>CAWJXO010000001.1:0-253376 GCA_963846765.1 uncultured Solirubrobacterales bacterium
AGAGCCCTCCGGCTCCTGCGCAGACGACGATCGGCGTCACTCCGCCGCGCCGGCGTGGCGGCTCGAGTCGCTTTCTGACCGACGTCGTCGTCGAACTCGGGTTTGCCGACGCCGAGACCGTCAACCGTGCGGTGGAGGCCGGGCGGTCGGCGAGCATTCCGCCGGAGCGCATGCTTCTCGACCAGCAGGCGATCACCTCCGAGGAGCTCTCTCGCGCGATCGCCGAGCGCTACGGCCTCGATCACCTCGACCTCGGAGTGTTCAAGGTCGACATGAGCGCCGCCAACCTGTTGAGCGCGGCCGCCGCCAAGCGTTACGCCGCGGTCCCCGTCTCCTACGTCGACGAGCACACTCTGTTGCTGGCCATGTCGGACCCCGCGAACGTGCTTGCGGTGGACGACATCGCGCTGCTGACCCACCTCGACGTCCGGCCGGCGGTCGCTTCCGCCGAGGACATCACCGCGCTGATCATGCGCATGAACCGCTTCGAGGATGCGGTCGCCGAGGCGGTCGAGGAGAGCGAAGCGGGCGCGGCCTACGAGGAAGTCGTCGACCTGCGCGAGACGGCCGACGACGCGCCGGTCATCAAGCTCGTGCATTCGATCATCGCGCAGGCGACCGAGCGCGGCGCCTCGGACATCCACTACGAGCCCCAGCCGGACGCGAGCGGCCGGTCGGCTCGAGAGATGCGCGTCCGGATGCGCGTCGACGGTGTCTTGACCGAGGCCACGACCGTACCCAAGAAGATGGTTCCCGGAGTCGTGTCCCGCATCAAGATCATGGCCGACCTCGACATCGCCGAGCGGCGAGTCCCGCAGGACGGACGCGTCGGCATGACGATCGACGGCCGCCACGTCGACGTTCGCGTGGTCACGATTCCGAGCGTCCACGGCGAAGGCGTGGTCATGCGCATCCTCGACAAGGAGAGCATCCGCCTCGAGCTCGACAAGCTCGGCTTCCAGGAGCATGAGCTCACCCGCTTCCGCCGCGCGTTCACCCAGGCCTACGGCTGCGTGCTGACCACCGGCCCGACCGGTTCGGGTAAGTCGACCTCGCTGTACGGCGCGCTGTCAGAGCTGAACACGCCGGAGAAGAACATCATCACGATCGAGGATCCGGTCGAGTACCAGATCCCCGGGATCACGCAGGTTCAGGTCAATAACAAGGCGGGCCTGACGTTCGCCGCGGGGCTGCGCTCGATGATGCGCGCCGACCCGGACATCCTGATGGTGGGCGAGATCCGCGACCCCGAGACCGCGCAGATCGCGATCGAGGGCGCGCTCACCGGCCACATGGTGCTCTCGACGCTCCACACCAACGACGCTCCGTCGGCGATCACCCGTCTGGTCGAGATGGGGATCGAGCCGTTCCTCGTCGCCTCCGCGATTGACTGCGTCGTCGCCCAGCGACTGGCACGAACGCTGTGCGCGCACTGCAAGCAGCGCACGCTGATCCCGGCCGAGGTGCTGCGCGACCACGGCTTCCCGGCCGAGTTCCCGATCGAGGCCTACGAGCCGGGCGGGTGCGTGCGCTGCGGGGGCATGGGCTACCGCGGCCGGATCGGCTTGTACGAGGTGATGGTCATGACCGAGGAGATCCGTTCGCTCGCGCTCCAGCGCTCGTCCGCGGATCAGCTCGGCGCCGCCGCGATCCGCGGGGGCATGCGCCGGCTACGCGAGGACGGCCTCGACAAGGTCAAGCACGGCCTGACGTCGGTCGCCGAAATCGCGCGTGTGACCGGGACCGGTGGCGGCTAGTGGGCTCGGCCAGGGGCCGCTCGAATGCCGTAGGACTTGCGGACGGGTCCACTAAGCCGTCCAGCATCGTCCACCTGGACGAATAGCCGTAAACGGGATCGGCCCGGATGCCGATAGATCCACAGAGTTTCGTACGCGATCCACGACAAGGACTGATCAGGATGCAGCTCGATTTCGCCGACGTGTTGCTCGAGGTCATTGACCGACGAGCTTCGGACCTGCACATCACGGCAGGTGCGCCCCCGACCGTGCGTATCCGCGGCCGGCTCGTCCCGATGGACGGCTTCCCGGTCCTGACGCCGAACGACACGCGCGAGATCGTCTACTCGATCCTGTCCGAGGGACAGCGCCAGAAGTTCGAGAACAACTGGCAGATCGACTTCGCCTACCAGATCCCGGGTCGCGGCCGGTTCCGCGTCAACGCCTACTTCCAGCGTGCAGCGGTCGGCGCCGCGTTCCGCCTGATCCCGTTCGACGTGGTTCCGTTCGAGACGCTCGGCCTGCCGACGGTCGTGGCCGACTTCGCCAACAAGCCGCGGGGTCTGGTGCTCGTCACCGGTCCGACTGGGTCGGGCAAGTCGACCACGCTCGCCTCGCTGATCGACGTGATCAACGGCACCCGCGAGGACCACATCATGACGGTCGAGGATCCGATCGAGTTCCTCCACCACCACAAGAAGTGCATCGTCAACCAGCGCGAGCTGGGGTCGGACGCGACCAGCTTTGGGGAGGCGCTCAAGGCGGCGCTCCGCCAGGACCCCGATGTGATCCTCGTCGGCGAAATGCGCGACCTCGAGACGATCGGCACCGCGCTGACCGCGGCCGAGACCGGCCACCTCGTGTTCGCCACGCTCCACACCCAGGACACGCCGCAGACGATCGACCGCATCATCGACGTGTTCCCGCCCGAGCAGCAGGGCCAGGTCCGCGCGCAGCTGTCGGTCGCGCTCCAGGGGATCATGACCCAGACGCTGCTGCCGACCGCTGACGGCGCCGGGCGCGTCGTCGCGGCCGAGGTGCTCGTCCCGACCCCGGCGGTTCGTAACCTGATCCGCGAGGCCAAGACCCACCAGATCTACTCGGTGATCCAGACCGGGGCGTCCCACGGCATGCAGACGATGGACGCCGCGCTCGTGCAGCTCGTGCGCGCCGGCAAGGTCAACCGGCAGGTCGCCGAGTCGCGCGCCCACGCCCCCGAAGAGTTCCGGCGGCTGCTCGGTGGCGCCGGCGGCGGTTATCAGGTGGCCGCGTAGCGATGGCCACTTATGTCTTCAAGGCGATGGACCTCGCCGGGGTCCAGGCCAAGGGCGAGGTAGAGGCGGATTCCAAGCAGGCCGTCGCCGAGCAGCTCAAGGAGCGCGGCCTCGTCGTCGTCGACATCGCCCACAAGTATCGCTCGAAGGAGCTCAACATCGAGCTGTTCTCTCGGGTCAACGCCAAGGACCTGGCGGTGGCCTCGCGGCAGCTGGCGACGATGGTCACCTCCGGCATGACGATCATGCGCGCCCTGCACGTGCTCGAGACGCAGACCGGGTCAAAGATGCTGCGTGAAACGATCGCCTCGGTGCGCCACGATGTCGAAGCGGGCCTGCTGCTGTCCGACGCGATGGCCCGGCATCCCAAGGTGTTCGGACCTCTGTACGTCGCGATGGTGAAGGCCGGAGAGACCGGCGGTGTGCTCGAGCAGTGCCTCATGCGCGTCGCCGATCAGCTCGAGAAGGATGCGGCGCTCCGCCGCCAGGTGCGCGCCGCGATGATCTATCCGGCGGTGACGATCTCGTTCGCGATCGCGGTGCTAATGGCCCTGGTGGCGTTCCTGATCCCCGTGTTCGTCGGAGTGTTCAAGCAGTTCCCGGGCAAGCTCCCGGCGCTGACACAGTTCATGGTGAACTTCTCCCACCTGGTCACTCACCAGTGGTACATCATTATCGTCGCGGTCATTGCCGGCGTGGGCGGCTTCATCTCGGTCAAGCGCTCCGAGCGTGGACGCGACAAGTGGGATGCGTTCAAGCTCCGCGTGCCGATGAAGATCGGCGAGGTCGTCCAGAAGGTGGCGATCGCGCGGTGGTCGCGGACGCTGTCGGCGCTAGCCTCCGCCGGCGTTCCGATCATGCAGGCGATCGAGATCACGGGTAAGACCGCCGGCAACGCGGTGATCGAGAACTCGATGAACGACGTGATCACCTCGGTCAAGGGCGGTGGCACGATCTCGGCGCCGTTGCGCCAGTGCTCCGCGTTCCCGCCGATGGTGTCGCAGATGATCGGCGTCGGCGAGGAGACCGGCGCGCTCGACACCATGCTCGAGAAGATCGCGGACTTCTACGACTCAGAGGTCGAGACGGCCGTCAAGGCCCTCACCTCGATTCTCGAACCGGTCATGATCATCTTCGTCGGCGGCATCGTCGGCGTCATCGTGATCTCGATGTACCTGCCGCTGTTCAGCATCTACAACAGCATCAAGTAGGCTGGTCGCCGGCCTCGCTGGGGCCGGCCTGCTGCGCATCGCGGCCGGCCTGAAATTCGCCCGTGCCGCCGCACCACGGGCAGGTGACCTCGTGCGGCTGTCCGCCAAGGCCGGAGGTCAGCTTTCCTGTGCCCCGACAGGGCGTGCACGTCGCGCGGGCGTCATCCGAGGTGGCGCTCATGACGTCCCACGATACCCGGACGGCCGGGACGGCAGCGGCTGGCCGGCGCCTTGCCCGCCGGCGACGCGTTCGAAACATAATCGGACAAACGTTGAAAGACGTCAGGCTTCGGGTTTCGGATGTCGATACCTCGTGTGCCAGAGTCACTCAGGTGCCAAGGGCAAACCATCCGCAAGGATGGGACGCAAAGCCACGGTCCTCCCAAAAGGATTGAGAGGAAGCCGGGCTGCCACCAATAACGGAGATGTGACGCAGTCATGGATGACTCCCGATTGGGGCCTTGGATCTGGCGAGACAGACCCAATCAAAATCCCCAGGAGGGCTCCATGCTTCATAAGTTGCGCCGTCGCGCCGAGGATGAAAAGGGTTTCACCCTGATCGAGCTCCTCGTCGTGATCCTGATCATCGGCATCCTCGCCGCGATCGCCATCCCGACGTTCCTCAACCAGAAGAGCAAGGCCAATGACGCGTCGGCCGAGTCTCTGGCCCGGAACGCCGCAACCGCTGCCGAGACGTACGCTACCGACAACAACGGCAGCTACTCCGGCGTCAACCAGTCGATCCTCAACTCGATCACGCCGGCGCTCAACACCAACACGAGCAACGGCCAGGCCTACCTGCTGAGCGCCGGTGGCGACGCCAGCAGCTACACGGTCGTGGGCGAGTCGCCGACCGATACGGCGAAGTTCACGCTGACCAACAGCAACGGCACGGAGAGCTTCCAATGCTCCCCGGCCGGGGGCGGGTCCTGCAACGCCGGCGGCAGCTGGTAAACAGTCGATCCACAACGACAACGCTGTAGTGACCGAGGCGGCCTCCGGGCCGCCTCGGCGCATTTCTGGGGCGACCGTCCGCCGCACAAGCCGCACGGTAAAGACCGGCGCGCGCGGGCCGATTACTGGGTACATGCGGCGACTCATCCTGGCGCTCCTCTCACTGACGGTCCTGGCGTGCGCTGCCGCGCCCGCCACGGCGAGCGCCGCTGCGACAGCTCCACCGGACGTGGAGGCGCCGCTGTTCATTGACACGAGTTGGGGCGCGGTCCCGCCCGGCTTCACGATCGACCCGTCGGAGGCCGTCGCGATCGCCAAGACCTCATCGAAGCTGCAGGCGATCCACCGAGCCGATCACCCACTTCACATCGACGTGTACGTGTGGGTGCGAAGCCACTATGAGATCTACTTCTTCTACCGCGGCAAGCTGGTCGCCGATCAGCTGGTCGGCCCAAACGGCAGGCTTGGCCCGACGTACACCGGACCGCTGATGCTCGGCTTCTACGCCCGCGGTCACTACGGGCAGATCTTCGACAACCCGTGGGTGCTGGCGTCGTTCACGGCGATGTTCCTGTTGCCGCTGCTCCTGCTCCGCGGCCGCCGCTGGCTCGACCGGCTCGACCTCGCGATGTTGCTCGGGTTCGGCGTGTCGTACGCGCTGTTCGACACGACCCATCTCGAGCCGAGCGTGTGGGCGTTCTACCCGGTGCTGATCTACCTGCTGGTGCGGATGCTGATCCGGGGGTTCAAGGTCGGCTCGGCCGGTGGCCGCCTCGATTGCCGCCTTCCGACGGTGGTGCTCGCGATCGGGCTGCTGGCGCTCGTGGTCGCGCGGATCGTGATCACTCTGCACCCGTCGGGCGTGATCGACGTGGCCACCGCCTCGGTGTTGGGCGCCTACAAGATCTTGCACGGGCAGAGCATCTACTACGTGTCGCTCGGCCACGGCGATACGTACGGTCCGATCAATTACCTCGTGTATGTGCCGTTCGAGTGGATCTGGCCCGGATCGTGGAACTACCTGCCCGCGGCGAGAGCCGCGACGATCACGTTCGACCTGCTGACGATCGGCGGGCTGTTCCTGCTCGGGACCCGCCTGCGCGCCGGCCGCGACGGACGCCGCCTTGGATTGCTGCTCGCGTGGCTGTGGGCGGCCTGCCCGTGGAGCCTGCTCGACATGGAGAAGAGCACCAACGACGGCCTGGTCGCGCTGATCGTGGTGTTGATCATGCTCAGCCTCTCAAAGCCGGTCAGGCGCGGCGTCCTCGTGGGACTGGGCGCCGCCGCGAAGTTCTTCCCGGCGAGTCTGCTTCCGCTGGTCGCGGTGGGACGTGGCGATGCCGATCAGCAAACGGTTCGGAAGGTCCTCGCTGGTTTCGTGATCGCGGCGGGAGCTTCGGTCGCGGTGTTGCTGCCGCCCGGCGGTCTCCAGGAGATGTGGGACCACACGATCGGGTTCCAGCTCACCCGTACCGACATCTTCTCGATCTGGGCGCTGCACCCAGGCCTTGCGCCTATCAAGGTTGCGGTCGAGGGCTTCGCCGTGATTCTGGCGGTGCTGGTTGCGTTCCGGCCTCGAGGTGCCCGGACGCCCGCGCAGGTGGCCGCGCTCGCCGCGGCGGTGACCATCGCCGTTCAGCTCCCGGCGCTCCACTGGTTCTACCTGTACATCGTCTGGTTCCTGCCGCTTGTCCTGATCGCGGTGCTCGGCGCTGACGCGCCGGCCGCGGCCGAGCACGACGGGCTCGATCGGGCCGCCGACGTCCAGCTGGACGAGAACGGCGAACCCGAACAAGCGCTCGTGGGAGCCTGAGGAGCCCGCGATGCCGCTCGCATTCGCAGCTGCGGTCGCGGGTGCCTTCGGCGCCACGATCGGTTCGTTCCTGAACGTCGTCGCCTACCGGCTCCCCCGCAGCCAGTCGCTCGTCCACCCGCGCTCGTGCTGCCCGGGGTGTGGGACAGCGATCAAGGCCTACGACAACGTGCCCGTGCTCGGTTGGCTATGGCTGCGCGGCCGCTGCCGCAGCTGCCGGGTGCCGATCTCGCCGCGGTATCCGATCATCGAGGCGACAACGGCCGCGCTGGCCGTCGCGGTCGTCCTCACCAAGCACTCGGCCGTCGACATCGTCCTCGGGCTCGTGCTCGTCGCCGTGCTCGTCCCGGTCGCGCTCATCGACTTCGAGCATCGCATCATCCCGAACAAGATCACGCTGCCGGCAGCCGTCGCCGCGGTGGCGATCGGTGTGGCCCTCGATCTGCGGGGCGTGCCGGAGCAGTTGATCGCGGGCGCCGCCGCCGGTGGGTTCCTGCTGGCGTTCGCGCTGGCGTACCCGCGCGGCATGGGCATGGGTGACGTCAAGCTGGCGGCGGTCATGGGACTGTTCCTGGGTCGCTCGGTGGCCGTCGCGATGCTCGTCGGCGTGCTCAGCGCGACGCTCGTCGGCGCCGCCGTGATGGCACGCGTCGGGGTCGAGAAGGGCCGCAAGACCGCCGTGCCGTTCGGACCGTTCCTGGCACTCGGCGGCGTAGTCGGTTTGTTCGCGGGCCCGGCGATCATCCACTGGTACCTGCACGCTGGGCTCTGATGCTGACGTTCGGCCGACACGGGGACCGGCGACGAAAGGTCCTACCGCTCGTGGCGGGCCTGATCGTCGCAGTAATCGCGGGACTCGCGCTGACGCTGACTGCTCACCAACCGCCCGCGCCGGTCACCAACCGCGAGGCGATCCGGGCCGCGTTGCACAGCCCGCGAGTCGAGCAGGTGTTGGCCGGGTCACATTGGGATCGGGCCGTCGCAACCCCGATCGACCCGCGGCTTGAGCAGGTGAATTTCTACGCTGGGCCACGGATCGTCGCGGCGATCGCGCTCGAGGGAGGGAGGACACCCGCGCAAGTCGTCGACTTCACGCGGATGCCGGTTCCATACGGCGACTGGATTGCCTACGAGCCGGCGGTGCTCGCCGTCCTGTGCGCTCTGTTCGTGGTGATGGTGGGGGTGGCGCCGTGGAGCCGACTGCGGAACCTCGACGTGGCGGCGACCTTGTCGCTTGTGGTCTCGGTGGTGCTGTTCCAGCGCCGCTACATCGACATCAGCGTGCTCGTCGCGGCCTCCGCGATGGTGTACCTGCTGCTGCGCTGCGCGTGGAGAGGGCTCGGTGCTGCGGCAGGCGCGGTTTCATCGACGCCGCTGCTTGCTGTGGTTACTCCGGGTCTAGACCCGGCCGGCCGCGTTCGGTGGTTGCGCGCGCTGCTGGTCGCGCTCGGTCTCGTGTACTTCATGGTCGCGGTGAGCTCGCCTGATGCGGTCGACGTGATCTACGCGGTCATGGAGGGCGCGACCAAGCTGATCCATGGCGTCCTTCCCTACGGACACCTGCCGCCGGGCATCATCCATGGTGACACCTATCCGATCCTCACCTATGCGCTCTACGCACCGCTCGCGCTGGTGGCGCCGGTCAGCAATGTGTGGGACTCCGTCAACGGCGGGCTCGCTGTGGCGGCGCTGGCGGCTGTGGTGGCCGCCTGGGCAGTGTTCAGAATCACCGCCGGCGGGCGCCCTCGGGCGCGTACGTCGAGGCCGGTGGAGGTCGAGGAGGCCGGGCTGCGTGCCGCTTTGGGGTGGCTGGCCTTCCCGCCACTTCTGATCATAGTGTCCACCGGCACATCCGACGTTGTGCTCGCCGCGATGCTCGCGGTTGCCGTCCTCCTATGGCGCCGTCCCACCTTATGCACGGGGATGCTGGCCGCCGCCGGCTGGTTCAAGCTCGCGCCGTTCGCGCTCTTGCCGGTGTCGCTGGCGCCGCTGCGCGGCCGCCGGCTCGTCCGGGCGCTTGCCGCGATCGCGCTCGTGTCGGGGCCGATGCTCGGCCTGCTGTTCGCGCTCGGCGGTCTCCACGGCCCTGCGGAGATGATCCACTCGGTCTCCTACCAGTTCACGCGCGGTTCCGAGCAATCGGTCTGGAGCGCGCTCGGGATCGACGGCGTCCAGCCGCTCGGACAGGGCTGCGTGCTCGGACTGATCGCCGCGGCGGTGCTGAAGCTGCGACTCGAGCCTGCGCTCGCCGGCGACCGCGCGCGCATGGCCGCGCTCACCGCCGCGATCCTGATCGGCCTGCAGCTAAGCGCCGACTACTGGGCGTTCCTGTACCTCGCCTGGATCATGCCGATGGCGGGAGTCTCGCTGCTCGCCGACCGGCGAGCCGCGGCGGAGGCGGTCGAGGCGCGCGCGCCGCTCGGCCGCGCGCCGGAGCCGGCCGTGGCGATCGCCGGATGAGCGCGACCAGCCCGGAGATCGCGTACCGGCGTACGCGTCTCTCCGTCCGGCTTTGTCGCGTCGCCACCGCGTGTCCCGTCCCGCTGCGCGCGTTCCTGCTCTCCCGGCTGATCGTGATCGGCGCCGGCGTCGCCGGCGCGCTTACGGTCGCACGACGCACCGACTGGACCACGTTCGATCCGCAGCACTCGAGCGCACGGCTCGGAGCGGTGGGCAATGCGCTGGCAGCGCCGGCGGTGAGGTGGGACGCGATCCATTACCTGGCGATCGCGAGCCACGGATACGCCGTCGGCACGAACACCCCGTTCTTTCCGCTCTACCCACTGCTCATCCGGGCGCTGGTTTATGTGCTCGGGTCTGATGCTCTCGCCGGCGTCGCAATCTCGACCGCATCGTTCGGGGTCGCTCTCGCCCTCCTGCACCGGCTCACCGAGCTCGAGCTCGGCCCGCGGGCGGCCGACGCCACCGTCCTGCTCGTGGCGTTCGCGCCGCTCTCGTTCTTCTTCACCGCCGTGTACACGGAGTCGCTGTTCCTCGCGTTGTCGGTGGGGGCGGTCTACGCCGCACGGCGGGAGCGACGGGCGCTGGCCGCCGGCCTCGGCGCTCTGGCGGCGATCACGCGCGTCACCGGCATCCTGCTCGTGATCCCGCTGGCGGCGATGTACCTGAAGGAGCACCGACGCCCGGGCCGCCGGCTCGCGTGGATCCTGCTCGTACCCGCCGCGCCGGGTTGCTTCCTCAGTTATCTCGCGGCCAAGGGGTTCGGGCTGATGGCGCCGTTCGCGCAGGAGGCGGGCGCTCAGTACCAGCGAAGCATGACCGGCTCGGTCGCGACGGTCATCGACGCGGTCCGCGCGGCCGCCGCGGGGCTGCGCGACCTGCACCCCGGGCTGATCTACCAGCCGACGGTGGGCGGGCCGTTCTCGCCGGGGGTGGAGAGCATCGTCCTGCTCGTGGTGCTCGCGATCTCGGTGGCCGCGCTCGTGGCGACCGCGCGCCGTCTGCCGCTCGCGTACGCCGCCTACGCCGGCGCCGCCCTGCTCGTATCCACGTGGAACCCCGTGCCCGCTCAGCCGCTCAAATCGTTCGACCGGTACACGCTGACGATCTTCCCGCTGTGGATGGTCGCGGGGGCATGGGTCGCCGAGCGCCGGCTGACGCGCGTCGCGCTGCTCGTGAGCGCCATCCTGCTGGCGTTCTGGACGTTCGAGTTCGCGACGTGGGCGTGGGTCGCATGACACGGCTCTTCCGCGCCGTAGAGGGCCCGCGCTGGCCTGGACGTCCAGCCGGAAGTGACGAGACTGTCCAACCTCAGCTGGACAGCCTCAACTCGGCGGGGGTAGCGGTCGATCACTTGGCCTGAGCCACTATGGGTTACGCCAAGGGAAAATCAGTCGTGGGCCTCGACATCGAACCGGGGTACGTCGCCGCGGTCGAGACGCGCGCGGGCCAGGTTAAGGTCGAGCGCGCCGCCAGCGCCCCGCTTCCCGCCGGCATCGTTCGCGACGGTGAGGTGGTCGACGTCGAGACGCTCGCCTCGTCGCTCCGCGACCTGTTTGCCGAGCACAAGCTCGGCAAGCGCGTTCGCCTCGGCGTGGCCAACCAGCGCATCGTGATGCGCACCCTCGACCTTCCGCCGCTCAAGGGCGCCAAGGAGATCAACTCCGCGATTCGCTTCCAGGCGGCCGACCACATTCCGATGCCGCTCGAGCAGGCCGTGCTCGAGCATCACTCGCTCGGCGTCGTCGAGACCCCGGACGGACCGCGCACTCGCGTCGTCGTCGTCGCCGCCCGGCGCGACATGATCGAGCGGCTGCTCGAGGCCACCCGCAAGGCCGGCCTGCGCCCGACCGGCGTCGACCTCTCGGCGTTCGCGATGATCCGCGCGCTGTACCGCCCCGAGCTGACGGGCGCCACCCTTTACACCAGCGTCGGCGGCCTGACCAACCTCGCGGTCGCGCTCGGCGCCACGTGCGCCTTCACCCGCGTCGCCGGTCAGGGCATCGAGTCGATCGCCGGCGAGCTCGCCGAGCGCCGCGCGCTCACGCTCGAGCACGCCCACGGCTGGCTCCGCCACGTCGGCCTGCTGTCGCCGGTCGACGAGGTCGAGGGCGACGCCGACATCGTCGCCGAGGCGCGAGAGGTGCTGAACGACGGCATCCGCCGGATCGCCGACGAGGTTCGCAACTCACTTGACTTCCTCGCCATGCAGGACGCCTCGGCGGTCGTCGAGCGCGTCGTGCTCACCGGCCCCGCGGTGGCGATCCCCGGTTTCCCCGAGCGTCTCGGGGAGGAGGTCGGGCTTCCGCTCGAGGTCGGCGTGGTCCAGGAGGGCCAGCCCGGCGGGTTTGGCGGCGTCGACGCCGGCCGCCTCGCGGTGGCCGCCGGCCTGACCGTCGAGGAGATCCCCTCATGAGAGCCGTAAACCTGATTCCGGCCGACTCGCGCGGCCGCAGCAGCAGCCGCGGTCCCTCGACCGGGATGCAGATCCCGGTGTACGTGCTGCTCGGCGTGCTCGCGGCCGCGGTCGCGCTCGTGACCATGTACGTGCTCACCAACAACTCGATCACCTCGCGCAAGGCCGATCTGGCCAGCCTCAAGACGCAGGTCGCACAGGAGCAGGCCGCGGCCAACCGCCTCGGCGAGTTCTCGAAGTTCTCCTCGCTCGCGCACACGCGCATCGGAACCGTCAATTCGATCGCGTCGGCTCGGTTCGACTGGCACACGGCTCTGGTGAACCTCTCGAAGGTGGTTCCGGCCGACACCACGCTTCAGTCGATCGTCGGCACGGTCGTCCCCGGGGCCAGCTCCGGAGGCGCCGGCACGACAAGCTCCGTGCGATCCGACATCGTCGCGCCCGCGTTCGACCTGACCGGCTGCACCGCGAATCAGGACGATGTCGCTCGCCTGATGTCGCGGCTGCGCCTGATCAACGGCGTCACTCGCGTCGCATTCACCAACTCGCAGGTGTCGGGCGCTTCTTCGTCGGGAAGCGCCGGCTCGCCCGGCTGTGCGGCGAATGCTCCCGTCTTCAGCCTGACGGTGTTCTTCACGCCTGTGACCAACGCCGGCCCCAACGGCGTCACCGCGGTGAGCGGCGTGAGCACTACTTCCACCACCGGAGGCACCCCGTGACCACGCGCGACCGCATCGTGATCATGGTCGTCCTCGCCCTCGCCGCCGTGGCGGCGGGCTGGATGTTTGTCGTGTCTCCCAAGCGTTCGGAGGCGTCGAGCCTCAGCACCCAGGTCTCGAGCGAGCAGTCCCAGCTGACCGCCGTTCAGGGTCAGGTGGCCGCCGGGATGAGCGCGCGCCGTCAGTTCGCAGGCCAGTACGCCCAGCTCGCCAAGCTGGGTGAGGCCGTCCCGCCGGACGACGACATCCCTTCGCTGATCTACCAGGTCCAGAGCGCCGCCCAGGCGTCGCGCGTGACCTTCCGCGGCCTGCAGCTGACCAGCGCGGGAGCGAGCAGCTCGAGCTCCTCATCGAGCTCGTCGCCGAGCGGCCAGAGCCCGACCGCGCCGCTACCCCCGGGAGCGGCCGTCGGAACGGCCGGCCTTCCGACCGAGCAGTTCACGATCACGCTCGCCGGCAACTACTTCAACCTGTCGAGCTTCTTCAACAAGCTCGAGGGCTTCGTGGCCAGCGAAGACGGCACGCTGGTGATCCGCGGGCGGCTGATGACGATCAACGCGATCAGCCTCGTTCCCGGCCCCACCGGGTTCCCGCAGATCACCGCGAGCGTTTCGGCGACCACGTACATCGTCCCGCCCACCGAGGGTCCCTTCGGCGGCGCGACACCCGCGGGCCCCGCGCCGACCACTCCGGCGCAGGCTTCTTCTTCCGGATCCTCGACCACGCCGCCGGCGGCGGCCGTGACCTCGGTGCTGCGATGAGCGTCCCCCGCAACATGCTGAAAGAACTGCTCGAGCGCAAGCTCTGGCCGATCGCCCTGGTGCTGGTCATCGCCCTGGTGGCGGTGCCGGTGCTGCTGACCAAGAAGGCGCCGACGGACATCGTCACCCCGCCGACCGGTCCGCTGCCGTACTCCTCGGGCACCACGCTGCCCGCGATCTCGGTGCAGACCTCGCCGGGCAGCTCGAACCTCGCCGGCAAGGGCCGCAACCCGTTCGCCCCGCAGCACGTCGCGACCACGTCGACGATCACGACCACCGTCCCGACGATCACGACCCCGACCACGGGCACGGGCACGGGCACGACGAGCGTCGGCAGCGGCGGCTCGAGCACCGGCAGTGGTTCGAGCGGCACCACGACCTCGGCGACGACCCCCGCAACTTCCCCGACCACGACCGCGCCCGCGCCGACGACGAAGCCCAAGCCGGCGCCGACCGGTCTGACGGCGACCGAGGCCTATCACGTGTCGCTCGCGCTCACGGGGGCCAACGGCAACCTGAACACGATCGACCCGCTCGAGCGGCTCAGCATCCTGCCGGGCAAGCAGCAGCCGATGCTCATCGATCTCGGCGTGCTCCAGGGCGGCCACAGCGTGGTGTTCGTGGTCGAGCCGGGCACCGTGGTCAGCGGCGCCGGGGCCTGCACCCCGGGTCCGATCGACTGCGAGATCATCACGCTCAAACCTGGCCAGACCGAGGGCGTCTCCAAGCAGACCAGCACCGGCTCGACTCCGGTGGCGCTGCTCTCGGTGAACTCGATCTCGGCCGATCAGTACCCATCGGCTGCCGCGGCGAACAAGGCCCGCGAGACCGCGTCCGACATCGGCCGCGAGCTGCTCAACCAATCGCGGCTGAGCGCCATCTCCCTGTTCCAATACGACCCGAGCGTCGGCGCCGTCGTCGACCTGCGCAATCTCACGGTTGGAGGTAGCTGATATGCGCCGTTATTCGCTCATTGCGCGCCGGTTGGTGCTGGCGCTGTCCTGCTCACTTGTGGGTTCGCTGGCCGTGGTAGCCAGCGCGCAGGCGGTCGTCGTAACCGTCGGCAGCGCCGAAGCCGGCGTCGCGCTAGTGCCGCCCGCGCGCGAGGACACGACGACGGCGCAGTATCTGAACAACGCGGGAATCTCGATCGACACCTCGAGCGGGTCGTGCGCCGATCCGGCGGCATCGACGGAGCCCGACATCCTCACTGTCGGTTCGTGGCCGCTGAGCGCTCCGGCGCAGCCGCTGTGCTGGCACAACGGACCGGTGCTGAACGCCAACGAGACGTACGCGCTGGAGTGGGAGGGACAGTCGCCCAACACATACTGGTCGACCACCAAGCAATACGTCCAGGACTTCCTCGGCGACGTGGCCGCCGCCAGCGGGCAGCTCGTCAACCCCTACTCCGACACGACGCAATACTGGGACGGCCCGAACGTCAACGACCGCGCGGCCTACAACTCGGTCTTCGGCGGAGGCTGCGACGACAACGGAACCGCCAACTGCAAGTTCGGCAGCATCAGCGGATCGGGACCCGGCAACCCGCTGCCTGCGGCGCCAGGTGACTGCCCCGTCACTGGAGACAACATCGATGGCGGAAGCAACGCCGGTGGGTCGTACTCGATCGCCAACAACGACTGCGTGACCGATGCCGACATTCAGAACGAAGTCAAGACCCTGATCGATCACGACTCGCTGATCGCACACACCCAGCCCGGGTACAAGCCGCTCATCACCGTGCTGACCCCGCCCGGCGTAATCGTGTGCCTCGATTCGACGAACAAGCTGTGCTCCGAGAACGCTCAGCTCTCCCCGCCGCCGCCGGTGCTGAGCACCGCCGGCACGGGCGGAACGGTGACCCAGGGTGCCTACCAGGTGGAAGAGACCTATGTCATGACCGCGGGCGGCACCGAGACGGTGCCGAGCGCGCCGGCGAGCATCACAACGTCGGGCTCCACCTCGACGATCACGATCGACTCGCCACCGCCCGCGGCCGGCGTGTCGGGGTGGTACGCCTACATCACCGGGCCGGACGGATCCGTCTACAACCGCCAGGAAATGGCAGGGTCGCCTGTGGCGATTGGCACATCGGTGAATTTGACGACGCCGCCGGTCGGCGGCCCGACGCCACCGCTCGGCAACGCTTCGTTCTGCTCCTATCACTCCGACGTCTTCGACGCGCAGAGTGACCAGACGGTGAGCTACGTGGTGCAGCCGTGGACGGCTTTCACGAGCTGCGACGAGCCCGACGTGCCGGCGGTGCCCCCGTATGCGGCGCCCGACGTTTTGGAGAAGAGCGCCGGCCAGCGTCTTGTGAGTCCGCTCAGCCAGTCCTCGATGGCGGCCATCGTCAACCCATTCCTCAACGGCTGGTTCGGCCTCGACGGGCTCGAAATCGACGACCAGAATGCCTGCCAGCCGTTTGGTCACGGACTCGACACGTTCAACTTCGGGAACAGCGGCATGGATCCCTACTACCTCCAGCGGGAGTCCAACAACGCATCCGTTGTGGACAACGACCCGTGGACCTACAGCGGGTGCCTCCCATCCGATGTCCTGCAGCCGACCTTCGTCTCGCCGACCGCGATTGACCAGGGCGACACGCTCGACCTCGACGGCTCGAACACCGCCTCCTCGCTGGCCATCCCCAACGCCAACTACAGCTGGAACTTTGGCGATGGCAGCCAGAGCGGCACCGGCCCGAGCGTCGAGCACACCTACAACCAGGCCGGGACGTTCAACGTCACGCTGACGGTGACCGACCGCGGCGGTAACAAGGAGTCCTTCGCCCAGGCGGTCCAGGTCCTCGGTCCCACCGGCCAGCCGGGTCCGCCGCTGGGCGGCACGACGAGCTCGGGCGGCGGCGGGCCGGGGTCGGGCAATGCGCTCAACGTGCACCTGCAGCTGATGCCGCAGAGCCTCAAGGCTGTGCTCCGCAACGGCATCTCGGTCCGTGTCACCTCCAACGCGGCGGCGAACGGGATCGCGACCGTGGTGATCTCGCGCAAGGCCGCCAAGCGGGCGCACATCAAGGTCGGGAAGGCTGCGACGGTCCGGATCGGCCTGGGCACGGTGTCCTCAGTCCAGAACGGCACCATCACCCTGCATCTGCACCTGTCCAAGTCGACGACGGCCAAGCTGCGCCATCTGCAGCACATCGCGATGACGATCCGCCTGGCCCTCGTGGCCTCCGGAAACAAGCGCATCGCGGTCGACGCCGCGGCCAGCTACTAAGCCTCTCCTCGGGTTCTCCTCCCCGACCGGGCGTCACGCGTTCTTCGGAGCGCGTGGCGCCCGTTTCCTTTTGTGGCGAGCGTGGCTAAGTAGTCACGAAACAATTAGTGGGTCGGTAGGTGTTGGGTGGATGGTGTAATTCCAGTCTGGGTGGAACGCATCACGGACGATGTTCACGCTGGCGAGCTCCTCGTCGGTGACCTTGATCCCTTTCTCGTACTCACCGGGGTCATGGCGCGCATAGACCTTCAGGCCGGTGCTGGTCGTGGTCGCGGCGATCAGGTCGATGATCACCTGCAGGCTCTCCAGCGGCCGCCCGCGCCAGTTCAGGCTGACGTAGCTGAACATCCGGTGCTCGATTTTGTTCCACTTGCTCGTTCCCGGCGGAAAGTGGCAGACGCGGATCGGGATCCCGAGCTCGTTGGCGAGCTTCTGCAGCTCGGTCTTCCACAGGCGGGTGCGGCTCGAGTTACTGCCGCCACCGTCAGCGGTGATCGTCAGCACCTGAGCTTTCGGGTAGCGCCCTGTGCCGAGGTGCTGCCACCACGCGCGGATCGAGTTGACCGCGAACGCGCTCGTGTCGTTGGTGACACCGACCGACACCATCCCCTCGTTCGCCTCGATGTCATACACGCCGTACGGGATCGCATGCCCCCGATCCTTGTCCTTGAAATCGTGGCAGCGGACCTCGACCGGCCGGCCCGTCGGCTCGTACTCCCGCCCGACCGCCTTGAAATCCCCGACAAGCTCGCGCTTCTTCGCGTCCACCGAGATCACCGGCTCGCCCGCCAACAGCGCCGCCCGGGCCGTCTCGTTGATGTGCTGAAACTGCGCGTCACGATCAGGATGCTGTTTGCCTTCCCTGGTCTTCTGGTTGGCGTGCAACCGAAACCCGAGCCCCCGCAACAGCTTCCCGGCCGAGCGGTCAGAGACCTGGTGCCCAGCCGCGACCAACGCATCAGCAATCTTCTGCAAGCTCTTCGAACACCACCGCAGCGGCGACTCCGGATCCCCGCGCGTCTCCGGATCGACCAGCCGCTCAAGATCCTCAAGCAGCGTCGGATCGGACTCCATCAACCGCGGCCGACCCGCCCCCGCCCGACGGACCCGCCCCACATCCACATGCGTCCCCGCCCGCAACTCCGCGATCCCACGCACCACCGTGTTCTTGCTGATCCCCGTCGCACGCACAACCGCCGCGATCCCACCACGCCCATGCGACCGCGCCTCCGACGCCGCCCACAACCTCCGCTGACGCTCGTTCAACTCCGGCCCCAACGCCCGATACCGCTCAGCAATCCTCGACTCATCGATCATGCCCTCGCGATACGCCACCACAACCCAACATCCTGCCACGACCCCACTAATTTATTCGTAAGTTCTAAGCGAACACTCGGCCAGCCTCGCTCCGCGAGTGTGGACTTGACCACGGCGGAGGTGGCTGAATCTGAATTCACGCCGGGCTGCGGTGGCGAGTGAGTAGTCACTCGCCCTGAATTACGGCGCATTGGGAATGGGGGTGAGTATTGGGCCTCGCACGGAATCCGGCGCGATCGCGGTCGCAGCTCGACACGCGCTGAGGCCGGATTCCGCACGCTCGGCATCCCTGGGGCCAGTTCCGCGCGGCGTCCTTGCCGCGCGGGGTGGCCGCGACCACACCGCCGGGCACGGACGCCCGGCGGAACGGCCCCACGGACGCCGCCGTCAGCGGCCCCAGAAGACATGACGAGCCGGCGCCACCGGCAAGGGGCGCCGGGGCTACGGGCTCACGCGGTGGGCTGGACGGCCCGCGCGGCGCGCAGCTGGCGCTCGAACGCCGTAGGCGGCGAGAGCCGCTTGGGGGCGCCGAAGTGGAACCCTTGGGCGTAGTCGGCGCCGATCGCCTTGAGGACGCCGAGCGTGTCGGCGTCCTGGACGCCTTCGGCGATCGTGCGCTTATCCAGGCAGCGGGCGATGCCGACGATGGACTTCACGACCTGGTGGTCGAGCTTGCTGCTCGCCAGCTCGCGGACGAAGCCCATGTCGATCTTGAGATACCGCGCCGGGATGTGCTTCAAGAAGGTGAAGGAGGAGAAGCCGGTGCCGAAGTCGTCGAGCGCGAGGCTGCAGCCGAGCCCGTAGAGAGTGCCGGCGAACTGCCGGGTGGCCTCGAGCTTGGTCATCGCGGACGCCTCGGTGACGTCGAAGATCACCTTGCCGGGGTCGACGCCGTCGGCGATCGCTCCTCGGATCTCGGCGATGATCGCCTGATCGCCGATCGAGTAGCCGGACAGGTTGATCGCGACGCCCTCGCCGTCGATCGCCAGCCGCAGGCCGGCGCTCGTGACCCAGCGGTCGATCTCGCCGATGACGCCGAAGCGCTCGGCCATCGGGAGGAACGAGGCAGGCGGAATGATGTCGCCGTCCTCGGAGAGCATCCGCACGAGCAGCTCGTGGTGGGTGATGCGCCCGGTGCGAAGGTCCGCGATCGGCTGCCCGTAGAGGACGAAGCGGTCTTCGGCGAGCGCGGCGCGAATCCGCTGCACCCAGGTGAGCGCGCCGGTTGCCTCGCTGCTGAAGACCCTGGCCTGGTCGCCGCCGAGCTCCTTGGCCTCGTACAGCCCGATCTGCGCCCGGGCCAGGATGTCGTCGGACGCGACCTCCTCGTCGCCGGTCAGCAGCGCAATGCCGATGCTGGCCATGATCGGGGGCCCGATCTGGCGTTCGCACAGGACCGAGCGGATGTCGCGGGCGACGATCAGCGCCTCCTCTTCGGAGACCTCGGGGAGGATCACCGCGAACTCGTCGCTGCCCAGCCTGGCGACCACGTCGGTGGCGCGGGCCCGGGCGCGGAGGCTCTCGGACACGGCCTTGAGCATCACGTCGCCCGCGGCGCGGCCGTACGTGTCATTGGCAAGCTTGAAGTTGTCGATGTCGAGCAGGAGGAGCGCGCCGGCGCGGGCGTATCGCGCCGAGTACGAGATCTGGCGTTCGAGCTCGCCGACCAACCGGGACCGGTTGAAGACGCCGGTCAGGAGATCGTGCTCTGCGAGATGCTCGAGGGGAGAGGACATCGGGAAAGCGTCAGTGGACGCGCGGCATGCTCATCGACACCACAGAGAGGGCATCGGCTCCCGGGCCGAGGAGCCGTATCCGTAGAAACTACGGATTGGCCGGCGCCGACGATTGACGAGCGCGCACGCGAGAGTCGGAAGGGGCCGATTCCGGTCCGTCCGTAACCTACATCGGCCATGTCTCTGCGCCTGACAACCGCCGGCGAGTCCCACGGACCCGGTCTGACGTGCATCGTCGAGGGATTGCCGGCGGGCCTGGCGCTCGATCGCGACGCGGTGAACCGCGATCTCGCCCGCCGCCAGTTGGGCCACGGCCGCGGTGGGCGGATGAAGATCGAACGGGACCAGGCTGAGGTGACGGCCGGCGTCCGTCACGGCAGGACGCTCGGCGGGCCGATCGCCCTCCAGGTCGTCAACCGCGACTACGCGAACTGGGAGGAGCGAATGAACCCGTGGCCGGTCGAGGCCGCGGTCGCTGAGGTCCACCTGCCCCGCCCCGGCCACGCCGACCTCGTCGGCACCCAGAAGTACAAATCGACCGACGTCCGCAACATCCTCGAGCGGGCGAGCGCGCGCGAGACCGCGGCCCGCGTCGCGGGTGGTGCGGTGGCCAAGGCCTTCCTGAAACAGCTCGGGGTCGCAGTCTTCTCCCACGTGATCCAGATCACGGGCGTGACCGCACCGCGACGGACCGATCTCGCACCCCACGATTTCGCGAACGTCGACGAGTCGCCGGTCAGGTGCCTCGACCCTGAGGCCACGAAGCAGATGGTGGCCGAGATCGACCGTCTCCGCAAAGCGAACGAGTCGCTCGGCGGCGTATTCGAGGTGATCGCGTTCGGGCTGGTCCCGGGGCTTGGCTCGCACGTGTCGTGGGAGGAGCGACTCGACGGTCGACTCGGCCAGGCGATTCTGTCGATCCAGGCGATCAAGGCGGTCTCGCTCGGCGACGGCGCCGAGGTCGCGGGCCTGCCCGGCTCGCAGGCCCACGACGAGATCTTCTACAGCGAGGAGCAGGGCTACTACCGCGAGACCAACCGCGCCGGCGGACTCGAGGGCGGGATGACGACCGGGGCACCGCTCGTGGTGCGCGCCTCGATGAAGCCGCTGCCAACGTTGACCAAGCCACTCCGGTCAGTCGACATCGCCACCCACGAGCCCGCCGAGGCGCTCAGGGAGCGGACCGACTCGTGCACGGTGCCGGCCGCTGGCGTGGTGGGGGAGGCGATGGTCGCGTTCGTGCTCGCCGACGCCTACCGCCGCAAGTTCGGCGGCGACCACATCGACGACGTCTGCGGGGCGGTTAGCGCGTACGAGGAGCGGATCCGGTGGCGGCGACAGCGCTGATCGGCTTCATGGGAGCGGGCAAGACGACCGCCGCCCGGACGTTCGGCGAAGGCGGGGTGGACGTCGACGAGGTGATCGAGGCGCGGCTGGGACGCCGAATCCGGGACGTGTTCGCGCAGGACGGCGAGGCCGCCTTCCGAGAGATCGAGGAGCAGGTCACGCTCGAGCTGCTCGCCGACCCAGCCGTCGAGCTCGTAGCCCTCGGCGGAGGCGCGATCGGCTCCGCGCTCGTACGCGAAGCGCTCAACGAATGCCGCGTGATCTGGCTCGAGACCGTGTGGGAGGACGCGTGGCGGAGGGTCGAGGGGAACAGGAGCCGTCCGCTCGCGTCGGACCCGGCCCGCTTCAACGATCTGCACGACGCTCGGCGCCCGGTCTACGAGTCGCTCGCCGACGTGATCGTCCCGGCCAAACGCTCGACGGACATCCGCAAGGTCGTCGCAGCCCTCGCCGGCTTGCCTCAGCGAGATACGCGGGTGCTGTGGGCGACGAGCGCGTCCTCCGATTACCCGGTGTACATCGGTGACGGCCTCGTGACCGAGCACGGGTTCTGGCCATCGACGGTGACCGGTCGACGGCTGCTCGTGACCGATTACCACGCTGGCCGCCTCTACGGAGAGCGGTTCGAGCCGTTCCTCGGCGACGTTCGGATCATGCCCGGCGAGCAGTCCAAGACGATCGCCCACGCCGAGATCGTGTGGACCGAGATGGTGCGTCATGGAGCGACCCGCTCGGACGTCGTCGTCGCGCTGGGCGGTGGGGTCGTCGGCGACCTGGCCGGATTCTGTGCGGCCACGTACCAGCGCGGGATGCGCGTCGTGCAGGTGCCGACGACGCTCGTCGCCCAGGTCGACTCGGCGATCGGCGGCAAGACTGGGGTCGACCTCGCGGAGGCCAAGAACTACGTCGGAGCGTTCCATCAGCCGAGCGCTGTGATCGCGGACCCGGCGACGCTGCAAACGCTTCCGGCCGAAGAGCTCGCCGCCGGGTACGCGGAGGTGCTGAAGACCGGCCTGATCTCCGGTGGCGCGCTGTGGGATCGGCTGCGGGCGGGGGCATCGCCCACCGATCTCGACGTGATCGCCGCCTGTGCTCAGGTCAAGGTGCGGATCGTCTCCCAGGACGAGCGCGACGAGGGTCTGCGCCAGATCCTCAACCTTGGTCACACGGTGGCGCATGCGATCGAGACCGCGACGGGGTACGCGCGTTACCGGCACGGCGAGGCGGTCGGGCTCGGCCTGCTGGCGGAGCTGCGGCTGTCGGGGGCGGACGAACTGCGTGCGCAGGTCCGAGAGATGCTGGTCGCGGCGGGTCTGCCGGCACGACTCGAGGGCACGGACGTCGACGCCGTGATCTTCGCCACCGGACGCGACAAGAAGCGCACCGACGCCGGACCGGTGCCGTTCGTGCTGTGCTCCCAGCCAGGCCGGGCGACGCCGGGCTGCACCGTCGAGCCCGCCGACCTGCGCGCCGCGGTGCAGGAGCTGATCGCGCCGTGACCGCCACCGGTAACCGCGTCGAAGTTATGCACGGCGTCAACCTCGACCAGCTCGGCCGCCGCGACCCCACCCACTACGGCGGCGTCACGTTCGCGGAGCTCGAGCGGCGGATCGACACGGCGGCGCGCGAGCTGGGTCTCGAGGCGCGGTTCTTCCAGACCAACCACGAGGGCGAGTTCGTCGAGCGCCTGCATGGGCTCGAGGGCTTCGCCGACGCGATCGTGCTCAACCCCGGCGCGTGGACCCATTACTCGTACGCGATCCGCGATGCTCTCGAGCTGACCGGACTGCCCGCGGTCGAGGTGCACCTGTCCGACGTCGATTCGCGTGAGGCGTGGCGCCGCCAGTCGGTGATCTCCGAGCTGTGCATCGCGCGCGTCGCCGGCAAGGGCCCCGACGGATACCGCGACGCGCTCGAGCGCGTTCGCGAGGAGCTGGCGGCATGAGCTCGCGTGCTGAGCGCCTGGTCGATCTGCTTCCCGACGCCGGCGTCGACGTGCTGCTCGTCACGGGTCCGTTCAACGTCCGCTACCTCACCGGCTACACCGGCAGTAACGGCATCGCGCTGGTCGGGGCGGACACGCGGGTGTTCGTCACCGACTTTCGCTACGTCGAGCAGGCCGCCGAGGAGGTCGACCCGTCGTTCGAGCGCCGGCGCGCGGCGCAGGACCTGCTCGAGGCGGTCGGCGACGTGCTCGGAGCCGGCGAGCTGCGGCTCGGGTTCGAGCCCGTTCACATGTCGGTCCGCGCGCACGGCCGGTTGCGCGACCGGCTGCCCGACCGGATCGAGCTGGTCGGCGTCGAAGCGCTGATCGAGGGCCTGCGCGCGGTCAAGGAGCCCGAGGAGGTCGCCGCGATCAGGGCCGCGGCGGCGCTCGCGGACGAAGCCTTCGCCGAGCTGATCGCCGGCGGTCTGACCGGCCACAGCGAGCGCGAGCTGGCGCTCAGGCTCGAGATTGAGATGCGCCGACGGGGCGCGTCGGGCCCGAGCTTCGACCCGATCGTCGCCGGCGGCCCTCATGGCGCGCTGCCCCACGGCCGGCCACGGGACGAACCGGTGCGCGCCGGCGAGCTGGTCGTGGTCGATTGGGGGGCGCGGCTCGACGGCTACTGCTCGGACTGCACGAGAACGCTCGCCACCGGCACGATCGACTCCGAGGCCGCGGAGATCTACAGGCTCGTGCTCGACGCCCAACTCGCGGCGGTCGAGGACGTGAGGCCGGGCGCCGTCGGGCGCGACGTCGACGCGGTAGCGCGTGCCGCCATCACGTCAGCCGGCCACGGAGAACACTTCGGCCACGGGCTCGGCCACGGCGTCGGGCTCGAGGTCCACGAAGCGCCACGACTGGCGCAGCCCTCGGAGGCGGTGCTGGCGGCCGGCAACGTCCTGACGGTCGAGCCGGGCGTGTACCTACCGGGCCGGTTCGGGGTTCGGATCGAGGACCTCGTGGTCGTGACCGAGGACGGGTGCGACATCCTGACCTCGATCTCCAAGGAGTTGACGGTCGTCGACTGAGTTTCGCGGCCGGGGTGATGTAGCCCGGCCGCGCCCGCGTCTACACTCGTCGCCGTGCGTAGGACCGACCAGCGCCGTGCTGCGATCTGGGCGCTGTATCAGAGCGATCTGCTCGGTCGGCCCCTGGAGCAGACGTTTCCCCGCGACACCCACGCGTTCACGCGTGCGGTGGCTGGGCTCGTGCGCGACCATCAGCCCGAGCTGGACGAGCTGATCCGGACGCACGCCAGCGGCTGGGCGCTGGAGCGGATCGCCCCGCTCGAGCGCTCGATCCTCCGGGTCGGCCTGGCGGAGATGCTTTACGGCCGGGAGCTGCCAGGAGACCAGACGATCCCGCCTGAGGGGGCGATCGACGAGGCGGTCGAGACCGCCAAGCGTTTCTGCGGAGCCGAGGCTCCCGGGTTCGTCAACGGGATTCTGGGCACGGTCCTACGCGAGATGGCGGCCGGGTCAGGTAAGACCTAAGTAGGAACCGCGCGCACGGAAGCGCGCACGCGACACAATCACAAGCATGAGATTGCTCGTGGTCGACGACGATCGTGCGCTGCGCGACGTGCTGCGGCGCGCGCTGTCGCTGGCCGGCTACGAGGTGAAACTCGCGGAGAGCGGGGCCGCGGCGCTGTCGGAGGTGAACGGGAGCCTCCCTGACGCGGTCGTGCTCGACATCGGGCTTCCCGACATCGACGGCCTCGAGGTTTGCCGTTTGCTGCGGCGCGAGGGGAACCGCGTTCCAGTGCTGATGCTGACCGCTCGCGACGCCGTGAGCGACCGGATCGATGGGCTGGACGCCGGCGCCGACGACTATCTGGTCAAGCCGTTCGACATCGACGAGCTCAAGGCCCGCCTGCGCGCGCTGCTCCGCCGCGCGGGCGGCGAGACGACCGCCGACGGCGCGCTGGCATTCGGCGACCTACGGCTCGATTCGGCGCGCCACGGCGTGATGGTCGACGGGAAGTTCGTGGAGCTGACCCGAACCGAGTACCAGCTGCTCGAACTGCTGATGCTCAACCCGCGCCGTGTGCTGCCGCACACGCTGATCTACGACCGCGTGTGGGGATATGACTTCGGACCGACCTCGAACGCGCTGCGCGTGTACGTCGGCTACCTGCGGCGAAAGCTCGAAGAAGCCGGGGCCAGGGCTCAGATCCACACGGTCAGGGGCGTCGGCTACGCGCTGCGGGAGCCCGACGAATGAGCCTGCGCACGCGCATGGTGCTCGTCGCCGGGGTGGCGGTGGCGATCGCCGTGATCGGCGTGGCTGTCGGGTCATACTTCGGAACACGCTCGAGCCTTCAGGGCCAGGTCGACCAATCGCTTCAGAGCGTCGCCCGCCCGGTGCTCGGCCGGGCGCAGGGTCCGCCGGGACAGTTCTCGCCGACGCCTGGAGGGTCGGGTCAGCAAGGGTCGGGACACGAGGCGTGCGGCCAACAGCCAGACCCCGACCAAGGTCTCGGGCTCGATCGACCGCCGACACAGCCGTTCGGCGGCCCCTCGGGCACGTTCACGCTGGTGTGCCCGAACGGCGACACGTACTCACCGAGGAGCCAGGAATACGCCATCCCGGTGAGCGCGCAGGCGCGCGCGATCGCCGAGACCGGGCACGGTCAGTACTTCACCGACACGACTGTCGCCAAGCACCATATCCGAGTGATGGCCACCGGCATCGGATGGCGCGGTGCGTTGCTGGTGGCGCTGCCGCTGGCCTCGGTGGATAGCGAGCTGTCGAACCAGCTGCTGTTGCTGCTCGTCATCGGCGGCGCGGGAATCCTGTTGGCCGCGCTGCTCGGGTTCGCGGTCGCACGCACCGCGCTCGCCCCGATCGCGCGCTTCACGCGTCAGACCGAGTCGATCGCCGCCAGTCCCGAGCGGATCGAGCACGAGCGCCTCGACGTGATCGGCTCGGACGAGCTCGCCCGGCTGGCGCGGACGTTCAACCAGACGCTCGACGCGCTCGAACGCTCGGTCCAGGCGCAGCGCAACCTCGTTGCCGACGCCTCGCACGAGCTGCGCACGCCGATCGCGACGATCCGCGCCAACTTGCAGCTGATGCGCGACGAGGAATTGCTGTCTCCGGAGGATCGCGCGGCGCTGCGCGCCGACGTGATCGACGAACTCGATGAGCTCACGGCGCTGGTGGCCGACGTTGTCGAGCTTGCCCGCGGGGTCAAGCAGACCGGGGACCCGGGCGACGTGCGGCTCGACTCGATCGTCGGCGTGGCCCTTGACCGGGCCCGCCGGCGCGCTCCGAGTCTGACCTTCGGCCAGCGGCTCGAGCCAACGCTCGTGCGCGGCGAGGGAGATCGGATCTCGAGAGCCGTGACGAATCTGCTCGACAACGCGGCCAAGTGGAGCCCCGCCGGCGGCGAGGTCGAGGTCACCCTCCACGACGGCGTGCTGACAGTCCGCGACCACGGTCCGGGCTTCAAGGAGGACGACCTGCCGTTCGTGTTCGACCGCTTCCACCGCGCCAAGGAGGCGCGCTCTAAACCGGGCTCGGGGCTGGGACTGGCGATCGTCCGCCAGGCGGCCGAGGCGCACGACGGCTTTGTCGAGGCGGCCAACGCGTCCGACGGGGGCGCGATCCTGAGGGTCAGCTTCGGTCCGCCGCTCGAGCTCGAGCTCGAGCCAGAGCCGGAGGAGCCGCCGGTCAGCGCCCGCTACGGCCGGGACTAGTCCTCGCGCCAGTCGTGGTAGCTGGCTAGGGCGAATCCCAGATCCTCGATCCGGGACCGCAGACCGGGCTCGGTCAGCGTGGCGAGCTCGACCTCGCGCTCGGGCGTGTAGCTCGAGACGAGGTCGGGGGTCACTCGCCCAGGGTGGCACCCAAGCTCTGAGAAATCGGCGGCGACCTCATCGTCGGACAGGAGCTCGAGCAGAAACGGCGCGCGCACCCGTTCAAGCTCGACGACCCCGGGGCGCGGCTGCGCGTAGAAGCCGCCGAGGTATGCGACGCGGCCGTCGCCCCGGAGCGGCACCCCGAGCGGCGCGACCAGCGGCGCGAACGTCGACATGCGGGTGAGATGCACGTGATGGTGGGAGTCGACGTGCGTCGGCTCCGCGCCGGTCAGCTCGCGGAAGCGTTCGAGCTGCGCCGCGAACGTCCGGGCGGCGTGCCCGGGCTCGTCGATCTCCGGCCCGTCCGCGACGTAATGCAGCCCGACCGACAGCGCCGGGTGCTCGCGTGCGAGGCGCGCGGCGTGGGCGGCCGCGGGCCGGTCGACCATCAGGCTCGTGCTGGTGAGGATGCCGTTCGCGTGCGCCTCGATGATGCCCTCGTTGACACCGGCGGCGAGGCCGAAGTCATCGGCGTTGACGATCAGCCTGCGCACGTTCAGCCCCGAGCCCGGGCGAGCAGTGGCTGCAGCGACGGCGTGCACGCGCAGGCGGCGCCGCGCAGGCGCGCGAGCCCGAGCAGGTCCTCGATCGTCTGGAGCACCGAGTAGTGGTCGGTCGGCTTCGCCAGGCGCGCCCCGGGCCTCGCGCCGGGTCCGGCCACGATCGTGACGATGTGGCCGCCCGCGGCCAGACGGCAGCACCCCGCGTCGCTCGATCCCTCATCCCAGGTCAGGAACAAGAGACCGCTCCGCCCGAGCGAGCGCAGCAGCGGCGGGATCAGCCGCGACAGGAAGCGGTCGCCGGTCGAGACCGAGCAGTCGTGCATGTCGTCGCACAGGTTGGGGCCGATCCACAGGAACCTCGGCAGCGTCCCGTCGCGCTCGTCGGAGTACAGCCGGCTGAGCGGGACGATGTTCGCGCACCAGGCGCGATCTGTCGTGATCCGCGTGTAGTACGAAAACGGGTCGTGCTTCTTGGCGTATTCGCCTGCGCTTGCACCGGTGAAGCATGGGCTCGGCAGGTCCTCCATGTACGCCTTCCACGACAGTCGCGCGCGCTCGAGTTGGTCGACGATGCTGGTGGCGCTGACCGAGCAGTCGGTGCAGTCGCTGTCGATCCCGAACGTCGAGCCGCCCGTGAGCGCGAGATAGTTCGGGAGCGACGGATGGGTGATCGCGAACATCCCGGACGCGAGCGCGTATCGGTGCGCGAGCGCGTTGATGTACGGGGCCGACGGCGACCCGATGATCCCGCCGTACTCCTCGTTCTCCATCAGGATCACCGCGATGTGGGCGGGCGGTCCGGCCGCGAGACTCGCGATAGGGGAGGGGTGGCGCTGGACGGGGAGCGTCGCGCTGGGCGTCGCGTTACTGCCGCCGCACGCCGCGAGCAGGACGATCGCTATGGCGCAAGCTGGCAGCGCGCGGGAGCGCGGGTGGCACAGCCGACGTGGCATGAGGGCCATTCTGGCGATCGAGATCGAGATCGAGCTCGTAGGTCTGGCCGACCAGGTCGACTCCGAAGCTGTGGTGTGGTTCCTCCGCGACCAGCTCGAAACCACGTTCGAGGTAGAGGTGGCGAGCCGCGGCAAGTGGATGGTTGGTCCACAATCGAGCGAGCTCATAACCGGCGCCCCGGGCGAACTCGAGGCACCTGTCGATTAGCGCGCGGCCGAGGTCGTGGCCGCGCGCGTCGGGGTGGACGAGCAGGATGCGCAGGAGCGCGGTGTCCTTACGGTCGGGGTGGGCCACGCAGAACACGCAGCCGACGCGTCGTCCGTCGAGCTCGGCGATCCATGCGGCCTCGCGATCGGGGGCGTGACCGGCGGCGTAGTCGGCCACGATCCTGGCGACGAGTGCCTCGAAGCTCGTGTCCCAGCCGAATTCGCTCGCGTAGACCTCGCCGTGGGCCATCACGACCCAGCCGAGGTCGCCGGGTTTGCCGAGCGGGCGTATCACTACTGAAACGGTCGTTTCAGTAGCCTACACTACGCGCCGATGTCCGCCGCGCCCGCCACGTCACCACGGCGCCACGAGCTGCTCGAGCTTGCGTATGCGTACGTGCTCGAGCACGGCGTGTCCGACCTGTCGCTGCGGCCACTCGCGGCCGCCGTTGGCTCGAGTCCCCGGGTGCTCCTGTTCCTGTTCGGGAGCAAGGCCGAGCTCGTGCAGGCGCTGCTCGCTCGAGCCCGGGAGGACGAGCTCGAGTTGCTGAGCCGCGCACGCGCCACGAGCGGCGCCGAAGGCGGGGACCTGCTCGCGGTCGCCGCGGACCTATGGTCGTGGCTCTCCGCCGAGGAGCGCCGTGGCCTCCTAACGCTATGGGTCGAGGGGTACGCCCGCTCGCTGATCGATCCCGACGGGCCGTGGGGAGGCTTCGCCGCCGCCACCGTCGCGGACTGGCTCGAGGTTCTGACCGCGGCCGCGGAGGCTCCGGGTGCCGGTGCCGGTGCCGGTGCCGGTGCCGGTGCCGGCGCCGGCGGCCGCGCGGCCGGCGAGGTCGAGCCGACGCTCGTCCTCGCCGTCCTCCGTGGCGCGTTGCTCGACCTGCTCGCGACGGGCGAGGTCGAGCGGACCACCGGCGCCGTCAGCCGGCAACTGGCGCTCCTGCGCGGCGGCCCTGCCTAGTCCCGCATCATCGGGTCGAGATACAGGTTGTAGACCTGGAACTCCTTAGGTCCGTCTGCCGTCAGCGTGATCTGCATCAGCTGCCAACCCGGGCTCGTGCTCGGGTCGAGGTCGGCGGGAGCGGACAGGAACCAATCGCGGGCGACGCCGGCGGACCCGGTGGTCTTGAAAGACCCGGTCTGGAGCGGGGAGTTCGCGGTGCTCGTCCCGGCGTAGGAGACCGAGAAGCCGACGCTACCGCCATTCGAGCCCGAGACGTCGCGGATCATCATCCGCGCGGTCGGGTAGGCGGGCGTCAGGCATACCGTGGGGCTGACCGCCTTCGAACCGCGCGGCAGGTCGAGCACCGATCCCGTGGTGCCGTCCTGGAGCGTGGTGGTGACAATCCTCGCACCGCCGGTGAGGGTCCATCCCGCCCCGCCAAAGGCGTCGGCGGTCTCGCCCGAGGCCAGCGCGTACCAGTTGCTGTCGCCCCAGGCCAGGAACGGCTGGGTCAGCGGCGGGTTCGCGCAGCTCGACGCGTTGACCGATGTCGCAGCGGTCCCGGACGTCCGGGTCGCGCTGGTCGCGCCCTGCGCGATCGCCTGTGCGGGGACGGCGCCGCAAGCAGCGACGGCGGCTCCGATGCCGATGCTGCGCAGCAGATGTTGCTTCATGTAATTCGACCTTCCGTGGTGTCTCTCTTCCGGACGAGGGACCTCACTTCCGTGTGAGGTGGTGGCTCGAGGCCGGTCTCGCCTGCTCAGCTGATTCCGGGAAGTCATCGTCTCCGCGGCGGCGATCTGCAGCATCCGCGGGGCGTCCGTGGACGCATGTTCGTGATCCGGATGATCGTCCGCTTCGTGGGTGCTCCGTTAACCGACCCGTGCGCGCGGGCCGATATCGCGCAAGATGTCGATCGAGCCCACGCTTGAAGAGCAGACGCTGCTCGCTGCTCGGTTGCAGCGCCGCCGCTCTGGCATGTCCGGGCGGGAACGGTTGGCGATGGCAGCGACTACGACGGCGTTCGCGGCGGCCGTGGCAGCGCTTTGGGCCACCAACCCGCCGGACGGCATCCCGGTCGTCCAGACCACGGTGTGCGTGCTCGTGCTCGCGCTGGCCACGATGATCGAGTTCGACACGCCGTTCGGCTTCACCGTCCCGACCCAGCTAGCGTTCGTGCCGCTGGTGTTCGCGGTCCCGCTCGCGATCGTGCCGCTCGCCGTCGTCGCGGCGCTCACGATCCAGCGGCTCGAGAGGGTCGTGAGGGGCGAGATCCGGCCGAGCCGCCTGCTCCGCGCCGTCCCCAATGCATGGTTCGCGATCGGACCCGTCGCGGTGTTCGCGATCGCCAACGTTGAGCCGCGCGACGCCGGCCCGGTCATCCTGATTGCCGCGCTGGCCGCCGAGTGCGGCCTCGACTTCGTCGCTGCGAAGGTCAACGACGCGATCACGCATCCCGCGAGCCTGCGCGCCCAGCTTCGCGAGACCTGGATCTACGCGATCGACGTCGCGCTCTCGGGCGTCGGCCTCGTTGTCGCGCAGGACCTTCACTCCTCGCCGGCGGAGGTACTGGTGCTGGTCCCGCTGCTCGGCTTGTTCGCGATGTTCGCCCACGAGCGCAATCACCGCCTGCTCGGGCTCCTCGAGCTCAACAGCGCCTATCGGGGGACCGCGCTCGTGCTGAGCGACGTCGTCGAGTGCGACGATCACTACACCGGCCAGCACTCGAAGAGCGTGGTCGGGCTCGCGCTCACGCTCGCCGAGGACCTCGGGCTGAGCGAGGAGCGCAGGCGCAACCTCGAGTTCGCCGCGCTGCTACACGACGTCGGCAAGATCGCGATCCCGAAGGAGATCGTGAACAAGCCGGGGAAGCTCGACCCGGACGAGTGGACGATCATCAAGACGCACACGCTCGAGGGCGAGAAGATGCTCTCGCAGGTCGGCGGCTTCATGCGCGAGGTCGGAATGCTCGTCCGCTCTCACCACGAGCGGTGGGACGGACGTGGCTATCCCGACGGCCTCACCGGCGAGCAGATCCCGCTCGAGGCCCGCATCATCGCCTGCTGCGACAGCTGGAACGCCATGCGTACCGATCGCATCTACCGCAAGGCGCTCCCGCTCGAGGTCGCGCTTGACGAGCTGACCGGTAACGCCGGGTCCCAGTTCGATCCGCGGCTGGTCGAGGCGCTGCTGCCCATCATCGCGCGGACCGAAGGGATGCCGGCGTCCACCCCGGCGCTGGAACGCACCGAGCCTCGCAGTGCCCCGGTCGGATTCGGTGCCATGGCGGTGCCAACGCAGCCGTTGACATAGTGCCATAGTGGTGCCATTATGGCACTATGGAACTTGAACCCTATGTAGACAAGCTTCGCGAGCAGCTCGCCGTCGCCGCCTCGGCTGGCGGCGAGGAGGTGCTCTCGCTCGCGCAGCGGCTGACGGCCGCGCTGGAATCCGCCGTGCGACTGACCCTGTTGGACGCGCTGTCGGCGGCGGCAGCCGAAATCACGAGCGAGCTGGCGCCTGGCTCGGTCGAGCTGCGCCTACGCGGGAGCGAGCCGGAGTTCGTGGTCTCGGTGCCGCCGGCCGAGACCGCGGGCGAGCAGCCCGATAGCGGCGAGCCGAGCGGGGCGTGGGCCACGAGCGCCGCAGCGACCACGCCCGGAGAGGGCGGAGTCGCGCGGATCAACCTGCGGCTCCCAGACCAGCTCAAGAGCCAGGTCGAGCAAAGCGCCGACCGCGAGGGCTTGTCAATTAATGCGTGGCTCGTGCGCGCGGTCGCGGCGGCCGTCGACCGCGGTCAGCCGGGGCCCCAGCGCGAGCAACGGACCGCCCGCTCGGGCCAGCGCTACACGGGGTGGGGGCGCTGAGCGCCGCGGCGGCCATCGCAGAACGAACTGACTGAAAGACACCGACTCCGGAGGACAACGACATGTCTCACTTCGAAACACCAGAACCAATCTCCGTCGTGCTCGAGTTGCGCGCGGCGGACGTCCGGGTCGTCGCCGGCGACCGCGCGGACACGATCGTCGAGGTGCGCGCGAGCGACTCGTCAAAGCGCGACGACGTGACCGCGGCCGAGCAGACGCGCGTCGAGTACGCCGACGGCACGCTGCTGGTCAAGGGTCCGCGCCGGCTGCGGGAGTGGAGCCCATTCAGCGATGGCGGCTCGATCGATGTCGACATTGAGCTTCCATCCGGGTCCGATGTGAGCGGCCACACCGCGGCTGGCAGCTTTCGCTGCACCGGTTCGCTGGGGCGGTGCGAGCTCAAGAGCAGCGCCGGCGAGATCAGGGTCGATCGGGCCGCGCGTGTGAAGCTGTCAACGGCCGGCGACATCACGCTCGAGCAGGTGACCGGAGACGCCGAGCTGACGACTGCCACCGGCGATGTCCGCGTCGGCGAAATCGACGGCTCGGCGGAGGTCAAGAACGCCAACGGCGACACGCGGATCGGCGAGGTCGGCGGCGACCTCCGGGTCAAGGCGGCGAACGGCGATATCGACGTCGACGCACTCGCACGGATCGGTCAGCGCCAAGACTGCCAACGGCCGCATCCGCGTCGGGGGCATCCACCGCGGCTCGCTCGTCGCGGAGACCGCAAACGGGCGTATCGAGGTCGGGGTCGCCAATGGGGTTGCCGCCTGGCTCGACCTCGACACGCGCTACGGCCATGTCCACAACGGCCTGGACGCCAGCGAGGGTCCTGGTTCAGCCGACGAGCAGGTCGAGATACGGGCGAGGACGGGCTTCGGGGACATCACGATTCGCCGCGAGGCCGATCGCGCCGGCGAGTTGCTTGCGGGGGCGAGAGACCATGAATGATGCCTAGACGCGGAGTGCCTCCGTCGGGCTGAGTCGCGCGGCCTTCATCGCCGGATAGACGCCGGCGAGCACGCCGATCACGAGCCCGGCGGCAGGAGCCGCGATCAGCGCGTACAGCGGGACGACGAACGGCTCCTTCTGCGCCACCGAGTAGGCCTCGGTGGCGCCGGCGCCGAGAGCCAGGCCGGCGAGGCCCCCGAGCGCCGCGAGCAGGGCGGATTCGGCCAGGAACTGGGTGCTGATGTGGCGCCGGGTCGCGCCCAGAGCGCGACGCAGGCCGATCTCGCCGCGGCGCTCCAGCACCGAGATCACCATGATGTTCGCGATCCCGATCGCGCCGACGAGCAGCGCGACCGCGCCGAGCCCGAGCAGCAGCGTCGTGAACTGACCCTTGGCGGCGGCGCGTGCTTCGAGTGCGTCCGACGGACGGCTCACCTGTACGCCGCTCGCGTCCTGGGGGTCGGCCGTGGGGGCGAGCAGGTTCGAGACCTGGGTGACGTCGTTCACGTTGGCGCGCACGTAGATCTCGGACGGGTTCGGCTGAGTCTGGAACAGCCGCTCGGCCACCGGGAGCGAAATGAACACGGTCGTGTCGATCGACGAGTCCAGCAGCGCCGGCTTCAGGATCCCGATGACGGTGAACCAGGTGTTGCCGAGGTACACCTCGAGGTGCCCGCCGATCTGCTCGATCTGAAGGATGCTGGCTGCTTGCGCGCCGAGCACGACTTCTGGGTAGCGGTCGGCCACGGCGCCGAGGAAATGCCCGGACGCCATCGACGTGCCGACGACCTGGGGGAGGTTGTCGCCGGCGGCGTCGACACCGATGCCGCCCGTCTCCTGCGCGGGCACGAACGGCGTGCGGAGGACGATCGCGCTCGAGATCTGGTAGACGGCCGCGTCGTTGTCGACGTTCTGCATGTGGTCGATCATCGCGACCGACGTGTCGGGGAGGACCTCGTTGTTGCCCTCGAAGTTCTGGCCGGGGGTGACCGTCAGCAGGTTGGTCCCGAGCTTGTCGATCGTCGCGAGCAGGTTCGCCTGACTCGAGGCGGACACGCCCACGACCGCGACCATCGCGCCGATGCCGATGGCGATTCCGAGCGCGGACAGCGCGGCTCGCAACCGCCGGGTCCGCAGCCCCTGCAGGGCCACGCCGATCAGCGTGCGAGCGGGCAGACGGGCCGCGTCGAAACGGTCGCGCCCCGGCGCGGTGGCGGTGGCCGTGCTCATTCGAGGTCGTCCCCGACGATCTCTCCGTCGCGCATCTGGATGCGGCGTGGAAACGACGCGGCGATGTTGTGATCGTGGGTGATCAGCACGAGCGTGGCCCCCTCCGAGGCGAGCTCGTGCAGCAGCGAAATGACCTCCCCACCGGACTTCGAGTCGAGGTTGCCGGTCGGCTCGTCCGCCAGGATGATCCGAGGTCGCTTGGCCAAGGCGCGGGCGATCGCGACCCGCTGGCGCTCGCCTCCGGAGAGCTGCGGCGGCCGGTGGGTGAGGCGGTGGCCGAGGCCGACGCGTTCGAGCGCGGCACGTGCCGCCACTCGCCGCTCGCGCGTGCGGACCCCGGTGTACAAGAGCCCGGTGGCGACGTTGTCGACCGCGGTCAGCGTGTCCTGGAGGTGGAACGTCTGGAACACGAAGCCGATCTGGTGGGCGCGCAGCCCGGCGAGCTCGCGGTCCGAGGCCTTGGCGACGTCGCGCCCCGCGATCCGGACCTCGCCGCTGGTGGGACGCTCGAGCGTGCCGAGCACGGTCAGCATCGTGGTCTTGCCCGAACCGGAAGGACCGACCACAGCGACCTGATCGCCGCTGGCGATGTCGACCGACACGTCGCGCAGCGCCGCGACGCCGCCCGGATATTCCTTGTCGACCCGATCGAGCGCGAGCATCGTCAGCCTTGGGAGTCCGTCACCTCGAGCCCCTCGTAGATCCCGGGGCCGGAGATCTGGACGTCACCTGCGGCGAACAGCCCGGTGGTGACCGCGATCAGGTGATGCGGCGGCGCGGCTTCCTGCACCGCATAGTTGCCACCGCCGGTCGCCAGCAGCGCCGTCACGGGCACGGACAGCACGTTGGTCGCCTTCTGCTGGACGAAGTTCACGCTGACGGCCGCCTCATCGAGCCCGGCGCCGCTGATGTGGCCGTCGAGCGTGATCGTCACCGGGATCGTCGAGGACGAGCTGTTTCCGTTCCCGTTGCCGTTTCCGCTGCCGCTGCCGCCGTTGCCACTGCCGCCGTTTCCATTGCCGCTGTTGCTCGAGCTCTGAGCCACCGGGCTGACCGCGGTGATCTTCCCGTTCACGAGGTTGCCGTTGGGCATCTCGACCGTGACGTGCTCGCCGACCACTGCCTCGCTCTGGACCGAGGCGGAGAGATCGACGGTCGCCACGAGCTGGGTCGACGTCGTCTGGAGGATCGCGGTCGTGCTACCGCCGCTAGAGCCGGACCCGCTGCCCGAGCCCGAGCCGGACCCGCTGCCCGAGCCCGAGCCGGACCCGCTGCCCGAGCCCGAGCCGGACCCGCTGCCCGAGCCCGAGCCGCTGCCCGAGCCGCTGCCGGACCCCGACCCGGAGCCCGAGCCCGCATGCGAGCCGCCGCCCGAATTGCCGCCTCCGCTGGAGGCGCCAGGCGAACCGCTGTGTTCGTTCCTCAACTGCTGGGTCTCGGCCTTGAGCAGCGCGAGTAGCGCGGCGATCTGCTCCTGCTTGGTGACCCCTTTCGTCTTCTTGGGCTTGCAGTGGGGGTGCGTCGCCGTATCCTGGGCGCCCGTCGTCGACTGAGTGGTCGTGCCCGGCGTTGTCGACGTCGTGCTGTTGGTGGTGGAAGGGCATGTCGGCGTCTTGGCTGCCTTATGCGGGGACGGCGTGTCGGAGGCCGTCTCGGACGAAACCTGCGGCACCTGGTAGTCGACGAACTCGGGCCCCGGCGGGTCAACCGTGGCACTCGCGCTCGTTCCTCCGGTCGAACCGAGCGTGCCGTCGACGGTCGTCACGATCTGGTCACCGGGGAGGAACACGATCTGCCCGAGCGTCAGCGTGCCGGTCTCGGTCTCGCCGAGCGACTCCTGGAGCAGGTCGACGCCCTCGGTGGTGGCGTCCTGCCACACGTCGTCGACCGTGATGTTGGACGCGTTGAAGCCGAGCGCGACTAGGTTACGGTTGAGCTGCTCGATGTCGGCGCCGTCGCTGTCTGACGGGCCGAGGTCGCGGTAGGCGGGCGTCGTCCCGTTCATCAGAAGCACGGGGCCGCCGTCGACCTTGTACAGCGTCTGCCCAGGCTTGATCACCTGCCCGACCTGCGGAAGCCACGTGATCGTCCCCGTTAGCCGGTTGTAGACGGTCTGCGGACTGTTGTAGCTGAGCGTTCCGGACTCGGTGTCGGTCTCGACCAGATTCCGTCGCTGGACGGTTGTGGCCCCCGTCGCCGTGCTGCCGGTACTCCCCGACGCGCTCGGAGACGACGAGCCCGAGTTCTCGACGACGACGACCACGATCGCCGCGCCGATGATGAGCGCCAGCCCGGCCAGCAGGCGCACCCGCCAGCGTCGACTCGAAGTCCGCTCGTCCACCGTCGATCCCTCGGAACGCCCCTTCACTTTCGGTGGGCGCATATCTCACACCCCCTTGCAGACGGAGAGCACTGTGGTCGTCGTGATCATCTGTCCGCTCATCCGCCGATGTTGAAGGTTCGGCCGTGCCCACCGTTGCATCGAGACACTGCCTGCTTGAAGGCCGGCGAGCCCGGATCGACACCGGCGAGCGGGTGGGATGCGACCTTGCCGGCTCCGGCGGAGAACGTCGGGTCGGGGAAGTTCTTGATCCCATGCGAGTGCATGCACTGCGACAGCGCGAGCGGCGAGTTGGTGCTCGGATTCGTCGCAGCCGCCGGGTTGTAGCCGGCGCTCGCACCACACGCGGCGAGCGCCAGCGCGCAGCCGACGGCGGCCATCCCGATGACCATCAGTTGCGTAATGTGCATGCCCTAGCTTCCTCTGCTCGCTGGATCGTAAGCCGCACGGTGTTGTACGCAGCGAGCAGTAACAGGGTCGTAACGCTGTTATGGCGCTGTTATGCCGGCTGCGGCATTCTGGACCGGCAGACGCCGGTGCGGGCCGCGGTCCCGCCCGGGTCTGCCCAACGAGGAAAGGTCTGGTACAGAGCGAGCGATGAGGGTGTTGGTGGTCGAGGATCATCCGAGGCTCGCCGAAACCGTGGCGACCGTTCTGCGCCGCGAAGGCATGGCGGTCGACGTCGCCTTCGACGGGCGCGAGGCGCTCGGACGGGTGGCGCTCGCCGACTACGACGTGGTCGTGCTCGATCGGGACCTCCCCGGGGTCCACGGCGACGAGGTCTGCCGAGCGATGGTGGCCGACGGCCGTCCGAGCCGTGTCTTGATGCTGACGGCGGCCGGGACGCTCGAGGATCGCGTCGCCGGCCTCGGCATCGGCGCCGACGACTATCTCGCCAAGCCGTTTCATCTCGCTGAGTTGGTCGCCCGGGTTCGCGCGCTTTCGCGGCGATCGCGCCCGGCGCTCGCCCCGACGCTCGTCCACGGTGACCTGGAGCTCGACTCCGCCCGGCGCCGGGTCACGAGAGCCGGTCGACCCGTGCCGCTCAGCCCGAAGGAGTTCGCTGTGCTCGAACTCCTGCTCGGAGCCGACGGAGCCGTCGTTTCGAGCGAGCAGATGCTCGAGCGGGCCTGGGACGACGCGGTCGATCCGTTCACGAACACGATCCGAATGACGATGAGCCGGCTGCGCGCCAAGCTCGGCGATCCGCCGGTGATCGAGACCGTGACCCCGGTCGGCTACCGGATCGGAGAGCCATGATCACGGGGCGACGCCGAGCGGCTGGCCTTGCCGTCCGACTGCGACAGCCGCGGACCACGGTCCGCTGGCGGCTCACTCTCCTATACGGCGGGCTGTTTCTCGCCTGCGGCGCCGCCCTGCTCGCGATCACCTACACGCTGGTGGACAACGCCACGGTCACCAACACGCCGTTCAACTTCGGCATTGAGACCCCTGTCGGTGGCGGTGGTCCCAGTGGGAGTTCCGGTGCCAGTGCCAACTTCCGCCCGGCGTCCGGGTCGCACGCGAAACGGAACTTCTTGCCGGCGTCGCCGGCGCAGCGCAGAGCCGCTGTGCAGAAAACGCTACCGCCGCCTGTCCAGAGACTGCTGAAGACGGCCTCAGGTCGCCGCGTGATCCTGAGCGTCGGTTCGGTCCAGCGCATCTCGGATCTCCATCAGCTCGTGATCGAGTCGAGCATCGCGCTCGCGATCATGGCGCTCATATCCGCCGCACTCGGCTGGGTCGTGGCCGGACGCGTGCTGGCGCCGCTGCGCACGATGACCGCCGCCACCCAGCAGATATCCGAAGCCAATCTGCATGAACGGCTTTCGATGCAGGGGCCGCAGGACGAGCTCAGGCAGCTCGCCGACACGATCGATGGCCTTCTGGGTCGCCTCGAAGGCGCGTTCGACGCCCAGCGACGGTTCGTCGCCAACGCCTCACACGAGCTCCGCACGCCGCTGACCACGGTCCGGGCCCTGCTCGAGCTGGTCCTGAGCGACCCGAAGGCGACGATCCGCACGTTCAGGTCGACCTGCCAGCAGGTGCTCGACGAGAGTGCCCAGCAGGAGCAGCTGATCGACGCGCTCCTCGCCCTGGCGCAGGGGGAGCGCGGGATCGACGCGCGTGAGCGGATCGACCTGGCCGCGATCGCCGGCGAGACGATCGCCGCGTGCGAGACCGAGGCCGCCACCCGTGGGATCCAGGTCGACGAATCGCTCGAGCCCGCTGCGATCAGCGGCGACCGGCGCCTGATCGAGCTACTCGTTTCGAACCTCGTCGACAACTCGGTCCGACACAACATTCCGGGCGGAACCGCGCGGGTGGCGGTGCGAGCTCTCGCCGGCGAGGTCGAGATCGCGGTCGCCAACACCGGGCCGGTCGTACCCGCGCAGGAGGTCGAGCGGCTGCTGCAGCCGTTCCAGCGCCTGGCCGGCGACCGGGTGGGCCACGGCGGAGGCCTTGGCCTGGGGCTGTCGATCGTCGCCGCGATCGCGCGCGCGCACCAGGCCGCGCTTGACGTGAAGCCGGGAGCGGAGGGGGGCCTCGAGATCAGCGTTCGGTTCGCGCGCCTGCACGAGGGAGAGCCGGCGCCGATCCCATTGCCGCTCCAGCCGGCACTAAGCTCCGCGGACCAGTCGTGATTCTCAAGCAGTACTACCTCGGCTGCCTCGCGCACGCCTCCTACCTGATCGCCGACGAAACCGGCGCCGTCGCCGCCGTGATCGATCCGCAGCGCGACATCGAGCAGTATCTCGAGGACGCTGACTGGCTCGGCTGCCGTATCGCGCACGTGTTCCTGACCCACTTCCATGCCGATTTCGTGGCGGGCCACCTCGAGTTGCGAGAACGCTCGGGAGCCGCGATTCACCTGGGTGCGCGGGCTCGCGCCGAGTACGCGTTCTCGGCAATGGCCGACGGCGACACCGTGCAGCTGGGGGGGACCCGCCTGACGGTGCTCGAGACCCCCGGGCACTCGCCGGAGTCGATCTCGATCCTCGTCTCCGATCCGGATGAGCCCGTCGATCCTTACGCCGTGCTGACGGGAGACACGCTGTTCATCGGCGATGTCGGCCGCCCCGATCTGCGGGGGGCGCTCGGGTGGAGCGCGGAGGACCTTGCCGGCTTGCTCTACGAGTCGTTGCACGAGAAGCTCGCCCGCCTGCCCGACGACACGCTGGTGTATCCCGCGCACGGCGCCGGCTCGCTGTGCGGCAAGAGCCTCAGCACCGACACCGTTTCGACGATCGGGACCCAGCGCGCCTACAACTACGCGCTGGCGCCGATGAGCCGGGAGCGATTCATCGAGACCGTGACCGCGGATCTCCCCGATGCGCCCGCGTACTTCACCTACGACGCCGTGCTGAACGCGCGCGAGCGGCCGACGCTCGACCAGACGCTCGAGCGAGAGCTGCAACCGCTATCGCTCGAGCAGACGCTCGAGCTCCAGTCCGACGGCGCGCAGTTGCTCGACACGCGCGACGGCGCCAAGTTTGAGGGCGCGCACCTCAAGGGAAGCGTCAACGTCGGCCTGGGGGGCAGCTATGCCACCTGGTGTGGCACGATCCTCGACCCAGAGCGGCCGATCGTCCTGATCGCCGAGCCGGGGCGAGAGCTCGAGGCCGCGACCCGCTTGGGCCGAATCGCGTTCGACACGATCGCCGGATATCTCGCCGGCGGGATGGAGTCGCTGACCGGAGAGCCCGAGTTGATCGACCGGATCGAGCGGATCACGGCGGGCTCGCTCGCCGAGCAGCTGGTGGCGCCGGCGCCACCGCTCCTGATCGACGTACGGGCCCGGGGCGAATGGGAAGAGGAGCGGATCGAAGCGTCGGTCAACGTACCCTTGTCGCGGTTTCCCGAACGTCTGGAGACGCTGCCGCGCGAGCGCGCGATCGTCGTCCACTGCGCCAGCGGTTACCGGTCGGCGATCGCCGCCGGGCTCCTACGGCGGGACGGCTTCCCGCAGGTCGCCGATCTCGTCGGCGGGATGGCGGCGTGGGTATCCCGCGGCGACCGGCTAGGCTGACGGTCCCATGCCGACCGAGCCCCGGCCAATCTCGCTGTTCGACGTCGCCAGGCGGGCGGTCGAGGTCAGTGACCCGGACGACACGGATTCGCGGCTCGGCGATCTGCTCGAGCAGTTCGAGGACGCGGACGAGCCCGTGACCGCGATCCAGAACCTGGAGGAGCGGGTGGCGATCGCCGTCGAGGGCGTCGACGTCGAGATCGACGACCCGGCGGTGTCGATGGCCGCCGCGACGATCCTGTACCTGGCCCACCGCCGCGACGAGCTAAAGGATGATCCGAGCAAGATCCTCCGCCTCGCGGCGCGGGCGGAGTGGAAGGGCGATCCGCCCGAGGCCGTCGTGGACTGGCTGGCGGACCGCGGCGTCGAGCTCTGAACGGCGGTGATCTGATGGCGCACGACCCGAGCCTCATCATCCAGGTCCCACGCGACGGTGCGGTGCACCGTCAACTTCGCGAGCAACCACCCTCGAGCGTCGAAGGCGGCGAGGTCGTCGTCGTCGAAGCCGCCGCGACCGACGCGGAAGGAAACCTGGAAGCGGTCTCGGCGGGCGAGGTCGTGCTGTCGGTGCCGTCGCCCGAGGCGCTCAGGCGCCAGGCCGACGAGGTCCGGCGGGTGATCGCCCAGGCGGGCACCGGGGTGGAGCCGCTCGTGATCGTGGTCGAGGCGGCCGAGGAGCTGCGCGACGAGGAGCTGGCGCCGGTGGTGGCGGCGACGCCGCATACGTCGCGGCCGGTGATCCTGCGCGTCGTCCGCGACGCCTGAGCCGGCTCAGCCGGGCGACCTGAAACCGGGATCTTCGGAGCTGTACGGATCGCGGTCGCCGCGTACGTCGCGGTAGCGGCGATCGAACAGCTCGAGCACGGCGGTCACGTCGGACGGCCCCCGCAGATCGTGACTGACCCCGTAGGACTTGGGCGTGGTCTCGGCGGGCTCGGCGTCGCCATGCTCGACGAGCTCGTCGTGCTCCTCTCCCAAGATCGGGAGCTCGGCCACGCCACGTTCCGGGTACAGCACGCCGAGCTCGGAGTCCTCGTAGAGGACGAGCGCGGCGCCGTCCGCGCGACGCTCGATGCGGACACCGGGCCAGGTGTTCAGCTCGTTGGCAATCTCGTCGGCGAACGCGCTCGGATCGGGCACGGGCGCGATCCTACACTGGTCGCGACGCGGTGTCGCGGCGCGTTGCCTATCCTCCCGCGCCGATGCGAATGAGGCTTTACGTCGTCCACGGCTCTCACCCGTGTGCCGCGGTCGAGAAGGCGATGTCGATCAAGGGCCTGTCCTACGACGTCACCGAATGGCCGCCAGCCCTGCACGCGCCGATGCAGCTCGCGCTGTTCGGCGCTCGCACCGTCCCGGCGCTGAAGCTGGACGGCGAGAAGATCTCGGGATCGCGGGCGATCATGCGCCGGCTCGACTGGCTCAGGCCCGATCCGCCGCTGTATCCGGCCGACGCGACCGCGCGGGCCCGGGTCGAGGAGGCCGAGCGCTGGGGCGACGAGGTGTTCCAGCCGATCGCGCGGGAGCTGATCTGGGCGGGCTTCACGCACAGCCCGGGCGCGATGGTCAGCTACGGCGAGCACTCGCGGCTGCCCCTGCCGGCGCCGGCCATCCGCACGATCGCGCCGGCGGTGGCGCGCATGGGCGCGCGCCTCAACCGCACCGACGCCGGCCTCGCCCGCCGCGACCTGGGGGCGCTCCCCGGCCAGCTCGACAAGATCGACGGCTGGATCGCCGACGGGACGATCGGCGATGCGGCGCACCCGAACGCCGCCGACCTGCAGCTCCTGTCCACCGTTCGGCTGATCATGACGATGGCCGACGCGCGCCCGCTGTTCGGCGGGCGACCGTGCGCGGAGGTGGCCACGGCGCTGTTTCCCGAAACCGACGGCGACATGCCGGCGGGCTCGCTGCCGACCGTCTGACGGGTTCCGGCGCGCTCGCGTGGCCTGACCGGGCGGACTACCGGCGAGGGGAGCCGGCGGCTTTCGCCGCACATCGAGGTCTCGTACGGCCCGCGCCGCGAGTCCGTATAGATCACCCACCGTCCGCACGCCAGCCATAACGCGTGACGGCCGGTGCCGTCACAACGGTCCTGGCTCAGTGATCCTCTCGGGGCTCGTGCACGACGATCACCGGGCAGTTCGCGTGCTTGAGGAGGCCCTTGGTGGTACTGCCTTCGAGCCTGGCGCGCAGTCCGCTCAGGCCGCGGGACCCGACGACGATCGCGGCGGCGTTCTGCTCCCGCGCGAGGTTCAGGATCGTCTCCGCGACGTCCCGGTCGTCGGGGACGGGCAGCGGCTCCGCCTCCAGGCCGAGCGATCGCGCGAGCGCGACTCCTTCGTCGGCGACCCGCGCGGCGTGCGAGCGCACCTCCCGGTCGACGTTCATCGCCACCTCCGGGTCGACCCCGGGGCTCAGGATCATGCCGTCCGGGCGCACGTCCTGCATCGCGTACGCGAGACCCGATTCCCAGACCGTGACCACGAGCGCCTTGCGGTGCCCGAGCAGGCCGGCCGCATCGCCGACCGCCCGCCGTGCTGCGTCAGAGCCGTCGAACGCGATCAGTATCGGGCCTTCGGGGGCGTCCACGGGACTCAGCATATCCCGGCCGCGAGCGCCCGCGGGGCCGCATGTCGCACGCGTGTATGTTGGGGGCGACTCGCACGACTCGCACGACTCGAACGGGGAGGCAACATGCCAATCGTCAACACGAGCGCTCTTCCAACCGGAAACCTGCGAGGGGCGGACTACGGCGCGAGCGTCTCGCTGATCCTCGATCACAGCGAGCCCGGAACGGGGCCGCGGCTTCACCGCCACCCCTACGAGGAGCTCTGGGTGGTCAACGAAGGAAACGCGACTTTCTACCTTGGTGACTACGACAATTCGGACAGAGTCCGCTGTACGACTGCGCCAAGCCCGGGACCCTGCGCCAGCAGGTGCTCGCGGCCACGATCGCACTCGAGCTCGAGCCTGAGCCGGGCGAACTTACCCTCGCCGCTTGACGCGGCCTCTCTCACCTCACCCAACGTGCCGGACCGCGCGTGTCTGCGCTCGGTCCGGCACCGCCCTCTCGGCGGGCGCTCCGCCTGTGACATGATCGGCGGCAGCTTCATTTCCGCCCATCGCGATGAGTACCTCGACCTGGCGCCCAGCGATCTTCGAGGCACGTTCGAGCTCTCCGGCAAGGCCTGACCGCGTGCGAGCCTCGGAGCATCTGATTGGAGGGACCGGAGGTGAAGGCCGATCGCGGCCGAGTACGCTCAGGGCAGATGGCGGTCGACTACAAGGACTATTACGACGTTCTGGGCGTGTCCCGAGATGCGACCCAGGACGAGATTCGCCGGGCGTATCGAAGGCTGGCGCGCGAGTATCACCCTGACCTCAACTCCGATCCCGACGCGGAGCAGCGGTTCAAGGAGCTCGGCGAGGCAAACGAGGTGCTGTCCGATCCGGAGAAGCGCAGCCGTTACGACCGTCTCGGAGCGCAGTGGCGCGTGCAGGAGGCTGCACCGGGTGGCGGTGACTTCGAGGACTTCTTCGCGGGGCAAGGCTTCGCTCGCGATATGGGCCCCGAGTTCGGTGACGGGGTGTTCTCGGAATTCTTCGAGCGGCTGTTCGGCGACGGCGCCGTCCCGCGGTCGTCCGGCCCGCTCCGCGGTCGCGATATCGAGGCGGTGCTGGAGCTGTCGCTCGAAGACGCGCTCGCCGGCGCGACGCGCCGGCTGTCACTCGGGGACGGCCACAGCGTCACTGTCAACATCCCCGCAGGCGTCAGGGAAGGCCAGCGCATCCGTGTGGCGGGCCGGGGGGCCCCGGGGCGCGACGGTGGACCGGCCGGTGATCTCTATCTGCTCGTGCGTCTGGCGCCCCACCCGCGATTTCGCCGCGAGGGCGACGACCTTCAGGTCGATGTGCGGGTCGCGCCCTGGGAGGCAGCGCTCGGGGCAACGGTCCCTATAGCAACCCTCACCGGTACCGCCCAGGTCCGAGTACCGACCGGATCCTCGAGCGGGCGGCGTTTGCGCCTGCGCGGCCGCGGGCTGCCGACGGGGGGCGGCGAGCGCGGCGACCTCTACGCCACCGTGCAGATCGCTGTACCCAAGCACCTGTCGGACGAGGAGCGCGAACTGTTCGAGCAGCTCGCCACGGCTTCCCAATTCAACCCGCGTGAGGGCGGTCGGTGAGCGCCCGCCGCGCTGCACTGCAGAAGCGCCCGGCCGGCGACGACGCCATCGAGCGGCCGATCGAGCTCGTGATCGTCGCCCGCCGAGCCGGATTGCGGGTGTCCGTCGTTCGCCGCTACCTGGCCCTCGGCCTGTTCGAGCCGTCCGAGGGGACGAGCAGCGCGCCGTTGTTTGCCCCCGAATCGGCCGCCCGGGTCGCAAAGGCGGACCGATTGCGGCGCGACCTCGGCCTGAACTCCGCCGGCGCCGTTCTCGCCTGCGAGTTGCTCGACCGCATCAGCGAACTCGAGATTCGCGCCGCGCGCGGTCCGGGTCGCTGACTAGCCACCGGTCTCACCCCCGCGCAGACTCGATCAGCACCTGCCGCTGCTCCGGCGTCAGCCATCCCCCGGAGCCGGCCGCGGCGTTGGCGCGCGCGTGGGCGGGATTCGACGTTGCCGGAATGGCGACGTGAACGCGTTCGTCTGAAAGCGTCCACTTCAGCAGTTCGCTTGGGTCGAACCGTCTTGCGAGGCGGCCGCCGCCCAGCGGACGCATCGCGATCACGCCCAGATCCAACTCCGCCGCGAGGGGAAGTATCCGTCGCTCGGCATCGCGTTCGATCGGGTTGTAGGGCACCTGGATCGCGTCGATGCGCCCGGTTCGCATCACCGTCTCGAGCTCGTCGAACGCGCTCGGTGAATAGTGAGTTGCTCCGATGAACCCGATCCTCCCGGCCGCCCGCTGATCCTCGAGCCAGTCGAGGTGCGCGCGCCAGCCGACCAGGTTGTGCACCTGCTCCAAGTCGACGCGGCCGCCGAAGAACCCAAGCTGATCCTCGAACTGTTGGCGCGCCTCGGGGATCGAAGCGGTCCAGATCTTGGTGGCGATCAGCGCTTGCGCACGCCGGTCGCCGAGCGCTCTGCCCAGAACGGCCTCCGCCCGGCCATACATGGGGGAAGAGTCAAACAACCGGGTACCGCCATTCCATACCGCGGCGACCACCTCACGAGCTCCGCGCTCCTCACCCGCGCCCACGTCGAACGTCTGCCATGTTCCGAGGCCGACGACGGGAACCTCCCAGTCGGTCCGCCCGAATCGTCGAAGCTCGATCATTCGGTTGGCGTCACGAGCGGCGGCGCTAGACGTGCGAGGGCCGAGTCTCGGTCCAGTCTACGTAGAGGTTGCGCTCGGCGAACAGCCAGGCGCCGTCGACCTTGGCGAAGGTGTCGTGATATCGGAGGAATGCGACCATCAGCTTGCGATCACCATCGTCGGCGAACAGGTGGTGGGCGATGCAGTAGCTCTCGCCGCTCGCCAGCGCGCCGTCGAGCGCGATCGTGCTCTGGCCGTTGAAGTGCATCGTCGCGGAGTAGTTGTTGAGCGCATCGAACACCGGTGTCAACGTCTCGCGGCCGTCGAGGACCTGCGTCGGCTCGGAGCCCTGGCCTTCCATGTACACGACGAAGTGAGTGTCATCGGTGAATAGTGATTTCTGGCCCTCGGCGTCGCGACGATCGGCGCAGTGCGCGTAGGCGTCGATCAACTCGCGGATCGCGAGCCGGTCGGCGGCCTCGCTCGGTGTGACCTCGGTGTGAATCATTCGTCGGGGTTTCTCCTAGGCGTCATATTCGGATGCGAACAGATAGCTCACGGCGAGGCTCCGGTACGGTTGCCAGCGCTCGGCGAGCTCAGCCATCTCCTCCTCGGTTGGAGAGTGGTCGAGTCCGTAGGATCGGGCGACCGCACGGCGGAGCGCGATATCGCCCGGGAGGAAGACGTCTGGCCGATCAAGCGCCACAAGCAGGAATCCGCGTGCCGTCCAGGGCCCGATTCCGGGCACCGCGGTCAGCGCCGCCTCGACCTCGTCGTCGCTCAAGCCGCCGTATCACGGGGTCGGCGCCGCGGAGGAACTCCCTCGCCTTGGGGTCGGCGAGCCGCGCACGCCGGCGACGCTTGGCGCCGGACGAGCCGGTCCGCTCTGGATCTGCCTGGGTCGTCGCCATGTTCTCCCCCCGGTTAGTTCAAGCGATTGCTTGAACTTAGCGCGTGGTGCCGAACTTGGCAAGTCAGCTGGAGCTCGCGCTCTGAAACGCGCCGGCTACGACAGGGACCACAAGTCGCTCGAGTTGCTTCTCAGACTTGTTCCGGAACTCGGACCCGATCGGCGCGAGGACCAGCCAGTTCAACATTCCGGCGACGCAGCGCGTGCGCAGGATCAACTCCCGGTCTTTGACTCCCGGGAGATTGGCCTTCAACACGACGAGGACATCGGCACGAATCCGATCGAAGCGGGAGGCGAGTCGATCCCACCCCTGAGGAGGATCGATGCCGGCGCGAGCCACGATCCGCATCACCGCGAGCTCACGACCACCGACGGCCAGCGCCCGCAACATCGGTCGAGCGAACGCGTCGGCCAATTCCTCGAGCGTCGAGTCGGGACCGAGCGTGCTCACCGCCGCCTGCTGCGCATCCAGGTACTGCTCGAGGGCGTGCTCGAGCGCCTCATCGCAGAGCGAATCCAGCGAGCCGAAGTGGTAGCTCACCGCCGCGACGTTGGCCTCGGCAGCGTCCGTGAGCTCTCGCAGCGTGATGCCGTCCTTGCCGCGTTCGGCGAGCATGTCCAGCGCCACGTCCATCAGGCGGGTCCGCGTCCGCAGACCCGCCACACGACGCTGGTCCACCCTCGCCGATGCCATCACACTTATTCAATCAGGCGCTTGAGGAACGTGCAAGCCGAAGCGCAGAGGCGCGCCGCTTTCACCCGAATCCGACGATGGGTGGGGGCGCCCCGCGGCGAACATGCGAACAGGATTTCGTCTCGGCCGGTCAGCGGGACGAAGGTCGCGACGATCTCACCGTCATCGAGGATGTCGACGCGTGTGAACCCCCCTCCGGCGTGCCCGCCGAAGTCGTCGGGCGTGAGCACATCGGCGTGGCTTCCCGTGGATGGGCTGACCCACACGGGAATGCCGGCCACGATTCCGGCGCTGACTCGATGGGTGTGACCGCCGAGAATCAGCCGCACGTCGGTGCCACGGATGACGTCAGCCAGCCTCTGCGGGTGGCGCAGCGCCACCAGCTCCGACATCGGCGTGGTCGACCAGATCGGCGGATGATGGATCGCGAGCACGGTGCCGTCCGGGGCCGGTTCGGCGAGTTCGCCGGCGAGGGCCGCGATCTGCGCGTCGTCCAGCTCGCCGTGATCCTCGCCCGGCACGCTCGAGTCCAGTCCGATGACCCGAAGACCCCCGATGCGCACGACCTCGTCAAGCGGCCCCCGTTCGGCACCTCGGCCTAAGAGGTACGCGCGCAGGAGCGCCACATCGTCGTGGTTGCCCGGTGCGACCAGTAGCCTGGCGCCGAATCGCTCGAGCGCGGCGTCGATCGTCGGACGCAGACGGACGTAGGACTCTGCCTCGCCCCGGTTGGCCACGTCGCCTGAGAGCACGAGCACATCCGGTGAGCACTCCGCTGCGGCGATCATCTCGATCGACTCCTGCACCCGTGCGCACGCGTCGACGCGGTCGAACAGCAAGCCATCGGCAGGGACGTGCGGGTCGGAGATCTGCACGAGCGTGTGGCGCGGCCGGCGCGCCGGCCAATCAACCGTCGTGGGCGTGGTCCCGTTCGAGTCTCCCACTGCGCCCGATTGTCACAGGCCCTGTTGCGGACTTGTTGCCATCCGGTGAGCGCCGGTTCGACCTGCCACGATCAGGGGATGACGCTCGAGCATGCGAACGTTCGCTGGATCGCGCTCGACGGCGCCGCCAACGCCCGCGTCGTCGTTCCCGGCGTGCTGCTGCGCTCCGACAACCTCCAGTCACTCACAACGCGGGACGTCGCCGTTCTCGTCGAGAACCAGGCGCTCGAAGTGGTCCTCGATTTGCGCACCGACGTCGAGGTGGAGCTCGAGGGTCCGGGGCCGATCACGCTCGAGCCGCGTGTGCGCGTCGAGCACCGCTCGCTCTATCCGCGGTCGGGAGGGAACACGGATCTCGATGCCGCGTCGGTCAGCATATGGCCGCCTCACGGCCCGAGCCGGTGGCCGGATGAAACGCGTGTCGTGCAGGCCTACCTGAGCTACCTGATCGCCCGTCCGGACTCGATCGTCGGCTCGATCCGCACCATCGCGAGCGCGGACGGAGCGGTGCTGGTTCACTGCGCGGCCGGCAAGGACCGCACCGGCGTGGTCGTGGCGCTCGCGCTGGATGCGGCCGGAGTCGACCGCAGTGCGATCATCAGCGACTACCTGGCCACGACCGAGCGGATCGAGGCGATCATGGCGCGCCTCGTGAGCTCGCCCACTTACCGGTCCGAACTCGAGGGACACGATCCGCAGAGACACGCGCCGGTGCCGGGCACGATCGAGCGAGTGTTCGAGCTCATCGACGAAAGCTTCGACGGGTCCGCTGCCTGGCTCTCAGCCAACGGGCTGAGCGATGCGGAGCTGGACCAGCTGCGGCACAGAGTGGCGACCAACGGCGCCTAACTCAGTCCGCGGTGCGCGTACGATAGAGCCGGGTCGCCAGCGGCGCGAACACCACCAGCAGCGCCACTGACCAGATGATGGACGACAGCACCGCGTGCTGCAGCGGCCACGCGGGCACGGCCGCCGCAGGGTTCGGATTGCCGAACAGGTTGCGGCCGGCGGCCGTCACGGCGCTGACGGGGTTCCAGTCGGCGATCGTCCGCACCGCCGCCGGCATGTGCTGGGTGGGGACGAGGGCGTCGGAGACGATCGCGAGCGGGAACAGGATCACCAGGCCCAGTCCTTGCGCGGACTCCGTGTCGCGGCTGAACAGGCCGATGCAGGCGCAGCCCCACGACAGCGCATAGCTGAACAGGAGGAAGATCGCAAACCCGGCGATCACGTCGCCAACGCCCGCATGCGGCCGCCAGCCGATCACGACTCCGGTCGCGACCACGATCAGCGCGCACAGGGTCGCCGTCAGCAGATCGGTCAGCGAGCGTCCGACCAGTACCGCCGGCTTCCACATCGGCAGCGTCCGGAAGCGGTCGATCACGCCCGTGCCGAGATCATCGCTGAGCCCGACGGCAGTTCCGATCGCCGACGTCACGAGGTTCATCGCCAACAGCCCGGCGATCGCGAACTCCGTGTAGCTGCCGTGGTCAGGGAGCACCAGGCCCGCACCCAGCACGTAGATGAACAGCAGCGTGAACAACACGGGCTGGACCGTCACGTCCGACAGTCGCAGCGGCTCGCGGGCGATATGGATCAGGTTTCGGGTGGTCATCACGACGACGTCGCGGACCGCTCCGCGCATCCCGGTCATCGCTCACCTCCGGTCAGCGCAAGGAACACATCGTCCAGCGACGGCGGCCGGATCTGTACGTCCTCGACAGTGATCGCGGCCGCATCGAGCGCGCGCACCACGGTCGTGGCCAGGCCGGTGTGGCCGTTGACAGGCACCTGGAGGTGACGTTCGTCGGCGCTGGCGGTGACCGGTCCGGCCGCGAACGGCGCCAGCGCCCGTGCCGCCTCGGGGTGCCCCTCGGTGAGCGTGACCTCGAGTCGCGCACCGCCTACCTGTCGCTTGAGGTCCGCCGCGGTACCCTCGGCGATCGCGCGGCCGTGGTCGACGACCAGGATCCGGTCGGCCAGTTCGTCGGCCTCGTCGAGGTACTGGGTGGTGAGCAGCAACGTCGTCCCGTCCGAAACCAGCGATCGGATCACCTCCCACATACGCAGGCGACTGGTCGGGTCCAAGCCGGTCGTCGGCTCATCGAGGAACAGCACGGGCGGTCGCGTGACCAGCGCGGCGGCCAGATCGAGCCGTCGGCGCATCCCGCCTGAGTAGCCCTTGACGACCCTGTCCGCGGCGTCGGCGAGTCCGAACTCCGCCAGCAGCTGGGTGGCGCGAGCCCGCGCGGCGGCGCGCGAAAGGCCGCTCAGGCGGGCGATCATCACCAGGTTCTGGCGACCGGTCAGGACCTCGTCGACGGTGGCATCCTGGGCCGCGACGCCGATCACGCGCTGCACCGCGGTCGGCTCGCGGATCACGTCGTACCCGGCGACCCGAGCCTCGCCGCCGTCTGGCCTGGAGAGGGTCGTGAGGATCCGAACCGCCGTCGTCTTGCCGGCGCCATTGGGTCCGAGCACGCTCAGCACGGTTCCCGCCTGCGCCTCAAGGTCGAGCCCGTCCAGCGCGACGGTCTCGCCGAAGCGCTTGCGGAGCCCACGCGCCTGGATCATCGGTTCGGTTGGCATGAGGCGCCGCCTGTCGATATTCGTAGTCTCCGTACCGGTCGTCAAGTCATTGCTTGTCGGCCGGTAATCGCCGATCTCGCTCCCGGCGAGGTCGGCTCCCGCCGGTGATGGCTAGGATCCCCGGCGGCCCTCAGCGGCCGGAGACTCCCAGCGCGTAGCGTCCTTCAGCAGCTATGACCGTCCAACCCATCAGTCCCGGCGCGATCGTCTCGCGAATCTGGGAGATCTACCGGGACCAGTTCTCGGTGTTGGTCAGCACCGCAGTCGTCCTCTTCTCCATTCAGTTCGTGCTGACTCTGGTGCTCTCGACCGCGGCCGCGTTCGCGCTTGCGATCCTGTTCTGGGCGCTCAGCATCCTCTACCAGGGGATGGTGGTGGAGCTCGTCAAGGACATTCAAGACGGCCGCCGCGACCATTCCATCCGCGACCTCATACGCAGCGTCGAGCCGGTGTTCTGGCCCCTGGCCGCGGTCTCGGTCCTGTTCGGAATCGGCGTCGGGATCGGCTTCGTCTTTCTGATCGTCCCCGGATTGATCCTGTTGGTCATCTGGTCCGTGGTCGCCCCGGTCACGGTGCTGGAGCACCCCGGCGTATTCGCCGCGTTCGGACGCAGTCGCCAGCTCGTACACGGCAACGGCTGGAACGTGTTTGCAGTCATCGTCGTGGTATTCCTCTCAGTGCTCGTGGTCAGCGTCGGGGTCGGTCTGCTCGCGGGATCTCTTGGCTCGGTGGGCCGAGCCTTCGTGCAGTGGGCGCTGGACTCCGCGCTCGCTCCTATCACCGCCCTGAGCGCATCGGTGTTGTACTTCGCCCTGCTCGGGTAACGCGAGGTGACGCCGGCGTCCGGGCCCGCGCGCCCTCGACGCGCGACAATGTCGGGATGAGCATTCCGGAGAACGACGGCGAGCCGATCACCGAGGCGGGCCTGGCAGCCCTCAAGGCGGAGGTCGCCGAACTCGAGACGGTCGGGCGCCGCGACATCGCGGCACGGATCAAAGTCGCCCGCGGCCACGGTGACCTCAAGGAAAACGGCGAATACCACGCGGCCAAGGAGGACCAAGCGCACATGGAGACGCGGATCCTGCGGCTGCGGCAGCGGCTGCGGGACGCGGTCGTCGTCGACGCTGCCGAGGGACCCGCGCCGACACTCGCTTTCGGCCGCTCCGCCGAGGTCCGCGACGAGGGCACGGGCGAGGTCCATACGTGGACTCTGGTCGGCGCAGGGGAGGCCGATCGCGCGCGCGGAAGGCTCTCCGTGCAGTCCCCCGTCGGCAAGGCCCTGTTGAACCAACCTCCAGGTGCGACGGTCCAGGTGACCATCCCCAGCGGTACCCGCCGACTCACGATCCAGCGGATCCTGTAGACGAGCCCCGGATCGGCGACGTTGTAGCAGTCGCGCCGCCGGTTGGGCCTATGCAGCGACGCCTGCGACGACGTCAACCATCAACTCGAGCAAGGGACTGCTGCTCCTCGACGCCTGAACCGGCCACAGCCTCTCGGCGGGTACCCACGCGGTGGCGGCGGGCGTACGTCCAGATGCGGCCGGCGGCGTAGCTGGCGGCGCTGATCACGCCGACGTAGAAACCGACGGGCCAATTCGTCTGGTAGGACAGCGCGATCGCGGCCCACGCGACCGCGACAGCGATGGCGACCGACAGCGCGACCGCTGTCAGGGGCCGAGTGGTGAAGGCTCGCGCGGCCGCGGGGGGCCCGATCATCAGGCTGAAGATGAGCGCGGTTCCGACGACGGGGACGGTCATGGTGGTTGCGAGCGCGACGAGCATCAGGAACGCGAGTTCAGCGGTGTATGGCGGGATCCCGCGGGCGTGCGCCGAATCGGGCAGGGTCGAGGAGAGCAGCAGCGGCCGGTAGAGGAGCGCGAGGACAACGAGGCAGACGGCGGCGAGCACGATGGTCGGCCCGAGCTGGTTGGTGCTGATGCCGAGTACCTCGCCGAACAGCAGCGAGTAGATCTCGGGGGCGTATTCGACGGTGAAGCTGAGAAACAGCGCACCGAGCCCGAGCGCGAATACAAGCGTGAGCGCGGTTGCAACGTCGTGCCGGCCGCGGCGGCCGAGGAGCCCGATTCCGAGAGCTGAGCCGAACGCGAAGACTCCGAGCCCGATCAGCGTGTTGATCCCGATCAGGCTGGCGGCGGCGGCGCCCGCAAATGAGCCGTTCGGGATGGCATGGGCGACGAACGCCGAGCCGCGGAGCACGACGAAGAAGCCGACCGCGCCGCCGACGACCGCGACGATCGTCGCGACGATCCAGGCGTTGACCATGAACCCGGAGAACATCGAGCTTTCAGTCGCGCCGCTTCCGGGCCGGCGCCGGGATCACCCGGGAGGCGACGTAGGCGATCAGCACCAGCGTGACGACGAAAAAGCTGACCGGCCATCCGTGGTGCGGCCAGGTGTAGCTGTCGTAGGCGAGCAGGATCCCGAGCCACATCACGCCGATCCCGACCAGCGCGGCGCAGACGATCGCGCGGCCGGGACGGCGCGTGAGCTGAAGCGCGGTGGCGGCCGGGCCGACGAGCAACGCGGTGGAGAGGATCGCGCCGATCGTGACCGCTGACAGGGCGACCGCTAGGGCCATCGCGAGCAGGTAGAGGCTGCCGATGAGCCGAACGGGGAGGCGCCGCGCGGCCCCGAGCTCCGGGCTGACCGAGACGAGCAACAGCGGTCGGTAGATCACGAGGATCATCCCGAGCGCGATCGCTCCGAACACCGCGACGAGCGGCAGGGTCGAGGTGTCGAGCTCGAAGATCGATCCGAACAGGATCGTGACGGTGGCACCGGTGGTGCTGCTCGAGATGGTGCCCAGGTAGAGAAAGAGAGCGGCGAGTCCGAACCCGGCGCCGAGCACGATCCCGGTCGCGAGGTCCCGGCCCCGGGCGCGCTGGATTCCGATCAGCTCCATGACCGCGGCCGCGGCGACCGAGATCCCCACGAACCCCCACAGGGGCGCGATCCCGACCAGGTACGCGCTCGACCCGCCGCTGGCGCCGATGTCCCCGAGCGCCTCGCCGGCGAACGACTGACCCCGGATCACGGTGAACACACCGACGGTTCCCGTGACGATCGCCACGAGCGCGCCGACGACCAGCGCGAGCTGGACCGAGCTCGAGGAGAAGAACCCGGGCGCGATGATCGCTGAGAGGTCGGCTGGCACGGCAAACGAGGCCCTAGACGATCTCAACGGGAGCCGACGTGTCCCCGCCGTCGTCGAGCGGAGCATGCTCGTCGTGGCCGGTGCCGGCGACGACCAACACACGTCCGTGGACGCGGAGCACATCGACGTGGTGGCCGTAGAGGCGGCTGAGCACGTCCGAGCGGACGACCTCCTCGGCGGTCCCGCTGGCCGCGCGCCCGGCGGCGAGATACACGATCCGGTCCATCACGGGCAACAGCGGGTTCATCTCATGAGCGGAGATGAGCACTGCGACCCGCTGCTCGAGGGCGATCCGCGCGAGCAGCGCGACGACCTCTTGGGCGCTGCGAAGATCGAGGTTGGCCAGCGGCTCGTCGAGCAGCAGCAACTGCGGTCTGCTGATCAGCGCGTGCGCGATCAGGATCCGCTGCTGCTCTCCACCCGACAGGCGTCCCACGCGCTCATCGGCGAATGCGCGCGCGTCGACAGCCTCGACCATCTCCTGCACGCGCGCCCGGCGCGCGCGCGACGGAAGCGGGACCCCGAGGCGTTGCCCGTCGAGCCCGAGCCCGATTAGATCGCGTCCGCGCAGGGGCATGTCCGGGTCGAGCTGGAACTTCTGCGGGACGTAACCGACGTCGTGTCCCGATCGCGGTCCGCCGCCGACGCGGACGCTCCCCGTAGCTGGTGGTTGCAGGCCCAGGATGACCCGGAACAGCGTTGTCTTGCCGGCGCCGTTAGGACCGATCAGTCCGGTGAACTCGCCGGCGCCGACCTGGAAGCTGACGTCATCGAGCACCATCCGCCCGCCGAGTCGCACCGACACCCCTTCGACGCGGAGCGCCGCGCCGGCCCCGCGCGCGCCAACAGGGTCAGTGGTCACCGTGGCGTCCGGCGAGTTCATTGCAGCCTCTGGGTGGAGGTGCCGTCGGCGACGGCCTTCTGGAGCGCGTTGATCTCGGCCAGCATCCACGACTGGTAGTCATACCCGGGCGTTGGCATCGTCTCGTAGACCCCGACGACCGGTATCCCATCCTGCTTGGCCTTGGCAAGGAACGACTCCGTGAGCGAATCGGTGACCTGCTGGTTATAAAGGAACACCTTCACCCGGTGCCGCGAGAACAGGCCGTTCTGAAGGGTCACGTCCTGCGGCGCCGGGTCGACCCCGTTCATGATGTCCGCCTGGAAGTGAAACGGGGTCATGTTCACCGTGCCGGCCGCCTGCAGCATGTAGTCACCGACCGGCTCGGTCGTCGCGACAGGCGTGCCGGGATAGCGAGCGGCGAACTGCTTCAGCGCCTGATACCAAGGCTGCAGCGAGGCGTCGAACCGCTTGGCGTTGGCGGCGAAGTATCCGGCGTGAGACGGCTCGATCGCCGAAAGATCCTTGACCAGCGCGGCCGCGACGGCCGGCATCGTTCGGGGCGCGTACCACAGGTGTGGGTTGGCGGTCGAATCCGGCAATCCCAGGAGCGTCTGGACGTCGATCACCTTGCGCGACGAACTGGGCGACGCGGATTCGATCTTGTTCATGAACGTGTCGTATCCCACGCCGTTCTGGACCACCAACCGCGCGGCTGAGACGGTGCTCGCCACGCTCGGACTTGCCTCGAACGTGTGCGGGTCGGTGTTCGGGTTGCTCTCGATCGCCGAAACCGCCACGTACCGCCCACCGATCTGCGAGATCACGTTCGCGTACTCGTTCTCGGCGCCGACAGCGACGATCTGACCCTTCCCCGCGGACGCCGTCACCGAGCCGCAGCCGGCGACGCCGATCGCCAAACACATTGCGGCGCACAGACCGCGCCAACGACCACTCAGATGCATCGCGACCTCATCAAGGAGGGATTGCCAAGCTGACTCTGGAATGCCACCCTGCTAGCCTAACACAGAATGAGAGCCAGTCTCAATCTTATAAGTTCGAGAGCCACTCTCAATCTGATTCCGTGACACCGACAGCTATCCTCCGGGGCGTGCCCGTCCGCGCCGACACAGCCCTAGCCACCGATTGGGGCGACCATGCGCGCGCCGTACTCGGGCGCGCCGGGCACCACCGCGGTGCGGCGCGCGACCGAGTCATCGACCTCCTGGCGACTCAGCGCTGCGCACTGAGCGCGATCGAGATCGAAGACGCCTTGCGCCGTGGCCGCCGTGGCCAGCGCGCCGTTGGCCGAGCCAGCGTCTACCGGGTCCTCGAGCTGCTGCACACGCACGACCTCGTGAACCGACTCGACCTCGGCGACGGGATCGCCCGATACGAGCCAACCGACCCCGACGGCGAGCACCACCACCATCACCTCGTCTGCGACCAATGCGGCAAGCTCGTCGCGTTCAAGGATCCCGCCCTCGAACGGTCGATCGACCAGCTGTCCGACCGGCTCGGATTCCACACCACCGACCACGAAGTCACCCTCCGCGGAAACTGCCCCGACTGCCAATAGGGGGCAGCGCCGGTCGGGCGCCGCGTGAACCCTCTATCGTGAGGTGGGTGACGACGATAAGCGTCGAGGATCTGTCGGAGATCGACCGCGGTGGACGGCGTTGCGCCGTTTGCCGCTCCGGACGCCATTGGCGCAGGTTGGAGGTGGTCCGGGCAGACGGTGCCGAGCCGGTGGTGATGTGTGCCGCGTGTCGCGCTCGCTACGGAAGCGCTCCTCCGGTACGGGAGAGGAGTGTTTCGGCGGTCCCGGCCGAACCGGCTCCGCCCGCCCCTGAGCCGGCCTCGCCAGTAGGCGAGAGCCCTCGCGAGGAGCAGGAGGATCGGGTGAAGAAGGTGCTGCGCGAGCTTCCGCGCGGCGAGCATTCCACCGGAAGGATCGCCAAGGCGGCCGGACTCAATCACACGAAGACGCTCAGGCGGCTGCGTCAGCTGGAAGCGTCGGGCGGGGTCCGCGAAGTCGGCAAGCGCTGGTCGACGGAGCCCCCCTCGAGCGATCTCGAGGGGGCGTTTGACCGGCTGCAAGCCCGGACGAGCAACATCAGAATCGTTCGGGACCGATCGCCGATCGGCTGATCCGTCGTGGCAGCGTGGGGAGCGGCGAGCTTCGAGAACGATCCGGCGAGCGACTGGTTTCTCCTGGTGGAGGAAGCGGTTGATCCGGGCGGCGTTATCGCTTCGGCGCTGGACGGTGCGGTGGGCGAGCCGGGGTCCCTGGATCTCGATGAGTCGTCTGAAGCGATCGCGGCGGCCGAGTTGTCGGCCTCCTGCGCCGGCCACGGGTCCGCTCGCTTGCCGGACAACGTGAGCTACTGGGTCGACACCCATCCTCACCAGCCGCACGACTCCGAGATCGACCAGGCTCTTCAGGCCGTGCAGCGCGTCCGAACGGAAAGCGGGCTGCGCGACTATTGGGATGCGAGCGCCGACGGGGAGAGGTGGCTCCGGGAGGTCGACGACCTCATCACACGGTTGAAGCATTCTGGGGGCGGGGAGCCGGCGACGCTCTCGCCATAGTCGGCCCGGCGCACCCGCCCTGGGTGGGGAGTAGAGTCGGAAGCGGCCTCCACCGCCTGAGTGCCCGCTCTTGCATTCTTCCAGTGGCCCAGACTTCCATACGGAGAGCGACGAGGAGTGCACGCATGCCGAAGCAGAATCAGAAGCCCGACCGGGCCCGTGAAGCACCGGGCCCGGGGAAATCGACCTCGGAAGCGGCTTTCAACGATGTGCGCAGGGAGATCGCCCAACGTAACGAGCAGGCATCTCAAGAGGCCCGCAAGCGTCGAGCGGCACGCGAGCAGGAGCTGCTGAGCAGGCGTCGCGAACGCGACTTCTAGGTCAGGTTGGTCAGGCGTCGTGGTGGTGACGAACGCCGCGACCGTCACGGCCTGGGCGGCCAGCACGCTGACCATCGACAGCCAGCCCGACGCCGGCACGGTCCTACAAGCGCGGCTGTCCATCGACTGACTGACCCGTAGAGCACCCGCGCCGTTCGGAGTCGTCCCGACGACGCGACTCAGTACGACTGCAGGAGCGCCTTCGCCTGCGCCAACGCGTCAGCCAGACTGTGCGCGTCAACGACAACCTCGGCGCCGTCCTTGCGCGGCTCAATTCTGAGGATTAGTTCGTCGTTCTCGAGCCGGGTGAAACCGAACAGGTCGTCGCCGAGCCAGAACTCAGCCACACCGTGATCGGCCTCCTCCGGACTGACTACGCGGACCGTGATCTTCTGCTGTGAGGGCATCGACCCACGTTACAGCTCACGCGATGGAGAGGGGCGGCTCCTTTGCCAACTGCTCCCGGCCGAGGGGTCAGCCTTGCCTGCCCGGCTCTGTGAAAGCCGCGGGACGGCTCGCTAACTCGGGCCGGCGTTCGCGCCTAGGCTGTTTAGCCAGTTGCGCATGCTCACCCCGGCGGGCGTGACCTCTCCTTCCTCATAACCGCTCGTCGCCACCGCAAGCGTGACACCGTCGGGTGTCGACCAGCCGTACTCGATGCCAGTGCCGCTCGCCGCGTAGCGAGCGATCACCTGCCCCTGTTGCAGGATGCTGCCGGGCGGGGCAATGTCGGTGATCTCCTCAGCCACGTATTGCTCTAGACCGGCGTCGGGTCCGGCCAGCAGCTCCCAGTACACCAGCGGCTGGCCGAGATACCAGTCCGGCTCGATCGCGAGAATCTTGACCCGTGACGGCGCCAGAATCGGCGCTCCCACCGGCATCGTGGCGTCGACGCCCTGATCCGTGCGCTCCCAGAGGTTGACGAACTGCAGCGGGTCGATGTACGAGCCGGGCGTCGTGTTGACGGGGATGCGCTCGGCGCCGAAGGCGGCAACCGCCGCGAGCGTGGCTTGGCGTTGAAGCGCGGCCTCTTCATGCGAAAGTGTCTTTTGGAGTGCAGACAGTTGGCGCTGCTTGCTCGCGCGGTCGTGCGCCGACGCCAGTTCGCGGTCGACGATCGAGAGCCGGAGCTGGACCATCTGGTTGCGCTCGGCGAGCACGGCGGCCGTCGACCGGTCTCGCCGCACCTCGAGCGCGGCCAGTCGACGAGCCTCGGCGGCGACCGCGATCCGCGCCTCACCCACCAGTCGGGTGACGCGAGCATTGGCGCGCGCGATCGACTTGAGTGCGCTCACTTTATCCAGCAGGTTCTGAAACCCGGTGGACGTGAGGACGACGTCGACCAGGGTCGGCGGCGGCGTCTCGTAATTAGCGACGAGCTGCTGGGCCAGCAGCCGGCGGTCGCGCGCGTACTGCACTTTGAGCTCAGCCACACGGTCGCGAGCGCGCGTCAGCTCCAGGCGGACCTGGGCGAGCAGACCCTCGTCGACGTCCAACCTGCGCTGCACGATGGCAAGCCGCGCCTCCAGTGCTGAGATCGATCCCTCGTAGCTCTGGATCGCGCTGGTGTCGGCGTGGATTGCCGATCGCAGCTGGCGGGCCTGGTGCTGATGCTGGGCGTAGCGGCTCGCCAGGTCGCCTCGGCTCACCGACGCGCCGACCGCCACAACGGCCACCGCCGCGACGAGCGCGGCGGCGATCCGCCGGCGTCCACGCGTAGACGCCACCCGCTCGAGCGTGCAGGAACCAATCACCGGGTCGCGAGGCTAGCCTGCCCGGCACGTCGTTCGCGACCGCTGCAACCGCCGTTGCGAGATGCCCGTGCCACCCTCCCGGCTGACGATCGCGTTCGGACCACCCGCTCCTCAAGAGCGTGAGCTCGGCGATCTGATCGCCGATCAGGGCGAGCACCGTCATGCCCCAGCATGTGAGTGCAGGTAGTGTGGCGAGGGTGGCCGGTGAGGGTCGACCGCGGCGGGCGGGATGTCGCCCGCGGGTGCGTGCACTGGCTCTGCAAGAAGTGCTCGTAGGGATTGGCCGGGCCGATGCTTCGCCGCGCCGTGCGGCACTACGCCGCCTACGGCGTCACCGTCGAGCGGCTGCTCACCGACAACGGGTCCGCATACCGCTCAGCCGTCCACGCGATCGCCTGCCGCACCTTCAGGATCCGCAACCTCCGTACCCGCCCCTACCGACCCCGGACCCACGGCAAAGCAGCGGTTCATCCGAACCATGGTCGGCGGCTGGGCCTAAGGAGCGATCTACCGCGACAGAGCCGAACGCAAAGCCGCCCTCGCCGGCCCGTTGGACTTCTACAATCGCCGCCGACCACACGGCCCCTCAGCCACCTGCGATCGTCGCTACGAGGCGCAGCTGGGGGTGCCTGCCACCGGCGTGTTCAGTCGGCCACACGATCGCCATCGTCTCATGCTCCCAACGCGCGAAGTTAGTCGCAGATGGCCTTCGTTTAGTTAGCGGACGGTACTCACAGGACCTTGCGGTACCAGCGGGCAGCGCTTCCCGCTGGGCAGTTCTCGATGACGCCGACCGTCTCGTATCCGAGCCGCTCGTAGAGACCGCGGGCGAGCAGGTCGTAGGCGTGAAACACGACGAGCCCGCAGCCTCTGCGGCCTGCCTCGGCCTCCGCCGCGGCGAAAAGCGCGTGCGCCAGCCCGCGGTTACGCAGCGATGCCTCGACCCAGATCGCCTGCAGCTCGCAGTACCCGCCCCAGACGATGGCGCAGATGCCCGCCACGACGCGACCGTCGTCGTTCCGACCGAAGATCCCGAACTCCTGCTCGTCACCAAGTCCGGCGGCGGCGATCGCGGCGGCCGCCACCTGCTCTTCGAGCAGCGCGAGGTCAGCCGCGTCGGGGGAGTCCTCGACGACGAGTTCGGGCAACCGGCCCGTCGGCTCAGGCACACACGATCGCATTGCGGCGATCGCGTGGGTCAGCTTCCGAGGATTTTGGCCTTGGCGGCCGCGAACTCCTCGTCGGTCAAGGTGCCGTCAGCGTGCAGCTTCCCGAGCTTCGAAAGCTCGTCGTAGTCGATCGATGCACTGGGCTCGGCAGGCGCAGGCGCCTGCTCGGGCGGCGGCTCGTCGTATGACGCGTCGTCGTAGCCTTGGTTGCGACCCTGGTGCCTGCCGGCGGCGTAGGCCGCGCCTCCGACCACCAGCGCTGTCCGGCGGCGAGCGCGTCGACGTACAAATCCCATCGCGTCCTCCTGATCATGAACGGTGTTGACACCGGGCTCCGGCGACTTCACCGGAACCGAGCCACTCCATCGTGCCGGTTGGGGCTGCCGCGGCATCACCCAAAAAGGGCTATGCCTCGCAGGTCAATCCGTCGGCCCGGCCCCGTACCCGGCGGCAGTAGCGCACCCGCAAGGTATCGGAGGGCCCGACCCGGACGGGGTCAGGAAGCACCCACACCGACGTCGCCCAGCTCGAAGACGGCCATCTCCATGGATCAAGTGTGTGCACGAGGCTTCCGTGTAGGTACGCGCGGAACGTTATGGCGATCGCATTGACCCATGCGGCGTTCGCGACGGAGAGCTCGGCGGTCGCGTCGACGGTGGGCCGCTCGTAGCACCCGAGCTCGACGGTGGCGAGCGTGACCGGCGGACCTACCGGTGGCCACCGAGCGAGGACGTCGGCTTCGGTCGGGTTATTCACCGGACCGGGGAGGGCTGCGTCGAGCAGCGGCTCAAACTCGATCCCGTAGAGCTGTTGCCAGCGTTGTATGGCCTGCGGGCCGATCGCGCGCTGCCTGGCCTCCGCATCCGGGATCAGCAGCGGACGGGCCACGAGTTCGAGCGTGTGCGGAATGAGCCGCGCGTCGGGTTTCAGCAGCCGGCGCCGGGCGTCGAGCGTCGTCTCGAGGATCTCCTCCTCGAACGGTTCGTTGCCGATCACCTCGGCCACGAGCACGTCCGCCGGCTCGGGCAGCTCAATGTCCCTGGACCACCCGCGAATCAGCGTCACCTTGTCGTGGACGCCGTTGGCGGCGAACACGCGCTCGGCGGCATCGGCGATATCGCTGGCCTCGACGGCGTACACGTGACGCGCTCCCGCTCGGGCGGCGGCGATCGCGAGCACCCCGCTGCCGGTACCGATGTCGAGAACGATGTCCTCGGGTCGTACTGCCTTGCGGAGGGCGGCGATGTAGTCACTAGTCCGGCGGTCGTCGTGGAGCATGCGCGCGTGCTCCACGGGATCTGCCCACCCCCTGGTTGGGATCCGATCCGCGTCGGGCGGCACGAGCGCACCCTCCTCGATCAGCATGTTGATCACACTCAGGGTCGGCACGAAATCAGTCGAGCCGTTGCTGCTGTCCTCGAGTCGCTCGATTGCCGCTCCGAGGCTGAGTGGCCCGGCGAACATCGACAAGGTCGCGAACCCTCTCGGACCTGCGTCGATAATCGTGCCGTCCGGCGCGTCCACGAGCACGTGCCCGGCTGCGTCCAAGCGCGTCCGGATGCCCGGCGCGAGCTGTAGGCACGTGTCCGGCGAAAGGTCAGCGTGCGGCACCGGCTGAGAACCTCAGCTCGTCGCCATACCCGAGGGCATCAGGAATTCCGATCTGGTTTGACGGCCGCCACGCGACTGCCGCGGGACCGTAGACGCGGTGCTCGCGGCGCCGGCCTCGGATCGCGGGGACGGGACGACCACCTCGTCTCGTCAAAGACCCCGCGTCACGCTCCTGCCTCGGCCGCCTCGCGGTCCTCCTCGGCTGCGGCGATGAGCGCCTGAGTGGGGATGTGACCCATGCCGACCAGCTCGCCGCCGGAATGTCGGATCGCCGATGCAAAGGGACCAGCCCACGTGTTCTCCCAGACAAGCACGGCAGCCGCGCTGCCGGGCTCGAGATCAGCGCCGACCTGCTCGACGTCCTCCAAGGCCAGCACAAGCGACAGATCGGCCTCGAGGGACCGCAGCTCGCCGACCGCACTTTCGTCGTGATCCCGCAACTCGGCTACATCCACGGTGCCGTCCTCGCCTCTCGTGACCATCAGGAGATCGAGCACGCGTACCGTGCCGCCGTCCATCAGCTTCTTCAGCTCGTCGGCCATCGCACCCGAGAAGTCCGCCTTGTCGGCTGGAAACCTGACAACGACGTACTCCACGGGTCCGAGCTGGTCAAGGTTGATTTCGGCCATGAGTGTCCTTTCTGTTCTGTGCGTTCCGGTTCGGCATCGCCGCGCGCTACCGCCCTCGGTCGTCAGGTGCCTATGCCCGGGAGTGGGTTGTTTGACCGCCGATCCGCACATCGCTGCTGCGAGGACATCGCGGCACCACCGAATCCCGCACACCCTCACCTCAAACCTGTTCGGAGCGAGCGGCAGCCAGGATATGACCGCGCGCGCGAGCGCGGGTCATCCCATTCGGGTGATGCTCGCGGCCGCCGTCGCCCTCGGTCGGTATTCGGGCCCACCGCTGCCGGTTCGAGCCAACACAGGAGGAACCGACCTCGCGCTCGAGATTTGATCACGTGCGTCCGGCGGGTCGTCAACAGCGCCCTTACTCGGCCACGAAAACAGCCATGCGGTCGGAGCTGATGCCCCACTCGGGGACGACCGCTATCGGGACATGGGGAGCGACGGGAATCCGGCACACGCCCGTACGCGTGCGAGCGCAAAGCAGGTTCACATAACCGGCCCGCGTCAGCCTCGCAAGTCGCCAGGAGCACAACGCGTCCCGGCGGCCCGCCGCCGGTCCGATCCGAAGGGTGCCGGTTCCCTGCGTCCGCGCGAAGGAAGGCCGTTGGAATCGATCTGCAGATGCTCGTCGACGAGCGAAAGCAGGTCCGCGCTCTGCTGCTGGATCCGGCCAGGAGGAGAAGGCTGATCAGCCCGTTTCGGAGAAGGCGAAAGTGCCGGATCTTCGTGAATGCGGAAGCCGGCGGGCCCACGGGATCACGGGCAATACATCCGGACCACGTGGTTGTCGGCACCCGATTGCGTCCGGATGTTGCCGCCACCCGGATAGATCCGAACAACGTGGTTCCCGCCACCCGTAGCGCCGGCGCCTGTGTTTCCGGAACCGTTGCCGCCACCGTTGTACGCTTTGGGCGCCGGGGCGTTGCCGGCGCCGGGGGCGATCACCACTTCTTCGCGGCTGGGGATGCTGGCAGGGTCAAACGTGATCGTCGGCACGGCTCCGCCCGGGCAAACAAGCGCCGGCGGGGTCTTCGCCTGCCCCGCGATCTGCGCCCGCACCCCCATCGCGGCAAGCTTTTCATTCGCACCGGCGATCCCCGATCGCTGCATCAGGTTGACGGTCACCGTACCGTCCGGGTTGCGGGTGACCGCGAACGCCGGGGGGCTGGTCGACGCGCCGAACAACAACGCGGCCGCGGTCGCCACTGCGGCCAGACCGACGGTAGTACCCGCGAGCAGCTGAGAGCGGGTCGCGCGTCTGTGCTTGCGGACCGGTCGCCTCGCACGGGCCAGCTCGTGCCCGTGCTCGCGCACGACCGTGACCCACAAGTTGTCTTCGAACTCACTCATCGACGCCATACTCCTTTCTCAATCTCGCCCGGGCCCGCGACAGCCGCATCCGCAACACGCCGCGGGGCACACCGAGCGCAGCCGCGGCCTCCTTTGGGGTCAGCTCGGCCAGGTCCACCAACTCGATCGCGGCTCGCTCGTTCGCGCTCAGCACCGAGCAGCGCTTCAGCAACTCCCGACCTGACTGCTGCGCGTCGATCTTTGCGGCCAGCTCGTCGATCTCGGTGGTCTCGAGCGCCCGGTAGCCCGCAAGCCGACCGATGGCATCCCGGCTCTCGGCAACGTGCGCGCAATACCCGGCCCAGACATGAGCCGCGATCCCAAACAACCACGCACGAGCGCTACCGCGACGAGGATCAAACGCGCCGAAAGACCCGGCCGCCCTCACGATCGTCTCGGACGTCAGATCCGCCACTTCCTGCGGCTCCCAGCAGCGGCGCGCGAAATACGCGGCCACCACGCCTACGTTGCTGCGGTAAACCTCCTCGAACTCGGCAAGCGTGCCGCAGCGCAGATTCTGCGGCACGCTTACCTCCGTGGCCATCGCGGTGCTCATGCCTCCTAGTTGCCGAATCCGCTCAGATCTGTCACATCCACCTCCGCCCACGAAGCCGTCACCGCCACCGGCGGCGACTCAGGACCTAGGGCGCACCCTCGCGTCGAGATCCCTCAAGATGCTACGCACGACGGTCAAGAGCACTTCCCCTTCGTCGCCGAGGCGGCACTCTCCCCGTGACTGCCGCTCGCCGCCGCATCCAGAAGCCGCAACGTTGCCGTCTGGAATGCACGCGGCGAGACAAAAGCAGGGGATAGCCGCCTGATGGCGTTTGCCCTCCTCCTCGCCACAAGCGGGTCCCCGACGCCGGTCGGGCGCCGCCGATCGAGCAGCCGAGCGGCCACGAAGCCCTCGCTGCCGCTGCAGGTCGATCGGCAGCGGGTGGCGGTCGACGCCGCTCGCCGAGCCGACGTGAACCATCGTTCCGGAGAGCAGCAGTCTCGGAGTCGAATTCGTGCCGCCCGCTCCTGTACCGGGGTTAGACCAAACCGGCAGCAACCGTGAGCCTGCCTCGCGCAATTGCGTGATGGGCCGCCGGCTTCAGGCACACGCGGCGCAACTTCCGGTCACGCTGCGCGGTTTGAGGTTCGTGCCCGTGGCGGTAGATACTGAGATCCCGCGCGATCCTTCTGTGTGGAGGCTTCGCGATGAGCAAACCGTCCTGAGCGAGGCCCAGACACGTCACCTAAACCGCGTCGCCGACGACGACGACGACGCCAAGGTAATCGGATGGAACTTTTCCTATCGGGGCCCGCTCGTGGTTCGAGGCTGCGGCGACTGGGGAGTGGTTAACCGGCGCGGCCGGTGGGTCCACATCTCTCACGCGAGCGGGGATGACGGCGATGCCAATGCGGTGGTGGCAGTTGGTGTGGCTCCCCTGGACGACGCTTGCCGCGCTCTTCCTCCTAGCTCGTCGGTGCGTCGGTCATAACCTGCGCCCAGTTACGCGCGCCGTCTCCATTAGCACGAGTGCAAGAGCTCCCTGGGAAACCAGACCGATGGAGCAAAAGCGGAGCGCGACTGCCGCGGCCGCAATAGGCGTCAGGAAGCAGCAACGGCGCGCCACCCTCCGTGGCTCTTTTCGACGGGCCGCGGTCGTCCTGGCGGACGATCGCTTCGATCGCGGTGACGGTCCCCCGCCGGCTTGAGCTTTGGCGACAGAGCAGACACGCCGCGCGCGGCGTTGGCGTGGCCCCTGTTGTCCGGTAGGAGCAGCCCGGCACAGCGCCGTGGGCGTCGGCATGGTGGCTGCTCCGCACCAACGTGCAGCGGTGTCGTCGCCCACGCCGAGGCTGCTTTGTGCTCTTGCTGCCGGCACGAGCCTGGGGGCGGTGGGGCCCGATCGGCCGTCGGCGGGTTGCCGCGACGGAGGCTGCTCGGCGCGCGTAGCACAAGCTGACCCGGTGCTCCGGCGGGCGGGACAGGATATTATCCGGCAGCGTTGACGGAGCGGCGAGCACGGGTGGATCGGCCGACGATCTGCCTGAGCATGATCGTTCGAGACGAGTCTCATATCGTCCGCGAGGCGCTGGAGTCGGCTGCACCGCACATCGACTACTGGGTGATCGTCGATACCGGCTCGACCGATGACACGCGCGAGGTCGTCCGTGCGTTCATGGCGGCGAAGGGCGTGCCGGGGGAGCTGCACGAGCGGCCCTGGAGGGAGTTCGGCAGTAATCGCACCGAGGCGCTCGAGCTGTGCGCGGGGAGAGGTGACTACGCGTGGGTGGTTGACGCCGATGATCTCGTCGTCGGGGATTTCGAGCTCACTGGCCTCGTTGCGGACTCCTATTTGCTCCGGTATGGCCCGGAGATCTGCTACTGGCGAAAGCAACTGTTCCGGCTCGGGCTGCGGTGGCGCTATGTGGGGACCGTCCACGAGTATCCGGCCTGCGCCGATCCTTGTACCGAGGCTAGGCTTGAGGGCGATTATCACGTCGAGTCGCGTCGCCTCGGTGCCCGGAGCCGGACGCGCGAAACCTACGCGCGCGACTCCCAGCTTCTGATCGAGGCGCTCGAGCGCGATCCCGACGATGGACGGTCGGCGTTCTACCTCGGTCAGAGTCTGTTCGATGCCGGTGATCATCGTGGCGCCTTGGAGTGGTACACGCGGCGGGCGCAGATGGGGGGCTGGAGTGAGGAGGTTTTCCATAGCCTGCTGCGCCGGGCGGAGTGCCTGGTCTTGGTCGGCGAGCCGTGGGAGCGAGCGTTGGAGGCCTATCTCGAGGCGTGGCAGCAGCGACCGACGCGGGCGGAGCCGCTGCACGAGATCGCGCGTCATTACCGGATCGCGGGCAAACACGAGCTTGGCTACCTGTTCTCCACTCGGGCGTGTGCGATCTCCTACCCTGACGACGATCTTCTGTTCGTCGCTGCTGACGTGTACGCGTGGCGGGCGCGTGACGAGGCCGCCGTGTGTGCGTATTACGTCGGACGCGTTGAGGAGAGCTTCGATCGTTGCGCGTCGCTGCTCGAGGACGGCGCCCTGCCGGAGTCCGAGCGTTCGCGGATTCGGGGCAACCGCGACCTCGGCGCGGCGGCTGTTGAGGAGCGCGCGGCCCGTTATCCCGACGCGGTCGTTCGTCGCCTGTGCCGTCGGGCGAAGGGGCGAGCGCGTCCGCGAATCACGGCCACGATCACGTCCTGCCGTCGGCCTGTGCTGTTCGAGCGGACCGTCAACTCGTTTCTGAACTGCTGTGAGGACATCGACCGGATCGGCCGGTGGATTTGCATCGACAACGGGTCGGCGTCCACCGATCTGGCGCGCATGCAGGAGCTGTATCCGTTCTTCGAGTGGATCTGCACCGATCCCGACGTCGAGGGTCACGCCGGGAGCATGAGCCGACTCTGCGAACTTGTCGAGAGCCCTTACTGGCTGCATCTCGAGGATGATTGGCAGTTCCTCGTCCGGAGCCGCTACGTCGGCCGCGCCCTGTCGGTCCTCCGCGACGACCCGCGCATCGGCCAGGTGGCGTTCAATCGCAACTACGCAGAGACACTTGCGGACGGCCAACTCGTCGGCGGCAGCGTGCGATGGACCGGGCGCCGGGGCGAGCGTTACCGCGTTCACGCATTCGTCGACCCCGAGAGCGAGACATGGCAGCCGTATCTCGATGGTCTACCCGCTGGGTCGCGGACCAACGCCTACTGGCCTCATTTCACGCTCAGGCCCTCGCTCATGCGCACGCGCTCGATCAAACAGCTCGGTGGTTTTGAGTCGCACGCACCGCAGTTCGAGCGCGAGTTCGCTGAGCGCTATCAAGCCGCAGGACAGCTCACCGCATTCTTCGATGAGATCCATTGCCTGCACATCGGACATCTGACCTCCGAGGCACCCGGAGAGGGGGCGCCGAGTGCATATGAGCTGGCCCGTGATGGCAGCACCCCCGCGCGCCGTGCGGCGGCCACCGCGGCTGACCGAAAGCAGGGTGGCGTGATCGTGATCAACCTCGATCGCCGCGGCGACCGCTGGGAGTCGTTTACACGATGCGCGAGAGCGGCGGCCGGCGCCGCGTTCGTCGCCCGCTGCCGGCGCTTCTCCGGAGTCGACGGCACGTCGCTATGCGCCACGCCGGAGGTCCGTTCGCTGTTTCGCGATAACGACTTCGCGCTGCGGCGCGGCTTCGTCGGATGTGCACTCAGCCACATCGAGGTGTGGCGGGAGATCGCCGCCGGGCAGATGCAGCGCTGCCTGGTCCTCGAGGACGACGTCGAACTCTGCGAGGGCTTTGATCGTCGGTTCGGAGAGTTCGATGCCCACCTGTCCGACGCGTATCCGAACTTCGATCTCGCGCTGCTCGGCTACCTGCCGTGGGAACCCGATCGAGACTCCGACGACCGGGTGAGCCCGGTCGCGACGAGCCTTCGCCCGATGCGCTGGCAGCGCTACCTCGGAGGCCTGTTCGCGTACATGCTCTCCGCTCGAGGTGCTCAGACGCTCCTCGAGCTCGTCGAACGCGATGGTGTCCAGAACGGGATTGACCGGTTCGTGATGTACAAGGGCGACGAGCTGATCGTTCTCGAGTGCGACCCGGCGATCGCCGCCTCCCAACGCGCGCTTCCGGGCAACGGCGTCGACTCGGACATCCAGTACGACTTCGAGACGCTCACCTCCGGGCCCAGCCATCGACGAGCGCCCGGCACAAGGAGCCCCTTGGCGACGCTCGCCTCGCTGGCTCCCAGCGCCGTCGCCGGAGAGATCTCGCTCGACGTGGCACCGCCGTGGCCGTGCAGCGGGGCGGCGATCGCCGGCACCGGCACGAGCCTTCGGCTGATCGCTCGCACCGCGGACGGCGATCCTCACAGCGACAACACTGACGTGGTCAACTATCTGGTGACACTCGACAGCGAGCTTCGGGTCCAAGACGTCGAGCCGCTTGTCGCGGATGCGTGCGAGCAGGCCGTCAGCTACGACGATATACGACTCATCTATGCCGAAGGAACCTGGCTGGCGACCGCGGTGCGCCGCGCGCCCGACGCCCGGACATCGCCGGTACTCCTGCAACTTGAGGACGCCGTGATCGTTGAGGCGATACCGCTGGACGCAGCCGTGCTTCCGGGCCCGAGCCTGGCACCTTTCGTCGAGAAGGCGCAGCTCCGGTTCGTTCGCGGATGGTTGCCCACGGTGATCTCGACGTGGGATCGGACAAGCCGTCGCCTGCGGACACTTCGACCACAGCCGGCGCCGGACTTGGCCGGCGAGTTCGGCAGCGCCTCGAGTGGCGTCGCAGTCGACGGCGGGTGGTTGTTCGCCGTCCGCGACGCGATGCCCGGCCCACCCGCCGCGAGATGCCATCGCTTCGTGCTCCTCGACCAGCGCCATCGCGTTGCGGCCGTGTCGCGGGATTTCAAGCTGATCGGTGGCGAAGACGAGCTGTGTGCCGGCCTCGTGGTTGTGGGCGACATGCTCGTTATGTCGTCCGGCGTCGATGCGCTCTCTTCGGTGCTCGCGACGGTCGATCTCGGCGAGGTGCTCGGGCTGCTTGAACCATGCCCGTGACCGATCCTCCTTGCGACGCTGAGGCAGCGATGCCAGGCGCGAGCGTGACGGACTCCGGCGATGTCATCAGGGTGCGGATGCTCTGTAACTGGTGTGACTCGCGGACGCTGTGCGAGCTGTGGAATCGGATGACGGCGGATGGCAACTACGAGTGGCCGTTTTGCGACGAGGACGGTGGGCGTCGCCGGATCCGGATGGTCTGGGATGACGCCGCGACCGACTACTGGGTAGTAATCAACCGCCCGCAGCCCGGTGAGGAGTGCACGCTGGATCGCTCGCGGACGGTGGTCTTCCAGATGGAGCCTGAGATGTGGACGGAGCGGATGCGTCGGCAATGGGGGAGCTGGGCCGCGCCGAGCCCTTCGTCGTTCCTGCAGGTGCGCGACCACCGTCGCTATCGCAACTCGTGCGATTGGTGGCTCGGTCTCTCCTACCGGGAGCTGACCGCCAGAGCGCTGCCACTCAAGTCGAGGACGCTCGCAGCGTGCGTCTCGAGCAAGTACTTCGACCTGGGGCATCGCCTCCGCGTCGACTTCTTGCGGTTTCTCGATCAGCAAGATCTCGAGCTCGACATCTACGGCTACGAGGGACATCGCTACCGCCGATGGCGCGGCATGACGCCTATGCACGACAAGCGCCGGTGCCTGCTCGACTATCGCTACTACTTCGACGCCGAGAACCACGCCGCAGCGAACTTCTACACGGAGAAGATCGTCGACTGCCTGCTCGCCGAGTCGCTCTGCTTCTACTGGGGGTGCCCGAACCTCGAATCGTTCTTCGACCCGCGCGCGTTCATCAGGCTCGAGCTCGAGGACTTCGAAGCCGACCTCGCGCGGATCGTCGGGGCGATCGAGCGCGACGAGTGGAGCGCCAGGTTGCCGTACATCCGCGCCGAGAAGCGCCGGATCCTGGAGGACTACCAGTTCTTTCCGACGCTCGCGCGCGTTCTCGGCGTCCGACAGCCTCGCGGGAGGCGAGGTGATCTGACACCGGATTCTCAGCTCGTCGAGCGCTGGACCGGACGCGCGCGCTGCGGAAACTTCGTCGAGATCTCCGATCGCAACGGCGACCCGCGGGTGAGCGAGACGTTCGATGTCGAGGGCGGATTGCGGTGGAGCGGGCTTTGCCTGGAGTTGGATCCCGATCGAGCGAAGGAGGCGCGATCGGTACGCGATTGCACGGTCGTGATCGATCCGGGCGACGCGGCGGTAACGACGATCCTGGCGCGCAACGGATTGGCGCCGAACGCGATCGACTGGCTCAACCTCGCTGTTCGCTCCCCTTATGAGTGGCTGCGTGAAGGCGGTCGCCTCGAGCTCGATCGCGTGCGGGCGAATCTGATCTCGATGCCGCTCGCCGCCGGATCCGAACGCCGCCGTTGCCTGGAGCGACTGGCTGCGTTCGGCTACGAGCCTGCTGGTGCGGCCGACGATCGCCAGCACGCGAGCTTCGCCGTGCGCCGAGCACGCTTGGACGTCTTCGGCTTCTACCACCTATGCACGATCAACACGTGGCGGGAGGTTCTCTCCGATCAGCTTCGCCACCTCGACGAGTCGGGGCTGGTCGGCGCGTCTCGGCGTGTATTCGCTTCGGTCGTCGGCCCGGCGGTGCAGGAGGGCGCGGCAGCGATCGGCGAAGCGCTCGGGGCACGCCTCGAGATCATTCACACATCCGAGTCGCCGGTTTGCCACGAGCGGCCGATCCTCGAGTACGCCCGCCGCTTCTGCGAGCACGATCAGCCGCTGGCCCGAGCGATCTGGTACCTCCACGCCAAGGGCGTCTCATCAGCTCACTTCCGCAATCCGAACGTCACGGACTGGCGGCGGTTGATGGAATACCACGTCGTCCAACGCTGGCGGGACTGCGTGGACGTCTTGCGCGCACACGATGCCTGCGGCGTCAATTGGCACGACGAGCCGACGCCACACTTCAGCGGCAACTTCTGGTGGGCCACACCCCGGTACGTAGCCAGCTTGCCGCAGACGATCGGACCCGAGCACTTCGACCCGGAGGCCTGGATCGGCTCCAGCCAGCCGAAGATCCACTGCTGGCACGAGAGCGGCATCGACCATTACCTCGAGCCGTACCCGGCCCACCGCTACGTCAGTCTGAGTCCGGCCTCCATCCGCGAGTAGCATCGACCACCATGTCGCAACACGACGAGCTGCCCACGGCCCCTGATCCCGGATCGCCAGAGCAACTCACTCGGCGGACCGCGATGACCCGGGGAGTCGCCTTCGGCGGCGCGATCCTATGGCCGGCCAGCCCCGCGTTCGCGGCCTCGGCGAATCCCGAGCAGCAACTCGCGGCGCTGGCCACAAAGATCGAGCTCTCCCATCTCGATAAGCGCTTGAAGTCGCGCCTTGTCACATTGGTTCGCAGCGCCAAGCAGGCCTTGCGACACGGTCGCCGGCTCGGAGCGGACAACGACCTCTACGCGCTGATCAAGCTGCTCCGCGAGAAAGGGGGCAAGCATGGCCTCTCGCGCTCGGTGGCTCGACAGTGGACCACAGATGCGCGCCGGATCATCAAGGCCATTGGTCCTATTGGGCCCGCCGGCCACACGGGGGCGACCGGTCCGACGGGGGCGACCGGTCCGACGGGGGCGACCGGTCCGACGGGGTCGACCGGTCCGACGGGCTCAACTGGTCCGACGGGATCGACCGGTCCGACGGGCTCGACCGGTCCGACGGGGTCGACCGGTCCGACGGGATCGACCGGTCCGACGGGCTCGACCGGTCCGACGGGCTCGACCGGTCCGACGGGCTCAACTGGTCCGACCGGTCCGACCGGGTCGACTGGTCCGACGGGATCGACTGGTCCGACGGGATCGACCGGCTCGACCGGGTCGACCGGCCCGACGGGATCGACTGGTCCGACGGGATCGACCGGCTCGACCGGGTCGACCGGTCCGACGGGATCGACCGGCTCGACTGGGTCGACTGGTCCGACGGGATCGACCGGCTCGACCGGTGCGACCGGCCCGACGGGCTCAACCGGTCCGACCGGTGCGACCGGCCCGATCTGAGCGCTCAACAGCGAGGGAAATCGGAAGCCCGATGCCGAAAGCCTCGGTCAGCTCGAACGCTCGCCAAGTGCGCGCCGGCAGCAATGACAAGAGAAGCAGGCTCGGCGTTGACGACGACACTACTTCAGGTGGTGCGAACCGGCTACCTCGCCAGGGCGACTGGAATAGGCGTGGACCGGTAGCGCCGGCGTGGTCGATCGTGTCGTGGCGACCCTCGGCGAGTCGGTTGCCGACATCGTCGTGACCGTCTTGCCGGTCATGTCCATATGTCCGCGGTGGTGAAACTAGGCATGGAGCGTCCGTGCGGCTTCGTCGAGGCGTTAGCGGTCGCCGATCCCGCTTTGGTAGGCGATGACGACGAGCTGGACGCGGTCGCGCGCGCCGAGCTTCATCAGGATTCTGGAAACGTGGGTCTTGGCGGTGAGCGGGCTGAGTTGGAGGGCCCTTGCTATTTCGGCGTTGGTGAGGCCGCGGGCGATTAGCCCGAGAACCTCGCGCTCGCGAGTGGTGAGCTCGTCGAGGCCGTCATGGTTGATGTTCTTGGGTGGCTGCGGTCGGGATACGTAGGTCTCGATCAGCCTGCGCGTGACACTCGGGGCGAGTAGGGAGTCGCCGGCTGCGACGACTTGGATCGCGTGGACGAGGTCGGCTGGCTCGCCGCCTTTAAGTAGGAAGCCGCTGGCGCCGGCGTCTAGTGCGCCGAAGACGTACTCGTCGAGCTCGAACGTGGTCAGGACCAGAACTCGCGTCTGCTTGAGCGCCGCGTCGGTGGTGATGCGCCGGGTCGCTTCGAGCCCGTCCATCTCGGGCATGCGGATGTCCATCACGGCGACGTCCGGTTGGTGCGCGCGGACTTGCTCGAGCGCTTCGGCTCCGGTTGCGGCTTCTCCGACGACGTCGATGTCTGTGCGGGCGTCGAGTAGCGAGCGGAAGCCGGCCCTGACCAAGGGCTGATCTTCGGCGAGAACGACCCGAATCGGCGTCATCGGTGGTCTTCGGCGCGGAGCGGGAGCACGGCGTACACACGCCAGCCGCCGTCATGGAGCGGGCCGACGTCGAGGCGGCCGCCGAGCGCCGCGCAGCGTTCGGCCATGCCCTGAAGGCCCAGTCCAGGGCTCGCGGAGGCACTGTCGACCTGACCGTTGTCGGTGATCTCGACGTCGAGCGTGGCTCCGCGCTCCCGAACACATACTCGCGCGTTGGTCGCTTCGGCGTGGCGGAGTACGTTGGTCAACGCCTCTTGCACGATCCGGTACGCGGCCGCGCACACCGCAGACGGCACCGGGGCGCCGTTAGCGTCCCACGGCCAGCTCTGTCTCAAGTCCTGCCCCCCGCGCCTGATTGATCAGTCCGGGGAGCGCGTCGAGGTCGAACGATGGCGTGGTCGGCGCTCTGTCGCCGTGCTCTCGCAACAGACTCAGCGTTGCGCGCAGATCACGGAGCGCCGTGGCCGAGACCTGTTTGATGTCCTGGAGCGCGGCCACCGGGTCCTCCGAGTCGCCGAGATCGAGCGCCACGCTCGAGCGGACATTGATCGCAACCAACGAGTGGGCGAGGGTATCGTGAAGTTCCTGGGCGATCCGCAGGCGCTCGCCGGCCGCGCGTCGCTCGGCTGCCTGCTCGCGCTCGTGCTGCTCGCCCTCCGCGCGCTCGCGGGCCGCTAGCCGCAACGCCCCCCTCGAGCGGATCGTGTCCCCCGCGGCCACCGCCGCGAACACGAGCGCGACGCGGAGCGCGGCGCCGGTCAGTTCCACCGTCCCGCCGATCAGGATGACGGCAACGACCACGCCGATCGCCGTGATCGCTCCGACCACGAGCGACCGGTTGCGGTTACCGAGGAGCGCGACCGTGAACACCTGGATCAGCACGATCGCCGTCGCACTCCAGCTCGCGCCAAACGCCGCCGCGCACAGCACCGCTCCGAACTCGACGCCGATGAGCGCGGCCAGCGGCGCCCGCAAGCCCCAGGCGAGGGGCGTCGCTGCGGCAATCGCGAGCAGGTAGTCACCCGGCGATAAGCCGCCGTTTGGGCGAAGCTGGCCTTCGACGATCAGCCCCGCCGCCGCGGCCACGGCGAGCGCGACATCCCAGGAGAGCAGCCGCCGCTTACGCATGGGCCAAAGCTACTCCGCCGGGTGCCGCGCGTCATCGGCCGCGAGGACGCGCCGCGCCTACTCCTCAAGCAGTACATGGCCGCGCACAACGGCACTCTGAGGTACGCGCCGCGGCGGATCGCAAGTGCGTCCGCGGGGCCGACGACAGGGGCCTTAGCCGAACGTACGGTGCTCGCATGACATCGATCACTCGTTTCGCACTTCACCACCGGCGCCTCGTCGCGCTCGCCTGGGCCGCCCTCACGGTTGCGGGCGTGCTCACCGTGTCTTCCGCGACGAGCCGCCTTTCCCACGGCTTCAACACGCCGGGCACCGCAGGCTATGACGCCAACCTGCACATCTGGAAGCGCTTTGGGATCGACGGCAACGAGCAGCCGACGATCGCCGTTCTGAAGCTGCCGGCGGGACAGACGATGCGCACCGCCACCGGCCAGGCGGCGGCCGCGCGAACGTTCGCCGCGGCCAACGGTGCCGGGCATCTCGCTGTCGCCGACTACGCCAACACCCACGACTCGAAGCTGATCTCAAGCGACGGCCGCGCGACCTGGGCGCTAATCGACATGCCCAATCCCGACGTCCCGCTCGGGACCGGGGTGATGGACCGGATCGAGCCGGCGCTACGAGCGGCCGCGCCCGCGGGCGCGTCGGTGGCGGTCACCGGGTTTGAGCAGATCCAGAGCGCCGGCGGCGGGAGCGGCGGTGGCCCGAGCGTGCTGATCGAGACGGCGATCGGCGCGGTGGCGGCGCTCGCCGTGCTCGCGTTCGTGTTCGGATCGGCGATCGCGATCGTGCCCTTGCTGATCGCGACTCCGTCGATCCTCACCACCTTCCTGTTGGTGCTCGGACTGACCCAGGCGATCAGCGTCAACTTTCTCGTCGAGTATTTGGTCGCGTTGATGGGGCTCGGCGTCGCGATCGACTACTCGCTGCTGCTGATCACCCGCTGGCGCGAGGAACGCGAGGCCGGGCGCTCCAACGAGGAGGCGATCCCCGCCGCCGGGCCGACCGCGGGGCGCGCGGTGGTGCTGAGCGGCACGATCGTCGCCGTCGGGTTGCTCTCGCTCGTGCTCCTTCCCGTTCCCTTCCTGCGCAGCATCGGGCTCGGTGGGATGCTGATCCCGCTCGTCGCGATCGCCGCCGCGGTCACGCTGCTCCCAGCGATGCTCGCCTCATGGGGACCCGCGCTCGACAAGCGGCGCGTGCGCGGCGGCTCCACCACGCTCAGTCGGGGCTGGGAATCGTGAGGCAAGACCGTCGTGCGCCACCGCTGGCTCGCGGGCATCGCCGGGCTCGCTCTCGTGCTCGCGCTCGCCGCCCCCGCGCTCTCGATGAACACCGGCCAGCCCCGCGCGAACTCGCTCGGCGGAAACGGACAGGCAGCCCGCACCCTGCACGCGCTCGAGCGCCAGGGCGTCCCCGGCGCGGTCGTGTTCCCAATCCAAGTCCTCACCCACGGCGGCCGGGGTGCCGCAGAGCAGGCAAGCGCGATCGCCCGAGCGACACCCGGCGTCTACACCGTGCTCGCCCCCGCGACGGCCTCATTCCGTGCAGGCCACGATTCGCTGGTCAGCGTGATCCCGACCGCCGAGGGCAACACCTCGGCCGGTACCGCCACCGTCACCCGGCTCCGGGCAGCGCTCGCACTGGTACCAGGCCGCGTGGAGGTCGGCGGCAACACCGCCCAGAACGTCGACTTCAACAGCGCCGTCTACGGCAACTTCCCGCTGATGCTCGCCGCGATCGCGCTCGTCACCTTCCTGCTCCTAGCGCGCGCGTTCCGCTCGGTCGTGCTCGCGATCAAGGCAGTCGTGGTCAACCTCGTCTCGCTGGGTGCGACCTTCGGCTTCCTCGTGCTCTTCTGGCGACACGGCCACGGCTCCAACCTGATCTACGGCGTGCCCGCCACCGGGTCGATCCGCAACTGGATCCCGATCGTCACCTTCGCCTTCCTGTTCGGATCTCGATGGACTACGAGGTCTTCATCCTCGCCCGCATGCGCGAGGAGTACGACCAAGCGCACTCAACCAACGGAGCCGTCATCACAGCGCTGGCGCGAACCGGGCGCCTCGTGACCTGCGGAGCCCTGATCCTCGCGATCTCGTTCGCGTCGCTGAGCACCAACCCCGACATCGTCGTCGAAACGATCGCGACCGGACTCGCCGCCGGCATCCTGATCGACGCTGTCATCGTGCGCACCCTGCTCGTCCCCGCGTTCGTCGCGATCACGGGCCGCTTCAACTGGTGGATGCCAGAAACCTTCGCGCGGGTCCTCCGGCTCAAGCCAACAGCCACCACACCGGACCCCGCCCGCGCATGAAGGAACACTCCGTGTCCACCAACGTGCCGCCACCCGCCGACGCCAACCCGATCCCCGCCCGCGGGAGACCGAGTCCGCGCAGAGGCCGCGCTCATCGCCTTCACCGCCCGGCGGTCCGACTCAAGCCGCCATCACGCGTGGAGGCAAACGCCCGCCTCACCGGCACCGCGGGAATCGTCATATTGATCCTCCTTATCGCAGAGCTCGTGACCGTCGTGCTCGGTGCCGGCAGCGTGCTGAGCCTCCACGTGGCGATCGGGCTGATCCTGGTGCCACCCGTCCTGGTCAAGCTCGCCAGCACGACCTGGCGAATGGTCAACTACTACCTCGGCGCCGCCGCATACACGCATCGCGGGCCGCCCCCGACAGGCGCCCGCATCCTCGGTCCAATCCTGAGCATCGCGATCGTCCTGGTCCTGATCAGCGGTATCGCGCTGATCCTCGGCCCCAGCTCGATTCACCAAAGCGCCCTCCAGGTCCACAAGGTCACGTTCTACCTGGCGCTCCTACTCATCGTCGCCCATCTCGCGATGCATCTCACAAAAGCCGTCCAGCTCCTCGCGCGGGACTGGGTGAACCGCCGCGACCCAGCTCTCATGACTCGCGCGAGATCCACCGCCATCGTCGCGAGCGTTCTGCTCGGTGCGCTGCTGGCCCTGACCCTCGCCGGACACGCCGAGCCCTACCTGCACCACTACTACGGCCGGTAGCACAACGAGACCAGCCAGCCATGGTCCTCATTCGGCACGGCCTCGCCGCGCGGTCGCTTTGACGACCCCGGCGAATAAGCCCCTGAGCAACACTTCTGCTTGGTCGCCATTCCAGTCCTGCACGATTTGACATGTGCAGGACTGGAAGGGCAGTCGGGAAGACGCCCGGTACGCCCCTGCTCTCACACGACCTCAAAGGAGACTGGATGTTCGCGCGCGTAATCACCGCCGAGGCGGGCAACCCCTGTGGAAGGCGCTACGCGCGACATCACGATCATGGCAATGCGCCCGTGCCCGACCTGACAAAGGAGCATGTCCCCACCACAGGCCGCTCGCCGCTCCTGGTATTCGCCCGGAGCACAACGCGACACCGGCGGCGCTCGGCGCCGGTCCGACCGGAATGCGCCGGCTCCCCTGCTGGCCGCGCATTGGGGGTCTGAGCGCAGCGCGAGCGACGTGCTCGTCGTCAACACGAAGCAAGGACTGCAGCGACTCCTCCAATCCCGCGGAGCACGGTCATGATCGCGATCGAGAGACTGCTCCCTTACGCCGGCACGGGTCACGCTAATGCGGTTCCCGCGTTCCTTCGCGGCTCGGTCGCGACCGCTTGGGTCGCAAGACCGCTGGGTTCGTTCCATGCCGCTATGAGTCCGGCCGCGCGGGCACTTCCGCGTCCTACGGGTTGTTAGCCGCGATCGTGCGTGCCGGAACCCCAGTCTAACGAGACTGGCTAGTTTCGAAAGTGTGGCTACAGTTCGTTTTACGGAACCCGCTGGTTCCGTAATTGCCAATCGAATCGACGGAAGGACGGTGAGCTGAGATGGCGAGTGATCCGTCGTCAGCCCGTACGATCGGAAGGCCGAGGGACGCGAGAGCGGATCGCGCGATCCTGACCGCCACGCTTCAGTTGATGGCTGATCGTGGCGTCCGTGATCTTCGGATGCACGACGTCGCTGAGCGGGCTGGTGTTGGCAAGGCCACGATCTACAGGCGCTACCGCTCCAAGGACGAGCTCGTCAGTGACGCGGTCGCGACTTTGGTCAGCGAGATCACGATTCCTGACACGGGGTCAACGCGCGCCGACTTGATGGCGCTGATGACCCAGGCCGTCGAGCTGTACAGCGCGCCGCTCGCGGCGAGGCTGATGCCAGCGCTGCTTGAGGAGACGCGTCGCAACCCGGAATTGGCGAGCACGGTCCGAGATCAGTTTCTCGCTGGCCGGCGGGCGGCGCTGAGTTTGGTCCTCAAACGTGGCGTGCGGCGCGGAGATCTCCGTCGCGGACTCGATCTTGAGCTCGCGCTCGACGTGCTCGGCGGCGCCGTCTTCTACCGGCTGCTCGTGACGGGCGGACCGATTGATGAGCCGCTCGCGAAGGGGATTGTCGAGCTCGTCCTGCGGGGCTTCGCTCCTACCCGCAAAGGTGGCTGCGCCTGACCTCATTCGATCGCCATCCACGCGTTCGCGCTCCCGGGACCACCCGACGTTGGCGCGCCGGCGGAGTGCAGCACGCAGGCCCCTTAGCAGGACTACCGCTTGATCGGAGCATCGCATGAAGATTCACGCCCTCACCACTGGACACGTCAGCGTCAAAGACAGCTTCCTCTACCCGGCGAGCGGCCCCCGCCGCCAGCTGAATCTGTTCCTCCCTGGCGCCTGGTCAGAGCCACTGCCGATCCATTGCTGGGCGATCGAGCACCACGGCCGGCTGCTACTGGTGGACACCGGCGAGACCGCGGACGCACGGAACGTGCCGTTCGCACGCATGCACGTCACGCCCGACCAGGAACTCCCGGCCGCGATGGCCGCTGCGGGTCTCGCGCTCACAGATGTGTCGGAGGTCGTTCTCACCCATGCACACGGCGACCACATCGACGGGTTGGTCCACGTGCCCGGCCGCGTGTTGATCAGCGAAGCGGAATTGCGCCATGTCCAGTCCGGGTCTTCGGGAGTGATGCGTCGGGTTCTGCGCCAGCCTCTGCCTGCCGCCTTCTCGCCGGAGCCGTTCGCGCTCGACGGAGGCCAGTTCGGGGCGTTTGGCCAGAGCCGTTCGCTGAGTGCTGACGGTCGGATCGTCGCGGTCGGCACGCCCGGGCACACGCCCGGTCACATCTCGGTGATCTGCGTCGATGATGACGGGCGGCACGTGATGCTCGCTGGCGACGCAACGGACACGCTCGAGCAGTTGCACGCGCGACGCGCCGACGCGATCGGTCCGGACCCGAAGGTCCACGTTGCGACGCTGGAGACGATCCTCGCTCACTGCGCGGATCATCGGACGGTTTACCTCCCCTCGCACGACCCCGAGTCGCTGGCCCGGTTCACCGCCGAGGCGACCATCGACGTCGAGCGGAATGCGAAGCCGCGAGGCGGCGTCGCCGAGCTGCTCGCGTCCTAGACGACGGGTCTGATCCGGTGCCCGGACCGTGACCGGTTGGTCGCGGTCCTCGAGCCGGGCGACGTTCGCCCAGGTTCGCCCCCTTCGGCTCGCGTGCACTCTCCGACGCGCCCGGACCACCCCACCCGAACGAAGGAACACCATGCACGCAGTCGTCGTCAACGTCACCATCACGGACCCCGAGGCCGCCGAGCGCGCCCTGGCGGAGCAACTCATGCCGCGAGTCTCACAGCTGCCAGGGTTTGTCACCGGATACTGGACCCTCAAGGACAGCACCGGGTTGACGATGCTGATCTTCGAATCCGAGGAAGCGGCTACCGCGATGAGTCAGGGCCGAAGCGACCGTTCCGGTGGCCATGACGTTCAAAACGTCGAGGTGCGCGAAGTGGCGGCGAGCGCATAAGTGGTCTCGGGGATCCTGTCAATCGCGGGGAGCGGCTAGGGAAGGCCCGCCGGGGGCGCCTCGCGCCGTGGCGGTCAGCCAACTACTCGCTCACCTATTTGCGAACAGTTTCGGTCCGAACCGTGAACAAGGAGTACTGTCGGCGGTGGACCGTTGAGGCTCGGCTGTCGCCGGCCGCCTGGCTACTCGGGGGTCGACGAAAGGAGCCAGCCATGCTGGCAACCGAGCGCCGTGCCGGGGATGCGGCGGCCACGTCGGGCGCGTCACGCGCCGGCGGCTTTAGTCCCACGACGGCGGCTACGGACCTGACGCCGACGGCGGCATGGTCCAGACGGGTGAGATGGGTTGGCGGACTGATCCAGGCGGCATTTGCCGCGTTCTGGATCGCCCGCGGGAGCGTCGTGATCGGCGGCGGGGTCGCCGCGGTCCTGATAGCGGTGTTCGGGGTGATCGTGCTCGGCGTCTTCATCTACGCGGTAACGGCTACGGCCGGCACGGCGCCACGGCCGAAAAGCCCCGAGGGGACGCGGCTCGAGCGCGAGGTCACGATCGCGACGGTGCTTGAGTTTGCCGCGGCGATCGTCCTGCCGGTGATCGTCAGCGCCGCAGGTCATTCGGACTGGGTGTTGCCGTCGATCGCGATCACGATAGGACCGCTGCTGCTTTGGCTCGACTATCGCGTGAGCGTCCCGCGCTACCGGCCGGTCGGCTGGGCGTTGACGATCGGGCCAGTGATCCTCGTGATTGCGTTGTCAGGGACAGCTCTCGTGGCGACCACCGGCCTGGGCGCCGGCGTCCTGCTTCTCGGCACCGCCGTCGCGGGCTTTCACGACCTCGCCGCAGTTCGTCAGGCCGCGCAGCGCGCGAAGGCCGAGGAGATCATCGCCCCCGCGACCGTGGGAGCGCAGGCATGAGTAACGACCAGCTTCACGTGGTGTTCGGCGCAGGGCAGGTGGGCCGTGCCCTGACCCGCCGTCTTGCTGAGATCGGGCTGGCGGTCCGGGCCGTGTCCAGGAACCGGCCGGCGGAGCTGCCCGATAGCGTCGATTGGCGGGGCGCCGACGCAAGCGACCCCGAGGCTGCCGCGGCGGCGGCCGAGGGCGCGTCCGTCATCTACCAGTGTCTGAACGCGCCATACACCGACTGGCCAGAGCGGTTCCCGCCGCTGCAGCGCGGGGTGCTGATCGCAGCGGAACGCCATGGAGCGCTGTTGGTGAGCCTGGAAAATCTGTACGGCTACGGACCGACCGCGGGTCAGGCGATGACGGAGGACCTCCCGCTCGCGGCCACCACCGTCAAAGGGAGAACGCGGGCCGCCATGACCCAGGAGTTGCTGGAAGCGGAGCAGGCGGGTCGCGTGCGGATCGCGATCGGGCGCGCGTCTGACTTCTTCGGTGCCGGGATCACCACCGGGACGACACTCGGCGAGCGAGTGTTCGCCAACGCGCTCGCCAACAAACGCGCGGACTTCATCGGCAACCCCGATCTGCCCCACACCTACAGCTATGTCCCGGACATCGCGACCGGCCTGGCCACACTCGGCACTGACGAACGCGCGATCGGTGAGGTCTGGCACCTACCGGGACCCGAGACGGTCACGACCCGGCAGCTGCTCGACCTCCTGGCCGACGATGTCGGGCACCCGGTCGGCGTCCGCAACCTGCCCAAACTGGCCGTGCGCGCTCTGGGTGTGTTCAACCCGCTGCTTCGTGAGCTCGTCGAGATGTCCTACGAGTTCGACGAGTCTTTTGTGCTCGACACGACGAAGTACGAGTCCGCTTTCGGGAGCGCGGGAACACCGCTCGCGACCGCGATCACCGCGACGGTCGATTGGTACCGCAGCCAGAACGGCTCCTCAACCCATGCCAACGGAAAGACCTGAGCCATGGTCCAAACAGATACCGCGACCGCTGCGTTCCGGGAGTTCGCCAACCCGGCCACCGGCGAGTCGATCACGTTCACGAGCACCGCACAAGACGACGCCGAGGATGTCGCTCGGTTCAACTGGCGCAGCGCGCCCGGCGGGGCGATCACCGAGCATCTGCACCCCCACCAGGAGGAGCGCTTCGCGATAACGGTGGGCGAAGCGCACTTCACCGTCGCCGGCGAGCACCGCGTGGCCGGCCCTGGCGAGACGCTCGTGGTGCCCATTGGCGTGCCTCACTCGGAGTCGAACCCCGGATCCGTCGCGATCGAAGGCGTGATCGAGCTCCGTCCAGCGCTTCACACCAAGGAGATGTTCGAGGCCTTTGGCGGTCTCGGCTCTGAGGGCAAGACGACGGCTCGAGGGGCACCGAAGAATCCGCTCCAGCTCGGCGCGACGCTCTGGCACTTCCGCCATGAGAGCCGAGCCACCTCACCGCCGATCTGGCTGCAGAACCTCCTCCTCCCGCCGCTGGCGGCATTGGCAAAGGTCTTCGGCGTGCGTCCCTACTACGAGCGCTGGGACAGCCGGGTCCCTTCCGTCGATCCGGACAGCACTCCCTGAGCACGATCGTCATCACCGCGGCGGATCCCAACATTGCTGCGGATCGCGCCCAGAAATCGCGTAGATAGCGACCGGCCAGTAACGCCCGTCCCTAATCCTCGCTCCGGACAGCGGCGAGATACGACTGGAAATCGCTGCTAGCCCCGGGCACCCCAGCCGCGCCGGTCCTCACGCCAAACCAGGATCGACGAAGCTCCAAAAGACTTCTGCTCCGAGCGCTGAGCGGCCACGATCTCGGCCCAGTCGCGGCTCGCGCTCGCGACTGCTATCGGACACCGGCAGCCACGCGACCCGGGGGCCCTTCGCCCCCAACCACAACGCTGGTCCCGACAAGGACGGCCGTCGGCGTGAGCACGTCGGGTTCAGCGCTGATCTGTGACCAGTTCGAACGGATTCCCTCTGCTGCGGGGCCGGCCAAGCCCTCCCGGGACCCGCCCCTGAATTCGAACAAGCTCGGCAGAGCAGCGAGCCGCGGTGGATAACGCTGCGAGGGTGGACCGCACGCGACGCGGACGCGGTGCTCGCGGCGTGTCAGGACGCTGATACGCAGCGATGGATGCACGTCCCCGTGCCCTACCTGCCGGAGCATGCGGCTGACTTCGTCGGCGAGCGCAGTCGACAGCAGTGGTCATCCCAGCAGGGAGCACCGTTTGCCATAGCGGCCACGGATGACGATCAAGTGCTCGGCTCCTGCGGGCTCGTCGGAGTGACTGCCAAGGACCTCGTTGCGGAGGTGGTCTGCGCGGTTGCCCCATGGGCGCGAGGCCGTAAGGTCGCCCAGCGGGCCGTGCGACTACTGTGCGACTGGGCGCTCACGGACGTAGGGCTTGCCCGGCTGGAGTTCTACGTCGAACCCTCCAACGTTGCTTCGCGAGCCGTGGCTGCCCGACTCGGTTGTCGGTTCGAAGGGGTCCTCCGCAGCAAGGCGCTGATTCGAGGCGCTCGGAGGGACATGGCGCTCTACGCGCTCCTCAAGCAGGCGCGCTGACAAGGGAGCGTGGCCGGAATCTCGACGCATCATGCGCGAGGGGCACGGGACTCGCGGGCCTGTCAGCCGAGTTATGTGAGAATACCTTCGTTGCACGGACGGCGTGAGCCCAAACTCCCGTTGGTCGGCCTTAGACGAGCGCTCCTGGTTGGAGCCGTCGCGTTGTTCGTTACGGCTGGCTCATCGTTCCTAGCCGGCGCGCATACGATCGCGCGCGGTCGCGACGTTGTACCAGGCCTGTTATCGGATAAGCCAGGCCAGCAGTCCGGGATGACGCTGGATGGTCACGCCGGGCCGGTCAGTAGCGTCGCGTTCAGTCCCGGTGGACGCACCCTGGCCACGGCGACCGAGAACGGCACCGTGCAGTTGTGGAACACGCGAAGTGGCGCGCTGGTCAAGACTCTCAAGGGTCTCACTGGGATCGTCGACAGTGTCGCGTTCGGCCCTTCCCCGCACACCCTTGCGGCCGGCGGCAGAGACGGGTCAGTCCTGTTGTGGAACCTGACGCTCCGTACGGGGCTGGGCGCGGCTCTGAAGGCGGATGCCGGCTCGGTCTACAGCGTGGCTTTCAGCCCCGACGGGCGTGAACTCGCCGCCGCGAGCGCCAAAGGGACGATCGCGTTGTGGGACGCACGACATCACACCCGGCTCGGGACACTCAATAACCACGCCGGCGCCATCACCAGCGTCGCTTTTCGTCCTCACGGCTCGGCCCTCGCCGCCGCGGACATCAAAGGGACGATCGTGTTGTGGGACCTGCATAGGCGCCAGCGGCTCGGGAAGCCACTCGCCACCCACCACCTCGTCAGCAGCGTCGCGTTCAGTCCCAACGGGCGGATGCTTGCCGCCGGAAACGGCGACAACGGGACGATCACGCTATGGAACGCGCAAACCCACCACCTCATCGCGACATTGCACACCGGCGACCGCGGCCCCGTCAATAGCGTCGCGTTTAGTGCCCAAGGACACACCCTCGCCACCGGCAGCGAGAACGGGACCGTCCAACTGTGGGACGCCCGAAGCTACGCCCTCCTCGAGACGCTCAGCCCCGGCCCAGGCCAAGTGTTTAGCGTCGCGTTCAGTCCCGACGGACGATTCCTCGCGGCGGCAGGCTTCACCGGAACGATAAGCGTGTGGCAGAAGGGCGCCCTATGGCGCAGCTAGCCCCAGCTAGTGGCTCATCCTTCAAGTTCGTTGCATCGGGTAGGTTCCCTGCTTGTGGCCTCGAAGTCCTCGCTGACAAGTTCGGCGAGGATGGAGGTTGGCGATGGGTGTCATCAAGCAGATCGAGGTGTCATTAGAGGATCGGGCGGAGCTCGAGCGGATCGTCCGCGCGGTGAGTTCTGAGGTGCGGATGGTCGAGCGGGCGCGGATCGTGTTGGCGGCGGCGGAGGGGTTGAAGGGTGTGGAGATCGCCGAGCGGGTGGGGTGTTGCGAGCCGACGGTGGTGAAGTGGCGTGGGCGCTATGCCGAGCAAGGGATCGCGGGGCTGAACGACGCGCCGCGGTCGGGCGCGCCGTTGACGCACGGCCCGGAGACGAGGGCGTTGTTGATCGCGAAGGCGTGCACCCGCCCTGAGCCGATTGCGGAGGGCGCCAGGCGGGAGCGGTGGACCTATGAGGAGCTCGGAGCGGAGGTGGGCATGTCCGCGTCGCAGGCGCACGTGATCCTCTCCCGTGCGGAGATCAAGCCGCACCGGACCGACTACTGGATGATGACCGACTACTCGCGGCCCGAGTTCGAGGAGCGCCTCTCGGAGATCTGCGGGCTGTATATCGACCCGCCGGCGAACGTGCTGGTCGTCTCGATCGACGAGAAGACCGGGATCCAGGCCAAGGCGCCGACCCAGCCCGACCAACCGCCCCAGCCGGGCAAGCCCGCGCGGCGCGAGCACGAGTACACCAGAAACGGCACCCAGTGCCTGTTCGCGTGCCTCAACGTGCACGAGGGTGACGTGCTGGCGATGCCGTCCAAGACCCGCAACCGGTGGGACCTGATCCGCTTCCTCGATCACCTCGACGACGAGATCCCGGTCGCGGAGGGTCAGGAGATCGTGGCGATCACCGACAACCTCTCCACCCGCGGCACCGACCAAGTCGAGCAGTGGCTGACCGACCATCCGCGGTGGAGCTTTCAGTTCACCCCCAAGCACGCGTCGTGGCTCAACCAGATCGAGATCTTCTTCTCGATCCTCTGGCGCCGGCTGCTCAAGCACGGCATCTTTACCAGCGAGACCGACCTCGCCTGCCAGATGCTCGCGTTCGTCGAGACCTACAACCAGACCGCCAAGCCGTTCAAGTGGACGTACACCGGCAAGGTCCTCGAGGCGTAGAAAAGTAAGTAACTCAATCAACTAACAGGATGAACCACTAGCCCACCCTCATCGACGGCCCTCCGCCGCGTCGGCACGGCTGCACTAGCTCCTCAACATGCCAAGCCGACGCCGGAGTCGTCGCCCGACTGACGGACTCCCCGGCTCTTCGCCAGCCTGGGGTATGACGTCGGGTCGGCTCGGCGAGTGCCGAGCGAGCCGATGTATCGCGTGACCTGGAGACCGGCGCTAGCGGAGATCTCGACCGCGTGGGCCTGTCGCAGTTGGTGGGGCGCAAAGCGGGCACCTCACGCCGGCGGTCGCCGCCGTGATGCAACTGCTTGCGCGTGGCCGACGCTTCCCGATGTCGTCCCGCGGTCGGTCCCCGAATCACGCCCGGCTGTGAGCCGATCGGAAGCTCGCGGCGGAGCTCGAGCCAGCCGGGCGCACAGCTGCCAACTCGACGGACGGTTTGCGCGGGGGGCAGGCGCGACGATGGCGCCGGCCGCTTCGGACCGGCGCCATCGCGTGGGAGCGAACATCTCGTTGGTGTTGAGGTGGCGCGGGTAGCTCATCGCAAACGGGTGGGAGAAGTCACTCGTGGCGCCGCTGATGATCGAGAAGCGCCCGGCCGCCGCGGCGGTGGGTGAGAGCGCGGTACCGATGATCCGGACGGTCCTGTCTGGATTCGTGCAGGACTGCAAGCTCAGTGCCTCTCCCTGGAACGGGTTGGTGGCGACACCGACGCACAGTCCGGTGGCGACAACGAGAACGGCATACTCGCGCTGTGACGCCTTCAGAGTGCCGTAGTGACGGTTAACCGCGGCGGAGACCAGCCCCATGTCGTAGTAGTCAGACACTTCGCCCTGATGAGGTTGATGAAGTCTTCTGACGAGTCGGCGCCGCCGGCGCGGTTCAAGCCGGTCGCCGATGTCGATCCTGCCTGTCCCTCCGAAAACGGGCTCGACGAAGTTGGGCGGCGCGAAGGTTCCGTGCGGCCGCGCGAGCGACGCCTAGCGCGGCGATCAGCTCGGCGGCGGGATCTGGCGGCTCGAGCTCGAGGACGGTTAGGAGCACCTACTGCGGGCCCAGTTTGTGATGACGGCGTATCTCTTTGTACGATTCCTCCATCGCTTTCTTGGCTGCGGGTGTCATTGGCAAACGGTCCCGCAAGACGGCTTTGAGCGTCGGCCTCGACGGACGCTTGGCCGGCTCGTCGATCGGTATCGGTGGTGCGTTGAACGCAGCGCCGATGCCGACGGCGGCGAGCGCATTGTGATCCATCGTGTCGAGCGTGTCGCGGGCTGTCTGTAGGTCGCATCCGAGGGCCTGCGCCAGGACTGGTTCCCTGAGCAGCGCGAGTATCAGGTGCTCGGTGCCCACCTTGCGGTCACCCCGGCGCCGTGCTTCCTCGCGAGCTTCGATGTACGTGCTCCAGGGGTGATACGCGTCGGCTGGTTTGGAATGCTTGGTCATGGGAGTCGCTTTCCGTATTTGGCGTGGACGGATTGGCGGGTAACGCCGAGCGCGTCACCGATCTGCTGCCAAGACCACCCCTGCTGGCGGGGGTCGCGACGTGGTCCGACTCGACCCGTTCCGCGAGCCGGTGCAGAGCTAGAGCGGCGCGGAGCCCCAGCGACGGGTCGTGACGTGATCGCGGAGGCGATGTCTGCGGCGTTCATGGCCGTCAGTCGAGATTGACAAAAGACGTTTGTCAACCCAGACTGACGCCGCGTGGTCCGGGACGATCGGTATCCAGGCCCGTGCATCGCGTGTCGCTCTCGCGCGGGCGTGGACTGGACGCGTGCGCCCGCATCGAGTCCGGCGACACCCTCCCGGGGGACGAGGCAGTGGTCCGATGTCGAGCCCTGCGCTGCCGCATTTGCTCGCCCGGCGGGCGAAGCGGAAGTGTGGAGTGCCGGATCCGAGCCGGTCAACGCTTCTGGATCGGAAGCGGCAGCCGGCGCCCGACTGGACCTCGACGTCGATCTGGCCATCGACTCCATCGAGCATCCCGAGCGCTGCCCGCTCAAATCCAAGGCCTGAAATCCAGGACCGGCAGGCGCGCTACAGCGGGAAGTTCCAGCGTCGCCGTCGTACCCGCTCGGGCCGGATTGGGTGCGCGTGGTTGCCTTCGTAGGCATTGGGATCGCGGGTCGGTCGGCAACCGACGCGGTTAACAGGCCACCGCGGCACGTGCTCGGGGAAGTCGGCCCAGGCGATCACCTCATTCCGTCGAGGCCGGGCGAGTAGGCTGCTAGACGTGAGCGGTGAGGGCCCGGAACTCGAGGGGCTGACACACGCGGAGGGATCGACCGCCGCCGATGCTCGGGGCGACCAGACGGTGGCCCTCCGCCAACACCGTGCCCGGGTGATCGCCGCCGCCATCGTCGGGGCGCTCGTCGCCGCATTCGCGGTCTTGAACCTAAATGACGTCAGGGTGCACTGGCTGTTTGCCACAGGTCGAACTCCGCTGATCGTCGTGATCGCGTTCGCGTTCCTTCTGGGAATCGTCGTTGACCGACTCGTGGTCCGGGCAAGGCGAAGGCGAGGTGGGTGATTCGCGCACCGTGCTGGCGGACCGAGCCGGCGTCAGAGGTGCGGTGTCCGTGGTGCGGTCAGGGTCACCACGGGGGCTGTGCTGGACATCGAGACCCGCCGGACAACCGTCGTGTTCGGCAAGCAGCCAGCGACGACGACGCTGACGGCGTCCTCCCGAACCGACCGCGGCGGTGTACCGAGAAGCTCGAGTCAGAGCAACCGCCTTCGGTCAAACCCCAGCCGCCTGCCCGGCCCGGAGGCATCCCGGCAGCTGCCGGGTGATGCACAAGCGTGGCTCGGATACGAGGTCGCAGGTTCCTGCGGGTCTGCCGTCACGAGATCTCCGGCCGTGGGCTCCCCGTGATCGGCCCCCCCGGATCAGGTCTGCAGGTCTAGGATGGCGTCGCCCAGCCATGCGGCCTCCTCGCCCCAGGAGGCGACGGGCACTAGCGGGCGGACCACGAACTTCGACAGGCCGGCGTCAACGTAGCCCTCGATGAACTCGCGCAAACCGGTCCGCCCGACCGGAACGAAGGCCAGCGGGTCGACGCCGGGACGGCGGGCGGCGAGCGGGGCCAGGAGGTCATCGCCTGGGGCAGCGCGGGCGTAGGGGATGCTCATCCCGAAGTGCTCGGGGTCGACCTCGCGCCCGGCGCGGCGCGCCGCCTCCTGGATGTCGCGACGGGCGGGTCCGGCCTCGGCTGGGGTCAGCTGAGCGCCCAGCCACCCATCGGCGATGCGCCCGACGCGGTCGAGCGCTTGGGGTCCGCGCCCACCCAGCCACACCTCCAGCGGGTCCTGGACCGGCCGCGCGACCGGTGCCAGGTTGTCGAATGTCCAGCGTTCGGAGCGGTGATCCACGGCATCGCCCGCCCACCATCTTCGTACCAGTCCGAGCACCTCCTCCAGCACGTCGCCCCGCCGCGCACCGTCGAGCCCGAGCGCCTGGCGCTCCCCGAGCTGGCCGAGGCCGGTGACGAAGCTGAGGAGCAGCCGGCCGCCGGAGATCTGGTCGAGCTGAGCCAGCTCCTTGGCCAGCAGGAACGGGTTACGGCCGAGGGGGACGAGGTTGGCGCCCAGATGCAGCCGGTTCGTGCGCCCGGCGGCGAGCGCCAGCCCGAGGAGTGGATCGAGCACCGGGGCGACGGGGAGGTCCGACAGCCATAGCCCGTCAAAGCCGGCGACCTCGAGGGCCTCGGCGAACGCCACCATCGCCGGTCCGGTGAGGGATCCGGCGTGAGGGCCGATGGCGAACCGGATCTTCATTCCTGACAGCCTAGATCGTCGCTGCGCGGACCACGTCAAGGAGCCGCCGGTGTCGACCGCCGCGCCCAACGCCCTGATCATCGAGCGGTTCCGCGCCAACGGCGGCCGGGTCGGCGAGCCGTTTGAGAACCACGCCGCCCCGGCTCCTGCACCCGCACCTCACGGCGATCCTGCTGTCGCTCGACGAGCGCGAGATCGTCGCGGATGTGCGCGCCCGCTGATCCGTCCCTCTTGAGAGCGTGCGAGGTGTCCGGGAAGTTATCCAGGAGCGGCGGGGGCTCGGGACCCGGGGTACGGGCGGGGTTTGCGCGCTATCAGCCGCTCGACGAGCCTGAGCTTGGAGCCTTCCAGCAACTCGATCGTGAAGCCCTCGGCCTGCATGGCCTCGAGCGGCTCGCGCAGCACATGGTCGGCCCCGAAGCGGACGAACGCCGGCGCTAAGAGCCGCTGCACGCCCCGGACCGCTCGGACCGGACTGCGTACGTGCTCGAGCAGCACGAACCGGCCGCCCGGGCGGAGCACCCGTCTTGTCTCTATGGCAATCTCTAGCACCTCACCCTCGGCCCGGGCACAGACCCACTCCCGGCCACCGGCGTCGCGCTGTGGGCACTAATTACGCTTTCATTCGCAGCGCCACGAACGCGATGACGTAGGAGATCCCGCCGACGGCTAGGAGCGCCGTATACGGGCTGGTGCTTTGTCCGCGCGCGAGCGTGAAGGCGGTGCATCCCGTGATCGCGATGACGAGCACTGTTCCGACGATCGACATCGCGCGTGCGTTGGTAATCGCGTCGCGTTCGTCGTCGACGTGGCCGCGTCCCTGACGGGCGGCCTCGAACCGTCTGGCGATCGCCGTCAGTGCGCCGAGGGCTGCGAAAGCCGCGAACCACATCAAGCCGCTGAGGAAGTGCCCGGCCGTCGCCGCGGCGACGAGGATGACACCCCCGAGTGCGGCGGGGACAAGCGGTGCTCGCCACCGCGAAACCCACTGATCGGTAACACCGGCGCGCGCAATGTGAGTTTTCGGGTTATTCGGTCGTGTCATGGACTTGAGGGGGTCCGGGGTTCAGGCGAAGAGCAACGCTGCAACGATGAGCATGAGCGCGGCGGTGGCCCAGTGGACGCCTAACGCGATCGCTTTCGCCCCGCCGGCGCGCAGGACGATCGTCCCGTCGGCGATGGGGATCAGGGCGACGGCCAGCATCAGCGAGCCGAGCAGTCGGGGCGCTCCGTTGATGAGGAGGATCGCGATGACGATCGCCAGGGCGATGTCCCGGGTGGCCTTGACCGCGAGCCAGGCAGATCCTTGGACGGTGCCGCCGAGCTCGCCGGGGATGCCGAATCCGGCGGCGGCTGGTCGGGGATCGAGGAGATACCGGGCGCCCATCAGGGTGATGGCGACGGCGATCACCCCTGACAACGCGGATCCGACGGTGGCGAGCATTGGCGCTCCTTACGTCCTGGTGAGTGGGATGTGGCACGCCCCGGTGCCGGGGACAGCGCGGTCACGCGGTGCCGGCTCCGTCATTGGCGTCTCGCCTGCGTCTATGTCGAGCCAGTCGGTCTCCATCGCGGTCGCCGTGTGGATCGCGGTCAGGCGCAGGTATTCCTCGCCGGTGCTCGTGAAGCGGGTGAGCGGAGCCGGCGGGCGCGATGAGGATGTCCCCGGCGTGCGCGGCGAGGAGGGAATCGTTGATCTGGAAAGTGGCTTGCCCGGTGTCGATCACGAAGATCTCCGGGTAGGGATGGCGATGAAGCCTTGGTCCCGATCCCGGGCGCACATCGACCAGGAAAAGGGAGATCGGCACGCCGCCATGATCGGCGCCGACGAAGCAACGGCCGCCTGGCGGCCCCGGGAGCTCGCTGGGCCTGATACGCATGGTCGTGAGTCCTCCTGTGGATCGTGGTCGGCGCGGTCTAGGTGTTCTCACACGTCGACCAGGCCACAGTCTGGGTCATGGCGGCTCAGCTGTCCAACAGATAGTTACGCTATAAGCAAGCGATACGATCAATGAATGGAGCTGCGCCAGCTAATCCACTTCCTGGCCGTGGCCGAGGCCAACCACTTCACGCGCGCGGCGACACGGGTGCACCTGACGCAATCGAGCTTGTCGAGCTCGATCCGCGCGCTTGAACGAGAGTTGGGCACCGACCTGTTCGTGCGCAGTACGCGCCGCGTCGAGCTCACGGAAGCGGGACGGGCGCTGCTGCCAGCCGCCCGTCGCGCCGTCTCAGCGACCGAGGACGGCCTTGACGCGGTTGCCGGGGTCCGGGGGCTGGTGCGCGGACAACTGGAGATCGGCGTCATCCAGACCATCGGTCCCGTCGACGTCCCAGCCTTGCTGGCCCGCTATCACCGCAGGCATCCGGCTGTCACGCTGCGATTGCACCACGCCGGCGTGTCCTCGCTCGTACATCAAACGGCCGACGGGGAACTCGAGCTGGCGATCGTGGACCTACCCCTCGGACCGCAAGCCGGCCGAGTGAGACCCCACCCGATCGGCACAGAATCGCTGCTGCTCGCCGTCGCCGCGCATGACCCGCTCGCCAGTCGTCACCGCGTGCGACTGATCGACCTTGCCGACCATGACTTCGTCGAATACCGGCCCGACTCCTCACTGCGCGCCAGCATCGACCAAGCGTGCCAAGCCGCCGGACTTCAGCGGCGAGTCGCGTGCGAGGTCGACACGATCGCGGACCTCGTCGAGCTTGTCGCTCTCGGACTGGGCCTCTCAATCCTGCCCCCAGCCGCGATCCGCACGACCGGCAGTCGAGTGATCGGGCTCGCCACCGACCCACCGATACCACGCGATCTGATGCTCGTCACCCCGCTTGACCGCGAACCGTCACCGGCCGCCAGCGCATTCCTCGACCTGCTCAAACCCCAACTGCCAAACAACACCTGAGCGAGCACCCCGCGATTTGCGGGGCTTCTTGAGGAGCGGCTGAAGGGACTCGAACCCTCGACCTTCTGCATGGCAAGCGGGCCTCCTGACGCGGCCGAATCCGATTTATCCCTGCAGATAGCCGACTTTTGAGCGCTGCCGGGGCGGCACGTCCGCCGATGGATTGCCGCAATTTCGGCTGGTTTGGCGGCGATTCTGGTAGTGATCTCGCAGTGGGGGGCGGCCGTCACGGGTCGGATGCGTCCAGATTCGCATCGTGATGGGCTAGCATGATGCTAATGGCTCGCACCACGGTGGACCTCGATCAGGCGGCCCTGACCGCGGCGCAGGCGGCGCTCGGCACCCGCGGTCTGAGCGCAACCGTAAACAGTGCCCTGCGCGAGGTCGCACGCCGGTCTGCGCTAGCCGACTTCGACGTCTTGCGAGACATCGACGGGACTCCCGGCGAGGTGGGATCCGGACGCGAGGCTCGTGGCGGGGCGAAGGCGGACTAGTCTGCCGAAGCCTGCCTCGCTTGCGCAGCCCTCCCTCGTTGACACTGCGGTATGGACATGGGCGCGAGATCGGCGATTCCCAGGTCTGGCGGAATGGTTCAACACGGAGGTTCGGTCCGGGCGGGTCCTCGTCTGCGATCTTGTCATGTTGGAGCTGATCCGGTTGGCGCCGAATGAGGAGCGCGCGCGCGAGCTCTCGACCCGTCTCGCTGCATTCGACACACTTTCGATGCCGCAATCGTTATGGAGTAGAGCGCGGGAGGTCCAACTCTCGCTGGCCGCCCGCGGTGACCATCGCCGCGTCCCTCCGCCGGACCTCCTGATAGCGGCCACGGCCGAACTGGCAAACGTGCCACTCGTCCACTACGACCGCGACTATGAGCGGATCGCAGCGGTCACGGCGCAGGAGCACGCCTGGTTCGTCCCCGACGGCGCACTCGCTGAGGTCCCGGAGCGGAGCGGCTAGCGCTGAGCCCGGCTGTTGGTCGTGCGGTTCCTGACGAAGCGGCAGGAGACCCTCCGAATGCGCCGCGCACCAAAAATGTGTGCGGTCGGCACAAGGCGGACTTCATTGTCTGCCTCGGCCCTGCGCAGCGGTCCTGGCGACTGGGACTGACGAGCGGGAGCCCGGACCGCGCTGCCTCGACGAGCAGCAGCGGCGGCCACGACGCTCGCGATCTGGAGATGGGGTCTTCGGCGAGCGCATGTCGAGGTGGCCTCGCCCCCGCGCCTAGAGCGTGCCGGTCGGGACGTTTTCGTTGGGTTGTCTCGCCGCGGATGTCGGTGGCTGTGGCGTATCTTCCTGTGCGGTAGTTTGTCGCGCGTGCTTGGCATCTCCGTCGATGTGTTGGCCGATGGATGGCTGAGGACGGCGTACGCGAAATCTGGGCGTGTGTTGAGCCGGCGGGTGTGTGTCGCGGCGCTACTCGCGCTCCTGCTCGTGGCGGTGTCGGTGTCGACGGCGCGGGCGGACGGGGATCCGGGGAGCGACGTTTTGGTGTACCAGAACCTGTTCGTGGGGTCTGAGGTCGGTCTGTCGGTTCAGCAGCAGGTCCGGCTGGGAGCGTTGTTGAAGGCGGCGGCAGGCCGGGGGTTCCCGATTCGTGTCGCGATGATCGGTGGGGCGCAGGACCTGGGTGCGGTCACGGAGTTGTGGCGCGAGCCGCGGACGTATGCCCGCTTCCTGGGTTACGAGCTGTCCTTGGCTTACAAGCATCGGCTGTTGGTGGTGATGCCGAACGGGTTCGGGTTCAACTGGCCGGGCCACTCACCGACGTCGGCGTACCGCGTGTTGGCTGGGATCTCGATCGGTTCCGGCACGGCCGGGTTGTTTGACGCTACCGAGGCGGCCGTGGGCAATCTTGCTCTCGCCGACGGTGTGAAGCTCCCCTCCGGCGCGATCACGCCTGCGGCGTCAGCGGCGCCCGCCGAAGGGGCCGCCCACGCGGGGCAGCCTCCGGCGCCGCGGCACAGCACCGATGACGTGTTGGGGATCGTCGTTCTGGCTCTAGTTGCGGTCGCCGCCGTCGTGTTCGCGGTCCGCTGGGCGGCGCGTCGGCGGGGCTGGGCTCGGCCGCGTTTGTCGGTCCGTTTGCGGTTGAGGCTGCCCTCATTCGCCCGTGTGGCGGTTCCGGGCGGTGCTGTGCTGCTGATCGTGCTCGTCGCGGGGGCCGTCATCGTGGTGCGGTCGAATTCGCCGGCTCAGTCCCAGGCGGACGCGCTGGCCGCGAATCCCTATCTGGATCCGGGCACTCCGGTGTCTGGGGTGGCTGCCGATTTCACGCTGTCTGATCAATTCGGGCAGTCCGTGTCGTTGCATTCGTTCCGCGGGAAGGTTGTGATCTTGGCGTTCAACGATTCGGAGTGCACGACGGTGTGCCCGTTGACGACGACGGCGATGCTGGATGCCAAGGCGATGCTGGGCAAGGCGGCCTCTCAGGTACAGCTGCTCGGGGTCGATGCCAACCCGGCCGCGATCTCGCTCGAGGACGTGTGGTCCTACTCGGAGCTCCACGGGATGCTCCACTCGTGGCGATTCCTGACCGGCACGCCGGCGCAGCTCAAGCAGGTCTGGAAGGAGTACGGGATCGAGGCGGCGATCGAAGCCGGGGAGATCACGCACACGCCCGCCCTGTTCGTCATCGATCGGCGGGGCCGGCTGTCGCGGCTGTATATGACCCAGATGTCGTACACCGCGGTCCCGCAGCTGGGGCAGCTTCTGGCGCAGAGCGCCTCGGCTTTGTTGCCGGGCCGTCCGCCGGTGCGTACGGATGTTTCGTACGCGCGGATTCAGCCCACCGCGCCAAGCGAGCGGGCGACCGTGCCGCGAGCGGGTGGTGGGACGGTCAAGCTCGGTCCGGACAAGTCCGCCCGGTTGTTCGTGTTTTTCGCGACCTGGGATCAGGAGACCAGCGGTCTCGGCGGGGAGTTGGATTCACTCAACCGGTATCAGGCGATCGCAGCCCGAACCGGACTGCCCCACTTGACCGCCGTCGACGAGGCGAGTGTGGAGCCGAGCTCGACCACGCTGAGCAGCTTCCTCAAGCGCCTGCCGCATCCGCTGTCATATCCGGTTGCGCTCGACCAGAGCGGGAAGCTTGCCGACGGATACGAGGTCCTGGGACTGCCGTGGTTCGTTCTGGTCTCCTCGACTGGCCAGCTCCTCTACTACCGGGAAGTGTCGACCGGCGGGTGGCCGAGCACGAGCAATCTGGTCCGTTATGTCAAGGCGGCGCTCGCCCGGGTCCGCGTCCCCTCGGGCGCCGCGGCCGTGAGTCACGCGCTCGCCGGCTCGCCGGCACCGCTCGCCTCGCTGCACGAGCAGGCCGACCAGCTGCTTGGAAACGAGTCCGCGCTTGCCGAGCGCATCCGCGCGTTGCGCGGTTATGCGATCGTGATCAACGCGTGGGCGTCGTGGTGCGGGCCGTGCCGTTCGGAGTTCGGGCTGTTCGCCGCCGCGTCCGCCGGCTACGGACGGCGGGTCGCGTTCCTCGGCGCCGACACCGACGACTCGGCCGGGGATGCCCGCACGTTCCTGGCGGCGCATCCCGTCAGCTACCCCAGCTACCAGACCAGCACCAGCAACATGACCAACATCGTCCCTCAAGGGGTCGGGGACCTTCCGACCACGATCTTCATCAACCGGGCGGGCAAAGTCGTCTATGTGCACACCGGCCAATACGATTCCGAGGGCACGTTGGACCAGGACATCAGCAGCTACGCCCTGTCGGGATGAACCATCGCGACCGATCCGCAAGCCTCTCACCCACCGGCTAGCCCGATGACCGGTCGTCGACAGCTCCGCACCGACGCCCAGGCTCCGCGCGGGGTCGGTGCTCGGATCGCCGGGTTCGCCTATATCGCGCTGCTCCCGCCGGCGGCATTCGCGGTGCATCAGCTGCGCTACTGGCTCGCGTATGGGAGCAGGACCGGGATCGAGCTCCAGCGCACGGGGCACTCGTATCTGCACTCGGTCGTGCCATGGCTGGTTCTCCTGTTGGCACTCACGATCGGTGTGTTCTTGCGGGCGTTGGGCCGGGCGTTCGCCGGGCACACGTCGCCGGTTCGCTTCACGCTGTCGCTGACGGCAATGTGGCTTGTGTGCTCGGCCGCGCTCGTCGCGATATTCGCCTGCCAGGAGTTCCTCGAGGGTCTGTTCGCGACCGGGCACCCAGCCGGATGGGCGGGGATCTTCGGCTACGGCGGCTGGTGGTCGATCCCGGCCGCGCTGTCCATCGGTTTGGTGCTCGCGATGGTGCTGCATGGCGCTCGGTGGCTCGTGCGCAAGGTGGCCCGCCGGCGAGCGCGACCTTATCCGGTTGTTGTCGGGCCGGAGTTGCGTCTGGCGCGTCCCCGCGATGCGGTGGTCGTGCGTCCGGCGCCGCTGGTCAGTGGCTGGTCGGGTCGGGGTCCGCCGACGCTCATCTGAGACGCGGTGCTTGCTCGCTTGCGAGCCCGCTGCGGATTCTGCCTCCTCCGAGATCGCCGGTCAGCGGCCCGCTTCTACGTTCGCTCAACGGTGGCTTGAGAGGCGGCCACTGCTACCGATAAGGAGTCGATGGTTCATGAGTACCGGAACCGCTGACCTGCCGGTGGGAACCGATGTCGGTTCGTCCCGCGGGTCCACGATGTCTGGGCTGCGCGTCTACTTCGCGTCGGACAGCCGTCGCACGGTTCAGACCGTGCTGGGGTTGATCTGGCTGTTGGACGGGGCGTTGCAGTTCCAGGCGTTCATGTACGGGAAGGGTTTCATCCAATTCCTGACCAACCTGACGGCGGGTCAGCCGCATTGGGTATCGAGCAGCGTGACTTGGGGCGCGACCACGCTCCACAGTCACCAGACCGTGTTCAACACCGGGTTCGCGCTGGTTCAGATCGCGATCGGACTCGGACTGCTGTATCGCCCGACGGTCAAGCCGGCGCTGGCGGCGTCGTTCGGATGGGTTCTGGTCGTGTGGTGGTTCGGCGAGGCGTTCGGGATGATGTTCATGGCGACGACGCCTATGGGTGGCGCCCCGATGGCCAGTGCGCTGACCGGCGCGCCCGGAGCGGTGCTGCTTTACGCGCTGATCGGTGCGATGGTGTGGCCGAATGGACGCCCCGGAGGGTTGTTCGGCGTGCGCGGCGCACGAGCCGTGTGGGCGGCTCTGTGGCTGGTGATGGCGTGGCTGTGGCTGGTCGAGGCGGGCGGGGCGAGCGGGATAACCAACGCGATTAACGCGGCCCCATCGGGAATGAGCTGGCTGAGCAGCGTGCAGGATTGGTTCGCAAACGCCGCCAAGGGCGACGGCGTGGTGATCGCGGTCCTACTCGCAGCGCTGTCGGCGGTTATCGGTGTGGCGGTCGCCGTCAACTGGCGGCCGAAGCTGTTTCTTGCGCTGGCGATTGGCCTGAATCTCCTCTACTGGGTGGTCGGTCAGGGCTTCGGCGGCATCCCTCAGGGCGGCGCGACCGACCCCAACGCCGGCCTGCTGTTTGTGGTGTTCGCCTACGCGATGTACGCACTGGTGCCGTACGAACAACCGGCTACCAGCGCCGCACGCGGAAGTCCAAACCCCCGGGAGATTGCCGTGGCGGGCTGACGCGGGCCCCGACTCACGAAACCTGGATACGTCAGGCCGTTCGCTGTCCCGTCCGCTGTGGCGGGACCGCGAACGGCCGGAAACTCAAGATCTCTGAGGAGACGCAAAGATGTTTGGACGCCAGAGAATTGGCAGTGCGGTTCGGCGCGCCGCGGCGATTGCCACTTCGGCAATCGTGCTCGCCGGTTGCGCCAGCGCGGATAAGAACCTGACCGTCCCCTCGTCGACAACGGCGGCGACGGCGGGGAGCTCGAGCGGTTCGAGCAACTCGAGCATGCCCGGCATGAACATGGGGTCGGGCTCGGGAAGCAGCTCCGGCAGCGTGTCGGTCAACGGGGTCAAGGCCGTGCCCACTCAGCTGCTCGGCTCGGCCACCTGGCAGGGGATGAAGATCAGTGCCGAGGCGACTACCCCATTGCCGTTCGTGATCTACAACGGCACCAGCGAGCAGATGGTCAAGGCGGGACCGAAGGCGAGCTTTCACCTGATGGTGATGCTCAGCGACGCCCAGACCGGCGTGGCGATCCCATACGCGACCGTGTGGGCCACGATCAAACAGCAAGGCAAGATCTATTACGACGCCCGCCAGTGGCCGATGATCTCCCGCTACATGGGACCTCATTACGGGAACGACGTGAGCGTCCCGAGGGCCGGCAGCTATCAGCTGAGCCTACTCGTCAGCCCGCCCGTGTCCGCGCGGCACGTCGAATATCAGAACGTGTGGCTCCATCCCCACCGGGTGAACCTCACCTTCCACTGGACACCGCCCTCATGAACGCGGTGTCATCCGGCCGGGAGGCGCGGCCATGCTGAGCCGTCGGCGGTTCCTGCTCGGCTCCGCGGCCGTGGCTGCCGGTGGGGCCGCGGCCGGGATCGGCCTGGACCGCGCTCTCACCAGCCGCGGCACGCCGATCCCGACCGTTGCGCTCGGTGGTCAGCCCCCCAGTCTCCCAACCCGGCAATATGCGTGGACGGCGACACTCGCGCGCGACTCGGACGGGAACCCGGTCCCTCCTCGGTTCGACCGGTTGTTGTTCTTCAACATCGAAGGCAGCCCGAGCCCGGCCCACGCGCGGGTGCTCGAGGCCGCCCTGCGCACGCTCGAGCGCTCCTACGCATGGGGCCCGTCGGGATTGCTGTTCACCGCGGGTTGGGGGCCGGGGTACTTCGAGCGGACATTGCGGGTTCGGTCACCGATTCCGTACGCCATGGGGTTGTCGGACTTCGAGGCGCCCGCGATCGACGACTACGACTTGTGCGTCCACCTCGCGTGTGACGACGAGCGACGCCTCGCGGCGATCGAGGCCGCGCTCCTCAACACCGGTCCGTTGCGCGGCGCGGACGGCGCACTGGACATCTCGAGTGCGCTGCGTTGGCAGGAGACAAGAACGGGATTTACGGGCACCGGGCTCCCCGCCCAGCGCCAGGACGTGGAAGGCATCCCATCCGGCAACCCCGTCGCGACCAGCGCACCGCTATTCATGGGATTCAAGTCGAGCCTGCGTCGCAACCAGGCGAGCGAGGACGACGTCACGATCCAGAGCGGACCGTTCGCCGGCGGCACGACGATGCAAGTGAGCTACATGCGCCTCAGCCTCGACACGTGGTACGAGAACCTCAGCGAGCGCGAACGTGTCGCCCGCATGTACGCACCCCAAGTCGCCCCCGACCAAGTCGCGCACTTCACGACGGACGCGAGCAGCGACCCCGACCTCCTCAACCAGGCCATCAACCACTACGGCGTCATCGGACACGCCCAAACCTCCGCGCGCGCCCGACGCAACAACAAGCCGCTCATCCTCCGCCGAGACTTCAACACTACCGACGGCGGCCAAGCCGGCCTCCACTTCGTCTCAATCCAGCGCACGATCGAGGACTTCATCACCACCCGCAACGCCATGAACGCCCCCTCGGCACAGCTCCAAAACCCAAGTATCACCGACACCGTCAACAACGGAATCAACGAATTCATCTTCGTCGTAAAACGCGCCAACTACATCCTCCCCACCCGACCCAACCGCTCCTTCCCACTGCTCCCCGGCCGCCACCTAGCACTCGACTGACCACGGCTTGCCGCTTTGGGCCGACGCCGTGCCGCGACCCGCGCTAGCGGTCGCGGCGACCCATACATGAGGCGACGATCTGCTCTTTGTAGCCCCGCGCGGTGGAGCGCGCGCGAGCGCCCGCGCGCCAGTCCGGTCTCGATGGCCTCGGGACGATCACGATCGACGGCATGTCGTGCCGTGCCGATCACACAACACTGCTCGTCGTGGTTTCCAAAGACCGGCTGCCGCTCGGCCACGAAACTGCGAAAGACGCCACCTGGCCGCGACGTCACGGTCGCTGCGGTCGGGTAAGCCGGAAACCTTGCGGTGTCCGGCTCCCCTCAGAACCGGTTACCCGGAATTCCACGTAACCGGTTCGGAGGGCGACGCCCGGAAACCACCGGCCGGAAGGCCGGCACCGGGCGGGGGCGCCTCGCCGCCGACCCTGAGCCGACCGTCTGCTTGCAGGATGCGGGGATCGGCGCACAGCTAACGGTGTGGAATTAGCTGAGCATTACCGAGCCGGCAAACGCCTCGATCGGCTCGCCATCGCCGCGGCTTAGGTTCTCGTTCGTGAGTCCATGCGGCGGTCACCTCCTCGGGGATGGCCTGCTCGGTGTCGTGGTATCTGATTCGGTTCGGGCGTTGGCGGTCCAGTTCGCTGCAGCGGATGCAGTTGGTCTGGGGCTGATGACGAGGTCTAGCACCCCACACCAGGGTGAGGCGGCTGCCCTCGGCGGGGAAACGGCCCGTCACTTTCGTTCTGCGTTTCACTTCGCCGAGCGATCGCTCGAGCGGGTTCGTACTTCGCCACCCATCGGAAGTGCCCGGTCGGGTAGGGCAGGTGCACGACGAGCGCGTCCAAGTAGTTGGCGGGCACTCGTGATTCTGAATCGAAGGGAAAATTGAGCATTCGCAACAGATCTTGTGCGAACACCGTGGTGCAGGGGGAAGAATCGTTGCGGTCTTGCGCCTATGGTGCGGATTCGATGGGCGTGACGATTCCGATATCCCCGCGGCGGTTCGTTGGTGTCGCCGCGACGCTCACCACGCCGCTGCTGCCCGACGACTATCTGGGGTACCTGAACCCGCTGTGGTCGCGCCGGGAGCCGCGCGGGGTCGTTGATGGCGTCCTGCCTGAAACCGCTGACGCCGCGACCATCTGGCTGAGAACGCCCGCAGGGTGGCCGGCGCATACGCCCGGGCAGTACGTACGACTGGGCGTTGACGTCGACGGTGTGCGCCACTGGCGCACCTATTCTCTGACGTCGCTGCCGAAGCGGCGGGACGGGCGTATCGCCATCACCGTCAGGACGATCGCGAACGGAATCGTCTCCAACCAGCTGGTGCGGCGCAGTCGCTCGGGTGATGTGGTCCGCCTCGCGCCGCCGGCCGGGGAGTTCACGCTGCCGGTCGCCCTGCCGCGACGGATCCTGTTCGTCACGGCCGGCAGCGGAATCACCCCGGTCGCCGGGATGCTGCGCGACCTGGCCGAGCGCCGGGCGCTGCGCAACGTGGTGCACGTCCACCTCGCTCCTAGTCGTGAGGACGCGATCTTTGGCGACGAGCTGCGGCGGCTCGCGCATCGTCAGGGGTCGCTGCGCTACCGCCTTCATGAGCATTTCGACGACAAGCACGGTACTTTCACCGTGCGCAGGTTGAGCGAGCTTGTCCGCGACCTTCCCAGGCGCGATACGTGGGCGTGCGGACCCGCTGGTCTGCTCGATGCCCTGAGCGAGCACTGGATCTCGGCGCTCAACCGGCCTGATCTGCTCAACGTCGAGCGCTTCCGCCCGGTTGTTGCCGCCGCGATCGGGGAGGGGGGCACTGTCCGCTTCACGGTCAGCGGTCGTGAGGTCGACGCCGATGGGGCGACACCGATCCTGGTCGCCGGGGAGCAGGCAGGTGCTCTGCTGCCCAGCGGATGCCGAATGGGGATCTGCAACACCTGCGTTGGTCGGCTCGTCTCAGGCGCGGTTTGCGACCTACGCACGGGTGACATCCAGCGTGCGGAGGGTCAGCTGGTCCGGACCTGCTGCTCAGCCGCTGCCGGCGCTGTCGAAATCGAACTCTGAACCGGAGGCTCACATGACCCGCAGCCCGATCGAACACCTGACGCCGGACGACCTCGAGGCGATCGGCGCGGAGCTGGACGCCATCCGCGATGAGGTGATGGCCGACGTCGGCGAGCAGGACGCCAACTACATTCGTCATGTCATCAAGACGCAGCGCACGCTCGAGGCCGGAGGTCGCGCCGCGCTGCTGGTGTCCCTGTTTCCGCCGGCCTGGCTAGTCGGCACGGCGGCGCTGTCTGTGGCCAAGATCCTCGAGAACATGGAGATTGGTCACAACGTCATGCACGGCCAGTGGGACTGGATGCGCGATCCCGACATTCACTCGTCGACGTGGGAGTGGGACAACGTTTCGAGCGCGGAGAGTTGGAAGCACTCGCATAACTTTCAGCACCACATGTTCGCCAATGTCGTCGGCAAGGACCGCGACCTCGGCTACGAGATCATGCGGATCGACCCAGAGCAGCCGTGGCATCCGGTGTACCTCGCGCAGCCTGTCTACAACCTCGTGCTGGCGGCGTTCTTTGAGTGGGGCGTGGCCCTGCACGATCTCGAGCTCGACGAAGCCCGCCGCGGACGCAAGCCGTGGTCAGCGGTCAAGAACGACGTCAAGCAGCTGGCTCGCAAAGCAGGCAAGCAGCTCGTCAAAGACTACGTGGCGTGGCCGGCGCTTTCCGGCCCCTCAGCGGTGCCGGCGTTGTTCGGCTCGCTGGGCGCGAACCTCGTGCGCAACGTCTGGTCGCACGCGATCATCTTCTGCGGTCACTTCCCCGACGGAGCCGAGACCTTCGATTACACCGAGGACCAGCTCGACGGGGAGACCCGCGGCGACTGGTACCTGCGCCAGCTGCTCGGCTCGGCGAACCTCGACGGTGGCCGGCTCTTCCACATCATGGCAGGGAACCTGTCCTTCCAGATCGAGCATCACCTCTTCCCCGACGTGCCGAGCAACCGCTACCAGGAGATCGCCCCGCGCGTGCGCGAGGTATGCGAGCGCTACGGGCTGCCCTATACCAGCGGACCGCTTTACCGGCAGTACGCGCAGGTGCTGATCAAGATCGCCCGCTATTCGCTTCCGGGCGGGGGACCGTCGGAGGCATCCGACCCGTGCGACGTGGAGGCGTCGCCGCCGGCTCCGGGCGAACGGGCGTTGAAGGCCGTCGCGGCGTGAAGCGCGAGCGCCAGCTCGAGTCTCGCTTTGGGGTCATCCAGGGCACCGTCGCCCAGTACACCGCGTAGGCCGCTGAGCCGATAGCGCACCGTCTGGGGATGGACCTGGAGCATCTTGGCGACTGCTGAGACGTCGCCATGCGCATCCAGCCAGGCCTGAAGAGTGGCGATGGCACGCTCCCGCGCGCCCGGCGTCATCTCAGCCAGCGCTTTGAGGCGGCGTGCGACCAGGTCGGCGGTCAACCGCGGGCTCGCGGCAAGGAGCAGCGTGAGCAGGTGATCGTCGGAGCGCGCCAGCGTGTCCTCGCCGAGCCCTCCCGCGGAATGCACCGACCACCCGAGCAGCGCCCGCTGCGCCGATTCGCGCGCGTCTTCCCACGCCACCGTCGGCCCCAGCACCGCTGGTCGATCACGCAAAGCCGCGCGCACCCAGGCCCGGCGACCCGGCCCCTCGGGGTCGGGAATCAGCACCAAGCCGACGGGATCCAGCGCAGCGCCGATGGAACCCGAGGGCATGCGCCGCGCGAGCTGAGCCGGGTCGGTCGAACCGACAGCGAGCGCCGCGACCTGCGACGGAGCGGGCGACAGCCCCGCTGCCTCCGCTCGGCGAGCGACCTCCGCGCGATCAGGCAGCGTCGCGCTCGCGAGCAGCTCAAGCAACGCGTGGCGTCGCGCCTGTAACGCGCCTGCGTGCATCGCCTCGGCCTCCGCGAACCCAGCAACCGAGGCCGCCGCCAAGCGATCGACGTAGGCGAAGATCGCCTCGGCAAGCCGGTACATCGTGGTCGACTCGACGCCCTCAGCAGCGCCCGCCTGCGCCATCGCTCGCCACGCCACCCGCGCGCCAACTCGATACGCGGACTGCAGCGCGTCAAGCGTACGCCCGGCCCGATGCTCGGCACGACCCAGCCCCGCGGAAGTCGCGAGATCCGGCACATCCTCGTCGCGGCCGAGAAGCCCCACGAACTGCTCGAGCGCCACCGTGACACCCCGCGAGATCAACATCCCGAACTCGCCCTCCAGCGGCTGATCGTACTCCGGAACCTCCGCCCGGACCGCCGCGATGACCTCTTCGACCACGCCCGACAGGCCGGATCGCAGCAGCTCGCCTAGCGCGATCGGAAGATCACCCCACGGAAAGGTCGAGGCCATACCAGACGCATCCTCCCAAGCCGGGGAGCATCCACGCCCGTAGCCAGGCTAGACCCGTGGCCAGGGAGCATCGACCCCACAGCCGTCCCACGACGTCGTTGTCTACGCCGGGCTGCTCTGCTGGCATTGCGACAACAAGCCAAGCGGGCCGCGTCGCAGTTCGGTCATCCCCAGCTAGCTCGGCGGCGTTCGCCCAGCCAGCAGTCGACTCACCGCGATTCTGCAAACGTCCGGCCACTTCCGGAAAGGACGACCGAGTTGAGGAGAGCGCTCCCACGAACCCCGCGGGCACCTGCTCCGCCAGGTGAAGCAGGGAGACAGCCGATCGATCGGGCGTTATCGCGTTCTCATGCAAGCAGCCACGATTCGACGCGGTAGGCACCGCCGCTGGCTGCTGCTGTCGGACCACAGGCGGTCACAAGCCACACCGACTTCCGATGCTCGCGCGTGCACGAATGCGGGTCTCAGCCCGTGCGGCGCGTGCCACCTGCTGATCGCCAAACTCGCGTCCGCCGCTGGCGCTCGAGACCGAGGGGATCGGGAAGAGCCGACTGATCGTCTGGCTGGCCGCGTCAATCCGGCCGGGCGGGCGAGCGCTCCGCGACGAGCGGTGCGTACTGGCCAGGCTGGCGGGTGTCGAGGAACGGGAACAGTTCAAGCCAGTCGCACCGCTGGTCGAGGTCTAGGTCGGCGACCAGTATCGCCGGACGGTCGCGTGGCGCCTGGACGAGCATCCTGCCGTACGGGTCGGAGATGAACGACGACCCATAGAACGTCAGCGGCGGCTCGTACCCGATGCGGTTCACGGCAACCATGAACGTGCCGTTCGCTATCCCGTTCGCGGTGATTACCCGCTCCCACAGCGGCTCGGTGTCGAACTTCGGGTGGTCGGGCTCGGAGCCGATCGCGGTGGGGTACACGATCACCTCCGCGCCGCCGAGCGAATACGCCCGGGCCAGCTCGGGGAACCACTGGTCCCAGCACGTCGGGAACCCGAACCGGGCGCCCGCGATTTGCACGACCGGGTAGCCGGAGTCGCCCGGACGGAAGTAGCGATCCTCGTAGTAGCCGGCGGTCACGGGGATGTGCTGCTTGCGGGTCCGGGCCACGACCTCGCCGGACGGAGACACGCAGATCGCGGTGTTGAAACCGAGTTCTGCCGCTCCGGCGCGCTCATAGAGCGATGCGTGCACGTGCGCTCCGGTCTCGGCCGCCAGCCGGGCAGCGAACGCGGTGGTCGGACCTGTTGGAATGTCCTCGGCACGCGCTGCCGGCCGATCGCTCGCGTCGGGATCGACCGCGAAGTACCGCGACAGCGTCAACTCCTGAAGACAGACCAAGTGGGCACCCTCCTCCGCGGCTATGCGAATGCCGTCGGCGAGCGCTGACTCGTGTTCCTCGGGATCGGGATGCCACCGCTGTTGGACGAGTGCGATCCGAAACGGTTCGCGCTCGGGCGGATTCACACGCGCTGGGGACTCTGGCGGATCTAGCGCGGTGATGAGCGCGGGCGGGTTCACGCGCGCGAGTCTATGAGCTCGCCGGCACCTGCTGGGTGATGCAGTGCACCCCGCCGCCGCCCTCAGCCAGAACCCGGCCGGGCACCGGCACAATCTCACGAGGCGCGAACACCGAGGCGAGCATCCCCAGCACCTCCTCGTCGCGACTCGGATCATCGCCGGACACGGGGACGACAACGGCCCCGTTGACGATGTAGAGGTTCGTGTACGGCACCACGCCAGGCTGCCCGCGCACCCGGGTACGCGGCAACACCGGCAGCTCGATCACCTCGAGCCGTCGCCCGCGCGCGTCGGTGACAGCGCGTAGACGCTCGACGTTCTCAGCCAACGGCTCATGGTTGGGGTCCCGCGCATCGTCGACGGTCTGCGCGAGGACCACGCCAGGACGAACAAACACGACGACGTTGTCGACGTGCCCGTCGGTGTCGTAGTCCTCGACCAGGCCGCTCCGGATCCAGACGACCTTGTCGATGCCCAGGTAGTCGCCCAACAGGGCCTCGAGCTCGGCGCGGGTCAGATCAGGATTGCGCGAGGGATGAAGCAGGCACTGCTCGGTCGCGATCAAGGTCCCTTCGCCGTCGACCACGATCGACCCGCCTTCGAGCACGAGATCGGCTTCGACTCGGTCGATCTGCAAATGCGCGAGCAGCGCGAGGTTCATCGCGTCGTCACGATCGTAGGGAACGAACTTCTCCCCCCAGCCGTTGAATGTGAAGTCGACCCCGGCACGACAGCCGTCCGCGGCGGTCACGATCACCGGACCACTGTCGCGCATCCACGAGTCGTCGATCGCGAGCTCGAGCACCTCGACCGCCTCGCCGCATGCATCTCGCACCTCCGCGCCGGCGCCGGGCGCCGCGACCATCAACACCCGCTCGAATCCGGCGATCGCACGCGCGGCGGCGGCGTACTCGCCCTTCGCCCGACCCAGCGCATCGCCCCAAAGCTCAAGCCGCGTCGGCCACGCCATCAAGGTGAGCTCGTGCGGAGCCCACTCCGCAGGCATCGCCATCCCGTGCTCCCGCGGCGTCGGCCGAGTCACCACCGCGGTATCCATCGCCGCTCCTTTCCTCGTAACCGTGCCACCAAGTGGAAGCCTGACCGGTACGGCGCGGCTGCAACATGGACAAGTGGCCAACGTTCGGCCCCGATCTTCTTCCCTCAGGCTCGTCCCTCGCGGCACGCCAGCCCCTCCGCGAATACGGGCCAGAGCCGCGGTCGGTGGCTCGAAGCCGACGTACGCGCCTCGTGCGATGGTACGGCCGCTCGGAGAGCGAAGCAGCCACGGTCTGCACGCCGTTCGGGGCTTTGTTCGCGACCGCCCCCGGGCTCGTTCGCGGTCGACCGCCCCCACCCGCGGGTCAGCGGTTCCGATGGCGGCCATTGGGAAGAGCCGCGCGCTGGTCCACCGGGCTCTTAACTTTAAATCAAGCGGCCTCGAGCTCCGCCGGAGGCGGCGGTCCACACTGGGAGATGTCGCGAACGAGGCGCGTTGCGCCAGCCTGTTCCCAGCGTCCGCTCTCTACGAGCACCGTGCACAGACGCTCCATATCCATCAGCGCCTCGCACGCCGCGGCGTCCTGCAGCAGATCGCGGCTAAAGATCAGGCTGTCCGCCGCATGGCGGACGCGGTCCTGCTCGCCCATTACCAGCTTGCTCGGCCCCAAGTCGTTCAGAGTATGGATCACTCGCCGATACGCCTGTGCACGTTCAGGAGTCATTTCGGAGTAGAGCCATGGCGCAGGTTCCCATGCTCGCATGATGACGACGGGCAACGCGTCTGCCTTTAGCCCGATGCCCAAAGATCTGCGCGCCGCCTTTGGCCGTGAGGCGAGGTCGACAGGACCCGGTCGCAATCTGACGCGAGGCAGACTCCTCGTGCGGGCGCGTGTCCTCGCGCGCGGTCGTCAAACGTCGTCGCTGGTGACCTGCCCGCTGGTCGCAGCTGAGCGCGTCGAGCGACGTTTGTTCGGGTCGCGCGCAGCGCCGTTTGGCTCGCGCTGGCGACGCCCGACGGCCACAGAAGTACCCGGCCGCTGTCTGACTGGGCGGGACAGCGGCCGACTTGAGGCGACGGGTCGCGTTCCCACGGCGATGAACCCGGCGCCGAGGAAGAGTTCCTCGACGGCAAGGTCGGGAAGCAGGCGGTCGAGGTGGCTCCACGGCGCGTCAAACCCCTCGAAGGTCGTGACGTAGTAATGGTTGAGCAGCCACGCGTAGCTGTTGAACGCGAGGCTCGCCGGTCGCCACCAGGGCACCCACTTCGGGCCGGCAGCGACCACCCGTCCGCCGGGCCGTACGTGGCTGACCACGTTGTCGAGCGCGGCGGGGGAGCGCAGAATGTCGTGGACCGCGCACAATAGGGCGGCATCGGCCGCGACTGGAACTACGGCGTCCTGGCCTGCGGCTTCGAGCAGCGTCACGTTGTGCCAGCCATGACGCTGCACCCGCTCGTGCGCGCGCGCGAGCATGTCGGAGCTGAGGTCGATCCCGATCAGGCGGCCGCGCGGGCCGATCGCTTCCTCCAGTCCGGCAAAGTTCAACCCCGTCCCGCAGCCCATGTCAAGCACGACGCTGCCCGATGCCGGCGCGAGCATCTCAACCGCCCGTTCACGGTACGCCTGCCCGGCTGCGGTCCACGCGTCATAGCCAGACGCAACCGCGCGATAGTGCCGCGCTGCCAGCGCCCGACTGGGCGCGCGACGGGCCGCCCACCTGTCAATCGATGGTTCGAACTCGCCGGGCGCGTTCTCGCGCGACGACGTCGGCGCAGCGAACCCAGGCCCGGGCACGCCCGCACCGTCAGCGACGTCCGGCGGCGAACTCGTGACGACGGCCAGCTCGAGTTCCTCGGGTAGATGCGTGATAGACACGGGCACCGCGGACGTCAGTTTTGCCACCAACCACAGTCGCTGACATCGGCCCGCTGTCCCAAGATCCCTGTCAAGGGTTGGCCAGCGGAACCGGTAGACGGCCTAGTCCCCACGCGCCTCGAGACGTTGCGGTCGGCGTTCCAAACAACGTCGTCCCGCAGCGCGCGTAGCGCTTCCTTGCGATCACGCAGGATGAAGGCGGGGCCGGGGAATCCGCCTCGGCCAGAACCGAAGAGCCGCAATTCCCGATCGTGGCTGTGATGAGGTGGGTGGAAGGCCTGACCACCGTTGTCGACCCCCGCACGTGGTGAGCATCACGACGTCGCGCGAACGACCGGGCCTCGAACGCCTCGAGTGTGTCATCACCCGCGGTGAGTCACGTTATCCGGCTTCGACGCGTTCCGCCGCGGCTAGCGCACGCGGCTGCCAGGGGGAGACGCATCACCCGTGTGCACCTGGGTCCGTGCGGGTTGCTTTGGCGCTGGGCGCGAGCGACGTTCGCCGGTGAGGATGGCGTTGCGCACGACCGGATAGATGTCACGCTCCCATCGGCGTCCGCTGAACACGCCGTAGTGGCCGACGCCGGCTTGGAGGTGATGGCTTCGCCGACCGAGAGGGATCCTGTTGCAGAGGTCTTGCGCTGCGGCGGTCTGACCGATGCCGCAGATGTCATCGCGCTCACCCTCGACGGTGAGCAGGACGGTCCGCCGGATCGCCGCGGGGTCGACGAGTTGTCCTCGCCAATACAGCTTGCCGCGAGCGAGCCGGTGCTCCTGGAAGACCTGCTGCACGGTCTCGAGGTAGAACTCGGCGGCCAGATCGAGCACGGCGAAGTACTCCCGGTAGAACTCCTCGGTCTTAGCCGCCTCCGCGTGCTTCTGCGCGATCAGGTCGGTGAACAGGTTGGCGAACGCCGTTGCGTGGCGGCTGCCGTTCATCGTCATGAATGCCGCGAGCTGGAGGAATCCGGGGTAGACCCGTCGCCCGGCTCCCAGGTACCGCGTCGGGACTTGCGCGATCAGGTTGCGCTCGAACCATTCGATCGGGTGTTTGGTCGCGAGGTCGTTGACGGCGGTGGGGTTCACGCGAGCGTCAATCGGGCCTGCCATCAGTGTCAGACTGCGCGGCTGGCATGGATCGTCGGCCGCGGCCATCACCGCGGTCGCCGCGAGCGCCTGGACGACCGGCTGGCATACCGCGACGAGATGCCCGCCAGGGCCCATCGCCCGGAGAAAGTCGATCACATGCTGTACGTACTCCTCGACCCCGAACACGCCCTCCACTAGTGGAACGTCACGACAGTTGTGCCAGTCCGAGATGAACACATCGTGGTCGGGCAGCATCGTGCGAACAGTGTCGCGCAGGAGCGTGGCGAAGTGACCTGAGAGCGGGGCGAGCAGCAGCACCCGCGGCTGGTCGATGTGCGGCGTCTTGGCAAACCGCAGCAGCGTGCCGAACGAAGAACCGCTGACCGATTCCTCTTGGACCGCGACCCGTCGGCCGCCGACGTAGACGGAATCGATCGCGAACGGCCGGCGGGTGTGGCGAAGCGCCGTGAGCGGCGCGATCTCCGCGCCCGCCAGCGCCACCCTGGTGGCCGGCCACTCGATCAGCCAATCCGGGAGCGTCCGCAGGACCTCGCCGCCCGCGACCGCCAGGGCTAGCCATGGCTCTAGGAGGTCCTCCTGCGCTTGATAGGACTCGTAGAGCATCGTCATCGGCGCCCCGGCACGTAGGTAGTATCGCAGGCGCCCGCCATGGCAACATGTGACGCTGAGCCATGCCCGCCGCCACTCTGACGATCATCAGTCGCAACTACGGGTCATGGTCGCTTCGCGGCTGGCTGCTGTGCCAGCTCGCGGGCCTCGAGGTCGACGTCTTGACCGCCGCAGTCGACGACGAGGCGGCGCGAGCCGAACTGCTGCTCCTCTCCCCGTCCTACCTGGTTCCCCGTCTCGATGACGGCGACACCATCGCATGGGGCGCCTGGGCGATCGCAGAACATCTCCACGAGATCAACCCCCCGCACGCGATCTTCCCCTCCGAGATCACACATCGCGCCCACTGCCGATCGGTATGCGGCGAGGTCATGTCCGGCTTCGCCAACCTCCGCACAGCACTACCGATGAACATTCGCGCCCGCCACACTGGCTTTACCGTCTGGGCAGGTGCACAGACTGACATCGACCGCATCACGACGATCTGGCGCGACTGCCTCGAGCGCTACGGCGGTCCCTACCTATTCGGCTCGACTCCGACTACCGCCGACGCGATATACGCGCCCATCTGCAGCCGTTTCCAGACCTACGACGTATCCCTGGACGCAGATTGCGCGCGCTACCGCGACACCATGCTCGCGCACCCCGCGATGATCGACTGGATCGAGCAGGCAAACGCCGAGTCCGAGCAAATCGAAGAACTCGACGCCGAGTTCTGAACCCGACCGCACAATCCGATCCTCCGCGCTACGTGCAAATGCGAGTTGCCTCCGCGAGGCGCGGCCTACCCGCTGTTGGCGCCCTGCTTGATACTCAAGCATCGTGTCAAGAGCAGCAGGAGAATCGCATTCGTGTTTCCGCCTAGCCACAGCGCGGGAACTGGCTTGGCGACTAAACGCGGGCGCGGCCCCGGCGCGCCTGCTTGCTCGTCGGCGGCTAGCACCGCGTCCTGGTGGGGGTGCGGTTGTCGCCAATGGGATCGCGGGACGTAGGGCGGCGGCAGGATCAAAGCGATAGCGCTAACCGAGGAGGGCGGACGACCGAGCCGGGCGAGCGCAGCGATCGTCTCGCGCTTCCGCGGATAGGCGCGTGCTTTGAGTTCGCGAGGCGTGAGTGCGGTCCGTCTATCGTCCGGCCCATTCGCCAAGCCCGGTGTGATCGGTCGGGATGACCGGCTTGTCGGCGCGAGCTTTGATCTCCTGCACCGCCCATGAGTTCCCGTCCGGATCATGGAAACCGAAGAATGTCCCGCCGTCGGCCTCGGCCACCACCATCAAGTCGCTGACCTCGACGCCGCGATCCAGGAGCTCTTGGCGCGCCGCCGCGGCGTCGGAAACGACGAGCTGGAGCGCTTTCATCGAGCCAGGCTGCATCTCACTCTGCGATGGCAGATTCCCGAACACGATGGAGCAGCCCGAACCCGGCGGGGTCAGCTGGGCGACATGCATGTGCTCGTTGCGTGTGCCATGGTCGAGATGGAAGCCCACCGGGTCGCGGTAGAAGGCGATCGAGCGGTCGATGTCGCTCACCGGTAGAACGACAACTTCAAGGGTCCAGTCCATCAGGGCGCTCCTTCGGTAGGGCAGGCGATCCGCGCATAAGAGCACGAGCGGCCTGTAATCATCCGTCGCGGGCACTCCCGCGCCATCGGGTCGCCTCATCCGCTTCACCGGACGGTCAGGACCGCGCACTGAGCTGTCGTCGTTATCGCCGACGTGGCGCCCGTGCGAAGGCAGAAGTCGGCACTGCCCGTCTGGCGATCGCTGCGGCAGATTGGCGACGGTGCGCACTCGTCGTAGCGCCCACGAAGGCATTGGGGGTAGCTCGGGCGGTTGGTGACCAGGGTCCCGATACGGTTTCCGCTATGTCCTCGGGTCAGCGCAAGTCGCGGGTGGTTCCGGCAGAGCTCGCATGCGGAGTCGCTGCCGGGCCCCTTTTTGTGAGTGGCTTCACCTCGATCGGGGCACGACGCGCTGGCTACGACTGGCGGCGTCACGCGGTGAGTTCCCTCGCGGCCGGTCGCGGTGGCTGGCTGCAGCGTGCCAACTTCATCGTCACGGGCTCGCTCTTTTGCATCGCGGCTCACGGCCTGGCGCGGGGCCCGAAGCAGACCCGCGGGTCCCGCGTGGTCCCAACCCTGACCTTCGGCGTCGGGGGTGGACTGATCGGTTCTGGGCTGTTCGTGACCGACCCGGTGGCTGGATTCCCGCCCTCGCCGGGTGATCACGACGAGGCTCGCCGCGCGCCGCCGGTCGTGCCGACTCGCGAGGGCACACTGCACAACGTCTGCGCGATTCCGATCTTCGCCGGGATACCGGTCGCAGGTCTGACCTGCGCCACGTTCGCGGTGGGTCACGGGCAGTATCTCTGGGCTTCGTATTCGGCTGGTTCAGCAATTGCGATGACGAGTACGTTCGTGCTGTTCGGTGCGGCGTTCGGTGGTGCGCCGCGCCTTGACGGACGCGGCGGTGTTATGCAGCGCGCCGCGATCGCAACCGGATTCGGATGGTTGAGCGTGCTGTCGCTTCGCGCCTTGACCACGGCCCTGCGTGCTGCGTAGCCCGACGTTCCCGGCCGCTACACGACGATCTCTCGTTGGCGTCGACGTCGGGTCTGCGCCCATAATCGCTTTCGCTTCTTGACAGGTTCCAGATCTCAAGAGCGCTTCGGCGACATTCCGCGTCCTGCCAGGGGCAACCTCGACGCCGCCCCGGCGACCGCTCTCAGACTAGAGAGGCCGTGCTGCCCGGGGGTGTGGCGCTGCCGAGATTGTTCCGCGACGAGCCGCCGAGGGCACGGTCGTCAGGGTCTGGATCGTGGCTGCGTCCGGGAGGGTGCGGCGCCTAGCGTGGCTGGACTGCTAGGCAGCGCCTAGCGCTTCGCCCGTCGGCAGCCTCCGGGCCACCTCCGGGTCAGGCGTCAGGCGATGCTCTCACGCCAATCGAGCGACGATTAGCTTTGCGTCGGGTGGCGTCGGAGGTTGCTGTCAGTCGCTTCCCTGCGCCGGGTCGTAGCCGGCCGGGCCGCTTCGCCTGAGGAGGAAAATCGAAACTGCGAGCGTGAGCGCAAGGAACCCGAGGAGACCAAGCTCGAGCAGCTGGTTCGTCAATGCGCGACCGCTAAGCGTCTGCTGCTCAAGCTCGGCCGTGACGATCAACACGCGGCGGACCACGGCAATCAGTCCGACGAATAGAAACGGCTCAACGACGATCCTGCCGCGGAGCACCACGTACCGAAGAGTGTGCGTGAGCTCGGCCACGATGAGCAGGAGCAGAGTCCGGTCGAGGAGGACGATGCCGATATTGACGGCACTTTCGCGCGTGCGTATCGAATGGACCAGGGCGCTGATTGTGCCTACGACGACCAGCACGCCAGCGGCGAGCAACAGGAGACCAACGACGATGTAGAGGCTCTCCTCGATTATCACGAGACCGGTCCGCACGCCATGCGTGAGACGGGGCTCAGTTGGCTCTTGCCTCGCCGGATCCAATTGGACGCCTGCCTCAGCCGGTCTGTGCGAAGGTCACGATTGGACAAACATCTCACAGGCGCGTTCGGCAGCCAAGGCCTGGCGAGGCGCCCATTGGCACCCCACCCCGAACCTGGCGAACGCGATCGGCACCCAAGCGGCTCTGCGGTATGACCCCGGCCGCGGGCGCACTCGCCTGAACGTAGCCGCCGAACGCGCCGATCCCGAGACCGGTGCAACGGACCAGGGCCCGGCAGTCTGCTCGACGATGCCAGAGTGCCGCCGCCGGAATTGCGGACGTCGGGCGCGTCGCGAGTCCGCTCGCGCTCCGGACAAACGCAGCGACCTCGTGACCCGGCCGCGTCGCTACCGCCTCGGAAAGGGAAGCGGCCACCGGCCGCGCGTGACCCGCGAAGGTCAGGCAGCAGCAACGGCCAGCCGCCTCTCGTGGCTACATTCGACGCATGGCGGTCGTCCCGGCCGACAATCGCCTCGACCGCGGCGACGGTCCCCAGCCGGCTTGCGCTCAGGCGACATTCCGTGGCCTGCCAGGGCGACCTCGACGCCGCCCCGGCGACCGCTCTCCGACCAGAGGGGCCGTGCTGCCGGAGGGTGCGACGCTGCCCCAGATTGTCCGTCAGCAACAGCCGTTGGCCGTGCTCCTGAGGGGGTGACCGTGACTCCTTCCACTCGTGGAGGACAGTGGCGTCGGCGGTCCGGTGCGGCGGCCCCGGTGCTAGCACTGCAGGCCGATCCCGGCTAAAGCTCGCCCGACGCTCGTCGCCGGATCTCGCCGCGATCGGGTGCGCGCCGCGACATTCCTGGTGCGCGAGTTCCGCGCAATGGAGCGATAAGTCGCCGGCGCCGTCCGAATGCTCGCGCAGTCGTAAAGGAGGTCTCACCGCGGACTGAGCCGTGCTTAGGCGCTGCTCCAGCAACACTTGACGCTAACGACGCGAGAGGGATGCAGCGCAGGGGGGCTCGGTTGATCGCGAGCCGTCGTGTTTCGTCCGCGGCTCACTGGCGGCCGGCTGGTGGGGAAGCGATCGCCTTGCGGGCTGAGTGGCCGCGTTCTTGCCAGACGAGCGTGCCGATTGTGGCGAGCGCGTACATCGCGGTCGCGAGCGCTTCGCCGGCGAGGACATCGGAGGCGTAGTGGGCACGCAGGTAGATCCGGCTGAGGCCGACCAGCACAGTGAGCAGCGCGCCGGCGGCGACGGCCGCGATGCGTCCGATCCGGCTCGGGATCGCGACGGTGAGCGCGATCGCGAGCGCCAGGTAGCCGACGGAGTTGGCGGCGTGGCCGGAGGGGTAGCTCTGCCCGGAGGTGTGCACGAGCGGCGCTGGTGGGCGCGCGCGGTCGACCGCGACTTTGGTAATCCAGACGCTGATCCACGCCAGAGCCGCTCCGATCAGCAGGGACGCGGCACGAGCACGGCGCCGATGGTGGGTCAGCAGCGCGGCGCCGACGAGCAGCACTGGGCCGACGATCACGAGCAGGCCTAGTGTGGTGACGACGCGCGCCGCGTGGTCGAGTGCTGGCGTGCGTAGCTCGTTGGCGATGTGGAAGGCGCGCGAATCCGCCGCGAGCGACGGGTTTGAGGTCACGAGGATGGTGAGTGCGACGAACACCGCCATCGCGCCGGCGGCGAGCCCGGCCATGGGCCACAGGACGGATGGGCGGCGCATCGGCCTAGCTTGGCGGATCGGCCGTCGTGCGGAGAACGGCACCAGCCAGTACGCCAACGAGTGTATGGCAGTGACGCAACGCGTCTCTCACTCGGCGCGTGCGCTGGTTCCTGTTGACCCACAGGCTTCCGGCGGAGCGTTCCAGCGCCCGTGCATCGGTGTGGCCGGAGGTGCGGCGCAGCGGGAGCTGCAGTTGCATCAGTCGGTGATCGCGTTTCCCGATAGCGAGCCGTTCCGCCATGCGGTTGCTCGGATCCACGCGAGGCTGGACGAGGTCGGACCGGACCTGGCTACGCGCGGAGGATGGTGCAGTAGGCCACGTGCAGACGTCATCGGCCGCGTGGATCACCCCTAAGATCAGAACCTACGCGCTGCAGCGCCTGGTTCTCTTCATGGCCTACCGGTACAACCGCCCAACGCGGTTTGGCTGGACGGTCGTGAACTACCACTCGCGCAACCAGCTCGGGCTGATCAGCCTCGACCAACTCGACGTCACCCCTAGTCCCTTCCGGGACTGGCGGGTCAAGCGGGGCCGACCGAATGCCGGCGGTGACGGACGTCGGTGAGCCGTGTGCGGGAGGGAGCAGCCGACAAGGCTGCGACCCAGCTGGTGCGAGTCCAGCCATGCTAATTGTCCATGTCGAGCATGTAGTGACGCCACATCCTGGTTCGGGTAACCGGCCGGGCGATGCGTGGTGTGAAAGGCCTGGCGGCCCGGCGCGTGAGCGTCGCGGTTGGAGCAGTCTGGAGGCCGAGCGAGTGCAGGAGCCCGAAGGTGATCGAATGACTGCCGCCCCGATAAACGGCTCCCCGCCGAAGCTGCAGTGCGGGGGTTCTCTCGCGCGCCGAACCCGGTTCCCGTGGGGTGAGGCCGGTGTCCTCGGTGAAGGAATGGACGAGCGCAGCCGAGGAGCGCGACGTGGTATGGGTCCGAGCGCCTGCACAAGGGTCGCAGAGATAATGTCGGGAAGGGCCATCTCCCAGCAGGGGCTGGCAGCAACCTGCAAAGACCCGGCGCGCAAGGCGGAAGCCGAGGCGCGGGGAGGGTTTTGGTCTGGCGCATGGGCTCGTATGAGCTGTGAAGGAGGGGCAACGCCCTCCGAGGAGACCCTTGAGGTCTCTCCGACCGTGGGTAGCGCCCGCGGCGGGCAAAGGAGCCCTGGATACTCGGCGGTCGCAGCACGAGAGCGCAGAGGGGACATGGCCGGGCCTCGAGCCTGGTCCAACTCCTCCTCGGTGTGGACGATGTCCCGACCCGGGCAAGACTCTCGCTGCTGGGACGAGGAGACGGGCAAACCACCGACGCAAGGGGTGTATGCGTGCCAGCGCTTGAGCCTCGGCATCTGTGGGCAGGCCCGTGATCTGACAAATGAGTGCAGAGCCGAGGTCAGAACCGGACTCGGGAAATCCGACCGTCCGGGATCGCAGAGGGGCTTCGGGAAACGTGGCCAGTTGGAGGATGGTTCTCCACGCGGCGCGCGCGTCCGACTTCTATCTCGACAACCGCATGCACGGTGTGCGCGCGACATGACCAGCAGCTCGGGGGTGCGAGTCCCCTGTGGAGGTTGATGGCACCAACCACAAGCCGATGGCAACTGCTCAGTCGTGAGGCTGGGTGGGGAGGAAGCCGGAGTGCGAAGTCGCGACCCTAGGAACACATGGCGCATCGGGGCCTTGGTGGCGTCGGTGGGCTGCGCGTATAAGGCGGGGCGGTCCGGGCGAGTCTGCACCACGAGGCGAAGCCCGATGTCATCAAGGGGCCGTTCCGTAAACGCGGTGGGTGTGCGATGAAGGTTGTTGGTCTTACTCGTGGAGATCTCCGCGGGTGTCCCGGGATGCCCGGTCACGCTTGGCGTGTTCGCCGGGTGGGAAGGGACGGCGATGCTCGTGAGGGCGTCGCTCGCCGTGGAGAAGTCAGCAGAGGTCGTATTACCAGCGGGATCGACTGCCGCTGGGAAGGACCGAACGCGAAGCCGAGATGCAGGACGCTCGTGCTCGTGGGATGGACGTTGACCGCAGCCAACCCCAAATGGGTCCTGCGCGGGAGGGTCCGACGGTGAAGCCCGAAGATCCCCGTTCAGAGCGCAGTCCGTCCCCGGCGCCTGGCGATACCGCACCTCACCCCGCCGAGGCGAGCTTGTGGGAGCGGTTCCTGGCCCGCGGGAATCTCGCTGAGGCGCTCAGACGCGTCGAGCAGAACGCCGGTGCCCCAGGCATCGACGGGATGAGTACCAAGGAGCTACGACCGTGGCTTCACAGCCATTGGCCGGAGGTCCGCTCAGCGCTTGACGCGGGCACTTACCGCCCGCAGCCCGTTAGGAAAGTGATGATCCCCAAGCCCTCGGGTGGTCTGCGGATGCTGGGGGTGCCGGCTGCGGTGGATCGGTTGGTCTGCCAGGCCATCGCGCAGGTGCTCACGCCTATCTTCGATCCGCATTTCCATCCCCACAGCTTCGGCTTTAGGCCGGGGCGCTCGCAGCATCACGCTGTCGAGCGGGCACGCCAGTTCATCGTTGATGACGCGGCGTGGTGCGTCGATTTTGATCTCGACTCGTTTTTCGATCGCGTTCAGCACGACGCTCTGATGGCCAGGGTCGCCAGACGGGTCCACGACAAGCAGGTGCTCAGGCTGATCCGGGCCTACCTGGAAGCGGGCCGTCATGGCTGACGGGCTGGTGCACGCGAGCGAGGAGGGAACCCCACAAGGGTCTCCGCCCTCGCCGCTGCTCAGCAACGTGATGCTTGACGACCTCGACTGGGAGCTGGAGCGGCGCGGGCACAGGTTCGTGCGCTACGCCGACGACGGACGTATCTACGTCTCAAGCGAGCGCGCGGGGCAGCGGGTCATGGAGAGCATCACGCAATACATCGAGCAGCGCCTGAAGCTGCGCGTCAACCGACAGAAGTCGGCGGTCGCCCCCGCGGTCGAACGGCCCCTGCTGGGGTTCCAGTTCTTCCGCTACCGGGACGGCAGGATCGGTGTCACGGTCGCTCCGAAGGCTCTCAAACGAGCCCAGGATCGAATCCGTCAGCTGACCACGCGCAACTGGGGCGTCTCGATGGAGCGGCGGGTCAAGGAGATCAACCGCTTCACGGTCGGATGGACCGGCTACTTCGCGTTTGCCGACACCATCCTCCCGTTCGAGAAGCTCGAGAAGTGGCTGCGCCGCAGGCTCAGACAGGTGCGCTGGAAAGAGTGGAAGCGTCCACAAACGCGCTACCGGAACCTCCGCGCGCTCGGTATCCCCGACCACGACGCCCGCTCATGGGCGGCGTCGCAGAAGGGCTACTGGCGCGTCGCCGGATCCTGGCCACTCCAAAGGGCGCTCCCGAACGCCTACTGGCACACGACCGCTGGCCTGAAAGGGTTCACCGACCCGTACCGCCGCGTCCGGGAATGCTGAGCGAACCGCCCGGTGCGGACCCGCATGCCGGGTGGTGTGGGAGGGGCCAGTGTGAGCCTGGCCTCTACCCGATTCGATGTGGCGGCGGGAGGAAACCAGGCCAGTCGGCAACGCCGTGCAGCCAGGCGCCTCCCGCCGACCCTCCAGAGATTGGCGGGCGTGGGCTGGTGCCCGCTCGGACTATGAGAGCGACAGCGGCGGAGTGCTTGCTGCACGTCACAAGTCAGGCGATCCGTAAGCACCTTCGTGACCGCGGAGTCGGCGCCGGCGTCGCACCCGAGTTCATGGCAAAGCGCAACTGCGAGCTCGTCGGTATCCGCGGCTGAGGGCCAACCGCGCCGAGCGTCTCGAGATTGGCGAGGAGAAGGGCAAACGCCGTCAGGCGGCTCGCCCCTGCTTTTGTCTCGCCGCAGGCATCCCGGGCGGCAACCTTACGGCTTCCGGACAGGCGGCGAGCGGGTGTCACGGGGAGAGTGCCGCGTCGGCGACAAAGATGGCATGAGCAGTCCGGCGTGGCGGTCGGGTGAAAGGTGGCCGGCCCGCCGTGTCGAACGACATACGTTGAAGGCGCGCGCGGTTGCCCCCGCGCGGCCGGTCATTTCGGGTAGGAAGGCCGACCGTGATCCACGGTATGCGATGGGTCGGGTTGCACGCTGCCCGCGCGGGTGTTCGACGCGAGGAGGGACGTGATGACGATCGTGATGGGACTCGACCAGCATCGAGCGCAGATCACCGCCGAGTGGTTTGACACCGAAACCGGTGAGGTCTCCCGCGGGCGGGTGGTGCCGGCGCACCGTGAGTCGGTGCGCCGGTTCCTTGAGCGGTTCCGCGGTCAGGAGTTGGAGGCGGCGCTCGAGGCGACGACCGGCTGGCGGTTCGTGGTCGAGGAGCTGCGGCGGGCAGGCGCCGGTGCGCATCTGGCCGAGCCGGCGGAGACCAGCGCGCTGCGCGGCAACAAGAAGCGCGCCAAGAACGATCGGGCGGACGCCAGGCATCTGCGCGAGCTGCTTTGAGGCAGGCAGGCTGCCGGAGTCGTGGATCGGGCCCGATCACATCCTTGATCTGCGTGCGCGGGTCAGGCTCCGTCATTCGCTGATCGACGATCGCGGTGAGTGGCAGCAGCGGATGCAGGCTGTGCTCTATCACCACGGGGTGCCGAAACGAGCTGACCTGCTCACGCGCGAGAATCGCGCCTGGGTCCAGGAGCTGCCGCTGCCGGCCGCGGGACGGGAGCAGATCGCTGTCGGGCTCGCGGTGATCGACGCGATCGACCTGCGGCTGGCGCCGTTTGACCGGGAGCTGTGTCGCTACGCCCGCCGCCAGCCAGGCTGCAAGGCACTGATGGTCCACTACGGGATCGGCGCGCTCACGTCGGTCACGATCCTCGCCGAGCTCGGCGATGTCAGGCGGTTCGACTCCTCGCGTCAGGTGGTCCGGTATGGCGGCATGGACATCACGGTGCACGCCTCCGACAAGCGCCGCGCGCCCGGGCACCTCTCCCGCCAAGGCCCGCCCGCTTTGCGCTGGGCGCTGTATGAGGCCGCTCAGGCCGCCAGCCGCGAGCGCTCGCCAGACCGCGACTACTTCCTGCAAGCCGCCCAGCGGCTCGGACGCAACCGCGCCTGCCTAGCGCTCGCGCGCAAGCTGCTCAAACGCTCATATCACACCCTCAAAGACCTCGGCGAGGAGGGACTCGCGCCCGCATGAGCTTCCCTCGTGCGCGCACGCCTTCTCAAGCCGATGCACCGCGGCCAGCTCCTGGCATTCTGCTGCCGCCACGCTCGCGTGGACGGCCTCCAAAGACTGAGCGGCCGCCTTGCCCTTCCCCAAGCGGGAACCCCATCACCATCATGTCGCCGACCCGGAGCCAACCCGAGGTCGTGGACCGAGATAAGCATGGGCACCCGCGCGCACACAACGCCGATAGCGCCAACCCGGCGCCTGTCAAGCGCTCCGCGCTCGGCCCTGCGGGCCGCCCTCCGGGTGACAGAACGCCCCAGCTGGCGCTCACACACAACCAGGTGGCCGAGCCCACCCGGCCACCCCCAACAACTTCACCCACAGGAGCTTGACAAGACCCGACTGCACAGATAAGCAGAATGGCGTCCGTGATGGCGGTGGCTGCTGCCGGTCGTTCAAAACAGGACCGGGATCGGACTCCCATCGGGGTTTGGGGTCGGCGCGGCACCGCAACTTCGGTAGGGATTGTTGACCGGAGTCGCTCACCGGCCAGCGTCTGCCGCATCACAGCGGCGTGTCCTTGCGCCCCGCCAGAACCTCCATCCATGCGGACTCTGCATCACGAGCCATCAACTAGGGCTTCACACAAGCTCGCCCATCCGATCTTCATGTCCGGCATCACCCGCTGGGAGGTCGCGGGCGATGTCCGAGCCGGCCTGGGCGCCCGCTATCGAATGCTGTTCCGGATCGGCGCAGGCGAGCTCGGCCGACTGGTCGAGTTGTCGAGCAGCTTGACCGGCTCGTCGAGCAGCAGCAGCCGCGGGAGCTGGCGGCCGCACGGCGCCGGGCCGCGCCCCGCCAATAGCGGGCGTTCACGGAACGTGTCCTCGCGGCCGGCGCAGAAAGCGATAGGGTGCCCGCGGGAAGGGCCGTTTGCCGGTCTACGTGGGGCCGTATCAATAACCCACACGAGGAGGGAGTGCGTATGAAGGTTCATCGGCGTCGAATGCTGATGCTGCTGGTCGTTGCCGCGGCGCTCGTCGTCCCGGCGATCATGGCGACGAATGCGTCGGCGATCATCAAGGTGCTGCCGAATGGGCAGACGGTGTCCTACATGCCGCTGCAAACGGCCCAAGCCAGGAAGGCCCTGGCCAGGCTGCGGCCGTTCGACGTGACCTTGAACAACATGGACTACAACGGCGGTCCGATCATGCCGTCGAACACCGACTACATGCTGATGTGGAGCCCGGGGGGGCTGGGAGCCTACCCGCAAGGCTTCACGTTCGGCATCGCCCGGTACTTCACCGACCTGCAACACGACAGCGGCGGGAATCAGAACGTCGACTCGGTCGACCCACAGTACAACGACATAACCGGCGCCGTGGCGAAATACGACGTGCGGTTCGGCGGTGTGCTCGTCGACACGGACCCGTATCCGCCGGCCCAGTGTCCGGTTGGCGGGACGGGCATCACCGGTACGGTGACCAACTGCCTCACCGACACCCAGATCCAGCAGGAGATCGCGAACTACGTGACCGGTCACCACCTACCAGCGGATCTGAGCCACGAGTACTTCCTGCTGACGCCCCCGCACGTCGAGAGCTGCTTCACGAATGACCCGACGACGGGCTTCGGGGGCTGCTCGGCCGGAGAGTCGCAGGATCTGGCCTACTGCGCGTATCACCAGAACACGGCCACGACGACGATGGTCCTCTACGCGAACATGCCGTTCGACGCCACCAATCCGGATTGTCAGGACGGGAACAACCCGAACGGCCTGATCTCGGACGGCGAGATCAACGGCGGACTGGCCCACGAGCACAACGAGTCGGTGACCGACCCGCTCCCGAACGACGCCTGGACGAACGGCGCGGGGGCGGATCAAGGAGAAGAGATCGGTGACCAGTGCGAGTTCGGCCAGATGGGCACCCCGCTCGGCACCGCTCCGAACGGCGCGAAGTACAACCAGGTGATAAACGGCCACTTCTACTGGTACCAGGAGATGTGGAGCAACTACACCCATAGCTGCGTGCAGCGGGTGACGCTCCCGAGGCCCACGCCGGTTGCGAGGGAGACGGCCACCGCGGGCAGCGGGACCGCGATGACGTTCGACGCCAGCCGATCGTTCATGCCGGGTGGCGCGTCCGAGTTCAGCTGGCAGATGAACTCGGTCCTGAACGCACCGACTGTCGAGACAACCACCCCGACGTTCACGTACTCGTTCCCGGCCCCCGGCGACTACTCCACTGGAGTGACGGTGTTCCGCTCCGACGGGCTGTCGGCCGGAGCCGGCGGCATCGTGGTCACCGGCAAGAACGGGTTCCAGCCGGCGTTCACGTACTCACAGTCAAGAGGAGGCTGGGACCGGAACCACGGCGGTGACCGGACCGTGCAGTTCAACGCGCTCACGACCGTGAGCGGACAGCCGGTGATCAACTACATGTGGGAGTTCGGGGATGGCACGACCGGCTCGGGACCGAGCCCGACCCACACGTATGGGCATCCGGGCTTCTACCGGGTGACGGCCGTGCTGTTCAGCGGCGTCGGATCGGCCTTCCCCGGAGCGGGCGCCGGACCGATCTACCAACAGCAGGTCAAGGTCAATAACGGAAACCACTAGAAGTCACTAGCTGACGCACGGACTTTGGCGACCGAGGTGGCAGATAGTCACCACGGAGCCAAGGTCCGGCGTTGGCCTAAGGTTTCGCGGCCCCTTCAGCTGAACGGTCGCCCGCCGACCTTCACCTGGGGTCCGACCATGCCGGCATCATCGAGCCGGCGCGGCAGCGTGTCGGGGTCGATCAGGTTCAGCGTGTCACCGATGTGGATCAGCTTGAACACCAGGCCGTCCCGAGGCTGTCGGTGCCGGCGAACGTTGATCCGCGCAGGCCAGCCCTCGGCCGCGTAGGATCGGGAACGTGACGGCCATCAGCGTGATCTTGTTGGAGTACCAACGCTGCGCCGTCTGCTCGGCGCGGATGCGAGCCCCATAGCTGCCCGGTCACCTCATCCTCATCCGCGCTGTCGGCCCGCCTGAAGCGACGATCCCGCCGGCCTGCTCTTGATACCCGCACACCCGATAGACAACGAGTGGGCGGGGCAGGAACGTGCCGGTGCCTTTTGTGCCTCGGCCGGCCCGCCAGCCCTCCGTCGGGAAGTACTCGTAGTGCTGGACCGCCCCGCACACCGGGGCAAGGCTCCTCTGCATCGCTGACCGGCTGATGCGGGTGTTCGGCGGGCATCGGCCGGTGGACGAACGCGCCCGCCGCGTCGCGGTAGCCCAGCGCCGGTTCGGTGTGCTCCCGGTCCTCAAAGACCACGGCATAGGTGCCGCCGCGGACCGCGGCGGCCTTCTGTACCCCCGTCGCTTCGACTGCCTCGACGCTGACCGCTGCCGGCGGAAGCAGTCTGCCAAGGTGGACGCCTTGGCCGGCGACCGCGTCGATGATCGAAGTGCAGTTCGGGCACGGCGAGCCAATCGGATTCCCGTCGGGGCCATCGACGAACATGAAGCTGTAGAGAAACAGCGTGTCTTTGCTGTCCGCAAACAGCTCCGAGAGTCGGACGGCGCGTCGAGTCCCCGTGCTGGAGTCCCACTCTTGGAACTCGTAGTCGCTCGGCACAACGCCGCCGAGCGGCAGCTGTCGCCGTTGTTCTGCCACCGCCGCGCTGCGATCCCGCACATCCTTCTCGGCGCGCTTGCGGATCGCCCGACTTGCGAGTCTCGAGTTTGGCCGGCCTCGCTTGCGGATTGGACGACGAGCGGCAACGCCGGCACGGACTGTCGGATCCTCGCGATGCGGAAGTAAGCACACATGCCCGGGGGCGCTACCGATCTGAGCCCGGCCGCGCTATCGACGATGGCGTGCCAGGCGTTCATGCCGGGGCGATCGTCGGGGCGCGAACCTGCGAGCTCGTCGGGCCGGGCTTTGTACCAAGCGCTACGTCGAAGCTTTGCCGCGGTCTCTGCCCGTTCGATGCGTGCGAGCTGGTTTGGTTGGGATGGTCGATGCGGGTTAGCTCATGAAGAACTGCTGGTAGAGCAGGAAAATGTTGAGCGCGCTGATGGTGATCACGATCCCCCAGGCGACGATGACGGTGGCGCGTTGGTTGACGTGGATGCCCATGACGTCGCGGCGGCTGGTGAGCATGACGAGAGGTATGAGCGCGAACGGGATGCCGAAGGAGAGGACGACCTGGCTGAGGACGAGCACGTTGGTGGGGTTCATACCGGCGGCGAGGATTGCGATCGCGGGGGTCATGGTGATGGCGCGGCGCAGGAGCAGGGGGATGCGGATGTTGATGAACCCGGCCATCACGACCTGGCCGGCGTACGTGCCGACGCTGGAGGAGGAGGCGCCGGAGGCGAGTAGCGCGACCGCGAACGCGATAGCGGCACCTCCGCCAACGAGGTGGCCGAACTCGGCGTGTGCCTGCGGGATTGTGCTCAGGCCGGATAGCGCTGGTGTGTGGAAGAGTTTTGCGGCGACGGCGAGCATGGCCATGTTGACGATGCCGGCGAGCCCGAGTGCGATGATCACGTCGAGTCGCTCGAAGCGCAGTACGCGGCTGCGTTCCCGGTCGTTTCGGACCGGCATCCGGCCGTTGGTCAGCGCGGAGTGCAGGTAGATCACGTGGGGCATCACGGTCGCGCCGATGATCCCGACGGCGAGGTACAGAGAGGTCGTGCCATGCAGTCCCGGGAGCAGGCCGTGTAGCGACTCGGGCACGGAAGGGCCGATCCGGAGCGTCTCGTAGAGGAAGCCGGCGAAGATGATCCCGAGCAGCGCGCTGATCGCTAGTTCGAACCGGCGGAAGCCGCGGGTCTGGAGCTCGAGGATCGCGAACGCGATCACGCCGGTGATCAGTCCGGCGACGAGTAGCGGAACGCCGAACAGGAGGTTGAGCCCGATCGCGGCGCCGAGGAACTCGGCGATGTCGGTCGACATCGCCATGATCTCGGCTTGGATCCACATGCCCCAGGTGAACGCGCGCGGGTACCGCTCGCGCACGACCTCCGGGTAGTTTCGGTCGGTGGCGATCCCGAGCTTGGCCGAGAGGTATTGGATCAGCATCGCCATCAGGTTGGCGAGCAGCACGACCCACAGCAGGAGGTAGCCGTATTCCGCGCCGCCCTGGAGGTTGGTGGCGAAGTTCCCAGGGTCGACGTACGCGATCGAGGCAACGAACGCGGGACCGAGCATCGCCAGCGTCGCGCGTACTCGTCCCCGCGCGAGGAGGCGCTCAAGCGGGCTCGCTTCGAGGACCTCGCCGACGGGAAGGGTTTGACCGGCGCCGGCGCCCTCGAGCGCTGGAACCGGGCCCGGCGGCGGGGTCAACGCTCGTCTCCGTCGGTCTCGATCCGCATCGCGCGGGCGAGCTCCCCGCCGATCGGATGCTGGCGCTCGCCGAGGCGGACGAACACCGGCCCACCGAACGGCTGGCGATCCACGACTTCGAGGCGCGCGCCGAGCCGGACGCCGAGCCCGGCTAGATAGCGCAGCATCTCCGGGTCAGAATCAGACACCCGAACGAACCTGCCCGCGGTACCGACCGGCAACTCGTCGAGGCAGCACGTCGGGCGCTCGTCGATCTCGAACAGCGGCGTGGGGATCGGGTCGCCGTGCGGGTCGACCGCCGGATGGCCGAGGCGCGCTGCGATCAGCTCCTCGAGCTCCTCGGAGAGCACGTGCTCGAGCACTTCCGCCTCGGCATGCACGCGATCCCACGACATCCCGAGCTCCTGAGCGAGGAACAACTCGAGGAGGCGGTGATGGCGCAGCACCTCCAAAGCAACACGCCGGCCCTGGTCGGTCAGCCGCACACCATGATAGGGCTGATGCTCGACAATCCCGACCTCTGTCAGCTTGCGCACCATCCCCGACACCGACGCCGGGGTCACCCCGAGCCGGGCTGCGAGATCGTTCGTCGATACCGCCGAGCCGCTACGAGCCTCGAGCGCATACAGCGCCTTGGCGTAATCCTGCACCGACGCCGAAACTGATTGTTCAACCGCCATCATAATTGAATTATGGCATGCCTAAATCTACTTGTCAATTCGCCATAACTGGCCGAGAGGTACGGTAGCTTAATTGCGCTGATCACGCTACTGTCTATCTCACCACAATGGCTACCAATGACCCAGACGCTCAGGACGATCCCTGGCTGACGCTGGCGGAGATCGCCGAGGAGCTGCGGATGAGCCCGGCAACGCTCCGCTCGTGGATCTCGAAAGGGACGCTTCGGGCGATGCGGGCCGGGCAGCGCAAATGGCTGGTGCGGCGCTCGGAGCTCGACCGGATGCTCGCCGGCAAGGACGTGATCGGGCCCGAAGATCAGCCAGGCGGTGCCGGCTGGCGGTTCAGCGACACGATCGCCGCGCCGCATCGCTCTCCGCATGGGTCCGAAGAGCCACGAGAGCACGTCTCGCCCGGCGGCTGGCTCGGGGCGGCTGAGACCGAATGGCGCGAGGCGCTCCGGGCGAGCGCGACAGCGCCTCCGGACCCCGGGTTCGTCGTCCGGATAAACGAGATCGCCGACGCCGCCGTGCGCAAGGCGGCGGCGCTTGAGAACCTCGGCGACAAGGCGCCGGGGACGTGGTGGCAGCGGCAGTCCGGCCTGCCGGGCGGCATGCTCTCGTATGAGCTGCGACCCGGCGCGAACAGGCCTGGGCCGGCTGATCTGTGGGTGAGGTTCGACCAGACGGTCGACGGGCTCGCCCGCGCAATGGCGGAGCACTCGGTGCCCGCCGAGCAGCACGCGCTGGAGTCGGTCTCGCTGGTGCTACATGAAATCGTCGACGCCATCCTCGAACGGGATAGTTACGAAGCCGCAGGGGAGGGCGACGAGGAGCGATGAGGTGGATCGCCGGGTGTTTCGTAACCTGTTGTTTCCCAAGCTGGCCGCCGGCCCGCCTCCGCCCCCGTGGTTGCTGGGGATCGAGCGCTTTGGTGCGCCTGACTACCCGCCCTCCACATATGACATGAGGAAGGGAGTGCGGGTAGTCAGGCGCATTCAGCTGCTCGATCCTGTTCGGGGGCGGAGGCGGGCCGGTCGCGGGCACGAACTTCGGTTGAGATAGCGGGACGAGCTGGGTCGGTGACGAGGGTTCTGCGTCCTGGGCCGGGGTCGATGACAGGCCTGATGTGGCTGGCGAGGGTGGGGCCATCACCGCTTGATGCTTGGCGGTACGGGATGGGTTGGAGCGAGGTGGCGGCGCGGAATCATGCCCGGCGGCTCGAGCGGGTGGGCTGCTCGAGCGGGTTCCGATGCTGCGTGGCGAGGGCTCGTTGTTCTTCGCCACGCGGAAGGGTGTCCGGATGCTCGGGGTGCCGCTGATCGGCTGCACGACGCCGGCGCCGACCTGTTGGGGTCACGACGTCGCGTGCGCGTGGACGGCAGCGTGGATGATCGTTCGAGGTCGTGCGTTCCTCGGGCCCCGCGAGCTGCTCGTTGATCCCTCCTGGTCCGGGCGGTTGGAGCTAACGCATCGCATCAGCGGCCGGCAGCTAGGCCATCGGCCCGACTTCGTTGGGTTAGACAATATGGATTGACCGTCCGTTCGGCCCGTGGTGTAGAAAGGGCCGGCTCCCCGATGGCGTCGGTGGGGTGAAATTCATGCCGCGCGGCTCCACCCGCGCGGCGGCCCACGATCGCGTAGGGGGAACCAGCCATGGGGAAGGCTAGGAGGTTGGTGTTTTTCGGGTTGAGGGCCCGTGGGTCTGTCCGACCCTCAAGTCATGCTTGAGGGTATGAGCCTTGGACTGACTCCCACTCAGACGGACGTGTTCACGACGACGGAGTTCTGCGATGGTCGGGTGTCGCCGGACTCGATCTACGGGTTGTTGCACCGTGAGTGCTTCCGGTTGTTCCCGGATGAGATGTTCGCTGACCTGTTCGCCGATTCGGGCCGTAACTGTGTGCCGCCGATGATCGTGGCGGTGGTGATGGTGTTACAGCGCTTTGAGGGCTGCTCGGATCGTGAGGCGGTCGACCGGTTCTGCTTCGACGCGCGCTGGAAGTACGCGGCGGGTGGCCTGTCGTTTGACTATCCGGGGTTCGTGCATACGGTGCTGGTCGATACGCGCGCCCGGCTTCGGGCCTCGGAGCGTCCGGATCGGATCTTCGAGGCGGTGCTTGATGTCGCGAAGCGGGCGGGGCTGGTCGGCCGGCGTCGGGTGCTGGATTCAACGGCGTTGTATGACGCGGTCGCGACGATGGACACGGTCACGCTGATCCGCTCGGCGATCCGCGGGCTGCTGGCCGTCTGTGATCGTGATCTGGAGGGCGAGTTGCGCGGGCTGCTCTGCCGCGATGATGATTACGCGAGCGCGGGGAAGCCGGTCTGCGATTACGAGGACCGGCAGGCGCGGGAGGAGATGATCGACGCGCTCGCGAAGGACGCGCACGCGCTGCTGCTCGCGTTGGACGGCCGCGAGCTTGGCCCGGAGCTCGAGCAGGCGGCGGCGTTGCTCGCGACGGTCGTCGGGCAGGATCTCGACGAGGGCGAGGATGGCGTGTTCCGGATCGTGCGCAGGGTCGCGAAGGACCGGGTGATCTCGACTGTGGACCCCGACGCCCGGCACGGTCACAAGACCTCGGCCCGCGGGTTTGACGGCTATAAGGGGCATGTCGCGGTTGACCCAGACAGCGAGTTGATCGTCTCCACGACGGTCACCGCGGGGAACGTCGGGGATCGCCAGGCGGTCGACGCGCTGCTGGCTGAGGATCTCGCGAGCGCTGAGGAGCCGGGGGGTGAGGGCGAGCCGTCGGCCGGGTCTGAGCAGTCGCCAGCCGGATCAGACGAGTCGCCGGCCACGCCCGATGATGAGCGGCTGTCGGTCTACGGTGATTCCGCCTACGGCGCTGGCAGCGTGCTGGACACGCTCGAGCAGGCCGACGCGGAGATCATGTGCAAGGTCCAGCCGCCGAACGCGCCCGCCGGACGCTACGCGAAGGACGCGTTTCAGATCGACCTGGACGCGGGCACCGTCACGTGCCCTGCCGGACAGACCGCCGGGCTGCGGCAGGTCAAGGATGGGCACATCGCCCACTTCGCCGCGGCGTGTGCGGGATGCCCGCTCGCTGAGCGGTGCACCAGTTCCCCGTCGGGTCGCTCGATCCATGTCGGCGTCTACGAGCAGCAGCTCGCTCGCGCTCGCGCGCGGCAGACCGATCCGGCGTGGAACGCCGACTACACCGCCACCCGCCCGAAGGTAGAGCGCAAGATCGGCCATCTGATGCGCCGTCGGCACGGCGGCCGACGCGCCCGCGTCCGCGGGCACACCAAAGTGAACGCCGACTTCTCGCTGTTGGCTGCCGCGGTGAACCTCGCCAGGCTCGCGACGCTCGGTGTCACCCACCACACCGGCGGGTGGGCGGCAAGTACCGCCTGAGCGGCCTCCCAGGGCCACAAACCGCCCCGGGAAGCCACTTACCGAGCTACACCGCGGCGACATCACACCCGACAGTCACCCCAACCCCGATCGCGGCGCCCCATCCCGGCCGCGCGGGCCGTCCCACATAGCGGCCACCGTCGCCACAATCAACCGCAAACAGCGATCTACACCAGCCTCCTAGGAGCCTCGTCGGTCTGGATGTGCATTCGACCGAGATCGTCGCGGCGGTGCTTGGCGCTGAGACGGGACAGTTGCAGGCGTTTGCGATGGGCGGTGAGAGCGCGAAGGTGGCCGGGTTCTGCGCGGGGTTCCCGCGGCCGGTGCGGGTGGCTTACGAGGCCGGCCCGGCTGGCTATGGGTTGGCGCGCGAGCTCTCAAAGCGTGGCGTGGAGTGTGTGGTCGCGGGGCCGAGCAAGATCCCCAGGGCGAGCGGGGATCGGGTCAGGACCGATCGTCGTGATGCTGAGCATCTCGTCCGGCTGTTGTTGGCGGGGAAGCGGCACGCGGTCAGGGTGCCGGGCGATGAGGAGGAGGCGCTGCGTGACCTGGTCCGCGCGCGTGAAGCGGTGCGGATGGATCTGATGCGCTGCCGGCACCGGCTCTCGAGGCTGCTGCTGCGTCACGGGATCCGGTTCGATCACGGGCAGGCGTGGACGGAGCGCCACCGCGACTGGCTGGGCACGGTCGCGCTGGACTGGCCGGCGGCGGAGGCGACGCTGCTCGACGCGCGTGGCGCGGTCGACGCGCTGTGCCACCGCCGCGAGCAGCTCGAGCGTGAGATCGTCGCGCTGCTGCCTGCCTCGCCGTGGGTGGTGCAGGTCGCCCGGTTGCGCTGCCTGCGGGGCGTCGACACGCTCTCGGCGGTCGGGTTGTGCGCGGAGATCGGCGACTTCGAGCGGTTTCGCCCGCGCCGAGCAGCCGATGAGCTACGTGGGCCTGGTCCCGTCGGAGTCAACGACCGGGCAGCAGCGCCGGCTTGGGTCGATCACCAAGACCGGGTCGGGGCACGCGCGGCGGCTGCTGGTCGAGGCCGCATGGCATTACCGCTCGCGCCCGAGCATCGGCCGCGCGCTCACCGACCGCCAGGACAGCCAGCCGCCGGAAGCGATCGCGGTTTCCTGGTCAGCCCAGCGGCGGCTGTACCGCACCTGGACACGCCTGGAGGCCCGCGCGAAACGCCGCACGATCATCGCGGTCGCGGCCGCTCCGCGAACTCGCCGGGTTCTGCTGGGCGATCACCCGAATCGAGTAACCACCAGCCCAACATCACCTATCCCGTCGGCTGGGTCGGTGGCGGCCCGGCAACGCGCGGGGAACCCGCGAGCTAACTATGAGCAACCCGCCCCCAGGCTGGCCACGCCCGATCTTAGACAGCGGCTCCCCACGACGAACCATGGTCCTGCGGCACCCCAAATCCGCGTATATCAGTCCCGGTGTTGAAATGACGTTCGCCCGCGTGGGCGACGGCTCGCGTTAGGGTCGAAAGCCGGACCGCCACCCACCCAGCCGACCACATCCCCTCGTTCCCCCCAGCGAAAGCAGGAAATTCGTGACGTCCCCCGTGACAAACCGCTCTCCATATCTGTTGGCGACGACCGGATCGCGGTCGAGGTCGAGCTGGCCCCGAAGTCCAAGCGGAGGCTGGACGCGATTCTGCGCCTCCACCGCGACTGGCTCTGGGAACCAACGGCATCGTCTACATCTGCGGCAACGAGGAAGGCCGACGCCGCATTCAGCGGGCGAATGGACGCGTCGACGTGATGTCCGGCTACAGCCTGCGAATGGAGCTGCTCGACATGATCAAGACACAGACATGCGCCGAATCCGAGCGGGCTTGAGCCGGCGACGAGGCGGACGTCGCATGATCGAGCCGGACCCCCGGCCATAATCCGCGGCCGCTCAGATGCCAGGACTCGACTTCCCGATCACCGTTGTCTTGCTCGAACGGCGGATGACCGTGCTCCGCGGCTGCGACGCCGTCGGTCGCGCGGCGCTAGTCGATGCGATGCGGTCGAACTACGAAACCGGTCGGCCGGCGCATCCCGCGGATCTCCGCGCGAGCGTCCTACACATGGCGGTTCGATGTTCGAAGACGCCGAGGTGCTGCTGCGGCTCGCGCGGCGCCGCCTTGATCGCATCGGCACGTACCTCGCGCGCATCGAACTACAGCACGGTCACGGGATCTGCCGCGCAGACACCGGAAGCCGCGGCCATTGGTCGGTCTGGGGCATCCCGGACGAGCTCGCGTCGTGCGTGGTCGACGTAGTCCCGGTGCGCAAGTAACCGCCTGTCGGCGCCGATACCATGATGGTGCTGACGTACTCGATCTTCGATGCTGGCAATCTGGTCGCGTCCTTCGACCGAAAGGACGAGGCGTAACAAGGCGCTCGAGCGTCTCGCCGCCGCGAACACGGACACACGTGACGCGCTGCTGCTCGTGGCGTTCGACGATGCCGGCCACCGTCATCGCCGACTGCGCTCCTGGTGAGCGCATGGTGAACGCCGCTTAGGCCCGCGCCGGCGACCCCGCTGCCGCTTCGAGCCCTGTGCAGAAGCGAGGGTCGCGGATCTACGTCGTCGCTACGTAACGTGCGCGACTAGTCCCGCCGGTGAGCTGTAGTGCGCAGGCTGACCGCGCTGATGAGCACTATTACCGCGGCGCCGACGGAGCCCGCCGTCGTGCTCCCCAGAATCGCGAAGTCGGCGATCAGCAGCGCCAACAGGCAAATTCCGACCACCGCTCCTTGCCAGTTCATATCACCGCTTAGGTATTCCCACGGACGCTTCGAACTCATTACCGACTGCCTCTCAGTTGTGCGCCTGCAAGTCGAACATACGCGCACGCCCAGCGGGCACATCCGTATTTCAGAGCAGGACTAGCGCCACGCGCGCCTAATGGACTTCCGGTTTGATGGAGATCCGGCAGCCCCGCTGAGCGACGCCGAGCTAGCTGTGCGGCATTCCGAGCGCGGCGGTGACTGCCGCGTGATCCATACCATCCACGCGGATCAGCTTCTCGCGCGAGCGTGCCCCGCGGACTATCGCGACTTTCGATGGAGCGATCCGGAGCTGCTTCGCGACAAGGCGACACAAAGCCTTGTTCGCGCGACCGTCGTGCGCCGGTGCCGTCACTCGAGCGACGATCCAGCCGTCGTCCGTCGAGAGTAATTCCTCGCGGCGTGCGCCGGGGCGCACGCGAACTCGAACCTCAGCAGCGGCCACGCGAGACATCATCTCTCACGGTGCCCCTCGTCGATCAAAGGGGAAGGCGACCTCATTGTCGCGGGCCAGCGTCTTTGAATCGGGAGAGGATCGAGTCCCGCCCGCATGTGGACGACCGGCCAGACCCGCTTCGCCGCCGGATCGCCAATGGTGAGCGACCTTCCCATGTGGCGACGGAGTTCGTGGTTCCCCGGAGCGAGGCGAACGGCGTTTGCGGATGCGCAGGCGGCGCCGCGTCTCTATACGCTAAGGGCCCAGGAAGCGACAAGTAGCCGTGATGCCAGAGACACAATCTTCGCCCCCTCGCCGCCCCGAGCACCTCAGCGGCGCCAGGCTGTTTGTGGGTGATGGTGTAGTCGTCTTCCGCCTGCTGAACGAGGCACGGCACCGCATCGTGTCTCGGGTGTTCGGAATGCGCAGGGAGCACTCGAACCTCATGGCGCTGTTCGTGATCGCCGCGTTCGTACGGGCGCTCCAGCGCGCAGCCGCGGCGCCAGGAACCCAGGTGCGCAAAGTCCGATCCAGCCCGACCGCCGTCGGCGACACGATGATCGGAGCCGCCGCGGCAAGGGAGACGGTCAACAGCATCGCGGGGCGTCCGGCAAGGGACACGCCTTTCGCCGCCGCGCTGATCGCGTTCGCGCTGACGGCGTACGGACTCCGCGCCGCCCTTAAGCGGCTAGTCCACGAGGTGAGGCCGGCGTTCCGCCATCTCGCAGCCGCGGAGCACAGAGTGCGGGCAGTGATGCGTCGCTGGGGGATCTCACCGTCAGACGTCCAGGTGTCGTCAGGGGCGAACGCCGATGCTGTCGGCGAGGACCGCGCGCACAGAGACGCTGTCGCTTCGGGCTAATAGAAGCAGCCCGCGGCAAGCCGGTCAGACTGCCGCACCCCCTGGCGTTGCGAGCAACGTGACGCCGGCTCGCCGCTCTGTCGCAAGGGACGAAATCCACTACGTCCAAGAGCCGATCCGTCGACAGTTCCGCTTCGCCACCGAGCGGCAGTCGGATTCGAGCCGCGTGCCTGCCGAAGGATCGCCGGGATGCAAGCACGAGCGACCCCGCTCCGGCAGCAATGCGGTCGTGGTGATCCCGGCTTCCGGATCGGACGACCAGGGGCAGCCACGAACCGGCCACTAGACGCGCTGGCCGCTTCCGGATCGACCCGGCAAAGCAGGACCGTGGCCTTGGGCTCGAGATCTGGTCCCGCGTCACGGGCAGGTGGCTAACCGCGCTTGCCCGCTGTGACCAACGAGCGACGACGTGGATGCTCTGGGCACTGCTCAACGCGGGCGAGTGCTTGGCCACGCGAGCAGCACTCGCGGCTGGCTGCTGCTCGCGCGCGGAGCGATGCTTGTTCGGCGTGTCAGGTAGGTCGTCAGCTGTCGGATTTCGGGTGTTCGTTGACGCAAATCGACAATCCGGGTGCGAGCGTGCTTCGCCAACCTCCCTGACGGGATGTTTGGGCGCCGGCGGCCGGCCGCATATGCCTGCCGGAGTCAGCTCGAAACGGAAGCTGACGCAGCCGCACGTTCGCGCGCCTGCGCGATCAGCAGCTCCAGGATCTCGGCGAGCCGCCGACGGGTCGCGGCGCGCTTGATCCGGCCGTCGTCGTGGAACGCCTCGTGCGCGCCGGGGACGGCGAGCTCCTCGTTGAGCACGCGCGCGCCGGCGAGCCCGAGCGACTTGCGCAGGTCGGCCTGGGCCCACGCGGCGCCGAACATCCCGGTGCTTGCGCCGATCGCGGCGACCGGCTTGCCCGCCAGCGGCGAAGTCGCCGGGGTCGGGCGCGAGGCCCAGTCGATTGCGTTCTTCAGCACGCCGGGGATCGAGCCGTTGTATTCCGGGGTCACGAACAGGATCGCGTCCGCGTCCCGGATCGCTGCGTTGAACCCGTCCGCGCCGGGCAGGCCGCCGCCGTTCTCATGCTCGTCGGTCTCATCGAACGGCTCGACGGCCTTGAGCCCGTCGAAGATGACGAGCTCGGTGCCGTCGGGCATGTGTTCCGAGGCCGCCTGAAGCAGGCGGCGGTTATGCGAGTCGCTGCGCAACGAGCCGACGACACCGAGCACACGCATCGCTCTAGTCCTCGTCGGCGAGTGCGAGCTCGAGCGTGACCGTGATCGTCACGGTCTCGCCGAGCACGACGCCGCCCTTCGGCAGCGGAGCGTTGTACGAGAGCCCGACGGCCTCGGTCTGGACCGTCGTCTCGAGATCGATCCCGATCTTCTCGACGTCACCGAGCGTGACGACCGGTCCGGCGATGCGGCCGGTCCCGACGACGGGTTCGGCGTTGCCCTTGACCGTCAGCGTGCCCTCGGCCGTCAGCGTGTCGCCGTCGATCGTCAGCGCGCTGGACTCGAACACGATCTCCGGGAACTTCTCGGCATCGAAGAAGTCCGGCGAGAGCAGATGCCCCTTGAGGCGATCCTGCTTGATCACCAGCGACGGGACCTTGACCTTGCCGACGAGCTTGCCGTCGGTCAGCGACGCGTCAATGTCCGCGAACTCGCCGCGGAACGTCCCGACCATCATGTGCCGGACGGAGAATGATGCGGATGAGTGGACCGGATCAACGGTCCAGGTGCCGGACGGAACCTCGGTTGCGTTCACGGCTTGGGTCTCGGTGGCCATCTCAACTCCTATCAGTCGATCCGGACCGCAGTCCGGTTGTGTACTCAACCAATGTATCATGGAAACCGGACCGCGGTCCGGATGATTCTTGGAAACGCGTGATATGAACCCCGAGAACTGCCCGATCGAACTGCCAGTCGTCGGCGCGCCCTTCGTGCGCTCCGATGCGGCGCGCAACCGGATGCTGATCCTGGCGGCGGCCGAGCGGCTGTTCGCCAAGAACGGCGTCACATGTACATCGATGGACGCGATCGCGGCCGAGGCGGGTGTCGGCAAGGGCACGCTGTTCCGCCGCTTCGGCGACCGCGGCTCGCTGGTGTTCGCCCTGCTCGACTCGACCGCGCGCGAGTTCCAGGACCGCTTCATCAGCGGGCCGCCCCCACTCGGGCCGGGTGCGCCCCCCGTCGAGCGTCTGACCGCGTTCGGCGAGGCCCTGCTCGCGCACACCACCGAGCACGGCAACCTCCTACTCGGCGCCGCCAGCGCCGGCGCGCCGATCGCCCGCCTCGACGCCGGACCATACGCTTCCTACCGCACCCACATCGCGATGCTGGTCCGCGAGGCCGCTCCCGAGCTCGACGCCGAGTACACCGCCGACGCGCTCCTCGCGCCACTGCGCCCAGAGGCCGTCTTCTACCAGCTGAGGGTGCGCGAGATGCCCCTCGAACGCCTCGCCGCCGGCTGGTCGCAACTCGCCCGCCGCGTCGTCGAGCGCTAAGCGAACGCCAACACAACCGACCGGCAGGCCCGAACGATCTCAGGCCGATCCGACCACACCCCTTGACGGTGCGCTGGGGGCCATGCGCCGAACGACTGCCTTCTGGGGTTGACCATGCGCGGAGCTCGACGATCCAGCACTGCGGGACCACCGGCGCAACTTGCGGCTTGCCACGAAAGGACTCGTCGACTCATGAACGACGTGCGCGAGTGCGATCGAGACGCACGCAAATCCGCGGCCCAGGCGGAGCTCGTCATCGCCGGGGGCCTGCGAGCGGGCAGCCGGCTGTGCAAGCGGAACCTCCGTTGGGTGGCTGCTTCGGACGGACCACCGCGCCCGCTGGTGCATCGAGGACGAGGCGGTGCGGACGCTAATGCCCTTCGTGGACCAGGAATGCAGCCACCAGCGCAACGTGGTGCAGCATGCGGACTGGCGGGATGCGTACCGATCGAAAAGGGGAGTTCGACGTGGGTGTCGATCGTCTCAGCGGCGACGGCAACGAGCGGCAGACCGGGGAAGGCGACCGGGGTCGTTTAACGCCCTGGTTAACGCCACGGCCTCTTTTTGCCTGATCTTGGTCCCGACGGCGCGAGTAACGCCAACAAAAACCGCGTTAGCGGGGCTTTCGGAAAGCGGCTGAAGGGGACTCGAACCCTCGACCTTCTGCATGGCAACTGCGCGGCATCGCGTTGGAATCCCATGGATACTGGGAATTGCCTGTTTCCACGGGGGTTCTACGGGCCGCGAATCGGGTTCGAGTGGTAGCGCCGCTGGTAGCGCCGGTTTAGACTGCCCTTCGTGGGCGTGCGCGACAAGCCTGTCGGAGCGATCCTGTACCGGGCCGGGAAGGGTGAGGCGTCCGGCATCGTGTACGCGGTCGCCAAGTGGCGCGACTCGACCGGGCGGCAGTGCTATCGGCGGCTCGGGCGAGCGAGGATGGAGCCCGACGGGGCAGGCGGCTGGCGCCGGCGCCGCGGTCGTGCTCCCGAGGGTTGTCTCGATCGGCGAGCGGCCGAGCGGGCAATGGACGTCTTAATCGACGAGACCGAGCGCGAGGTTGCCGCGGCTCGTCCGGACCGTTCGGCCACGTTCGCCGATGCGGTGGCCGCGTGGCGCGAGTACGCGGAGCACACGAAGCGCCTCAAGCCGGCGACGCTCCGCAACTACGACGCGATCCTGTCGCCGCCGGGACCGCGGCCGCGGCATGGAGGCGAACGGCTCGCGCGCGTCATGCGGACATTCGGCGATCGGCGGCTGACCGAGATCACCGCTGCGGAGATCGAGCGCTTCCTGCGCGGGCTCGACCGTGCGGGTCTCGCGGCCCGCAACGTCAACTCGCACCGCCAGGCGCTCGCGAACGTGTTCGAGTACGCATGTCGGGCGGACACATTCGCTCTCGCCGCGAACCCGGTGCGCGGCGCCGAGAAGCGCCGCGAGGCCTACACCAAGCCGCCCGACACCTTCACCGCCGAGCAGATCCTCGCGTTGGCCCGGGCGGCACGCGAGGGTCGGCACGTGAACGGCGGCCGCCGATGGGCCAGCGATGAACGGGACGTGGAGCAAGACCGCGCCAACGCACAAGACGCGGCGCTCTACACCGTGGCTGGCTTCACAGGCCTCCGCCAGGGCGAGCTGCGCGCGCTCCGCTGGAAACACATCCGCTTCGCCGACCGAACGATCGTGATCGTGGCCGGCATGTCCGCGGGCGAGAACAGCAGCACGAAGTCGGGTAAATGGCGAGCGGTGCCGTTGCCGCGCGAGGCGTTCGTCGTCCTCGACCAGCTCAGCCGGCGCGAGTGGTTCACCAGCCCGGAGGACTACGTCTTCTGCGGGCCAGCGGGTGGTCCACTTGACGACTCGGCGCTCCGGCGCCGCTACAACTCTGCACGCGATGCGGCTGGTCTGCCGCCGCTGCCCTTCCACCATCTGCGCCACACGTTCGCGACGCTCGCGATCCGCGGTCTCGATCCGGCGACTGTGCAGTCGCTTCTGGGCCACTCGAAGATCACGACGACGGAGCGCTACCTACACGCGCGGCCGCTCACCGAGCTCGCCGAGCGGATGGACTCGATCTTCGAAGTGAGCGTGAGCCCGCTCGAGGACCACGACCGCTCCCGGTCCTGATTCGATATGGCGGTGCCCGGTCCGCCGCCGATCGACGTCGCCGCGATCCGTTCCTATTGCGAGCAGCGAGTCCCGCCTCACGCTCTCCCCGAGGTCCGCGTCGAGGCGATCGTCGACGCGAACACCGTCACGATCGTCGAGCGGCGGGCGCCGTGGCGCCCCGACTTCGGACCCGAGTGGACGACGGGCCCGGTCGCTCGGCTGCGCTACGTCCACAAGCACCGGCATTGGAGGCTTCTGTGGCGCGATCGCAACCAGCGCTGGCACCGCTACGACTTCATCCAGCCGGCACCGGATGTGACTGTCCTGCTCGACGAGATCGAGCGAGACCCGACGTGCATGTTCTGGGGCTGAGTCCCGGTCCCGTCTGGCGTCACTTCGGCCAGAGCAGGCGAACGCCGTCGGCATAGACGCCGTAGATGTATGGCCCGAGGCGCTCGCTGGCAATGCTCTGGATCCTCGGTAGGTGGTCGACGAACCGCTGGGCCATCTCCGTGGCTCGGAGGTTCGCGTTGGTCAGGCAGAACGCACGAACGCCAGATGCGGTCAGGGCTTCGAGTTCGGCTGGTCGATAGCGGACCTTGTTGTCCTTCATCAGTACCACCCAGCCGTTGGCGCCGGCGTCCCGGAGCCACTCAGTGTCAGCTAAGCCTGCCCGATTCTTTCACTGTAGACATCGGCCAGCACTGGACGGTGGCGCCAGCGGCGCGCAGTGCGTCCGACACGACGTGCCTGCCGAGGCTGCGATCGACGAAGAACTCAGGCGGGGAGTCGGAGGGCAACGCGGATCACGTCCTCGACTTCGGCGCTGGGAACGTCGAAGTCGGCCGCGATATCGGCGAAGCCGTCGCCGGCCTTGAAGCGATCCACCAGATCCTCGACCCTGGCGCCGCCGTGCACGACGAGCGGCTGTCCGAATGCCTCGGTGGGATCGACCGTGACCTCGGCCTGGGTGTACGCCGGCAGGCGCATGCGCTCAGCCCAGCCGTCGTCACCGTAAGTGATGCGCTTCAGGTAGCCACGGATCACGTCGGCGAGATGCTCCTGGCCAGTGCGTACGACGGTCAGCAGCGCCTCGTCGTCACTGTTGGACGCGTAATCAAAGATCAGTTCGGCGCCGTCGGTGTACACCCGCCGGGAGGCGAGCGCGTGGTCCAACCCGATCTCGTCGTTCAGCTTCGTCACGGCCGGGCGAATCCGCTGCATCGGTACGCCGGCCTGGCGGAGCGCGCCAAGCACGAATGCCTCCGCGAACCCGACAAATGGGACAGTCGCCTGCCGTCCTGCCGACGGGAGGACCGTGACCAGCGGCGCTCCGTCCTTCGGGCGAGCCCACGCGTGAAGCGTGGAGAGGGGCGTCTGCAGATACGTCGCACACTCGTGCAGGGTGAACAGCGGGACCGTTATGCGAGGGTCACCGGCGGACAGGGGCACAGTTGCTGCGAGCGTCGTCACGGAGATGATCGTAGCTCCGACGGGTGTCGTCTCCGGCGCCTATTCCGACGGTCTCGGCAGGTGCCTGATGGCCTCTTCAAGCTCAGGACGGAGAAACCCCCCACGTCCGTCCGAGCTTACGCCCGGGCAGGATGCCGCGCCGTGCGTACTCCTTGACCGTATAGGGCTTCAGGTCGAGCAGCGCCGCAACGTCGGAGACCGTCAGGACATCGTCGCGCGTGATGCTCATGTCGTAAGAAGACAGTAGCTTAATTACGCTAATCACGCTACTGTCGATCCGAAGAGAATGACTGTCAAGGATCCAGAGCCTCAGGACGACCCGTGGTTGACGCTCGCGGAGATCGCCGAGGAACTGAGAATGAGTCCTGCGACGATCCGCTCGTGGATCTCGAACGGGACTCTGCGGGCGACGCGGGCGGGGCGGCGCAAGTGGCTGGTGCGACGGTCCGAGCTCGACCGGATGCTCGAGGGGCAGGACCTGATCGGTCCGAAGATCAGCCGGGCGGTCCAGGCTGGCGGTTCCCCGACACGATCGCGCCGCCCCACCGGTCTCCGCACTGGTCCGAAGAGGCGCGCGAGCACGTCCGGCGCGGAAGCTGGCTCGGCGTCGCCGAGACAGAGTGGCGCGAGGCGCTTCGCGCGAGCGCGATGGCGCCCCCAGACCCAGGGTTCGTCGTCCGCCTCAAAGACATCGCCTACGCCGCGGCGCGGAAGGCGGCGGCGCTTGACAACCTTGGCGATGACGAACCGGGCGCATGGTGGCAGCGGCAGTGCGGGCTGCCCGGCGGCTCTCTGTCCTACGAGCTGCGTTCAGGCGCGAACAGGCCGGGGCCGGCGGAGCTGTGGGCGAGATTCGATCGGGCGGTCGACGAACTCGCTCGCGCGATGGGCGAGCACTCGGTGCCGGGGGAGCAAGCCGCGCTGGAAGAGGTCTCGCTCGTCCTCCACGAGATCGTCGATGCGCTCCTCGACCAGGAGGATCCAAAGTGGCCGCCGCGGGTCGGGGAGCCGGAAAGAGGCGGCGATGAGGGGGCAGGGGAGACCGACGAGGGTTGACCACTCCAGCGCAAAGTGTTTCGTGAACTGTTGTTTGGCGAGCTGGACCTCAGGGCCGCCTCCGCCCCGTGGTTGCTGGGGATCGAGCGCTTCGGAGCGCCTGACTACCCGCCCTCCACATATGACATGAGAAAGGGAGCGCGGGTAGTCAGGCGCTTCAGCTGCTGGATCCTGTTCGGGGGCGGAGGCGGGCCGGTCGCGGGCACGAGATCTGGCTGTCGGAGCGGTGTGAGGTCAGTCGGTGACGAGAGTGCTGCGTCCTGGGCCGGGATCGATGAGGGGCTTGATATGGCTGGCGAGAGTGGGGCCATCACCGCTTGATCCCTGGCGATTTGCGACGGGGTGGAGCGAGGTGGCGGCTCGGAATCATGCTCGGCGGTTGGAGAAGATGGGTTGGCTGGAACGGGTTCCGATGGTGCGCGGCGAGGGATCGCTGTTCTTCGCAACACGGACCGGCGTGCGCGTGCTCGGGCTGCCACTGATCGCCTGCACGACGCCGGCGCCGACCTGGTGGTCGCATCACATCGCCTGCGCCTGGACAGCGGCCTGGCTCAAGGTTCGCGGGCGCGACTTCCTCGGCCCGCGGGAGCTGATTTCGAGCACCGATTGGGCCCATCCACTCCACTGGCAAGACCGGTCCGGCGTCAAGCGATCGGGCCATCGCCCCGACCTCGTTGCGTTCGCTGTCAGCGGCAACCCCGTCGCGATCGAGGTCGAGCTTGCCGCGAAGTCCCGATCCAGGCTCGCCGCGATCCTAGGAGTCCACAGGAGATGGAGTTACAGCAACAACTCGAGAGGCGTCGTCTACATCTGCGGCGACGAGGCGGCGCACAGCCGCATCGAGCGCGCCGGCAAGCGAGCAGGGCTCTACCTCGGGGACGGCTTTCTAAGGATCGAGCTGCTACTGAGAACGACGACTTGCGTTGGCCCCACCGCGACGGTGGGAAAGCCAGCCAACGTCGCAACAGGTGACTCGGTCATCGTAGTTCCGGCGGATGTCGGCATGGAGCAGCTGACCGATTGCATCGCGAGCAGGCGAAGGTACCCCGATTACGGTTGTCCGCAGGGTTGCTCTCGACGATTTCTGGGCGCCGTCGGGTAGCTGACGCGCGCGGGGATCGACTCCGGCTCGGCCCTCGGGCCTCGCCTCCGTCGAACCCCGCGCGCGTGCGCGGCCTGGATGGGCCCGTCAGGCGGTCGCGCTCGCGGCGGCGAACAGCTCCGCGGGGCGCTGCCAGTCGAGCGTCTTGCGTGGCCGGTCGTTGACCTCTGCGGCGATCCGCACTACGTCCTCGAAGGTGTGTTCGCTCAGGTCGGTGCCCTTGGGGAAGTAGTCGCGCAGCAGCCCGTTCATGTTCTCGTTGCTGCCCCGCTGCCACGGTGAGTGCGGGTCGCAGAAGAACACGGCCGTGCCGGTCGCGACGGTGATCTGCCGGTGCTGCGCGAGCTCCTTGCCCTGATCCCAGGTCAGCGTCCGCCGCAGCCCCGCAGGAACACTCTCGAGCGCGTCGGTGATCGCCTGGCGGACCCTATCGGTGGTCGCGATGCCGTCAGAGAACGCCAGCAGGACCAGATACCGGGTCGTGCGCTCCACCAGCGTGCCGATCGCCGACCGGTTCCCGGCGCCCATGATCAGATCGCCCTCCCAGTGGCCAGCCTCAAGGCGGTCCTCCGCCTCGACTGGGCGCTCATCGATCATTCGCATCGCCGTCAGCCGTCCGCGGCGCTGCAGACCCTGAAGCCGCCGGCGGCGTCGCCGGCGCCGCGCCGGCCGCGTCAAGCTCACCGCTGTGTCGTAGATCGCCTGATAGATAGTCTCCTTGCACAGCCAGCGCGACGGCTGGCCGGCGAACAACACCCGCAACTCGTGCGCGACCTGCTCCGGGCTCCAGCGCTTCGCCAACAGCCGCTGGACGACCTCGGCCAGCACCCATCCACAGCGACCCGGCGCGTGCGCGGCTTGCACGCCCGGCGGCGAGCGGCCTGCTCGGCTTGATGGGGTCGGTAGCGGCCGTCCGGGTCGCTATTGCGCCGGATCTCGCGGCTGATCGTGGACGGCGCACGCCCCATCTGCTCCGCGATCCTCCGCACGCTCATCCTCGCTGCCTGGAGATCGGCGATCTGGATCCGCTCCTGCTCTGAGAGATATCGCGGACTCCGCGGTCTCGCTTCGGTGATCTTCACCGGCGCATAAATGACAACCGCCCCGGCGGAATTCCGAACCCTCCGGCCGTACCGCCAACGATTCCCCGTCTTGCGGTTGATCCCCACCAGCCGACACGCCTCACTGTTGCTAACGCCCTGAGCGATCAGCTGCACATACCGCTGCTGCTTCTCAGCCTGAACCCCGCCCGCCGGCGTCCGCCTCCGATCCCGCATTGCAACCTCCAAAGCCGCGTTGGTGTTGCAACGTCAGCTGGAATCCGCCCCGGCGAACTCATCGACACGATCCAGGAGCAGGCGCGCGCGGAGTTCGAGCGTGCTCGGCCGCGAGCGAGGCAACGGCCGCGTGATCGACGGGCACACGGCCGCTGTGGGATATAGCCCGAAGCGGAAGCGCCGGTCGGCGTGACGCAGCGCGGTCCTCGACGGGTCGATACTTCGACTGTGGATGCGTTTCAGAACAAGATCACGCCGGTGCTGACGGTACGAGGTGCCAGCAATGCGGTGGACTTCTACAAACGAGCGTTCGACGCCGAGGAGATCTACCGCAACAGCTATCCAGACGGCCGAATCGTCGCCGAGATGGCCGTCGGGACCGCGCGCTTCAGAGTGGCCGATGAAGCGCCCGAAGCCTCCAACCTCAGCCCACAGGCGCTGAACGGGACCACGGTCAGGCTGAACTTACTGGTCGCCGACCCCGACGGGCTGGCTCGCCGGGCGATCGAGCACGGCGCCCTCGAGGTCGCTCCCGTAGCGGATCAGCCATACGGGCTACGCCAGGGACGGTTGGCCGACCCGTTCGGACACCATTGGCTGATCGGACGTCCGCTGGCCGGCGAAGCGGGTGACTGGGCTCGCCATCTGAGCTAGCCGCCTGTTACGCAGCGCGACGGCCGACCAGCCCAAACCTGCGTCCCATGACTGCCCGTTTGATCGACCAGCGGCAGGAGCGGCGTCAGTCGATTCTTAGGAGCGCGTCCCCGAGCGCAACCCGGTCGCCCGGTCGTAGACGACATCGGCCGACACGAACGCCGTTCACCCTGGTGCCGTTCGTCGATCCAAGATCACGGATCACCCAGTTGCCGTCACGAAAGAAAAGATGCGCGTGCCGACGGGACACCGCCTCGCTCAAGAGCACGACGTCGCAACCCCGGCTTCGTCCCAGCACCAGATCGCTCTTGCCGCCGTCCCAATCGAGCGCAAGCAGCACCGCGGGCGCCGCGAGCGGCTCCGACCCGGTCAATCTGACCGTGCCCAGCGCGGCGGCCGCCGCGCCGCGAAGCCTCTCGTGCCATCGGCCAGGCGCGGTTCGGAGGTTCAGGTCCCCGATCAGCGCCCGTGGATCGATCAGCCGGTCGGCGAACACTCGATCCAAACGATGAGCGAACGTCTCCTCGCTCAACAGCCCATCGGCGTAGGCGGTGTTCAGCACCCGCGCGATATGCGTCCGTGATGCTCCCGGGCCGAGCATCCTCGAAGTGTGCCGCCGAAATCACCGCCTGTCCAGATTTCGGTCGCCGCGCGGACTCCCTACCTCCCGACCTGCGCTGGCTTCTGGTCCTCGATCTCTGCGACAGCGTCGAAGGGGCCGCTATCGATAGGCAGGCTGTTCGCTGTCGGGGTCAGTGGCGACTGCGTCAAGGCGTCGATCAGAGAGGAGCCGTTCGATCGTCGCGACGGTCGCCCCTACCCCGGCCCAGTGTGGGTCGACGTCCGCCGCGACGCACCACGCATGGTCAGACGGCCACACGAACGCGGGCGTGCCACCCAGGGAGAACTCCGGCAGGCCCCAAATCCCAGCCGCTGCCGGCTCACCCCAGATCACAGCCTCTGAGAGCGCCCCGCGAAACAGAAAGAAGGAGCGGGCTGCGATCCGAGCGCTGCGCGGAACACCAAAGGTGGGCCACCTGCGAGCCGACTCCGGTAACGGCCACCCTTCCCAGAGGCCGAAGTAGCAGTCCGAGGGATCAGAGGTCTCGGTGGCAAGTAGCTGCAGCAGCGCCCGCCACTGTTCAGTCTCACCGGGCGATGCGTCGAGATCGGCTTCCCACTCCTGTTGGCCCTGGTAGGTGGGGTCGGGGATAAATCGCACACGCGCGTATGCCGGGAAGCCAGCCGGTCCGAGAGTCACCAGCCGATCCCACGAAACGTCGCTCGTAACAATCCAGCTGGCCGGTGAAAAGTCTGAGCAGATGGCGAGTGGCACGTCAGCAATCTATAGCCGAGTGGTTGCACTCCGACTGTCCCAGAGAAACCGGACCGCCTGGCTGTTGCCGTGTCCTTGGGTGATTGCGCAGGCGACGGGGGCTCCGAAGGCCGGCCGGCGTGAATACGGTCGCTCAGCGCGCCCAGGCGGTGTCATCGGTGCTGGACAGGCGCTGGTCGTCGCTGTAGGCTCGCCCGGGCCCGGAAATACGGAGAGGAGTTGTGGTGAGATCAGTCGGTGGGGCGATGGCGTTGGTGGGCGCGATCGCTGTCTCGGCGTTCGCTCTGAGTTCGGGTGCCTGGGCGAAGGCGACCACGGAGCATTGCAGTAGCTACATGGGTGGGTCGGCCGGTCTGGTCGATTCGTTCACGAGTGTCCGGGCTCAAGGCGTCGGTTGTCGCCGCGCGCACGAGGTGCTGGGGACCTGGGCGAACAGCGCTCCCGGCGGCACCGATCTGGGCTTCGCGTGTCATGCAACTAAGGTGGGCGCGAAGAACACATTCCGTGTCCGATGCGTTGACGGGAGCAGACACGTCACGGCGCTCGACGCCGAGCACACGTCGAGGTCCGGTCGATGAGCATTCTGAAAACAACGGCAATCGTGTTGGCGGCAGGCATGGTGACGGCCGTAAGCGCGTTCGCGGCCAGCCCCAAGCCCGGTCACAGCTACCAGGGAACCGGCAAGGATTTTATGAACAACGCCCCGAAATGGGCCGACGAGGCGACCGGCAAGATCAAATTCCAGACCTCGACCAATGGCTTAGACGTAATGCAGTTCAAAGGGACGTTTTCGTATTACTGCGGTGCTGGCACATCTGACGTAACCGAGAAGAAGATGGCCATTTCGAAGAGCGGACGATTCGGCGCGAGGTTCTCCCAGAAGGTCAAGGGTGCGAACGGCAAAGTCAACTCAACCGCGTACGTTGTTGTCTCGGGCCGGTTCGAGGATGGCGGGAGCCAGGCGAGCATCTCCTACCTCGTCGACTATGTGTTCGCTGGCAGCAAGGTCAGCCACCCGTACTCGACCAGCGATCCCAGGGCGCTCGGTTGCGCGAGCTGGGTCCGGGGAACAGTCCGCACGAGTTAGCGCCGCGGATCGTCTCGGTCGTCGGTAGTGCTCAGGTCGTGGGCCTCGTGCCACCCGGAAGTGCCCGTGCGCGGATGTGGTGAGACCCGGCGGGCTGTGGCCACGTCGGGGCTTACCGGTCATCCGCATCGCCCGGATTATGCGCAAGACGAACGGCGTGAGGCTGACGTCCGACCCCAGCGCTGCTGCTTTTGCGGGGCGTCCGGCCACTTCTTTGCCACTCCTTTGCCACGGAAGGAGGAGCGCGGACCTGGCCGGATGCTTGCACAGCGTCCAGCTGACCCTTGCTGCCGTAACGTACAGGCCACGGGGCGACGCCGAGTCGCCGTGGCGTCACGGCAACGCCCGGCCCGGCTTCGTTGGGAGTACCGCAGTGGGTGCGCACCGATGTGGGTAGCCCGCGTCGGGTGAATTGCGAGCGGCGATCCAAGATCCGGCTCGTCAAGTCTTCGGGCGCGGCGTGACCGAAATGCCTCCGGGCTCGGATCTGCCGGTCGTGTGTTGTCTGTTGGGCCTCATCCTGCTGAGCGCAGCGCGATCACGTGCCAGCTCCGGTGGACCCGAGCGAGGATGCTGATCACCTGGTAGGTGTTTTGTCCGTCGGTGACGTTCGCGCTCGCCAGCCACCCTTTGCCATCGGGTGAGAGCGCGAGGCTCGCGACCCGCGGGTCACGCGCGCGTATGGTCGGCGGCACCCACGGCGGGTGGGCCGCGAGCTCGGCGCGCAGCCCGCTGGTAACCCCGCGGAGCTGCCCGATACCGGCGTGGCCATATGTGAACGCGAGAAGGGCGCTCGTGAACGTCATCGCCGTGTCGCGTGCCGCGTGCGGGCCCGTCGGGCGCGCAGCCGGGGAGGGGGAGGCGATCAGGATGTCGGGGTCGGGTGCGACCAGCTTTGCGAGTTGCCATCCGGCCCTGCTCGGTGCGAGCAGCAGCCCGGCCGAGAGGACGAACCGGCCGCGAGCGTCGATGACCGCGAACCGTGCCGTCCAACTGCTCCGGGCTCCGTCGACGCCGATCAGCTGCACTCGCCTGATGCGCAGACGTGCGGGGAGCGGCCCGGTCTGGCGCACCATCGCGGCTGCCGCCGGTGAGAGCGTCGGCAGCCGCTCGGCGCGGAGCCGATTGGCCAGGTAAATGGCGTATGCCCTTGCGAACGTCACGGCGGTCGTCCGCGCATCCAGGCCCCGCCGCTTCGGCGGGCGTGTGGTCGGTCGCGCGGCAGTTGGCGACGGAATCTGGGCGGCCGGCGCGCGGGTCCTTCGGGTGTGCGAGCTCGTCGCGGGCTGCAGGGCGGCGATGCCGATCAGGAGCAGGCAAAGTCCGGCCAGCAGCGACCGCCTTGGGATGCTGCCGCGTCTCACAGGCCCGGGGGGTGTCGTTCGGTCCAGGTGTTTCCGTCGTTGAGCTGAGCCGTGAGGATCGATGTGGGCTGCCAGCGCGGCCCGCTGCCCGTCGGCACGGTGGGCGCGCCGAATCTGGAGGTGTCGAGCAGGATGCCGGCGATCTCGATGAACGCGTGCCCGCCGGAGGCAAACACGGTGATCCACCGTCCCGGGCCGGGATCGCCGTAGCTCTCGAGCATCCCCGAGTCACCGGCAATCCCGTCGCCGACATCGACCTGCGCCGCGTTCAGCCCGGCGTTGTAGAGCACGAAGTCCGTCGACCCCGAACAGTCATAGGACGACATCACCGTGCTGAGCATGTTCGGCTCGCGCTCGGTGCCGTAGGAGGTGTCGATGATCCGGTTGCCGGCCGCGATTGCCGCCTTGACCGGGGCGGGCGCGTCCTGCGGTGCCGCCGCGAGCCCGTCAGGGAGGATCCGCGCCGCCGACCCGGTCGTGGTCGGACCGACCGCAACGCAACCCGCCTTCCGGGCGGCCTGCGACGAGTCGATCGCGACCGCGCTGCCCGCCGTTTGCGCGTAGCGCTGGGCGAGCTGCTGGACCTCTGACACGTACCAGCCGGCGTGGTTGTAGGCGTAGATCGCCTGCGGCCAGTCGCCCGGCGCGCCGTTGGCGTGGAGATCGTTGGCGGCGGCGAAGATCGCGTCCCAAGGGTCATAGGGATCGGGTGGGGCGCCGGGCTTTGTCGGGTCGGCGGAGACGGCGTACCGAGCCCACGTGCCAGGCTCGAACTGCATCCATCCGATCGCACCCTGGCTGGACGGGGAGAGGTCCTGGCCGAACCGTGTCTCCACATAGTTGATCGCGGCCAGGTACGCCCACCCCTGCGCTCCTAGCCGGTAGGCGCCGGCCGCCTGGTCGTAGATCCCGAGCAGACTGGCGGGAATCCCAGGGGCGCTGCCCGGACCAGCGGGCCCTCCGCCGCCGCACTGTGCCTGCGAGCCGGCGGCGGCGAACAGCAGCAGGACCGCCATCATCGGCAGCCCGATGGTCAGCGCGATAGCGATCACGAACAACCGTCGCACCGCTCACGGCGCCGCGCTCAGCCGATGCCAGAGCATGCGACGGTCGTCGCGATCAGATAGACGGCGAGCAGGTGCGCCAACCCGTCCGCGAGCTCGGCGGGCACGAGCGTTCGGTCATCGGCCGTGGCGCTCGTCGCACGGGTCAGCGCGATCGCCGCCCGTCGCGCGTGGTCCAGCAGCGCTGGGACGTCAGCCTCGAGCGGGCGGGCGAGCCATGCGCCGGCCCGCTCGAGCGCCCGGTCAACCCACACGCCGGGTTCACAGCCGGTTTCACGGGCGTGTGTCTCCAAGGCCCGACGCGCGAGCCGGAGCGCCCCCGCAGCGATCACCCGCACCGCGTCCACGACCACCACCGGGATCCGATCGACGTCCGGGTCCTCGCAGAACGCCTGGGCCACGTGCGCGTACAGGAACAGGTCCGGCAGGCGCAGCGTCGCCAGCGTCAGCAGCCGCAACGTCCCGTACGCGCGCTCCTCATCGGCCGCGCACCGCGTGTTCCGGGCGCCGTGCGACACGGCCGCCGCATACGCGTCACGCAGCTCCCGCTCGGTCGCGTGAGCGGCGGTTGCCGGCGCCCAATCGATACCGGTCCCGGACTGGGTTCTCGGCTGGTTGCGCACACACGGCAAGTACCGGCCAACGCCGGGCGGAGCCTCCCTTGGAGCTGCGAATCTCTACGCTGGCAACCGCTGCGGCTGCCCATCCCGTGCCGGCGGTCGCAAGGGAGCTCCTGGCTTCGAAACCGTGGACAGCCTCGACTGCATCTATCGCCACGTGGCTCGGCCGTGGACGGCCGAACAGCTCGCAGGCCGCCGCGAGGCCGCGTACCGCCGCGGATCGAGCGACCTGCCCGCCGGCGAGCCGCCGCCTGAGCGTCCGATCACGCTGCTCGCCACCGCGGTGCCGCGGCTGATCAGCCTCGCCGTCGCCGCGAACGTGCTGCACGTCCTCCCGGACACGCGAGGCCAAGCCGGAGCCGGGGTCGCCGTCGGGCTGCTGGCCACGATCGACGCGACCGCCACCGGCAGCCTGCACCGCTGCCAGCTCGCACTGGAGGCCGACGGCCGCGCCCGCGGCCATCACCCCGACGAATGGCTCCCGCTCGCCTACGAGCAGACAGCCGACTGGCTCGAGCACGCTTCGCCGACGAGCGAGACACCGGCGCTCATCGAGCATGCCCAACAGGCCGGTCGGCTCGCGGCGCTCGCCATCGGCGCGATCGACCGCGACATACCAAGCGTGCCCGAGGCGATCGCCGACTGCATCGCGCACCTCCTGGTCGTCTGCGTCCTGGCCGACGAAGCCGGACAGAACCCACCCGCCTGACCACACCCCGCGGCCCGGCAGGTCGCCGCACCCCGGTGCAGCCGCGGTCTCGGACAGGGCCAGCAGGGAACGCGACGGCCGGCCGCCGTCAGCGGCGCGACACGTCCACAGCGATGACCCCCGGACGCCGTGCCGTCCCCGCCGCCGTTCGGAGCGCCCCCACGAGCCGCTCCACCGACACGATCAGCACCCCATCGTCGGTCCGCTCCACCGCTCTTGCGCGTACGACGCACAGCACCGGGAGCGCGCCGCGGCGACACCACCGCCGTCGGCGGCGGTAAAGCCACACCGCCATCGCTCGCACCGCGGCGAGATGACCGCGCTCAAACGACCTCGTTTTGATCTCTATCGCGAACGCGATCCCCGTCGGCGCGATCGCCACGCTGTCGATATCGCCGGTTCCTCGATACGGCAGCGAATGACGCAGTCGCCATCCCTCCTCGCCGAGGGCCGCGAGCGCTCGTCGAACCTGATCCTCAGAGTCCGCGCCGACGCGACTGCGCCCGGCCAGCCGCCACCAGCGGCGGGCGTCGATCAGCAGGGTGACTGCGATGACGGTCAGCACGGCGGCGATGGCCGTGGCGCCGAACCGCGCGGCGGCGACGGCGAGCGTGCACGCCGCCAGGCCTATCGCGCCGATCGTGGCCGCTCGGCGCATGCGCCGGTGCTGGAGTTGGCGCGGAAAGTTTCTTCGCGACATGACCGGCGCTCGCAGGCGTCTCGACGGTGCGCTCGAGCGGATGCCGCGGGCGGGAGCAGGACCGGATCGGTTCACGACCTGGCGACCTCCAGTCGCGGACTGGCCGCGGCCCAGGCGGACCCCGAACAAGCCAGGAAGCCGCGCCGGGCGACGACGAGCGCAGCACGGGCGTGCATTCACCGCGGTTGCTCTACCGCACCTTGACCCACAGCTTGACCCGAGAGGCTGAGAGCGTGCCGCTCGGCGCTCTGGGAGCCGCCACCCGTCTTTTGATCGCTCGGCGAGAACGCGCTCTCGGGCGGCGAAATCCGCCGGCTTGCATGAGCTTCGTGATCACGCCACGCCAGGTTTAGACCTAGTGGCCTCTCGCGTGTGAAGCGATACCGCACCGCCCCAGGTTGAGCAGAAAATACCTGCACTAGCCCAGATAATCGGTGCTGATGCGACTCTCCGGGATTCTGCCAATTTGCGTTCAAATCCGCTGGGTTTAAGCCCGTGGTGGCCCAGAGGGGCTTAATGATCTTCGTGCGTTGAGGACCATTCGGTCGCTCCATGCGAGGGTTTTTTGGACCGGCGAGTTTGGGTGCGCGGGTCAGGGGCGCAGCGAAGTGCGCGCGTCGCCAGGAGGGCCGCTGGCGGTCGCGCGCCGGCTGTGAGGAGCGAGCTCTCAGCGCCTCAAGGACTGGATGACGCCGGGCAATGCCGCCGCTCCTCCGCGGGATTGCGACGACCGTCGAACTGGCCACGGCCGATCCGGTTGCTGAGTTTCGTCCGCCGCGCGAGCGCGGCGGGCCGGCTCCAGGTTGCTCGGAATGGGAGGGGTTGCGGCAGTCTGACCGCGCCGCTGCCCGTCATCCCCGAGGCGAACCAGCCGGGCTCGCCGCGTCGCCGCTCGCGTCCGATCTGATGCGGCGGCTCGGTGTCGCTGCCCGTCCTCATTGGGGCAAGAAGCCGATTCTGGACCCAAGCGCTCGTGGGCCCGAAATCGAGCCCACAAGTCGAGAGATCCTCATCGGGCGCTCGCGAGCGGCCAGGGCTTTCTGAACCCGGGGCGAAGCCGATTTCGATCCTGAGAGCGGATGTCGGTAGATGACAAACGCAGCGCCGTCCCGTGCGGTGCGCGCGAGGCCTCTCTCGAATGCACGGTGACGGCGCCCCCTCAGGGTGATGCGCTCGGGAAACCTGCGGTGGAAACTGATCGTCGACCTTCCATGCAAACGTACTCGGTAACTCAAGTCAATCGCCCGACCGGCCCAGCGCGTGCCCCCAAGGCATGTGGTCACGTGCGACACGTAGGAGTCTGTTCGACGTGCCAACGGGCTCAGCTCGAGCGATGGCGAACACAGCTGATCCAGGCACAGACGTTGCACCAGCGCCGTGCGTGAGTCCCCTACGAGGGACCCACCGGCGCCGGTCAGCCCAGTACCTACCCCTTGAGGGAACCTGATCTCCCTCAACAGGCTGTGGCGCGTAAGAGCGCCACTGCCAAGAATCCCCGAGCGCCGGCAGAAGATAGGCGCCAGTTTCGAGCCCAACCCCACAATGGAGAGAGAGTATGAACCGCCTGACGCGAGTGTCCCTTTGGGCGATCGTTGCGATCGCCGCCGTCTTGATCGTTATCCCGTTTGCGATTGGCTTGCCCAGTAAGGCGGCGGCAGGGCAGACGATGCTGAAGAACCTCCACCCACTGATGCAGCCGGCAAGCGTGAACAAGACCGTCTACTACTTCGACAGCACGTTCGTGCCATTGCGTCAGGTTGCGGTCGGTGCCGTGCAAGCTGCCGGAGAGACGCCGAAGCTGATCGCAGCACTCGCCACGCCGTTGCACATGACACCTACGCAGGTGCAGAAGTTCCTCGGAACGAGCTTCCCGGCAACGGCAGGCCTGCTCCAGGGGCTCCCGAAGCTCGCGCCGATCTTCGCGAACGTGCCGCCCGGCCTGACGCACTACCAGCCGCTCGTCCAGGCAATCAAGGCGAACGTCGGCAACTACGCTCAGGTGTCGAGCCTGCCGGACCTTCGTCTGTTCACGTGGATCCTGGTCGTTCCTGGCGTGCTGCTTGCGTTACTCGCCGGCAGAGTCCTGTTTGTCACTCGGCGGGAGAGAGTCACGGCTGTCCCTGCTCCGGCGACCAATTAGCAACTGGTTCCCGCAAGTTCGGTCAAGGCGGCCGCCGAAAGGCGGCCGCCTTGCGTGTGCAGGCCCGCGAGTAATACCCCGCTCATGCCGCTGTCGCGCCGCGGGCCCCGGGCTACCCAAGTTAGGCATGGATCTCCCACCTCCGAGAGTTTCGATCCAGTCGCGCAACACGTAACTTGCATCACAAGCATTGAGTACTACCCCGTCGACCCGCAGGCGAGAAGGACCCGGCATGGTCACACCAATCGTTATAGAGCTCGGACGGCTGTCTGCACATCAAGGCGTAAGAGTCCCTACCAACGCGATCGCAGAGTTTCGCAACGAGATTTCACGGCCCGCGTCCTCTCAAGCTGACGCCGCACCGAGTCTGCACCGCTCGCGCCGAACGCCGCTGCGGGACCGCTCTCGCCGGGATGGGCACGAGGTTGCCGTCGCCGCGTGAGCGCGATCGCAGTGACCGCTAGCGAGACATCGGTCACCCTCGGGCGGAGACACTCGCCGACAAGGTTGCGATCGTCACCGGCGGCGGGTCAGGAATCGGCAGGGCCACGGTCCCTCGAGCTCGCTGCTGGGGGGGCAACAGTAGTGAACTGCGGGCGGCGGCTCGAGCCGCTCCGTGAGACGGTTGCGCTTGGTCCCGCGGGCGCCGTCGAAGCGATCGCGTGTGATATTCGCGAGGAGGCCGAGGTCGACGCGCTGGTCGACCAGGTGCTCGAGCGTCACGGGCAGATCGATCTGCTCGTAAACAATGCCGTGGGTCAGTTCCTGTCTCCCGCCGAGGACATCACGCCCAAGGGCTTCCGGACGGTGATCCGGCTGAACCTCGAAGGCACCTGGCTGATGACGCACGCGGTCGCCACGCGCGCCTTCATTCCGTCCGGAGGCGGCAAGGTGATCAGCGTCACGCTCACCCCACATGCCGGCCTGCCGGGGATGGCGCACTCGTCGGCGGCCCGCGCGGGCGTCGAGAACCTGATGAAGGTGCTCGCCATCGAATGGGCGCGGTTCGGCATCCGCCTGACGGCGGTCGCGGCCGGAGTCATCGGGACCGAGACGTTTCATTCGAAATACCCCCAGGAGATGATCGAGACCCTTGGTGAAAGCATCCCGCTCGGGCGGCTTGGCAGGCCCGAGGAGATCGCGCAGATGATCGCGTTCCTTGCCTCGCCCGCCGGCGACTACGTCACCGGCACCGTGATCACCGTCGACGGCGGACACGACGTGCACCAAGGACGCTATCCGCCACGGGGCCTCACGCTCGGTTCGGGGAAACCGGTCGCTGAGCAGCGGCGCCGGGCCCCGTCCTGACCGGCCGGGGCTTCAGCGGGCGGCGATCAGGTCCCGCTCGTCGCTGTACGTGTCGCCTCGGTCGGCGAGGTCGACGAGCGACGCCGGCGGCTCGAACCGATCGCCGTAGGCGGCGGCGAGGTCGCAGCACCGATCCACGAAGCCCGCCGGTCCGCCTGGGTAGCCGTTGATGTACTGGAGCACGCCGCCGGTCCAGCCGGGAAAGCCGATCCCCATGATCGAGCCCACGTTCGCATCGGCGACCGACTCGATCACGCCCTCGTCAAGGCACTTGACTGCCTCGATCGACTCGATGAACAGCATCCGCTCCTGCAGGTGAGGCAGCGAGATCTGCGCTGGATCGGCGACCGAGGGGAACGCGGACTCAAGACCAGGCCAGAGGTCGGCGCGCCGCCCGTCGAAGTAGTCATAGAAGCCGGCGCCGGCGAGCTTGCCGGAGCGCCCGTGAGCATCGATCATGAGGTCGATCGCCCGAGCCGCGGGATGAGCTTCGAAGGGACCGCCCGCCGTGGTCACCGCCGCCCTCGTCTCCTCGCGGATCTTGCGCATCAGGTTGAGATTCAGCTCGTCGCTCAGCTGCAAGACGGGTGCCGGGTAACCCGCCTGCGATGAGGCATGCTCGATCGTCGGCGCCGGAATGCCTTCGAGCAGCATCGCAATTCCCTCGTCGATGAACGACATGATCACGCGGCTAGTGAAGAAACCACGGCTGTCGTTGACGACGATCGGGGTCTTGCGGATCTGACGGGCGAGGTCGAGCGCCCGACGGAGCGTGTCCTCGCTGGTCTGCTCCCCCTTGATGATCTCGAGCAGCGGCATTTTGTCCACCGGGCTGAAGAAGTGCAGGCCAATGAAGTCAGCCGGCCGCGAGACGGCCCGCGCAAGTTCGGTGATCGGCAGCGTGCTCGTGTTCGACGCCAGAAGGGCGTCGGCATCGAGGTACGGCGCGATTTCACCGAACACGTGTGCCTTGACGGCGGGGTCTTCAAACACCGCCTCGATCACGAGGTCTGCTTTGGCTGCGTGCGCGGGGTCGACGATCGGGGTGATCACAGCCAAGAGGGCTTCGCCTTCCTCAGGGCTCAGGCCGCCCCGTTCCACGGCCTTGCCCACGAGCGCGCGCGAGTAATCCTTGCCGCGTTCGGCCGCCTCGAGCGAGACGTCCTTCAACGCCACCGGGATCCCGGCCTTTGCGCAGACATACGCGATGCCAGCGCCCATCATGCCCGCGCCGAGCACCACGGCCTTGCCAGCCTGGAACACCTTGCTTGAATCGGGACGGCCGCGCTTGCCCCGGACCTGCTGGAGATCGAAGAAGAACGCCTGGATCATGTTCTTGGCCACCTGGCTGGTGACGAGGTCGACGAAGTAGCGGCCCTCGATTTCGCTCGCGTTCTCGAAGTCGACCTGGGCGCCTTCAACCGCGGCGGCCAGGATGTGGTGCGGCGCGGGGTAATTGGCGCCACCGAGCTGCTTTCGCAGATTCGCCGGGAGCGTCGGGAGATGCTCTGCGACCTGCGGATCCGCCGGTCCGCCGCCCGGGATCTCGAACCCTTCGACGTCCCACGGCTGGAGCGCGTCGGGATTGGCTGCAATCCAGGCCTTTGCCGCCTGGATCAGCGCTTCCCGGGTTCCGACGAGATCGTCGATGACCCCGAGGGCGCGGGCCCCCGCGGGGTCGAGGCGCTGACCGCGCAACAGGAGGTGGGTCAGCGCTCCGACGATCCCCAGCATCCGCACCGAGCGGACCACGCCGCCGCCTCCGGGGAGTAAGCCGAGCTGCACTTCCGGGAACCCGAACTGGATGCTCGGGTCATCGAGCGCGATGCGATGGTGGGTCGCGAGCGCGAGCTCAAGGCCGCCCCCGAGCGCGCTGCCGTTCATCGCCGCCACGACCGGCCTGCCGAGCGTCTCGAGACGGCGGAAGTGTCGCTTGATCTCGCGCATGTCGGCCATGATCTCTGCGGCTTGGTCGCGCGTCGCGTCCCGGAGGTCGTTCAGGTCGCCGCCGGCGAAGAAGGTCTTCTTCGCGGAGGTGATGATCACGCCGGCGATCCGATCGCGCTCGGCCTCGAGCCGCTCGATGGTCGCGGCGAGCGATGCTTTGCACGCGGCATTCATCGTGTTCGCCGACTGCCGGGGATCGTCGAGCGTTAGGAGCACGACACCTTCGGTGTCCTGCTCCCAGCGGATGGTCGTGTGCTCGTTCATCGTGCCGTGATTCCTCCTGCTCGGGTTCTGGTGGGGAGGGCGGTCTCAGACGCGTTCGATCACGGTCGCGATGCCCATGCCTCCGCCCACGCAAAGCGTCACAAGCCCGTACCGGCCACCGGTGCGCTCGAGCTCGTCGAGCAGCGATCCGAGGATCATTCCGCCGGTTGCCCCGAGCGGGTGACCCAACGCGATCGCGCCGCCGTTGACGTTGACTTTCTCCAGATCGAGGTCCATGTCCTTGACGAACCGGAGCACGGCCGACGCGAAGGCCTCGTTCATCTCGATCAGGTCGAGATCCTCGACGGCGATTCCCGCCTTGCCGAGCGCCTTGCGACTGGCGGGTGCCGGCCCGGTCAGCATGATCGTCGGATCCGCGCCGGAGACGGCGGTGGCGAGGATCCTCGCGCGTGGCTCGAGACCGAGCTGTGAGGCCGCGTGCTCGCTGCCGATTGCCAGCAGCGAGGCGCCGTCGACGATCCCGGAGGAGTTACCTGGCGTGTGGACGTGCTCGATCCGCTCTAGCCAGTGGTACTTCTGCAGCGCCACCGCATCGAAGCCGCCCAACTCACCGATCCGTTCGAACGACGGTTTCAGCCCGGCCAGCGTCTCGACGGTCGTTCTGGGTCGGACGAGCTCGTCGCGATCGAGGATGACGCACCCGTTGATGTCGAGCACGGGGATCAGCGAGTCGTCCCACCGGCCCTCGGCCTGCGCCGCCGTTGCGCGCGCCTGCGAACGAGCGGCGTACGCGTCGACGTCTTCACGGCTGAAGCGCTCGAGCGTCGCGATCAGATCCGCGCTGACGCCCTGCGGGATGAACGACGTGTCGTAGTTCGTCTCGGGGTCCATCGACCAGGCGCCTCCGTCTGAGCCGATCGGGACGCGCGACATCGACTCGACGCCACCGGCCAGCACGAGGTCCTCCCAGCCCGAGGCGACCTTTTGTGCCGCGACGTTGACCGCCTCGAGCCCTGAGGCGCAGAAGCGGTTGAGCTGAAGGCCGGCGACGGTGTCGGGGAGCCCGGCCTTAATCGCAGCGATCTTGGCGATGTCGGCACCCTGGTCGCCGGTCGGCGAAACGCAGCCGAGCACGAGGTCATCGATCCAGGCGGGATCTAGGCGATCGTGGCGCGCGAGCATTTCGTGCAGCAGGCCGACAACGAGATCGACCGGCTTTGTGGCATGCAGCGACCCGCTCGGCTTGCCCCGACCTCGCGGGGTCCGAATCGCGTCGAAGATGAAAGCTTCTTTCATAGGCACCTCAAGACCCTGCCCAAGTTCGTTCCACGGCTCGCCGCTCGTTCAGCGCCGCGATTTGGAGGTTCCCATTCAACCCCGTCACGCCGCGCGCGCCATCCCTCGTGCGGCGGATTTGGGTCCCCCGTCCGGCTAGGCGACGCGGTCGAGCTTGCCGGCGGTCTCTCGCGGCCGCAGACCCCGGAACGCATCCGCGCTGTCGCGAGTGCCGCTGATCACGGCGTGCACTTCGAACGCGATCGGCATGGACAGCCCGTGCGCGGCTGCCAGGTCCACGAGTATGCCGGCGCCCCTGATGCCCTCGGCCACTTGTCCGAGCTCGCCAACGATCTGTTCGATCGGACGTCCAAGTGCAAGCGCGTCTCCGACGCGGCGGCCTGGACTGAGCGGAGCGAAGCACGTCGCGATCAGATCGCCCGTGCCTGCGAGACCGGCGAACGTCTCCGGATCGCCGCCGAGCGCCGTCCCCAGGCGGGTGAGCTCGGCCAGCCCGCGCGTGATCACGACCGCGCGCGTGCTGTCGCCCGCATCAAGGGCGGCGGCCATTCCCGCGGCGATCGCGAGCACGTTTGTCACGGCACCCGCGATCTCGCAGCCGACGACGTCCTGGCTCTTGTCGACCTGCAACGGTCCGATCGAGAACAGGCGCCGAACCTCGTCGGCGACTCGATCGTCTCCGAATGCGATGACGGCGGCCGCAGCGCGACCATCCAACACGTCGCGCGCGACGCTCGGGCCGGCCAGCACCCCCACCGGGTGCCCGGGAATGAGCTCGTCGACGATTTCGGTCATCCGCAGCCGAGTCCCGCCCTCCAAACCCTTGGTGAGACTGACGATCGGAACGAACCGTCGAACGTGACGAGCCGCCTGCTCCAGAACGGCTCGAAAGCTGTGCGACGGCACGGCCATCACCACGATGTCGGCCGAGGAGACCGCATGCTCGAGGCACGCAGTCGCCTTGAGCCGCCGATCCAGCGCAATGCTCCCCAAGTAGTGGCTATTGGTGTGGCGCACATTGATCTCATCGGCGACCGCGGGTCGGCGCGCCCAAATCGTGGTCGGCGCAGACCCGGCGAGGACGGAACCCAGAGCGGTTCCCCACGAGCCCGCCCCCAGGACGGCTAACCGGGCCTGACGACGTGGGACTGGGCGGGCGATGCTGAGCATGGGGCGGGAAGTTAGGGCGCGTGCGACGGGCGATCCTCGGAGTGGTAACCAAAGTTCTCGCCCCGCGCTTGTGTGCCATGACCAACGGCCGGCTTGCGTTTGCCATGTGCAAAGGCCGCTTGTGCGTCATCCACAACGGCAGCGCGTGAAGTTTGGTCGCCGCTCCGAGGATCACGAGGCGGCGCCTACGTACCTTGCGGCGCCTGTACAAACGCGCAAGGGAGTGGCGAGGATGGCAACGAGTTCCGAGATCAGCACCGAGTCGGTCGACCTGCCGACCACCGAGCCGTCGACGCTCTGCGAAGCCTTTCAGGCAACCGCGGCCCGGCGCGGGGACGCCGACGCGCTCCGCACACCCGGCGCAGAAGTGGTGTTGTCCTGGCGCGAGTACGCCCGGCGCGTGCGCGTGCTGGCCGCCGGGCTGGCGGCGCACGGGATTGGCCGCGGCGACGTCGTCGCGATGATGCTCGCGAACCGGCCCGAGGCCCACCTGATCGATACGGCGGCCCTGCACCTCGGGGCGACTCCGTTCTCGGTCTACAACACATCGTCGGCTGAGCAGATCGAGTACGTGCTCGCGCACTCGGGCGCCACTCTGATCGTGACCGAGAGGCAGTTCGTCGACCGGGTGCTGTCCGTGCGGGAGCGCGTACCCACGCTTCGGTACGTGTTCGTGGTCGAGGGCGCCTCCGTCGGTACGGCAGACCTGGAGGAGCTGACCGCCGCGGGCGATCCCGATTTTGATTTCGAAGCGAGCTGGCGATCGGTAACCCCGGACGACCTGGCGACGCTGATCTACACCTCGGGCACGACCGGCCCGCCAAAGGGGGTCGAGCTGACGCACGACAACCTCCTCTGGACTGGTCGAGCGTGGCTCGAGGTGACCGGTCTTGCGCCTGACGGGCGGCTTATGTCCTACCTGCCGATGGCCCACCTCGCGGACCGGGTGGTCGCTCACTACCTGGCGATCATCAGCGGAGCCAGCATCACCTGCGTCGCGGACCCCAAGGCGGCCGTCCCCGCGATCGCCGACACCGAGCCGACGCTGTGGCTTGGCGTGCCTCGGGTGTGGGAGAAGCTGAAGGCCTCGCTCGAGGCCGGGTTTTCCGGCGAGCCCGACGAAGGTCGGCGCGCGGCGATCCGTGAGCGCCTCGGCTTTCCAGAAGGCGTTTTCCTGCTCAGCGGTGCCGCCCCGCTGCGCCTCGACGTGCTCGAGTTCTTCGCGACGCTAGGGCTCCCAATCAACGAGGGGTACGGGCTGACGGAGACCTCGGCGGTGGCGACGATGAATCGTGAGGGAGCCAGACGCTTCGGGACCGTTGGCCGGCCGCTGCCCGGAGTCGAGGTCAAGCTCGCCGGCGACGGGGAGCTCCTGGTTCGCGGCCGGCTCGTGATGCGCGGCTACCGGAACAGCCCTGAGAAGACGCAGGAGGCGCTTGATCGCGACGGGTGGTTCCGCACTGGCGACATCGCGCACATCGACGGCGACGGGTTCGTCAGGATCATCGACCGCAAGAAGGAGCTGATCATCAACGCGGCCGGCAAGAACATGTCGCCCGCCAACATCGAAGCCGCGATCAAAGCCGGTAGCCCGCTGGTCGGGATCGCGGTCGCGATCGGTGACGCACGGCCGTTCAACACTTCGCTGATCGTGCTCGAGCCCGAAGCGGCCGCGGCCTTCGCGCGGGAGCACGGAATCGCTGACGCTTCGATCGCGGCGCTCGCATCCGATGAGCGCGTCCAGGCTGAGGTCGCGGCTGGAGTGGCGAAGGCCAACTCGAAGCTCGCGCGCGTCGAGCAGATCAAGAAGCACGTCATCCTGAAGACCGAGTGGGCTCCCGGGGGCGATGAACTCACGCCGACGCTGAAGCTGAAGCGCAAACCTATTACCGAGAAGTACGCCGACGTGATCGAGGCGATGTACGCCGACTGACGGGCTGAGATCAGCGAGCGGCGCGCGTTTTGTGGTTCGCGAGCCGAATCGCGATCGCGAGCAGGAGTACGTCTTCGAGCCGCCGGATGCTGCATCCGGTTCGATCCTCAATCTTCGCCAGCCGATAGTGGGCGGTGTTCGGATGAACGAACAGGCGCTCGGCCGCGAGCTTCACGCTGAGGTCGCAGCTGAGGTAGGCGATCAGCGTGTCGCTGAGGACGGCGCCCTGACGGGCGTCTTCCTCGACGAACGCCCGAACCTCGGGCGGCACGAGGCGCCAGGCAGTCCGGTCGCCCGCTCGCAGGACCAGGTAGTCCGCAACTCCCATTTCGCATAGGGCGAGGACACCGGCGCGGTCTCCCAGCTCTTCCAGGGCAAGCGACGCCTCGTGGTAGGCGGTCGGCACGGCCGCGAGCCCATCGTGCACCGTACTCATCCCCACGGCGATCGAGATGCCTCGGTTCTCGAGCCGCTCTCGCGCGGTCGAGAGCGCCGCAGCGACACGGGCCGCATCGGTTTCCGACGTCGTCCTGATCACCACGACCTCGCCTCCACGAACGACCGCGAGCGGCTCGATCGCATCTCGCGCGGCGCGGGCCAGAGCGACCGCAGCGATGCCAAGCGCCCCCTCGTCGGCAGGCTCCCGGTGCAGCCGGGCGACGATCACGACGAGCTGCCCGGTTTGAGCCAGTCCTGCCCGCCGGGCGCCGTTCTCCTGAGATCCCGGCGCCAGGCTCCCCCCGGAGAGAAGGACGTCGACTACCTCTTGCCGTACGGCGCTCGTGCGTGAGGAGATTGCCTCCTCGGCCTCGACGAAGGCCCGGTCGACGACGCGGCTGAGCACGTCGATGTAGTCGATCAGCGGCCGCGCGAGGATCAGCGTGGCGGCACGGCCGTCCTCACCGTCCCCGGCCAGCTCGGTGATCGCATCCCAGACGGCCCGCTGGAACAGGCGCACCACCGCCAGCATGTCGCCCTCCGAGACGCCTGCCTCGGTGCGCCTTCGGATGTGCGGCCACAGGAACGCGACGTCATCGTCGGCGAACGCGCGCTCGTGGGACATCGCGCGCAGGATCGCGTCGAGACCCTCGCGTACGGTCTGCGCGAAGTCAGCGGACTGGCTCTGCTCGAGCTCCGCGTAGCCTCGGATCGAGCTCGCCTCCGAGACCACGTCGCTCACCAGCCGCTCGCGTCGCTGTGCGAGCCCCGCCAGCACTCGCTGGGCTGTCGTCGGCGCTGCCATGAGTTGCATCCGAGCGAAACCGTAGGGGACCCGGCGCCGCGCGTCGTCGTCCCCGCGGGGGATAACCGGGTCTCGTTCGGAGTACCGCTCGCGACGTTCTCTACCCGTCGAGGGAGAGATGCTCCCCAAACGCCGGATGCCGGCCCGCGCGGTCCCGCCTAGCATCCCGCCGGGTGCCACGAGAGCGTGGACGCCGCAACAGTGGAAGGAGATTCGATGGGTCAGCTCGATGGACGATGCCTGTGCGGGAAGGTCACCTATCACTGTGACGGGGAGCCGATGGCGACGCTGCTCTGCCACTGCACCGACTGCCAGCGGCAGACCGGTACCGCGTTCTCGATCGTCGTCGGCGTCGAACGCGAGGCGCTTCACGTCGACGGGGCCGTCAGCTCCTTCACCACGGTCGGCGAGGACACTGGCGAGGCCGTGCACCGGCAGTTCTGCACGGCATGCGGCTCCCCGATCGTCAGCCTGCCCGACGCCACCCCTGACCTGGCGTTCATCAAGGCCGGTACGCTGAACGACCGCTCGTGGCTGGAGCCCGAGATGGAGATCTGGTGCCGGTCGGCGCACCCGTATGTGACCTTCGACGACGAGCTTCGAGGACAGTTCGCGCGCAGCGTCCCCATCTGACGCTCGGCCTGTCGCTGCGATAGGAGACGGGCAGTAACCTACTCGCCGTCCGGCAGCGCAGCCGCGAACAGGTTGAGCTGGGCGAGCCGCTCCTGCACCGTTTCTGCGATCGGGCTCACGAGCAGCGTCTCGACGCCCGCGTCGGCGTATAACGCCAGTTCGCGCGCCACCACATCGGGAGTGCCACAGAGGCAGACCGCCTCCAGCAGCTCGGCTGGGAGGGCCGCCTTCGCCTCCTCCTTGCGCCCCGCGAGGTAGAGATCCTGCACACGATGGGCGGCCTGCTCGAAGCCGTAGGAGCAGACGACGCGGTTGTAGAAGTTTCGCTCGCGGGACCCCATCCCCCCGACGTACAGGGCGACCAGCGGTCGCAGCGCATCTCGGGCGCGCTCGAGGTCGTCGTGCACCGACGTGTACACGATCGGCGTGATCGACACGTCCGACAGCCGTCGCCCCGCACCGGCTGCGCCGGCGGCCAGGTGGCGCGTGGCCGCGCCGACGTGGCCCGGTGAGAACAGGACCGGCAGCCAGCCGTCGGCGATCGCGCCGACTAGCTCGGTGTTGTTCGGCCCCAGCGCTGCGAGATAGACGGGAATCCGCGGCTGCACCGGGGCGATCGTGAGCTTCAGCGCTTTTCCCGGCCCGTCGGGCAGCGGCAAGGTCAGCGTCTCGCCCTCGTAGCTCAGTGGTTCGCGGCGAAGCGCCTTGCGGACGACCTCGACGTACTCGCGCGTGCGCGCGAGCTGCTGGGTGAAGCGCTGCCCGTGCCACCCCTCGGCGACCTGCGGCCCGGAGGAGCCGAGCCCGAGGCGGAACCGCCCGCCCGAGAGCTGATCGATCGTTGCGGCGGTCATCGCGGTCATCGCCGGCGAGCGCCCGGGCATCTGGAACACGCCGGAGCCGAGGCCGATCCGCTCGGTCTTGGCGGCCAGCCACGCCAAAACGGTGGCCGCGTCGGACCCGTACGCCTCGCCGACCCACACGGCCGAGTAGTCGAGTCGCTCGGCTTCTTGGACGAGGCTCAGCTGCTCGCGAGCGTCGAGTCCAAGTCCCCAGTAGGCGAGGTGGAGTCCGAGCTTCAACCTGCCCTGCCGAGCCGAACGCGCAGATACTCGAGGTCGTGTGCGCGGGCAGCGCGGTCGATTGGAACCTGCCCGCTGACGCGGATGCCATGTTCCTCGAGTACGGCGATCTTGTTCGGGTTGCCGGTGAGCAGCCGAACCGAGCGGACGCCGAGGTCGGCGAGGATCTCGGCACCGATCCCGAACTCGTGAGAGTCGTCCGGTCGCCCGGGCCCGCGGGCCTCCTGGGCCAGATACACGACCACTCCGCGGCCCTCGGCCACCAGTCGCTGCATCGCATCCTCGAATTGGAGGCCACAGTCGCAGCGGAGCGAGCCGAACACGTTGCCGGTGAGACACTCGGAGTGCACTCGGACGAGCACGTCTTCGAGTCCGCGGACCTCGCCGTGTACGAGTGCCACGTGCTCCTTGTCGTCGGACGCCGAGCGGTAGCCGATTGCCCGGAAGCTTCCGAAGCGCGTTGGCATCGTGGTGTCCGCGACGCGCTCGACGAAGCGTTCGTGACAGCGCCGGTAGGAGATCAGGTCGGCGATCGCGACCATCTTCAGCCCGTGCTGGGCGCAGTAGCGCTCCAGGTCGGGGACTCGCGCCATCGTCCCGTCAGGGTTCATGACCTGGCAGATCACGCCGGCTGGATGCAGCCCGGCGAGCCGGGCGAGGTCGACCGCGGCCTCGGTGTGGCCGGGGCGGTCGAGGACTCCCCGGGGCCGCGCCCGGAGCGGGAACATGTGGCCGGGGGAGACGAGATCGGATGACTCGGACCGCGGATCGATCGCGACTTCGATCGTGCGCGCACGGTCGTGCGCCGAGATGCCGGTATGGATGCCTTCGCGCGCCTCGATCGATACGGTGAACGGCGTCTGATAGGTCGACTGGTTGTCGGCGACCATCGGTGCGAGCCGGAGCCGCTCGCAGCGTTCCGCGGTCAGCGCGAGGCATATGAGACCGCCGGCGTGGGTCACCATGAAATTGACTGCCTCGGGGCCAGCGAACTCGGCGGCGACCGTCAGGTCGCCCTCGTTCTGGCGGTCCTCGGCGTCACAGACGACCACCATCTTTCCCGCGCGCATGTCTCCCAGGGCGGCTTCGATCGAGCTGAACGGGCTGCTTGGTACGGGTCTGAGCGTGCGACTCATGGCAGACGAGGTTGACCGCGCGTATCCCAGCGCCGGCGGCGCTGATCGGATCGATCAGCGCCGCCGGCAGGGGGTCGTCAGGCGGCGATCGCGGCTTGCGCTTCCGGCGCCGCTTCGGTTATCGGCGCCGGCTCCTGCGCCCCGGGCATCTGGATCAGTCCGAGCTCGAACTTGCCCAAGTGGTCGTAGCAAGCGTCGGTGGTCAGCGGCTGGAACAACCCGCTGCGCGAATCGCGGTACAGACGTTCGAGCACGTGCCCCCGGCGGAAGGTCGAGCCTCCAACCAGGCGCATGCCGGCGTTGGTCACGAAGTGCGCGTTGCCGGTCGTGACGACCTTGACGACATCGATCAGCCCGGGACGAGCGAGCGGGCTCCACTCGGCGTCGCGACCGTCACGCAGGATGTTGGCCGTCGCCTCAAGCACCCGCCCGGAGACCTCGGTCTTGACCTTCATCTCGCCAAGGCCGTGCTGGACAAAGCCGACCTCCCTGAGCGGGACGTTCGACGCCGCGACGGTCGCACCGAGCGACTTCTCGATCAGGATCTGCCGGGTCGCTTCGTAGGCCTTCTCGGTCAGGCCCCAGTAGACGCCGCCGAACAGCAGCGCCGCCCACTCGAACTCGGCGGTGAGGCCCATTCGCATGTCACCGACCTCGGACTCGGCGGGGATGACCGCGTCATCGAAGGCCAGCGTCTGGGTGCCGGTCGCGCGCATTCCATGGGTGTCCCAGGTCTTGATGATGCTGATGCCGGGGAGGTCCTTCTCGCAGATGAACACCCGCTCGCGGGCGATGCGCTGCAAGTGATCCTGGGGGATCGATCCGTCCTCGTCGGTCACCGTGCAGTTGAACGTCGCGAGGTCGGCGGCCTCGGACAGGGTCGCCCACACCTTGCGGCCGTTGACCCGGAAACCCCCCTCGCAGGGCACGGCGGTCATGTCGGCGAGGCCCGTGAACCCGGCGCGCTCCTCGCTGAACGCGCCGCACATCAGCAGTTGCTCTGAGGCGACGCGCGACAGCCAATATTCCTGCTGCTCTTCGGGCATGAGCCCTCTGAGGATGCCGACCATGACATGGTGCATGTTGAACGCCAGCGCGCACGCGGGGTCGCCCTTGGCCAGCTCGTAGGAGATCCGAGCGAGCGTCCAGATGTCGGCGCCGCCGCCACCGTACCGCTTGGGCACACTGATGCCGGGGAGCCCGGCTTCCTTGTAGAGCGGCACCAGCGAGAACGGGAACTCGTTCTTCTCGTCGGCCTCCGCGCCCACCTTGTCGAACTCAGCCGCCAGGTCACGCGCGGTCTGAATCGCCCGCTCCTGCTCGGCCTCGGACATCTCTATGACGTGCTTACCGGTAGCCATGATTGAGTGCACACTCTCCCTTGGTCGGATCGTTCAGAGTGCGGCGATTCTGGCCACGCGGCGATCGGCTCACAATCCACTGGGGGGTGATCCTGGTCCGCCCTAAGGGGGAGGAGCCCCTGCGACCGGGTGCCGCTGCACCCAGTCGCGGATGATCGAGGCCGTGGTCGCAGGGTGCTCGAGTCCGAAAGCGTGCCCCGCACTAGGGAAGATGTGCAACTCGGAATCTGCGACCGCCCGCGCCAGCTGCTCGGCGTTCGCCACGGGCACGAGCAGGTCGCGTTCTGCGTGAAGGATCAGCGTGGGAACGCTGATCCGGTCGAGGTCGCTCGCGACGTCGTGCAGCGCGGCAGCCACGTACTGACCGGCGAGCCCCCACGGGGCCGGCGGATGAGCGCGCACCAGCCGCAGCAGCGCCTTCGCTCGGTCCGGCTCATGGGCGAGGAAGTCCGGCGAGAAGATTGCCGGGGCCAACCACAGGCGACGGCGCCGTAGGCTGCCCCAGACAACACGAGCCGTGACCGCCAGCAGCGCCCGTGGATCGAGTCTCCGGTCGAACGGACCGGCGGCGGTCGTGCCCATCAGGATCAGGGACCTGACCCGGTGAGGGACGCGGAGCGCCACCTGTAGCGCGATCGCACCGCCCAGCGATGCCCCGGCGATATGCGCGGTTTCGAGGCCCAGCTCGTCGAGTACGCGCGTCGCGCTGAGGGCCAGCCCGGCGGTCGTGCAGGCGAGCGCGCGCTTCGACGAGCGCCCCGACGCCGGGAGATCGCAGGTGATCCAGCGCACCCCCCCGTCGCTCGCGGCCACGATCGGCTCGAAGGTGGCGGACGAGGAACCGAACCCGGGAATCGCGAGCAGCGGTTCGCCGGCGGCGCGATCCTCGTAGTACACACGCGGCGCTGCTCGGGTCACGGGCACAGTCGGGAACGGTATGGGCTCCGGACCGGACCGGGCAGACACCGTTCGGGGGATATTCATCCCCCGCGCGTGGGTTACTCACTACTCATACCCGATTGGCTGTGATATGCCCAGCAGTCCAATCGACAGAGGAGTGCAGCTCATGACTGACACATTCCCGATCGGCACGGAGCTCGGTGAGTTCCCCCTGCCGGTCGAGAGCAGCAAGGTGCGGGAGTTCGCAATCGCGCTGCTCGACGATGACCCCATATACCAGGATGTCGGGGCCGCGCGCGCGGCCGGGTTCGATGACATCCCGGCGCCGCTGACCTTCGCGGCCGCGTCGTCTCACTTTCGCGATGACCTGCTCATGTTCGAGCGGCTGGACATGGACCTGCGACGGGTTCTGCATGGTGAGTCGTCGTGGGAGTACCTCGCTCCGGTGACCGTCGGTGAACGGCTGCTCGCCCGCCGGCGCCTTGCCGACGTCACCATGAGGCCCGGAAAGCGTGGCGGCGACATGACCCTGTACACGTTCGAGATCGAATTCGTCAACGACCGCGGCGACACGGTGCTTCGTCAGCGCGATGTCGTGATCGAGACTGGAGGCGCGAAGTGAGCGCGACAAAAACGTCCATGCCGACCAAACCGCTCCCGTTGCAGGAAGGCGACCACGGACCGGAGGCGACGATCGGCCCGATCACGCGCACCGACATCGTGCGCTATGCCGGCGCCGGGGGCGACTTCAATCCGATCCACCACGACGAGGAGTTCGCCCATGCGGCCGGGATGCCGAGCGTGTTCTCCCACGGATTGCTGTCCGCCGGACTGCTGGGTCAGCACCTCGCGCGCTGGGTGGGCTTGTCGCACGTGCGGAGCTTCGGTGTCCGCTTCACCGGTCAGGTCTGGCCCGGCGACATCCTCGTGCTCGCGGGTAGAGTGGCGCGCGTCGAGGAATCCGGCGGCCAGCGACTGGCGCATCTCGAGTTGACCGCCACCCGGCAGACGGGCGACGTCGCGGTCAAGGGCAAAGCCGTTACGGTAGCTCGGTAACGGGTTACTCACGGTCCAGGAACGAGCGAAGCTCTTCGATCACGCTCGCGGGCTCGTCGAGCAGGAACGCGTGTCCGCCCCGCTCCACGACGTGTAGCTCGGCGTTGGGCATACGGCGCGCCATCAGGCGGGCGTTCGCGAGCGGAATCGCCCGATCGTCCTCGCCGGCGAGAATGAGGGTCGGTTGGGAGAGCCGGTGGAGGTAGTGCGCGCTCGTCCACCCACTCGCGGCGTAGAGCTGGAACAGGTACCCGAGCGGATCCGGGGGATGCGCCAGGCGTGCGTCGGCCTGCTCGGCCAGCGCGCTCGGGTCCCGCGCCGTGCGTCCTCCGACGATGCGCGGCATCATGAAACGGAAGAACGCCGGGTGGTAATAACGCGCGGGCGTCATCAGGAACAGCGCCGGCAGCGGCTTCGGCGGCACCGACACCATGCCGGGACTCGTTCCGCAGAGGATGAGTCGCCTCACGCGATCGGGATACCGGTGGGCGAGTTCCTGAGCGACCGCGCCCCCGAAGGAATAGCCGAGGACGTCCGCTTGCGCTTCGCCGAGCGCATTCAGCAGGTCACGGACGAGCATGGCCAGCCCGGACATGCGCACGGGCCGCGAGGATCTCGGCGACTCCCCGCAGCCCGGAAGATCGAACGCGATCACCCGCCGGTCGTCGAGCAGTCGGGTAAACGGCTCCCACATGTCGAGGTGCGCCCCGATACCGTTGATCAGCAGCAGCGGCGTCGATCCGTGACCGCGCTCAGCCACGCGCAGCTCAATTCGCCCGACCCGGAGCTGGTACGGACGGAACGGTGCGGTCGTTTTACTGGCGCCAGAAGACATGCGAACGGCACTGTAGGGACGCCACGCCCGGTTGGCTTCCTCCCACCGAGCGAGGAATGCACCCCGTCCGGGCGATGACGTCCCTAGTGCTTCGGGCTTGAATCCTCACACCCGAACATGTGCGAGGAGAGCAAGATGAGAGATAACACCCGGACGACGTTGCGCGTCGCAGACCGCCCGGCCACGGCCGGTCACACCAACGGACGAACAGAAGCTCCCGCGGGGGCCGGCGCCGACGATTTCGGCCTCGACCAGCTCCTGGCCCAGGTGGGACGTCGCCGGCTGATTCCCGGATCCGAGGCGGGTCGCCTGGTTCTCTCGCTCGTGCGCCACCCGATCGGTGCCGCCCGTCGAGCCTCCCGCGTGAGCGGGGGTCTTGCACGTGCCGTTGCCGGCGAGCAGAGCCGAACCCCCCCGCGCGGAGACCGACGATTCGGCGATCCCGCCTGGACCGAGAGCTGGCTTTTCCGGCGTCTCCTCCAAGGCCACCTCGTCCTCGCCGAGGAAGCGCGCGCGCTCGTTGAGGAAGCCGACCTCGACTGGGAGAACAAGCAAAAACTCCGGCTGGTGGTCGACAACCTGATCGACGCGCTCGCTCCGACGAACTACCCGTGGTCCAACCCGGCAGCGCTGAAGGCGCTGATCGATCAGGGCGGCCGGAACCTCGTGCTCGGCGCCATGGCCCTGATCCGCGACATGAGCGCGCCGCCCCGGATCCCGGCGAACGTCGATCCGACCGGTTTCGTGGTCGGCGAGACGGTCGCCGCCACGCCAGGTGCGGTGGTGTTTCGCCAGCCGATGTACGAGCTCCTTCAGTACAAGCCGGTCACCCCCGAGGTGAGGGAGATCCCCGTCCTGTTCGTGCCCCCGATGATCAGCAAGTTCTACTGCGTGGATCTGTCCCCGGGCCGCAGCCTGATCGAGTTCCTGGTCGACCGCGGGCAGCAGGCGTTCACGATCTCGTGGAAGAACGCCACGCGCGCCGAGGCCGATTGGGACTTCGACGCGTACATGAAGGCGATCATCGAGGCGGTGCAGGAGACGGCCGCAGTGTGCTCGACCGACCGTGTGCACGTCGCGGGACTCTGCTTGGGCGGGATCATGTCGACCTGCGCGATCGGTCATCTCGCCGAGATCGGAGAGCAGGATCGCGTCGCCAGCCTCACGCTCAAGGTCACGGTGCTCGACGTGGAGCGCGCCGGACCCGTGCCTGCTCTGGCCTCGCCGGCGACGGCCGCGCTGGCCATCGCCAATTCCAGGCGCCGGGGGTATCTCGCCGGAACCGAGCTCGCCAGCACGTTTGCGTGGCTTCGACCAAACGAGATGATCTGGAACAACTGGGTCAACAGCTACCTGCTCGGCAACAAGCCGCCTTCCTTCGATCTCCTGTACTGGAACGCCGATTCGATGAACATGCCGGCGGCGGCACATCGGGACCTGGTGCGATTCGGCATCGAGAACCCGCTGCGCGAACCCGGGCGGCTCAAGGTGCTGGGCACCGGCATCGATCTGTCAAAGATCGAGGTTGACGCCTATGCCGTCGGGGCGGAGACGGATCACCTGACTCCGTGGGGACACTGCTACCGCTCCGCGACGATGCTCGGTGGAACGACACGCTTCGTCCTGTCGCGCAGTGGTCACATTGCGGCAATCATCAATCCGCCGGGCAATCCGCGCGCTCGTTACCGCGTATCCGACGACTATCCCGCGAACGCCGGTGAGTGGCTCGAGTCCGCCGAGGAACGGCCCGGCACGTGGTGGGACGACTGGGACGGATGGCTCGCGGAGCGGTCGGGATCGCTCAAGCCGGCGCCCAGGCGGCTCGGCGACCGGTCGCACAAGGTGCTCGATCCGGCTCCCGGTCTCTACGTCCGTGAGCGCGCGGTGCGCTAGCCGACGGCGGCCAGGGAAACGATGCCAAGCTCCACCGTATCGATGGCCGAACAGACAGGGAGGACCGTGTTCGGCCTCGGCGACGACCATCGCGAGATCCTCGAGCAGGTCGACCGATTCGCCCGCAAGGAACTGCATCCGCTGCAGCGGCGGATGGACGACGAGGAGTGGTGGCCGGAGCACACGTTCAGGCTGTTCGGGGACAACGGCTACCTCGGCTTGATGGCGCCGGCCGAGCTCGGGGGTGCCGGACTCGACTTCTTCGCCTCCGGGCTCGTCATCCAGGCGGTGGCCCGGTGGAACCCGGCGATCGCGCTGTCGCTCCTCGTCCACGAGAACCTGTGCATGAACAACATCCTCGCCAACGGGAGCGATGAGCTGCTGAACACCTACGTCCCCGGGATGTGCGAAGGCCGGCTCGTCGGAGCGCTGGGCCTGACCGAGCCCGGAGCCGGATCCGACGCACTCGGCGGGATGCGCACGACGGCCCGCCGGCAAGGCGACCAGTACGTCCTCAACGGCACCAAGCTGTTCATCACGAACGGCCCGATCGCCGATCTGGTCCTGGTCTACGCCAAGACCGATCCGGACGCCGGCCCCCACGGCATCTCGGCCTTCGTGGTGCCGACCGACAGCCCGGGATTCTCCGTCTCCCAGAAGCTCGTCAAGATGGGCCTGCGGGGCAGTCAGACGGCTGAGCTCGTGTTCGACGACTGCCGCGTTCCGGCCGCGAACCTCGTGGGCGAGCAGAACCGCGGAGTCGCCGTGGTGATGAGCGGGCTCGACCTCGAGCGGGTCGGCTTGTCGTTTCTGATCCTCGGGATGGCCGAGCGAGCACTCGAGCTGACGGTCGAGTACGCGCGATCGCGGCGCCAGTTCGGCCGGCCGATCTCGGACTTCCAGCTCGTGCAGGGCATGGTGGCCGACATCTACGCCGAGCTCGAGTCGCTCCGCAGTTTCACTTACCACGTCGGGGCCGAGATCAACGCGCTGGCTCACGGCGAAGCACGCAACCATGTAGCCAAGCGCGCCGCGGCCGTCATCTTGCAGGCCGGTCGAACCTTCACGGCGATCGCGGACAGAGCGCTCCAGGTCCACGGCGGCGCCGGCTACATCTGGGAGACCGAGATCAACCGCCTCTACCGGGCCGGCAAGCTCTGGGAGATAGGAGCGGGCACGACCGAGATCCGACAGCTGATCATCGCGCGGGAGCTTCTGGGACGATGACCGGCGTGCACGCGACAGGCACGGACGTCCAGCTCGTCGTCGCGGATGGCGTGGCGACGGTCACGCTCGCTCGGGCTCGTACGCGCAATGCGATCGACACCCCGTTCTCCACGGAGATCTGCGCGCGCGTTCAGGAGGCGGCGGGCCGGGCGGATGTCGGCGTGATCCTCGTGCGGGCCGACGGACCGGCCTGGTGCGTGGGCGGAGCGATCGACAACTTCCTGGAGGTCGGCGACGGCATGCACGCCTACATGCTCGAGCTCGGGGAGTCGATCAACGCACTCGTGACCACGCTCCATGAATGCGACAAGATCACGATCGCCGCGGTCCACGGGGCGGTTGGCGGGGGCGGGGTCGGGATCATGGCCGCCCACGACGTCGTGCTCGCCGAGGAGGGCACGGTGTTCGCGCTCGGATATTCGCGCATCGGCACGAGCCCGGACGGCGGCAATTCGTACTTCTTGGCGCGCGATCTCGGCTACCGGCGCGCGCTCGAGCTGTACCTGCTGAACGACCGGATCGACGCCGACCGGGCATCAGAGCTCGGGCTGGTGAATCGCGTGACGCCGCGCGGCGGGCTCGACGTGGCCGCCGAGAAGCTCGCGAGCACGCTCGCGGCCGGTCCCTGGCGCGCCCAGGCGGCTGCCAAGCGCCTGCTGCGCCGGGCGGGCGACGCGTTGCTCGCCCGGCAATTGGAGGACGAGGTTCGGATGTTTGCCGACAACACGCTCGAGGACGATTTCGCCGAGGGGCTGAGCGCGTTTCTGGACAAGCGCGCACCCCGGTTCCGCACGGGCAAGGGCGGCTGATGTTCAGCTCGGTACTCGTCGCGAACCGCGGCGAGATCGCGGTACGCGTGATCCGCACGCTGAACGCGCTGGCGATCCGCTCGATCGCCGTCCACTCCGACGCCGACGCCGGGGCTCCCCACGTCGAGCTCGCCGATGAGGCGGTACGGATCGGGCCCGCCGCCTCCGCCGAGTCCTATCTCTCGATCGAACGGATTCTCGGTGCGGCAGAGGAGGCCGCGGCCGACGCGATCCACCCCGGCTACGGCTTCCTGTCCGAGAGTCCCGCATTCGCCCGGGCATGTGCGGACGCCGGCGTCGTCTTCGTCGGGCCACCGCCGGAGGCGACCGAGCTGCTCGGCGACAAGGTCCGGGCCAAGCTCGCCGCACAGGAAGCGGGCGTGCCGATCCTCCCGGGTCTCCAGCGGCCGGGTCTGACCGACGAGGAGATCCTGCGGTTCGCCGAGGATCAGGATCGCCTGCCGCTGATGGTCAAGGCGGCGGCGGGCGGCGGTGGACGCGGGATGCGGGTCGTGCGCGAGCTCGCGCAGCTGCCCGAAGCGCTGGCGGCGGCGCGCCGCGAGGCGCTGGCCGGATTCGGCGACGACGGCCTGCTGGTGGAGCGCTACGTCGAGCGCGCCCGGCACATCGAGGTTCAGCTGCTGGCCGACGCCCACGGGACGGTCCTGCATCTCGGCGAGCGGGAGTGCAGCCTCCAGCGCCGGCACCAGAAGGTGCTCGAGGAGAGCCCGTCGCCGGCGGTCGGACCGGAGCTCCGCCGGCGCCTCGGAACCGCCGCGATCGACATCGCCCGGCGGGCCGGGTACGTCGGCGCCGGAACCGCGGAGTTCCTCGTACCGTTCGACGACCCGGACGCGTTCGCGTTCCTCGAGGTCAACGCCCGTCTACAGGTCGAGCACCCGGTCACCGAGTCGGTGACGGGTCTCGATCTCGTCGAGCAGCAGCTCCGGATCGCCGCCGGTGAGCCGCTCGCGTTCGCTCAAGATGACGTCTCGTTGACCGGACACTCGGTCGAGGTCCGCGTCTGCGCGGAAGACCCTGGCGTGGGCTTCCTGCCGGCCACCGGCCGGGTCGTCGGCTATCGGGAGCCGCGCGGACCCGGAGTCCGGGTCGACAGCGGCATCCGCCTTGGCTCCGAGATCAGCGGCAGCTACGACTCCTTGTTGCTGAAGGTGATCGGGAGTGGCCATGATCGCGAGGAGGCGCTCGAACGCGTCCAGCGTGCGCTCAAGGATCTGCTCCTCCTCGGGGTCAAGACGAATGCGGGCTTTCTCGCGCGCCTGCTCGCCGCCCCCGAAGTCCGCACCGGCGAGCTCGACACCGGCCTGCTCGAGCGCGGCATCACTGAGCCGCTCGCCCCCCCACGGGAGGCGCGCGAGGCGGCCATCGCCGCCGCAGCGATCGAGACGCTGGCCCTCGTGGACCGCGGCGCCGGCGGTGATCCATGGGATGCCCTGCCCGGCTGGCGCATGACCGGCGACGCGGGCGTGGTCTGGGATCTGGAGCCGGCCGGCGGCGGCGAGCAGATCTCGGTCCACGTGCTCGGGAGTCCTGACGAGGCACGCGTGCGGCTGGGCACCACGGAACTGGCGATGACGGCGTCGGATGCCGGCGGGGCCCGTGTGCGCGCTGAGCTCGATGGCCACGCGCGGCTCTGGGATCACGCCGTGCTCGGCGCCGAGCGATGGGTTGCCGCCGGCGCCGACGCGTTCGCCTTCAGCCTGGCCGAGCTGGTGGTCGAGGGCTCCTGCGCTCAGGCCGACGGCGCCCTGGAGGCGCCGATGCCCGGGGCGGTCCTGGCGGTCCGCGTCAAGGCGGGCGACGCGGTCACCGAGGGAGATGTGCTCGTGGTCGTGGAGTCGATGAAGATGGAGTTGACGATCGTCGCGCCCTGGGACGCCACCGTGCGCGACGTGCGCGTGGCCGAGGGAGATCAGGTCGCCCAGGGCCAGTCGCTCGTCGAGCTCGAGGGGGCGACAGCGTGAGCGTCGTGCTTCGCAGCCAAGCCAATCCTTCGAGTGAGTCGTTCCAGCAGAACCTGCGGGCCCACGCCGACCTCGCCGCCGACCTCGATCGCCAGTTCGACAGAGTCCTCGCCGGCGGCGGTCCCGAGGCCGCCGCCAAGCACTCGGGGCGCGGGAAGCTACTTCCCCGCGACCGCGTCGGCCGGCTGCTCGATCGCGGATCCCCGTTCCTCGAGCTGTCTCCGCTGGCGGCGCACGGGATGTACGACGACCAGGCCCCCGGGGCCGGGATCATCACCGGGATCGGGCGCGTCGAGGGTCGCGAGGTGATGATCATCTGCAACGACGCGACGGTGAAGGGCGGGTCGTACTTCCCGATGACGGCTCGCAAGCACACCCGGGCGCAGGAGATCGCGCTACAGAACCGGCTGCCCTGCATCTACCTCGTCGACTCGGGCGGCGGCTACCTCCCGCTTCAAGACGAGCTGTTCCCCGACGTGCGCGGATTTGGCCAGAGCTTCTACAACCAGGCGATCATGTCCTCGGAGGGCATCCCGCAGATCGCGGCGGTGCTAGGGTCGTGCACGGCCGGCGGCGCTTACCTCCCGGCGATGTCCGACGAGGTCGTGATCGTGCGCGAGCAGGGAACGATCTTCCTCGGCGGACCACCGCTCGTTCAGGCCGCGACTGGCGAGGTCATATCTGCGGAGGAGCTCGGCGGCGGCGATCTGCACACGCGCCGCTCCGGGGTGGCCGACCACCTGGCCGCCAACGACGAGGACGCGCTGGCGATCGTGCGCTCGATCGTCGCGACGCTGCCCCGGCGCGGCGCGGCGCCTTGGGACGTGCTCGTGCCCGAGCCGCCCGCGGTCCCGATCGACACGCTACCGGGCGCGGTGCCGGCCGATCTGCGGGTCCCGTACGACCCCCGGGAAATAATCGCCCGGATCGTCGACGGGAGCCGTTTCCACGAGTTCAAGGCCAACTACGGGACGACGCTCGTGTGTGGATTTGCGCACCTGCACGGCCACCAGGTCGGGATCCTGGCCAACCAGGGCGTGATCTTCTCGCCCAGCGCCCTGAAGGGCGCCCATTTCATCGAATTGTGCGACCAGCGCGGGATCCCGCTGATCTTCCTCCAGAACATCACCGGGTTCATGGTGGGGCGGGACGCCGAGGCCGGGGGCATCGCCAAGGACGGCGCGAAGATGATCGCGGCCGTGTCCGTCACCCGCGTGCCCAAGCTGACCGTGATCGTCGGCGGCTCGTTTGGGGCCGGCAACTACGGCATGTGCGGCCGTCCGTATTTCCCGCGCTTCCTGTGGATGTGGCCCAACGCCCGCATCTCGGTGATGGGCGGCGAGCAGGCGGCGACCGTGCTCACGATGGTCGGCCGCGAGCGCGATCCGGACGCCATCGAGGCGCGCAAGCGCGAGATCCGCGAGCAGTACGAGACCCAGGGCCACCCCTACTACGCCAGCGCTCGTCTGTGGGATGACGGAGTCATCCACCCGACGCGCACTCGCGACGTGCTCGGCCTGGCGCTGTCGGTGTGCGCGAACGCGCCGCTGCGCGAGCGGCGCAAGCCCGTCTTCCGCATGTGACGGCGCACGCCACCACCGGCTCCGGGCACACTGGCGCGCGTGATCCCGACCGCCCGGGCCGCCGGGTCCGGATCAGCTCGCTGGGGCCAGCCCGATCTCGACCCGGGCGGCGGGCGCCCGCTGCGGCTCGCCCGCCGCGCGCGGCAGCAGGGACGCCGCGCCTCTGATCAGGGCGGCGGCGGCGCCGATGCTGAGCAGCGACATCAGCGTGACGAGCAGGGGGGTCGTGCCTTTCAGGTGGATCGCGATGATCGTCGGCGCCCCGGCGCCGAAGTTCGCCATGAAGAACGTGCACGGGAACAGGATGAACAGGCCGAGCAGGCCGAGGGGACCCTTGACGCGATCGCGCAGCAACGCGGCGCCGACGGCGAAGCACATCACCTGTGCGCTCTCGAGCACGCCGATCACGAGCGGGTAGTGGAGGATCCGCAGCTCGTGCGGGCCCCAGTAGGTGTATGTGCCGAGGTTGATCCCGATCATCTCGAACGCGCACGACATCAGCAGCGCGACGCCGGCCCACACGTACAGGCCCCGCTGGGTCAGCGTGCCGAGCCTGATCTGGCGGGCGATGAACACCGTCGGCAGCGCGTACAGGACCGCGTACCCGCTGTGCGTCCAGACCGGCTGCGGGACGTTGAACGCGGTGAAGAAGGTCTGCATCCCGTGGGTCGAGTAGAAGTAGAGCATGAACGCCTCGTCGTACAGCGGCTCGGCGAAGGCCGCGACCATGGCGGCGAGGACGACCAGCACGTAGAACGGCGTCCGCTCTCGCCGTCCCAGCTGGACGGCGACGGCGAGCAGGATGAAGGCGACGCCCCAGCTGCCGAACGTCAGGACGTCCTGCGCGGTCAGGGCGAGATGATGGTGAATCGGAGCTGTGAGCATGGTCGATCAGGAGTAGGTGTTTGCATCGCGCCGAGCACCGCGCACGGGTGCGAGGCGGTGCTCGGCGGGATCGGCTTCGTCTCGGCCGGTCAGCCCGCGACCAAGCTGGCCGGGTCGAAGTCGGCGTCCCAGTAGTGGGGGGTGAGGATCGGGAGTCCCAGCGCCTGGAAGACCGGGTTGTCGTTGAAGTGGGTCGACTCCAGCACGATCTTGCCGTCCGCGTTGAAGTGCAGGAAAGTCGAGCCCTTGGTCTCCAGGCGCCTGCCGTCGGCCGGGATCCCGCGGTAGTGACTTGCGCCCTCGACGGCGTAATCCCAATGGATGAGCCCGTAGCGCTCGTCGCCGATGTACTCGGTCACGGTGAACGTGTGCCTTCCGAGCCCGTTGTCGGGATCGTCGTTCGCGAGGCCTCCGACGCGCTCGTGGATCGTCGCACCGTCGGTGATCGTGTCGTCCATGTGGTCGTCCACCATGTGCTGCTCGATCGCGAACTCCCCGTCGGGGGCATACAGCTCGGCGTAGGCGTTGGTGTCGTTGCCGAGTGCCTCGGCCCACTGCTTGGCGTAATCGAGATTCATCTCGGAGCCTCCTCAGACGCCCACGGCGGAGCGGGTCGGGGTAACTGTCTTCTCGGCGGTGAGCCCGAGCGAGCGGAGAACCTGGGCCGAGTCCCACCAGGAGGACTCCCGCACGATCTTCCCCTCGTCGTTGTAGACGTGGAACGTGTGGCCCTGGGTCCAGAACGGCTTGTCCTTGACGTCGAGCCCGAGGAACACGGCCGCCGAGATCGGCGTCCACTCCCACCGGATCAGCCCACTCCGCTCGTCCCCGGTGTAGGAGCGAATGCGGAAGTTGTGGATCCCGATGCCGTTCTCCGGATCCGTGTTGGCATACGGCGCGAATACGCGGTGCAGGTCGTCCTTGTCCGTGATGCTCTGATCGAGCATCAGGTCCTCGAACAGAAAGTCGTCCGCGTAGAGTGCGCACACCTCTTCGGGGCTGGTGCGGAAAGCCTTCAACCACTTGATGGCAAAGGCGTAGTTCATGTGTGCTCTCCTCTGGTCGGAAACGTTGTCGCCGGCCGATTGTGCGGTGACCGCCTTGGAGTCACCACGCCCCGGAGGGTGATCGTCGTCCGTCATTAGGGGGACCGTCCGGTGAACTCGGCGCCGGCGATCCCCCTTACGGCATACCGTGATCACCCTCCGGTGCATGGCACGGCCCGCGGCCGGGAGCCAGGATTGCGAGCGTGGAGCGCTATGCCTGGCAGCCGACCCCCGGAGTGATCGCGCAAGCGAACGTGACGCGCCTGATCAGGGCAGCCGGCGTCGAGACGCTCGACGAGCTTCGCCACCGGTCGGTGCAGGACATCGACTGGTACTGGGATCTCGTCGTCAAGGACCTTGCCCTCCCCTTCGACGAGCCTTACACCCGCGTGCGTGACTCCTCCCGGGGGATCGAGCGGACGAGCTGGTTCATCGACGGCAGGCTGAACGTGACGACCGCCTGCGTGGAGCGCTGGCGCACCGACGAGGTTGTGGCCGGCCTGCCGGCCGTCGTGTATGAAGACGAGACCGGCGCGGTCGGGCGACTCACCTACGCCGAGCTCGCCTCCGCCGTCGATCGGGTGGCGGCCGGTCTGCGCGGCGCCGGGATCGGCAAGGGCGACGCGGTCGCCGTGCTGCTGCCGATGTGCCCCGAGGCGGTCATCGCCGCCTACGCGATCGCGAAGGTCGGCGCGCTCTACGTGCCGCTGTTCTCAGGCTTCGCCGCCGCGGCGATCACCTCCCGCCTCAACGACGCCCAGGCCAAGCTCGTCTTCACCGCCGACTGGTCTTGGCGACGGGGCCGGCCGACGCCGCTCAAGGCGTCCCTGGACGGGGCCCTCCCTGCCTGCCCGACCGTCCGGACGGTCGTCGTCGCCGAGCGGGCAGGGAGGACCGGTTTCCGCGGTGCGATCGATGTCACGTGGTCCGATTTCGCCCCCCCGGTCAGCGGCCCCGTCCCGACCGAGCCGACGAGCGCCGAAGACGTGCTCCTGCTCGGGTACACCTCGGGCACGACCGGCAAGCCGAAGGGCGCCGTTCACACCCACGCCGGGTTCCTGGTCAAGGTCGCATCCGAAGTGGCGTACGAGTTCGACGTGCGCCGCGGGGACGTGTTCTTCTGGCTCACCGACATGGGCTGGGTGATGGGACCGCTCAGCACGTTCGGTACGCATGCGCTCGGCGCCACGCTGCTTCTGTATGAAGGTGCACCCGACACTCCCGGCCCGGAACGCGTGTGGGCGCTCGCCGCGCATCACAACGTGACCATGCTCGGGGTGTCCCCGACGCTGATCCGCGCGCTGAAGTCGCACGGGGACGACGTACCGGCGGCCAGGGACCTGTCATCCGTGCGCGTGTTCGGGTCGACCGGAGAGCCGTGGGACGAGGACTCCTACCTGTGGCTGAGCCGGGTGGTCGGGGGCGGCGCGGTGCCGATCATCAACTTCTCCGGGGGCACCGAGGTCGGCGGATCGTTCCTCTCCCCGTACGTGGTCGAGCCGATCAAGGCGTGCTCGGTGGGTGGCCCATCGCTGGGCATGGACGTCCAGGTGTTCGACCGCGACGGGAAGCCCGTGCGCGAGCAGCTCGGCGAGCTGGTCTGCCGCCAACCCTGGCCCGCCATGACCAGGGGCGTGTGGGGCGATTTCCAGCGCTACCACGAGTCCTACTGGTCGATGTTCCCGGGCGTCTGGCGACACGGGGACTGGGCGAAGGTCGACGCCGACGGCCAGTGGTTTCTTTACGGACGGTCCGACGAGGCGATCAACGTCGCCGGCAAGCGGGTTGGGCCGGCCGAAATCGAAGGCATCCTCGTGGCCCATGCGGCGGTGGCGGAGGCTGCTGCGGTCGGTGTTCCCGACCCAGTCAAGGGTGAGGCGATCTGGTGCTTCTGGACGCCAGTAGGCGACGGCGCTCCAGACGTCTCCGAGGACCTCGCGACCGCCGTCGGTCAACAGCTCGGGAAGCCGTTCACGCCGGCGCGCGTATTCCAGGTGGATGCGCTGCCCAAGACGCGCTCGGCGAAGATCCTGCGACGCGCGATCCGGGCGGCGGCGATCGGAAGCGATCCCGGAGACCTGTCAGGTGCTGAGAATCCAGGCGCGCTCGAGCTCATCCGAGCCGCCGTCCAAACCAACGGGAGGAGCACGACATGAGCACAACCGTTCAGCACCCTGGAGAGTCGAAAGCGGCCGCGCCTCCCGTCGCGCGCGGAAGGCGAGGGCTCTCCCCCGATGAGTTCCGCGACATCATCGGTCGCTTCGCCAGCGGCGTGACCGTGATCACCGCGACCCACGCGGGAGAATCGAGAGGCTCGACCGCGAGCGCGGTGAGCTCGCTCTCGCTCGAGCCGCCGATGGTCCTGGTGTGCCTCAACAAATCGTCCTCGACCGGGCGGACGGTAGCTGCGGCCGGCCACTTCGCGATCAACATCCTCGCGGAGGAGCAGGCCGAGGAGGCGATGCGCTTCGCCGGGAAGGCACGCGACAAGTTCGCGGGCCTCGAGGTCACGCTTGGCGAGTACGGCGATCCGCTGCTCTCGGGCGCGCTGGCGACGCTCGAGTGCCGCGTCGCCGAGGAGGTCACCGGAGGCACCCACTCGGTGTTTCTGGCCGAGGTCGAGCGTGCCTCCGGCAGGACCGGTACGCCGTTGGCGTATTTCCGAGGTCAGTTCGGCCGGCTCGAGCTCGCTCATGACGAGCAGGCGTTCCTCGAACTCCGAGCGCGCGTCCTGAGCCGAGACATCGAGATCGGGTCGCCGCTCAGCCTCGACGCGCTGGCGAGGCGGTTTGATCTGCTTCGCACCCCCGTCTATCACGCCCTTACCAGGCTGACCGGGGAAGGGCTCGTGGGCCGCGACCTACAGGGATCGTTCGTGGTCACACCGCTCACCCTCCACGCGGTCGAGCAGGCGTGGGAGGCGCGCTGCGCGATCGAGCTTGGTGTCGCGACGCTGACGGTCGGCGCGATCTCGGACGATCGGCTTCGCGGGCTGCAGGCGCTCCGTGACGCTTCACGTCCCGCGGCCGCCGGCGAGTTCAGGATGGAGAGCTGGCTACCGACCTACAACGCGTTCCACGAGGGACTCGTGTCCCTTGCCGACAGCGGCCCACTGCTCGACGCCTACCGCCGTGTGAACGCGCCGGCGATGATCCTCAGCCTCACGCAGAAGCGGATGGAGGAGCTGGGCCTCGACCGCGAGCAGTCGGCAACGGCGCACCAGCACATCGTCGAGCTGGTGGGCGCCTACGAGGCGGCTGATCTCGACGCGGCGAAGCGGGCGATCACCCGCCACGACGAGTTCGCCAGCGAAGTCGCGATCCGCTTCATGGATGCGCAGGGCGGGTCGATCTAGGCCGCTGTCACGCGGCGGCCGGGCCGGTCGGCGATGCCTGAGTCCTCCGCCGTCGGGACGAGCGCGGCTCCCTCGACGGCCAGCCCGCTCTCATGGGGTAGATCCCGTGCCGCGTCGACGTAGACCATCGCGGCGGTCATGGCCGACGCCGAAGAGGCCGTCAGGGCGGTTGCGATCTCGAGCGACTGTTCGACGACGTCGCCGGGGAGCAGCCGCTCGATGAGCCCGATTCGCCATGCCTCGGCAGCGCGGATCTCTCGACCCGTCAGCACCAGCTCGAGCGCTTCGGCCGCGTCCGACCAGATGCGGGAGTCGCCGCGTCCCGCCCGCCGCCGGGATCCGTCCGAGGGTGAGGCCAGGCATGGCCAGGCGAGCCGACCGCGAACAGAAGAACTCGGGCAGCGCGGAACTCAACACGAGCACCTTCGCCTCGCCCCGCTCGAACTCCTCGACCACGGTGGCCAGCGCCTCGATGAGCGCTTCGCCGACGCCGTTCCGCGGCGGATCGCGCATCACCGCGTGCAGGACCCCAGCCCGGTTCTCGACGGTGATGGCAGCCGGCTGGCTCATCGAATGACCGCCACCTTAGGCCGCTGACGCTCCATCGCCATCACCCCCGGGAGGGACTTGCGTCGCCCGGCGGGACCGTTCGTCGTTCGGCTGGGTGCGCGAGGTCACAGTAGTATGTGGCCGAGAGGAGACAGGGCATTTGGCTTCATCGACGTCGAGCCTGGTTGGCGAGAACGGTTCGGTGGCCGGCGTCGAGGCGACGCTCGCCGCGGTCCGTCGCGAGCTGGCCCGGCCGCGCGGCGAGCGGCCCTCGGGTGCCGCCCGGCTGGACGTGCGGCTACGGGACCTCGGAGAGGAGCTTCGGGCGTCCCTGCGCGACGCTGCCCACGGACGGCTTGAGATTCTCATCGAGAAGATCCAGCTCGTCTGCGAGATCTCAGGTCTCCGCTCCGAGCTGCGGTCCCGCGAGCTGGTCGAGCGGCTCGGTGTGCTCGAGCGCATCCAGGAGAGCATGGAGCACCTGTATGAGCTCGACAGCCCGGAGGCGCTAATCGAGGCCGCCCCGGGAGAGTTATGCCGCGCGTGTGGCTTCAGCCGGGCGCTGATCTCTCAGATCCGGGGCTCGCACTGGGTGCCGCAGGTGTACGAGACCGTGCCGGGGGTTGACCCGGAGGAAGACGTGTTTCGCGAATGGCTTCAGAGCGTCGAGATCCCGCTCGAGCACATGCTGCTCGAGACGGAGCTGGTGCGGCGCCGGATGCCGGCACTCGTGCCGGACCCCCAGCACGATCCGCGCACGTTCAAGGGCATCGTCGACCGTGGCCGCACCGTTGCCTACGTCGTCGCTCCGATCATCCCGGCGGGCCGCGCGATCGGGTTCCTGCACGCCGACCGAATCGGGCAGGAATCACCGGTCTCGCGCGACGATCGGGAGAACATCTGGAGCTTCGCCGAGCATTTCGCGTTCATCTACCACCGCGCCGTCCTGCTGGAGCGTCTTGCCTCCCAGCACGATCAGCTACAGGAGGCGTTCCGGAGCGCCGAGGCGGCCTTCCAGGATCTGCGCCACGCCCAGATCGAGCTCGGCCACACCGATAAGGCATCTCCCGACGTACCCGCGACCGCTCTGTTCGCGCGCACAGAATCCCGTCTGGACGCGCTGCTGACACGAAGAGAACGTGAGGTGCTGGAGCTGATAACCAGTGGAGCGACCAACGTCCGGATCGCCGAGCAGCTCGTGATCTCCGAGGGCACGGTCAAGTCGCACGTCAAGCACATCCTGCGCAAGCTCCGCGTCAACAACCGCGCGGAGGCCGTGGCTCGATACCTGCAGCTGCTGCGCCGCGACCAAGAGCAGGCGGCCCGGTGAGCACCAGCGTCCTGCGCCCTGGGCAGTCGAGCGATGCCCGCCCAGTCGGGGAGCGGGAGCTTCAGCGGCGATTTGCCGAGTTCGTCGCCGATGCCCGAACCGCTCTCCACACCGACTTCCCCACGCCCGAGCTCAACGTGTCACAGCTGGACGCCGCCACCGCCGTCGTCGCGGCCGTGGCCCTGATGAGCCTCGAGCAGCTCGGGTCCGTCAGCGCTCGCAGCAAGCGTGTCCCGGTGTTGTGCGACCTCGCGCTGCGAGGCGCGGAGCTCGAGGCCGATCTACGCGACTACGATCTGACGCGCCGTAAGCGCGTCCTAGCCGGTGTCGAATCCGCGCTCGGTCGCCTCCGCTGCATGGTGACCCCGGACGAGCTGGTCGAGTCTGTATGCACGGAGGTGGTTCGCAGCTGTGGGTTCTCCCGCGCGATGCTCAGTCGCGTCGAGGACGAGACATGGATGCCGTGGATGGCGTACTTCCAGCACCGCGAGATCCGGGAGTCAGATCGGGAGTGGATGTCGACCGGGCGGATTCCGCTTGCCAAGATGATGCTCGAGCGCGAGGTGTTGGAGGAGAGTCGGGCAGCCTTCGCCGTCGACGCCCACGCGGACCCCCGGACCTCGAGGGAGTTCGTCGAGGCCGTGGGGACCTCGTCATACGCGGTTGCGCCGATCGTCCCCGCCGGACGCGTGATCGGCTTTCTGCACGCCGATCATTACCCGTTGACGCGCCCGGTCGATGAGGTCGACTGCCACATCCTGGGTCACTTTGCGGAGGCGTTCGGCCGCATCTACGAGCGCGCCGTGCTGCTGGCGCGCCTGCACCGCCAGCGCGACCACGTACGCGAGACCCTGAAGACCGCGGAGACGCTCATGGATAGTCTCAGCCATGCCGAGGTGGAGCTCGTCCGTAGTGCCGACCAGCGATCGTCAGTCGGCGCGGCGGCGACGGTAGTCCTGGCGAGCCACACACCCGCGATCGACGAGCTGCTGACCACCCGCGAGCGCGAGGTCATCGCGCTGCTGGTGACCGGCCAGACCAACAGCGCGATCGCCGAACGACTGGTCATCTCCGAGGGGACCGTCAAGTCCCACGTCAAGCAGATCCTCCGCAAGCTCGGCGCCGTCAACCGGTCCGAGGTGATCGCCCGCTACCTGGGAATGATCGGCGCGGCGTAGGTCGAGTACCGCCTAGCGGCTGGCCCTACTCCGACCCGACGGCGTCCGTTGGGACCGTCCCGCCTCAACCGGCGGCCGGCAGGATGCTCCGGCAGGGGACAAATCTCCCACTTCGGAGGATTGGCGCCCGGCGCTTTCCGTCCTACGGTGGCATCTCCAATCAGATGCGCCCGATCTCGGGAGCGCACGGTCAGAGAGGAAGGACGATGGGCTACTTCAACGACGCAGACGAGGTCTATGAGTACATCGGTGGCGTGTTCCGGCAGGCCGGCGAGGACGCCGATGTGGGACCGAGGCTGCGGGCGGCCAACATCACGATGCAGCTCAATTACACCGATCCCGCCGCCCAGCTCACAGTCAGGTTCTGCGAGCCGTACGAGGTGATCGATGGCGGCAACGACGAGACCGCCGACGTCAAGATGACGATGCCGGCGGACATCGCGCACAAGTACTGGCGCGGTGAGTACAACTTCGCGGTCGGACTGGCCAAGGGACAGGTCAAGGCGAAGGGCCCGATCAACAAGATCCTGAAGCTCGTGCCGATCACCAAGCCGCTGTTTCCCCTCTACAAGGAGATGACGGACAAGCGCAACGGCGCGGTCGCGTCCGCGTAGCGCCGCCGCAGAGGCTGCTTCGTCCATGCCGGTGAAGGTCAGAGAGGTCGGACCGCGCGACGGGTTCCAGAACGAGCCGGAGACGATCTCGACGGACGACAAGGTCCGTCTGATCGAGGCGCTCGCCGGAGCCGGCCTCACGCGAATCGAGGTGACGAGCTTCGTGCGCTCCGACGTCATCCCCCAGCTCGCGGACGGCTCCGAGGTGCTCGCGCGCGTCGACATCCCCGACGGGGTGCAGCTGAGCGTGCTGGTTCCCAACCGCCGCGGGTTGGAGAGAGCCCTGCGCGAGCGCGAGCGCTTCCACGAGGTCGGGGTGTTCGTGTCTGCCTCGGAGACGCACAACCGGCGCAACGTCAACCGATCGCTCGAGCAGTCGATGGCCGAGCTCGAGCAGATGATCCCGGCGGTTGGCGCGGCGGGACTGCGCTGTGAGGCGGTGATCGCGGTTGCGTTCGGCTGCCCCTATGAGGGTCACGTCCCGTCGGCGCAGGTTCTGAGCCTGGCGTCACGGCTGGTCTCGTTCGGCGCCCACGAGATCGGCTTTGGCGACACCACCGGGATGGCCAATCCGCGGCAGGTGCGGGAGCTGTTCAGCGCCGCCCTGGATGCGCTCGATCAGGTCGAGCTGACCGCGCACTTCCACAACACGCGAGGGCAGGCGCTGGCGAACGTCCTCGCGGCCTACGACGTGGGGATTCGGAGCTTCGAGTCAAGCTTTGGTGAGCTCGGCGGATGTCCCGTGCCACCGGGTTCCACCGGCAACGTCGCGACCGAGGATCTTGTCTCGATGTTCCACGAGATGGGCGTTGACACGGGCGTTGACCTGAAGGCTCTCCTCGAGGCCGGCCGGGACGTGCAGGCGGTGCTTGGCCGGCCGCTCGGAAGCCACGTGCTGACCGCCGGGCCGGTGCGGTGGGAGGGCGTCGAGCGCGCCGGCTGACCGGGCTCACCCCAACGGAGGGGCAAGATCTTCCCGAGGGACGGTGGTGCTGACGGGGGTGGGGCGCGACGATCTTGCTCTTATCGCGGACGCCCAGTCGCCGCGGCCAGACACCGTAAAGCGAGGAGAGACGACGTGTCAACAGTCTCGGTGAAACACCATCAGATGCTGATCGACGGGGAGTGGGTGGACTCCGATGAGGCCTACGAGATCCGCAACCCGGCGACCGAGGAGATCGCCGCCACGGTCGCCAAGGGAACTGTCGAGCATGCCGACCGCGCGGTGGAGTCGGCCCAGCGCGCGTTCCTCGCCGGTGACTGGGCGGCCAAGTCTCCGGATGAGCGCTCGCAGATCATGGTCGCGATCGCCGAGCGTCTGTCGACCGACATCGAGGAGCTGCTCGAGCTCGAAACGGTGGCCAACGGCGCCACCATCCGCCAAGCCACCGGCTTTCACGTCGGGCTCGCCTCACCGCACTTCATGTACTTCGCCGAGCTGGCCGCGAAGTACGCCTTCGAGGAGGCGACGCCGCCGCTGAGGTACCCCACCCTGTCGACCAACCAGATCCGGCGCGAGCCCATCGGCGTATGTGCCGGGATCGTCCCCTGGAATTTTCCGCTCGTCCTCGGCATCTGGAAGATCGCGCCGGCGCTCGCGGCCGGCAACTCGATCGTCATCAAACCCGACGAGAAGACGCCGCTGAGCCTGATCGCCCTGGCCCGCATCGCGCTCGAATGCGGCGTGCCGCCCGGCGTGTTCAACATCGTCACCGGCGACGGGCCCGAGGTGGGCGCGCGCCTGGCGGCGCATCCCGATGTCGGCAAGGTGGCGTTCACCGGATCGACCGAGGTCGGGCGGGAGATCATGCGCCTAGCGTCCGGAACCGTCAAGAAGGTGTCGCTCGAGCTCGGCGGGAAAGGCCCCGTGGTCGTGCTCGACGACGCCGATCTCGACGCCGCGGTCGACGCCGCGCTGTTCGGTGCGTGGCTGTACTGCGGCCAGATGTGCGAGTCCGGCACCCGGCTGATCCTTCCCGACTCGGTGCATGACCAGTTCGTGGCGCGGATGATCGAGCGGGCCAGGACGGTCAAGCTCGGCGACCCGTCGGACTTCGAGACCGACATGGGGCCGGTCATCTCCCGCGAGCAGCGCGACCGAATCCTCGCCTACATCGCGATCGGCGAAGCGGAAGGCGCCACGGTCGCCTTCGGGGGAGGCGTCCCCGAGGGCCCGGGATTCGAACGAGGCTTCTGGGTCTCGCCGACGATCCTCACCAACGTGACCAACGACATGCGCGTGGCCAGGGAGGAGATCTTCGGACCGGTCCTGTCGGTGATCCGCTCCTCGGACGAGGACGAAGCCGTCCAGATCGCCAACGACACCGTGTACGGCCTGTCCGCCGCCGTGTGGAGCTCGGATTACGAGCGTGCACTCGAAGTGGCCGGCCGCCTTCGGGCAGGAACCGTGTGGGTCAACGACGTCCACATGGTCAGCCCGGCGCATCCCTTCGGTGGCTACAAGCAGAGCGGTCTCGGCCGCGAGCTCGGCCCGCACGCGCTCGACGAGTACACCGAGGTCAAACATGTCCACATCGATCTGACCCAGAAGCGCGACGCGAGGGTCTACGACCTGTTGCTCTCTGAACCGCCCGCGCCGCGCCCCGTCGTGGTCGACTGAGCCGCTCCCGTGGGAATCACGCTCGGTCTCGGCGCGGCCCTGTCGTGGGGCCTGGCCGATTACTTCGTTGCCCTGGCAGCCCGCAGCGCCGGCGCTTTGCGGGTCGCGCTCGCATTCCACCTCGCGGCGCTGATTCCCCTGACGGCATTGGTTCTCGCCACCGGCGCCCTAACGAACGTGACCTCGGGCGAGGTGCTGGCGTTCGCGCTGCTCGGCGCGGCCGGCTGGCTGTCGTACCTCGCCTTCTACCGGGCGCTCGCGATCGGGCCGATCTCCCTTCTGAGCCCCATCGTGTCGGGCTATTCCGCGGTCACCGTGGTCCTGGCGGTATTGATCGCCGGGGAGCGTCTGTCCGCCGTCGAGGCCGGGGCCGTGCTCGTGACGATCGCCGGCGTCATTGTCGTCTCCCTGGACGTGTCCCGGATCGCCGCCCTGAGGATCGATCGCCGCTCTTTGCACGGAATCACCCTCGCGATCGCCGCGATGGTGTTGTTTGGCGGCTTCGTCTTCGGCATCTCGTACGACCGCGAGCGAATCGGCTGGCTCGGCCCGATCTTTCTGGCGAGGGGGTTCACCGCCGCGTTCCTGGTGCTGCACTCGGGGCGGCGCGGGACTCTGCGTTGGCGGGATCCCTCGCCGATCATGCTGTCACTGATCATGCTGATCGCCCTGCTCGATACCGGCGGATACGCGTTCTTCAACTTGGGCGTCGGCCAGGCTCAGACCTCGCTCGTCGCAACCGCCTCGGCGCCGTACGCGCTGGTACCGGTCTTGATGGGCACCGTTCTGCTGAGCGAACGGCTCAGCCGCACGCAATGGGCGGGAATCGCGATCGTATGTGGAGGGCTGGTTCTGATCGGAGCCGCCGCGTAACGCGTGGGGCTTCGCGTTCTACGTTCGTCCGTTGCCAGGCGATCTTGCCGGCCAGCGCGAGCGGCCCACGGTGCCCATGAACTCGCCGACCCGCTCGGTGCTCGCGCCTGGCGTGAACACCGCTGCCACGCCGAGCCGTTTTGCGCGGCGATGTCTTCGGCGGGGATCGTTCCGCCGACAGTCACCGCTACGTCGTCGATGCCTTGCTTTGCAAGCAGGTCGATCACGCGCGGGACGAGCGTCATGTGGGCGCCGAACAGGATCGACAGCCCGACGGCGTCGGCGTACTCCTGAATCACGCGCAATGACGTCGCGCATGGAAGAGCGATTGGAGGATTGCTGGCCCTCCAGCCCCGGGATGAGGTCCTGCGGGGAATGAGCGTGGTGTCGCGAGCGCTGCTATTCGGCATCGCCGCGCGGACTCGGATTGCGGATGACTAGCGCCTGCTTTGCCGCGTGTGCGATCGACAGCTGCTTCGTCCGAGCAGACGAGCCCTCCACCTCACTGCGGAAAAGCCGCGGACGGGACTGGCGCGACTCGAACCTGCGCCCTCCTGGGTGCGATCCAGGCGCTCTCTTGCCTCGAATCCCTCGGTTTTCCAGGTCTTTTGAAGCCGTCAGGCGTCCCTCCCTGTGACCAGTTGTCGGTTGATTACCAGGGGATTCCTGGCTATCTGGTCACAGGTTCTGCGTTTCGTGACCAGATCCATCATCGATAGCGAACGACATATGTGCCTGGCCCAAACCGCCCGTCTGGGCCAGGCGAATCAGGGGCATCGCCACCCACATTCGGGAAGGCGTGAGCGATTGGGCGGCACGCCCGGACCCGTACAGGAGCTCTGAGCGGAAGCGACCACGGAGGCGACGCTCACTCGGCGCCGGGGCCGCGGCGGACCAGGTGCCGCTCCCTCGTGGGATTGCGACAGCGTCCCCGACTCGGCCGCGGTCGATTTCGTGCTCCCCAGTTTCGTCCCGAGCGATAGCCCGACACGGCCTGATCTAGCGCTCGAAGACTTCCGGATCCGACAAGAGCGACACTGAGTCCGTCGCTTCCCCAATGCTGGGGCAGAGCGGCGCTGTTGCGTCGCGAATCTTCGCCCCACGACGGCACATGTGTTCCTCGTCCAAGGGGAGAGCGCAGGGCCGCCGGTGTGCCTTGTTGCTCATCCTGCGGATGTGGTAGTCGCCGTTCGGACCCTCTCCGCTTGCAACCGCCCCCGCCGCCGAGTAAAGGCACCAGCGCGATCGACCGGCGGCGGCTCGTCGCACGAGCCGGTCGGCAGCCGCATATGCGAGGCGGCGCTCGAGCACTGTGAGCTCCTGCTCACGCTTCAGTACCGAGGCGAGGTCGACTTCGCCGGAGACCGCATCGGCGAGACGTGCGACCGTCGCAGCCTGCTCGTGACTCCACGCACGACCTCGTATCGTCAGTCTCAGTAGGCGCGCGGGAAAAGTTCAGAGCAGCCGCCACGGTGCGCCAGCCCGGCAGTGCGCGTATGCTTGCCGCTGGATTCAATCGACCCGAGCGATGGGGGGTGGGTATGAGTGGGATCGGGCTAGCGCAACGCTATTTCGACGCCTGGAACGCACACGACGGCGACGCGATCGCCGCAACGTTCGCTGACGGAGGAACGTACTCGGACCCGGTCGTCAGCAAGCTCGACGGGCGCGCGACAGCCCAATACGCGGACGGACTGTTCGCCCCCTTCCCCGATCTGACGTTCGATCTCTCGCCGATCGGGCTGACGGGGAACGGCATCGTCGCGGCGCAGTGGTTAATGCGGGGAACGAACACGGCGCCGTTCCAAGGGCTACCGCCGACGGGCAAGGAGATCACGGTGCCGGGTGCCGACTTCATCCGCTTGGGCGCCGAGGGGATCGAGTCAGTCGAAGGCTACTTCGACGCTCGCGCGCTGCCCGAGCAACTCGGTCTCGATGTCATCGTCCAGCCCAGTGCGATCGGACCGTTTGCATTCGGCACTAGTGCCTACGCGGCAAGCGGGAACGGGAATGTCCCGGGTGCGTTCAGTCTCACCGTTCTCGAAGCGCGGTCCGATGACGAGAAGGCCGAGGTCAAGGAACGCAGTCGTGAGATCGTCCAACAGCTGCTTGCGATGCCGGGCTTCATCTCCTGGGTCGGCGCGGTCATCGGCAATCGTCTGTACACGATCACCGCTTGGGACAGCGCCGAGGCAGTCAAGCAGCTGCGGATGAGCGACGCACACGCTGATGCGATGCGTCGCTTCTGGGCTGATCTGGGCATGGGCGGTCAGACCGGTGTCTGGACGGTTGATCATCTGAATGGGCGGTTGGTGCGTTGCGGGGGCTGCGGCGCGATGGTCCGCGCCGCTGAGACCTGTAACTGCGGCGCGCCGCTCCCGGCGGCGCCAGCCTGGTGGTGAAGTGATCTCCGAGATCCCACTCTCCAGCTGACAGGAACGACGCGACCGGCCGACTCGCCGTCTTCGAACCTCCCTGTCCCTTCCTCACTCGATCCCTGCCGACCGAAGAGCCTCCACTTCCGGCCAATCGCCGGGAGGGTGTAACGGATCAGGGGACGAGGCCGAGTGAGACAGAGGATTGTCGATGAGCGGTGGACGCCGTCTTGAGGCGGCGAGAGTTCGGCGAGGATCCCCACCAAGCGTAATCGTCTCCGCTCGGCAAACCCCCGCGAATTCCTGCAGGACCGGCGCTCTCGCGTAACCGCCCCTTTCCGGAGGACCGCGAGCGCGCCGGCATAGCGCCCTGGCGATGCTGCAATTGAGCAACAGCTGCCACGGCGCCGGCCGCCAGACCCTCGTGGCCCGAAGGCTCTCCCTTTGCGACCAATCCGGCGGCGCACGGTGTCGGCCCAACACTTCTCATTCGACATCGCGCAGCGGGCGTCCGGCCCTTCACTCTCGCTCAGGACGACCTGCGGTAGCACCGGTCTGCGGGTGATTGGCGATCGCCCGCCCAATCGCAAAGCGGGAGCACGACCGACGACGGCCGCGCGGGACCCGCACCTGGCTGGTTGGGCTCGACTTCCGCAACGCCAATCCGAAGGCGACGGCGGACGTCGGTCTCGGGCTCGGTCTTGGAGGTCGTCCCGAGCATCAGCGCCGAGGGTGATCGTCAGCGCACTCGGAAGCCATGACGAAGGAGTAGTGGACCTTCGCAGCGCGCCAGAGCGTCGAGGTTGTGATTCGCGCACGATCGGACGAGCGCTTGCAGATGGGCGGGCGCGAGAGCCTGAACCGCTGCCACGACGCACCGCCGAGAGTGCAGCCGCGGAGCTGACTGCCGCCCTGTCAAGCGGGCGTCGACTCGTCGGCAGCCTTCCCCGCTGTTGGTGTGCGCAGAAGCTCAACCGTGGCGTCTCGTCAGCGTCACCGGTTCGCCTGCGATGGCTGTTTGGCTTACCGCCGGGGCCGCCCGGGTCGTCTCGATCGCCGTCCCCGAGACTCTGGGCGGCGTTATGCCGTTCGGGTTCGGTTCCGGACGACGGTGGCGACTGCGACCGCGAGAACGAGACCGGCGCCGTAGAAGGCATCTTGGGCCCAGCCGGTCTCACCGAGGAGCTGCAGTCCGATGACGCCCGTCTCGAGGAAGTAAATGCCGATGAAAGTCCCGAGCGGATTGAACTGCCCGGGCATTACCGTCGCGGTCCCGAGAAAGACGGCGGCGAGCGAGGGCAGCAGGTAGCTGGAGGCTCCGGTGGGGTCGAAGCCTCCCACCGTCGCGTCCAGCAGGATCGCTGCCACGCCCGCCATCAGCGCGGCGATGACATAGCTCAGGGCGCGGAAGCGGGCAACGTTGATTCCGGACAGGCGCGCGACTTCGCGGTTTGAGCCGACGAACACGATGTGCCGGCCGACGGGCATCCAGGTGAGAATGTAGGCGAAGGCAATACAGACGACGAGGCCGTAGTAGAAGGACAACGGAAGTCCGAGCAGTTGGGTCTGCGCGATGTTTGAGAAGCTGGTGCTGGATATCGAGACGGTGTTCGACGAGGAGATCAGCTCGGAGATACCGAGGAACAGGCTGGCTGTTCCCAGTGTCACCACCAGCGAGGACACATTGAGTTTGACCACGAAGAAGGCGTTTAGCGCGCCGCAGCCGGCGCACGCGGCCAGCGCGATGAGACACGCCAGAGCGATCGGCACGTGGTGCAAACCCGAAAGCACGGCGATGATCGTCGCGGCCAAGCCCATCACGCCGGCAAATGACAGGTCAAACTCTCCGACCACGAGGGTGCACAGCGCCGAGACGGCAAGGAAGACGACGGGAGCCTGCGATCCGAAGAGCGCCTGAGCCGTCGAGGTCTGCAGGAACTTGCCTGGCGTCAGAACGCCAAAGACACCGGCCATGAGGACCCAGACGCCGATGAGCGCGTATTTGTTGGCGAGTGAGTGGAGGCGATCACTCGCCGCGGAGCGTCCCCGGATCTCGGCAGTGCTGGCGGGTCGTTGTGGCGTCGCCGGATTGAGGACCGGCCCGGCGCTGGGATCCGGCGGCTCGGTGGGCCGGGGGAGGGTTTCGTTGCGATGTTCCTGAGGGGTCATTGCGCGCTCCAGGCGGTCGCTTCGGGCACGGTGTAAATCTGGTCGATGAGTGCCTCCGGTGTGTCCGCCTCGGTGGCGTGCAGCCCTTGGTCGTTGCTGTAGATGAGGATGCGGTCGCATGCGGCGACCAGATCCTCCGGCTCGCTGCTCACCAGCAGCACGGCGACCCCGGAGTCAGAGGCACGGTGCAGGGAGGCCAGGATGTCTCGCCGGGCCCCGACGTCGACCGCTTGCGTGGGTTCGTGCAGCACCAGCAACGTGGGTCCCGCGCCGAGCCACTTGGCGAGGAGGACTTTCTGCTGGTTGCCGCCGCTGAGCTGCTTGACCAGCATGGATGGTAGGCGTGGCTGGATGTCGAGCGCCTGCCCTGCATCCTCGGCGGCGTCCTGCTGCCAGCGGCGACCCAAGAACCATCGGCCGCCGCGCCGGCGCAGCAGCGGAAGCGCGATGTTGTCGCGCACGCTGAGCTCAAAGGCGAGACCATCCCGGTCCCGGCGTTCGGGAACCAGGACGACCCCCGCTCTGATGCACGAGGCCACGGTGGCGCGGGACAGGTCCATGGTCCGGTTGCTCGTCCACAGCTGCCCGCGGGAGGCACGGTGGGCGCCGGTCACGAGGTAGGGGATGTCCTCGTACCCCGAACCGGGGAGTCCCGTGATGCCCACGACCTCGCCTCTGCTCAGTGAGAAACTCACATCGACAATGCGCTTGCTGGCGAGGCCGGAGACGGAGATGACCGGCTCAGGGCGAACCGCCCGGGACTGCCCGCTTCGGGGGCTGAGCGCCGAGATCGTGCTGCCGAGCATCAAGCGGGCGATCTCCTGCTCGCTCAACTGCGTCGTCGAGACCCCATTTCCGACCACCCGGCCGTCGCGCAGGATGGTGATCCGATCGCTGACGGCCATCAGCTCGACCAGGTTGTGGCTGACCAGCACGACCGCGCCTCCATCGGCGGCGATCCGTCTGAGCAGCCGGTGGATCCGGGTGAGGTCCGCTCCTCCGAGCGCCCGCGTGGACTCGTCGAGGATGACTACTCCACGGCCGGTTGTGTGATCGCGCATGGCCCGAGCGATCGCCACCTCGGCTCGCTCGGCCGCGTCGAGGGTGTCCACCAAGGTGCTTGGATCGAACTCGAGGCCGAGACGGGCGAGGGTCCGCCTCGTGAGCTCGTCGCGGCGTTCGCGGTCGATGTGGCGCAAAACGCCGGTGGTGGGAAATCCACCCACGCATACGTTCTCGGCGATCGTGAGGTGATCCAATAGGCCGAGATCCTGGTGGACGACCGACACTCCGGCGCGATGAACCTCGGGCCAGCGGGCGGGGAGCCGCATCGGTCTGCCGTCGACCTCGTACTCCGCTCCCCGGTCGGGGGTGTAAAGGCCGGTGAGGATCTTGATCAGTGTCGACTTGCCGGAGCCGTTTTGACCGGCGAGACCGTGGATCTCGCCGGCCCTGACGGAGAACTCGACCTCGGTCAGCACACGGGCCGAGCCGAACGTCTTGTTGAGCCCGTGAACCGTGAGGCGAGTCGTGGCAGCCATCTACCGATTAGACCAGGCGGCGAGGAACTTCTGTTCAAACGCGTTGGACCCGTACCAGGCCTCCGTCGCGTAGGCCGCTGGGGTCAAGCTCAGGCCGGACACGTTGTCCTTGGTGAAGACCCGCTCAACCGTCAGCGTCGGGACCGGCGGCGTGCCGGTGAGCATGCGGATGATGCCGTCGGCAAACTGCCACCCGAAGTAGGTGGCGCTCACGCCGGTATCCGTGAACTGTACGTTGCCGGCCTTGATCCGCTGCAGCGAGTCGAGGTTTCCGTTGCTCGACGCCAGTTTGACCTTGGTCTTGTAGCCCGCTGTCTCGATGCCGGCGACCGCCAGGGGCGAGCATGCGTCGACCTCGCAGACGACGTAGTTGGTATTCGGATTCGAGACGAGAGCCGCACTGACCGCTGAGGACAGTTTGTTGATGGCCGCGGTGCTGTAGTCGATTTCGGTGAACGAGCATCCCGGGCAGCCTTGAGCGGTGAATGTCTTGGCGTAGGCCGCCTCTTGCTTGGTCTCGGGAGAATCGGTGACGCCGACATAGAGGATGTGCGCCTTGCCGCCACTATTGGCGATGACGGACTCGAGGTCAAGCTTTTGCATCAGGTCATCCGCGGGGCGCGTGGGGTAGAAGCCCAACTGCGCGGTCGATGTCTTGCCGCCATCCGGGGTTTCGCCGGCGACGAGAACTGGGATGTGATGCGCAACGAGGTTGTTGAAGGCTGTGGGCACCAGCTGGTAGTCGACGAAGCCGGTGACCACGCCGGAGGCGCCCTGCGAAGCGGCCTCAGACAGACACGAGGCGATCGTCGTGGGGAGCAGTTTGCCGTCACAGGTCTGCAGCGTGATGCCTTCGTGCGCGAGGGCGGACTGCATGGCGTTGCCCACGGCGGCGAGCGTCGGAATCGACGCCCCGATCGGCACCCACCACACCGTCTTGCCCTTGAGAGCCGACACCCCGGACACGGGGGCGACAGCCGGATAGGTGGTCGCCGGGGCGGAGTACTTCGCGAGCTCGGCGCTGATCGCGGAAGATACGCCGGAAGTGGAACTCGACGCGGAGGCGGAGCTCGAAGACGGGTCGCTCGAGCTCGAGCTCGACGTGCCGCCGCACGCCGCCGTGCCGACGGCGGCCACCGCCAGACAGGCGGCCAGCCGCCATCTAACGAGCGAACGGTGTTGAAGGGCCTTCTGCGGCATGAGATCAGCCTCCATAGGGGGATACGTACGCGAACAGGACGATGCCGACGGTGCGCCGGGAGTGAACGGGCGAGCCGAGGCCAGCTTCAACGCAGCGATCATCGTCTTCTTGGTGGGCACTCCGACCTCCCAGTCGAGCGGGGAGGCCGCGGCGCGACCTCCGCTGAGGAGATGCATAATAATCGCCTTTGCCGCCTTGTCAACAGGTTAAACGTGTTTAATTACGGGTCGAGGCCTTGAGTGTGGCCGCGGCACCATCTAACCTTCTATTTCGCAGGTTGAACCTATTGAGCTCGACGAATGGGAGCGACCCTCCGATGGCTCGTCAGTCCCCGCCACAAGCGCAACAAGACGGTGCCGGTACCCAAGCCGCTCCACTTTGGATCGAGGTCCCGCGGCGGACCTCCCGGGCCGAGTTGGTGGCGGAAGCGGTCGAGCGTCGCATCGTCGAACACGAGCTGCCGGCGGGCACCAGGCTGGGGAGCCGAACGGAGCTCGGCACGATGCTCGAAGTCGCACCCTCGACGATCAGCGAATCGATCAAGCTGCTCGAGTCGCGCGGCCGGGTGGTCACGCGCACGGGGCCGGGCGGTGGCGTCTTCGTTGCCGAGCCTGGCGTTCGGCTCCGACTGGCGCGGACGATGATGTCGGTCAGCGGATCGACGGACGAGGTAGCGGAAGCGCTCGCCGTCCGGAACATCCTCGAGCCGGAAGTCATAGTCAGCGCAGCCAAGGCCGCTCACAACCGGCGCGCGCTCTCGGCCATGCTGCGAGCGCTGCAGGCGATGGATCGGGCCAGCGATACGGCCGACTTCTATCGGCGGAACCTCGACTTCCACTTCGAGATCGCCGCTCTGTGTGAGAACAGGGTCCTCGGCGCGATCTACCGCAGCCTTCTCGAGTTGGTCCGCTCCCACGATCCGCGTTTGCGCCTGTTGCCCGGCCAGGATCGCAAGGCGCTGCACGCGAAGCGGTTCGAGGTTCACAAGGCGATCGCCGACGCGATCGCCGAAGGTGATGTCGACGCGGCAGCCACCGCCGCAGCTGCGCACTCGCTGCACGACCCCGCCGCCGACGCCAACGCCAACGAGAGCCGAGCGGTCGGCTGAGCGTCAGCTGCGCGCCGGCGCGCGAGAGGTGATCAATTCACCCAGTTCGCGCAGCGACTGCGTGGCTTCTTCGGGGTCGTTGGTCAGCGCGTGCACGTAGCGATCCGGTCGGACGACGGCGATGCTCGCACCGCGATCGCTCATCCACCTTTTCAGCTCGGCAGGCTCGGTCGGGCAAATGCCGCCGCCGCCATCGTCCACCGTCACCGTTACCGCCCCGGCGTCTGCGGCTGAGCGCGAGAGCTCGGGCGTGGCGGCCGGCACCACGAGCGCCGGCCTGGCTCCGACGACATCGTCCATCAATCCAGTCCTTCCGTCCGAGCAGCGGACACTCGGTTGCGGGAAGAGTTCACCCGCCCCCGGACGGGTGAACAGGCCTCCGCGTAGGACCGGCATGCCTTGGAACGTCGTGCGCGGCAGCCGACCGCTGGCCGCCTCAGCCCGCATACGAGCGTCGCGGTCCGCGGCCGCCACAGGGTCAAGCAGGCAGATGTCACGGCCGGCGGCGACGGACATCTCGATGATCGTCTCCACGTGCGGGCGGCGTTCCGCTTCATAGCTGTCGAGCAACTCTCGCTCGGGCGCCCCGGCGCGTACCGCCGCCAGCTTCCAGACGACGTTCTGGACATCGCGGATGCCGTGGCATAGCCCCTGGCCGAGAAAGACCGGCGTCTGATGAGCCGCGTCGCCGACGAGGAACACCCGCCCCGCCCGCCAGCGCTCAGCCACCAGAGCGTGGAAGCGGTAGACCGACGCGCGCAGGATCTGCACCTCGTCCATCGTCACCCAGGGCGCCAGCAGCGCCTGGACCGACTCGGGCCGCTGGATTTCCTCTGCGGTCTCTCCGGGCAAGAGCATGAATTCCCACCGGTGGTGACGGTGCGGGCCGGGCACGCGGGTGGCCGGCCGACGGGGATCGCAGAACATCTCGGACTCATCGGGCCGACCGAGCTCACGCCTGCAGATGAGGTCGATCACCATCCACGGCTCGTCGAAATTCTGGTCGATCAGCCCGATGCCGGCGCTGGCCCGGGCAAAGCTCGATGCCCCATCGGCGGCCAGCACGTAGCGGGCCGTCAGCTCCTCGGTCGCCCCTGATTCCGACTGCTGCACCCACACCGCGACTTCGTTCTCACGCTGCTCGATGCCGCGCACTTCGCGGCCCAACTGCAAGGTGACGTTGTCTCTCGTTCTGATCCGGGCGCGCAGGATCTGCTCCAGCGTCGGCTGATAGAAGAGATAGTGAGCGTCCCAGCCCTGTGAGCGCTCCGGGGGCCACTCGTGCACCCGAATCGGCTCGCCGTCGGCTCCGTAGAAGGTGCTGCGCTTCCACACGCGAGTCTCGGGGAGCAGCGTGTCAGCCGCCCCTGCCTGTTGCAGGATGCGCATGACGTGGCCATCGAGATGAATGGCGCGCGGGAGGTCAAACACCTGCTCGCGACGGTCGATGATCACGGTCGATAACCCGGCCGCGCCGGCCAAGTTCCCCGCGACCGCCCCCACCGGCCCGCAGCCGACGATCAGGAGGTCAAACGTCGCCATCTCGTGCGCCTGTCGAGACCCCGAGTAAGTGGTAAAGCGGGTCTTCAGGCCCGAACGCGCCCCGCAGGAGCTTGCCACCGTCTAGCCCGACCAGATCCCAGTAGGTCGTAGTAGCTTGGCCGACTCGGCTCCAGTCGAAGACGACCTCGCGATGGGCGATCGCCCAGCGACCATCGCGCTGCGTGAACCTGTCGAGGTACCGGCCGCCGATGAATGAGTGCGTCTCACCGCCGCGCTCCTCGCGGGTGACCAGCGCGATGTGATAACTCTCGACCTCCGCCGTGTCGCCGTTCAGCTCGATCAGAACGTTTGAGATGAAGTGCCACAGCGCTGTCACCGGCGCCGGCGAGGTCGGCGAGATCATCGAGACGTTCTGGACGAAGTCTGCAGCGGGTCCGGTGAACCCTTCGTGCTTCTCGGTGGCATCGGGGTGGTAGCAGGAGAGCGCCAACTCGATGTCCCGGCGGTCCCCGGCCCGGGCTCGCCGGTACAGAACCTCCGTGATCTGCTGCTTGGCCACAAGCGCGGCCAGAACGGCATCGTGCTCTCCGGCCGAGCCCGGCATCGTGTCAGTCATGCATCCTCCAGGATCGTGGTGGGTGCGGCCGGGCTCGCGCGTGACCAGTCATAGATCACGGACCGGCTGGCGACGCGCCACCGACCGTCGAGCCGGTCGCAGCGGTCGAGATACCGTCCCCCGATGAAGACGTCGAACGAGCCCGCCGGCATCTCCAAGCGGTGATAGGCGAGGTGGTAGGACTCCACCTCGGCCGCGGAAGCGGAAAGAAAGTTGATGAGCACGTTGCCGATCGTGTGCCGCTGGCGTCCGTAGCGCTCATCGGCGTAGTTGTGCGTGCGCAGGTGCTCGACGAACTCCTCGATTGTCCCGTCGAAGATGCCGTGGGCGTCGCGCGATCCCGGCACGTGCAGGGCCAGGATGGCGTCGGGGTCTTTGGCGTCCGCGGCGCGTCCGCGGCGGATCAGCAACTGCCCGATCTCCTCCCGGGCCGCCAGCTCGGCCACAGGACTGGTGAAGGGAGACGAGGTGTCGGAGCCCACGATCGCTCAACCCGCGACTTCGAGTCGGGCAGCGCGCTCTGGGACGCTCTCGCCTTCGCGAAGGACCGGGTTGCTCAGTCGTCCAACGCCCGCGATTTCGACCTCAACAGTGTCGCCGCTCTGCATGAACACGGGTGGGCTTTGACGGGTGCCCACGCCCCCCGGCGTCCCGGTCACGATCACGTCCCCGGGCAGGAGTTCGCAGATGGTGCTCACGTAGCTGATCAGTTCTGGGATGCCGAAGATCAGGTCGCTGATCCTGGCTTGCTGCATGACCTTGCCGTTCAGAGTGGTCGTGAGCTGAGCGCTCTCGATGTCGGGTACATCGCCTCTCGTGGTCAGCCACGGACCGAACCCTCCGGTCGCGCTGAAGTTCTTACCGGAGGTGATCTGCCTGCTGTGGCGTTGCCAATCACGCACCGAGGCGTCGTTGAAGCACGAGTAGCCGGCGATCACCTCGTAGGCGTCGGAGGCGGCAACGTGACGGGCGTTGGTGCCGATCACGACGGCGAGCTCCCCTTCGTAATCGAGCCGATCGGACACGGCGGGCTGGATGATCGGCGCCCGATGACCGCACAGGCTATCGGCGACACGCAGGAACAGGGACGGATGGTCTGGCGACTCCCAGTTGCCCTCCTCGATGTGCAGCCGGTAGTTCAGGGCCAGGCACCAGACCGCGTGCGGCTGGCGCACAACGGGCAGGAATTGCACGGACGCCGGGTCCACCCGCTCCGTTGCCGACGGGATGCGGGCAGCGACGTCAGCCAAGGTCGACGAGCCCAGCTCGAGCAGCCCGCGCATGTCGGTCGGCAAAGCCGGATCGACCGTGCGGAGATCCACTAAAGCGCCGTCAACGGCCCGTGCGGCTACGCCCGCGCCATCGCCGAAGTCGATCGAGGCCAGCTTCATGCGAACTTCCTTTCGATAGCGGAACGATGAACGCGGGCCGCAGCCGGCCCGACGGCCGGTCCGCCACGCGCACGCACAAGGCCAAGCGCGAGCGGTCGGTCTCGAGCCGCGCGACCGAGCGGATGCACCCGCGAAAACGATGTGGTCAAAATCAATATCTAACACAATAAGCATGTATGTTTCCGTGCGCAAGTCCGCTCGACCGAACTGATCCGCTCCCCGACCCGCGCTCTCTTCCCTGCGTCCGTGATTTCGGCCCGTCCCATCCGACTCCCCTACGAGGTGATCCGATGACCGTTGCACCGGTGTCCAAGCTTGGCTTTTTCGAGGTCCGGACCCCGGATGTTCGGCGCATGGCCGACTACTACGAGCAAGCCCTGGGCCTGGAATGCGTGGAGCGCTCGCCCTCGAAGTGCTATCTGAGCACCGGAGCCGACCATCACTGCGTCGTCGTCAGCGAGGGCGAGGCGGACGGACGCGCGCGACTCGGCTTCGAGCTACGGGGCGCGCTTGACGACGCGGACCGCAACCTCCGGGCCCTCGGCATCGACATCGAACGAGTCTCAGATCCGGAGCCCGGCCTCGTCGATGTGCTCCATCTTCGGGAGCCGGTGACGGGAACGCCGATCGTTCTCTACGAGCACCAGGCCGGCCGGCGCGACGCGACGCCCCCCAGCTGGCGGCCGTCGAAGCTCGGCCATCTGGCCGGCTACGTGTCGGACCTGGGCGCCGTGCGACAGTTCTATGAGGAGGTCTTGGGCTTTCGCTGGTCGGACGCAGTCGGCGAGTTCTTTGTCTTTATGCGCTGCAATTCCGACCACCACGCGATCAACCTGCTGCGAAGCCAGACCAAATCAGGGCTCTTTCACGTGGCCTTTGAGATGCGCGACATCGTCCACCTCAAGGACGCTCTCGACGCGCTCGCGGCCCATGGCATCCGGCTCATCTGGGGCCCAGGCCGCCATGGCCCCGGCCACAACATCTTCACCTACCACCGCGATCCCGACGGCAACATCGTCGAGCTCTTCTGCGAATTGGACGTGATCCGCGATGAGCGCACGGGGGAGTTCGAGCCTCGCCCCTGGCACGCGACTTCTCCCCTACGCCCACGGGTCTGGGATCCAACCGACGAAGCAGCCAACAGCTGGGGCCCGCTCCACCCCGGCTTCATCGACGGCTGAGACAAAGACCGATGAGGTTCGTAGATCTCTCCGCCCCGATCATTTCGAGTCCCGCGAGCCTGCCGCCCCTCCTGCGCACGGAGATCGAATTCGTCGATCACGACGGCGGTGCGGCGCAGATCGCCGAAATGTTCGGCGTCGGACCCGAGCTCCTGCGTGACGGCGAGGGGTGGGCGATCGAGACCTTCACCCGCCTGGGCAGCCACAACTCGACCCACGTCGACGCCCCCTACCACTACAACTCGGCGATCGCCGGGCGGCCCGCTCAGACGATCGATCAGCTCCCACTCGACTGGTTCTTTCGCCCCGGCGCAGTGCTCGACTTCCACGAGCGCTCCGACGGCGAGGTCATCGACGTCGCCGACCTCGAAGCGGCACTGCACGCGGCCGGGCACGAGCTCGCCGAGCGCGACATCGTCCTCGTTCGCACCGACCGCGACGCCTTCTACGGCGAGGCCGACTACATGAGCCGCGGCCCCGGCGTGAGCGCCGACGCCACTCGCTGGCTATATGACCGCGGCGTCCGCGTTATGGGCATCGATGCCTGGGGCTGGGACCGTCCGCTCCACCTCCAGGCCACACACGCGCTCAAGTCCGGCCGCCCGGGGGTCTTCTGGTCCGCGCACCAGGTCGGCCTGGCCTATTCGCAGATCGAGCGGCTGGCGAACCTCGATCGGCTACCGCCGACCGGGTTCACCGTCGCGTGCTTTCCGCTGCGGCTGATCGGCGGAAGCGCCGCGCCCGCTCGTGTCGTGGCGATCGTCGACGGATCCGCATAACGTGCTTAGGCTTCCGCTCTCCCTCTACCACGGGCTGGTGTCGTGCCTTGCGTTCGCCCACGTGACCACGCGGACACCGATAGGACGGCACATCGTTCTCGTTGGGGCAAACCGCGAGGCGGCACGTCTGTCCGGGATCCAGGTCAACCGGGTCCGGGCCGGGAGCTACATCGCCGCAGGCACGATCGCCGGTCTCGCGGACGTTCTGCTTCTCGCCAAGGCAGGCGGCTTAGACCTCACGGGATCCTCAACGTACCTGCTGCCGGCGCTGGCGCCCGTATTCCTCGGCACCGCCATCGTCACGCCGGCAGTTCGGCCCAACCGGGAGGTTCCTTGGAAACTATTTCCTGCAGATGGGCATCGCCAGGCTGCAGCTGCTCGGCCGCAGCGGGTGGGTGCAGGACTCCTTCTACGAACTCGGACCGTAATCGGGGTCACCGTCGCCACCCGTGTCCGCCGCCGCACCAGCCATGCCTGACCGCGCCTGGCTCACCGCTGGTTCGCCCACCACCGGCAGACGTCGTCTCGACCCCATCCGATCGAAAAGGAGCCCCATGCGTTTCATCAAAGCTGCCACCCCCGAAGGACCTCGGCTCGGTGTCCTACGCAAGGACGACGTCGCGGCGCTCTCATCGCGCGACTCGGCGCTCGAGGAGCACTTCGGCGACGACGGCGAACGCCTCGATCAGCTGGGCACGCGCATCCTGGCCGCACCGGCCGACGAGGCGCAGGTGGACACACTGGATCTACTTCGACCGGTCGACCCCGTCGCGATGCGTGACTTCATGGTCTTCGAAGAGCATGTGCTGCCCGCCTGGCGGGATGCCGGTATGAGCCGAGGGCCGGACGTCTGGTATGAGCGCCCCATCGGGTACCTCTCGAACGTCGCGAATATCCTCGGCCCGCACGACGCCGTGGAAATCCCGGGGGGTTCGGAGCAACTCGACTTCGAGCTCGAGGTCGGGGCCATCCTCGGCCGCCCAGCCCGGTCGCTGACGCCCGCGCAGGCCGGCGCCTTCATCGCCGGATTCGTCGTGCTGTGCGACTGGTCGGCCCGCGATCTGCAGTTCCGGGAGATGGACGGACGGCTCGGCCCATTCAAGGGCAAGGACTTCGCCTCCTCGCTCGGTGCAGTGTTCGTCACACCCGACGAACTGGAGGACTGCCGCTCCGGCAACGGTTATGAACTGCGCATGACATCCCGCGTCAACGGTCGTGTGTACGGGACCGACATGTGGTCCTCGGCCTACTGGTCGTTCGAGGAGCTGGTGTCGTACTCGTCGTGGAACACCTGCGTCGAGGCCCGCTCGCTGATCGGCAGCGGGACTTGCCAGGGCGGCTGCATCCTCGAGCTGTCGCTCCGGCACGGAGCAGACGACTTTCCCTGGCTTGCGCCAGGGGACGAGGTAACGCTCTCGGTCGACCGGCTGGGCGAGATCCGAGCCCTGGTCGCCGCGCCGGCGCGTGGCGCCTGGCCGGGATTGCGCACGCTGGTGTAAGCCGGAGGCAATATCCGAAAAGCTCGTGCTCGTCACCAAGATGGTGTTCGATCCGGAGATCAGCGCAGTGACTCCGGGAATCCACGTGCCAGTCTGAGACGTAGTAGACGAGGCGCCGAGCGGCAATGAGCCCGATGACTGCAAGCGTCGCGATCAAAGGCCGCGACGTATACCGCCGGTAATGAGACTCGTGCGCCATCGCTCCGGCTCGCTTATGTCCGATGGACGAGAGAACACGCCCCATCACTGCAGCCGGCGCCGATTTCAAGCTCCATGGGGCACTCATGCAGGCAGCGCTCGACCACGACGCCGACCGCAAGGTCGCCGTGCTCACCAACTACATCAACCGCACCGCTTCGCTGTTTAGCAGTACGCGGCCGAGCCGGTTGACACTGCAGCGGCGCCGCGCGCGTCGCGCGCGGCTGAACAAGGTTGTCACCCACCCAGCCGCCCTCCAGTCCTCTGGAGCCGTCCCCCGAGCGGAGGCAGCAAACGTGACCGCTATCTCCACTGTTTGAGCGAGCGCCAAGGCTGGCCGCGGACGCCTGACTTGGCCCCAGTGCGGACGGGCGGATTCCAGCTGACGTTGCAACACCAGCGCGGATTTGGAGGTTGCAATGCGGGACAGGAGGCGGGCGCCGGCGGGTGGGGTTCAGGCCGAGAAGCAGCAGCGGTACGTGCAGCTGATCGCGCAGGGCGTGAACAACAGCGAGGCGTGCCGGCTAGTCGGGATCAACCGGAAGACGGGGAGCCGGTGGCGGTATGGCCGGCGGGTTCGGAATTCCGCCGGGGCGCTTGTCATCTATCCGCCGGTGAAAATCGAAGAATCGAGGCCGCGGAGTCCGCGGTATCTCTCAGAGCAGGAACGGATCCGGATCGCCGATCTCCTTGCGGCGAACACGACGGTGCGCGGGATCGCGGAGCAGTTAGGGCGTGCGCCTTCAACGATCAGCCGCGAGATCCGTCGCAACAGCGACCCGGACGGCCGCTACCGGCCACATCACGCCGAGCACACCGCTCGGCGGCGGGTGTGCAAGCCGCGCAAGCGGCGGATCGCTGTGGATGAGGTGCTGGCTGAGGTCGTCCAGCGGCTGCTGGCGAAACGCTGGAGCCCGGAGCAGGTTGCACACGAACTACGGGTGCTGTTCGCCGGGCAGCCGTCGCGGTGGCTTTGCAAGGAGACGATCTACCAGGCGATCTACGACGCTGCGGTCGCGATCACGCGGCCAGCGCGGCGCCGGCGACGTCGGCGACGACTGCTCGGCCTGCAGCGCCGCGGACGACTGACCGCGATGCGGATGATCGACGAGCGCCCAGCCGAGGTCGAGGACCGTGCGCAGCCTGGTCATTGGGAGGGCGACCTGCTCATGGGCGCCGGGAACCGCTCGGCGATCGGAACGCTCGTGGAGCGCACCACCCGGTTCCTGATCCTGCTGGCGTTCCCCGACGGGATCGCGAGCACCGACGGCGCCCGCCAGGCGATCACGCGCGCGCTTGAGGGTCTCCCGCGGCCGCTGAGGCGGACACTGACCTGGGATCAAGGCAAGGAGCTCGCAATGCATCAGCAGATCACCGCCGCGACCGGCACGCGTGTGTTCTTCTGTGACGCGCACTCCCCGTGGCAGCGCGGGCAGCAACGAGAACATGAACGGGCTGCTGCGTGACTACTTCCCGAAGGGCACCGAGCTCGGCATCCACACCGCGGAGCACCTGCTACGGATTGCGACCGAGGTCAACGAGCGGCCACGCAAGACGCTCGGCTGGCAGCGGCCGGACGCCCTCTTCGGGGCCGAGATGGCCACGGCGACCGCCTGAGCTGCAGGCCCCCCAACAGAAGGGACGCGCACGCGCCAGGGCACGCCAGCGGGCTCGGCCCTCCGGGCCTTCACCCACTGCCGCACCCAGGCGCGTTAGCTCACGCCCGCCCAGGTGGGGAATCTCGGTGATCGCCCCGAGAAGAAACGTGACCGCGCGCAAGGCGCGGTCTATCTGCCACTCCCACACCCGAACCATCTGGCTCTCGGTCTAGGCTCCCGCCGGTCATCTGTTGCGACGTTGGCTGGCTTTCCCCCGTCCGCGGTGGGGCCACCGCAAACGGCCGCGGCGAAAGGCTCGCGTTCCGAGGACTATTGCGAGCTCTGGCGCCAGAATGGGCGTGGCGGGTGACTGCTTGCGGACGAAGGCGGCCACCGGATCCGCGACGAAGACATGGCCCGAATTGGTGGAAACCAGCAGCCGACGGACGGCCGCGCGGCCGGCGCTCGGCGGCTCCCGCTCCGCCTGCGTGACCAGCCACGCCGGCGACACTCAACGACGCTGTTGGTCTGGACCCCAGGCGAGGAAGTACAGGCCGGGCATCACGAGTACGTCGGAGTTCTCGAAATGCTTGCGCGCCGCGGTGTCAAGCTCGTCGAGTTCCTGCTGGTCGGCCAGTCCCATCTCGATGATCTGTGGCTGCATGCTGCGCACGAGGTCGGCCCGGATCGTCCGACGCGAGTGCCCAGCCGGATACACCCCTGCCCGGACTTCCACCGTTACGTCCTGGAGCCCTGCTTGGCGATAGAGCTCAGCCAGCCGACGGCCGAAGTGCGGGTCGGCGCGCCGTTGCGGGAGAACGCGATGGTGAAGATCTCGCACAGCCGATCGAACGCGGGATGGGGCGGGGAGCAGATCGCGGCCTCGGTGTCAGGCTCAAGGCCGGCCACCCACCCTCCCGGCCTCGCCAGCCGGACCATCTCCCCAAGCACCTCCGCTGGCTGCGGCACCGTGATCAGCAGCGTCCGGGCATGGGCCAGATCGAACGAGCCCGACTCAAGGCCGGTGTCTCGCGCGTCGCCGCACACGACCTCAACGTCGCTCAAACCCCGGCGCGCGACAAAATCAGATGCCATCGCCACGTGCGCCGGGTCGGCGTCAAGCCCAACGACCCGCCCACCCGGCGCGACCCGCTCGGCCAGCAGATCGATGACCCCGCGCGGTCCGCAGCCAAGATCGATCGCGCTGTCGCCCGGCCGTAGCCCAACCCGGTCAAGCAGCACAGCGCTATCGGGCGCGAGCTCCTCCGCCTGACGCTGTAAGCGGGCGCTCTCGCCGCCGCGGGTACCCAGCGCATAGACAGCGTTCGGGTCGTCGACAGCCGCGCCGGGCGAAGGCGGTCCTACCCCACGCTCACCGGCCACAGCACCCAAATCAGAGTCCGACATCATGGACATGACGACAAACTCCTCCATCGAGAAAGCGTTTTGTTGGTGCCCGCAGTACGGCCGTGATGGCTCTCCGGTTCGCTGACCCGCCTGCTCGCTGGCCCCGGCAGCTCGCCGGTGCATGCAAGCTGAGCGGTCGCGCGGGCCGTCGCCCTAGCCCGGCTTGCGGGTCACGCAGCTTGGGTGCCAGGCCAAAGCCGTGGCGGTTGAGGTAGGCGAACCCGCGTCTCGACCTGCCGCCGCCGGCGCCGATGCGGGACCGGGATGATCGCGTCTCTTCTCGCAGGCGCGCCAACGGCTGTCCGACCGCCGGAACGGTCGAAGCGGAACCGAGACCGCGACCGAAACACATGCTGCGCTGCGAGGAGCTTGGACTTTGAACATGATAATCCTCGCGGCTGCCCCTTGGTCGAGCGCAAGCCGCGCAACGACGCAATCGACCACTCGGAAACTCTCGGTTCGGACGAACACCAGACGTACCCGGCGTGGCCGCGCAAGCGGTCCCAAGAGCGTCGCTAACCGATCATCGCGTCACCGTCGGCGAGTCTCCTCGCTGCGAGCTACCCGGTGCCTTGAAACATCGGATCCAGCATCTGCTCGTTGGGCACCGCGATCGATGCGTGGCTCTGTACGGCCTTCCAGTCGCCATCCTCCTCGTGCAGCACCGCGGTCAGGCGCACGGGGACGCGCCTGCCCTCCATCTCGAAATACCCATGGCCAGCCGCCCAGCCGACACTCCCCTCACGGAACCCCTTGACGTCGTCCAGGCCGACCCTGACCCCGAGCTCGCCCTCGGGGGTCGACTCGCGAAACAGCCGCATGATCTCGTCGTACCCCTCGGCCCATTCGCTTGCGTCGGAGCCGATCGAGAGGACGCAGGCGTCGCGCGAAGTACGCCGCCCAATTTCATCGACGTCAGAGCGCACCATCGCGTCCAAGGTGTCGCGCAGAACCTGCTCGATCTCGGGTGAGCGTTCGGGCATGATGCCCCCTTTCTGGTCGTTTGAGCGATCCTAGACGCGCACGGCGTCCTCGTCGAGTTCGACACCGACTAGGGTGATCGCCGGCTGGGCGACATTCCGCCAGCCATCGACGGTCACCGCAACTAAGGCTTGACCTCCCTAGCGGCTTGCGTGGCCGGAACGGCGAAAACTGTCCCTCTGGGCTTACGAGCAACCCTCTACTCGGCGCTCGTGACGGCAGACCGCCGCTCTCCGCGAGCGCGACAGTAAGCACAATGCCGCCGTTGCGGCCCCAGGCTTCTGCTCTTTCGGAAACGGGGCGTCGCAGGCAGCCCTTGCTGCTCCGGACGGGTAGGCCCGGCACATTGCTGTGCCGGGCCCCCCTCAGAACCAGGGCGTGCCCGTTTCCGAGCACCCGGCTCAAGCAAGCCCCGCAGGCTCGTAGGCGGGCAGAAGTGCCGGGCTGCTGCCGTCGCGGCAGCGGACGTGTGCGAGACGGGGTTCGTGTTCGTCCGGCTCGGGGGCTTGCGGGATGACTACCTTGGCGAGCCCCTTGCGGGCGCCCGTCAGCCACTGCTCCCACTCGCGCGGGTTTTGCGGCCGGTCGTCGTCGGGCAGGAGCACGGACCCGCAGATCGCGCAGCGACCGTCCTGGGCTTTGAGGAGCCGCAGGCTGGTCTTGTCGATCGGCAGGCGCGCCTTGCGCCGCCGCTTCGCCCAGTAGTCGGCAAGGGCGGGGTCGTCGATTGACGCCACGCCCATGACGATCCTGTGCCGGACGATGTTGGTCCACTTGAACTTGTGCAGGTAGGCGCCGCTTTTGCGGTCGCCGAATACCCACCGGTCTTGGCGGGCCTTGTTGAGGCGCCCCCAGTACCGGGCGACGACCCATCGGGTCGGCTTGTTCGCGTGGCTGAACCTGGCCCACTTGAACGTGAGCTCCCACAGGTACTGATCGAGTGCATCGAACACCTCGGCTGATACCTGTGTCCGGTAGTAGGCGGCCCACCCCCGGATGATGGGGTTGAGTTTCTTGATCACCGCGGGCGCGTTGCTCCCGCGCAGGGAGCGCAACTCGGTGCGCAGCCTCTCCCGGATCCGTCTGCTGGCCGCCTTGCTCGGCTTGATCAGCGGCTTGGTGCCGTAGCGGCGGACGTTGAATCCCAGGAAGTCGAAGCCCTCCGCGAGGGAGACGATATGCGTCTTGTCCTCGTTGAAGGCAAGACCCCTGGGCGCCAGCCAGCGGGCGAGCCGTGCCTTGACATCGAGTGCCTCCTGCCGGGAGTGGCAGAGGACAATGAAGTCGTCGGCGTATCTGATCGTTGCCGGGCAGCCCTTCGCGATCCGAGCGCCCCACAGGCCGCTCTTCTCATACCGGACTCCGGCGGCCTCCTCCATCCCGTGCAGGGCGACGTTCAACAGCAGCGGACTGACCACGCCGCCCTGAGGAACACCGTCCTCGGTGCGATGCAGCCTGCCCTGCTCGACCACGCCCGCCTTCAGCCATTGCGCGACCATTCCCCGGGCGGGGAACGTGCCGAGCATGGCCAGGATGTGGTCGTGCGCGAGTGCGGTCGAACGCCCCGGCCAGATCGGCGTCCAGCGCCCACAGGCGTTTCGGGCGTCTGCCCTTGACGACCTCGTAGACGGCCTGGATCGCGTCATGGCAGCCGCGGCCCGGCCGAAACCCGTAGGACCTCGGCTCGAACCTGGCCTCCCACTCGGGCTCCAACGCGGCGACGACCCGTGCCTGGTGGCATCGATCGGCGATCACGGGGACAGTGGCTTCATACTGCACCTCCTGCAGCCCTGATTTTGGTTTCGGCCGGTAGGTGAATCGAGCTGGCGACCAGCCGACGGCATTGTTGCTCGACGTCCGGCGGGAACGGGATGTAGATGCGGTTGGCGGGCCCGCGGCGGGCGGCGAGCTTGCCGGTTGAGATCCAGGCGTAAACGACCCTGTTCGAGACGCCGAGCCGCTCGGCGAGGTGTGTGACGGTGACCTCGCCGTCGCCCAGGAGCTGTTCGGGGTCGGTCAGGATCCGGTAGCGCCAGCGCAGCCATCTGACGGCCCTCTCGTCGAACGGCTCGCCTTTGCCGGTGCGCAGGCCGGCGGCGCCCAGCTGCTCGGCGATCTGCGCGTTGGTGTGGTCGGGAGCGAGGCGCCGGGTCAGCTCGACGGCGGGGGATGGTGTGCGCTGCGCGTCGGCCGGTTTGGGCGGTCGTTGGATCGTGTGTTGCTCGCTGGCGCCCGAGCGCCAGCGGATCCCGACCTGAAGCTCGCGTCCTTCGGGCTGTGAGGTGAGGGTGACGTCTGCGATCAGCGCGCGCAGCAGCCGCTTGCGGTCCCGGTCGGCGGTGGTCTTCGCGGCCCACAGCGCCGGCAGGTCGCGGGCAAGCGCCTCGAGCTGCTCGCGCGAGGGCTCGACTGCGGGCACGACGTGCTCGGCGAGCTCGGCCTCGGCGTCCTTTAGCTCCCTGAGCTTCTTTTCCCAGCGGTTCTCGAGGCTGCGCGCGACGAGGCGGTTGTCCGGCTCGCAGGCGTGGAACGCGCGCTCGGCGCGGATCGCCTCATACCGGGCGCGCTCGACGCGGAGCTCGAGCGCGCGGTCCGAGCGCGCGCGGCGATCGGCGTGCTCGTCGGCGGCCGCCAGCGCGAGCGCGATCTCTTCAGGCGCAAGCGTCTCGAGCAGCCGGCGGGCGATCAGCGCATCGACGACGGTCGCCTTGACCGAGCGGCAGCCGGGCGTGTTGATGTGATCGGCGCGCGAGTGCCCGCACTCGTAGTAGCTGCCCTCGCGGCGGTGAAGCGTGCTCATCGACCCTCCGCACGCGCCGCAGCGCACAATCCCCTGGCAGATCGCCTGGCCCTCGCGGGGCGGGCGGGCTCCCTTGCGCGTGTGGTTCTGAGCCAGCCGCTCTTGGTTGGCGAGGAACTGCTCCCAGCTGATGTATCCCTCGTGGTGGTCTTGGATCAGCACCGCCCACTCCGAGCGTGGCAGCTCGACCATCTTGCTCACGATCGTGCCGTCGGGTCTGACGACGCGGCGGTAGCGGTAGCGCCCGAACACGTACGCGCCGGCGTAGGACGGGTTGCGCAGCACGCCGCGCACGCGCGCGTGCGTCAGTCTGCCCCAGCGCAGCTCCCCCGCCCACGCGCCGCCGTACGCGCGGCGGGGGAAGCGCCTGCCGTTGAAGGCGCCGACCACGCCGTAGGCCGAGCCGGTCTGCCAAAACGCCTTGAACACGTCGCCGATCGCGGCCTTGACCTCCTCGTCGGGGTCGATGATCGTGTTGCCCTCGGTCTCATAGACGAGGCCGACCGGGAGCGGGAAGTGCAGCTCGCCGCGCTCGGCCGCGTGCCGCTTGGCGCCCTGCAGGCGCACGCCCATCATGTGCAGCTCGGCCTGGGCGAGCTGACCCTTGACGCCGAGGACGAGCTGATCGTTGAATTCCCTGAGGTCGTAGATCCCGTCGGTGTCGATCACGAGCGTGTCGGTCAGCCCGCAGTACTCGAGCAGCCGCTGGGTCTCGGCGCTCGAGCGCGCCAGCCGCGAGACCTCAAGCCCGAAGATCGCGCCGACCTCACCCAGGCACACGCGCGCGACCAGCTCCTTGAACCCCCCGCGCGCCTGGCCGTCCGAGAACCGGCCCGAGACGCCGAGATCGCCGTCGACCGTCACGACCCGCTCCGGCGCCCAGCCGAGGCGGACCGCCTCCTCCGAGAGCCCGTACTGACGCTCGGTCGAGCGGAAGTTCTCGCGCAACTGCCTGGGCGAGGACTGCCGCAGGTAGATCATCGCCACGCGCTCCAGGTGCGTGCTCGTGATCTTCTGCGTTGAGCCTGTCATCGGCTCCCGCCCCAAGCGCCGAGCCGAGCATGTTCGCCACCACCCAGGCCGCCTCGGCGCCGATGCCCGCCACCGACCATCACCGCAGCGCCCGGCGCCTGAGCAGCTCGAGGTTGACCCGCGAGATCTCCAACATCAGCGCCTCGCCCTGGCGCGTCGCCTCGACATGCTCTGAGGTGATCGCGGCCAGCGCCTGCGGCACGTACACCGTCCGGCTGCGCCCCTCGCCGTACACAGTGAGATACGCGTAGGGGCCGTGCAGCTCGCCTGAGCGGCAGCGACAGTTCTCGCTCGAGCAACGCCGCAGGTCGTGATGAAGCGCGCCGCGCAGCGTCAGCGCCGGATCGTGAACGCCCGCCGCCAGCCGCCGCCGGAGCGCGAACAGCTGACGCTCGGTGAGCTCTGAGAGGTTGGTGGTCGTGCCTGTGCTCGTGCTCATCCTGTATCCGATCCGGCGTGCATCTGATTCGACGACAGGCCAGCGAGTCCCTCTCCACGACGCTCATCGGACCCTCGCCCCGGCGAGCTCGTGCACGTCGGCGCGCCGCGCATCCTCCTCGCTCCAGCCGGTGGCGCACAGCGCCTCGATCAGCTGCTGGGAGAGCTCGCCGACGTCGACCGCCAGCTGGCGGCGCTCCTCGCACGCCGACTGGTACGCGCAAAACGAACGATGGATCGCCGAGTGGATCTCCTGCAGCGCCCCGAGCACCGCGGTGTCGGTATCCGGCCCGCCGGCGCTGCGCGCGTCACGCATCAGCTTGGCGATCTGGCTCTCGCCGGCGGGCGCGGCCCCGTCGTAGACCAGCCCGAACGCGTCCGGCGCCAGCCCCAACCACAGCCGCTCGTTGGCGTCGCGCAGGCGGCTCTGCGCGTCGTTCAGCCGCCCCACAATCTCGACATCGCGCTCGAACAACGCCGACAGCCGAGCGGCCAGCTCACGCGCACGCGCCGGGACGGTGAGCTCATCAGTCAGGCCCGCGGCGATCATCGCGCCACCCCCTGCTCGCCGGTGAGCTCGACGACGAGCGCGACAAGCGCCGCCAGAACCTCGATGCTCAGCGGCCGCTCAGCCGGCCCCGCGCCACGATCGGTCGCGTCCTCCGGCAGCGACACGCTGCCCAAAGGACCGCCCTCGCACACGTAGATGCGACTGGCGCCGATCCGACGCACGAACAACACCACAAGGCGCTCGCCGCGCAACGGATGAAACGGATGTGTGACGACCAACGAACCCAAAGGCCGCCTGCACGACCTTGTGGTATGCGATGACCGTCGGGATTCCTAGTGGCCTGCGCTTGCGGCTCCCTGGCTTGGGGATGTACACGCGCCTGACCGGCAGGGCCTTGAACGGTTCGGTCATCTGGTGCACCCTGTCGGCCAGTCTTGCTTTGGCCTCGGGGGTGAGCACCACCTCGCCATCCACGCCCGCCGTCAGACGACCAGCGTTGCGCTCGGTCACCCGCCGCACGCTCAAGAGCGTGTTGGCGCGCGACCTCATCATCAACTTCTGCAGGCTGCGGACCCTCTTCAGGTCCCCCGCCTTCGACGCCGTGAAGATCCGCTGCCGCAGCCGCCGTACGTCATCCTCGATCCGCCGCCAGTCAACCTGGCGCCAGTCGAAGGGCGCGTCCTCTGGTCCGCTCACCATGCCGACCGCGGCCGACATGGCGTCCAACTTGTCCTCGGGTTCGGGGGCTTCGATCATCTTTCTCCTCACAGGCTCACCTGACCGCGTCAGCACCCTTTCGGGCCGGACCACCAGGGTCCGTATCCGGCCGGTTATCCGAAACGACCGCCTGGAGGAGGCGGCCAACGTGTCCCGGTTTCCCGCTGCCTTTCGGCTGCCGGCATTTCGCTTCTCGGTCATCCTGTTCCCGCCGAGGAGTTGGGCCCTCCTTGCGGTCGGCTTACCGGACCTGGGTCCGGACCTCGACGGGGTTACCGCGTTCCGCACGCATGAGCTACGACCGGGGTGGGTGCCCTCTCTACCCCGAGGACGGCGGTGCTCACCCGGCCAAGTCGTCTCCTTGACCGGCGCCTGCCGCTCTACCGCGGCTAGTCCTTCCATCCCCGCCACCAGCAATCCATCGACGGGGCCTCCTTTACAAGGCATCAACGAGGGTTCAAGCAATTCACCCGTCCGGCCATTCCCCTCGCCCGCGGCCGCCCAGACAGAACGGGCCGCCGCTTAGGCTTTCCCCCGAGCTCCGCACCCCGCCGACCAGGAGCCGACGACGCACGTCGAGGTGGGGACAGGCCATCGAGCACGGACCTGGAACTACTCGCTCAACATCACATCGGGTTGATCCTCCAATCGGGTAGTTCACTCACAACGTGCGACCTCGCGTCGCACGACGAAACGGAGCAGCGCTTATCGCGGCAGCGATCAGATGACCGCTTCGCCTAGCCGAGCAGCAGCCACTTGATCGAGATCGCGGCGACCGTCGGTACGGCCTCTGCCTACGCACGAACGTGACCCTGCTTGCTCGGAATCGGGATTCAGCAAATTCGGGCTCTCCGGGCATGATCGTAGGTGAAGTCATGCGAGCGCTTGTTCGTGTGGGAGTGTGAGGGTGAGCGGTCCGCAGGTGAGGTGAACGAGCGCGAGCGCGGCCTGTGCGGAGTGGAATCCGTAGGCGCGGCGAACGATCAGCTTGACGCGGTTGTTCATGGCCTCGGCTCTGGCGTTGCTCAAGTTCAATCTTCGGGCAGCGAGGATCCCGTCACGGTGTTTGCGGATCGTTTTGCCGAGTCGGATGAACGGTTTCAGGCGGCAGCGTGAGAGGCGGGCGAGGAGCCGGTCGAGCAGCTCGTCGACGGCCTCGACGGTCAGGCCGGGCGCGAAGATCGCGCGGACCATCTCTTTCATCGCCCAGGCACGCGCGGTCTTCCCGCCGCCCGCTTGGATCTGGGCGAGCGTGGCGGCTTGCTGGTCGCTGAGGTCGTTGGGGTTCTTCAGCAGCGACCAGCGGCTGTGCTTGAACGTCTTCGCGGCGCCGGGGTCGCCCGTTGCGCGCAGCTCGTTCCAGTGCTCGCGTCGGACCTCGTCAAGCGCCTTGGACGCGAGTTGGACGACGTGGTAGTTGTCGATCACGATTGTCGCTTGCGGCGCGCGCTCGCGGACGCTCTTGGCGTACCCGCCGGTCATGTCCATCGAGACGGCTGTGAGTCGGGAGGCGCGCGCGAAGATCGCGGGCTCGAGCTCCTCGCCATGCTGCAGCCATCCGCGCGGGATACCGTGCCCGGCGGGCACGGTCGGGCTCGGGCCGAACGGGACCATGATCGCCGGCACGGGCTGCCACGATCGCTGCTCGGCGTGCGCAGACGGTTCCGCGGGCGGCGGGTCAAGCTCGTCAAAGAACTCATCGGCGGCGGCCTGGCCCTTGCCCTCCGTGCCCCACACCACGCAGCCGCGGTCGTGGTCGCCGACCAGCGTCAAGTACCGATGGCCTTTGCGCCACGCGACCTCGTCGATCGAGATCTCGAACAGACCGCTGAGACGGTCGGTGTCGATCAGCTCGTCAGCGACCCGCTTGATGACCCGGCCGATCGTCTGCCAGTCGATCCTGGTCAGCCGACAGGTCGCGGTCTTGTCGGTCTTCGTCGCCAACCACGCGACGAGGTCATCGAAATCGCGAGTGAAGCGCGCGCCGTCGCGCGCGAACGGGACGCCCTCGACGTGCACGCCGTGCTCGGGGCAGCGCAGCCGTCGCAGCCGGGCGTGGACCTCTAGGCGCCAGGTCCCGAGATCGAGATGCCGCCAGATCGAGTCGTGATGCTGCTCGTGCTCCCGCGCCATCGTCGAGAACGCGCACTTCGGGCAGACGAGCTTCTTACGCCGCAAGGCGACGTGAACGACCACCCGGCCAGGCTCGAAGCTGACCTTGCGGACCCACACCCCCGGCAAGGAAAGCAGGCGAGAGAATGCAGCGCTGACGCGCATGAGCGACGACCTCCAAGTTCGGACCATCAGACAGCCCGAACCTACGGTCTGAACTCGTGCGCGTCCCTGGACGCCCGCCCGACACCCCGCAAGCAGCACAGAAAGCCTGCTCAGCCCCCGAAACCCGAGCCCGTCGCAGTCTCCAAGTCACCTACGATCACCCTCGGAGCCCGCAAATTCGTTGCCGTGTCGTGATCGCGCACATCCAGGCCTGTTGGTCCCTGGGGGCGCCACGACTGCTTCGGCTCTCGCGGCTGCTCCGGCCTCGCTATGCCTTTGCCACGCACTCAGCTGTCTTGCCGCCCGCGGCGGATGACTGCTTCTCCCGGATGATGTGCGAACGGCACCGCGGGAGGCTGACGTCAGACGCCGCGCTGCTGCTTTTGTAGCTCGTTGGGCTGCTGCTTCGCCACGATCTCGATCGCGTCGACCGCGGCACCGTGGCGATTGCTTTGATGCCCAGGCCCGATCACGGCGAGCCATCGTAATGGCGACGAAGGAGGGCTACGCCAACGCCGACAGGCGGCGAGCGCTTCGCCCACGAGGGCACTCGTCCGCCGGGGCCGGCCCGGACGAGTGGAGCGGTGACCGAGGGACCGTCAGCGACACAAGCTTCGCTGTCGCGCACACACTAGGCGTCCGCCTACTGGCTACTCGTCGTTGTGAACAGGGCCGCATCGGACGCAGATCGCCGTCCAGCCGAAAGGGAGGACTTGTACAGCGAGCTTGCGCCCGCAGGCAGCGCAGAACCGCGGCGGATCGGTGCGCTGCCGCCGCTGACGGCAGCGCTCGTGGCCGTCCTCGATCGCCGGGCCGCCGCAACCGTCGCAGTACTCGGGACGCTCGGTCAGCGTGTTTCCGAGAGGGTCTTGACCGGCATCGCGAGCTTCTCGAGGAGGTCGAGGTCCTGCTCGGGTGAGCGGCCCAGCGTGGTGAGGTAGTTGCCGACGATCATCGCGTTGATCCCACCGAGCACGCCCTGCCGCGTACCCTCATCGCCGAGCGTGAGCTCCCGCCCGCCGGCAAACCGCAGAACGGTGCGTGGCAGCGCAAAGCGGAACGCTGCCACCGCGCGCAACGCGTCGTACGCGTCCAGGGCCGTCATGTGAGCGAACGGCGTCCCCGGACGCGGATCCAGGAAATTCAGCGGCACCTCGTCCGGGGCGATCGCCGCCAGCTGAGCGGCGAACTCGGCACGCTGGGCGACGGTCTCGCCCATCCCGATGATCCCGCCGCAGCACACCTCCATGCCGAGCTCGCGGACCAGGTCGAGCGTGTCCATCCGCTCCTCCCAGGTGTGCGTGGTCACGACCTCACCGAAGTACGAACGGGCGGTCTCGAGATTGTGGTTGTAGCGATGCACGCCCAGCCCGGCGAGCTCATACCCCTGCTCGCGGGTCAAGATCCCGAGCGAGCACGCGATGTTGATCTCCACCTCCGCGTTGATGGCGACAATCGCGTCACGGACCTGCGCCATCAGGCGCTCATCGGGTCCGCGCACTGCGGCCACCAGGCAGAACTCGGTCGCCCCGGTCGCCGCCGTCTCCCGAGCGGCCCGCACCAACGCCGGTATGTCCAAGCGCACCGCGCGCACGGTCGTCTCGAACCGGCCCGACTGCGAGCAGAAATGGCAGTCCTCCGGGCAACCGCCAGTCTTGATCGACACGATCCCCTCGACCTCTACCCCGGGTCCGCACCACCGCATTCGCACCTCGTGCGCGAGAGCGAGCGCTTCGGTCACTCGGTTGTCGGGCAGCTCGAACACCGCCAGCGCCTGCGTCTCGTCGAGCGGCACCCCGTGCTCCAGCACCCGCTCAAGAGCCTCGCTGAGAATGTCAGTCATCAGCTGCCTCCGTTCATGACCGCGCATTCTCGCTCAGGCCAGGAATGGACGTCCCTTCCTCGACCTTGGAACTCCCCATCGGGTGCAGCGCTCAGTCAAGGACACGGCGCTCAAACAGAACGCGCTCGAGCTCGTGTCGCCGGAAAAGCGGGTGTAACCGGCCAGGGGGGAAGGCGACCGGGGTCGTTCAACGCCCTGATTAACGCCACGGCCTCTTTTTGCCTGATCTCGGTCCCGACGAGGCGAGTCACGCTAACAAAAAACTCCGGATTACCGGGGCTTTCTTGAAGCGGCTGAAGGGACTCGAACCCTCGACCTTCTGCATGGCAAGCAGACGCTCTAGCCAACTGAGCTACAGCCGCGCGCTGCAAGGATTATAGGCTCGACGATGGGGACCGGAGGCGCGGGCCGGCTAGGTACGCCGGGCGTGGAAACTGACGTCATCGGGGTTGATCAGATCGGGGGCGGTCCAGCCGTCGAGGTCGTACTCGCTCATGCACTGCTCCGCGAAGCCCTTGTACGCGTCGGTCTGGCCGCTGCCCATGGCGGCGAACAGGACCTCCATCCGGATGTTCTCGTTGTTGCCGCTGTAGTTGCGCTCGTAGAGCTCGTGGCGGCCGCCGAACTCGCTGCCGATCGCGTCCCACAGCAGCTTCATCAGCTTCACGCGCTCGAGCGCGTCGATCCCGTTGGACCCGCGGACGTACCGCTCCAAATACGCTCGGATCTCGGGATTCTTGAAGTCGCGGGCATTTGAGTTGATGTAGATGAGGCCGCTGGCCACGGTCTGCTCGATGATCTCCTTCACGCGCGGGTATCCGATCGTCGAGAACAGTCGGTAGGCCATCGCGTAGTCCATGTTCGGCAGCAGCGCACCGTTCTTCCAGGGCTGGGGCTCGCGCGCCATTGCGCTGGCAAGCCCCCAGAGGAGGTTGCGCCAGGCCAGCACCTCGCCGACCTGGGCCTGGACGCCGCGGAAGTCCTTCGTGCCGGTCGCCTCGACGGCCTTCAACAGCAAGCCGCCGATGAAGTCCAGCTTCACCGCGAGGCGGATGCAGCCGTGGAAGCAGAACCGCGGGATGAAGCCGGTCTGGGGGAAGAAGTTGTTGGCCTTGTCGGTGTCGCCGTAGACGAACACGTTCTCCCATGGCACGAGGACCTTGTCGAAGATGAAGATCGAATCGTTCTCGTCGAGCCGGCTCGACAGCGGGTAGTCGAACGGGCTTCCCATCACCTCGGCGGTCATTTCGTACGACGGACGGCAGATCAGCTTCACGCCGGGCGTGTCCATCGAGACCGCGCAGATGATCGCGTACTCCTTCTGCTGAATCGGGATCGGCCCGTAGTGGGCGATGAAGTTGTAGTGCGTGAGCGCCGACCCGGTGGCGACGACCTTGGCGCCGCTGACCACGACGCCGTCGTCGCGCTCCTCCTCGACGTGCATGAACACGTCGCTGACCTCCTCGGGCGGGCGGTTGCGGTCGACCGGCGGGTGGATGATCGCGTGGTTCCAGTAGAGGACGCGCTCCTGGGCCTCTCGGTACCAGCGCCGCGCGTTGTCCTGGTAGGGCTCGTAGAAGTCCGCGTTGGCGCCCAGGGTGGCCAGGAACGCGGCCTTGTAATCCGGGCTGCGCCCGAGCCAGCCATAGCCGATCCGCGCCCATTCCGCGATCGCCTCGAGGTCGCCGACGCAGTCCTCGACGGTCCGCGGGAATCGGAAGAACTTGTGGGTCACGCCGTCGCTGCCGGTGTCGGTCGCGGTCGTGATGATCTTGCGCCGCTCCGGATCGTGCAGAGCGTCGTACAGCCGCGCGATCGAGCGGGCGGTATTGCGGAAGGCCGGGTGGGTCGTGACGTCATCGACCCGCTCGCCATAGACATAGACCTCGCGGCCGTCGCGGATGCTCTCCAGATACTCGTCTCCGGTCAACGGCTCGGTTGTCCTGGCGCTGCTCTCGAGCATCTGATCCACGGCTCCTCGCTAGGCGGTTTTTGTCAGACAGATCCTTCCACGCTCGCGGATCCATCTGCAACAGCCAATCCGAACGGGCTTCCTTCCGAGTCCTTGCAGATCGCCCACCGGTTGCCAGGGTGGATCACCGTCCCGCCGAGCGCTTTGACCTGTTCAAGGGCACCCGCGAGATCGTCGACCGCGAAATAGGGCAACGAGAACGAGTCGCCCGGCCCACGGCCGCGGGCGTGCACTCCGAATGCGGGCCCCGGTTCGTGTGTCTGCCAGCCATCGCCCTCGGCCTCGGCACGAGCGTCGAACGAGGCGCCAAGCAGCCCCGACCAGAAGCGCCGAGCGCGCTGGGGGTCGTCGGCCGGGAACTCGAGCAGGGAGAACACAGGGTGCATTTTGAAGGCACCATACCTCGATCAGCTTGCCGGTCGAGACCGCTCACCGGGTCGTTACCGCGAACCGGGCGGCGAGGACCGACCGCGAGCGCTAGTTCGCGATGATTGATCCGGTGACGACGCGCGCGGACCTGATCGAGGGTCTCGCGAACATCGCGGCGATGTGGGAGCGAGAGCGGGAGGGACCGGACGAGCAGTTCGCGACGTGGGAGCGCGATCGTCGCGCTCGACCGGATCGGGAGATGCCGGTCGTTCGAGGAGTGGCCGTCCTGGCCCCGCCGGCCACGGGTCGACCCGGATATCCCGTAGCGCGGCGGCGGTGGCGCGTCGCCGCCTTGTCGCCGGCGATGCCCGAGCTCGCCGGCGAGATCGGCGACTGCGTGATGCTGTGGCTGTGCAACGCCAGCTACGTTCGTGACGTCGTGGTGCCGGCGGCGCGCGCAGGTCGCGAACGCGGCCGCGGTCGAAAGCTGCTGACCGACTTCAGCCTTCCGTTCTACCAGACGATGCTCGAGCGCTCGGGCTGCGGCGAAGCCGGCGTCACGCTGCCGTGTGTGGGCCCGATCCCGGAGACCGACGTCGAGGCGACGCTGCACGCGGCGGCGCCATGACGCTGCCTCATCTCGCGCCAGCTACACTGAGTATCTCGTGCCGAGCCAGAGCTCGGCGAAGTAGTGCCAGCGTTCGTAGTTGTTGCTCTTGCACCTCCCGCGTTTCGCAGCACACGATCTTCCCGGGAGGGAATGCATGGCTACAGGAACCGTGAAGTGGTTCAACGACGATAAGGGCTACGGCTTCATCACGCCTGATGACTCGAGCAAGGACCTGTTCGTTCACCACAGCGCGATCCAGGGGAGCGGCTTCAAGTCGCTCGCCGAGGGTGCCAAGGTGAGTTACGACGCCGAGCAGGGTCCCAAGGGCCCAGCCGCGGCGAACGTCCAGCTGATCTAAGCGCTCGCGATTGTGGCGTAGCGGCGGCGCGCGATACGAACGCGCCGCCGCCTCGCGCCAGCCGGGACGCTGACTGAACCCGCGTGCGCGCGGGGCCGCCCGGCAACTTGAAGACGCCCCACGACCTGAGGACGGCGAGCATGGCCTCACGCGGCAAGAAGAAGACCACGTTTGCAAAGCTCGCTCGCGAGACCAGGCTCCGCGAGCGTCGAATCGACAAACAGGCCAAGAAGGACGCCCGCAAGCGGCTGGCCGAGACTGAGCCGGAACATCTCGGCGACGCGACCCACTCTCACGGCGACGACCGAGAGTGACGTTGTAGCTAGCGGGACAGCGGCTCGGTTGGCTGGTGCCAGCTGGGCCAGAGCTGGTGCACGGCGGCTCGGCGGAGTTGGGGACCCCACCCGCGGGTGATCATGATCTGACCGTCCCAGGCGACCTTGGCGTAGAGTCCCTCGGTCGAGCCGATGTAGGACTCGTTGGCGGCACGGGCTATCACGCGTCCGACGGCCTGGATTGCTACGTGGTGCGCAAGGACGCTCCCGGGGTGCGGTTCGAGGGGCGCTGGGAGGGTCTGGGAATGCGGGGCAACTCCAGCATCGCGGTCGAACTCGAGAATGTCGTGCTCGACGACGACACTCGTATCGGCGCGTCAGGCGCCGGCGCCGATCTCGTATTCGGTGTCGTTGCACCCACGTTTCTGGTGGGCTTGGCGGCGGTGAACGTCGGGATCGCGCAGGCGGCGCTCTCCCGTGCGGTCGAGCACGCGAAGTCTCGCCGGAACCCGGATGGCAGCGCGTTGGTGGAGGTCGCGACGGTTCAGCACGCGCTGGCGGACATGGACATCGACGTCCGCGCCGCCCGGACGCTCCTGCAGGAGGCGGCCCGGCTGGGCGACAGCGGTGATGAGGGTGCGCTGGTACCGCTCATGGAGGCCGAGATCCTGTGCACGGATGTGGCAGCGCGGGTGACGCAGGCCGCGTTGGAGGTCTGCGGCGGGCAGGGGTACACGCCCGCGCTCCCGGTCGAGCGTCACCTGCGTGACGCTCGCGCGGGGGCGGTGATGGCGCCGACCAACGGCGTCCTGCGGACGTGGACCGGGAAGGCAATCGCGGGGCTTCCGGTCCCATGAGTGACGCGGAGCTGAGATTGGGCGCGGTGGCCTACCACCCGCGGATCGTGACGATCTGGGAGCGATTTCGGACCTATTTCGCCGATGCCGGCCTCCCGACGGACTACATCCTGTTCTCCAACTACGAGCGCCTTGTCGATGCGGTGCTCGACGGTACGGTCGAGATCGGCTGGAACACGAATACCGCCTACGTGGCGCTCGATCACCGCGCGTGTGGCGCGACGCGGATCCTCGGGATGCGCGATGTCGACCGCGACTGGGCGACAGTGTTGGTGATGCGTAAGGGACAGTGGCCGGGAAGCGTCGCCGAGTTGAACGGGCGCGTCCTGGCGTTGGGGAGTCGCGACTCGGGCCACGCGGCGATCCTGCCGCTTCACTACCTCACCGAACAGGGTCTGGACGTGGCGAACAACCGGCTGGTGCGGTTTGACACCGACCTCGGCAAGCACGGGGACACCGGCGATTCCGAGCTGCACGTCGTGCGCGCGGTCGCCGAGGGCGACGCCGACGCGGGCGCGCTGCCGGCCGCGTACTTCAGCGCCTTTCGCGCTGAGTCGGTGCCCTCGGTGGCCGACCTGGAGGTCGTGTGGCGCAGCCCCGATTACTACCACTGCAACTTCACGGTCCTCGACTCGCTGGACCGCGAGATCTCCGAGCGGTGGTCCCGTGCGCTGCTGGCGATGGACTACGACGACCCCAGCCTCCGCCCGGCGATGGATCTCGAGGGCGTCAGGCGCTGGTATCCCGGGGATCGCGAGGGGTACGAGTCCTTGCAGGCGGCGATGCGAGGGCAGGCGCTGCTGTCGTGACGGTCGACCGCGAGCAGGCAGCCCATCGGATCGACGCCGAGCATCTGGAGCTCGGCGGCGGTCTTGAAGTCCTGCTCGCGGCGGCCTTCGAGCGTGTCGCGCCCGGCGGCGTTCTGGAGATCCGGACGCCGTCGCGCGCGGTGGCGCTCGAGCTCCCCGGATGGGCTCGACTTGCCGGCCACGAGCCGGTCGATCAATCCCGTCGAGCCGACGGGCACGTGGTCGCGATCCGCCGCGGCGCCTCGACCAGAATCCTGGCGGCGGCGCTTCCACCGCGAGACTCTCCGCCACCGCTTCGTCACGGACAGCTGCACACCGCCGACTTGCGCGGGGGAGCTACTCCGCGCGACCCCGACCCCGTTGCGGGGTTCGCGCCTCTGCATGCCGTGCCCGAGGCCGGAGCGCCCACGCAGCAGTGGCGATTCAGCCGCCGTGACTCGATCTGGGCCGACGACGTGGGCGAGCTCGTCGACCAGGCTTCCGGCCAGCAGTGGGACGCCGCCCGCGACATTCCCTGGGAAGCCGCGCACGGCCTGGCCGACACGACCGAACGGGCCGTTGCCCAGGTCATGACGTTTCTGGCCCAGAATGAATACGCCGCGCTCTACGTGCCGGCCGGGTTCCTGCCGCACGTCAACCCTCAGCTCGTTGAAGTCGTCTTGTGGCTCGGCAGTCACGTCCACGACGAGGCGCGACATATCGAGGTGTTCACGAAGCGCTCCCTCGCGGGCGGGCACCACGGGTATGCCCTGGCGTCGACCGAGCTGTCCCTGAGCACCCTGCTCGACGAGCACGACTTCACCGCCTCCTCGCTCCTCCTCAACGTGCTCGGCGAAGGCACCTTCCTCGATCTCCTGCGCTTCATCGAGACCCACGCCCCCGACGCCGCGACCGCCGTCGCAGCTCGGCTCGCGCACCGCGACGAGCGCCGCCACGTCCACTTCGGCATCTCGAACATAAAACGCTCGATCTCGATCGATCCCGACATGATCGGATCGTTGGTCGCGGCCGCCGAGACCCGAGCGGCCAAGCTGGTGAGCCTCTCCGGGCTCTCACCCATTCTCGTCGAGGCACTCACGGTAATGGCGGCGCGCTCGCTCCAGCCGGCTGACCTGTCCGCCGCCGCCGCCGACGTCCGCACGCTGATGCGAACGATGGAACGCAACCGCCTGCGCCGCCTCCAGGCCTGCGGGTTCACCGGCGCCACCGCCCGTCACCTCTCCGACCTTCACACCCCGAACCTGATGTGAACGACCCCGCCTGTTTGCCAGGGCGTCCACAGAGAGGCGACGACCGGAATCGAACCGGTGTAGACGGCTTTGCAGGCCGCTGCGTAGCCACTCCGCCACGTCGCCGCGGGACGTAGGGTAGCGGCGCCGGTCCCCCGGGCGGCGGTGCGTCTTTCACGGGAAGTTCACGTCGGCCTCACAGGAAAGCCACCGGCGGGGCAAGGGGGCGGCCATACGGTCCGGGCCACCGCGAACAGGGAGCGACAACATGGAGCGCTGGATCAGCCCGGGCCGGTCGTTGGGGAGCGTCATCGCCGTCCCATCCGGCGCGGTCAAGCACATCTTCGTGATCGAGATGGAGAACGATGACGCGTCGACGACGTTCGGCCCCGGCTCACCCGCGACCTATCTGAACGAGACCCTTGTCCCGCAGCGTGAGCTGCTCGAGAACTACTACGCGACCGGCCATGCGAGCCTCGACAACTACATCGCGCAGATCTCGGGGCAGGCTCCGACCGAGGAGACGAGCGCCGATTGCCTGGGGCCGAGCACGAACCTGAACACGCTGATCGGCAGCTACGACGACCTGCTGCCAGGCAACCTCGATTCCAACCAGCGGCTGTACCCCGGCGAGGTCGACGGCCACGGCTGCATCTATCCAGCATTCGTGCAGACGATCGCGAACCAGCTCGATCGCCTGTACCCGCCGAATCCGTTCACGCACGCGGCCGCGTGGCGCGACTACGACGAGGACATGGGCAACCAGCCGACCGGGCGCGAGCTGGGCGCTCCGGATCCGCTCGGCGGTCTGGACTGCGCGCATCCAGCGCTGAACGGTCCCGACAACACCAACGCGGCGTCACCGGCGACCGCGACCGAGCCGGCCGACCAATACGCGACGAGGCACAACGGGTTCATGTACTTCCACTCGATCATCGACAACACCGCCGAATGCGACGCCAACGTGGTGCCGCTCGGAAAGGTGGCGGTCGGCGCGCCGAGCTGGTTCGACGGATCGCGGCTCCAGGACACGTTCTCGGGTCACCTGGTGAACGATCTGCGGAGCTCCTGGACCACGCCGAAGTTCGGCTGGATCACGCCGACCTGTGCGACGACGGCCACGACAGCACGTGCGCCGGGCCGAACACGATCGGGCAGATCGGGGCAGGCGCCGGCGGGCTGCACGGCTCCGACGAGTTCTTGGCCCACTGGGTGCCGTTGCTCGAGGCCTCGCCGGCGTACCGGCTGGGGCCAGATGATGATCGTAATCACGTTCGACGAGGGGAACAGCGGCGACGGGACTGCGTGCTGTGGGGAGACCCCGGGTCCCGACAACCCGACCCCCGGCTTCTCGCAGCTGCTCGCACCGATCTACCAGCAGCTCGGCCTGCCGATCCCGAACCCGGCCAGCGGCGGAGGCCGAGTGGGCGCCCTGCTGCTCGACCCGCGCTACATCGAGCCGGGCAGCATCGGAGGCCGAGTGGGCGCCCTGCTGCTCGACCCGCGCCACATCGAGACGGGCAGCGTCGACACCACCGGCCAGTACAACCACTACTCGGCGCTACGGAGCTACGAGGACCTGCTCGGGATCACCCGCGGCGGCACCGACGGCCTCGGTCATCTCGGGTTCGCCGCCGCACAGGGGCTGGCGCCGTTCGGGCGGGACGTCTTCAACCGCCCGTTCCGCCGGTTCTTCTGGCGTTAGCCGGCGGACGTCGGTGTCCTCAGAACCACGCCGCTGCCGAAGGGATCGCGCACGAGCACGCCGCCCTGCTCTGGGCTGCTCGGGAGCGAGGCTTCTCGCACCCGGGCGAGCACGGCGGCGAACGCCCGCTCATCTGGCAGGTCGACTGCGAACGACCGAAGCCCGACCGAGCCGCTCGGCGCGGGCGCCGCGCCGGCGCTGTGCCAGGTATTGAGCCCGATGTGGTGGTGGTAGCCGCCGGCCGACACGAACAGTGCGCCCGGGTAACCGCGCACCATTACGTCGAACCCGAGCACGCCGTGGTAGAAGGCCTCGGCCTCGCGCAGGTCGGCGACCTGGAGGTGGACGTGTCCGATCCCGGTCCCTGACGGGGCGGCGATCTGCAGCTCGGTGGCGGCTCTGAGCTCGCCGAGCACGTCGTTCAGGTCGAGCGCCAGCGTCGACATCTCGAGCTGATCCCCGACATACCGCCACTCGGCGCGCGGACGATCGCGATAGATCTCGATCCCGTTGCCGTCCGGGTCCGAGAGGTACAGCGCCTCGCTCACCAGGTGGTCCGAAGCGCCGTCGAGCGGCCAGCGAGTCCCGGCCAGCCGGGCCAGGGCATGCGCCAGGTCGAGCCGGGTCGGGACCAGGATCGCCAGGTGGTAGAGGCCGGGGGCGCGCCGGTTCAGCCGTGGCGCCGAGCTGTTGCCGCGCAGCTCGATCAACGGGCGTTCGCCGGCCACGCCGAGCGCGAGCCCACCGTCGTCGAGCTCGGTGGCGCGGAGCCCGATCGCCTCCTCGTAGAACGTGCGTGAGCGATCCAGGTCGGAGACGGTCAGCGAGACTGTTCCGACCGTGGTCGCATCACCGATTCGCCCCGCGGCGAGGTCCGTCCCACGATCAGCCGAGGTGGCGGCCACGCTAAGCCGCCGCCTTAGCTGTCTGCTGGTTGAAATGGGCGACGAGGCCGTTCAAGACCTCGGCCAACCGCTCGCGGGTCTCGGGATCGGTCAGCTCACCGCCCGGACCGAACCGATCGGGCGCCTTGGGGATCGCGAGCTCGAGCTCGAGCACGCGGGCGCCGGCGAGGCCGAGCGACTTGCGCAGGTGGTCCTGGGCCCACACGGCGCCATAGTCGGTGACGCTCGCGCCGATCACCGCGACGGGCTTTCCCCACAGCGAGGAGCCCTTGCCGAACGGCCGCGAAGCCCAGTCGATGGCCGTCTTGAGATGGCCCGGCACGCTTCCGTTGTACTCGGGCGTCGAGATCAGCACGACGTCGGCCGCGGCGATCTCGGCCCTCAGCCGCGCGACCTCGGCGGGCGGGTCGTCGGTGTCATGGTCCTCGTTGTAGTGAGGGATGCGGTCGAGGCCCTCGAACGGCACGACCTCGACCCCCTCGGGAGCAAGCTCGGCCGCCGCGCGCAGCAGCGCCGTGTTGTGCGACGCTGCGCGCAGGCTTCCCGAGATGGTCAGGATTCGCATCTGGTTATGCGGTCTTAACCGCGGATACGCTGACGAGCAGCTTGACCTCGTTGGACACGAGCAGGTTGCCGTTAGGGAGCGTCTGATTCCACTTGAGGTCGAAGTCGCGACGGTCGATCACGCCCGAGAGCTCGAGGCCGATGCGCTCGTTGCCCCACGGGTCGGTTCCGCCTTCGCCGATGACGCCGGTCAGCTCGATCGGCTTGGTGATGCCCTTGATCGTGATCTCGCCGTCGAGACGGACGTTGCCGTCATCCAGCGCCTCGCCGGCGGTCGAGGTGAACGTGATCTCTGCGTGGTTCTCGGCGTCGAAGAAGTCGGCCGACGCCAGGTGGCCGTCGCGCTGCGGGTCACCGGTATCGACGCTCGTGATCTCGACCGAGCCGTTCAGCACGGGGGTGTCGCCGGTCGCATCGACCGTGCCCTGGAACTTGCGGAACGCGCCGCGAACGGTCGCGATCCCCATGTGGCGAACCTCGAAGCCGACGCTCGAGTGCGCGGGATCGATGTTGTACGTGCCGGCGGGAATGCTCTCGAGGGAAAGGCTGGGGACTGACAAGGGGGCTCCAGTTCGTCGTTGGTTGACTCTGCAACTATCCTAGCACAAGTAGTTGCGGCGTCAAGTATCCCGCCGGCGCGACGTATTATTCGACGGTGCAGGCGCCGCCGCGCTGGGCGCCCGGTAGCCGCGCGAGGAGAACGGCAAGCTGGCCGGTCTCGTCGGCGTCGAAGTGCTCGAGGAACAGGCGGCGGATGCTGCCGACGTGCGTGTGGCCGGCGTCACGGAGCTTGGCGAACCCCTCATCGGTCAGCCGCGCGTAGGACACGCGCGCGTCCCTGGGGCAGGAGACCCGCTCGACGAACCCGCCGTCGACGAGGCCGTCGACGAGCCGCGTGATCCCGGACCGAGTCAGCATGGTGCTCTCCGCGAGCGCCGACATCGGAAGCTTGCGCTCGTCTGCCTGCGCGAGATACAGCAGCACCTCGTAATCGCGGGTGGTGATGCCGTGCTCAGAGATGAGCTCAGCGTCCAGTAGCCGCACGATCGTGGCGTGGCTCTGGAGATAGCTGCGCCACGCCTCGAGAGCGACGCCGTCGAGGCGCGAGTCCGCGTCCTCGCTCGCCGGCGCGCAGGCTCCGGCGGGGACGTCGGTCGCGGTCGCTGTGCTCAATTCCATACGTCCCATTGTAGTTGACCGGTCAACGGCAACCGGATGGCTACGCTTGCGCCTGATGGTCGAAATCGCTCCCGGCCTTTGGCATTGGACGGCGCGACGCGAGTCGATCGGGTCCCGGGTCAGCTCCTACTACCTCGAGACCGAGCGCGTCCTGATCGACGCGATGATCCCGCCCGAGGGCCTCGAGTGGCTCGAGCAGCACGGCCCGCCGCAGCACACGATCCTGACCAACCGCCACCACGACCGGGACGCCTGGCGGCTCAACGTCGCCTTCGGCTGCACGGTTCACTGCGTCCGCAACGGCTTGTATGAGCTCGAGGGGCGCGGACCGGTGGATGCGTTCGACTTCGGCGATGAGCTTCCGGGCGAGATCGTGGTCCACGAGGTCGATGCGATCTGCGCTGACGAGACCGCGCTGTTCATCCCGCGCCACCGAGCGCTGGCGTGCGCGGACGGCGTCGTGCGGGCGCGCGGCGGCGAGCTGCAATTCGTCCCCGACTCGCTGATGGACGAACCCGAGCGGACCAAGCGAGGACTGCGCGAGGCCTATCTCGGGCTGCTCGATCTCGACTTCGATCTGCTGCTGCTCGCTCACGGCGACCCAGTCGTCGGGGGCGCGCGGGACGCGCTCCGCGAGTTCGTCGACGCCGGCGCGTAGCGGCGCGGGCGCCGGCGTGGCGCCGAGGCACACCGCGGACCGGAATGGACCTCGATCGCACGTAGCGTCCCGAGTGGGCAGGACCACCTCGTCGCCGATTCTCAAAAGGAGATCCCCGTGGACTGGAAGCTCGAGCTCGTGGCCATCCCGGTAACCGACGTCGATCGCGCAAAGGCGTTCTACGTCGACAAAGTCGGGTTCAACGCCGATTACGACCAGACGGTCAGCGACGAGATCCGCTTTGTTCAGCTGACTCCGCCCGGCTCGGCGTGTTCGATCGCCCTCGGCAAGGGCCTCACCGAAGCGGAGCCGGGGTCGGTCAAGGGCATGCAGCTAGTCGTGGACGACGCCCACCAGGCCCGCGCCGAGCTGGCCGAGCGTGGGGTGGAGGTAAGCGAGGTTCAGGACTTTCCATGGGGATCGTTCGTGTTCTTCAGCGATCCCGACGGCAACGCCTGGGCAGTGCAGCAGCTTCCGCGCCGCTGAGGCCCTCGCCGAGCCCGTCGACCACCCCGGCGACCTCGCGGCCAGTCGTCTGCGGAAGATCACCTCCGCGCATCCCGCTCCGCAGCTTCCAATCGATTGGGTTCACGCCCGCGGCTCGAACCGCGACGCGAATCTGCCCGGGCTTCGGAGCGGGGTCGGGCAGATCGACGAGCTCCAACACCTCCGGGCCGCCGAACTGGCCGTACTGGATCGCCTTCATGGCGCTCTCGAGTGTAGGAACAAGGAGCGTTGGGTAGGGGCAGAGGGACCGCGGCAGGGGAACCGGACCAGTGCGCGCGGCCCGAACGACCATGCTCTCCGCCCTCCTTCTCGCCGGCCTGTTCGCCGCTCCGATCGCGACCGTCGCCCTGTTCGTGCCGACAGGCCGGCGGGCCCGCCGCGCCGAGGAGCGCGCGAAATGGCTAGCTCGCCTCGCGCGCGCGTTGATCTGGGCCGCGGTACTGATCGCCGCGGTCGTCGGGATCCTCGCACTCATGGGAGTCACCGCCGGCCACATCGCCGCGGCCTCGATCGGCTTGGCGCTCGCGTGCGTGGTGTGGCTCCCGGTCACCCGCCGCTGGAACGCGCGCGCGCACGCGTGCTGGGCGACCAGCACGTACGTGTTCGTGGTCTACCTCGTGTTCATGGTGTGGTGGACGTTCGCCAGTCACCTCGGCATCACCGGCGACGTCGGCGGGATGATGCTGTGGCTGCTCGAGCTCGTCGCGGCGGGTCTCGGTTGCGCATACCTGTGGGAGCTGTGCGACACGCTCGGCCGCGCGAGCTGGGTCCGCCGCATCGGCACCCAGGAGCTCGCGGCCATGCCCGACGGCCCGTACCCGTTCGTGTGCCTCCAGGTCCCGTGTTACAACGAGCCGCCCGACATGGTCATCGAGACGCTGAACTCATTGCGCGCGCTCGACTACCCGAACTACGAGATCCAGGTGCTCGACGACAACACCGACGACGAGACGCTGTGGCGACCGGTCGAGGCGTGGTGCAAAGAGAACGGTGTCAAGTTCGTCCACCTGAGCGATTGGCCCGGTTACAAGTCCGGAGCGCTCAACTACGCGCTGGAGCACATGGTCGAGGACTCATGCGAGCTGATCGGCGTGATCGACTCCGACTACCAGATCGAGCCGCATTTCCTGCGCCAGTGCGCGCCGCTGTTCGCCGACGAGAAGGTCGGCTTCATCCAGGCGCCGCAGGACTACCGCGACTGGCAGGACGCCCCGTTCTACCGCCGCCTCTACTACTCCTACCACTACTTCTTCGCGGTGTCCCAGCCCTCGCGCAACGAGCGCGACGGCGCGATCTTCGCCGGCACGATGGGACTCATCCGCCGCCGTGCGCTCGAGCAGGCCGGTGGCTGGGACGAGTGGTGCATCACGGAGGACGCCGAGTTGTCGCTGCGCATCCTGCGCAACGGCTGGTCCGGCCTGCACGTCGACCAATCGTTCGGCAAGGGCATCATGCCGCTCACGTTCGAGGCGCTGAAGGGCCAGCGGTTCCGATGGTGCTTCGGGGGGATTCAGATCCTGCGCCGCCACTGGCGCTCGATGCTCCCGGGCGCGGAGACGAAGGACAACCGCCTGAGCCTCGGGCAGCGGTGGGCGTATCTGTGCGGCGCCGTCCAGTGGTACGGCGACCTGCTCGCGCTGTTGTTCTTCTTCTGCCTGCTCGTCGGCTCCGCGAACATCGTGTTCAGCGGCGGACTCGTGTTCCGCAAGCTCTCGGGCTTCCTGCTCGCGGCGATCCCGCTCCTCGTGGTGATCGGCCTGCTGCGTGCGGTCGCGTTGCTGCGCCGGGGCACGGGAGCGTCGTGGCGCGATGCCGTGGGCGCGTTCCTGATCTGGCAATCGACGACGCTCACGGTCACGAGCGCCTCGATACAAGGGCTGTTCGCCAAGGAGGCCGCGTTCCTGCGTACACCCAAGACGCACGGCGACCCGAGGTGGACCGACGCGCTGAAGGCCAACTGGGTCGAGTGCTTGTTCGGGCTGGTGGGGGTCGTCGCGATCGCCGGCGCCCTGTCGCACACCTCGCCAGGAGGATTCCTGCTCGCCGGGCTGCTGGTGTGGCCGACCGTCAGCTTCCTCGCCGCTCCGTACAACAGCCTGAGCGCGCAGCGCGCGGCGCTGCCGCCGGATCTGAGAGAGCGGCGCCGCACCGAGTACCTCCGGTACGGGACCCGACGGCTCACCTACGCGGTCGGCGGACTCAGCCTCGCCGGCGGGACCGCCGCGCTCGCGCTCGGGCTGTTCGTGCCCGGAACGGCCATCGTCGCACCGAGGTTGCTTGGCCCGGCGAAGGGCGAGCCGGTTCACTACGGCCAGGCGACGACGCCGAGCCCCGGTTCGACCGGCGCGACAACCGGCGCGAGCAAATCCAAGAAGTCGAAGGACGGGTCGAACACGACGAGCACGAGCACCACGTCGACGACCGGGACGTCGACGACGAGCACCACGTCGACGTCCACGACCTCGACCACGCCGACGACGTCTACCTCGACCTCGACGACGACCGCGACGTCAACGACCCCGACCATCACTTCATCCACGACCGCGACGACCCCGCCGAGCACGACCACCGCGTCGCCCACGACGTCCGCGCAGACGAGCACCACGTCGACGACGCCGTAGTGACGTGTTCGTTGGACGTGTCGTTGCCGTCGTGCTGTTGCTGTCGCTTGGCGTGACCGCGTGCGGCAACAGTGCTAGCCGCCGGGCGTCGGCGAGCACCGCCGCGACTGCACCGGCGAGCACGGACACCCCCGGACCGGCGAGCCCTGGCGGGTCGGCGGCCACGATCGCCGCCGCCCAGTTCATCAACCGTTACGTGACGAGCGACGGCCGGGTGATCCGTCACGACCAGGGCGGCGACATCGTCAGCGAGGGTCAGGCGTACGGGATGCTGATCGCCGAGATCGCCGAGCGACCGTCGCTTACGCGGACGATCTGGTCGTGGACGCGCGCGCATCTTGGCCGCTCGGACGGCCTGTTCGCCTGGCACGCGACCGGCACGGGCCAGATCGAGGACCCCCATTCCGCTGCCGACGCTGATGTCCTGATCGCCTTCGCGCTGCTCCGCTACACCGGTCCCGAGCAGGCGGCGATGCACGCCGCGGGCGGGCGCGTCGCGGAGGCCGTACTTGCGAACGAATCGGTGACGCTGGCGGGTGGGGAGCCGCTCCTCGTGCCCGGCCCCTGGGCCAAGTCGACCTCACCCCCGACGGTCGATCCCTCCTATCTGATGCCCGGCGTGTTCGATGCGCTGGCCCGGATGACCGGTGACGGGCGCTGGACGAGGGCGGCGGCCGCCGCGATCGCGACGATCTCGGACCTCACCGACGGAGGCCGTCGCCTCCCGCCGGATTGGGCCGCGCTCTCCGGCGGGCGCCTGCACCCGATTGCGGCGCCCGGGGGAGGGGCGGGTGTGCAATACGGCCTCGACGCGGCACGTTTGCCCGTCTGGTTCGCGACGGCGTGCGATTCGAGCGCACGCAGCCTCGCCGCAAGCTGGTGGCGCAACGTCCTCTCAACCGGCGACCGTTCCGCGCCTCAGGCGCTCACGCTCGGCGGCGCCACGGTCGATCCGAGCAACTCGGCGCTCACTCTGCTCGCGGGCGCCGCGGCGGCGACCGCCGCCGGCGACACGAACGCGGCCGCCAGCCTGAGCGGTCGCGCGGCGGCGCTCGCGCGGGACACCCCGACCTACTACGGGAACGCGTGGGCCGCCCTCGGCCCGGGCCTGCTCGAGCGCTCGCTCGATCCGTGCGCCTCGGACTAGACGGGCAACCGCTAGCTCGACATCGCCGCGGCGCGCGCGCGCTCGCGTTCGATCAGCACGCGCCGCAGGATCTTGCCCGAGGGCGATTTCGGGATCTCCTCGACGATCTCGACCGCGCGGACCTTCTTGTAAGGGGCGACGCGCTCGGCGACGAACCGGGTCACCTCGTCGGCGGTGATCGCGTCGCCGGCGACGACGAATGCCTTCGGGATCTCGCCGGCCTCCTCGTCGCGGACCGGGATCACGGCAGCGTCGGTGATCGCGGGGTGGGTGAGGAGCAGCGCCTCGAGCTCGGCGGGGGCGATCTGGTACCCCTTGTACTTGATCAGCTCCTTGATCCGGTCGACGATCCAGAGCGAGCCGTCCTCGTCGAGGCGAGCCACGTCACCAGAGTGGAACCAGCCGTCGGCGTCGATCGCGTGGACCGTCGCCTCGGGGTTGTTGAGGTAACCCTTCATCACCTGCGGGCCGCGGATCAGGAGCTCGCCCGGCTGGCCCGCGGGAATGTCCTGCTCGGTCACGACGTCGACGATCCGGCACTCGGTGTTGGGGGCGGCAGGTCCGATCGAGCCCGGCATCGTGTCGGCGAGTTTGTCCGAGACGAAGTGGGTGACGGGGCTGGTCTCGGTGAGCCCGTAGCCCTGCTGCATGTGACAGCCGAGTCGCTTACCGCACGCCACTTCCAGCTCGGCGGACAGCGGTGCGGCGCCAGAGTTCACGTACTCGAGGCTGGACACGTCGTACTCGTCGACGAGCGGATGCTTGGCCAGCGCCAGCACGATCGGCGGCACCACCCACGCGCGCGTGATCCGGTAGTCCTGAATCAGGCGCAGGAACTCCGCCAGCTCGAAACGCGGCATCGTCACGACCGTCGCGCCCCGGTAGAGCGGGATGTTCATGATCACGACGAGCCCGTAGATGTGGAAGAACGGCAGCGCCGCAATGGCGCTCTCGCGCGCGTACTCATCCAAGGTCTTGGCGAAGGCGGCCGGGTAGGTGCTCTGACAGATGTTCGCGACCAGGTTGCGGTGCGTCAGCATCACGCCCTTGGGGAGTCCGGTGGTGCCGCTCGAGTACGGCAACGCAACCAGGTCCTCGGCGGGATCGATCGCGACCCGCGGCGCCGCACCGTCTGGCTGCACCAGGGAGGCGAACGGCGTCGCGCCGACTGCCTCGCCGTACACGAAGATCTCCTCGACGCCCGATCGCTTCGCAGCCGCGGTCGCCTTGTCGAGCAGGTCGGGCACCGTCACGAGCAGCCGCGCGCCCGAGTCCACAAGCTGCTTGACGAGCTCGTCCTCGGTCAGCATTGGGTTCGCGGTCGTGTTCACGCCGCCCGCCGATGCGACACCGTGGAACGCGACCGCGTACTCCGGCAGGTTCGGTGCGTAATGCGCGAACACGTCGCCCTTCACGAAGCCGCGCGCGGCCAGGCCCGCGGCCAGTCCGCTCACCGATTCGACCAGCTCCGGGTACGTGATCGTCCGACCGGTCGGTCCGTCGATCAACGCGGGCTTATCGCCGCGCTCGCCGGCCAGCTCGAGGACGAACTCGGTGAACGGGATGTCCGGAATCTCGATGTCCGGAAACGGGCTGCGGATCATTCCAGGGCCTCTCACTAGCTCGGCGTTTGGGCGAGTCTACGCTGCAAGAACACCCGTCGATTTGCAGCGGCGCGATCTGGGTAATAGCGGCCCTGCGGTATGTGTTAGCGCTCACATCAAGGTCGGCAACAACGTCGACAGCCAGCGGTTCTTCGACCACATGCGCTCCGCCGACGTTCCCTTCGACGTGATCGGGCTGTCGTACTACCCGTTCTTCCACGGGCCGCTGGCCGACATGCGAGCCAACATCGATGCGCTTGCGACGCGTTACGGGAAGCCGATCGTGATCGCCGAATCGCAGTATCCGTGGACGCTCGCGAACGGCGACAGCACGGGCAATTTCGTATGGCAGTCAAGCCAAGTGTCCGACGGCTATCCGGCCACTCCGGGCGGTCAGTTGTCGTTCTATAACGACATGCTCTCGATCCTCGCCCAGGTGCCCCACGGCCTTGGCCAGGGGTTGTTCTACTGGGAGCCCGAGTGGATTCCGGGCGTCGGCTGGGAGCCCGGCGCGGGGTCGCCGAACGACAACCTGACGCTGTTCTCGTTCACGGGTCAGGCGCTGCCGTCTGTGGGTCTGTTCCAGAATCCGGTGGCGGTGTGTGCGCGGTATGACCCGTCCGCGGTGCCGTGCGAGGTGCCCGACGGCGCCACCACCGCGATGAACTGGTAGCCGGACGGCGCCGTCTCAGCGTCTCAGCGCAGTTCCTGGATACGGATCAGGTTGCCGGCAGGGTCGCGGAAGGCGCAGTCGCGAACCCCGTAAGGCTGGTCCGTCGGCTCCTGGACCACCTCGGAGGCGTCGCTGGCCTGGAGTCGCTCGAACGTGCCGTCGATGTCGTTGGTGGCCAGGTTGATGCTGGCGTAGGTGCCCTTGGCCATCATCTCGGCGATCGTCCGCCGCTCCTCGTCGGTGAGGCCAGGGGCCGCGGCCGGCGGATAGAGGACGATCGACGTCTCGGGCTGGTCGGCGGGGCCGACCGTGATCCAGTGCATCCCGCCGTATTCGACGTCGTTGCGCACCTCGAAGCCGAGCGTGTCGCGATAGAAGGCCACGGAAGCCTCTGGGTCGTTGTGAGGGAGCATGGTGCTGTGAATGGTGATGTTCATGGCGGTCACTGTAGGCGCGGCTATTTGACCTGCGCTTCTCGATTTCTGACCGGTTTCGTCACCTGCTTGGCGACGCACGACGGCATCCCCGCGGTTGCCCGCGCCTGCTCGCGCCGGTAGGCGCCGGGCGGCATCCCGACGAGCTCGGCGAACCGCGTGCTGAACGTGCCCAGCGATGAGCAGCCGACCTCGAAGCAGACCTCGGTGACGCTGAGGTCGCCGCGACGGAGCAGCGCCATCGCGCGCTCGATCCGACGCGTCATGAGGTAGCTGTACGGCGACTCGCCGTAAGCCAGCTTGAACTGCCGGCTGAGGTGTCCGGCCGACATGTGCGCACCGCGGGCGAGTGCCTCGACGTCGAGTGGCTTGGCGTATTCCCGGTCGATCCGGTCGCGTACGCGCCGCAGGATCGCGAGGTCGCTTAGGTGCTGCCGCTCGGTGCTGGGTGCGCCTGCCACCAGCACGATCATGCCAGCTCGCGGATCAGACGCCGACGTATGCCGCGAGGTGCTCGCCCGTGAGGGTGGAGCGCGTGGCGACGAGATCGGCGGGCGTCCCCTCGAACACGATCCGGCCGCCGTCGTGGCCGGCGCCGGGGCCGAGGTCGACGATCCAATCCGCATGCGCCATCACCGCCTGGTGGTGCTCGATCACGATCACCGACTTGCCGGAGTCGACGAGGCGGTCCAGCAGCGCAAGCAGCCGCTCCACGTCGGCGAGGTGGAGACCGGCCGTCGGCTCGTCGAGCACGTAGACGCCGGCCTTCTCGGCCATGTGGGCGGCCAGCTTCAGCCGCTGCCGTTCGCCGCCGGACAGCGTGGTGAGCGGCTGGCCAAGGCTGAGGTACCCGAGACCCACGTCCGCGAGCCGCTCGAGGATCTTGTGCGCGGCCGGCAGCTTCGCCTCTCCAGCGTCGAAGAATTCCGTTGCCTCCGAGACCGACATCGCCAGGACCTCGCTGATGTCGCGGCCGCCGAGCTTGTAGCCGAGCACGGACGCGTCGAAGCGCTTGCCGTCGCATTCCTCGCAGGTCGAGGCGACGCTGGCCACGATCGTGAGTTCCGTGTAAATGACGCCGGCGCCGTTGCAGCCCGGGCAGGCGCCCTCGGAGTTCGCGCTGAACAGCGCCGGCTTCACGCCGTTGGCCTTCGCGAACGCCTTGCGGATCGGGTCGAGCAGACCGGTGTACGTCGCCGGGGAGCTCCGTCGCGAGCCGTGGATCGCGCCCTGGTCGACCGCCACTACCCCGTCCCGGCCGGACACCGAGCCGCCGATCAGCGAGCTTTTGCCCGACCCTGCCACTCCGCTGACCACGACCACCAGGCCCAGCGGGATGTCGACGTCGACGTCCTGAAGGTTGTTCGTGTCGGCGCCGCGGATCTCGAGCTTGCCCGTCCCCGCCCGCACGGTCTCCTTGAGACGGGCCCGGTCATCCAGGTGGTGACCGGTGAGGGTGCCGCTCTCCCGGAGCGCCTCGACGCTGCCCTCGAACACCACCTCGCCACCCGCCGCGCCGGCTCCCGGTCCGAGGTCGACGACGTGATCAGCGATCGCGATCATCTCCGGCTTGTGCTCGACCACGAGCACCGTGTTGCCCTTGTCGCGCAGCTCCAGCAGCAGGTTGTTCATCCGTGCGATGTCGTGCGGGTGCATACCGATGCTGGGCTCGTCGAACACGTAGGTGACGTCGGTCAGCGAAGAGCCGAGGTGCCGGATCATCTTGGTCCGCTGTGCCTCGCCGCCGGACAGCGTGCCCGACGGCCGGCTGAGGGACAGGTAGCCCAGCCCGATGTCGACGAACGACTCGAGAGTCGCCCGCAGCGCACCAAGCAGTGGGGCCGCCGACGGCTCGTCGAGTTCGCGGACCCACTTGGCGAGGTCGGAGATCTGCAGCGCGGACAGGTCGGCGATGTTGGCGCCGGCGATCCTTGACGACCGCGCCGTCTCGCTGAGCCTGGTGCCGTCGCAATCCGGGCAGGTGGTGAACACCACCGCTCGCTCGACGAACGCGCGGACGTGTGGCTGCATCGCGTCGACGTCCTTGGACAGCATCGACTTCTGGATCTTCGGGATCAGACCGTCGTAGGTCAGGTTGATGCCGTCGACCTTGATCCTGGTCGACTCCTTATAGAGCAGGTCGTGGAGCTCCCGCTTACCCCACTTCTTGATCGGCTTGTCCGGGTCGAAGAACCCAGAGCCGCGGAAGATGCGGCCGTACCAGCCGTCCATGCTGTAGCCGGGGATCGTGAGCGCGCCCTCATTGAGTGACTTGCTGTCATCAAACAGCGCGGACAGGTCGAAATCGCTCACCGAGCCGCGCCCTTCGCAACGCGGGCACATGCCGCCGGTCCGGCTGAAGCTCGCGCTCTTGGTGATCGTCTTGTCGCCTCGCTCGACCGTGATCCCGCCGCTCCCGTGCGCAGAGGCGACGTTGAATGAGTAGGCCCCGGGCGGGCCGATGTGGGGCTGCCCGAGCCGGCTGAACAGGATCCGCAGCATTGCATCGGCGTCCGTAGCGGTGCCGACCGTCGAACGAGGGTTGGACCCCATCCGCTCCTGGTCGACGGCGATCGCGGTCGTCAGCCCTTCGAGCACGTCGACCTCGGGACGCGCGAGCGTCGGCATAAAGGTCTGCACAAAGGTGCTGTACGTCTCGTTGATCAGCCGCTGCGACTCCGCCGCGATCGTGTCGAACACCAGCGAGCTCTTGCCCGAGCCCGAAACGCCGGTGAACACCGTCAACCGGCGCTTTGGGATCTCCAGCGTCAGGTCTTTGAGGTTGTTCACGCGCGCGCCGTGGACGCGGATCAGATCGTGTGCGTCCGCGGCGTGCCCTCTCATGTGTCTTGCACGAGCCCGAGCACGTTGCCGTCGGGATCGGTGAAGCTCGCCACCTGACGTCCGCCACCGACCTCGTGCGGGGCCTCGGTCACGGTGCCGCCGGCGGCGGTCACCTCGGCCAGCTTCGCCTCGATGTCCGGCACGCGCCAATAGGCCACGGGTGAGGTCATGCCCTGCGGTCCGCCGCCCGGTACGAGTCCGATGTGCTGGCCCCCGACGTCGTACCCCACGTAGTAGGACGAGTCGGCCTGCGGTGGGATACCGAGCAGCGCGGTGTACACCGCCTTGGCCGCCGCCAGGTCGGACACCGGATGCAGCACGATCTTGATTCCTTCGGTGGAAGAGTCAGTCATGGTCACTCCTGGATCGTGTGGATGGTGATTTCCATGCCGTCACTCTAAGTACCGCTCGGTGACCGCGCTTCTCGATTCCTGACGAGTTCGGTCGCGCGCGTCGCTACGCCGAAGAGGACGCTTTGCGACGCCCCACCTGCGGGGGCCGGGCGCGCAAGCTCGCCGTCCAGGCGACGGCGATCAACGCGGCCCCGAGGGCGAACACGACGAGCGGGATCGCGTCCTCCGTGCCCCCGGCGGCCGTGTTCGCGGTTGCGGCGGGGATCGCGACGGAATGGCCCGACGCCTCCGCGAGGCGCTCAATCGCGGCGAGCGCGGCGGTTCCCAGCGCCGCGCCACCCGTAGGCGTGCGCAAGCCGCGGAGCGCGGACGCCCCCGCCGGGTCCGGCACGCCGCCCGCGGAGATGCCGTAGCCGCCCGGCATGACCACGAGCAGCGGGCCCCGATACACGAGCGAGAGCTCCTGCCCGAGGAACCGTGCATACGTCTGGGGTTGGTGCCAGAGCTCGGTGACCGACCCGAGATCGGTGGAGGAGGCGATGATCGCGACCCGGAGCGGGTACCCACTGCGGGCGGCGGCCTCGACCAGGCCCGTGACCTGGCCCTGCTGAGCGAATGGAATGCCCGCATCTTGCGGCAGGAACAGCGACTGGGTGGCGAGGACGTCGCTCGCAGGATCGCCGTCCGCGCGTGCCTCGGTGGCGAAGGAACCGCAGGCAAGTGCCAACATGAGGGTGGACGCGACCGCTCCAAACAACACGCGGACGCGCGAGCGATGAATCGGGTTGTCCGTAGAGTCCTTCAACTGCGATGAGCCCGGAAGCGAATCGATCTGGAACGCCGGCCTTGGACGCGGGTAGGGTCAAGTCTAGGCGGCGGACGCCGCGGCGCATCCCCGCGGCCAGGCGGCTGGGACTCGCGTTCGCCTGCATCGCGGTGGGGCTCGGCGTCGCTCCCGGCGTAGCCGAGGCCCACGGTCCGATCGCGCCCGCGGCGTCGAGCTACTTCGCGAAGGTTCTCGGGCTCCCCGCCGGTCTCGACGCGAAAGTAATCGACGGCGATCTGCGGATGTGGCTGAGCGTCCCGCCGAGCGAGACGCTCGTGATCATCGACTACCGTGGGGCTCCGTACCTGCGGTTCTCGCGGGCGGGCGTGGATGTGAACCGCAATTCGTCGATGTACTACCTGAACCAGACCCCGGTCGCAGAGACGCCGCCGACGTACCTGACCGCGAGCACGCCGCCGAGCTGGCACCGGGTGGCCGGCGGGCATGCGTACGAATGGCACGACGGCAGGCTGCACGCGCTCGCGACGGTCGCGCTGGCGCCCGCATCCGGGGTCTCGTTCGTCGGACGCTGGAACATCCCGCTCCAAATCGACGGGCGTCGGGCCGCGATCACCGGCGGCCTGTGGCATTCCGACAGTCCGTCGATCGTCTGGTTCTGGGCGATCATCGTCCTGGTCGCGTGCGTGCTGGCGGGGTGGCGCGTTCGCCGCCGTTCACTGGACCGGTTACTGGCGCGCACGCTCGCGATCACCGCCCTGGTCGTGGTGACGATCGCCGCCCTTGGGCTGCAGCTACATGGGCGACCGACGATCACCCCGTTCCAGCTGGTCGAGCTGGCGGCGATCCTCGCGTTCGTCGGATGGGGGTTCTCGCGCACCCTGTTCCGCGCGCCCGGATACTTCACGTGCTTCCTGATCGGCATCGCGGCGCTGTGGGCGGGAGGGGAGATGATCGTGACGTTGTTGTACGGCTTCGTGCTGATCCCGCTGCCCGCGTTCACCGCGCGCCTGGTCACCGTGCTGTGTCTCGGGACGGGCGCGTCCCTGCTCCCGCTGGTGTTCCGCCTGGCCGATCACAGCGATTCCGACCCGGTCGGAGAGCCGCCGGCGGACGCTCTCGCCAGCGATCGTGGCAGCGCGACCGAGAGCATGGCCTGAGGGCGGACCGCGGTCCCGGACGGTGGCGCGGGGAACGATCAGACTCGCTGCGGTACTGACCGGCGCGCTGAGCACGGCGACGTTCGCGGCCGCGTGCGGGTCGACCGGGACCAAATCCGAGCCTTCAGTCGCGACTTCGGCTCCTCCGGCGGCGCTGGTGGCCGAGGCTCGCCCGATTGGACGGGGGCCGCGCTTCCAGCCTCCCGCTCGGGGTCCGGTCCTCGGCGCCTGCACGCGGCGCCTGGGCGCGCGCGACGGCGTGCACGTTGAGGTGTTTGGCGCCAACCGCGTGGTGATCATCCCGGCCGGGATTGGCACCCGGCCGCCTCTGCAGTTCTCGGCAGGGCGAATTGCGGGTGCCGGGTGCTACGGCGAGGTGGTCACGCTCGACCCGACCGGGGTACTGCTGGTGCGACCCGGAGCGCGCCTGGTGCTGGCTGATCTGTTCCGCAGCTGGGGCGAGCCGCTGTCGAGGAGACGGCTTGCGTCGTTCACCACCTCCCCGGGCGTTCAGGTGGCGGTGTTCGTCGACGGGCGGGCCTGGCGCGGCTCGCCGGCAGCCGTCCCGCTGCGGCGACATTCGGAGATCGTGCTCGAGGTGGGGCCGCACGTACCGCCGCACACGGCCTACACGTTTCCGCCGGGGACTTGAATGAGCGTTATCTTCCGGGCAGGATGACGGTCCGTCCTCAGCGCGGCGCGGTCGACAACCGCCTCGCGCCCGCGGCGTTGGTAGCGGCCGGGGCGTTCGCCGTCCACCAGCTGCGCTACCGGCTGACGTACGGCCACCGGGCCCGGTATGAGCTGGCCGCCCAGGGGCACTCGTACTTGCATTCGGTCGTGCCGTGGATCGTGCTCCTGATCGCATTCGCGGTCGGCACGTTCCTGGTCGCGCTCGGACGGGCGCTCGGAGGCGGCGGCTCGTTTCCGCGCTACACGCTCTCGTTCGCCGCGCTGTGGCTGCTGTGCGCCGCGTGCCTGATCGCGATCTACACGACGCAGGAGTTCCTCGAGGGGCTGCTTGCGACGGGCCATCCCGGGGGCCTGGCCGGCGTCTTCGGCTACGGCGGCTTGTGGTCCATCCCCGCGGCGCTCGCCGTGGCGCTGGTGCTCGCGGCCGTGTTCCGCAGCGCCCGGCGCGTGCTCGACGCGGTCGCCGGACGATGCGCTGGGCGTGTGATCCCGGCCGACCGGCCGGCGGTCGTGGCTCGGGCGCGGCTCGACATACTGCTGCCGGCGCTCGCGCCGCTCGCTGACGGCTGGTCCGGTCGCGGTCCTCCCGGCTGATTTCGCCTCGCCGTGTCTATGGCGTAGTCCTGATCACCAACCGAGGAGGACAACCTTGAACCTCAAGTCCCTTCCGGGACGCCTTACGCTCGCCGTGGTCTTGGCGGGCAGTGCCGCGACGTTGATGCCGGCGGTCGCGTCGGCGCACGCCCGGGTCAGCCCGGCGGTGTCGCTGTCGGGCAAGCTACAGCTGTACAGCCTGGCGGTGCCGACCGAGAAGTCCGGCCTGACCACGACAAACCTGGTCATGACCGTGCCCTCTGGAATCGGGATCGACTCGTTCGTGCCCCCGTCGCCTCCGTGGCATGTCCAGCTGGCCCAGACCGGGTCGGGCGACAATGCGGTGATCACCAAGGTGACGTTGACCAGTGGCAACACGCCCACCGGTGAGGACACGCTGTTCCAGTTCCTGGCGCAACCGGCGTCGGCCAAGACCTACACGTTCCAGGTGCAGCAGACCTACTCGGACGGGTCGATCGTCAACTGGGCGGGCTCCGAGTCGTCGGCCTATCCGGCGCCGACGATCGAGGCGGTGAGCTCGCTCGGCGGCGGCGGCGTGTCGTTGCTGACGATCATCGCGCTGGTTGTCGGCGTGCTCGGGCTGCTCGCCGGCGGCTTCGCGCTGATTGGTGGCTCGCGGGGGCGTGAGCTGGCGTGAGCCGGCGGACGCGTGTCGCGGTGGCGCTGATCGCCGTCTCGGCGTGGCTTGCGCTGCCGGAAGGCGCCTCCGCGCACGCGTACCTGGTCAAGACCGTCCCGGCGGCGAGCGTCGTGCTGAACTCGCCGCCGCCGAATATCCAGCTCACTTACGACGAGGCCGTCGAGCCGCGGTTCGCGATCGTCTCGGTGACCAACGTCGACGGCCGCCAGGAGACGACCGCGCCCGTCCGCCGATCGCCATCGAACCCCGACACGTTGGTGGTGCCCCTGCGCCCGGGTCTGCCAGAGGGTTGGTACCTGATCTACTGGCGGGCGATCTCGGTCGACGGCCACCCGGTCAATGGGTTCTTCACCTACGCCGTCGGACCGAACCCGGGACCCGCGCCGCAGTTCCGGATCCCGAACATCTCGGCAACCGCCACCACTCCTCAGCTGCTGATCACGCGCTGGGCGATGTTCGTATTCGTGATGGCCGCGATCGGCCTGTTCGTCATGCGGCTGCTCGTCGCGCGACCGGTGATCCGGAGCATCGAAGGTATGAGCCTGAAGCCGCTGTCGGTCGCATTCGGCGTCTCTGCGACGCTCGGCCTGATCGCGATCCCCGCGTATCTGGATGTATCCACCGCCAACGACTCGTTGCGATCCGTGTTCGATGTGACGGCGCTGGTGCCGTTATTCCGGGTGACCGCGTTCGGGCGGGCGATGGTGGATCTAGAGGTGTGCTTCGCGCTGTTCTGCCTCGCGGCGGCCGTCGTGCTGTGGGTCGACCGGCCCGAGCGGACGCGCCGATCGGTCGCCGAACTGATCGCATCCTGCGGGGCGCTGCTCGCGGCGGCCGCGGTGCTGATCGTCCCGGGTGCGGCCGGGCACGCGGCACAAACCTCGCCCCGCGGGCTGACGCTGGTGTTCGACTGGTTTCACCTCGCCTCGGGCTCGTTGTGGCTCGGGGGATTGGTTGGGCTGCTCGTGCTGTGGTGGACCGTGTCCTCACGCGAGCGCGTCCCCGCGCTGTCGGTCGTCGTGCCCAGGTTCTCCAACGTGGCGCTCGTCTCCGTGCTGGTGCTGGCCGCTACGGGGATCGGGGAGGCGATCGCGCACACCCCGGCGATCAACGCGCTGTGGGAGACGAGCTACGGCCAGGCGATCCTGATCAAGACAGGACTGCTCGGCGGCGCGATGCTGATCGCGTCGGGCAACCTGCTCCGGTCGCGGCCACGGCTGATCGCTGCACAGCGGAGCCCCGAACTCGGCGCGCCTGCGGCACGGCTGCTGCGCGGTCTGATCAGCGGCGAGGTCGTCGTCGTCATCGGGATCGTGTTTGTTGCGGCCGTGCTCTCGAGCCTCGCTCCGCCTCCTCCCGCGTTCGCGCTCGAGAACTCGGCGCTCGCGAGCGTCGGGCCCGGCCGGGTGGTTGAGACGATCAACCACGGCGGTTACAAGCTGCAGGTCCTGGTCTCGCCGAACAAGGCCGCCCAACCCGACTCGTTCGCGCTCCGGATCACGAAGGCAGGGCAGCCGGTGCGCGGAGCCAATGTGACCCTGCTGTTCAATCACCTCGAGATGCAGATGCCGACCCAGGAGTATCAGCTCACCGAGATCGCGCCCGGGGTGTACTCGCGAGCCGCGCCGGCGTTGGTGATGGTCGGCCGTTGGGGGTTGACGTTCCAGGTGACACCCCAGCACGGCGTGCCTTTCACGGCGTTGATCGTCGACCAGGCAAACGGATGATCCCGATTAGTGCGCGAGAAAGTGAGAAGCCAGTGATCAAGCGACCCACGGGGGACCGGACCCGACGGATTGCCTGCGCCATCGCCGCGGCGCTCGCCGCGCTCGCGGCCCTGAGCGGTTGCGGGGGCTCGGGCAGCGGGCTCACCGTGCCGACGGTCGCGCCGGCGAGGGTCTACTCGCTGGGCGGCTTCGCGCCGAGCACGCCGGTCACTCCGGGTCGCCCGGTCACCGTCACGTTTACCGTGCTGCTGCCGAGCGGTAAGCCGCTGACCCAGTACAAGACGGGTTCGGGGCCGCACACGGGCGTGCACTTGATCATCGTCCGGAACGATCTCGCGTACATCATCCACCAGCACCCGCCGATTGGGCCGAACGGCCTGCTGAGGCAAACTGTCACGTTCCCAGCGCCGGGGCCGTACCGAGTGCTCGTTGACGTGTATCCGAACATCCCGGGAGGGCAACCGAACTTCCAGCTGTTCACGAAGATCAATGTCACCGGCAAGTACCGGCCGTTGCCTCTGCCGCCGTATCACGCAAACCTGATCGTCGACGGCTACCACTTCGACATGCACGCCCATCCACAGGTGCACGCGATCCAAGCGCAGTTCATCAACGTGACGGTGACCGATCCGCACGGTCACAAGCCCACGTTCGTCCCATGGTTCGGCGCGCTTGCGCACGCGATCTTCTTCCGGCAGGGGTCGCTCGACTACTTCCACACGCACATCTGCGCTCCGAACGCGCCCAACTGCGGCGCGCTGCCTGGGGTTGCCTCGTCGCGGATCTCGGGCAGTTCGACCGCACCGGGCAAGCTGACGATCGGCGTGCTGTTACCCGTGCCCGGCACCTGGCGCCTGTTCCTGCAGATGAAGCTCGGCGGGCGGATCGTCACGGCGCCCTACACACTGGACGTCGCGTCGTGAAATCCGTGGGCGTTCGGCTCAAGCTGCTTGCCTCGGTGGTCGCACTCGCCGCCGGCACGGTCGCCCTGATCGTCGCGATCTTGCTCGTGCGCAGCGCCCTCGGTTAGGAAGCGTGGTGAAGGGGGCGATAGCGATCGCGACGTGCATGCTGCTGGCGGGGGTGTGCGCGCCGGCACCGGCGCTCGCCGACGGCGACCCCGCCAGCGACGTGCTGATCGCCCAGAACGTCTTCTATCCATTCACCCCGCCGGTCGCGCAATCTCTCCAGAACACCCTGAACGCCGAGACCGCGGCCGCCAGACGAGCGCGCTTCCCGATCAAGGTGGCGCTGATCGCATCGCCCACCGATCTCGGCGCGATCCCGTCCCTGTTCGCCAAGCCGCAGCGGTACGCCAACTTCCTCGACGTCGAGATCAGCTTCTTCGGCGGCAAGCAACCGCTGCTCGTCGTGATGCCGAATGGATACGGCGTGCAGGGGCTGAGCGCCCCAGCCACCGCGGCCGCTGCCAGGCTGCCGCCACCGGCCGGGCGCACGAGCGACGACCTCGCGCGCGCGGCCGGCGTAGCAGTCTCGAAGCTCGCCGCGGCCGCCGGCCATCCGGTGTCGGCTGTGCCGCGTGCCGGGACGGGAGCCGGCTCGGGCGGCGAGTCGGGTGGTGGCGCGGCTGCCGTCGGGGTCGGGGTGCTGGCGCTCGTCGCCGTCCTCATGAGCGCGGCCGTGCTGACCTTCCGCCACCGGCGGGCGCGGACCCGCTGACCGCTCGGACCCGGCCGGTCGCGACTCACTCTCCGAGAATCGTCAGATCGAGTTGGCTCACCCGTTCAGGGTCGGCGAGGATGTCGATCTCGACGATCCTTCCGTTCCTCACAATGAAGGCGCCGACCGAGAACGGCCGGCCCTGGCGCAGCGAGACCATCCCGGCCGCGCCGTTGATGAGCGCGCGCCGCAAGGACAGGTCGACTCGCGACCACATGAGCGCCTGACCCGCGACCGTCGTCGCGCCGCTGACATGGCGCGAGAGGCCGGTCAGCCCGGCATCGGCCCTCAGCACCACATCGGGGTCGAGCACGGCGACCAGCGCGTCGAAGTCACCCTCGCGAGCGGCGGCGATGAAGGCGTCGACAACCTGCCACTGGGCGCCGAGGTCGGCGTCCGGGAGCGGCGCGGTACCGCGGACGCGGCGGCGGGCACGGCTCGCGAGTTGCCGAGTTGCGTCGGGCGAGCGCTCCACGATCGTCGCGATCTGCTCGAACGGCACCGCGAACATGTCGTGCAGGACGAACGCGAGGCGCTCGGCGGGCGTTAGGGTCTCGAGCACGACCAGGAGCGCGAGGCCGACCGAGTCGGCCAGCAAAGCCTCGTGCTCGGGGTCGGTGCCGTCGGCGGAGTCGATGATCGGGTCGGGCACGTGCACGTCGAGCGGTTGCTCGCGCCGCGTCTTGCGCGATCTGAGCATGTTCAGGGCGACGCGCGCCACCACTGTCGTCAGCCATGCTCCGAGGTTCTCGACCTCGCTCCGATCGGCGCGGCTCAGCCGTATCCAGGCATCCTGCACGGCGTCGTCGGCCTCGCTGAGCGACCCGAGCATCCGGTAGGCCACCGCGCGCAGATGCGGCCGCTGCTCCTCGAACTGCTCGGCAAGCCATTCCTGCTGGTCCATGTCACGTCCCTCCGCGTCCGATGTCAGCTACTAGACCCGCGCGGCGCTGACAACGTGACGGGTACGAAGTCTTGTCCAGTGGGGGCGAGTCGTGTCACATGCCTCTAGTTTCGGGAGCGTCCTCGCGGCGGATCAGCGGAACGGCGAACCACACGGCGATGATGACGATCGCGGCGGTGACTCCGACGATCACCGCCGCGACCGTCCCGAAGACGAAATTTGAGACCAGCACCAGGATTCCAGTCAGTCCCACGGCGATGAACCCCGCCGCCACGATCGCGAGCCTCGTGCCAACTCGCACGAGGTAATCCCTCTGTCGCTGGCGGAAGAGCAATCGGTGGTGGACCGAAGGCGCGATCAGCAGCACGGCCGCGGTTGCTATGCACAACAGGCTGCCGAAGTAGACCCGGCGATCGAATGCCGAAGCCTGCTTCCACCCGGCGTTGAACGGCACGACCAACAGGAACGCAAACATCACCTGGATCCCCGTGCCGGCGACGCGCAGTTCGTTCAGCAGGTCGGTGAGGTTCCGCCCCAAGCGCTCGGAATCTGGCTCGTCGCGCGGACTCTCGCGCGGCGGCGACTCCCGACCGGTGCCACCGTCGTTCGTCACCGCTTTCTGCTACCCGCTGCGCCACGCCCGCAAGCCGGGTCGGTCACGCGCCGGCGCGAGGCCCTGGGTGGCCGTTTTGTCCGGGCAGCTGGTCACCATGTCCGGCCCGTGCCCGAGCCCGATTTGAAGATCACGACCCCGGCATTGCGCTCGTGGCAGGCGCGGGCCCTTGTGGCGATGGAGCGGTGGGAGCGGGGTTCGTTCCTACTCTCCGCCGCCCCCGGAGCGGGCAAGACGCGTCCGGCCTTGGAGCTCGCCCGGCGCCAGTTGTCCTCCGGGAAGGCCGGATCAGTCGTCGTCGCCTGCCCGACGGGCCCGTTGACTCGACAGTGGGCGCGAGCCGCGAGCCGGCTGGGTGTCGAGCTCGAGGTGGACGCCGCCTCGCCGCGCCCGCCTCGGGGCTTCGATGGTGTGGCCGTGACGTACGCGCGGATTGCCAAGTCAACGGGCCGGTGGCAGCGCGGTGTGACGGCGCGGACGCTGGTGATCGCCGATGAGGCGCACCACCTGGGGGAGGATCTCGCATGGGGGGAAGCTTTCGCTAAAGCATTCGGCGGCTGCGAGCGGTGGTTGTTGCTGTCCGGGACCCCGTTTCGTTCCGACGCAGCCCCGATCCCAGGGGTTCGCTACAGCGCCCACGGACTGGCGGAGCCGGACATCTCCTACAGCTACGCGGACGCCGTCCTCGATGGGATCTGCCGGCCGGTGAGCTTCGTTGCCTACGACGGAACGCTGTCCTGGCGAAGCGGCGATGACGTGATCGAGTCGAGCTTCGAGACCGTTCTGAGCGCGCGTGAGGCCGGCCGCCGCTACCGCACGGCGATCTCGACCGAGCTTCCCGACGGGCTGCCACGGATCCTCCGCGAGGCCGACTCCAAACTGAAAGCCCTCCGCGCGGACGGACATCCCGATGCCGGTGGCCTGGTCATCGCCGCGGACTCGAGTCACGCGCGCCGGGTCGCCGCGGTGCTCCGCCAGGAGACCGGGCAGCGGGCACTGGTTGTGCTCCACACCGAGCCCAAAGCCGCCGAGAAGCTCGCCGCGTTCACCAACGCCCGCGACCCCTGGATCGTGGCGGTGAATATGGTCTCCGAAGGCGTCGACATCCCACGCCTGCGGGTTGGCGTCTACGCGTCGGCGGCCAAGACCTCGTTGGTTTTCCGGCAGATCGTCGGTCGGTTCGTGCGCACGATTCCGGAGCGGCCGGCGGAGCCAAGCTGGCTGTACATACCCGCAGACCGCATCCTGCGCGATCACGCGGCGGGCGTCCAGCAGGAGCTCCGCCACGCGCTCCGACCGACCGACGATGAGTATCCGGACGAGTTCGACCGGGCCGAGCGCCTCGAGACCGAACGGGGCGAGACGCTCTTGTTCGAACCGCTCAGCGCGGACGTGACCCCGCAGATGACCCTGTTCGGAACACCCGCGCCGTCGGCCGCGTCAGCAGCGGTGCGGCCAGCAAGGCTGGCTTCGCACCAGGTCCCAGATCCCCATCCCGAGTCCCAGTCGCACCGGGTCCCGGCGTTCGAGCGGCGGGCGAGGCTGCGCAACGAGCGTCACCGGCTCGTCTCCGAGATCACGCGCCGCGACGGAAGCACTCATCGCGAGATAAACGCCTGGGTCAACCGCAAGCTGGGAATCGCCTCCGTCGAGCATGCGACCCTCGATGACCTCGAACGTTCCGTCGAGTTGCTCGTCGACAAGCTCTCGCGGCGTCTGTGAGTTACCAGTTACCAGTGACCCGTTCCTGACCCTCCATGGTCACTGTCAATCATTCGTGCTCATGAGCGCGCCGAGTTAGGTCCGCTCGAGCGGTCTCTGCGCCAGCCTGATCAACCGCAGGGCCACCTGCAACTCGCAGACTCGTTGCTCAATCGGGCGTGGCAGAAGCTCCTGTGCCGCTCGGATGCGGTTGGTGATCGTGTGCTCGTGAACCCCGAGGCGCCGCGCCGCGCGCGACGGGCTGAGGTTCTCCTCGAGGTAGATACGCAGCGTGGCGCAGAGCCGGCGCGAATGATCATCGTCGCTGAGGAGCGGGCCAAGCTCGGCGGCGACGAACTCGCGGGCTTGATCGACGTCGGCGCTCGCCAGCGCCGCAAGCGCGACGTGCTCGTATGCGGTCACCGATCCGGGCCGCTGCTCGGTCAGCCGCGCGATTCGGCGCGCATACATCGCTTCGCGGTGGCTGCGAGCGAAGCCGGCTACGCCGTACGCGGCCGACCCGAACGCGGCGAGAACTGTGGGAAAGGCTTGAACATCGAGGTGCGCCGACGCGAGGTCGATGGTGTCTCCGTCGCCACGCCACCCGATCCACCCAGCCAGGCATAGGCGGGCGCGTGGCACCAGTAGCGGCGCGCCCGCGCCGAGCGAACCGAGGAACTGAGATGCCGCGCGCTCAAGCGTCGCTAGCGCGGTGTCGAGACGCTCGCGACCGTCCTCGCTCCAGAACGCAACCGCCCGGTGGGTCTGCTCGAGTTCGTAACCCAAGCGGCGGCTGGCCTGCACGACATTGATGGCGTCGCCGCTCAGCAGCGAGTCAACCACCTGGGCTCGGACCGCGGCCGCGCTGCGGACCCAGCGCTCGCGCTCCTCGCCGTAGCCGCGGACGAGTCCTTCGCTGAGCGCCTCTATGTATTCGAAGGTCCAGTCCGCGCCCAACTCGATCGCTTCAGCCAGATCGTCCGGATCGTCGATATCCGCGCGCGCTTTCTCGGACCATCTCCGGAAGAACGTCGCCTGGCCGATGTGGTAGGCGCGCAGCAATGAGTCCAACGGGAGGCCACGGCGGACGAATTCCCACGCATAGTCGACCGCTGCCGGTGGGGGCACGGCCTCTCGTGGCGAGCGCCGGCTGCGGGTGAGGTCGACCAGCAGCCTCAAGACGCTGTCGGTACTCGC
>CAWJXO010000002.1:0-67522 GCA_963846765.1 uncultured Solirubrobacterales bacterium
CGCCACGTCGATGTCGACGCCACGGACGGCCTCGACCGCCCCAGCGCGGGAGGAGAAGCTCTTGGCCAGTCCGCGCGCCTGGACCATGTAGTCAAATTTGAGCATGCCGAATAGTCAAACATGAATAATCACTGTTGTCAACTATGATCTCTCCCGATGTCCGCGACCCGCCTGCTCCTCCTCGGAACCGTCCGGATCTTCCAGCCCGTGCACGGCTACTTCGTCCGCCGGGAATTGCTCAGCTGGCACGCCGATGCCTGGGCGCACGTCAACCCGGGGTCGGTCTACAACGGGCTCAGATCACTGGTGCGAGAGGGCTTCGTCGCAGAGGTCGGGACCGAGACAGAGGGCGGCCGGCCCGCCCGCACCACCTACCGCCTGACCAGCGACGGCGAGGCCGAATTCATGCTGCTGCTTCGTGGCGGCCTGTGGAACGTTCAGGCGCACGACCCTGCCGAGTTGATGGCGGCGTGGAGCTTCGCCTGGGCGCTGAAGCGTGAGGAGGTGATCGCAGCGCTCGAGCATCGCATCGAGCAGATCGCGGCCTCGGCACGCGCCAGCGGGTTCGCGATCGAGGGCATCGAGCACAGCCCCGGCACCCCCGCCCCGGTGGCCGAGCACTTCCGCCTCACGCAGGCGCGGCTCGACGGTGAGGCGGCCTGGGCGCAAGCATTGATCGAGCGCCTGCGCGCCGGTGAGTACTGGTTCGAGGGCGAGCCCGACCGGCCGTGGAACGCGCCCGCGGTGGCCGCCGACACCCAACCCGGAGGCGGTCTAGGACCTCCGGTCAGAAAGGATCAGCATGGGACAACCCGTTGTGCACTTCGAGATCATTGGGGCCGATCCCGCCCAATTGCGAGGCTTCTTCGGGGATCTGTTCGGGTGGGAGTTCGACACCAGCGGGACCGTGGCCGAGGAGGTGTCCGAGCCGAACGACTACGGCTTCATCGAACTGCTCACCACCGACGACGGCACCGGGATTCGCGGTGGCGTCGGAGGCGGCAAGCGCTACGAGCACCGCACGCTGTTCTACGTCCAGGTCCCTGACGTCGGGGAGGCGCTGAGCCGAGCCGAGCAGCTTGGCGGGCAGCGCATGATGGGCCCGGTGGTCTCGCCGAACGGGCTCGTCGTCGGCCACTTCACAGACCCCGAGGGCAACCTGATCGGCGTCGCCGGCCCGCGCTGAGCACTTCGGTCGGCTAGCTGACGGCCGCGGCCATGCGGCCGTTCGGCGCCTGCGTGTAGCCGACGTGCACCTCGCCGCCGATCTCGAGGCCGTGGACGACGCCCGGGTGCGAGCTGGTCGTGAACGTGAGGACGCGCGCGAGCGTCGTCTCTCCCTGGAGCACGACGGGAGCAGGTGATAGCGCTTGTAGGCGTGGCTGGTGGCGTCCGGGGCGCCGTCGTCAAGCCAGCCGGCGCCGCCGGCCTGGTCGCCGCCGCTCGCGCCATCTGAGGTGCCGAAGAAGTGCCCGTCGATGTTCATGAAGATGTGGACGCCGGGGTCGTCGTAGAGGGTCACCTCGGTGGCGCCCTCACCCACGCCGCGCGCGATCAGGTGCTCGCGCAGGAGTTGGGCGATGATGCCGGCGTCGTTGGGGACGCCGCTCGCGACCTGCCAGACGCCGGCGCCGGCGAGCACCGCCGCCACCGAACCCGAGCAGTCGAACCCGATCCGCCGGCCGTTGTAGCCGGGGCCGTTGATGCCGATGCTCGCGATCGTGGCCTGCCCATGCCCGCCGCCGTACACGTACGGGTAGTCGCCGGCGGTGACGAGGTTCGCGGCGTTGATCAACGCGTTCACGACCGGCATCCGTCCCCCGCCGGCCTTGATCGCGAATGAGCCGCGAGCGATCGCGATCAGGGTCCCGGACGCCTGGCCGGTGACGGCTGGGCACCGGTCGTGCCGGAAGCGGCGGTCATGCCCGAACGGAGGGCGCGTGCGTGGCGAGGGCGCCGGCGGGTAGCGCCAGCGCGCCGGCCAGCGCGCAGGCGATGGCTGCGAGTTTTCCCATCGAGATCCTTCATCGGCTGCTTCGCCCCAAAAGCTTGAGGTCTGCAGCCAGACAGCCGGACGCCGCCCCGGGCCGGAGGAGGGGACGCGAACCCGGTGCGCTACAGCCCCGGCGGATGCCGGACCACGAACCCGGAGAACTCGCCGCCGCCCCGCGACCACCGCGTCCCGCCCTCGGCGAGCGCGACCGTGTCGAACCGCCAGCCGGCCACCTCCATCCAGACGTGGCCGGCGTTCGCGTAGATCGTGATCCACCGACCGGGGCCGGGGTCCCCCAATCCTCGAACCCCCCGGACACCATCGGCGAGCTGACGAGCCCGGCGGCCGCGAGCGCGTAGCTGACCGAGCCCGAGCAGTCGTACCCATCGGCGTGGAAGGAAGCGTGCCCGCCCCCGTAGATGTAGGGGAGCGTCGCGATCGCGTTGCCGGCGGCGATCACCTGGGCCACCGCGGCGGGCGCGCCGGGGGCGCCTGCACCATCCCGCCGGTGTCGACCGCGATCCCGCCGACGTCCGCGTTGCCGGTGGCGGCGGCGCGCGCCGCCTCCTCGGCGGCCTTCTTCTCGAGCGAGGCCAGGCGCCCGTTGAGCGCGTGCAGCTTCGTCGCCTCGCGGCCACGCGAGCTGAGCTCGGAGATCTGCTGGTGTACAGGGCGGCCTGGAGCGCGGCGACGCTGTTGCGCTGGGCCAGGATCTGGGTGGTCAGCGTCCGGTCGCGTGCTCGAGCGCGACCAGCAGGCGCGCCTGCCGGGAGACCGCCGCCCGGGCCGAGCGCGTCCAGCCGACGACCTGGGCGTCCTGCTCGGCGATCCGCGCATGAAGTTGACCCGCTCGACCAGTTGGTGAAGCCGTGCGCCTCGAGGATCACCGTGACCAGATCGGGCGGCCCCTGCTCGTAGCTCGCGACCAGATTCGCGCGAGCGCGCTGCGTCGCCCGCTGCAGCCGGTTCTCGAGATCGACCAGACGGTTGCGCGCCGCGAGCAGCCGGCCCTGCACCTCGCGGAGCTGGGCCTCGCGAGCGGTCGGGCGGCTGGAGCACGGCCAGCCGCCGGTTGGCGTCCGCGAGCCCGTTCGTCGTCTGGCGGATCCGGGCGCTGTCCGCGGCGATCTGCGAGTTCAGCGCGGAGGCCGCCGATTTGCCGGCGGCAATCTGACTCTGAAGGTCTCCCGAGCTGCTACTCGTCAGACCCGTTCCGAGCATCGCGGCCGCGACCACGAGGAAGGTGACGATCCCCGCGGCTCGGGGGCGTTCGTGGGCGAAGGGCATGCGGATGCGTCTGGGCACGGCACAAACTCACCGCGCGCGCCCGACACGTCAGGCCACCGCGGTTTCGATCATCAAGGCCCCCTGGATGGCGGCCCGGGGCAACCTAGCAAGCCGACGCGACACGGAGGTGCCAGATCCTGCCCTTGCAACAAATCGTGCAAAAGCCCGGGACTTCGCGATTTGTGGCTTTCCCCGCACTCGGCGAACCTCTCGCGGCGAGCGTGGGGTTAGCCACACCATAGGTGGCTGGTGCGAATAAAAAAATTTTTTTTTTTTTTTTTTTTTTTTTTTTTTTTTTTTTTTTTTTTTTTTTTTTTTTTTTTTTTTTTTTTTTTTTTTTTTTTTTTTTTTTTTTTTTTTTTTTTTTTTTTTTTTTTTTTTTTTTTTTTTTTTTTTTTTTTTTTTAATATTCCATCATAAGTAGAATCGGCTCGGGGACCCGCGTTTTTTTTTTTTTTTTTTTTTTTTTTTTTTTTTTTTTTTTTTTTTTTTTTTTTTTTTTTTTTTTTTTTTTTTTTTTTTTTTTTTTTTTTTTTTTTTTTTTTTTTTTTTTTTTTTTTTTTTTTTTTTTTTTTTTTTTTTTTTTTTTTTTTTTTTTTTTTTTTTTTTTTTTTTTTTTTTTTTTTTTTTTTTTTTTTTTTTTTTTTTTTTTTTTTTTTTTTTTTTTTTTTTTTTTTTTTTTTTTTTTTTTTTTTTTTTTTTTTTTTTTTTTTTTTTTTTTTTTTTTTTTTTTTTTTTTTTTTTTTTTTTTTTTTTTTTTTTTTTTTTTTTTTTTTTTTTTTTTTTTTTTTTTTTTTTTTTTTTTTTTTTTTTTTTTTTTTTTTTTTTTTTTTTTTTTTTTTTTTTTTTTTTTTTTTTTTTTTTTTTTTTTTTTTTTTTTTTTTTTTTTTTTTTTTTTTTTTTTTTTTTTTTTTTTTTTTTTTTTTTTTTTTTTTTTTTTTTTTTTTTTTTTTTTTTTTTTTTTTTTTTTTTTTTTTTTTTTTTTTTTTTTTTTTTTTTTTTTTTTTTTTTTTTTTTTTTTTTTTTTTTTTTTTTTTTTTTTTTTTTTTTTTTTTTTTTTTTTTTTTTTTTTTTTTTTTTTTTTTTTTTTTTTTTTTTTTTTTTTTTTTTTTTTTTTTTTTTTTTTTTTTTTTTTTTTTTTTTTTTTTTTTTTTTTTTTTTTTTTTTTTTTTTTTTTTTTTTTTTTTTTTTTTTTTTTTTTTTTTTTTTTTTTTTTTTTTTTTTTTTTTTTTTTTTTTTTTTTTTTTTTTTTTTTTTTTTTTTTTTTTTTTTTTTTTTTTTTTTTTTTTTTTTTTTTTTTTTTTTTTTTTTTTTTTTTTTTTTTTTTTTTTTTTTTTTTTTTTTTTTTTTTTTTTTTTTTTTTTTTTTTTTTTTTTTTTTTTTTTTTAAAAAAAAAAAAAAAAAAAAAAAAAAAAAAAAAAAAAAAAAAAAAAAAAAAAAAAAAAAAAAAAAAAAAAAAAAAAAAAAAAAAAAAAAAAAAAAAAAAAAAAAAAAAAAAAAAAAAAAAAAAAAAAAAAAAAAAAAAAAAAAAAAAAAAAAAAAAAAAAAAAAAAAAAACCCGTGGACTTTTCAAGGCAACGGCGCCGTTGCTGCCAAATAGACGGACATGTTGTGCGATCACTCGGGTACATACAGCGGGGCCTCGCGGTATCTCCGCGATGCGGGCGTGCTGCGCCTGGTGCTGTTGTGCGACCGATGTGGGGCAGAGTGCCAGGAGCTCGGACGGGTCAAGTACCGACCTGACGTACGCCTTTCCGGGCTCGAGCGAGCGGGTCTCGCTGTTGGCGCGCGGGCGCTCGCTGGAGCGGGCACCGCGGCTCTCCACTGAGGTCTCAGGACGGCGACGCCAGCCAGATCCTCGGCTGCGAGGATCTGTGGCCGGATGCTGCGCGACGGCGACACGGCCAAGATCAGACAGATCTGCGAAGCCACGCTCAGCCAGAACTGGCGCGAGGGCGTGCGCCACACCGATGGCGTGCCGTTCGCCTACACCTGCCCGAGCCCCGGCCACTACCCCTGGCAGTGGTACTGGGATTCGTGCTTCACCGCGATCACGTGGCGCCACTTCGACCCCACAAGATCAAGACGCGAGCTCGAGTCGCTGCTGGCCGCGCAGCGCGCGGACGGGTTCATCGGCCACACGATCTTCTGGAACACCCCGCTGACCGGCCGCCGGCGGTTCACGTACAACGTGACGTCGCCGAACGCCTCGATGACTTCGAGCGTCCAGCCACCGGTGCTGGCCTGGGCGTGGCGGATCGCGGTCGGCGACCCGGCAACGGTGCCCGCGATCGTCCGCCACTACGACTGGCTGAGCGCCCATCGCGACCTCGACGGCGACGGCCTGGTCTGGATCGTCCAGCCCGATGAGTCGGGCCTCGACGCCTCGCCGCAGTTCGATGCGGTGTGGGGCCGGCGCGCCCACCACCAGCCCGGGTTCATCCTGCTCGTCCGGCGCAACCGGAGGCTCGGCTACGACTTCAAGCGGATCATCGCCGCCGGCGGGCCGGTGTGCTGCGAGGTCGCGATGAACGTGCTCCACGGCCTGTCGCTGCTCGCGCTCGGTCGGCCGTCGCTCACGCCGACGATCGTCGAGCGGATGTACAACCACACGACGGGTCTGTTTGAGCCAATAGCCCGCCCAGAGCCGAAGCGCACGCCAACCCGCACGTGGGCAGCGCTGGCCCCGCTCGCACTCCCGGACCTCCCGGAGGACATCGGCCGCCGGCTCGTCGAAGACCATCTCCTCGACACAAAGCAGTTCTGGTTGCCGGCGCCGCCGCCGTCGGTCCCCCCCACCGAGCCAAGCTTCTCGCTCCGCGACGACCAGCACCTGTGGATGCGTCGCTACTGGCGAGGACCGACGTGGATCAACGCCGCGTGGCTCGTGTGGCTCGGGCTCACACGTCTCGGGTACGAGGATCAGGCGCAGACGCTCGGCACCCGGATCATGTCCGCGGTGCTCGCGCAGGGACTCCGCGAGTACTACGACCCGTACACGGGACGCGGGATGGGCGCCGTCGACTTCGCCTGGTCCTCGCTCGTGATGGAGATGCTCGCGGCCGACCCGCTCGCGGCCGCGGCTAGCTACCTCAACCTGCCCGCCGGAACTGACTGATCGCCGACACGTAGCGGTCGAACCCCGCCTCCACCCCGTCCGGGCTCTCCGGTGGTAACCAGAACACGACGCGGTCGACGCCGATGCCGGCCATCGCCTCGATCCGAGCCGCGTCCGCCGGGACGCCAACCACGGTCACGGGGATCGCTGAGCGACCGATCTCCGAAGCGCGATCGCGCAGCTCAGCGATCCGCGCGGCCAGGTCCGAGTCCGACATCCGGTTGGGCATCCACTCGTCCCCGAACGCGAGCACGCGGTCGAGCACGCGCGGCCCGTTGCCCCCGACCATCACCGGAGGGTGCGGCTTCTGCACCGGCTTCGGCCAGCACCAGATCCGCTCGAAGTTGACGTACCTCCCGAGTAGCTCGCCTCGTCCTCGGACCAGATCGCCTTGATCGCCTCGATCCGCTCGCCCATCACCGCGAACCGGCGCGACGCATCGGTCCCGTGGTTCGCCATCTCTTCGACGTTCCAGCCGGCGCCGACGCCGAACAGGAACCGGCCGCCGGACAGGACGTCGATCGACGCCACCTCCTTGGCGGTGATGATCGGGTCGCGCTCGATCACCAGGCAGATCCCGGTCCCGATCAGCAGCCGCTCACTTCCGGCGGCGGCGGCCGTGCACGCGACGAACGGGTCGTACGTGCGGGCGTAGTAGCCCGGGAGCTCGTCGCCGCCCGGCCACCTGCTCTCCCGCCCGGCCGGGATGTGGGTGTGCTCGGGGAACAGGAGGCACTCGAAACCCCGCTCCTCGGCCATCCGCGCGATCTCTCCCGGCGGCTGGACCGCGTCCGTCGGGAAGATCGCCACGCCGAATTTCATCTCCCGTTCACCGGCCGGGACGCTATCGCAGCCAGTCCCCGCGCTACCGTAAGCACCATGGCTACCGAACACGACACCGACACCGCGCGGGACGTTCAGCTCTCCGACGAGGAGTGGCGCCAGCGCCTGTCGCCCGAGCAGTACCACATCCTCCGCCAGCACGGGACCGAGCGGCCGTTCACCGGCGATTATGTCCACGTCAAGGACGACGGCACGTACCGGTGCGCCGGTTGCGGCGCGGAGCTGTTCGACTCCGACACGAAGTTCGATTCGGGCACCGGGTGGCCGAGCTTCTACGAGCCCGCGGTGGCGGCGAACGTCGAGACGCGCGAGGACCGCAGCCTGTTCATGCGGCGCACCGAGGTCCTGTGCAAGGCGTGCGGCGGACACCTCGGCCACGTGTTCGAGGACGGACCCGCGCCGACCGGGCTGCGCTACTGCATCAACTCGTGCGCGCTCGACCTCGACGCGAACAAGTCCTGAGCGACCGCTAATCCGACGAGCGCCCCACCGACCGCCGCTCGCGGCGCTTGACCACGAAGTAGATGACCACGGGCAGTATCAGCAGCACCACTAGGCCGACGATGCCGGCCTCCGCCAGCACGTGCGCGGCCGCCTGGCCGCCGTAATAGCCGACGAGCCCGTACGTCACCCCCCACGTGATTCCGCCGAGCGCGTTCCAGAAGAAGAACTGCTTGAACGGCATCCGGTTGATCCCGGCCAGCCACGCGGTGGCGAACCGCACGAGCGCGATCCAGCGCCCGATGAACACCGCCTTGGGCCCGTGGCGGTCGAAGAACTGGTCGCCGGCCCGGATCGCGCGCACCCGCTGATTCATGAACGGCCCGGGCGCGGTGAACGCGCTGCGCCCGAACCGCCGGCCGAGCAGATAGCCGATGTTGTCGCCGACGATCGCCGACGTCACGCCGATCAGGATGACCAGCCCGATCTCGAGCTTGCCCTGGCTGGCCAGAACCGCCGCGGCCACGAGCGCGGTCTCCCCGGGCGACGGGATCCCCAGCGACTCGAGCCCGATGATCGCCGGCAGCAGGTAGCCGAGGCTATTCGACAAGCCAAAGATCGCGGCATGAGAACCGACGACGATCGCCGCGAGACCCCCCATCACACGCCGCCGGCCGTCAGGCGCCCCCGCCCGGGTTCTCGAACACCGCCAGGAGCGACAGCCCCGCGGGCATCGTGCGACCGGACGACAGCCAACGCGCCTCGAGCCGGAGCGGTTGCTCGAGCAGCGAGTTGAGCCATTCGGGCGCGAGCGCCAACTCGGGCTTGTAGTCGCCGTCGAGCTCGCGCAGCCGCCGGCGCTCGGCCAGCCTCACGGCTGCGGCCGGCGCGAGCAGCAGCCCGTTGAACGACGTCATCCGCGTCACGCGCCAGCCGGCGTCGACCGCCGCCGCGCGCAGCCGCGGCCGCGAGTACCGCCGGTAATGATGGTTGGCTACGTCGTGCATCGACCACAGGCCTTGGTAAGCCGGCACGGTGACGAGCAGGTAGGCCCCGGGACGGGAAACGCGCCGGAGCTCGCCGAGCGTCACGCCGTCATCGGGCGTGTGCTCGATCACGTCCAGGCACGTGATCAGGTCGAACGATCCGTCCTCCCACGGCAGCTCCTCGAGGCGGCCGATCTGCACCTCGCCACGCCCCCGGGCCCGCGCCACATCGGCGGCACCCGGATCGAGCTCGACGCCGTGGACCTCGCCGTAGGGCGCGAGCTCCTCGAGCGTCCGGCCCGAGCCGCAGCCCGCGTCGAGCACGCGCGCGCCCGGCCGGAGCGGTAATCGGTCGAGCTCGGCGCGGATGATGCGGCGCCGACCGCGGTACCACCAGTGCCGGTCGTCGAGCTCCAGCATCGCGTTCATCAAGCGTTCGTCCATAGATGTCAATCCTGTCAAGTCGGGGGTGTCGGGCCCGCGCCGATTAGGGGCCTCGCTGGGGAATCCGGCCAAGACCCGCCCGTCCTTCGTACGTGCGTGGGCCGGATTCCGCTTAAGGGAATTCGGCTTCGATCACCGTACTAGGCCCGTTACGTCGCGCAGCCGAATTGCCCACGCTCGGCGTCCGTGGGGCCAGGTGCCCCGTCCGGACAGGAGTCGCGAAAACGGCCGCCGTCGGCGTCACACGACCGCGAGCGGCTCTTCCTCCTGAGCCTGCGCCACCGGGAGGCGCAAAGTGAACTTAGCGCCTGGCGCGTCCGCACGGTCGAGCACGAGCTCGCCGCCCATCCGGTCCGCCAGCTCGCGGCCGATCGCGAGACCGAGCCCGAACCCGGCGGTCCCGCCGGCTGCGCGCCCGCGCTGGAAGCGCTCGAAGATCAGATCCTGCTCGTCCGGCGGCACCCCGGGACCCTCGTCGCGAACGGTCAGCGAGGCTGTGTCGCCGTTGCGCAACTCGATCGTGATCTCGCCGCCCTGGGGGCTGACGCGGACCGCGTTGTCGAGCAGGATCCGGACGATCCGCGCGATCCCGCCCGGGTCGCCGCGCGCCCACACCTGGCCGGCGCCGTCGTCGAGCGTCGAGACGATCCCCCGCTCCTCGGTCCCGAGCTCGAATTCGGCAAGCACCGCGCGGCTCAGCTCTCCGAGCTCGACGGGCTCCGATCGCAGCTGCACCTGCGCGTCGAGTCGGCTCAGGTCGAGCAGATCCGCCGCCAGCCGGGACAGCCGGCGCGACTGCATGCGGGCGCGGTCGAGCAGCGAACGCGCGTCGGCGATGTCGGGGTCGCCGCTGCCGAGGTCGTCGTCGAGCAGCTCGAGCATCCCGTCGAGCGAGGCCAACGGGGTGCGCAGCTCGTGCGACGCGGTCGAGACGAACGCGCGGCGCGCCTGTTCCTGCTGCAGCAGACGCTGCTGCATCTGCTCGAACGCGCGGGCCAGGTCTCCGACCTCGTCACGGGCCCGGACCGCGGGCACCTCGACCGGCGGGCCGTCGTGCGCGAGCTCGGTGGCGGCCTCGCGCAGCCGGCGCAGGCGGCGGACGATCGTGGCCGACAGCGGGATGCCGAGGATCAGCGTCAGCGCGAGGCCAGCCAGCGCCGCATACAGGAACGCTCGGCGCACGGTGGCCACGGCGTCGCTGAGGGTGTCGAGCGACTTGCGCACGACCAGCACCCAGTGGTAGACGGGCGCCTTCACGCCGCCCGTGGTGAACGGGATCGCCGCGCGCGCGTACTCCGAGTTCCCGATCGAGCCGAACGTGTAGTTCGGCCGCTTCGTGCGGAATGCCTTGGGGACATCGTTATACGCGTCGGCCTTCGCGCTGGGGGTATCCGGGTAGACCACGAGCGGCGGGCGGAACCTCCCCGAGGCGTCGGGGTAGCCGAGCAGGGCGACCTCGGAGCCGCCGGTCGCGAACGAGAGGGCGCGCACCTCGGTCCACGACCTGGTCGCGGACCTCCCGCCCCTCGGTGGCGAGCGTTCTGCTCCTCGGCGATGGCACGCTTGGGGTTCGGGCCGAGTCCCGCGCCACCCGACGGCGACCCCGTTCCGGGCCCGGGCGAGGTCACGGGGACAGCGGCGTCGGTCAGAAGGTCAAGCCTGAGCTTCTGGAACGGCGCAGTGGTCTTCGCGATGTCCGGCTTGGTCCCCTCGATCTCGCTCTCGAGCGTCTTCTTGTCGGCGTTGCGCAGCGAGTTCTCGAGCGGCCCAAGCAGCGCAACCGCCGCCACCGCCAGCGTGGCCAAGCTCGTCACCAGCACCGCGCCGACGATCCTGCCCTGAAGACCAAAGGCGCCGCGTCGCGATCGCGCCCGCTTTGCCATCAGAACCTCCTACGGCCCCCGGAGTCGATAACCGGCTCCTCGCACCGTCAGGATGAAGCGCGGCTTGTCGGCCTCGGGCTCGAGCTTCTCGCGCAGGTGCCGGATGTGCACGTCGATCGCGCGCGGATCGCGATAGGCGCTGTCGCCCCAGATCGCGCGCAGCAACTCCTGGCGGTTGAGCAGCCGTCCGGGGTCGGCCATCAGCGCGTCGAGCAACTCGAACTCCGAGAACGTCAGGCGCACCGGGCGCCCGTCCATCACGACCTCGCGTTGAGCGCGATCGAGCACGATCGGGCCGACCACGAGCACCTCGTCGCCCATCGCGCGCGTGCCGGCGCGGCGGAGCACCGCGCGGATGCGGCTGCGCAGCTCGGCCAGTCCGAACGGCTTCGTCACGTAGTCGTCGGCCCCGGCCTCCAGCCCGAGCACGGCGTCGGCCTCGGAGTCGAGCGCGGTCAGCATGATGATCGGGACCACGTTGCGCCGCGCGCGCAGCGTGCGGCACACCTCGTACCCGTCCGGACCCGGCCCGAGCGCGACGTCAAGCAGGATGATGTCGAAATGGTCGGTGCTGGCCCGGTCGATCGCCGAGCGCCCGTCGCCGACCGCCATCACCCGGTGACCCTCGCGCGAGAACGACCGCGTGAGCATCTCCCGGAGGTCGGATTCGTCGTCGACGACGAGGATGATCAGCGAGGCATCGGCGCTGCGTGCGCCGGAGTTCTGGGTCTGCGTGGTGCTGTGTTGCGCTGACATTTATCCGACGCCGATCGTAGCGCCGAGCGGGGCCTATTCCACGCGGCCGACCAGCTCCAGCTCGCGCGCGCGGGCCTCTGGACCGCCGGCTGGAACCTCGACCGCGCGCGGCGCGAGCCGCCCGGCCGCCGCCACCGTCCACAGCAACACCAGCCACGTCACCGTCGCCAGGCAGACGTGGACCCAGACCATCTCGCTGGGCAGCTTCAGCTCGTACTGGACGCTGCCGACGAGGCCCTGGGCGGCCAGCAGGACGCCGAGCACGGTCAGCGGCTCGAGCTCCTGTGCTGAGGCGCCGCGGCGCCGGTACAGGAACCAGATTCCGATCACCGCCACCCCGAACAGCGCGGCGATCGTCGCGTGCTGGTGAATCGTCCATTCGAGCGTGTCGGCGCCCTTGAAATGCAGCCGGTGGACGACCTGGCCGGTGAAGCCCCCGGAATGGGGGCCGGCGGCGGTCGCGGCCGTGCCCGCGAAGATCGTCAGCGCCCCGAGCGGAAGCAGTGCTCGCACCGACCACACCGTCACCCGGTCCGCGGCGAGCGGCCGGCTCCCGGGCTCGTACGCGCTTCGCCACGCCAGCGCGAACGCGGCCACCAAGATGATCAGCGACAGGCTGAAGTGCGCCATCACAAACCCGGGCGCCAGGTGGTTGAGGACCGTGAACCCGCCGAGCACCGCCTGGGCGAGCGACGCCGAGCGGCAGCAGCAGCGCCAGGATCGCCAGGTCCTTCCGGTACGGACGCCGCGTGAACGCGAGCACCGCCGCCACCACGGTGATGATTCCGACGACGCCCGACACCGCCCGGTTGCCGAACTCGATCAGCGCGTGCGAGCTGAGCGGCGGCAGCGGCGTGCCTCCGCATTTCGGCCAGTTCGCGCAACCGAGCCCGGAGTCGGTCAGCCGCACCGCCGCGCCCGTGAAGACGATCAGCGTGAGCGCGGCCAACGTGGCGTAGGCGACGCGGCGAAACTGGATCGGGGTTACGGCGAGACGGTCGCGCACCAGCCGTAATGGTATTGGTCACCTCGCGATGGTCGACGTCAGAACGCGCGATGGTCGACGTCAGAAGGCCCGCACGTCCTGATACGGACGGCCCACCTCTCCGAATCCGCCGGTAAGCTGCCCAATTGGCACGGGCATTCGTCCACTCCCGCAACCTTGGCCGTCTCTACTCGTCAAAGCTCCTATATGGCACGCGAGCGCTCTTATCTGGCGGTGATTCCCGCCTACAACGAGTCCGCCACGCTTCCGGACGTCATCCGGGCGCTCCGCGACCGCGCGCCCGAGTTCGATCCGCTTGTCGTCGACGACGGGTCGACGGACGGCACGGCCGAGCTCGGGTCGGCGATGGGCGCGCGGGTGTTGCGGGTCCCGTTCAACCTGGGGATCGGGGGCGCGGTACAGGCCGGTTTCGTCTATGCGCTCGAGAACGGCTACGACTACGTCGCCCAGGTGGACGCCGACGGCCAGCACGATCCGGCCGAACTGCGCACGCTGATGGACGCGATCGACGGACCGGAGCGCATCGACATGGTCTGCGGATCGCGATTCCTGACCAGCGACTACGAGTATCCGGCCCCGATCAGCCGCCGGACCGGCATCCACATCTTCGCCTTCCTGCTGTCGCGGATCGTCTCGAACCCGATCAGCGACCCGACCTCGGGCTTCCGGCTCTACAACCGCCGGGCGATTGAGCTATTTGCCCGCGACTACCCGCACGACTATCCTGAGGTCGAGGCGGTAGTGATGTTGCACCACCACCGGCTTCGCATGCGTGAGGTACCCGTCAAGATGTATATGCGAGGGGGCGGGCGCTCCTCAATTGGTACTGGCAAGTCCGCTTACTACATGGTCAAAGTGCTGCTTGCCATCGTCGTCGGACTAGGTCGGCGGCGGCCGGTGGTCGACTCGAGCGACGCCGCGCCCGTCATCGCGGAGCGTCAGATCTGATGGACGACCGAATCCAACTCGTCGCGGTCATCGCCGCCGGACTGTTGCTCCTCGTCGTGCTCGAGCTGGTCCGGCGCAGGCGGTTGATGGAGCGTTACGCGCTGCTGTGGCTGCTGTCCGCAATAGTGCTGCTGGCCTTGGCGGCCTGGCGCGGCGGGCTCGAGGTGATCAGCAAGACGCTCGGCATCGCGTACCCGCCGAACGCGCTCTTCGTCGTCGGGTTCGCGTTCATCCTGCTGCTGCTGCTGCACTTCTCACAGGCCGTTTCGGCACTGAGCGACCAGACAAAGGTGCTCGCGCAGCGCGAGGCGTTGCTCGAGGAACGCCTCAAGCGGCTCGAGGCTCGAAGCGAAGGGGACACCGAGGCTGGCGTGGATCGCTCGCAGCTGGCCGGCGTCCACTACGACTACGAGTAAGCCGACCGTCGGGCTCGTCAAGCAGCGGCTACGATCGACTGCCGATGTCGTCCCTTCGGCAGCGCATGCCGCGCAACCGCGCCGACGTAGATCTGGCCCTGAATGCTCAAGTGCAGCGGGCCCGCCGCGCGGTCTACCGTGGCCCGTTGAGACGGGCCGTCAACCATCTGTTCTTCACCGATTTGGTCGATCGGACCGACGACTTCTCAGACATGACGTGGCTTGGGAAGCCGGTCTGGCAGAGCGTTCTCGACCTCTGGGTGATACAGGAGACGCTGTACCAGGTCCGCCCGGGGCTCTTAATCGAGACCGGCACGAACCGCGGCGGCTCGTCGTGGTTCTACGCGCAGCTGTTCGACCTGATGGACCATGGCCGGGTCATCACGGTCGACGTCGAGCGGATGCACGACATGTCGCACCCACGCGTCGAGTACCTGATCGGCAGCTCGACCGGTCCGGAGGCAGTGGCTCGCGCTCAGGCGGTGGCGCAGGAGACAAGCGGGCCCGTCATGGTGATACTCGACTCGGACCACAGCCGCGGCCACGTCGCCGCCGAACTCGAGTTGTACGCCCCGCTGGTGACGCCCGGTAGCTACGTGCTCGTGCAGGACGGGTCGACCGACACCCTCGGGATCTTCCGCAGCGGCCGCCCCGGGCCGCTGCCGGCGATCCACGACTTCCTGGCGACCAACCTCGCGTTCCAGATCGACCGGGCCCGCTGCGAGCGCTTCCCGATCACCCACCATCCCGATGGATGGCTGAAGCGAGTTAGAGCTTGACCGCCATCCGGCCGGCGTAGTCGGTCCGGTTGAGCAGAAGATTGATTCCCTGCTCACGGCGGTACTCGTCGACCGCGGCTCGCACGCCCTCCCAGTGGCCGTAATCGTCGACCAGGAGGGTGCCGCCGGGCGACAACCGCGGGAACAGGTGGACCAGTTCGTGACGGGTCGACTCGTACCAGTCGGTGTCTAGCCGGAGCAGGGCGATCCGCTCAGGCGCGCGGGCGGGGATCGTGTCCTCCACCCGGCCCTGGACCAGCTCGAAGGCGTCCGCCGTGATCCCCGCGGACAGGATGTTCGCGCGGACCTCGTCCAGCGGTGAGTAGCACCAGTCGTTGTGGTCGTCCCGGCGGTTGCGCTCCCATTCGGCGTGCGCGTTGCGTCCGTTTGGGTCCACATCGTGCTGACCCGGCTCGGGCATGCCCTCGAACGTGTCGTACAGCCACAGCCTGCGGTCACCCCCGCCGGCGCTCATGAGCGTGAGCGCGGCCATCATCGAGCTGCCGCCGCGCCACACCCCACATTCGACGATGTCCCCCGGAACGTCGGCCTCCACGATGTATCGCGTGGCCTGGTACACGGCGTACATCCGCTCGCGCGAGGTCATCGTGTACGGCTCGCAGCGAGCCAGGAACCGCTCGAACTCGGGCTCGAGCGTTTCGGTGGGAGGGCGGACGATCAACTCGAAGTTGGCCCGGCCGAGGCCGCGATTCAGGCGCGCACGGAGCTCACCGTTTCCAAGCGCAGCGTTCACCCCCGATCGAAGGCGAGCCCGCAGGCCGCGATCGGTGGTGCGCGTCGAAGCGGACCCCGCTGACAGCATCCGCCGAGGTTAGCCCAACTCCTCTCGTCGGCCTTCGTTCGAAGAGCGCTCGAGCGCCGCCAGCGCCCGCAGCAGCTGGGCGTCTTCCTCGAGCGAGAACGGGTACGCGTCGAGGTCGCCGCCGATCGCGCCGAGGAACCCGCGCATCTCCTCGATATACATGTTCTCGGCCACCCACACGCCGCCGGGGCCCTCGACCGGTGGCGGGTCGGGATGCTCGATCCAGCGGCCCCTGGTCTTGTCCCATTCGCGCACTTCGCGGGCTCCGAAGTCCCAGATCAGCGTGCCCTCCTCGCCGACGATCCGCGCACATCGAATCGCTGGTCGTGAAATCACCTCAACCACCAGCGTCCCCTCGACACCCGAGTCGAACCGAACCAGCCCGGAGTACAGGTCGCCGATGTCGACCTCGAGCGCCGACACCTTCTCGCAGATCCCCTGGACCCTCGTCAGCGCTCCGAACAGGTAAGTCATCCAGTTCAGCTCGAACGGCACGATCTCCCGCGCCGGACCCGTCTCTCGCCGGGCGACGTAGAACGTCCGGTAGTCCTCCCACGGATGCCAGTCCGCGAGGTGCTGCCCCACGTGATGCAAGACGACGAGCGGCCGGCCGATCGCCCCCTCGGCGATGCGCGTGCGGATCGTCCGGATCCCCGGATGGAAACGGAGCGTGCACGACGGCGCGGCCACGATCGGCTTGCCGGCGACGGCGTCGATCAGCTCCCGCGTCTCGCCCGGCACGACGCTCGCCTCGGTGAAGAAGTGAAGACCCCGGCGGGCTGCCTCGAGCGCGTACTCGTGATGGCGGTCGGGGGGTGTCGAGATCACGAGCGCGTCAGGTCCCCATGTCAGCCCGTCCTCGAACGCCGCGAACACCTGGATGCGGTTCTCGGCTTCGGCCTGCCGGCGCCGCTCCCCGTCGGGTTCGAACGCCGCGACCTCGGTGGCGCCGATGTGCAGCAGGTTCCTGACCCGGCGACGGCCCATCGACCCCTGACCAATCACGAGCACTTTCAACGCCGATGCTCCTTTCGCTGGGCTCGCCACACTGGGCCGGGCAGTGTAGGGAAACGCACCCTCTCACAGCCGCTGCAGCGAGCGTCCGCGGGCTCGCCACCTAGACTCTGGGCGGATGGCAACGACCGAGCAGCTCAGCCTGGGAGAGCGCGCGCGACGAGCTATTCCCGGCGGCGCCCACACCTACAGCAAGGGCGACGATCAGTTCCCTGCCAACGCCCCGCGCTTCATCGTCCGTGGGGAAGGGTGCCGGGTGTGGGATCCGGACGGCCGCGAGTTCATCGACTGGGGGATGGGGCTGCGATCGGTGATCCTGGGCCATGCCTATCCCCGCGTGGTGGATGCCGTCACCGAGGCGGTTCGACACGGCGCGAACTTCACCCGCCCCTCGACGGTCGAGCTCGAGTTCGCCGAGGAGTTGATCGAGCTGATCCCGTGCGCGGAGATGGTCAAGTTCGCCAAGAACGGTTCGGATGTCACTACCGCCGCGGTCCGCCTCGCCCGCGCCGCCACCGGCCGGGACCTGGTCGCGTTTCCTGCCGAGCATCCCTTCTACTCCGTCGACGATTGGTTCATCGGCACAACTGTCTTGGATGCGGGCGTGCCGGACGCAACCAAGCGCCTCTCGCGCACGTTCCCGTACGGCGATCTGGCCGAGCTCGAGCGGCTACTGGACACCGAGGGCGAGGAGATCGCGCTGGTGATTATGGAGACCGCCACCGATGCCGAGCCACCGCCCGGCTACCTGGCTGGAGTCCGGGAGCTGACGCGCCGCCACGGGGTCCTGCTCGCGTTCGACGAGATGATCACGGGCTTTCGCTGGCACCTCAGCGGGTCGCAAGCGTTCTACGGCGTGACGCCGGACATGGCCACGTTCGGCAAGGCGATCGGAAACGGGTTCTCGGTCTCCGCACTTGTCGGACGGCGCGACGTGCTCGAACTCGGCGGCATCGATCACGCCGGCCCGCGCGTGTTCCTCCTCTCCGCCACCCACGGCGGCGAGGTACACGCTCTCGTCGCGGCCCGCGAGACCGTCGCAGAGCTGCGCGAGCGGGACGGCGCCGATCAGGTCTGGAACGTCGGGCGCGCGCTCCAGGACGGCCTCGGGGACGCGATCGCCGACCACGGCCTCACCGGGGTGGTGCGGTGCGGCGGCTACCCATGCAGCCCGGTACTCGCGTTCACCGCCAAGGATGCTTCGTTCAGCGCCGCAATCCGTACGCTATTCCTCCAGGAGACGGTCAACCGCGGGGTCCTGATCCCGTACATCGCGCCGAGCCTCAGCCACGACTCGCGCGACATCGAGCTGACGGTGCAGGCGGCGCACGAGGCGCTCGCGACGGTCCGACTGGCCCTCGAGCGCGACACGGTCGACGGCCTGCTGGAGGGCCCCGCGGTCAAGCCGGTCTTCCGGCGCTTCGCCGCCACCGACGTCGACGCGTAGCCATGCGCGCCGCCACGGTGATCACTGCCCGGCTCGGATCCTCGAGGCTGCCGCGGAAGATGCTCGCGGACCTGGGCGGCGCGACCGTGCTCGAGCGGCTCGTGAAGCGCATCTCGAAGGCGAAGCTGCCGGACGTGGTGCTGCTGGCGACCACCCAGGAACCCGAGGATGACGAGCTCACCACGGCCGCGGAGGCGCTCGGGCTGTCCGTGTTCCGGGGCTCCACGCACGATGTGCTCGTGCGCTGGCGCGACGCTGCCGCGACCTACGGCGCGGATCTGCTGGTCAACTGCGACGGCGATGACGTGTTCTGCGACCCGCCACACATCGACCGCATCATCGAAACCCACGAGCAGACTCGCGCCGAGTACATCGTGTGCGCCGGGCTGCCGTTCGGGGCGGCGCCCACCGGCATCGCCGCGAGCGGCCTGGAACGGGTCTGCGAGCGAAAGCTCGACGACAACACCGAGGGACAGGGAAGGTTCTTCGCCGTTCCGGGGATCGTCTCCAAGGCCGAGGTCACCGCGCCGGCGGAGCTGGGCCACGCAACGGCGCGGATAACGCTCGACTACCCGGAGGACCTCGAGTTCTTCTCCGCGGTTCTCGCGGAGCTCGGCGCCGGGCCCGGCGATGAACCCCCGCCGCTCGAGCAGATCGTCGCGTTCCTCCACGCGCGGCCCGACATCGTCGCGATCAACTCGGGGGTGCAGGAGCGCTACTGGCAGCGCTTCAATGCGCTCTACCAACCTGTGCAGCTCAAGAGCGCATGACGATCAGGCGGACGAGATGAGTGGCGGGCCCCGGGTGAACGTCGGCGGACGCACGATCGGACGGGGTGAGCCTGTGTTCATCGTCGCCGAGGCCGGCGTCAACCACGACGGCGAGCTCGAGACCGCGCTGGAGCTCGTCGACGCTGCCGCTCAGGCCGGCGCCGATGCGGTCAAATTTCAGACGTTCGATCCTGACCAGCTCGTCAGCTCGGGCTCGGGGCTGGCCTCCTATCAGCGGCGCGGCGTCAAGGGCGGCAACGGACAGAAGGAGATGCTGTCGCGGCTTCGCTTCGGCGAGGACGAACACGCCGCGATCGTCGAGCACAGCCGCAAGCGCGGCATCGTCTTCCTCTCCACGCCGTTCGACCATGGCAGCGCAGCCCTGCTGGCCAAGCTCGGCGTCCCCGCGTTCAAGGTCGGCTCGGGCGAGCTCACGAACCTCCCGTTCCTGACCGAACTGACCCGATACTCGCTACCGATCCTGCTCTCCACCGGGATGTCGAACCTCGACGAGGTCGGGGCGGCGGTTGAGACGATCCGAGCTCGCGGCGTCCGGCTCGTCCTGTTCCACTGCGTCTCGAGCTACCCGGCTCCCGACGAGGAGGCCAACCTTCGCGCGATCGACGCGATGCGAGAGGCGTTTGGCGTCCCGGTCGGGTACTCCGACCACTGCATGGGGTTCGACGTGAGCCTCGCGGCGGTAGCGCGAGACGCCTGCATCCTCGAGCGGCACCTGACGCTCGACCGCGGGCGGCCAGGGCCCGATCACGCGATGTCGATGGAGCCCGGCGAGCTGGGCGAGCTGGTGAAGCGCGTGCGAGCGCTCGAGCTCACGCTTGGCGACGGCCGCAAGCGCCCGCAACCGTCCGAGGAGGAGCTGCGGATCGTCGCGCGGAGAAGCATCGTCGCGGCCCGGCCGCTGGCCGCGGGCGAGACCCTCACGGCCGATTCGCTCGCGATCAAACGCCCCGGTGGCGGCCTGGCGCCGGACCGGCTGAGCTCGCTGCTCGGAGCTCGCCTGACGAAGGCGCTGGCCGCCGACGAGCAGCTGACCGAGGCTCATATCGCCGATCGGCGATGACCGAGCGGCGATGAAGGTCGCGGTCATATCCGGCTCGCGCGCCGACTACGGGCTGCTGCGCCCGACGATCGCGGCACTCCACGACGACCCGCGCTTCGAGTTGGCGCTCGTCGTCAGCGCCATGCATCTTCAGGAGGAGCACGGGATGACGATCCGCGAGATCGAGGCCGACGGTTATCCGATCACCGCTCGGGTGCCCGCGGGCGAGCCGATCCGTCGCGCCGGCGACTTCGCCCGGAACCTCGGAAGCGCAACCGTCGCCTTCACCGATTCGCTGGCGGCGTGCCGTCCCGACCTCCTGCTCGTTCTCGGCGACCGGTTCGAGGTATTGGCCGGGGCGCTCGCCGCCACCGGGCTGTCGATTCCGATCGCGCACCTGCACGGAGGCGAGCTCAGCGAGGGCTCGCTGGACGACGCGATGCGCCACTGCGTGACCAAGCTCGCTCACCAGCATTTCGTGGCCACGCTGCATTACGCAGAGCGCGTCTGCCAACTCGGCGAGGAGCCGTGGCGTGTGCACGTGGTGGGCGCGGCCGGGCTCGAGTCGATCCTAGGCCTCGACCTGCTCGATCGTGGCGCGCTCGCCGGTGCGCTGTCGCTCGACCAGCTCGAAGCGCCGCTGTTGGCGCTCACGCTTCATCCGGCCTCGCTCGAGCCCGACCAGGCCGGGGAGGAGGCGCGAGCCGTCGCCTCGGCCGTCGACGACGTGCTCGACGGCCACGGCACCGTCGTTCTCACGCTTCCGAACGACGATCCGGGGAGCGCGGAGGTCCGCCGGCAGCTGCTCGCCTGGGCGACTGCGTCCGACCGGGTCCACGCCTTCCCCTCGTTGGGCCAGCTTCGTTACCTGAGCCTGCTACGCCACGCCGATGCTGTCGTGGGGAACTCGTCGAGCGCCGTGATCGAGGCGCCCGCATTCAAGCTCCCGGTGGTGAACGTCGGGGACCGTCAGCGCGGGCGGCTGCACCCGGCCAACGTGTTGAGCAGCCCACCCGAGCGCGCGGCGGTCGCGAACACGCTCCGGCGGGCGCTCGATCCCGCCTTTCGTGCGTCGCTGGCCGACATGGAGAACCCCTATGGCGACGGTCAGGTGTCGCGGCGGATACTCGAGGTCCTGGCAGCGGCGCCATCCGGCGAGCAGCTGCGCAGCAAGCACTTCTTCGACCTGCCCGACTCGCCCTGGCGGTCGGCGCTCGTGCTCGGAGAGGATCCATGCGCGTCGTGATCGCTGGCGCCGGCGGCCACGCCCGGTCGGTAATCGAGGCGATCCGGCACGGTCGGGACGCGCTCGAGCCGGTCGCCTGCACCGATCCGGACCTGGCGCGAGCGGGTTCCGTGCTCGACGGCGTCCCGGTCGTCGGCGGTGACGACGAGCTCGGGAGGCTCCTCGCCGACGGTGTCGAGGGGGCGTGCCTGGGAATCGGGGGAGTCGCTGACAACGGTCCTCGCGCCCGTCTCTACGAGCGTCTGCGCGGGCTGGGATACGCGCTGCCCCCGGTCGTGCACTCGTCGGCTGTGGTCGCCTCCACGGCGCATATCGGGGCCGCGACGCAGGTACTGGCCGGCGCGATCGTGGGCGCCGGCGCACAGATCGGCGAGAACGTGATCGTGAACACAGGCGCGATCGTGGAGCACGACTGTCAGATCGCAGACCACGTCCACCTCGCCACCCGCTGCGCGCTCGGGGGTGGAGTACGGGTCGGAGCCGGCGCGCACGTCGGAATCGGGGCGTGCGTGCTCCAGGGGCGCGTGATCGGGGCCGAGGCCGTCGTCGGCGGCGGCGCTGTCGTGATCCGCAGCGTTCCGCCGGGGACGGTCGTGGTCGGGTGCCCGGCCGCCGCGCTTGCCCGCGAGAGCGAGGACGACTTACCCGGCGGCGAGCACCACCTCCGAAGGCTCTAAAGTCCGGCGCCGATGGACCCCAATCGCTTCGAGAAGATCTTCGTGCGGCCGGGCGCCACCGTCCGCGAGGCGATCACCAGCATCGACGCGGGGGCGATCGAGATCGCGCTCGTCGTCGACAAGGAACGCCGGTTGATCGGCACGGTCACCGACGGCGACGTCCGCCGCGCGCTGCTCGACGGCGTCACGCTGGAGGAGCCGATCGATCCGATCGTGCACCGCGATCCCGTGACCGCGCCCCACGGCGCCGATCCCGGCACGGTGCTGGCGTTGATGACCTCGCGCGGGGTCGACCAGGTGCCGCTGGTCGCGAACGGCCTGGTTCGCGACGTCGCGTTCATCCGGGATCTCGTCGCCGACGACGATCAGACCCGCGGGGATCACCCGATCGTGCTGATGGCCGGAGGCCGAGGCGCGCGGCTGCATCCGCTCACCGAGCAGACCCCGAAGCCGATGCTGCCGGTCGGCGACCGTCCGCTCCTTGAACGCCTGGTGGACCAGGTACGGGATGCCGGCTTCTCCCGAGTGCTGGTCGCGGTCAACTACCGCAGCGACGTGATTGAGGACCATTTCGGCGACGGCTCGGGCTACGGGGTCGAAATCGACTACCTGCGCGAGGACGAGCCGCTGGGATCGGCGGGCGCCCTGAAGCTCGCCGGCAGCGAGCTTGACCGCCCGTTCGTCGTGATGAATGCCGACCTCGTGACGAACGTGAACCTCTCCGCGCTGATGCACTTTCACCTCGAGGAGGGCAATGCGCTGACGGTGGGAGTACGGCAGTACGCGCTTGAGCTGCCCTACGGGGTGGCCGAGCTCGATGGCACGCGCATCGTTTCGCTGAACGAGAAGCCGACGCATGCGTTCTTCGTCAACGCCGGCGTGTATGCGGTAGATCCCCACGCGGTCGGACTGATGAGCCAGCACGAGCGTTTCGACATGACCGACGTCATCGCCGCGGCGCTGGCGGCGGGCCTGCGCGTCGGCGGTTTTCCAATCCGCGAGTACTGGATCGACATCGGTCAGCTGACCGATTATCAGCGCGCCGAGAACGACCACGTGACGGTCTTCTCAGCGGGCACATGAGTCACCTGTCACAGCGGCGGGTGCTCGTCACGGGCGCCGGCGGATTCATCGGGAGCCACCTCGTGGAGGCGCTCGTGGCCGAGGGTGCGACCGTGCGCGCGTTCGTTCACTACAACTCGCGCAACGACTGGGGGAACCTCGAGCAACTACCCGCGGCAGTGCTCGACGAGGTCGAGGTGGTGGCCGGGGAGATCCAGGATCCCTACAGCGTCGACGGCGCGGTCGCCGGATGTGAGGTCGTGTTCCACCTCGCGGCGCTGATCGGCATCCCCTACTCCTACCTCGCGCCCCGGAGTTACGTGGACACGAACGTGCTGGGGACCTTGAACGTGCTCGAGTCGGCGCTCCGCCGGAACGTCGAGCGCGTCGTGCACACGTCCACCAGCGAGACGTACGGCACCGCGCAGTACACACCGATCGACGAGCGTCACCCGCTTCAGGGCCAGTCGCCGTACAGCGCCAGCAAGATCGGGGCGGACAAGATCGCCGAGAGCTACTTCCGGTCGATGGGGTTGTCGGTGAGCGTGCTGCGTCCGTTCAACACGTTCGGCCCGCGCCAGTCGCTGCGTGCGGTGATCCCGACGATCATCGCGCAGGCATTGCATTCACCGGAGATCCGGCTCGGGTCACTCGAGCCGGTCCGTGACTTCATCTTTGTGACCGATACCGCGCGGGCGTTCATCGCGGTCGCGGGCTCCCCCGACGCCGTCGGACAGACGCTCAACTCGGGCACGGGCAAGGGCATCACGATCGGCGAGCTGGCTCGCCTGATTCTCACCCTCACTGGGAGCAAAGCTGAGATCGTGCGCGAGGACGCGCGCGTGCGCCCGGAGCTCAGCGAGGTGTTCGAGCTCGTTTGCGACGCAAGTCGCCTGCAGGAGCTCACCGGCTGGCGCCCGACGGTCGACCTCCAGACGGGCATCGAGCACACGATCGCCTGGATGCAGAGTCGAGATCCAACCGCGAGGCTGCACGATTACACCGTCTGAGCCGGTGACCACCGCGACCGAGCGCGTTCCGCTGTCGGTCCCGATGATGGGGGAGCGCGAGGCCGAGTATCTGCGTGCCTGCATCGATGAAAACTGGGTGGCATCCAAGGGCCGCTTCGTGCGCCAGTTCGAGGAGCTGTTCGCTGCGATACACGACCAGCCGCAAGCGGTCTCCACGACGAGCGGCACGGCCGCGTTGCATCTGGCGTGCGTCGCGCTCGGTCTCGGGCCTGGCGACGAGGTGCTCGTGCCGGCGCTGACGTTCGCGGCGAGCGCGAACGCGGTGCTATACACGGGCGCGACCCCGGTGTTCGTGGACGTCGATCCTGACACCTTCACGATCGACATCGAACAAGCCGCTACCAAACTTTCTGGCCGGACGCGGGCGATCATGGTGGTCCATCTGTACGGGCACCCCGCCGACATGGATGCCGTCGGCGAGCTTGCGCGGGCGCGGCACCTCGCCGTGATTGAGGACGCCACCGAGGCGCTCGGCTCTCGCTACCGAGGCCGTCTGTGCGGCACGCTCGGCGACATCGGCTGCTTCTCGTTCAACGGCAACAAGGTGATCACCGCCGGAGGGGGCGGGATGGTCCTGGCCCGCGACCAGGCCCGTCTCGACCACATCCGCCATCTCAGCCTCCAGTCGCGCGTTCCCGGAACCAGCGAATACCTCCACGACAGCGTTGGCTTCAACTACGCCCTGTCGAATCTCCAGGCCGCCGTCGGCCTGGCTCAGCTCGAGCGCCTCGACGAGTTCGTCTCCCGCCGCAGAACGCTCGCCGAGCGCTACGCCGCGGAGCTGGCGGGCGCACCGGGGCTGTCGTTCACGGTCGAGGCTCCGTGGTCTTGCAGCAACTACTGGCTGATGTCGGTGCTCGTCGAGCCGACCGCGGGGATTCGCAGCCGAGAGGAGCTGATGCATGCCCTCGCCGGCGCGAACATCGAGGCCCGACCGTTCTTCACGCCGCTGCCGCAGCTCGAGGCGTACGCCGGCGCCGGTTCCGACGCGACCGATGTCCCGGTCGCACGCGACCTGCACCAGCGGGGCGTGAGCATCCCGTCCTCGGCGAGCCTCGACCGCGAGCAGCACGATCGAGTGATCGCCGTGCTGGCCGGTGACCGCTGAGGAACGTCGTGCTGCGCGCGCTGTACACCAACTGCTTTCCGCCGGCGTCGATCGAAGCAGATGTCGTCCTGACCGACGAGCGTGCCGTAGCCGACGCCGTCCGGGCCGAACGCGGCATCCCGGTGCTGTGCCCCGAGGACGTGATCGCACCCGACGCGGCGCACGCTCAGAGCATCGAGATGTGGAGGCTCGCCTATTCGTGGTTCCGGGCGGGCGACGAGGACGACAGCGTGACCGCGGGGATATCAGCGGGTGACCTCGCCGGCCTCGAGTCGGCACTCACGGTCATCGGGCCCGTCACACGCGCCACGCTCTCGATGACCGCGATCCTCGATACCGGATTCGAGCCGACAACGCTCGTGTCGGTGACGCCCGCGGAAACCCCAGGCGGCGCGCGATACGAGCGACTGGAGCAACTCGCCGCCGAGGCGGTGATCGGCGCGACCACCGATCGCCGGGGCTCCAAGGTCACGATCGAGCACCATCTGTCCAGCGACCCGCGCAACGCCGCGCTCCGAGATAAGTACGCGCGCACTCGCGATCCAGCGGTGCTGCTGACCCGGGATGCCTCGCGCGCCTGGCGTGAGATGCTCGTGCGCGGAGCCAACCTCGTCGCCCACGTGCGCCGGCGTCGCTCGCCATCGCTGCTTGTGGTCGAGTACAACCCGACCCTGGCGTTCAGCCGCGGCTACACGACGTCGCCCGTCGGACGCCGGCGCCTCGTCCGCTTGATCAACGATCCCCGCGAGATACTGCCGGCGGTCTGGGCCGGCGATCTGGTGGCTCCAGTGCCTCGCACGAGCGGGCGCGGACGTCGGGAAAGCGTGGCGCGCCGACTCGAGGTGCGGGGCGACGACCTCGCCGGCAGCGCGTTCTCGGTCGCCGGCATCCCGCAATGGCGCCTCGTGCGCCCGCGGCTACTCGAGCTGATCGATGGCTATGCGGAGTTCGCGTCCGAGCAGGCACCGCGCCTGCAACGTCAGCTCCGGCGGTGGAACGTCGAGGCCGTGCTGGTTCCTTACGACAACAATCCCCCTGTCCGTCTTCTCGTCCGAGTGGCGCAATCGCTCGACATACCGACGTTCGTGCTGAACGACGGCTACAAGGCGGAGGAGATCCAGCTCGAGGGTATGAGCACGGATGTGGCGCTCCCGTGGTCGACTGCGATCCGCGACAACTACTTCGTCCGCCACCCCGGGCGTGTGATCGTCACCGGGAACCCGAAACTGGCATCGATCCGGACCGGCACTTGGCGGGGCCTAGACCGCCCACGGCCAAAAGTGCTCGTCGGTTCTTTCACCTTCTCGGCGATCGACTTCAACTGCCGGCGCTCGGACCCCGAGCGGTTTCTCGACGGGATCCTCGAGGGGATCGCGATGGCGCTGCCCGCCGTCAGCGGCGAGGTCGTCGTCAAGCTCCACCCTGCCGACGAGCCGGCTCACTACGGCGACATTGTTCGTCGATATCCGCAGCTCCGCGTCGACCTGAGGACCCAGGGCGATGTGCTTGAGCTGTTCGATCAGTGCGACATCTACGTGACCACATACAGCACGTCGCTACTGGAGGCGGCGCTCAGCATCCCGGTCGTCTACTACCGAGTCAACGAGCAGCGGCTCGGTCCTCCGTTCGACGGTGACGACTACCTCGGCGCCAGGACTGCGACCACGCCGCAGGCCTTCGCAAACCTCCTCCGAGACAGGGCGACGCTCGCGACGCCCCCGCCGGCGGACTGGGTCGAGCGGTACCTCGGCCCCGAGAACGCAACCGAACGAATCAGCGCTGCGATCGAGGCGGAGATCACACGTAGGTCCGGAGGCGGAGCGCCTGCAGCGCGAGGCGCCGTCCGTCTGGTCTGAGGCAGTCGACTTGGACGGCGCCAAAAAGCTGCTGGTGTGGACCGAGAACTATTGGGTCGGGGGTTGCGACCGGTTCCTCGTGGACCTGCTCTCCGGCCTTGGCGGACGGCCGGTGAGCGTTGCGCTGGCGGGTAACCAGCATCCAAGATTCGACCGATGGCTCGAAGCCCGCGTGCCGTGGGTGCTCCCCCGCACGGTCATCCCGGTCGCGAACCTTGTCGATACGCCGCTCCACCGTTTCGATCGGTGGCGAGGTGGTTCACCGCAACCCGCGACCGAACCCGGAGACGATCTCGAGCTTTCCCCCGAAGCGCTCCCCTGGCGCGCCGGCATCGCCGCCGCCCGCTACGGACAAGCATCGCTCAACTGGGGGCGACTCGTCCGCCTCATGGCCCGCGCCAAGCCGGATGTGGTCCTGATTAATAACGGCGGCTATCCCGGCGGCGAGAGCTGCCGAGTGGTCGCGCATGCCGCCCGCCGAGCCGGCGTCGAGCGTGTCGTCCACTTCGTGCACAACATGGCCCATCCGCCGGCGTGGCCTGCCCCGGTCGAACGGCTGCTCGATCGCGGCATCGACCACGCCACCGACCTTTGGGTGACCGCGGCGGAGCGGGCCAGCGACGAGCTCAGCCGCCGGCGTGGGATCGCCCGCGGGCGGATCGCGACCGTCCACTACGGGATCGAGCCGCCCCCGCCCTCGCACGCGCGCGCAGCGGACCCAGGCCTGCGCGCCGAGTTGGGCTTCAGCGACGGTCGACCGGCCCTCGTCGCGGTAGCGAACCTCGAGCCGCGCAAGGGACTCTCGCTGCTACTACGCGCGCTCGCCGGGCTCCGGGACCGTGGGATCGATGTCGCGACGGTGCTCGTCGGGGACGGACCCCTGCGGGGCCAGCTCGCCGAGGAGGCTCGGGAACTCGGGTTGGACGGCTCGGTGCGCATGCTCGGGTGGCGCGAGGACGTCGACGCGATCCTCGATCAGGCCGACATGCTGGTGCTGCCATCGACTGCGAACGAATGCCTCCCGTACGCGATCCTCGAGGCGATGGCTCACGGCCTGCCGGTCGTATCGACCGATGTCGCGGGCATCCCCGAGATGGTGCTCGACGGCGACACGGGCCTCGTCGTGCCGCCGAGCGATGTGGACGCGCTGGCAGTTGCTCTCGCCCGCCTGGCGCCCGAACCCGAGGAGGCACGGGCGATGGGCGAACGAGGCCGTAGGCGCGTCGTCGAACACTTCACTTGCCGAGTTATGGTCGACTCGCTGTCGCTCGTGCTGGGCCTCGACTGACCGGCTCGCCTCGCCCAGGCTGCCAACATCCGCCACCGATGCCCCAGGTCAGCGTGATCATCCCAGCGCACAACGCAGCCGCCTTCCTGCATGAAACCTTGCAGTCGGTCCACGATCAGACCTTCGTGGACTGGGAGGTCGTCGCCGTCGACGACGGGTCCTCGGATGCCACGTGGTCGATCCTCCAGGAAGCCGGCCCGCGCGTCCGTGCACTTCGCAACGCGAGCCCAGCCGGTCCCGCGGCGGCGCGAAACCGCGCCCTAGCCCACGCCAGGGGTGAGCTCGTGACGTTTCTGGACGCCGACGACCTCCTGCTGCCGCGGTACATGGAGCGCCAAGTTGGGTGCTGGCAGGTGGCGTTGGCCGAGGGCCGCAGGGTTGGGCTCGTCGCGTGCGATGCGCTCCTCCTCGATGAGGACGGCTATGCGGAGCACACCTACCTCGACATGATCCCGAGCCGTGATCGAGACCGGCCGCTGACGCTCGACCGCGTGCTCGAGCGCAATCCGATTTACGTCTCCTCGCTGGTACCAGCCGCGGTGGGGAGGTCGGTCGGCTGGTTCGACCCGGAGTTGTTCGGCACCGAGGACTTCGGACTGTGGGTGAAGATCCTCGAGGGCGGATACGAGGCCATTCTCAATCCCGAGCCGCTGGCGGTCTACCGCCGTGGCGCGGGCTCGGTCTCCTCGAACATCGCGCGGCAGGGCGCGAACAACCGCCGCGCGTATGAGCTCGCGCTGGCCAGGGGAGCACTCACCCCTCGCCAGCGACGAATCGCGCGCCGCGGAATCCGATACAACCGCGCGATGGAGGTCGTCGCGATGCTCCGGTTCCGGCCCGCCGGGCGACCGTCGGTTCGCCAGGTAGCGCGCGTGCTGCCGCTGCTGGCTTGGGTTGCACTGACGAATCCGCGCTGGTGGATGCAGTGGGTAGCGGTGCTCAGGACTGGGCGTCTACCGGCGGCCAAACCACGGCGGGACGAGCAAGCGTGAACGACGACATCACGGTTGTCATCACCTGTTTCAACTACGGCGCGTACCTGCCCGAAGCCGTGGCCAGCGCAATCGAGCAGGAGGGCGGCGAGCCACGGATTACGGTTGTCGACGACGGATCAACCGATCCCCGCACGCTCCGCGCACTCGAGGAGCTGCCGGACCGGGTGACGCTGATCCGCCAGGCGAACGCGGGGCCGTCCGCGGCCCGCAACGCGGGTCTTCGCGCAGCAGATACGCCCTACCTGATCGTCCTCGACGCTGATGATCATCTTGTCCCGGCCGCTCTGGCGCTCCTGCGAGAGCCCCTCGATCGTGATCCCGGCGTCGGCTTCAGCTACGGCCTGGCGCGCTTCTTCGGCGACTGGGAGGGAGACCTGCGCTTCCCGCCCTATGACCCGTACAAGCTCCTCTACCGGCACATCATCGGCTTGACGGCGCTGATGCGGCGCGAGCTGTTCGAACAGACCGGAGGATTCGACGCCCAGATCAGCGCCTATGAGGACTGGGACTTCTGGCTCGGCGCGCTGGGCAAGGGCTGGCGCGGACAGAACATTGACGCGGTCACGCTCATGTACCGCCGCCACGGAAGCACGAACTACACCGGCGCCCGAGCGCAATATCGCAAGTCGTATCGCTTGCTCCGACGCAAGCACCGCGACCTCTACGCGCCGGCCGGCCGGCGCCGACTCGCCGCAGAGTCGGACCTCGGAGCGGCCGGAAGGGCGGTCTATCGCTGGTGGTGGGGAGCACGGCCATTGCCGGCCCGCGTGGAGGGTGCGCTCCAGGCGCTTCTCTGGCGTGCTCGCGCCGGAGCGTGACGTGATCGGACAGTCTGTGACCGCGATCCTGGTCGGGTACGACAACGAGCCGCAAGACCTCCTCGCGGCGATTCGATCACTGCGCGAGCAGACGGTCGTCCCCAAGCAGATCATCTGCGTCGACCAGAGCGTCGACGGGCGCTTCGACCGCGAGCTGCGTGGTGCGGCCCCCGAGCTCGACCTGCTGCGACTAGAGGAGAACATCGGCTACCCGTCCGCCTGCAACCGGGCCGCCCGGCTCGCCACCGGCGATTACTTGCTGTTCATGAACCCGGATGCCGAGGCCGAGCGATCGTGCCTCGAGCATCTGCTCGGCGGAATCGCCGGCCGTGAGGACACGGCGGTCGTGGGAGCGCAGGTGCTCCTGCCCGATCGCCACCGCGTGAACGCAGGCGACAATGTGCTTCACCTGAGCGGGCTGTCGTGGGCCGGCCGCTACGGGCTCGAGGTTGAGGACGGCCCGCCGCGACCGGCCGCCGTCGTGTCTGGGGCCGCGCTGCTAGTGCGACGCAGCGCGTTCGAGGCGCTGGGGGGCTACACCGACGGTTTCTTCATGTACTACGACGACGTCGACCTAGCCTGGCGTGCCCGGCTGGCCGGCTGGGAGGTCCTGTTCTGTCCGGAGGCCAGGGTCGTTCACGACTACGAGTTCCTTAAGGGCAACTACAAGTGGCGGTACCTCGAGCGCAACCGATGGTGGTGCCTGCTCGCGTACTTCGAGCTGCGGACGCTGGCCGCGCTGGTGCCGCTGCTGCTCGCCGTCGAGCTCGCGATCTGGTCTCGGGCTGTGTCGGAGGGCTGGGCCGGGGCGAAGCTCGAGGCCTACAAGGCGCTGTGGGCCGATCGTCGCGCGCTGTACGCCCGCCGTCGCGACATGCAGCAGACGCGCCGTATCGGCGACCGGCCGATCCTCGAGCGGATGAGCGCCGGCGTGGACTCGCCGTTTCTGGCGTCGAGGACGAGCCGCCGGACCGAGCCCCTGCTCCGCGCCTATCGGCGGGCGCTGCTCCGGGTGACAGGGTGACCGCCGACAGTTATTGGGCTAATGTACCCACCACGCCTGCGGCGGCCGGGACGACCCGTCCGAGAGCGCGGAGCGCCCGGCGATGGGGATAGACAGATCAACCTTGAGCTTCCTTGCGGCCGCGCGCGAGCGGGGCGTTTCCTTTGCCGAGACGGTCACCATCGGCCGCCAGGCTCTTTCCTTCGGTCCCCGTGACCTCGCCCGCGTCCTTGCGGCACACGGCCTGCTGAATGGATCCTCGGAGCGCCGCGACCTCCTAGACCGGCTGGGGCAGCGCGAGTGGCACGCGGAGCCTCTGTTTCATCAACTCGGCGCGGCGGACGTTCACTCGATGGACGTCTCCGATTGGGAGGGCGCGGACATCCTCTGGGATCTGAACGAGCCAATCCCGCCTGAGCTCGAGGCGAAGTTCACCGTGCTATTTGACGGCGGCAGTCTCGAGCATATCTTCAACGCGCCGGTGGCGCTGACAAGCTACATGCGCATGGTGCGTCCTGGCGGTCACCTGCTTCTGGCCCTCCCCGCGAACAACTACTGTGGTCACGGGATGTACCAGTTCAGCCCGGAGTTTTTCTTCTCGGCCTTGTCGGCGCAAAACGGGTTCGCCGTCGAGCGGATGATCATGTGGGAGCAAGATGTAACGCCGACCCGCATCTTCGGCAAGGAGTTCGTGTTCGTCGGGAAGGCTCATCAGTACGATGTGGCAGACCCGCGCGAGGTCGGCGAGCGAGTGAGTCTGTTGAACCGGTTACCCGCGTGTCTGTGGGTGCAGGCCAAGCGCGTATCGGACCAGCCGATCACCCGAGTCCAGCAGAGCGACTACTTGACGGCCTGGGCCGCCGCAGGAGACACGGCAGTGTCGCGGAAGGGCCACCTGACCCGGATCTTGTCCCCAGCGGCGCGCTGCATCCTTTATCAGCGGCTCGCGTGGGATGTGATCCCGCGGCTGTCACCCCTGATCGATCCGGCGCGCCGCTGGCGCGAGACGCGGCAAAGCTCATTCGCAAACCGTCGCCACTACAAGCGGCTCGACCGCTGAGCGTAGTTACGCGGTGCCTCGCGGTTGCGGCGGGACCGCCTCTGGCGCCGTCAGCGGGTTGGTCTGCATCATCTTGATGTTGAACCAGCGAGGGTCGTCGAAGCTGTCGGGAACCGTGCCGGCGTCGAAGGCCGCGACGAGATCGCGGATGGCGTCCTCGATCGTCCGCTGCGGTCGGAATCCAAGGATGCGTTCGATCTTCGCCGAGCTGATCTGGTAGCTGCGGTTGTCGTCGCTCGGCGTGCGTTCGATTTCGACGTGCTCTCCGACGACGTTGCGCACCATTTCGGCTATCTGGATGACCGAGTGGTTCTCGTAGCCGGCGTTGAACACCTCGCCGTCGACGCGCTCGTGAGGCCATTCCAGCGCCTCCACATAGAGACGGGACACGTCGTCGATATGGATGTTCGGACGAAGCTGGTCGCCGCCGAACACCGTGATCTTGCCGCGGTGATATGCGTGGTTTGTCAGGATGTTGACCGTTAGGTCAAGGCGCAGGCGGGGACCGTAGCCACAGACGGTGGCCGGCCGAAGCGTTACCGCGGTGAAGCCGGGCTCGCGAGCCTCGTCGAGGATCTCCTCGCAGTCGGCCTTGAACCGTGAGTAATCCGTAAGCGGCTCGAGCGCCAGGTCCTCCGTCACGTTCGGAACGTCTTTCACCCCGTATACCGACGAGGTCGACGCGTAAATGAAGCGATTGACGCCGTGCGCCTTCGCGGACTGCACGAGCGGCGGAAACGCGTCGAGGTTGATCGACCTGCCGAGCTCTGGATCGAGTTCGAAAGATGGGTCATTGGAGATGCAGGCGAGGTGGATGACCGTGTCGCAGCCGTCCATCGCGTCGTCCACGACCGCCGCGTCGCGGATGTCGCCCTTGATCTGCCGCAGGTTCGGGTGAGCAGGAAGCACATCGCCGTAAAGGTAGAGGTCCAGCACGTTCACGCGATGGCCGGCCGCGAGCAGCTTCGGCACAGCCACGGAGCCGACGTAGCCGGCGCCACCGGTGACGAGGATGGTTCGAGGATCGGTCATGGTCTCGGATTCATTAGACGTTCAGGATCATTGAGGAAAATTTCAGAAGGTCTCCGCGCTTCACCGCCTCGACGTTCCCGGTCACGTTCGCGGCCAACGCACCGGCTATCGCACCGAGGAAAGTCCCAACCTCGACGGGCTCGTCCATCCGCGCGCAGAGGCTGGCCAGGGCGAAGAAGGCATCGCCTGCGCCGATCGTGTCACGGACGTGGAGCGTGAGCGCGGGGGCGAGTGGCTCGACACCGTCCGCGGTCACGCCGAGCGCACCGGACGAGCCCAGCGTGAGCCAGGCGGCCTTCGCTCCGAGCTCATTCCGCAGTCTCGCCAAGAGCACAGGCTCGGCCGCACCGCGGTCGCGGTAGGCGAGATGCAGCTCGAGCTGGTCGAGGCTGAAGGTGTCGGCCCGGCGGTAGCGGGTGATCGGGTTGAAGCCGAAGTTCGAGCTGTTGGTTTGGCAGTTGAGTGCGAGGTAGGGCGAGCGCTCCTGGAGCAAGTCCATGGTCTCGGGCTCGAGAAGACCGTGCCCGTAGTCGGCGATCACGACCATGTCATGCTCGGCGATCAGCTCCGAGAGACGCTCGCGGTAGCGAGCGCGGGACTCGGCCGAGATGTCCCACGGATCCGACATTTCCTTGACCGAGAAGACCTTGCCGAGTTCGTCGCGCTTGGGATTCTCCACCACGTAGCGCTGCTTGAGCACCGTGCGAGCACCGGGGTCGGTCACGAACTCACGTGCGATCGCCTCCGGCGCGCCTGCGGGCGTCTCGGACCTGGCGACCTCGTCGTCGGGGCCGGCGATCCCGGTCAGCGTGACACCCCCGCAGAAGTTCGCCAAGTGCCGCGCGATCGCATAGGCCCCGCCCCATTGGCGCTCGGAGCCAAAGCGGCGCACGGACGGGATGTGGTCCTTCACCGTGATGCCCTGGGTCTCGCAACGGATGTACTCGTCGATGATCACCTCGCCGACCACGACCACGTGTAGGTCGCGCATCGCGTCGACGGCGCGCCGGATGTCGTCGCGCGAGTGGCGGGTGGCGAAGCCCTCGGCCCAGCTCAGCGCGGATGCCGGCATCGCGTCGAAGTGGCGGTTGAGCAGCTTCGTCGAGCTGAAGACCACGCCGCCGAGGTAGCCGATCTCGCCGCCGTGACGCTCGACGGCCTCCTTCTCGCGGGCGAAGTTCCGTGCCACATCGGGCCCGAGATCCTCGTACTTGCGGCCCTTGGCGTACACGTCCGGCTGTATGACGTCAATCGCCGGAATCGCTGTCGGGTGCTCCGAGAGGACGACGTAATCCACCGCCTCAAGTGCCGCTAGCGTCGACATGCGCAGGTCGTCCGGGAAGACGGGTCGTCCCGGCACTTTGTTGACGTGCTCGTCCTCGGTGACGGAGACGACGAGACGGTCCCCGAGAGCCTTCGCCTCCTGCAGATGGCTCACGTGGCCGGGGTGCAGCAGATCGAACACCCCATGGCACTGCACGACGCGCTCACCCCTCTTGCGCATGCGCTCGCGCACCTCGGTGAAGTCCTCGAGGCGGAAGATCTTGTGGTTCAGCCCCGGGATGGTGGTCTCGCGATTCACCGCTGGGCCTGGCCCTCCGGCTGACGGAGGTAGGCGAACCACGTCTCGGTCGCCTTCTCGATCGTCGCCGGCGTCCAGACGGGTGCCTCACGCCAGTCGTCGATCCGCTCCAGCATCCGCGCGACTCCATCCTCAAACGAGATCGTGGGTTCCCACCCGAGGCGCTCCCGCGCTTTCGTGATGTCGGCCCAGGTGCAGTCCGGTTCGCCGGGTCGCTTCGGCACGTGGACGACCGGCCCACCGAGCAACTCAACCAGGCGGTTGACCGACTGGGGGTTACCGGAGGCGACGTTGATCACCTCCCCGGCGACGTCCTCGTCGGCTGCGTCAGCCGCCTTGATCATCGCCTGCGCGATATCGGTGACGTAGGTGAAGTCACGCGTCTGCTCACCGTCGCCGACAACGGTGAACGGCTGGCCGTTGATCTTCTGCGCGAGGAAGACCCCGAAGACTGCACCGTAAGTGCCGGTTGTGCGCGAGCGTGGACCGTAGACGTTGAAGAAGCGCAGTGACACATTCGACATCCCGTAGCAGCGGTGCCAGTGCAGGACTAGGAGTTCTCCCTGGTGCTTCGTGTGCGCGTATGGGTAGCGGGTGTCAATGGGAGCGTCCTCGGGGGTTGGATACTTCTCGGGGATCCCGTAACACGTAGATGAGGCGACATAGACCAGCCTGCCGACCCCTGCGGCACGAGCTGCCTCGAGGACGTTCAACGTACCCTGCACATTCGTCTCGAAGTATGCGCGTGGGCGCTCGATCGAGGGCACGATGTCCGCCATCCCCGCCAGGTGGAACACCCTGTCCGCGCCTACGAACGCAGCTTCGATCGGATCCTCGGCGATATCCGCACGAACCAGCTCCACGGCGTCTTGGACAGCGGCGAGGTTCGCCGTCCTGCCGCTTCGCAGGTCGTCGACGACCACCACCTCATCTCCGTTGGCGACCAGACGCTCCACCAGATGGCTACCGATGAAGCCTGCCCCGCCCGTCACCACGGAACGCATCGTTCTAGGGCTCATCTCGAAGCGGTCAGGCTAGCACGGGCCCCCGGCGCCGTATCCTTGCCTAGACATGGACTCACGAACCGCAATCTTCCTCGATCGGGACGGGGTGTTGGTTGAGGACGTGGACCTGCTCTCCGAACCGGACCAGGTACGGCTTGAGCTCGATGTGCCCGACGCTCTGCGACGCCTTCGTCACGCGGGCTTTGTCCTGATCGCCGTCACCAACCAGACGGTGGTCTCGCGCGGTCACGCGACGCTCGACGACGTCGCCGCCGTCCACGCGCATATCGATCGGCTGATTCACGAGGCGGGTGGTCCCGCGCTCGACGCCTGGTACGTCTGCCCCCACCATCCCCAGGCGACCGTCGCCGCGTACAGGGTGGAATGCGAGTGTCGCAAACCGCGCCCGGGCCTTCTCAGGACGGCGGCGACCGATCACCAGCTCGATCTCCGTCGATCGTTCATGGTTGGAGATCGGATCACCGACGTGGTGGCGGGACACGCCGCGGGCTGCAGGACGATCCAGCTGCGACGCGGTGCTTACGAAGCGCCGCCGATCGTCGTCCTCGATCCGCTGCCGCCGATCGAAGCTGACCATTCCTGCGACAGCCTCCGTCACGCGGCTGACTGGATAGTCGCCACAGCGCAATGCGAGCTCTTGTCCTGAGCGCGGGCTACGGCACCCGACTCGGGGAGTTGACCACGCACACGCCAAAGCCGATGCTCGACGTCGCCGGGCATCCGTTGTTGGCGATCATCCTCGCCAATCTGAGGAGACAGGGTATCCGTGACATCGCGGTCAACCTCCACGCCCACCCGGAGGCGATCATCTCGCGACTTGGCGACGGCGCGCGACTTGGAGTCCGCCTGCACTACGTGCGCGAGCACGAACTCCTGGGCACGCTCGGCGCCGCGAAGAACATCGAGGACTACCTCACCCAGGACGGACCGTTCTTACTCCACTATGGCGACGTGGTGACTGACCAGGATTTCAGTGACCTCTCCGCCCTGCATCAACACCGCGGCGCACTCGTGACAATTCTGGTCCACGAGCGCCCGGGGTCAAACAGCGTCGCGACCATAGGACAGGGGGGCAGGGTAACCGGTTTCCACGAGCGGCCAAGCGCGGCGGAGCGAGCCGACCTCGAGTCGAACTGGGCATTCTCAGGCATCGCCGTCCTCGACCCGGCGGTTCTGCGCACGATCCCGACTGGCGCGAGTGACCTTCCCCGAGACCTCTTGCCCTCGGTCGCCTCCGAGGGCCGGCTCTACGCGGCGCCGATGACGGGCTATCGCTGCGCCGTCGATTCCTCGAGCCGCTTGCAGACGCTACGCGCAGACGTCGAAGCTGGACGCTGCAGGCTGTTCCTGTCGGTAGCTCACGGTGATCCACACTTCAGCCCGGATAACTCCGGAGGCGGGGCGTAGGTCGCCCTACTCAGTCCGTAACGGGCGGCCCGACACGTAGCCCTCGTTTCCCAGCTTGCGAATCGACCGCAGGCGCTTGGTATAGGCAGATAGGCGGTCGCGGTCGGCGCCGCCGGCGCCGTTCGTGGCAAGCCGCTCCGCCAGCCAGTAGGCCTCCATGGGTACCCAGCCGAGCTGTTGCATCATGCGTTCGAGCAGGCGCCACATCTGCCGCGCGTCGCCGGTCACGCGGACGGCGTCCATCTGTTCGAGCATGCACTGGACATCGAACAAGCGGTGGTCGTGGAGCTCAAATGTGCGGTTGGCGGCCTCGACGTCCGCGGAGTCGCCCTTTTCGTACATCGTCTCGGCGAATCTGCGCGTCGTCTGTGTCAAGACGAAATACGGCTCGGCCCGCATCAGACGCGCCGCCCAGCGCGGGTGTGGGCGCGGGCTCCAGGCGTTCATGGACTCGGCCATGTACTCGAGCGGTTGCCCGAAGTAGTTGAGGGAGTAGAAGAGACTCACGTTGGCCGCGTCCAGGTAGTTCATCCAGAAGTCCACCCACTCCTCGGTCATCTCCGGCAGCGAGCCCGTGTTGACCGCGAGATCGAAGTGGATCCGCTTCAGCGACTCGACGTGCTCAATCGGGCAGAGGACGAAGTCGGCCTCGCCCGCACGCGCGGCGTCGGCCGACTCGCGCACGTACAGCAGGTCGGCATCGGGAAAGTTGGCCCTCAGGAAGACCTCCGCGAAGAAGAGGCACTCGGGGAAGTCGGCGACCGCGTAGCGGTCGACGCCGGCGGTCAGCTTCCACATCCGCGCCGGAGCGCCGTAGCCACCGCCGATCTCGAAGACGCTGCGAATGTCGCTCCGGTATGACAACGACGTCAGCGCATAGCGCAGGTGGTAGTAAGTGATGTTGGAGACGGGCTTTCCGCCGATCCGCAGTTGGGTCGACGGCCGTGACCAGTCCGAGTCCGCCACGTTGTAGATCTCGCGCTCGAACTGTGGGTACTCGTGGCGCAGCAGCGCCAGCGAGTGCGCGGCCCAGGGCTCGAAGACGGTGGCGTCCTCGCGGTGGTCGAAGTCGACTGCGCTCTGGGCGTAGGCGATCGCCTCGCGCACGGTCTGGAAGCCCTCCACGTCCCCGCGGATCCGGTCGAGAAAGAATTGCCAGCGTTCGCCTGCGTCGATTGTGAGCTTGGCGCCCGCTGTGGAGCGGAGGTTCTCCCGCGCGCCGGCGAGGATCGCCGCGCCCACGGCCGGATCGAACGGCCGCGCCTCCACAATCCGCTCCACGCGCGAGCGGCGCGCGTCCCACCGGCGCCAGACCACCCCCAGCACCCGCTCGGGGATGAACCGCTTCGCTATCGGCTTGAGCCGCTCCTTCATGCGCTCGTCCATGCGGGCGCCAACTCTAGCCAAGGGTCCCCGCGCCGGGCCGGCAGCCGACCGCCAGCAGGTAGTGCGCCATCGGCAAGAAGCCCGTGTGCACCACCTCGTCGTTGGCGGCGAACATGAAGACGTGGCCGAAGTGGCGGCGCATCTCGGCCTCAAGCCGCTCGCCGTCGTAGACGTTGACATGCCCGGTTCGGGCGATCTCGGACGCGTACCGCTGCCCCTCGAGGCTGGGCGTGCCGACGACGGCGATCCCGTCGTGCGCAAGGCCGGCCGCGATCCGCGAGAGAAAGGCGGGAGCGTGCTCGGGCAGAATGTGCTCGATCACGTCGAAGTTCGTGATCGCGTCCCAAGTCCCGGGATCCTCCGCGAGGAAGTCGACGCAGTCGAAGTCGATCCGCTCGTCGTCCCAGTTGCGCTGCGCGACGCCGATGGCATCCTCGTCCAGGTCCACCCCGCGTGCGTAGCCGCACTCCTTGGCGAGCAGCCACGTGCCGAGGCCCTCGCCGCAGCCGACGTCGAGGACGCGCTTGCCGCCGCCGATCAGCTTGGCCGCGAACTTGCAGTAGCTCATCGAGTGCAGCGCGCGGCGCGGCGAGTTCTCGAACCAGTACGAGACGTGGCGGCCGAACTCCAACCGGCGGCCGCCGAGGCGCTCGCTCATCTCGTCCGCCACGCTGTCCCAACGGCTTCGCTCGTCGCTCATCGCCGGTAGCACCCCACGGCGACCAGGTAGTGGCACATCGGCGCGTAGCCGGTGTGCACGACCTCGTCGTTGATCCCAAACATGAAAACGTTGTGGAAGAGCCGGCCCAACGAGGCGCGTAACCGGTCGTGGTCGTAGAGGTTCACGTGCCCCTCGCGCGACAGCGGCGAGGCGTACTGCTCCGAGGTCGCGTTAGGCGTGCCGATCACCGCAATCCCGTCCCCGGCAAGGTTCTTGTCGATCGTCTCGAGGAATAGATACTCGTAGTCGGGCTGAATGTGCTCGATCACGTCGAGGCTCACGAGGCTCTCGAACGCGCCCAACGACTCGCCGAGGAAGTCGGCACCGACGAACTCGAAGCGCTCGTCCGTCCAGTTGGCACGCGCGGTCTCGATCGCAGGTGCGTCCATATCCACGCCGACGTAGCGGGTGGCGTGCTCGGCCAGGATCGGCGCACCGATGCCTTCGCTGCAGCCCAGCTCGAGCACCGAGCGACCGCGGCAGGCCATCTTTGCGGCGAACTTGTAGCGCGAGAGCACGAAGGCCAGGCGCTTGGGGTCGTTCCAGAGGTTGAAAGTCCACTGGTTACCGAGGAGCTTCCGGCCCTCGCCGAGCATGCCGGTAACACGCTCCCACGCCTCGCCCTCGCTCGCCGGTGTCATCAGGAGAGGTCCACGACGCAGCGCCCGGCGATCCTCCCCGCGCGCATATCCTCGATCGCGTCGTTGATGGTGTCGAGCGTGTACGCGGCCGTGACGAGGGGGTCAAGTTCCAGGCGCCCTGCGTCGTGGAGCGCGATGTAGCGGGGGATGTCGCGGTCGGGCACCGCCCCCCCTCCCTCGGTGCCCTTCAGCACCTTGCGGAAGTGCAGCGGCAACGTATAGAGGTGGACGTTCTTGCCCTTCGGCGGCACGCCCACGAGGATCGTGCGCCCCTGCGGCCCGGCGAGCTCGTACGCGGACTCGATCAGCGCGGGAATACCGGTCGTCTCGACGACCACGTCCGCCCCGGACTCGCCCACTACCTCCAGCACCCGCTCGTGCAGGTCATCGCCTGAGCGGAGGGCGTGGGTGGCGCCGAAGCGCGAGGCCAGATCGAGCTTGTTCGCGTGGACGTCGACCGCCACGATTGGGTTGGCGGACGCCATCGCCGCACCCTGCACGACGGTCAGGCCGACGCCACCGACGCCCAACACCACGACCGACTCGCCGATCCGCACCTGCGCCTCGTTGGAGATCACGCCGAGGCCCGTGGTTACGGCGCATCCCATGAGCGGCGCCAGGCGCATGTCGAAGCTGTCGGGGATCGGAGTCAGCCGGTTCTCGGACACCACGGCCGCCTGGTTGAAGGTCGTGACCCAACCGGCGTTTACGGTGCGCCCGTCCCAGTCGTAGGACGGCGGGCGAGACTGGATACCGGCGCTCGGGCGCCAGTGCAGAACGACTCGGTCCCCCTCGGCGACGGTGCTCACGCCCCGCCCGATCGCCTCGACCACGCCGGAGCCCTCGTGGCCGAGCAGGTGCGGCAGGAAGCGGTCGGGGCCCTTCGCGCCCTGGATCTCGTTCAGCTGGGCGCCGCATAGGCCGCTCCATGCCAACCGTACTCGCACCTGGCCGTAGTCAAGCTCGTCGGGGAGCGCAATCTCGGACACCTCGAGCGGGGCGTTCTGCTCGACGAGGATCGCCGCTTTGACCCGCTCGCCCACAGCCGCGCTACTCGAAATAGATGAAGGAGTGGTCGCCGGCGTAGCCGGTGCGGTCATACCACCACTCCCACTCCTGCGGCGTGTAGAAACTCTCGCAGGTGAGTTGCCAGTACAGGAGGTTCGCCTTCTCCTCCTCCGTCCGGTACGACTCGACGCAGATGTAGGCCGTGTCCTTCGAGACCCGGACGAGCTCCTTCAGCGCTTTCTCCAGGTCGAAGACCTGAAGGTTGTGGAAGACGTTGATCGAGAAGACATAGTCGAAGCTCGAGTCTTCGAAGGGCAACTCGGTGGCGCTCGCGACCCGTAGGTGAGGCCGCACCTCTTCCTTAGCGTGTTCGATCCCGTACTCGGACACGTCGATCCCAGCGACCTCGATACCCGGAACGGCGTGGGTCAGCTCGTACAGCAGGAAAGCCTTGCCGCAGCCGACGTCGAGCACTCTCTCGCCCGCTTTCAGGCCATAGTGGGCGGCCATCCGCTCGGCCACCGGCCGCCACCGCCCGTCGTAATGGTAGCCGCCGTAGCCGTAGTGACGGTCACCGTCCCAGTAGTCGTAGCCCCACTGCTTGGCGACTTTGGCCGCCTCCGCCTTGGAGAACTCGGTCACCCGGCCGACGTAGTCGCGCTTGGTGGCGGTATGGGTTTGGGTGAGGAAGTCAACGTAAGCCATGGTCAGCGGGGCATACTAGCCGCCGCGCCGTCGAGGGCCCTACGCGCCTTGGCGAGCTGCGCGGCCTTCCGCCGCTCGGCCTCCTCGGCCCCAAACGCGAAGCGGCGGCGCTCGGCTTCGGTGGGAAGAAACTCATTCAGCAGGATGCAGGCCCAGCGGGCGCGGTGCGCCGGAAGCACGAGCCTGGCACGCTCCTCCGCCGCCTCGGCGCCAGTGTGAGCCTCGAGCGCTCCGGCGGCGAAGAGTTCCCAGTGCTCCGTTCCGGCGCCGAGTTCCGGCATGCAGAAGAAGTTGGCGATCATCTTCGCCGGGTCGTCCCAGCCGGCATATTCGAAGTCGAGGAAGCAGATCTCTCCGCTCGGCCGCGCGAGCGCGTTGTGGAAGCCGAAGTCGCCCGGTGAGAGGCAGCGCTCGGCCGGCGAAAGCTCGCGGTCCGGGTCAAGACCGCGTCCCGCCGCGATGGCCAGCAGGTGCGCTCGCGCACGCGACCAGAAGCGTGCGAGCTCATCCACCGCGAACGCGCGCACCTCGGGCTCCTCGACGGTCGCAAGCCGCACGAGGCGCCGATCGACGAGCGCCAGGTGCGCCGCCAGGGTAAAGCAGGCCTCCGAGGCCGGGCCTAGTCGCGCCGCGTCGGGTCGCTCGCGCCGGCGGTTGACCTCGGCGGAGAGCGCGGCTGCGGCCTGCACCGCCTCGCACCCGACTTCGGTCTCGGTCAGATGGCGGCCCTCGATCCACTCGTACAGGCCAAGGGCCTCGCCATCGTCGCGGGCGAGCGGCCGGGGCACCGACCTAGCTCCGCTGTCCCACGCGAACGCGAGAAAGCCGAACTCTGTGCCAAGGCGATCTCGAGGGTCGGCCGGGTGGCGGAAGTACGCCTTGAGCAGTGCCGGGCCGGAGGGAGTCTCGACACGGTAGACGCGATTGTTGGCACCGCCCTCGATCGGCTCGAGCACGAACTCGCCGGGCATGCCCGCGCGCTCGAGGAGAGCGGTGACGGCCCCCTCAGGCGGTGTCATGTCAGCACAAGCCGCTCGACATCGGCCCACGAGCACGCCCGTTCGAGGCCCGTGGGTACGTGGGGATGCTCGGCGGCGGGGTCGAACAGGATGCGCACGACGCCGTCAGGGAACTCGAACTCGGTCAAGAAGTCCACGTGGTCATCGACAAAATGCGTGCACCCGAGGCGGCGGACGTGCTCGGCCTTGTCCGGGGGCGTGGCGCCGAAGTGGACACGATCCTCGCTCAGCAGCTCACCGACGATGCCCGCCGCGCGCATCCAGCCGAGCGCCGCTGCGCGCAGATCGATGTCGGCGCCGACAAACGGGCGCTCGGTCTTGTGGCTTACGATCGCGCACTCGACGCCGCGTGCGCGGGCGTGCCGGAAGAAGTCCACGGCGCCCGGGAAGGCCGTCGCCTCGCCGATCCGCTCCCCGTAGGCGGCCGCCTGAAGCAGCGCCCAGTCCGTAGGGGAGACCGCCGACTTGACGCTGCGCTTGGTTGCCGGCAGATCCGCGGGCGCCAGCCCCCGCTCGACCGCCAGCCGGTGCAAGAGCGCGTCGTAGCTGACGATGGTGTTGTCGAAGTCGACGCCGACCAGCACTAGTCGGAGACGGCGGGCTCCAGCACGGCGGCCTGCACGCGCTTAGCGATGTTCTCGGCGGTGAGCCCGTACCTGTCGCGGGCGTAGGCCTGGCCGCCCGCCTCGTGCAGGTACCAGTCGCCCACGCCGACGCGCAGAAGCTGGGCTCCGGGCGCCCGGGGCCGATCCGCCAGCCACTCGGCGACGGCCGAGCCGAATCCGCCGATAAGGCTGTGCTCCTCTACGGTCGCCACCACCTTGTGGAAGCCGAAGGCATCGGCGAGAAGCTCCTCATCCAACGGCTTGACGGTGTGGAAGCTGACCACCCGGGCCGAAATCCCCTCGGCGGCCAGCAGGTCGCCCGCCTCGAGCGCGGTCGGCACGATCGTACCGGTGGCCAGAAGCGTGACATCGCTTCCCTCGCGGACGGTGATCGCCCGCCCGATCCGGAAGTCCGCAGGTACGCCCTTGTGGACGAACGGCTCGTTCTTCTTGCCCATCCGGATGTAGACAGGGCCGTCGTGAGCGACCGCGGCTCGCAGGGCTGCTCGCACCTCGTGGGCATCGCTGGGGCATACCACGCTCATCCCCGGGAGAGCCCGCAGGAAAGCGATGTCCTCGTTCGCGTGGTGGGTGACACCGAGGCTGGCGTAGGAGAGGCCGGCCCCCACACCTACGATCGTCACCGGGAGATCGTGGTAGCAGACATCCACGCGGATCTGCTCGAGGCAGCGCGTGGTGACGAAGGGCGTGATCGTGTAGGTGACCGGCCGCAGTCCGCACATCGAGAGCCCGGCCGCCATCCCCATCATGTTCTGCTCGGCTACGCCGCAGTTGAGGAAGCGATCTGGCGCCAGCTCTTTAAAGCGGTCGAACAGGCGGTTGCCGATGTCGCCCGAAAGCAGGATGACTCGCTCGTCCTCCCCCGCCAGCTTCGTCAGCTCGTCGGCGAAGGCGTTCCTCACGAGCGCACCAGCCCTAGCTCACGGTGCGCCGCCGCGACCTCATCCTCGGTTGGGATCCGGTAGTGCCAGTTGTTGTCATCCTCCATGAAGGACACCCCCTTGCCTTTGACGGTGTCGGCGATCACGGCGACCGGCTTGCCGGAACCGTCGGGGAGCTTCGTCACGAGCTCGACGAGCGCGTCGAGGTCGTGCCCGTCGACCTGGTAGGCGCTCCAGCCGAAGGCCTCGAACTTATCCGCTAGGGGGTCGAGGGCCATGACTTCCTGGCTGCGACCAGTCGCCTGCCACTTGTTGTAATCGACGACCACCATCAGGCGGTCGAGCTTCCGAGCCCCGGCGAACATCGCCGCCTCCCAGACCGAGCCCTCCTCGCACTCGCCGTCCGACATCACCACGAAGACACGGTAGTCGCGGTGCTGGACGCGCGCCGCGATCGCCTGTCCGACCCCGATCGGGAGGCCATGGCCCAGAGACCCGGTGGCGGCCTCGAGACCCGGGATCGAACCTGGGCTCGGCTGCTCGGGTAGGCGACTCCCGGCCGTGTCCATCGTCCAGAGCTCGTCCTCGTCGATGAACCCGCGCATCGCGAGCGACGCATAGATCGACATCGCAGCGTGGCCCTTGCTCAGGATCAGCCGGTCGCGGTCGGGATCGCCGGCACGGTCAGGCGAGACGTTCAGCACCCGCCAATAGAGCGCGACGAGGATGTCCACGCACGAAAGGCAGCCGCCGAGGTGAGCGGTGGACCGCTTGTGCGAGAGCTCGACGAGCGTCCCGCGCATGCGCGCCGCGACCGCGGCGAGATCGTTCCCTTCGGACACGGCCTTTAGCATAGTGGCGTGCCCTCTTGCCTCCGGAGACAGCCGGCTGGGCTAATGTACCCAGCGTGTTTGCCGCGACTGTGAGGGCCGAGTGAGTAACGCGGGTCCCGAAGTGGAGATCTTGACCGGTGATGTCGTTCAGGCGACACGTCAGAGCGTCTCCGCGCTCGGCCCGCGCGCTGAGCATGCGCCACTGAGGCGGGCCAGGCTGTGCGCCCACGGGAGCCTGTCCGACCCGCTTCATGAGATGCTGATCGTGGTCGATCGGGACAGCTACATTCGCCCCCACCGGCACCCGGGAAAGACCGAGTCGCTACATGTGATCGAGGGAGCAGCCGACCTGGTCGTCTTCGACGATGACGGCACGGTCGCCGACGTGGTTCCGATCGGCGATTACGCCTCGGACCGCGTGTTCTATTACCGATTGAACGCGCCGGTGTTTCACACGCTCCGTTTGCGTTCCGACAAGCTCACCGTTCATGAAACGACGAACGGGCCATTCAACCCCTCCGAAACGGAGTTCGCTCCGTGGGCAGCCGAGCCGGAGGACACGGCCGCCCGCCGTCGCTACCTCGAAGCACTCGACCGAGAGCTAGCCGCTCGCAACTCGGGGTGAGCTCCACCGAGCGCACGATCCTGGTCGGCGCGAGCAAGGGGATCGGTCGCGAAGTTGCCGCTGCGTTCCTCCAGGCCGATGCCGACGTGACGATTCTGTCGCGTACTGCGCCGGCAGGACTAAAAGGTGCGGCGCACATCGAGGTCGATCTGTCGGACCTGGGCGACGTCAGCAAGGTGGCGGCGGCGCTGGTCGACGGGCGGCCTCCGTTTCGCAACCTCGTCTTTCTGCAGCGGATGCGGGGTGAGGCGGATGGCGATCCATTGCGGCAGGAGCTGACGGTGTCCGTCGAGGCCACGAAGCTGTTGATTGATTCCCTGACCGCCAACCGGCCCCCTGACCATCCGGGGGCGATCGTCATCGTCGGCTCACTGGCGGCCGACCTGGTAGCTGCCGATCAGCCGCTCTCCTACCACGTCGCGAAGGCCGCCCTGAACGCGGTGGTCCGTTACTACGCGGTGCGGCTCGCGCAGGACGGAATCCGAGTTAACGGTGTGACACCTGGGAATGTGCTGCGGGAGGAGGCCCGAGCTTACTTCAGGGAGAACCCCGCTGAGTACGAGCGGCGGATCCGTCACACGCCGCTCGGCCGAATGGGCCGCGCCGGCGAGATCGCCGACGTCATCTCATATCTGTGTAGCGATCGCGCCTCGTTCATAACCGGACAGGTGGTTGTCGCAGACGGAGGCGTGTCGCTGATGTTCCAGGGCACCCTCGACTGACCGCTTTCCGGCCTAGCCGGAAATGATTCTCGGCTCTGGGAGCAGGACCAGGAAGGTCCCGCCGCGGCTGAGATAGTCGCGATGCTTGTCGATGATCATGTCGGCGAATCTCCACGCGAGCACGAGAATCGCGTCTGGTGAACGGTCAGGGATCGCGTCGGCCGAAACGACGGGGATGTGGTGGCCGGGACTGAACCGGCCCTGCCGCTCGGGAATGTCGTCGACGATGAATTCGAGCTTGTCGCCGAGATCGAAATGATGGATCAGCACGGTGGAGGTAGCCGAAGCGCCGTAGCCGGCAACGGTTCCCCCTCGCTCCCGCACGGCATCGACCTGCTGGGTGACCGTGCGCCGCACCTCCTCGATCTTGGCGTCCCAGTTCTCGTAGATCTCCAGCCCGTAGAGGCCGGCGGTTTCTTCGCGCTCGATGAACGATTCGACCGACGGGCCCACCGCCCGAGGACCGCCCTTGAGCTGCGCCACCCCGCGTAACGACCCGCCCTTGGTCGGGATATGGATTACATCGATGAGCTCGAGCCCGTGGCGCTCCAGGAACGCACGCAGCGGCTTGACGGAGTGGTGACAGAGGTGCTCGTGGTAGATGAAGTCGAACACCATGCCTTCGATCATGTCGAGCAGGTAGGAGACCTCGAAGAAGAACAGACCGTCCGGCGCGAGGAGCTCCCGGACCGAGTCCGCCATCTCTCCCATGTCATCGGCATGGGCGAACACGTTGTTTGCGGTGACGATGTCGGCCGGACCGCGGCGGCGCCGGATCTGCTCGGCGACCGGCACGTTAAGGAAGCTCGCAACCGTCTCGATGCCGGCGGCAGTCGCCCGGGAGGCGATCTCCTCGGCGGGGTCGACCCCCAAGACCCGGAACCCGCGTTCCTTGAAGAACCGCAGGAGCGTTCCGTCGTTGCTGCCGATGTCGACGGCAAAGCCGCCGGCGCAGGCGCCCGAATACGAGATGGCCTCGTCGGCGTAGCGCTCGAAATGCGCTACCAGCCCCGGCGAGCTGGCAGTCTCGTAGATGTAGTTCCCGAACAGGAGCTCGGGATCGACAACGTCCAGCAGCTGGGCATGCCCGCACGCCCGGCAGGCGAACAAGTCCAACGGGAAGGCTGTTTGAGGCGTGTCGAGCTCGGCATGCTCGACGTAGGCGTCGACCGGGGGGGTCGGGGTTAAGCTGAGAACGAGCGCGACATCGCTCGAGCCGCACAGCCGGCACGTGGAGCGCCGCCGGACCATCTGTTTGACAAGAGGTGTACCTGTGGTCATGCGGGAGTCACGGCTTATCCTGATATTCGTGTGGCAACCGGGCTGTCTCCTCCCCGCTCTCATCAAACCCAAAAGGCCGATCTCGGCGAGGCCTTCGTCGCGGGGAATTCGCGCCACCGTCCGGACTCGGTCTGGGCGCGTTCGAAGGGATCATATACGCCAACTCTTGCTTGGGCGCTCGCCGACCGATCGGGTCGGCTCGTCGAATTCGCGGTCCCGGCGCGAACGGCGACGGCCCCAAGGGTACAGGTCGAACACGTTCACCTGGTGACCGGACGCGCGCAGACTCGGGACGAGGGCCGAGCCGACGTCGCACTCCGTAAACCCGATGGTAACCGCGCCATTCTCGTTCGCGTACTCAACCGCGATTATCACGTTCCGCGGCACGCCGGAGGCGGAGTGCGCGAGCACGATGTCGCCGCGCCCCGACGGCGACGAGGTCGGACCCCGGCGTTAGGATACTGGCGTGTCCTCTCGCCTCCCGGAGACCGCCGGCCGGTCGGTGAAGCGCTCCGTCCGGAGGGCGATCGAGGCGCTGCCGGGCACCGCCCCGCGCCGCGTCCTTATCGCGGCCGAGGGCAGCCTGTATCGCTGGCCCTTCTATCGGCCGCTCGCGCGGCCCGGGCGCCGCGAGGTGCTGATGACCTACGACCTTCGCTGCTCGGCGCCGAGCTTCGGCGACTTCATGCAGTTCGCACTGGTCGCCCGCCTCTACCAGCTACGCGGGGTCCGCACGCGAATCGTCGTGATCGACGGCGAGCTGCGCGATGACCACATCGCATTGGGACCGGACGTCGTCGCCAACCACCTCGCGCGGGCCACGCAATATCCCGAGATCGCCAAGGCGGTCTCCCTCGGTGGGATGTTCGAAGTCGAGCGGATGCCCTACGCCGAGTTTGCAGCGAGGGAGGGCGAGATTGGCAGGGGAACGGGCCGTTATCCCACGCGGCGAGACCAGCTCAGGCGGCGAGGCGTCTACGCCCAATCGTGGGGCTTGCTCGAGCATGTGCTGCGGCGAAGCTCGGCCGCGGCCCGGAAGCGCTTCGCCCTCAACGCGACGGAGGTGGGAGCTAACCTCGGGCTTACTGCGCCGGAAGGGGACTATCTCACCGTGGCGGTTCGCGCCGCATCCCTCGCCGGCCACGACCGCGATATCACCGCGGCGGAGCTGGAGGGCTGGCTCGAGCGGATCCGGGCTCATTTCCCGGCTGAGCCGGTCTGGATCGTGTCCGATGAGGCGGGCACGGAAGCCGTCCGCTCGTGGGAGCTGGACTTCGACCTCCGCTACGCCTGGGATTTTGGCCACAGCTTCGCCGCCCACACGCTCCTTGCGCTCGGTTCGCTCGGCTACGTCCAGCTCCGAGGCGGAGGTATCACCACGGGCCTCATGTGGGGAGCCACCCCGTTCTTCATGAAGGCCAACCCGAGCAACGAGCTGACACTGTGGATGGACGCGATGTATGAGGACGGTTACCGATTCCCCTGGGGCAGCCCGCTGAGCGTCTGGTACGCGCTCGGTATCGGCGACGTCGAGGAGCAGCTCGAGGAATTCCTCCGCTCCGTGCAGCGATCCTGCACCGCGCCGATTCGGGAGCAGGGCGTGAGGGCTGCCACATGAGCGGGAATCCCGGCACGAACGGAAAAGGGAGGGCGACGGCCTCCGAAGGTGCGCGGTTCGCAGACCGCTACCTCATGTATGTCTCCAAGGTCCTCGGCAATATCGACCGCGAGGCGATCGCGACCTTCGCCGATGCCCTACTCGCCGCGCGCGAGCGCCAGGCGACGATCTTCTTCATCGGCAACGGAGGCAGTGCGGCCACCGCGAGTCACTGGGTGAACGACCTCACTCGCTGGCGGGGAAGGCCGTTCCGCGCGCTGTCACTCACGGAGAACGTCGCGATGCTTACTGCTGTCGCCAATGACTATGGGTACGATCACGTATTCCGGTGGCAGCTCGAAAACTTGATGACACCGGGCGACGTGGTGGTCGCTATCTCTGCGTCGGGTAACTCGCCCAACATCGTCGAGGCGATGAACTACGCACGCGCCCACGAGGGGATCACCGTCGGGCTGACCGGCTTCGACGGCGGCGCGCTGCGCGAACTCGTCGAGATCAACATCCACGTACCCACCTCCGTAGGTGAGTACGGCCCGACTGAGGATGCACACCTGATCCTCGACCACCTCGTTACGGCCTACCTCTGGGAGGCCTGCGCGGCCGAGGGCGCATGATGTACCGGCGATTTGGACGCGGGCGGCTGGGCAGGTGGATACCGGGTCCCACGACTGTAGATCGGCCCGCCGCGAAGGCGACGCCGGCGGACGGAGCGGTACCGCGCTGGTCGCAGGTTCGCGTGCTTCTCGGTTACCGCGATGGCTCGAGACTACTCGCAGCACTGATCATCAGCTCGTTACTCACCGGTCTGACCGAGTCTGCGATCCTGGGGATTCTTACGCAAGTGGCGACTGCCCTGGTTGGCAGCACCACGCGCGTTCACATCGACGCTGGACCCTTTCACGGGACGGCGACGATCGGAGCTCTCATCGCGGTCGCGTTCGGGCTAGCGCTTCTGCGGCTCGGCCTACAGGTCGTCGTCTCATGGGTCCCCCCGCGACTAGCCGCTGACACGCAGGCCCGCCTCAGAACCGGACTTTTCGACGCGTTCACCGAGGCCTCGTGGGGGGTGCAGTCGCGTGATCGGGAAGGTCACCTGCAGGAACTCCTGACCGATCAGGTGGCCACGGTCGCCCAAGGCGTCCTGTATCTCGCCATGGGTCTTGCGGCGGGTCTCATCTTCGCAGTGCTCGTCATCTCCGCCTTCGTGCTCAACGTGGTCGCAGCCTTCGCGGTGCTGGTCGCGGCCGTCGCTCTGTTCTTCTTGATGCGTCCGCTGAGTTCCGTCGGCAGCCGTCACGCAACCGAGCTCTCCGCAGCACAAATGGACTACGCGAGCGGGATCGGAGAGTCGGTGCGGCTGGCGGTGGAGGTCGAAGCCTTCGGCGTGGTTGGCGTGCAGCGCAAGCGCTTCGCCCGCTTCGTCGACGGGATCCGGCGGCCGTACTTTCAGACGCAGTTCCTAGTGCGGCTGGGTCCGTCTCTCTACCAGAGCTTCGTCTATGTGTTCCTCGCCGCGGGGCTGGGTCTCCTAGCCGTGATCAACGCGCACCACATCGCGTTACTGGGCGCAGTGATCCTGCTCCTGATTCGGGCCGGAATCTACGGCCAGGAGGTTCAGGCTAACTATCAGGGTCTGTTACAGACGCTGCCGTATGTCGACCGCGTGCAGAGCGCCGTGGAACGCTACGCCTCGAGCGCCCGCCCTGTGCGAGAGGGGACACTGCGGAGCATCCGCACCCTCGCCTTCGATGAAGTGAGTTTCGGGTACGAGCCAGGGCAGCCAGTCTTGCGCGACATCGCGTTTGAGATCGCGAGCGGGGAGGCAATCGGCATCATTGGCCCGTCGGGAGCCGGCAAGTCAACCTTGGTCCAGATTCTCCTGGGCCTGCGGACCCAGACCAGCGGCCGATACGTCATCAACGGCACCCCGGCCGACCAGTTCGATCGTAAGGACTGGCATCGGCTGGTCGCGTACGTGCCCCAGAATCCTCAGCTCCTGCATGCCACGGTGACCGAAAACATCCGGTTTCTTCGCGACATCGATGACGAAGCGGTCCGGCATGCCGCCCGGCTGGCAGGCATCGACAACGAAATCATGGCGTGGCCGGATGGGTATGAGACCGTCGTCGGCCCGAGGGCGAACGCGATTTCAGGTGGGCAACAGCAGCGGATATGCCTTGCCCGCGCCCTGGCCGCCCGTCCCCAGATGCTCGTTCTCGACGAACCGACCAGCGCTCTCGATCCTCACTCCGAGCTGCTCATTCGAGAGTCACTCCATGGCCTGAGGCACGAGTTGACCCTGTTTGTCGTCGCCCATCGATTGTCAACGTTGGACCTTTGCGAGCGCATCATGGTCATCCTCGACGGACGCCTGGAGGCGTTCGGCACGCCCGAGAGCTTGCAGGGTACGAATATCTACTACCGGTCCGCCATGCAGATTGCCGTGGGAGCCACTGATCAGTGACCCCGTGCGAGCACGCACTCGCCGTCCGGCAACCGTGAGCGACGGTTCCCCAATTCGGGTCGCGTTCGTCGGGCAGGACGTCTACTTCCGGGTCTGCTCGCTGGCGCAGCCGGCGGGTGGCCTCGAGCCCACGTTCGTCGACTTCCGTACAGGCGCACGGGAGAGCGTGCTGCTCGCGGCGCTCGAGAGGCTCGATCCGGATGTCGTGGTGGTGTTCCGGCCGGAGATCATCCCGGGTGGGTTGTTCGGCTCATTGCGAGCCATGACCGTGGGTTACCTCACCGAGCCGCTCCCACGGAAGCGGTCTACTCGTCATCGTGACCTGGACGAGCGCATGGCGGCGCTGCGGCAGGTCGATCCGGGCAACTTCGACCGGATCGTCTCGTTCGATCCGTTGATCGCCTCGTCCGCTGGGCGCGTGCTGAAGGTGTGGCGCTCCCTGCCGATCCCGCTCGACGACGCGGTCTTCATGGACGTCCACGAGCGCGGGCAGCCGCCCCGACTCCTGTTCCTGGGCCGGCCCACGGAGCACCGCGAGGCGCTGCTCGCCCCGATCAAGCGCAGTCATCGGATCGTGCACATCGGCCACGGGCTGCAGGGCCCGCAGCTGATGCGCTTCCTCGCGAGCACCGACGTGCAACTCAACCTCCACAACCACCCCTACCCGACGTTCGAGAACCGAGTGTGCCTGGCGCTCGCGGCCGGGCACCTGGTGATCTCCGAGCCGCTCAGTCCCGATCATGGCCTGCGGGCCGGCCGAGACTTCCTCGAGGCCGACGATGCCGACACCTTCGTGTCGCTCGTCGACGAGCTCGCACGCGACCCGGCGGCGTTCCTCGACGTGCAACATGCCGGACGAGAGCAGGCCGAGCAGTTCCGCGCCTCCCGCGTGTACCCGCCGCTGATCAGGGATGCGCTCGAAGACGTCGCCGAGCACGGGAGCCCTCGGCGGCGTCGCTAGGCTCGGCTGCCGTGCCTCATGCGCGGCCTCGGTCCGACCCGAACGCGGCGACGTCGGCACGCAGATCGTGCAGGACGCGCGCGAACAGGCGCGACGCGCGGTATTGCTCGGCCTTGCGACGGCCTCGGATGCGGACCCGGTGGTGCATCTCCGGGAAACGGCCAAGGCGATCGAGGTGCTTCACGAGCCCCTCCGGAGAATCGATGTGCAGGTAATCGATGTTGCGCTCAAGGCCGTGAGCAGGGACGAGCGTGTCTGCAAGCAACAGCTGACCCGCGGCCAGGTGCATCCCGACCTGCTGGCTGAAGCCGCCGCCCGCCTCACGCGGGACGTAGACGCCAACGTCGTACTCCTTCAGAAGCTGGATCAGCGACGCGCCGCTCACCCCGTGGATCACCTGCAGGAGGTCGTTGTGATGCTTGGCTCGGATGAGCATGTACTCGCGATACTCGGTCGAAGCCCCGACCGTCAACGCATGCGGTGTGCCGTGGACTCGACGCACGTCAGCGAACAGCGCATCGCTCACGGGCGGCGGCACGGCCCGCCACACCCGGCCGCCGGGAATCTCCACCCCGCTCAGCGACGGCCGGAACGAAAGGACCCTGTCCAGACTGCGAACCGCCGCTGCCTGCTGAGCCGCCGGAGCGCCGTCTACGAGCATCCCGAGACGCAGCCCGGGCAGCGCTTCGAGCACGTCCGCGGGCACCTGGACCGGATCGAAGATCACCGTGACGTCCGGGCGGAACTCGTCAGTGACGGCCACCACACCGGTCTCGGGCGGCTCATCGAACCTTACGCGGCGCACCAGCATGGCGTCCGTCGAAGCCGGCGGGACGCAGCCGTCAAGCCACACCTCGGCGCCCAGGAAGATGACGCGCACGGGGTCTGAGCCATTCCGCACCCGGGCGGACGCCGTGCTTGGCACTGCTTGGGCGTGCATCGGCCTCGCTACGATAGCGGCGCGCCCGGGGGAGGGCGCATCTGCGTATGCCCCGAGATTCCGACCCCACCAAGTCGCAGACGTGAAGGTCGCATTCCTGGTTAACGACCTCCAGCTTTCGGGCGGGGTCGGAGTTGTGGTGCACCACGCCCGCCGGCTGAGCGCGATGGAGAACTGGGATGTATCGCTCGTGCTGGTCCGCGAGGCGGAGGGGCCAAGCTGGCACGGCTATGAGCACCTCCCTCACTTGCACGTCTGTTCGCGTCTCGAGGCGATGGCGGATCGCTACGACGTTGCGGTCGCGACGTGGTGGGAGACGGCGTTTTCGCTATTCGAGCTGTCGGCCGACCGACACGCCTACTTCGTCCAGAGCCTCGAGGACCGCTTCTACCACCACACCCAGGTCGAGCAACTCGCTGCCGCGATGACCCTCGACCTCCCTGTCGCGTTCATCACGGAGGCGCAGTGGATCGTGGAAACGCTCGCCGACCTGCGCCCCGACGCGCCGTGTTATCTGGTTCCCAACGGAATCGACAAGGAGATATTCGCTCCCCTCGCCGAGGTCGCTCCCTCGGAGGGGCCGTTGCGGGTTCTCATCGAGGGCTCTCCCTTCGTCTGGTTCAAGCATGTGCCGGAATCGGTGGGGGCCGCGGCGGCGATGCTCGAGCCTCATCGTGTCACCGTCGTGTCCAGCGATCTCAGGGGCGGGACCGCGCTCGCCGCGGATGAGGTCGTCGGTCCGCTGAGCCAACGCGAGATGGCCGAGCTGTACGCGCGTGTTGACGTGTTGCTCAAGCTGTCGAGCGTCGAGGGCGTGTCCGGACCCCCGCTGGAAGCGTTTCACCTTGGCACAACCTGTGTGGTCACGCCGGTGACCGGCCACGCCGAGTACGTGGAGCATGGAGTCAACGGGTTGTTGACCGATTGGGATGATCCGAGGGGAACCGCCCGACAGCTCGACCTGCTCGCTCGCGACCGAAAGCTGCTGCATTTCCTGCAGACGAACGCTCTCAAGACGGCAAGGGTATGGCCAAGCTGGGAGGAGTCGAGCCAGCGGATGGCGGCTGCGCTGCTCGCCATTCGGAAGGAGCCGCAGCCGGGTGGACCCGTGGCGAGCGCTCGCCTCTTAGCGGATCTCTGCGGAGGCGTCGAGACGTACAACGTGAGCCTCGGGCAACACATGGACATCGTGCAGCAGGCCTTGCGCTTGCAGCACCATGTCAACCGGGTGCGAGGAAGCAAATGGGCTCGGCCCCTGCGCCCAGTGGCTCGTCTCGCGCGCCGTGCTCGTTCATGAGGAGACGTGTGCGTCGGGTTCTCGAGGCGGTCCCTGGACGCGCGCATGGTCACCAGGCTCGGGAGATCCCGGCCGCGTTGCTGGACTTGGCTCGCTCTGGGCAGGCGCCGTTGGCTTCCGGACAGATCGACCCGGGCCAGCCCCTGGCCATCGCCACCGTCATTCCCTCGTTCCGGCGCGGGAGCGGGGGGCACGCCACGGTCGTCAACCTGATGCGCGAGCTTCGCCGACGCGGACATACCGCGTCTCTCTGGTTGGAGGACTTCGAGGGCCGGCACGCCCGCGAGCCCTCCGCCGCCACCAAACGCAGCTTCGCCGAGTTCTTCGCGGCCGGCGATCTCGACCTTCACGTCAGCTTCGATCACTGGACGGGCGCGGATGTCGTGCTCGCCACCGGTTGGCAGACGGTGCCCCGGGCACTGCTGCTCTCGGGAGTCAAGGCCAGGGCGTATCTCGTGCAGGATCACGAGCCTGAGTTCTACGGCGCGTCGGCGCAGGCTCTGTTCGCGGAGACGACGTACCGCCAGGGCCTCCAATGCATAGCCGCGAGCCCATGGCTGGCGGAGCTGCTACGAAACCGCTATCGCGCGATTGCCTGCCACTTCGATCTCGCCGTCGATCACTCGACCTACCGCCCGACGGGAGAGCGTCGCCGCGATGATCTGGTCGTGTTCTACGCGCGATCGGAAACGCCGCGCCGGGCTGTCCCGCTCGGCCTCCTCGCTTTGGAAGAGCTGCAGCGGCGACGGCCGCACGTCGAGATCGCGCTGTTCGGGGGGGACGCGGCGCTGCCTGCCCCGTTCGCTCACACCAACCTCGGCGTGCTCGACGCTGCGACGCTCGCCCAGCTCTACTCGCGCGCCGCTGTCGGAATGGTGTTTTCGCTGACCAATCCCTCGCTGGTCGGCCTGGAGATGATGGCCTGCGGCCTTGCTTGCGTCGAGTTGGCGACCGGTTCGATGGTGTCGACGTTCGGAGCCGCCGGCCCGCTCAAACTGGCAGATCCGAACCCGCTGAGCGTCTGTGCCGCACTCGAGCAGTTGCTCGACGACAGCGCCCTGCGCGAGCGCATGGCGGCAGACGGTGTCGCCTGGACGCAGAGGCGCACGTGGGATAGGGCCGCCGCTCAAGTTGAGGACGGATTGCGCGCGGCGTTCGCGGGGCGCGGCTGACAAGATGGTCACGCCCTGGTAACTAGGCTGACCAGACCCGATGTTCCCGCGGGCCCGGCTCCGTCGTCGCGAGCCGGGGTCGTTGTCCGCGTGCGCCGCAAAGCGCTGAGGGTGCCGCTGCCGCTCGCCCTGATTCTGTTGATCGGTGCTCTCCTCTCGGTCGCGTGGGACCTCGCGGTACCGGCTTTCCAAGGGCCCGATGAAGATGCACATTTCGGTTACGTGCAGCACCTCGCCGAGACGGGCCGGCCACCCAGCCCGAGCACCGGGAGCAGCAGCTACTCGACCCAGGAAGCCACGCTGCTAAAGGACCTGAACCTCCTCCCGCTGAGGGGCAACCTCACGGCCCGTCCTGCCTGGAGCTCCGCCGATCTCGCGCTCTGGCACCAAGCCGAGCGTCAGCTGCCGCCCGGCTCAAGCTCCAACGGCAACGGACCGAACGCGACGGGGCAAAACCCACCGCTCTACTACGCGCTGATGGCGATCCCTTACTGGCTGTTCTCCTGGCTGCCGCTCCTCAAGCTTCTGTTCGTACTGCGCCTGTTCGACGCTCTCTGCTTTCTTGCGACGATCGCGCTTACGTGGCTCATCGCGGGCGAGGTGTTCGGTCCCGTGCGCTGGAAACAAACGATGGCCGCCGGCGCGGTCGCACTCCAGCCGCAGCTTGCCTTCATGAGCGTGGTGATCAACTCCGACGGCCTGCTCACCGCGCTGACGACGGCGCTCCTGTTGATGGCGTTGAGGATGGCGATTCGAGGACCCACGCTTGGTCGTGTGCTTGCCGCCAGCGGCATCACGGCCGCGGCCGTCCTCACCCACGGGCGGGGGCTCGTCACCGTCCCGGTCCTCGGTCTTGCCATCCTCGTCGCGTGGCTTCGCCACCGTCCGTCGCTACGTGACGCGCTCGCTCAAGCGGGCGCGGCCGCCGTCACCGTCGGGGTCGCGTTCGTGGCCTATCTGTTGTTCATCTCCTCTGGCGGGTCAGGGGGCCTTTACGGGGGCGAGGTCACCTCGATCAACGCGAGTCGTGGCTTCAATCTCAAGCAGTTCCTTTCGTCGATCTACCAGTTCTACTTTCCGAAGCTGCCTTCGCTCACGCCGCGCATCGGACCCGACTATGGGTATCGCCAGGTGTTCATCAACACCTTCTATGCCACATTCGGCCAGCTCGAAGTGACATTCAGGCAGGGCATCTACGACATCCTTCAAGTGGCATCGGCGCTCGGCTTGGTCGCCTTCTACACCGCGTGCGTCGTTCGCTGGCGCGCGCTACGGCGCTCCTGGCCGGCGGTCGCGGTGATGCTGTCGCTGCTTTTGACGCTGCTTCTGGCTCTCCACTACATCTCGTATCGCGAGCTGCTCGCAAACGGCGGCGTCGACCCGGTTATCGTCGGTCGCTATCTCCTGCCGATGGTGAGCCTGTTCGGGTTGGCGATCGCATTCACGGTCGGGTCACTACCACGACGCGTCGGCCCGTTTGTCGGCGCAGCGATCCTGTCGGCCGGATTGCTCCTGGCACTGGGCGGGATCGGGATCACAGCCGCGAGGTTCTATGCGTAGGCAACGGTCCTGGCGGCCCGATCTGGCCACTTCTTGTCTCGCGCTGATGGTGCTTCTGATCGTCATCGGCGCGCTTATCTTCTGGCGGCCGTTCCTGACCCGGTCCTCGCAGCCGATCACCGAGGTTCCGGCACCCTCTGCGCTGTTTGTGTTGAACGAGTTTCCGGTGCCCCCGCATCAGCAGGCATGCGAGAACTCGGTGACGGTGACGCCTGATAGCCGCCTTGCCACATTTCAGCTCCGCCCTGCCAAGCCCACGCCGACCGGAGGTCCGCCGGTGGGGTTCATATTGAGTGGACCTGGTTATCGAGCCTCGGCCGTTGTACCTGGCGGCTATCCGGGTGGATCGGTGACCCTCCCGATAACGCCGCCCGCGCGGAGCCTGGTCGGAACCGCATGCTTCGTCAATCTGGGGGTGAAGACCGTACTGCTCGACGGCACCACCGAGGGTCGGACGATCTCCCGGCCGGCGCTCCAGATCGCCGGCCGGCCGCTGACCGGGGACGTTGCGCTGTACTTCCAGAGCAACCAATCAGTGTCGGTGCTGGCCGAGCTCGGCGTGCTCTTCGGTCACGCGTCGAATCTGACGGACGGACTGGTCCCCGTTTGGCTGATCTGGCTGATCGCCCCGCTGGTCGCCTTCGGCGTTCCAATCGCGCTGCTCCTCGCGTTCTACAGCGCGATGCTGGAGGACTTCGGCGACGCGCGCTGACCTCAGAGGTTCTCGGCGACGGATGGCGCCGTGCGATTGAAGACGACGAAGCCCAACGCGAACACCCCGATCACGATCGCGACCACGACCAGCACCCCTCCGTGCCCGAGGATCGCAGCAGCTCCCGGCGCGGCGTGGTTGATCATCGCGTGCCGGAACTGCTGGAAGATCGCGGCGAGCGGGTTGAGCATGTAGAGCTTGACCAGGCTCGAACTCAGCTTCTGCTGCACCAGGGTCAGAGGAACGATCACCGGCGAGCAGTAGAACAGGATCTGGGAGATGACTTCCCAGATCGGAGCCACGTCTCGGAAGTACACGTACAGCGACGACAGGAGCATCGCCAGGCCCGTCGCGAACACGGCCAGCAGCCCGACGATCAACGGCAGCTGGAACCAGCTGAGCATCGGGCGCACGCCCGAGGCGAGCGCGAACACAAGTACCACTATCAGATTCAGGCCCAGGTTGAACAGCGCGCCGAGCACGATCGACAGCGGTATGACCATCCGCGGAAACTGGATTTTGCGGACCAGCGCCTCCCGGTCGAGCACACTGCTCACCGCTCCTCCCGTCGCCTCGGCGAAGAACGTGAACAGCACGATCGACCCGAGCATCTGCATGCCGTAGAAATGGTTGGGTTGGCCGAGCTTGGCGTCGGCGCCTGAACCGACGTGACCGATCACCGTGAAGAACACGTACAGCACGCTGAACAACAACAGCGGCCGCATGAGCTGCCAGAAGTAGCCGAGCACCGACCCAAAGAAGCGGAGCTTCCACTCGGTACGCGCGAGGTTGAACGTCAGGTGCCAGAACCGTCTCCAGTCGCCCGTCAGTGCCTCGGGTCCGTTGATCGGTCGTCCGAGCGACTCGTAGAACTGCGTCTCGGCGACGCTCACGGTTTGACCTCATGGGCGACGGGTGACCCTGCACGCTCGATCGTGACGTCGGTGGGGAGGTCGACAACGCCTCCCATCGCACCGGTTGCCGTGACCAGAAAGGTGAATCCACTGGCAAAGCGGTCGACGACCCTCAGCACCGAGCCGCGCGCCCCGAGCGCAATCACCGGGCTGTACCGGCCGGGAGCGAGGACGTTCTCGAAGGCGAACGAGAACAGCAGCTGTTCACCGGCGTGGAAGCGACCGCTCTGCGGGTGTTGGACCCAGGATGACGTGATCAGCACCGCCTTCAGGTCCTCGTTGTGGATGTGCACCCCCGCCTCGGGGTCCTCGACGTCGATCATGAACTGCACCAGCACCCGCAGGGTGATGCGATGGCCCTGCGGCATCGCGCTCAAGCGCCTGCCCTGATCGTCCTCGACCCAGACGTCCAACACCCGCGCGTCCCCGTCGCCCTGGTCCCCGACGTCAGCGTCGGCCACGGGCTCCGGCCGACCGCCGAAGTTGAGCTCGAGGTACTGATCGGCGACCTCGGCGGGCGGACCGATGTGAACGAGCGAGCCCCGCTCCAGCAGAAGCGCCCGGTGGCAGAACCGCTGGAGTGTCCCCATGTCATGGGTCACGAATACGATCGTCTTACCGGCGGCGCGCATCGTGTGGAAGACGTCGAAGCACTTCTGCTGAAACGCGGCGTCCCCAACGGCGAGCACCTCGTCGATCAAGAGGATCTCGGCATCGACCTGGATCGCCACCGAGAAAGCGAGCCGGACCTGCATGCCGGACGAGTAGTTCTTCAGCTTGAGCTCGCGGAACTCCTCGAGCTCGGCGAATTCGATCACGCTGTCGTAGCGCTTGCGCGCCTCCTTGGGCGAGAGTCCCATCATGATGCCGTTCAGGATCACGTTGTCCCGGGCGGCCAGCTCCATGTTGAAGCCGACGCCCAACTCGATCAGCGTCGAGAGCCGCCCCCGGCACCAGATGTCGCCATCGCACTTGTAGATACCGGCGATGCACTTCAGGAGCGTGCTCTTGCCGCTGCCGTTCCGCCCCGCTATGCCGAAGAACTCGCCGGGCTCGACGGCGAACGAGATGTCGTTCAGCGCCCGGAACGTCTGGTAGCGGGTCTGGCGGCGCGGGTGAAGGGCTCGCTCTTTGAGCGTGTGCACCTGTTGCTCCGGAAGCCGGAATGTCTTGCTGACACTGCGCGTCGCAACCGCGGGCAGGCGGACGTCCGGGGACGATGGCATCCGCCAGAGCGTACCCAGCTCAAAGCCCGGCGAGGATCGTTCGCAAGCCGTCTCGCAGCGAAACCTCCGCCTCCCACCCTAAGTCACGCTTGGCGCGGCTGACGTCGAGGCAGCTTCGTCGAACCTCGCCCGGGCGCTCGGGCTCGAACCGCGGCGCCGGCATCGCCCCACCGGACACCTCGTCCAGCGCCGTGATCAGATCGAGCACGGCGGTCTCCCGCCCGTGGCCGACGTTGACCGGACCGGTCAGCTCGGAGTTCGCGGCGAGCAAGTTGGCGCGGACGACGTCCGAGACGTCGACCCAGTCGCGGGTCTGGCGCCCGTCGCCGAACACCGTCGGCGTCCGCTTGTCGACCACGCAGCCGCAGAAGATCGCCACCACCCCGGCCTCGCCGTGGACGTCCTGACGCGGTCCGTAGACGTTGCCGTAGCGCAGCGACACCGTCGAGAGCTGGTGCAAACGCTGGTACAACTCGCAGTACCCCTCGGCCGCGTGCTTGCCCATTCCGTATGGGGCCAGCGGGCGGATCGGATAGTCCTCGGGGGTCGGCAACTGCTCGGCGTCGCCGTACAGGCCCCCGCCGGTCGAGGTGTTGACGACGCGCCTCGCGCCGTAGCGCAGCGCCGCCTCGAGCACGGCGATCGTGCCGAGCACGTTGTTCGTGGCGTCGCCGGCCGGGTGCTCAACCGAGTACCGGACGTCGATCTGAGCTGCCATGTGGAACACGAGCTCGGGCCGGGCGGCGTCGAAGATCTCCGCGATCGCGACGCCGTCGGACACGTTCCGCGACGTTCAGGGTCGCGCCCCGCGCAAGCGCCCCCTCCAAGTTCTCTCTCTTGCCGCTCGAGAGGTTGTCGATCACGGTCACGCGATCGCCGCGGGCAAGCAACGCGTCGACCAAATTCGACCCGATGAATCCCGCCCCGCCTGTGACCACGCAGTCCATTACCGGTTTCGCAGCTTAATCGAGCCGAGCGGACTCGTCTTGTCGGCGTCGCAACGACGAGGTGGCGCACGGACGGCCGCGCGTCACCGCAGCCAGCGTGATCGCCGCCGCGCCAGCGACGCGACGACGAGCCACGAACCTCCAGCCCAGCGGAGGGCTCCACGGCCCCGCTCCGGCGAGCACACCGGACGGCGCGTAGTGGTGCGCGTTGATCCACCAGGCGATCAGCTGGAACAGCGCGAAGCCGACCAGACACGGTCGCCACACGCCCGCGACGCGGACCCGGACTCGGCGACTCCGAGCGCCCTCGATTGCGTCGCCGGCCAGCATCGGCGCGACGGCGAGGATGGGGAGGATGTAGCGGCCCTGGATGCCGAAGCCGCTCAGCCGGTAGGAGAACGCGAAGAAGGCGACCGGGAAACCGAGCCCCAGCACCGCCGCGAGCACGAGCGCGATGCGTTCCCGGCGCGTCCCGAGCCACACGCCCGCCGCGAACAGGAGGATCACCGCCAGCCACCAGAGGCCGATCATCAGCCCCGGCAGCGGCACGTTCAGTACGCCGAAGTTGCCCACCGCGCCCTTCAATGCCGGGCCGAGTTGGCCCAGCCCCGCGTGCAAAGCGCTGATCGGCGAAGCGAACGTCGCGGTCGAGTGCAGGGTGCCCGCGGCCCCGCCCCATGCTAGGAACAGTCCAACGGCCGCCGTCGCGACGGCGGCAGCGGCGAGCACCTGAGGACCGCGGATCGCGAACAGCTCGCGCAACCCGGCGATCCCTATCAGCGCCGCCCAGACGGCGATGTCGGCAACCACGAAGAAGGGCCCGAGCTGCCAGGCCAGGATCGTGACGGCTCCGGTAGCGATAAGCGCGATCCAGGCCCACCCGGGAAAGCCCCGGGGATCGCGGCGGAGCTTCAGCAAGGCCGCGATAAAGGCAAGATTTGCGGCGATTTCGAGACCGTTGGGGTTCATCATCGCGCCGACGAACAGGACCATTGGAGTCGTCGCAACCAGCAGGCCGACCGCGCGCCAGCCCGGTCTCGGCCCGGTCAGGATCAACGCGAGGAAGAGAAACGCGAGGACCTGGAGAAGCGAAACCACCCGCGAGACGAGCAGCGCCGCATTCCAAGCGTGTGCGGCCGATATCCCCACCGCCGGAAGGAGGTAGGCGAGCGGGCTGTAGTCCCCGGTGTAGCTCACTTCGGTGCAACTGCCGCCGGCGCCGGCGCTGCCGATGCACGGCTCGGCCGGAGGTGAGAGGGACGCGGACACGGACACGCCGCGCCGATCGTGGTCGATCCAGGCCTGTTGAGCGGCTCTCCATCCACCTGCCTTCAGATTCGCGATATCCGCTGGCCCGAGTGGCTCTCTCGGTCCAAGCCATCGCCCCTCGCTGATCCCCAGCGCTCGAAGGTATTGCGCCGGTTCATCCGGCGCCGACCCGGGCGGCGTGGAGAACACCCACGCCGTGCCGAGCAGCGCCAGACCGATCAGCAGTAGGACCAGACCCCGCGGACGCACGGGCCTACGATAAGAGACATAAGAGACCGGTCCGACCGTCACCCGAAAGGGTGGCGGGCCCGTACCGCGAAGGCGGTACGGGCCCGACCGAAGGACGACCCTGGTAGGGCTGGGGGCCGTCCGAAGACCCGCGAGAAAGGGGGCGATGCTCGCGGGCCCGTGTGACCTCCGTGTCGATGCCTAGCATAGCGCTGCAAGAACGGACGACGTCAAGCATCCTGGACATAAGTTGGACGTATGGCTAAGGCCGGGTAGGCCCGTCGTACGACCCGGCGCATTCAAACCGCTCCAGGCGAAAATACGCAACCTGCGCAGGCGAATCTCGTTTTCGTTCTCATAACGCCGACCGTTTCCCCCTCGATCTAAGCGCTAAGCCCAGAACCGATGCGTCCCGACACCCCCGTGCAACCCCTGCCGAGTTCGATCCCGGTCACCGCGACCGTGGAGGTCCTCGGCGTCCCGCTGGCCCTGACCGACTACGGGCGGACGCTCGAGTGGATGGACGCGATGGCGGCCGCGCGCGAGCAGGGCTATGTCTGTGTGTGCAATGTGCACACGGTGATGGCGTCGCACGAGGACCCCGAACTGCGCTCGGCGCTGATGGGGTCATCGCTCAACGTTCCCGACGGCCAGCCGCTCGTATGGGCGCTCGGCGCGCTCGGCCACTCGCTTCCCGACCGCGTGTACGGCCCCGAGTTGATGGCGCGCGCGTGCGCCGCGGCCGCGTCGAACGGCCAGCGTTTTTACCTCTATGGGGGCCGCAACCAGGGAGCGCTCGTGCAGCTCTCGCTGAACCTGCGCCGCCGTTACCCCGGGATCCGGATCGTCGGCGGGTACTCGCCCCCGCACCGGCCCCTGGACGCCGAGGAGCAGGCCGCCATCGTCGCCGAGATCAACGACGCCGATCCCGACGTCGTGTGGGTCGGCATCGGCGTCCCCAAGCAAGAGAAGTGGATGGCGACGCTTCGCCCGCTGCTCGACGCGCCCGTGCTGATCGGCGTCGGCGCCGCCTTCGACTTCCATGCCGGGCTGGTGCCGCAGGCACCCCCGTGGATGCAGCGCGCGGGGCTCGAGTGGGCCTACCGGCTCGCCCAAGAGCCACGTCGCCTGTGGCGGCGCTACCTCCGCTACAACCCCCGCTTCGTGGGCGCGTTCGCCCGCCAGCTGGCCGCGCACCGCCATGCCGGCCGCAAGTCTTGGTAGTGCCTGCCGCCGGGCGACGCCAGATGGCACAGGTTCCCGAGCCCGACGACTTCCTCTCGGGCAACGCTGCGCCCGACGACTTCGTGTCGGGGAACGCGGGGATGGTGATCGGGATCCGCGCAACGAGCCGGGCGCTCGTCAGCCGACGCGGTCGCGGATACCGTGGCCGTCGCCGCGGGCCTGCGCTGGCGGCTCCGACGGGCGGCGAGCTCGGCGCCACCCCGCCGCGTGCTCGCGCTTGGGATCGAGCGTCCGGATCAGCCGAACCTGCTCGATCGCGCCCGCCGCGAGCTTCTCAGCTCCCACCACCAGGTCCGCTTCGCCGGCGCCGTGGCCGCCGACCGCGGGAAGTTCGAGAACCTCAACGCGCTGCTCGCCGATAATCCGCCGTCCGACTGCGACTGGCTGGTCGTGGTCGACGACGACGTCGCGCTCCCGCAGGGGTTCCTCGACGAGTTCATCTTCCTGACCGAACGCTTCTCGCTGCGCCTGGCTCAGCCGGCGCACCGCAGCCGCTCGCACGCGGCCTGGGACGTGACGCGGCGCCGCCCCGGCTCGGTCGTCCGCGAGACGGCGTTCGTCGAGATCGGACCGGTGCTCGCCTTGCATCGGGCGACGTTCGATCTGCTCCTGCCGTTCCCCGAGCTCCGGGCCGGCTGGGGGCTCGATCTGCACTGGTCGGCGGTGGCCCGCGAGCAGGGCTGGAAGCAAGGCGTGGTCGACGCGACCCCGATCACCCACGGCACGCGCGAGATCGCAAGCACCTACGACCGCTCGGACGCGCTCGCCGAGGCGAGGCAATTCCTGTCCGGCCGGCCGTACACGAGCGCGCGCGAAGCGCAGCGCACGCTCGTCACCCACCGGACGTGGACGTGACGCCGTGGTCCGCATCGGTGCGATGCCCAGGGGAGAGCGCCTGCGTGAGCCGCCCGGCGGCATGGGCGCCCATCACCGCTCCCTGCGGGCAGGCGTAGCGGACGATGTGCCACCCGCACCCGACGAGCACGCGCATCTCGCGCGCGAGGCCCGGGGCCGTGCCGCGGCGCTGGTCGCTCACCCGCGCAGCCCGGCCGCGATGGTAAGCCGCCCTCGCCAGCGCCGGCAGGCGCGCGTCGGCGCCGGCGCGGCGATGATCGAGGCCCGCGGCGGCGAGGTAGACGATCTTGCCGCCGGCTCGCTGAAGCGCCCGCAGCCAATCCTCCTCGTCGCCATGCCCGGCCACGGCCTCGTCGAACGGGCCGAGGCGCTCGAACGCGCTGCGCCTGATCGCCAGGTTCGCTCCCCACACCATGTCGGCCACCGAGTCCTCGGGACCCAGGTCGAGCGCAGTGATCGGCGGTTCCTCGCGGCCGCAGGATCCCGGGGCGCGTCCCTCCAGGCGCGCCCGGATCGGCCCGCCGAACGCGTCCGCATCGGGGTGCCGGTCGGCGCCGTCGAGGAGCGCCGCGAGCCACCCGGCGGGTACCTCGACGTCGTCGTCGAGGAACGCGATGAGCGGCGCCGCGGTCATCCTCACTCCGGTGTTGCGGGCGGCGTTCAGGCCGCGGGCGGGGTCCTGGAGCAGATATCTGACCCCGGCGGCCCGCGCCACCTGGGCGGTATCGTCGGACGAGCCGTCGTCGACCACGAGCACCTCGTAGGGACGGTCGAGCGGCTGGCGCCGAAGCGACGCCAGCGCCACCGCCAGGTACTCCGCCCGGTTACGGGTCGGGATCACGACCGAGGCGGTCGGGGGCTCCAGTCCGGAAGCGTCCTCCATTCCGACAGCGAGAGTAGATGCGAACATGCGCGCACGCTCGTGAGGCTTCCAGGCCGGGACATGACGGAGCTACTCGGCGACGCGCTCCCTGCGGACCACGCCGGTCAGGTGCTCGCCGACCATTACATCGACCGGGAGATCGGTCGCGAGCCCGGGCGTCCGTGGCGCGTGCTCGACCTCGGTTGCGGCGTCGGCGACTCCGTCGACGCCTTCCGCGCGCGCGACCCGCACGTCGATTGGATCGGCATCGACGTCCCGGGCTCTCCGGAGGCGCGCGAGCGGACTCGCACCGACGCCCGCTTTGAGACGTTCGACGGACTCGCGCTCCCGTTCGCCGACGGCAGCTTCGACCTCGTGTTCTGCAAGCAGGTGCTGGAGCACGTGCGTCACCCCGAGCCGCTGCTCGCGGAGGTGGCGCGGGTGCTCGCGCCCGGCGGCTGGTTCGCGGGCTCGACGTCGCAGCTGGAGCCGTACCACTCGCTGAGCGTGTGGAACTACACGGCGGTCGGCCTGTCGGCGCTGATGCGCGACGCCGGTCTGACGCCGGCCGAGGTCCGCCCCGGGATCGACTCGCTGACGCTGATCGCGTGGCGCATGACCGGCCGCCCGGCGTGGTTCGGCCGGTGGTGGGCGCGCCCGTCGCCGCTCAATCGGGCGCTCGATCTGTACGGCCGGGCGGCCCGCCTCGACCCCCGCCTCCTGAACGCGACCAAGCTCCTGTTCTGCGGCCAGTTCGCGTTCCTGGCGCGGCGAGATCCGGCGCCCGACCAGATTCTGAGAGCGACGTGATCGGCGTCCAATCCGAACGATCGGCGCCGTACGACCGCGACAACCTGCTCGACGGGCTGACGCAGCAGTCGACGCTCGATTTCCAGTATCGCCACGAGATGGCCCGCGAGCAGGAGGTCCTGCTGGCTCGGTTGCGAATCCCAAGCGGCGATGTGCTTTCGGTGGGTTGCGGCTGGCACCCGGGACGTCATCTGTTTCCGGCGCCGGGGTTCAGGCTCACGGCGGTCGACTCCGATCCGGACCGTGTCGCCGGGGTGGTCGCCGGCGGGCACGCGGACGAGGCCCGGATCGGCTACGCCGGACGGCTCGAGTTCCCGGACGGCTCGTTCGACGTCGTCCTGTACCGGCTCGTCATGCATCACCTGGCCTACCAGGGGCCGATCGGGCCGTGCTTCGCCGAGGCGGGGCGCCTGCTCCGTCCCGGCGGCGCGCTGGTCGCGATCGAGCCCGGACTGTGGCATCCGGTCGGCATGGGCCTGTCGATCGCGAACCGGGTCGGTGCCGGTCCGGCGATCCACGGAACCCGCGACGACATCCCCCTGTCACCTCGGGAGCTGGTCGCGCACGCCCGCGACGCCGGCCTCGTCCCGGAACTGCACGCGCTCACGTACACCTGGCGACGGATGCCGAGGCGCCTCCAGCGCGCGCTCCAGCCGATCGACCGCCTCGGGTCGAGGCCACGCGCGGCGCGGTTTGGCCACACTTTGTTACTTATCGCGCGCGCCGGTAATGGTTAGGAATCCGTAATGGTGCCCCCGAATACGCCGCCGGCCCGGCCGGCCCGTTGCTA
>CAWJXO010000003.1:0-67990 GCA_963846765.1 uncultured Solirubrobacterales bacterium
GTGGCTTCATACTGCACCTCCTGCAGCCCTGATTTTGGTTTCGGCCGGTAGGTGAATCGAGCTGGCGACCAGCCGACGGCATTGTTGCTCGACGTCCGGCGGGAACGGGATGTAGATGCGGTTGGCGGGCCCGCGGCGGGCGGCGAGCTTGCCGGTTGAGATCCAGGCGTAAACGACCCTGTTCGAGACGCCGAGCCGCTCGGCGAGGTGTGTGACGGTGACCTCGCCGTCGCCCAGGAGCTGTTCGGGGTCGGTCAGGATCCGGTAGCGCCAGCGCAGCCATCTGACGGCCCTCTCGTCGAACGGCTCGCCTTTGCCGGTGCGCAGGCCGGCGGCGCCCAGCTGCTCGGCGATCTGCGCGTTGGTGTGGTCGGGAGCGAGGCGCCGGGTCAGCTCGACGGCGGGGGATGGTGTGCGCTGCGCGTCGGCCGGTTTGGGCGGTCGTTGGATCGTGTGTTGCTCGCTGGCGCCCGAGCGCCAGCGGATCCCGACCTGAAGCTCGCGTCCTTCGGGCTGTGAGGTGAGGGTGACGTCTGCGATCAGCGCGCGCAGCAGCCGCTTGCGGTCCCGGTCGGCGGTGGTCTTCGCGGCCCACAGCGCCGGCAGGTCGCGGGCAAGCGCCTCGAGCTGCTCGCGCGAGGGCTCGACTGCGGGCACGACGTGCTCGGCGAGCTCGGCCTCGGCGTCCTTTAGCTCCCTGAGCTTCTTTTCCCAGCGGTTCTCGAGGCTGCGCGCGACGAGGCGGTTGTCCGGCTCGCAGGCGTGGAACGCGCGCTCGGCGCGGATCGCCTCATACCGGGCGCGCTCGACGCGGAGCTCGAGCGCGCGGTCCGAGCGCGCGCGGCGATCGGCGTGCTCGTCGGCGGCCGCCAGCGCGAGCGCGATCTCTTCAGGCGCAAGCGTCTCGAGCAGCCGGCGGGCGATCAGCGCATCGACGACGGTCGCCTTGACCGAGCGGCAGCCGGGCGTGTTGATGTGATCGGCGCGCGAGTGCCCGCACTCGTAGTAGCTGCCCTCGCGGCGGTGAAGCGTGCTCATCGACCCTCCGCACGCGCCGCAGCGCACAATCCCCTGGCAGATCGCCTGGCCCTCGCGGGGCGGGCGGGCTCCCTTGCGCGTGTGGTTCTGAGCCAGCCGCTCTTGGTTGGCGAGGAACTGCTCCCAGCTGATGTATCCCTCGTGGTGGTCTTGGATCAGCACCGCCCACTCCGAGCGTGGCAGCTCGACCATCTTGCTCACGATCGTGCCGTCGGGTCTGACGACGCGGCGGTAGCGGTAGCGCCCGAACACGTACGCGCCGGCGTAGGACGGGTTGCGCAGCACGCCGCGCACGCGCGCGTGCGTCAGTCTGCCCCAGCGCAGCTCCCCCGCCCACGCGCCGCCGTACGCGCGGCGGGGGAAGCGCCTGCCGTTGAAGGCGCCGACCACGCCGTAGGCCGAGCCGGTCTGCCAAAACGCCTTGAACACGTCGCCGATCGCGGCCTTGACCTCCTCGTCGGGGTCGATGATCGTGTTGCCCTCGGTCTCATAGACGAGGCCGACCGGGAGCGGGAAGTGCAGCTCGCCGCGCTCGGCCGCGTGCCGCTTGGCGCCCTGCAGGCGCACGCCCATCATGTGCAGCTCGGCCTGGGCGAGCTGACCCTTGACGCCGAGGACGAGCTGATCGTTGAATTCCCTGAGGTCGTAGATCCCGTCGGTGTCGATCACGAGCGTGTCGGTCAGCCCGCAGTACTCGAGCAGCCGCTGGGTCTCGGCGCTCGAGCGCGCCAGCCGCGAGACCTCAAGCCCGAAGATCGCGCCGACCTCACCCAGGCACACGCGCGCGACCAGCTCCTTGAACCCCCCGCGCGCCTGGCCGTCCGAGAACCGGCCCGAGACGCCGAGATCGCCGTCGACCGTCACGACCCGCTCCGGCGCCCAGCCGAGGCGGACCGCCTCCTCCGAGAGCCCGTACTGACGCTCGGTCGAGCGGAAGTTCTCGCGCAACTGCCTGGGCGAGGACTGCCGCAGGTAGATCATCGCCACGCGCTCCAGGTGCGTGCTCGTGATCTTCTGCGTTGAGCCTGTCATCGGCTCCCGCCCCAAGCGCCGAGCCGAGCATGTTCGCCACCACCCAGGCCGCCTCGGCGCCGATGCCCGCCACCGACCATCACCGCAGCGCCCGGCGCCTGAGCAGCTCGAGGTTGACCCGCGAGATCTCCAACATCAGCGCCTCGCCCTGGCGCGTCGCCTCGACATGCTCTGAGGTGATCGCGGCCAGCGCCTGCGGCACGTACACCGTCCGGCTGCGCCCCTCGCCGTACACAGTGAGATACGCGTAGGGGCCGTGCAGCTCGCCTGAGCGGCAGCGACAGTTCTCGCTCGAGCAACGCCGCAGGTCGTGATGAAGCGCGCCGCGCAGCGTCAGCGCCGGATCGTGAACGCCCGCCGCCAGCCGCCGCCGGAGCGCGAACAGCTGACGCTCGGTGAGCTCTGAGAGGTTGGTGGTCGTGCCTGTGCTCGTGCTCATCCTGTATCCGATCCGGCGTGCATCTGATTCGACGACAGGCCAGCGAGTCCCTCTCCACGACGCTCATCGGACCCTCGCCCCGGCGAGCTCGTGCACGTCGGCGCGCCGCGCATCCTCCTCGCTCCAGCCGGTGGCGCACAGCGCCTCGATCAGCTGCTGGGAGAGCTCGCCGACGTCGACCGCCAGCTGGCGGCGCTCCTCGCACGCCGACTGGTACGCGCAAAACGAACGATGGATCGCCGAGTGGATCTCCTGCAGCGCCCCGAGCACCGCGGTGTCGGTATCCGGCCCGCCGGCGCTGCGCGCGTCACGCATCAGCTTGGCGATCTGGCTCTCGCCGGCGGGCGCGGCCCCGTCGTAGACCAGCCCGAACGCGTCCGGCGCCAGCCCCAACCACAGCCGCTCGTTGGCGTCGCGCAGGCGGCTCTGCGCGTCGTTCAGCCGCCCCACAATCTCGACATCGCGCTCGAACAACGCCGACAGCCGAGCGGCCAGCTCACGCGCACGCGCCGGGACGGTGAGCTCATCAGTCAGGCCCGCGGCGATCATCGCGCCACCCCCTGCTCGCCGGTGAGCTCGACGACGAGCGCGACAAGCGCCGCCAGAACCTCGATGCTCAGCGGCCGCTCAGCCGGCCCCGCGCCACGATCGGTCGCGTCCTCCGGCAGCGACACGCTGCCCAAAGGACCGCCCTCGCACACGTAGATGCGACTGGCGCCGATCCGACGCACGAACAACACCACAAGGCGCTCGCCGCGCAACGGATGAAACGGATGTGTGACGACCAACGAACCCAAAGGCCGCCTGCACGACCTTGTGGTATGCGATGACCGTCGGGATCCCCAACGGCCGCTTACCGCCCTGGGGCTTGGGTATCTCCACCCGCCGGACCGGCGCGGGACGGTAGCTCCCAGTGCGCAGGTCACGTTGCAGCTCGCCGAGAAGGCGCTCCACCCCGTACTCCCGCACCGCCGCCACGGTCTGCTTATCGACCCCGGCAGCGCCCTTGTTCCTCTGCACGCGCACCCACGCCTCCCACAGGACGTCACTCCTGCAGATCCGGTCAAGCAGGGCGTGAAAGCGCCTACCCGGCGACCGCTTGGCGGCCACCCATAGCTTGCGCCGAAGTTCTCGCACGTTCCCGTCAGTGGCCGCCACCGGCGCCATTGCGCTGAACGGGTCAGCGGGCGATAGCCCGCCGGGGGAATTGGATCGAGCAGACTCGACCATGCCCTAACGCTTACCTCCAGCCCAACCATGATCAAAGCCGGGGCCCTTCGCTCCCGACGCCTTTAGCTTTGCGCCGATCATCACTACTACGACCCCGTCGGACTCCCGCTGCCCTCCGCCCGATTTCACCATCGGCTTATACGAGCGGTCTTTGCTGACAAGGCCAGGCAGACGGGTCTCCCTCGTTCCGCGATCAGACCTTGCGCGCGTGCAACTCCCTCTACCCCGCGGAGACCCGCCGCACCCGATCCGGAACCAGGACTGGCGGACATGGCCTTCGCCGTGACATGAGCGGCTCGGCTCCCCGATCGTAAATCTGACGAGGCTGCAGTCGCAGCCCGCGCGCTTGCTCCCTCCAAAGAGGCTCTCGACACCCCGCTCAACCATCGGGATCTCTCCCTCAAGCCGGGGCCTGCTACCGGGCGCTCCGGCGCTTACCCGGACCGGACTCTCACCGGCTGGCCTGACGCAGCTTCCAAGGCGCAACATGTCTCGATCGTAGTGGGCTCGTCCGTGAGCCGCGGGACTTGCGGACGGGTCCACAAGTGCCCGGTAGGGTCGGGAGCCACGCAAATGACGCGCGGTCGGCTGATCACGATCGAAGGCATCGACGGGGCGGGCAAGACCACGCTCGCGTCGGCCCTGCTCGAGGCGCTGCAGGCACGCGGCCTGGACGTGCTGCTGCTCCGCGAGCCGGGGGGCGTGGCTGCGGCCGAGCGCATCCGCGACGTGGTCATCGACCCCGATCTGCACGTCGCCGCGCGCACGGAGGCCCTGCTGTACGCCGCGGCCCGCGCACAGCTGGTCGAGGAGGCGATCGAGCCGCTCTTGCGTAACGGACGGTGGGTGCTGCTCGATCGGTTCATCGACTCCTCGCTGGCCTATCAGGGAGGCGGGCGGGAGCTCGGGATCGATTCGGTCCGGGCGATCAACGAGTTCGCGATCCGGACGGCGTGGCCGGATCGCACGCTGCTCTTGATGATCGACTCCGGGCTCGGGCGGAGGCGCTCGCAGTCGCGCGCGGGCGCTCCCGATCGGCTGGAGCGCGAGCAGAACGAGTTCTTCGACCGGACTGCGGCCGCGTACCTCGAGCTCGCTGCCGCGGACCCTGAGCGGATCCGGAAGGTCGATGCCTCGCGTCCGCCCGACGAGGTGCTCGCCGCGGCGCTCGACGAGCTTGCCGACCTACTCTGAGTAGCCGTTCGGATGCGCCTGCGCGAACGCCCAGGCGTCGGCGACCATCTCCTCGAGCGCCGGCTTGCGCGGCTCCCAGCCGAGCTCCGAGCGAATCCTATCGCTGGAGGCGACGAGCATCGGCGGGTCACCGGGACGGCGGGGCGCCTCGTTCGTGCCGATCTCCCGGCCGGTGACGGCCCGGGCGGCCGCGACCACCTCGCGGACCGAGAAGCCGTTGCCGTTTCCGAGGTTGAACACGCGGTGCTCGGCGGCGCGCGCGCCGTCGAGCGCGAGCAGGTGAGCGGTGGCGAGGTCCTCGACGTGGATGTAGTCGCGGACCGCCGTGCCGTCCGGCGTCGGATAGTCGGTCCCGTAGATCTCGACCGCGGGGGCGGCGCCGAGCGCGGCGCGCAGGATGTTCGGGATCAGGTGCGTCTCGGGGTCGTGATCCTCGCCGAGGCCGCCGCTCGCGCCGGCGACATTGAAGTACCGGAGGCTGACGGCGCCCAACCCGCTGGCGGTGCAGAAGTCGCGGATCATCAGGTCAACGGCGAGCTTCGACGCGCCATAGGCGTTGACCGGCCTGGGCACGGCCGTCTCGGCGATCGGGACCTCGTCGGGCTGCCCGTAGACCGCGCAGGTCGAGGAGAACACCAGGCGAGGGACGCCGGCCGCGACCATCGCCTCGAGCAGGTTGAGCGTCCCGCCGACGTTCGTCCGGTAGTAGCGCTCGGGGTGGCTGACCGACTCCGACACCAGCGCGAGCGCGGCGAAGTGCATGGCGCCGTCGAACCCGGCGCTCATCGCGGCGTCGACCGCCTCGCGGTCGAGCAGGTCCGCGACGACGAGCCTCGCGCCCTCCGGAACCGCCTCCCGGTGCCCCCGCTCGAGGTTGTCGAGCACGGTCACGTCGTGGCCCGCGCCGAGCAGCTGGCGGGCAACGATCGAGCCGATATAGCCGGCTCCGCCGGTCACGAGCAGCCTCATGGCACGGAGTAAAATAGAAGCTCCGGGTGAGACCCACCGACCAGGTTTTTCCGTCCGGGGCTCCCGCCATTATCTGCTGCCCGCTCGACTGACAAAAAGTCGCGCAAGAGCAGGGGAAATCGTGGAACACCGAGAGGAGCAGTACGGCATGGATCAAATCCCGCAGACCCAACTCGAATCCGAGGCACGGACGGGCGAGGGCCTCTCGGTCAGGCGCTTCTTCACGGTGCCCGACCAGCATCCGTTCGACTCGGTGGAGTGGGAACAGCGGGAGGCTCGAATCGGTCACGGAGACAAGGTCTCGTTCGAGCAGAGCGACGTCGAGTTCCCGAAGTCGTGGTCTCAGAACGCCACCAACATCGTCGCCCAGAAGTACTTCCGCGGCCAGCTTGGCTCGCCCACCCGTGAGCACTCGGTCCAGCAGATGATCGGACGGGTGGCCGGCACGATCGCCGACTGGGGACGCGACCGCGGTTACTTCGCCAGCGAAGACGACGCCGCGACGTTCGAGGCCGAGCTGATCCACATCCTGCTCCACCAGATGGCGGCGTTCAACTCGCCTGTGTGGTTCAACGTCGGCTTCGAGGAGAGCCCTCAGTGCTCGGCGTGCTTCATCTTGAGCGTCGACGACACGATGGAGTCGATCCTCGAGTGGAATACCAAGGAGGGGATGATCTTCCGGGGCGGCTCGGGGTCGGGCATCAACCTTTCGAGGATCCGCGGCTCGATGGAGCCGCTGGCCAAGGGCGGCACGGCGTCGGGCCCGGTGAGCTTCATGCGCGGAGCCGATGCGTGGGCCGGCACGATCAAGTCCGGCGGCAAGACCCGCCGCGCGGCCAAGATGGTCGTGCTCGACGTCGACCACCCCGACATCCTCGAGTTCATCCAGTGCAAGGCCAAGGAGGAGGAGAAGGCGGCCGCTCTGCGCGACGCGGGCTTCGATATGTCGATCGACGGCGAGGGCTTCTTCTCGATCCAGTACCAGAACGCGAACAACTCGGTCCGCGTGACCGAGCGGTTTATGCGCGCGGTCGAGAACGACGAGGACTGGCAGCTGATCGGTCGCGTGACCGGTACGCCGATCGGCGAGCCGATCCCCGCGCGCGAACTGATGCAGGAGATCGCCAAGGCGGCGTGGCGCTGCGCCGACCCGGGCATCCAGTACGACACGACGATCAACCAGTGGCACACGTCCCCGAACTCGGGGCGGATCAACGCGTCCAACCCATGCTTCCCCGCAGACGTTCGGGTGCACACGACCAAGGGCCTAATGTCGATCGCCGAGCTCGTCGAGCGGGGTGAGACAGGCGAGGACATCCGCGTCTATACGCACCGCGCCACCGCCGAAGACCCCGGTGCCGGCGTCCTGTCGTCGCGACCGATCGCATTCATGCGCAACGGCGTCAGCCAGATCGTGCGGCTGCGGTTCTCGAACGGAGCCGAGCTTCGCTGCACCCCCAACCACCGGATCTGGACGATTAACCGCGGATACGTTCGCGCCGCGGACCTGAGCGAGCAGGACGAGGTCCTTCTCAACGACACCGCGACGCCTGCGTCCGACGCTTCATGGGAGCTTCCGGTCAAGGTGGCGGTCGCTGCTAAGTCATTCAGCCGCGGCGGCACCGCGACGTATCAGGAGCTGCCTGATCGGTGGAGCGAGGGACTTGCCGAGCTGACCGGTCACCTAGTCGGCGATGGCTGCCTGACGAACGTACAGACGCAGTGGGTGTACGGCGGCGACGACGTCGCCGACCTGCTCACCGACTCACACGAAGGGATGCTGCGAGAGCTCATCGGCGGAATCTCGCGACAGCCAATGCCGAACGGGACCGTTCAGCTGCGCGCCGGGAGCGAGGCTGTACGCGAGTTCTTCCGCGAGCTCGGGCTGACGACCGCCCGCGCGCACGAAAAGCGCGTCCCAGCCGCGATCTTCACGGCGCCCGTAGAGGTTCAAGCAGCGTTCCTACGAGGTCTATTCGGTGCTGACGGATGCGTATCTCGGGTCGAGACGGATGGTAAAGCGAGCCGCTACGTAGGGCTTGGCAGCCGCAGCGAGAGCCTTTTGCGAGACGTTCAGCGCCTCCTGTCGGTCTTCGGCATCCGTGGGCGCATCTACCGCATCTCCGAGGCCGATCGGTCTTCGTTCTCGTACACGCGTGCAGATGGGGCGGCAGTCGAGTACGTGTCGCGGCAAGGCTTCGATCTACGCGTCACCGGAAGCGACCTCGAGCGCTTCGCCGAGGCAATCGGGTTCTCGACGCCGCGCAAGAACGCAGCTCTCGCCGCCATGCTGGATGACACCGGCCGGTATCAGACCAAGCCGAGCACCCGGCTGATCGCTCGCGAGGACGACGGCCAGGAGCACGTCTACAACCTCACCGAGCCGCTACATCACTCCTACATCGTGGATGGCTTCGTTGTGGCGAACTGTTCGGAATATATGCACGTCGACGACTCGGCCTGCAACCTGGCGTCGCTCAACCTCATGAAGTTCCGCCGGCCCGACGGCACGTTCGACGTCGACTCGTTCGAGCACACGGTCGACGTGATGTTCCTCGCGCAGGAGATCATCGTCTCGCCGTCGAGCTACCCGACCGAGGAGATCGGCGCCAACGCCCGCGCGTTCCGGCAGCTGGGCATGGGCTACGCCAACCTGGGCGCGTACCTGATGGCGGACGGCGTCCCGTACGACTCCGACGCGGGACGGGGCACGGCGGCCGCGATCACGGCGCTGATGACGGGTCGCGCTTACCTTGGCTCGGCCCGGACCGCCGCGGCGATGGGCCCGTACGAGCGCTACCCCGAGAATCGCGACGCCCACAACGCCGTGATGCGGATGCACCGCGATGCCTCCTACGCGATCCCCGATTACGCCTGCTCGGACGGCCCGCTGCTCGCGGCGGCGCGCCGGACGTGGGAGGAGACCGTCGAGCTCGGCGATCGCGTCGGCTATCGCAATGCGCAGGCGACCGTGCTCGCCCCAACGGGCACGATCTCGTTCCTCATGGACTGCGACACCACCGGCATCGAGCCCGACTTCTCGCTGGTCAAGTTCAAGGAGCTCGTCGGTGGCGGTCAGATGACGATCGTCAACCGGACGGTGCCGCTCGCGCTCCAGACGCTCGGCTACAGCGACGAGCAGATCGAGCAGATCGTCGCCTACGTCAACGAGCACGGAACGATCGTCGGAGCCCCCGGCCTGGCCGACGAGCACCTGCCGGTGTTCGACGTGGCGGTCGGCGAGCGGGCGATCTCCCACATGGGCCACCTGAAGATGATGGGCGCGACCCAGCCGTTCCTGAGCGGCGCGATCTCGAAGACCGTGAACATGCCCCAGACGGCGACGGTCGAGGACATTGCCGAGGCCTACATGGAGGGCTGGCGGCTCGGGATCAAGGCGCTCGCGATCTACCGAGACGGCTCGAAGACCGCTCAGGCACTCCGCACCGAGGCGCAGACGGACACACCGGCGTCGAGGGAGGCCGAGATCCAGAAGGCGGTCGCCGAGGCGCTCGCCAAGGCCCCGGTCCGTCGCCGGATGCCGCGTGAGCGCCGGTCGATCACGCACAAGTTCTCGATCGGCGGGCACGAGGGCTACATCACCGCCGGCATGTACGACGACGGGCAGGTCGGCGAGATCTTCCTCACCGACATCGGTAAGGAAGGCTCGACGCTCCGCGGGATGATGAACTCGTTCGCGACGGCGATCTCGATCGCGCTCCAGACCGGCGTCCCGCTCGAGACGCTCGTGCGCAAGTTCAGTTACATGCGCTTCGATCCCGAGGGCATGACCTCCAACCCGGAGATCCCGTTCGCGAAGTCGATGCCCGACTACATCATGCGCTGGCTCGCCTCGCGGTTCCTCGACACCGACCTCCAGGAGGAGCTCGGGATCCTCACGCCGGCCGTCCGGGCCCGCCAGGCCGCGCAGGAAGCGGCAAGCTCGCACCACGGCGACGTCGCGGCGCTGCCGTCCGAGACGTCCAAGCCCGGCAACGGGAACGGCGGCCACTCCCCCGCGCCGGCGCTGCCGGCGACGTCCGCGCTGACCGACTCGCCGCCGGTGCTCCCGGCGATGCGCAAGGGACTCGATCTCGGACCGGCCTGCCAGCAGTGCGGAGGCATGATGCAGCGCACGGGCAGCTGCTACACGTGCTCGAGCTGCGGGTTCAACACCGGCTGCGGCTGATCCTGAGCGGGAGGACGCGGACGGAGCGACGCCTCGTCCGGACTCCTGCGAGCGCCACGAGACTGAACCGAAGCCCCGCCACACGGCGGGGCTTCGTCGTTTCCGTCTGACGCGAGGCGGGGCTTCGCAAGCCCCGCCACACGGCGGGGCTTCGTCGTTTCCGGCTCACGCACGGCGCTAACTGCTCACGCGCCGCGAACCGCACCACCGACGTCCCACGCCACCGGCGGCACCGGCGCCACCGGCACCGCCGGCAACACCGCGAACGCCGCCCTCAGAGGTTCGTCTGCTCGACGGTCGGGCTCGGGTGAACGCTGACCACGCGGAGCGTGTCGTCGCCCGGGTTCTTGAACCCGTGGGGCGTCTGCGCCGGCGCGATCACGATGTGACCCTCGGTCACCGTCAACTCCTCTTCGCCTACGGTGAACACGGCGGTGCCGGTCCGCACGACGAACACCTCGGGGTAGGGGTGGAGGTGGAGCGCCGGCCCCTGGCCGCGCTCGTATTGGGTTACGAAGATCGAGACCGGCGCCTCGTCGCGGCCTTCGAACAGGGCCGCGGTCGGGCTGCGGCGCAGGTCCTCGATCGGGATCACGGTTGCCATGCCGTGCAGGCTACCCCCGCCGAGCGGATCGACTGCGCCGGTGGGTTGGGGACCGGGTCCCCAACCCACTCCGGGCAGCAGCTAGCGGACCTCGATCGAGTCGCGGAGGAGGACCCGCTGGCCCCGGCCGTGCCGAACGGTGATTGTGAGCGTGTACTTGCCTGCGGGCACCCGCTGGATGCGCGCCTGCGCCGTTCGGCCGCGCCGGATCCGCAACTTGCCGCTCGCCACCGTTCGATGGCCGCGGCTGACCCGGAACGCCGCTGTCTCGCCACCGCCCGCAACGGTGTACGTGCCCGGCGCGAACTCGACCGAGCACAGCAGCCGCGCGGTGATCGTGTTGCGACAGACGATCGTCCCCGCCGGTCCGGCCGGTCCCTGTGGCCCGGTGGCGCCGGCGGGACCCTGCGGTCCCGGGGTGCCCTGCGCGAGCGATCCACCCGTGCCGGACAGCGTCACCGAGGCCGGCGCGGTCGGCGCGTTGGTGAGGACGGTCAGCGTCGCCGTGCTCGCGCCCTGCGCCTGCGGGGAGAACCGGACGTTCACCGTACAGCTCGAGCCCGGAGCGACCAGCTGCTGGCACTCGTCGTCAATCAGGTAGTCGGCGGGGTCGGCGCCGCCGAGCGCCACACCGGATACCGAGAGCGGGGCCGATCCGTTGTTCGTGACCGTCAGCGCCTGCGCCGGCCCCGCGACTCCCTGGGGCTGCACACCGGCGAACGCGATCGCCTGTGTGCTCAGGCTTGCGGTCGGCACGGCGTAGGTGATCGACACCGCACCGTCGGCGAACTCTCCGAGGTCGACCGACGGGCCGCTGACGTTGCTGGCCTGCGAGCTGACGTAGCTCGAGCCGCCGCCGCCCCCGAGGCCGCCGCTGTTGTTGCCGCTGCCGCCGGCGCCGCCGCCGTAGTAGCCACCGCCGCCACCGCCGCCGGGAAGATCGCCCTCGTCCGGCGTGTTACCGCCGAGGCCGAACGAACCGGCACCCCCGCTGGCCACGTCGCCACCACCGCCGGAGCCTCCGGCGGTCTGGGTACCCGGTCCACCGCCGCCGTCTAGTCCAGCGGCGCCGGCGTTGCCGCCGTAAGCGCCGAAGCCGTCGCTGCCGCCTCCCCCGCCGCCTCCGGCGACGAGCAGGTCGCCGAACTGGACGCCGGGCGCCCCGGCCGCGATCACCGATGCGCCGCCGCCACCGCCGCCGGCGCCGAGGGTCGCCGCCCCCGCTCCGCCGCCGCCGACCCCACCGGCGACGACACCGGTAAAGCCTGCGTTTGCAGAGCCGCCGGCTCCGCCGACACCGACAAGGAGCTGCTCGCCCGGCGTGACCGGGATTGTGCCGGTGACGGCGGCGGGTGAACCGCCGGGCGCCTCCTCTGACCCGAAGCCGCCGGCGGCGCCGATCACCGTCCCAGTGACGCTCGTCACCCCGGCCGGCACGCTGAATTCATACGACCCCGGACTCGTGTAGGAGGCCGTGGCGGTTGTCTGCGCCGCTGCGGCGCCGGCCACTGGACCCGCCAGCAGCACGCCGGCGGCCACCAGCCCACCTCCGAGGATCCCGCACCGGGCCGTGAACTCCCCCATACGTTTGCGCATTTGCTGTTCCTCTCGTCTCGTCGACAGCGTGTCCGCCGCATCTTCCAGGCTCGGATGCAGCGGCACATCGGGCAAACGCACATTTCTCCGACGCCGGATTTAGGCGGTTCGCGTCACCCTTTATGCCGGTATGTAGAACATTTAGGCCGCGCGCAGCCGGGGCAGGGCTGACGCACTCCTAGGCCGAGTCACGCTGGAACGTCCGCGTCCCGAACATCATCCCGACCGCGATCAGCCCGAGGCCCACGAGCACCCCGACGCCGACCGTGCCCGTCATGACATGCCCCTGGAAAAGCGCGCGCAGCGCGTCGACGATGCGCTTCACCGGGTTGGCGTTCGAGACGGTCCGCAACCACCCCGGGGCCAGCGTCATCGGGAGCAGGATGCCCGACAGGAGCAGCAGCGGCACCGCCAGGCTGTTGGTGACCGACGCCATCCCCTCCTCGTTTCCGGTCAGCAGCGCCACCGCGTAGGAGGCCGACGCGAACGCCGCGCCCACCGCGCCGACGAGCACGACTGCGAGCACGACGCCGCCGATCGGCGCCCGCAGGCCGAACGCGTAGGCGGCGGCGAGGAGCACGACCGACTGGACGAGCAGCACGACCACGTCCCTGAGCACACGACCGGCCAGCAGCGCCATCCGCGACGCCGGCGTCACCCGCATCCGCTCGATCACGCCCTCGCGGACCTCCGCGATCAGGCCGAACCCGACGAACAGCGCCCCGAAGATGCCGAGCTGTACGAGCAGCCCCGGCGTGAACACCTGCCATGCGCTGCCGTGCGGGAAGCCGGCGGTCCCCGCGAGCCGCTTCAGCAGCGGGCCGAACAGTGCCAGATAGAGCAACGGCTGCATCAGGCCGATGATCAGCCACACCTTGTTGCGCAGCGACAGGCGCATGGCGCGCGTGAACACGAGCAGGGTCTCGTTCAAGAAACGCATGGTCAGCCTCCTCAGGCGGCAAGCGGCTGGTCACGGAGCTCGCGCCCAGTCAGCGAAAGGAACACGTCATCGAGCGTCGGCCGGCGAACCTCGATCCCCGCCAGCGTCACGCCTGCCTCCCCCAGCGCGGCGAGCAGACCGGGGAGCGCGGTGCTCGCGTCGGGCAGGCTGAAGTCGAGCAGGTCGCCCTCGGCGCGCATCACGACGACGTCGGAGATGCGCTCGAGCACGACGCGCGCACTCGCCAGCCGTGCCGGATCGTCGAGCTGGAGCCCTACGCGGTCTCCCGACACCTCGCGCTTGAGCTCGGCGGGCGTCCCGGCGGCGACGAGCTCGCCGTGGTCGATCACCAGGATGCGATCGCACAGCGCGTCCGCCTCCTCGAGATAGTGGGTCGTCAGGAACACCGTCACGCCGTGCTCGTCGCGTAGGCCCCTGATGTGCTGCCACAGGTTCGCGCGCGATTGTGGGTCCAGGCCGGCGGTAGGCTCGTCCATGAACAGCAGCGGGGGCTCGTTGATCAGCCCGAGGGCGATGTCGAGACGGCGTCGCTGCCCGCCCGAGAGCGTGCCGCATGGCCGCTCCCAGGTGCTCTCGAGGTCGAGCCGCGAGATCAGCGCCCGCCCCGTGGTCTCGGCCGTGGCTCGGGACAGGCCGTGCAAGCGACCATGGTCGATCAGCTCCTCGCCGACGAGCGCCTGCGGCGCCGTGCTTCCCCGCTGCGGGACGTAGCCGATCTGCCGCCGGACCGCAACGGGGTCGTCGCGCAGGTCATGCCCGGCCACCGTCGCGGTGCCCGCGCTCGGGGACAGCAGCGTCGTGAGCATCCGCAGGGTGGTCGTCTTGCCGGCCCCGTTGGGCCCGAGAAAGCCGACGATCTCGCCCGCCGCCACGTCGATGTCGACGCCACGGACGGCCTCGACCGCCCCAGCGCGGGAGGAGAAGCTCTTGGCCAGTCCGCGCGCCTGGACCATGTAGTCAAATTTGAGCATGCCGAATAGTCAAACATGAATAATCACTGTTGTCAACTATGATCTCTCCCGATGTCCGCGACCCGCCTGCTCCTCCTCGGAACCGTCCGGATCTTCCAGCCCGTGCACGGCTACTTCGTCCGCCGGGAATTGCTCAGCTGGCACGCCGATGCCTGGGCGCACGTCAACCCGGGGTCGGTCTACAACGGGCTCAGATCACTGGTGCGAGAGGGCTTCGTCGCAGAGGTCGGGACCGAGACAGAGGGCGGCCGGCCCGCCCGCACCACCTACCGCCTGACCAGCGACGGCGAGGCCGAATTCATGCTGCTGCTTCGTGGCGGCCTGTGGAACGTTCAGGCGCACGACCCTGCCGAGTTGATGGCGGCGTGGAGCTTCGCCTGGGCGCTGAAGCGTGAGGAGGTGATTGCAGCGCTCGAGCATCGCATCGAGCAGATCGCGGCCTCGGCACGCGCCAGCGGGTTCGCGATCGAGGGCATCGAGCACAGCCCCGGCACCCCCGCCCCGGTGGCCGAGCACTTCCGCCTCACGCAGGCGCGGCTCGACGGTGAGGCGGCCTGGGCGCAAGCATTGATCGAGCGCCTGCGCGCCGGTGAGTACTGGTTCGAGGGCGAGCCCGACCGGCCGTGGAACGCGCCCGCGGTGGCCGCCGAACCCAACCCGGAGGAGGTCTAGGACCTCCGGTCAGAAAGGATCAGCATGGGACAACCCGTTGTGCACTTCGAGATCATTGGGGCCGATCCCGCCCAATTGCGAGGCTTCTTCGGGGATCTGTTCGGGTGGGAGTTCGACACCAGCGGGACCGTGGCCGAGGAGGTGTCCGAGCCGAACGACTACGGCTTCATCGAACTGCTCACCACCGACGACGGCACCGGGATTCGCGGTGGCGTCGGAGGCGGCAAGCGCTACGAGCACCGCACGCTGTTCTACGTCCAGGTCCCTGACGTCGGGGAGGCGCTGAGCCGAGCCGAGCAGCTTGGCGGGCAGCGCATGATGGGCCCGGTGGTCTCGCCGAACGGGCTCGTCGTCGGCCACTTCACAGACCCCGAGGGCAACCTGATCGGCGTCGCCGGCCCGCGCTGAGCACTTCCGGTCGGCTAGCTGACGTCCGCGGCCGTCATCCGACCGTGCGGCGTCTGCGTGTAGCCGACGTGCACGTCGCTACCCAGCTCGAGGCCGTGCGTGACGCTCGCGTTCGCGCCGGTCTGGAACGTCAGGATGCGCTCGAACGTGGTCTGCTGCTCGATCACTCCGAGCAGCAGGTGGTAGCGCTTGTAGACGTGGCTCGTCGCGTCGGGCGCGCCGTCGTCGAGCCAGCCGGCGCCACCGGCCGGATCGCCGCCGCCACCGCCGTCCGACGTGCCGAAGAAGTGCCCGTCGATGTTCATGAAGATGTGGACGCCGGGATCGTCGTACAGCGTCACCTCGGTGGCGCCGTGACCCGCGCCGCGCGCGATCAGGTGCTGCTGCAGCAGCTCGGTGATGATGCCGGCGTCGTTGGGGACGCCGCTCGTGGGCTGCCACACGCCGGCGCCGGCGAGCACCGCCGCCACCGACCCTGAGCAGTCGAACCCGATCCGCCGGCCGTTGTAACCGGGGCCCTTGATCCCGATGCTGGCGATCCCGGCTTCAGCGTGGCCGCCGCCGTACACGTAGGGGAAGTCGCCGGCGGTGACGGTGTTCGCGGCCGCGGTCAGCCCGTTCACGACCGACATCCGCCCCGCGGGGGCCTCGATCGCAAATGAGCCCCGGGCGACGGCGATCACCGCGCCGGAGGCCTGACCCTGTGCCGGCTGGGTCGTGCTGGAAGTCGTGGCCGGCTGTGTCGCGAGGGCGCCCGCCGGGAGAACCAGCGCCGTGAGCAGAGCGCCGGCAATGGCCGTGAGTCGCTTCATCGAGGGGGTTCATCGGCGCGGGCGGCCGCAAAGCTTGAGGTCTGCACGCGGACAAGCGGACACCGAACCGTGTCTGCCGGCCCTGGCCGGCCAGGTCAAGGCCCGGCCAGCGTTACAGCCCGGCGAGCGTTACAGCCCGGGCGGATGCCGGACGACGAACCCGGAGAACTCGCCGCCGCCGCGCGCCCAGCGCGTCCCGCCCTCGGCGAGCGCGACCGTATCGAACCGCCACCCGGCGACCTCCATCCACACGTGCCCGGCGTTGGCGTAGATCGTGATCCAGCGCCCGGGGCCCGGGTCGCCCCAGGCCTCGAAATCCCCGGACACCATCGGCGAGGTGACCAGGCCGGCGGCCGCGAGCGCGTAGCTCACCGAGCCCGAGCAGTCATAGCCGTCGGCGTGGAACGAGGCGTGGCCGCCTCCGTAGATGTAGGGGAGCGTGGCGATCGCGTTTCCGGCGGCGATCACCTGCGCCACCGCCGCCGGCGCGCCGGGGGGTGCCTGGACCATCCCACCGGTATCGACCGCGATCCCGCCGACGTTCGCGTTCGCGGTCGCGGCGGCCCGCGCGGCCTCCGCGGCCGCCTTCGCCTCGAGCGAGGAGAGCCGCGCGTTGAGATCGTGCAGCTTCGTCCCTGCCCTGCCTCGCGCGGCGAGCTCGGCGATCTGCTGGTGAAGCAGCGCCGCCTGGAGTGCGGCGACGCCGTTGCGCTGGGCCAGGACCTGCGCGGTCAGCGTCTGGTCGCGATGCTCGAGTGATGCGAGCAACCGCGCCTGTCGCGCCACCTCCGCGCGCGCGGTGCGCGTCCAGCCGACGACGTGGGCATTCTGCTCCGAGATCCGGTGCATGAAGTTGACCCGCTCGAGCAGTTGGTTGAAGCCGTGGGCCTCGAGAATCACCGTGACCAGGTTGGGCGGCGACTGCTCGTAGTTCGCCACCAGGTTCTTCGCGAGCGCCTGGCTGGCTCGCTCGAGCTGGTTCTCCAGGTCGACCAGGTGGTTGCGCGCCGCCAGCAGCTGGCTCTGCACTGTGCGGAGCTGCTCCTCGCGTCTGGTCAAGGTGGTCTGGAGCACGGCCAGGCGCTGGTTGGCGTCGGCCAGGCCATGGCTGGTCTGACCGATCTGGGCGCTGTCGGCCGCGATCTGCGACCTGAGGGCGGCGGCCGCCGATTTGCCAGCGGTGATCTGACTCTGGAGGTCTCCGGCGCTGCTGCTCGTCAGACCCGTTCCGAGCATGGCCGCGGCCACCACGAGGAAGGTGACGATCCCCGCGGCTCGGGGGCGTTCGTGGGCGAAGGGCATGCGGATGCGTCTGGGCACGGCACAACTCACCGCGCGCGCCCGGCACGTCAGGCACCGCGGTTTCGATCATCAAGCCCCCTGGATGGCGGCCCGGGGCAACCTAGCAAGCCGACGCGACACGGAGGTGCCAGATCCTGCCCTTGCAACAAATCGTGCAAAAGCCCTGGACTTCGCGATTTGTGGCTTTCCCCGCACTCGGCGAACCTCTCGCGGCGAGCGTGGGGTTAGCCACACCATAGGTGGCTGGTGCGAATCCCATGTAGTCGCCTCGGACCCGCCGTGGACTTTTCACAGGCAACGGCGCCGTTGCTGCCAATAGACGGACATGTTGTGCGATCACTCGGGTACATACAGCGGGGCCTCGCGGTATCTCCGCGATGCGGGCGTGCTGCGCCTGGTGCTGTTGTGCGACCGATGTGGGGCAGAGTGCCAGGAGCTCGGACGGGTCAAGTACCGACCTGACGTACGCCTTTCCGGGCTCGAGCGAGCGGGTCTCGCTGTTGGCGCGCGGGCGCTCGCTGGAGCGGGCACCGCGGCTCTCCACTGAGGTCTCAGGACGGCGACGCCAGCCAGATCCTCGGCTGCGAGGATCTGTGGCCGGATGCTGCGCGACGGCGACACGGCCAAGATCAGACAGATCTGCGAAGCCACGCTCAGCCAGAACTGGCGCGAGGGCGTGCGCCACACCGATGGCGTGCCGTTCGCCTACACCTGCCCGAGCCCCGGCCACTACCCCTGGCAGTGGTACTGGGATTCGTGCTTCACCGCGATCACGTGGCGCCACTTCGACCGCACAAGATCAAGACGCGAGCTCGAGTCGCTGCTGGCCGCGCAGCGCGCGGACGGGTTCATCGGCCACACGATCTTCTGGAACACCCCGCTGACCGGCCGTCGGCGGTTCACGTACAACGTGACGTCGCCGAACGCCTCGATGACTTCGAGCGTCCAGCCACCGGTGCTGGCCTGGGCGTGGCGGATCGCGGTCGGCGACCCGGCAACGGTGCCGGCGATCGTCCGCCACTACGACTGGCTGAGCGCCCATCGCGACCTCGACGGCGACGGCCTGGTCTGGATCGTGCAGCCCGATGAGTCGGGCCTCGACGCCTCGCCGCAGTTCGATGCGGTGTGGGGCCGGCGCGCCCACCACCAGCCCGGGTTCATCCTGCTCGTCCGGCGCAACCGGAGGCTCGGCTACGACTTCAAGCGGATCTTCGCCGCCGGCGGGCCGGTGTGCTGCGAGGTCGCGATGAACGTGCTCCACGGCCTGTCGCTGCTCGCGCTCGGTCGGCCGTCGCTCACGCCGACGATCGTCGAGCGGATGTACAACCACACGACGGGTCTGTTTGAGCCAATAGCCCGCCCAGAGCCGAAGCGCACGCCAACCCGCACGTGGGCAGCGCTGGCCCCGCTCGCACTCCCGGACCTCCCGGAGGACATCGGCCGCCGGCTCGTCGAAGACCATCTCCTCGACACAAAGCAGTTCTGGTTGCCGGCGCCGCCGCCGTCGGTCCCCCCCACCGAGCCAAGCTTCTCGCTCCGCGACGACCAGCACCTGTGGATGCGTCGCTACTGGCGAGGACCGACGTGGATCAACGCCGCGTGGCTCGTGTGGCTCGGGCTCACACGTCTCGGGTACGAGGATCAGGCGCAGACGCTCGGCACCCGGATCATGTCCGCGGTGCTCGCGCAGGGACTCCGCGAGTACTACGACCCGTACACGGGGCGGGGGATGGGCGCCGTCGACTTCGCCTGGTCCTCGCTCGTGATGGAGATGCTCGCGGCCGACCCACTCACGGCCGCCGCCAGCTATCTCAACCTGCCCGCCGGAACTGACTGATCGCCGACACGTAGCGGCCGAATCCCTCCTCCACCGCGTCCGGGCTCTCCGGTGGTAGCCAGAACACGACGCGGTCGACGCCGATGCGGGCCATCGCCTCGATCCGAGCCGGGTCCGCCGGGACGCCAACCACGGTCACGGGGATCGTTGAGCGACCGATCTCCGAAGCGCGATCGCGCAGCTCAGCGATCCGCGCGGCCAGGTCCAAGTCCGACATCCGGTTGGGCATCCACTCGTCGCCGAACGCGAGCACGCGGTCGAGCACGCGCGGTCCGTTGCCCCCGACCATCACCGGAGGACGCGGCTTCTGCACCGGCTTCGGCCAGCACCAGATCCGCTCGAAGTTGACGTACCTCCCCGAGTAGCTCGCCTCGTCCTCAGACCAGATCGCCTTGATCGCCTCGATCCGCTCGCCCATCACCCCGAACCGGCGCGACGCATCGGTCCCGTGGTTCGCCATCTCTTCGACGTTCCAGCCGGCGCCGACCCCGAACAGGAACCGGCCGCCGGACAGGACGTCGATCGACGCCACCTCCTTGGCGGTGATGATCGGGTCGCGCTCGATCACCAGGCAGATCCCGGTCCCGATCAGCAGCCGCTCACTCCCAGCGGCGGCGGCCGTGCACGCGACGAACGGGTCGTACGTCCGCGCGTAGTAGCCCGGGAGCTCGTCGCCGCCCGGCCACCTGCTCTCCCGCCCGGCCGGGATGTGGGTGTGCTCGGGGAACAGGAGGCACTCGAAACCCCGCTCCTCGGCCATCCGCGCGATCTCTCCCGGCGGCTGGACCGCGTCCGTCGGGAAGATCGCCACGCCGAATTTCATCTCCCGTTCACCGGCCGGGACGCTATCGCAGCCAGTCCCCGCGCTACCGTAAGCACCATGGCTACCGAACACGACACCGACACCGCGCGGGACGTTCAGCTCTCCGACGAGGAGTGGCGCCAGCGCCTGTCGCCCGAGCAGTACCACATCCTCCGCCAGCACGGGACCGAGCGGCCGTTCACCGGCGATTATGTCCACGTCAAGGACGACGGCACGTACCGGTGCGCCGGTTGCGGCGCGGAGCTGTTCAACTCCGACACGAAGTTCGATTCGGGCACTGGGTGGCCGAGCTTCTACGAGCCCGCGGTGGCGGCGAACGTCGAGACGCGCGAGGACCGCACCCTGTTCATGCGGCGCACCGAGGTCCTGTGCAAGGCGTGCGGCGGACACCTCGGCCACGTGTTCGAGGACGGACCCGCGCCGACCGGGCTTCGCTACTGCATCAACTCGTGCGCGCTCGACCTCGACGCGAACAAGTCCTGAGCGACCGCTACTCCGACGAGCGCCCCACCGACCGCCGCTCGCGGCGCTTGACCACGAAGTAGATGACCACGGGCAGTATCAGCAGCACCACTAGGCCGACGATGCCGGCCTCCGCCAGCACGTGCGCGGCCGCCTGGCCGCCGTAGTAGCCGACGAGCCCGTACGTCACCCCCCACGTGATTCCGCCGAGCGCGTTCCAGAAGAAGAACTGCTTGAACGGCATCCGGTTGATCCCGGCCAGCCACGCGGTGGCGAACCGCACGAGCGCGATCCAGCGCCCGATGAACACCGCCTTGGGCCCGTGGCGGTCGAAGAACTGGTCGCCGGCCCGGATCGCGCGCACCCGCTGATTCATGAACGGCCCGGGCGCGGTGAACGCGCTGCGCCCGAACCGCCGGCCGAGCAGATAGCCGATGTTGTCGCCGACGATCGCCGACGTCACGCCGATCAGGATGACCAGCCCGATCTCGAGCTTGCCCTGGCTGGCCAGAACCGCCGCGGCCACGAGCGCGGTCTCCCCGGGCGACGGGATCCCCAGCGACTCGAGCCCGATGATCGCCGGCAGCAGGTAGCCGAGGCTATTCGACAAGCCAAAGATCGCGGCATGAGAACCGACGACGATCGCCGCGAGACCCCCCATCACACGCCGCCGGCCGTCAGGCGCCCCCGCCCGGGTTCTCGAACACCGCCAGGAGCGACAGCCCCGCGGGCATCGTGCGACCGGACGACAGCCAACGCGCCTCGAGCCGGAGCGGTTGCTCGAGCAGCGAGTTGAGCCATTCGGGCGCGAGCGTCAACTCGGGCTTGTAGTCGCCGTCGAGCTCGCGCAGCCGCCGGCGCTCGGCCAGCCTCACGGCTGCGGCCGGCGCGAGCAGCAGCCCGTTGAACGACGTCATCCGCGTCACGCGCCAGCCGGCGTCGACCGCCGCCGCGCGCAGCCGCGGCCGCGAGTACCGCCGGTAATGATGGTTGGCTACGTCGTGCATCGACCACAGGCCTTGGTAAGCCGGCACGGTGACGAGCAGGTAGGCCCCGGGACGGGAAACGCGCCGGAGCTCGCCGAGCGTCACGCCGTCATCGGGCGTGTGCTCGATCACGTCCAGGCACGTGATCAGGTCGAACGATCCGTCCTCCCACGGCAGCTCCTCGAGGCGGCCGATCTGCACCTCGCCACGCCCCCGGGCCCGCGCCACATCGGCGGCACCCGGATCGAGCTCGACGCCGTGCACCTCGCCGTAGGGCGCGAGCTCCTCGAGCGTCCGGCCCGAGCCGCAGCCCGCGTCGAGCACACGCGCGCCCGGCCGGAGCGGTAATCGGTCGAGCTCGGCGCGGATGATGCGGCGCCGACCGCGGTACCACCAGTGCCGATCGTCGAGCTCCAGCATCGCGTTCATCAAGCGTTCGTCCATAGATGTCAATCCTGTCAAGTCGGGAGTGTGGGCCCGCGCCGATTAGGGGCCTCGCTGGGGAATCCGGCCAAGACCCGCCCGTCCTTCGTACGTGCGTGGGCCGGATTCCCTTAAGGCAATTCGGCTTCGTCACCGTACTAGGCCCGTTACGTCGCGCAGCCGAATTGCCCACGCTCGGCGTCCGTGGGGCCAGGTGCCCCGTCCGGACAGGAGTCGCAAAAACGAGCTCGCCGTCGGCGTCACACGACCGCGAGCGGCTCTTCCTCCTGAGCCTGCGCCACCGGGAGGCGCAAAGTGAACTTAGCGCCTGGCGCATCCGCACGGTCGAGCACGAGCTCGCCGCCCATCCGGTCCGCCAGCTCGCGACCGATCGCGAGACCGAGCCCGAACCCGGCGGTCCCGCTGGCAGCGCGCCCGCGCTGGAAGCGCTCGAAGATCAGATCCCGCTCATCCGGCGGCACCCCGGGACCCTCGTCGCGAACGGTCAGCGAGGCGTGGTCGCCGTTGCGCAACTCGATCGTGATCTCGCCGCCCTGGGGGCTGACGCGGACCGCGTTGTCGAGCAGGATCCGGACGATCCGCGCGATCCCGCCCGGGTCGCCGCGCGCCCACACCTGGCCAGCGCCGTCGTCGAGCGTCGAGACGATCCCCCGCTCCTCGGTCCCGAGCTCGAATTCGGCAAGCACCGCGCGGCTCAGCTCTCCGAGCTCGACGGGCTCCGATCGCAGCTGCACCTGCGCGTCGAGTCGGCTCAGGTCGAGCAGATCCGCCGCCAGCCGGGACAGCCGGCGCGACTGCATGCGGGCGCGGTCGAGCAGCGAACGCGCGTCGGCGATGTCGGGGTCGCCGCTGCCGAGGTCGTCGTCGAGCAGCTCGAGCATCCCGTCGAGCGAGGCCAACGGGGTGCGCAGCTCGTGCGACGCGGTCGAGACGAACGCGCGGCGCGCCTGTTCCTGCTGCAGCAGACGCTGCTGCATCTGCTCGAACGCGCGGGCCAGGTCTCCGACCTCGTCACGGGCCCGGACCGCGGGCACCTCGACCGGCGGGCCGTCGTGCGCCAGTTCGGTGGCGGCCTCGCGCAGCCGGCGCAGGCGGCGGACGATCGTGGCCGACAGGGGGATGCCGAGGATCAGCGTCAGCGCGAGGCCAGCCAGCGCCGCATACAGGAACGCTCGGCGCACGGTGGACACGGCGTCGCTGAGGGTGTCGAGCGACTTGCGCACGACCAGTACCCAGTGGTAGACGGGCGCCTTCACGCCGCCCGTGGTGAACGGGATCGCCGCGCGCGCGTACTCCGAGTTCCCGATCGAGCCGAACGTGTAGTTCGGCCGCTTCGTGCGGAATGCCTTGGGGACATCGTTATACGCGTCGGCCTTCGCGCTGGGGGTATCCGGGTAGACCACGAGCGGCGGGCGGAACCTCCCCGAGGCGTCGGGGTAGCCGAGCAGGGCGACCTCGGAGCCGCCGGTCGCGAACGAGAGGGCGCGCACCTGGTTCACGACCTGGTTGCGGACCTCCCTCCCCTCAGTGGCGAGGTTCTGCTCCTCGGCGATGGCACGCTTGGGGTTGGGGCCGAGTCCCGCGCCACCCGACGGCGACCCCGTTCCGGGCCCGGGCGAGGTCACGGGGACAGCGGCGTCGGTCAGAAGGTCAAGCCTGAGCTTCTGGAACGGCGCAGTGGTCTTCGCGATGTCCGGCTTGGTCCCTTCGATCTCGCTCTCGAGCGTCTTCTTGTCGGCGTTGCGCAGCGAGCTCTCGAGCGGCCCAAGTAGCGCAACCGCCGCCACCGCCAGCGTGGCCAAGCTCGTCACCAGCACCGCGCCGACGATCCTGCCCTGAAGACCAAAGGCGCCGCGTCGCGATCGCGCCCGCTTTGCCATCAGAACCTCCTACGGCCCCCGGAGTCGATAACCGGCTCCTCGCACCGTCAGGATGAAGCGCGGCTTGTCGGCCTCGGGCTCGAGCTTCTCGCGCAGGTGCCGGATGTGCACGTCGATCGCGCGCGGATCGCGATAGGCGCTGTCGCCCCAGATCGCGCGCAGCAACTCCTGGCGGTTGAGCAGCCGTCCGGGGTCGGCCATCAGCGCGTCGAGCAACTCGAACTCCGAGAACGTCAGGCGCACCGGGCGCCCGTCCATGACGACCTCGCGTTGAGCGCGATCGAGCACGATCGGGCCGACCACGAGCACCTCGTCGCCCATCGCGCGGGTGCCGGCGCGGCGGAGCACCGCGCGGATGCGGCTGCGAAGCTCGGCCAGTCCGAACGGTTTCGTCACGTAGTCATCGGCCCCCGCCTCCAGCCCGAGCACGGCGTCGGCCTCGGAGTCGAGCGCGGTCAGCATGATGATCGGGACGACGTTGCGCCGCGCGCGCAGCGTGCGGCACACCTCGTACCCGTCCGGACCCGGCCCGAGCGCGACGTCAAGCAGGATGATGTCGAAATGGTCGGTGCTGGCCCGGTCGATCGCCGAGCGCCCGTCGCCGACCGCCATCACCCGGTGACCCTCGCGCGAGAACGACCGCGTGAGCATCTCCCGGAGGTCGGATTCGTCGTCGACGACGAGGATGATCAGCGACGCATCGGCGCTGCGTGCGCCGGAGTTCTGGGTCTGCGTGGTGCTGTGTTGCGCTGACATTTATCCGACGCCGATCGTAGCGCCGAGCGGGGCCTATTCCACGCGGCCGACCAGCTCCAGCTCGCGCGCGCGGGCCTCTGGACCGCCGGCTGGAACCTCGACCGCGCGCGGCGCGAGCCGCCCGGCCGCCGCCACCGTCCACAGCAGGACCAGCCATGTGACCGTGGCCAGACAGACGTGGACCCAGACCATCTCGCTGGGCAGCTTCAGCTCGTACTGGACGCTGCCGACGAGGCCCTGGGCGGCCAGCAGGACGCCGAGCACGGTCAGCGGCTCGAGCTCCTGTGCTGAGGCGCCGCGGCGCCGGTACAGGAACCAGATTCCGATCACCGCCACCCCGAACAGCGCGGCGATCGTCGCGTGCTGGTGAATCGTCCATTCGAGCGTGTCGGCGCCCTTGAAATGCAGCCGGTGGACGACCTGGCCGGTGAAGCCCCCCGAATGGGGCCCGGCGGCCGTCGCGGCCGTGCCCGCGAAGATCGTCAGCGCCCCGAGCGGAAGCAGCGCTCGCACCGACCAGACCGTCACTCGGTCCGCGGCGAGCGGCCGGCTCCCGGGCTCGTACGCGCTTCGCCACGCCAGCGCAAACGCGGCCACCAGGATCACCAGCGAGAGGCTGAAGTGGGCCATCACAAACCCGGGCGCCAGGTGGTTGAGGACCGTGAACCCGCCGAGCACCGCCTGGGCGAGCACGCCGAGCGGCAGCAGCAGCGCCAGGATCGCCAGGTCCTTCCGGTACGGACGCCGCGTGAACGCGAGCACCGCCGCCACCACGGTAATGATTCCGACGACGCCCGACACCGCCCGGTTGCCGAACTCGATCAGCGCGTGCGAGCTGAGCGGCGGCAGCGGCGTGCCTCCGCATTTCGGCCAGTTCGCGCAACCGAGCCCGGAGTCGGTCAGCCGCACCGCCGCGCCCGTGAAGACGATCAGCGTGAGCGCGGCCAGCGTGGCGTAGGCGACGCGGCGGAACTGGATCGGGGTTACGGCGAGACGGTCGCGCACGGTCAACGAGTCTACGACTCGTCCACCGAGCTAGATTCTCGATCGCTGAACCGTCCAGGCCCCGATATCGAGCACCCTGGTGAGGAGGCGCTGCCTCCGCCGGTTTCGATTGATCTCAGCCAAAGCATCCGGAGCTATTGGCTCGACCGCGCGGCGCAGCACACCTCGGACTGGTACGCCGGGGTTCGGATGAGCAAATTTCCCGAGGACCTGCGGGTCTACGAGCATCTCCTATGGGCGTCCCGGGCGGACATCGTCGTAGAGCTCGGGGCGCAATTCGGAGGCAGCGCCCTGTGGTTCCGGGACCGCCTCAGAGCTCTCGAGCAGTACGGGCGGATTCGTGCCGGCAAGGTCATCTCGATTGACATCGATCTCGCGGCTGCGCGCGCGGCCCTCTCAGCCGCCGACCCGAATTATGGCGAGACGATCACCCTGCTTGAGGGGGACATTCGAGAACGGATGCTTGCCGACCGGGTGTGGGAGCTCGTTCCAGGCGGCTCTCGGTGCTTCGTGATCGAGGATTCTGCGCACGCCTACGACACGACATGGGGCGCATTGACGGGGTTTGCTCGCCTGATACCGATCGACGGCTACTTCGTCGTCGAGGACGGGTGTGTCGACGTCGACGAGATGCGTTTATCCGAGTCATGGCCCCGCGGCGTCCTGCCTGCACTCGATGCGTGGCTGGCGACTGCGGAGGGATCGGAGTTCAAGGTGCGGCGGGACCTCGAGCGCTACGGCCTCTCCTGCCATCCACACGGATTCCTGCAGCGCACGACGGCGGTGCGATCCCAGGATCACGCCTGAAGCGCGACGAGATCCGCATCGACCATCCGACCGATCAGCTGCTCAAAGGAGACCGTCCGCCGCCACCCGAGCCTGTCGCGCGCCCGGCTCGCGTCGCCGACCAGCCGAGTGCTCTCCGGCGGGCGAGCCAGCTCGCGATCGACCCTTACGTAGGCCCCGGCGTCCAGATCGACGTGGGCGAACGCGGCCTCAGCTAGCTCCGCGACTGTGTGCCCAACGCCGCTCGCGAGCACGTAGTCGTCCGGCTCGTCCTGCTGGAGCATCCGCCAGGCCCCCTCCATGACATCTCCGGCAAACGACCAGTCGCGAATTGCGCTCAGGTCCCCGAGCACGACATGGTCGGCCAGACCGAGCTTGATCGAAGCGGCCGCGTGCGTGATCTTCCGCGAGACGAACTGCTCGGGACGGCGCTCTGACTCGTGGTTGTAGAGGATGCCCGAGCAAACGAATATGCCGTCGTGGGTGCGGAACTGGCCGGTCAGCTGGTGCGCGGCGAGCTTCGCGATCGCGTACGGCGTCAGCGGCCTGCAGGGGGTGTCCTCACGCTGAGGGCTCTCGGGGGCGGCGCCGAACATGGCCCCCGACGCAGCCACGAACACGCGCGTTCGGGGGCTGACGGCGCGGACCGCTTCGAGCAGCGCCGCCGTGCCCCCGGCGATCGCCGCCAGTGTCAGTCGGGGCCGCTCCCAGGATTCGGGCGTGAAAGATGGGGCCGCGAGGTGGTAGATTTCGTCGGGCCGGACCGCGATCACCGCGACGGCGAGCGAGTCTGGATCGAGAAGGTCTCCGGGAATGAGCGACACTCGGCTGTGGAGGTGCTCGCAGCAGCCCAGCCGACCGCCCGCGCCTGTCCGGATCAGCCCGGTGACGTCATAGCCCTTATCCAGCAACAGCTCAGCTAGAAACGAGCCGTCCTGGCCCGTGAGGCCGGTCACGAGTGCGACGCGCCGAGTCTGGGCCTGGTCTGTCATGCCAGCGCTACGGCGAGGAAGCGGTGGCTCCCGAGTGTGCCCTTCCCAGCTGGGCCCTCGGCGGCTCGACTCCCCGGCTGAGCAGGTCGCAGTCGGCGTCGACCATCAGCCGGATCAGCTCCTCGAAGGTGGTCCGCGGCTCCCACCCGAGCTCTCGCCTTGCCTTCGAGGCGTCGCCGATCAGATGGTCGACCTCGGCCGGCCGCTTCAGCGACTCGTCGACCACCACGTGATCGTTGATTTCGACTCCGGCCTGGTCGAACGCGATCTCGACGCACTCCCGCACCGAATGCGCGATCCCGGTGGCGATCACAAAGTCGTCTGGCTCGTCCTGCTGGAGCATCAGCCACATCGCTTCCACGTAGTCCTTGGCGTAGCCCCAGTCGCGTTCGGCCTCGAGGTTGCCGAGCGACAGCGTGTCGATCAGCCCGAGCCTGATCGCCGCCGCGTGCCAGCTGATCTTGCGGGTCACGAACTCCAGGCCCCGCCGCGGCGACTCGTGATTGAACAGGATCCCGCTAGTGGCATGCAGGTCGTAGGACTCGCGGTAGTTGATCGTAATGAAATGCCCATACGCCTTCGCGACGCCATACGGTGAGCGCGGGTAGAACGCAGTCGACTCCGTCTGGGGCACTTCTCGGACCTTGCCGAACATCTCGCTAGAGGAGGCCTGGTAGAAGCGCGCCTCGGGACAGACCTCCCGCATCGCCTCTAGCAGGCGCGTCACCCCCACGCCGGTGAACTCTGCGGTCAGGGTTGGCTGGATCCACGAGACCGCGACGAACGACATCGCCGCAAGATTGTAGATCTCGGCCGGGCGCGCTGCCCGGAGCGCATGCACGAGCGAGCGCTCGTCGAGCAGATCGGCCTGATGCAGCGCAACCCGGTCGCGCAGATGCTCGATCCGGTCGAACTTCTCGGTCGAGGAGCGCCGGACCATGCCGTGGACCTCGTACCCTTTCTCCAGGAGGAGCTCGGCCAGGTACGAGCCGTCTTGGCCGGTGATTCCGGTGATGAGTGCCCGAGCCTTTTTCGACATCCGCGAGGAGGCTACAAGACGGGCCCAATCGCACGCTCCCCGTCCACCTTGTACCTTGACGGGATCCGAACTGCGGCACCCTCGAAGCCGACGGCCTTGGTCTATCCACCTGACCTCATGTCCCTTCCCGCATGAAAACAGTGATCCTCGCCGGTGGGCTGGGATCGCGTCTCAGCGAGGAGACGGCGGTGCGCCCCAAGCCGATGGTCGAGATCGGCGGCAAGCCGATGCTCTGGCACATCATGAAGATCTACGCCGCCCACGGAATCACCGAGTTCGTGATCTGCCTCGGCTATAAGGGCTACCTGATCAAGGAGTACTTCGCCAACTATTACCTGCACACCTGCGATGTCTCCTTCGACCTCTCCAGCGGGGGCATGGAGGTGCACCGTTCCGCGACCGACCCGTGGAAGGTCACGCTCGTCGACACGGGGGAAGAAACAATGACCGGCGGCCGCCTCAAGCGGGTCCTGCCCTACGTCGGCGATGATGAGTTCTGCTTCACCTACGGGGACGGACTCGCCGATATCGATATCGCAGCGCTGATCGCTTTCCATCGCCGAGAGAGCCGCCTCGCGACGGTGACCGCGGTGCAGCCACCCGGGCGCTTCGGGGCGCTCGAGGTGGAAGATAAGTCCGTGCGCCAGTTCGAGGAGAAGCCCCGAGGCGACCGTTCCTGGATGAACGGGGGCTTTTTTGTCCTCTCGCCAGAGGTGGGCCGCTATCTCTCGGGAGATCAGACCGTGTGGGAGCAGGAGCCGATGCGTTCGCTCGCCGCCGATGGGCAGCTGTCCGCATACCTCCACGAGGGGTTTTGGCAGGGCATGGACACTCTTCGGGACCGGAACCAGCTCGAGGATCTATGGGCGCGCGGCGACGCTCCGTGGCGCGTCTGGGGCTGACTTGGACCGGACCTCGGGATCTGGCTTGCGCACCCGTCCGGATCCGGACTTCTGGAAGGGTCGGCGCGTGTTTCTGACAGGGCACACAGGTTTCAAAGGGAGCTGGCTCGCCCTCTGGCTGGAGGCGCTCGGCGCACAGGTGACAGGCTTCTCGAAGGACGTTCCCACTGAGCCGTCACTGTACGCGCTAGCGCGCGTCGGCGAGGGAGTGACCAGCATCACCGGTGACGTACGCGATCCCGCGTCGATAGCACAAGCCGTCGCCGATTGCGAACCTGAGATCGTAATACACATGGCGGCCCAGTCACTCGTGCGCCGTTCTCTCGTCGATCCGCGCGGGACATATGAGACAAACGTGATGGGAACGGTGAACGTGCTCGAAGCCGTGCGTCGCGAAACCCCTAGGGTATTTATCAACGTCACCTCCGACAAGTGCTATGACAACCGCGAGTGGGAGTGGGGATATCGCGAGGATGAACCGATGGGTGGCGCCGATCCGTACGCCAGCTCGAAGGGATGCGCGGAACTAATCACCCACGCGTACCGCCGCTCGTTCTTCTCCGGCCCTGACTCGACGCGCGTGGCCTCGGCGCGTGCCGGAAACGTGATCGGTGGCGGCGACTGGGCGACCGACCGGCTCGTGGCCGACATCATGCGCGCTGCGCTGGCGAATGAGCCGGTGTACGTCCGCAACCCACTGTCTATACGTCCGTGGCAGCACGTCCTCTGTCCGCTGAGCGGCTACCTCATCCTCGCCCAAGCACTCTGGAACTCGCCCGAGCACGCCTCCGGATGGAACTTCGGTCCGGCGGGGGACGACGCGCGCCCGGTGAGCTGGATCGTTCAGCGTATAACCGAACGCTGGCCTGGCCACCCTGGTTGGGTGCACGACGGCGGCCCGCATGCTCCCGAGGCGCGGTCCCTCAATCTCGACTCCTCCCGAGCGAGGATGCGGCTTGGGTGGCGGCCGGCCTGGGGTCTCGGACAAGCCTTGGAGGCTGTGGTGTATTGGTATCAACGCCTGCGCGAGGAGAAGGACATGCGCGCGGTATCACTGGAGCAAATCGACGCCTATCAGCAAGCGCTCGTCGGGTAGTAATCGGGAGGCGCCGTCCGCCGTGACGGCGAGCGCCGAGAACGACGACGTCATCGCCTCGCGGACCGCCGGACCCAAAGCGCTTCGCGGGAGCGCCATGGTCTCGGCCGGCTACGCGGTGACCGTGGGACTCTCGCTGCTGTCGGCGCCGCTTCTGATCAGACACCTCGGGATCGCCCAGTTCGGTCGTTACACGACGGTCACGTCGATCGTCACGATCGTATACGGGCTCACCGATGCCGGCCTCGTCAACATCACGTTGCGCGAGTGGAGCACACACACCGGGGATGACCGACGGTCGGTGATGCGGAGCCTACTGGGTCTTCGTCTCGAACTGAGCGCGGCGGGAGTGGGTCTCGGCGTTGGATTCACGGCCGTTGCCGGTTATTCGCAAACGCTGGTCCTCGGCACGCTCATTGCCGGCTGCGGCATGGTCTTTCAAGCCATCTCCGACGTCCTCACCGTGGCGCTCCAAGGCGAGTTGCGCTTCGGCTGGGTTTCGATCATCAACATCACCCGCCAAGTCGTGGCGGTCTCGTTGATCGTCACGCTGGTGCTGGCCGACGCCGGCTTGCTCCCGTTCTTCGCGGTCACCATTCCTGCGGGGCTGGTAGCGCTTGCTAGTCACCGCCGCGCTTGTTCGCGGGCCGATGCCGTTACGCCCTCGGCTGCGCGGGGGGCACCGCTGGAGCCTGATCGCCGCGACGATGACCTACGCAGCCGCTATCGCCGTGAACATCATCTACTTTCGAGTGACGATCGTCGTGATGTCACTGATCGCTTCGCCGGTCCAGACCGGGTACTTCGCCACTTCGTTCCGGGTCACCGAGGTGTTGATCGGAATTCCCGCCCTCGCGGTCGGTGCGGGCTTCCCGATCTTGTCGCGTGCCGCACGAGAGGACTCAGAGCGGTTCAGATACGCTAGCGAGCGCACGGTCGAGCTTGCACTGATCGCTGGCGCGGGGCTGGCGCTGACGGTCGTTCTGAGCGCCCCGTTCGTCATCGCGTTCCTCGCAGGCCCCCGGGGCGCACCGGCCGTCCCAGTGCTGGAGATCCAGGGACTGGCGCTGGTGGCGACGTTCGTGTCGACCGCAACCGGCTTTTCTCTCCTCTCCCTCCGCCGGCACCGGGCGCTGTTGATCGCCAACACGGGCGCGCTCGTAGCGAACGTTGTCTTGACGCTTGTGCTCGTACCCATCGACCGGGCCCGGGGGGCGGCGGTCGCGGCGGTCATCGCGGAGAGCTGCTTGGCGCTCGGCCAGACCGCACTGCTGACGCGCAGTGCCCGAGTCCGCATCGACGCCGGAGCGGTCAGAGCCGTGGCAATCGCCGGTCTTGCCGGCGCTGCGCCATTGCTCGTCGGAAACGTTCCGGCGCTCGTGCGTACGGTCGCCGGAATGACGATCTACGTTGCGCTCCTCGCCCTCCAGCGGCGCGTCCCCCCGGAGCTCGGGCACCTTTTCCAGCGCAGCTGAGGCGGCCGGGCCCTTCCGCTACGCTACTCGCCCGATGCCCGCCCTGTGCCGCTTCTGCGGTTCTCCGCTCGACCAGACGTTTGCCGATTTGGGCATGTCGCCGCTGGCCAACAGTTACCTCACGCGAGAGCAGACCAACCGGATGGAGCCGTTCTATCCGCTGCGAGCGTTCGTCTGCTCCTCCTGCCTGCTGGTCCAGCTCGAGGAGTTCGAGACCCCTGAAGCGATCTTCTCCGATTACGCTTACTTCTCGTCGTACTCCAGCAGCTGGCTGGACCATAGCCGCCGGTACGTCGAACAGATCGTCAGTCGATTCGGCATTGACCAAGGGAGCAAGGTCGTCGAGCTCGCTTCGAATGACGGCTACCTCCTGCAGTACTTCGTCGAACGCCATGTTCCCGTTCTGGGAGTCGAGCCAGCCGTCAATGTCGCGCAAGCCGCACGCGAGAAGGGCATACCCACTGTGGTTGAGTTCTTCGGCCGAGCACTCGCCCGTTCGCTACGGGCCGACTCAGCCGCTGACCTCATCATCGGCAACAACGTGCTCGCACATGTTCCAGATCTCAATGATTTCGTTGGCGGCATGAAGCTTCTGCTCAAGCCCGGGGGCGTGATCACTCTCGAATTCCCTCACCTGCTGCGCCTGATAGAGGAGCACCAGTTCGACACGATCTACCACGAGCACTTCAGTTACTTCTCGTTTTTGACGGCTCGTCGCATCTTTGCATATCACGGCCTGCGCCTATTCGACGTCGACGAACTACTGACTCACGGCGGCTCATTGCGGATCTACGCCTGCCACGACGATGATCCAGGGAAGCCGGAGGCCGAGCGCGCGATTGAACTCGCCGCGCGCGAACGCGAAGTGGGGCTTGAGGACCTCGCGACCTACAGGGCGTACGCGCGGACGGTGCACGCGGAGAAGCGTGAGATCCTTTCGTTCCTCATCGAGCTGAAGCGGACCGGAAACACGATAGTCGGCTATGGAGCTCCGGCAAAGGGCAACACACTCCTCAACTTCTGCGGCGTGGGCACCGACTTCCTCGACTACACCGTCGATCTCAACCCTCATAAGCAGGATCACTTCCTGCCAGGGAGCCACATCCCGATCCGATCGCCCGAGTCGTTACGCGAGACGCGGCCCGACATAGTGCTCATCCTGCCATGGAATCTCCGGCACGAAATCATGGAGCACCACGACTACATCCGGGATTGGGGCGGGCGTTTTGTCGCACGCGCTCCTAATATGCGCCTGCTCGATTGATCATCGAGTCGGCTTCCGCAACACAAGCGTGTAGGCCGATCCATTGTGGCCGTGAAGCTCGATCGGGCGCGCCGCGCGCCCGAGTACCGACCCGACGGCGCGCAACGCCCCACTCGCGCGAGCCCCAGTCGCAAACCCCGCGAGCGACTCGCGCCAGCCAAACGTGTTCCACACAAGCGTGCCCGGATCTCGTGTTGTCTGCATCACCATTTCCAAGCCGAGATCACGACCCACACCGGCCAGCGTTTTTGCCGGGATCAGGGCCAGGTGGCGGGGAGCGTCGACATGAGTCCAGCGCGTGCCGAACAAGCTGAACTGAAAGGCATCAGGGTTCGGTGTGGCCACCGCAATGACGCCACCCGGCGCGAGCGCCGTGGCCGCGGCGACGAGTACATCCCGAGGGTGCGGCAGATGCTCAATCGCGTGCCACATCGCTACGACATCGAATGGCCCGTGGGCGCTGAGGGCACTGCCGGGATCGTCAGTCTCATGCGCCTCGATCCCGAGCATGTTTCGCATCGTGCGGCAACACTCCCCGTCCATCTCGATCACACTCGCCTCGTATCCGGCCTGCAGGGCGGCTGCCACGAACCCGCCACCCGCCGGTCCGATCTCTACTAGCCTTCCCGACGCGACGAACCCGCCGACGATGTCGAGCTTGTACTGCTCCGAGCCGATCAGGCCAAGCAGGTCACCCCGGGTCCGCGGCAGCGTGTAATAGGCGGAAGGGTAGTACCTCTCGAGGTCAAGGGGTACGGGACGCAGGCTCAGTGTCCCGCAAACGCTGCAGCGGTAATAGGTGAACTGCTCCGCCGACACCCGGCGGTTACGGTCGGGGGTGACGAACGCACTCGTGCTCGGGCGGCCACAAAGCGCGCAAGCCACGGCGGTCACGATGTGCGGGCCGCCCGCTGCGCTTCCCGCTCGTGCTGCTCGAATACCTCGATGATGTCCCGGTAGCGGCCGACCTCAGGCTCCGCCGAGATGGCGGTCGTGACTGATCGGCCAAGGGCGCGGTCGAGGAGCGCGCCGAGGCGCGCTCGGAGCCCCGGCGCCGCGCGCAGCGCCACGCCAGCGGCGGGGCCAAGCACTCGTAGCACCCAACGCTGGCCTTTCGGCAAGCTGGCCTCCGCTTCGGCCAGCTCCGAGCGTGTGATAGCGCGATGGATGTGATACGCCTGCTCGCAGTGGCTCGCTTGAAGACGCCGGTAGCGCTCGTAGTTCGGACGCATGTCAGGTGGAGATCCCAGCCTGCGATGCAGCGACTCCATCGCCAGCAGCCAGGACGTGTTCATGTTCGTGCCGGGGAGGATGATCGGGGCGAGATCCTTCCGAATCTCCGGTTCCACCTGGTCGGTGTGCAACATTGCCCGGGCGTCCGCCTCGCGGTGGTTGTAATGGAAGTAGCCGTGTGAGCGCGGAGTGATACCGACGACGACCCGCGCGTGCGGATCGACGGCGATCCGTCGCGCACGTGCGAACACCAGGTTCATGGCGTAGTAATCGGGAAACGGAGAGCGGAAGAACTCGCCCCCGTTCGCGAGGTCGTCGATGGCTTCACGGCTCACCGCGACGTACTGCATGTTGAAGTCGTACTTCACGCGAAAGTCCATCGCGGCGCGCACGAGGTCGCGCGCTTGTGAAGGGTCGAGCAGGAACGGCTCGTCCGACTCCGCGAAAAACGGCGCCGTGAGGCTCAGCTTGAGGTAACCCTCGGGCGCGTTGGGCAGTACTCCCGGGTATGCGAACAGATACGCACCGCAGTAGATCGCCTCGGGACGGGCGAATCGTGTGATGATGTCCCGCATCGCGCTGAAGTAGCCGGGGAGCAGCGCGTCGTCGTCCCCCAGCATGACGACGTAATCCCCCCTGCTGTGCTGCAGCGCATTGTTCCAGTTGTCGGTCACTGGTATGAACCGGTCAGTTCTCACATAGCGCACCCGAGGATCCATCAGCCCGTCGACGAAGGCCGCGATGTCCTCGGCGGAGTCGTTATCGGAGATCACGATCTCCCAGTCGGGCGTGTCTTGCCGCCGAACGGACAGGACCGCGTGCCGGAGGAACTCGAGCCGGTTGTGGGTGGGCAGAAGAACGGAGAACAGCATTGACGGGCTCGCCATTCTACGCACGCGTGGCCCAACTATCGCCAGGACTCGCGGCCCGTATATCGCCAGGAGCATCGACTATCGTTAGCGAGCGAGCCTCATACCGCCGAGCGGTTGTGCGAACGCCTCGGTGATCTTGGGGGGGCGGGTTCGGTATGAGCCTGGCTCGCAGGGTGTCCTGCGGGCCCGGGGCGTGGCCGCGGGGTACCTTCCGATCTAGAGCGCGGGCGAGCGGCGCCCGCTTGGAAGCCCCTGCGGGGCTTTGCACCTTGCGGTTGCTGGAGGTACCACCGTGGCCACGATCTCAAGCCTACTCGCCGATCACGTGAGCCTGGAGGTCCGCTCCGTGGACCGCTTGTTCTTGCAGGGGTATGTGCCGAGGTTGATGACCGAGGGGCAGGTGATCCGGTTTCTTTTGGATCGCGGGTTCCCGATCCCGTCGCCGGCGGTGCTGGGGAAGATCGGCCGCGGCTACGTCAAGGAGATCAACGATTACATCGCGGCCAACGAGATCCCGACGGTCCGGTTCGTGAAGGGGGATGTGAAGGAGGAGATCGCTCGCGAGCATTTCAAGCGCGCCGAGCGCGACGGCCGGTTCGGCGTGGTGATGGTCGGTGTCGCGCAGGAGAAGACCTCGGCGTGGCGGGGGTGGCGCGACGGCGGGCCGGACGGGCAGGGAGTGTCGGAGGAACCGTGTAAGCGTGGCCGAAAGGACAAGCCATGCCTACGAGAACTCACAGCAGGATCGATCAGGAGGATGTTGTCAGCGAGGAGCGAAGCGACCCTGGATCCGCCGAGCGGAGAGAGGTGTTTGCGGGGTTGCCGGGCGGTCCCGGACTCGATGAGGAGCGGTTGGAGGTCAGCGACGAGCTGTTGGACGCGTTGCTTTCGGGCGCGAGGACGGCTGAGGAGATCGCGGGCCCGGACGGGCTGCTGGGGCAGCTCACGCGCCGGCTGTTGAACCGGGCGTTGGAGGCGGAGCTGAGCGAGCATCTGGGCTATGAGGCCGGTGAGGCGCCGCCCGGTGGCGCGGGGAACGCTAGGAACGGGAAGCCGGGCAAGACGATCCTGACCGATCAGGGGCCGCTTCGGATCCGCTCCCCGCGGGATCGCAAGGGCACGTTTGAGCCGCAGATCGTCCGCAAGCGTCAGACCCGGTGGGTCGGGTTCGACGACCGGGTGATCAGTCTGTATGCCCGCGGTCTGACGGTCCGCGAGATTCGAGGGTGTCGAGTTCTTCCGTGTAAGCTGACTGTTCAATGGTAACGGTTACTTTCGTTGTGTCAAGTAGTGATAGTCACATTGCACTGTCAGGAATGCGGTCCCCGAACTCGATCTTGAACGCGGCGAGTGCCGCCGGCCAGTGAAACACGCGCTTCCACTTCGCCTCGGCCTTCTGGATGGCGAGGTAGATGAGCTTGCGGGCGGCGTCCTCGGTGGGGAAGTGCCCGCGGGTCTTGATGATCTTGCGCAGCTGACGGTGCAGGGCTTCGATCGAGTTTGTCGTGTAGATCACGCGGCGGACCTCGGCGGGGTAGGCCAGGAACGGGGTGATCTGCTCCCAGTGCTCCAGCCAACTGGCTGAGATCATCGGGTAGCGGTGATCCATTTCTCCGCGAACGCCTGGAGCTCGTCGGCGGCGTGCTCGGCGTCGACGGCGGTGTAGATCCTGCGCAGGTCGGCGGCGAGCGGCTTGCGGTCCTTGTAGGACACGAACCGCATGCTGGAGCGAACCTGGTGCACCAGGCAGGTTTGGACGGTCGCGTGCGGGAACGCCTGCTCGATCGCCTCCGGGAAGCCGGTGAGCCCGTCGACGCAGACGAACAGGATGTCAGCGACGCCGCGGGTCTTCAGGTCGGTGAGGACGTGCAGCCAGAACTTCGCGCCTTCGGTCTGCTGGAACCACAGGCCGAGCACGTCGCGCTCGCCGTCGAGGTTGACGCCCAGCGCGACGTAGCACGCTTGGTTCTTGACCGTGTGCCCGTCGCGGATCTTCACCACCAGCGCGTCGAGGTAGACGATCGGGTAGACGCGCTCAAGCGGGCGGTTCTGCCACGCCTTGGCGTCGGCCAGGACAGTATCGGTGATCTTCGAGATCAGGTCCGGCGAGACCTCGGTGCCGTAGATCTCGGCCAGGTGCCCCTGAATCTCGCGGACCGTCAGACCGCGGGCATACAGACTGATCACCCGGTCGTCGAACCCGACCCACCGGGTCTGACGCTTGCGGACGATCTGCGGCTCAAACGTGCCCTTGCGATCCCGCGGGGAGCGGATCCGAAGCGGCCCCTGATCGGTCAGGATCGTCTTGCCCGGCTTCCCGTTCCTAGCGTTCCCCGCGCCACCGGGCGGCGCCTCACCGGCCTCATAGCCCAGATGCTCGCTCAGCTCCGCCTCCAACGCCCGGTTCAACAGCCGGCGCGTGAGCTGCCCCAGCAGCCCGTCCGGGCCCGCGATCTCCTCAGCCGTCCTCGCGCCCGAAAGCAACGCGTCCAACAGCTCGTCGCTGACCTCCAACCGCTCCTCATCGAGTCCGGGACCGCCCGGCAACCCCGCAAACACCTCTCTCCGCTCGGCGGATCCAGGGTCGCTTCGCTCCTCGCTGACAACATCCTCCTGATCGATCCTGCTGTGAGTTCTCGTAGGCATGGCTTGTCCTTTCGGCCACGCTTACACGGTTCCTCCGACACTCCCCGAGATTCAGGGGCATCTGGCCGAGATCTACGGCACCGAGGTCTCGCCGGACCTGATCTCGAAGATCACCGATACTGTCCTGGCCGACGCCAAGGCGTGGCAGAACCGCCCGCTTGAGCGCGTCTACCCGATCGTCTACCTCGACGCGCTGGTGGTGAAGATCCGCGACGGGCACACGGTCAAGAACCAAGCGTGCTACGTCGCGCTGGGCGTCAACCTCGACGGCGAGCGCGACGTGCTCGGCCTGTGGTTCCAGCAGACCGAAGGCGCGAAGTTCTGGCTGCACGTCCTCACCGACCTGAAGACCCGCGGCGTGGCTGACATCCTGTTCGTCTGCGTCGACGGGCTCACCGGCTTCCCGGAGGCGATCGAGCAGGCGTTCCCGCACGCGACCGTCCAAACCTGCCTGGTGCACCAGGTTCGCTCCAGCATGCGGTTCGTGTCCTACAAGGACCGCAAGCCGCTCGCCGCCGACCTGCGCAGGATCTACACCGCCGTCGACGCCGAGCACGCCGCCGACGAGCTCCAGGCGTTCGCGGAGAAATGGGATCACCGCTACCCGATGATCTCAGCCAGTTGGCTGGAGCACTGGGAGCAGATCACCCCGTTCCTGGCCTACCCCGCCGAGGTCCGCCGCGTGATCTACACGACAAACTCGATCGAAGCCCTGCACCGTCAGCTGCGCAAGATCATCAAGACCCGCGGGCACTTCCCCACCGAGGACGCCGCCCGCAAGCTCATCTACCTCGCCATCCAGAAGGCCGAGGCGAAGTGGAAGCGCGTGTTTCACTGGCCGGCGGCACTCGCCGCGTTCAAGATCGAGTTCGGGGACCGCATTCCTGACAGTGCAATGTGACTATCACTACTTGACACAACGAAAGTAACCGTTACCATTGAACAGTCAGCTTACACGGAAGAACTGACACCCTCCGGCAAGTACGACTCGTCGGTATCGAAGATGGCCCGCAAGTACGCGGCCACCATCGAGACGCCGCACGGGCCACGCATGTGCATGCAGGCCACCGTCCAACGTGGCGAAGATCGCAAGCCATTGGTAGCGACCTTCGGTGGTATCCCACTCCGACGACAGAAGAACGCGGTCCTCACCGACCGCCGGCCGGACCGACCCACCGCACACCGCACAGAGTTGGTTCGCCGACTCCTGGCGGGACGGTGCGAGATCTGCGGACACGTGGACACGGTGCAGGTGCACCAGATCCGCAAGCTCGCTGACCTCGACAGACCCGGCCAGCCAGAACAACCCGAGTGGATGAGCATCATGGCGACGAGGCGGCGCAAGACCCTCGTGGTCTGCGCAACCTGCCATGCCGACATCCACCAACGACCAAACGCGCTAACGGCATAGCCGCTGGAGAGCCCGGTGATCGGAAACGGTCACACCGGGTTCGGGAGAGGGGGCGTCGGAAAAGGACCACAAGGCACCTCGCCGACGCTCCTATCTCACTATCCGCGACCCGGATTGGGGTCCGGCGTTCATCAAGACCGTCGCGTACGCGCCGTTCCCGGTCTGGGTCTACTTGAACGGAAACGAGTGGGCCAAGCAGCAAGCCTCCCAGCACGGCGTCAGCTTCAAGGCGTTGGATAACGGGTTCGCGTCATCCGAGCACCCCGAGCAGTTGGCCGCGATCTGCCACAGCCTTTCCGCCGGGGACGTTCGACTGTTTCGACCGCTGGCAGGCCGCGATGCCCTCGCCGCTGACCGTCGAGGACCGCCAACGGGGGTACGGGCACGCGCTCGCGTTCCGGCAGCTGGAGATCTCCGATACGCGCGTGTTTGACCGGCCAGCCGCAGGTCGCGCGTGGTTCGAGGCCACGATCCCCGATCAGCTCACACTGGGCCGGCCCGACCAGGCCGCAGTCATCTTCGGCCGGCGCATCAGCAGCCGGACTCCGGGACGGTTCCACACCAAGATCTTCAACCGCGGCACCGAAGCCGCGATCCAGATCCACTACCGCGCCTCGAAAGTCAAGCAGTACTTCAAAGAGGGCCGCGCGCTCAGAACCGAGACGACCGTCAACGACACCCGCGACTTCGGCATCGGACGACTCCTCACCGATGAGAACTGGACCAAGCTGATCGACATCGGCCACCAGATCAACCAGCGGCTTCTCGACCACCAACTTGACGCGTGCCAATGCGCACCCGACGCCACGCTCCTTGAGCGCGTGGTGCTGCCATCCACCACCCCCGATGGCCTACCCGCCCCCGGACTACGGTTCGGGGACCCCAGAACAATGGTGCTGCTCGCCTGCCTGTGCAGCTTCCAGCACCTGATCGCCGGACTGACGAACCGCACACTGCGCGAGCTGATCGCCGGACTGATCCCCGGCTACACCGCCCGCCAGATGACCTACGACCTGCGGCGCCTACGCCGCAAGGAGTTCATCCAGCGGATCCCTCGCACCCAACGCTACGAGCTCACCAGCGAGGGACGCCGACTGGCCGTCTTCTTCACCAAGACCTACACGCGGATCCTCAACCCAGCCCTTGCCGAACTCGACCCAACCCTCCCCAACGACATCGCCGCCCGCTCACCGATAGCCAGCTCGTGGCGCGCCTACGAACGCGCGATCGACGACAAAATCAGACAGGCCGCTATCGCGGCCTAAAGATGACTCATCCGTGAACCCTTCAACCGCCTAGCGGAGCTAGGACGAGTTGCCGCCATCGCCAGCAACACCGCGCCGCTCCGCCCCTACACTGGCGCCATGTGCACCGGGCCTCCTCTCCGAGCATGATCTTCGCCGAGACGGCGATAGGGGGTGCGTTCGTGATCGAGCTCGACATGTTCGGCGATGAGCGCGGCTATTTCGCCCGCACCTACTCCGCGCAGCAGTTCGTCGAGCGCGGACTGGACCCTGCGGTCGCGGAGTGCAGCGCATCGTTCAATCGCCGTGCGGGCACGCTGCGGGGAATGCACTATCAGGCGGATCCGCATGGCGAGGCCAAGCTCGTACGATGCACGCGCGGCGCGATCAAGGACGTGGTGCTCGACCTCCGCCCAGGCTCGTCCACCTATCGTAAGTGGCATGCCGTCGAGCTGAATGAGGACAACGGACGCGCCCTGTTTATTCCGGTCGGCTGCGCACACGGCTTCCAGACGCTCCGGGACGACACTGAGATCCTCTACCAGATCTCGGTGCCCTACGAGCCCAGCGCCGCCCGCGGCGTGCGTTGGGACGACCCGGCGTTCGGGATCGACTGGCCGGTCCCTCCTTGGGACGGGCTCACGATCTCTGACCAAGACGCTTCATATCCGGATTTCGTCGGATGACACGAGTGCTGGTAACCGGAGCCGCCGGTTTCATCGGGCGCCGCGCCACCGCGCTGCTCCGCGACCGGGGCCACGAGGTCCATGCCGTTGGGAGGGCGACCGGCCAGCGTGTATCCGGCGTCACTTGGCATGCCGCCGATCTCCTCGACCCGTGTGCGCCGTCGCGCGTCGTGCGCGCCGCGGAGGCCACCCACCTGCTGCATCTCGCCTGGTACGCAGTTCCCGGGTTGTTCTGGACGGCTCCCGAGAACGACCGCTGGGTCGACGCATCGCTGCGGTTGCTAGACGCATTCCTCGAGGCCGGCGGACAGCGTGCCGTGATGGCGGGAACCTGCGCTGAGTACCGTTGGGAAGGTCAGGTGCTCCACGAACGTACCAGCGCGATCGAGCCGGCGACGCGATACGGGCGCTGTAAGGACGCCACCCGTCGGGCTGCCGCGCAGATCGCTCGCGGGCGTGGCGCCTCGTTCGCCTGGGGCCGCATCTTCTTTCTTTACGGACCCCACGAGCACCCGAGCCGGTTGGTGCCCTCGGTGGCGCGCGGTCTCCTGCAGGGGCAGCAGGTCCCGACCAGCGATGGGTGGCAGGTTCGCGACTTCCTGCACGTCGACGACGTCGCAGGCGCGTTCGTGAGATTGGTGGAGGGCGATGTCGAGGGCCCCATCAACATCGGCTCGGGGAAGCCTGCCACGGTCAAGGAGGTGATCACGCTGGTGGCGCAAGCGGCGGGGGGCTTGGACCGCGTCAACTTCGGGGCGCTTCCTATGCGCGACGGCGAGCCAGCACATATCGTCGCCGACGTTGGCCGCCTGCTCGACGAGGTTGGCTTCCGTCCGGAAATCGGTCTCGCGGACGGCCTCACGACGACCGTTGACTGGTGGCGCCAGTCCGTCGAAGGAAACCGCCCGCAGGATCCGTCCCGAGCATGTCCTCGAGCTCGCGCCGGCTGATTCGACGGCGTGCCTGAACAGCCCGTCGCTTGCGCAGGACGCCGGGAAGCCCCCGAACCGCATCGCTCCAGGCCTCGTGCCACAGGTCAAGCTTGCCATCCCACCAGGCGGCGGCGGCGTTTCTCACCTGGCTGAGAGCCAGCTCGTGGCCGTGACGGATCAGCGCGCCGATGGGCACGTCCTTCGCCAGGATCCACACACCGTTGCGCCAGAGGTGATAGCGACTGAAGTCGTTCAGCTCCCGGCCAAGCGTGGCGCTACCCATGTGGTATACGACCGCGGTTGGAACGTAGCGGCACGTGAAGCCGGCCAGCTGGGCACGAAAGTCCCAGTCGATGTCTTCGTAGAACGCAAAGAAGTCCTCGTCGAAAGGGCCAACTGATTCGAGCACCGCACGCCGGTAGACGGCCGCGCCCCCGCACGCGCCGAATATCGCACGCGGCTGGTCGTACTGACCGCGGTCGCGCTCGCCGTGCCCACGGCGAGCCCCTGAACCCAAACACGTGTATACGTCGCCCGCGCCATCTATCAGGTCGCGTTGGTAGAAGTCGATCAGCTTGCCGCCGGCCCACCCGGCGTCGACATGCACTTCGAGTGCCTGAACGAGCTCGCCGAGACACCCCGGGTCGAGTTCAATGTCGTTGTTGAAGAGCCCGACGAGTTCACCATGACCGAACCGGGCACAGACGTTTAGTGCGGCAGTGACTCCGATGTTCTCTGGGAGGGAGACGACCCGCACCTGCGGCCAGTGTTCGCCTAGCCAGTCGACCGTGTCGTCGCTCGAGCCGTTGTCGACAACCACGACCTCGAAGTCGCGAAAGACCTGTCGGGCCAGCGACGGCAGGCTCACTTCGAGCAGATGCCGGCCGTTATAGGAGAGCACCGCGACGGTCAGTTGCGGCTTGCTAGGTTCGGGCAGCGTTGGCGAAGACCCCTGCATGGAGCGTTGGATGGTACGCAGCGCTGCGCTCGATCAGTGCAGACGGATACGGGCCAGGATCGGACGTGCCGCCGCCAGATACGCGAATTCCCGCGCACGCTGGATCGTGGGCGGCGCGAGCGGGGAAGCGCACTCGCTGAGCCGGACCGGGGCGTTCTGGTCGAGGACCCAGCGAACCAGGGGCTCCGATACTCGAGGCCAGGTGTACTCTGCGGCGGCGTCGGCCAGTTGCTCTTTGTAGTCCGCGCGACCGCGGCGCAGAACCCGCTCGAGGCCGTCCGTGAGGCCGCGAACGTCACCGGGCGCTGCCACCGCGCCGAGATCGTCTCGATCGACCCGTACCGCCAAGTCATCGCCGGTCGTGCAGACGATGGGGAGTCCTGCCCACAGGCAGTCAAGGAGCCGTGTCCTGAAGGCGAATCGCGTCTCCAGATGATCGCGAGCGCACGACAGCGCGCAGCTGGCCTGGGCGAGCCACTGTGATCGCTCGCCGTAGGGGATCCAGCCGTCGTTGAAGATCACCGTCGACCCGAGGACGCCCAGCGCGCTCGCGACCTCTCGCGCCTCCCGAACGCTCTCTGCCGCCGCAGGATGGTCGGAGTCGCTGCCCATGAACAGCAGCCGTACGCCGGGACGCCGACGCGCCAGTTCGGCCGCGGCCTGAACAGCGGTCGGCGCATCAAGCCAGCGCCAGATGCCACCGTTCCAGAGCATGAGCTCGTCGTCTGGCTGCAGCTCGGGCAGCCGTTCGCGCGGCCCGCGACCCTCCACGGCAGCCGGCGGTCGATCCGGCAGCCCGAACGGAACGACATCGATCGCCGAGCGCAAGCTGGGATCCCGGTCGTACATGTCGGTGGCGATCATGCGCAGGGCCATCATTGCGCCGAGCCACAGGTCGCGCTGGTTCTCGGCCGCGCACATAAAGTGGTGCCCGGTCCGGAGCGCATCGTGGAGCCGGTCGAGCGTAGCCGCGGTCAGAAGGCGTCGCGCCGCTGCCGGCCGACCGGCGAGGAGCTCGAGCGTCTCCAGCGTCTCCGGGTCATAGAGATCGAAGATCACGCGCGCTGAGGAACGCCGCAGCCACCGCGTCACCAGCGGCCATTGGGGGTGAGCGACAACTGTGTCAGCGTCCGCGATGAGCGATCTCAAATTGTGCGGAGCGTGGGGTCGGTACGGCACCGTCTGGAGGCCGCGTTCGCGCTTTGACTGCGTCCCGCCGTGAGCAATCGTCACGTCTGCATACTCCCGGAGAACCTGGCCGAGCTCCCAGTTGCGGATCCCGAGCCCCGCCATATGCTCCCCCACTGCGTCGGCGGAGATGAAGAGCACCCGAGGCCGAGCCGGCGAGGTCCCGCCAGTTGCGCGATCCGCCGTGGCAGCGGCGCGCTCAGGCGGCGCGCTTGCCATACACACCCCGCCTAAGCTTGAGCGACTGGAGGAATCCGATGCCGCTGTCGAGCGCTTCGGCAGGCGGTCGCCGCAACGGCGGCATGCCCCGCGCGGCGCGCCACCCCGCCACGCGACCACGCAGTGCCGCCAGGTCGCGAGACAGAAACAGGTCGCCGAGGACCACGAGTAGCTCGGTGAGCAGTGCACGAGCCGCGTATCGACCACGTAGCACCCGGTAGCGGCGCAGCAAGTAGCCGCGACCAAACCCACCGTGGCGCCGCTGCCACGCCGAGCGATGCCCGTGCGTGGCCGAGCCCAGGTGCACACCCACGGCGCCAGACACGGCAGCCGCCCGCCAGCCGGCGGCGCGCAGCCGCAGGCCTAGATCAAGGTCCTCCATATAGGCGAAGACGCCCTCGTCGAGCCCGCCCACCTGGGACCAGGCGCTTCGACGATAGGCGGCGGCGGTGCCGGCGGGGCAGGCCAGAATCGGACGCGTATCGGCCGCGGCACCCGAGGGTAGCCCTTGAAGGCGCGGAAATCCGGCCAGTGTGACGTCGGCCGCCATTCCGATGCTGTCGATCACCGCCGCGCCGGGCTGAAGCATCAGGGCGGCCACCGCACCCAGGCCCCCGTCCTGCTCGAACGGCGCAAGTAAGCGCTCGAGGAAGTCGGGCCGGCAGTCGACGTCGTTGTTCAGCAGCACGATGAACTCGCCCGAGCCGGCCGCAACACCTCGGTTGCAGGCCTCAGCGAAACCGCGATTGTGCTCGAATCGCTGCACGTGAACGCCTGGCCAGCGGTCGCGCAACCGCATCGAGGTATCGTCGGTTGATCCGTTGTCCACGATGAATGTGCGGTGCGGTAGCGTCTGGGCCCCGAGGTGACGCAGGCACCTATCGGTGAGATCGAAGCGATTGAAGGCCACGATCACCACGTCGATCGACTTCGGCATGGTGGCAGATCGTAGTGCGCCAAGCGCGGCGCTCGACCATGTCCAAACTTCCGAGATGCACATAGGACTCAATCTTCTGTACCTGGTGCCGGGGTACACCGGGGGCACCGAGGTCGTAGCGCGAGAGCTGATTCCCGAGCTCGTGGCTGCCGCCCCGGAGGCGCGGTTCACCGCTTTCGTCAACCGCGAGGCCGCCGCGGTGACCGATGCGCCCTGGGGCAATCTAGTGCCCGCGGTGACGGTGCCGGTACGCGCGCGCAACCGGATCCAGTGGGTTCGGGGAGAGCAGCAGCTGCTCCCCCGTTTGGCGGCGCGCGAACGCGTCGATCTGCTCCACAGCCTCGCGAACACGGCGCCCGGATGGGGGCGCTTCCGACGCGTCGTCACCATCCACGATCTCAGTTACAGGCTCGTGCCTGAGGCGCACACCAGTGTGCTCGGGCTCGGCATGCGCGTCCTCGTGCCACTGGCGGCCCGGACGTCCGACCGGATCATCGTCGACGCTGCCAGCACACGCGAGGATCTCAGACGGCTGCTGAATGTGCCCGCCGAGAACATCGATGTCGTGCCCCTCGGGATGGGGACGCATCCGCACGCGACGCCTCTCCCCGAGCAAGAGTTGCGGACCAGCCTCCGGGCCGGGAACCGGCCGATCGTCCTGTCAGTGGCCGCCAAGCGGCCGCACAAGAACCTGTTGCGCTTGGTGGGCGCGCTTGCCTTGATTCCGAGCGAGCGGCGGCCGCTGCTCGTGCTGCCGGGGTACTCAACCCCGCACGAGAACGAGCTTCGACAGAGAGCCTCGGAACTCGCTCTGGATGACGATATCCGGTTCTTGGGTTGGATCGACGACATCGAGCTCGAGGGCTTGTACGCGGCTGCGGAATGCTTCGTGCTCCCCTCGCTGATGGAAGGCTTCGGGCTGCCCGTTCTGGAAGCGATGGCTAGGGGGGTTCCCGTAGCGTGCTCGGAGCGGGGCGCGCTAGCTGAGTCAGCCGGCGACGCGGCGCTCCATTTTGATCCCATTTCGGAGCAGAGCATTGCCACCGCAATCCAGCGCATCCTGACCGACCCCGTCGAGCGCGATCGGTTGCATCTCGCCGGTCTCGAACAGGCGGCTCGGTTCACCTGGACCGCCACCGCTGCTGGCACGCTGGCCGCTTACGAGCGCGCCCTCGCACGGGTCCGGCATGAGCCACGCAGTAGGGTGCCCAGAGTGTGGGTTCAGCGGTAAGCGAGCGAGTGGCAGCTCTACCAACGCAACCGGTACGTGACGCTGATGGTCGAGGATGCGCTGGATCGCGTCCGTAGACGTGCCGATCCCGAGCTGCCTGCCAAGCACCTCCGGGACTTCGTCGGCGGCGGCGACTTTCGTGCGGTTGGGGAGGAGTCTGCGCGCTACGCGCGTGAGCTGGCCGGCCTGAAGTCCGACGATCGAGTGTCGTAGATCGGCTCGGGGATCGGCCGTATCGCGTTGCCCCTAACCCGCATGATCGATCGCAGTGGGAGCTACGACGGGGTCGAGATCGTCCCACGCGGAGTGCGCTGGTGCCAGCAGCACATCACTCCCGATCACCCGAACTTCCGCTTCCATCACGCCGACATCGCCAACCGGACATACAACCGTCGCGGGAAGATCCCGGCCGAGCAATACGTGTTCCCGTTCGCGCCGGGATCGTTCGATTTGGTCCTACTGACGTCGGTCCTTCACCCATCTGTTGCCGACGACCACGGCTCACTACCTGGAGGAGATCGAGCGCGTCGTGGCCCCGGGAGGAAGGATTCTGGCAACGTTCTATCTTCTCAACGACGGCTCTCTACGACTCATGAACGCCGGTCGGAGCGTGCCCAACTTCCGGTACGCGGTCGGGGATGCGAAAGTGGCGGACGCCGATGTCCCGGAAAATGCCGTGGCTTTGCCTGAGACGCTTGTCTGCGACCTGCTACCTGGGAGCGGGCTTTCGGCGGCTCGCATCTACTACGGTCCTGGTGCCAGCCGGAGCAGTCGTTGAGCCATCAGGACCTGATCATCGACACCAAGGCCTAAAGCGGTATCCGGCAGGTCGGGTTTCGCTGCCAACGCGAAGCCTGCGGCCCGCACACTAGCACTAGCGGCGGGCATTGCGCAAAGGCCGGACGACATCCCGCCTCACGACTCGCGCTGGATGCCTGACCCGAGCCTGGCCCTCTGTAAGGCGGTTCGATCCGAGTACGTGTGAACCACCGACTCGAGCGAGCGCTCTAGGGACAGACGACCTGCGTTCGCCGTGAACCACGCGGCGGTCGAGCGTCTGAGCTCCTCGCCGGCGTCGTTGATGCGCACGATCGCGGCCGCGAGGTCCTCGGGCGACGCGGAGGGGGAGATCACGCCGTTGACCCCATCCTCGATCAGCTCGACGGCGGCGTTGTCGGGGCCGTGAACGACGATGCTCGGCGTCCCGCGCGCGGCCGCCTCGATTACCACGAGCCCGTAGCCCTCGCGGCGTGAGGGCAGCAGCATGCAGAGCGCGCGCCCCATGAGCTCGTCGACCGTCTCCGTGGCGACGAACCCCGGGACGGAGACCGCATCTTCGACTCCAAACTCGCGGACTCGGCGCAGCACCTCCTCGCGGTCCGGACCGTCGCCCAGAATCGTCGCCCGAACCGCCGGGAGCCGTGCCCGAGCCGTGGCGATCGCAGGCACGATCGCCGGCACGCGCTTCTCCGGGATGTGGCGGCCAGCAAACAGCACCAGCGGCTCGGCCGCAGGCTCGGGGCACGCCTCGAGGGGCCCGTCATAGGCTCCGGCGAGCATCGTAATGCTGCCCCGAAGGCCTTCGCGTTCAAGGCGCGCGGCATGCAGCCGCGAGAAGCAAAAGGCGCGCTGCGGGACGCGCGCGCACAGCCGTTGGACGAGCCAGCCGATATCGCCGGCGATCCGACCCAGGTAGTCGCGCCAGTACTCCCGTGTCCACACCTCGAACCAGTCCACTTCGAGCTGGTAGCGACCCGTCGAGCGGGCAACCGCTGAGGCCAGGAGCGAGAAGTACGGAAACGAGCAGGTATGGACGACGTCGTAGCGGCGGCCATGGCGGAGCAGGTGCCACAACACGCCCCCCCCGAAGACGAGCGGCGGCAGCATGCGCCGGCGGCCGCCGCGAGCGTAGAGCCGCATCCGGGGGCCCACCGCCCGCACGTCGACTCCTCCGACCACCGGATCCACGCCGCGTTCCCACTGGCGCAGGGTCAGATAGCTGACCTCGTGACCGTCGGCGGCCAAGCGCTCGCCGAGGCTGCGGTACCAGCGTTCGGCGCCGCCAACCGTGTACGGAAACAGGCAGTCATAGACCAGACAGACGCGCATCAAGTTGCGGAGGCTCGCAGATTCTGCGCTAGGATCGCGACGCTACAGCGCGACCTTTGCGACGCGCGGACGTTTTCACCTGGTATGGGGTCGGTGGCTGGTCCCACGCGCGCATGAGCACAATCGAGCAAGAAAAACTCGCCGAGGCCCGGTCCCGAGATCTTGAGGTTGGCCCTCACCTCTCGGTTGTGATCCCTTGCCTGAATGAGGCCGGGACGATCGAGGAGTGCGTGCGACGAGCGCGCGCAGCGCTTGTGTCGAGCCGGATCGACGGCGAGGTCATCGTCGTCGACAACGGGTCGGAAGACGGCAGCGGCCACCTTGCAGCCGGAGCGGGCGCATTCGTCGTCGCCGAGCCCGAGCGTGGCTACGGAAGCGCTTATCTAGCCGGCTTCGCGGCTGCCCGGGGCCGGTACATCGTGATGGCCGATGCAGATCTGACTTACGACTTCGATGAGATACCCCATTTCCTGAGCGAGCTCGAGGCCGGGGCGGACGTCGTCATCGGCAATCGGATGAATAACATCCACCCTGGCGCGATGCCCTGGCATCACCGCTACATCGGCAACCCGGTGCTGTCGGGATTCCTGAACATCCTGTTCCGTACCGGCGTCGACGACGTGCATTGCGGAATGCGGGCGTTCCGGCGCGATCTCCTGCCCCGATTGGATCTGCGCACGACCGGAATGGAGTTTGCGTCGGAAATGGTGATCCGCGCCGCGAAGGAGAACCTCGAGGTTCGCCAGTTCCCGATTGAGTACCACCCTCGCGGCGGCGAATCAAAGCTTTCGAGCTTCCGCGATGGCTGGCGTCACCTGCGCTTCCTGCTCCTCCACTCCCCGAACTACCTGTTCATCCTTCCCGGGGCTCTGATGGCCGCAACCGGTGGGCTGGTCGAGCTGATCGTGATCACCCGGATCGCCGTCTTCGGACGTGAATGGGACATCCATGCGCTGATCGGCGGTGCGCTGCTGGCGATCGTGGGAACGCAGGTTGTAGCCCTCGGCATCTGCGCTCATGCCTATGCGACCTACTTCATGGGCGAGCAGGATCGCTGGTTTGACAGGATGCGCGCGCGCTACCGGCTTGAGCATGGTCTGCTGCTCGGAGGCGGTCTGGTCGCCGCCGGCCTGGGGATCGGGACCGTTATCGTCATCGATTGGATCACGCACGGCTTCGGGGCGTTGGCCGAGGAGCGCATGGCGGTCCTCGCCGCCACCCTGATCATCATCGGCATTCAGATTTTCTTCTCGTCGTTCCTGCTGTCGATCCTCGGCCTGCGCCGCCGACGTTAGCCTGACCGGCTACCGCCGGGTTCCCTGCGACGCGATGGCTTCCGCTGACCATGGCGGCACGGTACCGATGCAGACGCAACGGCTTTTATCGTGTGCTCGCGCCGGATCCAGCCCCCTGCCTCTGCGCGTCGCGTTCGTGGGCCAGGCTCTCTACTTCAAGCAATGCTCGATGGCGGTCCCGACTGGTGGGCTGACGCCCGTATTTGTCGACTTTCGCGCCGGCTCTTCATCTCAGCTCCTGCTCTCGCAGCTCGCCCGGATCGATCCCGACGTGGTGGTGGTGTTCCGCCCGGAGATCATCCCGCCGGGCCTGTTCGGTTCGCTCCGAGCAACGACGATCGGCTATCTGACTGAGCCGCTCCCGCGGGGCGAGGGTTCAGGTCACCGCGATCTGCATGAGCGCATGTGGTGGCTGAAGCAGGTGGACCCGGGCAATTTCGACCGCATCGTGTCATTTGATCCGCTGATCGCAGAGACGGCCGAGAGCGTTCTTGCAGTGTGGCGCTCGGTGCCGATTCCGGTCGAGGACAGCTTGTTCATGAACGTGCGCGAGCGGGGACGCCGGCCGAGCCTGCTGTTCGTCGGCCGCTCGACCGAGCACCGCGAAGCGCTGTTGGCGCCGATCAAGCGCAGCCATCCCCTAGTGCACGTCGGCCACGGCCTCTTCGGTGCGGCACTGGAGCGCTTCCTCCGGCGCGCCGACGTGCAGCTCAACCTGCACAACAATCCGTATCCAACGTTCGAGAACCGCGTGTGCGTCGGGCTCGCCGCCGGCCATCTCCTGATCTCAGAGCCGCTCAGCCCACGCCATGAGCTCCGGCCCGCGCATGATTACCTGGAGGTTGAGGGCCCTCACGCGTTCAAAGCCATCGTCGACGAGTTGGCGGACGATCCCGCCGCGCACCGCGACATCCAATGGGCCGGGCGCGAGCAGGCGGAGCGCTTTCGTGCCTCGCGCGTCTATCCGGTGCTGATCCGGGATGCGCTGGCCGACATAGCTGCCCGCGGCAGCGCACGGTGCCGCCTTCGCTGCTAGCCGACCACGCGCTCTGTTCCGAACGCTGCCACGTCGGCGAGGAGATCGTGCCCGATGCGGCGAAATAGGCGCGACGCACGGTACTGCTCCGCTTTGAGATGCCCGCGCACTCGAATCCGTTGGTACATCTCGGGAAACCGGCCCAGACGATCGAGCATCCACACAAGCTCCTCTGGCGAGCCGAACTGCAGGTAGTCGATGTCGCGCTCCAGGCCATGGGCGGGATCGAGCGGCTCGGTCAGCAGCAGGTGACCCGCGGCCAGGTGAAGCCCAACCTGCTGGCCAAACCCGCCACCAGGCTCGGGCGCTGCATATACCCCCACGTCGTGCTCACCCATCAGCTCGATCAGCGACGCGCCGGTGACGCCGTGGATCACGTGCAGCATGTCGTGATGATGCTTGGCCGGCGTCAGCATCCGCTCACGGTGCGGCGTCGAGCGGCCTAAGGTCATCGCCCGGGGCCTGCCGTGGAGTGGTCGGACCTCGCCGAACAACAGGTCGCTAACCGGGGGCGGAATCGCTCGCCAGACGCTGCGACCGCCGATGGACACGCCGGTCAGCGCCGGCCGGAACGAGACAACCCTGTCCAAACCGGCCATCGTGCGCGCGGCGTCCGACGCCGGTGCCGCGCCGACAAGTATGCCGAGCGTGAGGCCGGGCAGCTTGCCGAGCATATCGCCGGGCATGCCGATCGGGTCGAAGAGCACCGTCACGTCTGGGCGGAAGCCATCGAGCACCCCAAGCGCCATCGCGATTTCGCCCTCTCCGTTGAACCGCGCCCACTTAGGGCTCAGGGCGCTCGTTGCCATCGGCGGGCAACAGCTCTCAAGCCACGTTTGGGAACCCAGGAACGCGATACGCAACGGCCGCGCAAGTTGCTTCATGCCAACGGACGCGAGGCGAGGCGCGGCTTGAGTGGTCATCGGCACCGATACGATAGCGACGGCTCTCGAGGGCCAATTCTTTATGCCCGATTGGCAAGAGCGAATCACCCGTGGAACTCCCCCGGCCATTCGTGCCGAGCACGAGCTCCGGTACCGGATCGTCGCTCCGCTGATCGCAGAAAGCGCCGTATGGGCTGACCTCGGGTGCGGCACCGGGCTGGCTGCTTTCGCGGCGCTCGAGGGCCGTCGTCCCGAACGCGCCGTGCTGGTCGACATCGAGCCCGAGGTGGTAGACGGTGCCGCGCACGAGCTTGGCATTCCAGACACGTCGCAGCTCGCCGGGGACCTCACCAACCGCGACCTTCTTGACCGAATCGGTGAGGCGTTGCTCAACAGTCAAGGCAGGCGGATCGTAAGTTGCTTCGAGGTCGTCGAGCACCTAACCACCTTCATCCCGCTGCTCGAGTGGTCGGGGTTGCTCGCGCGCGATCACGTCGCCACATTTGTCATCAGCGTGCCCAATGACGCGTTCTGGTCGATCGAAAACCCGTATCACGCGACGAGCTGGAGTGAGGGCGCATTCGAAGAGCTGCGCCTTCTGCTCCCGGACGAGCACACGCTGCTGCGCCAGGTGTCGCTGACCGGCTCAGCTCTCGTCGACTGGGAGGCGACGCCGGAACGGCTTAACCTTGCCCCCCAGATCGGCGGCGAGTCGGCTGTGGCCACGCACTTCATCGCGGCCTTCGGACCACGCCATCACGAGATGCAACACTTGGCTCTCGCGGCGCAGACCGACATGCTCGGGCAGCGTCGGTGGGAGCGCCAGAGAGAGAGCAACCTAGCGCTCGCGGAGGCGCTGCTGCGCGAGCAGAGTGCCCAGTTCACCGAGTGGCGCGCGTACATTCACGAGCTGGAGCGCGAGCTTGGCTGGCCGCTGTCGGGGACCGCGGACGAGCTGCAGGCAGACTCCGCGGGCTCCGCCGCAGCGAGCTTGTCGGCTGAGCATCGGCCCGAGTCGACTGAATCGGATACGTGAAAGTAGCGTTCCTCGTGAACGACCTGCAGCTCTCGGGCGGGGTGGGAGTCGTCGTTCAGCACGCGCGCCGGCTGAGCGCAATGGAAGGCTGGGATGTAACGCTCGTGCAGGTACGCGAAGACGAAGCACCTAGCTGGCATGGCTACGAGCACCTGCCCCGCCTGCACGTGCGCTCGCGCGAAGAGGCGATGCTGGAGCACTACGACGTGGCGGTGGCAACGTGGTGGGAGACCGCGTTCACGCTCTTCGAGCTGTCGGCGGTGCGGTATGTCTGTTTCGTACAGAGCTTGGAGGATCGGTTCTACCGCCACGACGAAGCGGAGCGGCTCGGGGCGGCTCTGACGCTCGATCTGCCGGTCGCATTCATCACCGAGGCACGCTGGATCGTTCGCACTCTGGCTGCTCTGCGCCCGGACGCCCCCCGTTATCTGGTGAGGAACGGAATCGACAAGCAGATCTTCGCGCCGCGCGATCGGATCGAGCCTTCGACCGGCGGACATCCACTGCGGGTCCTGATCGAGGGCTCGCCACACGCTTGGTTCAAGCAAGTGCCTGAGTCGATCCGCGCGGCCGCGGCCATGCGCGAGCCTCGCCGAGTGATCGTGGTATCACACGATCCGGGTGCCCTCGGTCAGGTCGCCGCGGACGAGGTCGTGGGTCCGCTCAGCCACCACGAGATGGCCGAGCTGTACGCGCGCACCGATGTGTTGCTCAAGCTATCGAGCGTCGAGGGCGTGTTCGGGCCACCGCTCGAGGGCTTTCATCGCGGGGCGACTTGCGTGGTGACTCCGGTCACCGGTCACGAGGAATACGTAGAGCATGGCTTCAACGGCCTCTTGACCGATTGGGATGACCTGCACGGTACGGCCCGTCAGCTCGACCTGCTGGCTCGCGACCGCGAGCTGCTCCATTTCCTACGCACAAACGCGCTCGAGACGGCGCGCGCATGGCCGAGCTGGGAGCAGTCCAGCCAGTTCATGGCCGCCGCACTTCTTGCCATCGTGCGCGAGCCGCAAGCGAGCGGACCCGTGGCCAGCGCCAGGCTGTTGCGGGACCTGCGCAGCGGCATCGAGGTTCACAGAGGCCTCCTCGCCGAACGCGCGGACTTCGAACGTCGTGCGCGGCGGTTTGAGCGTCGTATCGAGCTCGTACGCAGAAACCAATACGTGCGGTGGACCCTCGGCCTTCGTCGCTACCGCGCCGTCCGCCTGGCGACGCGGCCGTTGCGCCCACTCTTCCGTCGTTTTCGCCGGGCGCTTTCGTGAAGGCATCGGGGCTGCAACGCATGCTCATGGGCAGACGGCGCCAGGCTCCACCCCCCTCAGTTCCCGCCACGGCGCTGGAGCTCGCCCGCTCGGGCCCGGCTCATCTGTCACAGGTGCCGGTGGACCTCGAACAGGGACTGAGCATCGCGACCGTGATCCCTCCGTTCCGCCGCGGCAGCGGCGGCCACTCTACGATCGTCCGGTTGATGCAGGCGCTCGGCCAGCTCGGACACTCGGTGTCGCTGTGGCTAGACGACTTCGAGGGTCGCCACGCAAGCGAGTCCACCACGGCGACCCAGCGGAGCTTCGCCGAGTTCTTCGATGCCGCCGATCTGCCTCTCCACGCCGATTTCGAGGGCTGGCAAGGAGCCGATGTGGTCGTCGCGACCGGCTGGCAGACCGTGCCGCGGGCGCTGCTGCTACCGGAGTCGAAGGCGCGGGCGTACCTCGTCCAGGATCACGAGCCCGACTTCTACGGCCCGTCGGCCGAGGCGCTGTTCGCTCAGGACACATACCGGCAGGGGCTCTACTGCATCGCGGCCAGCGCTTGGCTCGCCGACCTGCTACGCAGCCGTTACGGCGCGGAGGCCTCCCACTTCGATCTCGGCGTCGACCATTCGATCTACCGCCCCAGCGCAGCGCACCGCCGCGGCGACCTGGTCGCGTTTTACGCGCGAGCGGCCACCCCGCGGCGAGCCGTCCCGCTCGGACTGCTCGCGCTAGAGGAGCTATCGCGTCGCCGCGGGAACGTGGAGATCGCACTCTTCGGCGACGAATGGCCGCTCCCCGCCGGGTTCGAGCACACTCGCCTTGGCGTCCTCAGCAGCGACAGCCTCACCCGCCTGTACTCGTCTGCCACCGTCGGCATGGTGTTCTCACTCACGAACCCGTCGCTGATCGGCCTCGAGATGATGGCCTGCGGCCTGCCCTGCGTGGAGCTGGCCAGCGAAGCCATGCTGGCCACGTTCGGCACGAACGGACCGCTGCGGCTCGCCGATCCGGATCCGCTGCGTGTGTGCTCGGCGCTCGAGGAGCTCCTCGACGACGGCGCGCTGCGCGAGCGCATCGCTCGCTCCGGCGCGGCGTTCACCGATAAGCGCACCTGGAGCCGGGCCGGCGCGCAGGTGGACGAAGGGTTGCGCGCCGCCTGTACGCGTCAAGCGGCAGGGCGAGGCGCGACGTAGACGATCGTGCCGTCGACCGGATCGCTCACCCACACGCCGGTTCCGGAGGGAGCGAGGGCCGCGATCGAGCGCCCGATTCGGAGCGCCGGACCAATCGGCCTGCCGCTATCCGGGTCGATCAGCACGAGGGTGCCCGATCCGTCCGCGACCCACACACCGCAGGGGCCGACCGCGGTCGAGGAGGGGCGCAGGCCGTCGGGCGCCGGGAGCTCTTTGACAGTCACGCTGTTGATGTCGAGGCGAAGGAGATCGGCGCGGCCCGGCTCCCCGAGCCAGAGCGCGGTGGGGGACCCGCTCAGGCCGGCGAGCGCCCGGCCGGGAATGTTGACGCCTGGCTGGAGGATCCGGCTCAATCTGAGATCAACCGGCGCGAGCCCGCCGGAGGCCCCGCCCAGCACCCACGCGTCGTCGCCTACCGTGACCATGTCGATCGGCGCCGCTACCGGCGCGTAAACCGGGCTGCCGAGGACGCCCGGCGTGGGACCGATCGGATAGACCGCCGCATCGTCGAGACTCAAGGCCCACACTGCTGTGGGGCCGGCTACGACGCTCGCCGGTGTCTCGAGCTGCGTCGCAACGCTTCGTCTGAGCGTGCCGGGGTCGATCGCAGCCACGCGGTTGCCGTCGCGTAGCGCCACCCAAACCTTCCCGAACCCGGCCGCAATACTCACCGGTGCCCCTCCGAGGTCGATCACGCTCCGGCCGCCGCGGCTCGTGATGCGGGTGACGGTGCCGGCCTGCGCGCGGGCGACCCAGACGGCGCTGTCGTCGACGAGCAGGGCGCCGGCCCCCTTTCCAACTGGCACCGGCGCCTCAGCGCTGAGGCTCATCGCCTGCGCACACCCCGGCGCCGGCGTACGGCTCGCGGCCTCTGTGCCCACGGTCGAGATAGGAGCGCGCGGCGCGACGGCGCCGCAGGCCGTGAGCGACACCGCCACCAGGATCGCCGCCAGACTCCGGGCAGCAAGCGATCTGGAGGTCCGCGGCCGTACCGGGCGGCCTCCGCTCATGACGGCACCACGGTCACCTGGACCAGCTGAGGTGTCAGCTGTGGTGGGGCCTGCGCCGCTGATTGATCTAGCGACAGTCTCACATCCGGGGCGTCCCCGCGTTCGCCACACACACGCGTCTTGAACATCTGGGCCGATGCCGGTGCGATACTCACTTGCCGTCCGACCCCGCCGGCGCTCAACGTCAGCGTTTGCGCGGATGACACGATCGAGCCGAGCGATAGTGTGACGCCGACCGTCGCGCAGCGACCAACGGCTCCACGGAGTGTGTACAGCCGAACCGTCGTCGACCGGTACAGGCTGAGCCAGCCGTCCGGGGACACTCCGGAGACCGTCCAGTCAGCGCGCATCGGCATCGCGACTCTCAGCAGCTCGAGTTTGCGGTTTGGCGAGCGCGCGAGCACGACGCCCGCCGGAACGACTGGGAAGCCGCGCGCCGCCACCGCCACGTACCGTGCGGGAGCGGCGCCGTTCCGAGTCGTGATCGCGCCGGAGCGCGAATCCACAACCAGCCCAGTCGTGGGCAGGAACGGATCCCCGAAATCGTCGACCGTGTAGGCACCGACCAGGGACCGGTTCCAGAGAGTTTCTCCCTCCCAGAGCAGGCGGGCCGTATCAAGGCCGCCGAGATTGTCCACCCATTGCTCCGCGGAGGCACCGGGAGGTACGGCCCGGTCGACCCAGTCGGCGTCGCGAAGGCTGCCGCTGCCGAGGCCAGCCCCGCTGGAGCTGCCGTGGACCACCTTCCACAAAGCATGCGTGGTCTCGGCCGAGCACAACACGACCACAACGACTGCAGCCACCACAAGCACTCGCACGGGGGCGAAGCGCCGGACGAGCAGCGTCAAGGCAACGCCGATCGCCAGCACGATGACGCCGGTCAGCAGCAGGCTTCCAGAGCCGCCCGCAGACCTCGCGCCGTGACTCGCTCCGAGCGCCGGGCCGAGCAGGTCGTAGAAGCTCGTCATACCCGGCGACACCTGGTACCAGAATGCGCTGAGCGCGGACTCATAGTGGGTGGTAGCTACCAGGAGCGCCAGCGCGACCGTGCCCGACAGAACGGCCGTCCATGGACGACGGGTCAACATCAGGGCCGCGAACATGCCCACGATCAACAGCGGCGCGATATAGAAGATGTAGCGCTCCTGCAGTGTCCCTGCGTTGAAGCGCACGCTGATCTCGGCCACCTGGACGGTGATCGCCACCACGACGACGATCGATAGAGACGCGAACGCGTGCGCGCGACGTGACAACGGCGCAGGAAGCGTCACGAACGCGAACCCGAACGCCAGCGCCACGGGGACTGCTCCCAGGCCGAGCGCGGTGAACGTCAGGTAGCTTCGTGCGAGATCGAAGGTCGCGGCGTTGATCGTCGCCCCGGCGAGAGTGTCGCCATAGAAGCCGGCCGCGCTGTACAGCCTGCCGCTCAGGAGCAACGGCACGCCGATGACCACTCCCGCCACGCCGGCGGCGGTGAGCACGGCATGCCGACGAACGATTCGGCGCGCCGCGTGGCGAAACGCTTCTCCGCGCTGCTCACGCCTGCTAAGGGGATAGCCCAGCTCATGGACGAGCATCGTGATCACGAACACCGGCGCGAGCACGATCAGCTGCAGCCGGCCGTAGGCGGCAACGACAATTGCCACCAGTGCGATCACATCCCGCCTGGGGCTCGGCTCGTCGAGCGCCCGCTGCATCGCGAGGAGCGCCCAGGTACAGGCCGGGTACGCGGCGACCTCGGTCAGCTCCGCGGTGGACAGAGTCAGCCACGGTGCGACTGCCACCACCGCGGCCACGAGATATGCCGCCCAGCGAACGCGGAGGACCTCCTGCGCTAGCAGATACGCCGGGATCGCCGCGCTCGCCAAGAGCAGTGCGTTCCACGCGTGTGTCAACTGAAATGCGGTGACGTTTCCGAACGGCCCCCACAGAGGAGCAATCAGCAACGGGTAGAGCTGATTCAACTTCTGACCGCCACCGTAGGCAAGCGTCAGTGGGGTCAGTGAATGAGCGATCCCGATCGCGAGATGCGTGTATCCAAGCTCGTCGGGCTCGAAGAACACGACTTGGAGTGAAAAGAACGCCGCGACCGCCGCGCTCACCAGAACGATCGCCCCGACCACCAATGGGGGCCTCGAGAGGAACGCTCGCAGCATCAGCGACAGGCGGCCGTCGGTACGGATTGACGCCCCTTTGCCAGCGAGCGGACGCGTTACGGAGAGCGTCGTCGGACGAGCCACGAGCGCGTCAGAGATTCTCGGCGACCGACGGCGCGGTTCGATTGAACACGGCGAAGCCGAGCACGAACACCCCGAAGACGATCGCGACGACGAGAAGCACCCCGCCGTATCCGAGGATCGCGGCTGCCCCGGGCGCGGCGTGGTTGATCATCGCGTGGCGGAACTGCTGGAAGATCGTCGCGAGCGGGTTCAGCATGTAGAGCTTCACCAGCGTCGGACTCAACCGCTGTTGGACGGTGAGCAGCGGCACGATCACCGGCGAGCAGTAGAACAGAATCTGGGAGATCACCTCCCAGATCGGCGCCACGTCGCGGAAGGACACGTACAGCGACGACAGCAGCATCGCGAGCCCGGTCGCGTACACGGCAAGCAGCGCAACGAGCAGCGGCAGTTGTAGCCAGCTGAGCATCGGCGTGACTCCCGCGACGGTGGCGAAGACCAGTACCACGATCAGATTTAGCCCGAGGTTGAACATCGCTCCCAACACGATCGACAGCGGTATGACCATGCGCGGGAATTGGATCTTCCGGACCAGCGCCTCTCGCTGGAGCACGCTGGTGACGGCCCCTCCTGTCGCCTCGGCAAAGAACGTGAAGAGCACGATCGACCCGAGCATCTGCATCCCATACAGATGATTGGGTTGCCCAGGCGCGGCCCCCGGTCCCTTGCCGACGTGTCCGATCACCGTAAAGAACACGTACAGCACACCAAACAGGAGCAGCGGTCGCATCAACTGCCAGAAGTAGCCGAGTACCGAGCCGAAGAAGCGAAGCTTCCACTCGGTGCGCGCGATGTTGAAGGTGAGGTGCCAGAAGCGCGACCAGTCGCTGGTGAGCGCCTCAGGTCCCCGGATCGGGCGCCCGAGCGCCTCGTAGGACCATGGGTCAACCGCGCTCACGCTTTGACCTCCTCGGCGACCGTCGAGTCCACGCGCTCGATCGTCACGTCGGTCGGAACATCGACGATCCCGCCCAGCGGTAGGTTGGCAGTGACCAGGAAGCTGAACCCGCGCTCAAACCGGTCGATCACGCTCAAACCCGAGCCGCGGTGCGCAAGGCTCATCACCGGGCTGTAACGACCCGGCGCCAGGACGTTCTGGAACGCGAACGAGAACAGCACCCGCTCGCCAGCACCGAATCGGCCGCTTGCAGGGTGCTGGACCCAGGTGGAGGCGACGATCACAGCCTTCTGGTCCTCGTTGTGAATATGTACTCCTGCCTGCGGGTCTTCAACGTCGACGTTGAAGCGCACGAGTGCGCGCAGGGTGATGAGCTGGCCCTGCGGAACCGCGGTCGGGCGCTTGCCCTCCTCGTCCTCCACCCACACTTCGAGCACCCGCGCGTCGCCATCGCCTTCGCGGTCGTCGACACCGACTGGCTGTGATTCCCGGCCGAAGTTGATCTCAAGGTATCGGTCCGCGACCTCTTGGGGCGGACCAACGTGGACCGTCGAACCCCTCTCTAGCAGCAACGCACGGTGGCAGAGCCGCTGCAGCGTGCCCATGTCGTGCGTGACGAACACGATCGTCTTGCCCTGGTCGCGCATGGTATGAAAGACGTCGAAGCACTTCTGCTGGAACGCGGCGTCCCCGACCGCGAGCACCTCGTCGATCAGCAGGATGTCGGCGTCGACCTGGATGGCCACTGAGAAGGCGAGCCGGACCTGCATGCCCGAGGAGTAGTTCTTCAGTTTGAGCTCCTTGAACTCCTCGAGCCCGGCGAACTCGATCACGCTGTCGTAGCGTTTGCGCGCCTCACGCGGGGACAGCCCCATCATGATGCCGTTCAAGATCACATTGTCGCGGGCGGCCAGCTCCATGTTGAACCCGACGCCCAGCTCGATCAGCGTCGACAACCGCCCCCGGCACCAGATGTCTCCGTCGCATCCATAGATGCCTGCGATGCACTTCAGCAGCGTGCTCTTGCCGCTGCCGTTGCGGCCCGCGATGCCGAAGAACTCGCCGGGATGGACTGCGAACGTGATGTCGTCCAGGACGCGGAAAGTCTGGTAACGGATCCGGCGGCGAGGGTGCAGCGCCCGCTCCTTGAGCGTGTGCACCTGTTGCTCCGGAAGCCGGAATGTCTTGCTTACGCCTCGCGTCGCAACCGCGGGAAGGCGTCCGTCCGTGGCCGATGGCATCCGCCAGAGGGTACCCAGCTCGCGGGCGGTCCACCTGCGTGTCAGCCGCACGCGCGGGTGTCGTGCCGCGCCGAGGTCAAGCCCGCGTCACAGCCCAGCGAGGATCGTGCGCAGGCCGTCTCGCAGCGGAACCTCCGCCTCCCAGCCCAGGTCACGCTTGGCCCGGCCGACGTCGAGCCGGCTGCGCCGGACTTCGCCGAGCCGCTCGGGCTCGAAGCGCGGGGCCGGCATCGGACCGCGGTCGGTGACCTCGGTGAGCGCATCCAGCAACTCGAGTACGGACGTCTCGCGACCTTGGGCGATGTTGATCGGCCCCGTTACCTCCGACGCCGCGGCGAGCAGATTCGCCCGCACCACGTCGCTGACGTCCACCCAGTCGCGCGTCTGGCGCCCGTCCCCGAATACGATCGGCTGCCTCCCGTCGATCAGGCAGCCGCAGAAGATCGCCACCACACCAGCCTCGCCGTGCACGTCCTGGCGCGGGCCGTAAACGTTGCCGTACCGGAGCGAGATCGTCGACAGCCCGTGGAGCCTCGCGTACAGGTAGCAGTACCCCTCGGCCGCGAGCTTGCTCTGGCCGTAGGGGGCGAGTGGACTGATCGGGTGGTCCTCGGGCGTCGGCAGGACGTTGGCGTCGCCGTAAAGCCCCCCGCCCGTTGAGCTGTTGACGACCCGTCGCGTGCCGGCCATGCGGGCCGCCTCGAGCACTGCGATCGTGCCGAGCACGTTTACGGTCGCGTCGGCTGCCGGATCGGTCACCGAAACCCGGACGTCGATCTGCGCCCCCAGATGGAACGCGACGTCCGGCTGCGCGGCCGCGAAAATCTCCGCGATCGCAGCAGCATCGGAGACGTCGGCAACCTTCAGCTCCGCGCCGCGCTCGAGCGCTCCTTCCAGGTTCTCGCGCTTTCCCGAAGACAGGTTGTCGATCACGGTCACGCGATCGCCCCGCGCCAGCAGCGCGTCGACCAGGTTCGATCCGATAAATCCTGCTCCGCCTGTGACCGCGCAGTCCATGAGCAGCCCGCAAGCTTAATCGAGCCGCTGTGCCGGCCGCCTCGCGGCGCCAGCAACGCCGACCGCCACCGCGGCGAGGCCGATCGCCGCCGCGCCCGCGCAGGCCACGACCAGCCAGAACGTCCACCCGAGCGGCGGGCTCCACAGCTCGCCTCCTGACAGGACGCCCAGCGGACGTAGTGGTGGGCGTTCACCCACCAGGCGCCGAGCTGGAACAGCCCGAACGCGGCGAGGAACGCGGGCCACAGGCGCGCGACGACGCGGCCCCTGCGCAAGCGTACGGCGCCGGCGTCGATCACATCGCCGGCGACCATCGGGGAGATGGCGAGGATTGGGAGGATGTAGCGGCCCTGGACGCCGTAACCGCTGAAGCGGTAGGAGAACGCGAAGAACACGACCGGGAACGCAAGTCCGATCAACGCGGTGAGGCACCAGCACGACGCGTTCTCGGAGGCTGCCGAGCCACAGGCCGCCGGCGAACAACAGGACTACCGCCACCCACCAACCCGTGATCATCGCCGAGGGCAGCGGCACGGTCAGCGCTCCGAAGTTGCCGACCGCTCCCTGCAACGATGGCTTGAGCTGGTTGAGCGAGTCGTTTAGGTAGGTGAGCGGCGAGGCGAGGCTCACCGTGGAGTGAAGGACGCCGGCGGCGCCGCCGTAGCCGACGAACAGCGCGACCGCCGCGGTCATGATCGCTGCGGCGCTCAGCACCCGCGAACCGCGGGCGGAGTACAGCGCGCGGAGACCGCGGGTCCCCATCAGGCCCGCCCACGCGGCGATGTCGACCACCGCGAAGAGCGGCCCCAGCTGCCAGGCCAGAACGGTCACGACCCCGCTTGCGATCAGGCTGATCCACCCCCAGCCGGGGAAGCCCGTCGGGTCACGTCGCAGTCTCAGCAGGGCCGCGACGAACGCGAGGTTCGCGGCGATCTCGAGTCCGTTTGGGTTCATCATCGAGCCAATGAACAGGACCATCGGGGTCATCGCCGCCAGCAGCCCGACCAGCCGCCAGCCGGCCTTCGGTCCTGTCAGGATCACCGCCAGGCCGAGGAAGATCAGCATCTGCACGAGGGATCCCACCCGCGAGAGCAGCAACGCCGTCTGCCACGCGTTCGATGCCGCGATGCCGACCGCCGGAAGTAGGTAGGCGAGCGGGTAGTAGTCGCCCGTGTAGCTGACCTCGGTGCAGCTGCCCGTCGTGTCGGAAAGGTTGGTGGTGCACGGCTCGCCGGGTGGCGAGAGCGACGCCGGGACCACTACGCCGCGCCGATCCTCGTCGTTCCAGAGCTGTTGAGCCGCCAGCACTCCTCCCTCGCGCAGTTCGGCAAGGTTCGACGGGTTGAGCGGCTCACGCGGACCGAGCAGAGTCCCCTCGCTGATCCCGAGCGCCCGGAGGTACTGGACCGGCTCGTCGGGCGCCCACCCGGGCGGCGTGGAGAACACCCACGCCGTGCCGAGCAGCGCCAGACCGATCAGCAGTAGGACCGGACCCCGCGGACGCACGGGCCTACGATAAGAGACATAAGAGACCGGTCCGACCGTCACCCGAAAGGGTGGCGGGCCCGTACCGCGAAGGCGGTACGGGCCCGACCGAAGGACGACCCTGGTAGGGCTGGGGGCCGTCCGAAGACCCGCGAGAAAGGGGGCGATGCTCGCGGGCCCGTGTGACCTCCGTGTCGATGCCTAGCATAGCGCTGCAAGAACGGACGACGTCAAGCATCCTGGACATAAGTTGGACGTATGGCTAAGGCCGGGTAGGCCCGTCGTACGACCCGGCGCATTCAAACCGCTCCAGGCGAAAATACGCAACCTGCGCAGGCGAATCTCGTTTTCGTTCTCATAACGCCGACCGTTTCCCCCTCGATCTAAGCGCTAAGCCCAGAACCGATGCGTCCCGACACCCCCGTGCAACCCCTGCCGAGTTCGATCCCGGTCACCGCGACCGTGGAGGTCCTCGGCGTCCCGCTGGCCCTGACCGACTACGGGCGGACGCTCGAGTGGATGCGCGCGATGGCGGCCGCGCGCGAGCAGGGCTATGTCTGTGTGTGCAATGTGCACACGGTGATGGCGTCGCACGAGGACCCCGAACTGCGCTCGGCGCTGATGGGGTCATCGCTCAACGTTCCCGACGGCCAGCCGCTCGTATGGGCGCTCGGCGCGCTCGGCCACTCGCTTCCCGACCGCGTGTACGGCCCCGAGTTGATGGCGCGCGCGTGCGCCGCGGCCGCGTCGAACGGCCAGCGTTTTTACCTCTATGGGGGCCGCAACCAGGGAGCACTCGTGCAGCTGTCGCTGACCCTGCGCCGCCGTTACCCCGGGATCCGGATCGTCGGCGGGTACTCGCCCCCGCACCGGCCCCTGGACGCCGAGGAGCAGGCCGCCATCGTCGCCGAGATCAACGACGCCGATCCCGACGTGGTGTGGGTCGGCATCGGCGTCCCCAAGCAAGAGAAGTGGATGGCGACGCTTCGCCCGCTGCTCGACGCGCCCGTGCTGATCGGCGTCGGCGCCGCCTTCGACTTCCATGCCGGGCTGGTGCCGCAGGCACCCCCGTGGATGCAGCGCGCGGGGCTCGAGTGGGCCTACCGGCTCGCCCAAGAGCCACGTCGCCTGTGGCGGCGCTACCTCCGCTACAACCCCCGCTTCGTGGGCGCGTTCGCCCGCCAGCTGGCCGCGCACCGCCATGCCGGCCGCAAGTCTTGGTAGTGCCTGCCGCCGGGCGACGCCAGATGGCACAGGTTCCCGAGCCCGACGACTTCCTCTCGGGCAACGCTGCGCCCGACGACTTCGTGTCGGGGAACGCGGGGATGGTGGTCGGGATCCGGGCAACGAGCCGGGCGGTCGTCAGCGACGCGGTCGCGGATACCGTGGCCGTCGCCGCGGGCCTGCGCCGGCGGCTCCGACGGGCGGCGAGCTCGGCGCCACCCCGCCGCGTGCTCGCGCTCGGGATCGAGCGTCCGGATCAGCCGAACCTGCACGATCGCGCCCGCCGCGAGCTTCTCAGCTCGCACCACCAGGTCCGGTTCGCCGGCGCGGTGGCCGGCGACCGCGGGAAGTTCGAGAACCTCAACGCGCTGCTCGCCGACAATCCGCCGTCCGACTGCGACTGGCTGGTCGTAGTCGACGACGACGTCGCGCTCCCGCAGGGGTTCCTCGACGAGTTCATCTTCCTGGCCGAACGCTTCTCGTTGCGCCTGGCTCAGCCGGCGCATCGCAGCCGCTCGCACGCGGCCTGGGACGTGACGCGGCGCCGCCCCGGCTCGGTCGTCCGCGAGACGGCGTTCGTCGAGATCGGACCGGTGCTCGCCTTGCATCGGGCGACGTTCGATCTGCTCCTGCCGTTCCCCGAGCTCAGGGCCGGGTGGGGGCTCGATCTGCATTGGTCGGCGGTGGCCCGCGAGCAGGGCTGGAAGCAGGGCGTGGTCGACGCGACCCCGATCACCCACGGCACGCGCGAGATCGCAAGCACCTACGACCGCTCGGACGCGCTCGCCGAGGCGAGGCAATTCCTGTCCGGCCGGCCGTACACGAGCGCGCGCGAAGCGCAGCGCACGCTCGTCACCCACCGGACGTGGACGTGACGCCGTGGTCCGCACCGAGTGCGATGCCCGGGGGAGAGCGCCTGCGGCGAGCCGCCCGGCGGCATGGGCGCCCATCACCACTCCCTGCGGGCAGGCGTAGCGGACGATGTGCCACCCGCACCCGACGAGCACGCGCACCTCGCGCGCGAGGCCCGGGGCCGTCCCGCGGCGCTGGTCGCTCACCCGCGCGGCCCGGCCGCGATGGTAGGCCGCCCTCGCCAGCGCCGGCAGGCGCGCGTCGGCGCCGGCGCGGCGATGATCGAGGCCCGCGGCGGCGAGGTAGACGATCTTGCCGCCGGCTCGCTGGAGCGCCCGCAGCCAGTCCTCCTCGTCGCCATGCCCGGCCACGGCCTCGTCGAACGGGCCGAGGCGCTCGAACGCGCTGCGCCGGATCGCCAGGTTCGCTCCCCACACCATGTCCGCCACCGAGTCCTCGGGACCCAGGTCGAGCGCCGTGATCGGCGGTTCCTCGCGGCCGCAGGATCCCGGGGCGCGTCCCTCCAGGCGCGCCCGGATCGGACCGCCCAACGCGGCCGCATCGGGGTGCCGGTCGGCGCCGTCGAGGAGCGCGGCGAGCCACCCGGCGGGTACCTCGACGTCGTCGTCGAGGAACGCGATCAGCGGCGCCGCGGTCATCCTCACTCCGGTGTTGCGGGCGGCGTTCAGACCACGGGCGGGGTCCTGGAGCAGATATCTGACGCCGGCGGCCCGCGCCACCTGGGCGGTGCCGTCGGACGAGCCGTCGTCGACCACGAGCACCTCGTAGGGCCGGTCAAGCTGCTGGCGCCCGAGCGACGCCAGCGCCACCGCCAGGTACTCGGCCCGGTTACGGGTCGGGATCACGACCGAGGCGGCCGGGGGCTCCAGTCCGAATGCGTCCTCCATTCCGACAGCGAGAGTAGATGCGAACATGCGCGCACGCTCGTGAGGCTTCCAGGCCGGGACATGACGGAGCTACTCGGCGACGCGCTCCCTGCGGACCACGCCGGTCAGGTGCTCGCCGACCATTACATCGACCGGGAGATCGGTCGCGAGCCCGGGCGTCCGTGGCGCGTGCTCGACCTCGGTTGCGGGATCGGCGACTCCGTCGACGCCTTCCGCGCGCGCGACCCGCACGTCGATTGGATCGGCATCGACGTCCCGGGCTCTCCGGAGGCGCGCGAGCGGATTCGCACCGACGCCCGCTTTGAGACGTTCGACGGGACTCGCGCTCCCGTTCGCCGACGGCAGCTTCGACCTCGTGTTCTGCAAGCAGGTGCTGGAGCACGTGCGTCACCCCGAGCCGCTGCTCGCGGAGGTGGCGCGGGTGCTCGCGCCCGGCGGCTGGTTCGCGGGCTCGACGTCGCAGCTCGAGCCGTACCACTCGCTGAGCGTGTGGAACTACACGGCGGTCGGCCTGTCGGCGCTGATGCGCGACGCCGGTCTGACGCCGGCCGAGGTCCGCCCTGGGATCGACTCGCTGACGCTGATCGCGTGGCGCATGACCGGCCGCCCGGCGTGGTTCGGCCGGTGGTGGGCGCGCCCGTCGCCGCTCAATCGGGCGCTCGATCTGTACGGCCGGGCGGCCCGCCTCGACCCGCGCCTGCTGAACGCGACCAAGCTCCTGTTCTGCGGCCAGTTCGCGTTCCTGGCGCGGCGAGATCCGGCGCCCGACCAGATTCTGAGAGCGACGTGATCGGCGTCCAATCCGAACGATCGGCGCCGTACGACCGCGACAACCTGCTCGACGGGCTGACGCAGCAGTCGACGCTCGATTTCCAGTATCGCCACGAGATGGCCCGCGAGCAGGAGGTCCTGAGGGCTCGTTTGCGAATCCCAAGCGGCGATGTGCTTTCGGTGGGTTGCGGCTGGCACCCGGGACGTCATCTGTTTGCGGCGCCGGGGTTCAGGCTCACGGCCGTCGACTCCGATCCGGACCGTGTCGCCGGGGTGGTCGCCGGCGGGCACGCGGACGAGGCCCGGATCGGCTACGCCGGCCGGCTCGAGTTCCCGGACGGCTCGTTCGACGTCGTCCTGTACCGGCTCGTCATGCATCACCTGGCCTACCAGGGGCCGATCGGGCCGTGCTTCGCCGAGGCGGGGCGCCTGCTCCGTCCCGGCGGCGCGCTGGTCGCGATCGAGCCCGGACTGTGGCATCCGGTCGGCATGGGCCTGTCGATCGCGAACCGGGTCGGTGCCGGTCCGGCGATCCACGGAACCCGCGACGACATCCCCCTGTCACCTCGGGAGCTGGTCGCGCACGCCCGCGACGCCGGCCTCGTCCCGGAACTGCACGCGCTCACGTACACCTGGCGACGGATGCCGAGGCGCCTCCAGCGCGCGCTCCAGCCGATCGACCGCCTCGGGTCGAGGCCACGCGCGGCGCGGTTTGGCCACACTTTGTTACTTATCGCGCGCGCCGGTAATGGTTAGGAATCCGTAATGGTGCCCCCGAATACGCCGCCGGCCCGGCCGGCCCGTTGCTACTCTC
>CAWJXO010000004.1:0-209097 GCA_963846765.1 uncultured Solirubrobacterales bacterium
AGAATGCGCCGCCGCCAATCAGGAGAGATCCGGGAACAGATCATGTGGAACGGTCAGCGAGTGTCCGTGGTGCTGATGACCTACGCCGAGCGCGACTCGATCAGAGCTGTGATCGAGGGCTTCCTCGCCACCGGCCTGGTCGACGAGGTGCTCGTGGTCGACAACAACGCGCAGCCGGGAACCGAAGAGGAGGTTCGCAGGACCTCGGCGCGCTTGGTCAAGGAACCCCGTCAGGGGTACGGGTACGCGACCCGCCGCGGACTGGTCGAGGCCACGGGCGATCTGATCGTGCTCGCCGAGCCGGACGGCACGTTCGTGCCGAATGACATCTCGAAGCTGCTCGTCTACAGCATCGAGTGTGACGCGGTCTTCGGCACGCGGACGACCTGGGAGCTGGTGTGGGAGGGCGCCAACATGGATTGGTTCTTGCGCTGGGGTAATTGGGCGGTCGCGAAGCTGATCGAGGTCCTGTTCAACACAAGTCATCTCAGCGACGTCGGGTGCACGTACAAGCTGCTGCGCAGAGATACCGCGAGGCGCGTCGCGAGCGGCATGAAGGTCGGTGGCAGCCACGCCGGCGCAGAGATCATGCTGCTCACGATCCGTTCCGGGGCGCGGTTTGTCGAAGTGCCGGTCAACTATCTCCCGCGCGTCGGAAGGTCATCGGTCACCGGCAATCGGCTGATGGCGATCTCCGTCGGACTGCGGATGATCGGACTGGTGCTTCGCGCCGCCGGGTCCTCTCCCCGGCCGCCCAAGCGAGCCCCGGCGTTCGTCTCAGAGCCCACATCGAACGGTGAGGTGGCCCGTGAGCAGCTCACACTTTGACTCGATCGCGTCCGTCTACGACGAGTCGCTGCCCGCGCACGTCGTCGAGCACTACCTACGAAAGCGGACGGCGTTCGTGCTCGCGCACTGCCCCCTCGGCGACGGACTCGACGTCGGCTGCGGGACCGGCGTGCTCGCCGAGCGCCTCGCCAGCGCCGGATACCAGATGGTCGGAGTCGATCCCTCAAAGGGAATGCTCGAGATACTCGAGGCAACGACGCCATTGGTCCGCCCGGTGCACGCGTCCGGAACCTCGCTGCCGTTCGATGACGACAGCTTCCAGCTCGTGATCACCGTCGCCGTCATGCACCACATCGCCGACCCCGACGACGTACGACAGACGCTCGCCGAAATGGTGAGGGTCGTGAAGCCCTCCGGGCGCGTGGTCATTTGGGACCACAACCCCCGCAACCCATACTGGGGAAGGCTTATGGCGCGCGTCCCCCAGGACACCGGTGAGGAGCGACTGATCGGCGAGGCGGAGATCGTCAGCGGTCTGCGCGCCGCAGGTGGACAGATCCTGCTCAGCACGCAGCTCGGCGCCGTCCCGGACTTCACCCCGCCCAGGGCAATCGGCCTGGCCGCGGCGCTCGAGCGCGCGTTCGAGGGCACCCCTGGGCTGCGGAGGTTCGCTGCGCACAACGTGATCCTCGCGACGAAGTGATCCGCCCCGCAGTCGCGGTGCGACAGCATTACGATCAGCGCGCGCAATGACGACTCAGACGGCAACGGAGTACCCCGTCCGGGGGATCCTCGCCACCGTTCGTACTTGGCTCGCGTCAGGACGCCACCAGGCCTCAGCCGCGCTCGGCTTGTACGTGGTCATATCGATCGGATACTTCGGTCTACACGTTCTCCCCCATCTCGGAAGCGCGACCGTCGGACTGCGCAACTGGACCGATCCGACCGTCAACATATGGAGCCTCGAGTGGTGGCCGTACGCGCTGCTTCACGGGCTTAACCCACTCGTTACCAACTCGCTGTTCGCCCCGGACCGCATCGACCTCGCCGCGACCAGCCCGACGCTGTGCCCACTGGCGGGGATTCTCGGCGCTCCGATCACGATCGCGTTCGGCCCAATGGTCGCCTACAACCTGCTGATGCTGGCGAGCCCGGTGCTCGCGGCGTTCTTCGCCTTCCTGCTGTGCCGGTACATCACCAGCAACTTCGCCGCGAGCCTCTTCGGAGGCTACGTGTTCGGCTTCTCCACCTACATCCTCGGGCACATGGAAGGTCATCTCCAACTCGTGCTGATCTTTCCCATCCCGGCCGCGGTTCACCTCACCCTCCGCCTGATCGATGAGCGCATAAGCCAACGGCGTTTCATCGTCCTGATGAGCCTCAGCCTGGCAGCGCTGTTCTTGACGGTGAGTGAACTTACACTCACCCTTGTCGCTCTTGGAGCGGTCGCGCTAGCGGTGGCGTTCGCACTTGCGCCAGCCAAGCGAGAGCGCATCATTCGTACCATCAAGCCAATTCTCGCCGCCGGAGCCGCCGCGATGATCGTGACGAGCCCGGTGATCTACTACGAGCTCCACGGGATCGTGAGGTTCGGATCGAACATCGGCGAGATTGACGGAAGCGACGCGCTCGGGTTCCTCGTGCCCACGGACCTGGTCCGACTTGGCTACACGCATTTCGAGGCGCTTGCTCGGGCTTACAACCTGAGCGGGAGTGACGCCGAGGCCGTCACCTATGTTGGCCTGCCGCTCGCACTGATCGTCGCGCGCTACACGATCACGCGCTGGGCCCTGGCGTCGACGAGGATCCTGTTTTCAATGCTGGCGGTCGTCGTCGTGCTGCTCCTCGGATCGCACCTGCATATCGCCGGCTACAGCACGATCCCGCTTCCGTGGAAGCTGCTCGACCAGTCGTTGCTGCACGATGTGATCCCGCTGCGCCTGGCGGTGTACATGTTCCTGCTGGTCGGCGTGATCGGAGCCATGTGGTTGGCCCAGCCACGTACCGGAGGATGGGCCGTGGGCAAGTGGGCGGTGGCGGCCGCGAGCATCGCGTTCCTCGTGCCGAACGTCAGCGGTGGCCTCTGGCGCGGCCAGGAATTCAACCCGGCGTTCTTCACCACCCATCAATACCGACGCGTCCTCGCGCGCGGCGAGACTGTCCTCATTCTGCCGTTCGGCCAGCTCGACGACAGCATGCTCTGGCAGGCCGACACAGACATGTGGTTCCGTTTGGCCGGCGGATATATCAATCCGCAGTACCCGGCCGATTACGAGTCGGACCCCCTTTTCCCCGCCTTGTTTCGCAACGCCCGGCCGGATCCGCAGACGCTGCGCTCTTTCCTCGCTCGTCGGCATGTGGGCGCCGTGATCGTCGATCCTGAAATGCCCCAGCGGTGGCCCGAGGCGCTCGCGGCGATCGGACTTCGGCGCATGTCGGTTGGCGGCGTCTGGTTCTACCGTTCCTAAACGGGTTTGGATTGCAGCTGGCGGCGGCGGTCGGCGCTTGCTCAGTTGACTTGCTTGTGGCAAACAAGTATCTTTGAGCGGTGGCAGCGACCGCTCAAACCTCGACGGGTATGACCCAACTGGAGCGCTCGGCGCTTTCGGACGCGCGGATGGCCGATGCGGCGGTGGCGTTGATCTGCGAGCGCGGCGCGGGGGCGACGACGTTGAAGGACGTGGGGTTGCGCGCGGGCTACAGCCGCGGCCTCGCTTCGTACCGGTTCGGCTCCAAGGCGGGGCTGTGGTCGTTCCTGATCAGGATGATCGGCGAGGAGTGGCTCGCCGAGCTGCAGCAAGCGGTTGCGGGCACGTCGGGCGTGGACACGATTCACGCCGCCGTCGACGCGCATTGCCGCTTCCTGCTCGATTCCTCGGATCGGATCCGCGCGTTCTACATCCTGTGGTTCGAATCGGTCGGGCCCGATCCGGCGCTGCGCGACGTGATCACGCGCGCGCATGAGCGCCGGCAGCGGGACGTCGAGGCGTGGATCCGGGGCGGGATCGAAGCGGGCACGGTGAGCGCCGATGTCGACGTTCCGGCGATCGCCGAGCAGTTCTGCGCGGCGATCATCGGCATCGTCTACACGTGGCTGGTGTCACCGCTCGCGCACGTTGAGGTTCGGCACCTGCATGCCGGGCTCAAGCGGCAGATGACCGCGGTGCTCGGCCCGAGCAGCGCGCCTGACCAAGCCATCCGGAAGGCGAGGAGATGACGACCGAGACGCGCGTAGCCGCCGAGCTTTCAGAGGAGGCTGGCTTCGCCACGCCGCTCAGATTCGTGACGATCGCCTCGCTGTTCGACGGTCACGACGCGGCGATCAACGTGATGCGGAGGTTGATCCAGGACAGTGGCGCCGAGGTGGTTCATCTTGGGCACAACCGGAGCGTGTCGGACGTGGTGCGCGCGGCGATCCAGGAGGACGTCGACGGGATCGCGATCAGTTCGTATCAGGGCGGGCACCTCGAGTACTTCAAGTACGCGGTCGACATGCTCCGCGAGAACGGGGCCGAGCACATCCGTGTGTTCGGCGGTGGCGGTGGGACGATCACTCCGGTCGAGAGCGAGGAGCTGCAGGCGTATGGGGTCGAGCGGATCTATCACCCCAACGACGGGATGGCGCTCGGGCTGACCGGAATGATCGAGGACCTTGTCGCTCGGACCGTGAAGGCGCGGACGGTCACAACCGCCCCGCCGGTGGTCGAGCATCCGGAGCTCGACGACCTGACGATCGCGCGCATGCTGTCGGCGATCGAGGACGGCGTGTTCGAACCGGCCGAGCTGACGCGGCTGCGCCGTGACTGGGAGGCCGCCGGCGTGAACGTCCCGGTGGTCGGGATCACCGGCACCGGTGGCGCCGGCAAGAGCACGGTGACCGACGAGCTGCTCAGCCGATTCATGCAGCGCTTCCCGGAGCTGAGGGTCGCGGTGCTGGCGGTCGATCCGACGCGGCGCCGGACGGGTGGCGCGCTGCTGGGTGACCGGATCCGGATGAACAGCCTGCGCGACGAGCGGATCTTCATGCGCTCGATGGCGACCCGACGGCGGCACCTGTCGACGAGCGCGGTGCTGTTCGACGCGCTGGCGTTCCTGCGGTCGGTCGGGTTTGACCTGGTGATCGTCGAGACCGCCGGCATCGGGCAGAGCGACTCGGAGATCGTCGACCTCGTGGACGTGCCGGTGTACGTGATGACCAGTGACTTCGGGGCGGCCAGTCAGCTGGAGAAGATCGACATGCTCGATCTCGCCGAGCTGATCGTCATCAACAAGTTCGACAAGCGCGGCGCGCTCGACGCGTTGCGCGACGTCCGCAAGCAATGGAAGCGCAACCGGGTCGCCTTCGACGTCGCCGATGAGGATGTGCCGGTGTATCCAACGATCGCGAGTCAGTTCAACGACCCGGGCGTGTCCTGGATGTTCGTGAACCTCTGCCGGAGGATCGGGGCGCTCCCCGGGGGCGAGCCCGACCGCTGGGACCCTGCGCTCGAGCTGGAGTCGCGCGAGCCGCTGGGGAACGTACTGATCCCGGGCAGCCGCGTGCGATATCTGGCCGAGATTGGCGAGCAGGGGCGCGGGATCGGCGCCGAGGTCGAGGGCCAGGCGGAGCGGGCGGCCACCGCCCAGCACTGCTACGAGGCGCTGCGCGCGCTCGCGGATCCCGAACTGCCGGCCGTGCTCGAGCCCTACCAGGGTGTCGGCACCGCGCTCGGCGACCCCGAGGCATTGGCGCTGGATGCCCTGCGGGCCCGGTACAACGCCGCGCTCGAGGATCTCGGCGCGGAGGCGCTCGGACTGCTGCGCGGCTGGGATGACCGGATCGCCGCGATCAGCGCGGAGACGTACAGCTACAGCGTGCGCGACCGGGAGGTGACGGGCGAGAACTACCGCCGCTCGCTGAGCCAGCAGCTGATCCCGAAGATCGCGCCGCCCCGGTTCGACGGGTGGGGCGACCGCCTGCGGTTCCTGCTCAAGGAGAACCTGCCGGGGTCCTACCCGTACACCGGCGGCGTGTTCCCCTACCGGCGCGCCGGCGAGGACCCGACGCGGATGTTCGCCGGCGAGGGGACCCCCGAGCGCACCAACCGTCGCTTCCACTATCTCAGCCAGGGGCAGCCGGCAGCGCGGCTCTCGACGGCGTTTGACTCGGTCACGCTCTACGGCGAGGACCCGGCCGAGCGGCCCGACATCTACGGCAAGGTAGGTAACTCGGGCGTCTCGATTGCCACCGTCGACGACGCCAAGAAGCTGTATTCCGGGTTTGATCTGTGCGACCCGTCGACATCGGTGTCGATGACGATCAACGGCCCCGCGCCGATCATCCTGGCGTTCTTCATGAACGCCGCGATCGACCAGCAGGTCGAGAAGCACCTGCAGGAGACCGGTGGCTGGGAGGCGGCGCAGCAAAGGCTCGACGCGTATTTCGCCGAGCACAGCGGCCGTCCGGCGTACTCGGGCGCACTCCCGGACGGGAACGCGGGCCTTGGGCTCGGGCTGCTCGGCGCCTCAGGCGACATGGTGCTCGACGGCGACGTGTACGAGCGGATCAAGGCCGACACGCTGAAAACGGTGCGCGGCACCGTTCAGGCCGACATCCTCAAGGAAGACCAGGCGCAGAACACATGCATCTTCTCGACCGAGTTCGCGCTGAAGATGATGGGCGACGTCCAGCAGTATTTCGTCGACCGGGAGGTCCGCAACTTCTACAGCGTTTCGATCAGCGGGTACCACATCGCCGAGGCCGGCGCGAATCCGATCTCGCAGCTCGCGTTCACGCTCGCCAACGGCTTCACGATCGTCGAGTACTACCTGGCCCGCGGCATGGACATCGACGCGTTCGCGCCGAACCTATCGTTCTTCTTCTCGAACGGCATGGACCCCGAATACGCAGTGATCGGGCGGGTCGCCCGGCGGATCTGGGCGCGCGCGATGCGCGAGCGATACGGCGCCTCGCCGCGCAGCCAGATGCTCAAGTACCACATCCAGACCTCGGGCCGGTCGCTGCACGCGCAGGAGATCAGCTTCAACGACATTCGCACCACGCTGCAGGCGCTGTACGCGCTCTTCGACAACTGCAACAGCCTGCACACCAACGCGTACGACGAGGCGATCACGACGCCGACCGAGGGGTCGGTTCGGCGCGCAGTCGCGATCCAGCTGATCATCAACCGCGAGCTCGGCTTGAATTTCACCGAGAACCCGTGGCAGGGGTCGTTCATCATCAACGAGTTGACCGACCTCGTCGAGGCCGCGGTGTACGACGAGTTCGACCGGATCTCCGAGCGCGGCGGGGTGCTCGGCGCGATGGACACGATGTACCAGCGGGGCAAGATCCAGGAAGAGAGTCTTTTCTACGAACGACTCAAGCACACTGGCGAGCTGCCGCTGATCGGCGTCAACACGTTCCTGCCCAAGGACGGCCACGGCGAACAGACCCACAAGCTCCAGCTGATGCGCTCGACCGAAACCGAGAAGCAGAATCAGATCGCCAGCGTGCGCGCCTTCCAGGACCGAGCAGCCGACCGTCGAGGATCGGCGATCGCCCAACTCCAGGAGGTCGCGCGTGCGCGCGGGAACGTATTCGAGGCGCTGATGGACGCCGTCAAGGTCGCCTCCCTCGGCCAGATATCGGCGGCGTTGTACGAGGTGGGCGGCGAGTACCGGCGGAACATGTAGCTTCGCCGTCGATGGGCTCCCGGATCGTCTGCCTAGTGCCGAGCATCACCGAACTCGTATGCGAGCTTGGTCTCGCCGACGAGCTGGTCGGGCGGACAGGCTTCTGCATCCATCCGTGGGAGAAGGTCAGGAGGGTCCCGAAGGTCGGCGGGACGAAGGACATCAGGCTCGAACGGATCCGCGAGCTGGCGCCGACGCACGTGATCGTCAACGTCGACGAAAACCGGCGCGAGGACGCCGACGCACTCGCCGAGTTCGTCCCGCACGTCGTCGTCACCCATCCCCTCGGGCCGCTCGACAACCTCGACCTGTACCGGCTGCTCGGCGCGACCTTTGGTCGGGAGGCGCAGGCTGCGCGCCTATGCGAGGAATTCGATAGCGCGCTCGACGAGGTGCGCGCGCGGACGTGGGCACCCCAGGAGGTTCTGTACCTGATCTGGCGCGACCCGTGGATGGCCGTCGCCCCGGACACATACATCGCGCAGATGCTCGCGCTGGTCGGCTGGCGATCACACCCACTTCACTCGGAGGACCGGTACCCCACGGTCGACCTCGAGGAGTGCGCAGGTCGCGTGGACCGCGTGCTGCTCAGCAGCGAGCCGTATCACTTCAAGGAGCGCCACCTCGCCGAGGTCGCAGCCAGCGTGCCGGACGCGAACGTATCGCTAATCGACGGCGAGATGACCTCCTGGTACGGAAGCAGGGCGATCCGGGGCCTCCACTACCTGGCGAGGTACGCGTCCGCGTGACGCCGGCGCTGTGATCAGTGGAGGCCGTTAAGGTCCGCCCGCTGCGACGATCGTGACCGACCTCGTCTGCGTGACAGTCTTGGTCGAACCGCCGCATCCAGCGAAGCGCAACCAGCCGGTGCTTCTAACATCTCTGGGGAACCAGCTCAAAGGAGAAACGATGCCGCTACACGGCGAATATGAGCCGAGCTCTTCGGAGTGGGTCCGAGACCAGGTTGCGGAGTACGAGAGCTCCGGTGGAACCAAGGGGACGATGCTGCGCGGCGTCCCAGTGGTCGTGATCACGTCGCTGGGCGCCGGCTCCGGCAAGTTGCGCAAGAACCCTGTTATGCGGGTCGAGCACGATGGCCTGTATGCGGCTGTTGCATCTAAGGGTGGCGCACCCCAGCATCCCGCGTGGTATCGCAATTTCGTAGAGCATCCGCTCGTTGAACTTCAGGACGAAGGCGCCAAGGGTGACTACAGCGCGCGCGAGGTCTCCGGCGAGGAGCGCGCAACGTGGTGGGAGCGCGCGGTTGCGGTCTGGCCGGACTACGCTGACTACCAGACAAAGACCGACCGGGAGATCCCGGTCTTCGTGTTGGAACCCGCCGATTGATCGAACTGCCGGCGTGAAGCGGTAGCGCCCGGTCATTCGCGTACGCGCGGATCCCAGACACAGGCCCGCGCGCACCTCCTATACGGCGAATGGCTGCGGTGCGACGCCGTTGAGACCCGGACGCGAGGCGGATGCCGTCCCATCGCCGCCGACTCGGCGGCCGGATGCAGCGCGCTGCATGCCGTAACGTTGGCAGCCGCCGTCAAGGAGCAATAGCGGCCGCCGGCGCGCGCTAGACCAACCGCTCGAGCGCCTGCTCGATCGAGGCGTCGCCGGCGCTGACGTACAGGATCCGGCGGGAGGCGCGTCCGTCGGTGAGAAGGACGTCGAGCACGGCGGCGACGTCGTCGCGGGAGATCGGGCCGCGGAATGGCTCGAGGTCGATCCGAACAGTCCCGCTGCCGGGGTCGTCGGTCAAGGGGCCGGGTCTCGCGATCGTCCAGTCGCGGTCGCTCGCCTGCACCGCGGCGTCGGCCTCGGCCTTGGCGCGCAGGTACACGCTGAACACGTCGTCATCGTCGGGAGGGGCCTCGGCGCCGACGGAGCTGACGATCAGGTATCGCGCGGCGCCGGCCTGCTCGGCCGCTGTCAAAAGCTTGATTGCGCCGTCGCGGTCCATTGTCATCTTGCGCTCCGCTCCGCTGCCCGGTCCAGCTCCGGCGGCGAACACGACCGCTGACGAGCCGCTGATCGCGGCCGCGATCTCGGACACGTCGGCGTGCTCGAGATCGCACACGACCGGCTCTCCGCCGCGCGCGCGGACGTCGTCGGCGTGGTCGGGGTTGCGAATCAGGCCGATGACCCGCTCGCCGCGTCCGCTGAGACGCTCGGTCAGGCTCAGCGCGATCTTCCCGTGGCCTCCGGCAATCGCGACCATCACCTCATCCTACGATCCGAGAGCGGGAGTCGGTGCGTGACCTAGACTCGCGGCGATGTCGTTGCATGTGTTCGCGGGTCTGCGCGTCCGGGACTTTCCGGCGGCGAGAGCGTGGTACGACCGGTTGCTCGGCGAGCCGACGTCCTTCCCTCATGCCACCGAGGCGGTGTGGACGCTGGCCGAGAACGGCTCGGTCTACGTCGTGGAGCACGCAGACGGCGCGGGCAACTCCGTCGTGACGCTGTTCGTCGAGGACCTCGACGAATGGGTCGCCGCGATCGCCGCCCGCGGGCTCGAGCCTGACGAGCAGGAGACGCTCTCAAACGGCGTACGAAAGGTGGTGTACCGCGACCCCGACGGCAACGAGGTTGGATTTGGCGGCGCGCCTGTCGATACCGGTGCCTAAAACTCTGCCCACCGCACCAATTGCCGCCACCGGACTGATCGTCGGTTTCGGCGTCGCGGTGTTGTCCGGATCTCGGGCGCTCGGCGGACTCGTGCTGGCCATCTGCGGTCTTACGTGCATCGCGATTTGGTTACGACGCGATGGGCGTGGAACGGCAAGCATGCTGACGATCGCGGGGTTACTGGCGTTCGCGCTATCGCATCTGTTGGGACTTGTCATCGGCGCGTGGCCCGCCGTGCTTCTCACAGCGGTGGTGACAGCTGCGCTGTACTGGCGTGTGTCCGATTCCAGAGTTAGGTGACCGCGTGCCGAGCGTGACCGGCCGGGTGACTGTGTCGGTCCGTGTACCTACACAGTGCTCGCGGTGCGCTCCGCCTCTTCCTTGGCAAGCTTGAACAGCTCGTCGTAGTCATAGGCGGCCTCAGGGTTCGCGCGAATCACCGAGTCGAGCGTCGCGGCGTCCCTTCCGATCAGGATTCGCCACGTGCCCGAGCGCACGCCGTCGAGGATCGCGGTAGCCGCCGCCGCAGCGGTCACCGGCGCCTTGTCCCTGAAGTCGCGCTCGAACTGCGCCAGCAGCTGGCGCAGGTCATCGGGGGAGGCGCCCTGACGCAGGATGCCCGCGCGGATCAACCCCTCCTGCGCGTCGGCGGGGATCATCTCCGTAATCTCGGTGTCGCTGATGTCCGGCGGCTCCGGATGGCCCTGGGCGCGGCGGCTGTTGGCAAGGATGTCGGTGCCCACGTGCCCCGGCATCACGAGCGCGACCCGAACCTGTGGCGCGTTCGTGCGTAGGTCCTCGATCAGGGCCTCGGTGAAACCCCTGATAGCGAACTTGGAGGTGGCGTAGGCGTTGTTCGGCATGCCGGGCCCGAGCGCCGCCCAGAAGCCGTTGACGCTGCTGGTGTTGACCAATACGCCGTCACCGCTCGCGATCAGCAGCGGCAGGAAGGTGCGGGCGCAGTTGTACACGCCCCACCAGTTGACGGCGAATGTCCGCTCCCACTCCTCACGGCCGCTCTCGACGAAGCTGGGGCCGCCGCCAACGCCGGCGTTGCTGAACACGAGGTCGACGTGATCGGTGGCGTGCCGGTGCAGCAACTCATCGCGGAATCGCTGGACCTGCGTCTCGTCGGACACGTCGCAGACGTGGCCGGTGACGAGGACTCCCACCGGGGCGCCGGACTGCGCCATGGTTGCGGCGCCAGCGACGGTGTCGGCGTTCCAGTCGCAGGTGGCGACCGAGCACCCCTCCGCCGCCAGCTGGCGGACGAGTTCGCGCCCCATGCCCGAGCCGCCGCCGGTCACGACGGCGACTTTGCCGGCAAACGTGCTGATGCCGTCCGAATTACGGTTCGCGGCGTCCATAGGGCTCTCCCGGGGGAAGGGAACGGAATTCGTTGATGATGATATCACGATAATAGTGCCACGCTAGTGCCACGCTAGTGCCACGCTAGTGCCACGCTAGCGCGGCGCCGGGGCGCGCTTTGACGCCGATCCACCCGGAGCCCTGGACTCGTCAAGTGCTGCGCGGGCGGATTGCCCGGGATTGGCGTCCGCGAGTTGACTGCGTCGAAGCAGCGTCTATAGGCTCAGCCGCGTTCACACCCCCAAGCCACGCTCAGCCGAGCGAGGAGGCACACCATGGCAGACAGCGTCTATCGCGTCACCGAGGTCATCGGCGTCAGCGGCGAATCGTGGGAGGCGGCCGCTCGCACCGCCGTGGAGACCGCGGCGAAGAGCGTTCGCGACCTGCGTGTTGCCGAGGTCATCCGTCAGGACGTGACGATCGAGAATGGAGGCATCGTCAGCTACCGGGTCCGGCTCGGCATCTCGTTCAAGTACGAGGGCGGTGACTGACCGGGAGCCGTCGCGCGGGGCGGAGTACGCCGCCCCGCGGCGCGCCTGATTTCCGGCAACTTCAGCGGTACGTCACGAGACCGTCGTTGCCCGCGTCCTCGAGGTGGCTGTGGTCGTTATAAGACACGAGCGTCTTGCCCCGGCTGCCGACGATTACCTTGGTGATCGAGGTGTTCACCGACACCCGGTTGAGTGGGACAAAGGCGCGGTCGGGGAGGCCGATGAGCGAGGCCGCCAGCGCGGCGATCACTCCACTCGAGCTGAACGCGATCCCCGTTTGCCCGCTGCGCAGCCCGGCGCCGAGGTCATCGAGCGCGCCGCTGGTCTCGGCGAGGAAGTCGGGCCATGTCTGCCGCGCCGGACTCTCCGCGCCCGCGTCGACCCACTCCTGGAGAGCCTGATCGAACACGACCTGAAAGTCCTGCGAGCTCATCGCGGGCCCGGTGTCGCTCGGACGCCGCTCCAATCGCGTCCTCATCGCCGAGTGATGCGAGAGCACGTCGTCGTTATCGAGTTCGTTCCAGCGCTCGTCAACCGACGCCGTCCCGCCGGCGCCGTCCGACCAGGGGCGACCGGTGTCATGCTGGCGGCGCAACGAACCGGTGACGACGCGGTCGGCGACGATGCCGCGCCGCGTGAGCGCACGGTGGAGCGCCTGTACCTGGGCGTGGCCGAGTTCGGACAGGACGTCGTAGTCGGCCGCCCCAAACGACGCCTGCGCGTGGCGGATCAGGAGAACGATCGGCATCGAGCGGCCTCAGGCGACGAAGTCACCGGCACCGACGCGCAGGCTCGTGAGCTTGTCGCTGATCAGGTCGAGGTCACGCTCGGGCACCGGGCCGGTGCCGAATTCCGCCTGATTGAGCACGCGGGTCGCCTTGTCGGCGACCTCGCGACCGCGGGGCGTGATCGTCCCCAGCGTCGTGCGTCGGTCGGTCGGATGGGGCGAGCGCTCGGCGAGGCCTTCGCGCTCGAGTCCGTCCATCAGATTGGTCACGCTGGTCCGGTGGACCTGGAGTCGGTCGCCCATCTTGCCGAGCGGTAGCGAGCCCGTGCGGCTGTAGTAGAGCAGCATCAGCGCCTCGTACCGCGGGAAGGTCAGGTTGTAAGGAGCGAGCGCCTCGTTGAGGCGGCTGATGAGGATCTGGTGAGCGCGCATGATCGAGGTGACGGCGCGCATCGGTGGCGTGGTGTCCGGACCCCAGTGCTCGCTCCATTGGCGAGCGGCTTCCTCAATTGGATCAAACGGTAGTGGCGGCGGCATCCACCCGGCGCTACCGTGCCATCGCCCGCGCGATCACGACGCGTTGGATCTCGTTGGTGCCCTCGTAGATCTGTGTGATCTTGGCGTCGCGCATCATGCGCTCGAGCGGATATTCGTTGACGTAGCCGTAGCCGCCGAGTACCTGTATCGCCTCGATGGTGACGCGCATCGCGTTGTCGGAGGCGAACAGCTTGGCCATCGAGGTGTACTTCCCCACTCCAGGCGTTCCGCGATCGACGAGCGCACACGCCTTGTAGAGGAGCTCGCGCGCGGCCGCGGTGCCGGTCTCCATGTCGGCGAGCTTGAACTGAATCGCCTGAAGCTGGTTGATCGGCTTGCCGAACGCGATCCGCTCTTTCGCGTACTCGTTCGCATAGTCGGTGGCGCCCTGGGCGATGCCGACCGCCTGCGCGGCGGCGCCGAGGCGCGTTCGCTCGAGCGTGGCCAGCGCGACGCTCAGCCCCTTGCCCTCCTGCCCGATCAGGTTGCCGCTCGGGATACGAACGTCCTCGAGCACCGGCGATCCGGTCGGTGATCCCTTGATCCCGAGCTTGTGCTCGACGTTGCCGATCGAGAAGCCCGGGCGGTCGGCCTCGACCAGGAACGCCGAGCTACGCCCGGCCTCCCGATCGGTCTTGGCGAAGACCACGTAGACGTCGGCGATGGTGGCGTTGCTGATCCAGTTCTTGGCCCCGTTGAGGACCCACTCGTCGCCGTCGCGAACCGCGGTCGTCCGCATCGCGGCCGGGTCCGAGCCCGCCTCGGGCTCTGACAGCGCGAACGCCGGCGCGAGCTCGCCGCTCGCGAACCGCGGAAGCCACCGCTCCTTGAGCTCAGGCGAGCCGAACAGCGCAATCGGGAGCGATCCCAGCTCCTGGAGCATGAGGATCAGCGCACTACTCGCGCACACCTTTGCGATCTCCTCGACCGCCATCTGCAGCATCAGCGTCCCGGTGCCGGTGCCGCCGTACTCGGTCGAAAACGGGAGCGCCAGGACGTCCTGCTCGGCGAGAAGGCGCCGGACATCCCACGGGTACTCGGCCGTGCGATCGATGTCGGCGGCGCGGGGCGCGATCTGCTCCTGCGCCAGGCGGCGCACCAAGTCCCGAAAGTCGAGCAGGTCCTGCGGTACGTCGTAGAGATCGGGGTGCGCGGATTCGACGGTCATGGGTGCGAGTCCTAAGAGACGTTACGACTACTGGTCAAGAGCGCGGACATCATACTATTGGAGTTCCGACTAATCCATCCGAACCGCGGAAGGCTCGCATCGCTGGCGGTGTGGCGGTCCTGGCGCCTGCTAGACCTGGGCCGATGACGCTGCTCGCCGATGTGGTCACCGCGTCGACGCTCGTCGGCGAGACGAGCTCGCGGTCGCGCAAGGTCGCGATTCTCGCCGAGCTGTTGATGGAGCTCGAACCGGATGAGGTCCCGATCTGCGTCGGGTTCCTGTCTGGCGCTCCCCGCCAGGGCCGCGTCGGCGTGGGGTACGCGACGATCTACGCGATCCGGCCTGCGCCGGCGGATCGGCCGACTCTGACTGTGATCGAGGTGGACCGGGCGATCGACGAGATCGAGAGCATTGGCGGGCCCGGATCAGTGGGGGCGAGGGGTGACCTGCTCGGCCACCTGCTCGGGCGTGCCACCGAGGAGGAGGCGGCGTTCCTCCGGCGGCTGTTCACTGGGGAGCTCAGGCAGGGCGCGCTCGCCGGGGTGATGGCCGACGCGGTGGCCAAGGCCGCGGGCGTCCGCGGTGAGATCGCGCGCCGGGCGCTGATGCTGTCGGGCGATCTCACGCGGATGGCGCAGGTCGCGATGACCGAGGGCGAGGCTGGCCTACGGGCGATCGGGTTCGAGATCTTCCGGCCGATCCTTCCGATGCTGGCCTCGACCGGCGCCGACGTGGCCGACGCGATGTCGGGCTTCGGGCTGTCCTCCGTGGAGTGGAAACTCGATGGAATCCGGATCCAGATCCATCGCCGCGACCGCGACGTCCGCATCTACACGCGCAACCTCAACGAGATCACGGCGACGCTGCCGGGAATCGTCGAGGCGGCCGTCGCCCTCCCCGTGGGCCAGGCGGTGCTCGACGGCGAGGCGCTGTGGATGCGCGACGGGGCTCCGGCGGCGTTCCAGGACACCGTGTCGCAGATCGACAGCGACGCCCCGCCAGAGGGCATCGTGACGTTCCTGTTCGATCTGCTCCACGTCGACGGTGAGGACCTTCTCGACGCCCCCTTGACTGAGCGCCTGGACAGGCTGCGGGCGATCGCCCCGGGGCTGGTGATCCCCGGCGTGTTGACCGCGGATCCGGAAGAGGGAGAGCGTGTGCTCGAGGCGTCGCTGGGCGCCGGCCACGAGGGCGTGGTCGTCAAGGACGCCGCGTCGACGTACGCCGCCGGCCGGCGCGGCGGGGCGTGGCGAAAGGTCAAGCCGGTGCGCACGTACGACCTCGTCGTGCTCGGCGCCGAATGGGGCCACGGGCGCCGGCAAGGCTGGCTTTCGAACCTCCACCTCGGCGCCCGAGACCCGGATTCGGGCGGGTTCGTGATGGTCGGGAAAACCTTCAAGGGGATGACCGACGAGCTGCTGGGCTGGCAGACGGAGGAGTTGCTCGCACGCGAGACGGACCGGCGCGGGATCGCGGTGCTCGTGCGCCCCGAACTCGTCGTCGAAATCGCGCTCGACGGAGTCCAGTCCTCGACTCGCTACCCGGGCGGCCTCGCGCTCCGGTTCGCGCGCGTCAAGCGCTACCGGCCGGACAAGGACGCCGGCGAGGCCGACACGATCGGCGATCTGCGGGCGTTGTTACCGGCGCGGGCGTGAGCATGGCGAGGCGGCGGGGTGGCGCGTGGCCGGCGGTTACTTCAGCTGGGAGATGTCGATCGCCTTCGCCGGCGCCGTCAGCGCGACGGGCTGGTTGTACTGGTCGAACACGATGTGACCGCCGTCGGAGCCGGTCTTGACGATCTCGATCGGGTAGGGCTTGCCGGTCGTGGCGACGTACAGCGTCCCGCCGTTCGTGGTGTCGGTGATGCCGATCGCTTGCTGGCCCAAGACCGTGGTCGTCTTGCCCTTCTCGAGCTTGCCGTGGCTCGAGAGCAACTGACCGAACAGCTTGTGCCCGTTGGTCAGCGTCGCGAGTGAGGCGAGCTGGCCGGTCGCCGGCGCCTTTAGCCATTTGCCGCTCAGGAGCTGCGCGGCGGGGGCACCGCCGAACTTGCTCCAGAACGACGAGCTGCCGTTGATGTACACCTCTTGACCGAGAGCGACGATCTGGAAGCTGAGGCCGTTCTCGGTCATCGAGCCCTTGCCGCCCTTGCCGTTGACCAGGCTCAGGTCGAGCGTGATCTGCTGGCCGCCGCTGGGGACCGAGCCCGCCACGTGCACCGAGTTGACGTTCGAGACGGCGTTCGTCGCCGCCGCGACGATCTGGTCCGGGGACTTCGAGGCGACCCCGTTGGACGATCCGCCGCTGCTGCTGCCACACGCGGCGATGGCGAGCGCGGCGAGCACGCCGAGGATGGCTGAGACGAGACGTGGGCGCACGTAAGGTAACAACCGTACACGCTCGCCGCGTCACGCCGCGCCACCCCCGGGGCCTCCAGCCGGCCGCCGCCAAGGGCACCCAGGCGGGCTGGACTAGGACCCGTCGAGGCTCTCGGCGATCATGATCGCGGCACGTTCGTGGGCGGCGTAGGTGGCCCGGAGCGCCGGCACTACATCCTGTCCATCCGCGCCGAGCGGGGGCGGATCGGCGACGAGGAGCGTCCGGACCTCCCGGCCGAGCGGCTCACCGCCGACGGCGTCGGCGAGCGCGGCCAGAGCATCGGCGCGCACGCGCGCGCCCTCAACGAAGGAACCGATCACGGTCTCCCGCGCCAGCGGCGCCCGTCCGAACACCCGGGCGTGGAGCACGGCCGGATTGACGGCGTGGGGGCTGATCAGCGCCCGCCGCTCGTTGATCGACATGCCGGAGGCTGCGGCGAGGTAGTCGATCGCCTGGGTCACGCCTTGCGCATCGACCGGGAGCGACGCGCTCAGGTCGGGCGGGAGCCTGTCCAGGAGGCTCGCGTGCTCGGCGGCGGCGTCGGCCAGCAGCGTTTCGACGCGGCTACGGTGACTGCCCGCCACGTCGCGCCCTTCAGTCCTCGCCCTGCCAGCCGAGCGCTCGGCGCCGGGTACGAGGGAGCTTGCTGACGACGAGGTCGTACGAGTCCTCGATCATGTCGCCGATGGCGTCGGACGCCAGCGAGCCGTCGATGATCACGGTGTTCCAGTGGCGCTTGTTCAGGTGGTAGCCGGGAATCACCGCCGCGTGCGCCTCGCGCAGTTGCTCGGCGAGGGCGGGCTCGCACTTGAGGCTGACCCGCAGCGGGTTGGTGTCGAGCCGGGAGAGCGCGAACACCTTGCCGGCGACCTTAAACACGGAGTTCTCGGGGCCGAACGGAAAGGTCTCCTCGGCTCCGGGGAGCGCGAGGCATCGATCGCGTAGCTCGGACGGCTTCATCGCCGCACATGGTGCCTGGTCAGCGCGGCGATGAGCCGACCGAATACGAGAGAGCTACATCAGGCTCAAGCCGCGGCGAGCTCCTGCTCGGCGCGCAGCCAGTCTGCGAGCTCGTCGCTCTCGCCGCGCTCGAGGTGGATGAAGTAGGCGCGTTCACAGATCTCGGCGTGGCTAGGCAGGTGCCGCTCAGACGCCGGCATGGGCTTAGGCTTGGCGGTTCGGGTGCGCCGGCGCACGGGCTTGGTCGTCTTTTCGGTCATCGAGGTCCTCCTGGTGCTGTTGGACAGGGGCTGGCGTGCCATCCCCCAATGGCATTTCGCACGTGTTCGACGCTCGCGTGCCGGGACCTTTTCGGCCCGGGCGGATCAGTAGCCCATGTCGTTGCTCGTCGTCGTGAACACGCCGGACGCGAACACGACGGCCCAGATGATCGAGGCGACGATGCTGATCGCGATGATCCACCGGCCGTGCCGGGCGGTCGCCCTGGCCGGCCGAGTCACGGCCACGATCCCGATGAGCAGCCCGAGCAGCGGCATCGCGACCGCGGTGATGTAGCCGAGCACGACCAGCCGGCTGAGGCCCGGGCCGGGGACGTTGGCCGTCGCGCCGTTGCTCGACGCGTAGTCGCCGGTCCACGGCTTGCCGTTCGGGGTGGGCGGTCGTGTAGCGCTCATCGACATCAGAGCGTAGAGGTAGCGCCGCCTTTGATAGAACCGCCGCGACCCCCCTTCCAGCTGAGGTGAGATATGAAAGTGATCGGGGCAGGTCTCCCCCGCACGGCGACCACGACCCAGGCAATCGCGTTCGAGAAGCTCGGATTCGGGCACTGCTACCACATGCGGGACCTGATGATGGACTTCGAGGCCGGGCTCGGCCTGTGGGAGGCTGTCGCTCGCGGCGAGCCCGACTGGGAGGCGATCTTTGGCGACGCCCAGTCGACCGTGGACTGGCCCGGAGGCTGGTGCTACAAGGAACTGTTCGAGTATTACCCCGACTCGAAGGTCGTGCTGAGCGTGCGCGCGCCTGAGGGCTGGGTGCGGAGTATGCGCGAGACGATCTGGCCGATGTACTTCGGCGATTCAGTGATGCACCACATGTGCGCCGCGCGGGCCCAGCTCGACCCGCTGTGGAAGAGGTTCATCGACCTGATGATCCACATGACGTGGGCTGACCCGACCGGCGGACTGGCGCCGCCCGAGGCGACGTTCGAAGACGAGGGCCTGATCGCCGCGATGAATCGCTGGAACGATCGCGTCAAACGCGATATCCCGGCCGACCGCCTGCTCGTGTGGGAGCCGCGCGAGGGATGGGAGCCGCTGTGCGAGTTTCTCGAGGTGGCCGTCCCCGACGAGGCCCTACCGAACGTCAACGACACGGCGGCGTTCAAGGAGGGGATCCTCGGTGGCGCCATTTCGGTCGTGAACGACTGGTGGGACCAGCGCGAGCGGCCGGCGGGCGGCCTGCACGGGGCCCCGGCGGGCTGACGAGCGCCTAGGAGACCTCAGCCCCGCGGCGACGAGCGGCTTTGAGTCGCCCGTCGGCGACGCGGCGCGCGGCCGCGAGGGGCGTGATCGCGTGCTGCCGGGCGGCGGAGAAGACAGCCTCGAGCGAGCTGGCGACCGCGCCGACGCGCGCGATCGCGTCCTCGCGCGTGCAGCCCTCGAACTCCATCGCGCTGCCGTAGATCACGCCGCCGGCGTTGACCACGAAGTCGGGCGCCCACAGGATGCCGTGGTCGTTCAGCGCCTCCGCGACGCCGTCGTCGGCGAGCTGGTTGTTGGCGGGACCGGCGATCGCCCGGCAGCGCAGCGTCGCCACCGAGGCGGGCGTGAGGATCCCTCCGAGCGCCGCCGGCACGAGCAGGTCGACGTCGGCGCGCAGGGCCGAGTCGGGGTCGGCCCAGCTCGCGCCCAGCTCGTCCGCGAGCCGGCGCTTGGAGGCGTCGATGTCGCATACCAGGAGGTCTGCGCCGTTCGCGGCGAGTCGGCGCGCGACGCGTGAACCGACCTGGCCGAGGCCGATGATCGCGATTCGCCGCCCCGAGACCTCGGCGGTTCCGAACGCCTGCTCGAGCGTCACCGCGATCGCCGCCTGGACGCCCTCGGCGGTCGGCTCGGATGGCTCCCCGGCGCCTCCCGCGGACTCCGGTAGGCAGTAGGCGTAGCGCGTGCGCTCGCGCGCGATCAGCATGTCCTCGGCGGTCGTGCCCACGTCCTCGCCGACCCCGTAGCTGCCGCCGAAGCGCTCGACGGCGTCGCCGAGGTCGAGCATCGCCGCCCGCCGGCGCTCGGGCGTGAGGTCCGTGTCGGACGAAAGCGCGATCACGCTCTTGCCGCCGCCGAGCGGGAGTCCCGCGATCGCGCACTTAAGCGTCATCGCCTCCGACAGCCGGAGCGCGTCGTCGAGCCCGTCCCGCCAATCCCGGTAGCGCCACACGCGGCAGCCCCCGACCGCGTGGCCCAAGGCCGTCGAATGGACCGCCACGATAACCGGCAGTGCCGAGCGCTCGCCGAGCGCGATCGCCACCCTTTCGTGCTCGAGCATCGCCACATCGTATGGGCCAGGCTCGCGCTAGGTTTGCGACGGCGCAAATGGGCGATCCCGTCGGGCTAGATCGATTCGTTGCCGCCCAGAATCAGGCGGATACCTTCGCGACGGCTGTGGCCGAGCTGCGCGCCGGCGCGAAGCGCCGCCACTGGATGTGGTTCGTGTTCCCGCAGATCGCCGGGCTCGGACAGAGCCCGACCTCTCGGAGGTACGCGGTCGCGTCGCTCGAGGAGGCGCGGGATTACCTGGCTCACCCCGTGCTCGGGCCCCGGTTGATCGAGTGCGCGCGGATCCTCTGCGAGCTCGAGGGAAAGACCGCGCAGGACATCTTCGGCGGCATCGACGCGATCAAGCTGCGCTCATCGATGACGCTGTTCGCGCGCGCCGACCCGTCGAGTCCCATGTTCGGTCAGGTGCTCGACGCGTATTTCGGCGGCGTTCCTGACGAGGCCACCGAACGGCTACTCGGTGTGGATCGCTGAGCCCCCGCGGCGACTGGAGAGAACGATCAGGCGGGAACACATCCTTGCGCCGTGGCTTGGTCATCGCGGTTCGGGAAACATGCTCCCCGAGCTGGTGACCTCAGGCGCCGGTTCGCGTCCGTCTCGTTTAGGCGCCGGCGCAGGAGCGCATAGCTGCCGAGGCCTCCAAGGCTCGGGATCCAGAACGCGATCGCGTGGTAGATGATGACCGTGGCCGTGGCCTGAGTGGCCGGCGCCCCGTAGACGATCAGCGCGCCGGCGAGGCCGCCTTCGAGCACGCCGAACCCGCCGGGCACGGGGATCAGGTTGGCGAGGTAGCCAATCAGGTAACCGAGGACGAGCGGGGCCAGCGGGAGCGGGTGGCCGGTGGCGGCGAACGTCGCCCCGAGCGCCGCGATGTCGAACCCGAGGTAGCCGGCGGCGCCGAGCAGGCGCCAGCTCGGTGCCAGCAGCGACCGGCGTGCGCGGGTGATCCCGGACGCCAGGTCGATGAGCCAGGCGGGCCAGTGGCGCTGCGGTGCGCGGCCGATCAGGATGGGAATCGAGAGCACGGTCGCGGCCGCGGCGAGCCCGCCGACGACCGGAATGCCGGCGCTCAGGAAATCTGATGGTGCAACTGGCGCGCGCACGATGAGCAGCGCACCGGCTCCGACGAGCGCGGCGACATTGACCGCGCTGGTGAGGAAAAACAAAGCGCTCGAGCGGTCGATGATCGCGCTCGTCGACATCCCGACGCGACGGAGCAACCACCCTCCGATCGCGAGCGCCCCGACGCCGCCGCCCGGCAGCAGCGCCCCGGAGCCCTGCTCGGTCAACGCGAGTTCGCGCGCCGCGCCGGCTGGGACCTCGTCGAAGTACAGCCGGAAGATCACGACGAACGCCAGACACGACGCCACCTCGAGCGCGACCGCGGCGAGTATCCAGTCGGGTCGCAGGTGCGCGATCTCTGCGGCGACGCCTCGGAGCGGCGGCACCGCGAGCAGCAGCGACCCGATGGCGGCGGTCAGGATCACCGGCGCCAGGAGCCGGCGGGCGATGCGGACGCCGGCGGGCGGTGTCCGGTCGAAGTCGAGGTCGGGGTCGAAGGTCATCGGAGGAGCCGGTGTCGGCAACGGGTGCTCGGTGCTTAGACACGGGAGCGGGTCGGAACTCATCGCTTGTATGACGCTTCGCGGGGGGTCGTTTGTGACACGACGCCCGGATCCTCGTCGGTGACACCGCGACTCCGGACAGACGTGAACGACCCGGGGCGGAGGGGAGGCCCCGGGGTCGTTCGTCCCGGCGGGCGGGCCAGCGTGCGGCTAGCCCGTGGTGCTACAGGGAGTGGCTAGCCGGTCGATGTGGACGCGGCGGGGAGGATCATCGAGAGTCCGCCGACGGGCTGCCCGGTGGTGAACACGTTGGGGCCGAGCAGTTCGTTCAGGGACGAGGCACCCTCGCTCGACAGCGTGGCCTCCAGGCCGCTCAGGCTGAGCCCGCCTTCCGGCGTGGCGGCCTGCTCGAGCTGGGACGTGTCGATGTCGAACAGCTTGACCTCGGGTCCTCCGTTGAGCTCGAAGCTGAGCGCCGAGCCCTCGGTTCCGGTTCCGAGCGTGAGCTCGGGATTGGTCAGTGAAACCGATGCAGCGCCGTTGTCGAGCTGCAATCCGCCGCTCAGCGGAATCGTGCCGGTGAGCGTTCCCTGGTCGAAGCTGCCGCCGGCGGTCGACCCGTTCAGGGGAAGGGTCACGCTGCTGCCGTCAGCGCCTGGGATCGTGGTCGTGCCGAGCGGTGCCGGCAGTCCACCCGATGCCGGGACGAGCGGCAGCCCGGACAGCCCGGCGGAGTTGAGCAGCGAGACGAAATCGGGGGTCAGCGCGAGGCCGACTCCCGAGCTCGAACTCGGGGTGACTCCGGATGCGCCCGCCGCGCCCGACGCGGGGGACCCGGCGATCGGCGCGGTGCTCACCCTGACGGTGAACGATCCGACCGACTGCCCGTTGCTCAACGCGCTCTTCTTCAGGGCCTTGTCGAGCTTGGTCGCTCCCGCCTTGGCGAGTTTCGCGGTCATTCCGCTGAGAATCTCGGTTGCGCCACTGTGCTTGACGTGCACCTTGCCTGTCACGGTGAACAGCTGGACCTTGTGGCCGGCGAGCTTTACCGTCACGTGTCCGTTGCCTTTCGCGGGTCGTGTGAACGTCACCGACTTCATGGCCACCGAGTGCTTCCCGAGGGCGATGTGGAGAACGCCGTTGAGGTTGAGCGTGCCGGTCGCCTTGGCAAAGTTCCACTTCCCGGAACTGTCGGGAAGGGCGTAGGCCGATTTGCGCCGAGTTGCCGGCCGCTGTGCGGTGAGCGACACGTGCTGGCCGGAGAACGAGCGCTTGGCTTTTGCCGACAGCGTCAGTGTGGCGCCATCACCGCTCTGAGAGGTGACGGCGGTGTTAGTGCTCGCCGCCGCGTCGGCTCCGAGCGGCAGCATGAGAGCGAGGACCGCGGCAAGTAGCAGCGGTCGAAAACGGAGATGTGACATGGACGGGCCTTTCTTTCCTCGACGTGCAGGAAACGAGACGCGAGCGTCGGCGCTCGGCGCCCGGGCACGCAAAAGGCCAGCGCCCGTGCGGGATGTAACTACAGCTTTACCCGTGCGGCCTGCCTCCGCACCGGCTTTCTGTCTCACCGGTGGCGATGCCCCTGGTCAGCAAAACCTAAACAGGTCGATGGTTACGGAACGCAGATTCATCGCAGTGCATGGTGCACTTTGAGACGGGTTGGATAGGTTTATTGACAGCCGCGGCGACGCGGTCGGCCCGCGCTGGGCGCGAGTCATGGCCGCGCGCGCCAGCCGGACCGGCGGTGGAGAATTAATGGAGATCTGGGGTGGAGGCTGCGGCGGATCGCGAGAGCCGGTGGCCTCACTGCAGCCTGACTGGCCGCTTACGCGGCGTGGCTGCGCCAGCGAGTGGAGCGTCGGTTCCCGGTCCGGCTCACCCGTCCCGCCTCCTCGAGTTGCGCGAGGCGGTTGCGAACGACTGCCGGCGACACGCCGAACTGTTTGGCGATCGCCGATGCCTGATCCTGTCCGTCCTTGAGGGCGTCGAACACCGCTTCCGCGGAGGCTGTGGCGCTCCGGCGCGTGCGGCGCGGCTGCCGCGCGGTGGCGCCGGCGCTCTTGGCCGCTGCGGCGCGGGTGCGCTTTGCGGCGGTGCGGCGGCCGTTCGAGGCGGCCGCGTTGCTCGAGGCCGCGCTGGGGCGACCGCGCAGCGCAGCGAGCGCTCGCTCGTGCGCGGCGATCTCGGTCTTGAGTTCCGTGATCCGAGCCTCGATCTTGTGTGCCAGGGCTTCGCTGTATTCCATGAGTCTCCTTGACGACGATGGGGCAGCGCAGGGTACCTATTTGTCCATCCCGGCCGAGGCCGCCTCGCGGAGGCCGACGCTGAGCGGCACCGACGGATCGCGCCCCTCGCGGGCCAGCCAGGGGTACCGGTCGGTGTCGAGGCCCGCGTAATCGGGATCGAGATAGATGAAGCAGCGCTGGATCAAGAAGTCGCGGACCTCGAACACGTCGCACCACCTTCCCGCGTGGGTGACGCCCGCCCGCCATTCGCCGTCCTGGTGCTCCCCGAAGCTTGTGCCCTCGCACGCGAACGTGTCGGTTCCGGTCATGATCCAATTGAAGTTCGCGTAGTCGTGGACGATCCGCTCCAGCGTGGCGCCGACGTCACCGAACATCCGGCCGATCGCATCCTTGCCGGTGGCGAGCCCCCACTTCGGGAAGTGCACCTGCGCATCGTCGGCGAACAGATCGAGGATGCTGCCGCCCGTCGACGTCGTGCCTCCGTTGTCGAATGCCTTCAGGTACTCCAGCGCGACCGACTTGCGCTGCTCGTCGGTCATCGGCTGCTTGGAAATCGCCATCTCGTCCTCCCTAGCTCGGCTGACCCCGACGCCGCCCACGGTGCAAGTCTCGCAAACCGCCCGCGTCCGGGCGTAGAATCGTGTGGCGGTCGACGGGGTGACCGCTGGCGGGTGGGACGGAGATTGGGACTGTCGAGTCATCTGAGGCTGGACACGGAGCGCGTTCGCGACGCGGTGGTCGTCTCGGTTCGGGGCGATGTCGACCTGACCACGTTCGATGCCGTTCAGTTGGCGCTTGACGCCGCGCGAGCGGGAGCTACCGTGCTGGTCCTGGACTTGCGAGCGGTCGGGTTCATGGACACCTCCGGATTGCGACTCGTCATTTCACAGCAGCGACGTGCCGAGGCCGGCGGGTATCGCTTCGCCGTGGTCCCCGGCTCGGCCAAAATTCAGCGGCTGTTCGAGATCGCCGGATTCCCGGACGGTCACCCGCTGTTCGCCGGGGCGCCGGCCGAGCTTGCCGGTGGGTGATGCCGGTTGAGCACGGGGCCTGATGTCGACCGGTTCGAGCTACTCGTCGCTGCGGGCGAGGTCGCGGATGGCACGCTGCTGCTCGAGAACACCGTGGCGCGGCTGCTGGGGCTCGTCGTGCCGGCGTTCGCCGACATCGCGACGCTCGACAGCATCTCGCCCGACGGCGAGCTCCGGCGGATTGGATCGCGGGTCGACGCGCCGCGGCGGCGCGAGGAGCTCGAGGCGGCGCTGCTGCGACGGCGCCCGCTGCCCGATGCACCGGTCGGGCTGCCCCGGGCGATCGTCAGCGCCGTGAGCCAGCTCCTTCCCAGTGTGACCGACGAGCAGCTGAGGATGATCGCCTCGAGCGACCAGGACTTCGAGCTCCTTCGCGCGCTCGAGTTGCGCTCGGCGCTGTTCATCCCGCTGCGGGCGCGGGGGCGCACGGTCGGGGCGCTAGCGCTCGGCGTCGGCACCTCCGGCCGAAGCTACGGGGAGGACGATCTCCGCTACGCCGAGATCTTGTCCGGGCATCTCGCGCTCGCGCTCGACAACGCGACCCTGTCACAGGCCGTGACCGGGCTCGAGCGGCGGCTCGAGGCGACGCTCACCAATCTCGGCGAGGCGGTTCTCGTCCGCGACCCCGACGGCCAGATCGTGTTCGCCAACCCCGCGGCAGCGCGGCTACTCAGCGTCGGCTCGGTGCGCGAGGTGACCGACGCCTCGCGCGGGGCGCTGATGGCCTTGTTCGACGTGTTCGACGAGGCAGGGAGGAGCTTGCAGCTTGCGGACCTGCCGTCGGCGCGCGCAGCTCAAGGCGAGGTGCCCGAGCCGCTGCTCGTGCGCAACGTGATCCGCTCAACGGGCGAGGAGCGCTGGCTGCTGAACAAGGCAACTCCCGTGTTCGATGCCGACGGCTCGCTGTCGTTGATCGTCAGCGTGATCGAGGACCTCACCGAGGTCAAGCGGGCCGAGCTCGCGCAGCGGCTGCTCGCCGAGGCTGGGCAAGAGCTGTCCTCCTCGCTCGACTACGAGCACACGCTCCAACAGGTCGCGCAGCTGACGGTGCCGGGTCTCGCGGACCGGTGCGTCCTCGCGATGCGAGGTGACAACGGGGCGCTGGGGCAGGTTGCCCTAGCTCCCGCCGACGCCGGCGACGACGCGCTTGCTTTCGAGTTCGAGGCCGGCGCCGCCGAGGTGATGCGCTCCGGGCTTCCGTGGGTGACGGCTCGGGTCATCGTCGTTCCGCTCGCGATCGCCGAGCAGCCGCCGATCGGTGCGCTGTCGCTGGCGATGGCGGAGTCCGGCCGCACGTTTGGAGAGGGCGATCTCGCGCTCGCCGCGGAGCTTGGGCGGCGCGCCGCGATCGCGGTCGAGAACGCTCGTCTGTACGCCGAGCGATCGCAGATCGCCGCGACGCTCCAACAAAGCCTGCTGCCGCCCGACCTTCCCGAGATCCCCGGGTTCCGCCTCGCGAGCCTGTACCGAGCCGCCGGCGAGCAGAACGAGGTCGGCGGCGACTTCTACGACGCGTTCGCGGTGTCCGGGGGCTGGATGATCGTCGTCGGCGACGTGGCCGGGCGTGGCGCCGAGGCCGCCGCGCTGACGTCGCTGTCTCGCTACACGTTTCGCACCGCCGGCAAGCTGCTCGGCGATCCGATCGCGACGCTCGGGCAGCTCAACGCGGCGCTGCGCGAGCGCCCGGGTCTGTCCCTCGTCAGCGTTTGCTGCGTGCTCCTGCGCGTTGCTGACGGCTACGCACACGCCGACCTCGTGCTCGCCGGTCATCCTCCGGCGTATCACCTGCGCCGCGGGTCCGCGCGCCCCGTCGGCGTGTTCGCTCCGTTCCTGGGGGCGTACGAGCACGGCGGCTGGGAGGCGACCACGATCCGGCTTGAACCGCGCGACCAGCTGATTCTCTACACCGACGGCGTCATCGACACGGTCGGCCAGGCTGAGCGGTTTGGCGAGGAGCGCCTGGCCGAGACGCTCCGGCCTGCCGTCGGGGCCGCCGACGCGGTGCGGCGGATCGAGGCAGCGCTGGTCGAATTTGCAGAAGGGTCACAGGTCGACGACACCGCGGTGATAGCGCTCGAGCGATCGCCTGGCGGACCGGCGGCGAGCGGTGGCGTGGCGCGTGGCGGTGCGGTTAGAGTCGCTCGCAACTAGAGAGAGGAGCCTCCCATGATCGAGCCCTACCAGGTCGTCGGATTGATCTCGACGATGCGCGGTATCCGCCGACGCGAGGAGATCGCCTGGAATCTCGAGCACATCTCGCATATGGTCAAGGCCGCGTCCTGGCTGTCGAGCATGGACCTCCCGGTGAGATTGATCTGCATCCCCGAGGGAGGCCTGCAGGGATTCACCGACGAGGTGCTCGACCTCGATCATGAGACCTACGCGCTCGAGTGCGCAATCGACATCCCCGGACCCGAGACCGACTACCTCGGGCGGCTCGCGCAGCAGTGGGACGCGTACGTAATCGCGCAGGCCAAGGCTCGCCATCCCGAGTTCCCCGGTCGGTTCTTCAACGTCGGGTTCGTGATCGAGCCCGAGGACGGGACCGTGATCCTCAAGCACCACAAGCTGGTGCCGCTGCTTCCGGTCGAGCACTCCGTGACACCGCACAACGTGTGGGATCGGTGGGTCGAGCTCTATGGTCGGGACCTGGACGCGTTCTATCCAGTCGCCGACACGGAGATCGGGCGGATCGGGATCATGATGGCCAACGAGGCGTCGTATCCGGAGAACGCGCGCGGATTGGCGATGAACGGTTGCGAGATCGCCTATCGCGGGCCGTACCCGGCTCCCGGCGTAATGAGCGGAATGTTCTCGGTCCAGAATCGCGCCCGGGCGCTCGACAACAACATGTACGTGATCGGGATGAACCTCGGCACGTACTACCTCGATAAGGACTCGACCACTCCGATTGACACGTTCTCGGGCGGATCGCAGATCGTCGACTACCGTGGCCAGGTGGTGACCGAGGTGCCGTATGGAGGGGGCTCGACGTGGATCGCCGGCACGATCGACATCGAGGCATTGCGGAATTTCCGCCAGACCGCGCAGTGGGACAACTGGATGAAGGACCTCACGACCGAGCAGTACCAACTCGTATACGAGCGGCCGATCTATCCGAAGAACCTGTACCTAGAGCGGGAGCCGTACACGCACGCCGAGTACCGCGAGCAGGTCACCCGCAAGCAGATCGAGCTGCTCCAGGAGCGTGGCGTGTGGGCGCGCCCGGGGCAGTCGGCGCCGACCACGGTGCCGATCACGTCCCCGGCCGAGACCGCCGGCTGACCGGCGTGGCCGCCTGGGACGACGTACGGCGGATCGCGCTCGGGCTGCCGGAGACGAGCGAGGGGACCGCATGGGGCAACGCGTGCTGGCGCGTGCGCAACAAGCAGTTCGTGTGGGAGCGGCCGCTCCGCCGGGCGGACCTCGACGCGCTCGGGGACGCCGCGCCCGCCGGCGCCATTCTGGGTGCGAGGGTCGAGCACGTCGGCGCGAAGGAGGCGCTGGTTGCCGACGCGTCGGGCTTGTACTTCACGACGCCGCACTTCGACGGGTATCCCGCGATCCTCGTGCGTCTCGAGGAGATCGGGCTCGACCACCTAGAAGAGGTGATCGTCGAGGCTTGGCTGGTGCAGGCGCCGAAGCGGCTGGCCAGGGAGTACGCCGACGCTCATCCTGGTTTCGGATGAGAGATGGCCCGAGGGGGCTGACGCGGTGGACCGCGCCAGCCCCGCAGGGGCCGAACGTCTACGGCGCGGCGCAGGACTGCGCGTAGGCGCAGTCGTTGAACGACTGTCCGTCGGAGGCGAGCGCGGACGGCGTGGCCTCGTTGACCACTCCCGGCGACAGGTCGATCTGGGTCGGATCCCCCTCGGCGATCGTGTGGGTGGCGCCACCGGCCGTGTACGTCGATGTGGGGCCGAAGTGGGCCGTGCCGACGTCCGCCAGCGGGGTCTGGGCGACGAGCGTCGGAGCCTCGAGGATCCACTCGCCGGAGGACCCCGAGGAGGTGTAGTTGACGTCCTGGCTCCAGCTCCACTTGCCGGCGTCGGTCATCGAGATGCTCCACGTGTTACCGGAGACCTGGCTGATGTTGACCGTGATGTTGTCGCCCGGGGTCACGGTACAGTTGGCGTCCCCGGTGCAGCCGGTCAACTGGGTCTCGCTCGCCGGCAGCAACTCGTACCACGCGTAGTACTGGTCGCCGAGGAGCGGATTGCTCGGCGTCGAATCCTCGGACGTGCCGGCCTGGATCAGGTCGCTCGTGTTGTAGCCGCCGATCCCGGTCCACGTGGCGGCGAAGCCCGGCGGCACCGCGGCCGCGGTCGGCACGGTGAAGCTCGACGAGACGGCGGTGATGCCCCCGCTGCTCGGCGTCACGGCGTAGCCGGACCAGTTGAGGCTGTCGGCCGTGCCTCCGTGGCGCGGCAGGAGCTCGTTCTTGGTTGTCGGCACGAGCGCACCGAGCCCTCTGGAGCTGCGCGCTGCATCGCTCTTGGCGGCGGCGGCGGCGCTCGCTCCGGTCAGCATGACGACGACGATGATCGCGGCGGTGAGTCCGCTCCCGGCGGCTCTGCGCATGAGTAATCCTCCCGTGGGGGCTCTGGCTAGGGGGTTCCCTGCCCTGGACAGTTGCCGACCGTACTACCCGAATTCGGCGTGGACGCCACCTGGAATTAGGTGCGTGCCACTGCCAATGTTTGTGGCCCGCGTTCAGCGTCCGTTATCATAAGTGAGATCATTATTGATTCTGAGAAGGCGCTTACGCGGACGACGAAAGGACTGCTGTGCCTGCTTCAACCACACCTAACTCAGAGAGCGGCGATTCGGGGGCCTCGCGCTCCCGGCGGCGTGTCAAGCGGCTTGCGATCCTCGCCGGCGCGATGCTGGCGGAGACGATCCCGCTCGTGCGCCACGGGTACGGCGTCGGCGGCAACGTCGTCGTGAGGTGCCGGCAAGGCCACGTGTTCACGACGATCTGGCTGCCCGGGGCATCGGTGAAGTCGCTGCGGCTCGGCTCGCGCCGTGTCCAGTGGTGTCCCGTCGGACACCACTGGTCGCTCGTGAAGCTGGTCAGGGAATCCGACCTGTCAGGGCGCGAGCGGCGCAGCGCGCGCGCCCACAGGGACATCCGGATTCCCTGACGCGATTCCGACTAGGCGACGGGACCCACGCTCTCGCGGTCGCCGGCGGGACGGGTGGCGTGAGCGACCGGCTCGGGCGCGCGCGCGATGTGCGCCTGCTCGGCGTGCACCGTGGGCGTCTCGCCGCTGATCGACTCCTTGAAGCCACGCAGCCCGTCGCCGAGCGAACGGCCCATCTCCGGGAGGCGCTTGGCCCCGAACACGAGTAGCAGGAGCACGAGCAGGAAGAGGATGTGGATTGGATTGTCGAGTCCCAACATGGCTTGCTCCGATCGGTTGGTTGTATGGGTCTTACGCGCGCGAGCGGGATCTGGATCAATCACACCCGCGCCACGATCACTGCCGGGGTCGTTGGCACGCGGCTGCCGCCGGACGGCTCGACGGTCACGAGCACCCGCGTGACCCCGGTCACCTCGCCGGGCAGCCCGAGCGCGGCCGTGCCCCGCGAGGTGACCTCGAACAGCGTGCTCGGGGCCAGCGCACCGTTGTCGCGCTGGAGCCAAAGCTCGTACACGCGATCGGGTGGCGCCGGTGGCAGATGGTCGACGATCAACTCGCCGCGGCTGCCGGCGATGTGCAGTTGGGCAAGGCCGACGCTGGCCCGGATCAGACGGTCTTGCGTCCCGCGCGATCCGGAGGCGATCACGATGACGAGCGCGACCGCGACCGCGAGGGCTGCCGCGACCGCGCTGGGCTTCCACGGCCGGCGTCGCGAGCGCCATCGCTCGCGGGCCGGCGCGTCCCCGAACTTCGGCTCTGACCGGACCGCGTGCATCACCCGACGGCGAAGCTCCGGGCTGACGTCGTATCGAGGTACGCACGACGGCAGCACATCGAGCACCGGCGCGAGTGCGGCGACCTCGTCCCGGCATACCGCGCAGGTCCGCATGTGGCGCATGAAGGCCCGCGCCTCGGCGGGCTCGAGCGCGCCGAGGACGTACGGCGCCGCGTCGTTCCCGCAGCCGCGCTCCGGGCCGCCCGGACCTTCCCCGGTCATCGCACCGCCCCCGCGGGCTCGCCGAGCGCGATCCGCAGCTTGCTCAGCGCCAGCCGCATGCGCCCCTTGACGGTCCCGGCCGGGAGTCCGAGCGCGTCGGCGATCTGCGCGTGCGAGAACCCGCCGAAGTACGCGAGCTCGACCACCTGGCGTTGATCGGGCGGCAGGCCGTCGAGCGCGCTGCGCACGAGCCGGGCATCGCTCCGGCGCTCGACCTCCTCCTCGGTCCGCTCACGCGCGGGAAGCGCGTCGGCGATCCAGTCGTCGGACACGTCGTGACGCGCGGTCGACAGCTCACGGCGGAACGTGTCGACCGCGCGGTTGTGCACCACCCTGAGCACCCACGAACGGACGCTGCCGCGCGTGCGGTCGTAGCGCGCGGCGCTCCGCCACAGCGACACGAACGCCTCCTGGACGATCTCCTCGGCTAGCGCTCGGCGCCCGCACATGCGGTAGGCGAGCGAGAACGCCGGGCCGGAGTGCCGGTCGAAGATGACCTCGAACGCGCGGGAGTCGCCGTCATAGACCAGCGACATCAACTCCTCGTCGGCGAACGCGCGGAGGTCGGCTGAGAACATGCGGCGTGGTTGACGAAGCACTGAAGCGCGTACGGAGCCGCGGGCGATCCGGATCACTGGCGAGAGCTCGCGCGTCCGGCGAGCGCAGTTACGGAATTAACACATCCGGCGAGTGATCCACTTCACCGCAGCCTGCGAATGGTCGGTGAAAGTCAACCACCACTGACCGGAGGGCAGCCATGAGTGACACTACTAGGCGCGGGTTCGTGAAGAACTCGGCAGCCGCCGCGGCGGGCATGACCGTCGTTGGCGCGCTCGTCGCGGAGCAGGCCGACGCGAAGGTCGCGGCCAAGTCAGGACCGGTCGTCGCGTACATCCGCGATCCCCGCACGGGCGAGATCTCGGTGATGGCCGGCGAGCGTGAGGTGAAGTTGCACGATCGCAAGATCGCTGCCCGGATCGCCCGCGCGGCGAGCTGAGGAGGCAACCAATGTCCTCTCACCGCGAAGCGCCGGCGATCAGCAAGGACCCGGTAGCCGACAACACCGACCTGTACGCGTTCGTCTCCCCCGACGACCCGGGCACGGTCACGATGATCGCGAACTACCTGCCGCTCGAGGCGCCGTACGGCGGTCCGAACTTCTTCGAGTTCGGAGCCGACGTCCGGTACCGCATCAACATCGACAACGACGGCGATGGCGACGCCGACGTCATCTACGAGTTCGCGTTCGAGACCCAGGTCGCCAACCCGAACTCGTTCCTCTACAACAGCGGACCGATCCTCACGATCGACAGCGCGAACTGGAACCGCAAGCAGTTCTACTCGGTCACCCGGATCAGCCGCGGGCGTCGCCAGGTACTCGGAGCGGGCCTTGCGTGCCCGCCGTGCAATGTCGGTCCGCTGTCGACCCCGGACTACGACATGCTGGCCTCGGCGGCGATTCACAGCCTCCCGGGCGGGCGGACCGTGTTCGCGGGGCAGCGGGCTGAGGGGTTCTACGTCGACCTCGGGTCGATCTTCGACCTGGGGAACCTGCGGCCGTTCGAGAACCTGCACGCGACGTTCGGGCTCCCGGCGCTTTCAGCGGCGGTTGGCGTCAACGGCACCGACAACTTCAGCGTGCACTCGATCGCGCTGAAGGTCCCGATGTCGGATCTGACGCGTCACGGCTCGACGCCGACGGACGCGTCTTCGCCGGCGTCGGTGGTCGGCGTGTGGGCGTCCGCGAGCCGTCAGGCCGCGATCGTGCGCGAGCCGTGGTCTGAGTACGTGCACGAGGCCGGCGAGTGGATGCAGGTGTCGCGACTGGGTAACCCGCTGTTCAATGAGGTGCTCGTCGGGATGGGGTTCAAGGACCTGTGGAACTCGCTCCTGCCGGCGGCCGACAATCGGTTTGCCGGAGGCGTGGAGCACCCGGAGCTGGCGACGTTGCTGCCGGTGCTGTACCCGGGCGTGTTCCCGAACCTCGCCAAGCTGACCGCGCCGCGCGCCGACCTCGTCGCGATCCTCCTCACGGGGATCCCGTCGGGGCTGATCCCGGGCTTCCAGAACTTCACCGGAAGCACGCAGGCCGACATGCTGCGCCTCAACATGGCGATCCCGCCGGCGAGCAGTCCGAACATCCTCGGGTTGCTCGGCGGAGACCTCGCCGGATTCCCGAATGGGCGCCGCGTACAGGACGACGTGGTGACGATCGAGTTGCGAGCGATCGCGGGTGTGACCTACCCGCTTGTCAACAGCAGCTATAAGCCCGATGCCGCCGCCGGCCTGGTCACGGACGGACTTACGCCAGCGGACCTCAACCTCCCGTTCCTGACCTCGTTCCCGTATCTCGGGACGCCACATGGCGGGTATCAGACCGCGCCGCTCGGGACGGTGTCGTGAGTCATGGTGACGGTAACCACCGCGCACGGGGCACTCGAGCATCCCACGCATGAGCACGGGGCGCTCGAGCAGGCCGCGACCTGCGCCAGCGTGGCGCTCGACATCGGCGCCGGCTCGGGAGCGCTGATCCTGTACCCGAGCGAGCGCTTCCGCGGCCGTGAGATCGAGATCAGCCGGGTCGGCGGCCACGGACACCGCGTCCACACGGGCGTGCACGAGCGGACCACGCACGCGCAGTCGAGGCTGACCGCGATCTTCGGCTGCCTCCCGTTTGGCGACTACTTGATCTGGGAGGACGCCAGCACCGAAGGGCCGGTCGTGTCCGTTCCAGATGGGGGCATCGCCGAGCTCACGCTCGGCTGATCCGCCAGAGGGCGCCCGCGCGACGAGAGCGGGCGCCCTCCGGCGGTCGCCCCGCGAACCGGGCCGGCCCGTCTGACATTTGTCACATCGAACTGGTGAGCTTCGGCTCTACCGGGCCGAGCCGCGAAGTGTCACTGTGGCGGCATGACAACACATGACACTTCTCCCGGTGCAATCGTCCTCTCCGACCTCTCGAAGTCCTACGGCGAGGTACGCGCCGTAAAGTCGATCGACCTCGCGATCGCCCCGGGCGAGACGGTCGCGCTGCTCGGCCCGAACGGCGCCGGCAAGACGACCACGATCGACATGATGCTCGGGCTGACCCGCCCCGACTCCGGGACCGTGTCGCTGTTCGGGATGTCGCCGACCGAGGCGGCCGCCGCCGGCGTCGTCGGCGGGATGCTCCAGACGGGGTCGCTGGTCGACTACCTGAGCGTCCGCGAACTCGTGACGATGGTCGCGTCGCTGTATCCGCGCCCGCTCGAGGTGAACGACGCGCTCGCGCTCAGCGGGTGCTCGGGCTTCGCCGGCCGCCGGACCAGGAAGCTGTCCGGGGGCCAGGCCCAGCGCGTGCGGTTCGCGATTGCGCTCGTCGCCGATCCGGACCTGCTGTTGCTCGATGAGCCGACGACAGCGCTCGACGTCGAAGCACGGCGCGACTTCTGGGCTTCGATGCGCGCCGTCGCCGCGCGCGGCAAGACCGTCATCTTCGCGACGCACTACCTCGAGGAGGCCGACGCGTTCGCCGACCGGATCGTGCTGCTCGCGCACGGAAGCGTCGTCGCCGACGCGGCTCCGGGTGAGATCAAGGCTCGGGTCGGTGGCCGGACGATCCGGGCGACGCTTCCCGGCGCCGCCCTGCACTCGCTGCGCGCCCTCCCGGGCGTGCTCGGTGTCGAGCGGCGCGGCGACGCCGTGATCCTGACCTCCGACGAGGCTGAGACCGCCCTGCGCGGGCTGCTCGACGAGTTTCCGTCGGCCGCCGACGTCGAGGTCCGCGGCGCCGGGCTCGAGGAGGCGTTCCTCGCGCTCACCACCGACGGCAACGGCGAGAACAACTAACCACTGGAGGCCAAACCAATGCACCCCACCTATCTGCGCTATGAGTTGCTCCGGACCCTCCGCAACTGGCGGTTCGTCGTGTTCTCACTCGCCTATCCGGTCGTCCTGTACTTCGTCGTCGCCTCGCCCCAGCGTCACGCCACGTTCGATGGTGTCGCGTTCCCGCTGTACTTCATGGCCGGCATGGCGGCCGTCGGAACGATGATCGCAGTGCTCTCGGCCGGAGCCCGCATCGCCGTCGACCGGTCGGCCGGGTGGACGCGCCAGCTGAGACTCACCCCTCTTAGCGCCGCCGAGCACCTCGGTGCCAAGGTCGCGTGCGGCTTCATCATGGCGCTGCTCGTGGTCGTGCTGGTGTCGCTGTCCGGGACGGCGCTCGGCGTGAGCCTGTCGGCCGGCGCGTGGCTGACGCTGATCGGCCTGATGCTGGTCGGCCTGATCCCGATCGCGGTGCTCGGGATCCTCCTCGGTCACCTGCTCACGCCCGATTCGCTTGCCCCCGCCGTGGGCGGCACGATCATGCTGTTCGCGGTGCTCGGTGGCGCCTACGGGTTCCTGGTCGCGAAGTCGGGCGCGATGTTCGATGTGATCAAGGCGCTCCCCTCGTACTGGCTCGTGCAGGCGGGGAAGACGGCGGTGGCCGGCGGCACCTGGCCGGCGGAGGCGTGGATCGTGATCGCCGTGTGGACAGCGGTGCTCGTCCCGCTCGCGGCGTTCGTGTACACGCGTGACACGAGCCGCGTGTGAGGACCTCCTCGGATCGGCCGGTAGATTGGGACGGCGTGGACGCCGAGGACGAGCCGCACGCGGGTTGGATCGCCACCGAGCGCCGGTGGACGCAGGGGTGGCGCCGGTTCGTGCTGCCCACGGTGTTTCTCGTGTATCTGGGCTACGTCGCTCAGTCGGTGGCGAACAACAACGACGGGAGTGCCGCGTTCGCCGGCTACGCGATCCTCGTCGCGTTCGCCGTCGCGTTCCTCCTGCTCGTCGCCGGGGGTCCCGACGGCAGCTCGACACGATTCTGGACGCTGTACGGGATCTGCTTCGCGCTGTTCGTCGCGGACGTGCCGTTTGCGCGGGCGGCGGCGTTCGTGATGTGCCTGTATCTCGCGGCAATGAGCGTGGCGCGCCTCGACACTCGCGCGGCCCCGATTGTGCTCGCGCTTGCGGTGGCGGCGCTCGTGGTACCGAGCGTGATTCCTTCCTGGCACCAGAACGTTGGCGCGGTCTGGGGGACCGTCACCCCGGTGGCGATCCCGGTCGTCGCGATCGCGTCGCTTGGCGTGCGCCAGGTATTCCGGAGTAACCAGGAGCTCGCCGAGGCGCGGGTTCGGATTGCGCGGCTGGCGGCCGAGAACGAACGCTTCCGCATCGCGCGCGACCTGCACGACCTGCTCGGCCACTCGCTCACCACAATCACGGTCAAGGCGGGGCTGGCGCGTCGGCTCGGGGAAGCCGACCCGGCCCGGTCACAGCAGGAGATCGCGGAGGTCGAGGACCTGGCGAGACGGTCGCTGGCCGACGTGCGCGCCGCCATCGCCAACTACCGGGACGTGACGCTCGCCGGCGAGCTCGCGACCGGGCGCGAGCTGCTCAGGGCCGCCGGCATCACCGCCGACCTCCCGGGGGCCGTCGATGCGGTCGACCCTTCGAATCAGGAGCTGTTCGGGTGGGTCGTGCGCGAGGGGCTCACGAACGTGGTGCGCCACTCGCATGCCGGCTCGTGCTCGGTCCGTCTGTCCCCGGGCTCCGTCGAGATCGTGGACGATGGCGTAGGCCGGAACGGCGGACCGGAGGACGGTGGACTGGGGAGTGGCCTGACTGGGCTTCGTGAACGCGTCGCCGCGGCCGGTGGCGTCGTCGACGCCGGCCCGCTCGAGCCGAACGGGTGGCGGCTCCGGGTCTCATTGGCGCGGGGGGCCGTCACGTGACGATCCGTCTGTTGATCGCCGATGACCAAGAGTTGATTCGCAGCGCATTTGCCGCGCTGCTTGCGCTCAACGACGACTTCGAGGTGGTCGCCGCGGTCGGGCGCGGTGACGAGGTGGTCGCGGCCGCCAAGGCCCATCGGCCCGATGTCGCGCTACTCGACATCGAGATGCCCGGAATCGACGGCCTGGCGGCGGCCGGCGTGCTCAGCCACGAGGTGCCCGAATGCCGCTCGCTGATCTTGACGACGTTCGGGCGCCCGGGCTACCTTCGGCGAGCGATGGAGTCCGGCGCGTGGGGATTCGTGGTCAAGGACTCGCCGCCCGAGCAGTTGGCCGACGCGATCCGGCGGGTGGCGGCCGGCGAACGAGTCGTCGATCCGGTGCTCGCCGCCGACACGCTGCGCGACGGCAGCTCACCCTTGACCGCGCGCGAGCGGGATGTGCTGATCGCGGCGCGGCCCGGCAGCAGGGTGTCGGACATCGCGCAGAAGCTGTTCCTGTCCGAGGGGACCGTGCGCAACTACCTGTCCGCGGCGATCGCCAAGACTGGGACGCGAAATCGAGCGGAGGCTGTGCGGACGGCCGACGAACGCGGCTGGCTATAGGACCGCGATGATTTCCGAGCCTGCGCGCGGTCTTCGACGGTGAGCGCAACACGCTCGCACGCGACACACCTCAATCCACGGGAGTCATCATGGGCCAGATCCTGGTACACGAGTTCATCAGCCTCGACGGCGTGTTCGAGGCGCCGCGTTGGACGATGGAATACGGGTTCGATCCGAAGATGGGCGAGGCCATCGGCGGCATCATGGGCCCGTGCAAGGCGATCCTGCTTGGGCGCCAGACCTTCGAGGAGTTCGCCCCGGCGTGGTCCGGCCGGACCGCCGAGCAGGATCCGGGCGCGCCGTTCATGAACGAGACGCCAAAGTACGTCGTGTCGGGGACGTTGCAGAAGGCCGACTGGAACAACTCGACGATCATCGACGGCTACAGCGTGGACGCGATTGGCGCGCTCAAGGATCAGGTCGACGGCGGCATCTACGTCAGCGGCAGTGGGACGCTCGTCCGGGCGTTGCTTGCCGACGGGCTCGTCGACGAGTTGCACCTGTTCGTGTATCCGGTTGTGCTGGGAACCGGCGCGAGGCTGTTCGGCGACGAGCCGGTGAAATTCAGCCTGGCGCAGACGCACAGTTACGACAACGGGGTCCTACACCTCGCATACCGGCGGGCCTAACGGCGCGGGTCACAGCTCGGCACGCACGATCGCCGCGCCGGCGCTCAGCGCCTCGAGCTTGGCGAACGCCCGGGCGCGCGGGAGGTACTTCATCCCGCAGTCGGGGGCGGGCACGAGTCGTTCGGCGGGCACGTGGGCGAGCGCGGCGCGGATCCGCTCGGCCACCTGCTCGGGGGTCTCAACGAGCTCGTGGCCGAGGTCAAGCACGCCGAGGATGACGACCTTGGGGCCCCGGGAGCGTGATCTTCGTGACCCGGTCGGTGCGGGCGCGCAGGAACTCGATGTCGGGTACCTCGACGGGGCCGCGCCAGCGGATCGGCCCGATGATGCGCGGGACGACCCGGGGCTCGCCCCCGCTGGTGTGGATCGTCGCGGGATTGTCGGCGTCAACGCCGTCGAGCGCGGTCGCGAACCGGTTCGAGTAGCTCTCGCGCCGGATCTCGCCGTCCGTGATCGTGTCGATGCCGGCGCGCTCCATGTCCCGAATCGCGACCACGGTGGCGTCGTCCTGCGCCTCGCTCAGATATGGCTCGGGAATCCGCCAGGCGTCGCTGACGCGCACCCGCGGGACCGAATGTGAGCCGAGCGCGTCGCGGTCGATCAGCCACTCGGGCTGGGGATAGCTTCCGACGACCGTGGTCTCGAGTGGCTGCGACACGTTCGGCGCGACGATAACCGAGAATCTAGGCATGAGCGCCTCCGAGCCACCGTCGGCGCCCGTCGCGATCATCACCGGCGGCGGCTCGGGGATCGGTCGCGCGATCGCCAGGCGCCTGGTCCGCGCGGGCTACCGCGTGGCGCTCGCGGGGCGGCGAATCGAGGCGCTCGAGCAGTCCCTGTCCGAGCTTCCGCCCGACACGGACGCGTTCGCCGTGGCCACCGACGTGACCGACCCGGCGAGCGTCGCAGCGTTGTTCGAGGCAGTCGTCGGGCGCGCCGGCAGAGTCGACGTGCTGATCAACAACGCCGGCGTGTTCGGACCCGCGGCGCCCGTCGAGGACTTCCCCCACGATGGCTGGACGGCTGCCGTGCAGACCAACTTGACCGGCGCGTTCCTGTGCGCGCAGGCGGCGTTCCGGCAGATGATCCGCCAGCGCCCGAGCGGCGGTCGGATTGTCAACAACGGGTCGCTGTCGGCGCACGTTCCGCGGCCGAACGCCGTCGCCTACACGACGACCAAGCACGGCATCTCGGGGCTGACCAAGGCGCTTGCGCTCGAAGGTCGGCGGCACGGAATCGCCTGCGGCCAGATCGACATCGGCAACGCCGCCACCGACATGACCAAGCAGCTCGAGGTCGGCGCGCTCCAGGCCGACGGGTCGATCCGCGCCGAGCCGACGATGTCCGTCGACGCCGTCGCCGACGCGGTCCTGTACATGGTCGGGCTGCCGCTCGACGCGAACGTCCTGTCGATGACCGTGATGGCGTCGGCCATGCCCTACGTCGGCCGTGGCTGACGCGTTCCTGCGGCGGAGCCGGGCTTGTCGGGGACCCGCTCGCCCCGTACGGCGGGCGGTCACTGCACGAGCAGTCGCACGGAGAATCGTTCCTCGCGGTGATGGTCAACCGGTTCGGGCCCGACGGGCTGTACCTGCTCGACGAGCCCGAGGCCGCGCTCTCGACGCAGAACTGCGTGACCGCGCTCCGGCGGATCCACGAACTGGTGTGCGCCGGCTCTCAGCTGATCATCGCCACGCACTCGCCGATCATCCTCGCGTACCCCGAGGCGACGATCTACCACTGCAGCGAGCACGGCCTCGAGGCGATCGAGTACGAGGACGCCGAGCCCGTGCGCCTCACCCGCAGCTTCCTCGAGGCCCGCGATCGCTTCGTTCACGAGCTGATGAGAGACTGATCTCGCGAAGCCTGCTACGGACGAGCCTCGCGGACCACCGTCGAGGTCGAGATTCCCGAGGCCGAAGGCCACCGCCTGGAGTCTCAGCGTGAGATCATCAGCGCCTCCATGCGCCGCCTGGCGGAACTGGCGGTGGACACGTAAACGGACGAGAGGAGAAGCGATGGAAGCGACGAGTGTGCGTACCCCCCAGGAGGTGTTCCAGCATCACGCCGAGGTGCTGATCGCCGGGGATCTCGAAGGCATCGTGGCCGACTACTCCGACGACGCCGTGTTCATCACGCCCGACGGAGTGCTCCGGGGCAAGGACGGCATCCGTCAGGCGTTCACGAAGCTGCTGTCGGATCTTCCGAGCGCTGAGTGGGAGGTCCCGACGACGATCTTCGACGGCGACGTGCTGTTCATCGAATGGAAGGCGGTGTCGGAGAGCACCATGGCCGACGACGGGATCGATACGTTCGTGTTCCGCGACGACGGACAGATCCGCGTCCAGACCGTCCGCTACACGCTGAGGCAGAAGTGAGCCGCTAAGGACCGGCCGCGCTCCCGGATGGTGCGTCCGGGAGCGCGAGATGGGTAGGGGAACGGCACGGACGTCGACCGGAAAGGAGCGGACGAATGCCACCACGCGGAGTCAAGCCGGGAACCAAGCGGGCCCGACAGTACGAGCACGTCAAGCAGAGTGAGAAGGACCAGGGCAGGAGCAACCGCCGTGCCGAGGAGATCGCCGCGCGGACGGTGAACAAGGAGCGCGCCCGGTCCGGCGAGTCCCGCGCCAGTTCGCGCACCTCGACCGAGGACATATCGTCGGGCCGGCGCGGCGGGCTGCGGTCGGGAACCAACAGGACCAAGGGGCGGACCCGCAATCAGCTCTACAACGAGGCCAGGCAACTCGGTATCGAGGGGCGCTCGAAGATGAGCAAGGCGCAGTTGGAGCGTGCCGTCGATCGGCGCAAGTGAGCCGTCGCAAAGGTTGCTAAAGCTCCCGATCGTCTTTCGGTTGCGCTCGGATTAAGCGAACTGCGCCGCGGTTGACTCCTCGGTGAGCGGGTATTACCTCCCGCTGTGAGCGGGTATCAGGTCACCGTGATCGAGCGGGATCCGCGGATACAGGCGGGGGCCTACATCACGGATGGGATCGACCTGTTCGAGGTCACCGGAATGCAACGGGGTCCGGGCGTGATGGGCATCTCCACCGTTCGGATCACGGTCGAGAACTGCCGCAACCTTCGCTGCCTCGAGTTCCTACCGGACAAGATCCGGTCCTCGTTCGAGCTGGTCAAGGCCGCCCCCGTGTGCAACTGCCCCGACGCGGTCGAGGACATCGCCTGGGAAGCAGACCTCGCGGCCTGAAGATCGCGCCGGGCGTGAGGTTGGTTTCTCGGGGTCAGGTCGGGAGGGCGAGCCCAACCAGGTAGGTCGCGCCGCCGACGATCACGCCGGCGAGCGTCATCTCGAGTCCGGCCGACCACCAGGTCCTGAGCGTCACGAGCGACTTGGCCGCTCCCACCAGGAAGTGCGCCACCAGTGAGATCACCGCGGCGGTGACGATCGCGACCGTGCCGGTCGTGAAGATGAACGGAATCACCGGCACGATCGCGCCGAGCCCGGTCGAGACGCCCGCCGCGAGCGCCGCCTGCTTGGGATCGCCACGATCGCCGGTGTTCCCGAACTCCTCGGCGGCTAGCGCTTTCAGCATCGCTTCGGGCTGCTTGGCGAGCTGCGCCGCCATCGCGTCCGCGGTCGTCTCGTCGATTCCCTTGAGCTGGTAGAAGAGCGAGAGCTCCTCCTGCTCTTCCTCGGGGCGCTCGGCGATCTCCTGACGCTCGCGCTCTACGTTGGCGGCGGCCACTTCGGCCTCGGAGCGTTCGGCCAGGAACGCACCGGTCGCCATCGACAGTGCCGAGGCGACCGCGGCCGCGATCCCTGCGGTGAGTACGAAGCTCGAGCCGCCGGTGGCGCCGGATACGCCGGCGACGATCCCGAACACCGCGGCGAGCCCGTCGTTGGCGCCGTAGATCGCGCCGCTGATCCATCCGCCGCCGGTGCGATGCCATTTCTCCCGGCCGAGGATCTTGTCGAGCCGCGCCTGCGCGGGATGCACGGGAGCCTCCGCACCGCCGGCGCCGTCGGTCGCCCCCGAGCGCATCTCGCTGACCGTGCGCGAGTGCGCCCGTTCCTCCTTGCGGATCCCCCGGAGCAACTCGTCGGTGACGGGATCGCCGGTCGAGCGCTTGTAGAGGTCGCCCACCTCCTCGTCCTCGGCGGCTTCGCGCGCCGCCAGCAGCCGGTCGACCGGGGCTATTCGCGCCTGGAGCCGTAGCCAGGGCGACAGGTGCACAATGTCCGCGGGCGGGACCGGAATCCCGAGCTCGGTCATACGAGCCTCGAGCCGCTCGCGATGACCGCCCTCCGCGTCGGCCATGCGCCGGAGGATGTCCGCCTCGCGCGCCGGCATCCGCTCGGCGATCAGGTCGTACACACGGCCGGCGATGATCTCCCCGCGCCACGCCTCGAGCAACCGTTCGCGCACCTCCGGGCTGACTTCGGCCGTGCTCGGACACATCGCCGCCCCAGGGTAGTCGCCGTCGTGGCGAGCCGTGGTTACCCGGGGATGAGAATGCCCCTACCCTGGAGCCGGCCGCCGTCGAGATCCGCCATCGCGTCGTTGATCGCGTCGAGCGGGTACGTGGTCGTGTGCAGCGTCACCTGGCCCTGGGCGGTCAGCGTCATCAGCTCCTCGAGGTCGGCGTACGTCCCGACGAGGTTCCCGATGAACGAGATCTCGCGCGAGATCACGTCGATCGTCGGGATGTTGATGTTCTCGCCGTAGCCGATCACGTAGTAGAAGCCGCCGTCGCGCACCATCGCGATTCCGTCCTCGATCGCTCCCTTCTCGCCGACGAAGTCGATGATCGCCTCGGCGCCGAGTCCGTCGGTCATCTCCTTGACCGTGTCGACGTGCTTCGAGCCCTCGACCTTGACGGTGTGATCGGCTCCCAGCTCCCCGGCCAGCGCCAGGGCCTTTTCGGATGGGTCGACCACGATGATCTGGGCCGACGTCATCGCCTTCAGGCACTGGATGCCGATGTGCCCGAGGCCGCCGGCGCCGATCACGACCGCGGTCGTGCCCGGCTCGAGCACCGGAATCGCCTTCTTGACGGCATGGATCGCCGTGAGGCCGGCGTCGGCGAGCGCGGCGATGTCCTTGGGCTCGAGCGTTGGCCCCAGCTTGACCACCGAGCGGGCCGACGTCTGGAGGAAGTTCGCGAATCCGCCGTCGCGGTTGATGCCCGGGAACGAGCCGTTGAGACAGTGCATGTCATTGCCGCGCCGGCACGGCCCGCACAGCCCGCAAGCGATGAACGGATGCACGATCACGGTGTCGCCGACGGCGACGTTCGTGACCCCCGAGCCGATCTCGTGAATCCAGCCGGCGTTCTCGTGACCGGGCGTATAGGGGAGCACGACCTGGGACTTCTCGGCCCACTGACCCTCCTGGATGTGCAGGTCGGTCCGGCACAGCCCGGCGGCGCCCATCCGCACGAGCACGTCGAGTGGCCCCGTGATCTTGGGCTCGTCGATCTCTTCGAGCTTCAGCGGCTCGTGATAGGCGTGCAGCCTCGCGGCCTTCATCGCAATACCTCCTCAGGATCGTCGATCGCCACGCCGTGGCGTATTTGCATCAGCGAACGGCACATGCCGCCGTTGACCTCGAGGCTCATCCGGACCAGCCGCGCGGTGCGCAGCCAGCGCTTCAGCTCGGCCGCAGCCACCGGCTCGCCGTTCGGGAGCACGAACGCCGGCTCGCCTGGGTCGTGCGGCAGGCCCAGCCGGCGGCGCAGCTCGACGCACCGGCGGGCGTCGGGAACATCCTCGGGCAGGTCCCCGAGGCGGTGCGCAGCGACCTCCTCGGGGGTGGCCCCGCGCCTCAGCAGCATCTCGCACAACCGCGATTGGCGCCCGACCAGCGCCTTGCGGAGGAACAGCTCGCGAAGCGCGGCGAGGTCATCGTCGACGGTCTCGCCCGGGAACGCGCCGGTGAAGCCGTCGCCGCGTCCGAGCGCGGCGTTGATCTCGTCGCCCGTGTAGTGGTCCTCGAGCTTGATGCTCACCTCGCGGACGTCGGGCAGCCGGCGCACCACGGCGCGTGCGTCGGCTGCCATCAGGAACGCGAAGTTGGGCGCGCACTGCGGCGTCGGCAGTCGCAGCATGACTTCGACGTCGCCGCCCGGACTCACCTCGCACGAGGACACGAACCCGAGTCTCGTGATCGGCTCATCGAGCTCGGGGTCGTAGACCTCGGCGAGCGCGTCCATCACGCTCGCCGCCGTGGTCGTCGTCCTCGTCATCGTCAGGCGGACTCGACGAGCTGCGCGTCCTCCTGCGCCGCCGGGGTGCCGCCGTTCTTCAGCTGCAGCTCGGCCGGGACCTCGATGTCGTACAGCTTGGCCGCGTTCAGCCCCATGATCTTCTTCTTGCTGTCGGTCGTGGGGTGCGGGTAGTCCGAGTACTCCTCGCTGTCAGGCATGACCCAATCGATGAATCCCTCGACCTGCCACTTCGGCTCCCAGATGCCGTAGTCCGAGCCGAACAGGATCTTGTCCTCGCCGACCCAAAACAGCAGCTCGCCCATGACCTTGTTGAAGAAGCGGGGACGGGCGTGCATCAGGCCGCCGATCACCACGGCCAGACCCGCGTAGACGTTCGGCTCCTGCGTCGCCATGAAGCAGAAGTCCTCGATCCGTGGCAGGCCCACGTGCTCGACGATGAAGTTGAGCTCGGGGTTGCTCGTCGCTGCGATGTCGATGTCCTTGACGTCGAACGCGTCCTTGTCGAGCGGCCAGATCGTCGGGCCCTTGTGGGCGTGGATGTTCTTGATCCCGAGCTCCTTGCACTTGTCGAGGAACATCTGCGCCTGGGGATCGCTGAGCTTCCAGCCGCGCGAGCCCTTGTACCACTCCGCGGTGTAGACCTTGACGCCCTTGAGGTTGTAACGCTTCGCGTCCTCCTCGAGCTGCTTGAGCCCGGCCTCTCCCTCGCGCGGATCGAACCGGCCGTTGACGATCAGCTTGTCCGGGAACTTCTCGACCATGCGCGCGTTGCGCTCGGCGGTGTTGAAGCCCTCCGTGTACCACTCCTTCAGGTACGTCGACTGGAGGACGGCCGCGTCGATGTGGCCCTCCTCGAACACGTCATGGACGTAGTCGTCCTCGGAGTACTTCATGAATTTCTCGAGCGGCCAGTGGGTCTCCGGGGGGCCGAGCCCCATGTACGCGTGGAAGCACTCGATCCAGCCCTTCGCGTACTGCTCCTGCCCCTTGACCCAGTTGTCGGGGCTCGCGTCCCAGAAGTGCTGGTGGGCGTCGACGACGAAGTACTTGTCCCCGTTCTTCTCGTACATGCCTCTCCTCTCGACGGTCGGCCGGCCGGAGAGTCCACTCTACCGCTCGGGAACGGCCGCCCGCCAGGGGGTTATTCGGGTAATCCGGACGCCCTGTCGCGGTCAGCGGTCGTCGGGGTCCTGCGGCGTGGGGAAGCTCTTGTCGATCAGCTCGATGCGGTAGCCGTCGGGGTCCGCGACGAAGCAGATCCGCCCGATCTCCTCGCGGCCGCCCGGGGCGTACGGCGGCTTCTCGGGCTCGATCCCCTCGGCGCTGAGCTTGGCGAGCAGCGCGTCGAGGTCCTCGACCACGAGCGCCATGTGGTTATAGCCCTCGCCGAGGTCGTATGCCGCATCGCGGCCGTCGTTGACGGTCAGCTCGAGCGTGTCGCCGTCCCCGGGGAGCCCCATGTAGATGTTGTAGGCGGTCTGGAAGTTCAGCCGGCCGCGGCGCTCGAAGCCGAGCAGGCCGTAGAAGCGCTCGGATGCCTCGGGGTCGCGAACGCGGACGCAGGTGTGGACGAACGTGGGCATGCGCGGAGCCTATCCGAGGGTGATCGGCTCACGAGGGCAGGCCGTCCGTTGCGAGCTTCTTGTTCTTGTAGCGGGGGTCGCCCGTGACGTCACGGCCCAGCCAATCCGGCGGGACGAAAGCCGACGCCGCGGAGACCGAAGCGAACTCGACCTCGGCCGTGAGCAGACCCTCGAGCCTGCCGCGGTAGACGTCGAGCTCGAGCGTGAGACCGTCGCCGGCGGGGATCCGGTAGCGGCGCTTCTCGATCCGCCGGCCCTCGGTCAGCGGCCACAGCGAGGCGAACCGGTGCCGGTCGATCTCGATCTCCTCCTCGACTCGGGACTCGCCGCCGCTCGACTTGACCGTCAGGAACGCGTCGTCTCCATAACGGCGAACCCTGACTTCGACGTCATCGGTGATCGCCAGGTAGCCCTGCTCGATCTCCCCGTACGGATGCACGTCGAGATCCTGCGGGAGTCGCTCGACCAGGAACTTGCGCTCGATCTCAACGCCGTCGGCCATCGTTGATTAGCGATTCTGACGGGCGCGGGTATCCGCCGGGCGTTTCCGCTGGGTCGGGGATTAGCCTCACTCGGGTGACGACGGCACGGGTACTCAGGTGGGCGCGGCTTCTGTGCGCCGTGGCGGGCTGCGCGGTCTTCATGGGCTACGCGGCGGCGTCGGCGGACGCGCCCCGGTCGCTGCCCGTAAGCAATGCGAGCGCGAACGTCGTGCAACCACAGCCGCGGCCGGACTCATGCCACGCGCGGGGCACGGGGCTGTTCTCGCTGCCCGATCCTCGCTGCACGCCCGGGGCGGTTACCCCGGCGGTGACCCAGGCCAACATCTCATCGACGATCTGCCGTCGCGGCTTTACGGAGAAGGTGCGCCCGCCCGAGTCGGTCACCGAGCCCGAGAAGAAGGCCAGCCTCGCCGCGTACGGCGACACTGAGCCGCTTCACGAGTACGAGTACGACCACCTGGTTCCGCTCGAGCTCGGGGGCGCCGTCAACGATCCGCGCAACCTGTGGCCCGAGCCTGGCGCCTCGCCCAACCCCAAGGACGCGCTCGAGGATCGGCTGCGCTCGATGGTGTGCGACGGCGAGTTGACCCTGGCCGCGGCGCGCGCTGCGATCGCCACCAACTGGGTGAGCGCCTACCGCCGGCTCGTTCGGTGAGCGGTCACTCGGTGGGGGTGAGCACGATCACCGGGATCACGCGATCGGTCTTGGCCTGGTACTCGGCGAATTGCGGCCGTTCCTCCGCCTGGGCGCCGTACAGCCGGTCCCGCTCATCGCCGGTCGCCTCGGATGCGGCGACGTCGATGGTGTCGGTACCGACCTCGATGGTCGTGTTCGGGTTGGCCTTGAGGTTGTGATACCAGTCGGGACTGGTCGGGGCTCCCGCCTTGGAGGCGAACACGACGTAGCGGTCGCCGTCGCGCCTGTACATGAGCGGGTTGACTCGGGGCGTGCCGGTCCTGGCGCCGACGTGGTGCAGCAGCAGCAGCGTCCCGCCCTCGAACGGGCCTCCGACGTGTCCCTCGTTGGCTCGGAACTCCTCGATGACCTGGGCGTTGAAGTCGTTCATCGATGTGGACATCGGCTTGCTCCTCGGGCGGTGGCGGGAACGCGATCATGCCGGAAATCGAGCCGCCCATGGCTCGAGTGGAATCCTCGCGGAGCCGACCACGAACGAGATCGTGTGGTACCAGCCGGCAGTCACGACGAGCTCGAGGAGCTGCTGGGGCGTGAAGTGGGGCTCGAGCGCGGCGTAGGTTGCGTCGGATACCGCCGCGGTGTCGTGCAGCTCGTCCGCGAGGGTGAGCACCGCGCGTTCGCGTTCGGACCACAGCGGATCGTCCGCCGGCCCGGTGACCGTCGCGTCGAGCTGGCGCTCGGTGAGCCCCACGGACGGGCCGAAGAAGGTGGCGTGGACTCCCCATTCGTACTCGGCTCCGCAGCGCGCGCAGGTGCGCTCGATCATCAGCTCGCGGTCGCGGGGCTCGAGCAGGCCGTGGCCGAGGATGGCTGCGCCGAGCGGCCGCATACGCGCAGCGAGGGCCTCGTGTACGACCAGTGTGCGGAACAGGGCCAGCGGCTCGACGCCGGCCTCGAGGGGCATCCACTTCCGGAGCATCTCCTCGACGTCCGGCGGGTAGGGCGGCTCGAGCGGCGCGATGCGCGCGGTCTGTGTCTGGTCGGTCATTGGGTTACACTCCGCTTCGGAAATAAGAGCAGTTGCCTAAGGTACGGCTTCGGAAATAAAAGCGCAAGGCTCGAAGTGACCAAAATTCCAAGACCCGGCGAGGCCGTTCGCGGCTCGGACACCGGCCGGCCGATCATGGCGCTGCTCGACCTGCTGGGACGGCGCTGGGCGCTCCGCGTGATCTGGGAGCTGCGCGACGAGCCGCTGTCGTTCCGCCAGACCCAGGCTCGGTGCGGCGCGATCAGCTCCTCGGTCCTGAACGACCGGCTCACCGAGCTGCGCGCCGCGGGGATCGTCGCGGCCGGCGAGGCGGGCTACCGGCTGACCGTCGAGGGGCGGGAGCTGCTCGCGGTGTACGGGCCGCTCGACGCGTGGGCCGAGCGGTGGGCGGACCGGGAGCGAGGGGTCAGCTGACCGACCAGCGCCGGACTGCCGACTCGTCCCACTCGAGGCCGGCGCCGGTGCGATCCGGGGGGTAGGCGAGCCCGCCGGCCCTCGCACGTCTGAAGGTCGATCAGGACGAGCGGCGTGCTGCGCCGCCAGAGCTCTCCGGCAAGGGTCGCGGTGGCCGCCTGGCCGGGCTGCTTGGGAGCGCAATCGTCGTAGTAGCGGCCGCTCTCGCCGGCGAGCTCGGGCGTGGTGGCGCAGTACAGCGACGTCCTCGCGCCACGCGGGCGAGTCCATCCGCAGCTTCATCAGCCCTCGCACGGGCCACGGCACGCGCCGCCAGATATCGGACGCGATCACGCCGGGGTGCAGCGAGTAGGTGGTGACGCCGGTGCCGTCGAGGCGACGCGCGAGCTCCTGGGCGTGGAGCACATTGGCCAACTTCGACACCGAGTACTCGCGCATCCCGCTGACCGTCCGGGTAGGAGTGCGCACGGCGTCGAAGTCGATCCCGGTGGCGCCGAAGTGCGCGCCGCTGGCGACGTTCACGATCCGGGCGGGGGCGCTCTCGCGCAGTCGATCGAGCAGCAGGCTCGTGAGTAGGAACGGCCCGATGTGGTTGGTGCCGAACGCACGCTCGAAGCCGCTCGCGGTCATGCCGCGGCCACCGGCGACGCCGGCGTTGTTGATCAGCACGTGCAGCGGCTCATCGCGCGCCAGGAACGCGTCCGCGCACGCCCTCACCGAGGCGAGATCGCCGAGGTCGAGCGCGAGCAACTCGAGCTCGCCCACGGCGTGAGGATATGCGGTGGGCGGGCGCGCTTATTCCGGTTGGGTGCGCGTTGGCTGTCAAGAAGACGCCGCCGGATGCCGATGATGCGGGCATCGTGCGGCTCCGCAGCTACGACATCGCGTTAATCGGGATCGTCTTGCTCGCGTGCGGTATCGCCGTGCTCGCGACCGCGCCCGGGCCCGCGCTGGCACTGCCAGCCGCCGGCGCCCTGTGGTCGAGCGCGCTGATGTCGTTCGCTGTCGCCCGGCGTCCCGGCCGGTGCTAGCCGGGAACGGTCGCCGGCGTCGCGACGCGCCGGAGTTCCATCCGAGCGATCGAGCGCTTGTGGACCTCGTCGGGTCCGTCGGCGAACCGCAGCGTCCGTAGGTGGGCGTACATCCACGCGAGCGGGAAATCGTCGGACACACCGCCGCCGCCGTGAACCTGGATCGCCCGGTCGACGACCCGCAGCGCGACGTTCGGCGCCGCGACCTTGATCGATGAGATCTCGGTGCGCGCAGCCTTGTTCCCGACCGTGTCCATCAGCCACGCGGCGCGCAGGGTCAGCAGTCGCGCCATGTCGATCTCGATCCGCGACTCGGCGATCCAGTCCTGGACGTTGGCGCGTTCGGCCACGGGCTGGCCGAACGTGCTCCGCGACACCGCCCGCGCGCACATCAGCTCGAGCGCCCGCTCGGCGGCGCCGATGCAGCGCATGCAGTGGTGGATGCGCCCCGGCCCGAGACGAGCCTGCGCGATCAGGAACCCATGCCCCTCCTCGGAGATCATGTTCGACGTGGGCACGCGGACGTCCTCGAACACCAGTTCGGCGTGGCCCTCCTGGTCGACGTAGCCGAACACCGGCAGGTTGCGCACGATCTGCAACCCGGGCGTGTCTCGCGGGACGAGGATCATCGACTGCTGCTGGAACGGAGGGGCGCTCGGGTCGGTCTTGCCCATCACGATCAGGATCCGGCAGCGATCGCGCATCGCGCCCGAGATCCACCACTTGCGGCCGTTGAGCACGTAGTCGTCGCCGTCGTGCTCGATTCGCAGCTCAATGTTGGTGGCGTCCGAGCTGGCCACCGCGGGCTCGGTCATCGCGAACGCGGAGCGGATCTCGCCCTCGAGCAGCGGCGCGAGCCAACGGTCCTTCTGTTCATCGGTCCCAAACTGAGCCAGCACCTCCATGTTCCCGGTGTCGGGCGCGGAGCAATTGCACGCCTCGGAGGCGATGTGGCTGCGCCCCATGATCTCCGCCAGGGGTGCGTAGTCGACGTTGCTGAGCCCCGGCGCGCCCCACTGCTCCCCGCCGTGGGGTAGGAACAGGTTCCACAGGCCGAGCTCGAGCGCGCGCGCCTTCAGCTCCTCCATCACCGGCGGGTGCGAGTGCGGGTCGCCCGAGGCGGCGAGCTGTTCCTCGTAGACCGACTCGGCGGGATAGACGTGCTCGTCCATGAACGCCAGCAGGCGGTCGCGGAGCTCGTTGCAGCGATCTGAGAACTCGAAGTCCATGGGCCGGAACCGACCCGAACACTACCGGGGACTACGAGAGCATCGACGCGATGACCGTCGAGAAGCGCTGGAGGTCGATCGGTTTGGACACGTACGCGTCGCATCCGGCCTCGAGCGCGTCGTGCTCGTCGGCGGGGAGCACCCCGGCCGTGCAGGCGACGATCGGGATCGACGCCGTCACCGGGTGGGACTTGAGCTTGCGCGTCAGGTCGAGGCCGCTCCCGTCGGGGAGGTTCAAGTCGAGCACGATGATCGCCGGGTGCTTCTCGGCGACCGACTGTTCTGCGGCGGCCAGCGAGTCCGCGGCGCGGACCTCATGACCCTGCAGCTCGAGCAACCGCTCGAGCAGCGCCACGTTCAGCTCGTGATCGTCGACGACGAGGATGTGTCGCTCCATGACGCCCTAATCGTCTCCCGGACGCGGGACCTTGACTCACGGCTGCAGGTTTTATGGAGGGTTCGCGCTCGCCGCCAGCTCGTCGCGCGTCGGCGGCCAGACCAACCTCACGTGCCCGAGCGCGGCGCCGGCGCCGGCTTCGTCCGATTCGCGCGTGGCTGCCTCGAGGTCGGTCAGCGCCGCCAACAGCTGCCGGGCTCCCAGCATCAGCGCGTCGTTCCGGCATCGATGCGCGGCGCTCGACGCACGATCGAGGTCGCCAGCGCCCATAGCAAGCTCGACCTCGTCGATCGCGGTCGTCATGTTGTCGAGCATCGACGACACGATCGCCGCCGCGTCGGCTCCGATCAGATCCTCGAGCTCGCTGATCCGCTGGAGGTCTATGTAGTCAGTCACGATCAGGCGGGATCGCGCAGGCGGATCGGCGCGCGCAGGACCGGGTCGGGAATCCCGAATGCGTCGACGAGCGCACCGCCGTCGCCACGCACCTCGTCGCACAGCCGGTTGACGTCGCGCGTCACCGCCTTGGAGCGTGGTCCGGTGAGCCGGCCGTGCTCCTGGAGGCAGCCCCGGTCGAGCTCGCGTGGGTTGAGCTCGCCGAAGTGGTCCCGGAAGTCGGTCAGCAGGCCGCGCGCGACGAGCATCATCAGCACCATGTTGTCGCCCTCGAACGTAGTGAACACATCGGTGTCGGCCTTGAGCGCCGCGAACCGGTTGACGCTCGGGTAGCCGGCGCCGCCGCAGCATTCGCGAGCGGTCTGGATGGTCTCGGTCTTGGCCGCGCTGATCGACGCCCCGGAGATGCACACGCGTCCCTGAATCAACGCCCCGAGCATCGTGAAGAAGCGCTTGTTCAGATTCTCGATCGGGCTCTCGTAGACCCCGTCGGCGCTGACGCCCCCGTACCGGTCGAGCAGCGCGTCGCGAGGCACGCGGACGCGGTCAAACCAGATCCGGCCGTTGTCGACCCCGTTCAGCCCCATCTTTTCGCCGCAGTCCTCGATCCGGACGCCTTCGTGAACGTTGCCGTTCTCGTCCCGGATGGGGACGACAAGCACGTGCACGTCGTGCGACTCGCCGGCGACGATCAGTTGCGCGAACACCGCCGCCATCCGGGCGTGGCACGCCGCGTGCCCGATGTAGTCCTTGCGCGCCTCGTCGCCATGGCGTGTTCGATCTTAGGTATTCGCCCAGCGCGCGGCGTCACCGGGTCGCCGGCGTGCTACCCGCTGCGGAGCGTCTGGTGGATCCGCCGGGCCAGGCGGCTGTGGGTCGCGGCGAGGCCGGTCAATCCGAGCGCCACGACGAATAATCCCGCGACCAGCGCGAGGCTGGCGAGCACCGCCGGCCAGTGACGCTGGAGGAAGTCGCGCCCGGTGGCCAGCATCTGATCGGCCCGGTCGCCGGCGAACGTGAGGACCCCGACGATCCCGAGCAGCGGCAGCACGAAGCAGACGTTGAACAGCAAGAGCAGCACGAGGTCGCGGACGGGGCCGAGGCCCGACCCCACGATCGCGGCGATCGCCGCGAAATATGGGAACGCCGTCGGCAACTCGACCGCGGTGATCGATGCCCCCAGGACCCAGCTGGACTTGCCTGAGGGGTCGAAGTCCGGGGGATCGCGCCGCGCCAGCGTCTGTCGGTGGCGCCAGAGCATCGCCGCCGCCGCGATCATCGCGGCGCCGACCGCGACCTCGACGATGTCGGCGATGTGGTGGCGCGGATGCGGAAGCAGCGGCCGGATCAGCTGTCCGGCGCCGACGGCAATCGCCGCGCCGCCCAGGAAGTAGACGGCGAATACCCCCGCCGTGAACTCCGCCACCCGGTTGCGCGCGTTCTCGCCGGTCGCCAGGTACAGGGCGGGCGCGATCGTCGTCGGGTTGAGCGAGTCCGCCAACCCGATCGAGATCACGATGCCGATCAGCCGAAGCATGCGCGCATTCTCTACTTCCCCTGGGGCGCTGCGCGACCGGTGAGAGGTCTCTCAGACGCCGGGCCCCGCAGCGCTACGCGAAATGCAGTTCTTCGTCCTCGTCGTCGTCGACGGTGCGCTCGCAGGTGGGGCACCACCAGCGTGCCTCCATCGGCGTTCCGCACGCGGCGTGCCGCGGCGCCGTCGCGCCGTCGGCGTTACGCGCGCCCCAGCCCGCGATCAGCCGGAGCGCGCCCGCCAACTCCTGGCCCGCGGAGCTCAGCTCGTAGACGAACCGGGGCGGCCGCTCGGAGTACACCCGCGCGACCACCAGTGCGTTGCGTTCGAGTTGGCGCAGGCGCTGGGAGAGGACGTTCGGCGCGATCCCCGCCACTTCGTCCTGTAGGTCACCGAAGCGTTTGGGTCCGTCGAGGAGCGCGGCGATCAGGAGCAGCGTCCAGCGGTCGCCGATCGTAGTCAGCGCGTCGGCGAGCGCGGACCGCGAAGTCTCGTCGAGCACTCCGGGGGTCGTCTCTGTCTCGTCGTTGTCGTCGACTGCGGTGGGCGACTCGGGCACATCCTGATCGTACGCGCGGTGGCGGTGTATAGTCGTCACTTGCATATTGCAAGTCAGTAGTCGGTAAGCAAGAAAGGCCGGAAATGACTGTTCTTGAAGAGTTGGAAAGCGCGATCCAGACGGCGGCGGAGCGGACCGGTCCCAAGGTGATCGGGCTCGGCCAGGGATGGGGAAGGGGCTCCGGGTTCGTGGTCGGACCGGGCCGGATCCTCACCAACGCCCACAACCTGCGCGGCGATGAGGCGACCGTCACCTTCCACGACGGCCGGCGCGAGACCGGCAAGGTGCTGGCCTCCGATCAGGACCTCGACCTCGCGGTGATCGAGGTCGACACGGCAGACATAGAGCCGATCGAGTGGGCCGACGACGCCTCGGACGATTCGGTGCCGATCGGACGCTCCGTCCTGGCACTCGCAAATCCCGGGGGTCGCGGACTCCGGGTCACGCCCGGGTTCGTGTCGTCGCCCGCGCGCAGCTTCCGGGGCCCCCGCGGGCGGCGGATCAGCGGCGCGATCGAGCACACGGCGCCGCTTCCGCGTGGATCGTCCGGCGGTCCGTTGATCGACGCCGCGGGGCGGCTGCTCGGGATCAACTCGGTGCGCGCGGACGGCGGCCTGATCCTGGCCGTGCCGGCCGATCGCGCCACGCGCGAGCGCGTCGATCAGTTGGGTCGCGGCGAGTCGCCCAAGCGTTCGCGTCTGGGCGTGGCGATCGCCCCGCCTCGGGTCGCGCGGCGGCTGCGCAGGGCGGTTGGGCTGCCCGAGCGCGACGGGATCCTGGTGCGCGCGGTCGAGCGTGGTAGCGCTGCGGACGGGGCCGGGCTCGAGCGCGGCGATCTGATCGTCGCGGTCGCGGGCAGCGACCTCGACCGGATCGAAGCGCTGTACGAGGCGCTCGACGCCGCCCAGGCGGGCACGCAGCTCGAGCTGACGATCGTCCGCGGCGCCGACGAGCGCACGGTTTCGGTCAGCCTGTAATCGGGAGGCCCCGGTGATGAGCACAACCGCCGAGCAGCAGCACGATCACGAGAACGAGGCCGAACGGCGCGAAGCCGAGGCGCTCGACGCCTATTCCCGAGTCGTGGTCGACGTGGCCGAGCGGATCGCGCCGAGCGTCGCCAACCTGCGGGTGATGCGGCGCGGCCGGGGCGGCCAGGTGCCGGCGGGCGCCGGCAGCGCGGTGGCGCTGACCCCGGACGGATTCCTGGTCACCTCCGCCCACGTGGTGGCAGGGCCAGGCCGCTCGGGGAAGGCGACGTTCGTCGACGGCCGCGAGCTCAGCTGGCGCGTCGTCGGTACCGACCGACTGACCGATCTGGCCGTGCTCCGCGCCGACGGGGACGGCCTGATCCCGGCCACCCTCGGCGAGGCCGAGCACCTGCGGGTCGGCCAGCTGGTGGTGGCGATCGGGAACCCGAACGGGTTCGCCGGCTCCGTCACCGCCGGGGTGGTGTCCGCGCTCGGGCGGTCGCTGCCGGCGCGGGCGGGGCGGACCGTGCGCCACATCGACAACGTGATCCAGACCGACGCGGCTTTGAATCCCGGAAACTCAGGCGGTGCGCTGGTCGACAGCTCGGCCCGTGTGATTGGGATCAACACCGCGGTCGCCGGCGTCGGCCTCGGGCTTGCCGTCCCGATCAACGCCGCGACGCGGCAGATCGTCGGCACGCTGATGCGCGACGGCCGTGTCCGCCGCGCCTGGATCGGGATCGCCGCCGGCCCGCGCCCGCTACCGCCTCACGCGCGCGTGCGCGTGGGCCGGAGCGCCGGCGTCGAGGTCGTCGAGGTCTCCCAGGGCAGCCCCGCCCAGCGAGCCGGCCTCCGCGCCGAGGACCTCATCGTCGAGCTCGGCGGGCAGTCGATCGAGCGCGTCGACGACGTGCAGCGGCTGATGAGCCACGAGGCGATCGGCCACCCGCTGCCGATTCGGATCCTCCGCGGCGATCGCTGGCTCGATCTGGAGGTGTCTCCGATCGAGCTCGTCGAATAACCACGAGGCCATCTCCCGCTCACGAACCTGTCGCTACACTGAGCCCTTGGCGCCGGGCGGCGTTCGTTCTCGCGCCCGCGGTCCGGTAGCCGGACCCTGACCATTCCAGACGGAAGCGCCCAGATGGCTCGTGGAGACGTTCGGATCGCTGCGACTCTCGCCTGTGAAGAGTGCAAGCGACGCAACTACCAGACGAATAAGAGCAAGCGGAACAACCCGGAGCGGTTGCAGCTGCGTAAGTACTGCCGCTGGTGCAGGTGCCATACGCCGCACCGCGAAACGCGCTGACCCGGCCGGAGCGCTCCGTGGCCCGTAACCGCAAACGCGCCAGAGACCGGCGTCCTCGCCAGCCCGGTACGCCCGTGGATCCGAGCCAGGGCCTGCCGACCGCGACGCATCGCTTCGACAATGGCTCGCCCGAGCTGGAGGACCAGAACGGCGCGCGCGAGCTCGAAGACGAGAACGGCGCGCCCGAGCTGGAGCCCGTCGACGTCGGCGACGATTCGTTCGAGGCCGAGCCGGACCCGGGGCCGGAGGCGAGTTCGGATGCATCCGTTGACGACGATTCCGACGACTACCGGGGCGCGCCTGCGCCGCTCGAGCACGCTACGCCTGACGTCGAGCTGGCTGAGGAGCAGCTCGAGTTCGGCCGTCCCGCGGAGCCGGAGCCCGGCGACGAGGAGGACGAGGAGGAGTTCGAGCGCGAGGTCGACGAGTCGGTCTCCGAGAGTGGGCGCCGGCGGAGGGGTGGCAGAGGGGGAGGCAGGTCCGGCGGCTCCGGCCGCGAGCTAACCTCATCGGGCGGGGCGGTCGCCGAGCGCGGACCGAGCACGATCGCGCGGCTCATCGGCTTCCTGCAAGGAAGCTGGCGCGAGCTGCACCGGGTACAGTGGCCCGACCGCCGCCAGGTGATGCAGGCCACGGGAGTCGTGATCGGGTTCGTGATCATCGCCGCGGTCTTCCTGGGCGCCTCGGACTGGGTGTCCAACAAAATAGTGACTTTCGTCTTGAAGTAGGCGCCGCCGGGCGCCGTGGGCTAGAGAGGCCAATCGAACAACAGAATGTTCCGCTGGTACGTCGTAAACACATACTCGGGTCACGAGAACAAGGTCAAGCACAACCTCGAACACCGGATCGTCTCGCTCGGTCAGCAGCAGGCGGTCAGGCAGATCGTGGTGCCGACCGAGTCGGTGTCCGAAATGAAGGACAACCAGAAGATCACGGTCGAGAAGCGCACGATGCCCGGCTACGTGCTGGTCAACATGGATCTCAACGAGGACTCGTGGTCGCTGGTTAAGGGCACGCCCGGAGTCACCGGCTTCGTCGGTGCCTCGAACGAGCCCGTTCCCCTCACCCAGGACGAGGTCAACCGCCTGCTCCACCGCGAGCAGGAGGCGCGTCCGCGCAGCCGCGCCACGTTCACTATCGGTGAGTCGGTCAAGGTGATCTCGGGTCCGCTGTCAGACTTCTCCGGCGAGATCTCCGAGGTGAACGAGGATGCCCAGCGGCTCAAGGTGCTGGTGTCGATCTTCGGTCGCGAGACGCCGGTAGAAGTCGGGTTCGATCAGGTGAAGAAGATCTAGTCGATGGCAAAGAAAGTTCTGACTCAAATCAAGCTGCAGGCGGTTGGCGGGCAGGCATCGCCGGCGCCCCCAGTCGGCCCCGCGCTCGGTCAGCACGGGGTCAACATCATGGAGTTCGTCAAGGCGTTCAACGCGCAGACACAGGGAGACCTGGGCACGGTGATCCCGGTCGTGATCACGGTCTACGAGGATCGCTCGTTTACGTTCGTCACCAAGAGCCCGCCCGCCGCGGTCCTGATCAAGCAGGCACTGTCGTTGGAGAAGGGCTCGGCCGAGCCGAACCGGACCAAGGTGGCCCGGATCACGCAGGATCAGCTGCGCCAGATCGCCGAGAAGAAGATGAAGGACCTGAACGCCGACGACATCGACGCGGCCGCCAGGATCATCGCCGGTACCGCTCGCTCGATGGGTGTGGAGGTCGTATAGGGGTCATGGCACATCACGGAAAGACATACGAAGACGCCAAGCAGCGCTTCGACCGCGAGCGCGAGTACTCGCCCGCCGAGGCGGTGGCGCTGATCAAGCAACTCGCGCGCGTGAAGTTCAACGAGTCGGTCGAGGTGCACGTTCGCACGGGGCTGAACGTCCGTCACGCCGACGAGCAGCTGCGCGGGACGATCGCGCTCCCCAACGGGCTCGGCAAGGACGTCAAGGTCGCGGTGTTCGCGCAGGGCGACAAGGCCCGCGAGGCCGAGGAGGCCGGTGCCGATGTGGTCGGCGCCGAGGACCTCGCCCAGCGAGTCCAAGACGGGTTCGACGACTTCGACATCGCGATCGCGACCCCTGACCTGATGCCGGTCGTCGGCCGTCTCGGCCGGATCCTGGGTCCGGCGGGGAAGATGCCTAACCCCAAGGTGGGTACGGTGACCATGGACGTCGCCAAGGCGGTCGAGGAGTCGAAGGCCGGAAAGGTCGAATACCGGACCGACCGAAACGCGATCGTGCACCTGGTGATCGGCAAGCGCGACTTCGACGACAAGAAGCTGCTCGAGAACTACGCGGCCGTGATCGACGAGCTGATCCGGGCCAAGCCGTCCGCGGCCAAGGGCCGCTACATCCGGACCGTGGTCGTCGCCACCACGATGGGGCCGGGCGTCAAGGTCGATCCCACGCGCACGCGCGACATCGTCGAGGAGCCCGTAGCGGCGTAAACTGGCTAGTACAGAGACGAAGCCCGAGACCCTCGGCGGATTTCTCGTAAGTCCGGGGCAGGCGGAGCCTCGACGTTTGGAACCGGCTTCTGGTTCCGGATGCGACGCCCGCCGATGAGCGGGCGTTTCGCTTTCCGAGAGGAACCATGAACCGAGACCAAAAAGCAGCAGTCGTAGAGGAGATCGCCGGCCAGATCAGATCGGCGGACGCAGTGTTCGCCGTCGATTACCGGGGAATCTCCGTGGCACAGGCGGCCGAGTTGCGCGCCAAGCTGCGCGACACCGGCACGAAGTTCCGGATCGTCAAGAACTCGCTGTCCGAGCGCGCTGCCGACGAGGCCGGCGCCGAGGCGCTGAAGGCGTTGCTCCAGGGCCCGACCGCACTCGCGTTCGTCTCTGGCGACGCCGCGCTAGCGGCCAAGGCGCTGAACGAGGCCGCTCGGACGATGCACACGCTCGAGTTCAAGGGCGGCCTAATGGACGCGACGACGCTCAGCGCGGACGACGTCCGCGCGATCGCGCGCCTGCCCGCACGCGAGGTGCTCCACGCGCAACTCGTAGGCACGATCGCCGCGCCGATATCCGGACTCGTCCGGACGCTCAACGCGCTGATCGCCGGGGTCGCGATCCAGCTCCAGCAGATCGCCGAGAAGGGGCTCGTGAGCGGGACCGCGCCGGCGCCTGCTGCGGAGCCCGAGGCGTTTGCGGAGCCTGAGCCCGAGGCCGCTGCGCCCGCGGAGACGGAGACGGAGCCGGAGTCGGAGTCGGAGTCGGAGCCCGAGGCTGCCGCGAAACCCGAGCCGGAAGCCGCCATCGAACCCGAGCCGGCACCAGATCAACCTGAACAAGAATCAGCGGCGGACGACCAGCCGTCGGACGCATAAGGAGGAACCATGCCCAGCACCCAAGAATGGATCGACGAGCTCAAGTCAATCTCCGTGCTCGAGCTGTCCGAGCGCATCAAGGCGCTCGAGGAGGCGTTCGGCGTCTCCGCGACGGCCGTGGCGGCAGCAGCCCCTGCCGCCGGCCCGGCGGCCGATGGCGGCGGCGAGGAAGCCGAGGAGCAGACCGCGTTCGACGTGGTGCTCCAGGCCGCAGGCGACAAGAAGATCCAGGTAATCAAGGTCGTGCGCGCGGCGACGGGCCTCGGCCTCAAGGAGGCGAAGGCGCTCGTCGACGAGGCGCCCAAGCCGATCAAGGAAGGGATCGACCGCGCGGAAGCCGACAAGCTCAAGGCCGACCTCGAGGAGGCCGGCGGCACCGTCGATCTGAAGTAGACCAACCCGGTGAAGGGGGCGCGCGACGCGCCCCCTGAAACCTTCCGCAGCGCCCCCGCGTTCGGATACGTTTGCCGCGTGCGCGAATGGAAATCCGAGGCGAGGTCGATCCCGGCCGGTAACGGCCGTGTGCTCGAGGTCTTGATCGCCGGCCCGTCTGGCGGCTTACCGCCGTTTTCGTTCCACGGCACGCCCGGCGCGGCGGCGACCTTCGATCCGCTCGTGGACATCGGGGCGGAGCGCAACCTCCGCCACATCGTGTACTCGCGTCCGGGTATGGCGGCTCCGGACGTCTGAAGGGGCGTTCGGTGGCCGACTGTGCCGCCGACGTGGTGGCCATCGCCGACGCTCTCGGATATGAGCGGTTCTATACCGTGGGCGGCTCGGGCGGCGCCCCACATTCGATCGCGTGTGCGGCGTTGCTCTCCGACCGCGTGATCTCGGCAGCGGCGATCGCGTCGCCGGCGCCGGTCGGCGCCGACGTCCTCGACTGGACTGCGGGCATGGGGACGGAAAACGTGGCCGAGCTCGCGGCGGTCCAGGCAGGCGACCGTGCGCCCCGGTCCAGGCGCGACCCTACTGGCTGCGGCAGGCAGCGCGCAAGGAGGCGGGGTAATGGATCGTTCACCCCCACGCGCCCGGGGTGCCGGCGCTCGTCCGTACACTTCGATGAGCTGCGAGGCCTGAGGGCGGCGCGTCGACTATCGGCCCAAATTTGCAGGTGCAACCCGAATCCGGAACGCTCGCGCCGTACGTGCCCAGGGCGGTGCTGGCCCGGCTGGCGCGGCCGATCGAAGTGCTGGCCGAGCCCGTCTATTGCACGCTGGTGTTCGCCGATGTGTCCGGTTTCACGCGTCTGTCCGAGCGGCTCGCGCGCCGCGGCGGTGAGGGATCCGAGCAGCTCGTCGACGTGATCAACGCCTGCTTCACGTCGCTGCTGGCGGAGGCGTACGGGCGGGGCGGCTCGCTCGTGAAGTTCGGCGGCGATGCGATGGTGCTCCTGTTCTACGACCAGGAGGCCAACCAGGAGCACGCGATGCGCGCGTGCTGCGCGGCGTCAGAGATGCGGCGCCGGCTCCGCGAGGCGGGCCGGGTGCGCGCCGGCGAGAGCAACGTCGTGCTGCGGATGTCGGTCGGCGTGCACAGCGGCACGTTTCCGATGTTCGTCGTCGGAAGGTCGCATCGGGAGTTCTTGATCGGCGGTCAGGCGACGACGACGCTCGTCGGGCTCGAGGCGGCTGCCTCCTCAGGCCAGATCCTGGTCAGCCCGGAGACCGCCCGCCTGCTGCCTCGGAGCTCCGTGGGCGCGCGCACCGGGCCCGGCTTCCTGCTCGGCCGGTCCCCCGCGCCGTGCGAATGGGTGCCGCCGGCCGGGCTGCCCAGTCCAACCGAGGCGGTGATCGAGAGCTTCCTCCCGGTCGCGGTTCGGGCGCATCTGCGCAGCGGATCCGCGGCCCCCGAGCATCGCACGGCGGCGATCGCCTTTCTGCACTTCGGCGGGCTCGACGAAGTGATCGAGGCGGAGGGACTCGAGTACGCCGCGCGGCGGCTCGACGAGGTCATCCGCCTCGTCCAGGAGGCCGCCGAGCGATACGACGTCTGCTTCCTCGATACGGACATCGCCGCCGACGGCGTCAAGATCCGATTGAGCGCCGGCGCCCCGCGGGTCGTCGGCGACGACGAGGATCGGATGCTGCTGGCGCTCCGCCACATCGTCGAGGCCGACCCGCCGCTCCCGGTCCGGGTGGGCGTCAACCGCGGTCCGGTGTTCACGGCCCGGGTGGGGCCGGATTACCGACGGTGGTACGCGGTGATGGGCGACAGCGTGAATCTCGCGGCGCGCCTGATGGCCAAGGCCCCGGCCGGCCATGTCTACGCGACTCGCGAGGTGCTGCGCGGTGCGAAGACGAGCTTCGACCAAGCCTGGCTCGAGCCGTTTACGGTCAAGGGCAGGTCACGTTCGGTACACGCGTGGGATATCGGCCGGACGCTCCGCGGCGCGTCCGAGGGAGCGATCCGGCTCGAGCTGCCACTGGTCGGCCGGGACTCCGAGCTCGACCATCTGCGGTTCTCGGTGGCACGCGCACGCGGCGGCTCGGGCACTCTGATCGAGCTCACGGGGGAGATGGGCATCGGCAAGTCGCGGCTGCTCGCCGAGCTGGCGGGGATCGGACAGGGGATGGCCGAGCTGCGCGCCGGGTGCGAGGTGTACACGCGCGACATGCCTTACTCGGCCTGGCGTGCGCTCCTGCGGCAGGTGCTCGGGTTGGACTCGGACACGCCGGAGCCGGAGGTGTTCGATCGACTCGTCGACGAGCTCGAGGACAACTGTCCCGAGCTGATCCCGTGGCTGTCGCTGCTCGCGATCGTCCTCGACGTCGAGGTCGCGCCATCGGTCGAGGTCGAGCGGCTGGCCGAGGCGGCTCGCCCGGCCAAGCTCCATGAGGTTGTGATCGCGTTCCTCGGCCGCGCCCTCGTGGTCCCGACGATCGTCGAGGTCGAACAGGCTCACCTGATGGACGCCGCGTCGGCGGCCCTGTTCCGCGCGCTCGCGCTCGAGCTCGAAACCTCCGCATGGGTCGTCGTGATCACGCGCCGCGACGTGGCCGGCGGGCTAAGCCTGACCGACTGTCCGCACGAACGGATCGAGCTCGGCCCGCTGTCGCCCGAGGCGGCTCACGAGGTGGCGCTGTTCACCCCCGAGGCGGCGCAGCTACCTCCGCACGTGGTGGAGCTCGCGGTTGAGCGCTCGGGTGGCAACCCCGAGTTCCTGCTCGACCTGCTCGCCGCCGCTGCGGACGGCAATCGCGACGAGCTGCCGGACACCGTCGGGGCGGCGGCGATGGCCCGGATCGACGCGCTCGACGCCGCCGACCGGGCGATCGTCAGCCGGGTCGCGGTTCTCGGCATGTCGTTCCAGACCAGTCGCCTGCCGGATGTGCTCGCGCCGGACATCCCGGTTCCAGACGATCAGTTCTGGGATCGGTTGCCGGCCATATTCGCGCGCGAGGGAGATGGCCACGTGCGCTTTCGCCGGCCCGCGCTGCAGGAGGTCGCGTATTCGAGCCTCCCCTTCAAGCTGCGGCGCCGGCTGCACGAGGCCGTGGGCCTCAGCCTCGAGCGCGAGCAGGGCACCGAGCACGACGCCGGCGCGGCGGTGCTGGCCAACCACTTCGCGCTGGCCGCCGATTACGTGCGCGCCCATCACTACTCGATGCTGGCGGCCGAGCGCGCCCAGGAGCGCTCCTCGCACGCCGACGCGGCGCGGTTGTACCGGCGCGCGATCGAGACCGGCCGGGCGTGTGGTTCGGCCGACCGGCACGCGCTGGCGCAGGCGTGGGAGCAGATGGGCGAGTCGCTGAGGTGCATCGGCGAGCCGGCAGCCGCGAGCCGGGCGTTGACCGAGGCGCGGCGGCTGGTCCGCGACGATCCGATCGCGCACGCGCGGCTGTGCGATCGTCACGCCGACGTGGCCTCGCGGAGCGCGGCCCTAACCGCCGCTGTCCGGTGGCTCCAGCGCGGATTTCGCGTGCTCGACAACGTGGAGGGCGACGACGCGACGGCGTGGCGCGCGAGGATGCGCTCGAGGCTCGGCGGGGTACGGAATCGACAGGGTCGCTGGGCCGAGGCGGTGGCGACCTGTCGCCAGGCGATCACGGAGGCCGAATCGGTCGGCGAGCTGAGCGCGCTCGCGCACGCGCTGTACTCGCTCGACTGGGCGCTCGTCGAGTCCGGTCACCCTGAACAGGCCACGCACTCATGGCGGGCGCTCGAGCTCTACGAGCAGCTCGCCGACCCCGAGCACGAGCTGATCGTCCTCAACAATCTGGGCATGTTCGCCTACTTCGATGGCCGGTGGGACGACGCGCTCGCGCTCTATCGCCGGGCCCGCCTGCGCGGCGAGCGCTCCGGTCGACCGGCCGACGTCGCGTTCGTCGACTGCAACGTCGGCGAGATCCTCTCCGATCAGGGCCAGCTCGACTCGGCCGAGAAGCACCTGCAGCGAGCGCGCCGCGTCTGGAGCGGGACCCGCGAGGCCCAATCGGTGGCGTTCATCGACATGCTGCTCGGGCGGCTGGCGGTGCGGCGCGGCGATCGGGACTCGGGGCTTCCGATGATCGAGCGAGCGATGGACACGCTGCGCCGCTTCAACATGAACGCGTACGCCGATTTCGCGCGGGCGCTCGTCGCCGAGGCCGAGGCGTTCACGGGCGACGCGGAGCGCGCACTCGAGATCGCGACCGAGGACATGCCGGCGGCCGATCGGAACCGTCCGCTGCTCCAGCGCGCCTCGGGAATCGCGCTCGCCCGCCTCGGGCGGCCCGATGCGGCCCGCGCCGAGTTGACCGCGGCGCTCCGCTCAGCCCGGGCGCGGCGAGCCGGCTACGACGTCGCGGCGACGATCGACGCGCTCGACGCGCTCGGTGGCGCAGATGCCGATGCCCGTCGCGAGCGGGACGAGATCATCGACGCGCTCAAGATCGTTCGTCTGCCTCGCGTCCAGGCGCTGGTTGGGTCGGGGGTCGACGGAGGCCGCGTGGGAGCTGCGCGGGACTCTGCCTAGCCGCCGCCCCGCTCGCCTAGCCGCCGCCCCACGGATCGCCCGACTCGGGGATCTGGACCGTCATCAGCGCGTCGTAGCCCGTCCCCGACGGGTCGGACCTCTGCGAGATTTTCGAGATGCACGGCGGGATGGCGGGCGTGCACATCGGGAGCAGACCGATGAACCCGGCGGCCCCGGTGGGCAGCTTGGCCGCCGGCGCCTGACCACCGGACGCCGTCGGGAAGTCGTATGTCGCCCCGAGGCAGAAATCGAGCCCCTGCGTCGTGGTCTTCTTGATCGTGTACGACACGGTGTCGACGATCGGCACTACCGTGGCGGTGGGCGGAGGCGGCGTCGCCGGCGGAGTCACCACCGAGTCGTACCAATTCGAATCGTGGAACTGATACGCGCCGCAGGTGAGCCGCCGGCCGACGTCGATCGTTCCGCGCAGCGTGCCTGCGGACGCGTTCGACACGACGCCGTAGCTGCTTACCGACGTGGGCAGGCTGGTCGAGCACGCCGGGCCTCCGTCGCCGCACACGGCCGTGCTCGGGCAGACCACGGTGACGCCGATGTTGCTGAGCGCCGACTGGAGCGACAGTTGCGGCCCCGACGCAGTCGCGCCCTGGAACGCGTGGGAAGTCCAGCGCCGCACTTTGTTGCCGCACCGCTTCGGCGCGGTCGCGATCACGTTGAACTGCACGTGCGACCCCGGCTTCAGCGATATCTGACGCAGCGACAGCGTCCTTCGCTGCACGAGCGTCTTGCGGCGCAGTGGAGTGTTCGGGCCTGGCCGCGACAGCGTGAAGCCCGGCGGCGGCGACAGCTGAACGGACTGCAGCATCGTGCCCGGGGCGGAGGCGTTCGCGACCTTGACCTCGAACGTCGTCGACTGGCCGGCGGTGGTGTACGCGGGATAGATCGTGACCTTGAAGGCCTGCCTCGGGATCGCCACCGTCTCCTGCGCCCCGCGGGCCGCGGGCCTCGCGTACCGCCTCGCCGCCGCCGGCGCTCCGCCGAGCGCCAGGAGCGCGCCTGACGCGGCGACCGCCAACGCAAGCCGCCCGAACCTGACTGCTCCAACCCGCATACGTCCCCCCTCCTGAGGTAGATGGGCACCATTGCCCCGCGCACCCCGCGGGCCGAAATCTATCGCCGCGTGGTGACGGGCTGGCGAAATTTCGGGGCGCGGGGTGGTGGTGGCGAGAGGTGGCGCGGTGGCGGCTGCGGCCGCGCGATGGGGTGGGCGCCGGCATGGTGGTCGTGGTGATCGGGCGGCGCCGGATGGAGCGGTGGCCGGCGCCATTCCGGCACGTGGCGTCTCCGTCTCGCGGCCACGACGGTGCGAAACTCGCCGAACCCCCTTCGCGCGTCACCGCGCCGGCAACATAAGCGTCACCCGGGCGCTTATCCAGCCACGGCAGGGCGACGCGGCGCGGTTTGGCGAGTTGTGGAGCGCGTCCGAGCCACCAGGCCCTGGTTAACGCAGCACACCGCCCCGCCCAGCCGCCCCATCGGCCACATAAGCATGCTCACCATGCTTATGTGGCCCGGTTGCCAGCACTGGCGGCGGTTTGCTGCGTTGACCAGGTAGCGGGTCGCTTTGGGCCTCACATCCGGGCGGCGAGGTCCGTCTGGATGTACTCGCGCCCGACCCGGCCGGCAGGACGAACAGATCGACGGCGTAGGGGCGCCGCGACGGATGAGCTTGCCCGGACCCTGCTTGCCCATTGGACCGTGCTCCCCTACACTGCCCCGGTCAGCCAATAGCCGCAGCCGCCCAGAAGCAGCGGCGCCGCGCCACATACGCGGCGGTCCGAGGGCGGGGTCCGTGAGAGCTGAGCGTCCCTCCGCAGGGCATCGTTGCCCTGTGCTATCTTTGATGGTCGCGCTTCGTGGGGAAGTACGTGCCCTGGGAAGCGCCGACCTGCCTCCCTTTTCGACCGTTCCGAGGAGTCGCCGTCTTGGCAACCACTCACGCCCCCCGGACGCGCCGGAGCTTCGCGCGTCTGAACAAGGTCCTTGAAGTCCCCAACCTCATTGATATCCAGCGCAAGTCCTTCTCATGGCTGACCGATCCTGACGGCGGTGGCCTGCGGGAGACGATCGACGACATCTCGCCGATCGAGGACTACACCGGCAACCTCGCCGTCCAGTTCGGCGATTTCACCTTCGACGAGCCGGTGGCCGACCTCGAGCAGTGCCGCGAGAAGGATCTGACCTATGCCCGGCCGCTGACGGTCACCGTCGCGTTCATCAACCGGGAGACCGGCGAGATCCGCGAGCAGTCCGTGTTCATGGGCGATTTCCCATGGATGACCGAGCGCGGCACGTTCATCATCAACGGCACCGAGCGCGTCGTGGTGACGCAGCTGGTCCGTTCCCCCGGCGCCTACGTGATGGAGCCGAAGGATCGCGAGAAGCAGGTGTTCATCGCGAATCTGATGCCGGCGCGCGGGTCGTGGCTCGAGCTCGAGATCGACAAGAAGGGCCGCGTCTACGTCCGCATCGACCGCAAGCGCAAGCTCCCCGTGACCGTGCTGTTGCGCGCGATGGGCTACGCGTCCGACGAGGAGATCCTGAATCTCTTCGACAACTCGCTGTACATCCGCCTGACCCTCGACGCCGACCCCGAGATGGTCCGCAGCGAGGAGGGCTCGCTGATCGAGCTGTTCAAGAAGCAACGCCCGGGCGAGCCGCCCTCGGTCGACGCGGCGCGTTCGCTGCTGCACCAGCTGTTCTTCGACCCCAAGCGCTACGACCTCACGCGCGTGGGCCGGTACAAGCTGAACTCGCGCCTGAATCTCGACATCGACCTCGAGACCCGCACCCTCACCCACGACGACATCATCGCGCTGGTCCGTGAGCTGATCACGCTCCCGCGCCTGCTCGGCATGCCCGAGGACAACGGCGTCGACGTCAAGGACTACGCGGCGGAGGCGCTATCGATGCCGCGCGAGCCCATCCAGGATCACCTCGACGAGTACGAGCACTTCGGCAACCGCCGGCTTCGCACCGTCGGCGAGCTGATCCAGGAGGCGTTCCGGATCGGCCTCTACCGCATGGAGCGCGTCGTGCGCGAGCGCCTCACCACCGAGGACGCCGACACGATCACGCCGCAGACGATCGTCAACATCCGGCCGGTCGTGGCCGCGCTGAAGGAGTTCTTCGGCTCGTCCCAGCTCAGCCAGTTCATGGACCAGACGAACAGCCTCTCGGGCCTCAGGCACCGCCGCAGGCTGTCCGCGCTCGGTGCCGGTGGCCTCACGCGCGAGCGCGCGCCGATCGAGGTGCGCGACGTGCACCCGACGCACTACGGCCGTATGTGTCCGATCGAGACGCCGGAAGGGCCGAACATCGGCCTGATCGGCTCGCTGTCCTCCTACGCGGAGGTGTCCGAGCACGGCTTCGTGACGACCCCGTACCGCGTGGTCAAGGGCGGCAAGGTCACCGACGAGATCCTCCATCTCGACGCCACCCAGGAGGAGGAGCGGATCATCGCCCAGGCGAACACGCCGGTCGATGGCAACGGTCACCTGACCGGCGACGAGATCATCTGCCGGACCCAGGCGGGCCAGTACGTGACGGTTCCGGCAGAAGAGGTCGACCTGATCGACGTCTCTCCCGAGCAGATCTGGTCGGTGACGACCGCGATGATCCCGTTCCTCGAGCACGACGACGCCAACCGGGCGCTGATGGGCTCGAACATGCAGGCGCAGGCGGTGCCGCTGCTGGTGACCGACGCCCCGCTGGTCGGCACCGGCATGGAGCGGCGCGCGGCAATCGACACCGGCGACGTTGTCGTCGTGAAGAGCGCCGGCACCGTGTCGTACGTCGACGCCGAGCAGATGGTGGTCGACAAGGACGGCGGCGGGCAGGACGAGTACCTGCTCCAGAAGTTCATGCGGTCCAACCAGGGCACGCTGATCCACCAGAAGCCGATCATCGATGTCGGCACCAAGGTCGATGCGGGCGACGTGCTGGCCGATGGCTCGGCCACCGACGCCGGCGAGATGGCGCTCGGCAAGAACCTGCTGGTCGCCTTCATGTCCTGGGAGGGCTACAACTTCGAGGACGCGATCATCCTGTCCCGGCGGATCGTCAAGGACGACGAGCTCACCTCGATCCACATCGAGGAGTACGAGATCGACGCCCGCACGACCAAGCTCGGCGACGAGGAGATCACCCGCGACATCCCGAACCGCTCGGAGGAGTCGCTGCGCAACCTCGACGACCGCGGAATCGTCCGCATCGGCGCCGAGGTCGGCTCCGGCGACCTGCTGGTCGGCAAGGTCACGCCGAAGGGCGAGACGGAGCTGACCGCCGAGGAGAAGCTGATCCGCGCGATCTTCAAGGAGAAGGCGCGCGAGGTCCGCGACACCTCGCTCAAGGTGCCGCACGGCGAGGGCGGCGTCGTCATCGACGTCAAGACCTTCAGCCGTGACGAGGGCGACGACCTGCCGCCCGGGGTGAACGAGCTGGTCCGCGTATTCGTAGCCAAGAAGCGCAAGATCGCCGAGGGCGACAAGCTCGCCGGACGTCACGGCAACAAGGGCGTGATCTCGAAGATCGTCGACGTCGAGGACATGCCGTTCCTCGAGGACGGCACCCCGGTCGACGTGATCCTCAACCCGCTTGGCGTGCCGAGCCGTATGAACCTCGGCCAGATCCTCGAGACTCACCTCGGGTGGGTGGCGGCCAACGGCTGGTACAACGACGGCTCGCAGGCCTACAAGGAGGCCCACGACGACGGCGGCAAGGTCTATGTGGCCACGCCGGTGTTCGACGGCGCCACCGTCAAGGACGTGGACGAGGCGCTCGTGCGCTGGCAGGACGAGCACGAGGGCCGCATCCGGATGGATGTCGACAAGCGCCGGCGCGAGGGCGATCAGGCCTCGGGCAAGACGACGCTGTTCAACGGCCGCTCCGGCGAGCCGTTCGAGGAGCAGGTGACGGTCGGCTACATGTACATCCTGAAGCTGCTCCACCTCGTCGACGACAAGATCCACGCCCGCTCGACCGGCCCGTATTCGCTCGTCACCCAGCAGCCGCTGGGCGGCAAGGCACAGTTCGGCGGCCAGCGCTTCGGCGAGATGGAGGTGTGGGCACTCGAGGCGTACGGCGCCGCCTACACGCTCCAGGAGATGCTCACGATCAAGTCCGACGACACGGTCGGGCGCGTCAAGGCCTACGAGGCGATCGTCAAGGGCGAGAACATCGCCGAGCCGTCGATCCCGGAGTCGTTCAAGGTCCTGCTCAAGGAGATGCAGTCGCTGGCGCTCGACGTCAACGTCGTCTCCGAGGAGGGCGAGCGGGCCGAGATGCGCGAGGAGGACGACGACCTCCTGCGGGCGGCCGAGGAGCTCGGCATCGATCTCAGCGGCGTGCGGGCGACCGACGGCGCCGCCGCCGACGAGGCGACCGACAGCGATGGCGACGCGGCGGAGGAGTCCGAGGACGAAGCCGAGGCGGAGTCCGAGGACGACGGTCCCGACCTCGACGCCAGCGAGGACCTCGAGGACGAGGACTTCGCGAGCGACGACGACGCGATCATCGAAGACGACGTTCCGGTCGCCGAGGCCGGCGAGCCCGAGGGCATCCTCGAGCAGGAGTAGTCACGACGCCCCCCGCCGACCTAAACAGATTTCCAGAGAGACCAAGAAGGGATCAATTTGATCGACATCAATAATTTCGACGCGATCGAGATCGGTCTTGCCTCCTCCAAGCAGATCCGCTCATGGAGCTCGGGGGAGGTAACCAAGCCGGAAACGATCAACTACCGGACGCTCAAGCCCGAGAAGGACGGCCTGTTCTGCGAGCGCATCTTCGGTCCGACCAAGGACTGGGAGTGCTACTGCGGTAAATACAAGCGCGTCCGTTACAAGGGAATCGTGTGCGAGCGGTGCGGCGTCGAGGTCACGCGCTCGAAGGTTCGCCGTGAGCGCATGGGCCACGTCGACCTGGCCGCGCCCGTGTCGCACATCTGGTTCTTCAAGGGCGTGCCGAGCCGGATCGGCTACCTACTCGACATGGCTCCGAAGGAGCTCGAGAAGGTCCTGTACTTCGCCGCCTCGATCGTGACCTGGGTCGACGACGAGGCCCGGGCCAAGGACATCGATCAGCTCGAGGGCGAGGTCAACAAGGTGCTCGATGCGTATGCCGCCGAGAAGGAGGAGCGCATCCTCGAGCTCAAGGAATCGCTGGCCCGCCGCGAGGAGCATCTCCAGAGCGGCAAGACCGGCCGCGACTTCTCCGACGATGACCACATGTGGGCCGAGACGCTCGACGTGAACATCCAGAAGCTCTCCGATGAAGAGCGCGAGAAGATGCTGAAGGACGTCCGCAAGAGCATGCAGGCGGACATCGACGACACCGAGGCCTACATCGAGGACGCCGCCGAGCGGATGCGCCAGGTGTGGGACCTGTTCAAGACGATGAAGCCCAAGGACGTCGTCAACGACGAGACCACGTTCCGTGAGCTCAAGGACCGGTTCGGGTCGCCGTACGGCTTCGGTGAGTACTTCCGTGGCGGCATGGGCGCCGAGGCGGTGCGCGATCTGCTTCAGCAGGTCGATCTCGAGGCCGAGGCGGCCGATCTCCAGGATCAGGTCAAGACGGCCAAGGGTCAGAAGCAGGCCCGCGCGGTCAAGCGGCTGAAGGTCGTCTCGGCCTTCCTGCACTCGGGCAACAAGCCCGAGATGATGATCCTCGAGGCGGTGCCGGTGATCCCGCCCGAGCTGCGCCCGATGGTCCAGCTCGACGGTGGCCGGTTCGCCACGTCTGACCTGAACGACCTCTACCGCCGCGTCATCAACCGCAACAACCGCCTCAAGCGGCTGCTCGACCTGGGCGCGCCGGAGATCATCGTCAACAACGAGAAGCGGATGCTCCAGGAGGCCGTCGACGCGCTGTTCGACAACGGTCGCCGCGGGCGTCCGGTCACCGGTCCGGGCAACCGGCCGCTGAAGTCGCTGAGCGACATGCTCAAGGGCAAGCAGGGCCGGTTCCGCCAGAACCTGCTCGGCAAGCGCGTGGACTACTCGGGACGGTCGGTGATCGTCTCCGGGCCGTCGCTGCGGCTGCACCAGTGCGGGCTGCCGAAGCTGATGGCGCTCGAGCTGTTCAAGCCGTTCATCATGGCCCGTCTAGTCGAGCGCAAGTCCGCGCAGAACATCAAGGCGGCCAAGAAGATGGTCGACTCGATGATCCCCGAGGTGTGGGACGTGCTCGAGGAGGTCATCCACGAGCATCCGGTGCTGCTCAACCGGGCGCCGACGCTCCACCGTCTGGGGATCCAGGCGTTCGAGCCGGTGCTGGTCGAGGGCAAGGCGATCCAGGTCCACCCGCTCGTGTGTCACGCGTTCAACGCGGACTTCGACGGCGACCAGATGGCGGTGCACCTTCCGCTGTCAGCCGAGGCCCAGGCCGAGGCGCGGATCCTGATGCTGTCGGCGAACAACATCCTGTCTCCCGCGCACGGGGCGCCGCTGGCGACGCCGTCGCAGGACATGGTGCTCGGCGCGTACTACCTCACGTACGGCAAGGAAGGCCAGGAGCTCCAGGACCTCGAGGACCGGCTACGCAACGACTCGTGGCCGGCCGGCGACCCGCGTCCGCACGTGTTCCGCACCGCCCAGGAGGCGGAGTGGTCCTACGAGCACAGGGTGGTCAATCTCCACGACCTGGCCGAATACCGCCAGCTCGGGCGCGAGGGCGGCCACGTGCTGACCACGGTCGGCCGGATCATCTGGAACGACCGGATCGAGCGGGCGCTGGCGGAGGCGCTCGGGGACGGGTTCGACCCGAGCACGTACGAGTTCGTCAACCGCTCGATGAAGAAGAAGGACACCACCCGGCTCGTCGACGACCTCGTGCAGCTGTACGGGGCCCCGACGATCTCGCAGGTGCTCGACGCGTTTAAGGACGTCGGCTTCCAGTTCGCCACCCAGGCGGGCGTGACGATTTCCAAGAACGACGTGCAGACGCCTCCGACCAAGCCGGAGATCCTGGCTCGGTACGACGCCGAGCTGGCGACGATCGAGGAGCAGTACGAGAACGGCGAGATCAACCAGGAGGAGCGCCACGAGCTGGTCACCGGCCTGTGGGACCGTGCCACCAACGAGGTCGGCCAGGCTCTGTACGACCACCTCGACGAGCTCAACCCGATCTACATGATGGCCAACTCCGGAGCCCGCGGGTCCTTCTCGCAGATCCGGCAGCTGGCCGGCATGCGCGGGCTGATGGCCAATCCGAAGGGCGAGATCATCGAGCGTCCGATCAAGGCCTCCTTCCAGGAGGGCCTGACCGTGCTCGAGTACTTCATCTCGACCCACGGTGCCCGCAAGGGACTCGCGGACACGGCGCTCCGCACGGCGGACTCGGGCTACCTGACGCGGCGTCTGGTCGACGTCTCCCAGGACGTGATCATCCGCCAGGAGGACTGCGGCACCGAGGAGTACATCGAGATGCCGGTGTCCAAGCTCCAGGCCGGCACGGATAGCCGGGCCCTGCGGCCGACCGGCGAGCCCAACGGCAACCTGATCGGGCGGATCGCCGCGCAGGACGTCACGACCAAGCGCGGTCGCGTGATCGTCGAGAAGGGCAAAGAGATCGACCGGGCCGAGCTCGCCGATCTCGTCGAGACCTGGCATGACGACACCGAGAAGGGCCACGTGGTCACGGTCCCGGTGCGCTCGGTGCTCAAGTGCGAGGCGCCGACCGGCGTCTGCCAGGCCTGCTACGGCCGGTCCCTGGCGACCGGAAAGCTCGCCCAGATCGGGGACGCGGTCGGGATCATCGCCGCGCAGTCGATCGGTGAGCCCGGCACGCAGCTGACGATGCGGACGTTCCACACCGGCGGCGTCGCCGGCGCGGACATCACGCACGGTCTACCTCGAGTGGTCGAGCTGTTCGAGGCACGCAAGCCGAAGGGCCTGGCGAAGATCGCCGAGGTCGGCGGCAAGGTCTCGATCGAGGAGTCCGACAAGGCGGTCACGGTCGTGATCACCGACGACACCGGCGAGGAGCATCGCCACACGTTCCCGCGCCGCACGCGGCTGTTCGTGAGCGGGGGCGAGAAGATCGAGCCGGGCACGCAGCTCAACGAGGGCTCGCTGTATCCGGCCGAACTGCTGGCGGTCCGGGGACGGACCGAGACCGAGACGTACCTGGTTCGCGAGGTCCAGGAGGTCTACGTGTCCCAGGGCGTTGACATCGACGACAAGCACATCGAGCTGATCGTGCGCCAGATGATGAAGCGGATGCGGGTCGACCAGAAGGGCGACACCGAGCTGCTGCCCGGACAGTTCGTCGACCGTCAGGAGTACGGGCGGATCAACAAGGCAGTGATCGACGCCGGCGGCGAGGCCGCCCAGGCCGAGGAGATCATCCTCGGGATCACCAAGGCGTCGCTCAACACCGATTCGTTCCTGTCGGCGGCGTCGTTCCAGGAGACCACCAAGGTGCTCACTGACGCGGCGCTCGAAGGCAAGATCGACCGCCTGGTCGGGCTCAAGGAGAACGTGATCATCGGCAAGCTGATTCCGGCCGCGACCGGACTCAAGCGCTACCGCCGGATCGAGATCGAGCCCGCCGAGCCGCTGCCGCGTGGGATGGACGATGTCGGCCTGCTCGACCACGACGACCTCGCGGCCGAGCTCGGGCTGACCGACGGCGAAGGCCTGACCGGGTTCGGTGGGCCGGAGCCGGATCTGTCCGATCTGGAGGGGATCGGCGACGGCCGGTCCTCGATGGGGTTCGTCGACGAGCTTGCTGAGCTCGACGTCCCCGACGACGTAGACGGCGACGAGTAATCAGGAACTAACGCCCGGCGGAGCCGCATGAGCCGACGATCTCGTATCGTCGGCTTCGGCTCCGCCGGCGCGCTTGTCGTCGCCGGCATCGCCTCCGCGTTCGTGTTCAGCGGAGGTCTCGGACAGAACCTGGCGTTCGCGCTGGTCGCGCTCGGGCTTGTCCTCGCGACCAGCCTCGTGTTCTACGAGGTCGGCCTTACGGAGGACAAAGACCGCGCGCGCGAGGAGCGTGCGGCGCGCAGGCTGGAGGAGGAGGCACGCCTGCGCGGGCGTGACCAGGAAGCTGCGGCGAAGCGCGAGCACCCACCGGAGCGGTCGACCCGGATCCGGCTCGGCCGCAGCCGGGGACGACCGCGCCGTCTGCGCTGACACATCGCCGGCGTCTGCGCTGACACATCGCCGGCGTCTGCGCTGACACATCGCCGGCGTCTGCGCTGACACATCGCCGGCGTCTGCGTTGACACATCGCCGGCGTCTGCGTTGACACATCGCCGGCGTCTGCGTTGACAGACGACCAGACCCGCGTTGACAGATGACCAGACCCGCGTACCATGTGAATCCGGATTCACATGGCCACCGTCGACGTCACCGACCCAGCGCGCGAGGTGCTGAACCAGCCGCCGCCGCTCCCGCCGGTCAACCTGTTCGAGATCGATCTCGCCCTGCGCGAGGGGCTCGAGCGCGAGGGCGGCGAGTGGGGCATCGACCGCGCGCTGGAGGCCGGCGAGTTCGCCGGCAGCGTCGAGGCCCTCGAGCACTGCCGGCGCGCCGAGCGCAACGTGCCAATCCTTCGCACGCACGACCGGTACGGGAACCGGATCGACGCGGTCGAACTCGACCCGTCGTGGCACGCGCTTCTGCGCGGCGCGGTCGAGCGCGACATTCACAGCCTCCCGTGGCGTTGCGAGCCGGGCACGGGTGCGCACGTTGTCCGGGCGGCTTTGTTCATGCTCTACGGGAACGCCAACGCCGGCGTCATGTGCCCGGTGTCGATGACCTACGCGGCCGTGCCCGCGCTCCGCGACGGGGCGCCCGAACTCGCCGCCGAGTGGGAGCCGCGGCTGACGTCGCACGATTACGAGGCGGGCGCTCTCGCCGGAATGGCCATGACCGAGAAGCAGGGCGGGTCGGACGTCCGCGCGAACATCACCCGCGCCGAGCCGGTCGGCGACGGCCTGTACGAGCTGCACGGGCACAAGTGGTTCTGTTCGTATCCGCCGTGCGACGTGTTCCTCGTGCTCGCGCAGGCGCCCGGCGGCCTGTCCTGCTTCCTCGTCGAGCGCGGTCCCGGGATGGAGTTCCAGCGGCTCAAGGACAAGCTCGGGACGCGGTCGCTGCCCTCGTCCGAGGTCCAGTTCCACGGCGCGCAGGGGCGTCTGGTGGGCGGGGAGGGCCGCGGCGTGCCCGCGATCATCCGGATGGTCAACCACACCCGGCTCGACTGCCTGCTCGGCGGCGCCACAGGGATGCGGCGGGGCACGGTCGAGGCGATCCACCACGCGCGCCATCGCGCCGCATTCGGCGTGCTGCTCGTCGATCAGCCGGCGATGCAGAACGTGCTCGCGGACCTCGCGATCGAGTCCGAGGCCGCGACCGCCGCCGCGCTGCGGGTGGCGCGGGCGTACGACGACCCGTCGGACGCCGCGTTCCGGCGGTTCGCGACCGCCGTCATGAAGTACTGGGTGTGCAAACGCGCCGCGGCACACGCGGCCGAGGCGCTCGAGTGCCTGGGCGGCAACGGGTTCGTCGAGGAGTCGGGGCTGCCGCTGCTGTATCGCGACGCGCCGCTGAACTCGATCTGGGAGGGGTCGGGCAACGTCGCCGCGCTCGACGTGCTCCGCGCGATGGTCAAGGAGCCCGACGGGCTGCCGGCGTTCCTCGAGGAGTGCGCGCTCGCGGCCGGCGCGGACGCGCGCCTCGATGCTCATCTGGAGCGGGCGCGTGGGAAGCTCGCCGACGTGTTCGCCGGCGAGGATCCGCAGTTCGAGGCCCGCCGGGTGGTGGAGGACCTCGCCGTCGCGTTGCAAGGCTCGCTGCTCGTGCGCTCCGCCCCGCCGGCGGTCGCCGACGCGTTCTGCGCCGCCCGGCTCGCCGGCGCCGGCGGCCGGGTCTACGGGACGCTCCCCGCCGGCGTGGACGCTGCCGCAATCGTCGACCGGGCGCTGCCGGTATGAGCACCGTTGCGGGCGCGACCGTCGACCGGGCGCTCCCGGCGTGAGCACCGCGGCCGGCCTCGCGACGCGCGAGCGGCTGCTGGCGGTGGCGCGCGAGCTGATCGAGCAGGGCGGCTATGGCTCCGCGTCGGTCGTCGCGATCGCCGACCGCGCCGGGGTGGCCGCAGGCACGCTGTACCGGCATTTCGTGTCCAAGGAGGAGCTGTTTCTCGAAGTCTTCAGGGACGTCTGCGCGGGAGAGGAGCGGGCGATGCGGGCGGCGGCGGACGACGCGGGTCCGGGAGCGGTGGACCGGCTCGAGGCAGTGCTCACGACGTTCGCGCGCCGGGCCCTGGAGAACCGCTCGCTCGCCTGGGCACTCCTCGCCGAGCCCGTCGATCAGCTGGTCGATGCCGAGCGCCTGGCCTACCGGGAACGCTACGCCACGCTGGTCGCGTCGGAGCTGCGGACCGCGATCGACGGCGGCGAGATCCCGGAGCAGGACGTGGGCATCACCGCGGCGGCGTTGGTCGGGGGTTGTGGAGAGGCGCTCGTCGGGCCGCTGTCCTCGGTGGACGGATCGGCTGAGGTCGTCGGCGCAATCCAGACGTTCGTCCGCCGCGCGATCGGGGCGTCGTGAGCTCTCGCGGGGTGCGCGTCGAGCGCGACGGGCCGGTCACGACCGTGCTGCTGTCGCGGCCCGAGCGCCGCAACGCGGTCGACGGCGCCACCGCCGACGCGCTCACGCGGGCGTTCCGGGAGTTCGACGTCGATCCCGAGGCGGCGGTGGCCGTGTTGCACGGCGAGGGCGGGGTGTTCTGCGCGGGCGCCGATCTGAAGGAGGTGGGCGGTCCGGCCGGCAACAGCGTGAGCGCCGACGGCGACGGCCCGATGGGGCCGACCCGGATGCGGCTGTCGAAGCCCGTGATCGCGGCGGTCGCCGGTTATGCGGTCGCAGGCGGACTCGAGCTCGCGCTCTGGTGCGACCTGCGCGTGGCCGAGGAGAGCGCGGTGTTCGGCGTGTTCTGCCGGCGCTGGGGGGTGCCGCTGATCGACGGCGGCACGGTCCGGCTGCCGCGCCTGATCGGGGCCTCGCGGGCGATGGACATGGTTTTGACCGGGCGCGGCGTGCCCGCGCGCGAGGCGCTGGAGATGGGTCTCGCCAACCGCGTCGTCCCCGACGGCTCGAGCCTGGACGCGGCCCAGCAGCTCGCCCGTGAGCTCGCCGCGCTGCCCCAGACGTGTTTGCGCGAGGACCGCCTGTCGCTGCTCGAGCAGGAAGGGCTCGACGAGGCCGCCGCGCTCGCGAACGAGCTCGGTCACGGGGTGAGCTCGCTCGAGGCCGCCCAGGCCGGGCTCGAGGCTTTCCGGGCCGGCGCCGGCCGCCATGGCTCATTTGAGTAGGAGGACCGATGAGATTCGGGTCAGGCTCCGGTCTTAGGATCGGCACGATGGCTCTCGTCTGCGTTCATGGACCCCTGAGAAGGCTCGTCGGCGACCGCGCCGAGCTCCAGATCGGTGGCGCGACCGTGGCGGAGTTGCTGCGCGGCCTCGAGCAAGCGCATCCATCGACGGCAGGCTGGATCCTCGACGAGCGCTCGTGCATCCGCCGCCACATCAACGTGTTCGTCAACGGTGAGCGCGGGTCCGAGCGGACCGCGGTCGGCTCGTCCGACCGGGTCGAGATCCTGCCCGCGATCACAGGAGGAGCCACATGACCGAGCTGCTGGTGGGAACAAAGAAGGGCCTGTTCGCGTTCGAGGGCGAGCCCGGCTCGGAGTTCGACGTGAGGTGCCGCGCGTTCGCCGGCGAGCCGATCGACTTCGCGATGCGCGATCCCGCCAGCGGCCGCGTGATCGCCGCGACGACATCGCCGTTCTACGGCCCCAAGATCTGGTTCGCCGATGACCCCGCGGGCGAATGGACGCAGGCCGAGGGAGTCGCGCTGCCCGAGGGCGGTGAGCAGGCGCTCGAGCGGATCTGGGTGATTGTCGCCGGCGAGAACGGCTCGCTGTACGCCGGTGGCGACCCCGGCGTGCTGTTCGAGAGCCGCGACGGAGGTGCCACATGGGCGCTCAACCAATCGCTATGGGAGCACCGCGTCCAGGAGGACTGGCAGCCGGGCGGCGGCGGCCTGTGCCTGCACTCGATCGTGCCGTGGCCGGGCGAGCCCGACAGGCTCGCCATCGCCGTTTCAGCGGCCGGCGTCTGGCTCACCGACGACCACGGCGAGACCTGGCGGCGCGGCAACCGCGGCATACGCCCGCGCTACCTGCCCGACGACGCGCCCGATGACACGTTCCAGCTGTGCGTTCACCGGATGGAGCGCGCTCGGCGCGATCCCCAGCGCATGTTCATCCAGTTCCACGGCGGCGTGTACCGATCCGATGACGCCGGCCAGACGTGGAGCGAGATCGGCTCGGGACTCCCGTCGGACTTCGGCTTCCCGCTCGCGCTCGACCCGAGCGATCCCGACAGCGCATACGTGATCCCGCTCACCGGCGACTTCGACCGGGTCACGCCCGAAGGCCACGTGTGCGTCTACGAGACCCGCGACGGCGGCGTCACGTGGACTCCGCGGGGCGACGGGCTGCCGGCGGACCACGCTTACCTGACCGTGCTGCGCCGCGCGTTCGACCGCGCCGGCGAGGGGTCATCGCTGCAGCTCTACTTCGGCGCCACGTCCGGAGACGTGTTCGGCTCGGGCGATGCCGGCGCAAGCTGGTTCACGGCCGCGACGCGCCTCCCGCCGGTCTTCTCGGTCACCGCGAGCGTGTAGCCCCGTTCTCGAGGCCACGGGCCCAGGCTAGGAGCTCGTGCACCTCCAGCTCGGTCATCCCGATCGCAGGGTCGGTGGTCACGAGCAGCGTGGGCCCGCGCCGCGCGGTAGCCCACGACTGGCAGGCGTCGTCGTGGGCGTCGTCGATCCACGCAACGGGCCTGGACGGATCTACATGCCGGTCGATGCCGCCAAGCTTCCAGTGCGCGTCGGGGGGCCGGCCGTCGGGTTCGAACTCGACGTGCGGGAGCGGGCCGTCCAGCCCGAGCGCCAGCGGCAGGTAGTCATTGGCCTTCTCCTCCCAACCCGTGCACCAGGCCAGCTCGAATGCCTCGCCCAAGCGGCGCAGGTGACCGCCGGCCGTCCCCGAGAGGAAATGCGCGATACCGTCGACCAACAGGAATCTCCCGGATGGAGGCGCGGCGTGGTCGAAGCCGAACAGGGAGATCACGCCGTCGACGTCGATTAGGAGGATTGGCCGGTTCACGACTGAACTGATGCTGGCACGGGTAGGCATTTGGCTGTAGTGGTCCGGAGTGCTCAAGCCCTCCCGCCGCGCTGCCGAAGAACCCACTGAGGCGAGCACGGATCGCTTGCCAGCCACCTAGCAATGAGCTCCTTTTTCGGCATCCTTCTGGCGCTTCTGTGCGCCCTGGCTACGAACGTCGGCTTCCTCTACAAGCATCGGGGAGCCTGCGCGGCCCCGGCGGTTAACGTCCGCAAGCCCATCCAGTCCGCCAAGGCCCTGTTCGCCTCCCCGCTGTTCACGATCGGCTGGGTCATCGGCAGCGGCGCGTGGGTTTTCCACGTCGCGGCGATGTCGGTGGCGCCGCTGTCGCTTGTCCAGGCGGTCCTGGCCGGCGGCATGGTGATGCTGGCGATCATGGCCGAGCAGATGCTCGGCTGCTCGATCGGACGCCGGCAGTGGATCGGCCTCGCTCTCACCGCGTTCGGGCTGATGCTGCTGGGCTTCACGCTCCCGGCGGCCCATGGCGCCGACTCGCATTTCTCGATCCCGGGCATGATCGCGTTCGAGACCGTCCTGATCGCGGCCGGGGGTCTCCTGATCATGGGCCCGAGCATGGGCGCGCCGGAGCATCACCACGGCTACATGATGGGTGCCGCCTCCGGAATCCTGTTCGGCGTCTCCGACGTCGCGATCAAGGCGATCTCCGGGATGGTCGGGTCGCACGGCGTCGCCGGACTGCTGACCCCGTGGCTGCTCGTGTGCGTCGCGGCCTCGGTCGCGGCCTTCTACTCCTCGGCCAAGGGCCTCCAGGACGGTGACGCGGTGCCGGTGATCGCGGTCACCGGAACCGCCGCGAACATCGCCGGCATCGTCGGCGGGTTCATCGTGTTCGGCGACCCGCTCCCGGGGAGCCCGGTGGCGCTGGGCCTGCAGTGCTTCGCGTTCGTGCTGGTGCTCGGGGCGGCCTGGCTGATGCCGGCGCCGATCCGCGCGGCGTCGCCGGCGATCGCTGCCGCGCCCGCTGCGGCTTAGTCTGGGTCTCGCTCCGCTCGACGTCCATGGGGCCGGTTTCCGCCCGGCATCCGTGCCGGGCGGCGTGGTCGCGACCATCCCGCCGGGCATGGACGCCCGGCGGAACGGCCCCATGGACGCCGCGAAGCGGCCCATTCTCCCGATCGGCTAACGGCCCCTACTGTCTGCACAATTGCTCCGGCCTGCCAGCGGCGATACGGTTGTACAAATCGGCACACGACTGGAGGAAGCGGATGGCGAGCACCGAGGAGGCAGTTCGGACCGGGCAGAGCACGCTCCAGGAGCTGGCCAGGCGCCACCTCTGGATGCACTTCACTCGGATGTCGGCGTACGACGACGAACATGAGGTGCCGATCATCGTCCGCGGCGAGGGCTGCTACGTCTGGGATGAGCACGGCAAGCGCTACCTGGACGCGCTGTCGGCTCTGTTCTGCGTGAACATCGGCCACGGCCGCGCCGACGTGGTCCAGGCCGGCGCCGACCAGGCCAAGGAGCTTGGGTTCTTCACGAACTGGTCCTACGCCCACCCGCCGGCGATCGAGTTGGCCGCTCGGATCGCCTCGCTCGCGCCGGGCGACCTGAACCGCGTGTTCTTCACGAGCGGCGGCTCGGAGGCGGTCGAGTCTGCCTACAAGCTCGCGCGCCAGTACCACAAGGTGACCGGCAGCCCGAACAAGACCAAGTTGATCTCGCGCGAGATCGCCTACCACGGAACCAGCCTCGGCGCGCTGTCGGCGACCGCGATCACCAGCCTGCGCCAGCCGTTCGAGCCGCTCACGCCGGGCGACCATCACGTCCCGAACACGAACACCTACCGTCTGCCCCCGGGCATCAGCGAGGCCTGGTTCGCGGAGTCGATCGCCGAGAAGATCGAGTTCGAGGGCCCGGACACGGTCGCGGCGGTGATCCTCGAGCCGGTGCAGAACGGCGGCGGCTGCTTCACCCCGCCTGACGGCTATTTCCAGCGCGTGCGCGAGATCTGCGACGAGTACAACGTGCTGCTGATCTCCGACGAGGTCATCTGCGCCTGGGGCCGCCTCGGCGAGTGGTTCGGCGCCCACAAGTACGGCTACCAGCCGGACATCATCACGACTGCGAAGGGCATCACGAGCGCGTACGCGCCGATGGGCGCCATGATCGCCTCGGACCGCGTCGCCGAGCCGTTCCTCACCGGCACGCACAGCTTCACCCACGGGTTCACATTCGCGGGGCATCCGGTGTGCTCGGCTATAGCGATGGCGAACATCGACGTGTTCGAGCGCGAGGGGATCCTCGAGCACGTCCGCTCGAACGAGGGCGCGTTCCGCTCGATGCTCGAGTCGCTCCGCGACCTCCCGATCGTCGGGGACATTCGAGGCACGGGGTACTTCCACGCGATCGAGCTGGTCAAGGACCAGGAGACCAAGGAGACGTTCGACGACGAGGAGTGCGAGACGCTGCTCCGCGGGTTCCTGTCCGGCGAGCTCTACCGGCGGGGGCTGATCTGCCGCGCCGACGATCGCGGCGATCCGGTGATTCAGCTGTCGCCGCCGCTGATCGCGGGGCCGGAGCAGTTCGCGGAAATCGAGGAGATCCTGCGCGGCGTCCTGGCCGAGGCCGGGGAGCGGATGCAGATCCACTCAGGCGGGTCGGCGCACATGCACATTCGCGAGGGTGCGTCCTAGCTCCTGATGCTGACCGTCAGCGACCTGCTGCGCGACCTGGACGTTCGCCTGCTCGCGGGGGAGCGCGGTTTGCACCTGCCGGTCAGATGGGTCCACATCTCCGAGCTGCTCGATCCGACGCCGTGGCTGTCCGGTGGTGAGCTGCTGCTGACCACCGGCATGCAGCTGGACACGGAGGACCAGCAGCGCGAGTTCGCGGCGCGCCTGGCCGACCACCACCTGGCCGGTCTCGGGTTCGGGACGGGCTTCAAGCACGCGGCGGTCCCGGCGCCGCTGCTCGAGGTGGCCGAGGAGCGGGAGTTCCCCGTGTTCGAGGTTCCCTACGAGGTGCCGTTCATCGCGGTCACCGAGGCCGCGTTCACACAGTTGGTGAACGAGCAGTACGCGGTCCTGCGGCGCGCGCTGGCCGCCCAGGAGCGGTTGGAGCGGATCGTGCTCTCAGAACGGGGCCTCCAGGCGCTGGTCGGTGCGCTGGCGACGCTGATCGGGGCGGCCGTGATCGTGTTCGACGCCCGCGGCGAGCCGCTCCAGCAGCACGCGTTCCGGCGCTCGATCGAACCCGAGGCGCTCGAGACCCTCAGCGAGGAGGTACACGAGCGGGCCCGGCGGCGCGAGGCGCGGGCGTTCATGCCCTCGCTGGTCGACGGCAACCAGGGGCTCGCGCTCCCGGTCGCCGCCGACGGCACACCGCGGCCCGCGGGCAATGGTGGCGGTGGTGGGCCGGTCCGGGCGCCCGAGGCGTGGCTCGTCGCCATCAAGGACTCCGGCCCGCTCACGGATTTCGACCGGTTGACCCTGCACCAGGCGGTGACGATCGTCGCGCTCGAGTTGCTGCGCTCCCGGGTGGCCGGCGACACCGAGCGCCGGCTCGCCGGCGACGTGCTCGACGCGATCGTCTCCGGCGAGCTGACCGGATCGGACGTGGCGCGCCGGCTCGGGCCGTTCGGCTTGTCCGACCGCGTCGGCGCGATCGTGCTGAAGTGGGTGGGCGAGGGGCGCGGATCGGCCGGGTCCGCGGAGGCCGCGCTGTGGGCGGCGCTCCGCGAGGAGGCGGCGCCGGCGCTGGTGGCGTCGGTCGGAACGCTGGCGTGTGCCCTCGTCCGGGGCGGGGACGACGACGAGCTGATCGCGCTCGGCGATCGGGTTGCGGCGGCGACCGGCGCGGAGCTGTCCGGCGAGGTCCGGGTCGGGCTCGGGCGGGCGGTGCCCGTGGTCGACGCGCGGCGGAGCTTCCACGAGGCGCGGTGCGCCCTGGAGGCGCTCGCGTTGGGTGACGCGGCCTCGCGTGTTGGTAACGGCAACGGCTCGGCGTCGGCGTCGGCGTCGCGGGAGCGCCCTCGCGTCGCGACGTACAAGGACCTCGGGTCGTTCCAGCTGCTGCTGTCGCTTCAGGACGACGATGCGCTGCGGCTGTTCTGCGACTCGATCCTCGGGCCGATCGAGGCCAGCGAGGGTCCGTACGGTGGCGAGTTGATGCGCTCACTCGAGGCGTTCATCGAGGAGAACGGGCAGTGGGAGCGGGCGGCCCGGCGGTTGTATTGCCACCGCCACACCCTGCGATATCGGATCCGCCGGGTCGAAGAGCTGACGGGCCGGAACCTCGGGTCCGCCCGCGATCGGATCGAGTTCTGGCTGGCATTGCGGGGCCGGCAGCTGGTGAGCTGAGTTTGAGTGACTACAACCGGAAGGCGGTTCTAGGGTGAGAGTCGGGGTTCCAACAGAGGTGAAGTCGGACGAATACCGGGTCGCGATCACGCCGGCGGGCGTCCGCGAACTGGTCGACGCCGGCCACGACGTGTTCGTGCAGAGCGGCGCGGGCCTCGGGTCGGCGATCTCCGACGAGGGCTATGCCGACCAGGGAGCGACGATCGTTCCCGACGCTGACGCCGTGTTCGCCGAGGCGACGCTGATCGTCAAGGTCAAGGAGCCCCAGCCGCAGGAGGTCTCGCGGCTCGAGCCTCGGCATGTCCTGTTCACCTACCTGCACCTGGCGGCGGACGCTTCCCTGACGCGCGGGTTGATGGAGTCGGGGGCGACGTGCATCGCGTACGAGACCGTCGAGGACTCGCGCGGGCGGCTGCCGCTGCTGGCGCCGATGTCCGAGGTCGCCGGCAAGATCGCCACCCAGGCTGGCGCGTTCATGCTCGAGAAGCCGCTTGGGGGGCGAGGGATCCTGCTCGGGGGCGTTCCGGGCGTGGCCGCGGCCAACGTGATGATCATCGGTGGCGGCGTGGTCGGGATGCACGCGGCGTTCATCGCATTGGGGATGGAGGCCACCGTCTACGTCTACGACCGGAACATCGACCGCCTGCGCGAGCTCGACATCGCGTTTGGCGGGCGGGCGGACACGTGCTTCGCGTCGACGCTCGAGATCGAGCAGCGGCTCCCGTACATGGACCTCGTGATCGGGGCCGTGCTGGTGCATGGCGCCAAAGCGCCGCATGTGATCACGCGCGCCCAACTCGGGCTGATGAAGCACCAGGCCGTGTTGGTGGACGTCTCGATCGACCAGGGCGGCTGCTTTGAGACCTCGCGCCCGACCACTCATTCGAACCCGACCTACGAGGTCGACGGGATCACCCACTACTGCGTGACGAACATGCCGGGCGCGGTCCCGATCACCTCGACCTACGCGCTGACGAACGCGACGATCCCGTACACGCTCCACCTGGCTTCTTCGGGCGTCGCGGCCGCCATCAGCGAGAGCCCCGGGCTGAAGCTCGGCGTCAACGTCGCCGGCGGGCAGGTGACGTACGCGCCGGTGGCGGAGGCCGTGGGGGTCGAGTGGGTGTCGGTCGACGAGGCGCTGGGGGTGGCGGCCTAAAGTCGATCGAGGGGGCGCGGCTTGGGGCGGTTTGCTGCGTAATACATGGCGGTGCCACATCGCCACAGGATCGAAACAGCCCAAAATCTCCCCCCTGCTACGCTCCCGAGCGCATGCCGACTACCAGCCAATTGATCCGCAAGGGCCGTACGCCTCCGAAGAAGAAACTCGCGACGCCGGGCCTCAAATCCGGCAAAGGCCGGAAGAAGAAGGTCGCGGCCCCGCAGCGGCGCGGAGTGTGCACGCGCGTGTACACGACGACGCCGAAGAAGCCGAACTCGGCGCTGCGCAAGGTGGCGCGCGTGAGGCTGACCAACGGCATGGAGGTCGGGGCGTATATCCCCGGCGAGGGCCACAACCTTCAGGAGCACTCGGTGGTGCTGGTCCGCGGGGGTCGAGTCAAGGACCTGCCGGGGTTCCGGTACAAGGTGATCCGCGGAACGCTTGACGCCGCCGGCGTCAGCGACCGCAAGAAGGCGCGTTCGCAGTACGGCGTGAAGGCCAAGTAGTGCCGCGTCGCGCAGCAGCCCAGGTCCGGCCGGTCGAGCCCGACCCCGTTCACCGCAATCGCCTCGTTCAGCAGGTGATCAACAAGGTCATGCTGGACGGCAAGAAGTCGGTCGCCGAGGAGATCGTCTACGACGCCCTCGCCATTCTGGGCGAGCGGACGGGCAAGAACCCGGTCGAGCAGCTCGAGGCCGGGGTCAAGGCTTTGACGCCGGTGCTCGAGGTCCGCTCACGCCGCGTTGGTGGCGCCACCTACCAGGTTCCCGTCGAGGTGCCGGCGCGTCGCGCCCGCACCCTCGCCGTCCGCTGGCTCGTGCAGTTTTCCCGCGCGCGCCGAGAGAAGACGATGTCGCAGCGCCTCGCGCACGAGCTACTCGACGCCACGCAGCAGCAGGGCGGCGCGTACAAGCGCAAGGACGACATCTACCGCATGGCCCAAGCGAACAAGGCCTTCGCCCACTATCGGTGGTAGCCCCGGCGCAGGTGGCACCCCTCTGGGGGCCGCTTGGGTTCCTGTTGGCATAGGTTGACCGAGGGTTCCGCGAGTGCCCCCAGAGGGGCATCCACCAGCGCCGGCATTCCGACCCGCTGGGCTCGGTAACAGCGAGCAGCCGAACCGGACCGTTGGCCTCCGCCTCGGTGCGGCGAGCGGCACCGTTGGGGGGCGAGGAGTGCGACTCGGCTTCGGAGGAAAGCTGCGGAGGTGGATGCCCCTTCTGGGGCCCTCGCGGAAGTGCGGCCAGCTTTCGCGGACCAATCACTCGCGCCGGGCCCCAGAAGGGGCGCCACCGAAGCTTCGCGAGGGCTGCCCACCACACGGGACCGGGGGCTGCAGTGAGACAACCCTCGCGTTTCGAAGAGTAACGGCGGATTCCGGGGAGGCTCGCAGTACTCATCCTGCAGTGTCAGGATGCCGACCATGCGCAGCGCCGCAGGGGGCCCAACCGTGAGAGGCTTCTTATCGCTTAGCTCGGGTTCCGTCGGTTTGGGTGGCTTTTGGAGATCCCAGCAACAACAGTCCGACCCCGCCGCTGAGCAGCAGCAACACCGCGCCGAGCGTCTCCATGTACAGGCCGGCGCTCGGGGTGGAGGTGCCCTCGACGTACTGAGCCGCGCCGGATCCGATCAGACCGGTGGAGTGGGCGTCGGGAAGATCGCCGAGCAGCGCGATCAGCAGCACGACCACGCCGAGCAGCGCGAGCGCCACCAGCGCGGCGCGATTCTCGTGGCGGTAGACCGCGAACGCGAGCACGCCGGCGAGCAGCGCGAGCGGGACCGGAGCCCAGGCGTGGTTGGCTCCGGTGCCGACGGTCTTGATCGGCGCCGAGCTCGTCGGCGAGTGCAGGTGGTACAGCGCGGTGAACTGCGCGACGAGGATCAGGAGTGCGCCGAGTGAGGCCGCGAGCACTACCAGCGTGGTCGCGATACCGGGCCCTGAGCGGGGGTTTTGGCCGGGCTCGGAGCGGGCGCTCGAGGGGTCGGATTTGCCCCTCTCACCGCGCACGAGCAGGCGCTCGAATGGCGCAGAACCTCTGCTATATTCGCTGTTTGCCTCGGGCGGTGCGCTCACGTGCGCTCGTTCGCGGGCACGTTGGTTCCCTGTAATGGAGTCGTCCGCCAGATAGACACCCGCCCTTTCCCGCCAGGTGCGTAGTGAATGGGCCCGATGGGCCCTTTTTCATGTCCGCAGCTTTGGCGGGGTAAACCGGTGCAGTTTGGCCCCAGACGACTCAGAAATCCTCGCTCCGAATAACAGACACTCATGCCTCGCACATTCCCTCTGGACAAGATTCGCAATATCGGGATCATGGCCCACATCGACGCCGGTAAGACGACGACGACCGAGCGCATCCTGTATTACACAGGCCGGACCTACAAGATGGGGGAGGTTCATGAGGGCGCCGCCGTGATGGACTGGATGGCGCAGGAGCAGGAGCGCGGGATCACGATCACCTCCGCGGCCACCACGGCCGAGTGGAAGGGCTATCGGATCAACATCATTGACACGCCCGGGCACGTCGACTTCACCGTCGAGGTGGAGCGCTCGCTGCGCGTGCTCGACGGCGCGATCGCGCTGTTCGACTCGGTCGCCGGCGTCGAGCCGCAGTCCGAGACCGTGTGGCGCCAGGCGGACAAGTACCGCGTCCCGCGCATCGCCTACATCAACAAGATGGACCGCATCGGCGCCGACTTCCACCGCGGCGTGCAGACGATGGTCGACCGCCTCGGAGCCAACCCGGTGCCGGTCCAGCTGCCGATCGGCGCCGAGGCCGACTTCCGCGGGATCATCGACCTGATCGGCATGAAGGCGATCGTCTACAAGGACGAGCTCGGCAAGGAACAGGACATCATCGACATTCCCGCGGAGATGGCCGACGAGGCCGCGGCCGCGCGCGAGAAGCTGCTCGACGAGGTCTCCCACCACGACGACGATCTCGTCGAGATGATCCTCGAGGAGCAGGAGATCTCGCCCGAGCGCCTCAAGCAGGCGATCCGCAACGCCACGCTGGCGATCCAGATCACACCGGTGCTGTGCGGCTCGAGCTTCAAGAACAAGGGCGTGCAGGTCCTGCTCGACGCGGTGATCGACTACCTGCCGAGCCCGCTCGACGTGCCGCCGGTGGAGGGCTTCGAGCCAGTCAAGGGCTCAGACAACGGCGGCGCGCCGGCGCATCGCGATGCCTCGGACGACGAGCCGTTCGCGGCCCTTGCCTTCAAGATCATGGCCGACCCGTACGTCGGCAAGCTCACCTACTTCCGCGTGTACTCGGGTCAGCTCGAGGCCGGGGCGCGCATCCTCAACGTGAACACCGGCCGGACCGAGCGCATCGGGCGCATCCTGATGATGCATGCCAACGAGCGCGAGGAGGTCAAGGAGGTCCACGCCGGCGACATCGCCGCGGCCGTGGGGATCAAGCAGGTCGTCACCGGCGACACCCTCGCCGCGCCCGACAAGCCGATCAAGCTCGAGACGATCGAGTTCCCCGAGCCGGTGATCAAGGTCGCGATCGAGCCGAAGACCAAGGCCGACCAGGAGAAGATGGCGACGGCGCTCGCGCGCCTGGCCGAGGAGGACCCGACCTTCCAGGTCCGGACCAACGAGGAGACCGGGCAGACCGAGATCTCCGGAATGGGCGAGCTTCACCTCGAGGTGCTCGTCGACCGGATGTTGCGCGAGTACAAAGTCGACGCCAACGTCGGCCGGCCGCAGGTCTCCTACCGGGAGACGATCAAGGGCACCGCCCAGAAGGTCGAGGGCCGGTTCGTCCGCCAGACCGGTGGCGCGGGCCAGTACGGGATCGTCTACGTCGACGTCGAGCCGGCGCCCGGCGAGGGATTCGACTTCGTCAACAAGATCAAGGGCGGGACGATCCCGACCGAGTTCATCCCGGCGGTCGAGAAGGGCGTCGAGGAGGCGCTCGAGAACGGGCCGCGCGCGGGCTATCCGATGGTCGACGTGCGGGTCACGCTGACCGACGGCAAGTACCACGACACGGACTCGTCCGAGCTGGCCTTCAAGGTCGCGGGCTCGCTGGCGTTGAAGGCGGCGGTGTCGCGCGCCAAGCCGATCCTGCTCGAGCCGATCTTCGCGGTCGAGGTCGTGACGCCGGAGGAGTTCATGGGCGACGTGATCGGCGACCTGAACCGGCGCCGCGGCCACGTCAACGGGATGGAGCAGCGCGGCAACGCGCAGGTCATCACGGCGTACGTGCCGCTGGCGGAGATGTTCGGGTACGCCACCGACGTGCGATCCAACACCCAGGGCCGTGCGACCTACACGATGCAGTTCGACCGGTACGAGGAAGTGCCGCCTAACCTCGCCGACAAGATCGGCGGGGACCAGGAAGCGGCGTAACCGCACCGGTCCGAGGAATCTTTATATCCTGAATAGGTTCGTCCTTAGACGGACACCACTACAGAAATAGAAGGAGCGAAAGCAAAGTGGCGAAAGCCAAGTTCGAGCGGGATAAGCCCCACGTCAACGTCGGCACCATCGGTCACATCGACCACGGCAAGACGACGCTGACGGCAGCCATCACCAAGGTGCTCAACGAGAAGTACGGTGGCACGGAGGTTCGGTCGTTCGAATCGATCGATAACGCTCCGGAAGAGAAGGCGCGCGGCATCACGATCGCGACCTCTCACGTCGAGTACCAGACCCCCAACCGGCACTACGCGCACGTCGACTGTCCCGGACACGCCGACTACGTCAAGAACATGATCACCGGCGCCGCGCAGATGGACGGCGCGATCCTGGTCGTGTCCGCGGCGGACGGCGCGATGCCGCAGACGCGCGAGCACATCCTGCTCGCCCGTCAGGTCGGCGTTCCCTACATCGTCGTCTTCCTCAACAAGGTCGACATGGTCGACGACCCCGAGCTGCTCGAGCTCGTCGAGGTCGAGATCCGCGACCTGCTCTCCGAATATGAGTTCCCGGGGGACGACATCCCGTTCGTCGCCGGCTCGGCGCTGAAGGCGCTCGAGGGCGACGAGGAGTACGAGGCCAAGATCCTCGAGCTCGCCGAGGCGCTGGACACCTACATTCCGGAGCCCGTGCGTGACCTCGACAAGCCCTTCCTGATGCCGGTCGAGGATGTGTTCTCGATCACGGGTCGCGGCACCGTCGCGACCGGTCGGGTCGAGCAGGGCATCGTCAAGACCGGCGAGACCGTCGAGATCGTGGGCATCAAGGCGACGACCAACACCGTGGTGACGGGCGTCGAGATGTTCAAGAAGATCCTCGATCAGGGTCAGGCCGGAGACAACGTCGGGTGCCTGTTGCGTGGCACCAAGCGGGACGACATCGAGCGCGGGCAGGTTCTCTGCAAGCCGGGCTCGATCACTCCGCACACCAAGTTCAATGCCGAGGTCTACGTCCTGAAGAAGGAGGAGGGTGGCCGTCACACGCCGTTCTTCACGGGATATCGGCCGCAGTTCTATTTCCGCACCACCGACGTCACCGGCGTGGCGAGGCTGCCCGAGGGCACCGAGATGGTCATGCCCGGTGACAACGTCCAGATGGAGATCGAGCTGATCCAGCCGATCGCCATGGACCAGGGTCTGCGGTTCGCGATCCGCGAGGGCGGCCGCACGGTCGGCTCGGGGGTCGTCGCCGAAGTAATTCAATAGTGATGAGGCGGCGCGGCCTCTGGCCCGCCGCCTCTTTTTTTGACAGATACGACCTTCATGGGCGGGCCCCGAAGCCCGGGGCTCGCCCTCAACACTGAGAAGACAGAGATAAAAGAGCCTTGGCAACGATTGCCCAGAACAAGATCCGAATTCGCCTGAAGTCCTACGACCACACGGCGATCGAGACGGCGGCGAAGGAGATCGTCGAGACGGCCACGCGCACCGGCGCGACCGTCTCCGGTCCCGTGCCGCTCCCGACCGAGAAGAACGTGTACTGCGTGATCCGCTCGCCGTTCAAGGACAAGGACTCACGTGAGCACTTCGAGATCCGCACGCACAAGCGGCTGATCGACATCCACCAGCCAACCCCGAAGACCGTCGACTCGCTCCAGCGCCTCGACCATCTCCCGGCGGGCGTGGATATCGAGATCCGCCTGGCGTCCTGACCCACGATGCCTGCAATCCTTGCCAAGAAGCTCGGGATGACGCAGCGGTTCCTCGAGGACGGCCGTGTCGAGCGTGTCACCGTGCTCGAGGCCGGCCCGTGTCCGGTGACGGCGATCCGCACCGTCGAGCGCGACGGCTACGAGGCCGTCCAGCTTGCGTTCGGGCAGTGCAAGGAGAAGTCGATCACCAAGCCCGAGCTCGGGCACCTGAAGAAGGCAGACGCGTCGGCGCACCGCCACCTCGTGGAGTTTCGCGACGAGGCCGGCGAGCTGCTCGTCGGTCAGACCGTGACCGTCGAGGCGTTCAACGTCGGGGACAAGATCAAGGTCTCGGGTAAGACCAAGGGCAAGGGCTTCCAGGGGACGATCAAGCGCCACAACTTCTCGAGCGGACCTAAGTCGCACGGCTCGCACAACGTCCGCGCGCCGGGCTCGATCGGTGCCTCGGCGACGCCGTCGCGCGTGTTCAAGGGGATACGCGGTCCCGGCCGGATGGGCGGCGGGCGCGTGACGCAGCGCGGCCTGACCGTGGTCGAGATCATCCCGGGCCAGAACCTACTGCTGATCCGGGGCGCCGTCCCCGGGCCTCGCGGCGGAACCGTGGAGGTGCGGACCGATGGCTAGCGCGCAGGTGCTCGGCGGAGGCAACGTCGACCTCGATCCGGTCGCGTTCGAGGCCAAATTCAACATGCCGCTCGTGCACGAGACGGTGCGCGCCGAGTTGAACGCGCGCCGGCACGGCACCGCGTCGACCAAGACGCGCGGCGAAGTCTCCGGCGGCGGCGCCAAGCCGTGGCGCCAGAAGGGCACGGGTCGCGCCCGCGCCGGCTCGTCGCGCTCGCCCGTGTGGACGGGCGGTGGCGTCGTGTTCGGACCCAGCCCGCGGCACTACACGGTGAAGGTCAACCGCAAGGCGCGCCGCGCGGCGCTGCGGAGCGCCCTGTCCCTCCACGCGGGGCGCGATTCGCTCGCGGTGTTCGACGCGGCGGCTTTCTCGGAGCCTTCGACCGCGCAAGCGGCGGATCTGCTCGCGGACTGGGGCGCGACCGCGCCCATGCTGGTCGTGTTGACCGAGTCGGAGGCCGCCGCCGGCAAGTCGTTCCGGAACCTTTCCTACGCCCGCGCGATCCCGGTGGAGGACGCGGGCGTGGCCGATCTCGTCGGGGCGGCTTCGCTGCTCGTGTCCGAGGCCGCTCTGCGGTCGCTGGTCGCGCGTGCGTCGGGATCGGCGGAATCCGCGGAATCGGCTGGCGCGGATTCCGTTGAAGATTCGGCTGGCGCCGAATCTCCGGGTGCCGAAACAGAGGAGGAGGAAGGCTGATGGAGCCGACGCAGGTGATCATCCGCCCGGTCCTCTCGGAGAAGACGTTTGCGCTCGCCGAGGCCGGCAAGTACACGTTCCGCGTCCACGACAAGGCGCACAAGACGCAGATCCGCCAGGCGATCGAGCTGCTGTTCGACGTCAACGTGCTAGAGGTCCGCACCGCGCACGTGCACTCCAAGCCCAAGCGCCGCGGCCAGACCAAGGGACGCACCCGCCAGTGGAAGAAGGCGATCGTCCAGGTGCGCGAGGGGCAGACGATTCCGATCTTTGGCGGCCTCGAGGCAGGGGAGTAACCGATGCCGATTCGCAAGCCCAAACCAACTTCAGCCGGACGTCGGTTCGTCACCTATCCGGACTACGCCGAGATCACCCGGACCTCACCGGAGAAGTCGCTCGTCGAGGGGCTCAAGAAATCCGGTGGGCGCAACTCGAACGGCCGCAAGACTGCGCGCCACCGCGGTGGCGGCGCCAAGCGGCTGTACCGGATGATCGACTTCAAGCGGCGCAAGGACGGCGTGCCGGCGAAGGTCGCCCACATCGAGTACGACCCGAATCGGTCGGCTTACATCGCGCTCCTGCACTACGCCGACGGCGAGAAGCGCTACATCCTCGCCCCGCAGCGGCTGCGCGTTGGCATGACCGTGCAGTCGGGGCCGACCGCCGAGATTCGCGTCGGCAACAGCCTGCCGCTGGCGAACATGCCGGCCGGCACCGTGGTCCACAACGTCGAGTTGACGCCGGGTCGCGGCGGGCAGATGGCGCGCGCGGCCGGCGCCAGCGTGCAATTGCTGGCCAAGGACGGCGACTACGTGACGCTGCGTCTGCCCTCGGGCGAGATGCGGATGGTCCGCGCCGAGTGCCGCGCGACCGTCGGCACGATCGGCAACACCGATCACCAGAACGTGACGATCGGGAAGGCCGGACGCAAGCGCCACATGGGCGTGCGCCCGCAGACTCGCGGCACCGCGATGAACCCGGTCGACCACCCGCACGGCGGTGGTGAGGGCTCGACCACGCCCGGACGCCATCCCGTCACCCCGTGGGGCGTGCCCACGCTCGGGTATCGCACGCGGCAGAAGGGCAAGGCTTCAGACAAGTACATCGTGCGCGGACGGAGGAGAGGGAAGAAGCGATGAGCCGCTCGAGCAAGAAGGGGCCGTTCGTCGAGGAGCGGTTGATGACACGGATCGAGGCAATGAACACCTCGGGCGAGAAGCGCATGCTCCGCACCTGGTCGCGCGCGTCGACGATCTTCCCCGAGATGGTCGGTCACACGATCGCCGTGCACGACGGGCGCAAGCACGTGCCGGTGTTCGTCACCGAGTCGATGGTCGGACACAAGCTTGGCGAGTTCGCGCCGACTCGCCTGTACCGCGGACACGCCGGAACCGGTAAGAGGCGATGAGCCCGGAAGACACGCCAGAGACTCCGGACACCGAGCCCGAAGCCACGGACGCCGAGGAGGCGTCGCAGGCTGAGGATGCGCCCAAGCGCCGCCGGCGTTCTCGCAAGAAGCCCGAGCCGACAGAGGTCGCGGCCGAGGCCGAAGCTGACGCCGACGAGGAGGCCGCCGAGGAGGTCGACGAGACGCCGGAGGACGTCGAAGCTGAGGAGGCCGCGGCGGACGTGATGCTCGAGGCCGACGCGGAGGCCGAGGGCGAGGACGACGCCGAGGCGGAGGCCGAGGAGGAGGCGGACGCGGAAGCGCTCGCTGACCTCGAGCCGATCGAGGCCGAGGCCGAGGCGCCCGCCCCGTCGCGCCGCCGGCGCCGCCGTCGCGGCGGTGCGGAAGCCGAGCCCGAAGAGAAGCCGGCTCCCGCTCCCGCACATCGCCGCCGTCGAGGAGCCGGTGAGCGGAGGGACGTCGTGGTCCGCGCGCAGGCCAAGTACGTTCGCTCCTCAGCGCGGAAGGCGCGTCTGGTGTGCGACCACATCCGCGGAAAGAGTGTTGACGAGGCGCGAGCTATCCTCGCTCACACCTCGCGTGCGGTCGCGCGCGACTGGAGCAAGTTGCTCGAGTCGGCGGTGGCCAACGCTGAGAACAACCACGAGCTCGTGGGCGAGGATCTCTACGTCAAGGCGGTCCACGCCGACGAGGGTCCGACGATCAGGCGCTTCCGGCCGCGCGCGATGGGCCGCGCGACGCGGATCCGCAAGCGGACCAGCCATCTCACGATCTTGCTCACGCCGAAGGACTAGTCACAGATATGGGTCAAAAAGTTCATCCCGAGGGTCTCCGCGTGGGTTATATCCACGACTGGAAGTCGAACTGGTTCAACGAGCGCTCCTTCTCTGACTTCCTGCACGAGGACACGGAGATCCGCAAGCACATCATCGGGCGGCTGTCGCACGCCGGCCTGTCGGACATCACGATCCGCAAGAACCAGAACGAGGTCGAGGTCAACATCAACACCGCGCGACCCGGAATCGTGATCGGCAAGTCCGGGTCGGAGGTAGACCAGCTGCGGCGGGACCTGCACCGGATCACCGGCAAGCAGGTCAAGGTCAACATCCTCGAGATCAAGCGGCCCGAGCTCGACGCGCGCCTGGTCGCGCAGTCGATCGCAGAGCAGCTCCAGAACCGCGTGGCTTTTCGCCGGGCGATGAAGCGGGCGCTGACGAGCGCAATGCGGTCCGGCGCCAAGGGCGTGAAGGTGCAGGTCTCCGGGCGCCTGGGCGGCGCCGAGATGGCGCGCACCGAGGGCTACTCCGACGGCCGCGTCCCGCTGCACACGCTGCGCGCCGACATCGACTACGGCTTCCACGAGGCCCGCACGACGTTCGGGCGGATCGGCGTGAAGTGCTGGATCAACAAGGGCGAGATCATGCCCGAGGGCTACACCGGCGCTGACCTGACGATCATGGACGAGCCGGCCCCCCAGGCGCCTGAGCGCGACGGCCGACGCGGCGGGCGCGACGGGCGCAGCGGCGGCGGTGGCGGTCGTGGCGGCGGCGGTGGCGGTCGTGGCGGCGGTCCGGGCGGCCGTGGCGGCGGTCCCGGTGGATCCGGACCCGGCGGCGGACGCGGTCCGGGCGGTCCGGGTCGCGGCGGCGGCGGTGGCGGTCGTGGCGGCGGTCCCGGCGGCGGTGGCGGTCGCGGCGGCGGCGGTGGCGGTCGTGGCGGCGGTCCCGGCGGCGGCGGTGGCGGTCGTGGCCCCGGCGGTCCCGGCGGCGGTCGCGGTCCGGGTGGTCCGGGCGGCGGTGGCGGACGTCCCGGCGGCGGTGGCGGACGTGGTCCGGGTGGTCCCGGCGGCGGACGTCCCGGCGGTGGCGGTGGCGGCGGCGGACGTCCCGGTGGCGGCGGCGGTCGCGGCCCCGGCGGTCCGGGGGGTGGTGGCGGCGGCGGACGTCCCGGTGGCGGCGGCGGTGGCAACCGCCAGAGCTCCGGAGGCGGCGGTAGCTGATGCTCGCTCCCAAGCGTGTCAAGCACCGCAAGGTGCATCGCGGACGGCGACGCGGGTTGTCCCGCGGGCAGACCAAGGTGCAGTTCGGCGAGTACGGCCTGAAGGCGCTCGACGCCGGCTGGCTGACCAATCGCCAGATCGAGGCCGCGCGTATCGCGATGACCCGAAAGATCAAGCGCGGCGGCAAGGTGTGGATCAACGTGTACCCCGACAAGTCGTTCACGAAGAAGCCGGCCGAGACCCGGATGGGATCCGGCAAGGGCTCGCCCGAGGGCTGGGTCGCCGTGGTCAAGCCTGGGCGCGTTATGTTCGAGCTGGCGGGCGTGCCCGAGCCGCTGGCGCGCGAGGCGATGCGGCTGGCCGGTCACAAGCTGTCGGTCCGGACGAAGTTCGTGATGCGAGAGGACGCGTGACATGAGAGCGTCCGACGTCCGAGACCTCACTGACACCGAGCTGCGCGAGCACATCCAGACTTCGCGCCGTGAGCTGTTCGGGCTGCGCTTCCAGCACGCCACGTCCGAGCTCGAAAACACCGCGAGCCTCAAGCGAGCCAAGCGGGAGATCGCACGGGCGCTGACGGTGCAGCGCGAACGAGAACTGAGAAACGAAAACTGATGACCGAGACCGAGAACAACGAGACTGAAGAGACGCCGGACGCGGAGGCCCGGGAGGCGGCCCCGCACGACGCACAGCCAGCGACTCCACGTGAGCCGCAGGAGGTCGTCGCGCCCAAGGAGCGTCGCCGGCGGGCCCGCGCCGGCAAGGCGGCAAAGACTCCGGTGGGCAAGCCGCGCACGCCCGAGGAGCGCCACGCCGACCGCGTCGCCGAGCGGCGCAAGAAGGCAGAGCTACGGCGCGTGGAGCGCGCGCGGGCGCGCCAGAAGGCGAGCGAGAGCGGAGCGGTGGCGCAGACGACGGCACCGCGCGAGCATGGCCTCGGCAGGCAGAAGACGCGCCAGGGCGTGGTCATCTCGGACAAGGCCGACAAGACGATCACCGTTCGGATCGACATCGCCCGGCGTCACCGCCGCTACGAGAAGATCGTGCGAACCTCGACCAAGCTTCACGCGCACGACGAGCAGAACGACGCCCACATCGGCGACACCGTGGTAGTGCGCGAGTCCCGTCCGCTGTCGCGCATCAAGCGCTGGCGGCTGGTGGAAGTCGTCGAGCGGGCCGAGTGAGCGGCGGGGCGGCACGATGATCCAGAACGAGACACGACTGCGCGTCGCGGACAACACGGGCGCGAGGGAGATCCTGGTGATCCGCGTGCGCGGCGGTCACCGGCGCCGCTACGCCGGCGTCGGTGACATCGTCACCGCGACCGTCAAGCAGGCGAGCCCGCAGGGATCGGTCAAGAAAGGGGAGGTCGTGACCGCCGTGGTCGTGCGCACCCGGAAGTCCTACGGCCGCGAGGACGGCACCTACATCGCGTTCGACGAGAACGCCGCCGTGCTGATCGACAACCAGAACAACCCGCGCGGGACGCGCATCTTCGGCCCCGTAGCGCGCGAGTTGCGCGAACGCAACTTCATGAAGATCGTCTCGCTCGCCCCGGAGGTGCTCTGACCATGCCTTCCCGACTCAAGGCCGGAGACGAAGTGATCGTGATCGGCGGCAAGGACCGCGGCAAGCGCGGCAAGATCCTGCGCGTGGAGCCCAAGAAGAACCGGGTTTACATCGAGGGACTGAACATGATCAAGCGCCACCAGCGCCCCCAGCAGGTGGCGGGTGCCCAGCGCGCCGAGCAGGTCGGCGGTGTGATCGAGCGTGAAGGTCCGATCCACGCGTCTAACGTGGCACTCGCCGACCCGAAGGAAGGCAAGCCCACGCGCGTCGGGGTCGAGGTTCACGAAGGCAGGCGTCTGCGGATCGCGCGACGCAGCGGAACGAGGCTCGACTGATGCCCCCAGCTCGTCTCAGGACCCGCTACGACGAGGAGATCCTGCCGGCGCTGACCGAGCGGTTCGGCTACTCCACGCCGATGCGCGCCCCCCGGATCGTGAAGGTCACGGTCAACATGGGAGTCGGTGACGCCAAGCAGGACTCGAAGATGCTCGACGCGGCCAGCGAGCAGCTGGCGACGATCACCGGCCAGCGGCCGAACGTCCGCCGGGCTCGCAAGTCGATCGCGCAGTTCAAGGTCCGCGAGGGCATGCCTGTCGGCGTCGCTGTGACGTTGCGCGGGGCTCGTTCGTATGAGTTCCTGGACCGGCTGATGTCGGTCGCGATCCCCCGGATCCGCGACTTCCGCGGGCTGAACCCGCGCTCGTTCGACGGCCGCGGGAACTACTCGATGGGCGTGCGTGAGCAGATCATCTTCCCCGAGGTGGACTACGACGAGGTCGACCAGGTCCGTGGCCTGGACATCACGATCACAACCACCGCCCAGAGCGACGACGAGGCATTCGCCTTGCTCGAGGCGCTCGGGATGCCATTCGCAAGAGAGGGCCGCCCCGCCGCGGCCGCGACCCAGACTTAAAGGAACACATGGCCAAGACTTCTCAGGTTGTCCGTCAGCGCCGCACGCCGAAGTACAAGACGCGCGGCTACACCCGCTGCCGCCGGTGCGGCCGGGCGCGCGCTGTCTACCGCAAGTTCGGCGTCTGCCGGATCTGCCTGCGCGAACTGGCGCACAACGGATACATCCCCGGCATGACGAAGTCGAGCTGGTGAGGAGGCGCGGACCATGTCGATGACCGATCCGATCGCCGACTTTCTCACGCGGCTGCGCAACGCCGCCAACGCCCAGCACCACGACGTGACGATGCCGTCGTCGAAGCTGCGGGTCGAGGTGGCGCGAATCCTGCGAGAGCAGGGATACATCGAGGCCTACGAGGTCCACGACCCGGAGCCCGGACAGCCAGGCCTGCGGCTCACGGTCACGCTCAAGTACACGCAGGCGCGCAAGCCCGTGATTTCCGGGCTACAGCGCGTCTCGCGCCCCGGCCAGCGCACGTACGTCGACCACGCGCACATCCCGCGGATCGACGGCGGGATGGGGACCGCGATCATCTCGACCTCCAAGGGCGTCATGACCGGCCACGAAGCGCGCATCGCGGGCGTCGGCGGCGAAGTCGTGGCGAAGGTCTGGTAGACCGGTATCGACGATGTCCCGCATCGGTAGACAACCGATTCCCGTACCGGCCGGAGTCACGGTCTCGATCGAGCCCGAGCTCGTACGAGTCAACGGCCCCAAGGGCGAGCTGTCAGAGCGCGTCAACCGCGACATGACGGTCGAGCAGGTGGACGATCAGATCGTCGTCACTCGCCCGACCGACCGCGGCGAGCACCGCGCGCTCCACGGCCTGACTCGCACGCTCATCGCGAACATGGTGCTCGGCGTCACCGCCGGGTTCGAGAAGCGCCTCGAGATCCAGGGTGTCGGCTACCGCGCGCAGCTGCGGGGCCGCGACCTCGAGCTCGCGCTCGGCTACTCGCACCCGGTGTCGATCAAGGCTCCCGACGGAATCGAGTTCGAGGTTCCCCAGCCGACCCGGATCGCCGTCAAGGGTGCGTCCAAGCAGCAGGTCGGCGAGATCGCCGCGCTGATCCGCAAGCAGCGCAAGCCCGAGCCGTACAAGGGCAAGGGCATCCGCTACGAGGGCGAGTACGTGGCTAGGAAGGTTGGTAAGCGCGCATGACCGTCATGACCAAGCCCGCCCAGCGGCTGAGGCGCCGCCGGCGCGTACGGGCCAAGATCCGCGGCACCGCCGAGCGCCCGCGCATCTCCGTGTTCCGCTCGAATCGCGGCATCTTCGCGCAGCTCATCGACGACGACGCCGGACGCACGATCGCCTCGGTCAACTGGACCGAGGGCGACCTGCGGGGGCTGAAGCGGATGGAGCAGGCCAAGCGCGCCGGCACGCTGCTGGCGGACCGAGCCAAGGCGGCCGGCGTCGACACCGCTGTGTTCGACCGCGGCGGCTACCAGTACCACGGCCGGATCAAGGCTCTGGCCGATGGTGCCCGTGAGGGCGGGCTGTCGTTCTAGTGTCGCTACCCTGGGCTTGCTGATGCCGACACGTGATCGAACAGTCTCCTCCGCCGGGCTCGACCTCCAGGAACGCGTGGTCGAGATCAACCGCGTGGCCAAGGTCGTCAAGGGCGGGCGCCGCTTCTCGTTCACGGCGCTGGTCGTCGTCGGCGACGAGCGCGAGATCGTCGGGATCGGCTACGGCAAGGCCAACGAGGTGCCGGTGGCGATCCAGAAAGGCGTCGAGCAGGCCAAGAAGAACCTCTATCGCGTGCCCAAGCACGGCGCGACGATCACCCACCAGACCACGGGGATCTTCGGGGCTGGGCGCGTGTTCCTGAAGCCGGCTGCTCCCGGTACCGGCGTGATCGCCGGCGGTGGCGTCCGCGCCGTGCTCGAGCTCGCCGGGATCCACGACATCCTTTCGAAGTCGCTCGGGTCACAGAACCCGATCAACCTGGTCAAGGCGACGATGGCCGGGCTGGAGTCGCTGCGCACCCCCGAAGAGGTCGCCGAGATCCGCGGACTGTCCGTGAACCAGGTGCTGGGCCTGACGACCGCCGAGGCCGAACCGGTCGCCGCGGAGACGCTCTCGAACGCCAACGGAAACGGCGCCTCCTCGGAGGATGCCGAGCCGGCGGTCGCCGCAGAGCCGGTGCCCGACGGGGAAGCCGGCGAGTCGTGAGCAAGCTGGTCGTCACACAGCGGCGCTCGCGCAACGGTTGCGACAAGCGCCAGATCGACACGCTTCGCTCGCTCGGTCTGCGTCGCATCGGCCAGAGCGTCGAGCATTCCGACACGCCACAGGTCCGCGGGATGATTGCCAAGGTGGCTCATCTGGTCGAAGTCTCCGAGGAGTCCTGATGGCTGACGACGAGACTCCCCAGAACGAACGGCGCGAGGAGCGGATCGGGCTGCACAACCTGCGGCCCGCGCCGGGCTCGCGCAAGCCGCGCAAGCGCGTCGGCCGCGGCGAAGGCTCGGGCACCGGCAAGACCTCGGGTCGCGGCCAGAAGGGCTGGGGCTCACGGTCGGGCGCCAAGCGCCGCGCCCGGTTCGAGGGCGGCCAGAACCCGATTCACATGCGGATGCGCAAGCTGCGCGGTCCGCACATGAAGAAGTCGATGCCGTTCGAGCCTTTCCGCACCCACACGCAGCCGATCAACCTGCTCGAACTGGAGGCTCGGTTCGAGTCAGGCGCATCGGTAACGTTGGAGGCCATGCGCGCCAAGGGTCTCGCGAACCGCAAGGGTGTCCCGGTCAAGATCCTCGCCAAAGGCGAGTTGACCAAGCCGATGACGGTGCACGCACACCAGTTCTCGAAGGCCGCGCGCGAACGGATCGAGGCCGCCGGCGGCACCTGCCAGGTGGTGGAGGAGGCCAAGGCGGCATGATCTCGACGATCCTGAGTTCGTTCAGGGTTACCGAGATCCGCAACAAGCTGCTGTTCACCGCGGGGATTCTCGCGCTCTACCGGCTCGGCACGCATATCCCGGCGCCCGGGATCAACGCCAGCGCGGTCAAGGCGATCCAGAACAACTTCGGCGGGTCGAGCATCCTCGGCTTCCTCAACCTGTTCTCGGGCGGTGGGCTCGGGCGGATCGCGATCTTCGCGCTCGGGATCATGCCCTACATCACGGCGTCGATCATCCTGCAGTTGCTGCAGGTGGTCGTTCCCTCGCTTGAGAAGCTCTCCAAGGAGGGCGAGGTCGGGCAAGCCCGGATCACGCAGTACACGCGCTACCTGACCGTCGGCCTGGCGTTCGCTCAGTCGATCGGCTACGTGTTCCTGTTCCGAAGCTTCGAGCAGTCGGCCGGCGTGACCGTGATCCCGAACTTCAACCTCGCGAAGGTGTTCCTGATCGTGGTCTCGCTGACGGCGGGCACCGTGCTCCTGATGTGGATGGGCGAGCTGATCACCCAGCGAGGCATCGGCAACGGGATCTCGCTGCTGATCTTCGCGAGCATCGTCGCCCGGATCCCGAACGGCGTCCACTCCTGGTGGACCAACCCCGACCAGGTGTTCAAGGTGATCATGCCGTTCATCGTGCTCGGCGTGGTCGCCGCGATCGTGTTCGTGCAGGAGGGGCAGCGCCGGATCCCGATCCAGTACGCCAAGCGGGTGATCGGGCGGCGGATGACCCAGGGCACCCAGACGTACCTGCCGTTGCGCGTGAACATGGCCGGCGTGATCCCGGTGATCTTCGCGGCGAGCATGATGGCGATCCCGCCGACGCTCGGCCAGCTCCTCGGCCAGAACCGGAACAACTTCTGGACCGACCTCCAGAACTTCTTCAGTCCCCAGGGCTGGCATTACGTCGTCGGGGAGAGCCTTTTGATCATCGTGTTCACGTACTTCTACACGGCTGTGACGTTCAACCCCGTCGACCAGGCCGAGAACCTGCGCAAGTACGGCGGGTTCATCCCCGGGGTGCGACCAGGTAGGCCCACGGCCGAGTTCCTCGACCGCATCCTCGCCCGCCTGACGTTCCCGGGAGCCCTGTTCCTGGCCGCGGTCGCCGCGCTTCCGACGATCCTCATCAGCCAGACCTCCGCGAACTTCTTCTTCGGGGGTACCTCGATCCTGATCGTGATCGGGGTCGCGCTCGACACGATGAAGCAGCTGGAGGCGCAGCTGATGATGCGCAACTACGAGGGATTCTTAAAGTAGCCCGGGCGGCTCGCCCGGGCGGGACACGATGGCCCGGCCGGATACCGGGCTGTGGACTACGCCGAGCGAGCTCGTGCGGCCTCCCGGTACCTAGAAGCGGAGCGAGCGAGGCCAGAGCTGGATGCGGTTACTCGCCTACGTAAGCGCGCCGGCCAGCTCGCGGCGCGTCTGGATGTCGAGCTTGCGGTATGCGTTGCGCAGGTGGTACTCGACCGTCTTCGGCGTGACGAACAGCGCCTGGGCGATTTCGCGATTGCTCTGGCCGGTGGCGGCGAGCTCGGCGATCCGGCGCTCTGACGGGGTCAACGATGCCGGCCCTGAGAGCAGTGCCTCGCGGCGGGGCCGCGCGCCGGCGGCGGCGAGCTCGATCCGCGCGCGCTCGGCCAGCGCCAGCATCCCGCCGCGACGGGCCATGTCGGAGGCCCGCCCGAGTGGCTCGCGCGCCTCGGTGCGGCGGTTCTCGCGCCGCAGGGCCGCGCCGAGATCGACTAGCGCCCGTATCGTCTCGAGGCGTGGCGGCGCGTCGGCGCCGAGCCGCACCGCCGCCTGGAGGTGACGAACGCCCTTCGTGCCCTGCTCGGCCAGGCCGAGGAAGCGACGGGCGCGGATCCGCAGGTGGAGCACATCGGTCCGCTCGGCGCGGGCGAGCGCCTCGTGGGCGATCTCGCACGCGCGGTCGCGCTCGCCGACCAGCAGCAGGGACTGCACCGCGACCCCGCGCCAGGGGCAGTAGCCGAGGAAGGCGACGGTCCGCTCGCCGATGTCGCCGACGGCCAGCGCGGCCTCGAGCGCCTCTCGCGGACGGCTCTGGGCCAGGCGGAGCTCCGCGAGCGAGTACAGGCGGAGCACGTCCTCGATGTCCTGCGGGTCATCGAGCGGTCCGTCCTCGTCGAGCACTTCCTGCGCCTCGTCGAGCTCGCCCCGCTCGATCAGGCACAACGCACAGTGCGCGGCGGCCGAGCGTGCGAACTGCTGCCAGCCGTAGCGCCGGGCGTCGCGCGCCAACTCGAGATCGGCGAGCGCGTCGGTCACCCGTCCCTGCCACAGCAGCGGCAGCCCGCGAACGTAGTTGGCCGTGGCGAAGGCGAGCGGCTCCGCGCGCCGGCGGGCGTCCTCGAGCGCCGCATCCGACACCAGGAGCGCGCTCTCGAGCTCGCCGTTCAGGAGAAACGACGCCTGCACGAGCCTCCAGCCGATCGACTGCGGGTCGGCGTGCGCGATCATGCGGCCGCCGTCCCACGCCCGCTCGGTGAGCTCGATCGCGTTGTGCGCCGACTCGCCGGACGTCGTCGCGTGCACGGCGGCCTGGGCGAGCAGCAACCGCTGCCCCTGGGTTCGGGGGCCCTTAACGGCGTTCTCGACCACCCGCGTGGATCGCTCGTGCGCGGTCGGCTGCAGGTCGGGAACGATCGACGCCGACGAGAAGTAGCTCGCCTCGAGCTGGTCGTGGAGCTCGAGCTCGTCGGGATCCTCGGGGGTCGGCGGAAGCTCCTGCAGCGCGGCGTCGTACGCGGCGGCCGCCTCTTCGTGGAGCGCCTGCCCGTCGAGCGCCCGACCCAGCTGGAGCCCGAGCTCGGCGCGCCGGCGGGGATCGGACGACGCCGCGGCCGCCTGCGCGAGGTGCTCGGCGGCGGCCGGCCGTCCCAGCGACGCCTCGGCGCCACCGAGCTCGGCCAGCACCTGGGGACGTAGCTCGACCGTCGGCGGCTCCCCGAGCGCGCGCTCGAGATAGCGGACGGCGGGCTGCGCGGCGCGAGCCTCGCGCGCGGCGGCGCGGAGCTGCTCGACGACCCACTCGTCGCCTCCGGAATGCCCGAACAGCAGGTGCGCCGCGACTCGCTCGACATCGGCTCCCTCGGCGTAAAGCAGCCTCGCTGCATCGAGGTGGCGGCTCGCGCGCTCGAACAGCGGGATGTCCTGCTCGATCGCGTGCCGGACGAGCGGGTGCACGAACCGCAGCGGCTCGCGCGCGAGCACGATCTCGACGCCCGCGAGCGCGTCGGCCGCGGCCGTGGCCGCATCGATCGGGAGTCCCGCCAGCGACGCCGCGCGCCGGAGCGGGACGTCGTCGCCAAGGATCGCGACCGCCCGGGCCAGCGCCGCCGCCGTCCGGCCGAGCCGCCCGACCCGGACCCGGAGCGCGCGGGTGACGGCGTCGGGGGCGAGACCACGGGCGCGGCGCGTGAGCGCGTCGCCGCGCAGGCTCTGCTCGTCGGCGAGCGCGACGAGCAACTCGTGCAGGTAGAACGGATTGCCACTGGTCACCTCGATACAGGCCTCGACGAGCGCCGGGTCCGAGCGCTCGCCGAGCGCCCCACGGGTGAGCTCGTCCACGGCGTCGGTCCCGAGCGGCATCAGCGCCTCGACCCGGACGCGGGGGTGGCTTGAGATCCTGTCCAGCGTATCGGCGGACTCTCCGCCCATCGCGGGTCGGCGCGTCATGACGATCGCGACCGGCAGCTCGTCGAGGCGGTGCAGCACGTACAGGACGAACTCGAGCGAGGCGACGTCACACCAGTGCAGGTCATCGATCGCCAGCAGGGTCGAGCGCGTCTCGGCGACGCCCGCCATCACCGCGAACAGCCCGTGGGACATCGTGAGATCGCCGGCTTCGCCGGGATCGAGCAGATCCTCGCGCGCGCCGGCGAGCGAGCGCACGCGTTCGGGTGCCTCCGCCAGGAAGGCACGGCGGCCCGCCGGCGGAAGGTCGTTCAGCAGGGCGCGGATGAGCTGGCCCGCGACCCCGAAGGCGAGGTTCTGCTCGAGCTCCGCACCAGCCGCACGCAGCACACGCACGCCGCGGCTCCTGGCTTCGTCGAGCGCCGCCTCGTGCAGTCGGGTCTTGCCCATCCCGGCGTGCCCCTCGAGCAGCAGCGCCCGGCCCTCCCCCTCCTTCATGGCATCGAGGGCAGCGGTGATCGCCTCGAGCAAATCGTCACGCTCGAGGAGGCCTGCGCGTCCGCGCAGGGGCCGTCCACGTCTGTCGTGCGCCTCCCGCACCGGCATCCAGAGTGTTGTACCCCGTTTGGTCTTACGCCTAATCCTGGGGTACCTGCCTGGTGCGGAATCGGCGGTGAGCAGCCATATTTCGGACCGTGGCGAGGGGCACGGCGCACTTGAGACTCGCGATCGACATCGACTCGGACCCGATCAGCGGATCTGTGTCGAACGGGACCGGGGATGGGAGGGCGTTTCACGGCTGGATCGAGCTCGCGTCGGTCATCGAGGCGGCGCGCCGCGCCGATCCGGCGGCCGCCGAGAACCTGGGGGAGATCCCGTTCGAAACACTAGGGTCGTTCCCTGGTGCGAAGGCTTCGGGGCTGTAGTTAGCTACCGGCATCGAATGAGTCGCATGTCGAACACGAGTACGCAGGTCGGACGGGTCGGGGGCGCATGGGGGCGCAGACCCGTCGTGGGGGGCAGTTGTTCAGTAGTACGGACGGGTTGGGGGCGCATGGGGGCGCGGACTCGTCGGGCAGGCACAGGCAGGGAGACGTAGAGAACGCGGGTGGCGACCTTGACAGCGCCAGGGAGACCGGCACGGACGCCGGTCTGGCACCTGTCTCGGGGGCAACGCTGAGACGGCCGCGATGATCGCGGACGGCTCGGCGCCGGGTCGCCACCCGCGCCGACCTTGATGCATCGGTTCCGACGGGCACTTCGTACCTTTGCGCCCGATACAGTGATGCCTCGTGTCAGAGCTCAACTTGATCCTGTTCGGGCCGCCGGGCGCGGGCAAGGGTACGCAGGCGGACCGCCTGCGTTCTGACTTCCAGCTCCCGTACATCGCCACCGGCGACATGCTGCGCGGGAACGTCAAGGACGGCACCGAGCTCGGCAGGAAGGCGAAGGAGTACATGGACGCCGGCGACCTCGTTCCCGACGACCTGATCGTCGCGATGGCGGCCGAACGCCTTGCGCAGGAGGACGCGCGCGACGGGTTCATCCTCGACGGCTTCCCGCGCACGGTTCCCCAAGCCGACGCGCTCGACAAACAGCTCTCGCAGATGTCCCGTCGGATCACCGCGGTGCTGCTGATCGACGTGCCCGACGAGGAGCTGGTCAGGCGCCTGAGCGGCCGGCGCGTGTGCGTCAAGTCGGGGCACAACTACCACGTCGAGTTCGATCCTCCCAAGCACGACGACGTGTGCGATCAGGACGGGTCCCGGCTGATGCAGCGCGACGACGACAAGCCCGAGGTTGTCGAGAAGCGTCTGCGCGTCTACCACGATCAGACCGAGCCCGTGATCGGCTACTACGATCAGAAGGGAATCCTGCGACGAGTGGACGGGACCCGCGGGCCCGCGGAGGTGCACGACCACATTCGAGCTGTGATCGCCACCCTCCGACTAGAAGAAGACGTCTGATGATCATCAAGAAGACCCCCGAAGAGATCGATCGGATGGCCGCGTCCGGCGCCATCCTGGTCAAGACCATGAATCTGCTGGCGGGCAAGATCCGCCCCGGTGTGACCACCGCCCAGCTCGACGAGGCCGCCGAGAAGTTCATCCGGTCTCAGGGGGCGACACCGGCGTTCAAGGGCTACCGCGGCTTCCCGGGTTCGATCTGCGCCTCTCCCAACGAGATGATCGTTCACGGCATCCCGGGCCCGTACGCGCTCGCGAAGGGCGACCTCCTGTCGGTCGACATCGGCGTCGTGTACGACGGCTGGGTGTCCGACGCCGCGCGGACGTTCCCGGTCGGCCCGGTCAGCCCGGTCGCCACCAAGCTGCTCAGGGTCACCGAGGAGTCCCTGTTCCTGGCGGTCGATCAGTGCGTCGCGGGCAACCGGCTCGGTGACGTGTCGCACGCCGTCCAGGAGCATGTCGAGGCTGCCGGCCTGTCGATCGTCCGCTCGCTCGTCGGACATGGAGTCGGGCGGGAGATGCACGAGGACCCGCAGATCCCCAACTACGGCGACCCGGGGACCGGGATCCTGCTCGAGGAGGGGATGGTGCTCGCGGTCGAGCCGATGGTGACCGCCGGCCGCCACGCCGTCCGTGTCGGTGACGACCACTGGGCGATCTACTCGCAGGACGGTTCACTGGCGGCGCACTTCGAGTTCACGATTGCGATCACGGCCGCCGGGCCCCGGATCCTGACGCCCTGGCACGAGGCTGCCGGAGCGCGCATGTCCCCGGTGACGCACTCGCGCGTCGCGTAGGTGTACGACCCGCACGTGCGAGACCCAAAGGCGGCCGCCGACCGTCGTGCGACCCCTGCTAACATCACGGGTTGCCCTCGGAGCGTGATTTCCGCGCGCGCGAGGCGCTCTACGGCACGGTAGCGGCGACTGCAACGGTCTCCAGAGCCGGGCCGTGGGAACTACTGGAATCAGTCGACGAAGGCGAACGAGCGTGAAAGTACGACCCTCGGTCAAACCGATGTGCGAGAAGTGCAAGATCATCCGCCGGAACGGCCGGGTCCTCGTGATCTGCTCGAATCCGCGGCACAAGCAAAGGCAAGGTTGAGATGGCACGCATCTCTGGGGTCAACATCCCTCTCAACAAGCGCGTCGAGATCGGCCTGACGTACATCTACGGGATCGGTCGCTCGACGGCGAATCAACTGCTTGCCGAGGTCGGGATCGAGCCCGACCGCAAGGTTCGCGACCTGACCGAGGAAGAGGTCATCAAGCTTCGCGAGGCGATCGACAAGGACATAACGGTCGAGGGCGACCTGCGCCGCGAGCGTTCCCAGAATGTCAAGCGCCTCCAGGAGATCGGCTGCTATCGCGGGCTCAGGCACCGCCGCGGGCTGCCCGTCCACGGTCAGAACACGAAGACCAACGCGCGCACGCGTAAGGGCCCGAAGCGGATGCAGGTCGCCGGCAAGAAGAAGGCCGCTAAGAAGTGAGTCCGGCTCCGAGGCGACCACAGCGCGGACGGCGCCGAGTCCGCAAGAACATCCCGATTGGCCAGGCGCACATCAAGACTTCGTTCAACAACACGATCGTCTCGTTGACCGACCGCGAGGGCAACGTGATCGCGTGGGAGTCGGCGGGTGGCGCGGGCTTCAAGGGCTCGCGCAAGTCGACCCCATTCGCCGCTCAGGTCACCGCGGATGCCGCCGCCCGAAAGGGCATCGAGCACGGCCTCCAGCGCGTGGAGGTGTTCGTCAAGGGTCCGGGATCCGGACGCGAGACGGCCATTCGGTCTTTGCAGGCGGCAGGACTCGAAGTGACCGGAGTCAAGGATGTGACCCCGCAGGCCCACAACGGGTGCCGTCCTCGAAAGCGGAGGCGTGTCTAATGGCTCGTGATACGGGAGCCCAGTGCAAGCAGTGCCGCCGCGAGGGACAGAAGCTGTTCCTCAAGGGCGAGCGGTGCCTGACCGACAAGTGCGGCGTCGAGCGCCGCGGGTACCCGCCTGGCGACCACGGGCGCGGGCGCCAGCGCCAGAGCGAGTACCGAGTTCAGCTGCGCGAGAAGCAGAAGGCCAAGCGCTACTACGGCGTGCTCGAGAAGCAGTTCCGGATTTACTACCAGAAGGCTTCGCGCCAGGCGGGCATCACCGGCGAGAACCTCCTGCGGATGCTCGAGTGCCGGTTCGACAATGTGCTCGTGCGCCTGGGCTTCGCGGCCTCGAGGCGCCAGGCGCGGCAGCTCATCTTGCACGGGCACTGGACGGTCAACGGCCGTCGCGTGAACGTCCCGAGCTATCAGATGCGGGACAACGACGTGATCGCGATTCACCCCCGCTCGACCGCGACGCAGGTGATTCGCGACGCCACCGAGCTCACCGGTCAAGTGCCGGCATGGCTCCAAGCAGACCACGATTCCCTCACGGCCAAGGTGCTGCGCAAGCCCGAGCGCCGGGAGATCGCGGCGCCTGTGCAGGAACAGCTCATCGTCGAGCTGTACTCGAAGTAGGGACAAGCTTCTAGTCGCGCGGTCGTTTCTTGGCTCGGCGCGGCACTGACACCGCCCAGACGGCGGCAAGAACCCACGACGTTAAGGACCCTGATGCTCGACTTCCAAGTCCCCCGAATCTCCTCTGAGAGTGTTGACGACAACCGCGGGTCGTTCACGATCGAGCCGCTCGATCGGGGCTTCGGCTACACCTTCGGCAACTCGCTGCGGCGCGTGTTGCTGTCATCTCTGGCCGGCGCGGCAGTGACCTCGGTGCGCATCGAAGGCGTGGCGCACGAGTTCTCGACGATTCGCGGCGTGAAGGAGGACGTGACCGACATCGTCCTGAACCTGAAGGGGGTCGTGTGCCGGATGCACTCCGACGCGACCGAGATCGAGGCGCCGCTGGTGGTCACCGGGCCTGGTGACATCACCGCCAAGGACATCGACCTCCCCTCGGGTGTCGAGATTCTGAACCCCGACGCGCACATCGCGACGTTGGAGAAGAAGACCAAGCTCGAGGTCTACCTGACTATCGGACGCGGTCGCGGCTACCGGCCGGCCGAGGAGAACAAGTCTCCGGACCAGCCGATCGGCGTGATCCCGATCGACTCGATCTTCTCGCCTGTGCGACGCGTCGCCTACAACGTCGAGCAGGCGCGCGTCGGGCAGCGGACCGACTACGACAAGCTGACGCTCGACATCGAGACCGACGGGTCGATCGACCCGCATGCGGCACTGCGCGAGGCGGCCGAGATCCTGATCTCGCAGCTGGCGATCTTCACGGATGCCGAGCGGGTCGTGGAGCTACGCGAAGCCGGCGCGCCTGGCGTTTTGGAGCCTGGTGTGGGTGGCGCGGTCGGCACGCCGTCCCGTCCGCCGAACGCGATGGACGACATCCTGATCGAGGAGCTCGAGCTCGGTGTTCGCTCGTACAACTGCCTGAAGCGGGCCGGCATCCAGACGGTCGGCGATCTGGTGTCGAAGTCTGAGAGTGAGCTCGCGGCGATCCCGAACTTCGGCAAGAAGTCGATCGACGAGGTCATCGAGACTCTGCACACTCGCGGTCTCGGGCTGCGGAACGAGTAGGTTGTCGGTAACGTCCGTTTCGCCGGGGATTCCGTTATGCGCCACCAGAGGAACCGATATCAGCTGAGTCGTGACGCGGCGCACCGCAAGGCGCTGCTGATGAACCTGTCCAAGGAGGTCATCGCGCACGAGCGGATTCGGACGACCGAGGCCAAGGCCAAGGCGGTCAAGCCCGAGCTCGAGAAGCTGATCACGCTCGCGAAGCGGGGCGATCTCCACGCGCGCCGGCAGGCCCTGTCGGCGCTCGGGCAGGACAAGTTCATGGTCTACAAGCTGTTCGAGGAGATCGCGCCGCGGTACAGCGAGCGGCCCGGCGGGTATTCGCGGATTTTGAAGCTCGGGCCGCGGCGGTCGGATTCGACCGAGATGGTGCTGCTGGAGCTGGTCTAACAGCGGTTGGTCTCGCGGCTCGTTCTGGAGTACGACGGGTCGGGGTTTGCAGGCTGGGCTCGGCAGCCGGGGTTGCGGACAGTTGCTGGGGAGGTTGAGCGCGCTCTCTGTGTGGTTTTGCGGGTGCCGTCGGTGTCGTTGACCGTCGCTGGTCGCACTGACGCGGGAGTGCACGCTTGGGGCCAGGTGGCTTCTTATGACGGTCCGGCGGTGGGGGTCCGGTCGTTGAATGCGGTGCTGCCTTCGGATGTCGCGGTGCTGTCGTGTGCGGAGGCTGCGCCCGAGTTCGATGCCCGGCGCGACGCCACCAGTCGTGCGTACTGCTATCGGGTTTTGACGCGGCGTGCGCGGTCTGTGTTCGAGGCCGGGCGGGCGCTGTGGTGGCCGCACCGGTTGGATGTTTCGGCGCTGTCGGAGTGCGCGTTGGCGCTGGTCGGCGAGCACGACTTCACGGCGTTCACGCCGACCGAGACCTATCACGAGCGCTTCTCGCGGGAGGTGTTCGCGGCGCGGTGGCGCCGTCGCGGTTCCGAGGGCGAGCTGCTCGAGTTCTGGATCGAGGCGGACGCGTTCATGCGCCAGATGATCCGGGTGCTGGTCGGGACGATGCTCGAGGTGGGAGGGGGGAGGCGGTCGGTGGCGTCTTTCGTTTCGCTGCTGTCCGGGCGGCCGCGGTCTGAGGCCGGGCGGACTGCGCCGGCGCACGGGCTGTACCTCGCCGGCGTTGGGTACGGCGGCGAGCGCGTGCTGTCTTCGTGATTTGCGCGCCGTGCGGCGCCTCTGCTACGGCTTTGTCGCAACTCAGCCACTAATCACGGCGTTTCGCGCCACCGGGGTCCGCGTGGCGCATCCTCCGTCGCGATGGCGTCCGCCGAGCCTGTAAGGGTCTGGTCGCTCCCTCGGGCGACTGGGTCGACGTGACCGTCGCCCGACGCCGCTGCCGCTCGCGCGATGGGCTGCGCGTCCACCGCGTCGAGTCGCTCGCCCGCGAGGATCGCTCCGACAGGCAAGGCATCCCCATCACCGCGCCGGCGCGCACCCTGATCGACTTCGCATCGACTACCGGCGCCGAGGAGGCCGAACGCTCGATCGCCGAGGCGTTCGCGCTCAAGCTGGTCACAGAGACGCAACTCCGGTCGGCGATCGAGCGCGCCCCGGGGCGCGCCGGCGTGGCGCGGGTACAGGCGATCCTCGGCCGGCCCGGCGGCGCCAAGCGGACCCGATCGGGTGGCGAGCGGGCGATGCTCGGACTGATCCGCGCCGCTGGCTTGCCGGCGCCGCGCACCAAATACCCGGTGGCGGGTTACAGCGCCGACTTCTGCTGGCCGGACCAGCGGCTGATCGTCGAGGTCGACGGTCACCCGTACCACAGCTCCCGCCCAGCGTTCGAGCGCGATCATCGCCGGGACATCGTCCACAAGAACGCCGGCTACGAGGTGCTCCGGTTCACCGCGCGACAGCTTGCCGAGGAGCCGTTGCTCGTGATCACCACCATCGCCCGGACGCTCGACCGTCGGACCCGCGGCTAGGATCAGGCCCACGATGCGCGTCCTGCTCACGAACGACGACGGGATCGAGGCTGCGGGCCTCCAGGCGCTGAGATCGGCGCTGTTGCAAGTCGACGGGATCGAGCTCGCGGTGATCGCGCCCGATGGGAACCGCTCGGCGATGGCGAGGTCGATCACCACGCGGCGGCCGCTGTGGGTTCAGGAGGTTGACTTCGAGGACGGGACGGTCGGATACGCCACCGACGGCACTCCGGTCGACTGCGTCCGGCTGGCCAACCTCGGGCTGGTCGAGGGATTCGAGGCGGAGCTGGTCGTGTCCGGCATCAATCACGGCTCGAATCTGGGGGACGACATTACCTACTCGGGGACGGTGGCGGCGGCGCTCGAGGCGATCGTGCTCGGCCTCCCCGGCATCGCCGTCTCGCAGCAGTCGAGCGCGCGCGAGCTCGACTTCCGGGTCGGCACCGGGTTCGACTTCACGGTCGCGGCGGCGTTCACGGCCAACCTGGTCGCCGAACTCGAGAGCACGCCGTTGCCCGAGGGGACGCTGCTGAACATCAACGTGCCGGGCGCTCATCCCGCGGGTGTCGAGGTGGCGCGGCTCGGGAAGCGCGTGTACCAGGACGAGCTGTCGCTGGTGGACGAAGGCGGCGAGAACCGGCGTCTGTACAAGATCTACGGCGACGCGAGCCCTGGGCGCGACGAGGCGGGCACAGACCTCGCGGCCGTGGCGCAGGGCAAGATCGCGGTGACGCCGGTGCACTTCGACCTGACCGATCGTGAGGGCATGTCGACGCTCGAGCGCTACAACCTCGATCGTCTGGTCGAGCCCGCCGCCGAAGACCTGGCCGAGCATCCGTGAGCCCCGCCCGGCAGAAGGGCGCGCCGAACTCAGAGAAGCGCGTGGCCGACCCGCAGGGGCGGGCGACGGAGCTCCGGCGTGCGATCGACTACCACGCCTATCGCTACTACGTGCTCGACGATCCCGAGGTCGGCGACGACCAGTACGACGCGCTGTTCAACGAGCTGAAAGCGCTCGAGGAGGAGCATCCGGAGCTGGTCTCTCCGGACTCGCCCACCCAGCGCGTCGCGCCGGAGCCGGTCTCCGAGCTCGAGAAGGTTCGCCATCCGCAACCGATGCTGTCGCTCGGGAACGTCCACTCGGCCGACGAGCTCAAGGCTTGGATCCAGCGGATGCGCAACCACCTCGCGCGCGAGGGGATCAACGATCCGCAGTTCGAGTTCGTGGCCGAGCCCAAGATCGACGGGCTGGCGATCTCGCTGATCTACCGGGACGGCGTGTTCGAGCGGGGCGCCACTCGCGGGAACGGCGAGGTCGGCGAGGACGTCACCCACAACCTGCGCACGATGCCGTCGGTCCCGCTTCGGCTGGAGGACCCGGATCCGCCGGCCCTCATCGAGGTGCGCGGCGAGGTCTACATGTCGCTGCCGGACTTCGCGGCCTTGAATGAGCGCCGCGCAGAGGCCGGGCTATCGACGTTCATGAACCCGCGTAACTCCGCCGCGGGGACGATCCGGCAGCTCGACCCGAAGCTCGCCGCCGACCGGCCGCTGTCGCTGTGGACGTACGGCGTCGGCGCCACCGAGGGCGTCACCTTCGACGCGCACTGGAAGGCGCTCGAGTGGCTGCGCGAGCACCGCTTCCCCGTCCATCCCGACGTCAAGAAGCTCCAGACCGAAGACGAGGTGATCGCCCAGTGCAAACACTGGGAGGAGCGCCGAGGCTCCCTCGATTTCGAGATCGATGGCGTTGTGGTCAAGGTCAACCAGGTCGAGCTCCAGCGCCGGCTGGGCTCGGTCGGCCGGGAGCCGCGGTGGGCGATCGCCTGGAAGTTCCCGCCGACGACCGCGGTCACGCGGCTGAACGAGATCATGTGGGCCCCGGGCAAGTTCGGCGACCTGCACCCTGGGGCGATGCTCGAGCCGGTGCGCGTCGGCGGCGTCACCGTGAAGATGGCGACGCTCCACAACGAGGAGGACCTCGCGCGTAAGGACATCAGGGAGGGCGAGGACGTGATCGTCCTGCGCGCGGGCGATGTGATCCCACAGGTATTGAGCCCGGCCCCCCACGTGGCCGAACGGAAAGACCGACCCCCGCCGCCACGCCCGCCGGACGAGTGCCCAATCTGCCACACGCCGACCGTCAAGCCGGAGAACTCGGTGTTCACCCGGTGCCCGAACCGCGACTGCCCCGGCCGGCGGTGGCAGCTGCTCAAGCACTTCGCCGGCGCGATGGACATCGACGGTCTCGGCGAGAAGCAGGTCAGCCTGTTCATGGATCTCGGCTGGGTTCGGACGGCGGCTGATTTCTACGACCTGACCCCGGAGCAGATCTCAGAACAGCCCGGGTTCGGCCAGGTCTCGGCGGAGAAACTGGTCGGGGCGATCGAGGCCTCAAAGCGCCAGCCGTTCGGCCGGGTGCTGTACGGCCTCGGAATCGAGGAGGTCGGGTACGTCACCGGGCGCAATCTGGCCCAGCACTTCCGCACGGTCGACGCGCTGCTCGCGGCCGGTGCCGAGCAGATCGAGGAGGCCCAGGGAGTCGGTCCGAAGATGGCCACCCGGATATACGAGCAGCTTCAGGACGAGCAGATGCGAGCGCTGATCGAGGCGCTGCGCGACCGCGGGTTGCGTCTCGAGGAGGAGGGGCCGCCACCGGGTGAGGGTCCGCTTGCCGGCAAGACGTTCGTGCTCACCGGCACGCTTCCTGATCTGACCCGCGAGCAAGCCACCGAGATGATCACCGGCGCCGGCGGGCGTGTCGCGGGATCGGTCTCGCGCAAGACCGACTACGTCGTAGCCGGCGCGAGCGCCGGGTCCAAACTCGCGCAAGCCGAGAACCTGGGCGTGCGGGTGATCGACGAGGCAGCGCTCCGACAGCTGGTGTCCTAGCGGGGCGACGAGCACCGGTGTCGGAGCGGGGTTGCGGGCGTTGCTCGCTCGAGCTATCCGTCGTACCTCGCGAGCGCGACCGTCATGTTCGCCTCGATGCTGTGCACGTAGTCAGGATCGCCGAGGCCGTTGGCCAGGAACGCGAACGCGAGCGTGTGACCGTCCTTGCCCGTGCAGTAGCCGGCGAGGTTCGCCACGTCGTGGAGCGTGCCGGTCTTGCCCCGGCAGTCTCCGACGGCGACCGTCCCGAGCGCCTCGGTCTGAAGCGTTCCGCTCTCGCCCATCAGCGCAAGCGAGTTGACAAACGCGGAGTTGGTGGCCATCGCCTTGAGCACCGCGACCACTTGGGCCGGGGTGGTCAGGTCGTAGCGGGACAGCCCGGAGCCGTCATTCAGCCGGGGCTTGATGCCGAACTGGCTGAGCAGCTCGGCCCGCACGACCGCGGCGCCGGCGGCGGTCGTGCCGGCGCCACCAAGCCGGGCGCCGATGTCCTTCAGGAGGCTCTCCGCGAGGTAGTTGTCCGACGGCGTGTTGGTCAGCTGGATCAGCGTCGATAGCCGCGGCGACTGGGCCGACGCGAGCACGGTGGCGCCGGCGGCCGTGCGGCCCGCTGAGACGGGCACCCCGGACACCTTCACCCCGAAGGTCTTCAGTCCGCCTTCGAACTGCTGGGCCGCATACAGCGCCGGGTGGTACTGGAACGCGGTCCCCTGGTTGTTCGTGAAGCCGCGGTCGTAGGCGAGCGCGCTCAGCTCTCCCTCGACCTCGCTGTTGCGCCGGAAGCCGGTTGCCGGCGTCCCCCGGAGCGAGTCCCAGTACGACTCGTCCCCGATGATCCGGCCGTTCACCGCGGTGATGTCCGTGGCGCGGAGCAGATTGCCAATCAGCGTGCGCATCGTCGTTGCGGCACCCGTTCCGTACCACGACTGGTCGAAGCCGACCGAGCCGAACGTCGGATCGCCGCCGCCGCGCAGGTAAAGGTTTCCGTCCCAGACGCCGTCCACGCTGCGGGAGCCCGTCCCCAGGATCGAGGTGGTGAAGGTAGCGTTGGGGCCGAGGCGGAGCAGTGCGGTCGAGGTCGTGTAGATCTTCTCGACCGACGCCGGGAGGCGCCCCGTGTTGGCCGCCTGGCTGAACAGCGTCTGGCCGGTGTCGAGGTCGACCACGATCGCGCTGGTCTGCGGGCCGGTCTGCCTGAGGCCTCCCTGGATCGCTTGTGTCAGCGCGGTGCGGGCGGCGGATGATGGCTGTGCCACGGCCACGGCCGCGGCGCCGGCGAGCAGGGCAAACGTCGCCCCCAGGGTCGCCAAGAACAACCGCATCGGCGGATATAACCGCACGCGGGGCGCAAAGTAGCGGCGAATGATGGCGGTAGCGCGTTCCTCGCTCCGTACAATTCCTGGCGGGATGGGCAAGGTCGTCAAGCTTGACGCCGGCGCGGCGGAGCGGTCGCGGGCAACCTCACGCGGCTCTGGGGCTAGACGCCGGCGCACGCGATCAAAATCTGCACTGGTGCTCGGCGGAGGCGGCTTCACGGGCGGCGTGTACGAGATCGGGGCGCTGCGGGCGCTCGATCTCCTCTCTGTGAACCGCACCGTCAATGAGTTCGATGTATACGTGGGGACGAGCGCGGGGTCGTTCGTGGCGGCCGCTGTCGCCAACGGGGTCACGCCCGAGGAGATGATGCGGGTGATCGTCCAGCAGGTCCCGACCTCATTTCCCGACGCGCGCGTGAGCGCGTTGTTGCGCCCCAACTACTGGGAGTTCGTGCGCAAGGGCGCGCTGGTTCCGTTCCGCGTGGCGCAGTTGGTCCGCTCGCTGGTCCGCGATCTCGGCCAGATCTCGGCGGTCGACATCGCCGTCGGGCTCGCCGAGGCGCTGCCGTCGGGGCTGTATTCGGAGAAGGGCATCGAGCGGTACGTTCGCACGATCCTGTCTGACCCGGACCGGACCGACGACTTCAGGCTCTTGCGCAACGAGCTGTATCTGGCGGCGACGGACCTCGACACGTGCGAGCGCATCGTGTTCGGCGCCGAGGGTTGGGACGACGTGCCGATCTCGACCGCGGTCGCCGCCTCCAGCGCGCTGCCGATGATCTACAAGCCGGTTCGGGTCAAGGACCGCGAGCTCGTCGACGGGGGCATCGTGTCGACGACCAACCTCGACATCGCGGTCGAGGCCGGAGCTAAGTTCATCGTGGTCGTCAATCCGCTTGTGCCGTATGTCAACGACTTCACGAAGCGGATCCCGACGATCACCGGATCCCGCGCGCGGCGGGTGTCGGACATGGGCTTCCCGCAGATCGGCTACCAGTCGTTCAAGCTGCTCGCCTACCAGCGACTGCACGATCTCGCTCGGCGCTGGGAGCAGCGCTACCCGGGGGTCGACATCATCCTCGTCGAGCCGGAGCCCAACGACGAGCTGATGTTCCAGACGAGCATCATGAACTACACCTCGCGGGTGGACATCGCGCGCCACGGGTTTCAGTCGGTGACCCTGAAGCTGGCCCATGATTACCCACGGTTCAAGCGGATCTGCGCCCGCCATGGGATCGAGATCTCGGCCACGCGGGTACGCAAGGTCGTCAAGCACTTCGAGGCCGAGCGCGAGAAGACGCGCGCTTGGCGGAAGATCCTCGAGCAGACGACCTCGACGCTGTTGCGTCAGTCGGCCCAGGATTAGACGGCCCGCCGGCTGGGCGAGACCTCAGGGGTACGGCTGTGATGGCTGCGAAACCCGCTACGCGGGCTGGGGCTGCTGAGCCGCTTGCGGCACGGAGCCCGTAATTTCGCGGAAGCTGTAGAGGAAGAGGGTCTTGTCAATCCGACCGTTGAAGATCGGGATTCCCCACTCGACGCACTTCACGATCACGTCGCGGCGCTCAAGGCCGGACTCTCGTGCAAGCTCGGTGGGCGTCAGGTGAATGGCCATCGGTCTTATGTCCTCCTTTGCCGCCTGCGCACTGGGCGCGAAGTATGCCGTCTGAACCGGACGGTCTCAACTTGTCTTTCGGCTAGATCCCTGTCCAAACGTTAGCGTCTTTGGCAAAAGCTCTGGACATATGGCTGATTCCCGATAAAGTCCCCGCAGCTAAGGGGGATCTCAGCGGACGGGGACAACTTGACGGCACGGCTGCTTCCAGAGGCGCTTCAATTTTCGTGGCGCTCGGACAACGATCTTGTGATCGCGGTCCGCCGTGGCGAGGACAGTGCATTCGAGCAGCTGTTCGCCCGCTATCGCACGCGGATCTGGACCTACTCGAGCAGGATCCTCGGCGACGCCGACCGCGCCGAGGACGTCACCCAAGAGGTGTTCATCTCGGTCCTGCGCCGGCTCCGGGACACGGAACGGCCGATCGCGTTCAAGCCCTGGGTCTACCAGATCGCCAAGAACGCGTGCATTGACGAGCTGCGTCGGACCCGGCGCAGCCAGGAAGTCCCCTTCGACCTGGAAAGCGACGGCGAAGACGGGAGCGAAGTGCTGTTCCCGACCGCCCCGGGGGCCGACGTCGCGATCGAGAGCAAGCAGCGGCTCGAGGACCTGCAGGGCGCGTTCCGCGGCGTCTCGGACCTCCATCGCCGGATGCTCGTACTTCGCGAGCTCGAGGGCCTTTCCTACAGCGAGATCGGCAACCGGCTGGGTATGTCCCGTCCCGTCGTCGAGAGCACGCTTTTCCGCGCCCGGCGCCGTCTGGCCGAGGAGTACGAGGAGCTGATCAGCGGGCGCCGCTGCGACCGCACCCGCGCGGTGATCGACGCCTGGGAGGGTCGCAAGCTCCGCCGCCTCGGGGCGCGCGAGACACGTCAGCTGTCGCGGCACCTGTCGCACTGCCGGCCGTGTCGTCGCCACGCCGTGCTCGCGCGGGGCGCCGGCGCCGTAGTGCATCCTCCCGCCTCCGTGGTTCAGGACAGGGCCGGCGTGGCTCATCAGGAGCCTGCCGCCCTGGTCGTCAAGCAGTCCACCGGCGCGATCGTCCGGCGGGCGGCCGGCGCGCTGGTGCTTCGGAAGTCCGCCGGCGATTTGCCGGCGCGGCCCGTTGAGCGTCCGATCACATTGGCCAGCCGGCGCCGGCCGGCGGCTGAGGACGCGGGGATCGCGGCACCGGGATCGGATTCGCTCGCAGTAGCGTGAACCGCCGGCCCCGCGCCTGGAGCGCCGGCGGCACGTTCCCGGAGCGCTGGCCGCACGCCGCTGACCGTCGGCGGCACGTCCCCGACCGGGCCCCGGAACCCGGCTTGCCTGTGGGATACTGGAACTCTTCGGGGCGTGGCGCAGCCTGGTAGCGCGCACCGTTCGGGTCGGTGAGGTCCCCGGTTCAAATCCGGGCGCCCCGATATTTCCCTGCAAATCGAGCACTTTTTGCGCTACAGTTTGCGGTGTGTTGGTCGCCGCAGAAGCTGAATGGGACGTACCACGCGAAGGTCCGCGGCCCGCAAAAGTGCTGCAAATCGCCGCGATCTACCGCGTCCGTTGACACCACCGGCCGGATCGGTGAGGTGCGTCGCACCAGGACTGGTGCGATGGCCAGGAAAGACCTGCTAATCCGCATGTTCTCACTGGTATCGTCCGGCCCCCGCCCTCGGTCCTGTGCCCAATCTGTGCCCAATCCCGGCGAGCCTGGCCGGGTGACAGCGACGTCGGGCGCTCGCGGTCCCCGAGCATGATCGCCAGCCGCGCGCTGTAGCCGCTGGCTTCCGTCTTCTTCTCGGGCGCGGCGCTCGCCGTCGGCGAGGTGCAGTGTTCCGCAGACGTTCCCTTTGCAGGATCGGCGAGCGCGCCCGTTAGCGTTTCCGCGTCGACCCGAGGCTTGTTCTGAGTCTGGAGGTACCCGGTGCCCGTGTTTGGCGAGGAGCACGTCTCTTTGAGGTCGAGCCGGTCGCGCAACGGGGTCCATGGTCGTGTCCGTGGCGAGGCGCACGTCTCTCGAAGCCCGGCTTCAGAGACGCGCAAAGAGCGCAAAGGAGGGCGGGGCCTCGGGCGCCCTGCTGTTGGCGAAAAGGAGGTGCAGGCGTCGATCGGGCGCTGACCTGCTTTCGCATCCGGGCAGTACTTCTGCAATTGCGCGAATGGCGGCAGCGATCCCCCGGCAAGTGCCAACTGTTCCAGGTCGTGCTTCACGACAGCGACTCGACCATCCACAATGGCGCCCGCTCGGCCGCAACAGCGGGAGCTCGGCGTGCTTGCCGGGTTCGGCTGGATCGGCTTCGCAACCGGCTGGTGCGGCCCAGCTGAGGGAGCCGGAAGCCGTCGGTCGGTCGCTGGTCCATGGATTCGCGTCTGCCGCGAGCGCTGGCGGCGGGCGATCGCGCCAGACCAAGCGAAAGAGTGAGGTGGGATGTGTGGGGCTCAGCAGCGTTGGTGCCAGCGGGCCATTCGCTCCATGAGCTCATGGGTAGGCACAGTGGGGCGTGCTGGGTCGAGTTCGCGATAGATGGTCTCGACATTGACGGCGATCCGTTCGGGGTCGCTCCAATCGCTGTAGGCGCCGAGGTCGATGTCGTGCGCGGCTGCCTCGGCGGTCATGCCGGCGGCGTGGCGTTCGATGGCCTCTGCTCGTATGTAGCGCAGGTAGGCCTGGACCTCGCGCACGCCGTTTGCGTCGGTGATGGGGCCGTGGCCGGGAACGAAGGTGTGGGCGCCAATGGTAAGTAGCGTGTCGCAGGCGGCGAGCCACTTGGACGTCGGGCCTTGCCACATGATGGGGGTGCCGCCGATGAACAGGATGTCGCCTGTGAACACGACGCCGGCGTCGGGTACGTGGATGATGACGTCTCCGCTGGTGTGTGCCGGGCCTACTTCCAGTAGCTGCACGCGTCGATGCCCGACCGAGAGCTCCAGCGAGCCGTTGAACGGATGGTCGGGAAGGCGCAGGCGGATGTCGTCAAACTGGAACGGCCCAAAGATGCGGTGAATGTACGGTCCGAGTACGGGCCCGAGCTCGGCCTTCATGAGGCCGGCGAGCAGCTGCGGTGGTGCCTCGCGCATGTCGTTGACCGCCGCCTCGCTGGCGTAGATGGCGGCCGTTTCGGGGAGGAGCTGGTTGCCGTAGCAGTGATCGCCGTTGCCGTGTGTGTTGACGAGTGCGTCGATTGGCCGGGTGCGTGTGAGTGGGGTCATCGCTTGGAGCATGCGTCGGGTTAGCGCCAGGTCGAACAGCGTGTCGATGAGCAGCGATGAGCCGTCTGCGCTGATCAGTCCGGCGTTGCTCCACCCCCAGCTTCCGTCGGGTTGGAGGTATGCGAAGGTGTCGTGGGCCAGCTCTTGGAGTCCGGCCGCGTCGGGGCGAGGGGTGGTCGCGCTCACGCGGGCACCGCCGGCTGGTAGGCGCGTGCGAGGTTGCCGGTGGTGAGGGGATGAATGTCCTCCCAGCCGCCTCGCGGGTCGGGGAGGATCGGGCCGTCCGCAAGCGTGCGTGACAGCACGCTGTCGCGTGACTCCTCGACCAGCCGGCGCAGATGGGCACGATCGACGCCGACGAGCACGCCGTCGCGCTTGCGGACGACTCCGTCGATGATCACGGTCTCGACGTTCGCCGGGTTGGCCTGGGTCACGACCGCCCCGACGCGGTCTGCGGGAGCGATCATGTTCAGGCGGCCGGAACCCTCGCCGATAACGATGATGTCTGCGTGTTTGCCGGGCGTCAGGGAGCCGATCCGGTCGTCCATCCCGAGGGCCCGCCCGCCGTTGATCGTCGCCCACTCGAGCGCGTCGCGGGCGCGGAGTCGCAGCTCGGACGGGTTGCCGCCGCCGTAGTTGAGCGAGGCGTTGTCCATGCAGCGCTCGAACTGCAGTGCCATGCGCATCTGGGTGAACATGTCGCCGGAGTTCATCGAGACGACGTCGCAGCTGAGGCTGGCGACCAAGCCCAGGTCGAGCGCGCGGCGGATCGCGGGCCGGCCCATTCCCATCGCGATCTCGGTTTCCGGGCTGGTCGAGATCTTCGCGTCGGAGCGGCGCAGCAGCTCCCATTCGTGGGCGGTGCACGCGTTGCAGTGCACGTGCACGATGTCGGGGCCGAGCAGCCCGTGGGACGCGAATTCCGCCAGCCCGCTCGGGGCGCCCCAGACGCATGCCGTGTGGGTGGCGATCACGACGCCGAGGTCGCGGGCTGTCTCAACCTCGGCTTTAGTGTGCTCGAATGGGATCAATCCCGGTTCGGTGAGCGAGATCCCCATCGTGATAAGTCCGTCGCCTGCCGACAGTTCGTCCGCGACGCGGCGGGAGTCAGCCAGCCGTTGGTCGTGCGTGGCGAACGATGGCTCTGGGCTTGGCGGCGCGAAGTAGCCGTAGGCGAACACGGCGCGCGCGCCTGACTCGCGCAGGCCCTGGATCGCAGCATCGGCGTGCTCGGGGCTGTTGTTGCAGTGCGAGAAGTCCAGGATCGTGGTCACACCCGCGTCGATTGCCTCGAGCGCTCCCGCGTAGTTGCCGACGTAGACGTCGTGCGGGGTGTAGCGCGGACAGAGGTTCATGCGGATCCCGACGACGTAGTCCCAAAGTGTCCAGTCCACGCAGATCGAGCGAAGCGCGGTCTGCCAGGTATGGCGATGGGTATCCACGAACCCCGGCATGATCACCGCGCCGTGTGCGTCGATGATCTCCGCATCGACGCCATCGAGATCGCCGCTCACGGCGGTGATCCGGCCGTCCTCGACGAGCAGGGCACCGCGTTCGAGATCTCCAATGTTCTTATCCATTGAGAGCACGTAGCCGTTGCGAATCAAGAGGCGGCTCATTGCGGTTCCTTTCGCTCTAGGTGGCGGGGGCGGCTGGCGCAGGCGGTTGACTAGCCGACGCAGTGTTGACGCGTTCGGGCTCGTCGACTCCAAGCAGCGACCCGCCCGGCCGCCATACCACCGCTGCAGGTCCCGGCGGCGAGTTCCTTGATCCCGATGCAGCCAGGCTTGACGACGGCTTCTCCATAGTCTATAGATTACACACTACAGCGACAGGAGGAAAGTCGGATGCGGACGAGGGTGTGTATCGGGTTGGGTGTGCTCGTAGCAAGTGCGTTGGCTGCTAGCGGCTGCGGGTCGTCGGGCAGCAGCAGCAGCGCGAGCGGAAGCCCCTCTTCGACCAGCAGCGCCACGGTGGCGGCGAGCTCGGGCGCTGGGTTTCTCCAGACCGCCCAGGCGAATCTGGCGCAGGATTACAAGGGGACGGATCGTGCGCTGCCTTCCTCGGCGCCGAAGCCCCAGCCAGGGAAAAGCGTGTGGGTGATCGCGTGCGCGCTTGCGGCCGAAGGGTGCGCGGCGCCGGCGCGCGCAGCGCAGCAGGCAGGGCAAGCGATCGGCTGGCACGTGACCGTGGCGGACGGGAAAGGAGACCCGACCGCAGAGAACGACGCGGTGCGGACTGCGATCGCGGCGCACGCGAACGCGATTGTGCTGGTCGCGATCGACTGCGCGACCGTCAAGGACGCGATCGAAGCGGCCGATCATGCCGGTATCGCCACGTTCGGCACGTTCGGGCTTGACTGCAACGACAAGTACGGCGGCGGCGGGCAGCAGCTGTTGTCGGGTCAGCTCGACTTCGGTCCGTTCGGGAGCTTCGCCAATTTCGTCGAGAACTCGCTGGCGAAGGCGATGGCGGATTACGCGATCGCGAAGACCCATGGCAAAGCGGTGGCGATCGCCATGCGCGAGAACGATACGGCGGTGATCCGTCATATCGGCGACGGGTTCGATCGCGAGTTCAGTAAGTGCACGACCTGCAAGGAGTACACCGTCCCGTTCACCTTCCAGGACCTGCTGACCGGGAAGCTCGAGGGAATCGTCCAGGCGGCGCTGACCCAGCACCCGGACGCCGACGTGGTCCTCGGCCCGTACGACGCTTCGGTGATCGCGGGCATCGCTCCAGCCGTGATCGCGTCTGGGCGAAAGATTCTGTTGATCGGCAACGAAGGCCTGACGCCCAACATCGCCCAGATTCGCTCGGGCAAGGGTCAGGACGCGGCGTTCGGCGCTCCCGCGACGTGGGCGGGGTACGCCACGATCGATGAGCTGAACCGCATCTTCCACAAGCAGCCGCTGGTGGACGAGGGCATTGGGATCCAGGCGATCGACCGTTCGCACAACCTTCCGTTGACGCCCGCGTACGAGGGCAACGTGTATCCCAGCGGCAAGCCGAAGGTGAACGTGGTCGCTCGCTACCTGCGGATCTGGGGCGTTGGCAGCTAACCACGAACACGCGCCGGGGCTTCTCGTCGAGCGCCTGTCAAAGTCGTTTCCCGGGACCCAGGCGCTCGACCAGGTGTCCCTGTCACTCACCGGAGGCCGGGTGCACGCGCTGGTCGGCGGCAATGGCTCGGGAAAGTCGACGCTGATCAAGGTGCTCGCGGGGGTCCACCGGGGGGACCCCGGCGGGCGAATCGTGGCCGGCGGTGCGGAGGTCGCGAGCGATGACGTCTCGCCCGGATGGGCGCGCGCCGCCGGCTTGCGCTTTGTGCACCAAGACCTCGGGCTGTTCGACGAACTGTCGGTGGCCGAGAACGTGTTGGCGGGTGGTCGGCTACCTGGGAGCGCCGCGCGGATTCGGTGGACGATGGCGCGTCGCCGCGTAGCCGAAACGCTCGCGCGACTCCAGCTCGATGTCTCGGCTGACATCCCGGTTGGCGGGCTGGGGCCAGCCCAGAGGGCGCTGGTCGCCGTCGCACGCGCGCTTCACGAGGGGCACGCCGAGCAACCTCGCGTGATCATCCTCGATGAGCCGACGGCCTCACTCCCGGCGGCCGAGGTCGAACTGCTGCTGGGCGTGGTAAGGGCGCTCGTCGCGGACGGCCACACGGTTCTCTACGTCAGCCACCGGCTGGAGGAGATATTGACCGTCGGCGACCAGGTCTTGGCGCTGCGCGACGGCCGTCTCGTCGGCGCGGCCGAGGCAAGCGAGCTGTCAGAGCAAGATCTCGTGGAGTTGATCGCGGGTCGACCGCTCGAACGGGTCTACCCGACGATGCCGGACCCCCAGCCCGGGGCTTCGGTGCTTGAGGTGCAGGGGTTGCGTGGCGACTCGATCAGGGACGTGAGCTTCCACGTACAACCGCGTGAGGTGCTCGGCGTGGCCGGTCTGGCGGGATCGGGCCGCAGCACGCTGTTGCGACTGCTGTTTGGCGCTCGCCAGGTACAAGCCGGCCGGATCGCGATCGACGGCGTGCCTGTGCAGCCGAAGAGTCCGCGCGACGCGATGCGCGCGGGCATCGCTTACCTGCCCGAGGACCGAGCCGCCGACGGAGGCTTCTTCAACCTCGACGTCCGCGAGAACCTGTCTGCGGCGGACGTCGCTCATTACTGGAGCGGGCTGCGCCTGAACCGGCCGCGGGAGGACGCCGACGCCAAGCGCGACATCGCGAGGTTCTCGATCCGTGCTCCCTCTGCGGCGGTCCCACTGTCGCTGCTGTCGGGCGGCAACCAGCAGAAGGTCCTGCTGGCACGGTGGCTCCGGCTGGGCGCGCGTGTGTTGCTGCTGGATGAGCCGACCCACGGCGTGGATGTAGCGGCGCGCGCAGACATCTACGAGGCGGTGCGCGCCTCGGTCGCGACCGGCGCCTGCGCGATCGTTGTCAGCTCAGACTTCGAAGAGCTGGTTCGGGTATCGGACCGCGTCCTCGTGCTCGCAAAGGGGCGCGTGGTGGCCGAGGCCGCCCAGCCGCATCTCGATCGCCAGTGGGTGGAGGAGCGAGCGTTCCATGTCGAGGAGGCGGCGTGATGAGCGAGCGAGGAGGCCCTCTGATGGCCGAACGACGACCAGACCCAAGCGAGACCCCAACCGCGCGGCGACGTCGGACGCCAACCATCACCCGACGCGCAGCGCTTGCCTTCGCGGAACGTTACGCGCTGGTTGGGCTGCTCCTCGCCGTGGCGGTCTTCTTCTCCCTCTACGGACCGACCTCGACGACGTTTCGCAGCCTCGCGAATATCCGCGCGATCGGCGGTAACGAGTCAGTGACGGCGCTGGTGGCGCTTGCCGCCCTGGTGCCGTTGATCGCGGGCGAGTTCGACATATCGGTCGGCGCGATCCTCGGCATGTCCTCGATTGTGGCTGCGGCGGCAACTGCGAATTACCACATCGCGGCGGTGCCTGCGATCGCGCTCGCGATCCTCGCCGGGGCTCTGATCGGCGCAGTCAACGGGTTCTTTGTCGCGTACCTGAAGGTCAACTCGTTCATCGTCACGCTGGCGTCGAGCACCTTGATCGGCGGCCTGGTGTCGCTATACACGAAGGACCAGACGATCCTGAATGGGATTCCGAACAGCCTGCAGGTGTTCGGGAACGGTCTGACCCTGGGCGTCCCGCGACCGACATGGGTGGTGATTGTCGTCGCCGCGGCGGTGGCATATTTGTTCTCGATGACGCCGCTCGGACGGGCGCTCACGCAGATCGGCTCAAACCGTCGCGCCGCCCGTCTCGTCGGGCTCCGCGTCGAGGCGCTCACGTGGGCGAGCTTCGTCGGTTCGGGTGCCATCGCCGGTGTGGCTGGAGTGATCGAGCTGACACGGACAGGATCCGGAAACCCCGTGATTGGCTTCGGCTTCACTCTGTCCGCGCTCTCCGCCGCTTTCCTCGGGACCACCACGATCAGGCCCGGCCGGTTCAACGTACTCGGCACGCTGGTCGGCGTGCTGGTGGTGGCGGTAGGCGTCAACGGCCTGACGCTCGCGGGCGCCGCTGACTGGGTGGAGCCTGTGTTCACCGGCGCGGCCCTGATGCTGGCAGTCGCGTTGTCCACTCAGCTTGGAATCCGCCGAGGCGGTGCACGCGACCAATGACCACGGATCAGGCAGGAGACAGCGTATGAAGATCGTGAGCTATCGAACGCCGGGCGCCGGGAGTCGTCTAGGACTGGCGCAGGATGGCGGGGTCCGTGAACTGGAGGCGCATTCGCTGCTCGAGTGGATTCACGGGCGCGGGAGGAAGCTCACCGGCACAGAGCACGAGCTTGCCGCGATCGACTTATGCGCGCCGACGCCGCGGGTGCCGAGCTTCCGCGATTTCTCCGCGTTCGAGGGGCACACCAAGAACATCATCCAGGTCCTTCCCAAGCTGTTCCCGTCTCGCCCTCCGGCTCCGTTCCCCGACTATTGGTATGACGCACCAGGCTTCTATTTCTCGAACCCTGCCGCATTCCGGGGGCCGGGCGAGCCGGTCGCGAGGCCGGCGGGCTGCCGCATGCTCGACTACGAACTCGAGATTGCGGCGGTAGTCGGCGAGAACCGGGATGTGGCAGGGTTCATGCTGCTGAACGACTGGAGTGCGCGCGACCTGCAGCTTCGGGAAGTGACGTTGATGCTCGGACCGCACAAGTCAAAGGACTTCGCGACGAGCATCGGGCCATGGTTTGTCACCCCCGACGAGCTCCCCTACGAACACGGCAAGCTTGAGTTGCGCGCCAGCGTGACGGTGAACCGAGAGGTGATCGCCGAATGCGACGCCGCGGAGCAGCACTTCACGTGGCCCCAACTGCTGGAACATGCCGCCGCGAACGCCGCCCTCTACCCCGGTGACCTGATCGGATCGGGCACGCTCGCCGGCGGATGCCTGCTCGAGCGGGGAGGGCTTCCGGATGGCCGATGGCTCGAGCCGGGGGACGTGGTCGAGCTGCACTCCGACGCCCTCGGGACTCTAGTGTCTCCGGTTGAGTGATGCCAGACCGCCAGGCGATCATCGACCGAGACATGCCAGCCCTGCCGCAGACCCGCGCCGACTGGGCGACCGAGCGGTTGCGGTCGGCCATCCTGTTCGCCGAAATCGCCCCCGGAGAAGAGATTCGCGAGAGCGTACTGGCGAAGCGTTGGGGGATCAGCCCAACCCCGCTCCGAGAAGCCCTCCGGCGCCTCGCCGCGGAAGGGCTCGTGGTGCTGCAGGCACAGCACATCGCACGCGCCGCGGCACTTTCACGCCAGCAGTGCATCGAGCTCTACGAGATCCGGCTTGTCGTCGAGGCCCTCGCGCTCCGGCTCTCCCTAGCCAACCGCCCACGCGGCCGCGTAGCCGAGGCCGAACGGCTGTTGAAGCAGATCGGCGAGCAGGAGGCGAGCGAACCGTTCGACCCGGTCGCCTACGAGCGTGTGCACCGCCAATTCCACCACGCCCTGGTCTCCGACTGCGGCTCGGTCACGCTAATGGACTTGCTCAGCATGCTCTGGGATCGCTCGATGCGCTTTCGCTACACGGCTCAGAGCACGGCCACCATTCCGGGCGCGCTGTTCAAAGAACACCTCAAGCTGTTCCGCAGCTGGAAGCGCGGCGATCCACGAAAGGCAACGCTGGGGCTCGAGGAACACATTCTGTCCGTGCTCACGGAGGTGCTGTCTCCCGCCGAGATCCAACAGGTGCGCCGGATGAGAAGCGAGATGCCGGCCCTGTCCCGCGATCTCCTGGCGGCAGGGCTCGTCGGCACTCTGTCGGTGAGCGAGGCAGCTGCGGAAACCGCGCCCGAGGCGGCAGCCGCCAGTGAGCGCTGAGGGCAAGCGAGTGCGCAGCACCACGGAAAGGATCCTCACCACCCACACCGGCAGCCTGCCGCGCAGCCCGGAGCTGACGCGCCTGCTGCAGGAGGAGTCGCATCCGGGTACCCGCAGGTCGCCCAAGACCGAGCAATTGACCGTTCAAGCCGTGCACAACGTGGTAGCGAGGCAGTTGGACAGCGGTCTCGACCTGATCAACGACGGCGAGCAGGGGAAGGTCGGGTTCCAGACCTACATCCCACAGCGAATGTCCGGATTCGGTGGCGAAGCCCACCGGCCGGTTCCATCCGAATTGGCCGAATTCCCCGAATATGCCCGAATGGTCGCCGTGCGCTTCGGGCTCGGAACCGAGCACGCGGTCCTTCGAGATCCGCCCGCCGCGGTCGCCGACGTTCGATACGAAACCACTAGCGAGGTCGAAGAGGACTGTGAAGTCCTCCTCGGCGCGCTATCACTGGTCGGCCAGCCCGTCGAGAGGGCATTTCTGACCGCGCCCTCGCCAGGCATCATCGCCACGACGATGACCAACCGACACTACGACTCATACGAGGCGTATGTCCGCGCGCTCGCCGGCGAGCTCCGCAAGGAGTACGCCGTCATCGTCGACAAGGGGCTGACACTGCAGATCGACGCTCCCGATCTCGCCATGGAACGCGGCATGTACTTCCAAGACCGTCCGCTCAGCCAGTTCCTCGAAGCGATCGAACTGCACATCGACGCGCTCAACACCGCGCTCGAAGAATTCCCGATCGATCGCATCCGCCTGCACTGCTGCTGGGGCAACATCGACTCGCCCCACGTCCACGACGTCCCGCTCGCCGAAGTGCTTCCAATCATCTCCCGCGCGAGCGTCGGCGCCATCGGCATCCCCTTCGGCAACCCCCGCCACCAACACGAGATCGACATCATCACACAGCACCCATTGCCCGACCACATGACACTGATCGCCGGCGTCTTAGACACCACCACCAACTACGTCGAGCACCCCGAGGTGGTCTCCCGGCGCATCCAGGCGGCAGCGCGCGCGATGGGCGATGTCAGCCGGATCATCGCCAGCCCCGACTGCGGCTTCGGGACCTTCGCCGGCTATGAGTTCGTCGCCCCAGACGTCGTGTGGGCCAAGCTCAAGACGCTCCGCGAAGGAGCCGACCTCGCGGCTCACGCACTCGGAAAACAATCCGCAATCGCCTCATAGCTTCCGGGCCGTCACACAGAGAGATGAACATCGAGTCTCTACAGGCAATCGACGTTCACACCCACGTGAACCGACAGGCCCACACCGGACGGACACATCCGCCCGAAGGTGCGGTCAACACGCATTTCGGATCCGAGCACATCAAGACGCTCCCGGAGATGGTCGAGATGTACCGGCAGCAACAAATCGCCTTCGTGAGCCTCATGGTCGACAACATCCACCGGCCACCGCCCGTCACCAACAAGGAAATCCTCCCGCCTGGCATCCAACTGACTGGCTCTTCCCGCTAATGACGAGCGCGTCCCTCGAAACCCGGATCCCCGAATTCGGAGCCTGCCGATGAAACGGCTGGAAGGCATGGCCGCCATCGTCACCGGCGGCGGCTCAGGGATCGGCGCCGCCATCACCCAGCGACTGGCAAGCGAGGGCGCACGCGTGTGCATCGTCGGGCGTCGGCGCGAGCAACTCGAAGCCATGCTGCAAACACTTCCAGCGGGATTGGCGATCGCACGTACCGGCGACGTCTCCCGCCACGATGATGTGGACAGCGCCGTCGGCGGCGCAGCACGCCTCGGCAATGGGCGAATCGACATCGTCGTCAACAACGCAGCCGCTCCAATCGACGGCGCAACGGAGACGGTCGCGCTGGACGATTGGCACCGCGCGCTCGACGTCAACCTCACCGCCGCGATGCTGATGACACGGGCCGCGCTCCCGCACCTCCGCGCGGCCGGCGGGGGAGCCATCGTAAACATCTCGTCGGTCGCGGCGCTGTGCGCAACCCCCGGCATCACGCCTTACGCCACCTCCAAGGCAGCGCTCCTCGCGTTCACCCGCCAGTGCGCCGTAGAACTCGGACGCGACAAAATCCGCGCCAACGCGATCTGCCCCGGCTGGGTCCGCACCGAGATGAGCGAGCTCCAGATGGACCGCCTCGGGCCGGCACTCGGCGGCGACCGCGAGGCCGCATTCGCCGCCGCGACCCGGCACCAGCCCATAGCAAGGGTGGGAGAGCCCGCAGACGTCGCCGCCGCCGTCGCCTTCCTGGTCAGCCCCGAGAGCTCCTACATCACCGGCGCCGTGCTCACCGTCGATGGAGGCTCCGCCGTAACAAGCCCCATCGCCGAACTGCTCTCGACCGCGGCTGGGGCGGCGTAACCCATCGGATCGTGAAGCCAACGACATCGACAATCGACCGGCTCGGGCAAGCCACGAGCGTCTTGTCTTGAATGAGGGACAGGCATCCCGAAGCGACCAAGGATGCCGGAAACGCGCCCGGTACGACGACCCGCCCGAATCGCCTGCTTGCTCGGCGCTCGGCCGTATTCAGCCCGTCGACGGGTGCGCGACCCCCGCTTAAGCAGGTTCAGCGGGACCGACTCTCGATCGCGTCTCCGTCCCGCTTTGCTCGGGCCACGATCCCCCTCAGGTCCGAGCGAGACTCGCGGATTGCGCGGCCAGCAGGGCACTGGCGCTCCGGCTTGACGGCGGTTATCCCGTTCGTGGCAATCCGCTCGCGACGCCGGCGCGGGTTCACAATCGCTTTTGGAGCGAACCACGCGTCGCTTTGCTGCGCGTGCGTTAGCCAACTTGGATGACGCGCTTGCCTTGGACCGCGAGCCTGTCTCGCACACGAGTTGTTCCGCCGGCGATTCCGAGCGCAAACTGCCCGAACGTAGCGACCATGAGCGCCAGCTCATGCACCTCGTCGGACCACTCATCGAGGGTCTGGGCCAGTAACTCCTGGCGTTCGTCTATCTCCGTGGCCTTTGCCTTTGCGGGCTTGAGCCGTCGAAGCTCGGCGTAGTTCCGTCGCGGTTCGACGTTGACCACCTGCGCCACGGTCCAGTCACCGTGGGCGATGTCATTGCGTCGTTCCGATTCCTCTAGGACCTGTGCTCTCAGGGACCGCCCAATCTTGCGCTCATCGTCGTCAAGCTCGCCAATGGCAGCGCAGGTAGCGAAGAAGGCGTTCGTGAGCGGGTAAGCGGTCATCTCGCCAAGAGCCGCTTCAAGCGCATCCTTTTCTCCGGGTCGGGCCAATCTGTAGGCCATCTTGTCTCGCATGAAAGTGAGCATGCGCGAGTACTCGACTACGTAACGACCGATTGCTCGGTAGGTGTCGTCCCTGAAAGGGAGGTAGGTCGTGTCGTCGCTGGTGTACGGAGGGGTGGTCGCCATATCGGCGGCAGCCTATCGCCGCGCAGATTACGTGATCACCCCCTGTGTGAGCATCCTCGGCTCCGCGTAGGCTCCGGCCATGACCGTGAACATTCGCGCAGAATCGGACGCGCCAGGGACGGTGACCGTCGAGCTGCACAGCGACCGGATTCGCGTTGGCATCCTCGCTGGAACGAGAGCAGAGGGCCGGGAGGTCACCACAGACCTCGACGCCCGTACAGCGCGCTCGTCAGGACAGCAGTTGCTCGACTACGCTCGGCAGCTTGACGAGGCGGCAGGGGATTCCTCAGCGCCGGATGCCTGAGGCTGGGGACGAGCGGCTATGTCGCGCGCGTGGTCCCGCTTCGATCTCAGGACGTGCCTCCCGCGCTCCGTGCCGCCGCACCAGCTTTGCGCGGTTACGAGGGCGGTCGGCCGGGTCGAGCAGGCGACGAGTGCCGCTGGTCGCGCTCGCGGCGAGAAGCACGTCGCTGCAGAAAGGCACGGGCTCACACGCGCATTCGTGCTCGCGCGGATATCCCACGCCAACGGCGGCCGCGTGGCTGCAGAAGACGTGGGCGACGGCTCCGCGCCTGAACGCGGTGGCGCTCACGGGCTCGACGGTCGGCGGCATGGTGAAGAGCCGCTCCCCCGCGCCCAGGATGACGGGCTTGATCGACGAGGCGGTACTCGTCGATCAAGCCGGTCTGGACCAGCGAGCGGGCGAACCGCACACCCCCTGGGCGAGCAGGTACAAGCGGTCCCGAGGCATTCAACGCGGTGTGCAAGGCTCCGCGCGGTCGAATTTAGGCATCTGCGTCCGCTCAGTGATACAGCAGCTTGTAGCCGAGCATCTGCGTGAGTGTCACGAATTGATACCCGCGGGCGCGCAGGCCGGCTACCTCTGCGGGCAACGCGTCGAGCGTCTCGTACCGCGGGCCACCACCGAAATGCTCCTCGACGATCCCGCCGTTGTGGGCATTGGCGAGGACGTTGTCGATGATCTCGCCCTCGCCCGGGAGCGCCCAGTCACGCGGGTCGATGTCCCACTGGATCGTGGTCATCCCGAGCGACTTTGCCTCGTTCAGCACCGAGGAGTTGACTGCGCCGTCTGGCGCGCGGAACAGACACGGCTCAAATCCCGTCGCTCTCTTGATTTCCGCCGCTGCGTCGGAGATCTGCTCCCGCTGCTCGAATGGCGAGAGGCCCTCCAGGTCGGGATGGCTCCAGGTGTGATCGCCGATCATGTCTCCGTCGGCGAGCATTTGCTTTTCGACCGTGCCGCCCGGGTCGTAGGTCGGTATGTGCTCGCCGATCTCGAAGAATGTCGCCGGCACGTGCAGGCGCGCGAGCTCGTTGACGAAATCCGAGGCGGGTGGGTCCGGCCACGGACCGTCGTCGAAAGTGAGCGCGATGTCGTGAACGTTCCGGGGACCGGTGAACACCCAATCCGGCCCCGTCGCGACGCAGCCGACGAGCCGAGGAGTATGGAGCGCGAGCAGCGCCGGCTTTGCCGGGAGCGACGTCGAGCAAGTCGTGCTGCCCGGCGAAGCCGGAGTGCAACCCCGAACGCTGACCGTGGTGATCACCTGCCAGCGGATCAACTGGTATGGCAGGCCGACGGTCGCGGGCAGGAAGCTCGCGGTCAACTCTCGATTGCTCGAGCGCGTCACGGTGGCGTCGATCGCGACCGCGCGACCCGGGCCGGCCGGCGTGATCGGCGAATACAGGACCCTCGGCGAGCGCTCGCCGCGGCGAGGCCCGGCGAGACACAGCCGCGCGACGACGGACCCAGTCGAGCCTCGCGCGAGCAGGAGGCACACGGACTCGTGCTCACGGCCGAGGGCGCCAGGCGAAAAGGACTGTGCGAGCTCGACGCTCCAGACGAGATCTTGCCCATCCTGAGTGACGGACACGGACTCCAGGCTGAGAGACTGTACGGGCGTGACGCCGGCGCCGGCCCCGGCGACCCCGACCACGAACGTCGCGGCCAGCGCAGACACCACGCCCCGGGCGATCCTCACCAAACAAACACCCCCATCGCCCCGCAACGCTACCCGATACACGCCCGCGCCGCTGGGCCCTTTTCTCGCTACCGAGAGAAGGCCCGGTTCGAGCGTGCGTTGATCCGGGCGTCGGGACCGGGCGCCGCCCCGGTCCCGACTCATCCCGCTAGCTGACCGGCGTGATTGTCAACGAGATCACGGTCGTGCTCGAGCAGGTCGAGAACGATTTCTTGATCGTCACCGCCTTGTTCTGACCGGGCGGGAACACCTTCAGTCCGACGGCCGTGACCGGCGCGCACTGCGACGGATCGAAGTTGCCCGTCTCGACGATCCCGACCACCGCGCTCTGTGTCTTGCCAGGCAGAAGCGTGACGGTCTTATAACTAGAGGAGAGCTGCGACGCCGAGCTACCGATCTGCTGGCCGCCGCTCGTGACCGCTGACACGCCCGGATAACCACGCAGCGTGCACCCGAGCTTGCCGGTGTTCACGAAATTGAGGGGGTAGAACACCGTACCCGCGGCGCCGTTCGCTGGACCGAGCGACACCCTCAACGCCGAGGTCGCGCAAACGCTCGTCGTACCCCGCTTCGCTTTGCTCCACTTGACGGTAAATTGAGTACTGCTGCCATTCCTGATGTACGTTCCCCAGCCCTTGGCCGTCTCCACGCCCTTCCAGCCCGGGATCGCGTAGTTGTACTTGTTCAAGAACGTCGTGAAATAACTCGACGCCGTCGAGCAACCCAAATTCGGGCTCGACACCGTGTAACTCCCGCCGGGGAGAATCACACCGCCCGACTGATCGTTGTGCAACACCGAGAAACCGATGCCGTTACAAGACGCCGGCGCCGCCGCGGCGGACGACGCAAGCGCGACCGAAACCGCCACCACGGCGACCGCCGCTGCACCGGTCGCGAGCACGCGCACGCGACTGCGAGAAAAACGACTAACCATCAACCAAAACTCCTCAGACGGACGTGACCAGCACGCCAATTGGCATCAAATCGAGAAGACCCCGGCCCCCGGCACGCGACGCGCGGTCCCCAGCGCCCCAGAATGGTAGCCCGGTCCGCGCATCAGCGCATCCGCTGGCCGCCCGCGGTCGGGGAGCATATCCCGTGTCCGGCCCCGTGCGATCAAGGCCTGATCGGAACCACGACCCGACCGGAGCACCACCCGTCGCGGCCGTTCGTTGGCGCATGTCCGACATCGGACCAAAACCGGGCCCTGTGCGGCTCGGCATTGGCATGCCCGGGCGTTGCTTGAGGGAAGCCTGCGGGCCCTGGGATGCGCGAAGGACGAGTCAGGGCTGGTGCCCGCCGTCAGCCCAGGGCCTCACGACCATACCGGGCCGTAACAGGCCAGACGAAGCCGCCACGAGGCCGTCGTGAACGCTCGAGGCGTGGAGGAGCCACGCTCGATGCGGCTCGCGCCGAGAACCGAAGTCCGGGTCATCCCAGACCTACTCCACGGGCGCGACGAGCATCTCGGGCGTGACACCGAGTTCCCTGCCGCGCGCGGACTGCAGGGGGAACCGGCACCTTCGGATCGGACCGGCGCCGGTACCTGGGCTTGCGCTTATTCGAGCAAGCCACGCTCGTTCAGGAAGTCACGGTTCGCCTGGCCGACCTCGATCAGGTGCCCGTCCGGATCGTGCAGGTAGCAACGCAGCTCGACGCCGTGGTCGACTGGCGGGGTCAGGAACTGGGCTCCCTTGGCGCTCCAGTCGTCGTAGATCTCTTGGATGTTGGCGACACGGATGTTCAGGAAGCTGCTTGTCGTGTTGGGATCGGGTGCAGTCAGTGTCACGGCTGGCTTGTCGTCGGTCGGGGCGCCGCCTGTGTTGATGATGATCCAGCTGTTCGCGAGCGCGACGACGGCGGGGCTTTCGGAGACGATTTCGCCGCCGAGGACATTGGCGTAGAAGTCTCGCGAGCGAGCGATGTCCTCCGACACGACGAAGTGGGTGAGCAGGATGCCCGTTTCGGGGGCAGGGAACGGCGCCATATCAGTTCTCTCCGAACCGCTGAGAGCGGCGCCACGCAGACCGTATTGGAGGCGTCGTGACCTCAGCGATGAGTCGTTTCATTGTGTGTTTGCAGCCAGTCGGCGAGGTGTTAGGCGACTGTCTTCGAGGTGATGAAGCGGTGGATCGCTTCGTTGGCGTGGTCCTGAAATGACGGGTTGGCCAGATCGGGGAAGATGTCTGTTTGGTTGACCAAGGGACCCTTCATCTTGCCGGCCGCGCTGGCGTAGAACACGCCGCTTGACAGGGTTGAATCGGTGACTCCGTCGACCAGTCGCTTCGCGCCCACGTCCAGTTTGTGTGAGATGCCCAAGTGAGGCATGACGTATTTGGCCGCCATACGGAACGGCAATGCGAGGTCATCGGGTGCGTGCGTGCCGGTGGTGTTGCCGGGGCTCACGGAGACGAATTTGCGGTCGGGGTATTGGCGGGCCAGGGAGGCCATCCAGAGGATGCCGAGCAACTTGGCCTGCCCATAGGCCAAATTGATGTCAGGCTTGCGGCCGGCGAAAAAGCTGCCGTCGATGACAGTCGCGAGCTCGTCGGCGGACTTTGAGACGAACGACGGCCGTTTGAACCCCATCTTCGGAAGTCCCCTGGCTGCTTCGCTTCCGGCGAAGACCGCCACCTCGCCAAGCCGGTCCTCAGCCAAAAGCGTTTCGAGCAGGACGACGTGGCCGAGAACGTTCTGCGCGAACATGTACGTGGCCCCGTCGGCGGTCAAGGCCATGGGCGTCTTGCCGCCCATTCCACCGGCGTTCATGACGACCGCGTCGATCGATCCGTCAACGCCAGCCAGGCCAGCGCGGACCGAGCCGGGATCGGAAACGTCCATGACCGCGATGTCGAAGATGCGCCGGCCGGTCTCCGCTTCAAGCTCGGTTCTCGCCGCTATCGCCTTGTCTCGGTTCCGGCACGCCAGATAGACGTGGGCGAATTCGGGACGTAGTGCCAGTTGCCGGGCGATGTCCTTGCCGATTCCGGCGTTGGCGCCCGTGATCAATACGGTCTTTTCCGGGGTTGTGCTCATCGAGTTCCTCTCATGTTTTGTAGGTCCAGGCAGGGTTGGCTGAATGGTGTGGTCAGACCGCCGGGCAGATATGGCGGCTGGGCCCTCCTCGGCTTGGTCCTGCAACAGCGGCTTTGCTGCTTTCCCGGCTAGCAGCCCGGGTTCTTTGCCTGACTGGATTGGCTGATCCACTGTGTCAGACTTGAACTGGAATGTCAAAGCCACTCTGATCGCTATACTTCTCCTGATGTCCTCAAGGAGTTCTGATCGGCCGCGGTTGACGCGCAAGGGTGAGGCGACGCGCGCGCGGATCGTTGACGCTGCGGCGGCGCTGATCTATCAGCAGGGCGTTGCCCACACGACGGTCGAGGAGGTGCTCGACGGTGCACAAGTGAGCAGCTCGCAGCTCTACCACTACTTCGAGGACAAGCCGGCGCTGGTCCGCGCAGTCATCGAGCGCCAGGCCGACAGGGCCATCGGTACGCAGGAGCGGTTTGACCTCAGCAGCCTCGACGGCCTACGGGAGTGGCGGGATTTCGTGGTCGATCACGCCCGCGACACGGACGGCCGCTTTGGTTGTCCGGTCGGCTCGCTCGGTTCCGAGCTCGCCGAGACCGAGCCCGAAGCCAGGGCAATCGTTGCGGCGTCATTCAAACGGTGGGAGGCCAGCATCATGGCCGGTCTGCTGCGGATGCACGCGCTTGGCCGACTCGGCCCCGAGGCCGATCCGCGCCGGCTCGCGCTGGCCTTGCTTGCCGCGCTCGAGGGCGGCCTCTTGCTGGCTCAGATCCAGCGCGACCCCGAACCGCTCGCGGCCGCGCTCGACACGATGCTCGCGCACATCGCCACCCTCAGCAGCACCACGAGCACTTCGCTCAACAGCTGAGCCCACGGACCGACGTCAGTCGGTGCGCGGTGCGCACCAGCACGGCCTAGAGGTAAATCAGCGAAGGCGGCCGCGCCGGCGCGTGATCGAGTTCCTGGGTGGGCCTGTATCCCGGTGACCACGGTCGGGGTGGACGCAGCCCGCACCGACTCTTCAGAACACGAGCCTGGCCCGGCCGCCAACCTCGTTGGCCGTACCCGAAGGCGAGCGCGGAGCCAGCGATCAGACCGTCGAGGCTGCCCTCCGGGAAGAAGCGCGTACTGACAGACCGCCCAAAATTTGGAGTACATGAGCCAGTTCTGTTACAGTCGGCGCCTGGCGAGAGTGGATTGTTTGTTCCAACCACCAAAAGGGATGTCGATTATGGATCTGCAAGACAAGAAGGCTCTGATCACCGGTGGCACCTCCGGGATGGGTATCGCCGTCGCACTGTCGATGGCCGAGAAGGGCGCGTCAGTGATCATCACCGGGCGCGATGAGACCCGCGGCGCGAGCACCGTAGAGGAGATCCGCGCGGGTGGGCACGATGCGCAGTTCATCGCCGCGGATTTCTCTGAGATGTCTGAGGTGAGGCGCGTCGCCGACGCGGCAGGGGAGATCGATGTCCTGGTCAACTGTGCCGGCTTTGCCGCCCTCGCACCGACGGTTGACACCGACGAGGCGGCGTTCGACGGTCTGTTCCAGATCAACGTCAAGGCGCCGTTCTTCCTCGTCGCCGCGCTCGCCCCGAAGATCGCCGCCCGCGGCGGCGGCTCGATCATCAACGTCTCCACGATGGTCGCGAGCTACGGCCAGCCAGGCATGGCTGCCTACGGCGCGTCGCGGGCGTCGATCGAGCTGCTCACCAAGGCTTGGGCTGCCGAATTCGGGCCGCAGAACGTCCGCGTCAACGCGGTCGCTCCCGGTCCGACGTTGACCCCGGCGCTGGAGCCGAGGTTGGAGATGGCCAAGGAGTTTGCCAAGACGATTCCGCTCGGTCGGGTCGCGGACGTGCACGAGCTGTCCGACGTCATCACGTTCCTCGCGACCCCGTCGGCCGGCTACATCAACGGCGCGATTATCCCCGTCGACGGCGGCCGCCTCGCGATCTGAGAGCAGACGAGATGATCCTTGTCACCACTCCCGGCAATGTTCGGACACGAAGCCACTCGGCTGCTCGCTCACGGTCCTGCCTGCCCGCAACCCGGACAAGGTCCCCGGGTTGCGGGGCGGTGGCCCAGATCGCAGCTCTGATCGACGCCGGCGAGCGGCGCTTGAACATCAGCGAGCGCAAGCTTCTGACCGACACCACGGCGAGCCACGAACGCGCCGAGGCCGGCGACCTGCGCGGCCGCGTCGTCCTGATTCCGGAGCGCTGAGCTATGGCTACGACCACATCAGCCACCGCTGAGCACGAGCACGGGCATCCGAACATCGTTCTCGCAACACTCGCCCTGGCGAGCGTTATGAGTGTGGTGAACCTATTCATCGTCAACGTCGCATTGCATAGGCGGTCACGCCGTCGACCCGACCGGTGTAGGCGTGCAGGAGTCACGGTCGGGCCGGCTCGGCGATGGTCGACGAGACCTGCCTTCGTTGTTGCACGGGCATCTCCTCGGCGACTACACGGGCCCTGCTCTGCGCGGGCAGCAGGGCGGTGCCGACGTCGTATTCGCCTCGGAGGTCGCCCTGCTTCGCCCGGCAACGCGCGTTTCCGCCCGTGCCGGCCAGAAAGCCGGAAAGCGCGGCCCGCACGACCGACGGTGGTCGTCGCTGCGGATCGGGGCGATGCCCCGGCCGCGGCGCGCTACAATCTGTCCAGTCTGTCCAGAAATCATGTGTGAGCGTCGTGGTCTGGCAATTACAAGCAGCCAAACAACACTTCAGCGAACTCGTTGAGCGTGCTCGACGAGACGGTCCACAGGTCGTCACCAAACACGGCAAGGACGCTGTCGTCGTCGTCTCGGCCGAGGAGTACCGGCGACTGCGGGGCGACGGCCCCAGTCTGGTCGAGTTCATCCGTTCGGCGCCCGACTTCGACGCGCTCGATCTCGAGCGCTCGCAGGACCAAGGCCGCGACGTCCGGCTTTGAGCTTTCTGCTCGACACGAATGTCGTCTCGGAGATCCGTCGCGGCCGCGATCCCTACGTTCGGGCCTGGGCGAACGGGGTGGAGGACATCGACCTTCACGTCAGCGTCATGACGCTCGGAGAGATCCGCAGAGGCATTGAGCTGTTGCGCAGCCGCGATCCGATCCAGGCCGAGGTCTTCGCCAACTGGCTCGGCGAGTTGCACACACGCTTTGCCGAGCGGATCGTGCCGATCGACGTCGCGGTCGCGGAGGAGTGGGGGAGGCTCAACGCCACGATGCCGCGCAACACCGTCGACAGCTTGATCGCCGCGAGCGCGCGCGTCCGCGGTCTCACCGTTGTGACGCGCAATATCGGCGACTTCGAAGACTGCGGCGTGGCGCTGGTCGACCCCTGGCAGCCCCAGCCGGACGCCCTCGGCTGACCCGCTCTCGTTCCGGTGTGGGCACGCCGCAGGAGGCCGGGCTCGCCAGAAACGCCAAGGGAGGGTAGTGGCGTGCCCGGTGTGACATGCATGGCGTCGACTGCCGGGACCGATCGCGTCGTCGAGCGGCGCCGTGCGGTCGCCCTGGCGGGCCATTACCGCGAGGTCGAGGGTCCCTCAATCAGGGGAGATGATCGAGCGACGCTCGACATGCGAGCGCGTGCTTGAGGCGATGCGGGAGTGGCGCTCGCGATTTGGGAAGCATGCCGTCCTCGTGCGACTGGCCACGGACGCACACGCGGCGTGGGGGAGAGGCGCTGCAGCGTTTGAGCGAGGGTGGCTGGCCGTCGGCGGGCGTAGTCACGGCTGTGTGCGGGAGCTGGTCGGCGGCGTGCACCGCCGCCGGCGACGCTGTGGGCAGTGGCCCCCAGGCGTCGACGACTGACGGACGATGTGAAGTCGGCGATTGGGCACAGAGCGCATTTCTGTGCCCAATCCCCGGTAATCCACCGGTATATCCAGGGGTCTGAGGTGCCTGTCGACCGTCGCCAGAAAACTCCGGTTTGCAGGTATTTCCTGCTCGCCGGGCGTGGGTGTGCGCGTTATTCGGGTCGCTGAGGTCCCCGGTTCAAATCCGGGCGCCCCGATTGCTAGAAAGCCCTGCTAACGCGGGCCTTTCTCTTTTTCGTGGGATGCAGCGCAAGTCTGGCTTGTCAACTTGGCGGCAACTTCTGACCGAGCGATCGGAACGCTGCCGACTCGGCTGATGTTCAGGCGTTGGGCCGGTAGCGCCTCGAACGTCCGCGGAGCTTGCCGAACACGAGGTCTGGATCTTCGCGTGGCGACGGGTCCAGCCTTGCGAGCGGATCGTACGACGCTGAACCATCGGGCGTCAACGGCTCGCTCGAGCCGGATGCGCTGAAAGGTGCTTGTCCGGTTCCAAGGAGGAACTGTCGGATGCTCGCAATGACGATCGGCGTGATCTCCTCGAGCGAGTGCATCTTCGCTGAATGACTCGGAGGCGCGACACGCATCGAGAAGAAAGGAATCCCGGTGTTGAATGGTCGTGAGCTCTGGGCAGCTGATGATCGTTCTCGGCGTGGCCACGGTCACGCTTGTCGCCGTCGCGGTGCTCCGCAAGGCCGGAGCTTGGACTCGAGCCGTGGGCGCCGGGCACCAAGGGCCACTGGATCCGCATCCGCGCGAACACCGTCTCGGGCCGGCGGATCGTGACGGCGGCTCCCGCGATTCGCGTCTAGCGCTGTGAGCAGATGACCGCGTCGGCATCACAGGCCGAGGAACTGCCTCTGCGCGACGGTCTTACGGTCTCGGTCAGGACCGTGACGCCAGATAATGAGGACGCGCTCTGGGAGTTGGGCGTCTATGTGCGTCGCCTCTCTTCTCTCGAGCACGATCCCACCGAGCAGCCGAAGCGGGTTGTCGTCGTGTCGGCGCGTTCAGGGGTAGCCGGCGGCGCGTAGCTCGGCCAGCGTGATCATCAGCGTGCGCGGGGTGGCGCTCAGGCCCCGGAATCCGAAGTGCCGATAGAAGCGTGCGGCGGGCTCATCGACGGCGTGGACGACGACGGCGCGAACGGCGAGCTGCTCAGAGGCGAGGGCCACCCGTCGCAGCGCGTCCTGCAAGAGGGTCGCGCCGAGGCCTCGATTCTGGTGGCGGTGGTCGACGGCGAGCCGCGCGAGGATCGCTACGGGGATCGGGTAGCGGCGCGACATGCCCCTATGGGTTCGCTCGGTCGCGTGTCCGTGGTCGAGCTCGCCGGCGAGCAGCGCGTAGTAGCCGATCACGAGACCGGCATCGGTGACGACGAACGTGCGGGCCGCGTCCCGCCGCTCGCTCTGCCCGGCGTAGCGGACGAGCCAGCGGTCCAGCGCCTCGTTTCCGGATTGGAACTGCGAGCTGTCGTGGCGAGAGTGGTCGTAGCGCTCGGTGGACGTCCGCGGTGGGCTCACGTCCTGGCGCGAAGATCCGCGAGGCGAGCGACGGTTTGGTCGTCGACGGTCTCGAGCGCGTCGAGGAAGCGGATCGCCTCGTCCTCGGTGAGCGCGATCCTTCGCTGATCGGCGAGCACCTCAGCTGCACGGTTGGCTGCGGCGCGCCGGAAGAAGTCGCTTAGCGACTCGCCGACTGCGGCGGCGGCCGCCTGGTCGGTGGACCGCTCCTCGTCGGTGAGGCGAAGTTCAAGTCGTTGAGTACGCACGCCTAAAGTGTACGGACATCGTACGGAATTGCAAGTGAACGACACCATAGGAACGCAGCTTTCGCCGGCAGCTCGGGGCGACTCCTGGCGCAACGTGGCTCGAGGGGCGTTGATAGGGCGGATCGCCGACCCGCAGCCGACGCGGATGGGCACCGCTCGAGTTCGTGTCACCCGCAGCAAACGCTCTCTGCTCTCACGCGAGCAGGCCGCGGATGTCCTCGGCCGTGAGGCCGCGGGCGAACAGGTCGCCTTCGTCCATCACGCTGCGGAACAGTTTCCCCTTGCGCTCGGCGAGCGCTCGCACCTTCTCCTCGATCGTGTCGCGGGCGATCAGCCGGTAGACGTTAACCGGCCGGGTCTGGCCGATGCGGTGGGTGCGGTCGATTGCTTGGGCCTCGGTGGCCGGGTTCCACCAGGGGTCGAGCAGGAAGCAGTAGTCGGCCCCCGCCAGGTTCAACCCGACACCGCCGGCCTTCAGGCTGATCAGGAACACCGGAGCACCGCCCGAGCGGAAGCGGTCGAGGACCTCGCCGCGCCGACGGGTGCGTCCGTCCAGGTAGCAGTAGTCGACGCGCTCCGCGTCGAGGCGCTGGCGCACGGTGGTCAGGAACTGCGTGAACTGGCTGAACACGAGTGCCCGATGGCCGCCTGAGACGACCTCGTCGAGCTGTTCGACCAGCGCTGTGAGCTTGGTGGACGGGATCGTGCGCTGTCGTTCGTCGACCAGCCCGGGGTGGAGGCTGAGCTGGCGCAGGCGGGTGATCGAGGTCAGGATCGTGAAGCGGTTGCGGTCGAAGTCGTCGAGCAGCGCCAGCACCTTGGCGCGTTCGCGCTGGAGGTGGGTGTCGTAGAGCTTGCGGTGGCGCGGATGCAGGTCGACCATCAGTGTCTGCTCCTGCTTGGGCGGCAGTTCGGTGGCCACGAGCTCCTTCGTGCGCCGCTTCACGAGCGGCTTTACCCGCCGGCGCAGCCGCGCGAGCCGCTCGGGATCGCCGGCACGCTCAATCGGCCGCGCGTAGTGCTCGGCGAAGTGCCCCGGGTCGGCGAACAGTCCTGGAGCTGTGAGCGAGAGCAGCGCCCACAGCTCCATCAGGTTGTTCTCCATCGGCGTGCCGGTGATCGCCAGCTTGAACGGCGCTTCCAGTTCCCGTGCGCACCGATAGGTCTTGCCGCGGTGGTTCTTGACGTACTGGGCCTCGTCGAGGAGCAGTCCGGCCCACGGCACGCGCCGGTAGGCGTCGATCTCGAGGCGGAACAGCGCGTACGTCGTGATCAGCACGTCGCAGTTGGCGACCTGCTCGATTGCCCGCCCCGAGCGGGCGAGCGTGCCGAGCATCACCTCGACCCCCAGCTCGGGCGCGAAGCGCGCTGCCTCGACTCCCCAGTTGGGGGCGACGCTTGTCGGCGCGACGACGAGGAACGGCGCCGCCTCGGGGTCACGTTCCCGGGCGTGACAGATCAGCGCGAGCGCCTGGAGCGTCTTGCCGAGCCCCATGTCGTCGGCGAGGATCCCGCCGAGCTCGAGCTCCCACAGGGCCGATAGCCAGGTGAAGCCATCGCGCTGATATGGACGGAGCTCGGCCCGCAGCCCTGCAGGCACGTCGTGACTGGGCAGCGTGTCGAGTTCGAGCAGGGGCGTGACGAGGCGCTGCCAGCGGTCGGCCTGCTCGGTGACGACGCCGAGCGTGACCAGCTCCGACCACAGGTCGGCGTGGTAGCGGCTGATCCGCAGTGGCGCGCCCGCCGGCGCGTCGACCAGCTCGCTCGCCTCCTCGATCAGCAGCCGCAGCTGCTCCAGCCGGGGGTCCCGGAGCGAGAAGTGGATGCCGTCGTCCAGCAGCATCCGCGACTGGCCGAGGGCCAGGGCGGTGAACACCTCGGCGAACGGCACCTGGCGCCCCTCGACGGCAATCGTCACGTCGAGGTCGAACCAGTCGTGCTCGCCGGTGATGTCACCCGTGGAGACACCGATCCACAGCGACTCGCCGACGTCGCGGAAGTCCGGCGGAGTCCCGGTCACGGCGAGGTGGATGTCCGGGTGTCCGTCGAGCCGCGGGAGGGCCTCGTCGCACAGTTCGAGGAGGTCGAGGCCCTGTACCGGCAGGGGCGGGCCGGGGACCGGGACCCCGGCGTCGTCGAGCAGACCGATCGCCTTCAGCGGCGGGGCATCGGCGGATGTTCCCAGCAGGAGCGCCCGCTCGGCCGCGAAATCGCGGAAGCCAGCCTCAACATCCGGGGAGGCAGGGACTCGGCGCGGCAGGCCGCCGACCTCGTACTCCCATTCCCACGCAAGATCGCTGACGGGGCCGGGATGGTGGCGCACGCGCAGGACGAGTGCCGGTCCCGACACGGTCGGTGGGACGAACGAGCCGTCCGAGGAGATCACCGGCACGACGTGGCGGAGCGCGAGGCAGAGGTCGTCGGCAAAGCGAGGCACATCGGCCTCGGGGATCCTCAGCCGCTGGCCGGCGAGCAGCAGCGGCTCGAGCTGGCTTACCGCGGGGCGGGCCAGCCGCACGAGGTGCAAGCGCCAATGCTCCGGCGCGTGCCCGGCATCGATGTCGTCCCGCTCGGCGCAAACGACGCCGTGGCCGGGGCGGCCTACGAGCCGCACCGGGACGAGGTTCTCGGCGGCATCGCCGTCCACCTGAAGGACGGCGGACACATCGATGCCGTCGCCGGCTCGGGTGACATCGAGGACGACCTCTCCCGCCCGCACCGGCGGCACCTCACCGAGCGACGCCTGCGCATGGATCAAAGGCAGCCCGAGGCGCGCCGCCTCGTCCAGCAGCGACCACAGCTGCGGACTCTCACACGAGGACAGGTCGATCCGACGGTCCGAACTCGAGCCGTAAAAGTAGTAGCTGCTGCGAGCGTCGCGGAGGCGGTGAACCGCATACAGCTCGCGGGCAAGCGCGAGATGGTCCTCCCGGTAGCCGCCCGTCTGGACGTTCCAGGCGTCGAGCCCGCTCCAGCTGAGCGAGCCGTTGACCCACCCGCCGCGGGCTCCCGGGCGCATCAGGCGCGCCATCAGCTGCGGCGCGCCGTGGGGGCTGTACGTCGGTCTGCTCACGCTCAGCTCGATCGCCAGCTCGGCGCCGCTCGCCGGCTGACTCCGCACTGCCGCCAGCGCCCGCAGCGACTGCTCCCACGCAGGCGGCCTGGGCGTCGGTGCGGGCGCCGCGCCTGCCCGGCCCGCCGGCCGGTGGGCGTCGACCGCGTCTCCTCGCTGGCCGCCCGGCGCACCGAGCCCGGCAGCAATCACAACGGCCGCGACGTGCTTGCAGTTCCCGCCAACGGGGCAGGAGCACTCGCCGTCGTGGAACACGAGGCGGCCGTCGACGTCCTCGTCGAAGAACGCGACCGTTTCGTACGCGGCGCCGTGCCCGATGACCGTGGCGGTCAGCGCGTACTCATCCGGGTCCCACTCGAGTTCTCTCACACGCCCGTTGCGCGCGTAGTCCCGACCGCGATCGAACGCGTTCCGGCTGACGGCGCGCCGCACGCCCGTGAGGTCGAGGCTCAGGTCGTTCGTCGTGGGGGACATGCCCGATAAGACGCTAACTCCGAGGGTGGACGGTTCACGCCGCGACCGTAGCTCCTCGCTCCACTGAGGAGCCCGGAGCCCCATCGGGCACAAGCCCGGTTTCTGTGTCCAATCCCCGGTAATCCGCCGGAATCCGCGAGTCTGAGACGCCATTCCGTTGCAACCGGAATGAACGGTTTGCAGGGAGTTCTTGCTGGCGAGGGTCGGGTGCGCGCGTTATTCGGGTCGGAAGGGTCCCGGTTCAAATCCGGGCGCCCCGATTTAGGAAGCCCTGCTAAGGCAGGGCTTCCTGTTGCCTCCGGAGCTAGGGCGTGCTCGCACCTTGGCCCGGCTCGACCCAGAGGTGGGAGCCGGGCCGTTGACAGCGGCTGAGCGCTACCCCTCGTTGAGGATCAGGAGCGTCTCCGGGCGAACACCGTCAGCCGTCATCGCGTCGGCGGCCGCCTCGGTCTGCATGAACTCCTGAAAGGCAGCCATGTCGGGGATCTCCGCGATCAGTCCCACTCGGTTTGAACCCGCCGGATCCCGAAAGGCACGCATCGTGATGCCCAGCGGCCCAAAGACTTCCTCTCGCTTGGATGAACTCAGCCAGTGATCGACGTCGTCGACCTCGTGAAAGGCAATGTGCGTTGCCATCGTCCCTCCGTCTCTCCACAGCAAAGCTGCGTGGATTGTGTTCGCGATCGACGCCGATCGGCGTCCTCGCTTACATCTGAACCTGCTCGACCGGTATTCAACCGGCGCGCCCCGCGCCCGGCCGGGAAACTCCCTGTCGCTACGCCATTTCGAGGTGCGCGACTTCGGCCACGCGCTCCTCAGGCGCACCCGCGAATCCGCCCTCGACCGGCAGCGCCGGCAGGAGCGTGCCGTTCATGAACCGCTCGCTGTGTTCCTTGGAGTCCCAGACGACCGAAATCAAATACCCGCCGTGTGTTGGCCCCGCGACGTGTGCCGTCTGTCCGTCTGGAAGGCCCTGAGGGGGATGCACAGCCTTGAGCATCGACTGATACTGCTCCTCAGTTCCACCACTCCAAAAGTGCGTTTGCAGATACGCCATGGCCCCGATCCCTACAGATAGCTTTCGTTTGACCGTACCGCACACATACCAAGACTGTCGCGCCCTAGCACCGGCGCGGCCACGCCAGACCGGTGACGACGCTGCTGCTCACGACCGGAAGGAGTCACGAGTACTGCGACAGGCGCACTGTCAGCGGCTGGCGACTATCGGCCACGTGTAGCCGGGAGGCGCAATGCCCGGAGGCCGTTTACCGTCTGCGGCATTTCCGGCGTCGGAATCCGTGGTGACTGCGGATTCTCGGGCGGGCAGGAGGGAGGATCCTTGGGGATCCCCGGAATGGCCGTGGGACACCCTATACAGTGAGTGCCGAGCATTGTCTTAGTGGGATCTGTTGGGACGTTGCGGCGTGCTGGCACGGATGTCGCTCGGCCGATGCTCGTCACGAGGAGCGTGCGTTGAGCCTCGACGCACGGTGGAGGTTCGTATCGTGGCAACGGTCTCTCCTCGGTCGGCCCAGCTGAGAGCGAGCATGGTTCCGAGGCGGGAGTGGGACGGCTATACCGGCCTGGCTGCGGCCGCATGCCCCTTCGATCGCGCCTTGGCGGACCTGGTGCGAGTGAGTCCTGGTACGGCCGAGCCGTGTTCCCGATCCGGTCTCTCGCCGCGCGCTGAGGGCGGCTACACCCACCACGCGAAAAGGATGTGAAGGCATGGCGAACCAAATCTCGTACGTGCATGGACCCTCGCCGACCCCCTTGATCGGCGAGACGATTGGCGCGCACTTCGATCGGATTGCCGCGATGTATCCGGAGCGCGACGCGGTGATCGTGCGCCATCAAGACGTGCGCTGGACCTACGCAGAGTTCGCCGACCGGGTTGATCGCCTCGCCCGCGGGCTGATCGCGAGTGGATTGCAGCCGCGGGATCGGATAGGGATCTGGTCACCCAACTGTGCCGAGTGGCTGCTAGTTCAGTATGCCTCGGCCAAGGCAGGAGTCGTTCTAGTCAACGTGAACCCGGCCTATCGTACGTCCGAGCTCGAGTACGTTCTCAACCAGTCCGGCGTTCGGATGCTGGTCTCGGCTCGTGCGTTTAAGAGCTCAGACTACGTGCGCATGGTCGATAAGGTTGCTCGGCGGTGTTCAGAGCTCGAGCGGGTGGTGTTTCTCGACTCGCCTGAGTGGGAGCAGCTCTCGGGGGGCGATCAGGACGTTGCGCTGCCCGCGGGGCTGCAGTTCGACGATCCCATCAATATTCAGTACACGAGTGGCACGACTGGGTTTCCGAAGGGGGCTACGCTCACTCATCACAACATTCTCAACAACGGCTTCTTCATCGGCGAGACCTGCCGTTATACCCCGGAGGACCGGGTCTGCATTCCCGTGCCCTTCTACCACTGTTTCGGGATGGTGCTCGGCAACCTCGCGTGCACGACCCACGGTGCGTGCATGGTCATCCCGGCCGCGTCGTTCGAGGCAGCTCCGACGCTTGCCGCCGTCCAGGAGGAGCGGTGTACGTCGCTCTATGGCGTACCGACGATGTTCATCGCCGAGCTTGACCTGCCCGAGTTCGGCAACTTCGATCTCGGCTCACTTCGAACCGGCATCATGGCCGGCTCCCCGTGCCCGATCGAGGTGATGCGCAAAGTGATCGATCACATGCACATGAGCGAGGTGACGATCTGCTACGGCATGACCGAGACTTCTCCGGTATCGACACAAACGACTCTCGATGACGACATCGATCACCGCACGTCTACGGTCGGGCGCGTGCACCCCCACGTCGAAATAAAGATCGTCGACCCCGTCACCGGCGAGTGCGTTGCGCGCGACACATCCGGTGAGCTGTGCACCCGAGGCTACGGCGTCATGCTCGGGTACTGGAATGACGCCGAGCAGACCGCCGAAGCGATCGACCAAGCGGGATGGATGCACACCGGCGACCTCGCGACGATGGACGAAGATGGGTACGTCAACATTGTCGGCCGCTCCAAGGACATGATCATCCGTGGTGGCGAGAACATCTATCCGCGGGAGATCGAGGAGTTCCTTTACAGCCACCCGCTCATCAAGGACGTACAGATCGTCGGGGTTCCTGACGCGCGCTACGGCGAGGAAATCGCAGCCTTCGTGATCGCCCGCACATCTGACCCGATCGACGCCGAGGCGGTGCGCGAATTCTGTCGGGACAAGATCGCGCACTACAAGATACCGCGCTACGTGATCCCCGCAGAAGAGTTCCCGATGACCATCAGCGGCAAGATCCAGAAATTCAAGCTCCGCGAGCAAGCAATCCAATGGCTTGACCTGCACAGCGCGATCGTCCAAACGGCATAGACCCCGTGACGCTCTCCTTCGGTGGGGACCGATTGGAAGACGTACGGGTGGGGCGCCAGGAACACCCCGCCGGCGAGAGTGACGTTCGCCAGGGTGTTTCGGGTTAGGAGTTGGTGTTGCGGTAGAGGTGCAGGGAGACGGTGAAGAAGACGATGAAGATGCCGGCGGCCCAGGCGAGTGATTGCCAGACGTAGCTGGCGGCAGGGCCGCCTTCGAAGAGGGCGCGGACGGCGGTGACGGTGACGCTGAGGGGTTGGTTGGTGGCGAAGCCTTGGAGCCAGCTGGGCATCGTGGCGACCGGGACGATCGCGTTGCTGGCGAACATGAGGATGAAGAACGGGAGGATGCCGGCGACCTGTGCGGTCTCGGGGTCTTTGGTGGCGAGGCCGATCGCGGCGTACATCCACGAGAACGCATAGCCGAAGACCATGATCAGCAGCAGGCCGGCGATGATCGAGCTGGGATCGCTGTGGAATCGGAAGCCGACCAACAGGCCGAGGACGACCATGATCGTGAGGGACAGGAGGCTGCGGCTGAGGTCGGCGAGGGTGCGGCCGGCGAGTACCGCTGAGCGGGCCATCGGAAGGCTACGGAAGCGGTCGATGATGCCGCTCTTGAGGTCGTCGGCGAGCCCGATCGACGTGGTCATACCGCCGATCAGGACGGCTTCGAGGAAGACCGCGGGGACGACGTAGTCGACGTAGTTGCCGCCCGGGATGTGGATCGCACCGCCGAGGACGTAACGGAACAGGATCAGCAGCATCGCCGGCTGGATCGCGCCGACCACGAGCAGGCGTGGGGTGCGGATGATCCGCAGCAGGTTGCGCTTGGCGACGCCAGCCGTGTCGCGAGCCGCGACCCGTGGTGTCATCCGGGCCGGGGGCGTGGCCGCCCGGTCGTTGGCGGCGACGCTCATCGCGTCGCCACCAACTCGTCGATTCCCTCTGTGCGCCCAGAGGGTTGGTCAGTCGTGGCCGGGGTGCCGGTGAGCGACAGGAACACATCGTCGAGCGAGGGGCGCCGGATGCCTAGATCGTCGAGCGCGATCCGTTCCTCCTCAAACCGTCTGGCCGCGGCGAGCAGGAGTGTGGTGCCGCCGGGTGTGGGGATGCTGACCAGGCGCTGGTCGCGGTCGACGCGAGGCTCGGTGTGACCGACGTCGGCGAGTAGCCGGGCGGCGCGGTCGAGGTCGCGTGGGTCACTCGCGCGCGCTTCGAGCATCGCCCCGCCGAGCTTGGCCTTGAGCTGCGCCGCCGTGCCGTCCGCGATCACCTTGCCGGTATCGATGACGACGATCTGGTCAGCGAGGTGCTCGGCCTCGTACATGTATTGGGTTGTGAGCAGCACCGTTGTGCCGCCAGCGACCAGCTCCTCGATGAACGCCCAGACATCGTTGCGGGTGCGCGGGTCCAGACCCGTCGTTGGCTCGTCGAGGAACAGGACGGCCGGCCGGGCGATCAGGCTCGCACCGATATCCAAACGCCGACGCATGCCGCCCGAGTAGGTCTTAACCAAGCGGTCACCAGCGTCGATGAGATCGAAGCGCTCCAACACCTCTTGGGCGCGCCGACGGTACTCGCGCTTGTCGAGGTGGTACCACAGGCCGACCAGCTCGAGGTTCTCACGGCCGGTGAGGAGCTCGTCGACCGCTGCGTACTGGCCCGCGAGGCCGATCATCGACCGCAACTCCCGGGCATCGGCCACGACGTCGTAGCCTGCGACGCGCGCATTGCCGCCGTCGGGCTTGAGCAGTGTGGTCAGGATCCGCACCAGTGTCGTCTTCCCAGCACCGTTGGGGCCGAGCAGGGCGACCACCTCGCCTCGATCAGCGGCGAGGTCAACACCCGCTAGCGCGACGGTCGAGCCGAAGCGCTTTACGACGGCCTTCGCTTCGATCACCGAACCAGTCATCACGCGTCGACCCGGTCGTGACACATCGGGGTAGGCCGCATCGACGTGGCCTGCCATCCGACCGTTCTCAGAGACGGCGGCGCCGCGGCAAGGCGGGCCACAGCGATCGACCCTTCACGCGGGATCCGTGGATATTGCTCGACCGCCGGTTCGTGACGCCGCACCACCGGGTGCCTCCTGCGGCGAAGCTGACTGGCAGGCATAACCGAACAACCTCCTTGATCGGCGCGCCGAACCGCCCGTCTCGGGCGTCTCGGCAGACTCTCCGTGAGCCGGGAACAAGCAACCACTCCAGTCTCCAGGCAAGCCCCGCTGGCGTCATCAGGCCTTTCCCTCAGACCCAATCCGGAAGAACCGCAGCCAGAGCAATGAATTCCACGGACGCGTCGGAGGATCCGGACGGAGCGTCCGCGAACCTGCATGGCGGCACGTGAGGGGCCGCAGGGCAGCCGGCCCCTGCTCGGCTAGTTCTTTGCCTGGCGGCTAGGCGAAGATCGGGAAGCGTCGCTGCTTGGCGAGTCGGTCCATTCCGCCCTGGATGGCGGATTCCACTTCGCGGTACACCGACTCGACGTATTCGCGATCGTTGACCCGTTCTGGGTCGTGGTCGACGTGGATCGGTTCGAGCAGCTCGGTGCGGATCTTCGCCGGCAGTGGAAGGTGAGTCGGGATCGTCTCGATCGTCAGTCCGAAGGGGAAGCCGAGCACGATCGGCAGCTGAGAACCGCGAAGCTTTCTCTTCAGCCCGCTGACGCGATCGAGTCCGTTCGCGAGCCAGCGGCCCTCGGACAGGACGAATGCGGTGTCGTGCCCGCCGACGGTGGCCACGGGGACGATCGGGACACCTGAGCGGATCGCCGTGCGTACGAAGCCCATCCGCCCGCCAAGCACACACTCGTCGCGCCTGCGCCAGTTGCGCATCGCGTCGATGTCGCCCCCGGGCCAGATGACCACGTCGCACCCGGCGCTGAGTGCCGCCGTGACGCCTGCGCGGGAGGCTGGGATCACGCCGGCCTGGCGGAAGTAATCGCCGAGGCCGGGTGCCGCCATCAGGACATCGTGAGCGGTCGCATGAAGGACGCGCTCGGTGCCGAATCGCCGCCACCAGTCGAACACGAACGTCCAGGCGTCCATCGTCAACGACCCACCTGAATGATTTCCGATCAGCAGCGAGGTCTCCTTGGGCAGTCGCTCCCAACCGGACGTCTCGAGCCGGAAGTAGTACTTGCACAGGACGTCCCACACGGGTTTCTGAACCCGCATCAATGTCTGGTTGGGACCCTCGAGGGCGTGTTCGGTCGCGGCGGCGACACGCTTGCCGATCAGGCCCTCGATTCCCCCCTTGGGTCGCCGCTCGGCGCTTCCGGACTTCGCCGGCCGGGCCCGATCGCGGGCCGTCCGGCCGTCGGTCTCGTCCTGATTGGTCGTGCCCGGGACCGGTCCGCAGACGTAAGGAGTTCGGCGCGATGGCGCACCGTCGGGCTGAGCCCAGCCCCGGGGCGGTGGTGAAGAGATGGTTGCCATGAGGACCCTCCTCTGAGCGCGTGGAGAGCTTCATCTGCCAAACGGACACCCAAGCGCTTCAGCGGATGGGCATGCAATAGACGCTACTCGGCACACATTTTGATGTCGCGGATTATTCGAAGACATCGCAAGGATCCAAGCTCGAGGGCGGCGTGACATCGGTATGACACACCGTCGCTTATGTGGAAAAACCGTCAACGGCTCTCCTGGCCGTAACCAGTCAGTCCCCGGGGGGTCAAGTCTGCCCGCAGACCGGCGCTGGCCTGCGGGGAAGGTGCATGGCCGTGTGGGCGTAGTACTGATGACATCTCGGCCTCCGGCACCGATAATCCCGATGAATGACGGGTCGAGTGCTTTGTCCCCTTTGTGGCGACGTGATCGGGGCGTATGAGCCTTTGCTCGTCGTCGGCGGGGGTTGGGCGCGAGGGAGTTCGCTTACGCGGGAGCCTCTGCTGCGTTCCGGCGAGGACGTGATCGTGCATCGTGCCTGCGGGCTCGAGCTGGGAATTTCGGGCCTCGACGGAGGTATGTCAGCGACCGCCGAGCCGTGCTCGCCGGACGCGTAGCGGCGCGGACGGCCGAGAGGTGCCAGGCGGCTCGCTATCACTGAGTTCTCGCGCCGGTTCGAGCGCGACTAGGTAGTTTTCCGCACCAGATCGGCGCAATCCCCCGCTCGATTGTCGTACTCCCCGGGAGGTCGGTGCGAGCGCGGACGGCTAAGTTGCGGACATGCCGGACTCCCTCCATCTCGCGCAGCTCCCCACAGGTCCCGTTCGGATGGACCAAGCCAGCCCGCCGATCCAGCTCGTGGTCGCTGATGACCACCACGTGGTACGCCGAGCCCTGAGGCTCTGGTTGGAGAGCGAGAAGGACGTCGAGGTGATCGCCGAGGCAGGAGACGTGCCGACGGCGATCCGTCACGTAAAGCGCCACCTGCCGCATGTGCTGCTCCTCGATCTGCAGATGCCCAATGGATCGAATGTCGAGGCAATTCGACGTTTGCGGGAGGAGGTGCCAGAAACCCAGATTGTGGTGGCGACCGTGGAGGAGAGCCCACTCTTCGCCCGGCAAGCGCTCGACGCCGGCGCAGTCGGATACGTCCTGAAGGACAACGCGGATACGGAGCTGCGGGCGGCGGTTCGTTGTGCCGCGCGCGGCGAGAGGTACGTGTCGCCGCACGTTGAGGCTCGTCTTGACGGGCTGCGGCGCGCGGCCCAGGACGACGGTCTGAGCCCGCGTGAGACCGACGTCCTCCGATTGATCGCGTTGGGTCTCACCAGTGCTGAGATGTCCGGGCGGCTTCATCTCTCGCGCCGCACGGTTGACTCGCATCGCCGGCGGATCCATCGCAAGCTCGGACTCGGCAAGCGCTCAGAGCTCGTCCGCTACGCCCTCGAACGCCATCTGATCGGCGATCCTCCCGACGCCGCCCGCGGCTCAGCGTGCCCGTAGCCGGACCGAGCCCTCCCTCCACGCTCGGCTCAGCCGTTCAGGCCTGCGCACGACATAGGTAATCCGGAGCCAGATCGCGCTCACTCGTTCACGTTTTCGATCGCCTGCGCCGCCCACTCGGCCAGCACCACCACCGCCCGTTCGTCAACTTCGCTGAACTCACGGGCATCCTCCTTCTCGGCGAAGTACAGATTTCCCCACACCTCGCCCCCGATGACGATCGGCACGCCGAGAAAGCTCCGCATCGGCGGGTGACTTGCTGGGAATCCGTAGCCGTCGGCATGCTGCGCGACGTCGGCCAGCCGCAGCGGTCGAGGATCCAAGATCAGAGTCCCCAGCACACCGCGACCGCGCGGCGGCTCCCCAATCGCTTCACGCGTGGCCGCATCGACGCCGGAGGTGAGAAACCGCTCCAACCCGACCCTGTCCTCATCGATCACGCCGAGCGCCCCGTAGCGCGCGCCGGTGATCGCGCGCCCCTCCTCGAGCACCCGCTCGAGCAGCCGCTCGTAATCCGTTTCGGCCGCGAGGGTCCTCCGTACGTCAAGCAGGCGCCTGAGCTTTTCGTGGTCCGGCGACTCGCTCATGAAGACGGGCGCGAGCATAACCGTGCCTCTGCCCTCCAAATCCGGATCGCCATCCGTAGGAAATACGCAATCAGCAATCCTGTGGCCCGCTGCTTCTCGCTCCGCGATCACCGGGCATGGCCGCGAACGCCCCGCGTACGAGCAGCGCCGGCCGGCCGTGGGCCGACCAGCAGCCCGGTAGCACCGCATGCGGTGCTACCTCGCCGAGACCCGATTTCCAAGCCCGCCATGGCTCGTCGGAACAGGCTACGGCGTCACCGCGGAGGACCGCTACGACCTGCGTTACCCGGCTCCTCGCCTATACGTGCGCGCCTTTCGCGATTCGGCGGTCGTGGCCCGAAACCGCTCGCGCCACTCATGCGCGTCGAACGGTGCGGCCTCGGTCTGCTCGAGGAACCCTTCCAGCACCGCGACGAATCGCGCCGGCGCCTCGAGTTGCGGAATGTGGCCGACTCCGTCGAAGATCTCGAGACGGCTGCCGATAATCGCCGCGTGCGCGCGCTCGCCGTGGCTGACGGGGATGACCGAATCACGCTCTCCCCAAACGATCAGCGTCGGCATGCCGGCCGTCAGGTACAGGCGATCGCTCGCGTCGACCCGCTGACCACCCACGTTGATGACCGAGCGCAGCGTGGCCAGGAACGCCGCGCGGCGACCAGGATCGGCGAGCGACGCGTAGCCGCGAGCGACCTCGACGGTCGCCGGCGACGGCCGGAACCGGACGGCCGCCAATCCCCGCCCGACCGCGGGTCCGACCCAACTCGCGGTCCGCGCGCTAGCCATGATCCAAAGCTCCGAGCCGGGCAGCGCGGCGGCGCGCAGAACCAGGCTCACCTCCGGACCGAGGCCGCCGCTCGAGACGAGCACCAGGCGCTCGGCGAGCTCGGGGAACTGATAAGCCAGCTGCATCGCGATCCCACCGCCGAGCGAGTGCCCCACCAGCGTCACGCGCTCATGGCCGAGCGCGAGCAGCAAATCGCGTAGCCCGACGGCCAGCGCCCCGACCGAGTAGTCACCGCTACCCGGCGCCGACGCGCCGTGCCCGGGCAGGTCGGGCGCAACCACCGTGTATTTGCGCGCCAGCGGCCCGATGACGTCGCGCCAATTCTCATAACCACCGCCCATCCCATGGACCAGCAACAGCACCGGGCCGGTGCCCGCCTGCGCGTAGGTCACCGGGCGGCCATGCAGCGTCGCGGTTCTGGGCTCCATGGGCTTGACCGCGTTCAGAGCGATCCCGACCGATCAGGCGAAGTCGGAGATAGAGGATCAATTCCCGAAAGCCACGCGGCGAGTCCTCGCTCGAACTCCAGGCTGTCAGCGTCGAGGATCTCGAGCGCGGGGTCCGCACGGTCCTGACTCGAGACCAGGTCTGCGGGGCGATGACCAAAAGCTGAGACCGGTCGCCAGCATGGGTTGCAGAGAGCATCTGTCCACAGCGGATGTTTCTGACAGCGATGGCAGCGCGAACCAAGGCGTATTACCGGCCTCATCTGTGATCCCTCGCCATCGATCGCTTGACGCTCGCTGACATTTGTCTCATCGCCCTCGGGTCACCTCGGTGGGCGTGAGACGTTACGGTGAACGCGTTCCTGCGACCGCCGCAGGAAACCACCGACCTGCTCCGTAATGAGCCGCAGCTCCGGCTCCGGTCCTGGTGGAAGCCAATGCAGACACGGGCGCCGGTATTCGTCATCCGGAGGTTCTACGGACCCAGACGAGCGGTGGTCACCGATTCTGGCGGGGCGCTCAGCCCGTAGGTTGGTGGTGACCACGGTCGCAAACCTCGGCTCGCTGAATCGAGTCGGCACGGTCGTAGTCCCCGAGACACCAACTGGAGGCGATCCCGATGGCCGATTCGCTGAGAACGATCGACGAGCTCGACGTGGAGGGACGACGGGTCCTGTTGCGTGCGGATTTCAACGTGCCGCTCCATCGGCCCCAGCCCGGCGGCCCGGTCGAGGTGGCCGATGACACGCGGATCCGCGCGGCGCTCGAGACGATCGCCGAGCTCCGGGCGCGCGGGGCGCGGCTCGTGCTCGTGTCGCATCTCGGACGCCCCAAGGGGATCGACCCGGCGCTGTCGATGCGGCCGGTGGCCGATCGCCTGGCGAAGCTGACCGGCGCGCCGGTGACGCTGGCGCCGGCGGTCACCGCACCGCAGGTCAGCGAGCTCACCGAGCGGCTTGCCCCGGGCGAGATGCTGATGCTCGAGAACATCCGCTACGAGCCAGGGGAGACCCGCAACGATCCGGAGCTGGTCTCGGCGCTGGCCGAGCTCGCCGACGTGTATGTGAACGACGCCTTCGGCACCGCGCACCGGGCTCACGCGAGCACGGAGGGCATCGCCCACCGGCTGCCGAGTGCCGCCGGACGGCTGATGGAGCGCGAGGTGCAGACGCTCCAGGCGATCGTCGAGCGCCCGGACCGCCCGCTCGTCGCGATCCTCGGTGGCGCCAAGGTCAGCGACAAGATCGGCGTCGTCGAGCGGTTCCTCGAGCTCGCCGATGGGCTGTGCATAGGCGGCGCGATGTGCTTCCCGTTCTTCGCTGCCCAAGGTCATCGCGTGGGCGCGTCGCTCTGCCCGGAGGACGACGTCGCGGCGGCGCGGCGCGCGCTCACGGCCGCTGCGGGATCCTCGTGCCGGCTCGAGCTGCCGATCGATCTGTCGCTCGCGCCCGACGGGCAGGAGGAACCGACGGGCCGGGCCCTCGACGGCATCGACGTCCCCGATGGCTGGAGCGGCCTGGACATCGGACCGCGAACCAGCGCCCGCTACGCCGCCGAGATCGCGGCCGCCGGAACCGTGTTCTGGAACGGGCCGATGGGCCGCTTCGAGCTCGAGCCGTTCGCGGCCGGAACCCGCGCCGTCGCCGAGGCGGTCGCGTCGACTCCGGCCCGGACCGTCGTCGGCGGGGGCGAGACGGTCGAGGCGATGCGAAGGTTCGGCCTCGAGGATCGCGTCACCCATCTGTCGACCGGCGGCGGTGCGACCCTCGAGTTCCTCGAGGGTCGCGAGCTGCCCGGCGTCCACGCCCTGATGCACACGGCCGTGAGCGCTCGATGATGCCGCCGTCCGGCCCCGAGCTCAGCGATATCGGCTGCGCCTGCCTGATCGTGCTGGACGGGTGGGGCATCGCGCCCCCCGGCCCGGGCAACGCGATCGGACGGGCGCAGAAGCCCGGCTTCGATCGGCTGTGGGCCGACTATCCGCACACGGCGCTCGAGGCCAGCGGCCCGAGCGTCGGGCTGCCCGCCGGCCAGATGGGAAACTCGGAGGTCGGGCACCTGACCCTGGGCGCCGGGGCCGTTGTTCCGCAGACGCTGACGCTGATCGACAACGCCGTCGCCGACGGCGCGCTGGCAAGCAATCCGGTGCTGCGCGATGCGCTGAGCGCGACCGACCGGGTCCACCTCCTCGGGATGGTGTCGGACGGCGGCGTCCACTCCGGCTTCGGCCACCTCCACGCGCTGATCGACCTCGCCGCCGAGCTGCAGGTCCGGGATCTGGTGCTGCACTGCTTCACCGACGGGCGTGACACCTCCCCGACCTCGGGCGAGGGCTACCTGGCCACGCTCGAAGGCTGGTGCCGCGACGCCGGTGTCGGCCGCGTCGCCACCGTCGTCGGGCGCTACTGGGCGATGGACCGCGACCGGCGCTGGGACCGGATCCAGGACGCCTACGACCTGCTCGTGGACGGACGCGCCGAGCACCACACACTGGATGGGCCATCGGCCGCGCGCGCCGCCTACGAGCGCGGTGAGACCGACGAGTTCATCCGGCCGACCACGGTCGGCGAGGCGGGCCGGATCCGCCCTTCGGACAGCGTCCTGTGCTTCAACTTCCGCCCCGACCGGATGCGCGAGATCGTGCGCGCGCTCGCCGAACCCGGCTTCGGCGAGGGCACCGAGGATCTCCCCGGCTGGCGAGGACGCGGGGGCTGCGCGCCGATCCGGCGCCTCGCGACCATGACCGAGTACCAGAAGGGCTGGCCCTACCCGGTTGCGTTCACGGCCGCACAGCCCGCGACCACGCTCGGGGCGGTGATCGAAGCGGCCGGCGAGCGCCAGCTGCACGTGGCCGAGACCGAGAAGTACGCGCATGTGACGTACTTCTTCAACGGCGGCCGCGAGCGACCGTACGAAGGCGAGCGACGGGCGCTCGTGCCGTCGCAGCGCGACATCCCGACCTACGACCACAAGCCGCAGATGAGCGCGCGGGAGATCACCGAGGCGTTCCTCAAAGCGTTCGCCGAAGACCAGCCCCGGTTCTCGATCATCAACTTCGCCAACGCCGACATGGTTGGCCACACCGGCGTGGTCCCCGCCGCGATCACCGGCGTGGAAACCATCGACGGCTGCCTGCAGCGGGTGGTGCAGGCGGTTCACGACGCCGGCGGCGTGTGCGTGATCACCGCCGACCACGGAAACGCCGACCACATGCTCGAGGACGACGGCAGCCCGAACACCGCGCATTCCCTCAACCGGGTGCCGCTGATCGTCACCGCCCGCGGCGTCGGGCTCGCGGCCACCGGCAGCCTGGCCGATGTCGCCCCTACGGTGCTCGCGCTACTCGGGATCGAACCCCCTGCGGAGATGACCGGCCGGTCGCTGCTCGAGCCCGCGCAGGAGCGGCCCCGCCTTACGCCGGCGTGACGCCGACGCCTTCGGTAATGTACCTGGTGATCTCGGGGCTCAGACCGACGTCGAGCGAGACCGAGCCGCCGTCGAGGTGAACGCGCGACGCGTCGTCGCTGAGCGTGGCCGTCCAGCCGTGCAGATCGACATCGCGGAGCGCCTGGCGGAGAACGAGCGCAGCACGCTCGTCGGGGTCGGCGCACATCGCCGGCCGGTCGAGCTCGAGCTCGAGCTCGGCGAGCACGTCGTAGGACGAATCGACACGGAGGCGCTGGAGGTTCCGGTCGATCTCGACCGCGACCGGCGCCAGCATTAGGTCCTTCTGGTTCTTCGGATGAACGGTCATGGCAGGCTCCTTCGGAGGGTTGTGAGCCCATCTAAGCGGCGCAACGGGCCGCGAACATCCGGTGTTTCCAGCGGCTCGATCCGTGCTTTTCCGCAGCGGCGGAATGACCGCTGCTAGGGTTGATGAAGGACGTGTGGTTCGGGGCCCGCGAGCTGCACCCCAGTAACGTGCTCGTAAGTTGGCCGATGTGATAGCCGCCTCAGAACAGGCCTGACCGCCGTGGACGTCCGCGAATCACGAAACCCCGGCACGCTCGACGTGGTTCGGCTGGCGCAGGAGGTTCTGTCCGAGCTCGACCTCGAGGTGGTGCTCCGGCGTGTGCTCGAGTCCGCGCGGGAGCTGTCGGGGGCGAGGTACGCGGCGCTCGGGGTGACGGACGAGTCGCGGGCCGAGCTCGAGCGGTTCGTCACGATCGGCATCGACGAGGACGATCGTCAACGGATCGGCGATCTGCCAAGGGGGCGAGGGGTGCTCGGCGAGCTGATCGCGCATCCGGTGCCGCTCCGGACGGCCGACGTCGGCGCGCACCCGCATTCCTACGGCTTTCCACCCGGCCATCCTCCGATGAAGACGTTCCTGGGGGTCCCGGTGCTGATCGGCGGCGTCCCATTCGGGAACCTGTACCTGACCGAGAAGGCGGGCGGCGAGGAGTTCACCGAGGAGGACGAGCGAACGATCGTGCTGCTGGCCGCGTTTGCGGGGGTCGCGATCGACCACGCGCGGCGCTATTCCCGCCTGGACGCTCAGCACACCGAGCTCAAGCGAACCGTCGACGCGCTCGACGCGACCATGCAGATCGCGCGGGCGCTCGGCGGCGAGACAGACCTCGACCTGATCCTCGGCCTCGTGGCCAAGCGCGGCCGAGCGCTGGTGGCGGCCCGGGCGCTGGTGATCGAGCACGAGCAGGCGGGGGAGATGGTCGTCGGGGCCGGCGCGGGTGAGCTGCCCAGCGGCCTGGTGGGCCAGCGCGTGGACGTAAAGGACAGCCTCGCCGGCGCGGCGCTTCGAGTGTCGCGAACGCTGCGCCTGGAGGACCAGCCCAACCGAGCCCGGTTCGAGCGCCACGGCCTCGGCAGGCTCGGCGTCCAGGCCGACGCCGGATTAGTGGTCCCGTTGATCTTCCGCGGGCGCGGCTACGGGGTGCTGATCGCGGTCGACCGGCTCGATGGCGGGCCGACGTTCAGTGCCGAGGACCAACGCCTGCTGGAGGCGTTCGCAGCCAGCGCGGCGACGGCCGTCGCGACCGCGGTGACCGTCGAGGGAGAGCGCCGTCGGCAACGGCTGGCGGCGGCCGAGCAGGAACGCGCGCACTGGGCCCGCGAGATTCACGACGAGACGCTCCAGAACCTGGCCGCGCTGAGGCTGGGGCTCGCTGCGCAACTCCGCGATTCCAGACCTGAGGCGGTGATCGAGACGGTGCGCGACGCGGTCGCCCAGCTCGAGCAGGAGATTCGCACGCTGCGGGCGCTCGTCACCGACCTGCGCCCGGCCGCCCTCGACGACCTCGGTCCTCAGGCGGCGATCGAGGATCTCGCCGAGCGCGCCCGCAGCCGCGGGCTCGAGGTGGATCTTGTCATCGACCTCGCCTACGAACAGGGCCGCAAACCCGACCGACACGTGAGCGAGGTCGAGACCGCGATGTACCGGATCGTCCAGGAAGCCCTCAACAACGCCGCCAAGCACGGCGGTGCCCGCCGCGCCCACGTCGAGGTCGCCGAAGACGACTCGATCGTGCGAGTGACGGTGCGGGACGATGGGAGCGGCTTTGACCCAAGCGCCCACACCGCCGGATTCGGCCTGCTCGGGATGCGGGAGCGGGTCGAGCTGCTGCAGGGAACGCTGGAGGTCACCTCGTCGCCAGGCCAGGGCACGACGATCGACGTGGCCTTCCCCGCCAGCTACCGCCGAGGCGTTGAGCGCCCCACGATCCAACCGCGCCCCGTGGCAGCAGAGCCGGTCACGCGACCGCGCGCCTGACGCGCGGGCTGGTGTAGGGGAGGCCGCGGGCGGCGCGCCGGACGGCCTCGACGAGCTCACGATCGGCGGAGTCGGCCACCACGAACCCGATCGCTCCCGCCCTGCGCGCCTCGGTCGCGAACGCCTCGTTTGCGGTCATGGTGGTGACGACGATCCGGGTGCCGGGGGATGCCGTGCGGAGCCGCTTGATTCGCTCGGCGCTGAACCCGTCCGGCATCCGCAAGTCGAGCACGAGCACGTGAGGGTGCTGGACCGCCACCTCGTGCACGGTGACTTCGAAGTCGGTCGTCTCGCCGACGACGTTCAGATCGTCCGCCTGGTCGAGCAACCACCGCAGGCCCCGGCGCAAGCCGGGGTGGTCGTTCGCGAGCACGACACGCGTCCGCCCATTCCCGGTTGCGGCGTCCGGATCGCGATCGTCAATTCGATGAAGGTGGCGCATGCCCTGAATGTAGGCGCGGGGGCCGCTCCCCACGACCGTCTAAGGGTGCCGCCCGCCCGCGGTGAAGTACCGAATCCGTCCAGGTAGTCGCGCGCCGACGGCAGCGCCGCACCTCGACCTAGGCTAACTACCGATGCCGATCATCGCCCGTCCGGGCACGATCAGGTGCGGTGACATCGACGCCGCCGCGATCCTTGCATGCCTCACCTGATCCCCACTAGAGCCGCAGCACACGCCAGCAACGGCGCCGCCCGCGGTGGCGCGCCCGATGTCGATCCGCAAGATCGGATCGACTTGTTGCTCGCCCATCTGGGGACGAGGACCGAAGGCCTGACCGGGCGCGAGGCGCAGCGGCGGCTGGAGCAGTTCGGCGCCAACGAGATAACGCGCACGGAGAAAACGAGCAGCCTCCGTGAGCTCGCGCGCCAGCTCGCCCACCCGCTCGCGCTGCTGTTGTGGGTCGCGGCCGCGCTGTCGCTGGCCAGCGGCAACCGGACCCTCGCGCTCGCAATCGTGGCCGTGATCTTGCTCAACGCCACGCTGGCCTACGCGCAGGAGCTCCAGGCCGAGCGCGCCACCGAGGCGCTCAAGGAGCTGCTCCCGCCGCAGGCGCGGGTGCGCAGGGACAACCAGGAGGAGGAGATCCCGGCGTCGATGCTTGTTCCGGGCGACGTGGTGCTGCTCGCCGAGGGCGACCGCCTGTCCGCCGACGCCCGCCTGATCAAAGGCTCGCTCGAGCTCGACATGGCGGCCCTAACCGGTGAGTCGCAGCCCGTCGTCCGCAGCGCAGAGGCGGTGCGACGAACCGCGGCGCTGCTCGAGTCAGAGGACGTGGTGTTCGCCGGCACCCTGTGCACGGGCGGCGAGGCCGCGGCGGTCGTGTTCGCGACCGCGATGCGCACGCAGCTGGGACGGATCGCGGCGCTGTCGCAAAGGGTCAAGCCGGAGATCAGCCCACTGCAGCGCCAGGTGAACAAGGTCGCTTGGCTGATCGCGGCGATCGCCGTCGGCGCTGGGGTGGTGTTCTTCTTTGCCGGGACGACGCTGGCCGGGCTGTCGCTCGCGGCCGCGGTCACGTTCGCGATCGGCCTGCTGGTCGCGAACGTTCCCGAGGGTCTGTTGCCGACGATCACGCTGTCGCTCGCGGGCGGCGTTCGCCGGATGGCCGCCCGGCGCGCGCTGGTCAAGCGCCTGACCGCGGTGGAGACGCTCGGCTCGACCGACGTGATCTGCACGGACAAGACGGGGACGCTCACGGAGGGGAGCATGAGCGTGAGGCTCCTGTGGGTGGCCGGCAGCGAGCTTGAGATCACCCCCCAGGCCGCCTCGGCGCCGCCGCTGTTCGAGGGCCTGCTGCGCACCGCGTTGCGGTGCAACAACGCCCATCTGGAGCCGGACGGTGATCGGTGGCTCCGCAGTGGCGACCCGACCGAGAGCGCGCTCCTGGTGGCGGCGGCTCAACTCGACTGCGATGTCCCGGGCGCTCAGCGCGAGCGCGAAGCCCGGCGCAAGCGCGTGTTCCACTTCGACCCGCACCTCAAGCGGATGACGACGCTCGACGAGGAGCCGGGCGGTGGACTCTGGTACCACGCCAAGGGGGCCCCGCTCGAACTGCTCGCTCGCTGTACGGCGATCCGCACCCCGGAGGGAGACCACCCGATCACCGACGCCGATCGGATAGAGGTGCGCGGGACGTTCGAGCGGTACGCGGGCCGCGGTCTGCGTGTGCTCGGGTTCGCGCAACGTCAAGTTGCCCAGGTCGAGGACGGCGAGCGGGACCTGATCGAGTCGCACCTGTGCTTTGTTGGGCTGGCCGCGCTCGCCGATCCCCCGCGACCCGAGGTCGCCGACGCGGTCGCCCGGTGCAAGCGAGCCGGGATCCGGATCATCGTGGTGACCGGCGACCACGGGCTGACCGCCGAGGCGATCGCGCGGGACGTCGGAATCGTCGAAGGGGACCCGACCGTCATCAACGGCATCGATCTCGACGCGATGCCCGAACCCGAGCGGGACGCGCTCCTGCACGACACGCCCGAGCTGATCGTCGCCCGCAGCAACCCCGAGACCAAGCTCCACATCGTCGACGCGCTGCGGGCACAGGGCCACACGGTCGCGATGACCGGCGATGGCGTCAACGACGCGCCCGCGCTCAGGCGCGCCGACATCGGCATCGCGATGGGCGCGAGCGGCACCGACGTCGCCAGGGAGGCGGCGACGATGGTGCTGACCGACGACAACTTCGCCTCGATCGTCGCCGCGGTCGAGGAGGGGCGCGTCGTCTACGACAACATCCGCAAGTTCATCACCTACATCTTCGTCCACGCCGTCCCGGAGGTCGTCCCGTTCGTGCTGTACGCACTCGCCGGTGGTGCGATCCCGCTGCCGCTCACCGCCCTGCAGGTTCTGGCGATCGACCTCGGGACCGACACCGTCCCGGCGCTCGCGCTCGGCCGGGAGCCGGCGGAGCCGGGGACGATGGACCGAGCCCCCCGTCCGCGCGAGGCGGGGATCATCAGCCGCGCGATGCTGTCCCGCGCGTGGCTGCGGCTCGGCGCGGTCGAGGCGCTGCTCGTCATGGGCGGCTACTTCCTCGTGCTGATCAGCGCCGGGTGGTCCTGGGGCGACCCCACCGGCGCGGGCACGCCGCTGCACCACACCTACCTGCAGGCCACGACGATGACCTGGGCGGGGATCGTGGCCTGCCAGATGGGGGCCGCGTTTGCCGTGCGCACGAGCCGCGCGTCGCTGCGCGAGGTCGGCGTGTTCTCCAATTTGCATCTGCTGCGCGGCGTGGCGTTCGCGCTGCTGTTCGCCGCCGCGATCATCTACCTGCCCCCGTTTCAGTCGATCTTCCACACCGCGGCGCTCGGGCCGCGCGAGCTGATCGTGCTCGCGTGCTTCCCGGTCATCGTGTGGGGGTCGGATGAGCTGTGGCGCTGGCGCGCGCGCAGACGCGGCAGAGTCCCCGTGCCCCATCCCGAGCCAGCGCCCGCCGTCGCGTCGTGACGACCCCGACAGCCGCCCCGACCCGACGGGCTCGGCCCGAGACGCTCCGGCAGGCGCTGGCGCGGCCCGAGGCGTATTCGCACCGGCCGGCGTCGGTGGAGGTGCGCGAGACGCACATCTCGTGGGTGTTCCTGGCGGGCGAGCTCGCCTACAAGCTGAAAAAGCCGCTCGTACTCGACTTCCTCGATTACGGGACCTCCGCGCGCCGGCGGGAGATGTGCGCGGACGAGGTGCGGCTGAACCGTCGCCTGGCGCCCGATCTGTATCTCGGCGTCAGGGGAGTGGCCCTCCTCGGCGACGGAGTCGAGCTGACCGGCGAGGACGATCCACGTGCGGTCGACTTCGTGGTCGAGATGCGCCGCTACGACGAGGACCAAACGCTGGCGGCAAGGCTCGAGCGCGGCGAGCTTTACCGACGAGACGTTGTCGAGGTTGGACGCCTGCTCGCGCGGTTTCACGACGGCGCGACGCGGGTGACGCCGGACGGCGCCCCGGTCCTCGCGGCCGAGCGCCGGTTTGACCGAAACCTTCACGAGCTCCTCGGCGACGTCGAGCAGCGCGCCGAGATCGAGCGAGTCCAGGGCCTCGAGCGGTTCGCGCATGCGTTCCTGACCGCCCACGCCCAAACGTTCTGGGAGCGCGCCAGCCACGGGCAGGCCCGCGAGGGTCATGGGGACCTCCGCGCCGAACACGTCCTCCTGGACGATCGCGTGCGCATCGTCGACTGCGTCGAGTTCGACCCCGGGCTGCGCGAGCTCGACGTGGCCGACGACCTCGCCTTCCTGGTGTTCGATCTGGCCGCGCGCGGCGGCGAGCGCTTCGGCGAGGTCCTCGTGGACGCCTACCGGGACGCCGGTGGCGACCCGGGCTCAGACGCGCTGATCGCCTTCTACGCCGCGTACCGCGCGCTCGTGCGCGCCAAGATCGCGCTCGTGCGCGGCGCCCAGCTCCCGGGCACGAGCGCGGAACATGGTAAGCAGAGCGCCCACGCCCGCGACCTCATCTCACTTGCCGAGCGCTTTGCCTGGCGTGCGAGACGGCCGCTCGTGATCGTCGTGTGCGGCGTTCCCGCCAGCGGCAAGTCACACCTGGCGCATGCGCTGGCCGAGCTGTCCGAGTTCCCTCACCTGAGCTCGGACGTGATCCGCAAGCGGCTCGCCGGGCTGCGCCCGACCGAGCGGGCGCCCAGCGAGACCTACGGCGCGGACTGGAACGCGCGCACGTACGCCGAGCTCGGCAACCGCGCGTCCGCCGCGCTAGCCGAGAACGGCGGCGTGATCGTCGACGCCACCTTCCGCCACCGGGACGATCGCCGCGTGTTCACGGCCGCGCTCGGCGCCGTGCGGCAAGTCGTGTTCATCGAATGCCAGGCCCCCGCCCCGGTGCTTGCCCAGCGGGCGGGACAGCGCGAGCACGACCGCGATCGCGTCTCGGACGCGAGCCTCGCGGTCGTGCTGCGCGAGCAGAGCCGGTGGGACGCGCTCGACGAGGTGCCGGCGCGCGCCCACTTGACCGTCCGAACCGACCGCCCGGTGGAACAGGTCACCGCCGACGTCCTCGCGCTGCTCGACCGCCGCCTTGCCGAGCTCACCCTCGCCTGAACTGCCGCCACACCGCGGGCGCCCGCCTAGCAAGGGCGCTCGGCGGCGTCCGCTCGGTCAGCTCGCCGAGACGACACCGGCGAGCCCGCCGCGGACGACGGCCTCATCCGGCCTCGTACGCGCCGAGCGGGTGAGCACAAGCAGCGGGCAGCGGGCGGTGCGGGCGAGCCGCTGCGCGACTCCGCCGTACACCAGCCTGCCGAGCGGCCCGTAGCCTCTCGAGCCGACGACCAGCAGATCGAGTGAGGCGCTGTAGAGCGTGAGCTCTTCGACCGGGTCCCCGTAGGCGGAGTGGGCCTCGACGCCGATCGCGACGGCACAGGGCGCGCCGTTGAGCGCTGCGCGCGTGTCGTCGCCGATCAGAACCCTCCCCAGCAAGCTACGACGAGAGGAGCCGATCACGAGCAGGTCGGCCCCGGTCGGCTCAGCGAGCTCATGCAGGCCGCGCCCCACCGACGGCGATCCGTACCAGCGGGCCTCCGCCTCGACTCCGGTCTCCGCGCGCCTGTTCTCGAGGAGCTCGCGGATGCGCTCCTCGTGGATCGCGGAATCTTGTACTCACCGTATGCCACGAGAGGTCACGCTCAATCGTGGCTCGACCACCCGTCTGTTGCGGCTTTCTACGTGCGGTCGATCAGGTCGCCGCGAGGGCGCGGTCGTCGTGCTCGGTGCCCTGTGTTGACATGGCACGAGTGGAGCGGGTCAAGACGAGCAACGGGCAGTGGGCGGTCTGGAGGAGCCCGCGAGACGTGCTCCCGTGCACGAGGCGCCCCACGGGGCCGAAGCCGCGCGAGCCGACCACGAGCAGGTCGACCGTGTCGCCCCAGCGGGCCAGCTCCTCGGCCGGATGACCGTAGGCGCCGTGCGGTTCGACGCCCCCAAGGGAAGCGACCCGATCGCTGGCGTCGCTGATCAGCTCGTCGACCGAGGCGTTGTCGCCGGCGCCAGGAGCGCGGAACAGGAACGCGGGGTAGGCCACGACCTCGAGCGCCGCCAGGGTCGCGTCCAGGTCGGCGGCGAGTGGCCTGGCCACGTCGAGCGCGTGCCGGCTGTCCGCGGATCCGTCGTAGCCGACCCCGATCTTCCGAATCGCGTTCGAGTGCTCGGCGTATCCGGCCGGAGCGACTGCCACCGGACACGGCGCTCCGTCGAGGGCGGCGCGCGTGTCGTCGCCGACCATCACCCGTCCGAGCAGTCCTCGCTCGGATGCACCGACGACCAGCAGATCGGAGCGCAACGACTCCGCCAGCTCGTGGAGGCCTCGTCCCGGCGAGGTGCACGCGCTCCAGCGGAGCTCGGCCCGCACTCCCGCCTCATCGCGCGCGGCATTGAGCAGGTCACGCGCGCGCACGTACTCCGCGGCCTCATGGTCGCTGTAGTCGCGGTGCAGTCGATCACCCCGCAGCGGATAGACATGCGCAAGCACGAGTTGCGCGTCGTCGGCCATCAACTGCCGGGCCAGCGCGATCGCGTCACGGCCTCCGAAGCGTCCATCCACGCCGACCAGAATGTTGCTGAACATGACGTCTCTCCTTTCGCTAGATCTAGCGAAGCGCGCCGGTCATGACGGGTTCCTCGGTCCGGCCTGCGAGATCCCCTGCGCCAGGTGCGAGTGAGCCTCGCGGCAGGATCAGCAGCGGGCAGGGCGCGTGACGCGCCAGGTAGTCCGACACGCCGCCGTGGAACAGCCTGCCGACTGGCCCGTAGCCACGCGAGCCGACGAGCAGCAGATCGAGGTTCTCGCCGAATCGCACGAGCTCCTCGCGCGGTCCACCGTAGACGGCATCGCTCTCGACGTCGTCGCCCAACTCGCGCAGCTGCTCAATCGTGTTATGGATCAGCCGGCTGGTGCCGTCGGGCCAGTCGGCCGGGATCGGGGTCTCGCCTCGCACATCCTCCAGCGAGACGACCTGCAGCGCCCAGATCGTCGCTCCGTGTTGGGCGGCCAGATCGCGAGCAGCGGCTAGCGCGGCGTCGCTCTCGGGCGAGCCGTCATAGCCGACGCCGAGCGTCTCGAGCTCGTTGGGCAGGTGGCGGTAGCCGCGCGAAGCAATTGCGACGGCGCACGGCGCGCCACTGAGCGCCGCACGGGTGTCGTCGCCCATGAGGACGCGGCCGAGCAAGCCATGGCTCGGGGACCCGACAACGAGCAGGTCGGCACTGAGTCGCTCGGCGAGCTGGTGAAGGCCTCGCCCGGCGCGATGCTCGCAGGACACGACCAGCTGCGTCTCGAGCGAGGCCGAATCCCGCTCGCGTTCGAGCAATTGCTCCGCGCGGGCTCGTTCGTCGATGACCGTCCGCGAGGCGCCGCGGCCGATCAGCAGGTCCTTGCCGTAGATGTGCGCGAGCGTGATTACGCCACTGGGTGCGGCGAGCTGTCTGGCTAACGCGATCGCGTCGTGACCACCGGGGCGCCCATCGACGCCGACGAGAACTCTTCCGAACATCGTGACTCCTTGCGTAAGGACTCTTACCGGAGACCCTAAGAAGGCCCGGCGCCGCGGGCATCGGTGCCCGGCCGCGTCAGGTTGCGGCTTTCTACGATTGAGCCGGCGGTTGCTCGAGCGCCTCGGTCGCGTCCTGTGCCAGCTGCGTCGCGGACTGCTGGCGGTCCCGCGGGTTCTTCGCGAGTGCACGATCGAGCACGTCCTGAAGGCCGGGTGGCAGCTCCGGGTTGAGCGCCACCAGTCGGCGGGGCGGGTCGTGGACGTGAGCCCAGAGCTTCTCGAGGTCGCTGTCGCGGTCGAACACCACGCTTCCGGTGAGCATCTGGAACAGGATGCAGGCCAGCGCGTAGATGTCCGCGCGGGCGTCGACGTCGGCGCCGTGCGCCTGCTCGGGGGCGATGTAGTCGACCGATCCGAGGGCCACGCCGGTTCGGGTCAGGTGCTCGTCGCCGGCGCGCCTGGTGATGCCGAAGTCCGTGAGATAGGCGTGGTCGCGCCCGGAGCGCTGGGCGAGCAGCACGTTGCCGGGCTTGACGTCGCGGTGGACGAGCCCGAGTGCGTGCGCCTCGTCGAGCGCGCCGGCGATCTGGCCGGCGATCGAGACGGCTCGCGCCGGGTCGAGCCGGCTCTCGCGGCGGAGCAGCCGGCGCAGGTCGGTGCCGTCGACATAGCGCATGGTCAGGTACAGCACGCCTTCATCCTGGCCGGCGTGATAGATCTGGACCACGTGGGGGTGATCGATGGCAGCCGCCACCCGGCACTCGCGGTCGAAGCGGGCGCGGAACAGCGGGTTGCCGGCGGCGTCGGGTGCGATCACCTTGAGTGCCACCGTCCGGCCCAGGGTGAGGTCGGTCGCGCGGAAGACGAGGCCCATCCCGCCCTGGCCGACGAAGGTGTCGATTAGATGTCCGGCGAACTCCGTCCCGATGGCCAGGTTCGGCTCGCCGTGGGACAGACCCGGGTGCGCCCCGGCCGACTCGGGGCCCATCCGCGCCAGCCGGGCGCCGAGACTGGGATCCAGATAGGTGCCGCCCGCGACTACCGAGCGCACCGCCTCGACGAGCTCGGCCTCGGCCGCGTCCTTGAGGACATAGCCGCGGGCACCCGCGTTCAACGCCGTGCGTGCGAAGCCCGGTTCCGCCTCCATCGTCAGGACGACGACCGCGCTTGCCGGGGACGCCTCGAGGAACCGGGGGATCGCCGCCAGCGTCGGCGTGCCCGGCATGTTCAGATCGAGCACCACGACCCGCGGCTGGTGTCGTTCGGTTAGTGCCAGGGCAGCCTCGACATCGCCTGCCTCTCCCACCACGGCGAGGTCCGCCTCCGCGTCCAGGACACGACGAAGCCCGCTCCGGATCAAGGCGTGATCGTCGGCCAGGACGATCGCGATCCGCTCCGAAAGCACGTCAACGCCAGCAGCGTCGGCCACGTGGCCGACTCTACTGGCGTAGAACGTGCGGGATGAACGTCAGGGCGCGAACACGATCCGGCCTGCGACCCGTCCAGCCTCGACGTCGGCGATCGACTCGTTAACGCGGGCCAGCGGGCGAACTTCGCGGATGACCTTGGTCTTACCGGCAGCGTGCAGCTCGAACACCTCGCGCAGATCGGCGCGGGTGCCGACGATCGAGCCGACCACCGTGATCCCGTTCAGCACGGTCTCGAAGATCGGCAGCGTCACCTGGTTGTCCGCCGGGAGCGCGACAAACACGAGCTTCCCACCGCGGCGCAGCGTGCCGTAAGCCTGCTCGAACGCGCGCGGCGAGACCGCGAGCGCAATCGCCTGGTCGGCGCCGCCGAGCGCCTTGATCGCCTCCACGGGGTCCTCCCGGGCGGCGTTGACGGTGAACTCTGCGCCGAGTTCGCGCGCGAGCTCGAGCTTCTCGTCGATCAGGTCGACCGCGACCACGCGCCCGCCGGCGATCGAGGCGTACTGGATCGCCAGATGGCCGAGCCCGCCGACGCCGAACACGGCGACGAGATCGGAGGAGCGGGTCCCGGCGACCTTGACCGCCTTGTACGTGGTAACGCCGGCGCAGGTGAGCGGCGCCGCGTCGAACGGGTCGATGGCGTCGGGCACCTTCACCACGTAGCGGGCGTAGGCGACCGCGAACTCGCCGAAGGCGCCGTCGATCGAGTAGCCCATGTTCTGCTGGGACTCGCACAGCGTCTCCCACCCCGAGACGCAGTAATCACATGTCCCGCACGCGTAGCCGAGCCACGGCATCGCGACGCGATCGCCACACGCGACCTCGGTGACGCCAGGGCCGAGCTCGACGACCCGACCGACGCCCTCGTGCCCGGGGATGAACGGCGGCGAGGGCTTGATCGGCCAGTCGCCGTGGGCGGCGTGGATGTCTGTGTGGCACAGCCCCGATGCCTCAACGCTGACCAGGATCTGCCCGGGTTCGAGGTGGCGCCAAGGCACCTGCTCGACACTGAGCGGTGCACCGAAGTCGTGGACGACCGCGGCGTGATAGCCGGCGACCTCCGGGGTGGACTGTTTGGGATTCGGGACCGTCGTAGCCATGAAGATCTCCTTGCTGGTGGGCTGCAAATGGTGCGCGAGCCCACGGGGATGCCCCATCCGTCGTCGCGCGCACATCCGATGCGGGTAACTACCGACCGTCGCGACGATTTGCCCGATCCGGCGCGCTACGCGCCGTCCGCCAACCGCTCGTAGCACTCGAGGTGAAAGCAGTCGCCGCTGGAACAGATCTCCGGCTCCGCCGCTCGCGAAGTGCGCGCGGCGAAGCCGTCCCCGAGGTGCACGAGCGGCTCATAGACGCCGATGATCTCGTCACACGCGGGGCAACGCGGAGGATCCACCGAGCGCCGCTCTCCCTGAGGATGTCCCATTCCGGGTTCAGCATCGGTCATGCGCTACCCGGGTCCATCCGTCGAGGACCGCAGCCGACGTGTGAAGAACTACTGAGTCCGGTGTTTGGCGACTCCTGCGGTGTGCACTGTCAGCGTGAGTCGGGGGCGGTTGCGCCATCTGCAGCCGATCCGCGGTTGCGTCCGTAGTAGGCCGAACGGATCTGCCGCTTGTAACGGTCGCCGCGGCGCTCGCGGCCGAGTAGAAGTAACTCAGGCTATTCCCACGCGCCGATCCCTGCCGGCGCTTTCCAAGACGCAAAGGAGGCCGAGATGTCCACCACCACTCGAGAGCTCGCCAGTGAGACATGGGCCGAATACTTCGACGCGCTCAGCCGTGAGCTGTTCCATGCGCCCACCTCGATCGAGGTGGGCGATCCGTCGGGCCCGGCGAACGTCGAGGCGAAGCATCTCGCCCTTCACGCCCTGACCTACGACCACCGGGACGACGTATTCGAGGTCGCCGTGGCCCGGGGCGGCGCACATCTCCCGGCCGTCCTTCGCCACCTCGTCGATCACCCGGCTCGCGTGGCCGTCGACAACTACACGATGCTGGCACCGATGACGATCGCGGTCGACGGACGCGACGGCCTGCGGACGATGATCCGGATCGAATACGACCCGGACATCAGCGGCTGAGTCTGATCACGCGGCGCTGAGCTTGGAGGGCTCGCGCCAAACCGCAGTCAAGCCGCGAACAGGTCGTTCTCGAGGCCGACCAGCGATGCGATGTCGTGGACGTCCGCGTCCCGGTCGGGCGCACAGATCGAATCGTCGCCCAGCGCGCGACGCACCCGCTCGACGGCGCCGGCGTCTCGGCCGGCCAGCCGCTGCACCTCCACATGGGCGCGGGCGACCTTGTCCGCCAGCCGAGTGCCGAGCCGGTCGTGCAGTCTCCCGGCGACCGTGAGGGCGTCGTGAGGCGCGCGATCGAGCGGGTGCACGCGATTTACGATCACCCCGCACCGGTGAAGGCCGGCGCGGTCCAGCTCGGCGGCGAAGAACACCGCCTCGTCGACCGCCGAGCGGTCCGGCGAGGTGACGATCAAGAAGCCCGTGCGCGGGTCGCCGAGCAGATCGTGGACATCGGCGGCCCGGCGGCGGAAGCCGTCGAGCAGCCCCGCGAGCAGCCGGAACAGCGTCGTCAGGTCGTCGAGCAGCTCGACGCCCGTGATGCGGCGCAGCGCGGCGAAGACGATGCCCGCGGCCCGCATCGCATGACCGGACGGCCGGAGGAGCGCGGTCAATGTGCGACCTTCGAGAAATGCGGTAAGGCGGTCAGGCGCCTGCAGGAAGTCGATCGCATGGCGGGACGGCGGCGTGTCGAGCACGATCACGTCGTACTCCTGCTCGTGCTCTATCTCGAACAGCTTCGCGATAGCGGTGTACTCCTGGGAGCCGGCCACGGCCGTCGAGATATGGCCGTAGATCGGATTGGCGAGAATCTGCTCCTTCGTTCGCGGATCCGGCGCGAGCAGCTCGATCAGCTCGTCGAAGGTGCGCTTGGAGTCGAGCATCATCGCGAATAGCTCGCCTCGCGCCTGCATCCCCGACCCCTCCAGGCCGGCCAGATCGACGGGCTGCGGCCGGTTGTCGAGCGCATCGAGGCCGAGCGCCTCGGCCAGCCGCCTGGCCGGGTCGATCGTGACCAGGGCCACGCGGTGGCCCTGCACCGCCAATCCGAGGGCGACCGCCGCAGACACCGTGGTCTTCCCGACCCCGCCGGCGCCCGCGCAGATCACGACGCGCCGGTCCGACAGCGCTTGCGCCAGGCGGCTCACGACGAGTCGGGTCCGATTAGATCGGCGAACCGCTTGACGTCGGCGCGCTCGAGCTCGGGCTCGAACCGGAACGGCAGCGTCGTCAGGCGCACCGGTGAAACCCCTCGCCGCAGGCGCGCGAGCTGCGCTCGCTGCGCCTTGGCGCGAGCCGCGAACCAGCGCGCGGACCGAACGGCCGGATCCTCGGCGGCACGCGCAAGCGCGAGCACGTCCTCGGAGGTGAAACGGGCGGGAAAGACGCGGTTGGCGACCACCGCGTCGAGCCCGATGCGGAACCGGTCGGCGAGCGAGGTCTGCAGCGCCAGTGCCTCGCTCACGGCCATCTGCTCCGGCGTCGCGACCACGACCACGCCGACGGCGTGCGGATCTCGAAGCGTGCGTTCGACCCTGCCGGCCTGCCTTGCCACCGGCCCGACCCGGGCGATTCCGGCGAACGTGCGCGGCGCGCCGAGCAGTCCAACGAGCTGACCGCTCGCCGGCGCGTCGAGGATCACCACGTCGTATTCGTCGGCGTGCGGCTTGTGCCGCGGTCGCCCGACGAGCTCCCACACCTTGCCGATCGTGAGCAGGTCGCTCATCCCCGGTGCCGCATCGACGAACGCCTGGAACGCAGCGCTGCGCGCCAGCGTGGCGGCGGGGAACGGTCCCGGTACCTCGTAGCGCAGGTACTCCTCGAGCGCAGCCCGCCGGTCGATCGTCACGTGGTGAAGGCCACGCTCGAGCTCGACTTCCACGAGCGGGTCCGCCGGTTGCCCCCCGAGCATTCGCGCCACGTCCGCTCGGCTGGCGGTCTCCGCGACGATCGTGCGGAGGCCGCGCCGGGTCGCGTCGACGGCGAGCGCGGCGGTGACGGTGGATCTTCCCACGCCGCCCTTGCCCGCGACGATCAGCAGCCGTTTCGTGATCGCAACGGTCATCGTGCCTCCCGTCGGTGGTTTCCTCGCCCGCGTGGTGAGGCTACGGCGGCCTCGGGCGCCGAGAATCCGTAGTTCTCCGAACCGGTGGTACGGGCGGACGGTGAGGATCTGACGTAGCGTGCGCGACACTGTGCTGCGCGTGCCCAGCGACGCCAGCCGCGCGATCGAAGCCGAGCGCAAGGCCCATGCCTACGCCCGCGAGCGAGGCTTCTCGCGGCCGCTGTACGCGGTCATCCGGGCCTTGGCGAGGGCCGTCCTGCGGACGTGGTTTCGCGTGCGCGTCTCCGGGGCGGCGCACATCCCCGCCGACGGCGGCGTGATCGTCGCCCCCAACCACAAGAACTTCCTCGACCCGTTCTTCATCGGGATCGTCACCCGCCGCCACGTCCGGTTCATGGCGAAGGTCGAGCTGTTCAAGGGCCCGCTGGCATGGCTGTTCCTGCGTCTGGGGGCGTTCCCGATCCGGCGGGGCGAGGCCGATGCCGACGCGCTCGATACCGCCGCCGCGATCCTGAGCGGCGGCGGGCTCGTCGTGGTGTTCCCGGAAGGCACGCGCGTCGAGCAAGCCGACGCGCTCGGCGCGCCCCGTCACGGCGCCGGCCGTCTTGCGGTCGCGACCGGCGCGCCGGTTGTCCCGGCGGCGATCACCGGCACGTCGCACCTGTGGCGCGGCGCGCTCCCGAAACGCCGCAGAGTCCAGATCGCCTTTCTCCCCGCGGCCGAGCCGGCGCCGGCGGCCGCGGGCCGCGATCCCGCTTCGGAGCTGATCGACGATCAGGTGTGGCCCGCGGTGCAGGAGGAGTACGGCCGCCTGTCGGCCAGACCCGGACTGATCGCCGCCGCGCTCGCCGCGGCGGGCGTCGGCGGCGGACTGCTGGCCCGGCGGCGTGTTCAGGCGAGCCGGAAGCCTCGGCTGCTCGGCACGGTCGACCCTCGCCGGCTGCGGCGCCGCACGGCACGCCGGCGCCGGCTGGGCCGGCGGCGACGGCGGCGGTAGAGCAGACGCTCACCCTCAACTTGTGACCGGCTGGTGACTCCCTGATCGAGGACGGGGATTTTCCCGGATGCGCCGGGTGGCGCTGGTGAGGACGATCGCGGTGGTTTCGCCTGATCCCAACCAACTGAGGTGTGATGCCGAAGGACCGAATGATCGCGACGCTCGGTGAGAGTCAGCTGCTGCTGCCCGGACTCCTCACCGCCGGGCTGGCTGCGAACGATCGGGTCAAGTACCTGCTCACGCTGGTGCAGGCCGCGCGCGCGGCCGCGGACGGCGTCGGCGATCAGGGCGCGCTTCGGGATGAGCGCCTCGGCTGTGGCGTCGAAGACTCCCGCCTCGACCGGGTCGTCCCCGCGAGCGTCCGCGAGCCGGACGGCCGGTATCGCGTTCCGGGCGCGCAGAGACTGGCGCGGTGGGCGATCGACGAGGTCCAGACGATGCTCGAGCCACTGCGTGTCGCCGAGGTCCCGAGCCTGCGGGACCTCGCGGACCGGGTCGAGGTCATCGCGGCCGAGCTGAGCATCGACGGCGATCTAGTGAGCGCCGAGGACATCGCGAGGCTGACCCGCGGTCCCGGGAACGGCGGCGACTCGCTCCATCTGGTGGTGATGGACGCCCATCGTGAACTGAATCGGCTCGAGGGCGAGATCGCGATCGAGTCGATCGACGGCGCCCACGTCCACGACATCGCCGAGGCCGACCGCCAGCTGGTGAGGGCGTTCATGCGGGGAGTGCACTCCACCGAGCGGGTAAGGCTCGACCATCCCGGGCTCGGCACGATCGCGACCCGGAGCGGGACGGCACTGCTGATCCAGAACGACCTCGGCACGACCGACGCGCACATCGTGGTGATCCGGGTCATCGACCCGGGCGTGACCATCACCTACACGGACGTCCACCTCGCGCGGCTGCTCTTCTTCCAGGACCTGCTGGCGCCGTTCGAGGTCGCCTGGGAGGACACGCGCTCGCGGAACGACCGGTCAATCGAGGGCGGGCTGTTCCACCTGGCCACCGGCCGGTTCGAGGCGAGCGCCGACGTACCGATCGAGCGCTTCCTCGAGCACCTCGGCTCGCGGCTCGCGTTCATGATCGACTGGAATCGCGCGCGCAAGCGCCTGCGGCGCCTCGTCGGCCGCCGGGTGGCGATCCGTCTGCTGCGGTGGGCCGCCGAGCATGAGTACGGCCACATCGCGTTCTTGCGCGCGGGAGCCGACGGCATGGTGTATGACGCGCTCGAGTTCGCCGGCGGCGGTGCCGCCCGCGCCGGCGCGTCGCTCGAGGAGGCGCTCGGGGCCGATGCCGCGGAGACCTACCTGCGGTCCGTGCTACGGATCTGCTCCGAGGGGCTGCTCGCCGGGAAGATCGTCTCGCTGGTCCAGGACGAGGTCCGTGCCGAGCTCACCGAGTATCTGCGCTCGGCCCGGCAAGAGATCCACGAGCTTGCGCTGCGCCACGCCGAGCTGTGCGTGGAGATCGTGGAGACCGCGCGCGACGGGCTCGAGCAGGCGATCGTCGGCGCGGTCGATCGGCGCGACGCCACGGCGGCGCGCGCCCAGGAGGCCGAGCACCATGCCGATGCGCTCGTGACCGAGGCCCGCACGGCCGTCGTCCGCTCCCCGGACCTCCAGCCGTACCTCGGCGTGATCGAGGCGGCCGATGACATCGCCGACTGCGCGGAGGAGGCTGCGTTCTACGCGACACTCCTCCCCGGGGGGCAGCCCGGTGACGGCGTCCGACCGCAGGTCCGGCGGATCGCGAGGCTCGTGCTGAGAGCCGCGCGCGAGTACCTGCGGGCCGTCCAGCTGAGCGTCGAGTTGCGGCGCGGCGGGCCGCGCGAGGACATGGACGCCTTCCTGGCGGCCGCCCATCAGGCGATCGAGCTCGAGCACGAGACCGACGACGCCCAGCGCGCCGTCCACCGCGCCCTCGTGGGAGAAGCTGAGACGTCGAGCGTCGGCCTGTTCGTGGTGGTGGAGCTGACGCGGGCGTATGAGGAGGCGGCCGATGCGCTGATGCACAGCGCCCACCTGCTCCTGGAGCACACGCTGGCCCGGGTGGTCCACTCCGAGTCCGCGGCGCGCCGCGCGGTCGAGGCCGGCCCGGCGGCGAGCGGGTCGCATCGCGGTGCGGTGAGCGAAGACGTGTACCTGCCGAGCGATTCGACAGGCCCGCTTCCGGACGCGTCCGTGATCGGCGCCAAGGCGTTCGGACTGGCGAGGCTGGCGCGAGCCGGCTTGCGCGTACCGGAGGCGGCGGTCTTGAAGACGAGCCTGTCGCGGCGGCGCATGCGCTCGGGAACCGACGGCGAGCATCTCCGGGAGGTCGTCTCGAGCGCGCTCGATGCGCTTGAGCGGACGACCGGGCTTCGCTTCGGCAGCCCGCGCCGGCCGCTGCTGCTGTCGGTCCGCTCCGGCGCGCCCACGTCGATGCCCGGGATGCTCGAAACCGTTCTCAACGTCGGACTGTGCGACGCGTCGGTGAAGGGTCTTATCGCCCAGAGCGGCAACCCCAAGCTCGCGTGGGACTCATACCGCCGCCTCGTCGAGTCGTACGCCACGGTCGTGTACGGCTGTCCCCACGAGCCGTTCGAGGCGGCGCTGCGAGCTCGCCTCGCCGCCAGCGGTGCCGAGCGTGCGCGCGAGCTCACGACCACGGCACTGAGGGACCTCGCTCACGGCCACCTGGCGCTGTTCGGGGAGCTGACCGGCGAGGCGTTTCCCCAGGATCCGGTCGAGCAGCTGGTCGCCGCCGTGGACGCGGTGCTCGAGTCGTGGGCGGCGCCGAAGGCCCGCGAATATCGGAGGCTCCACGAGATTCCCGCCGACATCGGGACGGCCGTGATCCTGCAACGGATGGTGTTCGGGAACGCCGGCGGCGTGTCCGGTGCCGGGGTCGGCTTCACACGCGATCCGGCGCTCGGCCGGCACGACCTCTACGTCGACTTTCTGCCCGATGCGCAGGGCGAGGACATCGTCGCCGGCAGGCTCAGCCTCGAGGGCACCGGCACGCTGGCGGACCTCGCCCCCGACGTGCTCGCCGAGATCGAGCAGGTGTGCCCCAGACTCGAGGCCGAATTCGGCGATGCCCAGGAGTTCGAGTTCACCGTCCAGGACGGCGACCTGTTCCTTCTGCAGACGCGGCCCGCGAAGCGCACCCCGTGGGCGGCGCTGCAGATCGCGGTCGACCAGGTACACGAAGGTCTGATCTCCGAGCGGGCCGCGCTCGCCCGGGTCGAGGCGCTCGACCTCGACGCGATCCGGCGCCTGCACGTCGTGTCCGACGGGGGCGCGGGAGCGCTCGCCCGGGCCACGCCGGCGAGCATCGGCGTCGCGACCGGGCCGCTCGCGCTCGACGCCGCCGCCGCCGGGCGGTTCGCGCGGGACGGGACCGCGCCGGTGCTGGTTCGCTCCGGGACGGTGACCGATGACATCGCGGCAGTGGCCGTGTCCGCCGGCGTACTGACCGCCGCCGGCGGCCGCACCTCTCACGCGGCCGTGGTCGCGCGGGAGCTGGGCAAGCCCTGCCTGGTCGGCTGCCAAGGCCTCGAGCTTGACCTGACGGCGCGTACAGCGCGGATCGGGGAGCGAGTGCTGTCCGAGGGCGAGGTCATCTGCGTTGACGCCGAGTCCGGACTGGTGTTCGCCGGCGCCCCCGCGATCACCGAGCAGCGGCCCACCGAGGCGCTCAGCGAGATCACCGGCTGGCGGGTCAAGCTGTCGTCAGTCGGAACCAAATGTTGACCGGTCTGTGATGACGACGGACACGATCGCGCAGAAAGGGAACGCACGTGACCGGCTGCTGTCGCGTGGCACTCCGAGGTTGTCGCCGCAGCCGTCTACGAGCTGACCGCGTTTGGTGGTCGGCAGGCCTCGAGATGACGCTCGCGGGCATGATCGTCGGTGGCGCCACCTACCTGGTGGGGCTCGCGCTCCCGACCTGACGGGAGTCCGGGTTTTTCCGCATCGGACGGCGGCATTTGCCGGTCGCCGGGGCCGAGCTCGACGCATAGCCTGACCTATGCCCGATCGAAGCTCCATGCCCGACCCCGAACCCAACCGCCCCCGCCAACCATCGCGCACGACCGACTTGTTCGCTGCCGGATCGATCGTCGTGGTCGTGCTGGCCACGGTCCTGTTGCTGGTGTTCGTGACCCCGACGAAGCGGGTCCAACCGACGGTGCGGATTCCGTACAGCCCGACGTTCCTGGCACAGGTACGCGCGGGCAACGTGAGCGCGATCTCGTCCAAGAGCGCCACCGTCCAGGGAACTTTCCGGACCGCCGTGCGCTACCCGAGTGACGCGGCCACGGCCACGACGTCGTTTGTGACCGAGATCCCGGAGTTCGCCGACAGCAACGCCCTGATGGCGCTGCTGCAGTCAAAGGCAGTGCAGGTCAACGCCACCGCCCCCTCGACGGGCACCCCGCTGCTCGTGACGGTACTGCTGTACTTGGGTCCGATCCTCCTGATCGTGCTGCTGTTCGTATGGATGCGGCGCTCGGGCGGCGCCGGCGGCCTCGCGGCATTCGGGCGCTCGCGGGCCCGGCGGGTCGAGCCGTCCGATCAGACCGTCGACTTCGACGATGTCGCCGGGATCGACGAAGCCAAGGCGGAGCTGACAGAGCTCGTCGACTTCCTCAAAGACCCGGACAAGTACCGCCGTCTGGGCGGCCGGATTCCCCGGGGCGTCCTGCTGACCGGGCCGCCCGGGACTGGCAAGACGCTGCTGGCACGCGCGCTGGCCGGCCAGGCGCGGGTGCCGTTCTTCTCGATCTCGGCTTCCGGGTTCGTGGAGATGTTCGTCGGCGTCGGGGCATCGCGGGTCCGAGATCTGTTCCAGCAGGCCAAGCAGGCGGCGCCGGCGATCATCTTCATCGACGAGCTCGACGCGATCGGCCGCTCGCGCGCCGGCGCGATGGGCGGCCTCGGAGGCGGCCACGACGAGCGCGAGCAGACGCTCAACCAGATCCTCACCGAGATGGACGGCTTCGACCCTTCGGACGGGGTGATCGTCATCTCCGCGACGAACCGCCCCGAGGTGCTCGATCCCGCGCTGCTGCGCCCCGGACGCTTCGACCGCCGGGTGGCCGTCCAGCCGCCCGATACAACGGGACGGCGCAAGATCCTCGACGTGCACACCCGCTCGGTGCCGCTCGCCCCCGACGTCGATCTCGACCGCCTGGCCGCCACCACCCCCGGCATGGTCGGCGCCGACCTCGCCAACATCGTCAACGAAGCGGCTCTGACCGCCGCCCGCCGCGGCCACGATGTGGTCACGATGGCCGATCTGCACGACTCGCTCGAGAAGCTCGTGCTCGGCAGCGAGCGCCGCATCCTGATGTCCGGCGAGGAGCGGCGCCGGACCGCGTACCACGAGGCGGGGCACGCACTGATCGGGATGCTCACTCCCGGTGCCGACCCCATCCGCAAAGTATCGATCATCCCCCGCGGGATCGCGCTCGGAATCACGTTCTCGGCGCCCGACGCCGACCGCTTCAGCTACGACCGCCCCTACCTGCTCGGCAAGATCAAGGTCGCGCTCGGGGGTCGCGTGGCCGAGGAGCTCGTGTACGACGACGTGACCACCGGCGCCCAGAACGACATCAAGCAGGCCACCGAGCTGGCGCGCAACATGGTCGGACTGTGGGGCATGAGCCACGTGATCGGTCCCGTGACCGTAATCTCCGAGGAGGCACAGATGCCGTTCCCGAGCGCCAGCGACGTCTCGCCGCAGACCCAGCAGCTCGTCGACGAGGAAGTCCGGCACCTGATCGAGGATGCGCATGAACAGGTCACGCAGCTGATGAGCGCCAACCGCGAGCGGCTCGACACGCTCGCCGACGCTCTGCTCGAGCACGAGACGCTCGAGCAGGACGAGGCCTACGCCGCGGCCGGCATTGAGATGTCAGGCGGGGCGCCGGTCTTCACCTAGCAGGGTGCTGGGAGTCCACGTACGCCGCCAAGCGCGAGGGCACCTCGCGACCCGCCAGCAGCACGACCACGTCTTGGCGGCCGGCGATCGTCGATCACCGTCACGGCCAGCTCGGCCACGTTGGGGCGATCCCGGCTGTCCACGTAGTGTGACCGGCGCCCCCAGGCGCACGAGCTCGTCCGCCGACGGAAGGCGCTTGCGCATAGCTGCGTCACACCTCGGGCCGCGGCACGACCAGCACGGCGGCGGTCGCGTCGTGCATGAGCGCCTCGCCGGTGCCGCCGAGGAGCACACGAGCGGCTCCTCCCCAGCGCCGCGAACCGATCACCAGCAGATCGACCTGCTCGCACAGCTCCATCAGTGCGTCGGCGGGGCGGCCTCGCCGGACGTCCACCTCGGCGAGCTCGGCGCCGGTCGCCTCGGACGCACTCTGCGTCCGCTCGAGCAGCGCGGCGATGTTCGGTGCCAGCAGCTCATCCCACATCGCGAGCATCTGCTCTCGCACCGCGGACTGCCAGCCAACCATCGGGACGCGGTCGTCGACGACGGCCCGGACCCACAGCGTGGCGCCGGCGCTGACCGCGAGCGCTCCGGCCAGCGCGAGCGCGGCCTCGGACTCGGGAGCGCCCTCGTACCCGACGCCGATGCGCGTGAGTCGCCGGGCGGGTTGCTCGCTGAGCCCCCGGGGCGCTACTGCCAGCGCGCAGCGACTGTGGCTGAGGAGCTGCCGCGTGCGCCTACCGATGCGTACACGACCCTCGGGGCCCTGGCGACTCGACCCGACCACGATCAGATCGCGATGCTCTCGCTGTGCCACGCGCTCGAGCGCACGGGGCACCGACCAGTCGGTCTCGACGAGGATCCGAGCGTCGGGCGCGACGGCGTCGCGGGTTTCCCTGAGGACACGCTGCGCCTCCTTGCGCATTCCGGTCCACCCAATCTCCGCGGGCAGGACGACCATCGGATCGGGATGGACGGCTACCAGCATCAGTTCCGCGCCAGCGGCGCGGGCGATCATGGATGCGAGCGTGGCGGCATCACGACCCTCTGAGTAGCCGTCAACGCCGGCGGCGATGCGCATGATCCGCGCGGAACGCAGATCGGTCTCACCCAACTCGGTGCGGGACGGGGTGCCGGGCACGGGCCGAGCCTAGCCGCTCCGGTGGGGAGAATCGGCGGGAGTTCGGGTCACGAAGTGACAGCCGTCGAGTCCCTCGAGCGAGAAGCCCGCTGCGGCGCCCGGCGACACATCGACCACGAATCGTGGCTTGCCCCATCGCTCGTACTGGTCGGAGTCGATGTAGAACGGGGCGTCGCCAATCTCTCCCAGCCGGATGTCGCCGGCGCCGACGGGAAGCTCGCCGTCCTTCAAGCAGATCGGGGAGGTGCCGTCACAGCACCCCCCCGACTGGAAGAACATCAGCGGGCCGTGCGCGGCCTCGAGACGACGGATCGCCTCGAGGGCCGCCGGAGTGGCCTGAACTGCAGCCCCCATCTTTCTAGAAGAACCCCATCGGGTTGGGGTCGTAGCTGACCAGCAGGCACTTGGTCTGGCTGTAGTGCTCGAGCATCATGCGGTGGTTCTCACGGCCGACGCCGGAGCTCTTGTACCCGCCAAACGCCGCGTGCGCCGGATACTGGTGGTAGCAGTTGGTCCACACGCGCCCCGCCTTGATCGCGCGCCCCATCCGGAACGCCCGGCTCCCGTCGCGAGTCCACACGCCGGCGCCGAGGCCGTACATCGTGTCGTTGGCGATCTCAAGCGCCTCGGCCTCGTCGCGGAATGTGGTGACCGCGAGCACGGGGCCGAAGATCTCCTCCTGGAAGACCCGCATCTTGTTGTGGCCCTTGAGCACCGTGGGCTGGAAGTAGTAGCCGCCCGCGAGCGCGCCCTCCATCGGTGTGCGGTGACCGCCGATCAGGACCTCGGCGCCCTCGTTGATTCCGATCGCGACGTAGCTTTCGATCTTCTCCAGCTGCGCGGTCGACACCTGCGGGCCGATCATCGTCTCGCGGTCGAGTGGGTCACCCTGCTTGATCTTCGCGATCCGATCCAGGCACCGGGCCATGAACTCGTCGTAGATCGACTCGTGGATCAGCGCCCGGGACGGGCAGGTGCACACCTCGCCCTTGTTGAACGCGTAAAGGACCAGTCCCTCGACGGCCTTGTCCAGGAACGCATCGTCGGACGCCATCACATCCTCGAAAAAGATGTTCGGCGACTTCCCGCCGAGCTCGGTCGTAGAGGGGATCAGGTTCTGCGCCGCGTAGGACATGATCAGCCGGCCGGTGACCGTCTCGCCGGTGAACGCGACCTTCGCAATCCGCTTATTGGAGGCGAGCGCCTTACCGATCTCTGCGCCCGGGCCGTTGACGACGTTGATCACGCCGGGAGGCAAGATCTCCTCGATCACCTCCATCAGCTTCAGGAGCGACCACGGTGTCGGGCTCGCGGGCTTGATCACCGTGCAGTTGCCGGCGGCGAGCGCGGGCGCGATCTTCCAGGCCGCCATCAGCAGCGGGAAGTTGAACGGGATGATCTGTCCGACCACGCCAAGCGGCTCCTGGAAGTGATAGGCGTACGTGTTCTCGTCGATCTCCGAGATCCTCCCTTCCTCGGACCGGATCGCGCCCGCGAAGTAGCGGAAGTGATCGGCCGCAAGCGGGATGTCGGCGGCCAGCGTCTCACGCACCGGCTTGCCGTTCTCGTAGCTCTCGGCAACCGCGAGCATCTCCATGTTCTCGTCGATCGCGTCGGCGATGGCATTCAGGACGGCGGCGCGATCGACCGGTGAGCGGCCGCCCCAATCGTCCTTCGCGGCGTGGGCGGCGTCGAGCGCGAACTCGATGTCCTCCGCACCCGAGTGGGCGACCTCACAGAACGGCTCGCCGGTCGATGGGGTCAGGTTGTCGCGATACTCGCCGGTCGTCGGCGCTATCCACTTTCCGCCGATGAAGTTCTCGTACCGCTGCTCCAGCGCGACGGGGCTACCTGCCTCGCCCGGTGCAGCGTAAGTGGTTGATTCGAGTGTCGCCATGGTGGGACTCTCCTTGTTGTATGAAATCCACTGAGTCTTCAATCGAATCACGTTCGAGAGACGCCGCCATCGTGGTGATCATGCGATCGCCGTGTGGAGAAACCCCGATGCCGGACTCACGAGGCCAAGCTGGAACTCGTCAGCGCGCTGGCGCAATCGATGATCTCGTGGTCGACTACTCGGTGGTACGCGTCACGGATGACCAGCTCACACGGAAGGATGCGTGCGGCGTGGAGGTAGGCGAGGCGGCGCGCGTCGTCGAGCGTCTCGCAGGCAACGCACGTCCTCCCGTCAGGCAGCGACACCTCCCAGTCGCCGTGCCGATCACGTTCGACGGATACGACTCGGTGCTCATGCTCGTTGGGTCTCATCAGCCGATCGTGCATCAGCCCGTTCGCAAGCGCATCCGTGGTATGCCGAAGCGTCTTGGCAAACACGTGTCGGGCGGTCTCCGGAGAGACCGCCCGACGGTGCTTGAGTAGAACACCTACCTGGTCAGGTACGGCTTGCCGCCGTAGGCGGCGAGCCCGTAGATCACCAGCACATCGATCGCTACCAGCGCCAGCGCCCAGAACGGATAGGCCGGAATCGACATCATCGCGGCCAAGCCGCCAAGCACAGCGGCGAAGATCCCGAACCAGCGCCCGAACTCACCCCCGCGCCAGATCGACAGCGCGGCCAAGGCCTCGAGGGCCCCGAACGCCATCACGATCCAGCCCCAGGTGTTCAGGCCACTGACGATGTAGGAGGCTCCCGCGACGAAGAAATGCGAACTCGAGACAGCCGCGATTCCCCAAATGATGCTGAGGACCCCGCCCATCACGAGCATGATCGCCGCGAACAGAACCCAGCCGGCGCCCTTGTACGACCGCTCCTCGGCTTCGTACGGCATCGACTGATCAAAGCCCAGTTCGATCTCCGCGCGTCCACCTCTGCTAGTCACGGTGGACATATGAACCTCCTTTCTGTTCACAACTACAGTCTCAAGGTAACCGGTGCCACCGCGGGTGCAATCAGGGGTGACGCGCAGCGTCCGGGTGACAACTACTGATGCTGGCGCTCTGGTCGCGCACGCGCTCAGATGGCCACCGGACGGAGTCGACACGACGCGACCCGCGACGGCGCAACCGCCGAGTTCTTTAGTGCGCGGCGTACGCGTACGGGTGATGGAACACGTCGAGCGCCAGCCCGCGGTCGCGGACCTCGATGCCGAACTGCTCCCGCCTCTTGGTGTCGGTAACCGACACCCACAGATGATCGTCGTCGGACCGCCACAGCAGCCGGACGTGGATGCCGTCACTGACGCGACTATGCAGCTCATGTGTGGTTGCTGGGGCTGACTCGGTCATTGCGGCTCTCCTCCGCTGGTGGATACAAGGCGAAACTCTGCCAAGCGCGCTAGGGGCCGCCATCGGGGATGGACGCGATCTAGCCTGCGGAAAAACCCGTACCGGAGCCGCGTGAAGCCACCACCGAGCGCGCCTCGCGCAGGATGCGCTCCGCGAGCGTCGGCACGATCGCCGCGAGCTCATCTGAGAGCTCTGCGCCGGTGTCGTATCGCCGTCCCTCCACCGCGTAGACGATCACCAGCGCCGGCAATCTGCCGAGGGCGCGGGCGAGCTCGATCGTGTCGGCCAGGCCGGCGGCATGGGTCGAGCCGGGGACATGACGCTGGCGTGCCGGCAGCGGCTCGTGGCTGGCATCGAGACGGCGGAACGTGCCGGGGGAGGCGCCGGAACGCATCGCGTCGACGAGCACCACGGCCTCGCGCCCGAGCCAGAGCTCGAGCAGCTCGGTGGGATCGCCGCGTAGCTCACGCACCTCGAAGCCGTCACCGCGCGCTCCGGCACGCACGTGACGGGCGACCTCGAGGCCGGCGCCGTCGTCGCCGCGCAGCGGGTTGCCGACGCCGACCACGAGCACGGCCGGCTCGGCCGCGTCAATCACGGTCAACCTTGAGCTCGAGGAAGTGGGTCGAGCAGGAGATGCACGGATCGTGGTTGCGGATCGCCTGCTCGCAGCGGAGCGTCAGAGCCTCATCGGAGAGATCGACACTGCGCTGCACGACCGCGCGCAGGTCCTCCTCGATCGCGCGCTGGTTCTGCGAGGTGGGAGGGACGATGCGCGCGTCGAGGATCGTGCCGTCCTCGTCGATCTCGTAGCGGTGGTAGAGCATGCCACGAGGCGCCTCGGTCGCGCCGTGGCCGACCGCCGGGCGCGGCTCCACCGCCACCGCTGGAGCGTCGGGCGGTTCGTAGGCGTCGATCAGGGCGAGGGCCTCGTCGGTGGCCTGCACGAGCTCGACGGCACGGACGACGATGCTCTGAAACGGATTTCGGCACCGGGCGTCGAGTCCCGCCTCGCGGGCGGCGGCAAGGGCGAGCGGGCGGAGCGCGGGCGACGCGAGGCTGTATCGCGCCAGTGGCCCGGTGAGGTAGGAACCGCGCTCGCGGAGCCGGGCGTGGAGCGCGGTCGAGTGCTCGACGTGCTCCTCGACGATGTGCTCGTCGAACTCTGAGGGCTCGATGTCGAGCCCCCGGTCGGAGACGATCCGGCCGCGGTCGATCGGATAGCCATCCGGGTCGGCGAGCGCGACATGCTCGGGCTCGATCTGCACGTCGGGGAACTCGAGGTTGGAGGTCCACCGCACGGTGGTCAGCGCGGTGTCACGCGCCCGCTCGAGCGGGTCGGTAAGCGCGCGCAGCTCGGCCCGGGTCGGCGCCCGATAGAAGCCGCCGACCCGGACGTTGATCGGATGCACCTCGCGGCCGCCGACCTGAGTCGTCAGCGCGTTTCCGGCCTTTTTCATCTGTAGCCCCTGCTCGACGATCTCGCGGTGGTCGCGGGCCATCTCGATCGCGCCCGGGTAGCCGAGGAAGTCGGGAGCGTGCAGCATGTAGACGTGGAGGCTGTGGCTCTCGATCCACTCGCCGCAATAGAGCAGACGGCGCAGATCGCGGATCGGTCCGTCGTCGATCCTGACACCGCAGGCGTCCTCGATCGCCCGCGCCGAGCTCATCTGGTACGCAACCGGGCAGATGCCGCAGATCCGCGCGGTCAGGTCCGGCATCTCGGTGAACGAGCGCCCGCGCAGGAATGCTTCGAAGAACCGCGGCGGCTCGTACAGGCGCAGCTTAACCTCGCTCACCTCGCGACCCTTGAGCTTGACGTACATGCCGCCCTCGCCCTCGACCCGGGCCAGGTAGTCGGTCCGGATCGTCCGCGTGCGGCTAGCCTCGCTCATGGCCTTCGCTCGCCTGTTTGAACGGCTCAGCCCCGGCATTGAACGTGCGGTACACGCGGACCAGATCGCGCTCCTCGAGCCCGGACCAGGCATCCAGCGACACGGTGTTCGGGGTCTCCTTCGGCCCGTAGCATCCGTAGCAGCCGCGGTTATAGGCCGGGCAGATCGCGCCGCAGCCGGCGTGGGTGACCGGTCCGAGGCAGGCGGTGCCGTGGGCGACCATCACGCACACCGTGCCGCGGCGCTTACACTCGATGCAGACGCTGTGGGCGCGCACGCGCGGCCGCCGGCGGTTCAGATGAGCGCTGATCACCTCGAGCAGCTGGCGCTTGTTGATCGGGCATCCGTTGAGCTCGAAGTCGACGTTCACGTGCGCGCTGATCGGCGTGGAGGTCGCGAGCGTCGAGATGTAGTCCGGCGACGCGTACACGACCCGCGTGAACTCCTCGACGTCGGCGAAGTTCCGCAGCGCCTGGATCCCGCCGGCGGTCGCGCACGCGCCGATCGTGATCAGCGCCCGGGAGTTCGCGCGAACGGCTCGGATCCGCTCGGCGTCGTGGGCCGTCGTGATCGATCCTTCGACCAGCGACACGTCGTATGGGCCCTCGATGGTCGCGCTCGATGCCTCCAGGAAGTAGGCGATCTCGAGCTGCTCGGCCAGCGACAGGAGCTCATCCTCGAGGTCGAGCACGCTCAGCTGGCACCCGTCGCAGGACGCGAACTTCCACACTGCCAGCGTTCGTTTGCCGGAGGCGTCCATCACAGCTCCCGGATCGCGAGCCACGGCTCGAGCTCGGACCAGCGGTACACCGGCCCGTCCCGGCACACGAGCGTCGGACCGAGCTGGCAGTGGCCGCAGTGGCCGATCCCGCACTGCATGTTGCGTTCCATCGAGACGAACATGCGATCGGCTTGCACCCCGGCCTCGCGCAGCGCCGCGACCGTGAAGCGCATCATCACCTCGGGACCGCACGCCATCGCGAACGTATCGCCGCCGGACAGGCCGGCGCGACCCACGAGGCGGGTGACCACGCCGACGGTGCCGAGCCATTCCGGACCGGCGCTGTCGACGGTCACCAGGGTCTCGAGGCCCCGTTCCGCCCAGGCGCCGAGCTCGTCGGTGTAGAGCAGCTGGTCGGGCGCGCGTCCGCCGTAGAGCAGCACGAGCCGGCCGTAGCGCTCGCGGCGCTCGAGTAACCACAGAATCGCCGGCCGCAGCGGAGCCAGGCCGATTCCTCCGGCCGCGATCACGACCTCCGCCCCCGCGGCCTGCTCGACCGGCCACGGTGCGCCCAACGGGCCCCGCGCGCTCAGCACCCGGCCGGGCTCCGCGGCGCAGATCGCCTCGGTGGCCAGTCCGACCGCGCGCACGGTGTGCACGAGCCGAGCGGGCCGGTCGGGATCTCCGCTGATCGAGATCGGAACCTCACCTCCGCCGCCGGCCGAGAGCATCGTGAACTGACCGGGCGCGAATTCGAGCGGATCGCCTGATGGCCGCTGCAGCTCGAGCGTCCACGTGTCGGCGGTGTCCTGGCGCCTTGAGACCACCTCGAACCGCTCGGGCACCATCGGCCCGAGCTCCGACGGCGGGTACCCGACGCCAGTGTCAAGCATGACCGTAGACGTCGAGCAGCTGGAGTCGCGTGGCCTGCAGGCGGTCGACCAGATTCTCGGCGAACCGCCGCATCAACTGGTACCCGAGGTCGTGGTCGTCCTCGCACTTGCCCCTCAGACACACGCCGTCGAAGCCGATCAGCTCACACGGTTCGAGCGCGCGGGCGTCGAGTTGCCAGCGATACGGCGCGAACAGCCACGACCAACCCACCGGATCCCCGGCGTGGAGCGTCTCGATCGTCAAGGTGCGCCCGGGAGCCTGGACCTCGAGCGCCACCCTCCCGCGACGGATGAGGAAGAAACGCTCGGCCGGCTCGCCTTCACGGAGGAGGAATGCGCCGCCCTCCACGTGCTCGTTGCGCCCGCAGCCGGCGATCAGCGCGAGTTGCTCGCGCTCCAGCCCATCGAAGATCGGCGCGGAGGCGATCAGCTCGTCAATCGTCTGCACCGGACCGCTCCTCGCTGTCTCGGATCGCGCGGGCCTCCTCGGTGAGGTCGATCCCGACCGGGCACCACGTGATGCACCGCCCGCAGCCCACGCACCCCGAGCTGTCGAACTGGTCCCACCAGCTGGCCAGCTTGTGCGTCATCCACTGCCGGTAGCGCGAGCGCGGCGAGGCGCGCACCGCGCCGCCGTGGATGTGCGAGTAGTCGACCGTGAAGCACGAATCCCACTTCTGGTGGCGCTCGACGTGCTCGCCGGCGAGGTCGGTGACGTCCTCGACCGTCGTGCAGAAGCACGTCGGGCAGACCATCGTGCAGTTGCCGCAGGTCAGGCAGCGCTCGGCGACCTCGTCCCAGCGCGGGTGGTCGTAGTTGCGGTAGAGCAGGTCCTTGATCCCGGTGGTGTCGAGCTCGCGACCCATCTGCGAGGCGGTGCGGGCATGGACCGCGCCGGCGGCGACGCGCTCGTGCCCGGCCGCCGGCTGGTGGGGCACCTCGTCGAGCAGCGCTGCGCCGCGATCCGAGCCGATCTGCACCGTGAAGTAGTGACGCTCGTCGTCGATGATCTCGGTCAGCGCCAGATCGAAGCCCCGCTCCGCCACCGGTCCGGTGTTCATCGACACGCAGAAGCAGGTCCCGCCGGCCTGCCCGCACTGCACGGCCACCACGAACACGTCCTCGGCGCGGGCGCGATCGGCCGGGTCCGGATGCGAGCCCCGCAAGAGCACCCGGTCGAGGATCCCCATCGCGTGCAGCTCGCAGGACCGCGCCCCGAAGAACGCGTACCGAGGCGGCGTTCGTGGCGGCTCACGGACGTCGACGAGCCCGCCCTGGTCGTCGACCCGGCCGCGCCACAGGCTCACCTCGGGTGGCAGCTGAAACTGCTTCCACGATTGCGGTCCGACCGCATAGCCGAACAGGGCCTTGTCGTCCCGCCGGCGGAGGCGGTAGTGGCCGCCGTCCTGCTCGTCGGTCCAACCGACCGGCAGATCCGCCGGCCGCCGGATCTCGTCGTACACGATTGCGCGATCGCGAACGGTGGGCCCGACGATCGTGTAGCCGCCGCGCGCCAGCGCGTCGAACAGCTCATCGAAGTCGCTTCGCTCGATGACGTGATCGAGAGCCATCCTTTGCGCACTCTAAACGGCCGGGACGAGCTCTAGGAGCTCATCGATGCCCTCCTCGATCCCGTGCGCGAGCACGTCGATATCGGGCGTCGATTCGCTGTCGGCGATGACGCCGAAGGTGACCAGTCCGTTGTAGGAGAAGATCGCGATCCCAACCGAGTGCTCGGCGGCAAGAGGCACGATTGGGTGCACCTCGCGGAGCTGCGCTCCAAACGCGTAGAGTGGGATCTGGGGCCCGGGCACGTTGGTGATCGTCACGTTGAACAGGCGCGTCGCATACAGCGAACGGGCCAGGGTCGCGTGCACGACCGGCGGCGCGAGTGCAGCGAGGTCGAGCATCGCCTCCGCGCCGGTTGCGGCACCCGAGGACTTCAGGCGCTCGGTCGCAGCCACGATCTGCCCGTGGCGTAAGCGTGCGGCCCGCTCTCCCACCGGCAAATCGACGAACAGCGAGCTGACCCGGTTCCCGAGCGCGAGGCGCTCGCTGCTCTGCCGGAGGTTCATCGGGACCATCGCCCGCAGGCCTCGCGAGGGCAGCTGCTCGCCGCGCTCGAGGAGTAGGAGCCGCAGGCCGGTGGTGCAGGCCGCAAGCACCGCGTCGTTGATCGATCCGCCCAGCCGGTTTCGGATCGCCTTGAGCTCCGACAGCGGGCGGTTTACGACTGCGAACCGCCTCGTCGAGCCGATCGGGACGTTCAACGACGTGTGCGGCGCGCCGATCAGCTCATCGCGAACGATGAGCTCGGCCAGCGAGCGGGACCGTTCGAGCACCTCGCGCGGGTGCAGCGCCGCGTGCACGCCTGCGCCGGCGACGCGGGCGCCGGCATGCGCGACGTCCGCGATCGGCTGCGGCGGGCCGGGCACCAACGAGCGCAGGAGCGAGTCATTGCCCAGCGGTGGGGGCGGAGCGAGCGGACGCTCGGGCGGGTTCGGCTCGGTGTCGAGCAGTAGGTAGGCGACGTCGACGGAGCCGACGCCATCGACGAGGCAGTGATGGGTCTTGTGGGCGATCGCCCATCGATCTTCGGCCAGCCCCTCGATCAGTGCCATTTCCCACAGCGGGCGAGTCCGGTCGAGCCGGTGCGAATAGAAGTCGGCCGCCCACGCGCACAGCTCCTCGTGTCCGCCGGGCGCCGGCAGGACGACGTGGGCGACATGGTCACGAATCCGGAAGCGATCGTCGTCGGTCCAGCGCGGCCAGGCGAACCCGCCCGTCCGGGTTGATGACAGTCGCTGCGAGTAACGCGGGAGCTGATCCAGCCGCGCGCTCAGGTCCGCGCACACCTCTTCGATCGTTGGCGCTCCGCCCCCGGGTACCGGGTCGAAAACGCTCACGCCGCCGATGCTCATGAGCGCCCCCTCGTCCAGCTGCTCGACTTCGAGGAAGGTCGCGTCGAGGGCGGTGAGGGTGTCGGACATGGCCCCAACCTACGCAGAGGGCTTCGCCGCGGCATCGGGGCGAGGCACAACAAGCGTCAGTAATTCACCACACGAATGGCCGCTCGTCGTCTCACGCCGGCGGATCACCCAAACAGAACTCCGAGCCGTTCGTACTCCTCCGTGGGCACTGTTCGCACCTCGGCGACGGCGTCCGCCAGCGCGACGAGTTTGATCTCGTTGCCCCGGAGCGACGCCATCATCCCCCAGGCGTTGTCGTGCGCGGCTCGGATCGCGGCGAGCCCCAGCCTGGTCGCGAGCACGCGGTCGAACGCGGTCGGCGTTCCCCCGCGCTGGACGTGACCGAGCACAGTGGCACGCGTCTCGTACCCAGTGCGGTTCTCGATCTCCTGCTCGAGGCGGGCGCCGATCCCGCCGAGCCGAGGGTGCCCGAACTCGTCGACGGCGCCGGTCAGGACCTCCATCGTCCCCGCCTTCGGCGTCGCTCCTTCCGCTGCGACCACGATCGAGAAGTAGCGTCCTCTAGCGTGGCGGCGTTCGATCAGCCGGCACACCTCGTCGATGTCGAAGGGGATCTCTGGGATCAGGATCACGTCCGCGCCGCCGGCGATGCCGGAATGAAGCGCGATCCAGCCGGCGCTGCGTCCCATCACTTCGACGACCAGGATCCTGTTGTGACTCTCCGCCGTCGTGTGCAGGCGGTCGATCGCATCCGTGGCTATCTGCAGCGCGGTGTCGAACCCGAACGTGACGTCGGTGGCACCGAGGTCGTTGTCGATCGTCTTCGGCACGCCGATCACGTTCACGCCTTCCTGGTGAAGCTTGTTGGCCACGCCGAGGGTGTCCTCGCCGCCGATTGCGATCAGCGCGTCGACGCCTAGTCGTGCGAGCGTCGCGAGCACACACCGGACGCCGTCGTCGCGCTTGTACGGATTGGTTCGCGAGCTCCCGAGGATGGTGCCGCCGCGCGGCAGAATCCCCCGCGTGGCCTCGATATCCAGGTCGATATACGAGCCTTCAAGAACGCCGCGCCATCCGTCGCGGAAGCCGACGAGCTGATCTCCGAACTCGTCGATTCCATCGCGCACGACCGCGCGGATCACGGCGTTGAGTCCGGGACAGTCACCGCCGCCGGTGAGCATGCCGATCCTCATGTCAAACGCCTAGTAAGTGAACGACGGCGATGAGCAGTACCTGCGCGCCGAGCACGCCGAGCGCGCTGACATAGAGAGCCATCGCGAGGATGCTTCGCGAGCGCGAGGTTAGATTGGCCGCACGCGCCGCGGCGAGACGCTCGAGCGCCGCTCTCGACAGCACTTCCGTGTCCGCGGCACGGAAGCGCAATTCGGCGAACTCGCGAAACTCCTCAAGCGCCATCCGACTCTTCTGAGACGGCGCGAACACCTGGCCCGAGATGGCTGCCGCTCCGAGCAGGAGCATGGCGGTCAGAGCCGCCAGGCAGACCGTCACCGCGGCGCCAAGAGGGGAAAGCTTCTGCGCCGCCTGAGCCGCGGCCGACCCCAATCCCGCTGTGAGCGCGAGCAACACACCGCACGCCGTGAGCAATCCAGCGGCGCGCGAGCGCGCCGCCTCGGCATGAGCGTGCTCGAAACGGAGCGCTTCGAGCGCGACGTCGAGCACCGCATCTGGATCCGGCGTGGTTGAACCCGGCGGTGTCGCCGAATATGTGTCGTTCGTCTCCAAGACGGTGGCGCGCATGGTTAGCCGCATCGTAGGTCCGGGGAGGGGACGGAGGCATCCGCACTTGTCCACCGAGATCAGCCGGAAAAACCCACCGTGTGTTCACGCTGCGAGGCGACCCTGTTCATCACCTCGAAGTACCGTCCGAGGTGGTGGGGACCGAGGAACTGCTGTTGCACGTGGCGTTGGGCCGCAAGCCCCATTCGGTGAGCGCGCTCGCCGTCTCCGAGCAGCTCGACGATCGCAGCGCCGGCCTGCTCTAGGTCCCGGGGGTCGGGTAGCAAGACACCCGACCGGCCATCCTCGATCTGATCGCGAATCCCCCCGATCCGGCTCGCGACGACCGGTCGCTGCTTCCACATCGCCTCGGCGACCGTCAGCCCGAAGCCCTCCGCGAGGCTCTTCTGGACGACCACCCTCGCGTGCCGCTGCAGAGCGTTGACAATCGCGGCGTTCTCCTCGACGTCCTCCATCGGAAGCGAGCAGAGGTGGACCCGCCGACGGACGCCCGCGGGGAGTTCATGCCACGCCGTCCGGACGTCGTCCAGAACCTGCGCGCCCTCTGGGTCATCGGCGACGGCCACAGTCGACGGACCGACCAGCAGCAGGTGGGCCGCATCGCGGCTGGCGACGTGCTCGGCGAACGCGCGGAGGACGCCGAGCGGATCTTTCAGCAGATCCCACCGCGACACCTGCATCACGACCGGCACGTCGGCGACGAGCGGCTCCTCCTCGAGCATCTCCGCCCGTCGCTCTACGCGTCCCGGCGTACCATCGGAACGCGTAAAGCTCGGATAGGAGCTCATGTCATCCGCCAGAACTCCCGCCGCCGCCATGATCGCCAGTGACTGCCCGCGAGATTGTTCGGCGTTCTTCGGCGCGAAGGCATCGATGGAGGGGCGGATGACCGAGATGCGGTCGCGCGGCAAGCCATCCCAGGCGAACCCCGCGCGAGAAAATATGAACAGATGGGCATCCAACACGTAACCGCGCAGGAAGTCCCATGCGTCATGAGCGTGATCGTTGGCGGCGTCGAGACCAACATGACAGCGCCACATCACGGTCGCCCCTGTGTTACGAACAGCCGCCGCCAGCCCGGCCGTCTGGGGGTCATGCAAGATCACGACGTCCCGCGGATTCACCAGCTCCGCGAGCTCGTCCGCACTCGCGGTCAACGTCTGCTCGTAGACCTTGCGCTCTGCGTCGCCCAACGGCCCGCCGTCGCCGGCGAATCCGTGCAGACGATTGTGTATGCGCTTCGTGACCGCAAAGAAGTCCGGGTGCCCTGAAATCACGACCCAGCGCGCGTCGACACCGGCGCCACGGCAGTAACCCAGCAACGGGCGCAACATCTCGACGACACCGCCGCCCTTCGCGGTCGAGTTCACGTTCCAGATCACGCGACCGTGCAGCTCGCGCGCGGCCTGCTCGACCAGCCCGAGCAACGCCTCGTACTCACCTGGCGAGAGCACCGACGCGAATCGCTCCGGCGCCATCGCGAAAATCGTCTCATGCTGGAGTGCGGACACATCTCTCCGGTCGAGGCTCAGCCGGGCATCGTAAGCGCGGCGAGCGGAACGTCGACGTCGATGAAGCCCACAGGGGGTGCGCCGAATTCCCCTTCGGCGCCATGCTCGGACAAGTACGGACCGAGGTGGCGGCCGGCGATCTTGGTCGGCGGCCACCACAGAGGGTACCACGCGCCCGGAACGTCAGGGTCGACATCGGGCACGCCCGAGCGCATGTAGACGGGTTCGTCGCCGGTGAACAGCATTCCTCGCAGCATGGGCTGAAACGGTGCCGGCTCGACGCCCGCGCCGTACCTCGCGGCGACGTGCTCGGCGACAACGTCCGCCTGCTGTGTGGCAATGCCGCCCTGCTTGACGGGGAAGTCGACGGCGTCGCCGGCTGCGTACACGCCGGGAAGTCCCGTAACGCGCCCGTACTCGTCGACGGGGATGAACCCATGCGGCTCGCTGGCCGGCACCCCGGCTAGCTCCGGGCCGCTCAGGAGCGGCAGCGTGACGACGTAATCGGAGCTCGGTTGCCCGAGGGCGGCATAGGTCAGGCCGCCGCCGTTGGCCTTTGCGAACGACGCCTGGACGAAGTCGATACCCGCCCTATCGAGCAAGCGGCCGATGCTCTGGCTCAGCCGACCGCCGAACAGCGACAGGGGGCGATCCTCCGGGGTGAGGAGACGCACCTGGATTCCATCGACATCGCTGCGCGAGAGCTCGCGCGCCGTCATCAGTGCAAGCTCATAAAGCGGGAGGAGCCATCCCGTCATCGTGGGAGCAACGAAGGACACGCTGCGGCCGTCTCGGCCGCGCAGGCGATCGAGCATCTCCTTGATCGCGTCGCCCGAACCGTCGAGCCCGAATGTGATCGCGTCGGCAAACGGCGCTCGTGCCCGCGCGCCGAGGGCGATTATGAGCGTGTCAAAGGCGAGGGTCTGGCCGTCCGCACACGTGACTCGTCGACCAGCGCCGTCCACAGCCGCCGCGCTCCCGCGAACGAAGTCGGCGCCGAGTTCGGCGGTGACCTCCGGCAGCGAAAGGCGTGCTGCCAATCCGAGTCCAAACGGCTCGGCCACGGTCATGGGACGGTCGACGAACCAATCATCTGGCGAAACGAGGGTCAGGGCTACGCGATCGCCCGCGAGGGCCCGCAGCGCGAGCAGCGACTCCAGGCCGGCGACGCCGCCGCCGACGATCACAACGCTGGGGGGGTTTGCTTGTGTCATGGTTCACTCACCAGGGGTTGTAGGCGCCTGCGTTGGCAGCACGCATTGCAGTGACATAACTTGAACGTTCGTAGGCGGCGGCGTCGGCGTCGCGCGGCACCGCGAGCAGACCGCGGACGTCGTCCACCGTCTCGAAGCCCTTGCTCGCCATCCAGCGGCGCAGCCCGTCGAGGAGGTCGGTTGCGTAGCTCGGACCGTGCCGCAACAAGGCGGACGTCGTCATCACCACGTCGGCGCCTGCGAGCAGATACCGGGCAAGGTCGGCCGGCACCTCCACGCCCGAGGTGGCGGCGAGCGAGGCCGTCAGTCTGCCCCGTAACAGTGCGATCCAGGTGCGCGCCAAGCGCGCGTCAGCCGGGCTCGAGAGGTTCACTCGCGGCAGGACCACGAGCTGCTCGGTGTCGATGTCGGGCTGCAGGAAGCGGTTGAACAGCACGAGCGCGTCGGCCCCGGCCCTTTCGAGCCGCAGCGCCATCTCGCCGGCGGAGCTGAAGTAGGGGCTGAGCTTGACCGCGACGGGCACGCTGACAGCCGACTTCACTTGCTCGAGGACATCGACGTGACGCTGCTCGACGTCGCGTCCCGAGGTCTCCGTATCACCCGGGAGGTAGTAGATGTTCAGCTCGATCGCGGCGGCCCCGGCGTCCTGCATGGCGCGGGCATATTCGGTCCAACCCTCGGGAGTGACGCCGTTGAGGCTCGCGATCACGGGAACGTCGACCGTGCCGACGGCGCGTTCGAGCAGCGTCAGATATGCATGCGGGCTGCCGTCCTCCTCGGCAACGGAGGGGAAGTAACTGAGCGCCTCGGGGAAGCTCTCGGCGCTGTCTTCGATGAGACCGATGGCTCGCGCGGTCTGCTCGCGCAGTTGCTCCTCAAACAGCGAGTACAGAACGATCGCGCCGACGCCTCCGTCCGCCAGTCGGTGAACTCCGTCGAGGCTGTAGGACAGCGGCGACGGCGAAGCCACGAGCGGATTGCGCAGTGCGAGACCCATGTATGTCGTCGAGAGCTCCATCATTTACGACCACGGCGGGGATCGGACGGGAACTCGCTCGCGCTGCGGGTCGCCATCTGTTCGTAGAGTCGCCAGCGCTGGTCGACCACCTGCTGGGCGAGGCCGAGCAGGCGCTCGGACTCGGCCGGGTGGGCGGCCGCAAGGGCACGGAAGCGCAACTCGCCTTTGCGGTAGTCGCCGAGTGACATGCGCGGTCGCGGCGAGTCGAGCAGGAAGGGGTTGTCGCCGTCGGCGGAGGCCACGGGGTCGTAGCGGATCAGCGGCCAGTGACCGCTGGCCACCGCGCCGTACTGCTGGCTCAACCCCTCGCGCATGTCGTATCCGTGCGCGACACAGTGACTGTAGGCGATTATCAGCGACGGTCCGTCGTACGCCTCGGCTTCCCGGAACGCGCGCAGAGTCTGTTGAGGATCGGCGCCGAACGCCACGCGCGCCACGTAGACGTCGGCGTACGCGATCGCCTGGAGGGCGAGGTCCTTGGTCGGGACGGTCTTGCCCGCGGCGGCGAACTTCGCGACCGCCCCGAGTGGCGTCGCCTTCGACATCTGCCCACCGGTGTTGGAGTACACCTCGGTGTCCATCACCAGCACGTTGACGTTCCTGCCGCTGGCCAGCACGTGATCGAGCCCGCCCGCGCCGATGTCGTAGGCCCAGCCGTCTCCGCCGACGATCCACACGCTGCGCCGAATCAGGTGGTCGAGAACGCTGCGCAGGTCATCGACCGCGGGATTGTCGAGCTCTGCGAGCCGGCGTTCCAGCTCCGCGATCCGTTCGCGCTGAGCGCGTAATTCGGATTCTCTGACCTGCGGCGCCGCCAGGATCTCGTCGACGAGCTCCGGGCCCACGGCGTCGCGCAGCTCGGACAGGCGACGGCGCGCGAGCTCGGTATGGCGGTCGGCGGCGAGTCGCAGTCCCAGCCCGAACTCCGCGTTGTCCTCGAACAGCGAGTTCGACCACGCTGGGCCGTGGCCATCGGCATCGACCGTCCACGGCGTCGTCGGTTGGTTCCCGCCGTAGATCGACGAGCAGCCGGTGGCGTTGGCGATCGTCAGCCGGTCGCCGAACAGCTGCGAGAGGAGCTTCAGGTACGGCGTCTCGCCGCAACCGGCGCACGCGCCCGAGAACTCGAACAGGGGCTCCAGAAACTGGGTGCCACGCACGGTGCCGAAGTCAACTCGCGTGCGATCGTTCACCGGCAGCTGCTCGAAGAACGCGATGTTGTGGCGCTCGCTCTCGACCAGCGGCTCGAGTGCTCCGAGATTGATCGCCTTGTGACCCGGCTCATTGGCCGCCGACACCGGGCACGCCTCGACGCACAGCCCGCATCCGGTGCAGTCCTCGACGTACACCTGCAGCGTGTACCTGACGTCGGGGAGCCCGGCTCCGTTCAGCGCTGCCGAGGCGAAGCTGTCGGGAGCGCCTTCCAGGCGGGCCGGCTCGTAGTAGCGGGATCTGATCACGCTGTGCGGGCAGACGAAGCTGCAGTTACCGCATTGGATGCAGAGCTCGGAGTCCCAGACCGCGACGAGGTCCGAGACGTTGCGCTTCTCGTATTTGGTCGTGCCGCTCGGGTACGTGCCGTCGACCGGCAGCACGCTGACGGGCAGGTCATCGCCGTGGCCGGCCATCATCGCCGCGGTCACCGTCCGGACGAACTCGGGCGCGTCCGCCGGCACGAGCGGCGGCTCCTCGTGCGTCGAGGTGGCCCGATCGGGCACGGGCACCCGGTGCAGCGCAGCGAGCGAGCGGTCGACCGCCTCGACGTTGCGCCTGACCACCTCCTCGCCCCGCTTCCCGTACGTCTTCTGAATCGACGCCTTGATCGCCTCGATCGCCTGCTCACGCTCCATCACGCCGGAGATCGCGAAGAAACACGTCTGCAGCACGGTGTTCGTCCGCCCCGCCAGTCCCGCGTCCCGTGCGATCCGTCCGGCATCGATCGCATACAGCTCGATCTCCTTGGCGAGGAGCTTCTCCTGTACGGAGTGCGACAGCGCGTCCCAGACCTGATCGGGCTCGTGAGGACAGTTGAGCAACAGCGTCGCGCCGCGTGCGGCGCGATCGAGCACCTCGTCGCGCTCGATCATCCCGAACTTGTGACATCCGACGAAGCTCGCCGTGGAGACGAGGTACGGGGCGTGGATCGATCGTGGCCCGAAGCGCAGGTGCGAGACCGTCTGTGAGCCGGACTTCTTGGAGTCGTAGACGAAGTACCCCTGGGCGTGGAGGTTCGCCGCGTCGCCGAGGATCTTGATCGTGTTCTTGTTAGCGCCGACCGTGCCGTCCGAACCCAGCCCGAAGAACACGGCTCGGACGGTCTCCTCGGGCTCGATGTCGAGCGATGCGTCGTACGGGACGCTCGTGTGAGAGATGTCGTCGTTGATCCCGATCGTGAATCGCCGCGTGGGCTGTTCGCGCGCCAACTCCTCGAGCACCCCGACGACCATGCCCGGGGTGAACTCCTTGGAGGACAGCCCGTAGCGCCCGCCGATCACGACCGGCATGACGTCGCGCTCCCCGGTGCCGTGGGCCTCGTCCAGCGCCGCGAGCGTGTCGAGGAACAGCGGCTCGCCGAACGAGCCCGGCTCCTTGGTGCGATCGAGGACGGCGACCCGGCGCACGCTCTGGGGCAGCGCCGCGGCCAGCTCGCGCGCGGGGAACGGCCGGTACAGCCTGATCTGCGCGACGCCCACGCGTTCGCCCTGCGCCTGAAGGTAGGCGACTGTCTCGCGTGCGGTCTCGCCGCCCGAGCCCATCACCACGAGCACGCGCTCGGCCTCCGGGTGGCCGGTGTACTCGACCAGGCCGTAGCGTCGGCCGGTGCGCTCGGCGAGACGGTCCATCGCGCTCTGCACCACGTCGGGCACGCGCGCATAGAACGGGTTGACGGTCTCACGCGCCTGGAAGTAGATGTCGGGGTTCTGCGCGGTGCCGCGGATGAACGGCCGGTCGGGCGACAGCGCCCGGGCGCGGTGGGCCCGGACCAGCTCGTCCGAGATCAAAGCGCGCACGTCCTCGTCGTCGAGCATCTCGATCGTCTGCAGCTCGTGCGAGGTGCGGAAGCCGTCGAAGAAGTGCACGAACGGTATGCGCGTCTCGAGCGTGGCGGCGTGGGCGACGAGCGCGAGGTCGTGCGCCTCCTGCACCGACGCCGAGCTCAGCAGCGCGAACCCCGTCTGGCGGACCGCCATCACGTCGGAGTGGTCGCCGAAGATCGACAGCGCTTGCGCGGCCAGCGAGCGCGCGGCCACGTGCATCACCGCCGACGTCAGCTCCCCGGCGATCTTGTACATGTTCGGGATCATCAGCAGCAGGCCCTGCGAGGCCGTGAACGTCGTTCCGAGCGCGCCGCCCTGGAGCGCGCCGTGCAGGGCTCCCGCGGCGCCGGCCTCGCTCTGCATCTCGACCACCGCCGGCACCGTCCCCCACAGGTTCGTCCGCCCCTTGCTCGACCACTCGTCGGCGAACTCGGCCATCGGCGAGGAGGGGGTGATCGGGAAGATGCAGCAGACCTCGCTGCATCGGTGCGCAACCCAGGCTGTGGCTTCGTTGCCGTCAACTGTGGCGCGCATCAGCGACTTCGCTCCACCGTATCGTCGGGCGCAACGAACGCGTACGCAGGATCCGGTGCCTGCTCAGGCGATCATCTCGATCGAGTGCACCGGGCACTGCTCGAAACACGCTCGGCACCCGGTGCATCGGTCGTAGTCGAACCTGTACCGCAGCCCCGGACCGAGCTTGATCACCGCGTCCTCGGGGCAGGCGCCGAGGCACCCGTCGCACTCGATGCAGTTGCCGCACGACAGGCACCGTCGCGCCTCGAACACGGCCTCCTGTTCTGAGAGGCCGCCTACCACCTCATCGAACCCGCCGAGTCGCTCCTCGGGCGCCAGCTCGGGCTGCTGGCGTCGGGGGTGATCGCCGAAGTACCACAGGTTCAGGAGATCGAAATCCGCCTGCGGATGCTTGGGCGAGCGCTCATATCGCGAGCCGCGGAGCCACGCATCGATCTCGCGCGCGGCACGCTTGCCGTGCCCGACGCCGACGGTCACGGTCCGCTCTGAGGGCACCATGTCGCCGCCGGCGAACACGCCCGGGACAGCCGGTCATCAGCGAGCTCGACACGCGTACGGTCCCGTCGCGCTCGAACTCCACGCCCGGGACCGCGCGCAGGAAATCGGTGTCGGTGTCCTGGCCCAAGGCGAGGATCACCGTGTCCGCGGCCAGGGTCTCGAATCGGCCGGTTGGTTGCGGGATAGCCGGTCTCGTCGAGCTCCATCTCCTCGATCTGCAGCTCGGAACCCTCCATCGCCTTGATCGTCCGCAGCCAGTTGATCCGCACCCCTTCCCGCTCGGCGTCCGCGGCCTCGTCCTCGTGGGCCGGCATCTGCGCGCGGGTGCGCCGGTAGACGATCAGCGCCTCCTCGGCGCCCATCCGCCGCGCGACGTGCGCGCGGCGTCCATCGCGGTGTTGCCGCCGCCGTACACGGCGACGCGACGTCCGATCACGGGCCGCTCGCCCGGCGGCCACGCCGCGCAGGAACGACACCGCGTCGACGATGTGGCCGGCATCGGCGGCCGGGATGTCGACCCGCTTGGACAGGTGCGCGCCGACCGCGACGAACACGGCATCGAACGCCCCCTCGCGGCGCTCGAGCTCGAGGTCCTCGACCCAATGGTCACCGGTCAACCGGACCCCGAGCGCGGCGATCCGATCCACCTCTGCGCCCATCACGTCCCTGGGCAGCCGGTAGGCGGGGATCCCGTAGCGCATCATCCCGCCCGGCTCGGGGCCGGCATCGCGAATCTCGACCTCGTGGCCGAGCCGCGCGAGATGGTGCGCGGCCGACAGACCGCTCGGACCCGCTCCGATCACCAGTACGCGCTTGCCGCTCCGCGCCCGCGGTGGATCGAACAACCAGCCCCGCTCGAGCGCGAGATCACCGAGGAACCGCTCGACCGCGTGAATCGACAGCGCGCTGTCGAGGTCGGCACGGTTGCAGACGCTCTCACACGGGTGGTAACAGACCCGGCCGTGGATCGCGGGGAACGGGTTATCGGCGGTCAGCAGGCGCCAGGCCTGCTCGTGCTCGCCGGCCTTGACGTGCGCCATCCAGCCCTGGATGTTCTCCCCAGCGGGGCAGCCCGCGTTGCAGGGTGGGAGCAGATCGACGTACACGGGTCGCTGGTCGCGGACCGGCCCGGTCCGCGACTGCCCGTGGGCCAGGTCGGGCAACCGCGTGATATCCGAGGCCGAGCCGGTCATCGCGGTGCCGCGATCGCGGCCTGAGCGGCTGCCACGCGCGCGATCGGGAGACGGAACGGTGAGCAGCTCACGTAGTCGAGTCCCGAGTCGTGGAAGAAGCGGATCGACTGCGGGTCTCCGCCGTGCTCACCGCAAACACCGAGCTCGAGGTCCGGCTCGCTCACGGCGCCCTCGCTCGACGGCGACCCGCACCAGTTCGCCGACACCCGGTTCGTCGATCGTCGCGAACGGCGAGCCGTCGACGATCTTCTCTTCGACGTAGCGAGGGATGATCCGACCCTCGATGTCGTCGCGCGAGAAGCCGATCGCGCACTGCGTGAGATCGTTCGTGCCGAACGAGAAGAAGTCGGCATGACGGGCGATCCGATCAGCGATGAAACACGCCCGCGGCAGCTCGATCATCGTCCCGACGCCGAAGTCGTCGCCGTAGCGGAGACCTTCCTCCTCGGCCACCGACACCACGCGGGCTCTGACGAGCTCGAGCTCGCGCTCGTAGGCGACGAGCGGAATCATGATCTCGAGGCGAGGTCCGCGGCCGGTTCGCTGGCGCACCGCGAGCGCGGCGCGGGCGATCGCGCGCGCCTGCATCTCGTAAACCTCGGGCTCCATCACGCCGAGGCGCACGCCGCGGGTTCCGAGCATCGGGTTGGTCTCTTCCAGCGACCGCGCCCGATCGAACTGACGCTCGAGCCCATCGAGTCGCGGGCTGCGGTCGATCCGGGCGCGCACGATCTCCTCGTTCAGCTCGAAGCGGTCGGGCAGGAACTCGTGCAGCGGCGGGTCGAGCAGACGAATCGTCACCGGCCAGCCCGGCATCGCCTCGAACAGCCCTTCGAAGTCGCTCTGCTGGAGCGGCAGCAGCTCATCCAACGCCGCCCGCCGGCCGGCCTCGTCCTCGGCCATGATCATCGCCCGCATCTTCGGCTGGCGATCGGCGGCCATGAACATGTGCTCAGTCCGGCACAGCCCGATTCCCTCGGCCCCGAACCGGTGCGCGCGGGCGGCGTCCTCGGGTGTGTCGGCGTTCGCCCTCACGCCGATTTGGCGCAACTCGTCGGCCCAGCGCAGGACCGTCTCGAAGCGGGCGTCGATGTGGGCCTCGACGAGCGGCACGTCATCGGTGGTGATGATGCCGTTGGTGCCGTCGATCGCGATGAAATCGCCGGCGTGCAGGACGAGGTCGTCGATCCGCACTTCTCCCATTTTGAGGTCGACATCCAGTGCGGCAGCGCCCGTGATCGCCGGACGCCCCATGCCCCGTGCCACCAGCGCCGCGTGCGAGGCCTTGCCTCCCTCGGAGGTGAGGATCCCGACCGCGGCGTGGAAGCCCGCGACGTCGTCGGCCTCGGTGAACGGCCGGACCAGGATTACCGCCTTCCCTTCCGCCGCCTGCGCGACCGCCTCGGGCGCGGTGAACACGATCGTGCCCTTGGCCGCGCCCGGCGAGGCGGCGACCCCGTGGGCGATCGCGGTGAAGCGCGCCGTCGTGTCGAACGACGGGTGCAGGAGTGCGTCGAGCGCCCCGGCGTCGATCGTGGCGACCGCCTCAGCCTTCGTCAACAGCCGCTCCTCGAACGCGTCGACCGCAAAGCGCACCGCGGCCTGCGCCGGGCGCTTCGCGCTCCTGGTCTGGAGCATGAACAGACGTCCCTCCTCGATCGTGAACTCGGTGTCCTGCATGTCCTTGTAGTGGGCCTCGAGCTTTCGCATGATCTCGGTCAGCTGATCGGCCACGTCGGGCATCCAGTCGCGCAGCTCGGACAGGTCGCGAGGCGTCCGCACACCGGAGACCACGTCCTCGCCCTGGGCGTTCGGCAGGAAGTCGCCCGACGGTGTCTGCGCACCCGTCACCTCGTCGCGGCTGAAGGCCACTCCCGAGCCCGACGCCTCGCCCTTGTTGCCGTACACCATCTGCTGCACGTTGACGGCTGTGCCCCAGTCGTCGGGTAGACGGTTGATCCGGCGGTACTGAACGGCCCGCTCGCCCATCCACGAGTCGAACACGGCGCGGATCGACTGCGTCAGCTGCTCCTGCGGATCGGTCGGGAAGTCGTAGTAGGACTTGAAGGACTCGGTCAGCTCGCGCAGCGCGTCGGCGTCGAGCTCGATGTCGAGCGTGACTCCGCGCTCTCGCTTGACGCGCGCGATCTCATCCTCGAAGCGTTCGCCCGGGATCCCGCGCACGACGTTGCCGAACATCTGCACCAGCCGGCGGTAGCAGTCCCAGGCGAATCGCTCATCCCCGGTGCGCGAGCCGAGTCCCGCGGTCGACTCGTCGTTCAGGCCGAGGTTCAGGACCGTGTCCATCATTCCCGGCATCGACACGCGCGCGCCGGAACGTACGGACACGAGCAGCGGATCGTTCGGGTCCCCGAGGCGCTTGCCGGTGCGCTTCTCGAGCGACGTGAGCGCCGCGTCCACCTGGGCCTGGAGACCCTCGGGCCACGTTTGGCTGCCGCGCATGTAGGCCACGCACGCCTCGGTGGTGATCGTGAATCCGGCCGGGACCATGTCAGGACCCAGGATCCGGGTCATCTCGGCAACGCCCGCGCCCTTGCCGCCGAGCAGGTCGCGCATCTCGCGCGAGCCCTCGGTGAAGTCGTACACCCACTTGCGGGTCCGAGCCGACGGCTTTTTGACACCGGCGGTCGCTACTTGCGTGGTCATCACATATCTCCCAGACGCTCGATCTATCGCCACGGCTTCGAGTAGAAGCCGCTGACTAAGCAACAGTCTTCGCGCTGACGCGGAGGGCGGTAACCGTGGCAGATGCCGAGGCCCGTAAGTAGTTTTCCACCCGAGTAGTTCCCCGCACCTACGGTTCGGACCCGCCCGCTCGCGGAGGGACCGGGCGGCCTCTAGCGTGGTGGAATGATCTCTCGGGCGCGTCTGACGCTTGTCGCGGCGGCCGCGGCCGGCGGCGTGGGGGAGTTGGTACGCCGCCGCCGGCGAGTGGCACGGAACGAACCCCCGCCGCCGCTGACCACGCAGTCGAGTCCCGGCCAGATCGCGGATCTGCAGCAGGCTTACGGTGCGGACATGGCGCCGCGCTCCTCGCCGTCCCCGGCGAGGCCGGCGCCGTCCCCGGCCGAGGCCACCGCGGACGGGTGACCGCGCCGGCCCGAGGGCAAACGTGCTCGACGACAGCTTTCCGACGATGGGAACCGTGGCGCGGGTCGTGCGCGACGGCGACGGCGGGGTCGACCTCGCCTCGGAGTTCGCCGAGATCGAGCGCCGGCTGTCCCGCTTTGACCCCGGCAGCGACCTCTCGCGCCTCAACGCCGATCCGCGCGGCACCGTACCCGCGGCGCCGGTTCTGCGGGCCGCGGTCGCGGCCGCGCTGCGTGCGGCGTCCCTCACCGGCGGCCTCGTGGATCCGACGCTGATCGGGGCGATGCGCCGCGCCGGCTACGGCGAGTCCCGGGCCCACGTGCAGCCCCCGTCTCTGCTGCACGCGCTCCGCACCGCGCCGCAACGCCGCCCGGCTCGCCCGGACCCGGCTGCCGCATGGCGAGCGGTGCAGGTCGACGAGGCCGCGGGCGTGATCCGCCGCCCGCCGGGCCTCGAGCTCGACCTCGGAGGCTCGGTCAAGGGATGGGCGGCGGACCTCGTCGTCGAGCAACTCAAGCGCCATGGGCGCTGCGCCGTCGACTGTGGCGGGGACCTGCGTGTAGCGGCCGGCCGTGGAGCGCCGTGGGAGGTGCGCGTGCGCCATCCGCTGACCGGTGGGGTCGCTCACACGTTCCGCGTTCGCGCCGGCGGTGTGGCGACCTCCGGCGTCGACGCCCGACTGTGGGAGCGCGACGGGGATGAGTTCGCCCACCACCTGATCGATCCCGCCACCGGGACTCCGGCCTGGACGGGGCTGATCGCCGCCACCGCGCTCGCCCCGACGGCACTCGAGGCCGAGGCCTTGGCCAAGGCCGCGCTGCTGTTGGGACCGGCCGCGGGCGGGGCGCTGCTCCGGGCCCGCTACGGCGGCGTGGTCGTCCACGACGATGGCGCCGTCGAGGCGGCCATCTGAACCCTCGTATCCCATGAGCGGTCAGCCCGGCCGATCCCCCGCTCGACCGCATCGATCAGCGAACTCCGGAGCGACGCCAGTTCGATGATGCTGGTTACCGAGCCCATCCGAACGGCGCGCTCGATGCTGTGAACCCGGTCGAACCGATCGGCAAACGCTCGCCGCTTCTCGGCCAGCACCTCTTCCCACAGCGCGCTTCGCCGAGCGCGTAGGCGCTGGCGCTCGACGCCCTCGGCTCCGGCGATCTGCGTTTCCAGCTCCTGGATCCGCTCGTCGTCCGCAGCGGCTCGCTCGACCTCGCCGGCGAACACGACCGCCGCCGCCGGAGCGCCGCCGATCACCGAGGCCCGGGCACCTTCGAGCGCGAGCGTCTCGAGCTGGGGATTCAGCTTCTGCGAGAAGACCACGAACGCGCCGCCGTGGTACCGCGACAGCACGCAGACGACGATCGGACCGTCGAAGTTGACAACCGCACGGGCGATCTCGGCTCCGAACTCGAGCTCCCACTCGCGCAGCGACTCGGGCGAACCGTCGAAGCCGGCCAGGTTCGCGAGCACCACCACCGGCCGGCGGCCCGCCGCGGCGTTGAGCGCGCGGGCGATCTTCTTGGCGGCGCGCGGGAACAGCGTGCCGGCGGTCCATTGCTCGGGCCCGTCGGCGGGGATCGCCCCTCGTCGCGGCAGCGGCCGGGACTCGATCCCAATCAGCGACAGCGGCCAGCCGCCCAGATGCGCGTCCCACACGACCGCGACCTCGGCATCGCGCATCGCCGCCCAGCGCTCCAGCGGCCGGTGGTCGGAGTCGATCACCGCGCTCATCACCGATCGGATGTCAAACGGCTGCTTCCGATCGGCGTTGAGTTCGTTCGAGAAGACGTCCGCGATCCGCTTCAGCGCCGAACCGGGAGCGTCGTGCCGGGACGCGCCGACGTCGCGGTCGGCCGGATCTGTCGTGTGCGCTCGCCGCGGAAAGCGCTCACCGGGCGCGACATACGTGTGCTCGTAGTAGCGGAGGAGCACCCGGCAGGCATCCGCGAGGTCGCCGGCCCAATACTGCGCCTGGCCGTTTGGCCCCATGATCCGCTCGTAGCCCCCGAGACCGAAGTTGTCCTCGGCCGACACCCCGCCCGAATAGTCGAGCGCCTCCTTGCCGGCCAGCACCATCGTGCCTTCCGGCGTCATGATCAGAGCCCCTCGCGTGTGCATCAGCATCGTCGCCTCGGCGTTGCAATACGGCTGTGCCCCGACGTTGATGCCGGCGACGACCACATTGAGCTCTCCGCCGGCCTGGGTGAAGAGGACGATCCGCCGCAGGCCGGCTGCGATCCAGTCCATCGTCTCGGTACCCGAGTCCATCGCGATCTTCGCGCCGGCCGACAGCGCGAACCACTCCAGCGGGACGCCGAGTTGCTCGGCGAGATCGATCGCCGCG
>CAWJXO010000005.1:0-1182024 GCA_963846765.1 uncultured Solirubrobacterales bacterium
GTCTACGTGGTGCTCGGCCTTGCCTCGGCGGCACTGATCGGCCGCTATCTGGTGCTGGTGCTGCTTGGTTGCGGTCTGATCGAGCTCGGGATCGCCCGCGGGTTCGGCGACCGGTCGCGCCTGCACAGCTGGGTCCCGGCGATTGTGCCCCTCGCCGCGGTGGTCGCCGGCGCGGGTGGGCTCGGCGCATTGGCGTGGGTGGCGTTCAAGGTCGGGGCGCTGTCCTACGGCGGAGGCTTCGTGATCATCCCCCTGATGCAGGGCGACGCGGTCCACACGTACCACTGGATGACCTCGTCCCAGTTCCTGGACGCGGTGGCACTCGGCCAGATCACCCCAGGCCCGGTCGTCGCCACCGTTGCCGCGGTCGGCTACGCGGCGCACGGCGTCGGCGGCGCGGCGCTCGCGGCACTAATCGCGTTCCTGCCGTCCTTCCTGTTCGTGCTGATCGGCGGAGGTCAGTTCGAGCGCGTGCGGACCAGCCCGCGAGCGCAGGCGTTTCTCGCCGGCGCCGGCCCGGCGGCGATCGGCGCGATCTTCGGCGCCGCGATCCCGCTCACAGCGGCCCTGCGCGAGACATGGGAGTTCGTGGTCCTCGGGCTTGCCGCGGTCGCGCTGCTGCTGTTGCGCCGCAGCATCGTCCTGACGCTCGTCGGCGCGGCGATTGTCGGCATGGTGCTGGCACTGGCCGGCGCGCCCGTGCCGCGCTGAGGGTCGCCGAGCACCGCGTGGCGTGCCTCCCCCACCTGCCGCTCCTTCCTCACCCAATGCCGTGGCGGGGCAGCTGAGCGCGGTCGTGATCGGCGCCGGACCGAACGGCCTAGCCGCGGCGATCCGGCTCGCGGAAAACGGTCATCCGGTGACGGTGCTCGAGGCCGCCGAGAGGTCCGGCGGCGCGGTCCGGACCGAAGAGTTGACGCTGCCGGGCTTCCGCCACGACACATTCTCGGCTGTATACCCGGCCGGCGCCGCGTCGCCGGTGTTCGCGCGCATGCCGCTCGAGCGCCACGGCCTCCGCTGGATCTATCCGGATGCGTGCTACGCGCACCCGCTGGCGGGCGGCCGTGCTGTGGCGCTGTTCCGCGACGTCGACCGGACCGCCGCGAGCCTCGACGCCATGCGGGCGGGCGACGGAGCGCGGTGGCGTTCGTTTGTCGCCCCGCTGCTCGATTCGTTCGACGCGGTCCGGGCGACGATGCTCGGCGCCTTCCCGCCGATCGGCGGAGCGGCTGCACTGGTCCGCGCCCTCGGGCCGGTCGGCGCCGCTCGGTTCGCCGCAGCGCTCGCCGGCTCCGCGCAGGGACTCGGGCACCGCCTGTTCGAGGCGGGCGGATCGCGGGCGTGGCTGTACGGCTCGGCAGCGCACGGCGACGTCCCGATGACAGGCGCCGGCAGCGCGGCGGCAGCCGTGTATCTGAACCTGATGGGCCACGCGGTCGGTTGGCCCAGCCCCGCCGGCGGCGCCGAGCGGCTCACGGACGCGCTCGTCGGCTATCTGCGCGAGCGCGGTGGCGAGATACGGACGGGCGCGCTGGTCGTTGTCATCGAGGCGGTGCGCGGTCGCGTCGCAGGGGTCGCGCTCGCGGGCGGGGAGCGGATCGCGACCGATCTCGTGATCGCCGGCGTGATGCCGCACGCGCTCGCGGAACTCGCCGGCGAGGCGCTCTCGCCGGGCTACCGCGCGCTGCTTCGCCGCTACCGCTACGGACCCGCGACGGTCAAGGTCGACTGGGCGCTCGACGCGCTGATTCCGTGGGAGGCCCCCGAGGCCCGCGGGGCCGGCACCGTGCACGTCGCCGGTGACGAGGCCGAGCTGCTCCGGACGCTCGTCACCGGCCAGCATCGCGTTCCGGATCGGCCCTACCTGCTCCTCGGCCAGCAATCGCTCGCGGATCCCTCCCGCGCACCCGTCGGCAAGCACACGGCGTGGGCCTACACGCACGGGCCACGCACCGGGATCGACTGGAGTGCCGAGGTCCCGCCGCTCGTCGAGCGCATCGAGGCCCAGGTCGAGCGGTTCGCGCCGGGGTTCCGCGACCTGATCCTCGCTCGCCATGTGGTGGGCCCGGGCGAGCTCGAGCGTCGCGATCGCAACCTCATCGGCGGCGACGTCGGCGGCGGCAGCTACCGCCTGCGCCAGGTCGTGTTCCGGCCCGTCCCGCGACTGTCGCCTTACCGCACGCCGCTGCGGGGCCTCTACCTCGGGAGCGCCGCCGCCTTCCCCGGCGGCGCCGTCCACGGTGTGCCCGGTGACGCCGCCGCGCGGGCGGCACTCGCGGATGCGCGATCCGTGCCTCGTTGATCGGCGCGGACTTTGGCGATCAAGCCGCGTAATTGTGAGCTTCAGCGCCAGAGTCCGCCAGGCGTGCCGCCACACGATCCCGCTCACGCGCTCGAGCAACTCGACCCGTCCGCGCAACCGACCCCAAATAGAAAGACCCCGCCGAGGCGGGGTCTTTCCGTAGGAGGCCTGTAAGCCGGATTCTGTCGAGAGCAGCCATCCATCTGTGCGGCCTACCCGGACCTTGGCGGGTCACCTGCAAACGGTCCTGCTTGGCCTAGCATCGAGTGGGGTTTACCTGGCCGCCGCGTCACCGCGGCGCCGGTGCGCTCTTACCGCACCATTTCACCCTTACCGGCCTGGGGCTCTGCAGCGGCTCCAGGCTTAGGCGGTGTCTTTTCTGTGGCACTTTCCCGCGGGTTTCCCCGGGTCGGCGTTACCAACCACCCTTACCCTGTGATGTCCGGACTTTCCTCGAAGGCTGATCACCTCCGCGACTGCTCGGCCTCCAGCGGTCAAGCATAGCCCGTACATGGCGCAGAGTCGATGCGACCGCGCCCACTGGTGCGGTCGACCGATCCGCGCCCACCGCCACAAGGTACCCCACCAACACCCCACCGTCGCCGCGCCCCGCTCACTGCGCGGTGGCCGAATCTGTGATCAGCGAACGGACGAGCCGCACGTCGAGCAGCGGCCGCCGATCGCGTGCGCGTGCACCCCGTACTCCGGCGCCATCTCCTCGCGGCAAACCGGACACTCGACGGTCGCGTGGGCGCTCAGCCCCTGCCACACCGAGACGATCAGTTCATCCAGCGTGCCGCCCTCGTCGACCGATTCGAACAGCGAAGGAGCTTCCGGGAGCGTGCAACTGGTCACGTCATGCTCCTCATCAGCCCGACGACTTTGCCCAGCACGCGCACGTCCCGGCTGCGGATCGGTTCCATCGCCTCGTTCTCGGGCTGCAGCCGCACGTGATCGGACTCCTGGAAGAAGCGCTTCACGGTCGCTTCCTCCCCCACCAGCGCCACTACGATCTCTCCGTCCTGCGCGGTGTCCTGCGGGCGCACCACGACCAGGTCGTCCTCGAGGATGCCGGCGTCCTTCATCGACTCGCCGCGCACGCGGAGCAGGTACTCGCCGTCGCTCCCGCCCGCATACGACGGTGTCTGTACGTAGTCCTCGATGTTCTCCTCGGCGAGGATCGGCTGGCCGGCCGCGACCTGGCCGACCAGAGGCAGCCCTGGGCGCACCAGGTTGCGCACGCCCGCGGTGGCCTTGTCGAGCATCTCGATCGCTCTCGGCTTCGTCGGATCCCGCCGAAGCAGCCCGATCTTCTCCAGGTTCGCCAGGTGCGCGTGCACCGTCGACGATGAGGCGAGTCCGACGGCCTTGCCGATGTCGCGCACGGTCGGCGGATAGCCGTACTTCGCCGAATACCGCTTGATGAAGTCGAAGATTTCCTGCTGGCGCTTGGTCAGATCCATGCGTTCGCTCCTTGCTCGATTTGCTCGCTGATCGGGGCTGGGTCGAACATGTGTTCGGCACATTAGCGCTCCTCGAGGACGGACTCAACTCCACGGAAAGAACGAGCCACCGATCCGGCGGCAGGACCACGGCGAGGCGCCCGGTCAGGCCACCCTGCCGAGCCCGAGATCCACTCCGAGCCGACCCCGCAGGGCTATACTGGCCGCCTCCAGCGCCTGTGGCGGAATTGGTAGACGCGCAAGGTTGAGGGCCTTGTGGACTTTATGGTCCGTGGAGGTTCGAGTCCTCTCGGGCGCACTGGGAATCCCGCGCGGCGGGCCGCCCGTCTACCTCGGACGGCGGTTACGCCGCCCCGCCGCCTGCGCGCTCCGGCGAGCCTGCTTGCGGGCGTCGTTGTGCCGCCTCGTCGATGTCCGCGCCGAACGCTCCTGTTCCCATGAGCCGGGAAGCGCTCGGAGCGCGGCTATATGACGCTCCTCGTCATACGGCTGCTCGTCGCACAGGGCCCCCCACACCTGGTCCGCGACGGGTCGGCTGAGCATGTGCAGGATCTCGTGTCGCTCGTACCCGGCGTCGAGAAGCCGCGCCGCCGTCGCCCAAACCTCCGGCGGCGAGTCGTCCCACAGTTGCGTCGCAACAATCTCGTGCATCGCGAGGTGCAGCCGCGGATTCATCGGCCCGTCCCCGAGATCGATCTCGTGGAGGCGCTCCTTTACCGCCTCCTCAAACTCAGGGTGCTCGTGTCGGATCACCAGCGAGCGCACGTCGGGATCAGCCAGGTCCTCAACGGTGACGCCCAGCGCAGCGAGCACGTCAGCATCGCCGACAAACTGCTTACGGTCGATCTCCCCCTGAGCGGGCGGCTGCGTCGACATGGCACGCATTGTTTCGTACCGCGCCGTCAGAACCGCCACCTACGCAGCGTCGCCCAGGTCCTCTTCGTCCCAGCCGTATCCACGGCACCTCGTAATTTGGACGATCTGCACGCCCGTGGTCGACCTTCGTCCAAGAAACGAGACGCCCCTATCGTCGGTCCCGGCGATCATCGCGCCGATCCTCGCGCCGATCTCCGCGGCGTCGGACGCCCCGGACCGCAACCGCAGCCGTGCCAGCCACCGCGGCAGTCCGCGCGACCGGTCGCCGTCCGAACAGTCCCCCTCCACTCCGTCGAGCTCGACCCAACATCTCAGACTCCTTCCTTCATCTCTGACTCGTGCGCCTCGACCGCCGCCGCTATGGCCTGGATCGGGATCCGGCCGCTGGCCACCAACTCCCCGCCCGAGTGCCGCACGGCAGCGCCGAATGGGGCGGCCCAGACGTTCTCCCAGATCAGCACGGCGGCGACAGACCCGGGCTCCATCGCGGCTCCGATGGCCTCGACGTCCTCCGCGGCGAGCAGCATCGCGAGCTCCGTCTCGAGCTCGAGCAGCTCAGCGAGATCGGTGTCGCCGAAGTCATGGGACTCAAAGCCCTCCACCGAGCCGTCGAGGTCTTTCTTGAGAATCAGCAGGTCGAGCACGCGAACCACGCCGCGCCTGACCAGGGCGGCCAGCTCCTCGGCCATCGCACCTGAGAAATCGGCCTTGTCGGCCGGAAATTCGACGACCAGATAGTCAACCGGCCCGAGCTCGTCCACAGCGGCGTCGTTCATGGGTCGTTCCTCCATAGGTGTTGCCGGAGATCCCCGCGCGGGGATCGCTTGAAGTTCAGGTTCACCAACACGGCTGGAGACGGCATCACCCGGATGGGATGAACGCGCGCCGAGATGGGCCGTTCCCTCGGCGCAGTTTGCCGATCAGTAATCGGCGTCCTGGAAGTTCGGATCGCGGTCGTCGTTGAATGCGCCGATGCCCTCGATGCGATCGGGATGCACGGCCGAGCGCCAGTGGGCCTCCATCATGATCGCGATGGCCTGCTCGATCGGCTGTCCCTCACCCATGTGAACGGCGCGCTTGACGGCCTGTACCGCCGTCGGTGAGTTACTCGAGATCTTCTCCGCAATGCGGTGCGCCGCATCCATGAGCTCGCCCTGAGGCCAGATCTCGTTGACCATTCCCAGCCGGTACGCCTCCTGCGCGCTGATCGGGTCGCCCGTCATCAGCATCTGGAGGGCTTTCCCCGGCGGGAGCACGCGGGGAAGTAGGGCGGGCGAGCCGCCGCCGGCGGCGAGCCCGATCATTGCTTCGGGCTGGCCGAAGGTCGCGTTCTCTGACGCGATGATGAAATCGGTGCTCTGGGCGATCTCGGAGCCGCCGCCGTACGCGATCCCGTTCACCGCAGCGAAGATGGGCTTTCGCAATGCGCGCAGGGTGTACAGCGTGCGGTCGAAGTCCTGACGCTGGCGCAGCCACTGCTCCTTCGTCATGTTCTTGCGCTGGCGCAGGTCGCTGCCGACCGAGAAGGCTCTCTCACCGGCCCCGGTGATGATCGCGACGCGGACGGCGGGACGCACGGCGATCGTCTCCAGGATCTCCGTGAGGCGCGCCCCCATGTCGGTCGTGATCGCGTTGTCGGCCTGCGGCCGGTTCAGCGTGATGATGGCCACGCGCTCGCCAGCGACGAACTCGAGTAGCACGGGCTGATCGGGCTCCGCCTCTCCAGATGGCGGCGGGCCGAAATCGAGGGTCTTCCAGCGCTCGGTGCCTGCGGAGCTGGTTGTCAAGTCGTCCTTCTTTCGTTATCGATGCGTGTCACGTGCCGAGTTCTCCCAGCCAGCGCAGTGCTTGTAGGCCTGGCGCAAAGCAGTACTCCCCACCGCGGGTAACGACGAAGGGCGGCAGGTCACGCAGCCGGCGGCGGATCGGCCGTTGCGGGATGGTAAGCATGCCGGACCCGTCGTTTGGCCCGACGAGCGGGTCTTTCTCGGCGGGCGCCCCGATGAAGATGCCGTCGTTCAGCCATTGGGTCTTGACGAACTCGAACTGGCGCTTGATGTGCGCGCCCGCGAACACGAAGACGATGCCTCGGTCGGCGCCGTCGTCCTCGAGCACGCCTTCAGGCAGCATCGGACCGTAGCTCGTTCCCCGCCGGATCATGCGGTGCAGTCGAACGTCGACGCTCATCTCGTGGTCGAGCGCATCTCGCGGATTCGCGCGCCGCGCGTGTGCGCCGGCTGGGCACTTGAACCCACGGAGATCGTCGGCGTAGCTGAAATCGTTGTTGCGGTCGGGATCCGCGCCGAGCCCGGGATCGTCGCACTCAGGCGACAGTGTGAGCGGCGCGCCACTCGGCCAGCGTCCAACCATCTTCGCGGCGAGCCTTGCCTCCTCTTCGCGGTTCGCGGCTTTGGCTCGGAGGTACGCGCGGTACGCCGCAACCCGGGTGTGCAGCTTTCGGAAGACGAGGTACGTGCCGTTCCGACCGAGCACCTCGGGGGTCGGCATCGGCGGCAGGCTTCCCGTCTCGTCTGGATAGCCGAGAATGAACTCACCCGCCTTGATCGGCCGTCCCTGTGACTCGGAGCCTCGGATCCCGCTTCCCTCCACGGTCGGCTGGCCGATCCCATCCTTGAAGCCGAAGGAGGTGCGACCTGTCGGGAGCTGGTAGCAGTCCTGGCGCCAGATCAGCTCAACCCCGGGTAGCTCTTGGTGGGCGCGGCGTGCTCTTTCGAGCACCGTTTCCAGGCGGGCGGCATCGGGCGACAGCGCCGCCAGCGCAACGTGGACATTCCGGGTTCCGAGCGGTTTCTCCCAGTTGACCGGGCTGCTCTCGCCGACATCTCCCAGCTCGGCCGCGCGGGCCGCCATGCCCTGGCGGAACTCAGGCGCGAAGCTGTCAAGCGACTCCTGCGGAACGCCGAGCGCCTTAAAGCCCTCGTGGGTGAAGCCAACGGTGATCCAGGCATCGCGAGACGGATCAGAGGAGGGCTCGCCTGAGTCGACCACGGTGTGCAGGCGTCGGACCAGCTCCCGGCCAGCGTGACGGTCGTCGATGCGAAGCAGCAGGTAGGTCCCGACGTAGGGGGACGGTCGTGGCTGGAGCGCCCCGCTCTGGATGTCGTCGAGTTCGAGGATGCTTGGTGCCAGTGTCACGTGTCCACTTCTGATCGCTAGATGTGCTCGGGCGGCTGTGGGGGATCTGGATTCGGCGGTGCGAGGTAGGGGAACGTTCGCGACGCCGGGATCGTTGCCCGGTCGACACCGTCGCGGATCGTGGGACCGTTGCCGGCGTTCACCAACAGCGTGAAGATCGTGTCCATCACGTCGTCGTTGAGGGCTCGCCCGCCGCAGGTCTCGTGCGTCCGAGCCTCGCGGGTCGCGAGCTCGATCTCGAGGAACGACCCCTTCTCGGCGTACGGCTTGGTGACGTCGACCACGAGGAAGTCCGCGAGCATTAACTCGGTCAGCGGATGTGCGCCGTTCTCGCCTGGCGGCCAGTCCGTCTTGCCGTCGAGTCCGTCCCAGAAAGCGAGGTTCGCGTTGAGCCGCGCCCGGTACGCGCCCTGGTAGGCCTGCGCGAGATGGAACGCGTCTTCCATGTTGTATAGGTCACGGATTTCGAGATCCCGGTTGACGAGGTCAAACTGCTTCGGTCCCAGCATCAGATTGGGCACCTCGGGCCGGCCGGCACGCTCGAAGCGAACGGGGAGCTTCCCTCGCGTCAACGTCTCCGCGACCACGGCGAGCAGCTCCAGGTGGCCAAGCACGGCGGCACAGTCGATCTCGACGACGACGCTGAGGACGTTCTTGCCGTCGAGAAAGATCGAACCGGGATCCGTAAACGAGAGCTTTCCCGTCGCGATCGTCTTCAGCATCGCTGGGGCGTCCATGATGAACGGATCCCATCGCGGCCCGGCGAACACGCGGACACCGTGAGCCTCGCATGCGCCCGCGTCGTTGACCTCCACCGAGACCGCCTCGCCGGTCGGGAGCGAGCACGTGCCTTCCTGAGTGACCCCGTTGGTGCCGTCGCCGTTCGCAGGGGTCGAGAAGACGCAGTCGAACACGAACTCCTCGTCGCCGACAGCGAACGGCGCTCGATCGCCGCGGGCGTGCGCGATGAGAGGTCGCAGCCGGAACCGATAGCTCAGCGAATCGGAGAACAACGCCGACGGCGGCGCGAACGGCAGCGTGTTCAGCACCAGCACAAGGTGGCCCGAGCGGACGGGGCTAGGGAAGGCATACAGGTCCGTGATATCTGCGATCGGCTGGGTGAGAGACCGCGGCCCCGAGAGGTGATGTGACATCGCTTCTCCTCCGCAGCTTCGTGATACGTAGATCGAGATGGCTATTACGCGTCGGCAGCCTCGTCGAGCAGCGGCTTCAGCGCCGGATGTCCCAACGCCTCCTCGGCGTCGGGGTCATCGAGCACCTGCTGGAAGGCGGCGTTCACCCGCTCCGCCTTCCGGATCTCCTTCACCGTGCCACCGTAGTTCCGTGCGTAGCCACCTGCGGTGACTTGGGCGCTCAGAATGAACTCCTTCACCGCGGTGAGATCGGGAAGGCCTTCGTATCCCTCGACGTGCTGGAAGATTGCGGCGAACAGCTGCAGCGGCTTGGAAGCGAAGTCCTCCATATACGCGTCCCACGGTCCGTCGAAACTTGTCGCAAACAGCAGTCGCGTGTCGTCGTCGAACAACACGAACCGAGCTTCGTGGATGGACGCAATCGGCATGTTGTAATCCCCGGGCCGGTAGCCCGGACTGCGCTGAAGTCCTTCGACAGCGTTGCGCAGATCGCCCTCGCTGCCCGGTTTGACCCGGAAGAACAAGCTGAACTCGCTCGTCGAGCCGACGTTGATGCCCGGTCGTGACGTTGGTGTTGCGTCCGTTGCCAAGATCTTCCTCCTATGGGCTGGGCGCGCGGGCGAGAACGCCTCGGCCGCGATTTGACGGTCTGCTCATGCTGGGCTCGACGTGCGCGAGACTTCCTCAGTATCGGCGAGGTGATCGACCGCCCACCTTCCGGTCTGGTCGAGTTCGACAGCGGCGCCGATAGCCGCACGGCCAAGCGCGTTCGCGTAAGTTGGAAACGAATACGGGACTAGCGCGAGTTGCTCGACAGGCATCTCCGCGGCCATCGCTGTCGCAGCGAGCTGCGCGAGCTCGACCGCACGTTCCCCCACGATATGGCAGCCGAGAATGCTATGGAGTTGTCGATCGACGACCAGCTTGCAGAACCCGGTCGGGCGGCCGTCGATGATCGGTCGCGGGAGTGAGTCGAATCGCACGGTCGACACGACCACCTCGTGGCCGTCACGTGCTGCCGCTTCGGTTAGCCCGACGGAGGCGTACTCAGGATCGGTGAAACTTCCGATCGGGCTCACCTGCGAGGGCAGAGACGTCGCCGGTCCGAGCACGGCATTGCTCGCGGCCACCACCGCCTCGCGGACGGCCTCATGTACCACCATCGCCCGCCCGGTGACATCGCCGGCGGCGAAGATGTTCGGCGCTGCGGTCCGCAGCTGGCTATCCACCTCGACGTAACCTCGCCGATCGGTCCCCACCCCGGCACGATCGAGGTTCAGCCCGGCTGTGGCGGCCACCCATCCAACCGCCACCACCGCGACCATGGCGTCGACGCTGTCCGCGGCACCGTTCGCGGAATGAACGAGTCGCACCCCAATCCGAGAACGCTCGAAGCGCTGGATCGATCTGGCGTCCTCGACGATCCGAACGCCTGACGCTGCCAGGGCGGCACTCACCGCTGCCGAGACGTCTTCGTCTTCGCTCATCAAGATCCGCGGAGCAACCTCGACGAGTTGGACGCGTGAGCCGAGCGCGTTGAAGATCGAAGCCACCTGAACACCCGTCGCGCCGGCGCCGAGCACGAGCAGCGACTCCGGAACCGCGGACAGGTGCCACGCGTCGCTGTGCGTCGCGGTCAGATCGAAGCCGGGAACCGCAAGCCGCCGCGAGGTTCCTCCGGTACAGATGATGACCTTGTCCGCTCGGAGCCGCGGCGCGTTGTCACTCTCGACGGTGTGGGGATCGAGGAACCGTGCCGTCCCCGCCCGCTCGTGGATCATCACTCCAGCAGCGTCCAGATCGTCGCGCAGCAGCGAGTGGTTGCGCACATCCTCGGTCACCTCACGGACGCGAGCGAGCAGCCGTGAGTAGTCCAGCGAGAGCTCACCGGACTTGATCCCATAGCGCGGGAGCTGCCTCGCCTCGCGGATCAGCCGGGCTGCCTGGGCGAGCGTGCGCACCGGGACGGGGCCATCATTCGCGGCCATTCCCCCGAACTCATCGCGGGTGATCAACGCCGTCCTCGCTCCGAGCCGAGCCGCCCGTAACGACGCGATCACGCCGGCGGGCCCGGCGCCGATGACCACCACGTCGAGCATGTCGGTTGGCGGGGCGGCCATTCAGTCGATGATCCGAACCGCTGCTGGGGTCGTCATCCCCCGAATCGGGTGAAGCGCACGCCGTGGCGCGATGTCACGATCGGCAACGTGCTTGCGATGACCGTGATACCGGGGCAAGAAGGGACCGCCGGCGTCGAACAGGTCCCGGCTCCGGACCCACGCGATGGCCAGCTCCTCGTGCGCGGCTTGGCGGTCGGTGTGTGCGGGACTGACCGGGAGATCGCGGAGGGCTCGTACGGCACGCCGCCCCCCGATGAAGGAAAGCTCATCGTCGGCCACGAGAGCTTGGGCGAGGTTCTCGAGGCGCCCACCGGATCAGGCTTCGCCCGCGGTGATCTGGTCGTCGGGATCGTGCGCCGGCCCGATCCGGTGCCGTGTCCCGCATGCGCCGCCGGAGCGTGGGACATGTGCCGCAACGACAGTTTCGGCGAGCGAGGCATCGTCCGCCTCCACGGATACGGAAGCGAGCAATGGCGCCTGGAACCGAACTTCGCCGTCCGCATACCCCCGGGGCTCGGCGACCTCGGCGTTCTGTTGGAACCGGCGTCGGTGCTGGCCAAAGCGTGGGATCAGGTGGACCAGATCTCGCGCCGCGGGTTCTTTGTGCAGGGCAAGGCGCTGATCACCGGCGCCGGGCCGATCGGGCTGATGGCGTGCCTGCTCGGCGTGCAGCGCGGCTACGAGGTACACGTCGTGGATCTCGCCGTGGCCGGCGCGAAACGTGATCTCGTCGAGGCTCTCGGTGCCCACTATCACGCCGGAGACGCCGCCGAGATTGGCGTAGAGGTGGATGTCGTGATCGAGTGCACCGGGCTCGGCGCGGTTGGTAGGTCAGCTGCGACCAGATTGGTCAGCGGCGGGATCATGTGCCTGACCGGCCTCATGAGCCGTGACCCGACCCTCGACGTGGATGCCACGGCCTTGAATCGCGCCATGGTGCTGCGCAACGTGGTCATGTTCGGGACCGTGAACGCCGGCAAACGTCATTGGGAACAGGCCGCCGTCGCGCTCGCGGCAGCGGATGCGTCATGGCTGAGCTCCCTGATCACCCGCCGCGTGCCCCTCGGTCGCTGGACCGACGCGCTCGAGCGGCAGCCCGAAGACATCAAGGTTGTGGTGGACCTCACGGCATGACCGTGCCCGAGGCGACGGCCTGGTCGGGAACACCAGGACTGCTCAGCGAGGGCCCTCGGTGGCACGAACAGCGTCAGGAACTGCTTTGGGTCGACATCCTCGGGCGCCACATGCACCGAGGAACGCTGACGCCGGACGGCGCCCTCGACCGCGTCGAGACGATCTCGATCGACCGTCACATCGGCGCCGTCGCGCCCGCGACCCGAGGCGGCTACGTACTCGCCGCCGGACCAGGGTTTCTGTTTATCGATGACACCGGTGGGGTCCACGAGCTCGCGCAGCCCGAAGCCGACCGCACCGACGTGCGGATGAACGACGGCGCGTGCGACCCCCAGGGGCGCTTCTGGGCCGGGACCATGGCCTACGACGAGTCGCCCGGGGCCGGCTCGCTCTACCGCCTGGAGCTCGACGGAACTTGCGCAACCGTGCTCACCGGCCTCACGATCTCAAACGGCATCGGCTGGAGCCCCGATGCCGGCACGATGTATCTCAACGACAGCGGCACCGGCTGCCTCGACGCGTTCGCCTTCAATGGCGCCACCGGTGCGATCAGCGAACGCAGGACGCTCGTGCACATCGACCAGCCAGGAGTGGCACCCGACGGGCTCACGGTCGACGAGGACGGTGGCATCTGGGTCGCGCTCTGGGGCGGCGCCGCCGTCAACCGATACGCACCCGACGGAACGCTCCTCGCCACCGTCCCGATCCCGGTCGAGCGACCTACCTCCTGCGCGTTCGGCGGACCCAACCGGGCCACCCTATTCGTCACCACCGCCCGCGCAGACCTTGACGACGCAGCTCTCACCCGCCAACCCGACGCGGGTCGAGTGTTCTCGATCGACGGACTGGGGGTACGCGGTCTCCCCTGCGAGCAGTATCGAGGCCGAACCGCTTGACCGTAATGCCGGCCGGCGAAGCGACCGCAACCGGTTGGGCGCTTTTTACGTTCTGAAGCGCCTCTTTGCTTCCTCCCGACGATGGGCTGATCGGATACCCGCGGCGTCCCCGTCCACGCGTTCGCCCGATGAGAATCCGAAGCGCGCACCCGGCACACACGCCCCACTGCGGCTCGCCGCGAGACCGCGCTCGGCCAGCACCCCACGGGTATCAGCTTCTGATCAGGCCAGGACCTTGGCTTTTTGGGCGGCGAACTCCTCCTCGGTCAGGATGCCCTGCGCCTTGAGGTCGGCGAGATCCTTGAGTTGTTGCACGGTGTCGCGCGGGGGCGCGGCCGGTGCGGTCGGCACCGGAGCCGCCTGCGCTTGCGCTTGCGCCCGACCCTGTTGTTCGTAGTACCGCCGTTCGTCCTGGCTCGCCCAGCGATTGGCCTGGCGACGACTGACGCGGTTAGAGACCGCGGTCCACGTCCCGGCCGCAATACCGACGCGCGCCATACCGCGAAGTAGTCCTGGCATATCGTGTCCCTTCTGCTAGGCCGCAGCCTCAGCGGCTTCGAGAGCGTCGATAAGGTCCTGCACCCCGATGCGCTCGTTGGCGATGATCTCGCCACCATTGCGGCGGACGGCCGCAACGAACGGAGCTGCCCAACGGTTCTCATAGACGATTAGCACGGCTGCACTTCCGGGCTCGATTTCCGCTGCGGCGAGCGCGGCGTCGTCGTCGTTGAGCATTCCGGTCGATGCGCCGGCAAAGACGGCCAAGTCACCCGCAACGTCCTGGTCGAGATCGGCGAGGTCAAAGCCGGAGAACGTCCCCTCCTCGTCCTTTTCCACGAACAGCGCGTCGAGCACGCGGATGATCCCGCGGTCGACGAGGTCGAGCAGGATGGGGACCGCTTCGCCGGTCTTCGGCGCATCCGGTGGATAGCCGATCACGACCACGTCGATCGGGCCAAACGCGTCTTCTTTGCCTTCCATAGAGACAAAACCTCCAGTGATCGAGGGGCCTTCCGGACTTGAGCAAGCCACGCCGCTACGCGCATCACCTGCTTCGGATGATGCGCGTGCGCGCCGTGACGATGAGTTTTCGATTACTCGATCAGGACCGGTTACGAGGCCCAGATGACTGCTGCTATCACCCGAGAGCCGACTTCAGCAGGGGTAACCGGTGGAGCTGTGTGCGCCGGCAGCGCAAAGACCACCGGACCGCCCCCCGCATGCGACGCCGCGGCGGCGGTGTCATGAAGTGGGAGCTCCCCATAGTGGCCGCGGCCCTGCTGGCCGTCGCCGGGGTGTCGCGCCGGCTGACCGACACGCCGTTCACGCCGGCCATGGCGTTCGTGCTGATCGGGCTGCTCGTCGGACCGTTCGTGCTCGATGAGGTGACGGTGTCCCCCGCGAGCGGGACGGTCCGGACGCTCGCCGAGGCGACGCTGGCCGTGGTGCTGTTCGCGGACGCCTCGCGGATCAAGCTCCGCGTGCTCAGGCAGGAGTACGCGGTGCCGCTGCGACTGCTCGGCATCGGGCTGCCGCTCACGATCGCGATCGGCGCGCTGCTGGCGGCGGTCATGTTCGCGCACCTGAACGCCGGTGAAGCTGTAGTGCTGGCCGTGGTGCTGGCGCCCACGGACGCCGCCCTCGGACAAGCGGTGGTGACCGAGCCACGACTCCCGTCGCGGATTCGGCAGGGACTCAACGTCGAGAGCGGACTCAACGACGGGATCTGCGTGCCGCTGCTGTTGATCGCGCTGGCGGCCGCGGACGTCGAGGCCAAGACGGCCACAGGCCATCACGCGGTCAGCGTGGTGGCCGAAGAGATCGGCTACGGGATCCTCGGTGGCGTGGCGGCAGGCCTGGCGGCCGCCGCCGTGGTCGCGATCGGCGACCGACGGGACCTGATCAGCGGATCCTGGCTCCAGGTCATCCCGATCGCCGGCGCAGCCCTCGCCTACGGTGTCGCGGCGGCACTCGGCGGGTCGGGGTTCATCGCGGCTTTCCTCGCCGGGGCCATCTTCGGCGGTCTCGTCCCGAAGGAGTCCGACGAGGCGTCACGCCTGAACGAGGAGATCGGGGCCCTGCTCGGGGGAGTGACGCTCCTGATGTTCGGCGCCGTGCTCCTGGAGCCGACTCTGAAGCATGTGAGCTGGCAGATCGCGCTCTACGCGGGACTGAGCCTGACCCTTGTCCGCATGTTGCCGGTCGCGATCGCGATGCTCGGCAGCGGCGCCAGCTGGCCAACGCTCGGGTTCCTCGGCTGGTTCGGCCCGCGGGGGCTGGCGTCGATCGTGTTCGCGGTGATCACCGTCCAGGAGGCGCACCTGGCCGGCGTCGACACGATCCTGCGCGCCACGTACCTGACCATCGGCCTGTCCGTGTTCGCCCACGGCATCACGGCCACGCCGCTGGCCAGGCGTTACGCCCGCTGGTATGAGGCGCACCCGCCACACCGCAGGCCGCCGATGGAAAGCGTTCACGCGCCACATCACCGTGCCCGTTGGAGACCGCGGACCCCGGGCGAGTCCGGGCCATCGATTTCAGCGTGACGCGCTGCCCTCGAGGGCCGTCGCGCGGGTCTTCTCAACTCCCTGAGCAGCGGCCGTAGACCCGGGCCGGCTCGTCAGACCAGCGGTGGAGGTGGCGCCTGACCCGGGGTCGGGGGCTCCGACTTCTTTTTCCGGCGCCGCCGTCGGATCGCGACGACCGCGCCGACGATGCCCGCGGCCACGCCCGCGCCGATCAGCACCCACGCCCAGCCGGGGAGACCGCCCGACTCTGAGGAGCTCTTCTCCTTGGATGCCGCAGCGGCGGCAGCCGCCGCGGCGGCGGCGTGGTTGGACGAGGTCTCCGTAGTCGTCGTCGGTGTCGTCGTCGTGTGAGTTTGCGTCACGGTGGTCGTTGACGTCGTTGTCGGCGGCGTGACGGTTTCGGTCGTTGTCGTGGACTGTGCCGTGGTCGTTGGGGGAGTCGTTTGCGACTCTGACTGTGCCGACGTGGTCTGACTCCCCGTAGGCGTCGTCGTCCCGGTCGTCGTCCCGGTGGGCGCCGTGGGCAGGCTAACGCTCGCCGTCTTGCTCGTTATCTGTGTGAGGGTCTTCGAGATGCTGCTCGCGATACTCGACGCGCCGCCTGAACCGCACCCGGCGGTAAGGAGGGTGACGATGCCGGCGAGCGCGATCCTGTACAGCATCGAGCGGCCTCGAGCGCTACCCCGCACGTTTGTCACCCTTCCGCCACCGGTTGCGGCTGCCCGGAGGCGTCAACGCGGTCATGCTGTCATACCTCACACTCCAATCGAATGAGGGCACGTCAGCTCACGAACTCGATGACTGCCTTGATCACGAGCAGCGTGCCGAGCACCGTGAGCGATATGACCGCGAATCGACGACCGTTCCGGCCGATCGACGTCTTCGTCCGGTCGATCGTCGCGACGGTCCAGGCCGGCGCGATCACGAAGCCCAGCAGCGGGATCTCGAGCAGCGCGAGCATGACCAGGTTGAAGGCCACGACCAGGGCGACCGTCTCCGGGGTCGAGTAGTTCAGCTTGTCGATCCGGCTCAGCCCGGCCAGGTATGACGCGCCCGGGAGCGTAAGCATCGCACCCACGACGAACGTGACCCGGGCTGATCCACGCCCGAGGGCCTTTTGCCATCGAGGTGGCCTCTTGTCCTGCTTGCGGGCGCGCCGCCTCCCGGCCGCGGCCTCGTCGCGGCCTCTCTCGAGCACGAACGCACCGGTGAGCGCGATCACGCCCAGCGCGAGTGTCGCGGCGGGGCTGAGCGTCTTCTGAGTCGTTCTGACCGGGGTCGAGTTCTCCAACTTCGCGATGATCACGAGCCCCAGGGTGATGCTCGTCATCATCGCGCCGAGCAGGTACCCGAGCATCAGGCGCTTTGCATTCGGGAGCAGCATCATCAGAGTCGAGGCGGCGACCAGTGTCGGGTTGAGCGCCGCTCCCAGCGCGAGCAGGACGATGTCGCCCATTGGTGCCGCTAGGAGTCGACAGAGCCGCGGTGGCCGAATGATGTGCGCACGGTCGCAGGGTGGGGTCAGCCCAGGGCCATGCCCTCGACCGCACTCGACGGCCTCGGGTCCGGGAGGCGCATCATCCGGAACGAGTTGAAAAGGCCCAGCAGCGCGGCCAGAAGCGGAATCGCCAGCGCGACCTGAAGGGCGAGATGCCTCGAGTCCGTGTTGATCCGGATGATTTCGTCCTGGGTCGCCGGCGGTTGCCCCTTCAGTTGCTGCTCGAGGGCGGTGTTGCTCATGATCTCGGCGTCGTGCTCCAGTGTCTTCGACACCTGCTGCTGCTCTGCCGGCGACAAGACGGTGCTCGCGTCCGCCTTGTTGGTGAACGAGACCGAGAGCGTCGCCAGCATGATCGCCCCGGCGAACGCCAGGCCGAACGACAGCCCGAACGAGCCACCCGCCGAGTTCACGCCGGCCGCCTCGCTGACCCGCTCCTCCGAGATCGGGGACAGCGTGTAGTTGTTGAGCTGCGATACGAGCAGCCCCAATCCGGACCCCGCGATCAGCAGCGGCACCGCGAGATACCAGCCGGAGTCGACCCTCGGGACGAGCGGGATCATGATCGCAACCCCGATCGCAACGAGTCCGAAGCCTGCCCTGATGATGCTGCTCGGACGCCGCTTGCCCGCCCTCTTCCCGGCGAGCAACGCCACCGCGAACATGCTGAGTGAAAGCGGGGCGAGCGACACGCCTGCCTCCAGCGCGTTGTACTCGAGCACCATCTGCAGGTACAGCGGCAGGGCGATCATCATCCCACCGAGCGCGATCTGCTGCAGCGTCTGGCCCGTGATCCCGAGCCTGTAGAGCGGGGACCTGAACAGATCCGGATCGATCAGCACCGGCTTGTCCTCGCGCTTGCGCCGCACGAGCCAGTAGGCCAGTCCTCCGAGCCCGACCGCGCCGACCGCGAGCAGCGCGGCGACCGATTCGCCGCCCTCCTGCCACACCAGGATCCCGACCACGACGCCACCCATCCCCAGGACCGAAAGCACCGCACCGACCAGGTCGATGTGCCGGGATCCCGTGTACGCGACGTCGCGGACCAGTCTTATCTGCGACAGCACGATCACGATCACGAGATCCTCGAGCAGGAACCCGACGCGCCACGACAGATACGTGGTCAGGAATCCGCCGAGCAGAGGTCCGACCGCCGCGGCGATCGCTGCCGCCGCGCCGACGAGCGCGTACGCCTTCTTCTGATCCTCTCCCTCGAAGTTGCCGTGAATCAGGGACTGCATGGCGGGCAGCAGCAGCGAGGCACCGAGCCCGCCCACGATCGCCCAGAAGATGATGATCGCGGTCAGGCTCTGGGCCAGCGCCATCGCCAGCGCCCCGATCGCATAGCCGAGCAGTCCGAGCACGTACGCCCGCTTGCGACCGATGAGATCGCCGACCTTGCTCCCGATCAGGATGAACGCGGCGGACACCAACGCCTCGAGCGCGATCGCCGACTGAACACCGCTGGCAGTCGTGTGGAGGTCGCGAATCACCGCGGAGATCGAGACGTTCATCAGCGACGTGTCGACCACGAGCACGAACATCGCCATCGCGAGCAGAATCGCGAGCCGTCGCGTTGTGCCGGCCTGCTCGTGCGCGCTAGTGGTCACAGTCCACGCATCGAATCAGGGAATCAGGGTCCGCGTCCAGGCTCACCAGACGGTCCACGGTTTGTGGAGCCAGCGCCGGGCATGCGTGTCAAGCGGCGACGTCCAGCGCGTCCTCAGCTACGCGCTGCCTCGTCGACTGCGTTCACGCTGACCAGTGTGATCCCCAACTCCAGGAAATGCTGCAAGAGCCCGTTGAGCTCCGCCTGATCGCGGACGGGACCCATGAGGACCGTGTTGCCGTTCTTGTAGACGATTCGCATGCTCGGAAACGATCGACTCATCAGATCACCAATGTGACCTTGGACCTCGAGTCGATAGGTTCCGCCTCCGCCCACCGGCGCAACGTTTGCACAACCCAGCCGGATGTCACGCGATCTGGGTCCGATCACCTGGGTGATTGCATTCCGCTCAGGAGCCCGATGCCCTCGGCCCTCGCGACAGCGTCCTCGCGCGAGCCCACGCGCAGCTTGCGATAGATCGACCGGACATGTGACCTGACGGTGTTCGGCGAGAGAAACAGCTGAGTTCCGATCTCCCGCACCGATAGGTCGGTCGCCAACCACAGGAGCACCGCGATCTCGGCCTCGCTGGGCAGTTCGAGGATCTCCTCGGCGCTAGCGTCGCTCCGGGCCTTCTCGAGCTCGATTGCCACCTCGTCAGCAAACACCGGCACTGCCCCGCTGTCACGAAGCTCGGCGAGCTTCTCACGGGCGCGGACCAGCGTCTCGCCGGCTTCATCGAGCCGTCCGCGGCGACATCGGACATCGGCAAGCCGGATGAGGAGGCGGGCGTGTGGAATGGTCGCGACCTCGTCGTCCAGGAAGCGCTCCGCATGGGAGAACTCGCGCTCGGCCCCGACCAGGTCACCTTCGGCCGCGAGCACGCTGCCAAGCGCCTCAGTCACGGCCGACCCCAGCCAGCTCCTGCTGCTGGTGATCCTCCCGACGATCGCGCGCGCCGTCTCCGCGTGGTCGCGAGCCGTCGCAAGGTGACCGCGATCGGCCGCGACCAGAGCGAGGACTGCGTGCGCGGCCGCGACGCCGGGGGCGCGTCGAGCTGCGTCGGGATGATCCACGGCACGCGATGCCGCACCGCGCGCTCCGTCGAGGTCTCCCGCGAAGTACAGAGCGCGAGCGAGTGCCGCGAGCGCTGCTACCAACGTTTCATCGACGCCCCTCTGGGCGAGCTCGACCGCCCGGTAGCCCTCGACCACGGCCTCGCTGACCCCGTCGTCGAGTCCGGCGGCCCGAACCATCGCGGTCACGCAGTCCTCGTACGCGCCGAATCGCTCGGGATGCTGTGCTCTGGCGCGGTCCGCGAGCCTGAGGAACCGGCGCCGCTCGCGGGTCATCCGGCCGACGAGCAGGGCGGCTGTCGCCGCACCGACCGCGGCGCCGGGGTGGTCGATCAGAGATTCGTCAGGGATCGCCTGCGCCCAGCGAACGAGCGTCCCCGAGCGACCGTTGCGGATCAACGCCAGGTGATACTCGCTGAGGAGCTCCGCTACCGCCTCGAGGTCACCGGCGGCCGCCGCGTGCTGAACCGCCTCCACGACTAGACCGCGCCCACGTAGCCATTCGGCGGCGCGCCGGTGGATCGTCTGCGGGACGGTCGGTTCCACCGCACCAAGTTGGGCGGCGGCAAACTCGGCGAACAGCGCATGTACGCGGAACCACTCCCGGCGCTCGAGACTCAGTACGAACATGCCCGACTCCTCCAGCTCAGTGAGGACTGACGCCGAGTCCGACCGGTCGAGCGCGGCGTCGCAAAGCTCCGCTGTGAAGCTCCCGAGGACGGCCGCGCGCAGCAGGAACGAGCGGCGGCCCGCGTCCAGTGACGCGAGCACCTCGTGGCTGAGGTACTCGGCGACGTGGCGATGCTCGCCGCCGAACTCGTGCACCGCGCGGTCTCGGTCCTCGACCGACCGCAGCCATAGGGCGGCGAGGTACAGCGCGGCCGGCCAGCCCTCGGTTCTCTTCAGCAGGACCTCGATCTGCTCGTTGTCCAGATCGAGCTCGCCGCGATCAACCAGCAGCTCGCGGGCTTCGGCTTCCGTGAACGCGAGCTCGCGCGCGCGTACCTCGCTGAGCGCTCCCCGTCCTCGCAGCCGTCCGAGCTCGAGGGCCGGGTCGGCTCGGGTGATCGCGACGAGGCGGGCCGTGGACGGGAGTCGCTCGATGGCGTAGCGGAGGGACGCCAGGCACTCGCTGTCGCGAACCGTCTGCAGATCGTCGAGCACGAGCGTGACCGGCTGGCCGAACTCTGCGATCCCGTTCATGACCTCGTCAACCGCGACGTCCACCATCGTTGCGGATGCGTGCAGCCGGTTGATCGCCCGTCGGCCGAGGCCGTTGCGAATACGGTCCACAGCCGTGGCCACGTAACTCCACAGCCGGGCGGGCTCGTTATCTCCCGCGTCGAGCGTCACCCACGCGAGCGCGCTCCCGCTGTGGTCCGCCCACGCGCGCACCGCCGTCGTCTTCCCGTACCCAGCCGGAGCCGCGACCAGGGTGAGCGCCGCCTCCGCACCTGCCTCGAGGGCATGCTCGAGCCGCGGCCGGGGGACCATCCCGCGTCGCTGCCGCGGAGCCGCCAGCTTGGCCTCCGCGAGCAGGGGAAGCCCGTCCGTCAATCGCAATCCGGGAGGCACGTGGTCCGTTTCTCAGTTTCACCGATACGCCATGGCACTTGCCCAGCTTCCCGCGGGACAACCGAGTCGCCTTCACCCCGAAAGGGTTATGCCAAGACCTAACAAACGTGCAGGTACACCCACTACTGGGGTGCCGGCACCCAATCCGTGCCGGTTTTCTCACGGAACCTGTCCACGGCGGCGCCGAGGGTGGGGAAGAAATGATCGGGGTTGAGCGGCCCGATCAGCTCGTAGCGCTCCAGCTTCGCCCGGACTGGATCCTTGAGCTCTGCGAACACCAGCGATGTGCCCTCCGCGTTCAGCTCCTGGTCGAGATCGAGGAGCATGTCGGCGGCAGTGGTGTCGACGTCGGTGATCGGCTCGGCGGCGATCACGATCCACTCCGGTCGCGGATCGGCGGCCGCGAGGCCCCGGACCTGGTCGCGGAACGTTCGCGCGTTGGCGAAGAACAGCGGCGCGTCGAACCTGAAGATCACGAGCCCCGGTAGCCCCTCCGCCTCGGGGTGAAGCCGGCGATCGTGTTGTCCGGCAAGCCCGCGCACGTGCCCGAGCGTGGTCTGGTAGGGCCGCCACGCCCGGCGGAAGACGTTGAGGATCGACAGCGCCACCGCGACCGCGATGCCCTCGAGCACGCCGAGCAGCGCGACGCCGAGGAACGCGGCGATCGACAAGAGGCACTCGACGCGCCGCTGCCGCCACAGCCGCACAACACCCGGTATGTCGGCCAGCGACAGCGACGCCGCGATCACAACCGCGGCGAGCGTCGGGTTCGGAAGGTTCTTCAGCAGCCCAGGGACGAGGACGAGCATCAGCACTATGAGCGCGGCGCCGACTACACCCGTGAGCTGCGTCTTGGCGCCGGACTGCTCGGCGACGGCGGTTCGTGAGCCGCTCGTGCTCACCGGGAATCCCTGGAACAAGCCGGCGGCGACGTTCGCGGCGCCGATCCCGATCATCTCTCCGTTGCCGTCGATCTCCTGGCCGGTGCGCGCGGCAAACGCCGACGCGGTCGAGATCGTGTCCGCGAGCGCGACGAGCACGATTCCGAGCGCCCCGGCGACCAGCAGCGGAAGATCGGACACCGGGTTGGGCACAGTGGGCGGCGGAAACCCCTTGGGAAGCTTGCCGACGAGCGAGACACCGTGGCTGGCCAGGTCGAATACCGACGCAGCGGCGATCGCGACGACGACCGCCACCAGCACGCCCGGCACCCGTGGCAGCCAGCGACCGAGCGCGAGGATCAGCGCAAGGCTGACCAGACCGATCGCGACGGCCGCGCCGACTGCCTCACCCGAGGCGAGGCCGTGGACAAGCGCGTGCACCTCGTTGATCAGCCCGTCCGCGTCGGTCGAGAAGCCGAGCAGCTTGGGCAGCTGCCCTATCAGGATCGTCAGCGCCAGACCGTTCATGTAGCCGATCCGTGTCGGCTTGGACAGCAGGTCGGCGATGAAGCCGAGCTTCGCGATTCCGGCGAGGATCATGAAGCCACCGACGATCAGCGCCATCATCGACGCGAGCGCGATCGCGCGCTCGGGACTGCCGTCCGAGCCGACGATCGGCAGGATCGTCGCGGCGATCATCGGCCCGAGCGACGAGTCCGGTCCGAGCACCAGGATCCGCGAGGGCCCGAACACGGCGTACCCGATCAGGCACAGGATCGACGTGTAAAGACCCGTGATCGCCGGCAGGCCCGCGAGCTCGGCGTACGCCATGCCCTGCGGCACGAGCAGCGTGGTCAGCACGACGCCGGCGACCACGTCGCTACGAAGCCAGGACCTCCGGTAGTTCGCAAGCGCGCGGACCCCGGGAAGCGAGGGCAAGTCCATCAACCGGGACTACGCGCGGGTCACCGACGCCGGGCGATCAGCTTGCCGATCTCCCACAGGACGATCAGCAGCATCGCGGACGCGACCGCCAGCCCGAGCTGCGGAGACGTGAGCGGCGTCGTCTTCAAGAGCCGGTTGAACAGGTCCATCTGCGTGATCATCACCGCGAGCGCCAGCTCCGCCGCCGCCGTCCAGTTCATCTTGGCGTTGTCGAACGTCGCGCGCGCGAGCACCGAGCCGCCGACGCTCCGGCACTCGTAGGCGGAGACGATCAGCATCAGCGCGAACGCGCTCAGCCCGATCGACGACCCCACCGCCGCACTGTGGTAATGCTGTTTGCCGAAGTAGATCAGCAGGTCCAGGCAGATCGCCATGTACAGGCCGACCAGCCCCGAGGTGAGCTGGACAGCGCGGTTCACGATCGACTCGGTGCTCGGTCGCGGGCGGCGCCCCATCAGCCCGGCGGTGGCCTGGTCCAGGCCTAGCGCGATGCCGAACGGCGCGCTGACGAAGAAGTGGATGTAGAGGACCTGCGCGGGCGAGAACGGCTGACCTTCGGCGATATTCAGGATCGTCGCGCCGAGGAACGTCAGCACGAACGCCACGAGCGAGATCAGCACGAACCGCACGTACTTGCTCAGGTTGTCGTAGAGCTTTCGGCCCTCCGAGACGGCGCGGACGATCGTCGCGAAGTTGTCGTCGGTGAGGATCATCCGGGCCGCGTTCTTGGCCACCTCGGTGCCGCTGCCCATCGCCACGCCGATGTGCGCGGCCTTGATCGAGGGCGCATCGTTGACCCCGTCGCCGGTCATCGCGACGACGTGGCCCTGCTGCTTGAGCGTCTCGACCAGCAGCACTTTGTGCTCGGGGGCGACCCGGCCAACGACGCCGATCTGGTCGATCCGCTCGAGGCGCTCGGACTCGTCGAGCGCTGCGAACTCCGCGCCGAGGATCGCCTCGCCCTCGATCCCCAGCTGCTTGGCGATCGCCGCGCCGGTGATCACGTCGTCGCCGGTGACCATCCGCACCCGGATGTGGGCCGATTGCGCATCCTGCACCGCCGGCCTGGACTCGGCACGAGCGGGGTCGACCATGCCGACGAGGCTCGTCATCTCGAGGCCCTCGACGTAGCCGAGCAGGTCCCCGTCGGCATCGAACGAGCTAGGGTCGAGGTCGCGGTAGGCGGCGGCCATCACCCGCAGACCGGCCTCCCCCATCCTTTGCATGCTCGCCTCTGCCCGAGCGCGGAGGTCCTCGTCCCACGGGATGCTCTGCCCCGCGGACAGCGCGCTCGATGCGTGACTCATCACCGCCGGCGCCGCACCCTTCACGTAGCAACGCACGATGTCCTTGCCCGAGCGGTCGGTCGCATTGGTGAAGGCGGCCATCAGCTTGTAGGTCGGGTCGAACGGCAACGTCGCCAGCCGCGGGTGTTGGTCCCGTGTGGCGTCGATGTCGAGGCCCGCCTTGTGGGCGAGCACGAGCAGCGCGCCCTCGGTCGGGTCGCCGACCACCTTGCCGTCGACGAGCGTGGCGTCGCTGGCGACGATGTAGGGGAGGATCGCGTCGTCGATCGTGTCCGAGGAGCCCGCGGCGTGCTGGACCTTGCCCTCGAGCTCGTAGCCCGACCCGGAGATCGTGTAGCGGTCGGTCGGGTCGACCACCTCGATCGCGGTCATCTGGTTCATCGTCAGCGTCCCGGTCTTGTCCGAGTTGATCGCCGACGTCGAGCCGAGCGTCTCCACCGAGGCGAGATCGGTCAACACCGCCCCGTGCTTGGCGAGGTCGCCGGCTCCGATCGACATCACCACCTGCAGGACGGTCGGCATCGCCTCCGGGATCGCCGCGATCGCGAGCGCCACCGCGCTCGTGAACACCACCGTCGAGGACAGACCGCGCTGTGCCCCGAGCACGAACATGATCACCATCGTCACCCCGGCCGCGGCCGCGATCCACAGCGTCAGCGTGTTCAGTTGCTTGGTCAGAGGCGTCTGCTCGCGCGTCGTCGTCGCGAGCATGCCGGCGATCTTCCCGACTTCCGTGTCAGCGCCCGTCGCGGTGACGACCATCACGCCGCTGCCGTGCGTCACCGGCGTGTGCATGAACACCATGTCCGTCTGCTCGCCGGGCGCGAGATCGTCGCCGTCGGGTACGTCGACGCCTTTCGACGCCGGCACGCTCTCGCCGGTGAGCGCGGCCTCGTCGATCTGCAAGGAGCTTGCGGAAATGATCCGCCCATCCGCTGGCACGTCGTCGCCGGCCGCCAGCACGACGATGTCGCCGACAACCACCTCCTCAGCCGGGATCTCCGCCTCGGACCCGTCGCGGCGCACCCGGGCCGTGGCCTTCACCATCGCCTGGAGCGCGTTCATCGCGCTCTGCGCCTTTCCCTCCTGGCGGAGGCCGACCACGGCGTTGAGCACCGTTATCAGGAGCAGCAGGACGCCCGTGCTCCACTCCTTGATCGCGAGCGACACGATCGCCGCGGCCACCAGGATCATCTGCATGTAGCTGCGGTACTGCTCGAGGAACAGCCGCCAGCCCGGCACCGCTGCCTCCGCGGGAAGCGCGTTCGGGCCATGCTGCTCGAGCAACTCGGCCGCCTTCTGACTGGAGAGCCCGAAGGACGGATCGACTCCGAGCCGCGCTATCACCTCGTCCGCGGAGACGCCGTACCACACGTCGGCGCGGGCGGCGCGATCGGCATTGGGTCGCGTTGCGGTGCTCATCGGCACCGACCCTACTCGGATGTCGCCGGGTCAGGCGGAGGCGCGACCTGAGTGTCCGCCTCGTGCCCGTTCCGGCCGTCGCTCGCAGCGGCCGTCGCGGCCTTCAATTCGTGCTCGAACGGATCGCGGTGTGCGCCTTCGGGCGCCTGGGCCTCGAGCGCCTCCTTGACCTCTCTAAGAACCTCGCGCTGCGCTTTGGTGACGGTCGGGAATCGTGGATCCATCTCCATGAGCGCGTTCACGAGGACGGCCCCGGCGCCGATCCTGGCGAACCACTTCCGGTCGGCGGGTATCACGTACCACGGCGCCCACTCCGTGCTCGTGTGCGACAGCATCTCCGAGAACGCTTTCTGGTAGTCGTCCCAGCGCTCGCGCTCCGTGACGTCCGCGGTTGAGAACTTCCAGTTGTGATCCGGCAGGTCCAGTCTCCGCAGGAACCGGATGCGCTGCTCCTCCTTGGAGAGGTTAAGGAACAGCTTCACGATCCGGAAGCCGTTCTCGGTCAGGTACCGCTCCCAATCGTTGATCTCGCGGTAGCGCCGCTGCCAGATGTCCTTCGTCTTCGCCGAATGCGGGAGCTTCTCGCGATCGAGGATCTCCGGGTGCACCCGCACCACGAGCACTTCCTCGTAATGGGAGCGGTTGAAGATCCCGATCTCGCCGCGGCCAGGGAGACGCCGCGCGTACCGCCATAGATAGTCGTGGTCGAGCTCCTCGGCCGACGGCTGCTTGAAGCTGTGCACGGCGACACCCTGCGGGTTGACGCCGCTCATCACGTGGCGGATCGTCCCGTCCTTGCCCGCGGCGTCGAGCGCCTGGAGCACGACCAGCACCCCGAAGTTGTCCTGGGCGGCCAGGCGCGCCTGGTATTCGGTGAGCAGTTCCACGCCCGTGGCGAGGAGCGCAACGCCTTCCTTCTTCTTCTTCACGCCGGCCTTGAACGACGGATCGAAATCCTTCTCGAGCCTGACCTTCGACCCGGGCTTGACCCGGAAGGACTCGATGAACTCCGCCACCCGCTTCTGCCTCTTGTCAGCCATCGTCTACTCCATTTCGGTGGTGGCGGGCAGATCCGGCGCGGATGCGATACCCGCGCGGCGACCTCAAACCAGTAGCCGGTCGGCTACAGACCGAGGATGCTTGCCTTCTGTTTCGCAAATTCGTCGTCGGTGAGGATTCCCTGCTCGTGCAGCTTCCCGAGCTCCCCCAGACGCGCCGTGTCGTCCGCGGTGAGCTGGTGTCGCGCCGGTGGCGCGGGGGGCGGCGCCGCCGCCATGGCCGACTGCTGGCCTTCCTCGTACGCCTGCTGCTGCTCCGCCTCCTGATTGCGCTGTCTGTGCTTGCCGAACGCATACGCCCCACCTCCGACGGCGGCCGCGCGCAGCAGTGGGCGACGACGTCTGAACATTGGCATCGCTATGCCTGCTCTTCCTCGTCGATCGCCAGCCCCATCGCGAGCATGATCTCCGGCGCGGCTGCGACAACCTTCGGTCCTCCGACCTGCGGCGCGATCGCCTTGAGCACGCCGAGGAAGTCCTCCGCGGTGACTCCGTCCTCCACCGCGTTGGCGATCTGCCACGCGTAGGAGGCCGGCGGCGCGTCGAGCGCTATCAACGTCGCCAGCTTGACCAGCGCGAACGTGCGCGCGTCCAATCCGCTCCCCGCGCGATTGAGCTCACGGAGCCCCATCGCTTGTTCGAGAACGTCAATGTTGCCCGCGGAAAGCCCGGACAACGTTTGGTGAGTCTCTGCTCCAACAACAGCCATCTCAACTTCCTTTCCTCTGACTTCTCCGAGGGGCCGCGCGTCCGGCCCTCAGCCGGGGTTCGACGGACGCTACGTCAACCGGCTCGGCACCCGCACCTGACTCGTGCCGATCACCTGGGTGAACATGAAACCCCCGGGTGCGACCGCCCGCGACTCCAAACTGCGTCGGGCCAGATCGCATTCACCTGGGTGAACTGGCTACCCGAGCCCGTCACCGCTGCGCGTCCGACGTAGCGTGGACTCGGGCCGGATCATGCGGCCGCGGTGATCAATCCAATCGAGTAAGGAGAAGGGTGCGATGGCAACGTTAGTTGCGATTGGCTATCCCGATCAGGGAACAGCGGAGCAGGCGCTTGAGACTGTCCACCGTTTGGAGTCCGAGTTGATCATCCAGGCCGACCAGGTCGCCGCAATCTCTCGCGATGAGGCAGGCGAACTACACGTCCACAGCGGCCACGGAGCCAGCGGGACGACTGGCGGTGCGGCCATCGGGAGCTTCTGGGGCTTTCTGTTTGGCCTGTTGTTCTTCATCCCGTTCGCCGGACTGGCGCTGGGGGCCGGATTGGGTGCGCTGTTCGGTCATTTCGGCGAGAAGGGCATCGATAAGGCTTTCCAGCAGCAGGTCCGCGATTACCTCAAGCCCGGTACATCGGCGTTGTTCATGGTGATCGAACAGGCGACGCCGGACAAGGCGATCGCGGCGCTCCAGGAATACGGCGGTACGGTGATTCGCACGTCGCTGTCAGATGACGACACCAAGAAGCTCCAGGACGCACTGCGTCCCTCCACGACGGTTGGTTCCGAGTCGTAGAACCCAGCGATCTCGAAAAGCAGCTGGCATTCAGACGCCGTCCACTGCTGCGCGCGGCCGGTCGCGATCCCTCAACGAGCCGCGCGTGACTCCAACAGCGTCGAGACGTCGCGCAGCGCGACCGTCAACGCACCGGCGCGGCCCGGCGTGCGGAACAGGCCCGCCGGATCGGATAGGAGGGTCCTCAGGCACGCGATGCCCCGGGGGTCGACGGGCTCCGCCGAGCGCAGGCGAGCGGCGATCGCGCGCATCATGTCCGTCGCCTGCCTGACCTGATCGCGACAGGGGACCGCCGTGATCTGCAATCGAGATGCCGGAGCCGCCGCCCGTTCGATCAGACGGTCGAGGTCGTTTGCCACCGCGTGCCGCGCACGGTCCGTGGTGAGCTGCCCCGAGCGAGCTGCGTGTGCGCCGGATACCCAGGCCGATACGCCGGCCGCGAGCTCACGATCCAGCGACCGGGCAAGCATCCTCGCGATCACGCGATCCTCGAGCGTAGGCTTGCGGCGACGATAGCCCCAGGAGGAGGCGGATGCGAAAGCGCTCATCGTCTCCACCTGCCGACGCCGGGGACTGATTCGGTTCGCTCGAGCACGATCTCATCATCGGCCCGACGGTGTGGAGAGAGAGTGCAGGACTGCCCGCCGGGCATACAGATCTCATAAAGATGAGACGACCGGGGCACTCATCGACAGCACCGCGATTTGCCAACTTTCGGAGGCTCCGATAACTGCTTTTTAAGTCGCCAGAGCGTGCTATCTCGGGATGGAAAGTCGTGCAAATACGATCCAAATGGGCCACCGCTGCCTGCGGCGTTAGCGTGCGCCGGGGACCGGTTCGGTCGCGCGAGAGAGAAATCCCTCCCGATGGACTTAGTGAGTATCGCGCTCGACATCGTCGCACTCTGGATTGGCGTCGTTGTCTTGGTGTTGGCGATGTGCAAGGCATCCGGCCACGCGGATGCCGATGAGGAGCGGCATTTCGCCGAGGGGCGTGACGACGTATCCAACCAGTTGCCGGCGCCATACGCCGACGTTGCGCTGGGCGATGGCCGAAGACCGATCGATTCCCCCGAGCTCGAACACGAAACCGAGCGGCTGGGCATCGAACTGCCGGAGAGGCGACGCCTGCGCCTACCGCATCTGGTTGGAACTCATCGCCATCGTCCATGACCGGCCCGACCCCGCGGGCACGGTGTTCAGTGACGCCGTCGCTGCACCAGCTCGTAGGCGCCTCGGAGGTGCGCGTCGACGAGGCCCACCGCCTGGTCGGCGTCTCGCCGCTCGATCGCGCCGGCAATCTCGCGATGCTCGGCGATGAACTGCGCGACCCGAGCTGGATCGCGCGCCACCAGCGTCGCGGTGATCCGCTGCTGGCGGTCGCGCAGCGCATCGTATTGACGTACCAGGATCGCGTTGCCGTTGGCGGCGACGATCGCGTGGTGGAACTCGCGGTCGGCGACCGTGAAGCCCGCACCTCCGTCAGCGAGCGTGCGCTCCTGGCTCGCGATCTCCTCAAGCAGCACCGACGCCAGCGCCGGGCCCTGCGCGGCGACGCGCCCGACGCAGTGCGTCTCGATCAGGAGCCGAGCCTCGAGCACGTCGTCGGCTTCCGCCATCGAGACCGGCCGAACCAGCGCACCCCGCCTCGGGTACAGATCGAGCAGCTCCTCGGCCTCGAGCTGGACGAACGCCTGGCGTACCGGGGTCCGAGAGATACCGAGCTCGCGAGCCAGCTCGTTCTCGCTGAGGAGCGCCCCACCCGGATACCGGCCGTCGAGCAATCGCTCCTTCACGTATCGATACGCCCGCTCCGCCGCCGACCTCGCGGGACCCTCAGCGGATGATCGAAGGTCTGGGCTCACTGGTCGATACACTTGGGAGGCAGCTTGTATGCAAGATGCGTGCAAGTCTAGCTTGTGCGGAGCATACGGCTCCCGAACGTCAACGAGCACAAGGAGGAAGCATGACTTCCCGAATCGCAGCTTCCGTCAGTCGCGCCCTGCGCCGCGTGGTCTCCGCCCCGGCGCAACATGATGTCCATTTCCACGTCGACTCGGCCGGGCGGCCGTACGTGTGCGACTACGCGCGCTGCGAATCGCCCGGTGTGTGCCCCGTCGAGAGTTAGTATTCCGACCGCCACACTCGGATTTAGTCCGGCTCGTGGTACGGTAGGTGAGTCCATCGCGTTCCTTCAGGGGTTGGCGATTGTGCGTTCGCTCGGTCCTACTTGACCTCTCTGCCTCGCGAGCGCCCCGCCTGAGAGGCACGTGAGGAGCGTCGATGAATGCTGTGAGCCCAGCGCCCACGCTGAGGTCCCGTCGTCAGCTGTGGGGACGGGAGAGCTCCGGGCACAAGCCGGATCACTCTTCGGTGCGGGCGCGCAGAGCACCGCTGCGTGTCGCGATGCTTGCTCCGCCGTGGATCTCAGTCCCGGCGCCGGGGTACGGTGGCGTTGAGTCGGTCGTGAGCAGCCTCACGGAGGGGATGGTCCGCCTGGGCCATAACGTGACGCTGTTCTGCGCTCCGGGCTCTGTATCCCGCGCCAGCGTGATGACGCTTCTCGACGAGGCGCATCCTCACGAGATCGAGCGGTCCTTGTACGAGGTCGACCATGTCGGGCGAGCGTTCGACGCGATCGATAGCTCCACCGGCCCTGGTCGGTTCGACGTCGTTCACGACCACTGCGGTTTCACGGGGCTCGCGATGGCAAACCGCATCGATACCCCGCTCGTGCATACGCTGCATGGGCCGTTCACCCCGGAGACCGCCGCCTTCTACGCGCGGCATGGCCACAAGGGCACGCTTGTCGGCATCAGCCGCGCCCAGCTGTCGTCGGCACCGCCCGGGCTGGGTGCGATCGCCTCGATCCCCAACCCGATCGACCTGGCGGCCTGGCCGCTGCAGGAGCGGAAGGGCGACTACCTGTTGTGGATCGGACGGATGACCCCGGAGAAGGGAGCGCAGCGCGCGATCGCAGCCGCGCGCGCCGTCGACGTACCCCTCATCCTGGCCGGCGTGATCCAGCCCGGTCAGCAGCAGTTCTTCGACCGAGAGATCGCGCCCCACATCGACGGCGACCGAGTCCAGTTCGTCGGCGAGGTCGGCGGGTCGGCCAAGCGCTCCCTGTTCGCGCATGCTCGCGGCCTGCTGATGCCGATCCGCTGGAACGAGCCGTTCGGAATGGTGATGGTCGAGGCGCTCGCCTGCGGGACGCCGGTGATCGCGTTCCCCGAGGGCGCGGTGCCCGAGATCGTCGTCGACGGGAAGACCGGCTTCCTCGTCGATGATGAGCGCGGGATGAGCGAGGCGGTCGGCCGGCTGCCACAGATCGCCGCGCGGGACTGCCGTGCCTGGGTGAGTGAGCACTGCCATGTTGACGTGGTGGCCGCCGCGTACGAACGTACCTATCAAGCGGTCGCGCGCCCGGGCGCGGCGCGTGCACTCGCGGGTGCCTGAGCACGAGACCACCCGTCTAAGCCTCGCATCCGATGTCGACACCGACTTCGCCGACCTGTTCGAGGTCAAGGACGGAGTCGTCGCCCAGCGGGATGTGACATGCCATCACGATGACGCACACCTGACTGTCAGCCACTCGCGAGGCGCGTTGGAGGGCGAGGACGCAGCGCTCACGCGCACCTACCGCACGAGCCTCAGCGATCTCGGTGCGCTTCGCATGCGCCCTGATCTCCACAAGCATCCGACCCTCCCGGCGGCGGGACTGCCGTGGTTCATGGCGCTGTTCGGTCCTGACAGCCTGATCACGAGCTTGCAAGCGCTGCCCTACCTCCCCGGATTGGCGGCGACGACGCTGCGCGTGCTCGCGGCGCGTCAGGCGGAGGTACGAGACGACTTCCAGGAGCAGGAGCCCGGCGAGACTCTGCACGAACTGCGGTTCGGTGAGCTCACCTGGCGTGTGGCGAGGGCCCGGACTCCCCAGCCGGAGTACAGCTCCTCGTTGAGTAACCGCTCGGCGGTGATGGCAGCCGCGCGGTCGTCGAGGATTCCCGACCACAGCAGGCGCCCGACGTTGGAGGTCAGGCTGTCGACCTGCCGTTTGTCGCCGTCGACAGGCGAGGCGGGATACAACACGCTCGGCCACCACACCGGGACGGTCTGGCCGCACGAGAACTCGCTGATCGCCGCCGGGCTCGCCAGGTTCGGACACCATGAGGCAGCGGGCACGATCGTTTCCGCGATCCTCGCCGCCGCGCCGACGCCCGATCATTCGCTATTACGGCCCGTAACAACTACCGTGTGACCAGTGGACGATCTCGAGATCCACGCACTCGTGACCAGACTGTCGCGTCCGCACTCTTCGGGTGGGGTCGTGATCGAGCGAGCGGCGATCCTCGCCGAAGGCGCTGACTTCTCCGCGGTCATGAACTGGATCACCACACACGACGGCACGCCCGACGTGACCGTGCCGGCGAGTCGCAGCCGCGGGCTTCACGGCTCGCGGATGAACGCCGGTGGCGCGACCGCGTCTCCTGCGCCGTTGCGCTTCGTGCTGCCGCCGGGCTCGCTGGACTGACGGGCTCGATCACGCGTGCGCCGCGAAGACGTGGGCCACGGCTCCGCCGCTGAAGACGGTGGTGCTCATCGGCTCCGGGGTGGGAGAAGGGACCCAGAGTGCGAATGTCAATTCCTACCATGGAGGTCGGAATGTGGTATGGTTTGGAGGCGCTCAGTGAGCCTTGCTCTTCTTGCTTCCCGGGCGACGTTTCCGGTCAGAAGGGCAAGAGAGGCGGTTGGCGATGGCCACCGCAATTCAGGAGCGAGGCGGTGGCGCAGTGGCGCGCGCCACGCTGATCGCGCCGGCAGCGCCGCTCGCGCTCCCGAGCACGCCTGATCCAAGACGGACCTATAGCTGCTCCGAGTGTGAGCACGTTCTACGCGTGTCCGGGCGCGGTCGCCACCGGGTGTACTTCGAGCTGACTGACGAGCGGTCATCCGACCCTGTCATGAACCGGGTGTGCCCAGCGTGCGGGCACGGCCTACCGGGAAAGAACACGCCGTGATCGGACCAACAGCCCACCTTTGCTGCCCACACTGCCGGCTTCGCTTCACCCCCCAGGCAGCGGCGTACATTGTCCGCTGCCCTGAATGTGGGGACTCGCCGCAGCCAATCGCGAGCCTGGAGCTCGCGTTCGGTTTCCGCGTCATCGGACCGGAGGACCTTCCTCACGAGTTACCGTACGCGACCGCGGTCTCCATCGCCTTGCCCAGGCCGGAATCCCCAACCAAGATGGACGTGGAGTAGTGGCTACCCCCGAGGCGGCCGTGCTGACCGGGAACGAGCAGCTTGCGGGCATCAATGCCGACTACGAACAGCGCTACGGGTTCCACGACGCCGAGAACTATCTGTACAAGGCGCCCAAGGGCCTGAACCGGGAGATTGTGGAGAAGATCTCCGAGTTCAAGTCAGAGCCGCGATGGATGCGCGACTTCAGGCTGAAGGCGCTCGACCATTTCCTGGCCCGCCAGCAGCCAACGTGGGGCTCTCCCATGCTGGCGGAGCTCGACTACGACGACATTCGCTACTTCGTCCGCGCGTCGGAGACACCGAGCCGTTCCTGGGACGATGTGCCCGAGGACGTCAAGCGGACTTTTGATCGCCTGGGCATTCCCGAGGCGGAGCGGAAGTTCCTGTCCGGGGTCGGTGCCCAGTATGAGTCAGAGGTCGTCTATCACCAGATTCACGAGGACCTCGAGAAGCAGGGCGTGATCTTCACGGACATGGACACCGCGCTGCGCGAGCATGAGGACATCCTGCGTAAGTACTTCGCGACGGTCATCCCGCCCAACGACAACAAGCTCGCGGCGCTGAACTCTGCGGTGTGGTCCGGCGGATCGTTCGTGTACGTGCCCGAGGGTGTCCACGTCGACATGCCGCTACAGGCGTACTTCCGGATCAATACCGAAAACATGGGGCAGTTCGAGCGCACGCTGATCATCGCCGAGCCGGGCTCGTACGTCCACTACGTCGAGGGCTGCACCGCCCCGACTTATAGCTCTGACTCACTTCACTCGGCTGTGGTCGAGCTGATCGCTCAGCCCGGCGCACGGATCCGTTACACGACCGTCCAGAACTGGTCGACCAACGTGTACAACCTCGTCACCAAACGAGCGATCGCGTACGCCGATGCCACGGTCGAGTGGGTCGATTGCAACCTCGGGTCCAAGCTGACGATGAAGTACCCGAGCATCTACCTGCTCGGAGAGCGAGCCCATGGCGAGGTGCTGTCGATCGCGTTCGCCGGCGCCGGCCAACACCAGGACGCGGGCGCCAAGATCATCCACGCCGCGCCGAACACGACCTCTAACATCTTCGCCAAATCGATCTGCAAGGATGGCGGCCGGGGCTCCTACAGAGGCCTGCTCGAGATCGCCAAGGGCGCCCACGGCTCCAGATCCAAGGTCGTCTGCGACGCGTTACTGCTGGACGAGCGCTCCCGTTCAGACACGTACCCGACGATCCGGATCGGCGAGGACGACGTCAACGTCGGCCACGAAGCGACCGTCTCGAAGGTCGGCGACGACCAGCTCTTCTACCTGATGTCACACGGAATCCCCGAGGAAGACGCCTCGAAGCTGATCGTCAACGGCTTCGTCGAGCCGATCGTCAAGCAGCTCCCGATGGAGTACGCCGTCGAGATGAACCGTCTGATCGAGCTCCAGATGGAGGGCTCGATCGGCTAGCGGCGAGGCGGACTTGAGTGACGAGATCGGCAACGGCAGTACACCGCGGAACGGCGCGGGATCGACCGCGACCGAGGCCGCCGCCAATCCGCGTCCGGCGATGATCTGAGTGATCAGCCCACCGAACGAATGTCCGATCACCGCCGGCTTGTGGTCCAGCTGCGCGATCAGGTCGGCGAAATCCGTGATGGTCGCTATCAACCCTCGCTCGCTTCGAGGGCGCAGCATCTCACATGCCGACCGCGGGAGTCAGCCGCGATGAACGGCTCGGCTCGTGGGCGTGCTCGCGTCGGTGACCGGCGGAGCGTCGCCGAACCGATCCTCGCGGACACGATGTTCGGGTTCGAGGTGGACCAGGACCGTGGTCCCGGGCAGCCGCCTGACGATCTCGTCTTGGAGGTCGTGGGACATCTTGTGGGCTCGTTCGAGGCTGATCCCGGTGGCGAATTGCAGGTGGAAGTCGACCTGATGCTGGCTGCCGACATGCCGCGCCCGGAGGTCGTGGAATCCCACGACCTCGTCGCCCAGGAAAGAATCGATGACCTCTCGTATTTCGCGGAGCTCCTCCTCGGGCAATGTCTCGTCGGCGAGGCGACGCCCGCTGTCGAGCAGGATCCGGATACCCGTGATGCTGATCGCTCCGGCTACGACGAGACCGACCACGGGGTCGATCCAACGGGCGCCGGTCAGCTTGATCGCAATCAAGGATGAGAGCACCCCCAGCGACACGAACGCGTCCGTGCGCAGGTCCGCGGCATTCGCGTGCAGCGCGGCCGAGCCGGTAGCGCGTCCGGTCCGCGCGAGATAGCCCGACACCACCAGGTTCGTACCCGCCGCGACCGCCACGACGGCGATGCCGACCCCCAATGAGGTGACGACCGTGCCGCCGTTGATCAGGCGCCGGATCGCCGCGAACGCCACGAACGCAGCGCCAACCAGGAGCAGGAATGCCTGGGCGCCCGCCGCGAGATCCTCGATCTTCTGGTGGCCGTAGCGGTGGGACGCATCAGCCGGTGCGCCGGCTTTGCGCACTGACGCGTACGCCACTCCGGACGCGATCAGGTCCATCAGCGAATGGATCGCGTCGCTGAAGATCCCCACCGACCCGGTGAGCACCCCAGCGGCGACCTTGATCACGATCAAGAACGAGTTGGAGGCGATCGAGACGCTTGCTGCGCGTGCTTTGGCTGGGGACGAACTGGACATGGCGGGGGATCGGCCAACGGCCACGAGCGAAGCACGAGCTCGCTCGTGATCCAAATAGACCGGGTTCTTCACGAAACGCGGTCGCCTCCCGAATACGGTAGCCAGAGAGGCGCTACCTGCGGACCCCAAGACGCCCGGGACGCAGGCGTAGCTCCGGAATCCGGCTCAGGCGCCGGCCAGCTTCTGGAGCTGTTCGAACGTCTCGTCTTCGAGCAGATCACCGCACGCTTTGACGCACGCCCGGCAGACCTTCTCGCAGATTGCGCAGTGACGGTGATGATGAGCATGCCGGGCGCACTCCTCGGCGCTGCTCTGGCAGGTTCGGATGCAGGCCTGGAGCAATCGGTGGACGACCAACTGGTCCCACTGCGCCGGACGAGAGAGAATTCGAGCCGTCACGTCGCACACGTCCGCGCAGTTGGTACACAAGGCGGCGCACACGCGTAGCTCGGCGACCTCCTCTTCGAACAGGTCGGCGTGCGCGCACGTGGTACACGTTTGAACACACCTCAGGCACGCATCGATGGCTGCCGCGAGATCGGCCGTGCTGAGCGGGACGCCGGTCGGCACAGCATCCAGGATCTCTTGGGTATCGGTCATGCTCTACCCCCGGACGGAGTGCAGCGCCCTCGGGCGCTGCCGGGCCGTTCGGCTCCGGTGAGAGGAGAATAACTCGGGTTAAAGCGCTTCGGCCCGGCCGGACCGCAAATCCGCGGAGCCGGCCGGGCAGGAGAAACGAAGGTCAGCGCGCCTTGGTGACGGTGAAGCTGAACCCGGTGCTGCGCTGGCTGAAGGTTGCGCGGCCAGCGGCCGACGAAGTCGTGGTCCACCCGGCGATCGGCTTCCCGGCAGCGGCGAGGAAGCTCGTGAACTCAGCCGAGGCCGTGCCGCAAGCCATGTTCCCGCTCGACACGGTGTACCCGCCACCCGGTAGATACGCCGTATCCGCGTGGTCGTTGTGCAGGACCGTGAAGCCGATGCCGGCGCAGCGATCGAGGCGGGTCGAGCCACCGCTCGACGAGCCCGGAGCGACGACGCGCAGGCTGCTCGTCGAAGCGACCAGGCGGTTGCCGAAGCGCAGCTGCACCGAATAGACGCCCGGCCTGGTCGCGGGGGCGATCCGCACGGTCGTCTGGTAGATGCCCTCGACGAGCGCCGGCGTCTGGACGGCCGGCAGCCCGTTGACGGTGCGGGCCGACGAGATCGCACGGGACAGGATCGTGACGTTCAGGCCGGCCCTGGCGTAGGCCAGGCCGGAGATGGTCAGCTTCGCACCCGGCTTCACCGTGTTCGAGCTGAGGCCGATCGTGAACGGCGCGCTCGTCGCAGCGTGCGCGGCCGGCGTCACCGCTGCGCCACCGGACGTCGCCGCGAGTGCGGTCGGCGCGGCGGCCAGCGAGGTCGCGGCGATCGCGACGACGCCGGCGAGCTTGAGGGGCGAGATTCGTGAGCGATTGGGGAACATCGGGATCTCCGTTCGTTTCAAAGGTGTGCACCTGTGGGTCAGGCGCGGTTTCGGTGTTGCCCACGGTCTCACCGTCGCCCGGTCCTGCCGTCCGTACTCGGGTACGACACTTCGCGTCGACCACTACTGACGAACTACGTAGACGGCGACCGGTGACGCCGGCGCGACCCGCGGCCTACGAAGCGATCCGGCTGCGCGCGGACGCCCCGGACGCGGACGCCCCGCGGACCGCGCGACCGAGGTCCCGGCGGTCGTTCACACCCAGCTTGTGCATCGCGCGGTAGAGGTACGTCTCGACCGAGCGGACCGAGAGCACGAGACGCTCGGCGATCTCGGCATTGCTCAGCCCCCGAGCGGCCAGCTCGGCTAGCTCTGCCTCGCGCGCGGAGAGCACGGTCCCTGGACCGGCGAGCCCATCGATTTCTGGCGCGCTCGCGCCTTCGCCCTCGACAAACAGGCGCCGGCTGCGCGCGGCCGCCCGGCGCGCCGAGCCTTCCTGGCCCTCGGCGACGAAGGCGCCGGCGGCGTGCGCGGCCGCTTCGCACGCGTAGCGAAGCGCCCCTATCGCCTCGAGCTGCTCGGCCGCGTCGAGAAGCACCGTTCCGTCGCCGTCGAGCAACCCGGCGGCGTGGGCCGCTGCCGCGGTGATCAACCGAGCATCGCTCCGCGCGTCCAGGTCGGCCAACAAAGGGGCGACCACCGCCGCCGGGGCGCCCGTCCTGAGCGCCTCGTAGCCGAGGAACGCCGCGTCGTGGGGAGACGACGCGAGCGCCGCGGTATCCAGCATCACGCCCCATCCGCGCGCCGGGTCACCGTCGGCGACCGCCGTCCACGCCTCCGCCCACCGGAGGTGTGGCAGCTGGTTGGGCGGAGGTGGTTCCCCCCGCACCGCGGCCCGGCACCGCTCGAGCGCGACGCGCGCCGCCGCCGCCTCACCGGTGATCGCCGCGACCGCGCACTGGTAGGCGTGGGTGATGACCAGCAGTCCAAACGGGTCATGAAGCTCGTAGTGAAGCTGGGCCTCGGCGAGCCACCGGCTCGCGTCCCGGAACCGTCCCTGGGCGTAGCGGAGGTTTGAGAGCCCGAGCCCCGCGATGCCAGCCGCGCTGTGGTCCCGGGCCCGCACGGCTGCCTGCATCGTGCTCTCGCACCAGATCTCTAGCTCGTCCCAGCCTTCGCCCGTGTTCATGCATACGCCCACCCCGATCGCCGCGGCGCCCTCGTCGTAGACGTCCCGGAACGGCACCCCCGGACGCAGCGCGACCGCCAGCCGGTACGCGTCGCGGCTACGACCGTCGTACGCGAGGCGCCGCAGCTGCGCCGTCTGAACCGCGCGCTGGCGATCGGGATCGGAGCCCGTGGCGTCCGACAAGGTCGAGGATTGCAGTCCGCCCGCGCCCGGGCGCTCGCGCGGTAGGTGCGCGTCGATCAGGTCGCGCAGCGGATCGAGGCGCCGCTGCCACGACGTGTCCGGCCACCACGCGCTCGCACGCCCGAGCAGCGCACGCAGGTCCGCGACGCGATTCAGTCCCCAGAACAGCACCCCGGTCTGCTGCTCGAGGTAGGCGATCGCCAGGTCCGGCTCGATCGCAACGTCCGGTGATTCGATCATTCGCTCGGCGTCGGCGAGCGCGGCGGCGGCCTCCTCGAACCGGTTTCGTGCCGCGAGCGACCGCGCGAGTAGCAGCTGTGCCTCGATCCCCCCGCCGGCCCCGCGCGCACGCTCCGCGAGCAACCCCGCGAGCTCCGGATCGCCCGTTGCGATCGCGGCCCCCGCGGCGTCGCCGAGCAGCCGATGCGGGACCGGTTCGCCAGCCTCGGTCAACCACCGGGCGACACGCAGCGACGCTTCCGGCGTCAGCGAGGGGTTTTGCTGGAGCGACTCGGCCAGTCGCAGACGCACTTGGCGAGCGCGCAGTCCCGGAAGCGAGGCGCGGATCGCCTCCCCGTAGAGCGGATGCGCCAGGCGCAACACCGGATCGGTCATCGCTTCGTCGACGGTGATCAGCTTCTCGGCCTCGGCGGTGACGAGCGAGTCGAGCGGCTCGAGTCGCGTGAGCTCGGATAAGCGGAGCGGCTCGCCGAGCGCGAGCAGCTCGAGGCTGCGGCGGACTCCGTCGCCGAGGCGTTCAATCCGGGCGGAGACGAGCCCGGCCAGTGACGGCGGCACCTGCGGGCGCCCGGACATCCACCACAACCCGTCTTGCAGGCTAAACGCACCGCCGGCAAGCAAGCCGCGCAGCAGCTCGGTGACGTATAGCGCATTGCCGCGGCTGAGCTCCCAGATCCACTGGCGCACGCCGGCCTCGACCGGCCCACCGACGATCGCCTCGAGCAACTGGTCGGTCTGCGACTCGTCGAGCGCTCCGAGCGCCAGGCGCTGCGCGCCGGCGTCCTTCCACAGTGCCTCGATCGCATCCGGGCACGGCTCGCCGCTCCGCAGGGTCACGACGATGAACGCCGCCGATGTTCTCGCGAGGTGCAGCACGAGCGCCGCCGAGGTCTGGTCGAGGTGCTGGGCGTCGTCGACGCCGAGGACGAGCTGTCTGCGGCCCGCCCGCTCCGTGAGCGCCTGCGCGCTCGTTCGCAGCACGCTCAGCGGGTCATCCGAGCCGACGCGCTCCGGCAGCACGCCAGCCAACGCGCCGAGCGGGATCGTCGCCGCACTCCGCGTTGCCTGGACCCACAGCGGCGCCGCGCCCGCCTGCTCTGCCTCGGCGAGCGCCGCCCGGGCGAGCCGCGTCTTGCCGACTCCGGACGGACCGGTGAGGACGAACCCGACGCCACCGGCCGCGCGGGCCGCGGCGATCGCCCGCAACTCGAGGGCGCGGCCCACGAGCGGCGCACCAGCCTCCTCAATCACAGGTCCCGCCGGTCGCTCACGCCGAGCTTGTGCATCGCGCGGTACAGGTGCGTCTCGACCGTCCGGACCGACACCGCGAGCCGGTCCGCGACCTCCGCGTTGCTCAGACCTCGACGGACGAGCTCGACGATCTGATCCTCGCGTGCGGTCAGTCCAACCTTGATCCCGTCCAGCCCGTCGACCGTCGGCGGATCGGTGCCTTGACCGGGCATGTGGAGCTCGCCGGCGCGCGAGGCGGCCCGTCGCGCCGAGTCCCGGCGTCCGGCCTCCAGGTACGCCGACGCCGCATGGCTCGCCGCGGTCATTGCGTAGCGGAGCGCGCCGATCTCCTCGAACCGGTCGCTGACACCGAGCAGCGCGTCGCCGTCGCCCGCGGCCAGAGCGGACGCATGAGCGGCATACGCATCGACGAGCGTCGCCTCGGCGCGCTGCGCGAGCCGCGCGAGTACAGCGCTCACCTGAGTGGCCGGCACGCCCGCGATCAGCGCGTCGTACACGAGCTTCGCGGCGAGCCCGGGCATGGTGGCGGCGAACAGCTCGGCGGCCGCGACGAAGCCATGCGCCGCGGCCGGGCCGTCTCGCACGCAGGCTGCCCACACATGCGCGCGTGCGAGATAGACCCGGCGCGCGAGCGGCCGCATGCGGGTGTGGTCTTCGATCCCGCGCAGGCGGGCAAGCGTCGCAGCGGCACGGTCTGCGTCGCCTGTGAAGTACGCGACTCCGACCCGGAGCACGAGCACCTCGGCAACCGTCCCGAACGCGTCCTCTTGTTCGAAATGCAGCTCGGCCTCGGCGAGCCACCGCTCCGCTTCACGGAAGCGCCCGCGCATGAACGCCAGCTGCCCGAGGCCGAGCGCGCCCTGAGCCGCGGCCTCGTGATCGTGTCGCCGCACGCCCTCCACGAAGATCTGAGTCAGCTCCGGCTCGACCGCGGGCCAGTCGGCACCCGACTCGACGCCGGCGAGCCGCAGCGCCCCGAGGCCGACCAGGCCCGGGTAGTCGCGCACCGGGATCGACGGGCGGCAGCGGCGGGCGACGGCCTGACCCTCGTTCCACGCGCCGGCGTAGAACAGCGCCAGTGCGAACCGTGGCTCGAGGGCACGGCGAGTCTCATCGTCGAGGGCCGGATCCTCGAGCGCGACCCGCAGCGCCCGGATCGCACCCGGCAGATCGTCGACGACGGCGCTCGGCATCGACACGCCGAGCAGTCTCCATCGCCATGCTGGATCGTCCGACCATGACCGCGCGCGCTCCAGGAGCGCCCGAGCACTCTCGCCGCGCCCGAGGCCCCAGAAGAGCACGCGGGTGCGGGCGTCCAGGTAGTCCAAGGCGAGCGCGTTTCCGGCAGCCTCCGCCTCGACCGCCGCCAGCGCGACCTCCGCCTCGAGGAACGAGCCGCGCGTGGCGAGAGCGCGACCCAGGGCGAGCGCGGCCGTCAAGCCTGCGCCGTCTGCGACCGCGCGCTGGGCGAGCTTGGCCGCGAGATCGGGGTCGCCGGCGAAGTTGGCCGCCTCCGCTCCTCTGACAAGCAGCGCCGACGGGATCGGTGCATGGGCGTCGAGGAGCATCCGCACGACACGCACGGTGTCCTCGGGCGTCAGCCGCTCACGTTTCTGGAGCGTCTCCGCGAGTCGTATCCGCAGCCCGCGGGCGCGCAGTGCGGGAAGCGAGGCACGGAGTGCCTCTCCGTACAACGCATGCCCGAGCCGGACCTCGCCCGACCCGGGCGCCACGACGATCAGGCCCTGCGCCTCGACCTCGGCCAGTGCGTCGTACGACGTTAACCCGGCGATCTCGTCGAGCTGGAGCGGCTCGACGAGCGCAAGCAGCTCGAGCGGCGCCTGGTGCTCGGCGGGCAGCGCCGCCATCCGGTGCCCGACGAACTCGACGAGCGAGTCCGCGATCGACAGGCGGCCCGACAGCCGCCAGAGACCACCGGTCCAGGCCAGGTTCCCGGCGCTGACGGCACCGTGCACCAGCTCGCGCGCGAACATCGGGCTTCCGCCGCTGCGATCGAGGATCCACCGCGCGACCTCCTCCTCTACCGGGCCCTCGAGCGCGGTCTCGAGCAGCCCGCGGATCTCGTCGTCGCCCAGACCTCCGAGCTCGAACCGCCGGGCGCCAGCGTCCTTCCACAGCGAGACGACGGCGTCCGGACAGCGCTCGCCGACACGCACCGTCGCGATCACGAAGGCGTCCCCGCGGGTGGCCAACTGCAGCACGAGCGTTGCCGATACCGGATCGAGCCACTGCGCGTCGTCGACGCCGACCACGATCGGCCGCCCGCTTGCCCGCTCGTGGAGCGACTGGACGGTCGCCTGGAGCAGCCGGAACGGCTGGTCGGACTGGACCTCGTCGGGCAGCAGCCCGGCGCACGCGCCGAGCGGAACCAGCCCGGCGCTGCGCGTCCCCTGGACCCACTCGGTCATCGCACCGGTGCGTTCCGCGGTCGCGAGCGCCTCACGGCCGAGCCACGACTTGCCGATTCCCACCGGCGCGGACACGACGACGCCGCAGCACCCGTCTGAGCGGGCGTCGGCGATGCTCGCGAGCTCCTCGTCCCGTCCTACGAAAGGCCACACCGATCCCAGGCGTGCGTCTGCGGCCGGATGCGTGCGCATCACCGGCCGATCGTACCTGGGCGCACCGCTCGCCATCCGGCGATAGGTACCCCGCTCCTCACAGGTGTCGTAGGCCACTACGGACGACCGCACGACCGGGCGGGGCGAGGCTCCACACACAGCAACCGAAGCGCACGACCCGAACAGGAGCCTCCGATGAGCATCACCGCCACCGCACCCCAAGCCGCCGTCGAGCCGCAGAAAGTCGTCGCCGATGTCACGCGCGAAGGCGAAGGCCTCGACCGTGGCATCGGCTTCCTCGGTCTGTTGGTGGTCGAGCACGGAGGCCTGTCGAAGGCGCTCGGGGACGCGCGCAACTACGACCCCCGCCGGCTCGAGTCGCCGGCGGGGTGGCCTCGGGGCATCTGCGGTCCGTGGCGCGCGGCGCCCCTCCCCCTCCCGGACGGCTACTGCGAATGGGTCTGCTGGCGAGTGACTTCAGGCCGTGGGGCCGTGGACCGCTGCGGCGTCGAGCTCCTTGACGAGCGCGGCGGTGCGGCGGCTGATCTCGTCTCGAGTGGCGCGGACCTCGTCGAGCGGCCGGCCCTTAGGGTCGGGTAGGTCCCAGTCGACGTAGCGCTTGCCGGGGATGAACGGGCACTCGTCGCCGCATCCCATCGTCACGACGACATCGGCCTGCTCGGCGAGTTCGCGGGTCAGCTTCTGCGGCGTGCGGCCGGCGAGGTCGATCCCGAGCTCGCGCATCACCGCAATGACCTCTGGGTGGATTGCCTGCGCCGGCGTGGTGCCCGCCGAAGCCGCGGTGTGACGGCCATCGGCCGCCCGCTCGAACAGCGCCTGGCTCATCTGCGAGCGCCCGGCGTTGTGAAGACAAACAAACAGAACGTGCGGCATTTTGCTCTCCGCCGCGCATGCGCACGGCCGCGCCCACGGGATATACCGCCGAGGATATCCATTAAGAAACGTCACGCCTTCTCGGCCCGGCGGCCGACTGAGCCTCTGCCGGATTCGCGACGCGTGAGTCCCAACGCACGGCCGCGACGTGGTATGGGTAGACATCGAAAGTCAGCCTCAGCGCCTCGCTGGACAGCTGCCGGTTCCGGTGATCCTCGCTGTGTCGATGACGGCCGCCGGTGTCGTGTATCCGGTCACCGACGCCGCCCTGCATCACACCTCGCCGATAATGATCGCCACGCTGCGCGCGCTGGCGGGCGGCGCTGTACTCACCGCGATCCTGCCGCTGATGGGCAGCCGTCTCCCGCGGACTCGACGGCTGTGGGCGTGGGCATTCGCGATCGGGTTCGGCAACACCACCCTCACGCAAGTCGGCATCAGCGTCGGGACCCAGCGTGCCGGGGCAGCGGTCGCCGCAGTGCTGCTCAACTCCTCGCCGTTCTTCGTCGCCGTGATCGCCCGGTTCGCGCTCGCGGAATCGATCACCCGCCTGCGCGCGGTCGGGCTCGTCATCGGGTTCTGTGGCGTGCTCGTCGTCGTGTTCTCGGATCCCGGCAACGTAGGACACGGCTCCCAGCTGGCCGTCGGGTTCGTACTGGCGCTGCTCGGCGCGCTCGGGTGGGCCGGCGGCGGCGTTGGCATGCGAGTCCTGACACAGCGCGAGCCTGACCTCGACATCGCCGGCATTACCGCCGCGCAGTTCCTCGCCGGCGGCGTTCCTCTGATCCCGATCGTGCTCCTGGCCGGCGGTTCGACCGACTGGACGCGACCGGCCCTCGACGCGCAACTCGTGTTCCTGATCCTCGGAGGCCAAGTCCTGGTTTATCTCGGCTTCAACGCCGCGCTCAGCCGCTGGCCCTCCACCCGCGTGTACGCATGGACGTTCCTCGTCCCCGCGGTCGCGGTCCTGATCGAAGCCGTGCGGGGTCAGCTCCCCAGCGTCACCGCGATGATCGGCGTTGCGCTGGTGATCGTTGGCGTCGCCGTCGTCAATCATCCTCGTGCGGAGGGAGCGCGAGCTCGGTAGCGTTTGGGCTAGGCGGTCCGCGGCGGGGCGCTACGGGTCACCCACGCTACGGCCGGCTTTGGCTGTCGACCTCGATCCCGGGCTGGATTTCGTCCGGGCCGTGGCTTGGCCTGGCAGCAGGACGTGATCCGGCTCCCGTCTCGGGCTCGCGCGCTGGCCCACGACCGCGTCGGACCGCAGGCGTTCCTAGCCGGCGGCCATCTCGGCCTTCAATTCCATCCCGAGATCGCGCCGAAGATCCTCGGTGACTGGATCACCGCCGGCCGCGCCCCGAGCCTCGATTCGCAAGGCGTGCTCGAGGTGACCTCGCGGGAGTAGGCCGCCGCGTCGGTCGCCGCCGAGCGGCTCCTCACCACCTACCTCCACTCGCTGACCGAGCGTCAACGCTGACCACCCCCGGTCCACCTCGTTCGACAAGAGAGACCACGACATGCCTCGACAACATTCTCCGTCCAACCGTTACAGCTGGATCCGGCGGGTCGCCCGGCGCCGGCTCGCGGGCGCGGCCGCACTCGCGGGCACGTGGACCACCTACAAGGTCAATCGCTTCACGGGCAACATCATCTGGCAGCTCGGCGGTGAGGACGGCAGCTTCGAGCTGCGCGCCGCGCCCGGCCAGTCACTCGACAACGCCGGTGAGATCTTCGCCTGGCAGCACGACCCCGAGGAGATCGGCCACGACGAGTACACGTTCTTCGACAACGAGTCAGCGGGTACACCGGAGTTTCCCGTCAGCCGAGCGATGACGGTGAAGTTCGACCCCTCAGGACGGCTCGTGTTCAACGCCGAATTCCCGAGCGGCGTGAACACCTACCGCGCCTACGTTCTCCCCTGGCGTCCGGGCGAGTTCCGCTAGGGAACGCGACCCCGTTTGGGCTGGGGACCGACACGCAGTCCGGTCGCGGGCGCAGGCTCGCGACCGGACACATGCGTCGGACCAGGGACCAGACACGTGCAGCCACGGTTGCGAACGCGGCCGCCACCCGGCATCGTTCCGTCCATGCCCTCGACGGGCGCCGTCGCCCGTCCTGGGGCGACTACTGAGCGGAGGTGGAGATGGCGGAGCAGGAAGTTGGGTTCGCGAGCGAGATACGGCCGCTCTTCCGTGAGAAGGACGTCCGGTCGATGTCGGCCAAGTTCGATCTCGCGTCCTACGACGACGTGAAGGCGAGCGCGGAGGCGATCCTCGGGGCGGTCTCGAAGGGGTCGATGCCGTGCGACGGTGCATGGCCACCGGAGCGGGTGGCGCTGTTCCGCGACTGGGTGGCTGCCGGCTGCCCACCCTAGGCCCTCATCTCGACTACCCGACCGCCGAGCTGAGGATTCACGAACACGTCGGGTTAGCCTCTACGCCGTCCGGTACGCGCGGATTACCTCCGGGTCGGGATCGATTCCGAGCCCGGGGCCCTGCGGCACCTTGATCCGGCCCCGGTCGGGGTTGAGCGCGTTCCCGAGGATCTGCGCCTCGAGATCGAAGTAGCGCCATTCGATCATCGAGTCGACCGATCCGAGTGCTGCCGTCGCCTGTATCGCGGCGAGGAGACCCGGACCGTCATAGAAACTGTGCGGCATGACGGTGACGTTGTGGACCGCCGCGATCTGGAACGCCTTGCACAGCTCGGTTACGCCCCCCATCTTGGCAGGGCTCGGTTGGACGAAATCGACCGCACCGGCGCGAAGGAGGCGGTCGAAGTCCATCAGAGTTGGCACGTTCTCTCCTGCGGCGATTGGGATGCCCTCCGCACTCCGCACCTGGGCGAGGCCGTCGTAGTTCTCCGGTGGCCAAACCGGCTCCTCCAACCACTTCAAGTGGAATCCCCTGAGTCCCTCCGCCAGCTCGTGGACCTGGTTCACCGTCCACGCACAGTTCACGTCGACCATGATGTCCACGTCAGGCCCCGCCTCTTCACGGGCGGCACGAATCGCCGCGGGCTCGGTTTCGTGCAGTTTCAGGCTGTTGAATCCGGCATCGAGCACCTCCCGGACTCGGCCACGGACGACCGAAGGATCCGAATAGGCCTCCAGACTCGCGTACGAGGCCAGATCGGCGGCACCCCCGCCGAGAAGACGATGGACGGGCGCGTCGGCGACCTTGCCGGCGATGTCCCACAGTGCAATATCCACTGCGGACAACGCATGAGTTACCGGCCCGCCTCGTCCGAAGACCTGCAGCTTCTTCTGAACGTCGAGCATGAGTGGAGCGATTTTCGCCGCGTCCTGCCCGACGCACAGCGGCGCGATCAAATCGTCGATCGCCCGTTGTGTCACCGCGACCGCCTCGAATCCGAGCGCTTCACCCCACCCTTCGTGTCCCTGCTCGGTCGTCACCTTGACGAGCAGCGAGTCCACCGCCGGCAGGTCCACCGGACCCCGGCCGGACACCGCAGAGCTGCGACCCGGCTTGAACGGAATCCGCAGGGGAACCGACTCGATCCTGGTGATGATCATCGCTCCGTCTCCGCGCTCGCAGGGTGAAACTCGATTCGATACACGAGTGTGTCCTCGTCGATTGGCCCGGCGTGCGCGGCACGCCGGCGCAACGTCTCGCGGTCGGGCTCGCCGGCGCGCCTGACGTCCCGCACGGTGATCGCCGAGAACGGGACTAGCTCGATCGCGTCGATCTCGATCTGACCGAGGCCGACCCCGTACCGCCCGCCCGGCTTGACCCGCGGCCGCTTCCACAATCGGACCGAGAGCGTGATGTCTCCGGCGAGGACGTCGTTGCGTAGTTCCCGGCTGAACTCCATCAACCAGAATCAGGCGCTGTGGTGCCTCCAACCATCCGGATACTCGGCATCGTGCAGGCGGTGTAGCTGATGCGCGTACTGATCCAGGCGGTCAGCGGCCTCGCGCGCCTCGTTGTAGTCCTTGCCGTGGTCGCGAGCCGGTGTCTTCTCTTCGGCGCGCTTGTGAACGATGTGAAGCTCCTCACGAGCCAGCTCCACGATCTTCTCCAGGGTCTGTTCAAGATCCATTGTTCTTCCTCTCGCTCCGGCGCTCGGTCGGCCAATACCAAGCGCTGATCTTCTCACGCCGGTGCTCGTGTCGCCCGGCCCGCGCCCAGCCGCCGGGCCCGTTAAACCGTGCAGGCCCCCCTTGGCAAGCACGCCGGGATGCGCCACAGTTCCAGGCACAGAAGTAGAGATTGGTCGGTGCGAAGGTGGGAACTATGGTGCAGCGCGCGCCCCCAACCCGGCGAGCGGGATGGGTGTTTGCGCGCTTACTGGCGCCCCTTCTGCTCCTTGCCGTGGCGGGAGCGATCGCGCTCATCGTGAGTAACCCCCCGAATCTCGCCGGCCCGGCGGCCTCCCATGGACAGCGCGCCGCCGCAGCACGCCGGCTGCCGCCGTACTGGACGGTGCGACCCGGGGACACGCTTGCGCAGATCTCGGCTGAGACCGGTGTGTCGGTCGATCTGCTCCAGGCTTATAACCCGACCGTCAATCCGCTCGCGCTCGCGCCCGGGGAGCGTCTCAACCTGTGGCGCACTCCGCCCAAGCCCGCGGCGGCCAAGCCCAAGCCGCCCGGACCGATGTTCTGGACGGTCAGATCGGGCCAGTCGTTCGGCTCGATCGCGGCGAGTACGGGCATCAACATCGTCGCGCTCGAACAGCTGAATCCGAAGTTGAAGCCGGCGACGCTACAGCCGGGCGATGAGGTGCGACTCCGGCAGTGAGTCGACTCGTCAGTGGGCGTAGGTGCTGATGTCCTGGTCGAGCGTCCCCTGGGCGTCGTATTGCCCGATGTGGACGTACACGACCTTGCCGGCGGGGTTGATGTAGATCGTCGTGGGAAGGTCTTCGATCACGGCGCGAACAGCCCGAATTCCGAGCGACACGGTCCGGACCACGATGCCCAGGCGTTGATCACGATCGGGTAGCCGCGAAGCGCGCGGACGCGGGTCTCGAGCGCGGACGCGCCGCCGAGTATCTGGTCCGCCTGCTGGTGGAGCGTCGCGAGCGGTGCCGGCGAGCCGGCGAGATCCTGGTTCGCGGCAGCGGCGCCGGCGACCTTGGGAGCGTGCGCGAGTGCGGCTTTCACGTAGCGCACCACAACGCTCGTGCTGGGCCATTCGGCCGTAGAGACCTCGCGGTAATAGAGGAGCTGACCGGTCCGCGACGTCATCACGAACCATGGCAGTCCCAGCACCTCGTAGCCATCGGCGAGCTTGCCTGAGCGATCGAGCGCGACCGGGTACGACAGCGGCTTCGGCAAAGAGTGCAGGAAGCTGGTCACCGTCGCCGAGGACGGCTCGACGCTCGTCTCATCGACGGCCGTCAGCTGGGGCAGGCCCGTTCGTCGGGCGATCGCCTCATACCGGTTGAGCGCATCAAGCTGGCCGGCGAGGCCGCTGGTCTCCTGATCCCAGGTGGCGAAGAACACGAATAGCCTCGCGGCGTTCCCGGGGCCGACCTTAACGGTCCCACCGTCCGCGCGAGCCAGCCTCGCAGGCTGGCTCGGTGGGGTTGGCTGCCCAGGTCGAACGGACTGGCGATGATCGCGACCCGGACGGAAAAGCCCTCTCGTGCGGCCGTCTTGAGCAAATCTCCCAGCTGGACCTGCTGCTGGACCGACAGACCGGCATTCGACCCCGCGAACAGGTCCTGGTAGACCAGCACATCGCTGCCCGGATCGCTGCCCGGATCGCCGTCCGCGCGAGCGACAGGCGACACCGCACCCGCGATCAGCGCCACCGAGAGGAGCGCTACGGCCGCCGCCCACGCACGGCGAGATCGAAACGAATGTGCCGCGCACCGCCAACATCTTCACCGTCAGCGGAAGCTCGTCACGTCATTGGGGTTGGGGCTGCGCGGTGTCGAGCAACTCTCGTCGGGCAGCGTCGCCGAGCGCGAGCACGGCTGAGAGCGTCGGTATACCGCCACCATGTAAAACGCAGCAAACCTCCGCCCTCCGCGCCGCAAAGGCAACATAAGCATGCCCTCGATGCTTATGCGGCCAAAGTGGCCGACGGGGGGCGCCTTTGCTCCGAAATACATCGGCGGTGGCCGCTCCCGCGCGGTTGAACCGGGCCCCCGAAGCGCGCGAGCCTGATGCCGGGGGCGGCGAGGCCCCACGACGGCCCGCGCGCCCGCCCTACGCTCGCGCGTCGACCGCGCCGGCAGCCGTGACGGCGGTCACTTGGGCGTCGGCGGCCTTCAGCGGGTTCGTCGGCAAGAGCAGCGAAACCCCGAAGCCGGCGAGCGCCACCACCGCCAGGACGATCATCGCGGCGACGTAGGTTCCGTTCCCGGAGACGAGGTTGGACACGAGGATCGTCCCCGCGATCGCGGTGCCAAACGACGAGCCGAGGTTCGAGACGCTGCGCGACAGGCCGGAGATCTCGCCCTGCTTGGCCTCGGGGAAGGCGCCCTGCACAAGGTTGACCGACGGGGTCAGCATCACACCGAGCCCGAGCCCGATCAGGAGCAGGCCGGGCGCGAACGCCCACGCGCTTGACGAGGCCGCATGGACGAGCGCGAGCAGGAGCCCGATCCCGACCGTCGTCGCGATGAACCCCGACCCGATCAGGATCTTCTGGAAGAACTTCCTGGCCAGGCGCTCGGCGGCGAGTGACGAAACGAGCACGCCGACCGTGGCCGCGGTGAAGATCACGCCGGTCTTGATCGCGCTGTAGTGACGTTCGGTCTGGAGGAACACCGACACCGTGAACGACACGCCCATCAGCAGCAGCCACTGGAGGTTCTGGGTGATGAGCCCGAGGTTCGACGTTCGGTTCTTGAACAGCTCGGGCGAGAGCAGCGTCTCCTTCTTGGCTCGCTCGCGGGCGCGGATGTAGACGAAGAACCCGGCGAGGAAGGCGGCTCCGGCCGCGAGGAACACAACAAGCAGCGTGTTGTTGACCCCGGCCTGCAGGATTCCGAGTACGAGGAAAAGCATTCCGACGGCCGACAGGACCGCCCCGACCGTGTCGAACGGACGTGACGAGTCCGGCGCGACCGGATCGACGACCCGCCGACTGAGCAGGATGATCGTCCCCACGATCAAGGCCTGGAACACGAACGCGGCCCGCCAGCTGATGCCCGAGGTGATCAGGCCGCCGATCAGCGGGCCGGCGGCGGCGCCGAGCCCGGCCATCCCGCTGATCACGCCGAACGCTTTGGCCCGCGAGCCCAGCGAGGTGAACGCCAGTGTCGTGAGGATGTACACGGGCGGGATCAGGAAGGCCGTGCCAACGCCCTGGAACACGGAGTTGCCGAGGATCAGCACGCCGAGGTTCGGGGCGACCGCGCTGAGGACGGTGCCGATCCCGTACAGGATCAGGCCCCCGGTGAAGCAGCGCTTGCGGCCCCACCGGTCGCTGAGCTTGCTGCACGGGATCATCAGGACCGCCATGATCACCAGGAACAGCGTGATCGTCGTCTGCACGCCCTTCACGTCAGTGTGCAGGTCGTGGCTGATGTCGTTGATCATCACGTTCATGTTCGAGCCGGCGAAGCTGCAGATGAACTGGGCAAGCGCCAGCGGAGCGAGGAAAGCGCGCGGCGAGCCGACCCACTTCGCCGTTCCGGTGCTTTCGCTCATCGGTGTCGAACTCACGAGGCACCGAGCGTATGTGCGGCCATGGGCGAAGGCATCATCCGAAGGGGATGAGCGATCAGACGCGTCGGTGACAGAGAACGACCTTTCACAATTGACCGATTGGAGTTAGGTATGGCAAGCACGCCTCAGGAACTGAGCAGCACCCAGCTGAAGCGACTGGCGGAGTTCATCGAGCCGTTCCGGGTGACCCCCGGCACGAAGGTGACGCTCGCCAAGGATTTCGATCCGGCGTTCAAGGCGGGCGTCACCGAGAAGAAGGACGGCGTCACTCTTCTCGCGGAGGGCGTGCAGACGCTGGCCGACTATCAGGCGCGGCTCGCCGCCCAGGAGTCGTACGGCCTGCTCGTCGTGCTGCAGGCACTCGACGCCGGGGGCAAGGACGGGACAATCCGCCACGTCATGAGCGGCGTCAACCCGCAGGGGGTCGAGGTCCACAGCTTCAAGGTGCCCTCAGCGGAGGAACTGAGCCACGACTACCTGTGGCGCTACCAGACGCGCCTACCCGCGCGCGGCAAGATAGGGATCTTCAACCGCTCGCACTACGAGGAGGTGCTGGTCGTGCGGGTTCATCCTGAGAACCTTGATCGCGAGAAGCTCCCGAAGAGCGCCAGGCGGGGCGATGTCTGGAAGCGGCGCTACCGCGAGATCAACGATTGGGAGCGGTATCTGATCGATAACGGGTTCCGGGTCGTGAAGCTGTTCTTGAACCTGTCCAAGGAGGAGCAGCGCACGCGCTTCCTGAAGCGGCTGGACCTGCCCGATCACAACTGGAAGTTCTCCGAGGCCGACGTCCGAGAGCGTGAGTACTGGGACGACTACCAGACTGCGTTCTCCGAGATGCTCTCGCACACGAGCACGAAGTGGGCGCCGTGGTACGTGATTCCCGCCGACCGCAAGTGGTTCGCTCGGCTCGCGGCGTCGGCCGTGATCGGCCACGCGCTGATGGAGATCGATCCGCATTTCCCGACGGTCACCGATGAGCATCGCCAGGAACTGGAGAAGATCCGACAGATGCTGACCGAGCAGGCGCCGAAGGGCGCGGCGCCCGACCCGTTCGAGAAGGACGGCGACGACTAGGACGCTATTCGCGGGCGATCATCGCGGCGGCGGCGCGCTCGAGGTCGACGTAGGGCTCGCCGCTGACGTCGACGGCGCCGAAGTGGATCGTGCCGCCGGTGAACGGCCAGGGCCGCTGGCCGGGGTAGTCGTAGGTGATCGTGTGGAGGCTGCGCCCGACGGTCAGCCCGGATCCGGTCAGGCCGAAGGTCCCGGGCTGGGTCTTGATCTTTCCCTCCCCGACCTTCTGCTCGCCGTAGTAGAGCGACAGGATCCCGGTGCAGACGCCCGGCGAAGCTTCGGCGTCCTTGACGAACTCCGCGGAGAGAAGCTGGTTCTGACCGATCGGGAGATCCTCGCTGGCGTCGATCTTCTGCTCGAGCATGCCGACGAAGTTATAGACGTAATGCAACCGGTCGTCCTTGACGTACAGGGTGTGGCCGCCGAACTGCGAGCCTTGGGCGAACAGCACCCCGCTCGCGCCTGGCGCTGGGATGTCGACCCACATCCCGATGATGTAGTCGCGATTGCGGATGTTGACCGCCTGGGCCTCGGGGACCTCGGCGACGCCTGGGAAGTAGCGGTAGCGGTCGCGCGGGCTCGTGAGCTGTGGGCGCGGGGTATTGATGATCTCGATCGGCGAGCGGTCGTCCAGCGGGAAGGCGCCGTTTCGGCCGGCCTCGGAGAACCACAGGTTGATCAGCTCACGCAGCTTGTCCGGACGCTCGCTCGCGAGGTCGTTCAGCTCCGCGCGATCGACCTCGACGTTGTACAGCTCCCACGTGTCGTCGTTGAAGTCGCTCCAGCCGGCGACACTCGGGTGGGTGCTGACCGCCTTCCACCCCTCGTGCCAGATCGCCCGCGAGCCGAGCATCGAATAGAACTGCGTCGATCGCGCCGTCGGGATCGACGCCTCGTCGAAGCTGTAGCGCATGCTGATCCCGTCGAAGCGGCTCTGCACGTGCCCCTTGATCGTCTCGGGTGGTTGAACGCCGAGGCAATCGAGGATCGTCGGGATGATGTCGATCGCGTGGTGGTACTGGTGGCGAATCTCGCCTCTGGCCTTGATCCCCTTGGGCCAGGAGATCATGCACGGATCGCAGCTGCCACCGTTGAACTCGTAGCGTTTCCACATCTTGAACGGCGTGTTGAAAGCCATCGCCCAGCCGTTGGGGTAATGGTTGTAAGTCTTCGGACCCCCCAACTCGTCGATCATCTTGAGGTTCGTCTCGATGTCATCGGGGATGCCGTTGATGAACTTGTTCTCGTTCAGCGAGCCGTTCGGTCCGCCCTCACCACTGGCCCCATTGTCGGAAACGAGGACGATGATCGTGTTCTCGAGCTGCTCGGTGTCCTCCAGATACGCGAGCAGGCGGCCGATCTGATCGTCGGCGTGCGCCAGGAAGCCGGCGTACACCTCCGCCATCCGGCAGAACAGCTTGCGCTCGTCGTCTGACAGCGACGCCCACGGGCGCGTGAAGTCCATCACCGGAAACGGCTGCCCCTTCGGGCCCTTGCGGTCCTGCGGAGTCCCGATCGGGTTGACCGGCGGCAGCTGCGTGTCCTCGGGAACGATGCCGAGCTGCTTCTGACGCTCGAGCGTCTGCTCGCGCATCGCCTCGTAGCCCATGTCGAACCGGCCCTTGTACTTCTCGATCCACTCCTTCGGCACCTGGTGCGGCGCATGACACGCCCCGGGCGCGTAGTACAGGCAGAACGGCTTGTCCGGCGCCACCGCCTTGGCGTCCTGGATGAACTCAAGCGCCCTATCGGTCAGGTCCACCGTCAGGTGATAGCCCTGCTCAGGCTGATAAGGCTGATCGACCGGATGATTGTCATAGACGAGGTCCGGATGCCACTGGTTGGTCTCCGCGCCGAGGAACCCGTAGAAGCGCTCGAACCCGCGCCCCGTCGGCCAGTTGCGCCGCGTCGAGGCCAGATGCATCTCGTCGGTCGGGCACAAATGCCACTTGCCCGTCATGTACGTGTTCCAGCCAAGCTCGCCGAGGATCTCCGGCAGCATCCCGTTCTCCGGTGGGATCGTCCCGCTCGCGTTCGGAAACCCGATCGCCGCTTCGGTGATGCAGGCCATGCTGTTGCGCGTGTGGTTGCGACCCGTCAACAGGCACGAGCGGGTTGGCGAGCACAGCGCGGTCGTGTGCCATTGCGTATACCGCACCCCCTGCGCGGCGATCCGGTCGATATTCGGCGTGTCCACCGGGCCGCCGTAACAGCCGAACGCGGCAAAACCGACGTCGTCGAGCACCACGTAGAGCACGCTCGGCGCTCCGTCGGGCGCCCGGGGAGGCTCGAACGGCGTCCAGTCCGGCAGAGAGTCACGAATGTCGACGTTGATGACGCCCCTGAACGGCTTGCTCACAAAACCCTCGATTCCACGGCGGATGTCGACCAGTTCAACCTTCACCGCCAGACTCACAGGCACCGGCGGGCGGGCATCACCCGAATCAGATGATCACCGTCCGCCGAGGCCGGCCTAGCATCGTTCGCGATGGTGGCTGCCGAGATGGTCGAGATCTCCGCGGGGACGTTCCGCATGGGCGCGGACGGCTTCTATCCCGAGGAGGGCCCCGTCCGCGAGGTCGCGGTCGGCCGCTTCGCGATCGATCGTGGCCCGGTCACCGTCGCGGAGTTCGCGCGGTTCGTCGACGACACCGGCTACGTGACGTTCGCCGAGCGCCCGCCCAGCCGCGATGACTATCCGGATGCGGACCCCGCACTGCTCGTCCCCGGCTCGGCCGTGTTCCATCCCACGCCCCGTCCCGTCGCGCTCAACGATCCGAGCCAGTGGTGGGCGTACGTCCCCGGCGCCGACTGGCGCCATCCCTGGGGGCCGGCCAGCGACAACGCCGAGCGGCAAGATCACCCCGTCACGCAAGTCGCTTACGAAGACGCCGAGAGCTTCGCTCGGTGGGCGGGCAAGGCGCTTCCGACTGAGGCCGAGTGGGAGTACGCGGCCCGCGGAGGTCTCGACGGCGCGACCTTCGCCTGGGGTAACGAGGAGCGGCCGAACGGCGAGCCGATGGCGAATCACTGGCAGGGTGACTTCCCTTGGCGGAACACCGGCGCCAAGGGCTGGCGCGGCACGACCCCGCTCGGGCTGTTCGCGGCCAACGGCTACGGCCTGTTCGACATGACCGGAAACGTCTGGGAATGGACCTCGGACTACTACTCGGCGCGCGGCGCCGGCTCAGACGCACCGGCCAGCCCCTGCTGCAAGCCGCCCGCGGACCCGCGCATCGAGACCCCGGACGCCAGCTACGACGTCGGCCGCCCCGGCGCGCACATCCCACGCCGCACGATCAGGGGCGGCTCGCACCTGTGCGCCCCGAGCTACTGCCTGCGCTACCGGCCCGCGGCGCGGCAGCCCGAGGCGGTCGACACGTCGACCAGCCACATCGGCTTCCGCTGCGTGATTCGCCGTTCCACTTAGAAGCCGCCGCCGGAGGCGGATAATCGTCCGATGGCTGGGCAGGATTTGCCGGACGGTTCGGAACCGCGCTCGCCCGATCTGCAACTCGAGGCGGCGGGAATCGACCGCAGGCGGGTGCTCGGACAGCTCACCCGCCGGCAGCTGCTGCGGCGGATCGCTACGGCTGTGGGGGTGGTCGCGATCGTCGCGCTGGCGATCGCGGAACTGCCCGACTTGCACGCCGTGCGCGCGCGCTTCACCCACGCCAATCCGGACTGGATCGTGATCGCGGTAGTGATGGAAGCCGCCTCGGTCGGCTGCTTCACGCTGGCGCTGCAACGCGCCTTCAAGGAAACGCTCGCGCCGCGCGGCGCGGTGTCGCTGGGAACGACCGCGCAGGGCGTCAACGCCGTCGTGCCTGCGGGCGGGACCGCGGGCTTCGCGTTCGCGGCTGTGATCCTCGCCGACGCTGGCTTCCCGGTCGCGCTCACGGTCGGACGTCTGGTCGCCTTGTTCCTGATCACGAGCGTGCTGACGAACCTCGTGCTGGTCATCATCGGAGGCGGCGGCACTGGCATCGGCGTGCTCGGCGCCCATGCCTCGCTTGCGGCCTCGTTGGTGCCCACCCTGATCGCGCTGGCGCTCCTCCTCGCGCTCATCCGCGCACTCAACTCGCCCCGTCGAGCGGGTCATGCCCCGAGTTGGCGGTGGCATGCCCGAGCGCGGCGCCACCTCAGCTTCCTGCGCGAGGCCATCGCGGTCACCGGAGACCTCGCGCACGGGCGGGATCCGTGGCTGGCCGCGGGCGCGAGCGGCTACGTGGTATGCGATCTGCTCGCGCTGGCCGCTTCGCTCTCCGCGCTCGGGTGGGGTGGGCTCGGAGCGGGAACGGTGGTCCTCGGTTACACGCTCGGCCAGATCGGCTCGGTGATCCCGCTGCCGGGGACCACCGAGGGCGGGCTCGCCGGCGCGCTCGCTCTGTTCGGCGCGCCGCTCAACCTCGCGATTGCGGCGGTGCTTGTCTACCGGACGGTCGCGATCGCGGTGCCGCTCGTGCTCGGGGCGTGGGGCGCGTTCCACCTGCGCCACGGTCTCGAGGTCACCGGGGCCGTGGACACGCCGTGTCCGGCGCCCGCCTCGTAGGCGTCGGTCAGCCGAGCGCCATCGGCGGCTGCGCACGGCGCTCGGCCACCGCGTGCAGACGCGCGCGCAAGCCGCGCAGCGTGGCCAGGGACACAATCGCGCCGACCGCGGGCAACCAGAAGCTGAACAGGCGAAAGGCGATCGCCCCGAGCAGCGCGGCACCGAGGGGCGCACCGGCGAGCACGAAGCCGCCGGTCATCGCGGCGTCGACGCTGCCCGACCCGCCCGCCGGCAGCGGCAGTCCCATCGAGAGGTAGCCGGTGGTGTAGCCGAGCACGAGCGGCGCCGGCGCCACCGTCACGCCGAAGGCACGGAGCGCGGCCCAGGCGCACACAAGCTCTCCGACCCAGAACAACGCCGCGCCACCGAGCGCGCGCGCCGCCAGGCGCGCCGGCGCGCGGGCCAGCATCCGGATCAGGACCAGCGCGCGTGCGGCCACGCCCAGCGCCTCGCCAACGCGGCCACTCTCGGGATTCGTGAATCGCTCGCGCCGGCGCGCGGCGCTGATCCACAGACCGCCGGCGAAGCACGACGCAGTGACCGCGAGCCAAGCGACCGAGACCTCCCACGGGACACGACCTGCGCTCGCCCCGAGCAGGACGGCGATCGCGGCCAGGCAGGTCGCGGTCGCGAGCACGGCCCAGCGCATGGTCTCGAGCGCGATGATGCGGGCGCTCGCCAGCTTGGGTGGCTCGCCCGCCTCTCGGAGCGCCCAGAAGTCGACCGACAGGCCGCCGATCGCGGTCGCAACGCTGAACGCGCCGAACGACAGACCGACCACCCGGACCACGGTCGAACACGTCAGGCGCGGTCCGCCGTCGAGTTCGGCCATTGCCTGGTAGGAGGCGACGAAGCCCGCGTACGCGGCGGCCTCGCCCGCGGCGCAGAGCACGAGCCAGCCGGGCTCGGCGTCACGGAGGCGCTTTAGCAGAGGGGCGAAGTGGGCCGCCTGGCCGATGAGGACGACGACCGCCACCGTCGCGACGACTCCGCCGATCACGCTCACCAGCAGCCGCCTACGGTCCGGGCTCATCGCGAGTTCGCATCCTCGAGCTCGGCCGCCAGGCAGCGGATCAGCGGGTCCGACGGTCCGACTCGGAGCGCCCGCCGTCGGACTCCGGCCAGGAACGCTCGGCGCTCAGGTCCGAGAAGAGCAGGCTCGATCGGTCGTTCGCGGGCGCGCGCGCGTTCGATCCAGTCCCCGGCGGCCACCTCGATCTCCGGGAGCGATGCGGCTCCCCGGGTCAGCTGACAGGCGACCACCTGGCCGGCGGTCAACGGAGTGGCGCGCCTCAGCGCGACGGCGACGTCGTCGGTGAGCCGACCCGGGGCCGGTTCGATCGCCTGGGCCACCGACACGTACACCGATGCCCGCGGGCCGGCGAGATGGTCGTAGCAGATGGCCACCGGCTGCACCCAGCGCGCCCGCCCCCGGCGCGCGAGCGACGCCATGCCCGGCTTGAGTGGACCGATCCGCCCATCCGGGGACAGCTCGCCTTCGGGGTAGATCACGACGATCCCACCGGAGCGGAGCGTCCGCCCCAGCTGCCTGAAGTCGTGCACAGCGGCGCGCAGGTGCTCGCGCCACACATCCCCGTGGCAGGCTACGTCGTCACGATCGATCGGCGTCCACAGCAGATCCGCGTACGCGCCGTGCAGCACGTCCTCAGCCCGCTGCGGAACCGGTAGGTGCCGCTCGGCGGCCCGACGAGCCAGCGCGGACCGGACCTCGGGCGGGACCTGGCCGTCGAGCGCGAGCCGCGGCTCGGCCCGGAGCACCTCGACGAGCCGCATGCGCGTCGGCTCGCGCACCGGCACGCATTGAAGGTGCCGCTCGAGCACGCCACCGACGCGTATCGGCCAGAGCAGCCGCCGGAGCCACAGCGGAATCCGCGCCGGATAGCCGCTTAGGAACCCCTGCAGGAGCGCGTGATCGTCGGTGGCGAAGGTGGGCCAAGGAACGCCACGTCCGACCGCGCGCGCCCACTCCCGATACAGCGCGGCGACGAGCACCGGGACGTCGTTGTCGGAGCGATGATTGGGCGCGACGATCGTTCCGGCGTCGAGGCGGAGGCGGTCGAGACCGAACACGCGCGGCCGGAGCCGGAGCCTGACATAGGCCGTCATTCCGGCCGCGACGGGAGGCTGAGCGGGCATGGTCACTGTCGAGAGGATGGCGCACCGCCCGCGGGCGCGACCGAGCCGCCGAGCGCGCGGACGGCGGAGTCGAGCAGGGTACGCGCGATCAGATCGCCGACGCCGGGCAGCGGAACGAGGCGAGGCAGGAACGAGACGCCGGCGGAGAACCCGAGCTGGATCCGGGTCCCGTCGCCCTCCACGAGCGACCATGACAGGGACAGCCGCTCCAGGTCGGAGGTCCCGCTCGGGAGACGAAACAGTTGCACCCCACCCGGTGGGTCGATCCGAATCGCCGCGTCGAACTCGTAGTCCTTCGCGAACGGACTCTGGGCCACGTGCACGCGCACGTGGGCGCGCCGAGGACAGCCGTCGCGATCGCGCACGATGTCAGTGACCTCGCGGATGAATTCGCCGCACCAGCTCGGGTAGCGCTCGATCCCTGCCAGGAGCGAGAAGCACGCTCCGAGCGGAGCGCTCACCGCTGCACTCGCGCGACCGTCGAGTCGCTTCATCGCTTCGGATTATCGGCCCCCCTGTATCCTCGGCTCGCGACAGGGGTCCTGGCACGATATCGCTATACGATATGACGCTCGTTCAATCCGACTACGAGCACCTGCTCGAGCTTCGCACCGGACTTCGACGCTTTCTCCGGTGGAGCGAGGACCAGGCCAAGGCCGCCGGACTGACTCCGGCCAAGCATCAACTGCTGCTCGCGATCCGGGGCCACCCCGACCCGGGCGGCCCGACGATGAGCCAGCTCGCCGATTCCCTGGTGCTGCGACACCACAGCGCGGTTGGACTCGTCGACCGGGCCGAACGCGAGGGCCTGGTCAAGCGCACCCCCGACCCGAACAACCGGAGCGTGGTGCGCGTCACGCTCACGCCCGCCGGCGCCGCCAAGCTCGAACTGCTCGCCGAGGCTCACATGGAGGAGATCACGCACCTCGCCCCCACGATGCGCACGCTGTGGCGCGCGCTACAGGGAGTCGAAGGGGACCACCAGCACCCGGCCGGGAAGAGACGAACTCGCTAGCCGTCTTAGGTTCGGGGTGATTCTGCAGTGGCGAGGTGCTGCGGTAGTGTCAGAGATCGATAGACGGTGATCAGAGTCGATGGTTACGAGGAGCTGCGCAAGGCGATCGTCAGCGGGGATCTGCTGCCCGGGGAGCGGCTGCTCGAGGAGGATCTGAGCGCGCGGCTCGGGCTCGGCCGAGCGGCAGTACGGATGGCGCTGGCGCGCCTCGAGCACGACGGACTCGTCCAGCGTGAGCGTCATCGGGGCGCACGAGTCAGACGCGTGTCGGAAAGCGAAGCCGTTCAGATCCTCGAGGCTCGCGCGGCGCTCGAGGGTCTCGCCGCGCGCCAGGCCGCGGTCAACGCCGACGACGCCGCCGTCGAACGCTTGCGCGAAATCGTCGCGGAGATGCGCGATCTGCGAGAGCGCGGCGACCTGCTCGGGATCTCGAACGCGAACGCCCGGCTCCACGCCCTGATCCTCGACGTCTCGCGCCACCGGACCGCCAAGCGGCTGTCAAAGACGCTGAGTTCGCAACTCGTGCGCTTCCAGTACCGCACGGTGCTGCTGCCGGGTCGGCCGGAGCACTCCTTCGCCGAGCACACCGAGATCGTCGAGGCGATCGCCGCCCGCGACCCGCAAGCGGCGGAGCTCGCCATGCGGTGCCATCTCTCGCTGGTCGCCGAGGCGCTTCGCAGCCACGGCGGCAGCTAGCGTCTCGTGGCCGAGAGCGTGAGCCAGCGTCCGGGGCGTCCTCCGGGAACCTCGCGGCGGGCGGTCAGCCGCACCGCGCTCGAGATGTTCGCCGAGCATGGCTTCGACGAGACCACGGTCGACGACATCGCCGACGCTTTGGGGGTGAGCCGCCGGACGCTGTTTCGCTACTTCGCCTCGAAGAACGACATGGTTTGGGGCGATTTCGACTGGGTGCTGGCGCGGCTCAGACGTTGCCTGGACGCGACGGACAGCGACCGGCCGTTGTACGAGGCGCTGCGGGCAGCGGTCGTCGAGTCGAACCGCTACGAGGACGATCAGCTCCCCGAGCTCAGGATCCGCATGCGGCTGATCACGGGCGTGCCCGCGCTCCAGGCGCACTCGACGCTCCGCTACGCGGAATGGCGCGCGGTGATCGCCGAGTTCGTAGCGAGCCAGCTCGGGGGAGATCCCGCTCATCTCATCCCCCAGACCGTTGCGCATGCTGCCCTTGGCACCTCGATGGCCGCGTTCCTGGTCTGGGTGGACGACCCGTCAAGCGATCTCACCGCGAACCTCGACGAGGCGTTCCGCCTTCTCGGCTCCGGCCTGGCCGCGCTCGTGCAGGCCGGGTCGCGGCCGGCGCGTTAACGCCGATCGGTCGGCGGTGGGCGGCGTGGCCGGAGCGCCGCGAAGTCACGCGCGCGCAGGCACGCGAGCCACATGCCGGCGCCGCGGGCGGATTCGTCCGCGAGCCGCAGGGCGGCGTAGCTCACGGGATCGAGCGCCGGGCGGTCCTCGAGCCAGTCGGCGACGAGACCAGCGGCGAGCAGCGTGCCGAGTCGTCGGACCGCGCCGTGGCGCCGCCACACGTACGCGGCGAGCAGCCCGAACGGCGCCCACGGGCCCGCGAGCGCGCGTCCGAGCTCGCGCCCCTCGCGGATGGTCATCTGCGCGCCGGCGCGAGCGGCCCACAAGGGCGCGCCGGGCAGGCGCCCCGCGACCGTCCGATGCAGCCGTACTGCTCGGAGTGCGGTGAGCGCCACCAGTGCAGGCCATCGGCCGCCGAGCGCGGCGGCCCAGCCCAGCGCCGGCATCGGGGTCACGAACAACGCGGGGACGCGCTCGGGATGGCGCGCGACCAGCGGCGCCACCGACTCGTTGTAGGCCACCCGTCGCCGGTACCAGGCCGCGGGTTGCACGCGATCCTGGTGGGCCACGTGGATCCCCGGCTCGTAGCGAACCTGCCAGCCGGCGTCGTGCAGGCGCCAGACGAGATCGACGTCCTCGCCGAGCGAGAGTTGCTCGTCGAACCCGGAGCCGAGCGCCTCGCGCCGAGCGACCATCGCGGCGCTCGGCACGTACCACACCCACGTGTAGGGGCGGACCAGCGAGGGACGCGGGCCCATGTCGAGCGGCGAATGGCACCGCTCGTATGCGGCGATCCTGCCCGCGTGCCGGGCCGACGAGACGATCCGCGGCGCGACCAGCGCCACCGCGGGATCCTCCAGGTGGTCGAGTAGGTCGCCGGGGAAGCCGTCGGGCGGGATGCAGTCGGAGTCGAGGAACGCGACGATCGGGGTCTCGGCCATACAGAGGCCGGTGTTGCGGGCCGCCGCGGCGCCGCGATTCTCGCCATGGCGCACATAGCGGGCCCCGAACCGGTCGGCGAGCGCCGCGATCGCCGCGCCGTCAGGCGAGCCGTCGTCGACGACGATCGTCGGCACGCCTCCGGACAGGGACGCCAGGCAGCGCTCGAGCTGGCGTCCGTCTCCGTGCACGGGCACGACGATCGTCGCCTCACTGCCCGTCCGCTGCGGCCGCGGTGGCGGATCGGGCTGGACGAGGCCGGCGTTGAGCAACCGGCGCGCCAGCGACCGCTCGGCACGATCCTCACCAGCTGGCTGGCCAGCCAGCCAGCCGCGAACGGTGCGGGCGCCCTGCTCCGACAGCGTCATCAGCCGCGGCGGGGAGCCGCCGAGTAGCACCTCGCCATTGCGGCCTGTCCTCAGCCCTCGTGAGGGCCGGAGCCGCCACCCCGCCGGGACCGGCACCTCCGTCGGCGGGGTCACGCGGTCAAGCCACCGTCGACCGGAACCACCGCGCCGGTCAGCGCCGACGCCGCCGGCCCGCACAGCCAGACGACCGCCGCGGCGATCTCGTCCGGCTCGAGGATCCGTCGCATCAGCTGCTGGCCGGCGAACGCTTCCTGCCCGGCGAGGTCGTAGAGCGCGGCGCTGGCCTCGAGCATCGCCCCGCGCGTCGAACCCGGGCAGACGACGTTGGCCGCCACCCCGGTCCCGGCGAGGTCCGCGGCCAGCGCGCGAACGTAGCCGACCACCGCCGCCTTGGAGGCCGAGTAGGCGGCGAGTTGGGGCATCGCGCGCAGGGCCGCGGCAGAGGCGACCGCGACGAACCGCCCATGGCCGGCCGTGACCATGCCGGGCAGCGTCGCTTCGGCCAGTCGCCGGACGCCGTGGAGGTTGACGTCGATCAGCGTTGACCATGCCTGCTGGCTCGTCGCCCAGCCGGATCCCCCGGCGATCGCGCCCGCGGCCGCGACCGCCGCGCCTGCGCTCCTGCCGGCCAGCGCGCCCGACAGCCGCGTCGCGAAGTCCTCGGCGGCCACGTCGGCGCCGAGCACGTCGACCCCCGGCGCTCCCGCGCGCTCGCACTGCGTGGCGACGGCCTTGAGGTCCGCGGGTGCAGGCATCGCGTAGCCGATCCCGAGCTGGTCCGCGCACGCGTCGACGAGCAGCAGCGACCAGCCCTGCTCGGCGAGGCCGGTTGCGACGGCGGCGCCGATTCCCCGCGCGGCGCCGGTGATGACCGCGAGCCCGGCGTCGTCAGGCATGCGCGGGGACCTCGGCCAGTAGCCCGTCGAGCGCCGCCGTGCACCCGCGGATCAGCTCCTCGAGCAACAGCCGGCCCTCCGCGGCGGTGGCCGCGCGCGGATCGCCGAGCACGCCGTTCGGGCTGATCGATCGAACGCCCTCGCGGCGCAGCCGATCGATCACCTCGCCGAGCGGTCGACGCTCGCCCGCCTGCGCGCGCTCGACGTGCACGGCGTCTGAATCGAGATGTAGGAGGATCGAAGTCTCGGTACGGCCGGCGTGCGCGTCCCCGCCGCGCGGCGACACCGGGAACGCCGCGCACCGGCGCCCCTCGGCCTCGAGGCGCGCCACCGCCGCCGACACCGCATCGTGGTTGCCGCCGTGGCCGTTGACCAACAGCAGCGCGTCCCAATGGCGCGACGCGTCTCGCCCCAACTCCACCAGCAATTCGGTCAGCGCCACGGTGCCGATCGACAGCGTCCCGGGAAAGGCGTCGTGCTCTCCGCTGGCGCCGAACGCAACCGCCGGGGCGAGCGCGACGCCGTCTCGGAGCTCCGACGCACCGCATGCGACAGCGACCGCGATCCGGGTGTCGGTGTCGAGCGGGAGGTGCGGGCCGTGCTGCTCGAGCGAGCCGAGTGGCACGACCAAGACCCGACGCGCGGCACGGTCGATCTCGGGCCAGGTGGCGTCCGGGAGATTTGTCACAGGGTGCTAAATTATCGCGGCCGACCGCCGGCGACGAGAGGAGAACCGCGTGAGCACCACGTCTGAGCAGCTGGAGAACACTGCCGTCGAACCGGAGTCCGTCCAGGACGCTGACGCGCCGCCACCGGACGAGGAACTCGTCGTCGAGGATCTGCTGGTCGAGGACATTTCGATCGACGGCATGTGCGGCGTTTATTGACCTCCGTCGAGCTGAAGCGGGCTGCGGGGCTTGATCCCGATACCGCGCTTAGGCGCGAGCGCTTCGGCGCGCTGGCCTACGACTTCGGCACGCGGCGGTTGTCGTTTGTGCGTCGCCGGGCGCAGGCCGTCCGGTCGTTGGCCGACGAGTTCGAGACGGGGCTTGATGCGCCGATCTGTCTGACGTGGGAGCTGACGTACGCGTGCAACCTGGCGTGTGTGCATTGCCTGTCGAGTTCGGGGCGGCGCGATCCGCGGGAGCTAAGTACGGCCGAGTGCATGGCGGTGATCGACGAGCTGGAGCGGATGCAGGTGTTCTACGTGAATGTCGGTGGCGGGGAGCCGACGGTCAGGCGCGATTTCTGGGAGCTGGTCGACTACGCGGTCGCGCACCAGGTCGGGGTCAAGTTCTCGACCAACGGCTCGCGGATCACTGCGGAGATCGCGTCGCGGATCGCGGGGACCGACTACGTCGACGTGCAGGTGTCGTTGGACGGCGCGACCGCTGAGGGGAACGACCGCGTCCGCGGCGCGGGGTCGTACGCCACCGCGATCCGCGCGATGGAGAACCTGGCCGACGCCGGGTTCGAGGGGTTCAAGCTGTCGGTCGTGGTCACGCGCGAGAACGTGGCGCAGCTCGATGCGTTCAAGGCGCTCGCGGATCGCTATCACGCGCAGCTGCGGCTGACGCGCCTGCGGCCGTCCGGCCGCGGCGCCGACGTATGGGACGAGCTTCATCCGACCGGCGCGCAGCAGCGCGTGCTGTACGAGTGGCTGCTCTCGCACGGCGACAGCGTGCTCACCGGCGACTCGTTCTTCCATCTCGGTGGGTACGGCGAGGCGCTCCCGGGCCTGAACCTGTGCGGGGCCGGGCGGGTGGTTTGCCTGATCGACCCGATCGGCGACGTATACGCGTGTCCGTTCGTGATCCACGACGAGTTCCTCGCTGGGAACGTGCGCGAGCCGGGTGGGTTCGCGCGGGTGTGGCGCGAGTCTGAGCTGTTCACCTCGTTGCGCGAGCCCCAGCACGCCGGCGCGTGCGCGAGCTGCGGCCTGTTCGACAAATGCCGCGGCGGGTGCATGGCCGCGAAGTTCTTCACCGGACTCCCCCTCGCCGGACCCGACCCCGAATGCGTGCTCGGCCACGGCGAGCGGCTACTCGCCGCCCGCGGCGCCGCACCCCTCCCCAAGCCCTCGGTCGACATGTCGAAGAAGCGCGTGCCCGCACGGGCGTGCAACGAGAGCCCTCTGGACCGATGAAGAACCTCTGGTTCGAGTCGGTGGCCGTGGCCCAACGCCGGGCCAAGCGGCGACTTCCGAAGTCCGTGTATTCGGCGCTGATCGCCGGCTCGGAGGCGGGCATCACGCTTGCCGACAACGTGGCGGCGTTCGGCGAGCTCGGGTTTGCCCCACACGTCGGCGGGGCGCCCGCCCACCGGGACATGACGACCACCGTAATGGGACAGGAGATCTCGCTTCCGGTGCTGATCTCGCCGACCGGCGTTCAATCGGTCCATCCCGACGGAGAGGTGGCGGTGGCGCGAGCGGCCGCCGCGCGCAGCACGGCGATGGGCCTGAGCTCGTTCGCCTCCGAGCCGATGGAAGAGGTGATCGCGGCCAACCCGCAGACGTTCTTCCAGCTCTACTGGGCCGGAGGCCGCGAGCAGATCGCCGGGCGCATCGAACGGGCGCGCGCCGCCGGCGCGCGCGGGCTGATCGTCACGCTCGACTGGACGTTCTCGCACAGCCGCGACTGGGGCAGCCCGTGGATTCCGGACCACGTCGACTTAAAGGCGATGCTGCGGCTCGCGCCCGAGGCGCTGGCCCGGCCTCAGTGGTCGCTTGAGTGGATCCGCGCCGGCGGGCCGCCCGACCTGACCGTGCCCAACGTGTCGCCGCTCGGCGCGTCGGCGCCGACCTTCTTCGGGGCCTACGGCGAGTGGATGATGACCGCGCCCCCCAGCTGGGATGACCTCCGCTGGCTGCGCGAGCAGTGGGACGGGCCGTTCATGCTCAAGGGCGTGATCCGGGTCGACGACGCCCGGCGCGCGGTGGACGTCGGGTACACCGCGATCTCGGTCTCCAACCACGGCGGGAACAACCTCGACACCACGCCCGCCTCGATCCGAGCGCTCCCCGCGATCGCCGAGGCCGTCGGCGACCAGATCGAGGTCCTGCTCGACGGCGGCATCCGGCGCGGCTCAGACGTGGTCAAGGCCCTCGCGCTCGGGGCGAAGGCGGTCATGATCGGACGCGCGTATCTGTGGGGATTGGCTGCCGCGGGCCAGCCCGGCGTCGAGAACGTGCTCGACGTCCTGCGCGCGGGAATCGAGTCGGCGTTGCTCGCACTCGGCCGCGCGAGCACGACCGAGCTTACCCCCGACGACCTGATCATCCCGCCGGGATTCACCCGCCGCCTCGGCGCGGCGCTCGAGCCGGCGGTCAGTTTTCGTGGATGACGACGCCGCGGATGTTCTTGCCCGCTAGCAGGTCGCGGTAGCCGTCGTTGACCTGCTCCAGCGTGTAGCGCCGGGTGATGATCTCGTCGAGCTTCAGATGCCCTGACTTGTACAGGCCGAGCAGGTTGGGCATCTCGAAGATCGGGTTCGACCCGCCGGCGAGCGAGCCCTGGATCCGCTTGTGCCAGCCGACCATCGGCGAGCCGGTCAGGCTGATCGACTTCTCGTCGGCTCGGCTCACCGAGGTCACCACGACCCGCCCCGCCTTGCCGATCAGACTGACCGCGTCGACGGTCGTCTGCGGCTCGAGCACGCCGACTGTGATCACCGCCAGATCCGCCATCTGGCCGTGCGTCCGCCCGAACAGAATGTCGTTCGCCTCGTCCACGTTGGTCGCGGTGTGGGTCGCGCCGAGGCGGCTCGCCATCTCGAGCTTGAAAGGGTTCGGATCGATCGCGAGCACGGTGGTGGCGCCGGCGTAACGGGCGCCCTGGACGGCGTTGATGCCGACGCCGCCGACCCCGAAGATCACGACGGTCTCCCCCGCCTTCGTCTCGCCGGCGCGCACCGCCGAGCACCATCCGGTGGTCACGCCGCACCCGACCAGGCAGGCGACCTCGAATGGGACGTCCTCGTCGATGCGCACGCACGAGTACTCCGACACCACGGTGTGGTCGGAGAACGTGCCGAGCGCGCAGAACCCGCCATAGTCCTCGCCGTTCCTGTGGAATCGGAAGGTCTCGTCCTGGAGGCAGCCGACGCCCGCGTACAGGCCGCGATCGCACAGGTTCTGGTGCCCGGTCGAGCAGTAGCGGCACTTCCCGCACGCCGGGATGTACGACGTCACGACGTGGTCGCCGGCCGCCACGCGGGTGACGCCGGAGCCGACCGCCTCGACGATGCCGGCGCCCTCGTGCCCGCCCACGAGCGGGAAGCGGATGTGGCTCCCGCCCTCGCGGCGGATGTGCTCGTCGGAGTGGCACAGCCCGGCCGCCTTGTAACGGATCAGCACCTCGAACTCCTTGGGCTCGTCGAGATCGAGCTCGGTGATCTCCCAGTCGGTGCCGGGCTGGTGAAGCACGGCCGCTCGCGTCGTCATGCTCGCCATCGGTTGTCTCCCCTCGCGTTATGCGACCTGCGGGACCACCTCGGCGCCGATCAGGCGCAGGTGGTCGAGGTCGTCGATGTCGAAGATGTGCAGGTAGACGGTTTCGCAACCCTCGCCGCCCAGGCCCTCGAGCGCCGCGATCAGGTCCGACGACGTGCCCACCACGCCGTTCGCCAGCATGCGTGCGCCGGGCGCACCGAGGCGCTCGAGCCGCTGCTCGGCCTCCTCCTTGGTGGTGCCGCAGATCGCCTGCATGGTGGCGGACATCCGCAGCGTCGACGGATCGCGGCCGATCTCCTGGCACACAGCACGGACGTTGGCGAAGCGCTCGGCGCAGCCGTGGCCGGCGCCGCTGTTGAACTCGTCGGCGTACATCGCCGCCATCAGCGGAGTCCGGCGCGGACCGGTGCCGCCGATCACGATCTCGGGCCGCGGCTTCTGCACGAGCACGGGGAAGTTGCGGGACTCCTCGAGCTGCCAGAACTTGCCGTCGAAGCTGAACGCTTCGCCCTCCGGCGTGGTCCACAGCCCGTTGATGATCTGCATCTCCTCGTCGAGCCGGTCGAAGCGCTCGCCGATCGTGGGGAACGGGATCCCGAACGCCTTGTGCTCGCGCTCGTACCAGCCGGTGCCGATGCCGAGCACGACTCGCCCGCCCGACATCTGGTCGACGGTCGCGACCGCGTTGGCCACGACGCCCGGATGGCGGAACGTCCCCGCGGTCATCAGCGTCCCGAGCTTGATCCGGCTGGTCTGGATCGCGACGCCGGCGAGAGTGGTCCACGAGTCAGTCGGCCGGTACTCCGGGTCGGTCGAGTCGATCCCGAGGTAGTGATCGCCCCGGAAGAACCCGTCGAAGCCGGCGTCCTCGGTGGCCCTGGCCATGGCGATGACCCGGTCGTAGGTGGCGCCGTGACGCGGCTCCATCAGGACCCTGACTTTCACGCGTTCTCCTCCCGGTCGGATTTCAAGCGACCCCCTCCTCGGGTCGTGGCAACGGGAATGGCGCCGGCCCGCCCCCGTCGAGGACGAGCACCTGGCCGGTGACGAACTCGGCACCGTCGCCGGCGAGGTAGCGCACGGCAGCGGCGACGTCGTCGGGCCGGCCGACGCGGCCGACCGGCAACCGGCGGCCGCGCTGCTCCATCTCGGCGCGGACGTCGAGGTCGGGGTCGAGGCTCAGCACCGAGCGGCTGGTGTCGAGCGCGCCGGGGGCGATCGCGTTGACGGTGATCCCCCACGCGGCCACGTCCATCGACAGCGCGCGCGTAAGCCCGATGATCCCCGCCTTCGACGCCGAGTACGGGGTCGAGCGCGGGGCGGCGATCACGCCCGCCATCGAGGAGACGTTGATGATCCGGCCCCACCGGTGGCGGCGCATCGCCGGCACCGCCGCGCGGGACATCAGCCAGGTCCCGCGCAGGTTGATCCGGATCACGTCGTCGAACACATCGATCGGGATCTCGTCGATCACGTCGCGATCGAGACCCTGAGGCGCCGCGGCGTTGTTGACGAGGATGTCAAGCCGATCGAACCGCTCGAGCGCCGCCGCGACCATCGCCTCCGCGTCGTCCTCGTCGCCGATGTCCCCGAGCGTGGACACGGCGGCTCCTCCCGCAGCCTCGATCTGCTCGACCAGGCTGTCCAGTCCGTGCCACGAGTCCGGCTGCCCGGACCCGACGATTTCCTGGCGGCGGTTCAGCACGCCCGCCGGCCGGCGATCGGCAACGACGACCGCGATTCCGTCGGCGGCGAGCGCCCGCGCGACCGCCTGACCGCCGCCGTCGGGCTTCCCACAGCCGGTGATCAGCGCGACCCGGCGCTTCATTCCGGGTAGTGGAGGTCGATCGCTTCCGCGGGGACCGCGAGCGTCTTGCCGAGGATCGCGCGCATGACCTCGGGTGGCGCCAGGCAGTCCTCGCACGCCTCGGGCGTCGCCACGATGTCGACGACGACGCGCTCGCCGACTTCTCGCGCCTCGAGCCCATAGCCGTCGGCGGCGAGCATCGTCCGCATCTCTTTCAGCCCCTGCTCGCTGTACATCTCAACCTCCGTTCCCGGCCGCCACCGCAGCGTTGGCTTGTTCGATTTCCACCGACGTGTTCGACCACTCGCCGAACACGCGGAACACCATCGAGATTGCTGCGTTGCGCGCGCCGGCGACAACGATCGGGACCGAGTTGCGGCTCGGCAGGAACGGCGTGAAGGTCTCACCAGGTACCCGTTCCTCCTCGCTCGCGGAGCGCCCGCCGAATCCGCCTTCGGCCACGCCGTCCTTGCCGGCGCGCCGCAGGTCAGCCTCGATGCGGCCGCAGTGCTCGACCAGCCAGTCCTTGACGTCGGCCTTCGAGAAGCCCGCGTCCGCGAGCATCTGAGCGTGCTCGGGACAGAACACGATCCCGGCCGATTGGGCACGGAAGATCATCACGCCGGTCCGCGAGATCGTGTCGGCGAAATCGTTCAGGAGATGCTCGGGGTTCTGCGTGTGGCGGTTGTCGACGAACTCGTACGTGCGCGTCAGCGTGCACGACACCGCGTTCGCACCCCGGTCGAGACCCATCTCCGTCGCCAACGGCTCCCACGGGCTCTCCTCCTCGTTCTCGCCGAAGCAGATCGCCCACCGGCCCGGGATCCCTTGGGTCGTCTGGTCGAACACGTGCGGGACGACGCCGAACGCGTTGCGCAGCATCAGCCCGAGCGCGCGCGGGATCGTGGCGTTGGGGCGGAAGCCCGCGGCGAAGTTCCCGCCGGTGCTGTTGATCCCAAGCTCGCCCCGGATCGGACCGTTGATCACGATCAGCGGCGCTGGCCCGCTCGTGCTCTGCCAGCCGCCGCCCTTGGCGGCCCGGTCGCGCATCACCGCGTCCCAGGCGGCGAGCACGACCGGGAAGTATTCGGGCAGGCAGCCGGCCATCGCGGCGTTGATCGCAGCGGTCTGGACCGTGCACTCACGCCCGAGGTGCTCGATGCGCCACAGCACCTCCTCCGGCGATCGGTTGGTCTGGGCGAGGAACTGATCGAGCAGCGCCTGCGAGACCGGGACCACCGGCAGCCCATCGGTCCAGCCCTGCTCGTAGCAGTACTCGATCGCCTCGCGAGCGACGTCCGGATCGGGCCCGTCCGCCATCAGCCCGCGTCCCCCGTGAGCAACGCCGCCACCTCGTCGGCAACCGCCTCCGCGCGCTCTCGCACCTGCGCCGGCGTCAAACCGGCGACAGGGTGCGGCGTCGTCAGGTACCGGTACCCGGGGGCACCCTGAATGTCGGCCATCGCGTCACCGGTGGCCTTGAAGGCGTCCGAGCAGATCACCGCTGCCGGTGTGCCGTGATGCTCGAAGAGGACTCCGTCGGCGACCGCCGACGCGCTACACGAGCCTCAATCCCCAATGCCTATCACCACCAGGTCCGACTCCGAGCTCAGCTGGTCGATCAGCTCTTGGGGCGCCGGCTGGGCGAAGTTCTCCTTGCGGCGCAGCTTGGCCTCGCCGGCGCCGTAACGCTCGCGCAGGATGTCCGCCACCTCGGTCAGGAACAGGCTGGCGTTCTGCTTGCCGTTCTCGAGCAACCCGACGCGTGCACCCCTCAGCTCCTCCCGACCCCTCCGTGGCGCGAGCGTCAGACCGACACTAGTGCTTTTACCGGACAGCCCGGTCGGATCGAGAATCGCGCTAGTCATCGTCAAACCTCCTCGTCAGCGTCTTGGGAAGAAACATCCACTATGTAGACGTTTCTTCCCAAGCGGTCAGTGATCATGGATCAAAACGCCACGGATGTTCCGACCCGCGAGCATGTCCTCATAGCCCTGGTTGATGTTGTCGAGCGTGTAACGGTTCGTGATCAGCTCGTCGAGCTTCAGGTCGCCGTTCTTGTACAGCCGGAGCAGACGGGGCATGTCGTAGAGCGGGTTCGCGCCACCGAACAGCGAGCCCTGGATGTTCTTGTGAAAGCCGGTGACCGGCGAGCCGTGGATCGCGATCGTGTCACCCTCGCCACCGACCGCGGTGACGACGACGCTGCCGCCCTTGCCGATCATGTCGACCGCGTTGCGGAGCACCTCGTGGTGCATCACGCCGACAGTGATCACCGCGTGGTCGGCCATCTGCCCGTGGGTCAGCTCCCAGATCTTCTGCTTGGCTTCCTCGGGATCGCCCGTCGTGAACGTGGCGCCGAACTTGCCCGCCATCTCCCGCTTGTACGGGTTCGGGTCGACCGCGATCACGTGTTTGGCGCCGGCGTAGGCGGCGCCCTGCACCGCGTTCATGCCAACGCCACCGGTGCCGAAGATCACCACGGTCTCGCCCGCGCGTGTGCCCGCGGCGTACACGGACGACCCCCACCCCGTGGTCACCCCGCACGCCACCAGCGCCGCGATCTCGAACGGGAGGTCCTCGTCGATCGGGACGCACGAGTTCTCGGACACCACCATCCATTGCGAGAACGTGCCGAGTACGCACATGCCGCCGACGTCCTCGCCGTTCTCATGGAAGCGGAACGTGCCGTCGAGGAACATGCCCGTGCCGGCGTTCAGCCCGTCGTCGCACATGTTCTGGTGACCGGTCGAGCAGTAGCGGCAGTGACCGCACACGGGAATCCACGAGGTGCAGATGTGGTCGCCCTCGCGCACCCGCGTCACCGACGGACCGACCTTCTCGACGACACCTGCGCCCTCGTGCCCGCCCACCATCGGATACCGGTATGGGCCGCCTTCGCGCACGTGCTCGTCGGAGTGACACAGCCCGCAGGCCATGACCCGGACGAGCACCTCGTGCGCCTTGGGCTCGTCGAGCTCGAGCTCGGTCACCTCCCAGGCCTGCCCCGGCCCTCGAACGACTGCGGCGCGTGTCTTCACTGTGTCACTCCTGTTTTAGTCGAATCGGTCACCCCGGCACCCACGAGCTGCGGCGCCTCGATGCCGAGGAAGCGAAACGTGTTGTGCCAGGTGATGTCCTCGAGCGCGTCCGCCGGCAGGTCGAGCGACCGCAACGTCCGCGCACATGGGTCCTCTCGCGGCATCGCCGGGAAGTCCGAGCCGACCAGTACCTGGCGGTGGCCTACGAGCTCGATCAGGAAGCGGAGCGGGCGCCGGTCGAACACGAGCCCGTCGTAATAGAAGCGGCGCGTGAGCTCCGCCGGGGATACACCCTCGGCCTCCGCAACCGGCGGTTCCTCATTCCAGGTCTTCCCCCAGAAGGTCATCGCGCGGGGGAGCATCATCGGGAAGCCGCCGGCGCCATGACTGAAGGCCAGCCGCAGCCGCGGGTGGCGCTCGGCCAGGCCGCTGGTGATGATCCCCGCGCACGCCAGCAGCGCGTCCGCACCGACGGCGAACGCCGCGATCGGGATCAGGCCAGCCGGCAGCCGTTCCCCGAAGTCGGCCGGCATCGCATGGATGAAGATCGGCATCTCGAGCCGCTCCGCCTCGGCCCAGAACTCGTCGAACTCGGAGCCGTGGAGCGCTCGCCCGAGGACGTTCGAGGCGATCTCGACCGCCACCAGCCCAGCGTCGCGCACTCGCGCCAGCTCCGCGCAAGCCAGCTCGGGAGCCTGCATCGGCACCATCCCCATCCCAAGAAGCCGCCGCGGGTCGGCGCCACACAGCGACGCGATGAACTCGTTCACCCGCCGCGACAGGTCGAGCCCCTCGGGGCCCGACAGCGCGTAGTCGAGCAGCGGCGGCATCGGCGAGACGACCTCGGCGTCGACGCCGCTGCGCTCGAGCTCCTCGAGCCGGCGCTCGGCTGAGTAGAACGCGTCGGTCGCCTTGAACTGCATCCCGCGATCGTTCTCGAGCAGCCGCGCGTGCTCGTCCCCCGCGCACGGTCCGATCCGCGGCCCGCGGTGGTCCGCGGACGCGCCGACCGCTTCCAAGGCACCCGGGATGACGTGGGCGTGCATGTCAACCAGCATTGGCTGCCTCCTCTCGACTCGCGGCCACGCCGGCCATGGCCGAGCCGCCGTCCGGGCAGACGCACGTGTGGATCGCGTCCCCGTCGGCCAGCGCCTGGATCGCGGCCTCGGTGTCGGCCAGCTCGAACGTTCCCGAGGCCATCTTCTCGAGCGGGAAGCGGCCCGATTCGATGATCCGGATCGCCTCGATGTACGCCTCGGCATTGACGCCGAACGCGCCCCGGACCGTGAGTCCCTTGTTGATCAGCCGGTCACTCACGAGCTCGACGGACTTGCCGCCCTTCAGGCCCGCGAGGACGATCCTCCCGCTGTGGCGGACAGCCTCGACCGCGTCGAGCACAGGCTGCGTGGCAATCGGAGTGAGCTCGAGCACCACGTCGGCCATCGCCCCGTCGGTGATCTCGGTGACGCGCGCCACCACGTCCTCCTCCTCGACGTTGATCGTGTGGTCGGCGCCGAACTCGCGCGCCAGGGCCAATTTCCGCTCATCGCGCGAGAGCCCGGTGACGATGATCGTTCCAGCGCCCCGGGCACGCGCGGCGATCACCGAGGTCAGCCCACGCTGACCGGGACCAAGGATCAGCACGGTCTCCCCGAGCCCTACCTCGCCGAGGAACGCGGCCCAGCGAACGCCGGCGCCGAGCGGGTTGAACATCACCGCGATCTCGGGAGGGATGTCGCTCCGCATCTTGTGCAGGATCGCCCAGGGATGCAGGTACAGATATTCCGCGAATCCCCCCCACAACGAAGGCGAGCGCGACAGCGGGGTCATCCCGTAAGCGCCGTCCCGGTTTGGGCACGACATGTAGCGGCCGGTGAGGCAGTAGTCACAGGCACGGCAGGGCCGGAGGATCTCCACAGCCACCCGATCCCCGACGGAAACGCCCCACCGCTCCGCTGCCCGCGCGCCGACTTCCTCGATCACCCCGAGCGGCTCGTGCCCGGGGATCAGCGGGAACATCCCCGGCCGCACGAGGTGGCCGCGGTATTGCTCGACGTCGGACCCGCACACCCCGCACGCCTCGATCCGCAGCAGCCCGTCGTCGTCGCCGATGCGCGGGCGAGGGAACTCCCGGATCTCGTACGCCAACGGTCCTGTCTGTACAGCACCTCGAACCATCAAAACCCTCCCGGCATCGTCTCGTCCTCGTACAGCGGAATCAGCGGTATCGGCTCGGCCTTGTCCGCCGGCGGCGTGTACCCCCAGTACTTCGCTCGCGCTCCGCCGTCGATCACGAAGTCACAACCGGTGATCAGCCGCGCGTAGTCCGAGCACAGCCATGCCACGCAGTGGCCGATGTCGGTCGGCGTCGATGGTGACATCGGCATGTTGCCGCGCACGTCGATCGTGCCCGGGTCGCGCCACCACGACGCGTGCTCGCCGGAGCGGTCCGGGCGGACGCGCACTCCGCCGGATTCGCGCAGTTCGGCGAGCAGCTCCGGGTTGTCCGGGCGCGGCGCCGTCGGCGAGTACGAGTTCACGCGGATCCCGTATGGCGCGAGGTCCATCGCGGCCGCGCGGGTGAAGTTCGCGAGCCCGCCCTTGTGGAATGCGTAGGCGATCACGCCGGCGCACCCCTGCCACGCATTCGAGGACAGGATGTTGACAATCGACCCCTTGATCCCGCGCTCGATCATCGAGACCGCGACGTGCTTGGTGTTGAGGAACGTGCCGGCGCCGGCAACCGCGATCGCCCGGTTCCAGAACTCGAGGCTCTCCTCGAGCACACCTCGACCGCCGAGGATCGCGGCGTTGTTGATGAGGATGTCGATCCGGCCCCACGCGTCGAGTACGTCGCCGATGTAGCGCACCACGTCGTCCTTGGAGCTGACGTCCCCCACGGCCGCCATCGCGTCACCACCGTGCCGCGCAATCCGTCGGACGCAAGCGCCGGCGGCATCCGCGGAAAGGTCGTTGCACGCCACCGACGCCCCGTACCGCGAGAGCGCCAGCGCGATCCCGCTGCCGATGTTCGGACCGGCGCCCGTCACCAGCGCGACCTTGCCTTCGAGCGAGACGTCCACGATCTACGCTCGACCGTCGATGATCACGCTCTTGACCTGGGTGTAATCGAGGATCGATTCCGCGCTGACCGTACGCCCGAACCCGCTCGACTTGTACCCACCGAACGGCGCCCCGATCACGCCACCCGACCACAGCGTGTTGATCGACACCTGCCCGGCCTCGATCCGGCGCGCCAGCCGCACCGCACGACCGACGTCGCGCGTCCACACCGACGCGACCAGCCCGTACCGAGTGCCGTTCGCGATCGAGAGCGCCTCCTTCTCGTCGGCACTCGAAAGGACCGACAGGACCGGCCCGAAAATCTCCTCTTGCGCGATTCGCATCTCGGGCCGAACGTCGTCGAAGATCGTCGGCTCGACGAAGAACCCGCAGTCGTACACGTCACCCTCGGGCTTCCGGCCGCCGACGACCACCCGGGCCCCTTCCGAGCGACCGCTCTCCAGATACCCGAGCACGCGCTGCTCCTGCTTCGCGCTGATCAGCGGACCCATGTCGACGTCCTCGTACCACGGCCCGACCCGGACATGTTTGAACGCGTCCGCCAACCCCGAAACCACCTCGTCCCGGATCGAGGAGTCGACCACGACCCGCGACCCGGCTGCGCAGATCTGCCCCGTGTTCAGCGTGATGCTCCGCGCGATCGTAGGGATCGCCCTATCCAGCGGCGCGTCTCTGAGCACGACCTGCGGCGACTTACCGCCGAGCTCCAGATGCAGCGGGATCAGATGCCGGGCACACGCCTCCATCACCCGGCGGCCCGTCTCCGGCGACCCCGTGAAGCTGATCCGCCGTACGCCGGGGTGACCCGCCAGCGGCTCTCCCGCTTCAATGCCAAACCCGGTGACGACGTTGATCACACCGGGCGGAATCCCCGCTTCGAGAGCCAACTTCACCAGCAGCAGGCACGTCAACGGCGCGTCCTCGGCCGGCTTGATCACGATCGTGTTCCCCATCGCGATCGCCGGCCCCGCGTCGCCTGCCGTGTTCGGTCCCGGCGCGTTCCAGGGAATGATGCTCCCGCACACGCCGTAGGGCTCGCGCAACGTCATCCCGATCACATCCGGGAACATGCTCGGCAACGTCGACCCGGTGGCCTTGTCGGCGAGGCCGGCGGTGAACGTCAGGATCCCCGCCATCGGCCCGGCGGGACGGGAGGGTGGGCCCCATTTCGGCCGGCCGACCTCGAGACGCTCCAGTAAATCGAGCTCCGCCGCATGCGAGCGGCACAGAGCCGCCCAGTCGAGCAGCAACTGGCCGCGCTGGCTCGGGCTCGTGTCCCGCCACGCGGGGAACGCATCCTCCGCGGCCGCCACGGCATCGGACACGTCGTCCGGGCCCCCGCGCGGTACGTTCGCCAGCGTCTCGCCTGTGGCGGGGTTGATCACCGGGATCGTGTCGCCGCCACGTGCGGGCACCCAATCGCCGCCGATGAGGTGGGTGCCGTCGGGGAGCAAGGCCTGAATGTCGAGCGTGTCAGTCGGTTGTTGCAGCGTCATGGGCTCCTCCTGCCAGCCGGGCGGGCTCGCGCACCGGCGGCGCCGGCGCATCGCGGGATACCGGGAAGTGACATGCGGCGAAGTGGCCATCGGCAAGCCCGCGCAGCCGTGGCTCCTCCGAGGCGCAGATGTCCTGGGCGCGCGGACAGCGGGTGCGGAAGCGGCAGCCGCTCGGCGGATCGATCGGTGAGGGCGGCTCCCCCCGGATCGTCTCCGTCACGGGCGCGTGCGTCGCGGTCGGATCGGGGTTCGGGATCGACGCCAGCAGCGCCACCGTGTACGGGTGCAGCGGCTCTCGATACAGAGACTCGGCCGGGCCGATCTCGACCAGCTTGCCCAGGTACATGACCGCGACCCGGTCGGAGACCTGCTTGACCAGCGCGAGATCGTGCGCGATGAACAGATACGTCAGCGACAGTTCGGTCCGCAGGCGCTCGAGCAGGTTCAGGACCTGCGCCCGAACCAGCACGTCGAGCGAGGAGACCGCCTCGTCGTAGATGATCAGCGCCGGGTCGAGCGCGAGTGCTCGCGCGATCGCGACCCGTTGCGCCTGGCCCCCCGACAGCGATCGCGGGCGGCGGTCGGCGTAGCGCGTGGGATCGAGACCCACCCGGTCGAGCGCCTCGTTGACCTGGCTCCGGCGCTCGGCTCGCGCCGCCGTGCGGAACGCGATCAGCGGCTCCTCGACGATGCGTGCCACCGACCACTTCGGATCGAGTGACCCGTAGGGGTCCTGGAACACCATCTGCATCTGGCGCCGCGCCCGCAGCAGTTCCTTCCCACGTAGCTTGACGAGATCGACCCCCTCGAACAGCACCTCGCCGGACTTCGGACGTGGCGCCTGCAAGATTGCGCGTGCCAGCGTCGACTTGCCCGATCCGGTCTCGCCGACGAGCCCCAGCGTCTCGCCCTTTGCCAGCGTGAACGAGATGTCGGAGACGGCCTGCACGATGCCGCTCCTGACCCCGCCCTGAGCCCGGACCTCGAATTCCTGGACGAGGTTGCGTACGTCGAGCAGCGGGCCGCCGGTGCTCACCGCGCCACCCCGTCTTCACACGGATGCCAGCACGCCCAAAGATGCTCGGGCTCGTGCTCCTCGAACGCCGGCGCATGCTCCCGGCACTGATCGGTGGCGCTCGGGCAGCGCGGCGTGAACGGGCATCCCGGTTCGCGCAGCGCCAGGTTCGGCGGCTGGCCGGGCACCGCGGCGAGCGTCGCATGCGAGGCGTTCTCGAGGCGTGGGATCGCGTCCAGCAACGCGCGCGTGTAGGGCATTCGGACGTGGGCGAACAGCATCTGGGTCGGAGCCCGCTCGACCGCCCGACCCGCGTACATCACGACCACCTCGTCGGCGAAGCTCGCCGCCAGCCCGAGATCGTGGCTGATCATGATCAGCCCCATCCCCAGCCGCTGTTGCAGGTCTCGCAAGAGCTCCATGATCTGCGCCTGGGTCGTCACGTCGAGCGCGGTCGTGGCCTCGTCGGCAATCAGTAGCTTCGGCGATGCCGCCAGCGCGATCGCGATCATCACGCGCTGGCGCATCCCGCCCGAGAGCTGATGCGGGTACTGCTCGAGTCGCTCCCGCGCCGCCGGTAGCCGCACCAGCTCGAGCAGCTCGAGCGCGCGGTCGTGCGCGGTCCCGCGCGACGCCTTCTCGTGGGTGTGGATCGCCTCGCGGATCTGAGCCCCGATCCGCATCGTGGGATTCAGCGAGCGGGTGGGATCCTGGAACACCATCGCCACGCCGCAACCCCGATACGAGCGCATGGCCTTTTCCGGGAGCCCGACCATCTCGACGTCATCGAATCGGATCGAGCCGGTGACGGTCGCCGTCGGCGGGAGCAGCCCCATGATCGCCCTGGCGCTCACGGTCTTGCCGGAGCCGGACTCTCCGATCACCGCCACGGTCTGCCCACGGCGCATCGAATAGGTGAGCCCGTCAACCGCTCGCACGAGCTGTCCGTCGTGACGGAAGTCGACCCGCAGGCCTGCCACCTCGAGCAGCGACTCGCTCATTGATTACCCCAGCGGGCTCGCAGTCCCTCGCCCAACAGGTTGAACGAGACGACGGTGATGAACAGCGCGGCGCTCGGCAGGAACACGAATCGCGGCTGCGCGGAGATCGTGCTCTGTCCCTGAGCGATCATGTTTCCCCAGCTCGGCGCCGGCGGAGGCACTCCCAGGCCCACGAAGCTGAGCGCGCCCTCGAGGATCATGATGATCCCCATACCCAGCAGCGCGTAGGTCAGCAACTGGGGCAGGATGTTGGGCGCGATGTGACCGAGCAGCATTCGCGGGAAATTCGTCCCCGACAGGCGCGCGGCGGTGATGAACGTCTGCTCGCGGACCCGCAGCGTGGCCGCCCGCGAGATCCGCGCTGTCGCGGGGACGCTGAAGAAGCACAGTGCCCAGATCGTGTGCAGCTCGCTCGGGCCCAGACCCTGGGCGATCGCGACCGCCAGCACCAGCCCGGGGAACGCAATCAACACGTCGAGGATCCGCATGATCGTCGCATCCCGCCAGCCGCCCAGGTAGCCGGCGATGCCCCCGATCAGGCCGCCGAACACGAGACCGATCGCCTGGACCGCGAGCGCGATCTCGAGCGATGCCCGGCCGCCGTAGAGGATCCGCGACCACTCGTCGTTCCCGACCGCATCCGTGCCCAGGAAATGGCCGGGCGAGAAGGCCGCCAGGTTCGAGCTCAAGATGTTGCCCCCGGTGGGGGGCGGCACCGGGCCGATGATTGGCCAGACGAAGCAGAGCAGGAAGATGAACGCGACCATCGCGCCCGGCACGATCACCCCGACGCGGCCTCGCCAGCGACCCGCCACCCGGTCGGCGGCGGCCTCGTCACCCCGCGGGGCGACGCCCGCTACGACGAGATCACTCGGTAGGTTGGCCATAGCGGATCCTTGGGTCGAGCACCGAATACAGGACGTCGGCGGCCAGGTTGCACAGCACCACGATCACCGCGAACACGAACACGATGCCTTCGATCACCGGGATGTCGCGGTTGTCGATCGCCTGTAGCAACTCGTGGCCGATGCCCGGAATCCCGAAGATGTCCTCGATCACGACCGTGAAGCCGAGCAGCGTGCCCAGGTTCAGCGCCACGACGGTGATCAGCCCGAACAGCGAGTTGCGCAGCGCGTGGCGAGAGAGCACCCGCCACGGACGCACCCCTTTGGCGCGCGCCGTCACCACGTAGTCCTCCCCCTGCATCTGCTCCAGCAGATCCGCACGCAGCAGGCGCGTGTAGAAGCACAGCAGGCCCAACCCGATCGAAACGGCAGGCAGGATCAGGTAGCGAATGTTCTGGCCGAGGCTCTGTCCGGGCGGGACCCACCCGATCGCCGGCAGCACGTTCAGCTTGACCGCGAACACGTACACGAGCACGAGCGCGAGCACGTACGGGGCGATGGACAGCCCGGCCATGCTGAACATCATGCTGAGCCGGTCAGCGATCCCGTTCGGTTTGCGTGCGGACAGGAGCGCCAGCGGTACGGCCAGCGCCAGCGAGAACACAAACGCGAACGCCACCAGTTCGAACGTCACCGGCAGGTCGGAGCCCAGGATCGAGCCTACACTCTGACCACTCGACAGCGAATGGCCGAGATGCCCGATGACGGCTTGGTGCAGCCAGTCCCAATAGCGGGTCAGGAACGGCTTGTCGAGGCCGAGCTTGACCTCGAGCTGGTGGATCTCCGACGGCGTCGCGCTCGCCCCCAGGAGCTCCTGCGCGGCATCGCCCGGCAGCGAATTCATCACGACGAAGGACAGGAACGTCACCCCGAGCAAGACGGGGATCGCCGCCAGCAGGCGCCGGATTATGAACCGCAGCGTGGGCGAGCCGGCGAACCGGCCCGCCCGGCCGGCCCGCGCCGCCAGCGGAGGGCTGAGCGGCGCGGAGGCACTACTCATCGGGCGCTATCCGTGCCCCACGGATCATTACTGGGTGAACGAGACGTCCTGCCACAGCGGCGCGGTGTTTACCACCACCGACGGAATCGACGTTGTCAGCCCGGGTCCCTGTACGCCGTGCACGGCGACGTTCCAGCTGGCAAGCGGGAACAGGAAGGGCCCGTCGGCATTCTTGGCGATGTACTGCGCGGCCTGCTGATAGGTCTTGTCGCGGGCCGCTGGATTCACCAGCGCCTGACCACCGAGGATCAGCGCGTCGAGCTTCGGGTCGTGCACGCCACTGAACGGCGACGCCGACAGGAACCGGAAGCCCAGGCCCACGCCGGCGGCGGGATCCCATGCTCCAGCCGTCTGCAGTGCCGCCTGCCACTTCTTGGTATCGAACTGCTGGATCAGCCCGGCGAGGCTGTACAGGTGGATCGAGGTGTTGATCCCCGCCTCCTTCCACAGCGTCTGCAGAGCCTCCATGAAGTTCTGGTTAACCGGCGACGCGAGCGTGAAGAAGTTCACACTAAGCCCGCCGAGTTGCTTCACGAGCGCCTTGGCCTTGCTCAGGTCATACGCCGGGTAGCCCGGCACATTCGGGTAATAGAACAGGCCGCCGGGCGCGGTGAACCCCTGAACCACCTGGAACTGATTGCCGAACAGCTTCTGGTCGATGATCGAAGCGTCCGTGGCGTAGTAGATCGCCAGCCGCGCGTTGACATTGTTGAACGGCGGTGCCGTCGTATTCAGCTGGATGTCATACGGAGACGTCGCCGGCTGCTCGGTCGTCGTGAAATGCGACTGGTACGTACTCACGAGCGAGGGCGTCGCCATTCCGTCGTAGGCCTGCGCGCCGCCTGACTGCAGCGCCTCGAGCGCGGACTCGTCGTCGGCCGTCGCCTTGAACGTGAGGTTGTCGAGGTATGGCTTCCCGCTCTCCCAGTAGTTCGGGTTCTTCTTCAGGACGAGCGTGTTGCTGAGCGTGTCACTCACCACTGTGAACGGACCAGCGCCCACGGGCTTGATCTTGAACGCCTGTTCGCCCATGGTCTTGAGCGCGGTCGGTGACGCGATCCAGTTCAGATTCGCGACCAGCAGCTGATTCTGGAACGCGCCGTCGGGAGCGGCCAAGGTGAACACCACGGTCGTCGCGTTCGGCGCCGTGATCGACTTCACCGGCGGCAGGAGCGGCTTACACGTGCATGGGTTCGCCAGGTCGCGCGTCCAGTTGGCCACGACGGCAGCACCGTTGAGCGGCGTGCCGTCCGAGAACTTGAGGTTTGGCTGAAGCGTGATCGTCCACGTCTTGCCGCCGGCCGACGGCGTCGCCGACGCGGCAAGATCGGGGATCACCTTCCCGCCCGCGGCGAGCTGGAACAGTTGGCCGAAGATCGAGTTCATCTGATCCTGGTCGGCGGCGCCGTTGGTGTTCGTCGCCGGATCCAGGCCGGCCGGCCACGCGCCGGCATACCCACCCAACTCGAGCACGGTCAGCGACCCGCCCGGTTTCGGTGTCCCCGTCGCGGCTGCCGCCGTCGACGTAGCCGACGACGTCGAACTCGACGCCGAAGCGGACGAGGTCGATGACTTCGAACTCGAACTGCCGCACGCACTAACGACCGCGGCAATCACAAACAGACAGGCCGCAATTGCTGCAGGCCTGTTCAAACGGATGGCATGACGCATCCTCGGCTCTCCTCGCTTCGCGCAGCCTACTCGCCGGCGCTCCCTGGGTGCCAACCCGCCGCTGGCCCTGTGAGGCAGCGCCGCCGCGATCGTAACACGGTTATAGGCGGTTTTTGGGCTGCGCAACGGCCGCCCTCGCGATAGTGCATTCAGAGTCAAGTCCGACGTCGCTGGCAGGCAAATCCGACGCCGTCGAGGGATCGCCGCGCCCCGCCCGATCGCACGCAGGGTCAGGCGTGCGTGCGCGCTCGGTCAAGCACCCTGCGAGCTAAATGAAGGATGATGCGCGCCAACACTGAGTCCGAGGCACGAGGGAGATATGCAGACGCAAGCAGCAGTCCTGTGGGAATACGGCCGTGACTGGGAGATCGACGAACTGACGCTCGACGATCCCAGGGAGGGCGAGGTGCTCGTGCGACTCGCCGCTTCGGGCCTCTGTCATTCGGACGAGCACCTCCGGATCGGCGATCTGCCGATGGAGGCACTGCCGACGATCGGCGGCCACGAGGGCGCCGGCGTCGTCGAGGCCGTCGGGCCCGGTGTACGCAGCGTCGCCGCGGGCGATCACGTCGTGCTGAGCTTCGTTCCCGCGTGCGGCAGGTGTCATTGGTGCGCGATTGGACGCGAGAACCTGTGCGACAAGGGCATAGGGATCCAGGTCGGACTGCAGCAGGACGGCACGAGCCGACACCATGTGCGCGGCCAGGACGCCCGACTGATGTGCATGCTCGGGACGTTCTCGTCCCACACTGTCGTCCACGAGGATTCGGTGGTCAAGATCGACCAGGACATCCCGCTCGACAAGGCGGCGTTGGTTGGCTGCGGGGTAACCACCGGGTTCGGCACCGCGGTCTACGGCGCCGAGGTCCAGCCCGGCGACACGGTCGTCGTGCTCGGGATCGGCGGTGTCGGTGCGAACGCGGTGCAGGGAGCGCGGATCGCGGGCGCCACTCGGATCATCGCGATCGACCCCTCGCCGTTCAACCGCGAGCAAGCGGGAAAATTCGGCGCGACGCACATGTTCGCCTCCGCCGAGGAGGCGCTCGAGCCGATCGCGGATATGACCGCGGGGACGATGGCGGAATCGGCGCTGGTGACGGTCGACGTCACGACGGGCAAGGTCCTCGCCGAGGCTATCTCGCTCGTCGGAAAGGGGGGCAAGGTGGCGCTGACGGCGCTGGCACCGATGGAGCCGATCGAGATGGGTATGCCGATCTTCGAGGTCATCGTCTGGGAGAAGCGGATCATCGGCTGCCTCTTCGGCCACGCCAACCCGCGATCGGACATCCCGAAGATCCTGTCGATGTATCGCGACGGCAAGTTGATGCTGGACGAGCTGGTGACGCGGACGTACACGCTCGAGCAGGTCAACGACGGCTACGAGGACATGCGGACCCACCGCAACATTCGCGGCCTGATCCTCTACGAATAGTCCTCGCGGGCAATCGTCCGGCGGTAGGTCCTGCGCAAGGCAGCGGTTGCGGGCGCCCAAATCTACGAAAGGGCGCTGAACCTACCCAATCCTCATGTGTTAATGTCTCGTGAACTCGCGCCCGGGTCGGGGACGGATCCGGTGCTCTCGGCGCACCGAAAGGAGCAAACATGCGTGGACGTACCGCGGCGTTGATCGCCGCTACGGCCGTTTCAACCGGAGTGCTGGCCTCCGCGGCGATGGCCGCCTCAGGGCCGCCACCCCCACCCAAGGCCACGAACGGCCACACGGTTCAGCTGGTCGCCTCCGGCCTTCACACCCCCACGTCGTTCGCGTTCGGCGGCGGCGCGGTGTTTGAGGGTGACGGAGGCGCCGAGTCGAAGACCGCGCCACCGAACGGCGGCGTGTTCGTGCTGAAGAACGGCGCGGCCACGGAGCTCCCGGGTTCGCCCGGCTTCGTCGCCGGACTTGCGTGGCACCAGGGCGCCCTGTACGTCAGCGGCGGCTCGATCACGGCCACCGGACCGAAGTGGCAGCTGTGGAAGTGGAGCGGTTGGAACGGCACGACGTTCGCCAGCCAGAAGGCGATCTACACCGCGCCGAAGAAGTTCCAGGGCTTCAACGGCATCGCGTTCGGTGCCGACGGGCGACTGTACGTCGGGGTCGACACCGGCCTGCTTGACAACAACGACCACGGGCCAGCGAGCACGTCGCCGTTCCTGTACGACATCCTGTCTTTCAAGTCGAACGGCACGGGCCGGCAGGTGTTCGCAACCGGCATTCGCCAGCCGTGGCAGATGGTGTTCCCGAAGGGCTCGTCGTCCCCGTTCGTGTCCGACCTCGGCCAGGACTCGGGCGCCAAGAACCCGCCGGACTTCATCCTGCGGGTTCATAAGGGCGACAACTTCGGGTTCCCGGGCTGCAACTGGACCTCGGGTAGCAACTGCACCGGGTTCGCGAAGCCGTTCGAGCAGTTCGGACCCCACACCGACCTCATGGGCATGGTCATCATGGGCAAACGGCTCTACACGACCTCGTTCACGGGTATCGGCGCCAAGGGCGCGGGCGAGGTCCTCTCGCTCCCGCTGTCCGGTGGCAAGCTCAAGCCGCTGCTGACGGGCTTCGTCGCTCCGACCGTCGGGCTCGGCGCGAACGGCGGCTGGCTCTACGTCGGTGAGCTGACCGGCCAGGTGTTCCGAGTCAAGCCGTAGGTTCGTTCGCGGCATCCCGGTCCTCCGCATCGGAGGGCCGGGATGTCCGTACATACGCGGCGCCGGCGTCGACCCGGGCGGCGACCTCCGGCTCGTCGGGGAGATCCCCGCGGACGGCCTGCGCAAGCAGTTCGAGGCATCGCGCTAGACGGTCGAGTGGAAAGTCGCGCGCCGCCAGCACCCTCGCGAGCCACGCGAGCTGGGCGTCGAAGTCGAGCTCCACGGTCAGGCTGAGGACCGCCCAGTTGAGCAGGTGCCGGCAGTCGTGGCGGCACCACTCCGCGCCGGCAGGCCCGTAGCGCTCGCGCTCGTCGGGAAACTCGGCGTCATAACACGCGCACGTCTCGCGCGCGATCGCGACGAGGTCGATGTCCCGGCCGTGCGGGCTCGTCACGGTCTCGGGCGGGGGCATCCCGCTGGGAGGCGCGACCGGCTTGCTCACTGGGCCACGACCGTGAACGTGTGCAGATGCTCAAGCGCCTGGAGCCTGATGTCCGACCTCAGCTCCGCACTGATCCGGCCGTGCGAGATGCGGTGGGCGTCGCTCTTCATGTACGTCTTGAAGCTCTCGCGGTCGGTCCAGTGGCTGACCATGATCAGCTCGCCGGCATCCCGGTCGTTCTGCCGCACCTCCAGCCCGAGAAACCCGGACGCGTCGTCGACGAGGTGAACGCGGTGGCGGAACGCGGCGACCAACTCGGGCGCACGGTCGGGCGCGACGCGCAGCCGTGACATCGACACGTACACGCATCAGACCATAACCGCCGACGTCGCTGGCCGTGCGCCGAAAACTTCGCCCACCGGCCAGCCTAAGAAGATTACGATCTTGCGGTGGGCTCTGGATCGGGGAACAGAGTCGCTGCACCGTGACGATCCGCACCCGGACGCGCGTTCTGGTGGTCGCGGAACTCTGCAGCATCGTGGTGGTGTCCTCGGATACGCCCGACACGAACACCGCCAACAACACCGCCCAGGCGAATGTCACGACGTTCTCGCACGCGAACGTCCAGGCGCAGATCACCGCACCGCCGACCGGACGCGTGGCCGCGCCGCTCAGCTATCGCGTGTTCGCGACGCTCGGGCGCAACTCGCAGGCGACGGCGCTTCGGCTGTGCACCCGGCCGCCGGCCACCTTCGTCCAGGTCAAAGCCGCGGGCACATTCAAGTACCGCGGCGTCTACTGCCGTGACTACGGACACGTCCTGCCCAGCCGTTCGGTGAGCTTCCTCCTCTCCGCGTCCCCATCGGCGACCGGCCGGCTGACCCCCGACGCGCGGGCGACCGCGGTCGGCGCACCCCGCGCGTCGCGGGTGTCGGCCGTGATCGTCGTCGCCGGCGCACTGGCCTGCCCGGCGGCGAAGCGACCCACCGCGCACGCAGCCTGCTGAACGCTGAACGCTGAACGCTGAACGCGCTCCCGGGCCCGCGGCGACTAACGTCACGGTCTCCACGGACGGCCGAACTCGAGATACGACCGATTGGAGACGAGCGATGGATTACGTGAACCTCGGCAGGACCGGCCTTCGGGTGTCCCGCGTGTGCCTCGGGATGATGAGCTACGGCCCGCATGAAAGCCGCGAGTGGGCACTTGACGAGAAGGGCGCCGAGCCGATCGTGCGCCGGGCGGTCGAAGGCGGGATCACGTTCTTCGACACCGCCGATGTCTACAACGGCGGCGCGAGCGAAGTCATCACCGGCCGGCTACTGCGCAAGCTTTTCGGAATGCGCGAGGAGTATGTGGTGGCGACCAAGGTCCACGGACAGACGATGCCGGGCGAGAACGGCCGCGGCCTCTCTCGCAAGCACATCATGGCCTCGATCGATGCCTCGCTGAAGCGCCTCGAGCTCGACTACGTCGACCTCTACCAGATCCACCGCTGGGATCCGCGCACGCCGATCGACGAGACGATGGACGCGCTCCACGACGTCGTCAGGGCCGGCAAGGCCCGGTATCTCGGCGCCAGCAGCATGTACGCGTGGCAATTCGCCAAGGCGCAATCGATCTCGATCACACCGTTCGTCTCGATGCAGAACCACTACAACCTCGTCTACCGCGAGGAGGAGCGGGAGATGATCCCGCAGTGCATCGACCAGGGAGTCGGCGTGATCCCGTGGAGCCCGCTCGCGCGCGGTCTGCTCGCCGGCAACCGGACGCGCGGCGGTGAGCGCCTGACCACGCGCGCGAACACGGATGCGTTCGGGGACGCACTGTACAAGCCCGACGTCGATTTCGACGTGGTCGAACGGGCGATACAGGTTGCGGACGCCCGAGGCGTGCCGACCGCGCAGGTCGCTTTGGCTTGGCTGATCCAGCGGCCCGGCGTGACCGCGCCGATCGTGGGCGCGACCAAGCTCTCGCACCTCGACGATGCGCTCGCGGCCGAGCAGCTCACGCTCAGCGACGAGGAGGTCGCCGCGCTCGAGGAGCCGTACGTCCCGCACGCGATCGCGGGGCATTCCTAGAGCCTGTCGCAAAGATGGCCGCGCCTGAGGCAACCACGGTCGACGCGGGCGGTCGCGAGGTCCGAGTGTCGAACCCGGACCGAGTGATCTTCCCGCCGACCGAGCGCACCGCCCCGGTCACGAAGCTCGACATCGTCAACTACTACCTGGCGGTTGACGACGGGATCATGCGCGCGCTCGACCACCGGCCGACCACGCTCGAGCGCTGGCCCAAGGGGGTGTATCCGGGCATGACCCTGTCCACCCGCGAGGGCCGCGTCGGCGACGCCTTCTACCAGAAGCGGATTCCGAAGGGCGCTCCTGAGTACGTGCAGACGGCGCGAATCGCGTTTCCCTCGGGCAGGAACGCGGACGAGGTCTGCCCCACCGAGATCGCGGTGGTCGCCTGGGCTGCGCAGATGGGCACGATCACCTTCCATCCCTGGCCGGTCCGCAGGGATGATGTCGACCACCCCGACGAGTTGCGCATCGACCTCGACCCCCAGCCGGGCACCGATTTCGAGGACGCCGCGCGCGTCGCCGCCGGCGCGCGTGCGCTGCTCGAGGAGCTCGGAATCATCGGTTTCCCGAAGACCTCGGGCGGCCGCGGCATCCACATCTACGTGCGCGTCGAGCCGCGCTGGACGTTCACCGACGTCCGGCACGCCGCGATCGCGTTCGGGCGGGCGCTCGAGCGCCGTCTCCCCGACCAGGTCACGACCAGCTGGTGGAAGGAGGAGCGCGGCGAGCGGATCTTCGTCGACTACAACCAGAACGCACGCGATCGCACGATCGCCTCGGCGTACAGCATCCGCCCGAAGCCGGGCGCGACGGTATCGGCTCCGCTTGATTGGGACGAGCTTCCGCACGTCGTTCCCGAGGACTTCACAGTCGCGACCATGCCGGGGCGGTTCGCCCAGGGCGGCGATCGCCACGCGGCGATCAACGACGTCGCGCATTCACTACAGCCGCTACTCGACCTGCACGAGGCGGATGCGGCCGAGGGGCTTGGGGACATGCCCTACCCGCCCGACTATCCCAAGATGCCCGGCGAGCCGAAGCGCGTCCAGCCGTCGCGCGACCGCGACCGTCCGCGGCCTTGACCTAGGTCTTAGGCGTCGCCTGCGGGAGTTTCTTCGCGCCGCGCTTGATCACCGGGTTGGACGGCGGCGGCACCACCGGCCCGATATCGCCGTCGGGCGCCTCGTCGAGGTCGACGATCACCGGCGCGTGGTCGCTCGGGCCCGTGCCCTTGCGGGCCTGGCGGTCCACCCATGCCCCCTTCACCCGCCCGGGCACGGCTCCGCCCGCGAGCACCAGGTCGATCCGCATGCCGAGGTCCTGGTGGAACATCCCCGCCCGGTAATCCCAGTACGTGAACACGCGCTTGTCCGGCCAGTGATCGCGCACGACGTCGTGGAGGCCGACGGCCTCGAGGTCGGCGAGGGCGGCCCGCTCGGGCGGCGTGACATGAGTCTGCCCGACATACGCTTCGGGGTCGAACACGTCCTGGTCGGTCGGCGCGATGTTCATGTCGCCGCAGACGATCACGTCCTTCGGCCCGTCGGCAACAACATCCCGCAGGGAAGCGAGCCACGCGAGCTTGTACTGGTAGTGGTCCGAACCGGGCGTGCGGCCGTTCGGCACGTACACCGACACCACGCGGACGCCGTCGCACGTCGCGGACACCGCGCGCGCCTCCGGATTCGGGAACCCGGGGGCTCGCGCGATCCCGTTGACGACATCGTCGAGCCCGACCCGAGACAGGATCGCGACCCCGTTCCACGCCGTCTCGCCGTGCGCCGCGAACGCATAGCCGCGCCCGGACAGCTCACCGCTGAGCAACTCGTCGAACGCGTCGTCGGCGAGCTTGGTCTCCTGTAGACACACCACGTCCGGCTTGCGCTGATCGAGCCACGGAAGCAGCCGCGGCAGCCGCTGCTTGACCGAGTTGACGTTCCACGTCGCGATCCGCACCGACGCTACGGTAGCGGCACCCCTGGCGCATACGCGGTAAACCTCGGAGATCATGAGCAACGTGGACGAGGGACGGCTCGGGGACTATCGAGTCCCCGCTGGATGTTGCGATGAGCTGATCGACGACGACGGCTTGCCGCTCCCGCACGCAGCCACGCTGCTCGCCGCGCTCCGCCGCCTCGGAACCGAACGCCTCCAGGCCGCCGGGCGTCGACGCGACACGATCTTCATGCAGCAGGGGATCACGTTTGAGGTACCGACCGGCGACGGCGAGCGCCGCGACCGGGCCTGGCCGCTGGACCTCGTGCCCCGGGTTCTCACCGCGGCCGAGTGGACCTCGATCAAGCGCGGCTTGGCGCAGCGGATCCGCGCGCTGAACGCGTTCGTCGATGACGTCTACCACGCGCATGAGATCGTCCGGGCGGAGATCGTGCCGTGGTCGCTCGTCGTGAGCCGGCCGCAGTTCGCGCGTCCCGTGCACGGCGTCCGGCCACCCGGCGGCGTGTATTGCCACGTGTCGGGCTGTGACCTGGTCCGCGGCGGCGACGGCCGCTGGCGCGTGCTCGAGGACAACGTGCGCACGCCGTCGGGGATCTCGTACGTGATCGAGAACCGGCGGGCGATGACCCGCCTCATGCCCGAATTGTTCGAGGGCCAGCGGATCCGTGCCGTGGACAATTACCCGTCGCTGCTGCTTGACGCGTTGCGGGCGGTTGCGCCCGGGGTCGAGGCGGCCGAGGCGACCGTGGTGTTGTGGACGCCGGGGCCGATGAACTCGGCGTACTTCGAGCACGCGTTCCTGGCGCGGCAGATGGGGATCGAGTTGGTCGAGGCGGGCGATCTCGTCGTCCGCGACGCCGTCTGTTACATGCGCACGACGAGCGGGCTCCAGCGCGTCCACACGATCTACCGGCGGCTCGACGACGACTTCATCGATCCGCTCGAGTTCCGTCCCGATTCGCTCCTCGGGGTCCCGGGACTGGTGCGCGCCTACCGCGCCGGCACGGTCGCGATCGCCAACGCGATCGGCACCGGCGTCGCCGACGACAAGGCCGTCTACCACTACGTCCCCGAGATGATCCGGTTCTACCTGAGCGAGGAGCCGATCCTCGAGAACGTCCCGACCTATCTGCTGACCGACGAGCGTTTGCGCAAGCACGTGCTCGAACGCCTGCACGAGTTGGTGATCAAGCCGACCTCCGAGTCCGGCGGCAAGGGCGTGTTCATCGGCCCACAGGCGAGCGCCTCCCAGCGCGAGCACCAGGCGCGACTGATCTCCGACCAGCCCGAGCGGTTCATCGCGCAGGAACTCGTCCACCTCTCGACGGTCCCCACCCAGGCCGGCGATGGCCGGCTGGTGCCCCGCCACGTCGACCTACGCCCCTTCGCCGTGTTCGGCGAGGAGATCCGGATCGTCCCCGGCGGCCTGACCCGCGTCGCGCTGAGCCCGGGCTCGATGATCGTCAACTCCTCGCAGGGCGGCGGCTCGAAGGACACGTGGGTGCTCGACGACGGCGCCTCGGTCGACCTCGCGCCGGGCACGCTGCCCGCACAGCGACCGCCACGGCTGCCCGACGTGCGTTACGGCGGCTGGCACGGACAGTCCCAGCAACAGCAACAGTAATGCTCGCCCGGATCGCGCACGAGCTGTTCTGGCTGGGTCGCGACCTGACGCGGGGCGAGCACACCGCGCGCACGCTCGACGGTGCCTTCCACGCTGACATCGCCGGCGCGCCCGGCGAGCGCAGCATCTCGCTCACCTGGGATGCCGTGCTGACGATCATCGGCGGGAAGCCGCCGATGCCAGGCGAGGACGCGCTCGAGGTGGCGGCGAGCGCACCGGTGCGATCGCTCGGCCGAGCCGAGACGACGCGGCTGCTGACGCTCGACACCGACAGCCAGGCGTCGATCGTCTCGTGCGTGGCTCGCGCCCGCGAGCGCGGACGCATTCTGCGCGATGTGATCTCGACCGAGATGTGGGAGGCGCTCAACTCGTTTTACCTGGCGCTCGGGCGCTACGACCTGCCCGCCGCGATGCAGACCGGCCCGTACTCGGTCTACCAGGAGGTCAAGGAGCGCTGCGCGCTGTTCTGGGGTCTGGTCGACCGGACCATGCTCCGGGACGACGGGCGCGCCTTCCTCGAGGCCGGCGGCCGGATCGAGCAGGCCGACATGGTGCTCCGGATGCTGCTGGCCACGGTTCCGGCCGAGTCCGCCCACGGCGGCCACGAGAGCGAGGCGATCGCGCTGTTGCACTCGGTCGGCGGGGCCCAGGCGTATCGGCGCGCCGTGCGCGACGCGCCCACGGTCGTGCCCGTCGTCCAGTTCCTGCTCTACGACGGCTCCTACCCGGGCTCGGTCGCGTCATCAGTGGCCGCGCTGCGCGACGCGTTGTCCGACGCCGACGCGCAGCCGCGCTCCTCGCCGCCGGTGCTACGCCTGGAACGGCTGATCGCCGACCTCGAGCTCCAGCGCCGAACGCCCCGTGGCACGCTGGGTTTAGGCGGGATTCTCGGCCGGGTACAGGGAGAGCTCGAGCTGATCGACCGCGATATCGGGGACCGTTACTTCGCGATCGCAGCGATCGCCGCGGTCCATCTCTAGCCCGCGCCATGATCTGAGCAGATGAACTTCGCGATCCGATATCTCACGCGCTACCAGTACGACGGCGACGTCGTCGACAACCTGAACGCGCTCCGCGTCAAGCCGGCAGCCACCGGCCGACAGCGGTGCGACGAGTTCAGCGTCCGGCTCACGCCCGAGGTGCGGCTGCACCGCCACACCGACTACTTCGGCACGGAGGTCGTCGAGTTCGAAGTCTCGCGCCCGCACCGCGAGCTGACGGTCGACGTCCGCGCGCGGGTGACGACGACGGCCCCGCCCGAGCCGCCCCACGCGACCTGGGACGCGCTCGGCGACCCGAGCTATCGCGAGTCCGGCGGTGAGTTCCTGCTCCAGACCGACGACGCCGCCGAGCACCCGTCGATGGTCGAGCTGCTGGCCACGACGCGGGCGGCCGCTTCACCGCTGTCGACGCTGAGTCTGATCTCGGAGCTGATCCCCGACCGGTTTGAGTACCGCCAGGGCGCCACCTACGTCGACTCGACCGTGCGCGACCTGCTGGACGGCGGTGCCGGCGTGTGTCAGGACTTCGTCCACCTCGGCCTGTCCCTGCTGCGCAACCACGGCATCGCCGCGCGCTACGTGTCCGGCTACCTGTTCGCGGCCGGGACCTCGGGCGGCCAGGAGTCGATCGAGGTCGACACCCACGCCTGGCTCGAGGCGCTGCTGCCCGTGCCCGGCGGCGGGGAGCCTGTCTGGGTCGGGGCCGACCCGACGAATCGCGGGATCGCCGGCGAGGACCACGTCAAGATCGGCCACGGCCGTCACTACCCGGACGTGCCGCCGATCAAGGGCGTGTATCGCGGCAGCGCCACCTCGACGCTTGACGCGAGCGTGACGATGACGCGGCTCGACGGCGTCGATCCGGCTTCGATCGTGCGAGCGTAGGGGTCAGGTCGTGACTGCCGATCCACGACCACACAGCGGAGATGTTGTCGCGGCGCTCGGCAGCGCCGCTCAGGACCGTGTCCGCATCGCGAAGCTCGGCCCGGTCGAGCGCGGCCGCGAGCGCCCGCCAATCGTCGACCGTACTCGGATCCGACACCTCGCAGTACTGAAGCAATGCGAGCACGCCCCCGGGCTTGAGCCGGCCGGCGGCGCGCGCCCAGCCGATGTCGGGCTCGATCCAGTGAAACGCCGTCGCGGAAAACACCGCGCCGAACGTCGCTCGGGTAGCGCCACGCCCTCGAACCGCCCCCGGTGGAACCGGACCGCCGCTCCGGGCCCAACCCGCCGCTCGGCGAGGCGAATCATGTTCGCGCCCGGTTCGACGGCGTCGACTTCAAACGCGCGCCAGGAGCGCCGTCGTGAGCAGCCCGGTGCCCGAGCCGACCTCGACGATCCTGTCCCCTGCGGTCAGGCCCCCGGCTCCGCAGGCGGCCTCGATCAACTCGTCCGGGTAGCCGGGGCGTTCGCGGTCGTAGTCCTCGGCGATATCGTCGAACACCTCCGCGTACCGACGCCGGATATCCCCGTCGCTGACTCCATGGGCGGTCACGCAACGAAATCTCACCACACGAGCGGAATCAGCCTCTTGTGGTCCGAGGCGTACGCGCGGTAGCGGTCTCCGACCGCCGACAGCAGCGCGTTCTCCTCGACGTGAATCCGGTACAGCAGCGGAGCCATCACGAGCAGCGTCCAACCGGCAAGACCGATCCAGTTCCCCGTTACGAGGCCGGACCCGAGCAGGATCAGCAGGACGCCGGTGTATCCGGGGTGCCGGACGAAGCGGTAAGGCCCGGACGTGATCACTGGCTGTTCGGCGCTCGTCATCACCGTGAACGTGAAATAGCGGCCCAGGGTCATCTCCGACCAGCGCCGCATCCCGAAGCCGGCCACAAACAGCGCCATCCGACGGCGAACGCGGCTCCGCCCGGCCGGATCGCCGCCGCCGGCGCGAGCGCCGGCGCGGACACGAGCAGGAACAGCCCAGCCGCGGCGCCCGTCATCAGCAGCGCGAAGCTCCCCCGGTCGCGCTTCGTGGCCTCGGCGCGCCGCTGGCGCCACTGCTTGAGCTCGAACCCGAACGACGCCAAGTTGATCAGCAGCCACAGGAACAGCGCAAAGGGCCGGGTATGGATGAAAGGCTGGGTCACAGCCCCGAGGTTCAGTCGGTTTAGAGGCATGCTCATGGTCCGCATTCGGAAGCGCAACGTTGGTGAGATGAAGCGGCGAGGTCGCCTGCCGGCCGTGGCCGTGAATCAGGCTTCTAATCGGCGTGGCGCGCTCGAACAACCTCACGAGCTCCGCGCCGTACGCCTCCAGGTCAAGCTCAGATCGGTCGCGAGTGGTGAGAGCGCGTCGAGCGAGGCAGGCAGCGAGATCGAACTTCCCGAGGCTGTCATTGGCCTGTCCGTACTCGAGCACCTGCTGGACCACGCCGAGTTCGCCGGCGAGCGCCTGGGACCCGAAGTGCTGGTGGCCGCTGTCGTCGCGGAAGTTACCCCAGATCTCTCGGATCGCGAGCATGTACCGGATCCGGGCCACGGTCGCGACTGCTGCGTGGATGTAGTCCGCGACGAACCGCTCCGGGGACGTACCCCCCAACCGGTCCTCTAAGAACTCCTTGACCGAGTCGAAGACCTCTGCGACCGCCGCGAACATGAGGTCGTCCTTGGCGGCAAAGTGGTAGGTCACCACTCCCTTACTGACGCCCGCGCGGCGCGCGACTTCCGCCACCGACGTTCCCTGGAAACCAAGCTCGGCGAGCGCGTCGATCGCGCAGTCGACGAGCTGGTCACGCCGTTTGCGCTGCGTGAACGTCTTCGGTGGGGACTGGCCCTTCTCGCTAGTACGCATGACAGGAGATTAGTACGCAGTACTAATTGAAGAGGAGTTGTTGCCGACGGTCGGGCGGCTACACCGGTCCGCCGTACAGGTCTGTAGTCCTGGCCAGACCGCCGTCGACGCACACGGTCTCGCCGGTCACGAACCGAGCGCCGTCCGAGGCCAGGAACGCCACCACGTCGGCGATGTCGTCGGGGGTCGCCCATCGGCGCAGCGGCGTCAACGCCTCGATCTCCTCGATCACGCCGGGTATCGCCTTGTTGCGGGCCCACATCTCGGTGTCGACCACGCCGGGCGCCACCGAGTTCACGCGGATGCCATGCGGACCGAGCTCGATCGCCAGCGAGCGCGTCGCAGCATCGATCGCGCCCTTGGTCGCGGCGTACGCCGCCCGCCTGGGGGTGCCGACCACCGCCGACCCCGACGAGATGTTGATGATCGCGCCGCGCCCGCGCGCGACCATGCTCGGCACGAGCGCCGCGACCAACAGGAGCGGCGCCCGCACGTTGACCGCGTACAGCCGGTCGACGAGCTCCGCGTCGAGCTCGTCGGTCGGCGCTCGGGCGGCGAGCGCTGCGTTGTTGACGAGCACGTCGATCGCGCCGACGCGGTCGCGCGCGTCGGCCACGAGCCGTGCGGGCGCGTCCGGATCGGCGAGGTCGACCGGGAGGATCACCGGGCCGTTGTGCAGTCCGCCGCCACCGCTCCGAGCGCCTCCCGGTCGCGCGCGACGAGCGCGACACGAGCGCCGGCGCGGTCGAGCGCACGCGCGATCGCCGCGCCAATCCCGCGCGAGGCGCCGGTGACGATCGCGGTTCGGCCATCGAGCGACTGCTGATCCATGGTGGGGACGAGACTAGGGGTCCGAGGGGAGTCGGTACCACAAAGCCGCCGCGTCCCCGCGCCCGCGCCGCGCCCACGCCGGGACGATGTAACCGAGCTCGAGCTCGCTGTCCTTGCGGTCGATCGTCGGCGCCAGCCCGAGGCCGACGAACCGGCCGTCTCCGATCGCGGCGAACGCCTCGCGCGTGCCGTCCTTGCGGGCGGTCTCGTACGCCGCGATCCACGACCGGGCGAAGTCATCCGGCGCCGGCTCCGGGATGCGGGTGTAGTGCAGGACATCGGGGTCCGCGACCAGGGCTCGCACGTCCTCGAGGTGGCGCTCGTCGAGTGGCTCGAGTCGGATCGTCAGCATCACCGGCCTATTGTCACCCGGATCGGGTGATGTCGGCCCACGCACCGCCTCGATCCTTCCCGGTGGCGTCCTGCGAAGATCGAGACCGGAGTTGGAGAGTGCCTGAGGGGTTGTCGGCGGCGGAGGTGGGCAAGGAGATCGCCGAGCACAAGCAGCACGCGGAGCACGGCGAGCCCGAGCACGGGGATCAGAGCTGCGAGGAGCAATTGCTGTCGATCATCGGGGCGGTGTTGCTGTCGGCGGTCGCACTGCTGGCGGCCGACTCCGGGTACGCGGCCCCGAAATGGAGCGCTGAGTCGTCGGTGTCGCTCGCGAAGGCATCGGCGCCGCGGACCAAGGCGAACCGGGCGGACCTCGAGGCGCTCCAGACCGGGACGCTCGAGTCACAGGCCGACGAGGAGTTCACGACGGGCTCGGACGCGGGTGGCACCGCGGACAAGTACGTGCGCGACACGGTGTTCCTCGCCGCCGTGCTGTTCCTGATCGGAATCAGCGGCCACGTCAAGCTCCGCCAGGCTTGCTACGGCCTGGTCGGTGTGGGCGTGATGCTGCTGACATTCTCGGTGGTCCAGCTAATCGGCCTTCTTCCCCCGCCCTCATAGTCGGCCGGCGCGGACCCGAATCGCATGGGCGAAGTCGTCCTCCTGTCGTTCACCTCGGCGTTCAATCCAACGCTGATCGCCGTCACGACGCTGATGCTGCTGCTCCCCAACCCGAAGCGGCTGATGCTGGGTTACTACTGCGGGGCGATGCTGACGAGCATCACGCTCGGGCTGGTGATCGTGTTCTCGCTGAAGAAGTCAGGCATCGTCTCGACGAGCCAGCACACGCTCAGCCCTTTGGCCGACATTCTCCTGGGCGGGCTCACACTGATCCTCGCCGCGGTACTCGCCAGCGGCCGCGACGCGCGGTACCGCGCGCGAAGGGCGAAGAAGAAGGAAGGCATGCCGCCGCCGCGATGGCAGCGCGAGCTGACTCACGGCAGCCCCAGGACGACGTTCATTATTGGCGCGGTGCTGACGCTGCCCGGCGCCTCGTATCTGGCCGGGCTAGACAAGGTGAGCAAGCTCAACTATTCGACCTTCGTGACCGTGGTCATCGTGGTCGCGTTCAACCTCGTGATGCTGCTCCTGCTCGAGCTGCCGATGATCGCGTTCGCCGTCGCCCCCGAGGGGACGCCGGCCGCGATCGCCCGAGCGAAAGCATGGGCGGGCATCCACGGGCGGGTGTACGCCGAGCGCGGCTTCGCGGTCATCGGCGTCCTCTTGATCATCAAGGGCGTGCTCGGCCTGATCCTGGCCGGCTAGACGGCTACACCCCGAACTGAGCGGGCACCTCGCCGGCACCGACCGCCTCGATCAGCCGCTGGAAGTCGAGTTCGTTCTGATCGGCGTAGGCCGTCGAGAAACGTTCCATCGCCTGGTCGAAGTTCGAGCGGCCGCCGAGATAGGCGGCGATCGCGCACCGGTCCCCGGAGCGGGCGTGCGCCCGGGCGAGGGACCATCCGCACGCCCGGCTGTACGCGTGCAGGCCCCAATAGCGCATCGTCGACAGGTCCATCGATGCCTTCCAGTCCCACAACTGGCGGATGTAGAAGTCGTGCTCCTCACCGTCGAGGCCCTGGCTCCGCTGCCACCCGAGGAACAAGTCCGTGACGGCCTGGTCCATGCGCTGGCCGCGGACGACGCGTTCGCCGTGGTGCTCGAACTCGCTCGCGCCCAGGTGTGCCTCAAGCACCGAGGCCTGCGCCTCCTTCATCTGCAGGACGAGCGAGTCCTGACCCTGGCGGCCGGCGAACAGCAGCACCCAGGCACGCGTGCCGACGCTTCCGACCCCGACCACCTTGCGCGCGATGTCGACGTACTCGTACGTGCCGAACAGGTAGCGCTTGTCCTCGTCGAGGCTCGCGAGGTACTGGTCGAGCAGATCGCGGACGTAATCGGACTCGTCGCGGGGGTCGGTCGGGTCGTGCAGATCGGCGAACCGCACGAGCAGCGGCGGGACGCTGCGGAAGCGCAGCTTGCCGTCGATCCGCTCGGTGAGCTTGCGCACCGCCCGCAGGCTCGTCTTCTCCCGCGCGTTCGCGAACGGCTTTGAGAACGTGATTCGACCCCGCGGGCCGAGCTGGCCGCCGAATCGGTCGACCAATTCGCTCGCGTTGATGCGCTCGTACCAGACGTCCAGGTGGCTGACCTGGGCGAAGGAGCGCATCGTCTCGCGATACTCGCGGACGCACGCGCTCACGAGCCGTGCCCGGCGATCCGCCCGCAGGCCGACGTCGCGACCGGCGATCTCGACGCTCGCCGCCATCCGCTTGACGTCCCATTCCCACGGGCCGGGCAGCGTCTCGTCGAAATCGTTCGGACCGAAGATCAGCCGGCGGTCGGGAGCGGCAAAGCCCCCGAAGTTCGAGATGTGAGCGTCGCCGCACGCCTGCACGACGATGCCCGAATTCGGCGTCGCGGCGAGGTCGGCGGCCATTACTGCCGCGGCGCCGCGGTAGAACGTGAACGGCGAGACGAGCATCCGTCCGTACCGGATCGGGATCAGCTCCTGCACGCGGGTCGCAGCCTGCGCGTGGAGCACCGCCACCGGATCGGGGCGGTCCGATGCGGGAGTCCAGTCGCCGTGTGCCGAGCGCGGCACGGAGGCGCGTGCAGCTCGGCCACTCTCGGCCGACTCGCCAAGCTCGAGCGTGGCGTGGGTTGTCGTCGTCATGGCCAAGATCGTCGATCCGCCTCTACCCTCGCACATCGCCCGAATCGGCGTGAAGAACACCCGCGCGCCGGATGTAGGATCGGTTTCCTTTCGCGATGAAAAGGAGCGGCGATGAGGCTCGAGGCGGGTAAGGTGGCGGTCGTAACGGGCGCGGCGAGCGGCATCGGCCTGGCGCTGGCGGAGCGGTTCGCCCGGGACGGCCTCAACGTCGTGCTCGCCGATGTGCAGGCTGACGCGCTGGCGAGCGCCACCGAGCAGGTCGGAGCGCTGGGTGTGGACACGCTGGCCGTGCCGACCGACGTGAGCGACGAGGCGGCGGTCCAGGCGCTCGCGGCGGCCGCGATCGAGCGGTTCGGCGGCGTGCACGTAGTCTGCAACAACGCCGGCGTCGCCACTCGCGCGGACCCATGGTTCGGTCCGCTGTCTGCATGGCGGTGGGTCATCGGAGTGAACCTGTGGGGCGTCATCCACGGGACCCGCACGTTCCTGCCGATCCTCCTCGGCCAAGGCGAGGGCCACATCGTGAACACCGCCAGCATCAACGGGCTGATGCCGGGATCGGGGCCGTCGTACGACGCGAGCAAGCACGCCGTCGTCGCGCTGACCGAGGACCTGTTCACGATGACCCGCACCTACGGGCTCCCGATCGGCGTCAGCGTGCTGTGCCCCGGCTGGGTCCGAACCGGGATCGCCGACGCCGACCGCAACTGGCCGAGTCGTTTGGGCGATCCCCCGCCCGCGGTGCGGGGGTCCGAGGTCGTGACCCCGATCATCAAGAAAGCGCTTGACGAGGGCAAAGAGCCGGCCGAGATCGCCGACCTCGTGGCCGACGCGATCACCAACGGGCGGTTCTGGGTGCTGCCGCACCCCGAGTTCGTCGAGCTTGCCGCGCGCCGGTGGCGCCGCATCGCCGACGGCGAGGATCCCGAACTGGAGGTCGACGTGCCCGGCATGCCGCCGATCGCCGAGATCGTCGGCAAGGTTAAGGCGCTGCTGGCGATGCCGTCGGCCTAGGCCCTGCTTATGCCGCTCATTCACTAGGCTGGGCGCCGCGGTCGACCAGCGCCTGGAACTCGGGGTCGTCGCGGAGACTCTCGAGGTCCCCGTCCCCGACCGCCCAGCCGGCGACCGCGGGCCGCAGACGGATCGCGTCCGTGAGCGCGGCGAGCGCGGCGGCCCGCTGACCGGCGATCGCCTCCAGGCAGGCCAGGTTGTAGTGGAGCGACCCCGAATCCGGGTAGCGCTCGAGCCCCTCTGCGAGGATCTCCCGGGCGCGCACCGGATCGTCACGGATCAGCGGGCCGGCGCGGAACGCCCACTCCCACGCCGAGGGCTCGAACGTCGGCGGCCCACCGAAGCTGAGCACGGTCGTGCCCGCCTCCGCGGCCACCGCCTGCCGGTGCGAGGCGGGGTCGGGGATGAACACGTACGTCCCCGCCGGCGCATCGTGCGAGGCGCCGTCGATCGTGAACGTCGCGCGTCCGGCGGCGACGAAGTACAGCTCCTGATGGGCAAGGGCCGGATCCTCGGTGTGCGGCTCGACGACGTCCTGTCCTGCCTCGCCGGCCGTGTACGCGTTGCAGCCGAACGCCTTGACCCCGAGCGCCAGCCGGACCGGATGCCAGGTGAGGCTTCCGGGGCCTGGAATCGCCTCGAGCTGATCCAGGTGGACGATCTTGGGCGGCTCGGGCATGGGGAAAGGGGTCAGGCTAGCGAGGAGTCTTGCGCGGCACGATCCGCCAGGACATCATCCTCCGGGCACGCCGGCTTCGGCTTCGTCATTCATCATGAGTTCCATCACTTCTTCCTCGGGCGCATGACGGACCCTTCGCAGCCGCTGCGCGAACACGACGTCGACCCGGATCCCGTGGCGCAGTTCGCGAAGTGGTTCGATCAGGCCGCGAGCGCCGGCGTGAGCCAGCCGGAGGCTGTGGCCCTCGCCACCGCCACCACCGACGGCGCGCCGTCAGTGCGGATGGTGCTGGTCAAGCGGGCCGACCACGACGGGTTCGTGTTTTTCACCAACTACGAGAGCCGCAAGGGCGGAGAACTGGCCGCCAATCCGCGCGCGGCGCTGCTGTTCCATTGGGAGCCGTTCGGGCGCCAGGTGCGGATCGAGGGCCCCGTGGTGCGCACCACGCGCGAGGAGTCCGAGGCATACGCCCACAGCCGAGCGCGCGGCAGCCAGTTGAGCGCGGCCGCCTCGCCGCAGAGCGCCGTCGTCGAGCGCCGTGAGATTCTCGAGGAGCGGGTGGCAGCGCTCGACCAGCAACACGCTGGCGCCGAGGTCCCCGTCCCCGACCATTGGGGCGGGTTTCGCCTCACCCCCGAGACGTTCGAGTTCTGGCAGCACCGTGACAACCGACTGCACGATCGCCTGCGGTACCGGAGAGGATCCGGCGGCGCCTGGCAGATCGAGCGGCTCGCGCCCTAAGTAGTCCTGAGCGATGCAAAGACGGCCACTCGGCTCATCCGAACTCGAGGTCTCGCGTCTATCGCTGGGGTCGTGGCGCACGTTCGAGCGGATCCCACGCGAGGACGCGGTCGCGGTGATGCGCGCCGCCCGCGAGCGGGGCTTCAACTTCCTCGACGACGCGCGCTACAACGACGAGACCGGGCTCGCGCCGATCCCGAGCGGCTATTCAGAGGTGCTGTTCGGCGAGCTGTTCCGCGCGACCGGCTGGAACCGCGACGACACGGTCGTCTCGAACAAGCTGTGGTGGGAGTTCTGGCCCGAGCAGAGCGCCGCCGCGGAGCTCGACGGCTCGCTCGGCCGGATGGGCTTCGACTGCGTCGACCTGATCTACGCGAATCCGCCACCGGACGGCCTGCCGATCATGGACATGGTGGAGGCGATCGGCGGCCTGCTCCGATCGGGCAAGGCCCGGGCATGGGGCATCGTGAATTGGGAGGCGGCCCCATTCGGGCAAGCGACGCAAGCGGCCAAGGAGCAGGGAGTCCCGCCACCCTGCGCCGCCCAGCTCCCGTACAGCCTCGCGCGCCGCGACTGGGTCGAGAGCGACGAGATGGTCGCGGCGCTCGACGTATCCGGGGCCGGCGTGGTCGCGTCGTTCGTGATGGCGGGCGGCGTCCTCACGGGTAAGTATGACGCCGGCCAGACGGGGCGCGCCTCCGCCGAGATCGAGGATCCCCGGTTCGCCGACGCCCGCGAGCGAGGTCGGAAGCTTCGTGCGCTGGCCGCAGAGATCAACGCCACGCCGGCCGCGCTCGCGATCGCGTTCGCGCTCGGCAATCCCGCCGTGACCAGCGTGCTGTTCGGCGCCACTTCCGCGGCTCAGATCGCCGAGAACGTTGGCGCGCTCGACGTCGAGCCGGAAACGGTCGCGCGGCTGCCGGAGATCTGAACGAGTGGACCTGCTCGAGGGGTCCGCCGGCGCTGACCCCGCGCTCGACGTGACATTGCCCCACGCGCTGCTCGCACTCGTCGCCGCCGGCCACCGCGGACCTGCGCTCCGGTCCTACCGCCCGCACCCGACCGTCGCGTTCGGGCGCCGGGACAGCTTCCTCGCCGGCTTCCCGGACGCAGTTGCTGCGGCGAAACGGCACGCGTTCACTCCGGTCGTCCGCGGCGCGGGAGGGCGGGCCGCGGCCTACGACGAGGGCTGCCTCGTGTTCGACCTGATCATGCCCGCCGCCGATTCGATGACCGGGATCCAGGCACGCTTCTCCGCCGAGGCCGAGCTTCAGGCGCGAGCGCTCCGCGGCCTCGGCGTCGACGCCCGCGTCGGGGAGGTGCCGGGCGAGTACTGTCCGGGCGAGTTCAGCGTCAACGCGCGCGGCCAGACGAAGCTGATCGGCGCCGCCCAGCGGATCGTCCGCGGCGCCTGGCTGCTCTCGAGCGTCGTCGTCGTCGAGCCCGCAGCCGAACTCCGCGCAGTCCTCGTGGACGTCTACCGTGAGCTCGGCCTCGACTGGGACCCGGCGACGACGGGCTCGGTCGCCGACGAGGTGCCGGGCGTCACCATCGACGCCGTCAGCCACGCGCTCCTCGCCGAGTACGCGCATTCAGAAACCCTCACCCCCGCAGCACTGACCACGCTTGAGCGAATTGCCGCCAACGATCTCGTCGCGCGCTACCGCGTGTGATGGACCTCCTGTAGCCCGTAGACCGGCGTGGGGATGCCCTCCGCCCGCGCCTTCAGCTGGAGCGCGAGATACAGCGAATAGTGGCGCGACTGGTGCAGGTTGCCGCCGTGGAACCACAGCCCCTCCTGCTGAGTCGGCTTCCACATGTTGCGCTCCTCTCCCTCCCAGGGCCCCGGGTCCTTGGTCGTGTCGGATCCGAGGCCCCAAACCTTGCCGACCTTGTCGGCGACGTCTTGGGAGATCAGGTCAGCGACCGCTCCGTTCATCGATTCGTACCCGGTGGCGTACACGACGAGGTCGGCCGGCAACTCGGTGCCGTCGGCCATCACCACGGCGTCCTCGGTGAGGTGGTCGACCTGGCCGGCCTGGAGCTTGATCTGGCCGTTCGCCACGAGCTCGGACGCGCCCACGTCGATGTAGTAGCCCGAGGCGCGCCGCAGGTACTTCATGAACAGCCCCGATCCGTCCTCGCCCCAATCGTGCTGGAAACCGGCGGCTTCCAGCCGAGCGTAGAAGTCGGCGTCGCGCTCGCGGATCTGTTCGTACACCGGGACCTGGAGGCCTGCCATGATCCGGTAGGGCAGCGACGCGAACGTCAGGTCGGCCTTCTCGGTGGTCATCCCGGCGGCGACCGCGTCCTCTGAGTAGAGACCGCTGAGCGCGATGTCCATCAGCAAGTCCGACCGGACCACGTGCGTGGAGGAGCGCTGCACCATGGTCACGTCGGCTCTGTGCTCCCACAGCGCGGCGCAGATGTCGTGGGCTGAATTGTTGGACCCGATCACCACCGCCCGCTTGCCACGGTACGCATCAGGTCCCGGGTGAGCGGAGGAATGGTGCTGGTCGCCCTTGAACCGGTCCATGCCTTCAAAGGCAGGTGTGTGCGGTCGCCCGGACATCCCCGTGGCCAGCACCAGCTGCTTCGGGCGAAGCGTGATCTCCTCCCCCTCGCGGTCGACCACCAGAACCCACTCGCGGGCGTCCTCGTCGTAGCGCGCGCTCCTTGCGGTGGTCGATCCCCAGTAGTTGAGCTCCATCACCCGCGTGTACATCTCGAGCCAGTCGCCGATCTTGTCCTTGGGCGAGAACACCGGCCAGTTCGGCGGGAACTTGACGTACGGCAGGTGGTCGTACCACACCGGGTCGTGCAGGCACAGCGATTTGTACCGGTTGCGCCACGAGTCACCTGGGCGCGGGTTGCGCTCGACGATGATCGTGGGTATCCGCAGCTGACGGAGACGCGCGCCGAGCGCGATCCCGCCCTGCCCGCCACCGACGATGACAAGGTACGGCTGAATCGTCCGGCCAAGCTCCTCGGCCTCGCGCTGGCGGTCCTCAAGCCACGTATGGCGCTCGGGGTTGGCGCCGTGGTTGACGCCCTTGGGCCGGCGCGGCCCAAGTCCCTGCTCGTATCCCGTGAGCTCGTCGAGCGCGGTCAGAAGCGTCCACGCCCGCCCGGCGATCAGCCGGAGGTGCCCCTTGCCACGGCCCACGGCCATCTCGAACTCGATCCAAGCGTCGGTGACGCCGTCGGCGGTCGTGGGCTCCTCGGTCGCGTGCCAGCCATGCGGCTGTATGCGCGAGAGCGTGTGCTCGAGCATGTCGGTGATCCCCGCTCGGCCCTCGACGGTCTTGATGTTCCAGGTGAACGCGACCAGGTCGCGCCAGTAGCTCTCCTCCGCGAACAGCTCGGCGGCGCCGGCGGCGTCGCCCTCCTCGAGCGCGGCACCAAAGCGCTCGAGCCATTGGTCGACCTCGGTGGCCGCGGGTGAACGGGCTGCGGTTGCGGACATCGCCTCTCTCCTCGGTCCGGTGGCGGGAGCCCTAATTCTCTACCAGCATCAGATTGCAAGTCGGAACTTATCAGGCTAGGCTTATGAAATCGCCCAAACGCTCGACACGACCCAGATCGCTGCGACGCTCCGGCTGAGCATCGGCCTGCTGCTACGGCGGCTCCGCCAGATCCCCACAGGCGACGAGCTCACGCTGTCGGAGAGCTCGGCACTCGCCCGGCTCGACCGCAACGGCCCGGCCACGGCCGCCGCGCTCGCCCGCCTCGAGCAGATCAGCCCGCAGTCGATCGGCGCGACGCTGGCGGCGCTCGAGGCGCGCGGGCTCCTCAAGCGCACGCCCGATCCGGACGACGGCCGCCGCGTGATCCTGTCGATCACGGACGCCGGCCTTCGCGTGCTCCGCGATCGCCGGAACGCACGGACAGAGCAGCTCGCCCGAGCCCTGTCATCTGGGTTCACCGCGGATGAGCTGGACCAGTTGATGGCGGTGGCGCCCCTGCTCGAGCGACTGGCTCAGAGCATCTGATGCCCGCCGGTACCGACGACGGCTACAAGTGGGTGGCGCTGTCGAACACGACGATGGCTGTGTTCATGTCGGCGCTCGACGGCTCGATCGTGATCATCGCGCTGCCGGCGATCTTCCGCGGCATCCATCTCGATCCGCTCGCCCCGGGGAACATCAGCTACCTGCTGTGGATGATCATGGGCTACCGCCTCGTACAGGCCGTGCTCGTCGTCACCGTGGGCCGGCTCGGCGACATGCACGGCCGCGTCAAGATCTACAACAGCGGCTTCGCGGTGTTCACCGTGGCGTCGGTACTGCTGTCGTTCGATCCGTTCACCGGCGCCCACGGAGCGCAGTGGCTGATCGGCTGGCGGGTGGTCCAGGCCCTGGGCGGATCGATGCTCACGGCGAACTCGGCCGCGATCCTCACCGACGCGTTCCCCGCCGATCAGCGCGGGTTCGCGCTTGGCATCAACCAGGTGGCGGCGATCGCCGGCCAGTTCATCGGCCTGCTCGCGGGCGGGGTGCTCGCCGAGATCGACTGGCGCGCGGTGTTCTGGGTCAACGTGCCCGTCGGCGTGTTCGGAACCGTGTGGGCCTACCACATGCTGCGCGACACCGGCGAGCGACATCCCGGCCGGATCGACTGGTGGGGCAACATCACGTTCGCGGTCGGCCTGAGCGCGATCCTGATCGGCGTGACCAATGGCATCAAGCCGTACGGCGGTCACGCGATGGGCTGGACCAACCCGACGGTGATCGGCTCGATCATCGGCGGTGCCGCGCTGCTCGTCGCCTTCGTCGTGATCGAGCGCCGCGTCGCCGAGCCGATGTTCCAGCTTGGGCTTTTCAAGATCCGGGCGTTCGCCGCCGGTAGCGCCGCCGGCCTGATTGCGGCCACTGCGCGGGGCGGGCTGCAGTTCATGCTGGTCATCTGGCTCCAGGGCATCTGGCTGCCGCTGCACGGCTACAGCTACACCCAGACGCCTCTGTGGGCGGGCATCTACCTGCTGCCGCTGACCACGGCGTTCCTGATCTCAGGGCCGGTCTGCGGATATCTCTCCGATCGGTTCGGCGCGCGCGGGTTCGCGACCGCCGGCATGCTCGTGTTCGCGGCGAGCTTCGTCGGACTCATGCTCCTGCCCGTCAACTTCCCCTACTGGGCGTTCGCGGCTCTGATCGTGCTCAACGGGATCGGCGTTGGCATGTTCAGCGCCCCGAACTCGGCGTCGATCATGAGCAGCGTCCCCGCCCGGTACCGCGGCGCCGCCTCGGGGATGCGATCGACCTTCCAGAACACCGGCACCGCACTATCGATCGGCGTGTTCTTCTCGCTCCTGATCGCTGGCATCGCGACCAGCCTCCCGGCCCAGTTGCTCGGCGGCCTGCAGCAGCAGGGCGTGCCCCACGCGATCGCCCATCAGGTCGCCGCCCTGCCGCCGGTCTCCTCGCTGTTCGCGGCCATGCTCGGAGACAACCCGGTGGCGCATCTCCTCGGGCCGACCGGCGTGCTGACCTCGCTCTCCCCCGCCCATCAGCAGATCCTGACCGGCACGCACTTCTTCCCGCAGCTGATCGCTGCCGCGTTCCACCACGGACTCGTGGTCGTGTTCAGCGTCGCCACCGGTTTGTCGGTGCTCGCCGCCGCGGCCTCGTTGCTGCGCGGCGGTCGCTACGTCCACTCCGATGCGCCCCCACCCCCGAAAGGAACACCACATGACCGAACCGCTCCCTTCGATCGACCCGCGGCGCGCGGCGCTGCTCGTGATGGACTACCAGAACGGGATAGTCGACATGCTCGGCGAGCCTGACGACCTGCTGTCGCTCACCGCGGACGCGATCGCCACCGTGCGCCGCGCCGGCGGACAAGTCGGCTACGTCCGGGTCGCGTTCGAGGACGCCGACCTCGAGTCGATCCCGCCGACAAGCCGGATGGGCCAGCGCGTCGGCACCGCGCCGCAGGCGTTCCACAACGACTCCCCGAACACGGCCGTGCACAACCGGGTGGCGCCGGAACCGGGCGACATCATCGTCCGGAAGGTCCGCGTCGGCGCCTTCTCTACCACCGACCTCGACGCGCAGCTACGCGAGCGCGACATCGACACGCTGATCCTCGCCGGCATCAGCACCAGCGGCGTCGTCCTGTCGACCGTGCGCGACGCGCACGATCGCGACTACCGCGTGGTCGTCCTCGCCGACGCGACCGCCGACCCCCAGCCCGACGTCCACGCGTTCCTGACCGAGCGGATCTTCCCGCGTCAGGCCGACGTGATCACGGTCGCTGAGCTAGACGGCCTGCTCGACGGCGCATGACGCGGCGCCAGTCCCGGAGGCGTTCTCCGATAGACGTGTCAGGTGATGTCGATTTCGGCCGTTCGCGTTCGTGTAGGGGGTGAAGACCCGGACGAAAGGACAGGCGTTGGGAAAGGTAATCGTGATGAACAGCATCTCGCTCGACGGCGTGATGCAATCGCCGGGCCGACCGGACGAGGACCCGCGCGACGGGTTCGAGTACGGCGGCTGGGCGGTTCGGTACGGTGACGACTCGATGGTCGCCAAGATGGGCGAGCGGATGGGCGAGGATCGCGCGTTTCTGTTCGGGCGGTGGAGCTATGAGCAGCTCCTGACGACCTGGAACGCCCGGGGCGGCCCGTTCAAGGATGCGTTCAACAACACACAGAAGTACGTCGCCTCGCACAACCCGGAGACGAAGGTCGACTGGCCGAACTCGACGCTGCTCCGCGGCGACGTCCCGGCCGCGGTGGCCGAACTCAAGCAGCGTGAGAGCGCAAACCTGGTGATCTTGGGCAGCGGCGTGCTGATTAGCTCGTTGATGGCCGCCGATGTGATCGACGAGTATGTGCTGATGATCGCGCCGATCGTCCTCGGCAGCGGGCGGCGGCTGTTTGGCGGCGGCACGCAGGCGCCGCTGCGGCTCGTCGAGAGCAGCACCACAAGCACGGGCGTGGTGGCCGCGGTGTACGAGCGCGCACTGGCTTAGGAGACGAATATGAGCATGAAGCAGTACCTGCTGAGCATCTATCAGCCCGATGGCCGTCTCCCCACCCCCGCAGTTCTCGAGCAGATCGCAGCCGACGTGGAAGCCGTACGGGAGGAGATGCGCACCGCCGGCGCCTGGGTGTTCTCGGGTGGGCTCCACGCCGCGAGTACCGCGACGGTGCTGAATCCGCGCGGCGACCAGATGCCGATGGTCGATGGGCCTTATACCGAGGGCAAGGAGCACATCGGCGGCTTGGTCATCATCAAGGCCGACAGCCTGGACGACGCACTCGCCTGGGCGCGGAAGGTCGCGCGCGCGACGACGCTCCCGGTCGAGGTCCGTCCGTTCCAGGGCGAGGTCGAGGACTGACCCAGAGCGTGCCGGCGATCACCGGTTCGGAGATCGAGCGTGTCTTCCGCGACGAGTACGGGCGGGCGGTGGCGGTGCTGGCCCGGGTGTTCGGCGACCTTGACACCGCCGAGGAGGCCGTGCAGGAGGCGTTCGCCACAGCGGTGGCGCGCTGGCCTGACAGCGGCCTGCCGCCGACGCCGGCCGGCTGGATCATCACGACCGCGCGCAATCGCGCGATCGACCGGCTGCGCCGCGAGGCCTCGCGGCAAGACCGCCACGCTCAGGCGGCGCTGCTCCGCGTCCGCGACGAGCCGGCGCAGGAGAGCCCGGTGCAGGACGACCGCCTGCGTCTGATCTTCACCTGCTGCCATCCGGCGTTGGGCCGGGCGGCACAGGTCGCGCTCACGCTCAGGCTGCTCGGCGGATTGCGCACCCAGGAGATCGCGCGAGCTTTCCTCGTGCCCGAGGCGACGATGGCGCAGCGCCTGGTGCGTGCGAAAGGGAAGATCCGCGACGCCCGGATCCCGTACCGGATTCCGAGCGAGGCCGACCTGCCAGAGCGTCTGGACTCGGTGCTCGCGGTCGTGTACCTGATCTTCAACGAGGGCTACACGGCCAGCACCGGCGAGCGCCTGATCCGGGACGACCTTGCGTCCGAGGCGATCCGCCTCGGACGTCTGCTCGCCGAGCTGATGCCCGACGAGCCCGAAGTGCTCGGCCTGCTGGCGCTCATGCTGCTCGCGCACTCGCGACGCGTCGCACGCACGACCAGCGCCGGCGAGCTCGTACCGCTGCCCGAGCAGAACCGCGACCGGTGGGACCACGAGCTGGTCGCGACGGGCCAGGCGCTCGTCAGACGATGCCTGCAGCGAAACCAGCCAGGTCCGTACCAGCTCCAAGCCGCGATCAACGCCGTCCACAGCGACTCGCTCGCGGGAGCCGCCACGGACTGGGACCAGATCCTCGCGCTCTACGACCAGCTGCTGGCGTTCACCCCGACCGCCGTCGTGGCGCTCAACCGGGCCGTCGCCGTCGCAGAGATCCACGGCCCGAGCGCAGCGCTGGAGCTGATCGAGGCGCTGCCGCTCGACGAGTACTACCTCTACCACGCGACCCGGGCGGACCTCCTACGGCGCCTCGGCCAGATCCCCGACGCCACGGCCGCCTACCAGGCCGCGATCGACCGCACCGACAACACCGCCGAGATCAGGTTCCTGCGGGGGCGCATGGCCGCAATCAGGCCGCGGTCCATCCCTGATCAGTCGACCCGCTGAGCGGGACCGAGGCCGGCGAGACGTTGCGCGGCTTCGGCGATCACCTCGGGCCGCTTGCAGAACGCGAACCGCACCAGCGTGCGCGCGGCGTCCTTGTCGTCATAGAAGACGCTCGTCGGAATCGCGACCACCCCACACCGCTCGGGCAACTCAGCGCAGAACGCCACGGCGTCCACGCCCACGTCGGCGTTGACGAAGTACGTTCCGGCGGGGGTGATCGGGCGCAGCCCCGCCGCCTCGAGCCCAGAGCAGAGCTGGTCGCGCCTGGCCCGCAGATCGTCTCGGAGCGCCTCGACCTCGCCCGCTGGCAGCCGCAGCGCCGCGGCGGACGCGTGCTGCAGCGGCGTGCCGCCGGCGAACGTCAGGAACTGCTTGACCATCCGCGTCGCGGCGACGAGCATCGCGGGGCCCGAGCACCAGCCGATCTTCCAGCCCGTGAACGAGAACGACTTGCCGACGCTCGAGATCGTGAGCGTACGCGAAGCCATGCCGGGCAACGTCGCGATCGGGATGTGCTCGCCGTCGTAGACGAGGTGCTCGTAGACCTCGTCCGTGACGCAGATCAGATCGTGCTCGACGCAGGCCGAAGCGATCAACTCGAGCTCGGCGAGGCTCAGCACTCGTCCCGTCGGGTTGTGGGGCGAGTTCAGCAGCAGCACCCGCGCCCGCGAACCGATCGCGCCGCGCAACGCTGCCTCGGAGACCTCGAACCCGGGCGGGCAAAGCGTCACCGGCCGCCGCGTCGCGCCCGCGAACGCGATGCAGGCGGCGTACGAGTCGTAGTAGGGCTCGAGCACCACGACCTCGTCGCCGGGGTTGCACAGCCCGAGCAACGCCGAGGCGATGCCCTCGGTGGCGCCGAACGTGATCAGCACGTCCTCGGGGTCGAGCCCGTACCAGCTGCGCTGGTGCTCGAACACGGCCTCGCGCAGCGCGGGCACGCCCGGAAGCGGGGCGTACTGGTTCTCGCCGGCGCGGAGCGCGCCCACCGCGGCCTCGATCACGGACGCTGGGCCGTCGGTGTCCGGGAAGCCCTGGCCGAGGTTGATCGCGCCGGTTCGCAGCGCGAGCGCGCTCATCTCGGTGAAGATCGTGGTCCCCAGGCCGGCCACGCGATCGGCAGGGCTCATGCCGGGTCCGCCGCCCCCCAGATCCCTGGGCCGCGCTGGTGCTCGTAGATCAGCGACGTCTCGGCGTGCGCGACCGACGGGTGCGTCGCGAGGTGGTCGACGACGAACTCGCGGAGATCCTGCGCGTCCGCGGCCGCGACCCACACCAGATAATCGGTCACGCCGGTGAGGTGGAACACCATCACCACCCCGGGCAGTTGCCGGACCGTGGCCGTGAAGTCGTCGATCTGATCGCGCGCGTGGACCGCGAGCCGCACCGCGATCAGCGCCTGGAGCGGGCGGCCGAGCGCGGCCAGGTCGACCTCCGCGTGGAATCCGCGGATCACGCCGCGGTCGCGAAGCGAGCGTAGCCGCGCCAGCGCCGTGGACGGCGCAACCCCGACGCGGTCGGCCAGGCGCTGGTTGGTGATCCGCGCGTCGCGCGCGAGCAGTTCGAGCAGGGCCCGATCGATGTCGTCTACCGGGGGCTGTGGATCATTCGGCGCGGCGCGAACTCTCGGCACTCATCCCGAACAATATCCGATCTGTGCTCGATCAGTCGCAGAATCTTCGAGTTCTTGTCGTATTGCCGCAGAATCGTCATCCTATGAGCATGACCCAGATCGCCACCGAACCGATTCTGCAGGACTCAATCCTCGACACGATCGGCGACACACCGCTCGTGCGACTGTCGCGCATCGGCGCCGGCCTGCGCCCGCGGCTGGTCGCGAAGCTCGAGTCGTTCAACCCGGGAGGCTCGATCAAGGACCGCGTCGCGGTGGCGCTGATCGAGGCCGCCGAGCGTGATGGGCGGCTGATGCCCGGCGGCACGATCGTCGAGCCGACGTCGGGCAATACGGGCACCGGCCTCGCGATCGCCGCCCGCCTGAAGGGCTACCGCGTGATCGCGGTGATGCCCGACAAGATGTCGCGGGAGAAGATCGACCTGCTCCGCGCCTACGGCGCCGACGTCGTGCTCGCCCCCACCGACGTGTCGCCGGAGTCGCCACAGTCCTATTACCGCGTAGCCGACCGGTTGACGAGCGAGATCCCAGGCGCGTTCCAGCCCAACCAGTACTTCAACCAGGCGAACCCTCAGGCGCACTACGAGTCGACCGGCCCCGAGATCTGGGAGCAGACCGCGGGCCAGATCACCCACCTCGTCGCCGGTGTCGGCACCGGCGGCACGATCACCGGGACCGCCCGCTACCTGCGCGAGCGCAACCCCGACCTCGTGGTGATCGGCGCCGATCCCGAGGGATCGATCTACTCCGGCGGTCCCGAGAACGTCCGCCCGTACCTGGTCGAGGGCGTCGGCGAGGACTTCTGGCCCGAGACGTTCGATCCGGCTGTGATCGATCGCTGGATCACGGTTTCGGACAAAGACGCGTTCATGACGACGCGCCGGCTGGCCCAACTCGAGGGCATCCTCGCCGGCGGATCGGGCGGCCTCGCGCTCCACGCGGGACTGCAAATCGCCAACGAAACCGATGACGCCGACGCCCTGATCGTGGTGATCCTCCCCGACGGCGGTCGTTCGTACCTATCGAAGATCTTCTCCGACGCCTGGATGCGCCAGTACGGCTTCCTCGAGCGCGATTCCAAGCTGCTCGTCGGCGACGTGCTCGCGCGCAAGCGCGAGGCCGGCGAGATCCCGCCGCTCGTCACCGTCCAGACGCACTTCAAGGTGCGCGATGCGGTCGCGCTCCTGCACGAGCACCGCGTGTCGCAGCTACCGGTGGTGAGCGCCCACGATCCCGCGACCGTGGTCGGCGCGATCGGCGAGCGCGGCCTGCTCAAGCGCGCCGCCGAGAACCCCGCGATCCTCGATGCCGAGATCGTCGAGGTGATGGAGGCGCCGTTCCGGGCGGTGTCGACTGAGGACCCGGTCCGCGACGCCGTCGAACTCCTCGTCGGCGATCAGCAGGCGCTGCTCGTCACGCGCGACGGCCGCGCCGAGGGGCTCGTCACGCGGACGGATTTGCTGGAAGCATTGGCGTCGTGACAGATCGACAAGCGGGTCGGCGCGATGCGTTCGCCACCCGCGCAGTCCACGCCGGCTTGACCCCGGATCCGAGCTACGGCTCGGTGATCCCGCCGATCCATCAGACCTCGACGTATGCACAGCGCCGGCCCGGCGAGTTCGTCGAGGACTACGACTACTCCCGTTCGGCCAATCCGACCCGGGCCGCGCTCGAGCAGGCGCTCGGCGAGCTCGAGGACGGGCGGGCGGTGACGTTCGCCTCCGGCCTCGCCGCCGAACATGCGCTGATCACCGTCCTGTGTGAGCCGGGGTCGCATGTGGTGCTCCCCGCCGACCTGTACGGCGGCACTTACCGGCTCGTCGACAAGGTCATGAGCCGCTGGGGCCTTGCCTACGACCTCGTCGACCAGACCGACCTGGCCGCGGTCGAGCGGGCGATCAGAGACGACACGCGGCTGATCTGGATCGAGAGCCCGACCAACCCGTTCCTACACTTGATCGACATCGAGGGCGTGATCGCCCGGCGGCGCGACGCGCTCGTCGCGGTCGACAACACATTCGCCACGCCGGCAAACCAGCGCCCGCTCGAGATCGGCGCGGACTTCGTCGTCCACTCGACGACCAAGTACCTCGGAGGCCACTCGGATGTCGTCGGTGGGGCGATCGTGACGCGCTCGGACGACTGGTACGAGCAACTCCGATTCGTCCAGAACGCCACCGGCGCCGTCCCAGGACCGTTCGACTGCTTCCTCGTTCACCGCGGGCTTCGCACGCTTCATCTCCGGATGGACGCTCACGCCCGCAGCGGGCGCGCCGTCTCCGAATTCCTGCGCACCGCCCCCGACGTGACCGACGTGCGGTGGCCGGGCTTCAGCGGAATGGTCAGCTTCCGACACCCGGACGCGACGCAGATCGCAACGGTCACGCGCCTGTTCACGCTCGCGGAATCGCTCGGCGGCGTCGAATCGCTGATCGAGGTGCCGCAGGCGATGACCCATCAGTCGGTCGAGGACTCGGTCGCCGCCGTGCCGCCCGACCTCGTGCGGCTCAGTTGTGGCGTCGAGGACCCCGCCGACCTGGTCGCGGACCTGAAGCAAGCGCTCGCCGGCGCCTGACACGAGCCGTCTGAAGTTCAGTCAGCCGAGGCGGGCTGCGGCTCGAGGACGTCCAGCTCCAGGTGCGGAGCGTGGTAGCGCCGATGGCCGGCCGACGTGGCCCGCTCGCTGCGACAGACGTATGCGACCAGCGCGACGAACACCACGAGCGCGATTGCGCTGACGGTTCCGTCGCCGAGGTTCAGGCCACCGTTCGACGGCTTGCTGAAGCCGTCGGCGAACGAGGCGCCCAGCGGACGGGTGATGATGTAGGCGAACCAGAAGGCGACGATCGGGTTCATGACGCGGCGCGACCAGGCGACCGCGGGGATCGCGATGATCGCCCCGAACAGCAGAGCCGAGGTCCAGAAGCCGAGCCCCAGCTGGTACGCCGTCAGGTCGCCTGCCGCGGTGCCGAGGGCGAACGTTCCGAGAACCGCGGCCCAGTAGAAGCATTCCCGGCGGCGCGTATCGATGCTGTGGATCGAGAGCGTCCCCTCGCTGCGGTACCAGAGCGCGAACACGGCCGCGACGATCAAGGCAAAGGCCGGCGTGGTGACGCTGTAGGGAATCCCCGCGCCGTCCTTGATCGCGTCGGCGGCCATCGTCCCGAACACGGCGACCATCATCACCGCGAACCAGTAGTAGGCAGGGTGGCATTGGGGCTGGCGCAGCTGGAGGTAAAGCGCGAGCACGAGGCCGAAGAAACCGACGGCGGCGGCAAGCGGAACGCTGTTCTGACCGAGGAAGTCGGACATCGCCTCGCCCATTCCGGTGGTCAGCAGCTTGAGCACCCAGAAGATCAAAGCGATCTCGGGCACCTTCACGAGGATCGGCTGCAAGCGCGCGCGGCGCGACGGCGTGTCTGTCATGGCTCCACCATCATTTCCTGGAGTTTCGGGGGCACCGGCCGCTGGTCCGCCGACACGGGCTAGCCGAGCCGACGCGTTGTGACTCCCGCTAACGAACGGCGTGCCCCGGCCAAACCTTTACAGCCTAAGAACTGCTTAACGAAGCGAACACACGCCGCGAACGACGCTGGCCCCTCGATCAGAGAATGTTGAAGCAGCCGTAGACGATGAACAGCGGATTGGTGACGTTGCGACCGCCGGCGGCGAGCATCGTCGGACCGCCGAGGAACGCCGGCGGCGACTGCGCCTTGTAGCAGCCGTTGTACTGGACGCTCACGTCGTACTCGACCGAGGTCAGCTGGTAGGGCACCGCGTTCGTCTCGGGAAGGTAGACGTAAACGGTGCAGTTCCACTCCCCGGGGCCGACTGCCTTGGACGCGCGGCGGTTGCAATTCGGCTGTATGTACAGCCGCGCATTCGCCGGCACGCGGCGGCCGATCAGCTGCTGCTGCAGCAGCGTGACGTTGTTGAACTCGCGGCCCATCGCGTACGCGACCCGGTACGCCGTCACCCCGGTGGGGCCGATGCCGCAGCCGAGCGCGAGCAGCGCGACGACCACGATGCTTACCGCCACGGCCTTGATCGGGGCGGTCCAGCTCGGCCCGCGCCCGCTGACGCCGGTGAGAAAGTCGCGGCGGCGCATGATCCGCCAGCTGGCGGCCAGGCACGCCACGATCCACATCAGCGAGACGACACTTCCGACGAGCACCTGGCCGAAGAACGGGTGGCTGGTGAACAGGCCGTGCCAGCCGTCGAAAGCCGAGCCGATCAGAAGCTCGTGGACGACGACCCCCTTGCCGATCAGGTCGAGCAGCTGGGTCACGAGCGCGACGAGCAACGGACCGAGCACGCCGAGGATGCCGTTGCGGGTGGCCACCGAGAACAGGATCGCCAGGCTGGTGTAGGCGAGCAGCGGCAGGATGCAGATCAGCCAGCTGACGATCGTCAGCGCGAGCATCCGCCCCGGCGAGGTCAGGACGCCGCTCAAGTTGACGAGCGCGTGCGGTCCGACCAGCGCGATCCCGGCGACGAGGCTCATCGTCGCCAGGATCACCATCAGCGCGACGGCAAACGTCCCGACCGCGAGCAGCTTGCCCGCGAACACATCCTCGCGCGTGCACGATCGCGTGAGGATCGTCTTCCACGTGCCGTGACGATCCTCGGAGGAGAACAGATCGCCCGCGAGCACGCCGGCGATGATCGGGAATCCCCAGGAGCCCGCGAACCCGAGGATCACGAGTGAGATCGCAAATCCGGACGAGTGGACCCAGACTCCGAACAGGGCGTCGGACGGCGTGCCGCTCTGAACCTTGAGGATCGCGGCGAACGCGAGCGGGCCGATCGCGCACACGAGAAACAGGATGCGCGTGGTCAGCTGGGACATCAGCTTGTACAGCTCGGTCTCGTACGCGTCGCGGACGCCCTGGCTGACGCCGGGCTCCGGGCGGGCCGCGGGAGCCGTCGGGGCGACGGTCGTCATGCGCCCGCCAGGATCGTGTCGGCCAGCTGCTGGGGCTCGAGCGCGTCGAGTGCGGCGGCGTCGTGTTCACCCGTAAGCGCGAAGAACATGCTCTCGAGCGGGCTGACCACCAACTCCAGGCGTCGGATCAGGACGTGAGCGTCGCCGAGTGCGGCCACCAACTCATCCATGGCGTCCTGGCGCGCGGCCACGGCCAGCCCGCCCCGCACCGTGGGCTGGATCCTGATCGCCCGAATCCGGGCCGCCAGCTCGATCGCCCGCGCGTCGTCGCTGGTCGAGAGCGCGTAGGCGGACTGAGGCGCCTGCGCCTCGAGCTCGTCGACGGTGCCGTCCCACACGACTCGCCCACGGCGCAGCACCGTGTAGGAGTCGCACACCTTCTCGAGCTCTCCGATCTGATGGCTCGAGAGCAGCACGGCGACCCCGCCGGCAGCGAGTTCGCGGACGAGCGTCACCACTGCCCGCGTCCCAGCGGGGTCGAGCCCGCTGGTCGGCTCGTCGAGCAGGAGCAGCCGCGGTCGGCGCAGCAGCGCCGCGGCGAGGCCGAGTCGCTGGCGCATCCCGGTCGAGTAGCCGCTGACGCGGTCGTCGCCCCGCTCGGCGAGGCCGACCCGGCTCAGCGCGTCGTCGATCTCGCCGTTTCCCGCATGCCAGCCGTCAAGCTTGGCCATCAGCCTCAGGTTCGAACGCCCGGACAGATACGGATAGAAACTTGGCTCCTCCACGAAACCTCCCACGGCATCGAGCGCATCGCCGCCCAGGTGATTGAGCGTGTGGCCCAGCAGCTCGACCGTGCCGCCGTCGGGGCGGATCAAGCCGAACAGCATCCGCAGCAGCGTCGTCTTGCCGGCGCCGTTGGGACCGAGCAGCCCGCGCACCTCGCCGGACTCGATCGAAAGGTCGGCCCCGTCCACTGCCGTCGTCGTGCCGAAGCGCTTGACGAGTCCTGTCGCGCGGACGGCCTCCACGGCGCAGCAATATACACCGGGCCTGCGGGTCGACCGGAAGCTAGCGATAGGTAGTGAACAGGTGGCGGAGCGAGCCCACGCCTAAGAGAATTCACAGAAATGACCCCAGACACAAATCAGTAACACGTGGGCGCCGGAGGCGGATAGGGTGCCGCTCGGCGCCTCGGTCTCGGCGCCACCGCCCCGAGGCGGGCGTCCAGCTCAAACTGCCGCAGGGAGGGAGTAGGTCATGAGGAAGCTCGTGTCGATGCCAAAGCGTGGTCGTCGTCGGGGCCGGTTGGCGATCGCCCTGGCGCTGACGGCATGCGTCGCTCTCGTCGGTGTCGCGTCCGCGGCCGTCGGTGGGTTCAATCCCTTCGGCAACGAACAGGTCTCGCAGACCTATGCCAACGGCATCCTGCTCCCGACCAACCAATGGATCTCGCCGCTGGGGACCCGCATCGTCGACGGTAGCGCCACCCAACAGGGCGCCCGGCTCGTCTCGAGCACGATCAGCCCGGACGGCCGGTATCTGGCGGCCTTGGGCTGGAACGACTTCCAGGGGTTCCTCACGATCTTCGACCTGAAGACCGGGACGATGGTGCAGCAGACCCCGCTCAACACAGACGACGGCAACGACCCGACAGTCGCGGCCGACGGGCCGCTGTTCTCCCCAGACTCCGCAACCGGCGGCTCGACCCTGTGGGTTCCACAGTCGGAGTTTCTCTTGAAGTTCAGCTTCGACGACAACACCGGGGCAGCCACTCCGGATGGCTCGCCGATCTTTCTGTGTGGGAGCAGCGCCAGCCTTGCGGCCCCCGGCACCGACCCCGCCGCCTCCACTTATTGCAGCGGCTACGACGACGCCGGCGAGTTCGGCGAGAACAGCGCGCAAGCGTCCGACGTCGCCAACGGCGCCGAGCTGCCGTCCGGGATGGCGCTCTCGCCGGACGGGTCGAAGCTCTACGTGGCGCTCAACGGCGCCAACAAGCTAGCCGTGATCGACACTGCCAACGACACCGTGCAAGACGAAATCCCGGTCGGCAACGCGCCGCGCCAGGTCGTGCTCGCCGACGGCGGCAACGTCGCGTACGTGTCCAACGAGGGCGGCCGTACGGCCAACAAGCACGACTTCACGAACCTGTCCGACGGTACGCCGATCGTGTCGAGCCGGAGTACGGGCGGGGCGATCACCGGCACCGTCTCGGAGGTCAACCTCACCCCTGGTCATCAGGGCGAAATGAAGGAGATCCCGGTCGGGCTTCAGCCAACCGCGCTGTACCAGGACGGCAACGCCCTGTTCGTCGCCAACTCGAACGACGACAGCCTGTCGGTGATCGACGAGCGGATGAACAGTGTCACCCAGACCGTCCGGACGAACCCGGTGCCGGGCGCGCAGGTGGGGAGCTACGCCAACGCGATCAACATGTCAGACCCGACCCACGTGCTCGTCAGCATCGGGCGCGACAACGCGATCGCGGTCTACCGCTACCAAGGCCTGAACCGCCAGATGCGGTTCGCCGGCCTGATCCCGACGGACTGGTATCCGGTGCAGGTCCAGCCTGATCCGAATCTCGGCGCCGGGAAGATCGTCGTCACCAACGACAAGGGCATCGGCGCCCAGGGCCCCAAGTCGACGATCAACAAGGGTTATGACACGACCCCGGCCACCGACCACAACACGTACGACGACACCGGGAGCGTGACCACGTTCACGATGCCGCACGACGGTGAGCTCTGGCACGACACCCAAACGGTCTTCACCGACGACGACTGGAACCAGATCAAGCCGATCAACCAGGGCGACTACGACACCGTGCCTAAGGTCATCCCGGCTCGTCTCGGCGGGAGCTCACCGATCAAGCACGTGGTCGTGATCGTCCGGGAGAACCGAACCTACGATCAGGTCCTCGGTGACCTGGGCGAGGGCAACGGCGATCCGGCCGACGCTCAGTTCGGCGGGCAGGTCACGCCCAACGCCCACGCGCTCGCCAACCGGTTCGGTGACCTCGACAACTTCTACGACGAGGGCACGCTCTCGGCCGACGGTCACAACTGGATCGTCCAGGCCGAGGCCAACGACTACGTCGAGAAGGAGTTCGGAGCGTTCTACCGCTCGTATCCGTCGCAGGCCGGTGACGCACTCGCCTACCAGCGCGACGGCTTCCTCTGGAACGCGGCCGAGAAGGCGGGTCTGAACGTCCAAAACTTCGGCGAGTACATCTACAACCCGTACAGCCTCCCGTCGAACGCTCCCGAATGGGACACGTGGTACGCGGAGTCGCAGTGGCTCGAGGGCAAAGACCCCCCGGGCACTCCCGAGCCGATCAGCGATCCCTGCCAGTACACAAGGGCGCAGTCGGACATTCCCTCGCTCCAGGCGATCACCGATCCGTGCTTCCCGAACTTCCAGCTCTCGATCCCTGACCAGTACCGGGTCGACCAGTGGCTGCCGGTGTTCGAGCAGCAGGAGAAGAGCGGCCGGATGCCCAACCTGTCGTTCATGTGGCTGATGACCGACCACACCACCGGCACTGACGTCCCGGACCCGGTTGCGCAGGTCGCCGACAACGACCTGGCCGTCGGCCGCGTGATCGACACGATCTCGCACAGCAAGTTCTGGAGGAGCACCGCGATCTTCGTCGTGGAGGACGACACCCAGAACGGCGTCGACCACGTCGACGGCCACCGCGGGCCGGCGTTCGTCGTCAGCCCGTACTCGGCCTCCGGAGTGGACGACAACTACTACACGCAGCTCAACATGGTCAGGACGATCGAGCAGATCCTCGGGATCCAGCCGATGAACCAGGAGGACCTGGGCGCGGAGCCGATGTACAGCGCCTTCACCCAGCATCCGGACTTCACGCCGTTCGACCTCCAGCCGAATCAGATCCCGCTGACCCTGGGCGCACCCGGCTATCTGTCCACGCTCACCACGCCGGCGGCCGGCGCCACCGCGGCCGAGCGCCAGGCATTCCGCCCGCAGGGCGTCGTGCCGGCCGACATGAAGTCGATCTACAAGGCCTGGGAGGTGTGGAGCGCGCGGCAGGCGGCCGAGCACCACTTCGACGGTCCGGACCACGTCAACCCGGAGCAGATGAACCGGTACGACTGGTACTCGGCCCACGACTGGCGTGTCGCGTATCCCGGCGATCCGAAGATCTACACGCCGAATCAGGTGCCCGGCCGGAACCTGCCGGCCGCCTTCCTCGGCGACGACTGACTACAGCTCCTGGATGTGATCTGCCTCGCGTGCCCCCGGGAAGGGGCGCGTGAGGCAGAACTCCTCGAGCGTCGCCTCGGGCACGCCCTCGACGCCGGGGCCGCCTCGGCGTCGAGCACCTTCGCCTCGTGCGTGAGCGTCTTCTGTAGCTTGGTCAACTGGGTCCGCTTAGCCGAGCGGTCGTGAGCGACGCGCAGCTCGCGGTCGACGATCGACAGGCGGAGCTGTGCGATGTTGTCGCGCTCGACGCGCACCGCGGCGGTGGTCTGCTCCCGGCGGACCTTGATCCTGGCAAGCCCGCGAGCTTCGGCCTCGACGGCCGCACGGGTGGTAATGACCAGCCGCATGATCCGCGCGTTCGACTTCGCAATTGGCTCAGGTCGCTGACCTGGTTGACGAGTTGGTCCCACCCGCGCGACTCGACGATCACGTCGACCAGGTTCGGGGTCGGCGACTCGTAGTCGGCGACGAGCTGCGCGGCGAGGATCCGGCGGGCGGTCGCGAGCTGCCGCTGTAGCTACACGAGCCGCCGGCGCCGACGACCATCGTGGCAACCGACAAGCACGGATGCCACCAACGCTAGGGCCCGCCTGCTCAACGGCGGCCACGCTACGAGCCGCCCCTGCGGATTCCTCCCCGTGCAACCGGGATCGCGGGGACGGCGCCGACCTCTACGCGAACGCCCCCATGCCGGTGATGTCCCGACCCACGATCAGTGTCTGCATCGTCTCCGTGCCCTCGTAGGTGTGGATCGCCTCGATGTCGGCCATGTGACGGATCACGTGATTCTCGAGCAGGATCCCGTTGCCGCCGAGCAGGTCTCGCGCCTCGGCGCAGATCTGCCGGGCCTTGCGGGTGTTGTTGAGCTTCGCGAGGCCGGCGATCGTGTCGGTGAGCTCCCCCCGCTCGGCCAGGCGGCCGATCTGCAGGCAGTAGAGCTGCATCGAGGTGACCTCGGCAAGGATCTTCACGAGCCGGTCCTGGACGATCTGGAAGCTGCACAGCGGCTTGCCGAACTGCTCGCGGCGCTTGCTGTACGTAAGCGCGGTCTCGTACGCGGCGACCGCGTGCCCGAGCGCCGCCCAGGCGCACGTGCTCCGCGTCCCGGCGAGCACGCGCGCGGTGTCCTTAAAGCTCTGCGCGCCGGGGAGGCGGTTTTCGGCCGCCACCTCGACGTCCTCGAGCGAGATCTGTGCCTGCCAGATCGCGCGCAGCGACCCCTTGCCCTCGATCACCTGCGCGTCGTAACCGGGAGTGCCTTTCTCGACCAGGAAGCCGCCGACCTTTCCATCCTCGTCACGCGCCCAGACGACGATGACGTCGGCGAAGCTGCCCGCGCCGATCCAGCGCTTGGCCCCGTTCAACACGTACGTGTCGCCCACCTGGCGCGCGCTGGTCTCGAGCGCGACCGAATCTGACCCGTGATTCGGCTCGGTCAGCGCGAACGCGCCGAACTGCTCGACCCTGGCCATCGGCGGCAGCCAGCGCTGCTTCTGCTCCTCTGACCCGAGCATCGCGATCGACTTCATCGCCAGACCCGCCTGGACCCCGAGAACCGTCCCGAGGCTGCCGTCACCGCGATTGAGCTCCATGTGGATGAGACCGAGCGAGATCGGGTCGAACCCGGGGCAGCCGTAGCCCTGGATGTCCTCGCCGACGATCCCGAGCTCGCCGAGCCGTTGGATCAAGGGCCAGGGCATTTCGGCGCGCTCCCAGTAGCCGCCGATCACCGGAAGCACCTCGTCGTCGACGAACAGACGCACGCGCCGCAGCACCTCTAGTTGCTGCTCGGTGAGCTGCTCGCGCAGGAAGAAGTAGTCGGTGGACAGGGCATGGCCAAGGCCCTCGAACAGGTCAGCGGGTGCGGTCACCATCGGGGTCCTCCAGTTCTGGTTCGAGCGGTAGTTCGGGGTCGGCGAGCGCGGTCGCGATCGCCCGATAGGTCTTGCGGTTGAAGATCAGCCCCACGTGGCTTCCGGTCACTTCCACGCAGGTGGCGTATGGGACGAGCGCGGCCTGCCAGCGGACAACGCCGTCGCCCTTGGAGTAGATGCTCGTCAGGCGCACGCGGTCGGCCGGGAATGGGCCCACGAAGTCGGACGCGAACCGGCAGTCGCAGGTGTCCGTGAGGCAGAGCGGCGACCGGGCGCGACGACTGCGGAGCACGACCCCGCGGGCCGCGCCGGCCGCCGCCTGCGTCGGATAGCTAGTCGCGAGCATGCCGCGCAGCCCGGCGCCGATCGAGATCCCATGCGAGACGAGCTCGGGTCGGCGGTGGCTGAGCGCACGGACGTAGTGACCCCCGCGGCTGTGGCCGATCAGCGCCACACGGCGGCCGTAGCGGTCGTGGAGCTGCTGCAGCCGGCGCTCGACGCGGTCGACCGCGCGGTCTGAGCAGCCGGTGTTGGTGATGAATCCGCACGTGTGCGGCCGGTATCCGATGCGCCGGAGCCACGCGGCGAGCACTAGCACCGTCTGGTCGCCGCCGCCGAAGCCCGGCATCAAAATGACCGGGCGGCCATCGCCGCGCGGCACCCCGCGTCCGTGGAAAACCGGATCCGCGAGCAAGCGCGACGCCTCGAGCGCCCACCGCGTCTCGCGCAGGTGGTCACCCCACCAGCGGTCGTCCGGAACGGCCGGGAGACCGTCAGTTGGCAAGTACATAGGTCCCCGGTGCCTTTCCGTGCGCCTTGTACTTCGCGTTGCCGAGCGACTTCGGTGCCGTCTTCATTCCCCCGGACCGCTCGGCGAGCCACGCGTCCCAGTCTCCCCACCAGCTTCCGGCCAGCTGCGGCGCCTGCGCGGCGAATTCCTCAGCCGTGTCCGGGAGCTCGTCGGCGACACGGAAGCTGGACCGGGATTCGGTCCCCTCCGGCGCCGGCGGGTTGACGAGCGCCTGGATGTGGCCGCTCCGCGACAGCACGAACCGGCGGTTGCCGCCGAACAGGAGCGCGCCGTTGTATGCGCTTTCCCACGGGACGATGTGATCCGTCGCGCCGGCGACAAAGTACGTGTCGAGGTCGACGGCTCCGAGGTCGACCGGTTCGCCGAGGACCTCGAGCGCGCCCGGGTTGGCGAACGCGTTGTCAAGCCCGATGTGGATGAAGTCCCGGTGCAGCCCGGCCGCGAGGCGGACCGTGTCCTGGTTCCAGTAGAGAATGTCGAACGCCGGCGGCTCCTTGCCGAGCAGGTAGTTGTTCACGACGTAGTTCCACACCAGGTCGTTCGGGCGTAGCCACGTGAACACGCCGGCGAGGGCCTGCCCGTCGACGTAGCCCTTGCGCGCGGACTCGGCGACCGCCGCGGCCGCGACGTCGCGCGTCGTGAGCGCCGTCATCGTGCCCTCGGTGTCGTTGTCGAGCGCGCACACCATCAGCGTCAGGCTCGCCGCGCGGTCCAGTTCGCCCGCCGCCGCTAGCTGGCCGAGCAGGCCGGCGGTGATGATCCCGCCCGAGCACGCCGCCGCCAGGTGGACGGAGCTCTGCGACGTAATCGAGGCGACCGCGTCCCGCGCCTCGGCGACCGCCTGCGCGTACGTGTCGAGGTCGAAGTGACCCTGTGCCTGCTCGGGGTTGCGCCACGAGATCGCGAACACGTGCTGTCCCTGGGCGACGTAGTGCTCGATCATGCTCCGCCCGGGCGAGATGTCGAGCACGTAGTACTTGTTGATCGTCGGAGGGACGAACAGCAGCGGCACCTCCCGCACCTGATCGGTGGTCGGCTGGTACTGGATCAGCTCGAACACGTCGGTCCGAAGCACGACCGCTCCGGGCGTGGCCGCGACGTTGACGCCGACCTCGAACTTGCTCGTGTCGACGGTCGCCGGCAGTCGCGACGGCGTGTTCAGATCGTGCATGAAGTGCCGCGCGCCGCGGACGAGGTTGCCTCCACCGGTGTCGACGACCTCCTTGATCACGGTCGGGTTCGACCAGGCGAAGTTGGTCGGGGCGATCGCATCGAGGACGTTCCCGGCCGCGAGCCGCGCTCGCCGCTCCGCGCGCCAATCGACCTCGGCGTCGGAGATCAGTCCGTCGACGGTGTCGCCGATCGCCAGGTAGCTCTGGAGCAGCCCGCGGAACAGCCAGTTGCCCTCCCACGCGGGGTCGGCGAAACGCCGGTCGCCCTTGGCGGGCGCGAGCTCCGAGCGGCCGGTCGCCGCACGGGCCAGTTCCGCGCCAAGGCCGGCGGCGCGGCCGATGACCCGCTGGGGGCGCCGCGCGAGTCCGGCGCCGATCTTGACGGCCGAGCCCGGCGCGATGAATCGCGGCGGGCCGCCGGACGCGGCGTCGCTCAGCATCACGTCTAGGCCCGACCGAGCCGCCTCGCTCGTGCGCCGGACGCGGGATCCCTTCTTGGGCTCAGTTGCCGGGTTATCGCTCATCGTTCATCTCCACGTTGTGCTTGTGCAATAAGACTCGCTCGGCCAAGGTCCCAGCGCATCGGATCAGAGACCTAAGTTCCGGGTCTCGAGTTGTGTGCTGCGTACAATCGCCCCCGAGGAGAGCCTTGAGATGAACGGGGACCCTGCGATCGCCGCGCTCCGAGAGGCGCTCGAGCAGCGTCTGGAAGCGATGGCCGACGAGGCCACGGAGCGGATCGTGCTCGACGTGCCCGCCTACCGAGCCGCGGACGAGCAGTTCCGCGCAGACATCCGTGCCCACGTCGTCGCGCACCTGCACGCCAGCCTCGACAGCCTGAACGCCGACCGCGAGGTCACCCGCGAGGATCTGCTGTTCGTCCGCCCGCACGCGGCCCGGCGCGCCAAGCGAGTCTCGGTCACCGAGTTCGTGCAGGCGTTCTACGTGGGCGAGCGCGTGCTCTGGGACACCGCGCTCGGGCTCGCGCACGACGACGAGTCGCGAAGAGCCGCGCTGGCGTTCGCGTCGCACCTGCCGCGCTACTTCGAGGTCGCGACCACGCACGCCGCCGAGGTCTACCTCGAGACCCAGGAGCAGCTCGCGGCCACCGGGGAGCGGATCCGCCGCGATCTGCTCGAGGACCTGCTCGCGGGCCGTGAGGTCGAACCGGGGCCGCGGCTCGACTCCGCCCGGGCGGCAGGGCTGACCGGCGACTCGGCGTTCGTCGTGATCTCCGCGACTCCGTACCCAGCACCCGACGACGAGCAGTTGCTCCGAGGCGGTGCGGCGGCGCTGGCGCGCGCGATCGGCGGCCGAACGGTTCCGCTCGCCGTCGTCCGCCAGGATGAGATCGTGCTCGTCGTGCCGGCCGCGGAAGGCGTCGCGGACACGCTCACGACGCGCCTCACCGATGTACAGCAGCGGCTCGCCGGCGCCGGCCTGCCGCTCGCCGTGGCTGTCAGCACCGCGGTGTCCGGGCTGGCGCAGATCCCGGAGGGTTACCGTGAGGCGAGCACAATCCGGATCGCACGGGGATCTGCGCCCGGGGTCGTCGCCCTGTCCGAGCTGAGCGCGTTCGAATACCTGACGCTCCGCGCCGACCCGACCACCGGCCGTCTGATCCCCTCGGCGGTCCACGAGTTCGTCGCGCAGGACATGGCCGAGGGCGGCCCGCTGATCGCGACGCTTCGCGAGTACGTCGCCTCCGACCTCAACGCGCGCCGCGCCGCCGACAACCTCCACATCCACGTGAACACCGCGCATTACCGGTTGTCCCGGATCGCTGAGAGGACCGGATACGACCTGCGCAGCGTGAGCGACCTGATCGAGATCCTGATCGCGGCCCGGCTCGCCGAAGCCGAATTGGTTGCGTCGCACAATCGCAGGCGCCCGAATTAGGCCCCTGCTCCCATGTTCTCGGCGGACGGGCTGAGGGACGCTTCTCTCACCCCAACTCCCGAAAAGAAGGACCACCGATGAACGAGAACCTCGCCCAGAACCTGACCGCATCAGCGCAGCGGTATCCAGACAGTCCCGCGCTGCGGATCGACGAACTCGTGATCACCTACTCCGAGCTCGACGAGGCGACCGCTCGCGTCGCCGGCCTGCTGCACCAGCACGGCGTCGAGCCCGGCGACCGAGTCGGGATCATGCTTCCGAACGTCCCCCAGTTCGCGTTCGCCTACTACGGCGTTCTGCGCGCCGGCGGCGTGGTCGTGCCGATGAACGTCCTGCTCAAGCAGCGGGAGGTCGAGTTCTACCTCGGCGACCCCGAGGCCAAGCTGATCTTTGCTTGGCACGAGTTCGCTGACGCTGCCGAGCAGGGTGCCACCGCGGCGGGCGCCGAGTGCATCGTGGTCGAGCCGGTGTCGTTCGGCCAGCTGCTCGGAAAGGTCGAGCCGGTCGAGGAGGTCGTCGACCGAGCGGCCGGCGACACCGCGGTCATTCTGTACACGTCGGGGACGACCGGCAAGCCAAAGGGCGCCGAGCTGACGCACTCGAACCTCGCGATCAACGCCGACGTCAGCAAGGCGCTGTTCTCGCTCGCCCACGAGGACGTGGTCCTCGGCGCGCTACCGCTATTCCACGCGTTCGGACAGACCTGCGCCCTGAATGCGGCAATCAGCGCCGGCGCTGCGCTCGCGCTGATCCCCCGCTTCGGAGCCGACACAGCGCTCGCGACGATCGAGCGCGATCGGGTGACCGTGTTCGAGGGCGTGCCGACGATGTTCTCCGCACTCCTGCACTATCCCGATCGCGACGAGTTCGACGTGAGCACGCTCCGGGTCTGCGTGTCGGGTGGCGCCGCCCTGCCGGTCGAGGTGCTGCGTGGGTTCGAGGAGGCCTTCGACTGCATCATCCTCGAGGGCTACGGCCTCTCGGAGACGTCGCCGGTGGCGTGCTTCAACCATCCCGACCGCGAGCGCAAGCCAGGCTCGATCGGCACACCAATCGAGGGGGTCGAGATGAGGCTGGTCGACGACCACCGCCAGGAGGCGGCCGCACGCGAGGCGGGCGAGATCGCGATCCGGGGCCACAACGTCATGAAGGGCTACTGGAACCGCCCCGAGGCGACCGCCGAGGCGATCGACCCGGACGGCTGGTTCTACAGCGGTGACATCGCCAGGATCGACGAGGACGGTTGTTACTTCATCGTCGATCGCAAGAAGGAGCTGATCATCCGCGGCGGCTACAACGTGTATCCCCGCGAGATCGAAGAGGTCCTGTACGAGCATCCGGCGGTGCGCGAGGCCGCCGTCATCGGTATCCCCCACGCCGAGCTCGGCGAGGAGGTCGGCGCCGCGGTGGCGCTCAAGGACGGTGCCGAGGTCACGGAGTCCGACATTCGCGACTACGTCAGGGCCAACGTCGCCGCCTACAAGTACCCGCGGCACGTCTGGTTCGTCGAGGAGCTGCCCAAGGGCCCGACGGGCAAGATCCTCAAGCGCGCGATCGAGCCGCCCGCGGGGGTGGGTGCGAAGTAGATCGCGACTGAAGTAGGCGAGCGGTTGTGGCCGGAACACAACGCTCCCGGGCGAAGCGTGGGGTCCGTTCCCAATGACCCGGAGCCCCGTCCGAGAGATCGTTCCGGCCACAAATCCACTCACCTGAGGAAGGACCAACCCGCAATGTCAAATCGAGTGAAGATGGCCGTGCCGCTGGCGCTCAGCATCGGAGTCGTCGCGTTCCTGTGGTCGGAGTTCACGCTGAACTTCAACCTGCACTGGTTCACGGTCGCCGACGGTGTGTTCGGCAAGTTCGGGCTCCCGGAGAAGTTCCAGCTGGTGCTGCCGGCGACGTTCGTGACCTGGGGCCTCTACTACGTGCTCGGCGCCGACCGCGTCGCGCTGCGCAAGACGTTGATCGCGTGCACGACGGGAACCGTCGGCGCGATAGTGATCATGACGCTCGGTCCCGCGCTGGCGGGCCTCCCGAGCCTGTGGGGCATCTCGCTCGCGATCGCGATCGTCGGCGGAGGCCTGGTGCTGATCTCGTCGCTGTCGGCGAGTGACTACCTGCCGGCCGCGCCGGCGTTCGCCTGCGCCGCGTCGGTGCTGTTCTGGTGGTTCGCCACGGGTCTCGACAACTACGTCCCGGGCGCCGCAGGACCGCACACCGTGGCCGCGCTCGGGCTCGCCCTGACCAAGCACCCGCTGGCGGCCGGGACCGGCGCGCTCGGCGGGCTGCTGTCGACGCCGTGGCCGTGGGTGGCGTTCAGCGTCTGGGTGTCGCTGCTGTGCGGTCCTGTCCTCGGCCTCCTCTCACGGGTGCTGGCCGACCTGCCCGGACGCGTCGGGGCGTCCTCGCCCACGTCCCCGGCGGGGCACGTCGACCCCCGAGTGACCGCTTGAGGTCATTGCTCATGCCCGGCGTCGTCGCCATCGAACGCATCGCCACGATGCTGGCGGCACGCCGGGCGGAGCTCGCCACCGAGAGCCTGCGCGAGATCCGGGCCGCGATACCGGCCTATGCGGCGATCGACGATCCGGTGATCCTGGCCGACGTCACCGAGCACGTCGCAGAGAACCACGACGCGCTGCGCTCGAGCCTCGTCCGAGGCGAGCCGGTGACCGCCCAGGAGCTCGCGTTCATCGGCCCGCACGCCGCATTGCGGGCCCGCCGTGGAGTGCCGCTCGCCGACTTCCTCCAGGCCTTCCGGATCGGTCATCGCGTGATCTGGGACGCGATCGTCGAGTTCGCCGCGGAGGACGAACAGGCGGCCGCCGCCGCACTCGACGCCGCGCGCCTGGTGATGGAGTTCATCGATCTCGCGAGCACCCACGCCGCCCAGGCGTACCTCGAGGCGCAGCAGCTGCTCCTGGCTGAGGGCGACCGCGTGCGGCGCGACCTGCTCGAGGACCTGCTGGCCGGTCGCGAGCCGGCACCAGGCCCGCGGTTGACCGCAGCACGGGCCGCCGGCCTCGAGTCGCGCGGGCGGTGCGTGCTGATCGCGGCGGTGCCGGTGTCGCCCGCCGACGACGAGCTCGCGCTCAGGTCAGCGGCGTCGGCGCTCGCCCGGGCCGCCGGCGGCGTGCTCCGCCCCTTGACGGTCGTCCGCCAGGACGAGATCGTGCTCGTCCGCGCGCTGGACGGCGATGACGCGCGCCGGCTGACCGAGCCGGTCGAGCGGGCGCAGCGGGACCTGGCCGCCACCGGCGTCCGGCTCGCGATCGGGATCAGCACCCCGCTCGAGACGACGGCGGGCCTCCCGGACGGCTACCGCGAGGCGTGCGCCGCGCTCGAGTCGCTCCCGCCCGGCGGTGGCGTGATGGCACTACCCGACCTGAGCGCGTTCGACTATCTGACCCTGCGCAGCGACGGGACCGTGCTGCGGCTGCTGGCGCCGGCCGTTCGCCGGTTCGTCGAGGAGGACACTGCCGGCGGCGGCGCGCTGACGGCGACGCTGCTCGCATACGCGTCGGCGAATCTGAACGCCAAGGTCGCGGCGCAGCGCCTCTACATCCACGTCAACACCGCCCACCACCGCCTTGCCCGGATCGAGGACAAGACCGGCTGCGACCTGCGCGACCTCGGCGACGTGCAGGAGTTGCTGATCGCGATCCGTCTCGCCGGCGCACGCGGCTGATCTCAGCATCACCCAATTTCGAACGACGCGGTCCGCTGCGGGTCCGTATCCTCGCTACCCATGGACAACGGTCTCGATTTCGCATTGGTCGAATTCGGACACACCGAGGGCGCCGAGGAGGCCTACTCGCGCGCGCCGCGGTCGGTCGACGGCGTGGCCTGGGCGGACCAGATCGCGTTCGTCGAGCACCACCGCCGGAACCGCATCATCGTGCGGGGAACGTTCGCCGGCCGGTATGTGGACGCGGACGACGAGCTGGAGTTCGTCGGGAAGAAGACCGCGGAGGGTGCCATCGCCGGCGCCGCGATCGGCCTGTTCGGCGGCCCGGTCGGGCTCGCGGTGGGGCTCGTCGGAGGTGGACTCGCCGGCGGCGTCGCCCAGGAGCGGCACTCTCCGCATCTCCGCGGCGCGTTCTTCGACGAGTTGCGCCGCGAAGTGCCCGAGGGATCCTCGGCCGTGCTCATGATGGCCTCGCCAGATCACGTCGACGCGATGGTCAGCGCACTCGAACGAGAAGGCGGTCGAGTGGTCCGGCACCACGTGAGCGCCGACGAAGCCAAGGCACTCCAGGAGGCTGTCGCCGACGATCCGACCGCTGCCCCGCCATCGGCCCATTAAGTGCGACTCATCCTCAACATCATCTGGCTGATCTTCGGCGGCCTGTGGCTGGCGATCCTCTACACCTTCTTCGCGCTGCTCGCCTTCATCCTGATCATCACGATCCCGTTCGGGTTCGCGGCGCTGCGGATGGCGAGCTTCTGCCTGTGGCCGTTCGGCCGGACGATCGTCAGAAGTGAGCACGCCGGGGTCGCCACCGGCATCGGCAACGTCATCTGGTTGCTGCTGTTCGGGTGGGAGCTCGCGCTCGCTCACCTGATCACCGGCATCGCCCAGTGCATCACGATCATCGGCATCCCGCTCGGGCTAGCCAACTTCAAGCTGATCCCGGTGTCGCTGTGGCCGCTCGGCCGGCAGATCGTCTCGGTCGACGAGGCCCAGCGGATGGGAGTGTCGTCGGGCCTCAGCGTCCCGTAGCGAGCGCGGTCTAACCTACCGCCATGCCTGGGATGGCTGCTCGACGCGCCCGGGCGGCGCGTTCGCCGGGGATGATCCGCGCGCGCCGCATGTTCGCGGCGCACGCGCAGGGTGAGCGGACCAGCGTTCCCGTCGACGAGGTGCTGGGACGCGCCGGCCAGGCAGATCGGCGCACTCGGCGCGACGTACTCGTCGGCGCCGGCGGTCTGGCGGCGGGCGCCGCGCTGGCCCGAAGCCCGGCGGCCGCGCTCGCGTTCCGCATCGCGAAGTTGCAGGCCCATCCGCGGATCGCGATCGTCGGGGCCGGGCTCGCCGGCCTTCGTTGCGCGCACATGCTCTGGACTCAGAGTCCCGGCGACCCGGTGCTCGCGACGGTGTACGAGGCCAACCCCGACCGCGCCGGCGGTCGCTGCTGGACGCTCCGAGACTACTTCTCCGGGGCGCTCGTCACCGAGCACGGAGGTTCGTTCCTGAACAGCGACCAGACGGCGATCCGGAGCCTGGCGACGCGTCTCGGGCTGAAGCAGGTCGTGGTCAACGGTGGCGACCTGCTGACGGGCGACGAGGTGTTCTTGATCGACGACCGCGTGTACACCTACGCGGAGGCGAACGCCGATTGGCACGACGTCGGCTTTCCCGCGTTCCGGAAGGCCGCACACGAGATGACCACCGTCGCCGGCACGGCGCGGCTCGACCGGATGTCGGTGCCGGAATGGCTCGACAGCACCGAGATCGGCTCGGGCAGCCGGTTCGGCAAGCTGATGATGGCCGACACGGTGACCGAGAACGGAGGAGACCCGGACGACCAGTCGGCGCTCGACCTGATCGTGCTGCTGACCGGCAACCCCCGATCCTCGCTGTATCCACTGCCCGGTGACGATGAGCGATACACGATCGTCGGCGGGAACGACCAGCTCGTCTCGGGCATGATCGAAGCGCTGCCCGTCGACGCAGTCCGGCACGACCACGTGCTCGTCGCGATCCGCGAAAACGCGGACGGCGCGGCCGCGCTGGTGTTCGACGTCGCCGGCACGAGCGTGGTGAAGCCGGCCGATCTGGTCGTGCTCGCGCTGCCGTTCAGCACGCTCCGCCATGTCGAGCTCGAGCGCTCCGGGCTGTCGAGCGCCAAGCGTCACGTGATCGACACGATGGGCATGGGCACGAACGCCAAGATCCATCTCGAGCTGAGCCACAAGACCTGGCCCGCGCTCGGCTACAGCGGCGCCACCTACGGAGAGTGGCAGCGACTCGCCTGCGCGTGGGACGACACCGTCCAACTCGGCCCCAACGCGAGCCCGGCGCTGTACCTGGCATTCCCGGGCGGGTGCGTCGGTCGCGCCGGCCTCACCGGTAAGGCCCACGGCACGGCGCCGCCGCGCGACGTCAGCTGGGCGCTCGGTCAGATCGAGCATCTCTTTCCCGGGACCACCGCCGCCTACACTGGCCGCGCCTACGAGGATCACTGGGCGCGCGACCCGTGGGTGCACGGCGCCTACTCCTACTACCGCGTGGGTCAGGCCGCGAGCTACGGCGACCTTGCCGGCGCCGCCGACAGCCGGTTCCTGTTCGCCGGCGAACACACTTCGATCGACAACATCGGCTTCCTCGACGGGGCGGTCGAGACCGGTGAGCGCGCCGCCCGGCAGCTGTTCCGCCGGATCGGGCTCTGAGCCGTCGCCTGTTCACAATCTGGGCGCGGAAGGTTCTGGCTCCTCTCGGGGTCTTCACAAGTAACCGTCCACTCGACGGCCAACTGAAACCAACGAACTGGGAGATAACTATGGCCAGTCGGAGAACCGCGAGGTTCCGCATAGTCGGGGTCGCCGCACTGGCGACCGCAGCCTTGATCGTCGCCGGATGTGGCAGCTCGAACAGCTTGAGCTCAACCACCACGGCGACCGCGGCGGCCGCGACGGCGCCGGCAGCGTCCACAACCTCCACCACCGCAGCGGCGGCTAGTGGAGTAAACGTCAAGACTGCGAAGGGCTCCGGCGGCACGTACCTCGCCGGCCCCAACGGACACGCGCTGTACCTGTGGATCGCCGACAGCGGCGGAAAGTCCGCCTGCATGGGAGCGTGCGCCAAGGCGTGGCCGCCGCTGCTCACCAAGGGCAATCCGACCGCCGGCTCGGGTGTCGCCGCGTCCAACCTCGGAACCACGATGCGCTCGGACGGCACCGAGCAGGTGACCTACAAGGGGCACCCGCTGTACTACTTCGTCGCCGACACGAGCGCCGGCAGCATCAAGGGGCAGGGCAGCGATGCGTTTGGCGCCAAGTGGTGGCTGATTGCTCCGTCCGGCACCGCGATCACCGCCAGCGCCTCCAGGTCATCGAGCGGCTCGTCGACTAGCTCGACCAGCTCGTCCTCGGGCAGCAGCTGGGGCTAGCAGCCACTCCCGGCGGGGGCGCACGAATGTCACAGACCACGGTGAGTGCCCGCGGCGACGCGGGCACTCAACCAGTTAAAGGCGATGGTGAGGCGCCCGGCGTCGCACGACCCGCGACCGAGCGGCCGATCCGACTGTGGGCGTTCGCCGGCGTCGCCGCCGCATCGTTCGGCGGACCACTGGCGCTCGCGGCCTCGGGCGCACCCGGACTCGTCGGGGACGCCGCCGACTCCGCCGGGCTGGCGATGCTCTCGGCGGCGGTCGTGTTCATCGCTCCGCTCGCGGTCGCTACTCCCGGCCATCACAGGCCGGCGGGCTGTACGTTCGTGAGGGGCTGGGACGTCCCGTCGCGCTCGCGCAGGCGGCGATCTGGGCGTCAGTACGCGCTGTACATGTCTACACGACCGTGCAGATCGTCTACGACGTGCTGCCCGAGTGATCCGGGGGTGCGGCGTACCAGACGGTGCTCGCGCTGCTGATCCCGGTCGCGATCGCCGCCGTCATGGTCGCCGGCCGCGCGGCGACGCTGATCGTGCTTGGCGTCATGGCCGCCGGACAGCTGGTGCTCGCGGGCATCCTCGACGGCGTCACGCTTGCGAACATCTCGACACCGGCGTCGAGCTTCGGCACCGGCGCCCCGGCCGGCGCGCTGGCCAAGGCGAGCGCCCAGACCTCGCTGCTGTACATCTGCGGCAGCCTGCCGGTGTTCCTCGGGGGCGAACTGGCCGCGCCGGCGCGCACGATCCGCCGCGGATTGACCGGCGCGTTCCTCGTCACCGCCACCGTGATCGTGCTCGCCGTCGCGCCGCTCGCCGCCGCGCCGGACTGCTGCACACGGAGATCCCAGGCGTGAGTGTCGCCGAGCAGTTCGCCGGTGTTGGCCTCGCGCGGGCGATCGGGATCGGGGTCGCGGTCAGCACCGCCGGCGTGATCCTCTGCGAATATCTCGCGCTGACCTGGCTAGTACACGCCATCGGCCACTGGCGGATGCGGATGGGGGTGATGCGCCGGCGTCGTGCTCGTGGCGCCGTTCACGCTGATCGACCCGGACGGCTTCTACGACACGCTGCTGAAGGCGTCGCTGGTCGCGCTGTGGCTGAGCCAGCTGATCGTGTTCGCGGTCTATCCCCTGTTCGCGTTGAAGCGGCGGCAGCGGATGTGGCCGGCATCGACGCTCAGCTTGATCGCGAGCGCGTTTGCGGTGTACGGGCTGGTCACCACGCTTCAGCAGGCATCGAGCTGAAACGAGGTCGTCTGGAAAGGCCGCGGAAGGTTCGCAGCGGATCGAGCGTCCTGAGGGGTGTGGTGATGAGATCTTTTCGGTTACTGCCGGCGGCGGTGCTCGCCATTGCCCTACTCGTGGCTCCTGTTGACGCGAGCGCACGCCACCGGCCACAACCACGCCCCCACAGGCGCCACCACCAGCACGTTGATGCACACGCCGGGAGCCACGCCGCCACCGTGAAGCTCGCGGGCGGCGTGCTCGGCGCGGGTGGCGCCCTCTCCTCACTGGCGCGTCCCGCGTCTGCTCACGCCGCAGATGACACATCGGTGACGATCGCCGACTTCCAGTTCACTCCGGCCACGATCACGATTCACGTCGGTGACACGGTGACCTGGACGAACCACGGTCCGAGTGCGCACACCGCGACGGCCAACAACGGCAGCTTCAACACGGGCGTGCTGCAGAAGGGCCACAGCGCATCGCACACGTTCACGACGGCCGGCACGTTCACCTACATCTGCCAGATTCATCCGTTCATGCACGGAACCGTCGTCGTGCTGGCCAACCCCACCCCGACGACGACTCCGAAGACGACGACCAAGCCGGCGAGCACCACGCCGGCCACGACCACGCCCGCGTCGACGACCCCGTCGTCGACTACCGGCGCCACCGCAGGTCAGCTGCCGAATACGGGCTTCTCCGTCCCCGCGATCCTGCTCGCCGGTGTGCTGCTGACCGGACTCGGGTTGGCGGTCCGCAAGAAGCTCCGCGCCTGATCCTCCCACAATCAGATGGGGGGTCGCCCCCATTCCGCCGAGCGCCCTACTCGGCGATCGTGACATGGCAATCACGTCAAGGAGATGCCAGATGCTCACGGTCAAAGAACACTCCGAACACGTCACCGCCGCCGACGCGCTCGACTCACACGACGGCCTTAGGCGGCTTCGCCTGCTCGTTGTCGACGACCATCCTGCGGTCCGGCTCGGGCTGTTACAGCTGCTCGACGACCAGCCCGACTTCGTCGTCGTCGATGTCGCCTGCAGCGCCGAGGAGGCCAGGTCACTGGCCGAGCGCGAGCCGATCGACGTCGCGGTCGTCGACTACCAGCTCGGCTCGCGGACCGGGCTGTGGCTCACCCGGAAGCTGAAGGAACTCGACCCGGCGCCACGGGTGGTGATGTATTCGGGGTACTGCGACGGCCCTCTGGCGGCGGCATGCGTCGTCGCCGGCGCGGACGGGCTCATCAGCAAGGGCGGCGTCGGCGCCGAGTTGTGCCATGCCGTTCGCGCTGTCGCGCGCGGGCAATCGCGGCTTCCGCTCGTCCCGCCGACGCTCGCCGGCGCGATGCGGCGCCGGCTCGGGGCCCAGGAACAGGCGATCTTCGGCATGTTGCTGGCCGGAATCGATCCGCCGGAGATCGCCACCACGCTCGGAATCTCCGAGCGCGCGCTTGACACGCGCCGCTGGGCGATGCTGCAAAAGCTCGAAGGGCTGCGGACCGGCTCGACCGGCGTGACGTCAAGCCGTGCCCCGCTGCTCCGCGGCCGGATCAGGCGGCGCCCCGCGCCCGGGTGCTGAGACTCCGGTGGTTGCTGCTTCACTGCCGATCAGCGCGATGAATGGCAAGACACCCGCGCCCGAGCGTCCGGCGCGCCAACGGTATATCCCACTGCTTCACCGGGTGGCCGGCCTGAACGCGCTGCTGCTCGTCGTGGCCGTCGGGGTCACGATCGTGGTGCTCGCGCCGGGCCGGGTGTCGTCGTTTCGCGTCGACGAGGAGGGCTTGGCGTTGATCGTCGCGCTGCTGATCGTGGTGGCGCTCAACGTGTATCTGGTCCGCCGCATCGTTGGGCCCGTGCAGGCGTTGACCGCGCTCGCCCGGCGCGTCGATCTCGCCGACCACGGCGAGCGCATGCCGGTCTCGACTCAGGCCTCGGAGGCGGGAGAGCTGGCGTCGACGTTCAACGAGATGCTCGCCCGCCTCGAGGACGAGCGGCGCGAGGCCACGGGCAGGGTCCTCGCCGGCCAGGAGGCCGAGCGCCTCCGGATCGCCCAGGAGTTGCACGACCAGGTCGGACAGGAGCTCACCGCGGTTCTGCTCGGACTGGCGCGGGTCGAGGCACGCGCCCCGGCCGAGCTGCGCGGCGACGTCGCCGAGGTCCAGGGTGCGGTTCGCGACAGCCTCGAGGAGGTACGGCTGATCGCGATCGAACTGCGTCCGGAGGCGCTGGACGACCTCGGGCTCGAGAGCGCGCTCGCCGTCCTGTGCGAGCGCCTCACCGAGCGGTTCGGCCTCCGCGTCCGCCAGCACCTCGACGCACAACTGCCGCCGCTGTCGCCGGACGTCGAGTTGGTCGTGTACCGCGTCGCGCAAGAGGCACTGACGAACGTTGCCCGCCATGCGGGCGCTCACGAGGCCGAGCTCACGCTCGCGCGTCACGACGGCGGGCTCATGCTCACCGTCTCCGACGACGGCGACGGGCTCCCGGCAGGGCACACCCCGGGCACCGGCATCCGTGGGATGCGCGAGCGGGCGACGCTGATCGGCGCGAGCCTGACGATCGACCGCGACCCTGTCGCGGACGGTTGCCGGGTCCGCCTCGTGGTCCCTGCCGAGGACGAGCGATGACGCCGCTGAAGACTCGTGTGCTGCTCGCCGACGATCACGCGCTCGTCCGGCGCGGGCTGCGGCTCGTACTCGATGCCGAGCCCGACCTCGAGGTCGTGGCCGAGACCGGCGACGGCGCCGAGGCCGTCCAGCGCGCGCTCGAGCCCGAAGTTGATCTCGCGATCCTCGACATCTCGATGCCGCGGATGACCGGCCTGCAAGCGGCGCGCGAACTCCACCGCCGCCGCCCTGAGGTGCGCATCCTGATGCTGTCGATGCACCAGAACGAGCGGTACCTGTACGAAGCGCTCAAGGCCGGCGCGTCCGGGTACGTGCTGAAGACCGTGGCCGACCGCGACCTCGTCGAGGCCTGCCGGGCCGCGATGCGCGGCGAGCGGTTCCTGTACCCCGGGGCGATGACGCCGCTGATCCGCGACCTCCTCGACGGCGCCCGCAACAACGCGCCGGTCCGCGAGGACCCGCTGACGCCGCGCGAGACCGAGATCGTGAAGCTGATCGCCGAGAGCTACAGCACCAGGGAGATCGCCGAAGCGCTCGTGATCAGCGAAAAGACGGTCGATCGGCACCGCACGAACATCCTCGAGAAGCTGGGGATGCACGACCGGGTCGAGCTGACCCGGTACGCGATCCGGCAGGGGCTCGTGGAGCCCTGAGGGAGAAACTAGGCCGAGCCGCCAGGTGGCGCGGCGGCGTCGCGAGTCTGCCCCGGGTCGGGCAGGATCTGGACGTATCCGTCCGTTCCATGTCGGCCTGCGCGATGTCTCGGATGACCGGGCGCGCCCTTCAATCGTCCGGCGGAGACCGGCAAGCCGATCAGCGCGCCCGTGGGGACATCGTCGCGCCGGTAGGCCCCGGCGATGACCTCGCGGTCTGAGGTGAGCACGCGGGGCGGCGTGAGCGCCTGGTAGGAGCGAAACGCGTCCTTGCGCTCGCGGATCAGCTGCTGGTCGCTGGCGGGTGCTCACGACGTTGTGGAGCTGTGGAACGTGAGGTAGAAGATGTCCTCCTTGTCACGAAGCACGTCCGCCTGCACGAGACGCTCGGCTTCGTCCAGCAGGGCCTGCTTGTAGACCAAGTAGCGGGCGACGATGCCGTACTTGGGGTACTCGCGGTAGCCGCTGAAGGTCCGGACGCGGTCGATCATCAGCTTCGCCTCTTCGGCCTTGCTCACTCCGCCTGGCGAGGCGCGCAGGCGCTCCAGCAGCTCTTGTTCCTTGCTCCTGGCCGCTTGCCGCCCTTGTTCGAGGCGGCGGTTGGCTCGCTGGGCGTGAAGTTCCTGACGTTGTCGAGGATCAGCGGCCCAGCGTGGTCGGGCGCTCGGTCCATCGTGGCCTGGTGATGTCGATCTCGCCGACGCCGCGCATGCCGTACTTCTCGAGGTAGGCCCGGATCGCTGCCTCCGCTTCCGCCCGCCCGCGAGCTTCGCCAGCTCGTCCAGGAAGGCCTCGCCCTCGCGTCCCTCGTCCTCGACGTGTTGCAGGAACACCACGACGTGCGGATGCGGGCGAATCACGTCCGCGACGTCGAGCAGCGCCAGCCCCATTTCAGACGTGACGTTGCCGGGGGCGGACAGCGTGAGCGCGTCGGCCGCGTTCTTTTCGCCCAGCCACGCCTCCAGCTGCTCGTTGAGCCACCACGTGGCCTCCATCCACGCCATGATCGCCCGATGGCTCAGCGGATCGCCGAGGATTCGCTTGTGCTCTTGAAGGCCTCCAGCAGAAAGTCGAACAGCGCCTGCCCGGACTTCGTCTGGATGTCGCGCTTCAGGGCGGCGATAGAGTACCGGTTGCGCTCGATCAGCTAGGTGACGATCGCCGGATCGGCGTGGATCTGAGCGGCGCGCCCCCAAGCGGCGGTCCGCCCGGGCTCTCGTTGGGACCGAGGGGAGGAAGTCCCCGCGTTCGACGACGGATCCGCTGCCCATCCCTGATCAGATTCGTAGCGTGCTCATCCCGACGACCGCCAGGCAACCCGCCGACTCCTGGGCGATGACCGCGCCGTGAGTCGACGATCAGCCGCCCCCGACCTCGTCACGGTGCCATCGCCGTCAGCTGCCACACGGATACCCCGAGCGGCCTCATCGCTTCGGTCATCATCTGCCATGACCGACTGAGACGTACACGTGGTTCTCTCGGTCGGCGGCCTCGAGGATCGGGAACAGCGTCGTGATCGGCCGGCTCTGGACGATCCAGAAGTCGTCCTCGGCCAGGCACCATTCGATGTCCTGCGGGTGGCCGAAATGCGCTCGACCGCCGGCCCAGCTGCACGAGCCGCACTACCTGCGCGTCCGTGAGCGCAGGCTGATTGGTAGCAGCCGCCCCGCGACGACCTGCCGTCACGATGAAGGTGTCCGCGTTCACCAGTCCGGAGACCAGCGCCCACCGAGACCGAAGCTCGCCTCCACCGAGGCGACCGTCCGGCTGGAGGTGACGGGGTCGGCCGTGAACAGGATCCGGCAGCTGCGGGACGACCATCTGCTGCACGACCACGGCCATCTCGAGCCTGCCGTGCTCGAAACCGTTCCGCAGTCGGTAGGTCACGGCCGCTCGCTGAACAGCGAGGCCAGCACTGGCGCACGTGCCGAGCACGGCCCGGGACTACGACGCAGGTAGGAGTCGTACGGCCGCGAAGGAGCGGTCGGCAAGTCCCGTCGTCGCGCCGACGAACGGCGCAGGCCGCCGCCGCCGAGCGGGCCAGCGCACGCGTAACGCCAAGCCACGTCGTCAGGGATCGCGATCCCCCATCGCCCGACGGATCTCGGCGCTCAGCGCGCGGATCGCCTCCCCATCCCCCGGCGCGAGACGCGAGAGCCGTGCGAGCCGGTCCTCGATCGGCGGCGCTCCGGCCAGGATCCGCCCGAACGCGCGTCGTCACGCAAAATCCAGGCGGCACGGCGACGACGTCGATAAGAGAAAGCTCAAACAGAGATGAGAAATTGAAGAAGAAAAAGGAGAAGTAGGAGAAATAGATAAAATGGAAAGAAAAAAAGTAAAAAAAAGAGAAAAAATAAAAAAGAGAAGAAAAGGAAAAAAAGAGAAAGAGGGGGAGGGTTCGCGCTCGATCCTGATGGAGATGCCCACATGAGCTTTCGTGCGGCGACCGCCTGGTCGCTTATCTACATCGCCGCGGCGCTCGCGTTCGGGGCAGCGCTCGGGGTATTCGCGGGCTGGAGCCTCGGGACACAGTTCCTCGCCGGCTACGTGGTCGAGAAGAGCCTGTCGGTCGACAACCTGTTCGTGTTCGTGATGATCATGAGCACGTTCGCGGTCCCGGCGAGGAGCCAGGCTCGCGCACTTACGATCGGGATCGCGCTCGCCCTCGTGCTTCGCGCCGTGTTCATCGCGCTCGGCGCGGCGCTGCTTGCAGCGTTCTCGGTCATGTTCCTCGTGTTCGGGATGGCGTTGATCGCGACTGCGTTCCAGCTGTTCCGCCACCGCGACCGAGAGCGGAAGGTCGGCGACAACGCGTTGGTCGCGTTCGCGCGACGGCGCCTGCCGCTGTCCGACCGCTACGACGGCAACCGGATCCTCACCCGCGCCGCTGGCCGCAGGATGATGACCCCGCTGTTCCTGGTGCTGATCGCGATCGGCACGAGCGACGTCCTGTTCGCGCTCGACTCGATCCCCGCGGGGGGGGGGGGGGGGGATCTCGACCGGAGCCTCGCTCGCGGTGATCGTGACCGTGCTCGCGCTCACGACGATCGCGAGCCTCGCGCGAGCTCGTCACAGATACACGCTGGGCCCCATGGCACCGCACCAGTTTGCGCTCGATCCTGGTGGAGATGCCCACGAGGAACCCGATCCCGATGCTGGGAAGCCCTCGACAGTGGGCACTCGTCGCCGGCCTGGTGGCGCTGGCGGCCGCGACCGTCGCGATCCTCGGTGGACCGCCCGATCTCGAGCACGCGCTGCGCACCGCCGGATCGACACTCGGACCCTGGACGTACGCGCTGGTTGGGGTGATGGCGTTCTTCGAGACCGGCGCCGGCATCGGCCTGATCGCGCCGGGCGAGCTGGCCGTGATCCTCGGCGGCGTCGCCGCGGGCCAGGGTGAGAGGGGAGAGAGAAAGAGGGAGTGAGGAAAGGAGGGGAAGAGAGGGGAGGAGGGGGAGAGGGGGGGAGGGGGGGGGGAGGGCGCTCCTCGGCTACGTATTCTGGAACTCGCTCGATCACGCGCTCGAGCTCGCCCGGCAGGGTTCGCTCGCGATCGCCGCAGCCGTCGCGGTCGCCGCCGCCGCGACGTACGCGATCAAGCGCCGGCGGCGCCGGATGACCGTTCGAGTAGGCTCGCCCCGATGACGAACTTGAACGCTCAGTGGCGGCTGGCCGAGCGACCGGTTGGCCTGCCGAAGCTATCCAATTGGGAATACGTCGAGGTGACCGCCCCGGAGCCCGCGGACGGCGAGTTCCTGGTCAAGCTGGAGTACCTGTCGCTCGATCCGGCGATGCGCGGCTGGATGAACGAGGTCCGCTCGTACGTCCCGCCGGTGGGAATCGGCGAGGTGATGCGCGCCGGCGGGCTCGGCCGCGTAGTGCAGTCACGCCATCCCGACTACGGGGTCGGCGAGCAGGTGTCGGGGATGTTCGGCGTGCAGCAGTACGCGACCTCGGACGGGACCGGGGTGACCCGCGTGGACACGACGCTCGCCGCGGCGCCGGTCTATCTCGGCGGTCTCGGGATGACCGCCTTGACGGCGTATTTCGGGCTGCTCGACATCGGCAAACCCGAGCCGGGGCAGACCGTGGTCGTTTCCGGCGCGGCCGGCGCGGTCGGAAGCATCGCCGGGCAGATCGCGCGGATCAAGGGCTGCCGGGTGGTGGGTATCGCCGGCGGTCGTGAGAAATGCGAGTGGATCACCGACGAGCTCGGCTTCGACGCCGCGATCGACTACAAGCGCGGTGATCTCCGGGCTCAGCTTCGCGAGCAGACCCCCGATGGCGTCGACGTCTACTTCGACAACGTCGGTGGCGAGATCCTGGACGAGGTGCTGCGCCGGATCGCGCGCGGGGCCCGTGTCGTCATCTGTGGCGCGATCTCGCAATACAATGCCGAGCAGCCGACGAGGGGCCCGGCCAACTACATGCAGCTGCTCGTGATGCGCGCGTCGATGACCGGTTTCCTCGTGTTCGACTTCGCCCCGCGCTACGGCGAGGGGATCGCGCAGCTCGCTGAGTGGCTGAGCAGCGGCAAGCTGAAATCGCGCGAGGACATCGTCACGGGCAGCCTCGAGAAGTTCCCAGAGGTGTTCCTGATGCTGTTCCGGGGCGAGAACACCGGCAAGCTCGTCCTTCAGCTCATCGAGGACGAGGGATGAGCGCACCGCTCGGGTATGAGCTCCGCTTCTGGCCGGAGCTCGCCCGGTTGTTTGCCGACCCCCGCTTCTGGTCCCCCGGTCAAGCGCAGCGGCCTCGTGGGGTGCTGCTGATTCCAGGGTTCCTCGCCGGCGACGCGTCGCTGACCGTGCTCGCCGGCTGGCTTCGCCGGCGCGGCCACAAGGTTCGCACGAGCGGCATCCGGCTGAACGTCGGCTGCGCCGGCCGCGAGCTCGAGCGCCTCGGCGGCGTGCTCGACGCGTTCGACGAGCCCGCGATGGTGATCGGTCAGAGCCGCGGCGGGACGCTCGCGCGCGCGCTCGCGGCCCGGCATCCGGACCGGGTGGCCGCGGTGATGACGCTCGGCTCGCCCGTCCTCGATCAGCTCGCGATATCGCCGTCGGTGCTCCGCACGGTGCGCTCGGTCGCGTTCCTCGGCGACATCGGAGTCCGTGGCCTGTTCACGAACGAATGCCTCGACGGCGCCTGCTGCTCGGAGTTCCGCGCGCTGCTCAAGGCGCCCCTGCCCGCGGGCGCGCCGGCAATCGCCGTCTACTCGCGCAGCGACGCGATCGTCGACTGGCGTGCGTGCCAGGACCCCGCCGCGGAATGGGTCGAGATCGACGGGAGCCACTGCGGGATGGCGGTCAACGCCGAGGTGTACCGGGAGCTCGAGCGGCTGCTTGGGCGATTCGAATCCGAGGACACCGCTTGCAGTCGATGAGCGCTCAGGACGCGACGTTCCTGCACGTCGAGAACGACGTCACGCCGATGCACATCGGCGGGGTCAGCATCTTCGAAGGCCCGCCACCGTCGTTCGCCGAGCTCACCGAGATGGTCCGGGGCAAGCTTCACCACACCCCGCGCTACCGCCAGAAGGTCCGCTTCGTCCCGCTCGGGATCAGCGAGCCGATGTGGGTCGACGACCCGTACTTCGACGTCGCCTACCACCTGCGCCACACCGCCGTCCCCGCGCCGGGGTCGGACGCGCAGCTGCGGACGATGGCCGCGCGGGTGTTCTCCCAGCACCTCGATCGGGCCCGGCCGCTGTGGGAGATCTGGATGGTCGAGGGCCTCGAGCACGCGCGCTGGGCCTTGCTGTCAAAGGTTCACCATTGCATGGTCGACGGCGTCGCCGCCACCGACCTGATGTCGGTGATGTTCGGTGACGACGCCGACCCCGCGCCGGCCGAAGACTGGCACGCGGGCCCCGAGCCGTCGAGCGTCGAGCTGTTCGTCCGCGGCGCCTCGCACCGCGTGCTCTCTCCGGCGGGGCAGGCGAGCGTCGCGATCCGGGCGCGGTCCGAGTTCCTGCGGGGCACGATCGGACTCATGCGCGCGGTCGCGGCCGCGGCGCCGACCGTTCGGCCATCGGCCTCCTCGTTGACCGGCCCGATCGGCCCGCACCGAGTTTGGAGCTGGGCGATCACCCGGCTCGCCGACGTCAAGGAGGTCCGCGCCGCCCTCGGCGGCACCATCAACGACGTGGTCCTGACGATCGTCACCAACGGCTTCCGAGAGCTGTTGGCCGAGCGAGGCGAGAGGATTTCGCATGGGCGGACCGTTCGCACGATGGTCCCGGTGTCGGTTCGGCTCCCAGGCGAGCACGGCGTCTACAACAACCGCGTCTCAGCCGTGTTCGCGCGGCTCCCCGTCGGGATCGACGACCCCGCCGAGCGACTGACGGTGATCCGCGACGAGATGGACTCGATCAAGGCCTCCGGGCAGGCGGTCGCCGGCGACGTTCTCGCCCAGCTCTCCGGGTTCGCCCCACCGTTGCTGCTCGCGCTCGGAAGCCGGACGATGACCCGGTCGGCGCGGTTCAACATGGACACCGCGACGACCAACGTCCCCGGTCCCCAGCGGCCGGTCCACGCCCTCGGCCGCCGGCTGCTCGAGTCCTATCCCTACGTCCCGATCGTCGGCACGATCCGGATCGTGGTGGCGATCTTCTCCTACGACGGCGCGCTGTACTTCGGCGTCACCGGCGATCGCGATCACGCCGCCGACATCGACGTGTTGACCGGGGGCATCGAATCCGGTCTGGTCGAGTTGCGCCAGCGCGCCGCCGCGAGCGCAGCGCCGGCGTAGCGGCCCCGGCGCAGCGCGGCGACCTGCAAAACCTGCCAATCGAGGCGCCGGCAAGCGACCGTGTCATACAGCGCACGTAGCGCATGCGCGGTATGCCGCGGTCACGGACTTCTGGCTCCAGTCAGGTTGTGCATGTCGGCGACACGACTCCCTCCGGGGGGGGGGGGGGGGGGGGGGGGGGGGGGGGGGGGGGGGGGGGGGGGGGGGGGGGGGGGGGGGAGGGGGGGGGGGGGGGTGGGGGTGAGGCGAGCGCGGTGGGGGGGGGGGTGGGCGCGGGGAGTCGACGAGTTCTCGTGGCGTGTGTACGGCACGACGAGGGCGCTGGGCGAGGCGCGGGGCTCCCGCCTACCCGAGCTCGCGACCGCGACGATTCATACGATCGCCGCGGTCGGCGACGCGGGCGCCGCCGGGAGCGCTCGCGCGACCGAGGCGGTAACCGGCAGGCGGCCCGTCGACTGGGAGCCGCTGCTCACCCCACCCGCTTGGTCCACCGGACCGGGACGCGACGCCGAGACGGCGGGCGTGCTGCTCGACCACGGCGCCGACCCGAATGCCGGCTACCTGTGGGAAGGGCTCAGCCCACCGTTCACCGCGCTGACCGGAGCGTTCGGCCGCGGCGAGGGCGATCCCCCGGCCCATTCGGACGAGCTCGCGCTCGCGCGGCTGTGTTGGAGGCCGGCGCCGACGCCAGCGACGAGCAGACCCTCTACAACCGCCACTGGGACGCCGACGATCGCTGGCTCGCGCTGCTGTTCGAGTTCGGGCTCGGGAGCGGCGACGGCGGACCGTGGCACCGGCTGCTGTCCGAGGTGCACGGGACGCCGCGCGAGATGGTCGACGAACAGCTACGCGCCGCCGCCCGGGCCGGGTTCGCCGGCCACGTCCTCTTGCTGCTCGACCACGGCGCCGATCCCGAAGCTCGCGGACGCGCAACGCCAGGTACGAGGGACGCACGCCCCGCGAAGAGGCGATGCTCCGGGGTTACCGCGAGTGCGCCGAGCTGATGCGCGCCGCCGGCGCCAAGTCGGGGGCGACGCCGCTGTACGCGTTCCTCGAAGCCGCGACGATCGGCGATCGGGACGGCGTCGAGCAGCTCCTGGCGGACGACCCGACCCTGGCGGATCGGGCAATCGATGCGTATCCGGATCAGCTCGTGCGCGGCGCCCAGCGAAACAGCGTCGATGGGGTGGCGCTGCTGATCGACCTCGGGTTCGACGTCAACGCGATCAACCGCCTGACCGCTACCACGAATCAGCGCCGCTCCAGAAGCTGCGGCGAGGGGAATGAGGTGATGAGTTGGGGAAGCCGACCCTGACCTCCGCGACGCGTCGTACCACTCGACGCCCGCCCGCTGGGCCGAGCATTTCGGCGAGACTGAGGCCGAGCGATACCTCCGGGCCCGGGAGTCATGAACAAATTCATACACCTGTGATCATGCGCGTATGACTGGAGCGTCGAGTCTCAAAGCGGGGCTCGCCGGCCTCATCCCGAAGTGGTCGGTCCCGGCGGCGATGCGCGCGATCCGTGCGATGGTCTGCGTGTGCGGGCTGTTCGCGTTCACCGACAAGGTGATCGGGAATCCGCAGATCGCCACCTTCGCCGCCTTCGGCAGCTTCGCGACGCTCGTGCTGGCGTCGTTCGCGGGGACGTGGCGCGACAAGCTGCTCGCCCACCTCGCGCTCGCGCTCACCGGCAGCGTGCTGATCACGATCGCGACGATCGTCAGCTCCACGACCTGGCTGGTCGCGATCGTGACCGTGCCCGCGACGTTCGCCGTGTTCTTCGCGGGCGTCACCGGCCCCAACGCGGCTTCGGGAGTCACCGGCGCGCTGCTCGCGTGGGTCCTACCGGCGGCGTCCGTAGGCACGGTCAGCATGGTCCCCGACCGCCTCATCGGGTGGTGGCTGGCGTCGGTCTGCGGCACCGCCGCCGTTCTGCTGTTCTCGCCGCGATCGAGCGGCGGCAACCAGCTGAACGCCGCGGCGTCGGTGCTCGCTGGGAAGCTCGCAGACGTGCTCGACGGAGCGGTCCGCGGCGGGCTGATCAAGGAGGACGTCGCTGCGATGGTCGCCGCCAAGCACGACTTAGTCGCCCAGTTCACGTCGACGCCTTACCGCCCTACCGGTCTGGCAGCGACGGACCAGGCGCTCGCGAACTGCGTCGAGTTGCTCGAATGGGCCGAGGACCTGATCTCCGACGCCGTCGAGGAGCAGCACGACCTCAGGAACGCCCCGGCGCCCGACCTCGATCTCATCGCCGCTTCAAGCTCGGCGCTGCGAGACACGGCCTCTTTGCTGGCAGGCGGCGACGGGCGTCCCGACGTCGACGGGCTTGAGCGCTGCCGGGCGGTCGTTCTGGACGAGATAATGAAGTCGACATCGCCGCCCGGGCACTTCCTGCAGGCCGCCCAGATCTCGTTCCATGCGAACGCGGTCGCCGTCGCCGTCCTCGGTGTCGCCTACGAGACGTTGATCGCGTCAAGTCTCGCGGATCCCGAGTGGCTAGAGGCCAGACGCGCTCGCTGGTACACGGGATCGAACGCCGCGGCACGAACCGTGCAGCGGGTGTCGAGCGTGGCCACCGCTGCTCACACCCACGCGAGCTTGCGTTCGGTTTGGTTCGTCAACAGCATTCGCGGTGCGGTCGCGCTCGCGGTGGCCGTCGCCGTGGCCGACGTGACCACCGTCCAACACGGCTTCTGGGTCGTGCTCGGAACGCTGTCGGTCCTTCGCACGAACGCGTCGGCCACCGGCGCCACCGCGGTCCGGGCGATCGCTGGCACCGCGATCGGGTTCGTGATCGGCGGTGCGCTCGTGGTGGCGATGGGCAGCGATGAAACCGCGCTCTGGATCGTGTTCCCGTTCGCGGTGCTCGTGGCCGCCTACTCGCCGGGGACCGCGCCGTTCGCCGTCGGCCAGGCGGCGTTCACGGTGTTGATCGCGATTCTGTTCAACCTGATCGTTCCGGTGGGATGGAAGGTCGGCGTGGTCCGGATCGAGGACGTGGCGCTAGGCTGCGCGGTCAGCGCGGTCGTCGGCACGCTGTTCTGGCCGCGTGGAGTGTCGTCCGTCGTCGGTGACGACCTCGCGGACGCGTTCCGTACGGGCGCGTCATACCTGACCGAGGCGGTGCGGTGGGCGACGGGAACGCGGGGTGACGAGCCCGATGCCGGGGCGCCCGCCGGGACCGCGGGGGTCCGGCTAGACGAGGGCCTGCGGGGCTTCCTCTCCGAGCAGGGAAGCAAGCGCATCGCCAAGCAGGACCTGTGGCGCCTGGTCGGCGGGTCGCTCCGGCTCCGTCTGACCGCGCACGCGGTCGCGGAGATGCCTCCGAACGCAACCGGCCTCGACGAGGCACGCGCCGTGCTCGAGCGCCGAACCGCGACGCTCGCGTCCTGGTACGGGGAGCTCGCCGAGCAGGTCGGCAGACCGAATCACAGGGCCGTGTCCGAGCTCCAGCCGCCATCCCTGGCCGAGGCGGGCGTCGTCGACGAGTCCTCCGGCTCCTATTACGGCGTCTGGCTGTGCGAGCACCTGGACCATCTGAGCCAGCACACGGTTGACCTCGTCAAGCCGGCGGTTGCGGTCGCGGATCTCCGCAGACGCCCCTGGTGGCGTTAGGCGACGCTAGGCCGCCTGGTCGAGAGAGGCGCTCCAGCGCTCTTCGATTCGTCCGAAGCGCCATACGGATAGCGCGATCGCCCACGTCGCGACGAACATGCCGACGATCACGAACCCGAGTAGGTTGATGTTGATGTTCTCGAACCAGTTCCAGAACGAGCCGCTGAGGTTGAGCTCCGACGCGGTCAGTCCGCCGAGTTCGATCGTGCCGATGACGGCGGCCACGGCGACGGACAGGCCCGTGATAGTGAGGTTGTAGAAGACCTTGCGGACGGGCTTTGAGAACGCCCAGCCGTAGGCGAAGTTCATGAACGATCCGTCGATCGAGTCCATCAGCGACATGCCGGCGGCAAACAGGACGGGCAGACACAGGATTGCGTACCACGGCAGTCCTGCGCCGGCGGCACCACCGGCGAGGACGAGCAGTGCGACCTCGGTGGCGGTGTCGAACCCGAGGCCGAACAGCAGCCCGATCGGGTACATCTGCGTCGGCTTGGTCACGGTGCGGGTGAGCCGCCCGAGGAAGCGGTTCATCAGCCCGCGCTTGTTGAGTTGCTCCTCGAGCTGCTGCTCGTTGTAGCGGCCGGTCCGCATCTCGCGGAACACCTTGACGATCCCGAACAGGATCACCACGTTGATCGCCGCGATCGCATACAGGAACGTCCCTGACACCAACGTCCCGATCGAGTTGGTCACCTGATGCAGGTTGGAGTTGTCGTTCTTGACCGGACCGTCCAGCGCGCGGACGCCGACCGAGATCAGAAACGCGAGCGCGAACACGATCGAGGAGTGACCGAGCGAGAACCAGAACCCCACGCTGAGCGGACGCTTGCCCTCGGCCATCAACTTCCGCGTCGTGTTATCGATCGCCGAGATGTGATCGGCATCGAATGCATGCCGCAACCCCAGCGTGTAGGCGGTCACCCCAATCCCGATCGTGAACGCCCCCGCCGTCCCCAGCCGGTAGTGCCGTGGCGCCACCAGCGAGATCAACGTCACGAACCCGAACACATGCAGCCCGACGACAACCCCGATCATCATCAGCAAGGTCCGCCTCTGACTCCGGGTCAGCGAAGCCCAGAACGCCCGGACACCCGGTCGCCGCTTCGCGCCAGACGTCGCTGCTTCCATCGTGTCCTCCTTCATCGATCACGAGCTCGGATAAGCGCTGACCGCATATACGGGGGCCGCCGGAGTTTGGATCAACCTACTCTCGGCAGGCGTCTTAATGCAAGCGACTGGTAATTAGGATCACCTGGCTGCGTCGCACTTGTCGCAGACGCCGACGATCGGGAAGTGCGCGAAGCGCGCCGTGAATCCGAATTCCTGCTTGATCCGTTTGCGTACGGAGTCGAGACGGGACGGCGCGACGGTGGTGACCCTCGCACACCGTTCGCAGTACAGATACTCGACGTCGTCCGAGCCGACTCGCGTGTACAGCCCGGCCGAATGCCCTAGGTGAACGTGGCGGATCAGGCCGTGGTGCTCGAGGACCTCGAGGTTGCGGTAGACCGATGATTCGTCGATCCCCAGCTCTCGAGCCAGGTCGCCGGCGGCGACCGGGCCATCAGCGGCAAACAGCGCCTCGAGCACCAAGCGACGCGGCGTGGAAAGCCGAAGCCCGGACTCGCGGAGCGACTGCGCCGCCTGGCCGACATCGTCGACCGACAGCGGTGGGACATCGTGCGAGACCGTCATGACCCCGGCATTCTCACGCTCCGGGCGCGCCGAACGTCGAGCGCAGCGCGCGCACCAGCGTCCGGGCGCGGTCGGTCCCGCGCCGCCCCGCCCACGGATGCGGCCCCTTGGCCCAGGGATGCCAGCCGAGCGTGCCGTAGTGCTCGCGCACCACCGCCTTGAGCTCGCCCCGGTGCGCCCCGCAGGCATACCGCTGCGGCCCGTATATCCCGCGGCCGTGCCAGGTCAGCCAGCGTCCGGGATCGGCGTCGACGTACTCGCCATGACGGAGGTCGAGGAGTTGGCGCTCGAGCGCGACCTGGGTCTCGGGGTCGGGACGCACGCCGCAGATCTCGCACTCGAACACGACCGACACCGGCATCTCAGCGATTCTCCCACCGCGGCTCGTAGCCGCTGGTCAGCCTGCCTCCCGGGGAGCGCCACGCGGGCTCGCGGTCGTAGTGGCTGCGGATCACGCGCCGGCGGAGCGACCGGAGCACCGGCCCGTAGGTGAACCGCGCCGTCCGGGACCCCAGCAAGCCGAGCGTATTCGCGTCCATGAACGGCATGAACTTGTCGGGAAAGCCGGGCATCGTGCACGCGGTGCAGATGCCCCCCACGTTCGGGCACCCGCCAACGCCGCCGACCCAACCGCGCAGCGGCACGTTGCACATCGCCACCGGACCCTTGCAGCCGAGCTTGACCAGGCACCCGCGGTGATCGGCGGGCGTCCGCGCGAACTCGCCCTGCTCGGCGAAACCGGCCCGGCCGCACCCTTGCTGCACGGTCCGGGCGAACAGCCAGGTGGGGCGGCCGTGTTCGTCGACGTCGATCATCGGGCCGGCGCCGGCGACGTGCAGCGCCAGGTGCAGCAACGTCTCGGTGATGTTGTCGGGCTGGACCGGGCAACCGGGGAGGTTGACGATCGGCACCTCCCGGCGCGAGGTCCAGCGCCAGCCCAGGTAGTCGCGCAGCCCCATCGCGCCGGTCGGGTTGTTCCTCATCGCCGGGATGCCGCCGAAAGCCGCGCAGGTGCCGAGCGCGAGCACCGCCGCGGCGCGCGGCGCGAGCCGGTCGATCCACGTGCACGTCGGGATTGGCTCTCCGCTGACCGGGTCGACGCCCATCGTCGCCCAGTACCCGTCGCCGCTGATCTCCTCATTCGGGACCGAGCCCTCGAGCACGAGGATGAACGGCTCGAGCTTGCCCACGGCCGCGTCGAACCACGGCCGCATGAACTCCTCGCCGGTCTCGTACGCCAGCACCGGGTTGTAGATGACCACCGGGGGAGCGCCAGGGAAGCACCCCCGGATCAGGTCCTCGAAGCTCGGGTTGCGCGCCGCGGTCATCGCCAGCGAGTCGCCGTCGCATCCGAGCCCGCTCGTAAGCCAGAGGACGTGCACGGGATGCCGCTCGGCGGTGATCATGCGCTAGGCGATCGGTCGACGTGCCCTTTGTGAATGCGCCACCGGGCGCTCAGTCAGCACGGGCTCGCGCTCGGCCAATGCCTGGAGCTGGTGCTCGAGGCTCTCGTGGAGGTGGAGATCGTCGGTCGACCCGGTGACCAGGCCCGCCTGCGCGAGCCGCTTGAGCGCGTGCGAGATCGACGGTCGCTCGGCGGCCACCAGTTGGCCGAGCAGGCGGTGGGTGAGCGGCAGCGACAGGCGAACCCCATTCGGCTCCACCCTCCCCCAGCGCGCGGACAGATGCCACAGCAATAGGACGAGCCGAACCTCGAGCCGCGGCTGCGAGGTGATCGCGCGGAGCACGTCGAGTTCGAGCGGGCGCCGGCATGCGCGGCGCGTGAGGATCCGGGCGATCTGCGGGAATGGCCGCACCCGTTCGGCGAAATCGCCGTCGAGCACCGCGAGCTTGGTCGGGCGCAGCGCCCGCCAACCGCACGTGCGCGCGACCAGCTGATCCGCCGCGGGACCGAGCGGCTGAAGAAGATCTCCCGGGCCGATCAGCTCTACCGCGGTGCGCCCGTCCACCCGGATCTCTAGCGCCAGCAGGCCGTCGAGGATCAGCAGCCCGAGGCCGTTCGCAGCGGCCTCGAACCACGGCGCCAGGTCGCACGCCCCGACCGCGACCTGGATGACCCTCGCGGTCGCTAGCTGCCGGGCCGCGATCCTGGCCCGGACGTCGAACTCGTCGGCGAGCTCCCCGTCGGAATCGAGCAGGTACGCATAGAGCGCGATGCGACTCCGGCTGGTCGCCCGCCAGCTGCGGATGGCGCGGCCACCGCAATGGTCCGGGCTGGGCAACCCCTCGGTCTTCGACGGACACGACACAGCCTCTCTGGTCTCTCCGGCCTCCGACGTCCGGTCCAGTCTATGCCTCGGTGATCGTGCCGAGTACCAGGGCCGATGTTGGTTGGTAACTCCGCTTACCCGCGTTCACAATCGGGCGCGATCGAGTGATAGAACACCGGACGTGTGCCTGGCGATCCCTGGCCAGGTCATCGAAATCGTCGATGACCTGAATAGGCTGGCCAAAGTCGACGTTGCAGGAGTACGCCGCAACGTCAACGTAGGCCTTCTCGACTCCGAGAACGACGGCGCTGGGGTCGGGCCGGGAGATTGGGTGCTGATCCACGTGGGATTCGCGATCTCGAGGGTCGACGAGGAGGAGGCGCGCGCGACCCGCGATCTGCTCGTGCGGATGGGTGCCGACTACGAGCAGGAGCTCGAGGAGCTGAAGGCCAGCGTGATCGAGTGAGCGCCGCCCGCTCGTGCCGGGTCAGCGACCGCGAGTTCGACGCCAGTCGAACTCGGAGCGACGACGAAGTCGTCGCCCAACATTGCATCACGTGCGGTGATGACGGCGTGGCGATGCACGTGGTGCGGATCGACGAGGTCCGCGGGCTGGCGCTGTGTGAGCAGCAGAACGGTGTGCGAGAGACGGTCGAGACCGCGCTCGTCGATCCGGTCGCGCCCGGCGACCTGCTGCTCGTCCACGCGGGAACCGCGCTCACGCGACTGGAGCGCGCCGCGTGAAGTTCGTCGACGAATTCCGCGACGCCGAGCTCGGGCGCGCCGTGTCCATGGAGATCCTGTCGCTGGTCGAGCCCGGCCGGCACTACAAGCTGATGGAGGTGTGCGGCGGCCACACCCACTCGATCTACAAGTACGGGATCGACGACCTGCTCCCGGCCAACGTCGAGCTCGTGCACGGTCCCGGCTGTCCCGTGTGCGTGATCCCGATGGGACGGGTTGACGACGGGATCGCGCTCGCGCACAACGACGGCGTGATCTTCACCTGCTTCGGCGACATGATGCGCGTCCCGGGATCCGACGGCAGCCTGCTCAACGCGAAGGCCGCCGGCGCCGACATCCGGATGGTCTACTCGCCGCTCGACGCACTGCGGATCGCCAAGCAGAACCCTGATCGCGAGGTCGTGTTCTTCGCGATCGGGTTCGAGACCACCGCGCCCTCGACCGCGCTGACATTGAAGCGCGCCCGCGCCGAGCGCGTCGAGAACTTCTCGGTGATGTGCTCTCACGTCACGATCGTCCCGCCCCTCAAGGCGCTCCTCGAATCGCCGGATCTCCGGCTCGACGGGTTCATCGGCCCGGGCCACGTCTCGACAGTCGTGGGCGCGCGGCCGTTCCAGTTCATCCCGGCCGATTACGGCAAGCCGGTCGTGATCGCCGGGTTCGAGCCGCTCGACATCCTCCAGGCGATCGAGATGATCCTCCGCCAGCTCGCCGGTGGGCGCTGCGAGGTCGAGAACCAGTACAAGCGCGTCGTCCCGTGGGAGGGCAACCTGCGCGCGCTCGAGGTCATGGCCGACGTGTTCGAGCTCCGCCCCCACTTCGAGTGGCGCGGGCTCGGCTTCATCTCCCACAGCGGCCTGCGGCTGTCGGACCGCTACGCGGACCTCGACGCCGAGGTGCGCTTCAGCGTCCCCGGCGTGCGCGTCGCCGATCCGAAGGCGTGTCAGTGCGGCGAGGTGCTAAAGGGCGTCATCAAGCCCTGGGAGTGCAAGGTGTTCGGGACCGCGTGCACGCCCGAGCGCCCGATCGGCACGTGCATGGTCTCGTCCGAGGGCGCGTGTGCGGCGTATTACAACTTCGGTCGCTTTGCGCGGGAGAGAGAAGTCGTGTGATGAGCGACCCCGCCGTCGTCTCCGAGCGCGAGCAGAAGATCCTCGGGATCATCGAGACGGCACGGTCCAAGCGCGCGAAGTTCCGCGACAGCAGGATCAACATGTCCCACGGCGCCGGCGGGAAGGCGACGCAGAGCCTGATCGAGGGCCTGCTCGCGCCAGCGTTCGACTCCGAGACCCTGGACGAGATGGCCGACGCCGGCGCGCTACAGATCGACGGCGCACAGCTAGCGCTCACCACCGATTCCTATGTGGTCAAGCCGATGCGCTTCCCCGGTGGCTCGATCGGCGAGCTCGCGGTCAACGGAACGGTCAACGACCTGGCCGTGTCCGGTGCGCGGCCGCTCGCGCTGAGCCTGTCGCTGATCCTCGAGGAGGGCCTCGCCGCCGACGATCTGAAGGCCGAGGTCGCCGCGATCGCGCGGGCGGCAAAAGAGGCGGGCGTGGAGATCATCACCGGCGACACGAAGGTGGTCGAGCGCGGTCACGCCGACGGGATGTACGTGTGCACGACCGGCATCGGCCGCCGCGACCCGCGCGCCCGGCTGTCGCCCGCAGGGCTCCGGCCCGGAGACCGGATTCTCCTGTCCGGGAGCGTCGGCGAGCACGGCACCGCGATCATGCTCGCCCGCGGAGAGTTCGACCTCGACGCGGAGATCGAGTCGGACACCCGGTCGCTGTGGCCGGTGGTCGACTCGCTCCTGGAGGCCGTCGGTCCCGAGCTGCGGTGCCTGCGTGACGCCACCCGCGGCGGCGTCGCCTCGGTGCTCAACGAGCTCGCGCGCGCCTCCTCGGTGGCGATGATCGTGCGAGAGCGCGCGGTCCCGGTGCGTCCCGAGGTCGCAGGCGCGGCGGAGCTCCTGGGGATCGACCCGATGTACATCGCGAACGAGGGCAAGCTGGTGGCGTTCGTGGCGCCGGACGCCGCCGCGCGGGCGCTCGGGGCGCTGCGCGCCGTGCCGGGCTGCGAGGCCGCGGCGGAGATCGGCGAGGTGCGGACGGAGCCGCCCGGGATGGTGCTGGTGGAGACGAGCTTTGGCGGCAAGCGGGTGATGGATCAGTTGGTGGGCGACCCGCTCCCGAGGATCTGTTGAGAGAAGAGAGAGGAGACGGAATGTCGGCGTTGGCGAATCCGTACGCGAAGCAGAAGGAGACCGAGGCCGTCACCGCGCACGTCCTGTGGATGACCACGGGACTCAGCTGCGAGGGCGATTCCGTCGCGATGACCTCGGCGACGAACCCGAGCCTCGAGGACATCATTCTGCAGGCGATCCCCGGCATGCCCAAGGTCGTCGTCCACAACCAGGTCGTCGACTACGCGGTCGGCCAGGAGTACGCGCAGGCGTGGTTCGACGCCGAGAAGGGCGAGCTCGATCCGTTCGTACTCGTGATCGAAGGCTCGCTCGGCAACGAGGAGATCAACGGCGAGGGTCACTGGACCGGCTTCGCGGTGAACCCGGAGAACGGCCAGCCGATCACGATGAACGAGTGGATGGACCGGCTCGCGCCGAAGGCGGCGGCGGTGGTCGCGGTCGGGACGTGCGCAACCTACGGCGGCATCCCGGCGATGAAGAACAACCCCACCGGCGCGATGGGCGTCCCCGACTACCTCGGTTGGAGCTGGAAGTCCAAGGCCGGACTGCCGATCGTCTGCATCCCCGGTTGTCCGGCGCAGCCCGACAACATGACCGAGACGCTGCTGTACCTCGCGCTCCATCTCGCCGGGCTCGCCCCCGCCCCGGAACTCGACGAGGCGCTTCGCCCGAAGTGGCTGTTCGGGCGCACGGTACGCGAGAGCTGCAACCGCGCCGGCTTCAGCGAGCAGGGCGAGTTCGCGACCGAGTACGGCTCGGACCACCGCTGCCTGGTCAAGCTCGGATGCAAGGGCCCAGTCGTCAAATGCAACGTGCCAGTCCGCGGCTGGGTCAACGGCGTTGGTGGCTGCCCGAATGTCGGGGGCATCTGCATGGCGTGCACCATGCCGGGGTTCCCCGACAAGTACATGCCGTTCATGGACGAGGACCCGTGGGGCAAGGCCGCCCAGCGGATCATCCAGTACTCCTACGGACCGATTGTGCGCTTCATGCGCAAGCGGCACGTCAAGCAGAACTACGACGTCGAGCCCGAGTGGCGCCGGCGCGGCAAGACACTCACCACCGGCTACGTCAAGCGCTGGTAGGCAAACCCGTCACCCTGGAAACCTGAACTTGAGGAGATAGACAGATGGCGACTGAGACGCCCGAACAGCAGAGGGTGATGGTCAAGGAGATGTCGTGGGACCCCATCACGAGGATCGTGGGCAGCCTCGGGATCCACACCGAGATCGACTTCTCGAACCAGCGGGTCAACAAGTGCTACAGCACCTCGATGATCTTCCGCGGGTTCGACATCTTCATGAAGGGGATCGATCCACGCGACGCTCACTTCATCACGAGCCGGATCTGCGGGATCTGCGGTGACAACCACTGCACCTGCTCGTGTCTGAACCAGAACATGGCCTACGGCGTGAAGCCGCCGGCGCTCGGTGACCTCGCGTTCAACCTGGCCGAGACCGCGGACTACATCTTCGACCACGCGATCTTCAACGACTGCATGGCGAATGTGGACTTCTGCGAGCAGATGGTCAAGGAGACCAATCCGACCCTCCTGGCCAAGGCGGAGAACACGCCGGCGCCCGGCCAGGACATCCACGGTTTCAAGACGATCGCCGACATCATGCGGGCGCTCAACCCGTTCACCGGTGAGTTCTACCTCGAGACTCTGCACGTGGCGCGCTACACGCGCGAGATGTACTGCCTGTTCGGCGGACGTCACACCCACCCCTCGACGATCATGCCAGGCGGGTGCAGCGCCGACATCACCCATCAGACGTGCACCGATTACTACGTGCGCCTGATGCGGTACTTCGACTACGTCAAGCGCAGCGTGCCGATGCACGACGACCTTTACGACTTCTTCCTCCAGGAGTTGCCGGGTTACGACATGGTCGGCTTCCGCGAGACGAACCTCGTCAACTGGGGATCGTTCGACGACCCGGACTACGTCGACTACGACTACCGGAACATGACCAACTGGGGCCGCAAGCGGTACATCACCCCGGGCGTCGCGATCGGCGGCGAGCTGATCTCCACCGACCTCGTCGAGATCAACCTGATGATCCGCATCCTGCTCGGCTCCTCCTACTTCGACAGTTGGGAGAACGAGCCGACGTTCGTCACCCAGGACCCGCTCGGCAACCCGGTCGACAAGAACCATCCGTGGAATAAGGTCACGCTGCCGCGGCCGCAGAAGCGCGACTTCGCCGACAAGTACACCTGGGTCGTGTCCCCACGGATCTACGACAAGCGCACCGACACTCACGTGTGCTGTGACACCGGCGGCGGCCCGTTTGCTCGCCAGTGGTGCACGGCCAAGGCCGGGCTCGTCGACTTCGGCTACGCGAAGGCGACGGGTCACTCGATCCAGATGGTGCTGCCGCGGTCCCCGAACATGCCCGAGATGGAGCTCGAGTGGAACGTGCCGGAGAAGTCCAACGCGGTCGAGCGCGACCGTGCCCGTACGTACCACCAGGCCTACAGCGCGCTGATCGCACTGCACAACCTCGAGCGCGCGTTGAAAGAGGTGCAGGCCGGACGAACCAAGAGCTGGAACAGCTTCAAGGTTCCCGACAGCGCGGTGAGCTGCGGCTTCCACGAGGCCGCGCGCGGCGTGCTCTCACACCACATGGTGATCCAGGAGGGCAAGATCGCGAACTACCAGCCGTACCCGCCGACCCCCTGGAACGCGAGCCCGCGCGATGTGTACGGGACTCCGGGACCGTACGAGGACGCCGTGCAAAACACGCCGATCTTCGAGGAGAACGGACCGGAGAACTTCAAGGGGATCGACATCATGCGGGCCGTCCGGTCGTTCGACCCGTGTTTGCCGTGCGGAGTGCACATGTACACCGGCAAGGGCCGGGTCCGCAAGGTCATGCACACGCCGACGGCGTTGGCGTAGCCGGATGGACGCCGAGCAGCTGGTCGGGCGCGTCGAGGAGCTCCAGGCCGCGCTCGAGACGTGCGGCGAGTCCGTCCCGCGCGGGCTCGCCGAGGAGCTCGTGTCGGGGGTGGTTCAGATGTACGGCGCCGGGCTCGAACGGATTGTGCGCACGCTGCTCGAAGCCGGGCCGGACGGCGAGCGGCTCGCCGCCTCGCTTCCGGACGACCCGCTCGTGGCGACGCTGCTGCTGATCCACGACCTGCACCCCGTGCCGCTCGAGCAGCGGGTGCAGCAGGCGCTCGAGTCGGTGCGGCCCTACATGGAGTCCCACGGTGGCAACGTCGAGCTTCTGTCACTCGAGGACGGCGTCGCCCGCATCCATCTGCAGGGGAGCTGCTCGGACTGCTCGGCGTCGTCGGTGACGCTCGAGCTCGCGATCAAGCAGGCGCTCGAGGAGGCCGCGCCCGATCTCGAGGGCCTCGAGGTCGAGGGTGTCTCCCCCCAGGCGCTCCCCGTCGTGATGTCAGATCCGGCGCGGTCGTGGTTCGACATCGAATCGGTCTCGTCACTCGGAGACGGATCGCTCGCCGCGGTCAACGTGGCCGGCGCTGACTTGCTCGTCGCCAACGTGGACGGCAGCTTGCTCGCCTACCGCGACCGCTGCGCCAGCTGCAACGCGCCACTGCACGACGGCCTGCTACTCGCCGGGGCGCTGTCGTGCCCGGAGTGCGCACGTTCGTTCTTCCTCCCCAGCGCGGGACGGTCGATGGACGACGACCGGGTGCAACTCGAGCCCGTGCCGCTGCTGCGCGAGGAGGGACGGGTGAAGGTGGCATTGACGCAATGAACGACGGCCGCCGGCTGCTCGACGACGCGGTGGCGGCGCGCAGGCGTGCCGGGGTCGTGTCCGGACTGCGCGGGTTGGCGCGGCAACCCGCTCGCGCTTCGGCTCCCGCCAGCGCCACCGACGAGGTCTGCGATCTGTGCGGTATCGGTATCCCGTCCGACCATCGCCACCTGCTCGCGCTGTCAGAACGGCGGATCGTGTGCGCGTGCGAGGCGTGCTGGGCGATGCGCTCGGGCGAGGGTGACTACCGGCCGACCGGTAACCGGACGCTGTGGCTCGATGAGCTCGACGTCCCCGACGATCTGTGGGCGAGTTTCCAGATCCCGATCGGGCTCGCGTTCTTCATGGAATCGACGGTGACCTCGTGCGTGGTCGCGATGTACCCGAGCCCGGGCGGCGCGACCGAGAGCGAGCTCCACTTCGATTCGTGGACCCGGATGCGGGCGCTCAACCCTGCGCTCGAAGGGCTCGAGCCGGATATCGAGGGCCTGATCGTCAACCGGCTCGCCGATCCCCCGCTGTACGTGATCGCGCCGATCGACCGCTGCTATGAGCTGACCGGGACGATCAAGGCGCGCTGGGAGGGGATCTCGGGTGGCAGCGGCGTCGAGACTGCGGTGACCGAGTTCTTCGAGGCGCTGCGCGCTCGGGCGGTCACGGCGTGAGCCTCGAGGTGGACACTACGCCGGGCCCCGTCGCGACTGATGGTCCGCGTGACGTCGATTTCGAGGTCCTCGGGGCCCGCCCGGTCAAGTACGCGGCCGCGCCGATGCTGACGCTCGATCTACAGGTGACCGAGAACGCGGGAGCGCCGGTCTACATGATCGCCCTCACGATCCAGCTCATGATCGAGCCGGCCCGCCGGAGCTACGACGACGCGACCCGCGAGCGTTTGGTCGAGCTGTTCGGCGCGCCGGAGCGGTGGGCGGTAACGACCAGGAGCCTGGTGTGGGCCAAGCTCGACGTGCTGGTCCCCGCGTTCACGGGAACGGCCACGGTCTCCGTACCGATCGCGTGTCACTACGACCTGGAGCTCGCCGCCGCAAAGTACCTGCACTCGTTGCCGGACGGTGTGGCGCCGCTGGCGCTCCACTTCAACGGGATGATCTATTACCCCGGCGACGATGGCGGGCTTCAGATGGCGCTGATCCCGTGGTCGAAGTCGATCGATTTCCGCATGCCGGTGTCGGTGTGGCAGGAGACGGTCGCGCACTACTACCCCGGCACCGCGTGGGTGGCGGTGCGCGCGGACACGTTCGAGGCGCTTCAGCGGGAGAAGCTCGCGCGCGGCCTGGCGACGCTCGACGCGTGTGTCAGCGAGCTGCTCCACCATGACTGATCACTTGGAGGAACTCGTCTCATCGCTGCTCTGGGAGGGGTACGCCCTGTACCCGTACACGCCGGACGCCACCAAGAACGCGACCCCCACCCCGTTCGGGATCGTGTACCCGCCGGCCTACGCGGCGGAGTGCGCCGGAGCGTTCGACCATGCCCGGCTCGAGTGTGTGGCCGATTCCGTCGACGCGGACGCCACTCTGTCCGCGACGCTCCGGTACCTGGCCCCGAGCGGCGAGCGCCACGAGGCCTCCGCGTGCCGGGTCGAGCTCGGACCCGCGTCGTTCGGTGAGCGGATCACGACGGAGTTCGACGGCGGGCGGCTCACGTTGCGTTCAGAGATCCGCGGGGACGGGTCGGTGGTGGCGCGCTGCTGCGTGCACAACACGTTCGACGTGCCGTCCGGGCTCGACCGCGGCGGCGCGCTGGCCCGGTCGCTGATCTCCACGCAGATCGTGCTCCGCATCTCCGCGGGCACGTTCCGCTCCCCGCTCGACGGAGCGCCGACCAGCGTCAACACGTATCCGGTGCTCGCCACTGAGGCCGACGACGTCGTGCTCGGCACGACGTACGTGCTCCCCGACCATCCGCAGATCGCGCCCGAGAGCCGCGGCGGGCTGTTCGACTCGACCGAGATCGAGGAGGCGCTGCTCCTCCACGTCCAGGTGCTGAGCGACGCCGAGCGCGCGGAGATCGAGCGCGCCGATCCGGCGGTGCGCGAGATGATCGAGCGCGCGGCGGCAGCGACGCCCGAGGACATCATCGCGCTACACGGCCGCGTCGAGATCCGCGACCCGGTCACACTCTCACCGCCGACCGAGCCACCAGGACTGCCAGACCCGGCCGCCGGCCAGCCCGAGGCGACCGTCGACGGCGTGCGCTTCGCCCGCGGTTTCAAGGTGGTGATCCGACCCGGCCCGGATGCGGACATCCAGGCGCGGATGCTCGACGGCCGGATTGCGACAATCGAGCGGATCCTGACGGACTACGACGGAAAGGTGCACCTGGGCGTCACCGTCGACGACGACCCGGGCCGGGACCTGCTGCGCGAGACCGGGCGCTTTCTGTACTTCTTTGCCCCCGAGGTGGAGGTGATCGAGACATGACCGATGAGCCACTGCGCAGCATCCTGATCGCCGGCGTCGGCAACGCCTGGCTGCGGGACGACGGCTTCGGCGGCGAGGTGGCGCGGCACCTCGGCGAGCGTCCGCTCCCGCCCGGCGTCGCCGTGATGGACGCGGGCACCGGCGGGCTCGACCTCGCCTACGAGGTCATGCGCGGTTACGACGCGCTCGTGATTCTCGACGTCTCCAAGCAGGGGGGCGAGCCCGGGACGCTGTACGTGATGGAGCCCGACGAGGAGTCCGTCCCGGGCGGCATCGAGGACGGCGACGTGATCAACCCGCACGCGATGGACCCGCAGACCGTGCTGCGGTTCGTCAAGTCGGTCGGCGCCTGGCCCGGCCGCGTCGTCGTGATCGCGTGCGAACCGGCTGATGTTGAGGAAATGGGTTGGGGTCTATCGGAGCCCGTCCGGGACGCCATCGAGCGGGCTGTGGACCTGGTCGTCGAGACAGTCGCGGAGCTCCAATCCGGCGCGTTCGCCGCGCCCGCAGAGTGATCGGGCCGTGCACGAGCTGTCGCTGAGCTCTGCGATCGTCAACACCGTCGTCAAGCACGCCGACGGCCGGCATGTCACGGTCGTCGAGCTCCGCGTCGGCAAGCTGCGCCAGGTGATCCCGGACACGCTCGAGTTTTACTTCGAGTTCGTCGCGCGCGGAACCGTGTGCGAGGGGGCGCGGCTCGAGCAGGAGGTGATCGACGCACGCCTGCGGTGCCGTGGCTGCGGCCACGAGTGGGAGATCGAGATCCCCGCGTTCCGCTGTCCGCAGTGCGCGGGCAGCGACGTCGAGATCGCCGGCGGCAACGAGTTCGAGGTTGAAGCTATTGAAGTAGAGGGGCCGCCTGCGGCGGCCTTGCGAGATCGCCCTGAGGGCGATCTCGGAAAGGAGGCGGAGTGCATCGCACAAAGGTGAGGATCGTCGAGGACGCGCTCGACGCCAACAATACGATCGCGAGCGCCAACCGGGCGGATTTCGACCGGGCCGGGGTCAAGGTCGTCAACTTCATGAGCGCGCCCGGCGCCGGCAAGACGACGCTGCTCGAGCGCGTCGTGACGGACCTGCCCGGCGTGCGCGTCGGGGTGCTCGAAGGTGACGTCGAGGGCTCGATGGATGCCGACCGACTGGCGGCGCTGCACGTCCCCGTGACTCAGCTCAACACCGGCGCCGGCTTCGGCGGTGAGTGCCATCTCGACGCGAATATGGTGCGCTCGGCGATCCCCGCGATGCCGCTCGACGAAATCGACCTGCTGCTGGTCGAGAACGTCGGCAACCTCGTTTGCCCGGCCGAGTTCCGGATCGGCGAGGACGCGCGCGTGATGGTGAGCGCGGTGACCGAGGGCGAGGACAAGCCGCTCAAGTACCCGTTGATGTTCCGGGCCTGCGAGCTCGTGATCGTCAACAAGATCGACCTGCTTCCGCACCTCGATTTCGACCTCGACAAGCTCCTCTACAACATCGACGTCGTGCACCCCGACGTCGAGCGGATCGTGCTGAGCGCGCGGACCGGCGAGGGCATCGAGGCGTGGCGCGACTGGCTGCTACGCATCGCCGAGCGCGCCCCCGAGGGGGCCATGGCTTGAGCGTCGCCGCGCTGCTGTCGGAGCGCACGGAATCGGGCGCGCGATTCTTCGAAGAGTCGGCCGACGGGCTGGCACGCGTATGTCATCTGATGGCCGAGCGGTTCGCCCGCGGGGGCCGGCTGATCGCGTTCGGCCGCTCGCCGGCTGCGAGGTCCGACGCACGCCACGTCGCGGTCGAGTTCGTGCATCCGGTGATCGTCGGCAAGCGGGCACTGCCGGCTGTTGCGTTCGCGGCCGAGGGAGGCGACCTGGCCGCACAGGTGTCGCTGATCGCCGCCGCGGACGATGTGGCGATGGGCTTCGGCGCAGACTGCGGTGACGCGATCGCGGTCTCGCGCAGGCGCGGCTGCCTGACGATCGCGTTCGCGCCCGCGGGCGCGGAGTGGGAGTTCGAGCCCCCGACGTCCGATCCATACGTGCGCCAGGAGCTGATCGAGACGCTCTACCACGTGCTGTGGGAGCTTGTGCACGTGTTCTTCGAGCATCGCGGGCTGCTCGAGGGCCGCATCGAGCGCCGCACGCACGACGCCGGCGCGTCGAGCTTCCTGTATCCGTTCCTCGACGAGCGCGAGACCGACCTCGACGCGGTGCTGGAGGACGTCCGCCGGTCGGTGCTGATGAAGTCCGCGGACATCGGGGCCTTGCGGGAGCAAACGTTGACCGACAACGCGTCGGTGCTGGCGGACGCGGCGGACGCGTTGCGCGCGAGCTTCGGGCGTGGAGGAAAGCTGCTGGCGCTCGGCAACGGCGGATCCGCGACCGATGCGATGGACGTCGTCGCCGACTTCCGCGCCGCCGCTCACCCCGCAATCGACCTCACCGAGGATCCCGGGATACTGACCGCGATCGCCAACGACATCGGCGTCGAAGCGATCTTCTCGCGCCAGGTGATCGCATACGGCGCGCCCGGGGACGCGCTACTCGCGCTGTCGACGTCGGGCAACTCAGGCAACGTGATCCACGCGCTGGCGGAGGCGCGGCGACGCGGTCTCGTGACGATCGCGATGGTCGGGTATGACGGCGGTCGCGTTCTTGGCGAGGACCTCGCCGATCACGTCGTCGTCACACGCTCGGAGCACATCCCCCGGATCCAGGAGGCCCAGGCGAGCGCGTACCACGCGCTGCTGGAGCTGGTGGGATGAACGTCGTGGCCCGCGCGCGGCTGAGGGTGCGGGTGACCGGCACGGTGCAGGGCGTCGGGTTCCGTCCCTACGTCTACCGGCTCGCGGGGGAGCTCTCGCTGGCCGGGTTCGTGCTCAACGACGCTCACGGCGTCCTGATCGAAGTCGAGGGCGATGCGATCGCCATCGACCGCTTCCTGGCGCGGTTGCCGTGCGAGGCGCCGCCGCTTGCGGTGGTCGAGCAGGTGCTGGCCGAGCAGCGCGTTCCGTGCGGCGAGGGTTCGTTCGCGATCCGCGAGAGCGTCGGTGGTTCCGTGCCGGACGCGCCGGTAACCCCCGACACCGCGACCTGCCAGGACTGCCTGCGCGAGCTGTTCAACCCCGCCGACCGCCGCTTCCGCTACCCGTTCATCAACTGCACGAACTGCGGGCCGCGGTTCACGATCGTCCGCGGCGTTCCCTACGACCGGCCGCTGACCACGATGGCCTCGTTCACGATGTGCCCAGCGTGCCGGGCCGAGTACGACGATCCTGGCGACCGCCGCTTCCACGCCCAACCGAACGCATGCGCTAACTGCGGACCCTCACTCCGGCTGCTCTCCGGCGACGGCGCGTCTATCCCCGGGGACCCGCTTCCCGCCGTCGCCGCTGTGCTTCGCGCCGGCGCGATTGTGGCCATCAAGGGCATCGGCGGCTACCACCTGGCCTGCCTCGCTCGCGACGAGCACGCGGTCGCGTCGCTGCGGACGCGCAAGCATCGCGAGGACAAGCCGTTTGCGTTGATGGCCCCCTCGCTCGCGACGGCGGAAACTCTGGTCTCGCTCTCCTCCCCGTCACTTCGACTCCTGACCTCGCCGGCGCGTCCGATCGTGCTCGCCCAGCGCCTGAAGGAGGCGCCGGTGGCGCACGCGGTCGCGCCCGGGGCGCCCGAGCTCGGCGTGATGCTCCCCTACTCCCCACTCCACCACTTGCTTCTGGCCGACGTCGGCGAGACGCTCGTGATGACCAGCGCCAACGTGTCCGACGAGCCGATCGCGTTTGTCGACGACGACGCCGTCGAGCGGCTGCGCGGGATCGCCGATCTGTTCCTGGTCCACGACCGGCCGATCCAGACGCGAACCGACGACTCGGTCGTCCGGTCGGTCGGCGCGCCGGAACGGCCGCGACACGCATTGCTCCGCCGATCCCGCGGCTACGTCCCCGCATCCATCCCCCTCCCCGGGGCCGGCACCCCGCGCCCGCTGCTCGCCTGCGGCGCCGAGCTCAAGAACACGTTCTGCCTGGCTCGCGGCACCCGGGCCTGGGTCAGCCACCACATCGGCGACCTCGAGAACTACGAGACGCTGCGCTCTTTCACAGAGGGGGTCGATCACTTCGGCGCGCTGTTCGCCACCCGGCCCGAGGTCGTCGCCCATGACCTCCATCCCGAGTACCTGTCGACGAAGTACGCGCTCGATCTGGACGGCGTCGAGCTGATCGGGGTCCAGCACCATCACGCGCATCTGGCGGCGTGCCTGGCCGAGCACGGCGAGATCGACCCCTCTCGCCCGGCACTGGGGGCGATCTTCGACGGCACCGGGTACGGGCTCGACGGGGCCGTGTGGGGCGGTGAGTTGCTGCTCGGCGGCATCGGGTCGTTCCGCCGCGTCGGGTCGCTGCTCCCGGTCGCGCTCCCCGGCGGCGAGCGCGCGATCCGGCAGCCATGGCGGATGGCGTGCTCATGGCTGTCAGCGGCGTTCGGGCACGAGCCGCAGCTCCCCAGGTCGCTGGCACGACGCGTCGAGCCCCGCGCGTGGGCGCAGGTGTACCGGCTGATCGCCACCGGCACGTCCGCGCCGGCAACGACCAGCATGGGCCGCCTGTTCGACGCCGTCGCCGCACTCGCCGGCCTCCGCGCCGAGGTCAACTACGAGGGCCAGGCGGCGATCGAGCTCGAGGCCGTGTGCGACCACGGCGAGCGCGGGTCGTATCCGATCGCCGTGGGCGGCGAACCGCTCGTGATCGACCCACGCGAGACGATCCGCGCGGTCGCCGCCGACGTCGCCGCCGGCGCGCCGGCCGCCGTGATCGCCCGTAGGTTCCATCGCACGATCGCCCGCGCCACCGTGGAAGCGTGTATCGCGCTCGCGGCTGCGCACGACACGGACGTAGTGGCGCTTTCCGGCGGCGTGTTTCAGAGCCGCCTGCTGCTCGAGTCGGTATCCGACGCGCTCGCCGGCGCCGGGCTGCGCGTACTCGCGCCCGAGCGGCTCCCGATCAACGACGGCGGGATTTCCTACGGCCAGGCCGCGGTGGCGGCGGCATCGCTGTCATGAGCGACGTCGACCGGATCCTCGAGCAGCAGGTGTATATCGACGGCGGCAACCGGCCGTTCGGCTCGCTCGCCCCGGACGACGTCAGAGCGCGCGCGGACGAACTTCGGGCCGCGGTCGGCTGGGGACCGACGGCGCGCGTCGCCCCCGTTGCCCACGCCTGGCGCGAGCTCTCGATGGAGATGGAACGCGCCGGCGCGGCCACCGTCGGCGCCCTCGACCCCGAGATGCTCGTCAAGCTGGCGCCGCGGCTGTGGGTGACGCTGCCGGGCTGAGACACGGTGTTGCCGCCGCCGGCGTCGACCTCGCGGACGAGACCGGCTAACCCCTCACTCGCCACCCCGCCCCGGGGTGAATTCAGATTCAGCCACCTCGGGTGTGGTCAAGTCCACGCTCGGCGAGCTGGGCCGGTCGAGTGTGGAGTTAGCCGCCCTGATTTCCGGTGCATGTACAGGAAGGCACTGACGCCCCACTCCAGGTGCCCGCCGGCCATCACCCGTTTCGGATGACCTCACCGTCGCGACTCGCGACCTCGGCGGCGAGCTCGCGCAACCGCGCCACCGTCGGCAGGTCGTCCCCCCGCCGCCACGCTATCGCGATTCCCATGGTCGGCTCGGGTGGCGCGAACCGGCGGTACACGGCGCCCGGGATGCGCAGGCTGCGCGACCGCTCGAGCATGATGAACGAGATCCCCGCGCCCTCGGCCACGGCCACGGCCATCACGATCCGCTCCTCCTCAGGCTCGGCGCGCGCGAGCGGCGGCCATGGAGGGTCGCCGCACACCTCCCGGCGGACCTCGCGCCAGGCACCGGGTCCGTGATCCTCGGGCCACCAAACGAGCGGCTCCCCACGCAGATCCGCCGGCCGCACGGTGGCGCGGCGCGTGAGCCGGTGTCCGCGAGGGAGCACGCAGACCATTGGCTCGCGCCCGAGGACCAGCTCCTCGAGCCCCGATTCCCCGAGCGGCGGGCGGACGAACCCCACGTCGATCTCGCTGGCGCAGAGCTGCTCAACATGGAGCATCGTCGTACCGAGGCTCAACACCAACTCCACCCCGGGGTACCGCGCCCGGTAGGCGGTGACGATCGCGCCGGCGACCCCGCCCGTCAGCGACCGCGTCAGGCTCATGCGCAGCCGGCCCCGCTCGCCGGTGCCGGTGGAGCGGGCGATCGCGGCCGCCCGGTCGGCCCGACTCAGCAGATCGCGCGCCTCCCCCAGCAGCGCAACCCCTGCCGGCGTCAAAACCGCGCCGCGGCGGTTGCGCTCGAACAGCCGAACGCCGAGCTCGGCTTCCAGTGTGCGGATCTGCTGGCTCACGCTTGGCTGCGCGAGATGGAGCCGATCCGCGGCCCGCCGGAAATGCAGCTCCTCGGCGACCGCAACAAACGATCGCAGCTGCCGCAGCTCCATGAACCAGCATGATAGGTCCTGCCTTTCACAGCAGCGAAACTTCGGCCTTGATCGACGAACCCGTTGGGTCATAACGTCGGGCGTCGCGCGAGGAAGAGAGAGGAGAGGCAGATGGCGACCACACAATCGGAGGTGCGCGGCTTCTCAAGCCCGTTTGAGGTGCCGGTCCCCGAGGGGTGCGACGGCTGGGAGTCGATGTACCCCTACTACGCGCTGTTCAGCGAGGAGCGGCGCGCGTCTGAGGAGGCGCGCGGCTGGTTCCGCGACGGGATGCACTTTCCCGAGCCGATGTTCCCGTTCGACTTCGTCACCGCCGACTCGCCCTACATGTGCCTCGGCCAGGCGAACACGCGGATTTTCGCGGTCCCGCCGGCGCTCGGGATCGACCACCGGGTGTTATACGGCTGGGTGTACATGAGCGCCAATCCGGTCACCGACGAGTCGGAGATCGGGCGCCGCGCGCAGCTCTTCGGCGAGCGCGCCGGCTTCTACTTCCAGAACTGGGAGGACCTGTACGGCCGCTGGCAGGCCAAGGTGGAGGAGACGATCGGTGAGATCGCGGCGCTCGCAGTGCCCGACCTCCCCGAGATCGAGGACATCGCGGTGGTCACGGAGGGCCGCGGGATCGGCTCGGCGCACACACTGCTGGTCGCCTACAACCGGCTGCTCGAGAGCATCGACCGGATCTGGCAGTACCACTTCGAGTTCCTGAACCTCGGCTACGCCGCGTACCTCGTGTTCTACGAGCTGTGCAAGCAGAGCTTCCCGGACATCGCGGACCAGACGATCGCAAAGATGGTCAGCGGGATCGACGTCGTCCTGTTCCGGCCCGACGCCGAGCTCGGCCGCCACGCCGGCAAGGCGCTCGAGCTGGGAATCGCCGATGCGATCAAGGAAGCCGCATCGGAGAAGCTCAGAGACGAACTAACGAACAGCGCACCGGAAGGTGCGGGAGTTCGGCGCGCTCCTGGCACGGCACCGGTTCCTGCACGACGCCGAGGACGTCTTCTATCTCCAGCGCCACGAGATCTCCGACGCGCTCGTCGACCTGCGGCTCGCCTGGGCGGCCGGTTCAGAAGGCAGGGGACCCGGCTACTGGCCGCCCATAGTCGAGAGACGCAAGCGGATCATGGAGGCGATGCGGAGGTTCACGCCGCCGCCGGCGCTCGGCTCGGTTCCGGACGCCATCACCGAGCCCATGACGATTATGCTGTGGGGGATCACGACCGAGCGGGTGCACGCGTGGGCCGCGCCGGACCACGACGCCGGCGCGACGATCACCGGCTTTGCCGGCTCGCCGGGCACGGTCGAGGGACCGGCGCGCGTGATCCTCGAGGTCGACCGGTTAAGCGACCTGCAGCCGGGTGAGATCCTGGTGGCGCCCGTCACCTCGCCGAGTTGGACGCCGGTGTTCGGGACGATCGCCGCCGCCGTCTCCGACATCGGCGGGATCATGTCCCATGCCGCGATCGTCTCTCGCGAGTACAGGCTGCCGGCCGTAGTCGGCACCGGCAACGCCACCAGTCGGATCAAGACCGGCGACCGCCTCCGCGTCGACGGTGACACCGGCGTCGTCACGATCCTCTCCTGACGCGGGCCGATGAGCGACGCGCGTTACGACGCGGTGGTGATCGGCGGCGGCCACCACGCCACGATCATCGCCCCGTACCTGGGCAGGGCCGGGCTGTCGGTGCTGGTGCTCGAGCGCACCGCCCACCTCGGCGGCGGCGCCTGCGCCGGCGAGGGCCCGGCGCCCGAGTTCACGATGAACCACTGCAGCCACTGGACGCGGTTCTACGGCCATCCCGCCTACCGGGACTTCGCGCTCCACGACGAGGGGCTGCAGTACGTGTTCCCCGAGGAGAACGAGGGGATCATCTTCGACGACTCCTCATCGTTCATCGGGTTCTCGGCGTCGCGCGTCGTCGACACGCGCACCGGCCGCCAGGAGCGCTCGGACCGGAACATCGAGAAGACCGCGGAGCAGATCGCGCGGTTCTCGAAGCCCGACGCCGAGACGTACCTGAAGCTGCTCGACGCCTACGAGCAGCACTGGAAGCCGGCCTTTCGTCGGCATCGGTTCAGCGCACCGCCGCCGTGGGGCACGCCCGATCCGCTCGAGGGGTTGCTCGACGTTCCCGGAAGCCTGATCGAGCCCGTCCACCAGTTCATGACGCTCAGGCAGTTGGCGCAGGATTTCTTCGAGAGCCAGGAGCTGCAGATCCTGTTCATGCGCGCCGCCACGACCTCGACCGGCTGCTTCCCGGACGACGTCCCGGGTCTCCAGGGGTTGATCCACTGCCTGCCACTCACGCTGTCGTTCGAGCCCGCCGCGATCGCCGTCGGAGGCAGCCAGGCGATCACCGACGCGCTCGTCTCCGCCGGGCGCAAGCGAGGGGTCGAATACCTGACGTCGGCCGACGTCGACCGCATCATCGTCGAGCGCGGACGAGCGACCGGGGTCGAGCTCGAGAGCGGCACGCGGATCGACGCGGATCTCGTGGTCAGCGACCTCGGGCTGTCGCGGACGGTGCTCGCGCTCCTGCGAGACTTCGAGGTCGATGGTCGCCTCCGCCGTCGCATCGCCAACATCCACTTCGATCGCGGGCAGCTGCTGTGGGCGAACCTGGCGCTGCACGAGCCGCCGCGGTTCTTCGCCGAGCGCGACAACCCGGGGGTCGGCTCGCAGCCGCGCCTGTACTGGGGGCCGAAGGACCTCGACTACCTTCATCTGCGCTACCAACCGGAGATCCTCTTGAACGGGTTCGCCAGCCGCCCGTACGTGCTCTGCTCGGTCGACAGCCTGTGGGACACGACGCGCGCGCCCGAGGGCCGGCATATCGTCGGCGTCGAGGAGTTCTCCGCCCCGCGGCGCGCGTTCACAACCGAACAGTGGCGCGCGATCAAGGGCCGGTTCACGGAGAACGTTCTGCGCGAGTGGTCGAGCTACGCGTCCAACATGACCCGCGACAACGTGATCGCGACACGCGTGTACACACCCGAAGACATCGAGCGCGAGCGACCGAACACGATCGAGGGTGGCTACTCGTCGGGGAGCACGATCGCCTCACAGCTCGGCCGATTCCGACCGATCCCGGAGCTCACCGGCTACCGGGTGCTGCTCGAGAACCTGTACGACTGCTCCGCCAACCTCCATTCGGGGCCAGGGATCGGGCGCGGCTCGAGTTATAACTGCTACCAGGAGATCGCGCGCGCCCTGCGCCTTGATGGCGCAGCGGTCGCCGCCTGATGAGCGAACCGCGCCTGGCCGGCAAACGCGTGATCGTCACCGGCGCCGGTCAGGGAATTGGGCGAGAGTTCGCTCTTCACCTCGCGGGCCTCGGTGCGCGCGTGCTCGCCGCCGACGTCCGACCCGATCGGCTCCAGGCGACCGTCGACCAAGCACAGAACAAAGGCCTCGACATCCACACGACGACAACCGACGTCAGCGATCTCGATCAAACGCGCGCGCTCGCCGCGACCGCCCACGAAGCCCTCGGTGGCCTCGACGCGCTCGTCAACAACGCGGCGATCGTCGAGGGCCTGACTCGACGCCCGTTCGACGCGATCGACGAGGACGAATGGGACCGCGTACTCGAGGTCAACGTGAAGGGGACGTGGCTGTGCGCGAAGGCCGCCGTTCCGCTGATGCGCGACGCCGGCGCGGGCTCGATTGTGAACATGGCCTCCGAGGTCGCGTTCTCGGGCTCGCCGGGCCTCGTCCATTACGTCACGTCGAAGGCGGCGGTGATTGGCCTGACGCGCGTGCTCGCGCGAGAGCTCGGACCCTCCCAGATCCGCGTAAACGCGATCGCGCCCGGGTTCATCCCCACCGAGGGCAGCCAGACGATGACGGCCACGGCACAGTACGACGTCGGCCCCACGCCGCTCGGCCGCCTCGGCCAAACCGGAGACCTCCTGGGCGCGCTCGCCTTCCTGATCTCCGACGAGAGCGCGTTCATCACCGGACAGACGCTGCTCGTCAACGGCGGACGACTCAACCACTGAGCTGCCTCGCGCCGCTCACCCGAATGGGGTGATGCGGCCGGAACGGCCGCATCGCAGACTCGGCCTCGCCGGCGAAATCGGAAATCGCGACGCGGGGAGGTAGACCGGTGGCAAAGCCGTTCAAGGGCGTAGTCAAGCGCGAGTTCGGTACACGGCCGGCGCCGAGAAGTCACTCGAGCGGGCGGAGCAGGACGGCTGGACGGTGATCAGCATCAAGAATGACTGGAGCACCGTGTTCGCCGACTCGGGAGGATGAGCACCCCGGACAGCACCGACCAGGAAGCGGACGCCGGTCACCGCGGCGTTCGCGTCGTCACCGACGTTCCGCGGCAGATGGTCAGGATCGCGTATCGCGACCCCGAGCACATCTGCGAGCGCCTGACGCTCCAAGCCGTTCACCGGCTGGCCGAGCCGTCGCTCGAGTGGGCGCAGGAGGCCCGAGCCGCTCATCCCGATGGCGACCTGCGAGAGGTCGTGGACGGACTGGGCACGCAGACCGCGAGGATCGCACGTCTCCAGGGCATGGTCGCCGGCACTCCGTTCTACCTCGCACTCGTTCCCGGCTATATGAACTACCTCTGGCAGGAGGCTCGGATGAACCTCCGGCTTGCGGCGCTGTATGGCCGCGACCCGGGGATCCTCCAGACCGCCGCCGAACTGCTGTCCCTGCGCGGCGTCTACCCGACCGCCAAGGACGCGGAGGCCGGGCTGCTCGCCGTCGAGGATGCGGGCGTCCCACCAAAGCCGGAGACACGCCGGCCGTTGCGACTTTGGGTCGAGTGCGGCCGGCGCCTGCTCGTGTTCGGCGGATTCATCGGCGCCCCGAGTGGCGAGGTTCACAGCGGGTGGCGCGCGCGGTTGCGAGACGTCGTCGGTCTCGCCGCCTTCGTCGCCCTCTGGGCGATCACATGGATCTTTCCAGTGACGTTCATGATCATGATGGCCTGGGGGTGCGAATCCCACTCGCGGCAGCTGTTCCAGAGCACGCGTGCCTTCTACGCCACCGAAGAGCCGCCCGCCGCAGCCGTACCGGAGCCGGGGCGGGGATGGCGGGCCCGCGTCCCGCGCGGGAGACAGGCGATCAGCGCCGCCGGACTCGCGCTGTCGATCGCGATCCCGGCCGGCTTCCTCGCGTACGCCATCCATGTGCACAAGAAGTTCGGGATCACCTGGTTCACCGCGCTCGGCCTGCTCGTCGCCCTGTCCGTCGTGACTGCCGCCGCGGTCTATGGCAGCCGTCGATGACCTCTCGCCGGCCGGCGCCGGCGACCAACCGGGTGTGCAGCGCTGGGACAAGGGTCGCGTGGAGACATTCAGCGACGGGGTGTTCGCGATCGCGATCACGCTGCTGGTGCTGGAGATCAAGATCGCGCCAGCGGACTTCGAGCATCTCCGGAAAGCGCTCGTTCACGAATGGCCCGCATACCTCGCATACGTCACGAGCTTCCTGACCGTCGGGAGCGTGTGGATCGCCCATCACAATCTGTTCTCACGGCTGCGCTTCATCGACCCCACGCTTCTGCGCCTGAACCTGCTGCTGCTGATGGCGACCTCGTTCCTGCCGTTCCCGACAAGCGTGCTTGCGGAGGCGCTCCACGCGGGCGGCACCGCCGAGCGGACCGCGGTCTTGCTCTATGGCGCCGCCGCACTCGTGATCGAGCTCCTGCTGCGCGCCGGCGTGCGCTACGCCGAGTCGTGTCCGGACCTCCAGGTCGGTGACTGGTCCGCGGCGACTGCGACGGGACTCGGAACCGAGCCACGGCCGCACGTAACCGGATGGCGCGCGTGGGTGAGCACGGCTCTGTATGCGGTGGCGATCTTGTTCGGTGTGTTCGTGTTCCCGAAGATCGCGGTCGTCGGCTACCTGGCGGTCGCGATCCGCAGCGTGTTCGTCGTGGGCAGCGAGGGTCAGCTCAGCCTGAACCTTCGCTGGCTGATCCCGAAGCGATGGTCCCGCTCGTAGCCGCCTCGCGTTCGCTCTGCCGCCTGCGGACGCCTACCTGAGCGGCGAAGAACACCGCCCGCACGATCCCCACCAGCAGCACGAGATCGAGCATGATCTGGAACGAGACCACGATCATCGCCGCGTCCGTCTTGGGGACGATGTCGCCGAACCCGACCGTGCTGATAACGGTGATCACGAAGTAGATGGCCCGGACGTGGTTGAGCGGCTCAGAGAAACTCGTAGGCTGAACGTGTGACAGCGACAGATACGTGAATGCGAAGACGATCAGCACCACTGGAACCGCGGTCGCCAGCGCCTCGGCTGCACGCAACTCGGGATGCTCGGCGCCCATGATCTTGAGGACCTGCCATGCGAGCAGCGCCCCGAGGATGACCAGCCCGACGAGCAGCTCCAGCAACGTTCCGATGCCGGTCCGGTCGGCCGCCGGCAGCGCCCCGTAGAGCGCGAACAGCACCACGACGCTGACCACGATCCTCAGCGCGGAGCGCGTGACCACGTTCCGCCGCTGGCGGCGATCCAGATCCTCGAGCGAGGTGGGGCTCACAGTTCAGGATCGCACGTGCGGGCGCGAGGGGGTTCACCCGAAACGGATGACGACCGTATGGGGCTCGAGGTGCAAGCTGGCGAGAACACCACCGAACCGAGAGGAACATGCATGTCAGCTGAGGCTTCCGATACCCCGATTCTCGACCTGCTCGGCCGGATGACCGCCGACTCGATGCAGACCTCGACGCTCGACGAGCAGACGCTGATGCTCGTCCGCGTCGCGGCGCTCGTCGCCGTCGACGCGCCCCCGGCGTCATACCTGCTGAACCTCGGCGCTGCCGGCGAGGTCGGCGTCAGCTCCGACCAGGTGACGGGCGTTCTATCCGCGGTGGCTCCGATCGTCGGCACGACGCGCGTGGTCGCCGCCGCGGGCCGGATGGTCAAGGCGCTGGGCGCCGCCGTCGAGCTCGCTGAGCTCGCCGAGTACGCGGACGCCGACGACTGACGGGCGCCCTCAGACCGGCGCGCCTGGGGTGCGGCAAAACCAAACCCGCGCCGCGGGTCAGCTTCCGGCGTCGGCCTCCTGCAACTGCTTCGCCAGCGCGTCGGCGTTCGCGTCGATCTCCTTGGACACGAACCGGTTGACCGCCTTGATGTTGGCGGCGATCTGGTCGGCCATGTTGGTCGCATAGACGACGATCAGCCCCGCCCGACCCTGATCGAGCACGTCGCCGAGCGCCTTCAGGTCGCTGTCGTCCATCCCGCCGCGCACGTGACCGGTGACCGCGCCGATCGCCGCGCCGGCGCCCCCGCCGACGGCGAGCCCGCCAAGCAGGGCGACTCCCGGCAGGACCGCGCACACCGCCCCGATCGCCAGACCCCAGCCGAGCCCGTGCACCGCACCGTGGCGGGTCGGCTGCTCGTGCTTCTTGACGACCTCGATCTTGCCGTCCTCGTCGCGGGCGATGACGGCCGCGTCGAACTCGTGGGAAGTCTGGATCGCGTGGTAAAGCGCCTTCACGGCCTCATAGTCGGCCTCGGCGGCGGCCACGTCGTCGTACGAAGCCGCGAGGACAAACAGTGTGTCCGGCTCGCTCATGTGACGCTCGTCTCCTCTCGGGCGGTGAACGGATAGGCGGCGATCGTTCCAGGCACCGATCCGTCGGTCCTCACCCGGTTTGGGTGACGCCCGTCGGGCCGGGCGCGGGCAGACTCGCGCCGTGCCCTGTCTGCTCGCCCTGCTCGCTCTGATCTCCCCCCGGCTGGTCCTGTTCCTGCTGTGGATCTTCGGCGACGTTCTCAGCCGGGCGTTCAGCAGTTGGATCCTGCCCCTGCTCGGGTTCTTCCTGCTGCCGTGGACGACACTCGCGTACGCCGCCTTCTGGTCGTGGGCTCCCGGACACCACTTGAGCTTTTTCGCCTGGCTTGTCGTGGTACTGGCGTTCCTGATCGACCTGGGCGCGTACGGCGGCGGGCGCTTCGCCGCTGCTAATCGCTGACCCGACCACCGGCACGGTCGCCTGCCGGCTCGTGCTCGCGGTCCGCGCTGCCCGCGTAGCCGTCGGACGCTTCGCCGCGGCCGGCCTGGCGTGCTGGCGCGCCGGCGCAGGACCCACGCCCGGCACCGGCGTGACCGCGACCACGGGCGCCGCCGACATCAGCACCGCGCCCGACAACTTGGCGGCGAGCGCGCCGCTGCCGGCCCGCGTCCACGCGCGAGACGAGCCCGACGACGTGGTGATCGTCGTCCACCGCAGGACCAGGTCGACCGGGATCAGCGCACCGAGGCGATCCCGGATCGACGTTCGGGCCCGGCTCAGCAACTGGCGCACGGCGCCGTTGCTGGCCCCGAGCCGCGCGGCGATCTCGTCATAGCTCCTGCCTTCGAACTCCCGCATCACGAGCGCCTGGCGCTGGCGCGCCGGCAACGACAGCAGCGCCCCCACGAGCGCGTCGAGTCGCTCGCGATGAACCTGCTCGGGAGTGGCGTCCACGGCTACGTCGTCCTCGCGATATTCGGCGCCGGTGCGGCGGCCGGCCAGCATCGCCAGCGCCGAGTTGTGGGCGATTGCGTGGAGCCATGGCCCGAGGCTGTGCACCGGAGTGCCGCCGGCGAGCGCACGGTGGGCCTTGAGCAGGGCCTCCTGAACCGCCTCGTCGGCGTCGGAATCGCCGACCATCTGCGCGCAGTGCGCGAGCAGGGCCCGCCGGTACCGGTGGACGATCGCCTCGAATGCCGCCTCGGTCCCGAGTCCGGCGAGTTCGGCCAGGCGGGCGTCGCCTTGAATCCGCAGCGACAGCCAGGCCAGCCGTGATGGAGGTACGAGGCGCAGGTTCACGAGTGCTCAGCCACGATCGGTCACGCGCGTTAGACGAGCGTCGTGAGTTCGTAAGAGTCGGGGGAGGAGCGCGACCCGGACACGCCCCTCCCCCACTCGCTCATTCTGCTTCCTCGTCATCGAGGCCTCCTTGTTGGTCTGGTGCCCTGTAGATCAGGCGCCAGCCACGAGCCTCACGGTCTCAACGTAAGAAGTTTGTAGGCGAGTCGCGTGAAGACCGGCCCGCGTTCCTGCGCCGGATCCGGATCGGTCGGGAGCGTGCTCATCGCGACTCCGACGAGCACCGCGACCACGCCGGCGACCTGCCAGGCGGTCGCCGGCTCGCCCAGCGCGAACCACCCGGCGGCGGCGCCGACGACCGGCTCCAGATTGAGGAACGCGCCGGCCAGCTCGGCGGGGACCCGCGCCTGACCGAACGCGAACAGCCAGAACGGCAGCGGCGTACCGGCCAGCGCCAGCGCCGCCATCGCGAGTGCCGGGGTTGCGGTCGCGGGGCCGTGCGGCATGCCCTCGGTCAGAACCGCCACCGGCAGGGCGACGAGCGCGCCCCCGGCGAACTGCACCGCGGTCACCGCGGCGGCGTCGCGGCCCTCGAGCAGCCGAGGCTGCAGCGCGACGAACCCGGCCGACAGGACGACCGAGCCCAGTACGAGCAGGTCGCCTCGCGGCGTCGCGCCGCCACCGCCGGCGCCGGCGACCAGCGCGATGCCGAGGAGCGCGACCCCGTATCCAGCCCAGGTGAGCGGTCGGGCGGTGGTCTGGCCGAGGCCCGCCGCGATCAGCGCGACGAGCACGGGCGCGGCGCCGATGACGACGGCCGCGTGGCTCACGCTGGTGCGCTCGATGCCGGCGTTCTGTAGCAGGATCACCGCCCCGAACCCGATGGCGCCCGACCCGAGCACCTGCCAGTTGAGCGCATCACGCAGGCCGCGCCGGCCGATGAGCGCCAGCAGCGGCGCGGCGACCGCGAACCGAAGCAAGGTCACCCAGCCCGGAGCCAGCCACGCGAGCGCGAGCTTGCTCAGGGGCACGTTGAGGCCCCACAGCGTGCCGGCTGCGGCGAGGGCAAAGATCGCTGAACGATTGGTCCTGTTCATATGAATCAGGATCGGCGATATGCGGCAGACATCCAGCCTTGATTTGACATATCGGGCTAATCACGATGGAATATTTTGCGAAATGGCCATTTCGCTTGATTTGATTGATGTCAAGTTGCTCGAGGAGCTCCAGACCGACGCGGATCGTCCGAACGTCGAGCTCGCGCGGATCGTCGGCCTCTCCCCGGCCGCGACGCTCCACCGCGTGCGCCGGCTGAAGGAGTCGGGGATCGTCCGCGGAATCCAGGCCCGGCTCGATTCAGCCGAGGCCGGTTTCCCGCTCCAGGTCTACGTCGCGGTCACGCTCCAGTACCACGGCGACACCGCTCACCGGCGCTTCCGCGACGCCGTGCGGGCGATGCCCGAGGTGATCTCCGCCGACTGGGTCACGGGCGAAACCGACGCGATGCTGCTGATCGTCGCGCGCGAGGTCGCCCAGCTTCAGCGCGTGCTCGTGCGGCTGTCGACACGCGGCGGCGCGGCGCGGGTCAACACCTTCTTGCGGCTCGAGGAGCTGAAGCCGGCCTCGCCGCTGCCGCTCGAGCCGTCGGAAACCTGACGGGCCCGTCTGCCGCCGATGCTGGATTTTGCCCCATAGTGGGGCCAAATCCAGCACGCAACTACAGCACCAACTGGGGCACTAGACCACCATGGGCCCACAACAGCTCGTCGACCAGCTCCTCGATCTCGTCGAGCGGTAGCTCGGCGGCGGTGTGCGGGTCGAGCATCGCCGCGTGGTACACCGGTTCGCGGCGCCCGGTCAGGGCGGCCGACACCGTAAGTCCCTGCACGTTGACGTTCGTCTGGATCAGCGCGGCCAGGTGGCGAGGAAGCGCGCCCACCGCGCGTGGCTCGATCCCGCGCTCACCGGCAACGCACGGCACCTCCACACAACAGTCGCCCGGGAGGTTGTCGATCAGCGGCCCGCCGGCGCGTACGTTCGGGACGTTGCCGTTGAACCTGAACGGCTCGCCGGTCTCGCAGGCGTTGATGATGTCGGCGCCGTACTCGTTGCTCGGCGCAGCCTCCATCGTCGCGCCGTTCCGCAGGCCGGCGCGCATCGCGGACCACTCCTCGATCTGGCGTTCGCAGCGCCGCGGGTACTCATCGAGCGGGATCGCGAACCGCTCGATTAGCTCGGGCCGGCTCGACTTGATGAACCACGGCACGTACTCGGCGAAGTGCTCGGAGGACTCGGTGACGAAATAGCCGAGGTGGCGCAGGACCTCGAACCGGACGCGATCCTGGACGGGAACGCAGTCGGTCTCAACGAGCTCGCGCAGGCGCGGATAGAGATCCTCGTCGTCGCGCTCGAGCGACAGGAAGAACGCCACGTGGTTGATCCCGGCGACGACGTAGTCGAGCTCCCGAGGGTCGACCTCGAGCGCGGCTGCGAGCTGCCCCGCGGTGTGCTGGACGGAGTGACACAGGCCCACCGTGCGGACCCGGCTCGTCTCGGCGACGGCCCAGCACAGCATCGCCATCGGGTTCACGTACTGCAGCAGCAGCGCGTCCGGACATAGGTCGTCCATGTCGCGGCAGATGTCGAGCAGCACCGGGATCGTCCGCAGGCCGCGCATGATCCCTCCGATCCCGAGCGTGTCGGCGATCGTCTGACGGACTCCGTAGCGCGTCGGGACCGCGAAGTCGACCATCGTCGCCGGATGCAGACCTCCGACCTGGAAGCAGGTGATCACGTAGTCCGCGCCGTCGAGCGCGGCGCGCCGGTCCCCGGTCGCCTCGACGCGCGCCGCGGCGCCGCAAGCGTGTGCGAGCCGGCGGGCCATCACCTCGGACGTCGCCAGGCGCTCGGGGTCGACGTCCATCAGCGCGAGCGTGGTTCCGTCCGCCAGCGCGGGGAACCGCAGCAGGTCGCCGATCAGGTTCCGCGCGAAGACGGTCGAGCCCGCTCCGATGACGGCGATCTTCGGGGCCACCCGCCCGCGCCGCCCGAGGTCAGCGCGAGAAAGTCAGCGCGTCGCCCGACTGCTCGTCGAAGAAATGAATCTTCGAGGCGTCGAGCCAGATCTCGGCCTCCTCGCCGGATCGCGCCCGGCTCTCGGGACTGAGCCTCGCCACCAGCACGGTCTCTCCGCTGTCGGTCAGCTCTCCCGTGCCGCCGGTTTCGTCGCGCAGCTCCTGCAGCTCCTCGGACTGGACCATCTCACCACCCTTGATCCCGAAGTGGGCGTAGTACTCCGCGCCCATCGCTTCCACCAGGTCGAGCTTGGCCTTGAACGTCGCACCGCGCGCGCGCGAGTCGCTGTCGACCTTGGTCGCGTCCTCGAAATCCTCGGGCCGGATGCCGGCGATCACGGAGCGGCCGTCCGGCTGGCGTCCGAGCCGGTCGCGCACTTCCTGCGGAAGCGCGACCTCCGCTATAGGCAGGTGGACGGATCCGTTCGTGAGCGTGGCGGGCATGAAGTTCATGCCCGGGGAGCCGATGAACCCGGCGACGAACAGGTTCGCCGGGTTGTTGTACAGCTCCATCGGCGAGCCCACCTGCTGGAGCACGCCGCTGAGCATCACCGCGACTCGGTCGCCGAGCGTCATCGCCTCGGTCTGGTCGTGGGTGACATAGACCGTGGTCGTACTGAACCGTCGTTGGATCCGCGCCACCTGCGCGCGCATCTGCACGCGCAGCTTAGCGTCGAGGTTGGAGAGCGGCTCGTCCATCAGGAACGCCTTCGGGTCGCGGACGATCGCCCGTCCCATCGCCACCCGCTGGCGCTGGCCGCCGGACAGGTTCGCGGGCTTGCGCGCGAGGTGCTCGGTGAGGTCGAGGATGTCCGCCGCCTCCTGCACCTTGCGGTCGATCTCGGCCTTCGGCACCTTCTTGAGCTTGAGCGCAAACCCCATGTTGTCGCGCACGGTCATGTGGGGATAGAGCGCGTAGCTCTGGAACACCATCGCGATGTCACGGTCCCGCGGCGCCACTTTGTTGACGACCTTGCCCGCGATCCGCAGTTCGCCCGCGGAGATGTCCTCGAGCCCGGCGATCATGTTCAGCGCCGTCGACTTTCCGCACCCCGACGGTCCGACGAGAATCATGAACTCGCCGTCGCCGATGCTCAGGTTCAGATTCTTGACGGCCTCGAAGCCGTCGGGATATCGCTTGACGACGTTGTCGAGAACGATTTCGGACATGTTCGCTCCTTCAGAGGTCTCTTAGCCCTTGACGGCCCCGGCGGTCAGTCCGGAAACGATCCGTCGCTGGAAGATCAACACCATGATCAGGATCGGCACGGTGACGACAACCGCTCCTGCGGCGATCGCGCCGGCCGGCTGCTGAAACTGCGACGCGCCCGTGAAGTACGCCATCGCGACGGGCGCGGTTCGTGCCGCGTTGGATGTGGTCAGCACGTTCGCGTAAAGGAAGTCGTTCCACGCCGCGATGAAGGCGAGGATGCCGGCGGTGAACACTCCGGGCATCGCGAGCGGCAGGATCACCCGGCGGAACGCCTGCATGGGTGTCGCGCCGTCCATCTGGGCGGCCTTCTCCAAATCCCAGGGTATCTCTCTGAAGAACGCCGAGAGGATATAAATGCACAGCGGCAGCGAGAACGTCAGGTAGGGCAGGATCAGTCCGGGCCACGTGTCGAACAGGCCCACATTCCGCCACACGTTGTAGAGACCGCCGACAATCGAGATCGCCGGGAACATCGTCACCGCCAGCGCTCCCGCCAGGATCAGCGTCTTGCCCGGGAAGTCGAGCCGGGTGATCGCGTAAGCGGCCGCCGAGGCGAAGCACAGCGCCAGGATGGTTGTGATCAGCGCGATCCCGATCGAGTTCCGGAGCGCCGGCGGGAAGAAGTCGGTGTTGAACACCGCGCTGTAGTTGCTGAGCGTCGCGTGGGTCGGGAGGAAGCTACCGTCGCCGATCGACTCAGGGGTCTTCAGCGAAAGGGAGATGATCCAGATGACCGGGAACAGGGCATAGACAAGGACGGCGATTACCGCCACTCCCCAGAGACTCCTACGTGCGGGTGTGTTTTCACTCTCCATCTCGTCTCACCTCCTCTGAGGACTGGCACCGAGGAACCGGAAGAACGCGACCGCGATTATGCAGACGCACAAGAAGATCAACACAGCGATCGCCGAGCCGAGCCCGAGATCAAGCCTTCCGATCAGGACCTGGTAGCCCAACAGCGACACGCTCCCTGTGTTGTTCGATCCGTTGGTGATGATGTACACCGAGTCATAGATCCGGAACGCGTCGAGCACGCGGAACAGCACCGCAACCGCCAGCGCGGGCTTGATCAACGGGAACGTGATCCGCCAGAACCGCTGCCACGCGGTTGCGCCGTCAACCTTGGCCGCCTTGTAGAGATCCTCGGGAACGAGCGCGAGCGCGCCGAGCATCAACAGCGAGATGAAAGGCGTCGTCTTCCACACGTCCGACAGGATGATCACCGCGAATGACCCCGCACGCGTCGTCAGGGGCGGCGTCGAGAGCCCGAGCCACTGCGTGGCGAAGCCGGTTGCCGGGTTGAACGCCAATGACCACGCGAACGCGGACACAACCGTCACCGCACCGTAGGGCACGAGCACCGCCACCCTGATCCAGGTCCGGGCGTAGAGAGCCCGGTACATGGCCTCGGCGATGAGCAGCCCGAGCACGATCTCGAGCGCGACGGAGAACACGGTGATGATCACCGTGTTCTCGAAGTCACTCCACCATGTGTGCGAACTCAGAACCGAGATGTAGTTATCGAGACCGATCCACGCGGTCAGGTTCGGGAACCGCAGGTCGGCTCGATGGAGCGACAGCCAGATCGCATACAGGATCGGGAAACCGGCGACGAGGATCATCACCACCACTGACGGCATTACAAGCATCAGCCCGAGCTTGCGCTCGGCCTTGGCGCGCTCCGTCAGGCCGTGGCTCTTGGGGGGCGCGGCAACCGGCGCCGCGGTCGGGGTTCCGGCGACGGTCGCCATCAGCACAGACCTCCCGCGAGTAGCGTCTTCAGACACGAGCCTAAGCTGTTGATGTCGGACACCGGCTTGATCGAGGCCGGCGGGTGGAGCGTCTGCTGGATCGCCAGCGTGACGTCCGAGTAGTACGGCGTCTCAGGACGGTTGGTGGCGTGCTCGAGCTGCTTGAGCAACACGGCGGCGAACGGGTAGCTCTTGATCACCGTCGGGTTGTGGTAGGAAGCGATCGTCACCGGCGGCAGCCCCTCGTTGATCGCCTCCTGGTTCTGCCAGTAGTACCGCGTCATGCACAGGGCGGCCGCGAGCGCCTGCTTCGGGTACTTGCTGTACGCCGAGATGCCGATGTTGGCGCCGCCGACCGACGACTTGCCGGGCACGCCGGGATACACCGACGGGTATGGGGCCCAGCCCATGTTGTCCCACACGTGCTTGGTCGTCGCGCTGGTCGCCGCGTCCGTCCGGCCGGCCGCGTAGACGTAGGGCCAGTTGAGCATGAACGCCGCCTTCCCCGCTTCAAAGGCGAGGCGGCCCTGGTCCTCCTGGTCGGTCGAAAGCGAAGGGTCGGCGCGGCCCGAGGTCGCGACGTCCCTGATGATCTGCGCTGCCACCACGGCGGGGTGCCCGAGTACCGGCTTATCCTGGGCGTTGACGACCTCGCCGCCCGCCGAGGCCAGCACGCTGTTGAACCAGACCGTGTAACCCTCGTACTGCTGGCCCTGCTCCTCGATCAGGCCGTCACTGTCGGGAAGCTTTTGGGCGTCGGCGATGACCTGGGCCCAGGTCGTCGGGACCGGCTGGTGGATCGAGGCCAGCAGGTCCTTGCGATACCAGAGCAGCTGCGCATTGGTGTTCAGCGGTATTGCGTACAGGGTCCCCTTGTACTCGGCCGACTGAGCGGCAATCGGAAGCACGCCCTGAAGCGCCTCTTGGCGCTCCGCCCCGGTGATCGGCTTGAGCCAGCCGGCGGCGGCGAACTCCGCCGTCCAGATCGTGTCCATGTTGAGCAGCGAGTAGTCGGAGTCGTGCGCCGCCAGGCGCTGTACCGCGAGCTGGCGCGAAGCGTCAGAGCTGTTCGCCTCGGGGGTGATCGAGATCGTGTAACTGCCGTTCGACTGCTTGCTGCACGTCGCCGCGGCCTTCACGTTGGTCCCGTTCGAGTCGACCGGGCTGTAGTAGACGATCGACGCCGGTCCATGCGTCGAGCCCGAGGAACCACAGGCGGCGATCCAGAGTGCACACAGCCCCCCGATTGCAATCGCCGTAGCGATTCGCAAAACCCTACTTCCAGGCGTGCTCGCCGACGCTTGGCTCACAAGGTCCTCTCCTCAGGTAGGTCCGGGCGTGTAGCGCGCCGTGTTCTACCGCTGGTCAGATGTTGTGAACAGCGACGTTCGGCTATGCCGGACGGGTGTTCGGAGCGCCGTTCAGCGCATCTCCTCGAGGATCTGATCGACTCATCTGAGCCATTCGTCACCCGTCGCTCCCGCGACTGACACTCGATGGTGACCATCCTCGGCGCCACCTCAGGAGTAACGTGTGCGGTATGTCCCGTGAGTCGGTGCTGATGGGTGCCCTGACGATCGATCCCACGAGCACGTCGGACCTGTACGAGCGGATCGGGTACAGGGCGCTGGCCAGCGTGGGACTGATTCCCTACCACTCGTTCCGGGCCGAACTCGAGAAGCTGAAGGCCGCCGGCTCCGTCGCGAGCGAGGCCGGCGAGGATGGATCGACGATGTGGCACCGGAAATCGGAGTCGGCCGAGTAGTGCTCGTCTTCGGCCTCGTGCACGACCGTGGCTGGGAGCCGCCCGACTACGGCCCCGAGCCTGAGGACGAGTTCCCGACGCGGAAGCGGTTCGAGTGGGACTGGCGCACGATCCCGTGGCGCGCGCTGGCATGGCTCGCCGTCTGGTGCCTGCTGATGGCAGTCGTGCCGTTCGTGAGCAGCACGCTCGGCGGGCTGGCTGGATTCGGCGTGCTGATGGTCGCGGTCGGGCTCGCGTTCTGGCGACTCGAGCGATTCTGCGCTCGCCAGTACTGGGACGGCCTGCGCGACTACAGGCTCTGAGTTCCGATCCGGCATTCTCGAACGGATCTTGACCGCCGACCGAGCCGGGTGCCACACTCGCGCCCGCCCTAAGGCGCCGCCGTCAGGCGCCGCCGATTTTCCACAAGGCGCCGCCGTCAGGCGCCGCCGACCGTTTTAATCCTCAGCGAGGGGAGACTCATGGAGACGGCAACTCCACATCGCACTCTGATCGTCGCCAACCTGACTGCCTCGACGCCCTTCCTCCTCCAGGAGGTCAAGCGCCTCGCGAGCGAGCGTCCGACGTCCTTCAGCTTGCTGATCCCGAACTCCCAGCAGGATTCGGGCGCAGACTGGTCGATCGCTACCGCGACCAAGCTAATCGGGAGAGCCGCCGGGGCAAACGTCGACGGGCACGTCGGCGGCCAGGATGCCTTCGAGTCGATCAAGGCAGAAATCGCCGGCGGCCAGTACGACGACATCCTCATCTCGACCCTGCCCAAGCGCCGGTCGGAATGGCTGCGCAAGGACCTCCCGACCCGCGTGGAAACGCTCGGCCTCCCGGTCAACGTGATCACGCCGCCGGAGGAGCCGAGCGGGCTCCAGCAGTTCACCGACACGTTCTCGGCCAAGACCTCCGGTTAGCGCCCCGGCTCACGCCGCGAACGCGTCGTGACGGATCGCGGCGGTGATCCGCGACGCCGCCGCCACGACCGCGCGCGCATGCAGGTCGAACTTCGCCCTCGAGAACGGGTCCGCCAGGTCGAGGCTGATCGCCGCCGCAACGTTACCCTCGGCGTCACGGACCGGTGCCGCGACCGCGCTGCCGCCCTCGTTCTCCTCGGCGTCGTTGTGCGCCCAGCCGTGCCGCCTGACCACCTCGAGATCGATCTCGAGCTCGTCGACCGACGCGTGCCGGGTGTGCACGCGCCCGTCGCCCCACAACGCCTTGACCTCGTCGCGCGGCCGGCTCGCGAGCAGCACCGTCGATGCGGCGCTGCCGTCGAGCGGCGCCGCGGCGCCCGCGACGGGCCCGCATCCGTTCGTGTGCCGCGCGCTGTAGCGCCGGTCGATATAGATGATCCGCCCGCAGTCCCAGGCCGCGAGGCTCACCGTGAGGCCCTGGCGCTCCGCCAGGTCGCGGACGACGGGGCGCGCGTGCGCCTTCAACTCGCTCGTGCGCAGCAGCACCGAGGCGAGCGTGACCGTGCGCCAGCCGAGCCGGTATCGGCCATGACCGACGCGCTGGAGCAGGCCAATGCCGGCCAGGCTCGCGAGGACGTCGTGGGCCAGGGACTTCCCGATTCCAAGCCGCTGCGCGGTCGCGGTCACCCCCCACTCCGGCTCCTCGGTGGTGAACAAATCGAGGACAGCGCCTGCCCTCGCAACCGTGCCTAGCATCGACTTCCCCCCGGTTGAGATGCACTGATCACGCGAAGCACCACTCCGCGTCCACCCTCGCGGCGCGCGGAAGCTCCGCGCCCGCCCGCTCGCAAGTGCGGGCCGCCACCAGGGCGGCGAAGCCCGCGACCCGGAGTACCGCGTCGAAGCGGACTGTCAGCACGCCGTCGTGGAGGGTGACCTCGACCTCGCCGCCGGCGGGGCTCCACTTGGCCGCGTTGTCGAGCAGATTCGTCACGGCTCTCGCCGCAGTCCGGCCATCGCGTTCCCGTCGGCGAGGGTCGTGCTCCCGCCGGGCTCGAGCACGAAGTCGACGATCGCCTCGCCGGCGACCGCTATGGCGCGAGCGCCCTGCGAAACCACTCCGGCAAATGAGCGCGGCAACGCTGCGGCGCGCGGCGCTGCGGCGCGCGGCGCTGGCGCGCGGGGGACGTTGATGGACTGCTCCTCACCTCGTTTGACCATTTCCCGCAACCGTGTTCGTCGGCGGCTCGCTTTCCGGCCGCCTGACCCCGACGATCGCGGCATACCTTCGGCGAGGAAAACATGGAACCGGTTCCAATATCTCACGGCGCCGTACTGGAAGTCAAGGCCAAATCGTTGACTTTCGACTACGCTAATCGGTGATGGATCCGGTTCCACCGAGGTCTCGGGATCGCCCACCGACCATCCGCGACGTGGCGCGTCACGCCAAGGTCGGGGTAGGAACCGTCTCGCGCGTGCTCAATGACAGTCCGCTGGTCAGCGAGGATGCCCGCCGGCGGGTTCACCGCACGATCGACGAGCTCGGCTACCGGCGCAGCTCGACCGCCCGCAACCTGTCCCTGGGGCGCACGCAGATGATCGGCGTGGTCGCGCCGTTCTTCACCAGCAACTCGGTGCTCGAGCGCTTGCGCGGCGTCGTCCACAAGCTCCGCGATCACAGCGACTACGACCTGGTGCTGTTCGACGTGGAGACGCTCCCGCAGCGCAACGACGCGTTCAGCAGGTTCGCGCGCACCGACCGGGTCGACGGATTACTCGTGATGTCGTTGCGTCCCACCGATGAGGAGGTCGAGAGCCTCCGGCGGGAGGGGCTTCCCGTCGTACTCGTCGACGTGCGCCACCCCGGCCTATCCCGGATCGTGATCGACGACGTCCTCGGTGGTCAGCTGGCGACCGAGCACCTGCTTGACCGGGGGCACACGCAGATCGGCTTCATCGGAGACGCGCCGACGCCGTTCGGGTTCACCTCGAGCGAGAACCGGCGCCAGGGGATGGCGTGCGCGCTGCGCCGCGCCGGGATCAGGGGCCGGGACGCCTACGAGATGCGCGGCGCGCACGGCCGTGAGCAGGCGCGTCAGCTGGCCGAGCGGCTGCTGCGCCTGCCGGACCCGCCGACGGCGATCTTCGCGGCCTCGGACGTCCAGGCGATGGGCGTGCTGGCTGCCGCGAGGTCAATGCGGGTGCGCGTACCTCAGGACCTGGCCGTGATCGGGTTCGACGACATCGAGGTGGCGGAGGTAATGGGGTTGACCACGGTCCACCAGCCGCTGCGCGAGACCGGCGCGCGCGGCGTGGAACTGCTGCTCGCGGCGATCGACGGAATCGGCGGCGAACCAACCGAAGAGCTCGCGCCGCTCACCGTGATCGCGCGCCGGACCACCTAGCGAACGCGTGCGGCGCGGTAGCCGTCGCGTTCGCGATGGCCGAACGGCGTTTGGGCGCCGCGGCCGGGACCGGTAGAAAGGTCCCCCGGATGACCCAGTCGGCCGCTGTCCTGCCCGCACTCGACGAGTCGGATCTGGTCGCTCGGGTGGCGTCCCTGTCGCTCGAGCAGAAGGTGCGGCTGCTCACCGGCGCCGACTTCTGGTCGCTGCACCCTGAGCCGGCCGCGGGGCTGCGCCGGCTCGTCGCCTCGGACGGACCTGCCGGGGTACGCGGCGAGCGGTGGGATGAGCGCGACCCCTCCGCCAACGTGCCCTCGCCGACCGCGCTCGCGGCGACGTGGGACGAGGAGCTGATCGAGGAGCTCGGCGGCCTGCTCGCCTCGGAGGCACGGCGCAAGGGCGTCGACGTCGTGCTCGCGCCGACCGTAAACCTGCACCGCACGCCTTACGCCGGACGGCACTTCGAGTGCTTCAGCGAGGACCCCCTACTGACCGCGCGGATCGGGGTGAGCTACGTGTGCGGCGTCCAGGACGGCGGCGTTGGCGCCACCGTCAAGCACTTCATCGCCAACGACTCCGAGACCGAGCGGATGACGCTCGACGCGCACATCGACGAGCGGACGCTTCGCGAGCTGTACCTGGCGCCGTTCGAGGCGATCGTCCGGGAGGCGGGCGTGTGGTCGGTGATGGCGTCCTACAACGCCGTCAACGGCGAGCCGATGACCGAGAGCTCGCTGCTCCGCGACGTCCTCCAGCGTGAGCTCGACTTCGACGGGCTGGTGATGTCCGACTGGTTCGCGACGAGCTCGACCGAGGCATCGGCGCGCGCCGCGCTCGACCTGGTCATGCCCGGTCCGGACGGCCCGTGGGGCGAAGCACTGGTACGGGCGGTCCGCGCCGGCAAGGTCGATCCCGCGACGATTGACGACAAGGTCCTGCGTGTGCTGCGCCTCGCCGCTCGGGTCGGGGCGCTCGAGGGTACGACCCCCGGCCGGCCGCCGGCGTTCGACGACGACGACATCGCGGGAGCGCTTCGCCGGATCGCCGCCGCGGGCTTCGTCCTCGCCCGCAACGAGCGCGCGCTGCTTCCGCTCGACCACGGCGGGCTTGAGCGGGTCGCGGTAATCGGGCCAAACGCCGCCGCGGCCAGGACCCTGGGGGGCGGCAGCGCGACCGTACTCCCGCCGTACACCGTGTCCCCCCTAGAGGGGCTTCGCTCCGCGCTGCACCCCGGCGTCCACGTCACTCACAGCGCGGGCGTGCAGCCGAGCCACCGGATCCCGGTGGCGCAGGTGTCCTGTCTGCACGTGCCCGAGACAAGCGAGCCCGGCGTCGAGCTCCGGTTTCTCGATAGCAACGGGGCGCTGCTCGCGAGCGAACGCCGCCGCGGGTGTGCATTCAAGTGGCTCGGCTCGCTCGATGTCGTCGGGGCGGTCTCCAGAATCGAGGTCCACACCGTGCTCCGCGCCGCCCGTCCGGGCACATACGCGATCGGGGCGTCCGGGCTCGGCCGCTACCGCCTTGCCCTCGACGGCCAGGAGGTGTTCGACGAGCCGCTCCAGCTGCCTCCGGGCGCCGACATCGTCGAGGGGCTGATGACGCCGCCTCAGAGCGCACACCGCATCGAGCTCGACGCCGGCCAGGAGATCGGGATCGTCCTGACGCACCACGTGCAGGCGGCACCGAGCGGCGACGGCCTGCTGGCGGTGAGCTTCCAGCTGAACGTCGCGCCGCCCTACGCCGGCGACGATCACGAGATCGAACGCGCGGAGGCGATCGCGGCCGAGGCCGACATCGTGGTCCTCGTCGTCGGAACCACCGAGGAGGTCGAGAGCGAGGGCTTCGACCGTACCTCGCTGTCGCTCCCCGGTCGCCAGGACGAGCTGGTCCGGCGGGTCGCCGCCGCCAACCGCAACACGATCGTGGTCGTCAACGCCGGCGCCCCGGTGCTGATGCCCTGGGCGGACGACGTCGCCGCGGTGCTGCTCGCGTGGTTCCCGGGACAGGAGTTCGGGAACGCGCTCGCGGATGTCCTCCTCGGCGTCGCCGAGCCCGGCGGCCGCCTTCCGACCACGTGGCCCGCGAGCGAGGCAGGCCTGCCCTCGACGAGCCCGATCGACGGTGTGCTCCGTTACGACGAGGGTCTGTCGGTCGGTTACCGCCGAGGCGGACGCGACACGCTGTTCCCGTTCGGTCACGGCCTCGGCTACTCCTCCTGGGAATACGAGGCGCTCGACTCGTCACCGCGGGCGGCCCCCGGCACGGCGGTCCGCGTCACCGTCGAGCTTCGGAACACCGGGGGACGGCGGAGCCGCGAGGTCGTCCAGCTGTACGCGAGCCGCTCCGACAGCGGGATCGAACGCCCGGTCAGGTGGCTCGTCGGCTTCGCGGCGGTTATCGCCGACCCCGGCGAGCGCGCCACCGCGACGCTCATCGTCCCGCCGCGGGCGTTCGAGCACTGGAGCGTCGAGCACGGTCGCTGGGCGCTCGAGCCCGGCACGTTCAGTCTGGCCGCCGGCTCATCCTCGGCGGCGCTCCCGATGTCGACGCGGATCACGGTGGCGTGATGGGCACCGACCCGTCGGAGAACGGCGCGCTCTGGTGGCGAAGCGCGGTCATCTACCAGGTGTACATCCGCAGCTTCGCCGACGGCGACGGCGACGGCATCGGAGACATCTCGGGGCTGCGCTCGCGCCTGCCCTACCTGGCCGCGCTCGGCATCGACGCGGTGTGGATCACGCCCTGGTATCCGTCGCCGATGAGGGACGGCGGGTACGACGTCGCCGACCTGCGCGCGATCGAGCCGCTGTTCGGCGCGGTCGCCGACGCGGAGGCGATGATCGCCGAGGCCCACGACCTCGGCCTTCGGATCCTGCTCGACATCGTTCCGAACCACTTCTCCGACCAGCACCCATGGTTCCAGGAGGCGCTCGCCGCCGCGCCGGGATCGCCCGAGCGCGCGCGCTTCATCTTCCGCGACGGGCTGGGGTCCGATGGGAGCGAGCCACCGAACGACTGGATGAGCAACTTCGGCGGACTCGCCTGGACCCGCGTGACCGAGGCCGACGGCCTTCCCGGGCAGTGGTACCTGCACCTGTTCACGCCCGAGCAGCCCGACGTCGACTGGACGAACACCGAGGTGCGCGATGAGTTCGATCAGACCATGCGGTTCTGGTTCGGGCTCGGGGTCGACGGGTTCCGGATCGACGTGGCCCACGGCCTGGCCAAGGCCGAGGGGCTACCCGACGTCGGCTCGACCGTGTGGCCGCCGGTCACCGCCGAGGTCGTCGACCATCCTCACTGGGACCGCGACGACGTCCACGACATCTACCGCTCGTGGCGCTCGCTCGCGGACACCTACGACGATCCGCGGGTGTTCGTGGCCGAGGCGTGGGTGCACAACCCCGGGCGGCTCGCGCAGTACGTCCGCGCCGACGAGTTGCACACCGCGTTCAATTTCGACTTCCTGCTCGCGCCGTGGGACGCCGAGCCGATGCGCGAGTCGATCATCGACTCACTCGCCGCCCACGAGGCGGTCGGCGCTCCGGCCACCTGGGTCCTGTCCAACCACGACACCGTGCGAGAGGTGTCCCGCTACGCCCGGCCCCAGGACGAGCGACGACTCCGGAAGCTCGACGACCTCGCCGGCCTTCCTGCTGACTTCGCCCTCGGGCGGCGGCGGGCCCGGGCGGCGGCGCTGCTGATGCTGGCGCTGCCCGGTGGCGCGTACGTCTACCAGGGCGAGGAATTGGGGCTGGCCGAGGTCGAGGACCTGCCCGAGGACGTGCTCCAGGATCCGGGTTGGGAGCAGTCCGGCCGGACCGAGCGCGGCCGCGACGGGTGCCGTGTGCCGATCCCCTGGTCGGGCCCCGCGCCCCCGTTCGGGTTCAGCCCCGAGGGCGCGACCGCGGCGCCGTGGCTCCCGCAACCACTCGGCTGGCGCGAGCTGACCGTCGAGGCGCAAACCGGCGATCAGCAATCGATGCTCGAGTTGTACCGCCGCGCGCTCGCGATCCGGCGCACCCAGCCGGCGCTCGGCGACGGAAGGCTCACGTGGCTGGACGTCCCCGACGGGACGCTCGCGTTCGGCCGCGACGCGAGATTCGTCTGCATCGTCAACTTCTCCGGGGATCCCGTCCCGCTGCCAGGCGGGGCGCACGTCCTCCTCTCCAGCGGACCGCTCACCGACGACGGCCGCGTGCCGAGGGACACCTCCGTCTGGCTCACGACCTGAGGGTCCGCGACCAAGTAAGGGCCCGGCCCTTAGTACCCCTGGCTCGTGCTGGTGTAGCCCTGAGGGCCGGTGGTCGTCGTCGGCGGCGGGCTGCTGGTGGTCGTCTTGGGAGGAGCGACCACCGGCGCCGGCGCCGTGACGGTCGACGTCGTCGTAACCGGCGGGGGCGCAGAATGCGTCGTGGTCGTCGCCGCGTGAGTCACCGTTTTGTGGACCACCGGCTTCTTGTGGTGGACGGTCTTCTTGGCGGCGGTCGTGGTCGGATCCGTCGTCTGGGTGGTCGACGTCGTCGTGGTGGCCGACGCGGCCGCCGTCGAGGTCGAACTGGTCGTGGAGGCCGTGCCGCCGCCGCACCCCGCTATCGCCACAGCGGCCAAAATCGTGTTTAGCAGCGCTTTTTTCATCGGTACGGCTCCAGTCCTTGCTCGCAGAGTTCAGCGTTCAGGTTACAAGACACCCCCGCCGCCAAAACGTTTCGGAACCACCTAACGGGTAAGCCCTATCACCGCGTCGCTCGTGCCGGCGGGTCCTGAGGCTAACCTTTAGGCGCGGATGGAGGCATCTGACACCTCGTCTGCTCCCCGGGACACCGACGGCTCGGCTTCGGGACGGGCGGCAGTAGTAGACGGTGACGCTCGCGCCCCGGCGAGCGGCGATACCCCCACGAACGGTGGCGCGCGGCCGCACGCCGGCCCACCGGCCCTGCCTGTGGGCTCGCGCTCGGCGTGGATCCTCGTGGTCTGCTGCGTGGCCCAGTTCATGGTGATTCTCGACCTGAGCATCGTCAACGTCGCGCTGCCGTCGATCCAGTCGAGCCTCAACTTCAGCTCGGCCGACCTGCAATGGGTCGTCGACGCCTACGCGATCACGTTCGCCGGGTTCCTGATGCTCGGAGGTCGGGCGGCCGACGCGCTCGGGCAGCGGCGCGTGTTCGTCGCCGCGCTGGTGCTGTTCTCGCTCACCTCGCTCATCGGCGGCCTCTCCACCACCAGCACGATGCTGGTCATCGCCCGCGGCGTCCAGGGGTTCAGCTGCGCCTTCATGGCCGCCTCGTCCCTGGCGATCATCACCTCGTCGTTCCCGCCGGGCCCGCAACTGCACCGCGCGATCGGGCTGTGGGCGGCGATGAACGGAGCCGGAGGCGCGGCCGGCGTGCTGTTCGGCGGGATCATCACCGAGACGCTCAGCTGGCGGTGGGTGCTGCTGATCAACCCTCCGATCGGGTTCGCGACCGCGATCATCGCCTACGCGGTCGTGGTCGACCGGCGACGAGGCTCCGACCGGAGCTTCGACATCCCGGGCGCGGTGACGCTCACCGTCGGCCAGATGGTGCTCGTCTACGGAGTCGTGCAGGCAGGCCTGCGCAGCTGGCACTCGGGTCAGGCGCTCATTCCGATCCTCGTCGGGCTCGCGCTGCTCGGGCTGTTCGGCCTGATCGAGTCCCGCTGGGCGTCCGATCCGCTGATTCCGTTCAAGGACCTGACCAAGCCGCTCAACGTGGCCAACGGGATCGTGCTGCTGTTCAGTGCCGCACTGTTCCCAATGTGGTTCCTGAGCTCCCTGTATCTGCAGCAGGTGCTCGGGCTCTCGCCGCTCCACGCCGGGCTGTGCTTCCTGCCGATGGCGCTGACGATCATGGTCGTCGCCCGCAGCGCCGGCAAGCTCGTCAGCCGCTTCGGCGTGCGCGCGGTGCTCGGCGGCGGGCTCACGATGATGGCGTTCGGGATGCTGCTGTTCACCAAGATCGCGGCCAGCGGGAGTCCGATCCTCTACGTCGTCCTCCCCGGTGTCCTCACGGCGGCCGGGATCGGAATGTCGATCGTGCCCTCGACGATCGCCGCCACCCAGGGGGCCAAGGAGGGGCAGGCCGGGCTCGCGTCGGGCCTCGTGAACACCTCTCGCCAGGTCGGCGGCGGACTCGGCCTCGCCATCCTGATCACGCTGGCGACGACACTCTCGAGCCACCTCATCGGCCAGGGCCATAGCGTGCCGCAGGCGCTCACCGACGGATTCCGCCTCGGGTATTTCATCGGCGCCGGCCTGTGCGCGGCAGCCGCGCTGGTCACGTTCGCGCTCGTGCCCAGGGTGGGCGCCGCCGCCCAGGGCCCGATCACGAAGCGGATCCCGATCGCGATCGGCGTGACCGGGGTCGTCGCGGCGTTCGTCGCGATCGCGTTCATCTTCGGCGGCTCCCACGGCGCCCCGATCGGCGCTTACGCAACCGACAACACCTACAGCTACGTGACCGAGCCGGCGCTCCGCCCGCCCGTGATTCGCGCGGACATCAAGACCGCCTCGAGCAAGCTCGCGCCCGGCTACATCTTGATGACGAACTTCTACGACCTCAGCCACCCGCCAATCACGGGCCAGAGCGGGCCGCTGATCCTCGACAACAACCTCCAGCCGGTGTGGTTCAAGCCGGTGCCGACGAGCGCCGTCGCCGGCAACCTCAGCCTGCAGGTTTACAACGGCAAGCCCGTCCTCGCGTGGTGGCAGGGCGTGGTCACCAACACCGGCGCCACCGAGCAGGGCGAGTACGTGATCGTCAACCAGCACTACCAGACGGTGGCGACGCTGCACGCCACCGACGGCTGGGTGCTCACCCTGCACGAGATCGTGATCCGCGGCCACTACGCGTGGGTCACCGCGAACAAGAACCTCCCGATGAACCTGTCGAAGTACGGTGGGGCCTACAACGGTGCGCTGATCGACTCAGCCGTCCAGGAGTACGACCTGAACACCGGCAAGCTGGTGCGGAACTGGGACGCGCTGGATCACATCCCGCTCAACGATTCGCGCGCGACGATTCCGACCAACGGCTTCCCGTGGGACGCCTACCACGTCAATGCCATCGACCTGCCGGGCGACGGGTCGTTCGTCGTGTCGATGCGCGATACCTGGGCCGTCTACAAGGTCAACATGACCACCGGCAAGATCGAGTGGACGCTCGGCGGACCGCACTCGAGCTTCAAGCTTGGCCCGAACGCGGACTTCCAGTGGCAGCACGACGTGGTCACGTATCCCGGCTCGCCCTTGATCACGATGTTTGACGATCACTGCTGCCAGCTCACCGGCGGCGGTACGTATGTCTCGCCGACCGCCGCCTCCCGTGGCCTCGTGCTGAAACTCGACCAGAAGACGCACACGGCGACGTTCGCCGACGAGTACAGCCATGGCTCGAACTTCGACTCGGACTACATGGGCAGCCTCGAGCCGCTCGCGAACGGGAACGAGTTGGTGGGCTGGGGATCGTCGCCGTTCATCACCGAGTACAGCGCGTCGGGCGACATGCTCCTCGACGCTCGCCTCCCCGGGTCCGACATCACCTACCGCGCCCAGTTGGAGCCGTGGGTCGGCCAGCCGCTGACCCCGCCGGCCGCCGCCGCGCGCCAGAAGGCCGGCAAGACCACCGTGTATGCGAGTTGGAACGGCGCCACCCAGGTGGCGTCGTGGAAGGTGCTCGACGGGGCGAGCGGCCAGACCGTCGCCGCCGCCGCCAAATCGGGGTTTGAGACCGCGATCACGGTGGGCCAGTCGCACAAGACGTTCAAGGTGCAGGCGCTGGACGCCCACGGTCACGTGCTCGGAAGCAGCGCGCAGTTCAGCGCCGGCGGGTAGAGGGGCGCCACTCCGGCGACCCGCCCCGGATCGGCCGCACCCGCCAGCCGCCCTCTTAGACTGGGCGCGTGGGTACGGACATGCCTCGGGGCGCGCTCTACGCGAAACGGCCGACTTCCAGGGACGTCGCGGCCGCCGCCGGCGTGTCCCGCGCCACCGTCAGCTACGTGCTCAACGGCGCCGATGCCAAGCACCGAATCACGCCGGCGACCCGCGATCGGGTGCTCGAGGTCGCCGAGCGGCTCGGCTACGAGCCGAACGCCGTGGCGCTCGCCCTACGCGCCGGCCGGACCGAGATCGTGCTCGTGGAGATCCCGAACTGGCCGATCGGGCCGCCGGTGGCGGAGGCGATCAGCACGATCGTCGAGGCGCTCGAGCAGCTCGGCTACACGCCGCTGGTCCACTTCCAGCGCGCCGACCCGAGGAGCCTCGCGCGGGCCAGCCAGCGCGTCCACCCAGTCGGCGTGATCGCGCCCGGAACCGAGCTGACGCCAGAAGTCGTGCCGCGGCTGACCGCATTCGGCGCGCGCGGGCTGGTCGCGTTCGACCAGCGGCCTCTTCCCCACGTGTACACGTACGTGATCGAGCAGGCGCGGATCGGCCGTCTGGCGCTCGAGCACCTCGCGGCCCGCGGCCACCGGCGCGTGCTCGCGCTGATGCCCGACGACCCGCATCTCGGCGAGCTGGTCTCGCAACGGCTGTCCGGCGCGAGCGCGGCCGCCGGCGATCACGCGGTCGCACTGCGCACCGCGCTCGTCCCGGTGCGGCGCGACGCGACCGAGCGCGCGCTCGCCGCCGAGCTCGACAACCCCGAGCGCGCCACCGCCATCTACGCGTTCAACGACGAGCAGGCGCTCCTCGCGCTCGAGGTGCTGCGCGACCGCGGCGTCTCGCTCCCGGGCGAGATGGCGTTGATCGGCTGTGACGACAGTCCCGCGGCGGAGCAGATCCGCCCCCGTCTGACCACGGTCCGGTTCGACGACCACGGCCGGTGGCGCGAGATCGCCCGTCACCTCCACGCGATGATCTCTGGGGTAGGCGAGTACCCCCCGGGAACGGAATCCGACCCCATTGTGATCGCAGGCGAGACGACCTGAGCGCGGAGGCCGATGGCGCTGAGGGTGCGTATATGTCACCTGCATCGCCATCGGCCGACCGCGGCGCCGGTTTTCGGCCTTCCGACAGCCTAATCGCAGAGTGCTTGACACGTTTCAGCACTGGTGGTAGGACTCCCGCGCCACTAACCGCCGCAAGCCCCCGAGCGGCGGCCCCGGTCTCACCACCGGCCCGTCCAGATCAGGAGGAGAACGATGTTCGCGCTCCCAGCGCGCCGCGCCGTCGCGTCCGCGCTCACCGTCGCTGCCCTCGCCCTGTTGACCGCGACCGCGGCTTCGGCCCAGTCGTGGACGGACCCGAATCAGCCGGCGCTGACACGCGCCAACGAACTGCTGTCCGCGCTCAGCACCGATCAGCAGATCCAACTCGCGCTTGGCAATTTCGGCGCGCTCCAGAGCTTCGGCGTGCCCAACCTGACGTTCGACGACGGCCCCGACGGCATCCGCAACCCGGGTACGACCGCGATGCCCTCCGGGCAGACGATCGCGGCGACGTTCAACCGGGCACTCGCGTACGCATACGGGCAGGTCGTCGGTTCCGAGGCGCGAGGCGAGGGGTTTGGCGAGTGGACGGGCCCGGCGGTGGACATCGACCGCACGCCGCTGGCCGGCCGCCAGCCCGAGGCCGAGGGCGAGGATCCGTTCCTCGCCGGCAACACAGCGGCGCAGATCGTCGCCGGCGCCAAGAGCCAGCACGTGATCGTGACGCTCAAGCACTACACGGCGTACAACCAGGACTACGGCCGGATCGGGTTTGACTCGATCGGGTCGCCCGCGACCGATGTGATGGTGTCCGAGCGAGCGCTCCAGGAGATCTACGAGGAGCCGTTCCGAATCGCGGTCCAGGAGGGCGGCCTCGACTCGGTGATGTGCTCCTACAACCAGATCAACGGCCTCCCGAGCTGTCAGAACCCCACGACGCTCGGCGATCTGGAGAACGGCATGGGCTTCAACGGCTTCGTGGCGCCGGACTTCGGGTTCGCGGTGCGCGACCCGGTCGCCGCCGCCAACGCCGGCACCGACCTCCCGGCGCTGCCGGGTGGTGGCGCGGGCGGATTGACCGCCGCGGACTTCACCTCGGGCGCGATCTCTGCCTCGCGCCTGACCGATATCGATCGCCGGATCCTGTTCGCGATCTTCGACTCAGGCCTGTACGACAATCCGCTCCCGGGAACGCCCTCGACCGAGGTCTCGACGCCCCAGCACCAACAGGTGGCGACCGATGTTGCCGAGGCGGGCACGGTCCTGCTCAAGAACGACCAGCATGTCCTGCCCCTCTCGAGCCGTCGCGACCGGAAAATCGCGCTGATCGGGCCGACCGGCAACGACGCGGTGTTCGTCACCGGCGGGTCGGCGGGCGTGCCGCTCGCCGCCGGCCAGGCGATCACTCCGCTCGCAGGCATCTCCGCGCTTGCCGCCCAGGCCGGCGTCACGGTCAACGCCGTACAAGGCTCAGCCGGTGACGTGGCCTCCCCCACGCTGGTTCCGTCGTCGGTCCTCACGCCGAGCAGCGGAACCGGATCCGGTTTGCTCGGTCAATACTGGAGCAACTACACGTCGACCGGCGCTCCCGCGGTCACCGAGGTCGACCCGACGGTCGACCTCACGAGCCCTCCGAGCGGAGTCGCACCATCGTGGTCGGCCAAATGGACCGGCACGCTGACGCCGGCCGAAACCGGCCCGTACCGGTTCACGATCAGCGAGGCGGGCCTCGCCACGCTCAAGATCGCGGGGCAGACATTCGGCCCCGCGTACCGGGAGGCGACGCAGTTCCTGGTAGGCCCCAGCTACGTCCTGCAGGGAACGGTCCACCTCACCGCCGGCACGCCGGTCCCGGTCGAGATCGACTACTCGAGCCAGTACGGCCTGTTCAGCCATGAAATCCACTTCGGCTGGCAGACGCCTTCACAGTCGGGCATCCCGGCGGCGGTCGCGGCCGCCCGGAACGCCGATGTCGCAGTCGTGTTCGCCAACGACGCCCAAGGCGAGGGAATGGACCGCTACTCGCTCGATCTCCAAGGCGACCAGGACCAGCTGATCGAAGCGGTGGCGCACGCCAACCGGCACACGATCGTCGTGCTGAACACCGGCGGTCCGGTGCTGATGCCCTGGCTGGACGACGTCCAGGGCGTGCTGGAGACCTGGTATCCGGGCCAGACGTTCGGCACCGCGATCGCGGCCGTGCTGTTTGGCGACGCCAACCCCGGAGGGCGGCTACCGGTGACCTTCCCGGCGAGCAACACGCAGGGGCCGGCGGCGGCGAATCCGCCGAACACCTACCCAGGCGACGCGAACGGGGACGAGAGCTACATCGAGGGCCTCGACGTCGGGTATCGCTGGTACGACGCCACCGGTCAGCGGCCGCTGTTCCCGTTCGGCTATGGCCTGTCCTACGAGCAATTCGACGTCTCGGGCGTGCACGCGGTCTACGACGAGTTCAGCGGCGCCGCGTACGTGGTCGCTCGCGTCAAAGACACCTCGTGGAAGGCCGGCCCGACGACCGTCGAGCTGTACCTCGAGTCGCCGGCGGCCGCGCAGGAACCGCCCATGCAGCTGAAGGGCTACACGAGCATCGATCTCGGCCCCGGGCAGCGCCGGTTCGTTCTCTTCCGGCTGACCCCGAGCGATCTCGCGTATTACAACACCGGACAGGGGAAGTTCACGGTCGCCCCCGGCCGCTACACGGTGCTCGTCGGCACGTCCTCCACGGAGCTCGACAGCCGCGCCAGCTTCGACGTCGGCCGGTTCGGGCAGGGTCGCTGAACCGCAGGCACGACCGCCACACGGTCAGGTGAGCGGGTTCCCGGTCCGCTCACCTGCCTGCGCCGTACGGGTCGACAGCGACTGATCGATGAGCGACTCCGCGAGCTCCTCGCGCGAGTGGATGTCGAGCTTCAGATACACGTGGCGCAGGTGGTACTCGATCGTCTTCGGGCTCAGGAACAGCGTCGCCGCCGTCTCACGGGTCGTCTTTCCGCCCGCGAGCAGCAGCGCGATCTGCAGCTCCTGCGGGGTCAGTTCGTCGATCGTGCTCGGGTCGCGCCGGCGCAGCGTCTCGCCGCTCGCGGCCAGCTCGCTTCGCGCTTGCTCAGCCCACGGCTGGGCGTCGAGACGCTCGAACGCCTCGACCGCGGCACGCAGCTGCTCGCGAGCCAGGACGCGACCCCGCGCACGCCGCAGGCGCTGGCCGTACGCGAGCCGCGTGCGCGCGGTCTCGAACCCGTCCAGCGTGTAGGCGTGGAGGCGGAGCGCCCGCTCGAACTGTTCCGCGTAGTCACCGTCGCCGGCCACCAGCCCGCCGCTGCGCAGCGCGCGCGCCATTGACCACGGCTGCCCCTTGGCCTCTGCCGCCTTCAAGAACTGGCCCGCGACGACCTCGGCATCTCCCGTCCGGCCGAGCCGGACGTAGGCGTCGACGAGCTCGGCCGCAGGGGAGAGATCGACGTCGGTGATCCCGAGCTCGCGCAGCAGCCGGCGCTGATCCTCGAAGTGCTTGGCCGCCCGCCCGGCGTTGCCGAGACCGAGCTCGAGCTCGCCGAGCGCGGCGGCTGCCCACACCTCGTACAGCCGCGTTCCGATTTCGGCGGACAGCCGGATCGCCTCGCCGGCCAGCGCGCGGGTCTCCTGCTCCCGACCGCGCCGGGCCTGGAGCCACGCTAGGCCGGAGAGGCCGAAGCCGAGATCGGTGCGCTGATCGGTCTCGCGCGCCATGCCGATCGCTTCCTCGTAGGTGGCCTCGGCGACCGCCCACCGATCGGATGTGGCCTGGTCACGCGCGAGCAGGAACAGCACGAACGGCAGCCCGCCGAGCGCGGCACGCTCCCGGGCCGTCTCGAGCGCCCGCGCGAGCGCCGAGCGCCCCACGTCGGCCTTCCTCAGGAAGATCGGGCCGAGCGTCAGCCACGGAAGCAGCTGGAGGTCGTCCTTCAGCTCGGGCGAGCCGTCCGCGAGCGCAACCGACTGGTGCAGCGCCTCGGCGCCGGCGGCCGCGTCGCCGCCGAGCACGCGGGCCATTCCGATCGCGGTCTCCGCCAGGAAGTGCGAGCGGACCGAGGCCTGATCGGACAGCAGGGCGTACGCCCGCTCGGCCGCCGCCAGCATGTCGGCCGGTTTGGCCGCGGCGAAGCACGCGACCGCCGCCTCGGCGAGCATCGCGACCGCGCGCTCTGGATCGGCGCGCGCCGCCGCCGTCGTGAGGATCTCGTACCCGAGCATCACCGGACCTCGGCGAATCGTGATGTGCCCCGAGAGGTGATCGATCGCCACTCCGGTTGCCGCCACAGCGGTGTGTGCGCGGGCATCCTCGAGCAGCGCGGCTGCGCGCTCGGCCAGTCCGGCGTGCCATGCGGCCTCGGCGGCGTCCAGCAGGAGTCGGGCGCGACGTTCGTTGTTGGCGGCGAGCCTGGCCGCGCGCTCGAAGGCTCCGGCCGCGGTCACGTACGAGCTCCGGACGCGGCTCCGGACTCCCGCCTGCTCGAGCGCCGCCGAGGCCGCGTCGTCGGTCCCGACGGCGGTCGCAGCCAGGTGCCAGGCACGGCGATCTACGTCACGGTCGGGCAGCGCCCCGGCGAGGGCGCGATGGGCGGCGCGACGTTCCTCGATCGGAGCGGCCGCGTAGATCGCCGACCGGGCCAGCGGGTGGCGGAACTCGACCGATCCGGGCTTCAGCGTGACGAGCCCGGCGGCCTCGGCGACCGCGAGTGCGGCGAGATCGATCCCGAGCCCGCTCGCCGCGCGCTCGAGCATGGACAGATCGCCGCTGTCGCTGGTCGCCGCCAGCACCAGAGCGCGACGAGCGGCGTCGTCGAGGTCGTCGACGCGGCGCACAAACGCGCCCGAGATGCGCGCCGAGACGGGCATTGGGGCCCCCTCGGGCGCGAGCGCGAGATCCTGCGCCTCGTCGGCGAGCTCGATCAGGGCGAGCGGGTTGCCGGCGGTGGCTCTGTGCAGTCGCTCGGCCGCCGCGGGGGTGAGACCACGCAGCAACGTCGCCGCCTCGCCGCTCGTGAGCCCAGCTACCCGCATCGTCGGCAGATCGGCTCCGTCGAGCAACGAGGGATCGCCCTCGCGAACGGCGATCAGGACGGCGATCGGATCGGCCACCAGCCGGCGGAAGGCGAACAGCAGCGCCTGCGCGCTCGAGCCGTCCAGCCAGTGGGCATCGTCGACGAGGACCGCAACGGGCTCGTCCTCGGCATAGGCGGCCAGCAGGCTGAGCGTGGCCGCGCCCACTGCGAACCGCTCCTGAGCCGGGCCGCGCCGCAGCGCGAGCGCGCCTTCGAGTGCGATCGCCTGAGGTTCCGGGATCACGCCGAGCATGGCCAGCGCCGGCCGCAGCAACTCGAGCAGGGCGGCGAACGGAATCTGGGCCTCGGACTCGATTCCCCGCGCGCGCAGGACGCGCATGCCGGTCGCGCACTGCGCCGCGTGATCGAGCAGCACGGTCTTCCCGATCCCAGCCTCCCCCACCAGGGCAAGGGTCGCGCTGGTTCCCGAGCGCCCGCTGTCCAGCGCTCGCTCGATCGCCTCGCGCTCCCGGTCGCGGCCCACGAGCACCAGCGGAATGCGGTCACCCGATGCCATGCCAGATATGACCCCCGAAAACTAGGTGCCCCCCGGAAGCGAGGGCTGTCACCGCAACTTTAGCCTCGCCGGAAACGACCCTAGGAGGAAATAGTGAGCACGATCGAGGAACCCGTCGCCGTCGACGGCGACAAGCTCATGCAGTTCGTTTTCCGCGCGGTGGACGAGGTCGGAGCCACCCTGAACGCGGCGCTGGTGGTGATGGGCGACAAGCTCGGCTGGTACCGGGCGATGGCCGGCGTCGGCGGGCTGTCGCCGGCGGAATTGGCCGAGCGCACCGGCTCCGCTGAACGGTATGTCCGCGAGTGGTTGAACGCCCAGGCGGCGGGCGGCTACGTCCACTATGACCCGGACAGCGGCCTCTACAGCCTGCCTCCGGAGCAGACCGTCGCGCTCACCGATCCGAGCAGCCCCGCGTACCTGCCGGGCTTGTTCCAGACCGCGGTCGGCTCGGTCCTCGACTACCCGCGGATCGCCGAGGTGGCCCGCAGCGGAGCGGGGCTCGGCTGGGGCGACCACGTCCACGATGTCCACGAGGGGTGCGAGCGGTTCTTCCGCCCGAGCTACAACGCCCACCTCGTCGCCGAGTGGCTTCCGGCGCTCGACGGCGTCGCCGATAAGCTCGAACGCGGGGCACTCGTGGCCGACGTCGGCTGTGGCCACGGGGCCTCGACGATCCTGATGGCGCAGGCGTTCCCGAACTCAACGTTCGTCGGCTCGGACTACCACGACGGGTCGATCGAGACCGCGCGCCAGCGTGCCCAGGACGCGGGCGTCGCGGATCGGGTCACGTTCAACGCCGAGCCGGCGGCTCGCTTCGGCGGGGCCGGCTACGACCTCGTGACGATGTTCGACTGCCTGCACGACATGGGCGATCCTGTCGGCGCCGCGCGCCACGTCCACTCGACGCTAGCGCCCGACGGCGCCTGGATGATCGTGGAGCCTCACGCCGGTGACCGCGTCGAGGACAACCTCAACCCAGTGGGCCGCGCGTATTACGGGTTCTCCACGCTGTTGTGCACGCCGGCATCCCTCTCCCAGGACGTTGGTCTCGCACTCGGGGCGCAGGCAGGCGAGGCGAGAATCCGCGACGTGGTGGAGGCAGGCGGTTTCACCCGTTTCCGCCGCGTCGCGGAGACGCCGTTTAATCTCGTATTCGAAACGAGACGGTGACCGGGACCAAATCACCAGTGGCGGCGCCCGCGAGCCCCGGGGGACTCGCGGGCGTTGCCGCGCCCGAACAGACTCGTGCTCGCTACCCCGACGCCGAGGGCTACGTGGAGCGAGAGGGCGTGCGCATCTTCTGGGAACGTTACGGCGACGGTGAGCCCACGGTGCTGCTGCTCCCCACGTGGTCGGTCGTGCACTCGCGGTTCTGGAAGATGCAGATCCCGTACCTCGCCCGCCACTGCCGGGTCGTGACGTTCGACGGCCGCGGCAACGGCCGCTCCGATCGACCGGCCGGCGCCGAGGCGAACAGCATCGATGAGTTCGCCGCCGACGCGGTGGCGGTGATGGACGCGACCGGCACCGAACGCGCGACCCTGGTGGCGCTGTCGTGCGGCGCACTGTGGGGGACGATCGTCGCCGCCCACCATCCCGGACGGGTGAACGGGGTCGTCTACATTGCCCCCGCGGTTCGACTCGCCGCAGGCCATCCCGAGCGCAACGTGCCCTTTGACGAGCCGCTCGATACCGACGAGGGCTGGGCGAAGTACAACAGCTTCTACTGGAAGCAGGACTATCGCGACTTCCTCGAGTTCTTCTTCGCAAAGTGCTTCAACGAGCCGCACTCGACCAAGCAGGTCGAGGACTCGATCGGCTGGGCGCTCGGAACGACGCCCGAGACGCTGGCGGACACGACCCGCGGGATCGGGTTTCCGCGCGACGAGGACTTCGCCGAGATGTGCGCGCGGGTCGAGTGCCCGGTACTCGTAATCCACGGCGACTCCGATCTGGTCCGGCCGCTCCGGCAAGGCGAGGCGCTCGCCGAGGCGACCGGCGGCACGTTGGTCACGCTCGCTGGTGCCGGCCACATCCCGAACGTGCGCGACCCGGTCAAGCTGAACCTGCTGCTCCGGGACTTCATCGGCCCGCCGCCGAGGGCGCGCCGCTGGACGCGAGGTCAGGCACGAACGCCACGAGCGCTCTACATTTCCTCGCCGATCGGCCTCGGTCACGCCCGCCGCGACGTCGCGATCGCCGGCGAGCTGAGAAAGCTCCACCCCGATCTCGAGATCGACTGGCTCGCGCAGCAACCCGTCACCGAGGTCCTCGAGGCCAACGGCGAACGCATCCACCCCGCCAGCGCCCTGCTCGCCGGCGAGTCGCCGCACATCGAATCCGAGGCGCACGGGCACGAGCTCAACGTGTTCGAGGCGTTCCGACGCATGGACGAGATTCTCGTTGCGAACTTCATGGTGTTCCACGACCTCGTCACCGACGAGCAGTACGACCTGTGGATCGGAGACGAGGCCTGGGAGCTCGACTACTTCCTGCACGAGAACCCGGAGCTGAAGTCGGCCGCGTACGTGTGGCTGAGCGACTTCGTGGGCTGGCTGCCGATGGACGCCGGCGGCGAGCGCGAGGCGCTGCTGACCCGCGACTACAACGTCGACATGCTCGAGCAGATCGCGCGCTACCCGCGCGTGCGCGACCTGTCCCTGTTCGTCGGCGACCCCGAGGACGTAGTGGCCGGCCGGTTCGGAGAAGGTCTGCCGAGAATCCGCGACTGGACCGAGGAGCGCTTCAGCTTCACGGGCTACATCACCGGGTTCGATCCCGCCACGGTCGCCGACCGCGACGCGTTGCGCGCCGCGCTCGGCTACGGCGACCGAGAGCGCGTGTGCATCGCCACCGTCGGCGGCTCGGGCGTCGGCGAGCACCTGCTGCGACGCGTGATCGCGAGCTTCCCCGAGGCCAAGCGCCTCGTCCCGGAGCTGCGAATGATCGTCGTCGCCGGCCCCCGGATCGACCCCCGGACCCTGCCGAGCACAGACGGACTCGAGATCCGCGGGTACGTCCACGACCTCTACCGACACCTCGCGGCGTGCGACCTGGCGATCGTCCAGGGCGGGCTGACCACCACGATGGAGCTGACCGCCAACCAGCGCCCGTTCATCTACTTCCCGCTCGAGCGCCACTTCGAGCAGAACCTCCACGTCGGGCACCGGCTCGACCGCCATGGCGCGGGCCGGCGGATGGACTACCGCGACTCGCCGCCCGAGACCATCGCCGCCGCGATCGCGCAGGAGATCGACCGCGACGTCGACTACCGTCCGGTCCCGACCGACGGGGCCGCGCGGGCCGCGACACTGATCGCGGAGCTGCTTTAAGGGGTTTCTGGGCCAGCCTTCAGGGGGAATTCGGCTCTGACAGGTGAGGGACCCATTACGCTCCCGCGCCGAATTCCCCGAAAACGCGAGCGGCGGCCTCGAGGGCCGCCGCTCGTGCGGTTCCGCGGATACTGTTGAAGCGCGGCGGGGCAAGAGCCAGCGCTTCGCCGCGGCTCCTGGGGGCAACTGCGTCCCAGGTGACTCGACCCGGACGGCTGCGTTACCAGTTCGCCTCATCCCCCGAAGCTCCTGCCGGTGAAAACCGTGAGGCCTACCTCATCTGCGGTACGACACCGGCGGCTCGATTGGCGGGGCGTGGTCGAACGCACTCCACGCCTGGGTCATGAAATGGGCGACGGTGATCATCCGGATGTTCAGCACGCGGCGATGGGTGACGTCGATCGCGATCCTCAGCCACACGGTGCCCAGGTCCGGTATCCGGCTGACGGTCGCCACGTCAGCCCGTTCCTCCCCACCCATGCGGAAGCGATCGAGCAGCTCCGGCTGGCCCGCGAAAGGCGTCCACCATCCGAGGTAGCCGGCGGCCGAAAATGCCGGACCGCCGCCGCCGTACACGCTCGATTGCCAGCGCTCACTGCCGGCGTCGCGCGTCCACTCGTGGGTGCCGACGATCGTCGTGTCGCTCACGAGCCGCCCGTCATGGGACAGCCGATACGCGAACCGATCGGGCGTCGCGACGTGGTAGGCGGTGACCTCGGGCGCGCCCGTCCCGCTCCCGAGAGTCTCGTCGATCGCGACCGAGCGGAGCTTCCCGGCCGAGCGCTCGACCGACGCCAGCAGTTGCCGCGCGACCCCTTCCTGGCCGGGCTCGTACCGGATCGGTAAGGACACGCGGTAAGCGTGGCCGTGCCCCGAGACCTCGACCGCCACCGCGGACGGCGATCCCGCGAGCGCGACCCGGGTGCAACCGGCGCCGCACGGAGCGGCGCCCGTCGGCCCGGCGATCCGCACCGGGAGCGCTACCGGCTGCTCGAGCGCATCGAGCGTCCGGACCTCCACGCTCACCCCGCCGCGACCGGGGCTGACGAGCGCGTTCACGATGTCCGACCCCGCCTCAGCGGCGACCGAAAGCTGTGACCCGACCGCGGAGGCATCGCGGACGACCGACGGAGCGGGACCCGAGCGGACGGCAGCGACCTGCTCGGCCAGGTCGATCGGTGGCGCGTAGGCCAGCAGCAGCGCCGCGGCCGCCACGATTCCGATGCCCAGGATCGGCTCGCTCGCCAGAAACCGCCAGTGCCGCCGCTCGAGCGCCGCGTCATAGCCTCGGGCGGCTGCCAGCAGCCGCGGTCGCAACCGCAGCGCGTGCACGTAGGAGAGCGCCGCCACCACGCAGACCAGCGCGGTCTTCGCCAGCAGCACACGCCCGTAGGCAGTGCTCCACAACGCCCGCGCCGATCCGAGCTCGGTGGCGGCATTGAGCCCGCCCGCGACCACGAGCGCCAGGAACGCCGGGAGCGCCACGGCCCCGAACCGCGGCAGGACGACCTCGACGATCCGCCGACGGCCTGCAGCGCCGAGCTCGCGCAACCGCGGCACCCACGCGATCGCGATCACCGCGATCCCACCGAGCCATACCGAGGCCGCGATCAGATGAACCAGGTCCGCCGTGAACGCGACGCCGCTGAGGCGGGCCGAGCTCGAGTGGCCGCCGGCGGCGACCGCGGCGAGCGCCAGCACGGCTGCGCCGGTAGCCCGGCGGGGATGCCCCCGCGCGGCGAACACCACCGATGCCAGCAGCAGCGTCGGCACCGCCAGACGGATGCGTCCGGAGCCGTCGGACATGAGGTAGTCGTGCAGTGCTCGGCCGCTGATCCCACCGCCGGCGTGCGCCGCGTCGGCGAGCGTCGCGACCACCGAGAACAGCACTGCCGCGCCACCGATCGCGATCGTGACCCGCCACTGGCGGCGGCCAACCTCGCGATCCCCGGCCTCGGGGACGAGCCAACCGCCAGGGTCCCGCGGCGGCGACAGCAGCGCGCTGCAGAACACCCCGCCACAGAACAGGATCAGCGCGCCGTCGAACGTTGCGTCGAGCAACGCGCGCAACCAGCCGCCGTCGGCGAGCGCGTCGGGCGCCGCGGCTACGGCGGGGCCGACCACCGCGGCCCGCACCCCGAACGCGAACGAGCCCTGGGCCGTGTGCCCGTCGACGGCCGAGACCGTGTGCCACTCCACCTCGTACGCCCCTCGCGAGAGACGACGGACCGGCCTCAGAACAAGCGCCGCCGGGCCGTCGCTGGTCACGGCCGAGCGCACGACGACGCCGCGCGAGGTCGCCAGCCTCAGCGTGCTCAGCGGCCGATTCAACGGTTCGCTGAACGTCACCGTGATTGCCGGCGGCGCCCCGTTGAGTGACGCCCCCGGGGCCACGCTCGACGCGATCGGAAGCGCGTGCGCGGACGCCGACGCCGGGACGACCAGCAGTCCGATCAGCGCGACGACGGAGGCACGCAGCGCGCGCACGTCATTGCACGGTGAGCGTTCCCTGCATGCCCGCGGCACGGTGGCCCGGGACGCTGCAATAGAACGTGTAGGTGCCGGCCTTGAGCTTGAGGGTCAGCGTCTTGGTGCCGCCCATGAACGTCGGAGTGGCGCCGACCACGGGTCCGCTCGTGCCCTGCTGGACGGTGAAGTTGTGGGCCAGCGGCGAGCTGTTTGTGAAATCGATCGTGACCGTTCCGGCCTTCGCCGTCAGCGTGCTCTTGGTGAATTTAAGTGCACCGCTCGGATCCGCCGAGTCGGTGAGTGTGCTGCTCGCGCCCGCGGCTGCGCTGGACGTGCTGGCTGACGTCGACGTCGTTCCCGTCGCCGCCGTGCTCGTGGCGCTGGTCGCGGCCGGCGTGCTTGACGTCGTGCTGCTGCTCTTGCTCGAGCCGCCACACGCGCTGAGACCCAGCATCAGCGCGACGACTGCGAAGGTGAACCGGAGTGTCCCTGGCACGTCACATCTCCTTGCTGTTCGATCGCCTGACTGTTTGACGCCACACGGTGGCGCGTCCTTCCCGATCCCCGGTTCTACCACCGGGCCCAAATCGACCGGGCGCGAGTCAGGCGACCTCGAGGAGCTCGGCCTCCTCGACCTCGGCCACATCCGCCTTGTAGTAGTACTTGCCTCCGCGCAGCCAGGATGCGATCGCGGCGACGACACAGCACCCGGCGGCGAAGTAGAACACGGTGTGGATCCCCGTCGCGAATGGGTGCGAGACGAGCGTCGGGAAGAACTTGTGGCCGGTCAGGTAGATCGCGGTCTGGTGGGGCAGCGTCGGTAGCGTCTTGGCCAGCAGCGTGCCCAGTGGGTTGTAGCCAAGGAACGAGGCGAACAGGCTTCCGACGGGTGGGAGCTTCGAGACCGTGAGGGCGTCGCCCTGCGACACGCCGTGCGACACGAGGCCGTGGAACAGAACCGCCGGCAGCGTCGATGACAGGCCGACGATGATGAGACTGAAGAACACGCCGATCGAGAGCACGGACGCGGAGTTCTGGAAGGTGGCGGCCATGCCGGCGCCCGATCCACGCTGGTCGGGCGGCAGGCTGTTCATGATCCCGGTCAGGTTCGGCGCAGCGAACAGGCCCATCGCGGCGCCGATCAGGAAGATCACGAGCCCGAACTGCCAGTAGGTGAAGTCGATCGGGAGCGCGATCAGCAACAAGAATCCGATCGCCGAGAAGATCATTCCGCCGGTGGCGAACGGCCGCGCCCCGAAATGGTCGGCGAGCCGGCCCGAGATCGGCCCGGCCACGAGGAACCCGGCCGACAGCGGCAGCATGTAGATGCCGGCCCACAGCGGCGTGTCCTTGAAGCTGTAGCCGTGCAGGGGAAGCCAGATTCCCTGGAGCCAGAGGATCAGCATGAACATCAGCCCGCCGCGGGACAGCGCAGCCAGGAACGTAGCCACGCTACCGCCGCTGAATGCGCGGATCTTGAACAAGTCGAGCCGGAACATCGGCGCGGCGACGCGGCGCTCGATCGCGACGAACACCGCCAGCAGCACGAGGCCTCCCGCCAGCGCCCCGATCACGCCCGGCGCCGTCCAGCCCATGCTGTGCCCGCCGTAAGGCAGGATCCCGTAGGTGATCCCGACAAGCACCGCGATAAGCCCGACCGCGAACGTGATGTTGCCCCACCAGTCGATCTTCGCGGGCCTGCGGATACCTCGCTCCTCGAGCTTCAGGTAGGCCCACACGGTGCCGAACAGCCCGAACGGCACCGACACGAGGAACACCAGGCGCCACGCCAGCGGTGCGAGCACGCCACCGAGAACGAGTCCGATGAACGACCCGGCGATCGCGGCGACCATGTTGATCCCGAGCGCGAGCCCGCGCTCCTCGGCCGGAAACGCGTCGGTCAGGATCGCCGAGGAGTTCGCCATCAGGCACGCCGCGCCGATCCCCTGAACGACGCGCATGATGATCATCCACAACGCGCCCGCGCTCCCCTCGAGCCACGTCACCGACAGCAGGATCGAGCCGGCGGTGAACACCGCGAAGCCAAGGTTGTACATCCGCACCCGCCCGAATATGTCCCCGACCCGGCCGAGGCTCACCACCAGCACCGCCATCACCACCATGAAGCTGAGCAGCATCCACAGCAGGTAGCTCGTGTTCGACGGGATCAGCGGGTTCAAGTGAATCCCGCGGAAGATCGCCGGGAGCGCGATGATCACGATCGACTGGTTGATCACCGCCATCAAGATCCCGAGCGTGGTGTTCGACAGCGCGATCCACTTGTAGCGATCCGGGTGCGTCGCCGGACGACCGCCGTTCGCGCCAGAGGCCCCGTTCGTCGCACTCACTGTGACAGCCTCGCGATCAGCTTGTCGAGGATCTCGACGGCCGCGGCGAGCGTCTCGACCTCGTCGTCGTCGAGCATCGCCATCTCCTCGTGAAGCAGCGCCCGGTACTCGGCTCGTAGCTGCTCGAACGTCTCCTCGCCCACGGGCGTGAGGCTGACCAGAACCGCGCGGCCGTCGCTCGGGTCGGGAACGCGCTTGACCCAGCCCCGCTCCTCGAGGCGATTGACCAGCAGCGTGATCGCCGGCTGCGTCACCCGCTCCTCCGTCGCCAGCTCGGTGATCCGGCGCGGCCCGTCGTTCAGCGTCCGTAGCACGCCGACCTCGGTGCGCGATACGCACACCGTCGACCGCGTCAGGAACAGACGCGACAGCGCGGAGCTGCGCTGAGGCAGCGCCTCCGCGATCTCATCGAGTTGGCTCGAGCGCCTGGTCCCGGCTTGCTCCATGAGGCGCTTATATTACTGGCTAATACGACTCTCACCAAGGTAGCTCGCGGTCAACAGCGCGTTGTCCGCGCGCAACCGCTCGGCGCTGTCGCTCGCCACCAGCTCGCCGTGCGAGAGCACGTAGCCGCGGTCGGCGATCTCGAGCGCCAGATGGACGTGTTGCTCAACCAGGAGCACGGCGGTCCCATGCGTCGAGGCGAACTCCCGCACGACCGGCAGCAGGCGCTCGACGATCACGGGCGCGAGGCCGAGGCTGAGCTCGTCGAGCAGCAGCAGCCGCGGACGGCGGCTGAGCGCCCGCGCGATCGCGAGCATCTGCTGCTCGCCTCCCGATAGCAGTCCCGCCCGGCGATTCCCCAGGTCCCGGAGCGCCGGGAAGTGAGCGAAGGCCGCGTCGAGCTCGGAGCCTTCACGCAGCCCGTCGAGCCGGAAGTGCTCGCTCACGGTCAGCCCGTAGAAGATGCCGCGACCCTGGGGCACGTGGACGATCCCCCTGCGCACGCGCGTCGTCGGTGACATGCCGGCGAGGTCGGCGCCGTCCAGGCGCACGAGGCCCCCCATTGGCTTGACCAGCCCCGAGATCGCCCGCAGAGTCGTCGTTTTGCCGGCGCCGTTGGCCCCGATCAGCGCGACGACCTCGGCCGGGGCCACCGACAAGGTCAGGTCGCGGACGACCGGCGCACGATCGTAGCCGGCGCTCAGCGCGTCGAGCTCGAGCGTCGCGCTCATCGAGGCGTCGCCCACGGCTGGCCCAGATCGAGCGGCCAGCGCGGCGGTGGAACCGTGGCGGCGTCGTCGACTGCACCGTCGGACCCGGCCGCCAGCGCCGCGTCCCGGCGGAACTCGCGGGGCGAGCACCCGTACGCCTGCCGAAACAGCCGGCTGAAGTGCGGCGCGCTCGGCAGTCCCCAGCGGCTGGCGATCGCGGAGATCGACTGGTCGGCGAAGGCGGGGTCGATCAGGTCGCGCCGGCAGCGATCGAGCCGCGCGGACCGGATGAAGTCGCACACCCGAAGCCCCTCGGCCTCGAACACGCGATGCAGGTACCGGGTCGAGATGAAGCAGGCGCGGGCGAGCTCCTCGGGATTCAGACCCGGATCGCCCAGCCGCGCCTCGATGTACGCCTGGGCGTGAATCAGGAGTTCCGCCGTGGACCGCGGACGCGGCACCCGCGTCGCGTCGAGGTCGACATACAAGCGGCGGACCAGGTCGATCACGTGCTCGGCCAGTCCGATGTCGGCGCTGGCGATGCTGCCGTCGGCCAGGCCGTTCGCGGCCTCGCAGAAGAATCGCGCCGCCAGCCGCGGCAGCCCCGCCTCGCCGGGAATCGTGACCGCGGTCAGACGCGACACCTTGCCGGCGTGCTTGCCGAGCGCCGACTTCGGAATCCGCAGGACGAGCAGATCGAACGGCGCATCCGCGCGGAAGATCGCCGGCTGCGAGGTGTCGTAGCTTGTGAGGTCGCCCGGGTTGAGCGTCGTCGCCCGGTGCTGCTGGGCGCCGTGCAGCCGGCCGCGCAGAAGCAGCGAGACGTGCAGGCACTCCGGGTCGCCGGCGACGATGTCCCGGGGGGTTCGCCGCATCGTGTTCGGGCCTGCGGCGATCCGATACACGCCCACGGTGCCGAGATGGTCGGCCCACATCCGCGCCCAGAACCGGTCATTCGAATCGGTGCCGATGTGCAGGGGGTGATAGGCGTCACAGGACGACTGGGCCCAAAACTCGACCCGGTCCGACGCCGGCACCTCGTTGGTGTCGATCAGCAACGTCATCGTGCGCCAGAACAGCTCCGTGGCTGGTGCAGCGGCCTGTCTCTCCCTCGACTGTGTGGGCTGCCGGTCGGCACTCTACTACCGCTTGCGGGGCCCTTCGACGAGCGCTCCGTTTGCGTTGCGTGAGCTACTTATCCCTCAGCGCACAGCCAGCGTGCCCCGGTTGCTCGTGCGCGCACACCTAACCCGCGGCACAACCCCCGAGTACCGGGGCGCGCCTAGCATCGCCCCCACTTTCACAAGCACCGCGCCATCCCAGGGAGGAGGAGTGGAATGGACCGAATCCTTGCGACCCACACCGGGAGCCTGATCCGGCCGCCCGAGTTGCTGGCGTTTCTCACAGCCAAGGAACGGGGGCAGTATTACGACGAGGAGGCTTACCAGAGGACCCTGCGGGCGGCCGTTGACGGCGTCGTCGCCAAACAAGTCGAGGTGGGGATCGACGTGCCCGACGACGGCGAGATGGGCAAGGCCAGCTGGATCACGTACCTGTACGAGCGGGTCAGCGGCCTCGAGGTCCGCGCGATCCAGCTCGAGGGCGGGACCATGTATCCCCCGAGTCGGGACCGACAGGCGTTCCCCGGCGCCTATGCCGTGATGGACGCGCTCGAGAACGCCAGCGTGAACGAGTCGAACGCCGCCGCCTCGAGCGCGCTACCCGACGAGGAGGCCGCGGCCTCCGGCGAAGGGGTGGCCTGGGTGTGCACCGGCCCGCTGACCTACGACCGCGCCGCGGTGGACCGGGACATCGCCAACTTCAAGGCGGCCCTCGCCGAGCACGAACACGACATCGTCGACGGCTTCCTGCCCGTGGTCGCGCCCGCCAGCGCGTACTGGCTCGTGAACGAGTACTACGCCGGCGAGGAGGAGTTCATGTTCGCGCTGGCCGACGCCTTGCGCGAGGAGTACCGGGCGATCGTCGACGCCGGGCTGCTGGTGCAGGTCGACGACGCGGTGATGATGCACGAGGCGGACACAATGATGTCGCGCGGGCAGTCGTGGGAGGACTACCGCCGGTGGGCCGACCTGCGCGTGCGCGCGCTCAACCACGCGCTCGAGGGCCTGCCCGAGGATCGCGTCCGCTACCACGTGTGCTGGGGCAGCTGGCACGGCCCGCATGCGTTCGACCCGGAGCTCAAGGACGTGGTCGACCTGATCCTGGCCGTGAACGCGGGCACCTATGTCATGGAGCAGGCCAACGCCCGGCACGAGCACGAGTGGCGGGTGTGGGAGGAGGTGCGGCTGCCCGAGGGCAAGAAGCTGATCCCGGGCGTGGTCACGCACCATACCAACGTCATCGAGCATCCCGAGCTCGTGGCGCAGCGGCTGGTCCGGCTGGCCAACGTGGTCGGCAAGCAGAACGTGCTCGCCGGCACCGACTGCGGCTTCGCTCAGGGGGCGTTCATCGAGCGCGTGCATCCGGAGATCCAGTGGGCGAAGCTCGCGGCACTCGCGGAAGGCGCACGGCTCGCATCTAGGCAGCTTTGGGGCGCGGCGGCCGCGGTCTGAGCGACGCGGCGGTGAAGCGCATGACTTATCCACAAGGAGGAGAACGTGACCATGCAGGCACGTAGAGGGTGGCTCGGAGTGGTGGCGCTGGCCGCCACCCTGATCGTCGCCACAGGGTGCGGAAGCAGCAAGTCGAGCTCGACGACCTCGAGCGCGAGTGCAAGCGCAACCTCGAGCTCGAGCACCGCCGCGGCGACGACACCGGCGGCCACCCCGGGCAGCGGCGGCGCCGGCTCGGCGTCGGTGACCAACTACCTGACGTATGTCGACGGCAAGGCCGGCAAGGCGAACTCGTCGCTCCCGCCGGTGACGGTCGGCTGGGTCAACCAGCAGGGTGGCCAGCAGGTGATCGGAGCGCTCGCCACCAACGGCGCGCAGCTCGCGGTCAAGTACATCAACGATCAACTCGGCGGGATCGACGGCCATCCGCTCGTGCTCAGCACCTGCTTCATCACCTCGGCCGAAGAGGAAGGCACGACCTGCGCGCAGAAGTTCCTCGCCAACAAGAGCATCTCGGTGATCGACGTCGGCGCGGTGGCGATCGGAATCCAGTCGCTGTACTCGACGCTCGGCACCGCCAAGCCGGTCATCACCGGTGTGTCAGTGACCCCGGTCGACTCGACCAAGGCCAACGCCGTGATCTTGTTCGGCGATGTAACCCACGTCCTCGGTCCATTCGGCACGTACGCGAGTCAGGTCCTCCACGCGAAGACAGCCGCGCTCGTGTATCCCGATATCGCGGGCATCACCGATGGAGCGGCCGCGATCGCGGCGTCGCTGAAGACCGCGGGAGTCACAGTGAAGAGTGTCGCGTACGACCCCAACGAGACCGACCTGATCGGTCCGCTCACCAGCGCCGGCGCGTCGAGCGCGGACCTGGTGATCCCGTACACCGAGGCCGGCGGCTGTGTCAACCTGGCCAAGGGTCTCAAGCAGCTGGGCATCACCGACGCCAAGAAGATCCTGTCGGCGCCGCTGTGCCTGAACAGCCAGGTCGCGGCCGGTCTCGGCGGGGACTTCCCGATCTGGACGTACGCGATCGCGAGCTCGCTGTATGGCGATCCTACGGACCCCGGCATGCCGGCGTACATGAAGGTGACCGCGCAGTACGGGCAGACCGCCGAGGCGCCCGATCCGTGGAATATCGTGTCGTTCGGACAGATGCTGACCACGGCTCGGTTCCTGAACCAACTTGGCTACAGCGGCATCACTCCATCGGCGGTGCTGGCGAAAGCCAAGGCGTTCACCGGACCCGTAGCCCTCGGGGCACCGTCGCTCCAGTGCGGCAAGTACCCGAGCGCGCCAGCGGTATGCAACGATCGAACGCAGTTCTTCCTGTACAAGGGAAAGCACGTGTTCGTCAAGTCCGCGGGCTGGTTGCAGCCGCCCGCATGAGCAGACAAATCGACTGACCGGGCCCGCGGCGTAGCGTGCAACAGGTACTGCTGTACGCGCTCCTCGGGCTCGGCTCGGGCGCCCTGATCGCCGGCATCGCGCTCGGTGTCGTTCTCACGTACCGTGGCTCGGGGATCATCAATCTGGCGACCGGCGGGTTCGCGATGCTCGCCGGGTACGCGTTCTGGGCGATCCGAATCGACCTGCTGCACTGGTCGACCGGTCCCGCGCTCGTCGCCAGCCTCGTCGTGGTGCTGGCGGCCGGCGCGGCCACCGAACTGATCGCGTTCCGGCCACTGCGCACCGCTTCGCCGCTGGCCAAGCTCGTCTCCTCGCTCGGCGTGCTGCTGGTGCTCCAGGCATCGATGCTGCTCGCGTTCGGCAGCTCCGAGCAGCCCGAGCCGAACGTGCTGCCGCAGAACACGGTCGCGATGCTCGGCGCGGTCATCCCGATCGACCGTTTCATCATCAGCGGGATCGTGATCGTGCTGAGCGCCGCGCTCGCGGCGCTCTACCGGTTCACGCGCTTCGGGCTGCGAACGCGCGCGGCCTCCGAGAACGAGGTCGCCGCGATGCTCGGCGGCCTCTCACCCAACGCGCTGTCGATGGTGAACACGCTGCTCGCGTCGGCGATCGCCGGCGGCATCGGGATCCTCGCGGCGTCGATCACCCAGCTCGACACCGAGACGCTGCCGCTCCAGATCGTGCCCGCGCTCGCCGCGGCGCTGCTGGCGCGGTTCACCTCGTTCGGCATCGCCTGCGCGGCCGGCATCGGCCTCGGGATCCTCGAGTCCGAGATCCAGTACATCTCGAACCTTTCGTGGTTCCCGACCTCGGGCGGGACGGCGATCCCCGGCGTCGCGGAGCTCGTGATCTTCATCCTGATCGTGCTGTTCATGTATCTGCGCGGGGCGAAGCTGCCGGGGCGCGGCGAGCTGGTCGAGAAGCGGCTGCCGGAGGCGCCGCGCCCGCAGCACCTCGTCCGGACGACCGCGGTCGGAGTTGCGATCTGCGCGATCGCGCTCGTCGTGCTCCCGTTCGACTTCCGTGAGGCGCTGATCAACACGCTGATCGGGACGGTCATGGCGCTCTCGCTCGTGGTCATCACCGGGTTCGTCGGCCAGATCTCGGTCGTGCAGTTGACGCTCGCCGGCGTGTCTGGGTTCACGATCTCGCATCTCGCGGTCAACGCCGGGATCGGCTTCCCCCTGGCTCCTCTGGCCGGAACCCTGGTCGCGGTGATCCTCGGCCTGATCACCGCCGCGTCCGCGCTGCGCGTCCGCGGCGTGAGCCTGGCGGTGGTCACGCTTGCCGCGGTCGTCGCGATTACGAACTTCGGCTTCCTCAACACCACCTGGGGCGGCGGCCAGACCGGCTCGCCGGTGCCCGAGTTGAAGCTGCTCGGGCTCGACCTCGGGGCGCGCGCGGGCTTCCGCGGACTCGACGGCAACCTCCCGAGCCCCGTGTTCGGCTGGGTCGCGCTCGCGATCACTGTGGCCGCGTGCCTGACCGTGGCGTGGATCAGAGGCGGCGACCTCGGACGCCGGATGCTCGCGGTGCGCTCGAACGAGCGCGCCGCCGCCGCGGCCGCGATCGACCCGCGCATGGTCAAGCTGATCGCGTTCGGCGTCAGCGCGGCGATCGCGGGGCTGGCCGGCTCGCTGTACGCGTACAACTTCGGCTCGGTCAGCGCCGACCGGTTCGACGTGTTCACCGCGCTAAGCCTGATCGCGTTCGCGTACGCCGGCGGGATCACGCTGATCTCCGGCGCCGTGTTCGCCGGCCTGATCTCCACGCAGGCGCTGTTCCCGTACGCGCTCGATAAATGGTTCGGGATCAACGGCAACTGGTTTCTGCTGTTCGGCGGCGCGATCCTGATCATCACGCTGATCCAGAACCCGGAGGGCGTCGCGGGGGCGTTCTACAAGCGGATCCACAAGCGCCCGGCGGTCCACCCACCGGAGCGTGCGGAATCCGGCGCGATATTCCTTGGCGCTCGAGAGGCGGAGGCGCCGGATTCCGTTAAGGGAATCCGGCGCCAAACCCTTACGCCGGACGACCGTGTTGACGCCGAATTCCCCGGCGTCCATGCCCGGCGTTCAGACGCCGACGCCACCGCACCAGTTCTCGCGATCACCGGCCTCTCGGTCGCTTTCGGCGGCGTCCACGCGCTCGAGGCCGTCGACCTCGAGGTCCGCGAAGGCGAGCTGCTCGGCCTGATCGGACCGAACGGCGCCGGCAAGACGACGCTGATCGACGCGGTCACGGGCTTCGTCCAGTTCACGGGGAGCGTCTCGCTCGACGGGGAGGACATCGGTGCGCTGCCGGCTTACCAGCGGGCCCGCCGCGGCCTGGCGAGGACATGGCAGAACACCGACCTGTTCGACGACCTCGAGGTCGGCGAGAACGTCGCCGTCGCCGGCGGAGAGGTCGGTCAGACCCTTGGACTGGTCGGTCTGGACTGGGCCGCCGGGGCGATGCCCGACCAGCTCTCGGAGGGACAACGCAAGCTCGTGGGCGTTGCGCGCGCGCTCGCCGGCGGGCCGCGGTTGCTGTGCCTGGACGAGCCCGCCGCCGGACTCGACACGCGCGAGAGCGAGGAGCTCGGCCTCGCCCTGCGCGCCCTCGCCGACGCGGGCCAGTCGACGCTGCTGATCGACCACGACATGGGGCTCGTGCTCGGCATCTGCGACCGGGTGGTCGTGCTGGAGTTCGGCCGCGTGATTGCCGACGGCCCGCCCGAGGTCGTTCGACGAGACGAGCGCGTGATCGCCGCCTACCTCGGCGGCGGCCAGGCGGGCGGGGTCCAAATAAAGGAGACGACACGATGACTCAACGCAGTCTGGAGGATCTTCTCCAGAGCATCCCTTCGACCGTCAACATGCTCCGCAACGCGCAGGTCGGCCCGAATGTGTACCCCGGCGTTCCCGCCGAGTACACGAACTGGCGCGACGAGCAGTGGGCGTGGCAGCACACCTGCGTGCTCTACAACCAGTCGTTCCACATGTCCGATCTGGCAGTGGAGGGCCCGGACGCGACGACGCTGCTCTCGCGGCTGGGCGTGAACACGTTCAACAACTTCGCCGTCAACAAGGCCAAGCAGTTCGTGCCGTGCACCCCCGACGGGTATGTGATCGGCGACGTCATCCTGTTCCACCTCTCAGACGAGGAGTTCAACCTGGTCGGCCGCGCGCCGGTGTTGAACTGGGTCGCCTACCACGCGCAGACCGGCGACTACGACGTGCAGGTGACGCTCGACCAGCGCAGCGCGCTTCGCAGCGACGGCCGGCGCAAGCACTACCGGTTCCAGGTGCAGGGGCCCCACGCAATGAATGTCATCGGCCGCGCGCTGGGCACGCCGCCGCCGGAGCTGAAGTTCTTCAACCTGACCACGGCACAGATCGACGGGGTCACGGTCAGAGCGCTTCGCCACGGCATGGCCGGCCAGCCTGGATGGGAGCTGTTCGGCCCCTGGGACGACTACGACGCGGTACACGCGGCGATCGTCGAAGCCGGCGCGGAGTTTGGCCTGCGGCTTGTCGGCGGCCGTGCGTACTCGTCGAACGCGCTCGAGTCCGGGTGGATTCCCTCACCGCTGCCGGCCGTCTACACCGGCGACGCGCTGCGCTCGTATCGAGAATGGCTTCCCGCCACCGGATACGAAGGCTCGGCGTCGATCGGCGGCAGCTTCGTCTCATCGGACGTCGAGGACTATTACTTCACGCCGTGGGATCTGGGCTACGGTCACCTCGTGAAGTTCGACCACGACTTCATCGGGCGCGAGTCGCTCGAGCGAATGGCGCAGGGCGATCATCGCCACAAGGTGACATTGGCGCTTGACGACGAGGACGTCGCGGACACGATCGCGACGATGTTCGGCGATCACGATCGCGCCAAGTTCATGGACTGGCCGTCGGCCGTGTACGCGATGCACCCATTCGACCGGGTGACCGTGAACGGTGACACCGTCGGCATCTCGACCTGGATCGGTTACAGCTACAACGAGGGCAAGATGCTGACGCTCGCCGTGCTCGACGCGCAGTACGCCGAGCCCGGGACCGAGGTCACGTTCGTGTGGGGCGAGGAGGGCGGCGGCACGTCGAAGCCGACCGTCGAGCCCCACGTCCAGCGCGAGTTGCGGGCGGTGGTCAGCCCCGTGCCGTACGTCGAGGCGGTGCGGAGCGGCTACGCGCCGGACAGCTGGCGCTCAGCCCGGGCGTAAGCGTCCGTCAAACGCCGTTCGCAACGGCCGACGCGCCGACGCCCGTCCGCCACCACGCGAGCCACGTCCGCTCGGCCGCGAGCCAGGTGCGACGGGTGACATCCGATTTCTCAGGTGTGGCGGGTTCGGCCTCCGTCGCCATCGCCGCTCACTGTGCCACACGTTCAGGCGGCATGTGCTCGAAATGGTGCCCGGCGGTCAGACTCGCGCTCAACTTGATCGCCCTGACAGCGCCGGAGGCACCCGCCTGGAGCGTGATCCCAATCGCGAGCACGAAGATTCCTGGGATCAGCAGGACCTTCGAGCCGAGCATCAGGATGCCGAGCCGCCCGAGCAGGTAGGGCGGCGTGCACACAGTGGCGCCGATCGCTCCGCCGACTGCAGTCGTCGTCAACTTGTCGCGCCTCGACTGCCTCGGCTTGCCTCCGAGCAGCCGCGCGGGCACGGCCACGTAGCAGACCATCATCACCCCAACCACGATGCTGAGCGAGATCCCAAACCACGGGCGGCCCCACCGCGTCACGATCATCGCCGCGAACGCGAGCAGCGCGCCGACGATCGCGCCCGAGACGAGGATCGGCGTCAGGTGCTGCCGCGCTTGCGCCACCCCGGGCCGGACCTCGGGACGGCCCGGCTTGGCGATCGCGAATGCGAACACCGCGTTCAGATAGAAGGCCACCATCGTGATCGCGATGATCGCCAGGCAGATCGGAATGAGAATCGGCCCGCGGAGCACGTGAAACGTCTTGCCATGGAGTACGTGCGCCTTGAGGTCGAACATCGCCAGCCAGATCCACATCGCCGGCAGGACCGTTACCAGCGTCAGCCGCCAGTTGGACACGAGCAGCCTCAGCCCGTCGAACAGCAGCACGAACGCACTGACCGCGAGCGCGAGCGGTGCGAAGATGCGCCGCGCCCGGCTCAGACGCAGAATCGCCTCCTCGATCTTCGCCTCGTCGTTGTCCTGAATCGCCCGGACCAGCGAGCGGACCCGGGCCACAGCCGGATCGAGGCGGCTCACGACGGGCTTCGGAGCAGCACGAGCGAACGGCCGATCAGCGTGACGCGTGCCGACGTGTCGATCGGGCGGGCCGCGGCGCCCGGGGCGTTGGTGTCGACCTCCATCTGCCACGGCATCCCCCGCAACGACTCGGGGATCGTGAAATCGAGCGGCTCCCACCAGGCGTTGAGCAGGATCAGAAACGGGTCGTCGGGCCGCGTGTCGTCGCCCGTGTCGCCGCTCAAGGCCACGTTCACGGACCTCGCGTACGCCGCACCCCAGTCCTGCCCGGTCATCGGGAGCCCGTCGGGTCGGTACCAGTCCAGATCGTCGCGGTCGGACTCGTGCGCGGGCGTGCCGGTGAAGAACTGGCGGCGGCGGAACACCGGGTGCTCCTCGCGCAAGCGGCACAACTTTGCCGTGAACTCCACCAGGTCGGCGTTCGCCGTCACCGCGCCCCAGTCGAACCAGCTCAGCTCGTCGTCCTGGCAGTACGCGTTGTTGTTGCCTTGCTGCGTGCGCGCGAACTCGTCGCCGCCCAGCAACAGCGGAGCGCCTTCGGAGAGCATCAGCGTCGCGATGAAGTTCCTCCGCTGCCGAGCCCGGACCGCGAGGACAGCGACGTCATCGGTCGGTCCCTCGACGCCGCAGTTCCAGCTGCGGTTGTCGTCGGTACCGTCGTGGTTGTTCTCGCCGTTGGCCTCGTTGTGCTTGGCGTTGTAGCTGACGAGGTCCGCGAGCGTGAAGCCGTCGTGGACGGTGACAATGTTCACCGACGCGGTCGGCCGCCGGCCGCCGTGGCCGAACAGGTCCCGCGAGCCGCTGATGCGCGTGGCGAGACCCGGAAGCGCTCCCTCGACGCCGCGCCAGAAGTCGCGCACGGTGTCCCGATACTTCCCATTCCATTCGCTCCACCCGGCCGGGAATTGCCCGAGGTCATAGCCGCCCCAGCCGATGTCCCACGGCTCGGCGATCAGCTTCACCCCGGCGAGCACGGGGTCCTGGCCGATCGACTCAAGGAACGAGCCCTGCGGGTCGAAGTCGTTGTCGCCGCGTCCGAGCGCGGCCGCCAGATCGAACCGAAAGCCATCGACGTGCATCTCCTCCACCCAGTAGCGGAGCGCGTCCATCACCAGCCGCAGCGGCTGCGGCTGGTGCAGGTCGACCGTGTTCCCGCAGCCGGTGTCGTCGACGTAGCGAGCCCGGTTCTCGGCGAGCCGGTAATAGGCGGCGTTATCGATCCCGCGGAAGCACAGCGTCGGACCCCACTCGCTCCCCTCCGCGGTGTGGTTGAACACCACGTCGAGGATCACCTCGAGCCCGGCCGCGTGCAGGCCACGGACCATCCGACGGAACTCGTCGACCTGGCCGCCGGCGTCGCCGCTCGAGGCGTAGCCGTTGTATGGCGCGAAGTACGCAATCGACTGATAGCCCCAGTAGTTGCGCAGTCCGCGCGCCGCGAGCCCCGCGTCGTGGACGAACTGGTGGACGGGGAGCAACTCGACGGCGGTCACACCGAGCCGTTTGAGGTGCTCGACCGCGGCCGGGTGCGCCACGCCGGCGTACGTGCCGCGCAGTTGCTCGGGGACTTCCGGGTGGAGCTTGGTGAAGCCCTTGACGTGGACCTCGTAGAAGATCGACTCCGCCATCGCGCGCGCCGGCGGTCGGTCCTCGCCCCAGTCGAACTCGCCGGCGACCACCACCGAGCGGGGGACGTACGGCGCCGAGTCGGTTCCGTCGGCGCGGTCGGGATCGTCGGGCACGTGGCCGAACACCGCCGGATGCCACCGCACCTCGCCGGCGACCGCACGGGCGTACGGGTCGAGCAGCAGCTTGGCCGGATTGCAGCGGTCCCCCGACGGCGGATCCCACGGCCCGTGGACGCGGAAGCCGTAGCGCTGTCCCGGCTCGACGCCGGGCAGGTAGCCCTGCCACACAAACGCGTCGCCCTGCTCCAGGTCGAACCTGGTCTCGGTGCCCTGTCCGTCGAACAGGCATAGCTCGACCGCGTCGGCGACGCTCGAGAACAACCCGAAGCTCGCTCCCCCGCCGTCGTGGCGAGCGCCCAGCGGCGCCCGCGCGGCCGGCTCAAGCCTGCGGCGTGTCGATCCTACGGCCATCGTCCGTACGTGAGCCTCGCTCCGCGCGCCGCCCCCCGCAAGGAGGCGGGCATGTGGGCCACCCGGAGGTTGGCATCCATATCGGTCCGCAGGGATGATCTGAACATGCGCCCCGGCGAGATCTTCTCACCTCGCGCGCTTCGCCGTGTGGCCAAACGGGTCGAAAGTTTCTACTGGGGGTCGGGGCTCTGCGACGACGTCCCGGCACTCGCCTGGTATCTGGTCGGCGCGTGCGTGCCGCTCACCCTGGGGATCGCAGCGCTCGCCGCGCTCGTGCTGGGCGACGGCGCCCGCGCGGAGCAGGTGGCCACCCGGCTCGCGAGCGTCCTACCGCCCGGAGCGCGCGACCAGGTCATCGACCTAGTGCTTCGCACTCACCGGAACTCTCCCCTGCTGCTGGCGGTCGCGGTCGCGTCGATGCTGTGGGCGGGCGCCGGCGCCACCGGCGTGGTCGAGCGTGTCGAGTCGCGGCTGCTCGGCGCGCCGCGCCTGGGTCCGATCGCGCTGAAGCTCCGCCACCTGGGTCTCGCCGCCGGCATGGTGCTGATGATCGCGCTGATGGCCGCCGCCGCCACCGAGGCCACCAACCTCAGAGGGCGCCTCGGCTTCCCGATCCCCGCCTGGCTGCTGTCGGTCGCTTCCGCGGTTGTGATCGCCGCCATCTGCTCGCTTCTGTACCGGTACGCCACCACCCGCCGGATCGGCTGGCGCGCCGCGCTGCGCGGCGGCCTACCGGCCGCGATCGTCCTCGAGCTCACGCCGCTCGTCGCGGGCTACTACGCCCGCGCTGTCGCCGGCCGGACGCCCGTCCAGGTGTTCCTCGTGCTCGCCGGCCTGCTGTTCACCTGCTACCTGGTCGCCCAGGGCCTACTGATCGGCGCCGGCCTCGCCGCCGGCCGGGAGCTATCTGAGGAGCGCGCCACCGAGCAGGTCGCGTTGATGCTGGGGCGGTAGGTCGGTGGCGGCACGAACGCGCTATTTAGCGGCGGGCACCTCGGGAGGGACGGGGCGCGATCTCGCGGTCGGCCACGATCTCGCGTTCGGCCGCGATCTCGCGGTCGGCCGGAACCGCCCGCTGGAGTTCCTCGAGCTGGGCCCGCAGCTGGCGGTTCTCGCGCTCCAGAACTACGACGCGCCGCCGCTCGGTCACGAGATCCTCGGCCATCTTGCGCAGCGCGCGCGCAACCCGCTCGGGTCCGACCTCGTTCACGTTGGCGTGACAGTGCCATTGCCTGGGTGAACCGGCAAGAGGGCCGGCACCCGTTCTCGCGGGGAAGCTCTCACCACGATTCCCGCTCAGGCGCGGGCCACCCGGACGCCGGGACACCGGTGGGCACCCAGGGTCGGCGGGTGCGGACACCGTTGCAAGTCCACCCGGCGATGGGTGACACTGCCACGAGATGCCGGCGCGCCGGACCCCGACCAGAACGCCCGAGCACGAGCGCCTCGAGCAGGCGCGCACCGGGGCCGCACCCTGGAAGGCCTGGGGCCCGTACCTGAGCGAGCGGCAATGGGGCACGGTCCGCGAGGACTACAGCGAAGACGGCGACGCCTGGAACTACTTCACCCACGACCAGGCTCGCTCGCGGGCCTACCGCTGGGGCGAGGACGGCATTGCCGGCGTGTGCGACCAGCGCCAGCGGCTGTGCCTGTCGCTGGCGCTGTGGAATGGCGCGGACCCGATCCTGAAGGAGCGGATGTTCGGGCTCTCAAACGGCCAGGGGAACCACGGCGAGGACGTCAAGGAGTACTGGTTCTACCTCGACAGCACGCCCACCCACTCCTACATGAAGTGCCAGTACAAGTATCCGCAGCGCGCGTTCCCGTACGAGGATCTGATCGAGACCAACGGGCGCCGGACCAAGGAGGACATGGAGTACGAGTTGTTCGACACCGGCGTGTTCGACGGCGACCGGTATTTCGACGTGGTCGTGGAGTACGCGAAGGAGTCCCCGGACGACATCGTGATGCTCGTGACCGCCTACAACCGGGGACCCGACCCGGCCGCGCTCCACGTGCTCCCCACGCTGTGGTTCCGCAACACCTGGTCGTGGGGCGACGCGGTCGCCAAGCCGGCCATCGCCGCGCTAGACGGACCGCCGGGGCTCGCCGCGGCGCGCGTCACGCACGACGACCTCGGGGAATGGCTGTTCTGCGCGGACGCCTCCGCGACGCTCCTGTTCTGCGAGAACGAGACCAACAACGAGCGGCTGTTCGGTGCCCCGAACGCCTCGCCGTACCCCAAGGACGGGGTCAACGAGTTCGTCGTCGAAGGCGCCACGGGTGCCGTCAACCCAGATCGGACCGGCACCAAGGTGGCCGCTCAGCACATCCTCGAACTGAAACCCGGCGCGAGCGCCCAGGTACGCGTGAGGCTCACCGCCGGTGCCAAGCTCGCCGCAGATCCGCTCGCCGCGCCGTTCGACCAGGTCCTGAGCGCGCGCAAGGCCGAGGCCGACAAGTTCTACGCCACCGTGATCCCGCCGGCGCTGACCGCCGACCAGGCGCTCGTGATGCGCCAGGCGCTCGCGGGTCTCCTGTGGGGCAAGCAGTACTACGAGTACGACGTGCACCGTTGGCTACGCGAGCACGGCGTCGATCCGTGGGGTCCGAACGCACCGTCGAGTGGCGTCCGCAACGTCCAGTGGTTCCACATGGTCGCGGGCGACATCATCTCGATGCCGGACAAGTGGGAGTACCCGTGGTTCGCGGCCTGGGACCTGGCCTTCCACTGCGCCCCGCTGTCGCTGGTCGACATCGACTTCGCCAAGGAGCAGGTGGAGCTTCTGCTGAAGACCCGCTACCTGCACCCCAACGGGCAGATCCCGGCCTACGAGTGGAACTTCGGCGACGTCAACCCGCCCGTGACCCCCTGGGCGGCGCTGTACGTCTACGAGCGCGAGGCCGAGATTCGCGGCGAGGGCGACCACGTGTTCCTCGCTCGCGTGTTCGATCGCCTGCTGACCAACTTCACGTGGTGGGTCAACCGCAAGGATCCGGACGACCGCAACCTGTTCCAAGGGGGGTTCCTGGGACTGGACAACATCGGGATCTTCGACCGCTCGGCGCCGTTGCCCGGCGGTGGTCAGCTCGAGCAGGCCGACGGCACGGCGTGGATGGCCCTGTACTGCCAGTGGATGCTCCAGATCGCGATCGAGCTGTCTCGCGAGCAGCCCGCCTACATCGACATGGCGCTGAAGTTCATCGCGCATTTCACGTGGATCTCGGTGGCGATGAATCCGCCGGAGGGCGACTCCACGCTGTGGGACGATCACGACGGGTTCTACTACGACGTGATGCGAATGCCGGACGGGTCGACGATCGAGCTCAAGGTGCGCTCCCTGGTCGGGCTGCTCCCGATGTGCGCGGCGACCGTGTTCGAACCCGACGTGCTCGACCGGTTCCCACTGATCCTGGACCTGCTCGGTCAGATGATCGAACGGTTCGAGGATTCGCTGCCGCAGCTCGCGCATCTCCCGGGGCCGAGTCCCGAGGGTCGGCGCATCACCTCACTGGTCGACGAGACTCGCCTGCGCCGGATCCTCTCCGTCATGCTCGACGAGGACGAGTTCCTTGGCCCCCACGGGATCCGCGCAATCTCACGCCGTCACCTCGAGCAGCCCGTCGTGTTCGACTGGGGCGGCCAGGAGTACAACGTCCACTACCTCCCGGCCGAGTCCGACACCGGAATGTTCGGCGGGAACTCCAACTGGCGCGGGCCGGTGTGGTTCCCGATGAACGTGGTCATCCTCCGCGGGCTGGTCCAGCTGCACCGGTACTACGGCGACCGCGTGAAGGTCGAGTGCCCGACCGGCTCGGGCCGCGAGCTGGATCTGGCCGAGGTCGCCGCCGAGATCGCGGGCCGCCTCACGACCACGTTCACCGACGATGCGAGCGGGCGCCGGCCGGTGTTCGGCGGGATCGAGATGTTCCAGACCAACGAGCACTGGCATGACCTGATCCCATTCCACGAGTATTTCCACGGCGACAACGGCGCCGGAATCGGCGCCAGCCACCAGACGGGCTGGACCGGTACGGTGGCGCTGCTGCTCCTGATCGCGGGCGGTTTGCGGACCCCCGCCGACGAACTGGCGGCCGTGGGGGATTGAAGGCGGCGACGGTCGTGGCGCCCCACCTCACAGTCCGCGTCGTACGGGGCCCGCGTGGACAGTGGGAGGTCGTGCTCCCCGGCCGCCGCCGTCCGTTCACGTGCCAGACCCTCGAGGAGGCCGAACGGGTGGCGTATAGGCTCGCCGCGCGGCGCCGGCCGTGCGAGATCGTCGTGCACGACGCCTACCACCGTGTGCTTCTGCGGGAAGTGATCAACGGCTCACCACCGTCCGGCGATCTCGGACCGGGGCACTCGGCGAGATCCCCTCTCTCCCCAGGTTCCAGAACCAACACGATAGGAAGGTCGTAATGGTCCCAGTCACATACCAAACGATCAGACTAAGCAAGGGCAAGCACACGTCCAAGGAGCACGGCGCGTGCGTGATGGAGCTGTCCTCGATGCTCGGCGACGAGCCGTTCAGCGACCATCCCGCGTCGGTCTGCCCGGTGATCGCCTCGCTGCTCAGGGCCTACAACGACTCGATCGACGACCGGCGTCGCCAGGACCTGTACGGATATGCCGCCAGCGTCGTGGGCAGTCGGGGATCAACGGAGCTCGAGCGGATGCGCACCGAGTACGTGACCGCGTGGATGGCGAGGCCGAAGGCGCGACGCTGGACGCGTTACCTGGTCCCGGCGTGGTTGCACGCGATGAGCCCGAAGCCGCCGCTCGACGTCCTCGGCGCGGGTGCCGTCCGCTCGCTCTGCACCCACGACGACCGCACGCACGCGAAGATGCTCGCGCTGATCGACACCCTGCTCGAGATGGGCGCCCCCGCGCCGCCGGCGGCGACCCCCGAGCCCGCCCCGGGGCCGACCGCGACGCCACCGGAGCGCGCCCACGTAAGCTAGCCCCGGGCGTGGCTACCGAGACCCCTCCCGAACCACCCCGGATTCCGGCCTCGGCGGGGGCGCTGATCCGCGACCCGGACGGGCGCGTGCTGATCCTCAAACCGACCTACAAGAAGGGATGGACGATCCCCGGCGGCCAGATAGATCCGACTGGCGAGTCGCCGTGGGACGCGTGTCGGCGCGAAACCGAGGAGGAGTGCGGCCTGGTGGTCGAGAACGGCCGGCTCGCCTGTGTGGACTTCCTCACGCCGAGGCCGGGACGGCCCGGCGGAATGCGCTTTCTGTTCGATTGCGGCACGTTCTCCGCCGAGAGCCTCGCCGGCCTGCGCCTACAGGAGTCCGAGATCGCAGACCACCGGCTCGCTCCACTCGACGAGGCGCTCGAGTTGCTCAGCGGGCCGCTGCGCCGGCGCCTCTCAGAGTCCGCCGACACCGACCGCTGCCGGTACCTCGAGAACGGCCGCCCAGTCCCGGGCGTGGGGTGAAGAACGTCCTCAGGCCGGAACGGCTACCGCCGCCGGCGGCGCCTTCGGCCTGAACGGGCGCAGCTGTTCGTCGCCCGCGCCGACCACCCCGTAGGACCCCTCGGGCACCTCATTCCAGGCTCCGGGAAGGTCACCGACGGGCTCGGAGACGACGAGTCGCGAGTCGTCGGAGATCTCGAACAGGACCTCACGGTCCGGAGCGAGCTTCCGGACGGCCTCGAGGTTGCGGCTGTAGAAGAGCGACCGCGACTTGCCTTCGCTCGAGTAGCGGAACGCCCACATACGCTCGCCGTCGGTAGCTGCGATCGTGCCCTGGAACGGGAACTCGACGCCCTTGCGGCGACCGACGTCCTCGACCAGCCCGATCGCCCGCGCGACCGCGTCCGCCGGATCACTCTCGAGGCCGAAGGTCAGCGCAAGGTAGAACAGAATCTCGGTGTCGGCCGTCCCGGAGACCTCCGGGAAGAGCGATTCGTCGATCGCCATCAAGAGGTCCCGCCTGACCCTGGGTAGGTCGGCGACGTATCCGTTGTGCATGAACAGCCAGCGGCCGTGTCGGAACGGATGGCAGTTGGTCTGCTGAACCGGCGATCCGATCGCCGCCCGAATGTGCGCGAAGAAGTGCCCGGACGTGATGTGCCCCGCGAGCTCGCGGAGGTTCTGGTCGTTCCACGCCGGTTCGATGCTGTGAAACACGCCTGGGGTTGGCCGGTCGTCATACCAGCCGACGCCAAATCCGTCGCCATTGGTCGCCTCGGCGCCGAGTTCGGAGTGCAAGCTCTGGTCGATCAGCGAATGAACCGGCGAATACAGCGCCGTCTCCAGGAGGATGGGTGAACCGGAATAGGCGAGCCAGCGACACATCGGAGGTTCCTTTCGCGCGGAGGGATGCGGGCATAGCGTCGCGTGACGGCGCTCAGACGGCAAGGTGGCGGGCACGTGTCGCTCCGACAGGTCGGCATCCGCGTTATGCGAATGCCGCGGCTAAGCAATTGGCCGGGGGCAGGGACCAAAGTGCCGCGGGCGCGGCTAGCGGACCGGCACGCGGCCGCGGACCGAGGTGCCCCCCGGCAAGGCTAGAAGACCGGCACGCGGCCGCGAACCGAGGTGCCGCGCCCACGGCGCGCCGTGACCTTGAGCGTCCCGCCATTCGCCTCGATGCGATCGCGCATGTTGATCAGGCCGTTGCCGGGTCCAGCAGCGTCGGGGTCGAACCCGACCCCCGAGTCATGGACCTCGAAGCGCAGATCCGGCCCGTCCTGCGCCAGGGTCACCATCGTGGTGGCGTCCGGACCGGCGTGCTTGGCGACGTTCTGGAGCGCCTCGAGGCAGCAGAAGTACACCGCGACCTCCACGTCCTCGGCGTACCGTCCGATCCCGGCCGCCCGGACCGCCACCGGTATCGGCGAGTTCCGGGCCGCCGCGCGGAGCGCCTCCCGCAGACCGCACTCGTGCAGCAACGAGGGGTAGATGCCGCGCGCCAGCGAGCGCAGCTCCTGGAGCACGTCGTCCATCTGGCGCCCCACTGACGCGAGCGCACGCTCGCCGCGCACCGGGTCCTCCCGGAACGTCTCCGCAGCCATGTCGAGCTTGATCCGCAGACCCACGAGGTGCTGCTGGACCCCATCATGAAGGTCGCGCTCGAGCCGCCGGCGCTCGGCGTGGGCCGTCTCCATCAGCCGTACGCGCGACGAGGCCAGGTCGGCCGTCGAGGCCTTGAGTTCGGCCTGCAGCTGGGTCTGCTCGAGCCGGATCGAGGCCGCCGCGCCGGCGGCCTGCACGAACCGTTCATAGCCTGAGAGGTCCTCGTCGTACATGACCGCGGCGACCGACTGGCGCTCGCGTTCGATCCACGTGATCGCCATGTCGTCCGGAAGCTCATCGACCGGAGCGCCGGCCGAGTCGACGTATGTGGCGCGCCCCGGCCTCCGGTAGGCGACCTTCAGCGAGGGGTCGCGCAGCGCCGCCGCCATCAGCGCCTCCGGATCAGCCGCCGGCAACCTCGCCAGCTCGCTCACGAACTCCGCGAGCGCCTGGCCCATGAACAGCCGTTCGTTCGCGAGCCCCACCAGAATCGCCAGCGGCAGTAGGGCCACGAGGCCGATGTACATTGCGCCCACCGTCGACCACGCCTGCAGCCCGGCGGCGTGCAGAAGCATGCTCGTGGTGAGGAGGACGGCGGCGGCCGTGGCGGTGAACAACACCGGCGTCAGCGATCGGCGGACGGGGGCTGACGTCGCTCGCGCCCGCCGGGCGAGCAGCACCGGTGTGCCCCACGTCAGCCCGAGCCACGCGAGCACCATCGCCGCCTGGACCGCCCTGACCGCCTCGGTGGCGGAGCCCAGCGAGAAGACGTTGTTGGGGCAGTGGGGCCCGCATTGGACCAACGGAGTCTCCAGCGGAGGCTGCAGCGTCATCACGACCCCAAGCAGCCACAGCAAGGCCAGCGCCCCGCCGGTCAGCCACAAGAACCGCACTTCGGTGCGCGACGGCAGATGGCCCGTCGGATGGGCCAGCATCAGGTACGCGAACGCCAGCGGCATCACGCCGACGAACACGACCCCAACGCTGAACAGCGCGCGGTTGCTCGACCCGTTCAGCAGCCACAGCGATGACAGCAGCCCGGCGGCGATCAGCAGCCCGCCCATCCGTGCCTGGATCTTGCTCGTCTGTGCGTACAGCCCGGCCGCGACCAGCGCAACGATCATCACGACGCGAATCTCGACCGCGAGACCCGGCGGCCGCGCGGCGGGGTTGTGCGACGTCAACAGCCCGACCGCTGTGGCCGCGGACGCGCCAACCAGCGCGATGCCCCCGAGCCGTAGGGCCAGCGGCGTCGACGTCCACAACCGCGCGACGCCGGCGTCGATTCGCGCAAGCGGACCTCCCGGGCCGGCGGCGCGGCGACCGGTGGCCGATTCGGCATGTTCGAGCACTCCGCGTTGCACCTCGCTGGCGGCGATCTCGCTACTCACGACTCAGCCTTGCTCCCCGGGATGGCCTCTACGTGGGCGGTTTATATGAACGTCGGATTGGATTGCAACCCGTTGCAAACAGTAGCCCCTCGGAGCACTCGGCCTCCGGTCGCCGTGCTGCAAGAGGCCCCGCGTGCTTTCACCCAGATGAGATGATGCCGGTCCGACCGTCGGCGACGAGCATTCTGCAGGCCAGCTCACGCCACCTAAGGACGGACTATGACCACTGCAGTCGGATCTCGCCCGCGGACCGCAGCTACCCGGAGCGCACCACGCGGTCAGACCGCGGCCGACGTGTTCGTGATCTTCGGGATCACAGGCGATCTGGCGAAGGTGATGACGTTCCACTCGCTCTACCGCCTCGAGCAGCGGGGCCTGCTCACGTGCCCGATCATCGGCGTGGCCGTCGACGAATGGACGGAGGACGATCTGCGCAGCCACGCCCGTGCGGCGATCGAGGCCTCCGGCGAGCAGATCGACGACGGGGTGTTCGATCGGCTGATCGGCCGGATGTCGTACGTGAACGGGGACTTCGGCGACGCCGCGACGTACGAGCGAGTCGCCCGGGCGGTCGGCGACGCCAAGTGCCCGGTGTTCTATCTCGAGATACCGCCGTTCCTGTTCGGCCGGGTCATCAAGGGTTTGACCGACGTGGGGGTCACGAAGCAACCCGCGCGCGTCGTGGTGGAGAAACCTTTCGGCCACGATCTCGAGTCGGCCCGCGAGCTTGCGGCGGAGATCCACCAGTACATCGACGAGTCGCAGCTGTACCGGATCGACCACTTCCTCGGGAAGATGGGCATCGACGAGTTCCTGTACCTGCGCTTCGCGAACTCGAACCTCGAGCCGGTCTGGAACCGCAACCACATCGCCGCGGTCGAGATCACGATGGCGGAGAGCTTCGGGGTCGAGGATCGCGGCCATTTCTACGACCCGGTTGGCGCGCTGCGCGATGTGGTCGTCAACCACCTGATGCAGCTGCTTGCCGCCGCCGCGATGGAGGCGCCGGCCGGGGATGACGCGGGCACGCTCAAGGACGCGAAGTTCGCGGTGTTCCGCTCGATGCCCGAGGCCAAGCCGGAGCATTACATTCGCGGGCAGTACGACGGGTATCTGAACATCGACGGCGTCGCGTCCGGGTCGACCACGGAGACGTACGCGGCGATGCGGCTCGAGATCGACAACTGGAGATGGGCGGGCGTCCCCTGGTTCATTCGTACCGGCAAGCGACTGCCGGTCACGCAGACCGAGGTGCGACTGGTGTTCCGCCGACCGCCGCGGCTGGGCTTCCTCCCGTCGGTCGGAAACCGAGGGCCGGTCGAAAGCCAGCTCGTGATCAAGCTCGACCCGATCACCGGCATCCGGATGGAACTAGACGCGCATCGGGCCGACAAGGGTGGCCCACAGGAGATCACCCTCGACATGGAGTTCGCGCAGGAGGGTGGCGAGGGCCCGACCCCGTATGAGGTGCTCCTGCATGGAGCGCTGGAGGGGAACAGCGCCTTGTTCACGCGGCAGGACATCGTGGAGGAAACGTGGCGGATCATGATGCCACTGCTCGAGCACCCGCCCCCGGTCCACGGCTACGCGCCGGGCTCGTGGGGTCCGCCGGAGGCCGACGAACTCGTGCGCGGCGTCGGCCGCTGGCATGGGCCGTGGGTGGTGTCATGAGCACGACCAAGGCCAAGAAGAACGCCCAGCGCGACGGCCACGCAGCCGCGGTCGCCGCGACCACCGGGACCGTCGCGTCGATGCCGCAGAGCGCCGCGGCGCCGTCGCCGTTCACGCCGATCGCCGATTACGCGTTCCTGTCGGACTGCCACACGGGCGCGCTGGTCGCCCCTGATGGCGCGATCGACTGGCTGTGCCTGCCGCGTTTCGACTCGCCGAGCGTGTTCGGTTCGCTGCTGGACCGCGGCGCCGGCGCCTTCCGCCTCGGCCCGTTCGGGATCAACGTCCCGAGCGGCCGCGCTTACATACCCGGCACCAACACGCTGGTCACGTCGTGGAAGACGACTTCGGGGTGGGCGACCGTCTACGACGCGCTGACGATGGGGCCGCGCCGCGGCGAGGACACGATCACACCGCACACGCGTCCGCCTACGGACGAGGACGCCGATCACGTGCTCGTCCGAACGGTCAAGTGCGTCGAGGGCAGCGTCGAGATCGAGTTGGTGTGCGAGCCCGGGTTCGACTACGGCCGCGCGCTCGCCGAATGGTCGCTGACTCCGGACCGGCATCGCGCCGATGCGACCGGTGCCGAGCACTCGATGCGCCTGCAGACCGACATGCTGCTCGGCGTCGAGGCGAACCACGTCCGCGCGCGGCACGTGCTCCGTGAGGGAGAGGAGCTGTTCTGCGCGCTGTCTTGGGATGAGCAGGCGCCGACCCCGACGACGATCGAGGAGGCCAACGCCCTGCTCGACGCCACGACCCGCTTCTGGCGGCACTGGTTGTCTCGCGCCCGGATTCCCGACCACGAGTTTCGCCCGCTGATCCAGCGCTCGGCGCTCGCGATCAAGGGCCTCACGTACATGCCGACGGGGGCGACCGTTGCCGCGCTGACGACGTCGTTGCCGGAAACGCCGGGCGGCGAGCGCAACTGGGACTACCGGTACACGTGGATTCGAGACTCGACGTTCACGCTCCAGGCACTCCACTACCTCGACCTCGACTGGGAGGCCAACGAGTTCATGCAGTTCATCGCCGATCTCGAGCGCAACGACGATGGCGGGCTCCAGATCATGTACGGGATCGATGGTCGCCGGGACCTGACGGAGACGCTCCGGCAAGAGCTATCCGGTTACGCCGGCGCGCGGCCGGTCCGCATCGGTAACGGTGCATTCGATCAGCGTCAGAACGATGTATTCGGCGCCGCGCTCGACTCGGTGCTGCTGCACACGCGCCGTAGTCAGCGGTTGCCGCGGCGGGTGTGGCCGCTGATCCAGGCGCAGGCGGAGTGCGCCAAGTCGGTGTGGAAGCAACCCGATCAGGGGATCTGGGAGGCGCGCGGCAAACCGCAACACTATGTCTCCTCGAAGCTCATGTGCTGGGTCGCGATGGACCGAGCCGCCAAACTCGCCGACATACGCGGCGAGAGCGGCATGGCCGCCGAGTGGAACGGGGTCGCGGCCGCGATCAAAAAGGACATCCTCGAGCATGGGGTCGACAAGCGGGGTGTCCTGGTCCAGCACTACGGGACCGAAGCGCTGGACGCTTCGACACTACTGGCCGCGATCTTCGGCTTCCTCCCAGGCGCCGACGAACGCATGCGCGCGAGCGTCCTCGCGGTCGCCGACGAGCTGACAGATCACGGGTTCGTACTCCGCTACCGAACCGACGAGACCGACGACGGGCTGTCCGGCAAGGAAGGATCGTTTGTGATCTGCTCGTTCTGGCTCGTCTCCGCGCTGGCGGTCATCGGCGAGATGCAGCGCGCTCGCGACATGATGACGCGGCTGATCAAGGTGGCCTCGCCGCTCGGGCTGTATGCCGAGGAGTTCGACGCCGGAACCGGCCGTCACCTCGGGAACTTCCCGCAGGCGTTCTCGCACCTCGCGCTGGTCGAAGCCGCGGGCCGCATCATCCTCGCCGAGCGGATAGAGGAGCTGGGCGCATGAGCGACTACGACGTGATCGTGATCGGTTCAGGCGCGGGCGGCGGCACGCTCGTGCGTCACCTGGCGCCTTCGGGTAAGCGGATCCTGCTGCTCGAGCGCGGAGGTTGGCTGCGCCGCGAACCGCAGAACTGGCTCGCCCAGGACGTGTTCGTCGACGGCCGCTACGTCTCGCCTGACACCTGGTACTACGCGGACCTGACCCCGTTCGCGCCGCAGGTGCACTACTACGTCGGCGGCGCGACCAAGCTGTACGGCGCCGCCCTGTATCGCCTGCGGGAGGGGGACTTCGGCGAGCTCCAGCATCACGACGGGATCTCGCCGGCGTGGCCGATTTCCTACGAGGACATGGAGCCTTATTACACGCGCGCCGAGGAGCTCTACCAGGTCCACGGTGCGCGCGGGGAGGATCCGACCGACCCTCCGTCCACCGGCCCGTACCCGTTCCCCGCGGTCTCGCACGAGCCCCGGATCCAGCAGCTGTCCGACGACCTCGCCAAGGAGGGGCTGCACCCGTTCCACGCGCCGTGCGGGATCCTGCTCGACGAGAGCAACCCGCCCTACAGCAAGTGCGTTCGCTGTCAGAACTGCGACGGCTTCCCGTGCCTCGTGCACGCCAAGTCAGACGCCGAGGTCATCTCCGTGCGCCCCGCGCTCGAGCATCCCAACGTCACACTCCTGACCGGCGCCGAAGCGGTTCGGCTCGAGACCAACCCCGAGGGCACCGAGGTCACGGGCGTGGTCGTCAACGTCAATGGCCACGCCAAGACCTTCCAAGGACACATCGTGGTTGTCTCGTGCGGGGCAGGGAACAGCGCGAAGCTGCTGCTCGCGTCGGCGAACGACGCCCACCCGCACGGGCTCGCGAACGGCTCTGACCAGGTCGGGCGGAACTACATGTTCCACAACAGCCAGGCCGTGCTCGCGCTCTCAAAAGAAGAGAACCCGACGGTGTTCCAGAAGACTCTCGGGGTCAACGACTTCTACTTCTCCGGCGGCGAGGACTTCGAGTTCCCACTCGGGAACATCCAGATGGTCGGCAAGTCCCAGGCGCCGATGTTCCACGGCGAGAAACCCGGTGAGACCAGGTTCGCTCCCAGCTGGTCGCTCGAGCAAATAGCCCTTCACGCCGTCGACTTCTGGCTCTCCACCGAGGACCTGCCCTCGCCCGAGAACCGGGTCACGCTCGCGCGCGACGGCAACATCGTGATCGATTACAAGGCCAGCAACGACGAGGCAAAAAACCGCCTATTCCACAAGCTCAAGGGCATGCTCGCGAACCTCGGCATGCACCACGACCACCTGCTGCCGCATCATGCCTACCTCAAGAACGAGATCCCGGTGGCCGGTTGCGCCCACCAGGCCGGCACGTGCCGGTTCGGCGCCGACCCCGCAACCAGCGTCCTGGACCCCGACTGCCGCGCCCACGAGGTCGACAACCTGTACGTCGTCGACACGAGCTTCTTCCCGAGCATTGGCGCAGTCAACCCGGCGCTCACCGCAATGGCCAACGCCATCCGGGTCGGCGACCACCTGCTCGAACGGCTCGACGTGGGGCAGCCGCAACCGGAGCCCGCCCATGCCTGATGACCAGTACAAACACCGTGTCGTGATCGTCGGCGGGGGGTTCGCCGGCCTTGGCTGCGCACAGAAGCTCGCCGACCACGACGACGTCCACGTCACGCTGATCGACCGCAACAACTACCACCAGTTCCAGCCGCTGCTCTACCAGGTGGCGACCTCGCAGCTCGCGGGCACGGATATCGCGCACTCGCTGCGCGATGTGTTCGCCGACCAGGAGAATGTCGACGTGCACCTCGCCGAGATCACCGGCGTCGACACCGCGACCCGGACCGTGACCACTCAGGGCGGGGATTCCTGGAGCGGCGATGCGCTGGTGCTCGCCGCCGGTTCGCAGCCGAACTTCTTCGGAACCCCGGGCGCTCCGGAGCACTCGTTTCCGCTCTATTCGCTCGACAACGCGACCCGGTTGCGCTCGCGCATCCTCGGGTTGTTCGAGCAGGTCGACGACGATCCGTCACTGGTCGACCGCGGCGCGCTCAACATCGTCGTGGTCGGCGGGGGTCCGACCGGCGTCGAGGTCGCCGGCGCGCTCGGCGACATGATCAAGGTGACCGTCCCCGGCGAGTACCGCCACCTGGACGCGACCAAGGCGCGAATCTGTTTGCTCGACTACGGCGACGCGCTGCTCAAGCCGTTCTCCGACGATGCCCACGACTACGTCTCGAAGGTTCTCGTCGAGAAAGGCGTCGAGATCCACCTCGGGACCGGGGTGAAGGAGGTCGGGACCGGACACGCCGTGTTCTCCGACGGCACCGTCTTCCCCACCCGCTGCGTTGTCTGGGGCGGCGGCATAAAGGCGGCGTCGATCGCCGCCGACTGCGGCCTCGCCCAGGGACGGGGCGGTCGCGTCGACGTCCAGCCCGACCTGACCTTCGCCGGCAGCCCCGGCGTGTACTTCGTCGGCGACATCGCCAACATCGCCGACACCGACGGTGAGCTGCTCCCCCAGCTCGGATCGGTCGCGCTCCAGTCAGGCGCGTGGGCCGCGGACAACATCATCGCCGGGTTCGACGGCAAGGAGCCCAAGGAGTTCCGCTACAAGGACAAGGGGATCATGGCGATGATCGGCCGCGGCGCTGCGATCGCGGAAGTCGGCAAGCGCCACCACGAGATCCACGGCGAGCTCGCGCACATGGCGTGGCTCGGCGTCCACGCCAGCCTCATGACCGGGACCCGCGCCAAGATCGAGGCGTTCGTCGACTGGGCCTGGGACGGGTTCACGAAGACCGGCGGCCCCCACGTGCTCGACCGCGGAGACGCCGCGGAGATCAACTGGGACGACGACCCTGTGATCGCATCGTCGGGAGCGGCACCCACGACCTCGGTCGGCGGCTGACCGGCGGAGCCGATCCGGAATGACCAACGACCTGGCTCGCTGGCAGTTCGCGATCACGATCATCTATCACTTCTTCTTCGTCCCGGTCACGATCGGCCTGGCGTTCCTGGTCGCGATTCTCCAGACGATCTGGTACCGCACCGACAACCCGGACTACAAGCGGCTGACCCGTTTCTTCGGCACGCTGCTTCTGATCAACGTCGCAATCGGCGTGGTGACCGGACTGCTTCAGGAGTTCCAATTCGGGATGAACTGGTCGACGTACTCGCGCTACGTCGGTGGCGTGTTCGGGGCGCCCCTCGCGATGGAGGGGATCCTCGCGTTCTTCCTCGAATCGACGTTCCTCGGACTGTGGCTGTTCGGCTGGGACCGGTTACCCAAGCGCGTTCATCTGGCCTGCATTTGGGCGGTGTCCGCGGGGACGATGCTGTCGGCGATGTTCATCTTGATCGCCAACTCGTGGATGCAGCATCCGGTCGGCTACAAGATCGACAAACAGGGCCAAGCCGTTCTCACCAACGTCTGGGCGCTGTTCGTAAACCCGACGTTCGTGTGGGGGTACGCGCACGTCCTGCTCGCGTCGTTGGTCACCGGTTGCCTGGTGATGCTCGCGGTGTCCGCGTGGTACCTGCGCAAGGGTGACCACGTCGAGCTGTTCCACCGCCCCGCCAAGCTGGCCCTGATCGTCCTCGTCCCGACGATCGTGATCCAGCTGTCCGTGGGCAACCAGCTTGGCGTGATCGAGGCCAAGTATCAGCCGATGAAGATCGCCGCTGCCGAGGCGCAGTGGAACACCTGCAAGCCGTGCTCGTTCTCGCTTTTCCAGATCGGCGGCGGCGCCAACGACCAGACGCCTTCGCAGATCCTCGAGATCCCTCATCTCCTGTCGGTCCTGGCGACCAACATGTGGAACGGCGAAGTCATCGGCCTTCACCAGCTCCAAGCCCAGTACCAGGCGAAGTACGGGCCGGGCAACTACGTCCCCGACGTATTCATCCAGTACTGGTCGATCCGGATCATGGCCGGCCTGGGGACGCTCGTTCTGTTGCTGTCGCTATGGGGAGCGTGGCTGCTGCACAAGGACAGGCTGCGCATGTCGCGGCTGTTCCTGACTCTCTCGGTGTGGGCGGTGTTCACCCCATTCTTGATGAACACGACGGGGTGGCTCCTGACCGAGAGCGGACGCCAACCCTGGATCGTCCAGGGCCTGCAGAAAACGGTCAACGCGAACTCGCCGTCGGTCAGCTCCACCGAGATCTGGATCAGCCTGATCGTGTTCGTCCTGTCCTACATCGTGCTCGGAGTCGCCGACCTCGTGCTGATGCTTCGCTACTCGCGCAAAGGCCTGGCGCACGCGGATGCCGAAGCCGCCGAGCCAACCGGACCGCCGGGCGCGACGGCCGCCCCCGCCCTCACTTACTGAAAACCCATGCAACTTCACACGATCTGGTTCGTCATCATCACGGTCCTCTGGATCGGGTTCTTCGTGCTCGAAGGGTTCGATTTCGGCGTCGGCGCGCTCCACCAGTACATCGGCAAGACCGAAGTCGGCCGACGCGTGTGCATCAACACGATCGGCCCGTGGTGGGACGGCAACGAGGTGTGGCTGGTCGTCGCCGGCGCGTCGCTGTTCGCGGCCTTCCCGGGGTGGTACGCGACGATGTTCTCGGCGCTCTACCTGGCGCTCGTGCTCGTCCTCGTCGCGCTGTTCGGTCGCGGCGTGTCGTTCGAGTGGCGGGGCAAGCGCGAAGATCCCCGCTGGCTCGCCGGCTGGTCCTGGGCGCTGACGATCGGCAGCATCCTCATCCCGCTCCTGATCGGCGTCGCGCTGGGCGACCTGCTCCATGGACTCCCGATCAACAGCCAGCATAATTTCACGGGGACCTTCTTCAGCTTGCTGACCGGCTACGGACTGATGACCGGGGTCACCCTGCTCATCCTGTGCCTCCTGCACGGCGCGACGTTCCTGGCGCTGCGGACCACCGGGGAGATCCGCGACCGGTCCCACAGGGTGGCGCGGGCGATCGGCCCCGTCGCGCTGCTCTTCAACCTCGCGTGGTGCGTCTGGACGCTGGTCGTGATCGGCGGCGGCACCGTGCCCCAGCCGACCCAGATCTTCGGCGTGATCGCGGTGATCTTCGCGTGGCGGCTCGCGACCACCGACAACGATGCGTGGGCGTTTGTCGCCTCGGGGTTCGCGATCGCCGCCGCGATCGGCCAGATCTTCATCGCGCTGTATCCGAACGTGATGGTCTCGAGCACGAACCGCGCCTACAATCTGACCGTCAACAACTCCGCGGCCGGCCACTACGGGTTGGTGGTGATGACGGTCGTTGCGGTCCTGTTCTTCCCGATCGTCCTGCTCTACCAGGGCTGGTCGTTCCACGTCTTCCGTCGCCGCGTGTCCGCCCCCGCGGACCCTGAGCAGCAACCCGCCGCACCCGGGGCCGCGGCGACCCAGACCTAGCCCTCCGCTGATGCGCGCTCTCGATCCGCGCCTACTCAGCCGGACGCGGTCGGCACGTCCGCTGCTGGTGATTGACGTGGTGCTCGGGATCGGCACGTCGGTGGCGGTCCTCGTCCAGGCGACGATGCTCGCGCGCGTCGCCGCCAAGGCGTTCCACGGCGCACCGTTGCACACGCTCGGCCCGGACTTCGCGTGGCTGATCCTCGCGTTCGTGGCGCGCGGGGCGTTCGCATGGACGATGGAGATCGCCGGACGGCGGGCCGCATGGAGCGTGCTGTCGGACCTTCGCTTGGCGCTGGCGTCCAGGCGCCTCAGAACCCAGCCGACGGCGGTCGACGGGGCCGAGGGCGCGGAGATCACGACGGTGTCGGTTCAGGGAGTCGAAGCGCTCGAGGGCTACTTCGCGCGCTACCTGCCACAGACCGTGCTGGCCTGCGTGGTTCCGTTTCTGGTGATCGCCTGGGTCGCGTTCGTCGACCTCGAGGCGGCCGTGATCATGGCGCTCACGCTCCCGCTCGTCCCGGTGTTCATGTGGCTGATCGGGTCCTACACGGCGGACATGACGCGGGAGCGGTGGCAAGCGCTCCGCCAGCTCTCGAGCCACTTCCTCGATGTCGTGCGCGGCCTGCCGACGCTGCGATCGTTCGGGCGCGGTCGCGCAGAGGTGGCGATCCTGGGCGAGGTCAGCGAGCGCTACCGCGAGACGACGATGGAGACCCTGCGCATCAGCTTCCTTTCGGGCTCCGTGCTGGAGTTGGCGGCGACGATCGGCGTGGCACTGGTCGCGGTCACGGCCGGCGTCCGGCTCGTCAGCGGCGGCCTCGGGCTACAGGCGGGGCTGACCGTGATCATCCTCGCGCCCGAGCTGTATCTGCCCTATCGCCGGCTCGGCGCCGAGTACCACGCGAGCGCGGACGGCCTCGCGGTGGCCGAGCGGATGTTCGAGCTGCTCGACGCTCCGGGGGTGGTCGGCGCCGGCGGCCCCCAGCTCGCGCCGAGTCCAGCGACAGCGACGGTGCGGCTCGAGCAGGTCTCGTTCGCGTACCCGTCCCGTCCGGTCCCGGTGCTCGACGGGTTCGACCTCGAGCTGTCGCCCGGCGAGGTCGTGGCGCTCGTCGGCGAAAGCGGCGCCGGCAAGAGCACGGTCGCGGCGCTGCTGCTCGGGTTGCTGTCGCCGACCGGCGGCCGGATCATGGTTGGCGACTTCGACTTGTCCGAGTGCCGGCTGGCGGATTGGCGGCAGCTCGTCGCCTGGGTGCCCCAACATCCGACGCTGTTCCGTGCAAGCATCGCCGACAACATCCGCCTCGGCGACCCCGAGGCGTCGCCCGAGGCGGTCCGTGAAGCCGCTGCGCTTGCCGGCGCTGACGAGTTCATTAGCGCGCTGCCCGACGGCTACGACACGCTCGTCGGCGATGGGAAGCGAACCCTGTCCCCCGGCGAGCGCCGGCGGGTCGGGCTCGCGCGAGCGTTCGTACGAGACGCGCCGCTGGTGATCCTCGACGAGCCGACGGCCGACCTCGATCCGCGGAGCGTGTCGATCGTGGCCGGTGCCGTGCGCCGCCTGCAGACGGGCCGCACGATGCTGGTGATCGCGCACCGGCCGGAGCTCGTCCAGAGCGCTGATCGCGTGGCGCGCGTGATCGACGGTGCCGCGGTGGCCGAACCCGTCAGCAGCGCGGCATGAACGACGCGACGACCCTCAGGGCGCTACTGCGGCTCGTGAGCGCGCCGCGCTGGCGGGTCGGCTGGGCGGTGCTGCTGGGCGCGCTCACCGTGATCTTCGGCGTCGGGCTGATGGCGACGTCGGGATACCTGATCTCGCGCGCGGCCGAACGCCCTCCGATCCTGTCGCTGATGATGGCGATCGTCGCGGTCCAGTTCTTCGGCATCGGCCGTCCGTTTGTCCGCTACCTCGAGCGGCTGGCCTCCCACGACATGACGCTGCGCGTCCTCGGCCGGTTACGCGCGCGGTTCTTCGCGCAAATCGAGCCGCTGGCCCCGGCCGAGCTCGACGCCTACCGCAAGGGCGATCTGCTCTCGCGCATGGTCGCCGACGTCGATGCGCTTCAGAACCTGTACCTCCGGGGCCTCGAACCTCCGCTGGTCGCGGTGTTGGCGGGCGCCGTGTCGGTCGGCGCCAGCGTCGCGCTGCTGCCCGCGGCGGGGCTCGTGCTGGCCAGTGGCCTGCTCGTCGGCGGGCTCGCCGTGCCCGCGCTCGCTGCATTGCTCGGCACCAGGGCCGCCCGCCGGCAGGCGGCAGCCCGCGGACAGCTGTCGGCCGAGGTGATCGAGTCGCTGCGGGGCGCGCCCGAGCTCGTCACGTTCGGCGCCGACGAGGCGGCGCTCGACCGCGTTCGTGCCGCCGACCGGGCCTTGGTCAAGCTGGCCCGCCGCGACGCGTTGACCGTGGGCGTGGGCGACGGCCTCGAACTGCTGGTGACGGGCTTGACCGTCACCGGCGTGCTTGCCGTCGCGGTCGCGGCGCACGACCACGGCGCGTTGAACCGCGTCCTGATCGCGACGCTGGCGCTACTCGCGCTGGCCGCGTTCGAAGCCGTCACGCCGCTCGCGGCTACCGCCCGCGACCTGTCGGCGACGCTCGCCGCCGGACGGCGGGTGCTCGAGCTCACCGATCACACCGCGGCCGTCCGGGATCCGGCGCGCCCCGTCGCGGCACCGCAGTGGCCGTTCGCGGTCGCGCTCGAGGATGTCACCGCGCGGTACCCGCGTGAAGACCGGCCGGCGGTCGACGGCGTCAGCCTCCGGCTCGAGCCGGGCGAGCGGATCGCGCTGCTGGGTCCTAGCGGTGCGGGCAAGACAACGGTCGCGAACCTGCTGCTGCGGTTCCTCGATCCGGAGCACGGCCGGGTGACCCTGGCTGGACGGGATCTGTGCGACTACAGACAGGACGACGTCCGGCGCGCGATCTCGGTCGCCGGCCAGGACTCGCATCTGTTCTCGGCGTCGATCCGCGACAACGTCCGGCTCGCGCGACCCGACGCTGGCGACGACGATCTCCGCGACGCGCTGCGCCGGGCGCGGATCTGGGACTGGATCTCGACGCTGCCCGACGGGCTCGACACATTCGTCGGCGAAGAGGGACGCGAGCTCTCGGGAGGCCAGAGGCAACGAATCGTCCTGGCGCGGGCGCTGGTCGCCGGCGCGCCGGTGTTGGTGCTCGACGAGCCAACCGCCCACCTCGATCCGCAGACGGCGAGTGAACTGGTCGACGACGTGTTCTCGGCCGCCGGCGACCGCACCGTGCTCCTGATCACGCACCGAACCGAGGGGCTCGACCTAGTCGACCGGGTGGTCACGCTGTGACGACGGTAGCTGCAGACAGACGCGGCGCCGCGACCCCGGACCGTCCAGCGGGGTACCGCTACGGCGTGGTGCTCGCGATCGTCCTTGTCGCGGTCGTGTTCGAGGTGCTGGCCCCCGACGCCGACTGGGCCCGCGCGGTCGCGATCGCGTTGGTGGGCAGCGCGCTCACGGTGGCCGTCGCCACCTCCCGGGCGCGCGCCCGGGTACGCCGCGTCCGCACGTTCGTCGTCGGTGGCATCGCGTTCGTGGTCGTCGTCGGCATAGCCACCGGGCTCGTGAATACGTGGGGGGCGTTCCTGGTGGGGACGCTGGTGGTCGCGCTGATCCCGATCGCCCTCGGCGGGGGGCTGCTCCGGCTGATCCGCGACGAGGGCGTCACGATCCAGGCTGTCGCGGGGGCCGTGGCGGTCTATCTGTTGGTCGGGCTGCTGTTTGCGTCCGCGATCTCGTTCGCGGCTACCGTTGGGAGCGGGTCGTTCTTCGCTGAAGCGGGGCACGTTACGAACGGCGACCGCGTGTACTACTCGTTCACGGTTTTGACGACGACCGGGTTTGGCGATTACACGACGGCCACATCAGCCGGTCACGCACTGGCCGTGCTCGAAATGCTGATCGGTCAGCTCTACCTGGTCACCGTCATCGGAATCCTGATTGGCAACTTCGTAGGGAGAAGACGAACATGAACGCTCGCTGGCCTGTCCGAAGCGTGCTGGCGGGAACCGCCGGTACCGCCGCCCTGTCGCTCGCCTACGTGGTCGAGCGAAAGCTCCGACCGCGCCACCACGGACAGCTTGACTACGACGACTCACTCGTCCCTGGCAAGATCGTCGCGTCGATCATGCACCTGCCGCACGTGACGGCGCGTGAAGACCGTGACATTGGATGGACCCTACGCTGGAGCTACGGCTCGGCGTTCGGCCTGTGGCACGGCATCCTGCGCCGCAAGGTTGGGGAGCCGTGGGCGACCGCAATCTTCGGCGGTACGCTGATGACCGCGACCTTCACGCTGTTCCCGCTGCTCGGACGCACTCCCCCGCCGTGGAAGTGGCCGCCCGACGTCATGGCCACCTGCCTGGGCACTCACGCCGCCTACATCGGCGCAGTCGCCGCCGTGGACGACCGGGTCCGCCGTCTGGGATTCTGAGCCGTGCTCCAACTGCGGGTGTTCGGGACGCCGCCCGCGATGGCAGAGGTCGCGGACTGCCTGCAGCGGATACCGGGCTCCCGACACGTGATCCAGCTGGGGGACGGAGAGCTCGGCGGCGCGCTGGTGAGCGCCGACCTCGTCGACGATGCCGTCGACCGGGCGCTCGAGCAGGTGACGCGGCTCGGCGTCCCGGCAGACGACGTCGTGCTCGTGCGCCTCGAGTCGATCGGCCCGTCGGTTGCCCAGCGCCCGCTCGCGAGCGTCGTCTGGTCTGACCTGCTCAGCCAGGCCGGGGCGAACGCCCGCCCGTTCCCCCGCTACCTCGTGTTCATGGCGGCTGCGGGGATCATCGCCGCGTTCGGCGTGATCTACCAAAACGTCACGCTGGTCGTCGGCGCGATGGCGATCAGTCCCGACACGCTGCCGATAACCGCCGCCGCCACCGCGCTCGTGTTGCTCCGGTGGCGCCTGGCCGGGCGCGCCATCGTCGCGCTCGTGCTCGGGCTCGTCGTCGTCTGCGCGGTCGGCGGGGTGATGACGGGAACCCTCAACGGCCTTGATCTGCTGCCCAAGGGCGGCCACATCAACAGCAGCTTCCTGACGGGACTGTCGACGGTCAACATCTCGACGCCGATCGTCGCGTTCGCCGCCGGGGTGGTCGGCATGCTCGCGCTCGAGACGCGGGCCAGCTCAGCCGTCGGAGTAGCGATCTCGGTGACCACGATCCCGGCATCGGCTTATCTCGGCGTGGCCGCCGGCATCGGCGAGATCGACAAGGCCTGGGGCGCGCTGCTCGTGCTCGGCATCAACGTGGCGATGCTGCTGCTCGCCGGCTGCCTGACGCTGCTCGTCCAGCGCGCGCTCGGCCGGACCGCAATCACCTGATCGGGGTGATGCCCACCCCGCGCGGTGCCGGTACCGTGGTGCGCGCCATGGCGGTCGCCGTCCACATATGCCCCGACCACATGTCCAAAGACGACTACAAGCGGATGATCGGAGACCTCGAGAAGGAGGGTGTCCACGAGCCCGTAGGCCGCCTCTCCCACGCGGCCTACGGCGAGGACGACGAAGTGAAGATGTTCGAGGTGTGGCGCTCGCAGGAGGATTTCGACGCGCACAGCGACAAGCTGTTCGCCACACTCCAGGGCGCCGGCGTGAACGTCGACCGCGTTGACGTTCACCCGCTCCATTCCGACCATCCTGATTGAGACGCAGCGATCACCCGGAAGGGGTGACGACTCGGCCACGGCCCGCTGCGAGCATCGCTGGTGTGAGCGCCACGACCGCCGCCGCCACCGCGCCGCCTGCGGAACTGACGGCCGACCAGGCGGCCGCGACGATGAGGAGCAAGCGGTTCGTCGTCCTGCTCGTGATCGTCGCGATCGTCGGGGTAATCGTTTCGCTTGCGGCGTGGTGCTTTCTCGAGCTGATCTATCAGCTCCAGCGCGAGCTCTGGACGCATCTGCCGCACGCGCTCGGCTACAACAACGGCCCCCCGCTGTGGTGGGGGCTTCCCGTGCTGGCGGTGGCCGGCCTGCTCGTGGCGCTGGCGATCACCCGGCTCCCGGGGGAAGGCGGACACCTGCCGGCGAGGGGCCTGGCCGTCGGCGGCAAGCCAGTGAGCCCGATCGACCTGCCCGGGGTGGTCCTCGCGGGGCTTGCCGCGATCAGCTCGGGGCTCGTTATCGGTCCCGAGGCCCCGTTGATCGCGATCGGCGCGGGCGTGGCGTTGCTCTGCATCAAACTGGCGCGAAGGCAGACGCCGCCGCAGGTGCTCGTCCTCGTTGCCGCCGCCGGCAGCTTCGCGGCGCTGTCGTTCATCTTCGACTCGCCGCTGATCGCGGCCGTGATCCTGATCGAGGCGACCGGGATCGGCGGGCCGCGGCTGCCCCTGCTGCTGCTTCCGGGACTGCTCGCCGCCGGTATCGGCACGCTCGTCTCGATCGGGATGGGGTCGTTCACGGGTCTGAGCAGCAGCGCCTACGCGCTCGGTCCTCTCGCCCTCCCCCACTTCGCTCACCCGACCGTCGGTCAGTTCGGGTGGACGATCGCGATGGCGATCGCGATCGCGGTCGTGACCAGAGCGATCATGGTCGGCGGACTGAGCACGTACGGCGTCGTGGCTCGGCGCCTGCTGCTTTTCCTGCCGTTGGTCGGCCTGATCATCGCGGGCCTCGCGATCGCCTTTCACGGCGCGACGGGCAAGAACGTCAACGAGGTCCTGTTCTCAGGCCAGGACGCACTTCCCGGGCTTATCGCCCAGGCCGGAACATGGTCGGTCGGCGCGCTCCTGTTGCTGATCTTGATCAAGGGCATCGCCTATAGCCTGTCGCTGGGCAGCTTTCGCGGCGGCCCGACATTCCCAGCGATATTTCTGGGAGCCGCCGCGGGAGTCGCGGCGTCGCACCTCCCCGGCTTCGCACTCGAGCCGGCGGTTGGCGTCGGGATCGGCGCCGGGACAGTGGCGGTGCTCCGGCTACCGCTGTCGGCGGTAGTGCTTGCCACGTTGCTCACCGTCAAGTCCGGGACCGGCGACGAACCGCTGATCATCGTCGGTGTCGTCGCCGCGTACCTGGTCACGCTGCTGCTCTCGCCCAAGCCGTCAAGATCGACCGCGACGGCCTCCTCGGAGCAGACCGCCGATTCGGCTTCCTCGGAGCAGACCGCCGATTCGGCTTCCTCGGAACAGACCGCCGATTCGGCTCGTACCTGAACCCGTGCCGCCGCGACCGCCGGCGCTCTCGGCCGGCAGCCGCGGCAACGATGCCCTTAGACGATCAGCCGGCCTGCGCGGCGGTCGGCGGCGTGAGCGCCTCCTGCAGCTTCTTGGTGTCTTCCTCGGACAGCGACGTCCGGATCACGGTACCGCCGTACTGCTCGAGCGCGGCGATCGCCTTGTCGGGCGTTACCTGCTCGATGACCATGAACAGCGCGGAGGTGCCCGGCTTGAGGTAGTCGCGCACCTGCTGCTGGAACGCCTTGTCGATCCCCTTCTCGCCGAAGTGGCCGAACAGCGCCCCCATGCCGGCGCCGAGCGCCAGGCCCGCGATCGGGATGAAGAACAACAGACCGAACAGGAAGCCCCAGAACCCGCCCCACCACGCCCCGCCACCGGCCGAGGCGCCGCCGTGCGAGGTCTCCACGTGGTACTTGCCCTCGAGGTCGCGAGAGATCGATGCGACCTCATCGGCCTGGATGACGAGCTCCGACTCGAGTTGGTAGACCGTCTGCCTGGCCTGCTCAGCGGTCGTCTGATCGGGATAGCCGATCGCAACGAGCGTTGCCATTACCGATGTCTCCTTTCCGCACCTGGAATCAGACGCGCGACACGCGTCTTCGCCCCAGCATCCGCAAGCGACCGCATCCAGTCATCACCCGAAACGGATGAGCAATCACTGCGGCATCGCCGGCGGCGGTTGCCGGGAAGCCTCGCGGATCGCCCGCTTCTTCGCCCGGCTGACGTCGGCGATCGACGGCCCGGGCGCCTCCAGCACGGTCGTGCGCGCAAGCCAGTCCTGAAACCCGCGGCGGCGGCTGTCGAACAGGATCGGCACGAACCCGGCGAACAGCGGCAGCGCGGCTAGCACCACGCCGATGCAGCGCACCACCGCCCACCGCGGCTTGACGCGCTCTGCATCGGCGGTAGCCACTCGGATCTGCATCACGCGGGCACCCGGCGTCTGGCCCGTCGTGCTCCAGAAGATCACGAAGTACAGGATCGAGCCGAGGACGAACGCGATCGCGGCGAGCACGGCCAGGATCGTTCTGAGGCCGTGCGGGATGTGCAACAGGGACAGGATCAGCGCAGCGCCCACGCCCACGACGACGTCCACGACCGTGATCAGCGCTGCGTCAACCACAAACGAGACCACTCGGGTGGCCAGACCGACGTAGCGGAGATCCGGGGCGTGCGCGGTCCCAGTGAGCGGCTCGCCCGTGGGCGCCGCCGGCAGGCCGCTCATCAGGTGCCCGCGTTAGGTTCCGCCGGGAGGGCTCTTGCCTGCCGGCCGATCAGGCGCCGGGCGGCGCGCTCCATCCAGTCGTCGGCCTTGCGAGAACGGTCCCGCACCTGGCCCCCGACCTGATCGGCAAAGCCGAGGCCCTGCTGGGAGATCGCGGCGGTCACCGCGGGGCTCCCGGCAATCTCGTCGATCAGATTCCAGAGGCCCTCGCTGGTCAGCAGCCGGTCGAAGAACCGGTCGAGCGCGCCACTGTCGACCAGGCCGGCGAGAAACCGGTCGATCAGCCCGCTCTCGAAGACGCTGTCGATTAGTTGGGTAGCGCCGTCGCTCTCGAGTGCCTGCTTCAGCGCCGCCTGGATGTGGGCGCTGTTGATCGCCACGACCACGACTCGCTCGAGCTCGTCGCTCTCGAGCACGCGGTTCACCGCCCGCCGCTCCAGGCTGAGGCCAGCCCCCGCCGCAGCTTCCGCCACGCCCACGATCGGTCTCAGCGTCGCCGTCGCAGCTCGGGTGCCGAACCCCACGAGCGGCCCCAGGGGGCCGAGTCTGGAGGTTTCTCTCTGGTCCTCGGACATCGTGTGTCGGGACGATATTCGACCGCACGAGCCTCGCGGGCATCACCCGAATCAGGCGATGCGTCGGCCGCGCAGCGCACCGACGATGACGAGCGATGAGACGAGAGATTGGGGTGTCCGATGGGAGCTGACGAGACAGATGGCCACGCGGACGAGTCTCCGGGCGGCACCGCTCCCACCGAGCCTCTGAACACGGTAACGGCACCTGCGTCGGCCTCGACGGCGGAGGCCACGCCCGCGACGATCTCGCGCCGGCGGCTGATCGGGGTGGACGTGCTGATCGGCGTGACCACCGTGCTGCTCGTGGTTGCCATCTTCGCCACCTGGGCCAATCGCCTCCTGTTCAGCCCCGACAACTGGTCGAACACGAGCACTCAGCTGCTCCAGGACGCCAACGTCCGCTCCAGCACGGCCAACTATCTCGTCGACCAGCTCTATGCGAACGTCGACGTCACTGGCCTGATCAAGCAGGGCCTGCCCACGCAGCTGCAGGGGCTGGCCGCTCCCGCCGCCGGCGCGCTGCGCAACGCCGCGGTCCAGGGCGCCGAGCTCGCGCTCAGCCGGCCGCGAGTCCAGCAGCTGTGGGCGCAGGCCAACCGCGCGGCGGACCAGACGTTCATCGACATCGTCAATGGTCGCAAGGGCACGGTCGCGGTCAACCAGGGGGTGGTGTCCCTCGACCTCGCCTCGATCCTCAACAACATCGCCGCACGTCTCGGCCTGCCATCGGACATCGCCTCAAAGCTCCCGCCGAGCGTCGCCACACTGGTCATCTTCAAGTCCAACCAGCTCAAGTACGTCCAGAACGGCGGCAAGGCGATCAAGAGCCTTGCGTTTTGGCTGCTGGTGATCGTGCCCCTGCTTTACATACTCGCGCTGTTCCTGGCCAAGGGTCATCGCCGGCGCACGCTGATGACAATCGGCTTTGCCGGAATCCTCGCCGGCGTGGTGGTCATCCTGGGCCGCTCGATCCTCCAGGGGCAGGTCGTGAACTCGCTCACCAGCGACGCGTCGCTGCAGGTGACGATCAGGCACGTCTACAACATCGCCACAGAGATCCTGAAGGACGTGGCCAGCGGCGTCATCTTCATCGGGATCGTGCTGGTCGCCGCCGCGTGGTTTGCCGGGCCGGCCCGCCCCGCGTTCGCGACCCGCCGCGCGATCGCTCCGTTCCTGCGCGAGCAGACCGTCGCGACCTTCGGAATCGTGCTCGGGCTCCTCGTCCTTCTGTTCATCTGGGACCCCATCCCAGCCACGAGCAAGCCGCTCGGAATTCTCGTGTTCACGGTGCTCGGGCTGGTCGGCACCTACATCCTCATCCAGCAAACCGCAGTCGAATTCCCCGAGGCGCGCTCGGGAGCGGCGACGCACGCGATTCGCACCCGCGTCGCGGACATGCGCCAGCGACGGAACAACCCCGGGAATCCCGATGCGGCCGCCGGACTGAGCACCGCCGACCAGCTCACGAAGCTCGCCGACCTGCGCGACCGGGGCGCGATCAGCCCCGACGAGTACCAGTCCGCAAAGGAGAAGCTCCTGAATGGCTGACCAACGCAAGAGCTCCGCCACGGTTGCGGCGCTCGTGCTCTGCGCCGCCGCGATCGCCGCCTGCGGCGGCAGCAGCAAGCCGTCGTACTGCTCCTCGGTGAGCAACCTGAAGAGCTCGATCAAGGCGCTCCCGAGCACGAACATCGTAGCGACGGGCCTCAACGGTCTCGAGTCCGCGGTGACCAAGGTGCAGAGCGACGCCACAACCGCGATCAACGCCGCCAAGAGCGACTTCCCGACGGAGACGAGCGCACTGAAGAGCTCGATCGACACGCTGTCGACCACCGTCAAAGAGGCGGCAAGCTCGCACAGCGTCTCGACAATCGCTCAGATACCGGCGCAGGCCTCGGCCGTCGTGACCGCGGTGAACAACTTCCAGAGCGCCACCAACTCGAAGTGCAGCTGACGGCCGCGTCGGCTCCGCTCAGAGTCCGGTCTGAGCGACGACCCTGCCGGACTTGACCGCCTCGGCCAGCGCGGCGTAGTCCGCGTCGTTCTGGTCCGAATAGGCCTTGGAGAAGTCGAGAATCGCTCGATCGAACGCGTTGCCGTTGCCGAGGTACGCCGCGATCGCGATGCGGTCGCCGCTGCGCGCGTGCGCCCGTGCGAGCGTCCAGCCGCACACCCTCCCGTATGCGGCCATGCCAGACGGGACCATCTGGTCGACCTCCGCCGACCCCTTCCAATCCTTGAGCTGACGCCCGTAGAAGTCGCGCGCGACGCCGTCGAGGCCCTCTTTGATGTGGATCCAGCCGAGGAAGATGTCGCTCGCCGCCTGCATCATGCGCTGACCGACGACGACCCGCTGGGCATGGTTCTTGAACGCGCTCCGGCCGACATGCTCCTCGAGCACTGACTCCTCGGCCTCCTTCAGCTGGAGGAACAGCGGATCGGTTCCGTCACGACCGAAGAACAGCGCGATCCAGGCCCGCGTCCCGACGCTGCCGACGCCGACGACCTTGCGGGCGAAGTCGGCCAGCTCGAACTCCTCGAGCAGCTTGCGCCGGTCGTGCTCGAGCGACTGGCGGTAGACCCGGATCAACGAGTGCAGCCACGCGAACACCGTATCGTGCTCTTCCCCTGGAACGAGCACCCGGAGCGGTACGATCAGCGGCGACTGATCGACGATCCCCGCCCTGCCGTTGACGCGGTCGGTCAGCTTCGAGAACGCCGACATGCTGTCGCGCGTCCGCGCCTTGGCCAGCACCGCTTCGGTCTTTTTCATCTGACCGCGTTTGATCTGCCCCCCGAATTGCTCCAGGAGGACCTGAATCTCCAGGTGCGCGTACCACACCTCCAGATTGTTCATCCCCGCGAACGTGCGCATCGCAGTGCGGTACTCGCCGACCGTGTCGAGCACGATCTTGTCCTGATCCTTAGCGGCGAAGCCGTTGTCGCGTGCGGCGATGATCATGCTCGCGGCAAGGCGCTTCACGTCCCACTCCCACGGTCCGGGGAGAGTTTCGTCGAAGTCGTTGATGTCGAACACGAGCTTGCGCTCAGGCGAGGCGAACACGCCGAAGTTCGACAGGTGAGCATCGCCGCAAGCCTGCACGGTCAGGCCGGAGCGCGGCGTTCCGGCGAGGTCGTGCGCCATGATCTTCGCGGCGCCGCGATAGAACGTGAACGGCGAGACGAGCATCCGGCCGTACCGGATCGGCACGAGTTCAGGCACGCGCGTGCGCGCCTGGTCCTCGAGCAGGTCGACCGGGTCCGCGCGATCGTGCGGCGCCTCGTACTCGGCGTGCCGGGATCGCGGCACCTCCGCTCGCGCCGCCTTGCCGCGCGCGATCCGCTCGTCGGCGGTGAGATGAACGACAGTCTTCGGTCTGGTTGTCCGCGCAGTTGTAGCCATGGTGTGAATCCTTTCAGAACGCCGGCTCCGTCCATCATCCGATGCGGGTGAAATGCCGGGCCATCCTCCATTACGGGTGATGCCCGCGCCGGGGCCTGTGGCGATACTCGCCCGCGGCCGATGCCGGCGAGTGATTCATACGGACAGGAGCTGACCTGGAGCCCGCAGCGGCCCCGGTACAAGCTGGTCCACGTGCTCGTCTCCTGGTTGGTGGCGGGCGTGGCGGTGTTCGTGGCCGCGGCGATCGTGCCCCACGTGAGCGTCGGCAGCTTCGCCGACGCGCTCGCGGCCGCGGTGCTGATCGCGGCGCTGAACGCCGTACTGCCACCTGTGGTCGCGGCGCTGCGGCTGCCGTTCACGCTCGCGCTCGGCTTCGTAATCGTGCTCGTGCTCGACGCGGTCATGCTGCTGCTCGCGTCTCACATCACGACCCGGACGATCAGGGTCGACTCGTTCGGCTGGGCGTTGCTCGCGTCGGTCGTGATCGCGGCGACGATGCTCGTGCTCGACGTGATCTTCGGCGTCAACGACGACGACACGTACTCGCTGCGGGTGATCAGGCGCATCGCGCGCCGACAGGGCGGGACGGTCCGCAGCGACACTCCCGGGATCCTGTTTCTGGAGATCGACGGCCTCGCCCGGCCCGTGTTGCAACGGGCGATCCGCGACGGCAACGCGCCGCAGATGGCGAGCTGGCTGGAACTCGGCACGCATCGCCTCGACGAGTGGGAGCCCGACCTGAGCTCGCAGACGGGCGCGAGCCAGGCTGGGATCCTGCTCGGCTCCAACGAGGACATCCCGGCCTTCCGCTGGGTTGAGAAGGCCAGCGGGAAGGTGATGACGTGCTCATCGCCTGAAGACTGCGCCGAGATCGAGCGGCGGCTCGCGAACGGCAACGGCCTGCTCACCCACGACGGCGCGAGCCGCGGGAACCTGTTCTCGGGCGAGGCCGACGCGATGATCTTGACCGTCAGCCGGATGGGCGCGGAGAAGAAGGCCAACCCCGGCTACCGCGCGTTCCTCGCCAACGGCTTCAACGTCACCCGGCTGCTGGTTCTGTTCTTCTGGGAGGCGCTCCTCGAGAAGCTGTCGGCCATTCGCCAGCGGCGACGCAAGGTCTGGCCGCGCGGCTACCGCGGCGGCCGGTATCCGTTCCTGCGCGCCGCGCTGTGCGTCGGCGTGCGCGACCTGATCGTGTTCGGCGTGCTCACCGACATGATGCGGGGACGGCCCGCCGTGTACGCGACGTTCTCGAGCTACGACGAGGTCGCCCACCATTCGGGGCTCGAGCGTCCCGACACGCTCGAGGCGCTGCGTAAGCTCGATCAGCAGTTCGGCCGGATCGAGCGCGCCCGCCGGTTCGCGCCGCGCCCGTACGAGATCGTCGTGCTGTCCGACCACGGACAGACGCAGGGGGCGACCTTCAAGCAGCGCAACGGCTACGACCTGAACGAGTTCGTCGAGCGTTCGATCGCGACCGGCAAGGTCGCGCGCCTACAGACCGGCGACGAGAACGATGCCGCGGTCGGCCATGCGGTCGCCGAAGCCACCGGACGCGTCGCCGGCGACGACGGCGGCGGGATCGGCGAGGACGACGTGATCGTGCTCGCCTCGGGCAATCTCGGGCTCATCTACCTGATGGACGAGCCCCGCCGCCTGCGCCTCGAGGAGATCGACGAGCGTCATCCGCGCCTGCTCGAGAGCCTGCGCCGGCACCCGCACATCGGATTCCTGCTCGTGCGCTCACGCGAGCGCGGCGCGGTCGTGCTCGGCGCACGCGGAACCCGATACCTGGCCGACGACACCGTCGCCGGCGAGGATCCGCTGGCGGCTTTCCCGCCCGGCGCCGCGGCTCACCTGCGGCGGACCGACGGGTTCGAGCACGTCGCCGACGTCATGGTCAACAGCTTTTACGACGCCGACGTCGAGCAGGGCTGCGCGTTCGAGGAGCTGATCTCCTTCCACGGCGGGCTCGGAGGACCACAGACCCAGCCGTTCATTCTCCATCCGGTGGGGCTGCCGATGCCCCCACAGCCGGTAGTCGGCGCCGCCGCCGTCCACGACGTCCTCCTGGGGTGGCGCCGGTCGCTACAGGGCGAGCCCACAAGCGAGCCGGCTGGGCGTGGGAGACCGCCGGGGCAACCTCCCACGCTGCCGATGCGACGACCCGTCGGCTGACGGGCGGCGGCTGCAGCGCAGCTGCCGATGCGACGACCCGTCGGCTGACGGGCGCGGGCGGCTGCAGCGCAGCTGCCGATGCGACGACCCGTCAGCTGACGGGCGCGGGCGGCTGCAGCGCGTCTTGGAGCTTCTTGGTGTCCTCGTCGGACAGCGAGGTCTTGATCACGGTGCCGCCGTACTGCTGCAGCGCCGCGACCGCCTTGTCCTCCGTGACCTGCTCGATGATCATGAACAGTGCCGACGTACCCGGCTTCAGCTGGTCGCGCACCTGCTCCTGGAAGGCCTTGTCGATCCCTTGCTTGCCGAAGTGCCCGAACAGAGCGCCCATCCCGGCGCCCAGCGCAAGCCCGGCGAACGGGATGAAGAACAACAGGCCGAACAGGAAGCCCCAGAACCCGCCCCACCACGCCCCGCCACCCGCCGAGGCGCCGCCGTGCGACGTCTGCACGTGGTACTTGCCCTCGAGGTCACGCGAGATCGCGGCGACCTGCTCGGCCTGGATGATCAGCTCCGATTCCAGTTCTCTGACGGTTGCCCTGGCCTGCTCGGCGGTTCCCTGGTCCGGGTAACCGATCGCAACAAGCGTTGCCATATAGGTGCATCTCCTTTCGGATGAGTGATCCCGCCCCGGCCGTGCGGTCGCGCGACCCCGGCCGGGCCAGACGCGACGTCCGCGCGCGAGCCAATCATCCGAGAACGTCGAACCCCAGTCATCACCCGAAAAGGATGAGCAACGGGACTCCCCGAGCCGGCCCCGGCCCGGGGAGCCGGCCCCGGCCCGGGCTATTCGACCTCGCGCGGAACCACGCGGTCGACCTCGACCGCTTCCCCCTCGTGGTTGTCGAGATACACCACGTACACCCGCGGCGGTCCACCGAACCACGACGAGGTCTCGGCCTGGCCGACGAAGTCGGCGGCACGCTGCGACCCTCCTTCCTCCATGACCCAGACCGGCTGCCCTTTGCGGAACGGGGTGAAGCTCATCGAACAACGTCCCTCATCGCGTCCGTCCGGAGACCATCGCGTTTGTCACCGAACCGGCGCCGGGTCGGACGGGCCGCCGTGCCACACGAACGAAGCCAGTGTCTGGACCGTCTGCCACGGCTTGTCGGGCTCGAGCGCGGACGGGGAAGCACCCGGGTGGTGGGGCGCGATCCTGACGCGCAGCGCGCCCGGCCTAATGCGGAACCGCAATGGTGCGTCCAGGCGCATCGCCTCGCCGTCGATCCCCGCCGCCACCGATGTTTCGGACGCGATCTCGAACGTCGGAGTGATCCATTGCTCCATGCCGAGCTTCGCCCTGGCTCCGCCCCCGGCGCTGGACTCGGTGGGAGCGAGCACCGTCACTCCCAGGACCGCCCGGTCGAGCCGCGGACGCGTGCCCGACCCGAGGACCCGGCCGAGCCGATACGCGTTGTTGGAGACGAGGATCGCCACCGCAGACTGTTCGCCGGCGGGGCTGTCCCAGTGCAGATCGGGCGGCCTGGCGTCGGGCCCGATCGCGTCGGGAACCGTCTCGAGCAGCGTATGCAGCTTCGCGTCACGGTATCCGGGCTGCTGCACCGCTTCCGCATACAGCCCGAGCGAGACGTTGTTGACGAACACCTGCCCGTTGACCTCGGCCAGATCGACGCGCCGCTCGCCGCCGTTCACGAACGCGTCGAGCGCTCCGACGACGTCGTCCCGATCGACCCCGAGGTCGAGCGCGAAGTGGTTGCGGGTGCCCGCGGGAATGCACGCGTAGGGCAGGTCGAGCTCCGCCGCGATCATCGCGACGATCGCCTGCGAACCGTCTCCGCCGGCCATCGCCAGCGCGTCGGCATCGTCGTTCACCGCGGCGCGCACCAGTTGCTCGAGGTCCTCCCCTCGCTTGAGCTCGATCGGCTCGATGCCGCGCCGGCGAGCCTCGTCGGCCAGGTGGAAGCGCTCGGCCTTGCCGCCGCCCGACTTCGGGTTGTAGAACAGCACGGGCCGGCTCGGCCGCTCGGCGCGCGGCAGATGCGCGTGGGCCTTGAACGCCTCGCGGGTCGCCGCGAGGGCGACGAGAATCGCCGCCACGACGAGCGCGTCCTCGAGCACCCGCGCCTCGACGACGACGAGCACGATCGCGCCGGCGGCGAACAGAGCCGCGGCGACTAGGCCGGCGATACGTGCCGCACCGCGACGGCAGATCCCGAGCCACGCGCAGCATCCGGCGAGGATCAGGCAGGCCAGCACCGCGAGGCCGCTCGGAAAGTGGGCGATCGCGGTGTCGACGGCGAGCACGACCGCGGCGAGGACGAGCACGAGCGCGATCGCAGACCACATCCTCCGGACGGTCATGTCGACGCTCTCATCCTGAGGGTGGCGCCCGTGTCGCGCACCGCGGTCACAGCGCGGATGCTGCAGCCTGGCGGCAGCGCGTTCATCACCTGATCGGGGTGAAGCGCGCTGGGCCGGCGTGATCGTGCTCTGCATCGGCGTGCTCCAACTCGCCGTCGGCCTCGGCGTGTTCGTCAAGAATCAATTCGCGCGCTGGGCCGGCGTGATCGTGCTCGCGGCGAACGCGATCGCCCAGATGATGATGATTCCCGCGTACCCGTTCTGGTCCCTGGCCCTATTCACGCTGGACATCCTGGCGATCTACGGGCTGGTCGCGTACGGACGTCGCCTCGAGGTCTGACCCCGGTCGATCAGAAAGCCGGCGGCTCGAAAAGCCGTCCGCGGCAGGTCGCATAATCGCGGTCTGATGCCGACGCCGTCACCGTCGACGACGCTAAGCGACCACGATAAGGCCCGGGCGCTGCATCTGCTGACGCTCGAGTTCGGCAGGCGCGAGGATTTCGACGACCCGCGCCTTGCCTACCGGCGGCTGTTCTCGGAGGTGCTGGGGACGTTCCTGCTTCTTCTGGCGGCCGCCGGAGGGGGCATTCTCCACGCGAAGGGACAGATCAGCCTCGCCGCGGCGGTCGTCGCGCCGGGCCTCACCGTGATGGCGATCATCCTGTTCATGGGCGCGGTGTCGGGCGCGCATCTGAACCCGGTGGTGTCGATCGCGTTCGCCTTGCGCCGCGATTTTCCGGCGCGCCGCCTGCCCGGATACATCGTCGCCCAGCTGCTCGGCGCGGCGCTCGCGTGCCTGTTCCTGCTCGCGGTGTTCGGCAACGTCGAGCACCTCGGCGCGACCCTTCCCGGTCCCGGCTACCACAACTGGCAGGCGCTGCTGATGGAGATCGCGCTGACCGGGGGGCTCGTCAGCGTGATCCTCGGCACGGCCTCGGCGGCCCAGAACGTCGGGACGATCGGGGCACTCGGCGTCGGCGGATACATCGCGCTCGCGGGCCTGTGGGCGGCGCCGGTCAGCGGCACGTCGATGAATCCCGCGCGCTCGTTCGGGCCGGCGCTGGTCAGCGGCGACTGGAGCAGCTACTGGGTCTACGTGCTCGGTCCGCTCGTCGGCGCCCTGATCGCGGTCGGCTTCGCGGTCATCCTGCGTGGCCCGGGCGGCGACCCGCTCTCGCGTGCCGCCGGATCCGGAAAGCTCGAGTAGCAGGCGCCACCGCGTGGTTTGTCATCCCGACCGGATGACGCCGCAGCGACCGAGGCCCGCGAGGCTACGCGCGTGGACCCGCTGACCCTGGTTCTGCTCGCGCTTGCAGCCTCCGTCTACCCAACGCTGCTCGCCGGCGTGATCCTGATCCTTGCCCAGCCCCGGCCACTGTGGATGCTGCTCGGCTTTCTCGTCGGCGGACTGACGATCAGCATGATCGCCGGGATCGGGATCGTCCGCGCGATCGAGTCATCGGGCGCGGTCGACAAGTCCAATCACACGACCAAGCCGGTCGTGTCGATCGTGCTCGGATCGCTGTCGCTGCTCGTCGCCGGGGGGATCGCGACCGGCGCCATCAGCCGCGGCCTGCGCAGGCACCGGCCAGCCAAGCCGACGGCGGGCAGCGCGCGCAAGCCGTCGATGTCGGACCGCGCGCTTTCGCGCGGATCGATCACGATGGCGTTCGTCGCGGGACTCGTGCTCAACCTCCCCGGAGTCTGGTACCTGGATGCCCTCACCGAGATCGCCAAGGCGATGCCATCGACGGGCTCGGCGCTGCTCCAACTCCTCGTGTTCAACGTGATCATGTTCGCGTTGGTCGAGCTCCCGATCGTCGCATACGCGGTCAACCCGAAGGGCGCCGCCCGCCTCGTGGAGCGCGTCTCGAAGTGGGGACACCACCACTCGAGGGAGGTCGCGATAGGGCTGGCCACCGTGGTGGGGATGTGGCTGATCGTCAAGGGGATCATCGAGCTGTGAGCGGGTATGTCGATTTGCCGGAGGGCTGGACGCGCGTATCCGCCTCGGGACCAGGCCCGTTCGTGACCAGCGAGGTGCTCCGCGCGCCCGACGGCACCGAGCACCGGTGGGAGTCGCGCCGGCACCGGAAGCGATCGCCGGCACGGCGACGGGACGCCGGTGCCGAGGAGCAGCCGGTGTGGTGGCGGCCGCATCGGCGCAACTGGTGGATGGCAGCGCTGTTCGTCATCGGGGCGGCATGCTTCACGGCCGGCGGGATCGCCTCCCAGTGGGCGGCGACACCGCGACCGTGGATCGGCGTGGATTTCTTCGTCGGCTCGCTGTTCTTCACTTCGGCTGGTTACCTCCAGTTCTCCGAGGCCGTCAACGTCGAGCGCGAGCTCGGCCCTCGCCGGCACGGCGTTCGCTGGCGGCCGGCGTCCTGGGAGCCCAAGCGGATCGATTGGCTGGCGGCGGCAGTGCAGCTGATCGGGACGGTCCTGTTCAACGTCAGCACGTTCACTGCGATGAACCACAACCTGAGCACGCATCAGACCAATGTGCGCGTGTGGTCGCCTGACGCGTTCGGCTCGATCGCGTTCCTGATCTCGAGCGAGCTGGCGTTCGCGGAGGTGTGTCATCGCTGGATCTGCTTCCGCAACCGGACGCTCACGTGGAAGATCGTCGCGCTGAATCTGCTCGGATCGATCGCCTTCGGCGCGTCCGCGATCGCCTCGCTCCTGGAGCCCGCCTCGGGCGAGCCGGTCAGCGCGCGGATTGCCAATGCCGGCACCTCGATCGGTGGCATTTGCTTCCTGATCGGCGCGCTGCTCCTGATGCCCGAAGCGGCGGGCGAGGAGCGGGCCGCACAGGCCGAGCCGGACGACGGCCAGGCGACGAAGGCCTTAAGCCAGACGCCGTAGCGGCCGATTTTGAGAGAAACCAACTGGGTAGGCGCGAACGACATGGGTGACGAAGGACTTCTCGAGGATTACGCGTTGACGATATGGCGGCCGGTTAGCCGGGCGCAGCCTCGTCTCGTCCTGCTCGCAGCCCTGTTCACGGCGCTGATCAGCGCCGCGGTTTGCGTCGGCGCGATCCTCGCCCCGGCCCCCGGCGCCGCGATTCCTCTGGTCGTCGCGATCTGCATCGGATGCCCGATGTTCGCCGGCTGGGAGGTCCCGAACGCGATCGCCGCGCTCCGGTCCGCCCGGGCCGGCAAGGCGCTCAGCAAGCTCCGTCGCAGCCTCGCCGAGTTGCCAGAGACCGAGCACCCGCTCGGCTTCTGATCGAGCATCACCTGATCCGGATGATGCGCCGGTTCTGAGCTCGCCCAAACCTGACCCGGACAATGCCCGCCCTCGCGCTCGCCATGATCGCGATAGCGCTCCCCGACTCGCTGAATCCGTCGCTGATCGTCGCCGCGGTTTACCTTGCGTTGGGCGAGCGCCCCGTCTGGCGGACGGCGCTGTTCACGCTCGCGACGTTCATCGTGACGCTCGCCGGCGGGATCGCGATCGCGCTCGGCCTTGGCGATCTTGCCCTGTCGCTACTGCCCAAGCTGTCGCACACGGTCAAGTGGGACGTGGCGATCGCCGTCGGGGTGATCGTGATGTGCGGAGGCGTCGTGATCTGGTGGCGCCGGGAGGCGCTCGCCGCCGACCCGGAAACCACGCACAAGGAGCCGAGCGCACACGGCTCCGCGCTCTTGATGGGCGCCGGTATCGCCGGCGTCGAACTGCTCACGGCATTCCCCTACTTCGCGGCGATCGGGCTTGTACTCGGCTCGTCGGTGGCCGCTCCCGCCAAACTGTTCCTGCTCCTCCTCTACAACCTCATCTACGTCGTGCCGCTGATCGCGATCGTGGTCGTGCGCGCCGTCATGGGTGAGAAGGGCGCCGATTTGCTGCTGCCGGTCTGCGACTGGATCGAGACGCGCTGGCCGATGGTGGTGGCGCCGGTCGCCGGCGTGGCCGGTGCCGCGATCACGACCTACGGGATCGTGCAGCTAACGTGACCGGGGCGGCTACGGTGACGGCGGGCGCGGATCGCGATAGTTAGGGTCCCGATACGTCGGGTCATCCCACCCGTCGCCGGGTCGTCCGCGCGAACCCGGGGGCGCCTGATACCGCGAGGCCGCCGCCTTCTCGCCGCTGCCTCGCCCGAGCTGGTAGACCGCGACCGCGACGCCGACCGCCCCGAGCCCGATCAGGACCCACACCCACCAGGCCACTGAGCTGCTCGATTTGCTCGTGGTCGGCGTCGTGGTCCCGGTCACCACGCTCGTCGTGTTGTTCTTGACCGTCGTCGTCGGTCCCGTGACCGTCGTCGTCGAGGTCTCCGTGGTGGTCTTGGGCGGCTCGGTGACCGTGGTCGACACCGTCGTGGTCTCGGTCGTCGTCGTCGTGGAATCGGTCGTCGTCTGCGCCATCGCGGGGACGGCCCAGGCGACCAGAGCCCCGGCAACGAGCGCAACCGTCGTTGCAACCCCCAGCTTGCGAGCTCGTCTCACCACGATAACCCTCGCACCTTTCCGCGCCACGGGCAACACGGCGAACATGCTTCACGCCGGGAAGCGTGCACCACCTTTTTCGCCGTCGGTCTGGACCTGGGTTGACGTCCCTGCGAGAGTTGCAGAAGACGTCCATGACCACCGACACAGCGGAGACTCGATCGGGTTGGTCGGCCCTGTTCCGTGATGCGTTCAACCAATCCCGGAACGCGATGGTGCTGCTCGACGACGACCGCCGTCACGTAGAAGTCAACGGCGCGTACGTTCAGCTGCTCGGCTACCGGCCGAGCGAGCTGATCGGACGGCCCGTCTATGAGCTGCGTGCCGACCACTCCGCCATATCGGAGCAGGAATGGCGCGCGGCACTGCGCCAGAAGCAGTTCACGGGCACGATCGAGCTCGTGCGCGCCGACGGCGGGCACCTGACCGCGGAGTACGCGGGTCATCCCGAGATCGTCACCGGACGCCAGCTCATCCTGTTCGTAGCCCTGAGGGTCGCCCGCGGAGGACGGATGCGCGACGACAGCGCCCCGGGGACGCCGCGCCCCGAACTCTCGCCGCGAGAGCTCGATGTCGTGAGGCTTCTGGCGCTCGGGTTCAGTGGGCCCGAGGTCGCCGACGAGTTGCGGATCGCGCACAACACGGTGCGCACCCACACGCGCAACGCGATGACCAAGGTGAGTGCGCGGTCGCGCGCGCAACTCGTGGCCAAAACGCTCGCCGAGGGCATGTACTGGGCACACGAGTTCTAGCGGGCGGCATTTCATCCCATTCGGAGGATGCCACGATCTCGCGGTGCCGGGACGATCCCGTGCAGCGATCGACTTCCCACAGACATGATGAGCGAACCACGGGAGCTACTACGCCGCCTAGCGGCACACGATGAGCGCTCGCTGCGCAGCGCGATGGCCCCCACGCCGGAGTTTGAGCACGACTACGCGCTCACGCTCCCCGCGCTCGACCGTCGCACCCGGGTGCTGGTGCGTCTCGCCGCGCTGATCGCGATGGGCGCCTGCACCGAGTCGCTCTGCTGGGCCGTCGAGCTCGCCTCGACCAGCGGCGCCGACGATGCTGCGCTCGCGGCGGTGCTCATCGCGACGGGCTCGGTGGCCGGGTCCGCGCAGCTCGTCGAGAGCGCGCCGCGGCTCGCGCTGGCGCTCGGGTTCGAGCCGGGGCCCGGCGCGACGATCGATCCCTACTGACCGAGGAGACCGGCGTCCGAGGCGCGCATCACGGCCTCTGAGCGGGAGGCAGCTCCGAGCTTGCGGTACACGGCGTGCGCCTGGGTCTTCACCGTGTTCGCCGAAACGCCGAGTTGCGCCGCGATCTCGCGGAACGATCGATGGCTCGGCAGGAAGCGGAGGATCCTCAGCTCGGCGATCGTGAGCGACGACGGTCCCGCGAGGCTGGTCTCGGCGAGCGCGTCCATGTACGACCACGCATCGTCGAACCATTGCTCGAAGATCACCGCGCCCGACGTCCGACGCGCAAGCCGCGACGCCTCCGCCAGCAACGTGCGCGCGCCCACCACGTCGGCCAGCCACAACGATGCGTGCGCGAGCAAGATCCTCGCCTCCGCCCCATACCACGGAATGAAGTCGCCGAGCACGGCGAGAAGCTCGATCCCGGTGCGGAGATCGTGCTTGGCCTCGTCGGCGCGTCCGTGGTGGGCGCGGGTCGCGGACGACGCCGCGAACGCCAACGCACACATCGGATAGCCGGCGAGCCCATGCTCCTCGATCACTTTCCTGGCCCGATCGGTCAGCTCGGCCGCCGTGTCCCAGTCCCGCTCCTCGATCGCGATCATCGCTGCCTGCGCCAGGCACACCGACGTGACGGCCGGCGCGGTGGTCTCGCCAAGATCCGCTCCCTCGTCGAGCACCTGCACGGCCGCGACGCGGTCGCCGGTCAGGTGGAGCGAGGTGCCGCGCAAAAATAGGGAGATCGGACGCCACGGGCTGTCCTCGGGCTCGCGCCTGCAGGCGCGTCCGGCCACCTCTCCCATCGTGCCGACGTCGTGACGGCCGAGCGCCGCGTCCATCACGGCAAGTCCCGCGCTCAGCGAGCGCACGCCGGCGACCGGCCTGCGGTCCACGGCCGCCGCCGCTGCGACGGCTAGGTGGCGGGCCTCGGCCGCGTTCCCGGCGGCCAGGAAGCTGTGTGCGCCGGCGAGCGCGAGCGGTGCATGGCGGGCGAGCTCCTCACGGCTGAAGCCTGCCAGCCAGTCCTGGACGAGGTCGTTGCGTCCCTGGGTGATGTACGCGACGATCCCGGCGCAGAGCAGATCCCCCGCGCGCACCGAATCGTGCGCATACACGGCATGGGCGATCGCATGATCTGGATCTCCATGCTCCTCGAACCAGGCGCTCGCGCGATCGTGGAGTGGTCGAACGTCCTCGGGGGCGGTGCGCCGCAGCTCCGCACCGAGAGCGTCGCGGAACAGCCCGTGCCAGCGGAAGCGTTCGTGAGCGGGGTCGAGCGGGCGCAGGAGGGGACTCGCCTGTGCCAGCCCGCTCAGCATCAGCGCCGACCCGGGCCGGCCGAGCACCGCGTCGCACACTGGCCCCGACAGCTCGTCGAGCACGGAGGTCCGTACGGCGAACTCGGTCAGGTCGGGTGGCAACGCGGACAGAATCTCGTCGCGGAAGTACTCCGCCAAACGATGCTCATCGCCGCGCAGGCGACCGAGGGCACCGGCCACGTCAGGCTCGGCACCCAGGGACAGGGCGGCGAGATACAGCCCCGCCGGCCACCCCTCGGTCCTCGTGACCAGCGCCTGAACTGAGGCGAAGTCGAGCTCGAGCCCGGCGTGGCGCAGCAGGATCGACGCTTCCGCGGGCATCAGCGCGAGGTCTTGGACGCGAACTTCGATCAATGCCCGGCAAGCCCGAAGGCGACCGAGGGGCAGTGGCGGCTCGGTCCGCGAGCTGACCGCGACCATCGAGCCGGCGGGGATCTCCTCAAGCAACCGCTCCAGCCCGCAGCGCACGACCTCGGCCGGAGCCCGGTGCGCGTCGTCGAGGACGAGCACGACGCCATGACTCGCATCGGCGCCGGCGAGCAGTGCGCCGACGTGCGCTTCGAGGTCGTCGTCCTTGAGCACGTCCGGTGTCAGCCACACGAACTCGCGGTCGTCGTGCTCTGACCACTCGCACAACAGGCTCGACTTGCCGTATCCCGGCGGGGCGACGATCACCGCCAGCGACGCGCCGCGCGCTTTGGTGAGCCGCCGGACGAGCGTCGTGCGCCTGACGAGCCCGTTGCGGGTGGTACGGGCGGCCGCGGACTTCGGCGACGGCCGGCGAGGAGGCGCTGGGGCTGCTGTTGGAGTCATCGCGAGCGGGGCAGGCTGGGCAGCACGGGCTGCCGCGCCCGACAACTAACCTCTCTGACTCGCGGGTGTAGAGCAAGGAGGCCCACCCCCGTGTTCGAGGGGGCGCGCACCACGGTATGGATTCACGTGCGCAGGCCCGTGAGACGCCGGACTCGAATGCTGGCATCACCCGGATCGGACGATGTCCGGGGCGCGATCGTCACTACCGTCGCGGTCGTGGACGAAACGGAACGCCTCCTCCGCCGGTTGGCGCTCAACGATGAGGAGTCGGTCGGGATGGTTCTCGCGAGTGGAGCGGAGACCGCCGGCGCCGCAGTGCTGCGACCGAAGGTCGATGTGCTCGTTCAACTGGGCGCGCTGCTCGCGCTCGGCGCCTCGACGAGCTCGCTTCGGGCGACCGTCGATCGCGCGGTCGAGGTGGGCGCGACCGAGGCGGAGATCGTCGGGGTGCTGATCGCCGTGGCCCCGACGGTCGGACTCGCGCGCGTAGTCTCGACGGCGCCCCGGTTGGCGGTGGCGATCGGTTACGACCTAGAGGCCGACGAGTGACTGGCACCCGACTCGGCGGCCGATCACATACGCAACGACAGGGAGGAGTCCATGTCCAACGTCACTCATCAGACGATCAAGCTGAGCAAGGGAAGGCACAACTCCCCCGAGGATGGCGCGTGCGTGATGGAGCTCGCCTCGATGCTCGCGGGCGAGCCGTTCAGCGACCACCCGGCATCGGTGTGCCCGGTGATCGGCTCGTGCCTGAGGGCATACAACGACTGGATCGACGACCGCCGCCGTCAGGATCTGTACGCGTACGCCTCGAAGGTCGTCGGCACGCGGTCCTCGCAGGAGGTCCAGCGAGCCCGCGCCGCGCGCGTGACCGCCTGGGTTGGAGAGGTCGCGTCCCGCCGCCGCTGGACTCGGATGATTCTCGTCCGCGGCATGTTCGCGCTGATGCTGTGGCCCCAGCCGGACGATCTCGGCAGCCGGATGATCCAGGCTGTCGCCCGGCGCCGGCGCAGCTCCCACCACGAGGTCCTCGGGCTGATCGACGAACTCGTGGCGATCGGCGCTCAGCAGCGCCGGGAAGCGAGCACGCCCGCGGTGACGTCGGCGATCGTCGCCCCGAGCAGGGCGCCGGCGAGCACGTCGGCCGGGTAGTGAACGCCGGTGTGAACGCGCGAGTAGGCGACGAGCGCGGCCAGCACGTGCAGGGGCGCCCCGGCTAACGGGAGCACGTACCCGACGCCGCCGGCGAACGCGACCGCGGCTGCGGTGTGACCCGAGGGGAACGAGCGCGACGCTGGCATCGGGACGTGGCGTGCGACCGGGACCTCCTCGGCCTCCCGATCCGGGCGCGGACGGCGTCCGAACGGCTTGACCACGATGTTCACGAACGCCGCGGTCGCGGCGACCGATGCGAGCCCGGTCGCCGCCGCGCGCCGGCCCCGCGGCCCGCCGGCCAGCGCCAGCAGCGCGCCGGACGCGACCGACAGCCGCGAGTAGTTGGCGGCGTTCGACAGTCGGCGGAGCGCGCCGTCCAGTTGCGGCGTCGGCGTGCCCGCGATCGCTCCGTATACGGCGACGTCGAGTCGCTCGGCCTCTTCGAGCCAGGTCACCGCCCAACTATCTGCTCGACACGCGCGCAGGGCATCGCCCAGATCGGATGAGGCCCTTACAGCGTCGTGCGCTCCCCCGGGACGAGCACGCGCACCTCCACCCCGGGCGCGTACCGCTTCGTGAGCTCGGCGAACTCGCGCGCCGGCCGCGCGGGGTCGACCATCCGCCGAGCCGGACGCGGCAGCGCGAACGTTCCCCAGTGGATCGGGATCGCGACCGCGGGAGCGATCAACGCGGCCGCCTCGGCGGCGCTCTGCGGGTCCAGATGCCCCGCGCCCACGCTGGCGCCCCAGCCCCACACCGGCAGCAGCGCGACATCGATCGCGCCTCTGAGCTCCGCCATCCCGGCGAACAGATCGGTGTCGCCGGCGAAGTACACCGCGCGCGACCCTCGGATCACGTAGCCGACCGGCGGCGCCGAGGGTCCGAGCGGCCGTCGGCGAGGGTCGTGCACCGCCGCGGTGGCGGCGATCCGCAGGCCCGCGACCCCGATCTCGCCGCCGGGGCTGAGCTCTCGCACATCGCGCAGCCCTTTTGCCGCGAGCCATTCTCGCGCCGGAGCCGGGGCGAGCACCGGGCCCGAGCGCCCGAGCGCCCGCAATGTCGGCAGGTCAGTGTGGTCGGCATGCAGATGCGACAGCAGGACGCAATCGACCGATCCGAGGAACTCGACGTCGGGCACGATCCGCACGAGCGGTCCGATACGATCGCGCAGCACCGGGTCGGTGATCGTCCGCACGCCGTCGATTTCGACGAGCACCGTGGCGTGTCCAAGCCACGTGATCGCGAGGCCGGTCGCCGTCACGTCCGGTTCGGGTAGGCGGCACGCCGGAGAGCTCATCGCGCGCCATCGCACCGAATCCGCGTCCACTCGTCATCGCCCGATCGGGATGACGCCCCTTCCGCGGAGCCCAACTGTGGTGCATGCTTCCAGGGCGTGGGAGGCAAGCGCCCTTGTGAACAGGGCGTTACCGAAGCACGATTAGGGCGAAGGGTGCCTTGGAGGATTCGATGAGCGTAAGCACGGAGCAGCAGCGTCGGCGGACGACCGACAAGGCGGCCGACCCGATCCATGTCGTGATCGCGGAGGACTCGTACGTCATACGCGAGTTCCTGACCGCGACGCTCAGCGCGGCGGCGGAGGTGGAGCTCGTCGCCGTCTGCACCAACGGCAAGGAGCTGGAGACCGCGATCGCCACCTGGGCTCCCGACGTCGTGCTGACCGACATCCGGATGCCGCCGTCAGGCGGCGATGAGGGCGTTCGGATCGCGGCTTCACTCCGCGAGACCCACCCCGAGGTCGGCGTCGTCGTGCTCAGCCAATACGCGGAGCCCGCCTACGCGATTCGGTTGCTCGAGCACGGCACCGGGGGTCGCGCGTACCTGCTCAAGGAGCGCATTCGCAACAAGGAGCAGCTGCTCGACGCGATCAAGGCCGTCGCGCGCGGCGGGTCGGTGATCGACCCGACCATCGTCGACGTTCTGATCGAAGCCCGCTCCCGCGCCGCAAAGTCACAGCTCTCGCAGCTGACCTCGCGCGAGCGTGAGTTGCTCGCCGAGATCGCCAGCGGCAAGAGCAACAGCGCGATCGCCGAGTCGCTCGTCCTCACCAAGCGAGCGGTCGAGAAGCACGTGAACTCCATCTTCTCCAAGCTCAGCCTGCCCGAGACGCAGGACGTGAGCCGCCGCGTGAAGGCGACGCTCATCTTCCTTTCCGAAGAGGGATTCGACGGCTCCTGATCGCGGAGGGCCAACCCGCCCCCGCCAGGTCCGGGGGCCAGCATCCCCGTCTTGGTGATGCCCGCACGGCAATTTCGGGACCTCCGGAAAGCCGGTAAGAACGCGCTAACTTTGCGGCAACTCCTCGGAGGATCTCAGTCGCCGGGCTCGGGTACACCGTGACGCAACTGTCTGTCCAGCCCCCGGATGGGGGCACGCAACACAGGGACTTGATTCGACTCGTGATCGGCGAGGACACGTTCCTGATGCGCGAGGCGCTCGAACGGATCGTGTCCGGTTTCGATCACATCGACGCGGTCGCGTTTTGCGGCGATCGGGGTTCGTTGACCGCTGCGATCGAACGGGAGCGGCCAGATGCCGTAGTCACCGACATCAGGATGCCGCCGACGGGCACCGACGAGGGGATTCAGGTCGCCCGAGAGCTGCGCGTCAGCCATCCCGACATCGGCGTCGTCGTGCTCAGCCAGTTCGCCGATCCGAGCTACGTGCTCGACTTCCTGGACGCCGGAAGCTTTCGCCGGGCGTACCTCCTCAAGGAACGCGTGGGCGATCCGCAGCAACTCGTAGGGGCGATCGAGGCGGTGGTGTCTGGCGGATCGGTAATCGATCCCAAGGTCGTGGAGGTGCTCGTTCGGGCCCGCAGCGCCGGCGCGCACTCGCCGCTATCCGCGCTAACGCGCCGCGAGCACGATGTGCTCGCGGAGCTCGCTCAGGGCAAGAGCAACGCCGCGATCGCGGACTCACTGGTGCTCACCAAGCGCGCCGTCGAGAAGCACATCAATGCGATCTTCACCAAGCTCGAGCTGGAGAGCCCGGACGACGTCAGCCGGCGCGTGAAGGCGGCGTTGCTGTTCCTGGCGAGCGGAAACAGCCCAGCCGCCCGGTAGAGCCGGTCAGCGGCTTGCGCCGACCGGGATGTCGGCCGTGATCCGGGTGCCGCAGCCCGGCTCGCTGTCGAGCTCGAACGTTCCGCCCGTGGCCTCCACGCGGTCCCGGAGGCCCTGAAGCCCGCGGTCGTTGCGTTCGAACGCTCCGCCCGCGCCGTCGTCCTGCACCTCGACCGTCAGACTCGCTGTGCTCAGGTGCGCGCGCACGCTGACCAGCGACGCGTGGGCGTGCCGCTCCGCATTCGTGACGGCCTCGCGAATCAAGTAGAAGGCGGTCGCCTCGGTCGTCTCGTCCAGCCGCACGCGCGGCAGTTCAACCAGCTCGATCGGCGTCACCGACTTCGCCGCGATGTCCTCGACTGCGCTCGCCAGGCCGAACTGACGGAGCGCCGCCGGCTGGATCCCCTGGACCAGCTCGCGGAGCTCGTCAATCGCGACCAGCAACTCGGCGTGCGCGGTTTCGATCGATGACGTGGCGGTCTCGGGCGCCTCGCCCGCGGCGTGGGCGGCGAGCCCGAGCCGAGCGGCGAGCGCGACGAGACGTCCCTGGGCGCCATCGTGAAGGTTTCGCTCGAGCCGGCGGCGTTCGTCATCCGCGGCGAGCACGATTCTGGTTCTCGAGGCACGAACGCTCCTGGCAAGTTGCTCGCGCTCCGAGGCCAGTGCCCCCACCGCGAGGGTCGCCAACGCCGCCACCAGAAGGTAGATCTGGGTTGCCGGGATGCTGGCCATGCCGGTGACCTCGAACGGGCCCGGAAAGCTGGTCGCGCCCCACATCGTGAACGCTGCGCTGATCGCGATCGCGACCGTCGCGCCACGCGGGCCGAACCGGAACGCGGCCCAGATCAGCGCCGGGAACGCCAGGTACGTCGAAGGACCGCCGACCTGCGCGGCGACCGTGCTCAGACCGATCAGCGTCGCCAACAGCAGCGCCGCCTCGACGACGTGGCCGCGCAGCCACTTGTGCGGAGTCGGTGTGCTGAACGCGAGCGCGAGCGGCAGCACGATTGCGGCGCCGCAGAAGTCGCCGAGCCACCACGTCCGCGACACCCGGAGGATCGATGAGGCGGGGATAACGTGGTACAGCGCCAGAGACAGCGGTCCGATGATCGCGCTGACCGCGGTCGCCGCGGTCAGCGTCGCGAACACTCCGGCCACGCCGGCCGCGGTGTCCAGCGGGGCCCGTCGCGATACGAACCAGCGCAGGAGCATCACTCCGATTACGACCTCGAGCAGGTTGCCGAAGCTCTGGCCGACGGCAGCGCCGACCGGCAGCCTCGCGTAGTTGTTGACGAGCAGATCCCCGATGACCACGGCGGGCCACAGGCGCAGCCCCATCAGATACAGACCGGCGATGCCTACACCGACCGGAAGCCAGACGATCGATGCCACCGGGCCGGCGAATCGGAACGCGTAGCCGAGGTGCGCCGCGGCGTAGTACGCGGCGACGAGAAACGCGGCCTGAGCACCATAGGTACGCCGGACATCCCACTGCTGCATGGACAGCCGGACGCGCCCCAGGACTCGGTCAGGGGCGGTCCGTACGGAATGCCCCACCAACGCGACTCCCGCCATGGCCTGATGGTTGCGGTCAGACATGACTCTGGGCTTCGGTTGCAGAACGGACAGCCCAATTTTCGCGAGCGCAGCGGTCGAAATCAACCGTTCGCTATGTGAACGCTAACGTGGCGCGGGTCCGGCGTTCTCGCCTTCCATTCCTCGTCATATATATACAGATTTGATCGAAGAACTTCAATCGATCTCGGTCCCGATTCGATCATCCGTGGATTCGAGCGGCTTGCGGGGGATCGAACATTCGTCCAGTTCCGGATCGGTGAGCTTGAGGTGTGGGTAACGAGAACGGCGGAGAGGTTGGCAATGCAGGTCCACACTCGAACTGAGGGAGGGTGCAACCCCGGCCAAGGCCCGGGCCATGGCCGTCAGGCCCCTGAGGCAGGTGCGACCCCAGGCCAACCAGGGCGCGACGTCACGGCCGACGTCGCGCCGCTCGTCGCAGCGACCGGCGAGGTCGCCGCGGGGTGAGCGTGCTCCTGTACGGAGTCGGGGAAGCTGCCGCAGGCCCGGTCGTTGGGACGGGGCTCGACGATCGGCCGCTCCGCGGCGTCGCCGACGGCGCGCTGATGGCGATCGTCACCGATCACGACGATCCCGATCCGCAGGCGGACGCCGGAACGCTCGACGAGTACGAGCAGACCGTGCAGGGCCTGATGGACTCTCGGGCGATACTGCCGGCGCCCTTCGGCCGCGTCCTGGATGACGACGAGGCGGTTCGGGCGATGCTGCGCCGGCGCCGGCGCGATCTGGAGTGCAAGCTCGACGGAGTTCGCGGAGCGGTCGAGCTTGGTCTGCATGCGCGTTGGCTCGCCGGCGCCGATACTGCCTCTGATCCGCGGTCCGAGTCGGACGTGGCCTACTTGCGTGACCGCCTCGAGACCCGCCAGAGCGCGCGCCGGCTGGCCAGCCAGCTTGATCCGCTCACAGCGCTCGCGCGTAGCATCCGCCGCACGCTCAGCATGCAGCCCGACTTGCCCGTGCTCGATGCCTACCTGGTCGACCGCGGGCGGGTGGGCGAGTTCGTCGCGCTCGTGAAGGAGCTCGGCGGGTGCCTCGACGGAGTCGAGCTCGTGTGCACCGGCCCGTGCCCGCCGTACAGCTTCGCCGACGGGGTCGCCTACCCCGGCGGCGTCCTGCGCTCTACCTCCTGACCGCGTCCGATCAGGACCTCGGCGACCATTGAGGCGGGGAACAGCCCGTGCTCGACGACGCCGGGTTGCTCGGACAGCCAGGTGGCGAGCGTGGCCGGGTCGTCGAACTCGCCCAGATAATCCGCGATCACGCCGCCGTCGGGGCTGTGAGCGACGTCTCGGAGGCGAGCCGGCTGGACGCGCGCGAACGTCGAGGCGAGACCGAACTCGGCTAGCTCGAGCGGGATCGGCGACGTGAGCTGCTCCACCACCTTGTTGGAGGAGACGATCACGATGAACCGGTCAGCCGCCGCCGCGACCGCCTTCTCCCGGGTGTGGGCCGCCCCTCCCCCCTTGACCAGCCAGCCCGCCGGGTCGACCTGATCGGCACCGTCGATCGTCATGTCGAGCCGGGTCGGCGCCTCGAGCCCCGCGAACGACACCACGTTGATCCCGAGCGCCCGCGCCGCCTGCGAGGTCGCCGGCGACGTCGCCACGCACGTGATGTCGAGCTCGCGGGCCGCGAGTGGCGGCAGCAGGTATGCGGACGTCGAGCCGGTGCCGAGACCGACCAGCATCCCGTCCTCCACGAGCCCAGCCGCCGCCTCGGCGGCGACCTGCTTCTCGCGCTCGATCTGGTCGTCGCGAGTCAGCTTCCGGCCTTCTCGCGGTGCCCGCCGAAGCCGTATCGCATCGCCGACAGAACCCGGTTGGCGTAGTTGTCGAGGCCTCGCGAGGCAAATCGCGAGTACAGCGCGGTCGTCAGCACCGGCGCCGGCACCCCCTCGTCGATCGCCGCGATCGACGTCCAGCGTCCCTCACCCGAATCCGACACCCGGCCCGAGAAGTCGTCGAGCGTCGGGGACTCGAACAGCGCCTGCGCGGTCAGGTCGAGCAGCCACGAGCTGATCACGCTCCCTCGGCGCCACACCTCGGTCACGTCGACCGTGTTGATGTCGTACTGGTAGTACTCGGGGTGCTCCATCGGCGCGGTCTCGGCGTCTCCGTCGAGCTCCTCTTTTCCGACCCCGGCGCTGTGGAGGATGTTGAGCCCCTCGGCGTACGCGGCCATGATCCCGTACTCGATCCCGTTGTGGACCATCTTCACGAAGTGCCCGGCGCCGTTGGCTCCGCAGTGGAGGTATCCGTTCTCCGCCGGCCCCGGGTCGCCGGTTCGCCCCGGAGTCCGCGGGGCCATGCCCACCCCGGGCGCAATCGAGGCGAACAGCGGATACAGGCGCTCGACGACGTCGTCCTCGCCGCCGATCATCAGGCAGAAGCCGCGCTCGAGTCCGTAGACGCCGCCGCTGGTGCCGACGTCGACGTGGTGGATGCCTTTCTCCCCCAGCTCCTTCGCGTGGCGGATGTCGTCGTGGTAGTGGGTGTTGCCCCCGTCGATGACGACGTCGCCGGCTTCGAGCACTTCGCTCAGGCTGGCGATAGACCGCGACGTGATCTCGCCGGCCGGCACCATCACCCACACGGTGCGAGGCTTGTCGAGCTTGCCGGCGAACTCCTCGAGCGAGGTCGTCCCGGGGATCCCGTCGCCCTCGAGAGCCTTGACCGCGTCGGCGTTGACGTCGAACCCGACGCAGTGGTGACCGTCGCGCGTCAGCCGGCGGACGATCCCGGCGCCCATCCGTCCGAGTCCGACCATTCCCAGTTGCATCGGCGTGTCCGTCGGCATGTGAATCGTTCTCCTCGGTCTCGGTGCTTGTCAGATGATCGATCGTGCCTCAGCGCATGCTGCGGTAGCGGCGGATCAGCGCGTTGGTCGAGCTGTCGTGCTCCAGGGCGGGTTCGGCCTCGCTCTCGAGCTCGGGGATGATCCGGGCCGCGAGGACCTTGCCGAGCTCGACGCCCCACTGGTCGAACGAGTCGATCTCCCACACGACGCCCTGAGTGAACACGCTGTGCTCGTACAGCGCCACGAGGCTGCCGAGCGTGCGCGGCGTGAGTTGCTCGGCGAGGATCGTGTTCGTCGGGCGGTTGCCCTCCATCACCCTGTGCGGGACGACGTTGTCCGGCGTACCCTCGGCCCGGACCTCCTCCTCGGTCTTGCCGAAGGCGAGCGCCTCGGCCTGCGCGAAAACGTTCGACATCAGCAGATCGTGGTGGTCACGAAGCGGGTTCAGCGTCTTCGCGAACCCGATCAGGTCGACCGGTATCAGCCGCGTCCCCTGGTGGATCAGCTGGTAGAAGCTGTGCTGACCGTTGGTCCCCGGCTCGCCCCAGAACACCGCGCCGGTGTCGTAGTCGACGTGGCGTCCGTCGAGCGTGACGTGCTTGCCGTTGGACTCCATCGTCAGCTGCTGGAGGTACGCCGGGAATCGCTTGAGGTACTGCTCGTAGGGCATTACGCCGACGGTCTGGGCGCCGAAGAAGTCGCCGTACCAGACGGCGAGCAGCCCCATCAGCGCCGGCAGGTTCTGCGCGAACGGGGTGCTGCGGAAGTGCTCGTCGATCGCGTGGAAGCCGGCCAGCATCTCGTGGAAACGCTCCGGCCCGACCGCCAGCATCGTCGACAGGCCGATCGCCGAGTCCATCGAGTAGCGCCCGCCGACCCACTCCCAGAATCCGAACATGTTGTCGGTGTCGATCCCGAACTCCTTCACCTTCTCGGCGTTGGTCGAGACCGCGACGAAGTGCTTGGCAACCGCCGCCTCGTCCTTGAGCGCCGCCAGCGACCAGTCGCGCGCCGAGTGCGCGTTGGTCATCGTCTCGAGCGTCGTGAACGTCTTCGAGGAGATGATGAAAAGTGTCTCGGCCGGGTCGAGGTCGCGGGTGGCCTCGACGATGTCGGTGGAGTCGACGTTCGACACGAACCGGAAGGTCAGCTCGCGATCGCTGTAGTGGCGGAGGGCCTCGTAGGCCATCACGGGACCGAGGTCGGACCCGCCGATTCCGATGTTGATCACATTGCGGATGGCCTGACCGGTGTACCCTCTCCACTCGCCGGTTCGGATCCGCTCGGAGAACGCGCTCATCCGGTCGAGGACCTCGTGGACCTCCTTGACGACGTCGACGCCGTCGACGATCAGCGACGCTGATTTCGGCATGCGGAGGGCGACATGGAGGACGGAGCGGTTCTCGGAGACGTTGATCCGTTCGCCGGTGAACATCGCCTCGATCCGGTCCGCGAGCCCGGACTGCTCGGCGAGCGCCACCAGCAGCTCGATCGTCTCCTCGGTGATCCGGTTCTTCGAGTAGTCGAGGAACAAGCCCCCGCCCTCGGCCACCAGGCGCTCGCCGCGGGTGCCGTCCGCGGCGAACAGCTCACGCAGGTGCTTTGAGTGCAGCTCCTCGTAGTGCTTCTCGAGCGCCCTCCACGCGGGCCGGTCTCTCAGGGTGCGAACGCTCGGCATTACACGCGTGCTCATCAGGCCTCCGGGGAGTCGCTGCGGCGCTGCGCTTGGACCGGCGCCCGCCGCCGTTCGGTGTCTGTCGCGGATCCTGACAGAGTCAGCGTGCCGTGCGGCGCCTACTCTTACTCGGCGGGGTGCCACCGGCGTCGGTCAGCGCCAGCTCGAGCAGCTTCGGCTGGTAACCCGGCTCGAGCAGCTCGGATACCTCGAAGCCGGTCCGGGCCAGGTGCGAGGCCAGCAGGCCCGCGCTGCCGTCGCGATCCCCCGCCTTGGAAGCATCGAGGATCTCGCGGTGCCCGGCCGTCGCCCATGCGGTCGGGCCGTGTCCGATGTGCAGTCGCCGGTAGCGCTCGGCGTGGTCGAACATCTGCCCGAGTACGAAGTTGACCCGCTCGCCGGCGTGCGCGGTCAACCCGCGGTGAAACTGCTCGTGCGGGAGGTTCCAGCGCCGGTAGTCCTTCTCAGCGGCGTAGTGCGCCATCTCGGCCATGTGCCCCTCGAGTCGCGCCAGATCCTCAGAGGTCATCCGCGGCACCGACAAGCGGAGCGCCTCGGCCTCGAGCGTCACACGCATGACGTAAAGCTCCTCGAGGTCGTGGGCGGTCATCGGCGCCACCCGGACGCGGCGATTCGGCTCGCCCTCGACGAGGCCCTCGCTCTGGAGCATGCGCAGCGCCTCGCGCAGCGGGGTCCGGCTGATCCCGAGGTCCTGGGCCAGCGCCACCTGCGACATCACGGCTCCGGGCGCGAGCTGCCCGTCGAGGATCGCGTTGCGGACCCGCTCGTACACATCCTCAGTGTTCTGACCGTTGTCTGCCATGAGCTCTCCTCCTGGCCTCAGGCGCCGAGCATGCTGTAACCGCCGTCGGCGACCATGTAGGAGCCGGTGATGTGATGGGCATCGTCGCTGGCGAGAAACAGCGCCGCGCCGGTCATGTCCTCCGGTTTGGGAATCTTCCCAGCCGGCGTGCCGGAGAGAACATCGTCTCGACGCCCCGCCTTCCACTCGGGGCGTGCCAGCAGCGCCTCGGTCTCCATGAACCCGGGCGCGAACGTGTTCACTCGCACTTTCGGAGCGAGGGCCTTGGCGTAGGACTTGGTGATCCCGAGCAACCCGTACTTACCCGCCGCGTACTGCGGCGCCCGGGGGCTGCCGCGGACGATCACCGTCGATCCCACGTTGACGATCGCGCCGCCGTCTCCCTCGGCCATCCGCTGACCGAACTCGTGCACCATCAGCATCGTCCCCTTGATGTCGACGGCGAGCACGTGGTCGATCGCCTCCTCGGTGATCTCCTTCCACGACGCCTGGCCGGACGCCATGTCACCGACGTTGTTGACGAGCACGTCGATCCCACCGTGGTCTTCGAACGCCCACGCGGCCATCCGCTGGATGTCCGACCACGAGGTGATGTCACCCTGCACGATCTCCGCCTCGGCACCGGCCGCGCGGACCTTGCCGGCGGTCCGTTGTGCACCTTCGTCCGAGCTGCGGTAATGGATCAGGACCTTGGCCGCGCCCTCCTGCGCCGCGCGCGTCGCCAGCGCCGCCCCGAACCCGGTCCCGGCGCCCGTGACCATGAAGGTCCGCCCTTCGAATCTCCGTTGCATCGTGCTCCCTGACGCCATCAGACGATCGTACGACCGCCGTCGATATACAGAACCTGACCGGTGATGAAGCTCGCGTGCGGCGAGCACAGGAACAGCACCGGGTCCACGACCTCCGCCAGCGTCCCGAACCTTTGGGCGGGAATCAGGTCGATAAGCGCTTGGCGCTTATCGGGGTTGGCCTCCAGATAGCTCCGGGTCAGGGTTGTGTCCATGTAACCCGGTGCCACCGCGTTGGCAGTCACCCCGTGCTCGGCGTACTCGTGCGCGATCACCCGCATCAGCTGGTTGATCGCACCCTTGGTGGCGGCATAGGGGCCGTGATGCTTGTGGCCGCTGCGCCCCGCCACCGAGGAGAAGAACAGGATTCGCCCGTTCTGCTGCTCGCGCATCCCGACTGCCGCTTCGGTGGCGGTGTGAAACGCGCTCGTCAGGTTGACGGCGATGATCTTGTCGACGTCGCTCGCGCTGTAATCCTCGATCGGCCTGCGGTCGTTGATGCCGACGCAGTGGACGAACACGTCGAGCCCGCCCAACTGGTCGCGAACGGCCGCAACCGCGGCGCGCGCGGCTGCGGCATCGCTCAGATCGGCGGCGTGACGGGTGGCGGTTCGATCCTCGAGCCCGGCCATCGCGTTGTCGGTGATGTCGACGACGGCGACGCTGGCGCCCACGGTCACGAACCCGTCCACGAGTGCGCGCCCGATCGTGCCCCCGCCGCCGGCGACGAGCACGCGCCGGTCGGTGAGCCCGAGCCAGTCAGACACCGGGAGTCGACTCCCGGTGCGTGAACACGTTCAGCGTGATCGCTCCGGTGCCGTCCTTTGGGACGGTCGCGGCGTGGGGCGTGTTGCCCGGCAGGGTCGCGAGCTCGCCCGTTTTCAGGTGGACGGCTTCGCCCGCGACCACGAAGTCAATCGCGCCCTCGAGCACCGTCGTGATCTGGTCCTGAGGGTGCTGATGCTCCTCCCAACTCGAGCCGGCGCCGTACCGGTACAGGGTTGCGGTCAGCTGCGGCGTGTGCACCGTGGCGCCGAAGATCCCAGGACGCACCTCGGCGAACTCCTGCTCGCTCCAATCGATCTTCTGAGGCGCATCCATCGGCTTCGGGATTATTGCATACAGTTTTGTAATCCGTCTACATTCCCTCGGAATGTTCCAGGCCCCGCGCGTCTGTTCGCACCCGCGTCTCGAAGCCGCTCTGGTTCAGCCGGGTCGCGAGGCGTTCGATTTCTGCGGATGTCGCCGGTTGCGGCTCGAACGGCCCGATCCACGTCGGCCCCGGCCCGACCAGCCGGATCACGCCGGGCTCGACAACCTGACCCGCGGGCAGCGTCACGCCACGGATGACGCGCGGGACGTGCTCGGCGATCACCTCCTCGTTGCCGATCCCGTTCTGGACGCTGCACACCGCGCCGGCGGCGAAGATCGGGGCCGTGGCTTCGATCGCTGCCTCCGTCACGGTTCCTTTGACCGCGACGATCCCGAGGGGGCAGGGCGGGATCTCCGAGGGGTCCGTGCGCGCATGCACCCGGCCGGTCAACTCGACGGCCCCCGTGATCCGCAGGCCGTTCTCGTTGATGGCGTCGACGTGCTCCTGCGCGAGGTCGAACACCCACACCTCGATTTCCGGCAGCTGGGCGAGATGCGCGGCGAACAGGCCGCCGATCGCGCCGGCGCCGACGATGCAGATGCGCTCTGGCATCGCGCTAGCGCTCCGGCACCGTCAGCGCCCCGCGACCGCCGCCGCGATCTGCTCGCAGACGTCTGAGTCGGGTCCGGCGATCCCGAGGCCGCCCACAACCAGGTCGCCGTCGCGCAGTGGCAGGCCACCGGCCACCGTCAGCACGCGGAACGGGAGCACCGATGTCAGCCTCGGATCGATCTCCGCGCTCGGACGCTGGAACATGGCGGCGCTCGCGGCCACTGCTTCGGCGACGAACGGCGCCGCGCTGGGCGCGCCGTCCATCGTGTCCTGCTGGATCGGCTCGCCGCGACTGTCGACGACCGCCACGGCGATCCGCGTTTCGCGCGCCACCGCCTCTGCGATCGCCGCGTCGGCGACGCCGAGTGCCCATTCATGCTCGGGCTGGCTCGACGGCGGGGGGTTTTCGTAACCGATGCCGGGCTCGTCGGGGAGCGCCCCGAACGCGTCGAGCCACCGCTTCTCGTCGTCGCCGTGCTGTCCCTTGTACGGAAGGCCGAGCGTCCACAGCACGATCAGGTCCTCGGAGTTGGCCGGCTTACCGTCGACGATCAACATGCGCCGGTCGATCCCCGGGATGTCGACGAACGGGCCGATGGTCGCGCCGGACGCGCTGAAGCCGCCGACAACGACGCTGCCTTCGTAGATCGGCATTCCGCCGGCGCCCGGGAAGTTCGCCTCCGGTGAGCACGCGACGAACCCGGCGGCGAGCGGCGCCGGCAACGTCGCCATCCGCTGATGGTGCTCGGTGCTCGGGATCTGCTGGGTGGCCGAGATCCACGCCTTCGAACGCGCGCGTTCCACCCCGCCGGCGCCACCGCGGTCCATCCGCGATGCCGACACGAGCACGCCGCTCCCTCCGACGACCGCAAACGCGCCGCGAACGCCGACGTGGGCGGCCTTATCGATCGCGCGCGCGATCAGCCTGCGCGCCTGCCGTAGCGGGATGTCGGTTGGGTGGGTCACGCCGTCAGGAGACCGCAGCCTTGGTCCCGGCGCCGGCGCGACCCCAGCCCCTCACCTCGGGCATGAGCTCGTCGGCGAACATCCGCATTGACCGCGCCACGGCGTCCGCGCCCATCCCGGGATGGTTGAACTGGATCACCATCTCGTCGAGGTCGGCCCCCTTGTGGCGCTCGAGCACCGCCAGCACGTCGTCGGGCGTCCCGACCGCGAACGGCTGACCGAAGATGCCGACGCCGGGCGTGTCGCGCATCTCCTTCACCGGCGGCAGCGGCATGTCGAACCCCCGGCTTCGGTAGAAGGTCACCCACCAGTGCAGCGCACGCTCGGCCTCGTCCCACGCCTGGTCGCGCGTCGGCGCGATGTGAACCGTGACCGGTCCCGACATCAGCCGGTAGTCCTCGCGCGAGCGGCCCGCGCCCGCCTGCGCCTCGGCGTACACGTGCACGAGCGGCGTGTGCAGGACCGACGCCAGGTTGTAGCCGCGCTCGCCCGCCTTGGCCAGGCTCTGCGGCCCCATTGCCGCCATGTAGATCGGCGGTCCGCCGGGCTGGACCGGCGTAGTAGTCATCTCGACGTCCGCGAAGCTGTAGTAGCGGCCCTCGTGGGTGAACCGCTCGCCGCTGAAGCAATTGCCGATGACCTCGAGCGCCTCGTAGGTGCGGCCGAACCGCTCCTTGGGCGGGATCCCGAACACCGCGCATTCGCCCTCCATTGGCCCCGCGCCGATGGCCAGGAGCAGCCGGCCGTCCGACAGGATGTCGACGGTGGCGGCGTCCTCCGCCACGCGGATCGGGTTGTGCAGCGCGAGCAGCAACACGTACGTGCCGAGCCGGATCCGCTCCGTCCGCACTGCCGCCGCCGCGAGCAGCGGGAACTGCGACGGGTTGTGACGATCCTCGGCGAAGTGGTGCTCGGCGATCAACCAGCTCGAGAAGCCGAGCTCCTCGCCGAGCACGGCCTCGTCGAGCACCTGCCTGTACACGTGGGTGAGCGGGCGCGCGTCGCCTGGGAGCACCCGCGCGGTCATGGCGAGTCCGATGTCCATGGTCTTGCTCCCGTCAGCCGGCGAAGGCGATGTCGAGGTCGGCCGCCGCCACCGCTTCGGTCAGGCGATCGCGGTCCACCGATTCGGCACGCTCGGGGAAGATGCGCTGCTCGGCGATCACACCCGCCACCTCGTGGAAGCGCTCGACGCCGGCCGGTCCGTACATGCTCGCGAACCGCGTCAGGTGCGCGTCCATCGCGTACGTGTGCTCGACGCCGGCGGGGACGCTCACAAAATCGCCGCGGGTGAGGAGGTGCTCGTCGCCGTCGACGGTCACGAGCAGCCGGCCGTCCAGGCAGTAGATCGCCTCGTACGTGCGCTCGTGCACGTGCGCCGGGATCGCGGGCCTACGCGGGCCTTCGGTGACCGTCATCCCAAGCTGGCCATTCGACTCGGCGCCGGTCATCAGCTGGAACGCGACCTGGCCGAACAGGAGGTGGCGCGGTCCTTCGCCCGCTTTCAGGATGTAGGCAGTGTGCGTCCCCGGGAGCGAGTCATCGGGACCCGTGGTCGCCTCGGTGTACGGCTCCTCCGGGAAGTACTTCATCGCGAACTTGGCCTCGGCCGCGCCGAACTTGGCGAACGGCGGCGGGCTGTCGTCGAGGAGCGGATACGCGGGACCGGCGTACGGCGTGCCGGTGAAGTCGAAGAAGCGGTCCCATCCGGCCGGCGCGATCGGCCCCATGAACTGGCTGTAGTGCCCGTGGAACTGGTAGGCGTGAAGCACGCCGGCGGGCACACTGGCCACGTCGCCGGGGTGCAGGATGCGGCTCTCGCCGTCGACCCACACCTGGACCGCTCCCCGCACGCAGAAGAAGTAGTCGTGCTCCTTCTCGTGGCGGTGCAGCGGGATCGGACCGCCCGCCGGGCCGACTGCGGTCATCACCGACATCGCGCCCGCGGTCTCCTCCGTCCCGGCCAGCGCCCGCCCAACCTGTCCCAGCAGCAGGTGCGCACGGCCGTCTCCATCGGCGAGGTAGTAGGGCACGGGCTCGCCCGGCAGCTCACGCACCGGGGCCGGCGAATGGACCTGGTAGGACATGTCTCTCCTCAGCCTCGTCTCGATTCCTGATTCTGCCTCGCAGCGGCGGTGCGCCGTGGGCAGACGATTGTATACACTTCTGTCAAATGCGTGCAGTAGCCGGTGCCCCGCCCGTATAACGCAGCAAACCTTCCCCGGCCCCGTCCCACCGGCGCACGAGCCCACATCCTCCCCGCCCGCGACTGCGTCGCCCGGCGCAGACGTCGTGCCTAGGGTCGCAGTCGTCACCGGTGGCGCCGGCGCGATCGGCGGCGCGATCGCCACCGCCCTGAACAACGCCGACCACACCGTCGCCGTGCTTGACCGCACCGGCGATCAACCGGTCGATCTCGCCAGTCGCGACGACGTAAGAACCGCCGGCGCCGACGGCGGCCTGATCCTGCGGTTACTACGCTCGCCGCGGCGCGCTTACGTTGAGCTCCGCGCCGTCGCCGATCAGGTAGGAGCAGAACCGCCCATCGGGGTCCCGGCGCGCCCGGATCTCCTCGAGGCGCCGGAAGTTCGCGTCAGTCAGGAAGCGGTCCGCACGCCGCGTGAAGTCGGTGTCGCCGAGATACACGCCCTTGCCGAGCTCCGCGAGCCCCCTGGTGTGGTCGACCACCCAGTCACGGTGGCGGTCGTCGTCGGCCGGGTCGGGCCAGATCGCGTACGTCGCGATGTACGCATGCCCCTCGATCGAGAACGCCATGTCCGGCAACGGCCGGGTCGGCGCCCAGCCGTACCAGATCGAGAACGAGTGCTCGGTGGGCAACTCGGACCACAGCGCCCGCAGAAGTGGAGCCAACTCGGCGGCGCGGGCGTCGGTCCAGGTGCAGTCGACGGCGTAACGGTGGTTCTCGGGATTCTGAGCCGCCTGCGCCTCGTTCTCCTGCTCGACGGTTGTCAGCCCGGTCTCGTGCAGGACCGCCCTATCGGCGATAGGGCACGCTCGCAGGGGAGCCAGCACGCGCTCGGCCTCCTCGGGCGTGTCGCACATCGCTGTCGTGTGCAACAGCAGCACCGGCGGGCCCTCGGGCCGCGGCAGTCGCGTGGCCGCGATCACCGGCTCGACGACGTGATCGAGCGAGGGCAGCAGTTCGTCGATCCACCCCAGCAGCGGCTCCAGGTCGTCAAGCTCGAACATCCACGTGTCGTGGGTCATCCCGGGCGGGAGCGGATACGTGCGCAGGTGGAACCGGGTGATCACGCCGAAGAAGCCCGGGCCGGCCCCGCGAGCCGCCCACAGCAGATCGGAGTTCTGATCCTCGTCCGCCCGGATCAACCGACCGTCGGCGGTGACGACGTCGATCGCGGCGACGTTCTCGCACGCCCAGCCGTACTTGCGGCTGTTCCACCCCTGCCCGCCCTGGAGGAGGAACCCGCCGATGCCGACGCTCGGGCAGTGGCCGCCGGGGAACGCCCGGCCGTGCGAGGTGAGGAATGGGACCAGCTCGGCGCCGCCCTTGACCGCGGGGCTCGCGGTGGCGATCCCGGTAGCCGGGTCGTAGGTCATCTCTCGCATGCCGCCGAGGTCGATCAACAGCGCGTCGTCGCGAACGCTCCAGGCAGCCCAGCTGTGGCCGCCCGCCCGCACCGATACCTTCAGATCCCGATCTCGCGCCAGCCGCACGCCCGCGATGACGTCGTCCTCGCCGTCGGCGAGCAGGACCGCCGCGGGGTGCCGATCGGGCCGGCGCGCATTGAACACGCGCCCGACCCGGGCGTCCTCGTACCCCGGTTCGCCCCGCCAGAAGATGTCGCCCTCAAAGCTCATCGCCGACGAGGGCTCACGAGATCAGCGACTGGCCACCGTCGACGACGATGTCGACCGCGTTCAGGTAGGCCGCGTCGTCGCTCGCCATGAAGAGCGCGACGCGCGCCACGTCGTCGGGCTGCCCGAGACGGCCGAGCGGGTGGGAATGCAGCATCTCGTGAACCGGATGGCCCGGCTCGTCCAGGAACGGCTCGATCTGCGGCGTGACGATCAGCCCGGGGCTGATCGAGTTCGCACGGATCCCATGTCGCGCGCCGGACGCGGCGAGATGACGGGTGATCGCCAGCACCCCTCCCTTGGCCGCGCCGTGCGCCGCCTGCTCGACGAACGTCGCGCCCCGATGGGCCGACACCGAGGCGGTGTTGATCACGGTTCCGCCACCGCGCGCGATCAGATGCGGCCAGGCGGCGCGGGTGACCGTGAAGATCAGGTCGAGTTCGTTGTGGAGCGTGAACCGCCAGTCGTCCCAGCTCAGCTCCGCGAACGGCCCCACGCGCGGCGCGGAGGCGTTGTTGTAGAGGATGTCGATCCCGCCGGCGCGCTCGGCGGCGTCGTTGACCCAGGCGGCCGCGGCGTCGGGATCGGCCAGGTCGACCGGCGCCGTCAAATGAATGTCTCCCCCACCCGCGCGGATCTCGGCCGCCACCGCGTGCGCGCGCTCTGGGTCGAGGTCGCAGCCGAACACGGTGGCGCCCTCGCCGGCGAACAGCCGAGCCGCGGCCGCACCCTGGCCACCGCCGGTTCCGGTAATCAGCGCGACCTTGCCGTCGAGCCTCCCCATCAGCCGACCAACTCCACCAGGTTGCCCTCGGGATCGGCCAGGAACGCGAACCGGACGCCGGGCTCAGGAGAGGGGGCCGGTGGCATAACCCCACTCGCGCCCGCCTCGATCGCGCGCTCCCACAGGCGGTCGATGTCCTCAGACCTGAGCGCAAAGTGGTTGTAGCCGCGCGTCGCGTGGGCCTCGATCGGCGTGGCCGCCTGCGGACCCGGCACCGACGCCGAGTGCTCGAACAGCTCGAGCCGGAACCCGTCCGGATGGGTCAGCATGACGCCGCGAATCGGGTGCGGCGAGAGCTCGAACGCGAGCTGGCGCTCGAATCCGAACGCGCTTGTGTAGAACCCCTCGGCGGCCTCGAGATCGGCTACCGAGAGGCCGACATGATCGAACCCTACTCGCATCCCGGCGGCAGTATTGCATACAGATTGCAGAATCGTCTACAGTTCGCGCGGCCGATGCTGCCCCCCATCCACCACCTCGGCTACGTGGTCGAGAGCCTGCATCAGGACGTGCCGCGGTTCGCAGCCGCCACCGGCGCCGGGCCGTTCTTCGCGATGGAGCACATCCCGTTCGACGAGGTGACCTACAAGGGCGAGCGTGCCTTATACGACCACTCCTCGGCGTTTGGCGCGTGGGGTCCGATCCTCGTCGAGCTAACTCAGGTGCACGACGTTCAGCCGGCCGGACTAAGGGACTCGCTCGTCGCTCCCGGCGGCGGCGTCGGCCACCTCGCCTGGCTCGCCGACTCGCTCGAGGACGAGGTCGCGCGCCTCGAGGCCACGGGCCTCACCCCCTTCCATGCCGGCCGCACCGGGCCCGCGTCCGCGGTGTGGTTTGACGGCGGCGAGATCTTTGGGCACCCGATCGAGGTGCTCCAGCGCCGCGAGGAGCTGCTCCGGTTCTACGCGATGGTCCGCGAGGCATCGGCCGGATGGGACCGATCCGACCCACTCCGGATCATGAGCGGGGCGCCGGCGTGACGACGAGTTCGGTCGCGCACCGACGACGCTCGTGCCGCTGATCGCACCCCCGTACGCGATCCAGATGACGCCGGGCGGCGGGCTCACCGACGCGCTCGTGTTCGGGATGATCGCGGGTAACCAGTGCGCGACCGCCGCCGTGGTCGCGGGTGCGAGACACAAGGAGATGTAATGAGCCAGACGACAGTTGACGTCACCACGCCGCGCGGCACGATGCCGACGTACGTCCACCGCCCGGACGGCACGGGGCCCTCCCCGCGCGTCCTCCTTTACATGGACGCCCCCGGGATCCGGCCGGCGCTGCTGGGCTACGCCGAGCGACTCGCCGGCGCGGGCTACACCGCGATCGTGCCGGACCTGTACTACCCGTTCGAACCGGCTGAGAAGTTCAACGCGGAACGACTGACGGCCGGCGACGAGGCGGAGTTCGCGCGGATGCGTAAGCTCGTCGGCCAGATCGACGACGAGCAGGTGCTCGAGGACACACGCCTGCTGCTCGAGGCGGTCCCAGGAGCCGACGGCGGGGAGTGGGCATGTATCGGTTTCTGCATGGGAGGCCGCCTCGGGATGCGCGCGGCCGAGGCATTCGGAACCGAGATCGCGGCGGCCTCGCTACTTCACCCCACCGGTCTGGTCACCGACGCGACCGACTCGCCGCATCTCGAGGTCGATCGGGTCGACGCGGGGCTGTACCTCGGCTTCGGCGAAAGCGACAGCGTCACACCGGTCTCGACGATCCCGCCGCTCCGCGAGCGCCTCGAGCAGGCGGGCGTCGCTAACCGAATCGAGGTCTTCCCCGGTGCCGAGCACGGCTTCACGATGCCCGATAGGCCCGCGTACGACGAGGCGGCCGCCGAGCAGGCGTGGGCCGGAACGCTCGCGCTCCTCGCCGAGCGGTTGTGAAGCCCGGCGCCTGCGAATCCCTGGCGCCCGAGACGTGCGAGGAGGCTCAGCGCGCTGGCCGAGCACGGCGACGAGGCGGCGGTGCTGGCCGGCTGTCGCGTTGCTCGGCGAGTAGTAGCATTCGACCTGCAAAGGGGATTGTCGAGGGGAGGCAGTCCGTGGAACGAGGATCCGCTGCTCTGCGTCGTTCGGCCGTATTGGCAGGCATGCTTCTGCTCGGCCTCGCATCCCCGGCGCTCGCGGATCGCGCGTTCACGGCGCGGTTCAGCACGAACGCCAACGGCGACATCGCGATCGTCGGCAACACGCTCGAGACCTGCCAGACGTCGGTGGCCGATTGCGCGAACGCACGCGCGGGGCTGGGCACGGTGCTCAACAACAACAACTTCTCGATGGTGCGCGTGAACACCGACTCCACGGCGCTCGATTCCTCATCCGCGCGCCTGAGCCTGCCCGCCGGCGCTCGGGTTCTGTTCGCGGGCCTGTACTACGGGTCGCGGACGAACGCGGGAACGGGCGGGAAGTCCGCACCGGATTCGACCCCGGCGGGCCTGAGCAAGGTCGACCTCAAGCCGCCGGGTGCTTCCGGTTTCGATCACCTGACCGCCGCGGTCGATATGAGCTCTGACGTGACGGGCGCCTACGCTGCATTCGTCGACGTCACGGCACGTGTCCAGCGAGCCGGATCCGGCGTGTACACGGTGGCGAACGTGCAGTCGGCGACCGGCGAGGATCGGTACGCGGGCTGGGCGCTCGTCGTCGCCTACGAAGCCGCCGGCGAGCCGCCCCGCAACCTGACCGTGTTCGATGGCCTGCAGTCGGTAACGCAGGGCAAGCCGGCGGTGACGATTCCCGTCAGCGGATTTCAGACGCCTTTGAGCGGACCGGTCCGGACGAAGCTCGGGTTCGTCGCGTACGAGGGTGACCGCGGGCTGACCGGCGACAGCTCGACCCTCGACGGCAAGGTGCTGAGCGACAAGGTGAACGCGGCGAACAACTTCTTCAACTCCGCGATCTCGATCGACGGTCAGAACTTCACCGACAAGACCCCCGACTACGTCAACCAGCTCGGATTCGACGCAAAGCGGATCGGGATCGACGGCCTCCTCGCCAACGGCGCCACCAGCGCGACGATCGGGCTGAAGACGAGCAGCGATCAGTACCTCCCGCAGGTGATCACGTTCGCCACCGATCTCTACGCACCCGTCATACGCGCGACCAAGACCGTCGCGAACCTCACGCATCCGGACGGGCCCACGCGCGCGGGAGACAGGCTCCGCTACACGGTCACCTTCGCCAACGAGGGTCTCGAGGCGGCGACCAACTTCGTCGCCACCGACAAGATCCCGCCCGACACCACGTATGTGGCCGGGTCGCTGCGAATCCCGACCGCGCCCGCGAGCGCCGCGACGCCGAGCGACCTCGTCGGCGACGACCAGGGCGAGTACGACGCCGCGCAGAACAGCGTGCGGTTCTTCCTCGGGAGCGGCGCGACCGCAGGCACGGGAGGCACGGTGGCCGTCGCCGGCGCGCCCGGAGACACGGCGCAGGTCAGCTTCGAGGTCCGCGTCGATGACAACCTGACCGCCGAACAGGAGATCAGAAACGTCGCCCAGGCAACGTTCATCGCGCCTACGCTCGGCAAGGAATTGACAGCGCTGTCCTCAGAGACCCTTGTGACCGCGACGCCGAGCCCGACACCGTCCGAGCCGGCGGACCTCGGGCTCGCGCAGAGCGAGACGGAGGCGCCCGCCGCGTTCGGCGACGACGCGGTCGACGACCACGTCACCATCGACAACAGCGGCCCCGGCGACGCCACCGACGTCGTGCTGCACGACGTCGCGCCACCCGGCGCCACGATCGACTCGGCCACGATCGACCAGGGTTCGTGCTCGGTGAGCGCCACCGACGTGACCTGCGTGATCCCGCACCTCGACGCCGGCGGGTCGGCCGAGGCCGACATCGTCCTGGTGGAGCCGCCGGCTGATGCGCTCGCGGACTCGACGAGCGAGGCCAGCATCAGCGCGTCTCAGTTCGACCCGACCCCTTCGAACGACAGCGGCGAAGCGACGGCCCCGATGTCGACGCCGGGTGCCCCGACGGCGGATCTCGTCATTCAGGACCACGAGAGCTCGTCGCAGGACACCCTCGGCGGGACCCTGGTCGACACGATCACGGTCGTCGACAACGGCCCGGGCGAGGCGACCGGCATCGACCTCACGGACGCGCTCGACGCCGCCGCGCAGGTGACAGCGATCGATCCGGGCGCGTTCACGTGCAGCTCCGGAGCGGCCGTCCAATGCAGCCTAGCCGAGCTGGCGCCGGGCGAGAGCGAGACCCTGGAGGTGCACGTGCGACCGCTCCGTCCGGGCGAGCTGATCGACGATGTCACGGCGAGCGACGACCAGTTCGATCCGAACTACGCCAACGACTCCGCGCAGACGACCGCCACCGTCACGCCCCGCGCGACCGCGGCAAAGGTCCGGATCGTCCCCATTCAGCGGGTCGCGGCGCCGGGGCATGTGGTCGGATTCGTGGTCACTGTCGGCGTCGTCAAGCCGGTCCCCGGCGTGAAGCCGACCGTATGCGTGACGCTGCCGAGGCAGCTGCACGTCGTCCGTGCGCCCGGTGCGGTCGCGAGCGCCGGGCGAGTGTGCTGGGACTCAGACGCGCTCCTCAATGGGTCGCCGCGAACGTTCCGCTTCTCCGCACGCGTCGCCTCGTCGGCGGCGACGGCACTCGCGGTGCAGGCGAGACTCACGGGCGCGAACTTCGCCGCCACGCGCGCCGCGGCCACCATTGCGGTGCCGCCGCGGACCGTCGTTGCGTGCCCGTCCAGCTCAGGACGCGGTCGACCCGGGCGGATTGCCTGCTGATCCTCTCAGCGTGTGACGACCGGAGGACGCCGACTTCGTGGTCCCGTCGGGTAGGACTATCTCCGCCGTGGTTCCTGGCGGGACCGTGACGACCAGCTCGAACGCGTAACCAGTTAGCCGCCACGACGACTCGACCCGCCCGTACGGGCTGTCGTGCTCGGCTTGCGCCCACGTGATCCCCCCGCCCGGCGACGGCTCGATCAGGAAGCGCCTCTAGGCCGCGCCGCCGCCATCTTCGAACAGCCGGATGCCTGCGACGTACCGGTGCAGGAACGAGACGACCGCACCCTTCGAATAGTGGTTGAGCGATTCGAACGGCGTCCCGTCGGGACGCGCTCGTGCGGCAGCGCCTCGGGCCGGCCGGCAGCCCGACCGGGATGCCGCGCGCCCGCGGCCGCCTTCTCCACATACGACAGCCACGCCACCATCGACGGCCACTGCTCCTCGAGCAGGCGGCGGTCTCCGTACGCCCGGTAGATCTCCCACGGCACGATCACGGCCGCGTCCCCCCAGCCTGCCGACCCGTTCATCGCCGCGAGGAAGCCGCCCTCGGACTCCGACGGCGGGCTCGGCGCGAGGTTGGCCACGAGCCCGCTCGACCACTGCTCGGCGGCCAGGTCCCGCAGCCATTTGGTGGTGAAGCCGGGGACGTCGTACAGGAAGGCGGCAGTCGGGACGAAGATCTGCCAGTCGCCGGTCCAGCCGGCGCGCTCGCGCGTCGGGCAGTCGGTGGGGATGTCGCAGACGTTGCCGCGCAGGCTCCACACCGCCGCCTCGTGCAAGCGGTTCATGCGCACGTCGCTGCACCGGAACCACCCGGTACGGGTCACGTCGCTGTGCACGACGACGCCGGTGAGATCGTCGACGTCGAGCGGCTCCGGATGCCCCTCGACGCGCACGACTGGAAGCCGTGCGTGGTGTGGCGCGGCTCGAACACGCCCATTGGTCGTGGGCACGCGGCAGCCCGACCTGGCTGCGGTACCACCCGTCGGACAGGATCGCGCCAATCGCGTTCGCGCTTGGACGTAGCAACTCGCGTATGTCGTTGGTCTGCACCTGCAGGCGCTCGCGGTACTCGGTGAACCCGGGAGTCAGCTCGGCGTCGCCGACGCGCGAGCCGTTGACGAACGCCTCATAGATCCCGTGGGCAGTGGCATACAGCTTCGCGCGCGCGACTGCGACCCCGGGCAGCTCGAACGAGCCGCGCACGAGCATCGCCGGTCGCCTCCCCGGAGGCGGCCGCTCGGAGGACTCCACCGGCTCGATCCACAGCGCCGACCAGTCCCCCGGCTCGAGCAGCCCGACCTCGAACACGTCCGGCGAGGACCAGTTGCTCTCCCCGAGGTCTGTCCACACTTTTACCTGCCAGGCAACGCGCGCTCCCGAGCTCAAGGGCGCCCCCGCGTACTCGACGAGCACGCTGTCGGCGCTCTGCGCCCGCCCGCTGTCCCAGCCGTTGTCGGCGCGGATCCGGTACTCAACCTGCTCGTGCGCGCCTTCCGGCAGCCACCACGAGAGACGCGGCGCGTGGTGCCGATCCCGACCGCGTCGCTGAGGTGTTCGACGCGCAGCCGGCTCGGCGCGTCAGGCAACCGGATGGTGCACGTCGAGCTTGTCGGGCGCCTGATCGGTGCCCGGAGCGGACGGACCGTTGGTGATCGCAGCTCCGCCCGGAGCCGAGACGGCCGTGCCGCTCGTGCGCAACCCGAGGACCCGGTCGCGGAGCTTCATCAGCGCCACCGCCGGACCCTTTCCGGTCGATGTGCTGGTCAGGCCGTCGGGGTTCTGAACCGCGGTCAGCACCAGCGCGACCCCGGCAACGATTGCCTGGTACTTGCCGACACTCAGATGGATGTCGAGGAAGGTCACGAACAGGCCCGCCGCCGAGAACATGACGCCGGCGACGACCGCTCCCGCGATCCGTCCCACGCCGGCGACGAACACGATCGCGAGCAGGCTGATCGATGTGAACGCCGCGAAGCTGTCGGCGGTGAGCTCGCCCTGTAGGTAACCCGTCAGGGCGCCGCCGACGCCGGCGATGAACGCCGCCAGCGCGAACGCCATCAGCTTCCCCTGGGCGACGTTGATTCCGACCGAACCGGCGGCGCGCTCGTTCGAGCGGATCGCGAGCAACATCCGTCCGGCGGGACCGCGTCTGAGTCTGGCCACGAGCAGCCCGATCAGGATCACGACGACGAGCACCATGACTCCAAAGACCACGCGGTTCGTCGAGTGGCCCGCATTGGCCGCCAGATTAAGCCCGAGCAGGTGGGGTGCCTTGATCGGCAGCCCGGCGGTGCCGCCGGCGAAGCCCGAACTCGAGAAGATCAGCGCGTCCATAGCCGCGGCAAACCCGAGCGTCACCACCGCCAGATTCACGCCGCGCAGTCGCAGTGCCGGCAGCCCGATCACCAACCCGACGGGCACCGCACACAGTCCCGCAGCAAGCAGCGAGAACGGGAAGCCGAGCCCCCATCCGTGCGAGATGTGCCCAAGCATGAAGCCGCCGATCCCGGCAAGCGACATCTGCGCCAGCGACACCTGGCCCACGTAGCCGGTCAGGACCACCACCGACAGCGCGATGCACGTCACCGTGAGCGACGAGATGAACGCAAACCGGAGCACGTTGTTGAGTAGGAGGAGCAGGATCAGCCCTCCGACGAAGCACGCGCCGGCGGATGCCAGCGGCGAGCCCGGCCGGCCGACCGACGGGTTCTTCTGGGCGGCCTCTCCGCCCCGGGCCAGGACCGAGCGGGAGCGGAACGCCATCACGACGATGATCACGATGAACGGAACCGCATCCGACAGCCCGGATTGAGGCAACCACGTCCACACCGTGATCAGCTTGCCGATCTCAGACTGGAAGCAACCGATCAGCAGTCCGGCCAGCGCGGTGATCCAGAACGACTCGAACCGGCCGACCAGCGCCGCCGCCAGCGCCGGGACGATGAACAACGTGTAGGAGGTCGGGTCGAGGCTCGCGACCGGCGCGATCAGGATGCCGGCAGCGCCCGCCAGCACGGTGGCGATCACCCAGTTCTGCGACGCGATGCGGGTGGCCGAGATGCCGGTGAGGGCTGCGCCGCGATCGTTTTCGGCCCCGGCCCGGGTCGCGAGCCCGAACCGCGTGTAGCGGTAGATCAGAGCGAGCGCGACCGAGATCACGATCACGACGCCGGTGAAGAACAGGCGGTCCTGCGGGAACGTGACCCCGGAGATCTTCAGCGCCCCGCTCGGGAAGATCGGGTTGGTGGCGACGGGCTCGGTGCTGTAGTTGAGGACCGCGATCGCCTGAAGCGCCAACATCACCCCGACCGACGCGCACACCCGGGTGAGCTGCGAGGCGTTCCGCAGCGGCCGGTAGACGAGGCGGTACAAGACAAAGCCGAGCGCGGCCGAGTAAACCAGTGAGATGACGATCGCGAGCGTCGTGTTGATGCCCGCCCCGCCGTTCAGCGAGATCTGGTGGGGGATGATCACGACGGGCAACTCGAGCTCGCCGAAGCTGCGCAGGTTGACGAACACGTACGCGATGAACATCGCCACGGCGCCGTGGGCGAAGTCGACCACGCCGGCGCTGCGGTATTTGAGGACGAGACCCTGGCCGAGAATGGCGTAGGTCGCGCCGGCGCCGAGGCCGAGGATCAGGAACAGGATGTAGCTGGACATGGCGGTTACGTGTTCGAAGGTGAGCTTGAGACCGGCCCCGCCCGCCCGACCGGGGTCGGGCGGGGTGGGCGATTCCGGTCTTCAGAGATCAGAGCCCTTGGCCCTTGAAGTAGCCCTTCGAGGTCGTCCAATCGGTCGAGTTCGGCTGCGTGACCTGGCCGTTCTTGACCTGGTTCATCAGGTAATAGTCGTTGCAGATGGCGGGAGCGCCCGTCATCTGCTTCCCGTCACACGTGTAGGGGTGCGAAAGGAAGTTCGGGTGGTTGCTGCCGGTCTTGAACGCGGCCAGGATCGAACTGGTCGTCGGCGTTCCCGAGATCTTGCTCAGCGCCGCCTGGGCGTTCATCACGGTGGCGAACCCGGCCGCGGAGATCGAGTCGATCAGTGTGCCGGGGGCGGCCCACTTCTTCAGCGATGCCTGGTAGAGCTGCGCCTGCTGGCTCGTCCCGGTCTGCAGGATGAACGGCGAAGCGATGTACATGCCCTCGGCTCCGCCCGCCGACGCCGAGATCACCGGCGGCGCGCCGCACGGATCGATGCCCATCAGCTTGCCCGCGTAGCCAACGCTCTTGAGCGACTTCAGCACGTTGCCGCAGCCGTTCGGGACGTCGATGTACGCCAGGTCCGCCCCGCTGCTCTCGATCAGCGCGGCTTGCGGGCTCGGATCAGGCGAAGTCGGCGAGAGCGGGATCAGCTTGACGGTGCTCACGCCGGCGGCCTTGAACACCGGCACGATCTGGGGAATGATCGACTCGCCCTGCGGATTCGAGAAGTACATCAGGGCGACTTTCTTCACGCCGAGCGTCTTGCCGGCGTACACGGCGGCCGCGGCGTTGTCGCCGACGCTGACCGACCAGAACTGGATCGAGTTCGGCGACACGAACGGGACCGGGGTGAACGGGATGCCGCCGATGTACGCGAGGTTCGCGTGCGCGTAGATCGGGATCGAGGCAGGCGCGCCGACGTCGGCCGCGCCGAGGATCGCGAGTGGATGCTTGGCCACGAGCTCATTCGCACAGCGAGCGGCGGTGGCCGGCGTACCGTCGCCGATGCAGTTGTCGATCACGATCGGGTGGCCGTTGATGCCGCCGAGGTAGTTGTTGACGTACTCCATCGCGGCGATCGCACCCTGGCGGGCCTCGGGGAACGTGACGGCGCCGGTCTCGTCGTTGATCATCCCGAACACGTACGGGCTGCCGGTCGCCTTCTTCGCGGTGCCGAACACCGACGACGACGCCGCCGTGGTGGTTGCCGACGTGCTCGGGCTGCTACCAGACGATCCGCTGCTGCCACTCGTGGTGCTGCTCGAGCTGCTCGATCCGCAGCCCACCGCGATCAGCCCAGTCGCAGCGACCACGGCGGCCGTGCCGAGCCATTTCGAACGTTTCATCTGCAGTGCTCTCCTCTGGTTGTGTCTGGGGTCAACTGGGGTGGGGACTGCCGCGGTCACGCCGCGGCCGCTTCCCCGAGATAGCTCGCCGCGAGCAGCCCTCGCCGTTCGCGGAGTTCGGCAGCGGCGCCTTCCAGCGCGATCCGCCCGTGGGTCAGGACGTAGGCCCGATCCGAGACCTCGAGCGCGAGCGCCACGTGCTGCTCGACGAACAACACGCTGGCGCCGAACTCGTCGGCCGCCCGTCGCAGGATCGGAAGCAGCCGCTCGACGATCACGGGCGCCAGTCCGAGGCTCATCTCGTCGACGAGCAGCAGCCGCGGCTGGGTGACGAGCGCCCGTCCGATGGCGAGCATCTGCTGCTCGCCTCCCGACAGCAGACCGGCCTTGCGGTGCAGGCATTTGCGCAGCTCGGGAAGCATCTCGAGCAGCTCGTCCTCGCCCGCGCGGCCTTTCCGACCGGCGAGCCGCAGATGTTCCCGGACGGTAAGGCCGGGGAACAGCGCGCGGCCCTCGGGTACGAGCGCCAGGCCACGCCGGGCCAGGGTGTGCGCCGGGACGCCGCCGATGTCCTCGCCCGACATCCGGATCGCGCCGGAGATCGGCTTGTTCAGCCCGGCGATCGTCTCGAGCGTGGTCGTCTTACCGGCGCCGTTCGGGCCAAGCAGCGCCACGACCTCGCCGGGATGGACCTCGAGCTTGAGGTCTCGGACAACCGCAATCTGCTGGTAGCCCGCGCACAAGTCCTCGAGTGCCAGGGCGTGGCCGGAGGTGGTCGCGTCAGTGGCTGGCCGCGGCATGGCTCGCTCCTAGGTAGGCCTCGATCACGCGCGGGTCCTCGCGGATCTCGGCCGGGGATCCGGTCGCGATCTGTCGTCCGAAGTCGAGGACCATCAGGTGGTCGCACACGCTGAGCACGAGCCCCATGTCGTGATCGATCAGGAACACGGTGACGCCGTGCGCCTCGGGCAACGTGCGCAGGCGGCGGCCGAGCTCGAGGCTTTCGTCGGTGTCAAGCCCGGCGGCGGGCTCGTCGAGGAGCACGAGGCGCGGCTGCCGCGCCAGCGCCCGCCCCACGCCGACGAGCTTGCGCTTGCCCAGCGAGATCTCCGACGGATAACGGTCGACGACGTCCTCGAGGCCGCACACTCCGATCGCCCAGTCGACGCCGGTGCGGTCGGGCGGGCGGTGGGGCAGGAACAGGTCACGGAGGGCGGAGCCGACGCTCACGTGCTCGCTCGCGACGAGCATGTTCTCGTCGACCGTGAGGTCGTCGAACAGCTCGACCGACTGGAACGTTCGCGCGAGACCGAGGCGCGCCCGGCGGTACGGGCGCAACCGGCTGATGTCCCGGCCGTCGAACACGATGCTCCCGGCGGCCGGCCTCGTGTACCCGGTTAGCGCGTCCACCATCGACGTCTTGCCGGCGCCGTTCGGACCGATCAGGCCGAACACCGTTCCCTCGGAGATCTGGAGGTCGACATCGGAGACGGCCACGACGCCGCCGTAGGCGACGCGCAACCCGTGCACATCGAGCAGCGGTCGTGGTGTCGTCTGTGCTGTCATGTCACTCCCTCGCGAGCGCTCATCTGCGCCCATCGGCGAAAACTGTACACAGTTTTGCTCCTTGTGTCCAGTGTTCGTGGCATGGGTATGTGTATGCGTTTCGTTAGCGAGCCCGCGCCGGCTCGGGCCGCGAGCCAGCCGGGCGCCCGAACACGCGGACGTCGTCCGGAGTGGAAGCGGTCGCCGGCGCCCAGCCCGGGCCCCCGCCGTGTATGAACCGGCTCCAGGCCGCGATCATCTCGCCGGCGACCTCGCCGCCGCCACGCGCCTGGCCCGCCAGCCGCTCCCCCGGTCCTCCGTCCCGCCAAGTGCCGAACAGCAGCGGAACCTCAACGGTGTGCGTGGCACCGAGGTCGGGGCCGGCGCCGGGATGCTCGACCCGGTAGCGGTACACGGCGCTCCGATCGCCGACCGCCTCGGCCCTGGCCGATGCCCAGCGGGCGAGCGGCTCCGCGACCATCGCGTCGGTGGCGATGTCCACGAGCAGCGAGAGTGGATCGTCCGGCGCGCCGACGGCGGCTGCCCGCTCCCGATACCGGTCGATGACTACGTCGGGCTCGTCGGTGTCAACCAGGTGCGCGACCACAGCCGGGATCCGCTCGGGCGGTGGCGACGGGCGCCACGGCGCTCGGAAGAAGAATGTGCCCTCCTGGGCGGTGTGGCCGGCGAGCACCTCGACCTCCGGGCTCGCTCCGGGTACGTCGACGGGCGAGGTCGGAAGGCTGCCGGCGTCGACGGTGGGGAGCGCGCCGCCCCGGGTCCCTCGGAACTCCGGCTGCTCGAGCAGGTCCTCGTGCAGCGCGACGATCCGCTCGGCGTCGAGTTCGCACAGGCGGACCGGATCGAACGCGCCCGTCCCGCCGGCGGCGGCGCTCAGCGCCTGCGCCCACCGGATCGCCACCGCGGGCGCCTGGGCGACGTCGCCGAGCGGCGGTGACTGCAGCGCGACGCGGCGGAACAAGCCGGCGGCTCTCGGCGCCACCAGCAGATCCATCGCCGACAGCGCGCCGGCCGACTGCCCGGCGAGCGTGACCTCGGCGGGGTCGCCGCCGAACGCGGCGATGTTGTCCCTCACCCATTCGAGTGCGCCGATCTGGTCGAGCAGGCCCCAGTTCGCGGCCGGCGCGTCCGGGGCGGCGGCCAGGTCAGGGTGGCCGAGCCAGCCGAGGCTGCCCAGCCTGTAGTTGACGGTCACGACCACGGCGTCGGCGGCCGCCGCCAGGCGCTCGCCGGAGTACAGGCTCGCGCCGGCGTGGCCGATCGCGAACCCGCCGCCGTGCAGCCACACGAACACGGGCCGGCGGGCGCCGAGTCCCGGCGTGAACACGTTCATGTTGAGGCACTGCTCGTCGGTGGCGGGCAGCTCACCGTGGGCGAACTTCGCCGCCGCGCGCCTCGGCTGCGGCGCCGCCGGGCCCGGGCTGACGGCGTCCCGAACCCCGGTCCAGCCCGGCTGCGGGCCGGGTGGGGCGAAGCGAGGCGCGGTCGCATAGGGGATCCCTCCGAATGCCACCACATCGCCGGCGCGACGGCCGCGGAGCCGGCCGGCGGCAATCTCCACCTCGGTCATGGCGCTACTGCGCCGCCGCTACCTCCGAGCTGTCCGCGACCAGTTCGGGATGCCCCTCCTCCCAGGAGATGATCGGGTTGCGCAGCACGCCGACACCGTCGATCTCGGCCTCGACGACGTCGCCGGGCTTCAGGTAAAGGGATGCGGGGTCGTCGCTAAACCCGGCCACGCCCGACACCGTCCCGGTCGAGACGATGTCCCCGGGGCTGTAGCCCATCGCCGAGTAGTGGCTGATGATCTCGGGGACCGTGACCGACATCCGGCTCATGTTGGAGCTCTGCCGGCGCTCACCGTTGACCCGCAGTTCCATCGACAGGGCAGTCGGATCGGGGATCTCGTCCGGCGTAACGATCCACGGCCCGATCGGGCAGAACGTGTCGATGCTCTTCGACAGGCAAAACACTCCGGACTTCATCTCCTCGCGCTGAATATCTCGGGCGGTGATGTCGTTGAAGATCAGGTAGCCGGCGATGTAGTCGGCGGCCTCCTCGGGCGAGAAGAACTTGCCCGCCTTGCCGATCACGACGGCGAGCTCAAGCTCGTAGTCGAGCTCATTGGTCAGCGCCTCCGGGTAGACGATCGCGTCGTCAGGACCGATGATCGCGTCGATGTTCTGGAAGAACACGATCCAGGGCAGGACGGGGTGCGACCAGTTGACGTTCTTGGACTCCTCGTCGTGCTCGCGGAAGTTGCCGGCGGTGTGGACGAACTTCTTCGGGATGATCGGCGCCCTCAGGCGCACGTCCTCGAGCACGAACTCCCGACCGGTCTCGGACACGTCGCCGCCGAGCTCGAAGTACCGGCGCATGTCGGGGACGTCGAGTTCAACCACCTTGCCATCGACGACCTTCCCCACCAGCCCGTCGTCGAACGTCACAAGCTTCATAGCCGCTCCTTTTGCAGACGCCACTCGTACTCAAGCACTCGCGGGCGCAATTATAGACAGAAGATCAATCTGTATGCAATTTGTCTAACTGAGTGCCGACGTAGTGTCAGGCCGGTCACCCCGGGCCCGCAGCGCCCGCGAGGTCCCGAGCGCGGCCGCTCGCACGGCAGGGACGAGTCGCGCCGCCTCGGTCCCGTCGGCCTTGCTGACGATCGAAAGCGCCGCGATCACCTCGCCGGCGGCGTCGACGATCGGCGCCGCCACCGACACCGCATCGTCGGTGACCTGCCGATCGCTGACCGCGACACCGTCCCGGCGGATCTGGCTCAGCATCCGTCGAAGGCGCTCGGGATCGGTGATCGTGTAGTCCGTGAACCGCTGAAGCGGCCCGTCGAGAACCTCGCGCTGCACCGTGTCTGGAGCGTGGGCGAGCAGCACGACTCCGATCCCCGAAGCGTGGATCGGGAAACGGCCGCCGACGCGCGTGAGCACGCCGACGGCGCGGCGGCCGGCGATGCGCTCGATGTAGACGACCTCGCGGCCCTCGCGCACTCCCAATTGGACGTTCTCGTGCGTGACCTCGTACAGGTCCTCGAGGAATGGCAACGCGGCCTCGCGCAGCGGCACCCCGCGCGGGGCCAGCGACGCGATCTCCCACAGTCGCAGCCCGACGCGGTAACTCCCGTCGCCGTCGCGCTCGAGCGCACCGGACGCGCACAACTCCCCGACCAGCCTGTGCGCCGTCGTCAGCGGCAGCGCGGCCCGGCGGGCGATGTCCGACAGCGTGAGCGTCGGCCACGCGGGCGTGAAGGTCTCGAGCACGGCGAACCCCCGGGCGGTGACCGACCGGCTGTCGACCCGATTACGAACTCCTCCCAAGGCACGCATTGTCCCGTTTCTTCCGCTCAGCGGAAGGACCTGTTGCAGTGCGTCCCCCGCGGTCCTACGCTGGCCTTTCCGTTTGTGGAGAGGCAAGAGGGCTGAGAAAGGCCGCGTGAGTTGACGTCGACGCCGTTTCGCGATTGCTTGCAGGCGCCCGGCGCGTTTGCGATCGCGGTCGAGTTGGTGACCGCCCGTGGGATGGTCACCACCGAGCGCAGCCGCGCGCTGGTCGAAAAAGCGCGCGCGCTCGCCGACGATCCCCGGATCGACGTGCTGTCGATCACCGACAACCCCGGCGGCAACGCGATGCTCGCGCCCGACACGCTCGGGACCGACCTGGTCTCGCGCGGGCAGCAGGTGATCATCCACCTGGCCTGCAAGGACTGGAACCGGAACGCGCTCGAGAGCCGGGGGTGGAAGCTCGCCTCCGAGGGGTTCGGGAACGTCTTGTGCCTGTCGGGCGACTACCCGCTCGGCGGGTACGGCGGCACTGCCGCGCCGGTGTTCGACATCGACTCGGTCGGCCTCCTGAAGCTCTATAGCGACATGAACGCCGGCCTGCACATCGCGCGGACCAACGAGCGGCTCGACCGGACGGACTTCTTCCTCGGGTGCGTGGTCACCAATCACAAGGTGCACGAGCGGGAGGTCGTCCCGCAGTACCAGAAGCTCGCCAAGAAGGTCCAAACCGGCGCGCGCTTCGTGATCAACCAGATCGGCTACAACGCGCGCAAGGATGACGAACTGCTCCGCTACATCGCTCGCGCGAACCTCCCGGTACGCGCGCTGGCGAACGTCTTCCTGCTCTCACCCGGAGCCGCCCGCGCGTTCAACGCGGGCAGGATCCCGGGCGTGATCGTCACCGACGAGCTGCTGGCGCTGGCCGAACGACACAGCGCGAGCGCCGACGGAGGCCGGTCGTTCTTCATCGACCTGGCGGCCAAGCAGCTCACGGTCGCGCGTGGCCTGGGGTTCCATGGTGCATACCTGGGCGGTCACACCACCGCCGAGACGTTCTTCGAGATTCTCGATCGCGCCCACTCGTACGCCGACGGCGACTGGCGCGAGCTCTCGCGCGAGCTGCGGTTCGGGCGGGCCGGCGAGTTCTATCTGTTCGAGCCCGACTCCGAGACCGGGCTCTCCTCGGACGAGCTGAGCGCCGGATACGTCAAGTCCAAGCGCAAGCGGCAAACCGATCTGCGCGTCCCCCTCACGTACCGGTTCAGCCGCCGCGTTCATCAAACCGTGTTCGACCCCGACGGACCGCTGCACGACGCCGCTCGGTCGCTGTACGAGAAGATCGACTCGGCGCCGGCTCCGATCGGCCGTGCGGCACACGCGCTCGAGCAGGCGACGAAGGTCCCGTTGTTCAAGTGCCGCGACTGTGGCGACTGCTCGCTCCCCGACATCGCGTACGTGTGTCCGGAGTCGATCTGCGCCAAGAACCAGCGCAACGGCCCGTGCGGCGGTACCCGAGATGGGCTCTGCGAGGTGTACGACACCGAGTGCATCTGGTCACAGGCGTACGAGCGCCTGAAGGCCTACGGCGAGGAGGACGACATGCTCGCCAACCCGGTGGTGGTCAAGGACAACGCGCTCGCCCATACGAGCGCTTGGGCCAACACGTTCCTCGGCCGTGACCACCAAGCAAAGTCGGGTCAGTTCAGTGGATAACGCATAACCCGAAGGGAAAGAGAGACCATGGCAAGCAACCTCCAGGAAGTGCTCGACGAGTCCGGAAATATCGTCGGGCGCCTCCGTAACTCGCAGATCGGCGCGTATATCTATCCGGTCGTCCCGTACGAGTTCACCAACTGGCGCCGCGAGCAGCGCGCCTGGCGAGAGACCGCGGTCCTGTTCGACCAGTCACATCACATGGTGAATTTCTTCTTCAAGGGTCCGGACGCGCTCAAGCTTGTGTCAGACACGGGCATCAACACAGTGTCGAACTTCGAGGTCAACATGGCCAAGCAGTTCGTGCCCACCACGCCGGCCGGACACGTGATCGGCGACGGCATCCTGTTCCACCTTGCCGAGGACGAGTTCGTGTGGGTGGGCCGCAATCCGGCCGCGAACTGGCTTCGGTTCCACGCCGAGACCGGCGGCTACAACCTCGAGTTCGATTACGACGACCGCTCGCCCTCGCGGCCGTACGGCAAGGCGGTCACCCGCAACGTGTGGCGCTTCCAGATCCAGGGGCCGAACGCGTGGCCGGTGATCGAGAAGCTCAACGGCGGTCCGCTCGAGCAGCTCAAGTTCTTCCGCATGGCGGAGATGAACCTCGGCGGGATGCGCGTCCGCACGCTGCGCCACGGCATGGCCGGCGAGCCCGGACTCGAGCTTTGGGGTCCGTACGAGAGCTACGACGAGGTGCGCGGAACGATCCTCGAGGCGGGGAAGGAGTTCGGGCTCGAGCCGTGCGGTGCGCGCGCGTACGCGTCGAACACGCTCGAGTCGGGCTGGATCCCGTCGCCGCTGCCGGCGATCTATACCGGCGAGGGCGTCGTCCGCAAGTACCGCGAGTGGCTCGGCGCCGACAGTTACGAGGCGAACAACGCACTGGCCGGCAGCTTCGTGTCCGAAAGCATCGAGGACTACTACCTCAACCCGTGGGAGCTGGGCTACGGACCGTTCGTCAAGTTCGATCACGACTTCATCGGTCGCGACGCGCTCGAGCAGATCGACCCCGAAGCCCAGCGCAAGAAGGTGACGCTGGCGTGGGCCGACGAGGACGTCTCGCGTATCTTCGCCTCGCTGATGTACACCGACGAGCAGCCCTACCAGTTCTTCGACCTTCCGATCGCCAACTACGGATCCTCGAACTTCGACTCGGTGCTCGACGCCGACGGCAGCCTGGTCGGCTACTCGATGTTCACCGGCTTCAGCGACAACGAGAAGCGGGCGCTGTCGCTGGCCACGGTCGACCCGGCGGTCGAGATCGGCACCGAGGTCACGGTGGTTTGGGGCGAGCCGAACGGCGGCTCGCGCAAGACGACGGTCGACCCCCACCGGCAGATCGAGGTCCGCGCTATCGTCAGCCCGACGCCGTACTCCGAGCCGGCCCGGCTGCAGTACGCGGAGGGCTGGAGGACGACGGCGAGGTGATCTCGGCCAGTCGCGCGTCTCGTCCAGGGGATGGTCTCGCTTAGAGACGAACGGGTCGAGCGGAAATCGACACCCTGGGACGGCGGCTAGGCGACGTACGCCAACTTCTTCGACGTCGGCTCGCCCATGCTGCCCGGCGTGAGCCCCGACAGGATCTCGACCGCGCGTTCGAGCTGAGCCGGCGCGAGCGTGAACGGCAGCCTCAAGTGGCGTTCGAGTACGCCCGCGGCCGCGAATCGGGGTCCCGGCGTGAGCTGTAGGTCCTGTTCGGCGGCGGCGAGCGAGAGGCTCGTGCTGATCGGCTCGGGCAACTCCGCCCACAGGAACATGCCGCCGGCCGGGAGCGCATACCGCCACTCAGGAAGGCTCCGGTGAAGGGCGCCGGCGAGCGCGTCCCGCCGGCGGCGAATCATCGCGCGGCGCTCGGCCAGGATGTCGTCGAGGTGCTCCAGCACGTGGGCGGCGACGATCTGCTCGAACAGCGGCCCCGACATGTCGCTGGTCGCCCGGGCGGCAACCAGGCGGTGGATCAGAGCGGGGTCGCCGCGAGCCCACCCGACCCGCAGTCCTCCCCACACCGCCTTGCTCAGCGAGCCGACCGTGATCGTGCGCTCGTCGCCAAAGCTGGCCGCCGGCGCCGGCATCTCCACGCCGTCGAGGTTGAGCTCGACAAACGTCTCGTCGACCAACACCACCGTGCCCGCTGACCGCAGGGCGCGCATCGCCCGTCGGCGGCATGCCTCGTCGACGAGTACCCCGGTGGGGTTATGGAAGTCGGGCATCAGGTACGCGAGCGCCGGCCGGTGGCTCCGCGCCACCCCGCGAAGCGCGTCGAGATCCCAGCCGTCGCGCGCCACCGGCACCGGCATCAGAAGCGCAGCGGCGCCGCGGAGCGCGTCGAGCGCGACCGGGTAGCTCGGCACCTCGACCAGCACGCGCCGCCCGCGCGGAAGCGCCGCCCTGATCGACAGGTCGACGGCGTGCATCGCGCCGTTGGTGACAAGGATCTGCTCCGGCCGGGTCGGCAGTCCGCGGCGATCGAACCATGCAGCGATCGCGCGCCGGAGCGGCGGCAGGCCCAGCGGGTCGTAGCCGTGGTGATCGAGCCAGCGCGGAAGCTCGCGCGCGGCCGCGAGGAACAGGTGCTCGAGCGCCGCGGGCGCCGGCAGCGCGGCGATCCGCATGTCGAGCCCGGGACCGCCGACGATTGCGTCGGGCGCCGAGCGGTGCCCGCCCGGGAGCGTCACCCAGCTCCCCGACCCTTGCCGGCTCGCGATGTATCCCTCCTCGCGCAACTGGTCGTACGCGGCGGTGACGGTGGCGCGGCTCACCGCGAGTGCGCCGGCGAGCGTGCGCTCGGCGGGCAGCCGGCTCTCGACCGCGACTCGCCCGTCGAGGATCAGCGCGCGCACGGCGGCGGCAAGTCGCTCACGGCTCGTGCCCTCGCGCCGCCAGGGACCGAGGAGGTCGGTGAGGCGGCCGGCGGGGGTGATCGACACAAGCCACTTGTAGCAAATTGGCCTGCGGCTGCATAGGCCATTGTCTGCCAAACTCGTCGACATGGAGCGGATGCGGCTTGGCGTGATCTCGCGGATGCGGCCCCCACGCGTGCGCCGCCTGGTCCAGCTTTACGCCGGTCTCGTGCTGTTCGGCGTCAGCAGTTCGATGCTGCTGCTCGCGGGCCTCGGGGTCGACCCCTGGGACGTGTTCCACCAGGGCCTCTCGCGCCGGTTCGGCCTCGGCGTCGGCACCTGGGCGATCATCGTCGGCGTCCTGGTGCTGCTGCTGTGGATCCCGCTTCGCCAAAAGCCGGGGTTCGGCACGCTCAGCAACGTGGTGCTCGTCGGCCTCGTGATCGACGTGATGCTCGCGGTCGTGCCCCCGGTCCATGGCCTCCCCGCCCAGATCGTGGTGATGCTCGGCGGCGTCGTGCTGAACGGGATCGCCACGGGGGCCTACATCGGCGCCGGCCTCGGACCCGGCCCGCGCGACGGGCTGATGACCGGACTCGCCGCGCGCGGTCATTCGATCCGCATCGTGCGGACCTCGATCGAGCTCACGGTCCTGGTCACCGGCTGGCTGCTCGGCGGAACGGTCGGGATCGGAACCGTGGTGTACGCACTGGGAATCGGACCGATCGCGCACGTCACGATCCCGCGTCTGCGCATCCCGCTCGGCGATCCGGCGGTCGCCGGCGGCGGCGATCCGGTGCCGGCCGGCGCCGGCGAGCCGGCCGTTCACGCATAAGGTCGCTGTCAGCGCTCCAACCCCCACCCGCAGGTGTGGCACTGATCCCCGGGGGCTGAGCCCACTAGGGGGGCGTGCACGATCTCCTCGAGGCGCTCGGACCCGGTATCGGGAAGGGCGCCCGCGGGGAGGCGGGGAGCTCAAACCCGGTTGACCTCGACCCCGGCCGCCTCGGGCACCCGGACGCCGGCGTTTCTGCAGCCCTAGTCTCGCCTCACAGCGCGCGCCACTCTCACCCGCGCCAGCTCACCCGCGCGCCAGCCCCCGCGCGGCCACCCCGTGCCGCGTCAGCGGCGGCGAGCGCGCAGCTGGCGGTTCTTGAGGCGATTGCCGCACACCGCCATGTCGCACCAGTTGCCCTGCTGGTTGCGCGAGCGGTCGTAGAAAGCCCACTGGCACTCGGAATTCGCGCACACCTTCAACCGGGTCCAGGTCCCGTTCTGCTGCGCCTGGCGCGCGATCAGCAGGAGATCGAACAGACCACAGCCCAGGCTGCCGTCCTCCGCGCTCTCGAGCCCGAGCATGCCGTCGGCCCCGACCGTCATCCGCGCCAGATTCGCTGCGGTGAGCCTCCTGAGCGACGTGAGATCGGGTCCGTCGCCCCCGTCGGGGCGCCCGGTGACGAGCACGCCGCGGATCGCTTCGCGTACGTCGCGCGCGAGTTCGAGATCGGATGCGCGCAGGGGCGCCTTGGGGTCGAGCAGGCCGGCGTCGACGAGCCACCTCCTGGCGGCGTCCGGATCGGCCAGCCGGTCGGAACCCTCGCCGACGTCCCACGTGTTCAAAAACGCCTGGATGCGCAACAGGGGCATGGGGGCCGGCTTCGCCTCGTCGTCGTCGGGATACCAGGAAGGAAGATCGCCCATCGGCATGAGTGTAGCCGCGTGACCAGCAAACACACTTGACAGGTCACCATGACCGGCGTACGATTGTCAGCGGTCATGCAGAGTCGCTTGAACAAGCATCCGAAGAGCGCCGCACCGAAGCGCGAGCCAGTTGGAAGTGTGCTGGTCGCCGGGCGAGCGACGCTCCGCGACCGCACGTCGGCGCGCTGGCGGCCCGCCCGCCTCGACCGCGCGCTCGCTGAGGGCGCTCCGCCTGAGTCCAGTCGAGCACTCGCGCTCCGCGCACGCCGGCTGACCGCACTGAACCGCCGACGCTCGCTCGCCGGCGCGCTGCGGCGGATCGTTCTAGAGGCCCTCGACGACACACGCGCATCACGTGGGCGGATCCGGCCCGACCGCAACGGCGTCGAAGCCGCTCGCGCGGAGTTGCTCGCGCTCGCCGACGGCCTGGCCGATCCACGGCCGGTCGCGGCGCACGGCGTCGCTCAGGCCTGGCTGCTCGTCACCGACGGCACCGGACCTCTCTACGACGCCTGCAGCAGCGCCGGTCTCCGTGCTGGCGCCGCGCGCGCCGCCAGCGAACTCCGGCCCTGGCCGGCCTGACGCGCCAGCCCAACAGCCGACCGCCCCGCCTGGTCGGGCGGGGCGGTCTACAACATTCGAACGCGCAGGCGGCACTCGCCGCGCAGACGCCTACTCCGCGACCGGAGGCGGGTACACGTCTGCGACGTACTCGTCGACCTTGTGGGCCGGGAGCCGCTTGTTAATCGCGATGTAGTAGATGATCAGGCTCCAGACGGCGACGGCTAGCAGGCCCCCCCAGAGCCCGAGGTCGTCGTTGCCGCCCTGATCGAGCACATGGTGGAAGAACCCGATGCCGCCGATGATCCCGCCGGCTCCGAAGTCGCCGAAATACGAGATCACCAGCATGCCGACCAGGTAAGGGATGATCCACCACGCGGCGTCCCAATCCATGGGCGCCGCTTTCGGGTTCAGTTTGAACGCGTACGACGCTGCGATCAGCGCGTAGCCGATCAGCATCGCCACCATCAGTGTGGTGTACGTCTCCCAGCCCGCCCAGTAGATGATCCAGCTCGCGCAGACGAACCCGAGCGGCGCCAGGAAATCCGCCGCGGGAAGCCTGTACACGCGGTCCAGCTCCGGTTTCTGCTTTCGGAGCGCGGCCAGCGCCACCGGCGCCGCCGAATACATCAGCACCGACGCGCTTGTTACGACGCCGACGAGCGCGCTCCAGCTCGGGAACGGCAGCAGGAACAGCAGGCCGATGAGCGCCGCGAAGATGACTCCGAACACCGGCACCCTGGTCCGGGAGTCGGTCCGCTCGAACGCCGTCGGAACGAAGCCGTTGCGGCTAAGGGCGAAGCTGAGACGCGCCGACGAGGTGGTGTAGATGAGACCCGTTCCGGCCGGCGAGATCACCGCGTCGAGTCGGAGCAGGAACGCGAGCCACGAAAGCCCGGCGATCTTCGACACGGTGTAGAACGGACCCGCGTTGAGCGCGACCACCGAGGGATTGCTGTTCGAGCTCCCCAAGTTCGTCCACGGACCATGCACATGCAGGAACGTCGGGCTGAGCGCGCCGATGAACGCGACCTGGAGCAGGATGTAGATCCCCGCGCCGATCAGGATCGACAGGATCACCGCGCGCGGCAGGTCGCGTTGCGGGTTCTTTGCCTCACCGCCTAACTGGACTGCCTGTTCGAAACCGAGCAAGGCGAACACGATGCCGCCCGACGGGATCGCAATCAGGATCGACTTGATCGCGGCCCCCTTAACGAAGAAGCCGCCCCCGTTGCTGAAGTTCGAGCCGTGGAAGTTCGACACCAGCAGGACGATGATCGTCAGCACCGGGATGAACACCTTCCACGTGGTGATCCCGTTGTTGGCCCTGGCCAACCAGCGGATGCCGACCAGGTTCAGGACCACGAAGATGAACATCAGGATGACCGCGGCGATGATGCCCGTGCCGGACAGCGTGTTCGCCGAGATGCCGTTCACGAGGTGGCTGTGGAAAAAGTGGCGCGCCCAGTGCGCGGTCGACAGGTACTGAATCGCGGCGAGCACCTCGATCGGGGCGACGGTCGCCGCCTGGAGGTACGACGCCCATCCAAACGTGGCGCCGGCGAAGCTGCCGAACGCGTAGTGCGGGAAGCGGCTCGTCCCGCCGCTCACCGGGAACAAGCCCCCGAGCTCGGCGTGCACGAGCGCCAGCAAGATCACGATCAGAGAAGCGACGATCCAGCCGATCAACGCCGACGGTCCGGCGTACGTCGCCGCGACCAGAGCTCCGAACAACCATCCGGATCCGATGATCGAGCCCTCCGATGCCCAGAGAAGCCCTAGGAACCCAACTCCCCGGTCGAGTCCGTCAGCATCCAGCACAACAGACCGTTCGGCCTGCGGGGTCGCTGTATCAGCCATCAACCCTCCTTGAACACCCTCGATACGAAGGCGGGAAGCCTAAACCTTCAACCGGCGGATGTGTAATGAGGGTCCGTGGTGAGGGTGATGGATGCGGCTGGGGGCTCGGCGCGAGCCCCCGACCGTGTTCAGCTGCGGTACATGTACTCGAGCTGCGCGACGCGCTGGCGACTCCGGCTGCGTTCCTCTGGCGTGATGAACGGCACGCCGGTCTGGTTCTCGAGGACCCGGCGCTGGACGTAGTCGAGCTCGCTGAGGATCCTCTTCAGGCGGGCGATCCTGCGGCGCCCTCGCGATGCCGTTGCTGTGTTCATGACTGGCTCCTTGAGTTCGGCATTGGTCATGAAGCCAAGTGTGCGCTAAGCCCCACCGCCTGACATCGGCAGTTCGCAGCCGTTCCGCGGGAACGCTCGCTTAATTTCGGAACGCGACCCCTTACCTCGGGCGAGCCCGCGCCGCCGCCCGGCCCTAGGCACCCCGACGCGGCGTCGCGGGCGTGCGACGCGGGCGTTCCGGCGCGCCCCGTCGCGTCCGCAACGGGGTCAGGAACCCGCGGCGGTGATCGCGCACCCTGTGGCGCGACTGGTCGGCGTCCGGCAACGGCGGCCCGGCGCACGGCGGATCCGGCGGCGAGGACGGTCCGCGCAGGCCCCACCCACCTCCGTCATCGGTGTCTGGGCGATCCGGCGGCGTGTCGCCGCCACCGAACAGAATCCCCGACGGGATGGACATCGCCGGCAGAGCGAATAGCGGCACGAACATCATCGAGCCCGTGGCCAGGCTCAGCACCGGAAGCAGCAGCAGTCCTACGACCAGGGCTACACGCTTTTGGGCGCTAGCTCGACCTTCCGCCACACCAGGGTCTTACCCCCCATCGCGCCCATTCCAGCCGGGTTTCCGGCGCGCCAAGCGCCGGCAAGAACCTCAGTTGTTAGGCGGCACCGGCCGGCGAGCGGGCGGGAGGGCCGGGGTGTTGTCCGAGTTATTCGCGTTGTTGCTGGCGAGGTCGGCCACGAGGATACCGTCCCGGATCTGAGCCATCAGATCTCCGACCGCACTCGGCGAGTGGGGCAACAGGATCGTGTTCGTCTTCGCGCTCTCGCCGAGGGCCCGGATCATGTCCGTGTACTGGGTTAGCGCGACCAGCGCCATCGCCTCCCGCATGTCGAGCCCGTGCTGGGCGATGATTTCGAGCGACTCGTGGAGCCCCTCGGCGATCGCCTTGCGCTCGGCGGCCACGCCCTCGCCCTGGAGGCGCATCGTCTCCCGCTCGCCCTCAGCCTTCTTGACCGCCAGTGTCTTCTGCGCATCCCCCTGCGCCGCGGCCGCGATCTGGTTTCGCTGCGACGCGTTGATGTTGTTCATCGCGTCCTTGACCCGCTGGTCGGGCTCGATGTTCGTGATGAGCGCCTTGACGATTTCGTAGCCGTAGTCGGCCATCTGCCGGTGCAGCGTGTCCTGGATGTGCATCGCGATCGTGTCCGCGTCGGCGTAGGCCTCGTCGAGGTCCATGCTCGGGATGTGCGAGCGGACAACGTCGAACGCGTAGGACTGGATCTGGACCTCGGGGCTGTCGAGCTTGTAATAGGCGTCCTGGACCTGCTGTTCGGCCGTGCCGACCTTGTACTGCACGGCCAGCTTGACCTGCACGAACACGTTGTCCTTGGTCTTGGTCTCGATCTGGGAGTTGAGCTGCTCGACCTGGAGGCTCATCCGGCCGGCGACCCGCTCGACGAACGGCGTCTTGGTCTGAAGGCCTGGACCCGCGACACGTACGAACTTCCCGAAGCGCTCGACGATCGCCCGCTCCTGCTGCTCGACGGTGAAGAAAAATAACGGCATCTTGTTCCCCCCCTTCCAGGGTCGGGATCAGGCGCTGACCGGTCCGTCCGGCGCGTGAATTCTGCAATTCCCAGTGTAGGCACCCCTGCGCGCCCCGGAGACGCACCAAGGTGTCGTTCTTCGACACCGCGAAACGAGCTCGATCGAGGAGTACCTTCACCGCATATGACCGATTCATCGAGTCCGGTGGAATTCGTGGGCCGCGAGCCTGACGAGCGGCTGTTGTCCGCCGATCTCGAGAAGCTGCCCGAGGATGTCGGCCGGCCCGAGATATTCGTCCCGACCGGCGCGCGCGCCCGGATCGTGGGCACCGGAGCGACGCTCACGGCGGTTTCGCTCGTGCTCGGGTCGCTGCTTGCGCTGCTCGGATTGGTCGACGCGATCTCGAGCGGCTTCGACGGGCTCAGCATCGCGACCATCGTGGTCGGGGCGATCCTCGTCACTACCCACTGGGGGTGGGTCCACGTCGCCGAGCTCACCGCCAACTCGATCGAGGGCCACGGCAGCGCCGAGGTCGATGGTCGGCGCCGGCAATGGCTCGCGACGATCCAGCCCTACACGCACTACGAGATCAACACCAGCGTCGAGGACGACGGCTCGATAACGATCTACCGCAAGGCATACCGGCCGACCGCCACCAGTGAGCGCCGGTTCACGTTCACGAGCGACATCGACCTCCAGGAGGTCCACTCCGCGGACGAGCCCGCCGCGGCGGTCACCGAACGAGCCGAATTGCTCCGGCGGGAGGCCGCTCAGGACACCGAGCGCGAGCGCGAGCGATACGGGATCGCCGCCGACGCGTACGAGTCCGCGCTGCTCGACGACGCCGACGAACAGCAGCGTCTCCTGGCCCAGCGCGCCGCGTCCGAGGCCCTGTCAGAACAGATCAACTCGAACCTGCGCGACCCGCCGCTCGTCGAGTAACGCCCAGCGATGAGCGTCACCACAGAGGCGGTGCCGTACGGAGGCCGGACTGCGTGGGCGAGGAACCTCGCCGCGCCCGTGCGAAGCTTCCTGAGCACCGAGTCGGGCGGGGCGTTCGTCATGCTCGGGGCGGCGATCGCCGCGCTCCTGTGGGCGAACTCGCCGTGGTGGCACACGTACGAGTCGGTGTGGACGACCCACCTTTCGATCCGGATCGGGACCGCGGGAATCGAGGCCGAGCTTCGCACGTGGGTCAACGAGGGGCTGATGACGTTGTTCTTCCTCGTGGTCGGCCTCGAGGCCAAGCGCCAGCTCGACCTCGGGGAGCTCCGGGAACGGAGCCGGCTCGCGATCCCGGTGTTCGGGGCGATCGGCGGCATCACGGTGCCGATCCTGATCTACCTCGCGTTCAACGCCGGCCGCGCGGGGGGACACGGTTGGGGCGCGGCCATGTCGAGCGACACCGCCTTCGCGCTGGCGGCGGTGGCGCTCGTGACTCCGCGCACGGCGACTCGGATCCGGGTGTTCCTTCTCACGCTCGCCGTGGCCGACGACCTTGCGGCGCTGGTCGTGATCGCGACCGTATACACGACGCACGTGTCCGTGCTCGCGCTCGGCATCGCGGTCGCGCTGTTCGGCGTGCTCGTGGCGCTGCGCTATGCGCCGTTCGGGCGGGCCGCGATCTCGATCGGCGTGGCTGTCGCGATCTGGGTCGCGATGTTCAAGTCGGGCATCGACCCGGTGATCTCGGGGCTCGCGATCGGGCTTGGCACGAGCGCGTACCCGCCGTCACGCGACGACCTCGAGCGGGCCACCACGCTGACGCGCGAATTTCGCGAGCAGCCGACGCCCGAGCTCGCGCGTTCTGCGCAGCAGAGCCTCCAGTCGGCGATCTCGCCCAACGAACGGCTTCAGTACGAGCTGCACCCATGGACCAGCTACGTGATTGTGCCGCTGTTCGCGCTCGCCAACGCGGGAATCCACATGACCTCGAGGCTCCTGAGCCACGCCGTCACCTCGCCGATCACGTGGGGGATCCTGCTCGGCTACGTCGTCGGCAAGCCGATCGGGGTGTTCACCGGCTCGTGGATCGCCTCCCGGCCAGCATTCCACGGGCCGCGCTCGCCGATCAGCGAGCCGGTGCTCCTCACCGCGGGCGCGTGCGCCGGCATCGGCTTCACGGTGTCGCTGCTCGTCTCGAGCCTCGCCTTCACCGGCATCGAGCTCGACGAGGCCAGGCTGGGAACGCTGTGCACAGTGGTGGTGGCGCCGGCGGTGGCTTGGGCCTTGACCCGCCTGACCAGGAAGCTCCCCGAAACGCTTCGCGCGCGCCAGGTCGCCCGCACATCGGAAGACATCCTCGACCTGGTGGTCGACGTCGATCCCGATTACGACCACATCCGCGGCCCGGACGACGCCGCGGTGACCCTGCTCGAGTACGGGGACTTCGAGTGCCCGTATTGCGGTCAGGCCGAAGGCGTGATCCGCGAGCTGCTGTCCGCGCACGGGGCCGACATCCGGTACGTGTGGCGCCACCTGCCGCTCAACGATGTCCACCCGAGCGCGCAGCTCGCCGCCGAAGCTTCCGAAGCCGCCGCGGCGCAGGGGAAGTTCTGGGAGATGTACGACTTGCTGCTCAGCCATCAGGGCGCGCTGTCGCCGCGCGACCTCGCGCGCTACGCCGGCGAGCTCGGCCTCGACGTCGAGCGCTTCCGGGACGAGCTCCGCACGCGCGCATACGCCCAGCGGGTCAGCGAGGACGTCGGCAGCGCGGACGAGAGCGGCGTGTCGGGCACCCCGACGTTCTTCATCAACGGCCGGCGCCACTACGGCGTCTACGACATCGACACCCTGACCGAGGCGGTGGGAGCGGCCAAGAGAAGAGCCCTGCAGCTCGCCGCCGGGATGCCGCCGCTCGAAGAAGCCCCGGCGGCCTGATCGGTCACGCTTGGGGGCGCTCGACGCGGCCGCTCCTGCACGATAGTTGTGCGGACAACTATCGTGCTATCCTCATTCGCATGGAACTTGGACTTGCCACCTTCGCCGACCTCTCTTCAGGCGTCACTCCAGAGCAGCGGATGCGCGACCTGCTCGAGGAGGCGGAGCTCGCGGACCAGCTCGGCCTGGACGTGTTCGCGATCGGCGAGCATCACCGCTCCGACTTCCTCGTGTCCGCGCCGGCAATCCCCCTCGCTGCCATCGCCGCGCGTACCGAACACATCCGCCTGGCGAGCGCGGTGACCGTGCTCAGCTCGGACGACCCCGTCCGGGTGTTCCAGCAGTTCGCCGAACTCGACCTCATCTCGGCCGGGCGCGCGGAGATATGGGCCGGCCGCGGCTCGTTCATCGAGTCGTTCCCGCTGTTCGGCTACGACCTCGACGACTACGACGAGCTGTTCGCCGAGAAGCTCGAGCTGCTGTTGGAGATCCGCGAGTCGACGCACGTGACCTGGTCAGGAGGACGCCACCGTGCACCGCTGGATGACGCCGGCGTGTGGCCACGACCGGTGCAGGACCCGCTGCCCGTGTGGGTCGCCGTCGGCGGGACGCCGGAATCGGTCGTCCGCGCCGGCGCGCTCGGCCTGCCGCTCACGCTCGCGATCATCGGCGGCCAGCCCGAGCGGTTCGTCCCGCTGGTCGAGCTCTACCGGCAGGCGTACGCCGCCGCCGGGCATGACCCGGCCGCCGCGAAGGTTGCGATCAACACCGTGGAACCGATAGCTGTCGAGCTCGACGATCAGTCGCTCCTTGCGCCACATGAAGTCCGGCTCGTACCGCCCGAGCCTCGGGTTGACCTCCGGCGCAGGTAGGCGGGCGTCGCGAATGAGCTTGAGGAACGCCTTTTCAGCTTTGAGCGCGTGATCGTCGTCGCCGACTCGTCACCCAGGACCTGGCTCAGGCGAGCCGAACCGCGCCTGCCGCGGTGGCGTGCGAGAACCGCCTCGAGCTTCCGCGGTGTGAGCACACGCTCCGCCACCCCCTTCTCCACCACTTCGGCAAGCTCGTCGAGCCCGGCTTCGGCAGCCACTTCCAGCACCGCCCGCGCCGGCGAGCTCACCCACAGGCCCTCGCGCCGGCATAGCTCATTTCGGCGGATCTTCTGGATCCGGTGCGCGCGTATGTCCTTGCGCGCGCCGCAGCATCGCCCAAACACCGAGACCTCGACGTGTGACGGCGGCGTCGCGCGAAGGCCCCAGACGAAAGCAGCTGAACAGTGGCTGATGAAGCTGTTGTCGCCGACCGCCAGCAGCGCGGCGAGCTCGAGGGCGAACGGTGGGAGCTCGCCCGGCGCCACCGTGTAGACCCCACGGAAGACGACGCGCAGCCGTCCGCTCGCGAGCCGGTACTCGATCGCCCGCTTGCTGATGCCACGCGCATACAACTGCTCGGCAGTAGCGAGCGTCCGCTGCTTACCGGTGACCCGCGCGATCTCCCGATCTCGCCACTTGCTCGTCACGTGGCTAACCCCGCACTCGCGTGGCAGCGCCGGTCGACCACGCGATTAGCCACGCAGGAGGTGGCTGAACCTGAATTCACCGACACGGGCGCGTCGAGTGAGGGATTGGCCACACTGGAGTCGGGGCATGGGACGGAGGATGCGCGTGCCGGCGCGGCCGGGGCGGCCCCGGGGCCAGAAAGACGCAGAATCGGTGCACACCTGGCGCGTCTACGATGCACCGCGTATGCGCGTGGCGTTATTCAGCACCTGCCTGGTCGACGCGCTCTTCCCCGACGCCGGCAAGGCGACCGTCCGCCTGCTCGAACGGCTCGGGCAGCCGGTCGAATTCCCGCTCGAACAGACCTGTTGCGGTCAGATGCACGCGAACAGCGGCTACTTCGAGCCGAACCTCGTCCGCAGATACGTAGACGTGTTCGACGCGTACGACGCCGTCGTGGTCCCGTCGGGTTCCTGCGCCGGCGCGATCCGCGACCAGCACGAGATGGTCGCGCGAACGGCCGGGGACGAGACCCTTGCACGGCAAGCACACGCCGTGGGCGAGAAGACGTACGAGCTCACGCAGTTCCTGATCGACGTGCTCCACACCGACGACGTCGGCGCGTACTTCCCCCACCGCGTCACCTATCACCCGACCTGTCACTCGCTCCGCATGCTCGGCGTCGGCGACCGCCCGCTCCGGCTGCTGAACAACGTCCGCGGCATCGAACTGGTGACCCTCCCCCGCAACGATGAGTGCTGCGGGTTCGGCGGCACGTTCTCGATCAAGAACCCGGACGTGTCGGCGGCGATGCTCGCCGACAAGATGGAAGCTGTGATCGAGACCGGCGCCGAGGTCCTGTGCGCCGGCGACCGTTCGTGCCTGATGCATATCGGTGGCGGCCTGGATCGGATTCGCGCGGGCATCAAGACGCTCCACCTCGCCGAGATCCTCGCCAGCACCGAACGAGCAACCGCGGCATGACCACCGGCGAGCTCATCTGGGGCGACGAGGGCTGGCCGGGCCCCGATTTTCCTGAGAACGCCAAGCGCGCCGTCGAGAACTCGCAACTGCGTCGCAACGTCCGCAAGGCCACGGGCACGATCCGGCAAAGGCGGGCGGGCCTCGTCGCGGAGACCTCGGACTGGCAGCAACTCCGACATGCCGGCGCCGCGATCAAGGACGAGGTCCTGCACCACCTGGACGGATACCTCGAGGAATTCGAGCGAAATGCCACCGCGCGGGGCGCCCACGTCCACTGGGCCCGCGACGCGGACGAGGCGACGCAAACCGTCACCAAGATCGTCCAACAAACCGGCCACACCGAGGTCATCAAGGTCAAGTCGATGGCCACCCAGGAGATCGGCCTCGTGAAGGCCCTCGAGAACCAAGGGATCGCCGCGCACGAGACCGACCTGGCCGAGATGATCATCCAGCTATCGCACGACCGCCCGAGCCACATCGTCGTGCCGGCGCTCCACCGCAACCGCGCAGAGATCCGCGAGATCTTCCGCGACCACATGCCGGATGCACCAAAGGACCTGACCGATGACCCCCAGGACCTGGCCGAGGCCGCAAGGCTCCACCTCAGACGGCTGTTCCTGAAGACGCCGGTCGCGGTCAGTGGCGCGAACTTCGCGATCGCCGAGACCGGCGGGCTGCTCGTCGCCGAGTCCGAGGGCAACGGCCGGATGTGCCTGACCCTGCCCGAGACCCTGATCAGCGTCGTCGGGATCGAGAAGCTGATCCCCTCGTTCACCGACCTCGAGGTGTTCCTCCAGCTGCTCCCGCGCTCCGCGACCGGCGAGCGCATGAACCCGTACAACTCGATCTGGACGGGCGTCTCAAAGAACGACGGACCGCAAGAGGTACACATCGTCCTCCTCGACAACGGCCGGACGAAAGCCCTCGCTGACCACACAGGACGCCAGGCGCTCCGGTGCATCCGCTGCGCCGCCTGCCTGAACGTGTGCCCGGTGTACGAGCGCACCGGCGGCCACGCGTACGGCGGCACCTATCCCGGGCCGATCGGCGCGATCCTCACGCCACTGATGGCCGGGGTCGAGCAGGCTCCCGAGCTTCCGTTCGCGTCGTCGCTCTGCGGCGCCTGCTACGAGGTGTGCCCGGTCGAGATCGACATCCCGACCGTGCTCGTCAAGCTCCGCCACGACGCCGTGAAGGCCGAACGCCACAAACTGCAGGATGCGACGTTCCAAGCAGCCGCCCAGGCGATGAGCGGCCGAAAACGGTGGACGGCGGCCCTCAAGCTGGCCCCGCTCCTGCGCGCATTCAAGCACGGCAGCCCGCCGCCGCTGTCGAAGTGGATACGGACCCGGGACCTCCCCGATCCGCCGCCCCAGTCCTTCCGGGAATGGTGGACCAAGCGCCGATGACAGCGCGCGAAGAGATCTTGGGGCGCGTCCGAGCCGCAATCGGGCACCAACCGTCAAATGTCATCCCACGCGACTACCGACACACGACGCAAGACGGGCTCGAGCAATTCCTCGAGCGCCTCGCCCACTACGACGCCCGCGCGATCCAGACGAGCGAAGGCGAGCTCGAGGCCACCGTCGCGACCGCGCTCGCACAACACAAGGCGGGCAACATCATCGCGCCCGACGGGGTCCCGGCCGGCTGGCTGACCACCGTAAACCCAATAAAAGACAAACCCCCACTCGACAACGACGCCCTCGACACAGCGGACGGCGTGGTCACAACCTGCGCGCTCGCTATCGCCCAGACCGGGACGATCGTGCTCGACGGCGGCCCCGGAATGGGACGGCGCGCGCTCACGCTCCTTCCCGACTACCACCTGTGCGTGGTGCGAACCGAACAGATCGTGTCCTCGGTTCCCGAGGCCCTTGCACGCCTGAAACCCACCAGCCCGTTGACGTTCATCTCCGGCCCATCGGCCACGGTCGACATCGAGATGGTCCGCGTGAAAGGCGTGCACGGCCCCCGGACGCTCGACGTGATCCTCGTGGCAGAGCCCGAATAGACTCGCGCCCGTGCGCACCCAGGTAGGCATCGTCGGGGCCGGTCCCGCGGGGCTGATGCTCGCGATCTTGCTGCACCGCGAGGGCATCGAATGTGTCGTGCTCGAGGCGCGCGACCGCGAGTACGTCGAGAAGCGCGTCCGGGCGGGCCTGCTCGAGCAGAACACGGTGGACCTGCTGCACGAGCTCGGCGTCGCCGACCGGCTCTACCGCGAGGGCCTCGAGCACAACGGCATCTACCTCCGCTACCACGGGAACAACCACTACGTGAACATGGCCGAGCTGACCGGCCGGCACATCACGATCTACGGCCAGCAGGAGGTCGTCAAGGACCTCACGCAGGCGTTGCTCGACCGGGGCGTTCCGATCCTGTTCGAGGTAAGCGACGTCGCGCTCCACGACATCGAGACCGATCACCCCCGGATTACGTACGAGCACGCCGGGAAGACCGACGAGTTGACGTGCGACGCGATTGCGGGATGCGACGGCTTTCACGGCGTCAGCCGCCCGACGATCGCCGAGCATCTGACCGAGTACGACTACGTGTACGGGTTCGGCTGGCTCGGGATCCTCGCGGAAGCGCACCCCGCCACCGACGAGCTGATCTACGGCTGGCACGAGGATGGCTTCGCGCTGTACACGATGCGCTCCCAGAAGATCAGCCGCCTGTACCTCCAGGTCGACGCCGACGACCACATCGCCAACTGGCCCGACGACCGCATCTGGAGCGAGCTCGGCACCCGCCTGGGCGACGTCAACACGGGCCCGATCCTCGACAAGGGAATCACCCCGATGCGCTCTTATGTGGCCGAGCCGATGCAGCGCGGCCGGCTGTTCCTGGCCGGCGACTCGGCCCATATCGTGCCGCCCACCGGCGCCAAGGGCCTCAACCTCGCCGTCAACGACGTCCGGCTCCTCGCCCCGGCGCTCAGGGACCTGATCAAGGAGGACAACGCCGAGCGCGCCGAGGGCTACACGAGAGCCGCGCTGCGCCGCGTGTGGCGCGCCCAGGATTTCTCGAACTACATGACGCAGATGCTCCACGACCTCGGCGGTGGCCCGTTCCAGCGCCGCATGCAGCTGGCCCGGCTCGAGTACGTCGCGCGGTCCGAGGCGGCCGCCCGCAGTCTTGCCGAGAACTACGTCGGCCTCCCCGCCGAGCCGGACTTCTGACACCGAGATGAAGATCGCCTACGAACATGGACTCCACGAGCTCGGCGACGGGCTCTACGCGTATCTCCAGCCAGACGGCGGCTGGGGCTGGAGCAACGCCGGACTGATCACCGACGCGGGAACCTCGCTGCTCGTCGACACCCTGTTCGACCCGAAGCTCACGAAAGACATGCTCGAGGCGATGCAACCCATAACGACCGGCAGCCCGATCGAGCAGGCGTTCAACACCCACGGCAACGGCGATCACTGGTTCGGAAACTCGCTGCTCCCCGACGGCATCCCGATCGTGGCGACCGCCGGCGCGATCGAAGACATGAAGGCGGCACCGGCGTCTGCGGTCAACGTCCTGTTCAACGAGCTCGACCTCGGGCCCGAGTTCACCGCGTTCGCGGAGCGCAGCATGCGGAAGTTCGACTTCGCCTCGGTGATCGAGCGGCTGCCGACCCAGTCGTTCGAGGGGCGTCACGAGCTGACGGTCGGTGATCGCCAGATCCATCTGATCGAGCTCGGGCCCGCGCACACGCACGGCGACGCTATTGCCCACGTCCCCGACGCGAGCGTCGTGTTCACCGGCGACATCCTGTTCATCGAGGGCACCCCGATAATGTGGGCCGGACCGGTGTCGAACTGGCTGACCGCGTGTGACCGCATCATCGAATTGGACGCGGGGACGATCGTCCCCGGTCACGGCCCCGTCACCGACGAGTCGGGCGTCCGCGACGTGCAGCGCTACCTCACCTACGTCCGCGACGAAGCGACGCAGCGGTTCGAAGCGGGCATGGACGAGACCGCGGCCGCCGATGACATCGACATCAGCGACTACCGCGACTGGGGTGACCCCGAGCGGATCGCGGTCAACGTCGCCACGATCTACCGCGAGCTCGACCCGTCTCTCCCCGCGATCACGCCGCCAGAGCTGTTCGTCAGAATGGCGCAGTGGAGCGCCCGGCACTAGCCATGCGACTGATCACGCTCGAAGAGCACTATCGCGCGCCGGCGCTGAAGTCCGTGGGCGGCCTCCCGGATCCCCCGCCTGACAGCCCGATGGCGAAGATCCAGGCCAAGCTCGACGACCTCGGCGACCAGCGCCTGGCCGACATGGATGCGGGCGGGATCGACATCCAGGTGATCTCGCACGGGGCGCCCGGTACCGAGCAGATCGAACCCGCCGATGCGATCGAGCTCGCCCGCGAGGCAAACGACTACCTCGCCGCATCAATCGCGCCGCACCCGGGCCGGTTCGCGGCGTTCGCGACCCTCCCCACCGCGGCGCCGGTGGAAGCCGCCGACGAGCTCGAGCGGACCGTCTCGGAGCACGGATTCGTGGGCGCCCTGATCAACGGTCACGTTCGCGGCCGTTTCCTGGACGACCGCTTCTTCTGGCCGATCTTCGAGCGGGCGGAGCGTCTGAGCGTCCCGATCTACCTACACCCGACGCCGCCGCCGCCCGCGGTCCGCGACGCCTACTACGGCGGCCTGGAGCCGCAGGTCGGGCAGGCGCTGTCGATGGCGGGCTGGGGGTGGCACGTCGACACCGGCCTGCACGTCCTGCGGCTGATCGTCGGCGGGATGTTCGACGAGTACCCGGGGCTCCAGATGATCGTCGGCCACATGGGCGAGGCGCTGCCGTTCTTCCTCGCGCGCTCGTCCCGCGTGCTGCGCCAGCAGGCCGGCCTCACGCGCCCACTCGAGGACTACGTGGCCGCGAACCTCCACTTCACGACCAGCGGGATGTTCACCTACCCGCCCTTGACCTGCCTGCTCGAGGTGGTCGGCGCCGACCGCGTGATGTTCTCGGTCGACTACCCGTACAGCAGCAATGCGGAAGGCCGCGAGTTCGTCTTGGGCGCGCCGATCAGCGAGGCTGACCGGGAGAAGGTCGGGTTCGCGAACGCGGCGCGGTTGCTCCGGCTAGGGTCCTGAACCTGTCAGGATCATTACCGCGGGAAGCAACGACGGCAGGAGGTTGATCGATGGCAACAGAGGCCGTAGAGGCCAGCAACAGGACGATCGCGCGAGCCGCGGCGAACGCCGCGGAGCATCACGGTGATCGGGTCGCGGTCCGCTTTCAGAGGGACGGAGAGTGGCGGCAGCTCACGTTCGCCGAGGTCGCCGAGATCGTCGATGAGATCGCGCTCGGGCTGGTGGGTCTCGGGATCGAGCGCGGCGACCGGGTGGCGCTGCTCGCGAACACCCGCCCGGACTGGACGTTCTCGAGCCTCGCGATCTCGCGCGCCGGCGCCGTGGTCGTGCCGATCTACCCGACGAACTCCCCCGAGGAGTGCGAATGGGTCGCCGGCAACTCCGACTCGAGGATCGTGATCTGCGAGGACGCGGGCCAGGCGGCCAAGATCGACAAGGTCAGGAGCGGGCTGCCCGACCTCGAGCACGTCATCCTGATCGACCGCGACCCCGACACCGACCCCGACACCGCCGGAGATGGCGACGGCGACGGCGGCCACATCGCGATCGACGCCCTCCGCGAGCAGAGCCGTGGCGGCGACCGCTCCGAGCTCGATCGGCGCTGCGCGGCAGTCGCCCCCGACGACCCCTACACGATCATCTACACGTCGGGCACGACCGGAGCGCCCAAGGGCGTCGTGCTCAGCCACGGCAACTGCGCGTCGGTCGGCGTCATGTGCCAGGAAATCGGGTTCGTCACCGAGGAAGACCTCAGCTACCTGTACCTGCCGCTGGCGCACGTGTTCGCGCTGACCGTGCAGCTGGCCTCGTTCGACGTCGGCACCGGGATCGTTTACTGGGGCGGCGACACCCAGCAGATCATCGCCGAGACGATCCAGACCTCGCCGACGTACTTCCCCTCGGTGCCGCGGATCTTCGAGAAGCTGTACACGCTCGCGCTGTCGATGGCCGAGAGCGAGGAGCAGCTCCGGGGAGCGGTCGAGGTGGGCCTGAAGGTTCGGCAGCTCCGCGCGCGCGGCGAAGCCGTCCCGGAGGAGTTGAGCGCGGCCTATGACCGGGCCGAGGAGGCCCTGTACGGAAAGGTCCGCGGGCTGTTCGGCGGCAAGCTCGAGAAGGCGGTGTCGGGCGCCGCCCCGATCTCCGTCGAGATCCTCGAGTTCTTCTATGCGTGCGGCGTGCCCGTGCTCGAGGGCTGGGGCATGACCGAGACCACCGCCCTCGGAACGGTCAACACGCTCGACCACATGAGGCTCGGCACCGTGGGGCGCGCGCTGCCGGGCGTCGAGCTGAAGATCGCCGACGACGGCGAGATCCTGATAAAGGGCCCGAACGTCTTCCGCGAGTACTGGCGCAACCCCGACGCGACCCGCGAGACGTTCACCGACGACGGCTGGCTCAAGACCGGCGACCTCGGCTCGATCGACGATGACGGCTACATGACGATCACCGGCCGAAAGAAGGACATCATCATCACCGCCGGCGGGAAGAACCTGACGCCGGCGAATCTCGAGAACGACCTCAAGCAGTCCCGGTGGGTGTCGCAGGCGGTCATGTACGGAGACCGCCGTCCGTACCCGGTCGCGCTGATCACGCTCGACCCCGAGGAGATCGCCCCGTGGGCCAAGGAGCGCGGGCTGCCCGAGGACATGGCCTCGCTGGTTCAAGCCGACGAGATCAGGCAGCTCATCCAGGAGGTCCTCGACCGCGCCAACGCCAAGTACGCCCAGGTCGAGCAGATCAAGAAGTTCGCGCTGCTCGACCACGACCTCACCCAGGAGGGGGGCGAGCTCACCCCGACGCTGAAGCTCAAGCGGAACGTGGTCAGCGAGCGGTACGCCGACGTGTTCGAGGGGCTGTATGGCTGAGCAGTTCTGCGATATCGGCGGCGCGATCACGCTCTGCTACGAGACGTTCGGCAGCGAGTCGGATCCGCCGATGCTGCTGATCATGGGGCTCGGGATGTCGATGCTTGGCTGGCCCGAGGACTTCTGCGAGCAACTGGCTGGTCGCGGCTTCTACGTCGTTCGGTTCGACAACCGCGACGCCGGACGCTCGACGCGCATCCACGGCCGACCTCCGACCCCGGGTCAGCTGCTGCGCCGGAAGATATCGCCGGTCCTCTACGACCTCGGCGACATGGCGAACGACGCGGCCGGAATGCTGTCGACGCTGGGTCTCGCCCCGGCGCACATCGTGGGCGCGTCGATGGGCGGCATGATCGCCCAGACGCTCGCCGCCCATCACCCGGACTCGACGAGATCGCTGGTGTCGATCATGTCGATGACCGGCAACCGGTGGTCGGGCCAGCCGGCGCTGCGGATCTATCCGTACCTGCTGCGCCCAGCGCCCAGCGAGCGCGAGGCGTACATCGAGCACATGTCGCGGATGTTCGCGATGATCGGTTCGACCGGTCTGCCCCAGGACCCCGAGCGGATCCGCGACATGATGACGCGGAGCTACGACCGCGGCCACGACCCCGACGCGTCGGGCCGCCAGCTCGGAGCGATCGTCGCCTCCGGAGACCGCACGGCGCAGGTGCGCCGGATCAAGACGCCGACGCTCGTGATCCACGGATCGAAGGACCCGATGGTGAGTCCCTCGGGCGGCAAGGCGACCGCGAAGGCAATCCCCGGGGCACGGCTGATGACAATCGAGGGGATGGGTCACGATCTCCCCGAGGCCGCGTGGCCGCAGCTGGTGCCAGCGATCGCCGACCACGCGCACGCCGCCGACCGGGCGCAGACCGGCGCGCCGGTTTCGAGCTCTTGACGCCGCCATCGAGGACACGTCTACGCGACGGCTCCTCGGTGGTGATCCGTCCGATCGAACCGGCCGACCGAGAGCTGCTGCGCGCCGGGTTCGAGCGCCTATCCGAGCGGTCGCGCTATCTGCGCTTCCAGACCCCGTTGACCGAGCTCGGCGATGAGCAGCTGTCGTATCTCACCGACGTCGATCATCACGATCACGAGGCGCTGCTGGCGGTCGACTCCGACCGGGACGACGCCGTCGGCGTGGCCCGGTTCGTGCGCATCAGCGACGGCGTCGCCGAGTGCGCGATCGTCGTCGCCGATGACTGGCAGAACCGCGGCCTCGGCGGGCAGTTGCTCGAGCGCCTGGTCGAGCGTGCCCGCCAGGAGGGCATCGACCGGTTCACCGCGCTCGTGCTCGCCGAGAACACCGACGCCCGGAGGCTGCTCGAGCGCCTTGGCAACACGGTCCGGCACGGGGAGGGCTCGCAGATCGAACTCGAGATCGAATTGCCGGCGGGGCGCGACGAGCCGAGCGCGTCGCTGAAACTGATCCTCGCCGCCGCGGCGCGCGGGCTGCTGATCCCGGCGATCAGCATGTGGCGCCAGGTCGCGGACTTCACCCGCCGGCGGGCGGAGGCGGTGGCCGAGCCCGCCAACGTGATCGTCGCTCACGCGTACGGCGCCACCGGGGACGCGCCGGCGCTGGCTGTCGCCGCGGGGCTGGCGGCCGCCCGCGAGGCCCACGTCCATCTCGTCGAGAGCTACTGGCCGGTGCTGTCGAACCGCGCCGACGCAGACCAGCACCTATCCGCGGCCGCGGAGGAGCTACGCCGGCAGGGAATCGGCGTCACCGCCCACCTACTCGGCGGCGATACGGTCGACGCCGTGATCGACGTCGCCGAGGCGACCGAAGCCGCGCTGATCGTCATCGACCCGCGCGCGGCCAGCGCGGTCTCGCCCTGGAGTGCGTCCTCGCTGCCGGCTCGCGTGTGTGCCCGCGCCCCATGTGACGTGCTGATTGCACGCGCCGCGGCTTGAACCAAGAGGCCGGGCCCGAGCCCTTTCGCTCGGGCCCGGCCTCGAAAGTCAGACTGCTGTGGCGCTTACGCCGCCGCGCTAAGCCCTTCGAGCTCGGCGGTAGCGGCAAGACGCCGGAGGCCCTGCTCCTCGAGCTGGCGGGCACGCTCGGCGGTGATGCCGAGCTCCGATCCCGCCTGCCGGAGAGTCCTGGGCTCCTCGCCCGCGAGACCGAACCGCAACCGGATCACGCTCGCCTCGGCCGCGGGCAACCGCTCGACGGCCTCGTTGACGCGCTGATCACGCTCGAGGTCGGCCACTTCCTCCATCGGCTCGGGACGATCGCTCGCGAGCAGGTCGCCGAGCGCCGTCTCGCCGTCGTCGCTGACCGGCTGGTCGAGGCTGGTCATCGCCCGGCTCAGCTCGCGAAGCTCCATCACCTCGTCGAGCTCGAGACCGGCAACGGCCGCGATCTCCTCGTCGGTCGGCTCACGACCGAGCTTGGTGTTCAGCTCGCTCTCGATCTTCCGCACCTTGACCTGGCGCTGCGACACGTGAACGGGAACCCGGATCGTCCGACCATGGTTCTGGAGTCCACGCTGAATCGCCTGCCGGATCCACAGCGTGCCGTAAGTCGAGAACTTGAACCCGCGCCGCCAGTCGAACTTCTCGACCGCGCGGATCAGGCCCAGCATTCCCTCCTGGACCAGGTCCTCCATCGGGAGGCCGTGGCCCTGGTAGCGCCGCGCCTGCGATACGACAAGCCGAAGGTTGGCGTTGATCATCCGCTCCTTGGCGGCGAGGTCACCGCGCTCGATCCTCTTGGCGAGCTCGATCTCCTCGGCCGCGGTCAGCAGCGGGTGCACGCGGGCCTTGCGCATGAACAGCTCGAGCGAGTCGAGCGAGCCCGCGGTGTCGTTCGTGGTCCGCAGCTCTGCGCCGGAGTCGGCCTGACCGGCAGCGTGTGCGCTCCGACGCCGGTCCTGTCGCCGGTTCGCCGTCGTCGCGCGCCGCTTCGTGCCTGCCGAGCGAAGGCGCCTGGTTGTCTCGTGATTACCGGAATGGGGGGAATCAGGCCGGCGATCTACTTCAAAATTGTCCAATTGAATCCTCTGGTCATTCATAGTTCGATGCTCATCGAATTATAGCATCGTTCGACGGTCATCGAACGATGAGTTTCGTAAGTGTGGCCACTTAGATAATCTGCAGCCGAAAGAGAAAGACGCCAGACGGGCCCGGTTTCTTCTGCCCGCTAGAACACTCTTCTTCAATACTTCGTTTCGGGGCAAAGGTCACACGCCCTGCCGTTGAACGCCGACGCCCGCACCCGGGAGCCAGGCGCGCGTGCAGCGCGCGTCCGTCGTTGGGGGAGCGCAGGGTCTTGACGTTCGCCACTCGAACAAGTCATCGAGCCCTTCTGCCCGGGACGATGAGAGGCCAACCTCCGCCTAATCGGATATTCGATGCCGTTTCCCGCCTGGCCGCACGGGTACGCCTTGGTAGATGAGCGTCGACGCCTTGACCCGCGGAGCCCACGGCGCGCGCGATGCGTTCGCCGGCTATGCCGGAGCTGAAGAGCGGCCGCCGTTTCGTACGTACGCGGCGCTGGCCACGACCTTCAACACCGCCTTCGCGGGCGCCCTGCTCGCCGCGAGGCGCAGAGGACGGCTCCCGGACCGCGTTTCGGCGCAGGACGTCGTCCTGATCGGCACCGCCAGCCACAAGCTCTCACGCGTGATCGCCAAGGACAGGGTCACGAGCTTCGCCCGTGCCCCGTTCACCGAGTACCAGGGGCGCGGCGGTCCCGCGGAGGTTGAGGAGCGAGCGCGCGGTGAGGGCGTTCGCAGGGCCGTCGGCGAGTTGCTCACCTGCCCCTACTGCCTCGGGCTGTGGGCGTCGGGGGCCTTCCACGCCGGCCTGATGTTCGCGCCGCGCGTCACGCGAGTCGCAGCATCGACGCTGACCGCGCTGACGCTGTCGGACTTCCTCCAGATCGCGTACAAGGCAGCGGAGGACCGCGGCCTCGGCGGGTCCTGAGCCGGCCCGTAGTTCGCCGCGACCCCTCGGGAGAACTACGGCTAACGCTTTCGGCGGACTACGACGATAAGAGGGCATGTTCGCGAACAGCCAGGCGCTCTCCCGGGCCAGCCACGAGCTCCGGACCCCCTTGAACGCGATCCTCGGCTTCGGCCAGCTGCTGGCACTCGACGAGCTCGATGAGTCCCAGCGCCACAACGTCGACCAGATCATGGCCGGCGGCCGCCACCTGCTGGCGCTGATCGAGGATCTGCTCGACGTCTCGCGCCTGGACGCCGCCGGACTCGAACTCGGACCGGTCGACACGGCCGCCCAGATCGAGGGCGCGGTCGCGCTGTGCCAGCCACTCGCGGCCGGCGAATCGCTGACCGTGACCGTCGATGCCGGCGCCGAGCCGCTGTGGGCGCTCGCCGATGCCCGCCGGCTCAAGCAGGTGCTACTCAACCTGATCTCCAACGCGATCAAGTACAACCGTCCCGGCGGCTCGATCACGATCCGCGCCCGGCCCGACGGAGCCGACGGCGTCCGCATCGACGTGATCGACTCGGGCGTCGGGATGTCCTACCAGCAGCTCACGCGCCTGTTCCAGCCGTTCGAGCGACTGGATGCGCCGGTGCGCGGTATCGAGGGCAACGGGCTCGGCCTGGCCGTCTCGAGGTCGCTGGTCGAAGCGATGAACGGGACGATCGACGTCGCGTCGAACCCGGGCGCAGGCTCGGTGTTCAGCGTGCGGCTGCTCGCCACCGAGGCTGTCCCCGCCGCGCTCCCCGTCGCGGCCGCGCCCGCCGGCGAGGCCCCGGGCGAACCGCTTCTACAGGCCGCCTGACACGCAGGCTCACCAGCCGGATCCGCCGGAGCCAGGCGCCTGGCCTACCGACCCGGCAGGTGCCAGATGTCAAGCGTCCCGCTCGTCGAGTGATCGTTGGCGTTCCCGACCGGCAGGATCACCCGACCGCCTACGACGATCGGGCTGTTCCAGTGGCCGCCGCCGGTCGAGTACGACGCGAGCCGGCGCCCCGTCGTCGGCTCGTACACGTCGAGCGAACCGCCCGGGTCATAGACATACAGCAGGCCGCCGGCGATCACCGGGCTGGTGCCGCCATTCCCGGATTTCCACGCCACCGACAGCCGCGGGCTTGCGCCGCTACCGCCGAGCGTGTACGCCCACGTGCCCGAGTTGTCGCCCACGAACACCCAGATCCGGCCGTTGTGGCTCCAGACCGCGGGAGCGGTGAACACCTGGTCGCCGCCCGGCGAGGACAGCTCTTGAAGCTGACCGCCCGTGCGCGGACCCGCCGGGCCCGTGGTGCCGTCTAGCGCATCGAGATCGAGCAGATCGAGCACGCCGGCCTTCCCGCCCTGGACCGCGAGCCGCCGCCCGTCAAACGTCGGCAGGACCGCCGGCGACGTGCTTCCGAGGTCGAGGTCATCCGAATTCAGGCGCGCTTGATCCACCGGCGTCCAGTTGTGGAGGAGCGTACTGCCGTCTGGGCTGAGCTCGAGCACGCTGTCGCCCCAATAGGTCGAGCCGTTGAACGGGGCATTGCCGGTGGCGACCAGGATCCGGCCGGTGCCCGGCTCGATCACCGGTGCGTTGCGCCCCCAGATCGCGGAGTCGCTGGCGGGGCACGAACGGGGCGGGTCGATCAGCGTATGACGGTCCGAGCACAGCGTGTTCCAGACCGCGGTGATCCGTCCGGTCGCAAGGCTGATCGTGACCACGTGGCCCTGGTAGGGCGGGATGTCGCCGATGTAACCGTCCGTCGCGACGATCAGCGATCCCCCGCTGATGTTCAGCGGCGACGCGATCTTCTCGTGCGTGGGATCGAAGGTCACGCTGACCGGCCAGCCGCCCGACCGGACCTCCCGGCCGTTGGCGAGCGCCAGCTTGTGGATCCGTCCGTCGGGCGTGGCGGCGTAGATGAACGCCCGATCCGGGTCGGCGATCGGCGTGGCGGTCGTGAACTGCGCGCTGCCCAGATACGAATGGATGTCAGCGGGCGTGAACTCCCACAGCCGCCTTCCGCTGCCCGGATCGATCGCGAGCGTATGTCCGTACGTGGTCGTCAACACGATCACGTCGCGTTTGCGCCCGCGCACGGTGACACCCGCCAACTCGATCGCGGACGAGTCCGCGGTACCGGGGAGCCTGACCGTCCGGAGCCGCAGGCGCCGGACGTTGCGAGCCGTTACGCCAGTGTCCGCCGGCCCGACCCCGCTCCGTGCGGCGTCGTAGTCGAACTGAAGCCAGTCCGCCTCGGGGATCTTGGCGCGCGCGGCCGTCGCATCGGCGCTCGCGCTGGTGCCCGAGCTCGTGCTCGAATATTCGGCCGAGGAGTCCGGTCCCGGGCCAACCACCGCGGGTCCGCTGCCGCCGCATCCCGCCAGGACCGCGCCGGAGCATGCGAGCGCGGCGAAGACCCCCACGATCGACCTCACGGCTGCCCCGTCTGCGGGATCAGGCTGTCCACGACCGAGCCGGCGGCCTGAACCGACTGTGTCACCGCCGGGCCGACGGGCGCCGGAACCTGCTGGGTCACCGACGTGACGAGGGTCACCGCCATGTCCACCGGCGTCGGCTTAGGCTGAGGCGGAGGCGCCGGCTGAGGCGAAGTCGAGCCCGAACCGGGCGAGGAGGCCGCCGGCGGCCCACCACCGTGTCCGCCACCGGATCCGCCGGACCCGCCGGCCGTCCCACCTCCCGATCCGCCCGCGCCCACCGTAACGACTGTACCGCCGGCCCCGCCGATCGCACCGCCGGCGACGCCCGTGCCGCGGCTCGCGGTCAGGACCGGGCGTGCCGCCGGAGCCCGATGCACGACGCCACCCCGCGGCGCCAAACCCGAAGCCGAAACCGGAACGGACGGGATCACCGGTAGCGCGGCGAGCGCTGGGCCACGCGGGCCGACGCCCGAACCGGACTGTCCGCCCGCGGTCGCGGCCCTTGGCAGCGACGGTCCAACGAACAACTGCCCGAGCACCCCGACGTCGCTGAACGCGCCGCTCAGCACAAGCGCGAGTAGCGCGGCCACCATCGCAGACGGGACGATCAAGGCGGCAGTCGAGGCGCCGAGAAGCTGGCGCCTCCACGCCCTGGCAAGGCTCATGGAGTGCATGGTAGCCGCGGATTCGGGACGACACGCCCACCACAACCGGACCTCAACCTGCCTGGATTTACAACTCCGCGGGTACGATCACGCCGGGCTGCCTCCAGCGCCCAACGTCGATCGTATGCAGCGTCTTTCCATCGCCCGCTCGTTGCGCTTGGCGCTCGTCGCGCTGACGCTGGCGCTCGCCGCGATCGCCGCGCTCGGCGTCGCGAGCCTCTACAACTCTCGCCAAAGCTACGAGAACAAGCTCGAGCAGACCTCTTCGCTGGCCACGGCGGCGGCCAACCTCGCGGGGGCCGGGATCGCCGAGGAGGAGGTCCTCCGGGATGCGCGCGGACCGCAGGCGGCGGCCGCCGGCGCCCAGGTGGCCACCGCCTACGCCACCGCGGCCAACACGGCGAGGACACTCGCGGCAGACGATCCGACCAGCGAGCACCTGGTGAAAGCCCAGATAGCCGCCCAGAACCGGGCGCGCACCCTCGCGACGAATAACCAGCTCCCCGCCGCGACTGCGGCCAGCGGCCCACTCGCGACCGCACGCGCCCTCGCCACCGAGCTCCAGGCCCGCCAGACAACCCGTCAGGCGCAGGCGCGTCAGCAGGCCCGCGACGCCTCGCGCCGGGCGCTGCTCCTGATCATCGTCGCCGGCGTGCTCGCGCTCGCCGGCGCGCTGGCACTGATCACCGTGCTCGTCCGCTCGATGCGCCGCCCGCTCGACGACCTCGTGCAGGCCACCCACAGCCTGGCCGAGGGCAAGCTCGAGCAGCGCGTGAGCCCGTCGGGGCCCCGCGAGCTCCAGGACCTCGCCGGGGCGTTCAACGCGATGGGCCAGGATCTGGCCACCGCCCAGCACCGCATCGAGGAGGAGCGGCGACGCCTGGCGGTCACGATCGAGAGCCTCGGCGATGCCCTGATCGTGACCGAGCCCGGCTCGACCACGATTGCGACCGTCAACCCGCGCGCGACTGAACTCGTCCCGGAGCTCATCGTCGGTAGCGACACGGAAGGCGACGGCAGCCCGTTGCCCCCCAAGCAGTCCGCGCTCCAGCGCGAGATGTTGATCGAGCACGACGGGCGCTCACTCGCCGTCACCGCCGCCAAGCTCGGCAGCGACAGCGAGGGCATCGTCTGGACCGTGCGTGACATGAGCGAGCACGCCCGGCTCGAGCGCGCCAAGAGCGAGTTCGTCGCTACCGCCTCGCACGAGCTCCGCAGCCCGCTGACCTCGATCAAGGGCTTCGTCGAGTTGCTCCAGCGCTCCCCCGAGGGCATGTCCGAGCGCCAGCGCGAGTTCGTCGAGATCATCCTCAAGTCCACCGATCGACTCGTCGAGCTTGTCAACGACCTGCTCGACGTGGCGCGAATCGAGGCCCAGCACGTCGAGATCAACCGGCGCCCGATCGACGTCGGCGAGGTCGTGCACGAGGTGCTCGTGCTGATGGAGCCGCGTGTCCTCGACAAAAACCAGCACATCACCTCCTACGTCGCCCCCACCGTGCCGCCCGCGCTCGCTGACCCGGGACGGGTGCGCCAGATCGTCGCCAACCTGCTGACCAACGCGCACCTGTACACGCCCGAAGGAGGCAACCTCCACGTCGGCGTCGAGGCCGATCGCGCGTGGGTCCAGATCGTCGTCGCGGACTCCGGCGTCGGGATGAACGCAGAGGAGCTTTCCCGAGTCTTCGATCGCTTTTATCGCGCCGGAAACCGAAGCGGGTCGAATCCGGGGACCGGTCTCGGCCTCTCGATCGTCAAGTCACTGGTCGATCTCCACTACGGCCAGGTCACCGTCGAGAGCGAGCCCGGGCGCGGCACGGTGTTTCGCGTTCGCCTGCCCGCCGCCGTGCCGGGGTTCGATTCGCCGGCCGCGCTCGAGTCGATCCGGGGCCGCAACGTGCTGGTGGTCGACGACGAGCACGAGATCGCGGAGCTGATCGCGCGCCAACTCGCGGTTCTCGACGTGCGCGCGACGATCGCGCTGAGCGGCGAGGAGGCGCTCGAGCGGCTGCACGAGGGCCACTACGACGCGGTCACGCTCGACATCCTGATGCCTGGCATGGACGGGTTCGAGGTGCTCCGGCAGATCCGTTCAGACCGCCAGCTGGCGACGACGCCGATCGTGTTCGTGTCGGTGTTCTCGGGGCGCCAGGAGCTCGCCGGCGAGTGGGCGGTGTCCAAGCCGATCGACGCCGATGAGCTGCGGTCCGTGTTGGGGGCGGCGGTCAGCGCCGGCCGCTCGCGCGTGCTCGTGGTCGGACGCGAGGAGCTCCAGATCATGCTCGAGCCCGCGCTCGACGATCTGGGGATCGAGTTCCAATGGGAGGTGACCGGTGCAGCCGCGGCGCGCGTCTGTCGCGAGCGCCGGTTCGAGGTCGCGCTCGTCGACATCGGCATCCGCCATCTACAGATGGTCATCCAGGCGCTCGACTTGCGCGGCCGCCGCGTCCGGCGGGCCGTGATCCTGGTCTCGGACGGCGAGACGCCGACCCCGGCGGGCGTCGGCAAGCTCGGCATGGAGGTCGTACCGGCGGAGTACGCAGCGTCGGCGGTGCTTGCCGCGCTCCGGGGGGAGAGCTAAATTTGCACGGGTCCGGGTAGCCTAGGGTGCAGGACGGGTACGGATAGACGTTGCACGACTCCAGAACGCTAGGCTGAATTCGATGGCAGTCCAGAGCGAGATCGGGCTGATCGACGAGCTTGTGCGACTACGCGCTGAGCTCCGGCGGCGCGAGCGCGAGGCGGCCGACAAGGAGCTTCAGCTCCAACGGTACGCGGCCGACCTGCGCGAGACGTTCAAGCAGGAGCGATCGCGCGCCCAGGAGCTGCGGCGCTCCTACATGGCGACCGTGCGGGCGCTGTCGAACGCCGTCGAGGCCCGCGACGCGTACACGGGCAAGCACGCCGAGCGCGTCGCCGCCTACGGGCTCGTGATCGCGCGCAAGTTCACGCCCGAGCTCACGATCACCCCCGAGCTCGAGTTCGGCTATCTCCTGCACGACGTCGGCAAGGTCGCGATCCCCGACGCGATCCTCTACAAGCCGAGCTCGCTCGACGACGAGGAACGCGCGCTGATGTCGCGCCATCCGGTGATCGGCGCCGAAATCGTCAGCGGCATCGAGTTCCTCGCCGAGGCCACCGAGGTGGTCCGCTCCCACCACGAGCGGTGGGACGGCACCGGGTACCCCGACGGCCTCGCCGGCGAGGACATCCCGCTCGCCGCGCGCGCCTTCTCGGTCGCGGACGTGCTCGACGCCCTCACCACCGACCGCCCCTACCGTCCCGCCTGCTCGCTGGGCTATGCGCGCGCGATGATCACTTCCGAGAGCGGAACGCAGTTCGATCCGCGCGTCGTCGAGGTGTTCAACACGATCGACGACGAGATCTTCGAGCGGATCGCGACCGAGATTCGATGACGCAAGGGGTGCTGATCGTCGATGACGACCAGTTCATCCGCAAGCTGATCGCGACCACGCTCGAGGACGTCTCGGAGTTCGAGTTGCACGAGGCAGCCGACGGCGTCGAGGCGCTCGAGGTCGCGCGCGAGACCCGGCCGAGGCTCGTGTTCCTCGACGTCGACATGCCGCGGCTGAACGGAATCGAGGCCTGTCGCCAGCTTCGGGCAGGCGACTCCTCGGGCAACCTCACGATCGTGATGCTGACCGCAGCCTCGGGCGACAACGTCGAGTCCGACGCCGAGGCAGCCGGCGCCGATCTGTTCCTGACGAAGCCGTTCAGTCCGCTGGACCTGCTCCGGCTCGTCGATCAGCTCGGCGAGCGCAGCCCGCGCTGACCAGCCGCGGCTGCAAAACTCCGGGGCATGACCAGTCGCGCCTGGGTGGCGTTCGCGGCGTCCTCGCTGATCTGGGGCGTCCCCTACCTGTTCATCAAGGTCGCGGTCGACCACGGCGTGACCCCGCCGGTGCTCGCGTGGGGCCGGGTGACGCTCGGCGCGGTCGTTCTGCTGGCGCTGGCCAAGCACGCCGGCACGCTCGGAACCGTGCGCCGGCACTGGCGCGGGCTGCTCGCGTTCGCCGTCGCCGAGATCGCGATTCCGTTCCCGATGCTCGCGATCGGCGAGGAGCGCGTCCCCTCGTCGCTGGCGGCGATCATGGTCGCGACCGTCCCGCTGATCGGGGCGATCCTGGCGATGCGTTTCGACCACTCCGAGCGCCCGACGCCGGTCCGCGCCCTCGGACTCGCGATCGGGTTCGGCGGCGTGATCGCGCTGGTCGGGATCGACGTCGCCGGCCACGGCGGTGAGCTGCTCGGGATCGGGGCGATCATGATCACCGCGACCGGCTACGCGATCGGGCCGATGCTGGTCAAGCACCGACTCGCCGGACTCGACCCGCGCGCCACGATGGGCGCGAGCCTCGCGATGGCGTCGCTGATACTGCTGCCGTGGGCGGCGCTCGACCTGCCGAGCCGCGTGCCATCGGCGGGCGGGATCGGGTCGGTCGTCGTGCTCGGGCTGCTGTGCACCGCCGCCGGGTTCGTCGTGTACGCGATCCTGATCGGCGAGGCGGGCCCGAGCCGCGCCACCGTGATCACGTACGTCAACCCCGTCGTGGCGGTCACGCTAGGCGTGCTGCTGCTCGGTGAGCAGCCCGGCGCGGGCGCGATCGCCGGCCTGCTCCTGATCCTCGCCGGCGGCTGGCTCGCGACAGACGGCCGCCTCCCGCCCGGCTTGATTAGGGGCCTCGCACGGAATCCGGCACAGAAGCGGTCGCTCGGCGCGCCGTCATAGGGCCGGATTCCGCACGCTCGGCGAAGCGGCCCAGCAACCCCTACGAGATCTTGATCAGGATGATCGTGTTCACGACGAACGTGATCGCGAACCCGACCGTCCAGCGATTCAGGTTGCGCTCGACGAGCGACCCGCCACCGAACGGACCGGCGCCCGTACCCACGCCGAAGGCGCCCGACAGCCCCGCGTCCTTACCCGAGTGCATCAGGATCAGGAACACCAGGACGACGCACAGAAAGACTTGGACGACTCCGAGGACGGTGCTCATCGCGGGTCGATGTTAGCGCGGTCGAGGTCGTGCAAGATCGTTATCGCCTCGCCTCGCAGGGCGCGGTCGAGCTCCTCGTAGTCGGCGTCCGACAGCTTCCCCGTGCGGTGGTCCAGGTCGGCGTCGCGGAGCTCGCGGTACTTGGCCTCGCGCGCCGCCTCGAGTTCGGCGAGCTTCGAGTCGCGCGCCTGATCCTCGCCGCTGTCGCCGCGAAACCCGACCGCCCTTCGCACCGGCGCCAGCACGAACGCGACCACCGCCAGCAAGATCGCGAACACCACCACATACTCCAGGGCCGCCACTCGCGCGTCCCTCTCAGACCGGCTCGCGGACGGGTACCGGCGGCGCGGGGGCGGGCGCGGGTCCTTCCGGTCGAGCCGGAGCCGCCACCCTGGCCCGCCGGCGCGCGAACGACGGCACCGGCCATAGCGCGATCAGCCCGCCGCCGCCGATGATCAGCGCCCCGAGCCACAGCCAGGTGACGAGCGGGTCGACGATCAGCAGGAACTCGGCCGGCCAGGGATGGGTCGCGAATCGCTGGGCGATGTCCGTCACCGCGAGGTCGCGCTCGGTCCACAGCCCGTTCATGAGCTGCTGACTCTGCGCCGGCGGGAGCTTCGCGGCCTTGGTCATGACCTGGGGGGCGTAGGCGGCGAACAGCGTGTTGGCGCGGTTGATGAGTGAATTGAGCGGCGTCAGATCGACGTTGATCACGGTCCAGATGTCCCGCCTCAACCCGGCGTCGAGCCCGACCTGGCTGTCCGAGTTCACGCTGTCGAAGAACCGCCCGACGATGCCCTGAGTCGGATCCGTCGAGGGGTAATAGCTGCGCGTGGTCGTGACCGTGGTCACGTGGTTGCCGCCCTTGGTCACGTCGAGGACCGCGCCAAACGAGATCTTCGCGGCCGTCACCGACTCGACCGGCTTGACGTACCGAACCGTGTAGCCGTCGATCTTCGCGTGCTGGCCCGGCGACAGCAGCACGTCTTGCGAGTGCTGGAACGACGAGGAGGCCGCGACCCCGACCAGCATGATGGCGAAGCCGGCGTGGACGATGTAGCCGCCGTAGCGACGGCGGTTGCGCCGGACCAGCTGGACGAGCGCGACCGGCACCAGGTCGTGGGTCATCGCGCGGCGCGCGGCCACACCGCGCGCGAACTCCTGCACGACCGAGGTCAGCACGAAGCCGGCGAGCGCGAACATGATCAGCGCGAACGGCCGCGAGCTCGGGCCGCCGGGCCAGAACAACAGCACGAAGAAGGTGATCAGGCCCGCCAGGACCGGCAGTGCGAACCCACGGCGCAGGTTCGCGAGCGTCACCCGGCGCCACGCGATGATCGGCCCGATGCCCGACAGCAGCACAAGGATCAGTGCCAGCGGCACGATGAACGGACGGAACGCCGGCGGCCCGACCGACACCTTGGTACCCGTCAGCGCCTCGGAGATCAGCGGGAAGAACGTGATCCAGAAGATCACGAACACCATCCCAACCAGCACCAAGTTCTGGAACAGGAACACCGCCTCGCGCGAGAGCAGCGAGTCGAGGCGCGCGGCGGAGCGCAGTTGATCGCGGCGCCAGACGATCAGCGAGATCGAGCCGATCACCATCGCCCCGATCAGGATCACGAACGGAACCCCGAGGGTCGATGCCCCGAAAGCGTGGATCGAGTCGAGGATCCCCGAGCGCACCAGGAACGTCCCGAGGATCGACAGCGTGCCGGCCGCCAGCACCAGCGAGGCGTTCCACACCTTCAGCATCCCCCGCTTCTCCTGGATCATCGCCGAGTGGATGAACGCGGTGATGCACAGCCACGGCATCAGCGCCGCGTTCTCGACCGGATCCCAGGCCCAGTACCCGCCCCAGCCAAGCTCGGTGTAGGACCACCGCGCCCCGAGCAGGATCCCGATCCCCAGGAACAGCCAGGCCGCCAACGCGAATCGCCGGGTAAGCGAGATCCATTCGGCGCCGAGGCGGCCGCTGATCAGCGCGCCGATCGCGAACGCGAACGGGATCGTCAGCAGCGTGTACCCCGAGTACAGCATCGGCGGGTGGATCATCATGCTCGGGTGGAGCAGGAGCGGATCGAGCCCGGCGCCCTGCGCCGGCGGGGTCGCGCTGGTCGAGAACGGGTTGGCCCAGAACGTCGCCAACGACGTGAAGAACGCGGCGAAGCCGAGCAGGACCGCGGTCGCGTAGGGGACGATCTCGCGGGCTCGGTTGCGGACCAGGAACAGGATCAGGCTCGACCACAGCGACAGCAGGAACACCCACAGGAGCAGCGAGCCCTCCTGCGAGGACCAGGCCGCCGCGAGCTTGTAGAACGCCGGCGTGGTCGTCGATGAGTGGTTCGCGACGACGTTGAACGAGAAATCGTTGCGCCAGAACGCGTCCTCGAGGATCGCGAACGCGAGCGTCGCCAGCGCGGCCAGCGCGTACACCGATCGCCGCCCGGCGAGCACCCATTCCCGCTGGCCCGTGCGCGCGCCGTGGATCGAGGCGCCGATGCCAAACACCGCGACGCCGAGCGCCATGATGAGGAGCGCGCGGCCGATCAGCGCCATCGCGAATTCCTCGGTCTGCAGCCGGCCGTCCGGGACATCACTACGACGCGGCCGCCGCTTGGTACTTCGACGGGCACTTGGTCGTGAGCGAGTTCCCCTGGCCGATGTAGGTGGTCCCCGCGCCGCCCTTCTCCACCGCGACCATCACCGCCCGGCCGGCCGCGAACGGGTCCGGGACGATTCCCTCGTAACTGACGGGAACCGACACGGGCAGCTTGGGGTCGCGAATCCGGAACCTCAGCATGGTGCCGTCGCGCTGAACCGAGCCGTTCAGAACCGTGCCGGCGAGCTCGTAGGTCTGCCCGGGCTTGCCCTGAGCGAGCAGTTGGGAGGCCGTGAACTCCTTGTTTCCGGCGGTGAAGCTGACGTAGACGAGCGCCGACGCCAGAAGCACGGCGGCAGTTAGGGCGACGGTTAGCCGTATGGCGCGCTTGCGGCTGGGATCCATGCCTTGCCTGATTCTCCCACACCTCGGCCACCGAACCCTCCGCCGTTCACGCTCTGGGGGTGTCTGCCGATTAACGTCGTATTAGAGGGCAGCGGCCCTCGTGTTAACCGAGAAACCAATCAAGCCCACGAGCGTTATTAGCTAGAGATGTTGGCAATAGCCAAAGCAAGCGAGAGCCGTATCCGGTGGCGACGGCGCGACGGCCATAACGCGGCCGCGCATTCAGGCGTGCCGCCCCAGAGCGATGCCCCCTCTGGCGAACGACGCCACGGGGGCCCCGTCGAGGATCGTGCGCTCTACACCTGCGAATGCGGCTACGCATTCGAGGCGCTGGTCACGACCTCGGTCGGCTGCCCCCACTGCTCGCGCACGCAGGCCTGGTAGGCGCAGCCAGTCTGGCCGTCCGCGCGCTCCGGCGCGCGTGCTCCGCCGACCCCCAAGCGGCCTGGCCCGCGCTCCGAAAATCAGAGCGCGGGCCCGCCGAGTTTCCGCCGCCCCAGGCGATCACACGGCCGGCCCGCAGCTCTGCACCGGTCCCATAGATTGCCCCCGACACCCGCTGGTGAGGTGCCAGCGATGGTTCCAGAGGGCTCCGGCGTAGTCAAATACGTTCATCTGCGAGTGCTATAACGGCTCCTTATGGCAGAGGCCGGGCCCTCGATGGACGCTCGCGTGAGGTAGCTGAGCGACCTCGACCTCAGGCAGCTTCGGTACTTCGTGACCGTCGTTCGCGAGGGTCAGATGACGCGCGCGGCGCGGCGTCTTCAGCTGGCGCAGCCGGCGCTGTCGCAGGCGATCGCGCGACTCGAGTCCCAGGTCGGCGTCAGGCTGCTCGACCGCAATCCGCGCGGAGTGGCCGTGACCCCGGCCGGCGCGGCGTTCCTCGAGAAGGCGCAGGCCACGCTCGACGCCGTCGACGAGGTCAGCGCCACCGCACGCTCCTGGGCTCGCGAGGAGGCGGGGCGGGTCCACGCCGGGTTCATGAGCATGACCCCGCCGATGATGGCCGGGGACCTGTTCGCTCGGTTCATGGCCGAGCACCCTGACGTGACGATCGAATGGCGCCAGCTCGGCTACCCGACGCTTGACGGGCGCGCGTGGCTGAGCGACTCCGACGTGGCGCTGATCTGGTTCGCGCCGAGCGCGGCGGGCCTCGCTAGCCAGCCGATCCGGACGAGCCCGCTCGTCGTCGCCATGGCCGAGAGCCATCCGCTCGCCGACCGCCCGGAGCTGACGGTCGGCGAGGTGGTCGATGAGACGTTCCCGGGGATCGTCGACTGGGCCGACCCCGTGTGGCTCGGCTATTGGGGCCTCGACACCTACCGGGGCGCGCCGGCCCGCCGCACCGATGACGACGCGATCACCCCGGAGGAGGTGGCCTCAATCGTCGCGTCGGGCCGGGCGGTCACGACCGTCCCCGAGCTCGTCGCGGTCCCGTTCGGCCATCTCGGGATCAGGGCGATCCCGCTGACCGACGCCGAGCCGGCCGTGCTGACGCTCGTGTGGCCGCAGGGAGCGCCGACGCCGCTGGTCGCAAGCCTGGTCGAGACGGCACGGCTGATGTCCGAAGCCAACTTTCTCGAGCCCGTCGATCCGCGCGCGAGAAAACACCCTTAACCGTCCGTTGATTCACATGTATGTGGAGAGCCTCCGCGGAGGTGATCCACGCTCGTGCGCGCCGCCAGGCGGGGCAGGGCGCCACTCGCCCAGCACGCGGTTCCCTCGATGGACGACAACGCGAACATAGACATCGACATCGTCGAGTACGACGACTTGGTAATCGTGTCAGTCGAGGGCGAGGTCGACCTGTGCGCGGCGCCGTTGTTCGAGGAGTCGCTCGCGATCGCGGCAGCGATCGACGTGCCGGCGATCGTCCTCGATCTCGATCGGGTGAGCTTCATGGACTCGGCCGGCGTCCACGTGCTGCTCCAGTTCTCGATCTCCGAACAGAACCGCGACCGTCTGACGCTCACGCGCGGCTCTTCTCAGGTTCAGCGCCTGCTCGAGATCACCGGTGTTCGCCGCTACCTGTCCTTCGGGCCCTCGCCGGCGCCGGAGCTGGGCGGCGGCCGGCCGACCGAGCGCCTGCACATCACCAGCGACTGACGCCGGGACCCTTAGAGCCCGTCGAGGGCGTCGTTCAAGGTCGCGCTCGGGCGCATCGCCGCCGCGACCTTCTCCACGTCGGGAAGGTAATAGCCGTCGATGTCGACGGGTGCGCCCTGCACCGCGGCCAGCTCCTCGACGATCTTCTGCTCGCCCTCGGCGAGCCGGTCGGCCAGCGGCCTGAACCGATCGGCCACCTCAGCGTCGTCGCCCTGGTCGGCCAGCTCGTGGGCCCAGTACAGAGCCAGATAGAAGTGAGTGCCCCGGTTGTCGAGCTCGCCGACGTCGCGTGACGGCGAGCGATCCTCCTCAAGCAGCCGGCCGATCGCGCGGTCGAGCGTGGCCGCCAGCAGCTTCGCGCGCCCGTTGCCATTGCGTTCGTCGAGCAGCTCGAGGGACGGGCCGAGCGCGAGAAACTCGCCGAGCGAGTCCCAGCGGAGGTGGTTCTCCTCGAGGAACTGCTGGACGTGCTTGGGGGCCGATCCGCCCGCGCCCGTTTCGAACAGCCCGCCGCCCTGCATCAACGGCACGATCGACAGCATCTTGGCGCTGGTGCCAAGCTCGAGGATCGGGAAGAGGTCGGTGAGGTAGTCGCGGAGCACGTTGCCCGTGACCGAGATCGTGTCCTCGCCATTGCGGGCACGCTGAAGCGTGAAGCTCGCCGCCCGGGCGACGTCGAGGATCTCGATCTGGAGACCGTCGGTATCGAGCGACTCGAGCGCGGGCCGGACCTTGCGGAGCACCTCGGCGTCGTGGGCGCGGGTCTCGTCGAGCCAGAACACGGCGGGCGTACCTGTTTCACGCGCGCGCGAGATCGCCAGGCGCACCCAGTCCTGAATGGGTGCGTCCTTTGTCTGACACATGCGCCAGATGTCACCCGTCTCGACGTCGTGCTCGAGCAGGGTCTCGCCGTCGTCGGCGCGTACGACCCGCACGGACCCGGTTTCGGCAATCTCGAAGGTCTTGTCGTGCGAACCGTACTCCTCGGCCGCCTGGGCCATCAGGCCTATGTTCGGCGTGCTCCCCATGGTCGCCGGGTCGAATGCGCCGTGGTGGCGGCAATCCTCGACGGTCTCGGCGTAGAGCGCCGCATAGGAGTGGTCGGGGATCACGAACTTGGCGTCCTGCTGCTCGCCCTCGGCGTTCCACATCTGGCCCGAGGCGCGGATCGCCGCCGGCATCGATGCGTCGATGATCACGTCGCTGGGGGCGTGGAGGTTCGTGATCCCGCGCGCCGAGTCGACCATCGCGAGCGGCGGGCCGCTCTCGTACGCCGCCTCGATCGCCTGCTCGATCGCGCCCCGCTGGTCATCGGGGAGCGCCTCGATCGCCTTCAGCAGCGCACCCAGCCCGTCGTTCGCGTTGACGCCCGCGGATTTCAGCGCGTCGCCGTGCTCCTCGAACACCTCGGCGAAGTACGCGCGGACGGCGTGTCCGAAGATGATCGGGTCGGACACCCGCATCATCGTCGTCTTCAGGTGGACCGAGAACAGCACGCCGCGCGCCTTGGCGTCGGCGACCTGGTCGGCTAGAAACTGCTGAAGCGCGGCGCGGCGCATGACGGCCGCGTCCAGGATCTCGCCGGCCTTCACGGCGGTCTTCTCCCTGAGCACGGTGATGTCTCCGTCCGGGTCGACGTGCTCGATCCGGACGACGCCGGCCCGCTCGACGGTGTGCGATCGCTCCGTGGCGCGAAAGTCGTCGTCGCTCATCGTCGTGACGTGCGACCGGGACTCGGAGGACCACTTGCCCATCGAATGCGGGTGCTGGCGGGCGTGCTCCTTGACCGACGCCGGCGCCCGGCGGTCAGAGTTCCCCTGCCGGAGCACGGGGTTGACCGCGCTTCCCTTGACCTTGTCGTAGCGCGCCCGGGTGTCGCGCTGCTCGTCGTCGGCGGGCTCCTCCGGGTAATCGGGGATCGCGTACCCCTTGCCCTGCAGCTCCTCGATCGCTGCCTTGAGCTGCGGGGCCGAGGCGCTGATGTTCGGGAGCTTGATGATGTTGGCCTCCGGGGTCTCGGCCAGCTCGCCGAGCTCGGCGAGCGCGTCCGGGACCCGCTGGCCTTCTTCGAGCGAGTCGGGGAATTGGGCCAGGATCCGCGCCGCCAGCGAGATGTCGCGGACCTCGACTTCAACGTCGGCCGCGTCCGCAAACGCGCGCAGGATCGGGAGCAGCGACTGGGTGGCCAGCGCCGGCGCCTCGTCGGTGAGGGTGTAGACGATCTTCATGGAGTTCGGCAGGGTAGCGGTGCTGCCGGGCTAGCCGTCGAGGGCGCGCGAAAGGTCAGCCCACAGATCCTCGACGTCCTCGAGACCGACGCTCAGGCGGAGCAGGCCGGGCGGTACGCGCGCCCCTTCGTACCGGGCCCGGGACTCGAGCGTCGACGCGACCCCACCGAGACTGGTCGCGTTCTCGATCAGCTCGAGCGAACGCTCGACCCGTGCCGCGCTGTCGGCGTCGGCGACGTCGAACGACAGCAGCGACCCGAACGCGTTGACGTAGCGGGCCGCGATCGGATCGCCAAGCCCCGGATAGCGGACGCGCTCGACGTTCGGGTGGGCCTCGAGCCGGCGCGCCAGCTCGAGCGCGGTGGCGGACTGGCGCGTGACCCGGAGCGCCAGCGTCTTCATCCCGCGGAGCATCAGCCACGCCGGGTCGGGCGCGGCGACGATTCCCGACACCGTCCTGAACGCGTGTAGACGCGCGTGGTCCTCGGCGCGGGCGCAGGCGACGACGCCGACGAGCGCGTCGTGGTGGCCGGCCAGGATCTTGGTGGCGCTGTGGAGTACGAAGTCGGCGCCGTGCTCGAGCGGGCGCAGCAGAACCGGGCTGAGCACGGTGTTGTCGACGACGACGACGGCCCCCGACGCATGCGCCTGACCGATCGCGACGTCGAGATCCGGGAAGCTCAGCATCGGGTTCGAGCACGGCTCGAACCACGCCAGATCGGCGTCCGGCGGCTCGCCGGTCTGGTCGAACTCCTCGACCTCGAACCCCCAACGCGACAGCTCGCGCATCAGGCCGACCGTGCCGTAGTAGCCGCCACCGGCGACGGCTATCGTCGATCCGGGTTTCAGCATGGCCAGCAGGAGCGCGGTCGTGGCAGCCGACCCGGATGAGAATAGGAGCGCGTGCCCGCCCTCGAGCTCGCCGAGCAGCCGCTCTGCCTCGGCGCCGACCGGATGAGCCATGCGCTGGTAGAAGAACGGACCCGGGGTGGCATCGACAAACGGCTGGATCGTCGCGCGATCGAGCGGGGGCAGGCCGCCCCGTGCGAGCTCGGTGTCCCGTTTCATGGGCGAGTCTGCCACGCGCCTGAGTATGCCGCCAGAGCCTCGGCCGCCGGTCCGCGAGGACATTTCGACGGGTATCACAGTGTGCGGCACGTACCGTTCTATCCGTATGACTGCGGTAGCCCCTGCGATCTCCCGAGACTCTCGCGAGCGCTCGCTGGTGGTCGGCGCGGTCTCGGTGACGGTCTGCGTGTGGGCGTCGGCGTTCGTCGCGATCCGCTTCGCCGACCGCGAGTTGTCGGCGGGCGCGCTCGCGCTCGGACGGCTGCTCGTGGGCAGCGCGGCGCTGGGGATCCTCGTCCTCGTGCGCCGAGCGCCGCTCCCCGGGCGCCGCGAGCTACCCGGGATCGTGGTCTGTGGCTTGCTCTGGTTCGGCCTCTACAACGTCGCGCTGAACGGGGCCGAGCAGCGCGTCGACGCCGGGACCGCGGCGATGCTGGTGAACGTGGGGCCGATCCTGATCGCGATCCTCGCCGGCCTGGTCCTGAACGAGGGATTTCCGCCAAGACTGGTGGCCGGCTGCCTGGTCTCATTTGCCGGCGCGGTCGTGATCGGAGTCGCGACCTCGCGTCACGGCCTGCACGACACCTTGGGCGCGGTCCTTTGCCTGGTGGCGGCGGTCGGCTACGCCGGCGGAGTCGTCGCGCAGAAGCCGGTGCTCCGCCATGCCTCTCCACTGTCGGTCACGTGGCTCGCGTGCACGATCGGGGCGGTCGCCTGCCTCCCCTATGGGGCCTCGCTCGTCCACGGAATCGGCCATGCCGGAGCGTCGACAATCGGCTGGATGATCTACCTCGGCCTCGTACCGACCGCGCTCGGGTTCGTCCTCTGGGCGTACGCGCTGGCCCGCACGACCGCAGGACGGATGGGGTCGACGACGTATCTCGTGCCGCCGCTCGCGCTGCTGTTCGGGTGGGCGTTCCTCGCCGAGGTACCGCCCGCGCTCGTGTTCCCCGGCGGTGCCCTCTGCCTCGCCGGCGTCGCTCTGGCCCGCACTCCCGGGCGGCGTCGAACCTCCTCATAGCTACCCATACCTCGGCTAGCACTCCTCGGCGCTAGGCGCTAGGCGGTAAAGCCGAACAGTCGATCCGCAGTTACTACGGATAAAGGCTGTTCGATACATGGACGATGACATTGGGCAGATAACCGCTGTCCACGGAAGCGAAGCGATTAGTAATGACCGACAGGTCAGCGGGCAACTCGGAGACCACACGGAGGTCACTACTACCATGCAGCGCAACACCAGAAGGATCATCGCGGCTGTCGCCGTGATTGCCCTGCTTGCCGCCGGAGGCGCAGCCTTCACCGCGGCCATCGGGGGCCTTGACGGCAACACCACCACCGCCGGCTTCGGTAGCGAGACCGTCGCCGGCGCCGCCGCAACTGGCGTCAACTACACGCTTGACTCGAATGGCCAGTATGTCGATTCGGTCAATGTGACCCTCACCGGCGATTACAGCACCGCCGATTTCCCGGGCTACAGCTTCAAGGCGAGCCTGATGACCGCGAGCGGTAGCGTTGAGGCGACCGGCGTCTGCACGCCGGACGCTACTTATACCGCGCCCAGCACAACCCTCGCCTGTAGCTTCGAGGGCTTTTCCGGCACCGCTGGTAGCACCGTCAGCGGCACCGGCGCCGCCACCACGGGTGTTCCCGTGGACCTTTCGAGCGGCTTTGATCTGTCGGTCACCGGGAATAACGGCGGCGACGGTACGAGCGAGACGCTCGGCTAGTCGCAGCCAATTGGCCTACGCGGTCGGGAGAGCCTGGACAGGTGGTCCGGGCTCTCCCCCACCGCATCGGCCGGATAGCGGATGACCATCGTGAAACGAAATCGTCTGCGTTCCGGCCTAGCCACGCTCGCGCTCCTGATCGTCGCGGGCCTGGCGTGGTTCTACTTCGCTCCAACCAACATCGGCGGTCAATCCCGCTACGTGGTCACGAGCGGAGTAAGCATGGAGCCGCGGTTCCATACGGGCGATCTTGCGATCGTGCGACCCGAAGCGAACTACCGGGTCGGCCAGATCGTCGCCTACTGGAGCACCGTGCTCCACACCGTGGTGCTTCACCGCATCATCGCCAAGGACGGCAACTCGTATGAATTCAAGGGAGACAACAACCACTTCATCGACCCTGTCCGTCCTACCCGCTCTGAGCTCCTCGGCGTGCTGTGGATTCATGTTCCACACCTCGGCCGGGTGCTCGAGATGCTGCACACGAGAGTCGCTGCCGCGCTTCTGTGTGCGGTAGTCGGCCTCCTAACCCTCTTCGGAGTCAAGGAGACTGGCCGGCGGCGCAGACGCCGCCGGAAGGGCGCGACGGGATCCGGCCTCCGGAAGATCCCAATCGTGAATAGCCCTCGAGATCAACGCCCCTTCAACTTCGGTGCGCTCCTCACCGCGTCGGCCGTCGCCGCCGTGGCGTTTCTCGTTGTGGGCATGATCGCGTTCACTCGCCCCGCGAGCCGAGCGGTCCCGGCCAGCACTCCCTACTCCCAGCAGGTGCAGTTCGGGTACAGCGCACACGTCCGTCCGGGGTTCGTATATCCCGACGGGACGGTCACCACCGGCGACCCGATCTTCCTCAGCCTAGTTCACGATGTCGCGGTCAGTATCGACTACCGCCTGAGCGCCGACGCTCCGACCAAGATCACCGGAACCGAGGAGGTGCTCCTTCAGGTCACAGGGCCGAGCGGGTGGAGCCACAACCTCGTGCTCGTCCCTCCCACCCATTTCTCCGGCGCCCATACCCGTACCGAGGTGACGCTCGACATCCCACAGCTGCAGTCGCTGCTCGCGAAGGTCGCGCGATTGACCGGCGGAGCAGGCCCTACTAGCTCGACGATTTCGGTCGTACCAGAAGTCCATATCAAAGGCACGGTCGCGGGGCACCCGGTCAAGACGAGCTTCGCCCCCGCGCTCAGTGTCGGGCTTACGCCAACGGAGTTGCTGCCGAGCGGAGTCACTAGCGGCGCCTCGAACACCGCCGGCGCCGGTCTGGCGCCCGGTGAGGCGCCAAAGCCCAGCTACAGCCAGACCGCGTCGGGCGCCGTCCCGGGAGCCGCCGGCAGCGCGCCGACCAGCCTGACCGTGCTCGGGATCTCTCCCACGATCAGCCTGCTGCGGTGGCTCGCGCTGATCGGGCTGCTCCTATCCGTCCCGATTGCGGTGTACGCGTTCCTGCGCAAGCGCGGCGAGGCGTTCGAGGAGAGCGTCAAGATCCAGGCTCAATACGGACACCTGCTCGTCCCGATCGTCGCCGGCGAGGACCTCGGCTGGCCGCCGGTGGACGTGTCGAACATCAAGGCGCTCGCGCGGCTGGCCGAGAGCGGCCAGCGGCTGATCCTGCACAACCGGTCGGGCCACGTCGACACTTACATGGTCAACGACGAGGGGACTGTCTACCGCTACCAGGTGAAGTCCTCAAAGGTCGTCTGGGGCGAGTGGACCGACGACCCGATTCCGGTCGAGCAAGCCGCCGAAGCTGCTTGATTCCGCGGGGTGTCGCCGGCGCAGGAGTGACCCGGTAAAGCACGACACTGTCGGGCGGAACCAGCGCGCTGATCGCGCCCGCGCTTCGCTCGGCAGTCCCCGCCCACAGATCGTGGATCGTGTAGCTCGCGGCTGAGCGGAGCCCCGCCTTGCTGGCGCTGGTGGTGATCTCGAGCGACTGGGCGCCGCGATTGAGCAGCGCCACCGCGGCCGCCCCGCCCGCGAGCGGCTTGCTCCACGCCTGCCCGGAGCCGTCTTGCTCCACGACCGTGCCCTGGATTCCGAGCGGGTCCTGGTCGACCGCGATCACCCGCCGGTTCTCGAGCATCTTGATCGTCGCCGTCGGCAGCGTCCGCGGGTCGCTCCCGAGCATCAGCGGCGCGGCCACGATCGCCCACATCGAGAACTGCGCCTGTGCCTCTGCGCTCGTCATCCCGAGCCCGGGCCCGAGGTAGTCGGGGTCGTTCCAGTGTCCGGGTCCGGCCGCGGTCGGGTGGGAGGCGTCGTGGTCGAGGTTGCGCAGGACATTCACGAACTGGATGCTCTTGTTGAATCCGATGTCGGTGTCGGTGCGCCAACTCTGCGCGATCCGGGGCGCCCACCGGTAGTTGGAGTACGCGGAATTGGCCAGCGTCGGGAGCGTTCCGTCGATCTGACCCGGGACCCAGAAGTTGCACACATTGAGCAGCAGCGTCCGGTGGCTCGAGTTATCGGCGAGCGCCTTCGCGAACTTCGCGTACGCCGGATTGGGCACGAGCCCGGCCTGGCCGGCGCCGCAGAAGTCGACCTTGACCGCGTCGAACCCCCAGGCGGCGAACCGGTCCGCGTCCTGCTGGTAGTGACCGTGCGAACCGACGCCCTGACCGTGACACCCGCTCTTGCCCGCGTCGGTGTAGATCCCGGCCAAAAGGCCGTGCCGGTGCAGCCAGTCGGTGAGCCACCGCAGGCCGTGAGGCCACTGGTGGCGGTCGATCACGATCTCGCCGCCGCGGTCACGCTTGCCGCTCGCCCAACCGAAGTCGAGCCACACGATCCGGTAGCCGGCCCGGGCGAGCCCCGTGTGGATGAGCGATTCGGCCACGGAGATGATCGTCCCCTCGTCGAACACCCCACCTACGCCGTAGTAGGTGTTCCACCCCATGTACGGGACTTCGGCCAGCATCGGTTCGGGCGTTCCCGTCGGCGCTCCGCCCCCACTCGTCGACGGGCTCACGGGGCCGCCCGTCGCCGGGCTGACGGAGCCCCCGAGCGCCGATGCCGCAAGTACAAGCCACGCCACCGACACAAGCGGAAAGACGAGGAGCCGGCGGCGATAACGCGACACGATCTCAGCCACCTCAGTGGTCGAGCAGCCATGCACGGACCGCCAGGACTCGATTCTGGAGCAGCGTCAGGTGGCCGTCGTCGTTGGTGACTCGCTCTCCGCTCCGATCCGTTCCCACGGCCGCCGCTCCTAGCTCGCGAGCCGGTAGCGCAGGTAGACCACGCGCGAGGAAAACGTTTGTGTCTGGACCAGCTCCAGGTGGATCGGGTCCTCGAGCTCCGGGAAGAACCGCGTGCCGCCGCCGAGCACCACCGGAGAGACAAACAGCCGGTACTCGTCGATCAACCCCAGCCTGGCGCACGCGCCGGCGAGTCCCGCCCCGCCCACGCCCAGGTCGTTTCCCTCCTGCGCCTTGAGCCGCGCGACCTCGTCGCCGAGGCCGTCGCGCAGCAGCCTCGTGTTGCCCTCGACGGCCTCCAGCGACCGCGAGAAAACGATCTTCGGCAACGCCTGCCAGGTCCGCGCAAACTCGAGGATCGGCTCGGACGCAGCCGGATCCTGGTCGGCGGTCTCCCAGTAGACCATCGTCTCGTACAGGCCGCGCCCGAGCAGGTGGCCGCCCAGCTCTCGCGTCCGCTCGGTGTGGAATCGGAACAGCTCGTCGTCGGGCACAGTCCAGTCGATATCGCCCCCGCGCCCGGCGATGAAGCCGTCGAGCGATGGGTTCATCGAATAGATCAGCTTGCGCATCACGTTCCTCCGTTCTCGCCACCGCCCGGCAGCAGCACGCTTCCCAGGATCCTCCGCTTGCGCCCCGGTTTGGGCGCGTTCGCGAGCCGCGGCTCGAACACGCGCGTGATGTCGCGAAGCAGGTCCCGGAGCTCCTCGTCGTCGAGCCACATCCCCGCCAGGTTGTAGCTAACGCCGTCGCGCACCGGATCGATGTCTCCCCTGGCCAGATAGCGGTCGAAGTCGCCCAGCAGGCCGGCCACGAACGCGACGAAAGCCTGCCGGTGGTCATCAACGGTCATCGTCTCGAACTCGCCCACGCCGATGTGCGCCGCCCCGAGGCGAAGGATGTACGTGCGCTCGACCGCACCGCGCACGCGGCGCTCGGACACCACGCCAAGCACGCCGGCGTCGACCAGGCGAGCGATGTGGCGATACAGGCTTGCCGGCGGGACGTCCGGAAGCTCAGCGCGGAGCTCGCCAGTCGTCAGCGCGCGGTCACCGAGGAACGCCTGGACGATCCGGAGTCGGACCGGGTGCAGAAGAAGGTCGGCGGTTGACACCAGGGGCGTAACACTACGGCCAGCCTTCGTCCCCCGGGGCCGTCTTGCCGGACGCCCGCTGGCTCGCGCCAGGCGGACGGGTCCCGCTAACCCGTCGCCGCGTCGTGGCCGAGCCCGATCAGCCGCTCCGCGGCGTCGACCTCCGGGAAGATCGAGTCGGGCCGGGGGTACTCCTCGCTGGTCAGCGGGCTCGACAGGATGAAGTCGGCGGTCGCGCGGTTGCACGCAGTCGGAACGTTGCAGACCACGGCGATCCGAAGGAGCGCCTTGACGTCGACATCATGTGGCTGGGGCTCGAGCGGATCCCAGAAGAAGATCAGGAAGTCGATCCTCCCCTCCGCGATCGCGGCTCCAACCTGCTGGTCGCCGCCGAGCGGGCCGCTCAGGAACCGGTTGATCTCGAGTCCGAGCTCGCCGGCCAGCAGCGCGCCGGTTGTTCCGGTCGCGTGAAGCTCGTGGGCGGCCAAGGTGCCGCGGTTGAACCGGGCCCATTCGAGCATCTCGGTCTTGCAGTTGTCGTGCGCGATCAGCGCGATTCGTTTGCGGCCTGGCATCAATTTGACGATCTCACCCATGGGGCATGACCTCGCAGTTAGATTCCGGTTTGTCTGGGGACGCTAGACGGGCGCCATCCGTCAGAACACGCGCACGCGCCAACAACCCCCCAGTTGTCTGCCCAGGGATCGGGCCGTCTCGAGGATCAGCTCGTTCGGCGGTTGCCCGGCACCCCGTCGGCGATCCTGCCGATTGGCTCCAGCGAACACCGCAGCGAGCCCACGTTCCCATCCAGCGTCTCGATCGAAGCTAGCAGGCGGTCCATCAGTGGCCAACCGCTCGAGCGCCTGCTGGACGCCCGCGATCCGCCGGGTGTCCCCGCCGAGCGCGTCGATCCCGGCCCGCATCCTCGGCACCTCGCTCGTCGACGCCGCGATCGCGTCGAGCCGATCGGCCACCAGTGGCAGCGACCGAAGGACCTTGATCAGGTCCGATGGCAGTGAGTCGATTCCGAACAGGCTCACGGCGGCGCAAGCTACTACCGGGCTCGATCGCACGCGCCGCCTCCAGCGACGAAACGAGACCGGGCCGCCGCGGCGGCCCGGTCTCGATGTCCCGAAATGCCCCCTGGCTGTGGTCCGATCAGCCGCGGTGATGCTGCTGCGCCATCGCGAGCAGACCGTCCGTGTTGCCCTGGGCGTCGGTGTAGAAGCCGACGAGATCGCCGTTGTCGTTGACGCCGTTGATCGTGGTGGCACCGATGCCGTGCGGATCATCGACGGTCTGGAAACCGCCCCGCTGCGTCCAGGTGAACCCGTGAGTCTGGGCGCTCGAGCCCGTGCCCACCTGGTAGACACCGACGACCTCGTCGTTGTCGTTGATCCCGAGGGCCTGAGTCATGCTCGAGCCCGGGACACTCAGGACCGTCACTCGGCCGTCGCGTCGGAGCAGGTAACCGACGACTTGCCCGTTCGACGAGTCGCTCGTCGCGTCAGTGCCGAATCCGGCGATATCGCCCTGGTTGTTGATCCCGGCGGCGGTCGGACCGGTGATGCCGGACGGCGTGATCTCGTTGAACGCGTCGCGGTTGATGTCGAACGAGTACGCGTGCGTGTTGCCGTTGGCATCGTTGTAGAAACCGACGGCGATGTTGTGGTCGTTGACACCCAGCAGCTGGTCAACCGGAGGAGTCGCCGGGCTGTTGGTCGGGAAGTCGCCGTCGATGAAGTAGCCGTGCTCGGACACGAACCCACGGTTGTCATTCACCGGCGTCGTTCCACCGTTGTTCGTCGTCGACCAGAAGCCGACCGTGACACCACGATCGTTCAGGCCGGTGACCTGGGTCTGGACCGACTCGGGCCAGTTCTCGCTCCGGTAGTTACCCTGGCCGTAGGGGGCGGTCAGCAGGTAACCCTGGTTCGGGTGACCCATCGCGCCCGAACCGAAGTAGCCGGCGATCACGCTGTGCTGGTTGATGCCGAGCAACTGGTTGAACGTCGCATCGGTTTGGTTGTCAAGGGTCTCGAACCGGTACTTGGTCGACCCGTGAGGGTGCTGGTGCGCCAGGGCCGGGCTCGCCACGGCGCCTGCGCCGATCACCGGGGCGGCGGCCACGAGCGCGACGCGGGCCCACTTCGCCGCACGGTTCCGGCGGCTGACCTTCGAGGCGCCCGTCGACGACCGCGCGTGCTTCTTCGCATGCTTGTGCATGAGTACTCCTTATCTGAGACGTGACAGAGGTCACACCGCGCGGCGGAAGAGTTCACTCACCTTCTTCTCCCGGCCCCCACGAGGTGCCGACATCTCGATAAGACGCGGCTCGCCTCGGGCGCATTCCATCGGGATCCATGAAAGATCTCTTACGCCGCTGGGCAGGGTCCGGATGCGTCTCTGGGCCGGAGACAGACCGCGGTTGGGCACGAGATCCGGATGGAATAAACGCCCGCCCGGAGGCGTCTTTCAAACCGTGGGGTGCGCCCTCAGCGGCCCCGCGACACGGCGCAGACCGCGCCCTATGATCGGATCCCAAGCCATGCCAGCCAAGCCCACCCCCGAAGAGCACGACGCCATCGAGATCACGCGGCTCGTCGACGATCGCTCGGTCGACGTCGAAGCCGCTGGTGCCGGCGACCTGCGCGGCCGGCCCGAGGTCCGCCGACAGGTCGAGTCGCAGCGACGCATCTCCGACGCACTGAGCACCGGTGGCCCGGCGGTTCCCGATGGGCTCGTTCGCGCCGTCGAGGCGAAGGTGCAGGAGCGATATGGCCGGACCGCGCCGGGCTCTCGCCGGCGGGGACTGATGTCCGGATCGCCGTGGCGACCCGCGATCGCGGTCACCGGCCTCGCCGTGATCTGCGCCGCGATCGTGATCGCAGTCGCCGGGACCGGCGGCGGCAGCAGCGGGCCGAGCATCCCCGCGGCCGCCAGTCTCGCGTTCGCGCCCTCGGTGGGGCCAGCACCGACCGCTCACAGCGCCACGCTGCTCGACGCTTTCTACGGGGGCGTGACGTATCCGAACTACGCGAAGTTCTCGGTTCCGCCGACTGGCACCCGCACCGACCGGATCGGCGGCCGGCCCGCCCTGACCGTGTTCTACCGCCTGCCGAACGGCACCCGGCTCAGCTACACGGTGTTCTCGGGAAAGGCCGTGCCGTTGCCGAGCAGCGCCCGCGTCGTGCGCTTCGAGGGCGTTCCGCTGCGCGAGTTCTCGACCTCGTCGGGGTTGTCGGTGGTCACGCTCGTGCGCTTCGGCCGGACCTGCGTGCTCGCCGCCCGGACCAGACCCGATGTGGTCCTCGGGCTTGCCGCCGCGCCGGTGCTCGAGCATCCGAGCGCGTAGCGCGAAGCGGTCAGGTCGTGAACCGCTCGGCGATCTGCCCGCGACCGCGGTGCAGTCGGCTCATGATCGTCCCCTCCTTGGTGCCGAGCGCCTGCGCGGCCTCGCGGTAGGACAGGCCGAGGACGTCAACCGCGACAACGGCCTCGCGCAGCGGCTGGGTCAACTCCTGGAGCGCCTCGTACACGGCGGCGCCCTCGATCGACTGCGCAATCGGATCGTTCGGCGCCTCGATCGCCTCGATCTCCTCGCCGGCGGGCGTCACCGCGACTTCGCGCTTGCGCCGCCCTGAGCTGATCCACGTATTGCGCAGCACCCGGAGCAGGTACACGACGTCCTCGTCGCGGCGAAGGAAACGCGGGCGGCGGAGCACCCGTTCGAACGTGTCCTGGACTAGATCCTCGGCCTCCTGCCGCGACCCGGTGAGGCCGTACGCCGCGCGATACAGCCGGGCGACGTGGCCGCCGAGCGATTCAGGATCGAGTTGGCGCGTGCCGCCCTCCACAGCACCGCCCAGTCTCACAAATCCGGCGGCGAGCTTGCCGGCGCCTCCTCCCTGGTCTCGAAAAATCCGCGCCAGCGACAGCGCGAGCGGGGTCACCACGGGCCCTACCTCTGAGGTAATTGCGCCGGCGCAGGACGCGCGCTACGTTCGGGCCATGGCCGTCGACACCGCTCTCGCGCAGCCGGCCGCTGCACGCACGTCGATCGGGGATCTGCTCCGGTCGTGGCGGCGGCGGCGGAGCCTCAGCCAACTCGAACTCGCGCTCGAGGCGGACGTGTCGACGCGTCACGTGAGCTTCCTCGAGAACGGCCGGGCGCGACCGAGCCGGGACATGGTTCTGCGCCTCGCCGAGCACCTCGAGATCCCGCTGCGCGAGCGCAACCGGCTGCTGCTCGCCGCGGGCTACGCGCCGCAGTATGCCGAGCGGTCGCTCGAGGCGCCCGAGATGGCCCCCATCAACCAGGCGCTCGACCGGTTCCTGCGCGCCCACGAGCCCTATCCGGCTGTGATCCTCGATCGGCACTACAACCTGGTCTCCGGGAACGACGCGGTGGGGGTCCTGACCGAGGACGTGGCGCCCGACCTGGTGGCGCCGCCGGCCAACGCGCTGCGGGCGACGCTCCACCCGCTCGGGATGGCTCCCCGGATCCTGAACCTGTCCGAGTGGAGCGCCCACCTCATGCATCGGCTGCGGCGCCAGGCGGCGATCACGGGCGATCCGGAGCTCGAGCGCCTCTACGAGGAGCTCGCCACGTATCCGGGGGTCAGCGTCGAGGCGCCGCCTGACGACCGCGCCGGCAACGACATCGTGCTCCCCCTGCGCATGCGCGCCGGCGACCGCGAACTCGCGTTCTTCAGCACTGTCTCGATCTTCGGCACCGCCGCCGAGATCACGCTCGCCGAGCTGACGATCGAGGCCTTCTACCCCGCGAACGCCGCCACCGCCGCCCACCTCCTGCAGGTCATCACCGGCCCCTGACCGCCGACGGCGACCGCCTCGCCGGCGGGCGACCCGAGCGACCACGTGAACCGCACGCGGTCGTGATGCACGTCGGGTCCGGATACGAGTGCGAAGCGATGTCCGGGGTACTGCTCCTGTGCGGCACCGATCATGTCGCTGATCTCCTGCACGCCGTTGCCCGCCATGATCGGATCGAGATAGCTGGCGTCGGCAGTCAGCGCCCGGGCGACGAGCTCCCCTCGCCGCTCCGGATCGGTCTCGTTCCACATCTCGATATAGGTGCGAACGATCGTGGTGGCGTCTGACATCTTGGGTCTCCTTTCGTAGTTGCCAACGCCGCCAGCGTCGCACCCGCCGCGTCCGCTGTCGATTACCTGCCAGGTAGTCCGGCACCTTCCTCAACCCGCGTAAGCTGGATCCGCAGTGGCGACGCGTTCGGAACCACAACAGGCCCCACGCCCGGAGTCGCCCGAGGCCTCGATGCCCGATGAGCTTCATCCACGGCACCTCATGGTCCGGGTCGTCGAGGTGACAGCGATCATCGCGCTCGGCGCGATCGCAATCACCGCGCTGCCAGGACTCGGCGACGTCAAGTCACGCTTCGAGAACGCCGAGGCGGTCTGGGTAGTAGCCGTCGCCGTCGCCGAAGTCCTCTCGTGCCTCGGCTACCTGCTCGTGTTCCGCGCGACGTTCTGTTCGAGCATGTCCTGGGGTCTCAGCTACGACATCGCGATGTCCGAGCAGGCAGCGAACTCGCTCCTGCCTGCCGGCGGCGCCGGCGGCCTGGCGCTCGGCGTATGGGCGCTTCGTCAGGCCGGCATGCCGACCGCTCACATCGCGCGCCGGACGGTCGCGTTCTTCGTGATCACCAGCGCCGCGAACTTCTTCGCGTTGATCGTGGTCGGGATCGGGGTGTTCCTCGGCATCCTCGCCGGCAAGGGAGGGTTCGTCCTGACACTCGTTCCGGCGCTGATCACCGCGTTCGGGGCACTCATCGCCGGGTTGAGCCCACGGCTGCTCCGCGCGCTCGGCCAGCGTGGCGCCGATGCCGACCACAAGACCCTCGGTGGACGCGTGCGCCTGACCCTTCGGGCATGGCTTGTGGCGGCTGCCGACGGCGTCGACCAGGCGATCGACTTGTTGCGGACGCACAGCTTCGGCGCGCTCCTCGGCTCGTTCTCCTACATGGCGTTCGACATCGCGGCGCTCGGGTTCGCTTTCGCCGCCGTCGGTCACGTCCCCACGTTCGGCGTGCTGGTGCTCGGCTACCTGATCGGCCAGCTCGGCAACCTCGTGCCGCTCCCGGGCGGGATCGGTGGCACAGAGGGCGCGCTCGTGGGCGCGTTTGCGCTGTACGGCGTGAACGTGTCCGATGCCGCGGCCGCCGTGCTTCTCTACCGGCTGTTCCAGCTGGCGATCCCGGCGGTGCTCGGCGCACCCGCGTTCGTCATGCTCCGACATCGCCTGATGCGCGAGGAGAAGCCGGCGTCGGTATGCGCGCCGCTCGGAACCGACGCCGCGTGACGTCCCGGCTAACCTAGAGTAAGCGGCGATTTACGCCGCGAACCTCTTCTAGAAAGGACGGCGTTGGCAAGAGTCTGGGTCCTCGACACCGAAACCAAAGGCACCGGCGCGAACATGGTGCCGCTCGATCGCGTGCTCAAGAAGCCGAGGTCCGATGAGGTTGCGGTGCGCGTTCTCCCTCAGCCCAAGCCGCCCGCCGCGGAGCCGCCCGAACCGCGGCAGCCGAGACAGTTCAAGGTCGTTGACGTGATGACCCGCGAGGTCCTGGCCGAGGGCGCCGATCTCAGAACCACGGTCAAGCTCCTCGACGACGTCCGCAGCATCGTCGACGTGACGATTTGGGTGTGGCAACCGGAGGCCGAGCGATGGCGGATGCTGACCCTCGAGGAGACCCGGTCCCTGTGGGAATATCGAGGCGCCTTGGATGCCACCACCGCGCCCGCGGGTTGAGCTGCGCTCGCCGGCGCCGGCCGATCGCGAGGAGTATCTGGCGGCGATGCGCGCCAGCCGGCGGTTCCACCGGCCATGGGTGACCTCGCCCATCACGGATGAGGCGTACGACCGCGTGCTCAGCCGCGTCGAGGACGCTCGCTACGAGCCGCTGTTCGTCTGCCTCCGCGACACCGGTGAGATCGCCGGCTACATCAACATCAACGAGATCGTCCGCGGCTCGTTCCAGAGCGCGTTCCTCGGGTACAGCGCGGTCGCGGCGCACGCCGGCCGTGGGTACATGAGCGAAGGGCTGCAGTTGGTGCTCGCGCGGGCGTTCCGCGACATGGGCTTGCACCGCCTCGAGGCGAACATCCAGCCGGGGAACGCGGCGTCGCTCGCGCTCGTCCGCAGAGCGGGGTTCGTTCACGAGGGCACGGCGGAGCGCTACCTGAAAATCGGAGGGCGGTGGCGCGATCACGAGCACTGGGTGATCCGGTCCGAGCAGTGGCGCGAGCTTCGGCGCCGGCGGTAGTGGTCGCCGTTCAGGCGTCGGGGCCGAGGATCAACTCGACCAACTCCCCCGCGCCGCGCGGGGCCAGCGGCTCGCCGGTCATCAGCCGGCGGTAGAAGATCGCCCCGAGCAGCGCCACCGTCGCGAGCTCGGGGTCGAGCCCGGACCGGAACTCGCCTGCATCGACGCCACGCGCGATCAGGTCGATCAACGCCTGGCGCCGCTCGGCGTTGTAGCGGTGATGGAACGCCTGCACGCGCGGGTCGCGTTCCGCGCCCTCGATCAGCGCCGGGATGCAGCGGGACCACGTCGAATCGAGGACTACCTCGGCGACGTGGCTGAGGAGCAGCTCGACGGATTCGCGAGCGGTGCGGTTGCCGAGCTCCGGAACCATCTGCACGTGGAACGTCTCGAACGCGTCGGCGATCAGCGCGAGCTTGTCCGGCCAGTGCCGGTAGATCGTCGACTTGCCCACTCCGGCCCGCGCCGCAACCGACTCGATCGTGACTCCGCCGTAGCCCTTGTCCGCAAGCTCCCCGACCACAGCCTCGAGGATCACCATGCGCGAGCGCTCCACCCTCGGGTCGGCCCGCTCATCGCTGCGCGCGCTCATCAGAATCCCTTAATCGAACGTTGACGTATCGCTGCGATACGCGTACGTTTCGTATTCAAGCACCAGCGAGCGGGAGGAGCACCGCATGCCGAAGGTCAGCGTCCGCTACATCGTCGACGACGTCGACGCCGCGATCGACTTCTACTGCCGGCGGCTCGGGTTCGACGAGGTCATGCACCCCGCCCCCACCTTCGCCATGCTCTCCCACGGAGACCTGCGGCTTGTGCTCACCGCCCCCGGTGGCGGGCCCGGCGGCGGTCAGGCGATGCCGGACGGCACGGTGCCGGCGCCGGGCGGATGGAATCGCTTTCAGCTCGAGGTCGCCGACATCGAAGCAACCGTCGCCGGCCTGCGCGAGTACGGCACCCGCTTCCGCAACGACATCGTCGCCGGCGTCGGCGGCAAGCAGGTGCTGATCGAGGACCCGAGCGGCAACCCGGTCGAGTTGTTCGAACCGACGATCGCCGAGGCCCGGCTGTCTTAGGCTGGCCCCGCCGGCATCCCCTCCGCCCAGGGGGGGTGTCAGAAGAGGTCGCTCCGGGCTACTACTTCATGCCCTGCGTGCTCGTCGTGCTCGACATGCTCTGACCACCCGACATGCTCGTCGTACTCGTCGCGGAGTGGCTGCTCGTCGGTCCCATCATCGCCGCCATCATGTTCGGGGTCCCGGGTATGACGATCGAGTGGTGCACCTGCCGCCACCAGACGTGGGCGTCGACGTGCGGCGCGCCGCTCAACTCGCCGAGCACGCGGCCGTCGTCCTGGGTCCAGACGAGGTACAGGTCGGAGTCGTCGAACGTGCAATACACGCGGCCGGCGGCGTTGTCGTCGGTTATCTGGCCGGCAGTGAACTCACTCACGGGGTACATGCTGGGGTTGAACAGGCCGAACAGCGCCGCGGGACGGACGCCCGCGAGCTCGAACCGCCGGACGGGAGGGCGCACCGGCGGCTTCCGGCCATCCCACGACGACCGGCGCCCGTTCTCGGAGCCACGGGCCTCGCGCCGCGGATCGCCGACCGGAGGCCTCACGCTCGCGAACCCCGCGGCGCATGCCGGGGTGCCTCGGCCACCCTCCCCTGCCGAGCTGAACGCTCATCTGCCACGCAACCACTCCCGCATACTCGTCTACCGAGGTTCGAGCTGCTCATTCCCGCCTCGAAGGAGTATGTCGGCGGGCGGGCGGCAAGTCAATTTGGAAGCGTTGCCTCCAGCATCCGCTCGATCGAGGGCGCGAGCAGCCCCGTGATCGCCGCCGCCGTCTGCGCCGGCGGCCCACTGGGCGCGGTCACGTGGCTGATCGCCAAACGCACGAGCGTGTCCGCCAGCGCGTCGAGATCGATCGTGGCCGCTTGCGGCCAGTGGACTCCGATCGCGTCGGCGACGCGCTGGCTCGCCCATTCGAGGACCGGACGGCTCTGGGTAGTGACCAGCGGCAGTAGGCCACCCGTGCCGTCGTCGCCGAGCAGCAGCCGCACGAACGGGTCGCTCGTCGCGATCGTCAGGAAGCACTCGAGCGCGGCCGTCAACGCGGCGATCGGGTCATCCGCGTGCTCGGCGATCGTCTGCTCGACGGCGTCGAGCAGACGGCTGCTCTCGCGGATGACGAGCGCCTGCCCGAACTCGTCCCGAGTGCCGAACTCGTTGTAGAGCGTCTGACGGCTGACGCCGCCGGCGGCGGCGATCTCCGCCATCGTCACCCGCGCCCACGCGCGACCGCGCAACTCCTCACGGCCCGCATCCAGAAGCCGGTCGCGCAGCAGTTGCCGGACCGCCCCGCGATATGACGTCGTCATCCAGCGGGACCGTAGCGCGCGAGCACGCGTCCGCGAGCCCGGGGGTGGATGTTCGCGCGGGTCGGGTCTCCGCCGTAGTGGCCGATCAGGCGCGGGTCCATCACCCGGCGCCACAGCGGTGGCACCAACGCGATCAGGATCATGCCGGCGTAGCCGGTCGGCAGCTGCGGCGCCTCGTCGAAATGACGCAGCGCCTGGAAGCGCCGGGTCGGGTTGGCGTGGTGGTCGCTGTGTCGCTGAAGGTGGTAGAGCAGCACGTTGGAGGCGACGTTGTTGCTGTTCCAGCTGTGCTCCGGCCGGGTGCGTTCGTACCGTCCGTCCGGCCGCTTCTGTCGCAGGAGCCCGTAGTGCTCGAGGTAGTTGACGACCTCGAGCAGGGGGAACCCGATCACCATCTGCAGCAGCAGGTAGGGCAGCACGACGAGCCCGAATCCGGCGGTCAGCGCGCCGAACAGCACCACGGTCATCGCCCACGCGTTGAGCACGTTGTTGTGGATGCTCCACCAGCGGCGGCCGTGGCGATCGAGCCATTCGCGCTCGAGTTCCCACGCCGAGACCAGGCTGCCCTTCACGCGCTCACGAGCTACCCGGCTAACCAACCGCGAACTGGCGGCTCGCGTCGCCTACGCTCGACTCGACCATCAGCCGGTAACGCCCCGCGGCAACGTGTCGGTAAACCGTCGCAGAACCGCAGCGGTGAAACGACGCGCGCCCGAGACCGTGTTTGGTCCGCGCCACCAGCGCACAGCGAAGCGCCGTGCCGGTCGGCGTCGCGATGCTGACGTCAACCATGTGCCCGTGAACGTGAACCCCGCGGATCGTCGTACGGGTCACGGGAGCGACCGCGGAGAACGACCAGTCGATGTCGGGCTGACCTGTCTGCGACACGCTCACCGAGTACGTCCCGGTCCCCAGCCGGCGGCGGGGAATCAGGAACACGGCGTTGTCTCCCTGGAGAATCGCGGCGCCGGTCGGGCCGTAGATCGGGTCGGATGAGTGATAGGTGAACTCGTCGACCACACACAGTTGACCGTTGCCTGCCGACTCGACGCCACCCGGCCCCGACAGCGTCCCGGTTAGCCCCTGCGCCGGAGCCTGCGGGAGCAGCACGATCAGCGGCAGACCAGCGCCCGACGTGGGTGACCAGCCGCACGTTTCGAGCGGATCCGGGCTCTCGCCCCCGAAGCTCACCAGGTCGGTTGTCACGCCCGGCCCGGGAAACAGAATCGGTGTCGTGGCCGCCGGGAGTGCGTAGTCGAGCCCCTGGATCACGTCGAGACCCGCGTAACCCGTCGCCGGGTCATCCGCGAGTGCTACCTGGGTCAACTGCGCGCGGAGCATCCCGACCGCATGGAACGGTGCCGCGAGCCAGATGTCGACCGCCTCGAGCGCACTGTGCGCCTCGCCCTCGTCCAGATCGCTGTATCCGGCCTCGGTGGCGCCGGCGCTGGTGTAGTACGGGCTCGCCGGGTTCTCGGTGTGCGCCGATTGATACTTGCCGGTGAAGTAGCTGTGCGGCGTCTTCTCCAGGTACTTGAGGTGATGCTCGATCCCCACGTCCCACGCCGGCTCGTCGCTCACGGGCGCGAGCCCTGTCGCCGCCCGGTACATGTTGATCTCGGTCAGCCACGCGGGCTGAGCGGCCGCGGTGGCGGTCAGGCCAACCACGACGAACGCGGTCGCGATGAGCACCCGCGCGATCCAGTCCCGCACGGTCATGCGCGCATCGTCGCGCATGAGCACGCCACGTGCAAAGCCTCAGACCAGGCTGTGATACAGCTCGGACGTCTGCTCGGCGATCATCGGCCAGGAGAAACGCTCGATCGCCCGCCGGCGGCCCGCCCGCCCCATCGCGTCGGCGCGCTCCGGATCGCGGACCAGCGCGTTGACCCGCTCGGAGAAGTCGTCGGCGAACCGCTGCGGATCGCGCGGCGCGCCGGTGCCGTCGTCGCCGGGCTCGATCGGCACCAGCAGGCCGGTCTGGTCGTCGTCGACGACCTCGACGATCCCGCCGGTAGCGGTCGCCACCACGGCGGCCTCGCACGCCATCGCCTCGAGGTTGACGATCCCGAGCGGCTCGTAGATCGACGGGCATGCGAACACGGTCGCGTGGCTCAGCAACTGGATCACATCGACCTTGGGCAGCATCTGCTCGAGCCACACCACGCCGTCGCGCTCGGCCCGCAGCCCGCCGACGAGTCGCTCGACCTCGGCACCGAGCTCGGGAGTGTCCGCGGAGCCGGCGCAGAGCACGAGCTGGGCGGCGGGGTCGAACGTGCGGGCTGCGCGCAGCAGGTACTCGACCCCCTTCTGGCGCGTGATCCGGCCGACGAACACCACTGAGGGCCGCTCCGCGTCCACCCCGAAACGCTCAAGCACGTCGATCCCTGCATCGGGGGAGTACTGCGACGTGTCGATGCCGTTGTAGATGACGTGAACCCGCTCGGGGTCGATCGCCGGGTACACGCGCAGGATGTCGTCGCACGTGCCCCGGGACACCGCGATCACGGCGTCGGCCGCCTCGAGCGCGGTCTTCTCGGCCCAGCTCGAGATTGCGTACCCGCCGCCGAGCTGCTCGGCCTTCCACGGCCGCAGCGGCTCGAGGCTGTGAACGGTCGCCACGTGCGGGATCCCGTGGACGAGCTTCGACAGGTGGCCGCCGAGGTTGGCGTACCAGGTGTGGCTGTGAACCAGGTCGGCGTCCGCGGTCCGCGCGGCCATCGTCAGGTCGATCGACAGCGCGCGAAGCGCAGCCAGCGAAGGCTCATCGCCCGCGAGCGCCTCCCAGGCGTGATGATGGACGTCCCCCGTGCCCCATGCGTGCACGGTCACGTCCTCGAGCCGCCTGAGCTCCCGCGCCAGATATTCGACGTGCACCCCGGCGCCACCGTAGACCTCGGGCGGGTACTCACGGGTGAGCAGCGCCACTCTCAATCAACGACCTCGCCCTTGGGGATCACGACGATGCCGGCGGCCGACACCTTAAAGCGCTCGCGATCGGCCTCCGGGTCGACCCCGACCCTCGCTCCGTCGGCGATCCGCACGTCCTTGTCGATGATCGCGCGCCGCACCACCGCGCCCCGGCCGACGTCGGCGCCGTGCATCAGGATCGAGTCCTCGACCTCGGAGTAGGAGTGCAGATGTACGCCCGGCGAGAGGATCGAGCGCCGCGCCACCCCGCCCGACAGCACGACGCCCGCGCACACCATCGAGTCGAGCGCGTGGCCCCGACGGCCGTCTTCGTCGAACACGAACTTCGCCGGCGGAAGCGGATCGAGCCAGGTCAGGATCGGCCACTGGAGGTTGTAGAGGTTGAAGATCGGCGACACCGAGATCAGGTCCATGTGCGCGTCGTAGTACGCGTCGAGTGTCCCCACGTCGCGCCAGTAGCCACTGTCTCGATCGGTGGCGCCCGGGACGTGGTTGGCCGCGAAGTCGTAAACGCGCGCCTCGCCGCGCGCGACCAGCATCGGGATCAGGTTGCCGCCGATGTCGTGATTCGAAGTCTCGTCCTTGGCGTCCTCGGTGACGACGTCCATCAGCGCCTCGGTCGTGAACACGTAGTTGCCCATCGACGCGTACACCTGATCGGGCGCGTCTACGAGCGGCTTGGCGTCGGTCGGCTTCTCGCGGAACGCGTCGATTCGACGACCGTCGGACGCCGTTTCGATCACGCCGAACTGGTCGGCCTGCTCGATCGGCGCGCGAATCGCCGCCACCGTCACCGCGGCTCCGCTAGCGATGTGCTCTTCGACCATCTGGCGCGGGTCCATCCGGTAGATGTGGTCGGCGCCGAACACGATGACGTGCTCAGGCCGCTCGTCGCGGATCAGGTTGAAGTTCTGGTAGATCGCGTCGGCGGACCCGACGAACCAGCGCGGCCCGCGCCGCATCTGCGCCGGAATCGGCGTGACGTAGTTGCCGAGCAGCGGAGACAGCCTCCACGCCTGCGATAGATGCCGGTCGAGTGAGTGGCTCTTGTACTGCGTCAGCACGGCGATCCGCAGATACCCGGCGTTGACCAGGTTCGACAGCGCGAAATCGATCAGCCGGTAGACGCCGCCGAACGGCACCGCGGGCTTGGCGCGGTCGGCGGTGAGCGGAGCGAGCCGCTTGCCTTCCCCGCCCGCGAGCACCATCGCGAAAACCTCTGTCATCTCAGCCCCCGAGCGCCGCGTCGACGACACCTTGGGCCTCCTCGAGGATCTGCTCGAGGTCCTCCGTGCCCTTGAAGCTCTCGGCGTAGAGCTTGTACACGTCCTCAGTGCCCGACGGACGGGCCGCGAACCAGCCGCTCTGGGTCACGACCTTCACCCCGCCGAGCGGCGCGCCCGACGGCGCCGCGGTGAGCACCTGGGTGATCGGCTCGCCGGCAAGCTCGGTCGCGGTGAGGCTTTCCGGCGACAGGCTCCCCAGCACCCGCTTCTGCTCGGCGGTCGCCGGGGCGTCGATGCGGCGGTAGGCCGGCGCGCCGTAGCGGTCGGTCAGCTCCGCGTACACCCGCGCGGGGTCCTTGCCGGTCCTCGCCGTCATCTCCGCGGCCAGCAGACACATGATCAGCCCGTCCTTGTCCGTGCTCCAGGGCTGGCCGCTGCGGCGCAGGAAGCTCGCGCCGGCGCTTTCCTCGCCGCCGAACCCCAGCGTCCCGTCGAGCAGCCCGCCGACGAACCACTTGAAGCCGACCGGCACCTCTTCGAGCCGGCGCCCCAGCCCGCCCACCACCCGGTCGATGATCGAGCTCGACACCATCGTCTTGCCGACGCCGGCACCTTCAGACCAGTCGAGACGAACGCCGCCGAACAGGTAGGAGATCGCCGCCGCGAGGTAGTGGTTCGGGTTCAGCAGCCCGGCCTCACGGGTGACGATCCCGTGGCGATCGGCGTCGGGGTCGTTGGCGAACGCGACATCGAACCGGTCCTTGAGCGCGATAAGGTCTGCCATCGCGTCAGGCGAGGAGCAGTCCATCCGGATCTTCCCGTCGTGATCGAGCGGCATGAACGAGAACGTCGGATCGACCCGGTCGTTGACGACCTCGAGGTCGAGCCGGTGGCGGTCGGCGATCGCCTCCCAGTACGCGACGCTCGCGCCGCCGAGCGGGTCGACGCCGAGCCGGATCCCGGAGCCCGCGATCTCGTCGAGATCGACGACCGCCGACAGCTCACCGACGTAGGCGGTGAGGTAGTCGTGGCGGCGTGCCCGGTCGATCGCCTCCTCGAAAGGCAGGCGCTCGATCCCACCCACACCCGCGCGGAGCAGCTCGTTCGCGGCGTCCTGGATCTGCCGGGTGACGTCGGTGTCGGCCGGGCCGCCGTGCGGCGGGTTGTACTTGAACCCGCCGTCCTCGGGCGGATTGTGAGACGGCGTGATCACGACGCCGTCGGCGCGAGTGCCGCCTCGGGCATTGTGCGTCAGGATCGCGTGCGAGACCGCCGGCGTCGGCGTGTAGCCGTCCTGGGCGTCGACCGCGACGTCTACGCCCCGGGCCACGAGGACCTCGACCGCCGTGCGAAACGCGGGCTCTGAGAGCGCGTGTGTGTCGCGCCCCAGGAACAGCGGTCCGTCGATTCCCTGCGCGGTCCGATACCGGACGATCGCCTCACTGATCACGAGGATGTGAGACTCGGTGAACGTTCCCGTCAACGACGTGCCCCGGTGGCCCGAGGTCCCGAACGACACGGCCTGCGCGGGGTTCGAGGGATCTGGGCGCTCGTCGTAGTAGGCCGCTATCAGCCGGTCCACGTCCACGAGCATGTCTGGGGTGGGACGGCGGACCACGGGTTCTGTGCCAGATTCGGTCATTGCGGCAGGAGTTTGTCAATCCTTGAGCACGGCCGGACGGCTCGTTCGTATTTCCCGGACGCTCGGGCCCGGAGCGACGACTATTCGGCCAGGAGCGGTTTGAGTAACCGGTGCGGCCCCCGCAGCGCCACCGCGACTGGATCGTCCCGGTGCAAGCCGCGCCCCGGCCGCGGCTCGGTGACGATGTCTCCAACCGCCGGGGTGACCCCGCATGCCGGGCAGTGCGCGGCGTCGTCAAGCATCGTGCCGCACGTGGCGTGCCTGAAGGAGCGGCTGTTCGGGAGCTCGTGGTGGTCGCCCCAAACGACCATCGCATGCAGCACCGGCCACAGATCGCGGCCGGCTTCGGTCAGCTCGTAGAGCGAGCGGCCCGCGTGGTGGGGGTCGGGCCGGCGCTCGAGGATCCCGTGCTCGACGAGCCCGTTCAGGCGGTCGGACAGCACCGCCTTCGGGATGTCGAGGTGCACCTGAAACTCGCTGAAGCGCCGGACGCCGTACAGCGCGTCGCGCACGATCAGCAGCGTCCACCGCTCGCCGACCACCTCCAGCGCGCGGGCGATCCCGCAATCCTGGCCGACGTACTCCTTTCCAAGCATGGCGTCATCTTAGCGCACATGGGTTCAATCATCGAACTCGTTGTGCTAGGGTGCCCGGCCATCGGTTCGATTACTGAACTCACGAGGAGGACTCTGATGACGACGATCGCCGCGCAGCGACTCCAGCGAGACCGCGCCACAACACGGACCGCAGACGCCGAAGCCCGCCGCACCCTCTGGGTCGCCGCGTCGGCGACGCTGCTCGTGCTGGCCGTGTTCAGCGGGGTCGTGACCACGGTCGGCGACAGCCTCCGCTCGCTCCACGGCGACCTGTCGAGCGAGACGTGGACGCTCAGCGGGATGAGCCTCGGCCTCGCCGCCGCCCTCCTCACCGTCGGGGCGCTGGCGGACGAGTTCGGCCGCCGCCGCGTGCTGGTCGTCTCGACCGGTTTGCTCGCGATCACAAGCGCGCTCGGCGCCCTCGCCCCGAGCATGGGCGCCCTCGTCGCCGCCCGGATCCTGCAGGGGGCGGCGGGCGCCGGCGTGCTGGCGGCATCGCTCGGCGCGATCGGGCACGCCTTCCCGACCGGTCATCGGCGCACGCTCGCCGCCAGCGTGTGGGGCTCGTCGGTCGGAGCCGGCATCGCCATCGGACCGCTCGCCGCCGGCGCGATCGCGGCGTGGCTCGGGTGGCGGAGCAGCTTCTGGCTCGAGGCCGTCGCGGCGGCCGCGCTGGTCGTGGCGGTCACCGGGATCGAGGAGTCGCGGGCGTCGACCAGGCGCTCGCTCGATCTCTCGGGCGCGGTCGCCCTCGCCCTCGCGATGGCGAGCCTGACCGCCGGGCTGATCGAAGGCCGCCAGAGCTGGCCGGCCTCGCGGACGATCATTCTGCTCGCGGCCGGAGTGGTCCTGCTCGCCGCGTTCGTCGCGATCGAGCTCCGCAAGCGCGAGCCGATCCTCGAGATCGAGCGATTCAAGAACCCGCTGTTTCTTGCCTCGCTCTCCGGCGCGCTATTCACCGGCCTGGCCGTGATAGGCCTGATGAGCTTCACCCCGCTCCTCCTCCAGCGCGCCCTCGGCGTCAGCGTGATCGGTAGCGCGGGGGTGCTCGCCGCGTGGTCGACGACGAGCATGGCCGTCGCGCTCGCCACCCGCCGACTGCTCGGCCGCCGGAGCGCGGCCGCGGTGCTCGTGATCGGCTTCGCGGTTTCCGCCGTCGGTGAGTTCGCGCTATCCGGCCTTGGCGTCGGCTCGTCTTGGACACGACTGCTCCCCGGCCTCGTGATCCTCGGGATCGGGAGCGGTGTCGTCAACGCCTCGCTCGGACGGCTCGCCCTGGAGTCGGTCCCGCGCGAGCGCGCCGGCATGGGTAGCGGCGCCAACAACACCGCCCGCTATCTGGGCGGCGCCGCCGGCGTAGCGCTCGTGGTCGCGCTCGCGACCGGCAGCGGAGGCGCCGGCGCGGCGGGACTGCTGGCGGGCTGGAACACGGCGGTGATCGTGTGCGGCGCGCTGTGCCTGCTTGCGGCGCTGATCGCGGTTGCTTGCCGCCCCGCTCGGCCTTAGTTTTTTCCACACGCGCTGAGCCGAGCGGTTAGGGTCGCGCACGGAGTCTCCTGGAGAAATGGGAGATCCGTCAACCGGTCCAGCGCGACAACGTGCGAGGGAGACAACTGCCGGGGAGAATCCTTCGCGCGGCCTGGGAGGTGTCGCGACGATTAGGAAAGGACACTTATGAGGCGTTGTCGCGCTTTTGCGCTCACGGTCGCGAGCAGCTTGGCCGTGGCGGTGTATCTCGTGTGCACGGGTCCGGCGCTTGCCGACGGTGCCGGCAAGCTGGGTCTCGACGACCCGCTGTGCGCCAGCCAGGTCTCCATCTGTGCCGATTCGATCGGACAGCTCAACGGTTACTACGTCGGCCACGACGAGCCCTCGCTCGAGTTCAAGTCGGACATACCGGGGTCGGGGAACAACATGACGTACCTGATGACTCTTCCCAGGGACCCGGCGACGCTGCCAACCGCGTTCGGCGGCCCAGGGACCGCGACCTGGAGCTTCCAGCTCCGCCCGACCTTCTGGTTCGGGATGACGCTGTGTGACTCCGAGTCGGCTCCCGAGTACACGAAGTCGTGCAAACCGGACTCCGACTCCAACAACCTCACCGGCACGAACCCGAACGCTCGCGACTACATCGGCAAGCACCCCGGAAACGCGTACATGGAGCTTCAGTTCGACGGTCCCGGCTACGTGCCCCAGTTCGAAGGCTTCGGCTGTGACGCCACGCACTACTGCGCGGTGATGACGATCGACAGCCGCACGCTCGATCAGAACAACGGCGCCGCCGGCACGACCGGAACCGAGAACACCGCGGACTGCAACAACTACATCCTCGGCGGTCCCGAGCCGATCAACTGGGCGTGGGTCACCCGGAGCGGCCACTCCCAGGCCCCCGCAAACCCGTTCTTCACGGGGACGTTCGCGAATGAGAACACGGCGGCGGTCAACCCGAACCTGTCCGAGGACCTCCTGATGAACCCGGGAGACAAGATCCTCGTTCGGATGCAGGACACCCCGGCCGGGTTCCAGACCATCATCGTCGACCTGACGACCCGTCAGGCCGGCTCGATGACGGCCTCGATCGCCAACGGGTTCGGCCACATCCTGTACACGCCGAACTCGAGCACGTGTCAGGAGGCGCCGTACGCCTTCCATCCCGAGTACTCGACGGCCAACGCCCGCGGAAACACGTGGAGCGCCCATACGTACAACATCGCGATGTCGGACGAGATCGGTCACTTCGAGAACTGCGTCGCAATCGACGCCAACTTCAATTGCACGCAGCCCGGATTCCAGGATCAGGGCGGACTCGACGAGGACGACGGAAACAACTTCTGCGTCCCCGGCACCGACTCGACGCTCGTCAAGATCGACGGATGCTTCAGCGCGGATGAGGACTGGGACAGTCAGGCGTACCTGAACGACTGGCCGGGCACCAACTCGAGCGGGCCCACGCCGACGCCGATCCTGTTCACGAGCCCGGTCACCGGGTTCGGCAGGAACTACTCGACGACGGCGTTCGAGACCGACCTGCCTGACATCGAGAGCAACCAGGACAACCCACCGGACTGCAACCGGTCCACCGGCGCGAACTGTGTGGACCCGCCGGCCGGCGCGCAGTTCTATCCGTTCTTCACGACCACGATCCGCAACGGCACGTGCACGTGGCAGGAGGGCGGGAACTCGATTCCGGGCACGATCGACCACTTCGGTGGCAGCGCCAAGGCCGAGTACGGGAACTTGTTGAGCGTGGACTACCCGTCCCCGGGAGGGACGATCACGAACCGGTTCAACGACTTCAACAGCGGCGACCTCCGGAACGCCTGCCCAGTCGGGCCCGTGTTCGGCAGGTAGCGCAACGGCGATCCCGGGCGCACGGACGCGCCCGGGCTCCCGATGCAAACATTGGGGTGTGTCCGCCGAGCCACAGCCCGAGCTCATGTACGCGGTCGTCGAGGCCTCCGAGGCTCGCTCCCCGCAGCTACGTGAGCAGCTTCTCGACATGTGGGTGGACGTGACCAACGCCGGCGGCGCGGTCGGGTTCACCGTGCCCGCCGACGTCCCCGCGGTGGCGGGCACGCTCGACGCGGCGCTTGATCGAGTGGGCGCGGGAACCGACCTGCTGGGCATCCTCCGCCGGAACGGCGAGGCCGTCGGGATGGGATTCCTCGTCGACGGGGGGTCCCCGCTCCGGCGCCACTGGCGCACGATCCTGCGGCTGATGGTGCGTCCGGAGCTTCAGGGACGCGGCGCTGGCCGACTCCTGCTCGAAGGGCTACACGGGACCGCCGTGGACCTCGGACTCGAGCAGCTGATGCTGACGACACGCGGCGGAACCGGTGTCGAAGGCTTCTACGAGCGGTGCGGCTACACGGTGGTCGGCAAGCACCCGGGGGCGATCAGGCTTGCCCCCGGCGACGACCGCGACGAGCTGTTCCTGGTCTTCCGGCTCTGACCGGTGGGTGGCCTCACGGCCCAACAGCTTCGGCTGCCCTATCGCCCGCCGTGTGACGTCGCCGCGCTCGTGCGATTCTTCTCCGCCCGCGCGGTACCCGGTGTCGAGCACATCGACGGCGACGTCTACGTCCGCAGCATCCGCCTGCCGGGCGGGTCGGGTGTCATCGCGTTACGCCCGGGCACCGGCCGCAGCGACGACGATGTCGACGCCAAATTGTGGCTGACCGACCCGAGCGACCTCGACGCCGCGGTGGCGGCGGCCCGGCGCCTGCTCGACCTCGACACCGATCCGGCGCCGATCGTCGCCGCACTCGGCAACGACGAACTGATCGGGAAGATCGTGCAGAGCGCTCCCGGGCGAAGGGTGCCCGGCCACGCCGGCGCGGACGAGATCGCAATCCGTGCCGTGCTCGGCCAGCAGGTTTCGCTTGCCGGCGCCGCGACGCTCGCGGCGCGGCTCGTGAACGCATAGGGCGAGCGGCTCGAGCAGCCCATCGGATCGGTGACGCACCTGTTCCCCTCGGCCGCTGCTCTCGCGGAAGCGGACCCCGACCAACTGGCGATGCCCTGGTCGCGCCGGCGGGCGCTGATCGGCCTGGCCAGGGCACTCGCCGACGGTAACCCCGTGCTCGACACCGGCGTGATGGCGCAGGACGAGATCGAGCGGCGTCTCCTCGCGCTGCCGGGCATCGGACCCTGGACGGTCGCCTACATCGCGATGCGCGCGCTCGGCGACGCCGACGCGTTCATGCCGACCGATCTTGGGGTTCGCCACGGCCTCGAGCGCCTCGGACACGACGGCAGGCCGCCGAGCGCCGAGCGCATCGCGGAACGCTGGCGTCCTTACCGTGCGTACGCGACACAGCACCTGTGGGCGCAGGCCGCCTCGTCACCTCACACGGCGTGAACGGTGACCGTTCCATGCCAGCGATGACAACCACGACACACAAACCACCCCGCCTTTACACATACCTACCGAGCCCGATCGGCCGGTTGTTGCTGTGCGGCGACGAGGCGCGACTCACCGGCCTCCACACACTCCCGGCCGCCGAGAACGCGGAACTCCTAGATGGCCGGCGCCGCGCGAGCGCGCCGTTCGCACATGTGCGTGACCAACTCGACGCTTACTTCGCCGGCGAGCTCGTCGAGTTCGACGTCACGCTCGACCTCGACGAAGCGACCCCCTTTCGCCGCAGCGTGTGGAGCGCGTTGCTCGAGATTCCGTACGGCGAGACGATCAGCTATGGCGAACTCGCCCGCCGACTGTCCCTGCCGACCGCCGCGCGCGCAGTCGGCGCCGCGAACGGGAGCAACCCGATCTCGATCATCATCCCCTGCCACCGAGTGATCGGCTCGAGCGGGGACCTGACCGGGTACGCCGGCGGACTCGAGCGAAAGCGGTATCTGCTCCGCCACGAGGCGGACATGACAAGCCGATGTCAGCTGAGCGCGGTCGCCGGCGCTCGTGCTACAGGTCCCGGAGCACCCGGTCCACGTCGTCGCGGTTGAACTGGCTCAGGCTGGCGGTGACGGGCTCTGTGCTCGGCGGCGCCGGGATGTCCTCCGGCACCCACCAGCGCCGGCGACCAAGGCCCTCCACAAGTCGTCCGATTTCGAGCGCGCTGTGGGCTCCCGCGGCGAGTGAGGGAACCAATCGTTCGATCCGAGCGAGCACGCTCTCCGAGAGGGGGCGCAGGTCCTCGTCCGCGCACGCTCCGGTCAGGGTGACGATCAGGCGCTCGAGGAGCTCCCGATCCCGTCCGAAGAATCCGAACGCCTCGAGCGCGGTCCGGTCGTAGCGGGACAGCGTCTCCGCGAACGCGAGCCATTCCTCGGTCCGAGCCAGTTCGGCTCGATCCGGGCACTCGAGCACGAGTGCCCCGGGGTGCAGCTCCGCCCACGTCGGGGCGAGTCGCGGCGGCGTCAACCACTCCGCCACGCAGTCGTCCAGCGTGTACCACGCCTCGAGCAGGAACACGGGAAGGGGCCCGTCGCGCTCATCCCATGCTCGCCGGGTCGCGCCGAGAACGTTAGTGGCCAGGCTGTCCAACTCGCGAGCCTGGAGTCCGTCGGCGCGCCCGGCGAGCGTGGCCCCGATCGCCAGCATCACACGGGCCACCTCCCGGTCCTCGAGCTCGCGCGCCAGCCCGTGCAACCGATCGCCGATCGCGTCCCAGTCCGCGTCGCTGATCAACAGCGGGAGGATCCGTTCGCCCGCGACCCCGCCGGCGCGCGAGAGCGCGAGCGTGATCCCGTCCACGCCCGATGCGGACAGGAACCGTTGTCTGCCGTGCGGGTCTTCGCGCAACTCATCGATAACGAGGTCGCGCCAGCTCGGGTGCACCCAACCGATGCCAAGTGGCGTCACCCTCAGGAAGTGATCTGTGAGCCGGTCGATCAGCTCACCCACGGGACGGCTGAGACCACCCACGTGGTGGCGACGGACGAGGGCGGCCAGTTCTCGCTCATCGATCAACCCGGCAGGCGCGTCCAGCAGGGAGGTGAGGAGCTCGCGGTGCTCGGGCTCAAGAGCCCTGAACGAGGTACGCATCGCGTCCGTGGGCGAGGCGAGCTCTCGCTCGACGATCGCATGTAGCCGGCTTGTGTCGTCGGCGACCAGGTGGGGCAACTCGTCGAGCCGGTCGTTCACAAACCGCCGGATCCGCTCCGGAGTGAAATGTGGGTGCTCGACGATCGAGAGCCCGGCCGAGCGGACCAGGGCTCGAGCCGAGCCAAGGGCGCCGCGGTTCTTGGCGTGGCGGAACAGGATCAGCGTCTTGTCCGCCAGATCGAGGTTGCTGGCGTCGACGAGTACCTCGCCGGGCGTCGGGAACCGCTCGGCGCCGCTCTCGCGCTGGACCCGGCGTAGCCCCGCCTTCAACGGCGCCGGCCGAGAAGTCCAGATCAGCCAGTGCTGCGGGTCGAGCATCTCGAGCAGCCGGCCGAGTCCGCGGGCCCAACGCTCGGCCGCGTCGGGGCGGTACTCGGTCGACCCGAAGGCATCATCGGCGACGAATACCTGCCGCCGGCCGCGATCGAATACGCGCCAGACCTGGTCGGGGTCGCTGCATTGATGTGCCTCCCAGCCATCGGTGAGGTGCGAGAGCGCGAGCATCTCCGCGATCGCGGTCTTTCCCATCTCCGGCGGCCCGGTAAGGACGACGAATCGATGCCTGTCGAGCACGGTCCGGGCGCGCTCGTAGGCGGGCGTTGGCCAGAACACGCGCGCCAACTCCTGAGCCCGCTCAACGTCGAGCGACGACCGCCGGCGCACGTCTGGATCAATCAGGGCGTCGAGGTCTCGCAGCCCGAGGACCGATGGCATCGCCGCCCGTAGGCTGGGATCGCGATCGAGGCTGGTCGAGATCTCCTCCGCGCCGAGCACGACGCTGCGCTGCTCGCGCGTCCCTGTATCGCAGCCCAACGCCGCGCGGGCGGCGTCGCCGTTCAGGTTCGTCAACACCAGCAGCGCATCCGCGGGCCGGACTCCCGCATCGGCGCGCGCGACCACGACATGATCCTTGAACTGCTGTCGACGCCGCCCGGGCATCGGCGACTCGCGAACCCAGATAGCCGCCACTGCCACAGGCCCCCGCAGCCGATGCCCTCCGTCCCGGAGCGCAACATCGTGATCGACCAGCGCCACCTGTCCGGACCCGGGGCGACCACGCCATCGTAGATCCGCCAACCCGGTCTCCGACTCCAGCACCAACGGACACAGTCGATCAAACTGCAGCCAGCCGAGCGCATCCAATTGGTACGGAGCATCCGTCACTGCGAAGATCCTCCCACGACGCGCAAGCCCGTAGGATCGCGTCGTGAGCACCGGGAGTGACATTTCGACGATCGCTGAGGTGATCGCCCAGATGGAGGCGATCGATGCCGCGCTTCCCCGCAAGGACGGAGTCGCGATCTTCGACCGGCTCTATCTCCAGGTGACGCTCGCCGTCGACTCGGCGAGCTCAGGCACCGAGTTCGAGAACAAGGACTTCCTCGACCGCCTCGACGTCGTCTTCGCTTGCCTCTACTTCGACGCCGAGGCGACGATCGACTCCGGCAGCGGCTGCCCGGTCGCCTGGCGGCCGCTCGTCGAGACTCGATCGGAGGCGCGCGAGCCGATCCAGTTCGCGCTCGCCGGCATGACCGCCCATATCAACCACGATCTCCCGATCGCCGTCGTCAGCACCTGCGAGCAGTTCGGACTGGCGCCAGACGACGACAGCGCGATCCACCGCGACTTCCAGCGGGTCGACGGCCTGCTCTCCAGCGTCGAGACGCAGGTCGCCGGCTGGTTCGACACCGGCCTGATCGCCGACATCGAGGACGTGACGCCGAAGAAGACCGACGAGGCGATAGCGATGTGGTCGCTCGCCACCGCCCGCGACGTCGCTTGGGATCACGCGCAGGTGCTGTGGGGACTGCGGCACGCCGGCTTCGTCCGCGACAGCTATCTCGACGTGCTTGCCCGCACGACGGAGCTCGCCGCGCAAGCGATGCTCGTCTAGACCAGGCTCGAGCTGCGGTTGCGATGATTGGCCTGTGCGCGTCGGGCTGTTGCATCCGGGAGAGATGGGCGCGGCGATCGGCGCTCTGCTGGTCGACCGCGGGCACGATGTGCTCTGGTGCCCGCAGGGAAGGAGCGAGGCGACCGCGCGCCGGGCGGCCGCAGCGGGCCTTCGGGGCGTCGAGCACGTGCTCGACGCCGAGGCGATCCTGTCGGTTTGTCCACCGCACGCGGCAACAGACGTCGCGCGGTCGTTGGCCGGGACGAGCGCGCTCGTGATCGACGCCAACGCGGTGTCTCCGATGACCGCCGGTCGCATCGGGGAGCTGATCGGCGATCGCTGGGCGGATGGCGGCATCGTGGGCCCGCCACCACGCCGCGAAGGCACGACGCGCCTGTACCTGTCAGGGCAGCACGCGGTCGAGGCGTCACTCTTGTTCGAGGGGACGCTGCTCGAGCCCGTGGTCCTCGACGGCTCACCGGTGGCCGCGTCCGCGCTGAAGATGGCGTACGCGGCGTGGACCAAGGGCTCGGCGGCACTGCTGCTGTCCGCGCTCGCCAGCGCGCGAGCGACGGGGGTCGAGGAGGCACTCCGAGCCGAGTGGAACCGCTCGCTCCCTGACCTCGGCGCTCGTTCTCAGCGGGCGGCCGACTCGGCCGCGGCCAAGGGATGGCGCTGGGTCGGAGAGATGAACGAAATCGCAGCGACGTTCGCAGCCGCGGGACTCCCGCCCGGGTTCCACGAGGCAGCGGCGGAGATGTTCGACCGCGCCGCCCGGGAACCAGGGTCAGAACGACACTAGGGTCAGCGCGTCGGCGACTTCGCGGCCAACCCGTCCGGTCGGGCCGGCAACGGACGCGGATCTGACAGCAGCACGAGCGAACGCGGCGTCACGTCTGCCGTAAGCCGGGGGTCATGGAAGTAGGCCGATGAGAAACGACGCGACCGGGAGTCGAAACTGAGGCACCCCGTTCGTCATCTAGGCAAAGCTGAGAACACCACCCAACAGGAACGCGAGCATGGTCTATCCACACATCCAATATCGCGGCCCGGGAAGCCCGGACCTGACCCCGCCCACTACGTCCGCGAGCACTCGCGAGCTCGACAGCCGCGTCAGCGACGGCATCCACGTTCGGCTTCTCTGGCACCCGGCTGACGGCCACGTGTCGGTCACCGTCGAGGAAACCAAATCCGCCATGATATTCGACCTGCCGGTCGGCGACGGCGAACGGGCGCTCGACGTCTTCCACCACCCTTACGCGTACGCGGCCATACGGCGGTTCCGCGACAATGCCGACGATGAGGCTCGCCTTCGCGTTCACGCGTCAAACGGGTTCGGTTAGCGCACTCAACCCGCTGGCAGACGCTTTGGCCGAGCCGCTGACGTTCGTACGCGCGAATGCGGTCCAGAAGGCCCTCAGGCGCCTGGCGGCGAGCGGGCCGGGAGCGTGGCTGTTCGCGCGTGTCCTGCACCGAATCGACCGGCCGGTGTATCGCCTCACCCCGTGGACGTCACACGTTTGCCAACTTGCTGTCCGGTATCCCCGTGGTGATGCTCACCACAACGGGAGCGCGCACCGGACGGCCGCGAAGCGTTCCGGTGCTCGGATTGCCCACAGCCGATGGTCTCGCGGTGATCGCCTCGAACTTCGGGCAGCGGCACCAGCCCGGCTGGTACTACAACCTGCGGGCCAATCCAGAAGGTTCGGTCGCGGCCGACGGGCGGTCGCGTCAGGTTCGCGCCGTGGAAGCCGAGGCTGACGTCCGTCGGCGGATCTGGGAGGAAGGACTACGCGTGTATCCCGGGTGGGCTCAGTACGAGCGCCGCGCGTCACACCGGCGGATCGCCGTGTTCGTGCTCGAGCCGGTCGAGCCCTCCTCGTAGACCGACGGACTAGGCGGTGGCCGCTTCCCGTAACTCGGTGCGGCGGGTCTCGGCCACGAGCGCCGAGCGGCTGACGACCACAGCGGCGAGGTCATCGTTGCATTCGTCGGAGTCCGTCTGGACGCGCTCCACGAGCGCCTGGGCGCTCAGTCCCTGATCGACAAGCGACTTGAGGTGCGCGCGACCGAGCTGCACCCCGTCACGGCGAGCCTCGGTGAGGCCGTCGGTGAACAGGCACACGCGCTCGCCTGGCACCAGCACCCGCGAGAACTGCGGCCAGGTATGCCCCATCCCGAAACCGAGCGGAGTCGCCGCCTGCTCTTCGCGCTCCGGCTGACCGGCGACGATCGGCGGTTCATGACCGGCCTTCGCCCACGTCAGTTCGCCAGTGGCGTGCTCGTAGCAGCAGATGACGACCGTGGCAAACCCGTCGCCAAGCTCGCCGGTTAGATACCGGTCGGCGCGGGCGAGTACCTCGGGCAGCGAGTGCCCCTCCCCCATCAACGTCCTCAGCGTGTAGCGAACAAGCGCCGCATGGATCAGCGACTCCCGCCCATGCCCGGACACGTCGCCGATGATGATGCCCGTCCGGTCGGGCGAGAGCGTGAATACATCGAAGAAGTCGCCTCCGGCCGCGAGCCCCTGCGCCGGTCGATACGCCACCGAGACGTCGAGTTCGCCCAGATTTGACGGCACCGCCGGCAGCAGCGCGGACTGGAGCACGCCGACATCTGATAGCAGCGCCTCCCGCTGCCCCGCGAGCGACCTGGCCCGTCTGCTTTGCAGGTAGGCGTTGAGCGCCATCGCTGCCGCGATAACCGCGAACGCGAGCAGCGCCACCAGAAACGCCGTCGGCAATTCCTTGACCAACTTGCTGAACGTCCCGGTCGCTGGGCCCGAGCGCGTCGACGCGGTCGAGGGCCGCGTGACCGCGCTCGCCAGCGTGCCGCGCTGGTCCGACGGCGCGTTTGCGTGCGCGACCTTGCCCGGGTTGCTCGGCGCGGTACGCGACACGGCGCCGGCATGGTGTGCGTTCCCGCTCGTGGCGCTGCCGCTCGCCTGCCGGGCACGACTGGAGGCCCCGCGCGGCGTACGCGACGTCGACCGCGTGCCGGACGCCGACGTCCCCTGCACCGACGGAGCAGACGACGCCGAGGTGTCGCCTCCGGCCCCCGGCAACGGCGATGTCGACCCCAGGTGCGGCGGCAGGACAGGTGACCCGACCGTCGGCGTGTGGACCGGCGGGATCGAGGGCGTGCTGACGGACGGAGTGGTGATGCTCGGCGTGGTTGTCTTCGGCGTCGTGACCGGTCCGGCGGTCACCGAGGGGACGGTCACCGAGGGGACGCTCACCGTTGGGACGGAGACCGTCGGGACCGAGACCGTGGGAATCGACACCATCGGAATCGAGATCGTGGGGACCGACACTGTCGGCAACCCGGCCGCCGAAGCGCTGCCCGCAGCGGCCGCCGTCGACGCTCCCGCCGAGACGAGCAGAGCGCCGGACACGGCGAACGCGGTCAGCCGTCGAGAACTCATGAGCCGACTCGCCGCCTGCCTCGGCACGACCTATGAACAAACGGGGGCGTCGAGATTGAGCGCAAACAGAGCACCGATCCTCTTCTACTCGCCCGGAAAACCCGCCAGCTTGAGCTTATAGCACCCCTCCGGCCGCCTATGGCCGGTTCCCGGCGGAGAGGATCAGCCAAGCAGCCGGCGGAAAGCGCCGTCGCTGTTCGCCGTCCCCGAGTTCGAGACGAACCAATCGACGATCCGCGCCCCGACGCGCTTGAGGCAATCGACGCCGAGCGGGGCACAATTCGGGTGCGCGCCGGCGACCCGATAGTAGTGGTGGAAGCCGTTCGAGATGTCGTCGAGGCGAAGCGTCCCGGCGCAGCGCGCGCTGATCCGCCACGTACCGGCCCGCTCGCCGCGATCGACGACGACCGTCAACCGCTGGCGCGACGCGTGGCTTCCGGACGCCGGGGTGAGATAACCGCTCCAGGTGCCGACGATCGACGTCGACTGCGCCGCACCGATCGGGCCGGCGAGGACGAGCGCGGCGGCCGCCGCGACGCACGCGACGAGCACGGAGACGCCGATGCGACGCATGACGCGATCGTACTGGCAACCGTGGCCGCGAAGCGCTACCTGCGATGGCTGAACAAGAGCGCGACGGCGGTCGCGAGCGTTCGAGGTCGGTGTACCGCGTGCCGGTAGGTGATGGCGACAACGGTTCCTAGCGCGAACCCCCTCCCCGGGTGGTTCAGCTGACCTTGTCGGCACCCGCCGCGAGCAGAAACACCCAGGCGTTGAGGAGCCCGGCGAGCAGCGCGCAGACATGGACGCCCGCCAGCCAGTACAGGCCACCGAAATGTCCGACGATCAGCGACACTCCCCCGACGATTAACCCAATGGTCGTGACCAGACGGGGCGACAAGCGGTCGACCATGACCAACGATCGGGGCTCGTCTTCCACTGGGTCGGTGCCGAGCGCGAGTAGCACGCGGCCTACGAGCACTCCGAACACGACGATCTCGATGCCGAGCGACGTCGGGCTCTGCCCCGGAATCACGAGCAGGATGCCGCTCACCAACGGGACGACAAACAGCACGAGCGCCTGGCCGGCGCGGCCTCGATGCCCGTCCGATGAGGCGAACCAGGCGCTGTTGACCGACACGGCGACGAACAGCAGGCCGGTCAGAGTGGCGGCGCCGCCGACGACCGCGACCCCGTAATCGGTCCAGGCCTTGATGTCGAACGCCATCGGATGACCAAGCGTCGTCGGCCCTGACGTCAGCGCCGGCGAAGCCCCTACAGGTTGGCGAGGCTGAGGTGGAGGTTCGCCCCGAGGAGGATGAGCGGCCACAGGGCCGTTGCCACGACGGCCGAGAGCACCTGGGACAGGCTGCCCAGGTTGGCGTAGTAGCTGTGCTGGGAGGCGGCGACGATGCCGATCACGACGTAGACGACCAAGCCAGACGGGGCATCGGATCAGTTTCGCCGGACGCCGGCGCGATCCTTCGCCACGCCGGCGATTCCGGCTGCGTCCGGACGTGGTAGTTATGTCGCGCGGATGTACATCGAGCACGTAGCGCTAATCGTCGACGACTACGACCCAGCCATCAGGTTCTTCGTCGACATCCTCGGCTTCGAGTTGATCGAGGACTCGCCGGCCCTGACCAGCGCTGGTGGGCGGCCCAAGCGCTGGGTCGTCGTGCGGCCGCCGGGCGCCACGACGGGCCTGCTGCTCGCGCGTGCCGACGGCGATCGCCAGGAACGAGCCGTCGGCGACCAGTTTGCGGGCCGCGTCGGGCTGTTCTTGCGCGTCGACGACTTCGAGAGTTCCTACATGCGAATGCGCGAGGCCGGAGTCGAGTTCGTCGGCGAACCGCGCGAGGAACCGTACGGGCGTGTTGCCGTGTTTCTCGACGTCGCGGGCAACCGGTGGGATCTCCTCGGACCCCACTCAAACGTCTGAGCGCGTGGGTGCAACGGTCGCGTCGAGCGCGAGGTCGACGGCCCGCTGGGCGTGAAGCCGGGTGGTGTCGAACACCGGGACCGGCGAGTCGTCGGGCCCGACGAGCAGGTCGATCTCGGTACAGCCGAACAGGATCGCTTCGACGCCCCTGTCAGCGAGGCCGCGCATGATCCGCCGGTACTCCTCGCGCGACGCGTCGCGGATCACCCCCACGCATAGCTCGCGGTAGATCACGTCGTGCACTAGCCGCCGGTCCGGCTCAGGCGGCACCACCACCGCTAGATCGTGGAGCTCACGGAGCCGGCCGACGTAGAAGTCCTGCTCCATCGTGTATGCCGTCGCGAGCAGGCCAACTCGGGTCATGCCGCGGGCGCGCACCGCGTGTGCCGTCGTGTCGGCGATGTGGACGAACGGCACGTCGACCACATCGGTGATCGCATCGGCGACCTTGTGCATGGTGTTCGTGCACAGCACGAGCAACTCGGCGCCGCCGGCGACGAGCGCGCTCGCTTCGCCTGCGAGGCGCTTACCCGCGCGGTCCCACGCCCCGGCGCGCTGCAGCTGCTCGATCTCGGCGAAGTCGACCGACCGTAGCAGGCAATCGGCCGAGTGAAGGCCGCCGAGCCGCTCGCGCGTCGCTTCGTTGATCAACCGGTAGTACTCGGCCGAGGATTCCCAGCTCATCCCTCCCAGCAGTCCGATCCGCTTCATCCGTCGGAATTCTTACGGGAGCATGAGACTCGGAGCGGGATAATCGTTTGGTCCCAAGTCGGTCAGGCCAGGAGGTTGGTCTTGGGCACCAAGTTCTTCTCGCACCGAACCCCCGGGCGAACCGGGGACGCCGGCGCCCGTGCGTCGACGACCACACTTGAAGGACGTGACCATCAGCAAAAGCTGGTGCTCGACGCGTTGCGTCGAGCGGCCGGCGCCCCGGTGAGCTATGCCGAGCTGCGTGCCGTGGGCATCGATCTTCCGGCCAGCGTCGTGTCCGAGCTCGAGCTCGCCGGCGTGGCCGTCGAGCGCTGCGTCGGTGAGGGGACCGGCGTCGTCGGGGTTCGGCTCGATCCCGCAAACGAGGTCACCGTGCAGGCGACGCCCGACCCCGAGGAGCAGTTCCGACCTCCCTTCAGTCGGCGCCCGCCGGTCGATCCGGTCAGACCGAAGCCGGCCGCGGTCGACGCTCGTAAGCGCGTCCTCGCTCTCGCGGCGTTGGTGGGCGGGATCGCCGTCGTGGCCGCGATCGCGGCGGTCGCGGCGCCCGGAGGCGGTCGGCGGGCGGCGTTGCCAATCGCCAAGCGCTCCCATCCGCGCCTAGTGGCCGCCGCGAGCGGTCCACGCGCGCCTCGCATGCGCGCGTCGACCGGTTCAACCTCCACGGTGCCGGTGTCGTTCGCTCTCGCCACCGAGCTTGAAGCCAAAGGGCACAGCCTGCTCGAGGCCGGTCGGTACGGCGACGCGGTTCCGGTGCTGAAGCGCGCGGTGCTCGCCACCGGTGAGACGCTCGGAGCGTGTCTGGAGCCGGCGAATTCGACATGTCTCACGTATGCCTATGCGCTCTACGACCTCGGTCGCGCCGAGCGACTGAACGGCGAGCCGCAGGCGGCGGTGCCGATCCTCGAGCGACGGTTGCAGATCGACAACCAGCGTTCGACCGTCGGAGCTGAGCTGCAGCTGGCGCGCCAGGGGATCAGCTGAGGCGACGCTGCGCTAGCGCTTCGTGAGTTGGTTGTACGCAGACTTCGTGGTCGTGAGGCTCGAGCCGACGGTCCCGATCGTCGTGCGGTGACCGTCGGCGACCGCGCATCCTTGCTCGCTGGTCCCGGGGTAGTAGTCCCCGGCCGGCTGGGTGCCGCCGCCCTGGGTCGGCATCGTCTGCTTGGTCGGAACGCGGCCCAAGCCGCCGCCGCGCCTGGCGACCGCTTCGGCCGGCCAGGCGCCCGCTCACCAGCAGGAGCTTCAGGCAAGCGACGGGATGCCGGGCGACTTTTTTGGCTATGTCGTGTCGCCGACCGCCGATGGGCAGACGGCTCTGGTCGGCGCGCCGGATAGGACGGTCGGAGCCGCCTATGTGTTCGTCAAGCACCGAGGCAAGTGGTCAGAGCAGCAGGAGATCGACTCACCGGCCGGCGCCGCACAGGACACCTTCGGATTCGCGGTGTCGCTTTCTGGCGATGGCCAGACGGCCCTCGTCGGCGCCCCCACCGGTAATGGAGGAAACGGCATCGGACTGGCTCGGCTACGTGCCGACGCGTTCCTGCGAGAGGTTGCGCCGCCACAGGTCGAGCGTGCGCTCGAAGTGGCGCTCGGTGGCCCCGGCGTCGTGCACGGGAAGGTCCGCCATCGCGAACCCGTGGGTCGTGCCCGGCAGGCGCTCGACCACGCCGGTGACCCCCTGTTCGCCGAGCTCCTCGCGGAAGCGATCGACGTTCTCGGCGGTCGCCGATTGGTCGGTCTCGGCGAACGCGAAGTAAACCTCCGCCCGCACGTCGCCGAGCGCGCGATGCGGCGAATCCGGCTGGTCGGTGACGAGCGCGGAGGGATGGATCCCGGCGGCCGCGACGAACTCATCCGGCATCGCGGCGGCCGTATGTAGGGCCATGCGCGCGCCCATGCAGTAACCGACGGAGACCTTCGGACCATCGGCGGCGGCGGGGTCGTCCGCGATCGCATCGAAGATCGCCTGCGTGTCCGCGACCACGGCGTCCGGCGTCACGCTCCCGACGATGCTCATCAGCCGGGCCCGGTAGGCCTCGTCGCCCATCCGCGAGAAGTCGAACGACAGCTTCTCGCCGGACCGGTAGAACAAGTCAGGCGCGACGCAGTAGTAGCCGTCGGCGGCGAACCGGCGCGCGTTGACCTTGATCTGGTCGCGGTAGCCCACCCCGTCCATGTAGAGCACGGCGACGGGGAACGGGCCGTCGCCGTCCGGATGGGCAACGAACGTCGTCATCTCGCCGTCGCCGGTCGAGATCCTCATTTCCTGCTCGTACACAGCTCCTCCTTCAGTTCGAGGGTGCGACGGTCACCACCACTTGCGCTCGCGCGCCTTGTCGGTGCCGCCGGTGGTGTCGAGCGCGTCGAGCGTGGCCATGTCGTCGTCGGACAACGAGAAGTCGAAGATCCGGGCGTTCGCCTCGATGCGCTCCTGGTGGGTCGACTTCGGCAAGACGATCGTTCCGCGCTGAAGGCACCAGCGCAGAAGCACCTGCGCCGGCGTCCGCCCCACGCGCTCGGCGACTCCCGCGACGGTCGGATCTGACAGGTGCCGACCGGTCCCGAGCGGGCTGTACGCCTCGACGGCCACGGCGCGGGCCCGGCATGCCTCGAGCAGCGCCCGCCGGTATTCGAACGGGCTGAACTGAACCTGATTGACGGCCGGCGACGTGCTCGCGATCGCGATCACCTGCTCGAGCTCCAGGACGCTGAAGTTCGAGACTCCGATCGAGCGCGCGAATCCCCGCTCGAGCGCCGCCTCCATCCCCGGCCAGGCCCACGTCGGCCCACGCTGGGGCCAATGGATGATGTACAGATCGACATGGTCGACTCCGAGCCGGCGGAGGCTGCCCTCGATCTCCGCCACCGGGTCCCGGCGGGCCGGATAGAACTTCGTGGTGATGAAGACCTGCTCGCGGGGGACGCCGCTGTCTCGAAGCGCCCGCCCGACGCTCCCCTCGTTGCCGTAGGCCTGCGCGGTGTCGATGTGCCGGTATCCGGCCTCGAGCGCCCAGCGGACCGCGCGCTCGCACTCGGCACCATCGGGAACCTGCCACACGCCGAGCCCGAGGACCGGGATCTCCGTGCCGTCGGCGAGGGTGCGGTGCTCGCTACCGGTCACAGGCCGACCATCAGCCGAGCACGATCTCCGCGGCCTGGCGGAGCATCGCTTCGTCGCCTTGGATCAGGAGGGTGGTCACGAACGAGTCCGTCCACGCTTCGAGATCATGGCGGATCTTGTCCGCCGGCCCGAGCAGGGACATCCGCTGGATCAGCTGGGACGGGATCCGGGCGGCCGCCTCGTCCTTCTTCCCGTCGAGGTAGAGATCCTGGATCGCGACGATGTCGCTCTCGTAGCCCATGCGAATCGCCACGTTGGCGTGAAAGTTCTTGCCGCCTTTCGCCCCCATCCCCCCGAAGTACAGGGCGTAGAACGGGCGGACCATGTCGACCGCGGCCTCGACGTCGTCGTGAACGATGAACGGCACCATCGCCGCGACCTCGAACTCGTGGGCGCTACGGCGGGCGCCGGGACGGGCGAACCCTTCCGCCAGGGCATCGGCATAGAACCGCTCGTGCGGGCTGAGCAGCATCGCGACCCAGCCGTCGCATACCTCAGCGGCGAGCGCGACATTCTTCGGGCCCTCGGCGGCAAGGAACACCGGGATGTCCTCGCGCAGCGGGTGAATCGACGCCTTCAACGGCTTGCCCAGCCCGGTCACTCCCGGCCCGCCTCGCAGCGGGAGTGGATAGTGCGGCCCGTCGCTGGTGACCGGCCCTTTCCGAGCCCAGATATCGCGCAGGATCCCAACGTATTCGCGCGTGCGCGCGAGGGGCTTCTCGAACGGCATCCCGTACCAGCCTTCGACGACCTGCGGGCCCGACGCGCCAAGGCCGAGGATGAAGCGTCCGCCGGAGAGATGGTCGAGCGTCATCGCCGCCATCGCTGTGGCAGCGGGCTGACGCGCGCTCAGCTGCACGATCGCGGTGCCGAGCCGGACGCGCTCGGTCCGGCTTCCCCACCACGCCAGCGGGGTCAGCGCATCTGAGCCGTACGCCTCCGAGCACCACACCGAGTCGAACCCCAGTCGCTCCGCGTCGGCGATCCGCTCGGCAGCGTCGGGCGGCGGGCCGCCTGCCCAGTAGCCCGTGTTCAACGCCAGTTTCAGTTGCTTACCCATGTCGCTAACCGGCGAGCAGCCTGAAACCGTGGTCCCACGCGCCTCGTGCGCCCCCGATCTTGACCCAGACGATGCAGATCGCCTCGAGCTCGCGCGAGCCTTCGATACCCCCGATGTCGACCGTGTCAGACCACCCGAAGTCGGTCAGCACGTTCCGCACGGTGTCCTTGGCTTCCTGGTCGTCGCCGGCGATCAGCATCGTCGGCTGGCCCTCGCTGAAGCTCGGGTCCACGAAGTAGGGATTGCCGATCGTGTTGAACGCCTTCACCACGCGGGCGTCGGGCAGCGCGCGCTGGACGCGTTCGCCGAGTGAGTCCTCCCCGGAGATCGACAGCTTGGGCGGGAAGCCTCCGGAGAAGTCGAGCGGGTTCATCGCATCGATCACGACCTTGCCCCTGAAGTTGTCCGGGCCGGCGTCGGCGATCGCCTCCTCTGCCGCACTTCCCAACACCGCCAAGACGATCAGCTCGCCGTGCGCCGCCGCCTGCTCGAACGAGCCGGCTTCGATGCCGCTTCCATCGCCGGAAACCCACTCGCGCAGCTCAGGCTTACCCGGGTCGCGGGACCCGATCATCACTTCGTGACCGCGCCCGCGGAACGCTTCGGCCAACCGCCGTCCAACCTCGCCGCTTCCCAACACCCCGACCCGCATCTGCGCCAGCCGGCCGTTCGCCATCTTTGCTCCTCTCGCGCCGTGTGCGATCGCAATCTACTAAGTGGTCTCTTTCGCACGCACGACGACACATGGGCGCGCGCCCCGGCTACGCTTCGGTGCCGTGAGGCTGTGCGCACGGAAGCCGGTTCTGGCCCTCGCGTTCGTGCTTGCCGGTCTGACCCCATCGGCGTGCGGCGCAAGCCAGACGAGCACCACGACCCGCACGATCTCGATCCCGGCGTCGGCGACCGCTCGGTCGAACCCGGCTCCCACGAAGCCGTCCGCTCCGGCGCCTCGTACGGCGCCGCCGGTCGCACTGCCGCACGTGGGCGCGAGCCAGCGCGTGCCGGCCACCGGCACGACGTTGATCGTGACCATTCGCTCGGTGATCGATCCGCTGCGAGGCTCCGGCACCCAGGTTGTCCCGGGCATGAAGCCGGTGGCGATCCTGGTGTCGGTGCGAAACGCCGGACCGGGCCCTTACGACAGCTCGGCCACCGGCGACTTCTCGCTTGATTCCCCCGCCGGTCAGGGGTCACCGCTGTTCGTGCAAAAGGGGGCGTGCCAGACGCCGCTGCGGGATTTCATGAATGCGATCGCGGCCGGCGAGCTGCGGACGGGATGCGTGGCATTCTCGATCCAGAGCGACCAGCACCCGACGACCGTCGGCTTTGCCCCCGACGGTGGCTCCGGCGGCCGGCGCCGGCTGTGGTCGGCTCAGTAGCAGCTTGCAGCGTCGGCTCCGCTGCCCGCCTCCGCTGCCGGCGGTGTCCCTCGGAGGCGCAAGGCCCGCCCCGGGTTTCTCGGGGCGGGCCTGGTCAGCGCCTTCTTTGGTTCGCGCGGAACGACCGCTCGCGTCGTCCCTAGGAGACGTTCACCGTTGATGGCGATGACGCGATTGCGTTTGCGACCACGACCAGCGTGCTCCTGCCCCGGGGAGTGTTCCCTGGCAGGGTGAACTCGGTCGATGACCTGGTACCGGGGTTGACCGACACCGAGGTCCAGTCGTGCGTCCGGGCGTACGTGACCACGCCCGTCGCGGAGTTGGTGATCCGGACCAGGGGGAAGTTGGTGTTGTCCTGGACGTCGTCACCGTAGACGGCTCCCGGATCCAGCCCGGCCAGCTGCTTGCCGGACAGGCTGTAGGTGCCGCCTCGCCTGAGGTTGTTGTCGCTCAGCGACCTGATCGAGGGCGCCCACGCCGGGTTCGGCGCGCCGCTCCCCGTGTACACCTCCATCTCGCTGCTGCCATCGTTGTACAGCACCTGCCCCGTTCGGCAGATCGAGCATCCGCGTTTGATACGAGGTGTCCGAGTCGATCAGCGCTCGAGCGGCCGCTCGCGTTGGCCTTGGTTGTCACGCCCGCGCGCCCGCCGGTGTCTTCATGCCTGAACAGACCCACCGACATGGAGGACGTAATGGCACTACGCGTTCCGAAGGCGGAGCTCGCCACCGGGCTCAGCGAAAGCATGATCGAGCAGTTCGGCGCCGTACCCGAGCCCGTCGAGGTGGTGTCGCACAACCCCAAGGTCGCCGAGTTCGCGCTGGAGCTCGGGGGCAAGGTGAGCGCGTGGGACGCGGTCGACGAGAGCCTCAAATCGTTCGCACACATGGCGGTCGCTGCGCAGGTTGGCTGTAGCTGGTGCCTCGACATCGGCTACTTCCAGGCCCAGAATCAGAACCTGGACATGGCCAAGGCCAGCCAGGTGCCCCGCTGGCGGGAGTCGCAGCGGTTCACGCCGCTGGAGCGCGACGTGCTGGAGTACGCCGAGGCCATGACCACCACTCCGCCGAGCGTCACCGATGAGCTGTCGGCACGCCTGCTCGACCGGCTCGGCCCGGCGGGGATGATCGAGCTCACGGTGTTCGTCGCGTTCTCGAACTTCTCGACCAGGAGCAACGTCGCGCTCGGGGTCGAGTCGCAGGGCTTCTCCTCCGCGTGCGAGATTCCGCTGGCCGCGCGTCCGGAGGTTGCGGCGTAGGGTCGGCGGAATGAACGAGGACCCGTTCGTCGCCCATCGCAGCCTCCTGTTCACGGTCGCCTACGAGATGCTCGGGTCGCGGACCGACGCCGAGGACGTCTTGCAGGAGGCGTGGCTGCGGTGGGCCGACGTCGACCAGTCGCAAGTGCGCGACCCGCGCGCGTACCTCGTCCGAGTCGTCACGCGACAGGCGCTCAACCAGATGCGCACGTTGTCCCGACGCCGCGAGCAATACGTCGGCGAATGGCTGCCGGAGCCGCTGCTGACCAGCCCCGATGTCGCCGACGACGTCCAACTCGCGGAGAGCGTCTCGATCGCCATGTTGACCGTGCTGGAAACGCTCGGGCCGACCGAGCGAGCCGTATTCGTACTCCGAGAGGTGTTCGAGATGGCCTACGGCGAGATCGCCGAAGCCGTCGGGAAGTCGACGGTCACGGTCCGGCAGATCGCACGACGAGCCCGCGAGCACGTCACCGCCCGCCGCCCGCGGATTCACGTGAGCCGTTCCGAGCAGCAGGCCGTGGTCGAGCGGTTCCTCGTCGCGGTGCGCACCGGGCAGTTGCAGGAACTGATGGAGCTGCTGGCCCCCGACGTGGTTTTCATCGCCGACGGCGGCGGGCTCGCCCGCGCCGCGAGGTCCCCGATCCGCGGGGCCGAGGTGGTGGCGAGGGCGCTCGCGCGTGCACATCGAGTCGTTGCCAAGCTCGAGACGACGACCGTGTGGCTCAACGGCGCGCCCGCCGGCCGAATCGAGATCAACGGCGAACCGGCCGCGGCGAGCCTCGTCGTGGAAAACGGGCGGATCACCCGAATCTACGTGACGGTAAATCCACAGAAGCTGACGCGGCTGGACGAACCGGCCGAACTCGCCCGATAAGCCCAGTGACACGCGTGTTCGCTGACTAGCCGCTTTCGCCGACGCTCGCGGGATTGAGCAGGGTCCCGCACAGCGCCGGAGCGGTGGCATCCTGAGACACCGCGCTGTCGAGCTCGCTCCGGTTCAGGACGTTGTCGTAATGGCCGCTGTGGTCGTAGTCGATTCCGTGCACCACAATCACCCCGTTGCCGTTGCGGATCGCGTTGGCCGCGGCGGTCGTGAGAGTGATGGTTCGCTGGTAGTGGATTTCCCCGGTCGTCGGATACCGGGTGAACGCCAGCATGCTGTTCATGCTTGTGTCGCCGCTCAGGGTCAGCGCGGCGGCCATCGGTCCGTAGTACTTCAGACCATCGTTAGTGCTGATGGCGAGATGACCGCTGTACAGCTTGGCGGCCGACGCCGGTGGGCAGATGCCCTCCCCGAACGCGTGAAGGTGCATGGGATGGGACCCGCCGTTCAGCAGCCCGGTGGTGTCCACGGTGAACGTCGCAACGTCGCCGTGCAGGGTCACGGCCGCGGTCCCGCTGCCGGTCACCTGGTTGTCCGGGACCGGGCGGAGAACCGCTTGGAACAGCTGCCCGGCGCCGCTCGTGGAGCTCCCGGACGTCAGCACGACCACGACAACCACCACCACCGCCGCCGCCGCGACGGCCACGAGCCCCGCCACCGCCCACCAGTACCGTCGCAGCCAACCGCCGCCATCGCTCTTAGGGGAACCGGCGGGTCCCTCGGGCGCTCCTCCACCCGCCGCCGCGCCCGCACCCGTCGCTTTCGTCGCCGCGCCCGGCGCTGCGCCCGGCGCCGCCCCCGCCGCGGACCCGGCGGTCGCCCCGGCGGCGGTCGGTCTCGCGTCGCCGGTCGCGACCATCGACGGCGCGCCCCCGTAGCGGGTCCCGCTCAGCGCGGCAGCGGCGTCACGCGCCAGATCGCCCGCCGACAGGTAGCGGTCATCCGGCTTCTTGGCCATGGCCTTCTGGACCACCGGCGAGAACTCGGGGTACTCGTCGACGAGGGGAGCCTCGAGCACGGGCGGCGGCTCGTGTACGTGGGCGAACATCGTGGCCAGCGTCGTATCGCGCTCGTACGGGACCTTCCCCGTGAGCATCTGGAAGAACACGCACCCGAGCGCGTAGACGTCGGTGCGGGCGTCGGCCGGATCGCCGTTGACCTGCTCGGGAGCCATGTAGTCGGCGGTGCCGACCAGGCTCCCCGCGACGGTCAGCTCCGCCATCGTGCTGCTGCGCTTGGCGAGTCCGAAATCGGTCAGGTAGGCGCGCTCCTCGCCATCCCGGATCGTCAGCAGCACGTTCCCGGGCTTGATATCACGGTGCACGAGGCCCTTGGCGTGTGCGGCGTCGAGCGCGAACCCAATCTGGGTCAAGATCTCGACCGCCCGGGCCGGATCCAGGGCCCCATCACGCAGCATGAGTTGGCGAAGGTCCTCGCCGTGCACGTAGTCCATGGCTAGGAACAGGAATCCGTCCTGCTCGCCGGCATAGCGGATCCCCACCACATTCGGGTGATCGATCGAAGCGGCGATCCGCATCTCCCGCTGGAAGCGCCGGCGGAACTGATCGTCGTCCGCCAGCTCCGGAGCCAGCACCTTGAGCGCGTAGACGCGACCCAGCGCGACGTTCGTCACGCGATAGACGACGCCCATCCCGCCTTGCCCGATCTGCTGCTCGATGCGATAGCCGCCCAGCTCCGTGCCTCGCTCAAGGCGACCGCCCCTTAACGACATGCCCTGGATCTTGGTCGGCTCGCGCGAAGACGTCAAGGTCCCCCATCCCCCGGGCCCGCGATCGCGGAACTAGTTCGAGGCACGAACCGGCTCGCCGGGTCGCCCGAATATGATCGCGGCGTGATCCAGCACGACGCGTTCGTGGTCGAGCCATGGGCGGTCCACGAGACCGCGCTTGATCTCGAGCGGTTGGCGCAGACGGAGTCGGTGTTCGCGCTCGCCAACGGGCACGTCGGGATGCGTGCGAACCTCGACGAGGGCGAGCCGTTCGGGCTACCGGGCACCTATCTGGCCGGGTTCTACGAGACCCGGCCGCTGCCCTACGCGGAGGCCGGGTATGGCGATCCCGAGGATGGGCAGACCGTGGTCAACGTGACGAATGGCAAGATCATCCGGCTGCTGGTCGAGGATGAGCCGTTCGACCTTCGTTACGGCGAGCTCCGCAGCCACGAGCGCGTACTCGATCTCCGCGCGGGAGTGCTGCGTCGCGTGGCCGAGTGGGTCTCGCCGACAGGGCGTCCCGTTCGCGTCTCCTCGACCCGAATGGTCTCGTTCCGGCAGCGCGCGATCGCGGCGATCCTATACGAGGTCGAGCCTCTCGATAACGCGGTGCAGGTCGTCGTTCAGTCCGAGCTCGTCACCAACGAGACAGTGCCGATGGACGAGCAGGACCCGCGGGCGGCGGCTGCCCTCAGCTCGCCGCTGGTCTCGGACCTGTTCTCCGACCACGACCTGTACGCGATTCTGGTTCACACGACGAGGTCAAGCGGCCTGACCGTTGGCGCGGCGATGGATCACCGGATCGATGGACCCGCGGATACCGAGACCCGCATGACGAGCGGCCCCGATCTCGCTCGGCTTACGATCACCTCGACACCGGCGCCGGGCGCGCCTCTGCGCCTGACGAAGTTCGTCGCCTACGGCTGGTCGGGCACGCGGACCGTTCCGGCGGTCCGCGACCAGGTTACCGCGTCCCTGGCCGGCGCCGTTCACACCGGTTGGGACGGGGTGCTCAAGGAGCAGGGCACCTATCTCGATTCTTTCTGGGCGGCTGCCGACATTGAGATCGACGGCGACGCGGAGCTTCAGCAGGCGATCCGCTTCGCGCTCTTTCATACGCTCCAGGCGGGAGCGCGCGGCGAGCGGCGGCCGATTCCGGCCAAGGGACTGACCGGTCCCGGCTACGACGGTCACACGTTCTGGGACACCGAGGCGTTGGTGCTGCCCCTGCTCACGTACACGCGGCCGCGCGCCGTCGCGGATGCATTGCGCTGGCGCCACCAGACGCTGGAACTGGCGCGCGAGCGAGCGCGATCACTCGGGCTGCGTGGAGCGGCGTTTCCCTGGCGGACGATCGCCGGGCAGGAATGCTCGGGCTACTGGCCGGCGGGCACGGCGGCGTTCCACATCAACGCGGCGATCGCGAACGCCACGGACCGCTACCAGCTGATCACCCAGGACGAGACGTTCGAGCGTGAGGTGGGCGTCGAACTGCTCGTCGAGACGGCCCGGCTTTGGCGCTCGCTCGGCCACCATGACGCCGAGGGACAGTTTCGCATCGACGGGGTCACCGGGCCGGACGAATACAGCGCGGTCGCGGACAACAACGTCTATACGAATCTGATGGCGGCGCGGAATCTCCGCGCCGCTGCCGACGCGGTCGAACGACACCCGGACGTGGGTAAGAAGCTGGCCGTCGACGACGAGGAGGCCGCGAGCTGGCGCGACGCCGCGACAACGATCTTCATCCCCTACGACGAGTCGCTCGCGGTCCACCCCCAGGCTGCCGGCTTCACCCAACACGACGTGTGGGGCTTCGACTCGACCCCGCCGGAGAACTATCCCCTGCTCCTGCACTACCCATACTTCGACCTGTACCGCAAGCAGGTCGTCAAGCAGGCCGACCTGGTGATGGCGCTGTTCTTCGCGGGCGAAGCGTTCACCGACGAGGAGAAGGCTCGGGACTTCGCGTATTACGAGCAGCTGACAGTCCGCGACTCGTCGCTGTCGGCCTGTATCCAGGCGGTCGTGGCCGCCGAGGTTGGCCACGTCGAGCTGGCCTTCGACTATTTCGCCGAAGCCGCGCTGCTCGACCTCGACGATTTCGAGCACAACACCCGGGACGGCGTTCACATCGCTTCGCTTGCGGGGGCGTGCATCGCCGCGCTCGCCGGCTTCGGCGGCCTTCGCGACCACGGCGGGCTGCTCAGCTTCATGCCCCGCATCCCGCAAGCTCTGACCCGCGTCGCGTTCAACCTCCGCTGTCGGAAGAACACGCAGATGAGAATCGAAGTCGAGCCGACGCAGGCCACATACTCGCTCCTGAAGGGCGAACCACTCGACATCCATCACCACGGAGAGCCGCTGACCTTGACCAAGGACAAGTCCATCCGCCGCCCGATCCCGCCGGCGCCGGCGCTCGAACGACCCACGCAACCAGCCGGTCGCGCGCCCGCGCGCAGGGGGGTGCCGACCGACAAGCAAAAGCAGCCCGACGCTCCTGGTGGCGATTAGGGTCCGTAGGAGCCTTAGGGCCCGTAGGAGAATAAGTCGTGGAATTTGACGAGTGGCTGGGCGTGTCTGGCGCCGCCGGCTCGCCGCGATAATACCGGGAGTATTTGAGGGCGAGCCGGTGGTGTCAGGCGCGTCCAGACGCCGTCAAAACCGCGAAATTATTCTTCTACGGGGCCTTAGGGGACCAGGACGACTTTGCCGACGTTGCGCCGTTCGGCGATGAAGCGGTGCGCCTCGGGCGCTTGGTCAAACGAGAAGGCCGCGGCCACGACCGGCTTCAGCGAGGCGTCCTGGAGTGCCGGTATCAACGGCTCGATCACCCGGTCGAGCGAACCCTCGGTGTCCCACCACGCCAGCACGTTGAGCCCGAACACGCCCTTGTTCTCGCTCATCACTCCGAGACCCTTCCACCAGGGCATCGACGAGAAGGGGCTCTTGGCGAGGGTCTTGAGCGCTGCCGGGATGCTGCGCTTCTCCCCCGTCTGAACCTCCGACGCGCCGTACATGATCAGCCGTCCGCCCGGACGGAGCAGCCCGTAGTCCTTGCGAAAGCTCGACGGGCCGAGGGCATCGAAGGCGACGTCTATCCCTTCACCCCCGGTCAGCCGACGTACCTCCTCCGCAAAGTCCCGCGTGCGGTAATCGATCGCATGGTCGACTCCCTGCTCGCGGATCGCGTCGTGCTTCGATGCCGACGCGGTACCGAACACCTCGGCACCGATGCGCTTGGCGATCTGCGTCGCCGCGATCCCTACGCCGCCGGCCGCGGCGTGAATCAGGACCCGCTCCCGCGGCTTGAGCCCCCCCATCACGACAAGCCCCGCCTGGGCGGTCGCGTAGTTCACTGGGAACGCCGCGCCCTCCTCGAAGGAAAGCTGCTCGGGCAACTTGTAGACCATGTTCTCGGGTACGGTCACCAATTCAGCGTGTCCGTTGAAGCGCGTACCCGCGAGGACCCGCTCGCCCGGGGAGACCGTATCGACCCCGGCCCCTACCGACTCGACTTCACCCGCGACCTCGTAGCCGACCACGCACGGGACCTTGGGCGAGTCCGGGTACAGCCCGGTCCGCGCCATCGTGTCGGCGAAGTTGATCCCCGCCGCCTTCACGGCGATCCGCACCTCACCGAGCCCTACCGGCGGGTCCGGTCTCTCCTGGACCTGCAGGACCTCGGGGCCTCCGAGCCTGGTGATCACAACCGCCCGCATCGACGCTAGGACTCTATGCGAATCCGACACACGACGCGCTCGCAGCGCAACGTTCGAACCTCTCCCTCGTTTGAGGAGTGTGCGCCTGTTCATAGCGCTCGTTGCTGCGGCGCTGCTCCTCGGCGTGCCGGCCGGCTCGGCGGATTCGGCCAAGCCGCCGGCAAAGCCACCGCTGGTTCGGTTGCACTGGCACCCAGTCGCCACCGGCGTCGGCGAGAGCGAGCCCGACCTGGTCCAGCCACGCGTCTCCTTCCGGGAGGACCTGGACTCGCCGAGCGGGACCAGCCCGCTCTGCACGCCGCTGCGCTACCCGGCGCTGTACAACGGCTCGACCCTGCAGCTCGAGCCTGGGAACCTAACGATCCTCGGGCAGTTCGCGCTCACGACGTTCGGGTACGGCGGCACCGACCTGCTCGAGCGCTGTCACTCCAGCTGGCGCCGCTGGCTATACGGTCAGGCGATCGGCAGCTCCCAAATGGTGCTGTGGAGCGATAACTACTGGGTATCCCGCGGTCCCCAAACCACGCGCTCCTCGGCTCATTGCGAGAGTTCAATTTCTATATTCCGCGCCGCGTCGACGCAGCCGCCGAACTCCAAGGAGTTGCGGTGAGCGGGCGCACGATCTACGTGCTGTCGGCCAGCCACACGCTGTGGGCTGCGAGCGTTCTCGGCTTTGGGACTCAGTGCCCGGCAACCTGTCCGCCGTCGATGTGCAGCGTCTCACCGGTCACGAACGGGGCTTGCTCGAGGTACAGGATGCCACCGACGACATCGCTGATCTCACCGACTCGCCCGAGGGGATGAACCGCGGCCAGAGGCTCGTATGATGCGCCCGCGTCCATCTGGGTCTTGATCACGCCCAGCGAGACGGCGTTCACCCGGACCCCGCGTGAGGCGTACTCAATCGCCAGCGATCGCGCCGCCGCGACAAGCCCGCCTTTGGTCAGCGCCGCCAGCGCGGCAGGGCGAGAGCTGTCGGCCTGCTCCGCGAGGGTCGTGCTTACGTTGACGATGTGCCCGCTGCCCTGCTCGACCATCGACGGGAGCACTCGTTGCGTAATGTGAAAGAACCCCGCAAGGTTCACCGCGGTGATGGCGGAATAGTCCTCAATCGTGTAATCCGTGAACGGTTTGCCGATGTAGATCCCGGCATTGTTGATCAGGGTGTCCACGCGCCCGAATCGCGCGAGTGCCTGTGTCACCACCTGGTCGGCCGTACGTGAGTCCGTCAGGTCACCGGCGACGGTAAGCACGTGGGGGTCCTCGGAGGGAGGGATCGACAACGCGGTGGCGACCACCGAGTACCCAGCCTCGCGAAACGCGGACACGAGCCCGGCTCCGATTCCGCGCGACGCACCCGTGACGATCGCCACCGAGTCGGTCATGACTGCACGAAGGCCAGCAGATCGGCGTTGATCGTCGCGGCCTCCGTGGTCGGCATCCCGTGCGGGAACCCGCTGTAGGTCTTCAGCGTCCCGTTCTGCACGAGCTTCGCCGACAGCGGCCCGGAGTCCTCGTACGGGACGACCTGATCGTCGTCTCCGTGCATCACCAGGACCGGCACGCTGATCTGCTTGAGGTCCTCGGTGAAGTCAGTCTGGGAGAACGCGACGATCCCGTCGTAATGCGCCTTGGCTCCGCCCATCATGCCCTGACGCCACCAGTTGTCGATGATCGCCTCCGAAGGCTTTGCCCCGGGCCGGTTGAAACCGTAGAACGGGCCCGACGCGAAGTCCCGATAGAACACCGACCGGTTCGTCGCGACCTGGTCCTGGAGACCATCGAACACGCTCTTGGGCAGCCCGCCCGGGTTCGCCTCGGTCTGCAACATCAGCGGCGGGACCGAACTGATCAGAACCGCCTTCGCCACACGACTCTCACCATGCCGAGCGATGTAATGCGCGACCTCGCCCCCACCCGTCGAGTGACCGACATGGATCGCGTCACGGAGATCCAGATGCCCCGTCAACGCGGCGAGGTCGTCGGCGTAGTGATCCATGTCGTGACCGTCGCCGGTCTGAGTCGAGCGTCCGTGACCACGGCGGTCGTGCGCGATGACGCGGTAGCCGTGCAGCAGGAAGAACATCATTTGCGTGTCCCAATCGTCACCGGAGAGAGGCCATCCGTGGCTGAAGACGATCGGCTGACCCGAGCCCCAATCCTTGAAGAAGATCTCGACGCCGTCGGGTGTGGTGATCGTGCCCATGATGTGGTCCCTCCGATGGTTAGGGGTGGATCGAAGAGTCTTTCAGGCCGCCGGCCCCGACGACTGAGCGAGCGCCAACTCGTCGACGGGCCGCTGGAGCCAGGTGCGAACATTCGCGCATGCCGGCACGGCAGCACATGGAACGGGCGGTGCCGGAGTTTGCGTGGCGCGTACAGGCATTGTTCGACGCTCACAGGCACAAGACGATCGCGACGCTGCGCGCCGACGGGATCCGCGGTTCGCCCTGCACAGCGCCACGATCGAGCGTGAGTGATCGTCAGGCCTCGTCGGACCGTCGCCCGCGTCCCGATTCAAAGGGTGCCGAGTCGTGACGGCGGCCAGTAGGTGAAGAACGCTTCGCCGATGATCCACTGCTGATCGACCGGGCCCCAGAACCGGCTGTCGTCAGAGTCGCCGCGGTTGTCGCCCATCATGTAGTACTCGCCGGCGGGCACGATGATCGTCTGCGGAAACGTGCAGCCCACGAGGGGTCCACCGTTACAGGGTTGGGCGTAGGGGGCCTTCTCCTCGACGCCATTCCGCCAGACGCGGCCGGCGACGATTCGTAGGTGATCTCCAGGGAGGCCGACGACGCGTTTGACCAGAGGAGTCGTTGCCGTGTCCTCGGGAAGCGCCCTGTCGCAGGCTTGGGCGTGTCCGAGACCCTGGGACCCATTTCCGCACGTCTCGTCCTCGACGTCCATTGGCGGGTGGAACACGACTACGTCGCCCACGCCCGGATGGGTGCCGAGCCGATTCACGAGGATCCGTTGATTCTTCTCGAGCGTTGGCCACATCGACAGGCTGGGGATGCGGTAGGGCTTGACCAGAAAGGCTTGGATTCCGAGCGCGAGCGCGACTGCCACGACGACGGTCACCAACGTCTCCACCACGGTCCGGACAAAGCTGTCGTGGCGCCGAGTCGGCGCCGCGTTTGTGGCGTCGTTCAGGCTCATATGACTCGGAAACCGAGTTATATCGTAAACCGACAGATGCAGGTGATGCGTGCGTTAGTAATAGGCCCGAAAAGGCAGTCGATCTCCGATATAGTTCCCGCAGATGTGGGGTCCTTGCGGAGACGCCTGTGCATTTGCCTGAGCGGAGCGTCCTGGTCCTCACTAGCCTCGCCGGCGGCGACAAGCACGGCTATGCGCTGATCAAGGACGTCGAGGCGTTCTCGGGTGTGGTCCTTTCACCCGGGACGCTGTATGGGGCCCTCGCGCGGTTGGAGGAGGACGGGTTCGTAAAGCGCCTCGACGCCGATGACCGTCGGTACCCGTACCGGCTGACGCCGGCGGGACGGGCTGCCTTGGCCGAGCGACTCGCGGAGTCGGCGAGGATCGCCAGCCTCGGGCTCCGACGGATAGCGCTCGCGGAGTAGCCGTGGACCGGGCGCTTGCATGGGTACTTCTGCTGTATCCGCGTCAGATGCGCGGGCGCTACGGGCTCGAGATCGCGGAACTGACCCGAGATCTGATCCGGTTCGAGCACCGCTCGCCCGTGCGCCTGCTCGTCTCACTTGCGGTACACGGACTCGGCTATCGCATGGCCTGGTTCGCCCGGACTCGTGTCGTGACCACCGTTGCCGTGACCACATCGGTTGCGTGCGTCGCGCTCGTCAACATGGGGGCGGCGAGCGCGAAGCAGGGAGATCCGACCCCTCGCCAGGCAAAGGCGGGGCTGCACGCGGCGGAGCAGGGACCGAGAACTGTGAGGGTCGAGGGTTCGCCGGCCTCGCGCCGGAGCTTTGTCAGTCACAGTCGTCCGACGCCGGGCGCGACGCGCCGCTAGCCCACAAGCTCTCGGAACGCGGGCTCATCGCGGATTGGGTCGAAGTCAGAGTCGTCGGCCGCGAATGAGCGAGCCGGAGCGCTCCGCTCGATCGCGAGCCGGAGGTGGTCGATCGCGTCGGCGGTTCGCCCGGCGAGGCTCTCGCAACACGCCACGTTGTAGAGCAGCGTCGCGTATTCGGGGTGGGCCTCGATCAGCTCCGTCCCGCGATCAGCGGCCTCGGCGTACTTGCCCGCCCGGTAAGCGCACCCAGCGGAGCCCAGACCTCGAAGCCGTTGGGCTCATAGGCCGTCCCCGGCGTGCTCCCGATCGCGATGATCGTCGTCTCCGGCTCGACGGCAAGCGCCGTGCGCTCGACGTTGGGGCGAACGAACACGAATGTGCCCACTCATGAAGCCTCCTGGATCTTCGTCTTGCCGAGCCCGGCCGATGGAGCCAGGCTAACGATCGCGCCGATCGATCCCCGCGAGAATCTGCCGATGAACTCCAGCGCCTCGTCAATCGCACCCTCGCCGTCCCTCGCCGAGCAGGCCGCCGCGAACCTCCGCCATCCCCTGGCGCTGGCTCTGCTGGCGCTGACCTTCTCGACCGGGACCGTCGACGCCGTCAGCTACCTCGGCCTCGGCCACGTGTTCACGGCGAACATGACCGGCAACGTCGTCCTGCTCGGCTTCGGCATCGCTCGGGCCGGCGGACTCCCCATCGTCGCGCCGATCGTCTCGACCGTCGCGTTCGTCCTCGGAGCCGGCGTCGGCGGAGTGCTGGCGCGCCGTCTCGCGGATCGCCACCGGATCCACATTGCGTACACCCTCGGTCTAGAGGCAGCACTACTCGCCGGCGCGACGATCCTCGCCGCGGCCTCGCATCCTCACCCGGCGACGCTCGCCGCCGACGCGACGATCGCGTTCATGGCCACCGGCATGGGCATCAGAAATGCGACGGTCCGCCGCCTCGCCGTCCCCGACCTCACGACCACGGTGCTCACTCTCACGATCACCGGCCTCGCCGCCGATTCGACGATCGCCGGCGGCACGGGAAAGGGAACTCTTAGGCGTACCTCCGCGGTCGTCGCGATGCTTGCGGGCGCGATCAGCGGCGCGCTGATGCTAAGGACCGGGCTGACGCTCCCCCTGGCGTTCGCGGCCGCTCTCGCCCTCGCCACATGCGTGGCGTATGTGTACGTCCAACGTGCGCCGTGAGACGGTTCGGTCAACCCTGACGTGGCCGGCAGGACCCGGAGGCCCTGCCGGCCAACGAGGCAGCGGATCTAGCCGACTGCCTGCGGGGTCTCGACGAGCGCCCGCTGGGCGGCTTGCTTGATCAGCTCGGCGGGCGCGCGCGGTTGCGAAACGTAGATCGAATGGCTGGCAGCCTCTTGGGCGACAGTCGCCCCAGCTCGCTCTGCCATCGTGCGCTGCAACGGCGGCGGGATCATGTGGTCGTCGGTCGCGACGAGGTACCAGGTCGGCTTGCTGCGCCGGGCCGGCTCCGTGATCGTGCCGCCCAGGGCGTCGACGCCCCACGGCACCTGCGAGTCGGCCATGAACGCGGCGTCGTCGGCCTGGAGATCCGCGGCGAACGACGCGGCGAATTTGTCGCGGTCGAGGAACAGGAACTCGTCGACCGGCGGCAGGATCGGGGGCACCGGTCCGTCGGGCGGCAGATCGGCGAGCAGCGAACTGACGGACTCGCCGGCGTCGGGCGCGAATGCCGCCATCTAAGCGAGGCCGGCGACGTTCTGGTGGCGGCCGGCTTCCGTGATCACCGCTCCGCCGTAGGAATGGCCGACCAGGATCGCGGGTCCGTCCCGAAGGTCGAGCACGTGGTGGGTGGTTTCGACGTCGCTTTCGAGCGCCAGCGTCTGGTTCTGCACGACGCTGACGTTGAATCCGTCCGCCGTCAGCAGGTCGTAGACGCCCCGCCATCCGGATCCGTCGACGAAGCCGCCGTGGACGAGGACTACGTTACGGACATCGGTCATAGATGACCTCCCTTTCGTTGGTCAACCTCGGGAGAGGTCGACGTGGTCATCCGCGACTCTCGCCGAGGGCGCGGGTGCCGCCTATGGGTGATCGCCCTATTCCGCGTTCCGGCGAGCCACTCGAGTATTTCCGGCTTGCCCTACCCCCCGCGCACCCCATCGTGGTCAACGGGCCACGCGGTCCCGACCGCGTACCGTCGACGTCGATCACGCAGATGAGGTCGAGCGACAAGTCGAAGGTCCGCTGCGATGCATCGTCCACGTCAGGACCCTAACCCCCTTTTGACCAGACGTGCACCATCCGGCGCGCGTGGCTTCCGTTCCACCAGCCTAGATCTGCGGGTGTGAACCCGGTCTGCGTGGCCAGGCCGGCGTAGCGCTATGGCACCAAAGACGGCTCGGTGCGAGGTGAGGAGCCGGGTTCGTCGGGGATGGCCGTTCCTTTCAGGGCCTCCTCCTGGTTGCAGTTGCCAATCGCGTGTCGGGCGAGAGCGGTTATGGTCGTCGCCGTGCGGGCCTCGCATTGGCTGGGGAGGATCAGGAGCACGAGCAGGAAGCCCAGGCCAAAGATGCCGGCGGCCCACCAGAACGCTGTCGTGTCGCCGTGGACCTGCGCGGCAGGAGCAAGGCCACTGACGTGAAGGTGCGTCGCGACGTAGGTGGTGACGGCGCTGGCGTAGATCGTCGAGAGCAGCGAGGTGCCGATCGAGCCGCCCACCTGTTGGGATGTGTTGACCATGGCGGAGGCGATGCCCGCTTCGTTTGGCGCCACGCCGAGTGTCGCGGTCGAGAACGTCGGCGCGAAGATGCAGCCCATCCCGACACCGATGACGAGCAGACCGGGCAGGACGCCGGTGGCGTAGCTGGAGGTAGGCGTCAGCTGGGTGAGAAGGAGCATCCCGGCCACCCCGAGCGCCATGCCGAGGAGCACGAGAGGTTTGGGGCCGGTGCGCTGAATCACGCGGGTCTGGACGGTCGTCGAGGTGATGACGAGCGCGGCGGTCAGGGGCAGGAACGCGAGCCCGGTCTTGAGCGGGGAGAAGGCGAGGTTCTGTTGCATGAAGTAGGTGAGGAACAGAAACACCGCGAAGACGCCGGCCCCGGTCACCAAGATGGCGGCGTAGGACCCCCCGCGCGCCCGGTCCCACACGATGTGCAAGGGCAGCAGCGGGTGCTTGACGCGGCGCTCGATCAGCACAAACGCGGTCAGCAGGAGGGGGCTGGCGATGAGCGCGACGACGGTCGCCGTGGCGCCCCACCCGTGGGTCTCGGCGTTAGAGAAGCCGAACACGAGCGCGAATAGCCCCAATGACCAGGTGAGGACGCCCGGAATGTCGATCCGGGCGCGGTCGGGGGGCCTTTGGTTGACCAGCAGGCGCAGCGCCAAGATCGTGGTGGGCACCGCGATCACCAGATTGACGTACAGGCACCAGCGCCAAGACAGCCCCTGCGTCAGCACACCCCCGAGCAGCAGCCCCAGCGCCCCGCCGCCGCCGGCGACCGCACCGTAGATCCCGAACGCCCGGGCCCAGTCCGCAGTCCCCGCGAACGTGACCGTCAAGAGCGACAGTGCCGACGGGGCCAGCAACGCGGCGAACAGCCCCTGCGTCGCCCGCGCGGCGACGAGCACATCGAACGACTGCGCGAGCCCCCCGACCGCCGACGCCGCCGAGAACCCCACCAACCCAACGATCAGCGCCCACTTGCGGCCGAACAGATCACCCACCTTGCCGCCCACCAACAGCAAGCTGCCGAACGCCAACGCGTATGCGGTCACGACCCACTGCCGACTGTCGTTAGAGAAATGCAACGCCCGCTGCGCCGAAGGCAAGGCGACGGTCACGATCGTCGCATCCAGCACCACCATCAGCTGCGCAACCCCGACCAAGGCGAGAACCGCCCACCGATTAGGGTCACGAACCGTTTGACTTGGCATGAAGGCTCGACTTTCGCTCGGCGATGTAGGGCTCAGCCTCACACGCCGTCCGGTGAGCGGTCATCATCAGATTCAGACGATTTCGGTCCCGCCCGTCGGCCCGCGCCCTGCTATTTCGGCGATGTTCGCGACGTAGCGGTTGAGAGGAGCCGCAGGTCCCGCGCGCGTCTGACGGCGGAAGAGCGAGTGTGCGCGCCAAGCTTGGAATAGATATTGCGGACGTGCGTGTTGACCGTTGAGACGGAGACGTACAGCTCGCGAGCGATCTCGGGCCGGGTCAGATTTGTCGGCAGGTACCGCAGTACGCGCAGCTCGCTTCGGCTCAGCTCCTCCCGTGGCGACAGGGGCTCCCCCTCGGCGCCCGGCGCCGGCGCGCCTCGCAGCACGTCGACGATGTCCGCCAGAAAAGCGCCATGAGCGGTTTGATGACGCGGTAGCGCATCGAGCAGCTCCGCCGCTCCGGTCATCGCAAAGGGGAAGATCAGCCGGTCTGGCTCGGCGGCCGCGAGCGCGGCATCCGCCGCGGTAGCGGCGGCGTTTCGATCCCCCAGGTGCATGTGCGCGATAGCAGCGAGCAGATGCGCCTCAACGAGCGTGAACGCGGGGCCGGTCGCGGGCGTGACGTCCGGAACGTGTCGAAGTACGTCCAACGCACCGGCGGGGTCTCCCTCCGCCATACAGATCGCTGCACGCGCGTTGCAAAGGAAACCCATCCCACCGGGTTCGGCGGAAAATCCGGTCAGCGTCTCGCGCGCCTCGGCCGGCATCCCGAGCCGAGCCTGCGTGGCGGCGAGCCATCCGACGACGGGCGTCGCGAAAGCGTGGACGCCTGTGAGTCGCGACTGCACCTGCGCGCCCGCAGCGAACGCTTCCAGCGCCGCTTGATGCTGCCCGCGAGCAGCGTGCAGCTGGCCCGTCACCAGGCTCAGCAGCACCGCAGCGGCCGGGTCGATTTGTGGTTTGGCGACCGCCCAGGCCCGGCGCAGCGCGCTCTCTCCTTCGTCAAACTCTCCCATCCAAATCGCCCAGAACGCAACCGCCCCAAGCGCGGGCGCGAGTATCGACCGATCGCCCAAGCCATAGCGTTCGGCCACCGTGATCGCCTGACGCCCACGTTCGCGCGCGCTCGCGAGCGACACGACCGGTGTCGGGAAAATCTGGTGAGCGCGACACGCGACCTCGAGGTAGGGCCGGCCGATCGCGTGGGCGAGCGTGGCGCCCTCGGAAAGGTGCCGCTCGGCATCGTCGAATCGCCGAGACCACATCTCCACGATCCCGAGATTCATCAGCGCGACCGCCCGCAGCTCAGTTCCTCTCGGGCACGATCTGTCTGCGATCGATGCATCAAGCTCGTTCACCTGCTCCGTCACTTCGGCGAACTGACCGCTACGGCGGGCCAACGCCAACCGCAACGATGCGATCGCCACCGCGAGGCGCCGGCGGCGGCCGGCCGGGACGGTCTGGACGTGGGACTCGGCCAGCGCCAGATGAGCAGCGGCTTCCTCCAACCGGCCCTGTGGGAGCTCAACCGCCGCGTGAGCCAACGCCAGCTCAGCATCATCGACCGATACCCCGGCCGGGAATGACCGCAGGAGCGCGGCGATCGTTCCCTCCTGCCCGTCGAGCGTCAAACTGAACAAGTGATCCCCGAGCAGCCGCGCCGCGTCCGGCCAGTCGCCGGCCGCGAGCATGTGTCGCACGGCATCGACGGCCTCGCCGCGGTCCGCGAACCACTCGGCAGCCCGACGATGGAGCTCGGGGATCTCCTCGGCCGATCTTCGGCGGAGCTCGAGGCGCAGAAAATCCGACAGCAGTTGGTGGTAGCGAAACCACGTGCGCTGCGGATCCAGCGATACCACGAACGCGTTTGCGTCCTCAAGCGCGACCAGCATCTGCTCCGACCCCGAGCGGCCCGCCAGGAGGTCGGCGAGCTCGCCGTTGACCCGGTCGACCAGCGAGGTCCGCAACAACGCGCTCTGCACGTCGCTCGGCTGGCGCTCGAACATCTCGGCCATCAGGTATTCGCCGATCGTCCTGTCGATGCCCGAGAACTCGGCCACGAACCGCTCGGGATCCGCGTGACCGCTAAGCGAGATCACCGCCAAGCGCAGACCAGCCGCCCAACCCTCCGTGCGCGCGCACAACGCGGCCACCCCGCCCTCGGACAAGCTGATCCCTGCCCCAGCGAGCAGCTCGCGCGTCTCGCTCTCGGTGAACCGGAGATCGTCGGCTCGGATCTCCACCACCTCGTCGGCAAGCCTGAGCCGGCGCAGCCTGATCTCCGGATCCCGGCGAGACGACAGCACCACGCGCGCCGAACTTGGCAGAACCGCGAGCAAACGCTCGAGCTGCGCGAGCGCATCAGCCGACTTCAGCTCGTGGAGATCGTCAATGATCAGCACGACCGGTCCGGCTTGCTCGGCGAGCTCCGAAACGACTGCGTCGATGAGCTGGTCGGCGCCAAGCGCAGTGGCCGCATGCTGCGTCTTAGGATCGATCGAGTGTGTCGAGCCGCGGATCGCGGCGAGAATCGCAGACCAGAACCGCTGCGCATCCTCTTCGTCGCGGTCGACCGACACCGACGCGACCCGACGAAGCTTCGCCGAGCGCGCAGCCCACGCGCGCAATAGCGAGGTCTTCCCACTCCCCGGCGGCGCCGAGACCACCGTCACCTGCTTCGACACCGCGCGATCCAACATCTGAAGGAGGTCTTCCCGGTCCAGCAGGCGCCGCGCGACCGAAACGTCTTCTGAGATCGGCTGCTCCACAAGCTCCGCGTGCCGCATCGTCACAAGCTACTCAGCCGGTTGCCACGGTCGAGCGCTTCGATCAGGTTACGCCGTCGAACGATCAGATCGCTCCCACCCCCTGGACGATCGCGGATCCGGTTGCCCGCCTCCTCGGCCCAGAGCCCGACGAACCGTGAGTCGCTCCCGGCGCGACGGAGGGCATCAGACCGACAGTGGTCCGCCGCCGCTATCCGACTGAGGGCAGCGCTTGTCCCGACTGTGAAATGGCGAGTAGTCGCCCGCATCCCATGCTTCGCGCAGCCCGGGCTTGCTCAGGTCCCAGTCGGTCCTGATCTCGCGCTGCAGGGGAGCGGGCAGGCGATGGCCGCTCCGATGCCTCCGGGCCGATGATCGCGGTGGTCACGGCCGAGACATCGTCGGCGTCGGGCGCTAGCCCGACGCCGCTCGCCCGAACTCCTCGGCGGTCGTACTCGATGGCCATTGAGCGGGCGCCCAGTCGCCCTCTAGGTCCGTGGTTTGTCCCACCTCGATCAGATGACCGTCGGGATCGCGGACGTAGCACCGGATCTCGTACTGGTGCTGTTTCGGCTCTGTCAGAAATTCAGCACCCCTTGCGCTCCACTCGGCGTACACGGCTGCGATGTCCTTGACGCGGATGTTGAGGAAGCTACTGACGCGGTCGAGATCGCCTGGCGTCTCGAGCGTGACCTTGGGCTTGTCGTCAGTCGGACCTCCGCCGACGTTGATGATGATCCAGCAGTTGGATAGCGCGACGTAGGTCAGCCCCCCGGGCCCGGAGAAGATCACCCTCCCGCCGAGTACTTCGGTGTAAAAGCGACGAGAGCGCTCGACGTCGTCCGAGACGATGAAGTGGGCCAGCACAATTCCCTCTGGGCGCGCTGGGAGCTCGGCCATCTGACACCTCCGCTGGTTCGGTCCCGCCTGCGACGGGGTCTGCAGCCGATCTTATGACGGCCACGAAGGTCAGGGAGCGCAAATTAGGTCCGACGCAGGGTGCGATGTGGGCGCCGTGACCTATGTCCGCTGGGCCGGCCTTTGGCCCGGTGCATCGGGGCCGTTCGCCGCGCCGATGAACGAGATCCCCAAGGTGGTGTTCTCGAATTCGCCGACGTCCGCCGACTGGGGCGAGACGACGATCGCGACCGGAGACCTGGTCGACGCCGTCGCGCGTCAACAGCAGGAGCGCTTAACGTGCGTCTGGGCCCCGGATTCCGTTCGCGGATCCCGTACGCGGCGATTAGGAGCGAATGCGCGATTCCATGTCGAGAACCGCCGCCGGCCCCGCTCACCAGGCGAGGGCCTCGACCGGCGAGGCCCACACAGCAAGAGATCTGGAGGATGTACATCGTTTCACTGGCTGAGCGGATCGGCTGACACGCCCCGCGTCGCAGCTCCTGGAGTCGGGCCGACTTCATTGAAGGATGTCGCGGGCCTCGGTGGTGCTGGCACGGGTCAGGCTGGCTTGAGCCCGGGTCCGGGGACGCTCTCGATCTCGTCGGCGCGTAGGACTTCGGCGCCTTCCGGCACGAACGCGGCGATGACCGGGTGCTTGTCGGATTTGCGCTGGGTGATGCGGGGAGGCTGCTCGCTCAGGTAGGTGTCGCCCCATTGCCGCAGCCCGGCGAGCGCGATCCCGAGGTCGCGGCCCTTGGGGGTGAGGCGGTACTCGTAGCGTGCGGGGCGCTCGTTGTAGCGGGCGCGGTCGAGGATCCCCTCCTCGACGAGCCGGGCGAGCCGGTCGGTAAGGACGTTGCGGGCGATTCCGAGGCTCTGCTGGAACTGGTCGAAGCGACGCAGCCCGAGGAAGGCGTCGCGGATGATCAGCAGCGTCCAGCGCTCGCCGACCACTTCGAGGGCCCGCGCGATCGAGCAGTCCTGGCCTTCGTAATCGCGTCTCAGCATGACGCAAGTCTATCAGAGAGGGTTGCATCACGCAACCGACTGTGCTACGGTGCGCCGGTCAGTTTCGTGACGCAACTAACCAGGAGACTCCGATGCAGGCTCTGAAGACTCGAACCGAAGGTCAACCTCACCCGACGCTTTACGCTGTCCCGGCGCCGACGGAGCGGCGGCGCGTCTTGCCGAGCCGGGTCGCGTACGCGCTGGTTGCGGGCGTCATCGGGCTCGGCCTGTTCGCCTCGATCACGCCGTCGCCGCTGTATCACGCGTACAGCGTGTTGTGGCACTTCTCGCCGCTGACGCTGACCCTGATCTACGCGACCTACGCCTTCGGGGTGCTGGCCAGCTTGCTGCTCGTCGGGGGCGTGTCCGACGACGTTGGCCGCCGGCCGGTCCTGCTCGTCGCGCTTGGCGGGCTTATCGCCGCAACCGTCCTGTTCACGCTCGCCGACTCGACAGCCTGGCTGTTCGCTGCGCGCGCCGTCCAGGGTCTCGCCACCGGCGCGGCGCTCAGTGCCGCCAGCGCCGCGCTGCTCGACTTGCATCCGCGCCGCGACCCCACCGGCGTCGGGCTCACCAACGGTGCGGCGGCGACCGCCGGGGTCGGCCTCGGCATCCTCGTCTCATCCTCGCTGGTCCGGATCGGCTGGGAACCACGCGTCCTGCCGTACGCCATACTGCTCGTCCTCGCCGCGATCGCGTTCGCCGGCGCGTACCTGATGCCAGAGCCCGTGGTCGAGCGCTCGGGCTTCCGCCTGACAGTTCAGCGCCCGAAGGTCCCATCGGTGGTCCGCCCACAGTTCGTGCTCGCCGGACTGGCAGTGCTCTCCTCATGGTCGATCGGCGCGCTGTTCTTCTCGCTCGGCCCCCAGCTCGCCTTACAGCTGTTCCACTCCACCAACGTGATCGTCTCCGGGAGCGGAATCCTGGCACTCGCCGCATCGGCCACGATCGCCCAACTCCTGACCGCACGCACCGCCCCCTGGATCGCCACGAGCATCGGCTCGATCGCGCTGGCGGCGGGAATGGCCCTGATCGTCCTCGCCGCCGCGACCGGCTCCAGCGCCACCTACCTAGCCGGGTCGATCCTCGGTGGCGCCGGCTTCGGCGCCGCGTTCCTCGGCGGCCTACGCGCTCTCGTCTCGGCCATCCCGCCCGAGGACCGGGCCGCGGTAATGGCCGCGTTCTACGTCGCCGCCTACGGATCGCTGTCAGTACCCGCCGTCCTCGCCGGGATCCTCGTCACGCACATCTCGCTGCAATCGACCTTCGAGATCTTCGGCGGCGTCGTCACCGCGATCGCGCTCGTCGTCGCGCTCCAAGCGTGGCGCACCCGGCCGACCCGCGAGACAGCCCCGCGGACCACACTCGCACCGGCGCAGCCATAACCGCGCAACGCCAGACCACGTCAACGCCCACAAGATCAAATCTTGATGGCGTCGACAAACCAACGAGAAAGGAACCAGCCATGTCCACCCCAAGCACCCAGATCGAAGGAGCAGCCGCCCTCGTCACAGGCGGTAACCGCGGCTTTGGCCGTGCGCTCGTCGACGAGCTGCTGGCTCGTGGCGCCGCCAAGGTGTATGCCACCTCCCGCACTGCGCATCCGACGCGCGACGAGCGGATCGTTCCGCTCGTCCTCGACGTGACCGACGACGAATCGGTCGCCGCCGCGGCACACGACGCACGCGATGTCTCGATCGTCATCAACAACGCGGGGCTGTCCCTGCGGACGAGCGTCCTGCACTCACCGTTCGAGGACATCGGCACCGAGCTCGAGACGAACCTCTTCGGGACGATCCGCGTCGCGCGGGAATTTGTGCCCGTGTTGGCGCGCCACGACTCGAGCGCGCTGATCAACGTCCTGTCGGTGCTGTCCTGGTACGCGACAGGCTCGGGCTACGAGGTCTCCAAGGCAGCCGCCTGGTCGGCCACCAACTCGATGCGCGCGCCCCTGCTTGAGCAGGGGACGACCGTCACCGCGGTACACGTCGGCTACATGGACACCGACATGGTCGCCGACCTTGACGTCCCCAAAGCCGACCCGCGAGCGGTCGCGGCCCAGGTCGCCGACGCAATCCTCGCCGGAGACTTCGAGGTCCTCGCCGACGCCCTCACCCGCTCGGTGAAGTCGAGGCTGGCCGAGGACATCACGTCCATGTATCCCGCGCTTGCCCAAACGGTGGCGGCAGCTTCGGCCGCTTGACCGTCGCCAGCACGAAATCCACTGAGGTCTTCCTCACCACCAATCCCGAGACAGGTATGAGCATCACCGAAGCGCGGCACGAGTAGCGACACGGATCGTCAAATTCGCACCGCTCGTTGAGGATGGTGCGAGGCTGGTCATCGCACCACGATCGAGAACCGCCCGACGATGTACGTGCCCGGGGGTGCCCGGCTCCGGCAGGCCCGTGCCTGCCTGGCCGGCCGGGGCGAGGCCCGAACCGGCAGCCCGACCAGGACTGCTCCTCGGGGTATACGGGCAGCGAACGGAGGCTGCCGCAACCCATTGCGTTCCGGACAGCGTGACGCTCGTGAGCGGGCGTCTCATCTGCTCTATTTCGCGTCTGAAGTCACCGGCCCTGGTGTAGGTACCGGAACACGATCGTGCCGCGACGACCTGGGCGTCAGACCTGCCGCCCCGGAGCCCATTCATCTAATACTTGAGAACTCCGTGGCAAACGGCCCGCCCTCCGCATCGCCGATGGCGAGGCAGTCGGCATTGGCGGAACACACCACCGCTAGGAGAGTGGGGTCAGCCGACTTGCCGGCGGACAGGCGACGTGGCACTGTGAGGACCGACCAGCGGCCACCGTGCCATCGTTCAACTAGCGGCAGTGTCGCGTCTCCGGCTCGATCTGTGTAGTAGCCGGCCGCGACGCACGACCTAATGGACGAGCAGGAGACGCTGTTGAACTGATCGAGCTGGATTGGATTCGGGGTGGGCTGGGCCGACCAATGCGAGCCATTCCAATGCTCCGCCAAGGTGACACGCACGGAGTTGAAGCCGCTTCCCCAGCCGCTGTCCCCGACCGCCATGCAGGCATCAGGTGATGTGCAGGAGACGCTACCCAGCTCGTTATCGCCGCCGGGTCCCCTGAACCGCCGTGGATGCGGATTCGGCTGGATGGACCATCTGCTGCCGTTCCAGCCCTCACCGAGCGTTTCGTTACCCGCGCGACCGACAGCCGTGCAGGCGAGCCGAGACGTGCACGAAACGCCGATCAAGGATCCACCGCTCGCGCGCTCAATCGACCACGTGATCCCGTTCCAGCGCTCCACCAGCGGGGTTGCCCGATCCCGCGAGACCGACTCCCCTACGGCAGTGCAGGCGGTCGGCGACGTACACGACACGCTCGTCAGCCGGCTGCTTAGCCCAACTCCAGCTGGGGCGGGAGCCAGCTCCACTGACCACACAGTCCCATTCCAGCGCTCCACCAGCGGGACGTATCGATTTGGGCGATCGCCGGCGGTCAGTCCACCGACCGCGACGCACGAGGATTCGGACGGACACGAGATCCCACTGACGAGCACGGTGTTGCTACCTGCAGGATCCGCCATCACCTCGCGCGACCACCCTCGACCGTTCCACCGGACCGCGAGCAGCACGTCGCGGTCCGAGGAAGGGAACGGATAGTAGGTGGCAACGGCGGTACACGCTGTGCTCGAGGAACACGACAACGGCGTCGTCACGGCGGACGATGGAACCGGAAGCCATTGAACTGACCAGCCCGATGTGCCGGCCGCCGAAGCGTTCCCCCGCGGCAACGCCAGTAGGCACGCCGCCACCACGGCGGCAACTGCCACGCGACCAAACATTCGGCTTCCCGGCGGTCTCGCGCCGCGGCGCCCGCACCGGCGTGCGCGGCTACCTAAGTCTCGCCCGTAAGATGCCGCCGCCCGCGCACGAATCCCCGGCCGAGCCTTACGACTCGCGTCCTCGGATATGCCCTGGGCCGTCATCGGCGCTCCGTCCAACTCTACGGCCGACCGGACATACGCGTCAACGGGCGCCCCAAGCTCGAGGACGCCCTGGGTCCCGGAGGGGCTTGCGCTCACCCCCGACGAGATCGGGCGCTTGGAGGAGCCCTACGGGTCCCGCCCGATTGCCGGGCACCAATAGCGATCAGCGTGTACGGACCGCGCGGATGACCGCACGGCAGGTTCTGGTCAAAGGCCGCGTTCATGAGGCTTGGGTCGTGGAGCGCGATCAGCACGCTCAGGCACCGAAGCGGGTAGGCGGACGCCGGCACACGCGTGTTGGGACGAGCGCCTCGATGCCGCACCGCGTCCGGGCCCGTGGCGCGGAGGTAGGTCGGGTGAAGAACGGTGTTCGGGAGGACCGTGGTCGGGAGCAGTGTTGTCGCTCCGCCACGGCCAGTCATCGAGACGCCCGCCACCAGCGCACCGGCTGCCACCGTCGCCGCGACCAGGCCCACGATCGCCCTCCGGTGCAGAATCAGCGCGAGTCGCTCCCGCGGGGCGGGGCCGCGCGGACCCGGGACGACTGTGACCTCCACGCGCGCGCCGAGGTCGCCGACCGGCCGTCGATGATCATCCGGCCACACGCGCGCCATAGCGAGCAGTATGGCGCCCAAGAGACTCCGGAAGCGCTGCCCGAACGGGCAGAGGCGCGCCTGATCCGCCGGTCAGCGCCGCTTGACGGCGGCCGGATCACCCGGGCGATGAAACGCTGGCGACATGGGTGACCAGCCGCCCGTCGACGAGCAGGTGGATCGCGACACATGGCGGTTCTGAGACGAGCCGAAGAGCCGGATCGACGAAGTCCAACGCGATCTGGAGGGTGGTACTCGGGATCGCGACGAGCGCGGCGCCGCCGATGGTGGTGGTGATCAGCCGATGGACGTGGCCGGCTGCGATCAGCTGCACGTTCGGGTGACGGCCAACGATCTGGGCGAATGCTTGGCGGTCCTCGGCCGGAAGGCCGATGTCGTCCATGGCTGGTACCCCGGTCAACAGCGGCGGATGGTGCATCGCCAAGAGGGCGGGAGTGTCCGAGTCTTCGGCCAGGGCGGCGGCAAGCCACCGCTGACGCTCGGAATCGAAACGGCCGCCGTCGCGCCCTGGATCTTGGGTGTCGAGCGCAATGAGCCGGACACCGCCGAGATCGGCGGCGTAGCTCAGATCAGCTCTGTCCGTTTCCGGCAGCCGGAAGTGGCGACGCAGTCGCGCCCTGTCGTCGTGATTGCCGGGCAGGGCGAAAATCGGGGCGTTCAGACGCTCGATCAGCGCATGAGCCTGCTCGTATTCCTGGTCGGCGCCGGTATGGGCAATGTCGCCGGTCACAAGGACCGCAGCCGCAGGATCGGCGAGAAGTTCCGACACGACGGTGATGGCGGCGTCCAGTGCGCGCATTGGACCATCTCCCCAGGTCGCCCCGAGATGGCAATCACTCAGCTGCACGACCGCGAACGTCACTCGGCAACGTGTAGCGAATCGCGCTCGAGAGTTGCAACCCGGCCTCGGGCTGCAACCGCCGGACGCCGAATCAGACGCCCAGCTGCCGGGGCGCGTCCCTACCACTCACGTTCTCGGCCAGCCGGCGCCCCCGCGCACGCCACCATCGCGGTCGCAGCCAGTAGCCGTCCGGCCGCGCGGACCAGCGACCCGCCCGTGCATGCTCTCATTACTCGCCGCGAGACCAACCGAGACACGCCCGCGATCTCGGCCGCTCCTCGATGGCGGCCCCAACCGATTCTCCGCGTGCGCGTTGATGGTTGCGAGCTTCGACGAACGCTACGCCGCGATGAGTTTGTGCCGCTGCGAAAGTCCCTATAACGAGGTCGCCATAGCCCGAGTCAAAGGAGGAACAGAAGATGCCTGATCACAAGACCGGAACGCGCGAGCAGTGGCAAGCGGCTCGGGACGAGCTCGCCAGACTCGAGGCCGAACAAGCGGAGCGAAACGCGGAGATCATGCGCAAGCGCCGCGAGCTTCCATGGGTACCGGTCGAGAAGCATTATGAGTTCGAAACCGAGGACGGCAAGAAGACGCTCGCGGAGCTGTTCGATGGACGCTCGCAGCTCCTGGCCTACAACGTCATGTTCGGCCCGGATTACAAGAACGGCGCCTGCCCCGGATGTACCAGCCTCGCGGACGGGCTCGACGGAGCGCTCGTCCACGTCAACCACCGAGATGTGACCCTCATCTGCTTCTCGCGAGCCCCGATCGAGCGGCTGGCTGCCTACAAATCGCGGATGGGCTGGCAGTTCCCTTACGTGTCCACGTACAACACCGATTTCGCGTTCGACTTCGGCCTTGCGATGACCGAAACGCAGGTGGACCAGATCCCCCCGGTGAAGGAAATGATCGATAGCCCACCCGAGTGGCTCGAGGTGTGGTCACGGCAGATCGGGGCCGAGCTGAAGGACGGACTTCGAGAGGGCCCCGGCTGGATCGCCTTCGCGCGCGAGAACGGAACCGTCTACCACACGTACACGGTGATGGCGCCCGATCCATTCGTCGCGCCGTACTTCAGCTTCCTGCTCGACCGGACACCAAAGCCCCAGCCCGAGGAGCCGCGCTCCTGGCGCAAGGACGAATATCCCGACTGACGCGATCCCATCGGTACTGCCCCCGACTTGCCGAAGCATGAGCACCTCGGCCTGGGCGCTGGTGGATCGCCGTCACAGCCCCCGATTTGCGGTACCGATCGCACGCCCGTTCGCCTTCGAACCGCAGACCCGATGCGCGCCGATCCGCTATCCCTGTAGGGATGCGGTTCCGACACACCGCCCAGCCAACGCCGCTGCGGACGCGCAACTACCGGCTGTACTTCTCGGGCCAGATGATCTCGGTTCCGGGAACCTGGCTTCAGACCGTCGCGCAGGCGTGGCTCGTGCTCCAGTTGAGCGCGAGCGGCAGCGCGCTCGGGGTCACCGTGGCGCTCCAGACCGTTCCGGTTCTGGTGCTCGGGGCGTGGACCGGTTCGGTCGCCGACGCGGTCGACAAGCGCAAGCTGCTGGTGGCGACGCAGGCCACGCAGGGCGTGCTGGCGCTGGTGCTGGGGATCCTGGCCCTCACGGGCGTCGTGCAGCTGTGGATGGTGTGGGTCCTGGCGCTGTGCCTGGGTACGACGCGCGCGTTTGATACGCCGACGCGCCAGGCGTTCGTGTCCGAGCTCGTCCAGGGCCCATCGCTACCACGAGCGATCGGGATCAACTCAACGGTTGTCTCGGCCGCACGCATGATCGGCCCCGCGGCGGGCGGGGCGATAATCGCGCTGTTCGGGGTAGGGGTTTGCTTTCTGCTCAACGCCGCATCGTTCATCGGACCGCTGGTCGCGCTGATGGCGATGGACGTGACCAAGCTCTACCGGCCCGAGGCCCGCGCCGCGCGAGCTCCCGGGGCGGTCCGCGCCGGCCTGAGGTACGTCAAGCGACGCCGCGACCTGTTGGTCCCGCTGCTGATGATGGCGATCATCGGGACGCTCGCCTACGAATTCCAGGTCTCGATCCCGCTGATGGCGCATTCGGCGTTCCATCTCGGCGCCACCGGCTTCGGTCTGCTCTACGCGGCGATGGGCGCCGGCGCGGTCGTGTCCGGGGTGACGCTCGCGGGCAAGGTGCCGGGTCGGGTGCGCACCCTCGTGATCTCGGCCGCGGCGTTCGGGCTTGCGCTGGCCGCCTCGGCGGCGGCGCCTGGACCGGTCGGCTGCGGGGTCGGGCTGGCGTTCGCGGGCGCGGCGAGCGTGGTGTACTCCTCGAGCACCAACGGCACGCTCCAGATCCGGGCCGATCCCTCGATGCGCGGGCGCGTCGTCGCGCTCTACATCATGGCGTTCATGGGTTCGACCGCGATCGGTGGTCCGCTCGTCGGGGTTGCCGGTCAGGTATTCGGACCGCGCGCGTCGCTCGGCGTCGGTGCGGCGGGCTGCCTCGCCGCCGTCGCGCTGGCGTTGGCGTTCGGACTGGGCGCGCGCCGCGGGACGGGCCCCGCATCCTCGAGGACCTCGGCGCCCGCCCCGGCCAGCCGCTAGTTCGCGCCTTGGGCACCCGAGAAGGACGGGTCGGGGAAGCTCGGCACACGCATTTGTTGGCGGCAGCAAAGCGAACACCCGGCCTCCGCGATGAGCGATGAGGATCAGCTGTTGCCGGAGTTGCCGCTATTGCCCGCGGCGGGCGAAGGGGGCGGGCTCCCGGCCCCGGGGCCCTCCGTTCCGCAGCTCCACACCTCGCCCCTGGAGCCACTGCTCGCTCCGCTCCCGCTGTTCCCGCTATTGCCACGAGGGGGCGTCGGGGGCGGGGTGAGCGCCAGCCTCTGGTCCCGGGGAACCTTGCGCGGGTCGATCGTCCACTGGGCCTTGGCGATGTATCTATATTGCCCCGATTCCGGCGCACGTTGTCCCTGCTGGGCCACCGTGAGCGTGCCGTGGCACCCAACCGGCACCTGGGGCATGACCTGGGCTCTGATCCCGAGTCGGTCCAGCCTGGCGTTTGCGCCGGCGATGCCGCTCGCGCCTTGGATCGAGATCGTGAACGTGCCGTCGTGGTTGCGGGTCACGGCGAACGCAGGACTGCTGGTCGTCGCGCCGAGCACGAGTGCCACCGCCGCGCCGACCCCGGCGAGGCCGAGGGCGGTGCCGGCGACCAGCCTCGGCCCGCGCCGGACGCTCCGGGCGGTCGGGGTGCTCATCTGGGCCACCACATTCCCGTGCTCGCGCACGAATTCCGCCCAGAGGTGATCCTCGAACTTACTCATCGCTGTGATGCTCCTTTCTCAGTCGCGCCCGTGCCCGCGATAGACGGACGCGCAGCACACCCCGGGGTACGCCGAGCGCCGCCGCGGCCTCCTTTGGTGTCAAGCCGTCCAGGTCGACCAGTTCGAGCGCCGCTCGCTCGAGCGCTGACAGCTCGGCGCAGCGCTCGAGCAGCGCTCGAGCACCGCGTTCCGCGTCGATCCGGTCGGTCAGCTCATCGATCTCATCGGCCGGAAGCTCGGCGAGCCCAGCCAGTCTGGCGGTCGCATCCCGGCCATCCGACGTGTTCGCGCAGTACTGGGCGTAGACATGACCGGCGATCCCCAATAACCACGCGCGGGCGGTCCCTCGGCCAGGATCAAAGCCGCCAAAGCCCGCAGCCGCGCGCACGATCGTCTCAGACGTCAGATCGGCGACCGTCTGCGGATCGGAGCAACGGCGGGCGAAGTAGGACGTGACGGCGCTGACGTTGCCGCGGTAGATCCGCTCAAACTCGCCGAGCGCCGAGCCACTCGAGGCGTCTCGCATCGTGACCTCCGCGCCGGTTGCTCCACCCATATCTAATAGTTGCTCAGTTCGCCGCGAGGTGTTACAAGAGGGCGGTGATCGTGTCTGAGTCACCTGATCCGGGTGATGCCGGATCGCCGGGCCGTCCGGGATCATCGAGGCAGATGAGTTCGCCCGGGTCCCGGCCGCGTTCGTTCGAGTCGTTGCGGCGCCTTCCGCTGGTCGGTCGTGCGTTGGATATGGGCCTTGGACCGGGCGCCGCGTCAAGCCGGACGCTAAACGCAGGTGCGCGGATCGCTGGCCTGAAGGTGACGGAGTCGGTGTGCCCGTTCTGTGCGGTGGGGTGCGGCCAGCTGGTGTACACGCGAGGCGACGAGCTCGTCGACATCGAGGGCAACCCGCGCTCGCCGATCAACCAGGGAACCTTGTGCCCGAAGGGGGCGTCGTCGCGCCAGTTGGTGGAGCAGCCGGGCCGGCTGACGAAGGTCTCCTACCGTCGGGCCGGCGGCACCGAGTGGGAGGAACTCGAGCTCGAGCAGGCGATGGACATGATCGCCGAGCGGGTGATCTCCGCCCGCGAGAGCGGCTGGCAGGACACCGACCGCCACGGCTGGCGCGTGGACCGGACGCTCGGGTTCGCCCACCTGGGCGGCGCGACCCTGGACAACGAGGAGAACTATCTGATCAAGAAGCTGTTCGCCGCGATGGGGGCGATCCAGATCGAGAACCAGGCGCGAATATGACACAGCTCCACGGTCCCCGGTCTGGGGTCCTCGTTCGGGCGCGGCGGCGCCACCAACTTCCAGCAGGACCTCCAGAACTCCGACTGCATCGTGATCGAGGGTGGGAACATGGCCGAGGCGCACCCGGTCGGGTTCCGGTGGGTGATGAAGGCCAAGGAGCGAGGCGCGCGGGTCATCCATGTCGACCCGCGCTACGGCCGCACGAGCCAACTGGCCGATTTGCACGTCCCGATCCGGTCGGGGACCGATGTCGCGTTCATCGGCGGACTGATCCGCCATGTGATCGAGACCGAGTCGTACTTCAAGGAATACGTCGTCAGCTACACGAACGCGTCGACGCTCGTGTGCGACGCGTTCCGCGACACCGAAGAACTCGATGGCGTGTTCTCAGGCTTCGACTCCGCTACGGGTCGCTACGACCCGGCCAGTTGGGGCTACGAGGACTGCGTGGTCGGTCTCTCGGCCGGAGTGCATGAGCACGCCACCGAGGCGTTCAGCGAGCACACCGGCGCGGGCATGGACCTGGGGAGCGTCAGGCACGACGACACGCTCCAGGATCCCCGCTGCGTGTTCCAGGTCCTGCGCCGTCACTTCAGCCGCTATACGCCAGAAATGGTGGAGCGAATCTGCGGGATCTCGCGCGAGCAGTTCATGGCGGTGGCCGACGCGCTGATCACGAATTCGGGACGAGAGCGCACGGGCATGTTCTGCTACGCGAACGGCTGGACGCAGCATTCCGAGGCCGTGCAGATGATCCGCGGCGCAGCGATTCTCCAGTTGCTGCTTGGCAATGTGGGCCGGCCCGGCGGCGGGATCATGGCGATGCGCGGGCACGCGTCGATCCAAGGGTCGACCGACATCCCGACCTTGTATGACCTGTTGCCCGGCTACCTGCACATGCCGCGCACTCGCGAGGGTCACCTGACGCTCAAGGAGTACATCGGCGTCGGCAAGGCCGATCGCGGCTGGTGGTCTCATTTCGACGCCTACATCGTCTCGCTGCTCAAGGCGTGGTTTGGCGACGCGGCGACAAAGGAGACCGATTACGGCTTCGGCTGGCTGCCGAAGCTGACCGGCAACCACTCCCACTTTTCGACGATGCTCCGGGCCTTGGACGGCGGCGTCGAGGGGCTGTTCGTGATGGGGCAGAACCCGGCGGTCGGCTCTCAGCACTCGGGCCTCCAGCGGCGCGCACTTGCGAAGCTGAAGTGGCTGGTGGTGCGCGATCTGGCGGAGATCGAGACCGCGACGTTCTGGCGCGACTCGCCCGAGGTGCAGTCGGGCGAGCTTGCACCCGAGGACATCCAGACCGAGGTGTTTCTGATGCCGGCGGCCTCGCACATCGAGAAGGAAGGCACGTTCACGAACACCCAGCGCCTCGTCCAGTTCCGCGACAAGGCGCTCGACCCTCCCGGTGACGCACGCTCGGAGCTGTGGTTCATGCACCACCTGGCCAAGCGCGTCAAGGCGCACTACGCCGGATCCGTCCGCAAGCAGGATTGGCCGATCGTGAACCTGAAGTGGGATTACCCCGAGCACGGAGACGCCCGCGAGCCCGACGTGGAGGCCGTGATCAAGGAGATCAACGGCTACGAGGTCGCGACGGGCATGCCTGTCGGCTCGTTTGACGAGCTGCGTGGCGACGGCTCGACCGCGTGCGGCTGCTGGATCTACTCCGGGATCTTCAAAGACGGCGTCAATCAGGCGCGCCGGCGTAACCCCGGTGACATCTCCGCCGAGGGCGGGATCGTCTCGCCGGAATGGGCGTGGGCGTGGCCCGCGAACCGGCGGATTCTCTATAACCGCGCGAGCGCCGATCTCGAGGGTAGGCCGTGGTCTGAGCGCAAGCGCTACGTGTGGTGGGACGAGCGCGAGGAGAAGTGGACGGGTTACGACGTGCCCGACTTCCCGGTCACCAAGCGGCCCGACTACCAGGCGGCACCGGACACCACAGGCATGGACGCGATCTCCGGCTCGGATCCGTTCATCATGATGGCCGACGGACGCGGCTGGCTGTACTCGCCCAGCGGCCTCCTCGACGGGCCGTTGCCCACGTTCTACGAGCCGCTCGAGTCGCCGATACCCAACCTCCTCTACCCGGCGGTCGATGGCAGTCCGGCCGCGATCCGCTGGCGCCGCCCCGAGAATCCGTACCACGCGACCGGCGATCCGCGGTATCCGATCGTGGCGACGACCTTCCGCCTGACCGAGCATCACACGGCGGGCGGGATGAGCCGAACCGTCCCGTGGTTGGTCGAGCTCCAGCCCGAGATGTTTGCCGAGATCGATCCGCAGCTCGCCGCCGACCGCGGCATCGAGGACGGCGGCTGGATGACGATCGCCACCGAGCGCGCCGAGATCGAGGCGCGGGCCAAGGTCACCGAACGCATCCGCCCCTTACGGGTCGACGGACGGGTGATTCACCAGATAGCACTGCCTTGGCACTGGGGCTACAGCGGCCTCTCGACTGGCGACACGGTCAACGAGCTCGTCGCTCTATCCGGCGATCCGAACGTGTCGATCCAGGATGACAAAGCGTTCACATGCGACGTGCGCGCCGGCCGCCGTTACGGCGCGAGCACCGCGCGACTGGCCGGAGTCGCGCTCGCCGGGCATCGCGTCCGGCCGAACGAGGACGACCCGGTGGCGGAAAATCCTAAGGAGCACACGTCATGAGCACCAGCGCTCCGGACACCGAGATCGCCGTCCACCGGTCCGGCGCGCTGCGCATGGGCTTCTTCACCGACACGTCGGTGTGCATCGGCTGCAAGGCCTGCGAGGTCGCGTGCAAACAGTGGAACGACCTGCCCGCCGACGGCTCGCAGACCGGCAAGGGCCTCTCCTACGACCACACCGGGGATCTCTCGGCCTCATCGTGGCGCCACGTCCGTTTCGTCGAGCTGTTCGAGCCCTCGCCCCAGCTCAGGGAGGAGGCGAAGCGTGCGCTCGACGCGGGCGGCGGCGGCAAACTTCCGGCGATTCCGGCTGCTGGCGCAATCGACTTGGTGGATGCGGCACAGCCGGCGCCGGGCGTCGTAGACGTCGCCGAGGCCGTCCGCAAGATGGGCGACTGGGTGTTCATGTCCGATGTGTGCAAGCACTGCACGAACGCGGGCTGTCTCGACGCCTGCCCCACGGGTGCGCTGATCCGCACCGAATACGAGACGGTCGTGCTCCAGCCGGACGTCTGTAACGGCTGCGGCTACTGCGTGCCGGCGTGTCCGTTCGGGGTGGTCGATCGCGACCACATCGACGGCCGCGCGGGCAAGTGCACGCTCTGTTACGACCGTCTCGAGGACGGGCTGGAGCCGGCCTGCGCGAAGTCGTGCCCGACCGACTCGATCCAGTTCGGCCCCCACGAGGAGTTGGTGGAGATCGCCTCCCGCCGCGTCGCCGAGCTGCACGCGCGCGGCCTCCGGGGCGCCTACCTGTACGGAGCCGGCGACGAGCCCGAAGAGCAGCTCGCCGGCGGTCTGGGCTCGTTCTTTCTGTTGACCGAGCCGCCCGAGCGCTACGGATTGCCGGCGCACGCGGACTCTCCAGTACAGGAGAACCTCGTTCCGGCGACGGTGGCCGCCTTGGCCGCCGGCCTACTCGCGAGCGCCGGCGCGATCCTCGCGTTCGCAACGGCCGCACGCCGCGGCCGGAAGCAAGGCGTAGGGAGCTCCTGGTGAACGACGGGAGCGACGACCTCCGACCGGCGCTCGGCTCGCGCGGAGGACCGGCCTCGTGGACGCCGGCTGAACCGGGAGCACCGGTCGAGCTGGCGCGTCCTGACTTCGGCGACGCGCGCTGGTCCTATCTCTACAAATCGCGCGACACCGGCTATGCCGACGCCGAGCCCGCTCCCGGTCAGGTCGCCGAGGCGAACCGGAGGATGCGCGACGCGCCGGTCTCGGACATCCATGGACCGTTCATCCACGCGCCACTGTGGGGCTGGGAAGTCGCGACCTACTTCTGGCTTGGCGGAACGGCTGCCGGCTCGGCGTTCGTCGCCCTCGCCTGCGACGCCGCCGGCGACCACCGGTCGGCCGCGATCGCGCGCAAAGTCGCGCTCGGCGCGGTCGCACCGGCGCCTCTTCTGCTGGTCGCCGATCTGGGCCGCCCGGAGCGGTTCCTGAACATGACGAGGATTTTCAAGCCACGCTCGCCGATGAACACCGGCTCGTGGTGCCTGGTCGCTTTCACTGGCTCGAGCGCCCTCGCCGTTGGTTGTGACCTGATCGGGCGACCGAAGGCGGCCCGTCCCCTTGGGGCTGTGACCGCGCTGCTCGGCAGCTATCTCGGCTCCTACACCGGCGTGCTCCTCGCCTGCACCGCCGTGCCGCTGTGGTCGGGCAGCCGCACGATCCTCGGACCGGCATTCGTCGCGACCGCGACCGCCACCGGCGCGGCCGCCACCCGCCTCGTACTCGTGGCCAGCGGCCTTCCGCATGGGCATCCGACGCGCCGTGCCCTAGGCGCGATGGAGACCACCGCGATGCTGACCGAGCTCTCGATCTCCGCCCTTGGTGAGCGCCGCCTGGGAGATGCCTCCAACGCGCTCAGCCGCGGGCGCCCCGGCCTCTACTTCCGTACCGCCAAGAGTCTCGTCGTACTCGGTCTGGCGCTCCGGCTCCTGGCGCGTCGCACTGGCCCGCGCGAGCACGAACTCGCGAGCTTCATGTACCTCGCGGCCGGGCTCCTGTTCCGGTTCACGTGGGTCTACGCAGGACCGGACTCCGCGAGGGACGACGACGTCGTGGCCGCGATGGCGCGCGACCAAGGCGAGCCACACGACGACCAGCGGCGAGAATCGGAGCGGCGCGCCCTGTCCGTCCGGCGCTCCCCGTTGCCACTTCCGGGCGTCGTCCGTCGGGCTTACGGTGAAGCGATCAGGCTCACGAGTCTCGCGATCGAGCGGCGCGTGCGCCGCGTGCGCCGCGTGCGCCGCGTGCGACGCTAACCGTCCGCGGCAACAGGTTCGTCGCGTGGCCGTAGTCGATCCGGGGGATCGAAGTCCGGCGCTAACCCGCTCATAGCAAAGAAGGCGATCCCGGCGACTTGACAAACAGACAGGTCTGTCTGCTATGGTTTGACGCAGACAGAAAGGTCTGTTCACGCCGCCCAAAGGACCCGATATGAGCTCTCTCTCCGCCGCCCTGAGGCCAACAAGATCCAGGCGCCGGCTCGCCGAAGTCCGTGCGCGCCTGGCTGGCGCGACGGCCCTGAAGCCGGGCGCGGCGTTTGCGCTACTCACGTCGATCCTCATCACGCTGCTGGCGAGCTCGAGCGCTCCGACCCCGCTCTACGCCATCTACCAGGCCCGGTGGGGGTTCTCGCCGGTGGCGGTCACGGTCGTCTTCGGTGTCTACGCGGTGGCCGTGCTCGTCTCGCTACTGATGCTAGGGGCGCTGTCTGACCACATCGGCCGACGGCCGGTGCTGACGGTCGCCCTCGTCGCACAGGCCGGCGTGATGTTGCTGTTCGCCACGGCGAGCGGCCTCGACGTGCTGCTGCTCGCTCGCGTCCTCCAGGGCCTGGCCACCGGAGCCGCGGTCGCGGCGATCGGCGCGGCGCTCGTCGATCTGCACCCGGGACGCGGGCCGGTGGCGAACGCCGCCGGGGCGATGAGCGGGACGGCGAGCGGAGCGCTGATCTCGGCGCTGTTGGTGCAACTCCTCCCCGCTCCGACGCAACTCGTCTACCTTGTGATGCTCGCGCTGTTCCTGCTCCAGGCGGCCGGGGTACGCGGGATCGCTGAGACCTCCCGCGTCATGCCGGGCGCGATGCGCTCGCTGCGTCCGACGCTGGCCCTCCCAGCGCCGGTCCGCGGAGCGCTCGCCGTCGCCGCTCCGTCGCTCGTCGCCGTGTGGGCGCTGGCCGGCTTCTACGCCTCGCTCGGCCCGTCGCTTGCCGGCATCGTCGACGGCTCGCACTCCACCATCCTCGGCGGCGCCGCGCTGTTCGTCCTCGCCGGCGCCGGCGCGCTCACCGTCCTCGTGTTCCACCGGACCGACGCGCGGACGTTCGCGCTCGCCGGCGCCGGCCTCATCATCGTCGGCGTTGCGCTCCTGCTCGCGGCGGTGCCGGTCCGCTCGCCGATCCTGTTCTTCACCGGCACCGCGATTGCCGGAGCGGGGTTCGGCGGTGGATTCCAGGGCGGGCTGCGGACGATCGTGCCGCTCGCCCGTGCTGACGAGCGCGCCGGCGTGATCGCCGTCATCTACGTGATCTGCTACCTCGCGCTGGGACTGCCCGCGATCGGCGCCGGCTTCCTCGTGGTTCACACCACGGTCACCCACACGGCCCTGCTGTTCGGCCTCGGCGTGATCGCCCTGGCGGCGAGTACCGGCGTTGGCATCCTTCTGAACGATCGTCGGGCCCGCGCCCGCGAGACGAGCGCGACAACCTCCGGCTGCCTCGCGACCCGATAAGCCCTACCAACCCGATTGGAGAATCACCATGACCCGCGAAATGAAGATCCCCGGCCACGACCATCCGATCACGATCGAGCCAAGCTCCGACCGTGTGATCGTCCGGGCCGGCGGCGCGAGCCTCGCCGACAGCTCGACCACGCTCGTTCTCCGCGAGGCCGACTACCCGCCGGTCCGTTACATCCCGCTGAGCGACGTCGACCAGACACTGCTCGCACCGAGCGACACATCGACGTACTGCCCGTACAAGGGTGACGCGTCCTACCGGTCGATCACGACCGATCCGGACCGCGGCAAGGACGCGGTGTGGTTTTACGGCCATCCGTTCGACGCGGTCAAACCAATCCGGGATCACGTCGCGTTCTACGGTGACCGGGTCGAGATCACGGTCGAGGAAGCCTGAGATGCCGTCCGCCACGAGCCCGCATCCCGACGCGGCGCGTCGCTCCCCGCGCGAGCGCCTGCTCGAGGCGGCGGGCGAGTTGTTCTATGCCGAGGGCGTCCAGTCCGTCGGGATCGACCGGGTGATCGAGCGCGCCGGCGTCGCCAAGGCCTCGCTCTACAGCACGTTCGGCAGCAAGGAGGAGCTGGTCCGGGCCTACCTCGACGAGCGGCACGCGCGCATCGTCAGACGGCTCCACACCGCGGTCGAAGCGGCCGACCCGGCCGACCCGGTGGCACGTATCCTCGCGGTGTTCGACGCGCAGGCCAAGCTCTTCGACGCCCCGGACTTTCACGGCTGCGCCTTCACCGCGGCAGCCGCCGAAGCGCCTCGCGACGGGCGTATCAACGAGGCCGCACGCGCGTACCGGCGAGAGATCCGCGAGCTGTTTGTCGGACTCGCCGCTGCCGCCGGCGCGCCGGATCCAGCGTTGCTGGCCAGCCAGCTGCAGCTCCTCTACGACGGCGGTTCAGCGGCGGCGAACCTGGACCGAGACGCGTCGATCGCCGGTCCGGTCCGGGCCGCGGCGGCCTCGCTGATCGCAGCAGCGCTGGATCGCTGAGCCGCCGTACGCGGTTTCTCGCCCGGTCCGCGTCATCGGCGCTGCGATTCCATTAATACATGCGCGCGCATGTATCTGCTATAGTTGTGGACACAACGAAAGGTGGACGCGATGCAGTTTGGAATCTTCTCGGTCAGCGATGTGACGCGGAATCCGGTGACCGGCCATACCCCAAGCGAAGCCGAGCGGATCGACGCGATCGTCAAGATCGCGCAGCGCGCGGACGAGGTCGGACTCGATGTGTTCGCGGTCGGCGAGCATCACAACCCGCCGTTCTTCTCCTCCTCGCCGACGACCCTGTTGGCGCACATCGCGGCGCTGACGAAGCGGATCGTCCTGAGCACGGCGGTAACGCTGGTGACGACCAACGATCCGGTCAAGATCGCCGAGGACTACGCGATGCTCCAGCATGTGGCGGGCGGGCGTGTGGATCTGATGCTCGGCCGCGGTAACACCGTTCCGGTGTATCCGTGGTTCGGCAAGGACATCCGCAAGGGGCTCGAGCTGGCGCTCGAGAACTACAACCTGCTGCACCGGCTGTGGCGCGAGGATGTGGTCGACTGGGAGGGCACGTTCCGGACGCCGCTGCAGGGATTCACCGCGATTCCGCGACCGTTGGACGACGTCCCTCCGTTCGTCTGGCACGGCGCGATCCGCACGCCGGAGATCGCCGAGCAGGCTGCCTATTACGGCAACGGCTACTTCGCCAACAACATCCTGGCTCCAAACTTCCACTTCCGCCCGCTCGTGAACCTCTACCGCGAGCGGTTTGCCCACTATGGTCACGGCACTCCGGAGCAGGCGATCGTCGGCCTCGGCGGGCACGCGTTCATCGCCCCTCGCTCGCAGGACGCGGTGCATCGGTTCCGCCCCTACTTCGAGGGCTCACCGATCTACGGCAAGAGCTACCGGCTGGAGGACTTCATGCATGGCACGCCGATGAGCGTCGGCAGCCCGCAGGAGGTGATCGAGAAGACCCTGACCTTCCAGGATGGCTTCGGCGACTACCAGCGTCAGCTGTGGAACGTCGACTCGATGGGGTTGCCGCTCGAGGCGGCGCTCGAGCAGGTCGAACTGCTCGGCACCGAGGTGGTGCCTGTGCTGCGTCGCGAGATGGAGGCTCGCCGGGCACCCGGGGTACCCGACGCGCCGACTCACGAGAGCCTCGTGTTGGCCAAGTACGGTGACGGCGCGTCACGCCAGCCCACGCCGAACGCCAACCGAGGCGACAACCTCACCGGGATCTCGCCGTACCAGGACAGCGATCCGGAGCTCGCCACCGAGTATCCGGTCGCCGCGTGAGCGCCATGCGGAGCAACGCGAGGATCGCCAACGAGGTGTGGGAGGCGCTGTTCCGGGCACAGGCGACGATCGCCGGCGAGCTCACCGCCGGGACCGATTGGGGCGATCTCCTCCCACGCGAGTACGGGGTCTTGTACGCGCTGTCCGCGGCACCGAAGGGACTGCGGATCTCCGAGCTCGGCGAGGATGTCCTCCTCACACAGGCGGGCATGTCGCGACTGGTCGCCCGCCTTGAGGCGCGCGGACTCGTCCGGCGTGGCGACGATCCCGACGACGCCCGCGCCTGCCGAATACGACTGACCACCGCCGGAGCCGAACTCCAGCGTGCAGTCGGACTCAGCCACGGGCGCGTCGCCGCGAAGGCGATGGCACGGCGCCTGGACCGCGAGCAACTCCTGCAACTGGGCGACCTGTGCCGACGGTTGACCGCCGGCCCCAGCCGGTCCGATCCCGGCGAGGGCGACCGGCAGCGCGCGGCGCTCGAGGAGGCGCGATGACCACGCCAAACGAGAACCAGAGCAGCGCGACCGCCGATACCGTGCCTCGACGCCTGATCGTCATCAGCGCCGGCACCAGCGAGCCCTCGTCAACGCGAATGCTGGCCGAGCGCATCTCGCGAAGGACCCTTGAGGTGCTCCGCGAGACGGGAGTCGACGCCTCCGCAGCCGTGATCGAGCTCGCTACGCTCGCAATCGATATCGCCGGTGCCACGGTGGCGGGCTTCCCCTCTGAGCGGCTCCAGGCGGCGATCGAACAGATCGCGGGCGCGGACGCGATCATCGCCGCCACCCCGGTCTACAAGGCGGGCATCAGCGGCCTGTTCAAGTCCTTCGTCGACGTGCTCGACGACGACTTGCTGATCGCCAAGCCGGTGCTTCTCGCAGCCACCGCCGGCAGCAGCCGGCACGCACTCGTTGCCGACGAGCAGATGCGGCCGCTGTTCGCCTACATGCGGGCGCTGACCCTCCCCACCTCCGTGTTCGCCGGTCCCGAAGACTTAAGTGCGCCGGAGCTGGGCGACCGAATCGGACGCGCCGCTACCGAACTCGCCGTCCTCATCACCGCGCAGATCGAGCGGCAGATCACCGATCGTCAGTGGTCCGGCTACCAGCACCGGTTCTCCGGTAACGCAACCCACGCCGAGCGAACCACCGCCGACGTCGACTTTGACTCGCCGCTCATGCGACTGGCCGCCGGAGGACGAACGTAACTCAGCGGTCGACCTCGGGCCACCGCCCTGACCATCCACCAGGCTCAGGCAGCGAGTACTGGCGCGAGTCGCTGCTCGAGGGCAGCGCGCGGAAGCGCGCCCACGACCCGGTCGACCTCGCGCCCTTCGCGCATCACGACTAGCAGCGGGATCGACTGCGCGCGGTACTGAGCGGCAAGCGCCGGGTTGGCATCGACATCGACCTTGACGACCTTCAGCCGTCCGGCATTCCGGCGAGCGAGATCCTCGAGCACGGGCGAGATCATCCGGCACGGTCCGCACCACGACGCCCAGAAGTCAACGACCACCGGCACCGAAGCGCTGGTCTCGGCGGCGAACGTCTGCGCATCAGCGTTCACAAGCCAGGGAAGCTCCGTCTTGCATTTCGGGCAGCGAGGGAACCCCGAGGCGATCGGGCCGACGCGATTCCGCGCTCCACAACTCGGACAAGCGATAATGGCCATGTCATTAGGGTAGACCGCGCAAGGCGAGCGCACGGATCGATCAGTCGTGTGACTCAAGAGAATTCGGGCGGAGAGGTTAATCGCCGACCTGGTGGCAGCTGTCGACCGGTTCGAGAGATCCGATGGCCTGCGTGCAGTGATCTGATCTGGGCCGCCGAAGGCGCGATGATCGGGCTCCCGGAGACGCAGCTGGGCATCGTCCGCGTCGTTCCCGCAGCCCGGCTGCAGGCCTCGGCGGAGGCCTGACGACGGTGCCGGAGATCCCATCTCGACGGACCGCCGACGACGTGGTCATCGGTTATGACGGTAAGCCGCGGTGTTCCTGGGCCGGAGCTGGCGATACCGCCTCGGGCCGCTACCACGATGAGGTGTGGGGCACGCGCACGTATGACGAGCCGGCGCTGTTCGAGGCGCTCACCTTGGGTGTGTTCGAGGCCGGGTTGAGCTGGTCGATCGTGTTCGGCAAGCGTGACGCCTTCCAAAAGGCTTTTCACGGCTTCGACATCGCCACGGTGGCGGCGATGACCGAGCGGGATGTCGACCGGCTGGTCCAGGATCCGTCGATCATCCGCAACCGCGCCAAGATCCAAGCCACCGTCGCAAACGCGCGGGCGATGCGATCCGCCTCTCCCAACCTGGCCGCGCTCGCTCGGTCCTACGAGATTAACCGCAAACGACCACCGCGCCACCTCGCCGACCTCCCCACCTCGACCCCTCAGGCGGAGGCGTTCGCCAAGCAACTGAAGTCACAGGGATATCGCTTTGTGGGCCCTACCAGTGTGTACGCGTTCATGCAGAACGTCGGCGTCGTCAACGACCACCTCCACGGTTGCTTCCGAGCCAGCGACTACACGAAGCGTCGAGTCAACCGTTAGACGGGCAGGTCCACGTCGGTAGCACGTGACGGGCTCTGCGCCGCCCCGGGGGTCGCGCGCAAGTGATTGTGCAGAAACTGTGGCCCGGCTTGATAAGGGGACTCGCGTTGTATGTTTGTTCCTCTAACTTCGCAATGACAGGAGGCACTCTTGCCAGGATTCGTTGACACAACTGCGGCCGAGATCGAGAAACGACTCCGTGAGCTCCAGGACGAAGTCTCGCGGCTCGAGGCGGCGCGTTCCGCGCTTACCGGCGGGCGCCGACGTCCCGGACGCCCACGCGCGGCGGCGGCTCGTACGACTCGGAGCCGCCCCGCTCGTCGCACCACACGGCAGCCTCGCCGCAGCTCGACTCGCCGCGGCGGTGGCAGTCGCGCGGCGCAAACGCTCGAGCTCGTTCGTAGCCGGCCCGGCATCACGATTCCCGAACTTGCCAAGGAAATGAAGATCCAACCCAACTACCTGTACCGCGTCCTGCCGCGGCTCGCTTCACAGGGCCAGCTGAGGCGTGAGGGTCAGGGTTGGCACGTGAAGCATTAGGCTGGCGCACAAGCGGCCACTTCGCCGAAGCGATCCTCAATCGAATCGCGCTGATCGTCCGATAGAGGGGTGCCTTGAATGGCCGCCACCCCCGATCGAAGCGTCTTGTCACGTTCGGGCTCGTTGTCGGGGCTGTCGCCCTAGGGACATGCGGCTGCGGGACGAGTGACATGACCCACAACGGGACGGTGCACGCGCCGGCAGCTGATCCGCATTCGCGCGTGTCGGGAACTCCAATGCGGGCGCCAACAGCGGCTATCTGACAGCCGCGCCGGCAAGCGGACCCCCCTCAATATGCGAGGACGTCTATTTCCCGGGCGAACGGCTGCTCATCGGTGCAGGCGGGTTTCTGCCCCACACCCCCGTGCGCGTGTTCGTAGAGTCCCGCGGCGTCCCGGGGGCCGAGCAGGAACTCGCCTCGCTGTCAGCTGACCGCACCGGAGCGATCGCCTCCACGGTCGAAATTCCGCTTCGGGCGACCGGGTTCCTACCGCGCGGCGCGCACACGGCATTGATCTTCCTTGCTGCGATCGCTCTCGGCGCCGACGGTGTCTCGCACGCTGCCGCCGTCGAGATGGCCAGCCTCGCGCCGCCCGGCAGCCCGTGCGCGGTCACACCCCAATGACGCCGGCAACGGGCGCAGATCAATCGTTGATGTCAAGCACCGGGGTGATATCCGGGAGGTGATGACCCTCGCCGACGTGCTCGTTGGGGATTACCGCGGTGCCGATCGCGAAGAACTCGATTACGTGGCTTCCCCAGCCGTGATTGTTCTCGTGCAGCTTGACCTCGACGATCCCGAGCACCCCGTCGCCGATCGCCTCAGCCTCCTTCTGCATCCGCTCCATCGCCAGCTCGCGGGCGTCGTAGAGTGCCTGCGTGTACTGCTCGAGCTCGACGTTGCGGCCGGTCTGTTTGATCGACTGCATCATCCCGCGGTGAGCGACGTGGTAGACGCAGCTGCCCATCACCATCCCGACGGGCCGCTTGCCCGTCTGCATCAGGGTCCAGAAGGCCTGACCTGACAGGTCGCTCGTGAACGGACGGCCGTTCGGGGCCCGATGGAGCTTGCCCTCTTGGTGGCGGATCGCGGTTCCGATCGCGATGAACTCGGCCATGTCCGCGCCCCATTCGTAGCGGCCGATATCGAGCCGGACGCCGACGACACCATCCGCACCGAGCTGGTCGGCCTCCTCCTCCATCCGGGTCATCGCGAGCTCGCGCGCCTCGTACATAGCCTGACTAAGCACGTCGAGCTCCTGGTTCTGCCGCAGGTTCCCGAACTGGTAGCCGACGTGGTAGATGCTCGAGCCGACAACCAGACCAACCGGTTCGAAGCCGGCCTTTTCGACACACAAGTACTCGTTCACGGACAGATCCGAGGTGAACAGCCCGCGGGCGTTCATTTGCAGCCGCTCGCTCGCGTGCTCGGCAAGCCCCTCGGTGCTGTTCGGATCGTAATTCGCCATGGGCTGCGGCTCCTTTTCGGCTACGCACCGAGATTGATCGACATCACAGGTTCAGACAGCGGAGCGGGATGAGGTTCGCGAGCGCCAAATCGGATCGCGGTACCGAGGACATGCATCGTCACGTGGAAGTAGTGGTACTTGTAGCCACCCTGCTCGTACTCGTAGTGGTCGATCGAGTGCTGCAAAGTCGAGACCACGATGCCGTTGGCCCCGGCCGCGCTCGCCTGCCGGCGCACCACGGCCATCGCCCGGTCGCGGGCGGCGTAGACGCCCTCGGCGATCTCCGTGATCTCCGCGTTCATCCGAGACCCGCCCCCGAACATCCCGCTCGTGTTCATCACCCAAGCCGAGTTCATGCCGAGCTGCACGGATAGGACCGTTGTGTGACCCACCACATCGCGAACCTCGGCCCCGATCCGCCGCAGCTTGTCGACGTCCTGCCCCGAGAGCGTGCACATCCCCAGACGACCGCTCGGATGGGCCGGCAGCGTGCTGTCACGGACCGCCGTGCCGAATACGACAAGTTCGAGATTGCCGGCGTCGCCGAGCGAACCCGTCGTGATCTCGATCCCAATCACACCGTCTGCATCGGCCAACTCCGCCTCCTGGCGCATGCGGTCGAACGCCCGGCTCCGAGCCATGTTCCACGGTTCGGACAAGCCGGAAATCTCACCCGCGACGTAGAAGCCGCCCTGCGTCCCGACCCAGCCGTGCTGGACGACGGACGATCCCATCACCTGCGCCACCGGCTGCAGCCCCGACGCCTCGGCAAGCGCGTACTCCTTGGCGCTCAGATCGCTGGTAAAGAACGGCGTACTCGAGGTCGCGACCCGCTTCAGGCGCTCCTCAGCACCCAGCGGGATCCCGCCCTGCCGGATGCGCTCCAGGTCAACCTCAGCGGCCTGCCGCTCCTCGTCCGTGGGCGGCTGCGGTCTCCGCCTGCCAAACCAAGACACAGCAGTGAATCGTCGCACAGTCGAAACGCGGCCGCCATGAATTGTCCGTTAGCCCGCGGCCCGGTCGTCAACAGTTCAAGCAGACGCTTGACAAAATGGGGCCGCGTTCAGCGTACGCTAAAGCAAGCGTTCGATTCGTTTTAAGAGGAGGCTTGGTGACCCCCCGGCACCGGTCGCATGGAAGCTACCCATCGAACAGCGCGTCCTCGCCGCTCGAGGCATGCGCGGAACTGTGATCGTGTCCAGCACCGCCTACGGGGACGTCGGCGGAGGAAGCCCGGGAGCTTTAGGCCTCAGACTTAGGCCGCGGTCACCGCGCGCAACTCTTCCAGCGACTCGTCCATCAGTCGCCGGAAGGCCGCCGCGTCGTCCTGCTGCACCCAGCGGACGAACGCGACGTGGAAGACGGTGACAGCGGCCTGGGCCGCGATGATTGCTGCATTGTGCGAGGCGCCGCGGTCGACCAGCGCTGACTTGATCGAGCTGGCGAGGTTCTGGAGCTTTATGAGCTCGCGTTCCTGAAGCTCTGGATTGGAATCGATGATCCGCGCACGGATCCGGGCGAACTCGTGGCGCTCGACGAACAGCTCGGCAACCGGGTCGAATCCGGCGGTCGCTGCGGCCAGGGGATCCGCGTCCGCCGGAGCCTCGGCCACGGCCTCGAGCCACCGCTGCTCGAGCTCCTGGCTGCCACTGAACAGCACCTCGCGCTTATCGGCGAAGTATCGGAAGAAGGTGCGTTTCGTCAGATCTGCGGCCGCGGCGATCTCGGCGACCGTCGTGTCCTCGTAGCCCTGTCGATCAAACAGGTTGATCGCCGCCTGCATCAGGCGGCCCGCGGCATCTGGCTTCCAGCGCGACATCTCGGTTGAGCGTAGTTGATGGCACCTGGTGCCATCAAGTGCTATCGTGATGACACCAAGTGACATCCTCTCAATCATTGGAGAGTTCCCATGCGCGTATTCATCACCGGGGCATCAGGCCACATTGCCTCCGCCGTCATCCCAGAATTGCTGAACAACGGCCACCAGGTCGTCGGCCTGGCCCGCTCGGACGCATCCGCCGAGGCGATCGCCGCCATCGGCGCGGAGGTTCGCCGCGGCGATCTCGACGACCTCGACGGCCTCCGCCAGGCCGCCTCGGAGGCCGACGGCGTGATCCACCTCGCCTTCAAGCACGAGTCGATGCGCACCGGCGACTTCATGGGCGCGATCGGGTCGGACATGGCGGCCACGCAGGCGCTGGGCGAGGCCCTCGTTGATACCGACAAGCCGTTCGTGACCACCGGCGGCACCTTGATGCTCGCCATGGCCGGCATCACCGGCCGGCCCGGAACCGAGGACGACCAGAGCGAGGGCGGTCCGCGGGTCGACGCCGCGAACTACGTGCTCGGCCTGGCCCAGCGGGGCGTGCGCTCCTCCGTCGTCCGGCTCGCGCCGATGGTCCACTCAGACCTCGATCACCACGGCTTCACCCACGCGTTGATCGGGTTCGCTCGTGAGAACGGCGCCGCCGCTTATGTCGGCGACGGTTCGAACCGTTGGCCGGCGGCCAACACCTACGACGTCGGCGTCCTGTACCGCCTCGCGATCGAGAAGGCGCCCGCCGGATCGACCTTGCACGGCGTGGGCGACTTGGGCATCCCGCGAAAGCTGATCGCCAAGACGATCGCGGGCAAGCTCGGGGTCGAGACCAAGAGCATCACCGACGAGGACGCGCCCCAGTATCTCGGTTTCCTGGCCGCGTTCGCCGGCCTGGACAACCCGGTCTTGAACGACAAGACCCGCCGGGTCCTCGGCTGGGAGCCGACGCATCCGGGGTGGGTCGAGGACGTTGAAAACGGCCACTACTTCGTGGCAGTGGCCTGAGCCTCAGTGAGGCTGGCGGTGCTGCTCGTCTCACAGACCGGCGGCACCGCCGCGGGTGTTAGTACCGTGACGCTCAGGAGCCTTCGGTTATGACCACGGCGATCATCGGCACTGGAGGGCTCGGATCGGCCATCGCCCGCCAGCTGGCCTCGGGCGGTGAGACCCTGCGGCTCTCGAGCGCCGACACCGAGTCGGCACGAACGCTGGCCGGCGAGATCGGTCAAGCGGCGGTGGTCGCCGTCGACAACCGCGACGCTTTGCAGGGCGCCGATGCCGTGGTGCTCGCGCTGCGGTTCGGCGTGCTGAAAGGCGTCATGGACGAGGTCGCCGATGTGCTGGCCGACAAGCTGGTGGTCGTTCCGAGCAACCCGGTCGGGCTCGACGCGCAGGGCAAAGTGTCACGTCTCCTGCCGGAAGGAGAACCCTCTGGCGATGTTGTCGCCGGGTGGCTGCCGGCGGGGGCGCGCTTGGCAATGGCGTTTGGAACCATGTCGGCCGATCTGTTCGAGTCGTCTAGTAAGCGGTCACCGGAGCTGGCGGTCCTCTTCTACGTGACCGACGATGACCGTGCCGGCGCGGAAGTTGAGCGGTTGATCCGAACGGCCGGCTTCGAGCCGGTGAAGGTTGGCGGGATCGAACAGTCGGGTCGACTCGAGGTGGGCGGCGACCTTCACGACCTCGTCGTCGGCCCCGGAGAGGCGCGATCGTTGATCGGTCGCGTCTGATCGCTCCGCACAGACAACGCTGGGCCAGGGCGGCATACGAACGGGCCGCGACTCATAGCAGGATGGGTCTCGTTGCAATCACGACCTAGCGCCGCGATCGAGCTGCACTACAGCGTTGCAACGAGCCGATTAATCGATTTTCTGACACATGGAAATCAGCCGTCTCGTGGCCAAAAACTGGACTTGTCGCCTATGTGTCACCTTTTTTCACTTGGCACTTGACAGAAACCAATCGAGAGAGATAATCCGCGCGCCCACATCGCGCTGAGGAGAGGGAGGACCGGCATGTTCGCTGTTGGTCGACAGCCGCGCAGAGTGGCCGCACTTGCTGCGACGCTCGTGGCCGTGTCGCTTGGTCTCGTGGCGACGACATCGTCCGCGTCCGCCGCGGGCTCTGGGTCGCCGGCCAGCCCGTCGTGCCCGTGGCTCAACCAATCCCTTTCGGTTCAACAGCGGGTCCAGATGCTGCTCGGGCAGATGACGCTCTCCGACAAGGTCAACATGGTGACTGGTGCCGGGTTCAGCGAGCCGTACGTCTTCTACATCTCGGCCATTCCGAGCCTCTGCGTTCCGGCGATCGGCGAGGAGGACGGACCGCTCGGCGTCGGCGACGGCCTCACCGGTGTGACGCAGATGCCGGCGGCGGTGTCGCTGGCCGCCAGTTTCGACCCCGCCCTTGCGCGAGATTACGGTCAGGTGGTTGGCGCAGAAGAACGTGCCAAAGGCGCGATGGTCAACCTCGGGCCGACGGTCAACATCGACCGGGACCCGCGCTGGGGTCGGTCGTTCGAGGCATTCACCGAAGATCCCGATCTCAACGCCGCGATGGCCGTGGCGGACATCGACGGCGTGCAGAGCCAGGACGAGATGTCCCAGATCAAGCACCTCGCGGTCTACAACCAGGAGACCAACCGCAACACCTCGGCCGACGACGCGATCGTCAGCCAGCGCGCACTGCATGAGATCTACCTGCCGGCGTTCTGGGCGGGCACGGTCGAGGCGAAGGCGGCCTCGGCGATGTGCGCCTACAGCACGATCAACGGCGAGTTCGCGTGCCAGAACCAGTACCTGATGAACACCACGCTCGACCAGCAGTGGGGGTTCCCGGGGTTCGTGACCTCCGATTACCAAGCCACGCACTCGACGGTCCAGTCGGCGGACGCTGGCATGGACCAGGAGATGCCCGCCCCACAGTTCTACGGCCCCGCGCTAGAGGCCGCGGTGCAGTCGGGCCAGGTCAGCACAGCGACCCTGAACGACATGGTGAGCCGGATCCTGACCGAGATGTTCCGCTTCAACGAGTTCAACAACCCGCCGACGGGTTCGACCAGCGCCACCGTCACCACCGCTGCGGATCAAGCGGTCTCGACGACGGTCGCTGAGACGGGCACCGTGCTGCTGAAGAACCATCGCGCCACGCTGCCGCTGCACCCGTCGGGTGCCGGCACGGTGGCGGTGATCGGGCCGGCAGCGTCGGCCTCGCCGACCGACACCGGCGGCGGCAGCGCGTACGTGACCTCGCCCTTCAACGTCACGCCGCTCCAGGGCATTGAGGCCGCGGCCGGGCCCGGCACCACGGTGAGCTACACAGAGGGATTGCCAACCGACACCTCGTTGTCTCCGATCCCCAGCGCCAACCTGAGCCCCGTCTACACAGGGACCGGCTACGGCGGCAGCTACACCGGCACGCTGACCGCCCCGGAGACCGGCACCTACGTGCTGGCGTTCCAGAATCCCGGCAGCTACAACGTGACCTACCTCTCCCTGAACGGAAAGCAGATCCTCGCGAACCCGGGGACGCCGCCGGTTTCGACGTACTCGGTCGCGGTCAACCTCACGGCCGGGCAGACCTACACGCTGCAACTGAACGGCTCCGGGCCGTCGGCCAACCTCACCTGGGCGACGCCGTCCGAACTCGCGCCCGGCATCGCGCAGGCCGTCGCCGCGGCGAAGTCCGCGTCCACCGCCGTAGTCGTGGTCTCGGACGACACCGAGTCCGAGGCTGCCGACCGGGCCGGACTGAACCTGCCCTCCGCGCAGGACGAGCTGATCTCCGCTGTGGCCGCCGCCAACCCGCATACCGTCGTGGTCGTCGACGCGGGGGCGCCGGTCGCGATGCCCTGGCTCGGCCAGGTCGCGTCGGTGCTCGACGCCTGGTATCCGGGCGAGAGCAACGGCACGGCGCTGGCCTCGGTGCTGTTCGGCGAAACGGATCCGAGTGGTCATCTGCCCGTCACCTTCCCGCAGAGCCTCGCGCAGGTCCCCGCGTCGAGCCCGAGCCAATTCCCGGGCGTAAACGGCCAGGCCGACTATTCCGAGGGGATCGACGTCGGCTACCGCTACTACGACGCGAACCACGAGATCCCGCTGTTCCCGTTCGGCTACGGCCTGTCCTACACCAGGTTCAAGTTCAGGCACCTGACCGTCGGCCGCGAACTCGTCCATAACGCCACCTCGAATCCGGGCGCGAGCAGCTGCGGCTGCAATGGCCAGTCGACCCCCGAGGTAATCGTGTCGGCCACCGTTACCAACACCGGCAAGGTCGCCGGCTCGGACGTCGCTCAGCTGTATCTGGGCGACCCGGCCGTCGCCGGCGAGCCGCCGCGCCAGCTGAAAGCGTTCCAGAAGGTAAGCCTCCGGCCGCGGCAGTCGAAGACGGTGCGGTTCATTCTGCGTGGCCACGATCTGTCGTACTGGGACGACGCCGCGAACGGCTGGGTCGTCCCCGACGGGCAGTTCCAGGTCTACGTCGGAGACTCCTCGGCACTCGCCAACCTGCCGTTGCAGACGAGCTTCGCCGTGGTTCGCACGGTCGGCGCGCGATACGCCACGCTGAACGCCCCGGCCACGATCGATGCCGGCCACACGGCGACCGTCACCGCACGTCTGGTCAACGACGGCGACTACGGGATGTCGCGGGCCGAGTTCACGCTTCGGGCCCCCGCCGGCTGGACGGTCAGCCGCCCCGCGCCCGTCGCCATCGCGCCGCACGGTACGGTCACGGAGAACTTCCGAGTCAGCGTTCCGAGCGGCGCGGCGCCAGGGACCCAGACCCTCACGCTCACGGTAACGTCCGGCTCCTGGCGGGCAGGGCTCGTCGAGGCATCGACCACGGTGGTGGTCCCGTACGCATCGATTGCCGCCGCCTACAACAACGTCGGGATCAGCGACAACTCGGACGAGAGCGCCGCCAACTACGACGGCGTCGGCGACAGCTTCTCCGCCCAGGCCCTCGCGGCCGGGACGCCAAACGCCCTCACCCCCGGCGCCCCGGTGACGATCGGCGGCACCACGTTCACCTGGCCCAACGTACCAGCGGGCACACCGGACAACGTGGTCGCGGCCGGCCAGACCATCGACGTTCGCGGCACGGGAACCGACCTGGGATTCCTCGGCTCAAGCCAGAACGGCACCGCCAGCGGGACCGTCACTGTCCACTACACCGACGGCTCCAGCCAGTCGTTCAATCTCAACATCGCCGACTGGTACGCGGACTTCCCCGCGGTGGGCGACCAAATCGCCGCGACCACGTCGAGCTGGAACTTCCAGTCAAACTCGCTCGGCCCCCATCCGGTGAGCGTTTACTTCACCTCGGTGCCGGTGGCCCACGGGAAGACCCTCGCCTCGGTTACGCTGCCCATCCTGAGCGGCGCCGGAGGAACGACCGCGATGCACATCTTCGCGATGGCCACCGGGACCGGAACTCCGACGACGGGAGCGCCTTATCCATCGCTCGCCGCCGCGTACGACAACGTCGGGATCACCGATAACTCGAACCCCACACCAGGCAACTTCGACGGCACCGGGGATAGCTTCTCGGCCCAGGCGCTGGCCGCAGGCACGCCAACGCCGCTCACCCCGGGCGGGCACGCCACGGTTGGCGGGACCACCTTCACCTGGCCAAACGTTGTCGGCGCCCCCGACGACGTGATTGCCGACGGACAGATCGTCGACATCTCCGGGTCCGGCACCGATCTCGGATTCCTCGGAGCAGGCGGATTCGGCGCCGCGACCGGCACCGGGACTATCACCTACACCGACGGCAGTACCGAATCGTTCAGCATCGCCATGGCCGACTGGTACAACGACGCTCCCGTCGCCGGCGACCAGATCGCCACCACGACTTCGAGCTGGAATTACTCGAGCAGCACCCAGACGCCGCATCCGGTGAGCATCTACTTCGCCTCGGTGCCGCTCGACCCGGGCAAGACCGTAGCGTCCGTGACACTTCCCACCGTAAGCAGCGGCGTCGGGAACGGCGTCAATGCCATGCACATCTTCGCGATGGCGATCGGCTCAGGCTCCCCCACCGGCGGCTCCGCGGGTCCAAACATCCGGCAGTTCCGACCCCACGCCCACCGCGCCTCACGCTAGATCGCCGAGATCGTCAGCCAACCGGATCACGCGACGCCGACAAGTGTTTCCCAGCCGGCGCCTCTGCCTTGCTAGCGTCGAGGCGTGGCTGAGGTCGATGGTCGCAGTGCCGAGGGGAATGCGGAGCATCTGATGTCTGCGGCCTCAAGCGATCGGGAGCCGAACCAATGGGCGGTTTTGGCCCTGCTCGGCGTCGCACAGCTGATGGTGGTGCTGGACGCGACGATCGTGACCATCGCGATCCCCTCGGCCCAGGAGGCGCTGCATTTCTCGACCGAGAGCCGGCAGTGGATCGTTACCGCCTACGCGCTCGCGTTCGGAAGCCTCCTGCTGCTCGGTGGGAAGCTCGGTGATTTGTTCGGGCGCAAGTGGACGCTCGTCGGCGGCCTCGTCGGGTTCTCGCTGGCCTCGGCAATCGGGGGGCTGGCGCAGTCGTTCGACGTGCTGGTGGCGGCCCGAACACTCCAGGGAGCGTTCGGCGCCCTACTCGCGCCCTCGGCGCTCGGGTTGCTGACGGTGACGTTCGAGGGGTCTCCCGACCGGCCCACGGCGTTTGGGATCTTCGGTGCGATCGCCGGTGGTGGCGCCTCGCTCGGGCTCATACTCGGCGGCGCGCTCACGCAAGTGTTGTCCTGGCGCTGGTGTCTGTATGTCAACCTCGTGATCGCGGTGCCTACGACCTTCGTGGCGTTGCGTCTGCTGGTAAATCACCGTGCTCCGGTGCGCGACCCGATCGACATACCGGGGGTTCTCACATCAGCGCTAGGCCTGTTCGCGCTGGTCTTCGGGTTCTCCAACGCCGAGACCCATTCCTGGACTGCCCCGGCAACGATCGTGGCGCTCGTCGCCAGCCCCGTGCTCCTGACGGCTTTCGTCCTGATCGAGCGCCGCGCCAAGCATCCACTGCTGCCGCTGCACATCATCTGGGACCGGGCGCGCGGGGGCGCGTACACCACGATCGCGCTGGCCGGTGCTGGCATCTTTGCCGTGTTTCTGTTTCTCACCTACTTCCTGCAGCAGCAACGCGGCCTTTCCCCGTTTACCACCGGCCTGGCGTTCCTTCCGCTGACCGGTGTGCTGGTGGTCACCTCGACCACGGTGCAGACCCGTGTGATCCAGCACACCGGGGTCAAGCCGCTGGTACTTATCGGCACCGCGCTCGGGGCGATCGCGATGTTCCTGTTTACGCGTCTGACGCCGAGCTCGAGCTACGCCAGCAGCGTCCTTCCCGGACTGCTCGTCCTCGGTGTCGGGATGGGATGCATCTTTGCGCCGGCGTTCTCAACGGCGACTTTGGGCGTAGAGCGACGCGAGGCCGGGGTCGCCTCTGCGATGGTCAACACCTCCCAGCAGGTCGGTGGTTCGGTCGGTACCTCTCTGTTGAGCACGATCTTCGCCAGCGCAGTCGCCAGCTACGCAGCCAGCCATCTCCGCACCCCCGGCCTGGCCGACGCCGCCGCAGTTCACGGCTATACCACGGCGTTCTGGTGGTCGGTCGGAATCTTCGCCCTCGGCTTCCTTCTCGCGCTGGTCATCCTCCCGGGCCAGGCCACGCATCGGGTGCCCACCCTCAAGGCAGCGCTCGCCCGTCACGCGATCGGCAACTGTCACCACTTCGAGGCCGCAGATGACGTCGCGCCCGGGGTCGGCGCTACTCCGGGTGCTGTGGTGCGATGAGCACCGGCCGCTTCGTATGTGCCGCGAGTGCGTGCGAGACGCTACCGAGGAGCGCGCTGCCGATCAGCCCCCGTCCTCGCTGGCCACAGACGATCAGCGCGGCGTCGATCTCCTGGGCGACCTGATCGATCGTCCTGACTACCGATTCGTCGGCTTCTGCGGTGCGTGCGATCGCGTTGTAGCCGCGCCCGCGGGCACCCTCGGCGCCTTGCTCGGCGATCTGTTGTGCGGTAGCTGCCTCCCGCTCGTCGATCTCGCCTTCGTTCGGCACGGCTATCACGAACGACCCGGCTCGCGCCAACTGCAGGACGGCCGGCGTCCATACCGTCAGTACCACGGCATCGCCGGGCTTGATCAGTTCCGCCGCAGCGGTCAGCGCCGTCTTCGACCCATCCGATCCGTCGTAGCAGAACAACACCGGCTTATTCATCGCTCAGCCTCCTGTCGCAAGATCACGCGGTCCCGGCTCAGGCTACTTCGCGGCGGAACTCGGGATGTCGACGACCCGTCCACCAAACGCCCACGCCACCATCAGCGGGAACTCTTCTCTCCAGAACGGGTCGCCGTGCGATCCGATCCGCTCGGTCATGACGACGTCGGCGCCTGCGTCGCGCAGCGCGACAGCCCAGCGGGTCGCGTTCTCGAGAAAGAACGGTTCCAGTGTGCCGGCGACCAGGTACGCCCGCGGAAGCGAATTCGGCATCACGGCAGGAGGTCGGTAACCCCCGCCCGGCGACGCGCAGAAGACCGCGCCGTAGATATCGGGACGGTGAAGCGCCATGGCGAGCGCGAGCTCTCCACCCGCAGAGACACCAAGCACAGCCGTGCGCTCGGCGGGCAGCGCGACTCCGAAACGTGACCGGGCCCATTGGCGGACGTCTTCGACGAAGAACTCCTCGTGTGCCGCGAATCGTTCTGCTTCAAACACCGGCGAGTACTCGTGGAGCCGCAGCATCTCGTCTTCCAGCCGGTGGGTGCCGACAATCATGGTCGGCGGCAAGTCGGCAGCCTCAAGGACGACACCCCACTGTGAGATCAACTGGCCGTCACCGGCGAACACGACTGCCTCGGGCGGAATTGACGGGACGTACGCCGTCACCTGCCGGCCACCGTCGTACTTAAACGTCTCGGTGACAAGCTCTCCCGTTGTGGACGACGACATTGTCACTGCCTCCGAATCAGTCGGGCGCGATCCAGAAGGCGATCACCGCGTATTGAAGGACGGCAGCGGCGATCACGAGGACGTGGAAGACCTCGTGGTATCCGAATACTGCCGGCACCGGGTCCGGGCGACGGATGGCGTAGACCACGGCTCCTAGCGTGTAGAGAACACCACCGAGGGCGAGCAGCATCAAGCCCCAGGGCCCGATCGTCGGACCGAGTTGGGGCAGCGCCGCCACCGCGATCCACCCAAGCCCGACGTAGAGCCCAAAACGCAACCACGTCGGCGTGTCCCTCCACACCAGGTTCAAGACGGCCCCGAGCAGCGCTGCGGTCCACACTGCAACGAGGAGCGCGACCGCCAGCGGGCCGTGGAGCACGAGCAGAGCGAAGGGCGTGTAGCTGCCCGCGATCATCACGAAGATCATCGAGTGGTCGAGCCGGCGCATCCAGTCGCGCCCGGTCAGCGAGCGCCAACTGATGCGGTGATACAGCGCGCTCACCCCGAATAGCGCGACCAGGCTGACCGCGTAGACGCTGAAGGCAATCCGGGCGCGCGAAGTCCCCGCAACAATCAGCAGCACGATACCTAGCGGCACCGAGCCGGCGCACGCCCATTGGTGAAACACCCCGCGAAGCCTCGGCTTGAACGGCTGTGACAGCTCAGGCATGCCACGAACGGTACCGGCCGGCCGATCATCGCTATAAGCTCCGTGGAACCTGAAGGAGGCCTGGTGACGATCCGACGCCGAGCTCGCAACCGACGCGGTCGCCTATCGGCCTGTGGTGCGGTCGGGATCACGCTGCTGAGCTCCGGACTGCTCGCGGGCTGCGGCGGCGGCGCTCACGCGAGCTCTACAAGCACGGTGATGTCGGGGGCGCTGGCCTACGCGAACTGCATGCGGTCGCACGGGGTGCCTGACTTCCCGGACCCCAACGGTCAGGGCGAGTTCCAGCTCCGTACCAAATTCGAGAATGGGCGTCCGACTCAGGGTGAGGATCTGGTTCCGAGCTCGCCGGCGTTCCAGGCCGGCCAGCGAGCCTGCGGAGCGTTCGGTGCAGCCGGACGGCAGGTCACGAAAGCGCAGGAGCAGCAGGCGTTCGGACAGGAGCTGCAGGCCGCGGCGTGCATGCGGGCAAACGGCGTCCCCGGCTACCCGGACCCCAAACTCATCGACGGATCGATCGACCAGGAGTTCAACGGCAGGTTCAATCCGGACTCACCTGCGTTCCAGCGGGCGGCCGGTAAGTGCGGAAAGCCGGGCGTGCCGCTTGCCGGGACTCTCCCGCCGGGGTGATTCCCGGCCGATCCGCTCGCGGCGGCGCAAGCGGGGTGACGGCGGGCGGGACAGACTACGTCCTTAGCACCGCGACGGTTTCGGCGAACGCCGCGTCCGTCGCCTCGGGGTCATAGCGCGGTCCGACGTCGCGGCCGAAGGCGTGCTCGGCGTCGTACTCGTGCCAGCGGAAGTTGACGCCTGCGTCCTCCAGCCCCCGCTTGATGACCGTACGGCCCGCCTCGGGCGTGTGCGGATCGCCGGTGCCGAAAATCATTAGCAACTCCCCGCGGATCTCCGAAGCGCGCGCGAGCGATCCTGCGTCGGCTTCCCTGGCCAGCTTGCCGTCGTGCAGACCGGTTGGGTACCAAAGCGCCGTCGCGCGGACGCGCGAGTCGAACGCGGCGCGGAAGCCCAGGTGGCCTCCGGTGCAGTGGCCTGTCGCGCAGAGACCCCCCGCCGCCACACGGTCCTCGGCCTCGAGCCAGTCGAGCGCGGCGCGGATGTCCTCGTCGAAATCGGCGACCGACGTCGCGTCCGCGTCGGCCTGTCCGCGGCGCTTACCCTCGTCGTCGAACTCGAGCACGGCGCCGGCGGGCTCGATGCGGTGATAGATCTCGGGCGCGGCCACCACGAAGCCGTGGCCGGCCAGTCGCATGCACCACCGCAGCGTCGAGTCGGTGAGTTGGAAGATGTCCGAGTAGAACACGACGCCCGGGTATCTCCCGGGCGCCCGCGGCGCGGCCACGAACGTGCGCATCGCCCGATCCCCGACCGGCACGTCGACGTGCTCCTGCGAGATCACCATTGGCGCAGTGAATCACCACGCCGAGCACCGGGCGCGTCGCGCGAATCGGTATAGGCTGGCGGCGTGCTGCGGCGGCTGTTGATCGGTGGCGTTGGGGTGGGACTGTCGATGCTGGCGTGTGCGCCTGGTGCGATCGGGGCATCCCCGCAGCGCCGCGGCCGCGCCGGGAGGGACGTGACCGCGGCGCCTGCCCAGGCGGTTGAGGTGTCGTTGCAGGCTTCGCCGCTGGTGTCGGTCAGCGACGGTCGCGTGGTGCTGTCCGGGCAGGCCAGCGGCCTATCGGCGGGAAGTGGCGTCGAGCTGTATGGCAGCGCGTATCCGTATTCGGCCACCGTCCCGGTCCAGAGCACCGTGACGGGCGGGGACGGCTCGTTTTCGTTCGTGGTGTTCCCGGATCGGGACACGCGCTACCAGGCGACGGTTGCCGACGGCGCCGCGGCGAGTCCGCTGGTGCCGGTCGGTGTCGCCGGGGTGGAGCACGCAACAGTCAAGGTGTTATCGCTCGGGCGTGCGCATGTGACAATCGTGGTCTTTCACCCCAGCGACCTGCGGTGGGGCGATGCGCGCACGAGCTGGTGGTTCGCGAGCGGATACCACGGGCGGTTCACCCGCGCGCCGGCGACGCGCACGGTCAACCTCGGGGGGTACGTGACCGTGCTCTCGACCAGGGTGGCGCTTCCGGCAGGGCATTTTCGCTGGCGCGCCTGCTTTCACGCATCGGGCGACCAAGCGCTCGAGGACCCCGGGAATCCCCCCGGCTGCAGCGGCCGTGGTTATCAGGGAGGCGGGCATCTGCCCGTCGGGTTCCCGGACCCGGCCGCGATCGCCAGGGTGGAGCGATATCTGGCGAGTCGTGGCGGGCGGCCGGCGCTGGCCATCGTCGACAGCGAGGGGCGCCTGTCCGGGGTCAACCTGACCGAGCAGTTCATCACCGGCAGCGTCGTCAAGGCGATGCTGCTGGTCGCGTACCTGCGCCGTCTGAACGCGATTGGCCAGCACTACATTGACCCCTACAGCAACTCGGTCCTGTACCCGATGATCAACGTGTCAGACAACGACGCTGCCACCACGTGCTGGTCGATCGTCGGAAACGCCGGCCTGTACGCGGTCGCCGCGGCGGCCGGGATGACCCATTTCTCGGTCGACACCACCGCTTCCTGGGGCGGCTCGTGGGGCGCCGCGCTGATCACCGCCGCAGACCAGGCCAAGTTCTTCTTCGAGATGGACTCCCTGATCCCGCGGGAGTTCGTCGGCTACGCCAACTACCTGCTTTCCACGATCGCCGGCTATGAGAGTTGGGGGATCCCGGCGATCGCGCGCCCGCTCGGCTACACGGTGTTCTTCAAGGCGGGCTGGCGCCCCAGCCCGGATGTGTTCCTCGTCCACCAGATCGCGCGGCTCGTCGGCCACCACCGCACGTTCGCGATCGCGGTCATGACCGACGGCGACCCCGACATGGACTACGGGATCGACACGATCCAGGGAGTCACGCAAGCACTGCTGGGCTGACCCTGACGCTCGGAGGCGGGCCCCGGCCGGCAGCATCGGGAGGTGTGATTTGCTCCGTGCTGTGCTCGAGCCAGCCGCCGGCCTGCCTCCTCGGGTCCTGGACGCGATCGCCGCGCTCGAGCGTCGGGTGATCGAGGTCGAGGGGGGCCGCTTGAAGCTGGAGTGGGGAAGGCTTCGCGGCCGGAGCGGCGACCGCGTCGAGGACCTCCTGTGGTGGGAGGGCGATCGCCTGGTCGGCTTCCTCGGGATCTACGGTTTTGAGACCTTGCCCGAGCTGGCCGGAATGGTCGATCCGGACGCGCGCCGACGCGGGATCGGCACCGCCCTACTGGACGCCGCTATCTCGCTGTGCCGCGACCGCCGCGCTCTCAGGCCGCTGCTGATCGTGCCGCGCGCCTCGCCGGCGGGCGGGCGTCTGGCGTTGCGTCGTGGCGGGGTGCTCGATCACTCAGAGCACGCGCTCGTGCTATCTGGCGACCCGATCACCGGTCCGGCCGGGCCGGTGGGCCTTCGCCGCGCGACCATGGCGGATATTCCTCTCATCTCGCGACTGGTCGAACTGGGATTTGGTGGGCCTGCGCCTGACGATCTCGCCAGCCGCTTGGACTCGACGTACGAGCGGACGGTCATCGTGGAACTGGACGGCTCGGCCGTGGGAACGCTGCGCTTCAGACACGACGCAGAAGGCGCCCGTATATACGCGTTCGTGATCGATCCCGCCTGGCGAGGCCGCGGGATCGGACGCGCCGCGCTCGGACGCGCCTGCGAACAGCTTCGCGCGGAGGGCACGAGCTGGATCGGCCTCGAGGTGGACGCCGAGAACGACCGAGCACTCACGCTGTACACGTCGGTAGGCTTCACGCCGATCGCCACCGAGGACTACTTCGCGCTGCCGTTGAGCTGAAGCCGTGCCGCGCCATCGCGCGCCGCCCGAGCCCGGCGCTGTCGATATCGTGCGGGCCGTGGACCGCTCGGCGCGCATCAACCGTGCCAACTGGGACGAGCGGGCGCCGGCTCACGCTGCGTCGCCCGGCTACTCCCGCCAGCAGTTCATCGATGATCCGTCATTTGTGAGTTCGGTGGTTCGCTTTGACGTGCCGCGGCTGGGCGACGTCCGCGGACTGCGGGGTGTGCATCTGCAGTGCCACATTGGGACCGACACGATCTCGCTCGCGCGGCTCGGCGCGGTCATGACGGGAGTCGACTTCTCGCCGGCCTCTCTGGCCGAGGCACGACGGCTGTCCAGCGAACTGGGCGCTGGCGTGGAGTTCGTGGAGGCCGACGTCTACGACGCCGTCGCGGCGCTCGGCCGGCAAACGTTTGACCTGGTGTTCACCGGGATCGGCGCGCTGTGCTGGCTCCCCTCGGTTTCCCGCTGGGCAGCGGTCGTAGCGGAACTTCTGCAACCGGGCGGGCGTCTGTTCATCCGGGAAGGCCACCCCATGATGTGGAGCCTGGATGAAAGGCACACCGATTCGCTGGTCGTCGACTACGACTACTTCGAGCGCTCTGAGCCGATGGTGTTCGACGAACAGGGAACGTACGTCGAGACCGAGATCCAGTTCGAGACCACGATCACGCACGTGTGGAACCACGGACTCGGAGAGATTGTGACCGCCTTGTTTGACGCGGGGATGGAGCTGACCGCGCTGGTCGAGCATGACAGCGTGCCATGGGAGGCGTTACCGGGCCAGATGGAGCGGACCAGCGACAAAGAGTGGCGGTTGCGAGACCGCCCGTGGCGGTTGCCGCACAGCTACACACTTCAGGCCGTCAAGCGGAACTAGTGGTTCATCCTGTTAGTTGATTGAGTTACTTACTTTTCTGCGCCTCGAGGACCTTGCCGGTGTACGTCCACTTGAACGGCTTGGCGGTCTGGTTGTAGGTCTCGACGAACGCGAGCATCTGGCAGGCGAGGTCGGTCTCGCTGGTAAAGATGCCGTGCTTGAGCAGCCGGCGCCAGAGGATCGAGAAGAAGATCTCGATCTGGTTGAGCCACGACGCGTGCTTGGGGGTGAACTGAAAGCTCCACCGCGGATGGTCGGTCAGCCACTGCTCGACTTGGTCGGTGCCGCGGGTGGAGAGGTTGTCGGTGATCGCCACGATCTCCTGACCCTCCGCGACCGGGATCTCGTCGTCGAGGTGATCGAGGAAGCGGATCAGGTCCCACCGGTTGCGGGTCTTGGACGGCATCGCCAGCACGTCACCCTCGTGCACGTTGAGGCACGCGAACAGGCACTGGGTGCCGTTTCTGGTGTACTCGTGCTCGCGCCGCGCGGGCTTGCCCGGCTGGGGCGGTTGGTCGGGCTGGGTCGGCGCCTTGGCCTGGATCCCGGTCTTCTCGTCGATCGAGACGACCAGCACGTTCGCCGGCGGGTCGATATACAGCCCGCAGATCTCCGAGAGGCGCTCCTCGAACTCGGGCCGCGAGTAGTCGGTCATCATCCAGTAGTCGGTCCGGTGCGGCTTGATCTCCGCACGGGAGAGGATCACGTGCGCCTGCGACGCGGACATGCCCACCTCCGCTCCGAGCTCCTCATAGGTCCACCGCTCCCGCCTGGCGCCCTCCGCAATCGGCTCAGGGCGGGTGCACGCCTTCGCGATCAACAACGCCCTCGTCTCCGGGCCGTGCGTCAACGGCGCGCCCGACCGCGGCGCGTCGTTCAGCCCCGCGATCCCTTGCTCGGCATAGCGCCCACGCCACTTCACCACCGTCGGCTCAGAACACCCCACCCGCTCGGCGATCTCCACACCCTTCAACCCCTCCGCCGCCGCCAACACGATCCGCGCCCGCTCGACCATCCGCACCTCAGAACTCACCGCGCGGACGATCCGCTCGAGCTCCGCCCGATCCTCTAAATGACACCTCGATCTGCTTGATGACACCCATCGCCAACCTCCATCCTCGCCGAACTTGTCAGCGAGGACTTCGAGGCCACAAGCAGGGAACCTACCCGATGCAACGAACTTGAAGGATGAGCCACTAGTGTGGGCGAACACGTGGTGAGCCGCTATGAGAACTTCTTCATCGCGAGCGCGGGCGCGTTCGCTGCCATCTTGGGGTTGCTCGTCGTCGCCGTATCGGTCGTCAACGCGGATGACGCGGACCCCACAACTCGGGAGTTGCGACCTGTGTTGGCCGGGAGCGCGTTTGTCGTCCTGGTAGACATCTTCTTCGTCTCGATCGTGGCCTTGACCGGTGGCTCAGTCGTCCTCGGGCTCTCGAGCATCGCGATGGCAACCATCGGCCTGCTGGCCACCAGACGGCTGATACCAAGAGCAAAGCGGGCCGGAAACTTCTCTCGCAGCTCTCGAAGCAGAAGGCTGAATCTCGCCTTCGCGACGATTTCGGCCGTGGGCTATTCGGTGCAGCTCGGCCTCGCCATAGCGCTCCTGACCAACACCCAGAGTGCCCCGCTCCAGCGTGCTTTGGTCCTCGTCATCGTGGTCTTTTACGGCAGCGCTCTTGGCCGCGCATGGGAGGTCACCGGGATAACGCGGCGGGGATAGGGAGCCGGCGGCGGCCGCCGCGACCGGGCTCGCTACCCCCGAGGCCGCCGCCGGGGAGCAGTGAACACCTACCGCTGCCAGGGTGGCGGCGGTCTACGAACGGGAGAACAAATGTCCGGGGTCCGATTTCTATCTGCACGCGTCGGCCGTCTGACGCTGACCGCGGCCATCTGCGCCGTCGCCGTCCTCGCCCAATCCGCGGTCGCCGGCGCATCCCCGGGGAGTGGGGCGGCTTCGGCGACCACGGCGGGGGCAGATCGCTGTACGTTTCGCAGTCCGGAAGCTCACGGGCCTCGGATCGTTCGTGTCGCAGTGCCAGCTACTCGACGATTCAGTCGGCCGTCGACGCGGCCAAGCCTGGCGCGACCGTGACCGTCTGCCCCGGCACCGACACAGAGGATGTGATCGTCTCCTCGCCGCTGACGCTGCGCGGCGTCGACGCCACGATCCAGGGAACGTCGGCGGCGAACGGCAACTGCGAGCAACTCGGTGCGCTCGGACCGGGCAGCGCGCCTTGCCTGGCCGGCGTGACGATCAAGTCGAGCTGGGTGCAGATCAGCGGGTTCACGGTGACGGGCGCCACCGGTGAAGGGATCCTGGCCACCGGCTCGCTCGAGTCCGGGTCGATCAGCCACGTCACGATCCAGGACAAACCGCGTCGTCGGCAACGATCTCGGCGGAATTCCGCCGTCCACAGGTGGCGGCTACCCGCAGTGTGAGGCAGTCGGCGGGGTGCCCGGCGACTGCGGTGAGGGCATCCATCTGATGGGGGTGGCCGACTCGGTTATCAGCCACAACTACGACAGCGGCAACACGGGCGGCATCCTGATCACCGACGAGTTCGGGCCGACCCACAACAGCCTCGCGGAGGACAACATCGTCACCGAGAACCAGTACGACTGCGCGATCACCGTTCCCGGGCACAACCCGTTCGCGGTGGGAGCGCACGGCAACCCGCAGCCGACGGTCGCGGGCGCGTTCGACAACGTCATCCGCCGGAACGTGGTCACGGACAACGGGCGTAAGGGCGACGGTGCCGGCATCCTGTTCGCCAACGCCACGGCCGGCACCGGGTCATACGACAACCTCGTCGAGGACAACTACATCGCCGGCAACGATCTCTCGGGCGTCACGATGCACGCGCACACGGTCGGCCCGGGCCAGTTCGAGGACCTGAACGGCAACAAGATCGTGGACGACGTGATCGGCCAGAACAACCTCGGCGGCGACGGCCTGGACGGGAGTCAGAGCGATCCGTCGACGACCGGGGTCCTAGTGTTCTCAGGCACGGTGCCGGTGAACGTGACCATCGCCCACAACGTGGTGTTCGACAACACCTACGGAATCTGGGATGGCGTCCGCGGCAACGTGTCGGCGACCCTAGCCGGGAGCCGGTTCTTCGGAGTCGGCACGCCCGTCTTCACCCAGCCGTAGACGGTTAGGCCTCACCCTGCACCCGGGGGCTCGTTCGACCGCCGCCCCCGGGTCGCTCGGCCGGGATCCGGGGGCCTTCATCCCGGATTCGGCGAGGCACGAAATCGCTAGCATTTCCCCCCACTTGCGGACGTAGCTCAGTTGGTAGAGCGTCGGCTTCCCAAGCCGAAGGTCGCGGGTTCGAGACCCGTCGTCCGCTTTGTAGAACGAGCTGGAAATCAAGACTTTCCTGCTTCTAGCGTCGGCCGGCCGAGGTGACGGGCGACCGTACCGGGCAACGATCTGTCGTCCCGCGCGCTCCAAAATGAATTCCCAGGCTGCTCGGGGGCGTACGCGTCGCAAGCGCGGATTCGATCGCTGATCACGCCGGTCCCCTAGAGATTCCTCATCGAGCGAGTCCCCCCGGCGCGTCGGTCATCTGGCTGCGTTTGGCGACGGCAAGGATGCCGTCGCCAAACGCGGGCGCTCGCGTCGCGCCGATCACCAACGAGGTCGCCACCACGACCGGGCGCGACGCGAAATAACACCAGCCGGACGAGGACCGAGCCACCCTACTCGGCAGACAAGCCCAGCTCCCGACGAACCCAACCAGGCACATCACAGCCATCCCGGCACCCCGTCGTCCTGGACCAGATCGTCCGCGACACACGTGGTCGCGCGCACCGCGATCGCCAGCCGCAACACCCATCACCGCCGAGATGGGCAATCGCTCCTATCACCGTTCAGATCGTCCGGCACCCCGCTGAGCTGGCGACTGCTTGCGTGGCATAGGACTCGTCCGCTTGGGGGCCGGTGGCCAGACGAATGCGATCGCGAGAACCGGCCGGTTCGCAGTTGCGCCGGTCGCCGTTTGCAGGCCCCAGCTCAGACATGCATCGGGGCCCGGGCCTATTCTATGCAAGCGTTGCCGGCCGCTGCCGGCACGCCGATGCGACCCCGCTGCCCTGATTCGGGCGCATCCGATCCTGCTCCGCCATGATCGCTGCAGCGAACCGGGCGATCCAGATGTCGCCATAGGCATCGTCAGCTCGACGGCGATCCGCACGATCGCTCTCGCGAAATGCGATAGCGCGCCCGGTCGAATCGGAACCGCGCTCGTCGCCGATACCAGGGCTGGCGTGAAGGGGTGAAGACTCGCGTTTTGCGTAGGCAACCTTGTCGTGGGTGGCCTCGGTGCAACAGGCAGCAGAAGGAAGACCGGCTACGTCGCGCGCGCTGTCGCTTCACGCCTGAAGGGGCAGTCCTGGCGTCGATGCCGTCGTGACCCCTTTGGTGCTTGCGGCTCCCCGACCTTCAGCCAGCGCCGCGAGCAACGGTCGGGCTGATCCATCGGCCGTGAGCGGCGTGCGCGTTTGTGGCGAGAGCCGCGACTCTGACCACTCCAATGCTCGAGACCTGCGTTCGGGTCAGGACGGGCATCCTGAGAGCGGCGTTGCCGGGGCGATGCAGCCGTCCTCGATGGCGTCGCCGACGTGCGCGCAGCCGTTCCGTTGCAGAGGCGAGCGGGGCGCAACTATCGTTGCCGCTTCTGGGCGGGGCAGTAGAGCGGACCAAGACTGGCGGACCAGCCGGGTGCGGAAGAGATTCTCGGCGTGATCAACGAGAGTCAGAACGCCCCGTTCGTGGCGAGGTCGCTGCTGCTCACGGGGCGAATCCCAGCTTCGCGGAGGCCGTCGGTCGTCGCGCCGGGCGGCCAGCAGGGCGACGACCCGCTCGCGCGAGGGATCGAGAGGCTGGTGATGCGTTACGTGTGGCGAGTGGAGAGAGCGTGGCAGTCTTGCGCGGTGTCGCTTACTGTGGTGCCGTGGGCTTGTGGTGAAGGTCCGAGATAGGTTGATCCGCCTCGTGAGAAGGCGCTGGTCTTTCTGGCGTGTGTGCTGGCTGCTGCCGGGGCTCGTTGCCGGGGGTTGTGTGGTTGCGCTCGGGTTGCCGGCGGAGGCGTTGGCGGCCGCGCCGTGCGGGACGAATGGGGTGCTCTCGACGACCGGCTTGACGGCGACGTGCTCCTACACGACGACTGGTGAGGACACGTTCGCGGTGCCGACGGGAGTGGGGAGCGTGCACGTGGTTGCGGTCGGGGGTCAGGGCGGTGGACGGACAGGTGGTCGCCCGGCGGGCGGGCTTGGCGCCCGGGTGACGGCTGATTTGGTGGTGGCGGGCGGGGAGCTGCTCTACGTCGAGGTGGGGGGCAACGGCGGCCCGGTCACGAATCCCAACGGCAGCATTGGCTCCGGTGGTGGCGGCGGCGGGTTCAACGGCGGCGGGACCGGCGGTGACGGCGGCGCGGGCACGATGGGAGTCTCGGGCGGGTTCGGTGGGGGTGGTGGGGGTGGTGCGTCGGATTTGCGTAGCGCGCCGGCGTCTGCGGGTCTTTCCCCTGACCCGCGACTGATCGTCGCTGCCGGTGGCGGCGGCTCCACTGGCTCTGGCGCGGTGGATCAGGGAGTCGGCGGCGCCGGGGGCGGCGCGGGCACCGGAAACTCCGGCTTCGGAAGCGGCGGTGGTGGCGCGGGAACAGCGAGCGCCGGCGGTGCCGGCGGTGCCGCTCGCGCCGCCGGGCCCGGCTCGGGCGCATCGCCTGGCACGATCGGGCAAGCCGGCTCGCTCGGGGTTGGGGGCCCTGGTGGCACCGGCGGTGCCGGGGGCCTCTTCGGGACTAGCGGTGATGGAGGCGGGGGTGGCGACGGCGGCTATTACGGTGGCGGCGGTGGCGGCGGCTCTGGCGGCGGTGGCGGCGGCGGTGGCGGCGGCTCGAGTTTCGTCACGCCGGCGGCGAGCACCGCGGTGATCGGCGCGGACACGACGGGTGTCCCATTGCTGACGATCAGTTGGACGATCGGTCCACCAGGCGTGTCGATCACCTCACCGGTGGATGGCGCGGTGTTCAATCTCGGCCAGGCGGTGGTCGCGAGCTACGCGTGTGCGGAGGCCTCGGGTGGCCCGGGGATCGAGTCGTGCTCGGGGCCGGTCGCGAGCGGCAGCCCGCTTGATACTTCAACGCCCGGCTCACACGAGGGTGTCAGTTCTTCCGTGTAAGCTGACTGTTCAATGGTAACGGTTACTTTCGTTGTGTCAAGTAGTGATAGTCACATTGCACTGTCAGGAATGCGGTCCCCGAACTCGATCTTGAACGCGGCGAGTGCCGCCGGCCAGTGAAACACGCGCTTCCACTTCGCCTCGGCCTTCTGGATGGCGAGGTAGATGAGCTTGCGGGCGGCGTCCTCGGTGGGGAAGTGCCCGCGGGTCTTGATGATCTTGCGCAGCTGACGGTGCAGGGCTTCGATCGAGTTTGTCGTGTAGATCACGCGGCGGACCTCGGCGGGGTAGGCCAGGAACGGGGTGATCTGCTCCCAGTGCTCCAGCCAACTGGCTGAGATCATCGGGTAGCGGTGATCCCATTTCTCCGCGAACGCCTGGAGCTCGTCGGCGGCGTGCTCGGCGTCGACGGCGGTGTAGATCCTGCGCAGGTCGGCGGCGAGCGGCTTGCGGTCCTTGTAGGACACGAACCGCATGCTGGAGCGAACCTGGTGCACCAGGCAGGTTTGGACGGTCGCGTGCGGGAACGCCTGCTCGATCGCCTCCGGGAAGCCGGTGAGCCCGTCGACGCAGACGAACAGGATGTCAGCGACGCCGCGGGTCTTCAGGTCGGTGAGGACGTGCAGCCAGAACTTCGCGCCTTCGGTCTGCTGGAACCACAGGCCGAGCACGTCGCGCTCGCCGTCGAGGTTGACGCCCAGCGCGACGTAGCACGCTTGGTTCTTGACCGTGTGCCCGTCGCGGATCTTCACCACCAGCGCGTCGAGGTAGACGATCGGGTAGACGCGCTCAAGCGGGCGGTTCTGCCACGCCTTGGCGTCGGCCAGGACAGTATCGGTGATCTTCGAGATCAGGTCCGGCGAGACCTCGGTGCCGTAGATCTCGGCCAGATGCCCCTGAATCTCGCGGACCGTCAGACCGCGGGCATACAGACTGATCACCCGGTCGTCGAACCCGACCCACCGGGTCTGACGCTTGCGGACGATCTGCGGCTCAAACGTGCCCTTGCGATCCCGCGGGGAGCGGATCCGAAGCGGCCCCTGATCGGTCAGGATCGTCTTGCCCGGCTTCCCGTTCCTAGCGTTCCCCGCGCCACCGGGCGGCGCCTCACCGGCCTCATAGCCCAGATGCTCGCTCAGCTCCGCCTCCAACGCCCGGTTCAACAGCCGGCGCGTGAGCTGCCCCAGCAGCCCGTCCGGGCCCGCGATCTCCTCAGCCGTCCTCGCGCCCGAAAGCAACGCGTCCAACAGCTCGTCGCTGACCTCCAACCGCTCCTCATCGAGTCCGGGACCGCCCGGCAACCCCGCAAACACCTCTCTCCGCTCGGCGGATCCAGGGTCGCTTCGCTCCTCGCTGACAACATCCTCCTGATCGATCCTGCTGTGAGTTCTCGTAGGCATGGCTTGTCCTTTCGGCCACGCTTACACGGTTCCTCCGACACTCCCGCTCACACAGCTTCGCGGTGACCGCCACCAGCACGGACGGGCAGACCGCGACGGTCACCAACCACTACACGGTGATCGGTCCACCAGCCGTGTCGATCACCTCACCGGTGGATGGCGCGGTGTTCAATCTCGGCCAGGCGGTGGTCGCGAGCTACGCGTGTGCGGAGGCCTCGGGTGGCCCGGGGATCGAGTCGTGCTCGGGGCCGGTCGCGAGCGGCAGCCCGCTTGATACTTCAACGCCCGGCTCACACAGCTTCGCGGTGACCGCCACCAGCAAGGACGGGCAGACCGCGACGGTCACCAACCACTACACGGTGATCGGTCCACCAGCCGTGTCGATCACCTCACCGGCGGATGGCGCGCGCTATCAGCGTGGCCAGCTAGTGAAGGCCGCGTACGGCTGCGGGGAGGGTGTCGGCGGTCCCGGCCTGAGGTCCTGTGCGGGGCCAGTCGCCGCCGGCGCACCGATCGACACCAACACCGTCGGGCAGCACAGCTTCACCGTCACCGCCACCTCGAACGATGGGCAGCGCGTCGCAAAGACGGTCAGCTACACGGTGGCGCTGCCCGATAACCGGTTCACGATCACGCACCTACGCACCAGGCCTAACGGGACCGTTAGCTTCAGGCTCACGCTCCCAGGCGCAGGTACCGCGGACGTGTTAGAGACCGCGTGGCTAGACAACTTCGCGCACACGACCGCGCTGCTGCAGCCCGCGCCCCGGCGGTTCGTATTCGCCCGAAGCCGCCTGACCATTTCCGCGGCGGGCGTGATCATGGTCACCGTACACGCCAACCAGCGCGGCAAGCGACTCGTCGCACACCACCGCTACGCGGTCGTCATCCGGCTGTGGGTGAGCTACACCCCCACCAACGGCACGCAGCGCAACATCGGCCTCTACGGCCTGCACCTCACCTACCCACACCAACACCGCCACCGCGGCTGAGGAGCGCTACTGGGGGCGGCCGTTTGCGCGGCGGCACGGCGCCGATCTCGCAGACGCGCTCTCGGCGGCGACCGCAGTTCCCGTTCGCGACGCAGCTAGCCCCATTTTCCGCGTGTTGATGCGGTAGGTGGGGTCGTCGTTCGCGGCTTGGTTGGGCGCGTCGGCCGGTGTTTGCTGGCATCGTGGGCGCGATGCTGGTCGGCGGCGCGGTTCCGCAAGCCTGGGGTGTGTAGGGCCAAACATTGGTACTGTCGGCTGCTCGGTTCGTGGGATAGGGCCTTGCGCGCTGGGCCATTGGTCCGTCCGGCAGGTTCGTTAATGTAGGGCCAACATGTATGTCAAGCGTCACACGGTGCGTCGGGGCGCGAAGCGCTACGTGTATCTCCGCTTGGTGCAGGCGTATCGCGATGAGCGCGGGCAGGTGCGTCACCGGGTGCTGAAGACGCTCGGGCGTGAGGACGAGCTCAAAGCGTCGGGCCAACTCGAGCAGCTGATGGGCTCGTTCGCGAGGTTGGATCCGCCGCTGGCGGGGGTCCGCCGCGACGTCGGGCCGCTGCTGCTGGCCGGGCACTTCATCACGCAGCTTGATCTGATCGGCACTGTCGACCGGGCGTTGCCGCAGCGCGGCCGTCAGCAGCTATCGGTCGGAGAGGCGGTCGCGGCGCTGATCTGCAGCCGGCTGTGCTCCCCCTCGCCGTTGTATGACATCGCCGGGTGGGCGTCCGGAGCGGCGTTGCAGGAGCTGCTCGGGATCCCCGCCGTGCTCTTGAACGACGACCGGTTGGGGCGGGCGCTGGAGATCCTCGCGGTGTACGCGGAGACGTTGCGCGGCACGCTGGCCGCCCGCGCGATCGAGACCTTCGGGATCGACGTCGGCCGGTTGCATGTCGATCTGACTGCCCTGCGAGTCTGTGGCGCGTACGAGAACTCGGCGTTGGTAGCGAACGGGTGGGCGCAAGGCCAGGGTGTCGATCGTCAGGTCCGCGCGTTGCAGGCCGCGACCGCGGATGGCGTGTCGCTGTACGTGCGTCCGGAGCCCGGGAACACGGCCGAGGTGTCACTGATCGCGCAGAGCCTCGAGCGACTCAGAGCGCTGTCGGGGCCGGGCGGGTTGCTGATCCTCGACTCCGCGTGCGGGCACCCCAAGACGCTGTGCGAGATCGCGCGCTCAGGTCTGTCGTTCATCGTGCCGTTGCGTGCTCAGACCGGGTTCCGGGAGCGGTTTTTGGCCGACGTCGGCCCTGACGGGCTCAGAGCGCTGCGCTACCTCTCAGCACGCGAGCGAAAGCTCCCGGTCCAGCAGCGCACGAAGTATCGCGGCGCGCTCAGGGAGTGGGAGGTGACCGACCCAGAGACCGGCGGGCCGCGTCGTTTCCGCGTCGCGTATATCCACTCCTCAGAGGAGCACCGCGAGACGGCCGCCGCGCGCGAGCGCGCGCTCACGAAGGCCGAGGAGCAACTACAGCGCGTCAAGAACGGGCTTGGCGGGCGCTACTACAAAACCCGCAAACAGGTCCAGACGCGCGTCGCCAGGATCATCGCCCCGAACATCGAGGGGCTGATCACGACACGCACCGGCACCCGCAACGGTAAGCCGACACTCACCTGGATGCGCGACCAGGACGCGATCAACACGGCCGCCCGCACCGACGGGATCTACGCGCTCGCGACCAACCTCCCCAACAAGCGCCTAACCGCCGGGCAGATCCTGCGCGACTACAAAGGCCAGCAAATAGTCGAGCGCCGCCACCGCGACTACAAACAGACTCTCAAAGTCCGGCCGATCTTCCTCCACAACGACGACCGGATCTACGCGCTCACCAGCATCATCGGGATCGCGCTCCTGATCTTCGGACTGATCGAAACCGAGACTCGCAAAGCACTCGGCGAAACCGAACTGCTCCCCGGCCTGCTGCCCGAGAACCGCTCAGCGAAACCCACCGGACGTAACGTCCTCAGCGTCTTCCAAGGCCTCGGCCTCACCTACACACACGCCGGCATCCAGCTCGACCGCCTCACCCACACACAACGCCGCGTCCTCGAACTCCTCCAGATCACACCACCCTGGCCCGAGCAAACACCGGCCGCCCTTACTCTCGCCTAGCGCGGAAAATGGGGCTAGCAGGATCTCGTCCCGACCAGGACACCGCCGATCGCCCCTCGCGAAGCACGAGTGCTGGACGTCGCCGCCGTCAGAGATGCTCGTCCCCGACAGTACGACGTCCGCACCGCCGGCTTCTGGATTGGGCTGGTCCGGTACTCCGCCCTCGGCAATTCGAGCCTCGGAGCGTTGCTGCGTTTCCGCACCTCAGGGGCAGGCCGCGAGCACGCCGATCGCGTGGTTGCTCCTGAGCCCCAGCAGGCGTGTCCCCGCGTGCCGAGGCTGCTTGTCCCGAGCAGACCAGTAGCGAACTGACCGCCGCCCGCTGCTGCGTCGCCGTCGAGCCCCGCTTCGGCGACAAGACACGCATCTCGCGCTGCCCCATCGACTTCCCCGGATTGCGCGGAAAGCGCGCAAGGCGGCCGCGAGCACGCCACGGGGGACCTCGATGCGCCCGGCGCTAGCCATGCGATCGAATCCTGCAAGCAGCAGAGCGGCAGCGTCGCCGGCAGCAGTCTCACTGCCGGTATCGGACACGACGGGTCATCTCGGACTCGCCGGCGGCGACATCGGCCGTTAGCTCGAGCGACCCGTCGCCCGGGCGCCCCCGCTCGACCCCTGCACCGGTCACGGCGTCCGCGCGACTGCTCTGCTGGTCGGCGAGGAACCGGACCCGATCGCGGCCGGCGCGCGTCGGCACGAGCACCGCGAGCGTCACCCACATCGCGGCCGCGATCACGAGCAGGGTCCGTGAGAGCGTCTCGTCGCCGTCGAGCGACAGCGCCGCCGACACGATCCCGGTGCCCATCATCTCCGCACCGGCCGCGGGCGGTATGCAGTCCAGCACGCGGTGGAGCCCGCCGGCGGGCTCGCGGCCGGCGAACATCAGCGGGCCGGGGATATGCCCCGGCGGTCGAGCAGGCGGGGCGGTCGCCGTACTGCAGCGGGATGATCCGGGCGCGCGCGACGCACAGGACAGATCGTTTCGCAGATAGAGTGCCCGATCCTCACGAGCCGTTCGCACGCTGACATCACCAGCCGGCAGTGACTTCCGTCCCGTTGTATGAAAGGATCCGCCGGGCACGACCCGAGGGGCGTGGAGCCGACGGACTCGTGTATCGCAAACCTCTCGAGGAAAGGTGTTGCATGTCCATGCTTCATCGCCAGCGATGGGTCGTGTGCGCCATGGCGAGCGCGACGATCCTGAGTGGCTTGGTCGTGGCCGGCAGCGCCGTCGCGGCTCCCGGCCGGGCGGCCATCCCCGGCACTCATCCCGACTGGGCGGTAAGCCGAGCGGGCCAGCAGGCCCCGGCCGTCACTACCGGCGGGGTCAACTTGCGGGTCTACCTGGCCGGACAGGATCCGGCCGGCCTGGCGGCGTATGCCACCGCGGTGTCGGACCCGACGAGCGCGTCGTACGGGGACTACCTGACGCCGGCCCAGGCCCAGGCCCGGTTCGGCGCCACGAGCGCTCAGATCCAGGCCGTCGAGTCGTGGCTGAGCGGTGCCGGGCTGACGGTCACGGGTGTGACCAGCGGCGCCGGCGGCTACGTGTCGGTCACCGGCACGGTTGCGCAGGCGAGTCAGGCGTTCGGCGTCTCGTTCGCCAACTACACCGACCCGTCCGGCCAGACGGCGCGCGCGCCTGTCGCCGCCGCCACCACCCCGAGCTCCGTGGCCAGCGACGTGCTGGCAGTGTCCGGGCTCGACACCGGCTCGCACGAGATGAAGCCAGGCGACACACTGCCGCCCCCGGGGCCGAACTACTGGGTGGCCCCGCCGACGTCGACCTACTACGGGTCGAAGATCGCCTACAGCGAACCGACTGCCAACGGGCAGCACCAGCCGTGGACCGTCGGGGGCTACACCCCGCAGCAGATCCGTGGCGCCTACAACGTGTCCGACTCGGGCATGACGGGCCGGGGGCAGACGGTCGCGATCGTCGACGCGTACGCGTCGCCGACGATGCTGCCGGACGCCAACGAGTTTTCGCGGGTGACCGGCAACCGGCCATTCCGCCCTGGTCAGTACCAGCAGTATCTGCCCTCTACGTTCACGCTCACCTCGAACTCCGAATGCGGCGCCCAGGGCTGGTACGGCGAGGAGACGCTCGACGTCGAGTCCGTACACGACATGGCGCCGGACGCCAACGTGCACTTCGTCGCCGCCGCCAGCTGCCAGGACACTGACCTGGCCGCGGCGGACGCCCGGATCGTCAACGACGGCCTGGCCAGCATCGTCTCGAACTCGTTCGGCGAGCCGTACGACCAAGCCGTGACCCAGAGCACCTGGGATCAGATCTTCGAGTACGGCGCGGTCGAGGGGATCGGGTTCATGTTCTCTTCGGGCGACAGCGGTTACGAGGACCCGAACGTCGAGGATGGGGGCTCCGACCAGCTCCAGGTCGACTACCCGACCTCGAGCCCGTGGGTGACCTCGGTCGGAGGCACCAGCCTGGCGATCGGCCGCGACAACAACTGGGAGTGGGAGATCCCATGGGGGACGCTGCTCAACCCGCTGTCGGCGGACGGGATGTCCTGGTCGCTGCCGTTCCCACCGACGTACGGCCCCAACCCCACCAACTGGGACTACGACGGCTCCGGCGGCGGCGGCGTCAGCACCGCCTACACGCAGCCGTGGTACCAGCGGGGTGTGGTTCCGTACCGGCTCGCGACGGATGTGCCGGAGCCGACGACCACGCCCCCGACGCCGATGCGGGTCGTCCCGGACGTCTCAGCGCTGGCCGATCCGAGCACGGGAATGCTCGTCGGTCAGACCACGCTCCAGCCGAACGGGACGACATACGCGTTCTCGGTCAGCCGGATCGGCGGCACCAGCGTCGCCAGCCCGACGTTTGCGGGCATCGAGGCCGACGCCCAGCAGGCCGCCGGGCGTGACATCGGGTTCGCCAACCCGGCGATCTACCAGCGGTTCGGGTCCAGCGCGTTCCACGATGTGACTGAGTTCCCGTCCGGCCAGTTCGAGGTGCGGAACAACTACACCGACCCGGACACCAAAACCGGCCCGCTCGTCACCTACCTCCGTGCGATGGGGATCGACGGCCAGGATCTCCCCGGCGACAACGCGGCGTTGACGGCAACGCCGGGTTACGACGACGCGACCGGCGTCGGATCACCCAACGGGTACATCCAGTCGTTCTTCGGGCGACGCTGACCTGAACAGCGGCTCGTTCGGCGGGGGTGGCAGCGCGCCACCCCCGCCGGTCGTCCGCTTTCGCGCAGCCTCGGGTACCCACTCTGTGCAAGCCCGCCTGCATTCTCGGACGATCCTTTGCTAACGCAAGTCCGCTTGGAGGCCGTTGGCGACAGCATCTCTCTCGCAAGTTCCGTGGACACGGCGCCGCGACCTGCGTGCGGCTGTGCTGGTCGCGGGTGGCGTAGGCGAGCAGCTGAACCTCTTATTTAACCCTTCGAGTAATTGGCGCAAATGCAGTATGGGTTTCTAATCGGGGAGCGTCATCCTCGGTGAATGCCTGCCAATTCACTCCTGCGCCCCCGCCAGGGTGAGCGTCCTAATCGTCGACGACGCCACCGCGATCCGTAACGCCGAGCGTGTCCTGCTTGAGCGGCGCGGCTATAGCGTCGTGGGTGAAGCTGACTGCGCCGCGAGCGCCTTGAACTATGTGAAATGCCTCGCCCCAGACGCAGTGCTGCTCGACATCAACCTTCCCGACGGCAACGGCTTCGATCTCACCGCCCGCATTCGCGAGGTCGGTCCCGACGTCGCGGTGCTGCTGACCTCGAGCCACTTCGACGATTGCTTCGACGCGATGGCGCAGGCGCATGGCGCTCGCGGGTTCGTGCCGAAAGACCAGCTCTCGCACGTCGATTTCGCCAGCTTCTGGCCCGACGTCAGCGCGACATGACGCTGGCCGTCGCGTGAGATCACTGCGAGTGCCGAGGGGTAGCAGCGCACAGATCTCGCGGTGATGCTGCTCACGTGACGGAGCCTGATCACTCTGACTTCCGCACCACGAACGGCAATCCACACGACGTCTGCCGACCGCTGAAATTGACCCGACCCGCAAGCACCGGCTCTTCTGCAATCTCGAGAGATGAGGCGTCGGGCTGATCACAGGTCTCGCTGACGCGAAGGACGAGTTGAGGGTGCGCTCCCGCGACCTCCGCGGGCGCCTGCTCCAGGTGAACCAGAGACGCGACCGATCGATCGGTCGCTACCGCTTTTCATGCAAAGCAGCCACGATTCGACGCGGTCGGAGCCGCCGCTGGCCGCTGCTTTCGGACAAACCCGGTCACGCCAGGCCCCGTCCCTCCGGGCCACGGGAATCGCGCCAGCGCCGAAAGCAGGGCCGCGCTGACGCGTGCCGAAGCCAGCAATTGCGTATGCAAAGTCGGTGCGGACGCTCCAGCGCCCGCGTCCGAGCTGACCGCCCAGTCAAGCACGCACACTTGCTACTCGCCCGTGCAAACGGCGGCTCGCCGGAGCGCTGGCGGACAAGGAGCGGATCGAAAGCGCTACCACTGCAGTCAGACCAGATTGTCCGACAGGGCCACACGATGCGGCCGCCACTTTACCCGCGGGAACTAAGAAGCCTTCGTAGCGGCGGAACTGGTGCTCGTGGTGGCGCTTTTCGGGAGATCGCAAGCCTGCAGAGATCTCGTGAGCCGATCAAGCAAAGAAACGTCCAGGGACGCGAATGAGGCGGACATCTCCGCCGCGGTGGCTGCGGAGGCCTGGTCACCCGGGTTGAGGTTCTTCAGCATCCAGGTGGTCCAGCAGCGGCACACCGTGGGGGTGTTGTCCGGAACCGAGGAGGTGTCGATGCCGTTGCTATAAGCCAGGAGAGACGAGCCGCCGTTCTGCTCACAGGCAGACAGCACGCTCGCGAGCTGGCTGCTCTGTACGTCCGTCGTGGTGGTCGACCTCGCGACCGAGGGACCGTGCGTGCTGCTGACTCCGCAGCCAGCCAGCGCAAACACCACCAGCAAGACCCCACGCGGCCGTGTCCGGACTCCGAGCGAACGGATTGCGGATGCTACGGCGGCATGCAATAAGGCCTGATTCACAGGTGGATCGCTTTCTAGCGAACCTAACGGCCTTCGGCCAGCAAATCGGATCACGTGATCCTGACACCTGGCACGGAGATCAAGTGCTTGGCGTTCTTCTTTCCGATCTTCGGGACGTCGAACTCCCACACGGTCCCATTGGTGAACTCCAGCGGGAGATGGGACAGCAGCTTGCCGTCCTTGAGCACGACCACTTCAAGCTCATCGCGGGGCGCCCGAGCCAGCACCTGATCGGTGACCTTCATCTTGAGGGCGCCTGACTTCGCCTTGATCAACGCCACCTCGGTCTCGCTCGCCGCGATGTAACCAACCCGGCCAAAGGCGGGAACGTCAGACGCGTTTGACGATCGGCTCGCCACGGCCGTGGCCGCGACCGCTCCGACGACACCGCCGACGGCCCCCACCGACGCCTCCTTCCAAACCCTCGCGGGTTGACCATGGCACCAGCAATCTCCGGCCGGCCCAGCGCCGCCGATCCTTCACCAGCCATATTCCTGGTCCTCCTCGCCGGCCCCTTACCCCTTCGCCGTCTTCATCACTACCGGATCGCGCTCGCAGCGGCCCAGATCCTAGTGATGCATCCCTTCAGGCTGAATTTCGCCACTGCGGCCGTGCCCGCCTTGATCGTCTCACGCAACCAAGCGGTGCACGCGACTGGGCAAATTCGCCAAACGCAAGCATATCCCGTCCGCCGACGCACGTCACGCATAACCGTCCTGAAACCAAAGCAGCGCCATCGAAACAGTCCAAGGCTCAGTCCCTGCCCGTCGCCGATTTCGCGACTGAGGCTTCGAAGTTGCCTATGCACGAGGACGGATCCCGAGCTGGTCCTCGGAGCCCTGCAATCGGCGACTGGCGCGATTCCGGTGCCCCGGAGGGTCGGGGCCGGCGTGACCGGGTTTGTCCGATAGCAGCCGCGTCGCCACGGTGGGCGAGACGACTGCTCCATCACGGATGGAGCAGTCCGTCGACGTTGGCGGCGCGCTGCTGCAGATCGTCCGAGGCGGAAGAGATTCACCGCGGCGGAGACTGCCGCTCGCCCTGCGATTGCGGCACTCAGCGTCGCGCGCGCAGCCGGCGCTGCCGCTTTCGTTCCCGAACCGGAAGAGCCGACCGGCAGTAGGCACCTCGTCCGATCCACAAGACGCCACCGAGGTCGTCGACGACTCCTGCTTCGACTCGCTCCGCCGCTTGCTGGCGCCGTCCGTTCTCGCGGGGCGAGCAAGCAGATCGCGTATCGGCCACGACTGCCCGATTCAGCCGGAACCAGCCATCTCACGGCCCGGCTTCAGATGGCTGCAGCGGGCAAGCGGCTGTCGACCCACTACTCCGTCCGCCGCTCCTTCCAGTCGGGAGCAACGTTGCGCTGAGACCCCGTCGACTTGTCCTTCGGGTTTATTGGGTGCCTCTCGGGAGCCGGTCGCGACGCGGGGAAGCGAAGCGCCGGCCTTCTCGGGTGGTTCATTTTCGTGGGGACGCGGGGTTCCCGTGACGGTGCCCGCGATCACGGTTTTCTCCTCACATCTGATCACGAGAATTCCCCAGGGCGGTAGCGCGTAGGGATACGCGCGCGGGGTTCGACGAAGGCGAGGCCCGAGGGCCGAGCCGGAGTCGATCCCCGCGCGCGTGCGCGAGGCCACAGAAGGCGTCTTTATTCGTAGTCTGGTCTAGTTCGCCGACCGAAGCGGAGGTGGTCGATAGCGGCGTTCTGCGACCCCTACCGAAGGCGGTCGAGGAGTGCGCGGGCTTCCTGGAGGTCGGGGGTGTCAAAGCCTTCGGTGAACCACTCGTAAATCGGAATCAGGACGTCGAGGCCCTTGCGGCCCTCACCGCAGCGCTCCGCCAGTCGAGCCAGGCTGCTTGCGGCCCGCAGCTCGAGCGATCTTGCCCGCTCGCGTTGAGCGAGCTCCAGCCCGTGCTGGATGAGCCTCTCGGCAGAGCGCTCGTTGCCGGTCCTCGCGAGCGTCACCTCACCCTTGAGGCGCCAGAGCTCGGCAGCGTAGAAAGTGTCGGGATTTCGTTCGACAAGGGCGAGCGCCTCGTCGACCGCGGCCTCGGCCTCGGCGAACCGTGCATGCGCGAGACACTGGGCCGCGATCTGACCTAGCTCGAAGGGCACGTTCGTGTCCCCCCCGGTGGCACGAAATTGGGCGATCCCCTCGCGCAGCCGCTCGATGCCTTCGTCGAGCCCGCCGAGGGCTGCGATCGAGTTGCCGAGTCCGCATAATGCGCCACCGATCCAGAGAGCGAAGCTCTGCTCGGTGGCGATGCGGAGCGCCTCTTCTTCTAGCGAGAGTGCGGTGGCAAAATCGTGACAGAGGCGATATACCATCGACCCCATCACATCTACGCCCGCGAGCGTGAACGGATGCTCGGCGTCCCGCGCCGCTTCGATGACCTCTCCGACTAGATGGCGTGCGCGGTCGGGGTAGCCTAGGAACCAGAGACACGTGGCGATGTTGGCGCGTGCGACGCCAGCAGTCCCGAGGGAGTGTGTGACGGCCAACTCTCCGTGGATGCGCGGTTTGTACACCGCGAAGGCGCGTTCGATGTAGTCGACGGCGGATGAAAAGTGCCCCTCGAAGAAAGCCTGAATTCCCGCCGCCGTCCATCCGAACAGACGCGCCGTCGTGTCGTCGGAGTTGCCGGCGATTTCGAGTAGCTGATCGGCCAGGTCGTGACTGGGATTCCGGTCTCCCCGCACCAGGTGGAATAGCCAGAGGCCGTGTAGCACTGGAACGAGTTGCGGACTTTGGCCGACGGCGTTCGCGAGTTCTCGGGCACGGGCGAACGTCCGCTCCACCTCCGTCGAGGCATACCCGCGTATTGCGATGAGTGCCGCGCCGCGAAGGGTGTATAGGACCATCTCGAGGTGGTTTCGTCGCGGCGATTCGGCGAGGCCTCGGAGCACGTCGAGCGCGCGATCCGCGTGGTGGATGGCTTCCACGTTGGCCGAGCTCATCACCGCGCGTCGCGCTGCGTTCGTGAGGTAGAGAATCGCCTTTTCCGTATCGCCGGCCTCGAGAAAGTGGTGCGCGACTAGCTCGGGGCGTGCCGCTGCCTCTTCGGGGAAGCGCTCCTCGAGCATCGCGCCGATTCGTGCGTGGTGCTTCCGGCGCGCCGACCTGACGAGCGATTCGTACGCCGTGTCGCGGATCAGGGCGTGTTTGAAGCGGTAAATGGCATCCGGGGGCTCGCCAACCTGGAACACGAACTCGCTATCCACCAGCCGCGCGAGCCGGGTGCGCAGCGCGAGCTCGTCGTCCGCCGCGGCCGCAGCGATGAGCGGGTAGGAGAACTCGCGGCCGACCACGGATGCTAGACACGCGAGCTCCTTAGCGGAGCCAAGCCGGTCGAGGCGAGCCATGAGCGAGTCGCGCAGCGTCGCAGGGATTCCGACCTCCACGCGGGGCGGCGCCCATGCATTGGAATCCCTTGCCGCGCTGAATTCGAGCGTCGCTTTGGTCAGCTCCTCCAGGTAGAGCGGGACGCCTTCGGCTCGCTCCGCGATGTCGGTCATCCAATCCGGGGGCAGGCCGCCGGCGGAGGCGATCTGCTCGACGATTCGCCTCGCATCATCCGTCACCAGGCGGTTGAGCCGGATCGCCAGCTGCGCGCTTCCAGCCCAAGGGCACGGGGAATCCGGGCGGTGCGTGAACAACACCAGCAGTGGCTGGCCTTCGACCTGCCCGACCACTCGATCGACCAGCTCGGCGGTCGACGGGTCGATCCAGTGCACGTCCTCGAAGAAGAGGACCACCGGCCGCTCACGACTCGGGCGCAGGATCCATTCGCAGAGCATCTCAAGGGTTTTTCGGCGGCGCGCCTCGCTACTCATCGGTGGAGGCTGACGAGCCTCCGGCAGCGGAACACCGTGCAGTGCCGCCACCAGAGCGAGCGCCTCGTTGCTCATCAACCCGGCGTGGCGGAGCGCAACCTCGAAGCGCCTGAGGGCTTCCTCGACAGGAGTGCGATCTCTCAGACCGAGCAGCCGGCGATGAAAGTCGATGACCGGGTAAAAGGCGGTGTTGTCAGCCGAGGGGGAGCAGCGCGCCTCGACCCACGTGTGAGCAACCTCGGCGACCCGCTCGCGTAACGCGAGGGCGAGACGGGACTTGCCGATTCCGGGCTCGCCGCTGATCACGACCACCCGGCCGTGACCGCGTCGGGCCGCGTCCCACTCGGCCAGCAGCCGGTCGAGCTCGCCGGCGCGGCCGATGAAAGGGGTGAGGTTGTCCGCCCCGAGAACATCGAGCCTGCTGCGGACCCCTGTGGGGCGTTCCACGCGGTACACAGCGATCGGGCGGGGCAGCCCCCTCAACCGCTGCGGTCCGAGCTCCTGAACGACGAACAGACCCCTCACTAGCCGTTCCGAGTCCGCACTCATCACAACTGTGTCCGCGGCGGCGATCGACTGAAGGCGGGCGGCGACGTTCAAGGTCTCGCCGAGGGCGACGACCTCGCGGCTATGCTCGCCGCCAGCCTGGCCGACCACGACGGTCCCGGTGTGGATGCCAACACGCATCGACAGGCGTACGTTCCTATCGCGCTCGAGCGCGCGGTTGAACTCCCTCAGTGAATCGGTCAGCGCCAGCCCAGCACGAACGGCGCGATCGGCCGCATCCTCCTGAGCCTGCGGGTAGCCGAAGTAAGCGAGCACGCCGTCGCCCTGGTACTGAGCGACGTGCCCGCCGTAGCCCGCGACCACTTTGGCCGCGCGTTCCAGATAGGCCAGCACCACCTCGAAGTAGTCTTCGAGGTCGAGCTTGGCCGAGAGCTCGGTCGAGCCGACGAGGTCGCAGAACAGCGCCGTAAGCTGGCGCCGCTCGTCCGAGCTGTTCGCCTCGTTGGGCATCGGGTGTCTATTCGCGTGCGCTCCTAGCGACGCTTAACCACGGTGATCCGGTAGCACGCCGGCGCGACCGACAGCGCCTCGTCGAGACACTCGCCCATCAGGATCGCCGCCAACGCATTGCCCATCAGGTGGGGCGCGAGGCGCCGCATCGCCGGTCGCTCCCATGAGATGCGACGCCAACGCAACGTCTGCCGTCGGAGTTTCCTGAGGTTCGGGAGCGCCGCAGCTGTCACATCTTCAGTCAGGACTTGATCAAAGCCGAGAGCGATCGTTTGTTCGAGCCATCTCTCGAACTCCTGCAGATTCGGCAAGACGAACACAGTCTCGACGAGACGCCAGGCATTCCTGACGGCGTGCTCGTGGGTTTCGAAGCCCGGACTTCGCCACGGCTCGATGGTCACGAAGCGTCCACCGGGTCGGAGCACGCGGTGCACCTCCTTCACGACCTGGTCGACGTCAGAGGCGTGGCAGATGGCTTCGACCGAGAAGACGAGATCAAACGATTGGTCGGCATACGGCAGCCGGTGAAAGTCGCCTTCGCGAATGTCGACGTTCCGGCGGAACCAGGCCGCGAGCCGCGCAGCGCGTACATGCCAGGGCGTGATATCGATCCCGGCAAGCGTCACCTCCGGGTTCCTCCGAGCCAGGCCGAGCAGGTTGAAGCCTCGGCCACAGCCGACCTCGAGCACCTGGCGCGCGCCCAGAACACGAATGTGGCGCTCTACGATCAGTGACTGAGCCTCGTAGCCGCGCCGGTGGAAGGCTCCCTCGGGGTTCAGCGCCATGTGCATGGCACCACGCATTGAGTGCGCGAAAAAATAGCCTGGCGCGCTCTGGGTGAAGTACGGGGCAATCACTTCCGGACCATGCCGCTCCGAAAGCAACCTCGGAAGGTCGAAGTGGAGGCCGAGTTCCGTCAGCCGCTTGTGGTAATGAGCGCTCATTCGGCTGGAGGGCCCATCCGTATCGGCCCTGGGAACGGCCAGGTTGTTGCCCACATCTGGCCTCTCGCCTCCGTCAACCACTACAAACTCGGCGTCGCCCACTCCCAACCGTCCGCTTCGGCATTGGCTGTCGGACTCTACGGCCTTTCGACACGTCCATGTATGGGATGTCAACGATGCTCGCCCCGGTCCGGGGCTTGCCTTGGCTTGCCCAGGGCAGTCACGCCGGCTCGGCGGCTGTCTCGAGTGACGCTCGCGAGAGTGAGCGCGTCGCTGAGGACTCCTCCTGACCGCCGGGGAAGAGACGCGCGTCTTAACATCAGATGGCCCTCGCGCCCGCTGCGGCCCGCTTATCCAAGCCGCGATGGACGAGAGGTCGTCCGCGCCCAGGCTACGCGCGGCCCGGGCCAACCACGACGGTTGGACGGGGACGCTTCCAAGGGTTGACTCAGATCAGAACGGCAGATCGTCCGCGCTCACCCAGTCCTCCCCGGGCGTAGTCACCGCGACCGGCTCCGTCCGGAGCCGCGGAGTACGGAGTGCGGAGTGCGGAGTGCGGAGTCTAGCCGCTCTTCGCGCCGTTCCTCGCGGTCAGCCGAGCGCTCTCGAACAGCACCCGGCGCGCTCTGACGGTGCCCGCCTCGCGCCTGCCGTTCTGCCGGTGAGTACACTCGCGCTAGTCGAGGTCGGCTTCGACGACGCGCTGAAGCTACAGCTGGCCGCGGGGGACCCACAGGTCAGTTACAGGACGCGAGCCGATCTGCCTCGCGAGCGCAGGACGGCTTGGGCGAGGGCCAGCTGATGGGCAAGGGATCCCTTGCCCAAACAACTAGCCAGGGGTAGCTTGTTAACAGTCCCCGGGCTATAGACAGGCGCGAAACCGGCCGGGCTCGGTTCTGAGCTGTGGTCCGATTTACTGGGAGAGGGTGATGGATGTCCAACGTCTCGCCGAAAGTCCGGTCCGGATCCCAGGATCTCGACGCCGTCGTGATCGGCGCGGGCTTCTCGGGTCTGTACATGCTCCATCGGCTCAGCAACGTGATGGGGTTGTCGGTGCGGCGTCTACGAAGCCGCCGGGGGCGTGGGCGGCACTTGGTATTGGAACAGGTATCCGGGAGCGCGCTGCGACTCCGATAGCTATGTGTATTGCTACTCCTTCGACCGGGACTTGTGGCAAGAGTGGGAGTGGAGCGAGCGCTACCCCGAGCAGCATGAGGTCCTTTCCTACCTGGAGCATTTCGCTGACCGCTTCGACCTCAAGCGGGATGTCCAGTTCAACACCACGGTCACCGCGGCGACCTTCGACGAGTCCACCAACACGTGGACGGCTAATACCGATGCCGGGGACTCGATCACGACGACCTATCTGATCGCCGCGGTCGGCTCGTTGTCCGTGTCGAACATCCCGCGTTTTCCTGGCATCGATTCGTTCCAAGGCGGGAGCTACCACACGGGACGCTGGCCGCACGAGGGCGTGGACTTCACCGGCAAGCGCGTCGGGCTGATAGGCACCGGGGCCAGCGGAGTGCAGTCGATTCCGGTGATCGCGAAGGAGGCCTCCGAGCTGACGGTGTTCCAGCGAACGGCCAACTATGTCGTGCCCGCCAACAACGGGCCGGTCGATCCCGAGGTCAACCGTGCCCGGAAGGCTGACTACGACGCCATCTGGAAGCGGGTCCGGGAGTCCAACCACGGTTTTGAGCTCGACTTCCTCGAGAACGGGGCTCTGAATACTCCTCAGGACGAGCTCGAACGCGAGCTTCAAGCCCGCTGGGACGAGGGCGGGTTCGGGATCTGGCTGGGCGCCTACCGCGACCAGTTCTTCGTCGAGGAGGCCAACGCGAAGGTGCGGGAGTTCCTCCACAAGCGCATCCGCGAGAGGATCGAGGACCCCGAGACCGCGGAGCTCCTCATCCCCAAGGGCTATCCGTTCGGATGCAAGCGCACCCCGCTGGACTCCGGCTACTACGAGACGTTCAACCTCGACCACGTCCACCTCGTCGACGTGAAGTCCAATTCGATCGCTGAGATCACCCCGCACGGAGTCAAGCTGGAGGACGGGACCGAATACGAACTCGACACGATCGTCTATGCCACCGGCTTCGACGCGATGACCGGCCCACTGAACCCGATCGACATCCGAGGACGCGAGGGCGAGCGGCTGGCCGACAAATGGGCCGACGGCCCGCGCACCTATCTGGGGCTGACCAGCGCTGGCTTTCCGAACCTGTTCATGATCACGGGACCGCAGAGTCCGTCAGTGCTGTCCAACATGCCGGTCTCGATTGAACAGCACGTCGAGTTCGTCTCGCGGATCATCTCCGACATGCGCGAGCGCGGCGCGGACACGATCGAGGCAACCAAGGAGGCCGAGGACGCCTGGGTCGCGCACAACCAACAGCTCGCCGAGGCAACGCTGTTTCCCACCGCCGATACCTGGTACATGGGCGCCAACATCCCCGGCAAGCCGCGGGTATTCATGCCCAACCTCGGCCTGGTCGGGCCCTACCGCGCCAAGTGCAACGAGATCGCGGCCAACGACTACGAGGGATTCGGGTTCGCTGGAACCTTGGAGGGGGCGGCGAACTGATCGAGAACCCTTGGTACACCTCAAGTACCCGTGGGCGACGGTATGGCATCGGGCGGGCCTGACGCCGGCGCGGTCGCGGGCGCGCCGTTTGTGCTGGGCGAGGGGCCGGGCGCGATAGTCGCCGGGTTTGACATGCACCGCCGGCAGATCACCATCGAGGCACTGGACACCGCGACGGGCGAGGTCTCGCGAGGGCAGATCGAGTCCACGCCGGCCGCGTTCGAGGAGCGGGTGGCCAACTTCCCCGGCCCGGTCGAGCACGTCGCCGTGGAGGCGCGCACGGGCTGGCTGTTCGTGTGCCGGACGCTTGAGCGCTGCGGTGCGTCGCGCATCGGGCCGAGCCGGTGGAGACCTGCGCGCTGCGGGTCGCAAGCGCACCGACGCGAGATGCTGAGTGTCGCAATCGCAGGGCGAGCGGGAGCGTTGACCGCCCCGGGGATCTCTGCTCCCTTGGACGAGCTGCAGCAGCGCGCCGCCAACGTCGACCGACTGCTCCAGCCGTGACGGAGCAGCCGTCTCGCCCGCCGCCGCTGCACTGCTCCTGGAGGCGTGAAGCGACAGCGCGCGCGACGTAGCCGGTCTTCCCTCTGCTGCCTGTTGCACCGAGGCCACCCACGACAAGGTTGCCTACGCAAAACGCGAGTCTTCACCCCTTCACGCTAGCCCTGCTATCGGCGACGAGCGCGGTTCCGATTCGGCCGGGCGCGCTATCGCATTTCGCGAGAGCGATCGTGCGGATCGCCGTCGAGCTGACGATGCCTATGGCGACTTATGTGCAGGTGCTGCGCGACCGTGAATGACGTGAACGAACGGGCCTTTTGAGTGCTTGTCGCGCCCGTTATCTGAGGTTGTGATCGACGTGAACGACGTGACCGAGCGCGACGCGTTCATCAGCGCGGCGGCACGGGGCGAAGTACCCGGCCTGGGAGCTCGCCCGTGCTCGGGCCGCCGCGACTGGGCGGATCAGCCGGACGGACGCGTTGTACCGCTCCTCAGTCGTCCGTGCGGGCAGACCGTCCACGACCGCGCCGCCTACGGCATCGTCGCAACGGTGGCCGTGCCTGTTTTCTCCAGGTGCGCCGTTGTCGTTCTCCGTTCCGCGACCGACTTCGGTCGTTTATGTCGTACGTCTTCAGCGCGTTAGGCCAAGAGAACCGCCGGGCGACCTCGAGCACATGTGAAGGACGTCAATCCTCAGCAACCACGGCACGTTCACAAACCACCTGCACATAAGGCGAATCTGGATCGCAGGGGTAGAGCCGGGTGATCGCCGCGGCCGACGGTCGGATTCGCCGATTCGAAACATTGCGGTCGTAGTCGCGCGTCAGCGGCTGCCGGCACGCCTGCATAGGTACGCTGCCGGCCTTTTCGGTCGTGGTGCGGGCCCTGCATCGGACCACTGGCGCCATGCCGGCGGCCGGGCCTCTGCGGTAAAACCGGGTGATCGTGCGGTTGTGCTTAGTGTGAGCAAACACGGGCTCGATCATCTGGATCCGTCTTCGATACAGCAGCTTGCCGTGGGATCCCAGCACGGTTCGCATCCACGAGTAGCGCCCACCGGCCCAGCCCGACGAAGCAGCCACGGCTCGATGTAATGATCGCGTGGCTCGAGCTGTCCCGGAAGGAGCAGTGTTGCGACCTCGGAAGTGAGATGCGAGAGTGCTGCTCGTTCGCGCTAGCAGACGCGGCTAACTGTGACTGTTGCTCGTCTATCGAAGGGCTGCTAGAACGGCCGCGATCGGCGGGGGAGGCACCCCGGGGGGGACCTCACCACGAGGCCGGCCCGCGGGCAGGTATTAGCTGCCCGCGGGCCGACTGGATTGCGCGATCTCCGCGAGTTATCGCTCCCCGTTGAGAAGCATCCTCAGTGGGATGGCGTTGGCCATCGCCTGGTAGCCCGCGTCGTTCGGATGCAGGTAGTCACCGCTGTTGTACACCGGATTGATCTCGAGCGGGTCCTTCGGGTCGCGCACGACCGCGTCGAAGTCGATCACGCCGTCGAACGCTCCGCTCGTCCGGATCCACTGGTTGACCGCCTCGCGCTTGGCCTCCCCGATGGCCGAGTAGTACCCGGAGCCCTGGTACGGGGTCAGGGTGGCGCCGAAGATCTTCAGCCCGGCCGCATGGGCCTGGGCGATGATCTGTTCGTAGCCGGCCTCGACCTGAGCGGCGGACACCTCAGGCAGCGGGTTCGTCACCGGGTTGGGCGGCGTCTCGCTGAAGCCGAAGTCGTTGATCCCCATCAGGAGGATGACCTCCTTGACGCCGGCGCGGTCGACCACGTCGCGATCGAAGCGGGCCAGGGCGTTCTCCCCGCAGCACTCATCGGAGGTCAGGACGCGGTCGCCGCTGATCCCCTCGTCGGCCACGGCCAGCGTGTCGAAGCGCGAGTCGAGCCGCCGCGCCAGGTCGTTCGGCCAGCGTGCGTTGGCGTCGACCGTCGAATGGAACCCGTCGGTGATCGAGTCGCCGAACGCCACCAGCGTGCCGCGAACCTGGGGCTGCGCGATCACATCGACCGAGTCGATAAAGTACCAGGACTGGTTCAGAATGCTGTAGGCGCTCGCGCTGCTGTCGGCAGCATGGTCCCCTGAGGCGACGTAGGTGTCCTGCAGGCCGAGCGAGTGCTCCGTGGGCGTCCCGGTCGCCGTCGGCAGGTACACGCTGACCGCGAGATCGGTTAGCGCAGGAACGTGGAGGCGGACCGGGTCGCTGAGCGCCTCCCCGCCGGCGGGAATCTGGACCGAGGTCTGGCCGCCGAAGGTCAGCGGAACGTCCGGCCCGCGGGTGGCCCCGCCGGTTCCGGCGACCGCGATCGAAGCCGCGCCAATCGTAAGCAGCGGGTCGTTGAGCGGGTCGCCGAAGGCATTTGTGAAGCGGACGCGGACGACGTCGCCGCTCACGCTGCTGAACACGATGTTCCGGATCGTCTGGTTGTTGAAGCCGGCCGCGTCCGGGGTCCCCGGAATCGCGGTCTGCGGGCTTGCCGCCCAGGTTGAGACCCATTGCTCATGGTGCCCGAAGCCGGACTGATCGTCCGAGAGGCGTACGGATTGCCGCGCCCCGGGCGCGGCCGATGCCAGCCCGATCGGAACGATGCTGGCCAAGACAACGGCCCCCGCGACCGGCGTCCAGCGCGATCGCAAAATACGAATGCACAAAGCGCGCACTTCTGTCTCCCTCCGTTTGTTGAACGCAAACCTTCCCCGTGTGGCAGCAGGGACCCTATCCCCTCCCCGCCGTCACGTGGAGGAGATTCCACCGCCGTCACCAATGACGGCGACGGAGCTATGGGATCGGGGTGGCGAGCGCCACCCCATGCGAGGCAGCGCGGTAGCAGTCGCGGCTACGAGGTTCTGGGCGCCCGCGGCGACACGGTCAGACTGCCGGGACCCTCGGAGTATCGAGCGAGCCGAAGCCAACTCGCCGCGCTATCGCAACGGACGACCGAGAGCAGCGCCGCGCGGTCCGCGCACGGGTCTGTATTGACGCGGAGGCGCAGGGCGACAACGCGACGCCGGCGAACGGGCTCCAGTAAGCGCCGAAATCTCATCGCCCGTATGAACCTCAGTCCCGAGCCCGTCACTGCTGCTCTGTCGCCCGCGCGGCAGTCTCGATCAGACTGCCGCGCGGGCGAGCGGCTGCGAGCAGGGCGAGCGGTCGCTGGGGTCGGCGGCGGAGCGGCCGCACGGACTCTGCATAGGCCCGGGCCCCGATGCATGTCTGAGCTGGGGCCTGCAAACGGCGACCAGCGCAACTGCGAACCGGCCGGTTCTCGCGATCGCATTCGTCTGGCCACCGGCCCCCAAGCGGACGAGTCCTATGCCACGCAAGCAGTCGCCAGCTCAGCGGGGTGCCGGACGATCTGAACGGTGATAGGAGCGATTGCCCATCTCGGCGGTGATGGGTGTTGCGGCTGGCGATCGCGGTGCGCGCGACCACGTGTGTCGCGGACGATCTGGTCCAGGACGACGGGGCGCCGGGATGGCTGTGATGTGCCTGGTTGGGTTCGTCGGGAGCTGGGCTTGTCTGCCGAGTAGGGTGGCTCGGTCCTCGTCCGGCTGGTGTTATTTCGCGTCGCGCCCGGTCGTGGTGGCGACCTCGTTGGTGATCGGCGCGACGCGAGCGCCCGCGTTTGGCGACGGCATCCTTGCCGTCGCCAAACGCAGCCAGATGACCGACGCGCCGGGGGGACTCGCTCGATGAGGAATCTCTAGGGGACCGGCGTGATCAGCGATCGAATCCGCGCTTGCGACGCGTACGCCCCCGAGCAGCCTGCCCGGTCGCCCAGCGCTCGATCTGAGGACGGAGCCAGAGCTTGACGCGGCCTTCGCCGAGGTCGATCGCCGGCCGCGGCATATCTTCCTACTTCCGTTGGTATTGGAACACCGTGTTTCGGTGCGAGAGGCCCAGTACGTGCGCCACGCCCTGGGCATCGAGGAGATCGTCAGTCTCGACCTTCGGGGACACAAACGCCATCCTACATTTGTAGGCGGCGGATTCGTCCGGGCCGATCCCTATCCTACATCCATAAGACAAGGAGCGGCCCCGGCGGTGCGCCAACACCCCGGGGCCTGGCCGAGACCTACGAGGAGGTCACGACGATGGCAGCGTATGCCACCCAGATCACGGAACCAGTTTCGTCTCCTGCTCCGGCTGCGGCAATGCTCACCCGCGACGAGGTAATGACCGCGCGTGAACTGGCAGACCTGTTGGGGATGCCGACGTCGACCGTTTACGAGCTAGCGCGGAAGGGTGTGCTTCCGGCGCGACAACTCGGTCGTACTTGGCGATTCCTACGTCCGCGGCTCGAGGAGCTGCTCGCCGGCTAAATGCCGCCGGATTAGGCGGCTCGAGCGAGAACCGAGGCAGGATCGTCGTGGCTCACGTGGCCGTCCGGCCATGTGATCCGTAGTTCGCCGTCGCGCTCCATCAGCCAACGAACGTTGACTAGGACCATTCCGATCACGTTGCCCTCGCCGTCGAAGTCCACGGCGTGGCCCTCCGGCGTTGGAAGTGTCTCGGCGGGCACCTGCGGATCACCGATGCTGAGGTAGAGCACGTCGCCACGATCGTCGTACTCGTGCTGGTCGAACGTTATGTTGGAGATGGTCGTCATCTTGGAGGACGAGGGTCTTTCCACTGGATGAACGCGGTCACGACAAGCGCTGGCCTCTCGGTGAAGTCTACGACCACCCTCAGCCAACGCCTGGGATCGAGATCCTGGCGGTAGAAGCGCTCACGACCCGGCTCCTCGTCGTCCTCGCGGTAGTCGGGGACGTTCACGACATCGATGATCGTGTCGATGTGGTCGACCAGTTGTGGCCGGCGGATCCTGAGATGCCGGCGGGTGCGGGCGTCCAGAACAACCTCGCGGCCATCCGGATCGGTCGTCCGGGCGAAGAGCTCGTCATTCACGCGACAGCGGCGAGAGGAGACGCAGCAAGCGCGCGGGTGAACCGGCCCGCGAGTTCGCTCGCCGGGCGGGCGTGAAGGTAGCGCTCGGTGGTCGAGATCCGGGCGTGGCCCATGGCCGACTTGACGCTAGGCAGATCGATCCCGCCGGCGACAAGAAGTGAGCCGTAGGTGTGCCTTAGTGCTGATCGCCGTAAATCCCGTGGTGGTTTGAAGGAGTCATAACTCGGGTGTTGAATCTTGGGGTTGATGCCGGGTCCAAGCGCTCAGGAGATTGTCCTTGCGGAGTCCGAGCGCGTGGAGCTTGAGCATCGCGCTGCGTGCTACACGCGCCCGCATCGGGAGGTGTTGCGAGCGAAGCTGGTGCTGTTGGCGGCTGATGGTCACAGGAACGCGGTGATCGCGCGGCGGGTGGGGATGAGCACGAGGGTTGTCAGTCAGTGGCGGCGAAGATTCGCGGCCGATCGCCTGGCTGGTCTGGCGGATCAAGCGCGGTCGGGTCGACCGCGTCGTTTTCCTCCCGGAGCAGATCGCCGAGGTCAAGGCGGTCGCGTGCGAGCCGCCGGCCAAGGGCGCGCCGCTGTCGCGGCGGTCGGTCGCTGACGTTCACCGGCTGGTGATCGAGCGCGGGATCAGCGACGCGTCGGCGTCGACGATCGTGCGGTGGTTGCGCGAGGACGCGATCCGCTCGTGGCAGTACCGCTCGTGGATCTTCCCGACCGATCCGGAGTTCGCTGTCAAGGCGGGCCGGGTGCTCGATCTCTACCAGGGCCGCTGGGAGGGCGAGCTGTTGCACCCGGGCGATATGGTCGTCTCGGCCGATGAGAAGCCCTCGATCCAAGCGCGCGACCGGATCGCCCCGACGCTGCCGCCGCGAGCGGGGGTACCGCGCGGGCAGCGTGTCGAGCACACCTACGAGCGCAAAGGCGCACTGACCTATCTCGCGGCGTGGGACGTGCGCCGTGGCGGGGTGAGCGGCCGCTGCGAGCCCAAGGGCGGGATCTTCCCGTTCGGTCGACTCGTTGAGCAGGTCATGACCGCCGAGCCATACGCCTCCGCGCAGCGCGTGTTCTGGATCGTTGACAACGGCAGCTCACACCGCGGCAAGCGCTCTGTCCGCCGGTTGCAGGGCGAGTGGCCGAACCTCGTGCTGGTCCACACCCCCGTGCACGCCTCCTGGCTCAACCAAATCGAGATCTACTTCTCGATCGTGCAGCGCAAGGTCCTGACCCCGAACGACTTCGACGACCTCGACCAGGTCCAGCAACGCCTGGCCGACTTCGAGCGGCTCTACAACCAGATCGCCGAACCGTTTGTCTGGAACTTCACCCGAGACAAGATGAACGCGTGGCTCGCCCGCATCAGCTCCCACGAAGCCGACTCGACGCAACTCGCCGCATGACCTGGACGGAACTTCCGACAATCAGCACTAAGGTCGTGGAACCTCAGAGGCTCCAAACCGGCGGCGTCACGGGCGCGCTCGTAGCGGCGCCGCAGGGCAGATGGATCCAGGCGGCGGCCGAACCGGTTGGCGAACACGTAGTCATCCGGGCCGATGAACTCGCCGCGGCTCCGAAGCCGCTCGAGCGCGATGGCGGCCTGATTGGGGAGGGGGACCTCGCGTGCCCGGCGGCTCTTGGTCGACCGGACCTCGGTCTCGCCGGACAACGCACGGCGGACGATGAGCTTTTGCCCGGCGAAGTCGACGTCGCGCCAGCGCAGGGCGACGAGTTCCCCACGACGAAGGCCCGCGTAGGCCGCCACGCGCACCAGCTCCGCGTCCTGGCCGTCGTCACACACGCGAGCGGCCGCTTCTGCTTGTCCGACGGCGGGACGACTCGGATCCCGATGTGCGCCGGCCGAGAGCGCCTGTGCCAGGGCTTCGACCTGCTCAGAGGAATAGAAGGCGACTGATGCCGGATCGGGTTCGCTCCGACGGTCGGCGTGCTGGGCTGGATTGGCAGCGAGCGCGTAAGTGCTCGCCCGCGTGCCGTAGTTGAAGATCGCGCAGACCAGCTGCCGTGCCTTGTTCACCGTCCGCGGTGCGGCGCCCGTGGCAGCGATGGTCCGAAGGAGCGCTTCGACCTCACGTGTCGTGACCTCACGAGCCGGACGATCGCCCAGGGCGGCCATGATCAGACCGGGGGAGGAGCCACGGCCCCGGCGGTAAGCCTGGCCGGGCTCGGCGAGCAGGCAGCGGTGGTCCCGCAGCGTCGAGGGCTTGGCGCCCTTGACGTCGTCAAGCCACGACAGGTACTCCGCAGCAAGCTCCCGGAAGCTCACGCCCCGCCGCCGACGCTCTTCGGCGTCGCGCTCGAGCAGGGTCTGTTCGGCGTCGTGCTCGCGCACGAGCGCCAGCATCCGCTCGGCCGCCTCGGCCTCGGTGAATGCGCCGCCGTGTAAGCGACCACCCCTGCGGCGCCAGCGGCCGTTCGGCTCGGGCTCGACCCAGGCGCGACCGAGTGCGCGGATCACTGGCTGCCCGTTCCGCGACCACTTTGCGTACCAGAACGGACCGGTCGCACGCTGGCGAATGAATGGTCGAGAGCTGGGGTTCGGAGTGGCCATCGACAGGCCACGTTACAGGGCCGGGTCGGACGGAATCGTGACCGGGCAACGGTCCGGACAATGGCCATTTCGGGCAACGGTCCCCGGCAACCTTCCTGGTCGGATTCGCCACATTTACGGCGATTTAGAGGGTCGCAATCGCCCGTATTCACGGGAACCAGATGTCGGTCTCCGGCTTCCTAAGCCGAAGGTCGCGGGTTCGAGACCCGTCGTCCGCTTTGTAGAACGAGCTGGAAATCAAAAGACTTTCCTGCTTCGCTGGGTGGGACGCGCCTGCTGGTCCTCGCGCTGCTGCGCAAAGCAGGTCTGACGATCGCGAGCTTCGCTTCAGCCGCCGCAGCGGTGCTGGCGCTTGGACTCGCCGGAAGCGCTGCCAATCCGGCGGTGGCGGGCAACCGCGTCGAGCTTCCGATGCTGCTGGCGGTGCTGGCGCTACTCCCGGCGCTCACGCGGAGCCTGTTCGGTCCGGTTCGCCCGAGCGAGCAGCTCGCGCAGTGCGCATCGTTGGCTATGTGGCGCGCTGGCCCTGATAGCGGCCAAGGCGGTCGAGGCACGCGACGGGCTGCAACTCGGCAACTACTTCCAGATCTCCAAGATCGGCCCCCTGCAGGCCGCCCTGTGGCTGCTGATCTGCGCCTACTCCGCGATCCTGCTGTACGCAACGTCGCGACACTTGCCCCTGAAACCACGCGTGCTGACCCTCGCTGTTGTGACCGGTGTGGCTGCCGGCAGCGGCTACTTCCTACGGTACGGGCTCGACCTGTGGGCGTGGCACGTCGGGTGGCTGTGCCTCTGCTTCGTGGCGGTGCCCGCAGTGGCCGGGTTCGCCGGAGTTCGCCTCGCAGCGAACGCGCGCATCCCGCCCAGCCACGGAGCCGCCGCCGCGGGGATCACCGGCATGACCGCGGCGCTGGTGCTGGCACTGCTCGCCGCATGCACTGTGGCGATCTCACCCGGTAGCGCTCCGCTGCACTCACTCACGTGCAGTCCGTGCACAGCGCCGCACGCCGCCTTGGTCGACTGGAGCATCTTGGTGGCGACCACGCCGGCCTCGATGCTGCTCGTCGTGGCCCCGCTAATGGCCCTGTGCGCCGGCACATTCGGCGCCTGCCTGACCCTCGTTCAGGCGCCAACGCGCGCGAAGTCGTGAGACGCACAGGGCGCATATCCGCACGCTGGTAGCCACCACTACCGATAGGCGTGGGCCCACGCTCGCTCGGTCGCACGGCAAGTCAAGTCGTATGTAGTGGTGTAACGCTCGTCGGTAGTAGTAGTTGTAGTGCTGTTGGTAACCCGAAGGGTTATCAACAGGCCGTTGACGTTTTTCCCGCGCGCACGCGCGAGGCGGCGTCAGGCGGCGGCTTGGAGTTCGGCGATCACCTCCTCGGGGCTGTCGGCGAGGACGAGGGCGAGGGATTCCTCGGAGAGGTAGCCCCCTGAGCGCTTCTTGGGGATCGCAAGCTCGATCTCCCCAACCCGCGTCTCCCACATCCGGTCTCGATACCCGTTGCGATGCGCCGTGCGCGAGTCGGGCGCGACCTCGCCCAGCTGCGCGCCGATCTGCGCGCCGATCTCCGCCTCCATCAACTGCGCAGCGACCGTCGCAACCGCCTCCTTCAGAAAGTCGCCGTGCTCCCCCAGCAGCGTGCTGCGGACCAGCTCCAGCTTCGTCATGCTCTGCGTGTCGGCCATCGTGGTGTCCGTCCTTTCGTCGATCGATTTGGTCATCAACCGACGAGTCTGGGACCCCCGCGGTGGCCGACGTCATCTACGACTTCGGTCTTTGCGGAATCCCCGTTACACCACTTCTATCGCCTTGACCGCACGGCACCTGCTTCGGTGATCGGCCCACGGCCCTCGCCGGCAAGACCCAGCGTCCTGCAAAGCGCAGATACGAGGGCGCTGCACCGAGCTGCTCCGTTCGGGCTGCAAGTCCGGCCAACAGTTCCAGCTTTCCGCGCTAAGCGGGGACGGGGTCCATCCGCGGGTCGATGCTCGTCGCACGAGCAAAGGAGGTCTTGCCCCGGCCGGCGATCGCACGCTGCGAGCTGGTCTCTTCCGCATCCCCGGGAGATGCGGGGCGTCGCTCGGGCGACCTCGCGTCCCAACCGCAAGTGTCGTCCTGCGGTAGCACGCTTCTGATGTAGCTCCGGTTGTTCGGCCTCATCTAGACCCGCAAGCTAGGCGAGAACGCGGCGCCGAGCTTGATGTCGCCGATGAACCTGATCCGCGGCTCAAGCGGCGGATAGGTGCCGCGAGCGTGCGTAGGATCGCGCCTATGCGATGCGGGCGGCGGCGCGTGGAGTCGGCCTGATTAATGCGCCGATGATCCACAGGAACGGGAAGAAGAAACCGATCCAGAAGAGCCAGTAATGCCCTTTGCGGAACGTACTCAGTCCGAAGTAGATCCAGCACGCTACGTATACGACGCCCAGAATGATCCAGAGAAAGGTCATGGGCACGGCCCCTTTTCAAATGACTGCCGGGGCAAGCGAGGCTCGCCGCTTGGCTGGGTGGCTGGGATGCAGGACGGCAGTGGCTTACCCGCGTGTCGGAATCGGCCCCGACACGCGGAGTTTGCTGCTCGCGCACGCTAGGCATCGTCCGAGGTCCACACGTCATCCGAATGGGGTGACGATTCAGCCCCTGCCGCTGCCGGGCGGTCCCGGCCCTCCGGCCGTAGCGCCGCTTCCGCGAACGGCCCGGTTCGTCGGGGGTGAGCGGGTCAGTGACCGGTTAGGTGGATGATGCCGACGCTGTCGAGGCCGTCGAGGACGAGTTGGACGGCGAGCGCGGCCAGCAGGATGCCGAAGATCTTCTCGGTGACGAGCATGCGGCTTTCGTCCAGATGGTCGCTGGCGCGGTTCGCCAGGCGGAATACGGCCACGTCGAGGGCGAGCACCAGCGCGAGGACGCCGAGGACCATCGCAAACACGGCGATTGAGTCCGCTTCGGCGGAGAGGGTCACCAGGGCGACGATCCCGGCGGGATTCAAGAGGTAGGGGACGGCGAGCGGGAACACGGCGATGCGCATCGGATCGCGTTCTATGACGGCCTGGTTGCCGTCGGGTTCCGCGGTCCCACGGACCATCGTGATCGCGATGATGAAGAGGATGATCCCCCCGGCGATCGAAAGCGACCCGGTCGAGAAGTGAAGCAGCCGGGAGAGGAACTCGCCGAGCCCGACGAGAATCAGCGCAACGACGGCGGCGGTGGTCAGCATCTTGCGGACGATCAGGGCCTTGGTCCCCGCGTCGAGCGGCGCGGTGATCTCCACAAACGGCACGAGGGCGATCTTCGGACCGATCCCGATCAGCAGCAGCAGGAAGGTGTCGATCACCAGGTAGATGTCGACGAACGTGTGCTTCATCGCACCCGACTGTCTCACGAAATGGGCGCGGCCGTCGGGGATCCGTCGCGGGAGCCGCCAGGCGCGACGGCGGGAAGCTCTGGGGTCGGCGTCTGTGCGACGACCGCGCCGTCTTCGGCCTGGGACGCGGCAGGCGCTGGCGCGGAGATCTTTAGGGTGATCAGGTAGGCGACGACCACGCCGACGATGATCAGCGGCTCGTCCCCGGTTCCGGAGTTGGCGGTGAGCAGCGTGGCGAGCACGACCGCCGCGAGCGGCAGTCTGAGTACCGCGGCGATCCCTGCGCCCATCCCGACCGCGACGGCCGGGGTCAAACTGAATCCAGGTAGGCGCGAGGCCATGATCCCGCCGGCGGCGGCGAGGAATAGCGCCGGGAACACCGGGCCCCCCCGGAAGCTCCCGAGCGACAGCATGTAAGCCAGGCCCTTGAACACGATCACCAGCGCGAGCGCGCCAAGCGACCAAGTCCCGGCCTGCCTGAGCAGGCCCGGAAGCGCTTCCTGTCCGGAGAACAGGACCTCGTTGACGCTCTTGCCCGTGGCCCCGTGGAACGCGATCGCGAGCCCCGCGACGATCAGCCCGACGATCGGCAGCAGAATCACGACCCGTCGCACGACCACACGCTGCGTGAACAGCCCACCCAGCATGATCGGTCTCACCGCCACGGCCACCGCGATCGCCAGCGCGATCGTCCAGCCGAACTGGGCGATGTCGGGATGGCCGAAATGGGGCAGCGGCAGCGCACCGAGCGCGTAGTCGCGGCTGCTCAGCCCCGTGAACGACCCCATCCCGATCGAGACCAGCGTCCCGATCCCCGCGGCGAGCAGCGCGGGCAGCAGCACGAGCCGCTGCCGCGCCCCGCCGAGCGCGGTCGCCTCGATCAGGATCACGGCCGCGATCAGCGGCGAGGCGAACACGAACGACAGCGCGGCGCAGCTCCCAGCCGCCGCGATCACACCCAACACCGGCGGCTCCACCTCCCTTCGCGCCAGGCGAATCGCCAGCACGGCCAGACCCGAACCGAGCGCGAGCAGCGGCCCCTCGGGGCCGAGCACGACCCCGAAGCCGAGCCCGGCGAAGCCCGCGAGAAGCACACCGGGCAGATCGAGCGGGCTCGTGATCCCGCCCGCGCCCAGACCCTTGGCCGGCACGTGCCCGCCGTCTCCCGGCAGCAGCGTGATCGCCAGCGCAACGAGCAGCCCGCCCACCCCGAGGACGGGGAGCGACCACCACAACGGGGGGCCCTGCTCATACCCCAGCGCGTGCGGAAGGTGCGTGAACAGCTCCTGCTGGATCTGGAAAACCGACTCCAGGTAGCCCCAAGCCGCCAGCGACACGATCACGCCGATCACCGACGCCACCACCAGCAAGCCGACGTACGGGCGGCTGCGCATCGTCTCGGCGGCCTGCGCCGCCGTCGGTTCTGCGGGCACGGGAGCCTCAGCCGTCGACGACATCGCTCCTCATGTCTCGGATGACGCAGCGAAAGCCAATGTGGCTGGTCGATGTGTCGACGGTTTCGGACTGTCGGGCGGCGGGGCGGAACCGGAGGCAGTAGTTGGGCGCGCAGAGGTGCGATCCGCCCCGGATCGCGCGGCGCTCGATCCCGCACGGATTGTCGAGCGGGTGGTCGGGACCGCAACATTGGCGGCTCGGGCGCGGATCCTCGAAGCGGTCCTTCGTCCACTCCCAGACGTTGCCGCAGACGTCGTACAGGCCGTAGCCGTTGGGCGCGAACGCGCCGACGGGCGACGTGCGTTCGTAGCCGTCCTCGAGTGTGTTCTGCCAGGGGAACTGTCCCTGCCACCAGTTGGCCATCATCCGTCCGCCTGCGGTTATTTCGTCACCCCAGGCGAAGCGTTTGCGGTCCAAGCCACCGCGCGCGGCGTACTCCGATTCGGCCTCGGTCGGCAGGTCCTTGCCGGCCCAGTGCGCGTACGCGAGCGCGTCCTCGTAGGCAACGTGCGTGACCGGGTGGCGGTGGCGGCCGCGAGTGTTAGAGCCTGGCCCCTCGGGCGCCGTCCAGAACGCGCCGGGTACGTAGGCCCACCAGGCCCGGACGTCATCGAGTCTCACGGGGCCTTCTGTGCGATGGAAGACGAGCGACCCGGGCACGAGCAGGTCCGGGTCGGCGTCCGGGTACAGCGCCGCGTCGGGCGCTCGCTCGGCGAGCGTGACGTACCCCGTGTCGGTCACGAAGCGCCGGAACTCGGCCACGGTTACCGGGTGGCGGTCGATCGCGAACGCCTCGACCGTGACCTCGCGGACTGGCCGCTCCTCGGGGTAGAACTCATCGCTGCCCATGAAGAACGTCCCACCGGGCAGCGACGCCATCCTCTCCTGCCCCGCGACGTTATCTCGTGTCCGTGTACCTGACATGGACGCCCGCGATCGTGCCGTTGAACTTGAACGGTTTCTTGTCGTAGTAGTCGGGAGATACTGGCGAGCCAAGCGCGACGCCGATGTCGAGGCACTCGGTGGCGGTAAATGCGAGCGGCGCGCTAATGGGAACGGTCCCTTGGGCAACGGTCTCGCCGTTTACCTTCATCGCCACGTTCAGCGGGCCGCGGGGCGGCTGCTTCGGGTCGACGAGGCTGGTGTCGATTTGGATCGTCGCCTCGCCGGTCGGGAGCGCCTCCGGGGCGCGGATCTTCGTTCGCTGGATCTCGAACAGGTTGTACTCGTAGCAGAGGATGCCGTTCTCCACAAAGCAGGTGAGACCGCCCGCGAACCCGCCCAGCTTGTACAACACACCGTTGGCGTCGGCGGGGATCACGGCGTCGATCGTGACGAGGTTGGGCCGGGTGCCGAGCTTCGGGGCGGTGAACTCCGGCACGCGGACGGTATCGCCGAAGAACGTCCACTCCGTGTAGGGCGGCGCCGGGACGTACTCCGGGTGATAGAGCAGAATCCAGAACCCTCCGCCGATCGGCAGCGCGTTGTTCTTCGTCGCTTCGATCAGCCACAGGTCCTTCATCTGGGCCAGCTTCTCGGGCAGCTCCGCCGCGAGGTCGTTGGCCTGGCTCCAGTCCTCCTCCAGGTCGTAGAGCTCCCACGTGTCCTTGTCGGGCGTCCACTCGAAGATGCCGGGCGGCACTCCCGTGACCCACGGGACGCGCGGGCCGAAGGTCGAGGCCATCCAACCCTTGTGATAGATGCCGCGGCTGCCGAGCGTCTCGAAGTACTGCGTCTCCAAGCGGCCTTCAGCGGTTGAGTCATCAAAGGTGTAGGCCAGGCTGACTCCGTCGATCGAGTCCTGGGCTACGCCGTTGACCTCCCGCGGCGGTGTGATGCCGAGAATCTCGTAGATCGTCGGCACGATGTCGTTGACATGATGGAACTGCGCGCGCGGCGTCGCATCGGGCTTGATCCTGGCCGGCCAGCGGACGCCCATCGGGTTCCGCGTCGCCCCGAGGTACCCAGGGATGCTCATCGTCCCCTTATACGGAGTCGCGCCCGCCCACGCCCACCCTGAGTGGTAGATCGGGTCGGTCTTCGGCCCGCCGAGCGCATCCAGGCCTCCGATCTCCTCGAGCGCCGCGAGTTGCTGCTCGATCGTGGTCGGGATGCCGTTATGGGCGGTCAGCTCGCTGATCGTGCCGTTCTGACCCTGCGCCGATGGACCGTCGTCGCCCCAGATGTAGAAGATCAGCGTGTTCTCGCCATAGAGCGCGTCGAGCTCGTCGACGATCCGGCCGATCTGAGCGTCGCAGTGCTCACCGAAACCGGCCAGCACCTCCATCAGGCGCGCTTGGAACGGTTTCTCGCTCTCGGGGATGCTGTCCCAGGACGGCATCTGCTCGTGCGGAGCCGTGAGCTCCGCATCGGCGGGAATCCAGCCTTTCTCCTTGGCGCGCTCGAACACGCGCTCACGGTAGGCGTCCCAACCGTCGTCGAACTTGCCCTTGTACCTGTCAGCCCATTCCTTAGGCCCGTGGTGCGGACCGTGCAGAGCGGCGGCGGCCCAGTACATGAACAGCGGCTTGTCCGGCTGGTAAGTCTTCTGCCGGCGGATCCAGGCGATCGCGTCGTCCGCCAGATCCTCCTCGAGGTGGTAGCCCTCCTCCGGGGTCCTCGGCGGCGGGACATAGTCCAGGTTTCGAACCAGCGTCGGCTCCCAGCTCGACGTCTCCGCTCCGAGGAATCCGTAGAAGTACTCGAAGCCGAGGCTCGTAGGCCAGTTCTCGAACGGGCCGGCCGGGCCCGCCTCCTCCGCCGGCGTGTTATGCCACTTGCCCCACGCACCCGTGGCGTACCCGTAATCCTTCAGAACGTCCGCCACGAGCGCGCTGCTCCTGGGAATCCGCCCGTAATAGCCCTCCCAGTCATTCGCAAACTCGGTGATGATCCCGAACCCCACCCGATGATGATTCCGCCCCGTCAGCAGCGACGCACGCGTCGGCGAGCACAGCGCCGTCGTGTGAAACCGGTTGTACGCGATCCCCTCCCCGACAATGCGATCCATCGTCGGCGTGTTGATCTCGCCCCCAAACGTGGACGGCTGGCCCGGGCCCCCGTCGTCGATCATCACGATCAGAATGTTCGGAGCATCGTCCGGAACGCGGCGCGGCGTTTCCCGCGGCCGGTAGACCGACTCCTGCATCGTTCGGCCGGCAACACTCGCCGACGGTGTCGGCGGGAACGGAAGCGATTCCCCGGCGCTCGTCCTAGTCGTCGAATCAGACAAAGTGGCTCCTTCCCGGACCGATCGATTCCCGATGACAGCAACCGCACCCTGATCTGCGGCCAACCACTCCGCATCCTCCCGATCGGGTGACGGCGCCCGCAGCGGGCGCGCGACACTAGATTTGTGGCCCGTATCGGACGCGAGGAGCAGGCCAGCGGCGTCGCCGCGAATGCCGGGCAAACGTGAAAGCAAGGCAGACCGCCCGCGAGCACCTCGATTCGCCAAAGTCGCGTGTGGTACTGAAGCTTGGCCGGGACGCACGCGAGCTCCTCGTATCCGCGCGTTGCGCGACCAATTTTCGGGAAGTCCCGATGCCCGTGCTGCAAGCAGAGCAGGTCCCGCCAGCGTGCCGCGCGCGAGCGACGCGGATCGAGTTGCGTCAGGATGAGCGTCGCGAATGAAGTACTGGATGAGCACGATCAGTCGAGATCACGTCCAGGTGGCCGTCGAGGGTGGGTTCACGCAGGCTGGGCACGGCAAGGCCGCTGGACTGAAGCGTCTCAACGCCGGCGATTGGCTCGTCTTCTACTCGCCAAAGACGAGCCTGGACGGCGGTGAGCGGCTGCAGGCGTTCACGGCGATTGGGCGCGTCGCAGACGACGAGCTTTACCAGGCGGAAATGGCTCCAGGATTTGTCCCCTGGCGCCGCAACGTGAAGTTCGTCGACTGCGTCGAGACCCCGATCGGACCACTGATCGATTCGCTCAGCTTCATCAAGGACAAGAAGCGCTGGGGTCACAAGTTCAGGTTTGGCTTGTTCGAGATTCCGCACCGAGATTTCGAGTTGATCAGGCGGGCGATGGTTATCGACGATTAGCTCGTCTCCCGCTCCGCGCAAGGCGGAACCCCAGATTTATGCGCGCGCATTAGCGCGGGCAGGCGAAAGGAGGTGTGCCTGCTCGTCATGGTCCTCCGACAGCGCTTGGGAGCAGCACGAAGCCGAGGTGAACGTGCAGCGCGAGTGAGGCGGACCGGGTGCGGATCATTTGTGTTCACGGGACGAACCGCTGGGGATACGAGCGGGCTTGGTTGCCTCACCCGCATCGGATGATGCGAGCCTCCGAGCCGCTGAGACGCTCCGGTCTGTGCCGTCACCGAACGAGGAGTGCCGTTAGGTCCATCGCGCCGACAGCGATCGCCCCGTTTCGAATCGAGGTCCCGGACGAGCAGCTCGGTGAGCTGCGGCGCCGCATCTCCGCGACGCGCTGGCCGAGCAAGGAGCTCGTCGCCGATCGGTCGCAGGGGGTGCAACTGGCGACGGTTCGGGCGCTCGCCGAGTACTGGGTGAACGATTACGACTGGCGCCGGTGCGAGGCCCACCTGAATGCGCTGCCGCAGTTCAAGACCGAGATCGACGGGGTGGACGTCCATTTCATCCACGTGAAGTCGCGGCACGAAAAGGCGTTGCCGCTGATCATGACTCACGGCTGGCCCGGCTCGGTGATCGAGATGCTCGACACCGTCGGCCCGCTCACCGACCCGACGGCGCATGGCGGCCAGCCAGAGGACGCGTTCGACCTCGTGCTGCCCTCCGTGCCCGGTTACGCCTTCTCCGCCGAGCCGGCCGAGGTCGGCTGGGACCTGTTCCGGACCGCCCGGGCGTGGACCGAGCTGATGCGCCGGCTCGGCTACACCAGCTATGTCGCCCAGGGCGGCGACGTGGGCGCCGGCGTCACCGACGCGATGAGCCGCCAGGCGCCCGAGGGCCTGATCGGCGTCCATACGAACCTGCTCGTGCCCGCGCTGAACGACCCCGCGGCCCTGCCGGGGGACACCGAGCAGGAAAAGGCGGCGCTCGCCGCGATCAAGGCGTTCGGGACCAGCGGCAACGGTTACTTCGTGGAGCAGTCCACCAGGCCCCAGACCATCGGCTACGCGCTGCTGGACTCCCCCGTCGCACTGGCCGCGTGGATGGTGGACCACGACACGGACGCCTACTACAAGATCGCCGGTGCCTTCATCGACGACAAGCCGTCGGGCAACCTTACCCGCGACCACATCCTCGACAACATCACGACCTACTGGCTGACCGGCACCGGCGCTTCGGCAGCGCGCTCGTACTGGGAGGCCTACGGGCCAGACGCGCCTGCTGCCGGCCAGAAGCCTCTGCCAGCGTCCTCGATCCCGTTCGGCTTCACGACGTTCCCGGGCGAGATCTGGCGGACGCCGCGCAGCTGGGTCGACGCGTCGTACCCGAACGTCGTCTACTTCAACGAGGTCGACAAGGGTGGCCGCTTCGCCGCGTGGGAGCTCTTCAGCAAGGAGATGCGCGCGGCGTTCAAATCGCTGCGCTGAAACGAGCCGACGTCAGCACCGAACTGAGGCCCGAGTACTGGGTCGCTCAGGTTTGGTCTGTCTTGCCGGCCAGTACTTTGGCGGCCGCCTCGACGTCGCTCTCCTCGACGAGTAGTTGTGCTCCTCCGGAGAGGGCGAACGGGAAGGCTCCGCCGGCGTCGTCGGCTGCTATCGACGCGTCGATGCCCGCTGAGGCGAGCAGTCCTTGAGCTATCTCTGCCTCTGTCCGCTTCGGGAAGGTCGCTACCGGGCGGCGCATCGTGCTAGCCGAAGGTGAACACGTAGGCCTCGATGCCGGGAGCGAGGAAGGTGATCTCGAACGTGCGGTCGGTGATCGATCCGCGCTGGCGAACCAGCTGATGGAGCCGCGTTTGGGCCACCATTCCGTGGCCTTGTTCGTCCACGTCGAGGCCGTGCGCATCGCCGGGAGGCTCGCCGTCGACGAGCACTCCGAACGGCACGGACGTCCCGCGCTCCCGTGGTCGCAGGACGAGATGCACGTCGCGGGCGTGGAAGCGGAACGCGATCCCTCCGCCGGCTCGGTTCAGCACGCTGGCCCCGCTCTCGATCGTCCAGTCCCCGGAGAGAGCCCAGTGGTTGAGCCTCAACGAGTCCGGCGCTGCGTACGTTCGAGACTCGGCGAACGCCACACCACCGGGCGAGGCGAAGTTCTGAGTTTGCTCGTAGCCGAGGTAAGTCTCGGGCGACGCGAGGTTCGTCCAGTCGGCTTGAGCCTCGACGCCATCGGCAGCGACGGAGACCAGAGCGTCGCCGACGCCCTCGGCCCCGGCGTCGCGCAGCAACCGCTGAATCACCCGCTCGCACTCTTCGTAGCGACCCTCGCCGAATTGGTGATGCCGGATTCGTCCGTGGGCGTCGGCGATGTATACGGCGGGCCAGTAGTGGTTGCTGAACGCGCGCCACACCCGGTAGTCGCTGTCGATCGCGACCGGATACCCGATCCTCATGTCCCTCACGGCTTCGCGGACGTTGTCGGCGTCTTGCTCGAACGGGAACTCGGGTGTGTGCACGCCGACGGTGACGAACCCGCGATCGTGGTACTTCTCGGCCCACGCGCGAACGTAAGAGAGGGTGCGAAGCCAATTGATGCACGTGTACGTCCAGAAATCGACGAGCACGACCTTTCCCCCGAGGTCCGCCGCCGTAAGGGGAGGCGAGTTGAGCCACCCGGTCGCCCCGTCGAAACCCGGGAGGTGACCCTCCGAGGACATCGGAGCCGGTCCTCCGTGGCTGAACATGTCGCGCCAGCTCACGCCTCACCGGCCTTGGCTTCAGCCAGCCCCGGTAGCCGCCGGCGACAGTTGTGGACGGCGCTCGTCAGTTCGTGGCTCCCTGCTCACGGAGCCCTCGGAAGGCGGCTCGGATCTCCTCGGAGAACAGCTCGGGCTCTTCCCAGGCCGCGAAGTGCCCGCCCTTGTCGACCTCGTTGAAGTAGGTGAGGGTGGAGTAGGCCTGCTCGACCCACCTGCGCGAGGCCCGGAAGATCTCGCCGGGGAACGTCGTATATCCGACCGGGACCCTGACCGCCGGTGGAGCCTGGCCACCCGCGCGAGCTGTGGCTTGTCCGCCCTCCCAGTAGGACCGGGCGGCCGAGGCCCCGGTGCCGGTCAGCCAGTAGGTCGTGATGTTGTCGAGGATGTGGTCCTTCGTCAGATTGCCCGAGGGCTTGCCCTCAACGAAGGCGCTGGAGATCTTGTAGTAGCTGTCTGTGTCGTGGTCGAGCATCCACGCCGCCAGGGCGACCGGTGAATCCAGCAGCGCGTAGCCAATCGTCTGAGGCCGCGTGGCCTGCTCGAGGAAATAGCCGAAGCCGCTCGCCCTGAACGTGGCGAGCGCGTCGGACGCCGCGCGTTCCTCCTCGGTGTCCATCGGGAAAGCGCTGGAGCCCCCCAGCGCCAGCACGAGCAGGTTCGTGTGTATGCCGACCAGCCCCTCCGGTGCCTGGCGGCCCATCGCGTCGGTGACCGCCGCGCCCTGGTCGCCGCCCTGGGCGGCGTAGCGGGTGTAGCCGAGGCCTATCATCAGCTTCGTCCACGCCTGCGCGACGCGGCCGGCGAACCAGCCGAGCACGGTCGGCTCGCCCGAGAAGCCGTACCCGGGAATAGAAGGCAGCACCAGGTCGAACGCGTCCTCGGCGCGTCCACCGTGCGCGGTCGGGTCCGTGAGCGGGCCGACCACCTCAAGCAGCTCGATCACCGAGCCCGGCCAGCCGTGCGTCATGATCAGCGGCAACGCGTCCTCGTGCCGCGACCTCACGTGGATGAAGTGAATGTCCACTCCATCGATCTCGGTCTTGAATTGGGGCAGCGCGTTCAGCCTCGCCTCGCACCGGCGCCAGTCGTAATCGGTCGCCCAGTAGCCGGCGAGCTCCTGAATCGTCGCCAGCTGCACGCCCTGCAAGCGATCTGAGACCAGCTCCCTGGACGGCCATCGCATCGTGGCGATGCGGCGGCGCAGGACCTCCAGGGCCTCGTCCGAAATGTCAACGTGGAATGGGCGAGCCTCGATAGTGGTCTCGCCGGTGGTGGCCATGAATCCCTTCTTGCTAACGCAGCGAGCGGAACGCCGCTCGGATCTCCTCGGTGAAGAGCTGCGGCTGTTCCCAGGCGGCGAAGTGGCCGCCCTTGGCGAGCTCGTTGTAGTAGATGAGGTTGGGGTAGGCGCGCTCGGCCCAGCTGCGCGGTACGGGGATTAGCTCTACTGGGAACCTACTCACCGCCGCAGGGATCGAGACTTCGCCTCCGGCCTTGGTTTTGTGGGCGCTGTCCTCCCAGTACAGGCGGGCCGAGGACGCCGCTGTGTTCGTGAGCCAGTAAAGCGTGATGTCGTCGAGCATCTCGTCTTTCGTGAGCGCGCGCTCGGGTTCGCCGTCCGTGTCGGTCCATTCCGCGAACTTCTCGTAAAACCAAGCGGCCAAGCCGACCGGCGAGTCCGCGAGCGAGTAGCCGATCGTTTGCGGGCGCGTGCCCATCATCGCCCGAAAGCCCGAGCCGCCCGTGGCAAGGTTTCTAGCTCCTTCAAAGGCGATCGTTTCCTCGGCCGAGAGGCCCGCCGGCGCCGGTTCACCTCTCTTGAGCGCGTTCGCGACCTCGGGAGGCACGGTCGGTTGGACGTTCGGCGTTGGTGGCCGTTCGATCGCGCCGAGCAACGTCGTGACGTGGATACCCAAGAGACCCGCCGGCGCGTGGCGGCCCATCACGTCCGTGACGACCGCACCCCAGTCGCCACCCTGGGAGACGTAGCGCTCGTAGCCCACTCGCCTCATCAGCTCTTCCCAAGCGCCGGCGATGCGTTCGGGATTCCAGCCTGTTCCCTGCGGCCTAGCTGAGAAGCCGAAACCGGGCATTGAGGGCACGACGAGATCGAACGCGTCCTCAGCGCGAGCTCCATGGGACTCGGGATCGCTTAGCGGCCCGATCACCTTCACGAACTCGAGGAACGACCCCGGCCAGCCGTGGGTCATGATCAGCGGCAGCGCGTCCTGATGCTGGGAGCGAACATGAATGAAATGAATGTCCAGCCCGTCGATCTCGGTTATGAAGTTCGGCAAAGCGCTCAGTTTCGCCTCGCACGTGCGCCAGTCGTAGTCTGACCCCCAGTAGCGCACGAGCTCCCGCATCATCGAGAGCGGCACACCCTGCGAATCGTCGCTAACCGTCTCGCGCTCAGGCCACCTCGTCGCGTTCACGCGCCTGCGCAGCTCGGTGAGCTCCGCCTCCGGAAACCCGACCTCAAACGGACGAATAGCGGCGTTGTCGCCACCCTTCTGTTCTGCGACTTTTGTGGCAGACATCCGAACCTCCTAAGGTCGTGTCGCGCGGCAGGGCCCAGGTCCCCGGCTCCCCGTCTAGTACCTACGCACAATCCTCCCAACGAGCAGAACAGTCAAGACCTCCCAAGGCGGCCCGTGAAAGTGTCCGTGGGGCGTCGGCGTGCCCGAGGCTCATTCGACGAGGTAGGTCTCGTAGATCACACCTGCGGGCAGGCGGCCGCCGACGCTTACGAAGACGCCCTTGTTCAGCCAGCCGAGATCCGCCGCGGCGGTCTCGATCTGAGTCGAAGTACGGAAGGTGTACTCGCCCGCGTCGACGGCCTCGCCGCGCGCCAAACGGGCAAGCACCTCAGCGCTGCCGTGCCGCACTCCGCGGGACTGCACGTAGAGCAGGTCGCCGCGATCCGTCTCCAGCGTGTAGCGCAGGTCGGCAAGCGCGGTGCCGTCCGGCAGCACGATCTGCCAGTCGGCGCTGGCCCCGGGCAGCAGCCTCCCGCCCAGCTCGGGGCCGGTGAATGTTCCGCCGGTCAGGGCCACAACGCGCCGGCGCCCTTGCGCGGTGTCGCCGAGATCGAGCGGTTCTCCCAGGGCCGCCTCGAGGCGGTAGACCGGGTTCAGGCGCGGAGCGGGAAGCTCGAAGGCACGCGGCCAGCCATCCGCCGGGTCGTTCGGGTGGGGCTCCAGCGGCGTGACGCGTACGCGCATCCAGTCGGAGAGCGGAAGAGCGCCGAGCAGACCATCCAGCTGTGCCTGGCTATCGGCGCGGTACAAGCCCACCGCCTTGCTCTCGCCAGGCGCCACCGGCCGCTTCCAGATCCGGACCAGGTGGCCCTCCCGCGCCCGCCTGGCGGCGGCGGCCGCCTCGCCACGCTCCCGCTCCTCAACCTCGGAACGAGAAGCATCGTCAGGGATCTGGATGTCGAACTCGACCAGAAAGTCCACCCGCTTCTCCTCTCAAGACGTCGCAGCGCCGTTTATCGGAAGCACGGCTGATGTCGGTGCTCGCAATATCGTCGCGCGTTGCCCGGCCCGTCGCTCCTTGGACAGGGCACTGGTGTCAGGCCCACGGCCCGCGCGTTTGCACCCGGTCGCTGGGGCCGCGATCCGGTGCTTGCATCTTCGCGCCGATCCGCGCCAAGCCGAGTGTCGCTGAGAGGGGTTCGAGCTGCGGCGATAGAGCGGCGCAGGTCAAGGCAGAGGTGTCTGAGGCCGCGCCGGGAGATCAGTGCGTCTGCGCGAGCGAACCTGGAGTCAGGAGGACGCGGACGCCATCGGGATCGCGAACGATCGCGATCGTGACGTCACCGTTCGGGGTCGCCTGCGTTACCCGGCGCGGAGGACCAGCGACGCCCAGCTCGGCGAGCCTCCTGAGAGTCGCCTCCACGTCAACAAAGTACGAGAGCATGAAGAACCCCGTCGTCGGGCCAGACGGCGATAACGCAGTCGGGACATCAGCGCCCACGAAGTAGTTCAGTTCCAACACGCCAGCCGTGATATCCGGCACGTTTGCGTCGCCAAGAAATACCGCGCGCAAGACTCGGCTGGGACCATCAAAGAGTCCCGGCCAATCGCCCTCAACCTCGCGGTCCAGCAAGACGTCGAGGCCGAGGCCATCGCGGTAGAACCGCAAGCTGGCGTCGAGGTCCCGAACCACGACCACAGCGTGGTGAATCCCGCCTGGCACAGCAGGACGGTAACAACAAATCCTGAGGCTCCAGGTATCTCGATCGGGGCGAAGCAGGTGTCTCGGCCGGAGACCCGAGCGACCTGCATCTCGCCAAAGGTGCGCATCTCCACGCCCTCGACGGCCCGGCGTTGTGATCGGCTACGCGGGCTGCCCTCCTTGCCGCGAATGCGGGAGTCGCCGGTGTGCTTACTGCCGGCCTGATCCACGACGACGACCTGCAAGCGCACCTGGCTCTCGCTCGCGTGGGCGAGCAGCCACCCTCGTCGACGCCGACCTCGCTACCGGTCTCATGCCGAGCTGCTGGTTATGCCGAGTGAAGGCCTTGCGGACCAACGTTTCCGCTGCGTGGCGGGCAATCGGTGCGTCGTGCACTCGGCATAATCGCCGCGCTTCACGGGAGTTGCCCTGACGGTCTCGAGGTAGGTATTCGCGATCGACAGCGGTGTGGCGCCGGTCGTCTGACAGCGGCACGGTGCCGCAATCGCCCGTCGCGTAAGGCGATAACAGCTACAAGTCGCTCACCAGCACCACCCGGTGCGGAGCGGTGCGGCCCTCAGATCTCCGATGGCGCAGCTGTCGAGGCTCGCGTCAACGCGGCCGATTATGCCGAGCAGCTGTAGAGCCTAAATCGCTGTGAGCAGGGAGAGCCGTGCCAGCCGGACCCCCACTCGGCATAACCAGCCGCTCGGCATGAGAGCGATTATGCCGACAACGGCATAACCGGTCCGGACGAACGGCAGCAGGCTTGGCGGCGGCGCGCCGTGGCTCGCGCGAGCTGCCTCCTTTTCGTCTCTATGAAGGCGGGCCGTTTGTCAAGCCCTGTGTCAGATCCCTGACACCTCAGGTGCCAAGTTGCCGGGTGAGCGCTGCCGTGTCAAGCGCCTGAGCAAGGTCACTGGAGTGAACAAGTTCGGCTCATGGCGCTTGACACGACAGCGTGACACCTGGCAGGAAGTTGACTGTCACGGTCCGCGGGAGGGTCGGGCCGTTGGAGCGGTGCTCATCTCTCTATCGCCTCATCAACTTCGAGGATCAGGTGTCATCGGGGCTCACTCCGGTGGCGCAGTTCCTAAAAGGGCTGTCAGGCAGCCAGACGAAAAGTGGCGCCTGCCGGAGCGAAGGGTTGATTACGGGTCAGCATGTACCAGATCGCCTCGGTGAGCTGGCGGGCGAGGTCGATCTGCGCGACCTTGGGGCCGCGCTGTTTGCCGAGACGGCGCTTGGTGCGCTGGTAGCGCTCACGGTAGAGCGGGTGCGAGGAGGCGGCGATCGCGGCCTCCATCAGCCCCCAGCGCAGGTACTTGGGGCCGTGCTTGGACAGCGGTCCGCGCTGGTCCGTCTGGCCGGACTGCTTGACGCGCGGGCACAGGCCGGTGTAGCCGGTGAGCTTGACCGGCGAGCAGAACCGGCTGATGTCGCCGATTTCACACGCGACCGTGAACGAGGTGATCCACCCGAATCCCGGCGCGGTCATCAGGATCGGGATGTAGCGGTGATCGGCGCCCGAGCGACGGAGCTCCTTCGCGATCTGCGTGATCCGCGTCTCGAGATCGTCGATCAGCACCAGGCTGGCGTCGACGTGCGAGCGCCACGGCTCGGGGATCTCGAGCTCCTTGAGTAACTTGCGGCCGGCGACGCCGAACAGGTCGGACATGTGGCGCTGGTGACCGAAGGTGATCAGCGTCGAGTGGACCCGGTTCTTCAGTGTCGAGCGGTGCTTGACCAGATGCAGCCGCCAGCGGGAGATCTCCCGCTCGCGGCGCAGCTCGAGCGTGGGCAACCAGATTGCCGGCACCAGATCGCGGAACGACAGCTCGGCCAGCACCCGCGAGTCGATTTTGTCGGTTTTGCAGGCCAGCGGCGCGAGCCCCTTGACCTTCTGCGCGTCGGCGACCAGCACCTCCCAGCCATGCGCCGGTGAGCTCGTCGTGCACGAACCTGGCGCCGTTCATCGACTCCACCACACCCCGCACCGGCTCGCCATACACCGCCACCCGGCGAGCCAGGCCATGCAGACCGTCACGATCCGGGATCGCCGCGAACCGGTCGATCAGCTCCCCCTGATCAGAGATCAAGCACACCTCAATCCGTTTCCGACCGAGATCCAGACCAACATGCAACACGAACACTCCTCTCCGGCACCACGTCAGGCAGGATCGGTCCAGCCCACCGCGTACCTTCATACCGATGGTCGGCTCTCTGCTTCGGATGGCCGGCCGCGCGGGTCCAGCCGCGCGCGCCTACCTATGCTGTTCGATACCGAGGGCCGACCTCCTCCGCCACGCGACTGCCGTCGCTTCCCGGGAGAGACCCGCCTTCATCGCATTCCTTTGGGGAAGAGACCGACGCCGTAGTTTCAGATGGCATCCGCATGTAGGAATCGCACACCTCGCGGAGTCGGTGGCGGCGGAGTGCGGCGTCCTCGAGCCGGACTTCCACAACCGTTACGAGGAGAAGCCGACCTACAGCTCGGTCTAGTTCCCCAGCTCGTCCAGACCAGCAGCGTCGTCGAGCGTCGCCGGCGTGGCTGCTCACGCACGCGACGCGGAAGCCGCTGAGCGCCGATCGGCGGTCGGCCGTCGACAGCTGGATTGGACGATTAAGACCAGTGCGGTGATCGTCCGGCAGACGGCCGGTCCTGGGCACAGGGACGGCCGACCGCAACCGTCGCGGGCTGCTGCAGCTCGTCTGACTCGTGAGTGTGGTTCGTCGAAAGGGGACCCCCGGCGCGGCGGGGGGTTGGTGCTCGCATCCGTCCCAGAGCAGGCGCCGAGGTGAGCAGCGACTGAGCGGGACGCCTTGTTTGTCCCGAGCGCTGGCGTCGCGCTGGGCTCTGCTCACGCTCAAACTGGCGAGCAAGCCCGACGGTGGCGTTTTCCGTCCGGGTCATTGGCGGTCAGCGGCTGCCGGGCGGCTGGTCAGGAGATCGTGATCGTCTCATCGGTCGTCTCGATGCGATCCGCCGATCGGGTTGTCAGCTTCAGTCGGTAGCGTCCCGGTGCCAGCGGTTTCGCAGCGCGTAGTACGAGCTTGCGGCGACGCAGCGAGCCGGTCGCGTAGACGTGGCCCGCTCGCGAGATGCTCGCGCTGGCCGTGCTAGCCGTGAAGGTCACCGGCGAGGAGGTTAGCTTGGTGGTGCAGCTCAGCCGCGTGACGGTCTTCCCGAGGACCACCTTCTTCACGCGTGTGCAGGTGACCAGCTCGATCTCACCCCGCGACCCCTGAGTACCGGCTGGGCCCTGGAAGCCGGCAGGTCCCTGCGAGCCGGCAGGTCCCTGCGACCCGGTAGGTCCCTGCGACCCGGTAGGTCCCTGCGACCCGGTAGGTCCCTGCGACCCGGTAGGTCCCTGCGACCCGGCCGGGCCCTGCCCACCGCTGGACGGTGCACTACCGGTGCCGTGCAGCGCGACCGGATCGGAACCGTTGACGGAGTTGCTGCTGATCGTCAGCGTCGCCGAGCTTGAGCCAGTGGCCTGCGGCGCGAAGCGAACGTCGATCGTGCACGTGTTCGACCCCGCCGTCGTCGGTACCGGCTGCTGGCAGTTGTTCTCAGCGACGTAGTCGCCTGGATCGCTTCCACTCAGTTGAACACCGGAGACGAGCAGTGGCGCCGAGCCGTTGTTAGTCAGTGTGAAGACCTCGGCGCTACCGGCCGTGCCTTGAGGCTGCGTACCCGTGAACGTGTAAACACCGGAGTTCAGGCCAGATGCGCTCAGGTCCGCGGTCGGGGCGTCGTATTGGATTGTCACCTTGTAGGAGCCGGGGCCATCGGGTGCGGGTGGGACCACGATCGTGGAGCCAGGCGCCGCGAACGTCGACCCGCCACCGCCCCCCGCGGCACCCTCGCCGCCGTCGTCGTGCCCGCCGCCGCCGCCCCCGTAGTAGCCGCCGCCACCGCCCCCGCCACCTTCGTACTCGTATTCGGCGTCGCCAGCACCGACGCCGCCGACGCCGAACGATCCGGGGTTTCCAGCGGGAGTGGTGCCATCGGCGCTATTGCCACCCGCGCCGCCGGCGCTATCGGTCCCCGCTCCGCCCCCTTGGGCGCTGCTCTCTGGGGGTGGACTTCCCGCGCTGCCGGCGTTTCCGCCCGTGCCACCAACGTAGTAACTGCCTCCAGCGCCACCGCTGCCCCCAGCGCCGCCGCCTCCCCCTGCGACCACGAGCAAATCGGAAAAGCCGGGCGAAGGTGACGCGACACCGACTAGCGAAGCACCGCCGCCGCCACCGCCCGTCGCGATGGGGCCGGCGCCGCCGGCTCCCCCGCCGCCGACTCCACCCGAACCGCCGGAGGCGCAGCTTGCGCCCGGCGCGCCGACACCGACGAACAACTGCTCACCGGGCAACACCGGCGTGTTCGAAGTGGCCAACCCGTCGCCCTCGCCACCAGCGACACCGTTGCAACCGCCGCCCTGCGCACCGACGGCGATCACCTCGATGCTCGATACCCCGAGCGGCACCGTAAAGGGATAGGTCCCCGGCGTCGAGTACGTAACGAAGTTCGTCGTGTCGGCCACGGCGCTGCCCGCGCCCAGCCACAGCAGCAAACCCATCGTTGACAGCGCAACCGAACCAGTCACGCCCCAAATTGCGTTGTGTCGCATCGGTCCCCCGCCCCTCTTGAAAAGGATCGCGCCGCCGACCCCCAATGGCGCGACGAACATCAATCATACTCGCTCGACGTGATTGCGACCCCGGTCATAGCTCTGACGAACCCCACAGGCACCGGATGGCCGCTGACGCGAGCGCCGGCGGGGAAACCTTCGCTTCAGTACGACGGCGTGCGGTCCCTGGACACGCGAGACTCTGGAACGTTGTGTCCAGTCCTGTGAAGCGTTTTGGACGGCCATCCGATCGTGACACCCGGGGCTCTCCGCGTCGGCCGCTGGCGCCGCTCGGCCGGGACCATCGCGGGGCCGCGCTCGAGCGCAACAAGGAACGGGCTTTTGGAGGTCTGTGCCTGGTCCACGCAGCGTGGACCGCGGCCACAGCGGTCGCCGATCACGCCCGCATTGACCGCAAAAGCGATCTCTGTTGCCCGGCGGATCGGCTGTCCCTGTGCCGTAGGACCGTCCGTTTCCGGACGATCACCGCACTGGTCCTATTGGTGCAATCCAGAAGCAGCGACCTCGCGGTCGTGAATCGCGTGGCTGCATTAGGCGCCTGAAGCGGTCACGGCGGCGGGGCTACCGCCTCGCGTCAAACGGGGCAGTTCGACGGAGACTGCTCCGTGGGCGACGATGCAGAAGCCTGTCGAGATCGCCGGACAGCGGTGAGTCTTGACCATCGCAGGTGCTGCGCAGGCCTCGATCCGGACGTCTCCTCTCGCGCGGATCCGATCGCGCGCGCCCGGCGTAGACCGCCGCGACCGTTTCGTCGCCAAAGGAATGGCGCGACCCGCCCCAGCCGGAGCACGAAAGGAGTCGTTCGGCGCTGGGGCTGCCGGGCGAACGCATGCGGGACGATTCCGGGCGCCCGCTGCCGGCTGTCGGGGGCCGGGGCCGAGACGATCGGAATCGTGCAAGCGATGGTGAGCCGCAACGCTGTGGCACGGTTGGCCACGTGAGCGAGCGCGACACCCCAGCTGGCGCGGGGCAAGCTCGGGGCGAGATGGGCAGCCGCTCTTTGGCAGCTCTCACAAGCCGACGTAAGCGTGCGATCCGCGCAGTCCGACACCGGCGCCCAAGCCATGGCTGCGCCGGCGAACAGGCATGTGGCGCGGCTAATTTAATTCAGCTCGTGATGGGTGTGTTCCCATTCCTCAGCCTGATCGGCTCGCGACCCAGTGGCATCCGGTTCGTACTTGAAGGAGACGTCGAGGCGGACGCGGTAGCTCTTCACGGTGCCGTTCTCGATCGTGACGTCGAAACGGTGAGCCTCGGCAATACGCAGGTCTCTCAGGGTCGTCGCGGCGGTCTCGATCGCGCTGCGGGCAGCTGCCTCCCACGATTCGGTACTGACGCCGATCAACTCCGTCACGCGATACACACTTTCAGCCATTCTCATCGTCCTCCTGGTTGGCAGCCAGACTATTGCAAGCCGCTTCGGGTACGTGTGCTGTGCGGGTGCGAGGAACCCTAGGGGTCGTGCCGAAGCGCTCGCTATACGTCCGGCCGGTCGGCCGGTCGGTCGCCGATGCTGAGACCGACCTCAGACGGGCAGGCCGCCTCTCCCCGGGCGATGACTGCCGCCGCGACGCGCGACGGCAAGGGAGGATCACCACGGACTGGCCGGTGCCGCTCCGCGGTGATCGTGCAGATCGTCACCACCGACTGGTTCGGGGCCAGGGCGTACGGCACGCGGTAGGCGGATCTGCAGGTCGTCCACAGAGAGTCCGCATGCGGCGGCCGTCGGTATCGGTCGCATCGGTAGATGGCGACCGCGGCTGTGGGAATTCCCGGATGACCCGACCACCACGAGCCGCTAAAAGGTGAACGTGGACGGAAACAAGTGGTTGCAGACGAGGCGCGAGGCATCGGTCCGCCGGTCCGTCCTGTCGGTTCCAGGCTCCTCGGCGCACATGCTCGAGAAGACGCTCCAGCTCAGCGCAGACGAGGTCGTGATCGATTTAGAGGACTCGGTCGCGGCCGATGCGAAGGACGATGCTCGCGATCGCGTTGTTGGCTTTCTGGCCGGGGGGCACCAACAGGCGGCACTCATTGCGGTGCGGATCAACGCGCTCGCCGGCCCCTGGGGGGAACGCGACGTCGCGGAGCTCGCGCGCCGCTCCGGCACGAGGATCGACTCGTTGGTCGTGCCAAAGGTTGAGCGCACGCAAGACATCCTGAAAGTCCAACGGCTGCTCGAGTCCGCGGGAGAACGCGCCAAACACGTGCGGCTACAGGCCCTGATCGAGACTGCCGCAGGACTCGTGCATGCGGCGGAGATCGCCGCCGCCACGCCGCGGCTTGATGCGCTCATCCTCGGCTATGCGGATCTGGCTGCGTCGCTCGGCCGCGCGCCCGGCGCCACGTCTCCAGGGAGCTGGCTGTACGCACAAGAGACGCTGCTGGTGGCGGCGCGGGCAGCCGGGCTGCAGGCTATCGACGGGCCCTATCTGGATATCCGCGACGGTGCGGGGTTGCGGGTGCGCGCCGAGCACGTCCGCTCGCTTGGATTCGACGGCAAATGGGCCGTGCACCCCGACCAGCTGAAGGTCATCAACACGGTCTTCACCCCGACGGTCGAAGAGGTCGCTCGTGCGTGCGCGGTCCTCAGCGCGCTCGACGCCGCTCAGGGACGTGGTGCAGTTACGCTGGACGGCGAGATGATCGACGAGGCAAGCCGGAAGCTCGCCGCACAGATCGTCGCGCGCGGTCGCGCCGCGGGCGTCGAAGGGGCGTCGCAATGAGTGGGTTGGCGCGTCAGCCAGTCGTGGTCGGCGGCCCTTGGTTCGAGGAGCTCGACCGCGGTCAGATCTTCGAGGACGCGCCCGGATTGACGGTGACCTCCGGGCATGCGGCGCTTCATCAAGCGCTAGTCGGCGATCGGTTACGACTCGCACTCGACACCGCTCTGTGCCGAGAGGTGACGGGCCGCGATCGTCCGCTCGTCCATCCCAACCTGGTGTGCGACGTCGCCATCGGCCAGTCGACGGGCCCATCGCAGCGCGTCCGCGGCAACCTGTTCTATCGTGGCCTGGTCCTGGCGCGTACGGTGTTCGTGGGGGACACGCTGCGTACGCGGACTGAGATTGTCGGGCTCAAGCAGAACCGGCGTCGCTCCGGGGCCCCGGCCTCGGGGCTCGTGGCGATGCGCGTGCGTACCATCGACGAGCACGGCGAACCGGTGCTCGACTTCTGGCGCTGTCCGATGATTCCACTCCACGACCCCGAGGCCGAAACGGGGCACGCCGACGACTTCACCCAGATTCCGCAGGAGCTCGATCAAGAGCGGCTCGCCGACGCGACACCCCACGACTGGCGACTGGACCGGCTACGCGCGGCGGTGCCGGGCCCCTATCACGACGAGCTCGAGGTCGGCCAAACGTTCCTGGTCGAGGCCGGCGAGACCGTGACCGGCGCGCCCGAACTCGCGCGCCTGACGCTGAACGTCGCCACAGCTCACACGGATGCGACCATGAGCCTGCACGGCCGCCGTCTCGTCTATGGCGGGCACACGATCTCGATCGCCGCGGCTCACGCCACGCGCGCGATCCCCGCCATCGCGACGATCGTCGCCTGGAGGAGCTGCGAGCACATCGCGCCGGTGTTCGAGGGAGATGTCCTCCGAACCGAGGTAGACGTGGTCGACAGCTCACCGGACGGGCTGGTGGAGCTCCGGGCGCGCGTCAGCAGCGTCCGGCCCGGGGCCGAGGATGGGCTCGTCCTCGACTGGAGCTTCGTGGCGGTGGTGGCCTAATGCCAGGCATTCTCGATGGCCTGCGGATTGTCGAGGGCTCCGCCTTCGTCGCCGCCCCACTGGGCGGGATGACGCTGGCGCAGCTCGGCGCCCAGGTGATCCGCTTCGACCCGATCGGCGGCGGCCTCGATCGGGGGCGCTGGCCGGTGACGACGGAGGGACGTAGCCTATTCTGGGCCGGGCTAAACAAGGGCAAGCGCTCGATCCAGATCGATCTCGCCTGCGAGGCCGGGCGCGAGCTTGTGGCGGCGTTGATCACCGCTCCCGGTCCAGACGCCGGGCTGTTCCTGACGAACTTCCCCGCACGTGGTTTTCTCGACTACGACCGGCTAGCCGAAAGGCGCCCCGACCTGATCATGGTCAACATCGTCGGCAACCACGACGGGACGTCGGCGGTCGACTACACCGTCAACCCGGCCACGGGTTTCCCGTGGGCAACCGGCCCGCGCCACCTGTCGGTCCCGTTCAACCATCTGCTTCCCGCCTGGGATGCGATCACCGGTGCGCTCGCGACCGCCGGTCTCCTGGCGGCCGAACGGGCGCGCGCTCGAACCGGCGCCGGACAGTACGTGCAGATCGCGCTGTCGGATATCGCCTTCTGGATGGTCGGCAACCTAGGCAAGATCGCCGAGGTGCAGATTAACCGCCACGAGCGCGTGAAAGACGGCAATTACCTGTACGGCGCCTTCGGACGGGATTTCAGCACCAAGGACGGCCACCGGGTGATGATCGTCGCCTTGACCCTCCGGCAGTGGCGAAACCTCGTCACCGCCACCGACCTGCAGGACTCCTTCGACGCCATCGCGCGCCTGATGAACGTCGATCTCGACGAGGAAGGCGGACGCTTTGCCGCCCGCGAACTGCTCGGAGCGACGCTCAAGCCATGGGTCCTCTCACGCACCCTGCAGGAGCTGCGCGAGACCTTCGACGAGCACGGTGTGTCGTGGGGCCCCTACCAGACCTTCACTGAGCTGGTCGAGCACGACCCGCGCTGCTCGGTGGCGAACCCGATGTTCGCCGAAGTCAACCAGCCCGGCATCGGGACGTACTTGATGCCCGGGTCGCCGCTTGCCTTCACCGGCGCGGACCGCCTACGCCCGGCTCGTGCGCCGGTGTTGGGTGAGCACACCGACGAGGTCCTGGCCGGCGTGCTCGGCCTGAGCGAAGCCGAGATCGGGCGCCTGCACGACAAAGGCGTGGTCGCAGGTCCGACGGCTGTTGGCGTCCCGGCGTAGAGAGTCACTCGCTTTCGTCGAGCCCCGCCCGCGTCATATTCAGCAATGCGCGTATGTCTCGGTGAAGGCGCATGCGCAGGTCCGTATACAGATTCGGGTCAACCAGCACGGCCGTGAGCAAGTCCGGCAGGCGTTCGCCGTCGGTATCGAGCGCGTGCTCATATGCGTCGTCCGCGGACGCGCCGCAGAGATTGCGGCGCGCTGAGCGCAGGACGACGCTGATCTCGCGGTGCAGGCGCATCCGCCGGTCGGTGTAGAGGTTTGGGTCGACGAGAACGGCTCGAAGCAGGTCGACGAGCTCCCGGTCTTCCGGAGCCAGATTCGGAGTCGTTCCCTGCTCGTTCATGCGGCAGCTCGCTTGGAGCCCGAGGTCTCCGAATCCGGTCGAGCGGCGACGGGTGCCTGCGAGAAGAACGCCGCGATCGCCTCATTGGCGGGACCCGGGCGCTCGATTTGCGGAACGTGTCCGCAGTCCAGCTCGAAATGCTGCGCGCGCGGGAGCGCATCGGCGACGTGCCGCTTGAAGCCGATCGGCACGAGCTTATCCTCACGTCCCCAGATGAAGAGCGCGTCCGGCTCGAGGGCCTCCAGCCGCGGCCAGAAACCTTCGACCCCATGCGGCTCGTCCAGATAGATGTGCCGGGCGGCGGCGTAGAACGCGGCCCGGCCGGAAGGTGTGAGGTAGGCGCGGAGGAACTCGTCCACCCCGGCGGCGGCCCACCCGCCGTTCGCGCCTGGGATCAGCCGCCGGACGATCCCGTCGACCACAGAGCGCGGCGCCAGGTGGACCAGCCCCAGCTCGGGTCGGGTGAGACGGACGAGCGGCGCCCACGGGCGCGGCCGCCGCCACGCCAGCGAGCAGGCCAGCAGCGCCAGCCGCTGGACTCGGGCGGGCTGGCGCAACCCGACTTCGAGCGCGACGCGTCCGCCGAGGCTGTTGCCGATCACGTGAACGCGGTCGAGCTCGAGCGCATCGAGCAGATCGACGCAGGCGGAAGCGAAGAATCGCGCGTCGTAGGCCGCGCCGATCGGCTTGTCGGAGTCGCCGAAGCCTGGCAGGTCGAGCGCGATAACTCGGAACCGGTCTGAGAGCGCGGCGACGGTCGGGAGGAACGACCCCTTGGTGCCGCCGAGCCCGTGGACGGCAAGAACCGCGGGCCCCTCACCGGCCTCGACCGTGGATAGGCGCGCCTTAGGAGTGGCGACGCCGCGAAACCGCATTCGCGCCGCCTCGGTCGAGCCGCTCGTCGCGGCGAGGAAGCCCACGCCGACGTGTAGGTTGCGGCGCACAGACAGGCGTCCGGCGAGGTAGGCCGCCAGCGCCCGGCCGGCGCTCGTGGCGATCCGCTCCCACGTTGCCCGGTCGGCGGCGATCGTCGCATCGGGGCAGCCGCTCGACGGGGCGACGGTCGCCGCCGCGTCGTCGAGCACGACCTCCCAAGCGCCCTGCTCCAGCGCCCTCAACTCAACCCGGAGTCTCCGTTCCGGCTCCGACAACACGTCCGGGTCATAGCGATTGACGAGCGCCCGCACCCAATCTGGCGCCCCGGACACGATCCCCTCACTCCACGTGGTCCGTGGGCCCGGGCGTGGCCTCCTTCAGTTCGCCATCCGGCGACGGTCGCGCGCTGATCTCAGCCATCGTGACAGCCTAGGTCCGACCATCATCGCCAAGCATCAGGGACGAGGCCGAATCCACATGTGGAAATCTACTGACGTGATGTGGCCGGGTGGCACGCCGAGCCGGATCTCAAGCTGGGAACGCCACTGAACGTCACCGAGGTCGCTCAGCCGAACCCTAGCCTGGTCGGGCCGCAACGTGCTGCGGCTGGTGACAGCGGTCTCTCGAAACGCGGAAGGCGCTCGTCACACGGCACGACCGCTTTCACGTTTGGTGCTCGACGATGTCGGGCGATCGCTTTGGCGACCCAGCGATGGGCCTGATCAGGGCTGGCGGCGTGAAGGCTTTGCGTACGAACGTGGTCGCCCGCAGTTATCGAGCGTTGAGATCACGGCGCACCGCGTCGCGGTCGAAGCCCGCGCCCTCGAGCTGGCGCACAATCATGCCGACGTGCTTCTGGCTGATGTTCTGTCTCCCGTGTCCAGGAACCGTGATCACAACGCCGGATTCATGGCGGAAGCGCCGATGGCTCGTTGCCTTGCCGCCGAGTTCGGTAAAGCCGTGATCGACTAGCCAGGCCGTGAGCGCTCTGCGGGTTACCGTGCTCATCGGCGAATTCTCGGACGTGGCCGGTCACGACGCGTTGCTCCGTCCTTTCCGCCGGAGAAGGCCCGCTGGACCCGGGTTTGCGCCACCCGGGAGAGACCGGCAGTCGTGGCGTTCGCGACGAGACGCTCGGTCCTCGTCCCAAGCTGGCGCGCCAGATGAGCGGCCGCCAGGCTTGTGGCCCAGCCACATTCCGGGCCCTGACGTCGACCGCGTCGCACTCGACTGCGCGCCACGGCAGACACTCCGCTTGGCCGCACGTGTGCGGCGGCATGGTCAGCTTCGTACTCATGGCGAGCTCGTCTCCAACGCGGCCGGGTCCCCAATGGGACCGCGCGCACGCGAGACGCAGGAGCCCCGTGACGGTTATTGCGCCCGGCGCTTGCCCGCGCCACGACCGCGCCGGCCGGGACCCGGAGTAACGATCACGCCGTCGGCCGGGTACACGATCGACTCGTGCTGCTCCTCCCAGCGCACGCGGTAATGCTCGTGTCCTTCGCGACCGAGCACCTCGATGATCTCTCCTCGGCGCGACGCCTGGCCGTGCACGCCATGAGGCTCAATCCAGTCACCTACCTGGGCGGCGGTTTCAACAGACTTATTCGGCATCAGTTCACCTCCTTTGACACCATCAAACCGCTCGACCCCCAGCTCGGCATCCGTGACCGCGCGAAGCCCGCTGCGGTGATCTACGGATGTGCGCCCCAGGGCGCATAAGAAGTCGTTCCGGATCAAGGCTGCGATCAGCCCCGTGCCAGCGACGATCAGGAGGAGGCCGGCCAACCGCCCCGACGTCAAACCGACCCGGTTGCGCGGTGGCCTGTGAATAGATCACGACAGCGCGGGTCTTCACGTCCACGGCAGTCGACGAGTGATCGCCCACGGATTCCGGACGCGCTGCGCGATTCGCGAGCTCTCCCGGTCCGGACGAGAGAGAGCAGCGGTCGCAAGGCAGCCGACGCCACGCACCTGCCCTACGCCTAGACGCCGCGCCGCCGGCCACGCTGCGGCCAACCGGGAAGTTCCGCAATCGTGCCGACTCGGAGCATGCGGCCGCCACGGTTCCCGCGATCCCTTCCGCCGACCAGGCGCTTCGCACCGCGCTATCGCAAAGGCGACCAAACGCAAGCTCGGCGGCAAAATCTCGACCCCTCAGTCGTGGAGTTGGCGACCGGCGCGATTCCAGCGGCCGGAGGGACCCGATCCGGCGTGACCGGGTTTGTGCGGAAGGGTCACATCGTCGTGCCGTTCGGCTCGCCTGGTTCTGGCGATAGGAGCTGCGGACCGATCGGCCTGCAGCTCGCGACCCCGTGACGGCACCGTGGCCGGGGTCCGATCCGCGAGTCTGAGTTTTTTTTGCGGTCCGCGCACATAAGCACCTGCGATCGGAGTACAGTCGGATACGAGCTGGCCCTGCGGCCAGAACACTCACCCCAAGTCCGGATGCCACCAACGGCGCTAATCGCGCCACGCGGCACGGAATATGGGTTACTGGTTTTGACTGCGGGGCTGGGTCGTATGTCTTAGGCGTTATCCCGCCGACTCGGTGGACGCGTCTCAAATGTGATTGACCGCGCCGCGGTTCTGGCGATCTCGCTGGCGCGGGCGAGTCTGCGTTTTCCACCAAGGAGTTCAATATGTCGATTGTCGAGTCAACCACTTATGTCGCGCCGGGCGAACCCGGCAGCTTGGTAGAGCTCAAGGAGCGCTATGAGAACTTCATCGGGGGACATTGGATCGCCCCGACCACCGGGGAGTACCGCGAGAATCTGACTCCGTCGACGGGCGAGCCGTTCTGCGAGGTCGCGCACTCGGGTGCGGACGACATCGAACTCGCGCTCGACGCGGCGCACGCGGCCAAGGATGCGTGGGGCGGGCGCTCGCCAGCTGAGCGCGCCGCTGTTCTGAACGACGTCGCGGACGCGATCGATGCGAACGCCGAGATGCTTGCGATCGCGGAGAGCTATGAGAACGGCAAGCCGGTGCGCGAGACACTGGCGGCGGACATTCCGTTAGCGGCCGATCACTTCCGCTATTTCGCTGCGGCGGTCCGTGCCGAGGAGGGTCGGATCTCGGAGATCGATGATCAGACCTACGCGTATCACTTCCAGGAGCCGTTGGGTGTGGTGGGTCAGATCATCCCGTTTAACTTCCCGATTTTGATGGCGGCGTGGAAGATCGCGCCGGCGCTGGCTGCGGGTAACTGCACGGTGATCAAGCCGGCGAGCCCGACGCCGTGGTCGCTGCTGAAGCTTGCCGAGGTGATCGGCGACATCGTCCCGCCGGGGGTGTTGAACATCGTCAACGGCCCGGGCGCCGGGATCGGCAAGGCGCTCGCGTCGAACAAGCGGATCGCGAAGGTCGCGTTCACCGGCGAGACGGTCACCGGTCGGCTGATCATGAGCTACGCCGCTCAGAACCTGATTCCCTCGACCACCGAGCTGGGCGGGAAGTCGCCGAACATCTTCTTCGAGGATGTGATGGCGGCCGATGACGCGTTCCTGGACAAGGCGATCGAGGGCCTCGTGCTGTACGCGTTCAATAAGGGCGAGGTCTGCACGTGTCCGTCCCGGGCTCTGATCCACGAGTCGATCTATGACGAGTTCATGGGCCGCTGCCTGGAGCGCATCCGCGCGATCAAGCAGGGCGATCCGCTTGACCGCGAGACGATGATAGGCCCGCAGGTTTCGGCCGCCCAGCTCGAGAAAATCGAAAGCTACGTCAAGATCGGTCTCGACGAAGGCGCCGAGTTGCTGATCGGCGGACACCGCCCCGAGCTCGACAGCAGCTTGGACCGCGGTTACTACTTCGAGCCGACGGTCCTCAAGGGACACAACAAGATGCGGGTGTTCCAGGAGGAGATCTTCGGCCCCGTGCTGGCGGTCACCACATTCCGCGACGAGGCCGAGGCGCTCGAGATCGCCAACGACACGCTCTACGGCCTCGGCGCCGGTGTCTGGACGCGTGACGGTAGCCGCGCGTTCCGGATGGGCCGCGCGATCAAAGCCGGACGCGTATGGACCAACTGCTACCACCACTACCCCGCACACGCGGCGTTCGGTGGCTACAAGAGCTCCGGCGTGGGCCGTGAGAACCACCGCATGATGCTCGAGCACTACAGCCAGACCAAGTGCCTGCTGGTGAGCTACGACCAGAACGCGATGGGGCTGTTTTAGAGATGGCGGCCACGGCCCATGATGGTGCGCCGGCGGTTGGCGCTACCCCGGCGGCGCTCGAGGTGATTCGACGCCTCCAGGCCGCCCATGGGCCGCTGGCGTTCTTTCAGTCTGGGGGCTGCTGCGACGGCAGTTCCGCGATGTGTCTGAAGGACGGTGAGCTGCCGGTTGCGGTCCATGACGTACAACTCGGCGAGATCGGCGGCGCGCCGTTCTACATCGACGCCGAACAGTACGAGCGTTGGAGCAAACCGCGCTTTCTGATCGATGTTGCGCCAGGCGCCGCCGATGGCTTCTCGCTCGAGGGACTCGAGGGTGTGCATTTCATTTCTCGCTCACCTTGATGGCGCCCGTGCAGAACCCGCGCGAGCTAACCCAATCTGGACCGACCCGATAGAGGCCGGCTACCTAGAAAGAAGGACACAGCATGGCCACTACATACGATGCGGAACCCCGCACGTCAGAGGCTGCACCCACCACCTATCGTGCCGCGGTCGTCCACGACTTCGGCAGCCCGCTAACCGTCGAGCAGGTCCCAATGCCGAAACTCGGTCCGGGACAAGTACGCGTGAAGGTCGAGGTGTGCGGCCTGTGCCACACCGACATACACGCCGCGAACGGCGACTGGCCGATCAAGCCCTCGCCGCCGTTCACCCCCGGCCACGAGGGCGTCGGCATCGTCACCAAGCTCGCGCCCGGTCAGGTCGCCCACACTGACCTCGGCCACGAGGTCCACATCGGTGACCGCGTCGCGATGCCCTGGCTCGGCTACGCGTGCGGCAGCTGCAACTACTGCGTATCAGGCTGGGAAACGCTCTGCCACGCGCAGCAGATGATGGGCTACACGATCGACGGCGGGATGGGCGAGTACGCCACCGCCTACACCGACTACGTCGTCAAGGTCCCCGAAGGCGTCGACCCGTTCGACGCCGCGCCGCTCACCTGCGCCGGCGTGACCACCTACAAAGCGGTCAAAGTCGCGGGCACCCGCTCGTCTGATTTCGTGGCCGTGTTCGGCGTCGGCGGCCTCGGACACCTCGCGATCCAGTACGCGGCAATTGCCGGAGGTCGAGTCGTCGCGGTCGACGTGATCGACGAGAAGCTCGAACTCGCGCGCGAGCTCGGCGCCGAGTTCACGATCAACGCCAAGAAGGAAGACCCGGTCGAGGCGATCCAGCGGCTCGGCGGCGTCGACCAGGCGATCGCGCTCGCCGTCTCGCCATCTGCGTTCGAGCAAGCGTATCGGTCGCTCCGTCGCGGCGGGAAGCTCGTGTTCGTCGCGCTGCCGGCGGACAACGAGATCAGGCTCCCGATCTTCGAAACCGTGCTCAACGGGATCACGATCGTCGGCTCGATCGTCGGCACACGAAAGGACCTACGCGAGGTGTTCGAGCTTCACGCGGCCGGCAAGACACGTGTGATCCGCGAAACACGGCCGCTCGACCAAGTCAACGAGGCGATAGCCGACGTCGAGGCCGGCCGAGTCGCTGCGCGGATCGTGCTCGAGCCATAGACGACGCAGCCGGGAGGGATCCCACAGGCGCCCATCGCTCCTCCACACCGGGCGCCGTCGGGATCTCTCTATGGATACACACGGGACCCCCAATCGCTCAAGCGCTGGTTTGGTACAGGTTTCACGCGCTAGGTTTCACACCAGCCGGCCGGCTGACCAGCGGAAGAGGGTTGCGAAATGGAGATGATGAGCCCACTCGACGCGTTGTTTCTGGACGTCGAGGACGCAGTGACGCACATGCACATCGGATCGGTGGGCATCTTCGAGGGCCCTGCGCCGGGTCCCGGGGAGGTGCAGTCGGCGGTTGCCAGCCGGTTGTCGCAGGTCCCTCGATATCGGCAGAAGGTTCGTTTCGTGCCCCTCGCGCTCGGCCGCCCGACGTGGGTGGACGATCCACATTTCAATCTCGAGTACCACGTGCGGCGCACGGCGCTTCCGGCGCCCGGGGGCGACGAAGAATTGCGCAACCTGGTCGGACGCGTTATGTCCCAGCAGCTGGATCGCGCAAAGCCGCTCTGGGAGATGTGGGTCGCGGAGGGGCTCGGCGACGGCCGCTGGGCGGTGATCTCAAAAGTCCACCACTGCATGGTCGACGGAGTCTCGGGGACGGACCTGATGACCGTGATCCTCGGCAAAGAGCGCGCGGCGACGGCCGCGGTCGACGATGGCTGGGCGCCGGCGCGCGAACCGAGCTCGGCCGCGCTGGTGGCACACGCGCTGGCGCAGCGTGCGGCCAGTCCGCGCGAGGGGTTGCGGACCATGCAGTCGGCGGTGCGCGGTCCGCGCCGCGTTGCCGGACAGACCGTTGACGTCGCCCGCGGTTTCGTGAATTTGCGGATGCTTCTGAGCCGCAACCCTGCCAGCACGCTCAACGGTCCGATCGGCCCGCACCGACGGTGGGACTGGGCGAGGGCGCGGTTGGTGGACATCAAGCAGATCCGCGCGCTTCACGGCGGCACGATCAACGATGTCGTGCTCGCCGCGATCACCGGTGGCTTCCGGGAGCTTCTGCTCAGTCGCGGCGAGACCCTCGAGCGACGCGTCCTGCGCACGCTCGTGCCCGTGTCCGTCCGCGCCGATGATGCGCCCGGGACCTACGACAACAAGGTCTCTGCGATGTTCGCCGAGCTGCCGGTGGGGCTGGAGGATCCCGTCGAGCGACTGCATTCCCTGCACGAGCAGATGCAGAATCTCAAGCAGTCGGGGCAGGCGGTCGCGGCGGAGCGGCTGACTGCGCTCGGCGGGTTTGCCCCCGCGATGCTACTGGCGCTCGGAGGGAGGGTGGCCACACGGCTGCCGCAGAGCAGCGTTAACACCGTCACCACCAACGTCCCGGGCCCACAGTACCCCTTGTACCTCGCGCAGCGGCGGATGCTCGAGGCGTTTCCGTTCGTTCCTTTGGGAGGCCACGTGCGGGTTGGCGTCGCGATCTTCTCTTACGACGGCGGGATTAACTTCGGCGTCACCGGCGACCTTGACAGCGCCCCCGATATCGGGGTGCTCTGCCGCGGCATCGAACGCGGCGTAGCGGAGCTGCTGGGCGCGCCATCGCCGAAACCCGTCACGGGGCGAGCCCGCGCGGGCGCACGACCCTGAAGAACGCTGCGGATCCATATCGAGCCGTGGGAGTCGCCGCGTCATGTGCGACAGGCTCGCGAGCGACCATCAGACGGATGGTCGTCGGCCGAGTTTCGAATCGCTAGCGTCGACAATATATGTGAATCCCGCGCTTGCTGGGCGAAGCCGTGGGCGGCCATCAGGCGAGATCCTTCTCACGCTCCCTCGCTATCGGTATGAGCGCCATCGCCTGTCCGCCGGTGGCGGACACAACGGCAAAGCGCACGGGGCGTCCGCGAAAGGCGACCGCTCCTGCTTCGGCCCGACGATGAAGAAGCGCACACTGACAAGGGTGGCGCTATCGCTGCTTGCGGCGGGTCGTCCGAGGGCGATGTGACCGGCCTGGTGTTCGGGCCACTGCCCCGAGCATCAGCGCACTGACGTTCGCTCGGTCGGGTCCTCACGTCGGCAGAGCTACGGCACTCCTCCGGACTCCCCCTGCACATCACGCGTTGCACTCGGCTGCTGCTACCGCCATTTGCCGGCGACGCGAACGGGCGCCGCGGCATGCCAGCTGGAGGGGTTAAGCGGCTCTGAGCGCCGGCGGAGCAGACGAACTGCGAGAGCGAGCCGGAGAACGAGGTCGGCCGCCGCGTCGGGATTGGCGTTGCGGAAGTGGGAGGCCAATCAGCCAGGTGTGGTCCGCGCGGGCTTCGCCGCTCGCGGCTCCCGCTTCGCCATTGCGTTGACGGGCGCCAGTTGCCCGGACTCCGGTCCTACCGCAGGCCGTCCGCACCGGAAGAGATTCTCGACGCGATCGTCGTCGCTGCTCCGCCTACGAACGCGACAATGCCGCTCACCGGGGTCGGACGCTTGGTGGGCCGACGGCGGCGGCGACCAGCTAACGGCTGACGCCGGCGCCCCCGGCGTTGAGGGATGGTCCGCACGGGTATCGCATTCGGCCCAATGAGCACAGGGGCCGTCCGCTCAGGGCCCTAGCCCGTTGCAGGACTGATCGGCGCGGGGCGCCCGCGTGAAGCTGGTCCACGCAAGCCCGCGCTCCGCGTTGAAGCGGGTCTCGCCTCGGCAGGCTCCGGTGGCCAAGTTCAAGTTGACGCGGCCGAGCTGGGGGCGGGCGACCACCGAGGCCGTGCACGCCACAGCAGGCGTGCTCCCGATGCCGAATGCAAGGCGGGGTGACGATCGGCGCCGGCTGACACCGCACCGGACTGGTCCGCGGGTGGGTTCCACGGCGCTGAGCCGCCGGATCGACCGCGCTGACGATCGCGACGGGAATGCGGGCCGCGTGACCGAGGCGCTTCCGGGCGGCGCGGTTGCGGCCGAGCGAGACCATCACGCGCACCCTGGCCAGTCGCGGCGACCGCCCGGAGCCGGTAGTGGCATGTCCGGACGGATGAACTCTGCGGGTTCCCCGATTTACATGGCTCCGCTCGCGCCATACGGTGTGCGCGTGCAAATGATTGAGTCGCCCGAGTCGCCACCGGGAGCGAGGGTGCCACCAGGATGGAATCCTCACGGTCGGAGGTCGATTTTCGGTGGAGCTGCTGCGATGCGTTTGGTCCTCGACGGCCGCCGTAACCGCGGTCGGGAGCGCGTCTGAACGGCGATGGGATCTACGACCGCCTGCCAGTTGGCCGTCCGTGAACACCCCGGTAGCACAGTCAATGATCAATCGATCCGCCTCGACCGATGGTCGGTCGCGGTCCAGACTGCGGATGGAGCGACATCGGTTAGTGAGGGGGCACTGAACTTACGGTGCCGGGCGTTACCCGCCGAGTTCCGGGAGTTTTGCTCGCCAGGCGGGCCGCTCGCGACGCCGATCGCGCGCCCGCGCCATGTGCTGATCGTGCTCTGCCGGGTGACGGCCAGGGCTGCGGTGCTAGCAGAACGAACCGCTGCTCCGGCGGTCCGTGGTCGGACGCTCGTCGTTGACGGGTATGTCCGCACGTCGGCGCGGGGCGCCTGGAGCGGAAGTCCGGCGTCGATCGATCGGCGGCTCATCGGGACATGCGTCATGCGGCGAGGGTGGCGCGTGGGCCGGCTGTTCGAGGAACCGGCCGACACCCTCCCGACCGATCGTCGCTCACGACTGCGCGAGGCCATCGAGCGGGTGGAGTCGCGAGAGAGCGACGGGCTGGTCGTGGCCCGATTCAAGAACCTCGGGAGCTCGTTCGAGGAGGCCGTGGCGGCGCTCGAGCGGATTCAGGCTGCCGGCGGCAGGTTCGTCAGCGTTTGCGACGGGATCGACCTCGGAGCGTCGAACGATCGAACGATCCTGCGCCTGCTCCTGTCGGTGCTCGAGTGGTGAGGTCTGTAGGCATCCTCCTCCGGCTGGTCGTCAGCTCGGCGATGGTGGCGATCCCGGCCGGCTGCGGCAGCTCGGGCGGCGGGGTGACGTCGAGCACGGTGCCCAGGGCGGCGCTCAACGGCTCCGGCGAGAACCTTTTCAACGGCATCAAAGGCGGGACGCTGACCGTCGAGGACAGCGAGGACTTCCAACACCTCGACCCTGGCCAGGCCTACGACGCGGTCTCCTACGAGGTCGTCTACGCGACCCAGCGGCCGCTGTTCTCCTACCTGCCCGATGAGACCGAGACCCTGTCGCCCGATCTAGCGTCGGGGCCGGCGATCGTCAGCGCAGACGGCAAGACCATGACCGTCCGCATCAAACACGGTGTCTACTTCAGCCCCCCGGTCAACCGAGAGGTGACGTCCGCCGATGTGGCCTACGCGATCGAGCGCGGCGCGAATCCAAACGTCAGCAACCCATACTTCTCGGCCTACTTCTCCGACATCGTCGGGGCGAGCAAGGCGACGGGCGGACCGATCCCCGGGATCGTGACACCCGACCGTTACACGATCGTGTTTCACCTCACGGGTCCGTACGGGACGTTCTTCGCCAGCGCGCTCTCGCTGCCGTTGACCGCCCCGGTCCCCAAGGAGTTTGCAGCCCCGCTGGACGCCAAGAAGCCCACGGCGTACGGCTCGATATACGAGGTGGCGACCGGTCCATACATGCTGAAGGCCAACTCGAATGGCATGTTCCTCGGAATCGGCTACCGCCCCGGCCGGTCGGCGGTCCTGGTGCGCAACCCGAACTGGAAGGCGGCGACCGACCGTCGCCCGGCCTACCTCAACCAGGTCGACATCAAGATCGGTGGCGACCCGCTCGTGATCGGCCGTCAGGTCCTGGCGGGCTCGGACCTGGTTCAGAACGATCAGGTCGCACCGCCGATCGTCCAACTCGCCTACCGGCACTATTACCGCCAACTCGTTGCGGTGCCCGGCGCCGGGGTGGTCTACGCGACGCTCAACAATAAGCACGGCCCGTTCAGCAACGTGAATGCCCGCCGGGCACTGTGGGCGGACCTGGACCGCGACGCGATGGTCACGGCGTTCGGGGGACCGGTGGTCGGCCAACTGGGGACCCACTTCATCTATCCCGGCTCCGAGGGCTACGAGCAAGCCGGCGGCGCCGCCGGACCACAGGTCGACTTCAACCGTTATCCCTCGGGCAACATGGCGCTGGCGGCGAAGTACATGAAGGCGGCGGGCTATCCAAGCGGGCGGTACACCGGCCACGCGACCGTTCAGGTCGTGGGTGCCGTCGGCAGCCCGTATGCCGAACTATCAGAGATCGTCAACCAGACGCTTCGAAACCTGGGTTTCCCGACCCGGTTGACGTTGGTTTCCTTCGCGGTTGTGTCGAGGTTCTGCGGGGTGCCGCGTGAGGAGATCGACGTTTGCCCGGTCGCGGCCTGGGGCCGCGACTTTGCCGACCCGCAGACGATCCTGGATCCCACGTTCGCCGGCTACAACATCGTCCCGGAGGGCAACGCCAACGGTGGTCAGGTCGACGATCCTCAGATCAACGCTGCGATGAGGGCAGCCGAGCGCGTGGTGGGCACGTCCGCTCGGATCCAGGCGTGGGCCCGAATCGACCGAAGGCTCGTGGGGATCGCCGCGGCCGTGCCGTACCTGTTCAACAAGCAGCCGCTGATCGAGTCCAGCAACGTGAAGGGAGTCAACGACCTGTGGAACGCCGGCGCTTGGGACTACTCATACACCTCCCTGAGATAGCGGGAGTGCATTACCCATCTCTGTTTGCCCGCCGCCGCTCGTGCTGCCGGCGGCCGACAGCGTCGCGACTAGTTGGGCCCGCGAGCGCACACCGTATTCGCGGTAAACCTTCGTGAGGTGGGATTCGACGCTGCGGGAGCTCATATACAAGGTACTGGCGATCTCGCGGTTGCTCAGCCCGTCGACGACGAGTTCCGCGACTCGGGTCTGCGCCGGCGTCAGCCCTTCGCTGGCCGTTGGCCGGCGCAGGCCGATCCGGGTGAGCTCGTCGCGGGTTCGGTCCACCCACATGTTCGCTCCTATTGACTGGTAAATCGTGAGCGCTCGCTCGAGCGTTTGCTTGGCGGCGTTCTTCTGCTTCATTCGGCGCTGAAGCGTCCCTAGCTCGAGCAGCGTCCGCGCAATCTCCGGCTCCAGCGGCCGGCGAGCGTGCTCGATGAGCCCGGCCTCGAGTGCGCTGATCGCCTCCGGCAGTTGAGCGCGGGCAGCGAGCAGCAGGCCTCGACAGCGCTCTGCGATGGCGATCGCATTCGGGTTCTCCGAAGCGCTTGCGCGCCAGAGCAAGTCGTCAAGCACCGACTCCGCTTCATCGAGGCGCCGGCACGCGACCAGGGCCTCGATATCGCACCACCACAGGCCAATCAGCAGCGAGCCGACAAACCCGAACCCGCTGGCCAGAAACGACTCGCGAACTGGGCAAACGAGCTCGTGGGCCGTGGCCGGGGAAGCGGTCCACAGCTCGACCGTGGCGAGCACGATCGTCGGAAGCAAGGCAATCAGCCGGTCGGCTATCCGTTCGGCCAGCTCGATCGCGTCCCGCGCGAGTGTCCTGGCCTGCTCGAGCTCACCGCGGCCTGCGGCAAACAGCGCCTCGCCCCAGGCCAGCCACAGGTCCAGGCCATGGTCGCCCTGGTCACGTATCGCGACTTCCACGGTGGCTCGGTGGCGCTCGGCTAATGCGCGATTACCCGCATGCCACTCGAGCATTGCCAGCTCGAACAACAGAGCAGCGTGGTCGTATTCCTCCCCTCGCTCGCGTGCCTGCTCCACCGCCTTCTCGAGTGCCGGGCGTCCAGCCTCGTAGTCGTCGGAGTAGAACAGGATCTGGGCGAGTACCCCCGACGGCGAGGAGTAGGTGGTTCCCTGGGAGGGATCCTCGAACTCGATTGCCCGGCCCAGCGTCTCGAAGTCGATGACGCGGCCAGTGAAGCACGCTGCCGCCGCCTGCTCGGCCACCACCTGGGCGAGGAGGCCGGGATCTCCGGTCGACTCGGCTGACTCGATCGCCGAGCGGCCGTATTCGAGCATGGCGGCGAACTTGCCCCGGTTCGACGAGAGACCAGCCAGGTTCCATCCGATCTCGGCGCGCAACCGGTGGTGATCGCCGGCCTCGACGAGCGCATCCATCATCAGCGACTCCATGACGTCTCCATCGTCGCTGCGTGTCGCCGCGAGCTGGGCGAGCGCTCGGGCGCGGATTGGGCCTTTGGGGAGTTCGGGCAACAACGTTTCGAGCAACTCGCGGGCGTGAGCCGCATGGCCGCCTGTGAAGTGTCGTTCGGCGGCGGCGATCGTGCGTGACCAGCGCGCCTCGACCGTGTCGATCGGGGTTAGCCTGGCCGCGTCTTCGAGCAGGAGCGCGGCCGATTCGGGCGCTCCGCGAGCGCTGGCGATGTCCGCAGCGCCTTCGAGCGCCAGCGCGATCTGCCGGTCCGGGGCTTCGGCGGCGAGCGCCAGGTGACGCGCGCGTTCTTCCTCGTCGTCGAGCACGTCGGCGAGCACCCGGTGAAGCTCCCGGCGCTTGGCTGCCGGCGCGTTTGCGTAGTGCGTCGAAGCGAGCAGCGGATGGGTGAAACGGACGCGATCGCCGGCGAGCTCGATCACCTCGGCTCTGACGGCACTATCCAGGTCAGAGAGGGAGAAGCTCGGCAATACCGATTGCAGCACGGCGAGGCTCGCGCGTGACGCCGCGGCGACCACGAGCAGCGGATCGTAGGCTCGGGCATCGATGCTGCGCAGGCGCTGTTGCATCGCTTCCGAGAGCGTCCGCGGGATCGGGATGTCGTCCGGGCGCGCTCCGGGCGCGTCGAGCTCGCGTGCGATCGCCAGCGCGAACAGCGGGTTACCGCCCGAGACGGCGTGCACCCGGCGAAGCACCGGCCGCGGGATCGTGCGCCCGAGCTGCTTCTTCAACAGCGCTTCGATCGTTCCCAGATCCAACGGGGCCACCGTCAGGACCTTGAGACCGTCCGGGCCAAAGCTCCTGGCGAGCTCCGGCCACAGCGTTCCGTCGCTCTCCAGGCGGCGGGTCAGGAGCACGCACACCGGCTCCTCGCGGACACGACACAACGCGAACGCGAGCACGCGGGCGGACGCCGGGTCGAGCCACTGCTCATCGTCGATGGCCACCACGACCGGCCGGCTCGCCGCGAGCCCGCGAACCAGGGTCAGAATCGCGCGCGGCAGCGCCGTAGAATCGGCCGGCACGTCCGGCGCCCCCTCGAGCGATAACGCTGCGAACAGCGCGTGTCGCTGCGGACCGGGCAGGTCGCCGGCGAGCTCGTGAATCGGTCCATCGAACAGGTCACCGATCCCGGCGAACGCAAGCACCGCGTCGGGCTCGCCAGGAGCAGTGGTCAGAACCCGGTACTCGCGTCCGCGTGCGGACTGCACCGCCGCCCGCCACAGCGTCGTCTTACCGACCCCCGGCGCCCCCTCGAGCACAAGACCGACAGGTCCAGCCGAAGCGGCGTCGAGAAGCCGCTCGATCTGCGCGCACTCTTCATCTCGTCCGAACATCGGCCCCAACTGTTATCCGACGCCCCCCGAGCGAAGACTGTACCGCGCTCGAACCGCAGCGCGCGGCGACTCCAGGACGCGCAGCACGATTCTCGACCTGCCGCTCGTCGACCGGCAGCTACGTGATTAGAAAGCGCGATAGAGCAAAGACACCCAAGTGCCCACGAACCCGGCCGCGGCCAGGCCGACCCCGCCGTGGTACAGGAGGACTGCGATGGACCGACAGCGCCCGCAGCCCATCAAGACCGGCGTGGTGAAATGAACGTTACCTCTCGTCCCGGGACGCGGCCGCGCTGTTCGCCGGTCGCATTCAAGCGTGCCGATTTTGGGTAGCGCTCGGGGGCCGTGATCGGTTGGCCGGGTCGACGGATGCCCGCCGACCCGGGTCAGCAGATGTGGCGCGGGCAGCACTTGCGGTGAGGCGGCGATAACCGTCATCGTCGATCGGGCCTAACCCACCGGGCGCGCCCGCTTTCGACGCTAGCCGGCCCGTGAGCACTCGATCGACTCCCGCGTCCATGTTCGACAGGGGCGGATGACCGCTGGCGGGTGCGCCAGCGGTCATCGTCCCTGCGCTCGCCCCCTCTGGCGGCCCGGGCCAGTCATGTTGAGCGTCGTAATCGCGGGTCAGAAGTGCGGCGACCATCAACTGGTCGATCTCGACGTTACGCCATGCCATTAGTGCAGTGAGTGGTCTCGGGAGATGAGCGAAGGCTCGTTCGCGGGGAATTCGCGGGCGTGGGGTCAGACGGTGTGCGGTGCGCGCGCCGGCGCGACTGCCGTGCGTCGGAGGGCGAGGCGACGCGATCCGCCCAATCCTGCGCACGCGACGATGACGGTTCCGCCGCCCGCGATCGCGATCAACTCCCAATCGGGCGAACTGGAAGGACGTGGCGCCTGGACGATGTGGTGCTCAGCGAGCGGGAGGCCGACGCCGCCACCTCCCTCGATGGCCTGGGCGTGCGTGGCGGGGGCGGCGAAAGCGGCGAGCGCGGCCGCAGTAGCGAGCATGCGGGCGCCTTGGTTTAGGCACATGTGGACCCTCCTGAGGTATGTCCCGGTGGGGCTTGGTCGGCCCAGCCGGTGGGCTGTCAGCTACGTGTAGCCCGCCGGGCCGTGGTCGTTGCTTGGTGGGCTCACGGTACGCCGGGCCCGAACTCGTGTAAATCGGGAAACCCGCATGTTTGTCGGCCGGAATCGCCTGTCTCGGCGCCGGGCGGGGGCTTGGACGCCGCCACCCACTACCGCGCCTGTTCCTGGTTCATTCGCGAGTTAGTAGTGCCTTCACCCGCATAGTCAGACACACGGCGAGCCCCCGTCTGAACCACGGGGCTCGCAATCAAGTTCGCCAAGAGCCACGAGTGCTGAGCGTGCCGATCACGTCGGGGTGATCCGACCGGCGTCGCTTGCGCCTCGCGCACGCCGGGCCATACGCACAGTCGGGGCACGTGAGGCTAACTTCGAAGCCGACTCTCGCCAATCGTTTCCTGGAGTCCTCCGCGCATTAGCGCACGCTGCGCATCGTGCGCCCAGCGGACGCGCGTGGCCGTCGCGCGGGCGTCGCGCGGGCGTCGCTCATCACGGGCCCCGCGATTTCTGGCGCAGACCCGAGCGATCGCTTTCGTCGTCGCGCGTTTGTGTCCGACGAGAGCTACCAATGCTGCTCGCGATGCACCATCCGCCCCAAGGAACGCCTAGCGCGCCACGCGAGGGCGGTCGGCCGCTGGCGCGGCCGGTTCCACGCCGATCGTCTTGGTGGGCTTTCAGATCGAGCGCGGTCGGGTTGACCGCGCCGTTTTCCCCCACCTAGCTTACGGACGCCGACTATGCCCGCACGCAGGCATACGGCCTCGATGTCGACAGCGACGGATCGATGGATCAGCCGACAGCGTCGGGCGGGTAAACGAGCCGCCCGTGACGAATGCGATTGCGCGGACCGGCCGCGTCGGAGACGCGCTCGTCGCCGCTTGCAGGGCTGCGCTCGAGGGCTTCGGGACCGCGGCAATGCCTAGGCGAGCTCCCACGCGATCGGTCCGAGATGGGCGAGGGCCAGGCGGCGGGGATCCTCCGGCCGATTGCCGCAAGCGAGGTGGTCTAGCTTTGACTCTGAGCTGAGCCGCCATTTTGCGTAGTTGCGCCGAAAGACTGTCAGACGATAGGAAAACGGATATGAGTGCGACACCGCCGCCAGAGACGTCGACCGGGGGGACGACCGCATCGCCGGAACAGGGACCGGTCCTCGACCTCGGCCACCGGCGGGTGCTGATCATCATCGGCGCGTTGATGTTGGGGATGTTTCTGGCGGCACTCGATCAGACGATCGTGTCGACCGCGTTGCCGACGATCGTCGCCGATTTGCACGGCGCGTCGCATCTGGCGTGGATCGTCGTTGCGTATCTGCTGGCGGTGACGGTCTCGACACCGCTGTGGGGCAAACTTGGCGACCAGTACGGCCGCAAGGTGTTCTTTCAGGCGGCGATCGTGATCTTCTTGTGTGGCTCGGCTCTCTCGGGGCTGAGCCGCACGATGACTGAGCTGATCGCCTTCCGGGCCGTTCAGGGTCTCGGAGGTGGTGGGCTGATGGTCGGCGCCCAGGCGATCGTGGGAGACATCGTCTCCCCTCGTGAGCGCGGTCGCTACCAGGGACTCTTCGGAGCGGTGTTCGGTGTGGCGAGCATCATCGGGCCGCTGCTCGGCGGCTTCTTCGTCCAGCAGCTCTCCTGGCACTGGATCTTCTTCATCAACCTCCCGATCGGCGCGGTTGCGCTGGTGGTTGTGGCGGTTCAGGTCCCGGGCAACCTGCGTCGGGTGCACCATGTGATCGACTATCTCGGCGCGGTCGTGCTCACCGTCTCAGCGAGCTGTCTGGTGTTGTTCACCAGTCTTGGCGGCACGACGCTGGCCTGGGGATCGTCGGCCAGTGTCGGTCTCGGGATCGCCGGCGCCGTCCTACTGGTCGCGTTCGTGTGCGTCGAGCGCAGGGCGACCGAGCCGGTGCTACCGCTGCACCTGTTCTCCAACCGCGGCTTCTCGATCACGAGCGTTGTGGGGTTCATCGTCGGGTTTGCGATGTTCGGCGCGATCACCTACCTGCCCTTGTTCTTTCAGATCGTGCACGGCGAGTCGCCGACTACCTCCGGCCTGCAACTGCTGCCGCTCCTGGCTGGTCTCATCATCTGCTCCACCGGATCGGGGATCGTGATCAGCAAGACCGGCCGCTACCGGATCTTCCCGATTGCCGGGACCGCTCTGATCACTATCGGGCTCGTGTTGCTGGCCCAGGTCGGAATTGGAACGAGTCTGATCGTCTCCGCCCTGTACATGTTTGTGCTCGGCGTCGGGCTGGGCTGCGTGATGCAGGTGCTTGTCCTGATCGTGCAAAACGCCGTCCCCTACTCCGAGCTCGGAGTCGCCACCTCCGGCCAGACCTTCTTTCGATCCATCGGAGGTTCGTTCGGTACAGCGATCTTCGGCGCCATCTTCAGCAATGTGCTGATCGGCAATCTCGTCCGGCATCTCGGGACCGCCAAGCTCCCCCGAGGCCTCTCGAGCTCCAGCGTCACCCCCGCCATACTCGACAAGCTTCCGCAGGCCGTCCATCACGGCATCGCCGCCGCTTACGCCGAGTCGATCCAGACCGTCTTCATCATCGCCGCGCCGATCGGCCTCATCGCGTTCATCGCCTCCTGGCTCATCCCCCAGGTCGAGCTCCGACGAGGAGTCGGCGCCTCAACAGACTCCGCAGAACCAGCCGCCCCAGCCCCCGATCTCAGAACACCCGAGCCAGCCGCCTCCAACTGAAAACACGCGGCAGGACTGGACGTCGGCCTTTACATATGCGCGAGCCTCGATCGCGAGCCCGCGCCCGAGAGCTTGCAATCGCCGAGCGGGCCGAGTCGACCGCCGAGACCGACTGTGGCTGATCGGGGCCGGCGGTTTGTCTAGAGGCGGATGACGGCCTTGCCGCGGAGGCCGGCGCTGCGAAGCTGTGCAAGTACCTTACCCGCGCCGTCCAGCTCGACCGTTGAGCGGACCCGGGCGGTGATCGTGCCCTCCGCGAGCATGCGCGCCACCTCGCTTAGTCCGTGCGGCGATATAAGCGGGTTCTTGCTTGATGCGTGGTTGTGCGCCGTGATTTGGCGCTCAGCGAACCATTCCTCGTCCGCCGCGAAGATCGTCGAGACGAGGCTGCCGCCGCGCTTGAGGATGTCGGCGTCGCGCCGGATCGCCTGCGGGCCGTTGACGAGATCGAGGACGGCGTCGACGCCGGCCGGGCGAGACGCGCGCAGTGCATCGATCACGTCGACGGCGTTGGTGTCATAAACCTCTTCGGCACCGAGTCGGTGCGCCTCGTCGACGTCGCCGCGAACGGTTGCAATCACATGCGCTTCGCGGGAGCGCGCCATCTGGACCGCATAACCGCCGACCCCGCCGGTCGCGCCCATCACAACCACACGCTGGCCCGGGGTGATCTCCAGCAGCTCAAGTGTCCTCAGCGCGGGTTGGTGCCCGAAGCGAACCGGATTGGCGGTCGCTGCGTCATTGGTGATCCGTGCGGCATATGAACGCCCCTCGCTATCCAGTGCCGCCGCGTCCGCAAGGCATCAGTGCCGAGTCGACGTCGATACCGCGGTCCTCGCAGCCCCGGATCCAAGCGATCATCCAGGATCATGTCAGAGATAGGTCCAGTTATGGTGGGGATTCGGCCGACGCCAGCCGTTTGCATACGCACGCCTCCGCGTCGTCAGTCCCAACTAGCGGCCCTCCTTCCGGCCACTGACGCGATTCCCGTGGCCCGGTGGGACCGGCCCCGCGTGGCCGGGTTTGTCCGAAGGCAGCAGTCGACCGATGCCCGCGAGGCTGCTGCTCTTGTGCTTGCTACCCAAGGGTTCGTGGCTAACGGTGGAGGGCGACCGTCGCGTCGCTAGGCCGCCGACCGACGGCCCGAGACGCTCGCTCGGCCGGGCGAATCCAGGAGTCGCGCCGACTCGCCGCTTCCTTCTGGATCTCTCGAGGTCGTCGCGGACTTCCACCTTTTGATTCGTCGCCACGTGTGCAGCGCCTTTGAGCCGTCGCTCGAGCCGCTCAAGGCGCTCGCCCGGATCCCTGTTTGGGTATCACTTTGTCGTGCGCGACCTGTTCACGCGGCTCGCGGAACCTTTTGCTCCTCTTCGGAAGTCGTCGTCTCATGATCCTCGGCGCGGTGTGCATCAGGGTTAGTGAGGGTGTCCCGCGGGTTGGTGGCAGCGGAGCGCGCTGCCCTGGCGGCACCCGCTACACGGTGCCGGTGCGCGGTGGTTTGACCGCGTCGCCGATGTTTCGAAGTTGACTGCGCTGCACACGCGGCGAGCATCAGGTGAGGATGTTCACCGCCCGGGCGACGATCAGCCCGAGAATGATCAGCGAGATCAACGCCTGCACGCCCATGGTCAGCTTGGCCCAGTGCCGCAGCGGCATGACGTCGGTCGGGCTGAACGCGGTGGCGTTTGTCAGGCCAAGGTAGAGGTAGTCGAGGAACAGCGGTCGCCAGCCGGGGGGCGCGATGGCCGGGTTCATGTGCTCCGGGAACGCCAGGTGGGGGTATTTCGCGGTGCGATGAGCGCGCGCGGCTGGGCCGCCTGCATCGATCTCCCAGTAGGCAAAGGTGAACGCGATGATCGTCTCCAGCCAAACCAGTGCTCCGGATGACAGCAGCTCGTGCGGGTTGTTCAGCGCCTTGTTGCCATTCACCAACTCGACGGTCAGCACGACCGCTTGTGTTGTCGCACCCACGACGAGCACGACTAGCAGCGCGACGCCGATCGTACGAGTGGCGCGTGACTGCCGGTCGATGCGTCCCGGGTCGGCGATGATGTGCGCCACGAGCAGCAGCGCCAGCACTGCCGGTTCGATCCATTTCGCCGCCAGGCTGAAGCGATCGGGCAGTAGTAGAGGGACGGCGATCGCGGTGCAGAGCACTATCGCCGGAGGCCAGCGACTCTCTCCGCGGAGATCGTCGACCTGCTCCTGGGTTAGGTGAGAGGCGCCTTGATCGGACACGATCGCTATCCGGTGTCGCCCGTGCCGGTGCGGGTTCGCTCGGCGAGTTCGCCGAGGTGACCTTGGATCGTCCGCAGTTGGGCTTGGAGGGCGGCGAGCTCGGTGTGGACGGGCTGCGCGCCGCCGCGCTCTGCCGGCGGCGCGGGCTTGGAGTCCCGCTCGTTGGAGGAGTGTTCGAGGTTAAACAGGGACGCGAGCGAACCGGAGAGCACGCCGAGGACGGCGATGCCGGTGAACATGATGACGATCCCGGCAAAGCGCCCGGCACTTGTGTGGGGCACGATGTCGCCGTAGCCGACGGTCGTCAGGGTGACGATCCCCCACCACAGCGAATCCCCGACGGTCGCGAACTCTGGGTTGGTGGCGTGCTCGGCGTGGTAGGCAGCGAGGGACGCGAGCAGCAACACCACCCCTGCGACGATGGCGACCTTCCCGAGCCGGGCGGCGAAGCGCCGCAGCCCGGCCGTGGCCATTAGCAGCCGCACGACGCGTGCGAGGCGCGCGAGCACCAGGATCGCCGAGGCGCTGCTGAATCCGGGAATCAGGTAGTAGGGGAAGGTGAGCAGGATGATGCCGAGGTCGATCCTCCCGTTGCGGCGGTGGAGGTAGTCGGGCACGATCCGCCGTTGCACGACCAGGTCGACGACGAACACCAGCCACGAGCCGGCGCCGACGACAAACTCAACCCACCCGTCTTTGGGTGAGGTCACGAACAACGGCAGCAACGCGGCAAGGATGATTGGTAGATTCCAGCGTGCCTGCCAGCGCTCGCGCGCGTGCAGTTGCTCAGGGGTCAGTGGCGAGGGCGGGTCGGTCATCGCCGGTCCGTTCGCCGTCTGCGGCGTCTTCCCTGCGGGCGCGGCGGCCTCGCAGCGCGCTCGCTCACCGATCACACTGCGGGCTCATAGGCCACGTCGCCGTAGGTCGGGGCACAGTCGCCGGCTGCGGCTCGTGACTGCACCTCTGATTCGTGCGCAGACCGAGTAGCCACTTCCACGATGGCTGAGTCAAGGCACGGGCTTATCTAGATCTGCCGAGCCCGCTGCTCGGGCGCGGACGACGAATCTGTTTTCGCAAGGTCGTCGGAGGGTCAGGCGGGTTGTCCTATCGCGAGTCGGTCCGCAAGTCTGTTTGCGAACGTACGGGCCTGCTCGAGGTCGTCTGATTGGAGGTTGGTGGGGGGGATCTTCACGCCGAGGTAGTGATCGCGGGCCTCGCCTGTGCCGAGGTAGCTCAGCAGCGCGAGGAGAGACTTGATCTGGCCGCCGGCGAATGCCCAGTGAGCGCCGTCGATGTAGCTGCCGCCGTTGGCCGTGCCGAGCTTTTTGACGGCTCGTAGATTGATGCCCCAGTAGCGGCGGCAAACGACGAACGCCGCGAAGCGCTTGCCGCCCAGGATCTGGCCTGCGGCGTCTGACTTTAGGTAGGAGCGGATCGGGACGCTGGTCTTGAGCCACCAGGTGGGCGAACCGATGCACACGAGGTCATAGCTGCCCTCGCGGGCGTTGTCTGGAATGCGGATCTCGCCCGTCGCTCCGCGGAGCTGCGCGGGGATCATTCCGAACAGGTCGCGGTACAGATGTCGAAACGGGAACTGCGAGAATCGGTTCGCGTAGCGTGAATCGGTGAACTCAATCGCCGCCCGCTGCACCTCGCAGCCCCGCTCGTGGAGTACGTCCACCATCGCCTCGACCACTTTCAGCGTCTGCTGCGTGTACGTGTAGTAGACGAACAGCACCCGAGGGACGCGGGGGTCCGCTTCGGCTGGCTCAGGCGACACCGCGCGCCTCAGCGTGGTGCGTCGGGGCGATGACGGCACCGATGATCCAGAGGACCGGGAAGATGATCCCGACCCAGAACAGTAGATAGTGCCCCTTGCGCCAGGTCGTCAACGCAAGCGTGATGAACAGGGCAATGTAGAGAACAGCCAGGATGAGCCAGAGAACAGTTGACATGTCATGCTGCCCCTCAGGTTTGAGGTGGTGGCCCCGCGAGCTGTCGTCAGGGCCTCGATGTGAAGATCAAACTCGATGAGGCGCCCGGTGTCATCGTCCCGTTGGGATGAACTCTGATAACGCGGTCGCTGGTGCCCGAAGTGTCTTGAATCGCAGTTCGTGCCTGTTCAACGCGAGGCGACGATCGAGTCGCGTTTGCGCGCGCCTCAGAGCAGGGTGATCACGCCGCGGGCGATGAGTATCAGTCCGATCACGCCGGCGCCGATCACGGCCGCGCTGCGACCTTTGGCGCCCATCCAAGCTTTGAACCGGTTGACCCTGTCCTGGGTGCTGTCCGGCGCGAACACGTAGCCGAGCAACGGCACCTCGAGCAGGATCTGTTGGAACAGGCAGAACCCGACGACGAGCAGTACGGTCGGGACGGTTCCGGGGTTGAGCTTGTTGATCTTGTCAAGCGCGGTCAGGTACGAGACTCCCGGGAAACTGAGGATCGCCCCGACGACGAACGTCACCTTGGGATCGCCTTTGCCCAGTAGCCTGAGCGGGAGCGATTCGGTTGGCTTGCCGGCTTCGACCTTTGCCCTCAGTTTTGCTTCTTTCTTTGCCTGGCGGCGTTGCTGGAATGGTTGGTCGCGTCCGGTCCCGAGCACGAATGCGATCAACACGGCCAGAAGGCCCACGACAATGTCCTCCAGCGGGCTGATCGTGTGCTTGGAGGTGCTCTCCGTACTCGAGCCTTGGAGCGTGAACACGATCACCAGCCCGAGCGTGATGCTGGTGGTGTAGGCGCCCAGCAGGTAGCCCACCATCAGCCGCTTCGGATTCGGAAACAACATCATCACCGTCACCGCAGCCAACAGCGACGGGTTGAACATCGACACCAGCGCCAGCAGAAAGATGTCGAGCAGGTCGCTACTCATCGTGCGGTTCCCTCGCGGACCACAGCTTCGCCGCGCCGGCGAGCTGGCTTCAGCCGCCCATGCCGGCCTGCGCCTCGGCGAGTCCGGCTTTGAGCTCTTTGGCGCTCACGTCGTCGATCTGCGCGACGGATTTCTTGATCGCGTTGGCGAGTGCCTGGTCTACCGCGTCGGCGCCATCGGAGTCGTAGATCGCGATGACCCCGCCCGCGCCGGGTGGTAGCGCGTCGTCCATCTTGTCCGCGATTCCGCTCTCGACCCGATGCTTCGCGAACTTTCCGATCACACCGCCGGCGGCCGCTCCAACCGCGGTCGCGGCGAGGAGCGGGGGTGCAAACAGCCCGACCACGAGCCCGGCGCCCCCGCCGATCTTCAACCCCTTGCGACCGAGGTGGTCGCCGGTCTCGGTGACGTGTACCTCGCCGTTCTGGTCCTTGCGGACCAGGACGACTCCTTCGACGGTGATCGTCTCGTCCTCGGCGAGTTTCAGTACTGCGTCGAAGTCGCGCTCGGCAAGGTCTTCGAACAGGTATGCCGCGATCAAAACGTCCTTCTTGTCGTCGCTCATGTTCGCTGCCTCCTAGCCGCTGATCCCGCGGGCAATGTCCGACTGGGACGCGTGTTCGTGCAGGGCATGCTCGTCGTTGTCGTCGAGATGTGGAGCGACGTCAAAGACGACCTTCTTGATGGTGCCGGTGAACGCGAACGGCGCCTTGTCGGCGTAGCTTCGGTCGACGACCAGGCCATTGTCGAGCCCGACGTCCATGCCGGCGTAGCCGCTGAAGATGAACGGGACTGTGTGATCCATTCGGCCGGTGCCGACCGGCTCGCCGTTGACCAGCAGCGTCACCTGACCGGGGGTGGCGGGTTTCGGCTCGTCTGCGGCGAAGATCATCTCGACGGTCACATCCCCCGTCGGGAGTTCGTTTTCTGACTCCTGTTTGTATTCGAAGACTCCCAGGAATGCATAGGTGTGCTTGAGCTTGCCGTCCCGGACGAACAGGGAGAAGCCTCCGAGATGGCTCGCTTCGGCGACGATTACCCCCTCGGCGCCACCGTCGGGGATGTGAAGGTCCGCGCTGATGGTGTAGGAGTGGTTGTAGATCCGCGGGACCGCCCCGGGCGCGATGTTCTGCACCACGCCGTGATAGGTGCTGGTCGAGTGCGAGCCGATTGGTGGCAGGATTCCGAAGAATCCAGCGAATCCGGCCAGCAGCGGCTTGACGTGGTACTTCTCGGCGTCTTCCCAGAACAGCGCCTGTAGCTCCTCGACCTTTTCCGGATTGCTGGCCGAGAGATCGGTCGCCTGGGAGAAGTCATCGGGTAGGTAATACAGCTCGACCGGATCCTCATCAGGCTTCCAGGCGCCGGGCGCGAACTGCTTGAGCACTTCGGCGCTCAGCTTCCACGGGATGCGGGGCATCCGCATCGATAGCCACCAGCCGTCCTTGTATATCGCGCGGTTGCCGAAGTTCTCGAAGTACTGCTGGGTGTGGTGCTCGGGCGCGTCGCCGTCCGGGAGCGAGTCCGCGAAGCTCGTCCCCGTCATCGGCTGTTGCTCGACGCCATCGACATGCGTCGGCTGAGGGATCCCGACCATGTCGAGGATCGTTGGGCCGATGTCGCTGACGTGGGTGAACTGCGATCGCAGACCCCCGCGGTCGGTGATTCGCTGCGGGCAGCGGACGATCAGCGGGTTGCGTGTACCGCCGAGGTGCGAAGCGATCTGTTTGCCCCAGCGGAACGGGGTGTTGCTCGCCCACGCCCAAGCTGACGAGTAGTGCGGGTACATCATCTCGGTGCCCCATGCCTCGAGTCCGCCCCACTTCAACGTCAGCTGCAGTTGCTCCTGGTCGGTGAGCGGCAGGCCGTTGAGCATCGTCCCTTCGTTGAACGTGCCCGAAGGGGTTCCTTCGAGGCTGGCGCCGTTATCACCCCAGATCCAGATCACGATCGTGTTATCGAGCTCACCCATCGCCTCGATCGACTCCAGAAGCCGGCCGACGTGATGATCGGCGTTCTCCGAATACCCCGCGTACACCTCCATCTGGCGCGCGCACACGCGCCTGCGGTTCTCATCCAGCGAATCCCAGGCAGGCATCGACTCGTCGCGCGGCGTCAGGATCGCATCCTCGGGCACCACGCCGAGCTTCTTCTGGCGCTCGAACGTCTCCTCCCGCAGCTTGTCCCAGCCCTGATCAAACCGGCCCTTGTACTTGTCCGCCCACTCCTTCCAGACGTGGTGGGGAGAGTGGCTGCACCCGGTCGAGTAGTAGAGCATCCACGGCTTCTCGGAATCGTGGCCCCGAACGCCGTGCAGCCAATCGATCGCCTGGTCGGTCATCGCCTCCGGGAAGTAGAACGGCTCGCCGTCCTTGCCCTCCTGAACACCGATGAACTTCTGGTTCTCGGCGATCATCGTGTCGAACTGACTCGCCTCGGGCGCCAGAAAGCCCCAGTAGTAGTCAAACCCCCAGCCGTTGGGCCAATGGTCAAACGGACCGGCCGGCCCCTGCTCCTTCTCGGGGGTCAGATGCCACTTACCGATCGCCGCGGTCGAGTACCCGTTCTCTTTGAGGACCTTTGGGAACGGCGCGGCGTCCTTCGGCAGCATCGCGGAATAGCCCGGGAAGCCGCTCGACGCCTCCGGGATGCCTCCCATGCCGACCGCGTGATGATTCCGACCCGTCAACAACGACGCCCTCGTCGGTGAGCACATCGCCGTCACGTGAAACCGGTTGTATTTCAGGCCGTCCGCGGCGACCCGGTCGTAGTTCGGGGTCTCGATCGGCCCGCCGAACGCGCCGGGATTACCAAACCCCGCGTCGTCGATCAGCACCACAAGCACGTTCGGAGCTCCCTCCGGGGGCTTCACGTGACCGATCTGCTCCCAGTCGGGCTCGGAGCCGCCGAGCGTTTGATTCGCGACGCCGCCGAACGGCGGTCGCCGGATCGGCAACCTGGTGCGGTCAATCGTCTCGTCGCTCACCCGGCGCGTCCTCTCAATCGTGATTTCGGTTGCCGGCTTCGTGCCCTGTTCGACAGCGACCCGAGCTGGCAAGCTGCGGATCCGACCGCACGAAGATATGCCCGGCCAGGGGCAGCGTCATCGCCCGATCGGGATGAAGCGACTCAATACCGAAACGGCCTCTGAGAAGCCGGCGGGTGCATCCAGGCATCGGACCAAGGATCCAGAGGCGCACCCAGGTCGATCGCCCGCACCGCTATCGAAGCCGCGTCGTGCGGTCCTCGCGCAGATCCCTGGCCAACACCCCCGGGGGTTGATCAGCGCGATCTGATTGAACACCTGCGCGACGTGCCGATTCCGCCCGGTCGTGAGGAGGTCCCCACGACGAATACGCCGGAGGCGAGGTGGAGCCCCACAGCGCCTCACGCCGCAGCGACGACCTTCCGGTCCCGCCGTCCGCTCAGGTGTAGGCTCTTGGCTAGCACGAATCGACGAGAACTCGCACCGGGACGCACCGTCGGGGGTAAGCGACTCATAGCACGACAGCCCTTGAAACGTCGCTTCAGGCCAGGGCGGAAAACGATTGGAGCTCGCGAGCCCTGGATGCACCATCGCGGGCTGGCCAGCCCGCGATGCTCCTGCAACCGGAGTCAGAACCAACCGGTGATGTGAGCGTCGTGCGTTCGGCCGGTAAGGAACCGTTGGCTTCCGCTCCCCGGAAGCGAGCCAGAGCCCGCGATCGTGCCTTGCCGGCGGGGGTGATCGAAACGAAGCTGGTCGCGCCGCCGGTGCGGCCGGGCACAGTGGGGCGGGATGAGCTTCTCGACCGGCTGACTGTCGCGAAGGAGACCCCGGTTCTCGGCATCTTCGCGCCGGCTGGCTACGGCAAAACGACGTTTCTCGCGCAGCTCGTCGCGCGTCAGCAGGGAGACGTCGCCTGGGTGTCTGTGGATGAAGGGGATAACGATCCCGTGGTTCTGCTGTTGCACGTTGTCGCCGCGGTAGACGGGGTGGTGTCGTTATCACCCGCGCTGTTCGCGATGCTGTCCTCGCCGGGGCCGTTTGAGCCCAGCGTGATCTACCGTGTTTGCTCGGCGCTGAGCACCGCGCACGAGCATGTCCTGGTGCTCGACGACGTTCACCTGGTTTCCGCGCCGTTCAGCCGAGACGCGATCGCAGCGCTCGCACTCCACGTCGGACCGGCGTCGCAGCTGGTCTTGTCCGGACGAGGCTCAGAGGGCCTGCCGATGGCACGCTTGCGGGCCGCGGGGAGGCTGCTGGAGATCAGCGCAGCGGATCTTGCCCTGGACGACAACGAGACTCGTGCGGTGCTCGAGCACGCCGGCGTGAGCGCTTCCGCTGCCGACGCGGCGCAGCTCTCGCGACGTACCGAGGGTTGGGCGATCGGCGTTTATCTCGCGGCGCTCTCGCTCGGTGGCAGCGCCACGATCCAGGATGCGCTGGCGGCGTTCACGGGGAAGGATCGGTACGTCGTCGATTACGTGCGGTCAGAGTTTCTGGAGGGCCTCGGACCTGAGGACGTCCGCTTCTTGACCGAGACGGCCATTCTCGATCGGCTGTCTGGCCCGCTGTGCGACGCCGTGCTGCAGACCACCGGGTCAGCGGGGAAACTCGAGGCGCTCGAGCGGTCAAACCTCAATGTGGTACCGCTTGACCGGACTCGGGAGTGGTACCGCTACCACCACTTGTTTCGCGATGCGCTGTACACAGAGCTGATGCGTCGCGAGCCGGAGGCTGTGCCAGCGCTCCACCGTCGCGCCGCGGCCTGGCTTGAAGGCGACGGGGAGATGGTCGCAGCGGTTGACCACGCGCTGGCCGGAGGCGATCTCAATCACGCCGAGCGGCTGATCACGCCGCTGGTGCTGCTGCTGGAGCGCACTGGACGCGGTGAGACAACCCGCCGATGGCTGGACACGCTCGGGCCTGAACCGCTCGAGCGACGGCCGACACTGGCGCTGGCCGCGGGATGGTTTGCCGCGCTCGGCGGCGAGGACTATGACGCGCAGCGTTGGCTTGCGGTTACCGAGCGAGCGTCAACGGACGGGTTTGCTGCCCTCGGAGCTGCATCGCCGGGTTCGGCGATCGCGCTGCTGCGCGCGACGATCTGTCCGGGTGGCGCCGAACAAATGCGAGCAGACGCCGAGTTTGCCGTCGAGAGCGAGCCGGCGTGGAGCCCATGGCATCCGATCGCGGTCGTTCTGCGCGGATTTGCGTTGGTCCTGGCCGGAGACGATTCGGCCGCCGAGGCGGTGCTGGCCGACGGGGTTCGAGAGGCCAGCCGCGTGGACGGCCGCCACGTCTGGTCGCTGGCGCAGGCGCAGCTGGCCCTGTACGCGCTCGCGAGCGGGAATCTCGTCGACGCCGAAGCGCTAGCGCGAGGCGCCCGCGAGCAAGCCGTGCTTTCCAACGTGCCCAGCAACAGGGCATTCGCGATGGTCGCTAGTGCTCGAGTCGCGCAGCGAGTCGGTGACTCCCGCAGGTTGGCCGAATATGTCGCGGGCGTTCAACTGCACCGGCCGCAACTGACGGCAGCCAGACCATGGATCTCATCGCTGACGCTGCTCCAGCTGGCGCGCGTCCACGTCGCCTCGCGCGACTCGGCCGGCGCTCGCACAATCCTGCGGGACGTCAACGACCTGCTGCGCCAGCGGCCGGACCTGGGGATCGTCGGCGATGTTGCCAAGCAGCTGGCCGATCAGGTCCGAACGCTCCCGATGACCGGCGCCGGCGCGACGACGCTCACTCCGGCCGAGTTGCGCCTGCTGCCGCTCCTGCCGACGCACCTGTCATTCCCCGAGATCGCTACGCGACTGTTCCTCTCGCGTCACACGATCAAGACCCAAGCGATCTCGATCTACCACAAGCTCGATGTGACCTCGCGCGGAGCGGCGGTCGCCCGCGCGCGCGAAATCGGCCTGCTCGACGAGTTCGTCAGGGACGCAGCCGCCGCGTAGAAGCGCTTCCCGCGAAGACGCGGCGTCACGCGACTTCATCCCGTCAGGGCGATGCGCCCGAACGCAACGGACGGTCTACTTAACGCTGGCATGACGGACTATGAGCGGACGTTGCAAAGGCTCGCGGTTAGTGACGACCGACTGCTCGCCTCACTGCTGGCGCAGACCGACCCCGACGTCGCCGGGAGCCACCGCGGCGCGCAGATGCGCGCCCTGTGTCGGCTCGCCGCGCTGATCGCCAGTGACGCAACCCCCGCGTCGTATCAGTCGGTCGTCGACGCGGCGCTAGCTGCGGGCGCCAGCGTCGAGGAGATCATCGATGTTCTGATCGCAATAGCCGGAACGGTCGGCAGCACACGAGTCGTAGCGGCTGCGCCAAACCTGGCTCGAGCCGTCGGCTATGACGTCGACGAGGCGTTCGATACCGATCAGCCACCGAGCTCGACCGCCGTGCCCTGACGTCGTCAAGGCATCCTCCTTTGTTGTCCGAACCCACCCAGTGTTCCGCGCCACGGCGAGGGGATCAGTGACTTAGGTCGCCCGGCGCCGAACGCGAGAGGGTGCTCGGCGGGCTGGCACCGCCTGCTGAATGACGTGCTCTGGAGGGATCGGTGGCCCGGCAGAGGACGGCCGTTTCGGACATAGACGGTCACGCTGGCGCCGTAGACGGCAGATGCCCGCGCGAACATGAAGGCAGGGATCGCCGCCCACGAGGTACGAGACCCGAGATTCGCCGCAAGCGTGCATCGCGTGCCTGAAGCCTTCGTGCTAGCGCCCGGATCGAGGCAGTAGCCCGCGCGAGGCGTCGATGCTGGTCCCAAGGGGGCGACGAACGGCGCCGACCGCCGAATCGCGCGCTGCTCCTAGCGCCCAAACTCAGCGGTGCGCCTGCCCCTAACCGCGCCACCTGCGCGACGATCGCATTGTCGAATAGCGATCGTCCCGACGGCCGCGAGCCGGCGGGAGAAGGGGTTCTACGAGCTGATGCCGCAAGCTAACCACCGACCGCGGCCGTGAGCTCTATGCGCAGCGAGAGGTCAGCGTCGAACCGGTCTACGGGCAGATCAAATACAACCGCCGGATCGACCGGTTCATGCGAAGAGGCAGAGCCGGCGCGGTGTCGGAATGGCCCTGGGTCACCGCGACCCACAACCTGCTCAAGCTCCACAACCACTGGATCGCCGCCACCGCCTAAGGCGGCAAGGACCACAACCGACACCGCGGTGTTCCGCGGAACACCCCACCAGCGAGAAATCGCGCTCTTTCTGCATTTTCCGACAGCTTCTCGCCAAAGGAGTGGCGTGGCTCGAGCAGTCCGCGGTATGAAAGCAATGGTCCGCGCGGGCGGTGCGGGCTCGGGTACTGCCCGTAGACGTCGCAACACTTTGCCCGGGCTGAGTGTCCGCGGCCTTTGTCCGAGCAGCTGTCCCAGGAAACGCCGGTGGATCCAGCGGGCCGATCGAGGTCGGCTATCAGCGCCTTTCGGCGTTCGCAGCGACGTGCGAATGCGATCCGGGTCATAAACGTGTCACTAGGCCAATGTGACCTCGGTCAGGCGCTGCACGAGCTCATCGGCGACGATCGCGTGCGCGTCGCAAGTGCGGCCGATGTGAAGCAGCGAGTCGGTCTCAGCCGCTACCGCTCCGTCCCCCAGTCGTAGAATGACGGGCACAGACGGGGCGAGGCCACTGGCAGCCAGAACGATCTCGACATTCACGAGGTCGGTTGAGGTGACGGCGGCGACCACCGCGCAGCGGCGGATACCGAGCAGCTCAAGGGTCGCTCGATCCTCTCCGCGCCCGATCGAGACCGGGATCCCGGCGTCACGAGCCAGCCTCAGGCATGGTGCACCCGGATCGCGCTCGACGGCGAGCACCGGGATGCCGGAGCGCCGGAGGCGCTGGGCCAGACGGAAGCCGACCTGGCCGAAGCCGACGAGCAGCACGTGCCGGACCGCAGGCGCTGCACGCGCGCCGAACAGGGCGGTCAGCCGCGGCCGGCTCAGCCTGCGAACGAGCGCGGCCGTGAACACGGCCAGCAGCAGCACGGCGGCGATCGTGTCGAGCGTCGAAACGAGCTTGAACCACGCCGGCGCCCGCGCCGCGCCCGGCGCCCCCGCCACGGTCGCTACCGACCTGGTGCTGAAGTACAAGGCGTTCAGCAGATCGTCGTGGACGGCAAGCATCGAGCTTCCCGCCTCAACGAGCAGCGCCGCGAGCAGTCCCAGCCCCGCCCCGAGCAGCAGACGCAACGCGTCATCTACCAAGCGCACGCCGCTTCGGACACGGCGGACCGGCTCGGCACCGGCCGCGAGGCATTGCGCGGCGAGCTCCTCCGCCACGAGGTCTGCCGGCGATAGCACATTCACCGTCGGCACCGCGCGATGCAGCTCACGCGTGACGGTCGCATCAAACATCGTCGTCCACACCGGCAGCTCGGGCCGGACGTGAGCACTCAGCAAGGACAGGCGAAGCGACAGGACGTCATCCCGGGTGAGGATCACGACCGCTAGCCACCGGTCTGGCTCAAGCGACGCGGAGATCTCCGCGTCGGACGCGTATTCCACGTACTCCGCGCTGTGCCCGCCCTGCTCAAGCCGCGACACGAGCGCCTCGGCGAGGCTCCCCTCATCGCCGAGGACAAGAATCACCCGTCCTGTGGGGCGCATTGCGCCAGCCATCGGCGGAGCCTACATACCGACCGCTGAGCGGAATTTGTTCCCGCGCCGCCGTTACCGTTGGCGAGGCGCGGGACGTCCAGGAACGTAGTCTCTTCACGCTCGCCGCCGGGACCGGCGAAATGGCGATTGCCGGAGCGGAAGTAACCCGCCCAGCCGCGCCGGAACCGGTCGAGGTCCCCGACGACTTGCTCGACCGGCCAGCGCAGCCGGTCCCGGGCCGTGAGCTCTCGCACACGGTCGCGGGCGCGCTGCATCGCCTGTCGTGAGGGCCAGCGGGCGAGGAACGCGACGTGACTGGACCCGGCGGTCCGCCCGCCCACGCAGCGGCGATGGAAACCGAGGAAGTCGACTCCCCGCCTCTCTCCCGTAGGTGCACGATCCACGTCTTGGCTGGCTTGAGCCCAAGCCCCAGCTCGGCCAAGATCACCGTGAGCGCCGCCAGGGCGTTCTCGGCTTCCCGTCGGGTCTTGCACAACACCACCGATCTTCGTGAGCGCACTCCCCGGGCTGGGTGATCACGAGGCGATGGCCGAGCCGAAGACGGTGCAGAGCTTCTGCTTGCCGAGCGTGGGCGCGTTGTCGAACCCGTAGGCGACGGTCACTACCTTCCCCGCCGGCGTCTCGAACAAGACGCTACCGCTCGCGTCGAAGTCGCCGCTGCTGGTCGACAAAGCGGCGCTGACGCCCGGGCCGAAGGAGGTGTTGTGGATGATGTGCGCGCGACCGAGCCCGTCGAATATGCGACCCAAGATGTCCGAGCCGGCCACGCTCGAGAACCCGAAGATCACGGGTTGGCCGCCTGTGCCGCACCGCGCGTTGATCGTCAGACCGTCGATGCTCACGACGTTGGCCGTCTTTGATCCAGAAGGCCCAATGAACGAGAACGTCCTCGTCACGGGCCCGGCGCTGGCCTTGACGGTCGCGGCGTGAACGCGCACCTTCACGGTCGCGTGCTCGCTCTTGGCGCTCGCCGTTCCGGCGGTGGCAGCCACCGCGATGCTCGACACGGTGAGCGCCACGATGCCGCGACGCCTCATCAATCGCTTCATTTCAGCTCCTTCCCTCGTGGCCAGGCCACGAATCGTTCGGGCAGCCTCGCGGGCCCGGTCCAATGGCACGCTCCCTCACCGGGCGTTCCGTCGCCCTGCCGCCGTGCCAGGCAAGCACAACGAGGCAGCCGGGTCAAGCATCGCGCTAGATGAATCGTGCTCGGACCCGAGGTCCACGGGCGTTCCCGCCTCGCCCTACCCCGCGGTTGCGGCGCCGATCCCAGGTGCCGAGCGTCGCTACCGGCCGGTCGTGCGGTGCGTCGGCGCGCGCGTGAAGCCGGGGCGCCCTCTCCCGCCACGGCCCCCGCCGCGCGCTGCATCGTGGACGGGCGACGGCGTCCGACCGAGGAGAAGACGCAATGCCCGATCGTCCGGACCCTCCTCCGTTCGCTCAGTCACGGCCGCGGGATGAACCGTGCGGAACGTAGGACCTCGGCCGGGTTCCACCACGGCCACCACCACCTTTGAGTGGCTCGGCACGTCGAAAACGATTCCATCCAAATCCGGACCGCGACCCGCGACCTTGACGAGCTCACCTGGGGCGATCGTCTCCACCGGGAAAAGGTACCGCGCCGGTGCTTTCGAGACCCCGCGACCCTCAGGCCAACGGGGCGTCTGGCAACGAACCGGAGCTGTCGCTCCACGGATCGTCGATCCCGATCGGGACGAACGGCAGCAGGCCGACGATCTCCATCAGCCGCCGCGTGTGAGCCGGCAGGTCGGTGCTGAGCCTGAGCTTGCGGCCGGTCGCCTTCGCGATCCGCACGAGCGCGGTCATGGCTCTGAGGCCGGCCGAGTCGATGAAATCGATCCCCGACAGGTCGAGCAGCACGTGGCTGTCGGCCATGAGCTCAGCCTCCACGGCTCGCTCGAGGGTCGAGGAGCTGCTGAGCGCGAGCTCGCCCTCGACGCGTACGCGCACCCAACCGTCCTTCATCGGCTCCCGGTGGACAGCGAAGGGCGTGGCCGGGTTCACCTCTCCGGTCTGGAGAGGCTGGCGCGGATCTGGTTGATGGCTTCCGGCGGGCAAATTGACCTCGACGTTCGTGTCCCCGTCGTCCCCTATTCCTGATGCAACCATCTCACGACCAACCTCGGTCCTGGGATCGGCGGCTGACGAATGTTGCAAACCAACCACGAATCGTTCGCTGAATCAACCCTCGGGGTAGCAATGCCCGCCGCAAACTCGCCGATGGGGCAGCGATGCCGGCCCGCAAACTCGCGTATTACTCTCCCATCATGCGCCGTTTCGCGATCCCCGCCATCGCCCTGGCCGTAGCGGTCGCGCTGTTGGCGCTGCTCGCGTTCGGCGTCGCGCATCAGGGAACGAGCTCGTCGATCGACGCGCAGGTCGCCCGCGGCGACTACCCCGCGGCCCCGGGTGCCCGCATGCAGCTGCCGATCCTGGGCTCCTCAGGCCACGAGAGCTTGGCCGATTTCCGCGGCAAGATCGTCGTGATCAACGTGTTCGCGTCCTGGTGCGGGCCTTGTGTGGCCGAAGCGCCGATTCTCGAGCAGGAGCAGCGCCAGCTCCTCAAGCACGACGCGACGGTGCTCGGGGTCACCTACCTCGACAACTCGAGCGACTCCGAGCAGTTCGTCCAGCAGCACGGCATCACCTATCCGGTGGTCCGGGACGTGAGCGGAAACTTTGTGAAGGGCTTCGGCGCGACGGGGGTTCCGGAGACGTACGTGATCAACCGCCAGGGGCGGGTGGTCGCGCTGCGCCGCTTCCAGCTCGCGGACAACTGGCTCGAGCAGACCATGACCCGCATCCTGGCCCAGTCGGCATGACCCGGACGCGCCTGCGCACCGGGGCGATTGCGCTTCTGATCGCGCTGATAACCGCGCCGCTCGCGCTCGCGCTCGCAACCGCGCCGTCGACGGCAGCCGCGGCCGCGCCAGCCCCTCGCGCCTCGCTGACCGACATCGAAAGCGACGTGATGTGCACTTCCTGCCGCGAGCCGCTCGAGGTGGCGCAATCGCCGCAGGCCGACTCCGAGCGCGCGTACATCCGCGGGCTGATCGCCCAGGGCGAGACCAAGTCGCAGATCCTCAACAACCTGGTCGCGCAGTACGGCACGGCCGTGCTCGGGAAGCCGCCGGCGCACGGGTTCAACCTGACCGTCTACATCATCCCCCCGGCGATCCTGGTCCTCGGAGCCGCGATCCTCGCGTTCACGCTTCCACGCTGGCGGCGACGCACGCGCGCGGCCGCCCGTACGCCGGCCGCGCCCGTAGACACGCTCGACCCCGCCGACGCCGAGCGCCTCGATCAGGAGCTCAGCCAGTTCCGCGGCTGAACGCCGGTAAGACCCCCGCGAACGCTCGCTACATGGCGTCGGGCGCGCTCACTCCGAGCAACCCCAGCGACAGCGCGATCGTCGTCTGTGTCGCCACCGACAGCGCGACCCGAAGCGACTCGACCGCCTCCGGCGTCGCCCCGACCACCTTGCACGCCTCGTAGAACGTGGTGAAATCCTGGGCGAGCTCGAGCGCGTAGCCCGCGATCCGGTGCGGCGCCCGGCGCTCGACCGCTTCGGCGATCTCGCCCGGAAACGCCACGAGCTTCTTGATCAGGTCGCGCTCGGCATCCGCGAGCGCCACGGACCCCCAATCTGCCCCGAGTGCGTCGGAAACCCGCCCCGCCGGAAACCGGCGGAGCATCGACGCGATCCTCGCGTGCGCGTACTGGATGTAATACACGGGGTTCTCGCGCGACTGCTTGCGCGCCAGGTCGAGATCGAGCTCGATCGTCCGGTCGTGTGAGCGTTGGAGCATGAAGTACCGGGTCGCGTCGACCCCGATCTCGTCCAGCAACTCGTCGAGCATCACGAAGTCCCCGCGACGCTTGGACATCGCCGATACCTCCCCGCCCTCGACTAGGTGGACGAACTGCAGGAGCGGGAGCTCGACCGTGTCCGGATCACCCCCGAGCGCCTCCATGGCCGCCTTCATCGCGCGCACGTAAGCCGAGTGGTCGGACCCGACCGGCACCAGCTGGCGCTCGAACCCGCGCTCGCGCTTGTTCTCCATGTACGCGATGTCCGCCGCGAGGTAGGTGGGCTCGCCGTTGGAGCGAACGACCACTCGGTCCTTGTCGTCACCGAAGCTCGTCGTGCGCAGCCACATCGCGCCGTCGGAGTGGTAGACGTGGCCGACCTGCTCGAGCAGCGCCAGCGCGCGCTGCAGCGGGCTCGGCGACCCCTCGTGCAGCGTCCGCTCGCTGAAGTACACGTCGAACACGACCCCGTAGCGGTCGAGCGTCGCCTTGATCTGGGCAAGCAGCAGTTCAACGGCGCTCCGCGCCACGTCCGAGTCGCTGGCCTCCGAAGCCGCCCCGGGGATCTGCGCCGCGAGCTCGGCCACGTACGACCCGTGGTAGCCGCCCTCGGGCACGTCCTCTCCGCGGGCCCGCGCACGGACCGACTCGCCGAGCAGTCTGATCTGGTTGCCGGCGTCGTTGAAGTAGTACTCGCGCTCGACCGGGTGACCGTAGTGCTCGAGGATCCGCGACAGGGCGTCCCCGTAGGCCGCATGACGCCCGCTCGCCGCCACCAGCGGACCGGTCGGATTCGCCGAGACGAACTCGACCGAGATCCGCTCCACCGGATCCGCGCCGCCGGCACCAAATCGATCACCGGCGGCAACCACCGACCGGAGCGCGCCGCGATGCCACGCATCGGACAGCACCAGGTTCAGGAACCCGGGCCCCGCGACCTCGGCCCGCTCCAGGTCATCGCCGAGCAAACCGATCAGCTCGGCCCGAAGCTGCTCGGCGATCACACGAGGCGACGAACCGAGCACCGGCGCCAGCAGCATCGCGGCATTCGTCGAGTAGTCGCCCTGACCCTTGTGCCGAGGCCGATCAAGCGTCGGCGGCACCGGCGGCGGCCCGGCGCTTCCCCGCACCGTGGCCGCCGCGCTCTCAACCGCCGCGGCGAGCTCAGACAGCGGACCGTTTGCGCGACCGTCGCTCATATGCCCTGAATGGTCGGCCGGATTCCCGACTGCACGCGCGGCGGCTGGAACATCCGCTCGAGCCGCTCGACCGCGGCCGGCGCGCCCATCGCGACGATCAGATCGCCGGCCTCGAACACGGTCTGCGGCGGCGGTGAGGTCTCGAGTTCCCCGTTCGGATGGCGGACGGCGACGATCAGCGCGGCGCCCCCTACCTCCGCGATCTTCCTCCCGACGCCTTCGCAGATCGGCGAGACCTCGATCTCCTCCATCCGATAGTCGGCCACCTGGAACGCGGCGCCGACCTGCGGGCGGAGCGCCACTCGCGCCATCTCCGCCCCCGAGGTCTTGTACGGCGAGATCACCCGGTCCGCGCCGGCGCGGAGCATCTTCTTCTCGGAGTCCTCCGCCGAGGCTCTGGCGACGATGAAGATGTCCGAGCGAAGCTCACGCGCGGTCAGCGCGATGAAGATGTTCTCGGCGTCGGAGTCGACGCACGCGATCACCCCGAGCGCGCGCTCGATCCCGGCCTGCTTGAGGACCTCGTCGTCCGACGGCTGGCTCTCGATCAGCGGCGCTCCCGTGGTGAGCGCAGCCTCGCGGTTGGCGGGGTTCGGATCGATCACGACGAACCGGGCGCCCGCGGTCCGCAGGTCGCGCGCCACCTGGCGCCCGACGCGGCCGAAGCCGCACACGATGTAGTGATCGCTGAACGAACTGATCATCTTCTCGATCCGGCGCTCTTCGAGAACGCCACTGAGCTGCCCCGAGACGAAGAACTCCGCAACGGTCGCGAGAGCGTAAAAGAGCGTACCTATGCCGAGCAGCTCGAGTCCGACCTTGAGCACGCGGCCGCCCGTGTCGGGAGGATCTGGGATCGACCCAAGCGTCGTGACCGTGTCGATCGTCCACTCGAACCCGTACGCCGGCGAGACGTGCTCGATCAGCGCGAAGCCGATCGTGCCGATGATCACCATTGCGCCCAGCGCGCCCAGCAGGATGCCGAGCCGGCGGATGAACATTCGCACCTCGCGTCGAGCGTGCTCGCGCTGCCGTACGGCGGCGGCGCGCTCTTTGCCGCCATCTTCGCCGGGGAACATCCAGGCGCCGCTTTGACCCCAATCTGCCATCAGTAGTGATACGGCTCCCCGGCGAGGATCTTGTGCCCGCGGTACAGCTGCTCGAGCAACACGACCCGCGCGAGCTGGTGAGGCAGCGTGATGCGCCCGAGCGACAGCCGGTGGTCGACGTCCTCGAGCTCGAGCCCGAACGGGCCTCCGATCACGAAGCAGACGTCCCTCCCACTCTGTCGCCGTTCCTCGAGCCAGCCACTGAACGACACCGAGTCCAGCTCTTCGCCCCCGCGATCGAGCAGTGCCACATACGTCCGGTCCGGAATCCGCCGAGCCACCTGCTCATCCTCGCGCACCTCGATCAGCTCTAACTTGACGTGCCGCGCGAGCAGCTTCTGATAGTGCTGGACATCGTCGGAAAACGGTGGACGCAGCCTCCCGACGGCGACGACGAGGATCCTCACGATGGGATACTACGTTCCATGGACGATCCCGGCCGCCCCGAGCGGCACATCAACATCCACTTCTCGCCGGACATCATGGCCGGCGTCTATGCGAATTTCGCGAACGTAAGCCACTCCGACTACGAGTTCACGGTCACGTTTGCGCGCGTTGACCACGAGGTGGAGGACGACGAGATCCCCGGCGTCGTCGTCTCGCGCATCAACCTGAGCGCCAAGTTCATGCGCGAGCTGATCGACGCGATGCAGGACAACTACTCGAAATGGCAGACCCGCGAGGGCATCAAGAACCTGCCCGAGTGGGGCGGCGCCGGTCAGGAACCGGACGAGTCCGACGAGTAGCCCCCGGCGGCCGCGGGCGCTGACCCGTTGCTGCTCCGCCCCGCGAAGCTGACCGCCGAGCCGATGCGCTCGGCCGTCGGCGGGTGGGTCGCCAGCAGCGAGGTGAACCAGCGCGGCGGTTCGAGGTCAGCGACGTTCTGCACCGCGATCGCGCGTTCGAACGAGATGAACGCATCCGGGGCATCGGTCAGCGCGAGCGAGTAAGCATCGGAGCGGCGCTCGATCGCTCGCGACAAGCGGTTGCCGATCAGCGCGGTCGGCGCTCCCACGAGGGCCGCCGCGAGCGCGAGTGCGGGGAGCGCGCCGGCGCCACCGCGCTCGGGCGACAGCTCCCAGCTCAGCCGCTGGACCGCCAGCGCGGCGGCGGGAGCGACCAGCGCGGCGTACAGCACGCCCCGCGGGACGTCGCGGTTTCGCATGTGCGCCAGTTCGTGGGCCACGACGACACGAACCTCGTCGCGGCTGTATCGGTCGAGCAGGGTGTCGAACAGCACGACCCGCTTCGTCGGCCCCAGCCCGGCCACGTAAGCGTTGGCCGCGGTCGTGCGCCGGCTCGCGTCGACCGCGTACACCTCCCCCACTTTCACGTCGGCGGCACGCGCGAGTTCGAGCACGTCTGACCGCGTCTCGCCCTCGGGCAGCGGCGTGAACTCGTTGAACACGGGGTCGAGCACGACCGGTGCCAGCGCCGCCAGGCCAGCGCCGAACAGGACCGAACCGGCCGAGGCCGGGACCCACCAGCGATTCGGATATCGCCGCGTGACGGCCACCGCGGCGCCGCCGGCGGCAGCCGCGAGCACCGACTCGATCGCCGCGCCCTTGAGCAGGTCGGCGGCCCAGCCGCGCCAGGATTGCGTGACCAGCCCGACGGCCAGGCCCCGTCGGCGCGAGATCGCCGCCAACGGCAGCGCCGGCAACGACAGGCCCACGGCCAGCGCCGAGCCGGTCGCAGCGCCGGCGAGCACGGGGCGTTTGGCGCTGCCCGACAGCCACCGGGGCGTCCGGCGGACCACGAGGGCGAGCGCGCCCATCTCGACCGCCGCCCGGGTCAGGCCGATCGCGAGTTGGGGTCGCGCGAAGCGTGCACCGCGCTCAATCTCCGCGTCGCTGAAAAAACTGTGAAGATCTACCTTCGCAGGCTCGATTGGCCGCTCTCGCGGAGAAAGCAGACGCACGCCCCCCTCCGCGGCGGCGAGCGCGAGCAGCATCGATTCGACGAATCGGTGGCGCGAGGGGTGCCTCACCCGCAAGACTGTAGCCGCGCTCGCCCCTGGGGCGCCACGTAAATGAGAGTCGCAATCGTTTCGGACATCCACGGCAACCGGCATGCCTTCGAGGCGGTGTTGGACGCGATCGAGGCCTCCGACTGCCAGGAGATGTGGTGCCTGGGCGACCTCGTCGGCTACGGCGCGGAGCCCGACGCGTGCGTCGAGCTGGCCCGGCGGTATGCCGCGATCTGCCTCGCCGGCAACCACGACCTCGGCGTCCGCGGTGCGCTCCCGCTCGAGGAGTTCTCGCGGGGCGCGGCGCTCGCGGCCCGGTGGACTCAGGGTGTGATCACGCCGGAGACCCGCGAGTACCTGGACAAGCTCGAGCCCGCCTACCTCGAGGAGCACGTGGGCCTGTTCCACGCGAGCCCCCGGGATCCGATCTGGGAGTACGTGCTATCGCCGCTCCAGGCCGAGCTGTGCCTCGACGCTCAGGCGCACCGCGTCTGCCTGATCGGACACTCGCACGTCGCGCTGTCGTTCTCCCGCGCCGACGGCGAATCGGCCAGTGGGCAGACTCGGGCCGCCGATGAGCAGCTCGATCTGACCGAGGGCGAGTGGCTGATCAACCCCGGAAGCGTCGGACAGCCCCGCGACGGCGACCCCCGCGCGGGCTGGCTTGAGCTCGATCTCGAGGGCTGGGAGGCGGTCTACCGCCGCACCGAGTACGACATCGCGGGGGCCGCGGCGGCGATCCGCGCCGCCCGCCTGCCGGACTCGCTCGCCGAACGGCTCGCGTACGGCCAGTAGCCCACAGGCCCTAACCGGCCTCTAACCGCACGTACGCGGCCATACGGTCGGCGCCCTCTAACGGAATACCAACGGGACGACCCTCTAAAGTCGGGCCACGGATGCGCTATGCGCCTCGCGCCATCCTCGCCGGCGGGCTCGGGTTCGCCGTCTCGTGTCTTGCCGCCTGTGGCGGCAGCGCTGGCCTGCTCTCAGGCGACCAGTCGATCGCGCTGAGCGGTCAGGGCAATGAGATCAATTCCGCGGTGCAATCGGGCGACTGCGGCGCCGCAGTCAATGCGAGCGCGGCGCTGAACACCGACGTCCAGAAGCTGCCGATCACCGTCAATCCCACGCTGCGCGCGAACCTCACCCAGGGCGCCGTCACGATCTCCCAGCTCGCCGCGAAGGAGTGTCGCCAGCACGCGTCGACGACCATCTCGACCCCGACGACGGCGTCCTCGAGCAGCACCTCATCGTCGACGTCGTCGACCACCACGCCCACCACCTCGACCAGTTCGACGACCCCGACCACGACGTCGACGACGACAACGACCGCAACCACGCCGCCCAACACGGGTACTAGTTCTACGACAAGCGGTGGCGTGGGGCTCGGCGGCACCACCTCCTCCACCACCGGGACCGGAACGGGCACCAGTGGCGGCACGGGTCCGGCGAGTGGCAACAGCGGCGGAAACGGCAATGGCCAGTGACTAACGGAACAGCGATCGTCGGGCGGTACCGGATCGAGGGCCGCCTCGGCGTCGGGGGTATGTCGACTGTGCAGCTGGCGTTCGACCAGCGGCTCGAGCGGTACGTGGCGATCAAGCTGCTCGCCGAGCACCTCGCCGACGATCCGACGTTCGTATCGCGCTTCCGGCGCGAGGCGCTGTCGGCGGCCCGGCTCGTGCATCCGAACATCGTTCAGGTGTTCGACTTCGGGTTCGACGAGCATGCGCACCAGCACTTCATCGTGATGGAGCACGTGCCCGGCCACTCGTGCGCCGAACTGCTCCGCGACCGCGGCCCGATGGAGGTCGCGGAGGGCGTCGACGTGATCACACAGGCCTGCCGCGGACTGGACTACGCTCACCGCAACGGCGTCGTCCACCGCGACGTCAAGCCCGGCAACCTGCTCGTGTCCGACTCCGACGTGGTCAAGCTGGCCGACTTCGGGATCGCCCGCGCCACCGACCAGTCCAGCATCACCCAGGTCGGCTCGGTGCTCGGCACCGCCGCCTACCTCGCGCCCGAGCAGGCGCGAGGCGAGGAGGCCGGACCGCGCGCGGATCTCTACTCGCTCGGTGTCGTCGCCTACCAGCTGCTCAGCGGGCGCCTGCCATACGAGGCCAACTCGCTGTCCGAGCTTGCCCTCAAGCAGCAACGCGACCCTCCGCCCTCGGTCGATGAGCTCAATCCCCGGGTGCCGCCCGAACTCGCCGACGCGATCTCGATGGCGCTCTCGCTCGACAAGGAAGACCGCCCCGAGACCGCGATGCTCCTAGCGGAGGAGATCAGCGCCGGCGCCCGCGGTGTCGAGCCACAGTCGAACGGGGCGCGGACGCGGAACCTCGGTGGCACCGGGACCACGCGCGTGCTGTCGGGGCGTCCTCCCACGGCCCAGACCCGCGTCGAGCCCCGCACCGGAGCACCGACGAACCGGACGGCCGCCCACGCGCGCCAGCCCCGGCAGCTCGAGCCGCGCCGACCCGTCTATCCCCCGCCGATGGGCGGCTACGGACCCGACGCCTCGGTCCGTCGAGGGCCGGCCGAGCGGCCGCGCCGATCGCACGCGGCGCGCCGCTTCTTCGCCTTCCTGGCCGTGGTCGTGCTGTTCGTGGCGGCGGTGGCGGTGGCGATCACGATCGCCGCCAGCGCGTCGAACAACGTCGTCCACTTCCGCAAGGTAGTCGCCCACGACACCGGCGACGCCGTCAAGCAGCTTCAGAGCATCGTCAGCAAGTACACGAAATAGCTCCGGTGGCGTCCCCCTCGGGTGACGCGCGCCGGCATCTGGATTCGCTTGGCCACTCTCCCGGGCGCGAGTCGCCCGATGGGGGACATCCACCTCCGCAGCTCTTTGCGAGCGTGACGGATTTGCTGGGCCGCCTTCGGCGGCGTCCAGCCGGATGACTCCCGGCCGGCCCGGTCTTGGCGAGGCCGGATGCCGAGCAGGCCGAGCCGGCCACGCGTACATGAGCGCCACCGTGGCGCTTATGTCGCCATGGCGGGTGAGGGGGTGCCGCCGTGGCGAGTTATGCAACGAGAAGCGGGCCGGGAGCGGACGCTCGCCGCCCCCGGCTTGTCGGGCCGCGCTCAGCCAGCGGCGACGGCGCCCGGCGCCGCGCCGCCGCGCAATGCCGCCGCCACATCGGCCAGCCGCCCCTCGTCGATCGCGGCCCGCAGATCCGCCATCAGCCGGGCGATGAACGAGAGGTTGTGGAGCGTCACGAGGCGCAGCGCGGTGAGCTCGCCGGCGCGGAGCAGGTAGTGGAGGTACCCGCGCGAAAAGCCGGCTGAGCACGCGGGGCAAGGGCAGCCGTCGAGGATCGGGTCGTGCGTGTCGCGCCAGCGACCCTTCACGAGGTCGACGCGCCACCGCGCGTCGGGATCGGGAACGAGCGCGACCCCGTGGCGGCCGAGCCGCGTCGGGAGCGCGCAGTCGAACGTGTCGATCCCCATCTCGACGCCGGCGATCAGGTCGTCGACGTCGCCGATCCCGAGTAGGTGGCGGGGACGGTCGGGCGCAACGCGCTCGAGCTCGGCCGTCGTCCACCCCACCACCGAGTGCATCTGCGCCTTGTCCTGGCCGAGCGAGCCGCCGATCGCGATCCCGTCGCAGCCGCTCGCGGCAACCGCCTCGGAAGACGCGCCCCGCAGCGATCGGTCAACTCCTCCTTGCACGATCCCGTAAACGGCTTGTCCCTCCGGCCCCTGCGAGGCATGCCAGCGCACGCAGCGCTCGAGCCACCGGTGGGTTCGCTCCATCGAGCGCTCGGTGTACTCGCGGGAGACGTGGAACGGCGTGCACTCGTCGAACACGAGCGCGATGTCCGAGCCCAGCGCGGCCTGTACCGACATCGAGGTTTCCGGAGACAAGAACCGCTCGCGGCCGTCCACGTAGGACCGAAACCGGACGCCCTCCTCGTCGATCGACAGGATGGCGCCGGTCGTGCCGTCCGAAGATCCAAGCCCGCCACCACCGCCGCGCCCGCGGCCCTTGATCTCGTCGGCCACGCCACCGTGGCCCATCGAGAACACCTGAAAGCCGCCCGAGTCAGTGATGATCGCCCGGTCCCAGCGCATGAACTCGTGCAGGCCGCCGAACTCGCGCACGCGCTCAGAACCCGGCGCGAGCAGCAGGTGGAACGTGTTGCCTAAGACCATCTCGTAGCCGAGCGCGACAACGTCGCGCGGCTCGAGCGTCTTGACCGCGCCCTTGGTCGCGAGCGGCACAAAGGCTGGCGTGCGCACGTCACCGTGGGCCAAATGAAGCGTTCCGGTGCGGGCGAACCCGCCCGGAACCTGGGTCCGGACCGTAAACACGGGCTGATAACCCTATGGCCGCGAGGCTTGACGCGCTAATCCACGTATCCCATCAGGGCGGCCGCACCGGCGAGAAGTACCGGAGCCCGGAGCCGACACAGGGGAGCAGTGGGCATCGACCAACGGCGCGGAGATCGTCTGATGGCATTAAGCGATCCAGGTGTACGGATAGACGGTGGCGCGGGCTAACGTCTACGCGGTCCTCAGTTGCCTACGAGCCGGTCAGACCGGCGGTCTCATGGTCGCGTGGGCGAATCGGCTCAGCCGTTCCCCGCTCGACGAGGCCGCCGCCTTCACGGGGCGATCAGGACGCCGGAGGCGGCCTGGTGGTCTGCGAGTTCGGCGCGATCGCGATCAAGGCAGGTAAAGCGGTGGGCATCCCTTTTCGGCTGAGCACGGGTCGATCCTACCTTGGCCCTGCAAAGTCCGAACGTCCGCCAGGGTCGAGAAGATCCCCGTCCGCGGGGTGTTGATCGCCTAACGCCGCGGGCCGCCCGGTGGGGATCGGGCGGCCCGCCTCCCGCCGTTCACCGTCCGACGTGCCCTGTTTCATCTTGTCGCGATCGACACTTGCGACCGGGTCCGCCGCGCGTCCCCACCGTGCGACGACCCAAGGAGACCTATCCACGATGGAACTCGACCACGTTGTGCTTGCCGACGTCATCTCGCCGCGGCCCGATGGGAAGCTCGATCTTCACGGGGTTGGCTGGGACACGATTCACGCATCGACAGTTCCAGCGACGCACCCCCGCATGGATCTCGCGATCAGATTCCTACTTTCCTCCCAGGAGCTGGAGGCCGCCCATCACATTGTCGTGACTCTGATCTCAGCGGACGGGCTCGAACTGAGCCGCCTTGAAGCTGACACCCAGCCGATGCCGCCGGAGGCGCGGGCTGCGCTTCCACCTGGCCGTCGATTTGGGATCGGCATGGTCCTGAGCATGGCTGGCATTACGTTTCCCGACTTCGGCGACTACTCGCTCGTAATCACATGGGATGGCACCGAGCCTCGCGAGCCGCTCAGACTGTTCGTCGCGCCGCTCCCGGTGCCCGGGCCATTCACGGCATCGCAGGGCTGATCTGTTCGCCTGATCGCGATGCCCAGGTTCTCGGCACATGCACGGCAGCGGATGGCAGAGCGCGGCATTGAGGTTGCAGACGTTGCTGCAGTCCTAGATGATCCATCCGTAACCTTTACCGACAGGAAAGGAAATCCCTGCTACATCAGGGACATCGACGGACGTCGGATCAAAGTGGTCGTCGATGCCGTCGATACCGATTTCGTGATCACCACGATCCATCTCGACGCTTAGAGGAGGCGACATGCCGATCACCGCGGAATACGACAGCGACGCCGACGCACTCTATGTCCGGCTGGCCGACGGCGTGCGCGCGCGAACGGTCGAGATCGACGATTCCACTTATATCGACGTGGATCCCGACGATCGACCAATCGGAATAGAGCTTCTCTACCCGTCGATGGGACTAAATCTTCGCGGGGCCGCCGAGCGCTTGGCTCTCGAATCTCAGCTTGCCGACATCATCCGCGCCATCACCGAATCCGGTGCGCCAGTCACTTCGTTGACGATGACCGGTGGTCAATACCTCGCGTCGACAACGATGTGCTTCGCCGCCGCGGAAGGCACGGTCGCCGCCGCGGAGGGCACCGTCGCAACGGCAGTCGCCGGAGCAACGGCATCTCTGCAGCCCCAGCCTCTGATCCTGGCCGGCTGCCAGGAACCCTAGCCAACCTCCGCCGGCGACCCTGTCGGCGGTAAATCCCCGGTTTGTGAGAGCTCGGGCCGCGTCAAAGAGCCGATAAGTAGCGTAAGCGTCGGCTCGTGAACACGGCCCGGACCCTACTCAGCGGAGAACTAGGCCGCCTGCGAGGACTCGGTGTCCTCGGCGGTCTCGATCGTCTTCGGCTCGTGGCCGACGGAGATCGCGACCTTCTGCGGCTTCTGCTGCTCGGGCTTCTGGATATGGACCTCGAGCACGCCGTTGTCGAACGTCGCCTTGATGCTGTCGGCGGTGACGCCCTCGGGGAGGGTCAGTGCGCGGGAGAAGCGCCCAGAAGCGCGCTCGACGCGGTAGTAGCCCTCGGTGCGCTGCTCGTGCTCGGACTTGCGCTCACCGGAGATCCGCAGAACGTTGTCGTCGAGCTCGACGTTGACGTCGCTCTCGCTCAGGCCGGGGAGATCGGCCTTCAGGACGTACTCGTTGTCGCCCTCGGTCACGTCCATCGCCGGAATCCAACTGCGAAGGGAAGCGCGACGCCCGTTGCGCGGGGTCGGAGAGTCGAAGAACGTGCCGAACAGGCGGTTCATCTCGCTCTGCATGGTGGAGAGCTCGCGAACGGGCTCCCAACGAATCAGTGATGCCATATCAAACCTCTCCTTGTCAGGATGAGAATCGGTGTCTGCGATTAGTATGAAATCTAAGTCGCTTAATGTCAAGTATAGTGCAACTCACGCGCAGATATAGACGGAAACGCGTGAGGCCGGGGGCGACGATCTGTGATGGATCGCACGTGATTGCGGCTCGCGCACGGGGAAGGCGGAAACCGACCGTGAACGCGACTAACGCCCAGCAGCAGACGATCGACGACCCAGCGCCGACGCCGTCCTGACGGCCGACGCCGCGACGTGGGGCGAGATCGCCGACGATGTTCGCGGTGGGATGTCCGCGTTCCGGAAAGGTCGACTGAAGATCCGCCGCGACCTCCATCTCGGTGTCGGATTCCTGGCCGCGACCGCAGCTCCGACCGGCGCAGGTCGGCTGCGCACCAGGCGCATCGACACCGACTCGGGCGCCATCGCCACGCTCGATGCCGGCGCCGGCGACCCCGTGATCCTGGTCCACGGGCTGGGCGCTACGAAGGCCTCGTTCCTCCCCACGATCGACGCTCTCGCCCCGGCGTATCGGACGATCGCGGTCGACCCGGTCCGGCCGGGCTGCGTTCTACGCCGCCGCCCGCAACATCTACCGTCGAGGAGCCCCGGGGGCAACGCGGCTTGTGGACCCGGCTGCCGGACCTGAAGCCGGAGACGCTGTTCGTCTGGGGGCGCAAGGACACCATCGTGCCGATCGGGTTCGAGCGCCACGTGCGCGAGGAGCTCCCGCAGTCGACGCACCTCGAGCTCGACTGCGGCCACGTGCCCCAGCTCGAGCGGCCCCGAGAGAGACACGACGCGATGAAGCGGTTCTTCCCGGGCTAACCGGACTCGATCAACGACTTCCCGGTCATCGCGTCCGGCTGCTCGATCCCGAGGACCTGGAGCACCGTCGGCGCCACGTCGGCGAGCACTCCGCCGGAAGATCGCAATGTCAGTCCTGGCACGGTCACGATCAGCGGCACCGGGTTCAGCGAATGCGCCGTATTCGGGCTGCCGTCGTCCTCGAGCATGTGGTCGGCATTGCCGTGATCGGCGGTGATGATGCAAGCGCCACCGGACTCGTTAACCGCCTCGACCACGGAGCCCAGACACCCATCCACCGTTTCGATCGCGGCGACCGCGGCGGGGATCACGCCGGTGTGCCCGACCATGTCAGGATTGGCGAAGTTGATGATCCCGAACGTCGGTGAGTCCTCGCGCCAGGCGTGGACGAACGCGTCGGCGGCGCCCCGGGCACTCATCTCGGGTTTTTTGTCGTAGGTCGGGACGTCGCGCGGGGAGTCGACCAGCTCGCGGCGCTCGCCGTCGTATGCCGTTTCCTCGCCGCCGTTGAAGAAGTACGTCACGTGCGCGTACTTCTCGGTCTCGGCCACGTGCAATTGGCGGAGCCCCCGGTCGGCGAGCACATGAGGCAGCGTTACCGAAGGGCGCTCGGGCGCGAACGCGACCGGGTAGTCCCAATCCTCCTCATACTGCGTCATCGTCGCGTACCGATCGACGACCGGCTCGCCCCCACGGTCGATCTCGCCAAACTCCGGGTCGGCCAGGGCCAAAGTAATCTCACGCATCCGGTCCGGGCGGAAGTTGAACGCGAACACCGAGTCTCCGGGGCGGATCATCGCCTCGGCGTCGCCCACGACAACAGGCGTGATGAACTCGTCGGTCTCGTCGCGCGCATATGCCTCGCGCGCCCCCTCGGCCCCCGACTCGGCGCGGTGCTCGGCGCGACCGTGAACAAGCAGGTCGTACGCGCGCTGGACCCGATCCCAGCGCCGGTCGCGGTCCATCGCCCAGTAGCGGCCGACAATCGAACCGATCCGGCCGGCGCCGGCGTCGTCCATCCACCCCTGCACGGTCTCGAGATAGCCGGCGCCCGACTCGGGCAGCGTGTCCCGCCCGTCGGTGAACGCGTGCAAAACCAAATCCGGCACCTCGAGCGAAGCCGCCAGACGGATCAAAGCCTCCAGATGCTTGAAACCGGAATGCACTCCCCCATCGGACACGAGCCCGATCAGGTGCACTCGATCAGCGCCGGTAAACGCGTCCCGGAGAACGGAGTTAGACGACAGATCGCCGGAGGCGACCGCCTCGTCGATCCGCGTCAGATCCTGCATCACGACCGCGCCGGCGCCGAGGTTCATGTGCCCGACCTCGGAGTTGCCCATCTGACCCTCGGGCAGGCCGACGGCGAGCCCGCACGCGGTCAGCTCCGTGTGCGGATACGAAGACCAAAGCTCGTCGAAGATCGGCGTGGACGCCAGCGACACCGCATTCCCGGGGCCGTCGGGCGCGAGCCCCCACCCATCGAGCACGATCAGGACGGCCGCCGGAGCGGGGAGCTCGCTTGGACCGCGCGACAAATGCGCCATCAGCAGGAGGCGTTGACGATCGCCGCGAACGACTCGGCGTCGAGGCTCGCGCCGCCGACCAGCGCCCCGTCGACGTCGGGCAGCGCCAGCAGCTCGGGGCAGTTGTCGTCCTTGACGCTGCCTCCGTAGAGCACCCGCGTGCGCTCGGCCTGCTCGCGCGAGCGATCGGCCACGAGCGCACGGATGAACCCGATCGCCTCCTGGGCCTGATCCAGGGTCGCGACCCGTCCGGTCCCGATCGCCCAGATCGGCTCGTACGCGATCACCACGTCGCCCAGCTGCGAGACGTCCACGCGAGCCAGGCCCTCCTGGACCTGGTGGCGGAGCTTGCGCTCGGTGTCGCCGGCCTCGCGCTCGTCTTCGGTCTCGCCCACGCACAGAATCGGCTTGAGCCCCGCCGCGAGCGCCGCCGGTACCTTCATCTGGAGCGCACGGTCGGTCTCGCCGAAGAGCTGGCGCCGCTCGGAGTGGCCCAGGATCACCCCGTGGACGCCGATCTCCAACAGCATCGGTGCCGAGACCTCGCCCGTGAACGCGCCGGAATCGGCCTGGTGCATGTTCTGGGCGTAGATCTCGACCCGCGACCCGCGAGCCGAGTCAACCATCGCCGCTAGCGCCGTGAACGGCGGGCAGATCGCGACGTCGACGCTCTGAACGCTCGACACCCGCGGCAGGACGGCGGCGATGAACTGCTCCGCCTCCGCGATGGTCTTGTTCATCTTCCAGTTGCCCGCGATCAGCGGAACCCGGTCACTCAATTCAATGCCTCCACTCCGGGCAGCGCCTTGCCCTCGATCATCTCGAGCGTCGCGCCGCCGCCCGTCGACAAATGCGTCACGCGGTCCGCCAGTCCGAAGCGCTGCAAGGCCGCGGCCGAGTCTCCGCCTCCGACGACCGTGGTCCCGGGCGCCGCCGCGACCGCCTCGGCGACCGCGCGGGTCCCGGCCGCGAACGGGGCCAGCTCGAACGCGCCCATCGGTCCGTTCCAGAACACGGTCCCGGCGGAAGCGATCACGTCCCCGTACGACGACGCAGTCTTCGGACCAATGTCAAGCCCCATCCACCCGTCGGGCACGTCGAGCCCATCGAGCTCGAGCGCCTCAGTGTCCTCGGAGAACTCTCGCCCGATCACGAGGTCGACCGGCAGCCGTAACTCAGCCCGGGCCGCCGACCCGGCGTCGAGTATCCGAGACGCCAGCTCGACGTCTTCCTCAGCACACAACGAACCCCCGACCGAGTGGCCCTGCGCGGCCAGGAACGGAAAGCACATCGCGCCGCCGATCAGGATCGTGTCCGCCCGCTCGCGGAACGCGTCGATTACGCCGATCTTGTCGCTCACCTTGGCGCCCCCGAGCACCGACACGAGCGGGCGGGCCGGATCCTCGAGCACCGCCGACAGGGTGCTCACCTCGCGCTCGAGCAGCAGCCCGGCCGCGTGCTCGGGGACGAGCCGCGCCACGCCCTCGGTCGAGGCGTGCGCGCGATGCGCCGCGCCGAAGGCATCGTCGACGTACACATCAGCAAACGACGCCAGCGAGCGGGCAAAGTCAGGGTCGTTCTTGGTCTCCCCCGGCTCATACCGGACGTTCTCGAGCAGCAGCAGGTCCCCTTCCCCAAGGGCATTCACCGCGTCCGAAACCTCGTCCCCGACAACCCCCGGCGCCACCGGCACAGGGGCCCCGAGAAGCTCGCCGAGCCGCTCGCCTACGGGCGCCAGCGACAGCGACGGCTCGCGGTCCTTCGGGCGCCCGAGGTGTGAGACGAGCACGATCCGGGCGCCCCGCCGCCGCAGCTCCTCGATCGTCGGCAGCGCCGCGCTGATTCGCAGGTCGTCGGCCACCGCTCCGTTCTCGAGCGGAACGTTGAAATCGACCCTCACCAACACCCGCTTGCCGTCTAGGTTTCCCAGGTCCCGAAGTGTCTTCACAACAAACTCTGAGCCACGTCGACCACGCGATTGGAGTAACCCCACTCGTTGTCGTACCAGGCAACGAGCTTGACCATCGTCTTGTCCATCACCACGGTGAGCAACGAGTCGAAGATCGAGGATGCCGGGTTCTTGACGATGTCCGAGGACACAATCGGCTCGTCGGTGTACTCGAGCACGCCCTTCATCGGGCCGTCGGCGGCCGCCTTCACCGCGGCGTTGATCTCGTCAACCGTCGTCTCGCGGTTCGCCTCGACCGTCAGGTCGACGACGCTGCCGGTCGGCACCGGGGCCCGGACGGCAAATCCGTTCAGCTTGCCGTTGAGCTCTGGAATGACCAGGCCAATCGCCTTCGCCGCCCCCGTCGAGGCCGGGATCAGGTTGATCGCGGCGGCGCGCGCCCGGCGCAGGTCACGGTGGGGCATGTCCTGGAGGCGCTGATCGGCGGTGTAGGCGTGGATCGTGGTCATCAGCCCGTGCTTGATCCCGACCGTGTCGTGGAGCACCTTGGCGACCGGGGCGAGGCAGTTCGTCGTGCACGAGGCATTCGAGATCACGTCGTGCTTGGCCGGGTCATAGACCTGCTCGAAGTTCACGCCGAGCGCGACGGTCACGTCGGGCTCGGTCGCCGGCGCGGAGATCAGGACCTTCTTGGCGCCGGCAGCGAGGTGCTTGGCGGCGTTCTCGCGATCCGTGAACAGCCCAGTCGACTCGATCACGACGTCAGCGCCGAGCTCCCCCCACGGCAGCGCGGCCGGGTCCTTCTCGGAGATGAACCGGATCTCCTTGCCGTCGACGAGAAAGCCCGTGCTCGTCTCCCCGACCTCGCCCGGGAACGGCCCGTAGTTCGAGTCGTACTTGAGCAGGTGAGCGAACGTCTTGGGATCGCCGATGTCGTTGACCCCCACCCACTCGATGTCGGCCCCGGCCTCGTAAGCGGCGCGGAAGACGTTTCGGCCAATACGCCCGAAGCCGTTGATACCGACGCGTACCGACATCCCGAACCTCCGTTTCGACTCAAAGAAAACGCCGACGTGCGCCGGCCAAGGGCGAAGGCTAGCGAGTCATCTCCGTGAGACGACCTCTACCCGCAGCCCGTCGGGATCGAGCAGGTACGCCGCGTAGTAACGCCGGCCGTATTGCGGCCGCATCCCCGGCGGCCCGTCGTCGCTCCCGCCGTTGGCGAGCCCGCCCTTGTATGCGGCGTCGACCGCGGCCTTGCCGCTCGCCCGCAGCGCCAGATGGCCGTAGCCGGTTCCGGGCGCCCGGGGCGGGCCGGGCCTATTAACGATCCACACCTCGGGCCCGTTCACCCCGTACGCCACTACGTGCTCGGACTGCACCATCCGCCTGGCTCCGAGCGCATACAGCACGGCGTCGTAGAACCGGCTCGAGCGCTCCAGATCGCCGACCTCGAACCCGATGTGGTCGATCACGCCGGTTTGCTGACGTCTCGGTGAACGACGTGCACGAGGTACTCGGGGTCGTCGCCGTAGCGGCTCGCGAGATGCGACGCGATCGCCACGGACCGGTGGCGCCCCCCGGTGCAGCCGATCGCCACCACGAGATGCGCCTTTCCCTCGGCCAGGTACTGCGGGAGCAGGTAGTCGAGCAGCGGGTGAAGCTTGTCGTATAGCTCGTCGAGCTCCCCGTCGCGGTTTATGTATTCAAGGATTCGCGGGTCGTCTCCGGTCAGCGGCCGCAGGTCCCGGTCGTAATGTGGGTTCGGGAGGAACCGGACGTCGAGCAGTAGATCCGGGTCGAGCGCCGGACCGTACTTGAACCCGAAGCTCTGGAAAGTGACCGCCAAACGCCCGGGGGTCCGCGTCGGGAGCAGCTCGTCCGCGAGCTTGCGGCGGAGCATCGCCGCCGTCAGACCCGACGTGTTGATAACGACGTCGGCCCGCGTACGCAGCGGGGCGAGTAGCTCGCCTTCGCGTGCGATGCCGTCGGTGACGCTCCCCTCGGGTGCGAGCGGGTGTCGCCGGCGGGTCTCCTTGTAGCGCGTCAGCAGCGTCTGCTCGTCGGCGTCAAGGAACAGCACGCGGTGGATGACGCCCGCGGCCTGGAGGTCATCGAGCATCGCGGACAGACCGTCGAAGTACTCGCCGCCGCGCACGTCGGAGACGACCGCGGCGTGCTGCACCTTCGAGCCGGCGTGCATGAACAGGTCGACGAGCGACCGGATCATCTCCGACGGGAGGTTGTCCACGCAGAAGTAGCCCTCGTCCTCGAAGGCCGCCATCGCGGTCGACTTGCCGGCGCCCGAGAACCCGGTGATGATCACCAGATCGATCAGTGCCGAGCCTTCGTCCCGCGCCGCTTGCGTTTGCTCGAGCTGATCCACTCCTGAGACTTCCATGGTAGGGAGCTTGAAGCCTCGCGCGGACGAGCGCGATCATTACATGTGACCACCGGCGGTGTGGGAGGTGTTCGTCCGGCTGCTGCGCAACCTGGCGCCGGCCCGCGGTCAGCCGCTCCTCCTGCGCATTGGCGGCGACAGCACCGACGCGACCTGGTGGCCTGTGCGGGGACTCGCGCGCCCCGCGGGCATCAGGTACGCGCTCACCCCGCGGTGGGCCGCCACCGCCCGCGCGCTCGCGACCGCTCTGAACGCGCGGCTGATCCTCGGCTGCCCGTGCACGTCGCCGGCGGCCCGGTCAAGGTGTGGGCGACCACCGCCGGAGTCGTCCTGATCAACAAGGCCTCCCGCGCCCACGATGTCGCGCTCGCGCTTCCCGAGCCCGGCGCCGCCCACATCGAGTGGCTCCGGGCGCCGAGCGCGGGCGCGACCGCCGGTGTCACGCTCGGCGGCGTGTCGGTCGCGCCCACCGGCGTCCTCCCCATGCCGCGCCTTCAGCCGGTCTCGCCGGTCGCCGGACGCTTCCTGATCGACTTCCCGCCAGCGAGCGCCGCGCTGCTGACCCCTTACACGCCGGTCTTGTGCAGCTCGCGGTACACGTCGCGCGCAAGCTTGCCCGGCATCCCGGGCACGGCCTCGAGCTCCTCGCGCGAGGCGGCGAGGATCGCGTCGGGCGACCCGAAGTGCTTGAGCAGAGCGCGCTTGCGCGCCGGGCCGACCCCCGGCAGCTCGTCGAGGATCGACGCCGTCATCGCGCGGTCGCGCCGGATCCGGTGGTGGGTGATCGCGAACCGGTGGGCCTCGTCGCGGACCCGCTGGAGCAGCTGGAGCTCGACCGTGTCGTGCGGCAGACGAAGTGGATCGCTCGCACCGGCGGTGAACACCTCCTCGATCCGCTTGGCCAGCGAGATCACGACCACGCCGCGGTCGCGAAACCCCTGGAGCGCGCGCAGCCCGGCCGACAGCTGTCCCTTGCCACCGTCGATCACGATCACATTCGGGAGGGCGGCGAAGCTCGGGTCGTAGTCCTTGTCGTGCGGGGACAGGTCGTGCTGGTGCTCCCAACGCGCGAGCCGGCGCGACAGCACCTCCTCCATCGCAGCGAAGTCGTCGGGCTCCCCGATCGCCGGGCCGCCGTTGTCCGCGAAGTCGCCGCGGATCTTGAACCGCCTGTAGTCGGACTTCTTCGGCGCCCCGCCCTCGAACACCACCATCGACGCCACCGTGTTCGTCCCCATGAGCGTTGAGATGTCGAAGCACTCGATCCGCAGCGGGAGCGTGTCCAGCCCGAGCGCCTGTTGCAGTCCGTCGAGCGCCTCGACCCGTTGCTGGCGCCGGCGCTCGGAGCGGAGCCGCTCCTGGTCGAGCGCAAGCCGCGCGTTGCGCTCGGCAAGCTCGAGGATCCGGCGCTTGTCGCCGCGTTCGGCGGCGCGGATCTCGACCGAGCCGTCGCGGCGGGCGCTCAGCGCCTCTGCCAGCAACGGGGCCGACGGGGCGACCTCGCGCTGCACGACCAGCAGCGGCGGGACCATCATCGCGCTCGTGTAGTACTGGAGGATGAACGCCTCCGCGACCTCGGCGATCCCGCCCTGGGCCTCGTTGTCCAGGTAGAAGCTCTGGCGGTCGGACAGGACGCCGTCGCGGAGCTGGAACACCTGGGCGTTGGCCTCGCCCTCGTGCACCGCCACCGCGATCGCGTCGAGCGTGCCCACGGCCTCGTTGGACACGCGCTGGCGCTCGAGCAGCGAGTGGACCGCCCGCAGCCGGTTGCGCTCGCGCGCGGCGTCCTCGAACCGCTGCTCGGCGGCCGCCTCGCGCATCGACTTCTCCAGAGAGCGCTCGATGTCCCGGTAGCGCCCCGACAGGAAGTCGATCACGCCGTCGATGCCCTTCCGGTAGTCCTCGCGGCTGACATAGCCGACGCACGGGGCCTCGCACCGCTTGATGTAATAGTCGAGACACGGCGAGCCGCTGCGGCGGCCGGGCTCGGGACCCTCGCACGAGCGGAACAGAAACACCTTGCCGAGCACCTCGAGCGTCGAGCGGACGCGCTTGGCGTTGCTGTAAGGGCCGAAGTACGCGCGGTCGCGGCGGTGGCGCTCGCGGGTGAAATACACCCGTGGAAAGTCCTCGTCGAGCGAGATCGCGATGTACGGGTACGACTTGTCGTCGCGTAGGCGGATGTTGAACCGCGGCTTGTATTGCTTGATGAAGTTCTGCTCGGCGAGCAGCGCCTCGGCCTCGTTGTTGACGACCAGCGCCTCGATCTGGTCGATCATGCCCAGCAGCCCCTCCCCCCCGCGCGTGCTCGGATTCGAGAAGTGGGACGCCACCCGCTTGCGAATCGAGATCGCCTTCCCGACGTAGATCACCTTGCCGCGGCGGTCGCGGAACAGGTACACGCCGGGCTCGTCGGGAAGCTCGCGGCGCCTGTCGGCTGGGACTACTGACACGCAATCGAGGATAGGGGCGCGGCGGTCGCCGACCGGTCCTCGCGATACGCTCCTGTGCGGTCGTTCTGGATCGAATACCACCACAGACGGCTTCCAGATGTCCTCCGGATCCTCAGCCCCGCTCTCCGACGTTTCACTGGCCCAGCTGCTGCGCGCGCACGGCCTGAGAGCGACCGCCCAGCGGCGTGCGATCTGCGGCCTGTTCGCGCACACCGCGAACGGCCACCTGAGCGCCGAGGAGGTGTTCCAGCAGGCGCGGGCGCAGCTCCCCGAGCTCTCACGAGCCACGGTCTACAACGCGCTCGGCGAACTTGCCGAGGTCGGGCTGCTCGGCGTCGTCGAGGGCCCAGGGCCCCGCCAGTTCGATGCGAACGTCACGCCTCACCACCATTTCCGCTGCCGGGAGTGCAACGGCCTGGTCGATATCGAGCCCGAGAACATCCAGCTGACGCTTCGCGAGCAGGGATTCGAGGTGGAGCGAGCGCACGTGCTACTCGAGGGTCTCTGCCCCAAGTGCGCTGTCGGCGGCGCCGAGCCCGGGCCCCCCCGCCCGGTTGCCTCCTGACCCGACGCTCTCGGCCTCAGTACTTGCGGCGGAAGTACCAGGGTCCGCAACTGAGTGAGCGGCGGCCCTCAGTACTTCCGCGCGGACCAGAGCACGGCGAACACCGCGTAACCGGCCCCGCCGAGCAGAAGCAGCCACGCCACCGACGCGAACCCACCGCTGCTCCACATGCGCGATGTCGCGGTCAGCGTCAGCGTCCCGACGCCCAGCGCGACGTACAGGACGGCGCGCCGGCTGTCGCCGAGCGAGTACAGGGTGCTTCGATGCTGGCGGTACATCAGCGACGCGAACCAGAACAGCACTCCGAGGAACACGAGTGTGACCGCCTGGATCGCCACATTGGCGGCAGTGACGCCGCCCGACAGCGTGCCCACGATCGCGGCGAGCGCGAGCACGATCAAGACGTTACGGACGGTCGAGTTCAAGGACCTCTAGCGTACCGCGGCGAAGTCCTCGCGTGAGGACGTCACGGCTCCCACCGGATCCACGGCCTCGCCATCGGCGGGGTACGGCTCCGCTGCGAACCGATAGCCCACCCCGAAATGGGTGTGGACATACCGCCACCCGGGGGAGATCTGCTCAAGCTTCTGGCGCAGCTTGCGGACGAACACGTCGACGGACCGGTCGCCGCGGGCCATCGTGTAGCCCCATACGCGCTGGTAGATGTCCTCGCGCTCGAGCACTCGCCCGTCCGCGGCCGCGAGCTGGCGCAGCAGCTCAAACTCCTTGCGCGACAGCGAGGCGCCCTGCTCGCCGGCATAGGCGTCGTACCGGTCCGGCCGAATCGCGATCTCGCCGGCCTCGATCGTCGCCTCCTCGACCGGCAGCTCGCCCGCTCGGCGCCGGCGCAACACGGCCTGGATTCGCGCCACCAGCTCCTCGGGGTGACACGGCTTGGTCAGCCAGTCGTCGGCGCCCGCGCGCAGGCCCTTCACCCGCTCGGACACCGTCACCGGGCTGCTGCAGACCAGCAGCGCCAGGCCGGGAAGGGAGGTCGCGACGCGCTCGATGTAGTCGAGCCCGGTCAGCGCCGGGTTGACGATCAGGGCGTGCAGTCGCAGTGCCGCCAGATGGCCGGCGTCGGGAGGGAATGCCAGCACTTGCGCTTCCCACCGAAGCGCTCCGAGTCGCCTGTCGAGAACGGTCATCAGCCCGCTGTCATCATCGATCAGCGCAACCCGGACCGGCGACGCATCGCTAAGCGGTGCCATCGTTGGTTTGAGTCTAGAGACTCCTCCCGACAGGTCCGCGAAATAAGGTTGGTGTGCCCGAAGATGTCCGTACCCCTCCCCGACCCCAGCTCGCCGGCCGCCCCCGCAGGGGTTCCGCGGCGCATCGGCCTGCTCGTGCATCCGACGCGAAATCTGGACACGCCGCTCGGGGTCCTCCGTGAATGGGCGCAGAAGAACGGGGTCGAGATCGTCCAGCTGGCGGGGACGTATCCCCAGCGAGCGATCGCCGAGCGAGCCGATGCGAGCGATGCCGACGTGATCGTTTCGATCGGCGGCGACGGCACCACGCTGGCTGCTCTCCGAGCCGGCGCGGAGGCCCGCCGGCCCGTGCTCGGGATCTCGTGCGGGAGCCTCGGAGCGCTGGCCACGGTCATGAGCGGCGATATCCACCGTGCGCTCGACCGGTTCAGCCAGGGCGACTGGCTCCCGCGGATGTTCCCGGCGCTGTCGATCGTCCGCGCGTCCGGAGAGCCGCTGTTTGCCCTGAACGACGTGGCGCTGGTCCGCGACGCCGGCGGCCAGGTCCGCCTCAGCGTCCAGGTCGACGGAGCGCTGTTCGCGCGCATCGCCGGCGACGGCGCCGTCGTGAGCACGCCGCTCGGCACGAGCGGCTACGCGATCTCCGCCGGGGGACCGCTGCTCCTGACCGGCGTCGACGGCTTCGTGCTGACACCGCTTCCCAAACACGGTGGTTTCGCGCCCCCGCTCGTGATCGACTCCGGCTCGGAGCTTGTCCTGGACGCCACCGGCAGCTTCGCCGGTGCGAGGCTCGAGGTCGACGGCCAGGTCGCCGGGGGGTGCGCCGGCTCCTACACGATCACGTTCCGCCCGGGGGTCGCGACGCAGGTCGCCTTCGACGATCAGGAGCCGCTGCTGGCCGGGTTGCGCCGCCGCCGGATCCTGTTCGACAGCCCGCGGTTTCTCGCCGAGGCCGACCGGGCTAAGGACCCTAACGTCACGCCACGGCCGGAAAGCTGACCACGATCTTCAGGCCGCCTTCGGCTCTGGGGTCCGTCGTCAGGCGCGCGCCGTGGGCGTCGACGATGGCCTGCACGATCGACAGGCCGAGGCCGAGGCCGTCGCGGCCGTCGGTGCCCCGGGCGGCAATCGAGCCGTTTCCGTCAAGCCGGGAGAACGGCTTCACGAGCTCGTCGACCTGCTCGCGCGAGACGACCGGGCCGGTGTTCGTGACCTCCAGCGTCGGCTCGCCGTCACGAAGTCCGGTCCACGCGGTGACCCAGCCGTCCGGGTCGTTGTAGCGGACCGCGTTCTGGACCAGGTTCGCGACGAGCCGTTCGACCATCGCCGGGTCGCCCGTCGTGGGCGCGTCGCCGAGCTCGGTGTCGACCTTGATGCCGTTCGAGGGCACCGCGCGAACGACCTCGGCGGTCACCTCGCGCAGGTCGACCGGAGCCCGCGTCTCGAGCCCGCGCTGGCTGCGGGCGAGCGTCAGCAGGGCCTCGATCAGGCGCTCCTGCTGCTCGCTCGCGGTGAGGACGCGCAGGCACGTCTCGCGCAGCGACTCGATCGACGCATTGGGGTCGCTGAGCGCCACCTCGACCAGCGCGCGCTCGAGCGTGATTGGCGTCCGCAGCTCGTGCGAGGCGTTGGCGACGAACCGGCGCTGGGACTCAAACGCCGCCTCCAGGCGTCCGAGCAGCCCGTCGAAGGTGTCGCCGAGCTCCTTGAGCTCGTCGTCGGGTCCCTCGAGCGCGAGGCGCTCATGGAGGTTCCGCTCGGATATGCCCCGGGCCCGAGAGCTCATCGTCCGCACCGGACGCAGCGCTCGTCCCGCCACCAGCCAGCCGAGCCCGATGGACGCCAGCGCCATGATCGCCAGCGCGAGCCCGGACCGCGTGAGGAGCGTGTCCAGCTGTGACTTGCGCACCGCGTGGATGCGAGCGTTGGCGTTCTTCTGCTGGGCCGTCAACTGCGCCTCCTGGGCGGCGGTCAGCCGCTTGAACACGGACGTCACCTTGCCCTCGTACGCGCGCAGCTGGACCACCGCGGACGATTGCGTCCCGCCGACGCTCTGCGCCACCGCGCCACCGGCCTGCCCGGTTCCCCGCACGTCCGGGGGCACCGCGGACGCGTCCGCCGGTGGCGCGGGGAGCTTTCCCGCCGCCGCGGTGCGGTCGACGAACACCTGGTTGGCGGTCGCCACGTCGCTGCTGTTCGCGACTAGCCCGTAGGTGATCGCGAGCAGCGCAGTGCCCGCCACCAGGAACAGACCGCCGTAGAGCAACGTCAGCCGCAGGCGGAGCGTCCACCGTGGCCGCCACCGCCTACCCCTAGATGCGATAGCCGGCACCGGGCACCGTCACGATGATCGGGGGCTCGCCGAGCTTGCGCCGCAGCCGGCTGATCGTCACCTTCACCACGGCCGAGAACGGATCGGCCGCCTCGTCCCAGGCACGGGCGAGCAGCTCCTCCGGCGAGACGACCGTGTTGCGCGCGGCGAGCAGCAACTCGAGCACGGCGAGCTCCTTGGCGGTCAGATCGAGCCGCCGGCCGGCGCGGTGGGCGATTCGCCTCCCCGTATCGAGCGTCAAGTCGCCGCTCCGCATCACCGGCGCGAGCGCTGGCTGCGCGCGCCGGGCGAGCGCGCGGATCCTGGCGATGAGCTCGGCGAACGCGAACGGCTTGGGCAGGTAGTCGTCGGCGCCCAGGCTGAGCCCGGCGACGCGGTCCTCGATTCCCGCGGACGCGGTCAGCATCAGGACCCGCGTACGTCGGCCCTGGCTGACCAGCGTCTCGCACACGCGGTCGCCGTGGACGCCGGGAAGATCGCGATCGAGCACGATCACGTCGTAGTCGTAGATCGCGGCTCGCCGCAAGCCGGACTCACCGTCGTGGGCGATGTCGACGGCCATGCCCTCGCGCTGCAGACCGAGTGCGACCGTTTCGGCCAGCTCCACGTGGTCCTCGATCACCAGCACGCGCATTCGCCCTGCAAACAGTCTGGCGGGTCGGCACCGATGCGCAAGAGCATGGCCGCGACCAGGTAACGGAGCGGTAACAGCACCCCTTACCGTGGCGTAACCCCCTATGCCGTACCACTGTGCCACCACGACTTAGGAGGTAACAGTGCGATACGCAATCCTGCTCTGCCTGGTAGGGGCCGGCATCTCACTCGCCGCGTGCGGTTCCTCGAGCTCGAACGGCGGCGACCCCACCTCGCCCGGCTCGAGCTCGTCGCAGGACACAGCGGCCGCCAACAGCCAGGGGCTCCGGTTCGCAGCATGCATGCGCTCGCACGGCGTACCCAACTTCCCCGACCCGACCGGCGGTCAGATCCGCCTCCAGGTCCAGCAGTCGCCGAACGGCATGTCCGTGAACGGGGTGCAGGTGAACGGGCCGGCCTTCAAGGGGGCGATGAAATCGTGCCAGTCCTATCTCCCGAACGGCGGTCATCCCACCGCGGCCCAGACCGCCCGGTCGAGGTCTCAGGCACTCGCTATGGCGCGCTGCATGCGCACGCACGGCGTTCCCAACTTCCCCGACCCACAGTTCTCTACCGGTCCGAACGGCGGCATCGGCGTCCGAATCGGCGGGGCTGGGATCAACCCGAACTCCCCGGGGTTCCAGACCGCAGCGAAGGAGTGCGGCTCGCTCTTCGGTGGCGCGGCGCCGGTGCTGGCGAAGCCCGCCGGTTAGCACCGGCTAGCGCTCGGTCAGCCCGCGAGGCGCTCCCAGCGCTCGTACAGGTCCTCGACCGCACGCTTCGCCTTGTCGTGGCGTGCGGTCGCCTGTGCGGTCCGCTGTGGCGTCGACCACGCCACCGGGTCCGAGAGCTCCTGCTCGAGTGCCTTCAGCGACGCCTCGGCGGCTTCGATCTCGCGTTCGAGGCGCTGCTGTTCCCTGGAGCTGCTCGATTGCGGCGGGGTGCGCGCCGAGCGCGAACGCGGCTTCTGGTCTTTCGCCGGCTTGTCGGGCTTCGCCGTCTCGGTCTGCGCGCGCTCCTCGCGGGCCCGGACGTATTCCGGCCAGCCCCCGAGGTAGCTGTGCAAGGTCGCGTCCTCGATCGCCACCGTCCGCTTGCCGACCGCGTCGAGCAGCGCACGATCGTGTGACACCAGGAGCAGCGACCCGCTGAACTCGTTGAGCGCCGCCTCGAGCGCCTCGCGGCTCTCGAGGTCGAGATGGTTGGTCGGCTCGTCGAGGATCAGCACGTTCGCGCCGGACTGCACGAGGATCGCGAGCGACAGGCGCCGGCGCTCCCCTCCTGACAGCACTTCGAGCGGCTTCTCCGCGTCGTCTCCGGAGAACAGGAACCGTCCGAGGAGCCCGCGCGCGTTGTTCGGGGTCAGCTTGGTCAGGTGCGTCGTCGCCTCGATCACGGTCCGCGCGCTGCCCGCGGACAACTCCTCGGCGTGCTGGGAGAGGAAGCCGAGCTTCACGTTGTGCCCGGTGCGGAGCTTGCCGGTCACGACTGGCGGGCCGGCGATGGGTGCCGTGCCGTTCACGGGGTCGAAGAGTTCCCGCCGACCGGCCAGCGTCTCGATCAGCGTGGTCTTGCCGGCGCCGTTGGGACCGACGAGCGACACGTGCTCGCCGCGCTCGAGCCAGAGCTCGACGTCGTCGAGCAGCACGCGGTCGGCGACCTCGACGTGACCGTCCTCGAAGCCGAACACGACCCGACCGCTCCTCTCGGGTGGCTTGAACGCGAACTGGAGCGCGGCGCCTTCGGCCGGCGCCCGGTTCAGCCGCTCCATCTTGGCCAGCTTCTTGGAGCGCGACTGGGCCTGCCGCGCCCTCGTGCCGGCGCGGAAACGGGTCACGAACCGCTCGAGTCGCTCGATCTCAGCCTCCTGGCGCTCGATCGCGCGGCCGAGCGCAAGCTCGCGCGTCGCCTTCTCCTTGCGCCACGCGTGCCACGACCCTTTGAAGAACCTGCCGCGGCCGGCCTCGAGCTCGAGCACGCTTGTTCCGACGGCCTCGAGGAACCAGCGGTCGTGCGCCACCAGCACGACCGCGGCATCGAGACTCGCGAGGTGCTGCTCGAGCCACTCGAGCGAGGCGATGTCGAGGTGGTTGGTGGGCTCGTCGAGCAGCAGAAGATCCGGGTCGCCGGCGAGCGCCCGCCCGAGCGAGGCCCGCGTCAGCTCCCCTCCGGAAAACGTGTCGAGCGTCCGATCGAGGTCGGCGTCGCCGCGAAACCCGAGTCCGCGCAGCGCGGACAGGGCGCGGTCGCGCCACCCGTAGCCGCCGGCGTGCTCGAGCCGCCCCTGCGCCTCGGCGTAACGGCCGAGGGTCGCGTCGTCGTGGGCTCCATGCGCCATCGCCTGCTCGAGCTCGGCGAGCTGCTGCTCGATCGCGACGAGCTCGCGTGCGCCGCTCAGGACGTAGTCGCGCAGGCTGACGTCTCGTTCGAGTGGGGGACGCTGGTCGTGGAGCGCGATCTTCGTGTCCTTGGCTAGCGTAAGCTCGCCGACGTCGATCGACGCCTCGCCGGCCAGCATCCTGAGGAGCGTCGTCTTGCCGGCGCCGTTGCGTCCGGACAGCGTCATCCGGTCGCGGCGCTCGAGCTTGAACGAGATACCGCGCAGCAGCGGTTCGCCGGCGATGTCCTTGCCGATGTCGGATGCGATTACGACAGCCATGGCTAGTGAGTGATGGTATGCAGGGCGGCCCGTTTAGCATCGTCCAGATGCGCAACTCGCCATACCCACCGATTCCTCCGATCGAGATGCCGGCGGCGCGGACGATCATCGCCCCGGGCCGCGGCGAGCTGTTCCTGCGCGACACCGGTGGCCACGGCCCGGTCGTGATGCTGCTGCACGGCTGGGTGGCGAGCGCCGACCTCAACTGGTGCGGGGCCTATGACGCGTTGGCGGCGGCCGGTTATCGCGTGCTGGCGATCGACCATCGCGGCCACGGTCGAGGCCTGCGTCCCCTGACGCCGTTCCGACTGAGCGACTGCGCCGGCGACGCCGCTGCCGCGCTCCGCCTGCTCGACGCCTCGCCGGCGATCGTCGTTGGGTACTCGATGGGCGGCGCGATCGCCCAGCTGATGGCGCGGGACCACCCCGAGGTGGTCAGCGGCATGGTCCTCAGCGGAACCGCCCAGCACTGGCAGGATCCCGAGACTCGGCGTGCGTTCAAGGCGCTTGGCCTGGTCGGCGTACTGCTGTCGGTCGCGCCGCGCACGACCTGGCGCGCCGGGCTGCGCCGGGTCGGTTTGCATGACTCGGCCGAGACCGCATGGGTCCTATCCGAGGCGATGCGCCACTCGGTGCCCAACCTCGTCGAGGCCGGACGCGAACTCGGCCGCTTCGACTCGCGGTCCTGGCTCGCGCCGCTGCCGATCCCGACCGCCGTCGTCCTCACCTCGCGCGACGACGCGGTCCCGCCGCGCAAGCAGCACGAGCTCGCCGACGCCGTCGGCGCCCAGGTGTTCGATGCGCCGATCAACCACCTCGAGATCACGACCAACGGCGCGGTCTACAACCCGGTACTGCTCAAGGCGCTATCCGCGGTCGGTCCGGTACCCTTAGACGACAGATGCGCCGCGCCCGGATCATCACCGCTCTGACGACGGTCGCGCTCTTGGCACTTGCCACCGCCCCGGCTGCGCTGGCCGGCGTGTCCCACGGCGGCGAGGGGTGGTACGGCGAGACCAGCGACACGGTGATCACGAACGCGATGTTCATGACGATCATCTTCTTCCCGACGATCATCATCATCTTCTCGCTGATCCAGTGGCGTCTCGACAAGCGCAAGCACGCGCGAATGGCCGCCGCCAAGGCCCGCGCCAAGAACGCCGACTGGCGCGGTGGCTGGTAGCAAACCCGCCGAACGAGCCCGCCAAAAAATGGTCGTGGCGCCTGCCCGGGACCGGTCGGGTCCAAACTTCGTTGACACTCGGCCTGGAACACGTGTTTAACCAACATGCACCTGGGCGTTGAGTGCGCAGTCCAGCGATAATCTGTGGCGTCGGTCAAAGGGCTGAATCGCGCGGAGCCAGGCTGGGGGCCGCGCGCGAGCAACTAACTCGGAGGCGCAGGCATGGCGAAGACTGGGGGAGCAGAGCACAGAGGCACTGTCCGGGCAGGCGCCTCGCGTAAGCCGGCGAACGGCGCGGCCAGCACGCGCAAGGCGGCGACAAACGGCGCGAGCACCGCACGGAAGTCGTCAAACGGCGCTGGGGCGCCGGTCAAGAACGGCCGGGCGCTGGTCGACGATCCGGCGCTGGCCCGTCTGGAGCGCGCGCTTCAGGCCGCCGCGGCCGGCGACTTCGGAGTTCGCCTACCGGCGCGGCGCAAGGACGACATCGGCCGGCTCGAGGCCGGCTACAACCAGATGGCCGCCCGCAACGCCGCGCTCGAAGCCGAGCTTGTCCGCGTGGCCGAGATCATCGGCCGTGAGGGCCGCATGACCGAGCGCGCCCGCCTGCATGGCGCGAGCGGAGCGTGGGCCACCACCGTCGGCTCGGTCAACGGCCTGATCGACGACCTGGTCCGCCCGACCACCGAGGTCGCGCGCGTGATCGTCGCCGTGGCCGAGGGCGACCTGAATCAGAAGATGGCGCTCGAGATCGAGGGGCGCCCGGTGAAGGGCGAGTTTGCCCGCATCGGCACGACCGTGAATTCGATGGTCGACCAGCTCTCGAGCTTCGCCGCCGAGGTGACCCGCGTCGCCCGCGAGGTCGGCACCGACGGCAAGCTCGGCGGTCAGGCCCAGGTCCCGGGCGTCGCCGGCACCTGGAAGGACCTCACCGACTCGGTCAACTTCATGGCGTCGAACCTGACCGACCAAGTGAGAAACATCGCCCAGGTGACCACCGCGGTCGCGAACGGCGACCTCAGCCAGAAGATCACCGTGGACGTCAAGGGCGAGATCCTCGAGCTGAAGGACACGATCAACACGATGGTCGACCAGCTGCGGTCGTTCGCGGACGAGGTGACCCGCGTCGCGCGCGAGGTCGGAACCGAAGGCATCCTCGGCGGCCAGGCCCAGGTCCCGGGCGTCGCCGGCACCTGGAAGGACCTCACCGACAACGTCAACTTCATGGCCCGCAACCTCACCGACCAGGTCCGCAACATCGCCCAGGTGACCACCGCGGTCGCCAACGGCGACCTCAGCCAGAAGATCACGGTCGACGTGCAGGGCGAGGTGCTCGAGCTGAAGCGAACCGTCAACACGATGGTCGACCAGCTGTCCGCCTTCGCGGACGAGGTGACGCGCGTAGCCCGCGAGGTCGGCACCGACGGCAAGCTCGGCGGCCAGGCCAAGGTCGAGGGCGTTTCCGGCACGTGGAAGGGCCTGACCGAGAACGTGAACTTCATGGCCTCGAACCTCACCGACCAGGTCCGCAACATCGCTCAGGTCACCACAGCAGTGGCGCAGGGTGACCTATCCAAGAAGATCACCGTTGACGCCCGCGGCGAGATCCTCGAGCTCAAGGACACGATCAACACGATGGTCGACCAGCTCCGTAGCTTCGCCGCCGAGGTGACCCGCGTGGCGCGCGAGGTCGGCACCGAGGGAATCCTCGGCGGCCAGGCCGAGGTCGAGGGCGTTTCGGGCACGTGGAAGGGCCTGACCGAGAACGTGAACCTGATGGCGTCGAACCTGACCACTCAGGTGCGGAACATTGCCGGCGTGACCACCGCGGTCGCCCACGGCGACCTCAGCCAGAAGATCACCGTCGACGCCAAGGGCGAGGTCGCGGCGCTGGCCGAGACGATCAACCGGATGGTCGACCAGCTGAACTCGTTCGCTGCCGAGGTGACGCGCGTCGCGCGCGAGGTCGGCACCGAGGGAATCCTCGGCGGCCAGGCGCAGGTGCCAGGCGTCGCCGGCACCTGGAAGGACCTCACGGACAACGTCAACTTCATGGCCCGCAACCTCACCGACCAGGTGAGAAACATCGCCCAGGTGGCGACCGCGGTCGCGAACGGCGACATGACCCAGACGATCACCGTCGACGCCCGTGGCGAGATCCTCGAGCTCAAGCAGACGCTGAACCGAATGGTCGCGCAGCTGTCGAGCTTCGCCGCCGAGGTGACGCGAGTCGCCCGCGAGGTGGGCACCGAGGGCAAGCTCGGCGGTCAGGCCGAGGTCGAGGGCGTGTCAGGAACGTGGCGGCGTCTGACCGAGAACGTCAACCAGCTGGCGGTCACCCTGACCACCCAGCTCCGCGCGATCGCCGAGGTGTCAACCGCGGTGACCCAGGGAGACCTGACGCGGTCGATCTCGGTCGAGGCTCAGGGCGAGGTCGCCGAGCTCAAGGACAACATCAACCAGATGATCGCCAACCTCCGCGAGACCACTCAGCGCAACGCCGAGCAGGACTGGCTGAAGACGAACCTGGCGAGCATCTCGGGAATGCTCCAGGGACAGCGCGACCTGGCCGCGGTGACGCAGCTGATCATGAGCGAGCTCGCCCCGATGGTGAACTCACAGCACGGAGCGTTCTTCCTCGCCGAGCCCACGGCGGACGACGGCACGCCCGAACTGATGCTCGCAGCGTCGTACGGGTACACGCCGCGGCGCAGCGAGATGCGCAGCCGGTTCGTGATCGGCGAGGGCCTCGTCGGTCAGGCGGCGCTCGACCGCAAGACGATCGCGATCAGCGATGCCCCTCCGGGTTACATCCGGGTCGGGTCGGGTCTCGGCGAGGCAACGCCGGCCGACATCCTGGTGATGCCCGTGCTGTTCGAGGATCAGGTCCTGGGCGTGATCGAGCTCGCCTCGATCCGTCCGTTCTCCGAGGTCCACCGCGACTTCCTCGCCCGGATCGGCGAGACCATCGGCGTCGTGCTCAACACGATCCGGGCGAACCTCCGAACCGAGGAACTGCTCACGCAGTCCCAAAGCCTCACGACCGAGTTGCAGAAGCAGTCTGAGGAGCTCAGGGAGACGAACGATGAGCTTCAGGAGAAGGCGTCGTTGTTGTCTGAGCAGAATCGGGATATTGAGATTAAGAATGAGGAGATTGAGCTGGCGCGGCGGGGGTTGGAGGAGAAGGCGGCGCAGTTGGCGCTGTCGTCGAAGTACAAGTCGGAGTTCTTGGCGAATATGTCGCATGAGCTCAGGACGCCGTTGAATTCGATGCTGATCCTGTCGCGGTTGTTGGCGGAGAATGAGGAGCGGTCGTTGACCGACAGGGAGGTCGAGTTCGCGCGGACGATTCATTCTGCGGGTAACGATCTCCTGAGCTTGATCAATGACATTTTGGATCTGTCCAAGGTCGAGGCGGGCCGGATGGAGCTTGATCTGGCCGCGGTCCCGTTGTCTGACGTGTATCAGGATGCCGAGCGGGCGTTCCGGCATGTGGCCGAGCAGAAGAGTTTGTCGTTCAAGGTCGAGATCGATCCGGAGCTGCCGGCGTCGATCGTGTCTGATGAGCAGCGGCTGGGGCAGGTGCTGAAGAACCTGCTCTCGAACGCGTTCAAGTTCACGCACGAGGGTGGGGTGACGTTGTCGATCGGGCATCCCTCCGACGCGTCCGCGTTGCGGTCGGACACGCTCAGGGATGCCGAGCGGGTGATCGAGTTCGCGGTCACCGACACCGGCGTCGGGATCCCCGACGACAAGCTCAACCTGATCTTCGAAGCCTTCCAACAGGCCGACGGGACCACGTCCCGCAAATACGGCGGCACCGGCCTGGGCCTGTCGATCAGCCGCGAGATCGCGCGGCTGTTGGGCGGAGAGATCCAGGTCGACTCCACCGTCGGCCAAGGCAGCAGCTTCTCCCTATTCCTCCCCCTCATCGCACACGTCGCCGACCACGACATCGCCACAAGCACCGACGTCCCGGCAACCGAGATCGCAGTGCTCGAGGACATCCCGGTACTTGCGATCGAGGATCAGCTTGCCGACGAGATCGACGAGCTCGAGCGCGGGGACCGGGTCGTGCTCGTGATCGACTCCAACACGGACCGGGCGAAGTCGATGGTCGCGACGGTCCGTGCCCGCGGGGCGAAGGCGATCCTCGCGCGGCGCGCGAGCGCCTCGCTCGGCCTGGCCCGCGAGCACCGCCCGAGTGCCGTTGTGCTCGCCGGCGACCTGCCCCGGTTCGAGTCGGTCCTCGGGCAGCTCAAGAAGCATCCCGACACCCGCCACCTCCCGGTCGCGCTGGTCGGCGACGGCGCCGTGCGCCTGGACGGCCTGCGGGCCGGCGCGGCGGCGTACATCGACGATCCGGTCGACGAGGCCGGCCTCGAGGCCGCGCTCGGCAGGCTCGAGCGGATCTCGGGGGCGCCGATGCGACGGATCGCGCTGATCGTGTCGGGCGGCGAGCTCGACGAGCAGATCGGGTCGCTGCTGGCGGGCGACGAGAACATCGACATCCGGCGGATCGAGCCGGCGAGTGCACTCGAGACGCTCCGAGCGGAGGCGTTCGATCTGGGCGTGGTGGCGGTCGGCCGGCCTCGCTCGGCATCACTCGGACTGATCCGCGAGGCGGCGACCGACGAGGTCGTGCGCGAGCTTCCGCTGATCGTGTTCGTCGGCGACGCCCTTTCCAAGGCGGACCGGGCGAGGCTGGACGCGGCGGCGAAGTCGGCGGTGATCACGATTGCCGACTCCCCCGAGCGGCTGGTCGATCGGGCGGCGCTGTTCCTGCATCGCGCGGAGGCGACGCTGCCAAGCCAGACCCGCGAGCTGCTCGGCCATCTGCGCACCGGCGACGCGCCACTGCATGGCCGCAAGGTGCTCGTGATCGACGATGACATCCGCAACGTGTTCGCCCTCACGTCGACGCTCGAGCAGCGCGGGATGAAGGTCGTGTTCGCCGAGAACGGCCGCGAAGGGATCGAGCGACTACACCAGCACCCCAACACCGACGTGGTGCTCCTCGACATCATGATGCCCGAGATGGACGGCTACCAGACGGCGCGGGCGATCCGCTCGATGCCGAGGTTCGAGCACCTCCCGATCATCTCGTTGACCGCCAAGGCGATGAAGGGCGACCGCGAGAAGGCGATCGCGGCCGGCGCGTCGGACTACATCACCAAGCCCGTCGACGTCGATCAGCTCCTCTCAATGATGCGCGTGTGGCTCGACGCCTAGACCGGTAATTTTGGGTCCGGCCCACACACCCCCCGCCACCACGCTCGCCGATCCCGAGGGGATGTTGGACCTCGCGGCGGCCGAGGCGCTGCCGATCCTGCTCGTCGACGACCAGCCCGAGAATCTGCGCACGCTCGAGGCGGTGCTCGATCCGCTCGGCTATCCGCTGCGCACGGCGTCGTCCGGGCACGGAGCGCTCCGCATGCTGCTCGAACAGGACTTCGCGATGATCCTGCTCGACGTCCGCATGCCCGGCCTCGACGGGTTCGAGACCGCACAATTGATCAAGGAGCGAACGCGCACTCGCGACATCCCGATCGTGTTCCTCACCGCAGCGCGGGACGAGATGTCCCAGATCACCCGCGGGTACGGGGTCGGGGCGGTCGACTATGTCCTCAAGCCGTTCGACCCTGACCTGCTCAGGTCCAAGGTGTCGGTATTTGCCGAGCTCGAGGCGAGCCGCCGCGCGCTGAAGCGGTCCGAGGCGCTGCTCAGCGGCGCATTCGAGGCGGCGCCGATCGGCAAGACCGTGCTCGACGCCGAGGGCAGAATCGTCCGCTCGAACCCCGCCTTTGCGCGGCTCGTGGGCCGGGCGCCGGGCGAGCTGAACGGGGTAGCGGTCGTCGACCTATGTGAGCTCGATGATCGGCCGGCGATGTCGGCGGCGCTCGAGCAGATCGCGCGCGCCGCCCACTCGGGGCACGCGGGCACCGAGCGGCCGAGCCTCGACCTGCGCCTGCGGTCGAGCGCCGGCGCCGAGGTCTGGGTCGGGCTCGCGGCCTCGGCGATCGAGTCGACGGAGTTTGCAGAGCCGCTCCTGCTGGCGCAGTGGGTCGATCTGACCGTGCGCCGCCGGGCCGAGCAGGACCGAGCCGACCTGCTGCTCGAACAGGCAGCGCGAATGCAAGCGGAGTCCGTCGCTGAACGCCTGTCGAAGCTCCAGGAACTGACGACGGCACTCGAGGCGCTCGAGCTTGACGAGATCCTGCCGCAGCTGGCCACGCGGCTGGCCGAGCTGTTCGGGGTCGAGGCGGCCGAGGTGCAGATTTCCGGCGAGCACGACCAGCCGCGCGTCGTGCGGGCCGCCGTCGGTCAGATCCGCACGCTCCCGCGCGTCGCGGCAGGAACCGAGGACGACCGGTGGCGCGAGGTGCCGCTGGTGATCGAGCGGACGACCGTCGGCTGCTTGCGCCTCGCCCAGCCGTCGGGAAGGTCGTTCAGCCCCACCGAGCGCTCGCTGCTCCAGGACGCCGCCGATCGCGCCGCGCTGGCGATCCGCCGGGCGCAGCTGCACGAGGAGGAGCATCGGATCGCGGTCGAGCTCCAGCGCGGGTTGGTGCCCAAGCGCCTTCCGAAGGTGAGCGGGATCGACATCGTCGCTTCCTACGACGTCGCCGGGCTGACCGCGCAGGTCGGCGGCGACTGGTACGACGCATTCTCGATGCCGGACGGCCGCCTCGGGATCGTCGTCGGAGACGTCACTGGGCGCGGCATTCGTGCCGCATCCGCGATGGGGCAGCTGCGCACGCTGACCCGCGCGTTCGCGCTCGCGCAGGGCGGCCACCGCGATCCTGGCGACGCCCTCACGCTGCTCAACCGCCACCAACTCCAGGGCGAGGACGAGCACCTGTTCACGATCGTCTACGCGATCATCGACCCCGAGCAGGGCACGATCGCGTGGGCGAACGGCGGACATCCGCCGCCGCTCCGGCGGCGCGCCGACGGAACCTGCGTGTACCTCGAGGGCGGCAACGGGCTGATGGGGGTCGAGGACAGGCCATACGAGACCCACGAGGACCGGACCGGCCCGAACGAGGCGATCGTGCTCTACACCGACGGCCTGATCGAGCGCCGAGGGGAGTCACTCGACGTCGGCCTCGAGCGGCTCGCCGCCGCCGCCTCGTCCGGGCCCGAGGATGCGCGTCGGATGTGCGACCACATCCTCGAGCGCGTGCTCGAGGAGCCGGGGCAGCGCTACGACGACGTGACCGCGGTCGTCGCGCGGCTGTTCGGCCAGTAGCCTGAAGTGCGATGGGCGCGATCCGTCTGACGACGACGCTCCAGAAGCGCGGGCCCGCCGCCGCCGTCGTGCTCGACGACGAGCAGGCGCACGAGATTGGCGAGGGCGCTAAGCGATTCCCGGTGGCCGCCACAATCAACGGTTACAGCTGCAGGACCACCGTCGTTCGCATGGGCGGCGAGTTCCTCGTCGGCATGCCCGCGCGGTCGAGGACGCGAAGAAGCCCGAAACGCGCGACCGTCGCGTGGCGCAGACGATCGAGAAGCTTCGCGCGATGAAGGGCGGGAAGTGATGAGCGAGAGCAACGTCGAACTCGCCCGCAGGGGGTACGAGGCGATCATGCGCGGCGACCTCGACGCGATCGGCGAGCTGCTCGATCCGGACGTCAAATGGCATGCCGGCGATCCATCGAGCGGCTGTCAGGATCGCAAGCAGACGCTCGGTTGGATGCGCCAGAACTGGCTGCGCCGCGGGGGGCCGCCGGGCGAAGTCGTCGAGATGCTCGACGCCGGCGACAAGGTCGTGGTGATCATGCGGCGGACCGGCGACGACGGTCAGCCTGAACTCGTCGCCAACCTGACCACGTTCCGCGACGGCAAGGTGACCGAGATGGTCCACTACCCGAATCTTGACGACGCGCGCGCCGCAGCCGGCCTCTGACCGAGTCGACCCGCACCCAACTGCTGACCGGCGCGGAGTACCTCGAGAGCCTGCGTGACGGTCGCGAGGTCTGGATCGACGGCGAACGCGTGCGTGACGTGACCGAGCGCCCGGCTTTCCGGAACTCGGCGCGCTCGGTGGCCCGCCTGTACGACGCCTTGCACGACCCTAAAACCCGCGAGGTGATGACCGCCGAGGACCGCCACGGGATCCGCACCCACCGCTTCTTCATGCCCTCGTACTCGCCGGCGGATGCCGTCGGCAGCGAGTTCGGCTCTCGCGACGAGTGGTACGAGATCAACTACAGCGGCAATCAGGAGCAGATGCGCCTGGACATGGCGAGGTTCTCCGGCGGGCGCGGGATCCTCGACGGGTGCGACGCCCTGGTCGAGCAGTGCCTGACCGAGTACGACCTCGACGGCTGGACCGGCGACACCTGGGTTGACGTGCCTGGCGCAGGCTGAGCGCCCGCGGCCTCAGCCGCGGTAGCCGTGCGTCCGGAGGAACTTCGCGAGCTTGGCGACGAACTTGGCGCCGCCGGGCTCCTCGGGGCTGAGCGCGCTGTTCAGGTGCCCCGCCTTCAGCTGGTTGGCGAGGAACGTGTTGACGAGCTTGACGTGCCCGAGCAACTCCTCGTCGGCGGCCCACGCCGCCACCACTCCGACGCTGTCGGAGTAGTGCTGCCTCGCCATGCTGTGGAACGCCTTGAGCCACCCCGCCGCGTCCCGTTTGATCAGCTTCGGGTACTGACGGGTGACGTTGAGGAAGCGCCGGTTCGAGAACTTCAGGATCTGAATCGGCAGACCCGACGCCGCGAAGTCGGTGAACTCGTACGCGAACGAGTCGTCCGCGGTGAGGAACTCGTAGCGGCCGTTATGGCCCAGGTCGACGATCTGCTCCCCCGGGTCGCCGAAGTCGTGCTGGGTCTCCGTGTAGGTCATCGTGCCCGGGTCGAACGAGAACACCTGCTCGATCGAGCAACAATGGGCGCCGCCGCTGTACAGGTCGAGGACGACGTCGGGCTGCCCGTCGTGCTCGAGGTCGAGCACGTGCACCGAGGATCCCTTGCCAGACGGCGATCCCGGCGCGCAGTACGTCCCGCACAGCTTCGAGGCGACCGGCTCGTTGTAGTAGACCGTGGCGCCCTGGGCGATCGAGAGGTGCAGGCCGGTGAAGTTCGGGTAGCTGCCGCTGAACGTGAACGTCGCCGAGACGTTGCCCGACTGCGCGGTCTGGGTGGCGGCAAACGCCGACGGCGCGGCTAGCAGCGACAGCACAGTCGCGGCGACGGCGATCACGGGTGCACGTTTCATCGCGGGGATCCTATCTCGGGAGAGGTCAGATCCTGAACACGGTGAGCAGTCGCTTTTCGTGCTCGGCCTCGATGCGGGCGATCACCTCGATGTGTTCCTCGAGGCCGGATCCGCGGAGTTTGTTGGCCAGCAGCTCGTCGACCTGGTAGATCCCGGCAGAGTTGGACATAGCGATTTCGACCCGGACGGCGCGGTCTTCACCCGGTGAGATCTTGACGTCCTCGATCGCGTACGCGGATATCGAGTGGATGTCGAGCCTTCCGGCTTCGAACTCCATCCGTGATCGTCCGCGGGCCATGTCGAGCGCGTCGGCGACGCGGAGGATTCCGGCCTCCACGGTGAACGGCTCGCCGCCCTTGCTGCGGTGACCGATGATCGCGTGCATCGCCTCCGAGACGATCACGGTCTGTTCAGGCTCCTCATACACGCCCTCGAGCAGGGATCCCAGCCGATCGGCGGTCAGGAACAGGCTGTATTGCTCGTGGTCGTTCCGGTGGATCGACATGCCGACGCAGTGGAACAGGCAGGCGGCGGCGATCACCACCTCGGCGTCGTGGTCGCTCATGCCGTAGTCCGCGGTGACGCTCGGGCTGATGCCGCGGCGGAACAGGATCCGAGCCAGGCGCAGGCCGATGTTGAGCACGATTTGGATGTGGACCCAGGAGTGATCGGTGAGGCCAAGCCGTCGGGACGCGTTGACCGCGGACACGTGCCACAGAGCTTTGACGTGGCTATCGGCGTTGACGGCCTCCAGGAACCGCTCGAGTCGCCGGTTGCCCCGCGTCGGCGCGCGGATCCGGACCTCCGCGATTGCCTCCCGCGGCGGGATCGGTGGATCGAAGCGCCCGAAGCGGGAAACCTCTCTGGCGCTTGCGGTTGACTCGCCCGGATCCGGCTCGTCGATCTCAGCCACGCGGTGCCTCCAGCAGTAGACCCTCTCGCAACCCACCGTTCGCGACCTCGAGTGCCGCCCCGAACAACTCAGCGGCCGCCTCGAGGATCAGCAGACCCCCGGGGAGCAGCCGGGCTCGGTCCTCGTCAAGCGAGAACCGGCGCGCCACGTCGACCGCCCGGGCGCCGGACAGCAGCGACAGCACTCGGTGAAACGCGCCGGCATCGAGCACCGGTCCTGCGATCCGGCGCAGCGAGGTTGCGCTGCCGCCGACCGCCACCACGCGTGTCGTGGCCGGCGGCCGGGTTCCGTCGAGCACCTCCCGGACGCGCGCGCGGGCTCGCGCCAGATCCTCGGCGGTTGGCGGGTCGGCGCGCAGGCACTCGTCCGCGACCACGCCCGAGCCAAGCTCGAACGACGCAAACCACGTCACCTGATCGGGCACTGTCCCCACCACGAGCTCGCATGATCCCCCACCGGCGTCGACGACGCCGAGTGGACCGGCAGGATCGTAGCCGAGCGTGCGCGCCGCGCCGGCGAAGGCGAGCCGGGCTTCATCTTCGGCGGAAAGGATCTCCACCTCGAGCCCGCAGGCGCGGTGGACCGCCTCCAGGAGCGCGTCGCGATTGGCCGCCCGCCGGACGGCCGCCGTCGCGACCCCTCGCACGTCCGCGGCGCCGAGGTCGTGCGCCATGTTCAGCTGCGCGGCCACCACTGTGGACACCTCGGCGATCTTGTCCTCGGCGATCTCCTCGTTGCCGGCCAAGCCCCGCCCCAGATGGGTGAACGCACGCTCCTGGTGTACCTCGAGCAGTTGCTCGCCGTCGCAGTCCGCGACGAGCAGCCTCGTCGTGTTCGAGCCGATGTCGATACAGGCACGGCGCACGATCGGGAAGCGGGCGATGCCGGAGCGCAGACGAGGGCGATCGCTCGCGGGCCGACTCTACTGATGTCGTGCGATCGGCGACGGAGGAGCCTTAGCCTGGCCTGCTCCGTTCGACGCCGGGCCGCCGTCGGGATGCGCCGGCGCGGTGCCCTTCGGAGCGGGTCCCGCGGTGCTCACTGCAGGGGTCGGAGACGGATGTACCCGCCGATCGGTGTCCGGCGGAGGTCCCTGGTCCGGGGGAGACGGTCGTGCCGTGCTCAGAGAATCGAGCGTAAGCCAGGCCGCCGCGGTGATCGCGAGCGATCCGGCGCCCGCCACCGCCAACGCCGCCCGCGGGCTTCCGAGCGCGGTGATCGTGCCCCCGATCACGATCCCGACTCCAGGCACAGACTGGAAAAGTGCCTCGTTGAAGCTCATCATCAGCGCCATCCACCGCTCTTCCGTCTCCTCCTGGAGCGCGGTGCGGGCGGCCACCCCCTCGACTCCGTTTCCTATGCCGGCGAACGCCGCCCCGATGATCGCTACGGCCAGTGTCGGCGCTGTCGCCATTACGAGGAACCCGATCCCAAGCGAAGCGGCACCGATGACGATCAGCGACCGCGACGGAAGCGCGCGCCAGCGCGCGTAGATGGCTGCTCCGGCGACCGCGCCCGCCCCCCAGGCCGACAGCAGGGCGCCATAGCCGGCCGATCCCGCGTGCAGCGAATGCTCGGCGAACACGACCTCGACCGGGACCGAGATCGTGAAGAACAGAACGCCGAATATCTTCAGGAGCACGAGGCGGCGAATTACCACCCGCTGGCGCGCGTACTCGATCGCGGCGCGCACCCGACCCTTTGCCGGCGCGCGGGTCGGCGCCGGCTTGGGGAGACCGCTCGCCGTCGCCAGCGTCAACCCGATCACGCCGAACAGGCAGCCATCGGCGACCAGCGCCGTGCTTGTCCCTCCGGCCGCCACCACCGCCCCGCCGATCGCCGGACCAAGCATGAAGCAAACCGAGAATCCGGCGTTCGCGACCGCGTTCCCCTCGCGCAGGAGGCCGGCCTCCGAGGTCACGCTGACGGTCGCGGCGCGGGCCAGCGCTCGAGCGGTGAGCGCCGCCAGCCCGTCGATCAACGCGAGCACCAGCACCAAGGCCAGCGAGAAATGCACCGCCACCCATGCCAGCGCGAGGAACACGAGCGCCTCGAACCAGTACAGAGCCGGAAGCACCACGCGCGGCGGGCGGCCTTCGAGGCGCGCGACGGCGAGCGGCGACAGCAATGCCGGCACGAACTGCGCCGACAGGAAGAATCCGGCAGCTCCCAAAGCGCTGCCCGTGCGCCGGTAGACGAGCAGGGCGAGCGTCAGCGAGCCGACCATGAATGCCAGCTCGTTCAGCGTGTAGGCAGCCAACAGCCGCCTGAACGCGGGAATCTTCAGGACCCGGTTCACCCGTTATACCTCCACCGGCGATCCTAGTACCGAGCCGATCTCGATGCTCACTCCAGTATCAGGTGTTTGTCCCCGTCGCTTCATACCCGCGCGACCATCTTGGCCAATCGCCTTCGGAAAGGCCCGGCGGCCACTGCTGTCATCCTCCTTGGGGATGACGATCCGATCGCGGTCCTGGGAGCGCGCGAACACCTTTGCCCACGGCGATTTCCCGCCCGAGCGGCTCGCCGCGGGGCGCGACGGCACCGTGTCGGTGTGCCTGCCCGCGCGCAACGAGGCTCGCACGATCGGACCGATCCTCGAACGACTCGTACCGCTGCGCGAATCCGGCGTCGTCGACCAGATCGTCGTCGTCGATCGTTCGACCGACGGCACCGCCGAGATCGCCCGCCGCCTCGGCGCCGAGGTCCACGACCAGGACGAGTTGATGCCCGAGCTCGGCCCCGTGCTCGGCAAGGGCGACGCGATGTGGCGCGCGCTGCCCGTGCTGGCCGGCGACGTGATCTGCTTCCTCGACGCCGATTCGGAGCGCTTCGGCGCCCATTTCGCCTGCGGCGTGCTCGGACCGGTGCTATGCGAGCCCGGGATCTCGTTCGTCAAGGGCTTCTACCGCCGGCCGTTCCGGGTCGGCGAGGTCACCGTCCCCGACGGCGGGGGTCGCGTCACCGAGCTGACCGCCCGCCCGCTGCTGAACCTGTTCTATCCCGATCTGGCCGCGGTCCGGCAGCCACTCGCCGGCGAGATCGCCGCGCGGCGCGAGTTGCTCGAACAGCTTCCGTTCGCGACGGGCTACGGAGTCGACATCGGCCTGCTCATCGACGCCTACTCGCTCGCCGGCCTGGACGCGATCGCCCAGGTCGACCTCGACGTCCGCCAGAACGCGCACCAGCCGCTCAGAGATCTCGGCCCGATGGCATACGCCGTCCTGCGGGCGGTGGCGGTGCGGCTCGAGCGCGAAGGCCGGCTCAGGGGCCCGCTGCCGGCGGCGTTCGCGCCGGGCGGCGATGCGCCACACCCGGCCATCGCCGAACCAGCCGAGCGGCCACCGCTGCGGAGCCTCCGGGCCGCCGCCTGAACCCTTCGGCTAACCCTTGAACGCGCTCCGAGCCGCGCGTCCGCCGACCGCACTCCGCTCAAGGTACCCGTACGTCCCATGGTCGCGCAGCTCCGAGGCGGCGTCAACCAGCCCCGCCAGCGCCGCGAACGCGAATGCTCCGCCGACCGAGATCCGGGCGACCCCGAGCTCGGCCAACTCGGAGACGGTGGGGACACCCGGGACGGCGAGCACGCTGACGGGCCGGTCGACCGATTCGACGACCCTGCGGATGTCGTCGGGGGTCTTGATCCCCGGCGCGAACAGGACGTCGGCGCCGGCGTCGGCATAGGCCTGCAGCCGCGCGATCGTGTCGGCAAGATCGTCGCGCCCTCGGATGTGGTTCTCGGCGCGCGCGGTGAGCACCAGCTTGACCAGCCCCGAGTGTGCGGCGTCGACCGCGGCCGCGACCCGTTCGCGAGCCTCGTCGAGTTCATAGATCCGAGCGTTTTCGCCGCCGGAATAGTCCTCAACCGAGCAGCCGGCCAGACCCGCCTGCACCGCGAGGCCGATCGTCTCGGCCACCCCGGCGGAGTCGTCGGCGAACCCGTTTTCCAGATCGGCTGACACCGGCACGTCGCTCCCCCGCGCAACCTCGGCGGCGTGCGCCAGCGCCTCGTCACGGGTGACTCCCCCGTCGAGCCGCCCGAGTGTCGCCGCGTGCCCGCTGCTCGTGGTCGCGAGCGCCTGGAAGCCGAGCGACGCGAGCAGCGCCGCCGAGCCGAGATCCCACGCGTTGGGCATGAGCAGCGGATCGCCGCGCCGGTGCAACTCCAGAAACCTCTTCGCCTGCTCCTGCTGAGTATTGGTCATGGGCGCCAGCCTAACGGCGGATCGTCCGCAGTAAAGTCGGCGAGGTGACCTGGATCCGACAGACACGCGACCCAGAGTTCGACACCGACGGATCGTTCCAGCGGCAGGTCAGCCAGTTCCTGCGCTGGGTCTCGGCCGACCGTGACAGCCAGTTCCCGCTGCAGGCCGGCCGTTATCACCTGTATGTGGCCCGAGCCTGCCCGTGGGCTCACCGCACGATCATCGCGCGCCGCCTGATGGGTCTCGAGGAAGCGATCGGGATCTCCTTCGTGGATCCAATCCGCGACGAGCGCGGATGGGCATTCACCGGAGGTGACTACGTCGACGACGTGAATGGCTTCGAGCACCTGAGCGAGGCGTACCTCGCGACCGATCCGAGCTACGCGGCCCGCGTCACCGTGCCGGTCCTGTGGGACAAGCAGACGGGAGTGATCGTCTCCAACGAGTCCGCGGACATCCTGCGGATGCTGCACACGGTGTTCGCGCCGCTGGCCGAGCACGCGGTGGAGTTGCGCCCCGAGGCGCTGGCCGACGAAATCGACGCGCTTAACGACCGGATCTACGACAACGTCAACAACGCCGTGTACAAGGCGGGGTTCTCCAGCAGCCAGACGATCTACGAGCACGAGGTCACGGGGTTGTTCTCGACCCTCGACGACCTCGACGAGCGACTCACCGACCGGCGCTTTCTGTTCGGCCCCGAGCCGCTGGAGACCGATTGGCGGCTGTTCACGACGCTCGTCCGGTTCGATGCGGTCTACCAGATCCACTTCAAATGCTCGCTGCGCAAACTGATCGAGTACGAGCACGTGTGGCCGTACGCTCGCGACCTCTATCAGTGGCCCGGCGTCGCTGACACCGTCGATTTCGACGAGATCCGCCGGCACTATTACCTGACTCACCCGATGATCAACCCGAGCGGGCTGGTCGCGGTTTGTCCGGCGGAGCGCTTCGATACACCCCACGGACGCGAGTCACTTCGCTGACCGTACTCCTGCGAACATCGCGGCGCCGCACGGCTGGGACCGGTTCCATTCGAGGGTCGATCGCGCTGCGCGCGGTAAACTCCCCGCCGGACGGGGGGAGTTGTGTCTCACCTCCCGCACGGGGGTTGTGTCTGACGCTGACCGGGGGGAAATACTGGATTGGTGGAGGGACGCCGCACTGACATATTGCTCGAACGCGAGCCCGAGCTACGGCGGATGCAGGAGGCGATCCGCCACGCGGGCACTGGGGCGGGCGGACTTGTGGTTATCGGTGGACCGGCGGGCATCGGGAAAACCGCGCTGTTGCAGGCGGCGGCCGACATGGCCGAGCGAGCCGGAGTGCGGGTCCTGCGCGCGCGTGGCAGCGACCTTGAGCAGGAGTTCGGGTTCGGAGTCGTACGCCAGCTGTTCGAGGCGCCGCTGGCGCGCGCGGGGCCCGAAGGGCGTGCCGCACTCCTGCAAGGCGCGGCCGCGCTGGCGCGGCAGCTGTTCGAACCGGGTCCGGGCGAGCCCGAGGGGACCGGAGACGGCCCGCGTTCTCGCCCCGGCACCGGAGCCCGCATTGGATCGTCGGCGACCCGTGGAGCGCCGACGGGACGTGGGTCGTCGGCGGGTCGTGTGCCGCAGGCGCCCGCCGATCGCAGGTTCACACTGGTCCACAGCCTCTACCGGCTGACCTCGAACATCTCCGCCGCCGGTCCGGTCGCACTCGTGGTCGACGACTGCCACTGGGCCGATCCGCCGTCGCTCCGGTTCCTCGCCTACGTGAGCGCACGCTGCGACGAGCTGGGCGTGCTCGTGATCGTGACCGTCCGCGACGGGGAGCCATCGACGGTGCAGGAACTGCTGGGCGCGTTGCGCGCCGACCCCCACGCGATCTTGATCGAGCCGGCGTCGCTCAGCCCGAATGCAGTCGCGACGCTCGTCCGATCCGCCCTCGGAGCGCACGCCGACGCCGATTTCTGCGCGGCCTGCGCGCGAGCCAGCGCCGGCAATCCGTTCCTGGTCAGGGAGCTGATCGCCGAGCTCGAAACCGAGCAGGTGGAGCCGGTGGCGTCGAGCGCCGCACGCGTCGAAAGCGTGCGTCCCGACTCGGTGTCACGAGCTGTGCTGGCGCGGCTGAACCGGCTCGGCGCGGACTCGCGGAACCTTGCCCGTTCGGTTGCGGTGCTCGAAAGCGCCTCGCTCCGACAGGCGGGCTCGCTGGCCGGGATTCCTGGCGCCCGCGCGCGCCAGGCCGCCGACCGCCTCATCTCCGCGCAGATCCTCGCGCCGTCGGCATCGCTGAGCTTCGTCCACCCTTTGATGCAGAGCGCGGTCTACGAGCGGATCCCCGCCGCCGCGCTCGCCGACGGTCACCGGCGGGCCGGCCTGATGCTGGGCGGGGAGGGCGCGCGCAGCACTCGGGTCGGCGCCCATCTGCTGCGAGGCGAGCCGGCGGGCGACCCGGCGGTGGTCGTCCTGCTGCGGGAGGCTGCGCGTGCCGCGCTCGCCGACGGAGCACCGGCCACGGCCGTCCGGCTGCTGCGGCGGACGCTGAACGAGCCGCCCGCGAGCGATGCGCGCGGCGTGGTGCTCGGCGAGCTGGGCGAGGCCGAAGCGCTCGCCCGTGATCCAGCCGCAGCCGGCCACCTGCGCGAGGCGCTCGAGCTCGTCGTCGCGCCGCCGATCCGGGTGAGGCTGACGCGCATCCTCAGCGAGCTGCTCGTGTGGGAGGGGCGCCCCGTCGAGGCCCACGGGGTGCTCGTCGACATGCTCGACGAGTTGGGGCCGACGGCGGCACCGCCGCTGCGCGCCCAGATCGAGGTGCTGCGGGCCCTTACGGCCTCGCTCGATCGGCGACTGGTCGCCGAGGTCGAGCCTCGGCTCCCCGCGTTGCGCGAGCTCGCCGTCGTGGCCGGTCCATCCGGACGCGGCCTGCTCGTGTTCGACGCATGCTGGCGAGCGGCGCGCGAGCCACATTCGGGCGACTGGCGTGAGCAGATGGATGCCGGACTCGATCGCGGTCGCCTGGTCACTGAAGAGCCGACCGGTCCGCAGATGGCCAGATACGCGATCTCCACCCTCGTGTTCGCCGACGAGGTGAGGCGAGCGCGGGAGCTGATCGAGGACGTCCGCGCCGACACGCTGTCGCGCGGCTCGATCGACGCCCACCTGTCCAGCCTGACCTGGGGCGCGATGCTGGCGCTGCGGTGTGGCGAACTGTCGCAGGCCGAAGCCAACGCATGCGCCGCGCTCGAATTGGGCAACCGCCACCGGGTCTTGTGGGCGCGGATCTGGCCCGCGGCCTTCCTAGCCTTGGCCATGCTCGAGCGCGGGGCGGCTGAGGAAGCCGACGGCTTTCTCCTTCGGGCGCCGATCGAGGAGGCGCTCGACACCGTAGCCGCGGTCCACGCGTTGATGGCCCGCGCGGGCGTGCGCCTCGCGCTGGGGCGTACGGCTGAGGCGATCATGGATCTCCGCCGCGTCGGCGAGGCCACGATCCTCGACAACCCGAACAATCTCGCGTGGCGATCGACACTCGCGCTGGCGATCGGCGCGCACGAACCGGCGGAGGCGCACGCCCTCGTCCACGCCGAACTCGAGCGAGCCAACCACTTCGCGCAACCTCGCGCGGTCGGGGTCGCTCTGCGCGCCTGCGGAGTGCTCGCAGGCGGTGAGGACGGCATCGTGACGCTGGGACAGGCAATCGTCTGCCTCCGGCGCTCGCCGGCTCGCCTGGAGCTCGCCCGGGCCCTGCACGACGTCGGCGCCGCGATGCGGCGTGCCGGCAAGCGGAGCGCCGCACGCGAGCCGCTCCGCGAGGCGCTCAGCCTTGCTCAGCAGTGCGGAGCGGTGATGCTCGCAGCCCGGATCGACGCGGAGCTCGCGGCCACCGGGGTCCGGCGCCGGCGTGACCGCTCCTCGGGGCGGGAAGCGCTCACGCCCGCCGAGCGGCGCGTCGCGGAGCTTGCCGCGAGCGGGTTGACCAATCGCGAGATCGGCCAGACCCTGTTCGTGTCGGTCAAGACCGTCGGGACCCATCTCGGGCACATCTACGAGAAGCTCGACTTACAGGGGCCACAGGCGCGTGAGCAGCTGGGCGAGCTGCTAGCGCTACCGGGATCGCCACCGATGATCAAGCCGAGACCCTGGACGGGGCTCAGCGCGGCTAGCGGCGCTGAGCCCCGTCGGACTAGCCCCCAAGCCACGCCACCTGCGTGACCAGTGAACGGCGCCCCCCTTCAAATTCGTTCTTGCGCAAGCGACTGGAGGAAGATGATCTGTCCGATGCTCGACTGCCAGGCAAGATCGGGATCGGGTCCGACGGCGTCGTTCGGCGTCGGCAACGCCGGCGGCTGACCTAGCGCCGCGACCGGAGGCCGCAGCGCCGTCAGCGGCCGACCGACTGATCCAACTGTCTCATGCACGCGAGAATCATGTCGTGCCGACCGGGCCCTTCGCATCGGGACCCCACCTGATTTTTGGCACTAGGGTGCGGTCAGTGACGAGCGCCGGCGCGCATCAATGGTGCCGCCGGCGCCGGCGGCGCGCCATCAGCAGCACGACCGCGACCCCAGCCGCGGCGACCGGAGCCGGATTGCGCTTGACGCGTCCCCACACGACCGAGCCCACCAGCGACAGCCCCTGCATCGGCTCGCTCGGCATCGGTGGGTTGTCGAGCGGAGGTGGCGGTGGCGGTGGCGCGACGGGGGGCGGCTCGTGGGGCGGCGGCGGTTCGTGCGCGGCCGCTTCGGCCATCGCTGGTCCGGCGTAGGCGGCGACCGCGGGCTCAGGCGTCGGTGCGGCGGGCTCGGGCTCGGGCGTCGGCGCAGCGGGCTCGGGCGTCGCCGCAGCGGGCTCGGGCGTCGCCGCAGCGGGCTCGGGCGTCGCCGCAGCGGGCTCAGGCTCGTGCGTCGGCTCGAACGGGGCCGGCGCGTCGGTCGACTCCGGCGCAGCGTGCTCGGCGTGCGCGGGTGGCTCCGGCGGTGCCCAGGCCGGTGGAGCAGGCTCCTCAGGCGGTGCGGCGGTCGGCTCTGGTGCCGCGGCGGGCGGCTCCTTCGTCCGCGCCCACGCCGGCGCCACGGGCCCCTCCTCCGGCGCAGACATCGCCGGCGCCACCGGCTCCTCCACCGGCGCAGACGGCGCCGACGCCACCGGCTCCTCCGCCGGCGTCGAGGACGACGAGACTACGGTCTCGGCCCTCGACAGATCCTCGGCCGCCGCCGCCGGCGCGGCCGCGGCCGGCGCAGCCTCGGCCGGCGCAGCCTCGGCCGGCGCGACCGACTTCTGAGGCTGCGCGTCCAGCGAGGTCTGGAGGCGCTTGGCGAACTCCCTGAGCAGCCTCGCGGAGATGTCCTCGATCATCCCGCCACGGCCGAAACGGGCAAGCCGCCCGGTGATGTGGTAATCGGTCACGACGTCGACGCGGGTTCCCTGGCCATCAATCGGCGCCACCCTCGAGAGGATCGTCGCCTTCGCGCCACCCTGGCCGCGCTTGTCGGTGCCCTGGGCCTGCATGGTCGCGGTGTGCGACGCCTCGTCGATGTTTTGCATCTCGAGCCTGCCGGTGTAGGAAGCCGTCGTCGGGCCGATCTTGACCGTGAACGTTCCGTTGTAGCTGCCATCGTCGTTGCGGCCGGTGACCGCGGCTCCGGGCAAGCAGGGGGCGACGTGCTCGACGTCGACCAGCGTGTGCCACACCTGCTCGAGCGGTGCGGCTACCTCAAACGACTGCTCTAGCCTCATGACGTATCGCCTCCAGGTCTTCGGGGGTGTCGACATCGCGCGCTGCGCTCAGGCGTCCGCATTCGATCGTGCCGCCGCCGCGCAACAGCTCGCGGGCGCCGCGGTCGCCGTGCAACCGGGCGATCGCGCGCATCTGAACGGGGCCGAGCACGACGGGGTGTCCCGGGCGGCCGTTGTAGGTGGCGCGGGTGCCGGGTGGCTGCTCGAGGAAGCGCGCGATCAGCTCGGGCCGGATCCGGGGCTGGTCGCCCAGCGTCACGATCACCTTGTTCACATGGGCCCCATCGGTCAGGTACTCGATCCCGCGCCGAAGCGAGGCGGCCTGGCCGTCGGCCCAGCGCTCGCAGATGACCGGCTCCGCCCGCCTGAAGTCGACCCCGGACAGGATCTCCTCTCCATACGCTCCCAGCACGACCGCGATCCGCTCGAGTTCGGCCACCGCGCACTGCGCGGCAATCGCATGGTCCAGCAGCGGACGGCCGTCGAGCTTGGCCAGTTGCTTCGGCTTCTCTCCGAACCGGGTGCCGGCGCCGGCGGCGAGGATCAGGCCGCAGATCAAGCGGGGACCTCGTGGATCCGGCCCTTGCTTTCCCCGAGCCGCCCTCCGTCACGGCCGTGCCGGGCCGCGACGATCTCGGCCAGAATCGACAGCGCGGTCTCCTCGCGGCTGATCGCGCCAAGGTCGAGCCCCACAGGGGCGGAGATCCGCTCGAGCTCGTCCTCGCCGAGTCCGAGCTCCAACAGGCGCTCGCGGCGCTTGGCCTGAGCGCGGCGCGATCCCATCGCGCCGATGAACCGGGCCGGCGAGCTCAGCGCCAGCAACAGAGCGGCATCGTCGAGCTTCGGATCGTGCGTGAGCACCACGATCGACGTCGCCGGATCGACGCCGCCGAGCTGCGCGACCGCCTCCTCGGGCCACGCCGCGATCACCTGCACGGCGTCGGGAAACCGGTCCGGGGTCGCGAACCGCGCGCGCGGGTCGACCACGTACGGACGCCAGCCGGCGGCTCGCGCGAGCGAGCACAGCGAAGACGCGATGTCGACCGCTCCGAACACGATCAGCCGCGGCGGCGGAGCGATCACGTCGATGAACATCCCGTCGCGGCGCTCGGACGTCTCGGCCCACAGCTGCTCGATCGCCACGCGGGCGGCGTCGTCGTCGATCTCCGGCGCGCCCAGCGAGCCCGAACGTGCCCCGTCCGCCTCCACGAGCAGCTTCGCGCCGGCAGAAGCGCCTTCCAGAACCGTCACCTCGGCCGCCCGGCCATCGGCGCGCGCGATCTCTTCGAACCGGCCGGGTTCGTGTGCCTGCACCCAGACGTCGATCTCACCGCCGCACGGTAGCCCGACGTCCCACGCGTCGGAGTCGGCGATCCCGAAGTGGACAAGTTGAGGCGGGTCGCCGCGCAGGATCCCATCGGCGATCTCCGCCACCGCGCCCTCGACGCAGCCACCTGACACCGAGCCCGCGATCTCACCATGCTCGTTGACGGCCATCTTCGCGCCCGGTGGGCGAGGCGCGGACCGCTGCACGTCGATGACGGTGGCGAGCGCAATCCGGTCACCTCGCGCCTTCCAAACCTCGATCTCGGACAGGACCTCTTTCATGACTCTAGATCTCCTCAAGGATGACAGCTAGCTGCTCGAGCGAGGCGAGCGAGTTGCCCGCGAGCAACTCGTCCGTGTGCGGGATCGCAGCCCGCATGCCACGGGTGAGCGGCGCGAATTCAGGGTGAGCGGCCAGCGGGTTCAACCACACCAGGCGGTGAGCGCTGCGCCGAAGGCGCGCCATCTCAGCCCATAGCTCTTCCGGCTCCCCGCGATCCCACCCATCGGACAGGATCACCACCACCGCGCCGCGCCCGACCCGGCGTCCGTGGTCACGATTCAACGTAGCGAGCGCGGAACCGATCCGCGTACCCCCCGAGAAGTCGGTCACTGCCTCCGCGGCGCGCTCCAAAGCACGATCGTGGTCACGGCCGCCGAGCTCGTGGGTGATCCGGGTCAACCGCGTGCCGAACGCGAACGCCTCGACCCGGCGGCGCGCAGCCACGGAAGCGTGCAGGTACTGGAGCAGCATCCGCGCGTACGGGGTCATCGATCCCGACACGTCGCACACGAGCACCACCGGCCTCGGGCGGCGCGAGGGCGCACGCCAGTGCCGGTCGATGGGCTCTCCCGCGGTGCGCAGCGAAGCGCGCACGACGCGCCGCAGATCGGGCGTATGGCCGCGGCGGCGGGACGGACGCGTTCGACGGGAGAGCCGTGTCGGCCCGCGACGCGCGAGCTGCGCGATCAGCAGCCGGGCGAGCGCCATCTCGGCGTCCGTGTACGTGGCGAAATCCTTGTGGCGCAGGAGCTCGACGTCGCTCCACGCGGACGGCACCGGGCTCAGCTCGCCGCCGTCGGAGGACGGGGGCGGAGCTCCGCCGGTCGCCAGCCCGGCGTGGGGCAGCGCCTCCTTCTCGATCCCGCCGAGCTCGTCGAACGGGGACTGCCCGATCGGACGGCCGCTCCCGTACACCGCCATGAACGCGAGATCGAACTTCGCGAGATCTCCCCGATCGGAGCACAGCACCGCCCGCAGCGCGAGCCGCGCGTCCTCGCGCGACGTGCAATCGACCGCCTCGAGCGCCTCGTGCGCAGTCAACAGCTCTCCCATGCCGACGCGCGATCCCTGCGCCCGCAGAACAGCCGCGAGCTCGGCGAGCCCACTTGTGACGCCCTCGGCGAGCTCCGGCGCGGCGGGCTCAGACACCGTCGAGCACTCCTCGCGCGATCACGCGCTCCATGTCCTCGTGCACCTTCAGCGCAACCCCCAGGGTCTCCTCGAGGTCGGCGTCCTCGCCGAGCTGGAGCAGCGCCCGCGCCCACACGATCGTCTCCCCCACGCCCGGAAGCTTGTACAGGTCGCCCTGCTCGCGCAGCCGCGAAACCGCCGTCACGACCCGGCTCGCGATCGTCTCGGACACGCCCGGAATTCGAGTGCGGACGATCTCGCGCTCGAGCTCGGCGCCCGGGTAGTCGATCCACTGGTACAGACAACGGCGTTTCAGCGCGTCGTGGAGCTCGCGCGTCCGGTTCGAGGTCAGGAACACGGTCGGCCGCCGCGCCGCCGTGATCGTCCCCAGCTCGGGGATCGTGACCGCGAAATCGGCCAGGAACTCGAGCAGGAACGCCTCGAACTCGTCGTCGGCGCGATCGATCTCGTCAATCAGGAGCACGACCGGTTGATCCGCGCCCGCCTCCAGGGCATCCAACAGCGGACGGCGCAGCAGGAACCGGCGCGAGAACAGCTCGCCCTCGTCGACCCCCGCTTCAGCGGCGCGCAACGCGAGCAGCTGCCGGGCGTAATCCCAGTCGTAGACCGCGTGATGCAGGTCGATCCCCTCGTGGCACTGGAGACGGATCAGCCGCGCGCCGGTGGCGGCGGCGAGCGCCCGCGCGACCTCCGTCTTGCCGACGCCGGCCTCGCCCTCGAGCAGGAGCGGCTGCTCGAGGGCCACCGCGAGATGGACGGCCAGCGCGAGCGGGCGACCGGCCAAATAGCCCTGGGAGGCGAGCGCCCCGCGCGCCTCCTCTACGGACCCGACGTGCGAAAGAGTCACACAGCCATCATGGCAGCCCCGCTGCCTCTTCGAGGGCGCGGCGGGTCAGCACGCGCGCCAGATGGCGCTTGTACTCCGCGCTCGCGTTGAGGTCGGCGGGCGGGTCGGTCCCCTCTGCCGCCTGGTCGGCCGCCCTGGCGATGCTCTCCTTGTTCAACGGCTGTCCACGGAGCGACTCCTCGACGGCGCCGGCGCGCAACGGAACCGACCCCATGTTCGTCAGTCCGACGCGGACGTCCTCGCACACGTCGCCGGTCTGCTTGACGAGCACGCTGACGGCCACCATCGCCCAGTCCTCGCTGCGCCGGTTGAACTTCTGGTAGCTGTAGCCCCAGCCGTCGTATACGGGCATTCGCACCTCGGTGAGGACCTCGGCCGGCTCGATAGCGGTCTCGAGGTAGTTCCGGAACAGGTCGTTCGCGGCGACGCTTCGCTGGTTGCCCCCCGCGCCCTGCAACGTCACGCTGGCGTCGCAGATCAGCATCACCGCAGGCAGGTCCGACGCGGGGTCGCCGTGGGCCAGCGACCCGCCGATCGTGCCGCGATTGCGGACCTGCGGGTCCGCAATCGTCCCTGCCGTCTTCGAGACGATCCCCAGGTCCGGGGTGTGCTCGAGCGCGGCGTGCGGGGTCAGCGCCCCGATTCGCCAGTTGCCGTTCTCGCGCTGGATCCCGTGCAGCCCGGGCACTTTGCGCAGGTCCACGAGCAGCGACGGCGCCGCCAGTCGGAGCTTCATCAGCGGCAACAGCGAATGCCCGCCGGCCAGCAGCTTCGCGTCCTCGCCACCGTCGGTGACCGCTTGGATCGCCTCCTCGAGGGTGTCCGGCGCGGTGTAGTCGAACTCGGCCGGAATCATGCCGGCACACCTCCCTTAGCTTCCTGAATCGCCTCCCACACCCGCATCGGGCTGAGCGGCATGTTGATGAACTCGACGCCGAGCGGACGCAGCGCGTCGATCACGGCGTTGGTGACCGCCGGGGTGGCGGCAATCGTGCCGGCCTCGCCGACGCCCTTGACCGCGAGCGAGTTGACCGGACTCGGCGTCTCGGTCCGGTCGGTCTCGAAGCTCGGCAGCTCCGCCGCCGTCGCGAGCGCGTAATCCACGAACGTGCCGGTCACGAGTTGGCCGGTCTCGTCGTAGTGGATGCGCTCGTACAGCGCCTGCCCGATTCCGTGGACGATCCCGCCGTGGACCTGGCCGTCGATCAGCATCGGGTTGATCGCCGGCCCGCAGTCGTCGACCGCCACCCAGCGGACGACCTTGACCTTTCCCGTCTCCGGGTCGACGTCGACGACGCATGCGTGCGCGCCAAACGGGAACACGAAGTTCTCGGGGTCGTAGAACGATTGCTCGTCCAGTCCGGGCTCCATGCCCTCGGGCATGTCCATCGTCACGTACGCGGCGCCCGCCGCCTCGGCGAGCGTCAACCCCTTGTCGGGCGAACCGCGCACCGAGAACTTGCCGTCCCTGAGCTCGATGTCCTCAGGCGCCGCCTCGAGCTGATGGGCCACGATCGCCTTGACCTTGCTCGCGACCTTGCCAGCCGCTCGCGCGGCGGCTTCGCCGCCCACAGCGAGCGAGCGCGACCCGTAGGTGTCCAGTCCGAACGGACCCGTGTCGGTGTCGCCGTGGATCACCTCGACCTGCTGTGGATCGAGCCCGAGCCGGTCCGCGACGATCTGAGCGAACCCGGTCTCGTGACCCTGGCCGTGCGGCGAGGTGCCCGTGTACAGCGTGACCGATCCGGTGGCGTGGACGCGGACGGTGGCGGATTCCCAGCCGCCGCCCTGGAGTCCGAACCCGCCGGGCCCCACGGCCCGCGACGGCGCATTGCCGCAGATCTCGGTGTAGGTGGAGAAACCAATGCCGCGGTAGATGCCCTGCTCACGCAGCGCCTCGGCCTCACGGCGTACCTCGGCCGGATCGATGTGCTCGAGCAGCTTGTCGAGCGCCGCCTCGTAGTTCCCCGAGTCGTACACGACGCCGATCGGGGTCTCGTGGCCCGTGGCGAACGGCGGAATGAAGTTCTTCCGCCGCAGCTCGAGCGCGTCCATCCCCAGCTCGTGCGCGAGCTGGTCCATCACGACCTCGATGAGGTGGGTCGCCTCGGGGCGGCCGGCCCCCCGGATCGCGTCCGTCGGGAACTTGTTCGTGTGCACGCTGGTCACGTCGGTGACCACGGCCGGCGTGTTGTAGACACCGCACATCACGAACCCGCTGAGCGGCGGGATCAGCGGCGTCAGCAGCAACTGGTAGGCGCCGATGTCGGCGATGATCTTCGTGTGCCACGCCGTGAGCGTGCCGTCGCGCTTGGCGCCGACCTTGACGTAGTCGATCTGGTCACGTCCATGGTGGGTGACCATCAGACCCTCGGAACGCGTCTCGATCCACTTCACCGGGCGGCCGAGCTTGCGCGACGCCCACGCGCAACCGATCTCCTCGGCGTAGATATTGAGCTTGGAGCCGAAACCACCCCCGACCTCGGGAGCGATCACCCGGACCCTGTCCTCGGGGATCCCGACCAGAAGGGCCAGGAACAGACGCAGGAAGTGCGGCACCTGGGTCGAGCTCCACACCGTCAGCTTTTCTCCGCGGTACTCGGCCAGCACCCCGCGCGGTTCGATCGCCCCACCGGCCATGCGATGGTTCACGATGCGACGCTCGATGATGACGTCAGCCTCGGCGAAGCCAGCCTCGAGGTCGCCGCCGCCGAGCGACCAGTCGCATACCTTGTTTGTCCCGAACTGCTCGTGGACGAGAGGTGATCCATCCTCGAGAGCCTTCTCAGGGTCGACCACGACCGGGAGCGGTTCGTACTCGACGACGACGTCCTCGGCCGCGTCGACGACGGAGTACCGGTCGTCGCCGATCACGAGCGCGACCGGATCGCCGACGTGCTTGACCTCACCCTTGGCGAGCACCCAATGCTCGGGCGTGTTGACCGTGACGCCCGGCGGTACCCAGGCCATCGGCAGGCCCGCCTCCATGTCGAGATCCTCGTTGGTGTAGACCGCGACGATCCCGTCGCGCTCCTTGGCCGCCGACGTGTCGATCGAGACGATCTTGGCGTGTGCCTCGGGCGAGCGCACCCACGCCGCCCATAGCTGGCCGACCAGGTTGATGTCGTCGACGTAGCTCGCGCGGCCGGTGATCAGGCGCGGGTCCTCCTTGCGCCGTAAGGCCTGGCCTACATGTATGTTGCCGTTCGCCGGCGCCCCTTCGGCGGTCGCGCTCATGACGAGACCCCCGACCCCTGCGAGACGCTCGCACCCTTCACCTTGGCGGCGTCGAGGACAGCCTTCACGATGTTGTGGTAGCCGGTGCAGCGGCACAGGTTGCCCTCGAGGCCGTACCGCACCTCTTCCTCGGTCGGGTTCGGGTTCTCGGCGAGCAGTCCCGCAGCGGCCATGATCATCCCGGGCGTGCAGTAGCCGCACTGCAGGCCGTGGTCGTTCCAGAATGCCTCCTGCAGCGGATGCAGCCCATCTTCGGTGGCCATCCCCTCGATCGTCGTCAGCGCCGCGCCGTCGGCCTGAACGGCGAGCACCGTGCACGACTTGACGGGCTTCCCGTCCATGTGAATGGTGCAAGCTCCGCAGTTGGACGTGTCGCAGCCGACGTGCGTGCCGGTCAGCCCCAAGTGATCACGTATCGCATGGACCAGCAACAGGCGCGGCTCGACCTCCAGGTCGTGCTCGACACCGTTGACGTTCAAGCGGACGGGAACGGTTCTACTCATGCCTCTCCCTTCCAGGTTTGCTGGGCAAACGCGACCATACTCGAAGCGGCGCGTCGCAGGAAGGAGAACTGACCGTCAGCGGTGCGCGAGGACCTGGTAGACCGATGCCCACCCGGTCTCGAAGCCCTGCCGGGCGGCGCGCAGGTACAGCCGCCAGATCCTGGCGCGCTCGATGCCCGCGAGCCGCACGGCGTCCTCCCAGTGCGCGTCGAACCGCTCGGTCCAGTAGGTGATCGTCCTCGCGTAGTCGCGCTGGAGCCCCTCGACGTGCGTCGTCGTGAACTCGACGCGCTCGAGCGCCTGGATGACCCGTGAGAGCGGCAACGGGACTCCGTCCGGGAACACGAACCGCTCCGAGAACGCACCCTCGTCCGGCGTGTCGAAGTCCTTGAGCTTGGCGATCCCGTGGTTGAGCAACCTGCCCTCGGGCCTGAGAAGCTCGAACAGCCGACGAGCGTAGACGTCGATTTGCTCCTCCCCCACGTGCTCGACCATCCCGATGCTGGCGATCGCGTCGAACGGCCCGTCGGACACCTCGCGGTAGTCGGCCACGCGGATCTCGACCCGGTCGGCCAGGCCGGCCTCGCGGACCCGCTCGCGGGCCAGCTCAGCTTGACGCTCGGCGAGCGTGATCCCGACCGCGCGCACGCCGTAGCGGCTGGCCGCGTGGATCACGAAGCTCCCCCATCCGCACCCGACGTCGAGCACGCGCTCGCCCTCGCGCAGGCCAAGCTTCTTGCAGACGAGGTCGACCTTGGCCTCCTGGGCCTCCTCGAGCGTCTCGGCGCCACCGGCGAAGTAGGCGCAGCTGTAGGTCATCGAGCGATCGAGGAACAGCGCGAAGAAGTCGTTGCCGACGTCGTAGTGGTGGCGGACGGCGCGCCGGTCACGCGAAATCGTGTGCCGCTGACCACGGAGCCGGAGCTCGGCGGTCGGGACCGGTGGCGGGACGACGAGCCCGCAGGCGCGGACCACCGCCACCGCGAGGCTCACCTTCTGGCCGAGCGAGAGGTCCGGCGGCTCGAACTCGTCCACCATCAGCAGCGCCGCGTCGAGGTCGTCGACGTCGATCATGCCGGCCACGTAGGCGCGGCCGAGCCCGAGCTCGCCGGGAGCCCGCAGGGCATGGGCCAGTGCCTGCGGCGTGCGCAGCGTGAGCGTCGGCGCGCCGGGCTCGGTGGCCGCGACCTCGGTTCCGTCCCAGAAGCGCACGCCGAACGGCCGGCGCGGCAGGCTCGTCGTCAGCGCACGCCGGAGGGGAGCCGTCTGGGAGAACGCCACCGCAGAGGGCTCTTACAGAGCGGCCCCGGCCAGCGCTTTGCTGTCCTTGCGGTCGGGGCTCACGCGCACGACGTCCCAGGCCAGGCCGCTCAGCTCCAGCAACCTGATGATCCCCGCGGATGGATCGATCTGCCAGCGGCGCAATCCGTGCCGGTAGGAGCACGGGAACGCATGGTGGTTGTTGTGCCAGGCCTCGCCCCAGGTCGGAATCGCCAGCCATGCGAGGTTGCGCGACTCATCGTGGGTGTCGTAGTCCTGCCGGCCGAAGAAGTGACAAAGAGAGTTGATGCTGAACGTGGCGTGGTGCATGAAGAAGATCCGGGCCGCACCACCCCAGAGCAGCGCGGTCAGGCCGCCGGCAACGTTACCCGTCAGCGCGACGCCGAGCCCGAACGCCGCGGCAAGCCCCGCGACGACCCACAACACGAACGTCTGATCGACGAACCGGATCCACGGGTCCGCTAGCAGGTCTTTGGCGTACCGGCGCTCGTCGGCCACCTCCATGTCGCTGAACACCCACCCGAGGTGCGCGTGCATGAGGCCCTTGATCGCGCCGAGCCAGCCGGATCCGTGTCCGACGTGAGGGCTGTGCGGATCGCCGTCGATATCGGAGAACTGGTGGTGCTTGCGATGCGTCGCCACCCAGTCGATCACCGGGCCCTCGGCTGCCGCCGATCCGAGCGCGGCGAAGGCCGCTCGTGTGAGCCGGTGGCACCTGAAGCTTCCGTGGGTCAGGAGGCGGTGGAAGCCGACGGTTATCCCCGTCCCCACCGCCATGTAAAAAAGGGCGAGGATCAGGAGGTCCTGCCAGTTCAGGAGGTTGCCGACCCAGCCGAACCACATCCCGACAGCGACCATGATCGGCGGCACGGCAGTCACGACGGCGCTCGCGGTGCGGTCCACGACCGGCATCGTCACGGGCCGCACTTGGCCCGCGGGCACAGGTGTAGGAGTAGATCCCATCTCTCTTGTTGCTCTCTGGGTTGTCGGAGGTCGGGGGCTTATCCCTCGCGCGCCACGCGTTCATGCCAGCGACCTAACGTCGGGCGCCGCTCGACTCCCGGGCCGAGCCGCGTGTAGCGCAGCCTCGATGCTACTGATTGCGACCGACGCCTGCTCTATTACCCACCTGCGATCCGAATAACGGGAATTCGTATACGCGCGCATACCGCGCCCGCATACAGTTCACGCGACACCGCCATCGGACACACGACCCGCCAGGGGAAGGAGAGCCATGGGTTTCGACCAGTACCACGAGCCACCCGAGGAACTGCCGCCGGCGACCCGCACGTTCGCGCGGCTGTGCGCCTCGCTGACCGAGGAAGCAGAAGCGATCGGGTGGTACGAACAGCGAATCGCGGTCGAGACCGATCCCGAGGCACTCGCGGTCATGCGCGACGCCCAGGGCGAGGAGTTCAAGCACTTCAGCATGGACCTCGAGTTCCTGCTGCGCCGCTCGCCGGCGTGGCGCGAGATCGCCGAGGGCGTGCTATTCAAGCCCGGCGACATCGTCGAGCGCGGCGAGGAGGCCGAGGCTGAAACGTTCGACTCGGACGGCGCCGACGGCGAGGGCGGCTACCCCGCCGGCTCGCTCGGTATCGGCAGCCTGAAAGGAGCACTGCGATGAACCACCTGCTTCGCTCGCTGGCGCCGATCAGCGACTCGGGTTGGAAGGAACTCGACGACGAGGCGCGGGAGCGGCTTGCACCGGCGCTCGCCGGCCGCCGGCTCGTCGATTTCTCGGGGCCCCATGGCTGGGACTACTCGGCCACGAATCTCGGGCGCGCGGCCGCGCTGAAGTCGTCGCCCTGCGACGGGGTAACCGGATCCCAGCGCCGCGTGCTGCCACTCGTCGAGGTGCGGGCCAACTTCGCGATCCCGCTGTCCGAGCTGCAGGACATCGACCGCGGCGCCGACGACGCCGACCTCGAGCCGCTCGACAAGGCGGCCCACCAGATTGCGGTGGCTGAGAACAAGGCTGTGTTCCACGGCTGGAAGGGAGCGATGGAGGGCATCGCCGAGGCATCTCCGCACAAGGGGCTGACCCTCGGCAACAAGCCCGACGCGTACCGACGGCCGGTGGCGGCCGCGGTCGAGCGACTGCTTCACAGCGGCATCAGCGGCCCGTATGGTCTGGCGCTCGGCGGAGAGGAGTACACGCGCGTGGTCGAGGGCGCCGAACACGGCGGCTACCCGCTGTTCGAGCACCTGCACAAGATCCTGGACGGCCCGATCGTCTGGGCCCCGGGCGTCGGTGGCGCGGTCGTCGTCAGCCTTCGTGGCGGCGACTTCGTGTTCGAGTCCGGGCAGGACCTGTCGATCGGCTACGAGGGGCACGACGGCGAGTCCGTGCGGTTGTATCTCGAGGAGAGCTTCAGCTTCCACGTCGCGACGCCGGAGGCCGCGGTGGCGCTCGCCTGATCGCGCCTAGGGCCCCGACGACCTGATCGGCGACTTCCGCCAACGACCCTCGCGCGGGCAATGACCTGCGAGTCCTGCCAACGGACGTGCCAACCGGGGACCGTGGCAGACCGCGCATGCCCCACATGCGCGGAATGCCACGGCTCGCCTCGCCGGTGCCCAATGGCAGACCATGCATGCTCGGGCGATGTTCTCTGGAGCGCCGGTTGGCCGCCGGCGTCTTGCCCCGGCGAGGTGTATGGGCCGCCGAGCTGGACGTTGGCGGTCAGCGCCCGGCGGCCACCGCCGCTCCCTAGCCTAGCCGGTCGTGCCCGGCACCAGCGACCCGAGCACCGTCTGCACGCCCTCGGCGACGCTCAGCACGAACTCCCGCCCCACTTCACCGGGCGGTTCAACCGCGACCGGCGCCGGCGACGGGCCGGCGATGAAGTGCTGGGCGACGAAAGGGGCATACGTCGCGTCGTGCGGATTCTGGTCGTCGCACGCCGATCCCGGCCGCACCGCATTGCCCTCGGCAACCCCCGGAGTCTCGCCCTCGGCGAAATTGTGGAGCACGCACCAGGCCATCCGGGGAGTGCCGTATCCGCTCGCCCCGGCGAGCCCGGAGTTGAGGTTAACGAGACCTGAGTCCCATCCGACGTTCTGGTTGTTGAAGTCGTAGTAATAGACGCGCGTGATCTGACTCGACTCGCTCGGCAGCCGGAGGTACCCCTCGGCCGCGAGCGCCTGCGCGGCCGGGTTGCCGTTGAGACACGCCAACCACGTCCCGTCGTCCGCAGGATTGCCGTCACCACACACGCCGGTCACTCCCGCCTTGCCCGAGTTCGTCAGCCACACTCCCGCCTCGGTCAGCCAGATCTGCGGATCGCTCGGATATAGCTGGTCGATCACCGCAATCGCGCCCTGCGCGCTCGGGAGGCCCGACGTTGCGGGCGGGAGCGGATCGCCGCCGTTCAAAGCCCCGTAGTCAACGTCCAGGTAAGGGTGCAGTGCGATCGCGTCCGGCGCGGCCGGATAGATCCGCGACAGCTCCCGGAAATATCCGCCCAGGTAGTAACACGAAGCGGTGACACAACTCGACGTGTTGAAGTTGAACCCGCCGGCAACCACGGTGTCACTCGCGCGGGGGTCCGCTTGCTTTGCGTCGAGATACCAGTACGCCGCCGCCTGGGCGCTTCCGCCGTGACCGTTGCCACCCGAAGGCTTGACCGCCGGGCTTCCGAGCACACACTGATCCTGAGTTGCCACCCAAACACCGTTGCGAGCCGTGCAGTTGGGACCGCCGCCTGGGATCGAGTCTGGGACGTAGGCGGAGTCGGGCTCGTTGAACACCTCCCACTGGGTGACCCAGGGGTCGGCTTGCTTGAGCCCGCTGAGGCCGCACTCATACCCGCTGTCGGTCGGCCAGATGTCGTCGGCGGAAGTGTTCAGAGAGGTGGTCAGCGCGACCAGCACATGACCGACGCCCACAGCGCGCGCGGCGGCGGCGACCTCGTCGGCGTATACGGCCGCCGGCGAGCCGGGGCCGGCCGGCGACTTCTGGCACGTGCCGGCCGAGAAACTCCCCTTGCCGTCGTTCACCGCATCCCAGGGGACATAGATGCGTGCATAACAGATCCCGTTCGATGTCTCGTCCGCGCATGAGTTTCCGCCAAGCAGCTCGGTGAAGTAAGGGTCGGTCTGGTAGGTGAAGACAGGCGCGGTGCCGGGCTGGACGAGCCCGTCCATGTTGATTCCCCAGCCAACGGCAAGCGCGGGTGCCGGCGCCAGGAGGGCGCACGCGGTGGCGGTCACCAATGCAATCCATACTCGCACTCTCGATCGCGCCCGACCGTAGCGAAGGGACGCGCCCCCGCGCACCGTCAGTAGCCGCCGAGCACGGCCGCGAGCGCACGCAGCGACGACGTCGCCGCCAGCGTCCGCTTCGCATCTGACCTCGGCAGCGCAGCTAGCGCCCGCGCGAGCGCGTCCCCCCAGACGCGCTCCTGGTCGCTCCGATGCGCGAGCGCCGCGTCCGTCGGGTGCAGGCGGACGACGCGGCCGTCGGCCGGATCGCGCCGGCGCTCGAGCAGTCCGCGCGCCTCCAGCGCCCGCAGCGCCGTCGACACGTTCGCCGGCGCGAGCCGTAGCTCGGCAGCGGCGTCGTTGACGCTGAGGCCGGGCCTCCGGACCAGCAGGCGCATGATCTCGAGCTCGGATGCGGGGAGCACGTGGCCCGGATCCGGCTCGCGCCCGATCGTGCGCGGCAGCAGCCAGGCGAGATCGTGGAGGACGACGGCGAGCTCTGTCGGCGTGTGATCTTCCATCGCGACCGGCCCATGATAGGCTACGCCCATATCTATAAACTTATAGTTATTGTCGCGATGGAGGTCCAACGTGGACGCGCTGCAAGAGCTGGTGATCCCGGGGTTCAAGGGAGATGTCGTCCGACCGGACGCGCCGAATTTCGACGCGGTGCGAGCCGTGTGGAACGTGATGCACGACCGCCGGCCGGCGTTCATCGCTCGCTGCCAATCCCCCGAGGACGTCGCCGCCGCGATCGCCTACGGCCGTGAGCAGGACCTGAAGATCGCGGTCCGGGGCGGCGGCCACTCCCTCCCCGGCTTTTCGGCCGTCGACCAAGGCCTCGTGATCGACCTCCGCAAGCTCAACCAAGTGATCGTCGACCCGGACGCCAGACGCGTCCGCGTCGGGGGCGGCGCCCTCCTCGGTGACGTCGACCGCGGCGCCCAGGCGCACGGCCTCGTCGTCCCCGCCGGCGTCGTCTCTCACACCGGCGTCGGCGGCCTCACGCTCGGCGGCGGCGTCGGCCGGCTGATGCGGCGGTTCGGCCTCACAATCGACTCGCTCACCGAAGCGGTCGTCGTCCTCGCGGACGGCCGGATCGTCCGCGCCGCACACGACGAGCACCCCGACCTGTTCTGGGCCCTCCGTGGCGGCGGCGGCAACTTCGGCGTCGTGACCGAGTTCGAGTTCCGCGCCCATCAGCTCACGGAGCTGCCGATCCTGGCGATGTTTCACGAGCTCGAGCACGCGGCCGAGGTGCTCAGCATGGGCGAGCGCCGGATGAGCGACCCGGACGCGCCAAACGAGCTGCTGTGGACGAGCTTCATGCGCCGCGGCCCCGCCGAGGCGCCGTGGATGACCCCGGCCCTCGAGGGCACGCCCGGGATCATGTCGCTGATCGAATGGTCGGGCCCCGAACAGGAAGGCCATGACCTCCTCCGCGACATTCAAAGCGAGCTCGATCCGCCGGCGGGCGAGCTCGCCACCATCCCCTACCTCGCGATCCAGTCGATCACCGACGAGCTACTCGCGCCCGGGACGCTCCGCGCCTATCTCAAGGCCGGCTTCACCGCCGAGCTGACCGGCGCCATGATCGACCGCCTGATCGACCGCGGCGCCCAGGTCGGCTCCCGCCTGTCCGTGATCGAAGTGCTCGCGGTCGGCGGCGCGATCCGTGACGTCCCGGGCGACGCCACCGCGTTCGCCCACCGAGACGCGAAATGGCTCGTCAACATCGCCGGGCAGTGGCGCGAGCCGGGCGCGACCGAGAACGAAGTCGCTTGGGTCCGCGAGACGTTCGCCGCGCTCGAGCCGCACCTGAGCGACGGTGCGTACTCCAACTTCATGGAGGACGACGACGCCGAGGCCGCGACTACCGCCTACGGTTCGACGCTGACGCGTCTGCAACAGATCAAAGCGACATACGACCCCGACAACGTGTTCCGCCTCAACCAGAACATCGAGCCCGCGCGATGAGCGAAGCGTCAGTCATCGCCGAGCAGCGCGAGCTGTGGAGCACCAACCCGCGCGATTGGGCCGAGATCGCCGAGCCTCAGAACCACACGCTGTTCGACGAGCTGCTCGACGTGACCGGGGCGGGCTCGGGGACGCGGGTGCTCGACATCGCGTGCGGGTCGGGATATGCCGCCGCGCTCGCGGCGGACCGCGGGGCCATGGTCACGGGCGTCGACATCGCGCCGGCGCTGCTCGAGATCGCGCGCGAGCGGACCCCCGACGGCACGTTCGTAGAGGGCGAGATGGACGCGCTGCCTTTCGCCGACGAGCGGTTCGACGTGGTCACGTCGGTCAACGGCTTTCAGTTCGCGCTCGACCCGGCAAAGGCGTTCGCGGAGGCCGCACGCGTCCTCGTCCCCGGAGGCCGGCTGGCCGCGGCCACGTTCGCCGAGCCGGAGCGCAACGAGGGCACCGCGTTGCACCTCGCGATGAAGGCGCTCGTGGATGAGCCGGCAGACGACGGCTACGTCCCCTACGCGCTGTCGTCCTCGGGCGGGCTAGAGGGCATGCTCGAACCCGCCGGCCTCACGCTGGTCCGGTCCGGCGAAGTCGCGCTGGTGTGGACCTATCCCGACACCGACACGGCGATCCGCGCTCTGCTCGCCTCGGCCGGCGGCGCGCGATCCGCCCGCGCGGTCGGCGAGCAACGCGTCCGCGAAGCGCTCGTCGGAGCGATCGAGCAATTCCAGAACCGGTCGGGCGCGGTGGCGATCCACAACGTGTTCCGCTACGTGGTTGGGGTGGAGCGGGGCCGCTAAGGTCTGGGTCGGCTCGAGGCCTTCGATCGCGCGCGCGATCGCCCAGTTGTGGTTCCAGCGGAACACCGGCCGCAGACCGGCGTGAACACGCGGAGCAGCTTGCGATCGGCGTACACCTGCCAGTCGAACCGGACGTGCGTGCCGCCCTCGGGCGTCGGCGTCAGCGTCCACATACCGCGACCGCGCAGGTCACCGTCGACGTCCGCGGTCACCCGTCGCGGCGGGTCGAGCTCGGCGATCACCGACCGGGTGTGGAGGTGGTAGGGCAGCCGTCCCTTGAAGTGCTGCTCCGACGCCGTCCCGAGCTCGACCGGACCGTCGGACTGCGCCCGAGGTACACGGGACGCCACCATTGCGGGTACGTGCGGGTGTCGGCGAGCGCCTCGAACACCGCGTCGGGCGGCGCTGCCACGTCCCATTCGTCGACGAACAGGTACGGCGCCATCGGGTGCGCGACGGCCATCACAAGCCCGGCGACGTCCGCTGCGCCCGTAGCGACGGCTTCGCTCCGTGGCCGGTGTCGGAGTACTCGAGCACGAGTTCGGCGGCGGCCACCGGGCGGGGAAAGCCCAGGCGCGTGATCTTGCCCTCGCGGCAGAGCTCGGCCAATCGCTCGAGGAACGGCTGCGTCCGCCCCGCGGACGGACCTCGATCCGGACCACGCCGGCTCCGTCGCCAACGGGCAGCTGGGTGTGCGGCGTGCCGGCCGGCACCTCGATCGACTGCCCCGCGGTCAGCACGTGCTCGCGGCCGTCATCCGGAGTTTCATCGCGCCCGAGACCACTTCGAGCCGCTCGTCCTGCGTGTCATGCACGTGGCTCTGCGTGAGAAAGCCGCGTGGCTGACCGGTCACCTCCATCTCGAGCACTTCGCCGTTCGTGTCGCGCCCGTGCGCAGGAACCGGACCGACAGACCAGCTGTCGCATCTCCAATACTTGACTCACCATTGTTATCCGCCACTTTCGAGGATGTACGCGCCCCCAAACCCCCGCACCTGGTGAGTTATTCGTAACCGGCTGGACCCCGGATCACAACTCACCGATGTCACAGCTGGGCGCGAATCCGACAACTAGCGCCATATGAGCACAGCAGCGGGCGCCAAGGTGATGATGCTCCGGGACTCCTCCCGAGCGAACGCCGCAGCGCCCGGCGGCCCCTCGGGCTCGGCGCTCGCCGAGTTCGAGCAGATCTACCGCGGCAACGTCGACGTCGTGATGGCGTACTTCGCGCGGCGCTGCGGCGAGCCGCAGATCGTGGCCGATCTGACCTCGGAGACGTTCGTCCGCGCGGCGGGCGCGTTCGGCAGCTTCGATCCGGGCCGGGGCTCGGCCCGGGCGTGGCTGTTCGGGATCGCCACCCACGTGTTCGCCGGGCACTGCGCCCAGGCGGCCAGCGGGCGGGACGCCGTCGCACGGCTGGCCCAGCGCCGATCGCTCGACGTCGACGAGATCGAGGAGGTCGCCGGCAAGATCGATGCCGAGCGGGCCGGCCGGGAGCTGATCGAGCACTGCTCGCAACTGCCCGAGCTCGAGCGCGCTGCTGTCGAACTGGTTGACCTCGCCGGGTTGACGCCGAAGGAGGCCGCAACGGCGCTCGGCGTCTCTCGAGTCGTGCTGCGCAAGCGGCTGTCCCGGGCGCGGGCCCGGCTGAGAAAGGAGCATCAGGGCGATGAGTAAATTCGAGGACCGTTTGTGGCGAGACCTCGTGCGCAAGCACGGGGCAGATCTCGCGCAGATGACGAGGCCGGCGCCCAAACGGGCGCGGCGCGCGCGGCCGCGCCTGCTGGCCGGCACGTCGATCGGCCTCGCCGTGGCTGGGACCGCGGCGGCGCTGGTCTTGAGCGCCGCGAGCAGCCCGCCGGCGTTCGCGGTCAGCCGCAATTCGGACGGCACGTGGACGGTCTCGATCCAGAAGCTCGCGGCGGTCCACGGGGCGAACGCGAAGCTCGCGGCCCTCGGCATCCGGGCGAGGCTCGTCGTGGTGACCCAGGGTTGCACCGTCAAGGCGCTTCCCCCTACGGCGGTGCAGGCGATGCAGCTGGCGCGGACCGTGGCCAACGCCCCCAAGCAGCAGGTTGCGGTCGCGAAGCTGGATCCGACCAAGATCCCGCCCGGCAAATGGCAGGTCATCCCGGCGTACCGGATCAACGGGACGGTGCACGTGGAGAAGGGCAACCTGATCCAGGGCCAGGCGCCCACCTGCTTCAGCACCGTTCCGGCGCCTCCGTGCCAGGCCCGGCCCTTGACCGTGCTGCGCAACGGTCACCTGACCCACCTCACCCCGTCCGAGGCTAAGAAGCGCGCCGTCCAGGCGCTCGCGCCGTTCCGCGCCGCCGTCCACGACCGGTCCAGCGACTCAGGCAACTCAGGCAACTCAGGCAATTCGGGCAGCGGGAACAGCGGCACCTCCACCTCGACCGCCACACAAGCGCCACTCCCCGCCGCGACATGGGTCGTCGGCTGCTACGTCCATGCCCCTGTCAAGCAGCAGCCTAACGCCGGTAACAGCGGCAACTCGGGCAACTCGGGCACCAGCGGCAACAGCTGACTCCCGTCCTGCACGCAGCCACGGGCCGTCCTCCCTCGGCCCGTGGCTGTTCGTCGGGGCGGCGGTCGCCTGGAACCTGCTGACCCTCCGGGCCGAAACGCTCGCCGTCCCCTACCTCGACGACAGCTCGGTCCATGCGCAGATGGTGCGGTTCGCCACCGCGCAACTGCGTGCGGGCCACCTGCCGCTCGACAGCTGGTTCCCTTTCCTCAGCCTGGGCTCGCCCCAGTTCCTGCACTACCAGAGCCTGCCGGCGATGCTCGCCGGCCTGGCGGGACTTCTCGTCGGCCCGGACCTGGCGTTCCGGTGGACGCTGTACCTGCTGCTGTCGCTATGGCCGGTCAGCGTGTACGTGTGCGCCCGGCTGTTCGGCGCACGCCGACCCGCAGCCGCCGCGGCCGCCGCGATGTCGCCGTTCCTCGTCAGCGCGACCGGGATCGGCTACGAGCAGAACGCCTACGTCTGGGTTGGATACGGCGTCTGGACCCAACTGTGGGCGTCGTTCACCCTGCCACTCGCCTGGGGGTTCAGCTGGTGCGCGATCCGTGAGGGCCGCAACCGGTTCGCCGCCGTCGCGCTGGTCTCCCTGACGATCGCGCTGCACTTCGAAACCGGCTATCTCGCGCTCCTGCCACTGCTCCTCTGGCCCCTGGTCTGCGGCCGGTCGATCCCTACCGGCGCCCGCCGCGCGGCGACCGTCGCCGGCGGCGCCCTGCTCGCGGCAGCGTGGGTGATCGTGCCGCTGATCGACCAGCGCCCGTGGGCCGCGACCAACGAGGCGCTCCGGGGTACCGCGCTGACCAACGGCTACGGCGCCGCGCGGGTGGTCGGCTGGCTCGTCTCTGGGCAGCTGCTCGATCACGGACGGCTCCCGGTCCTCACCGCGTTCGCGGCGATCGGCCTGGCGCTCGCGGCCGGCCGCTGGCGAGCGGAGCCTGGGTCGCGCGCGGTCGTGGTCGCGCTCGCCGCGTGCCTGCTGTTGTCGTTCGGACGGGCCACGTTCGGATCGCTGGTCGACGTGATCCCGGGCAGCACCGACATCTTCTTCCGCCGGTTCATGATGGGCGTCCAGTTCGCCTCGCTCCTGCTCGCCGGGAGCGGCGCCGCGTGGTGCGGCGCGTCGGCCTGGAGCGTGGCGGAGAAGTTCGCGTTCGGACGGCGCCTGCCCCCGCACGAGGCGCTCCGCCGCCGGCTCGCCTGGCGCTGGACGAACCCGCGCATGGCACGACCCCGCACGACGGCCGGGGTCCTCGCGATGGCCGTCGTGCTCGCGCCGGCGTGGCTCGAGCTGCGCGCGTTCGAACACCGGAACGCGAGTCACATCACGGCTCAGCGCCGTGCGGACGCGACCCAGGGGGCCGAGGTCGACCAATTGATCGCGCTCGTTCAGGACGACGGCGGCGGGCGAGTCTATGCGGGCATGCCGTCGAACTGGGGAGCCAACTTCACGGTGGCAGCGGTGCCGGTCTTCAAGTACCTCGAAAGCCGCGACGTCGACGAGGTCGGCTACACGCTTCGCACCGCCTCACTGATGACGGGTCCCGAGAACGACTTCGACGAGCTCAATCCATCCGACTATCAACTGTTCGCCATCCACTACCTGATCCTTCCCACGGGCTGGCGGGCCCCGATACCCGCCTCGCTCGTGGCGGTCTCCGGTCCCTACGCGCTGTGGACGACTCCAACCGCCGGCTACGTCCATGCGGGCACGATCGTCGGTTCGCTCGCGGCCAACCGCACCGACCTGGGCGCGCGCAGCGCAGCTGTGCTGAGTTCACGGCTGGCCGAGCGCGGGGATTATTTTGAGATTGATTTCGGTGGTCGCCTGGCCACGGGATCGCCGTTGGCCGCACCGTCATCGCAAGCGGCGGCCGGCGACGTGACCTCCGAAAGCGACGATCTCGACGACGGCCTCGTCACCGCGACCGTCACCATGCGCCGGCCGGGAGTCGTCGTGCTGAGCGCCTCGTTCGATGACGGCTGGACCGCGAGCGTCGACGGTCGTCACCGCGCCACGAAGATGGTCGCGCCCGCGCTGGTCGCGACGGACGTCCCTGCCGGCACGCACACGGTCGCGTTTCGCTACCGGGGCTACTCCGGGTACCCGGAGCTATTCGCGCTGTGCGTGCTGACGCTCGCGGTGTTTGCCGGCGCCGACGTCTATCGCCGGCGCGCGGTCAGATCACAGCTCTAGGAGCCGCCGATCGTGTTGTCGAGGCGCCACGTCTTGCCGCCGTTCTTGGAGACATATTGCAAGCTCGAGTTGCTCGAGCTCGTCTCCCCGTCGACGAACGCGACGAGATGCCCCTGCGGGTTCCTGACCACCGCCACCGGGAGCCCGAAGAACAGCGCTCGGTACCAGTGCTGGCCGCCGTCGCTGGTGGTGTCGATCACCTGGCCGGTGCCCCAGGCGAAGATCGTCTTCGGACCGGCGGCGCCGATGTAGATCACGGCGAGCGGAGCCTGAGCGGCATTGAGGTGGAGGGCCGGGCCGTCGGTCTTCCACGTCTTACCGCCGTTGACCGTCGCCGCGGGGTACTGCGCCTGGCCCGTGTCGACCAGCGCGAACCCGCGCTGGGCGCCGGTGAACACTCGGTTTCCGAAGATCTTGCTCGCGCTCACCGTCGAGCCGGGCGCGAGGGTTCGACCGGGTCGGCTGATGAGCGTGGCGGAGACGGTCTGCTGAGGCCCCGCGGCGGCCTGCGCCGAACGGGACGGCGCGGCAGACGCGCTGGCGATGATCGACCCGAGCGCGGCTGCGCTCACGACAAGGATGGAAACGACGGTACGCATACAACCTCCGGTTCGACTGGCTGCCCCTGAATCGCGGCAGCCTAGTGGAGCACGAGCCTGAGCGCGATGATCAGCAGGCCGAGCAGTGCGCCGAACAGCGTCTGCAGGACGAGCTCGCGTCCCGACTGCTTCGCCCGTACCCCGGCCACGACCTCGATCAGCATGACCACCACCGCAGAGGTCACCAACGCCGTGATGACGGCGGTCTCCAGCGACGCGCCGACCGCCCAATCGATCAGCAGCGCGATGAGAGGGATGGCCGCGCCGATCAGGATCGGCACCTGCTTCCCCATGATCCGCCCGAGCTCGGCAAAACGGGCGGGCTCACGGTCCTTCAGGCGGTGCGAGGCGAACTCGGCGTACGAGTGGGCGAGCCAGTAGACCAGCATCGTGATCACCACCGCGCCGACCGTCTCGGCATATGTTTCGCTGCCCGCCGACTCGGCCGCGAGCAGCGCCCCTACGGTCATCAGGCCGTAGATCGCCGCGCTCAGGTCGGAAAGCATCGCCCCCGTCCGCCCCGCTAGCGGACCAGCGCTATGGCGTCGATTCGGTGTCCTTCGGTCCCCTGCTCGGAATCGCCGCCTCGAGCCAGCGGCTCAACGCGCGGCGGCCGACGAGCGTGATCTCTCCGTCGGCTCCGAGCCAGTCGCGGACGCGCAGCTCGCGGACGATCCCGAGCGCGTCGCTCGGGCCGGGGCCGCCGCCTCGCGCGGTCAGCGCATCGGTTCCGGGCTCGACCATCCAGCGCCTGGACTCGAGCGCGGCCAGCGCGATGCCCTGCTCGTCGGTCGGCAGGTCGAGCGGGTGCGGCGCGGCGCTTCGCAGCGGGTCGTCGCTCCGCAGCGGGCGTCCGCTCCGTAACGGGTTCTCGCCGGCGGGTTCGCGGTGCTGGGACGGCATGCGGAACGGTAGATCCTCGTCGACCCGTTCGGCCTGGGATCGCAGCCAGCTCCCCGCGCTCTCGACCCAATCCTTCGCCGCGCTCGCGTCGACGCCAAACATCTGCGCGAACTCGTCTACATCGATGTTGTCCACTGCACGTTCGACGGAGCGTCCCAACTCGCGCGCGATCTCGCGCAGCGTGTCCTCGAAGCTCCCGCCACTAGGTTCGTCTTCAGCCATGAGCACATGATGACACGCCCCGGACCGATTGAATGGGCGGACCGTGAGTTGTGACTGGCTACTGGTCGACGGGTCGAGCATGATCTTTCGCGCCTTCTATGGCGTGCCGGCGGGCGAGCCGGGGCCGGACGGGTTCCACGTGAACGCGATCCGGGGGTCCCTCGAACGCCTCGCCCGCCTCGTCGTTCAGCGCCGGCCACGCCACCTCGCGGTCGCCGATGACGAATCCTGGCGCCCAGACTGGCGCGTCGAATTGATCCCGACATACAAGTCCCACAGGGTGGCCGAGCCGGTGCCGCCGGGGCTCGAGCCGCAGCTGCCGGTGATCCGCGACCTCCTGGCGGCGATCGGGGTCGACATGGTCGGGGTCGCCGAACATGAGGCCGAGGACGTGATCGCCACGTGGGCACGGCAGGCCCCAGGGACGATCGAGATCGCGAGCGGTGACCGCGATCTGTTCGCGCTGGTCGAGAGCCCGCGGGTATGCGTCCTGTATCCGGAGAAGGCCGGCCTCGCCGTGATCGACGAGGGCGAGGTGACGCGTCGCTACAACATCCCAGGCCGGCGCTACGGCGACTTCGCGATCCTCCGCGGCGATCCTTCGGACGGCCTTCCCGGTCTGAAGGGGGTGGGTGCGGTCACCGCGGCGGGCATGATCCGCCGTCACGGCGACATCGCCGGCGTGCTCCGCGAGCGCGAGTTGCGCGACGGCGACCGCGCGTATCTCCAGAGCGCGATCAGGGTCGTACCGCCGGTCGACGATCTGCCGATCGACCTCCCCGCCGGCCGGCGGGACTCCTACCCTGCGGACGGCGCGGCGATGAACGCTCTGGCCGCGCGCTACGGAGTACGAGACGCGTGCGCGCGGCTGCTCAGCGCCGTGCGGCGACTCGCGTCGAGCCCCTGACGCTGCGGGCTCACGCGCCCGGGACCACGGTCAGAACGAGGCGCGACGGGCGGTCCGCGTCGTGGTACAGGACGTTGTGGGCGATCACGCCTTCGGTGGCGACCGTCTCGTCGCCGCCCGTGCCGAGGTTGACCGCGAACTTGGGGTGCGCCGAAGAGGCGATCTCGACGCGGATCCGGTGGCCGGGCTGGAAGCGCTGCGCGGTGTCCCACATCGCGACCACGACCTCGTAGACCGTGCCGGGCTCGACCGGCGCCGCCCGCTCGTGGCCGTCGCGGTAGCGCAGCCGGACGAGCCCGTCGCACAGTCGCTGGGCGAAGCCGTTCGGATGCACATCGAGCAGCTTCGCCGCGACGTCGGTGTCCAGGGCCGAGGTCGACACGTACGCCACGAGCCGCACCGGTCCAATCACGTCCAGCGGCTCGATCAGCTTCTCGCTCGTGAACACGAGCACATCGCCGCGCGTCTGCACCCCTGCGAAGTCGTCGGGACCGCCAATCTGGGCCGAGGAGGCGGCGGTGATGAACGGGACTGGGCGGTCGGGATCGTGCAGCCACTCGTCGGCGGGCGCGCCGGCCGGTGGCGGAACGTCGCCGAGGCGGCCGTCGCCGAATCGCGAGGTGGCGCCGCCGTCGCTGCCGAGGTACCAGATCCGCTCGGCGCTCCCCGGAGGCGGCCACGCCGGCAGATCCTGCCATTCGTTGGCGCCCATCAGGAACATGCGCACCGGCGCGACCGATGGCATTGGCGCCCGGTCGCGGACCATCTCGTCGAGGAAGCCGGTCATGATCGCGGGCAGGTCGACGACCGATTCGTGCCCGAAGTCGACGTCGCCCAACTTCCGGTCCGCATTCACCTGGTGGCCCCACGGGCCCATCAGCAGACGCTGCCCAGACCGGCCGGCCGACGTCATCGCAGCGAAATTCGCGGGGGTCCCGATTTCCTCATCGTCGTACCAGCCCGAGATGTGGAGCACGGGCACGTCGACCTCCGTGATGCGGTGCTGGTAGCGCAGCGGCTCCCAGTAGTCGTCGAGCGTCTGATGGCGGCATTCCTCGCGCCAGAGCGGGGAATGAAAGCCGGCGGCGTCGTCGAGGTCGACGATCGGCCGGTGCCGGTAGACCTCCATCCAGTCGACGGCGCCCGTGTACTGCGGAACCTGGCCGTCGGTCATCCGGTACCAGTGCACGTGCATCGGCCCGGGCACGCCGGTCGGGTTCTCGACGAACGGATCGGAGGGCGTGACGAGCACGATCATCGCTCGCAGCGCCGGCGGACGGTGCAACGCCGTGAGCCACTGGATCCGCCCGGGATAGCTTCCGCCGTAGGTCGCGACAGCGCCGTCGCACCAGTCCTGCGCGGCCGCCCAGGCGATCACGTCGACCCCATCGAGGCCGTCGTTCCGGTAGGGCTCGAACCGCCCCTCGGAGTCGCCGCGGCCGCGCACGTCGACCCAGACCGCCGCGTATCCGGCCTTCGCGAATACGTCGGCGCGCTCGGTGGCGAGCTCTCCGCCGCGCCCGTACGGGGTTCGCATCACCACGGCCGGCGCCGGCCGCTGCGCCGGCAGCACGAGATCGGCGGCAAGCGTGATCCCGTCCCGCATCGGGATCCGGACGTTGAAGCGGCGGCCGAGGCTCATCCGCCGCACTCAGCCGCAGCCCGTGATCCCGCCGTCGAGCGGGATCACCGCGCCGGTCAGGTACGAGCCGGCTCGCGAGGCGAGGAACACGGTCAGACCGGCGGCGTCGTCGGGTCGCCCGATACGGCCGAGGGGGACCATCCGCGCCACCTCGGCCCGCTTCTCGGGCGTGTCGAGCATGAACGCCATCATCTTGCTCTGGAACGGCCCAGGCGCGATCGCGTTGACCGTTATCTGCTCGGAGGCCAGGCGCCGCGCAAGATGGCGGGTGAGCATGTGCACGGCGGCCTTGCTGGCGCTGTAGCTGTAGTTCTCGACGGCCGGGACCCGGATGCCGTCGATCGAGCCGATGTTGATCACCCGCGCCGGATCGTCTTCGCTGGCCGCCGCTCTCAACGCTGGGAGCAGCCTGACCGTCAAGTGGAACACGCCCTCGAGGTTGGTGTTGATGACCCGGTCCCATCCGGAGGCGGGGAACTCCTCGAGCGGCGCTCCCCAGGTGGCTCCCGAGTTGTTGACGAGAATGTGCAGCGCGTCAAAGCGCGCCCGCACGGCCTCGGCAAGCGCGCCAGCGCCCTCCGGCGTCGACAGGTCCGCCGGAATCGCCTCGCAGTCGCCGAACGTGCGCAGCTCCGCCGCCGCGGCCTCGAGGTCTTCGGCCTTCCGCGACGCGATCACGACGCGCACGCCGGCCTGGACGAGCCCCCGGGAGATCATCAGCCCGATGCCGCGCCCGCCGCCGGTCACCAGCGCGGTCTTGCCAGAGACGTCGAACAGGTCCACGCGCGCATCCTATGACCCTGCGATTCGCGTGTAGCCGCTAAAGCACGGCGCGCCGCCTGTCGATCATCGGAGTGATCGGGGAAACCGGACGGTTGTCCCCTACACCGATGGAATCCTTCGGCCTTGCGACGACTGAAGCACGATCAGCGAGTAGACATTCATCTCGACAGTGAGGATCACGCTGTCGGTTGTCGGGTTGCCGCCGTTCAAGGGAGCGTCGCGACGCTGACGCTGGTCACCGAGGTTCCGGCCGAGGTGTTCGAGAAGTTCACGCCCGGAGAGCTCGGTTACCTGCTGTTCGAGCACCGTGGCGCGATGACCGCGCTCAAGGGCATCGCCACCGCCAGCCCGGCCGACCCGACGGAGCTCGCGTTCGTCGTGATCGACGGAGTCCAGCTGCCCGAGCGTCGCGCCGCCCAGCGGTTCCAGGTCGGCGCTCTGGCGCGGATCTCGCCGTCGGCCGGCGCTGAGGAAGCGGACGGCGTCGAGGCGGCCGCAGCGAACGTGAGCGTCAGCGGGGTGCTGATCGAGCGACCCGCCGGGCTCGCCGAGGGCCCCGGCTTCCGGCTCGAGCTCGTGCTCGAGGATGACGCCACGCCGATCCGCTGCGCCGCCAGCGTCGTGCGCGAGACGCCCACCCACATCGCGCTGAAGTTCACCGACATTGCGGACGCCGATCGCATCCGGCTGGCGGGCATGATCCGCCACCGGGCGCTCGCCGCTTAGTCCCGCCGGGTCGCGGCGATCCGCACCTCTGCCTCCTCAGGCGAGGATTCGGCGGTCGGCGGTGGGGCGCTCCGATCTCGCGGGCGTGGCTTGGTCTCGTACGGCAGACGGCCGGCGCGTCGAGCTTGTTCGGTCAGCAGGTACTCGATCTGCGCGTTGATGCTCCGAAGATCGTCGTTCGCCCAGCGGCGGAGCGCCTCGAACAGGCGCGGGTCGAGTCGGAGTAGGAAGCGCTTGCTTTCGGGCATTGCTTCCTTACCTTAGCTTCGGAGCCGGCCGCCGCCGGGGCGGACGTTCGTCCACCCCGGCGGGTCAGCTCACGGCGGGGGCCGGGTCAGCTCACGGCTCGTACGAGCCCGGCGTCCAGGCGCGTGTGCTCACGCCGATCGCGTTCCAGGCGTTGATCGCCACGATCAGGCTGACCAACGCGCCGATCTCGGCTTCGCTGAACTGCTCGGAGACCGCCTCGTAGTCTTCGGCCGGTACGTGGTCGCGGGCCATCAGTGTGGCCGACTCCGTGAACGCGAGCGCCGCGCGTTCGCGTTCGGTGAAGAACGGCGTCTCGCGCCAGGCGCTGAGCGCGTACAGGCGCTGCTCGGTTTCGCCGATCGCGCGAGCGTCCTTGGTGTGCATGTCGATGCAGTAGGCGCATCCGTTGATCTGCGAGGCCCGGATCCGCACCAGCTCGCGCAGCGGCGGATCGAACTCGACCTTGTCGAGTTGCTTGGTCGCGGCGTGATCGAGGTGCGCCATGGCCTTGGCGAAGTCGGCCGCATGGGTGTCGAAGTCGAGCCGGACAGGGATCTCGTATGGGGACTGTGTGGTTGTCATGGCCACAACCTATCGCCTATGCGGCCCGCGGTTAAGATCCATTCTGCTGATGAAAACGTGGGCCATTTCTGGCGTCGATCTGCACCTCGACCTCGCGGGGACGCGCGTGCGCGCCGCGCTCGAGACCGCCCTGCGCGACGCGGTTTCGACCGGGCGGCTGGGGCCCGGAAGCCGCCTGCCATCCTCTCGGGCGCTGGCCGCCGACCTCGGCATCGCGCGGAACACGGTTGCCGAGGCCTATGGCCAACTCGTCGCCGAGGGGTGGCTCACTGCCGCACAGGGCTCGGGGACGCGGGTCGCGCAGCGGCCTGAGGCGACCGAGCCCGCAGCGCCGGGACACTCGGCACCCGAACGCCGGATTCGCTTCGACCTCAGTCCGGGCTCACCCGACGTATCGGCGTTCCCGCGTTCGGCGTGGCTCAGCGCGGCGCGGCGCGCGCTCACCGGCGCCTCGTTCCGGGCGCTCGACTACGGCGACCCGCGCGGCGTGCCGGAGTTGCGAGCCGCGCTCGCCGAGTACGTCGCGCGCGCCCGCGGGGTCCGCGTAACCCCAGACCGCGTCGTGGTCTGCTCGGGCTTCACGCAGGGGTTCCGGCTCCTATGCGAGGCGCTCCACGCCCGCGGCGCGGGAACGCTCTCGATCGAGCGCTACATCCAGCCGGCCACCGCCCGCGCGGCGAGCGCATGCGGTTTCAGGCTTGCGCCGATCGACGTCGACGACGACGGTGCCGCCGTCGAACAACTCGCCTCGTCCGACGTCGCCCTGCTCACGCCGGCCCACCAGTTCCCGATCGGAGCACCGCTCGTTGCCCGGCGTCGCGGGATCGCGGTCGAGTGGACGCAGGCGACCGGCGGGCTGATCATCGAGGACGACTACGACGGCGAGTTCCGCTACGACCGCCACCCGCTGGGCTCGCTGCAGGCGCTGGCCCCGCAGCGGGTGGTGTACGCCGGGACCGCGAGCAAGACGCTCGCGCCCGGGGTGCGCCTGGGCTGGCTCGTCCTCCCCGCCGATCTCGTAGACGAAGTCGTCGCCGCCAAGGCGCTCGCGGACCGCAACAGCAGCGCGATCGACCAGCTCACGCTGGCGGAGCTCATCGTCTCCGGCGCCTACGACCGGCACGTCAGGCGTTCGCGTCTGGTCTACCGCCGCCGGCGGGACAGGCTGGTGGCGGCGCTCCGTCGTCACGTACCGCGAGTCCGGATCTCGGGGATCGCCGCTGGCCTGCACGCGCTGGTCGAACTGCCCGACGGCCTCCCGGAGGAGGCCGTCGTCACCCGCGCCGCCGAACGCGGACTGTCGCTCCAGGGGCTCGGCGAGTACGCGCACGGACCCCACACCCACCCTCCCGCGCTTGTCGTCGGCTACGCCAAGCCCCCCGAGCACGCGTTCACGGCGGCCGTCGCGCGACTGGCCGCGGTGCTCCGCGACGCTACCGGCTGACCGCGGAACCCGGCTGCAGGCGCGCGGCCGGCGCGGCCTTCGACCGCTATTTCATCACCCCAACCCCGGGCACTTCTCACTCGCCATCCCCACCCGCGGTGAATTCACGTTCACCCGGCCGTGGTGCGGACAACTGCTCACTCGGCGCGCGCCGCGCGAGTAGTGCTGAGTTTCCCGCAATCCGCGCCACACTGCTCCGGATGCGCAAATCCGAGGTGATCGTCGTCGGACTGGGTGCGATGGGCAGCGCCGCGTGCTTTCAGCTCGCGACCCGCGGAGTGTCGGTCATCGGGATCGACCAGTACGCGCCGCCCCACCCGTGGGGCTCGACCCACGGTGACACCCGCGTCACGCGCGAGGCGATCGGAGAGGGACAAGAGTACGTGCCGCTCGTGCGCCGGTCGCACCAGTTGTGGCGCGAGATCGAGCGCGAGTCGGGCGCGCGCCTGCTCACACAGTGCGGGATTGTCGTCCTCGCTTACCCGTCGAGCGAGTTCCTAGAAGAGACAAGGGCATCGGCGCGCGCGTACGAGATCGAGCACGAGGACCTCGGGAACGCCGAGGCCTGCGCTCGGTTCCCGATGCTCGCGCTCGACGACGAGATCGTCGCCTACTACGAGCCGGGAGCGGGTTACGTGCGGCCCGAGGCGGCGGTCGCCACACAGCTCGGTCTCGCCCGCCGCGCCGGCGCGCGACTCCGTCTCGGCGAGCGCGTCCAAACGTGGGCGGTGTCACCCCAAGGGGTCACCGTCACCACCGACGTTGACACGTACGCCGCCGACCAGCTGCTGCTGTGCGCCGGAGCGTGGATCCGCGACCTGTTCCCCGAGGGTCGCGACATGTTCGCCGTCTACCGCCAGCTCCTGTACTGGTTCCCGATCCGCACCGGGTACGCGCAACTTCGCGACATGCCGGGCTTCATCTGGGATCTCGGCGGCCGCGAGGACGAGATCGTTCACCTCGACGGGTTCTACGGGCTCCCCGCGATCGACGGTCCCGACGGCGGCGTCAAGGTGGCGGCCGAGGCCTATGAGCGCACCACCACGCCGGACGGCCGGCAGCATCCAGCGACCCGCTCCGAGAGCGAGAGCATGTACAAGCAGTGCATCGCGCCATACCTCCCGTGGCTCGGCGAGATGCCGCTCAGGACGGTGTCGTGCCTATACACGAGCACTCGCGGGAATCGGTTCGTGATCGACCGTCACCCCGAGCACGACTCGGTTCTGATCGTGTCCGCCTGCTCGGGTCACGGGTTCAAGCACTCGCCGGCGATCGGCGAGGCCGTCGCGCAGTGGTTGACCGGACGTCAGCCCACCATCGACCTGAGCCCGTTCAGCTTTTCGAACCCTCGCCTATAAGGCCACAAACCGCACCGGCGGCGTTGTACGCTGGACGCGGGGTCATGGACGAAGAGGTAGACGAAGGAGCGAGGGGACGCGCCGGGGAGGACAAGGCGGTTGACCCGTTGCTGGTCGCGCCGGCGGCCGTTCTCGAGGGGTTGCCGGACGCGGTGGTGGCCGCGGCGCGCGACGGGCGCATCGTGTTCGTGAATGCGCTCGCCGAGGAGCTGTTCGGCTACCCGCGCCATGAGCTTCTCGGGCAGCCCGTCTACGTGCTCTGGCCCGAGCGTGTTCGCGATCGCTACACCCGCAACATGGAGCTGTACTTCGCCACCGAGCATCCGTTGCGGTTCTCGACCGCGGCGTGGGGCCTGCGCCGAGACGGCTCGGAGTTCATCGGCGAGATGAGCTGGGGAATCGTCGAGACATCCGCCGGCCAGCTGCTCCTCGCGGTCGGTCGCGACATCTCCGAGCAGCGCGCCGCCGAGGCGCGGCTGCGCGCGGTCGCGGCGATGGGCGAACGCGCTCTAGCCGGCGCCGATCCCGCGGACATCGCCTTCGAAGCGATCGAACGGCTGCGCAAGCTACTTCCCGTGGCGGCCGCGGAGGTGCGGCTCTCCGAAGGCGCGTCGCTCGCGACATACGGACCCGATCCCGAGGCGGGCCTGCGGTTTGCGATCGGCACCGGGGATGAGCTGCTGGTCGCTCCCACACGCCCTTTGGCGGAGGAGGAATTGAGCTTCGTGCGGGCGGTCGCGCACACGCTCGCGACCGCGCTGGCTCGGCTCCGCGACGAGGAGCGCATGCGCCACGAGGCCGTGCACGATCCGCTGACCGGGCTCGCGAACCGCACGCTGCTGCGTGACCGCCTCGAGCACGCGCTCGCGCGCTCGGAGCGCGAGACCGGCGCGACCGCGGTGCTGTTCGTCGACCTCGACAACTTCAAGCGGGTCAACGACGAACACGGCCACGCCGCCGGGGACGCCGCGCTCGTGGAGTTGGGCCGGCGCCTCCAGACCGCGGTCCGTCCCGGCGACACGATCGCGCGCATGGGCGGCGACGAGTTCGTCGCGCTGTGCGAGGACGTCAGCGAGGAGTCGGCGCTCGCCGTCGGCCGGCGTCTGCTCGAGGCGATCCGGATGCCGTTCACCTCGGGCGGCGTCGAGCACCAGCTGTCGGCCAGCGTCGGGATCGCGCTCGGCCACTCCGATCCCGACGCGCTGCTCGCCAACGCCGACGCCGCCACCTACCGCGCCAAGGCCGCCGGGCGCGGCCGCATCGAGCTGTATCGCTAGACGCCGCTAGCGGCGGTCGTCCGCAAGATCGGGGCGCGGACATGCGTTGCATGTTCACCACGGACGGTAGAGATGGTGACTCACACCCACACCCACGGTACGAGCTCGACGGCGCGTCGGACCCCCCGCGTCAAGCGCAGGCGCACGGTTCACGCTCAGGGCAGGCTCCGGTTCGTAACCGGGATCGTGCTGATCATCGCGCTCGCCACCGCCGTATTCGGCGTCGAGGCCTACAAGCGGGCCGCGCGCTCCGAACAGCGCGTCGCGGCGTTGCAGGCCGACCTGGCGAGCCTCGAGCAGCGCGTCACGGGCGATGAGCGGGCCGCAGCGGGCGATCGACTAGCACGCCCGCAGCGTGGCGGCGCGGGCGAGCGCCGCGCAGCGGTCGGTGCAGCGTGTCAACTGGCAGCTTCAGAGCGTCCCGACCGAAGCGCAGCTGGCCGGCATGCGCAGCGAACTCGCCGCCTACGCCGCCTACGCCGCGTGTATCCCAGCGCTCCAGAGCGAGATCGACGGCCTCCGTCTCAACTGGCGGATCGACGCCGACAAGCCGGCCACCGACTCTTTCAAGCTGTTCACGACGGCGTCGGCGCCCGCGTCGTGCTCAGGCGCGGCTAGCTCGCGCTGACCCGGTTCGTGATCGCCACGTAGGGCCGGCACGGCTCGTTGCGCAGGCTCGGGCATGCCGGCAGAGCCGGTCGGCACGTTCACCCCTGGGACGACCGGCAGGATCAGGCTCGACGGCATGTGCCGGGAGAAGCGCGACCGACACATTCGCCGTGCCCGCCGGGTCGGTCTGACCGAACGACCACACCGGCTGGGTGCCGTTGGGCGCCGAGATCGTCACCCGGATGCGCGAGCCGGCGCGGTACACGTGGCCCTCGTAGTAGAGCGGGATGACGACCTCGACGAACCGGCCCTTCGGCATCGGCTGGACGTCGGAGGCGAGCATCGTCGGGATCGGCTCGAGCAGGGTTGCGCTTCTGATGAAGGATGTTGTTGCGTCGTGGTCGCGAGCTTGCGCTCGCCGGCTCGCAACCAGCCGTTCTGGACGAACGTCTCGTTGCCGTCCGGGCGTACCTCGCTGACCGTCGCCTGGAGGTCGACGTCGGGCGTCGAGGAGCGCACCCACAGATGCACCGCACCCGCGCCGATCACCGTCGTGTTCGCCTTGAGCGGCGCGGAGACGTACGAGACCGCGGTGCCGGCGGGGTTCTGCTGCCAGTTCCACTGCCACTGCGACGCGTTCCCCCACAGGCCGCCGGCCTCGGTGTTGGCGACCGGGAAGTCGTTGAGCGGGCAGCGCTCGCGTTCGACGTGTACGAGTTGATCCCCTTGCGCGCGGGCGGGCGCGGCGTCCAGCGTGCCGCGCGGCCCGAGGTACCAGAACGCGCGCTTTCGTGCCGGGGACCGGGAAGGTCGAGAACGACTGCTCGAACCCGGGATACGGGTCACCGGCCGTGTTACTGCCGGTGGGCGACGTGCCCGCGCCGTTGTCGAACAGCACCCGGACCTCGGGTAGCGCCTCGAACGCGTTGAGCGCGGACTGGTAGGTCGGCTGGAGTTGGATCGGGTCGAGCCGGGAGCGTGACCGCGTCGGTGTGCGGGAGCCCCATCGCCGATTGGTAGATGACCGGAGCGGCGGCGTGGATCACCGCCTGGTTGACGATCGGCGCCTGGTGGGCGACGAACAGCTCTAGGAAGTCGTACCAGCGGTCGAACGTGTCCGGGTCGAGTGAGTCGACGTGGGCGCCGTTGGTGAACGTGAACCACTTGTGCTGTGTGCCGGTGAAGTGCTGCACCAGGTCGGGGCAGTGGCCGCCCGTCTGCTCGTCCTCCCACTGGCAGGCCATGAACACCGGCACCTTGATCTTGTTGACGAACGAGATCGGGTCGAGCGGATCGGCCACCGAGGCGTTGTAGTGCGAGTTGGCGTCGATCTTGTCCATCAGGTTCGGCGCCTCGCCGTGGAGAACCTGGTTGGACTTGCAGGTCTGATCGCCGTTCTGGATCTGCTGTACGCGTACGGCTGGCCGCTGTTCGGCCCGGCCGGCTCGGCCTCCTCCTGGCGCTGCTGCGCCCAGGCGACCGCGAACCCCGTGTTGAGGATGCCGCCGGGGTACAGCGTGGTCGCCGTCGCGTCGATCGTCGACAGCGGCGAGATCGCCTCCAGGTCGGGCGGATCGAGTTGCGCCGCGAACAACTGGCTGATCGCGCCGTAGGAGATGCCCATCATCCCGACCTTGTGGCCGAGCACCCACGGCTGGTGCGCGATCGTCTCGATCACGTCGTAGCGCGTCGAGGTTCTGCAGCGGCTCGAAGAAGTCGTAGGCGCCGCCCGAGCAGCCCGTCCCGCGCATGTTGACGTCGACGACCGCGAAGCCCATCAGGTTGGCGAGCACCGCGATCCCGTTGACCGGCCCGGACGGGTCGGCGTAGCCGTAGCCCGAGTACTCGATCAGCGTCGGGTACGGCGGCACCCCGAAGACGGATACGGAGTGGGCACGCTTGCCTAGCGGGTTGGGAAGGCCGGCAGACCGGGCAGGGTGATCGGGAGGCTTGGACTGCTCAGGCCCGGCGGAACCGGCAGGCCGAGCGGGACACCGGGCTCACCCGCCGGCGCCGTCGGCGGGTGCACGTCGATCGCGAGTTGAGTACCGTCGCGGGTAGTCAGATAGGTGTAGCCGTTGTCCGGAATCGACTGGTTGTAGATGCCGGGATCCCACGGGGCCGCGGAATCGGAGTGAACGGTGATCGGGCCCGACTCGACGCCGTCCGGGTAGGACTGCACCCGGTAACCACTGCCCGGCGGGACGTTGCGGAACAGCAAGCCGCCGAGCGAGTCGGCCTGCTGGGTATAGAGCGTCGTTCCGTTCGGCGAGAGCAGCGACATGCGCGCGTTCGGAGCCAGACCCGTCACGTACACCTGCTCGGCGCTGCCGTGGGCGCTGAACGTCGGGGTGGCCGCGCGGGCGCTCGCCGCCGACACACCCGCGGCCGCTGAGCACGGCGACGACGAGCCGGCGGCGCAGGACACGGCACGCATTTTCGAACGACGCCGCAGGACGTTGCCTCTCCGCACGGCGCAAATGTCGCACATCTTTTTCGCGCGTGCGCCGGTTCCCATCGCGCCGCGCCGCGCCGCGCAACTACACACGCGAGAGGGGGTTAAGGCAGGCGCGACAGAGAGAACAGCGGTCTCACGATCCGGGGAGGACAGCATGCGATGCGGGACCCGAGCGGAACTGTTTCTGTCAGCGTTGTTGTTCATTGCGGTCGGCGCTTGGCTTGCGATTGCAGCGCGGCCGTCAAGGCTGCGTCGGGTGCGCCCGGACCGAGCGGTTGCATTCCGGTCCACGGCGGCGAGGCCCTCTGCTGTGCCACGCCGCCAAGGACAAACGGCGGCACTGCTCGCTCGGCCTCACGATCTCGAGCACTCCTAACCCCTCCACTGACCCCCAGAGGGTCACGATCGACGGCCGGCTGAGTGGACCTCATCACGCCCACGCTGTCGTGCTCCTCTGGCGAAGGCTCCCCGGACAGCGGCGCTTTCATCCGACTGCGGCGACGAGGACCGACGCTGCCGGGCACTACTCGATCACGGTCCGGCTCGACGGAAACCGCTGGTGGTATGTCACTTCGCGGGGTTCCGTAGTCGCACCGTGCACCAACGGGTGCGGCGCTGATCACGCTCGCCGCGTCGGAGGTGAAGGCGGCACCCGGCGACCACGGTGACGTTCACCGGGAGCGTGTCGCCCGCGCACCCGCCGCGCAGATCGTGTTGCAGCAACTCGGGTCGACCGGGTGGCAGACGGTGGCGACGGGCGGCCTGGACCGGTCCTCCGATTACGGGATCGGCTATGCCTTCCCGGCGACCGCGAGCGGCCTGCACCAGCTCAGGACCTACGTGCGCTGGAGCGCGAAGAACATCAACTCATACTCGCCGGCGGTCACCATCGACGTGAACGGAATTTTCAAGATCAAGCACGTCGTGATCATCATGCAGGAGAACCGTTCGTTCGATCAGTACTTCGGGACGTAGCCCGGAGCGGACGGCATTCCGGGGCTCGCCGGCAACCCGGGCACCGTGCCGTGCGTTCCCGACCCCGTGAACGGTGGGTGCGTGCAGCCGTTCCACGACACCAGTAACAAGAACTACGGCGGTCCCCACGGCGCGGCAAACGCGACCGCGGACATGGACTGTACGGGCGCGGCGGCCGCACCGGCTGCAAGATGGATGGGTTCGTGGGTCAGGCGGAGAAGGGATCGAGCTGCACGACCAACGACCCGAACTGCTCTCCGTGCACCTCGGGTTCGAAGTCGACGTGCATCGACGTCATGGGCTACCACGACGCGAGCGAGATCCCCAACTATTGGGCGTACGCGGAGAACTACGTGCTCCAGGACCAGATGTACGAGCCGAACGCCTCGTGGAGCCTTCCCGAGCATCTGTACCTGGTGTCGGAGTGGTCGGCGTTCTGCACCGACCCCAACAACCCGTTCTCGTGCAAGAACGCGCTCGAGAGCCCTAACACGCCCAACGGGCAATCGGAGTACGCCTGGACGGATATCACGTACCTGTTGCATCAGTACGGCGTGAACTGGGCGTACTACGTGTTCCAGGGCACCGAGCCCGATTGCGAGGACGACAGCGCGATGACGTGCGCGCCGGTGCAGCAGGGACCGAAGACTCCGGGGATATGGAATCCGCTTCCGGATTTCACCGACGTGGGTCAGGACGACGAACTCGGCAACGTCCAGTCGCTGTCGAACTTCTTCGCGGCCGCGAAGAGCGGCACGTTGCCGGCGGTGTCGTGGATCACGCCGAACGGCACGGTGTCCGAGCATCCAACCGCACTCGTCAGCGCCGGCCAGACGTACGTCACCGGCCTGGTCAACGCGATCATGGAGAGCCCGGACTGGGACAGCACCGCGATCTTCCTGTCGTGGGATGACTGGGGCGGGTTCTACGACCAGGTGGTCCCGCCGGTCGTCGGACGCGGACGGCTACGGCTGCGCGTCCCGGGCATCGTGATCAGCCCGTACGCTAAGCAGGGCTAGATCGACTCGCAGACGCTGAGCACGACGCGTACAACAAGTTCATCGAGGATGACTTCCTCGATGGGCAGCGGCTGGATCCGGCCACCGACGGACGGCCCGATCCGCGCCCGAACGTGCGTGAGAACAGCCCGATCCTCGGCGACCTGACGCCGAATTCCGACAAAGAATCCGGCTCCGATGCCTCACGTCTTTCGCACGGCCACTGAGCCGGCGATCCTCTGAGCTCAGCAGTCAGGTGACGCCCCGCGCGGGGGGCGGGGCGTCACGCCCGACTGTCAGCTGAGGTTGAAGATGAAGTCGTACTCCTTCCCGCCATCGCGCGACAGCAGCGTCATCTCACCGCGGCTGTCGCGGTAGGCGCCGGTCCCGCCGGTGATCGACAGCACGCTGTTGCGCGTGTCGTAGTACGGGCCCTGGACGGTGATCTGGCCGGCCTTGAGGAACGTGGTCCACAGGCACTCCCAGATCCCCTGCGCCGGCGCGACGCGGACGCAGAAGCCCTCGTCGTGCCCCACTTGCTTCGTGTTAGCGATGTTGAACACCGGGTTGTTGAACGTCAGCACGTTGCCCTTCGCATCCTTGCCCCGACCCGTGGGGATCTCGGTGTCGGTGATCGCGTGCTCGATCACGTGCACGGTCGCGACCGCCTTGAGGATCGGGTCGGCTTGGCCGAGCTTGGTCCGGCGGCGATAGCTCCCGCCGTCAGCGCCGCCGTGGCGGCCAGCGCGAAGGTGCGGCAGCGTGGTTTGCCGTATTGCAAGGCTCTCCCTCCTCGTGGTGGACCTCGGAACCGCGGCGATCGTACGCCGCCGGATGGGCGCCCGTCCAGGGCCCGCACGGCAGGCGCTAGCCGCCTGACATGTCCACCGGGTAGATGTTGGTCGGTTCGATCGTTACGACCACGCGCTTATCCCCCGGCTGATCGTGCACGTTGAGGTCCGCCGAGTACTTCGCCCCCACCTTGTCCGCGAACGCGTGGTCGTCGTCGGGCTCGACCTTCGCGTTCCCGCGCACCACGAGATAGCGGTATGGGTTCTCGAGGTCGAGGATCATGAGGCTGGACTTCGGGTGATTGCGGAGATTCCGGGTCTTCAGCCGAGAGTCGTTGAGCGATAGCTTCAGCTCGCCGTCCTCGTGGATGAACCAAACGTCGGTCAACTGCGGGAAGCCGTCGCCGCTGACGGTTGCCAGGGTCGCGACCCTGGGCATCGAGCAGGGTCGCGGTGAGATTCCGGGAAGGTGGTCATGGCGTGAGAGCCTATCCACCACCCTTCTCGCGGCTCGCAGGCCGCGCCCGGTCACATCGCGGGGTCGTAGTAATAGCCCCACATCTTGAGGTCGGGGCTCTTGGCCACGACCTTCGCGACCAGCGCGTTCCAAGACCGCCACGAGTCGGGCACCGCCCATCTCGGGATCGTTCGGGTGGGGAACGCCGGACCCATCTCCGAGCACCAAAGCGGCAGATGCTTGGAACCCGCCCAAGCGGCGTACTGCGGAATCTGGAGCAGCCCACCGACCTTCGTGTGGTAGCAGTGGACGGCGATCGCCTGCACACCCGGCGGTCGCCCGTGCGCAAACCCCTGCTGGGCGTCGGCAAACCCCCACGGGCTGAACTCGCCGTAGACGCGAATCGCGTGCGGCACCAGGTTCACGAGCACCGGCTCGACCGCGTTCCACACCGCCCGGTACTTCTGGCCGATGCTTCGCCCGTCCCTGGCGAGGGCGACGGTGCCCTGGCCGGAGGCGGTTGGCATCGACAGGTCCTGCTCGTTGCCGACGCCGACGGCCCACACGTAGGGCGCGTATGTCGGAAGCACCTGCGCCATGTAGGCGGCAACCTGATTCGGGCTCAGGTGGTTGCCCCACTGAAACGAGATGTAGACCCGGAAGCCCGCCGCGTACGCGTCCCGCACGCAGCCGATGCCGGCGCCGACCGGTGCTTCCTGCGGGGAGAGGATCAGCCGCATCACGTTGGCGTGGTTTGCGCGCAGGAACGGATTGACGTTCCGGTTAGACAAGCACGCGGTCTCGCTGCTGACGGCGAACCACGTGGGGCGTCGGGCAGACGCGATCGCGGGCGCGATCATCAGCGCGACGGCCGCCGCCGTCGCCGCGAACGCTCCCATGCCGAGGAGCCGCCTGAGGGTCGAGGTCTTTCTTACTTCCACGCTTGTCCTACTTCGCCGGGGGCCGAACTGCATAACGCAGCCCAGGACTGCGCCGGTCGCTACGTTCTGCATCGGCACGACGTACACCTTCCTTGACCGGTCGTAACCGCCGGCAGACTCGTTCTTATCGTCCTATTGGGATTCTCTCGGGCGCTTCTTCGTCACGCCGGACAGGCTCAACCACCAAATGCGAGCGTTCGGTAACGACCCGGGGCCCTCTGTCGGCTGGAGGCTAGCGCGAGTGCTGCTGGTCATGGCGAGCATCGTCGGCGTCGTCACGGTCGTGATCAGCACCGGCGCGGCCAAGATTCCCGGCCTGTCCGGCGGCTCCCGGACGACGCAACCAAGCGAACAAGCGGCGCTCGCGGCCCAGCGAACCGCCGCCGAAGAGCAGTGGGCGGCGGCCACGTGCACGAGCATCCTCGCCTGGAAGAACGAGATTCAGCGCGACGGGACGAGCCTCAACCTCGGGCTTGGTCCGAGTGCCCGCGTGCACGACGCGATCGCCGCGTCGACCCGCCTGCTGAGCGAGCTCGACAGGCTCGGGCTGCCGCCGGGAGCGTCCCCACAAGCGCGGGCCGAGCTGGATCAGCTCCGCGCGGACATCGCCTCGCGACTCAGCAGCCTCGAGGGCGCAGCCGGCAGCGTCGCCAGCGGCAACATCACCGCGATCGGCACGCTGCTCGGCGACCTCGAGAGCGACAAGGTTCTCCCTGGGCAAATCGCCAGCGAGCTGCAACACGTGGTGTCGGTCGATCTCGGACTTTCGGTCGCCGAGACACGTGCCTGCCGGCAGCTCGTCGGGATCCCCATCTGAGCCGCCCCGCGCGGTAATGTCGCGACATGGAGCGCAACGTGCTCGGCGCGCGGCTCGAGAGCTGCGGCACGGAGCCGCTCACGGGCTTTTACCGGGACGGCTGCTGCCGCACCGGGCCCGGCGACCTCGGCAGCCATACGATCTGCGCTGTCGTCAGCGCCGAGTTCCTCGAGTATCAGCGGAGCATCGGCAACAACCTGAGCTCACCGGCGCCCGAGCACGACTTTCCCGGCCTCCAGCCCGGGGACCGCTGGTGCGTGACGACTTACGCGTGGCTGCGCGCCCACGAGGAGGGCGTCGCGGCGTTCGTCGTGCTCGCGGCCACGCACGAGCGCGCGCTCGACCACGTACCGCTTGACGTGCTGCAGGAGTACGCCGTTGACGTACCCGCCGATCCGGGCTCGATCGACGCTACTTGACCAGCTCGACCGTGAGCGACGACGGCGCCGCCGCCGAGCGCTCGATCGTGTACACGCCGCCGGCCAGCTCGGGGAGCTGTTCGGGCAGTGGCGTGAGGTGCGGGCTGTCGGTCGTCGAGAGCGTGAGCCGCAGGCTGTCGCCGGCGGCGATCGTGACGAGCGTCGGGAAGATCTCGATCTGGTACTCGGTCACCGCGCCGGCGCTGACGGGCTTGGCGGAGGCCTCCGTGTACGGGTGGTAGGGCAGCACCGTCATGCCGTCGGCCGTCCAGGATCGCTTATCGTCGACGGCTCGGAGCGAGCCGAGCAGCGCGCCCTCGGTGAGCGGATACGCGGCGCCGCTCGGGGTCACGTCCTCGAGCTCGGCCACGAGCTCCGTCTCGGACGTCGTCGCGCTCGCGTACACGGTTGCGGTGATCGGTCCGGCGACGGTCTCCGGGTGGGAGAACGGCGCGGAGGTGTAGCTGGTCGCCCACGGCCCGGTCCCCGAGACCCGATCGTCGCTGACGCACGGGCCGAGCAGCCCGGCCGTCCCTGACGGGACCGAGATGCCGCCCATCGACCATTGGTCGATCGGGCGTCCGCACGGAGCGCCGCTCGGGCTCCAGGTGAGCGTGTCGGTCGTCGCGACCGGAAGCGACGCCGAGCCGGTGGCACCCCCGAGCACGCTCGTCACCGGGGAGGTGACCCCGCCGAGCAGACCCGCAACGGTGCCCGGCAGACCGCCGGCCACCGGGGCGGTGCTCGAGAGCGTGCTGCCGGCACCGCCGGCGCCCGCGGCGGATGGCGCGGAGCTCGTCAGCGTCCCGCCGGCGCCGAAATACAGCCGGGTGGGCGTGGCGCCGGTGAACGGATACGTCGAGGTCTCGTCGAACTGACCGTTCCCGAGGTCGTAGTAGTGCAGCGGCGTCGGGGTCTTCGCCGTGCCGGTCCGCTCGTGCTTGAGCCAGGTGTCGAACCATTCGAGCTCGAGCGGATCGACGTCGACCGAGGAGCCGTTGAGGTGCTCCCACGGGCCGACGACCAGCTGGTAGCGCCCGGTCGTGCGCTGACCCGGCGCCATCGGCGCGGTCGCGCTGCGCCCGGCCCAAGCGTTCTGCAGCTCGGCGTAGTTGAGCGGCTCGCCGTTCTGGAAGATGTCGAACTCGCCGCCGATCAGGTAGGCGGGGATGTGGTTGGCGACAACGCGCGCAAGCACGTTCTGCGGGTTGCGTGCCTCCCAGTAGGAACCGTCGTAGGCCTCGTCGCCGCCGGTCAGGATGTTCGCGGTCGTCGCCGCGTGATAGCTGGCCAGCCCGTTGACGTGGTCCGCCTCGATCCCGGCGAGGTCCGACAACATCGTCGGGTCGCTCGCGGTGTCCGTGATCGGGTTGCTCGTGTTTTCGGCACCCGTGAGGCCCAGGTAGGTCTCGCTGAACTCGAAGTCGAGCAGCCCGCCCATGAACGACGTGTCCCGGTAGATGTCGTTGGCGCTGACCATCGGGAAGACCGCCTTGAGCGGCGATTTCGGGCCCACCGCGCCGGCAAGCAGCAACTGGTCGATTCCGAGGTACGACGGGCCGTACGTCCCGACACGCCCGTCGGAGTGCGGCAGGTGCGCCGCCCAATCGAGCACCTTGATCGCGTCCTGCTGCTGTACCGGATCGAACAGCCCCCAGCTCCCGTTCGAATCCCCGGTGCCGCGAACGTCCTCGACGATCTCGATGTAACCGCGCTCGGCCAGATAGTCGTCCGCGCCGCCCGTGGGGCTCGCGCCGCCGGGCGAGGCTGCCGACCCCGGGCTGCTCGAGCCGCCCTGGCCCTTCCCGTACGGCGTCATTGTCAACAGGACGGGGAACGGCCCCTTCGCCGGCGCGCCCGACGCGGTGGTCGGATAGATCTCGTTGACCCTGATCGTGGTGCCGCCCGCGCCCTTGATCGCGATGTCGTTCGTCGACGCGGTTCCGTACGCGGCCGGTTCGGGGGTCCAGTGGCTTCCCGGCGCGGCGCTCGCCGCGACCACGCTCGCCGGAAGCGACGGATCAAGCCCGACGAGACTCGACGGAGCCGACTCGACCGCCGGCGCGCCCGCCGGAGGCGATGGGGTTACCGCGAGTGCCGGCGCGGAGCCGAGACCGGCGCAAGTAAGACCGATTCCGAGCGCAACCGCGCTCCTCAAATTCACGTGCCGACGAGTGATTCCAGGCATCAGGCGAACCTCCCGCCCGACCGAATACCCGAAGCACAGCTTTTCTAGACATCGGAACCACGGGCGCTACCTCGTGGCCCGCGGGTGGTGCATAACTCGCCGCTCCGGACCCGCGAGCTCGTCGGGATCAGCTGAAGAACGCGAAGCTGCGCACCTCGACGCTGTGCCGCGGCACTGCCCCCTCCACGGTCGGATCGCGGAACGCCGAGTGGAGGACCTGCCACGCGCGACTGTGGTCCGAGTCGTGGAACACGAAGAACAGGATCTCGTCGCACGTCATATCTGGGAAGTACCACCAGTCGTGGTCGGGGCTGAAGAGGAACTCCGAGCCGCTCGTGATTATCTTCGTCTCGTCGACGACCGCGGTAAGCGGGTCGTCCGGGATCCGGTCGACGAAGTACAGCTGGTTGGGCAGCCCTCGTCGTCGCGGAGGCTGCGGAAGTCGCACAGGGCCAACGGCCAGTCCTGCGGCGGCGGACTGAACACCCGCCAGAAGCTCGTCGCGAGCGCGCGACGGTAGCCGGGACCGTCCGGGAACTGCTCGGCGTACACGCGCGCCGCGGTCATCTCGGCGCCCTCGGACGATCCTGGCGCCAGGTACTGAAGCTCGCCCGGAACGCTCGTCACCTGATCGGTCGCGCTGCCCGTCATCGCCGGCCTCTCCTTCCTCGACCCCCTGGGTATGAACCTACCAGACGTCAAACCACCGTCCCGATCGTCTGGATCCCCGTGTTCTTAAGAAGATCTCACTAATGCGGCTTACCTTGCGCTGGGCGATATGAGCGGTCCGCGGCACCTGTGGTCTGGCGATTGGGAGCTCGAGTCCTCGGCCCACCGGGACGAGCTAGCCCAGAATCGGGGGCGTACCCCGATGCCCGCCGAACCCGAGCGCCCGGCGCCGGCGCCGCGCCCGCACGGACCGACCGTTCGTGACCGGATCCGGGCACTCCTCGGCCATATTCGCACGCTTCTCCGACGCCTCCGGACGCTTCCCATGGGCACGGCGCGCCAGCGCCGCCTCGCGCTCTCGGCAGTGGCCGCGACGCTGCTGCTCGCCGGCGCCGTCTACGCCGTGGCGGCGTCGCTGAGCGGAAGCTCGAGTACGACCTCCGCGGCCACGGTTGGATCCCGGGCCTGGCTCGGGATTGACGTCGCGAACACGCAACACGGCGGCGTGATGGTCGTTGACGTCTTCCCGGGCAGCCCCGCGCAGGCGGCCGGCATGGAGCCGGGCGACGTGATCACACGGGTCAACGGAAAGCCGGTCTTCTCCCCTTCAGATGTCACCTCCGCGATCGCCTCCATGCACCCCGGCCAGCGGATCCACCTCCAGTACCAGGGGAGCGGCGTGTCGTACTCGTCAAGCGTCCCCCTCGGGACGCGTCCCGCCGGGTATCCATGAACTTCGTCGACCCTGCCGTCCTCATCGCGCTGCTCGCGATCCCCTTGCTGATCGTCTGGTACGTCCGCCAGCAGCACCGGCGGAAGAGCGCCGCGGCGGCGTTCGCGGCCCCAGCGCTCAGCGCGTCCGTGACGCCGCGCCGTCCGCGCTGGCGCCGGCACGTCCCGATGCTCGCGTTCGCGGTGGCGCTCGCGGTGCTGATCATCGCCGCTGCGCGCCCCGAGCGAACCGTCGCGGTGCCCGTCGACACGGCCTCGATCATGCTCGCCAACGACACCAGCGGCTCGATGGCGGCCACCGACGTGAAGCCCACGCGCCTTCAGGCCGCCGAGCGCGCGGCCAACCACTTCCTCGCCGGCGTACCCGCGTCGGTGCGGGTCGGCCTGATCGAGTTCAACACCCACGTGGCGCTGCTCCAGTCCCCGACCACCGATCACGCCCAGGTCAGCTCAGCGCTCGCACGGCTCCGCGTGACCGGCGGGACCGCGATCGGCGACGCGCTGCAGACCGCCCTGCGGACGCTGGCGTCGGTTCCCAAGGAGGGCGGCAAGCAACCGCCGGGGGCGATCTTGCTGCTGTCGGATGGCGCCTCGGACGTCGGCTCGGATCCGATCACCGCCGCCCAGCAGGCGGCCGCGAAGCACATCCCGATCTATACCGTCGAGCTCGGGACGCCGGGCGGAACGGTCACCGAGAAGCGCGGCAACCGGACGATCACGGTGCCCGTGCCGCCGAACCCGGCACAGCTCGCGGAGATCGCGCGCGTGTCTCACGGCCAGGCGTTCACCGCGCAGGACGCGAAAGGGCTCGACGCGATTTACACCCGTCTCGGCGCTGAGCTCGGACACAAGAAGGTCAAGCACGAGATGACCGCCAGCTTCGCTGGCGGCGGGCTCGCGCTGCTGCTGCTCGGCGGCGTCGCGTCGCTTGCCTGGTTCGGACGACTTATCTAGATGGCTGACCAAGGAGAACACATGACCGATATCGATAATCCGGAACAGATGCGCGGCGAGGCGCGCGCGGCGCTGGGCGAGGCCCTGCACGAGATGAAACGCGTGATCGTGGGGCAGGACGCGATGCTCGAGCGGCTGCTGGTCAGCCTGCTCGCCGGCGGCCACGTGCTGCTCGAAGGAGTCCCCGGTCTCGCCAAGACGCTCACGGTCAAGACGCTCGCGGCCGTGCTCGGCGGTTCCTACAGCCGGATCCAGTTCACCCCGGACCTTGTCCCCGCCGACCTCGTCGGCACGCGCGTCTACCGACCGGACACGGCCAGGTTCGAGACCGAGCTCGGTCCGGTGTTCTGCAACTTCCTGCTCGCCGACGAGATCAACCGCGCGCCGGCCAAGGTGCAGTCGGCGCTGCTCGAGGTCATGCAGGAACAGCAGGTGACGATCGGCGGCAGCACGTATGAAGTTCCGCTCCCGTTCATCGTGATGGCGACGCAGAATCCGATCGAATCTGAAGGCACCTATCCGCTGCCCGAGGCTCAGGTCGACCGCTTCCTGATGAAGATCCTGGTCGACTACCCGAGCGCGGGCGAGGAGGCGGCCGTCGTCGGACGCAGCCTGCGCGCGCCCGCCGATGTTCAAGAGCGCCTGTCGCTCCCCGGTCTGCGCCGGTACGCGGCCGCCGCCGGGACGGTGCTCGTCGATCGGGAGACGATCGGCTACGCGGTCGCACTCGCCGATGCAACCCGACACCCCGCGACCTACGGGCTCCAGGACGTCGCGCCGATGATCGAGTTCGGCTCGAGCCCGCGCGGGCCGATCGGGCTGGTCCAGGCCGCGCGCGTGCTCGCGCTGCTCCGCGGCCGCGGTCACGTCGTACCCGACGACGTCCGCGATCTCGCGTCGGATGTGCTCCGGCACCGGATCGTGTTGTCCTACGACGCCCTCAGCGAGGGGGTCACCGCCGACCAGCTGCTCGAACGGGTCCTCGCCGCCGTCCCCGAGCCGAACTCCGCGGACCTGATCCACGAGACGCCGACCGTGGTGAGGGCGCGGTGAGCACGCCGGTGCTAGAGCCGCCGGCGGCGCGGCAGGGCCCGGGCCCGCTGGCGCAGCCGTTGATCGAGGCGCTCGACCTCGCGGTCACGCGGCTTGTGGCCCGGATGCTCCCGGGCGATCGGCGTGCCGCCGGCGTCGGCGTCGGCATGGAGCTCGCGCAGCTCCGCCCGTATGAGATCGGCGACGACGTGCGCCACATCGACCCCGCCGCCACCGCCCGCACCGGTCAGCCACACGTTCGCCTGCACGTGCCCGAACGCGCGATGACGACCTGGATCGTCCTCGACGTGTCGCCGTCGATGGCGTTCGGCACGACGCGCCGGCTGAAGGCGGACGTGGCCGAGGGCGTGGCACTCGTGTTTGGGCGACTCGGCGTGCGGCGGGCCGGCAGCGTGGGCGTCGTCGCGTTCGGCGCCGCTGCCCCCCGAGTGCTTCCACCGCGTGGCGCCAAGCCCGGGCTCGTCGCGCTGCGGCGGATGCTCGCGGAGGGCGTCGCGCCCGACGGCCAGCAGCATGCCGACGCCATGGCCGACGCGCTTGCGCGGGTGGGGCGGATGTCCCGCCAGCCCGGGCTCGTGGTCGCGATCAGCGACTGGCGCGATCAGCACGGATGGCAGCGGCCGTTGGCATCGCTTCGGTTTCGCCACTCGGTGCTCGCAGTTGAGGTCATCGATCCGCGCGAAGCCACGCTCCCGGCCGTTGGGCACCTCGCGCTGGTCGATCCGGAAAGCGGCGCCCGCGTCGACGTCGATACCTCGAACCGCCGCGTGCGCGAGCGTTTCGCGAAGCTCGAGCGCGAGCGGCGAGACGAGCTGGCGCGCGAGCTGCGTCGCCTCCGCATCGACCACGTCACGCTCGGCACCGATCAGGACTGGCTACTGGAGCTCGGGCACCGCCTCCGATGAGCTTCGCGTCGCCACTGTGGCTGGGAGCCCTCGCGCTGATCCCGATCGCGATCGCGGCGGCGATCCTCGCGCGCCGGCGCTCGCGCCGTTACGCGGTTCGGTTCCCCGCGGTGTCGACGCTGGTGCTCGCGGCCGGCGCCGGAACTTCGTGGCGGCGCCACCTCCCGGCCGCGTTCGCGATCGCGGCGATCGCCGCGCTCGCGCTCGCGCTGGCGCGCCCGCGTATGAGCTACAGCGCCCCCACCGACCAGGCGTCGCTGATGCTCGTCATGGATCACTCGGGTTCGATGGCCGCGACCGACGTGCAGCCGACGCGGCTCGCCGCCGCCGACAAAGCCGCGAACACGTTCATCGACCAGCTACCGGCCAGTGCGCTCGTCGGCGCAATCGCGTTCTCGACCGTGCCGGACGCTGTGCAGGGGCCGGTCTCGAACCATTCTGCGGCGCGCGCGATCGTCGACGGGGAGGTCGCGAACGGCTCCACCGCGACGGGCGATGCGCTCCAACTGGCGCTCCAGTTGCTCCGAGGGGCGGATAAGAAGCATCCTCCCTCGGCGATCGTGCTGCTGTCCGACGGCGCCGCCAACGCCGGCGTCGACGTTGCGACGGTCGCTCGCCAGGCGGCGCAGGACAGGATCCCGATCGACACGGTCGCGCTCGGAACCCCGAACGGCGTCCTCCCGAGCCCTGACCCGTACCAACCGCCGGTCGCCGTCCCGCCCGACCCCCAGCTGATGCAGGAGATCGCGGAGCTCTCGGGCGGGCGCTCGTTCAACGCCCAGAGCGCCGACGAGCTCAGCTCGATCTACAAGGACCTTGGCCATCAACTCGGCAGCGTGACCCGCAAGCGCGACGTCACTGCGGCCTTCGCGATCGGCGGCGTCGCCTTCCTGTTGCTGGGCGCGGCGATGTCGACCCGCTGGTCGGGCCGCCTCCCCTGACCCCATCCGGGGGTGGGCGCGAGCGCCAGCGCGGGACCCCGGGGGTGCGAACCTGCCCGGCATCGTTATACGACTTCCGGTGTGTTGCCGGAACTTGAGGCCGGCGAGACGAGCGCAATCACGGGCTGGCGAGGTGGGTCATAACGCAACACTCGACCCCGCGCTGGAGCCGAATGGGGATTCGGGCACGCATATGGGTCGCTTCGGCGCGCTCGCCGGCGCAGGAACGGCGAGAGCGCAGATATGACCCAGCCTTTGCCCGCGCGAGCGCGCTCAGCCGGCGAGGCCGTGCGTGTAGGCGTAGTGCACGGCCTGGGCGCGGTCGCGCGCGCCGATCTTCGCGAACACGTGGTTGACGTGGGTCTTGACCGTGGCTTCGCTGACGACCAGGGTGGCGGCGATCTCACCGTTGGACAGGCCGCGAGCGATGAGCGACAGGACCTCGCCCTCGCGCGGGGTCAGGTCGTCGGGCAGGCTCGGCGGCGGCGCGGGGCGCCGGCTCACGCCTGCGGCCTCGATCAGGCGGGCCTGGACCTGCGGGTCGAGCAGTGCGTGGTGGTGGGCGGCGGCATGAACGGCGCGCGAGATCTCGGCGATCCCGGCGTCCTTGGTCAGGTATCCCCTGGCTCCGGCGCGCAGGGCGTCGAGGATCGAGTCCTCGTCGGCGTGGGTGGTGAGCACGACGATCTCGGTCTCGGGCTGTGCCTCGCGGATCCGTCGCGTGGCCTCGACGCCGTCGAGTCGCGGCATGCGCAAATCCATCAGAACGACATCCGGCCGGTGCCGCGCGGACAGCGCCACTGCCTCCTCGCCGTCGGCGGCGGCCGCCACCGGGGTGATGTCCGGCGCCGCCTCGAGCAGCGTCATCAGCCCCTCGCGAACGAGCGCCTGATCATCGGCAACGAGGACGCGCACCGCACCGCTCATCGCACGTCCTCCACCGGAACGGCCGACGCCTTGGGCGGCGGTAGGCGCAGCTCTACCCGCCAGCCGCCGTTGACGGCCCCGGCGTCGAGCGTGCCGCCGAGCAGCGCCGCGCGCTCGCGCATCCCCTGGAGACCGTAGCCGCCGCCGCTGTTGGCGAGCCCGGCGGGAACCGCAGCGGGAGCTCCCGAGGTGCGGTCCTCGATGAGCAGGACCACGTCGTCGCCGGCACGCTCGCCGGCGTGGACGGCGACGGAGACGTCCGCGCCGGGAGCGTGCTTGCGGACGTTGGTGAGAGCCTCCTGCGCGACCCGCAGCACCGCCTGCCCGGTCGGGCCCGCGAGGCGCCCCGGATCGCCGTCGACCGTCAGCTCGACCGGCGCCTCGGCGCTCGCCCGGTACTCAGCCACGAGCGCCTCGATCCCCGCCGGCGCCGACACCGACTCGCCGCGCAGCACGCCGACGGCCTGCCGGGTCTCCTCGAGCCCTTCGCGCGCCAAGGCGTGGGCACGCTGGACGCGCGCGAGCACCGTGTCTCGGTCGGCGCCCTGCTCAACCAGGGAGCTCGTCGCCTCGAGCTGAATCGTCAGCCCGGCGAGCGTGTGCGCCAGCACGTCGTGGATCTCTCGGGCGATCCGCGTCGACTCTTCGAGCCGTGCCGAGCGCAGCTGCTCCTCGTGTGACCGCTGCGTCTGGGCCAGCAGCAGCTCGGCCTGTTCGGCACGCATCTGGGACTGGCGGCTGGTCGAGGCAGCTAGCGCCATGGCGATGAACCCGAGCGTGTAGGCGAGCACGCCGATGCCGCTTCCGTCGTAGGCCAGCACCGTCGCGCCGAGCGCGAGGGCTCCGAGCGCGACGATCAGGAACGCGCCCGCCAGCTCGACGCGGACGCCCGCGGCGGCAACCGCCACGAACACGAACGCAGCGGCGGCAGTGTCCGGCGCAGCGCCGGCGAGCACGCCCCCGGCAATGGCCAGGACGTACACCTCGGGCGTGATCGGGCCGGGGCCTACGGGCGGGCGGATCGTCCAAATGAGAAAGCCGATGATGCAGGCGACAAACGAGATGCTGACCACAAGCCCGCGGCCGCTGCTGCCGGGATGGTGGTGGGCATGCACCACCGACCAGCTGATCAGCACTAGCCCGAGGATCCGGAACACCCTTGCCAGGCGGGCGTCTATTCGGGACAGAATCATCGTGAAGGAAGGTACGGCGTTCGGCGGTGGGGGTTCAACTCTGGGAGACGCAACCCGCACGCAGCGACGCGGGACCCGCTGAGCGCGGATCCCGCTGTCGTCTGCCGATCGACCTTCATTCCCGCGTGGCCCTCAGGCAAGCTCCGGCAACACGCGGCCAAGGACGCGCTGGCGGCGAAGCGCCATGATCAGCGAGCGCCCGCACACCTCGAACACCGCCATCGCCAGTAGCGCCACTGTCCACGCCTCACCGCTGGTGATCGAGTGCGTGGTGCTGAAGTGACCGATGGTGGACGCGCCACCGTTGTTGATCCAGATCAGGAACGCGAATCGCGAGCCCATCCCGAGCACCCAGAAGAAGCCTGAGATCCAGCCGGCGCGTGCCAGCACATCGCCGTCACGGTCGCGGCGCATAATCACTGCCTGACCGCTCGCCACACCAATCAACAGTCCGAGAAGCGCCAGGACCACCACCAGCACGAGGTCGTTGCCGGCGGTAGGGATGCCATGCAGGTAGTTGAGGACCGCGATCCCCACGATGACCAGCGGGCGGACGAGCGCCTTGGTCGTCAACTTGCGCTCCTTGATCTGAAACAGGACGAGGAGCACCAGGGCCGAGTCGAGTAGGTAATCAGTAAATGTCATGGCTGCATGGTCGTCCGAAAAAGCCGTGCGCACATCGGCACTCAGGTCGATTACCGGGTGGAAATTGCCGCCGCTCTCCACCTGTGGGTGGAGCCCGCAGCAGCGGTACGTCGTGCGAAACTCCGGCGCATGGAGCCCCCGCGTCCTCGGCGCGTCACGCTGTCCGGCGAGCTCTCCGGCGAGTACCTGGTCATCGAGCAGCGCCTCGACGGGTCTTTGGTGTTGGCGCCGGACCCATCGAGACGCACCGGCAACGCATCGGCGCGCCAGGCTGCCGGTGGCCTCGGTTCGCTGTTCTCCGGCCTGCTCTCCCGCCCGGCCCCAGGGCCGCCAGACGTCCCCGCGATCCTCGAGGGCTGGGGAGTCGAGCTCGCGGAAGAGGAAGGCGTCGACGATTTCCTGATCGCGGACATCGACGGTACGACGGGCTTCGTCGCGATCACAACCCAGCGGTTCATCTTCGCCGCGAACACGGGGAAGGGCGTCAGCGTCCTGCAGGAGCACCTGCTGTCCGCCGCGCGCAACGTCGAGCTCGTCGGCCGCCGGCGGAAGCCCAAGCTGCGCGTCAGCTGGCACGGGTCTGAGAGCGTCATCGGAGTCCTCGACCGCGACGCCCTGACGCGACTAGAGCAACGCCTGGGCGGACATCGCGCAAGCTGACGCCTTGGAAGGGCGCCGATCGCGCCAACAAGGACGGTGCGAAACTTGTGTCGATGCCGGAGCGGCGACGATCGTGGCGGAGCCCGGTTGAGCTATTCCCAGCGGAACAGTCGGGCTGCGAGGAAACATGAGCCCACCGCCCATGCGGCGAGCACGAGCAACGGCTCGACGCCCGGGCTGTGCCCGCCGAACGCGTCGTGCAGCGCGGTGAAGCCGACGCCCGTGGGGAGCACCTTCGCGATGTCGCTGATCAGCTGCGAATGGATTTCCTGGAGGGGGACGTACAGGCCCGAGAAGAACGCCAGCGGGTAGAACACCAGGACGGTCAATCCCTGGGCGATTTGCGGCGTCTTGGCCACGGCGGCCACCAGCAGTCCGAGTCCGATCGTCGCGGCGGCTGTGAGCACGAGCGCGGCCAGGGTCACGAGGTACCCGCCGGCGTCGTGCGGGAGCACGAGTCCGTACGCGCCGGCCCCGGCGCCGAGCAGGATGCCGATCCCGATCACGGCCAGGATCAGGCTCACGGTCGTCTGCGCCGCCAGGAGCCAGGACGGGGGCACGGGCGTGGTCGACATCCGGCGCAGAACGCCCTGCTGGCGGTACGTCGCCAGCTGCTGGGGAAGTCCCGCCAGACCCACCGCGATAAGCACAAACACCATCAGCGTCGGCACGTAGAGGTTGAAGAACGAGATGCCACCGAGCGCCTTGTCGGGGCGGGTGGTCGCCGGGATGCTGCCGAAGACCACCAGCAGCGCAAGCGGGATGCCGATGGCCACGACCAACCCGATCGGGCGGCGGACGGCGATCTTGATCTCACTGGCGACCAGCAGGCCGAACGCCCGTCGCTGTCGCGGGGTGAGGCTGAGGGCCGCGGTACTCATCGCGTCGCTCCGTTCGTGTCGTGAGGCGTCTCATCGGTTATCGCGAGGAACGCGTCCTCGAGGTTTGCCGTCTCCGTCTGCATGTCGTCGGCGTGTATCCCGCCCCGGTGCAGGGCCAGCACGACCGCGGTCACGAGGTCCCCGTTGCCGGCAACCACCACTTCCGCGCCGTGGCGCTCGACGGCGCTGACTTCCGGCAGTCCGGACAGCAGCCCGTCGGGCAGTGGATCCGTGGACGTGAACCGCACTCGCTTGCCCGTGGTCGCTGCGATCGCCAGCGCGCTCGGCCGATCGAGCGCGGCCACCCGGCCGTGATCGATCAGCGCCACGCGGTCGCACAGCCGCTCGGCCTCCTCCATGAAGTGGGTCACGAGCACGATCGTGACCCCGCGGGCGCGCACTCCTTCGATCAGCCGCCAGGTGTCGCGGCGAGCCTCGGGATCGAGCCCGGTGGTCAACTCGTCGAGGATCGCGATCTCGGGCTGACCGATCAGTGCGAGGACGATCGACAACCGCTGCTTTTGACCTCCCGACAGATGCTTGAAGTAGGTGTTCTTCGAGTCCTCGAGACCGAGCGTCGCGATCAGCTCGCGCCCGTCCGCGGGCTCCCGGTAGAACGAGGCATAGAGCTCCACCGCCTCACGGACCCGCATCAGATCCGGCACCGCGCTCTCCTGGAGCTGCACACCCACGCGCTCGTGCAGTTCGCGACGGTCCCGGCGCGGATCGAGACCGAGCACGTCGATCTCGCCCCGATCGGCGGTTCTCAGCCCGGTGATGCACTCGACCGTCGTGGTCTTACCGGCGCCGTTGCGCCCGAGGATCCCGAAGATTTCACCGGCGCGGACGGTGAAGCTCACGTCGTCCACCGCGACCGTCGGTCCGTACTCCTTGCGCAGATGCGACACCTCGATCACCGGCGGCGCCGCGGGGCCGCCCGACGCCGCGCCAGACACCCCGGTGTCGGTCTGAATCAGCTGTTCGATGCTCATGGCGTTCTCGATCCTTCTAGATATATTTGAACGATACCGGAGTGATATCACATACTTGATGGTGATACAATATGGATGTGATATCGGACCCAGACTTAACCAACGAGACCCTGGCGCCGGCGACATTGGCGTCGAACCAGGCGCACGAGCAACACCCCGCCTGGGTCATGCCGGGCCTGCCCCTGATGATCGGCGCGCTCACGCTGATGGCGCTGGGGATCGTGCTGGCGATCGTCGCGGGCCACAACTCTGCGCTCCGGGTCTTCGCGATCATCGTGATCGCTGTCGTGGGCGTCTCATACAGCGGACTCTTCGTCGTGCAGCCGAACGAGGCGCGGGTGCTGATCCTGTTCGGCCGCTACATCGGATCCGTCACCGAGGCCGGCTGGTGGTGGTGCAATCCGTTCGCGAAGAAGCAGAAGCTGTCGCTGCGGGTTCGGAACTTTCAGAGCGAGCGGATCAAGGTCAACGACGCGAGCGGCAACCCGATCGAGATCGCGGCGGTCATCGTGTGGAGGATCACCGATACCGCGAAGGCGGTGTTCGACGTCGCCGACTTCCAGCAGTTCGTCACGGTGCAGAGCGAGACCTCGCTCCGCCACCTCGCCAGCGAGTATCCCTACGACGACTATCGGACGGACAGAACCTCACTGCGCGGCAACGCGGACGAGGTCCGCACCACGCTTCAAGCCGAGCTCCAGGCCCGCCTGCAACTCGCCGGCATCGAGATCCTCGAGACCCGGCTCACCCACCTCGCCTACGCACCCGAAATCGCCGAGGTCATGCTCCGCCGCCAACAGGCCGAAGCCATCCTCGCCGCCCGCAAGACCATGGTCCAAGGCGCGGTCAGCCTTGTCCAGATGGCGCTGGCGCAGCTGGCCGACTCAGACCTCGTCGAGCTCGACCCCGAACGCAAGGCCGCAATGGTCTCCAACCTGATGATCGTCCTGTCCGGCGACCACTCACCGAGCCCGGTGATCAACACCGGCAGCCTCTACACATGAGCGCTAACTGAGATGCCCGACAGCAAACGATTCCTACTGAGGCTCAACCCTGGCCTGTTCGAGGCGCTGCGCCGCTGGGCCGACGAGGACCTGCGCAGTATCAACGCCCAGATCGAATACCTCCTCACCGACCAGGCCCGCCGCGCCGGACGACTCCCCCGGCAGACCACCCGCCGCCCCCCTACTCCCGATACGCCCACCGAGTCAGACGACGCGGACGCGACCGCCGTCTGGACCGACGCGCCTACGCGAAGTTGAAATCGACGCCGGTGCGTCGCGGTCGTGTGAACACCGCGCGTTTTAGGACGGCGTCGTGAACAGGGTGAGTTGCATGCCGTAGCGGGCGCGGTTCTAAGCGCCTTTCGTGGCCGATAGGTAGGCCACCGCGGAGCGCCTGACGGCCCGCCGGTCTCTGAAGGCCTTCGCCAGCGCGGTCATGAATTGGACCTGCTCGGGCGCGGTGAGCGCCGCATCAACGGCCTCTCGCACCGTCGGCGCGTTCGGATTGGGCGCACTATCGAGCAGGGCTTCGAGACTGACTGCCAGATCGCCTCCTCCACGCTCGACGTCGATGTGACATTCGACGTGGACCGGGTCGCAGCCAGCCTCCTCGGCGAGCTTCGCGAGATCTCGATCGTCGAAGTCCATCATCGCCGAGCGGACCGCTCGCTCCCCGGCCGTGAAGATCGCGTGGACTCGCGCGACCAGGTCGCCAACCGACGATAGGTCATACCCGAAGAACCGACCGTCCGGCTCGGGAAACATCAGCCGGTTGATCGGCTCGAACAGCGATATGCGCCCCCCCGGGGCGCAGCACGCGATACAGGGAGGCAAACGCGGCCGGCTTGTCAACTGCCACCTTCACCTTCTCGCTCGCCCAGGCTATGGCGCAGACGCCCGCGTCCCGGCGCGCCGCCTTGCAATCGGCAATCCATGCGAGTGGTGACATCCGGAGCCAAACCGGCTCGGTTGCGCTCACCTCGTCGGGCACAGTGAGCTCCGAGTCACTGCTCATCGTAGGGGCTGGCTCGAACGCGGGGATTCGGCTGAAGAACTCTCTTGCGATCTCGAACGTCGGAGAGCGCGTCTCACCGACCCCTCCGCCCCCCGCGCAAGTGGCGTCACTGGCCTCACTGCCAGCGCTCCAGAGCGCGCTCCACTCGACCTCATCCTCGTCGTAGTCGCCAGGTGGTGTAAACGACTGAACGTCGTGGGCGGGGTCACGACGCGAGCTCCGACGTCCGTTGGGCGCGCAGGAGGTCGCGGACCGCGTAGGACAGACGCTCCTGCAGGCGCAGGATCAGCCGCTTGCGCTCCGCGACCTCGTCCGCCCCGGCCCCCTCTTCCTCTCGCCGTCGCAGCTCGGCGACCTGTGCGCGCAAGTGGGCGATCAGCCGGTCGAGGGTCCGCTCGTCGGTCATGGCGCCGCCTCGATGGCCGGCTCGAGCGAGCGGCGCGGCGCAGCCTGGGCGGCCTCGTGGTCCTCCGCCTCGATCGCAATCCGCGGGAGTCTGCGGTCGAGCCACCGGGGCATCGCCCACGTGGCACGCCCGAGGAGCTCGAGGACGGCGGGCAGCAGCAGCATCCTGACCACCAGCGCGTCGAGGAAGACGGCGCTCGCCATGGCCAGCCCGAACATCGCCAGCACGCGGTCGCCGCTGATCGCGAACGCCGCGAAGACCGACACCATCACCGCGGCGGCCGCCGTGATCACCCGGCCGGTCCGCGCCAGACCCTCGCTGACTGCCGCGCTCGCGTCGCGCCGGGCCTGCCACTCTTCGTGCACGCGCGAGATCAGGAACACCTCGTAGTCCATCGACAAGCCGAACACGATCGCGAATGTGAGCACCGGAATGAATGAGTCGATCGGGCCGGGTTGGGCACCGAACAGCCCTCCGAGCCAACCGCGCTCGAACACGGCTTGGACGATCCCGAGCGAGGCTCCGATCGAGAGGAGGTTCATCAGCGCCGCCTGGATCGGAATCACGAATGAGCGGAAGACGACCAGCAGCAACAGCGCCGCCAGGGCGACCACGACCCCGATAAACAGCGGCAGCTTGCTCGCGAGGACGTGCGAGAAATCCACCTGCGCGGCGGTCGCGCCGCCGACATACACGCGCGCGCCGGTGCGCCGCTCGACGGGCGGAATCACGGAGTTACGCAGCCGCGTGACCAGGCTGGACGTCTGCGCGCTCTGCGGCGAGGTTGACGGGTAGGCGACCACGGCGGCCGCGGTCCCCGCCTGGTTGAGTTCGGGCGGCGCCACGGATGCGACTCCGGGCGTGCTCTTCACAGCCTGGCTCAGGTCGGTCAGCGCCTGCGCGTCGTGGGGACGCGGGAGCGCCACCGCCAGCTGGAGAGGGCCGTTGAAACCGGGGCCGAATCCCTCGGCGAGGAGATCGAACGCTTGCCGCGTCGTCTGGCTGGTAGGGTCGTTGCCGGCATCGCTCGAGGCGAGGCGGAGTCCGAGGGCGGGAGCGGCGAGGAGGAGCATCACTGTCGTTGCCGCCACCGCGGTGAGCGCTGGCCGTCGCTGCACTCGCTGCACCCAACGCATCCAGAAGCCAGGTCGCGTGGGTTGAGCTTCCGTGCGGCGTCCGCGGGCGTCGCCGACGCGCCGTCCGACCAGGCTGAGCAGCGCCGGCAGCAAGGTGAGCGAGGCGGCGAGCACCAGCACCACGCCGATCGACGCGGCCACCGCCGCGCCGCTCAGCAGACTCACGCCAAGGGCGAACATCCCGAGCAGGGCGATCACGACGGTCACCCCCGCGAACAGGACGGCCCGGCCGGAGGTGTTGATCGCGGCCTCGACCGCCTGCTCCACGTTCCCGCCGTTGCTCCCGTAGTTCTCGCGAAAGCGCGTGACGATGAACAGCGCGTAGTCGACGCCGACGCCGAGCCCGATCATCAGCGCGAGCTCGGACGCGAAGCTCGGCATGTCGATTACGTGACTGGCGAGTGTGATCACCCCGATTCCCGCCCCGAGGCCCAGCAGGGCCGTGGCGATCGGGAGACCCATCGCACTGAACGATCCAAAGCTGACGAGCAGGATCAGGATCGCCGCAGCGATCCCGACGACCGTCGCGAATCCGAGCGAGGCTTGCTGTGCCTGCTCGATCGCCTGGCCGCCGAGCTGCACGTCGAGGGTCGCCGAGCGGGCCGATTCGGCGGCCGAGATGACGCGGTCGACCGCTACGCTCGGAAGCGCGTTGGCGCGCTCGTCGAACTCGACGGTGGCAAACGCAATTGTCCCGTCACGCGAGATCGCGCGCTGCCCCAGGGCGTACGGGCTGACGACGCTCGTGACGTGGGGCAGCTGAGCGACCCGCGCCACAGTCGCGTTGATCGCCGCCCGGTCGGCCGAGTCGGTGAGCTTGCCGGTCCTGGCGTGAAAAACGATCTGATCGGCATCGCCGGCCTGGGCCGGGAAGCGGCTCTGCAACAGGTCGACGGCTTGCTGCGAGCCCGTTCCCGGCAGCGTGAAGCTGCTCGCCGTCTTCTTCCCGACCGAGCTCGAGACCGCGAAGATCCCGACCACGGCGGCGATCCAGGCAATCACGACGGCCCGTCGATGAGCCATTGTCCAGCGAGCGATTTTGACCATTTCCGTCCCGGCTTTCACAAGTCGCAATTTTGCAGGTCATGCATTTATATCGGCGGTGCAGACCGAAAGTCAACACTCATTGCAAAATTTCCTTTTGTGAAGGTTCGTTGATAAGCTGGCGCTTAATGAGCTCGCTCGATACGCCCCCCACGAAGCTCGGGCTGCGCGAGCGCAAGAAGCAGCAGACGCGCGAGAAGATCGCCCAGGTCGCGCTCGAGCTGTTCGCCGAGCGGGGCTATGACGAGACCACCCTGGCGGAGATCGCCGAGGCCGCGGAGGTCGCCCCGCGAACGATCTTCGCCTACTTCGAGAGCAAGGACGACATCCTGTTGTGCGAGGAGGTCTCGTTCCTGGGCGAGCTCAAGCGCCAGCTCGACGAGCGGCCGGCCGGAACGACCACGGTGGACACCCTCCGCGAGTTTCTCTCCCACATCGAAGCGCCGGACGAAGCCGCGCAGCTCCGTAAGCGAGTCATGACCGCCAATCCGGCCCTCAAGAAGAAGATGCGAGCGAGCCACGGCGAGCTCGAGCCGATGCTCGCCGAATCGATCGCCAAGGACCTCGGCGCCGCGCCGGACGACATCCGCCCGCTCCTGATCGCCGCCTCGATGACCGCCGCGTTCACATCTATGCGCGACCGGTTCATGGAGGCGGAAGACGGCGGCAAGCCGATGACCCACGAGCAGGGCATGGCGATCCTCGACCAGGTACTCGAGTTCCTGCGCGGCGGCCTCGAGGCCATGCAGCGCGACTAAGATCTGCCCACACCCGCGGGATGGCAGCCGCGGGTTCGTAGACTGGCGCGGCGGAGGGTTGATATGCCCAGTCTCGTCGATGGCCCCGCAGCCGACGCCTATGTCTCGACCGGTGAGCTTCCGGCTCGCGAGCTCGTGCACCAGGCGCACCCTGGGTATGGACCTCTTGATCCCACGGCCGGCCCGGGCGTGAACGTGAGTATCCGGCAGGATCAGATCGCCTAGCGCGATGTCTGACACCCCGCCCGACGGCTCCCAGTTGACGACAAAGTTCTCCGTAGACCGCGAGCGGATCGTTCGAACGTTGACCTTCTGGCTGCGTCCGGCGTTCGTGTTGCGAGTCCTGAACCGGTTTCAGCTAATCGCCGGCTTTGACCGGGCGATGGCGCTGGCGTCGAGCGCGCTCACTGCCCTGGTCCCGCTCGCGGTCCTGACCGGCGCGGTCCTGCCGCACGTCCAGGCCGAGGGGGTCGCAAACTGGGTGATCAATCGGTACGCACTCACCGGTGCAGGCGCCGAAGCGGTCCGGGACGCTCTGGCGCCCTCGACCACGACGAACACCGACGTCGGCCTGATCGGAGCGTTGCTTCTGGTGATCGCAATACTCAGCTTCGCTCGCGCGATGCAGCGGTTGTTCGAGCGCACGTGGGAACTACCTCCGTTGAGCGTGCGCAACACGTTCAACGACCTGTTGTGGATCGCCGGCCTGCTTGCCTACCTTGTGATCAGTGGCGTGGCGCACCGCGAAATCGGTACGAGTCGCGTCCAGGTCGGTGCAAACCTACTGCTCACCCCTCTGACAGCGATCTTCCTGGCGTGGAGTGGAATGATCCTCAGCGCGAGGCGGATCGCCGCGAAGACCGTCGCCCCGTTCGCGATCGTCGCGAGCCTGGCGCTCGCCGTGTACTTCGCTGGGGCGGCGGTATATGTGCCCCACCTGTTCAGCTCGTATGCCAGTCGCTATGGGGCAATCGGGGCGGTATTCGCGATGATCTCAGCGCTGTTTGGGTTTATGGTGGCGTTGGTCGCCTCGGCGGCGCTCGGACGCGAGGTGGTCGACGAGCTCAACCGAATTCGAGCCGGGGAGCGACCGCCCGACGACGAGGTTCGACGCGAGTGGGACGCGTTGATCACCGAGGCGCGGTCGCGCTGGCAAACGCTGCGCGAGCAGATCGATCGGATTCGCGGCAAGCAGCCGCCTCCCGATGAGGGTTCAGGCGAGTCCTGATATACCCCTGCCGATCAGCACCAGGCCGAACAGGCCGACGATCGCGGCAACGCCCACGATCTTGTTGGTCTGCATCCAGCCGGAGAAGCGCCTGACACGAGCGGTGGTGCCGTCGGAGTCGATCGTGTACGAGGCGATCGGCACTTCGATCAAGGCGAACTTGATCAGCGCGAACACGACCATCGTGCCCGCGGCCGCAACGACTCCATGGTGATTCCGGGCAAGGCGCCCAAGGGCGAGGAGGTCGAAGGGACCAGGCACGGCCAGCAGCGCGCCAACCACACAAGCGACCAGCAGCGAGCCTTCGCTGAGCGATTGCCTAGCTCGGGCACGCGTCCTCGCCACGGCCGCCGAGCCCGGACGCCCTCGCTGTCGCGGCTGACCGGACGCAGGCCGGTGCCGATCGATCAGCACCCGGCCGCGTCGAGTCGCAATCAGGATCGCTACGAACACGGCGATGGCGCCGAACGTCAGATAGGCCGCCGGTCCGAGCCGGTGGGAGCTCGTCCCGGCGATGCTCCCGCGGGACTGGAACGCGGTGAAAATCAGGACGCTGCTGCCCACGCTCACGATCACCGCAGTCAGGTAACACGCCCACAGCAGCGGCTGCGGGTTCGGACGCGTGAGGATGATCAGGACCACCGCGAGCAGTTGCGGATAAACAGCCGCGGCTAACGCAAGCAGAATGATCGAGCCCATATCTCGCCCCCTCAGGCGGCCTGCGTCCGGGGCCGTTCTTGACGCCCCGGCATCAAAGTGATATCATCTTGATACGTCATACGTGGCGCCGATGCGACAGCCAACTGGAGGCATCCTGATGCAAGCACCCGACAACAAGCACGCTCCGAAAGGCCTCCGCGCGCGGTGGGCGTCTCCCCCGCGATCCGGGATGCAACTCATCATCGCGCCGTGGGAGTACCGCCACCTCCGCGGCTTCGCACGTGTGCGCATTGCCAGCGCGATCGTCTTGACCAGCCTCGGTCTCATCACATTGTCGTTCGGTGGGAACGACGCGAAGACCTACGCGTGGACATTGGCGTTCCTGGCGGCGGCGGCGGCAAACTCCGCGTTCGCCTCTTGGGAGTTGAGGATCGCTCGCTCCTAAAAGCTGCCACCACGACGACCGGGTCGAATGTGTCCAGTCGTACGGATACGATATGCCCGTGATATCGGATAGGCACGCGACGAGCGAGGCGCTCGACCCCAAGCTCGTCGCGTCGGGCCAGGCGCACGAGCAGCGGGCGGCGTCTGTAGTCCCAGGCCTGCCCGTGAGCATCATCGGGTGGGTGGTATGCGGCGGCGCAATCGGGCTGTTCTTTGTCGGCACCTGGGCCACGCTCACCGGCATCGTCCTGATCGTGATCTTCGGCGCGCTCCTCGGCGGGGTCTTCGTGGTGCAGCCGAACGAGGCGCGGGTGCTGACCCTGTTTGGCCGCTACGTCGGGTCGGTCACAGAAGCGGGCCTGTGGTGTGCGAACCCGTTCAACAAACGCAAGAAGGTCTCGCTACGGGTTCGGAACTTCCAGAGCGAGCGGATCAAGGTCAACGACGCGAGCGGCAACCCGATCGAGATCGCGGCCGTCGTCGTCTGGAGGATCACCGACACCGCCAAGGCCATGTTCGACGTCGCCGACTACAAGCAGTTCGTCACCGTGCAGAGCGAGACCTCGCTCCGCCACGTCGCCGGCGAATACCCATACGACGACTACCGGAGCGACACGGTCTCACTGCGCGGCAACGTCGACGAGGTCCGCACCACGCTTCAAGCCGAGCTCCAGGCCCGCCTGCAACTCGCCGGCATCGAGATCCTCGAGACCCGGCTCACCCACCTCGCCTACGCACCCGAAATCGCCGAGGTCATGCTCCGCCGCCAACAGGCCGAAGCCATCCTCGCCGCCCGCAGGACCATGGTCCAAGGCGCCGTCGGCCTTGTTCAGATGGCGCTCGCGCAGCTGGCCGACTCAGACCTCGTCGAGCTCGATACCGAGCGCAAGGCCGCAATGGTCTCGAACCTGATGGTCGTGCTCTCCGGCGACCATTCACCGACTCCTGTGATCAACACCGGCAGCCTCTACACGTAAGGGCGCGCGTCTATATGCCTGACAGCAAGCGGTTCCTACTGAGGCTCAACCCCGGCCTGTTCGAGGCGCTGCGCCGCTGGGCCGACGAGGACCTGCGCAGCATCAACGCCCAGATCGAATACCTCCTCACCGTCCAGGCCCGCCGCGCCGGACGACTCCCCCGACAGACCACCCCCCGACCCCGCGCCCCCGCCGAGCTAGACGACCCCGAGGCCGACGCGGTCCCGTCCGACGCCGGCGACCTCGAGGGTGTAGAGGTACGGGGCACAGACGCCAGCCGTCGTTGACGGATACCAAGCAGAACACCGCGCTGGCGCTCATCCGTCGGACACCGGCCCGACGCCGTATTCCTCGTCGGTGACGTGCTCGAGCCATGTGACGGGGCTTCCGTTCTCGTCGACTTCCTGCATCGCGAAGTGGGTCATGAAGCGGTCGGGCGCCGCGCCGTGCCAGTGCTCCTCACCGGGTTCGAAGTAGACGCGGTCGCCGGGCCGGATGGCCTCGACCGATCCGCCGCGGCGCTGGCATCGCCCGATCCCCTCGGTGACGTAAATCGTCTGGCCGAACGGGTGCGTGTGCCACGCGGTGCGCGCGCCCGGCGTGAAGTGCACGCTGCTCGCCGCCACCCGGGACGGCGGCGCCGGCGTGGCCACCGTGTCGACGTAGACCGTGCCGGTGAACCAGTCGGCCGGCCCAGCGTTGGTTTCGAGGCTGTTGCGAGTGATCTGCATGCGTCCTCCTTCTTGTTGCGCATTAGGGCTGAACCATCACTTTGATCGACTCGCGGCCGGCGTATCAGCGCGGTTTGAGCGACGTCGTGGCAATCACGTCCATGGGCTGACCAGGATCGCGAGGTCAACCACGAACAGCACGATCACCACGTCGTTGAGGATCGCGATGCCGGGGAGCCGGGGCGCGATCTGCACGATTCCCCAAAGCGCGAATGCGCTCACCAGGTCAACCAGCGACTTATTCACAGCTATGCATGCAATAATGCGTGCATGACTCATGGTACGGAGCCGGACCTCGCCTTCCTCTCGTCCGAGACGGCGCGCTCGGTCGCCGAGACGATGCAGGCGCTTGCCACGCCGAGCCGCGTGCGGATTCTCAGCCGCCTCGGAGCCGGTGCATGTTCGGTCGGCGAACTCGCCCGCGACCTCGGCATGGGACAGCCGGCGGTGTCGCAGCAACTGCGGGTGCTTCGCCATCTCGGGCTCGTGGTCGGCGAGCGCGACGGCCGCCAGGTGATCTACGCGCTGCACGATGATCACGTCCGTTCGCTGTTGGGCGAGGCCATATCACACACCGAGCACCTGCGTCTCGGCCTCGCCGTCAGTCCGGCGGCGCAGGCTCTGACGGCGTGAGCGCGACCGGGCCAGCGCTGCTCGCCGCCGCGGCGGGCGTCGGATTCGGGCATGCGATCCTGCCCGACCACTGGGTCCCGCTCGCCGTGCTCGGCCGCACCCGGCGCTATCCGCTCACGCGGATCGCTCGGCTGTCCGGTCTGGCGGGAGTGGCGCACGTGCTCGTCTCGATCGTGTTGGGAGCCGTGATCATCGCGATCGGGTTGCAGTTCCGCTCGACGATCCAGCATGCGCAGGACACGATCATTGGCTGCATCCTGATCGCCACGGGGATCGGCTTCCTCGTGCTCGAGCTCACCGGTCACGGTCACCACCACGATCACGAGCACCCTCACCACGATCACGCCCGCGACGACGATCACGATCACGACCACGACCACGACCACGACCACGACGACCATGCCGGCGAGCCCACCCCGCGCCGGCTCGGCGGGCTGGCGGCGGTCATGGTTCCGTTCGGCGCGGCCGCGTCGCCCGATCTCACGATCCTGCCCGTGTTCCTCGCCGCGACCACCGCCGGACTCGCCACCGCGGTCGGATCGGTCGTCATCTTCGCCGCGGTCACGATCGGCACGATCGTCGGACTTACGCTCGCGGCCGCCCGCGGCGGCTATCAGATCCAGGGGGAATGGCTCGAGCGGTGGGGCAACGTCTTCACCGCCGCGGTGCTGGTCCTCATCGGACTGCTCGTCCTCCTCCAGATCATCTGAGAGACGGTCGGCCCTCCCCCGTCAGTCTCTCCCCTCCCAATCGTCCGCGAACGTCAGCTGTCCGACCGGCTCACGGGCAGCGCGCTCCGACGGATCTCGCGTGGCAAGCCATGCGGCGGCTTGCGCGAGGGCGGTCGTGTAGTCAAGCGTTCCGCCACCGGCCAGCAGGGTGCCGGGCTCCGCGATGCTCAGCACCGCGAGGCACTCGTCGCGCAAGATGCTCTCGGGCCACAGCTCGAAGTCGATCGTGACCGCGATCCGCTCGGCGTGGCCGAGCCACTCAGCTGCGGTGTCCGGCGCTACCGCGGCGGCATAGCGGGCCACGAACCACAGCGCGTTCACGCGACGCGCGCGTCCGTCCCCACTCGATCCAGGATGGCGGGGTCGCCCTCGAACTCGACGCCCCTCGCCTCGGCGTCCGGAAGCGAGAGCAGACCGAGGAGAAGTCCAAGGATCGGCATGGGTGGGCCCGTCAGCGTCACCGCGGCGTCGTCGACCCGGCCGAGCCGCGAGTGGACGGCGCCGCCGCCGATCTCGAGCACGATGGGCTGATCGCCGGTGACGATCTGAAGCATGATCGCGGAATCCTCGGTCCCGCGATCGACCAGCATCTGCTCGAGTGCCCAGGCCAGCCAGTGGCTGCGGACGGCGTCGTCGGGACGCTGCTCGGTCATCAACGGGAGGCCCCAGCGCGTCAGGTCCTCAAGCACCGGTCGTAGCTGCTCGCCGCGCGGCGTCAGGCGGAAGAGCGTGGTGGCGATCGGTGGCGGCGCGTCCTCGCGCGCGATCACGCCGGCATGCTCGAGCTCGCGCAGCCGATCGGCCAGCAGATTGGTGGCGATCCCGGGGAGCCCGTTGCGCAGGTCGGTGTAGCGGCACGCGCCGCGCAGCGTCAGCTCGCGCACGATCAGCAGCGTCCACCGGTCGCCGATCACGTCCAGCGACTTCGCGAGCGAACAGTACTCGTCGTAAGACCTCATTCCTCCACTTACTCTAGCACTAACTTGAAGATCTAACGTATGAACTTGATTTTCTTGTCTAGATGGTTTATAACTCCGTCGCAATCAAGCCGCGCAAGCCAACACTTTCCCGAGGGGGAGCCATGGGACGTAAATCGCTGATCCTGATCTCGCTGCTGCTGGCGGCGTTCGCCATCAACCTCGACACGACGATCGTCAACGTCGCGCTCCCGTCGCTCGTTCGTGAGTTGCACGCATCCAACTCGCAGCTGCAGTGGATCGTGGACGCGTACAACCTGCTGTTCGCGGCCTCGGTGCTGGCCGCGGGCAGCCTGTCGGATCGGTTCGGCCGCAAGGGGATGCTGCTTGCCGGTCTCTCGGTGTTCGGCCTCGCGAGCCTCGCGGGCGGACTGACGGACGGTCCGGGTCAGCTGATCGCGGCGCGCGCGGTGATGGGACTGGGTTCCGCGATGGTGTTCCCATCGACGCTGTCGCTGCTCTCGAACGTGTTCACCGAACGTGGCGAGCGGGCGCGGGCGATCGGGCTGTGGGGCGCGATCACCGGCGCGGCGATCGCGCTCGGGCCGATCGTCGGCGGGTGGTTGCTCGAGCTGTTCGACTGGCGGAGCATCTTCTTCGTGATGGCTCCGATCGCGGCCCTCGCGAGCTTCCTCGTGGCGCGCTACGTCCCGACCTCGCGCGACCCCCACGCGGCGCGGATCGACCGCGCCGGGTTCGCGCTGTCGTCCGCGACCATCGGGCTGCTCGTGTACACGATCATCGAAGCCCCGAACCACGGTTGGGGAAGCGCGCGGACGATCGGCAGCTTCGCGTTGACGGCGCTGCTGGCCGCAACGTTCGTCGCCCGCGAGCGGCGAACCGAGGAGCCGATGCTCGACCTCGCGCTGTTCCGGAACCTCCGCTTCACCGCCGCGAGCGTGTCGGTCGCGATCTCGTTCTTCGCGCTGTCCGGGTTCATCTTCCTGGTCACCCAGTACTTCCAGTTCCTGAAGGGCTACGGCCCACTGTCGACCGGGATCCGCCTGCTGCCCGTGGCGTCGTTTGTCGCGATCTCGTCGATCGTCGGCGCGAAGCTCGCGGTGCGGTTCGGCACGAAGCTCGTCGTCGCATCCGGACTCTTGTCGATGGCGGCCTTCTACCTATGGGTCACGACCACATCGGCGACGACGGGCTACGGCACGATCGCGGCCCAGATGGTGGTTCTCGGAACCGGCATGGGGCTGACGAGCGCGCCCGCGACCGAGGCGATCATGGGCGTCGTGCCAAAGGCCAGGGCCGGCGTCGGCTCCGCGATCAACGACGCCACCCGTCTGCTCGGCGGCACCCTCGGCGTCGCCGTGATCGGCAGCGTGTACGCGTCGCTGTTCGCCAGCCGACTCACCAACGCGCTGCGTGGCGGGCTGCCGGCCGCCGCGGTCCGGACCGCGCATGCCTCGGTCGGTGCCGCGCTCACCGTCGCGAGCAAGGCGGCCCAGTCCGGCCATCCGGCGCTTGCGGTCGCGATCCACAACGGCGCGCACTCCGCCTTCTTCGCGGGCTTCAGCGCCGCCAACTACCTCGCCGCGGGGGTCGCCGGCGCGGGCGCAGTGATGGCGCTGACGCTCCTGCCCGCCCATCCGAATACCGGCGCCGACGAAGCGCCGCGGCTACCAGCCATCGGCTCGCCGGCAACCAGCCCGGCGCGGTCCTGAATCCACTCAATCACGAGTAGGAGACATAAAGCGATGAGCAACCAGCAAGAAGAACCAAACACCGTCGGCCGGGCCACCGGATTCGAGCTGCGCGACAGCGGCGACCAGGCGGAGGCCCGCGGGATCGATACCGCGCTCGGGCGCAACCGCGCCTTCGCCGCCGCCGGCGGCCACGAGGGCGCGGTCGTGTTCCCGAGCCTCCAACTGTTCGTGATCACCTGCCTGGATCCGCGCACGGACCCCGCGCACTTCCTCGGCATTGGCCTCAGCGACGCGATGGTCGTCCGCAACGTCGGCGGGCGGGTCACCCCGGAGGTGATCAACGACGTCGCGTTCATCGGCCAGCTCGCCGAGACGCTCTTGCCCGACGGTCCGCTGTTCGAGGTCGCGGTGATCCACCACACCCAGTGCGGAACCGGCGCGCTCGCCGACGACACGTTCCGTGGTCGCTACGCGAAGCGGATCGGTGTCCACGAGTCGAGCCTGCGCGACCACGCCGTGCTCGACCCCGCGGCGACCGTCACGCGCGACGTCGGCCTGCTGCGCTCGGGGCGGTCGATCTCCCCGCGCGTGACGGTGTCCGGCCACGTCTACGACGTCGTCACGGGCCTGGTCCAGACGGTCGTTCCCGCCTGACGGACCTGCACACCGCGACATCCGACGCGGCCCGACCCGGCGGTCCCCGCATCCGCCTCGGCGCCACATCGCCATACTCGCACGCGATTCCAAGTGTCGGGTGCTGCCGGTGTCATCGTCCTGATCGTTGGACTCGGCGTGGTCGTGTTCGCCGCCGACCTGTTCGTTGACGGGCTGCTGGGCATCGCGCTCACGCTGGGGATCGCGCCCTTCGTGCTCTCGGTCGCACTGTCGGGCTTCGAGACCGAGAACCTGGCGGCGGGGATCGCGGCCAACGCCAAGGGATTGCCGGGGGCCGCGGCCGGCACGTTCCTCGGCGGCATCACGTTCCTGGCGTTCGGCGTGGCAGGACTCGGCGGGCTGATCGCGCCGATCCGCGTGGAGTTGCCGACGCGATTCGCGGTTTGGACCGCGATCTCACCACTGCCGCTATTTGCCTTCGCGGTCGACGGCCACATCTCACGCGTCGAAGGTGGACTGCTCGTGGTCTGGTCGATCGTGGCGCTGGTCGGGCTGGCGTTGTCAGGGCGAGACCTCCTCGTGGACGACGATGAGGACGACCGCGTCAAGCGGCCCGTACTGCGGCTGCTGGTCGGGCTGGCGCTTCTCACCGGTGGGGGATGGCTGATCGGCCAGGGGCTCCGGACGACGGTGCGCCGTCTGGGCGTTCCGCAGACGCTGCTCGGCAACACCGCTCTGGCGGCGGCAGTCGAGGCGGAGGAACTGGCCCGCTTCGCGGTCCCCGCGCGCCGGGGACGGCCCGAGATCGGGCTCGGCAGCCTCGCCGGCACGATCGTTCACTTCGCGGCGCTCAACGCCGGCATCATCGCGCTCGTCAAGCCGCTCACGCTCGGGTCAGAGACAACTCATTTCTATCTGCCGGTCGCGGTCGCGAGCCCCGCGATCCTCGCGCTCGTGCTCGTTGTCCGCAAGCGACTGGGCCGGCTCGAGGGCAGCGCCCTGACCGGCCTGTACGTCGCCTACGTCGCGGCCGCTATCGCCGTCTCGACCTGAGCCACGAGGTGGATCCGGCGCCTCAGAAAAGGAGATCGTTCACCGGCACCTCGGACAGCGCCAGCAGCTCGAGATCGCCGATTTTCGCGACGGCCTCGGTCACGCATTCTCTGAGGATCGTGTAGCTGATCGAGCCGCCCCGCAGTCCGAAGTTCTGAACGGTCCGCTGGTCGGCGATCTCGTAGAGGTGAAACCCATCGGTGAGGTATGTCATTTGATTTTCCCTGCCTTCGGTCCCTGTCCGCAGTCCTTTGCCGGGTTATCGGCACGTGCGGATCTGCACTAAATATCGTTTTCTGTGGTTCCCAGATTCGCGCTATTTGCGATCAACCGACCTCAGAGAGGGCGGCGAGCTGCAAATCGTCGATCGTGGCCGTCGCCTCGCTGACGCATTCGCGGATGGTCGTGTAGCGAATCACGCCGCGCTGGCGCCCAAAGTTCTGCACGGAGCGCCGCGCGACTACCTCGTAGAGATGGGTTCCGTCGGTCAGATACCTCATTCGTGTTCTTTCTCCGGTCTGGATCAGGTCCGCGTTTCGGGTGAAGCTACGCAGCCGTAGGTTCACGGCATGCGCGGTTATACCCGCAAAGCCGCGCTTTACACGGTCCTCAGGTGGATACCAACCGGAGCGAGAGACGTCTTTGGCCGCGAGTACAAGCCTCGCGTGTCCGTCAGGCAGCCGGCAGCGCCGCGCCCATGCCGGCGACCGTCAGCCGTCGGCGGCACAGGGTCACCGCGAACTCCCGCGTGGCGGGCGCAACCGCGTCTCCCCAGGCATCCGCCGCCTCGGTGGCGCGGGCGAGAACGTCGTCGAGGACGATCTCCGGATCCGCGGCCTCGGTCAGGCAGCGCACGCCGAAGCCAACATGCCAGCGCTCGTCGAGCTCGACGCGCTGCACACCCTCGCGCACGCCGGGCAGGACGTCGTCCTCGAGGTCGTCAAGCAGCGCGCGCTGTCCGGCGGTGAATACGGCTCCCTCGAGCACCATGTGGTAGAGACTGATGCCGTCGAGGATGCCGGCCCTCCCCGCCGCGAGCTCGGCCGCCATCTCGGGCAACCGCACGTCGAACAGCTCGAGGAACGCGGCCGGGGCGTGCTCCCGCGCAGCGGCGAGCCGGTCCGCGGGCGTGTCTCCGGGCAGCTTGAGCACCTCCGCCGCGACGCGGTCGAAAAACGATGCGTGCCGGTCCTCGTCGCGCCGCTGGAGGAAGAAGATCCACATCATCATCGTGTCGACGTGCTCGGCGCGATCGGCGAACGGCGTCAGGTGCTCCGCGACGGAGTCCTCGGCCACGCGAAAGCCGGCAAGCAGCGTGGTGAGGCGGCGGCGGCGCTCGTCGGGCAGCTCCGGCCACGCGCGGGCGTCCGCACCGAGATCGATGACCGCCGGCTCCCACTGGAGCTTGGCCACGATCTGTGAGTATGTGGAGAGCCGCGGGAAGATCGACAGCTGGGAGCGGTCAGCGAGCGGGACGCTGAGACCGCCTGCCCCGGCGGGGATGTACGGGTCCTCGATCATCGTCAGAAACAGTCTGCCGAATCCTCAGACGCGCGCGGGTCGCTTCATCGTGCGATAGACGAACTCGTCGGTCTGCGCCGACTCGCGCATCGATACGACGTGCTCGTGATGCGGCGATAGCCGGCAAACCGGGTCCGTCGCCGCCGCGTCGCCGGTCAGCCTGAGCGCCTGGCAACGGCAGCCGCCCCAGTCCTCCTCCTGGCGTCCGAGCGGGCACGAGCGGCACGGCTCACCCATCCAGTCCGTCCCGCGGAAGCGCGTGAAAGCGTCGGACTCGTTCCAGATCCATTCGAGCGAATGGGCGCGGACGTTGGCGAACTCGAGGCCCGGGATCGTCGATGCGGCCTGGCAGGGCAGCACGTCGCCGTTCGGCGCGATCACCATCGCCGTCCGGCCCCAACCCCCCATGCACGGCTTCGGGAGATCCTCGTACATGTCGGGGAGCACCCATAGCACGTCGACCTTTGGACCGACGCGCTCGCGGAACCGTGCGACCGCCTCCTCCCCACGCCGGAGCTGCTCGACGGACGGCATGAGAGCGTCCTGGTTGACCACGGCCCAGCCGTAGTACTGGGTGTTGGCGAGCTCGACCCGCTGGGCGCCTAACTCGAGGGTCAGGTCGAGCATCTGCTCGATTCGGTCGAGGTTCTGCCGGTGCAGCACGCAGTTGATCGTCAATGGGAAGTCCAGCTCGCGCGCGGCGCGCGCCGCCGCGATCTTCTTCTCGAACGATCGGTTGCCGGCGATGCGGTCGTTCTCCTCGGCGTCCGGGCTCTGGAACGAAATCTGCACGTGGTCGAGCCCGGCGTCCTTCAGCTCTCGCGCGCGCTCGCGCGTGAACAGCGTGCCGGCGGTGATCAGCGACGAGTACAGACCCGCGTCCCGCGCTCCGGAGCACAGCGCGACCAGATCGCGGCGCAACATCGGCTCGCCGCCGGTCAACGCGAGCTGGAGCACGCCCAGCCCCCGCGCCTGACCGAACGCGCGAATCCAGCCTTCAGTATCGAGCTCGCGGCGGTACCTATCACCGCCGATGTCGACCGGATTCGAGCAGTACGGGCAGTGCAGCGGACACTGGTACGAGAGCTCGGCGATGAGTGTGTAGGGCCTAGGCGGTGGCGGCATCGATCAGGAGCCCTCTCTCGGCCATCCCGTCCACCAACTCGCGAACGTCGTCACCGACATCCGCTCCCTCATAGCGCGCACTCAAAACCCCGACGATGTCGTCCACGGAGCGCTCTCCGTCGCACAGCGAGAGCACCTCCGCCGCGGACGGGTTGAGCCGCACGGCTCCCTCGGGGACGAGCAACAGGTGCTCCTCGCGTACATCGTCGTAGCGCAGCCGCGCGCCGGTGACGAGACGTGGCCGGGTCACACACCCACCCCCCGGGGCTGTGTATCGCCGCGCTCGATGGCGTCCAGCTGCGCCCACAGCACCTCGGTCTTAAATCTCAAAGCCGCCACCGCAGCATCCTTCTGCTCCCGCGTACGGCAGCGATCGACCACGAGCTCGAGTGCATACTCCGCGTCGCGGGGTGCCTGGACCAGCCGCGTGCGGAAGTACTCGAGCCCCGCCGGGTCGATCCAGTCGTAGTGGCGCTCGAGCGCCTCGAGCCGCACGCGGATCGCGGCCGGGCCGAACAGCTCGGTCAGCGAAGACGCGACCGCCTCGATCCACGGCCTCTGCCGCGCGAAGTTCACGTAGGCGTCGACCGCGTAGCGAACCCCGGGCAGCACGCCTTGCTCGGACTCGAGCTCGTGACGCGAGACCCCGAGCGCCTCGCCGAGCCGCAGCCAGGACTCGATGCCGCCGGTCCCCTCGGTCGTTCCGTCGTGGTCGATGATGCGAGAGATCCACACGCGTCGCACGTCCACCTCCGGGCAGTTGGACATGATCGCGGCGTCCTTCAGCGGAATGCACTTCTGGTAGTAGAAGCGGTTCGCGACCCAACGCTGGAGCTCGTCGCGGGTCAACTCGCCGCCGTCCATGCGGCGATGAAAGGGATGCAGGTTGTGGTAACGCGTCCCCTGGGCTCGCAGCTCGGCGATCAACTCTTCAGTCACAGCTCGACCTCGAGCCCATCGTAAGCAACTTCGACCCCTGCGCGCAGGACGGCCGCACGCTCGGGTGAGTCCTCGAGCAGGATCGGGTTGGTGTTGTTGATGTGGACGAGCACCTTGCGCGGTCGCTCCAGCCGCGCGAGCGCCTCGAGCGTTCCGCCGGGACCCGAGAGCGGCAGATGTCCCATGTCACCTGCGCTCCGCGTCGAGATCCCGAGCAGAGCGAGTTCGTCATCGCGCCAGAACGTGCCGTCGACGAGTACGAGATCGCTGGCGGCGAACCGGCCGAGGACGTCGTCGTCGAGTCGGGCCAGGCCGGGCACGTAGGTGAGGACGCCGCCGCTCGCGCGGTCGCGGAACACGAACCCGCTCGCCTCGAGCTCGACCCCCGATCCATCCAGGTAGCGCGGTGCGTCGCCGCCAACCGCGAACGGCTCGACCGTGAGGCTCGAGCCGTCGAGCGGCTCCTCACGCTCGGGCCCGAGCGTGTGCCACTCCAGACCTGAGTAGCGCTCGAGCATCGACAGCACCGGGTAACCCTCCCGGAGCGCCACCTCGACGCCGGCGTCCCCGTACACCCGCACCGGCGTCGCCGACTCGCGCAGCAGCAACAGGCCCGCCGTGTGGTCGATCTCCGCGTCGGTCAGAAGGACACCCGCGACCGGCGCTGAGCGCACGCCATCAAGAACCGGATCCGTGATCGCCTCGAGTTGCTGGCGTGCGTCCGGCGAGGCGTTGACGAGAAACCACGGGCCGTCGCTGCCGCGAATCGCGAGCGACGATTGCGAACGCGATTGCGCTCGCACCCCTCCGCGCGCGGCCTCACACGTCGGACAGCGGCAGTTCCACTGTGGAAAGCCCCCTCCGGCGGCCGACCCGAGGACCCGGACGCGCACGCTCGACGCGAAGCGGTGCGCAGCCTCAGGCGCTAGCCGGAGGCCACGCCAGCTTCACGGTCCTACCGGTGGTAGAGGTAGGAAGTGACTTCCGAGCACATCTCGATGAACTCAAACTTCGGCTTGGTCCAGGTCATTTGCCTCTCCCTCTCTTTAGAGTTCAACGGTCCGTTCGCATCTTACACATCGAGTGCAAGTCACTGAAATCGCCTTCCGACGTTGGTCATCGAGGTAACAGCCGCTAGCCCGGACACGGTCGGCGCCGACCTCTTGGCGACCGCGCCCGGTCCACAGGCGTCCGCTCTGGGCGCTCCGGAGCGCGCCATGGCGGACGCGGACCCGGTCGCGATCGTCTACCGAGAATCCGCGCCCCCGCTTGCCCTCGTCGCGCTCGAACCAACCGTCGAGGGCCTGCGAACCGCCGCGGCGCGGGCGGTGCGCGCCTGCCGGCGTGGCGGCACGGTCGCGTGGATAGTCGATAAATCACTGCCTCTCGCGCGTTCGGACCAGGTGCGCGCGCTGGCCGAGGGCGCGGTTATCGGCGGCTACGACGGACGGCGGTGGCGTACCGGCGAGCCGCCACGCGGCGTCGAGCGCTTCGTGATCTGCGGGTGCGATGAAACGCTCGCGCCGGTCGCGGAGCGCGCGGAACTCATCACGCGATGGACGAATACCGCGCGCGAATTGGTCGACGCACCGGCGAACGTGATGACGCCGGCGACACTGACCGATCGGGTAGTGAAGTTTGCCCACCTGGACAGTGAGATTGTCGATCCGGTTAGGGCCGGGCTGACCGCATTGGCAGCCGTTGGCGGGAGTAGTCCGATACCGCCGCGGCTCATCGTCCTCCGACACTCACCCTCCGACGCGTTGAACGTGCCGCGACTCGCGCTCGTCGGCAAGGGCGTCACGTTCGACACCGGCGGCTACTTCCTCAAGCCACAATCCGACATCGTCCGCCAGAAGGCGGACATGGGTGGCGGTGCGGCGGTCGTCGCGGCGCTCGGCGCGATCGCCGAACTCGGGCTGCCGCTGTCGGTCACCGGGTTCGTGCCCGCCTGCGAGAACATGCTCAGCGGGAGCGCGATCCGGCCGAGCGACGTGATCACGACCGCCGCCGGCCTCACCGTCGAGGTGAACAATCCAGACGCCGAGGGACGCCTGATCCTCGCCGACGCGTTGTGGTACGCACGCCGCGACGGCGCGACGCACCTCGTCGACCTGGCCACGCTGACCGGCGCGATGCGCGCCGGGATGGGCGACGTCTATGCCGGCGTGTTCTCCCCCGACGAGGATTGGCGTGACACCGTGGTACAGGCGGGCAACGCGACCGGCGACCTCGCCTGGCCGTGGCCCCTTCACCCGCGCTACCGGACGCTGATCGACTCGACGGTGGCCGACCTGCGCAACACGTCCGGCAAGAGCTTCGGCTTCCCGATTGTGGCCGCGACGTTCCTGCAGCAGTTCGCCGGCGACGGGCCGTGGGCGCACGTCGACATGCTCGGTCCGGCGCTGCTCGACGACGACCGCGGCGATGCGTTCGGCGCCGGCGCGTCCGGCTACGGCGTCCGTATGCTTGTCGAGCTCGCGACGCGCCTGAGCGTTACGCTGGCTCGATGACACGCGAAGACGGCGACTTCAGAGGTGTGGCCCCGGCGACGCCCGGACGCATCGTCGACACCTCGAAGCTCGACCTCGCCGCCGCGGAGCGAGCCACCCGGGACCTGTTGCGTGCGATCGGCGCCGACGCCGACGCGCCCGACCTGCTCGACACGCCGCGCCGGGTCGCCGCCTCGTTCGCCGAGCTGCTCACGCCGGCCGAGTTCGGCGCGACCGTGTTTCCCAACGAGGGCTACGACGAGCTCGTCCTGGTCCGCGACATCTCGTTCCAGACGCTGTGCATGCACCACCTGCTGCCGTTCCACGGCGTCGCGCACGTCGCGTACCTGCCGGGAGACAGCATCATCGGGCTGTCGAAGCTCGCACGCGTGGTCGAGTTCTTCGCCCGGGATCTCCAGCTGCAGGAGCGCATGACCGTGCAGATCGCGGACTGGCTCGAGCAGGAACTCGCGCCGAGGGGCGTCGGCGTGGTGCTCAGCGCCGAGCACATGTGCATGACGATTCGCGGCGTCCGCAAGCCGGGCGCGCGTACGGTCACCTCCGCCCTGCGGGGCTCGCTGCGCACCGACGCGCGCACGCGACAGGAGTTCTTCAGCCTTGTCGGCTGATCCTGAGGCGTCGCCGCCGATTAGATGCATTCGTCGCCTCTGATCGAGACCGTCGTTACGACAACCGGGAGCGACGGTGTAGTCAACTGCGGGGCTATGGGGGTGCGCTGGGGCGAGTCGGAGCTCGTGTTCTGGCCGTTCGAGGCCACCCGCACGCTCCGGAACCTCCGCGTTCACGGCGAGGCGGTCGTCCATCTCACCGATGACGTCCTCCTGTTCGTGGAAGCGGCGCTCGGCCACCCGCGACCCGCGATGCGCCCCGCCACCTCAATCGACGGGTCGGTGATCGAGGATGTTTTGTCGTGGCACGAGGTCGTGGTCACGGAGATCACGCCCGCTTTGGGCGAATTGCCTCGTTCGCGGGTGCGCGCCCGGGTGGTCACGTCCGGCACGGGTGAGCGAGAACCACTGGGTCTGTGCCGCGCCCGGCACGCCGCCGTCGAGGCATCGATCCTCGCCTCGCGATTGCGGTGGCTCGGTGCGGAGCGCGTATCGGAAGAGCTCGAGCGACTCCAGGAGCTCGTCGACAAGACGGCCGGCTTACGCGAGCGAGAGGCGATGGACTACGTGCGCCGGTACGTCGCCGAGCGGACGTGACCGAGATCCTGGTCACCGCGCCGGCGCGGCTGCACTTCGGAATGCTCGATCCGGCCGGGATCGGCTCGCGGCGGTTCGGAGGCGTCGGCGTCGGCGTCGAGTCCCCGCGGGCGGTCGTGTCGGTCAGCGACCGGCCTGGCGAGGAGGTCGTCGCACACGGACCGCAGGCCGATCGCGCTGCCACGTTCGCCGGCCGGGCACGCGAGGCGTTCGCCTATCCGGGGGGCGTTCACGTCGATGTACGCGAGGCGATTCCGCCGCATGCCGGACTGGGTTCCGGCACGAAGCTCGGCCTCGCGATCGCGCGCGGAGTGGCCGAGCTCGCGGGGGTCTCCGCCGGGCCGGTTGAGCTCGCGCACGCCACCGGGCGCGGAGAGCGCTCGAGCGTGGGCGCCTGGACCTTTGCCGCGCCGGGCCTCGTGGTCGAGGCCGGCGTGCTCCGCGGCGGCTGGCTCAGCCCGCTGGTGGCTCGGCACCCGATGCCCGAGCGCTGGCGGTGCGTGCTCGCCCTCCCCCTCGGGGTCGAGGGTCTGTCTGGGAATGCTGAGGAGAGATTTTTCAGTTTGCTGCAAGCGGACGGGACCGCCATCGAGCCGCGGGTGTCGCGCTTGGTGTTGACCGGGCTGCTCGCGGGGCTCGTGACCGAGGACATCGACGAGTTCGGCGCCGCGCTCACCGAGATCCAGCGCGAGATCGGATCGATGTTCTCCTCGCAGCAGGGCGGGGTGTTCCATCCGCAGGCCGCGCCGGTCGTCGAGGCGCTGCATGAGCTCGGGGTCGGGGCCGTCGGGCAGAGCTCGTGGGGGCCGACGGTGTACGGGATCGTCGAGAGTGATGAGCGCGCTCTCGACGTGGCGGATGGGCTGCGCGGGACCGTCGGCGCCGGCACGGAGGTCCGCGTGGTCGACTTCGACCGTCGAGGCGCGGTGGTGACGGGCGCGTGAGGTTGCTCGTCAGCGTAGTCTCGGCGGTCGAGGCGCAACGCGCGCTTGCCGGTGGCGCCGACATCATCGACGTCAAGGATCCGCGCGAAGGCGCGCTCGGCGCGCCCGCGCCACGCGTCCTGTCCGAAGTGGTGGCGGCGGTCGGTGCCGCCGCCCCGGTGAGCGTGGCGCTCGGCGACCTGCCGGACCTCCCCCACACCGCGGCGCTCGCCGCGCGCGGCGCCGTGGCTTGCGGTGCTTCGTTCGTCAAGGTCGGGCTGCGCGGCGTGCGCGACCTCGACGGCGCGGTGGCGGTGATGAGCGCCGTGCGTGACGCGGTGGGAGATCGCGTCCGGGTGATCGCCGTCGCGTACGCGGACGCCGGCGCGCTCGATCCGCCGGCGCTCGCGCCCGCGCTGCTGCCGGCGCTCGTGGAGCGGACGGGGATCGCGGGGGCGCTCGTCGACACGTTCGTCAAGGATGGACGCGGCCTCTACGGGTGGCTGTCGGAGCCCGAGGTCTCCGACCTGATCGCTCGCACACGGCGCGCCCACGGGACGTTTGCCGTCGCCGGGCAGTTGCGGCTTGAAGACCTCCGACGGGTCGACGCCGACATCGTCGGTGTGCGCTCTTGCGTCTGCCGCGAGGGCGATCGCTCGGGGGAGCTAGACAGCGACCTGGTCGCTGCCGCCGTAGCCGAGCTCTAGACAGCGACCTGGTCGCTGCCGCCGTGGCCGAGCTCGCGGACTTTGGCGCTGTGACTACGTATGTGTTACCGGCATCGCCAAACTCCGACGTTTAGCGGTGGGTGATCGTCGTCCCGAGGCCGCCCGGGGCTCGAACCACGACCGTTACCCCGGTTCGCCGGGCGGCCTCGGGCACGTAGGGGTCGACGGCCCCGCCGTCGACCGGCTTGAGCAGGATCGCTTCCTCGGCGCCGATTGCGCCGGCCGCGAGCACCGCGAGTGCATCGCTCGTCACCTCCCATGACTCGGGCACCCCGGGCCGATCCGCGAATGCAGGCGCCACCGCGAGTAGACCCAGCGCGCGGGGTGCCACCAAGCGCGCGATCACCTCCGCGCCCGGGAGCATCGGCGCCAGCAGAACCCCGAGCTGATCCATCGCGCGCAACGCAAGCGCGTGCGCGACGTCGTCTCCCAGGCCGACTTCCGCGTCGAGTGCGCGCACGGCGTCGGCAAACGGGCCGCCTCCGGGCACGACCAGCACAGGCCGGTCGCGAGCGAGCTCCAGCACCTCGGCACACCCTCGTCGCAGTCCATCCAGGCCCTCGGCGCTCAGCAAACCGCCGCCGACCTTGACCACCAACGGGCCGCGCTCACCCACGGCCGAGGACCGAAAGCGCGACCGCGGCCGCGACCTCGCCGGCCTCGCCGGCAAGCGGCGAAGCGGCATCCGGATGGACCGCCAGCCCGCAACGCTCGGCGGCGGCGCGCGCCAGGAACGCACCAACGCCGACGGCGAGCACCGGCGCGCCGGCGACCCCTCGCCCGGCGACGCGATCGAGCGCGCCGGCGACCACCGCGATCTGCGCCTCCTCGACCGTGGCGGCAATCGCCTCGAGGTCGCCGTCCGCAAGCTGCTCGGGGTCGGCGCACACGACGCGCGCCAGCCGCGCTCGAGCCTCGGCGAGCGAGGCGCCGCGACCGTCGGGAAACGTGCACGTGCACTCCTCGGGCGTCAGGCTGCCGCGCAGCAGATGCGCGTCGGCGCTGATCGCGAACAGCTCGGACGACACCGGGCAGGGTCGGCCGCCGATCGGGACATGCGACACGATCGCCGCGACGTTGGTTCGGACCGCGCCGGTGTAGACGAGCTCACCTGACAGCAGCCGCTCGACATCGGTCCGTCCCCGCGCGACGACCTCGCCACCCACGATCGGGATCACGTCCGTCGTCGTCCCGCCGCAGTCGACCAGGATCGCGTCTCGGATCGAGCGCGCGATCAGCAGCGCCGTCGCCATCCAGTTGGCGGCCGCACACCGCAGCGGCGCGGCCTGCGCCTCCTCGAGTCCGATGAGCTCGCCGGCTGTCGTGAGCACACGCAGCCGGCGCCCGGGCAGCGCCTGACGCGCGGCCTCGAGCACGTGGAGCACGCCCTCGCGCTTGCTCCCAAACGCGTCGACGAGCTCGGCGGTCGTGGTCAGGGCGACCGGGGCGCCCTCCACCCCGAGCCGCCCGACGACCGACGCCACCGCGCCGGCCAGCGCGTCCGGCCGGCGCCATACCTCGAAGGGCTCGGAAGCGATACGGACCGGTTCGTCGCCGTCGACAACGGCGGCCTTGGTGTTGGCGCCACCGATGTCGAGTCCGATCGCCGCCGACGGCTGGAACGGGGAGCGCATCGCCCCCCGCACACTAGCTACAGCTACGTGTTGATCAGCTCCATCTCGGCGTCTCGGTAGCGACCTCCGACGGCCGAGCCGGCGGGAACCGCCTGATCGAGCGCCGCCACGTCCTCGTCGCTCAGCTCGATCTCGACCGCCGCCACGTTCTCGGAGACCCGCTCCGGACGCTTCGTACCGGGGATCGGCATCCGCGACCAAGCTCCGCCAGCGCGCCGACCGTCTCCTCGATCGGCACCGCCGGATCGACGCGATGCTGGTAGAACAGGTCGATGTAGTCGGTGCCGAGGCGCTCGAGCGATCCCTCGCAAGCGCGCTTCACGCTCTCCGGGGTGCCGTCCAACCCGCGTGGTCCGTACGGATTGTCCGGATCGAAGCTGAAGCCGAACTTGGTCGCGATCTCGAACTGGTCGCGCCGCCCTGCGACCGCCCGGCCGACGAGCCGCTCGTTGGTGTACGGCCCGTAGACCTCGGCGGTATCGAGGAACGTCACCCCAAGCTCGAGCGCCCGCCCGATCGTGTCAAGCCCCGACTGCTCGTCGCCCCCGCCGTAGGCCCACGTCATGCCCATGCACCCGAGCCCTTGCGCCGAGACTTCGAGGCCTTGGGTCCCGAGCTTTGTTCTCTGCATCGGCTACTCCTCAGTCGCTGACGTTCAGACAGTTCCAGTCTGTGACGGACCCAGCGAGGCGACAAGGGAACAGTCGATCCTGGTAGATCAGGTGCCACGGTGAAGATCGTTCCGGTCATCGACCTCAAGGGCGGCGTCGTGGTGCACGCTCGGCGCGGCCGGCGCGACGAGTACGCGCCGTTGCGCAGCCCGCTCGTCGACGGGTGCGAGCCGGTCGCGGTGGCGCGGGCGCTGTGCGCGATCTGCCGCACCAGCACCCTGTACGTCGCCGACCTCGATGCGCTCGGCGGGGCCCCGGCCGACGAGGCGACCCTGGCGGCGGTGGCCGCCGGGTCGGAGCCGTGGGTCGATGCCGGCGCCACCACATCCGAGCGCGCGGCGGCGCTCCACCGCGCCGGCGTGGCGCGCAACGTCGTCGGCACGGAGTCGCTCGAGCCGGGCGCGCCGGTCAAGCCGTCAGCGACCCCGCCGCTGGTCCTGAGCGTCGACCTGCGCCACGGGCGGCTGATCTCGCGCGACCCGGAGCTCGCGAACCGAGAGCCCGCGGCGGCCGCGCCCCTGGCCCAAGCGCTGCAGGTCGGCGAGCTCCTCGTGATCGACCTCGCCCGCGTCGGCAGCGGCTCCGGCCCACCGCTGGACGCCGTGGCGCAGCTGGCGCACGCGCTACCCGGGGTCGCGATCTACGCCGGCGGTGGCGTCCGCGACGACGACGATCTGCGCGCGCTCGAGTCGGTCGGGGCCGCCGGAGCGCTCGTCGCCACCGCCCTCCACGAGAGCAAGCTCATGCTGTGACGAGCCCCTCGCAAGCGCGCACGACCCGCACCGTGAGATCGTCTGAGCACACCGACTGCAGCGCCTGCCACCCCGGGATCCCGTTCACCTCGAGGACGACACCGGTGCCATCGAGCGCGACCAGCAGATCGACGCCGGCCACGTCCACCTCCAGTGCGGCGGCCGCGCCCAGCGCCAGGCCGCGCTCGTCCTCGCTGAGGGTGACCGCCCGGGGACGCGCGCCGCGCGCGATGTTGGCCCGCCACGAGTCTGTGACCCGCTCCATCGCACCGGCCACCTCGCCGGCGATCACGAGCACGCGCAGATCGCGCCGGCCGGCCGCCGCCACCGTTTGCTGAACGTAGTAGACCGTCCGCTCGAGCTCCAGCGCGCGGAACACCCGGTGGGCGACGTCGCGGTCCTCGACCCGCACGATCCCGTTGCCCATCGCTCCGAACAGCGGCTTGACGACGACGTCGCCGCCCAGTTCCGCGAACGCCTCCATCGCGTCGTCGTACCGCTCGCAGACGACGGTCGGCGGCGTGGGTACGCCGGCGAGCGAGAGCGCCGCGCCCGCCCACGACTTGTCGATCGTCCGCTCGATCGCGCGCGGATGGTTGACGCACCGCACCCCCAGCTCGGCGAGGACGTGCAGCACGTCCATGCGGAAGATCACCTGCTCGAGCGAACCGCGCGGAAGCCCGCGCACGATCAGCAGGTCGAGCGCCTCGAGCGCGTCGCCGTCGGGCCCGAGGACGTGCGCGTCACCCTCGCCGCCGACGACCGACCGTAACCGCGTCGCCGGAATCGCCACTACCTCGTGACCGCGACCGGCGAGCGCCACGATCAGTCCCCGCGAGTGCCACGAGCCGCTCGCGCCAAGCACCCCGACTCGCAACCTCGGAGTCACTGGGCGAACGAGCGCTCCAGCACCTCGGGCGCGAGCCTGCCGCCATGGTGAGCCCGCCCGGACTCGGTGCTGGTCAGGGTGACCGCGGCGGGGCTGAACAGCATCGGATCGACGTCGTAGAAATTCCAGTCGGCAGCCTCGAGCAGCTCCCCGAACGGAGTGCCGAACGCGTCCGAGGCCGACGAGGGCAGCCGTCCGGCGAGCTCGGCGACCTCGTCGTCGCCGCCCTCGACCCACAGGTGAACGGTGCCGCCGTAGAGCACCGCGTCGTTGGTCCGGCCGATCGCCGCCGGGTCGCTCTTGGCCACGGGAGCGATCGGGCAGCAACCCCAGCCGTTGCGGATCCGGGCCGGATCGACGCCGAGTTCGTGCAGCTTGTGCAGTGCAGTCTCGACCATCCGGGCGGAGATCTGGACCGAGCCGCAGATCGAGGCCGTGGGCGCGATCAGGAACGTGACCGCAGACGCCTCGACCCCGCAGCGCTCCGCGACCCTTGCCACGACCGAACCCGGCGGATCCTGGCGCGTCTCCAAGCACAGCACGGCTCGCGACGCTTGCTCGCGCCAAGACAGCTCCTCGAACAGGTCCTCGGCTCGCGCGAGCGCGCGCCCCGGACCGCTCGCCATCGCGAAGAAATCCCCGTCGTCGAGCTTCCAGCCGGCGTACTGCGCGGCCAGGCACGCGGCCGCGGGTGCGTCGACCGTGACGCCTACCCCCGGCCACGTTCGGTCACCGACGACCACCGGGACCGGGTCGATCCGGGCGAGCCCGCCCATGCAGGCCGCCGCGAAACCGAGCCCGGCCTGCACTCCGCCGCGGGCCTGTGCGCCGCAGTCGACGACGACCGCGCCGGAGTCGAGCGTCCGAACCTCGACCCCGAGCGCGTCGGCGTCGGCCGCCATCGCGTCCACGAGCCTCGCGGCGCGTTCGTTCATCGACAGGCTCACTTCCCCACCTCCTCGTCGTCGAAGATCAGGATCTCTCCGCGGCTCAGCTCGGTCCGGTCCCCGGACCACCTCTCCCACGCACCGCGGAGCAGCGCGTCGTCCACGGTCAGCCCGAGCTCGCGCACCCGGAGCAGCTGCAACCCCAGCGCGGGCGGACGAAACCGAGTGGCATACGCATAGCTCGGCAGCACCTCCACCGCCCTCCCCGAGACGAGACTGCCGCGCTTGTTGCCGAGCCCGGCCTCCGGGCCGATGCCACGCAGTGCGATCACCGTGCCCGCCAGCATGCGCAGCCCCGCCCCGGCCGCGGTCTGACCCGCGACCACGACCAGGCCACGCCGCATGCAGGCGCCGACCTCCTCGCCGGCGTCGCCCGACACGACGATCTCGCCGCCGCTCATGCCCGCGCGGGCGCCCGGATACGCGCCGCCGACCCTGTGACCGGCGTCGCCCTGGATACGCAGCAACCCTCCGCGCATCTCCGCCCCAGCCCAGGCGCCGACATCGCCACGTACCTCGAGCTCGCCGCTGGTCATTCCGGCGCCAATCCAATCGAATCTGCGGAGGTCGCCGCCGAGCACGAGCGCCTCCTCCTCGCTGCCGGCACCGGACACTTCGAACAGGTCGCCGACGGCCGCCGTCTCGCGACCGCACCGAAGCGGGAGCGCCGCGACCGCGGAGGCGTTCAGCCCGCGCAGACGCTCGGGGATCAGGGGCGCGGCGAGCACTCGGGCCGGAGGGTTCGTTCGGAGGGTCAGGGTGAGCGTCACGGCGGATCGCGCAGGTCCGACAGCGGGAAGTGGAATTCGCCGAGCTTGCCGCCGAAGTTGGCGGCGGTGACGTTCGTCGCGCCGGCACCTGCGGCGGCATGAAGCCCGCGGCGCATCGCCTCGCGGACGGCCTCCTCCGACACCCCGTCGATCACGATCTCGAACAGCGCGCCGACGCCATCCGGGACCAGCGTGTCGGCAATCTGTGCGCGCAGCGTCGGAGCCATCTGGTGGTTGGTCGAGGCGGGCATCGACTTCGAGGTGAGCGAGCCGACCTTGCTGCCGCTCCGGACGATCCCACCGGGGAACGGCAGCGCGATGCCCTCGCCCCGCATCGCGTCGGCCGCGGCCTGCGCGGCCGCGAGCGCGGCGTCGTCATCGGCAGCGCCGATCACGACGTTCCCGCCTCCGACGCCCCGGCCGATCCCGACGGACTCGGACACGAGGAACTCGCCCTCCATCACCGGGACGCGCCAGAAGCGCTGGCCCGCGATCACCTTGCTCGCCTGAAAGCCGTCGCCGAAGTAGCGGAGCGTCCCGCCGAGCGACGCCGTCCGCTCGGCGCCGGGCAGGCCGTCGAAGCACGCGGTCGTCGGGCAGGTCATCACGCTCTGGCCGACGCGCTCGACGATCCGCTTGCCCACGCCCTCGCGGTCCATCGCGAACAGCAGCACGGCGATCCCCGGCCGTCCGTCCGGCGTCTCGGCCGCGTCGAGGACCCGTTCAATCGACGCCTCGCACTTGCAACCGATCACCGACGTGGCGAAGCCGGTCATCGAGCGGGCCGCCTCGAGCGCCCACGCGTCGGTGGCGGCCGTGATTACGACCCGCCCGTAACGCATCGGGAAGGCCTCGGCGAACGTGTCGGCGACCTCGGTGGCGCCGAGCGTGAAGCCGGTCATGAAGTCCCGGCCTCCACCACCTGTGCCGGCTCGCGCAGGGCCGGATCGCGAACCGGGTAGTGCTCGAATGCCACCGTATAGCGCTCGCCGAACAGAGGCTCGAGGACGCTGGTCACGTCGGCGTCGAAGCCGGCTCGGCTCGACAGCAGGATCCCGTCGTCGGGGTGTCGCAACTCGCCCTCCTCGACCGCCACCTCGCCGCCCTTGATCACGAAGCGAGGCGTGGCGAACATGTCCTCGCGGTCGGCGCGATCGTGGTAGATCGTCACGTCGGCGTCGGCGCCGACCCCGAGGTGGCCCTTGTCGGTCAGGCCGAGGCGGCGCGCCGGGGCCGCGCGCGTGATGATCGCGATCTCGTTCAGCGTGTACTCGCGGTCGAGCCCGTCGAGCAGCGCGGTGCGACGGATCGCCTTCTGGTTGGCACGCCCCACCTGGTCGTCTCGGAAGGCGCGGTCCATCAGCAGCCGGATCAGCTTCGGATAGGACAGGAACGAGCCGCCGTTCGGATGGTCGGTCGACAGCATCACCTGCCACGGGTCCTTGCCGAGCAGGAACAGCTCGAGCCCGATTCCCCACTGGAGAGCATGGACGTAGTTGCCCGCCCGGTAGGTGTAGGGCACGATCCCGCAGCCGGTCTCCACCTCGGTGTCGTGGTTGAGCCACTTGCCGCCGTCGAGGTCACGGAGCACCGCCGAGACGTGAGCGTCGGCGGTCATCGTCATCGCCGGCCCGAACATCACCTGGCCCACGTCGGCGGTGATCTCGGGGTGATCGCTGAGGTACTCGATGAGCTCGGGCGCGCGGGAGCGCGGCAGACCGCCGGGGTTGCCGCCGTAGCTGTGGAACTGCACGTGCGCGAAGTGGGCCTGGCGCCCCGACAGCGTTCGCATCGTGTCCAGCGTGGTGTCGGCGTTGCCCGGAACGCCGAGGTTGTTGGCGTGGATGTGGACCGGGTGTGGCAGCCGGAGCTCGTCGACCGCGCCGCCGACCGCCTCGAGCACCTGGCGCGGAGTGACCCCGAAGCCCGCCACCTCGTCGTCGAGCGACTCGATCACGCCATTGCTCTGCTTCCACAGCTCCACCCCGCCCGGATTGACGAGCTTGACTCCGTAGCCTCCGGTCGCGTCGAGCCACCACGCGATCGCGTCCTTGACCCGGTCCCCCGCCGCGACCGACCCGCGCGACTCCCGGATCAGCTCGAACAGCACCTGGTTGTTGCCCATCAGGATCAGGAACGCCTTGTCGATCATCGGCGTGTCTCGTAACTCGGACAGCACGTGGCGCGCCGCCAGCGGCGGGACGGCCGCCTCCACGACCGTGGTGTAGCCGAGCAGCGAGTAGCGGTAGCCGGTGGCGAACGTCGAGGGAACCAGGCCGCCGCTGCCGGAGCGGAGGATCTCGGTCCGGTCCAGGGGATCGTGGCGGCGGTCCTCGGGGGAGAGCTTGCGCGCAGCGTTCGCCTTTGGCCCCGCGATGTGGGCGTGGATGTCGACGCCACCGGGCATCACCACCATCCCACGTGCGTCGATCTGCCGGGCGTCCGGGCCGACGTCGTCGACCACCTTCCCGTCGCGCAGACACAAGTCGCGCACGTCTCCGTCGACGTCGTTGGCCGGGTCGTGGACGGCGCCACCGCTGATCCGGATCTCGGTCACGTGTCGATCTCCGAGAGCAGCCGGCTCAGCAGCGTGGCCGCGGTGGGCGCATCGCCGGGGAGCGGCGCCTGCAACGCGAGTGGGACCCCGTCGAGCCGATGAGCTGTGCCGCCGGCCGCGACGCCGGCGGGCGCGGTACCGATCCACACCTCAACCCCGGGCCCGGCGGCCGTGCATCCACGTGCCCCAGACTCGACGACCAGCGTGACGTCGACCTCGTCGATCGGCTCCGTGGCCGTTACCAGCTCCGGATGACCGCTGGCGAAATCCACGGTCCCGCCGTATCCCGACTGCCAGGCGAGAACGTCTTCCGCGCTCCTGATGCCGGGGGCACGCGGCAGCTCGAGCGTGACCACGTGGCGCTCGTGACACAGCGCCCGGACCAGCTCGTGGAGCGCGAGGGCGCGCCGCTGCCCGCCCGAGCCGGCGGTCAGGCCGGGTCCGTACACAAACGCGGCATGGGGCACGGTACGGAAGCGGTCGATCAGCTGGCTCAGCCCAGCGACCAGATCGCTCGACGGCACCGCGAGTCCTCGCCGCAACACCTGAAGGCTCGTCAGCGCTTCGAGGTCGCGCTCGCGCGGCCACCTCAGCCGCAGGTCAGCGCGCTGCGCGGTTGCTGTGTCTCGGTCGTCGACGACCGCGAGGGCGCGGTCCGCAACACCCAACCCGAGGCGATCGAGCAGGCGCGGATGTGTGGTCTCGGGATCCTCGCGCCAGATAACGACCACGCGCGATCGGTCGCGTACCTCACCGAGCGTGGCTGTGGACGCACCGCGCAGCGGGATCGCCGGGGCGCCCGGCCACGCGCCGGTGACTGCCCCGGCGCCCACCAGCGCACCGAGCCGGTCGGCCAGAGCCACCGCGGCACGCGCATCCTCGATGGTGGCGTCGTCGAAGCCGTGCACGAGCGGGCGGCGGGCGGTGCGCAGAAGCTCGGCGGCGCGGCTCAGCGCGGTATCGACCTCGACCGCCTCGCCATTGATAGTTGCCGGCACCCCGTCGTCCGGGCGCAGACGCTGCGAGAACCAGTCGGCGCCCAGGCGGCACTCGGGTGACAGACGCACTCGGTCGCCGGCGGCCTCGACCGTCACGTCGTCGCACAAGAGGCCACACCCGGCGCAGGTGACCGGGCCGAGCTCAGCCACGGACGAGCACGGCGTCTGGAAGCATCGACAGGAGACCAGCTCCAAGCTCGGCGAGCTCCGGCGCGCTCCCGTCAACAGAAATCAGCGTGCATACGGGCTGGCCGCGCCTGATCCTCTCGCCGCCGCGCGGGATGTCGCGGACAAGCCCCGCCGGCCACCAGCCGGGATGGGGTGCGCGAACGTCGCGGTCTGCGAACAGCACGAGCTTCACCTTCGCACACCGCGTCGCCGGGGGCGTGCCGGCGGTCGGAAGGCCAACGCTTCTCGCCCCAAGTACGTGCGCCTGGAAGCATCCGGGGCCGAACAATTCGAGCGAGCCCGGCGGCCGGGGGTTGACCTCGAGAACCCACGCGTGGCGGCCGTCCCAGACGGCGTCGACGCCGAACGCCGCGCGCACCCCGAAGCGCGCCGCGACCTCGTCGCACACCGCCCGCAGCTGACCGTCGAGCTCGGCGAGCTCCCCGACCGGCAGACGCGGAGGAGTCACGTTGCCCATCCACCCGAAGCCCGGCCGGCGATGGAGCTGTTCGGTGAGGCCGAGCACGACGGCCCGGCGGCCATCGCCGATGGCCGCCGCCGAGCACGACAGTCCGTCGATCCGGCGCTGGAGGATCTCCGTCGGCGCCAGGCGCCCGCCGGCCCACGCGCGGACCCCGCGCCCACCTCCACTCCGAAGTGGCTTGCGCAGCCATTCCGCACGCCGCGTGCCCGCCGCCTCCGGGAGCTCGTGAACCGATCGCGTCTCAGGGGCGCGTGCGCCGGCGGCGCTCGCGGCGGCCGCCACCGCCCATGGGTCGCGGACCAGCGCGAGCGATTCGGCCGCCGTTCCGAGCAACTCCCGGCCCTCGGCCAGCCGCGCCACCAGGTCGGGACGGTTCTCGAATCCGGCGCCGTACACGACCGCATCCGCCTCGACCTCGTGCGCGAGCGCCGCCAGCGCGTCGCTGCTTGGCGCCGTCGCTCCCGGCGCCGCGGCGCGCAGGTCGAAATCGCCGAAGCGGTCGAGCGCGATGACCTCGTAACCGTCGGCGACCGCGAGCTGAGCCACCATCCGAGCGCTGACGGCAACGACGAGCACCCTCACGGGAGCGCCACCCCGGTCAGGAGCGCCACCAGCAGCGTGGCGGCGACGAGGTCGGCGGTCGTGCCCGGGTTCAGCCGGTGGTCGGGGCCGCGCAGCGAGGCGTCGAACTCCTCGAGCGTGCGCGTGCCGGCACGCACCTCGCGCGCCGCCGCGGTCACGGCCTTCGCCGCCGCGGCGCCGGCCTTGCGCTCGATCAGCGTGTCACGGTGCGAGGCGAGCAGACCCACGTGCAGTGACACGATCGCGTCGAGCGTCCGCGCGCCGCCTGCGAGCGCGTCGGTCAGCAACGGCAGGCCGGTGTCGAACACGATCGCGTAACCGGTCGCGTACTCGGAGGCGATGCTGTCGCGGTGCGCGGCGGCGGCCATCGCGTCGCGCAGGGAGACGCGCGCCGGAGCCCTGACATCGTGCTCGGGCGCTTCGCCGAGCCCACCGGGATGAGCCTGCACGATCGCGGCAAAGGCGGCGACAGCATCGTCGACGTCGAGTTGTCCGAGGATGCGCTCGGTCGCGGAGCGAAGCGACTCGTCCGCGCGCCGGGTCGCCTCGGCCCTCACCAGCGGCGCGAGCAGCAGCACGATGCCCAGATTCGTGTTGGCGTCGGTGACTCGCGCGGTGGCGCGTACGCCGTCCGCGATCAGCGCGCCGACGCCTCGCGCGCGCGCGCGCCGGTGCGAAAACGCCGGCCCGAGCGCGATCGCTGAGCGCACCATGTCGACATAGGTCGTGTCGGCGAAGTCGTGCCCGGGGGTGATGTTGCCCGGCTTGGGCGCGGACACCTCGAGCACGCAGACAAGTTCAACTTGATGTGCGAGTAGATCCCGGCTCAGTCTGGAGTGAGCTAGGGTTGCGTCCACTCGCGTCACCATACGATAGGAGAGAGGAGACTCACCTCATGGCCATCACCCTGGCAACCGGCGAGGCTCTCGTCGGCGAAGGTAACGAGGTCGCCCACATCGATTTGCTGCTCGGGTCAAAGAGCGGCCCGGTCGGTGAAGCATTCGCTCATGCCTTCGTCAACGAGTCCGAAGGTCACACCAACCTGCTCGCCGTGGTCACCCCCAACCTGCCGGCGAAGCCGGACACGGTGCTGAGCAACAAGGTGACGATCAAGGGCGCGAAGCAGGCCTTACAGCTGTTCGGCCCCGCTCAGGCCGCCGTCTCCCGCGCCGTGGTGGACTCGGTCGCCGAGGGCGTCATCCCCAAGGACCAGGTCGACGACCTCTGCATCATCGTCAGCGTCTTCATCCACTGGGAGGCCGAGGACGACAAGAAGATCTACACCTGGAACTACGAGGCCGTGAAGACGTCGATCGCCCGCGCCCTGGGCGGTGAGCCGAGCACGGACAAGGTGCTCGCGGACACGCCCGCCGCGCGTCACCCGTTCGCCGGCGGCTCAGAGGATTAGCGAGGGAGCAGTTGACCGCGCAGACCGGAGAGCTGCCGCTCACCGGTCTGCGCACCGTCGTCACCGGTGCCAGCTCCGGGATCGGGAGAGCGATCGCGATCGCCTTCGCTGGCGCCGGGGCGCGCGTCGGCATCGGCTTCTGGCGCTCGTCGGAGGCTGCGAAGACACTGGCCACCGAGCTCGGCGAGCCCGGCGCACATCCGCTCCTACAAGCCGATCTCGGCACGCCGGACGGGTGCGCGTCGATCGTCCATCAGGCGTTTGCCGCGCTCGGGCACATCGACGTCTGGGTTAACAACGCCGGCGCCGACGTGCTCACCGGCGAGGCGAGGTCGTGGCCCGACGAGCGAAAGCTCGAGGTGCTGGTCGACGTCGACCTGAAGGCGACGATTCGCTGCTCCCGGCTCGTCGCGGAGCGGATGCGGCCCGGCGGCTCGATCCTCAACATCGGCTGGGATCACGCCACGATCGACGGCATGGCGGGTGACAACCCCGAGCTGTTCGCCGCGGTCAAGGGGGGGATCCTCGGCTTCTCGAAATCGTTCGCGCGCTCGGTCGCGCCCGACGTCCGCGTCAACGTGCTGTGCCCCGGCTGGGTCGAGACCGCGTACGGCACGGGGGTCGATCGAGGCTTCTACGAACGAGTCGCGGCGGGCACGCCGCTCGGTCGCTGGGGCCGCCCCGAGGACATCGCCGGCGCCGCCGTGTGGCTGGCCTCTCCGGCCGCGGCGTTCGTCACCGGCCAGGCGATCAACGTTAACGGCGGCACCGTTGGCTGACACGCTGTTCGTCACCGGCCGTCTGGCCGAGCCCGCGCTGCGCAACGTCGTGTCCCAGCTCGAGATCGAGCACCAGATCGCGGTGATGAACATCAGCGTCGCCGCGCTGATGACCCCCCGCTGGATCGCCAGACGACTGGAGGTCCCGCCGGGCGTGGACAACATCGTGATTCCGGGGCTGTGCGACGGCGACGTCGACACCCTCGAGCAGGCTACGGGCCTGCCCGTGCGCAAGGGCCCGGCTGACGTCCGGTCGTTGCCCGAGTGGTACGGGCGCGAGGCGATCCGAGCCGAGCTGGGTCCGCGAGACGTGCGCGTGTTCGCCGAGATCAACGACGTGCAACTGCTCTCGCTCGAGCAGGTGATCGATCGCGCCGAGTCCTACCGCGCGGAGGGCGCGGACGTGATCGACCTCGGCCTGTCGCTCGATCGTTCTTGGCTGGCCGACGGCCCGTCGACGATCGCGGCGCTGCGCGAGCGCGGGCTGTCGGTCAGCATCGACACGCTCGACCCCGAGCACATCCGCATGGCGGACGCCGCCGGCGTCGACTACGTGCTCAGCCTCACTCCAAACACGATCGACCTGGTGCAGTCGCTCCGCGCCACGCCGGTGCTGATCACCGACGACCCCGACGACCTTGACGGCCTGGGCCGGATGGCCGCGCGGCTGGACGAGCTAGGCCGGCCCTACCTGCTCGACTCGATCCTGGCTCCGATCAACTCCGGCTTCGCTGCGTCACTGGCACGCTACGTCGAGGTCCGTCGCCGCCATCCGGAAGCCGACATGCTGATGGGGATCGGCAATCTGACCGAGCTGACCGAGGCCGACTCCACCGGGGTCGCCGCGCTGCTGATCGGCTTCTGCCAGGAGGTCGGCATCGGGGCGGTGCTGACCACCGAGGTGATCGGATGGGCGCACGGGGCCGTGCGCGAGACGGTGCTGGCCGCCCAGATCATGCACCTGGCGCAGCGCCAGGCGCGGCCGCCCAAGCACATCGATCCCGGTCTGGTCACGAGCAAGGATGAGTCGATGCGTGCGCCTTCGGAGGAGGAATTGCGCGCGATGCAGGACCAGATCTCGGATGCGAACTACCGGCTGTTCGCCGATGCGGACTGGCTATACGCGTTCAACGGCGATCGCTTCATCCGCGAAGCCAACATGTATGCGGTGTTCGATCAACTCGACGTCGATGACGCCGGTCACGCCTTCTATCTCGGCAAGGAGTTGATGAAGGCCACGATCGCCCGCGGACTGCACAAGAGCTATCGCCAGGAGGGACCGCTGGATTGGGGCATATTGAGCTTTCCCGAACCTCGACGGGAGGACATCTGATGAAGAAGATCTTGATCCAGTTGGACACCGACCAGCACCCGAGTGCGTTCGACGTGATCGCCGCCTACGACGCCGACGTCGACGTCGTGGTCGGGTATGGCGAGGTGACGCCGGACAACCTCGTCGACGTCGTGCAGGGGGCGATCTTCCCGCGCGGTCCCGACGGACTTGCCAACACCGCTTTCTGGGTCGGCGGGTCCAGGGTGCGTGACGGCGAGGCGGTGTTCGAAGCGGCGCAGAAGCTGTTCTTCAAGCCGTTCAACCCTTCGATCATGCTCGACTCGGACGGCTCGAACACGACGGCGGCCGCCGCTGTCGCCCGCGTCCGCGGTGCCGTGACGCTGAAGGACAGCCGGGCCGCCGTGATCGGGGTCGGGCCGGTCGGACTGCGCACCGCGGAGTTGCTGCGTCGTGAGGGCGCCGAAGTGACCTTGTTCACCTTCCCGCCCGATGTGATGAAGGGCGACTACCGCCGGGCGTCGGGCATCCCGGTCGCGCAGGATGCGGGGTTCGAGGTCATCGAGCCCGGGTCGAGCGACGAGCTCGACGACGCGCTCACCGGCCGCGCGGTCGTGTTTGCCGCCGGTCCCGCGGGCACGCAGATCCTGCGGCGTGGCGGCTGGGCGCAGGCGGGCGTGCGCGTGGTCGTCGACTACTCGGCGGCCGAGCCGGTGGGTGTCGAAGGTATCGATCGGGGCGACAACCTCGACGAGGAAGACGGGGTCTTGAAACTCGGCGCGCTGGCGGTCGGCGGCCCGAAGATGAAGCTCCAAAAGGCCTGCATCCGCAGGATGTTCGAGACAAAGGGCATGGTGCTCGACCTCGAGGGCGTCTACGACGTGGCCCTCGAGGCGCTGTCGTGAGTGACGGCGGCGCCGTCGCTGAGGCGCCGCCGTCAGGCGCCGCCGACCAATTTCATATTTCAGCTGCGGGCGGGCGTCTTGGAGAACACGAACTTGCCCATCGGCCCGTCGAGCGGCCCATCCGCCTCGGGCCGCCACAGGATCGTGTCCTCGATCTTGCGCGCCAGCGTGAAGTCCTTGTCGGTGATACCGCCCGCCGAGTGTGTGGCCAGCTTGACCCAGAGCTTGCCCCAGGTGACGTTCAGATCGGCGTGATGGCCGGCGGCCTCGCACAGGTACCCCACGGCATTGACCGCCATCAGCGTCGTCGGCCAGCCGTCGGTGTTGTACTTGCGCCGGATCCACTTGTCCTCGTAGTACCACTCGTCGAGTCCGTACTCGGAGAACTTGGCGGGGATCTCCTCCTCGCTATAGGTGCGCGGCTTGTCCTTCGTTGTGCTCATCCGCCAATCATATGCCCCGTGTAGCCGGCATCGACCCAGGCACGGTTTCGTTCGATCTGTGCGTTTTGCAGAATGGCGAGCCCGCCGTCGAGCAGGTGTTCGAGACCGGCTCGCTCAGCCGGGACAGCGGCCCGCTGCTCGACGCGCTCGCGCGCTACGGGCCGTATGACCTGATCTACGGCCCGAGCGGCTACGGCCTCCCACTCGTCGGCGCCGCCAACGTAGGAGAGCGCGAGTTGGCCGAGATGGTGCTCGTGCGCCCCGATGAGTCGCGCGCCGAAGCGGGCGTCGGCGGGATGCGGTCGCTCCTGCGGGCGCTCGCGGGCAGCGGCCTGCCGGTCGTGTTCGGTCCCGGCGTGATCCACCTCCCCTCGGTCCCGCGCCACCGTAAATACAACCGGGTCGACATGGGAACCGCGGACAAGGTGTGCGCGGCCGCGTGCGCGATCGTCGACCAATCCGCACGCCGAGCGGTACCGGTTGACCAGACGGCGATGGTCCTCGTCGAGTTGGGAGGCGCCTTCACCGCGGCGCTTGCGATCGACGGCGGTCAGATCGTCGACGGCATGGGCGGCTCGTCGGGGCCGCTGGGCGTACGGGCGGCGGGCGCGCTGGACGGCGAGCTCGCCTATCTGCTCGGACCGGCGCTGCGAAAGGACACGCTGTACAGCGGCGGCGCGCTCGACCCGGACGGGACCCTCGACATCAAGGACCTCGAGACGCTGTGGGCCTCGCCCGCCCACGCGGAAGGCTGGTCGGCACTGCTCGAGTCCGTGTCCAAGGCGGTCTACGCGCTGACCGCCAGCGTGCCGGCCCCGCGCGAGATCGTGGTCTCCGGCCGACTGGCCCGCCTGCCCCAGTTGATCGCGACCCTCGCCGCATCACTGACAGCCGTCGCGCCGGTGACCGCGCTCGTTCCGGGACGCGCGAGCGCCGCGGCGCGCGGTGGCGCGCTCCTGGCCGATGCACTCGCCGGCGGCCGCAACCACGAACTCGCCGAGACGCTGAAGCTACGCGGGGCCGGCGGCAGCGTGCTTGACCACCTGCGCGTCGCCGGCGCGGACGCGATCTCGCTGGGGTGACAACAACCGTTTGTCCGGTCGATCAGTGGGTAGTGACTGATCGGTCAGTGTCACCACCTATCCGATCGGACAGTGCCAAATCCTGGCCGGTCAGCTAGCGGTTTTTTGTCACCGACGGTCAGGTTGTGCAGCGGCCCCTCCCATGTTAGGTTTTTTTCTCCATTTTCCGATGGAAGGAGAAGTTTGCCGTGGCTGCGACTGCCGATAAGACGGTAATCGAGGGGCTGATCAAGCAGAACGGAACCTCGATCGGAGCGGTGCTGGGCCGCGGCTCCGTGGGGGTGGCCGAGGAGGGCGCCGATGGCAAGATGCACGCCACCGTCCGGATCCCTCTGGACGAGCTGATCTTCGAGCCCAGGGTGGTGGTAATGCCGCACGGTGGTGACCTCGAGCTCGAGATCATCAACGACGACAACAACTCCCATTGCGCCGTCCTTCCCAACAACGGCGACGCGAAGTTCATCTGGCTCGTGAACTTCTCGAAGGGAAGGGCGACCCTCAACCTCGACGGCCCGGGCTACTACTGGTACGGATCGCGGACCGGAAACGATGAGGGCGGCGGCCTCACCGGAACGATCGTCGTCTCGGGCGAAGTTCCAGACGAAGCCAAGCTCGACCGTCCACCGCAACCGCGCCCGTAGAAAGGAGCAGCTGATGGCAACTGAGACTGAGTACGTTGACGCAGGCGAAGCGGTCGATTACCGGATTCTGAGCCCCGGTTTGCCCCAAAAGGCACCGGCGGTGACTAAGGGCCTGGGCTACGACCGGATCCTCAAGGCCCGCGACGCGGAGCCTCACAACTGGATCACGTATTACGGCGCGTACGACGGGCAGCGGCACAGCCCGCTCGATCAGATCAACCAGGGCAACGTCAAGCACCTCAAACCCGCCTGGGTATTCCAGTGCGGCTCGGTCGGCATGCACTCGGGCGCGTCGACGTACTCGTTGGAGGCGTCCCCGCTGGTCGTCGACGGGATCATGTTCGTAACCGGCTTCGATGGCTGGCTCTGGGCGGTCGACGCCAAGACCGGTCAGGAGCTGTGGCGCTACCACCGCGCCTCTCCGTACGACGTGCGCCTGTGCTGCGGCAACGTCAACCGCGGATGCGCCGTGGCCGACGGGAAGGTCTTCATGACGACCCTGAATGCCCACGTGATCGCGCTCGACGCGACCAATGGCCAGCTCGTCTGGGACCAGCCGTACGGAGACGTGCGGGCCGGGGAGAGCGCGACGGTCGCTCCGCTGATCGTCAAGGACATGGTGATCGTCGGGAGCTCCGGCGGTGAGTTCGGGGTGCGCGGGCACGCCGACGCGTTCAAGCTCAAGACCGGCGAGCGTGTCTGGCGCTGCTACATGGTTCCCGCCCCCGGCGAGCCGGGGTCCGAGACGTGGCCCGCCGAAGGCGAGGCGTGGGCGCGGGGCGGCGCAAACTGCTGGACCACGCCGACGTTCGATCCGGAGCTCAACCTCCTGTACTTCAACACGGGCAACCCGTGCCCCGACTTCGACGGGGGAGTACGCGAGGGCGACAACCTGTTCACGAACTGCGTCGTGGCGGTCGACCCGGACAGCGGCAAGATCCAGAACCACTACCAGTACACCCCGCACGACGTGTGGGACTACGACTCGACGATGGAGAACATTCTGTTCGAGATGGACGGGCGCAAGTGTTCCGGCCACTTCGACAAGAACGGGTACTTCTTCGTCCTGGACCGCACGGACTGCAGCCTGATCCGGGTCGTGCCGTTCGTCGATCGCATCACGTGGGGCGAGATCACCGCAGACGGCAAGGTGACGCCACGGGTGTTCCCCGACAAGGAGGGCGATCCGGTTCACTTCTGGCCCGGCCCGGCCGGCGCCAAGGAGTGGACGCACGCCGCCTACAGCCCGAAGACGGGTCTCTTCTATGCCCCCGTACAGGACGTCGGCGCGACGGCCACGCGGCGGCGCCGTGAGTTCAAGGAGAGCATCCCGTACTGGGGAGCCGGCGTAGCCGTCGACACGGAGGACGTGGCCGGCTATATCTCAGCCATCGATCCGGCCACGGGTCAGGAGAAGTGGCGCTTCCGCCAGGAGCACCCGATGACCGCGTCCGTGCTGACCACGGGCGGCGGCCTCGTATTTGCCGGCGGACCCGCGGGCAAGTACTGGGCGTTCAACGACAGCACCGGAGAGCTCCTGTGGGAGTTCCAGTGCGGTAGCGGACACCACTCGAGCCCGAGCACCTACACCGTCGACGGCAAGCAGTACATCGCGGTGCCCGTCGGCTACGGCGCGTGGACCGAAGGGTTCTACCCCGGGGCGCTCGCCCAGTCGGGTGGATCCGCGATCTTCGCCTTCGCGCTGCCGGAGTAGAGGACTCGTAACGGAGCCATTCGCGATCTGCCACGGCGCGTCAGCCGTGGCAGATCGTGGGCCTCGTCACCGACCCCGCGAACGAGCTCGTGTTCGCCCTTCTGTCTCTCGGGTTCACGCTAAGCCTGGATAACTTCCGCACCTCGATCGTGCTCGGGGGGCTCAAGCCGACCCTCCTTCGATCGATCAAGACTTCGTTCATCTTCGGCCTGTGGGATGGCCTCGCCCCGCTGGTCGGGATCCTCGTCGGCCACTACCTCAGCGACAAGATCAGCTCAACCGCCGACATCTTCGCGGCGATCGGCCTCGGTGCCTACGGTCTGTTCGTCGTGATCAAGGCGTTGGTGGCACCCGAGCATGCGGACCCGGATCTGCGTTTCGCGACGCGCGGGCTCCCGCTACCGCTGAGCGTCGACAACGTGGCCGCCGGCGCGGCGCTTGGCATCGCCGGGTTCTCTCCCTGGCTCGCGCCACCCGTGTTCGGAACCATCACGTTCTTGATGTCCATCGCCGGGCATCAGATCGGCCGCACAGCCGCCCACTTCATACCGCGCATCCGCACCGATCTGCTGACCGGGCTCGCGTTCGTCACGATGGCGGTCCTCCTGTTCGTCGGCATCAACCTTCCGGGCGGCTGACGCCGGGGGCGGCTGACGCGGGCGCTCGTCGCCCTTGCGGCCCTCGTGACTTATGCCGACGCCACGACCGCGGACAACGTCCGCGTGCCCTCGCCACCGAGCGCAACGGCGGCCCGGGCCGTGACCAGGTGGTAGAGGATCAGCAGCTGCACGAGCGCGAGTGACTCCGAGCGGTGCAGATCGGTGCCGACCGTGAACTCGCCGAGGCGCCGTGCGCGCAGATGGGACGCGAAATGCATTCGCGCCCACAGGGTCTCCTCGATCGCCGCCGCGTGATCCGGATCCATCCGGCCGGGGATCCGCAGGACCCGCTCGCCGTCCCGCTCGATCAGCGTCAACCCGTCCGGCTTGCCGTTGATCAGCGACGACAGGTCGGGATGCGGCAACCCGTCGCACAGGGTGAGCTCGGCTTCGAGGTGACCCTGATCCGCCTGATCCGCCGGCCGCTCGCCCTCGGGTGGCCGGAACGACACGAGCATGTCCGCGTAGCGTCGCTGCGGCCTGATGAACGCCTCGGAGTCGGCCTCGCGCCGGTCGAGTTCGGCGAGCACCTCGTCTGTCGTGTACCCACGCCGCGAGCAATCGCGCTGCACCTTCCACCGCCGGCGCAGCTCCTCGGGTGGATTCAGGAACACGCGCACGTCGTAGACGTCGCGCATCTCCGGGAGGTGGTAGCCGAGCAGACCCTCGATCACCGTGAAACGCTCGGGCGCGACGTACACAGGTGCCCCGAACGTGCCGTCCTTGTGCCGGTAGACGGGCTTGAGGACCGCCTCGCCGCGTCGCAGGTGCGCGAGGTGCTGAGCGATGATGTCGATGTAGTTGCAGTCCGGGTGCAGCGGGGTGATCCCGAGCTCCGCCCGCTGCCGGCGGTCGTAGCGGTGGTAGTCGTCGGTGCAGATGTGCGCGACGTGCTCTTCGCCGAGCACGCGCACGAGCCCGCGCGTGATCGTCGTCTTGCCCGCAGCGGAGTCGCCGACGACGCCGAGGATGACTGGCCGGGCCGTCCGCCGCTGGCTCGCCGCCGCCGTCACGCCGCTACCCGCTCCGGCGCGGTCGGCCGGTCCTCGTCGAACACGCTGCTCTTCAGGATGTCCTGCGCCTCGATCCGCCTGAGCTCGTCGACGGTCGGCTCGGCGCCCGTCCGCACGGCCTCGTACACCCGGTTGGCGTGCCGGAGCCGCGCGCGCTCGATCCCGTTGCGCACGCTCCGGGCGTGCGCGAACCGCGGGCGTCGCATGCGCCGGACGATGTACTCGCGAAACGCCTGGTCGGCGTCCTCGGAGAACACGTAGTTCTCCGCCGCGAGCATCAGCTCGCCGATCCGGAGCAACTCGGCCAGCGAGTAGTCGGGGAAGTCGATGTGGTGAGCCACGCGCGACGACATTCCCGGATTCAACCGGAAGAACTCGTCCATTCGATCCCCGTAGCCGGCGAGGATCACGACGAGGCGATCGCGTTCGTTCTCCATCACCTGGAGGAGTATCTCGATTGCCTCCACTCCGTAGTCGCGATCGTTCTCGGGCCGGTATAAGTAGTACGCCTCGTCGATGAACAGCACCCCGCCGAAAGCGCGCTTCAGCACCTCCTTGGTCTTGGGCGCGGTGTGGCCAACGTATTGGCCGACCAAGTCGTCGCGGGTCACCGCTACGACGTGGTTGCGGTCGATGTAGCCGAGGCGGTGCAGGATGTCGGCCATCCGCATCGCCACCGTGGTCTTGCCGGTGCCCGGGTTGCCGGTGAAGCACATGTGAAGGCTCGGGCGCCCCGCCGCGAGCCCGGCCTGCCGGCGCAGCCGATCGACGACCAGCAGGGCCGAGATCTCCCGGATTCGGGTCTTGACCGGGCGCAGCGCGACCAGGTCGCGGTCGAGCTCGTCGAGGACCGCTTCGATGCTCGCCGCTGTCATGCCGCGGACCCGTTCCGGTAGCGATTCCCGACCGGCCTGTCGGCCGCGTACGGGTGCAGCGAGTACCGCACCACGCGATCGTGGGCGTCCGTGCGCTCGAGGCGGAACCCGGGCTCATGCGTCGGCCGGTTGACGATGAAGCTGAGCGCGGTCGTCTGCCGCCCGTAGGACGCGTCGTAGGCGATCAGCTTCACGTAGTGCTCGGGGTGGGCCTCTCGGCACGCGCGCACCTCGCGCATGACCTGCGGGACGTCTTCGCGCGTAAGGTCGAACATCGGGAGACCCCACATCTCCCAGTACGAGTTACGGGGGTGGGGGTCGTCGGTGTACTCCACCGAGATCGCCCACCCGTGGTCGAGCGCGTACCGCACCTGGGCCGCGATCTGCTCGTCGGTGAGGTCGGGGAGGAACGAGAACGTGCCCTGCGTGATCCGCATTGTCTGTCTCCTTCGGGGCGCCGGGCGATCAGCTGACGCTCGGGGTGAGGACGTAGTCCGGCGTGTCGGTGGACTGGAAGTCGAACGTGACGTCCTTCCATACCTGGAGCGCCGCGTTCAACTCGGGGCAGCCCTTGGCGGCCTTCTCGAGGATGTCGGGGCCCTCCTGGAAGTAGTCGCGACCCTCGTTGCGCGCCTGGATCATCGCCTCGACCGCGACGCGGTTCGCGGTGGCGCCGGCGCCGATCCCCATCGGATGACCGATCGTGCCGCCGCCGAACTGCAGGATCACGTCCTCGCCGAGGTAGCGGAGCAGCTGATGCATCTGCCCCGCGTGGATGCCGCCGGAGGCCACCGGCATCACCGCGGGAAGAGACGCCCAGTCCTGGTCGAAGAAGATCCCGTTCTGCAGGTTCTCCGGGACATGGTCGAGGCGGAGCGTGTCGTAATAGCCCTCGATCATCGACGGGTCGCCCTCGAGCTTCCCGACGACCGTGCCGGCATGCAGGTGGTCGACCCCGAGCAGCCGGCACCACTTCGCGATCACCCGGAACGAAACGCCGTGGGTCTTCTGGCGCGTGTAGGTGCCATGGCCGGCTCGATGCAGGTGGAGGATCATGCCGTTGCGGCGGGCCCACTTCGACATCGACTGCATCGCCGTGTAGCCGACGGTCAGGTCCATCATGATGATCACGCTGCCGAGTTCCTTCGCGAACTCGGCGCGCTCGTACATGTCTTCCATCGTCGCTGCGGTCACGTTCATGTAGTGGCCCTTGACCTCGCCGGTCAGTGCACTCGCGTGGTTCACGCCCTCGATCGCGTACAGGTACCGATCGCGCCACCGCATGAACGGCTGCGAGTTGATGTTCTCGTCGTCCTTGGTGAAATCGAGCCCGCCCCGCAAGGCCTCGAACACCACGCGTCCGTAGTTCTTGGCGGACAGGCCGAGCTTCGGCTTGACGGTCGCGCCGAGCAGCGGACGTCCGAACTTGTCGAGGTACTCGCGCTCCATCACGACCCCATGCGGCGGACCCTGGAACGTCTTCACGTACTCGGTCGGGATTCGCAGATCCTCTAGCCGTAGCGCCTTTAGCGCCTTGAATCCGAATACGTTGCCGATGATCGAACTCGTCATGTTGGCGATCGACCCTTCCTCGAACAGGTCGAGGTCGTACGCGATCTTCGCGATGTACTCGCCCTCGCGACCGGGCACCGGCGCCACGTCATACGCCTTCGCCTGGTACTGCTCGTGCGCGGTCAGCCGGTCGGTCCAGACGACCGTCCAGGTGGCGGTCGACGATTCGCCGGCCACTGCGGCCGCCGCCTCCACCGCATCCACCCCCGGCTGCGGCGTGATCCGGAACGCGGCCAGGATGTCGGTCGTCTTCGGGACGTAGTCGGGGTCGAAGTAGCCCATCTCGGCGTACGGCGTGACCCCGGAGGCCCAGCGGTCCTTCTTCTTGAGAGGTGGTGCTGCGGTGGTGAGTGCCATCGTTTCGGCGGATCCCTTTCGGTCGAGCGTGGACAGCGTAAGTCCGACCGACCATAGAGATCAAGTTCTAATTTCTCGTGCTCACATAAGTGATTATCTATGTGAACCGAGAAGAATTTCTGCGCCGGCTCCGCTCCGGACCGGGAGTTTGCTGCGTTTTACATGGCCTCGGCACGGACAAACTCGATGAACGTCGCGACGGCCGGGCGCAGCGGGCCGACCGCGGAGTGCAGCACGAACCACGGCCGCGGCTCCGGGCCGTCGTCGAGCGCGACCTCGCCGAGCCACCCGGCCCTCAACTCCGCCTCCACCGCGGCGCGCGACAGCATCGACACGCCGAGGCCAGCGCGGGCCGCCTGCTTGATCGCGCCATTGGAACCCAGCGTCAGTGTCTTCGGGCTCAGCCCGCGCTCGTTGAGGAACTGCTCGCCGAGCGCGCGCGTCCCCGACCCCGGCTCGCGCATCAGCCAGACGCGGTGGGCGAGCGCGCCGGGGTCGACCGGCCCGCCCGCCGCCAGCGGATCGTCGGGCCCGGTGATGCACGCGATCTGGTTCTCACGCAGCGGCTCGGCGACCAGGCGCTCGTCTGCCGGCGGCTTGCCCGAGATCGCGACATCCGCCAGATGGCTCAAGACCCGCTCGAACACGTATTCCCGGTTGCCCACGTCGAGCGTCAACTCGACGTCGGGATGAGTCGAGGCGAACTCCCGCATCAGCGGGGGCACGAACGACTCGGCGGCGGTCGTGACGGCGGCGATCCGCATCCGGAGCGCGGCCGCGCCAGCCGCCTCCCGCGCGGCGCGGCGCCCGTCGTCGAGCAGCCCGACGACGTCCTCGGCATACGGCCGGAACGCGGTGCCGGCGTCGGTCAGTCGGATGCCCCGGCCCGCTCGCTCGAATAGCTCGCACTCGAGCTCGCGACTGAGCGCGGCGATGGCGGACGAGACCGATGGCTGCGTCACCACCAACTCGTCCGCGGCTGCAGTCACCGACCCGCCGCGCACGACCGCGAGGAACGCCGCCAACTGCGTGAGCGTTATAGCCAAGAGCCTAAGGCTAGACCTTTTGGCAATGGCTATTCCTTATTCCTCAGCGCCTCAGCGCCCTCAGCGCCCTCAGCGCGCGGCGCTCATTCACCCCTGGTCGCGTGCGGCGGTCGGCGAGGCGTCGTCAGGCAGCCGCTGTATGCGGAACCGGAATGCCGGTCTCCCACGGGAGGACCTTGCCGAACTGGACAAGCTCGCCGTACAAGGCGGGGTCGAACGTCGAGCTGAGCGCAAGCTCGACGGGCCAGGCCGCCGCCTCAGCCGGCGTCTGGGCCGCACTCATGTCGTCAAACCAAGGACGCGACGCGTCGGTGTCGATCAAGCCCGGGCAGAGCGACATGATCAGCTTGTTTCGCTAGGTTCGAGCCATGACTACTTCGACTGACGCGAAACGGCCGACTGCGTGTACCCAAGCGACAGCGCCGCGGCGGAGAAGGACCCGGTCTGCGAGACCTCGCGCAGGACCCGAAGCCCGGTTGGCGAGAAATCCTGAGCCATGCGTCCAAGCTCCAAATCGTGGCCGCCGGCCTCGCGATCACGACGATCGCACCAGTCATGCTCGATGTCCTGCCCGACGGCGTGAGGGTCCTCACCGTACGGGGTGAGCCGCAAGAGACCAGACGGATCGTGCTCGCGCGTCTACCAGGTCCGCTCGGAGGCTCCGCCGCCCGAGTGGCGGACGCGCTGATCACCGCCGCTCGGTCAGGCTAGGCGTCGGCGCGGTAGCGGAGACCGTCGAGAGCAATGCGGAGCATGTGCTCGGTCTGGCTCGGATCGGCGACCGGGATCTTGGAGATCCCCATCACCATCTGCATCACCTCGGGGAACTCGACGTCTCCGCGCGCGACGCCGGCTTCCTGGGCGCGCTTGAGCATTGGACCACCGGCGTCGTAAAGCGACGTCCGGCACACCTGGAACAGCGCAGAGTCGCGGTCGAGGTAGTTGAGCAATTCACCCGCGAGCGCCTGCTTGGTCGCGAGGTAGCCCATCAGGCGCTCGAACCATGCACTGAGCGCCTCCCAGGGATCGCCGCCGTCAAGCTCGGCGGCCGAGCGACATACCTCCTCGACCTCGTTGACGTAGAGGGTCTCCAGCAACGCCTGGCGGTTGGGGAAGTGGCGATAGAGCGTGCCGATTCCGACGCCGGCACGGCGTGCGATCTCCTCGAGCGAGGTCGACTCGCCTCCCTCGGCGAACGCCTCTCGAGCAGCCGTCAGCACCCTGTCGTAGTTGCGCCGAGCATCCGCTCGCTTGGGGCGGACGATCAGGTTCTCAGCGCTGACTTCGGTCGTGCTCATCGAAATTTCCTTGACAAACGGAGGGTGCCTCCATATAGTTTCCGGAGGGTTCCTCCACTTATTTCGGAGGCGGCCTCCATTTTAGCGCCTCACTCAATCACGCACAAGTTGGGATCTGCATGAATCTAGCCTCACCGCAAACCGCCTCACCGGACAGCCGTCGCTGGACGGCCCTCATGATCGTGTGCCTGGCGCAGCTCATGATCGTGCTCGACGTCACGATCGTGAACGTCGCGCTCCCCTCAATTCAACGCGACCTCCACTTCAGCCAGTCGAACCTCACGTGGGTCGTCAACGCGTTCCTCGTCACGTTCGGCAGCCTGCTCCTGCTCGCAGGGCGGCTCGGCGACCTCGCTGGTCGCAAGCGCGTGTTCCTCGCGGGCCTCACCGTGTTTACCGCCGCCTCGCTCGTGTGCGGCGTCGCGCCCAGCCAGGGCGTGCTGATCGCCGCCCGCTTCGTGCAGGGCGTCGGCGCCGCCGCCCAGGCATCGGTGATCCTCGCGATCATCATCACCGAGTTCCCGATCCCCAGCGAGCGCGCGCGGGCGATGAGCGCCTACGTGTTCGTGTCGGTCGCCGGAGGCTCGCTCGGGCTGCTCGCCGGCGGCATCCTCACCCAGGCGCTGAGCTGGCACTGGGTGTTCTTCGTCAACCTGCCGATCGGCGTGGCCACCTTCGCCCTCGGTCAGCGCTTCATCCGCGCCGACCGCGGGCTCGGGCTCGAGCATGGAGTCGACTGGATCGGCTCTTTCCTCGTCACCGTCTCGCTGATGGGCTTCATCTACGCGATCGTGCAGGCCACGGCGCACGGCTGGGTTTCGACCCAAGTCCTCGGCATCGGCGCCGTCGCCGCGCTGCTGATGGCTGCGTTCGTGGCGCTGGAGTCTCGCATCGAGAACCCCATCATGCCGATGCGAATCCTGCGCCTCCAGGGGCTGATCAAGGCCAGCCTCGTCCGAGGCTTCCTCGTGACCGGTATGTACTCGACGTTCTTCCTCGGAAGCCTGTATCTCGAGCACGTCCGCCACTACAGCGCCGTCCAGACCGGCGCGGCCTTCCTGCCCTGGACGCTCACGGTCGCGGTCCTGTCGCGGGGCATCACCGCACGGCTCGTAAATCGGTTTGGACCGTTTCCCGTGCTCCTCGCGGGTATGGCGAGCGCGGTCGTCGGCCTGCTCCTGTTCAGCTCCGTCGGACCGGACACGAGCTTCTTCCCGACGATCTTCTTCGCCTCCTTCGCGGTCGGCCTGGGCATTGGAAACGCGTTCATGCCCCTGCTCACCATGGCTATGGCCGACGTTCCCGCCGCTGACTCGGGCCTCGGCTCTGGGATAACCAACGTTTCCCAGCAGATCAGCGGGGCGCTCGGGCTGGCGGTCCTCAGCACGATCGCGGCGAATCGGACGAAGGGACTGCTGTCTGCCCACCAGGGCGTGACCACCTCCCTGATCGGCGGCTACCACCTTGCCTTCCTGATCGGGGCGGCGACGATCACCGCCGGCATCGTCCTTGCCGTGGCTCTCCTACGGCCCCGCGGCGCCGAGTCCGCGCTGCAACTGGCCCACAGCCCCACGGCAGATGACGCCGCTCGCATCAACTTCGACATCGAAAGAGAAGCTGCATGACAAACACAATTCGCCTCCCCGCCCCCACCACACCGTCAAGCCGAGTCGGTCGCCGCTCACGACACACCGAGCGGCGGCGCGACATACGCCTCGTCTCCGAGGGCGTCGTGGCGAGCTACCTCCACGACATCTCGCAACGCCATCGCGACGGCGTGCGTGGCCACTCACCCCGTCGGGACGTAGCGGCGCGCGCCGACATACTCATCGCCGAAACCCGCCAGCGGGATGACGTGCACCGCGCCGGACGAGTTCGGTGATTCGATGATCTCTCCGCCCCCGACGTACATGCCAACGTGGCTGATCGTCGGGGACGGAGGGTCGGTCGCGAAGAACACGAGGTCGCCGGGCTCGAGCGCGCCCCTCGCCACCGGCCGGCCGGCGAGCGCCTGGGCGTCGGCGTCGCGTGGGATCACGATCCCGTGCTCTCGGTAGATCACGTTCACCAACCCGGAGCAGTCGAAGCCGAACGCGGACGTCCCGCCCCACAGGTAGCGCACGCCGAGGAACAGCCGGGCGGTCGCCACCAGTTCCTGGCCCGTGGGGACCGGGGTCGCGGCGGCCGAGCGGGTGACCGCGACGGACGAACGAGGCAACACCGCAACCTGACCGCCCGGTGTCGCGACCTGCACCCCACCGGCCGAGATGCCGAGCACGGGCAGTCGCGTCCCGAAGCTGACCTCGAGTTGACGGGCCGCGCCGCGCAGCATCGCGGTCGGGACGGCGACGACCGCGACCCGTCCGGCGAGCAGCCCGCCGAAGGTCGCGCTCGAGGTGAGCTGCTTCGTCGGGACCCATCCCGGATAGCCGACCCGGTCGATCGGCGTCGGCTGATCGACGACGGCGACCCGGGTCCACGAGCCGCGCTGGCCGAGAATCCGCACCGGCTCGCCGAACAGCGCCTGGGTCTCGATCTTCCCGTCCAGCCCCAACCGCGCCGCCGTGTTCAGGACGCGGCTCCAGGCGGCCATGTTCACGGGGTTCCCCAGGGCCGGCCGGTCGATCGGGCGGGGTGCGGACGGACTCGCCCATACCGTCGCCACCGAGACATCGACGTAGCGAGTCGACGCGGGCCTCGCGCTCGATTTGTGCGGTGCGCTCGCACGGGACGCGGGCGCGCGCACCTGAGCATCGGTGCCGATCTCGATGACCGGATGCTTGGCCGGCCTGAGCCAGCGAAGAACTTCCAGAAGCTCGGACTCGCGCAGGGCCACGCATCCTTCGGTCGCGCCCCCGACCCAGCTGTGGAGAAAGATCCCCGAGCCCAGCGCGTTAGCGCCGCCCCGCGTCGGGTTCATGTTGAACTGAGCGACCGCGAAGTACGGGTACGCGACGGTCTCCGTCCACAGCGGCTCCGACCACGACGCGAACGCCGGCGTGACGCCGCACGGCACGTGTACGAAACGGTTGTACTGCGCTGAGTACGGGTCTTCGTCCCACCAATCCCCGCACGCCAGGCGGTGGTAGTCGTAGTGAAGTCCACCGGGATTCGGTTGGTTGCCGTACATCGTGCTGGCGATGCCGAACACCCCGGTCGGGGTCGCGTGATCGCCCTCCCGGCGGGCACCGGCGGACAGCAGATGGCCCGAGCCGGTCTCGGCCTCCCAGGGACCGAACACCAACCGCCAGGGCGACGCTGGCTCGGCGTGCTGATACACGCGCAAGGTGGCTAGATAACCGGGCGGATCGTCGGTCGGGCTCGACACGACGATCAGCTGATTCGCGCTCGGCGGAATCGCCAGGCGCAGGTTGCGAGTGGCCGCCTGTACGGCCGGCGATCCAATGAGCGCCGCGAGAACCGCGGCTCCAACCACGATCGAGTGCCTCAGCCGCAACACGTCCGCGAGCCAATGTACCGATCGTGCCGAGTCCTCGATTCGGCCGCGGCATGGGCAGCGCCACGGCAGCCTAGCCAGGCGCTCGGTGTGCTCGACCAGCCGCCGGTTGGCGAGGACGTGGGGTGATCGAGCCTGCGTGGCTGCTGTAGGCTGCGAGGCCTGCCGCGGCGACCAGCGTCATCGCCGGTAGCACGAGCAGGCCGGCCCGCAGGCTCGTGACCTGGGCGATCGCGCCGGCGATGAGCGGCCCGCTGGTCATCCCGAGCGCCGCAACGGTGAGAGTCTCTCCGAGCGCGTTGTCGGCGGTGCGCCCGCTGGCATGGATGTGCAGCGAGGAAGTCAGGGGAAAGAGTGCACCGATGCCGGCGCCGGCGAGGAGGATGCCGGCCACGGCCGCGGTCACGCTGGTGGCGGCGAGCAGGAATGGAAGGCCGAGGATGACCGAGCCGAGCGCGATGATCAGGACGCGTTCCGGGCTCTGCGTGCGAGCCAGCCGGCTGGCCACGAGCCGTCCGAGCAGGTTGGACGCGTACAGGCCGCTGACCATCGCCACCGCGGTATTCCGCGTGAGGCCGACATCGTCGTTGAGGTAGCTGGCGAGCCAGAAGCTGAGCGCGAACTCGAGCGCGACGATCGCAAAGATGATCACGAGCGTCGGCTGCGCACGCGCGCCTCCACGTCGCTGGCTCGCGGCGGCTTTCGGCGCGGGGACCTCGGCGCGCAGCACTCCGACAGCCGCGAGAACCGCGGTCACCGTCCCGATAGCGAAGGCGAGACGCCAGGTCGCCGCGGTGGCGGCCAGCGCACCGACCAGCAGCGGCGTGGCGATGCCCGCGAGGGACACCGCCACCTCACCCTCGGTCATCGCAACGGTCCGGCGGGGTCCGTGTCCATCGGCGAGCGCGCCCCAAATGCGGATCAGCGCCAGGCTCGCGAGCAGCCCCATCACGAACGCGCCCGCGATCGTGATCGGCGCGGTGTTGCCATAACCGACCGCCAGTCCGGCGAGCGCGCCCCCCGCGAGCCCTCCGGCGATCACCGTGCGACGGGTCGAGGCGATGCGATCGCGCGCCGAGAGCGCACCCGCGAGACCGCCGCCGAGCGCGAAGGCCCCCTGGTGCAGCGCGCCGACGACGTATGAGATGCCCTCGACCGAACGGATGTACGGCAGTGCAGGGCCGAGAACTGCGTTGAGGTAGCCGAAGGCGAACAACGCGCGGAACGCGGTCCACGTGAACGCGTCGCGGCGGTAACTCATCGCGCCGCACCGGCCCAGAGCGCGAGGCGCCGCGCATCGAGGACTTGGTCAAAAGCCGCCAAGGCAACGCCGATGAGAACCGCGTCCTCGCCTGCCGACCCGGTGACGATCTCCGGCGCCTCGCCACGGTGCACATCCATGAGGCCCGCCTCGAAGGCTTTCTCAAACGCGCCAGGCGCAGCGTCCCGGAGCGGACCGGCGAGCCCGCCGAGCGTCAGCACGTCGGGGTCGAACGCGTTGACGAGCCCCGCGGCGCCGTGTGCGAGATCGGCCGCCAGGTCCGAGCGCACGCGTCGCTCCGCCGCGCTCGGCTGTGGTGCCTCGAACAACCGGCGCAGCCACCCCCGCGGGTCCGTCGGTTCCGGCTCGCCGAGCCGCGCGGCGATCCGCCCCGGGTCAAACCGAACGCCCCAACAACCACGGGCCCCGCAACCGCACAGCTCGCGGCGATCGCCGAACGGAAGATGCCCGAGCTCTCCGGCGAGACCCCGGGCGCCCTGAACCGGGCGACCGCCGACCACGAGCGCGCCGCCGATTCCAACCTCGACAACGAGATGCAGCAGCGCGCCGGCCGTCGGGCAGGTACGGGCCGTGGCGACGGCCGCCATCGTCGCGTCGTTGCCCGCGACCACGGGAAGGCCGCCGCCGACCGCTGACAGCTCGACTTCGCGCCACCCGAGCATCGTGGCGTCGAGCAGGCGCGTCCGCGCGACGAGCCCGGGCACGGCTACACCCACGGCGAGTGCACGGCCGTCGAGCCGCTCCGCCTCGCGTGCGACGACCCTGCGCAGCCGCGCGAGCACCGGCCCCGGATCCTTGTCACCGTGATGTCCCGAGGCGAGCAGTTCGAGCTCGCCGTCGATTCCGCAGGCCGCCAGCCGCCAGTCCCCGTGGCGGAGGTCAAGAGCGAGCACCGCCGGCCCCTCGGGATGGGCATACAGGCGGGTCGTCGGCCGTCCTGGCCCTTGCGCCGTCACCGGACGCTCGGTGACGAGCCGGGCCGCGCGCAGTCGCCCCATCAGGTCCGAGGCTGCGCCGCTGGCCAACCCAAGCTCACTGGCCAGGTCGCGCCGCGTCGGCTGCGGCCGGCGACGCACCAATTCGAGCGCCGCCGCGGCGAAGCGCCAGTGCCTCGGTTGTTGCACACTCGAACCCATATACTCGCTCAGCGAGTTTATTCCCGGATAGAGCCGTGCGCAATCCGTGTTGTCAGGCGGGCGGGCGAGCGATCCCCGTCCTGTAGGCGTACGTGACGGCCTGAGCCCGATCGCGCAGGCCGGCCTTCGCGAACAGGTGGTTGATGTGGGACTTGACCGGCTCTAATGCGAATCGGCTAGACCCGCCCTGATCGGCCGGATGGGATAGCGTTCCGCGGCCCCGATGATCAAGATTCGATTCAGCGTTGCCGTGGTTGTTGCCGCTCTTGTGCTCGGGCTGTTCGCCACGGTGGCCGAAGGCGGCGGCAGGATCGGCAAGCTTGGCTCGTGCGCGAACGAATACGAGTTCTTCGCGCAGGGGACCGGGTCGGTGACGGATTTCCGCGCGGCGCTGCTCTGTCTGATCAACGAAGCCCGCGCGAGCCAGAAGCTCCCGCCGCTGAAGCGGTCAGCGCAACTCGAGCGTGTGGGGCAAGCGCAGTCGAACACCTTCGCCCGGACGGGATCGGGCAGTCACGGTAGCTCGCTGTCGGACATCGCGGCCCGGTTCATCAAGGTCGGCTACCACCCGGCCGCTTACGACGAGGCGTTCGATGATCTCGCCGAAGGAGCAACTCCCTATCTGTTCCTGTCCCACATGCTCGGTCACGCCAGCATTCCGTGCAGCGAGATCTTCGATCCTCGTTTCCGGGACGTCGGCATCGGGGCGACCGTGGCCGGGGTGGGGATCGACACCCTGGCGCTCGAGTTCGGGCTGCGCGTCGGGCAACGGCAGCCGTCCAGCGACGCGCGCCCGTCGGAGACCTGCCCGCACAAGGTGCCGACTCCGATCGTCTCCGGGATGCCGGTCGTTGGCACCGTCGCGCCGACCGCGAATGGGTCGACGGTCAGCCTCGGGCTGCGCTGCACTGCCCGTCTGTCGTGCGTGCTGACCTCGACGCTGACGCTCCCCGACGCGCACGCGAGTGCCGACAGTGGGAGCGTCACGATCGCGGCGGGCGCTACGAAGACGATCACGTACACGTTCACGCAGGGCGCTGTCGCCGCGGAGATCGCTGCGCCGGACCCGAACGTCTCGCTCAGCATCGACGTCACCGCGCCCGTTCCGTACGCGGGCACGATCTCCGGGCCGCTCACATGAGCAAGGCGGTGCCGGTCTCGCGCGGCTTGACACAACTGGTAGCGTGCCCGCCCATGCGACGCATTCTCGTGGGGGCCTGCGTGGCGGTGGCCGCGACGCCTGGAGCTGTAGCACTTGCGCACTCCGTCCAGCCCCCGAACCGCCCTGACGGACGCTACCAACTGAAGAACGGTTACGTCGACGTCGAGTACAACCAGAAGGTCAAGAAGTTCGATTACGTGCAGGTCTACTATCCCTGCCGCGCTGCGGGTCCCAGCCACAGCAAATATCCCGCGTTCATCAGCCTGTCTACGAATCCGCACACGAAGCTTGCCGGCGGCAAGTCGACAAGCACGTTTACCAACCAGATCACCGATTCGTCGGATCCCAAGGCCGTCGGAGACACTGCCACGGTCACGTGGGCGGTCCGCGGAGTCAAATTCTCCGCTCAGGGCCTATCCGGTAATTTGAACCTGACGGTGACCGGTCCCGCGGCGATCTGTCCGTTTACGTTGACGAATAAGCACCTGACGCCGCTCGGTGACACTCAGGGCAACCAGCAGTAACCTCCAGACGTAACTGAGAAGCGTGGGCGGACGCCCACGCTTCGGTTACATCAGCGCCGTCGCTACCACCTCGTGTCGCGGTACAGAGGCCCGGTCAATGCGCGGCTTCCTGCGCACGTCTCGGGAGCTTCCAGCCCGGACGAACGAAGTGGCACGTGTAGCCGTTGGGATACCGTTCGAGGTAGTCCTGGTGCTCGGGCTCTGCCTCCCAGAACGGCCCGGCGGGCTCCACCTCGGTAACGACCTTTCCGGGCCACAAGCCGGACGCATCGACGTCGGCGATCGTGTCCTCCGCGATGCGGCGCTGCTCGTCATCGACGTAGAAGATCGCCGAGCGGTAGCTGGCGCCCATGTCGTTGCCCTGACGGTTCTTCGTGGTCGGGTCGTGAATCTGGAAGAAGAACTCGAGCAGGTCCCGGTAGGAGATGCGGTCCGGATCGAACAGGATCTCGATCGCCTCGGCATGCGTGCCGTGGTTGCGGTAGGTCGCGTTCGGGACGTCGCCACCCGCGTAACCAACACGCGTGCTGATGACGCCGTCGAGCTTACGGACCAGGTCCTGCACGCCCCAGAAACACCCACCAGCAAGGATCGCGGTCTCGGTCTCAGCCATGTCTCTTGCTCCTTCTCGTCGGTTTCCTCAGTCTCGCGACAGATGCTCACCAACACAGTAGACCCACGGCGGTTCGCCTCGCAAGGCAGGCAGCCCCGATAGCTGCGTCTCGAGATGTCCAGCGATCACGCGGCAGCCCGGGTTAGAGTCCGCGCGTGGTGGGATCCAAGGCCAGACTGACCTGGCTCGCTCTTGCTTTCCTGACCGTCGGATCGGTCGGCGACCTGGGCACGGCCCCGGCACTGGCCGTTTTCGGACTCGCGTCGGTCGTTCTGTACGTGCTGCCCGCGATCGTGTTCCTCGTGCCGGCGTCGCTCGTCTCCGCCGAGCTGGCGTCCGGTTGGCAGGGAGGCGTCTACAACTGGGTCAGCGAGGGGCTTTCCCCGGGGATGGGTTTCGCGGCGGTCTGGTGCCAGTTCGCCCAGACGACGTGCTACTACCCGGCCGTGCTCGCGTACGTGGCGAGCACGCTGGCCTACGTGATCGCCCCGTCGCTGGCCCACAGCGGCATCTACACCGCGGCCGTGATCATCGTCGTCTTCTGGGCCGCGGTGATCGCATCGGCACGGGGCGTGACCAGCGTCGACAAGCTGGCTTCCTACGGAATCGTGATCGGAACGCTGATCCCCGGAGCCCTGCTCGTCGTCTTGGCCATCATCTACCTCGCGCAGGGCAACCCCTCAGCGGCGCCGCTCGATTCCCACCACCTCCTTCCTCCGTGGAACGGACTGGCGAGCATCGTGTTGATCGTCAACAGCTTCTTCACGTACGCGGGCGTCGAGGTGAACGCCGTCCACGTCGACGACTTACGCGACGCTCCCCGCGAGTTCCCGAGGGCGATCTTGGTCGCCGTGATCCTGATCCTGCTCGTGTTCATGTTCCCGACGCTGGCGATCTCGGTCGCGGTTCCGTCGACGCACATCAGTCTCACCGCCGGGGTGATGCAGGCGTTCAGGTTCCTCCTGGATCACTTCGGGCTCGGCGTCCTGATCCCGATCATCGGCATCGGGTTGGTAGTCGCCTCGATCAGCGGCCTGCTGGACTGGCTCACGGGCCCATCGACGGGCTTGCTCGAGATTGGACGCGAGCGCGGTTACCTGCCGCCGTACTTGCAGAAGGTCAACGCCAACGGCGTACAGGTGCGGATCCTCGTCGCTCAAGGAGTCGCCATCACGCTGATCGGGCTGCTCTACGCGCTCGTCCCGAGCGTGTCGCGGGCCTACTGGATCTTCGCGGCCCTGGCCACCGAGGTCTACCTGATCATGTACGTACTGATGTTCGTGGCGGCACGCAACCTGCGACGGCGTCAGCCCGAGCACGCCCGCGGCTACCGAGCGCCGGCGCTGTCGACAATCTGCGTCGTGGGGATGCTGGCGTCGGTCGCCGCGTGCGTGATCGGGCTCCTGCCGCCGAGTCAACTCGGACACGCGAACGTACCCGTGTACGCGGGGTCGCTGCTCGCGGGAGTCCTCGCGATCGGGGTGCTCCCGCCGGTCCTGCTCGTCCGGCTACGCAGGCCCGCCTGGAAGGGCGGCTAAGAGCGGACTCGTGCAGGTGTTCTGCAGCGTGGCGCCGAGCGCGGCGATGAGCTCCTCGCTCGGCGCCGACGCGAGCGCGTCGAAGCCAAGAACGTACCGGGACAGCCCGAACCCGATGAGTTGCGAGGCAAGCAGCGCCGCACGGAGCTGGGGTCGGTCGGCCCCGACCCGCTCGACCACAGGAAGCGTGAGATTGACGGTGATCAACTCGCGGAAGGCCGCGGCCGCGGCATGATCGGCGAGGGCGGCGTGGATCAGGGACAGGATCGGGTTGCGGTGCTCGTCGCGGTCCCAGTGGCTGATGAACCTGCGGGCGGCGTACTCGCCGACCTGCGATGCCGGGACCGCCTGGATCTGGGCGGCGACCTCGCTCGCGTCGAAGGGCAACTCGACGACGGCTGCGAACAACCCAGCCTTCGACCCGAAGAGCTGGACGACGAGCGACGGGTCCACGCCGGCGTCGCGAGCGATCCCCCGCAGCGACGTCTCGGTGTAGCCGTTGGCCGGGAAGGCAAGGCGGGCGACGTCGAGGATCTTCTGGCGCGAGGGGCTCGTCCCGGGGCGCCGGCCGCCACGGCGACGCGCCCCCGGGCCGGGCGATGTGAGGGGCGGATCGGTCATGGCCTAAGTTTGACACATGTTGTCTCAACGTGTAGAGTGAACGCACAGACAAATTGTTTTCCGACCCGGATGAACCATGAATGCGACCCCGGAATTGCCCAACTCGGAATTGCCTAACTCGCCGAACGCGGACTCCGCACCCCCGCCTTCCGAGGGCCGGCTCCCCCAATCCGCCCCCAGCCCACGCCGACTGTTTGCAATAGCGGTGTTCGCCGCAATCGTCGGGTTCGGCATCACCCTGTCGTTCGGCTATGCCGACCATGACCCGAAGCCCCACGGGGTTCGCATTGCCATCGCCGCCCCACCGGCGGTGCGCGCCAAGGTCGCGGCCGGCCTGGAGCGTGCCGAACCGGGAGGCTTCGACCTCGTGCCCGTGCCCAGCGCCGGGGCCGCTACCCACAGCGTGCGTTCCCAGTCGACCGCGGGGGCGCTCGTCGTGCCGCCGAGCGGACCCGTCACTATCGTGACCGCCGGCGCGGAGGGCGTCCTGCAACAGCAGGCACTGAGCGCAGCGCTCACCGGCGCGTCCCGGTCGATGCATCGCGCCGCGAAGCCGCTGGACGTAGCCCCGCTGCCGAGTGGCGACCGCGCCGGGCTGTCCAGCTTCGTGTTCGGCCTCGGACTGCTCATTCCGAGCGTGCTCGGCGGCCTCGGCTTGTTTCTGCTCGGTTCGCGCCTGCGGCTGTGGTGGCGCGTCACCGCCGCGGCACTGTTTGCACTGCTGGTCGCCTGCGCCGGGGTCCTGGCGATGGACACCATCCTCGGCGCCCTGACCGGAGCGAGCGGCGCACTGATCGGGATCGGCTTTCTCGGGGCCCTCTCCTTCGTGTTGTTCGTCGCGGCCCTACAGGCGGTGGTCGGGCTGCCTGGCACCGCGCTGGCGGCAGTCGCGTTCATCTTCGTCGGCAACGCCATCTCCGGCGGATCCGTGCCGGTCGGATTCCTCCCGGGCGGGTTCCGCCAGATCGCGCCATGGCTTCCGAACAACGCGATCATCAGCGGCGTCCGGGACGTCGTCTACTTCAACGGACACGACCTCGGGCATCCGCTGCTCGTCCTCTTCCTTTGGCCGGTTGTCGCACTGAGCATCATCGCGGCCGTCGATCTCCTGCACGTCTCAGAGCGCCGGCACAGACCCCAACAGGCCAATGAGATCTACGGCACCCCGGCGTTCGTGCACGTGAGCCGCCGGCTCGGGACCCGGAGCGCCGAGGGCTGACCTAATCCTCGCTGGTCGTCGGGTTGGCGACGACCTCGCCGCCCGCGGTCTCATGGAGCGGGTTGAGGTGCTCTCGCAGCCTCAGCAGGCGCGGCTCCGATTCGTCTGAATCGATCAGGACGGCGGTACCCGGCCAGGCGTTCCTCAGGTAGGCGATGTAAGCGCCGTTCGATCGTAGGTCCGGCTCGTAGATCCAAGAACCCGAGTTCCAATACCGGAACTTCTTGCCCGGTCCGAGCACGCCATCGAGCGGTTGGTGCGTGTGGGCGAACACGATGTTGCGGGTCTCCGAGGACCAACCGAGGTTCACGACCACCTGCTCGAAGGCTTCGGCCGCACGGGCGCTCGGATCGCTCGGAGCTACCGAGCGGGCAAACGCGTAGCTCGACGCCTCCCCTCCGGCCGGAGCGCCGGTGCGGTGCCGGCGCATCATCTCCTGATGGCGCGCCGCCTGATACCCATCAGGAGCCATTCCCGCCGCCGTCCGCTCCTCGGCCCTCCCCGGCGGCGCGAGGTGCGCCGCAGACCAGTCCCGGAGCTTTTCGGCGGCTCTGACCGGCGAGGCAGAGAGGCGCGCGGCGTGTCCCAGCGACTGGAAAGCCCGGAACGTGCGGCGCTGCGCGTTCGTGCCGTTCGGCAACTGCGCGATCGTGTACAGCAGCCCCGTGAGGATTGTTGCCGTCGCCTCGTAGTCGGCAATCGTCGGCGAACGCTCCTGGCCTCCGACGGCGATCGACCACAGCGCGCGGGATAGCAACCTGGTCGAGCCGCCACCGGTTCGCGCAGCGTGCACGTCGAGATAGTGGCCATGCATGCACAGCACGCCGGCGAACGTGTAGGTCGGATAACGGATATCGACCTGAACACCCTCGAGGTGCCGCTCCAGAAACAGACGGAGCAGGTCCGCGCGTCGGAGCTCGTCGCTCAGCTCCCGCGGGGGCCTCCCTTCGGCGAGCGCCAGCTCGAGCCGATCCTCGGCTTCGCGACTGACGAAATGGTGGTCGTGATTCCCCGCCAGAAACACGAACCGCTTGCCTTGCAGCTTCTCCCGAAGAAGCTCCAGCAGGCCGAGGGCCGCCTCGAAGCTGTCGCGGATCGACGCGAACATCAGGTCGAACATGTCGCCGAGGAAGATCACCTCGTCGACGTCGAGCGCCGGCGCCAACAGCGTCAGGTTGTCCGGCTCGCGAAGAAGATCCTCGCCGGTCCAGGCACCGAAATGAGTATCGGAGATCACGAGCGCGCGCATGCGCGATGAGTATCCCCGACGGGCGTGATCAAGGACAAAGTTCTCGCACCCACAACTGGCGAATAGTTAGGCAACCACCTAAGTAACGTGCTACGTTCTCCGCTGTGCCGATCGCTGAGCCCCAGCAACTCGATCAGGCGTTCCACGCCCTGGCCGACGGCAACCGCCGCGCGATCGTCGCACGGCTCACCCGTGGCGCCGCATCGGTGAGCGAGCTCGCGGCGCCGCTGGACGTGTCGTTACCCACCGTGCTGCAGCACCTCGAAGTGCTCCAGCGCAGCGGACTTGTGCGTTCCGAGAAGGTCGGCCGCGTCCGCACCTGCCAGCTCGAAGACGGACCGATGCGCGCGGTCGAGCACTGGATCGCCGAGCACCGCGCCACCTGGGAACGTCGCTTCGACCTCCTGGGCGACGTCCTCGACGACGCCTTCCCGACCACGAAGGGACATCGCACCAAATGAGCATCTGTCAGCACGACTTCACCATCGAGCGGCGTTTCAGCCAGAGTCCCGAGCAGACGTTCCAGGTGTTCGCCGACCCCGACCTCCGGCAGCGCTGGTTCCGTGTGCCCGACACTTGGACCGACACCGAGTGGTCGCTGGACTTCCGCGTCGGCGGCGGCGAGGTGAATGCGGGGCGCGACGACCGCGGCATCCACCACCTGTTCCGCAGCCGCTTCCACGACATCGTCGACGGAGAGCGAATCGTCTTCGCCTACGACATGCTCCTCGAGGGCCGCCTGACCTCAGTCTCGCTGACGACCATTGAACTGCGTCCCGACGGCGACGGCGGAACACACCTGATCTTCACCGAGCACGGCGCGTTCCTCGACGACCTCGAAGACCCGGCCGAGCGCGAGCACGGCACCGGCCTGCTGCTGGATGGGCTTGAGACGGCGCTCACCCGTGAGGTACCGGCGTGAGCCTCGTCCTGCTCGAGCACCCATTCGCGCTGTATTGCTGGAAGGCGCTCATCGCCCTGTACGAGCGCGACGTGCCGTTCACGGCCGATCTCGTCGAGGCCGACCGCTCCGCGCTCGCGGCTCTGTGGCTACCGGCCTCGATCCCCCTGCTCGTCGACGACGGCGTCGTGGTCCCCGAGTCATCGATCATCGTCGAGCACCTCGATCGCCACGGCGACGCGCCGCCGCTGATTCCCCCGGACCCCGACGAGGCGCTGCAGGCGCGACTGTGGGATCGCGTGGCCGACGGCTACGTCGCCACGCCGGTGCAAAGGATCGTCGGCGACGCACTGCGGCCCCCCGACGCCAAGGACTCGCACGGGGTCTCCCAGGCTCGCTCGACACTCGATCTCGCCTACACCACGCTGGACCGTCAGCTCCACGGACGCGACCGTGACGGCTGGCTCGCCGGCGAGCACTTCACGCTCGCAGACTGCGCCGCAGCGCCCGCCCTGCACTATGCCGACGTCCTCCATTCGCTGGACCCGCAAACGTACCCGGCGCTGGCCGCCTACTTCGATCGGTTATTTGCACGATCGTCGGTCGCTCGCGTGGTCGAGGAAGCCCGCCCGTATCGCGAGCTATTCCCGCTGCCATGGCCCGAGCGTCACGACGGGGACCGCTCGACCGTACCCTCGATCAGCCCGTAAGGCTCGGTGGTGACATGGAAGATCTCGTTCTCGTTCTCGAGCCCGAAGCGCCCGAGGTCGTACAGCAGGTGGTGCTTGTTGGGCAGGGAGAAGCTGATCCGCTCCACCTCCGGACGGGCGTCGAGAACGGCCTTGCCCATGTGGTGGAGCGTGAACTGCACCGAGGGGCTGTAGTGATCACAGAAGGCCTCGAGGATCGTCTGGCGAACGCCATGCCAGGCCGCTCCGTACTGGACGTCGCGTTCGCGGTATGACCACCGTGCCGTGATGATCGTCGCCAGGATCCTGTCCGACGCCTCGGGGAGCGTGGTGAAACGATCGCGCAGAAACCCCTCCCAGCCCGAGCCGGTGGTCTTCAGCACGAGCAGGTCGTCGAGCCCGACCTGAATTTGGATCCCGCCCGCCCCGCCACCGTCGCCGGTCACCGCCGCGACGTGGTTGCCTCCGCTCCCGCGCTGGAAGGCGTGCTCGTGCGGACGCCCACCGACCTCGAGCCTGGCCCACGGGTGCTCGACGATGTGTACACACGCGCCTGTGACGCTCGGCCCAGCCGCGAGGAAGTGTTCGACGAGCCGCCGCCCGAACGACTCGATGTCGTCGATCGGTTGCTCTTTCGCGAGGGCGTAGACGGCGTTGCGCATGGTGTCGGTGGCGAGCAGGCCGGCGTTGTCCCCGTCGACGTACGCGGCGTCGAAGTCGCCCTCGAGCTCAACGTCGACCGTGAGGTCGCACAGGTCGTGGCCGTCGGTCCGGCGCGAGACCTTGACGAGGCGAATCTCGCACTTTCCGTATCTGGCCTGACTGAGAACGATCGACATCCGTCAGCTCCCTCGGTATGTGCTGTATCCAAACGGGCTCAGCAGCAACGGCACGTGGTAATGCTCCTCGGCCTCACCGACGACGAAGGTCACCGACACCTCGGGGTAGAAGCCCGTCTCGCCGACCGCACGGAAGTAGGCGCCGGTGTCGAACGTCAGCCGGTAGTGGCCCTTCTCCGGCGGCGACGAGAGCAGATCGCGCGCACGCCCGTCGCCGTCGGTCGTGCCACGGCCGACCGGCTGCCAGCCCCTGTCCAGCGCACGCTCGAGCAGCACGGGCATGCCCGCCGCCGGACACCCCCGCGAGGTGTCGAGCACGTGCGTGGTTATTCCGCTCAAGACCCCTCCTCCTCAAGCAGGTCAGCCAGGCGCAGCCGCGCGATCTTGACGATCTCGCCGAGCGCGATCCCGATCTCCCGCTCGCGCGAGTGCTCGAGTCGGGCGGTGCCCCACGCGATGATCGAGTCCTTTGTGTGCTCGCGCACGCAGACGATCATGGGGAACCCGAATCGCTCGCGGTAGGAGCGGTTGAGGCGCCGGAGCGCGTCGAGCTCGCCGGCGGTGAGGCGGTCGAGCCCCGCCGAGGCCTGCTCACCCTTGGACTCGCGCGTGAGGGTCCGCTCCTCCGCCTCACGACCGGCGAGCTCGGGATGAGCCCGGATCAACTCGAGCTGGCGCTCGCGCGGCGCCTCGCGGATCGCCGCCTCGAGCGCGGCGTGCAACTCGGCCAGGCTTTCGAACGGCCGCTGGGCCCACACCGCCGCCGCGACCCAGGGCGAGTGCTCGAACAGCGGACCAAGGTCGGTCAATGAGAGAGACAGCTCTGCAGATTCGATACCGACGATATGCTCCGGCCGGACCGGAATCCGCGTAAGCGGGCGACCGCTGGCGGCGCGCACCGCCGCGACGACCGCCGGTGGGGTAGAGATGTGAGGCGGCTCCCCCACGCCCTTGAGGCCGTACGGTGACTCCGGGTCAGGGTGCTCGAGGATCTCGATCCGCATCGGCGGCATGTCGAGGATCGTCGGTAGCAGGTAGTCGGTGAAGGACGCGTTCAGCACCCTACCGTCCTTGATCTGGACCTCCTCGAGTAACGCTAGGCCGAGTCCCTGGGCGGTGCCGCCTTCGATCTGGCCCTCGAGCGCCTGCGGGTTCATCGCCTTTCCCACCTCCTGCGCCGTCGCGAGCTCGACGACCCGAACCAGACCGAGCTCCAGATCGACGTCCACGACGGCCCTATGCGCCGAGAACGCGAACTGGAGGTGGGCGTCACCCTGGCCGTTCTCGTCGAGCGGGTACGTCTCGCGGTGATGCCACTCCACCGTCTCCTCGATCGCGTCGTCGCCGATCAGCGCTGCGAGCTCGGCCGCCGTCATCATCCGCGGATCAGCGGGCAGTCGCTCCCGGACCGCCTCGCACGCTGCCTTGACCGCGCCACCGGTCACGTACGTCTGACGCGACGCCGAGCTTGACCCGGCCGAACCCACCTGGGTGTCGGCCGTTCGCACGGCGACGCGCTCGACGCCCAGCTCGGTCCGTGCGATTTGAGCCTGCACGGTGACGAGCCCCTGGCCTACCTCGACGGCGGCCGTGTGAACCTCGACCAGCAGCTCGCCGGCGTCGACCGAGAGGCGCACGCGGGCGGTGGAGTAGTCGTCGAATCCCGCGGAGAAGCCTACGTTCTTGATCCCAACCGCGTAGCCGACGCCCCGCCGGACGCCCTCGCCGTGGGTCGTGTTGGAGACGCCGCCGGGCAGCTCGCGCGGATCACGCCCGCCATCCACCGGCGCCGGCGGCGGCGGCATCGCGCGTACGCGCTCGAGCAGCTCAGCGACCGGCGCCGGCTCGCGGATGACCTGACCGGTCGGCATCCGCGTCCCGGGCCGCATCGCGTTGGCGATCCTCAGCTCCACTGCGTCGACACCCAGCACCGCGGCCAGCTTGTCCATCTGCGCCTCGTGGGCGATCGCGACCTGGACAGCGCCGAACCCTCGCATCGCGCCGCAGGGCGGGTTGTTCGTGTAGGTCACGTACGAGTCGATGCGCGCGTTGGGGACCTCGTACGGCCCGGCCGCGAAGCACGCCGCGTTCGAGCACACGGCCGTCGAGCTCGAGGCATACGCACCGCCGTCGAGCACGATTCGCGCGCGCACGTACACGAGCCTCCCGTCCGCGGTGGCGCCGTGCTCGTAACGCATCCGACACGGGTGGCGGTGGACGTGGCCGAAGAAGGACTCCTCCCGGTTGTAGACCATCCTGACCGGACGCCCTGTGTGCAGCGCGAGGAGGCACGCGTGGACCTGGATCGAGAGATCCTCGCGGCCGCCGAACGCCCCGCCCACACCGCTCATCGTCAGCCGCACCCTCTCGGGCGGGAGGCCCAGGCTGAGAGCGATTTGGTCGCGGTCGACGTGCAGCCACTGTGTGGCGATGTAGAGCTCGACACCACCCTCGGCGTCGGGAACAGCCAGCCCCGACTCAGGGCCGAGGAAGGCCTGATCCTGCATGCCGACCTCGTATTCACCGGTGACCACCACGTCGGCATCCGCGTCGGGGTCGCCGTGGATGATCCGCACGTGGCGCAGGACGTTTCCTGAAAGGTGGAGCTCGGGTGCGCCCGGAGCCATCGCCCGCTCCGGGTCGGTCAGCGGCTCGAGCACGTCGTATTCGACCTCGATTGCGGCGATCGCGCGGCGAGCCGTCTCCGTGTGATCCGCGGCCACGATTGCGATCGGCTCGCCCTGGTAGCGAACGTGCTGCCAGGCGAGCACCGGCTGGTCGGCGCGCTCCATCCCGTACAGCTTTTGACCGGGAACGTCCTCGTGGGTGAGGACCGCGCGCACGCCGGGGATCGCGAGCGCGCGCGAGATGTCAATCGACCAGATGTCGGCACGCGGGTGCGCGCTGCGCAGGGTCGCGCCCCACAGCATCCCGTCGACCCGAATGTCGGACGAGTACTCGAACTCGCCCCTGACCTTCGGGATGCCGTCCGCGCGCGCCGTCGTCGTCCCGACGACGCCCGGCCGCTGGATGTCAGGCGCGATCGGCTCGCGCGTCGGAGTGGTGGGAACCGTCGTCACACCCGAGCCTCCGCCTTCGCGGCGAGCCGGCGGCTCGCCCGCGCGATCTCGACCGCCACCTGAGTCTCGTCGGCCGTGCGCAGCTCGCCTCCCGCAACGATTTCGCGCCCACCGACGAGCAGCAGCTCGACCGCTTGCGTCGCGCCGAACACAAGCGCCGCGACCGGATCCTCGATACCGGCGCCGTCGAGCCCGTCGAGCCGCCAGAGCGCGACGTCGGCGAGCTTGCCGACCTCAAGCGACCCGAGCTCGTCGTCGCGCCCGAGGCAGCGCGCTCCGTCGATCGTCGCGCGCGCGAGCGCCTGCCTTGCCGTCAGCGCCTTCGGGCCGCCGGCCAGACGGGCGAACTGCAGCGCGGCGCGCATCTCGGACGCGAGCCCGCCGTCCTCGTTGGAGGCGGCGCCGTCGACGCCGAGTCCGACGGGAACGCCCGCGCCCACGAGCTCGCCGACCGGTGCGATCCCCGCGCCGAGACGGGCATTGGAGTTCGGGCAGTGGGCGACCCCCGTGCCAGTGGCGCCGAAGCGGCGGATCTCGGCATCGTCGAGGTGCACGCAGTGCGCCAGCCACACGTCGTCGCCCAGCCAACCGAGCTCGTCGAGGTAGTCGACGGGGCGTACGCCGAAGCGCTCCTGACAGAAGCGCTCCTCGTCGAGAGTCTCGGCCAGATGCGTATGCAGGCGCACGCCGCGACCGCGCGCCAGCTCGGCGGCATCGGTCATCAGCCCGCGCGTCACCGAGAACGGCGAGCACGGCGCGAGCGCGATCCGCACCATCGCACCCGGCGCCGGATCATGGAAACGGCTGATCGCGGACTCGCTCGCGGCGAGAATGGCATCGCGGTCCTCGACGATCTCGTCGGGCGGCAGCCCGCCCTCCGAGCGCCCGAGATCCATCGAGCCGCGGCACGGGTGAAAGCGCAAGCCGAGGGACGCGGCGGCGCCGATCTCAACCTCGAGAAGGTCCCCGGCGTCGCGCGGGAACACGTAGTGGTGGTCGGTCGACGCCGAGCAACCCGAGCGCGCCAGCGCCGCCAGGCCGGCGCGGGACGCAGCCCAGCAAGTCTCGTCGTCGATCAGAGCCCACACCGGGTACAGCTCGACCAGCCACTCGAACAGCGTCGCCTGCTGAGCAAGTCCGCGGGTGGCCCACTGGTACAGGTGGTGATGGCAGTTGACGAGACCCGGCGTCGCCAGGTGGCCGCGGCCGTCGATCCGGCGCGACTCCGGCGCACCCACGGCGCACCCCTCCCCGACGGCGACGATCCGGTCGTCCTCGATCACGATGTGCCCCTCGCGATGCTCGGTCCCGGCCGCATCGACGGTCGCGATCGCGCAGCCTTCGATGACGATGCGCTTCGTCACCTCTGCGACGCCTCGGCAAGGCGCTCGCCGGCCAGCCGAACGGCATCGAGGATCTTCTCGTAGCCCGTGCACCGGCACAGGTTGCCCGCCAGCGCCTCGCGAATCTCCGGATCGCTGGGCCGAGGGTTTCGCCGCAACAGGACATGACTTGCGACGATCAACCCGGGCGTGCAGAAGCCGCATTGCACACCACCTGCTTCGACGAACGCCCGTTGTATTTCGTGTAGGCCATCACCGTCTCCGCCTGAGATCCCCTCGACGGTCACGACCTCGCGTTCCTGCGCCTGCGCGGCGAGCACGAGGCACGCGCACACGACCTCACCGTCGAGGTAGACCGAGCACGATCCGCACTCACCCTGCTCGCATGCGTTCTTCGATCCGGGAAGATCGAGATGCTCGCGCAGCGCATAGAGCAGACTCGCGCCCTCCCACACACCGTCCACCTCTCGACGGGCGCCGTTGACGGTGACGGTCAGCCGCACCGGTACGCCTCCCAGGCCCAGGTGAGCGTCCGCCTCGAGAGGACGCCGAGCGCGTGGCGCCGGTAGCGGGCGGTGCCACGCACATCGTCGATCGGTCGCGCTGCGCGCTCGACCAGCTCGCCGAACCGATCCAGCGCTGCATCTGGAATCGGCGCACGCGCCGACCACAGATCGTGCTCGTCGAGCACGCCGGCGATGAACTGCTCCGCCGCGCCGCACCGGAGCGGCGTCGGCCCCGCGGAGCCGATGCACGCGGTCGCACATCGCCGCTGCGGCCAGATCGACAGCGCAAGCGAGCAGACCGCGATCACCATCGCGTTGCGAGTGCCGACCTTGGCGAACTGCTGCGGGCCGTCGGCCGCGGCGATGTGGAACGCCGCGATCAGCTCGTCGCCCGCCAGGCAGTTGCGTTTCGGCCCTGTAATGAACTCGCGCACCGAGATCCGCCGCGTGCCGGCCTTCGACGCGAGCTCCACCTCGGCATCGGACGCGAATAGCGGCGGCAGCCCGTCGCCCGCCGGAGACGAGGTACCAAGGTTGCCGCCGACCGTCCCGCGGTTGCGGATCTGGGGAGATCCCACCGTGCGCGCTGCGATTGCCAGCCCGGGCAGCCGATCGCCGAGCTCGGCGATCAGCCGCGAATACGTGACGCCGGCTCCGATGCGCAGGCGACCGTCCTCGGGCCCCCACTCGGTCAGCTCGGGGATGCGAGTGAGGTCCAGGATCGCCCGTGGGCGAGCGCGGTCGAAGTTGAGCTCGACCATCAGGTCGGTGCCGCCGGCAATCGGAACCGCGTCTGGATGTGCGGCTTTGAGCTCGAGCGCCTCGAGCCAGGTGTCCGTCTGGAGCACCTCCATCTCGGTAGTCTCGCTCACCGCCGCCGTTGCGGGCAAACGGCACACCGATGAGTGATTCCATGGCCTACGCAGCGGCCGTCCTTCGGCGCTGCGACGAACTCGCCGCCTTCACCGAGGAGGAAGGCCGCCTCACGCGGCGCTTCGCGACACCCGCCCTCCAGCAGGCCGGCGACGCAGTGCGCGGCTGGATGGAGGCTGCGGGGATGGTCGCGCGGCGCGACGCGATCGGCAATCTCATTGGCCGGCTCGAACACGCCGATCGCCGGACGTTGCTGATCGGCTCACACCTCGACACCGTCCGCGACGCGGGGCGCTACGACGGCACGCTCGGGGTGCTCGTCGCGATCGCGTGTCTCGAGCGGCTCCGCGACGAGGGCCGATCGCTGCCGTATGGCGTCGAGGTGCTGGCGTTCGCCGATGAGGAAGGCGTTCGCTTCGGCACGGGGTACCTGGGGAGCAGTGTCGTCGCCGGCCGTTTCGACACCGCCGATCTCGAGCGGCGCGACGCCGATGGGGTCACTCTGGCCGACGCAGTGCACGCGTTTGGCGGCGATCCGGAGCTGTTAGCGAGCGCCCGGCGCGATCCCGCTGATCTGATCGGCTACTACGAGGTCCACATCGAGCAGGGCCCGCTACTCGAGGCCGGCGGCGTTCCGCTCGGCGTCGTTACCGCGGTCGCCGGACAGACCAGTGGCCGAATCGTGTTCACCGGCGAAGCGGGTCACGCGGGCACAGTGCCGATGGCGCTGCGGCGTGACGCACTGGGCGCGGCGGCCGAATTCGTGCTTGCCGTGGAGGCGGCCGCGCGCGATCAGGACGGCCTGGTTGCAACGGTCGGGAATCTCCAGGTGCAGGACGGTGCGAGGAATGTGATCCCGGGCCGCGTTGTTCTCAGCCTCGATGTCCGCCACAGCGCTGACTCGGTGCGGGAGTCGGTTCTTGCGCGCTTGCGTGACCGCGTCGGCGCGATCGCGGACGCGCGAAGGGTGGGGCTCGACTGGCAGGTCGGGCCGGGGACTCCGTCCGTCGACTGCTCGACCGACCTAACGGAGCTCGTGGCGCAGGCGATCGCAGCGCCGGGTGGATCCGTCGTCCGCCTACCGAGCGGCGCCGGCCACGACGCCGCCATGCTCTCGACGATTACCCCGGTTGCGATGCTGTTCGTCCGCTGCGCCGGTGGCGTCAGCCACAACCCGGCCGAGTCGGTGATCGTCGAGGATGTCGCAGCGGCGATCGACGCGACAACGCGGTTCCTGGAACTCGTCCGATGAGCTTTGACGTGGTGATCCGCGGCGCGGTCGTCGTCGGCGGCGGCTCTCCGGGGCCACTGGACGTCGGCGTCGCGGACGGGCTGATCGCGTCGATCGGTCCTGAGCTCGCGGGTCCCGCCAGCGAGGAGATCGACGCCGGCGGCTTGTACCTCCTGCCCGGGGTGATCGACGGCCATGTCCACATGAACGAGCCCGGTCGCGCCGATTGGGAGGGCTTTGAGACGGGCACGCAGGCGCTCGCCGCCGGCGGCGCCACGACGGCGATCGACATGCCGCTCAACGCGCACCCGCCGACCGTGACCGGCGCCGCGTTTGACGAGAAGCGCCGGTGCCTCGAGCGGAGCGCGCTCGTCGACGTCGCGTTGTGGGGCGGCCTCGTCCCCGGTGGCATCGAGGCGATGGACGAGCTCGCCGCGTGCGGCGTCGTCGGCTTCAAGGCATTCATGTGCTCAAGCGGGATCGACGACTTTCCGGGGGTCGACGACCTGACGCTGTACGAGGGGATGTGCCGCGCGGCGGGCCTCGGGCTGCCCGTCGCGGTGCACGCCGAGAGTGAGGTGATCACCGCCGGCCTCGCCCGGCGCGCGCGTGCCGCGGGGCGGACCGCGATGCGCGACTTCATCGCCTCGCGCCCGGCCGTCGCAGAGCTCCAGGCGATCGCGCGCGCGATCGAACTCGCGCGGGAGAGCGGCTGCTCGCTGCACGTGGTTCACGTCTCGACCGGCGGCGGCGTCGCGCAGGTCGCCGCCGCCCGTGCGCGCGGCGTCGACGTCACCTGTGAGACGTGCCCGCACTATCTGGTACTCACGGACGAGGACGCCGAGGCCCTCGGCAACGTGGCGAAGTGCGCGCCGCCGTTGCGCCCGGGCGAGGAGAGCGAGGCGCTCTGGCAGGCGCTCGAGGACGGGACCCTGCCGATGGTCGCATCGGACCATTCGCCGGCGCCGTCGGCGCTCAAGCGCACCGACGACGCGTTCGCCGCTTGGGGCGGCATCTCGGGTGCTCAGACGATGCTCTCGCTGCTCCTCAGCGAGGGCCATCGCGCCCGGGGCCTCAAACTCGACTTGATCGCTCGGATCACGTCCGGTTACGTTGCCCACAGGTTCCGCCTCCCCGGCAAGGGACGCCTCGAGCCGGGCGCCGACGCGGACCTCGTGCTCGTCGACCTGACCGCTTCGCAGACGCTTTCGGCCGGTGACCTCCATTACCGCCATCGCGACAGCCCCTTCCTTGGCCGAACGTTAGGCGCCCGCGTGACGCGCACGCTCGTGCGCGGCCGGACCGTGTTCGCCAACGGCCGGATCGTCGGTCCGCCCGCGGGCCGTTTGCTGACTCCCACGATCGAAACGGAGAGCCGATGACAACGCTGTCGATCACCGCTGGGCCGTACACGTTCCGCGCTCGCCTCGAGGAGGAGCGCGCACCCAAGACGTGTGAGACGTTCTCAAAGCTGCTGCCGTTCGAGCAGAAGGTCATCCACGTGCGCTGGAGCGGCGAGTCGACCTGGATTCCGCTCGGAGACTTCGACGTCGGCGTTGGCTTCGAGAACCACACCAGCCACCCCGCGCCTGGCGAGATCCTCCTCTACCCCGGCGGCTACAGCGAGACGGAGGTCCTGCTGCCTTACGGCGGCTGCAGTTTCTCGAGCATCGTCGGCCAGCTCGCCGGCAACCACTTCCTAACCGTGGTTGAGGGCAACGAGAACCTCCGCGCGCTGGGCGAGATGACCCTCTGGCAGGGTGCCCAGGACATCGTCTTCGCGGCAGAATGAGCATGTGATGATTGATCCCATGACGTTGCCCAAGGCCGAGCTGCATCTGCACATCGAGGGAACGCTCGAGCCGGAGTTGATGTTCGAGCTGGCTCGGCGCAACGGCGTCAGGCTCCCCTACCCGGACGCGGAAGCAGTCAGGCGGGCGTACAAATTCAGCAACCTGCAGTCGTTCCTGGATATCTATTACCGGGCATGCTCGGTCCTCGTCCAAGAACGGGACTTCTACGATCTCACCACCGCGTACCTGACCCGTGCACGGGAGCAGGGCGTTCGCCACGTCGAGCTCTTCTTCGATCCGCAGACCCATACCGCGCGCGGTGTCAAGCTCGAAACCGTGGTGCGCGGAATCGGTGGGGCCCTGACCGAGGCGCGGCGGCGCGGGATGACGTCGCACCTCATCATGTGCTTCCTGCGTGATCTGTCGGCCGACGACGCAATGATGACACTCGAGCACGCGCTCGCACACCGCGACGTGATCTTCGGTGTCGGTCTCGATTCCGCAGAATTGGGTCATCCCCCAGAGAAGTTCCGTGATGTCTTCGACCGCGCCACCAGTGCCGGCTTCCGTGCCGTCGCGCACGCCGGTGAAGAGGGGCCGCCCGAGTACATCTGGCAAGCGCTCGATGTGCTCGGTGCCCAGCGGATCGATCACGGCGTGCGGTGCCTGGAGGATCGCCCGCTGGTCCAGCGCCTCGGGGCCGATCGGATCCCACTGACCGTGTGCCCGTTCTCAAATGTCAAATTGCGTGTCGTTGACACACTCGAGCAGCACCCTCTCGCGACCATGCTCGAGCACGGACTGTGCGCGACCGTCAACTCTGATGACCCGGCCTATTTCGGCGGCTACGTTGGTGAGAACCTGGCCGGAGTGGCAAAGGCTCTGCGACTCGACGACGACACGCTCGTCCACCTCGCCCGTAACAGCTTCGAAGCGTCGTTCCTGGACGACGCGACGCGGGCGCGCCACATAGCTGAACTCAACGCCGCCGTAGCCGGCGGCAATTTGCCGCGTTGATCATGGACCGGTGGCCTATCGTCGAGCGTTCGCGTCCGCCTGCCGCTCCTCGAAGGTGTGGCCGTTCTTCATCTTGTCGGCCAGTGGCGCCTCGATGATTTGCACTGTCACGACCTCGGGCGAAACGGCGAGGTTGTCGACCAACGCGCGGGTGATGTCGAGCATCATTCCCTTCTTCTGTTCATCGGTTCGGCCGGCGGCCATGTAAACGTGAACTTCAGGCATCTCGATCTCCTTTTTCGCTCAGGAATCCCGTTCCGGGCCACCCCGCGGCCCTAGGACCGTACGCAATTGCGCCCTGGCGGTGATCTCCAGCTTCGGGAAGATCCGATAGAGGTGCGATCCGATCGTGCGGTGCGACAGGAACAGCCGCTCGCCGATCTCGCGATTCGACAGGCCGGCTGCCGCCAGCTCGGCGATCTGCAGCTCCTGGGCCGTGAGCCGATCGCGAGCGTCGGGCGTGCGTGGCCCAATCCTTTCGCCGGTAGCTCGCAGCTCTTGGCGTGCGCGCTCACTCCAACGCTTCGCCCCCAGGGCGTCGAACAGGTCAATCGCGTCGCGCAGGGGTGCACGCGACTCTGCGCTTCTTCGCTGCCGGCGCAGCCAGCGACCGAATGAGAACAGCGTTCGAGCGCGCAGGAACGGGTAGTTCCCAGAGCTTTCGCTGAGCGCGGCTACGAACAGCGCTTCGGCATGGTCGTCGTCGCTCAGCAGCGGTCGTGCGCAGGCCAGACCGGCGCACAAGATCGGGGGCTGGCTGCGATTTGCGATCTCCTCGAGCTCGCCCGTGACCTGCCTGATGTGTGCCGCGTGCTGATCGCGGCCTCCGGCTTCGACGAGGTCGAGCACGGCCGGCCAGCGCATGAAGCGATGAAACGCGGGGTCGTTTTCGTTGAACACGGGCCAGAGCGCGCGGAATGCGTCGTCGTGCTGTCCCTCGCCCAGAGCGGCCGCGCCCCGGGCAAGGTGCGCGGGAGCGAGCAGCGGACCGCCGTTGATCGCCGTCAGTGTTCGCTCCGGCCTGGCCAGGAGGGCATCGAGGTCGGTGTCGCTGCCGCGGTGCGCGACGGCGAGTGCTCCCACGAGCTGTGCGGTGAGTCCGTACTGCGGCTGGCGAGTGTCGCGTGCCAGCGTCGCGGCTTCGGCAGCAGCCCGCTCGGCGGCTTCCCAGTCGCCGGCGTACGTGGCCGCCCACGCGTAGTGGACGAGCGCCTGCGTGAGCAGGCCGAGCCTGCCCTGCTCGCGCAGCCGCGCGACTGCGCGCGCCAGGAAGCGAGAGCCTCCGGCGAAGTCGCCCGCTTTCTCGGAGGCGATGCCCACGTACATCGCCGCGACCGGATCGCTGATCTGATCGAGCTGGAGACGAGCCACCCCCCGCCGCACCGATGGGGCCGTCACTTCCGGATCTGCCAGCGCCATGACCGCCAGGAGTCGCGGGTCGTCGCCCGGAGAGCCCATGCCTTCGGCGGCGTCGACGACGTACTGCCGAGTCCGGGCGCGGGAACGCGTCCACCAGCAGCGATGCGCGATCGGTACGAGCGACCGCACCGCGGCGTCGGCATCGCCGCCGGCGAGTAGCCGGTCCGCGATCGTCACGAACGTCTTGGCGGCGCCCTTCTCGGACCAAACGGCACCGCTGATCATCTGTCGCAACCACGCCGCGCGGGCGGCATCGACCGGGCCAACCTGGAGTGACTCCGCCTCCCCCAGCAGCCGGCTGACGACGTCGACGCTCCCCAGATCGTACACGAGCTCCGCCGCCCTCACGAGCCTCTCGCCCTTCCGGCGTGGGTCCGCGGTGAGCGTGGCTGCGCGCTCGAGGGCGCCCGCAGCGACCATGACCGCGCCGCGCCGGCGCGCGATCTGGGCGTGCTCGTCCAACGCCGAGGCGACTTCCTCGTCATGCCCCACCGCGGCGGCGGCGCGGTGCCACAGCCGGCGCTCCGGATCGCGTACGACGTTCGCCAGAGCCGCGTACATCGCGATCCGCTGCGCGGGCGGTGCCGTGCTGGCTACCGCCGACCGGATCAGCGGATGTTGAAAGCGCACCTCGGATCCGTGCGGCTCCGCCAGTCCGCGTTCGGCCGCGCTGTCCAGCGCTGAAAGCGCGACCTCGTTCCCCGAGGCGAGCGTGGCTGCCGACAGGAGTTCCTCTATCGAGGCTCTCCCGTCGAGCGCCGCGGCGAGCAGCATCAGGCGCGTGTCCTCGCCGAGCCCGTCGAGGCGCGCACCAAACGCGCGCTCCAGGCGCGCGGTCAACGTCGCCGGCGTCAACAGCTCCACGGGGTCGCCGGTCTCCGGTCGGGCCCGCGCAAGCTCCACGAGTCCGAGGGGATTGCCGGCGGCCTCAGCCAGCACGCGGCTGTGCACGTCGACCGGCAGCCCCGACGCGACGCGGTCGAGGAGCTTCTCGGAATCCGACGCGGACAGCCGGTCCAACTCGAGGATCGGCAGCCCAGCCTCCTCGAGGGCGGTTGAGAACCCGTCGCGAAGGGCGGCCAGCAAAACGACCGGTTCGTTGTCCAGGCGCCGCGCCAGGAACGTCAGCACGTCAAGGCTCGAACGGTCGAGCCAGTGCGCGTCGTCGGCGATCAACAACAGCGCGCTGGAGTCTGCCGCGTCGGAAATCAGCCGGTAGGCGGCAAGGGCGACCCGGAACGGATCGGGCTCGACCAGGTCGTTCACCCCGAACGCCGCGTCGAGCGCTTCTCGCTGCGGGTCGGGGAGCCCCGCCATGCGGCTACGTATCGGCGCAAGCAGCTGGTGCAGTCCCGCGAACGCGAGCTCGGACTCCGACTCGACGCCAACGGTGGCGAGCGTGCGCGCGCCCAAAGCGCTTGCCCGGCCGCGCGCCTGGTCGAGCAACGCCGACTTTCCGATCCCCGGCTCGCCGCGGATCAGCAGCGCTCCGCCGCGTTCGGGGACACGGTCCAGGACAGCGTCGATTAGCGCGACCTCGTCGTTGCGCCCGATCAGCTCGACGGTCGTATCCGGCGGGCTCGAGACGGTCATACCCGCAGGATAAGCAGTCGCATGACTGAAGCGACCGGCGCTGACCGAACCTACCTTGTTGCGCACCGTGGCAACCAGTCACGACACCTACACCGCGCGACGCCTGAACGTCGAGGTACCAGGCGTCCGTGAGTTTCAGCGGCTCTACGAGCAGGCGGTGCCCGCTAATCCCGTAGAGGCGATCACCGCGCTCGTGGAGCGCGGGGCCAGTTGGGATGAGGTCATAGATCTCCACGCCGACGTGGCTTCGCACGGGTTTCTCATCTACTGGCGCAATGACGTACACGGCGTGATGGAGCTCGCAGGCGACGACAACGACTGCATTGCCTACCTGATGGGCAACGTCACGATCGCAGAGCGGATGTTCCGCCACGACCCCCGCGCCATGCTCTACGCGCCGCTGCGGACGGTCATTTGGGAAGACGCACACGAACGCGCGTGGTTCACGGTTGACCAACCGAGCACGCAGTTCGGAAGCTTCGGAATTCCTGCGGTCACCTCGGTCGGGGTCGAGCTCGATAGAAAGCTCGCCGCGCTCTTGGAAGCGCTCCGCGTCGACGTGCCGATGGCGCTGCTCGCCTCGACCGCGGGCGCGTGATCGGGCCGCGGGAAGCAGTCGCATGACTCAAGAGAACGCGGGCGCCGCGAATCAGGCTCCGCTCGATCACGCCGGTTCAACCGAAAGGACGGACGAGTATGTCGCCACAGAACAAGCCGAGCATCGTCTTCTGCCATGGCCTGTGGGCCGATGGTTCGTGCTTCAGCAAGCTCATCCCGGCTCTGCGGGCCGACGGGCACGAGGTGATCACCGCCGAGTACGGTCTCGACTCCGCCCAGGGCGACGTCGACTGCACCCTTCGCGCGCTCGGGCGCGTCTCGAGCCCCGCGATTCTCGTCGGCCACTCGTACGGCGGCAGCGTCATCACCGCCGCGGGAACCGATGACCGCATCGCCGGCCTGGTCTACATCGCGGCGCTGGCCCCCGACGAGGACGAGACCTCGCAGGGCCAGCAGGACAAGTTCCCCGCCACGGACGTCTTCGCCCACATCGAGGTCGCAGACGATCGCGTCTGGCTGCTTCGGTCGGGAATCGATTGCTTCTGCGGGGATTTGACCGCGGACGAGAAGGAGACCGTGTGGGCGACCGCGATGTCGCCGATCGCGGATCTGTTCAACCAGAAGGTCGAGGGCGTCGCCTGGAGGACGAAGCCGAGCGCGTACATCGTGGCCAACAACGACCACACCGTCAACCCGGAGCTGGAGCGTTTCGCGGCCAACCGGATGGGCGCGACCACGTACGACGTCGACAGCAGCCACGTCCCCATGCTCTCGCACCCCGAGCTCGTGCTCGACGTCATCCGAACCGCTGCAGGCGCGGTTCAAGGCAGCGCCGCCGGCGCGGCGGTGTAGGGCTGGTGGCTGAAATCCAGACCCGGACCAGGATGGCCGACGGGGTCGAGATCCGATACGCCGAGGCGAACGCAGGTGCTGAGCCGACCCTGCTGCTCCTGAGCCCGTGGCCCGAGAGCCTCTACGCCTGGGAGCAGCTCTGGCCACGGCTGAGCTTGGCCGGACACGTGATCGCGATCGACCTTCCCGGGTTCGGCCATTCGGAAGGGCGGGCGGACCTCTACTCGCCGCAAGCGATGGGCCGGTTCCTCGTTCGGCTCATCGAGCAGTGGCGGCTCGGGGCGCCACACATTGTCGGCCCGGACGTCGGCTGCCCGGCGACCTTGTTCGCGGCCGCCGAGTCGCCGTCGTCGCTCACGAGCGCGATCGTCGGTAACGGCGCCACCTCGTATCCGCTCGAGGTCGGCGGCCCGCTCAAGGACCTCATCGACAACCCCGACTTCGGGTCGCTGCTCGCGCTCGACGGCGCCGAGGTCGTACGGGCATCGATGCAGGCGCACGAGACCTACGAACTGTCCGCGCTCGCACTGGAGGACTACGTGACCGCCTACGCCGGTACCCGCTTCGGCGAATCCGCCCGATTCGTCCGCAACTACCCGACCGACCTGCCGGTGCTCAGTGACCTGCTGCCGCGGATCCAGACCCCGGTCTACGTCCTCGCCGGCGCTCGCGACCCGATGGTCCCGATCAGCAACGCAGAGTTTCTCGTCGAGCGCCTCCCGCGGTCAGAGCTAACCGCGCTCGATTTCAGCCACTTCGGCTGGGAGGACGGCGCCGAGGTCTACGGCGACGCCATTCTCGCGTGGCTGGATGGCGGCTTCGCGCGGGTCGGAGGTGGTGCCTGATGCCGATGATCGACGTCTACACGAGCGCCGGCACGTTCGGCGATCCGAACGCTCTCGCGCAACGGCTCGCGGCCGCGCTCATGCGGATCGAGGAGGTGCCCGAACTGCCGATGTTCCGCAACAACACGGCAGCGTTCATCCACGCGCTCCCGGGCGGATCGATCGCGAACGTCGCAGGCGAGAGCGACTACGTGCGCGTCCAGGTGCTCACGAACTCGGGAGCGCTCGACCGTCCGAAGCAGCTCGCCGTAGTCGAGCAGTTCACCGACATCGTTGCCGACGCAGCGGGGCGTCCAGAGCTCAAAGAGCGCACATGGGTGCTGCTCACCGAGGCTCCCGACGGGGGCTGGGGGCTGTGGGGCCACGCTCACACGAACGCCGAGCTCGTCGCCGCGGCGCGTGCTGAGGCCGCGAAGTTGACGGGCGGCGCTAACTAACGGGTGAGCTCGGAGGGCCCGGACAGTCATTTCATCGTGCTCCCCGGCGGCGGGTACGCGCCTACGCGGACAACGAGGGGCAGCCGATCGTCGACTGGTTGGGCAGCTTGGGAATCTCCGCAAGCGTCCTGCGCTACCCGCTGAACGCGCCACATCCGCTCCCGCTGAACGCGGTCCGCTCCGAGGTTCGCCGCCTGCGCGCCGCCGGGATCAAGCCACTGGTCAGCCCGGCCGCGCCGCCGTTCTTCATCTGGCACACCGCCGAGGATCCCTACGTCCGGTGAGGGCGATCATGGTCACGCCGTCTGCGCGACTCCAAGTCCGCGACGGCTCGCCCCGGGTTCGCTTGCGTAGACCGCCTTCGCGATCCGCTCGGCGACCATCATCGTCGTGGGGTTGATCGCCACGGATGGAACCACCGGGATGATTGACGCGTCGACGACACGGAGCCCGTCGACCGTCTTGACCGCGCCGCTCGAGTTCACGACCGCCCACGGATCCTCTGGTCCGCCCATCGGTGCCGTGGCGGTGGGGTGTCCGTACGAAGCCAGGTTCGATGCGATCGCATCCGCGAGCTGATCGTCGCCGACCGCGTCGCCGGGGAGTATCTCGAGCTCGAGGAACTGAGCGAGCGCCGGGTTGCGGCCGATACGCCGGGCCAGCCTCACGCCCTCGAGCATCCGGCGTGCGTCCCGCTCCTCGGCCAGGAAATTGCAGTTGATCTCGGGCTGCTCGCGCGGATCGCGGCTGCGTAGCGTGATGGTTCCGCGCGAGTCGGGCTTGACGACCGCGACACTCAGCGCAATCGCCCCACCGGTCGGGCTGTAGTCGGGAGGCATGAGGTGCGTTACGGCCATGTGGACGTCGAGTTCGTCGCCGCGCGCTTCGCTCGACTGCATCCACAGCAAGGCGCCGACGGCCGGCCGCATATCCAGGGCCGTCGTCTTGAGCGCATACGCGTTGTAGTAGAAGGGTTGGTCCTGGAGGTGCTGGCCGACGGGGAGATCCGCGACGACGTCGATGCCGAGCTCCGCCAGGTCGGCGGCCGGACCCACGCCCGAGCGGAGCAGGATTGCCGGGGTCGCGTATGAGCCCGCCGAGAGGATCACTTGGCCCGCAGGGATCTCGGTCCCGCTTGCCGTGAGCACGCCGACCGCCCGGCGACCGTCGAACAGAACGCGATCGACGAGCGCATCGCCTGAAATCTTGAGATTCGGTCGGTGGCGGACCTCGTCGGTCAAGTACACGAGGCCCGTGTTCTGACGCACGCCGTCGACGACGTTGACCGGGTACCCCCCGACGCCGCCCGGGTTCGGCCCGTTGAAATCGTCGACCCGGCGGAACCCCTCCGCCGCGGTCGCGTCGATGAACCCGCGCAACGAACTGGTCAGATCGTCGTACTTCTCCTGTCGAATCGGGAACGGTCCCGTGCGGCCGTGGTGGGAGTCGTCGCCGTCGGGCGTGTTCTCCATCTCCCGGAACGCTGCGTCGACGTCCTCGACCGTCCAATCCTCGAGGCCGTGTTGCTGCCAATCGCGGATGTCGCTCGGGCGCGCGCGCATCGCCACGGTGGCGTTGTGGGCCGAGCAGCCGCCCAGCACCTTGGCGCGCGCAGCCGCGATCTCCGGAGATGCGGCGCCACCGCGGGCGGTGAAGCCCCACTCGTGCTCGGGGTTGGCGGGGACGTGCGCCGGGTCCCGCAGGTCCTCGGGATAGCCATCGACACCGTAGGCGATCCCCGCCTCGAGCAGCAGGACCGAGCGGGTCGGGTCTTCACTGAGACGGCTGGCGAGAACGCTGCCCGCTGAGCCTCCCCCCACGATGACTACGTCGGTGCGACAGGCGCGCCCGCTGCCGATATCGGACATGGATCTGTTCTCCTCGGGTCGATGGCTGGCTCGGATCCTCGCCAGCCCGCGGGTGACGAGTCATCGCCAGATCCCGGTGATTTCCTCCGCCGCCTACGACAGTCGGCTTGCGAGCTGCGTGCGTGACTTCACGTCAAGCTTGCGGAACGCCTTGCGCAGGTGGTACTCCACAGTGCTCGCACTGATGAACAGCCGCGCGGCTATCTCTCGGTTCGTTTCGCCCTCTGCTGCCAGGCGTGCGATCTGCGCCTCCTGCGAAGTGAGCTGGCCGAGCGTCTCCACGACCCGCTTGCGGGCACGCTCACCGGTCGCCTCCAGCTCGACCCGCGCACGCTCCGCGAACGCCTCCACCCCAAAGTCTTTGAAGAGGTCGTAAGCAGTCCGGAGCTGCTCGCGAGCGTCCAGCCGTCGGCGCCCGCGACGCAGCCACTCGCCGTATAGAAGATGGGTGCGGGCCAGCTGCACGCGGATGCTCGTGCGCCCGAGCCGTTCGATCGCCTGTTGGTAGAGGGGCTCTACATCGTCGCCGTCGCTGATCAACGCTCGGCAACGCGCCTCGATCCCCAACCCCCAATCGGTGCCGGCCGCGTGGGTCGTCTCTTGCACCCGCTCGAACGCCTGCTGCGCACGCTCGGGCTGACCGCATCGAACGGCCGCCTCGATCAGCTCGGTCAGCGCCCATATCGCGGGCGCCTCCGCGTAGAAGCGCTCGGCGGGTAAGACTGCGGTCAGGGCGGTCTCATAACGACCGAGGCCGTTGTACAGGGTCCCGCTCAGAAACTCGGCGACGGTCAGGGCGACCCCCTCACCCCGCGTCCGCGCCTCGCCGACCATGCTTCGGACCAGCTCCGAAAAATCGTCTTCGCGGCCGCGCAGCGCGGCGAGAGTCAACCGACCGTAGGAAACGTCGGCAATCCCCGTCGCTTCAGTTACCGCTCGCAGCTCCTCCTCGAGGACGGCAGCCGTCGTCAGTTCGCCCAGGAACGCGTAGACGCTGCTCCGATTCGAGAGGGCGAACGGCAGCACGGAGACCGCGCCGGTTCGCCGCGCCAGTTCGAGCTGGCGCGCCGATAGCACGCTCCAGCTCTGATCGTCCCACAGGTGAAGCGCGATCCAGCCGGCGAACCAGAGCCACCGCGCGTCCTCCGGTGACGGCGCCACCTCGCGCCGGAAGGCGCTCAACGCGTTTTTGAGGATTGGCGCCGCGGCGACGTATCCCCGGGTGGCCTGGACGGCAAACCCCTGGAGCAGGAGATCGGACGGACGCGGAGGCGATTGCATGGGAGGGCCCGCGAGTGCCGCCTCGCCAGCCTCCACCATGCCTCCGCCCTGCGCGAGCCGACCCGCGAACATCGCCGCCGAGAGGGCCTCCAGGTACGTCGCCCGCGCCAGGCTCGCGTCAACGGCCTCGAGTTCACCCGCAGCCGCGAGCAACAGCGGGGTCGCATCGCTGCCGCGCTTCGACGCGAACGCGATTTCGGCACGCACGAGATGCACGTGGGCTCGCCCGGGGTCGTCATCAGCAATGCTCGACTCGGCTGTGTCCAACAATTCGTTCGCGTCGTCCAGGGCGCCCGCTTGGAACTTCGACTGTGCGGCAGCCAGGGCGCGTTTCGCGCGATGCGGGGGATCGGGCGAGAGCGCGGCCGCTCGCTCGAGGAAGGCCGCGGCCGCGGCGAAGCCACCACGCGCCTGCGCCCGGGCTGCGGAGTGCTCGAGTTCGGCGGCCACCTCCTCGTCGGGTGTGGCTGCGGCCTGCGCCCGGTGCCACGCACGCCGATCCGGATCAGTATCCGGATCGGTCGCCTCCGCGAGCGCGCGATGGACCTCGCGTCGCTGGTCCATCCCAGCGGCGCCATAAACGGCCGAGCGCACCAGCGGATGCCGGAACACGACTCGGGGAGACAGCGCCAACAACTCCTCCGATTCGACGGTATGGGCAGCCGACTCGGGGATCCCGAGCCGCTCGGCGGCCCGCCACACCAGCGCCGGATCGCCCACCGGATCGGCGGCGGCCACCAGCAACAACCGCCGCGCGTCCTGAGGAAGCCGCGCCAGGCGGCGCGCGTACCCGTCCTCGATGCCGGCCGACAGCGGCACCGTGGCCGGCAAGCCAAACCCACCCGCGAGCTGCGCCGAGGTCAATCCGCGGGGGAGCTCCAGCAGAGCGAGGGGATTCCCGCGCGTCTCGTCCACAACCCGCTCGAGCACGGGTTCGTCCAACCGCGCCGGCAAGACCGAATCCAGCAGCGCCCGCGCATCACGACGACCCAATGGGGCAACGTACACCTCGGACAGACCGGCGAACGCCTCCCCCAACTCTCGCGTCGCGAACACGAGCGCGATTCGCTCCGCCAACAGACGGCGCGCCACAAACGCCAAGACTCGCGCGGACGCGCTATCGAGCCACTGCGCGTCATCGACGACACAGACCACTGGCTGCTCCTCGGCGGCCTCCGCGAGCACGCCGAGAACCGCCAGCCCAACCAGGAACGGATTCGGCGCCGGGTGGGCGGGTCCCCCAATCAGCCCGAACGCCACGCCAAGCGCCTCGTGCTGGGGCTGGGGAAGGCGCCCCACAAGATCGAAGAACGGAGAGCACAGCTGCTGAAGGGCCGCAAACGCCAGCTCCATCTCCCCCTCAACTCCGACGGTGCGAGCCACGCGAAACTGCCGTCCCGTCTCGACCGCCCACTCGAGCAGCGCCGTCTTGCCCACCCCCGCATCTCCGTGCACCACCAAGGCGCCGCCGGTCCCGCCGCGCGCGCCATCCAACAAACGCTGGAGCACAGCGCGCTCGCGATTCCGCCCCACCAACTGCCCTCCCGGCACCAGAACCGGTAGCGACCCTCCGCTCATTCCCGGCTAAGCATGACTGACGACGGCGCGTCCGTGCTAGGAAAGCCGGCGCGCGAGCTGAGTCCGCGATTTCACGTCGAGCTTACGGAACGCTTTGCGTAGGTGGTATTCGACCGTGCTCGGGCTGATGAAAAGCCGACCGGCGATCTCTCGGTTCGTGTCTCCCCGCGCCGCAAGACGCGCGATCTGCGCCTCCTGCGGCGTTAGCTGGTCCAGCGTATCCCCGGTCCGCTTGCGTGCGCGCTCGCCCGTCGCCAGCAGCTCGCGTTCGGCGCGGCGCGCGAACGCCTCGACGCCCATGTCGGTGAACTCGTCAAGCGCGATGCGTAAATGCTCTCGCGCGTCCAGGCGGCGACGACCGCGGCGTAGCCATTCCCCGTAAAGCAGTTGCGTCCGGGCGAGCTCGAGCCGAACGCGGGTACCCGAGAGCTCCTCAATCGAGCGCTGGTACTGGCTCTCGGCGACCTCGCCCTCGCTCAGCAACGCACGGACACGCGCTTCGATTCCACTCGCCCACCGGGAGCTGATAGCGCCGATTCGCTGTGAGAGCCAATCCAGGGCGCACCCCAGCAGCGCTCGATCGTCGGTCCTGGATGCCGCCTCGGCCAGCTCCGGCAGCAGCAGCGAGCCGTATCCGATCGGGTCGAGTTGGAACGCGTCCCAGGTCGCATCGCGCGCGGCGTCATGTCGGCCGAGGCCGTTGTAAAGCACGGCTCTCGCGTAGTTGTTCGACGTCCACCGGCGTGCGGCCGCCTCCTCAGATGTGGCTTCGATGAGCTCGGACGCGTCTGGCTCATGGCCGCGCCAGGCAGCGAGGATCATCGGCGCGTTCACGAGCGGTGGATTGCCGCTCGCCTCGGCGATTGAGCGTGCTTCGTCGATCAGCAGCGCCGCCGTGGTGAGCTCGCCGGCGAGCAGGTGACTTCTCGCCAGGAAGCTGAGCGCGAACTGCAGGTGCCCGACCGCGCCCATCTCGCGAGCAACCTGCACTTGGCGAACCGCGAGGAGATGCAACGCCTCGGCGTCCCAAAGCTCGAGCGCGACGATGTTGCCGTCTCTGGCGCTGGAGAGCGAGAGCCACCGACCGGCATCCTGGTTCGAGGCATCGCTCGCGAGCAGCAGCTCCAAAGCCCGCGCCAGTGTCGGCGCCGCCGCCGCGAATCCCTCGGTCAAACGGATCGCGAACGCGTCGAGCAGCACGTCAGCCGTCCGCAACGGAACCCTTTGGGCGGGCGCAGCGCGCGCCGCGGCCGCGACGGCCGGCGCGCCGCCGGCGACTTCAATGTCGCTGGCCAACGCGCCCCCGAGCGCCCCGAGGTAGGTCTCGCGGGCCAGCTCGGGGTCGATCGTCTCAAGGCGACTGGCGGCGGTCAGAAACAGGCGGCCGGCGTCGCCGCCGCGTCGCTGCTCCATCGCGATCTGGGCCTGCAAGAGGTCGACTCGGGCGCGCCCGAGCTTGTCGAGCGCGCCCGCCTGGATGTCGGCCAATAGCCCAAGCGCAGCCTCCAGATCGCCGGCATCGCGCTTGGCCCCAGCGGCGGTGAGCATGCGTTGTGCGCGGTGGGCGGGATCAGGTGTCAGCGCCGCGGCGCGCTCGAGGAAGGCCGCGGCAGCCGCCGAGCCGCCGCGCGCCTGTGCCCGCGTGGCCGATCGCTCGAGTTCGGCGGCCACCTCCTCGTCGGGCGTGGCTGCAGCATGCGCGCGGTGCCAGGCGCGCCGGTCGGGGTCGAGCTCCGGATCGGTCGCTTCGCCGAGAGCGCGGTGAACCTCGCGTCGTTCGTTCACCCCAGCGGCTCCATAGACGGCCGAGCGCACCAGCGGGTGACGGAACGCGACGCGTGGGACGAGGACCAACAGGTCTTCGGATTCGAGGGTGTCTGCGGCCAACGCCGGGATGCCAAGTCGCTCGGCCGCCCGCCACACCAGGGCCGGGTCTCCGACCGGATCGGCTGCGGCGATCAGCAGCAAGCGGCGCGCATCCCGGGGGAGCCTCACCAGGCGCCGCGCGAAGCTCTCCTCGATGCTAGCCGACAAGGGCGCAGCCGATAGCAAACCGAACCCGCCCGCGAGCTGCGCCGGGCTCAACCCGCGCGGGAGCTCCAGCAGAGCGAGCGGATTCCCGTGCGTCTCGAGAACGATCCGTTGCAGCACACGAGCGTCTAGCCGCGCAGGCAAGACCGACTCCAACAGAGCCCGCGCGTCACGATGACCCAAGGGCCCAACGCCGAGGTCGGGCAAACCGGCGAGCGCGTCGCCCAGCTCTCGCGTCGCGAATACGAGCGCGATCCTCTCCGCCAGCAGACGGCGCGCCACGAACGCCAGAGTCCGCGCAGAGGCACTATCGAGCCACTGCGCGTCATCGACGACACACATGAGCGGCTGCTCCTCGGCGGCCTCGGCGAGCAGGCCGAGAACCGCCAATCCCACCAAGAATGGATTCGGCGCCGCGTGCGCGGCCCCCCCAATCAGTCCGTACGCGATGCCAAGCGCGCTTCGTTGCGGCTGTGGGAGGCGCTTCATCAGCTCGAGGAATGGGGAGCACAGCTGCTGAACCGCCGCGAATGGAAGCTCTATCTCCGCCTCGACCCCGAGCGTCCGGACGATCCGAAACCCCCGCGCGGCCTGGACCGTCTGTTCGAGCAGCGCCGTCTTGCCGACACCCGCCTCCCCGTGTACCACCAACACGCCGCCACGCCCGCCTCGCACTTCGTCCAGCAGCCGCTCGAGCACCTCGCGCTCGCGCTCCCGACCGATCAAAGTCCCGCCCGAGGACAGAACCGGTAGCGATGCTCCGCTCATGCAGGCTAAGCATGACTGAGGGCAACGCTCGGGTCACGACTAAGGACTTCAAGGATTCGAAGGCCCTGGGGTAGCGCCACGCTCAATGCCTGTGGCGAGCCAACGACTAAGCGAGCAATCGGGCCGACTCGAGGGGAAGGTGTCGGTGATCACCGGCAGCGGCGGGAGCATCGGCCGTGAAGCGGCGCTTGCGTTCGCGCGGGAAGGCGCGTCGGTCGTCGGCTGCGACGTGACCGTCGAGGCGGCGGAATCGACGGTCGAGCTCGTGCGCGGCTCCGGTGGAGAGATGGTTTCGATGCAGCCGTGCCGTCTCGACGATCCGACCGATTGTCAGGCGCTGGTCGAGCTCGCGCTTGGCACGTACGGGCGGATTGACGTGCTCTGCAACTTCGGCGCGACGGCGTACTTCAACTGGCTTGAAGACATCACGGACGAGGAATGGGATCGCGCTCGGTGGGGCGAGGTCGACGTCGTCTTCTACCTGACCCGCGCGGCGTGGCCGCACCTGAAGGCCAGCGGCGGCGTGATCGTGAACATGGCCTCGCTGAACGCCTCGCTCAGCTTCAAGATCCTCCCGGCACTCGCCCACACAACGAACAAGGCTGGAATCGTCGCGATGACGCGACAGCTGGCGATGGAGGGCCGGGAGCACGGGATGCGCGCCAACTCGATCTCACCCGGCCTGATCGAGTCCGGCGCAACACGAGCCCAGCTCGAGGACCCGGAGTGGGCTAGCTACATGCTCGGCAAGACCCTGCTGGGCCGCCTCGGCCGGCCCGACGAAGTCGCGAACGTCGCGGTGTTCCTTGCTTCAGACGAGAGCTCATACGTCACCGGGGTCGACATCGTCGTCGATGGCGGGATGAAGGTCTGGTGAGCACTAACCTAGAGCAAGTGCAAACGGACGGTTCGGTAGCCTCGGGCCTGCTCGAGCGAGAAGCGCTCCTCGAGACTCTGGATCGCGCCGTGACCAAGCGAATCACGGTCATCTCGGCGCCTCCGGGAAGCGGGAAGACCTCGCTGTTGCGTGCCTGGGCTAGCCACTCGACCGATGTTCGCCGCGTCGCGTTCGTGTCGGTCGATCGTGACGAGCAGGATGCGCACCGGTTCTGGTCGGCCGTCCTGGATGCGATTCGCGGCCCGGCACCATCGATCGATCCTCACGCACGACCTGCGGCGACGTCGGCCCTCGACGACGACCGCGTGGTCGAGACGGTCCTGTCCGAGTTCGATGAGCAACGCGGACCGGTCGTGTTGATCATCGACGATCTTCACGAGCTGAAGTCAGCCGACGCGCTCGTCGAGCTTGAGCAGTTGCTCTCGAATGTGCCGAGTTCTGCACGGGTGGTGTTGTCGTCACGCAGGGATCCGCCGGTCAGGCTCCACCAACTGAGGCTTGCCGACGAGGTCGCCGAGATTCGGGCCACCGATCTCCGATTTACTGAACGCGAGACGCGCGAACTGCTGGCCGGGTCGGGGATATCGCTGTCCGAGATCGGGGCGTCCGCTTTGTACGAGCGCACGGAAGGCTGGGCGGCCGGCTTACGCCTGGCGGTGATCTCGCTTAGCCGTCACGCGAATCCTGAGCGTTTCGTGGCTGAGTTCTCGGGCACCGACCGGGCGATTGGGGAATACCTGATGGCCGAGATGCTCGAACGCCAGTCAAGCGAGGTTCAGCACACGCTGTTGCGGACGTCGATCGTCGAACCGATAAACGGTGAGCTCGCCGACCTGTTGGCGAGCCGCGTGGGCTCGGAGCAGATGCTGTTGGAACTCGAGGATGCCAACGCGTTCGTCGTGTCGATCGACCCGGAGCGCACGTGGTTTCGCTACCACCACCTGCTGGCGGATTTCCTGCACCTCGAGCTCCGCCGAAGATTTGCCGACGAGGTTCCCGACCTCCACCGCAGGGCCGCCCGGTGGCTTGCCGACCACGGCGAGGTCGTCGAGGCGGTGCGGCACATGCTCGCGGCCGGCGACTGGCCCGATGCTGCCAGCCTCGTCGCTGACCACTCGTTCGGTTGGGTGCTCGACGGGCAGGCGGGAACGATCGACGCGGTGCTCCACGCGTTTCCCGAGGGCGCGTCGGCCGATCATCCTGACCTGGCGCTGGCTCACGCGGCAAGCGAGCTGAACCATGGGCGGTTGGAGCGCGCAGCCGCGCAGTTGGAGCTGGCGGAGGCCCACGTTGCGAGTGCTCCGCCGGCTCGCCGCCGGCGCCTTGCCGTTGCGATCGCGTCACTGCGGTTGGCGATGGCACGACGCAGCGGTCAGTTCAGTGAGGTAGTCGACCAAGTGAACCTGCTCGATGCTTCGATTTCGGACGAATCGAGCGATCAGGTGGCGATGGGCAGCGAGCTTCGGGCAGTCGCGCTCCTGAATCTCGGGATCGTCGAGACGTGGTCCGGGCGACTGGTCGATGCCGATCGCCACCTCTCCGAGGGAGCCGACCTCGCTCGAACGATCGGCCGCCCCTACCTGGAGGTCGCGTGTCGGGCCCATCAAGGTTTCCCGTCGAAGACAGTCTCGGTCGCGGCCGCACGCGAGCGCGGCCGTCAGGCGGTAGCCCTCGCCGAGCTCTACGGCCTCGACGATCGGCCGATTCTTGCGCCCGCGCTTGGAGCGGTTGGCGGCATGGCGATCTGGATGGGCGAGTTCGACGAGGGAGAGATCTGGCTGCGTCGCGCGCGGGAGGTAGCCGATCCGGACGTTGACCCGGCCGCCGCGGTGCTTCTGCACGTGGCGGACGGCATGTTGCACGCCGCTCGCGCGCAGCATCAGGCGGCGGTCGAGGAATTCGGATCCGCGGCGCGTGCGCAGTCGAGACTCACGGGTGTGCACGCCCTCGCGCCACGGATTACGGGGTGGCTCGCGGCCTCGCGGGCGCGCCTTGGGATGTTGGACGAGGCGCACGCAACGCTTGCGGGCTTCCCCGCCGATCCCGAGCGGATCGGTGCCATTTACGACGGTCAAATGGGCGCCATTTACAACGCTCGCGCAGTGATCTGCCTTACTGAGGAGAACCCCCGGGGAGCGTTGAGTGCACTCCAGGGCGTTTTGGACACCACGCCCCCCGTCGCTCCGGCGTTCACCGTAGTTGAGTCCCACCTGCTTGCCGGCATCGCGCATCTACAGCTGGCAGATCAAGCCGCCGCGGCTGCCGCAGCGGAAGCGGCGCTCGCGGTCGCCGAGCCAGATCGCCTGATCTTCCCGTTTGCGATGACCGACGCCGCGGAGCTACTCGACGCACTACCGCGTCACGAGACGGCTCATGGCGCTCTTCTCGCCGACATCATCGACCTGCTGCGCGGCGAACCGGCTCCGATCCTCGATCGCGAGCGCCTGGTGCAACTTGACGAGCTCAGCCCGAGCGAGCTCCGCGTGCTGCGCTACCTGCCGACGAATCTGACGCGCCCCGAGATCGCGCGCGAGCTCTACGTCTCGATCAACACCGTCAACACGCACATCCGCAACATCTATTCCAAGCTCGGCGCGCGGGACCGTTCCTCGGCTGTCCAACAGGCACGCGAGCTTCGACTCCTTGCAACGGGCCGAACCTAGCCATCCTGGCGAGGTGGCGCGGCGCCGCACAATCACCGGATTCCGGCGGTGCTGGGTCACCGGGTCGCGCGGCAGGATCATCGTGTGGCCGAAACACCGGACTTGTACACGATCCGGATAAAGGGTCGGTTAGGACCCACTGCGCTGTCCGCCTTCCCCAAAATGGTGTCTCAGCCGAAGGGCGGGGACACCGTCCTCACCGGCTTGCTCGAGGACCGGTCGGCTGTGTTCGGCGTCGTCGCGCAGATCGAAGCGCTGGGCCTCGAACTGCTCGAATTCCGGCAACTCCGAGGCGGAACCAAGTGGCCTCACCCGGGCGACGACCGCCCACCTCTGAGTGTGTGAGTCCAACAGCACGCCCATTCTGACCCGAGAGTCGAGATGAACGCGTCACAAGGTCGGGGCGCGGCGGGACGCCATAGGACGCGTGCTCGGAGCTCGAGCTCGAGGAGGCGGACCTCGCCGCGCTCGATCGCGTCGGTCGGCCTGCGTAGCCGCCCCGCCCAGGAGGGGATCAGGCAGGCTGAGGCACCAGCCGCGGGATCAGGCGCGACGCGGTCCCGCCCAACACCGCGCGCCGCTCGTCGTCATCGAGTTCTGCAGTTCGTTGCACTGCCCGGAGGCCACCGATCGAGATCTCGTCGTGGGGGTACGGATAATCGGTCCCGAACACGACGGATCCGAGTCCCGTGACCGATCGCAGCATGTGAAGAACAGGGTCGCTGAACGCCGAGGCGGTGTCCCAGTGCAGGCGCCTGACGGTCTCCGCGAACGGCCCGCGCTCGTCCGCCCCCGGGATGACGTCCATCTCATCGACGATCGCAAACCGCGACGCGACGAACGGGATCGTGCCGCCGCCGTGCGGAAACACGTACTTGACGTCCGGCGTCCGCGCGAACGTGTTGCTGTAGTGCAGCTTGGCGACCGCGCGCGACGTGTCGACGGGATAGTCGAGGAGCGCATCCGGAAGGCCGAGGGTATGCGCGATCGGATCCGGAGATGCGGTGGGATGAACGAACACGACGGCGTGATGCCGTTGCAGCTCGTCGAAGATTGCATCGAAACGGCTGTCACCCAGATAGCTACCGCCGGCGTTCGTCATCAACGACACCCCGTCCAGTTCGAGAACGTCGAATGCGTACTCGATCGTTTCGAGCGAACCGTCGACGTCCGGTAGCGGAACCGCGGCGAACCCCCCGAACCGGTCCGGGCGGTCGCGCTTGATCCCCGCGAGGTACTCATTGACCCTCCGCGCGAGGACCCGCGCGGCCGCGTCATCACCGAAGTGGACGCCGGGCGCGCTGATCGACGGCACGGCGACGTCGATGCCCGCCTCGTCGAGATACGCGATCGCGCCGTCGAGAGTCCAGCGCGGCGGATTGATTCCGCCCGCGAGATTGCCGTCCTCGTTCGAGGCTTCCCAGTAGAAGTCGGGGATGACATGCTGGTGGAGGTCGATGATGGGGCTCATTCGCGTGTCAGCTCCCTTGTCTTTGATCCGGTCGCTTACTCTTGCTATGCGGTGACGCGTTCCGCGCCGGCGAGATAGGCCGACAGAAGGCGCCCAGCTGTGTCCAGTGCAGTGCCGGCCTCGTCGAGCATCGGGGAATATGCCTGGAAGACGTGCGGCACCCCGGGGGTGATGTCGAGGGTGATCTCGACGTCGGCGATCGCGGCTACTCGCGCGAGGCGAAGCGCGTCGTCGAGCAGAACCTCGTGACTCCCGGCCTGAATAATCAGGGGCGGCAGGCCGGCCAGGTCAGCGAATACCGGACTGATCAGGCCAAGTGCCGCGTTCTGTCCTTGCGCATAATCGGTGACTCGGGGCTGGAGGAGTTCTCGGCTGAGCAGCGGGTCGAGGTCGCGCTTGGTGTCCATGGTCGCCCCGGAGAGGGTGAGATCGACATACGGAGACATCAGGAACGCCGCGGCGGGCAGGGCGAGACCGTGATCGCGGGCGTTGACCAAGGTGGCGACCGCGAGCCCGGCGCCGGCGGAGTCTCCCGCGAAGGCGATGTCCGACGGGGCGATACCGTCGTCCAGGAGGGCTTCATAGGCCGCAAGCGCGTCGTCCACCGCTGCCGGGTACGGGTGCTCGGGAGCGAGCCGGTAGTCGACGGAGATGACCTTGGCCTGCGTCCGCCGACCGATCTCCGAGGCCAGGCCCGCCGCCAGGAAGGCGTCTGAAATCACGTACACGCCGCCGTGGAAGTACACAACAACGTGGCGAGGTTCGATTCCGTCGATTGTGATCTCGGCCGTTGGGACACCGTCCAGCGCAGCTGCTGTGACGGTCACATCGGCGGGCAGCGGCTGCGCCGATACCGCCTCTCGGAACAGTCGCCGTTGCTCGTCGACATCGCTGCCGACGGGGAGCGATGACTGTCGCAGGATTGCGTCGAGGGTCTGTCGCTGCTCGATGCTCACGCAGGCTCCTCTCGGCCTCTAAACGGACGCCGGCTGCTGCAGCGCGGCTTCGAGATTTCCGAGCACGCCGAGTTGCCCGAGGATCACCGTTCCCGACGGGTAGCAGTCGAAAACCTGGATCCTCCCGTTCTTGAGACGGAAGACGTCGCAGCACGGGGCGTCCATCCGGTTGCCCGTGGGCGGGAGGATCCCCTGAGGAAGCCAGAGCGGGCCGTCGTGTGTCCCCTGGAGCGCTAGCTCGACGACTACTACGTCACCGGTTACATACACGTCGTAGAGCTCGCGGTGCATGTCGGAGAACGCCGTCCCGTAGTTCTCGACGGGCTTCGCAACGTCGTCGGGCGCGTGGTAGGTCACTCCAACGGACTCGTCGACGAACACTCCGTCCGGATTGAACGTGGCTTTCCAGCCCGAGATGTCCTTGACCTCGGCCATCGCGTAGGCCTCGCGTACGAACTCTTCGTTTGTCATGTCGTCCCTTTCACGCCGTACTGACTGCTCAGTTGGCAAGCGTGCCGTCGAAGTCGATCGTGGCGTGTGTGCCGTCGCAGAACGGTTTGTTCGACGAGCCGCCGCAGCGGCAGAGAGCCACGGGGTCGGGGTGTTCGATCACATGCCCGTCCGGTGCTGTGATGGTCATCGGCCCGGACACGATGTTCGGGCCGTTTTCGCTCGGGGTGATGTTGACCTCGGGCATTTGGTGTCCTCCTATGCGACTTTGATCGTGTTGTTGATGGGTAGCTGGCGGATCCGGGTACCGGTCAAAGCCGCAATCGCATTCGCCAGTGTTGGTGCGACCAGGGGGACGCTGACTTCGCCGACCCCCGTCGGCGGCTCGGTCGACTCGATCAAATGCACCTCGATCTGCGGAACCGACCGCATGCGCATGACCGGGTAACGGTCGAAGTTCTGAGTGACGATCTCGCCTCCGTCGCCGATGACGATCTCGCCCCACGCTGCGGCGCTCAGGCCCCACAGGATCCCGCCTTCCACCTGCGCGCGGATCAGGTCGGGGTTGACGTGTCTACCGCAGTCGAGGGCGAAGATAACCCGGTCGACGCGGACACGCCCACGCGCGTCGAGCGAGACCTCGGTGACCTGGGCGGAGTGGCCCAGGAAGTCGGAGCTCGTGATCCCGCGTGCCTTGGCGTCGGGCTGAGTCGCGCCCCAGCCGGCGCGTTCGGCCACAAGCTCGAGCGCCCGCAGCGTCCGCGGGCTGTCCGCCAGCATTTCTCGCCGGAGATCGACGGGATCGCGGCCCGCGGCGATCGCGAGCTCATCGATCGCCGACTCCCGCGCGAACTCGGTGTGCGAGTTGCCGACCGAGCGCCACACCATCGTTGGGATCCGCGACTCGAAGTTGGTCGACTCGAGACGGAAGTTCTCGACGGCGTAGGGCGGGTCGACCGCGCCGGTGGTCGTGAAGAAGTCAACGCCGTTGGTGAACATGACGTCTCGGACGAATGGCAAATTCACCGATGTCGGTTCGGCGACGATCCGCTGGTGCCAGGCGGTGAGGCGGCCGTCCGCGTCGGCTCCGGCCCTGACTCGGTGAACGGCCATCGCGCGGTAACGGCCGACCTTGAACTCCTCCTCGCGCAGCGACTGCACCTTGATCGGATGCTTCCAGTCGAGCGCTCGGGCAACCTGGACGGCCTCGGCCGTCGGGTCGTGCTCAGCGCTTGAATGGAGTCCGAACGATCCGCCGGCGAAGCTGACGTGCACCTCGACCTGCTCCTTGTCGATGCCGGCGATCGAGGAGGCATTCATCTTCACGTACTCGGGTCCCTCGCTCCCCGCCCAGACGTCGAGCACGCCGTCGTCTCGCATCCGGCACGCCGCATTGTTCGGCTCCATCGGGGCGTGAGCCAGGTACGGCAATACGTACGTCGCGTCGATCGTCGAGGCGGAGCCGGCGAGTGCGTCCTCGACGTCGCCGTCGTCCCGGACGGTCACAGCTTTCTCACCCGACTCGAGCAACCGAAGGTGCTCGGCGAGCAGGTCGGCGGTGCTCCGCCGCTCGGCGTCCGTGTCGTCCCACTCCACGACCAGCGCCCGGAGCCCACGCTGCGCGTCGGCGACGGTCTCGGCAACGACCGCGACGCCCTCGTTGATCGGCACAACCGCGGTCACGCCAGGTTCGGCCAGCGCCGCCTGGTCACCCACCGAGGCGACCGTGGCGCCGAACCTCGGCGGATGCAGCACCACCGCCGTCAGCATCTCCGGGAGGCTGACGTCGATCGTGAAAGGGGTCGTACCGAGAATCTTCGGTACCGCGTCGACTCGTAACCGCCCGTCACGCCCGATCAGCCTGAAGTCGGCCGGGTTCTTCGGCTCGACGCCGTCGGGAACCGGCAGCCGCTCGGCCCGCTCCGCCAGCTCCGCGAAGGCTGCCTGCCTGCCGCTCGCGTGGCGCATCACGCCGTTCGCGACCTCGACCTCAGCGACGGGCACGTCCCACGTGTCGGCCGCCGCGGTGACGAGCCGCGCCCGTGCTCGAGCAGCGGCCAGCCGGTACCGCAACCACATCCCTTTCATCGAATTGGACGCGCCCGTGAGCTGGAAAGCGCTACCGAGGTCCGGGTTTCCGTACACGTCACCGTTCGGACCGGCCCCGTTCGCGGCGTTGACCACCCGGACCGAATCGAAGTCAGCGTCGAGCTCCTCGGCGACAATCGTCGCCAAGCCCGTGTGAATTCCCTGTCCCATCTCGATCTGACTGGAGTAAGCGACGATCGTCCCGTCCGCGTGGATACGGACGTACGGATGGACCGGGTCGACCAACTCCTCGGCCGTAAGTCTTGACTCTTCGAGCGCGGCGGGTGCGACGAGGCGCGCCGGCTCGGGACCGTCCTTCAGGGTGCCGGCGGCGGCATGGATCGCGGCGCGTATCCGGGGGTAGGTTCCACAGCGGCAGATGTTGCCGCTCATCCAGGTGTCTATCTTCGCGTCTTCAGGGGACGGGTCTGACTCGAGCAGCGCCACGGCGGCAAGCGTCTGCCCGGGCTGGCAGTAACCGCACTGCACGACATTGCCGCGATACCACGCATCGCGGACCGCGTCGACCACCGGACCCGAAGCGCCCTCGACCGTTGTCACGGCCTTGCCGACGGCACGCTCCGTTGCGGTCTGGCACGACTTCGTATTGCGCCCGTCGAGCAGCACTGTGCACGCCGCGCAGAACCCCGCCCCGCACCCGAACTTCGTGCCGTGAAGTCCGACGACGTCCCTCAGAACCCACAGCAACGGGGTCTTCGCGTGCCGGTCGTCGACCTCGACATCCGCGCCGTTCACGACGAGCTTCATCTGGGACCTCCAGCTGCCGGGACTTGCGTGCGTTCGATCACGACCCGCAGCATCACCCCAGCGCAGGTGAGCGGTCCTCACCGGATCCCGGCGATTCTCGGCGGGTGGCCGGCGGTTTGCTGCGTTTTACAGCGGGATTCGAACCTGACCGCCGGGCGGCTTCAGGTCATGCGCCGGTAGCGCCACACGGACAGCGGGATGAACACGGCCAGGAGACCGGCGATCCAGGCGATTGCTCCGCCGAGGGAGGATGGTGTCCCAGGGACGAGGGCCAGGGAGCGCGCTGCGTTCGCGGTCAGGGTGACCGGGCTCACCTTCGCGATTATCTGCAGCCAGTCCGGCAGGCTCGAGACCGGCACGAACACGGAGCTCGCGAATACGAGCGGAAACAGGACGACGAAGCCGGCGGTTTGAGCTGCCTCGGCGCCGCGCACCGTCAGTGCGACGAAGGCAAAGATCCAGCTCAGAGCGAGCCCGAAGGCCGTGACGATCGCTATGCATCCGAGGGCTTGTGCGACGCCTGCCTGGAAGCGGAAGCCGATGATGTAGCCGACGACGATCATCAGCACGATGATCAGGACGTTCCGTACCAGGTCGGCCGAGGTACGGCCGACAAGCACCGCTGACCGGGCCATCGGCATCGATCGGAAGCGGTCGATTACGCCGAGCTTCAGGTCGTCGGACAGGCCCACAGCGGTCTGGCTCGCTCGGAACGTCACCGACTGAACGAGGATGCCGGGCAGCAGATAGTCGATGTAGCTCACGCCGGGCGGCAGTGAGTGACTGATCGCCCCGCCGAACACATACGTGAACAGCAGCACGAACATGATCGGCTGGATCGTCGAGAAGATCAGCAGATCCGGCTGGCGGACGAAGTGGCGCAGGTTGCGCAGGCTCACCACCCGCGCGTCCGTGATGTCGCCACGAAGCGCGCGCGGCGAGAGATGACGCCGCCGCGGCCGCCTCGCGCCCGGGCGCAGCGTCTCGCGGGCGCGAGCACCTGGGCTCGTTGGATTGGGTTGCCCGTCACCGGTCGCGACTCCGCCCGTAGCCCCGTTTTCGCTCGGCGGCGCGCCGGTCAGCTGCAAGAACACGTCGTCGAGCGTCGGCCGTCGCAGCCCGAGATCGCTGACCGCGATTCCCGCCTTCCGTAGCGCCGAAGCCGCGTCCTCGATCATCTCGAGGCCATCCCGTGGCGCCGGCAGCGTCAGCTGAGCCAGCCGCTCGCCTGGCTCCGGCTCACTGCAACCAACCCCGGCCAGCGCGACCCGTGCCCTCTCCCGTTCGGCGGCGCTCACCAGCTCGACCTCCAGGAATTGCCCGCCGACCCGATCCTTGAGCTCGCTGCCCGTCCCTTGGGCGATCACCCGACCGTGGTCGATCACGGCGATCTGGTCGGCGAGCTGATCCGCCTCCTCGAGGTATTGGGTGGTGAGCAGAAGCGTCGTCCCATCTCGGACGAGCTCGCGCACAATCGACCAGATCTCGTTGCGGCTCCTCGGATCCAGGCCGGTCGTGGGCTCGTCCAGGAACAGCACGCGCGGTCGGGTCAACAGGCTCGATGCGAGATCGAGCCGTCGGCGCATCCCACCGGAATACGTGCGGGCCGGACGGTCGGCCGCGTCAGCCAGGTCGAAGCGCTCGAGCAGCTCATTCGCCCGCCGGCCGGCATCCGCCGCCGAGAGGTCGAACAGGCGTCCGAACATCTGCAGGTTCTCGCGGCCGGTAAGCAGCTCGTCGACAGCCGCGAACTGGCCGGTCAGCGCGACGAGCTCTCGCACGCCCGCGGCGTCGTGGACGACGTCGCGGCCAAGGATCTCGGCGCTCCCGGCGTCCGGAGCAAGCAGCGTGGTCAGTACCCGGACGAGGGTCGTCTTCCCGGCGCCGTTTGGTCCGAGCAGACCAAAGACGGTGGCCTCCTCGACCTCCAGGTCGACCCCCGCAAGCGCCGTGGTCGTCCGAAAACGTTTGACCAGACCCTCGACATGGACGGCCGGATCGGACGTCACTCACACTCCGGCACTGCCGCAACCAGCCGAGCGCGATCGACGAGCATCTGCGGGCTCTCTGGCACGGACGCAATGATCGCCTCGGCCGAGGTGAGCTGTCCTCGCCTGATGATGGTGATTCGCTCGCTTCGCACCGAAGGGACGGTCGGCGTTAGCGCGAATCCTGCAAGCATCCCTCGACCCTACCGCGCACGATCTATGCCGTCATCCCCAAGCCGGTGCTCGGCGACCTGGTCGCCGGCCGGATCGCGGCGTCGACACGTCCAAATCTGTGACCCTGACCGCCGCTGAACGGCTTGAGATCCTCGAGCTCGTGGCGCGCCTCGACGACTGCGCGACCGCGCGAGACGTCAGCGCTTATGCCGAGCTGTTCACCGAGGACGCAACCATCACCGGTGTGGCGGGGACCGCTACCGGTCGAGCCGGGATCCGCGATGCCGTCAGCGCTGCGTGGGCCGCTGAACCCCCGGAGACGCGGCACCTCACGCTAAACGCGAAGATCGACGAGTCGGGGCCGGAACCGAAAGTCACGAGCGTCGGGCTGATCGTCACTGGCGGGCCAACGCCGACGGTGCTCGGGTCGGTTGCGGTCAGCCAGGTCGTGCGGCGGACTGCAGACGGATGGCGGATCGCTTCAAGGGTGATCGACGACACTCCGGCGGACGACACGGCCACTGCCGTTGCGGACCCGGCGTCGGCCGCCGAGCCGCAATCCGCGGTGCCGGGACCGTCATTCCCAGCCGGCTGGTCCGAGGCGAGCCGACCCGCGGCTCCGGCGCCGCTGGCCGTTCGCCTGACGGCGCCGTCCGCCGGCGCCGTGGTCCGAGGCGTGATCATCTTGACCGCGTGCGCGCTCGTGCTCTACGTCTTCTGGCGCGTCCGCGTGGTCATTCGGCTTGTTGCGATCAGCCTGTTCCTGGCTCTTGCGCTGATCCCGCTCGTCGACGCGCTCGCCGCCAAGATCCGGGTGCCACGCGCTTTGATCATCTTGATGGTCTACGTGGTCCTGATCGTGTCGGTTGCCGTCATCGGGTATGTCGTCGTCCCAAGCTTGGTCAAGGAGGTCGGCCAGCTGTCGCACGATGCGCCCCGGTACGCGGCTGATCTGCGCCAAAACGCGACGTTCCGACACTACGACAACCGCTACCACATCACGACCAAGCTGGTGGACGATGCGCGTCGGCTACCTCAACTACTGGGACATCTGGTTGGTCCGCTCAAGGACGTCACCGTTCAGGCGGCGAGCTTCATCGGACAGCTGGTCACGGTCCTGGCGCTGGCGTTCCTGCTTCTCCTCCACGGTCGCGACTACGTGGGTCTGGGACTTTCGCTAACCGGAGATCGACAGCAGCGCTACCGGCAGGTGGTCACCGACATCAACAAGGCGGTGGCCGACTATGTCCTGGGCAACATCGTCATCAGTGGGCTCGCGACGATCGCGACCTGGATCGTGCTGTCGATTCTCGGGGTGCCCTACGCGCTGTCGCTGGCGTTCGTCGTTGGCTTCTTCGATCTGATTCCGCTCGTGGGCGCGACGCTCGGCGCGATCGTCGTCGCGGTCGCAACCGTGGGGGTCGACTTCCCGACCGCAACGATCGTCTGGCTCGCGTTCATCATCGTCTGGCAGCGGTTCGAGGACTACGTGATCCAACCACTCGTATACGGCCGGACGCTACGCGTAAACCCGATCGTGACGATCGTCTCCGTGCTCGCCGGCGCGGCGCTGCTGGGAATCCTCGGAGCCCTACTGGCCATCCCGACCGCCGCCGCGATTCAGATCGTGCTCCGCGAGTGGTGGTCCAATCGCCAGCACCCGGAGCCGACGGCTCAGTCGCCACCGATGCAACTCGCCGGCTGACGCCGACGGCAATCACCGCGATCCGGCGAGGATCATTCACCTGATGCCGTGCAACCATCCGGGTGACGCGAGGAGAACTGGAGATTCCCGGACCTACCGCATTCGACGGCGTGGCGGCTGAAGACGTGAGCTCCGACCAGTCGTCCCCGCCCGAGCAGGTGGACGCTGCGAAGGCGCGCCGCAGCCTGCGCAACGGGTTCATCACGTTGATCCTGGGAGGCGCGTTGGCCGTCGGGCTGCTGTTGGCGGTGCCGGGGCTCAAGGGCGTGGCGAGCACCGTGTCGAACATGAAGACGCAATGGGTCCTCGTCGCCGTCCTGCTCGAGATCCTCTCCTGCGCGAGCTACGTCCTCGCGTTCCTGCAGGTGTTCGAACGCGCGCCGTTCCGGGTCGGCGCGCGGATCGCGCTCAGCGAAGAGGCGTTTGGGGCGGCGGTGTCGCTCGGGGGTGTGGGCAGCCTTGCGGTGGGCGGATGGCTGATGGTCGAGCGCGGCGCGCCCGCGGGACGAATCGCGCAGCGCTCGGCGGTGCTGTTCCTATACACGAGCGCGATCAACGTGATCACGCTGATCGTGGCCGGCCTGGGCCTGTTCCTCGGTCTTCCCGGCCCTAGCAATCCGCTCCTCAGCATTCTCCCCGCGGCGGTCGGCGCCGTCGTCCTGATCCTGTTTTTGTTGTTGCCGCGCTACGTCGACCGGATCGTCGAGCGGACGCACTCCGGGCGACTCCGTTCGGTTTTGACCGAGACGGCGGCCAGTGTGCGCGATACGCGGCGTCTCGTGTTCCATCCCGACTGGCGGATCGTCGGCGCGATCGGCTACCTGTGGTTCGACATCGCCGTGCTGTTCGCGTGCTTTGCCGCCGCCGGCGAGACGCCGCCGCTGGCGCCGATCGTGCTGGCCTACCAGATCGGCTACCTGTCGAACTTCATTCCCGTGCCGGGCGGGATCGGCGTGCTTGACGGCAGCATGATCGGCATGCTCGTCCTATACGGGATGAGCGGGACGGTGGCCACCGCGGCGACGCTCGTCTACCACGCGATTTCGCTGTGGGTCCCGGCCGTGTGGGGCACGGTCGCGTTCGTCCTGCTGCAGAAGACCAAGAAACAGCCGATCACGCTGCGCAACCCGCCGGAAGAACTAAGTCCCCGCTCCCACTGAGCGCGGTCCCCCGGGCCGGGACCATGCGACGGTCCGTACACATGGCGGCTAGCGCGAATCACTGGAATCAGGCGATCGCTGGTCACCTGACCCTTTGGCATGTTCGACGTGCCGGGAGAACCAGAAGCTCACATCAGCCACCTAAGGGAGCACACATGACCACGGTCACCTCAGATCCCAGCACAACCGCGATCGAGGACCGGCTAGCCATCCTCGATCTGACCGCACGCCTCGCGCTACTCGTTGACGCACGCGACTGGAACGCGCTCGAGGGGCTGTTCACCGATCCGGTCTACAGCGATCGCACCTCACTCTTCGGTGGAGAGCCGCAGACGGGCACTCCCGCGGAGCTCGTCGGTGGCTTGCGCTACGCGTTGGGCGGCCTCGATGCGACCCACCACCTGATCACCTGTCAGTCGATCACCCTCGACGGCGACGAGGCAACCAGCGCGGCCAACATGCAGGGCACACACGTGCTGTCCAACGCTTCCGGCGGCCCCGTCTGGACGGTCGCCGGCCGCCATGACTATCAGTTCAAACGGACCGCGGACGGCTGGAGGATCGCCAACATTACGTTCACGGTCCAATGGGCGAGCGGCAACCAGTACATCATGACCCTCGCGGCGCCTGCGAGCTGACCCACTGTCGGTGACGCGGCCGGCGTGGTGAGCGCGGGTAAGTGTCCTATGGGCACGGCGGACCAGAGACGCGCACGCCGGCGCGGTTGCTGTCGCTCACGTGCAGACCGCTCCAACCTAGACCCGCCACCCGGTCTCTTCTCATATCTCCATCGCTAACGGGATTCGCACGGAACGATCCGGGCGTCGTCGTGAACCCGCCTCTGGTGCAGCGGCGCGCGTCCACGCTTGCCCGCGGTTTCGATGATCCCCATCATCCGCAGGCAATAGACCACACGCTGGGCGAGGAGCACCCTGCAGCCAAGCAGCGCCGCCAACTCACGAGTGGCAAACGGACTCGATGGGAGCTGCGGCAGGAGGCTCAGAACGTCGTTCCGCCCCCGCAGCTCGACGCGATCGAGCACGTCGACCAGCCGCCGCTCTCCCGGATCTCGCCTCCGGCGGCCCGTTTGCACCGCTCGCATCCCGCGAACATGATCCTCCTGGAGCAACAGCACCTCGACGGTCAGATGCGGATGCGTCAGCAGCGACGGAAATGCAACAAGCCGGTCGAACACCTCCACCATGCCGGCCCGCCTTGGCGAACGGCGAACCGAAGTGACCTCACCGTCCTCGTCGACGCGCACGATGCGCCGCTCGGCCGCCACGGGATGCACGATCCGAAACCGGTGCTCATCGAGCAGCGCATCAAGCTTCGGACCGAGCGGCGCGAAACCACCCGTCTGCACCTCGACGAGCTCGCCGTCAGCACGGACCAGATCGATCACGAAACGACCGATCGGCACCTCGAACCGGTCCCCTGGGCGCGCCAACATCGCCTTGACCGCGGCATGCAACGGCCCCTCGCGCAGCACCCCGATGTTCGACACGGGGACAGCGTAGGCGTCAGCCCGGCTGCCCACCCGAGTCAGCGGCTACTGGGCGCCGAGGAGATGCGCATCGGCGAGCCGCCGGAACGGACCGTCGACCGCGAGCAACTCGACACCGGTCCCTTGCTGGACGATGTCGCCCCGGTCGATCACGACGATCCGGTCGGCCCGGCGAGCCGTCGACAGGCGGTGGGCGATGATGATCGAGGTCCGCCCGTGCAGAAGCCGGTCGAGCGCGCGCTCGATCAGCAGCTCGGTCGGGCGGTCGATGTTCGAGGTCGCCTCGTCGAAGATGAGGATCCGTGGGTCGCCCAGCAGCGCCCGTCCGATCGAGATCAACTGCCGCTCTCCCGCCGAAAGGCCGCTGCCGCCCTCCCGGATCGGGTGCTCGAAGCCGGCTGGAAGCGGCGCGCGACCGCGTCCAGCCCGACCATCTGAGCGATCCGGGACACCTCATCGTCGCTCGCCTGCGGCTTGGCGAAGCGCAGGTTTTCGGCGATTGTGCCCGAGAACAGAAACGGGTCCTGGAGCACAACTCCGAGCTGCTGTCGATACCGGAGCGCGGTCGCCGTAAGCGAAGTGCACTCGCTCGAACGTCAGCTCACCCACGAGACGGCCGATCGACCGCGGACGATCGGGGCTCCGGATGTCGGGCTGCTCGTCGAGCACGAGTGAGACCTTGGCCATCGCGGCCTGGGCGGACTGCAACTGGGAGTAGACGTCGGACAGCGACCGCAGCGGTTGGAACGCGAGCGACAGAAGGAAGTAGGCCGCCGCCAGCGTGCCGATCTGAGTTGCCGGCAGCACGTTGGCACCGACGGCCAGAACCGCGATGATGGCGAGCACGCCGAGCAGCTCGATCGATGGGAAGAACACCGAGACGATCCGCTGCGCGTACGTGTTCGCGACCCGGTTGGCGTCGTTGAGCTCATCGAAGCGCGACCGGAACAAGGACTCGCGTTGGAAGGTCTGGATGACCGTCATTCCAGCGACCGACTCGGCGATTTGGGCGGTCACGGACGCGATCCGGGTTCGGACCTCGAACTGGGCCCGGGTTGAGGCTTGCTGGAACCAGCGGCTGAGGAGGATCGCGGGTGGCAACACGAGCAGCGCGGCGAGAGCCAGGCGCTGCTCTGAGAAGCAGCGGTATCGTCAGCGACAGAACGCTGTAGACAAACGCATAGGCGAGCCCGACGAAGCTGAGACGCCGCTGCTCTCGCCACACGTGCACAAGTCGTCCCGCGGTCTTTCGCAGCCCATAGGCCGGCGGGTCGAACACCTCGCAATTGGGCGGCGCGGGCTCTCGAAGCTCCCCGTGGCCGCCCCTCACCCGGTCGGTTTGGGCGCGCCAACGATCACGCACAGCAGTCCTCATCTCGAGATCCGATCCCTCCAGGTCCAGAGCCACGGCGCTGGCCAGATCAGCGGACTGCCGGACGCGGAACAGAGCCACTCGTCCACGCGCGCCCGGCGCGTCACGGCCAGCCTCGCGAGACTAGCCGATCGGGTTACCACCCACTGTCGCCTCGGTGATGAGTCGCGCGGTGTGCACGATGCTCGCGACGGCCGCGTCGGGGTCGAGTCCGTAGAGGTCGGTGAGGGTGAGGACGGCCTCGGCGCTGATGACGACGGCGAGGTCGCGCCTAAGCTGCTCGAGTGTTGCGGCACCGATGCCGGGGTGGCTTGCGGTGAGCGGAACTAGCGCCTGATCGATCAGGCCGAAGCGGTAGCCCGGCCGCATTTGCCGAGCGGTGCCTCGGGCGATCGAGACCGATATGAGGGGGCGGATCGCGCTTTGACGCTCGATGACGAGTTTCGCCCGAAGCTCGGCGGCATAGGCGACCCGCGCAACCGGATCGCCGGGATCGGCACCGGCCGCCAACGCAGCGGCGGGATCGGGTTCGATGCCGGCCAGCGCTTCCTCGAGCAGTGAGGCGAGATCCGGGAAGTAGCGGTAGGCGGTCGGTTCGGAGACGAGCGCTGCGCGAGCGACGGCCGGCATGTTGATGTCCGTACCGGCTGTGATCAGCTCCTGACAGGCCGCGATGATCGCGGCGCGCGTGCGTCGCTTCTGGTTGACCCGGCCGCGCTCCTCTGGCGTGCCACTCATCCTTGCTCGTGTTGTCCCGTATCACGCATCGCTTGTCAAGGTTTACTTTCGTAATGATAGTTAACTTGTATAAAGGACGCAGAAGCGGTATCGTCCTTCGTGATAGTCAACTCTCATGAAACGGAGCCACACGTGTCCGAGGCGTCGATCGTTGGACCCGAAGGTGGAGAAGTGGTGCTCCCCGGCGATTCATCGCTTCGCGGACGAGACAACCCGCTCGGCCACCACGTGAGCCGGCCAGTGCAGGTTCGGTCAGGCCAGCCCGGCTGACCGCAGGGCGGCGGAGCGGCGATCTCGCCGGACGGACGGAGGTCGTCGCTCTCCGTCTCGTGTTTGCGAACCGGGCGGCACGGTCGCTATTGTCTCGTGATGGCGAGCCGGCCCGAAGATCCACGGTTGGGTGGCGCCCAACCACAACTCGGGATACAGCTGGTGGGAGGACCCACGGCGATCCTGGAGTACGGAGGTCTTCGCTGGCTGACCGATCCCACGCTTTCGCCTCCGGGTGAATACGGAGGACTTACAAAGCTGACGGGCCCTGCACTCGACCTCTCCCAACAGGACGGGATCGACGTCGTCCTGGTCTCCCACCACCAGCACACCGACAACCTCGATCCGGCCGGTAGAGCGTTCCTTCCCTCCGTGAACCGCGTCCTATCCACCACGAAGGCGGCCGAGGACCTGGGCGGCAATGTCGTGGGCATGGAGCCGTGGTCAGAAGTCGAGGTCGAGACCCCTCGTGGAGGCACGGTGAAGGTGACCGCTGTGCACGCGCAACATGGCCCGGACGGCAGCGACGAGATTCAAGGCCCGGTGCTCGGGTTGGTGCTATCGGCCGCAGGCGCTGACCGGATCTACGTCTCGGGCGATAACGCCTCGCAAGACGTCGTGCGCGCGATCGTGCAGAGGACCGGCGAGCTACCGGTCGCGATCCTGAACGCCGGCGCGGTCCAGCTCCCGAAATTCGATCGCGCTTACCTGACCCTGTCCGCCGATCACGCCGCCGACGTCGCCAAGATCCTCGGAGCCCGGAAGGTGATCCCCTTGCATTTCGAGGGCTGGGCCCACGTCACCCAGGGAGCTGACGAGCTCAAAGCAGCCTTCTCGGGCAACGGGATCGCTGATCGCCTGCTCGTGCTTGAGCGCGCTCAACGCGGCGAGGTCTGACGCCGACCTACAACCCAGGGCCGCATCGCATACGCCTGTGACGCCGCCGCGCAGCTACGCGGGCAAACGGGACTCACGGACGGGTCCCTACCGGCGGCCGAGGCGTAGCCGTGACCCTCAGCCGCGACGGAGCAGGCGGCCGACGGCGGCCATCATCTCCTCGGTGCGCTCGTCTTGCTGGTGGGGTTCGGCGCCGATCACGCACGTGTGGGCGTGTCCGTCGAGCAGCCCGAGCGCGACCTTGTCGAGGGCGGCCTGGGCAGCTGAGATCTGGGTGAGGATGTCGATGCAATAGCGGTCGTCCTCGACCATGCCCTCGATTCCGCGGATCTGTCCTTCGATGCGCGCGAGACGCGCGAGCAGCTGATCCTTTGTGGCGGTGTAGCCCCTGGTGGGTGTCTGAGTCTTTGGCATAACCGAATCGTATCAGTTTACTCCTACCCCCTAGGGGTATCTGATACCTTGTCTGTATGACCGTCCTCGACGTCATCTGGCATGGCCTGAGGGACTCGTTCCTGATGGCGTGGGAGGTGTGGTGGGCGCTGGTGCTCGGATTCGCGATCTCGGCGATCGTGCAGGCGTGGGTGCCGCGCGAGCGGGTCGAGGGGCTGATGAGCGGCTCGGGTGCCCGGTCAGTCGGTTGGGCGACCGGGCTGGGGGCCGCTTCGTCGTCGTGCTCGTACGCGGCGGTCGCGATCGCCAAGTCGCTGTTCCAGAAGGGCGCGAGCGCGGCGTCCACGCTGGCGTTCCAGTTTGCCTCGACGAACTTGGTGTGGGAGTTGGGGCTGGTGCTGTGGGTGCTGATCGGCTGGCAGTTCACCGCGGCCGAGTACGTCGGCGGGATCGTGATGATCGTGCTGATGACCATGCTGCTGCGGTTGTTCGTCAATCGCCGGCTCGAGGAGGAAGCGCGCGCGCACGCGGTCGGCGCTGACGCGGGCCATCAGCATCACATGGCTGCCGAGCAGCTCCCCTGGCGTGAGCGCCTGACGTCGGTGCGGGCATGGTCGGACGTGGCGCACAACTTCCGCGGCGACTGGCAGATGCTGTGGAAGGAGATCGCAATCGGGTTCCTGCTGGCCGGGTTCATCGCCCAGCTCGGCAACGGCTTCTTCGAGAAGCTGTTCATTACAAACGCACCGGCGCCGTTGCCGACGATCGAGAACGTGCTGATCGGGCCGATCATTGCCGTGCTCAGCTTCGTCTGTTCGGTCGGCAACGTTCCGTTGGCCGCGGTCCTGTGGTCGGGCGGGATCTCGTTCGCCGGCGTGCTGGGGTTCCTGTTTGCCGACCTGATCGTGATCCCGATCCTGTTGGCTTACCGCAAGTACTACGGCACGCGCTTCACGGTACGGATCACCGGCCTGATGTTCGTGACGATGGTGATCGCGGCGCTGATCGTCGACGGAATCTTCAGCGCGCTCGGGCTCATCCCCACCGGCCCACGCCCCACCCGGGCGGACATCTTCAGTTCGATCGCGGTCAACTACAAGCTGGCGCTGAACGTCCTCGGGCTCGGGATCTTCGCCGCTCTCTTCTGGCTCACCGCCCGCCGCGGAGCGACCGACCCGGTGTGCGGGATGAGCGTCGACCGCGACAAGGCCCTCACCAGCGACCTCGAGGGTCAGCTCCACTATTTCTGCTCGGCCAACTGCCTGCACGCGTTCGAGGCTCGCTCACACACGCAGGACGCGGTCCGTCCCGCCGAGGTCTCGCAGGCGCACTGAAGGGCGCTCGCGTTCGTGCCCGGGACGCGGCGTGCCGAGGAGCTCAGGTCAAAGGCGCGTGATCGAAGCTCGTTGCGGCTTCGGCGATACGCATGAGGATTGCGGTCCCCTCGTCGATTGACGGTTGAGGCTGCTTGACCCACCAGGTGGCGAGGGATTCGGTGGCGCCGGTGAACGCGTGGGCGAACGCTTCGTCGCTGAACAGCGTGGTGAGCATGCGGATGATGCGTCCGCGGAGCTCGGCTACTTCGCGGGCGACTTGAGCGTCGGCCGGAGCAGTGGTCTCTCCGTGGAGGACGGTCCAGCCGGCGCGGTGCTCTTTGACGTAGGCGAGGAAGGCCCGGAGTCCCGCGCGTAGACGTACTTCGGGTGACTCGCCCCGGGTCTCGGGGGCGCGCACCTTGTCTACGAGCTCGCGGCCGGTCATCTGCAGGTAGGCGGCGTAGAGGCCTTCTTTTGAGCCGAAGTATCGGTACAGCATCGGTTTGGTGATCCCGGCAGCGTGCGCGATGTCGTCCATCGAGCTGCCGTGAAAGCCGTGGGTCGCGAACGCTCCGCCGGCGGCCCGGAGCATCAGTCGCTCACGGTCGGCGCGCGCGAGACGTTCGCCGGAGACGACCGCGCCGGGTGCCGTGCTCCTCCGTTTCAAAGACATTACTCTAGGGTAACGTTACTCATCAGTAACTTCAAGTGGAAAGGGAGCGATCGTGAGCCACGGCTTCGTCGATGAGATGTTGGGGAAGACCCGATCCGGGGAGTTGCGCTCGCCGGTGTCGAGCACGCTCGGTATGGACCTCGTGGCTTTCGGCCGGGGCGAGGCGGCCCATGAGATGCCGGCGCGCCCGGAGCTCGTGAACCTGCTCGGGGTGATTCAGGGAGGGGTGGTCACGGCGAGGTCCACGCCGGGGACGTGCTGGACTCCAAGACGAGGGCGCTGTGCACGGTGGCCATGCTCGGCTGCCTCGGTGAGCAGCTGCGGCTCCGCGTGCACGTGCGCGTCGCCCACCGACAGGGAGCGGGCGCACAGGAGATACGCGAGGTCCTGCGCCAGGTCGCCGTCTATGCCGGGTTCCCAACCTCTTGGAACGCGTTGGCCACGATAACCCGCGCGCTCGACGGCCTTGAACAGCCGTCGAGCGGAAAGGAGTCCGACCGATGAGCTTCACCCTTGATCTCACCGATGAGCACGTTGCGCTGCGGGACAAGGCGCACACGTTCGCGCGGGAGGTGATCCGGCCGGTTGCCGCGGAATATGACCGCGCCCAGGAGCTCCCGTGGCCGGTACTCCAAGAGGCAGCGCGCCAAGGCCTGTATCAGTGGGAGCTTTACGCCCAGCTCTCGATGGACCCGACCGGCCTGTCTCTGCCGATCTTGATGGAGGAGCTGTTCTGGGGATGCGCCGGCATCGGCCTGACGATCGTCCTCCCCGCGCTGGCTCTGGCGGCGATCCGCCAGGCCGCCACCGACGAGCAGCTCGTGCAGTGGGCCCCGCAGTGCTTCGGCACGCCCGACGACATCCAGCTCGCCGCGCTGGCGGTGACCGAACCGAGCGGCGGCAGCGATGTGCGCTCGATCCAGACCCGCGCGCGCCAGGACGGCAGCGACTGGATCATCGACGGCCACAAAGTGTTCATCGGCAACGGCGGTATCGCCGACGTTCATGTGGTCGTGGCCACCGTCGATCCCGACGCCGGCCACCGCGGACAGGGCGTGTTCATCGTCCCCAACGACACCCCAGGCCTGTCGATGCTCCGCAAGCTCGACAAGCTCGGCTGCCGCGCCTCGCACACCGCGGAGATCCTGCTCGAAAACTGCCGCGTGCCCGGCGAGCACCTGCTCGGAGGCACCGACCGCCTCCAGGAGCGCATCGCCCGCGGCCGGGAAGCCGAGCGAGGCCAGAAACCGGTCGCCCCGGCCGAAGAAGGCGGTCCGGCGGCGGCCGTTCAGCGGCGTACCTCCGCCGCTCTCGGCGCGTTCGAGCGCACCCGCCCGATGGTGGCGGCACAGGCCATCGGCATCGCTCGCGCCGCGCTCGAGTTCGCCCGCGACTACGCCGTCGGGCGCGAGGCCTTCGGGCAGCCGATCATCGAGAACCAAGGCATCGCCTTCCCCCTCGCCGACCTCGCCACCGACATCGACGCGGCTCGGCTGCTGACCTGGCGCGCCGCCTGGATGGCCGCCCAACGCCGCCCCTTCGAGAACGCAGAAGGGTCGATGTCAAAGCTCAAAGCCTCCGAGACGGCCGTGCGCGCATGCGAGCAGGCCATCCAGACCATGGGCGGCTGGGGCTACATCAAGGACTTTCCCGTCGAGAAGTGGTACCGCGACGCGAAGCTCTACACGATCTTCGAGGGCACCAGCGAGATCCAACGACTCGTAATCGGCAGAGCACTGCGTGCCCGGGCAAGCACCGAACCGCTCGACCAGCGCATGACCAATCCACGCTGAGCCCAGCGGAGTTTGACCCGTCCAGGCGCCGACCGCAATCCGCCGGCATGAAGTTCGCGGGCGGCGTAACGCTCCCGCGCGGAGGGCCGCTTGGCTACCGTCCCCCGCGCGTCTCGGCAGCCCGCCGTGCCGCGTCCTTCCGATCGGCCTCTGTGCGGCCGGTCTTCGGAGTGCGACCTAGCTCCTCCCAGTCCGATTCGGACATCTCCACGCCGTAGTGGTGGGCGGCGGCCTTGATGTTCTCGAAGGCTTGCGCGCGCTCCTCATCCGAGACGTCGATCACCTGATCGAAGCGTGCGATGGCATTACGCACGTGCTCCGCATCGGTGAGCGGCTCCTTGCGCTCCGTCGGGAACGCGAAGACGGTGTCCGGCAGGTCGCTGCGTTCGGTCAGCTCGCCGTGCTTCTCATGAGGCTCCCAGGTCAGTGCCATGCATCACTCTCCTAGCACGCGGTCTTGTCGGAACTGTAGTCCCCGGCGGTCGAGCATCATCACGCGGTACCGTTAAGCCGTGCTCGCTCGTTTCGCCCCGGGGCGGCGAGCTCAGCGCTCGAGAGAACCGCCCGCCAACTAGGCCGAACATGTCAGACGAAGCCGCGATTGACCCCTCAGTTCCGCCCTCTGGGACCGGATGCGCCGAATGCCTAGCGGCAGGCGGTTGGTGGCTTCATCTACGCCGCTGCGCCCAGTGCGGGCACGTCGGTTGTTGCGACTCCTCCCCCTCGCAGCACGCAAGCCACCACGCAGCCGCTGCCGGCCACCCGCTGGTCCGCAGCTTCGAACCAGGCGAGGACTGGTTCTGGAACTACACCACCGAACAGTTCTACGACGGTCCGCCGCTCGCCCCACCAGAGCATCATCCGCTCGATCAGCCTACGCCTGGACCAGCCGGGCGAGTGCCGGCGGACTGGCAGCGCCACCTCCATTGAGGCTGGACTCGACTACACCGCAAGCAAGTCGAGCACAGCCAACTCGATAGCGGTCCGACGCTCCTCTGCCGCGAGGCCCCGTTTGTCGATACGCCGAAGCTCGCCGGCGATGGTCCACCCAGACAGGAAACGATCGAACACGCGAGGATCGATGTAGGACCCGCGGGCGACGGCGGGCGTGTTACCCAGCGCCTCGGACACCTCGATCGTGGCTTGTCGGATCGCCCGCCGGCGGGCGCGATCGCTGGCTGGGTCCTCTGTTGAGCGGGCCAGCGCGACCGCAGCCAGGAGCGTGCCGTTCCAGGTCCGGAAGTTCTTGGCGCTGAACGAGTTGCCGATCAGGCTCTTCAAGTGCTCGTTTATGAGTGGGGCGTGGACCTGATGCCACGCCTGCCGCTCGCGGAACGCAAGCAGATGCTCGCCGCCTCCCCGTCGTCGTTTCAGGGCACCCACGATCTCTACGCAGCAGGGGTCGGCGACGGCATGGACGCGACGGACGCCTTCTTTGGCGACGTAGTCGAACACGGCGCGCCCCTTCTCAATTGAGACGTTGGCCTTGGCGATCGTGGCAAGGCCGAGGTGTCCGTCCTCTTTCTCGTAGACCTCGCTGCCGATCCGGAACATCCCGACGTCAAGCAGTCGCACCGAGCAGGACAGCACTCGCTCCCGGTTCAGAACGTGTCCTGCCCGCATCGTGCCGAGCACGCGCTCACGCATGGTCGGCAACGTGTGGGCGAAAGCGACCATGTGCTCGAACTTCACGTGGGCCTGCCGCTGGCGCCACATATCGTGGTAGCGGTATTGGCGACGGCCCGCCGCGTCCACGCCCGTCGCCTGCAGGTGCCCCAGCGGATCTGGGCAGATCCATACGTCCCGCCACGCGGGCGGGATCGCCAGTGCCCGAATTCGGGCGAGAGCGGACGGGTCCGCCAACGGACGCCCGTCAACGTCGAGGTACGCAAACCCGTCACCGGCAGCGACCCGCGTAAATCCGGCGAGCGCGGAGTTGGATCGGTGAAGCCGGGGCGAGCGGGGCGGGTCGCGGTCTTCATCCATGATTCCCTCGCGCAGATTCATACACGAGCACGCACCCCGCCTCAAGCCGCCACGTAGCTCGCGACGAGGTGCTGGAGAGCGCCGGCGAGATCCTCCGCCCGCGGGCCTGGTCAGAGGACGCTGCCGCCCAGCACCGCGACCAGCTGCCTGGCGTTCTTCTTGCCGATCTTCGGGACGTCGAACTCCCACACAGTTCCGTTGACGAACTGCAAGCGGAGAGACGAGAACAGCTTGCCATCCTTGAGTTCGACCGTCCGGAGTTCCTCGCGGGGGGCGCGGGCAAGCACCTCATCGGTGACCTTCATCTTTAGCGCGCCCGACTTCGTCTTGATCAGCGCTACCTCGGTCTCACTCGCCGCGATGTAACCAACCCGTCCGAACGCGGGGACATCTGAGACCTTCGATCGACTCGCGACCGCGGTCGCCGCGACTGCCCCGACGGCGCCGCCAATGGCGCCCACCGATGCCTTCTTCCCAAACCCTCGCGGGTTGACCATCGCGCCGGCGAGCTCCGGCGCGCCCAGCGCCGCGGATCCCTCTCCAGCCATGCCCCAGCCCTCCTTGTCGATTCTCACGGCTCCGCTTGTTGCGAACACCCGAGCAATGCGAGCCAGAATGTAGGAAGCCTACCTGCCAGGCATCAACGTCGCGCCCGCTCATCACTCGGACCAGCCGGGTCGCACGAGGCCGGACTCGTAGGCGATCACGACGAGCTGGGCGCGGTCACGGGCGCCGAGCTTGATCATCGCCCGGCTCACGTGCGTCTTTGCCGTGGCGGAGCTCACGACGAGGCGCTCGGCGATCTGCTCGTTCGACAGGCCGGCGGCGGCGAGCGCCATGACCTCGCGCTCGCGGTCGGTCAGCTCCTCGAGCGCGTCCGAGCGAGGCGGCTCCTTGGCGCGCGCGGCGAACTCGCCGATCAGCCGGCGGGTGACTGACGGCGACAGCAGCGCCTCGCCGGCGGCCACGACCCGCACCGCCTCGATCAGATCGGTCGGCTTGGTGTCCTTGACCAAGAAGCCGGCTGCCCCGGCCCGGATCGCGTCGAACACGTACTCGTCGAGCTCGAACGTGGTCAGGATCACGATCCGCACGCCGGCGAGCGCCGGGTCCGCGGCGATCTCGCGCGTGGCGGCGATTCCGTCGAGCGTCGGCATGCGGATGTCCATCAGCACGACATCGGGGACAAGCTCGCGCGTCAGGTCGACCGCCTCGCGGCCGTCCGCGGCCTCGCCGACCACTTCGATCCCGTCCTGCGCATCGAGGAGCGCGTGGAACCCGGCGCGTACCAGCGCTTGATCGTCGGCCAGCAGCGCGCGGATCACGGCCGTCACTTGCTCTCCACCGGGATCCGCGCGCGAACGCGGAACCCACCGCCGGATCGGGGGCCGGCATCGAACGTGCCGCCGAGGGCAACGGTGCGCTCGCGCATCCCCGGGATGCCGTTGCCGCCGCCCTCGCCGTCCATCGCCGGCACCTGGCGGCGATCGCCGGAGGCGCCCGGGCCGTGTCCGTCGTCGTCCACCTGCACGGTCAGCTCACCGGGTCCGTACGTCAGCTCGACGGTGGCGGCGCCGGCCCCGGAGTGGCGGACGATGTTGGTCAGCGCCTCCTGCACGATCCGGAACGCTGCCAGATCGATGCTCGCCGGGAGGAGCCGGCGCTCGCCGTGCACCTCGAGCGTGACCCCGACGCCGGCCGCGGTGGTGCGCGTCACGAGGTCGTCAAGGCGGTCCAGGCCCGCCGTCGGCGCACGGGGCGCCTGCTCGCCGGTGCCGCGCAGCACGCCGAGCACCGAGCGGACCTCGCGCAGGGCGTCGGCGCTTGCCTCGTTGATCGCCGTGAGCGCGATCCTCGCCTGGTCGGGCTTCTCGTCCATCAGATGCAGGGCGACACCTGACTGGACGTTGATCAACGAGATGTTGTGCGCCAGCACGTCGTGGAGCTCCTGGGCGATGCGCAGTCGCTCCTCGTCGGCCTTGCGGCGGGCCTGGAGCTCACGCGCCTGCCTGGCCTGCGCGAAGCGCTCCCGGCGGTTGCGCACCCCTTCGGCACCTGCCAACGCGACGAGTAGCCAGGCGGCGATCGCCAGCGCCGCCAGCACGTTCGGCGCGCCGGAATGCCCAAGCGCCCAAGGCAAACCGAGAAACACCAGCCAGCCAACTCCGATCGCGGCCCATGCGAGCAAACGCTCCCCGGCGAACAACGCCGAGACAATCGCGAGGCCGAGGGACAGGAAGTTCGGACCGAGCGGGTAGCCGAGCGCGACGTACGCCACCGTGACGGCGAACACGAACGCGAGCACCTCGCGCACGTACCGCCGCCGAAAGACGAGCGCAAGCGGGCCGAGCAGGAGCAGCGCGAAGGCACCGGCGTCAAGTTCGTTCGCGGGCCGACACGCAGACGCCCACCAGCAGACGTGGGTGCGCGACGCGTGATGCGCCGCGCCCGCCGTCGCGACGACCTGGATCAAGCCGCACATCACCGCGAGGCGGACGTCGCTGCGGCGGATCCAGCCCGACGGGGTCACAGCCGCACGATAGCCGTGCCCGCGGGGGTCGTCATCGGTTCCCGGGCGCAGCCACGGATACGCCCGCGGGAGTACACGATGCTGCTCCGATCAGCCACCGGGAGCAGCACAGGAGCCGCCCCTCGCCCGACGACAAATTGCCCGCCGGAGAGCATGCTTCTCCATGCCGCACGTGACCGAACCAGAGAACGAAGGAGCAGCGATGTACGGGTACGACACGATCAGCCAGATGATGCGGAACCCCAACCTGCGCGCGAGCGATGCCGACCGCGACGCGACCGCCGACCGGCTGCGCCAGCACCACACCGACGGCCGGCTCGACCAGGACGAATTCCAGGAGCGCCTGGATCGGTGCTTCGCCGCCAAGACCGTCGGGGAACTGGCCGAGCTCACGCGCGACCTGCCGGACGATTCGGCCCGGCACTTTGCAGGCCGCCGGTCCGGCTTCGGCCTGCTTGGCTGGCTGCGCATGATCCCGATCGTCCCGATCATCCTGGCGATCGTCGCCATTCACCTGATCTTCGGTGTGGTCGGCGGCCTGTGGATCCTCATCCCGCTGTTCTTCCTGGCCCGCTTAATGTTCTTCCGCCGCGGATTCCGCGGCTGCGGCGGTCGCCGCGGAGCTGCGCTGTAAGGGCGCAGCGGACAGGGCGGGATGGCCGCGGTGACCGTACCCGCGCCGGCAGCCCGCTCAGCGTGACACAGCGCCAGGCGCTCGTGTCCGCCGCCCACGCCGATGCCGTCTATCTCGCCGCCGCGCCGGCCCCACCGGCGGGGATCCGTCCGGTCACTCTCGGAATCGGCGAACCGTTCTCACAGACCGTGATCGTCTCGGCGTACTTCGCGCCGCTGCTGCTGGCCCTGCCGGTGATCCTGTGGCAGCTATGTGCGTTCATCGTACCTGCGTTCACTTCTCGCGAACGGCGGGTGGCGACGCCGCTACTCACGCTGGCGCCGCTCCTGTTCGCCCTCGGGCTCGCGTTCGGATACTTCGTCGTGCTACCGGGAGCCGTCAGCTTCCTGCTGCACTTCAACGCCGGCTCGTTTGACACCCTCGTACAGGCGCGCAGCTACTGCAAGTTCATCCTGTTCACGATGCTCGCCACCGGTCTCTTCTTCGAGATCCCGATTGCCGTGCTCGGGCTCAACCGAGCCGGGATACTCACCACGAACTCCGCAAGCACCGCCGCTACGCGATCGTGGGGATCGCCGCGCTCGCGCTCTTACTTCCGGCAGCGACCCTGGTCGCGTGGGGGTTACAGCTCGATCGTCGTGCCAACGGTGCTGATCGCGAACGCGTCCGGGAACCGGCTGGCGATCCGGTGGACCGCTCGCCAGCCGGTGCAGTGCGCGGGGACTAGCAGTTCCGGCGATAGCTCTGCGAGCGCGTCGATTGTCGGCTCGATGATCGGTTCGAACATCGGACCGCTGAGATGGAACCCGCCGATGATTGCGGCGATTCGATCCGCCCCGGTCAGCCTTTGTGCGTAGCGAACGGTGTTGACGATACCGGCATGCCCGCAGCCGCTCAGGACGAGCAGGCCGCGGTCGCGCACGCGTAACACGAGCGCCTGGTCGTCGAGGATCAATGGGTCGGGCTGCCAGTGGTTGTCGTGCATTGCTTCGTGTCCTTTGAAGCCGGTCTCGAATTCCGTCATGCGGTCAACCTCACCGGTGACCAGTGCGACGCCGTCGAGCAAGAACGAAGGTTGGCGCTCCTCGACGATCTGAAACCCAATGCCCTCGAGCGCCCGCCGACTGGTGGCAGGCAGCTCGCACGGATCAAGGCCGGGGAAGCTGATCCGCCGTCGGCTCCAGAACTGGGGGTGGATCATCACCGGCAGGTTTGTACGGCCGAGCGCCCCGACGAGGCCCTCCATGCCGGTGATGTGATCCCAGTGCCCATGGCTGAGCACGATCACTTCGATGTCGCTCGGCGATATACCGAGTCGACGCATGTTCTCGACCATTCCGTTTGACGAGACGCCGGTGTCGAACAGCAATGTCCGCTGCTGACCGGCGCGCTCGATCCGGACCAGCGCTGAGAAGCCTGGCTCGGCGATCAGCGAGTCGGGCACACCGCTGTCCGGCGCGGTGGCGGCGGCTGCGCGCGGAAGCGCGCCGTTGAGCGCCCTCGGCCAGTTCAGCCGCCAGATGGAGTCACGGTCAACCAGCAGCGGATCCACGAGATTGTCAACCAGCACCGTCACCCGAACCCGGTCCACCGCCTGCAGCGCGATCACGTGCTCAACCTACCAACGCACACCCAGGCCGTGCCCGCTTCAGCCGGTCCGCGGGACCCGGATTGATTCGAGCCACGAGCATCTCGCGGGATAACACCGGTACGATCGCCTGCGCGGGCTACGAAATCGGGGTACGCCGGATGATCGGCTTAGCGCTTTCGCCTTAGGGATTTGGTGGCATGGATCTCGGACTGAATAACAGAGTGTTCCTCGTAACTGGGGGCAGCCGTGGTCTCGGGTTCGCCGCGGCAGAGGCTCTTATCGCGGAAGGGGCTCAGATCGTGCTCAGCTCCCCGCGGGAGACCACGGCGTCTGCGGCCGCGGGTCGTCTTGCCCAGAATGCCGCCGCGAGCGGCGATGTGACCTGGGTCGCCGCGGATAACGGCGATCCCGCCACGCCCGGTCGGCTCATTGAGGCCGCCCGAGAGCGCTTCTCCCGCCTCGACGGCGCGCTGATCAGTGCGGGGGGAACGCCACCGGGGACGGTCTCAAGCACTACGGATGAGCAATGGCGGTCGGCGTTCGAGAGCGTCTTTCTCGGTGCGGTCCGGCTGGCTCGGGTTCTCGCGGCCGATCTGGCGGACCGCAGCAAGGACGACGCTGGGCCCGGTCCCGCGACGGGAACGGGCGGTTCGATCGTGCTCGTGCTCGCCGCGTCGGTTCGCGTGCCACTCGCTGGGCTTCCGATTTCCAACGGGCTTTTCCCAGGCCTTGCTGGCGTGATCAAGACGCTCGCCGACGATTTCGGGCCATCCGGGGTCCGGATAAACGGTCTGTTACCGGTCAGGATCGCCACCGATCGCGTCCGCGAGTTCGACGCGCTGAGTGGTGATCCCGACGAGGTGCGTGCCCGTCAGTCCGAGCTCATCCCGCTCAGGAGGTACGGAGAGCCCGAAGAGTTTGCGCGAGCAGCGGCGTTTCTGCTCTCCCCTGCCGCTTCCTACATCACCGGCGCAATGATCCCGATCGACGGTGGTGCGATCCGCTCGATTTGAACCGCCGCCCCCGGACCCGCCGATGAGGGCAAAGGAGCGCCCGAGCGGAATGGTGGGTCGCTCATAGCCCAGCGGGGTGTTAGCCCCGTCGTTGACTGCGGGCTGTTGTGGTCTTGAAGTGTTGCTCGACGGCGTCGAGTGGTTGTGTGCTGCGTCGCGCTCGAGCTAGGACGAGCGCGCCCTCCATCGCCGCCAGGAGCACGGTCGCTTGGTCGCCGGCTGCTAACCGAGGAGCTCCGAACGTCAAGGGCCTGAACGAGTTTGGCGCGCTCTGGTACGTCCTGGGACCCGGCGGCAACGCCATCAAACACGCACCCAGCGCGGGAAGCCTTGCCACGGTGTTGGGATGCCGTGGTAAGGACTGCCCGTCGTTCGAGTTAGCCGGTCACGCCGGGCGCATCGCGGGATAGCATTCCGGGTTGGAATGTCAATCGGGGACCCTCTTTCGGGTCGGGAGCTGGCTGCGTTCGTCACTGCCGTTGAAACGGGCGCGGTGCAGGGCGCGGCGGATGCGCTGGCACTCACTCAATCCGCCGCGACCAAGCGATTGTTGGCGCTCGAGCGACGCGTCGGCCACCGGCTGCTGGAGCGCACGGCACAAGGTGTGCGGGTGACCGAAGCCGGCGCCGTGCTGTATCCGCTGGCTCGAGAGGCGCTGGAGGCGTTGGTGCGTGCAGAGATGGCCGTGACGTCGTCGAGCGGTGACGCACCGCTAGTGATACACGCGAGCCGCACGGTCGGCGAGACGCTGTTGCCGCAGTGGCTTGCCTCGTTCCGAGCCGGCGCCCCGGCTTTGCGGGTCTCCGTCGCGATCACCAACTCAGACGAGGTCGTGCGCGCCATCAGGGACCGGACGGCGGACATCGGCTTCATCGAAGGACCGGCCTTGAGCGTGCGAGGCCTCACTGAGCTGGTCGTAGCGCATGACGAGCTCCGAGTGGTGGTGGCCGGCGATCATCCATGGGCGCGGCGGCGCGCGATACCGTTCAAGACGCTCGTGAGCCAGCCGTACCTGGCCAGAGAGGCCGGCTCGGGAACGCGAGACGTGGCCGCCGCGGCGCTGGCCGCCAAGGGCGTCGAGCTCAGTCCCGCGCTTGAGGTATCGAGCGCCGAGGGCCTGAAACGCGCCGTGCTCGCCGAAGGGTTCACGCTGCTTTCCGAGCGCGCGGTCGAACCCGAGGTCGCGGCCGGGGCACTTTCCGTAATCCCAGTATCGGGCGTCGAGCTCCATCGAACGCTGCGTGCCGTGCGTCGCAACCGCCCCGCGCTCCAGGGACCGGCGCGCGCCCTCTGGCTCTGGATCGAGCGGACGATCGCGCCGTCCGCTCGGTCGCGAGCGCGCTGAGAGACGCATTCCATATCGGAATGCGTGACGCCGCATCGGACTGGCGACCGCCCGCGCCAGGTTCGACGATCCACACATGGAAACCGGAGGTTCACAGCCCTTGATCAGGACGGTGCCGGCGCCGATCACGGCGGCGCCCGCGTTGGTACCTCGGAGTCCGCGGAGGCTGCTGGGAGCGCTCGAGCGTCCCGCCGACGCCTTTCGCGATCTCGGCCCGAACTGGTTTGCCTCAGTCATGGGCACCGGGATCGTCGCGAATGCGGCGGCTCTCCTGCCGGTCCAGGTTCCCGGCTTGCGCGCACTCGCGGTCGGCGTGTGGCTGCTGGCCGCGACCATGCTGGTGCTCCTGGCGGCGGCAACCGGGATCCATTGGTTGCGCTATCCCGAGCAGGCGCGCGCTCACCATCACGACCCGGCGATGGCCCCGTTCTACGGGGCGCCCCCTATGGCGCTGCTCACGGTTGGCGCGGGCGCGCTGCTGGTCGGCCGCGACCTCGTCGGCCTCGGCGCTGCGGTGAGAATCGACGAGGTCCTGTGGGCGCTCGGCACCATCGCCGGCTTGGCGAGCACGGTCGCGATCCCGTATCTGGCGTTCACCGAGTACAAGCTCGCTCTCCGGGATACCTACGCGACGTGGCTGATGCCAGTGGTGCCACCGATGGTGTCCGCCGCGACCGGCGCGGCACTGATCGCGCACCTCCCCGCTGGCCAGCCCCGCCTGGCGCTGCTGTTCTGCTGCTACGCGATGTTCGGCATCAGCCTGTTCATATCGCTGATCACGATCACGCTGTTGTGGGGGCGACTGGCGTTTCACGGTCCGGGACCGGCGCGGCTGGTCCCCACGCTGTGGATCGTGCTCGGGCCCCTCGGCCAGTCGATCACCGCCGCGGGCCTGCTCGGCAAAGCATCCCCAACTGCCATTTCGGCCCCGTACGGAGCCATGCTGCATGCGACCGGCGTGGTCTACGGGGTTCCTGTGTGGGGATTCGCGATGGCTTGGCTCGTGATCGCTGCCGCGATCACGGCGCGAACCGCGCGGGAGCATCTTCCCTACTCGTTGACCTGGTGGAGCTTCACATTCCCCGTGGGCACCGTCGTGACCGGGACCTCGGTCCTGTCCCTCACCACCCATGCCGACTTCCTTCGCTACGCGAGCGTCGCCCTCTATGCCCTACTCGTCGCTGCCTGGCTGACAGCCGCCACCCGGACCACGCGCGGCGCGCTCAGCGGCCAACTGTTCCTCCCGACTCCGGCCGCAGCCACGGCCACAGATACGACGGGCTGATTCGAACAGGCGGGGAATCGGCGTCGGCGCTGGACGACACCACAACTCTCGGGCCAATGGCGCGTGGTACGTCGCCCGAGGTCGTCGTGGTGGAGTGGGTCGTCGGTCAAGGGCCTTTCGGTTCGAAGCCGCCGCAGGCTTTCGCGGCGGCTTCGAATGCCGGCGACTGGGGGTTGATCCCTGGCAGGTAAACCAGTTCGTTGCCGTCGCGATTACTGACTACCTTTGGGTCGGGGAAGTTCGGCACGCCGTGGCCGCGCATGCAGTTCGAGAATGCCAGCGTCGAACTGGTTGAGCTGGAGCCGCTGCCGGTCGAGGCGTTAGCAGCGCCAGTCGGCGAGCTCGTCGGGCTGGGTGAGGCCGGCCTGTTCGGCGAGCTCGAGCCGCAGGCGGCGATCGCGATCGCGGCCGCGACCGCGACCGCGGTGGCTGTGCCAAGCAGCCGCGCAGGTCGGACTGCTCGTCGCCGGTGCTCAGTCATCGGGTCTCCTTCCAGATTTGCCCGCCAGGCTGCGCTTCTTGTTGGCTGACGGCGACGATACGGCGCCGAAGGGAACAGTTCGGTAAGCGCGGCGTTCAAGTGGCCGATACTCACCGTCGGCGCTTCTGTCCAGATGGTGCCCGCGGAAACGTTAGGCTGCGCCCGGGAGGTGATCGTCGTGCTTTGGCGCGCCGGCCTTCGATTCAACGAAGTCCTCGCGCTGACCGCGAGCGATCTCGATCCCTCGCCGGCCGATGTCCGCAGCCAGCTACGCGACGCCGCACGGGCGGCGGGGGTCCGCCGTCGGCGCACGCCCCACCAACTGAGGTACGCTCATGGAGTCGAGGTATCCCGCAAGGGTGTCCCGCTGCTCGTCATCCAGCGCCAGCCCGAACACTCCTACCTCGGGATCACCTCGGCCGAAGCGATAACCAGTTCTCGGGGCCAGCCAGAGTCCGAAAGCGATCAGGCGAGCGCCGCGAATCTGGCGGGTCACACTGAGCATCGCCGGGTTGTAGCCGTGTCACCGCGGTGAGTATCGGTGCGTACTGGGCGTGCGACGGAAAAGCCAAGGCTGATTCGAGGAGAACCCTAACTGCCAGTCATCGCCAGCCGAGCGCGCAGCACTGCCCGCTCGGCGGGCTGCACGAGGTCGCGGTGCCCAGCGTCGGCGAAGGTGCGAATCAGCTCCTCGCGCGGCACCGGGTGCCCACCCTCGCGGCCGCCAAGTCCCCAGAGCGCGGCTAGCGTTCCGTCGGACTTCTCGAGCGCGACTGCAACCCACCACATGAGATTGAGACGCTCTCCGGTACCACCCGGCGAGCGCGGGACGGTGGGGTCGTGGACGACGAGGCGCGCGCCGCCTTCGCGCAGCGCCGACCAAGTCGCCGTCCCAGGCTTCGCCGGGGGCACCGCTGCACGCAGCCAAGCTGTCAGCGCGGGATCGTTCGCGACTTCTGCGGCAACGCGGCGCAGCACACCTTCGTGAACGAGGTCGACATTCGAGACATCGGCGACGGTCTCGAGAGCCAGTGGACAAAGCATCTCCAATCCCGGCGGCACGTCGGGTGGCGGAACCACACCGAACGCCATTCTCACGGCTGTGCCTCGCCCATCGGGGGCTGGGCCGATATCGAGCGTGTGCGCTAGGGCGCCCACCATGGCCAGACCGTGGCCCAGCCCCGCAGAGTGCTGACGTAGCCAGACGCCAGAGCCCTCGTCGGCCACTTCGACGATGAAGCCTTCGCCGTCTGTGCGGCAGCTGACCCGGACGTCCCCGCGTTCCCGGTCGTTGTAGGCGTGGACGACCGCGTTCGTGACAATCTCGGACACCGCGAGCGCGACGGCTTCGGTCACGTCGTCCGCAGCGCCCGCCGCGGATACGAACTCCGTCGCCCGGCGTCGCAGCAGGGTCACGGCGGACGGCTCCGCCGGGAGCACCCACGCTGCGCTTGGTCTGACCGAGACGCTCACAATCAGAACACTACCTCTGGGCGCCACCAAACCGCCGGCGGGAGGATCGGTGTTGCGTCTCGCCAGCCGGCAGGCCCGCAGCTAACGATTCTCGCGTTTGCGCATCTGGCGACGAGCGGGTCGAGCGCCGCCGCCGCCCACGCAGCTGTCGTTTCCGGACCGGAGGGGCATCGTTCAGACCAATCGGTCGCTGCCGGAAAGCCTGCCGCTGCTCCTGGGGGAAACAAGCATGCGACGGGCAGCGGCCGCACATTCCGCGGTCTCATGAGCACGAGTCGGACCGATCAAACATGGCGGGTCAGTCTCGATACCGAGGGCCTACCCGGGGGGTGCCCGGGCGCGAACAGGCGCGCCCCGGGGGCAACATAAAGGTCACACCGTTACCCCTTAGTCCAGGAGCAGAAGCGGGAATCGAGAGAGACGCTGTACGAGCACGCGGGCGGCGACTAAGCGCTGCACCGGCTCGAGGATACTGACAAGAGAACGCCATGAGGGCAGTTTCACTTGAACATGGTCGGACCGTTGCCTATGAGCAGTGGGGCGATTTGGACGGGCGGCCGATGTTCTTCTTCCACGGCACGCCGGGCTGCCGGTTGAACCGACATCCCGACGCGACGCTGTGGCCCGGTTTGGGCCTGCACGTGGTCACGCTCGACCGGCCGGGCTACGGAGAGTCCACGGCTTTTCCAGGACGTCAGGTGAGCCATGCAGCGCACGACGTTGGGGCTGTGGCAGACGCGCTCGGTTTCGAGCGCTTCTTGGTTGTGGGCAGCTCGGGCGGCGGTCCGCACGCGCTTGCCTGCGCGGCTGAACTTGGGGATCGCGTGCTCGGTTGTGCGGCTCTAGCCTCAGCAGCACCGCTGCTTCCAGCGGAGGTTGACGACCTGATCGGCGTCAATCGCGAGGCCCAACGGATTCTCGCCGAGCGGGGACGGGCGGGAATGGTGGACTTCCTGGGTGCGCTGCGCGCCAAGTTCCTCGCCGATGTGATTGGGACGCTGCAGGTCCAGCTAGCCGATGCCCCGACCGCCGATGTCGAGTGGAACCAGCGCGAAGACGTACAGAGGGTGCGCCGCGAAGCGATCCTCGAAGCGCTGCGTCCCGGAGTACAAGGATGGGTCGACGACTCGATATCCATATTTGGCGATGACTGGGGCATCGACCTTGGCCGCGTTACGTGCCGGGTTAGGTTCTGGCACAGCGATGACGACAAGAACGGCCCGCTGGCCGCGATCCAGCGGCTCGTGGACGCCATCCCCGGCGCAAGTTTGATCGTTTGGAGCGGCGAGGGCCACAGCGCGCCCGCGAGGAATATGGAGCACATCCTGCGTGATCTGATCGTCACGTCAGGCGGCGGCCAGTGATCTCGATTCGTCCGGGTAACCGAACAACCCGGAGGCGACCACCGCCCGCCGATCGCCGGCCCTGATCCGCCACGGACGACCGCGGCGGTATCGCTCGGATGTCGCGCGGTCGTGCTGTGCCAGCCGCTAAGAAGGTCGCCGCGGGCTTACGCAGGCGGCCCCGGGGCGGCTGGGAGCCGCTTACTCCGCGGATTGGGCCCGGTCGTGGCCCGCATGGACGACCAAGACGGGTACCGTCGAGAAGGTCAGCAGACTCCGAGAGACGCTTCCCAGAACGGCGCTTGCGATCGCCCCATGGCCACGAGTGCCGACGATGATCATGCTTGCGCCCGAGCCCGAAGCAATGCCAACGAGCGAGGAAGCGAGATCACCAGCGCCGTGCTCATCCAAGATCTCGAGCCTGGCTTGGACCCCCCGCGCCCGAGCCGCCTCTGCCGCGGCTCTAAGCACCGGGTCGGCTGCTTCGACCTCCGCCTGTGACGGACCCGCGTCAGGATTCGCATCGAATAACGGACCAGCGGTAGGTGAGAAGTGGACGCAGACGACGTCGCTCGCCTGAGCGGCCGCCAGATCGAGCCCAACTTCAACCGCCTTGACAGCTGCAGCTGACCCATCGGTCGCTATCACGATCAGACCATCCGGCAACGGTTGCTCCTATGCCTGAGAGTTGAGTCCCGCTTGCCATGATTCTCGGCTGCTCAGGTGCATGGCTGCGCGGGCGAACTGCGAGCGAAAGCATACGTGCTGGCGGCCGATCTCTGCCGCGCCGCCTGTGATTCGCGTGCCCAGAACCCCGGCGTGCTCCCAATCGAGATCCGCTACGGCGCCTGCCCTTGTCCCTGCCGAAGCGCGCGGCCGCACTCACGGAATCAATGGAAAGCATTCGCCTGGATTGTTGGCGCGCGTCGCCGTCGGCTGTGGCAGTCTGCGCGGCATGTCCACTCCCGGTAGCGACGATCGATCCTCGGCTTTCAGCTCTGACTCAGTCCCGGACGGATATGAGCGGTATCTCGTCCCGGCGGTGTTCGAACCGTGGGGTGAAGTGCTGCTCGACGTCGTCGGGATCGTTCCGGGGAGCCGGGTGCTCGACATCGCTAGCGGGACAGGTGTGGTGGCGCGCGCAGCGGCTCGGCGCGCCGGCGGCGCGGGACTAGTGGTGGCCAGCGACGTGAGCGGGCCGATGCTGGCGCGCGCGGCGAGTATCGGGGCGCCTGACGGCGCCGCACCGATTGAGTACGTGGACGCCTCGGCCGACGCGCTGCCATTCGATGACGGCTCCTTTGACGTCGTGCTGTGCCAACAGGGTCTGCAGTTCTTCTCGATGCGCGCGGCCGCGGTCGGGGAGATGCGACGGGTCTTGCGCACCGGCGGGGTGGCTGGAGTAGCAGTGTGGGCCAGTGGGCACCCGCTCGAGCCGTTTGGTGTCTACGGCGATGAGCTGGCCGCCACCGGGACAGAACCCCCGTTTCCGGGAGCGTTCGAGAGCGAGACCTTCACGATGGGGGTCGACACGGTCCGGTCGCTTCTCGTCGAGGCCGGTTTCGCTCGTGTCGGTGCCGACGTAGTCGAACTCGAGATCAGCTGGCCGGATACCGCCTCGGCGGCGGCGGGCGTGCTCGGAACACCGTTCGGACCGCTGGTCCACACACTGCCCGCTGATCAGCGAAAGCGGTTTGAGACTCAGCTCGAGAAGCAGTTCGCGCCGGAGGAGCCTGGCGCGCTCGTCCGCCGGCAGACGGCTGCCGTGGTCGCCCGCGCTACGGTTGCCTGAGCGCTCCGATCCCGGCGTCCTCGAGCAGTTCGGCGAGAGTACGGACGCCGAACACCTCGGCTGCCAGAAGTTCGATGTCGTTGGCCGATGACCGGTCCTCGTCGAGTCGGGGGACGTGCGATCGGACGATGCGATACAAGGCCGCCGGCCCTCGGCCGATCGTCCCGGGCGCGGCGAGGTCGACCGCCTGCGCAGCAACCAGCGCCTCGATCGCGAGCACGTAACGAAGCCGCTCGAGCATCTGCGCCGTCCGGCGGGCCGCGGCCGGGGCGTTGCTCGAGTCGTCCTCAACGAGGGCCGCGCCGAACTGCGGATCGATCGTCAGTGGCGCGGCCAGGTGTCGCAACTCCGTCAGCAGCGCCTGCGCCGTCTTGACCAAAGGGGCGTAGCCCGAGCGCTCGGCTCCGTGGGGAGACAGGTTCTCGGGTAGTTCCGTCAGCGAGCTCGCGAGCAACCGCTGTGTGCGTTGGGTCGAAATGCTTGCGGTCTGGCAGATCGCGAGCGCCACCGTGTCGAGCGCGAGCGCCAGTGCCGGCGTCGCGAAGTTCCCAGTCGACAGTATCTCCCCCTCGTCGGGCAGAACCACCGGGTTGTCTCCCGAACCGTTGAGCTCCGCGTCGAGAGCCCCCGCGAGCATCCCCAGAGCCGCGCGGAGCGCGCCGTGTACGTGCGCGACCGTGCGAAAACTGATCGGGTCCTGCACGCGCCGGGCGTTGCTCGGGTCAAGCAGGCTGCCCGCGGCGAGCAGCCCGCGCAACTCGTCGGCGCATGACTGCTGCTCAGCAACTGGATGAGCGGCTTGCACGCGCGGGTCAAGCGCCGTGGTGTTGCCTCGAAAGCCCTCGAAGCTCAGCGCCACGACCGCCTGCGCTGCGGCGTGTAGTCCCTGAGCGTCGTGATATGCAAGGGCGGCACTCGCCGCGCTGAGCGCGTTGCTGCTGCACAGCGCAAGACCGTCCTTCGGCGCGAGCGCAACCGGCGCGAGACCTGCGCGCTCGAGCGCAACGCCCGTCGGTAGCCGCTCGCCGCGAAACTCGGCCTCGCCCTCCCCCATCACGGTTAGACCGACGTGCGCCATCTGGTTCAGATCGGAGGCACCGATCGACCCAATTTCGGGGACGATCGGGTGCACGCCGTGATTGAGCATCGCGAGAAGCAGATCGAGGACCCCCGGCTGGACGCCACTGCCGCCGTGGACGATGCCATTGCAGCGCACCACAACAGCGGCCCGGACCACCTCGCGCGGCAGAGGCGGCCCGACCGCGTTCGCCCGACCCCGCACTGTCCTGACGCTGAACTGGGCGAGCTGCTCCGCCGGCAGGGTGAAACCCGCCCGCGCCCCGAGACCGGTAGTCACCCCGTACACAGGCAACCGCCTCGCCACCGCATCGTCCACGACCGCTCGGTCGCGCCGGACCCGATCGTAACCGTCCGGCGCGATCGCAACACGCTCGCCGTTGCGAGCGACCGCCGCCACCGCCGCCGGGCTGAGACTGTGTCCATCCAAGATCATGAGCCCGAGAGCACGCCCCGCCGCACCCCGCGCCTCACGCGAACCTCAGCCGCTGTCCGATGCTGTCCGCCTCGGCCTGCTCGAGCAGCGCGCGGGCGAGGGCGATGTCCGAAAGCGACAGCCCACGATGCCAGAACAAAATCGTCTCCTGAGGCGACTCGCGCCCCGGCTTTGCGCCGACGACGATCTCGCACAGCTCGGCATGGAGACTGTCCAGCGTGAGCTTCCCCTCCTCAACGTGGCGACGAAGCGCACCGAACTGGCCGGTCGCACACTGGCCCCAGTCATCGACGACGACCTTGCTAATGATGTCGGTCAGCGATAGCTCCACGGCGCTCATCGTGCCGTACGGGACGACCAGCGCCCCGGGAGATATCCAGCGCGTCTTCAGCAGCGGGCTCGGCTCGCTGAGCCGCGATGCCTCGACGACGATGTCCGCTCCCACAACGCAGCTTCTCCAATCGTCGGTCGCCGAAACCGGCTTGCCAAGATCCTCCGACAGCCGCCTGGCGAATTCCCGCCTGCTCTCCGGCCGACGAGAATGGACCCGGATCTCGGCGAAGTCGAACAATCGGTCCAGAAGTCGCACGTTCCAGTAAGCGGTGCCGCGCGCCCCGACGTGACCGAGGACCCGCGCGTCCTCTCGCGCCAGATATCGCGCCCCGATCGCGGTGACCGCGCCCGTGCGCATCTCCGTGATCGCGGTGGCATCGAGCACCGCCTTCGGCATCCCGGTCGCAGGATCGAACAGATTCAGCAGCGCCATCTCCGACGGAAGCCCCTTCCGGTAGTTCTCGACGAAGTCGCCGACCACCTTCACCCCCGCCAGCCCGATCGCCGGGATAGATCCGCGAAGCACGTTGAAATGCCCCTCGACCGACGGATCGCCCCGCAGATGGACTCGCGGCTCGATGACGGCCTCACCACGTCCTTGGACCCGAAGCCCGTCCTCCACGGCCGCGAGGATCGCCTCGTCCGAAAGGGCCAACCGCGCGATGTCGAGGCCGTTCAAATACGTCAGCTCAATCCGCTGCACAAAACTCTCCTCTCGGCACCTCACCGGGTCGGTGGTCGATCACCCGCGGCAGCGAACAATATGTTGCCGTGGATGCGCCATCGGTCGCCTACGCAGCGTGATCTGACCAATCGTCTCGCGCGCCACGACGCCGGTCGGCTACCGCTCACCGGGTGCGGCGGCGGTGGTCGAGGGCGTCGAGGATGAGGTCGAGTCCCCAGGCGAACTCGAGGGCGTTGTCGTATCCGGATTCGGGGAGCTTCGTTGCGATTTCGGCGAGGTACGGGTAGTCGTCGAGCGCGCCGATCGCGCGAGCTCTTCTCTGGGCGGCTTGTCCGGCGTCGCCGGGTGTTTGGAACCCGAGTGTCTTCTCCTGCAGCGCGAAGCCGTAGATGTAGGCGTCTTGGACCGAGTAGGCGTGGATTGCGTTCTGGAACGAGAATCCCGCCTCGCGCAGGCAGCCCATTACCGCGTTGTGGTTTTGGAGGTTGGCCGGCCCGGGGTTCCGGGTCTCCATCAGCCCGATCGCCCAGCTATGGCGCTTGAGCGCTTCGCGTGCGGAGATCGCCCGGCGTCGCATTGCCGAGCGCCAGTCGACGTCGATCGCGGGAGACTCGATCTCGCCGAAGACGATGTCGACCATGCCATCGAGGAGCTCATCCTTGTTCGCCACGTGCTTGTAGAGCGCCATCGGCACCACGCCTAGTTCCTGCGCGAGTCGGCGCATGCTGAACCCGTCCAGCCCGTCCTCGTCCGCGAGGGCTACGGCAGACTGGAGTACGAGCGGTCTGCTCAGGCGTGTGCGGCCGGCGTTCGGCTTGGGTTGGGTCATCGCGCTTGACAAGTGTACGCCGTACACCTATAGTCCGGAGTCGAGTATACGCCGTACACCTGACAGAGAGGGAACATCATGGAAAGCTCAGGACAGACGCCCGCACCATCACTGGGCGGGATGCCACCGGGCGGTGGCCACGCCTACCCGCTCACCTACTCGGTCGACTACCCCGACCGGAGTCTCAACCGGCTCAGCACCGCGTTTCGGATCTTCACGATCATCCCGATCGCGATCCTCGCTGCAGCACTCGAGGGCGGAAGCTTCGGGTCCAGCGCGGGAGGCAGCGGCGCCCGCTACGCCGGAGGCGGCATCGGCATCCTCGTGATCCCCGTGCTCCTGATGCTGCTGTTCCGCAAGAAGTACCCGCGCTGGTGGTACGACTGGAACCTGCAGCTGACCCGCTTCACCAACCGGATCGCCGTCTACTTCGCACTGATGGACGACCAATACCCCTCCACCGACGAGGAACAGGCCGTCCACCTGAACTTCCCCTACCCAAACGCCGAACACGACCTCAACCGCGGCCTGCCGCTCGTCAAATGGCTCCTCGCGATCCCCCACTACATCGTCCTGTTCTTCCTCACCATCGCCGCGCTCCTCGCCGCGATCTTCGCCTGGTTCGCGATCCTCTTCACCGGCCGCTACCCGCGATCGCTGTTCGACTTCATCGAGGGCGTGATCCGCTGGCACAACCGCGTCGCGGCCTACGCCTTCCTACTGATCACCGACCGCTACCCGCCATTCAGCCTCCAGTCCTAACGCTCTACGGCTGGCTGCGCGCGCCCCAGCAGCGGCGACGCATGCCAATGCTCGAGGGTCAGTGCATTGCGCCGGCGGGGATGCCGTCGAGTAGCCCGATGGCGCGCGGCGCCCGGTGGTCTTCCAGGATCACGGCGCCGCCGGGCCAGTACGGGTGTGGCGCGGTCGCGTTGTGGACTAGCAGCGGCTCGTAGACCCAAGAGCCGGTGTTGAGGAGACGAGGCCGGCCCTGCGGTCCCCGCCAGCGAGTGTCGAGATCACCCGGCAACGGACCCAGGCGGTGCACGTGACCGAACAGGACCCAGCCGGCGTCCACGCCAAGGCGCCCGACCACGTGGGAGAGAGCCGGAAGGCTCGCGAGGCGCATCTGCGCTCCCAAGACGCTTGCGGTGAGGCGCGCCATCCCGGGGCGCAGCAGGCGGCGGGGGCCCAGCGGCATCGTCGAGGCTCGAATCAGCTCGGCGACGTCCTCTGCCAGCGCCGCGAGCGGGCGCGGGAGCGCCTTGATCACGAGCGCTTCCAGGCGCGTCAGCGACGGCCCCCCAGCCAGCTCGTAATCGATCGGGACCGCGCCCGGTCGCGGGACCCGTCCGAGGAGACCGCGCGTCACGCCGAAGGCGGCCTCAGGCAGAAGATGGCGATCCAGGTAGTGCCCGTGCGTCGCCCACACGCCGGGGGCGAGCCACACGCCCGGATAGTGCACCTGGACACGGCTCGGCGCAAGCCATGACACGACCCGAGACAGCTCCGGGGACGCGTCAAGTGGAACGCGGCTGTCAGGAGCGAGACCGGCGCCGACTCGTCGGATCCAGTTCGCGACCAAGGCGCGGTCGTGGTTGCCGGGCACGAAGACCACCTCCCGGCGGGCCCCGAGCGTCCTTCCGATAAGCCGCAGGATCGGCTCGGCGACTTCCATCGCACGGTCGGGCCACTTTTCGAGCAGCTCCACGACGTCCCCGAGGAGCACAAGCCGCTCGACCCCGTCTAGCGCCTCGAGCAGGCGGCGCAGCGGCGCCGGCCGCGTTAGCACGTCGTGCCGCAGACGCGATCCCAGATGAAGGTCCGAGAGCACGAGTGTCGACACGCCAGCTCACGATAGACACCAGCCGCCGCGCGCCGGCGGACGCTCAGCTCGAAGCGAACGCGTCAGTGCGCGAACAGCTGCTGGCGGCGCGCCAAGGGTGGAACAGCCGGATAACGCCGGTCCTTGTTCCGGGGCACCCGCATCGGTAGCCGGGCACGGTCGGCGGCGAGCGCCGGCGTCCAGCGGCGTCGAGCAACTCGATACACATGAAGACCTCCTGGTCCTCTGGACGCCTTCGGCGGCTCGATCAAAACGGAAAGCCTGCCTGATCGCGGGCGACAGTCACGAACACGCAGAGACACTGCCTGTCGCAAAAGTAATCCCGCCAGCTCAAGCTGAATGGTCTCGGATGGATGTTTCGATGAGCTCACGCAGTCCTGGCTCTAGCTCCGTTCGTTCGCGGAGGGAGGATGTCCGGATCGTCGTGGAACTTTGGTGGCGGTCTCCACGTGTGATTGACAGTCAGACAGTAACGGCTTCTGGCGCCTGAGTGTGAGTGACAGTGGTCGCGGTGGCAAGCTTGACGCCGTCGGCGTGGCGCTCGATCGCGATCACGAGTGCGGCGAGGTCGCGGTAGCCGATGATCCGCCGGAACTGCTGCTCGGCGACGAGCATCCCGGCGGCGGTCCAGCGCTTGCGCATGTCGCCGTCCTGCCAGCGCTTGACGTTGCGCTGGGTGTAGCGAACGATCTCGATCATCGACTCGCACGGGTTCGTCGAACACAGCGTCTTGGCGAGCGGCCCGGTGATCCCGAGCCGCATCAACGTCAGCGTTTCCGAGAGGCCCTCCCGCAGCGAGCCGGCGGCGTCCGGCCAGGTACGGTCGAACTCGGACGCGAGGCGCTCGAGCCGCTCCTGGGCGAGGTCCGCGTTGTCCAGCGACCACGCGCCGCGGATCTTGGCCAGCACCGCCGGCCGGTCGCGCTCGGGAAGCAGGTCAGTGACATTTCTCTCCTTAGGGCGGTGACACCGATACACCAGCGCCTGCTCGCCGAACACGTCCTTGATCGCCCGGCGCAAGGCCTTCCCGCCGTCAATGACGAACAGAATCGCCTGCCCGGGATCAAGGCCCCGGTCGACCAGATCCGCCAGCAGCGAGCGAGCCAGGGCGGCGTTCTCAGTCGAGCCCTCCCACAGCCCCAGCGGGATCTTGACGCCCTCAGTCGAGATCCCGAGTGCCACGACGTGCGTGCGGTCGGCGATCTCGATCCCGTCGAGCATCATCACCGCTAGGCGCACGTCGTCCAGCCGACGGCCCATCAGCGCCTCCAGCGCCGTCCGGGTCCGCTCGATGAACAGCTCCGACACCGTGCTCTTCGCCGTCGAGCGTGACCCCTGCTCGACCTCCCGCCCGACCGGCTCGCCGACGCCGGCATACTTGCGCGTGGACACGCCCGCCAGCATCCGGTTCATCACCACGACGGTCAGCGGATCCCGGTCGGCGAAGTGCCCATACGTCTCCACGGGCAACTCGCGCTCATCATCCGCCGTGCGGATCCTCAGCCGAGTGACCTCGACCCGCCGGCCGCCCAGCGTCATCGACCCGCGCTCGTGACCGTCGCGCTTGGCCGTCCGATCCCGGTTGTGCCTGCCCTTCGGGCCGACGACCTCACAGACCTCAGCCTCCATCAACTCGTGCACCACGCTCAGCCCCCCCGACGCTCAGCGCCAACAGCCCCTCCCGCGCAACCCCGACCAGCTCGCCGAGCGCCTCCTGAATCTCCGGTGGCAGCGGCCGTTCCAACGCCTCCGCGGACGTGACGACCTGCGGGCCGGATACCTTCTTCATGGCGGTTCCTCCTGTCCTCTCGGACTTAGGTTTAGTCGCCCCGAACGCTCCCAACCGGAGCAGACGGGACAGAAGGACCGCCACTCAAATTCTACGAGAACTCGGACAACCTTTCGCAGAGTGTTGGATTCGGCTGTGGCTGTCGCATAAATGCGGACTGTCGGCGAGGTGTTGTGATCACCCCACAACGGATCGCGACGGCCTGGCGCCCGCGGAGGAGCCGGCTCGAGAAAACGACGTCTGAGGGTACGTCTCTCGAGCCGTCTCCGAGTCTCGGCGCCGCGCACGACGCGGGGCAGGCTGCCACTTGTGCCCAGCTCACTGTGGTGTCAGGACGTCCTCGATCTCGGACTCGACACCCGAGTGGACGTGGTCGTCTCGACGGCGGCGCCGCATTGGGTCACCGACCATGATCGCCTTTGGACGCGACTGGCTCAGGCGCTTCGGCCGGGCGGCGTGCTCGAGGTCTAGTGCGGAGGTGAGGGCAACATCAACCGTGTGCGCAAGGTGATCGACGAAGTCGCGCGCGATCGCGCGCCGCAGCTCGCTGGCTGGTCGCCCTGGGTGTTCGCTGCGCCGCAGGCAACCGAACGCCGGTTGCGGGAAGCTGGATTCGCCGCGATCCGGTGCTGGTTGGAGGAGCGCCCGACCTATCCGGAGGACGTGGCCGCGTTCGTGCCCACGTCGATCCTGGCGGCGCACCTCGCGCGGCTCCCTGAGAAGCAGCGCGGGCCGTTCGCGGCCGCCGTCGTCGCCGGGGTGAGACTTCCACTCGACTACGTGCGGCTCAACATCTTTGCCGTTCGAGGACCGGCCTAGCGAATGGCCACCGCGTTCTCAGGGCTGTGGATCGTTCGTTGGGTTGTTCAGGCTCGTGAGCCTTCTTGTTCGAGCCCGCCCTCGACGAGGTGCGCGCGGCCAGCGCCTCCGCGGCCGCCATCGGTGCGCTTATTTGCGGATAAGGTTGGCGGCGGGGGCTGCTTCACCCGCGCTGGGCGGCACGGAGGATTTGAGCGCCAGCACGTCGTTTACCAGCACACGCCCTGCGCTCGCGTTCAGCAGCTCGCCGACACGAAGGCGCGAGCAGTCGAGCACGTCGCTTGCCTCCTGGACGGTGATCGTTCCGGCTGCGTCAGCGACGATCGGGCCGAACTTGCTCTGTAGCGGTGTGGTTGTAACGGCGGTCATGCCTCGAACCCCCTCCTGATGTTGTCGACTATAGGCGCCTGGCGCGGAGCCCGCCGTACCTGCGCCGCAGCGGCTGGTAGCGGCCGTGAGGCGGAACGTATTTTGCGGAAGGTTCCCGCGTTCGCGCTATAGTCGAGCGTGGTTGGCACTCTCGGGCCGAGAGTGCCAAAACCTCCTCAATCGAGCCCCCACGGGAGGCCGCATCTCATGAACCTAAAGCCCCTCGGCGACCGCGTGATTGTGCGCGCGATCGAAGAGGAAGAAACGACCGTGGGCGGCATCGTCCTGCCCGACACCGCGAAGGAAAAGCCCCAGAAGGGCAAGGTCATCGCCGTCGGCGACGGCAAGATCAGCGAGGACACCGGCAAGCGCATCACGCCGGACGTCGCCGAAGGCGACGAGGTCCTCTACAGCAAGTACGGCGGCACCGAGATCACGGTCGACGGTGAGGAACTGCTGGTCCTGCGCGAGTCCGATGTGCTCGCCAAGGTCCAGCCCTAAGGAAATCAGGGACACATGCCCCACAAGGAACTCAAGTACGCCGAGGACGCCCGCAAGGCGCTCGAGGGCGGAGTCGACGCGGTAGCTAACGCGGTCAAGGTCACGCTCGGCCCGAAGGGCCGGTACGTGGTCCTCGACAAGAAGTATGGCGCGCCTACGATCACCAACGACGGTGTGACGATCGCGCGGGAGATCGAGGTCGAGGACGTCTTCCAGAATCAGGGCGCACAGCTTGTGCGCGAGGTCGCCACTGCCACCAACGATGTGGCCGGCGACGGCACGACGACCGCGACCGTTCTGGCGCAGGCGATGGTCCACGCCGGCATGAAGAACGTCGCGGCCGGCGCGAACCCGCTTGGTCTCAAGCGCGGTATCGAGAAGGCCGTCGATGACGTCGTGAAGAACATCGAGAAGCAGTCGACCGAGATCTCCGGCAAGGATCAGATCGCCCGCGTGGCGACGATTTCCGCCGGCGATGACGAGATCGGCGACGTGATCGCCGACGCGATCGAGAAGGTCGGCAAGGACGGCGTGGTCAACGTCGAGGAGGGCCAGACGTTCGGGATGGACCTCGAGTTCACCGAGGGCATGCAGTTCGACAAGGGCTACATCTCGCCGTACATGGTCACCGACCAGGAGCGGATGGAAGCCGTCCTCGAGGACCCGTACATCCTGATCGCCAATCAGAAGATCGGCTCGGTCCGTGACCTGCTCCCGGTTTTGGAGCAGACGATGCAGTCCGGCAGGCCTTTTCTGATTATCGCCGAGGACGTCGAGGGCGAGTCGCTCGCGACGCTCGTGGTCAACAAGCTCCGCGGCACCTTCACCGGCGTCGCGGTCAAGGCTCCGGGCTTCGGCGATCGCCGTAAGCGCATGCTCGAGGACATTGCGATCCTCTCGGGCGGCGAGGTGATCACCGAGGAGATGGGCCTCAAGCTCGAGAACACGCAGATCTCGCAGCTCGGGCGCGCTCGTCGCGTGGTCATCGCCAAGGACACCACGACGATCGTCGACGGTGCCGGCGAGACCGACGCGATCAAGGGCCGGATCAACCAGATCAAGACCGAGATCGAGAACACCGATTCGGACTTCGACAAGGAGAAGCTCCAGGAGCGTCTCGCGAAGCTGTCGGGTGGCGTCGCGGTGGTCAAGGTCGGCGCTGCCACCGAGACCGAGATGAAGGAGAAGAAGCATCGGGTCGAGGACGCGCTGCAGGCCACGCGCGCCGCGCTCGAAGAGGGCATCGTCCCCGGCGGCGGTGTCGCGCTCTTGCACGCGCAGAAAGCAATCAACCTTGACCTGATCGAGGATGAGGACGAGAAGACCGGCGCGAAGATCGTTTTGCGCGCGCTTGAGGAGCCACTTCGCCAGATCGCCGAGAACGCCGGCCTCGAGGGCTCGGTCATCATCACCGACGTCCGCCGCGGCAAGAAGGGCGAGGGCCTGAACGCGGCCACTGGCGAGATCGTCGACCTGGTCAAGGAAGGCATCATCGACCCGGCGATGGTCACGCGCTCAGCGCTCCAGAACGCCGCGTCGATCGCCAAGAACATCCTCACGACCGAGGCGATCGTCGCCGAGGTGCCGGAGAAGGACGGTGGCGGCGGCGGTGGCATGCCCGACATGTCGGGGATGATGTAATCCGCTGCGACAAGCAGACGCTGTCTTGATCGGAGGGCCCGGCGATTTCGCCGGGCCCTCGGTCGTTAATCGGGCCTCGAGTCGCCGGGATGGGCGGACCGTTTGGGAAGAAACGTCGACATAGTGGACGGTTCTTCCCAAACGGCTCACCCGGCGGTGCTTGGGGCCGTCCGGTCTGGTTGTCCTGACCGTGAAGGAGCGCACCGCGCGCTCGCCGCAAACACTCCGCAGCCTCCTCGGCCCATCCGCCTCGAGCTCGTCACGCCCGACATCGCCGGCCCTTCTACCGTGCCGTCACGACCCTGGAGGCCCTCGCCCTCATGGAAGAACCGGCCCCCGCTGGTGCGGAGGGCGGTTCGAATTCTTTAGAAAGGTGGAGACGGCGGGTACGAAAGACGCGAAGAACCCCGAATTCGCTGGGCACCTCAGTCACAGTGAGTGTCCGAGTTGTGGCCGACTCGATCGCGGGAGTCCGGCCCGTTGTGGCCGTCTGCTGCGAACGCCAGGTCTAGACCCTCACTGGCCCCCCGTGCCGCGACTGCACGACGGGGGTGGGCGATTGTGTCCGCCACCGACCAGGGGCTCACCTTCGTGACGACAAGCGCGCCGGCTGCGGCGGTCGGAGTGGAACTGTCGATTGGCATCCTCATACGACTGCTCTGGTCCCGTGACCAATCGAGAGATTCTGCGTGTGGGACACCGAGCCGGCATGAGCCAAACGACTCGGATTGAGGTGCCTTGGGAGGAGTCTGGTGCGGTTGTCCCGATGCGTGCCTGGGTGCCCGCATGACCGGCTTCGATTCTTCGCCGATCGTCGTTGTTGATAATCTCGTCGGGTGCCCCTCATCCCTTGATTCGGGAGACTTGCCCGGCCCACTCGCGCTCCCTGAGCTCGAATTTTTGGACCTTGCCCGTCGAGGTCGTTGGGAGCTCGTCCACGAAGGCGATTGCTTTCGGCGCCTTGTAGTGGGCGATAGTGGACCTGACGTGGTCGATGAGCTCCTGCTCGCTGACCTGCTCGCCGGGCTTGAGGATGACGAAGCCCTTGGGGCGCTCGCCCCACTTTTCGTCTGGCATCCCGACAACCGCCGCGTTCAGGACAGCCGGGTGCTTGAAGAGCGCCTGCTCGATCTCCACGGTGGAGATGTTCTCCCCACCGGATATCACGACATCCTTCGCTCGGTCCAGAAGTTGGACGTAACCGTCGGGGTGTACGACCCCGAGGTCGCCGGAGTGAAACCAGCCGTCTCTGAACGCCTCGGCCGTCGCCTCCTCGTCCTCGAAATAGCCCTTCATGACGTTGTTGCCGCGCATCACGATCTCGCCCATCGTCACGCCGTCCGCGGGCACGTCATTCGTGTCGTCGTCGACCACCCGAAGCCGTTCCGCCTGAATCATCCCTATGCCTTGGCGGGAGAGGAGCGCCGCGCGTTCCTCCACGTCAAGGTCCTCCCAGCCCTCCTGCCATTGGCAGACGGAGTAAGGACCATACGTCTCGGTTAACCCGTAGACATGCACCACCCGCGCGTTGATGTCCTCACACTGCGCGATCGTCTTCGGGTTCGGCGGCGCGCCCGCCGTCGTGATTACCAACGGCCGGTCCAGCGGGTGAGCCTCCTCCGCGCTCACCAGCGCGGCGAGCACGGGAGGAGCGCCGTTGAGGTGCGTGACGTTCTCCCGCTCTATTAGCTGCCAGATGCGGTCGCCGCGCACGGCACGAAGGCACACGTGTCGCCCGCCGATGGCCGTCACGCCCCAAGCCGTGCACCACCCGTTGCAGTGAAACATCGGCAGCGTCCACAGGTAGACGCTGTCGGCGCCGTGCTCGGAGTGAAGCAGCTCCCCGAGGCTGTTCAAGTAGGCGCCGCGATGGCTGTACATGACGCCTTTGGGCTGTCCCGTGGTGCCCGACGTGTAGTTGATCGTGATTGTGGCCAGCTCGTCCTCGACCGTCCAGCCCAACGGCTCGTCGGATCCACGCTCGAGGAGATCCTGATAGCCGGGGCCGTCGTACGCCTCGGAAAGGTCCCCTTCCGATTCAGGGTCGAAGACCGTGACGATCTCAGCGACCGTCTCAAGCTCGTTCTCGATCGGAGCGACGCTCGAGCGTAGCTCCGAGTCAACCACCAGCAGCTTGGCACCGGAGTGGTCGCAGATGTAGCGCACCTCATCACCCGACAAGCGCGAGTTGATGGCTACGAGCACGGCGCCTGCCAACGGGACGGCAAAGTGCGCGATCAGCAGCTCGGGAATATTCGGGCAGAGGTAGGCCACGCGGTCGCCCGCGTCGATCCCAGACGATTGCAGGGCCCGGGCGAGACGAGTCGCCTCGCCGGCAAACTCGCGATAGGTGGTGCGCCGGTCACCGTGGACGATCGCCACCTTGTCGGGATATACCTCGGCGGAGCGTTCCAGGAAACGCAGCGGCGTCAAGTCGCTGTGCGACACGGTGGACATGTGGGACTCCTCTCTTCTGAGCGTTTTTTGGACGCGCAGCCTTTGTTTCGGTCGGTGCGCCCTGCGGTCCGAACATACCCCGGCCCTGCGGGCCTGGAGTGCCGGATGGGGGCACGCCGGGGGTAGATGGTCCTAGCGCGCGGCACGCCAGTCGTCCTCGTTCGAGGCTGGGCGCCTGCGCGCCGCGTGCGCGGCTAGCGCCTCGGTGCCCTCCTCGAAGCTCCGGTAGATCGTCTGCGAGAGCCCAGCGTCCGCGAACGCCCCGGCGAGCTTGCGGCGCAGAAAAGCGTCGGTCGAGTAGCGCGCGGCGGACAGGAAATGCGACCGCTCGTGCTGCCGAACCATCTCGAAAAAGCGCGGCGCCGCCGCGCGCCCGGGTTCAAAGTTGCCGTAGTTGACGATGAGGTTCACCCGCGTGCCGATGTCGTGCAGCCGCCGGCTAAGGACCGCGGCGAGCGCCTCGGCCTCCTCGAGGGTGTCCACGGCGAGGCCTTCGAGGTTGATGAATACGAGGTCATCGTCAGCGCGGTAGTCGACGCGTTCGTCGAGCGTCAGCCGTGAGGGTTCACCTAGTCCGAGCGGCGCGTCGGTGAAGATCGCGGCGTCCATGTCGCGCAGCTCGGGCGCAACCTTGGCCCGAAAGCCCAGACGGGCCAGCACATCGCGCTCGAGATCCACTCCGGGGGCGAGCTCGATCACTTCGAGGCCCTCGTAGCCGAGCCGCAGCACGCAGCGTTCGGTGATGTAGAGGACGGACTGGCCGGTCGCAAGGGCGCGCGCGCCGTTGAACGTAACCTGCGCGACCTCGTCGACGAACTTCGGGATCGTGCCGTCGCGTTGAATGCGCAGCCTCCCGTCGCTCACGGTCATTTCGGCGCCGGCAGTGAACGTCCCGAGGAAGATGACATTACGGGCGGACTGGCTGATGTTGATGAATCCGCCGGCGCCGACAAGCTTGCGGCCGAAGCGGCTGACGTTTACGTGGCCATGGCGGTCGGCCTCCGCCATCCCGAGGAATGCTTGGTCCAGCCCACCGCCATCGTAGAAGTCAAACTGGTACGGCTGGTCGATGACCGCTTGAGCATCGGTGGCCGCACCGAAGCTCAGACCGCCGGCGGGCACGCCGCCGATTGCGCCCGCCTCGACGGTGAGTGTGATCCGGTCCAGGATCCCCTCCTCGCTGGCAACCGTGGCTATGCCCTCGGGTATCCCGATGCCGAGGTTCACGACGGCGCCCGTCTTCAGCAGCATCGCGGCGCGGCGGGCGATCACCTTACGCGCATCGAGCGCCGTCGCCTCCGGCGCCTCCCGCACCACGCACACCTCTCCGGTGTACGCGGGGTTATAGGCCTCAGCGAACGTCTGCATGTGCACAGCGCTGCTCGCGACCACGACGCCGTCGACAAGCATGCCGGGAAGGCGGACCTCCCGCGGGGCGCGCGCGTGACGGGTGGTGACCCGCTCAACCTGCACGATCACGATCCCACCCGAGTTCTTCGTCGCCTGCGCGATCGACAGCGTGTCCAACGTGGCGGCCTCGCGCTCGACGGTCACGTTGCCCTCCTCGTCGGCTGTCGTGCCCCGCACGAGCGCCACGTCGATCGGGCGGCAGGGATAGAAGAGGAACTCTTCGCCGTCGAGCTCGATGACCCGCACCATCTGCTCCGTTGACGCCGCGTTCATGCGACCGCCCTCGAGACGCGGATCGACGAACGTACCCAGTCCTACCCGCGTGATCAGGCCTGGCCGGCCGGCGGCGGTCTCGCGATAAAGATGGCAGATAACGCCCTGCGGGAGGCAGTAGGCCTCGATCCGGCCGTCGAGGGCGAGAGCGCCGAGCGCAGGGACGAGCCCCCAGTGCGCCCCGATCGCGCGCCGGATCAGCCCCTCGTGGGCGAGGCGGTTGAGCCCCCGGTCGCCGCCGTCCCCCTGTCCCGCCGCGAACACGAGCGTCAGGTCGCGCGGGCGGCCGGTTTCGCCGAAGCGCTCCGCGAGCGCGTTGATGAGCGCCTCGGGAACCCCGATCCCGACGAATCCACCGATCGCCAACGTGTCACCATCGACGATCAGCCGAGCGGCCGCCTCGGGCTGAATGATCTTCGTGCGCCGCGCGGCTGTCAGAGCCCTCAGCTTCTCAGCGTGCCGTTCAACGGGTGGACCTTGCCTTCCCGGGTGGCGGTCCTGACCGCTCACCATGTCTTCACGCGCTCGACCGGGCACCGGCGCTCGATTCGCATTCGCATGTCGAGCACGACACAGCCATTCGTCGTGCATCGGACAGGGTTGAGATCCGTCTCGACTATCTCTGGCAGCTCTCGGAGCAGGCGGACAAAGCGCAGCATCAGCTCGCGCAGCGCCTGCCGATCCAGCACAGCGCTGCCGCGGAACCCGTCCAGCTGGGTGGCGACTCCCGGAGCGGAGTCGATTAGCTCGTCGGCTTCCGCGTCGGTCTCCGGAAGCGGGCCGAACGCGGTCGATCCATCAAGGCCGGCCCGGCGCCCGCCGAAGCCAAGGGCCAGCACCGGGCCGAGATCGGGATCGGCAATCGCCCCCACCAGGAGGTCCGCCCCACCGGGGCCGACCATACGCTGGACGATCGCTCCAATCCATTCCCGCCCAGCGGCCTCCACCCGTCGTTCGAGCTCGCGCCAACAGCCTTGCACCGCCGCCTCACCCTTCGCCCCGAGGAGCACGGCGTCGATGTCGCTGGCATGCGCGGGAGCGGCAAAGTCCGCCTTCAGCGCGACCGGAGCGCCGATCTCCGCTGCCACGGCGACGGCGCGCTCGATGTCGCAGCAGTGATGCGACGCGACAAGCGGGATCCCGTGCGTGGCCAGCAGGGCCTCAGCGTCTGCAGCCGTGAGCCACCCACCCAAGGGTTGCCGATCAAGAAATGAAGAGATCAGCTCGCGTGCCGCCGCCCGGTCCAGGCCGGGATAGCGCGGAGGCTCGCCGAGCGGTCGTGACAGCCATTCGCGACGTTCGGCCGCGCGTGCGAGCACGGCGGCACACGACTCCGGGAACAGGAAGTTGGGAACGCCCACGCCGGTCCGCGCGGGCAGCCGGCCGTCGGCCCGCAGCACCGACGCCACAACCGGCTTCGGCCGCCCCTCCGCAACCGCGGAGATCGCCTCCAGCACCGCTTCCGGGTCGCCGTCGTAATACTCGACGTAGTAGACCATCACCGCGTCGACGCCGGGATCGCCAAGCAGCTCGCGGATGCTGGCGGCGTATTCGTCCGGACCGGCGCTGATCCTCAGCACCACGGGGTTCTGTGCGTCGGTTGACTCGCTCACGTCTAGCCCGCGGGTCGCGGCGGCGTCAGCGGCGAGGGTCGCCACGCCGGCGGAGTTGCTCACGATCCCGATCTGACGTCCGAGGGGCAGCGGCTGACTCTCGAAGAACTCGGCGGCATCGAACAGCTCCTCGCCCCCCCGGAACCGCAGCACCCCGGCTCGATGCAGGAGCGCGTCAACTGCGGCGTCGCTACGGAGTGCGGCCGCCGTGTATGAGCGGGCTTCGCTGAGGGTGCGCTCGGCCCGTCGACGCCCCTTGACCGCCAAGATTGGCTTGGTACGCGACACCCGACGCGCGATCCGCGCGAAGCGCTCAGGATTGCCGAACGACTCAACATGGAGCATCACCGCTGCGGTCCGGTCGTCAGCCTCCCAGCACTCGAGCAGGTCGTTGGTCGAGACATCAGCGCGGTTTCCGAGCGAGGCGAACATCGAGACCCCGAGCTGCCGAGCGGCCGCGTGACCAAGCAGCGCCACCCCGATGGCGCCTGACGGCGAGCAGATCGCCAGGCGCCCCGCCCGGACGCTCGCGCCCGTGAACGTGGCGTTCAAGCCGACGTTGGCGGCGGTGTTCAGCACCCCCAAGGAGTTCGGCCCGACCATCCGCACGCCCGTTCCCCGAACGATCTCAAGTAGCCGCTCCCGTCGCGCCAGGGACGCCTCGCCTCCTACCTGCTCACGACCAGCGGGAAGCACTAGCAGGGCTCGTGCTCCCTCCGCCATCGCCTCGGCGGCGTACTCGAGCACCGCGTCGCCCTCGACGGAGATGATTACCAACTCCGGAGCGACCTGCAGCTCACCAAGGCTGCGAGCGGCTCTCAGCGAGCACACGATACCCCCGGCGCGGTGGACCGGCATCGCCGCACCCTGAAAGCCACCGCGGATGATGTTCGCCAGCACGGCACGCCCGACATTGCCCGGCGTCGCCGCGGCGCCCACAACTGCTACCGACGACGGCGCAAGGACCGGTCGCAACGATGCGACGGCAGCGACATGGTCTCTCTCGTCGATCCGCTCGAGCACAGCCGCCGTAGGCGTGATATCGAGCGACACCGTCACCTCGCCAACCGAACCCCGACGTCGCACGGCGTAGCCGGCGTGCTCGAACACGGCCAGCATTGCCGCATTGTTGGCCATCACCTCCGCATCGAAACGGTGGATTCCGTGGTCCGCCGCGATCTCCGCGAGCTGCTCGAGCATCCGCATCCCGATCCAGCGGCCCTGATCATCATCAGCCACGGCAAACGAGACCTCGGCGACGCCGGGCTCGCGCAACCCGGCATAACTGGCGACCGCCGACACCTGCCTGTCGTGCCGGCTGATGAGCACCATGCGATCAAGGCCAGTCGCCTCAGCCTCCTCGCGCGCGACGAGATCGGTGCGCGCGAGCCCGTGGAAGCGGAAGCTGCGGCTCACCTCGGAGAGCCGGTCATAGAACGCCTGGATGTCGGCGAAATCCGCTGAGGTCGGAGCTTGCAGGCGCAGTGTCGATCCATCGCGCAGGAGCACGTCCCGGACCAGTGGCCGCGACTCGGTCGCCGAAGCGCCCATCACATCTGCTGGCTAGCGTTCAGCGTGGCCCCATCAGCGCTTGGCCAGCGACCAGACAGGGAGCACAGGTCGGCCATAGGAGAACTCGCAGAGCTCCGCCAACGCCAGGTAGAACGCGCACGCTGCCGCCGCGAGGCCGAGGTAGCCGCCCCAGTGGATCAGCGTCGTGTGAGCCCCGTAGTTGCCCGCTCCGAGTAAGAAGAATACGCCCACCAGAATCGCCAGCGCCAGCACGACGACCACGTTCGTGCGAAAGGACGCGGCCAACATCACGACGACGAAGATGCCGAAGGCGTATATGAACAGGCCGACCGCATGCCCCAACTGGGTCACCGGCACAGCCTTCAGGAACCACTGCCCGAGCGCGAAGAACGACAACCAGAAAGCGCCGAAGCCGGCGAACAGCACACCCGAGAAGGTGTTGCCGGTTCGCAGCTGGATGACGCCCGCGATCAGCTGCGCTAAGCCGCCGAACATCAGCGCGACGCCGAACACCACGGGGGTCGTCCCCACCGAGACGGCTTTCGCGTTGATCATGCTCAGAATGAATGTTGTGACGGCGAACGCCAAAAGCGCAAGCGGGGCCGAGTTGCCCCAATCGAGAGTTGCGGTGACTGGCGCGCCTTCGAGCTGAGCCTCCTGACGGACCGATCGTGCAGGTGCAGAGATGGTTGCCATGATGCAAACCTCCTCGGAGTGCGCGGGCCCCGGGAGCCACTGTCGCGACAAGCGTCGGTCGGCACTCATTTGGGTAATCCCCGGTCGTCCGGGGATCCCGACAGCTTCCCTCTCTCGCCGCGAAGTGACATCGGGATCACTTACGGTGTCTGTGCAAGTAGAGATCCGCACTTGGACCCTGGCTTCTACGGTTGACGACGCACCGTCCGACCTTCAGGCTGGGCGAATGCCGGTGCGCCGGACCCGCGCATCGGTTTCGACGCGGGCATCCGCGCGTACATAGGACCTCGCGTTGCAAAGCGCGTCTGGCACGGCTGCTACTCCCGCGGACGAGCTGATCGAAGATCACTACGACGTGTTGCGCTTCGCTACCTCCGTCGGGAGGCGCCGGAGACCGGCGATAAGGGCTTCTCCGTGAGAGCGTGTTCCGCACGTGCACGCCCAGCGCCCGCAAGCCGCCCCCTGACGCCGAAAGACGCTCCGGCTTCCGATTTGGAAACCGAAGCGTCTAACTGACGAGATGGAGACGGCGGGAATTGAACCCGCGTCCGCAGTCGCGCAAAAGGTGGCGTCTACGAGCGTAGCCGGCACTCTGATCTCGCCCTCGACTCGCCTTGCCGGCGGGGTTGTCGGGGGCCAGCTCCAAAGATGTCCCCGGCGGGGCTGGAGCGGGCCTCACCGGGTAAGCCCGCTGTTCGAACCGGACCGCCACCGCGGGCGAATGGTGGCCGGCTAACGCTCAACTGTGGTTAGACAGCGAGGTTATAGGTGTGGGAATCTGAATGATTCGCACGTATTTTTTCCCGGGTGTTTAACGAGGCCTCCCGGGACCTCGACTCGCAACCACCCCCACGAACCGACCACGTCGAAGCCTGTCGTCCCCGGGGATATGTGTCCAGCGAGTATAGCCGCGGGATAGCCACACCCCGGGCGGAGCCGATGAACCGAAGGACGAGGTAAGGACCGCAGCGGACGGCCGATGGCCGTTCCTACAATCCGTAGCAATGGAAACGAATACGCAGTGGCCGTTCGCCCCGGTCGGGGCGGCCGAGACACCCCCGCTAGAGCCCGAGCCGCTGCCCGCGCCCGTGGCCGAGCCCAAACGCCAGGGCCCGATCCGCCGGCGGCTGTCGGCGATCGGAGCGGCGATCGTCGCCGTGCTGGCGAAGCTGAAGGCGATCCTGCTGCTGCTTCCGAAGGTGAAGCTGCTGGCCTCCAGCGGCACGATCCTGGTCTCGCTGGCCGCGTACGCGCTGCTCTGGGGCTGGCAATTCGCCGCCGGGTTCATCGCGCTGCTGTTCGTGCATGAGATGGGACACGCCATCGCGCTGCGGCGCGAGGGCATCAAGGCCAGCTGGCCGATCTTCATCCCGTTCCTGGGAGCGGTGATCGCTGCCCGCTCGCTCGGCAACAACGCGACCGCCGAGGCCCGCGTCGGGCTGGCGGGACCGATCCTCGGCAGCATCGGCGCGGCCGCATGCGTGCTGATCTGGCACGCCACCGGCAACGATCTGTGGCGCGCTCTAGCCTTCACCGGGTTCTTCCTGAACCTGTTCAATCTGCTGCCGGTCGTGCCGCTCGACGGCGGACGGGCGATGGCGGCGATGGCCCCGTGGATGTGGTTTATCGGGTTCACCGCGATGATCCCGCTCGCGATCATCTTCCCCAACCCGATCATCTGGCTGATCCTGGTGTTCGCGGGCTTCGAGACCTACAAGCGCTGGCAACAGCGCCGCGCCGGCGGGCTTGCGCAGGAGGCGTACTACCGGGTCAGACCGCTTGACCGGGCGCTCGTCGCCGCGGTCTACCTGAGTCTCGTGGCCCTACTGGTCGTGGGCATGCATGCCACGCTGGTGGCGCGCACGATCAGCTAGCGACCGCACGCGCCCCCGCCCACCTCAGAACCGCAGGCTTAGGCGACCGGCGGATCGCGCCGGTACACCCGCGTCTCGTTGTAATCGCGCCGAGCCCACCAGAAGGTGTAGATCAGCGACAGCACGAGGCCTACGAGACCGACCACGAACAGCACGGTGCCGGCCGTCTGGATGTTGAATCCCTTCACCTGCGCCGTGACGGCCCACTTGAGAATCGCGCCAACCGCGATCAGGAGAATGCTCGAACCAATCGTCATGGTTAGGGGCTACCCAACGTTCGGCGTGGCTACGCATTCGTCCCACGCAGACTAGTTGAGGGCGCAATCGCCTCCGCCCGCAATCGCCTCCGCCCGCAATCGCCTCCCGCGCCCGCACGTTGGCCGCGCGACGGTAGTACGGCGCCGCGCCGCTAGTACCGCGCTTCGCGCAACTCGCGCTGCACGTCCCGGGCCATATCGCGCGTCTTGATCGCCTCGCGCTTGTCGTACAGGTCCTTGCCCCGCGCCAATGCGATCTCGACCTTGGCGCGCGACCGCGGCCCCGCGAAGTAGATCCGCGTCGGCACGAGCGTCAGCCCGCGCTCTCGGGTGAGGCCGATCAGCCGTTCGATCTGCTCCCGGTGCAGCAGCAGCTTGCGCGGGCGCTCGGGATCGTGATTCTCGCGGGCGGCGGGACCGTAGGGCGCGATGTACAGCCCGATCAGCCACACCTCGCCATCGCGCACGACCGCATACGAATCTTTGAGCTGGGCGCCCGACTCGCGCAGCGACTTGACCTCCGTGCCGGTCAGCACGAGCCCGCACTCGAAGCGCTCGAGCAGGTTGTAGCGGTAAGACGCCTGCCGGTTCGTGGCGACGTCGCCAGCGGACGCCTTTCGCTTTCGGCCCTTGGCCATCGGCTCAGTCCACCTCCCAGGCCGGGAGCAGGTCGACGCGGCCGCGCGGAGCATCGATCTTCCCCACGCGCACCCGCACCGGATCCCCCAGGCGGATCGTGGCGCCGCCGCGAGTCCCGACGAGCATCGTCCCCTGCTCGTTGAGCTCCCACCAGTCTCCAAGCAGCAGACGCACTGGGAGCAACCCCTCGAACTCGCCCCGGGATCCGAACGCGACGAACGCGCCGACGCCCGCCAGGCCGACGACCTCGCCGTCGAAGGCGTCCTCGGGATCCGTGCCGCGCAGCGACCGCTCGAGCAAGAAGCAGCGGGCGATGTCGTCGGCGTCGCGCTCGATCGACATCGCCTCGCGCTCGCGCGCCGAGCTCCACGGTCCGGCCTCCGCGACCCAGGCCGCCTTCGGCGCCGGCTCCTCACCCGTGACCGTGGACAGCAGCGCCCGGTGGCAGACCAGGTCGGGGTAGCGCCGGATCGGCGATGTGAAGTGGCAGTAGGCCGCGAGTTGCAGGCCGGCGTGCCCGCGGTTGCGCTGGTCGTAATAGGCCTGCTTCAAAGACCGCAGCACGAGGCTCGTCAACGCACGCCGCCCCCGCCCGTCGTGAGACGCGGTCCACCGCTCGATCAGCTGCGAGGCCTCGCCAATCAGATCGGCGGCCTGCTGAGGCGCGATGTGCCCCTTGGGAACCGGCGGGGTCGGCACCCCGAGCGACGCGAGCTGGTCGATCAGCCGCTCGGCGGCGATTCCGTCGGGCCGCTCGTGCACTCGGTACAGCGTCGGCACCCGCCGCGACACCAGCAGCCGGGCGACCTGCTCGTTCGCGGCGATCATCAGATGCTCGATCAGCCGATGGGACTCGGTCTGCGCGACCGGCTCGGCCGACACCACATTCCCCTCACGGTCGAACTCGAACTCCGGCTCTGAGGATTCGAGTGACAGCGCCGCCTGCGAGGCCCGCCGCGCTTCGAGCGCGGCGGCCGCCGCCCGCGCCACCTCGAGCCCCGCGCCCCAGCCGCCCGCCGCTCGCTCGCGGCCGTCGAAGATGCGGTCGACGCGCCCGTAGTCGAGGCGCTCGTCGGAGCGGATCACCGAGCGGTAGAACGCGCTGCTGCGGACACGGGCGCCGTCGAGCACGAGTTCGGTCGTGACGGCAAAGCGATCCTGCCCGGGGACGAGCGAGCACGCGCGCCCCGAGAGTGCCTCGGGCAGCATCGGCTCGACCGCACCGGGGACGTAGACGCTCGTCCCGCGCCGGTACGCCTCGCGGTCCAGCAGCGAGCCCGGGCGAACGTAGGCGGACACGTCGGCGATGTGCACCCACACCCGGCGCGCTCCGTCGTCCTCGACCGCGGCCGAGATCGCGTCATCGAAGTCCCGCGCGGTCACCGGGTCGACGGTGAACGTAGGCAGCGAGCGCAGATCGCGACGATCGGCCGGCCACGCGGCGCCGTCCCCCGCGGCGAGCGTGGCCGCGGACACCTCGCGAGCCTCGTGCTCGACGGCGGGATCGAACCGGCGCCGCAGGCCCCGGTCGACCATCAGCCCTTCGATCACATCGCGCGCGACGTCCGAGCGTCCGATCCGTCGCACGACCGTGGCCCTCCCCCCTCCGCGGCCGTTGCGGGCCGCGCCCGCGCTGACGACGATCAGGTCCCCGACCGCCACATTGCGATCGCGGCTGACCACCGACCGGGGCCCGGCGCCGAAGAACGGCTCGGCGACGAGGAACTTGCCATGCCGAGCCAGCACCACCACCCGCGAGCCGCCGCTCGCGTCCTTGACGGGGCTCACTGCACCTCGGCGGCCAATGTCCGCTCGGCGGCCGTGAACTGCGTGTCGGTCTTGGCGCCCGGAGCGATTGCGGCGTAGACGTTGGGCGTGATGCCGCGTCCCTCCTTCACCCCGCCGCCGCCGAGGTTCGTCCCGTTCGGCGTGAAGTACTCGCCCACCGTGAAGTCGAGCGCGCCGCCGTTCGGTAGCGGTTCGATCTCCTGGAACACGCCTTTGCCGTAGGTGTTCGTGCCGACGATCTTGGCGCGCCCACGATCCTTCAGCGCGCCCGTGACGATCTCGGCGGCCGACGCGGTGTTGCGGTTTACGAGCACGACCACCGGGATGCTCGTCGGGATCGCACCGCCCCGGGCCACGTACACCTCGGTCGGCTGGGCGCGGCCTCTGGTCGAGACGATCGTGCCGTCGGGGATGAAGATGCTGGCGACATTCACGGCCTCGTTCAGGAGCCCGCCGGGGTTGTCGCGCAGGTCGAGGATCAGCCCCCGCGCGCCCTGGTGGAGGACCTTCTCGACCTGCGTCCGCAACTCGGCGCCGGCCCCGTCCACGAACTGCGTAAGCGTGACCGCGCCGAGCTTGATTCCGTGGTACTTGACGATCTGCCCAGCCGAGACCGGGACCACGATGTCGGCGCGCACAAGCGTCACGGGATGCGTCTGCTTCCCCTGCAAGATCGTCAGCGTGACCGGGGTTCCGGCGCGCCCCTTGATCAGCTGCGAGCCGAAGTTCGCCGGCCGGCTCGCCAGCGACGTGGTGCCGACCGCGACGATCACCTCGCCCCGCTGGAGTCCGGCCTTGGCAGCCGGCGAGCCCGGGAAAACGTCGTCGACGAGCAGGCCGCGCGACTCGGCCTGCACGTCGACCCCGATCCCGCTCAAGTGCGGGTTGTCCTCGTTGAGGAAGCCCTGGTAGTTGGTTGGGTCGTAGTAGTGGGAGTACGGATCGTCGAGGCTGGCCACCATCCCGGCGAGGCCCTTGTTGATCAGCTGATTGCGGTTCAGCGGCCGGTAGTAGTCGGTCTGGAGCATGTTGAGCACCTGATTGACGAGTGGATCGTCGTTCTGGCTAACGAACGCGCTGCGCAGCGGCGATGGGAGCCAACTCGGGTGCCCGCCGAGCAAAATGCCGATCAGCAGCACGAGCACGCCGCCGAGGACCAAGGCGGCGATGCGGGGACCACGAGATCGGCGCGCGTACATGACTCCATGAGGTTACGACGCCGCGAACCTCGACGGCCCCAAATGCAGTAGACCACGGGCACCGGCCGGCAAGACAATGTCCGGCCGGACCACCCGCATGGCCCGACCGGACGATTCGACGGTTTTAGAAGTTGTGCCGGAACCCCGGTCCGGCCGTCGTGAACTTGTAGGTCGTCTTGGAGTTGAACACCTGGCCCGGATTCAGCACCACCGACGGCCAATGCGGGTCGCCGATGTGGTGCGGCGTGTCCGGGTAGTGCTGGGTCTCGAGCGTGAACGCGTCGCCCTGTCGGTACGCGTGACCGCTGGTCCCGACGAGGTCGCCGACCAGGAAGTTCCCGGTGTACAGCTGGACGCCGGGCTGGTTGGTGTAGGTCCACAGCACAATCCCGTCACCCGGATCCTGGGCGACGGCGGCGAGCCTGAAGCCGGACCCGCGGAGCACCCAGTTGTGGTCGTACCCGTGGGCGACGACCAGCTGGTTGCCCTGCGGAGCACTCGCATCGCCGATGTTCTGGCCGATCGGCTTCATCGCGCGGAAGTCGAACGGCGTGCCCGACACCGAGGCGAACCCAGTCGGGATCTGCACCGAGTTGGTCGGCTGGAATGTGTTCGAGTTGATCGCCAGCTTCTGGTCATACACGGTGCCCGAGCCTTCGCCGGCGAGGTTGAAATACGTGTGGTTGGTGTAGTTGATGACCGTCGGCGCGGTCGTGGTCGCCCGGTAGGCGATCCCCAGGGCGTTGTCGTTGCTGAGCGTGTACGTCACCTCCGTCGTGACGGTCCCCGGGAATCCGTTCTTGCCGCTCGGGTCGGTGTAGGTCAGCTTCAGCGCCACGCCACCGGCGACTCGTCTCCGGCGTCGCGGTCCAGATCTGCGTGTTGTACGAGTCCGGGCCGCCGTGCAGCGTGTTCACGTTATTCGGACCGTTGTTGCCGACGAGCTGGTAGGTCGTGCCGTTCAGCGTGAACGAGTGGTTGGCGATCCGGTTCGCGTAGCGCCCGATGATCCCGCCGAAGTAGGTCTCGCCGGACCCGCCGGCGGCCGGCCACGGCTGGTTCTCGAAATCGTTGACGTAGTCGCTGAGCTTCGGGAACCCGAGCGCGACGTTCGTGAGGTGGCCGGTGCGGTCGGGCACCCAGATCGACTGCACGACGCCGCCGTAGTTGGTGATCTTGACGATCATCCCGTTGCGGTTGCGCAGCGAGTAGAGATCGACCGCCTGGCCGTGCGCCGAGCCCCAAGTCTGCTTGGAGATGCTCGACGATCCATTGTGCTTCGGCTTGTGGCCGTGCTTGGCAGCGAGCGCGATGCCCCCGGTGCCGAGCAGGACAACGGCGGTCACGAACACAACCCGCGACCAGCCGAAACCGCGCAGCCCCCTGAGGCTGCGTAAAACAGTCCGCATTGATCCTCCCATCGGTTGTGCGCTTGCACCCGGCCGACGATCCCACGCAAGCGGAACTCTGTGAAGAGGTTGTTATAGCAAAGAATGTGAGCGCTCACACGCAGTACGGCGAGGAGGCCGCACGACCACCCGGGGCGCGCGTACGGACCGGCTGGCGGGTAGGGGCGCCCAACCGACCCAGCCGCCGACCAATAACGCCGTTAGACGCGCAAGAAGCGGCGCAACGACAACCCGGACCCGAGCGCCGAAACGGCCGTGCCGGCCGCCAGCAGCACGATCACGAGCCCCGTGAACCCGATCGTCCGCGGCGCGGCGATCAGCCCCCAGCTACTCGCGAGCGGGTCGAGCACCGCGACCTTGGTCACACCCAGGACCGCGACCGCCAGCAAGGCGCCCGCCGCGCCGACGATGACGCCCTCGATCACGAACGGCACGCGGATGAACCAGTCGGTCGCGCCGACCAGTTTCATCACCTCGACCTCGCGCCGGCGCGCGTACAGCGACAGGCGGATCGTGTTCGCGATCAGCAGGATCGACGCGAGTGCGAGCAGCACCGTCAGCACCGCGGCGGTGATCGTCACCAGGTTCGTGACCTCGAGGATCTTCTGGGTATCGGACTGCTTGTTGGACACAGTCGCGATCGAGGAATCCATCAGCCCGCTTCCGCCAGAGCCCGAGCCCGATCCCGTGATCTCGCTGTGGACGGCCAGAACGTTGCTCGGGTTGTCGGGAATCACGTGGAAGGTGTCGGGCAACGGGTTGGACCCGAGAAGCTGGTAGGCCTGCTCGTCCTGCGCGGACTGCTGCTGGTAAGCCTGTTGCTTTGAGACGAACTGGACCGATTTGACGTGCGGGAGCCCGAGCAGTTCGTGCTGCACCCGCTGATCGTCAGCGGCGGTGGCGTTCGTGTTCATGTACACGTCCACCTCGACACGCCCACGAACGCTGTTCGCGGCCCCGTTGGTGGCCTGCACGATCGGGATGAACACCCCGAGCACCAACATCGTCACGAGCACCGTCGCGAGCGCCGCGAAGCTCGGGGCGGCGCTCCGCCGCATCGAGCGCAGCGCCTCTCGGAGGAAGAACCCGACCTTCATCCGCTAGACCGCCGGCGGGCGCGTCGAGGGCTGGCGCATGCGGCGGGCAAATTCGCGCGTGGTTTCGTCGCGCGTGTACCGGCCGGTGGCCTCGTCGCGGACGATCCGTCCCTCGGACAACTCGATCACGCGCCGGCGCATCTTGTCCACCATCGCCTGGTCGTGGGTGGCCACGAGCACGGTGGTGCCGGTCCGGTTGATCCGGTACAGCAGCCGCATGATGTCGACGCTCGTCTCGGGGTCGAGGTTCCCGGTCGGCTCGTCAGCCAGCAGCAGCGGCGGGTGGTTGACGAACGCGCGCGCGATCGAGACGCGCTGCTGCTCGCCGCCCGAAAGCTGGTCCGGGTAGTTGTGCAGCTTGGTCGATAGGCCGGTCAGCCGCAGGATGTCCGGAACCTTGTCGCGGATGTCGCGACGGGTGCCGCCGGTGACCTGGAGGGCGTAGGCGACGTTCTCGTACACGGTCCGGCCCGGGAGCAGCTTGAAGTCCTGGAACACCACGCCGAGATTGCGGCGGTAGTAGGCGATCCGCTTGCGCTTGATCACGCCAAGGTCGTGGCCGGCCACGCGGATCGTCCCGCCGGTCGGTTCGAGCTCCTTGATCAGCAGGCGCATCACGGTCGACTTGCCCGATCCGGTGGACCCGACGAGGAACACGAAGTCGCCACGCTCGATCGAGAACGTGACCTGGTCGAGGCCGATGTCGCCGCTCGAATAGCGCTTGGACACGCCACGGAAATCGATCACCGACCGGGCGGTCGGAACCGGCCCGACGGCCTGAGCCTCGCGGGGCGCGATCATCGCCGAAACAGCGCTCTCGCGCCGCCGGCGGGTTCGATGCTGTGATTCAGTTCTAGCCATAGGTCCGGGGCAGCCTACCGAGGCCCATCTCGGAACGCCCCGTGATCCTCCCCCTGCAAGGGGACTTGCACGAGCAGCTATTTTCTGTGGCGGTGCCGTCGATCACGCAGACCTCGTTACCCAATGGGCTCCCTCTGTACCGGATCTCGGTCGAGGGAACTCGCTCTGTGACGATCCTCGTCGCGTTCGATGCCGGCGCCCGGACCGAGCGCCCCGAGGAGAACGGGATGGCCCACTTTCTCGAGCATCTCGTGTTCAAGGGCGGCGAGAAGTACCCCACTTACCGGGACGTCAACGAGGCCGCCGAGCGGATCGGCGCCGTCCTCAACGCCTACACGAGCCATGACCTGGTGGCCTTCCACATCACGGCACGCGCCACGAGCGCATTACAGGCCGCAGACCTGTTGACCGACTTCGTCGGTCGCCCGAGAATCGACGGCGACGAGCTCAACCGCGAGCGTGGCGTCGTCGTGCAGGAGATCGCGCGCGCCGACGATCAGCCGGCGGTGATGGCCGGGCATCTGATCGACGAGGCGGCGTTCGGAAATCACCCGCTGGGCCGCCCGGTGCTCGGACCGGCCGAGCACATCCGCGACACGTTCACCCGCGAGGGCATCGTCGAGTTCCGCAACCGCCGTTGGGCGCCCGACCGCGGCGGCGCGTTCCTCGTCGGCAACCTCGAGGGACTGCCCCAGAACGGTGCCGTCGACGAGCTGTTCACGCGCTTTCCGAGCCGGCCCGACCCCGCTCCCTACGAGCCCGCGCCGCCGCAGCGGCCGCGGATCCTCGTGCGAGAGCGCGACTCCAACCAGTCGCACCTGCGGATGTCCTACCAGCCTTCGATCGAGCCCGGCGACCCCAAGCAGCGCGCCGTGCTCACGATCTACTCGACGCTCCTCGGAGGCTCGATGGGCTCGCGCCTGTTCGACGAGATCCGAGAGCAGCGCGGCCTCGCCTACTCGGTGCACGCCGTCGCGCACGCCTACGCCGACGTGCCGGTGCTCCAGCTGGCGGCGGGGCTCGAGTCGAGCAAGATGCTCGAGGCCTACCGGCGCATGCGCGACATCGTCACCGAGCTCCGCACCGACGGCCCGACCGAGGCGGAGGTCGAGCGCGCCCGCGCCTACGCGGCCGGCGCTCGCGCGATCGCGTTCGAGAACACCGGCGCGATCGCCCGCCACGCGGCGCAGCAGACCATCGTGTACGGCGAGGACGTCGACCCTGATGAGACGATCGCGCTGCTCGACGAAGTAACGTTTGACGACGTGAGAGAGGTCGCCGAGCGGGTCGCCGACGAGCTGTCGGTGGCGTGCGTCGGCCCGCACACAGTGGAGGAGCTCGAGTCAGCCTGACGCGCCGGATCCTGGGGGGCATCGCCCTAACGGCGTTGATTGCGGGGTGTGGCGGTGGGGGCCACGCCCAAAAGCCGAGCTCGGACGCGTCGGTGGGCGCCCCGATCGCCCACACCGCGACCGCCGCCGCGACCGCGCCGCTCCACGTCGCTCCCGAACCCCCGCCGGCCCCCTCGCCGCAGCTGGTCGCGCTGCGCGCCGCGCTGTCGAGCGCGCTCGCCAAGGGAGGTCCGCAAACCGGTGCCTTCGTCTACGACCTGACCGCGAAGACGCCACTGTTTTCGCTCCGGGCCAACGTCGGCCGCCCGCCGGCGTCCGTCGAGAAGCTCTACACGACGGTGGCGACGCTCAGTGAGCTCGGACCGGGCACCCAGCTCAAGACCACGATCGAAGGCGCCGGCCACCTCGGGCCGGGTGGCGTGTGGCACGGAAACCTGTATCTGGTCGGCGGCGGCGACCCGACGTTCGGGGACGGCGCCTTCAACCGAAACTGGGAGCAGGGGTACGGCCCCACCGCCAACCAGCTCGTGGGGCAACTCGGCCACGACGGGATCAAGCGAGTAACGGGGTGGGTGATCGGCGACGCGGCGCTGTTCGACGAGCTTCGCGGCGGCCCCGCGACCGGATACGCGCCGGACGTTCCCGACTTCGGCGGCCAGTTGTCGGCGCTGAGCTACGACCACGGCTCGACCTTCAAAAAGCTCAACCCGGGCGCGTTTGCGGCCAGACAGCTGGTGCTGACGATGCATGGCGCCGGGATCGGCGCGCGCCCGCTCAACCGCACGCTGCCCGCGCCGGGAAACGCCCAGCAGCTCGCGTCGGTCGAGTCTCCCCCGCTGTCCGTGATGCTGAAGCTGATGGATGTGCCCTCGGACGATTTCTTCGCCGAGATGCTGACCAAGCAACTCGGTGTGCGGTTCGGCACCGGGGGCAGCATCACCGCCGGCGCGCAGGTGATCTCGCAGGTGATCGACAACTACGGGATCCATCCCACGATCGTCGACGGCTCCGGGCTGTCGCGCTCAGATCACTCGTCACCGGACGAGGTCGTCGACCTGCTCCGCAAGGTGTGGAACACCCCGATCGGCCGCGTACTGTCGAACTCCCTGCCGATCATGGGCGTCAGCGGCACCGTGCAGGGAATCGCCGCCCATACCGCCGCGCAGGGCCAGTGCGTCGCCAAGACGGGCACGCTCAACTACGTCACGAACCTCGCCGGCTACTGCAACACGCAGGACCATCACGTGCTCGCGTTCGCGTTCATGATCGACGGGCCGGGCAATTGGACCGCGATCCAGCTGTTCGATCACATGGTCCCAGCCCTCGCTAAGTTCTGAGAAGCGTTGCGCCGGCGGCCCGCTACCGGGACAATCGCGCCGTGGAGGTGACGACCGCCGTGAACCGGCGCGAGCTCCAGCGGTACCTGGAGCGCGTCGGCGACCGCTGGCAGATCGACGCCGCCGTGCTCGGCGGCGCGCGCGTGGCCGACGAGCACGGGGCGCCGCCGCAGCGCGAGCGCGGCCCCGAGTTCATCGTGATCCTCGTCTCGCACGCGTTCGAGGGCATGCCGTGGCTCGAGCGCGTCTACCACGCCGGTTCGCTGTGGGACGGGCTCGAAATGGGCGAGCCGGCGGACGTCCACTGCTACACGCCGGACGAGTTCGAGCGCAAGCGCGTCACGCTCCCGCGGGTGCGGGATGCGGTCAACGACGGCATCGACCTGCTGGCCGATCCCGAGCAAGCGGACTAAGAAATCGCCACCATCCGCTGGATCGGCAGCCGCGCCCGGTCGGCGATTTCCGCGGGCACCTTGACCTCGTAAACCCCGTCTCGCAAGGCGTCGCGCAGCTTCGGCAGCGTGATCATCTTCATGAAGCGGCAGTGGGCGGCCTCGTTGGCGGGGATGAACTCGGTGTCGGGAGCGGTCTGGCGCAACGGGTGGAGCATCCCGGTCTCGGTGGCGACGATCGCGGTGCCGCCGTGATGCTCACGGGCGTACCCGAGCATCCCGCCGGTCGAGAGCATGTACACGCCGTCGCTGTCGACGTCGCCGGCCGCGACGTACTCCATCACGCTCGTCGAGCAGCCGCACTCGGGGTGGATAAGGAAGTCGGCCCCAGGATGCGCCGCGCGCACGTCGGCGATGTCGGAGGGCTTGATGCCGGCGTGGACGTGGCACTCGCCGTCCCACACGTGCATCGCCCGCCCGAGCGACTTCTCGACGTAGGCGCCGAGGAACATGTCGGGTCCGAACAGAATCTCGGCATCGGAGCCGTGCTCGTCATAGATGTGCTGCACGACCTTGACGGCGTTCGCCGAGGTGCAGCAGTAATCGGTCTGGGCCTTGACCTCGGCGGTCGTGTTGACGTACATGACGACGATCGCGCCGGGGTGCTTGGCCTTCCAGTCGTGTAGCTGCGACGCGGTGATCGAGTCCGCCAGCGAGCAGCCCGCATCGAGGTCGGGGATCAGCACGCGCTTTTCGGGGCACAGGATCGACGCGGTCTCCGCCATGAAGTGCACGCCGCAGAACACGATCGTGTCCGCGTCGGCGCCGGCCGCCTGCTGGGAGAGCCCGAGCGAGTCCCCGACGTAGTCGGCGACGTCCTGGATTTCGGGCAATTGGTAGTTATGGGCGAGGATCACCGCCCCGCGCTCGCGGGCGAGCGCGCGGACTTCATCCTGGAGGGCGGGGATGTTCTCCAGTAGCAAGGGTGCGTCTGTCGCACCGAACATCGGCAGGTTCATGGAATCGATTCAAGGAGGAGTGACAGGTCTAGCGCCGGGGCGCTGTGGGTGATCGCACCCACTGAGATGAAGTCTACGCCGGTCTCCGCGACCGCCCGGATCGTTTCCAGCATGAACCCGCCGCTGGCCTCGAGCTTTGCCCGGCCTCCCACGCGATCCACAGCGGCCCTCAGCTCGTCCACCGCCATGTTGTCGAGGAGGATCATCGGAGCGCCGGCGGCGAGCGCCTCGTCGACCTCGGCGAGCGTCTGGCACTCGACCTCGAGCGGGAGTCCGGGGGCCAGCGCGCGCGCCTGGCGCACCGCCTCGCCCACCCCGCCGGCGAGCGCCGCGTGGTTCTCCTTGATCAGGATCGCGTCGTACAGGCCGGCGCGGTGGTTGGTGGCCCCGCCGGCCGCGACCGCCGCCTTCTCGAGGGCACGCAGGCCCGGCGTGGTCTTGCGCGTATCGAGGATCGTGGCCGCGGTGCCCTGCACCGCCTGCACGCACCGGGCGGCCATCGTGGCGACCCCCGACAGGCGCTGGAGGAAATTGAGCGCGGTCCGCTCGGCGGCCAGGATCCCGCGCGCCGAGCCCTCGAGCGCCAGCACTGGTCCGCTCTCGCGCCACTCGCCCTCGGGGACCAGTCGCTCGACGACGACGCCAGGGTCGACGGCACGGAAGGTCTGTTCGGCGACGTCGAGTCCGAACACGACCCCGGGCGCCTTCTGGGTGATCGTCGCGCGTGCCCGGGCGTTCTCGGGGACCGTGGCCGCCGTCGTCACATCGCCGTCGCCGACATCCTCGGCGAGGGCACGGGCCACGATCTCTGCCACCGGTTGCGCGCTCATCGAGAGCGAGGATAGGGATCGTACGTCTGCATTACTTGTAAAAGCAGAGCACCGGCTGGTAGGTTCGGCGGCGACGCTGGCCGGAGCGTCGGGGCAAATTCCAATCCACTGAGAGGGTGGTGAAGCGGATGAGACGCATTCATAGCGTCCGGTTGCTCGCCGTGGCGGGACTCGCGCTCGCGATCGTGGGTGCAGGTGCCGCAGCGGCTCCGGCCGCAGGACCGTATGTCTGCTCGGGGCAGTTCAAGACCCCGGGTTTGTTGAAGGGCACCTACCCTGACGGCGTCGTCGTCAAGGGTGTGTGCGCAGTGAAGACCGGCAAGGCCCACGTGATCGGGACGTTGCTGGTGACAAAAGGATCGGCGCTCGGCGCCGCGTTCGGCTTGCACCATTCGAGCCTGACGGTCACCGGCAATATCGTCGTCGGCGCGGGTGGCGCCGCATTCCTGGGTTGCAAGGCCAACCCCGACGGTACGGGATTCCCCTGCCTCGACGACCACGCGAAGGTCCCGAAGCTGACGAGCCGTACCGTTGTCTCGGGCAACGTCATCGAGAACTCGCCGCAGGGCGTGGTGATCCACAACAGCAAGATCGACGGCAATCTCAAGGAGAACGGTGGCGGCGGTGGTCTCAGCTGCAATCCACCGAAGAGCGGAGTGTTCGGTGCGGTCAAGTCGCCTGTGTACAGCGACGTGGAGGACACCACGGTCAGAGGAAATATCGTGATCAGCGGCCTGAACTCGTGCTGGCTGGGTCTGGCGCGGGTCAAGATCGGCGGCAGCATGAGCATCACCAGCAACACGATGGCCGACCCGGACGCGATCGAGATCCTCGCCAACGACATCGCGAAGAACCTGTCGTGCAGCGGTAACAGCCATCCCGCGGCTGCCTCGCCCCCGGGCGACCAGCCCGTGTGGGACAGCGCGGACACCTCTCCGGCCGGCACGCTCTATCCCCGCGGCGCCGAGCCCAACACCGTCGGCGGAACACGCAGTGGGCAGTGTGTGCTGGCGAGTCCGGCAACCCAGGGGGGTCCTCTGGGTCCGAGCCCGTTCTAGGCGCTATTAGGCAAGCTGCTGCTCCCCGGTGGGTGCCGGGGAGCAGCGCGCGCTTCGCTCACTTGGCGGCCTTGAGCAGGTAGGCGCGGGCGAACCCGTCGAGGTCGCCGTCGAGCACTCGGGCGGTGTCGCCCATCTCGAAATCGGTCCGGTGATCCTTGACCATCGAGTACGGGTGCAGCACGTAGGAGCGGATCTGCGACCCGAAGTTGACGTCCTGGGCCTCGCCCTTCTCCTTGGCGATCTCCTCGCGCCGCTTACGCTCCTCGAGCTCGAGCAGCTTGGACCGCAGCATCGTCATCGCCTCGGCCTTGTTCGAGGACTGCGAGCGCTCGTTCTGGCACTGGACGACGATCCCGCTCGGCTTGTGGGTGATCCGCACCGCGGAGTCCGTCTTGTTGACGTGCTGGCCGCCGGCCCCGCTGGCCCGGTAGGTGTCGATCTGCAGATCGTCGTCGTCGATCTCGACGTCGCCGATGTCCTCGACCACCGGCGAGACCTCGACTCCGGCGAAGCTCGTCTGGCGGCGGTGGGCGGCGTCGAACGGCGACAGGCGCACCAGCCGGTGCACCCCCTTCTCGGCACCGAACAGCCCGTAGGCGTTCTCGCCCTTCACCAGGAACGTCGCCGACTTGATTCCGGCCTCCTCCCCCGGCGAGGCCTCGAGCAGCTCCACGTCGAACCCACGGCGCTCGGCCCAGCGCATCTCCATCCGCAGCAGCATCTCGGCCCAGTCCTGGGCGTCGGTGCCGCCGGCGCCTGCGTTGACGGTCACGAGCGCATCGCCGGTGTCGTAGCGGCCCGAGAACAGCCGTTGCTCCTCGAGCTGCTCCAGGCGCTCCGTCACGCTCCGGATCTGCTCCTCGAGCTCAGCCCCGATCTCCGGGTCCTCCTCGGCGAGCTCGGCGAGCGGTTCGAGATCGTTGACGTCGCGCTCGAGGTCGCGGTAGGTCGACAGCCTGCGGCTCGCGCGCGCGTGCTCGGCGCCGACCTTCGCCGCCTGCTCCTGGTCCTCCCAGAAGCCCGGCGCGCCCATCTCCTGTTCGAGCGCGTCGACGCGCCCGCTCAGCTCAGCGGGGTCAAAGGTAGTCCGCAAGCAGTTTGAGCTGCTCGCGGATGGCCGTCAGGCGCTGGGAAAGAGGCTCTGAGGGCGCGGTCGTCATGTGCGTCCACAGTAGCAGCGGTACATTGGCGAACATGGCAACGCTCAAAGATTCAGAAGTGCAGAAGCTCCTCACGGAGCCCAATTACGCGGTCGTCTCGACGCTCAATCCGGACGGGTCGATCCTGAGCACGATCGTGTGGATCAGCGACGACGACGGCACCGTCGCGGTCAACAGCGCCGAGGGCCGGAAATGGCCGACCAACCTCGAGCGCGATCCCCACATCACCGCGCTCGTCTACGAGGCCGGCAACCCCTACAACTATGTCGAGATTCGCGGGACGGTCACCGCGACCACCGACGGGGCCGACGAGCACATCAACGCGCTGACCAAGAAGTACATCGGCCAGGATGAGTACCCCTTCCGCCAGCCCGGCGAGCAGCGGATCAAGTTCGTGATCGCGCCGGACCACATCCGGCACCAGAAGCAGGACTAGGCACCGCTCGAGCTACTCACGTTCGCCGTGCCGCCCCGAGCGCCGGGCGGCACGGTGGTGGGCGGCGCCCCGGGCCTGGTGACCGACCTGGTTCTTTCGCCGGCGCGCGTCGAGGTCGCGCTCGACCTGGTCGAAGTCGGGCGCAGGACCGTACAGCCGCCACCCGTTGCTCAGCACCGGCAGCAGGCACGCGACCAGGACGATGATCGGCCAGAAGAAGCCGCTCGCCCCCGTCACGGCCCAGATCGCCGTGCACAGCGCGAACGTGCCCAGCCCGCCACCGGCCTCCTGGAGCATCCGGCGCCGGAGCGCGCTGCGGCGCGCCGCCAGCTCGGCTTTCTGCTGCGCCGGCGTGGCCGGCAGCTTCGGCAGGTCCGCGAGCGCGGCGCGTAGCTGCTGCTCGGTGCGCGCGCTGTAGGCGGCCTGGACCCGCTCTGACAGCTCGTCGTCGGTCAGGCGGCCGGCGGCGAAGTGCTCGCGGATGTCCTGCGCAGCGCGGTCGCGCTGCTCATCGGATACGCGCAGGTCTTCCGGGCCGGCCACCGGCGGCCACTACGCCCCGTGGCACTTCTTGTATTTCTTGCCCGATCCGCACCAGCACGGATCGTTGCGGCCAATCTGCTCCCCCGGATCGACGCGGCGCTGCTCGACGTGCACCATCTCCGGCTCCTCGGCCGTGGCGCCGTTCTCGACCACGCCACCGGCCGCGGCGGCGATCGCCATCGCGCCCTGGGCCGCTCCGCCGCCGCCCGAATAGGTGACCCGTCCCCCACCGGTGGACGAGCTCGCCGCCCGGCTCGGGCGCCGCGTCGGCACAGGAGCCGGCTGCCCGCCGTTCGCGGGGTCGACAGGCGTCACCTGGACGTGGTAGATCAGCCGCGCGTAGTCCTCCCAGACGCTGTTCATCAGATCGCGGAACAACTCGAAGGCCTCGTTCTTATACGCGACGAGCGGCTCGATCTGGGCGAACCCGCGCAGATGGATGCCCTCACGCAGGTAGTCCATGTCGTACAGGTGCTCGCGCCAGCGCTGGTCGATGATCTGGAGCAGCAGGAACCGCTCGATGTCCCGCATCAGCTCGGGACCGAACTCCTCCTCGCGGCGGTCGTACTCCTCCTCGGACTGCTCCCTGAGGGCGTCGAGGAGCTCCTCGCGGTCGACCCGGTGGGGATCGACGTCGAGCACGTCGGCATCGGGCGGGAACATCTCCTCCATCCTCCGGAGCAGCCCCTCGACGTCCCACTCCTCGACGAACTCGCCCGCGGTGTAGTCGGCCACCTGGCGCTCGATCAGGTTCCCGATCTCCTGCCGGGCCGCCTGGCTCATGTCGCGGCCCTCGAGAATCTCGTCGCGGTAGGTGTAGACCACCTCGCGCTGCTGGTTGAGCACGTCGTCGTACTCGAGCGTGTGCTTGCGCTGGAGGAAATGCTGCTCCTCGACCTTGCGCTGGGCCTTCTCGATCTGCTTGGAGAGCATCCCATGCTCGATCGGCTCCTCGTTGCCCTCCTCGTCGATGCTGCCGAGGCGGTCGAGAATCTTATAGATGCGCTCACCGGCGAATAGGCGCACGAGGTCATCCTGGGCCGAGAGGAAGAAGCGCGACTCGCCCGGGTCGCCCTGGCGGCCGGAGCGGCCGCGCAGCTGGTTGTCGATCCGCCGCGACTCGTGGCGCTCGGTTCCGAGGATGAACAATCCGCCGAGCTCGAGCACCTGGTCGCGGGCCTCTTCGACGCGCGCCTCGATCGCCGGGAACGCCTTTTTGAAGTGCTCGTCGTAATCCGGATCGCCGGGCTGGAGCCCGAGCTTGGCCATCTCGAGCTGGGTCAGGTGCTCGGCGTTGCCGCCGAGCTTGATGTCGACGCCGCGACCGGCCATATTGGTGGCGATCGTGACCGCGCCCGGGGCGCCGGCCTCAGCGATCGTCTCGCCCTCGCGCTCGGCGTGCTCGGGCTTGGCGTTCAGCACCGAGTGCTGGATGCCCTTGCGCTTGAGGTCGCCTGACAGCTCCTCGGACATCTCGACCGAGATCGTTCCGACGAGCACCGGCTGGCCGGCGGCGTGGCGCTTTTCGATCTCGCGGGCGATCGCGCTGGCCTTGCCCTCCTTGGTCTTGTAGACCTGATCGTTCTTGTCCGCGCGGACCATCGGACGATTCGTCGGGACCTCGACGACCGGGAGGTTGTAGATCTTCATGAATTCGGTCGCCTCGGTCAGCGCCGTACCGGTCATGCCCGCGAGCTTGTCGTACATGCGGAAGTAGTTCTGCAGCGTGACCGTCGCGAGCGTCTGGTTCTCCTCCTGGACCCGGACGCCCTCCTTGGCCTCGACCGCCTGGTGAAGCCCCTCTGACCACCGCCGGCCCTCGAGGATGCGGCCCGTGAACTCGTCGATGATCTTGACCTCGCCGTCGATGACCGCGTAGTCGACGTCGCGCTTGTACAGCGACTCGGCCTTGAGCGCCTGCATCAGGTGGTTGACGAGGTGGCCATTCTCGGCGCGGTACATGTGGTCGATCCCGAGGAACCGCTCGGCCTTGGCGACGCCGCGCTCGGTGACCGAGACCGTCTTGTGCTTCTCCTCGAACTCGTAGTCGAAGTCGGCGACGAACTCCTTCTTCATCCGCGGGTCCATGCCCTCGGGCGTCTTGCCGGGCACCATCTGCGGCGCGAGCTTGGCGAACCCCTGGTACAGCTCGGCGGCCTGCTCCGGGGCGCCGGAGATGATCAGCGGCGTCCGGGCCTCGTCGATCAGGATGTTGTCGACCTCGTCGATGATCCCGAACGTGTGGTAGTGGGACTTGCCCTCCTCGGGCTTGGGCCGCCCGCCGTGCTGAACCTTCTCGTCGAGCGTGGTCGCCATGTTGTCGCGGAGGTAGTCGAAGCCAAACTCCGAGTTCGTGCCGTAGGTCACATCCGCGGCGTAGGCGGCGCGCTTCTCCTCGTAGGGCTGCATGTTCTGCAGCACCCCGACGTTGACTCCGAGCGCGTCGTAGATCGGCTTCATCCACATCGCGTCACGGCGGGCGAGGTAGTCGTTGACGGTCACGACGTGGACGCCGCGGCCCCCGAGCGAGTTGAGCACGACGGCCAGCGTGGCCGTGAGCGTCTTGCCCTCGCCGGTCCGCATCTCCGCGATCGAGCCGTCGTGGAGGACCATGCCGCCGATCAGCTGCACATCGAAGTGGCGCATGCCCATCGTGCGCCGACCCGCCTCGCGCACGAGCGCGAAGCATTCGAACAGCAGGTCGTCGAGGCTCTCGCCGCCGCTGGCGCGCTCGCGCAGCTCGTCGGCGGCCTCTCTCAGCTCGGCGTCGGTGTAGTGCTCAAGCTCAGGCTCGAAGGCATTTATCCGTCCAACCCGCTGTTCATAGACCTTGAACTTCTTGCCCTCGCCCATGCGGAGAGCGCGGTCCAGAATGGACATGCGCCTAGCGTAGCAGTGGGATCAGGGCGGTTCTACGCTGCCGACGAGACTCCGGGCGGCCCTGTTTCCTGCGCGTCGGCGGGCGCTCCGAAGAACGACTCGGACTCCTCCTCGGGCGGCTCCGATCCGACCGTTACCCCCTGGGCCGCGGCCCGTGCCTCGCGGCGCTTGCGCCGCTTGTCGCGGTGGCGTTTGACCTGGATCGCGAGCTCATCCGCGCACAGGTTGATCGAGTGCACAATGTCGGGCGAGGCGTCACGCGCCCTCAGCGTCACCCCTTTCAGGTGGAGCGTCACCTCGGCGACCTGGCTGTCGGCGATCGCGGGGTTGCGCTCTTCAAACACCTCCACCTCGAGCTCGGCGAATTCGGAAACCTGCCGCTCGACCTTGCGGAAGCGCTTGGCGACGTGCTCCCTCAGGTCCTCCGAAACGGGCAGGTTGCGGCCCTTGACCTCGATGCGCATCGACCTACCTCCTTGCTGGGAAGGATGGATGTGCGTTGAACCTCCAAGCGTAGTCCTCGGGGGGGCGTTTGTCGATTGGGCATCGCCCGCTGCGTGCGCGCATAATCCCCGACGTGAGTCCGCAGACGTCGTGGACGTTCGACTGGACCGCGCTGCTGTCGGTGGTGGTGTTGGTGGCGCTGTACGCGGCCGCGTGGCGCCGGGCGCGCCGAGCCGAGCGCCACCGCCCCAGCCTGTGGCGCTTGGCGCTGTTCGCCGGCGGGATCCTGACGATCCTGGTCGCGCTCGTCTCGCCGCTCGACTCCCTCGGCGACCAGATGATGGTCATGCACATGGTTCAGCACATGCTGCTGCTCGACGTCGCGCCGATCCTGCTGATCCTCGGGCTGACTAAGGTGCTCCTGCGACCGGTGACCAGGCGCTTCCAGACGGTCGAGCGCCGGGCCGGCTTCTTTGCCCACCCGGCGTTCGCGGTGATCCTGTACGCGGGGATGCTGTGGCTGTGGCACGTGCCCGCCCTGTACGACAAGGCCCAGGGAAACGGATTCATCCACGCGCTGGAGCACACGACGTTCTTCCTCGTCGGGTCGCTCTACTGGTGGCACGTGCTGTCGCCGATCCGCAACCGCCGGCGCCTCGCTGGACTCGGACCGGTCGCCTATATGGCCAGCGGCAAGCTGCTCGTGGGCTTGTTGGGCGTCGCACTCGCATTCGCGCCGACCGTGATCTATCCGTTCTACGCCCACCAGCCGTCGTACTGGGGGCTCAGCCCGCTCGAGGACCAGATGATGGCGGGCCTGGTGATGGCGCTCGAGCAGTCAATCGTGATGGGGATCGCGCTCGTCGTGCTGTTCGTGCAGATGCTGAACGAGTCCGAGCGCAGCGCCCAGCGGGCGGAGCGCTTCGAAGTCGCCTGACGGGTTTTACTGGGCCTCGCTGCGCTCGGCGTCCATGGGGCCGGTTTCGCAGGGCATCCATGCCCTGCGGGGTGATCGCGATCTTTCTGTCCGGATATGAGGCCGGGCGGATAACGGCGGGCACCTGGAGAGGGGTGTGGTCGTCCCGGGAACGGATCGCGGCTCGCGGATCATGCGTAACACGCCATTCGAGGCGGTTTCGTCTGACGGTGGCCTACTAGGCATGTGGGGCATGCGTGAGAGGCCACGGTCGCGGGATTCGGGCTCGATTGGCAGGTTATGCATGCTCTGCGAGCCGCCTCGCGCCGGCAGTCCAGCCCCGGCCCCTCTCCAGGTGCCCGCCGTTAAGCACCCGATCTGCCCTCGACCGCCGCGGAATCAGCGATCACGCACGCCCGGCATGGACGCGGGGAATTCGGGTCAGGCACGTCCGCGGAACGCAGGGCGTTGCGCCGAATTCCCTTGGCGGAATAGGCCCCATGGATGCCGCCGAAGGCGGCCCATTAAACGACCGGCGCCCCCGCGAGCTTCGCGGGGGCGCCGGCGAACGAACGTCAGCTGCGACTAGATCAGCTGCACTTCTGGGTGCCGGTCACGACCGACGTCGACGGGGTGCCGCCGGCATTGGGGACCGCGGTGAACGTCTCGCTGTAGGGACGCTTGCCGCCCTTGCAGGCAACCGACACGCCGTAATGCGCGGTCTTGCCGTTCCCCCGCTTCTTGCTCAGGTTCTTCCAGCTGAGGTTCAGGCTGGTGAGCGAGCCCTCGAGTCCGGTCGGGAACGACACGTAGCCCGGGATCGGAGTGTCCATCACGAGCGTCTTGCCGACCGTCTTGACCGTGGCGGGGTACGGTCCGACCTCGCCGGTGGTGATGCCACCGTTCAGGCAGAGGTGATTCGGCGCCTGGTCGACGAAGAAGAACACGATCTTCCCTTGCCCCGCGTTCCAGACGTGGAGGAGCGGGTCGCACGTTCCAAGCGTTCCCGCCGTGCTCTGATCCGTTTGGGAACCGATCAGCGCCGTGATCGAACCCGACGCGACGAGCGCGCCTGACGGGCAGCTCTTGTCACTCCCGGCCTGCGCGATCTTGGTCAGGCTGCAGGTCGGGAAGTCCTTCCCGTCTGAGACCATGCCGTAGATCTTGGTCGTGATGTCGGTCAGCGGCGCCGTGCGGTTTCCGTTGGTGCCGCCGGCGGCGTACTTCTGAGTGAACCCCAGCGCCGATGGGCTTTTGCTCGAACCCGCCTTGTTCGGCGAGAACTTGAGAGTCGCCGAGTACGTGTTCAGCCCGCCGCTCGCGGCATAGGCCGACGCTGCGGCGATAAGCACGGCGAGTGCCGTGGCAACTACGACGATCCGTCGCAATTGACTCCTCCTTTGATCTGTGTGTTTTGAAGCAGAGCCGGCCATGCTCATGGGATTGGTTGTAGTTGGGGAAACGCCTGTGACTGCCCTGTGGTGGCCGCGCCGAGCGGCTGCTGGGCCTTGCACGGCGGCCCGCCGGGGTCCGTGGTGTAGTAGACCGAGCTCAGGACCGCGGCGAGAGAGGCCGAGATAGTAGGGCCAATCGTCGGCTGAGGGTTGCTCGTGCATAGATAACTTCCGAACACAGGAAGTTGCGACACCAGGCTCGAGTAGCCGCCCGGGATCAGATACGGGTTCCCGCGATTGCTGTCCAACCGCGTCGAATAGTCCGTAAGCGTCTCCGGATTGAGCGGGCTCGCGACGCGCACGTAGTGCAGGAGGCTGTTTCCGACGGACGCAGGTGAGGTCGCCTGTGACGCGGCCGTTCCGTTCGCGAAGAACGCTGCGATCTCGCGTCGATACGTGTTGATGTAGTCGACCACGGGGATCACGCCGCCGAGGTAGGGCGTCAGGCGCGTAAGCAGCGGGACGCTGTCGTTCAGGACATCGTCGACCGCCGGCACGCCGGCCTTGGACGCGGTCGTGAGCGGACCGATGTTGACGAGCAGGCTGTTCAGCTTCGGCGCGAGCACGGCGAGCGACTCGAGCGCGGGGCTCAGCTGGACCGCCGCTGGGCGAAGCTCGTCGACCAGCGGCTTGGTCGTCACCGAGAATCGCGCGACGCGATCGATCGTCGTCTTCGTCGCGTTCAGGAACGGCGGGAACGCCTTGATCGTCGCCGCCAGCGCGGCCGCCTGTGCGGCGGTGGCGGAGAACGTGGTGTTGGCGTTGTTCACTAGTTGCGCAAGCGCCGTCGGCGAGCGCGTGACCGCGGCCAGGACCTGTCCGCCGTCGTTCAGCAGCGTGCTCGTGGCCGCGCTGTCGCGGTTCAGCACGGCGAGCACCGAGTCGACGTTGGTCGCGAACGGGTACAGCTCGGCCAGGGCGGCGTTCAGGTCCTGACCGCGACCGGTGAGCGCGGTCCCCTGCTGCTGCATCCAGGTCTCGAACGCCTGCCGCGTGGCCGGGTCGAACGTCGACAGGATCTGGTCGAGCTGCACGGTCGGGGCGATCTGTCCCTTTGGCAGCGTCGCGCCGTCGGCGAGCTTGCGCCCGGTCGGCGAGCCGGGCGACAGCTCGACGTACGTCTCTCCGAGCAGCGTCTTCTGGCGGAGGATCGCCCTCGTGTCGGCCGGCCGCGGCACGAACTGCGGATCGATCTCCATCACGGCCCGGGTCAGGCCGGTGCGGCGGTCGAGGCCGACGCTGATCACCTGGCCGACGTTGACGCCCGAGATCCGCACGTCCGCCTGGCTGCCGAGGTTCTCGGCCTGGTCGAACTCGGCGCTGATCTCGTACCCGCGGGCGCTCAGGGAGGTCGTGCCGCCGAACGACACCCACAGGAACAGGAGCAGCCCAATGCAGGAGGCCGCGAACGCCACCATCGTGAGGATCCGGGCGGTGCTCGGTGCCTGCCGGTTCATCCGCCAGACCCCTCTCCAGTCCCCGCGCGCCGGGTCGCACTCGGGAGCGCCGGCGGGCAATACGGCGAGTTGATCTTGCTCCAGTCGGGAGCGTTCAGCAAGTCGAGCAGGGGCGCGATCGACGGACTGCCCTGCTGGATCGTCGTCTCGAGCAGGTTGAGCTGGCGGCAGCTCGCCATGAAGATCCCGCGCACGGTCGGGCCATGGGCGTCCTGGAGGTCGGTCAGGCTGTTCGCGATATGGGCAAGCCACGAGCCCCAGAACAGGTAGCCCTGCTCGCTTCCGCTCGGCTGGTACGCGAGCGTGTTGAACAGCTTGTCGATCACGCCGACCGACAGCGACAGCGGCGGCACCGCCTTCGACAACTTCGTCGCTGCGGGCCTCAGCGCCTTCGCGAGCGGCTGCACCGCGACCGAGAACGGCCGCAGCTGATTCTGGATCACCGGCGTCGTGTCGTGGAACAGCGGCCGCGACGCGGTCAGCGCCGGGGCGAGCGCGCGGGCGAACGGCTGCAGCTCGGTCAGCGTGGGGCCGAGCTGCGCCGCGAAGCTTTGGACCTTGCCGAGCGTCTGGTTGGTCTGAACGAGCGTCCCGGGCAGCAGCGACAGTCCCGCCTCGAGGTTCGCGGCCTGCGACGAGATCGCGGCGAAGTTCGTGTTCGATGAGTCGATCAGCGACGCCAGCTGTCCGTCGACGCCGCCGAGCGCCGTGGCCACGCGCTGGAGGTTGTGGATCGCGAGCCTGAGGTTGTTGCTGCGCGCGGCGAGCAGGGTGGCAAACGTCCGCGCATCCCGGTCGAGCGGCTCGAACCGCTTGAACGTGCCCTGGAGCGCCGGGATCGCGGTGGCGGGATTCTGGAACGCTCCCGCGCCTCCGCTCAGGAGTAGCAACAGATAGCTGCGCGTGTCACTGTCGAGCGAGGCCAGGATCTGGTCCAGATCGATGTCGGGCGCGGTGCTGCCGGCTCCCAGCAATCCGCCCGCCGGCACCGCGCCGGCCTGTTTCGTCCCCGGGTCGACCGCCAGATACATGTCCTTCAGCGGCGTCCGCGGCCGCAGCAGCACGGTCGCGTCCCGGTAGATCGGCGCGTACTTCTTGAAGATGTTCATGGTCACGACCGCCCGCCCGTCCTCGAGCTGGACGCCTCCGACAAGCCCGACCTGGACGCCGGCGATCGTGATCGCCTGCCCCTGCCCCGGCGTCACCGCCGCGCTGGTCGCGAACTCGGCCCGCACCGAGTAGTAGCTCTGCCCGAACGTGAACGAGGGCTGGTGGTAGAGCACGTAGCCGGCGACCGCGAGCGCGCCGGCGACGAGCACGAGGATCGCAAGGAAGTCCTTGCGGTGGGCTTTGAGCGCGCGCCTCATGGCCCCACTCCCGTGGTCACCCGATTGAGGTCGGGCGCGGCGTTCTGGAAGCACGGCGTACTGCTCTTGACGGGTGGCGCCTTCCCGGGGAACGCGGGCCGCGTGCCGAGCGGCGCGAGCACGGCGTTGCCGAACAGCGGTCCTTGGGAGCCGAGGTTGCCGGTCTGCACGGCGGTCGAGCCGCCGGCCGGCGTAGAGCGCAGGTAGCGCCCGTTGCCGTCGAAGTTCTGACCCGCGCCGGCGATCCCCACCGCCGACTCGAGTAGCTCCTGGTACACCGGCACGCCGGTCGTGATCGGCGGGTCCTGGATCACCGTGTTGCCGGTGGGGACCAGGTTGTGGGTGACGCAGCGCGCGAGCGCGTTGCTCTGCGACACGAGCGCCGTGCTGGAGTGGATCGTGCTCGCGGTTGCCTGCACCGCCGGCGTCAGGTCCGAGACGAGCCCGCCGAGCTCGCTCGGCCCGACCAACGCCGTCGCCTGCACGAGCCACGGCAGCGCCGCCCCGATCGTCGGATCGACCTGCTCGATACCCGGGAGGATCTCCTTCGCGAACGTCTTGGTCGGCCCGAACGAGGCGTTCAGCGACGTCAGCGCGCTGTTGGTCGTGCGCAGCAGCGGCGGCAGCGCTGCGATAGAGGCGCTCAGGTCGTTCTGGCGAGCCGCGAACGCCGCCATCGTCCGGTCGAAAGTGGTCACGAGGCTCGCGAGCTGGTTCTGGCGCGAGGCGAGCGCCCGGAACACCTCCTCGTTGCCCTGGACGGATTCGCTCAGGTCGTGCGGCTGGGTGCCGAGCAGCGCCTGGTTGACGATCGCGTTCGCCTTGAACGCGCCCGCGGAGTACTCAAGCGACTTGTTCAGCGCCTGGCCGGCGGTCAGCCCGCGGACGCTCGGGTCCTGGTTCTGGGCGGCGTCCTGGGTGGCGCTCGGCTGGTCGTTGAGCGAAGCGCCGAGGCCCTGCACGAGCGCCTGGAGGTTCGAGCGGGAGTCGGTGGTCAGCGCCGACAGCACGCGATCGAGCTGCACCGGTCCCGCCGTTTGCGGGGCCGGCAGCGTCGCGCCCGAGTTGAGGATCGGAGCGTTCGGCGTGCCCGGATGCAGGTCGACGTAGAAGTTCCCCTCGAGGAAGATCCGCGACAGGATCCCGACGGTCGCGTCAGCGTGGATCGGCAGCCCGTTGTTGTTGATGTCCATCGTCACCACGCCGGCCCGCGAGTTGCCCCCCAGCGGCTTGACCGAGGTGACCTCGCCGACATCCACGCCGGCGATCCGGACCGGCGAGGGAATGTGCAGCTCGGTCTCGCTCGTGAACACAGCCTTGAGCACGAACGGCGAGGCCGAGAACGGGGTCGGCCCGCCGAACACGAGGTAGATCGCCGCGGCGATCACGAGCGCGGCGACGATCCCGGCCACGAAGCTGGACACGCGCGGGCGGTGGCGCCTCACTTCTTGCTCCCGCTCGTCGTCGTCTCGGTCTTCAGGCCTTGGTTGCCCGGCACGTTCCCGATGTCCGGCGACAGGCCCGAGTACGGCTCGTTGCCGGCCTCGCACTCGGGGGTCTGGCCCGGCGAGTCCGTGTTCGGGTACGGATTGACGTGGAGCGGTCCGTGCTCGGTGGTCGGGATGGTCTGGGGCGTCGTGTACGGCTGCTGCGACGGGACCGCCTCGCTGCCGAGGACGTCATCGATCGCGACCAGCGAGAACCGCAGCGACGTGCCCGAGGTCGTGCCCTCGGACAGCGCGCTCCCGACGTTGCGCAGGAACAGCGTCACGTAATTGCACGAGGACTGGGCCGGGGTCAGGAAGTCCAGCGGCGGGCGCAGGCTCGAGGCGAACTGCGTCAGGCGATCGAGCCCTTGCTGAACTGCCGGCGTCTGCCCATAGGTGGCGAGCGAGTTCGACAGCGTCACGAGCCGCGTGTCGAGGTTCGCGGTCCCTGGGAGGTTCTTAGTTCCTGCGGCGAACGCGTCGGCGAGGACCGGCGCGCTGGTCGGGAGCGTCGCGATCCCGGGACGGAGTTCGCTGAACAGCGCCGCGCTGTCGGTCAGGAACGGCCGGATCGTGGGGCTCTGCGCGATCACGGCGCTGAAGGCCGGTGGCGTGGCGCTGATCGCGTCCTGGAGATACGGCGTCGATACGCTCGCCAGCGCCCGGAACGTGCTGTCGAGATTGACGAACAGCGCCGCCTGGGTATTGGCGACCGGCGCGAGCGTTCCCGCGAACGCCTCGAGCCCGTGGAGGAAGCTGCCGAGGTCGGTGTTCGGCGAGGCGAGGTTCCGCGCCACCGGTTCCAGGTCCGTGAGCAGCGGGACGAACGCTCCGATCGCGTCGTTGAGTCCGATGCCTCGGCCGGCCAACCCGTCGCTGAAACCGACGGTCGAGGCCACTACCCCCTGGCGCGTCGGCACGCTGAACATCGACAGCACCTGGTCGAGGTCGACGGCGGCGCTGGTCTGGCGGACCGGCACCGTCGCGCCACTCGCGAATGTTCGGGTCGAGCGCCCGAGGCCGATCGCGAGGTACTTCTGCCCGATCGCGCCCTTCAGCCTGATCGCGAACGTCGAGTCGACGGGCAGCCTCCCGATGCTCTTGTTGAGCTTCAGATCGAGCACCGCGATCGGTTCGCCGTTCTGCGCGCGTTCGGGTTGGACGCTGTCGACGAATCCGACGAGCGCGCCGCCCATGTGGACCTCGGCTCCGTGGGTCAGCTCGCTCGCGTCGGAGACCTGGACGTGGAGCGTGTAGCTGGGGACGAACGGAAGGCCATTGTTGGCGTTGTAGGCGAGGAACACCGCGACGATCACGGCGAGCACGGTGATCGCGCCAATCAGGATCGGATTGGCGAGCCCGCTGCGGTTGCGACGGTTATTCATCCGCCGGGTCCGATCAGGTAGTCGAGCAGGTTGCTCAGCGGGGTCGCCGCCGCGCGCGCCACCGACGCGCCGGCGTTCGAGAGCGCTTTGCTCAGCACAGCTCTGGTGGCAGGCGACGCGGCGGCGGCCGTGGCGGTCGCGTCCGCGCTGGCCGAGCCTCCGTTGGAGAACTTCGCCGAGCAGCCCGGGACGGGGATGATCGCGTAGCCGGTGCAGTCGCTGACCTGCAACTCGTCGCGGACGTAGTGACCGAGGTTGTCGAACCCGTTGGCCGCGTTCGTGCCGTTGAACAGGACGGCCATCAGCTGCTGGATCGCTCCGGTCTTGTCGAGGCTCGCCGTGAGCGTGTCGAGCTCGGTCGCGGACGGGACCGCCTGCGTGCCGAGCCCGTTCAGCTGCTTGGCGAGCGGGATCGTCGCGACCAGCGGGCCTTGGGACTGCTGTGCGCTCGCGCCGAGATTGATCAGCGAGGTCCGCGCCGCGCTTGCGAATGGCGTCAGCTCCTGGAACTCGCGCCCGAGCGCGGCGGCGCTCTGCCCGAGGTCGCTCGCCAGCGGGGTGCCCTGGTCGGCGAGCGTCCCGAGGTCGGCCATCAGCGGCTTCAGCTGGGAGAGGAAGCCCGGGAGCAGCTGGAACGACTTCGAGATGTCCGCGGCGCGGGCCGCACCTGCTTGTGAGGTCGTATTCGCCTGCGTGATGAAGTCGGCCAGGGCCTTTCGCTGGTTGGCGAGCGGCGCGAGCACCGCGTTCGAGTCGGTGGCGAGCTTGGCCAGTTCCTGGTTCTGGTCGGCCAGGATCTTCAGGACCTGGTCGGTATTGCCGAGCGCCGGGTCGGCGCGGCGGATCACCGCGTTCAGATCCGATCCGCGGGCGGCCAGGCCAGTGCCGAACTCGTTGAGGATGATCGCGAGCCGCTGCGCCACCGGCTCCTGGTAGATGTCCTGGACGATGTCGAAGTCGACCGGCGAGCTCGTGCTCGCGACCGGCAGGAAGTAGTCGCCCTTGCCGGGGCCGGATTTGATTTGGTCCAGGGCGGGCGCCGCCGCGGTCCCCGGGTTGCAGTCGACGTACATCTCGCCGATCAGCGACTGCGGCCGGATCGCGCAGGTGGCGTTGGTGTGGAACGGGGCGAACCGGGAGTCGTCGATCTCGAGCGTGACCGCGGCCTTGTTCTGCGTGCCGGGGGCGCACGGGGTGCTGTGCGCGACGCACACATCGAGCGACGCGATCGACCCGACCGGCGCGCCGGCAACCCGCACCTGTTCGCCCTGCACGGCGAACGAGGCGTCGTCGAAGATCGCGCGCACGTAGTAGGGATCGCTGCCGCCTGCACCCGAGGCGCTCGCCACCGCTGTGATCGCGGCGGCCGCGACCAGCACGAGTGCGATAAGGGCAAGCCGTCTCATGGTCCGGGAGGGGTCGATGCGGCGTCGCAACCATTGACGGCCTCGGGCGACGAGCCGTCGGGCGAGGGCTGAACGGCGCCACCGGGACACCGCGACCGGACCATCTGCAGACCCTGGTAGCGGTCGGCGGGGTTGCGCGGGACGAGCTCGTTGGAGCTGTCGGTGCCGAACGCGAAGAACGTCGGTTGGACTCGGACGTAGTGCCCGTTGGCGTCGTAGTAGCCGCTCGCCTGGCCGAGGTTCGTGAGCGCGGCGATGACGTCGGGGGCGTACTCGCGCAGCGTGTCGAGCTGCGTCTGGGACGCGTTCATCGCCTGGATCAGATTCGGGAAGGCGGTGGCGGCGAGCTTTGCGAGCTCTGGGGTCTCCTCGAACAGCGTGGTCAGGTCGCCGGTCCCTTGCGGGTTGTGGATCAGGTCGCTGAGCGCGGTGACGGTGGGGACCGCGGCCTCCGTGAACGTGTTGAGGCTCGCGGCGAACGGCTCGAGCCGACGGGAGGCGATCTTCGACTGCGCCACGAGCGGATCGAGCGCGTCGAGCGTGCTGTCGAGCCCGGCGAACGTGGTCGTCGAACGGTTGAGCGTGTTCGGGAGGAGCTGGAGGGCCTGCTGGAGCGCCACGCTCTGGCGTGCCACCGCACCGGTCGTCGTGTTGGCCTGCACGATCAGATCGCTCAGCTGCTGCGCCCGCGAGGACAGCGCCTGCATCGTCTGCGCGCCCTCGACGAGCAGCCCGTCGAACGCCGGCTCGTTGCGGTCGAGCTCGGCGGTCAGGTTGCTCGTGCTGGCGAGTCCGGGGGCCAGGTACTTGAGCGTCTTGTTTGCCTGCGCGGAACGGCCCTGGATGCTCGCCGCCTCGCCCTTGATGACGCCTCGGAGCCCGGCCCGTGTGAGCGGGTCGATCGAGTCGAACACCTGATCGAGGCTGACGAAGCCGTACGTGTGGTCCTCGCCGATCGTGCCCCCGTCGGGAATCTCGGGCGCGTCGCTTGGGGCCGGCTCGAGCACGACGTACCGGGTCGCGATTCCAGAGAGCGAGTTCTCGTAGATCCGCGCCACCGTGCCCTCGTGCAGCGGCTCCGCGACCGGGTCGATCGCCATCGTGATCTCCGCCTCGCCGTTGGGCGTGAGCGAGATCGACTGGACCTGACCGACCTTCGCCGGCCCCATCAGCACGTCGTCACCGGTCACCAGACCGCCGGCGTCCGTGAAGTCCGCGTGCAGCGTGTACGTGCTGCTCCCGCCGAGCACGACGAGCACCACGACGACGATCGCCGCCACCAGCGCGGCGATCGCGGCGACCCGCGCGATCATGACCTCCTCAGCATCCTTGTGGGCATTCGTGCCGTTGTCGCGGAAGGCATGGTGGCAAGACTCTCTCCCCCCGCTACCGCTAATTCGTTCCGGCGGCGCGCCCATCCTGCCAGAGAGGACGGCCGACCACCATAGTCCGCATGTTTAGGCGGCGTTAACCGCGTGCCGCCGGCCGACGCCGACTCAGCCGCTCGAAGCCGCGGCCGCCCGCGGCCGCCGCGCCGCCGGCCGCCGGGCCGGCGCCGGCTTGACGAGCAACGCGGCCCCGACCGACCCGCCGAGGTCGCCCAGACCCGCCGGCAGGACGTCGGGAGGGTGGGCGTCGTTGAACAGATGCGGCTGCATCGCCTTCCGGATCCGCTTCACGTAGGGCTCGCCGAGCCGCACGCCGAGGCCGCCGCCGATGACCACCGCCGGCACGTCGAGCAGGTTGATCGCGGAGGCTATGCCGGCGCCGAGCGCCTCGACGGCCTCGTTGATCAGCTCGGTGGCGAGCTTGTCCTTGCGTTCGAGCGCGCGGGCCCAGACCGAGCTCGTGAGCTTCGTGCGGCCGCGCTCCTTCATGATCTTGAACAGGTCCGTGCGCTGTTCCTTCTGCCGCTTGCGCGCCCGGGCCTCCATCGCCGCGCGGCCGGCGTACGCCTCCATGCAGCCCCGGCGGCCACACGGACATCGGGCGCCGCCCATCTCGACGACCATGTGCCCGATCTCGCCGGCGCCACCGCGCCCGACCCAGGGCTTGCCATCGAGGATGATCCCCCCGCCGACGCCCGTTCCCCACATAACTCCGAGCAGCGACTTGTATGGCTTGCCCGCCCCCAGAGCGAACTCGGCGTCGGTGGCGACCTGAACGTCGTTTCCGACCGCGACCTTGGTGCCGAGCGCCGATTCGAGCGCCGGCCCGAGCGCGAACGACCCATCCCAGCCGGGCAGGTTGCGCGCGGTCGAAACCGTCCCGGTGGCCGACTCGACCACGCCGGGGGAGCCGACGCCGATGCCGAGGAGCGTCGACGATTCGATCCCCGCCGCCTGGCAAGCGCCGGTCATCGCCTTGATCATCTCGGCGGCCACATCCGTGGGTCCACCGGTAGAGGGCGTCGGGTGCCGGGAGGACCCGAGCACGGTATTGACGTCGTCGACGACGATCGCCTCGATCTTCGTCCCGCCGAGGTCGATCCCGCCACGGAGGGCCGGACGCGCCGTCGACCGGCGCAAGGCGGTCTTTTGAGGCTTCTTGGCGCCTTCCATGAGGCGGGATCTTCTCAAAAAGAGCCCGCCGACCTACCCCCACGACTCCTTGTAGTGCAGCTGCTCGTCGGTCGGCTCGTCGATCGACACCCCGAGCGCCGCGAGCTTGAGCGTGGCTACCGCCCGGTCGATCGATTCGGGCACCTGGTGAACGCCCGGCGTGAGCTCTGCTCGCCGGCGCACGAGGTCCTCGACGCACAGCGCCTGGAGTGCGAACGAGACATCCATGACGGCGGCGGGATGTCCCTCGCCCGCGGCCAGGTTGACGACCCGGCCGCGCGCGAGCAGGTTCAGCCGGCGCCCGTCCGCGAGCTCGTACTGCTCGATCAGCGGCCGTACCTCACGCACGGCGACGGCGAGGTCGGCCAACTCGGCCAGATCAAGCTCGACGTCGAAATGCCCCGCGTTCGCCAGCACCGCCCCGTCCTTCATACGGGCGAAGTGCTCGCCGTTGAGCACCCGCCGCGAGCCGGTGACGGTCACGAACACGTCGCCTCGCTCGGCCGCCTCGAGCGCCGGCATCACCTGGTAGCCGGCCATCCGCGCCTCGAGCGCGCGCAGCGGGTCGACCTCGCAGACGATCACTGCGGCGCCGGCACCGCGGGCGCGCTCGGCGATCCCCTGGCCCGCCCACCCGTAGCCGACAATCACGAGCGTGTTGCCGGCGAGCAGGACGTTGCTCGCGCGGACAATCCCATCGAGCGCGGATTGCCCAGTCCCGTGGCGGTCATTCAACGCCCTCTCGGTGCGGGCTTCGTTGACGGCGACGACCGCGCAGGCCAGCTTCCCCTCGGACTCGAGCCGCCGTAGGCGAACGAGGCCCGTGGTCGTCTCCTCGGTGCCGGCGATGAGCCGCTCGAGCGTCTCGCCGCCAAGCGCGTGCGCGGTCATCAGCAGATCGGCACCGTCGTCCACGGTCACCTCGGGCCCGCCCTCGAGCAGCTCGCGGACGTGGCGGGCATAGGTCTCGACGTCCTCGCCGCGGAGCGCCCGCACCTCGACGCCGTGCTCGTACACGAGCGCCGCGGCGACATCATCCTGGGTGGACAGCGGATTGGCCGAACACAGCGCGACCCGCGCCCCGCCCGCGGTCAGCGCGAGCACCAGTTGAGCCGTCTCCGCGGTGACGTGGAGGCAGGCGCCGAGACGGATCCCGTCGAGCGGCCGCTCCGCGGCGAACCGCTCGCGGATCCGCGCCAGAACCGGCATCTGCCCGCCGGCCCAAGCAACCCGGGCCGTGCCGGCCGGCGCGAGGCCGAGATCGGCGACCTCGTGCGGCGGCAACCGTGTGCGCGCCATCGCGTCCTCGCAGTCCCCGGCGCCGGGCTCCCGGCGGGTCCGGCCGCGGCGGCTAGTACCGGTAGTGGTCCGGCTTGTACGGTCCGTCAACGGGAACGCCGAGATACGCGGCCTGGCCGGAGCTCAGCTCGGTCAGCCTCACGCCGAGTGCCGCCAGGTGCAGCCGCGCCACCTTCTCATCGAGGTGCTTGGCGAGCGTGTAGACGCGCTTGTCGTAGCTGTCGGTGTTGCCGAACAGTTCGAGCTGCGCGATCACCTGGTTCGTGAACGAGTTCGACATGACGAAGCTCGGGTGGCCGGTGGCGTTCCCGAGGTTCAACAGACGGCCCTCGGACAGCAGGATCACCGAATGCCCGTCGGGGAACACCCACTCATCAACTTGGGGCTTGATGCCGATCTTGGTGATGCCCGGAGTCCTCGACAGCCCGGCAATGTCGATCTCGTTGTCGAAGTGGCCGATGTTTCCGACGATCGCTTGATGCTTCATTCGAGACATGTGCTCGGCCGTGATCACGTCGCGGTTTCCCGTAGCCGTGATGAAGATGTCCGCCGTGCCGACGACGTCGTCGAGCGTCAGCACCTGGTAGCCGTCCATCGCGGCCTGCAGCGCGCAGATCGGGTCGATCTCGGTGACGACGACGCGCGCCCGCTGGCCGCGCAGCGACTCCGCGCAACCTTTGCCGACGTCGCCGTAGCCGCACACGACCGCGAGCTTGCCGCCGATCATCACGTCGGTGGCGCGGTTGATCCCGTCGATCAGCGAATGGCGGCAGCCGTACTTGTTGTCGAACTTGCTCTTGGTCACCGAGTCGTTGACGTTGATCGCCGGGAACAACAGCTTGCCCTCCTCGGCGAACTGGTAGAGGCGATGGACGCCGGTGGTGGTCTCCTCGGTCACGCCGCGGATCTCGGACGCCATCCGCGTGAAGCGCTGCGGGTCGTCCTCGAGCGAGCGCTGGAGCAGCCCCAGCACAATCGCGAACTCCTCGGAGTCAGCGGTCGACGGACCCGGAACGGCGCCGGCGCGCTCGAATTCGGCGCCCTTGTGGACGAGCAGGGTCGCGTCGCCGCCGTCGTCGAGGATCATGTTCGGGCTCTGGCCGTCCGGCCACGAGAGCGCCTGCTGGGTGCACCACCAGTACTCGTCGAGCGTCTCGCCCTTCCACGCGTACACGGGCACGCCGCGCGGCTCTTCCGGGGTTCCGTCGGGGCCGACGACGACCGCCGCGGCCGCGTGGTCCTGGGTCGAGAAGATGTTGCACGACGCCCAGCGGACCTCGGCACCGAGCGCCACCAGCGTTTCGATCAGGACCGCGGTCTGGATCGTCATGTGGAGCGACCCCGTGATCCGCGCGCCGGCGAGCGGCTGGGCCTCGGAGTACTCGCGCCGAACCGCCATCAGCCCAGGCATCTCATGTTCGGCCAGGCGGATCTCGTTCCGCCCGAACTCGGCCAACCCCAGGTCGGCCACCTTGAAATCCGCCTTGGCAGCGGTCGTGCTCATATTTCCTCCAGGTTCGGGTTCATCGGGCAGGCGCCGTCAGGCGACCGCCAGCAGCTTCTGGTGCTTGTCCTGCTCGAATCGGAGCCAGTCGTCGGGACCGACGTCCTCCGGCCGGCGCGCCTCGGCTTCGAGCCACGTCTCCACCGACTCGCTCAGCTCCGGGCTCTCGGCCATCCGCGCGGCAAACGCAACGTCGGACAGGCCAACGTCGAACCGCGCGAGGAGTTCCTTGAGCGTGCGCAGGCGCTGGAGCTGTGCCGGACCGTACAGACGGTAGCCCGAGGCCGAGCGGGCCGGGGAAACCAGGCCCGTCTGCTCGACGTATCGGAGCATTCGCGGCGACCAACCGGTCGTCCGCGCCGCCTCGTTGATGGTCAATCCCTCCATCGACCCCAACCTTACCACGATGTTGTCAAGGTTTCGAGCGGCGCTCAGAAGATTTTTCCTTAGGGCTCAAGTCCGCTCGGACATTTGTCGAAATACGTCCTGAGAAGTGAAGTCATGCCTAGCATGCAGACCAACCTCGAACTAGGAAGGCGGAGGCCGGGCATGGAGCGGTCCCGACAGAGGATGCCAATGAGTCAGCGCAGCAAGGGAGCCTGCACTATCGCCGCACTCGCCGTTGGATTCGGCTGCGCGGTCTTCGGTGTTGGCGGCGCTGATGGCGGCACAAGCGCCTACGCGCGTCACGTTCGCGAAGCGCGGCTCGAGGCCAGGCTCGCCGGAGCCGCGCTCAGCCATCGCACGCCCGAGCAGCTGCTGCTGGCGATCCGGCCCAAGGCCCACGCCTCGGCCACCCCGGCCGCCGTGACCCAGGCGCCGATCGCCACTCCGGTCACGACCTCCGCGGCGACGACGACCTCTACCGCGCCGGCGGCCACCACGACGACCACGACGTCGACCACGCCGAGCACCACGACCACCGGAACCACCACCACCGGCACCACCACCGGCACCACCACCACCGGAACCGGAACGACCGGGACCACCACCACCGGAACCACCACGACCGGAACCACCACGACCGGAACGACCGGGACCACCACCACCGGAACGACCGGGACCACCACCACCGGAACCACCACCACCGGGACCACCACCACCGGAACCGGAACGACCGGGACCACCACCACCGGAACCACCACGACCGGAACCACCACGACCGGAACGACCGGCGCCACCACGACCGGAACGACCGCCACCGGCACGACCACGGGAACGGCCGACGCGAGCACCGGCGAAAACGGCCGCGTGCCCGGCACCACTTCGACCGACACGACCACGACCGCGTGCCACGGCCGCTGCGAAACCAACACCGGTAGCTCTGCAGCCCTTCCGGCCTCGCTGCCGTCGACGACCTCGCCGAGCACCAGCACCAACTTCCCCCTGTCCGTGTCGTCCATCCCGGCGGTCACGCCGGCGGCGACCACGCCCGTGAACGATGCCTCGACCGGGACGATCAGCCCGACGGCGACGACACCCGCAGCTTCGAGCACAACCCCGACCTCGACTTCGACCGGCACCGGCAGCGCGAGCGGAAACGCGACGCCGTTGAGCAGCATCATCTCGCTCCTCGGGTCCAAGATCCCCGCGACGACCGACCACCTGACCCAGACGAGCGGCTCGCATCACTCGGGCGGGACCCTGCCGACCGCGGCGAGCGGAACGGGCACCGTGCCGGCCGTCGGTGCCACCGGGACCGGCCCCGCGGGTGGCACCGGCACCGTCGCAGCAGCTGGGACGACCGCCGCCGTACGCAGGAGCGCGCTGGCGCACCGTGCCCACACGAAGCCGTCGTCGGGTAGCTCGGCCTTCACCGCGCCGATCAACAGCGGCGTCCAGGTGATCGACCACATCGTGAACCGCATCCCGACCGCGGTGTGGATCGCGCTCGGCGCCGCGTTCGGTCTGATGCTCGCCTTCGCCGGCATCGCGCTCCGGTCCAGCCGCCGCGCCCGCCGCCGCGAGAAGGAGTTTGCGGCGATCTCCGCCGCGGCCCTGACCGACGCGCTCACCGGAATCCTCAACCGTCGCGGATTCACCGAGGCCGCCGAGCGCGAGCTCGCTCGCGCCAGCCGCTACAACCGTCCGTTCGTGCTCGCCTACGTGGACGTGCGCGGGCTGAAGACGGTCAACGACACCGAGGGCCACCTGATGGGCGACGAGCTGATCAAGACGGTCGCCGACCTGATGAAGGAATCGGCCCGCGCGGATGACGTGGTCGGCCGCATCGGCGGCGACGAGTTCGCCCTCCTGCTCGGCGAGCAAACCGCCGAGAGCGCCGGACCGGTTGTCCGCCGCATCCGGGCGCGCGTCGCCGAGGCTCGGGCGGCGATGGAGATTTCGGTCCCGTGGGAGCTGACGATCGGGATGGCCTCATTCCCGGACGACGGCGCCACGCTCGAGGAGCTTCTCGATTTGGCCGACCGCAGGCTCTACGAGCAGCGCGGTATTGCTTTGAGGTAATGGGCTGGGGCAGCAGGGACTTGGGGGTTGGGCGCCGTTCGGGCCCCTCACAGGATGGTGAGGGGAACCGAACGGTGCACGCTTAGGGCCCGTAGGAGAATAAGTCGTGGAATTTGACGAGTGGCTGGGCGTGTCTGGCGCCGCCGGCTCGCCGCGATAATACCGGGAGTATTTGAGGGCGAGCCGGTGGCGTCAGGCGCGTCCAGACGCCGTCAAAACCGCGAAATTATTCTTCTACGGGGCCTTAGTCCCAGGTCAGCCGCGGGCCAGCGCGCTCTTCAGCCGCTCGATCGCCGGCACCGGCGTCGGATCGACCTCGCGCAGTACGGCGAGATAGAGCGACACGAGGTCGCCCAGGAGCACGAGCGAGATCAGGCGCTCGGTGCGGTTCTGGCCGATACTCTCGACCCGGTACGTGCCGGCAGCCTCCGCCTCGATCAGCCCGCGGGTCAGCTCGATTCGCTGCCGGATCCGGGGGTGCAGGTCCGAGTCGTCGAGGAATACCGCGCTGAAGCGTCCAAGCTGACTCGCTCCCTGCCATCCGACGATCTCGTTGTGATCGAGCTCGGGCAGCTCATGAGCGAAGCACGGCGTCTTGGCGTTCTCGTTGATCTGGGTCTTCCACCGGTACGCGATCGGTGACGTGAGCCCGGAGCCGGCGATCTGCGGGATCGTGCCGTGGAGCCCACGCGCCAGCTGCTTGGCGAGCGAGTCCTCAGACGCGTCCGGTCCCCACATCGACGCGATCTGCTCGAGATGGGCGGCGGCGACGTCGATCTCGGCGTGCAGCCGCTCGCCGGCGCCGCACAGCCAGGCCACCTCGAGCGCCACGACCAGCGAGTACGCGACCGCCGCCCGCGGCTGAAAGCCTCCCGGGAGCGGGATCACCGGGACGTCCTCAGCCCGCGCGGCCTCGGCGAGCTTGCCGCCCGTGGTGGCGACGATCCGGCGAGCGCCGACCGCGCCGGCCGCCTCGTAGATCGCGAGCGTCTCCTCGGTGTTGCCCGAGTAGCTCGCGCACAGCACCGCAGTGTCGGGCGTGGTCCATGCCGGAAGCGCGTATCCGCGGGCGATCACAATAGACCGTGACGCGCGGTCTCCGAGCGCTGCCCGGGCCAGCGTCCCACCGATCGCCGAGCCGCCCATGCCGGCCACGATCAGCCCGCCGGGAGCGTCCTCGGGCTCGACGTTGGCCGACTCGACCCGCCATAGCGCGTCGCGCAGGTGATCGGGCATCGCGAGGATGTCCTCGGCCATCCGCTCGGAGTCGATCGAAGCGATCGTCTCCGACGTGAGATCCACGGTCGTACTCAAAACCTGATCGCTCCGTCGGGCAACTCCACGCCCGGGAAGATACGCGCGCCGGCCGCAAGCATGTTCCCCGACCCGATCTTGACCCCCTCGCCGAGCACCACCCCGCCCTCGATCTGGCAGTGATCGCCGATCTGTACGTCGGGCCCTACGATCGACGCGCTGATCGTGGTGGCGGCGCCCACGCTCACCCCTGCGAGCAGCACCGAGGACTCGACCCGGGCGCCCTCGCCCACGGTCACGCCCTCGCCGAGCACGCTGCGATCGCCGACCAGCGCCCGCCGTGCCACCCAACACCCTGGCGCCAGCAGCACCGGGGCGACGACCCTGCCCTCGACGGTCGCGCCGTCCACGAGCGTCAGCCCCGAGCCGCCGAGCCTGCGGCCGACCTCGGTGCTGACCTTGCCCTCGAGGATGTCGTAGGTGCCCTTCAGATACCGCGCCGGAGTCCCGATATCGAGCCAGTATCCGCTGCACTCGTGCCCGTACAGGCCGCGACCGACGAGCATCGGGAACACGTCGCGCTCGATCGAGACGTTCGTACCGGCCGGGGGCATCCCGTCGAGCACGCTCCGCTCGATGATGTACGCGCCGGCGTTGATCAGATTGGTGTCCGCCTGGTCGGGGCTCGGCTTCTCGACGAACGCGGTCACGGCGCCGTCGTCATCCAGACGCACGAGCCCGTATGCCGACGGGTCCGAGACCGGGACCAGCGCCAGCGTCACTCGTGCGCTCGTGCGCTCGTGCGCCCCGAGTTGTGCGGTCAGGTCGAGGTCGGTGAGGGTGTCGCCGTTGAGCATGAAGAAGCGCTCGTCGAGCAGCTCCTCGGCGAACTTGAGCGCGCCACCGGTGCCGAGCGGCCGCGGCTCCTCGAGGTAGCGCAGGCGGATCCCGAGCCGCGAGCCGTCGCCGAGGACGTCTCGCACCCGATCGGCCATGAACCCGCACCCGAGGATCACGTCGTCGACGCCGTGCTCGCGAAGCCACATGAGCATGTAGGTGATGAACGGCCGTCCCACGAGCGGGACGACGGGCTTGGGGATCGTCGAGGTCAGCGGCCGCAGACGGGTGCCCTCCCCGCCGGCGAGGATCAGCGCCTGCAAGTCAGCGGCCCCCGCGGCCCGACATCAACGTCCGACGCCCTCGTAGATGAACCCGGCCGCCCTGACCGCGTCGGGATCGACGAAGTTGCGCCCGTCGATCACGAGGTTGCCACGCATCCGCTTCGCGACCGCCACCCAGTCGAGCTCGGCGAACTCGGGCCATTCGGTCACGATCACGCACGCGTCCGCGCCGCTGACCGCGTCGAGCGCCTTGTCCGCGAACTGGACGCTCGCCATCAGCTTGCGCGCCTCCTTCTCGGCGATTGGGTCGTACGCGCGAACGGTGGCGCCGTCGGCCTGCAGCCGCGCCGCCAGCACGAGCGACGACGCCTCGCGCATGTCGTCGGTGTTGGCCTTGAACGCCAGCCCCAGCAGCGTCACGCTCTTGCCGACGAGCGACCCCAGGTGCTTCTGCAGCTTCCCGATCACGCGCCGCTTCTGCAGCTCATTGACCTCAATTACCGCAGTCAGAAGCTGGAAGTGGTAGCCGGAATTGCCGGCGAGTTGCTTGAGGGCCGAAACATCCTTCGGGAAACATTGGGGCACGACGTTGCCGTTCGTGGCCACGACCGTGTGGGCGTACGGAACCTCCATGGAGTAAACCGGACCGGAGTACCCCCGGCGCTCAGTCGACCTCACCCGAACCCACGCCGGCCCGTCGCCGAAGCGCCGATACCCGGTCGGTTTGATGCGCATGTTCTGCCGACCGATCGATGTCAGCACACCGACTCGGTCGCGCTCCGGCACAAGCCGGATCGCGCGCTCGACCTGGTCGGCTCCGCTGATTCTGATCCAGTGCGTGTCCTTAGTCGACTTCGCACCGCGGCCGACTCGCTGCGAAGCGACGATCCCGACGCTCGCCAGCAGCCGCATCACACCGTCCGCGAGCTCGTCGCTGACCGTCCCGAGCTCGATGATCACGCTCGGACCGCCATTGATCAGCGACCACGAGCCGTCGCCTTCGAACAACCCCGACAGGAGCGCCCAGCGCGCCTCGTCTGGCTGCTCCCAGATGAGGTCCGGCAGCCGCTGCCCGTAGCTGTTGCGACCCAGCCCGAGAACGTCGGTGAACCAGGTCTGGATCAGGCGCGATTGGACGGACACGATCCGCGCGGTGGCGGCCGTCGACACGTTCGACCGGACATTCTGCGCCAGCCAGTACGCAGCGACCTCGTCCACGAGATGCTCCTCGCGATGCGGATGGAACGTCCACCGGAGGCGCGAGTCGCCGGCCCACCCGTCCGCCAGGTACAACCCCACGACCCGCCAGAACGACTCATCCAGCTGCAGTTCGCTTCGCGGGTAGTTCCCGCTTTTCGTAGTACTGATCGTCGACCCTTCGATCGGACGCCGGACCAACTCCTCAAGCAGCTCCCGGCGCGGGCGGACGATCAGCTTCTCCGGCGACAGTTCGGCCGCGTCGGCGGCGGACAGCAGCGACGCCACCGATGTCCCCTCGCAGTCCTCGCTATGTCCGAGCGCGATCGGAACCCAGTCATCGGACGTCACATCCTTAGCCAGCTTGAACCGCGCCTCGCCACCGCAGCCGTCACCGACGATCCAGCCGTGATCGGGCGTCGTGCGCACGTGACGTCCCATCTTCGTCCGCACCTCAACCAGTTCGCCTTCGTAATCCCGCCTGGTGACGCACATCACGGGGAGGAACTGAGGCTCCTCGCCACCGGGAACCCACGACAGGACCTCAAGCGCGGACGGCTCGATCAGACCGTCCTCGAGCTCCCCGTGCTCAGCGGCCATTCGCGCCCAAAGCTGATCGAACCTAAGCAGCGTCGTCCGGCCACGATGACGCACGAGCACGGTCTCCTCCGGCGAAAAACAACTGCCGCCGAATCCGATACCAGGCTTCAAAAAGTGCGTCCCGATCCGCCGGTCCAGCCCCATCCCCCGCGCCACCTCGAGCACGTCGGCGCCGGTCTCCTCGCACACGTTCGCGATCTCGTTGATGAATGAGATCTTCGTGGCCAGGAACGCGTTCGCCGCGAGCTTGATCATCTCGGCACTTGCGACGTCGGTGCGCACGAGCGGCGCGTCGAGCGGGGCGTAGAGCTCGATCACCGCGTCGCCGGCCCAGTCGCCGTCGTCGCCGACGACGACCCGGTCGGGGTGGCGGAAGTCCTCCAGCGCCGAGCCTTCCTTCAGGAACTCCGGGCAGGAGACGTACGCGAAGCCGTCCTTCCCCCGCTCAACCAGCGTCCGCCGAATCGCCGCCCCCGTCCCCACCGGCACGGTCGACTTCATCACCAGCGCATGACGATCCGACACCGGCATCGCATCGACCACCGCATTCACCGCCGAAAGGTCGGCATCCCCCGAATACGTCGGCGGCGTGCCTACGGCCACGAACAGCAGGCGCGCCTGCTCGAGCGCGGGCGCGAGCTCGGTCGAGAAGTGCAGGCGGTCGCGGTTGGCCGCCACCGACTCGGCCAGGCCGGGCTCGTAGATCGGGATCTCGCCGCGCTCGAGCCCGGCGATCTTGTCGGCATCGATGTCGACGCACCAGACCTCGCTGCCGAGCTCGGCGAACCCGGCGGCGGTGACCAGCCCGACGTAGCCTGTCCCGATCACCGCGATCGGTTCGCGTGCTGAGGCCATCGGTGCGGAGGGTAGCGGCCTACTTGCCGCCGCCGCGCGTCAGCGACGCGGCGATCGCAACCATCTGCGGGTTGCCGATGTTGTCGGTCAGCGTGTTCGAGATCCAGTAGACGCCCTGCGCGGTCTTCCATGCCACCAGGGTGATCTTGCCCGCGTCCGCGTACAGCAGCAACTGCTTGCCGTTTACCATCTTCGTCTCGGTCGGGCTTTGCAGGATGGGCAGGTTCTGCCAGGTCGTGCCCTGGACCCCGTAGTACTCGCCGAGCACCGGATTGATCGCAATCGTCATCCGATACGAGTAGTGGGAGATTCCCTGGCGGTCGTGGAGCAGGTAGGCCCGGGGGTAGTACCCGGATCCGGCGCCACCCTCCACGGGACACACGCTCGTGGCGTTGGAGCAGTACTGCGAGCCACTCACGATTTGCTTCGGGAAGTAGATCGGGATACCGATCGGTCCGAGCGCTTTCGACTGGGCTTGCCCGTCACTCACGTCCGTAGTGAGACCTGGGACGGGACCGCCTGCGCCGTGCCCGCCCTTCCCGCCGGCGCCCGCGATGTGCGGCGTATTCGACGCCGCATGGCTCGTGGTGGGCGCCATGAAGGCATGGAACGCCGCCATCTCGGCGCCCGGGTCGGCGGTGACGTAGCAGGGAGTCTGCTGCGCGGCGGCGGTGGCGGTGGCCGCCACCGGCGCACACGGGAGCAGGATCGCCGGGAACGGGACCTGCTTGACCGCGTGCCCTGCGGAGAACGCGACCAGGTCGAACAGGTTGATCAGCCCGTCGGTCGTATGGAGGTCGTGATCGGTCTGCGCGTGTTTGCCGAAGATCCTCAGCAGCGTGCCCTCGTCCTGGATGATCTCGTCCTGGGAGAACTGGGATTTCGCCCACCGCAAGAAGTCCTGCTGGCGCGCGTTGCGCACGATGTCGCTATCGGTGTGGCGGAAGCGCACGAATTCCAGCGCGTCGGTCCCGCACAGCTTCTGGTAGCCCGGTTGGATGTCGATGCTCGAGTAATCGGTGTAGGCGGTGTTGTTGTAGTACCGGTGGTCGACATCGGTATAGACACACCCAATCGCGTTGACGAGGGATTCGAACCCGCCGAAGTTGACGTCGATGATGTGGTTGATCTTCAGGCCGGGAAAGACCTGCTGCTCGAGGATCTTCACCAGCAGGTTGTCGCCACCGATCGAATAGGCGGCGTTGAGCTTGTCGGTCGCGGGCACCCCACCCTCGGGAATCTGCACCTTGAGGTCGCGGGGCACCGACAGGAGGTTGATCGTCGAAGAGTTGGGGTCGATGTGGACGAGCATCATCGTGTCGGTGTTCGAGTACCTGAACGGCTCGCCGGCGCGATGGTCCGAGCCGACCAGCAGGAGCGTCTGCGGGCTGCCCGGGTTGGGGACGCTCACCGCCGGTGACGGCTTCAACGCCGGCGTCGCGTCCAGGTAATGGGTGATCTGCCTGACCTGAAGCAGCCCCGCCACCGCGGTAGTGCTGGCCGCGAACGCGATCACGACCACACACGCCAGCGTGAACCGAACGAACGTCCCGGTTCGAGATTTCGGGATCAGGCGCCTCATCGCAGCCCGCCGTCGATCGCCGTCAGCCCACTGCGTGACTCGCCATCCTCGCCCGAAGCATCGAGCGCGGGCGCGTCCACCGCGATCGCGGACCGATCGTCGTCGGGCACCGGCCGCTCGAGCCAGATCGGCAGCGTCCGCACGAACCCGACCAGCGAGCGGCGGTAGCGCGCCATCGAGGACACCGACACGTACTCCTCGGGTCCGTGGTGCCCCGCGCCGTCCGGGCCGAACTCGACCGCCGGGATCCCCGCCGCCATGAACGCGACCGCGTCAGACGCTCCGTCGCGGCCCACGCTCAGCACCTCCTTCTCGGGGATCGAGCGCGTCACTGCGTCGCGCAGCGCCCGCACGTACGGGTTGCCACGCGCCACGCTGACCGGCGGGAAGATGAACGTCCGGGTGACATCGATCGACGGGATTCGGGCGATCTGCTCGAGGATCGCTTCTGGGTCCTGCCCGGGCAGGAAACGGATGTCGACCGACATCCGGCACTCGTCGGGCACCTTGTTGATAGCGTCGCCACCCTCGATCCGCCCCAGGTTGATCGACGGGCGGTCGAACACCTCCGAAGACTCCCTCGAGAACGGCAGCGACTCGATCGCCCGGAACACGTCGACCGCCTTCAGCACCGCGTTGTCCCCGAGCCACGGCGTAGAGGAGTGCGCGGCGCGGCCGTGGACCTCGATCACCATCGCCAGTACGCCCTTGGCCTCGACCCCAATGTGCAGGTTGGTCGGCTCACCCGTGATCGCGAAGTCACCGCCGAGCCCGTTGGCCACGACGGCATCGGTCGACCGGTCCTCGATCTCCTCGGACTCCTCGTCGGGGACACACACCAGGCGCACCCTCACCTGGCCCTGCCGCTCGACGTCCTTGAGCGCGCACATCATCGACGCCAGGCCGCCCTTCATGTCGTAGGCGCCCCGGCCGATCAGCCGGTCGCCTTCGACCCGTGGATGGAACTGCTCGGACCGGCCGGGCACGACGTCGAGATGGCCGTGGAACACGACGCAGGGGAATTCCTGCCCGTCCTCGGCGGGCCCGACCTCCGCCACCAACACGGGCAGCCCGTTGTGATCGTGGTGACGCACCTCGATGTCGCGGGATTCGAGCCATCCCTTCACGAATCCTGCCGCCGCGACGATCTCCTCTGGCCGAGACGTGTCGTAGGAGATCAGCCGCTCGGCGAGTACCAACTCGTCAAGCATGAACACGAGAGGATAAGCGCAGCGGCGACACTTGGCCGCCGGCTCGCCCCAGCGCCTTACCCCTCGGCAATCTTCAGAAACTGTTCTAGGCGAGTCTTGTCTCGCTGCGCGAGGCGCCGCTTCTCGGAGTCTTCGCCGGCGGACTCGAGCTCGCGCTCGGCCTGCTGAAGGCGCTCGCGTAGGCTGCCGGCGTCGAGGTCACCGGGCGCCATCGCCTCCTCCACCAGGATCAGTGCGTGGTTGTCCGCCATTTGCAGGTAGCCCTCGGCCTGGGCGAACCGGACGACCTCGGTCTCGGTCTTGTACAGGCGCAGCTCCGTCGGGTCGAGCATCGCCAGCACCGGCTCGTGGTGGGCGAGTATGCCGATCGATCCGACCACGGTCTTGGTCGAGACCAGCTCGACCTCGTCGTTGAACACCTCGCCCTCGGGCGTGAGGACCTCAGCGCGGAACTTCGAGTGCGCCACCGGCGGCTACTCCTTGTCCTCTTCGCCGCCGTCCGAGCCCTTGTCGTCGTCTGAGTTCTTCGACTCCTCCGAATCGCCCGTCGCCTGCGGCTCGTTCTGCCGCTCCGAGTCCTCGTCCTTATCGCCGTCCGACTTCTCGTCCTTCTTCTCGTCTTCCTCGCCACCGGCGTCCCGGACGACGTCGTCGATCGTGCCCTTCAGGAAGAACGCGCGCTCCGGGAGATCGTCGTACTTGCCCTCGAGGATCTCCTTGAAGCCTCGGATCGACTCAGCGATCGGGACGTACACACCAGGCGTGCCGGTGAACTGCTCGGCGACGTGGAACGGCTGAGACAGGAATCGCTCGATCTTGCGAGCGCGGTTCACTGTTAACCGGTCCTCGTCGGAGAGCTCGTCGATTCCGAGGATCGCGATGATGTCCTGGAGCTCGCGGTAGCGCTGGAGCACCTGCTTGACCTGGTTGGCGACCTGGAAGTGCTCGTCGCCCACGATCTCCGCCTTGAGGATCGTTGAGGTCGAGTCGAGCGGGTCGACGGCCGGATAGATGCCCTTTTCCGCGATCGATCGCGAGAGCGTGGTCGTCGCGTTGAGGTGGGCGAACACGGACGCCGGCGCCGGGTCGGTGAGGTCGTCGGCCGGCACGTAGATCGCCTGGATCGACGTGACCGAGCCCTCCTTGGTCGAGGTGATCCGCTCCTGCAGCTCGCCCATCTCGGACTCGAGCGTCGGCTGGTAGCCGACCTGCGACGGCATCCGGCCAAGCAGCGCGGACACCTCCGAGCCGGCCTGCACGAACCGGAAGATGTTGTCGATGAACAGCAGCACGTCCTGGTGCTCTTCGTCGCGGAAGTACTCCGCCATCGTCAGCCCGGACAGCGCGACGCGCATGCGGGCGCCGGGCGGCTCGTTCATCTGGCCGAACACGAGCATCGTCTTCTCGAGCACGCCCGATTCCTTCATCTCGAGCCACAGGTCGTTGCCCTCGCGCGAGCGCTCGCCCACTCCGCAGAACGCCGACAGCCCCTGGTGCTCCTCGGCCAGGTTGCGGATCAGCTCCTGGATGATCACGGTCTTGCCGACTCCGGCGCCGCCGAACAGCCCGACCTTGCCGCCCTTCGCGTAGGGGGCAAGCAGGTCGATGACCTTGATCCCGGTCTCGAACATCTCGGTCGTCGGCGTCAGGTCCTCGACCGTCGGCGCCGTGCGGTGGATCGGCCAGCGCTTGACGTCATCGGGGAGCGGCGCGCCGAGATCGATCGGGTCGCCGAGCAGGTTGAAGATCCGCCCGAGCGTGATGTCCCCGACCGGAACCGTGATCGGCGAGCCGCTGTCGATCACCTCGACACCGCGGGCGAGTCCGTCGGTGGTATCCATCGCGACCGCGCGGACGCGGTCGTCGCCGAGGTGCTGCTGCACCTCGCAGACGAGCCAGGGGTCCTCTTCGGCGGCGATGTCGAGCGCCTCCTCTTCGAGCGCGACCTTGGGGCGGCGGACCAGGATCGCGTGGTTGATCTCGGGCAGTTTCTCGGGGAACACGGCCTCGATCACCACACCCTGGACCTCCTCGATGCGGCCGATGTTCTTCTTGTCGGGCTCGCCCCGAGTGGCCTCGCTGCGCTGTTCTTCTGCTACTGACATCGCTTCTCCAGTGTAGGTCTACCCGGACAGCCCTTCTGCACCCGCCACCACTTCCAAGATCTCTTGGGTGATCTCGGCCTGGCGGGCCCGGTTCATCTCAAGCGTGAGGTTTTGGATCAACTCGGCGGCGTTGTCGGACGCGCTGTGCATCGCCGTCATTCGCGCGCCGTGCTCCGAGGCGGTCGACTCGAGCAGTGCGCGATATATCGAAATCTCGACGTAGTCCGGCACGAGACGCTTCAAGATCTCCTCCGGATCCGGCTCGTACTCGACGAGCGCGTGGGGCTCTGAGGACCCGGACCGGGACTCGGACTCGGAGTCGCTCTTGGACTCCTCTTCTTCGAGCACCGTCGCCCTCTGCAGCGGAAGCAGCGTCTCGCGCCGGACCACCTGCGACACCGGCGAGATGTATCCGTTGTAGAAGATCTCGACCTGATCGACCTCGCCGTCGACGTACGCGGCCATCAGGCGGTCGGCGATCCGGCGGGCATCGGCGTACGCCGGTCGGTCGGTGAATCCGGTGAAGCTCTCGGCCGGATCCAGGCCTCGGAACGTCAGCGAGGTCGCGGGGCGGCGACCCGAGGCGAAGTACACGGGCGTGTGCCCTTCGCCCTCATGCTCGCGTCCGGCCGCGACGCCGGCGCGCACGATGTTCGAGTTGAACGCGCCGGCAAGGCCGCGGTCGCCAGCGATCAGCAGCAGCCCGACCTTCGACACGCTCTCGTGCTCCTCGAGGATCGGCAGGTTCGGGACGTTCCCGGCGGCCTCCGCCGCCTGCCGCGTCATCCGCCGGATCGCGTTGGCGTAGGGGCGCAGCGCCTCGATCCGCTGCTCGGCGCGGCGCAGACGAGCCGCCGCGACCAGCTCGAGCGCGCGAGCGATCTTCTGGATGTTCTTGACCGCGCTGATGCGGTTGCGTACGTCGCGTTGCGATTTCGCCATCGGTGCAACTCAGGCCACGACTTACGCCGCGCGTGCCTGACCCTCCCCGCTGTCGTCGAGCGGATGGCCCTCTTCGTCGAGGTCGAATCCGAAGTCTTCGGCGAACTTGGAGACCGCCGACTCGACCTCGGCCTGTGTCTCGTCGCTCCAGTCGCCGCCGGCGATCTTCTCCAGCACGTCGCTGTTGTTGGCGCGCACCGATTCGGTCAGCTCCGCCAGGAACCGGTCGACCCTGTCCACGACGATCCGGTCCAGATAGCCGTTCGTCGCCGCGTACACCTGCACCACCTGATCCTCCACCGGCATCGGGTGGCGCTCGGGCTGGTTCAGCGTCTTCACGAGCCGCTCGCCGCGAGCCAGCGTCCGCTGCGTGGCCGGATCGAGCTCGGAGCCGAACTGCGAGAAGGCCTCGAGCTCCCGGTACTGCGAGAGCTCGAGCTTCAGACGTCCCGCGACCTTCCTCATCGGCGGGATCTGGGCATTGCCGCCGACCCGGGACACCGAGATCCCGACGTTGATCGCCGGGCGAACGCCGGAGTTGAACAGCCCAGGCTCGAGGTAGATCTGACCGTCGGTGATCGAGATCACGTTCGTCGGTACGTACGCGGACACGTCGCCGGCCTGGGTCTCGATCACGGGCAACGCGGTCAGCGACCCCGCTCCGAGGTCGTCATTCAGCTTGACCGCTCGCTCGAGCAACCGCGAGTGCAGGTAGAAGACGTCGCCCGGATACGCCTCGCGGCCCGGCGGGCGCCGCAGCAGTAGCGACATCTGACGGTAGGCGACGGCGTGCTTGGAGAGATCGTCGTAGACGACGAGTGCGGCCTTCCCGTTGTAAAGGAAGTGCTCGCCCATCGCGCAGCCGGCGTAGGGAGCGAGGAACTTGATCGGCGCGGCCTCGTCAGCAGCGGCCATCACGATGATCGTGTTCTCGAGCGCGCCCGCGTCTTCGAGCGTCTTGGCCAACGCGACGACGGTCGCCTTGCGCTGCCCGATGGCAACATAAATGCACAGCAGGTCGCGGTCCTGATTGTTGATGATTGCGTCGACGGCGATAGCGGTCTTGCCCGTCTGGCGGTCGCCGATGATGAGTTCCCGCTGCCCGCGGCCGATCGGGATCATCGAGTCGACCGCCTTCAGCCCCGTCAGCATCGGCTCCTTCACGGGCTGACGTTGAACCACGCCGGGTGCCTTGAACTCCGATGGCCGGGTCTCGGTGGTCTCGATCTCGCCCTTGCCGTCGAGCGGGTTGCCGAGCGGGTCGACGATCCTCCCAAGCAGCGCTTCGCCGACCGGGATCTCGAGCAGGCGCTTGGTCCGCTTGACCGTGTCGCCCTCGACGATCTTGGCCCACTCGCCGAAAAGCACCGCGCCGACGTTGTCGGATTCGAGGTTGAGGGCGAGGCCGGTCACGTCGTGGGGAAGCTCGAGCATCTCGAACGACATGCAGTTCTCCAGCCCGTGGATGCGGCAGATGCCGTCCGCCACCGACAGCACCGTGCCGACTTCGGTCAGGTCGGCGCTGGAGGTGTCGAGTCCTTCGATCCGCTCCTTGAGGATTGAGGTGATCTCGTCAGGCTTGATCTGCATTCATGACTCCTTGGCGGGCGAGCGTAGCTAGCCCCGCGCGACTTGCTTTCGAAGTTGTTCCAGTCGGTTTCGGATTGATGCGTCGAGAATCACGTTGCCCACGCGCAGCACGATCCCGCCGAGGATGTCCGGGTCGACCGTGCTCTTGAGCTCGACCGTGCGCTTCGTCTGCTCCCCGACCCGCTCGCCGATGCTCGCCACGGTGGCGCTGTCGAGCTCGATCGCGCTCGTCAGCTCCACGGGGAGCAGGTCGCGCGCATCCTCCCACATGTCCTGGTACTGGGCCTTGATCCGGAAGATCGCCGGCATGCGGTGACGCTCGATCAGCGCTTCCAGGAAGTTCATGAACGCCGGGTCCGCGCCGGTGACCGCCCTCTTCAGACCCTGCTTCTTCTCTTCGGTCGAGAAGTACGGCGAGAAGAAGAACACGGCCAGCTGGCGGTTCTCTGACAGCGCGTCGGCGAACTGCGTCAGCTCATCGTGGATCTGGTCGATCAGGTCGCGCTCCTCGGCCACCTCGAACAGCGCCCGGGCGTAGACCGTCGCTATCTCTTCCACTACCGATGACCCCCTGGACGACTCACGCTAGCTGCCATCGCTCGGGGCGAGCGCGCTGAAATCCAGCTCGGACAGCGCGTCCTCGACGAGCCGTCGCTGGTCGTCGTCGTCGAGCACCTTGCGGGTGACCTTCTCGGTGGCCATCACGGTCAGATCGGCGACCTCGCGACGGATCTCCTGAATCGCCCGGCGTGTCTCGCCGTCGATCTCGCGGCGCGTCTGCTCCATCAACTGATCGCGCCGCTTCTCGGCCTGCTCCTGGGCCTGGCGCTCGGTCGCCTCGCCCGTCTTGCGCGCGCGGTCGAGGATCTCCTCGGACTGCGTGCGCGCCTCGCGAAGCCGCTCGCGGTACTCGGCGAGCAGATCGTCGGCCTCGCGCCGCACGCGCTCGGCGTGGTCGATCGACTCCTCGATCGCGTGCTGGCGTCGGTCAAGCGCCTCGGAGATCCGGGGGAAGGCCAGCTTCCACAGGATGTACATCGAGATCCCGAACAGCAGCAGCGTCCAGATCATCAGCCCGACGTTCGGGGTGATCAGGAAAGAGCCGCTCGAGGAGGCGACGGGAAGATGTGAGACGACGGCCATCTACTTGAGCACGTAAGACAGCAAGCCGGCGACGAGGCCGTAGAAGAACACCGCTTCGGTGAGCGCGAACCCCAGCCACTGGATGCTGGTGATTTCGTCTCGCATCTCGGGCTGGCGAGTCACCGCCTCGATCACCTTGCCGAAGATGATGCCGATGCCGACGCCGGCGCCGACCGCGCCGAGACCGCCACCGACCGCGATCCCGAAGCCGGCCGTGATCCCAGAGGCCGCCGCGATTGGAATGACGTGCAAGAGAAACATCAGAGGGCTCCTTGTCGTGTTAGTGGTGAGTGGCCGCGCCAGCGATGTAGATCGCGGCCAGGGTCGCGAAGATGAACGCTTGTAGCGTGGCCACCAGGCCCAGCTCGAACAGGTAGATGAGGATCCCGGCGGGAAGCGCGAACCACCCGAGCGCCTGCAGCCCGAGGATCACAGCGAGCCCGCCGGCCAGGAACAAAAGGATGATGTGACCGGCGAAGATATTGGCCCAGAGCCGGATGGTCAGCGACAGAAGCCGCATCAGGGTGGAGATCACCTCGATCGGGAAGATCAGGATCAGCATCGCCCCGTGAACACCCGCCGGAATGAGGCTCTTCAGGTATCCGACGGGGCCCTGTGTCCTGATTCCCACGATGATGAACGCGAAGAAGACGACCAGTGCCAGCACCAGTGGGACCGAGATGTTCGCGGTCGCCGCGTAGAGCGCGAACGACGGGATGTGGGCGCCGAACAGGTTGAACTTTTGCTCGCTGTTCGTCGGCAGCGGCAGATAGCCGATGAGATTGCAGAACCAGATGAACAGGAACAGCGTGCCGAGGAAGGGAAACCACTTGGCCGCCATCGAGTCGGGCATGTTCCCGCGGGTGATGTTGTTCCGCATCAGCGAGTACAGCACCTCGACCGCGGTCTGGATCTTGTTCGGCCGCGCCTGCATCCGCCGGGCGATCCACACCATCGTGAATATCGTCAGCAGCGTCGCGATGAACAGGTAGAGCACCGCGCGGTTGATGCTGAAGACGCCGAGGCTCACCCAATTGACGAGCTTGAATTCGTTCTGGATTTGGAACGTGTTGTTCTTGTGCTGCGTGAAGCCGTAGACAGCGATCAGCAGGATGAAAATGCCGATGTACGCGCCGAAGCCCGCGAGCAGGACTTTCTGGGTCTTGCTCATCGCGACCTCGGGCGGTTCGGGCGGGTCAGGAACGAGAGCACCAACTGCGTTGTGAACGCAAACACGACCACGAGGAGCGCCGTCAGTCCGTCGTCGCGCCCGGCGCCGTTGCGCACGAGAATCACCGCGATCGCGAGCGTGAACAGCCGCCCGAGCAGATATCCGAGCCGGAGCGTGACCTCGCCCCGGGGATCGCGCAGCGATGGGATCACACGCTCGATGGCCACGCCGACCGCGCGCAGGACGATCCACGCTCCTGCGCCGACCAGGTACCCAACCGCGGGGACCCCGATCAGCAGCATGATCGGCGCCGCCACCACCAGGATCACGACGTCGAGGTAGGCGAGCACCGGCGTGTGGGTGTCAGAGGTTGCGGGAGCGCTTAGTGACACCGGGAACACCCGTACATATCGTCGTCGAGATGTGAGCAGTAGGGGTCAAACATGGAGGTCAGAGGGCCGGAAGGGTAGCGGCGGACTAACGGAACCGTCGTTCGCCTGCGGACGCGGACGGTCCCACCTTCACGCTGATCCGGGTGGGCGACTACGTTAGCGGTACGTTAGCGCCGCCGCGTTGCCACCGGCAACCCGCGTTCGGGGCTCCGGAACGCTCACCGAGCGGTCGACGCGCGACCGATTCTGGGCTTGGGCAACTGCCCCTCGGCCCACAGCGCCGCGATGCTCGCACGGGGCAGCCCGAACATGCCCTCGTACACCAGAAACCGGGGTTCCCAGCGCGGGAAGAACTTGGCGTTGAAGCGATACAGGCTCTCGATCTGGAAGAACGGGTTGCCGAGCGCGATCAGCTTTCCGAGCCACCGCTCGAGAAGCTTCTCCGGGCTGTGCATCCACTTCGCGAACGCCGCGAAGTTGAGCGACAGCTCCTCAACCCCGCGGTCGCGCAGCAACTCGATCGCCTTGACGACCAGGAATTCCGTCAGCCCGTTTGGCGTCGACGGGTCGCGCCGCATGAACGACAGCGACACCGCGGGGCGCCCGTAGCAGGGGACGAAATGCAGGACACCGCGGATCGCGCCGGTTTCGTCGCGTGCCAGCACGACGAGCGTCTCGTGGTCGTGCTCACCCTGGAGCGAGTCCATCGCCATCGAGAAACCGCGCTCGGGGGCGCCCTGGCGCCCGATCTCAACGACCTCTTCGACGCGTTCCATCGTGGTCGGGTCGAGCGCGTGCAGCTCGTGCACCTCGGCCGCGTATCCGGCCTTGGTGAGGCGCGTCACCGACTGGCGCACCTTGCGGATCGGTCGGCCCTCGAGCGAGAAGCGACTGACGTCGACGACCGCCTCGTCCCCCACGTACATCGTGTGGAGGCCGAGCCCCTCGTACAGCGGGCAAAGACTCTCGCTGGCGCCGAGCGCGCCGAGCTTCAGGCCGCGGTCCTCAGCGAACTGCCGGACCTGCCCGAGCAGGCCGGGGATCGCGTCGGACGGGCCCACGGGATCGCCGGACAGCAGCAGCACGCCGTTCTCGATCGCGTACGCGACGAACGCGCGCCGGTCCTCGCTGAAGATGTAGTGGCCGTCGGCCCGTAGCTTGAAGAACGCGAGCGTGTCGGCGCCGTGCGCGCGCACGAGGTCAGAGGCGACCCGTCGCGCCGCCGGGGTCGGCGGCGTGCGCGGGGCCGCGAGCGGTCGGAAGATCACGTAGGCGACCATCAGCAGCGTCCCGATTTCGAGCATGTGCACGCCGATCGGGATGTGGTGGTGGAAGTGCATCGGGCCCGGCTGATAGCGCAGTAGGTCGAAGGTCTCGGTCGCGACGTTGCCGAACGATGCGTGGCTCCCAGTCCAGACCGCGAACATGGCGACGGCGAGTCCGACCAGGGCCAGCACCGGCACGCGCCAGACCGCTGAGCGAAGCGTGTTCGGATCGTGGCGGACGGTGAAGGCGTCCCGGCTGACGATCAGCGCGACCGCGACGCCCCACGTGAGGATCGTCTCTTCGAAGTCGAGACCCTTGAGCAGGTCGAATACACCCAGTGCGAGCATCAGCGCGACCGCGGTCTGCATCGCGCGTCGGCGGCGCTTGGCCAGGTACGGAGCCACCAGCAGCAGCGCGGCGCCGGCCGGCAGCGACAGCGCGTGGAACAGGCGGATCGCCTCGACGGGCTCGAATTCGAGCAGCAGGTGACCGCGCCAGCGGATGTTCGGCGTGAGCGTCGAGGCGATGTTGACCAGACCGACGAGCGCCGCGGCGAACGCCGCGAATACGGGCACCCGCTTGGTGAGGGCTTGTATCGAAAGGCTCATGAGAAGAGAAACGTCGGCTCCGCGCCTACCCGTTCTTGAGTTAGAAAACGCTCACAGGCCGACGACGCGCCGCAGACACGCCTCCCGCTGAGAGTTACCGTGCCGGACGCTGTTGGTTACGTCGCTGCGCGCGACAATCCTGCCGGCGCGGCCCGCGCAGCCACGTCGGTCGTCTCGCGCGGCGTGCGGCGCGGCAGCGCGAGCGTCAGCGCCAGCGCGAGGAGCGGCAGAACCGCGACCACTTCGAACACCGCGGTGAATCCTTGGGCCTCGGCCAGCAGTCCGAGCAGCGGCGCGCCGACGCCGCCAAGGCCAATCGACAACCCGATCGTCACGCCCGCCGAGACCCCGAGCCGCCCGGGCAGGTACTCCTGGCCCATCACGATCGTCACCGCGAACGTGGCGATCGTCGCCGCGCCGGCGAGCGCCGCGAACCCGATCGCAACGATCGGTCCGGACAGGATGAACCCGACGACCAGCGGCGGGATCACGAGCATCGAGCCGACCAGCACGCTGCGCCGGCCGAAGCGGTCGGCCAGCGGTCCGCCGGTCAGGGTGCCGACCGCACCACCGAACAGCATCGCGCTGAGCGCCACGCTGCCGAGCGCCTTGCCCGTGTGCAGGACGTTCTCGTAGTACAGCGGGATGAACGTGACCATGCCGAAGTACACGAACGAGCGGACCGCGATCACGGCGGCCAGCAGCGCGAACGGCCCCCACGCCTCGTCGTGCTCACCGCTCTGGACGCGTCCGCCGACGACGTCCTTGCGGAACGTCTTCAGCCGCGGTAGCTCGTGGACCAGCACGGCGGCCATCAGCCACGTGGGAATCAGGATGAACACGGTCCCGTGCAGGCCGAACGCGATCACCAGCGGCGTCACCACGACCGGGCCCAGCGCGAAGCCGATGTTGCCGCCGACGCTGAACCGGCTCATGCCGCTGGCGCGCCGCGCGCCCGAGACGTAGTTGGCGAAGCGAGAGCCCTCCGGGTGGAACGCGGCGACGCCGAGACCGCTGAGGAGCACCGCGGCAAACGTGAGCGCGTAGTTCGGAGCGAAGCCGACGAGCGCGACCCCGAGGCCGCCGAGCGCCGGTCCGAGGGGCATCAGCCAGGGCAGCGACACGCGGTCGGACATGTACCCGAACGCGGGCTGGACGACCGAAGAGGAGATCGTGGCCGCGAGCACGAGCGCCGACGCAGCCGCGATACCGATGTGACGGTCACTGATCAGGAACGGCAGCAGGGCGGGAATGGAGCCCTGCGCGATGTCGGTGAACATGTGCCCGAGCGACAGCACGGACATCGCGCGCCGGTCGACGCCGGCGCCCGCGTGTGCGCGCGCGGCGCTCACTCCTCGGGTAGCTCGGCCAGTCGCTTGTGGGCCTTGCGCCGCTTGGCGACGAGCTCCTCCTCGAGCTGCCCGAGCGCCTGACGGCGCATGCGCACGAGCTCGAGCTGGGTACCGATGTGCCCGAGCGCCTGCTCGAGAATGCCTCTGATCCGCTCCGGGTCCGCCTCGTGCTCGAGCTCGCGCCGGAGCGCCGCTCGCGCGGTCTCGGCGTCGAGCAGCACGGCAAGCTGATCGAGCGACAGGCCGAGCAGGTCGCGGAGCCGGATGATCTCGCGCACGCGCTCGACGTCGGCCTCGCTGTAGACGCGGTGCTGGCCCTGGGCCCGGTCCTCAGCGCCCGGGAGCAGACCGATCTCCTCGTAGTAGCGAATCGTCCGAGGAGTCGTGCCGGTGAGCTCCGCCACCTCTCCGATCCGGAGCGGCTTGGTTGCGGTCGAGCTCACGCCGCCACCTCCTCCGCCTGCGGCGCCGGCTGCCCCTGCCGGAGACGCTCGGACTCGAGCAGGTCAGCCTCGGCCTGTAGGTGGGATGGGCGGGCCGCGCTGATCGCGGCACCGAGCAGCGAGATCCCGGCCAGGCACCACAGCGCGAAGTGCATGTTCGATATGAACGGCACGAGCTGCGCGTTCGTGATGTGGTTGGCCAGGCCGGAGAACACCGCAAACAGCGTGCTCGTGGGCACACTCGAGGTGACGACCGCGAGTACGAACGCGATCGAGATGACCGCGCCGGTGTTCTGGACTAGCACTCGCGCGCCGGCGGCGATGCCGCGGCGGTGCGGAGGAACCGTGCCCATCATCGCCGCGGTGTTCGGAGAGTTGAACATCCCCGAACCGACCCCGACGATGAACATGTAAGCGCCGGGGGCCAGGTACGCGGTGTCTCGCTGGAGCGTGGTCATCAGCGCGAGCCCGGCGGCCTGGACGAGCATCCCCGCCACGGCCATCCCGCGCGAGCCCCTGCGGTCGGCCCAGATGCCGGCCAGTGGCGAGGCGATCAGCATCCCGAGCGCCAGCGGCGCGAGCTTCAGCCCGGCGAGAATCGGCGAGTCGCCCTGCACGCCCTGGAAGTAGAAGACGAACACGAACATCAGCGCGAACCGCGCCAGACCATTCGTGAAGGCCGCGAGCGACGCCGCCGCGAACAGGCGGTTCTTGAAGATCGACAGGTCGAGCATCGGCGATTTGACCCGGCTCTCGATCAGGACGAACCCGGGCAGGAAGATCACCGCGGCAGCCAGGCTGGCGATCACCCCGGTGCTGCTCCAGCCGGACAGGCCGCCCTTTGAGATGCCGTAGACGAGCCCGGTGAGCCCGATCAGGAACGTGATCGTGCCGAGCGCGTCGAAGCTCCTGTCTTCCGAGCGCCCCGTGACCTCATGGAGGATCAGCGCCGCCCACAGGCTCCCGCCGAGTGCGAACGGGACGTTGAACCAGAACACCCAGTGCCACGAGATGAGCACCAGCGCGCCACCGAGCACCGGACCGATCACGAGCCCGACCGCCGCCACCATGGTGTTCGTTCCCATCGCCATCCCGAGTTGCTCGCGCGGGAACGCGTCGGTCACGATCGCCGCCGCATTCGCGAACAGGAACGAGCCGCCGATGCCCTGGAGGATCCGCCACAGGATCAGCTCGGTGCCGCTGCCGGCGAAACCGGCGCCCAGCGACGCGAACGCGAACAGCACGAACCCGGAGATGTAAGCCTTCTTGCGCCCGAACTGATCAGACAGCCGGCCGGCGCTCAGCACGAGCACCGTCGACGCGATCATGTACACGAGGATCACCCACACAAGCTCCAGCAGGCTGGTGTGCAAGCTCCGCTCGAGGTCCGGCAGCGCGATGATCAGCGTGCCGGAGTTGATCGTCGCCAGCAGCATCCCCAAGCTGGTACACGACAGCGCCCACCACTTGTACGAGTCGTGCCCGGCGTGGACGCCGATACTCCAAGCGCGACGTGCTTGCGGTTGCGTTGCCGACATGAGCCTCCGGAATCTGATTCTTACGTTTAACGTAAGAATACCACGGGAGATGGGGTCCGCGGGGTCTTATCGCTTCAACTTCGTGGCGCCCGGCAACGGGTCTGTTTCAATCTGGGCGGCGGTCGCCGGCGCGGCGGTCCGGAGGTCCGATACTGGGCGCCGTGAGCCCGAAGTCACCTGCAAAACCTGACAATCGCCGCGGCCAGCGACGACCGTGGCAGACGGCGCATGTGGGGCGTGCGAGATCTGCCACGATCCGGCTGCGAGCGCTCGAATGACAGACGATGCAGGTCGTTGAGCGAGCGATCGCGCGGATTGCGGCCCGGCAGGACAACGTCATCACGGGCGATCAGCTGATCTCGGCCGGGCTCGGGAGAGGAGCGATCGCACATCGCGTCAAGGCCCGCACGATGCAGCGGCTTCACGTGAACGTCTACCTGCTCGGCGCCGCCCCACCGACGCCGATGGTCCGGGCTCGGGCGGCGGCTCTGGCCTGCGGACCCGACGCGGTGGTCAGCCACCACTCAGCCGCCGCCTTTTCAGCCTTCTGCCAGAGACCACCGGTGATGTCGACGTGACAATCCCGGGGCGGAACCAGGCACCCGACCCCGGAATCCGGCGCCACCGCGTCAAGTCCCTCCCCCGCCACCACGTCACGAACGTCAACGGCATCAGGGTCACCTCGATCGCCCGCACGATCTGCGACCTCGCCGCCACCGAGTCCCCCCACGCCACCGAGCAGGCCTTCCAGGAGGCCCTCTATCGCGAGATCGTCACGGACAAGGCCCTCAAGGCCGTACTCGACCAGGAACCCAGCCGCCGAGGTGCGGCCGTGATCCGCTCGCTCATAAGCGATCCGCGTCTCACGAGATCCGAGCGCGAACGCCGCCTCCTGAAGCTCATCGAGCAAGCCGGGCTCCCCAAGCCGCTCACGAACGTGCCTCTCAACGGCTACAAGGCCGACGTGTTCTGGCCTCAGTACAACCTCATCCTCGAGTTCGACGGCTTGCAGGCCCACGGCCACCGCCACGCCTTCGAGAGCAACCGCAGGCGCGACCAGATCATGCTTGCGAAAGGCACGAGCACGCTCCGCGTGACCGATCGGCAACTGACCAACGAGCCGATCGCCCTCGTCGCCCGGATCGCCCAGTCACAGAGATAGAGCACACCAGTCCTGCGCCCCTGCCATGCTTCCCGAACGGCATGCGTTACTGGGACGCCTTCTTCGCATTCCTGGTGGCTATGGCGATCGCCACCCTACTGACGCCGTTCGCCGGCAGGCTGGCGCGGCGGGTCGGCGCTGTCGTGAAGCCGAGCGAGCGCGGGCTCGCCGAGCGCGACACGCCCGCCCTTGGCGGCCTGGCGATCCTCGCCGGCGTGCTCGTCGCCTCCGCGCTGTGGCTCCCAAGCACGATCAGCCTCCGCCACACGGCCGGAACCGCCCCCGGCTCCAGCGGGACCGTGCACACCGCGGCGATCCTGGTGGGCGCTTGCCTGATCACGCTCATCGGTGCGATCGACGACGCTCATCCACTGCGGCCGCAGTGGAAGCTCCTCGGGCAGATCGCCGTCGCCGTGATCGCCGTCGAAGCCGGCGCCGTCGTGACCGACGTCACGATCCCCTTCGTCGGCCTGATCCAGCTCCCGAACACGGGCGGCGTACTGACGGTGATCTGGCTCGTCGGCCTGATGAACGTCGTCAACTTCTCCGACGGCGTCGACGGCCTGGCCGCCGGTCTATGCACGATCGACGGGATCGCGTTCGCGATCATCGCGTTCGACCTGCACATCGCCGGTGCCGGCGTGCTCGCGGCGCTGACCGCCGGCGCTGCGCTCGGCTTCCTGTTCCACAACTTCCCGCCGGCTTCACAGTTCATGGGCGACTCGGGCGCGAACCTGCTCGGCTACCTGCTCGGCGTGGTCGCGGTCATCGGCTCGGTGAAGACCGGCGCGGTCGTCGCCCTGATCGTGCCGCTGTTCGTCCTCGCGGTGCCGTTCCTCGACACCGGGTTCGTCGTCGCCAAGCGCCTGAAGTACAGGCGCAAGCCCTGGGACGCCGACGCCAACCACTTCCATCACCGGATGGCGCGCATGGGATACAGCCAGCGTCGGACGGTCGCCTATCTGTACGGCTGGACGCTGATGCTCGCCGGCGTCGCGGTGGCGCTGCGGTTCGTGCCGTACTCCAACCACCGCGGCACGTATCACCTCGGGTGGGCGCTGGTGATGGCGGCGATCGTGCTGGTGGCGCTCGCGGCCAGCGTCTACCTGATCTACGTGCTCGAGATCCTGAAGTTCAAGAACCGGCGCGCGGGGGAGATCCGCACCGCCGACCCGGGGACGAGCGAGCACGAGATCGAGGAGCAGGTGCAGCGCGAGGTCGAGACCGGGGAGTTCGAGCGGGTGGGTTAGCTGGCGGCCGCGACTCGCACCCCCGACGAGCAGCTGAGCGGGCTCACAAAAATCGAACGCGCGCTCCTCATCGCGGTGGCGCTGCTGGTCGTCCTCGCCGGCGTGACCCGCTACGCCAGCGGCGTCTCGCGGATCGTTGCGTTCGTGTTCGCCACGCTGGCGCTGGCCGGCGTGGCGTGGGTCGTCTCGGTCTCGATCGAGCAGGTCGGGCGCCGGACTGGGCCGGCCGTCACCGGCGTGCTCCAGGCGTCGCTCGCGAACCTCCCGGAGTTCTTCGTCGTGATCTTCGCCCTCCAGGCGGGACACACGGTCATCGCCCAGACCGCGATCCTCGGATCGATCCTCGTCAACGCGCTGCTCGTCCTCGGGCTGGTGATCGTTGCTGGCGCGCTGCGCTCACCCGACGGGATCATGCGATTCAACCCGAGGCTGCCGAACGACACCGCGACCCTGCTCCTGGTCGCGTCGTTCATCATCGTCCTGATCGGGCTGACGCACTCGGAGGGCGACGCCGCCAGTCGGCACTCCGAGACGATCTCGATCGTCGGGTCGTGCGTGATCCTCGCCGTGTACGGCACCTGGCTCCGTCAGTACCTGAGCTCGGACTCGATCGTCAAGGAAGCGTCCGAGCCCCCGCGCCTCAGCATGGCCACGAGCCTCGTCCTGCTCGGCCTCGCCGGCGTCGCGGCGGCGTTCGTCTCGGATTGGTTCGTCAACGCGCTCGAGCCCACGATCACCAAACTCCACATCTCGCAGGCGTTCGCCGGCCTCGTGATCGTGGCGATCGCCGGAAACGCGGTCGAAAACGTCGCCGGGATCGTGCTCGCCGCCAAGGGCCGCTCCGAGCTCGCGATCTCCGTGGTCAAGAACTCGGTATCCCAGATCGCCGCGTTCCTCTACCCGATGCTGGTGATCATCTCGCTGCTGACCGCCACCAGGCTGACGTTCACGCTCGCCCCGGTGTATATCGGGGCGCTGATCGGGACGGCCGTGATCGTGTGGCAGATCACCGGCGACGGCGAGGCGACGATGTTCGAGGGGACCGCGCTGATCGCGACGTTCCTGATCCTCGCGACGGTCGCAGCATTCGAATAGCTGCTTTTGGGCCTCGCTTCGCGAGTCGTCCGTGGGGCCGGTTTCCGCCGGGCATCCATGCCCGGCGGTCGCTAAACGACCGCGGCCGCGCCCAGACGCGGGTACAGCGGGTACCGGTCGGCGATCGCGGTGGTCCGTTCGACGAACTCCGTCTGTCGCTGCTCGAAGTCCTGCGCGACGAGCGCCTCGGCGATGATCGACCCGACCTCGACGAAGTCCTCCACCTGAAGACCGCGCGTCGCGAGCGCCGGCGTGCCGATCCGCAGCCCGCTCGACACCGCCGGCGGCCGGGGATCGAACGGCACGGCGTTCCGGTTGACGGTGATCCCCACCGAGTGCAGCCGATCCTCGGCCTGCTTCCCATCGAGCTCGGACTCGCGCAGATCGCACAGGACCAGGTGCACGTCGGTGCCGCCCGTCAGCACGCTCACGCCGCCGCCGGCGCCGAGCAACTCCTCGCCGACCACCCGCGCGCCCGCGACCGTCCGCTCCTGCCGCTCCCGGAAGGCCTCAGAAGCCGCGATCTTCAGCGCCACCGCCTTGCCCGCGATGATGTGCTCCAACGGCCCGCCCTGCTGCCCTGGGAACACCGCCGAATCGATCCGCTTCGCGAACTCCTCGCTCGACAGGATCAACCCGCCGCGGCCACCACCGATCGTCTTGTGAATCGTCGTCGTGACCACGTCCGCGTACGGCACCGGATTCGGATGCAGACCGGCCGCGACCAGGCCCGCGAAGTGCGCCATGTCCACCACCAGATACGCCCCGACCTGATCGGCGATCGCGCGGAACCGCTCGAAATCCAAAAACCGCGGGTACGCCGACCACCCCGCGAGAATCATCTTCGGCCGGCGCTCCTGCGCGATCCGCTCGACCTCGTCCATATCAATCCGGCCCGTCTCACGATCCACGTGATACGGCGCGATGTCATACAACCGCCCCGACACATTGATCCGCATCCCGTGCGTCAGATGACCGCCGTGCGAGAGTTCGAGCCCCATCACCGTGTCCCCCGGGTCCAGCAACGCGTGGTACACGGCGATGTTCGCCTGCGCCCCCGAATGCGGCTGCACGTTCGCGTGCTCAGACCCAAACAACTCATTCGCGCGCATGATCGCCAACCGCTCGGCGACATCCACGAACTCACAACCGCCGTAGTAACGCTTCCCCGGATACCCCTCCGCGTACTTATTCGTCAGCACCGACCCCTGACACTCCAACACCGACATCGGGACGAAGTTCTCCGACGCGATCATCTCCAACGTCCGCTGCTGACGCTCCAACTCGAGCGCGAGCACCTCCGCGATCTCCGGATCAACCTCGGACAGAGGCCGATTGAAGAAGTCAGGTGGCAGATCGGCGGCGCTCACTGGGCTACGAGCCTAGCAACGGATTCGGTCACCAGAGTTATCGTCCCGAGACCACTCCGGCGTTAGTTCCGCCGCGCCGCGACCACCGCCAGATCGCCCTGTTCCCAAACAACTCGGGGCTCGAACCCGGCTTCGGCCAGCCACCGAATCTGGTCGGCGAGCGGGCTTGGGCGGTCGTAGCCGGGCGTCAACGGAGTGGTGGCCAAAGCCGGGTCGACCGGCACGACCACATCGGCCAGCACGAACAGCCCGTCGGTGACCAACGCGTCGTGTATCCGCTCGAACAGCTCGGCTTTGGCGCGACCGTCGAGGTGGTGCACGCACAATGCGGTCGCGACCAGGTCGAACGGTCCCTCCGGCAACGGATCCTCGATCCGCCTCGCATGCAGCGACACGCGCGAGGCAGGCAAAGCATCGCGCGCCACCGCCAGCATCTGCTCGTTCTCGTCGATCCCCACCAACGACGCTTCCGGGTGGCGCTCCAGCAGCAGCCGGGCGGTCTCCCCGGTGCCGGTGCCGAGCTCGAGAATTCGCTTCGCGCCCGATCCGCTCGCGCCGGCAAGCGAATCCTGGAGCGCATCGTAAAAAGGCAGCTCCTCACGGATCTCGTCCGCATAACTCGAGGCGTCGAAGTGGTACTGCCAGTGGAGCGCCTCGGTCAGCGCGCGCTCCCCCACCGCTCCCTCCCGCACGACGTGCCATTCGCCGTCGACCTCGTAGCGACGCAGATCGACCACGGTCGACGGCGTCCCCGGCAACGAACCCGCGTCGATCACGAGGTCGACCGCCGCCCGGAACAGCACGGATACCTCGTCGAGCGTGCGCGGATCGGCACCGCCGGCGCGGTTGGCACTCGACTGGAGGACGGGCCGGCGGACCCCTTCCAACGAAGGGACCACCGGCACCCGAATCCCCAAAGTCCGCACATCGTCTCCGCAGGCAAGCGCAAACCTCCCCGCCGGATTGGGCACGAGCACGGTGACCGCGCCCGGAAGCAGCCGCGCCATCGCGCCCCGCGTCCGCTCGCCGATCTCCGGCAGGGCCGCGAGCGCCCGCTCCAAGGAAAAGAACATGACCGCGGAGGGCTTGTCCAGGCTCCGCCGCTTGAGCAGGTACAGGCGCTCGACCGCGAACCGGTCCTCGGGATCGCACGCGAGCCCGTACACGGTGTCGGCTCCGAACATGACGACCCCACCGACCGCGATGCAGCGTTCGAACGCCTCGCGGTCGCTCACCGACGGCCGACGACGACGCGTTCGTGTCCCGCCAGATCGTCCAGGATCTCGACCGAGGAAAAGCCGGCGCCTGCGACGAGCGAGGCCACCGCCTCGGCCAACCCGACCTCCAGCGCGAGCAGTCGCACGTCCGCGACCATCGGCAGCAGGCGGCGGACCGGATCCATTCCGTCAGGGCCCCCAAACAGCGCCAGCCCCGGCTCATACAGCTCGATCTCGGGCGGCAACGCGGAACCCTCGGCCACGTAGGGCAGGTTCGACAGCGCCGCGTCGAACGGCCCCGGAACCCCCTCGAGCAGGTCGGCTTGGACGAACTCCACGTCGAGCCCGAGCGCGGCCGCGTTCGACCGCGCCACCGCGAGTGCGTCGGGGCTGAGGTCGACACCGACCACCGACAGATCGGGTCGCTCCTCCTTCAGGGCGAGCGCGACAGCGCCGCTCCCCGTCCCGACATCCGCGACCCGCGCGCCCCGATCGAGCGACAGCGCGATCTCGACGAGCAGTTCGGTCTCCGGCCTCGGGATCAGCACCCGGTGGTCGACCAACAGCGAGATCCGCCGGAACGCCTTGCGCCCGACGATGTACGCGACCGGCTCGCGCGCCTGGCGCCGGGCCAGCGCCGCCGCGAACCGCTCCGCAGCGGAAGCGTCGAGGTCCGCGAAGGCGTCGATCACGAGCCGCTCGCGGCCGACCCCGAGGACGTACGACATGAGCAGCTCCGCGTCGAGCCGGGGCGTGTCGCAGCCGGCCGCGGTGAGCACCGCGGTCGCGTCTGAGAGCGCTTGCGAGACCGTCTTCCCGGCCCCGACGACGGCCTCAGGCAACGGCTTTCTCCTCCAGCCTCCGTCGCTTCTCGTCGTCCTGGAGTGCCGCAGTCAGCTCGTCGAGCTCGCCCATCAAGATCGCGTCGAGGTTGTGGACGAGGAGGTTGATCCGGTGGTCCTTGACTCGCCGCTCGCCGTAGTTGTAGGTGCGGATCTTCTCGGCGCGCTCGCCGGTCCCGACCTGGGCCGCGCGCGAGGCGGCCACCTCGGCCTGCTGCTCGGCGAGCGCGCGCTCGTACAGGCGCGCCCGGAGCACGCGCATCGCGCGCTCGCGGTTCTGAAGCTGCGATTTCTCGTCCTGCATCGATACGACGATGCCCGACGGTTTGTGGGTGATGCGCACGGCCGAGTCGGTCGTGTTGACCGACTGGCCTCCGGGCCCTGAGCTGCGGTACACGTCGATCTGCAAGTCACCGGGATCGATCTCGACCTCGACCTCCTCGGCCTCGGGGAGCACGGCCACCGTCGCCGTCGAGGTGTGGACGCGGCCCTGGGACTCGGTCTCCGGGACCCGCTGCACGCGGTGCGTCCCGCCCTCGAACTTGAACACCGAGTAGGCGCCGTCGGGTGGGCGGGCCTTAATCCCGAACGTGTATGTCCCGTCGCCGATCGACAGCAGCTCGGTCTGGAACCCGAGCCGCTCGGCATAGCGGGTGAGCATCCGGTACAGGTCACCGGCCCATAACCCCGCTTCGTCGCCGCCGGCGCCGGGGCGGATCTCGACGATCACGTTCTTGTCGTCGTTCGGGTCCCGCTCGACCATCACCAGCCGGATCTCGTCCTCGAGCTCGTCAAGCCGGGTGCGCGAGGACTCGAGCAGTGCACGTATCTCCGCGTCGTCGCCGCCCTCGGCGATCAGCTCGCGGGCGCCCTCGATGTCGTCCGACACGCGACGGTACTCAGCGGCCAGCTTCGCGGCGGGCTCCAGCTCGCGGTATGCGCGGCTGGCGGCCGTGAACCGTTCGCGGTCGCCGATCACATCCGGATCGGACAGGTCCTCCTGCAGCTCGCCGAAGCGCGCGTCGATCTGTGAGACCAGGTCGTCAATCATCTACTCCCGAGTGTAGGCCCGTGACTGGCGGTCACGTCGTCGAACGCGTGCCCGCGCAGCTCGATCGCAGCCGCGAGCCCGCCGAAGCCGGCGCCCGACAACCACGACACTCAAAGGGCGTTCACCGGGCATGAAGCCCGGAACCTACGCGACGACTTCGAGCCCTACAAGATCGTCGGCTGAGACGTTCGCGTGCTCCTGCTCGGCCAGCACCGCCTTCAGCGACGCGATCGACACCGCGAGCTGGTCGAGATCGGGCTCGGCCGTGGTCAGCCGCTGGAGCTGCATGCCCGGATACATGACCGCGCGGACCCAGGCGCGCCGGCGATTGCGGCCCGCCCACTTGATCACCTCGAATGACAGGCCGGCGATCAGCGGCACGCCGACGATCCGAGTCAGCACGAGGATCCACCAAGCCGGCAGCCCCACGGGAGCGAACACGAAGATCGCCATGATCATCACGATCAGCAGGAAGCTCGTGCCACACCGCGGGTGAAAGCGCGAGTACAGCTTGGCGCGCTCCGGCGTCAGCTCGTCCGACGCCTCGTAACAGGAGATCACCTTGTGCTCGGCGCCGTGGTACTCGAACACGCGCTTGAGGTCCTTCACGCGCGAGAGCAGCAGCAGGTACCCGAGGAAGATCGCGGTCCTGAGCACGCCCTCGACCGCCCAGAACGCCACCGAGGAGCCGAGCTGGCCCTTGATCAGGCTCGTCACCCCGACCGGCACGACGAAGAACAGGCCGATCGCGAACACCGCCGCGACCGCCACCGTTCCGATCCAGGCTCCCCCGGAGATCTCCTGCTCTTCACCGGGCAGCTGGGCGTTGGCCGAGATGCCGAGCGCGCGAATCCCGATCGCGAGCGACTCGACGAGCGCGACCACGCCGCGGATCACCGGCCAGCGGTAGATCCGCCGGCGCCGGTTCCACGACTCGATCGGGAACGTCTGGACGCCGATGTCGCCGAACTCGCGATCCTCGTCGGGCGGCTTGCGGACCGCGACGGCCCACGTGGTGACACCGCGCATCATCACGCCCTCGAGCACGGCCTGGCCCCCAACGGGGGCATCGCGCGAAGCCGTCAGGCGTCCTTGCTCGACGGCCGCGCTCATCAATTCCTCAGGCTACGAGGCCGCTGCGGTTCCGCGAGCGGCACGCCGCCCCTTGGCCACTCGCCGCTGGAAGCGCTCGACCCGACCGCCGGTGTCGACCAGCTTCTGCCGGCCGGTGTAGAACGGATGACAGGCGGAGCAAATCTCGACGTGGATCTCGGGCTTCGTAGAGCGGGTCGTGAACTCGTTGCCGCACGTGCAGCGCACGTGTGCATCTACATATTCAGGGTGTACGCCGGTTTTCATAGTACGTTCGAGTTTAGCGGCCCGCCTACACGTCGGACCTCCGTCATATATCGGCGCGAAAGGGCTTTTCGTTAGCCAGTCGGCGTCGGCGCCGGCGCCGGGCAGGCCATCGTCAGCACGTTGTTCGCGAAGTCGTACTCGTCGAGCGTGTGCATCGGGTCGACGGTCACGGTCAGCGTCGTGCCGGCCGTGCACGCCCGCGCCACGAACCGCTCGCGAGCCAAGGACCTCGGCCCCACCCAGCCGATCTTCCCCGACACCGGGGCGCTGGCGCCGTCGGCGAACTCGACCGGCACCGGTCCGGCCCCGGTCATGCCACGGTTGGCGATCACCGCGACGTACGCCGACTGGCCCGCCGACGCCCCCGACGTGATCGGGTTCACCGACAGAGAGCGCACGAGCAGATCGGCGCGCAACTCGGGCTGGTAGCACGGCGTGCTCGACTGCATGGCCGTGCCGAGCGTCTGGCCGTCGGACCCGAGCCACCGGAACGTGACCCGGAACTTGTACGTCGCGGGGGCCGCGAGGTTCACGACCGGGTGGGTGAGGATCCACACGTCGCCGGCCTGCTGCCCGAGCGTAGGGTCGGTCGGCACGATCCAGCTGCCGAGACCGCGTCCACGCACCGAGACGTATCGCGCGTGCGATTTGGCCGAGCGCAGCAGTTCGAACTTCATCTGCATCTTCGACGTGCCGGTGACCGGCCGCATCACGGCCTGGACCGACACCGCGCGCGCGGGCGGGTCGAGCGCCTTCTGGCACACGAACGAACGAAGCTGGTCGTTGGCCGACGTCGGCGACGACTGGCCCAACGCGGTTCCGGACCCGAGGGCGAGAGCACACGCGACGGCTGCGCCGACTCCAAGTAAGCGCCTGCTGGACATGCGCAAATACCAACAAATCGCGGCGCGGAAAGTCGCGGCACGCCGCCGCGGCGCCTACGTGAGTGTGTACAGAGGACCGTCCCCGCCCTCGGGCGGAGTCAGCCTGCCGCCCTTGGCGGTGATCGCGCCGCACTGCACGCAGTTGGTGTAGTTGACGACCACGTCGACGGCGCCTTCCGTCGGTGCGTCGTCGGGGATCTCGTAGACGCCAGCCGGACACATGTACTGCCACGTCTCGGCAATCTCGCGCGGGACATGCTTGTGGACGCGGATGTGGTTGGGAGCGTCGTCGCGCGTGGCGTTGCCCGAGATGTACACGGAGGACAGCTTGTCGAACGTGTACTTGCCGTCCGGCTTCGGGTAACGGTCCTTGGTGTCGCCGACGAACATCGGCTCAGCATCGTCGCGGTGCCACTGCTGGCGGCCGCGCGGCACCTTGCCCTTCGACATGATCGCCGGACCGGCCAGCAGGCTGCCGGCGAGGAAGCCCTTCTGGAACGCCTGGCGCGCGTTGCGCACCTGGTAGAGCTCCTTGCCGATCGAGGAGTCCTCCACGGCCTCTTCGTATGACGCGAGCGATTCTCCAGTCTTCACGTTGCGGTAGATCGCCTCGGCGGCCAGGATCCCGGACTTGATGCAGTGGTGGACTCCCTTGAGCGCCGCGGTGTCAACCATCCCAGCCGCGTCGCCGACGAGCACGGCCCCGGGCATCGACAGCTTCGGCATCGACCAGTAGCCGCCGCCCGGTAGCGCCTTGGCGCCCCATGCGACTCGCTCGCCGCCGTCGAGGATGTCCTTGACCAGCGGATGGGTCTTGAACGCCTGTAGAAGGTCGTGGGCCGACGTGGTCGCGTCGCGGTAGTTGAGGTCGACGACGAACCCGATCGAGACCAGGTCGTCGCCGGTCTTTTCGTCCTTCATCGGATAGATCCACGTGCCACCGAGCTGCCCGTACTTGGCCGCGACCTTCAGCGGCCACGGCTGTACGAACGTGTGGATGACTCGGTCGAGCGGCTTCTTGACCTTCCACACCTCCTTGACCCCGAGCTCCCACACCTGGGGCTCGCGGTTCTCACCCAGTCCGAATTCCTTGATCGCCGCCCCGGTGAGATGGCCCCAGCAACCCTCGGCCAGCACCGTCACGCGCGCGGTCACGTCCGAGCCCGGCTCGAAGTTGCCGAGCGGCTCGCCGTCCTTGCCGCGGCCCTTGTCCCCCGAGCGGATCCCGGCGACTCGACCATCATTCACCAGCAGCTGGGCGGCGCTCGTCTCGGTGAGGACGTAGGCGCCGCCATCCTCGGCCTGCCGCTGCTGGTAGCGGGCCAGCGCGGCAACCGAGACCACCTCATTGCCGTGGTTCTTGAAGTTCGGGACGGCCGGAATCGGCACCCGGAGCTTCGTCTTGGGCCCGGTGAGCAAGTACACGGACTCCTTCGTCACCTCGCCAAAGGCGAAGCGCTCCTTGCGCCAGTCCTCTCGGGTCAGCTCCGGGAACAGCTCCTGGAGCGGCCCCGGGCGCATCACCGCGCCCGACAGGTTGTGTCCGCCGCACGTCTTGGCCTTCTCGATCACGGCCACCGGTACCTCGCCCAGCTTATCCAACGATTCGGGGTCGTCCGCGAGCAGCTGGAGCAGCCGGTTGGCGCAGGCCAACCCGGCGGTCCCGCCACCCACGATCGCCACACCAACCTCGATCCGCTCCTCCTCGGAATCGAGCTCGCGCTTGATGAACTCGTGGACCGGGTCGACCGGCGGCGGGAACTGGCTCGGCGCCGGCGCGCGTCCGTTCCTCGACGACATCGCCGCTCAGCCGCCCTTCTTGGCCTTGATCGCGTCGGTCAGCTTGGGCAGGATCTTGTTGAGGTCGCCCACGACCCCGAGGTCGGAGAACTCGAAGATCGGCGCGTTCGCGTCCTTGTTGATCGCGACGATGTTCTCCGAGGACTGCATCCCGACCTTGTGCTGGATCGCGCCCGAGATTCCGGCCGCCAGGTACAGCTTCGGCGCGACGGTCTTGCCGGTCTGGCCGATCTGCGCCGAGTACGGGTACCAGCCCGCGTCGACCACGGCGCGCGTCGCCGCGACGGCGCTGTTGCCGCCGAACGCGGCGGCCAGATCCTCCGCGAGCTTGAAGCCCTCGGCCTTCCCGAGACCGCGGCCGCCGGCGACGAGGATGTCCGCGCCCTCGATGTCGACGTCGGCGCCACGCTGCTCGCCGCGCTCCACCATCTTGGCCTGCGTCGACCACGGCGAGTACTCGACGTCGACGTCGACCACCTCGGCGGAGCCGCCGTTCGAGGAGACGATCTCGAACGCATTGATCCGCCCGATGATGATCCCCAGGTCGCCCTGATATCTGGACACGGAGATCTGCGAGTCCTGGAGGATCGGGCGCTCGGCGACGAGCTTGCCGTCCTCGGCACGGACCTGGATGACTTCCATCGTCACGCCGGCGTGTTTGCGCGCCGCCAGGCCGGCGCCGATCTCGAACCCGAGCAGGCCGCCCCCGAACAGCGCGTAGGACTGCCCGTGGTCGTCGATCACCTTGGCCATCACGTCGACGACCGGCTGGGCCAGCCCCTCCTCGCCGCGAGCGCGGAACACCTTGGTGGCGCCGTACGCGCCGAGCGACTGGCACAACTCGTCGGTGAGATCGTCACCGCCGACGACGACCGCGTGGCACTCGCCGCCGATCTCCTTGGCGCGCGCCGCGCCCTCGGATACCGCGCCGAGCGAGTTCTTGTTGAAGGCGCCCTCGTAGTGCAGGACGTAGGTCAGCACGTCGGGCATTAGTTGTCTCCTTCGTGCGTGCGGAATCCGAGCATTTGTCCGAAGGCGACCACTAGATCAGCTTCCTTTCCTCGAGCCAGCCGACGATCTTCTCGACGGTCTCGTTCGTGTCCTCGTCTTCGATGATCTGGCCTGCCGGCTTGGCCTCGGGGGCGTGGAAATCGCCGCACTGGACGCGGGAGCCGTCGACCCCGACCATCGACGCTTCGATCCCGACGTCGCCGGTCCCGACCTTCTCGAGCGGCTTCTTGCGCGCGCCCATGATCGCCTTGAGCGACGGGTAGCGCGGCTCGTTGATCGCGTCCCCGACCGAGATCACCGCGGGGAGCTGGATCTCGACCGTGTCGTAGCCGTACTCGGCCTGGCGCTCGCAGCGAAGCGCGCCGTCGGCGACGTCCATCTTGATCACCTGGGTCAGCGACGGCATCTTGAGGTGGTCGGCGACCACGGCGCCGATCGTGTAGCACTCGCCGTCATCCGACTGCTGCCCGAGCAGCACGAGGTCCGGCGCCTCGGACTCGAGCACCTTGGACAGCGCGTAGCCGGTCGCGGCGACGTCCGAGCCCTCGAGCGCGTCATCACTCAGGTGGAGCGAGCGGTCGGCGCCCAGCGACACCGCCTTGTGCAGCGCGCGCATGGCCGACTCGGGTCCCATCGTCACTGCCACGATCTCGTCGATCTCGACAGCGCCGCCCTCGCGGATCTGCATCGCCGCTTCGATGGCGTGGGTGTCGTACGGATTGAGGTTTTTCTCCCCTGAGCGGTCCAGACGGCCTGTCGAGGGGTTGATGCGTTTCTCGACGGCGGCGTCCGGGACCTCTTTGACGAGGACGCAAATCTTCAAGTGAGGCCTCCTAAGTATTCAGAGGGGCGCATATTACCCGGTTGACTGACGAGTCAATCAGTCCGGACGGGGACGATTCGCTCAGGCTCGCACCGCGCTGCGGATGAACTCGACCGCCTGCTGCGTCGAGGCGCCGGGCGTGAATACCTCGGCCACGCCGAGCTCCTTCAGCTCCTTGACATCGTCCGACGGGATCGTGCCCCCGAGCGTCACGACCACGTCGTCGGCACCCTGCTCCTTGAGCAGCTGCATAACTCGCGGAACCAGCGTCATATGGGCGCCGGAAAGGATCGACAGCCCGACCGCGTCGGCGTCCTCCTGGATCACAGTCTCGACGATCTGCTCGGGCGTCTGGTGCAGGCCCGTGTAGATGACCTCCATGCCGGCGTCGCGCAGCGCCCTGGCGATGATCTTGGCGCCGCGATCATGGCCGTCGAGACCGGGCTTGGCCACGACGACGCGGATCTTCTTCTCGCTGGAGGCGCCCATGAGGGACGTGGAGTGTAAATCGTCCCTGGCGGGCGCGTCCGTAGGCCGTGCGGCACCGAATGCCGTACGACGCGGCCGCTAGAAGACCGGCGCCTCGGTATAGCTCCCGAACACGGTTTGGAGGGCCTTGACGATCTCGCCCTCGGTGGCGTCGACGCGCGCGGCGTCGAGCAGCAGCCGCATCAGGTTCTCGCCCGGGTCGCCGGCGGCCTGCACGAGCGCGTCCAGGGTTCGCGCCACGGCATCGGAGTCGCGCCGCCCCCGAACCGCCTCGACGCGCCGGATCTGCTCGCCCTCGAGCGCCGGGTCGATCCGGAGGATCGGCGTGGCGAGGTCGTCACCCTCGGCGTAGGCGTTGACGCCGACCACCCTGCGCTCGCCGGCCTCGACCTCCTGCTGGTAGCGGAACGCGGCGTCGGCGATCTCGCGCTGGGGGAAGCCGCGCTTGACCGCCTCGACCATGCCGCCGAGCGCGTCGATCTTCTCGAAGTACTCGCAGCACTGCTCCTCCATCCGGTCGGTCAGGCCTTCGACCAGATAGGACCCTCCGAGCGGATCGATCGAGTTCGCGACCCCGGTCTCCTCGGCGATGATCTGCTGGGTACGGAGCGCGACGCGCACCGCCTGCTCGGTGGGAAGCGCCAGCGCCTCGTCGAAGCTGTTGGTGTGAAGCGACTGCGTCCCGCCGAGCACTCCGGCCAGCGCCTCGATCGCAGTGCGGACGATGTTGTTCAGCGGCTGCTGCGCGGTCAGTGATACGCCCGCCGTCTGGGTGTGGAACCGCATCCGCCACGACTCCGGCTTCTTCGCACCGAACGTGTCCCGCAGCTCGCGCGCCCAGATCCGCCGCGCCGCCCGGTACTTCGCGATCTCCTCGAAGAAATCGATGTGCGCGTTGAAGAAGAACGACAGCCGGGGCGCGAAGTCGTCGACGTCGAGACCGCGACTCACGGCCTGCTCCACGTATGTGAGGCCGTCCTTCAAGGTGAACGCGAGCTCCTGCGCCGCGGTCGATCCCGCCTCCCGGATGTGGTAGCCGGAGATCGAGATCGGGTGCCAGCGCGGCATGTGCCCCGCACACCACTCGATCATGTCGCCCACCAGCCGCATCGCCGGATCGATCGGGAAGCACCACTCCTTCTGCGCGATGTACTCCTTGAGGATGTCCGTCTGGATCGTCCCCGCCAGCGCGTCCGGCGCCACCCCCTGACGCTCGGCCGCCACCACGTAGAACGCGAGCATGATCGCCGCCGGCGCGTTGATCGTCATCGACACGCTCACCTGGTCGAGCGGGATGCCGGAAAACAGCGTCTCCATGTCGTCGAGCGAGTCGATCGCCACTCCCTCGCGTCCCACCTCGCCGAGCGAGCGCGGGTGGTCGGAGTCGAGTCCCATCAGGGAGGGCATGTCGAACGCGGTCGACAGCCCGGTCTGCCCGTGATCGAGCAGGTAGCGGAACCGCCCGTTGGTCTCCTCGGCGGTCCCGAAGCCGGCGAACTGGCGCATCGTCCACAGCCGCCCGCGGTACATCGAGCCGTAAACGCCACGGGTGTAGGGAAACTCGCCCGGGAACCCGATCGGATCGTCGTCCCCGCCCATGCCGGCCGGAAGGTCGGCCTCGGTGTACAGCGGCTTGATCGCCTCGCCCGAGATCGTCGAGAACGGTGCGTCGCGCTCGGGAGTGCGGCTGAACGTTTCCCGCTCCCAGCGGCCCACGTCCGTCAGGCGCTCGCCTGTCGCCATGCGTGGAGTTTAGGCGCGCGAGCCCGCGCTACCGCAGCTTGGCCACCAGGCCGCGCCGGCGCCGGTTGTGTGCGGCCACCGCCGCGGACCCGACGCCGCCGGCAACCGCCGCCCCGACCAACCCGACGGCCGCCTTTAGCCGGCGCCCGAGCCGGTCGAACCGGAGCACCTCCCAGCGCTCCTCGCGCGCCGCCTTGGCCAGGTCTGAGTCGGGGTTGACCGCGACCGGATGGCCGACGACCCGCAGCATCGGCAGATCCGAAGCGGAATCCGAGTAGGCGTAGGACTGCTCGAGGTCGATCCCCTCGCGTTCGGCGAGCTGCTCGATCGCGCGCGCCTTGTCCTCGCCGTAGACGAACGGCCCGGTCGGACGTCCGGTGTAGACACCGTCGACAACCTCCGAGAACTGAGAGCCGATCGCGCCGTCGAACGCGAGCACGCCCGCGAGCATCGTCGCCAGCTCCTGCGAGGCGGCCGTGACGATGTACACGCGCCGCCCCTCGTCCTGGTGCCCGTAGGCAAGCTCGAGCACCTGCGGATAGATGCGCGGCAGGACCCCGGCGAGCACGTCGACCCCGAGCCGCTCGAGATCCCGCACGCGGGTGCCCTGGAGCGAGTGCGAGATGCGGTTGCGCAGCTCGTGCGAGGACTGGTCGCTCGCTCCCCGCAGCCTGAACATCAGGTTGGCCCATCCGTCGGAGATCAGCTGCCGCCGACTGAGCAGGCCAGCCTTGTACGCGGCACGACCGAACTGGAAGGCCGAAGAGCCTTCCATGAGCGTTCGGTCGAGATCGAAAAAGGCTGCGGCGGATCCGCCGGGGGCGGATCCGCTTGGAGTCTGCCCGGCGGCAGACTCCCGGTGTTCAAACTCAGAAGCGACGTCAGCCGCCATTGACCTCGATGATGACGGCGTCGCCCTGGCCGCCACCGGAGCAGATCGCGGCGCAGCCGAGTCCGCCGCCGCGGCGACGAAGCTCGAGCATGAGCGAGCCGAGAATGCGCGCGCCGGAGGCGCCGATCGGGTGGCCGAGCGCGACCGCGCCGCCGTTGACGTTGACCTTGTCCTCGTCGAGGCCGAGCATCCGCATCGAGTTGAGCGTCACCGACGCGAACGCCTCGTTGATCTCCCACAGGTCGATGTCCTCGGCCTTGAGGCCGGCCTTCTCGAGCGCCTTCTTGGCGGCGTTCGCCGGAGTCCTCGCCAGATACGCGAAGTCGTCTGCGACCTGCGCGTGGGCGACGATTCGCGCGAGCGCGGTCTTGCCGTTGGCCTTGGCCCACTCGTCGCTGGCCACGACGAGCGCGCCGGCGCCGTCGTTGACGCCGGGCGAGTTGCCCGCGGTATGGGTGCCGTCCTTCATGAAGATCGGCGGGAGCTTGGCGAGCGTCTCGAGGGTGGTGTCGCGGCGAGGGGCCTCGTCGATCTCGACGACCGTGTCGCCCTTCTTGCCCTTGATCGTCACCGGCACGATCTCCTCGGGCAGGCGGCCCTCGTCGGTCGCCTTGACCGCGAGCTGGTGCGAGCGGAGCGACCAGCGGTCGAGGTCAACGCGGCTCAGCTCGAGCTCGGCACCGACCTCGCTCGCCTCCTGGGCCATGTGCTTGCCGCTGAACGGGTTCGTGAGCCCGTCGTTGATCATCGCGTCGATCGCCTTCCCGTCGCCCATGCGGAAACCGAACCGGGCCTCCTTGAGGAGGTACGGGGACTTCGACATCGACTCCATCCCACCCGCCAAGCCGACGTCGAGATCGCCGACGCGGATCGCGTTATCGAGCAGGCAGGCCGCTCGGATCCCCGAGGCGCAAACCTTGTTGATCGTCTCCGAGGAGACCTCCTTGGGGATTCCGCCCTTGATCTGCGCCTGGCGCGAGGGAATCTGGCCCTGTCCGGCCTGGAGCACCTGGCCCATCACGACGTGCTGGATCTGGTCGGGTGAGACGTCGGCGCGCTCGAGCGCACCTTGGATCGCGGTTCCGCCGAGCTCGGTCGCGTCGACGCTGGATAGGCCGCCACCGAGTTTGCCGATCGGCGTCCGGGCGGCCGAGAGGATCACGGTCTTGGGCATCTTGTCTCTCTCTCCGAGGGTTCGAGCAGTAAGCGTTCATCCTAGACGCACTGGTATGTTCGGCCCGTGCAAGTCGAGGCGACGACCGCCGGGCCCCTCGACTCAGGGGCGGACACGATCGTGGTGGGAGTGTTCGAGGGCGAGGACGTCGCCCATGACCTGCCCGGAGATGCGCTCGCCGCGCTGCTCGTCTCGGGCGAGGGGCAGCGCAAGTTCAACGCCCTTGCGGTTACGCATTCAGGCGGTATCCGCGCGATCCTGATCGGCCTCGGCGAGCGAGGGAAGTTCGACGCCGAGTGGGCGCGCGCTGCCGCGGGGGTGGCGCACCGGCGAGCGCGCGAGCTGGGCGCGACGAAGATGTGCTGGGAGGTCCCCCACCACGTCGGCGATGAGGTCGTCGAGGGGCTCGTACAGGGCACGTTGCTGCACGCATACCGGTTCGACCGCTACAAGCCGAACTCGTCATCGGACGACTCAAACGAGCGTCAGGTGCAGGCACTCGCGCTGAGCGCCCACCACGACATCTCCGAGCCCGTCCGCACCGCGACGATCGTGACAACCGCCCAGAACCGGGCCCGCGACCTCGGCAACACCCCGTCCAACGACCTGCCACCGTCGGCGCTTGCCGATTACGCGAGGGAACTCGCCGGGCGGCTCGGCATCCAGGCGACCGTGCTCGGGGAGACGGCGATCCGCGAGGCGGGGATGGGCGCGTTCGCGGCCGTCGCGCAGGGCTCGCGCGAGGACGCCTGGCTGATCCGCCTCGAGTACAACGGCGCCGGCGAGTCGGGCGGCGACGCTCCGCTGCTCGCGCTCGTCGGCAAGGCAGTCACGTTCGACTCGGGCGGAATCTCGCTCAAGCCGGCCGGGACGATGCACGAGATGAAGTTCGACATGTGCGGTGGTGCGGCTGTGATCGAGGCGATCGCGGCGCTGGCGGAGCTGGAGGCACCGGTGCGTGTGCTCGGAGTCATCGGGGCCACCGAGAACCTCCCGAGCGGCACCGCGGTCAAGCCCGGCGACATCATCCGCGCGCTCGACGGCACGACCGTCGAGGTCAACAACACCGATGCCGAGGGCCGCCTCGTACTCGCCGACTGCATCTCCTACGCGCGGCGCGAGGGCGCGGAACGGCTCGTCGACGTCGCGACCCTCACGGGCGGGATCGTGGTCGCGCTGGGGTCGACGTACGCGGGGCTGATGAGCAACGACGACGCCTGGGCCGCGCGCGTCGAGGAATCGGCGGGTCACACGGGCGAGCTCGTGTGGCGGATGCCGCTCCACCGCGACTACGCCGAGATGATCAAGGGGCGCTACGGCCAGATCGTGAACTCGACGACCAAGCGCGAGGCGACCGCGCTCACCGCCGGCGAGTTCCTGCACCACTTCGCCGGCGACGTGCCGTGGGCGCACCTCGACATCGCCGGCACCGCGTGGGACGTGCGCCGCCCGTACTTCGCCCATAAGGGCGCGACCGGCTACGGCGTGCGGTTGCTGGTGGACGTGGCGCGCGGTGGCGGTCAGCCGGCCGCCGCGTAGGTAAGCCCCACGCCGAACGCGATCGACGGTGCCCTGACCCCGTGTGGATGACGTCGATCGAGCATCTCTGGACCCTACAGCCTGATCACGCCGACGAAGCTCCGCAGCGCACCGATGCGACCCTGGATCCGTACCCGCCGGGAGGCGAAAAGGGCGATCGCGGCCCGGCCACGGGCGTCCATCGGACTGGGGACGCCGCGGACGGTAGGCGCGATCATCAACGCCACCAGATCGGGCAGCGACCCGCTGATCCGCAGCCCCGGTGCCGCGCCCGGACCGTCCTCGACCAGGACCTCGTGCTCGCTGAACACGATCCGCACCGGCGGATAGCTCTCCTCCATCTGCAACTCGACCTCGAGCCGGAGCGCCCGGGCCTGGTCGGGGCGGCGCTGCACGCCGCGTTCGACGATCGCCATGATCGCGGGGGCGAGCCCGCCGTCGAGCAGGGTGCCGAGTCGCACCGCGGGCGCGCTCCCGTTGCTGGGCTGTGAGAATCCGGGCATGGAGTTCGATCTACCCGACCATCATCGCCTGCTTCAACAAACCGTCCGCGAGTTTGCCGAGCAGGAGATCGCGCCCGTCGCCGAGGAGCTCGACCGGACGCATGCCTTCCCCTACGACATCGTCCGCCGCCTTGGCGAGCTCGACCTGATGGGGATCCCGTTTCCCGAGGAGTACGGTGGCGCCGGCAGCGACTCGCTCGCCTACGCGCTCGTGGTCGAGGAACTGGCGCGCGTGGACTCCTCGGTGGCGATCACGCTGTGCGCCCACACCTCGCTCGGAACGCAGCCGATCTACCTGTTCGGCAACGAAGCCCAGAAGCAGGAGTGGCTCCCGCGGCTGTGCAGCGGCGAGCGGCTCGGAGCGTTCGGACTGACCGAGCCCGAGGCCGGCTCGGACGCCGGCAACACCCGCACGCGCGCCTCGCTCGAGAACGGCGAGTGGGTGATCAACGGGTCCAAGCAGTTCATCACCAACGCCGGTACCGACATCTCCGGCGTGGTCGTGATCACCGCGGTCACCGGCACCGGGCACGGCGCGGACGGCCGCGGTGGCGAGCGGACGCCCGGCGAACGCGAGATCTCGAACCTGATCGTCGCCAACGGCACTCCCGGGTACGAGCCCGGCGAGCCGTACCGGAAGATGGGCTGGAACGCGTCGGACACGCGGCCGCTGACGTTCGCCGACTGCCGCGTCCCGGAGGAGAACCTCGTCGGCCAGCGCGGCTCCGGCTTTCGCCAATTCCTCCGTGTGCTCGACATCGGCCGGATCGGGGTCGCCGCGATGGGCGTCGGCCTCGCCCAGGGCGCGCTCGACCAGGCGCTCGCCTACGCCAAGGAGCGCCGCGCGTTCGGCCGCCCGATCTCGAAGTACCAGGCGATCCAGATCAAGCTTGCGAACATGGCGACCGAGATCGAGGCGACGAGGCTGCTCGTGCTCAAGTCCGCGTACCTGAAGGACAAGGGCGACAACTTCACGTTGACCGCCGCCCAGGCCAAGCTCAAGAGTGGACGCCTCGCGGTCAAGGCGGCCGACGAGGCGGTCCAGATCCACGGCGGGTACGGGTATATCGAGGAGTATCCGGTGTGCCGGTTCTACCGCGACGCGAAGATCCTGACGATCGGCGAGGGGACCGACGAGGTGCAGGAGATGGTGATCGCGCGGGCGCTGGGCGCCTGATCAGCCGGCGAGCTGCTCCGCCCGGCGTTCGAGGACCGTATTCGCCGCGCTCGCCGGGTCGATCTCGCGGGCCACGACGCGATCGAGCAACTCCTGGACCTCCGCGTCCTCGCGTACGGAGGCCTCGAGCTCGCGCCGCATCCGGTACGTCGCCAGCGCCAGCACCTCGTTCATCAGGTTGCGCCGACGGCGCTCGGACAGCGTCCCCTCGGCCTCGACGTAGGCGTGGTGCTCGGCGAGCTTCTCCGCGAGCTCCTCGATCCCAACCCCGCTGACCGCCTCGGTCTTGATGATCGGCACCTTCCACCCCTCCTGGGGACCGAGCGCGAGCACGTTCTTGATCTCGCGCACCATCGTGTCGGTGAGCGGGTGTTCGGCCTTGTTGACCACGATGACGTCCGGGATCTCCATTATCCCGGCCTTGAGCGCCTGGATCGAGTCGCCGGACCCGGGCATCAGGACGAGCACGACCGTGTCGGCGTGGTCGATGATGTCGACCTCGGCCTGGCCGACGCCGACGGTCTCGAGCAGGACGAGGTCGCGGCCGGACGCGTCCATCAGCAGCGCGGCCTGGAGCGCGGCCTCGCTCAGTCCGCCGAGCGCGCCGCGGCTCGCCATCGAGCGGATGTACACGCCCGGGTCGAGGAAGTGGTCGGTCAGGCGGATCCGGTCGCCGAGCAGCGCGCCATGGGTGAACGGCGAAGTCGGGTCGATCGACAGGACCGCCACCGTGCGCTCGCGCGCCCGCTCGAGCTTCGTCAGCGCCCCGAGCAACGTCGACTTGCCGGCGCCGGGCGGGCCGGTGACGCCGATGATCGCCGCCCGGCCGGTGCGCGGATAGATCTCTCTGACGAGCGCCCAGCCCTCGGGGTCGTCGTTCTCGACCAGCGTTATCGCCCGCGCGAGCGCGCGACGGTCGCCGGCGAGAAGCCTCTGGGCAAGCGTTTCGTCCGTGGCGGGCATGGCGCCAGTGAGCTAATCACGGATGGGACCGCAGCGGCCACTTCCCCGACTCCCTACGATTCCTGCGTGCAGTCGGTGAGCACCGAGCAGCTCGAGCGGACGCGGGGCGGGCGGGATCCAATTTCAACCCCGGCGTTCGTCCGCTCCGGCCCGCCACCCTTGCACGGCGGCCTTTTCACGTTCCTCCGATTCGCCCGCGAGCACCACATGCTCCGGCCCGGGTACGCGCTGCTGATAGCGCGCTGGTTGTGGCTGAAGCTGCGCTGGCGGGGCCGGCTGAAGACCGACGGGCTGTGCTTCGTCTGCCCGGGGGTGAAGTTCGAGATCGGCCGCAACGCGTCCGTGCACCTCGGTCGCTGGTCGTGGATCGGCCACCGGTGCAAGATCCGCGTGCACGAGGGCGAGTTCTCGCTCGGCGCGAAGTCGGTGATGGGCCAGGAGTGCACGATCTCGGCCTACCAGCACGTCTCGATCGGTCGCGAGTGCATCATCGCCGACCGGGCGATGATGATCGACTTCGACCACGGGATGGTCGAGGTCGAGCGGCCGATCCGCGAGCAGGGGATCTACAAGCGCGACGTCAACGTCGGCCACAACGTGTGGCTCGGGTACGGGGTGTGTGTGCTGCGAGGCGTGTCGGTCGGCGACAACGCGGTCGTGGGAACGTCGGCGGTTGTGACACACGACGTGCCGGCGAACGCCGTCATGGCTGGGGTGCCGGCGCGGTTGATACGCATGCGGAAAGCCCCGAAAACCTTCCGCTGGGGATAACACCCGAGCCGGCTCGAAAAAGCGAACCTGGAAGACGCTTTCTCGAGCCGGCCCCCCTTGGTCAGCGAACCGGCGCTGTTCTCCCGTCCACGTCCGTCATGAACGGGGTCAACACCGGCGTACCCCAGCCCGACACGTAGTCCCAGCCCGGTAGGGCCTGGTAGAAGCCGTTGGTTCCAGCCTCGTAATCGTTGAAGTCGCGGGCGTAATTCGTCGAGTTCTCGGCCATCCGGTAGATGTCGGGGTCGGCAAAGCCGGTCCCGCGCCTGGACGCGGCCTGGATCCGCGTCCACATCCCCACCATCAGCGGCGAGGCCAGGCTGGTCCCGCCCTCGCTCGAGGCGCCACCGAGCTCGTCGCTGCGCCGGCTCGGGGATGAAGAAGCTCTGCCCGCCGCCGCTGTACGGCCATGGGTACTCGAGCGCCCGCGCCGGCGGGTTGCTCCCGTCGGGATACAGGACGGTCCCGCCGACCGCGACCACGTTCGGGCTCGCGGCCGGATAGTTGACGATCGGGATCCCCTGTGCGGTTCTCATGTGTCTGGAACAGCGTGTCCACCTGCTTGACGGTCGCGCTGATCTCGACGTAGTCGCGCGCGCCCGCGGTCTCGATCACGTTCGCGCCACCGCCACGGAGCCAGGAGAGCATCCGCGTGAACGTCGTCTTCGACACGCCGAAGCGTGAGTCGAACTGCGCGGGGGTGAGGAAATGCTGGTACTCCGGGCTGGCCGGGTTCTGCTGGGCGCGCTCGAGCGCGGCCTCGCCGCCGGGGTTCGGGTCCTTCAGTCCGATCCCGATTAGGTTGTCGGGGCGAGGCTACCCAGCACGGCGAAGTCCATGCGCCGGTTCTGTCGCCGCTCCGGTCGTTCGGGTTCAGCCGGCTCGGCAGACCGCCAGGAAGTCCAGCGCGCGGTCGAGCCGATCGGTCCGCAGCGCGAAGTCGCTGGTCGCGATCGCCGGCGTGAAGCGTCCATAGAACGCGTCGGTGATGCCGGTTCGCTTGTGCACCGAATCCCACCCGAGCGCAAGCGCGATCTCGTGCATACGGAGCTTGCGGGCGTGGAACAGGCCGAGCATCTCCACGTCCGCGAACGCCCCGCGGCACAACTCGGTGAACTCGGAGGCGTGGTACTCCCGCAGGTGCCATGGATTGTCCGACTTCGCGTGGCCGGCCGGCGCGAGCTTCAGCACGTTCGGAGTGGAGACGTACGCGACGCCGCTGGGCTTGAGGATCCGGCGGAAATGCGCCAGCACCGCCGGCGGGTCGATCACGTGCTCGATCGTCTGGAGGAACACGACCGCGTCGTACGCGCCCGGCTCGCCGAACGTCTCGACCGCGCCCCATTCGAAGCTCAGGTTCGGACGCGTGTATCTGAGCCGGGCGTGCTCGTGCGCCTCGGGGTTGCCGTCCACCCCGACCACGCGAGCGGCCGACCGAGCCAGCGCCTCTGATCCGTAGCCCTCGCCGCAGGCCATGTCGAGCACGACCCCGCCGCCGACCCGCGCGGCGATCCATTCGTACACGACCAGATGCCGGCGATACCAGTAGTTCTCGGCGGGCACATCGGGCAGCGTGCGCTCGCCGGTCAACTCGAGCGGAGGCACTCCCGGGGGCTGGTTCTGCTGGACGTAGAGGCTCACCGGCGCGGGCCCTAGGGTAATGTGGCGCCGCGATGGAGGCGCTGCGAAGCGAGGCGATGCAAAGCGAGGCGATGCGAACCGACGGCCAGCGAAGCGCGGACGAGATCCGCGACGTCAACACGCGTTATCACGACGTGGCTGCGTCGAGCTACGACTCGAAGTGGGGGATCGACTTCGGGGAGGTCGGCCAGGGCCAGGTGGTCGGCAAGCTGCGCAAACTGCTCGGCCCCGCGCTCGATCGGGGGTTCGCGCGCTCGCTCGAGGTCGGCGCGGGCACCGGCTATTTCAGCCTCAACCTGCTCCGCGCCGGGATCGTCCGCGACGCCACCTGCACCGACATCTCGCCGGGGATGGTGCGGGCGCTGTCCGCGAACGCCGAGCGTCTCGGCCTGCCCGTCAAGAGCCTCCGCGCCGACGCCGAGTCGCTCCCGTTCGGAGCCGGAAGCTTCGACCTCGTGCTCGGACACGCCGTGCTCCACCACCTCCCCGACCTTGGGCTGGCGTTCTCAGAGTTCCACCGGGTGCTGAAGCCCGGCGGCAGCATCTTGTTCGCGGGTGAGCCGTCGCGCATCGGCGACCGGATCGCGGCGATCCCCAAGCGCGGCGCGGTGGCGCTGGCGCCAACATGGCGCCGCCTGCTTCGGGCCGGACCGCCGCCCGCGCCGGATCCGGGACCCGGTTCTGAGAACGGCGCTGACCACGGACTCGAGCAGGTCGTCGACATACACGCGTTCGCGCCCGACGATCTCGTGGGTCTCGCGCGCGCCGCGGGGTTCGACCAGGTCCGCGTGCGCGGGGAGGAACTGCTCGCCAACTGGTTCGGCTGGTTCAACCGCGCGCTCGAGGCGAGCGCCGACCCGGCCGACGTGCCGATGGTGTGGCGCCAGTACGCGTTCCGCGGCTACCTGTTGCTCCAGCGGGTGGACGAGCGACTGCTCGAGCCGGTGCTGCCGCCGGCGATCTTCTACAACCTGCTGGTCACCGCCCGCCGTCCGTAGACTGGCAGGGGGATGCCCGAAGGTCCCTCGCGCGAGTTCCCGCTGTTCCCGCTTGGGATCGTGGCGCTGCCCGGAGAGCTGATCCCGCTGCACATCTTCGAGGAGCGCTACAAGACGATGATCCAGATGTGCCTCGGCGAGGAGCGCGAGTTCGGGATCCTCTGGCTCTCGGACGACGGCTTGCGCGAGGTCGGGTGCGCGTGCGCGATCGATCGGGTGATTGAGCAGATGGAGGACGGCCGTATGAACCTGCTCGTCCGCGGCACCCGGCCGTTCCGCGTGCTCGAGCGCCAGGGCCACCTCCCCTACCCCGCCGGCGTGATCGAGTTCGTCGAGGACCGCGACGACGAGGTCGACGCGGATCTGGCGCGGGGCGCCCGCGAGGCCTACGCCGAGTTGTTTAAGCGCGCCACCGAACGTGACCCGGATCCCGAGGAGCTCGCCGGCATGAGCGCCTACGCGATGGCCGCCACCGTCGACTTCGGCCTCGACGCCAAGCAGGGCCTGCTCGACATGCGCTCCGAGAACGCGCGGCTACGGCTGGTCACGCGCCTGTTCCGCGCCGCGATCAAGCGGCTCGAGTTGGTCGACAAGGTGCAGGAGCGCGCCCAGTCGAACGGCAAGGTGAGGTTTGGAGCCAGCTGATGGGCGGGCGAGCCGGCGAAGACCCTACGCGTTGTAGATGACCATCGCCGTCCCGAACACGATGCAGTAGATCCCGAACGGGGTCAGCGTCCGCGTCTTGAAGTAGCGCATCAGGTAGTGGACGGTGATCACCGCCGTGATCGCCGCCGCGACGGCTGCGATCACAGCGTCGCCGCGGATGCCGGCGCCGAGCGGGCCGGTGAGGTCGCTGAACTTGAGCAGCCCGGCGGCGAGGATCGGCGGGGTGGCGAGCAGAAACCCGAATCGGGCCGCGTCCTCGTTGTCGAGTCCGCGCACGAGACCGGCCGCCATGCAGATCCCGTCGCGGCTCAAGCCGGCGATCAGCGCGAAGCTCTGGAAGAACCCGATGATGCCGGCCTCCTTGTACTCGAGCGTGTCGAGCCGGCGACCACCGTCGCGCTTCATCCCCTCGCGGGCGGCGAGCGCGCGGACGTCGGCGCGTCTTCGATACCGCTCGGCGCCGAGGAGCATCAGCCCGTTGATGACCAGGAAGATCGAGGCGTACAGCGGCTTGGCCAGCGCCACCCGAACGGGATGCTCGAGCAGGAGCCCGAGAATGCCGACCGGGATCGTCGCGATGATGATCAGCCAGGCCAGTCGCTCGATCGAGGTTTCGATTCGCCGCTTGGCCAGCGTGCGGAAGAACGCGACGACGATATCGACCCAGGTTCGCCAGAAGTAGATCAACAGGCCGATCGCGCTGCCGACGTGGAGCATGACCACGAACGCCAACCACGGCGACTCGGACTCCGACTGCCAGGAGACGATGTTGCTCCAGCCGAACAGGTTCGGGTAGATGACGGTGTGCCCCAGGCTGGAGATCGGGAACAGCTCGGTGATGCCCTGGAGCACCCCGAGGACGATCGCCTGGAACGTCGTCATGTGGGCGGCGGTGGTTGTAGCTACGTTGATCACGAGCGTGGACGGTAGCGGGCGTTCTAACCCCGGGGTAAGGCTAAGAAGTTCTTCAAGAACTTAGGCCGCAGGGATTCGCGGCGGCCTGTACTACAAATAACTCCAGTTGCGCCAATTCCTTGTGCGCGATCGCGGCAGTGTCGGGGAAAGACATCGTGCCGTTCTGCACTTTCACCGTATACGAGTACACGCTGCGCGCACTCTGCGTGAACCGCAGTTTGTCACCCACGTCGGTGTTGAGACTGGTCGCCAGGTCGCGCGCCTGCAGCAACTGGGGGTCGGGCAGTTGCTTGGCCTTGCCGCCATCACACCGGATCGTGCCGCCGTCGTTCACGAGCAGGGACAGCCTCTGACCCCCGGCGCCCGTCCGCGTCACGAGGAACAGGTCGGGTTCCTCGACCTCGAAGCCGCAGCCGGTGACGAGCGCAGCGAGGAGGAGTGCGACCGCTGCGCGAAGCCTCATCAAGCCGAAACTACCAGCGCGGCCCCGCCGCGCCGGGGGTCCCCGCCACCGGAGAACCGACCCTGCGTGTCGCGGGCGGCGGCCTGCACGCCACCGAAGAAGAGGTTGAGCTCTCTGAAGGCGCCGATCGCGCGGCCGGCGCGCTCGAGTGCGCCGGTGTCGATCCCCGGCTCGGCGTACACGATGCCGTCCTCGAAATGGACCCGCGGTGCCCGGACGGCATCGCCGGCCTCGAGGCCGTCGTCGATCACGCGGATGATCGTCTGCAGGATTGCCGACCGGATCCGGTTCGAGCCGGCGCTCCCCAGCACGAGCTCGGGCGCGCCGTCCCGGAGCACCACGGTCGGCGACATCATGCTCGGCATCCGGCGACCCGGCGGGTGGCGGTGGAAGCCCAGCGGGTTGAGGTCCTGCTCGCCGAGCATGTTGTTCAGATGCACGCCGGTACCGGGCACGACCACGCCCGAGCACGACCCGTTCGAGCACGTAACCGAGCACGCCCAGCCCTCGCGGTCGAGCACCGCGACGTGGGTGGTCGAGCCCAACCGCGAGCGTCGGGACAGAAATCGCCGCACGAACTCCGGATCGTCGAGCCCCTCGAGGAACTCGGGCGTACGCTCGGACTGCGTGCGCTCCATCGTCGCCACCACTTCGGTGAGGTCGGGCGCCTCGGGCGCGGAATCGAGCAGCGCGAGCGCGTGCGCGATCAGGATCCCGCCGGCCGACGGCGGCGGGTTGGTGACCACCTCGCGCCCGCGATACGCGACCCGGATCGGGGTGCGGGAGACGACTCGGTAGGCCGCGAGATCCTCGGCGGTGACGATCCCGCCGCGGTCAGCCAGCCAGTCGACGATCGCCGCCGCGATGTCCCCCGTGAAGAACGGCGCGGCGCCCTCGCTGCCCATTCGCTCGAGCGCGTCGGCCAACTCCGGCTGGCGCACGACATCGCCCGCTCGGACCACTCTCCCGTCGGGCGCGAACAGCGCGGCGCACTCCGGCGTCGAGGTCACGATCCCGGCCAGGATCTCGACCACGTACGCCTGCGCGGTATTGAGCTCGACGCCACCGCGGGCGAGGCCGGCCGCCGGCTTGACCAGATCGGCGAGCGGGATCCGGCCGAACCGCGAGGATGCCTCGCACACGCCCGCCGCCATTCCGTAGGTACCGACCGACGCCGGGCCGATGTTGAACACCTGGACCGCGTCGCCGAACGAGACGCTGACCGGGACCAACGTCGCGAGCGCCCCCACGTTCGCTCCTCGCCCGGGGGCCTCGATGAAGAAGTCGAGCAGCACCGGCTCTTCGCCGGGCTCGACCACGAGCATGTGGCCGCCGGCGCCGAGGCTGGTCAGCAGCGGCTCGCAGGCATACGACGTGAGCATCGCCGCGAGCGCGCCGTCGACCGCGTTGCCGCCGCTGCGCATCGCGTCGGCGCCGGCCTGCGCGGACAGCGGATGGCCGGCGGCGATTACACCAAGCGGCTCGGCCACTACGGACGATCCCGCTGGCGGGCTAGAACCAAGCATGGCAAGGACGCAGGGAGCGACGTGCGCGGACGCACACGAGCGACCGAGGACGCCGCCAGGCGCAAGTTATCGCCCGTCAGCGGCGGGGGATGAACTCCGGGACGTCTAGGTCGAGCGTCCCCGAGCGCTGCCGCACGCGGCTCACGCGCGGCTCACCGGACGGCTCGCGCAGCGACGGGCGCCGGTCGTCCATCCGCTCGCTCGCGGTCGGGCGCTCGGCGTCGCGCCGCCGGGTCCGACCGTCGCCGTACCCGGTGGCGATGACCGTGACCCAGACGTTGTCGTGGAGCCTCTCGTCGACCATCGCGCCGAAGATGATGTTCGCGTCCGGATGCGCTGCCTCGGCGACGGCCTTGGCCGACTCGTTGACCTCCCAAAGCGACAGGTCGGGGCCGCCCGTGATCGACAGCAGGATCGAGTGCGCGCCCTCCATGCTCGTCTCGAGCAGGGGCGAAGCCACCGCGGCCTCAGCCGCTTCGATCGCGCGCCGGTCACCGGTGCCCATGCCGATCCCGAGCAGCGCGGTGCCGGCGCCGGACATGATCGTGCGCACGTCGGCGAAGTCGAGGTTGATCAGCCCGGGCAGCGTCACCAGATCGGAGATCCCCTGGACGCCCTGGCGCAGAACGTCGTCGGCGACTCGGAACGCCTCGACCATCGAGACGTTGCGCTCGAGCACCGACAGCAGGCGGTTGTTGGGGACGACGATCAGCGTGTCGACCTCTTCGGCCAGGTCGGCGATGCCCACCTCAGCCTGGTCGCGCCGGCGCGTGCCCTCGAACTGGAACGGGCGGGTGACGATCCCGACCGTTAGCGCGCCGAGCTCGCGAGCGATCTGGGCGACGATCGGCGCCGCGCCGGTGCCGGTCCCGCCGCCCGCGCCGGCGGCGATGAACACCATGTCCGAGCCGCGCAGCATCGCCTTGATCCGGTCGTACTCCTCGCGTGCGGCGGCGCGTCCGAGTTCCGGGTTCGAACCTGACCCGAGCCCGTGGGTGATCGCGTCGCCGATGTGCAGCGTGTCGTGCGCGGCCGACTGCTGAAGCGACTGGAGATCGGTGTTGATGGCCAGGAACTCGACGCCCTCGATCTCGGCCTCGACCATGCGGTTGATCGCGTTGACGCCGGCGCCGCCGACGCCGACCACCCGCAGCACCGGACCGCCGGGCCCCCGCTCGGGAACCGGCTCGTCGCGCGTGACCCGCGCGTACACGTCGTGGTCGGGCTCGCTCACCACCGGCTCCGGCGCGGGCCGTGTCGGCCGCTCGAGCACGTTGTCGGGGATGTCGGCGGAAAAGGCGTGGCGGAGACGCTCGTGCGGGAGGGGAATCCGGGGTTCCTCGACCTCGACCTCGGCGTCGGCCGCGGCCGACGCGGGTGCCGCTGGTGCCGGCTGTTCCTCGACCGGAGCCGAAGACTCCGGCGTGGCCGCGGACTCCGAGTCCGCGGGCGGCGCGGGCGTCCGCTGCTCCCCGTGCTCTTCGGTGTCCTGAGCCGTCTTCCGGAACAGGGCCGCGAGTGGTCCCTCGCGCATACTCGCGCGCTTACCGCTTGGCATTGGACAGGACCTCCTTCGCGAGCTGCCGATAGGCATGTGCGGCCAGACCGTCGGGATCGTACTTCAGGACCGACATACCTTTCACAGGTGCCTCGGCGAAACGGATCGTCTTGCGGATCCGCGATGCGAATACTCGGTCCCCGAAGTTCTCTTCCAGCAGCTCGATCGCCTCCTTGGCGTGCAACGTGCGGGTATCGACGAGCGTCGGGAGGATGCCCTCGATCTCGACGTCCGGGTTCAGGTTCTCGCGGATCATCGCCAGCGTGTTCTGGAGCTGGATCAGGCCGCGCATCGACAGATATTCGCACTGCACGGGGACGATTACCTTCTGCGCCGCGGTCAGCGCGTTGATCGTGAGCAGCCCGAGGCTCGGCGGCGTGTCGATGAACACGAAGTCGTAGTCGTCCTCCACGGGCTTGAGAGCCTTCTGCAGGTTCCGTTCGCGGCCGATCATCGTCGACATCGCCATCTCCGCGCCGGCCAGGTCGATCGACGAGCAGGCGACGTCGATCTCGCGCTTACGGATCACTTCTCGAATCGAGATGTGGTGCACGAGCACGTCGTACATCGACTTCTCGAGCGTGTCCGGATCGATGCCCTGGGACATCGTCAGGTTGCCCTGAGGATCCATGTCGACGCACAGGACCCGATGCCCTTCCTCCGCGAACGCGACTGCGAGGTTGAGCGTCGTCGTGGTCTTGGCGACGCCACCCTTCTGGTTGGCGAACGCGATCACGTGGCTCATATCGACCGGAGTATTCGTAGAAGCTCGGCGGAATCCTCTGCGATCGCCCCCGCTATTTTCGGGTGCGGTGCCTGCCCTCCTGGACAAACGGCTGCTGTTCGTGACCGGCAAGGGCGGCGTCGGTAAGTCGACGGTCGCCACCGCGCTCGGGCTGCTCGCCGCCCGGCAGGGTCTGCGGACGATCGTCGCCGAGCTCGCCAGCCAGGAGCGGGTGCAGGGACTGCTCTCGGATGGGAAGGGCGAGCGGTTCCGCGAACTCGAGCTCGCGCCGGGCCTGTTCACGATCTCGATCGATCCCCAGCAGGCGATGGAGGAGTACCTGCGCGTCAAGGCCGGGCCGCTCGGACAGGCGCTCGGCTCGAGTCGCCTGTTCCATGCGTTCGCGATGGCGACGCCGGGGATGCGTGAGCTGCTCAGCATCGGCAAGGTGTGGGAGCTCGCGCAGCTCGACCGCCGGACTCGCGGCGGAGCTCCGTATGACCTGGTGATCGTCGACGCGCCCGCCACCGGCCACGGCGTCGGGCTGCTGCGCACACCCAAGACGTTCGCCGACATCGCCCGAGTCGGACCGATCGCCCACCAGGGTCGGACGATCGCCGACACGATCGCCGACCAGGGGTTCACCGGCGTGATCGCGGTCGCGACGCCCGAGGAGATGCCGGTCAACGAGACCCTGACGCTCGCTGAGGAGATCAACCGCGACGAGCTCGCACTCGACCTGGTGATCGTCAACGCGCTCTATCCGGCTCGGTTCGAGGACGGTGAGATTGGCGAGCTGACCGCGGCGCTGCACAAGACTCGCTCGCCGCTGGCGCGCACCGCGCTCCGGGCCGCGCTGTCCGAGCACGCCCGAGCGGCCACGCAACGTGAGCAGCGCGACCGTCTGCGCGACCACGTGGACGGCCGCCTCGCCGAGCTTCCCTACGTGTTCGCCGACTATCTCGGCCTGCCCGAGCTCGAGCAGCTGGCCCGCGCCCTGGAGGCAGCGCTGTGAACGTTGCCGAGATGCTCGAGGGCAAGCACGTATGCGTGTGCGCCGGCTCGGGCGGCGTCGGTAAGACCACCACCTCGGCCGCGGTCGCGCTCGGGATGGCCGCCCGTGGTGCGAAGGTCGCGGTCGTGACGATCGACCCGGCAAACCGCCTGGCCGACGCACTCGGGCTCGAGCAACTCGAGAACGAGCCCCGCCGGGTGGAGCCCTCCCGGCTGGCCACGGCCGATTTGAAGGTTGACGGCGAACTTTGGGCGATGATGCTCGACCCCAAGCGGACGTTCGACGAGCTGATCGAACGAATCGCCCCGGATCCAGAGCGGGCCGAGGAGATCAAGGCCAACCGCGTGTATCGCGAGCTGTCGACAGCGGTCTCGGGTTCGCAGGAGCTGACCGCAATCGCCAAGCTGTACGAGCTCGACCAGGAGCACGAGTTCGACCTCCTGGTGCTGGACACGCCGCCGTCGCGCAACGCGCTCGAGTTCCTCGACGCCCCAAACCGGATCAACTCGTTCCTCGAGGGCCGCGCCCTGAGGGCGTTCATGAAACCCACGGGCCTCGGCTTCCGCACCCTCAGCCGGGGCGCAATGCCACTGCTCGGCGGGCTGCGCCGGATCACGGGGATCGACCTGATCACTGACCTCACCGTGTTCTTCGGACTGCTCGGCGACATGACCACCGACTTCAGCCAGCGCGCGACTCAGGTGGAGCAGCTGCTCCACGCCGACACGACTGCGTTCGTGCTCGTCACCTCGGCGGCGCGCGATCCGATCGACGAGGCGATCTGGTTCGGGCGGCGGCTCGAGAGCGACGGCCTCCCGTTCGCCGGCGTGATCGTCAACCGAGTGCACCACGACCTCCTCGGCGATCGCGAGCCGTACGAGGTCGCAGAAGCGCTGGCCAAGACCCTCGCACCGTCCCTCGCCGGCAGGGTCGCGGACAACTTCCGCGATTACCACGTGCTCGCGACGCGCGACGATCACAACCTCGCGCGCCTGGCGGCCGAGCTCGGCGACCAGCGGCTGTTGATCGTGCCCCAGCTCGACGACGACGTCCACGACGTCGAGGGGCTGGCGCGGATCCACCGCTACCTGTTCGCCTCGCAGGCCGAGCGCGAGCGATTGATCGCCGACCTGGTCGCGTAGGTGGTCGTGCCGCGGACCCGGCGCCTGGGCGCTCAAGGCGGTTCAGAGCGGTTCAGAGCGGTTCAGAGCGGTTCAGAGCGGTTCGAGCGACACCGCGTCGGGGCCGTCGTCGGTCCACGTCGACCACGTCAGGACCACCGCCTGCCACTCGTACGCCGGCACTTTCTGCCCCCGGCGCGCCAACGTCACCGGCACCGAGTGGAGCAGCTCCCATACAACCCCCTCACACAGCGCGATCCGCTCGCTGACCCGCGAGTGCGGGTACCACTCGCCGGCCAGCTCGACGACCCCGGAGATGGAGATCGCGCCGGCGCCGGCGCGCGCGGCAACCTCGTCCTTGAAATCGGCGGCCGTCGGCAGCTCACTGGTCTCGTCGCGCGCCTCGATCAGCACCTCCTGCGTCACCTCCCTCCCCTGGCGGGTCACGTTCTGCCAGCCCCGCCCGAGGCCCATGTCGGCGAGCTCGAGCTGCGGCCCTTCGTAGATCGTCAGCGTGGCCCGGTCCGGCAGCCACCGATATTCGTTCAGCTCGACCACCTCGCCCGCGAGCCAGGGACCGACGATCCGCGCGTCGAGTTCGTCCCGCGTCAGGTTGAACGCGCGGGTCTGATGCGGGAACTGGCGCAGCTCGACGTGGAACACGCCGGTAGAGTCGCACGCTCATGTCCGAACGGCCACTGTGGGCGCCCTGGCGCATCGAGTACGTCACTGGGCCGAAGGACGGGGAGTGCATCTTCTGCGCGGCCGCCGCGGCGAGCCCGGACGACCCGGAGCACGCGCCGATCGATCGAAGCGACCACTGCATCACGATCCTGAACGCGTACCCGTACGCGCCCGGCCACGTGATGGTGGCGCCGATTCGTCACGTCGCCGCGCTCGACGACCTGGACGAGGACGAGATGCTCGACACGATGCGCCTGGCTCGCCGGTCGATCCTCGCGATCCGCAAGGCGATGAGCCCCGACGGGTTCAACGTCGGCCTCAACCTCGGCAAGGTGGCCGGGGCCGGGATCGCCGATCACCTCCATCTGCACGTGGTGCCGCGCTGGAACGGCGACACGAACTTCATGCCGCTGCTCGCCGACACGCACGTGATCCCCCAGGCGCTCGAAGCGACGCGAGCGATCCTCGCCGACGCGATCAGCGAGCTACCGTGACACGTCGATGGCAACGCGGATCTGGCTAGAACAACTCGAGGAGCTGATCAGGCGGGGCGCCCAGGTGGTCGAGGTGCTCCCAGCGGACGACTACGCGCCGGCACACCTTCCCGGCGCCGTCAACCTGCCACTCCGCCAACTCGACAGGCAGAGCACCGCAGTGCTCGATCACTCCCGCCCGGTGGTCGTGTACTGCTGGGACTCGCTCTGAGACCTCAGTCCGCGAGCCGCGTGCCGGCTCGAAATGCTCGGGTTCGCAGACGTGTACGACTACGTGCCCGGCAAGGTCGATTGGCTGGCTCACAATCTCGAGGTCGAGGGCGACGATCCGGAGCCGACGACCGTCGGAGGCCTCATGCGCGACGACGTCGTCCGCTGCGCGCCGGCGGACCACGCGACCGATGTGCTCGCGTCGATCGAGGCTTCTCCGTACCCGTTCGCGTTGATGACCACCGACAGCGGCACCGTGCTCGGACGGCTTCCGGCCAGCGCTCTGGAGGCAGGTTCCGAGGAGCCGGTCGAGGATGTCGCGGAGCCAGGGCCGAAGACGTTCCGTCCGCATCACTCCGCCGAGAACGTGGCCAGGCAGCTGGCCGACAAGAATCTGCGCTGGGCGATCGTCACCACGCCCGAGGGGCGGCTGTTGGGCGTCGCGTCGCGCGAGGATCTGGAGCGGGCCTCTTAGAACACGGTGATCGTGCCCGGCTCGCCCTCGAGGAGCCGACCGATCACCGTACCCGGGAGTTCGGCCGCGCGCGCTGGGTCGAGCGCCACCAGCAGCCCGCCTGACGTCATCGCGTCGGTCACGAGCCGCCGATGCACCTCGTCGACGTCGTCGTCGAATGACGCGAACTCCAGGGCGTAGCGCCGGTTGTTGCGGCTGCCGCCGGCGACCGCACGATCGTCTTCGAGCAGCTCGAGCGCCCCGGCGATGACCGGCACGGCTTTCGCGTCGACCTCCGCGGACACGCCGCTCGCGAGTGCGAGTTCGTGCAGATGCCCGAGCAATCCGAACCCGGTTACGTCGGTCATCCCGTGGGCGCCGGCCGCCCGCGCCGCGGTGGCCGCGTCCGCGTTCAACGTGGTCATGACATCGACGGCCGCCGCCAGCACCTCGTCTGACGCGAGGCCCTTCTTCAGCGAGGTCGTGACCGCGCCGGCGCCCACCGGTTTGGTCAGGACAAGCGCGTCGCCGGCGCGGCCCCCGGCGTTGGTGATGACCTCGTCCGGGTGGATCACGCCGGTCACCGCGAGCCCGTACTTCGGCTCGGGGTCGTCGATCGTGTGCCCGCCGACGATCGCGGCGCCTGCCGCTCGGGCGACGTCGGCGCCACCGCGGAGGACCTCGCCGAGCATCTCGGCGCCGAGATCCTCAACCGACCAGGCCACGAGGTTCAGCGCGCTCAGCGGCCGGCCTCCCATCGCGTACACGTCGGACAGGGCGTTGGTGGCGGCGATCCGGCCGAAGTCATACGGGTCGTCGACGATCGGCGTGAAGAAGTCGACGGTCTGGACGAGCGCCAGGTCGTCGCCAACGCGGTAGACGGCGGCGTCGTCGCTCGTCTCGGTTCCCACCAGCAGATTCGGGTCGGACGATCGGGGAAGCGTGGCGACGAGCGGCGCGAGCAGAGCAGCGGGCACCTTGCAGGCGCAACCGGCGCCGTGCGAGAGCGAGGTCAGCTTCACGGTCGTCATATCGCGATCATGGTAAAGCGCGCGGGTAGGGTCTCTACCGTGCTCGATCCGCTCCTGGCGGCCTCCGCTCCCCCGCAGCACCTGCCGGGGGTCCTCCACAGCCTGGAGCCGACGCTGAACCGGTTCGGCTACCTCGCGCTCGCGTTGGTGTTCCTCGAGGACTTCGGCGTTCCGGTTCCCGGCGAGACCGTGTTGATCATCGCGGCCGTGTATGCCGGTACCGGGCGCTTCAACGTCTGGCTCGTCGCCCTGCTCGGGTTCCTCGCCGCGATCCTCGGCGACAACGTCGGATTCGCGATCGGGCACTTCGGCGGCCGGCCGCTGGCCGAGCGATTCGGGAAATACATCTTCCTGACGCCCGAGCGGCTCGACAAGACCGCCAGCTTCTTCGACCGCCACGGCGGCAAGGTGATCGTGATCGCGCGGTTCGTCGAGGGGCTACGGCAGGCCAACGGGATCATCGCGGGGATCACCGGCATGCACTGGACGAAGTTCGTCCCGTTCAACGCGCTCGGCGCCGCGCTGTGGGTCGCGGTCTGGGTCTCGATCGGCTACTTCTCAGGCAGCAACATCGACAGCATCTACCACACGGCTACAAAGTACGAGGCCGTCTTCGGGATCGTCGTCGGGCTGCTGATCGTCGCCTGGATCGCCAGACGGGTGTGGAAGCATCAGAAGGGGCGGGCGGCCAAGATCGCCGCGAGTTCTGAGAGTGTGATGGCCGATCGAGACGAGCCAGACGCCGCCACCGAGCCCACGACCACCCAGCCCACAGAGCGCGCGCCGACCACGTCCGAGCCCGACCGACCTGCCCCGCGTCCTACCCCTCCGCCTCCAGAAACGACCGCCGCGCCGCCTCGATCGCCTCCAGCGCCGCCCCGCGACCCGCCCAGCCCTTGACCTCGGAGTGCCGGTCGGTGTCAAGGTCCTTGTAGACCGTGAAGAAGTGGGTGATCTCGGCGCGAAGCTGGCGCGGCAGGTCGTCGACGTCCTCGATCGTGTTCCAGCCCGGGTCGTGCAGCGGCACGCATACGACGTGGTCGTCGGTGCCCTTCTCGTCGGCCATCTTGAACAGCCCGATCGCCTTGGCCAGGACGTAACAGCCGGGGAACGTCGGCTCGGACACGCACACGAGGACGTCGAGCGCGTCGCCGTCGGGGGCCAAGGTCTGCGGCACGTAGCCGTAGTCGGTCGGATACACGACCGACGCCGAGATGAACCGATCGAGCTTGATGCCGCCGAGCTCGGGGTCGTACTCGTACTTGTTGCGCCCGCCCTTGGGGATCTCGACGACGCAGGTGAGGCGGTAGTCGTTCAGTTCATCTCTCCGCGGGCGACCGCCAGGCACGCCTCGCACCGGGGCCAGGGCGGATCCCACGGGTAGCCCGCCACGTCCTTGCCGCACAGCGCGGTGTCCGGATCGTCCTCGGTCACCAAGTGGCACAGCTCCTCGAACCCGTCGTCGTTTATCCGCGGCCTGTTCCGGCAGTCCGGATGGACATTCGGGGCGACGGCGGGCCGGGTGGCCATCGGTGGTCCGACCGGGGGCACGTCTCTGAGCATAACCGCGTCCCTACCCGATCGAAAGCCCAAATCCCAGCCAATCCGAGATCGCACGACCCCCACCCAACCGAGCCTAGAAACAGCACGAGCGGGCTGTCGCCCGCTCGAAGCTGAGATCGCGCTCCCCCTAACTGCATTTGAGCGCCAGGACTTACGTTGTCGAGCCTGGCGGCTTGACAATCCCGGCCCCGTCAGGGACCGAGTAAGGAGCGGTCTAGACAAAGCCTAGCGCGGCCGGCGCCGGCGATGGGAGTCGCCGGTCAGGCCGCGGCTTCGGCCAGCAAGTCGTCCGCGACCGCGCACAGATCGGGCTCGAGGTGGCCGCAAAGCACGTCTCTGAGCAACGCCCGCAGCTGTTCTGTCAGCTCCTCGACGAGCGCGTCGACGCCGGGCTGAGCGGGTGCGAGCCCGCCGATCACGGCGCGCTCGAGCGAGATCGCGTGCGCGGTGCGCTCGGCGAGCGCCGCGCGGTCCTCCGGCTTGGCGCAGATCGCGGCCAGGCGGCCCGCCAGCCGTCCACTCGACGCTCCCTCGGGCTCGAGCAGAGCCCTCAGCGCCAGCAGATAATCGGTCAGCGCCTCGAACGGCGCGAGGCGCTCGCATCCCATCTCGAACCGAGCCAGGGCCCAGGCGACCTCACCGCCCTTCGGCGCGCGCGTCGCCACCAGATTGCAGAACGCCCGCAGCTCGTCTTCCTGCTCGGCTGGAATCAGCCGGGGCAGGCCCGGGCGGCCGCTCCCGCCGAGCGGAACCGCGCGCCACGTGCCGGCATCGATCCGCGTCCAGGCGACCGGCCCGAGCGCGAAGCCGCCGCGCTCGAACAACCGCAGCGCGGTGAGCGTGCGACGAAAGCGAACGCGCGCGACCGACACCGGCGCGGGCGCCGCGCGGTCCTGCGCCACGGAGAGCACGATCAGCACGTGCGGCTCCTCGCTGTCACCCCAGACCGCGTCGGGTGGCGCGTCGTCGAACGAGTCGCCGCGGAACAGCGACAACCCCTCGCCGAGTGGGACCTCGGCGGTGTCGAGGTCGAGCGCGAGCCCGAGCAGCGGCGCCACCACCGTGGTAACCGCGCGACCCTCGTACACCGCCTGCTCGAGCTCCTCGTAGGCGGCCGCGAACCTGTCCTCGTCGAACTGGAAGTCGCTTCGCTCGGCGTACACCACGGACAGGAACGTGTGCAGCGCGGCGTCCGCGCGCTCGCGCCGCTCTGACGGGGGCCGGGATTCTCCGCGCTGGCGCAGGTAGGCGTCGACGCCCTCGAGGCCGGTGAGCGCCCGCACCGCCGGCACATACGTAGGCAACGACAACAGCAGCCCGTGCCGCTCCTGGAGGAACGCGCCGGTCAGCGGGCGGTAGCAGTACAGCGGCACGCGGCCGCGCGGACCGCCCGCCGTGTCGATCAGCTCGAACGCAATCTCGGCGCCGGACGCGGTCTCGGCGCATAGCACCATCGCCGCCTCCGTCGCAAACGCCTCGATCACCCCGTGAAGCGTGGTGTTGCGCACATCGGCGGGTTCGCCCCCACCGCGAGCGATCCTGCAACGTGACCGTCGGCTTGCAGCCCCGATCAGATCCCGCGCTCGAGCGCGAGCACCAACAGCACGATTGCCGCCGCGGCGGCGAGCACCACTATCACGACGTTCGCAACGAGCGCCATCCGCAGCTTCGAGAGCGCAGGCGCGGCGTCCCCATCCGCCTGAGCCGACCCGACGGAGCTCGAGAGGGCCTCGTTGACGTAGCGGTTGAGGCTCACCTCGCGGCGCTCGGCTGCAACGGCGAGCTGCTGGTGGAGCTCGCCGGGCATACGCACGAGGAAGCGACCGCTGTAGCTCGGTCCGGACTTCGTGTTGCGGGAGCGGTCCGCTCCCGTCTGTTCGGCGTCGCCATCCGGTCGCGCGCCCACACCCTCCTGATGCGCACCCACGCCCGAGATTTTAGTCCGTTCCTCCGCAATTTCGGGCGATTTGGTTAGTGATATCGCATCGGTTTTCGTGATATCAGCGTCGGCCGAGGCGAACTGGACGCGGAGCTTGGCCAGCGCTCCGTCGAGCAGCCGGGAGACGTGCGCCTGCGAGATCCCGACCTCCCGGGCGATCTCGCGCTCAGTCAGATCGGCGTGAAATCTCAGGACGACGATCCGGCGCTCGCGTTCGTCGAGCGCTCGGAGACCGCCGGCCAGCAGCACGCGCTGATCGCTCTCGGCGAGCGGGTCGGGCTCGGCCGGCCGCTCGACGTCCGCGGTATCGGGGAGTCGGACGCCCGGGGAGCGTTCCCGCAGCTGCCGGCGGATGGCGCCTTCGACGGCCGGCGTCACGAACGTCGCGAACGCGACGCCGCGGCTCGGGTCGAAGCGAACTGACGCCTTCACCAGCGCGAGCGAACCGGCCTGGACGGCGTCGTCGAATTGCTCACCGGCGCCCGCCTGGCGGCGCGCGACCGCGCGCACGAGCGGGAGGTGAGAGCGGACCAGATCCTCCCTGTCGGCGTCCGAAAACCCCGAGCCGTCTGGGCTCTTTCGGGACGGTGTCGCCCGCCGCATATGAGCTTTTCCACCGATGTCGCCACGCCCTTCCCGCGCTTGATACCACGCCGGAAGCCATAGAGATAACGCGTGATACCCGGCTTTTCTTGGATCGGATCTCGGGTGATTGGCGACCTTAATGATCAGAAGCTGGTCATGGCTGATCATTTGCTCGCAAAATTTCGGGGGTTGTGTGGAGCGCTCACGGTGGCGCTTCTCACGCTGGTGCTGATCGTCCCGGCCAGCGCGGAGGGTTCCAGCCCCGGCTTGGACGCGCTCAGCCAGCTTTCCAACGTCGTTCCCGCTCCCGCGCAGGCGGCCGTGGCCGCGGCCCTCGCACAGGTGCCGTCACCGTCGCCGGTCGAGAGCGTCCCCCCTGCCATCGTGACGATTCCGACGCCGGCAGCTTCCACTCAGACGGTGGGACCCCCGGTTGCGACGCCGGCGGGCAATGTCCCCGCGGTGACCGTCCCGGTCCCGGCCCCGCCTCGGCCGGACACCGCTAACTCCGCGCCGGCGATTTCCGTACCGACGGTCTCGGTACGCACGACGGGCAAACGGCTGAATCCGCCCGCTCGAGCCCGGCCCGACGTGTCCCTCGGTGGGCAGGCGAGCGCACATCGCGTCTCGCGTCCGAAGGGGCGCCGGGCCGGGCAGAGGGGCCTTCGAAGCCCAGCTCGGGCGGCGCCGACGCGACCCGGACCACTCGCGGCGGTCGGAGCGCGGTGGGTACCTGTGCCGCCCGCCCACGCCGTCCTCGTTCACGCCCACCACGCCACGGCCGCTCGGGCGCCGTTCCGCGCGAGCAGGCGTTCGGATGGTCCTCCTCGCCTCGCCGCGCGTCCATCCCGCGCCGTGAGCACCGTGAGCACTCCGCAGCTCGGCCCTCCGGTGTCGGCCAACCTGCCTCCGGGTGGTGCGGAGGGCGCCGCAGCGGGCGCGGGTGGTGGCCTGGCCGGCGCGGCCGCAGTGGCTCTGCTCGCACTCGTCGGCGTATGCATTCTTCGAGCCTTGTTGCCGGGGCTCTTAGGCCTGGGGCTCGCCCCAGCGCGATCGGCTCTCCTCGTATCGAGGTTGGAACGGCCCGGTTAGCGCCGCTGGATGAACGCACACGACGGTCGCCGTTGTGAGGCGGTCGTTGCCGGGTCCGCGGTTGATGTAGCGGGCTCAATCCAACTCAGATCAAGGAGAAACGCAGCATGAGATCTAGATTCATTGCTGCCGCCGTCAGCGTCATCGCACTCGCCGTTCCGGCGACGGCGATGGCCAACGGTGGGGGCAGCCCCGGGGCCGGTGGCCTCGGTCAAGCACAGCTCGCGGGTCAGTCCGCGATCACACTGCAGGGCGCTCTGTCGAGCGCAACCGCCCAGCAGACCGCGACGAACACGAACGCTCCGGTGAGCGTGTCCGGCGGTCATCCTTCGGGCGGCGGCCAGCCGTGTGGCTGCGGTACGCCAAAGGGCGGCCCGCCGCAGGGCGGCCCGTCGTGGAGCGGAACGCCGACGGGCGGCACGCCCAACGGCGGCGGCTCGAACAGCGCCAACCAGGGCGCGCTCAACGGGGCGGCTAGCGGCGCCGGCAACAACGCCGATACCACCCAGAACAACACCCAGACCCAGATCGCCAGCGCCGGCGGGGCCGTCGGCGGCGGCGGATCAGGACAAGCGCAGGGCAGCAGCCAGAAGTCCATCACCGGCCAGCTCGCCGGGTCCTCGGCGAACGCCAACCAGACTGCGGTGAACGGCAACTCACCGAGCAGCACCGGCGGTCACCCGTCCGGTGGCGGGCAGTCGTGTGGTTGTGGGACGCCGAAGGGCGGACGGCCGTCGGGCGGCGATCCCTCGGCCAACCAGGGTGCGGGGAATGTCGCGCTGAGCGGCGCCGGCAACAACGCCGGCACCACCCAGAACAACAGCCAGACTCAGACGGCCGGCTCCAGCTGCCAGTGGGGCTGCGGGGGCGCGGGCCAGGCTCAGGCCGCCGGTCAGAGCGCAGCGACGCTTCAGGGCGCGCTGTCGGGGGCAAACGCCAACCAGACCGCGGTCAACGCCAACGCCCCGGTGAACGTCGCCGGCGGCGGCATCTCTGGCGGCAACAACAGCGCCAACCAGGGCGCACTCAACGGTGCGGCCAGTGGCGCCGGCAACAACGCCGATACCACCCAGAACAACACGCAGTCGCAGACAGCCGGCTCGAGCTGTTCGTGGGGCTGCGGTGGCGCGGGCCAGGCCCAGCTGAGTGGGCAGCAGTCCGTGACCGGTCAGCTCGCGGGATCCTCCGCGAACGCGAACCAGACGGCGGTTAACGCCAACGTCCCGGTCAACATCGCGGCCGGGAACGTCTCGGGCGGTAACAACAGCGCCAACCAGGGCGCCATCAACGGCGCGCTGAGCGGCGCCGGCAACAACGCCGACACGACTCAGAACAACACCCAGACCCAGAACGCAGGCTCGAGCTGCCAGGCCGGCTGCGGGGGCGCGGGCCAGTTCCAGGCCTCCGATCAGGGAGCGGCGACGCTCCAGGGGGCGGTGTCATCGGCGAACGCCAACCAGACGGCGGTGAACGCCAACGTGCCGGTGAACATCTCCGCGGGCGATGTGTCGGGCGGCTCCAACAGCGCTAATCAAGGCGCGATCAACGGGGCCGCCAGCCTCGCCGGCAACAACGCCGACACCACCCAGAACAACACGCAGTCGCAGACAGCCGGCTCGAGCTGTTCGTGGGGGTGCGGTGGCGCGGGCCAGGCCCAGGTGAACAATCAGCAGGCGCTCACTGGCCAGTTGGCCTCTTCGAGTGCGTGCGCCAATCAGACCGCAGTCAACGCCAACGTCCCGGTGAACATCTCCGCCGGTGACATCACGGGCGGCGACAACAGCGCCAACCAGTTCGTCCTGAACGGGGCGCTGAGCGGCGCCGGCAACAACGCGGGCACCACGCAGAACGGAACTCAGAGCCAGACAAGTAGTTGACAACCGGCTCCCTCGGGAGCCAAGCAACCGCGGCACCCGGCTGGCGCCCTGGCGGCGTCGGCCGGGTCTCCGGTTACCCGGCGCAATGAAATTCTTGAACACTGCAAAGCTCGGGCTGATCCTGCTCACGATCCTCGTGGCGCTGGGTTCCGTGTCCGAGGCTCGCGCGGACCAGCCGCCGGCGAACGCCGGGAACGCGCCGGGCGCACCGGTAGAGCCGCCGGTCGCGCCGGTCGCGCCGGTTACGCCGGCAACCCCCAACGGTCCCGCGACCCCCACCGCTCCCACGACCCCCACCACGCCGGCAACCCCCACCGCTCCCGCGACCTCCATCGCTCCGGCCACCCCCGAGTCCACGCCGGCGGCCAATCCTTCCCCGGCCGAGTCGACCGCCACCTCGACCGACCCCGACCCTGGCACCGGAACGCCGGCCAACCTCGCCACCTCTCCGTCGCCAACCGATCCGACGACTCCCCCGGCCACATCCTCAGCTCCACCAAGCGGTCCTCCGACTGCGTCGGTTACCCCGACGACTTCCCCGACCACTTCGTCGACTCCTCCAGCCACCCCGTCGACTTCTCCGACTCCAACTTCCCCGGCTCCGCAGCCGGTCGCGTCCAGCACGACCACCCAGGTGATCATCCAGATTCAGGTCTCCGGCTGCACGTCCAACTGCCAGGGTCTGAGCGAGGTTCAAGAGGCCTCGCAGACCACAGCCGATCTCCAAACGCTGGGAACGTCCGGGCAGCAGGCGAGCGGCCTCGAGGGGCAGCCCGCTCCGTCACAGCCGACTAGCACGATCACCCAGATCCAGATCGGATGCCTGACGGAGTGCTTTGGCACCACATCGACGGGGACGACGCCGGAGTCGCTGGCCCAGCAGATCTTGGGCGAGCTCAGCTCGCTGGTGCCGCCCGATGGCTCGACGAGTGTCCCACCTCCGGCCGGGACCGAACTTGAGAGCGTCGTCGACCAGGTCAGCTGCCAACTGCAAACCGGCGGCCCGACGGCATCCGGCACCGACGTGCAGACCGCGTCGCAGACGAGTACCACCGTGCAGCTCATCGACCCTTCGGCTTCGACCGGCTCGCAGGCGCCGGCGCCGTCTGCGGTCGACCAGACCGAGCAGCAGACGTGGCAGCTTCAGATCGGCTGCCTCTTCTACTGCACCGACACCCAGCAGCTCCAGCAAGCGCAGCAGACGATCACCACCGTTCAGGTGCTCGTCGAGCCACCCGGCTCGCCGATATCTTCGACAGCTGGCGCGGGGACGGTGACCGGCCAGCTCATCTGGCAGGTGCAGATCGGATGTCTCGCCTGGTGCTACGACGCGACCCAGGTGCAGGACGCCACCAGCCAGACCACGGTGACGGTGATGACGGTCGTTCAACCCGTCGCCGACCCGCCTGCGTCGACCCCGCCGGCGGCTCCCACGACTGGTCCCCCGCCGACGCCCGCGCCCGCGGCTGCCCAACCGGCCGCCGCCGTCACTCCGTCGGCGCCGGCAACCCCCGCGTCGCCCGCGCCTTCGGGCACGACCGCGTCATTGATCCGCTCGATCGCCCGGGCCGGGATCGCCGTCGTCGACCGCCGGCCAGGCACGGCTGACGTCCCGGCGCCGGCACCATCGGTGGCGAGGGTCGCGATCCCGGCAGCCGGCGCTCCGTCGCCGAGCGCGCCCCGTGCGTTCGTATGGCGTGAGATGCGTCGGTCGTCGCCCCGCCCGCATGCCCCGCGACGCTCGGTGTCCGAGAGAAGCTCCGCCGGTGCCGCGTACCTGGCGGCGATCGCGAGCCGGCCCGCGTCGGCGCCCTCGATCCTGCTCGTCGCCCTTGGATTCTTCGCTGCCGCGGTGCTCCTGGCGCTCGGCGGCATTCAGCTTCACGCCCGCAGACGTTGAACCTGTGGCTCGGTAGGCGTATGGTGCGACTTGCTGAGCAATACGTAAGAAGCAGGAAGGACCGTTGCGTACTGGACAAAGGCGTCTAAGGCAGCGGTACCGGGGGCAAACGGATAGGAGTTCTTGGGCCGCTCGCATTTTCGCCCGATCGGGCGAGGCGGTTTTGCTCGCCCTCTTGTTCCTGTGTGGCGCGGCCACCGTCGCGGCAGCCGCCTCGGCCCCGGCACCACAGAAGGCGCCGAGCTCGGGTCAGTCCGGTCAGCCATCCCCGGATCCGGCCCCTCAGGCTGAGGTCAAGCCACGCGTCTCGATTCCGAGTGCGCCGGCAGTCAGCCACAAGGTCGTGGTCTCGCCCGCGCCGGCGGAGACGACGCCGCGACTGGTCCAGGTCGAGACCTCGCAGGCCACGACTGCCGCGCCTTCGAGTGGCGGCCGACCGTCGGCGCCGTCGCGCCCCGCCACCACGCACCGGTCGAGTACCGCCCATCGTCCACCGGCGACGCACCATCCGAACTCTCAGGTCACATCGCTCGCGTTCCCGCTCACGTTGCCGAAAGACTTGGTGCTGCTGCCGCGTGCCGGCACCGACAGCCGTAACGATGGCGTGCTGCTGCTGCTCACCGCGGTGGCGATGGGAGTGCTCGCGCTCGCCGGCCTCTCGCTGCTGCGGCGGCTCAGGAGATTGGAACCGCGATGAGGCGGCTTGCGGTAGTCGTGGCGCTAGTGGCGGTGGCGGTCATGGCGATGGGCGCGTCGGTGGCGTTGGGAGACAGCCTCAACGTGTACTGCTCTGCGTCGAACGGCCAATGCGACGAGTCGGGAGATTGGCAATACAGCCCTGTTTCCGTGACTTGGACCGTGAATCCGGCGCCAACCAAAGCTGTTGGCTGCTACTCGACGACCTATACCGATGTCATGACGACTGTCTCGTGTCAGGTCTGGTGGACTCCAGATGGATCGGGCAGCCCAACCTCAATTAGCTTCCCGCTAAACGTCGAGACGTCAACGCCCACAGTCACCGTGGTCCCGGAGCGGGTCACCGATTCGGGTGGCTGGTTCAACCACCCCGTCACATTCGCGGTCCAAGGCAGCTCGTTCTCGGGCATCGCCTCTTGCACACCAGCGACGACTTACTCGGGCCCAAGCTCGTCAGCAGCGACGGTTTCAGGCAGCTGCCTCGACAACGCCGGCAAGACCGTCACCGCCGTCAGCGCGCCGTTCGCCTACGACGCCACCCCGCCGACCCTCAGTGCCACGGCCACCGCCGGTGACCAGAGCGTGGCGCTGAGCTGGCAGGCGGGCGGCGACGTGGCGCCGATTGCCTCTGTCCACGTGACCCGGAGCGGCGGCACGAACGCCGCCGGCGTCGCCACCGTGTACTCGGGCACCGGAACCAGCTTCAACGACACGCGCCTGAAGAACGGCGCCCACTACACGTACACGATCACCGCGCTCGATTTGGCGGGGAACGCGACCGTCCAGACGATCGGGGCGACGCCGCAGGCTCGGCTGCTCTCGCCGGCGGTGAACGCTCACCTGAGCGCGCCGCCGATGCTCAGCTGGACCGCCGCGCCGAGCGCCACCTACTACAACGTGCAATTGTTCCGCAGCAGCGGCAAGGTGCTGAGCATGTGGCCGAAGCACGCCAGCCTCCAACTTCGCCGCGCATGGAAATTCGAAGGACGCCGCTACAGGCTAAAGCCCGGCAAGTACCGGTGGTACGTCTGGCCCGGACTCGGCCGGCGCAAGGCGGGCCGCTACGGCCACATGATCGGGTCCGGGACGTTCGTCGTCGTCCGCTGAGCCGCGCCGCTACGACGTCCGTTCGATCTCGCCCAGATGCGAGATGTTCTCGACGTCATCTGGCTCGCTGCTCGCGCTGCCGCCGAACCACGCGTCCAGAATCTCCGACAGCTCCGCCTCAGACGTGGCCCGCAGGCTCAAAGCGAGCACGTTGGCGTCGTTCCAGCGGCGCGCCCCGTCCGCCGTCTGCGCGTCGGCGCACAGCGCCGCGCGGATGCCCGGCACCTTGTTGGCGGCGATCGACGCGCCCGTCCCCGTCCAGCACGCGACGATCGCCTGCTCGGCCCGGCCGTCGGCCACGTCGCGGGCCGCCGCTTCGCTGGCCCACGCCCAGTCGGAACGCTCGGCGTCCGCGTACGCGCCGTGCAGGAGCGGCTCGTGCCCGCGCCGGCGGAGCTCGTCGGGCAGCGCCGGGGCGACGCCCGTCAGTTCGTCCGCAGCGAGCGCGATGCGCATCGGTCGCGGATCAGGCACCCCGCGCTCGGCGACGTCAGACCGCGGCGATCGCGGGTTCGCGATCCTGATCGAGCGCGGCCTCGACGGCCGGCTCGCAGTCCTCGAAAAGCCACTGGAGCCCGTAGGTCCGCATGTCCTCGATCAGCGGCACCAGCGCGCGGCCCTTGTCGGTCAGCGCGTACTCCACCCGCGGAGGCACCTCTGGGAACGTCTGACGTTCGACGACCCCCTCCTCCTCGAGCGCGCGCAGGCGCAGCGACAGCGTCCGCGGACTGATCCCGTGCAGCGACCGCTCGAGCTCGCAGAAACGCGATCGGCCCTCGGCCAGGTCGCGGATCACGAGCAGGGTCCACTTGCCGCAAACGATTTCCGCGGTCCGGCAAACCGGGCAGGACTCGTTGGAAGAAGCCATCTACGCCCCATTCTAGCGCAATGCTTCACCAACTGAAGTTTTGGCCGCCGCCCCGCGAACGGGGCGGCAGCCAAACCCACTTACTTGACCTTGTAGCTGTACGGGATCGCGGCCACGTCGTTGCCGTCGAACCCGAGGTAGCCCTGGAACCCGAGCTGACTGGCGTCGTCGATGTACAACGTCCCGGACATCTGCGTCCCGGACGGCGCGTTCGGCGTGATCGTGACCGGGATCGTCCCGGTCTGGCCCGGTCCCACCACGACGGGCGAGAGCCCAGACAGCTGGGACGGGTCGGTGCTGGCCAGCCACAGGTCGCCCGTCTGAGAACTGACCGCGGAGTCGAACGGCGCAGTCGCGACGTTCATCGTCGTCTGCACCGGCTCGCTCGGCGCGCCTGTGGCGCCGAACGGGCCGACTACGGTCGGGGCGATGTCCCACAGCCCCTGGGCCACCGGATTCGCGCTCAGCGACCCGCTGACCGTGCTCCCCACTGTCGAGATGATGTCCGGGTCGCCGAAAGCCCAACCTGAGTCGAACTGAATCGGCGTGCTCCCCGTCGTACTCGCCACCCCAGTGAACGCCGTGGTGTGGCTCGGAACCAGGTATAGCGGGACATTCTCGTTGAAGTTGAGCGGGACCGTGGTGTTCGGGCCGAACAACGCGGTCAGGCTCAACGGCGTGCTGCCGGGCAGCCGGGCGTCGACGAAATACTCATCCGGCGTCGAGCCAGTATTGGTAATCCGGACGTCGTACGTCTGAGCTTGACCCTTGGCCAGCTTGGTTCCGCTGGCGTCCGGGAGGCCCCCCGCCGAAGCAGGCACCGCGCTGTCGTTGGTGCTGACCGTGAACGGCTCGGCCAGCGCGGTCCCGGACACCTGCGGTGCGAACGCGACGACGAGCGTCCACGTTCCCGCCGCCGGCGAGAGCACGTGCATCTGACCGCCCAGCGTGTTTGTCTGCGATCCGGTCGGCCAGCTCGTCGGCAGCTCGTTGTTCGTGAACCCTTGGGCTTCGCCGCTTGGGTTCACCAAGAACGCCGTGAACGGGTTGTTCGGGTTGTTGGCCAAGTCGACCGACGCGTTCACCTCGCGAGCTCCGGACGGCACGTTGAGCTCGTAATAGAACTCCTGTCCGATGAACGGAGCGCGCCCGTTGCCGCCGGTCAGCGTCTGGGTGAACGACTGCGACCCAGCCGGGATCGTGCTACGCAGCGTGACCGGAATCGTGCTCTGGCGCCCGAAGCTCGGGCCACCAGTCTGGCTCAGCACGATGGCTCCGGAGACGTCGCCGGGCGATGCCGGCGTGCTGACGGTCAGCGTCACCGGCTTCGACTGACCCGGAGCCAGCGTGACGCTCTGCGGGCTGACGCGACCGAACGACGCGTACTGCGCCACCCCGGCATTCCACAGCACCGGACCCGTCGATCCCCCGTTGCTCGAGGTGTTGCTCCAGATGTATCCGGTCCACGTACCCGACTTCGGGCTCGTGATCTGGACGTTGCCGTAGTTGCCGTTGCCCTGCGGCACCGAGTAGGCGGCCAATGCGCCGCTCGGGTCCACCAGCGTCAGGCGCACCCTTGCGTTGAGATAGCCGTTGTCGAAGTCGGTCAACGCGTTCTGGTACGCGATCGACACGTTCAGGCGATCCTGGCCTGCTGGAACCTTGAACGTGATCGGCTCGTAGTTTGCCGGCGTGCCGGCCCAGTTGGTCGTCTGCGGGCTGCTCGAATCGCTGAGCACGACCTTGCCCGACCCGAGGCCCGTGTAGGCCCCGATCTGGCGTGTCGAGAGCGCGATCGTCTGCGTGCTCGACCCGTTGTTCGTGACCGTGTCGGTGAGATGCTCGACCGTGCCCGGATTGTCCACAGCGTTCAGCTGCGTCGGACTCGTCAGCAGCGTGCTGCCGGCCGGCTTGGTCGCGAATGTCGGCGTCCGGTAAGACTCGGCGGCTTGCACCGCCTTGTAGGCGTCGATCATGCCGGCGCCCTGCTGATCGGCTGGGGAGCCGATGTCATCGGTCGTGCTAACGATGATCTGCTTGACCACCGACGGCGTCGGGCTGGCTCCGCCGTGGCCATCGCGGTACGCCTGGATCACCAGCGCGGCCTCGCCGGCGGTGAGCGGCGCCGACTCGCTGGTCCCGCCGAACGGCAGCACCGGTGTGCCCTGTCCGTTGTAGTTCGTGCAGTCGGCGTACATCGCCGTGTCTGTCGAGCACAGCGCCCAGTTGAGCTCTCCCGGCGCGACCACGTCGATGGTCCGGCCGTCCTGCTCGAAGCCGCCCGAGCTGAACGAGCTGATCTCGTTGTTGAGGTAGCTCTTGATACCGGGGAACTGCGCGCCCCCGTAGCCGGTCTGGAGGTCGATCCGGTACGTGGTGGTCGCTCCGGCCGAGATCACCAGTGGGTCGGTCGACGGGGTGCCGATCGTGCTGGTGACGCCAGCATCACCACTCGATACGGTGACGGTCGTACCGGCGGCCACGGCGTTGTCGTTGGCCTGCTTGATCGCGTCGAGGCTGGCCTCATCGTCGGGGTAGTAGTTGTTGCCCAGCGACTCGTTGAGGACGTTTACGTGATCGGTGGCAACCGCGTAGTCGATCGCCTGCAGGAACGAGGAGTTGTACCCCGCGTCCTCGGCGCCGAAGATGTCGAGTCCGACAAGGCTCGCGCCCGGCGCGACGCCCTCAACGCGGATGTCGCACGTGCCGGTCACGGCGTGCGGCCCAAACCCGGCCACGTTGTAGACCTCGCGGCCCTGGGCGGCGATGGAGCTCGCGTCGCCGAACGCCTCCTCGCCGCCGGTCGGGACATTCGTGCCCTCGCCGCTGAAGTCCTTGTAGTCGACGAACACGTGCTGTCTGTTGGCGCGGATGAAGTCGGGATTGTTGATGTCGAGTCCGTCGGCGATGAACCCGACCGTGACGCCAGCGCCGGTGAAGCCGAGCGAGCGCGCCGTCTGCGCTCCCGCCTGGTCGGAGTCGGCGTGGATGGTTTCGAGCGCCTGCGGATTGAGCTGAACCTGGCCCTTTGGCGCGCACACGGTGGTGCCGGGGAGGCCGCCCTGAGAGCCGCCCGACCCGCCGGCCTGTGCGGGCGCGAGCTGGATTACCTGGTCGGGAATGACCTTGCTGACCGCGGGGTTGGAGGCGAGCTGGGTCACCTGGCTCGACGAAACCGTTGCGGATACGGCGTTGAGCACCGTGTAGGAGTGGACGTTGCGCGCCCCGAAGGACGACAGCTCCTTGGTGACCGGCGCCTGGATCCCCTGGAGGGCGTGCCTGCGCGCTGTCACGTCCGAGCGCGTCGCCGGCAATCCAGTCTCCTGGTTCTTGAAGATGACGATGACTCGCTGCGACGTGGCCTGGCTTTGCGCCCCCGCCACCGCCGCGCCCCCGAACTGACAGAGCGCGACAACCGCCCCTACCAGACCAAAACCGCAGAGAACCCTACGTGTTCGCAACACGCTCTCCCCTCACTTTCTTCCCCACGCCTATCGTTTTTGCAACTTGTTGCAGCCGCGGAAGCGTATACACAGATGAGGGGCATCACATGTCAGAAATGTGACCGCGATTATGGAGCCACGCTGAGAGCCCCACCACGCGAGCGGTGGCGAGGGGCGGGCGAGGTTGCCTAAGCGTTGGCTAGGCGGCCATGCCAGGCGGCGGAGAGGACGGCCGCCCGTTGTGCGGGCCGACCGGAGCCACGGGGCGCACGTGCTGAACCGGCGGCGTTGCGTGGACCGCCGGGATCGCGGGCGATGCGGGCGCTGCGGGCGCGGACGGCGCGACCGGCTCGGGGTCATGGCTCCCGGCGCGCTCTGCCGCCGATAGGTCGTTCATCGAGGTCGAGGTGCGTCCCTCGCCGGCGACCAGCAGCTTGAAGTCGTGCGGGCTCGACGCGACCCGGAGAGCGTCCTCCATCGAAACCCGGCCCGCCTGGTAATGGCTGAGCAGCGCCTGGTCGAACGTCTGCATCCCGTAGTACTCGCCCTCGGCGATGACCTCGCGCAGGCGGTCGGTCTGATCGGGGTCGAGGATCATGTCGCGCGCCCGCCCGGTCATCCTCAGGACCTCGCACACGGCGACGCGCGCCGTGCGGTCGGCGGTCCGCACGAGTCGCTGGGAGACGACGGCCCTCAGGGTTCCGGCGAGCATCGCGCGCGCCTGATTCTGCTCGTGGGGCTGGAAGAAGTCGATGATCCGGTTGACGCTCTCGGCGGCGTCGAGCGTGTGGACGGTCGAGAGCACGAGGTGGCCGGTCTCGGCGGCCGACAGCGCGGTACGCACGGTCTCCTCGTCGCGCATCTCCCCGATCAGGATCACGTCGGGGTCCTGGCGCAGTACGCGGCGCATGGCGCGGCCGAACGACTCGGTGTCCATCCCGACCTCGCGCTGGTTGATGATCGACTGGCGATCTCGGTGCAGATACTCGATCGGATCCTCGATCGTGACGATGTGGCGCGCCATCGTCTCGTTGATGTGGTTGATGATCGCCGCGAGCGTTGTCGACTTGCCCGAGCCGGTGGTACCGGTGAGCAGGATCAGCCCGCGCTCCTCCTTGGCGATTTCCTCGATCGCGCCAGGCAGGCCGAGTTCCTGGATAGTGCGGACGGTGAACGGGATCACGCGGGCGACGATCGACACCGAGCCGCGCTGACGGAAAGCGTTGACGCGGAACCGCGCCAGCCCGTCGACGGTGTAGGAGAAGTCGATCTCGTTGTCGCCGTCGAACGCCGCCATCTTGTCCGAGTGGTCGGCGAGCATCTGCCGCAGCACCTGGTCGGTGTCGGCCGGCGCGAGCGGCTCGAGGTAGTGCTCGAGCGGCTCAAGCGAGCCGCGGAACCGCGCCATCGGTCGCGCGGGCACCTTCAGGTGAAGGTCCGAGCCGTCGTTGTTGACGACATACGCGAGCGCATCGTGGAGATCGAACATCGATCTCGAATCGGCGCGAACGATCATCGGCTTGAGCGCCCACGGCAACCGTGGACGCCCAAACCAGCGATGAAGTCAGGCTACGTCGCGGAGCTTCTGCGCCTCAGCCAGCGACTGAAGCTTCTTGAGCGACTGGTTCTCGATCTGCCGGATCCGCTCGCGCGTGACGTTGAACGTCCGGCCGACCTCGTCGAGCGTGCGAGGGTGCTCGCCGCCGAGGCCGTAGCGCAGCTCGAGCACGCGCCGCTCTCGGTAGCTGAGGTTCTCGAGCGCCTCACGGAGAGCCTCCTTGGTGAGGATCTCGGCCGCCCGCTCATACGGCGACTCGGCGCGCTCGTCCGCGATGAACTGCCCGAACTCCGATTCCTCTTCGTCGCCGACCGGCTTCTCGAGCGACACCGGCGCCTGCGCCGAGCGCTTGATCGACTCGACCTCCTCGGGCTCGATCCCCGTGACCTCGGCGATCTCCTCGGCGGTCGGCTCGCGCCCGAGCTCGGTCACGAGCTTGCGCTCGGCCCGGCCGATCTTGTTGAGCTTCTCGACCACGTGCACCGGGATGCGGATCGTCCGCGCCTTGTCGGCGAGCGCGCGAGCGATCGCCTGGCGGATCCACCAGGTCGCGTAGGTCGAGAACTTGAAGCCCTTGCGGTAGTCGAACTTCTCGGCCGCACGGACGAGCCCGAGCGTCCCCTCCTGGATCAGGTCCAGGAACGGGAGGCCCTGGTTGCGGTAGTTCTTCGCGATCGAGACGACGAGCCGGAGGTTCGACTCGACCATCTTCTGCTTGGCGTCGAGGTCCCCGCGCTCGATCCGCTTGGCGAGGTCCACCTCTTCCTGGGCGGTGAGCAGCCGCACCTTGCCGATGTCCTTCAGGAACAGCTGAAGGGAATCGGTGGTCATGTCCGGCTTGAGGTCCAGCGCCGTCTTCGGCTTGCGCCGGCCGCGCTTGTCGGGCGCGCGTTCGAGGTCCGCGGCCGTGCTCGCGGGGTCGAGCTCCTCGACGAGCTCGATTTCGGCGCGCTCGAGGAAGCCGTGAAGCTCCTCGACGTCAGCCTCATCGAGGTCCAGCTCCGAAACCGCTCCGGAGATCTCGGCGAAGGTCAGGACGCCGAGTTGCTGACCGCGCGAGACGAGGCCTTTGATCTCTTCGAGTTCCTGCAGATCCGCTACTGACATCTGAATCCGTTTCCCGTCGTACCCGCCGGCCCTGGACACCGCCGGCCTGAGAGGATGGCAAACGGGCGAGGGCCCCCAGGGCGCACGCCCGCTAGTTAAGCATGTGAAAGCAGTCTAGTCGCTATACTTTTTGAAGTCAATGAAGCGCGCAGCTTAGGTATAGATATACGCACAACCGTCGCGGGCGTTTCAAATCCTGTCCGGATTTTGCTGGAAGAGGGGGCCCGCCGGCAACCCGCACTCGCCTCAATTGTGGCGCATTCGTGTCCGGTGACGGTAAGGATGCGCCATCATGTGGGGGCTTGAGCGACGAACGCCCCTCAGACGTGCTCGGCGCGCTTCCGCGTCGGCGGCCGCACCGTCGTAGCGACAAGCGCGCCGCGCCGGCGAGCGCCAAGCGGACCGCTCCGACTGTCAAGCGCGCCGCGGCTCCGCGTGCGCGGGGGGCCCGCCCGGCGCAGGCGACTCCCAAAGATCCGGTGACGGAGGCCCAGCCGGCGCCGCTCCGCGCCGAGCGAATGCCCCAGCCCTCCCAGCCGGCCGGCGTCCCACCGACGTCCCAGCGGGAGAGCCGGCCCGATGATCAGACCACGGGCCGGGACATCCTCGGGATCGCCGCGCAGGCCGCGGCGGAGCTCGCCGAAATCGGGCTGTCGGTCAGCGCCCGCGCACTGCGGAACGCAGTCGGCCGTCTGCCCCGACCCTAGGGTCGGCCCACATCATCGGCCGACCTGGTTAGAATCTCGCGCCTTCACGCCGAGCGATCGTCCGTCCGCGGGCGATCGGCGGGGGAACCACTTGCGGGTCCAAGGATCCGCAGGGGCGAATCGGCCCGACAATGGGTCGTAGCGCTCACAAGGCGCGAGCCCGTCAGCTCACCCCGTAGGCAGACCACGAGAGGACTGACAAGCTGCTCGCGAGAGTTCGCGCCCATCGCTACTTGGCCCCGTTGATGGCTGCCGCTGCCGGCGCCATGGTGATCCCGGGCCTCGCCTTCGCCTCGGGTGGATCGGGCTCGGGCGGTGCGGGCACCGGCCCCGGGACCCCGGGCTCGAGTCAGAACCCCTCCGTCCCCGTCACTGCCGGTAACGTCCCGGTGACCGCGAGCAGCGGCGGGATTACGATCAGCACGCGAGCCTCAGCGTTCATGCGCGGTGGCGTGTCGCTGACCGGAACCGTCCCGGCCTCCGACGCCGGCGACGTCGTCGAGATCGATCAGCTCGGCAGGAACTCGTCCTGGGCTCCCGTCGCGGACGTCAACGCTCAGCCGAACGGATCATTCACAGCGACGTGGCACCCGGCCCGGCCCGGCCAGCTGACGGTCCGCGCGGAGGTCAAGGGCGCCCAGGCCTCGAGCGCCGCCGGCGCCGCGCCGACGCTCTCTCTGACGCTCTACCGGCGTTCGATCGCGACGCTCTACGGCCCCGGCTTCTACGGACACCGGACCGCCTGCGGACGGATCCTCCGGCGCGGCACGATCGGTGTGGCCAACCGAACGCTCCCCTGCGGCACGCTGGTCAACGTCTACTACAAGGGGAACGTGATCACGGTGCCGGTAATCGACCGAGGCCCGTATGCCCACGGCGCCAACTGGGACCTGACGATGGCCACGGGCCGGACGCTCGGCATCCTGGGCACGGAGGTCGTCGGCGCCGCGCCGGTCCCGGCGGCCAGCTCGACCACGACCCCCACTACCGCCGCTCCCTCGGCGCAGTAGCGGCCGGTCAGCTCACCAGGCTCGGCCCCGGGGTCGGAGGCTCGCTGCCGCCCTGGCCGGCCGTGTCGGTGACGATCCCAATCCCGCTCGCCTCGGCCGCGAACCGCATCTGCTCCGCGGCGTCGATCAGCGAGGCGGCGTTGTGCCCGTCCTCGCCGAGCACCGCGAGCCCGACGCTCACGGTCAGCGGCGCGCGGCCCCAGGACTCCTCCGATGGCACCGCCATGACGATCCGCGACCCGAGCGCCCGGGCGCCGGCACGCCCGGTGTCGCGCGCGATGATCCAGGCCCGGCTCTCGGTCTCGCACGCAAGCACGTCGCGGTGACGGAGCGCCGTCCGCACGGCCTGGGCGAACCGCCCGAACGTGGCGTTCGCCTGCACCCGAGGCTCGGCCGCGAGCAACCTGTCGGCGTCGTCGAGCTCGACGAGGAGCAGCGACAGCGGCGCCCGAGCCCGAGCCGCGCACACGATCTCGTCTCTGAGCGCGCCGATCCACAGCGCATCGCCGACGGACGAGACGCCGCCCGCCGAAACCGGGTACGCCTCGCCCGAGAGCGCCCAGCCGTCCTCGACGCGTTCCGTCACCCCGCCGTCCTCGAGCCCCTCTGCCCTTGTCTCGCCACCGCCAGCCCCGACCGGTCCCTGCGTACCCGCAAGTCCCGGCGGCGCGCTCCCTTCCCCGCGGCGCTCCGGGCGGCCGGGTTCGGCCGGCCGCTCGCGCGATGCGGATGGGACGTCGGGGCGCGCCAGCCACAGCGGCGGCCCAGGCGGTCGCGAGGCTCGGCCGGCCTCGCCCTCGGCGCGGCGGCGCAGGACGGCCGCCCGCACGAGCTCAGCGACCAGCGACAGCCGCTCGCCGGCGTCGGCGAGCAGGTCCGGGTCGGTCCGCTCGAGCTCGGTCCGCAGCGCGCTCCACACGACGCTCCGGAGCGTGTCGACTGCGTGGGCCGCGGCCTCGGCGCTGCGCGCGCCGGCGATCTCGCCGGCGCGCGACACGAGCGGCTCGAGCACGCCACCGGTCTCGATCCGCCGCAGGTCTGCCTCGTCGTAGATCGCGCGGACCACCGCATCGCAGATCCGCCGGCCGTCGCGCGCGACGTCGCCGGCCATGATCGCCGCCGCCTGCTCGAGCGGCGCGTCCTCGATGAGCGCCAGCAGCCAGCCCTTGGCGAGCTCCTCGCCACGCAGCAGCAGCCCTTCGACTCCTTCGGTGACGACCGGCCTTGGTCGTCGACGACGTGGCACACCCCGCTCCATCAAGCCTCTTTTACCACCTATCGACCTCCGTGCATCCAATCAACGTCAACCGATCGCTGTTGTTCGCAAGAATGAGGCAATGCCTGCCCCCTTGATCACGATCGCAGAGGCCCGTCAACGCGTGCTGAGCGCCGCCGCACCGCTCGGAACCGAGCAGGTCGCGATCGACGACGCCCGCGGTCGGGTGCTCGCGGCCAACCTGACTGCCGCCGGCGACGTGCCGCCGTTCCCGTGCTCGGCGATGGACGGCTATGCGATCCTCCCCGGCGCCGCCGAGCGCACGTTGACCGTGGTCGGCGAGTCCCGCGCCGGGACCCCGTCGTCGGCGGTGCTCGGCGAGGGGAGCGCGATCAGGATCTCGACCGGTGGCGCGATCCCGGACGGCGCCACCGCGGTGATCCCGCAGGAGGACGTCGAGACCCGCAACGGCACGATCATCACCCGCGCCGTGGTGAACGCCGGCGATCACATCCGCGGCGCCGGCGAGGACATGCGCTCGGGCGAGACCGTGCTCCGGGTGGGCGCGACGCTCGGCGCGGCGGAGCTGGGGGCGGCGGTCGCCGCCGGTGTGGCCGAGCTGACCGTGTACCGGCGCCCGAGGGTCCAGGTGTTGTGCACCGGCGACGAGCTCCGCGCTCCCGGCGAGCCGCTCGGGCCGGGCGAGATCCACAACTCGAACGCGCCGATGCTCGATGCGCTCGCTGAGGCAGAGGGCGCGATCGCGGGGACCGCCCGGCGGCTGCGCGACGACCCGGCGGCGACCGAGGCCGGGCTCGCGGCGGCCCTCGACAGCGCCGAGGTCGTGATCGTCACCGGCGGGGTGTCGGTCGGCCCGCACGATCACGTGAAGCCCGCGCTCGCCGCGCTCGGCGTCGAGGAGGTGTTCTGGCGCGTGGCGCTCCAGCCCGGCAAGCCAACCTGGTTCGGACGGCGGGGGTCGGTGCTCGTGTTCGGGCTCCCGGGCAATCCGGTCTCGGCCGTCGTGACGTTCTCGCTGTTCGTGCGCCCGGCGCTCGCGGCCCTCCAGGGTCGAAACGCGGAGCCGATGCTCGAGACCGAGGCGGTGCTCGCGACCGCGGTGCGCCGCAACCCCGACCGGGAGCAGGCGGTCCGGGTGCGCCTCGAGCGCCTGGGCGGCACGCTCCTCGCCACGCCCAACGGCCCGCAGGGGTCGCACATCGTGACCTCGCTGCTCGGCGCGGACGCGCTCGCGTTAGTACCGGCCGGCGAAGGCGAGTTGGAGGCCGGCGCGGCCGTGGCGCTCGAGCGCCTTCCGCGCTGACAGAATCCCGCCGTGCCCGTGTTCGCCGCGGTCCTGGCAGCGCTCACCGCGTTTGTGGCTCGACGGTGGCGTCGGCGGCCGGAACGGCTGCCCGCGGTGGCGGAGATCGTCTCCCCCCCGAAGTCGACGGCGATCGCGCGTGACGGCGCCGTGCGCTCGGTGCAGTCGGCCGAGCTGACGCTGGCCCAAGAGGACTTCAGGCGGATGTGGAACGCCACCCACCTCGAGAACCTGGCCCGGACCTACTGGCTGTTCCTCTCGCGCGTGACCGGCTGGCTGATCCGTGTCATCTACGACGAGAACGGGCGGTCCGTCGTGTTTCTCGTCCGGCCGCTGACGCTGCTCCGGTTCGACGCCCCCGAGTACGAGATCGAGCTCGACCACGGCAAGGTCAGCTGGCGCATCCGCGACGGGCTGCTGGTGGCGCGCACCGGCCGGGGCTGCGGCTTCCTGTCGCTCGACGTCAGACACCTCGGCAACGAGCAAGACGGGCGAGTTAAGGTCCGGATCGAGGTCGAGGTCGCGAACTTCTACCCCGCGATCGCGGTCGGCTTCAGCACGCCCGTGTACGAGGCGACCCAGTCCGCGATCCACGTGCTCGTGACGCACGCGTTCCTGCGCTCCCTGGCGAGGCTCGAGCTCGCGCCGTCCAAGGTCGGGCGCTTCGCTCACCCGTCGGACGTGCGCGCGGCCGGACGGGCAGCCGGACGCGTGGCGTACGAGGCCGCACGGCACATCCGCGATCGCGCTTCTCACTGATTTTGGGGCCGCCGCGGAATTCGGCTCAGACACGTTCGGGTCTAAGTGACGCGTCGGGGCCGAATTCCGTTAACGGAATCCGGCGCGGCGCGATTCGAGGCCCGTCTGCTCCCGCGCCGGATTCCGTCGCGAAGCCCAAGATCACCCGTAGCGGATGCCAGTGAATGTACGCAGCTTGGCGCGGTCGTGGCGCGCGGACACCCGTCGCACCGTCCCAGACCGCGACCGCATCACCAGCGACTCGGTCGTCGCGCCCCGGTCGCCCTGGTAGCGGACCCCCTGGAGCACGTCGCCGTCGGTGACGCCGGTCGCCGAGAAGAACACGTCCTCCCCCGCGACCAGATCGTCGCAGGAGAGCACCCGATCGAGGTCGTACCCGGCCTCGATCGCGGCCGTCCGCTCCTCGTCGTTGCGCGGCCACAGCCGGCCCTTGAGCTCGCCACCGATGCACTTGATCGCTGCCGCGGTGATCACGCCCTCGGGCGTGCCGCCGATTCCCCACAGCAGGTCGACCGGCGTGTTGTCTGAGACCGCGAGCAGCGCCGCCGACACGTCGCCGTCCAGGATCAGGCGGACGCGCGCTCCCGCCTCGCGAATCTCCGCCATGGCGGCGTGGTGGCGCTCGCGATCGAGCATCACCACCATCACGTCGCGGATGTCGGTCCGCTTGCGCTCGGCGATCAGCGCGAGCGTCTCGGGCAGTGGGCGGTCGAGGTCGAGCAGATCGGCGATCTCGGGACCGCCGGCGATCTTCTCCATGTACACGATCGGACCCGGGTTGAACATCGATCCGCGCTCTGCGAGGGCGATCACCGAGATCGCGCTCGGCATCCCCAGCGCGGTCAGGCGCGTGCCCTCGAGCGGGTCGACCGCGATATCGACGAGCGGCGGCGTGCCGTCGCCGATGTGCTCGCCGTTGAACAGCATCGGGGCCTTGTCCTTCTCCCCTTCGCCGATCACGACGACGCCGTCCATCGACACCGAGTCGAGGACGTGTCGCATCGCGTCGACCGCGGCCTGATCGGCTCCCTCCTTGTCGCCGCGCCCGACCATGCGCGCCGCGGCAAGCGCCGCCGCCTCGGTCACGCGGACCAACTCCAGCGCCAGGTTCCGGTCCGGGCGCTCAGGTGGCTGATCCAAGCTCATGGCAGCCCCGGTGGCTTACGTGTGGTCATGCTCTCCTTCGTCCGCGCGACCGACCCGATCAGGATCAGCAGTCCGCCCACCAGCCCGATCCACCAGCCGGTGGTGATGCCGATCTCCCCGGGCGGCGTTCCCGGCTTGTCGATCAAGCCACGGAACACCGTGAACCCGAGGGCGAAGATCGCGATGATCGCGGTCATCTCGCCCCGCGGCCACGACAGCGCGTGTCCGCGCAGGATGATCCAGGCGAGGACCGCTGGCGCGACCGCCGCGATCAGCAGCAGGAAACGGAGGATCAGCAGCGAGTTCCATCCGGTGCACGAGGTGTTCGGCCCCTTGCAGTGGCCGAGCGTCGTGTATTTGTCGCCGAGCGTATACCAGGCCAGAAATATCGATACGGCCAAGATCGCCCCGCCGAGCACCGCGATCAGTTCGCCGCGGTCGAGCTGCCTGAAGTGCATCGGCGCGCAGCGTAGCCGGTTTCACGACCACCGGGCGCCGCTCGGACCCGCCCACCCTGCCGTGCATCGCGGCCCACTCAGAGGTCGGTGTTCGCACGTTCCGGGCGTGCGATCCCGCTGCGCTCGGCCGCGGCCTTGACCGCCGCGGCGACCGCTTGGTGGACGCGCTTGTCGAGGGCGTTGGGGACGAGCTCCCCGTCCGTGGCGAGCTCGGCGATCGCGTCGGCGGCCGCGAGCTTCATCGCGACGTTGATGCCGGCCGCACCCGACTGCAGCGCGCCCCGGAAGATCCCCGGGTAGCCGAGCACGTTGTTGACGCTGCGGCCGTCGGCGGCGAACGCGGCGCCGGCCGCCTCGGCCTGCTCGGGCTCGATCTCGGGATCCGGGTTCGTGAGCGCGAGGATCACCTGTCCCGCGCGGATCATCTCCGGCTGGATCAGACCGGCGCGGCCGGTCGTCGCCACGACCACGTCCGCCTCCGCCAGCACGTGCTCCATCGAGGCGATCTCGACCCCGTGCTCGCGCGCCCGCGCGTGGGACGCCTCGAGCGGGTCGAATGCGAGCACGCGGCGCACGCCCGCGTCGACCATCAGCGACGCGATCCCAAATCCGGCCGCGCCGAGGCCGAGCTGGCCGACCGTCGCGGAGCGCAGCTCGATTCCCGCGTAACGGCAGGCAACCATCGCCGCGGCCAGCGACACCACGGCGGTGCCATGGACATCGTCGTGCATGACCGGCTGCGGCAGCTCGTCTATGAGCCGCCGCTCGATCTCAAAGCACTCCGGAGCCGAGATGTCCTCGAGGTGGATCCCGCCGAACGTCGGCGCGATCCGCAGAACGGTGTCGACGAACGTGTCGACATCGGTGGCGTCGATCAGGATCGGCATCGCCGAGATCCCGACGAACTGGTCGTAGAACACCGCCTTGCCCTCCATCACCGGCATCGACGCGACCGGCCCGATGTTCCCGAGCCCGAGCACGCGCGTGCCGTTCGTGCAGATCGCGACGCTGCGCGAGATCATCGTGTACCGCGCCGCGAGCTCGGGCTGGGCCGCGATCGTCGTGCACACGCGGGCGACCCCGGGCGTATACACGTCGCGCATCTCCTGCACGGTCCTCACCTGCCGGAGCGCGTCGATCTTGAGCTTGCCGCCGACGTGGCGGAGCAGAGCCCGGTCCTCATGCCACAGCACGGTCACATCGCCGAGCGCCTCCACCAGGTCGGCGATCCGGTCCGACTGGGCGACGTCGCGGACCTCGACCGTGATGTCCCTGACCGAGCTCTCGCGACCAAGCGAGACGGTGACGACATCGCCAATCAGCCCCTCGCCGTCGGCGATCGCCTGGGCGACACGAGCGAGCTGCCCGGCATGGTGTGGGATGTGGACGCGATAGGTGCAGTCGAGCATGCTCCCTCCCTCAAAAGCCGGCGTTGGCGCAGCGCTGTGTTTATCACCCTGCTGATAGGTTCGACCTCGTGACCCCCGTTGCGTCCCCCGGCCAGGGTCCAGAGCTCCGTCAGCTCATGCCCGTGGCCCGGGAGATCCACGCCGGCGAACTGTTGTCCTCGCTGGGTCTCGCCGGCCGTGCGCACGTCGACCGCCCCTACACGATCGCCAACTTCGTCGAGAGCGCCGACGGGCGCGCGGCATTCCACGGTCTCTCGCGGGAGCTCAGCGATCCCGGCGACCGCGAGATGTTCCACGGGCTGCGCGAGCACGTCGACGCGGTCCTCGTCGGCACCGGCACGCTCCGCGCCGAGCGCTACGGCCGGCTCGTGCGCGACCCCCCTCGCCGGCACCGGCGCGCGGCCTCCGGTCTGCACCCCGAGCCGCTCGCATGCATCATCAGCCGCAGCGGCCACATCCCGACCGACATCCCGCTGTTCGACGAGCCCGCCGCCCGCGCAGTCGTATTCACGCCGGCGCAGGTCGACCTGCCAGGGCTCGCCGCCCAGGTGGAGATGGTGCACCTCGACCCCGGCGAATTCACGTTGACCACGATGATGCGCCGGTTGCGCTCGGCGTACGACGTGCGCTCACTCCTGTGCGAGGGAGGCCCCACGCTGTTCGGAGCGCTGCTCGGTGAGGACCTCGTCGACGAGCTGTTCCTGACGTTTGCGCCGAAGCTGGCCGGGGGCGGCATGGCGCCGGGGATCACGCGCGGACAGGAGCTCGCCCAACTGCGTCAGCTGTCGCTCGTGTGGGTGGTTGAGCACGGCAGCTCGCTGTACTTGCGCTACGCACTTCACTGAAACGGTTCACCTAAATCGGTGAAACGGTTCACCTTTAATCCCTGAACCGTTTCACCTCGATGGTGAACCGGTTCACCTCTAGTTACCTCCGATGTTTCACCCGAATTCTCACGGGGTTAACAGTCGGTATGCATACAATTGAACGAGTGACCGGGTCCATCGCAGCCAGGGTGCCTCTGAGTTCGGAGCGGGTCGTTGAGGCACTGCAGGAAGCGCGCAGGCGCACGTATGCGCTTGTGTCATCGGTCTCCGACGAGGACCTCGAACGCGTCCACTCTTCGCTGATGAGCCCGCTCGTATGGGACCTAGCGCATATCGCCGCGTACGAGGACCTGTGGCTCGTGCATCGTTACGGCGAGCGCCCCCTGCTGCACGACGAACTCGCCGCGATGTACGACGCGTTCGAGACCCCACGCGCGGTGCGAGGTGACCTCCCGTTGCTCGGTCCCGCGGAGGCGCGCGAATACCTTGATCAGGTTCGCGCGCGAACGCTCGAGGTGATCGACGAACGCGGCGTCGGTGACGGCACCCTGCACGAGATGGTCCTGCGCCACGAGCACCAGCACGACGAGACGATGTTGCAGACATTGATGCTGGCGCGCCTCCCCGGTTACGAGCTTCCCGGCCGCCGTGCGATCCCCGAGCCGACGAGCCCAGCGCAGAACGGACTGGACATGGTCGAGGTCCCCGCCGGTGAGTGCACGATCGGTGCGCCCGACGCCGGGTTCGCCTACGACAACGAGCGCCCGCGCCACCGCACCGACGTGCGCGGTTACCTGATCGGACGGACCCCGGTCACCAACGCCAGCTACCTGACCTTCGTCGAGGGCGGCGGATACGAGCATCGCGATTGGTGGTCCGATGAGGGGTGGGCCTGGAAGGAGGAGTACGACATCTCGCGCCCCGGAGGGTGGACGGTTGACCTGCGCGACGAGTGGCGGCTCGGCGGACTCGAACCACTTCACCCGGACCGACCCGTCGTTCACGTGTCCTGGTTCGAGGCCGACGCCTTTGCCCGCGCTCACGGCGCGCGCCTTCCCACCGAGATCGAGTGGGAGAAGGCGGCGACCTGGGATGAGATAACGGATCCAGCCCACCCCCGCGCCCGGCGCTACCCATGGGGCAACCGCAGGCCCGCCCCCGGCCAGCACGCGAACCTCGACCACCGCGGCTGCGGCACCGCTCCCGTCGGGGCCTATCCCGACGGCGCGTCGCCGTACGGTTGCCTCGGAATGATCGGCGACGTGTGGGAGTGGACGAGCAGCGGGTTCGACGGCTATCGCGGCTTTGTCGCCCATCCCTACCGGGAGTACTCCGAGGTGTTCTTCGGAGGCGATTACCAGGTGCTCCGCGGCGGCTCGTGGGCGACGCGCACCCGCGTCGCGACCTCGACCTTCCGCAACTGGGACCACCCGCAGCGGCGCCAGATCTTCTCGGGGATAAGAATCGCGAGGAGCGCGTGACCCCGCCGACGCGGACCGCGGATATCCAGATCGAGTCGTTCCTGTCCGAGAGCGACGAGCGCTCGCTGGCCAACGATGTGCTCGACGGGCTGACCCGTCCGTTCAAGGAGATCCCGGCAAAGCATTTCTACGACGCGCACGGGTCTGAGCTGTTCGAGCGGATCTGCGAGCTGCCCGAGTACTACCCGACGCGGACCGAGCGCGAGATCCTGCTCGCGCGCGCCGACGGGATCGTGCGCCGGACGGGCGCCGGCGAGCTCGTTGAGCTCGGATCGGGCGCGGCCGAGAAGGCGCGGATCCTGCTGGGCGCGATGTCGCGCGCCGGAACGCTCCGCCGCTACATTCCGCTCGACGTGTCCGAGACCGCGCTCGAGTCGGCGGCGCACGAGCTTGTGGACGAGTTCGAGGAGCTCGCGGTGCACGGCGTGATCGGCGACTTCGAGCGGCACCTCGCCCACGTCCCGGAGCCCACCGGCACGCCGCGGATCGTCGCCCTGCTCGGCGGCACGATCGGTAACTTCCTGCCGGGCACGCGCCGGCGCCTGCTGCGCGAGATCGGCAGGCTGCTCGGCCCGCGTGACCGGTTGCTGCTCGGCACCGACCTGGTCAAGAACCCGGCGGTGATCGAAGCCGCCTACGACGACTCCGAGGGCGTTACCGCGGAGTTCAACCGCAACGTGCTGCGCGTGATCAACCGCGAGCTCGACGCCGACTTCCGCCCCGAGGCGTTCGAGCACATCGCGTTCTTCGACCGCCGGCACGAATGGGTCGAGATGCGCCTGCGCTCGCAGCGGCCGTGCACCGTGCTGGTGGCGGACCTCGGCCTCCGGGTCGAATTCGCCGCCGGCGAGGAGCTCCGCACCGAGATCAGCGCCAAGTTCACGCGCGAGCGCGTTGCGGATGACTTTGAGGCAGCCGGTCTGCGGCTCGAGGCCTGGTACACCGACCCGGACGAGCTGTTCGCGCTGTCGCTGGCCGCGCGGGAGTGAGGACGCCGGGCCCACTGGTCCACCAGTAGGGTTCTCGCCATGCATATCGAAGGCACTGGCGCGCTCGTCGCGGGCGGCGCCTCGGGTCTCGGCGAGGCCACGGCGCGGCGGCTCCACGCCGGCGGCGCCCACGTCGTCATCGCGGACCTGAACGAGGATCGCGGCCGGGCGCTCGAGAGCGAGCTCGGCGACCGGGCCACGTTCGTCCCCACCGACGTCACCGACGAGGCCTCGGTTCTAGGCGCCGTGAGCGCCGCCGCCTCGCAGCCCGTTCCGCTCCGGATCGCGGTCTCGTGCGCGGGCATCGGCTGGGCGGCCCGCGTCGCGGGCAAGCGCGGCGCGCACCCGCTCGAGCCGTTCGAGACCGTCATCCGCGTCAATCTGATCGGCACATTCAACGTGCTGCGACTCGGTGCCGCCGAGATGGTCGAGAACGAGCCGACCGAATCCGGCGAGCGCGGCGTTTGCGTCAACACCGCCTCGATCGCGGCGTTCGACGGGCAGATCGGGCAGATCGCCTACTCCGCGTCGAAGGGCGGGATCGCCGGCATGACCCTGCCGGCGGCGCGCGATCTCTCGCCGGTCGGCGTCCGCGTCTGCACGATCGCGCCCGGGACGTTCGACACCCCGCTGTTGGCCGCGCTCCCTCAGGAGTCCCGCGACGCGCTCGGCCAGGCCGTGCCGTTCCCGTCGCGACTCGGGCGCCCGGAGGAGTTCGCCGCGCTCGTCGCTCACATCGTCGAGAACGAGATGCTCAACGGCGAGGTGATCCGGCTCGACGGCGCGTTGCGCATGCCGCCGCGCTAGCGCATCTCATTTGTGCACGCGCCCGCCTCGCGAACCTCCACGATCTGCCTGGCCATTTGTTCGAACGGGGATTCTTCTGACCTTTGCAGGGGTAAAATCCGGCCATCCAGGAAGGGAGTACCCGTTGGCGCTCACCATGCAGGGTGGTGACCGGCGACACTTGTCCCCTGCGGGGACATCGCCAGAATGGTCGTGATGGAGCCGCCCTTCGAACAGAATCGCGGCGTCAGTGAGTGGCTCGATCTCCAGCGGGCGGTCAGCGATGCGCTCGCGCGGTCCGAGTCGCTGACGGAAGCTGGCCCGCTGATCCTCGACGCGCTCGCGCGCGCGCAGAAGCGGGCAGGCAGCGAGCGGCTGCTCACCGAGGCGGAGCAGGCGGCCCTGAGCGGGAGCTTCGAACTCGAGCTCGACACCGGCAACACGCACTATTCGGCCGGCCTGCGCCGGATCTTCGCGACGCCCTCGGACGTCGAGCTCACGCGCGAGCTCGTGCTCGACCGTGTGCACCCGGAGGACCGCGAGCTCGTCGAGAGGTCGTTCGAGGGAGCGCGCCGCACGAAAGATCCGTTGCATTTCGAGTTCCGGATCGTGCGGTTCGACGGCGCCGAGCGTGTGGTGCGAGCGCGCGGCGAGGCGACCTCGGAGCGGCGACGCGGACCGGTGAAGGTGGTCGGGACGATGCAGGACGTCACCGAGGAGGCGGCGGCGCGCTCAGCGCGCGACCTGCTCAGCTACGTCGTCCAGTCGACCGGTGACGCGATCGTGACCAAGTCGCACGACGGCACGATCACGAGCTGGAACCGCGGTGCCGAGCAGCTTTACGGCTACCCGGCGGACGAGGCCATCGGTCAGCAGATCGCGCTGATCGAGCCCGGGCACCGCGCCGGCGAGCAGCAGAAGATCCTCGAGACGCTGCTGTCCGGCGACTCGATCGACAACTTCGAGACCGAGGGCGTGCGCAAGGACGGAACCGTGATCGCGCTGTCGCTGACCGTCTCGCCCGTGACCGACGCGAACGGCCGAATCGTCTCGACGGCGATCATCGCGCGCGACACGACCGAGCGCGTGCGCTACGAGGAGCGCCTGCGCCAAATGGCCGACCACGATCAGCTGACCGGCCTGTTCAACCGCCGGCGGTTCGACGAGCAGCTCAAGCGCGAGCTGGCGCGGGCCGGGCGCTACGCCGCCCACAGCGCCGTGCTCAGCATCGACATCGACAACTTCAAGGGAATCAACGACTCCGCCGGGCACGCCGCCGGCGACGCCGTGCTCGTCCAGGTGGCACGGGTGCTGCGTAGCCGGTTCCGGTCGAGCGACGTCGTCGCCCGGCTAGGCGGCGACGAGTTCGCGGTGCTGCTGTCCGCGGTCGGCGTGGAGGACGCTCGCGCCGCGGCCGAGGATCTGGTCGCCGAGATCCGCAGCAGCCCGGCGACGTACGGCGGCAAGCCGTTCCGGATCAGCGCCAGCATTGGCGTGACCGCGTTCGAATCAGACGACGCCACCGCCGGCGAGGTACTGGTCAACGCAGACCTCGCGATGTACGCCGCCAAGACCGCCGGGCGCGACCGGGTCGTGGTCTACACCGCGCCCGAGGCGCGCAAGGCGCGGGCGATGGCGAAGCTGACCTGGTCCCAGCGGATCCAGGACGCGCTCGACCGCGATCGCTTCGTCCTGCACCTGCAGCCGATCCTCGAGCTCGCCACCGGGCAGATCAAGCACGGCGAGTTGCTGCTGCGGATGAAGGGCGAGCGCGGGAAGCTGATCGCGCCCGGCGCATTCCTGCCCGCCGCCGAGCGCTTCGGGTTGATCCACGCGATCGACCGGTGGGTGGTGGCGCGCGCGATCCAGCTGATGGCCGAGTCGATGGGGCCGATGCCGCGCGTCGGGATCAACCTCAGCGGCGAGTCCGTGGTTGGCGATCCAGAGCTGCTGCGGATGATCGAGCGCGAGCTCGAGCGGTCCTCACTGGACCCGTCGAGGCTGATCTTCGAAGTCACCGAGACCGCCGCGATCGCGAACATGCCCGAGGCCACCGAGTTCGCCCGCGGCCTCACCGACCTCGGTTGCAGTCTCGCGCTCGACGACTTCGGCACTGGCTTCGGCTCGTTCTACTACCTCAAGCACCTGCCGGTGAGCTACGTCAAGCTCGACGGCGAGTTCATCCAGAATCTGCCGCGCAGCGAGGTCGACGAGCACATGGTCAAGGCGATCGTCGGCGTCTCCCAGGCGCTCGGGATCAAGACCGTCGCCGAGTCGGTCGCCGACGCGGAGACGATCGGGCTGCTCCAGAAGCACCAGGTCGACTACGCCCAGGGCTACTTCGTCGGCAAGCCGGTCCCGCTGACCACGGCGCTCGCCGACGGCGGGTGGCTGTCGCAGATCCCGCCGCCGGTCACCGTCACAACTCAGCGGAACGTCTAGGGTCCGTTAGCTGAGCCGCTCGATCAGCATCGCCTGGCCCATTCCGCCGGCGACGCACATCGACTCGATCCCGAGCGTCCCGTCGAGCGCGCGCAGCCCGTTGATCAGCGTGGTCATGATGCGCGCGCCGGTCATCCCGAACGGGTGACCGAGCGCGATCGCGCCACCGAACGGGTTGAGCTTCTCGTCGGGAATCCCGAGCTCGTCCTTGCATGGGACGATCTGCGCCGCGAACGCCTCGTTGATCTCGACCACGTCGACATCGTCGATGCTCACGCCGGTCGCTTTCAGCAAGGCCTGGATCGCCGGGATGGGGCCGAGGCCCATTATCTCGGGGCGGATCGCGGCGACCGTCGAGCCGATGATCCGCGCCTTGGGCGTGAGGCCGAGTTGCTTGGCCCTCTCGGCTGACATCACGAGCACCGCCGCGGCGCCGTCGTTGAGCGGGCAGGCGTTGCCGGCGGTCACGGTGCCGTCCGGGCGGAACGCGGGCTTCAGCTTGCCCAGCACCTCCATCGTCGTGCCCGCACGGGGGCCGTCGTCCTTGGTCACGACCGCGTCGGCAACGTCGATCTCGTTGCCTTCCTTGTCGGTCTCCTTGTGCGCCGGCACGGGCACCGGAACGATCTCCGGATCGAAGTGGCCAGAGTCGCGCGCCTCGACGGCGCGGCTCTGAGAAGTCACCGCCCACCCGTCCTGCTGCTCGCGCGTCACGCTGCAGCGCTGGGCGACGTTCTCGGCGGTCATGCCCATGGGGATGTAGACGTCGTAGGCCGACCCGTTCGAGCCGTTCAGGTGGGGGTTCTTCGCGTCTTCGGGGATCCCAGCCCCGAGTCCGGCGCGCGATACCGCCTCGACCCCGGCGGCGATGTACTGATCGCCCTCGCCGGCCTTGATCGCGTGGAACGCCATCCGGAGCGTCTGAAGCGACGAGGCGCAGAAGCGGTTGACGGTGCACGCCGGCACGTGATGGTCCAGGCCCGCCAGCAGCGACGCGTTGCGGCCGACGTTGTAGCCCTGCTCGCCGATCGACGACGCGGCGCCCATCATCACGTCGGTGGTCTGCGCGAAGTCGACCTCGGGGTTGCGCTCGATCAGCGCCCGGATCGGAATCGCAGCCAGTTCGTCAGCGCGCACGGTCTTGAGCGAGCCCTTCCCCGCCCGGCCGATCGGCGTTCGTATCGCGTCGACGATCACGGCTTCTGGCATCTGGGTTCACTCCTGCTCGAGGGTCGCATCGAAAAGCGAGGCCCAGCGAGCCTCGCTCTCACAAGGCTAGTCGGCGAGCGGGCCGTGCGACCCCACTGCCGCGCCGGCCGCCGCGGCTACAGCCCGAGCCCGCGCACGCCCTTCTCGTCCCACCCCAGATGGTGGGCGAGCTCGTGGCGAACCGTCCGCGTCACCTGCGCCTTGAGCAGGTCCGGATCGTGGCCGAAGTCGCGCAGCAACGTGTCGCGGAAGATCACGATCCGGTCGTGGAAGTAGTCCTGGGCGACCGTGTCGCCCTGGTAGAGGCCGTAGGCGCGCTGGCGCCGGCCGCTCTCGGAGACGACCACGGCCACGTGCTCGAGCGCGCGGTGGAACTCGAGCGGGAGATCGTCGATCGCGGCGCGGACGAGCGCCCGGAAGTCCGCCTCGGTGTAGGGGTCGAACAGATCCTCGTCGTCGTCATCCTCGTCGTAGTCCTCGTCCTCGCCCCAGGAGCCTTCGGCGGCGAGCCGTTCGGTGCGCTGGACGAGCGCCTCGAAGTCCATCTCGGACTCCGGGTCGCGCCAGCCGGCGAGGCGGATCATCACCAGCACGACCGCGCCACCGACGATCACGGCCCCCGCCCCGAACACCGCCATCCCCTGGAGCAGCCGCACCGGCGGCGAGCCGCTGAAGCCGGCAAGCAGGCTGATCGTGCCGAGACCGACGGTCAACGCAGCGAGCGCCGACAAGAGGACACGGCGAGAGGTGGGCTCGTTCGGCTTCATGAGCCCTATGGATGCTACGACAGAGGAGAGGGCATCCGACGGCGACGGCCGTCAGGTGCCCGTGGCGAACCTCCTCCTACAAGCCGGGCGGGTGGCGGACGACGTAATCGCCGCCGTCCGCGAGGTTCCCGAGCGGGTTCGAGCGCCACCGCGGCCCCGTTCCCGCGGGGATATTGGGCCCGCCGTAGTCGGCGGTGTCGAAGGCACGTCCGCCGATCACGATGAAGGCGTGGCTGGCGTCGGCGTAGATCGTGATCCACTTGCCGGGACCGGGCGATCCGTATGTCTCGAACCCTGTTGAGTCTTCGGACGAGTTGAGCAGGCCGGCGCCGTGCAGCGCGTAGCTGACAGACCCCGAGCAGTCGTAGCAGCTCGACTGCCACTGGCCGTGGCCACCGCCCACGCAGTACGAGGTGTTGAGGATCTGGTTGGCCGCAGCCACCGCCGCCTGGACCGGGGCGGGCGCACCCGCTGGGGCGGTGGCGGTGCCGTCCGGGTTGATCGTCGTCGTCCCGGTGGGCACGTCGCTCTCATACGCGGTGATCGCCGCCTCGAGCGCCTTGTCGAACGACGCGCCGGCGACTCCGTTGGCGGGGCTGATGCTGTGAGCCGTCTTGAACGCGACCACACTCGCCGCCGTCTCCGGCCCGAACTGGCCGTCGACGGACGTCGGGTAACCGGCGATCGTGAGGTACCCCTGGAGGATCGTCACGTCGTTGCCGTGTAGCCCCTGGCGCAGCATGCGCGCGCCGAGTTGCTTTGCGGTGCTCCGCCGTGTGAGCGTGCCGGCAGTCTTGATCGTGGCCGCCATCGCCGCGCCACCAGACGCCGGACGGCTGGTCTTAGTGGCCGCGCTGGCCGATGCGGCGGCGACCGTCACCGTCGCTACGAGTGCAGCCGCACCTGCCCTACGGGCGATGCGGTGAAAATCCAGGCTCGACAACTACAACCCCTTCTCTTTCTTGCGCCTACGGGGTTAGCTGTCGGGCTCGCGCTGAAAGAGTGCGCTACGCCGGAGATCCGGCGATTCGCCCCCCGGAGCCTCTCGGCTCCACTGGGTTCCCCGCTCCCGGCCGCCGTAGCGACAGGGACTCGGCTGGGCTTCTTATGTGTCGGCGCGGCAGCCTACACGACGCGCCCGACAAATGTCACACCACTGGTATCGGGCTCTACCGGCGAACTCCTTTAGCGCGACCGAAATCTTGCAGCCGGCGCTCCCATGCCGCCCGCTTGACACCAGCTATAGCTAACGGTTACCTTGCCGATGGCTAACCGTTAGGGAACGAATTGCCGGATACCGCGCCACTGCCACACGAGGAGCCGCTCAACGGGTACCAGCTGCGCGTCGTGCGCGAGGTGCTGCTCGCGCTGCTGGCGCGCGAGGCCTCGCACGGCTACCAGTTGCGGGCCCGGCTCGCGCTCGCACTCGGGCCGCTGGCGGGGGCGCTGAACGACGGGCAGGTGTACGTCACGCTGAACCGGCTTGAGAAGGCCGGTCTGGTGACCTCCGCGCGCGTCGGGCAGACGGACAAACCCGACCGCAGGGTGTACGAGCTCACGCCGGCCGGACACGACCAGGTCACGGAGTGGCTCGAGGACACGAGCTGGCCGAAGCCGGCACCGGCCGAATTCCACCTCAAGCTGGTGGCGGCCGCCGCGGCCGGCCTGGCTGACCCGGCCGGGATCGTCGACCAGCAGCGCGGGGAGCTGTTGCGCGGGCTCGGGCAGGCCCAGCGAGCGGCCCTGGCCGAACCGGACGGGTCGGTCGCCGCGCTTCTGCTCGAGGGCGTCGTGCTGAGGCTGCAGGCGGATCTGCGCTGGCTCGAGGCCTGCGCCCGGTTCTGGAACGCGGCAAAGGAGCGATAATGCAAGCCAACGAGCCGGTCCTGTCGGCGAGCGGCCTGCGCAAGGACTACGGCAGCGGCACGGGGCTGGTTCACGCCGTTCGCGACGTGAGCCTCGACGTTGCGTCGGGCGAGGCGGTGGCGATCGTGGGGCCGAGCGGGTGCGGGAAGTCCACGCTCCTGTACCTGCTCGGCGGCCTCGAGCGGCCGACCGCCGGCGCCCTGCAACTGACCGGCCGTCGGCTCGAGCAGATGCCCGAGGCGGGCCTCGCGCGTCTGCGTCGACGCGCGCTCGGGTTCGTCTTCCAGGCCTTTCATCTCGTCGAGGAGCTGACCGCGCTGGAGAACGTCGAGCTGCCGGCGCTGCTCGCCGGCGCCTCTCCCCGCAGAGCGCGGGAGCGGGCGACCGGGCTGCTCGAGCAGGTCGGCCTCGATGACCGCATGGGGCACCTCCCCTCGGCGCTGTCGGGCGGGGAGCGCCAGCGCGTGGCGATCGCGCGGGCGCTCGCCAACGGTCCCGCGGTCGTGCTCGCCGACGAGCCCACCGGGAACCTCGACAGCGCGGCCACCACCGACGTGCTCCGCCTGTTCGAGCAGCTCCACGCCGGCGGGCAGACGCTGGTCGTGGTCACGCACGACGAGCGGATCGCCGCGACGGCGGACCGGCTGATCACGATGCGCGACGGCGCCTTCGTCGACGAGACGAAGCTGACCGGAGGGACGGCACGCAGCGTCACCGAGATCGCCGGACTCGAGGGCTGAACCCGGTGGGCCGGGTCCTCCTCACCTGGCGCCTCGCCATCCGTGACATCCAACGCCGCCGCGTCCAGTCCGCGCTCCTGCTCGCGATGATCGTGACCACAACGACCACGCTCACGATCGGCCTCGCGCTGCACAAGGTCACCGACAGCCCGTTCGCGCGGACCCGCGCCGCGACCCGCGGACCGGACATCGTCGCGGAGTTCACCCCGCCGCCGGGGACGCGCTCGGGCGTGACGCGGGGGTTCGCACCGCTCGTCGATGCTCACGGCGTCGCCGGCACGTCCGGCCCGTATCCGATCGCGTTCACCGGGCTACGCGTACGTGGGATCGACGTGGAGGCTGAGGTCGAGGGCCGAGACGTCGTGCCGGCGGCGATCGATCAGCCGGCGCTCACCGCCGGGCGCTGGGTCGCGCCCGGTCAGGCCGTCATCGAGCGGGGATTCGCCGATGCGCTCGGCCTCGGCGTCGGCGACGCGATCCGCCTCGGCGGGCGGCCGTTCCGCGTCGCCGGGATTGCGGCCAGCACCGCTCAGTGCTTCTACCCGATCACGGCCCCAGGGCTGGTCTGGCTCACGCGGTCAGACGCGGACGAGCTTGCCCCGGGCCAGCAGCCGATCGGGTACATCCTCAACCTCAGGCTGACCCAGCCGTCGTCCGCCCAGGCGTTTGAGAACGGCCCCGTCGCCACCGCGTTCTACAACGTAACGAGCAACCCGTCCAACTCGTTTCTGTCGTCCTGGCAGGACATCGAGCGCCAAGACTTCAAGGTCGTCTCTGTCGATCAGCAGGTCCTGCTTATCGTCAGCACGCTGCTCGCGCTGCTGGCGATCGCCAGCATCGCCGTGGTGGTCGGGAGCCGGATGGCCGAGCAGACGCGGCGCGTCGGGCTGCTGAAGGCCGTCGGCGCCACCCCGATACTGGTCGCCGTCGTGCTGCTGGCCGAGAACCTCCTGCTCGCGCTGGCGGCGGCAGCAGTCGGCGTGACCGTCGGCCAACTCGTCGCTCCGCTACTCACGAACCTCGGCAGCGGCCTGCTCGGCAGCCCCCCAACCCCTCCCTTGACGCTGACCTCGGCGACGGAGGTCCTGATGGTGGCCGTCGTCGTAGCCGCGTGCGCGACGCTCGTGCCGGCGATCCGCGGCGCTCACACGAGCACGATCCGCGCACTGAGCGATCCCGCGCACCCGCCCCGGCGCCGACCATCGCTGATCGCGCTATCGGCGAGGCTCCCAGTGCCGCTGCTGCTCGCGGTACGCCTGGTCGCCCGGCGCATCCGCCGGTCGCTGCTGACCGCAGCCAGCATGACGATCGCGGTGACGATGGTCGTCGCCGCATTGACGCTCGAGCACAAGGTCCAGGTGACCAACCAGCAACGGGTCGCCGCCGTCGGCGGCGCCACGGTCGCCGACCGCGTGACCCACCTCGTGTTCCTGCTGACCGCGGTCCTGATCGTGCTCGCGGCGATCAACGCGATCTTCACCACGTGGGCGACCGTGATCGACGCGCAGCGGCCGACCGCGCTCGCGCGCGCGTTCGGCGCGACTCCCCGACAGATCACCGCCGGTTTGGCCACCTCCCAGCTGGTGCCGGCCCTGCTCGCCGCGTGCCTCGGGATTCCCCTCGGGCTCGCGCTGTACCAGGCCGCCGGCGGCCACGTCCATCAGGCGAGTCCCCCGATCCTGACGCTGCTCGCAGTGATCCCGGGCACGCTGATCGTGGTCGCGGCACTGACAGCGGTACCGGCCCGCATCGGCGCGAACCGATCCCCGGCCGAGGTCCTGCGCTCCGAGTAACCCCGGCCCTACGCCACGTACCCGTCGGCCGGCTCGAGCGGCAGCCCGGCCGCGTGCCAGTCGAGCAGCCCGCCCAGCATGTTGTGGGCGTCGAACCCGGCGCCGCGGAACGCCTCGGTCGCCATGGCCGACCGGGCGCCACTGCGGCAGTAGAACACCACGGGCCGCTCTCGGTCGACCGTGTCGACCGCGCCGGCGAGGTCCGAGAGGACGACCAGCCGGTCGCCGGCGATCCGACCCGCGTCGTGCTCCTCGGGCTGTCGCACGTCGATCAGCTGGATGTCGCCGCGCTCAATCAGCTCGGCGACCTGCTGCGGGGTGTAGTCGTCCACCGCTGCTACTTCCACTTGATCGAGCAGCCGACGGGCTTGGTCTCCGGCCGCTCCACGATCGACCCGGACAGCACCGCATCGAGGGCCTCGCGCAGCCATTCGGCCCGCTCCTCCGGCTTGTCGTAGTCCGCATCGGGGGCGCCGCGATAGCGCAGCCGGCCCTCGGCGTCGAGCACGAACACGTCGGGCGTCACCTTCGCGCCGTACTCGCGCGCCACCTCCTGGGTGGCGTCGTGCAGGTAGGGGATCTTCCACTGCTCGCGCGAGACCCGCTCCTTCATCGCGTCCGCCGAATCGCGCGGGTAGCGCTCGGAGTCGTTGGAGTTCACCGCCAGCACGCGCACGCCGCGCGCCGCGTAGTCGTTGGCCAGCTCGGCGATCCGGTCCTGCCAGGCGAGCGCATACGGGCAGTGGTTGCACGTGAACACGAGCACGGTTGCCGGCGCGCCGTCGTAGGACGCCACCGACCACTTTCTGCCCTGCGTATCGAGGAGGGAAAAATCGGGCGCCATCTCGCCAATCGTGAGACTCATCAGTTCACCTCCGCGCGCTCGGCCGCACGTCGCAGCGCCTCGCGCAGCTCGTCAGGATCGGGAATCGGGCTGATGCGGCCGTCTCGGCGCCGGTACACCCGGCAGCTGAGGCCGGCCGGCTCGCCGTCGGCGGCCGGGACCAGGTCGGCGCCGTCGATCAGGATCGTCGGCGACCCGACGAATCCGGACTCGAGCGCGTCGTCGGTACGGATCTCGCGCATTTGCACCGGCACGTCAGCGAGGCCGACGTCGGTCAGGGCCTCCCGCACCGCGGCGAGCGCACGCTCGGTGGACGGGCAGCCCTCCCACCACAGCAGCTCGACGTCGAGGTCACGCATCTGACCTCAGCGTAGCGAGGGCGTTCAGAAGCTCAGGCGACAGTCCAGCTGTCCGCGCCGAGCAGCAGATCCGACAACTCGACGTCGGTGGCCGGGATCGAGCGAACCAGGCTGCTGCGTCCGTACACCGGGCGCTCGACTTGGCGGAAGATCCCGATCGGCGTGGGCACGGTCGGGTTGTCGGCGAGACGCGCGAGCGAGAACGCCAGGCCGGGGTCGGGCCGCGACGGATCGTGGACGATCAGCGCGTCTTCGCCGACATCGGCCACGTCCACGATCGCGAGGCCACCGTCGGCTCCGCGCGCGACGCCGCGCTCGTCCTCGACGCCGAAGCGGATCGGCCGGCCCGCCTCGAGGCGGATCTGGTTGGCGTCCTTGGTGTCCTTCTCGGTCAGCGCGCTGAACGCGCCGTCGTTGAACACCGGGCAGTTCTGGTAGATCTCGACGAGCGCCGCGCCCTCGTGGGTCGCCGCGGCGCGCAATACGTCGGTCAGGTGACGGCGATCGCGGTCGATCGTCCGCGCCACGAACGTGGCCTCGGCGCCGAGCGCGAGCGACACTGGGTTGAACGGGTGGTCGGCGACGCCGAACGGGGTCGACTTCGTGACCTTGCCGAGCTCCGAAGTCGGGGACGCCTGCCCCTTGGTGAGGCCGTAGATCTGGTTGTTGAACAGCAGGATCTTGATCGGGACGTTCCGGCGGAGCGCGTGGATCAGGTGGTTGCCGCCGATCGACAGCGAGTCGCCGTCGCCGGTGACGATCCAGATCGAGAGGTCCTCTCGCGACGAGGCCAGGCCGGTGGCGAGCGCTGGCGCGCGGCCGTGGATGCCGTGCATCCCGTACGTGTTCATGTAGTACGCGAACCGCCCCGCGCAGCCGATCCCCGTCACGAACACGATCTTCTCGGGCGGGATCCCGAGCTCGGGCATGAACTGCTGCACCGCGGACAGGACCGCGTAGTCGCCGCACCCGGGGCACCACCGCGTCTCCTGGTCGGACTGGAAGTCGGCCTTGGTGAGAGCCTCGGGGGCGCCGCCATTCCCGTTGGTCACGACCGCGCTCATCGCCGCTCCGCGATCTGCTCTTCGATCTCGGAGGCGAACAGCGGCTGTCCCTGCACCTTGCAGTACGACTCGACGTCGATGAGGTACTTGGCGCGGAGCAGCTGGGCCAACTGGCCCGTGTTCATCTCCGGCACGAGCACCCGGTCGAACGAGCGCAGCACGTCGCCGGTGTTCTCCGGGAACGGGTTCAGGTGGCGCAGGTGCGCGCACGCGACCGCCTGACCGGACTCGCGGGCGCGCCTGACGCCGGCGCGGATGGCGCCCTCGCTCGACCCCCACCCGAGCACCAGAAGCGTCGCGCCGGGCTCGGAATCGACCGTCAACGGCGGGATCTCAGAAGCGATCCCTTCGACCTTCGCGGCCCGAAGCTCGGTCATCCGCTCGTGGTTGGCGCCGTCATAAGAGATGTTGCCGGTCTCCTCAGCCTTCTCGAGACCGCCGATCCGGTGGGCCAGGCCCGGCGTCCCCGGGATCGCCCACGGACGGGCAAGGCGCTCGTCGCGGGAGTAGGGCATGAACTCCTCGCCGTCGCGCGCCACCGCGAACGCCGGATCGATCGTCGGAAGGTCCTCGACGACCGGTACCCGCCACGGCTCCGAGGAGGAGGCCAGGAACGTGTCCGACAGCAAGATCACCGGAGTGCGGTAGCGGACCGCGATCTGGGCCGCCTCGAACGCCGCTTCAAAGCACCCGCCCGCCGTACTCGGCGCGATCACCGGGATCGGCGACTCGCCATGACGCCCGTACACCGCCATCAGCAGGTCCGATTGCTCGGTCTTGGTCGGCATCCCGGTCGAGGGGCCGGCCCGCTGCACGTCGATCACGATCATCGGCAACTCGAGCGCCGCCGCCAGCGCGATCGTCTCGCCCTTGAGATCCATCCCCGGCCCGCTCGTCGCGGTCACGCCGAGACGCCCGCCGAACGCCGCGCCGAGGGCCATGCCCGCGGCCGCGATCTCGTCCTCGGCCTGGATCGTCTTGACGCCGAGGTTCGCGTGCCGCGAAAGCTCGTGCAAAAGCTCGGAGGCGGGCGTGATCGGATAGCTCGCGAGCAGCAGCGGCAGCCCGCTGCGGGCGCTCGCCGCGATCAGCCCCAGCGACAGCGCGGTGGTGCCGTTGACGTTCCGGTACGTGCCCGGCGGGACGTCGGTCGCGGGCCTGACCTTGTACTGGACATCGAGCAGCTCGGTCGTCTCGCCGAACGACCAGCCGGCGTTGAACGCGGCCAGGTTCGCCTTCAGCGCCCCTGGATTGCGCGCGAACTTCTGCTCGATCCACCGCTTGGTCACGTCGGTCGGGCGCCCGTATAGCCACGAGAGCACGCCGAGCGCGAATAGGTTCTTGGCCCGGCCGGCGTCGCGCGTCGAGGACCCCTCGATCCCCTCGACCGCCGCCACCGTCAGCGACGTCATCGGGATCCGGTGCACGCGATACGCGCTCAACGACCCATCTTCCAACGGGTTCGACGCGTACCCGGCCTTCTCGAGGTTGCGCTTGCTGAACGCGTCCTCGTTGACGATCACCGTCGCCGCGCGATCGATCTCGGCCAGGTTCGCCTTGAGCGCCGCCGGGTTCATCGCGACCAGCACATTTGGCTTGTCGCCCGGCGTCAGGATGTCCCGAGACGCGAAATGGATCTGGAACGCGGACACGCCGGCCAGTGTCCCCGCGGGCGCGCGAATCTCGGCCGGGAAGTTCGGCAGCGTCGCGAGATCGTTGCCGACCAGCGCGGTGGCGTCGGTGAACCGGCTGCCCGCCAACTGCATCCCGTCGCCCGAGTCTCCCGCGAAGCGGACAACTACCTGCTCGCGTTCCTCGACCGTCTTAGTCATATTTCCGTGCGCCCACGTGAACCAGCCTTACTCATAGTACGCGCAGGCGTGGACGAAGTTTCGCCCCAGGGCGGCCAAGCCCCCCCGAATGGGGTATGCGGGGCCGCCGGGACGGATGTGCAGCCGAAGCTAGATCTTGTTGACGTTGACCGCCTTGGGACCCTTCGGGGCGGCCTCTTCCTCGTAGGAGACCTTGCTGCCCTCGGAGAGCGAGCGGTACCCGTCGGCGGTGATGCTCGAGTGGTGGACGAAGAGGTCGCGACCTCCGTCATCGGGGGTGATGAAGCCGAACCCCTTCTCGTCGCTGAACCACTTGACTGTGCCAGTTGGCATGTGGAGTGCTCCTCCGCTTGAAGTGCTGCTACCGCGGAGGATGCGCCGCACACACCCCGGAGCCTGCACCTGCTTGACGCCGCCATTTCATGAGGGCGGCCTTACGGGCGGCACGGTAGCACGGCGGACTACGGTAAATGTTGCCGGGGGGCACACTCTCGACCGATGGACGATCCGATGTCAATCGGCCGCGATGTGAAGGTGCCTCTGCGCGAGATCACCATCAGAACCTCGCGCTCTTCCGGCCCCGGCGGCCAGCACGCCAACGTCACCGCCTCCCGCGTCGAGGCGATCTTCGACGTCGAGGCGTCCTCGGCGCTGACCGACGAGCAGAAGCGGCGTGTGATCGCGCGCGCGGGTGCGCGCGTCACCGCCGTCGCCCAGGACGCGCGTGGCCAGGCCCGCAACCGCGAGCTCGCGCTCGAGCGGCTACGCCGCCGGCTGACCCAGGCGCTCGCCACACCGCGCCACCGGCAGGCGACCCGGCCGACGACGGCCTCCGTCCACCGCCGGCTCGACACCAAGCGCCGGCAGGCGGCCCGCAAGCGTGACCGCCAGCGTCCCAAGAACGACGACTAGCCTCGGTTGCACAATGCGCTGGCTTGTCGACGGCATGAACGTGATCGGGACCCGCCCGGACGCCTGGTGGAAGGACCGCGACGCGGCGATGCTGAGGCTCGTCGACATGCTCGAGCGCTGGGCGGCCGCCAACGGCGACGACGTGACGGTCGTGTTCGAGCGACCGCCGCGGCCGCCGATCCGATCGACCGTGATCGAGGTCGCGCACGCCCCGCGGCCCCGCCCGAACTCCGCCGACGACGAGATCGTGCGCCGCCTGCGCGCGGACCCCGATCCGGCCGCGGTGCGGGTCGTGACCTCGGATCGGTGGCTGGCCGACCGCGCCTGGGCCGCGGGCGCGAGCGTCGAGGGCGCGGACTCGTTCCGGAGCCGGATCGAATAACGACCGAAGATTTGCTTGCCCAGCGGCGGCACCTTGCCACAATCAACTGATGGCCGAGCAACAGCGGCGACGTGAGAGCAGCCCCCGGTTACGGCCGGGCGGCACGCCGCCGCAGCAGCCTGGCTGGCGGGTGACCCCGGCGCCGGACGGTCGCGGCAAGCCGGTGAAGCCACCGTCAGGGCCGAACATCCGCTGGATCGCGGTAGTGCTCGTGATCGCGCTGATCGCGCTCAACTTCTGGGTCTCCTCGGAGGCGCTCAGCCCGAGCCCCCGGGTCCACGTCCCCTACAGCCCGACGTTCCTGGCGCAGGCCCAGGACAACAACGTGGCCTCGATCTCATCGACCGGGTCGTCGATCGACGGGACGTTCAAGACCGCCGTGAAGTACCCGTCGAACGGCTCGAGCTACGTCTACTTCTCAACCGAGATCCCGTCGTTCGCGAGCAACTCGCAGCTGTTCGATCTGCTCCAGAAGAACAACGTCACGATCAACGCTCAGGCTGAGAACACCGGGCCGTCGTTCCTGACCAGCCTCATCTTCGGGTTCGGCCCGACGCTGCTGTTCCTGTTGCTACTCGTGTGGGTGTTCCGCCGAGCCGCCGCGGCCGGTGGCGGCGGCGCCGGCGGGCTGATGTCGTTCGGCCGCTCGCGCGCGCGCCGCGTCGAGGCCGCCGACCAGCGCGTGACGTTCAACGACGTCGCCGGGATCGACGAGGCCAAGGCGGAGCTCACCGAGATCGTCGACTTCCTGAAGAACCCGGACAAGTACCTGAAGCTCGGCGGCCGGATCCCGCGTGGTGTGCTCCTGAGCGGAGCGCCGGGCACCGGGAAGACGCTGCTCGCCCGCGCGGTCGCCGGCGAGGCGGGCGTGCCGTTCTTCCAGATGTCCGCGTCTGAGTTCGTCGAGATGATCGTCGGCGTCGGCGCCTCGCGCGTGCGGGACCTGTTCGCCCAGGCCAAGGCGGCCGCGCCCGCGATCATTTTCATCGACGAGCTCGACGCGATCGGCCGGTCGCGCTCCTCGGGCGGGCCGAACATCTCCGGGGGCCACGACGAGCGCGAGCAGACGCTCAACCAGATCCTGACCGAGATGGACGGCTTCGACCCCCGCCTCGGCGTGATCGTGCTCGGCGCGACCAACCGGCCCGAGATCCTTGACCCGGCCCTCCTGCGCCCGGGGCGGTTCGACCGCCGCGTGGTCGTCTCCCCGCCGGACCGCACCGGCCGCGAGGCGATCCTCCAGGTCCATACCCGCGGGGTTCCGCTCGCCGAGGAAGTCGACCTCGGCGCCCTCGCTTCCACCACCCCCGGGATGGTCGGGGCCGACCTCGAGAACCTGGTCAACGAGGCGGCGTTGCTCGCCGCGCGGCGCAACCATGAGATGGTCAACCGCGAGGACCTCACCGACGCGCTCGAGCGGATCGTGCTCGGCGCAGAGCGCAAGGTGATGATCTCCGAGGATGACCGCCGGCGCACCGCCTACCACGAAGCGGGTCACGCGATCGTCGGGATGCTGACGCCCGGCGCCGACCCGGTGCGCAAGGTCTCGATCATCCCGCGCGGGCAGGCGCTCGGGGTCACGTTCTCGGCGCCCGACGCCGACCGCTTCAACTTCGAGCAGCAGCACCTGCTCGCCCAGATCAAGGTCGCGCTCGGCGGACGCGTCGCCGAGGAGCTCGTATTCAGCGACATCACCACCGGCGCCGAGTCCGACATCCAGCACCTGACCCGGATCGCTCGCCACATGGTCGGGCGTTGGGGAATGAGCCGCGCAATCGGCCCGATCGCTGTGCTCCCAGCGGACGGGATGGGGCCGTTCCTGCCCGGCGTCGCCGAGACCTCGGAGTCGACCCAGCGGCTGGTCGACGAGGAGGTCAGGCGGATCGTCGAGTCGGCCCAGTCGGAGGTCAGCACGCTGCTGCGCCAGCACCGCTCGAACCTCGATTCGCTCGTCGCCGGCCTGCTCGAGCACGAGACGCTCGACGAGACCGACGCCTACATGGCCGCGGGTCTCCCCCGCAACCCGCTGGCCGAAGCCGACCCGCACGTCACGCTCGACGCGATGCACGCCGACGCGGCGCCCGAGCGCCCGCTGCGCTGACGGACCCTGGGCGCTGACGGACCCTAGTCGCCTAGGCGGGTCAGGCGCGCGAGCGCCTCGTGGCACTCGACGACGCGGCGCTTGACCGGATCGTTGTCGGGACGGTCGTGGACGAGGTCCCACGTGCGGTCGGCGATCTCGCGCGCCGACTCGGCGGTGGCGCTCTGGCACAGACGATCGACGAGCGTGATCTCGAAGTTCTGGATCTGATCGGCGGGATCGCCGGGAGGCATCCTCGGGAGCGGCTCGGCGATCGTTTCCTTCCACATCGCGGTGGCGACCAGCAGCCGGTTGCGCAACGTGATCTGATCGATCGGCGACATTCGCGCCAGCCTAACGAATCTGGGCGCCCGGGAAATTCGGCAGAGCCCGGCCGCACGATCGCAATGGCGCGCGGCCGAATTTCCCGAAGGGAATCCGGCGGTTGCCATGTCGGCACGAGCGGGACATCGACCGGATTCCCCTGTCAGCGCAGCGTGGGCAGTGACTGCTTGACGCCGACCGCCGGCGCGAACAGGTCTCCTTGCTCCTCGGCGCGGGCGAGCAACTCGTGGGCCTCGAACGTGAGCAGCCGCTCGTCGCCGCGCTCGTGGCATGCCTGCACCTCCTCCCAGGTCACGGGCGTCGACGCAGTCGGCCGCTCGCGCGCGCGGAGCGAGTACACGGTGGCGGTCGTCTTGTGCTCGTCGTTCTGGCTCCAGTCGACGAGCACCTTCCCGCGCCGCAGCCGCTTGGTCATCCGCGAGACGACCAGCTCGGGCATGCGCTCCTCGAGCACCTCGGCCACGCGCCGCGCGAACGGCTTGGTCGCGCGGTAATCGGTCCGCGTGTTCAGCGGCACGTACACCTGGAGCCCCTTCGACCCCGACGTCTTGGCGACGCTGACGAGCCCGAGCTGATCGAACAGGCCGCGCAGCACGAGCCCGACCTCGCAGCATTCGACGATCCCCGCCGGCGCTCCGGGGTCGAGGTCGAACACCATCATCGTCGGGCGCTCGGGACTCGCCGCCAGCGCCAGCGAAGTGTGCAGCTCGATGTCGGCCAGGTTCGCGAGCCAGATCAGCGTCGGCCGGTCCTGCGCGAGCGTGTAGTTGACGTCGTTGATGCGAACGGTCTGGATCCAGTCAGGCCGGTGCGAGGGCGACTGCTTCTCGTAGAAGTAGGCCGCGTCGACGCCATTCGGATAGCGCTTGAGCGTCAGCGGGCGGTCGTGCAGGTGCGGCAGTACGAATGGCGCCGCCCGCGCGTAGTAGGCGATCAGATCGCCCTTGGTGAAGCCGGTCTCGGGGTACAGGACCTTGTCCCAATTCGTGATCCTGAGCTGGCGGCCCTCCGTGCTCACCGACAGCGCGCCCTCGGGCAGTGGCTCGACCTCGTCGAAAAGCGCCTCGGGAGAGGTCGGATCGCCTCCGGACCCCGGCTCGGCACCCGATTCGGCGCGGTTCTCGAGCACGACCTCGCTCGCGGGCTTGTCCTCGCGAAGCCCCTTGAACGACGGCGCGCGCATCACCCGCTCCTGCGTCCACTCCCGGAACTCGACCTCGGCCACCAGGCGCGGCTCGACGAACACCGCTTCGCGGGGGAACTTCGGCGCCACGTCAAACGGGGTCGTCTCGCGCTTGAGCGGTCCCAGGCGCCGGCGGAGGTCATCCAACGTCTTTTCGGTGAAGCCGGTCCCGACCCGCCCCGCGTACCGAAACGCGCCGTTCTCGTGGACGCCCATCAACAGCGCCCCGATCCGCGCCGTCCGGCGGCCCTCGCCCGGGATCCATCCGCCGATCACCATCTCCTGGCGGAGCGTGTTCTTGATCTTGAGCCAGGCGCCGCTGCGCCGACCGGGCTCATACCGGGTGTCGAGCCGCTTGGCGACGACCCCCTCGAGCCCCTGGGTCCGCGTCGCCTCGAGCAGCCGCGTGCCGTCGCCTGGGTGCGCGGCGGGGACGCGCCACGCGGGCCCGGAGAGCTCGAGCGACTCCAGCCGCGCGCGGCGCTCGGTGTACGGGAGGTCGATCAGCGAGTGGCCGTCGAGGTACAGGAAGTCGAACATCGCGTACACGACCGGCGTGCTCGCCATCAGCCGCCGGACCGCGTTCGGCGCGGTCACGTGCATCCGCCGCTGGAGCCGCTCGAAGCTGGGCCGGCCGGCGTCGTCGAACGCGACGATCTCCCCGTCGAGCACCGCCTCGTGCATGCCGAGCGCCGCGACCAGGCCGCGCACCTCGGGGTATGCGGCGGTGATCTCGTTGAGGTTGCGGCTCTCGAGGCGCAGGCGGCCGGGCTGGACGTAGGCGATCGCGCGGACCCCGTCCCACTTGACCTCGAACGACCACTTGCCCGCGTCGCGCGGGAGCGTGTCCGCGGGGCGGGCCATCATCGGGATCAGCCGCTCGGGCATCGGCTGGCGGTCGGGATCCGAGGGCGGATCCATCCGGTGGATCATCCAGTCGTTCTTGGATTCGCCGGGCTTGCCGATCGGGAACAGCCCGTAGCGCCCGGTGAGCCGCTCGCCGTGGAAGGTGACCTCGACCTTGCGGTCCTCCCACTTGTGCACGTCGAACGTGCCCTCGTCCCAGATCGTCATCGTGCCTGCGCCGTACTGACCCTTCGGGATCTCGCCGTGGAACTCGAGGTACTCGAGCGGGTGATCCTCGGTGCGTACCGCCAGCCGGTTGTCCGCGGGATCGGCGGGGATTCCGTTCGGGATCGCCCACGAGGCGAGCACGCCGTCGTGCTCGAGCCGCAGATCCCAGTGCAAGCGGGTGGCGTCGTGCTGCTGGACGACGAACCGGCGCCCGTCGGCGCCGCCGGTCCGGGCGCCGGCGGGCTCGGACGTGGTGTCGAAGTCGCGCTTGGCGCGATAGCTCGCGAGCTGATCCTTGTCCTTGGTCGGTGGCACCCGCAGTGAGTTTCGCGAATCTGGCGTGAGGTCCTGAGGCTCGGGGGCGGCCCGCGCCCCCGAGTCTTCACATTCTTTTACCTGGACGCGCCACAATTGCGAGCATGGCGCGCGTACTTGTGGTGGACGACGAGCCTGCCGTAAGGCGGGCGCTCGAGCGTGCGCTGAGACTCGACCGCTACGACGTCGAGCTCGCCGGCGACGGCGAGGAAGCGCTCGACGCCCTCGCGAAATCGCCGCCCGACGCGGTGATCCTGGACATCGGGATGCCCAAGCTCGACGGCCTCGAGGTCTGCCGCCGGATGCGCCAGGCGGGCGATCGGACCCCGATCCTGATGCTGACCGCGCGCGACGCGATCGACGACCGGGTCGAGGGGCTCGACGTCGGCGCCGACGACTACCTGGTCAAGCCGTTCGCCCTCAGAGAGCTCCAAGCGCGGCTGCGCGCGCTGCTGCGGCGCTCGGGCGAGGGGAGCGACGGCGAGATCCTCAGATACGCCGACCTCGTGCTCGACCCGGTCGCCCACGAGGTCCGCCGCGCGGACCGGACGATCGAGCTGTCGAAGACGGAGTTCCTGCTGCTGGAGTTGTTCATGCGCCACCCACGGCAGGTGCTGACCCGCTCGACGATTTTCGAGAACGTCTGGGGGTACGACTTCGGGCCGACCTCGAACGCGCTCGGCGTGTACATGGGGTATCTGCGCCGTAAGACCGAAGCCGGCGAGGAGTCGCGCCTGCTCCACACGGTGAGAGGCGTCGGCTACGTGCTACGGGACTAACTGGAGTCCGGCGTGCCACTCCGCCGCAGACTTGCCATAGCTTGCGCATCGGCGGTCGCGCTGGCGATTCTGCTGGCGGCGATCGTGGTCTACGTGGTCGTCCGCTCCCAGCTGCTCGGCCAGGTCGACAACGAGCTCCACTCCCAGGCGGCGCTCGTGCAACAGCTGCGCTGCAACAGCGGCGGCCCGCCGACGCCGAGCGCCGGCGGTGGCGCCCCGATCTGGCAGGTCGTAAACGGCCAGGCCCAGGTGCTGTGCGGCGACGGCAACGTCACGCTTCCGTTCGACAACCACGTGCAGGCCGTCGCGACCAACCAATCCGGCGGATATCTCCAGGACGTGCACCTCGGAGGGACCGTGGTCAGAGAGCTGACCGTGCCGGTCAGCGTCACCAACGCGTTCGGGTCGGTGCCGGCGGCGCTACAGCTCGCCCGGCCCCTCACGCCCGTGGACAACGTGCTGTCCGAGCTGCGTGTGGTCCTGTTCCTGTTGTGCGCGGGGGGGATCGCGCTGGCCGCCTGCCTCGGGCGCCTCGCGGCGAGTCGCGTGCTGGCGCCGCTCGCCGAGGTGGCCCAGACCGCTCAGCACATCACCGACACCGAGGACCTGACCAGTCGCATCCAGTACCACGCCGACGACGAGGTCGGGCAGCTGTCCGCTCGCTTCAACGCGATGATCGAGCGATTGCAGGGCTCCCGGTCCGCCCTCGACGAATCGGTGCAGGCCCAGCGTCAGCTGGTGGCCGACGCGTCCCACGAGCTCCGCACTCCGATCACGAGCCTGCGCACCAACATCGAGGTGCTGATGGCCGGCGACGCACTTTCCGACGCTGACCGGCACCGGCTGCTGGCGGACGTCCTCGAGCAGAGCGAGGAGCTGAGCGCGCTGATCGGAGACGTGATCGAGCTTGCCCGCGGCGACCTTCCGATCACCTCGGCCGAGGACATCCGGCTCGATCGCCTCGTCGCCGAGTCCCTCACACGCGCGCGCCGCGACTTCCCTGACGTGCGGTTCGAGAGCTCGCTCGAGCCCGTCGTCGTCGACGGCGTCCCCGAGCGTCTGGCCCGCGCGGTCAACAACCTGCTCGACAACGCGGCCCACCATTCCGCAGCCGGCGGGCTGGTCGAGGTGATCGTGGATCAGCGCGGCGTGCAGGTGCGCGACCACGGCACCGGCATCGACCCCGCCGACCTGCCGTACATATTCGACCGTTTCTTCCGGGGGGCGAACTCGCGCGGGCGCCAGGGCAGCGGCCTCGGGCTCGCGATTGTGCGCCAGGCCGCGGTCCAGCACGGCGGATCGGTCGAGGCCGTCAACGCGCCGGACGGAGGCGCCGAGTTCACCCTGCGGCTGCCCACCGTCGCCGAGGATCGCCTCGACCACGCCGACGACGGCTACCCGGTCGAGAGCCATCCGCTGCCGCTGCGCTGAGGCGCGGCGAGCGCTCCCGCTGGCGGGTGGGCGGGCTAGAGCTTCGCCGGCCGGGCGAGCCGCGCCTGACGCGCGACCAGAAAGCGCCTGCGCAGGAACCACGCGCACGATGCGAACACCGCCGCGACCGGGACGAGCAGCAGCGCTCTGATCGCGGGCGGCCCGACCGTGAGCGCGATCAGGAACTCGACCGCCACCGCCGGGATCGCCGCCAGCAGCACCGTGTGGGACCGGTAGCCGGAGAAGTGCTCGCGCGTGGTGACCTCGACCACCCCGAACAGGCAGATGACCACGCCGGCAATCAGCGCGGGACCCCCGTGATTGATTATTCCGACGACCAGCGCCACGGCGCCGGCGAGGATGGCGATCTCCGAGACCGGCAGGCCACCGAACCGGCCCGGCGGCCGCTCCCCGTACGCGCCCATCGGACTCGCACGCCGACGTCCCGGGCGGGGTTGCTCGGCCGCTGGGCGACGCGCCGACGTGGGCCCCGAAGCGCGCTCGCGATGGGCCGCCGGTTGCGCCGCCGGGTTACGCCGCTTGCGCGAGCGCCGCTTGGCCCTCTGACTCGCCACCGTGCCGCGAGCATAACTGTCCGCTCGCGGAGCGGGAGCCGCTAGGGCGCCTGCTGCGCGACCTCGGGCGGCGTCGACGCGTCCGCGAACTCGCGGAACAGCCCGGTGACGACGAACACGGTCTGCTCGGCGATGTCGACGGTGTTGTCGCCGACCCGCTCCAGACAGCGGGCCACGAGGATCATGAACATCGCCCACTCGCGCAGGTCGAGGTTGTCGCCGATCTCGACCGCGCGCCTGAAGATCTCGCGATTGAGCCGGTTGATCTCGGTGTCCTGGCGCACCAGGTCCTGCGCCAGTTCGACGTTACGGCCGGCGAACGCCTGCTTGGCCTGTGAGACCTGGGAGCGGGCGAGGCGCCCCATCCGCTCGATCGCATCGAGGATGTCCTTGTCCTTCGGCGTCTCGTAGCCGGACAGAGGGACGAGCTTGGCGATGTTCACACACTGATCGCCCATCCGCTCGACGCAGCGGATCACGTGCAGCAGCGCCGCGACGATCCGCAGGTCGCCGGCCACCGGCGCCTGACGCGCCAGCAGCGACAGGATCCCCTGATGGACCTCGAGGTAGCGGCCGTCGATCCGGTCATCGTCGGCGACGACCATCCCGGCGAGTTCGACGTCCTGGTATGAGATCGACTCGAGCGAGCGGTCCAGCTGCTGGATTACGAGGTCGAGGCCGTCGAGGGCCTGGGCCTCGAGCGCGCGGAGGTTCTCATGGAACTGGTGGCGTGTCTCCTGCATTGGCCGCCTCTACCCGAACTTCCCGGTCACGTACCGTTCGGTCCGTTCGTCGCTGGGATTGGTGAAGATCTTGTTCGTCTCGTCGTGCTCGATCACCTCGCCCTCGAGCATGAACACGGTCGAGTTGGCAACGCGCGCGGCCTGCTGCATGTTGTGGGTGACGATCACGATCGTGTAGCGCTCCTTGAGCTCGTCGATCAGCTCCTCGATCTTGAGCGTCGAGATCGGGTCGAGCGCGGAGGCGGGCTCGTCCATCAGGATCACCTCGGGCTCGATCGCCACCGTGCGCGCGATGCACAGGCGCTGCTGCTGCCCGCCGGACAGCCCGATCCCCGGCTCGTTCAGGCGGTCCTTCACCTCATCCCAAAGACCGACCGCCTGCAGCGAGCGGTTGACGAGATCCTTCAGGTCCTTGCTCTTGGTGCCGGTCAGCCTCAGGCCCGCGGCGACGTTGTCGAAGATCGACATCGTCGGGAACGGGTTCGGCTTCTGGAATACCATCCCGATCAACCGCCGCACCGCGGTCACGTCGACGCGGGGGTCGTAGATGTCGAGCTCGTCGAGCGTAATGCTGCCCTCGGCCCGCGCGCCCGGAATCTCCTCGTGCATCCGGTTGATGCACCTGACCACGGTCGACTTCCCAGAACCCGAAGGCCCGATCAGCGCCGTCACCTCGTTGGCAGGGAAGTTGATCGTGACGTTCTTGATCGCGTGCTGGCCGCCGTAGTAGGCGTTGAGATCCTTGACGTCGACCGCGTGACCAGCCTTCTCAACCGGGCTGGACGACGCCGGCTGGCGAGCTACCGGCACGGGCATCGATACCGGCGCACGTGGCGTCGCATCGACGGCGCTGGTGGGCTCACCGGTCTGTTCTTTGCTCGTGGCTTCGTGAGGATTCATCCAAGGCGGCTCCTTCGCGCGATCAGCCGCGCGATCAGGTTGAGGATCAGGACGAGCGCGACGAGCGTGAGCGCGGCGCCCCACGCGCGCGCGACGATTGACGGCTCCGGGCTCTTGATGTCGTTGTAGATCTGGACCGGCAGCGTGTTCATCTGCGTGTTGAGGTTGCCCGTCAGCACGAACGCGGTCGAGACGGTGAACAGCAGCGGCGCGGTCTCGCCCATCCCACGGGCGACGGCGAGCAGCGAGCCGGTGATCAGCCCGGAAAGCGAGGTCGGCAGAACTACGCGCGTGATCACGCGCCACCGCGGGGCGCCGAGCGCGAGAGCAGCCTCGCGGAGGCTGTTCGGAACCAGCAGGAGCACAACTTCGGCGGAGCGGATCACGATCGGCAGCATCAACAGGGTCACGGCCAACGCGCCCTTCCATGCCGCGAATCCGCTGCCGCCGGTGTGCGAGATCACGAGCACGATGTAGATGAACAGGCCGAACACGATCGACGGCACGCCGGTCATCACGTCGACGAAGTAGCGCACGACACTGGCGAACCACGACTGCTTGCCGTACTCGGTCAGCCACACGGCGACGCCGATCCCGGCTGGTACGGAGATCAGTGTCGCCAGGCCGACGATCTCGAGCGTGCCGACGATCGCGCTCCGTATGCCACCATGATTGCCGAAGAAGTTTCCGTTCGGATCAGTAGTGAAGAAGTTTTTGTTCCACGTCCCGAGCCCCTTGTAGATCAGGTAGTAGATGATCAGCACGAGCGGGATCAGCGCGATCACGGTCCCCACCAGCAGTGACGCGCGCATCACCTTGTCGGTGCGCCGCCGCCGAGCGCTGATCTCGGGCAGTCGAGACAGACTTATCCCGCCGCTGCTCATTCCGATCCCCCCACACCGGCGGCCTGTGCGGCCACCATCACGTCACCGCCGCGGGCTGCGCTCCCCCCGTGCGCTGCGCGCATGCTGCGCGCCCCGCGATTGACGAACCAGCGCGCGATGACATTGATGATCAGGGTGAGGATGAACAGCACCAAGCCCGCCTCGAACAGCGCCGAGGCGTGGATCTTTACGTTCGCGGCCTCGCCAAACTCGTTCGCGATCACCGAAGCGAGCGTATACCCCTGGCTGAAGATGTGGTGCCCGAGCGTCGGCGCGTCGCCGATCACGAGCACGACGGCGATCGTCTCGCCGATAGCCCGCCCCAGACCCAGCATCGCGCCGCCCGTGATCCCCGGGCGCGCGTAGGGGAGAACCGCCATCCGGATCATCTCCCACCGCGTCGCGCCCAGCGCGAGCGCCGCCTCCTTGTTCTCGGAGGGCACGGTTGCGAGCACCTCGCGCGAGATCGCCGAGACGATCGGCAGGATCATGATCGCGAGAATCAGCCCCGCGATGAAGTAGTTGCCCGGCGTGATCGTACTCGCGCCGCCACCGATCCAGGGGATGAACGAGAACGTGTTCGCGAACCACCGCTCGACGGGCTCGAGCTTTGGCCCGAGCACGAACACCCCCCACAAGCCGTACACGACCGACGGCACCGCTGCAAGCAGGTCGACGAGCATCCCGAGCGCCGGCCGGGCGCGCCGCGGACACAGCTCGGTCAGGAACAGCGCCGCCGCGACGGCGACGGGAACGCCGATGATCAGCGCGATCCCGGAGGTGACCAGCGTGCCGATCACGAGTGCGGCGCCGTGGTAGATGTTGCGCGAGGCGTCCCAGTCGTTGCGGAACAGGAAGCTCAACCCGAACGTGTTGATCGACGTGGTCGACTCGCCGATCAAGCGGATGAAGAAGTACGCGATCAGCAGCAGGATCAGCACCGCGAGCGCGGTCAGACCCCACTGGAGCAAGCGGTCCGGGAGACGGCCCAGCGGCGACCGCTCGAGAACCGAGCGGCCGCCGCTAACGGTGGTGGCACTTGCCTCCACTCACATCCTCACGAGATCGGCGACCCGTTGCAGACCAGCTTCGCCAGCTGCGCGTTGCTCATCGCCGCGAGCGACGCCGGCAGCGGCGCGTACGGAATCTGGCCCGAACCCGAACCGAGCGTCTTCTGGCCGTCGCCGAACGCGTACGTGAGGAACGACTTCAACGCCGCAGCCGTTCCCGAGTTCGCCCCACCGGACTTGCACGGGTCCTGGTAGGTATCGATGAACGTCTGCGACGTGATCGGATAGCCCGACGGCGAGTTGACGGTCACCATCCCAAGGGTCGGCGAGACCTTGGCCCCGACCGCGGCCTGCGAGGTGTTGGCGATCGTCGGCAGGACGTACTGGCCGGTCGTCGAGTTCTTGATCGCGGCGAACGTGAAGTTGTTCACGAGCGCGTACGCCTGCTCCACGTAACCAACCGCGCCCGTCGTCTGCTTGACCGCGGCCGCGACGCCGGAGTTCCCCGGGCCGCCGGTGCCGACCGGCCACTTGACGAGCTTGCCGGCACCGATCGAAGACTTCCAGCTCGGGCTGACTTCGGACAGATAGGTCGTGAACCCGGCCGTCGTGCCCGACGAATCCGAGCGGTGCACGACCGTGATCGCCGTGCTCGGTAGGCTCACGCCCGAGTTCAGCGACGCGATCGCCGGGTCGTTCCACTTCGTGATCTTGCCCGCGAAGATGTCCGCGACGACCGGGCCGGTCAGCTTCAACCCACTCTTTACCCCCGGTAGGTTGTACGACACCGTGATCGCGCCGAACGCGACCGGGAACTGGAACACCGGGCCCTTCATCCCGCTGATGTCCTTTGGCAGAAGCTCCTGATCGTTGCCGGCGAAGTCTACCGTCGCGGTCTGCAGGTCGACGACGCCGGTGCCCGAGCCGACCGGGTTGTAGTTCACGGTCAGCCCCTGGGACTTCAGGTTCGAGCTCCATTGCTGGTAGATCGGGGCCGCGAACGTCGAACCGGCGCCGTTGACCGTCCCCTTGGCGGTGCCGCCACTCGTGCTGCTCGTGGAGCTGGCGCTCGCGCCCGAGCTGCTCGAGCTCGAGCTCGAGCTCGAGCTGCCGCTCGACCCGCAGGCGGCCACGACCAGCGCAGAGCCGATCGCGACGACAATCGCTGCAATACGACGTATGTTCAAGGTCATCTCCTTCACTTGGTGTGGGGCAGAGTCTCGATGCAACGCCCCGGCCAGGTGTTATCCACTTGTGAACCGATCGTTGGCGTTTTGTGCTGGCTCGGCCGACAACCGGTAGCCGAAGCCGAAGTGCGTGTGGATGAATCGCCACCCCGGTAGCGATTCCTCCAGCTTCACGCGAAGCTTCCGCACGTACACGTCGACCGAGCGATCGCCCGCCCGCATCTCGCGACCCCATACGAGCCGAAACAGCTCTTCGCGCGGCATGATCCGGTCGGCGCGGCGGCCGAGTTCAGTCAGCAGGCGCAGCTCCCGGATCGAAAGCACCAGCGCGCGCCCGTTCGCGCGCGCGAGATGCTCCTCGGGGAGGATCTGAAGAGGACCCACCTCGATCATCTCGCTGCTCGACCGCGCAATCGCCGGCATGGTGCCGATGCTCGCGCCGCCGTTATGCCATCGCGTTATCGAGTCGTGACGACAATGTGAACATGTTGTGACCGAAGACGTTCTTCGTCACCAGGGCGGGCGCCCGACGGCCACCGCGCCAGCCCGTGGCGACGGGTCAGGTCAGCGGGTCAGCGCGGCCGGAACCGCGTGTGCTGGTTCGAGCGCGCTGCGGCTTACCTCGATCTCGTCCCCTTCGAGCTCGGGAGCAAACCTATAGCCAACGCCGAAGTGCGTGTGGATGTAGCTCCAGGATGGCGATGTCGCACGTAGCTTCTGGCGGAGCTTGCGGACGAACACGTCGACCGAGCGGTCGCCGTGCGCCATCGCGTAGCCCCATACCCGCTCGTAGATCTCCTCGCGGCGCAGGACGCGATCGGACTGGGCGAGGAGTTGCAGGATCTCGAATTCGCGCGCGGTCAGCTCGAGGCTCTGGTCCCCGACGTAGGCCTGATAGAGGTCAGGCCGGATCGTGATCTCGCCGATCGTCGCGGCGACGTCGATCTGAGGCAGATCCTGGCGCCGGTGACGCCGGACGGCCGCCTCGATCACGCAGATCAGCTCCTCGGGATGGCACGGCTTGGTCATCCACGCGTCGGCGCCGAGCCGTAGGCCGCGCACTCGCTGCGCCACCGACGAAGGCCCCGTGCACACCACCACGGCCAGGCCGGGAAGCCGGCCGCAGACGCGCTCGAGGTACTCCCAGCTGTCCGGGCCGACGACCGTGAGGTCGAGCACCAGCGCGTTGAGGCGCATGGCCACGAGCGTCTCCACGGTGGCGGGGCTGGACAGGGCTCGGTGTTCGCACCCGAGCGCCCCGAGACGGTTGGCAAGAACCTGGAGAAAGCCCGGGTCGCGGTCGATCACCGCTACCCGAAGCCGGGCCTGGGCGCGCTGCAGGGAAGCCTGTCCGCCGGACTGCGCGTCGCTGCGCTCATGCGACATGGGCGGCACTGTAGTCCACGGCGGCACCGGCGACATACCGGGACGCCCCCTGATCACAAGATGTTTACACGCAAACAGCGGAGAAGCAGGCATCCCCGGATCCAGGCCCCGTCGGCGATTGCCGATCCTACTCGCGCTCGAGACCCGAATTCGAAGAGGTGATTAAGACCTTCCCGGAACCGAGCTGAGCGCCTTTATCTGTCGCTATCCTCACTTCCAACGCGCCGCGGGCGCCCTTACGACATGGCTTCACGAACCAAGCAGAAGGAAGAGGCGCGCGCCCGGCGTCTGGAAGAGGAACGCATCCGCGCGCTTCGCGCGCGGCGCGACCGCCGGATCCGGAACGTCGTCGGCATCGTCCTCGTCGCGGTGATCCTGGTCGTGGTCGCGGTCGTCGTCAGCAGCGGCGGGGCCAAGAAGGGCGGCCTGCAGACGGGGAACGAGAAGAACTCGACCGTGACCGCCGTCAACACGCTCCTGGCAGGCATTCCTCAGTCGGGCGCTCGTCTCGGGAACCCCAACGCGCCCGTCACGATGACCTACTTCGGCGACTATGAATGCCCGGTCTGCCAGGCGTTCACGCTCGAGGGCGGCTTCCCCCAGCTTGTCCAGAACGACGTCCGCACGGGGAAGGTGCAGGTGCTCTACAAGTCGTTCTGCACCGCCACGTGTAACGGTCCGGGTCGGTCCGTCTTCAACACCCAGCAGGTGGCGGGTCTCGCCGCCGGCGAGCAGAACAAGTTCTGGCAGTACACCGAGCTCTTCTACCACGAGCAGGGCCAGGAGGACACGGGCTACGTGAACGAGAACTACCTCACCGGCCTCGCCGACCAGGTCACGGGGCTGAATCTGTCCCAGTGGCAATCGGACCGCAGCAACCCGAACCTCGCCGCCCAGGTCGCCAGCGACGGGACCAACGGCCAGGCCATCGGCGTCCAGGGCACCCCCACGCTGATCTTCAAGGGACCCAAGGGCCAGGCGTCGCCGAACGAGTCCGTGCCTACCTACGCCCAACTCCAGGCGACGATTAAGCAAGTCTCATGAGCGCGACTGCGACCGCGAGCAGCGGCACTCGCCGGCGCACGAGCGTCGACGACAAGCTGCGCATCGCGATCGGCGTGTTGACGGTGATCGGGATCGGGATCGGGACCTACCTCACCTACACCCATTACGCCAAGCTCAACGTCCTGTGCCTGTCGAGCGGCGGCTGCGAGACCGTGCAGCACTCGTCCTACTCCAAGCTCGCCGGCATCCCGGTCGCGACCCTCGGCCTCGCCGGCTACATCGGGATCCTGATCTCGCTCTGGATCCGGGGCGAACTCGGTCGCATGATCGGGTTCGGGCTCGCGCTGATCGGCTTTCTGTTCAGCATGTACCTCACCTATCGCGAGGCGTTCACGATCCACGCCTACTGCCAGTGGTGCCTCGGGAGCGCGACGATCATGACGATCCTCGCGATCCTGACCACGATCAGGATCCTGCGCATCGAGCCGGCGGCGGCGGCGGGAAAGAAGCCCGTCGACCGGGCTGAGCGCCGGCGCCAGATGGCCGGACGTCGCTAAGACACCGCGCGGGTTCCCGCGGTTCGCCCCGCCGCGCCGCGCCAACGTCACCCGCCACCAATACACCGGAATTCAGCGAGGACAACCCCACGCTCGGCTCGGCCTCCGCACCGAGTGCGCCGGAAGGCCCCCTCCTGTGTGGCCTTCCGCACACTCGAGCCGAGCGGGGTGCCGAGTGAGGGCTTAACCGCCAACTGAGACCACACGCGTGGCATCCATCTGATATATCAGGACCCAGGACGCGAGCAACATGGCCGGCGCGGGAAACAACAAGCGAGTCGTCATCATCGGCGCGGGGATCGTCGGCAATAGCCTCGCGTACCACCTCACGCGCCTCGGCGTGAGCGACATCACGATGATCGACAAAGGGCCGCTCCCGAACCCGGGCGGCAGCACGGGACACGCGTCGAACTTCATCTTCCCGGTCGACCACTCGAAGGAGATGACGATGCTCACGCTCGAGAGCATGCGTCAGTACAAGGCGCTCGAGGTGTTCATCGAGAGCGGCGGAATCGAGATCGCGCGCAACGAGGAGCGGATGCAGGAGCTGACGCGCCGCGTCGTGTCCGCCAAGTCGTGGGGCATCGAGCCCGTCGAGCTCCTGACGCCGCAGCAGGTCAAGGACAAGGTCCCCTACATCAACGAGCAGCTGATCGTCGGCGCGTTCTTCACCCCCGGCGCCGGCGTGGTCGACTCGCTCCGCGCCGGGACGATCATGCGCGAGCGCGCCCAGGAGGCGGGCATGAAGGTCTCGGCCAACACCGAAGTGCTCGGCATCGACGTCGAGAACGGCCGAGCAACCCGCGTCAAAACAACCAGGGGCGACTTCGACGCCGACATCATCGTGATCGCCTGTGGCGCCTGGAGCCCGAGAATCGCCCGGATGGCCGGCGCCTCGATCCCCTTGACGCCGATGGTCCACCAGATGATCGACATCGGCCCCGTGCCGCGGTTCGCGAACACGACCGGGATGATCGAGTACCCGATCGTCCGCGACGTCGACACGAATATGTACGAGCGCCAGGAGGGCACCGGCCTCGAGATCGGCTCCTACGCCCACAGGCCGATCACGCTCGGCGCGGACGAGATCCCATCGATCGAAGAGTCGGCGCTGAGCCCGACCGAGCTGCCCTTCACCCAGGAGGACTTCGACCCGCAGATGGAGATCGCGCTCGAGCTGATGCCGGAGATCGTCGGCGACGAGACCGTCGGCGTGAAGTACGCGATCAACGGCGTGCTGTCGGTCACCTACGACGGGATGCCTCTCCTTGGCGAGACCCCGGAGACCCGCGGCCTCTGGTCAGCCGCAGCGATCTGGATCAAGGAGGGCCCGGGCGCCGGCAAGACGATGGCGGAGCTGATCGTGCACGGCGAGTCCGAGATCGATGTCTACGAGTCGAACATCGCGCGCGCGTATCCGTGTCAGAAGACCCGGACGCACATCGTCTCGAGGGCCTCCGAGGGCTTCAACAAGATGTACGGGATCGTCCATCCCGGCGAGCAGTGGGAGTCCGACCGCCGGGTGCGCCTCTCACCCTTCTACGAGCGCGAACGCGCCCTGGAGGCCGTGTTCGTCGAGGGCGCGGGCTGGGAGCGGCCGAACTGGTACGACTCGAACGCCGGATTGCTCGACGAGTACGGGGACAGGGTCACGAAGCGCGAGGCCGAGTGGGAGTCGCGCTGGTGGTCGCCGATCATCAACGCCGAGCACCTCGCGATGCGCGACCGTGCCGCGATGATCGACCTGAGCGCGTTCGCGATCTTCGACGTGACGGGACCCGGCGCCCTTGAAACAGTCCAACGAGTCGCTATGCGACAGATGGACGTGCCGGTCGGTCGGGTCGTGTACACGCCGCTGCTCACCCCGAGCGGAGGCTTCAAGCAAGACCTGACGATCATGCGCGTAGCCGACGACGTGTTCCGCGTCGTGACCGGTGGCGCCTACGGGATGTCCGACAAGAAGTGGTTCGCCGACCACCTGCCCGACGACGGCTCGGGCGGGTGGGCGCAAATCCACGACCAGACCAACGCCTGGACCACCCTGGGCCTCTGGGGTCCGAGAGCACGCGACATCCTCAGCAGCGTCACCAGCGACGGCGTCTCGCACGAAAACATGGCGTTCGCACGCTGCAAGCAGATCGAGGTCGGGCCGCTCGAAGTGCTCGCCTCCCGCATCTCCTACGTCGGCGACCTCGGGTGGGAGCTGTACGTCCCGATCGAGCAGGGCGCACGGCTATGGGACATCGTCGCCGAGGCCGGCGCGCCCCACGGGATCATCCCCGCGGGAATCGGCGTGTACGGCACCACGGGGCGCCTCGAGAAGTGCTACCGCGCCTACGGCGCTGAGCTCGAGGGCGACTTCAACGTGGTCGAGGCCGGCATGGCCTGGGGCAAGGTCAAGGACCAGGACTTCGTCGGCAAGGAGGCGCACCTGCGCCACCGCGAGGAAGAACCCGCCGCGGTCATGTGCACCCTCACCGTCGACGACCACACCTCGGCATCAGGGGTCAAGCGGTACATGCTCGGGCACGAGCCGATCCTCACGAGGGACGGCGAACCGATCACCGACAGCAAGAACCGCCGCTCGTACGTGACCAGCGCCGGCAGCGGGCCGTCGCTCGGCAAGTACATCCTGATGGGGTACCTCCCGCCGGAGCACGCGGTGGTCGGCAACGAACTCGCGGTCGAATACATGGGCGAGCGCTATCCGGTTACGGTCGTCACGAACGATTCCACCCCGGTGTTCGACCCCGACAACTCGCGAGTCCGCTCCTGACCCGATGAACATCCTGGTCTGCGTCAAGCGCGTGCCCCTGACGGGGGGCAAGATCGTGCTCACCGACGACGAGCGCGCGATCTCGACGCGCCACCTCGGGTTCACGGTCAGCCCGCACGAGGAGTGCGGCGTCGAGGAGGCCGTCCGGCTGATCGAGCAGCACGGAGGCTCCTCGACGGTGCTCACGCTCGGCCCGCCCGAGGCGGAGGAGCAACTTCGCGACATGATGGCGCTCGGGATCGGCCGCGCCGTCCATCTCGTCACCGACGGCGGGGAATGGGATCCGCAGGCGACCGCACAGGCCATCGTGGAGGCGATCCAGAACGAGCCGGAGCCGCCGGACCTGATCCTGTTCGGCAACGAGTCGGCCGACGCGGGCAACTACCAGGTCGCGATCCGCGTCGCCCACACGCTCGGTCTCCCGGTCGTAACCGGAGTGAAGGCGATCACAGGAGAAGACGGGCACTTTCGCTGCGAGCAGGAGGTCGCGGGCGGGCGCGACGTGTACGTCGTGCCGGCGCCGGCGGTCGTCACGGTCAAGGAGGGCCTGAACCTGCCGCGCTACCCATCGGTCCCCGGCCGCCTGCGCGCCAAGCGCAAGCCGCTGGACGCCACCACCCCGGAGCGACCGGCGCCCAAGCTCGAGATGGTCAAGCTCACCCTCCCGCCGAGCTCGGGCAAGCAGGCCGAGGTGCTCGGCAACGGCGCCGGCGCGGCGCCCGCGGTCCTCGCCGTCCTCGACGAGTTGGGACTCCTCTGAGAGCGATGATCCTCGTCTTCGCCGACCGCTCCGACCACGATCTGTATCAGCAGGCGCTGACCTTCGGCAGAACCCTCGGCGACGGCGACGTCCAGGCGGTGGGAATCGACGATCCAAATGGCTATTCCCCCGACGGCTGGGCCACCGCCATCGCGAACGCGACCGCCGAACGCGGGCCGAGCGTCGTCGTCGGCCCCGGAAGCGAGCGCGGCAACGAGGTGCTCGCTCACGTCGCCGCGATCCTCGACCTGCCGTTCGCCGCGAACTGCACCAAGGCGACTCCCGGCGACCCGCTGACGCTGACCCGGGTCCGGTGGGGCGGGAGCCTGCTCGAGGAAGCACGCCTGCACGGTTCGCCGGCGCTGCTGACGGTGGCTCCCCACGCGGTCGCCGCGGACGCCAACGCGGCCGATGAAGGCATCGAGCTCCTCGCGGCCGCCGCCGACGCACGCATCCGCGTATCTGAACGCGTCGAGACCGTCACCGCCGGCGTGTCGCTCGCCGACGCGGATGTGGTCGTGTCCGGCGGGCGGGGCGTCGGGTCGGCGGAGGGCTTCGCCGCGATCGAGGAGCTGGCCGCGCTGCTCGGCGCCGCGGTCGGCTGCTCGCGCGCGGTGACGAGCGCCGGCTGGCGGCCGCACACCGATCAGGTCGGCCAGACTGGGACGAAGATCTCGCCCTCGCTGTACATCGCGTGCGGGATCAGCGGCGCTACCCAGCACATGGCCGGCTGCAAGGGGGCCAAGAAGCTGATGGCGATCAACCCCGACAACGAGGCGTCGATCTTCGCGAGCGCCGACTACGCCGTGTTCGGCGACCTGCACGAGGTCGTCCCGGCGATCTCGGCCGAGATCCGCAGGACAAGGGGCAGCGGATAGCTTCGCTGATCTCCGCGGTGGCGCTGGCCGCCGCCCTCGCCGTCAGCGGGACGCTGTTCGCCACGCGCGCCCGCCTGCTCGTGCGGCTCGTACAAGGGGCCGCGCCGACCCAACGAACCGGCGATGTCCCCCGTCGCGCCCGCAACGAGGCCGAGATCGTGCTCGGGCAACGGAAGCTGCTGCAGCGCCTCGGTCCGGGGCTGTTGCACGCGTTCGTCTTCTGGGGCTTCACGATCCTCCTCCCGACGATCCTGATCGCGCTGATCGGCATCGTCGACAAGCACGACACGCTGCCGTGGCTCGGCCATCAGGGCTGGTACGCACTGCTCGTCGACATCTTCTGCGTGCTCGTCCTCGTGGGCGTGATCGGGGCGCTGTGGATCCGCAAGGTGCAGAAGCCAAAGCGCTTCGAAGGCAGTCATCTCGGCGAGGCCGACCTGATCCTGGCGCTGATCGCGACGATTGTGATCAGCCTGCTTCTCTGGCACGCGACGCGGATCGCGCTCCACCTGAACGAGTGGCCCGCGGACTGGTCCCCGATCTCCAATGCCCTGTCGCACCTGTTCGCCGACAACCAGACCACGAAGGTGCTCGAGCGGGTGTTCGTGTGGATCCACGTGCTGACGATCCTCGGCTTCCTCGCCTACCTCCCCCGCTCCAAGCACCTGCACATCTTCGTGGCGGCGGTCAACGTGTGGTTCGGGCGCACTCGAGCCAAGGGCCGGCTCGAGCCGCTGAAATTCGACGACCCCGACGTTCCCGAGGATGAGCTCCGCTTCGGCGCGGGCGTGACAAAAGACCTGACCTGGAAGCAGGTGCTCGACACCTTCTCGTGCACCGAGTGCGGCCGCTGCCAGGACGCGTGCCCAGCGTTCGCCACCGGCAAGATCCTCAGCCCGAAGCTCGTGATCATGGGACTGCGCGACGCCGTTTTCGCCCAGGACAGCGACACGCAGTTAGTCCCAGACGCGGTTCCGGCGGAAAGCATCTGGGATTGCGTGACGTGTGGGGCGTGCATCGAGGCGTGCCCGGTCTCGATCGAGCACGTCGATCACATCGTCGACCTGCGCCGGCATCTAGTGATGGTCGAGTCGAGTTTCCCGGCCGAGGCCGAGCCGATGCTCCGCGACGTCGAGCGCGCCTCGAACCCGTGGGGGAAGGCGCAGTCAGAGCGCGCCGACTGGGCGGCCGACCTCGGGATCAAAATCCTCGAACCGGGCGACCCCGCCCCCGAGTACCTGTACTGGGTGGGATGCGCATCCTCGTTCGACGAGCGCGCGCGCAAGACCGCCCAGGCGACCGCGAAGCTCCTCCAAAACGCGGGCGTCGACTTCGCGATCCTCGGACCGCGCGAGAGCTGCACCGGCGACCCCGCGCGCCGGATCGGTAACGAGTACGTGTTCCAGGCGTTCGCCGAGCAGAACGTCGAGACGCTGAACGAAGCCGGGGTGACCAAGATCGTCACCGGGTGCCCGCATTGCTTCAACACGATCGGCAACGAGTACCCGGACTTCGGCGGCAACTACGAGGTGGTCCACCACTCCGAGCTACTGTCAAAACTGGTCCGCGACGGCCGGATCAAGCCGGCGAAGGCCGAGAACTCGGAGATCACCTACCACGACTCCTGCTATCTGGCGCGCCACAACGACGTCGTCGAAGCGCCAAGGCATATCGTCGAGGCGATCGGGACACCCGCCGAAATGAAGCGCTCGCGCAAGCAGACGTTCTGCTGTGGCGCCGGCGGCGCGCACATGTGGATGGAGGAGCGCGCCAAGCCGATCAACGAGGAGCGGGTCCGCGAGGCGGCCGCGACCGGCGCCGGCACGCTCGCGGTCGCGTGCCCGTTCTGCACGGTGATGCTCGACGACGGCGTCCAGAGCGCGGGCGCCGACCTGCGGGTCGTGGACGTGGCGACGCTGCTATCCGAGGCGATCGAGGACGCCGGCTGATCGCCCGCCGCTGCGGAGTCGAGCTCGGCTCGCGCGCGGGCGTGCGCCGCAGCATCCGCCCCGAGCGCATCGAGCCCGAGCAGCGCAGCGCCGACGATCGGCTCACTCGGTGACACGATCACCCGAACGTTCGGCGCCACCTCGTGGATCCTCCGCGCGACCGCGTCGACCATGTCCGACGAGACGGCGCGCAGGACGCTCCCGCCGAGGACGACATCGGGATCGGCGGCGGTCAGGTCGAGTCGGACCAGAGCCGCCCGCGCGAATGCGACCACTTCGTCCGCGACGCGGCCGAGGATGCCCGCGGCGACGGCATCCTCGCCGCAGACAGCCAGCACGACCGGAGCGAGCTCGGCCAGCCCGTCCGCCGTCAGCTCCCCGAGATGAAACGCCCGCGCCACGTCGAGCGGGTCACCGAGCCCGAAGTAGGCAGGCACCGCGTCCTCCAACCGCGTGCGCGGCCCGCGTCCGTCAGCGGCGCGCACGGCCGCGGCCAGCGCCGCGAGACCGACATCGCGACCGCCGCCCCAGTCGCCCGACACCGGACCGAACGAGAGGAACCGCGCCTCCTGACCGTCGGAGAGCGACCCCGAGGCAGTTGATCCCGGTGCCGCACACGACCGCGATTCCCCAGCCGCGCTCGGTGCCCGCACGGAGCAGCGCCTCGGTGTCGTTGCCGAGGACGAGCCGTTCGCTCCATCGCAGCCGCTCCATCGCGACGGTGAGCGCCGACAGCTCCTCCGGGAGGTCCATGCCGGCGAGGAGCACCTGAGCCGTCGCCGCGAACGGCCGCTCGCCCGATCGGAGACCCGCGTCGGCCATGGCTCGATCGAGCAGAAGTCTCGAGCACCTCGACGCAGCCCTCGACACCCGAGGTAGTAAGCCTGGCTGCCACCCCCGCGGACAAGCGAGAGGAGCGCCCCGCTCGAGTCGAGCAGCGCGAGGTCGGTCTTGACGCCGCCCCCGTCGACCGCGACCACGAGCCCGCGGTCCACGCTCACCGACCCTCGGATCCCCGAGCCAGCGACAACGGCGCCTCGGGCGCGAGCATGCGCGCGGTCAAGCTGTCCGCGAGCCGGTACTCGCGCACGAGCGGATTCGCCAGCGCCGCCAGGCGCGCGGCGTCGACGTCGCCGCTGGCCGCGGCAGCCGCTGCGAGCCGCTCGTACGCCGCCACGTGCTGGACCAGACCGAGCAGTTCGGGCGCCAGCGGCTTCTGCGCCACCGGCACCGCCCCGCCGCTGCCGATCCGGGCCGGTACCTCGACCACGTCGTCGTCCGCCAGCCCGGTCAATGCGCCGCCGTTGCGCACATCGACCACCTGTACATCGCCGGTGTCGGCCACCAACGATCCGACAAGCGCCACGGCGGCCTCGCTGTAGAACGCCCCGCCGCGCTGCTCGAGCAGCGCCGGCTTCTCCGCCAGCGCCGGATCGCGGTACATCTCCAGCAGCCGCCGCTCGATCTCCGCGACGGTGCGGGCACGGGGCGCCGTCATCTTCTGCTCCTGCGACCACCTCGCGCTCGGCGTAGAAGTAGCGCAGGTAGTAGGACGGGATCGCCCCCAGGTCCTCGATCAAGGCCCGCGGCAGGCCGATCTCGTGGGCCAGAGCATCGCCAAACCCATCGATGACTTCCGGCAGGACATCGCGTCCGTCGACCCACACCGCGCGGATCCACGTCAGATGATTGAGGCCGACCTGCTCGACGAGCACCCGTTCCGCCGGCACTCGGAGATGCGCGGCGATCTGTCGCTGGAAGTTGATCGCGACGTTGCATAGCCCGATCGCGCGATGCCCCCCGTCGAGCAGCGCCCGGGTCACGATGCCGACCGGGTTGGTGAAGTCGACGATCCAGGCGTCCGACGGCGGCGAGTTCGCGCGCCCGCTGCGCGATCTCGAGCACGACCGGCACGGTCCGCATGGCTTTGGCGAGGCCACCGGCGCCGGTCGTCTCCTGGCCGACGCAGCCGCACGCCGCCGGGATCGTCTCGTCGCGCAGCCGCGCCGCCTGGCCGCCGACCCGGATCTGGATCAGGACGGCGTCGGCGCCGTCGAGCGCGCGGTCGATCTCGCGCGTGAGCTCGAGCGCTCCCGTGAAACCCTGGCGCTCAAGGATCCGCTGCGAGAGCCCGCCCACGACGTCGAGCCGAGACGAGTCGATGTCGTGGAGCACGAGGTCGCGCACGCCCAGGCGGTCCCGCTCGCGCGCGAGGCCGGAAACGAGCTCGGGCGTGTAGGTCGACCCCGCGCCGATCACCGCCAGCTTCATCCCGCCACCCCCATGCCGTATCGAATTGATACTGACGGTCGGGAGATGATCGCGCTCGCGAACTGCGTGGCGCTCGTCAGCGCGTCGCGCCAGCCCGCCCCGCCCGACAGCGCATGCACGAGACCCGCGTTGAACGCGTCCCCCGCCCCGGTGGTGTCGGCGACGTCGACGGCCGGCGCCGCGACGGCGATCTCGGTCCCGTCCGGCCCGCCGCAAAGCATCCGCTCGGTCCACGCTTGACCACGACCCACCCGCCCGAGACGGCCTGCAGGTCGCGCGCCGGCCTCGGTGGCGTCGACGGGCCCGGTCCGCCGAGCGCGCACGCCTCGACCTCGTTGGGCAGGAACACGTCCACCGACGGAAGCAGCTCGCGGACCTCGGCCCGGCTTTCCCCGGAGAAACCGTCGGGGTCCCAGGTGGTGTCGAACAGCGTGCGGGCGCCGCGGGCGCGCGCGGTGTCGAGCAGCCAGCGGGCCGCCTCGCCCCGCAGCCGCGGGGCGACGAAGTAGTCGCAGAGCAGCAGGTTGTCGCAAGCGAGTGCGTCGTCGGGAATCATCGCCGCCTCCCAGCGGGCGTTGACGCCGAGGTAGGTCAGGAACGTGCGGTCGCGCGCCGGCGACTCGAGCACGACGGTCAGCCCGCTGGTCTCACCCGCGATCATCACGAGCTCGTCGGCGAGTCCCGCTCGCGCGAGCTGATCGCGCATCCAACCCCCGAGCTGATCATCGCCGATGCAGCCCATGAGCCGTACCTCCATGCCAGCTTCGACGGACGCGAGCGCGGCGTTGGCGCCGGCGCCGCCGACACGGACCGTCGTCTGCTCGGTCAGCAGCGTGCCGCCGGGCGGGGGCAGATCGGTGACCGGGCTCATCACCACATCCGCCTGCACGCAGCCGATGACCGTCACCGTCGAGACGTCAAGCGCCTTGTCCCGGTCCCCGTCCACCTATGCCGCCTGCTTACGCAAAGCTCTTGCCTTATCGCCGCCCCGACACCTATTCTTACGCCTCACGTGCCGCATCGTATTCGTAAAGGATCCTAACCTCAATGCCTCGAACCGGCCGCGACGATGGCGCCCGCCGGCCCGGACGGGCCGAACCTGACTCGCGTTTGAGCTTGCTCCGGGAACTCGGCGAGCAGGCGGTGCTCGAGACGATCTTCCGTACGGGGCCGATCACGCGCCCAGAGATCGCGGCGGCCACGAGCCTCTCCAAGCCGACGGTCTCGGCCGCGGTCAGCCGACTCGAGCAGGGCGGGCTCGTGCGCGCGGCCGGTAGGCGCGCCGGCCAGCGCGGGCGCAACCCGGTCGCGTACGTGGTCAGCGCGCGGGCTGGGTTCGTCGTCGGTGCCGACATCGGCGGGAGCAATGTACGGGTCGCCGCGGCTGACCTGTTCGGCGAGCCGATCTGCGATCTCAAGCGACCGACCGCGAAGAACGGCGGCCGGGCCGTCGGGGTCCAGATCCTCGAGATGGTCAGCGAGGTAATCGACCAGGCCAATGCCGTGCATGGGCGAGACGCTGGCGCTCGGAATATCGTCCCCCGGGATCGTCGATCAGACGAGCGGCCGTGTCACCTCGCTGGCCTACAACGTGGTGCCCGAGGGCGGGTTCGATCCGCTCGAGGTGATCCGCGAGCGGTTCGACCTCCCAGTGTTCGTCGAGAACAACGTCAACCTGGCGGCGGTCGGCGAGAAGTGGTTCGGCCTCGCTCGGGGCGTCTCGACGATGGTGTTCATCGCGATCGGCGCGGGCATCGGCATGGGGATCATCATCGACGACGAACTCGTCCGCGGGGCCCACGGGGCGGCGGGCGAGATCGGCTATCTGCCGCTGGTCGGCGATCCGTTCAACCCCCGACACCGGTTGCACGGAGGATTGGAGGACGAGATCGGCGCCGCCGGAATCGTCGCGGCCTACCAAGGACCGCCGTGGCCCCGAAGACCCCGAACTGTCGTCCGTGCACGACGTGTTCGAGCACGCCGGCGACGGGAGCACGGCGGCACGCGCGGTGGTCGATCACGTCGCCTCGCGCCTGGGAACCGCGATCGCCACCGTGTGCGCGATTCTCGATCCGCAGCTCGTCGTGCTCGGCGGGGGCATCGGCGCGAGCCCGCTGCTGCTGCGTCCCGTCCGGGGATCGGCGGCCGCGCTCGTCCCGATCACAGCGCGGATCGAGACGAGCCTCCTGGGTGAGCAGGCCGCGCTCCAGGGCGCGATCGCGGTTGCGCTGCACTCCGCGCGCACGACGCTGCTGTCCGGTGGCGTCGCTCCGAAGACGCACCGGAACCTGGTGGCGATGGCGCCGCGGAGCCTCTCGTGAGGCGGCCCCCATGCACCCAATTGGAAAAGAGGACTCCAATGTGCCCCTTAGTTGAACCGCAATACAGAAGGCGATATATATACATTTTGTTTAGGGATTTCCCAAATGGTGCTGCTGTTCGCTGACGAATCCCGGAACGTCGCGCTCGCGATGCCGGCCCTCGGACTCAGCCGATAACGAGAGGGAACGGAGGGTGTTGATGAAAGGCTTTAGATGGCTCGTGGCGCTGGCCGCGATGTGCACGCTCCTCGCCGCCTGCGGCGGGAGCTCGTCGTCAACCTCGTCGGGCACGGGCACGTCGTCCAAGGTCGTGAGCTCGGGCACGGCATCGGGCAAGCTCGTCGTCGACAACGAGAGCGGCTCGACGTGGACCTGCCAGTTCAACCCATTCAATCCCGCGGTCACGCTCGTCTCGTTTGGCTGGATGTATGAGCCGCTCGAGTTCGTGAACATCCTCAAGACCGGCTCGGTCACGCCGTGGCTGGCTACGTCGTCGGCGTGGTCGAACAGCTACAAGACCCTCACGTTCACGGTCCGGAGCGGCGTCAAGTGGAGCGATGGCCAGCCGTTCAGCGCTGCGGACGTCGCCTATACGTTCAACGCGATGAAGACCGACAAGGCGATCGACCTCAACGCGCTCTGGAGCGCCGACGGCGGGCCGCTCACGAACGTCGCCGCCAACGGCGACCAGGTGGTCCTCACCTTCAACGCGCCGTCGCAGCCGTACTTCTACCTGGTTGCCGACGAGACGCCGATCGTGCCCAAGCACATCTGGGCCGGAGCTGAACCAGAGCAAGCTCTCAAGCTACGCCGACTCGCACCCCGTCGGCACCGGCCCGTACGAGATGTCGAACTGCGCACCGCAGAACATCAAGTACCTGAATAACCCCAGCTACTGGCAGAGCTCGCCCGGCCACCCGGTGCCGCAGGTCAAGGAGGTCGACTATCCGGCGTTCCTCAGCAACACGCCGGCCAACCTGCTCCTGTCGCAGGGACGGCGCGCAGTGGGGCGGCCAGTACATCCCGAACATCACCGGCTTCTACATCTCGAAGGATCCGGCGCACCGGCACTATTGGTTTCCGCCGGTCCTGAACGTGTCGCTGTTCCCCAACCTGACCAACTCGCTGCTCAGCCAACTGCCGGTGCGCGAGGCGATCTCGGACGCCATCGACCGCTCCACGATCTCCCGACTCGGCGAGAGCGGCTACCAGGCGCCCGCCAATCAGTCGGGGGTGATCCTGCCCACGTACTCGGCGTGGTCCGACCCGTCGCTGACGCAAACGACCTACAGCGCCGCCAAGGCCGACCAGATCCTGAAGCTCGGCCGGCTTCACCAAGGGCTCGAACGGGATCTACCAGAGAAGGGCGGGGCTCCGCTGTCGTTCACGATCAAGACGATCAGCGGATTCTCGGACTGGGACGCGTCGCTGCAGCTGATCACGCAGCAGCTGAAGGCCGCGGGCATCCAGGTGACAGCCCAGGACGAGAACACGAGCTCGTACACGTCGGATCTCCAGAGCGGTCACTTCCAGCTCGCTTACGGCGGCAGCGGCGGTCCGGCGCCATCGCCGGGACCCAGCCCGTATTACGAGCTGCGCGGGCTTCTGTTCGGTGGGAACATCGGGTCGACCAACTACGAGCGCTTCAAGTCGCCGTCGACCGACGCGCTGTTCAACCAGTACTCGTCGGCGAGCCCCTCGCAGCAGGTGAACATCATCCACGACATCCAAAAGGTGATGATCGACCAGGTTCCGCTGATTCCGGTCACCGAGGGCGTCGACTGGTATCAGTACGACACGACGCACTTCTCAGGCTGGCCGACCCAGTCGAATCCGTTCGCCCAACCGTCGCCCTACCAGGCGCCCGACCTCGAAGTCGTCCTGACACATCTGGTTCCGATTCAGTGATGGGTCGGCTCCGCGGAGCGACCGAGGTCCGGCGGCTTCGCCTATGAGATACCTCGTGCGGCGCGGGGGCCTGTTTCTGGTGACCCTGTGGGCCGCGCTGACCGTCAACTTCATCATTCCCCGGGTGATGCCGGGGAATGAGGCGAGCGCGGTACTGGCGACGTTTCGCGGCGTCAACCCGGCCGCGATGCACGCGCTCGAGATCCAGTTCGGCACCGGTGTCCACCAGGGCGTGCTGGCAAGTTACTTCCAATACCTCGGCAATATCCTCACGGGCCAGTTCGGGGTGACCGCTCAGGGCGTGCCGGTGATGACCGAGATCACCTCGAAGCTGCCCTGGACGTTGGGCCTCGTCGGGGTGACGACCGTGATCGCGTTCCTGATCGGCACGCTCGCCGGCGTGGCCAGCGCCTGGTGGCGGGGCGGCCGGCTTGACGCGCTCCTCCCGCCGACGCTGTTCATCGTCTCGACCGTCCCTGTGTTCTTCGTCGGCCTGCTGCTCATCTACGTGTTCGCGGTGAAGCTGAACTGGCTGCCGCTCAGCTCCAACTACAGCCTCGGTGCCACACCGACGCTGTCGCTGTCGTTCATCTGGGACGTGATCGAGCACGCGATCCTGCCCGGGCTCAGTCTGGTGATCGTGACCGCGGGCCTGTGGGTCTACTCGATGCGCAACAACATGATCACGACGATCTCCGAGGACTACGTGAAGACGGCCCGCGCCAAGGGCCTCCCGACCCGCCAGATCATGTTCGGCTACGCCGGCCGGAACGCGATCCTGCCCAACCTGACGGGGTTCGCGATGCAGCTCGGCTACGTGCTCGGCGGGGCGATCGTGATCGAGTACCTGTTCTCGTACCCGGGCCTCGGCTACCTGTTCTACACGGCCACGACCGACCACGACCTGCCGCTTATGCAGGGGTTGTTCCTCGTGTACACGCTGGCCGTGCTGATCTGCGTGCTGATCGCGGACCTGGTGACCGCGGCGCTCGATCCCCGAACCCGGGAGTCGTGACGTGGCGATCCCCGACATCGCGGTAGCGGACTCGATCACCGACATCGATGCGGCCGGATCGTCCCGACGGTTCCTGCGCGCGGTGCTCGGAAATCGCAAGGCGGCGGCCGGCGCGGTGATCCTGCTGGTGATGGCGTTCGTCGCCGCGTTTCCGGGGCTGATCGCGCCCGACGATCCCCAAGCCGCGGTCTATGCCCAAAGCGCCGGACCGTCGTCCGCCCACCTGCTGGGCACGACGCAACTCGGTCAGGACGTGTTCTCGCAGCTCATCTGGAGCACGCGCCTGACGCTGATCGTGACACTCATAGTGAGCGCGATCGCCACGTTCCTCTCGACGATCATCGGCGTGACCTCCGCCTACGTCGGAGGCGTCACCGATCGCGTGCTGACGGTGTTCATCGATGTCTTCCTGATCCTGCCGGTCCTGCCGCTGTTGATCCTGCTCGCGGCCTACCTCCCGCCCGGTGTCACGTCGCTGACGATCGTGTTGTGCATCACCAGTTGGGCGTTTCAGGCACGCCAACTGCGCTCGCAGGGGTTGTCGATTCGCAACCGCGATTTCCTGGTTGCGGCGCGCGCGCGGGGGGAGCGCGGCATATACATCATTCTCGTCGAGATCGTGCCGATGATGACCTCGCTGATCGCGGCCTCGTTCCTGTCGCTGGCCGTGTACGTGGTCGGCTTCGCGGCCAGCCTTCAGTTCCTCGGGCTCGGCAACAGCAGCGAGCTGATGTGGGGCACGATGCTCTACAACGCCCAGCAGTCGGCCGCGCTCGAGGCCGGGAACGCGTGGTGGGCGCTGGGGCCGGGAGCGGCCGTGGCGCTGATGGGCGCCGGCTTCGCGCTGCTCAACTACGCGTTCGACGAGATCGGCAATCCCGCGCTGCGGCCGGTAAGGAGGAAGCGGCGTGGCCGATCCTCTGCTTGAGGTCGACGACCTGATCGTGGAATACACGACAGACGCCGGCGACGACACGCGCCGTGGACGGAGTCAGCTTCACGGTCGCCGCGGGCGAGTTCCTCGGGATCGTCGGCGAGTCCGGTTGCGGAAAGACCACGCTGCTTTTCGCGGTGGCTCAGCTGCTCTCACCTCCCGGGCGAAGTCGTCGGCGGGAAGGTCATGTTTCACGGCCGCGACATGGTGCGCCTGAGCGGCGGTGAGCTCCGCCAGCATTCGCTGGCGCGACTACTCGATCGTCATGCAGAGCGCGATGAACGCGCTGAACCCGATGAAGAGCATCGGAGCGCAGTTCAAGGACACCCTCCAGGCCCACGGTGGCGCCTCCGCCGAGGACGATCCGGCGAGCGCTCGACCGAGGTGAATGAGCCTGGTGGGGATCGACCCCGCGCACCTCCAGAGCTATACCGCATCAACTGAGCGGCGGCATGCGCCAGCGGGCGATGATCGCGATGGCTCTGCTGTACACGCCTCAGCTCGTGATCATGGATGAGCCGACGTCAGCGCTCGACGTGGTCGCGCAGCAGTCGCTGATGAGCAAGATCAAGGAGCTCCAACGCAACCTCGGGTTCGCCGTCATCTTCGTCACCCACGACATGTCGGTGGTGAGCCGCTACTCGGACCGCGTGCTCGTGATGTACGCCGGCCAGGTCGCAGAGGCGGCCTCGACCGAGGCGATCTTCGACCGGCCGCTGCACCCATACACCCGCGGCCTGATGAACGCGTTCCCGTCGCTCACGCGGCCCGCGCCGCGAACTGACCGGGATCCCTGGCAGCCCGCCGGACCTGGCTCGCCCGCCGAGCGGCTGTCGGTTCCATCCGCGCTGCCCCGACGTCATGCCGGCCTGCCTCGAGCGCGAGCCCGAGCTCTATGCGGTCGACGGTACCGAGGTTCGCTGCCTCCTCTACACCGAACGGGCCGAGCGAGCCGGGCAGACTGTCTGAGCCATGGCCGCGACGCCCGACCCCACCGAGCACGACCGCCACGCCCGGGAGAGCCGCTCCTCCGAACGGTCGACCTGACGCGCCATTTCCGTCTCGGCGGGACTGTTCTCACAAGAAGCGCCCTGCACGCCGTCGATGACCTCAACATCAAGCATCCAGAGAGCGCGAGATCGTCGCCCTCGTCGGCGAAAGCGGCAGCGGCAAGAGCACCGTGGCTCGACTGCTGGCGCGCATCTATAAGCCGACCAGCGGCGAGATCTACTACCGAGGCAGGCCGGTCCGGTCGCCTGCGGTCCCGCAAGGATTTCCTCTGGTACCGCGGCGAGGTGCCGATCGTGCTCCAGGATCCGTTCAGCGCGTTCCACCCCGTGTTTCGCGTGTCGCACGGGGTGATGCGCAACCTCGCGCTGCACCGGCCGGAACTGAGCGGCGACGAGCGTCGAGCGGGAGGCCGAGCGTGCCTGCGAGGCGGTCGGACTGAGCCCCAAGATGCTCGACCAGATTCCCGTATGAGATGAGCGGAGGCGAGCGCCAGCGGATCGGCTTCGCCAGGCGTGGCCTGCGCCCGCAAGCGACTTGGCGAAGAAACTGCGTCCATGCTGACGTTTCATCGCATGGCTCCCAACATGATGGCCGGGCTACGAGACCGGGAGGGCGTCTCGATCCTCTACATCACGCACGACCTCGCCAGCGCGCGCTACGTCGCCGACCGCGTCGTCGTGATGTACGCCGGGACATCAGGTGGAAGCCGGCCCGACGGAGACGGTCCTGTCCGACCCCAAGCACCCGTACACGCAGCTGCTCATGTCGGCCGCAGCCGACCCACGCGAGAAGGAAGAGGAGATCTCGGCCGACAGCGGCGATCCGCCGCGGGTGATCGACCCGAGCGAGGGCTGCCGCTTCCGGTGGCGGTGTCCGTACGCGATCGAGAAGTGCGCGCAGGTCACGCCCCACCTGAAGCCGATCGGATCGACGCTGGTCGCGTGTCATGTGGCGACAGGCGAGCACGGCGGCGGTCTCCGACCCGCCGGCACCGCCTCGGTCACGAACCGCTGAAACGATCGGTGCCCGGATCGGTCGAACTCGTGATCTTCGATTGCGACGGCGTGCTGATCGACTCGGAGCGCCTCGCGGTCAAGGTGGACGTGCTCGTCCTGGGCGAGCTGGGCTGGCCGCTCAGCGAGGCGGAGGTGATCGAGCGGTTCGTGGGACGCTCTGAGCGCAGACGCCCGGGCGGAGATCGAGGCCCACCTCGGGCACAAGCTGCCAGCCGGCTTCGACGAGTCGATCGAGCAGCGCTATCGAGAGGCGTTCGCGGACGCTCTCACCCCGGTCGACGGAGTGCTCGACGCGCTCGACCGGATCACGAAGCCGAGCTGCATCGCGTCGAGCGGCACCCACGACCACATGCACTACACGCTCGGCCTGACGGGCCTGTACGAGCGGTTCGCGGGGCGCATCTTCAGCGCCGAGGAGGTGGCGAACGGCAAGCCCGCCCCCGACCTGTTCCTGTACGCCGCCGAGCGGATGGCGGCGACGCCGGGCGGCTGCGTGGTCGTCGAGGACAGCCGCCACGGCGACGCAGGCGGCGCGGGCCGCGGGCATGCGCGTTCTCGGCTTCGCGGGCGGGCTGACGCGGCCCGAGACGCTCGAGGGGCCGGGCACGATCGTGTTCGACGACATGCGCGAGCTCACAAAGCTGCTCGACCAACTCGACGCCACGTGAACGGAACGCTGGATGGCGGCTGAGATGGCCGAGCAGCCGGCCCGGCTGCGGGAGCTCATCGGCCGTTCTGGCACGATCGCCGAGCGGGTGCGGGCGGCCGCGCCGGCGCCGCTGCACGGGATCACGATCGTGGCCCGCGGCTCGTCGGACAACGCGGCGGTGTACGGGCGCTACCTGCTCGAGGCGGCGACCGGTAAGCCGATATCGCTGGCGGCCCCGAGCCTCCACACGCTGTACGGGATCGACGTCGACTACCGCGGCCAGCTCGTGATCGCGGTCAGCCAATCGGGCGCCACGCCCGAGATCGTCCGGACGTTGCAGGCGCTCCAGGCGGCGGGCGGCAGCGGGCTGGCGATCACCAACGATCCCGGCAGCGCGCTCGCCCAGGCCGCGAGCGAGACCATCGGGCTCGGCATGGGCGTCGAGCGGGCCGTGCCCGCGACCAAGACCGTCGCCGGCCAGCTCACCGCGTTCGCGATCATCGCCGCCGCGCTGGGACGCGCTCCGTTCGCGCGACGACGAACTGATCGCGATGCCCGAATCGGGTGCAGGCGGTGCTCGATGATCCGGGGCCGGCCGCCGCCGCGGCGAAGCACCTCGCCGGCGCATCGCAGCTGATCGTCGTCGCGCGCGGCTATCTGTTCGCGGCCGCGCTCGAGACCGCGCTCAAGATCAAGGAGACGTGCTCGCTGCTGGCCGATGGCTACTCGGCCGCCGATCTTCGCCACGGTCCGATCGCAGCGGTCACGCGCGGTCTTCCGGTGGTCGCGCTGTGCACGTCGGGGCAGGCCGAGACGGACATCACATCCCTCGTCGATGAGATGCGTGCACGCCAGGCGAGAGTGCTCGTCGTCGGCGACGGCGATCACGCCGACGTCTCGCTGCCCGGGGGCGTGCCCGAGCCGCTCGCGCCGATCGTCGCCGTGGTCCGAGGCCAGCAGCTCGCGTACGAGCTCGCCACCGCGCTCGGCTACGACCCCGACAGCCCGCCCGGCCTGTCGAAGGTCACCGCGACTTAACGTCAGCGAAATAGTAAAGGGCTGTCCAAATGCCCGCTGGCATTGACAGTTCCGTGGTTCTCTGGATAAGTTTTTGTTCAGAGCCTTACCGAATTGAGGAGGAAGCTCATGTCACGACGCGTCGGCAGTCGTCGGTTGACCCTGCTCGCCACGGCGATGCTCGCCATGCTCGTAACGGGAGCGGTCGGCGCCCAGGCGGCGTCGGCCGACACCCAGACCGTTGGGCTCGGCGGGTGGCAGGTCCAGAGCAGCGCGCAGGCGCCGCAGGCCGGCGCCGCAGATCTCGACGCCGGGCTTCCCGACGGGCTCGTGGCTCCACGTCCGCCCCGATGATGCCGGCGCGGTCGGAACCGAGGTGGGCGCGCTCGTCCAGACCGGCCACTGTGCCGAGCGTGTTCTTCTCCGACAACATGAAGAACTGCTTCGGCTACATGAACTCGATCGGGCCGGACACGATCGCGCAGTTCGACGTGCCCTGGTGGTTCCGGACCGACTTCGTCGCGCACCCCAGCAGCTCGCGGTACACCGACCTGATCGTCAACGGGGTCGTCGGGCAGGCCGACGTATGGGTCAACGGCACGGAGGTCGCGACTCAGGACACGGTGCAGGGCGACTACACGCGGTACACGTTCGACATCACCGGGCCTGCTCCGAACCGGCGTGAACACGCTCGCGCTCGAGGTCTACCCGAACAACCCGAACACGATGTTCACGCTCGACAACGTCGACTGGACGCAGATCCCGCCGGACAACAACACCGGCATTCAGTTCCCGATCGAGCTGCACACCTCCGGCCCGCTGGCGCTGAGCAACGCGCACGTCGTGCAGAACGACGCGCCGGATCTGTCGCAGCGCGGCGCTCACGCTCAAGGCCGACGTCACCAACCATGCAGCGACCGCGCCAGACCGGCGAGCTGTCGGCCACGGTGCAGGCCCCGACGGGGCAGCTGATCCGCGTCGTCAAAGCCGTGAGCGTGGCCGCCGGGGCGACCCACACGTTCACGTTCACCCCGGCCGACGACTCGCGCCTCGACATCCAGCACCCGAGCGTCTGGTGGCCTTATGGGATGGGCGGCCAGCCGCTCTACGCGCCTCCAGGCCGCGCTCACGCAGCCGGGCGCCGCCGCCGGACGCGCAGTCCGAGACGTTCGGGATCCGGACGATCACGACGCGCCTGATCGGAGCCACGCCCGGAGCCACGTCGATCGCGCCGCACGGATCACGCCAGTTCCTCGTCAACGGCGTGCCGTTCGTGTTCCGCGCGGGCGGCTGGTCGGAGGACCTGTTCCTGCGCTACTCCGCGGCCGACACCGCGAACCAGATCGCGATGATCAAGAACCTCGGCCTGAACGGGATCCGCACCGAGGGCAAGCAGATGCCGGACGACTTCTACGAGCAGATGGACCGCGCCGGGATCCTGATCGACGGCGGGTTCCAGTGCTGCGACGCCTGGGACGCTGCAGAGCATCGGCGAGACTGTCCACCGGCTCACGACTTCGTGGTGCTCGCGAACTCGGCGCTCACGATCGGGCGAGAACCTGCGCAACCACCCGAGCGTCATGAACTTCAGCTGGAGCGACAACAGCCCGACGCCGCAACAGGAGGCGGTCTCGACCGCAGGCGTTCGCCGCAGGCCGACTTCCAGGATCCGCTGATCGCCTCGGCCGAATACAAGAGCGCCCGGCAGCTCGGCCCGTCAGGCGAGAAGGAGGGTCCGTACGACTGGGTGCCGCCGAGCTACTGGTACGACGCCACGCACTACGACCCGACGGATCCGACCCGGACGAACGTCGGCGGCGCGTGGGCCTTCGACAGCGAGGCGAGCGCCGGCGACACCGTTCCGACGCTCGACTCGATCAAGCGGTTCCTGTCGCCGACCGAGCAGGCCGCGCTGTGGCAGAGCCCCGACTACAACCAGTACCACCTGAACTACGAGGACCGAGCTGCCCGGCCCCGAGAACGGCGGTTACGCGTTCGGGACGCTGCACGATCTCGACGCCGCGATCAGCGCGCGCTACGGCCTGTGGTCGAGCCTCGACCAGTACGTCGAGGAGGCTCAGGTCCAGAACTACGAGACGCAGCGAGCCGAGTTCGAGGCCTACATCGACCACTCCACGAACGCCCAGGCCCCGTCGACCGGGATCGTCTACTGGCAGCTAAACAAGGGCTGGCCGACGCTGCTGTGGGATCTCTACAACAACGACTTCGACCAGGCCGGCAGCTACTTCGGCGCCAAGAAGGCCAACGAGCCGTTGCACGTCCTCTACACCTACGACGACGGAACGGTGTCGGTCGACAACCTCGGCGCGTTCAACGCAGAACGGTTTGTCCGTGGAATCGAAGGTCTACGACCGTCAACGGAAAGCTGCTCGACGAACAGACCGCGAACGGGGTCTCGGTTGACCAGCCAGGGAGTCGCGCGCGAGGTCCTCCATCCGGTCGTACCCGCCACCACCACGCCGCCAACGCCGGCGAAGATGTACTTCGTCGAGTTGCTGCTCACGCGTGGCGGCCAGGTAGTCGATCGCAACGTCTACTGGCTGTCGACCCAGCAGGACCTCGTCAACTGGTCCGCGACGATCGGCAACCCGCAGGCGACGATGACCCAGTACGCGAACCTTCACGCAGCTCCAGTCGTTGGCCCCCGCCACCGTGAGCGTGACGGCTCGCACGCATCCGCAGTACGGCGCGGGTAGCAGCGACACCGAGACCGACGTGACGATCACGAACACCTCGACGAAGCCGACCGTCGCGTTCTTCCTGCGCGCCGACGTGCGCCGCGGCTCGGGGTCCGGCGCCCCGGCGGCCCGGCGACAACGAGGTGCTGCCGATCGCGTGGAGCGACAACGACGTGACGCTGTGGCCCGGCGAGTCCGAGACGCTCCGGGCCACGTACCAGCGCGGCCGCGCTCGGTGGCGCGCCGCCGGTGGTCAGCGTGTTCGGCTGGAACGTCCCGGCCGTTGACGTGCCGGCGGGTGGCTAAGTAGACACTCGACCACCCGCGCTCGCCGAGCGCGGACTTGACCACAACAGAGGTGGCTGAATCTGAATTCACCCCGGGGCGGGGTCGCGAGTGAGGGGTTAGCCACAATCCCGGGCCGGGTGGGGTGGCGAGTGAGGGGTGCGTCAGGCGGGCACGCCGACGAGGGCCTTCGAGCTGACGCTCCAACCCGGCGTCGCCGACCTCACGAATCTCCAGGGGCAACCCGACACGTGCCGCGGCCCGCAAAGCCGCGGCGCGCGTCGCCGGCGTCGGCCGCTGCGCCAGCCACATCACGCGCGTGTAGTTGCCGAAGTAGTCATCGCGCAGCTCTGGATACCGATCCAGGCCGAGCTCGCGCCACACCGTGTGCTCGAACGTCCGCGCGAGGAAGTCGGTGAGGAAGTACGTTCCCGGCTCCTGCTCGAGCGCGGCGCGCACCTCGTCCCGACCGAACAGGTCGTAGCAGTGATCGCCCGCAAGGCGAGGGACATCGAGCGAATCGAGCGCGCCGTACGTTCCACAATCGCCGTAAGCAAGAGCCACGACATCGTGCTCCGCGCACGCCGCGGCAACCGCCGGTGCGATGCGCTCGGGGTGGTTGTGCAGCAGCGCCGGAACCGGGATCACCTCCAGGTCCCAGCCCCGTCGCCGAGCGATCCGGCGCACGTCGACCGCCAGCGCTCCGCAAGCGATGACCGCAGCACGCCGGCGCCGGTCCGTCATCCCGGGAACGACAGCTGGTCGACGAACATATCGTTGAAGTCCGGCCGCCCCGACAGCTCGACATACTCGACCTCGCGCAGGATCGAGTACGCCTCGGCGCGCTCGCGGACCGACAGCGCCGCGATCTTCGCGCCCTCGCCGGCGACGTTGCCAGCGGACACGATCCGGGGGAGCGCGATCCGCGGCACGAGCCCGATCCGGATCGCGCTCAAAGGCGTCAGATAAGCGCCGAAGCTCCCCGCCAGCAGCACCTGGCTGATCTCACTCACGTCCACGCCAAGCTCGCCGAGCAGGATGCTCCAACCGGTGGCGATCGAGGCCTTCGCGAACTGCAGCTCGCGAACGTCGCGCTGGGACAGGAACACCGAGCGCTCCGGATCCGAGCCGCCGCGCCAGTCCAGGACGAACACGCGCTCCTTGTCGATCTTGGTCAGCCGATCGGCCAGCCCCGGGTGCGAGACGGCCGCATCCTCGTCGGGTATGAACCGCCCCGAATGGTCGAGCAGGCCGCAGTGGACCAACTCCGCGACTGCGTCGACGAGCCCCGATCCGCAGATGCCGACCGGATCGACATCCCCGATCACATCCAGCGCGACGCCGTCCTCAGAAGAGACCTTGACCCCCTCGATCGCACCCTCCGAAGCGCGCATCCCGCACCTGATCTGCGCCGCCTCGAACGCCGGACCCGCCGGCGCCGCCGTCGCCACCACGCGCTCGACCGAGCCGAGCGCGATCTCGCTGTTGGTGCCGACGTCGATGAACAGCCTCAGGCGACGGTCGCGCGTCAACCCCGTTGCGAGCATCCCCGCGACGATGTCGCCGCCCACATACGCCCCTAACGACGGGAATACGAACGCCGGCGCCCGCGGGTGGACCTCGACCCCGAAGTCGCGCGCAAGCACGTCCGGGAACGAGTGGGTCGACACGACGAACGGCGCCATCGACAACGGCTCGGGGTCGATCCCGAGCGCCAGGTGGATCATCGTGACGTTGCCGCACACCGTGACCTCGTACACCTCACGGGGATCGACCGACCCCTCGGCGCAGACCTCGTCGACGAGCGAAGCCATCGTCTCGTGCACCCGCGCGCCCAACGCCGCGAGCGCGTCTGAGTCCATCATCGTCGCCGAGATCCGCGTGATCACGTCGGCGCCGTAGGGCTGCTGGCGGTTGAGGATCGAGCGCACCTCGACCGGCTGTCCGCTCTCGAGATCGAGCAGCGTGGCCACGACCGTCGTCGTCCCGAGGTCGAACGCGATCGCGAACCGCCGCGCGGTCGTGTCGCCGGGCTCGAGGTCGATCAGCTCCTGGTCACACACGACTGCCGTCACGTCGAACCCGGCCGACCGCAACACCCCGCCCAAAGACCGGAGCATCTCGATCGAGGCGTGCGGCTCCAGATCCTCCAGCGCGTCGAGCACCCGCTGGAGATCCGAGCGCTGGTCCTCCATCGTCGGCTCCTCCAAAACAAGATGCCGCTTCTGGACCGCCGGCCGCAGGATGACGTGCCGGCCGACTCCTGCCAAAGCGGCCTTCGGCCGGGTCTGCAAGGGCGGCACCTCGACGACCAAATCGCCGCGTGCCGACGCCCGACAGGCCAATCGCCAGCCCTCACGGAGCTCATCGGCCGAGAAAGCACGGGGGTCCAACGGGCCCACCGGGACGTCTCCCGACACAATCCGCACGCGGCACTTCTTGCACGTTCCGTGACCGCCGCAGGTCGAGTCGATCGCGATCGCGTTCCAGCTCGCGGCGTCGAACACCGGCGTGCCGCTCGGGACGCGGACCTCGGCGCCCTCCGGCAGGAACCGCAGCCGGACCCGCTCGGCGCCGTCGGCCGGAGCTGGGTCTAGCGCTCCGGCGCCGGCGAGCTCGAGCCTACGACGCTGCGGCGATACGCCGCTCACGACACGGGAGCTCCCTGCGCGACCGTCGCCTGACGGGCGCGGTGCGCAGCGATCCAGCTCGCGCCCCACTCATCGTGGCCGAGCAGCAGATCCGACGCCCGGACCGCATCGACGCACACCGCGGCGGTCGACATGATCGCGCTCGTCAGCCCGGCCGCCATCGCCATCGGGAGGAAGCCGGCGTTCAGCACGAGCCGCTGCGGCAGGCCGAAAGACACGTTCGACGCGCCGAGGCACATGTTCACGCCGAGCTCGTCGCGGATCAGGCTGATCGTCTCGAGCGTCGTACGTACGGCCGTAGGGTCGGCGCCCACGGTCATCGCCAGCGGGTCGATCACGACGTCCTCGCGCGCGATGCCGTGCTCGGCGGCGACCGCGACGATCTTGCGCGCACATTCGAGCCGCTTCTCGGGCGTCTCCGGGATCCCGGTCTCGTCGTTGGCGAGCCCGATCACGGCCGCGTCGTGCCGGGCGACGAGCGGGAGAATCTCGGAAAGGCGCTCGTCCTCGGCGGTGACCGAGTTCACAAGCGCCCTGCCCTCGTACACGGATAGCCCGGCCTCGAGCGCCTCGATCACCGACGAGTCGATGCAGATCGGCACGTCGACGGCCTGCTGCACGGTCTTCAGCATCGCCTTCAGCAGCTCCGACTCGTCCACGAGCGGGATGCCGGCGTTGACGTCGAGCATGTTCGCGCCGGCCTCGACCTGCGCCAGCGCGTCGTAGGTGACGGTCGACAGCTCGCCCGCGCGCAGGTCCTCGGCGAACTTCTTGCGCCCGGTCGGGTTGATCCGCTCGCCGATCACGCAGAACGGACGGTCCGCGCCGATCTCCACCGTCTTCGACCGCGAGCGCAACACCGTGACCGAGCTCATGCGAGCACCTTCTCGCGCCGCAACTGGATCAGCTCCTTCGCCTTCTTCACCGCTGAGGAGGCGTCGGCCGAGTAGCCGTCGGCGCCGACCGCGTCGGCGTACTCCTGCGTGACGGGCGCGCCGCCAACCATCACGATCACCCGGTCGCGCAGCCCCGCCTTCTGGAGCGCGTTGATGTTCGCCTTGAACATCGGCATCGTTGTCGTGAGGAAGGCTGAGAACCCCACGACGTCCGGGTTGTGCTCCTCGATCTGCTCGATGAACTTCTCGGGCGGCACGTTCACGCCGAGGTCGATCACCTCGAAGCCCGCGCCCTCGAGCATGATGTTGCAGAGGTTCTTGCCGATGTCGTGGACGTCGCCCTTGACGGTGCCCATCAGGAATTTCCCCACCTGCGCCGCACCGGTGTCGGCCAGCAGCGGGCGGAGGATGTCGAGCGCGCCCTGCATCGCGCGGGCCGCGATCAGCATCTCCGGAACGAAGAAGTCGCCGCGCTCGAACCGCGCGCCGACCTCCTCCAACGATGGGATCAGCGCGTCGTACAGCATCCGGTCGGGCTCGATTCCCTGTTCGAGGCCCTCGTTCACACCGTCACGAACAACCGGTGCATTCCCCACCAGCGTCTCGTCATACAAGAGCTGGAGGATCTCTTCGTCGGTCACGCCGCCCGTTCTCCTTGGTCGCGATGGCCGAGGCGCCGGCTGAGCGTCCGCGCCTCGCTGGTCAAAATCGGAATCAGCTCCTCGATTCGCGCCGGCGTCATCCGCAGCGTCGGGCCCGAGATACTGAGCGCGGCGATCACCTCGCCCCGCGCGCCGCGCACCGGGGCCGCCATCGCGGTCAACCCGATCTCGAGCTCGTCGATCGATGTCGCAACGTCGCTGAGCCGGACCGCATGCAGCTCGCGGGACGCCGTCGCCGCCGCCGCCCCCGCCGGCGCACGGCCGAACGCCACGAACACCTTGCCGTTGGCGGAGTGCTCGTAGCCGACCGAGCGCCCGAGCCAATGCCCGGCGCCGAGAAAGTGCCGGCTATCCACCTGGGCGACGTGCTCGACTCCCTCGAGCCCGGGCACGGCCAGGTTGATCGTCTCTCCGGTGGCTTCGGAGAGCGCGTCGAGCGCTGGCTTGGACAGCTCGATGATGTTGCGCTCGAGCATGCTCCGCTCGGCCACGCGCAGGATCGCGGGTCCCGGTCGCAGGCGTCCGCGCTCGCCGTCCTGCTCGATCAGCCCACGCCGCTCGAGCGCGCTGACGAGCCGCGAGGCGGTGCTCTTGGGCAGCCCGGCGGCCGACGCGAGCTCGCTCAGTCCCACCGGCTCCTCGCTCTCGAGCACGCGGACGAGCAGATCGGCGCCGCGGTCGACTGCCGTCGTTCCATGCGCCGGACCTCTCTCGTGCGAAACTTGGAACTGTTGTTCCACGCGGTATAGATTACGGATCACAGTCGCCGCGTCAACCCCCCAAGGCGCCACCGCCGACAAACTCCAATCCTGAGGAGCCCGCCGTGTTTGTCAACGCCATGCCCCGCTACGAGATCCTCAGCGAAGACGCGATCGCCGTGATCGATCGCGGCTGGAGGCGACTCGTGTCCGAGATCGGGATCGAGTTCCTGCTCCCCGAGGCGGTCGAACTGCTCACGAACGCCGGTCAGATCCTCGAGGACGAGAACCGCATCAGGTTCGACCCCGAGTTCATCCTCGAGCAGGTCGCCAAGGCCCCTCGCGAGTTCGACCTCCAGGCACGCAACCCCGCCAATACCGCCCACATCGGCGGCGACCACATGGTGTTCGCACCCGTGTACGGGTGCCCGTTCATCCGCGAGGGCGACGTGCGGCGGGACGCCAAGATGGCCGACTTCGAGAACCTCGTCCGCCTCGCTCAGGCCTTTCCCGAGCTGGACTCCCCCGGCGGCACGATCTGCGAGCCCGAGGACCGGCCGCTCGACTCCCGCCACCTCGACATGGTGTTCGCGCTCCAGACCCTGTCCGACAAGCCGTACATGGGGTCGGTGACGAGCGGTCCGAACGCCGCCGACACGATCAGGATGGGCGAGATCCTGTTCGGGGGCCGTGAACAAATCGAGCGCGCGCCGGTCTCGATCAGCCTGATCAACGTGAACTCGCCGCTCCGCTACGACGACCGGATGCTCGCCGCGATGTTCGAGTACGTGAAGGCCAACCAGGCGGTGGTGATCACCCCGTTCCTGCTGATGGGCGCGATGTCGCCGGTGTCGCTGCCGGCGACGCTCGTGCAGCAAGTCGCCGAGGCGCTCGCCGGGATCGCGCTGGCGCAGCTGATCCGCCCGGGCGCGCCCGTGGTATTTGGGAGCTTTCTGTCCAACACCGACATGCAGTCGGGCTCGCCGTCGTTCGGCACGCCCGAGTCCGGTATCGGCGTCCTCTGCACCGGACAGATCGCCCGTCACTTCAACCTGCCCTGGCGCGGTGGCGGCGGCCTGAACGCGTCGCAGACCGTCGATGCCCAGGCCGCGTACGAGTCGCTGATGACGATGCTGCCGACGTTCCTCGCCGGCACCAACTTCGTCATGCACTCGGCGGGGTGGCTCGAGGGCGGGCTCGTGTCCTGCTACGAGAAGTTCATCGTCGACGTCGAGTTGCTCCGCGAGCTGCGGCACGAGTTCACGCCGCTCGAGATCGACGAGGCGTCGCTCGCGTTCGACGCGCACACCGAGGTCGGGCCCGGCGGCCACTTCCTCGGGGCCGCCCACACGCTCGAGCGGTTCCGCGAGTGCTTCTACCGTCCGCTGCTGTCCTCGACCGAGAACTTCGACCGCTGGACCAAGCGCGGCGCCAAGGACACGACGGCCCGGGCCGGCGAGATCTGGCGCTCGACGCTCGACAGCTACGAGCAGCCCCCGCTCGACGACGGGATTCGCTCAGAGCTCGAGGAGTTCGTAGTGCGCCGGCGCACCGAGCTCGGCGACTAGTACTTTCAGCCGTCTTGGACGCGCGCGAGCTTCGGCTGCTGTTCGTAGTCGCGAGCGCGGTCGTATTCGTCGACACGATGTTCTACGCGGCCGTCGTGCCGCTGCTGCCCACGCTCACGCACGAGCTGCACCTCTCGAAGGCGTCCGCCGGGGTGCTCACGGCCGGGTACGCCGCGGGGACGCTGATCGGCTCGATCCCCGGCGGCATGCTCGCCGCCGAAGCCGGGCCGCGCACCACGATCTACACCGGCCTGTTCCTGATGGGTTCCTCGAGCCTGGCGTTCGGGCTCGTAGACAACATCGTGCTGCTCGACGCCGCCCGGTTCGTCCAGGGCGTCGGCGGTGCCTGTACCTGGGCGGGCAGCCTCGCGTGGCTGATCGGCGAGATCCCCGCGGAGCGCCGCGGGGGCGCGATCGGGGGCGTGCTCGCGGCGGGAATCGGGGGTGCGCTGTTGGGACCGGTGATCGGCACGCTCGCGCACGCGCTCGGACGCGCGCCCGTGTTCTCGGCGGTGGTCGTGGTCGCCGGGGGGTTGGCGGTCGCGGTGGCGTTACTGCCCGCGCCCTCGCCGCAGCCGCCGCAGCCCGGACCGCGCCGGTTGCTCGAAGCGCTGCGCCGGCCCGGGATCGCGCTGGGCATGTGGCTGGTCACGCTGCCGGCGCTCGCGTCCGGAATCATCAACGTGCTGGCGCCGCTCCGGCTCAGCGCGCTCGGCGCGAGCGCCGCCGGGATCGGCGCCACGTTCCTGATCGCGGCCGGCGCCGAGGCGCTTGTCAGCCCGGCCGTCGGCCGAGTCTCGGACCGCCGCGGGCGGATGTTCCCGTTACGGATTGGACTGGCGGGCGCGGCGTTCGCGCTGCCCTGGTTCACGATCTCGGAGACGGTGCTGGTCGTCGCGGGCGTGGTCGTGCTCGCCGCCGTCGCGCTCGGCAGCTTCTGGGCGCCGGCGATGGCGATGCTGTCCGACGCGGCGGAGTCCCGCGGGATCGGGCTCGGCTACGCGATGGCGCTGATCAACCTGGCCTGGGCGACCGGGCAGGTGGTCGGCGCGGGCGGCGGTGGCGCGCTCGCCAAGGCAACCGGCGACGGCGTGCCCTTCGCGATCTCGGCTGCCCTATGCGCGACGACGCTCGCGCTCATGCTGGTGCGCCCAGTACGCGCTGCACTACCGCGGTAGTCCCTCGACGCCGCGCGGCGGCGGATATAGACTCTCGTAACCGATGACTGATATATCAGTCGTCCCCAGCGGAAGCCCCAGCCGTCGCCGGAGCGCGCCGCGCGGCCTGCTCGCGGACCGCGCGTACCGTGAGCTGCGCGACCGGCTCGTCACGCTGCGGATCGCCCCCGGCGCCCCGATCGACGAGGACCTGATCGGGCGCGAGCTGAAGATGGGGCGCACCCCCGTCCGCGAGGCGATCAAGCGCCTCGCGCTCGAGAACCTGGTCACCGTGTTCCCCCGGCGCGGCACGTTCGCCTCGGAGATCAACATCACCGACCTCGCCCACATCTCCGACGTGCGGACGCAGCTCGAGGGGCACGCGGCGTACCGCGCCGCGCAGCGGATTACCGAGACCCAGCGCGAGGAACTGACCGGCCTGCTCGACGAGCTCCAGGCGAGCCGCGGCAACGATGATCTCGCCACGCTGATGGAACTCGACGCGCGCGTGCACCGGTTCATCTACCGGTGCGCCGCCAATCCGTTCCTCGAGGAGACGCTCGGGCGCTACTTCAACCTGTCGCTGCGGATCTGGTACCTGGTGATCGACCGGCTACCGCACCTGTTCGCGCGCGTCCACGAGCATCAGGACGTGTTGCTCGCGATCGCCGCCGGCGAGCCGGCGACGGCGCGCGACACGCTTGTCGGTCACATCGACACGTTCGAGCAGGAGATCCGCTCGGTCCTTTAAGGGACTGGCAGGTAGACCTCGACTGACTGGTCAGTCAGAGGTACGCCAGCGGATCCGGTCGCCGCGCAACTCCACCACCGGCGCGACACGGGGACGATCGACCGGCGAGGCCGCCTTGACTGGCGCGAGGCCCTCCTGCCGTTTGAACGCGGCTCGCAGCGACGCGCCCACGTAGCGGCGCAGGTGCCACACGAGCAACCCCGTCCACCACGCAGCCGAGATCAGATGCGCGTACGAGAAGAACGAGCTCGTGCTCGGAGCAAACAGGAGCGCGACGCCGGTGACGATCAGCGGCACCGACAGGATCCCGAGCACTACGGAGACGAGCTCCGAGAGCCGGTCGCGGCCGAAGGCCCGGCGGATCCGGGCGATCCCGAGGTCGCCCACCTTGTAGAGGACAAGCAGCAGCGCGAGTGCCGAGATCCCCGAGTGGATCCAGATCACAGCGCCGGGGACGGATCCCCCGCCCACCTCGAGGCCGTACAGGATCGCGCCCGTAGCGATCGTCCCGAGCAACGGCCCGAGCGCGAGCAGGCCGCGGCGCGCGACCGTCCGGCGCACGGCGGTCGCTTTCGGGGCCGGCGAGGCGGGCTCGACCGTCTCGAGCGCGAGGGTCCTGCCCGAGCGCTCAGCAGACTCGCGTTCAGGCCGGTAGGCGATCCAAACGAACGCGACGACCCCGATGGCCACGAACAGTATGTGTGGCCAGTGGACCGCGAGGATCTTGCCCACGACAAGGGCCTCGGGTCAGGACCGGGAGGCGCGCTGCACGTCGCGGATCGCCAGCCCCATGAGCACGCCGCCGGCGAAGATGAACCCGTGTTGGGTGAAGTGGATCATCGGGTGGGCGTCGGCGAGGTGGTCGACGAACGGCAGGATCAGCGTGATCTCCAGCAGCGCCGCGAACACCACGAGGCGCAGCGCGCGACGCCGCGTCTTGCGGCGATCGCGAACAGCGGCGAGAGAAGAGACGGACGACTCCATAGCCCGGTGATCGGCGCCGTCAGCCCGCGCTTGAGTCGGGCGCCGCGTCGCCGCTCACCCACGTGTGGGTCATGGCCTTGACGCCGGCCACGAGCGAATGCCGAGCCAGACGCCGGCGGCTGCCGCGGACACCGGGCGGCGGGATCAGCCGGCGCTGGGAGGCGACGGCCGGCCCACGGTCGACCGGGCCCGCGCCCGCCGGACCCGAGCCGTTCGCGGATACCTCGACGGCGGCGCTCGGCGCCTCCCCGGACGGGGCCGAGGCGTCCGCGAACAGCCGCTCGATGACCTCCGGTGGTTCGGGTCGATAGAAAAGAAAGCCCTGGGCGGTGTCACAGCCGGCCCCCTGCAGATTGCCGAGCTGCTCGACCGTCTCGACGCCCTCGGCCGTGACCGACAGCTTGAGCGCGTGGCCGAGCTCGATCACCGCGTTGACGATTGCCACGTCCTCCTCGTTGTCCGGCACGCCGCGCACGAACGACCGGTCGACCTTGACGCAGTCGACGGGGAGCCGGCGCAGGTACTCGAGCGATGAGTAGCCCGTGCCGAAGTCGTCGATCGCGATCTTGATCCCGAGCTCCTTGAGCTCGGTGAGCACGCGGATCGACGACTCGGGATCCTCGATCAGGACGCTCTCGGTGACCTCGAGGCAGAGCCGGGCAGGATCGATGCCGGTCTCCCTGATGACGCCGGAGACCGTCGCCTTGAACGAGTCCTTCGCGAGCTGCCGGGCGGAGACGTTGACCCGCAGCATCAGCGGCTGGTCGCTCGGACGGCCCAGCTGCCACACGACCGCACGCCGGCAGGCGTCCCGTAGGACCCAGGTGCCGAGCGGGACGATCAGGCCGGTCTCCTCGGCCAGCGAGATGAACTCGCCCGGGCCGAGCAGCCCGCGGTCGGGATGCTGCCAGCGGACGAGTGCCTCGAGCCCGGTGATCCGGTCGCCGTCGATCGACACCTCCGGCTGGAAGAACACGCGGAACTCCTCGCGTTCGATCGCCTTGCGGATCGCGTTCTCGTTGTGCAGGCGCGCCAGCGCCCGCTCGCGGGTGACCTCGTCGAACAGGACCACACGCGCGCCGCCGGCGCCCTTGGCCCGGTACATCGCGGCGTCGGCGTCGCGGATCAGGTCATCCGGGTCCTGATGAGGATCCGAGGTGACCGAGATGCCGATGCTGGCCGCGGCCATCGTCTCCCCGTGGGCGAGCGCGAACGGAAGGCTGAACGCCTTCAGCACGCGCTCGGCGACCGCGACCGCGTCCTCGTCGTCGAAGATGTCCTCGCACAGGATCACAAACTCGTCGCCGCCGAACCGGGCAAGCGTCTCGTGCCGGCGCAGCGAGTGCCCGACGCGCTCGGCGACAGCGACCAGCAGCTCGTCGCCCTCGCCGTGGCCGAGGCTGTCGTTGATCACCTTGAAGCGGTCGAGATCGAGGAACAGCACCGCCACCGAGCGGTTCGGCCCGCGGCCGAGCCGCTCGAGCCCGAGCCTCAAGTTGTTGAGGTACAGCAGGCGGCTGGGCAGGCCGGTGAGCGGGTCGCGCAGCAACTGGTTCTCGTTCGTGCGCCAGGCGACGACGTGAGCGACGCTGGCGGCAAGCACGAACCCGCCGTGGATCAGCGCCCACAGCCACGGGTTCTTGTCGGCCTGCGGGTTGTCGCCGAACACCGCCTTGGGGTCGAGCACCCCGCCGACGCCGTGATGGACGACCACGAACGCGATCGCCACCAGGAACGGGGTCCAGTCCTGGTAGAGCGTGAGCACGCCGATCATCACGAAGAAGTGGAAGTGGGCCTCGGTGATGCCTCCCCACAGGTCGACCAGCACGGCCGAGCAGGTCACCAGGCCGAACGACGCGGCGATGATCCGGGCCTTCAACCGGAAGCGCTCGAGAGTCGCGCCGACGCCGCACAGTGCGACCATGCTCACGTCGATGCCCGTGTGCAGGACCGAGTTGCCCATCAGGACGCCGAACGCGAACAGCGCCGGCACGTGGAGCCACAGCAGGATGACGATCGAGCGGTGGCGCCGGCGCAACACGTGCTCGGGCAGCAGCTGCCCCTTCGGCAGCCAGTGCTTCAGGTCGAGCCACTTGCTGCCGAGCCACGCGGCGAGGCTGCGGGACTGCGCGCCCCGGGCGCGGTCGAAATTACCGTCGACCGCACCGCCGACGACGGTGCCCGTGCCCCGATCGACTACTGGAGCCTCGGTCACCGCGCTCATCAGGCGGCGGACTGCTTCGCTTGACGGACCTTCGTCACCGCGCGCTGGGACTCAGTGAGCGTGCGCTCGGCGGCCGGCAGCGCCACCTTGCAGGGGGCGCCAGTCTTGTAGACGAACAGCTTGCGTGCCTCGTGGTAGCTGCGATCCTCGCCGAAGAAGCACTCGTGCGACTTGGCCATCTCTTCGGTGCGGTAGGCGGCCAGCGGCTTGACCTGCTCGTCGCGGGCGCGCTCGCGACGCTTGGCCTCGAGCCAGTGCGGCACGTCGGGATGGCGGGCCAGACGCTCGGCCAGGCCCTGGACCTGGGCCCGGAAGCTCGCGCTCGAGTCGCCGAAGGCAGCGTCGAGCAGTCCGATCTCCACTCCGCGGCGGGTTCCGATCGGGTTGAACGGTGCGTTTGTGAGCTCGCGGCTCAGCTCGTGACCGACGCGGCGCGGCAGCAGGTAGGTCCAGTACTCCGACCCGTACAGCCCGCCCATGTGCTGGTAGTAGGGATTCAGCACCACATCCTCGCGTGCGACAACGTGGTCGGCCGCGACCGCGAACGGGACGCCACCGGCGGCGGCGTCGCCGGAAAGCGCCGAGATCGTGATGTGCGAGTCGGTGTCGAGGATCTCGCGTACGACGTCGTCGATCGCGTGGAGGTTGTACCAGGACTCCTCGCCCTGATTTTCAGCCGCCTCGATCACGTTGAGGTGGATGCCGTTGGAGAAGAAGTCCGACCCGCCGGCGAGCACGATCACCTTGGTCGTGCGACGGCTGCGCGCGTACAGGTACGCCTCGCGCAGACGGCGGCACTGCTCGGTGCTCATGGCGCCGTTGTAGAAGTCGAAGTTCAGGTAGCCGACGCCCGCCTTCTCCTCGTAGGAGATCTCACGGTACGTGTGGCCCGGCGGGATCGGGGCGTGGAGGGCGACCGGGATCTCCGGAGCGTCGGGCGTGTGGCCCCCGAGCTCGAGCGCCCGCAGCGCCGGGAGCTTGAACGGAGCCGGCCCGTCCTTGGCCTTGAGATGGGTGACCCACACCGCCCCGTCCACGGTGGCGCGGCAGATGGCGCCGTTGCGGCTGGCGATGATGTCGCCCGGACGGCCGCGGAGCCCGCGCTCGGGATAGACGTTGAACAGGAAGTACTCGGCGCCGGCGATCGTGTCGAGCACGCCGGGATGACCCTCGGCGGCGCGGATCTTGCGCACCACCGCGGCCGTCGAGTCACAGCGCCAGTCGATCGCGCGATCGGCTTGCTTGATCAGCGGGCGCAGCCGCCCGGTCACCAACGGGTCGTCGTAGTTCAGCGGAAGCGGCTCGAAGTCGCCCCGCGCGAAGTTGTGGACCGCGAACACCAGCATCTCAACCGCGGCGCGCCGCACCTCGTGGCGGTAGATGCTGCTTTTGCCGACCGGGCGCATGCGGAACGTGCGGGTCTCCCAGATATCGCCGGCGTCGGCCTCCTCGACCGCCTCGAGCACGGTCACGCCCCACTCGTCCATGCCGAGCTCGATAGCCCAGTCGAGTGAACTCGCCCCCCGGTCTCCGTGGGGTCCCGGGTGCACGACGAGGCAGGTGTACTTCACGAAGACCGACTCGGGGATGAGCTGCTTCAGCATCGGGCACACGACCAGATCGGGCTTGTGTGCCTCGACAGAGGCCTCGATGATCTCGGGTGAGTCGACGACCCGGACGGTGACGTCGTGCCCCATCTCGGTGAGGGCGATGTATGCGCGCTGGCTCAGGCTGTTATGCGCGGACGTCACGAACAGGATGCGGAGCGGGTTCTCCACAACCGGCGTCGGGACTTCTCCACGCAGACGTCCAGGGCCGCGCCGCAGGACATCCTCGAAGTTCTTCCGCGGTTCCATGTTCGAGGGCATCGACCCGCGCAATGCCAGGCTGGAGATCGACTGGACGGATTACGGACTATTGGTTTTTCAGCTACAGACTCGGGCCTGGCTGCCGATCCTCAGGATGTCTGCCAGCCTTCTTCCGAGTCGGTCAGCTTTCTTACGCTCCGGGTACGTGTGGGCTCAGCACCACCGTCTGTAGCTCGGTGAACGACTGCATCACGTGCGAGCCGCCGACGCGACCGATCCCGCTGTCGGTGCCCGCGCGGCCGCCGAATGGGAGGTGCGCCTCCCAGTAGTTGCTCGACTCGTTGATGTTGACCCAGCCCGTGTGGACCCGGTCGGCGAACTCGAGTCCATCCTGGAGATCGGCGGTGAAGATCGCCGAGAGCAGGCCGTAGGGCGAGGCGTTGGTGAGCTCGATCGCCTGCTCGAGCGAGTCGATCGTGACCACCGGGGCGATCGGTCCGAACGTCTCCTCGACCGCGACGCGGGCGTCGGCCGGGACGTCGGTGAGGATCGTCGGCTGCCAGTACAGCGGGGTGGCGAACTCGCCGGCGCGCGCGCCGCCGGTGACCACGCTCGCGCCGCGGGCGAGGGCGTCCTGCACGTGCTCATCCATCTTGGCCGCGACCGGCTCGTTGTTCACCGGGCCCATCGTGGTCGCGTCGTCGAACGGGTCGCCCAACAGAACGAGCTCGGTGACGCGCCGCGCCAGCTTCTCGACGAACTCGTCGCGGACCGCTCGGTGGACGAGGATCCGCTCGCCGGCGGTGCAGCTCTGGCCGGCGCACAGGTAACACGCGGTCAGCGTCGCATCGACGGCCGCGTCGATATTGGCGCCATCCATCACGACCAGCGGACCGTTGCCGCCCATCTCGAGCAGCGCGGCCTTGCCGGCGGCCGCCTGGGCAACTAGTCGCCCAGTTGCGGTCGAGCCGATGAACGCGACCCCATTGGTCCCGGGGTTGCGCGCGATCTCGTCGCCGACCACGGGTCCGGGCCCCGTCACGAGGTTGAACACTCCCGGGGGCAGGTCGGCGTCGGCGATGCACTCCGCCAGCGCCACCGCGCACACCGCGGTCGACGGCGCCGGCGTCCACACCACCGCGTTGCCGCACGCGAGCGCGGGCGCGATCAGCTCGGCCGGCATCGTGTACGGCCAGTTCCAAGGGCTGATCACCCCGACCACGCCGCGCGGGCGGCGCACCAGCATCACGCGCTTGCTCGCGGAGAATGAGTTCGGCAGCTCCCCGCCGAGGCGCTTCGCGTCCTCGGCCGCCATCCGCCAGTACTCGACGAGCTCGGCGACCTCGTCGAACGCCTCGGCGCGCAGGGGCTTGCCCTGGTCGAGCGTGAGCGTCCGCGCCAGGTCGTCGCGGCGCGCCTCGATCAGGTCGCCGACCGCGTGCATCTTGGCCGCACGCTCGAACGCGGTCAGCCGCGCCCAGCCGTCAGCCGCCCCTCGAGCGGCGTCGATCGCGCGCTGGGCGTCGCTCCGGTCGCCCTGCGGGACGGTGGCGATCAGCTCACCGGTCGCCGGGCTCGTCGCTTCGAACGTCTCCCCGCTCGCGCTCGGCTGCCAGCTTCCACCCACGAACATCTGCTGCACGGTCTGCGTCGCCATTTTCACCCTCTTGGCCGCGGCCACGGTCTCGTTGACACACGTCGACAACTGATATATAACCGCCCGATCAGGCCCGGGTCAATGGATTCGAGGGTGCGCGCCCGCATCAGTTCGCGGGCATTCGTGGTGTGTTCGATGGCCGCGCAGCACTGCGCGCGCCGGGGAGGTTGATCGATGGCAGCTGTGGGAGAAGCTCCGCAGGCGAGCGGTGTCGCGTCGGACAGCAACGAGCTAGCGGGCTTCGGCTACAAGCAGGAACTGGATCGTTCGCTGGGAAGCTTCTCCGCGTTCGCGGCGGGGTTCAGCTACATCTCGATCCTGACCGGCGTCACGGCGCTGTACGGGTTTGGCTACCTGAACGCCGGGCCGGGCGTCTGGTGGACGTGGCCGGCGGTGGTGTGCGGGCAGATCCTGGTGGCGCTGTGCTTCATGGAGATGGCGGGTCAGTACCCGATCGCCGGGTCGGTGTACCAGTGGTCCAAACAGATCTCGAGCGGGTTCATGTCGTGGATGACCGGCTGGATCTACATCGTCGGGGCGATCGTCACGATCGCCGCCGTGGCGGTCGACTGGCAGATCGTTCTGCCCCAAGTATCGACCCATCTGCAGTTCTTTGGGACGTCAGCCGACGCGGGCACGTACCTGACCAAACATGGAGCTCAGAACGCGCTGCTGCTCGGGGGAATCCTGGTCTGCATCACGACGATCATCAACATGCTCGGCGTCAAGCTGATGTCGCGGATCAACAACATCGGCGTGACGTGCGAGCTCATCGGCTCGAGCATCCTCGTGATCCTGCTGCTGTTCAACGCGCACCACGGGCCGCAGATCATCTTCCACTCCTACCACTTCGGCGCCGGGCATCCGTGGGGCTACTTCGGGGCGCTGCTCGTCGGCGGCCTCCTGAGTGCGTATGTGATGTACGGGTTCGACACCGCGGGGACGCTCGCGGAGGAGACCAACAACCCGCGCAAGCACGCGCCACCGGCGATCATCCGCGCGATCGCCGCCGCCGCGATCATCGGCGGCCTCGTGATCCTGCTCGCGTCGATGGCGAACAAGCACATCCTCGACCCGAAGGTCGGGCTCCTCGGGCTTCCCTATGTGATGAAGCAGGCGTTCGGGAACACCGTCGGGAACCTGTTCCTGATCGACTGCGCGATCGCGATCTTCGTCTGCTGCCTGGCCGTGCAGACGGCGACGATTCGGATGATGTTCTCGATGGCGCGCGACAACCGCCTGCCGGCCGGCTCGGCGGTCGCGCGCGTCTCCGGTCACCGCAAGGTGCCGATCGTGCCGGCGCTCGTGACGGGGGGCCTGACACTCGCGCTGCTGCTGATCAACATCGGGAACCAGAGCGCGTTCCTCGTGCTCACGTCGCTGGCGATCATCATGTTCTACATGGCGTACCTCGGGGTGACCGGTCCCATGCTCGTGCGGCGCCTGCGGGGCCAGTGGCCGAAACCCGATCACGGGCCGTACTTCTCGCTCGGGCGTTGGGGCCTCCCGGTCAACATCGCGGCCGTGGCCTACGGCACGCTCGTGGCGATCAACATCGCCTGGCCGCGCAACGCCATCTACAACTCACTCGGCACGCCGCACTGGTACTGGCAGTGGTCGCCGTTCCTGTTCATCGGAGCCGTCGTGATCATCGGCACGATCTACTACTTCACGGTGCAGGTCAAGAAGGGCGGCGACGTGCTCGAGGAGCACCGGGCCAATGTGCCGGAACTCGAGCACCTGCCCGCGATGGGAGAGATGGCGCCATGATCGACGCCGGCGAGTTCGACTATGTGATCGCCGGCGGCGGGACCGCGGGGTGTGTGGTTGCCGCCAGGCTGTCCGAAGATCCGAACGTCACCGTGTGCGTTTTGGAGGCGGGCCCGTCGGACGTCGACGACCCGCGCGTCCTGCGCCTCGAGGACTGGATGTACCTGCTCGACTCGGGTTACGACTGGGATTACCTGGTCGAGCCCCAGGCGCGCGGGAACAGCTTCCTGCGTCATGCGCGCGCGAAGGTGCTCGGCGGCTGCTCGTCGCACAACTCGTGCATCGCGTTCTGGACGCCGAAGGAGGACCTCGACGAGTGGGCCGCGACGGGGTGTGAAGGCTGGAGCTCGGCGGATTGCTGGCCGCTGATCAAGCGGCTGGAGACCAACGACGGGCCCGGCGACCACCACGGGCGCGACGGCCCGGTCAACATCCGGACGGTGCCGCCCGATGATCCGTGCGGCGTCGCGCTGCTCGAGGCGGCCACCCAGGCCGGCCTGCCGACGAGCCGGTTCAACGAGGGCCACACGGTGACGGACGGAGCGGGCTGGTTCCAGATCAACTCGTCGCCCGACAACACGCGGATGTCGTCCTCGCACGCGTACCTGCATCCGATCCTGGGCTCGCGGCCGAACCTCGAGATCCGGACCGCGTGCTGGGTCAAGCGCGTGGCCACTGAGGACAAGCGCGCCACCGCGGTCGAGTACCTGACCCCCGATCTGCTCACACAGGCGTCGGTCCGGGCGCGGCGCGAGGTGATCCTGAGCGCCGGCGCGATCGACACGCCGAAGCTGCTGATGCTGTCGGGCATCGGCCCCGGCGAGCACCTCCACGAGTTCGGGATCGAGACGCTCGTCCACTCGCCCGGCGTCGGCGCCAACCTCGACGACCATGTCGAGGGGATCGTCCAGTGGGACTCGAAGAAGCCGATGATCCGCACCTCGACCCAGTGGTGGGAGATCGGGCTGTTCTCGCGGTCCGAGCCCGGCCTCGATCGGCCCGACCTGATGATGCACTACGGCTCGGTGCCGTTCGACATGAACACCGCGCGCTGGGGCTACCCGACGACCGAGAACGGCTTCTGCCTGACGCCGAACGTGTGCCGTGGCCGCTCGCGCGGGACCGTGCGGTTGCGCTCGTCCGACTACCGGGACCGTGCCCGAGTCGATCCGCGCTACTTCACCGACCCCGAGGGTCACGACGAGCGCGTGATGGCGTACGGCATGCGGCTGGCGCGTAAGATCGTCTCACAGCCGGCGATGGCCGAGTGGGCGGGCGCCGAGCTGGCGCCCGGGCCCGAAGCGCAGACCGACGACGAGCTCATCGACTACATGCACAAGACCCACAACACGGTCTACCACCCGGCGTGCAGCTGTCACATGGGCCCGGACTCGGACCCGCTCGCGGTCGTCGACCCACGCCTGCGAGTCCGTGGCGTGCGATCGCTGCGGATCGCGGACGGGTCGATCCTCCCGTTCCTGCCGGCGATCAACCCGTGCATCACGACGATGATGATCGGCGAGAAATGCGCTGACATGCTCAAGGAGGACGCTGCGCGGGGAGCTGGACTCCAGGCTCCCGCAGCCGTCGGTTAGTCGTTTAGGGTCGCGAGGATGACCGCGACCGCGGCGCCCGAGGTAACCGAGTTCCTCCGTGCGCACCCGCCGTTCGACTCGCTCGAGGTGGGCGAGGTCGATCGTGTGGCCGCGGCGGCGGAGGTCGAGTTTCACCGCGCCGGCACGACGATCTTCTCCCAGGGCGCGGAGCCCGTCGCGCATCTGCGCGTCGTGCGGACCGGCGCCGTCGAGATCGTGTTCGATGGGCGGGTGCTCGACCTGCTCGGCGAGGGCGAGCTGTTCGGTCATGCCTCGATGTTGTCCGGATTACCGACGGGGTTCGAGGCCCGTGCGGGCGAGGAGACGGTCTGCTATCGGATCCCGGCGGAGGTCGCGCAGGAGCCGCTGTCCCGGCCGGCCGGCTTGCGGTTCATCGCACGCTCGCTGCTCGAGCCGTGGGCGGAGGGCGCCGGCACCACCGTTTCCGAGCCTCATCTGGACCCGCCGCTGCAGCCGGTGGGCGGCCTGATCCGCAGCGTGCCGGTGCTGTGCGGTCCAGAGACGTCGATCCGCGAGGCCGCGGAGAAGATGACCGCGGCTCACTCGACCTCGGCGATCGTCGACCTCGGCGACGGGTCGCTCGGGATCCTCACCGACCGTGACCTCCGGACGCGCGTGGTCGCGAGCGGCCTCACCGGCGACGCCCCGGTGTCGGTGGCGATGTCGTCGCCCGCATACACGTGCTCACCCGACCGGCTCGGCACCGACGTCCTCCTCGACATGCTCGATCGGGGCTTTCGCCATTTCCCGGTCGTGTCGGCCACCGGACAGGTCCTCGGGGTAGTCGAAGAGATCGACCTCGTCGCGGCGCAAACGCGCTCGCCCTTCTTCCTGCGCTGGCGAATCGCCCAGGCTGGGTCTGTCGACGAGCTGATCGACGCCGCACGCGAACTGCGCCCGATGGTGATCGCGCTGCACGACGCCCGGGTCTCGCCGGCCAACGTCGCCGCGGTGTATTCGGTCGTCGTCGACGCGCTGACGCGCCGGATGCTCGACCTCGCGGTTGCCGGCGCGCGTGGCCTCGGGGTCGACTTCGCGTGGCTCGCCCTCGGCAGCCAGGCCCGGCGCGAGGCGTTACCGAGCTCGGATATAGACAGCGCGATCGTGTGGTTCGGCTCGCATGACGACGAGGACATCCGGCGGCGGCTGCACGCGATCGGGCAGGCCGTGGTGGACCAGCTGCAGGAATGCGGGCTCCATGCCGACGAGCACGGTGCGACCGCGTCCGATATGCGGTTCGTACGCTCGCTCGAGTCCTGGCAGCGCGTGGTCCGGAGCTGGATCGACGACCCGACACAGGAGAAGGCCCTCATCCTGGTCTCGGTGCTCGTCGACAGCCGGCCCGTGTGGGGCATCCACAGCGGTACGGCGGTCGCCGACAGCTTCCGGCTCGCGCCGAGCAACCCTGCGCTGCTCCGCCTCATGGCCAGGTTTGCGCTGACGCACCGTCCCCCCACCGGCTTTTTCAGGGGACTGGTGGTCGAATCGACCGGCGAGCATCGCGGCCGTCTTGATCTCAAGCAAGGGGGCATGCTCCCGATCGTCGACCTGGCTCGATGGGCCGGGATGGCAGCCGGGGTGACGAGCGCGTCGACCAGCCAGCGGCTGCGCGCCGGCGCAGCCGCTGGAAGCCTGTCCGACTCCCAGGCACGGACGCTCGAGGACGCGCTCACTCTGATCACCGACCTGCGAGTCGAGCATCAGGTGGAACAGCTTCGAGCCGGCGAGGAGCCCGACGACTTCGTCAACCCGGCGACCCTGACCGGGCTGACGCGCAGCTACCTGCGAGAGGCGTTCCGCGCCGTCGCCGCGGTCCAGAAGCGCGTCGCGGCCGAGCTCAAGGTGGGCGTGCGATGACGCCTGAGCCCCACTAGGTACGCTGCTGCTGTGAGAGGAGACTGGCGCGACTGGAGGCCCGCGATCTGGCTGACGATGCTCGGCATCGCAGCCGTGCTGCTCGTCAGCCCATTCTGGATCGGCGCGATCTTCTTCGGGGCGGCGATCGGCGCCGCGATCCGGATCAATCAGCGGCGACGCCGGGCCGCCGCAGTTGCGACTGCGGGTGCGGCTGCGCCTGCGAAGCGGGCCCGACAATCCGGATCTCGGCGTCGGCGCTGAGCGTGAGGCGGGCCGCCTCGGGGTGGTACGCGCCCCGTCGCAGCGGTCGGCGGTGTGCCGGCAACAGCACGAGATCGAAGCCGCCGCTGCGGGCGAACTGCTCAAGCGTCTGATCGGTCCCCTCGACGAGGCGCACGAACGCGGCGCTCGCGGCCGCGCCGGGTTCGCCAAGACGCTCCTTCGCCTGCTCGAGGTCCTGCGCCACCGAGTCCGCCACCGCCTCGTTGTACTCGAGCGCCGAGTTGCCGCAGCGGGGCCCCGACGGCGCCCGGGGAGCGATCGCGACGACCGTGAGCCCGGGGCTGCCTTGAACGGCCAACTCGCGGGCGAGATCGATGGCCGCCGCGCCGGCGCGACTGTGCTCGTACAGGACCAGAACCTTTTCAGGCGATTTCACGGATCACCCGGCAGGGGTTGCCGAAGCAGAGATGGCGCGCCGGCAGATCCTTCGTGACCACGCTGCCGGCGCCGACCACCGCGTCGCCGCCGACGGTCACGCCCGGGCACACGATCACGCCGGTGGCCAACCACGCGCCGTGTCCGATCGTGACCGGCTCGGCGGTCTCGGTGCCGCGCCGCCTCTCAACTGGGTCCAGTGGATGCGTCGCGGTCAGCAACTGCACGTTCGGGCCGATCTGTACATCTTGACCGATCGTGACCCTCGCGCCGTCGAGGATCACCGCCCCGTAGTTGACGAACGTCCTCGCTCCGATCGTGACGTGGTAACCGTAGTCGCACTCGAACGGCGCCATCACGTCGGCACCCTCACCCAGCTCGCCGAGCAGCTCGCTCAGGATCGCCCGCCGCTCGACAGTCAGGCCGAAGCTCGTCGCGTTGAATCGCTCGCACACGAGCCGGCACGCTCGGCGCTCCTCGAGCAGCGCCGGGTCGTTCGCGAGATATGGCTCTCCTCGCAACATCCGGTCTTTTTCGGAGTCCAAGCGGCCATCGTGACACGGTCGAGGGGGTTTCGTCCGCGCCCGCACGGATCATTCAGCTCACGTGAGCTGGAGATCGACTCGAGCGACCGGCCAGGCGGGCCAGGATGCCCGCCGGGTGGCCGTTATTGACCTTGGCTCGAACTCGTGGCGTTTGGTCGTGTACATGTTCGTTCCGGGCGACTGGTGGAAGCTCACCGATGAGATCTACGAGACCGTCCGGATCGGCGCCGGCCTGGCGGAGACCGGCCGCCTCGGCGACGCGGCGATGGGGCGCGGGCTCGAGACGCTCGCGGTGTTCGAGCGCTTCTTGGCCGCGCACGGCCTCGGTCCTGACGCCGTTCACGCGGTCGCCACCAGCGCGATCCGCGACGCCGCCAACGGCGAGATGTTCCTCAAGGCCGCCCGCGCCGCCAGCGGCCTGAACATCGAGGTGATCTCCGACGAGGACGAGGCGCGCTTCGGCTACGTGGCCGCGATCAACAGCTCGACGATGACCGACGGCATCGTGCTCGAGACCGGCGGCGGCAGCATCCAGGTGATCGAGGTCGCCGACCGCCACGCCAAGTCGCTCCAATCGTTCCCGCTTGGGGCGGTGCGCATGACCGAGCAGTTCCTGCCCGGTTCCGGCCCGGCCCGCAAGCGGGACATCCAGCGGCTCCGCGCGCACGTGCGAGAGGCGCTGTCCGGGCTCCCCGCGCTCGCCGCCGGCGGCGACCGGATCGTCGGTATGGGCGGTGCCGTACGCAACCTCGCGGCCGCTGCCCAGCGCATGGCCGATCAGCCCGACATCGGCGTCCAGGGGCTCGTGATCACCCGAGAGATGCTCGGCAACCTCGTCCAGACGCTGGCAGCGCTGCCGGTGGCCGAACGCGGCGAGGTGCCCGGCATCAAGGTCGGGCGCGGCGACATCATCCTCGCCTCCGCGATCGTGATCGAGACCGTGGTCGAGCTGGGCGGATTCGCCGGCATCGAGGTCACGGAGGCCAGCCTTCGCGACGGAGTGTTCATCGCGCGTGAGCTGCTCGCAGACGCGCTCGAGCCGCTGTTCGACGACGTCCGCGTCGCGGGCGTCCGCAATCTCGCGATCCAGTACGAGTCGGACCTCCCCCACATCGAGCACGTCGCCCTGCTCTCGCTCCAGATGTTCGACTCGCTCGCCGCCGGCGGGCTGTTCGAGCCCGAGCCCGGCGAGCGCGAGCTGCTGTGGGCCGCCGCAATGCTCCACGACGTCGGGATGACGATCTCCTACGACGACCACCACAAGCACTCGTACTACCTGATCGTCAGCGCCGAGCTTCCGGGCTTCGACCCCCGCGAGCGCGCGCTGATCGCCCAGATCACCCGCTACCACCGCAAGGGCACCGCCAAGCTCGGCGAACTGGCGGCGCTCACGCACGCCGGCGACGAGGACCTGCTCGACCGCTGCTCCGTGATCCTGCGCCTCGCCGAGCACCTCGAGCGCGGCCGCGATCAGTCGGTCCGCGAGGCGCGACTGCGCGCCAACGGCCACGGCGTCGATCTCCATCTCGAGGCCGCCGGCGATCTGACGCTGCCGCGGTGGAGCGTCGAGCGCTACGGCGACGGCGAGGCGTTCCAGCGCGTGTTCGGCCGGCGCCTTCTGATCGGGTAGCTCCTGCGGCACGACCGCGTCGGTGATCGGGATCAGCGTCGGCCGACGCGGTCGTCCGCGCTAACAGGCTGGTCTCAACTCCCACTAGAGTTGTGGGCGTGCTCTGGCTCCTGCGCCACGCCGAAGCGGAAGACGGTCTCCCGGACGATGCGCGCCCGCTCACCGAGCGCGGCGCGATGCACGCTGACGCCGCGGGCAGGACGCTGGCCGTGCTCGGCGTCCACCTCGACGCGTGCCTGAGCAGTCCGAAGCTGCGCGCGGTCCAGACCGCCGAGCGGGCGTGTGAACCGCTCGGCGTGCCGGTCACTATCGAGCGGGCCTTGTCCGGCGAGCCGTTCGACGTGGAGGCACTGACGGCCGGACTCGGCGACGTGCTGTTGGTCGGACACGATCCATCGTTCTCGCTGCTCCTCCACGATCTCACGGGCACGCAGGCGCGGATGAAGAAGGGCGGCCTCGCAGCCGTCTCAAAGGGTGAGCTGGTCGCGCTGCTGCGACCGTCCGAGCTCAGCGCGATCGCGAAGGCCAACGTAGGAGTGACATGAGCGAGACAAGGTTGGAAGAGGAAGAGGCCAGGGCGACCGAGGAGGCCGCGGAAGGACACGCCGAGGCGGAGGCTGCGGTTGCGTCGGTCGCAGACCCGGCGGTCTACATCAACCGCGAGCTGTCGTGGCTCGACTTCAACGATCGCGTGCTGCAGCTCGCCGAAGACGAGTCGCTGCCGCTGATCGAGCGGGTGAAGTTCCTGGCGATCTTCACGACCAACCTGGACGAGTTCTTCATGGTGCGCGTCGCGGGCGTCCACGATCAGCTCGACGCACGCATCGACGCGCGCGGGCCGGACGGCTTGTCGCCCTCACAGGTGCTCCAGGGCATGTCCGAGAGGATCCGCGAGATGGACCGCCGGCAGGCCCGGGAGTTCACCGAGATCGTCCGGCCCGAGCTCGCCCAGAACGGGATCAGGATCGTCAGCTGCGAGGAGTCCGCCGCCCCGGAGAACCTGATCGCGCGTCATTTCCGCGAGGAGATCTTTCCCGTACTGACGCCGCTCGCGATCGGCCACGGCCGTCCGTTCCCCTATATCTCGAACCTGTCGCTCAGCCTGATCGTGCGGCTGCACGACCCCGATCTTGACCAGGAGGTCTACGCGCGCGTCAAGGTCCCGAAGGAGGTCCTGCCGCGTTTCGTCGAGATCTCGCCCGACACGCTCATCCCGCTCGAGCAGGTCATCGCCCGTCACCTCGACGCTCTGTTCCCCGGGATGAACATCCTCAGCTACGACATGTTCCGGGTCACGCGCGACGCTGACTTCGAGGTGTCCGACGAGGCCGACGACTTGCTCGAGGCGGTCGAGGACGAGCTTCGGCGCCGGCGCTTCGGCGAGGTCGTGCGGCTCGAGGTCGGCGCCAGCATGGAACCGGCGATGCGCGCGCGGCTGATCGAATGGCTCGGCGTCGACGAGGTACAGGTGTACGACGTCGAGGGCTTGCTCGACCTCAGCGACCTGTGGCAGATCGCCGGACTCGACGGTCATTCGGACATCCGCCAGGTCCCGTGGACGCCGATCACGAATCCGGCGTTCGGCCCCAATCCCGGGGACCAGGACGACCAGCCCGACGTGTTCGCCCCGATGCGCACCCGGGACGTGCTCGTCCACTATCCGTACCAGTCGTTCGCGACCAGCGTCGAGCGGTTCGTCAAGCAGGCGGTCGACGACCCGAACGTGCTCGCGATCAAGATGACCGTGTACCGGACCTCGGACGACTCTGCGCTCATCCCCTCGCTGATCGAGGCGGCCGAGAAGGGCAAGCAGGCGGTCGCGATGGTGGAGCTGAAGGCCCGCTTCGACGAACGTCAGAACATCGGTTGGTCGCGCGCGCTCGAGGAAGTGGGCGCGCACGTCGTCCACGGCATCCCCGGGCTGAAAACGCACGCCAAGGCGATCCTCGTGGTCCGCCGCGAGCGCGGCGGCGTCCGCCACTACGTGATGATCGGTACCGGCAACTTCCACGCCAAGAACGCCCGGCTGTACGAGGACTTCGGGCTGTTCACGACCGATCGGGAGATCGGCCAGGAGGTGGCCAACCTGTTCAACACGCTGACCGGCTACGGCCATCCGGCTCGCGAGCGCAAGGTGCTGGTGGCGCCAAACTCGATGCGCGGGCCGTTGATCGAGGAGATCGATCGAGTGATCGCCGCGCATGAGGCGGGCGAGCCGGCACGGATCGCGATGAAGATGAACTCGCTCGTCGACCAGCAATGCATCGAGGCGCTCTACCGGGCTTCGCAGGCGGGCGTCCCGATCGACCTCAACGTTCGCGGGATCTGCTGCCTGCTCCCCGGCGTGCCCGGCGTCAGCGAGACGATCAAGGTTGTCTCGGTGGTCGGGCGGTTCCTCGAGCACTCGCGGATCTACTCGTTCCACCGCGGCGATGAGCACGTCTACTACATCGGCTCGGCCGACCTGATGCCCCGGAACCTGGATGCCCGCGTCGAGTTGCTGACTCCGGTCGAGGACAAGGAGCTTCAGGCCGAGCTCGACGACACGCTCGAGCGCTGCTTCGCCGACGACACGTTCTCATGGACGCTCGATTCGGAGGGCGCCTGGAACCGGCGGACCGGGCGGACCCGCAGCGTCCATCGCGAGCTGATGGAACGGACGCTGCAGCAGCAGGCGGCGTCGCTCGCCACGTAGCCGTCTCGAGCCTTCGCTTAACTACTGCGGCCGGCACTGGGCCGGCCGCGGCAGTCTCTAGTTGTTCGCCCGCTGGGCTTGCTTGCTGGCTCGTTGGCTAGGGGATCCCGAAGCCGTTGTTCGTGCCCTGGGTCTGAGTGGTCGCGTTCGCGGGCTGAGAGCCGAGCGTCAGCTTGATCGTCTTGGTCGACCCGCCCCGGTTCACGGTGAGGGTCACGGTGTCGCCGGGCGCGTAGTTGGCGATCGTCGCCACGAACTGATTGATCGAGGCGACCGGCGTGCCGTTGACGGCCGTGATCACGTCGCCCGCCTGGAGGCCGGCCTTTGCTGCCGGCGATCCGGCCTGGACCGGTGCCAGACCGCCCGTGGTGGAGGACTTGGCGATCGCGGCGCCGCCGGCGACGCTCGGGTCGAGGCTCACGCCGACCCAGGCGTTGTGGGCCTGGCCGGTCGCGATGATCTCACGGGCGATCCGCGCGTCGCTGTTCGAAGGGGTCGCGAACCCGACGCCCGAGCTCGAGCCCTCGCCCTGGCCGTTGGTGTTGTTGGTCTCGATCTGGTCGTTGAGCCCGATCACCTGGCCGTCCGCATTGATCAGCGGGCCGCCCGAATTGCCGGGGTTGATCGGCGCGTCGGTCTGGATCGCGTTCGGGATCGTGAACTGGTTGGGCGCGGTGATCGTGCGGCCGACCGCGCTGATGATTCCCGCGGTAACCGTGTTCGCCTCGCCGAACGGGCTGCCGATCGCGATCACGCTGTCGCCCACCTGGACCGCGCTCGAGTCGCCGAACGGGATCGGGTGAAGCGCGGAGGCCGGGACGCCCTGGACCCGGATGACCGCTGTGTCGGCACCGGTGTCCGAGCCCACAACGGTTGCGGGAGCCTTCGTGCCATCGGGGAAGTTGACCGTGATCGACGAGGCGCCGGACACGACGTGCTCGTCGGTGATGATGTCGCCCTTCTTGTCGAACACGACGCCGGCGCCCTCGCCCTCGGTCTTCTGAGTCTGACCGAAGCCGAACACTCCGCCGGTGTTCTGGGTGGACGAGGTGGTGATGTCAACGACTCCTGGATCGACCGCGCGGTAGATCTGGTTGATCGTCTGGGAGTGTCCGTCGCTGAAGCTGGTCGGCAGCGTCGGCGAGTTCGACGGCTGCACGACGGTCGTGGTCGTGACCGAGTGCGTTGTGGTGCTCCCGCTGGCGACGGCGAGCGCGATTGCTCCCCCGGCAATGGCGCCGCCGATTATCGGAAGCAGGCGGCTCAGGCCTTTCATAGGTGGGTTTCTCCTAGCAAATGTGTGGCTGGTGTTTCGGTCCTCCCAGTACAGCAGCTACCCATGAGAAACCAGTCAGAAATCTATGAGAGCGGCGTAAGAGTGCCCGCTCTACGCCGTGGGCGCAGGCTGGAAGAGCTGCGGGAGCGCGCCAGGCTGAGGCGCGCTCTTGGGCGTGCTGGGGGTCGTCGGCGTCGCGGGGGCGGTGCCTTTGCCGGGGGCGGTGCCCTTACCGGGGGCAGTGCCGTTGCCGGGGGCGGGCATCGCGAAGGGCGGTCCGTACGGCTTGCCCGGGCCTCCGCCGGGGCGGGTTCCGTTCGGGCCCTGGCCGCGGAAGAGGCCGCGTAGCGCTCCCTGCGCGGGCGTGGCAAGACCCTTCTGGTTGATCCGCCGGCTCAGATTGGACGACAGACGGCTGAGGATCTGCTGCTCCTGCGCCGCGGTGATCGCCTTCTTGGAGACCGCCGCGTCGAGCGCCTTCTTGATCGGGGCGGTCATCGCCTGCTCGAGGCCGGCGACGGTCTTGCCCTTCGCGGTCGCGATCTGGGCCAGCGACTTCCCGCTCTGCAACTGCTGAACCAGCTGCGCGTTGGTGAGTCCGAGGTAGCTCGCGGCGCCGCCTAGGCCGAAGCCGAAGCCGAAGCCGCGGAAGCCGAGCCCGAAGCCGAGTGCTCCGGGTGGGCGGGCGGGGAAAAGCTTCGCCCCGGGGGGGCCCGGCAGGAACGGGCGCGGCCCGGCGAGGCCCGGAGTCAGGGGCAGGAACGGCGTCGAGCCGCCATTCTTCAGGTGCTGCTCGAGCGCGTTCGCCTGGGCCTGGGTGATCTGGCCCGATTTGACCTCAGCCTGGAGCTGGTCGGTCGTGGCGCCGTTCAGTGCGGAGCTGAGCTGCTGCGGCGAGACGTGGAGCCGTTTGGCGACGTCGTTCAGAAACGCCTGCCGCGCGTTCGGGCCGGAACTCTGGGTCGCGGCGTATGCGCCACCGGCGAACGCCGCCACGGCCAGCGCTGCCAGGACCAGAACCACGTTTCGCTTGAGACTGCGGTGCAACGTGCGCTCCTCAGATGGCCGGGCGCTCCGTCAACGGTGCGCCCGTGGGCGGCACTCTTTCAGGCGATTTTGAGAGAAGCGTAAGAAGTTGGGCGGCGCGTCAGGCGGCGCGGCGGCGCGCTCGGAGGATCTTGTGGAGCCGGGCGGCCTCGCGGTCTGGCGAGCCGGTCAGCCGCTCCTCGGTGATGCGAACGGTCAAGATGCCCTCGGCGAGATGATCCGCGTCACGGTCCCGGTCGCGCTCGAAGCTGCCTCTGTCGCCGTGGAAATGCCAGCTGTCGATCTCGACGATCACACCCTCCTCGGGAAACAGGATGTCCGGTTCGCGCCGACCCCGCCGCTTGTTGATCGTGGGTTGTGGCAGCCCGTAGCGGCGCGCGAAGTCCACGAACAGGTCCTCGAGCTCGGAGCGCGTCATGCCCGTCGGCGCCTGCACAAAGGGCAGCAGCCGCTTGGTCGCCGGTTGGCGCGGGTGGCGGGCGAGCAGTTCGGCGAGGTCGCCCAGGTGGAAGGTGTGGGTCAGGCGGGCGTCGTTGACGAACCTTCGAAGCGTCTGGTCGGTTTTGAGGCGTGGCGTCATGTCGAAGACCGTGCGGGCGGGGCTCGTCACGGGAACGCCGAGCTGGCGGGTGACGTCACGGCGGGTGAGCTCCTTTGCGCGGTGGGCGGTTATGCCTTTTCGGTGCCGGTCGGTGGGCGCTGTGACCTCGATGCGGGTCGGCCAGTGCTCTACGTATTTCCAGAGCGCCGCGGCCGAGCTGTGGCTGAGGACGGCGCCGTCGCCGCACGCGAGGACGGCGGCGTGGGCGCGGGCTTCCTGCCCCAGCGGGATGTGGCCGACGGCGTACACGCCGGCGTAGACGGCGATCAGCCGACCAATCTCGACCCGGTACCGGATGGCCCGCCGTCCGAGGCCGAGGTCGAGCAGCTGGCGCCGAGTGACATACCCATGCTGCTTCCGGGCCAACGCCGCAATCGCCTTGTCGATTCTTTCCGCCACCGCGACCACCGCGTGCTGGATTTGGCCCCACTGTGGGGCCTTTTCCAGCACGCCACCTCTTAAAGAGTCGGTGGCGGGCCGAAGTTCGCCCCCTACGGGGCGAGATCGACGAAGTAATCGAGCGCCGCGGGGTTCGCCAACGACTCCCGAGAGGCGGCCTGCTCGGGTGGCGTCCCCATCAGGATTCGCTTCACCGGGACTTCCAGCACCTTCCCGGAGAGCGTTCGCGGGACTTCGGCAATCTGGCGGATCTCGTCCGGGACATGCCGGGGCGAGCAGTCCTCGCGGACCCGGCGTCGAATCTGCGACACAAGCTCGTCGTCGAGCGACTCGCCCTCGCGGAGCACGACGAACAACGGCATCCAGGCCTCGCCACCCTCGCGCGGCACGTCGACGACCAGCGCGTCTGTCACCGCGTCGACTCCGAGGACGGCCCGGTAGATCTCCGAAGTCCCCATTCGCACGCCGCCGCGGTTGATCGTCGAATCGGATCGGCCATAGATCACAGCCGTCTCCCGCGAGGTGATCTCGATCCAATCGCCGTGGCGCCAGATCCCGGGGTACATCTCGAAGTAGCTCTCGCGGTACCGCTCCCCGGACGGGTCGCCCCAGAAGTAGATCGGCATCGACGGCATCGGCCGGGTGATCACGAGCTCGCCGACCTCGTCGATCAGCGAGTTGCCGTCGGGGTCCCACGCCTCCACCGATGCGCCGAGCGCGCGGGCCTGCAACTCGCCGAGGTACACCGGCAGCGTCGGCACGCCGCCCACGAACGCCGTGCACAGGTCGGTGCCGCCCGAGGTCGAGAACAGCCAGGTATCTGACCCCAGCTCGTCGTAGACCCACTCGAATCCCTCCGGCGACAAAGGCGACCCGGTCGAGCCCACCGACCGCAAGGCGGTCAAATCGCGATCCGAAGAACGCAGCGTCACGCCGTCCTTCATGCACGCGCCGATGAACGCCGCGCTCGTGCCGAAGCACGTCATCCCGCTGTCCGCCGCCAGATCCCACAACGTCGCGAGCGACGGGTAGCCCGGATTGCCGTCGAACAGGACGATCGAAGCGTCGCTCAAAAGCATCCCGACGATGAAGTTCCACATCATCCAGCCGGTCGTCGTGAACCAGAACATCCGGTCGCCGGCCTGGGCGTCGAGGTGCAGCAGCGCCTTCTTGAGGTGCTCGACCAGAATCCCGCCCTGGCCTTGCACGATCGGCTTGGGCAGCCCCGTGGTCCCCGACGAGTACAGGACCCACAGCGGGTGGTCGAACGGGAGCTGCGCGAACTCGAGCTCCAGCGACCCCGACTCATCGAGGAACCCGGGCTCCCAGCCAAACCCATCCAGGTAGCCGAGCCGAACAACTCGCGAAAGCGAAGGGATCTCGGCCGCGATACGCGAAACCGCGTCCGACCGGTCGAAGTCCTTGCCGCCGTAGCGGTAGCCGTCCACGGCCAGCAGCACCTTTGGCTCGATCTGCGAGAACCGGTCGACCACGCTCCGGACCCCAAACTCGGGCGCGGCCGAGGACCAGATCGCGCCGATCGAGGCGCACGCGAACAGCGCCGCCACCGTCTCGGGGATGTTCGGCATGTACGCGGCGACCCGGTCGCCCTCGCCGACTCCGGACGCGCGGAGCCCAGCGGCGATCGCGGCCGTCAAAGAACGCAGCTCGCCCCAGGTCATCGACGACAGTTCCCGGGACTCGGACGCGTGCTGAATCGCGAGCGAAGAGGGGTCCTTGCCGGCGAACATGTGCTCGGCGTAGTTCAGACGGGCCCCCGGGAACCACTTCGCGCCCGGCATCGACTCGTCCCCAAGGACGCGCTCCGGCGGATCAGCGAACCGAACGCCCGCGAACTCGACCAGCGACCCCCAGAACGCCTCCAGGTCGGACACCGACCAGTGCCACAGGTCGTGGTAGTCCGCAAAACGCAGACCCCGTTCCTCCGCGAGCCAAGCCTGGTATCGCGTCAGCGTCGTGCGCTCGATCCACTCGGGCGACGGAGTCCACAACAGCTTGGGCTCGGCTTCCGGCACGCGAACCAGTATCCCGTAGTAGCTTTGCCACTGCATGCCCGCCGGCCGCAAACCGAGCCCGCTGTCACGCGCCGACGGTCTCGCCGAGATAGTGCTGCCCGATCACGACGCGCACGAGGTGCGGCTCGGCGACCTGTGGAGCGAGCGCCCCGTCGCACTCGTGTGGCTCCGCCACTACGGATGACTGTATTGCAAGGCACACGCGATGCAGTTGCATCGCGCTCGGAGCGAGTTCGAGGACGCCGGCGCCTCGCTCGTCCTGATCGGGCAGGCGACGCCGCGCCACGCCGCGCAGTTCCGCCGGCGCCAGGGGATCCAGGTGCCCGTGCTCGCCGACGAGGACCGAGTGAGCTACGAGGCCGCCGGCGCCAAGGTCGCCGGCGTCACTGATCTGTTCGGCCCCAAGGTGATCGCCAAGGGAGCCCTCACCGGCGTCCGCAACAAGACGATCCAGACCCGGACGATCGGCAACGCCGCCCAACTCGGTGGCGCCCTCGTGGTCCTGGCTGGCGGCTCAGTCCCCTGGGCGCATATGTCGACCGACGCCGGGGACAACGCCTCGCCCGAGGAGATCCTCGCCGCGATCCGCGACGCCGTCGCGTAGCGTTCAGCGGGTCGTGTCAGAGAGCGTCCCGCTGCACGCCCCGTTCGCGGGCACCGTCGTCGCCGTGTGGCACGACGGCCACGATTCGGTGACCGCCGGCCAGGTGCTCGTGGTCATCGAGGCGATGAAGATGGAGCACGAGATCGCGGCCGAGGTCGACGGCACGGTCCGGAGCGTCGACGTCGCCGTCGGCGAGACCGTCGACGAGGGCCAATTGCTCGCGGTGATCGCGCCCGGTGAGAAAACGGACGGCGAGGCGCCACGACACCAAAGCGAACAATCCACGGCCCGCGACGACCTGGCCGGCGTCAGGGCTCGCCACGACCAGACCCTCGACGCCGCCCGCCCGGACGCCGTCGCCAAACGTCGCGAGCAGGGCCGGCGCACAGCCCGCGAGAACCTCGAGGACCTCGTCGACCCTGGCAGCTTCGTCGAGTACGGACCGCTGATGTTCGCTGCGCAGGAGCGCCGGCGCCCGCGCGAGGAGCTGATCGAGCGAACGCCGGCGGACGGCCTCGTAGGCGGGACCGCGACGATCGACGGCGCGCCGGCAATCGTCATGTCCTACGACTACACGGTGCTGGCGGGGACGCAGGGAATGCGCAACCACCAGAAGAAGGACCGGCTGTTCGAGATCGCCCAGCGCCGGCGCGTGCCGGTCGTGCTGTTCGCCGAGGGTGGCGGCGGGCGGCCGGGCGACGTCGACTGGCCGCACGTCGCCGGCCTCGACTGCCGCGCGTTCCACCTGTTCGCGAAGCTCAGCGGGCTCGTGCCGCTCGTCGGGATCGCTGCCGGCTACTGCTTCGCCGGCAACGCCGCGCTGCTCGGCTGCTGCGACGTGGTGATCGCCACCGAGGACTCGAGCATCGGGATGGGCGGTCCGGCGATGATCGAGGGCGGCGGCCTCGGCGTGTTCGACCCGCGGGACGTCGGACCGATCGACGTACAGGACGCGAACGGCGTCGTCGACCTGCGGGTGCCCGACGAAGCCGCGGCTGTGGCCGCCGCCAAGCGCTACTTGTCGTACTTCGCAGCAACCGCAGCCGAGACGGAACGCACGTCCAAAGATCCGGACGCGCTCCGGGATCTCATCCCCGCCAACCGCAAGCGCGTCTACGACATTCGCACGGTCATCGACGCCCTGCTCGACGACGTGCTCGAGCTCCGCGCGGGCTTCGGCGCAGGAATCGTCACGGCGCTCGCGCGGGCCGATAACGGGAGGCCACTCGGGGTGATCGCGAACAACCCACAGCACCTCGGCGGCGCGATCGACGCCGACGGCGCAGACAAGGCCGCCCGCTTCATGCAGCTGTGCGACGCGTTCCGGTTGCCCGCGCTGTTCCTGTGCGACACGCCCGGCTTCATGGTCGGGCCGAACGCCGAGAAGACCGCGACCGTCAGACATTTCTCTCGCCTGTTCCTCACCGGCGCGAACCTCGAAACACCGACGGGCACGATCGTGCTCCGCAAGGGCTACGGCCTCGGCGCCCAGGCGATGGCCGCCGGCAGCTTCAAGGCGCCACTGTTCACCGTCGCGTGGCCGACCGCCGAGTTCGGCGGAATGGGCCTCGAGGGCGCGGTCCGCCTCGGGATGCGCCGCGAGCTTGACGCCATCGCGGATCCAGACCAACGCGCGCGAGCGTTCGACCAAGCCGTTGCCGCCGCGTACGAAAAGGGCAAGGGCCTCAACATGGCCGCGTACTTCGAGATCGACGATGTGATCGACCCGGCCGACAGTCGGCGCTGGATCGCGACGCTGTTCGACCACTCCGCGCCGCCCGAGCCCACAAAGCACCGGCCCTACATCGACGCCTGGTAACGCGTTCAAGCGCGTTCAATAAATCTGCGGACCGGCTGGCGGACCCGGGCGGGAGTCACGACCCGGATCCGCCGCCGGTCCCCAGCTGCGGGGTTCGGGGAGTCCGTCCGCAAGCGACGAGGCGCACTTTCGTCGCGCCCGCAGACTATGTCCCGGCTCGTCAGATCTCCGTAAGTGAGCGGCCAAGCTGTCCGCGAGCGATCACGGAACCTGGCTGAACGCCGGAGATTGCGGCAGGACCGCGCGGTCCCTCGGGTAGCCCTGGTACTGGTACGGGCCGGTCGCGCCCGGACCGAAGGTCGAGCCCGCGCCCGCGTTCCCACCCTGCGGGACCGGGATCGCCCCCGCGAACAGCCGCGAGAACAGGAGCAGCAGCACCGCCGTGCCCGCGACGATCCACGCGACCACGACGGCCCGCCGGAGCCACACCGATCCGGTGAGCTGGGTCTGTGGCACGGCGCGGGCAACGGGACGTCCGAACTGTGATGCCGCCGCGCCGGCGCGCCGTGCAAATCCGGGAGAGATCAGCCGCACGGTGCCAGCCGTCCGCGGGCCCGCGGCCCCACCCGGCACCAGCCCAACACTCGGCCAGGCACTCGGTGGCCCACCCGGCCGGGCACCCTGCGGCCCACCCGGCGGAACCGCACGAACGACGACCCTCGGTGCCGGCGCCGGCCCGGGATACCGCTCGTTCAGGCGGCCGTCGGCGAGCAGCCCCCGCAGCGCTCGCTGCCATTCGCCGGCCGGCGGCCGATTGACGGCATCACCGGCCAGCGCACGGGCGAGCAATCCATGCAGTTCGAAAGGCACATGCGGGACATGCGCGCCCAGCGACCGCGCGTCATGCGACCGCGCGAACAGCCGCAGAACCACGAGCCCGAGCTTGTAGGCGTCTGCAGCGCGCGTGTTCGGCGACTCGTCGAACGCCGCTGGAATCTCCCAGTCGGCGGTCTGCACCGACGTCAGCGCCTGGCGCCCGAGGAACACCATCGAGTCGCAGTCGATGAGGCAGACCTCGGGTTCGTCGCCGGCGCCGAACGCGACCAGCAGGTTGTTGGGCGCGATGTCGCTCGCGACGATCGCGTGCCGGTGCAGGAACGCAAGCGCGTCGCAGATCCGCTCGGCCACCTCGGTCCGCGTGAACGTGTCGAGCGTGACGCCCAGCCCGCGCATGTGCAAGAACGAGTCGGCTCCGAGCAGGTGCTCGAGGGTCAGCAGCACGCGTTCGCGACGGCCGCTCGGCATCGCGAACGGCACCGAGAAGCGCCCGCGGACGTCGCGCATCGCGATCCCCGCCGCGACCTCTCCGGCGCGGACGACCGCCAGCGGCCACGCCGCGACCCGGTAGAGCGCGGCCCGCTGATCGGGTTCGAGCAGATGACTCCAAGCCACCATCTCGGTCAGGACCGACCCGGCGCCGGGCGGCGGCGCGCGGCGGTAGACCTTCACGACCACGGAGCCGTCGCCGAGCCCGGCCGGGACGACGGCCGGCCGGTACACGCGACCCTGGCCCCCGAACCGCGAGATCGGCTCGAGCTCTCCGAACTCCTCGACCGCGATCGCGCGGCGCTCGGCCCCGACCGGCGCCCCGACCAGGGCGCTCACGACTCGTCCGACCTCCACACCGCGATCAGGCTGCGATCGTCGTCGTAGGTGCTGCGACTGAAGTCGAGCAGCCGCGCGAAGTCGACGACGTCCGGTGGGCGCGCGAGCTCTCGCGCGAGCGTGGCTCCGACTTCCCCGCCCCCGTCGGCGAGCGGCATCGCCAGCCCGTCCGTGCATAGGAGCAGGACGGCGCGCGCGTCGAGCGAACGCCGCGCGACCGAAGCCGCGCCGGCCGAGCGCGGCAGCGCGTCCACCCCACCCCCGACCAACCCGTCGAAGCGTTCTGGTTCGCCCACGAGCGCATCGTAGTCCTTGCCGACAAGCACAAATGCCGGGGAGTCGCCGACCGCGGCAACCTCGACGTCCGAGCCACGAACGGCCGCGACCAGCAAGGTCGTGGCCAATGCCCGGGACGCCTCCTCCACCCCTGCGTCACCGTCCCCTGAAGCGCGCCGGTGCTCCTCGACCAGCGCCCACGCGGCGTGCTCGAACACCGCACCCCAATCGATCGACGGACAGCCGGTATCCAGTTGGCGGGCGACTCCGGCCGTCGCGTAACGGACCGCGAGCGCGGCGCCGAGGTCCGAGCGGGACGCCCCCGACACGCCGTCCGCGACTGCGGCGATCAGCGTGCCCGATTCCGCGTGCAGCCGCAGGCAGATGTCGTCCTGGCGTGGACCGCCGGTGTAGCGCTTGTACAACCCCCTGACCGACGCCGCCCTGACCGTCAGTCCAAACGCGCTGCCGCCGTCGGCGACCGTGTCGGGACGGTAGGGCTCGGCCGCAGCGAGTCGGGCCTCGACCGCGGCCGCCGGCTCCCCGATCGTCACCGGCCCGCGCGCCAGCCGGACGCGGCGGCGAACCGGCGCGGGGCGTCCGGCGGCACTCATCGCTCGAAGCTACACGAGCGGCGCGTCGAGCTGTACGAATCCCTCGGGCTTCTCGAATTCGATCGTGTGGTCGCCGCGATCCAACCGCTCCGCGGACACCACCATCGAGTTCAACATCGACGCCGCGAACTCCGCGATCGCGCCCGCGGTCGACGCGCCCGAAGCCATCATGAAGCCATACCGGGGCGAGCTCGCGAGCTGACCGATGACCTCCGGGTCGGCGTCGCCGACGCCGAACGCGAGGATGTTCGGCCGTTCCCGGAAGCTCGGATCCTTGAGCTCGGTCAGGCGCGCCTGCCACTTCTCGGCCTTCTCGGTCGGCAGGCCGTCGCTGAGGAAGAACACCGACGGACGGTGGACCTGGTAGCCGCCTGACTTGAGCAGGGCCACGTCGGCCGGGATCGTGTGGCGCAGCGCCTCGAACGCGCTGGCGTAGCTGGTCCCCCGCCCGCGCGGCGCGAGCGTGGGAAGCACCAGGTCCTCGCTCAGCTCTGAGAGCTCGAGGCGCGTCTGCGCGCTCTCGGCGAACGTGATGATCCCGAACCGGACCTTCTTGCCGATCAGCGGGTGCTTGGCGACCTCGTCGCGCAGATCGATGAGTCCCTGGTTGACGGCGGCGATCGGGTCACCCGCCATCGAGTGCGACTCGTCGCCGACGAAGTACATCGGGAGCACCTGCCCGATCACCGCCGGCGCGGACCCGCCCGGCGGAACGGCCGGCTCCACCGCCGTCGCCGGCTCCCACAGCGGCGTCGTCGCCGGCTCACTCGGGTCGGGGGTACCGGCGCCCGTGGCGGCGCCGGCACTCATGTTCGACGGCAACTTGATCTTCATGTCAACTCCCCGAACTCGTGCCTCAGGCCCCCGATGTCGTACTGGTCCCCCCGCTTGAACCGCCACCCGGTCGAGCCGGGATCAGCAGGTGCGAGCAGGACTTGGCCGCGGCCTGGAACTTCGCGTTGGACTCGACGCTCTGGGGGAAGATCGGGCCCTTGCCCGAGAAGTTCGGGCTCGGCAGGCTGTAGCCGTGTTGCTTCACGCACGTCACGAAGCTCGTGATCGCCGCGTGCGAGATCCGCCCGCGGAAACCGCCGGCGCCGCCGCGGAAGCCGAAGTTCGCGCCGCACGCCTTGAACGCGGCTTGCATCTTCGGCGAGATGTTGCGAGCGCCGCCGCCACCGAAGAAGAAGCCACGACGGGGAGTCGTGCCGGTGCCGGTCGTGCCGGTGCCACTACCGCCGCTGGCACCGCCCGGAGGCGGACTGCCGGCCGGACGCGCCGGCAGGGTCACGCCGTGGGCCTTCAGACACGAGACGAGTTGCGCGCGCCGCGCGCTGTTGGGGCCGCTGCCCGCCGTCCCTGAGGCCGAGCCGGAGCTCGAGCCGGAACTTGAGGCCGAGGCCGTCGTACTGCTCGTGGTGCTACTCGAGCTTGCGCTGCCGCACGCGGCCAGTGCGCCACTGGCCACAAGGGTGACGAGCGCCACTGCAACTCGCCTGGATCGAACGTCAAACACTTTCAAGGTTCCTTTCGTAAACGAAGCTGCTCATCCCTTGCCGCCCCCGAATAGCGAGCTAACTGCGGAGGAGCCGCTGCTGCTGGTACTGCCCGAGCCGGTGCCGCCCGTGGCGCCGCCGGCTCCCGCACCGGTGTCGCTCAGCGTTGTCGCCGCGACGGTGCCATTGGAGTTCTTTGCGCCGGCGACGACGACGGTGTCGCCGGGTCGCACGGCCTTCTTGCCAACGGTCACGTTCTTGGTGACCTTGGTCGCGCTCGACAGCGTGACCTTCACCGTGTTACCGGTGGCTTCCGTGATGTAAAGACTGTTGCCGCTGATGCTGCTGACGGTTCCGAACGTCGCCCCCGCGCCGCCGCCGGCGCCGGCGAAGCCGCCGGCACCGCCACCGAACAGGCTGCGGAGCCCGCCACCGCTCGCGCCGGTGCGCGAAGTCGCTCCGGACCCGGTGGCGCCGGTCGCACCGCCGGTCGCACCGCCGGCGCCGCTCCGCCCGGCCGCCGCAAGCCGCGCTGCCGCGCCACCGCCGGTTCCAAGCGCCCCTGCGGTAGAGCTCGAGTTCGACAGCTGGTTCTTCTCGACGCGCACGCCGGCGTAGAAGCCGACCGCGGCGAGCACGACCGCGAACAGCGCCGCGCTCTTCTTGTTGAACCATTGCCGTCGAGGACGCCCGGGGAGCGCGAACTCGTCCTGCTCCTCCTGGGTCCCCTCCTCGTAGCTGTCCCACTCCTCCTCGGGCCGGTCGTAGGGGATGGCGTTCATCTCGATACCTCTGGTTTGTTGTTCAGGCTGATCACTCAAAGCGCAGTGCCTCAATTGGCCGGAGCGCGGCGGCGCGCCCGGCCGGGTAGGTGCCGAAGAAGAGCCCCGTCAGAACCGCCGCGCCGAACGCGAGCGCGATCGAGTAGGGAGCGATCACCGGCTCCACGCCGGCAATCTTGAACTGGCTGCCGATGATCCCGGCGATCACCCCCGCGACGCCGCCGAAGAACGAGACGAGCACGGCCTCGACCAGGAACTGGGTCAGGATGTCGCTGCGCCTGGCGCCCACCGCCTTGCGGATACCGATCTCGCGGGTGCGCTCGGTGACCGACACAAGCATGATGTTCATCACGCCTATCCCGCCCACGAGCAGCGAGATCGCCGCGACTTCGCCTAGCAGTGTCGTGAACACCTTGCTGCTCGCGGTCGAGGCCTGGACGATCGAGCTCTGGTTGATCACGTTGAAGTTGCTCGTGCCGAGCGACTCGGCCGACGGCGGATCGAGCTGGTTGAGGATGTTCGTGACCTCGGTCTGCGCGGCGTTCAGCTGACCGCGCGACTTCGCCTGGACGACGATCTGGCTGATGTTCCCGTACCCGGTCAGCGTGTCCTGTACCGCGGTCAGCGGCGCGATCGCGACATCGTCCTGGTTCGAGGTGCCGTTCGATCCCTTGGATGCGGTGACGCCGATGATCTGGAAGTTCGTGCCGTTGACCTGCACTGATTGGCCGACGGGGTCCTGGCCGTTGAACAGCTCGCTGACGACCGTCGGCCCAACGACCATCACTCGTGCGTGGTTCGTCTCGTCGGCGTTCGTGAACCACGAGCCCTCGGCCATCGTGTAGCTCCGGGCGGCCTCGTAGGACGTTGTCGTCCCGACGAACGACGACGGCGAATACGTGGTCGTGCCGGAGGTCAGCGTCACCGAATTGGCGGTCACCACCGGCGAGGAGCTCTCGACGTCGGGCGCCTGGTACGGATTCACGAGTGCGTTCGCATCGGCGACGGTCAGGCCGGTGCTCGCGCTGGCGGAGGCGCCGCCCCCGCGGAACAGCCCGCCCAGCGTGGGCGCGCCGCTCACCAGCAGCACATTGCTCCCGAGCTGATCGATCTGGTTCGTGACCGCCGCCGACGATCCGGTGCCGACCGCAATCAGCACGATCACGGAACCGACCCCGATCATCAGACCGAGGATCGTCAGCCCCGACCGCAGCTTGTTGGCGGCCAGGCCGGCCAGTGCGACCCGAACGGTCTCGATCACCCCACACGCTCCGCGGAATCGGATTCGGCGACCTCGTCGGACAGGATCGTGCCGTCGCTGATCCGGATCACCCGGCGCGCGTGGGCGGCGACATCCTGCTCGTGGGTGATCAGGATGACCGTCCGCCCCTGGTCGCTGAGCCGCCCGAAGATCCCGAGCACCTCGGCCGAGGACACCGTGTCGAGCGCGCCGGTCGGCTCGTCCGCCAGGATCATCGCCGGGTTGGTCACCAGCGCGCGGGCGATCGCCACGCGCTGCTGCTGGCCGCCCGACAGCTCTGAGGGCATATGGTGGACGCGCGGACCGAGCCCTACCTGCTGGAGCGCCTCAAGCGCCCGATCGTGCCGCTGGGAGCGGTGCACGCCGGCGTAGGACAACGGCAGCTCGACGTTCTGGAGCGCGCGCGTGCGCGGGATCAGGTTGAAGCTCTGGAACACGAACCCGATGTGGCGATTGCGGATGTCGGCCAGCGTGTCCTCGTCGAGGCCGCGGACGTCGATTCCGTTCAGGTGGTAGGTGCCCGTGGTCGGGGTGTCGAGGCACCCGAGGATGTTCATCATCGTGGTCTTGCCGCTCCCGGACGCGCCGACGATCGCCACGTACTCGCCGCGCTCGATCCGCAGGCTGACACCCCGCAGCGCGTGCACGGCTATGTCGCCGACCGAATAGGTCTTGTGCACGTCGACCAGTTCGATCACCGGCGCGCGGCGGGATCCGCCCATGAGCGCGGGCGCCCTTGCGGGGGCCGGCTGCGCTGCCGCCACCTCGCGCCGCGTGGCTTCGTCACGCCTTGACTGGAGCACGCGTTGCGCCCGCGCCACGGCTGGCCGCCGCGGGAGACGAGGACCGTCAGGCATCAGCCACCGCCTGCTGCGCGGCGGAAGAATGCGCCGCCGCCGCCGAAACCGCCGGCACCGCCGAGGCCGCCCGCACCGCCGAGACCGCCACCGCCCAGCGTCCCCGACCCGGAGCTGCCGCTCGTCGACGTCGAGCTGAGCGAGGGAAGTGCGATCGTGATCACGAGCTGGTCGCCGGCGTTGACACCGCTGATGATCTGCGTCCGCGAGTCGCCTCGCAGCCCGACCACCACCGACTGAGTCACGTCCTTGCCGTCCTTCATCAGGGTGACCGTGCCGAGCGAGCCGGTGCCGGTCACGGCGGCATTCGGGACCGTGACGCCCGACGCCTCGCCGGTCACCACCGACGCCGAGGCGCTCATGCCGGGCTTCACGCGAGAGTCGTTCTGATCGAGCGTCAGGGTTGCGTCGTAGGAGACCACGCTGCTGCTGGTCGTTCCCACGAGCGAGATCGAGCTGACGTGTGCGGCGAGTTCGACCCCGGCCAGGGCGTCAAGCGTGACCGTCGCCGGCTGGCCGACGTGGACGCTGCTGATGTCCGACTCGCTGAACGCGACGGTCATAGTCAGTGAGTCCGTGTTGACGATCTCCGCGAACCCCGAGCTCGAGCCGCTCGACGACGAGGACCCGCCGAGGCTGCCCGCGGTTTCGCCGCCTGTGGAGGATGCACCGCTCCCCGACGAGCTCGAGGAGGATGACGAGCTCGAGGATCCGCTCGAGGAGCCGGCGGACACGCTGTCACCCGGCGTGAGGCTCGAGAGCGAGGCGATCGTGCCGCTCGTGGGCGCGTACAGCTTGGTGTTGCTGACCGCGATCTCGGCGGTGTGCACCGCCGCCTGCGCGCTGTAGACCGACGCCTGAGCCGAGGCCAGGCTGCTCGGCGACGGCGTCGACGTCGTGGTCGTCGTCGCGGTCGTGCTGGTCTTCCCGGCCGAGCTGGTCTTCCCGGCCGAGCCGCCGCTGCTCGAGGGCGACTTCGTGCTCGGAACGATCACGGTCACGGTCACGCTCGGGGTCGTCTTCGTGATCTTCGTCGAGCCCTTGGTCGGCGTCTCGCCGGTTCCGGTCGTGGGCTTCTTCTTCTTGCCGGACCCGGACGATGACCCCGGCTCGTACGCCGCGTACTCGACCGTGCCGCTCGAGCTCGGGGTGTAGCTGGTGGTGCTGCTCGCCCCCGACGACCCGGAACCGGCGGAGCTCGACCCCGTGCCGCCACCGGACCCGCTCGAGCCACAGTTCGCCGTGGTCTGATCCTGGAGGCAGGTGAGCTGATCCTCGGCCGCGGTCAGCTGCAACTGTGCCTGGCTCAGCTGCAGGTTCGCCGACGTCGGGTCGAGATCCGCGAGCAGCTGACCGCTGTTGACGTGCTGGCCGACCTTCACGTACACGTCCTGGAGCGTCCCGCTCGTGTTGAAGTTGACGGTCAAGTCCGTGCCGGCGGCGATGTTGCCGCTCCCGGTCACCGTTGACTGGACGACGCCCTGTGCAGCGGTCACGACCTCCTTCGAGGTGCGCGCCGAACTCGTTGGTGCTCCGATTTCCGACACCGCGAGCGCCGCGATCACGATCGCCACGACTCCCAGGGCGTACAGAAGCCAGGGCCTAGATGATCGATCCCGGCGGCTGTTCATGGGAGTGGCAATCCGTTGCCGAGAGGAGGGCAGGCAGACCGCGCACGGCTTTGAGTGCGGACGTCACGATGCCTCAGCGTTGTAGCGCCGTACGCATCAGCTCTGCGTAAGCACTCTTGCGGTCTTCTTAGGTAGGACCGCAACGGTCACGCGCGGCAGCGCCGGCAGCTCAATCCGGACCTCGAGGCCGCCCGCCGCGGGCGCCACGAGCTCGATCGTTCCTCCGTGGGCATCGACGACCGAGCGCACGATCGACAGCCCCAGGCCGAAGCCGCCGGCGCCACGGTCGAGCCTCCGGAAGGGCTCGGTCAGGGTCTGGGCGTCGGCGGCATCGATCCGCTGCCCGCCGTTGGCGACGGTCAGCAGGACGCAGCCGTTCTCCGTCCGGGTCGAGACGCGCAGGAACCCGCCGCGGAGGTTGTGCTGGATGCCGTTGTCGACCAGGTTCGCGATCATCCGCTCGAGCAGGGCCGGATCTCCCCGCGTCCAGGCCGGCTCGAGGTCGTCCCGCACGTCGACATCGGCCTCCCGCGCGCGCGCACGCAAATCGGTGATGCAGTCGGCCGCCAGCGCCGACAGGTCGGCTGGCTCCTCACGCCCGGTCGCCGCCTCGCTCCGGGCGAGCATCAGCAGCCCCTCGATCAGTCGTTCGCAGCGGTCGACGGTCTCGCGGACGGCCTCCCCCATCCGCCGCAGCTCCTCGACGTTCGCGTCCGGGTCAGCGAGTGACACGTCGACCTCGGTCCGCATGATCGCCAGCGGCGTCCGCAGCTCATGCGAGGCGTTGGCGACGAAGTGCCGCTGGCTGCCGAACGCCGCGTCGAGCCGGCCGAGCATCCCGTCGAACGTGTCCGCCAGCTGCTTGAGCTCGTCGGCCGGTCCCTTCAGGCTGATCCGCTCGCCCAGGTTCTCCCCCGACACCCGACGCGCGGTGGCGGTGATGTCGCGCAGGGGCCGCAGCGCCCGCCCTGCCAGCAGCCAGCCCGCCACCACCGAGACGAGTGTCATGGCGCCCAGCGCCACGACGTACTCGATCAGCAGGCGGTGGAGCGCGTCTGCGCGCAGCTGAGCTCGGACCGCATTGAGGATCGACGCGTAACCGGCGCCGGGCCCGAACGCGGGCGGACGGGCCGGCGGCGTGAGTCCGAGCTTGCGTAGCTCGGACCGGTAATCCGAGGCCCCGTTCAGGTTATGGCGGACGAGCTCGTAGCCGATCGTGAGTAGGACAGCCCCGGTCACCAGGAACACGAGCCCGTACAGCAGCGCCAGCCGCAGGCGGATGGTCGGCGCCGGCATGCGGACCTGAGCCGACCCGACGCGCATCAGGTCATCCGGTAACCGACGCCGATCACGGTCTCGACGACCGGAGGATCACCCAGCTTGCGGCGCAGCGTCATGATCGTCATGCGCACCACGTTCGTGAATGGATCGGTGTGCTCATCCCAAACGCGCTCGAGTAGCTCCTCCGCCGATACGGTAGCTCCGTCGGCGTCCATCAGCACCTCGAGCACGCCAAATTCCTTACGCGTCAGCTCGACCGGCTCCCCGGCACGGCTCACCAGCCGGCGAGCTGGGTCGAGCTCGATGTCGCCCTGCTCGAGCACCGGAGGACGACTCGGAGAGGCGCGCCGCGCCAGCGCGTGGATCCGCGCCACCAGCTCGGCGAACCTGAACGGCTTGGGCAGGTAGTCGTCGGCGCCGAGCGACAGGCCCTCGACGAGGTCCTCGAGCGCGCCGGCGGCAGTCAGCATCAGGATCCCGGTCTCGGGACGCTCGCCACGAACCGCCTTGCACACGTCGTCGCCGTGGAGCCCGGGCAGATCACGGTCGAGCACGAGCACGTCGTAGCGGACCACGCGCGCCTTGACCAGCGCGTCGGTCCCGTCGGGCGCCAGGTCGACCGCCATTCCCTCGCGGCGGAGCCCCCGCGCGATTGCCTCGGCCAGTCTTTGCTCGTCCTCTGCGATCAGCACGCGCAATGCACTCCCCAGGATGACGGCGGGCGCATAAGGAACTCATAAGTCGTCCCCGCCGGAGCAACTAAGCCTCGGACATCCTTGTCCGAGGCAGTTGCAATTCCGGCCAAATGCCCTCGCCCGTGGAAGCTGCAGCTGTCGCCGTGCGATGCGGGACTGGGGCTGTCCGGGGGCTTCCGGTTTCCTTCCCAGGCCCATTGTCGGGCGCGCGCCCCCGCGCGGTTGAGTGCGGTGGCGAAATGGCACAGGTTTCGGATCGCATCCGTCCTTTTGCCGGAAACAACCCGGATTCACTGCCTCGGCTCGCCCAGGACGCCTGGACGTTCGTACGACAGCTCCGAAGGCGTCCAGTACAACCGTTGTCCGGGGGGATTGACTTGATGGTGAGTTTTTGGCAGGTTTGGTACAGCTGACATCGAGGGGCGACGCCGGGCCAGGGAACGGAATCTCGCTGACTCGGATGGGAACCAAGGACGGCTCACCCGGGGCGCACCGAGTCGCGTCCGGCGCCGCCCCTTCGATGTCGTCTCTCTCCCTCTGATCGAGCCGGCGCACACGACGGCTACGCGCGGAAAGATTCGCGCACTGGTTGCGCGGGTATCACCGATGTCGACATCGAGTGACGTTACATCGTTTCGTGTTATCTTCCACGCGAGCAAGGCGGAGCAGAACTGAGAATGGCGGAGCAAAACCTCACCGAGCGCAGCATGGCGGTCGGGCTGCGGGCCCTAAACCGCCTCGCCAGCAACCCGCTGATCGACCGCTTCGGCCTGCGGGACCCCGCGCAACGCGTCCTCCACGGCGCCTCGAAGGCGACCGTGCGAACCGCCACGCGCGCCGGTCGCACGTTCGCCGCCACCCAGAAGCTTTCAAAGCCGGCCCGCCAGCCGCGGAGCGGCCGCAGCGACCTGTTCGACCTCACGCCCGACGACGAGCAGCAGATGCTCCGCGAATCGGTGCGCGACTTCGGGCTCGCCAAGCTCCGCCCCGCGGCCCAGGCCGCCGACGACGCGTGCGCCACCCCGAGCGAGCTGCTCGCGCAGGCGAACGAGCTCGGGCTGACGATGGTGGGCGTGCCCGAGGAGCTCGGCGGTGCCGTCGCGCAGCGCTCGGCCGTCACCACCGTCCTGATGGCAGAGGCGCTCGCGCAGGGCGACATGGGCATCGCGGTCGCATGCCTCGCCCCCGCCGGCGTGTCGACCGCGCTCAGCCTGTGGGGCGACGCCGATCAGCAGGCCACGTACCTGCCCGAGTTCGTCGGCGAGAACGTGCCCGCCGCGGCGCTCGCGACCGTCGAGCCGCGCCCGCTGTTCAACCCGTTCGAGCTGCAGACGCGCGCCCGCCGCGCCGGCGACGGTTTCGTGCTCGACGGGGTCAAGTCGCTCGTTCCGCGCGCCGGCGACGCCGAGCTGTTCATCGTCGCGGCCGAGCTGGAAGGTGAGGGCCCGGCACTCTTTATCGTCGAGTCCGGCGGCGCCGGCCTCGGCATCGAGCCCGAGCCGGCGATGGGGATTCGCGCCGCCGCGACCGGCCGGCTGATCCTCGAGGGCGTCAAGCTCCCCGCAGGCGCGTTGCTCGGCGACGGCGGCCGCGAATTGATGGCCGAGTGCGTCCAGCTCGGGCGGCTCGGTTGGTGCGCGGTCGCGGTCGGCACCGGCCAGGCCGTACTCGACTACGTGATTCCGTACGTGAACGACCGCAAGGCGTTCGGCGAGCCGATCTCCTCACGTCAGGCGGTGGCGTTCATGGTCGCGAATATCGCGATCGAGCTCGACGGTATGCGGCTGGCGACCTACCGCGCGGCGAGTCGCGTCGACCAGGGCGCTTCGTTCGCGCGCGAGGTCTCGCTCGCCCGGCGGCTGTGCTCGGAGCGCGGGATGGCCATCGGCTCCGATGGCGTGCAGCTGCTCGGCGGCCACGGCTACACCAAGGAGCATCCCGTCGAACGCTGGTATCGCGACCTGCGCGCGGCCGGCGTGATGGAAGGGGCGCTGGTCGTGTGATCAACCTCGAGACCCCCAAGAAGTTCGAGTTCCTCGTCAGCCAGGCCCACCAGGTCGCGACCGAGATTTTCCGCTCGAACTCACGCAGGTACGACGGCGACGAGCACAGTTACCCCAAGGAGCTCGACATGCTCGCCGCCGTGATCGACGGCATGAACGAGGGCGGCGCCCTCAGCGGCGCCGGCGCCGGCGGCGTGGGCGAGAGCAACGGGTCCAAGCCCGGCCGCGACGGGAATCGCAACGGCAGCAACATGGCCAGCCTGCTCGGGCTGATCGAGCTCTCGTGGGGCGATGTCGGGCTGCTCTTGACGATGCCGCGCCAAGGCCTCGGCCAGGCGGCGATCGCCGCGGTCGCCAACGAGGAGCAGCTCAAGCGGTTCGGCGGCAAGTGGGCCGCGATGGCGATCACCGAGCCCGAGGCCGGGTCTGACTCCGCCGCGATCCGCACGACCGCGACGCTCGACGAGGACTCGGATCCCGCCCACCCCGAGTACGTGCTGAACGGCGAGAAGATCTTCGTCACCGCCGGCGACCGCGCCGAGCTGATCGTGGTCTGGGCCACGCTCGACCGCAAGCAGGGACGCGCGGCGATCAAGTCGTTCGTGGTCGAGCGCGACAACCCGGGGCTGATCCTCGAACGGCTTGAGCACAAGCTCGGAATCCGGGCGTCCGACACCGCCGACTTCCGCCTCGAGGACTGCCGCATCCCCAAGGACAACTTGCTCGGCAGCCCCGAGATCGAACCCAAGCGCGGTTTCGCCGGGGTGATGCAGACGTTCGACAACACCCGCCCGTTGGTCGCCGGCATGGCGATCGGCGTGGCGCGCGCGTGCCTCGAGCGGACGCGCGAGCTGCTCACCGAGGCCGGCGTCGAGATCGACTACGACCTTCCGCCCCACGCCCAGGTCGCGGCCGCGTCGGAGTTCATCGCGATGGAGTCCGACTGGGAGGCCGCCCGCCTCTTGACCCTGCAGGCCGCGTGGATGGCCGACAACAAGAAGCCGAACTCGCTCCACGCCTCAATGGCCAAGGCCAAGGCCGGCCGCACCGCCACCGACATCGCGCTTCGGTGCGTGGCGCTGTGCGGCTCCGTCGGCTACGGCGAGGGCGAGCTGCTCGAGAAGTGGGCCCGCGACGTCAAGATCCTCGACCTGTTCGAGGGCACTCAGCAGATCCAGCAGCTGATCGTGGCTCGCCAGTTACTCGGGAAGACGTCGGCCGAGCTTAAGTAGCAGCGATCGCTAGCGCATCAGTCGCCGGGAGCGGTAGACACCGAGAAGACCGCTCCGAACGGATCCGCGAGCACCGCCTGGCGCTTCGGGATGCTGTCGAAGGGCGGGACGACGACGCTGCCCCCGAGCTCTGGCGCCCGCGTCGCCAGCTCATCGGCGTCCGTCACCCAGAAGTCGACGCTCCACCGGGCCGGTCCGTCGTCCTGCGCCATGACCGCGACCACGTCACGCGGCACGGGTTGCGCCGGCTCGCCACCGACGTAGCCCGGTAGGCGAAACAGGCTGATCCCCGGCGCGAACTCCTCGCTCTCCCATCCGAACGCGTCGCGGTAGAAGCGGGCCGCCGCGTCGGTGTCGCCGGTGTGGAGTGCGCTCATCGCGTACGCCGATGCCTCGTTGACCAGCTGGCAGCCCTGGCGCTCCGCCGGCTCCCACACGCCGATGATGGCGCCGCCGGGATCCGCGAGAGCCGCGACGCGACCGGCCGGCAATGCGTCGAACGCCTCGACGATGACCCGGTCGGCGGCCCGCGCGGTGTCGTCCGCGCTCACCACCGACACGTACGTGTTCCACCCAGGCGACACGCCGGATGGAGCCTGCCCCACTCCGGCAACGTCGCGCCCGCGCACCTTGGCCACGTAGTAATCGCCGGGACCGGGGCCGTCGAACTCCCATCCGAGGAGCTCGCGATAGAAGTCCATCGCCCGCCCCGGGTCGGGGACGAGGTTGTCGACCCAGCACGGGACGCCGGGCGGATAGGAGTCACGCTGGCTCATCGCTCCACCGCCTCGTACTCGTCGTGCTTGCGCCGCCAGGTGTATGCCGGCGTCTGGGGCCAGCCCTCGGGCGAGTCCTCCCACTCCTCCTGACGCCCGTACGGCGTCAGATCGAGCAGGTTGAAGTCAAGCCGCAGCCGGTCGACGCCCCGCGAGGATGTGACGTACGAGTGGTACACGCTGTCCCCATCCCGGACGAACACGCTCAGCGCAAATATCTCGCCGCCCTTCCGGGTCACGTCGAAGTCGTGGTTGAAGTCACTTCCGAACGACGAGAACCACGGCACGGTCCACCCCATCCGATCCTTGAACGCGCGGATCTCCTCGTACGGGGCGCGGGAGACGAGGACAAACGCGGTGTCGCGGGCGGCCCGCCATTCAGCCTCTGAGACACCTTCGGGAACAGACATGCGTCACACCTCCGCGTATCCGCTTAGTTGGGAAAACCAACCATAGAGTTGGTGATCCCAACTGTCAAGTGGTAGACTTCGGCAGGTGGCCGGCAAGCGAACCTACGGCGATCCGTGCGGGATCGCGCGCGCCCTCGACGTGATCGGCGAGCGGTGGGGGTTGCTCGTGGTGCGCGAGCTGCTGCTCGGGCCCAAGCGATTCACCGACCTGCGCGCCGGCATGCCAAACCTGAGCCCGGACGTCCTGTCGCAGCGTCTGCGCGAGCTCGAGCAGGCCGGCGTCGTGCGCCGCGGCTCGCTGCCTGCGCCGGCGGGGTCGCGCATCTATGAGCTCACCGACTGGGGTCGCGAGCTCGAACCGGTGCTGCTCGGACTCGGCCGCTGGGCGAGTAGCCGGGCGCCGTTTCCATCGGGCGACGCCACGCTAGGCGTCGACTCGACGGTGCTCGCGCTCAAGACGTTATACGACGCGCGGGCTGCCGAGGACCTGGTCGGCACGAGCTTCGAGCTCCGCCTCGAAGATCAGCGCTTTGAGGCCCGGCCGGCCGAAGGGTGGCTCGACGTCTCGCGCGGAGCCGCGACGACTCCCGACGCGACGATCGCCACCGACCCCGGGACGCTCGAACACATCCTTTGGCACGGGCAGCCGCTGACGACGGACGCTCTGACGATCAGCGGTGACCGGCAGGCCGCCGTGCGATTCCTGACGATGTTCCCGCTGCCCGACTGATGGGGCGCAGGCCGCCGGCGAGACGGGCCGGCGACGGTCGCGGGGGGCGGCCTCGCTCGGTGCCGCCCCCGCGCAGAATTTCGTCAACCGGAAACCTCGACCGGATGACCGCGCGGCCATCCGCCGATCGCTACTGCTTCATCCCGACGGCCGTCTGCATCATCTGATCGGCCGTGGTGATCGTGCTCGCGTTGGCCTGGTAGCCGCGCTCGGCCTCGATCATGTTGGTGAACTCGGTACCCATGTCCACGTTGGACTGCTCGAGCTCGCCGCTGATCGTCTGCCCATACGTACCCGTACCCGGCTGACCGGTCGTCTCGGCGCCCGATGCCACGGTGGCGCTCCAGAGCGACCCACCGTTCCTCTGCATCCCGGCCTGGTTGGGGAACGACGACAGCGAGATGTACCCGGCCGTCACGGAGGTACCGGTGGGCGTCTGGTAGTTGACGCTGCCGTCGGGGCCGAGGGTCACGTTCGTCGATCCGGGCGGGACCACGATCGCGTTGTTCGGACCGCCCGCGGTGTTGGCGGAGTAGGTGCCGGTGCTGGCGTTCTGGGTCGCGCCGTAGCCGAGCACGTACTGCCCGGTCTGCGTGCACAGGTAGCCCGAGGCGTTGAACGTTAGGTCGCCCGCCCGCGTGTACTGGGTGGCGTCGAACGTCGGCGGGGTTGCGGTCACGTTGCCGTTGGCGACGCGCAGCCACCCGTTGCCCTGGATCGCCACGTCGGTCGCGTTGCCGGTCGACTCGACGCCGCCGGCGGTCATCACGTTGTCGATCGAGCTGACCTGCGTCCCGAGGCCGACCTGGAGCGGGTTGGTCCCCGCGCTGTAGCCGTTGGCCGCGGAGCCCGACGCGACCAGTTGCGAGAGCTCGTCGGAGAACTCCGTGCTCTGGGCCTTGTATCCCACGGTGTCGACATTCGCCAGATTGTTGGCGGTCACGTCGAGCATCGTTTGATGAGCATCCAAGCCGCTGATAGCGGCATACATGCCTGACATCATCGAAGCATCACATCCTTTGCGGCGCCCCCGGGTGCCGCCTTCGAGGTTGGTCCCTGCAACCCAGTAGTCGGCAGGCGCCCAATCGAGTGCAGGGGTGCGCGCACCACTCCCTCACGCAAATTGCGTAGGACATCCGGCCATCGCCGGCGCGCCCGAACGGCTATCCGTCGCGCAGCGCGATGATCCCGCCGAGCGTGCCCACGTACTCGGTTCCGGCCGGGCTGACCGCGATCCCCGAGTAGTTGTTGTTGTAGCCGACGCCGGTCCCGGCGCGATTCAGGTCGACCCTTGCGAACCCCGCCGTTGTGACCTGGCCGCCCTCGACCGAGGCCGGACTCTGGTAGCCGTAGTCGTTCTCGACGATCATCGAGCGGCCGGCGCCGATTAACGAATTCTCATTCGCGCCGGCGCCGCAGATTGACACCGCGCGCCCTCGTACGATGGCGGCGGGGGCACCGCGACCGACGAGATCGGCGTCGGACTCACCGGGATCGGGCTGACCGGGACCGTCAGCGACTGCAACGGGGGCAACGGCGGGAGCGGCGGCACCTGCGCGTGCGCCGGCGCGCACGCGAGCAGTGGCAGCAAGGCCGCCAGCGTCAGCCCACCGAGACGGAACCTCCCGCGTTCCAAGCCAACGTCATACCCGCGACGCCTCGCGTACAAGCACGTCCCACGCCCGACGCACGTCGTCCTCGGTCGTGCTCACCTGCCCGATCGCGAGCCGCAACACGTAGCGGCCGCCGAGCACCGCGTGGGAGATGAACATCTCCCCGCTCGCGTTCACCCGCTCCAGCAGCGCCCGGTTCCGATCGTCGTCGCCCTCGAGGCGGAAGCAAACGAGCGAGAACGTCCGCGGCGCACACAGCTCCCATCCGTCCGCCTCCCGCACCCAGTCCTCGAACTGCGACGCGAGTTCGATGCCGTTGCGGATGTGGCGCTGAAGGCCGCTCCGGCCGTAGCAGCGGAGCACCGCCCACAGCTTGAGCGCGCGGAAGCGCCGCCCCAGCGCGGGCCCGTACTCGCTCAGGCTGAGTGAGTCCTCGGCGTCGGGAGTACGCAGGTACTCGGGGACCACGCTGAACGCGCGCCGGAAGTCGTCGCGCCGCTTGGTCCACAGCAACGAGCAGTCCATCGGCGTAAGCAGCCACTTGTGCGGGTTGACGACAAGCGAGTCGGCGCGATCGACGCCCGCGAACGCCCACCGGTTCTCGGGGCAGACCATCGCCGAGCCGGCGTACGCGGCGTCGACATGCATCCAGGTGCCGCTCACGGCGCACGCATCGGCGATCGCCGGCACCGGATCCACCGCCGTCGTCGCCGTCGTACCGACGGTGGCCACGATGACGGCGGCATCGGACAGGTCGCCGAGCGCGTCGGCGCGCATCCGGAACTGGTCGTCGACCGGGATCTTCCGCAGACGCATCCCGACCATCCGCGCGGCCTTCTCGATCGAGGAGTGGCCCTGCTCCGAACACACGATCAGGTCGCGACCGGTCGCCTCACGGGCCGCGATGCACGCCGCGAACGTCGAGGTCGAGGCGCTGTCCTCGATGTGCCCGTGCCAGCCCGTCGGCAGCCCGAGCAGCTCGGCAGTCCAGTCGAGCACCACGCCCTCGAGCTCGGTCGCCGCCGGCGCGGTACGCCACAGGAGCGCGATCGAGTTGAGCGTGGCCGCAAGCAGCTCGGCCAGGATTCCCGGCTCCGCCGCGCTCGTGGCGAAGTACGCGAAGTAGCGCGGGTGCTGCCAATGGGTGATGCCGGGCAGGAGGATTTCGTCGAGGTCGTGGAGCACCGCGGAGAACGGCTCGGGCTCGTCCGGCGCCGTCTCCGGCAGCCGCGCACGGATCTCCCCCGGAGCGACCTGCGCGAGCACCGGCAGCTCGCCAACCCGCTCGAGGTAATCCGCCGCCCACTCGACCGCGGCGTGGCCGTCGGCGCGGAAGTCGCTCACGCCGTCGCTCCGGCCGCGGCGAAGTCGTAGTGCACGCCGGTCAGCTCTTCGGAGACCGCCCACAGCCGCCGCCAAGCGGCCTCGTCATAGGCCTTGCCGGCGGCGGTCACGACCGTCGGATATCCGCGTTGCTCGCTCCGCCCGCCCGGACCGACGTAGGTGCCGCCCGGGAGGTCCGGGACCGTGGCGGCGTACAGCGTCGGCAGCGCGCCCATGTCCGCGCTCTGGGCTATCAGACGGTTGCCGATCCACCCGAACGCCTTCTCGTAGAAGCGGTCGGTAGCGGCGAACTGGAGGTTGGTGGCCGCGTAACCGGGGTGCGCCGCCATGCTGAGCAGCGCGGTGCCAGCCTCGGTGGAGCGCCGCTGGAGCTCGAAGCAGAACATCAGGTTCGCGAGCTTCGACTGTCCGTAAGCGCCCCATGGGCTGTATTTGCGCTCGCCTTGGAGGTCGTCGAAGTTCATCTTGCCGCGGCGATGTAGCGTGCTCGACACGGTGACCACGCGGGGCGCCGGGGCCGACAGAAGCCGACCCAGCAGCAACCCCGTGACCGCAAAATGACCGAGGTGGTTGGTGCCGAACTGGCTCTCGAAGCCCTCAGCGGTCAGGCGGCGCGGCGCCGCCATGACCCCGGCGTTGTTGATCAGCAAGTCCACCCGCTCCGGCACGCCGGCTGCGAACGCACGCACCGACTCAAGCGCGGCGAGATCCAGGACCGCCGGCTGAACATCGGCGTCCGGGACCGCGGAGCGGATCCGCCCCGCGGCCGCCTCCCCCTTCTCGGCGCTCCGGCACGCGAGCGTCACGCGCGCGCCCGCACGAGCGAGCTCGCGCGCGGTGACGAGGCCAAGACCGCTGTTGGCGCCGGTAACGACGGCGACGCGCCCGGCCTGATCCGGGATGTCAACCGCGGTCCACTTAGACGGCGCCATCGAGCACCTTGAACTCGATGCCGGCGGCAACCAGCCGTTGCCGCAACGCGTCGCCCATCGCGACAGCCGGGGTCAGCTGCCCCGCCCGCGGCGGGAGATCGTCGTACGCGAGGCACATCGCCGACTCGGCGAGCATCTTCGACGTTTCGCCGTAGCCGGGATCGCCCCCGCGCACCTCGGTTCGCACGTCCGTGCCGTCGCCGTTCCCGGCGTGCGCCGCGAACCTGACGCTGAACCACGACTCCGCGCGCCGCGCCTCCGACGGACCCTCCCCCGACCTCTTCAGCTTCAGCAGCGCGTCGCGGGCAGGCGGTATCTGCGCCACCACCACCGCGACACCGACCACAGCACCGAGGCCGACGAGCACCGGCAGCGGCCCGACCACGACGTAGTGGCCGTAGCGGAAATCCGGTCCGTAACGATCGAGCGCGCGCGCCGAGCGCAGCACGGTCACCGGATCGATCGTCGGGAACGGGGCGACCCACCCGCGCGCGAACTCGTCGGCATGCGGCTTGCCGGCGACGCCGCGGATCCGCCGGCCCGGAGGGTCTCCCTCGAGCCTCCGCCGTTCGCGGGCGAGCTTCGCGCTCGACCGCAGCCCGCCGAGGATCTCGATCGCCGACTGGTACGTGCCACCCGAGAAGGACGCCTTCGTCCGGACGAACCCGTCGATCGAGATCGGCACGCCCTCGGGGAGCTGCTCGACAGTGAACTGCACGCCGAGGTCGTACGGGATCGAGTCGAAGCCGCACGAGTGCACGAGCCGTGCCCCGCTGCGCTCCGCCTGCTCGTGGTAGCGGAGCCACATCCGATCGACGAACTCGGGCTCGCCCGTCAAGTCGACGTAGTCCGTGCCGGCGTCGGCGCACGCCGCGACCAGCGGCTCGCCGTACCGGATGTACGGGCCGACGGTCGTGATCACGACCTTGGTCGCCTCCGCCACCGCCCGAAGCGACGACACGTCATCCGCGTCCGCGTGGAGCAAAGCCATGTCCGCGCACGCGGGATCGATCGCCGCCAGCCGCCCGCGCACCTGCTCGAGCTTGCTCGCGTTACGCCCCACCAGCGCCCACCGAGCCCCGGCCGGCGCGTGGCGCGCGAGGTACTCGGCGGTCAGCGCTCCGGTGAACCCGGTGGCGCCGAACACGACGATGTCGAAGCGGCGATCAGCCATCGCCCGGGCGATCAGCCATCCGCCTCGATTTCACGCGCGATCCGCATCGCCTCGTCGAGATCGACCCCGGCCCGAGCCGCGACCCAGGTCGAGGCCGGCGCCGCCACCCGTTCAGAGGCATGGGCGGCCACACCCGACAGATCAAGGATCCTCTTGAACTCCTCGGTCGTCGGTGGCTCGGTCCCGAGCCGCTCGGCGAATGCGGCCAGCCATTCGTTCGCGTTCATCGCCGCCCGGACTCTAGATGGTTTCTCCAATTGGTACATTTGTACCACTATGGTCGCGAGCACTCCCCACGGCCCTCGGCCCCGTGGAGCGGCGCGCCGCGAGGCGCTGCTCGATGCGGTCCTCCAGGTGGTCGCGGACGAGGGCGTCGACGCCGTCACTCACCGGCGCGTCGCCGACGTGGCAGGGCTGCCGCTGGCTTCGACGACGTACTGGTTCGAGTCCAAAGAGCACCTGCTGACGGCGGCGCTCGAGCGCGCCGCCGACCGCGACATCGAGCGCTTGCACGCCTTTATACGCGCGGACCCGACCGGCGCCGCCGACCCGCTCGAGCGCGCCGTCGCCGCGATTCTCGACCCGATCGAGGACGCGGCTAAGGCGCCGCCGTCAGGCGCCGCCAACAATCCGACCTATTCCAGCCGCAGCTTGCTCCTAGCGACCTACGCGCTGATGCTCGAGGCCGCGCGCCGGCCGGCGCTCCGTGAAGTGACCAAGCGCTGGACCGACGCATACTGGGAGGCGCTCTCGCCGCTGTTCGCAGCGGCGGGCTCGGGGGATCCGCGGGCCCACGCGGAGCTCCTGGTCGGGGCCGCCGACGGCCTGCTCGTCGGGCAGCTGGCAACGGGCGACGCCTCGGACCTCGCTCCGCGGCTGCGCCACCTTGCGGACGCGCTGGTGAACGCATGAGCGCGCTGCGGACCCGCCGGCCGCTCTTGGCACGGCGCGAGGTCGATCCCGATCGGCGCACGATCGTGCTGATCCGCGTGCTGCTCGGCTTCGAGTCGGTCCTGTATTCGGTCCTCACTCCGGTGCTGCCGCACTACGCGCACGCGTTCGGGGCCTCCAAGCCGGCGATCGGCGTGCTCACCGCCGCCTATCCGGCGGGGATGGTCCCGGGTGCGCTGCTCGGAGGATGGATCGCAACGCGCGCCGGCGTGCGGCGCACGACCGTGCTCGGCCTGCTGCTGTTCACCTGCGCGATCGTCGCGTTCGGGTTCGGGTCCGACCTGGTGGCGCTCGACGGGCTGCGGTTCGTCCAGGGGATCGCGTGCGGCTGCATCTGGGGCGGCGGCCTGGCGTGGGTGATCGCCATCTCGCCACCCGAGCGCCGCGGGGCGATGCTCGGATCGGTGTTTGCGTCGGCGATCTTCGGCACGCTGATCGGACCGGTGCTCGGTACGGTCGCGGTAGCGATCGGTACCGGGGTCGTGTTCGCGTGCGTCGGCGGCGTGTCGCTCGCGCTGGTGGCGTGGACGCTTCAGCACCCGGAGCCTCCTCGTGCCGCGCTCGGCGCCGGAGCGCCGCTGCGGGTGCTGGCCAAAGACCCCAGGATCGCTCTCGGATGCTGGCTGATCCTGCTCGAGGCGGGAACGATCGGCGCCACCGGCACGCTACTTCCGCTACGGCTGTCGCGCTTCGGCGCCTCGGACGTGGCGATCGGCGTCACGTTCGTGCTCGCGTCCCTGCTGGCGCTGCGGGTAAACCCCGCGGTCGGACGCCTCGTTGATCGCCGGGGCATTCTGCTCCCGCTGAGCGCCGGCCTCGGCGCCATGGCGGTTCTGCTCGCGTTGCTGCCGCTCCCGCGGTCTCCGCTGGTGCTGGCCGGGCTGACGGTGCTCACGCTGGGCGGACCGTTGACGGCGTTTGGCCTGCCGGCGGTCTCGATCATGACGGATGCGATCGAGCGGATCGGCGCCGCGCTCGCGTTCGGCTCGATGCTGTTCAACCTGGCGTGGGCGACCGGGGAGACGATCGGCGCACCCACGGCGGCGAGCCTGTCCCGGGCCACGAGCGATGCCGTACCGTTGGCGGCGCTGGCGGCACTGATGCTGGTGACGCTGGTAGCGGTGCGGTTGGGACCCGCGATCAGTTCAAAGTAGACGCCGTGCTGGTCACGTCCAGCAACTGCTCGCCGAGCGTCTCGTCGCGGATCTCGGCCACGCTGACGCCCGGATCGGCCAGCACGCGCAAAGCATCGGCCGGCAGTCCCACGCTGACGGGCGTGCCCTGGCGGTACGGCACCGGGTCCCCCGCGTTGCGCACGAGCGCCTGGAGCGCCGAGCCGGTGGCGAGGCGGACGTAGACGTGCGTGGTTGAGCCGAGGAACACCAGCCGCTCGACCATCCCCGGCAGATGATTGACACCGGCGGTCTCGTGCGGATGGAGGTGTATGCGCTCCGGTCGGATCGCGAGCTTGACCGCGCCCGTGGCGTCGAGCTGACCGGCGCGCGCCTCGAGCGTGAAATCACCGAGGCGCACGCGACAGGGTGCCTGCCCGTTTCCGCCTGACTCCACCTGTGCGTCCATCAGGTTCGACACGCCGAGGAAGTCGGCGACGTAGGCATCGGCGGGCTCGTTGTAGACGTCTTCAGGAGTGCCGAGCTGGGCGATGCGCCCGTGGTTCATGACGGCCAGGCGATCGGACATCGTGAGTGCCTCTTCCTGGTCGTGGGTGACGTACAGGAAGGTGATTCCGACCTGCTTCTGCAGCGCGCCCAGCTCGACCTGGAGTGTGCGGCGGAGCTTGGCGTCGAGCGCCCCCAAGGGCTCGTCGAGCAGCAGCACCGACGGACGCAGCACGAGCGCCCGCGCCAGCGCTACGCGCTGTTGCTGGCCGCCCGAGAGCTGGTTGGTGCGTCGCTTCTCGTATCCCGAAAGCTGGACAAGCTCGAGCGCCTCCTTCACCCGGGTGTCGCGCTCGGACTTCGGTACCGACTTGTACTTCAGGCCGAAGGCGACGTTCTCGGCGACGGTCAGGAACGGAAACAGCGCGTAGCTCTGGAACACCGTGTTCACGTTGCGGCGGTGAGGCGCCCAGCGGCCGACGTCGGTGCCGTCGAGCATGATCTTTCCGCTCGTCGGCGGCTCGAAGCCCGCGACCATCCGCAGCGTGGTCGTCTTGCCGCATCCGCTCGGCCCGAGCAGCGAGAAGAACTCGCCGGCCTGAATCTCGACCGAGATCTCGTCGACGGCGGCGACATCGTCGAACCGCTTCGTCAGCGACTCGAGCTTGACATGTCCTCCACTCACTTTCACTCCTCTCAGATTCCGGCGACCGCGGTCAGCGCCTCGGTGCCGCCCTCGTTCCGTTCACCCCGGCTCAGCCACCTGTAGCCGATGAACCCTATGAGCGCGGCGAGGAGCGAGATCACCAGCATGATTGTGGCCAAGGCGTTGAGTGCCGGCCCACTCAGCCCCCCATGGACGTTGGAGTAGATGAGCACCGACATCGGTTGCGTGTTCGCGGTCGAGGACAGCTGCTCGACGATCACGAAATCGTCGACGGTGCTGGCGAACACGAGGACCGCGCTCGCGAAGATTGCCGGCATCAGCATCGGAACCAGCACCCGGCGGATCGCCCCCAACCGGGACGCCCCAAGATCCGCGGCCGCTTCTTCGTAGGTCCGCCCGATCGAGATAAGCCTCGCCCGTACGATGATCGCGGGCCAGCTGATGTTCCATACCACCAACCCGGCCACCTCGGCCGGGGTCCCCAACTTGATGAACGTGAGGCCCTGGGTCACGAGCAGGAACAGCGCCACTGCGAGCAGCAGCTCCGGGATCACGAACGAGAAGATCATCACGAAGTTCAACGAGGTCGAAGTCCGGGAGCGCCAGCGATCGATCCCGATCGCGAAGGAAACGCCGATCGGCACGCAGATCACGGTGGTGAGGACCGCGAGCGCGAGCGTCTGGATCACCGCGTGATGGAGGCTCGGGTTGTGGAGCACCGAGGTGACCCCCTTGCCGACGTACCACTTGGTTGAGAAGCCCTGCCAGGTCGCCTGCGATGCGCCCTTGTTGAACGAGAACAGCACGGCGATCGCGATCGGCACGATCGACCAGATGATGTACAGCCAGGTGAAGCCCTCCATCGCCCACGGCCGTCGCCACGGGTTGCCGCGCATCCGGCCAGGCCCCGAGAGTTCCGCCCGGTCCGGCGGGGCGGTGGTTGCCGATTCGCCGACCACGCTGGCCATCACGCGTTCTCCGACGAGGCGCGGGCGGTGCTGACCACGTACCAGATCATCGGGATCAGCAACACGACGAGCAGCATCAGCGACAGCACGGCACCCTGCCCGACCTCACCCGGCGAGTCGAGCTGTCCCTCGATCACGTTCCCGATCATCGTCGTCCCCGGTGCCGCCGACAGCAGCTGATTGGTGTAATAGTCGCCGAGCATCGGCAACGCCGTGATGAACGTGCCGGCGATGAGCGCCGGCTTGCTCAGGGGAATCGTCACGTGCCAGAACGTCCGCCACTTGCTGAGCCCGAGATCTCGGGCTGCCTCGATCAGGCTCTGGTCGATGCGGTCGAGGAAGGCGTAGAGCACGAGGATCACATACGGGATGTATCCATATACGAGCCCGAGGATCACCGTCACCGATTTACCGCCGAGCCAATCGGTATTGCCGGGGAGGCCGACGAACGACAAAGCACTGTTGAAGAAGCCGCCCTGCTGGAGGAGGTCGATCCAGGCCAGCATGCGCATCATGTAACTGACCCAGAACGGCGCGATCAGCAGCACCAGGTACAGCGTCTTGCGCTTGCCCGCGTAGCGGGAGACGAAATACGCGACCGGGTAGGCGATGGCGAGCGAGATCACAGTGGCGATCGCGGTGTATATGAGCGTCCGTAGCGCCGGCGCTCCGATGAACGATCCGCTCCCGAAGATGTCGTGCCATACCGCGCTGAAGTTCCAACTCGACCAGTGCAGCGGATTCCACACCGGGACGGCCGTCTGGAAGAACTCGTTGACCCCCCCGCCAGCCACCGAGAGCATCACGTAGAACGGCGCCACGAACAGAACGAGCAGCCAGATGGCTCCGGGCGCCGCCAGCGCGATCCACAGGCCGCGGTTGCGCCGGTCCCGGGTGTTTCCGATGGCACTCATCTCAAGTACCTAGAGCCCCTTGGAGAACGAATTCCAGGTCGACTCCCACACCGCGTCGGCGGCGGGAGGCAGCTCGAGCTGGAACAGGCCGTTGCGGAAGTACTCCGGTAGTACCACGGTCGACGCCAGCTGCGGAGGGAGCAGTTGCTCCTTGGTCAGCTTGTGCGGCGTCACCTCGGTCAGGGGCTGCATGTAACCGACGTAGCTGTAGTTCTCCAGCGCGTTGTTCACGTCGAGCATGTAGTTGATGAACAGGTGAGACAGCACCGGATTCGAGCCGCCGGTCAGATTCACCATCAGGTCGTTGGCGACCGGACCCTTTCGGTCGGCCGGAAACCAGTAGCCGACCGTGTCGATGGACACGCCCTTGGGTAGGTAGTCGGCCGCGGTGGCCATGTCACCCGACCACGCGTGGTGAATCCAGGTCTTCCCTGTCGGCACATCGGTGTAGTCGTTGTTGTCAATGCGCACCCCGGTGAGGGCCGATAGCTCCGACAGTGCCTTGCCGGCAGCGTGGATCTGGGCCGGGCTCGTCGTGTTGAGGTCCAGAATGCCGGACCGCAAGAGCGCCAGGCTGATCGTCTCCCGGTAGTCGTCCAGCACAGCCACCTTGCCCCTGTACGGCGCCCCCTGCCAGGGCATGTCCCACGAGGGCGCGAGATTCACCTTGTCCTTACGCCAGGCGATGCCCGTCGTGTAGATCGAGTACGGCGTCGTGTACTGCCAGCCCGCGTCATAGAACGGACTCTTCGGGCCGTGGTAGTCGGGCCAGGCGTTGGCGATGTTGGGGATGTAGCTGTGGTTGAGCGGCCGGATCAGCTTGGCCGCGATCAACTGCCCGAGCACGGGGACGGTCGGGAAGAACACGTCGAACTTGAGCTCCCCGCTCGTCAGCTTGGTGAGCGCCTCCTCGATCGTGTTGAACGTCGTGATCGAGTACTTGCAGTCGTACTTCTTGCAGAAGCTCTTGACCACCGCCTCGTTGATGTACGCGACCCAGTTGTAGAGCTGCAGGGTCGCCCCCCGCTCGGGTGCGAGGCCCGAGGCGATCGGCTTGTTGTCTGCATACACCGGCCACTTGAGGTTCGTTCCTTTTCGTGGCAGTGGGGGATCCGCGCTGGCCGCGCCGGCGGGGTTCGTGGAGCTACAGCCGGCCAGCAATCCGGCGAGCGCGAGCCCGGCGCCCGCGCCCAGCAGGTCGCGGCGGGAGATCGCCGCTCCGTCGAGGGGACTACGACGCCGGATCCCTTCGCCCGACCATCCCTCACGTGGATGCACGCACGCTCCCAGACTCGCGGAGTTCGCAGCCGAGCTCGCTCGATGCGAGCGCCAGGCAGCGCTCGACCATCCGGTCGGCGGTCACGTCGGGTTGACCGAGAGTGACCTGCACGCCGAGCCCGTCCATCAGTCCGCTGAGCGCCAGCGCGAACTCGTCGGGGTCGGCGCCTCGGTCGAACTCGCCCGATTCCTGGCCCTCGCGGACGATGTCGGCGATCAGCTTGCGCTGCCGGCGGTCGAGGCGGAAGTACGCGTCACGCACCGCCGGGTCGCGCCGAGCCCGCACCCACATCTCCATCCACAGCGTCCAGTCGCTGAGACCGCCTGGACCGAGGCTGGTCTCTTCGATCAGGTGAACGAGCTTGTCGACCGCGCCCTCGCGCTTGGCCTGCCCCTCGGTCAGACGTTCGTAGAAGTCGCGGTCGGTCAGGTCGACCGCTTCCTCGAGCAACCGGTCCTTGGACTCGAAGTAGTAGAGGATCGTCGGCGCGCTCGTGCCGGCGCGCTCGGCGATGTCACCGATCCGTGTGTCGAACAGGCCTCGCTCGTACAGCACCTCAGCGGCCGCGGCAATGATCTGCGGCTTACGCAGGTGCTCGACCTTTGGACGCGGACTCACCTCAGTTCCACCCAGCGACCATTCTCGACTCGAACTGCCCTCTCCACGGAACTGACCTTCTCAACCCTGGTACAAACTTGTATCCTGAACGGCGGTTCAGAAAACTACAGCGGCGGTCGTGGCGCTGTCAAGGCCATCGGCTATCGCTAACAAACGCCGCACGCGGAGAGGAGTCTTTGAGCGTGGTGGACGTCGCAGTGCTCGGGGCGGGATTGGCGGGATTGAGCGCCGCGCGCGACCTCAAGCGCTCGGGCGCGGACGTGATCGTGATCGAGGCCCGGGACCGGGTCGGCGGCCGCGTCGAGGCGGTGACGCTGCCCGACGGACGCACGGTCCAGGCCGGCGGCGAGGTGTTCGGGCCCGGCCATTGGGCCTACCGCGAACTGGTCGACGAGCTCGGGCTGGCCGTCGAGCCGAGTTATGTCGCGGATCCCGGCGAGATCAGCTGGGGGCTCGTCGACGGCGTGCACGTCGGCGACGACGTCCCGTGGATGAGCGAGCCCGAGCGACGCGATGAGGACCGTGTCCAGCGGGCGTTCGTGACGCTCGCCGCGACCGTCGACTCGGACGACCCCTGGGCCCACCCCGACGCCGCGGCGCTCGACGCGATGAGTCTCGCGGATTGGCTCCGCCACCAGGGCGCGCTCCCCGCGGTCCACCGACGGCATGAGCTCGCGTCGCTGTCGCTCGCGTGTGACGGTCCCGAGCGGACCTCGCTCCTGGCCGAGTTGCGCAAGCATTCGGCGCTCGGAGGTGACGGTTTCTACGACCTCGAGCGCTGGGAGGGCCTCCGCGTCGCCGAGGGCTCCGCCGCGGTCGCGCTGGCGTGCGCCGCCGAGATCGGCCCCGACGCGGTCCGCTTCGGCGCCGTCGTGCGCCGCATCGAGATCAGTGGCGGCCGGACGCGCGTGACCTTGGCCGACAGCGAGGCAATCGACGCCGAGGCCGTAGTTTGCACGCTGCCGGTCGGACCGCTGCGGACGGTCGAGATCGCCGGCCTCAGCGACGCCCGCCTCCGGTCGCTGCGGTCACAGCGCCAGGCGCTCGCGGCCAAGGTCGTCGCCGCCTACGAGCTGTCGTTCTGGCAGGACGCGGGCCAGAACGGACTCGCCGAGAGCGAGTGGCTGTTCGGTTCGACGTGGCCGCAGGGTCCGGGCGTGCTGTCGCTGCTCGTTCCACCCGAACGGCTGGCGGCGTTCCTGGCGACGCCGGACGCGGTTCGGTCGAGCACCGTGGTCGACGGTCTGGTGGCGCTGTACGGCGAGCCCGCCAGGTTCCCGGTGGCGATCCTCGAACGCGCATGGGGCGTCGATCCGTTCACGCAGGGCTACATCTCGGGTTGGGCGCCGGGCGACTTGACCCGAGTCGGGCCCCTGCACGGCACCCACGAGCCGCCGTTCTACGTCGCCGGCTCAGACCATTGGGTGGCGGGTTACATGGAGGGCGCGGTCCGGACCGGCCGCGCCGCCGCACGCGCTGCACTCGGCGCCGGCTCGCCGGCCTGAGGCGTCAGCGTCTCTCCGAGTCCGAGGTCGCGCGCGAGCGCGCTCGACACCGCCTTGCGCGCTCGTTCGAGTGGTATCGCGCGGTCGCCGATCAACGTTCGAATCCCGTAGCCATCGATCAGCGCCATCGTCTGGTCGGCTACCTCGTCGGGATCGCACCGCGCGAACTCGCCGTCCTTGACGCCTGCGTCGATCTCGTTGCGGAACCAGGCATGAAGGCGCGCGTACAGCTCCTCGGCGACCGGTCGAAGCTCCGGGACCCGGACCGCGCGCAGCCACAGCTCGACCCACAGGACCCAGTCGTCGGTGAGCGCCGGAGTCGTGGGCAGGCAGCCGTCGATCATCGACTGGAGGCGCTCGGCGTGCGAGGCGCCCGGCAGCTCGTCCTCGCCGCCGATCCGGACCTCGCCCGCCTGCGCGTACGAATATTCGAGCGCCTCGGCCAGCAGGGCCTCGCGCGTCTCGAAGTGGTAGTGGACGAGCGCGGTCGAGACGCGCGCATCCATCGCGATCCGCGCGATCCGCACACCGTCGATCCCCTCTCGGGCGATCCGGCCGACGGCCGCGGCGAGAATCCGCTCGCGCGCGCTCCGCTTGCCGGCCGCTCACGCGATCGCGGCCTCGGGGTGGGCGGGATCCAAATCCGCACGAACCCGGTCCGCGAACCACGCCACCGCGGTCTCCCGCCGCGACAGCGGGCCGCACCGATATCCCCGCGTCCGCAGCCCGACCTGCACGTTCTCGACCAGGTCGATGTCCTCTTTCAGCACGACCGTGTTCAGCCAGCCGTTGATCCACTGTACGGCGCGCGTCCGCGGTCCGCTGTTGGTCGCGCGATAGCCCGCGAACACGTCCCGCGTGCGCCCGACCCCGTCCGGATTCATCTGCCAGGTGTTGACCTGGTCGGGATACAGGTCGATCGTCGTGTTCGGGTAGATGAACACATAACGCCAGGTGCGCCGATCCTCCTCACTCAGTCCCGGCATCGGCGTCACGAGTTGCGCGTAGGCGCGCTCAAGCCAGTTGCTGCTCGGCTTCTCACGAAGCGGCGCCTCGATCCAGGCGTAGTTGTCGTGCAGTTCGGTGTCGTAGTGCTTGTAGTCGAGCATCCGCATCAGTGCGGGATGGGCGATCGGGATGTGGTAGCCCTCGAGGTAGTTCTCGGCGACCACCTTCCAGTTCGCGGGCTGGTGGCCGCCGGACGGCCCGAACGGCTCGAGCGTCGGGATCCGGTAGCGCTCGAGGCGCGCCGGCAGATCGCCGACGAGGTCGGCGAGCGGCGTCGCGTCCGGATCGAGGTTGACGAACACGAGCCCGCACAACTCCTCGACCCGTGCCTCCATCAGGCCGAGCGCGGACTTGTTCAGGCGTTCGCCGAACTGGCGGGCCTCGGGCGCGCCGATCAGCGTGCCGTCGAACTTGTACGTCCAGCCGTGGTAGCGGCAGCGAATCGCGCCCTTGCACTGGCCAGAGCCGCTGAGCAGACACGAGCCGCGGTGGCGACAGACGTTGCGATACGCGCGCAACAAGCCCTCCTCGTCTCGCACCACCAGCACCGGCTGCGAGCCGGCGAATCCGGTGGTGTAACTGCCGGGCTGGGGCAGCGCCGAGACGTGGCCGATCAGCTGCCAGGTGCGTTCGAAGATCCGCTCCTGCTCGAGCTCGATCAGTTCCGGGTCGAGGTACAGCCGGGGCTCGAGTGCCTCGGCTATCGGGGCTTGCACATCGGTGACAGCTGCCATTTGGAGACCATCCTGACTTTGTGATCAGTTTGCGTTAGTCTACCGCCCATGGTCAAGCGCGCGCCCTGGCTGTCGGTGACGCCCGAACCCGAGCGCGAGCTTCCGGCCGCGGTGGCAACGCTGCGCCGCGGCGCTCGGGCGACCGACGCTGCGGTCGCCGAGGAGGCCGCGCGGATCGAGCGGCTGGTCCTGCGCGGCAGCGAGCGGCGCTGGGACGACTACCTGCACGGCGTCGTGTCACTGATCGATCAGCGGACGCGCGACACCGACCCCGACGTGGCGCGTGCCCGCGAGGTCGCGATCGCCGTGATCGCCAACCACCACAACCTGCTGCTGGCGCTCCCCGGGCGCGGCGCACGACGAACCGAGACAGATAGGCGGCGGCTCGACGAGCTGCTCGCCACAAGTAACGAGGAGCAAGCAACATGAGCACCACCGTGATCCCCACGTCCGTCGGCCACGAGCTGACATCCGACCAGCTCGAGCTCGAGCAGCGAGCACGGACGTTCGTCGAGACGGTGCTGATGCCGCTCGAACTCGAGGCCGAGGAGCTCGGCGGGCAATTGCCCGAGGAGACGATCGATCTCGTCAAGCGCGAGGCGATCGCCGCGCGGCTCAACGGCGGCCGGTTCGCGGCTGAGTACGGCGGCCAGGGATGGTCGATGCTCGAGTGGTTCCTCGTGAACGAGCAGTTCGGCCGCGTCACCAATGGCCTCCACTGGCACGTGCCGAGCGCCTACAACGTGCTGCTCCAGGGGACGCCCGAGCAGGTCGAGCGCTACCTCGTGCCCGCTTTGCGCGGCGAGGGCGGCGACGCGTACGCGGTCACCGAGGCCGAGGCGGGCTCTGACCCCGGCGGCATCGCCTCGACCGCGGTGTCGACCGCCGATGGGTGGCGGATCAACGGCGAGAAGTGGTTCGTGACCTCGGGCGACGTCGCCCGCGTGCTGATCGTGATGGCCAACGTCATCGACGGCCCCGACCGGCTGCCGACGCTGTTCCTGGTCGAGCCCGATGCTCCCGGAGTCGAGTTCGTCGACAACCCACGGTTCACCCACAACTACCCGCACGGCCATCCGACGATCCGCTTCACCGACGTCGAGGTCGGTCCGGACGCGGTGATCGGCGGCATCGGCAACGGCGAGTCGCTACAGCGCGCATGGTTCACCGAGGAGCGCCTCGGCATCGCCACCCACGGGCTCGGAGCGATGTGGCGGCTGCTCGACGAGACCACCGCGTGGGCGCTCTCGCGTCGGCAGGGCGGCGCGCGGATCTTCGATTATCAGGGGATCTCGTTCCCGCTCGCCGATTCGGCGACCGACGCGGCGCTCGGCCGCCTGCTCGCACTGCAGGTCGCGGGCATGGTCGACGCCGGCGCCGACGTGAAGCTGATCCACGCCAAGGCGTCGATGGCCAAGCTGTTCGTCTCAGAGGCCGCCGGCCGGTGCGCCGATCGCGCCGTCCAGGCGTTCGGCGGGCGCGGCTACCTGCGCAGCAACGTCGCCGAGCGCTTCAACCGCGAGCTGCGGGTCGACCGCATCTGGGAGGGCACCAGCGAGGTGCAGCGGCTGATCATCGCGCGAGCGCTCGAGCGCCGCGGGGTCGAGGCCACCATCCACTGAGCCGCGCTTCGAGTCGTGGATCTCAGCCGTCTGATGCGCCCGCGGTCGATCGCGGTCGTGGGCGCCACCGATCGTGATGGGAGCTACGGCGCCCAGGCGCTGCTGAACCTCGAGGCGATCGGGTTCTCGGGTCCGGTCTGGGGCGTGAACCCTCGGCGGAGCTCGGTGCTCGGGCGGCCGTGCGTGCCTTCGGTGTCCGAGTTGCCCGAGCCCGTCGACGCCGTCGTCGTGGCGGTCCCGGCGGCGGGAGTCGCGGCGGCGGTGGAGGACGCCGGCGCGCGGGGGTGCGGTGGCGCGGTCGTGATCAGCGCCGGGTTCGCCGAGTTCTCGGGCGGAGTCGGATTGCAGGCCGACCTCGTCGCGGCGGCCCGCCACCACGACCTGCCGGTGTGCGGGCCCAACTGCAACGGGATCGTGGCGACGCACGCGCGCACCGCGCTGTGGGGCGACGCGCTGACGCCACGCGAGCCCGGCGCGGTGGCGCTGATCTCGCAGAGCGGCAACGTCGCGGTGAACGCGCTCGTGACACGCCGCGGCCTGCGGTTCCACACGGTCGTGGCGAGCGGCAACCAGGCGGTGCTGAGCGCCGCCGACTTCTTGGTGTACCTGGCCTTCGACGAGGGCGTTGGATCGATCGCGCTCTACCTCGAGGACGACGGCGGTCCCGGTCTGTGCGACGGCCTGGCCGCGTGCGCCGGAAACGGGGTTCGGGTGGCGGTCTTGAAGGTCGGCAGCTCGGCCGCGGGCGCGAGCGCCGCCGCGGCTCACAGCGGCGCCCTCGCCGGCGACCAGCGGATCTTCCGCGCGCTGATCGAGGAGGCCGGGGCGGTGTGGGCGGACGACGTCCATGACCTGCTCGAGCTCGCCAAGACGCTTGCGGTCCCCGGCCGCCGCGCGGCGGTGCTGGGCCGCCGCGCGCCGGCACGTGCCGGCGGTGGCCTCGCGATCATGACCTGCTCAGGCGGCGACTCGGCTCAGGGCGCCGACGAGGCCGAGCGGCTCGGCCTCGCGCTCCCGGAGCTCGCGCCGGCGACGTGCCACCGGCTGCGCGAACTGCTGCCTGCCGCGGCGACCGCGGCGAACCCCCTCGACTACACCGCGATGATCTGGGGCGACGCCGACACGCTGGCTGGACTCGTACAGGCGCTCGGCGCCGACCCGGCGATCGGCCGTGTGCTCGTGTTCTACGACCAGCCCCCCGACCTCGACGGCGCGATCAAGGAGTCGTGGGATGCCGTCCGCAAGGGAATCACCGCCGGCGCCGCGCTGAGCGAGGCCGCGACGATCGTCTCCTCGACGCTGCCCGAGCTGCTCGACGACGACGCCGGGTGGCGGTTCATTCAGGAAGGCATCCCCGTGGTCGCCGGCCTGCGCACCGGCTTGCGGTGCGCGGCCGCGCTCGAGCGGCCGGCCGGCGATCCGGACCGGCTGCGCGAGATCGCGCGGGTGGCGCGGACCGTGGCGTCCGCGGAGGATGCCGGCGATGGCGAGTGGCTGTCCGAGCACCACGCCAAGGAGCTCCTCAGTGGCGCGGGCGTCACCGTCGTCGAGGGTCGCGTCGTATCCGACGAGGACGATGCCGTGCGCGCGCTCGGGGACCTCGGCGGGCACATCGCGCTCAAGCTGAGCGCGCCCGGGATCCTGCACAAGTCCGACGTCGGCGCGATCGAGCTCGACCTGCACGCCGAGGCCGAGGTGCGAAGCGCGTACGCCCGCCTTCGCGCGATCGACGGCGGACCGACCGCGTCGGTGCTCGCCGAGCGAATGGCCGCGCCCGGGGTCGAGTTGATCGTCGCGGCCCGCGCGGATGCCGTCGTGCCGGCGCTTGTGATCGGGCTCGGCGGCGTCTGGACCGAGATGCTCGGCGACGTCGCGATCGTGCCGTTGCCCGCGAGCGCGGCGAGGATCCGGACCGCGGTTCGCTCGTTGCGCGGCGCCCCGCTGTTGATTGGCGCGCGGGGGTCCGCTCCGGCCGATCTGGGCGCGGTGGCACGGCTTGCCGAACGGGTCGGCGAGGTCCTCGTCGAGGAGTCGCTCGACCTGATCGAGCTCAACCCGGTGTTCGTGGGACCGGACGGGGCTGTCGCGGTCGACGCGGTCGCTCGCCGTCGCCTCGGCGTCGCATCCGAAACCGTGGCGGTCCCATGACCGACGTCATCGTCGTCGGCGGCGGTTTTGCCGGCGTCACTGCCGCCCGCGAGGCTGCGCTGAGCGGCCGCTCGGTGTTGCTGCTCGAGGCTCGCGACCGGCTCGGCGGCCGGACATGGTCGGCCGACTGGCACGGCCACCCGATCGAGTACGGCGGCGCCTGGGTCCATTGGCACCAGCCTCACACGTGGTCCGAGATCACCCGTGCCGGTCTTCGCGTCGAGGTCAGCGACGGCGCCGCGGTCGCCGGCTGGTACGTCGGCTCGGAGCGACGAGCGGGGTCGATTGAGCAACGGGACGAGATCGCGCGGCGCGGCTGGGATCGGTTCGTCGACGGCGTGCGGGAGGCGCTCCCGGTGCCCCACGACCCGACTCGGGCGCTCGACGCGCTGGCCCGGTTCGACCGCCAGACGATCGCCGAACGCCTCGACGAACTAGCGCTCGGAGCCGAGGACCGCGATGTGCTGACCGCAGAGCTCGAGTCGTTGGCCCACGCCCCCCTCGACCAGGCGGGCGCGGTGTCGGTGCTGCGCTGGCACGCCCTGTCCGGATACAGCCTCGAGCTCACCCAGTTCACCGGCGGGCGGGTGACGATGGCCGGCGGCACCCGCGCCCTCCTCGACGCGATCGCGTCCGCGGCGCCGTTCGAGCGCCGCCTCGGAACCGCGGTCTCCGCGATCACCGAACGGGACGACCGCGTCGAGGTCGAGACCCGCGACGGCTCGGGGTTTGCGGCGCGGGCGGTGATCGTCGCGGTCCCCCTCAACGCGCTCGGCGCGATCGAGTTCACGCCGGAGCTGCCCGAGGACAAGGTGCGGGCGATCGCGCTCGGACAGGCCTCGCGCGGAATCAAGATCTTCATCAGCGCACGCGGCGACCCGATCGCTCAGAACGCGATTCGACCCGGCCACCCGTTCGGCTACCTCGGCACCGAGTCGGTCAACGGCGACGGCTCGCAGTTGCTGATCGGCTTCGGGATCGATGCTGACCGCTGCGACGCCGGTGATCTTCCGGCGGTGCAGCGGCAGATCGACGCGATCCTCCCCGGCTACGAGGTGCTCGACGCCACCGCGCACGATTGGCTCGCCGACGAGTTCTCCCGCGGCACCTGGGCGATCCACCGGCCGGGCTGGTACGAGCACCACCACGCCGCGATGCGTCGTCCCGAGGGTCGCGTCGTGTTCGCCGGTTCGGACATCGCGAACGGCTGGTCGGGGTTTATCGACGGGGCGATCGAGTCGGGGTTGCGTGGCGCCTCGTTGGCCCGAGCACTGGCATGATGCCCAGCCTCATATCCGAAAATACGGAGGTCTGGACGCATGGCAATGTTCGATGACAAGGTGGCGATTGTCACCGGCTCGGCGCGCGGCATCGGGCGCGCGACCGCCGAGCTGCTCTCGGAAAACGGCGCGAAGGTCCTGATCAACGATCTCGACGGCGACGTCGCCGAGCAGACCGCTAGCGAGATCGCCGGCGAAACGCTGGTGTTTGCAGGGGATCTCACGGCGCCGGGCGTTCCCGACGAGCTCGTTCAGGCCGTGATCGATAACTGGGGCAGGGTCGACATCCTCGTCAACAACGCCGGCTACACGCTCGACGCGCCGATCCACAAGATGAGCGACGACTGGTTCCAGAAGATGCTCGACATCCACACGGTCGTGCCCTTCCGCATGTGTCGAGCGGTCGCGCCCCATATGCGCGAGCCGGCCAAGATCGAGCGCGAGGAAGGCCGCGAGGTGTTCCGCAAGATCGTCAACGTGTCCTCGATCTCGGGAACGATGGGCAACGCGGGCCAGGCCAACTACTCCTCTGGCAAGTCCGCGGTGCTCGGGTTGACCAAGACGCTCGCCAAGGAGTGGGGCCAGTTCAAGATCAACGTCAACGCGGTGGCGTTCGGGTTCATCGAGACGCGCCTGACCGCCGCCAAGGACGACACCAACGTCGTCGAGATCCGCGGCGAGAAGGTCCAGCTCGGGATTCCCGAGCAGCTCCGCGCGATGGGTCCGGCGCTGATCCCGATGGGGCGCCCGGGCACGCCGCGCGAGGCCGCGGGCGGCGTGTTCCTGCTGTGCACGCCGTGGGCCGACTACGTGAACGGCCAGATACTCACGATCAGCGGCGGACAGTTCGGCGGGATGACGTCGTGAGGCGTTCCCTCACGGACCAGCGGTCGCACGCAAATACCTGAGCACGGCCAGCACCCGCCGGTGATCATCGTCGCCGGCGGGGAGGTCGAGCTTGGCGAAGATGTTCGACACGTGCTTCTCGACCGCGCCGAGCGTGACCACCATCTCGCGGGCGATGGCGGCGTTGGTTCGACCCTGGGCGATCAACTCCAAGGTCTCGCGCTCACGCGGCGTCAGTGCACCGAGGTCCGCCCCGTCGCCGGTTCGGTCGCGATCGGCGATCAGGGCGCTGACCACCTCGCGGTCGAGCGCCGTCCCGCCGGCGGCCACGCGCTTGACCGAGTCGACGAACGTTCGCACCTCGCTGATGCGCTCCTTGAGCAGGTAGCCGACCCCGCTCTGCCCCGCCGCGAGCAGCTCACCGGTGTAGACGGGCTCGACGTACGCGGACAGGACCAGGATCGCTAGCTCGGGATGGCGGCGGCGTGCTTCCAGTGCCGCGCGGATCCCCTCGTCGGTGAAAGTCGGCGGCAACCGCACGTCACAGATCGCCAGGTCGGGCTTGTGGCCGTCGACGATCCGTAGCAGCCCAGGACCGTCGTCCGCCGTCGCGACGACCTCGATCCCGTTCTCGGCCAGCAGCGCCACGATCCCTTCTCGCAGCAGCGCCTGATCCTCGACCACGACTACTCGCACGGCAGCACGGCCCACACGACGGTTCCTTCACGGGCCATGCTGTGCACCTCGAGCCGGCCGTCGAGCGCCTCGACGCGCTGCTTGAGTCCCGTCAACCCGCCCCCGGCGGGGTTCGCTCCGCCCGGTCCGTTGTCGGCGATCTCGACGACGAGCATCGCTCCGTCGAGACTCAGCGTCACGCGCGCGCTGGCGCCCGGCGCGTGCTTGGCGACGTTCGTCAGCGACTCGGCGACGACGAAGTAGGCCGCGGTCTCGACTACCGGCGGGAGGCGGTGGTCGAGATGTCCGACCACCTCGACCTTCGAGGTCGATCGGCTCGCGAGCGACTCGGCCGCGGCGACCAGGCCGCGGTCCGCGAGCACCGGCGGCGCGATCCCGCGCGCGAGGTCCCGCAGCTCTCTGATCGCGGCGGTCGCCTCTTCCCGAGCCTGGCGCACGAGCGCCGCGCTGTCGGGGTGATCGGCCAGCCGCTCCTCGGCGCGGCCAAGCTGCATGCTCAGCGCGACCAGCCTGGCCTGGGCTCCGTCGTGCAGATCGCGCTCGATCCGGCGGAGCTCGGACGCCTGAACGTTGAGCGCGCCACTGCGTGTGCGGGTCAGCTCGTCAACGCGGACCTCGAGCTTGCGCTGATCGGGCCGGAACGCGAGCGGATTCAGGGCAAGCGCGACGGAGAACGCGACGAACGGGAAGATCGGCCAGAAGAACCCGCCGCCCGACATCGCCCAGACCGCCAAGCAGGTCGCGACGAGCACCACCGAGACGCCGGCCTGCAGCACGTACCAGCGACTACCTCCCTTTGGCCGCAGCCAGGCGAAGCGCACGGCCTGCCAAAGGGCGGTGGGAATCGCGAGTCCGAGCGCCGCCCACATCGGCCAGAAGTAGCCGGCTCCGGTCGCCGCCCAGATGACGACGAGCGCGGACAGGATCGCGAGGGACGGCGCGAACGCCGCCCCCCGCACCACCGACCGCAGGTTGATTTCGCGGTCGTGGTCAGTCATGGCTCGATCCGATCGCGGCGACACTGACTCCATGATCCCAGCCGCGCGCGCGCGTGCGAGATGTTCGACCGGGAGCCAGACCGCGGTCGCCCAGCAGCGTGAGCGCCGCCGGCAGCGCCAGACCGCGCACGATCGTCGCGTCGAGCGCGATCGCCGCCGCAAGCCCGACCCCGAGCTGCTTGAACTCGAGCAGCGGGAGCGTGGCGAACACGGAGAACACCGCGATCATCACGAGCGCGGCGCTGGTGATGGTCCCGCCGGTCGAGCCAAGCGCCTCGGCCGCGGCCTCCCTGGCGCTCGCACCGGCCAGCCGCGCCTCCCGGGCCCGCTCGAGCACAAGCACGGTGTAGTCCATCGACAGGCCGAACAGCACAACAAACGCAAACAGTGGCAGCCAGTCGACGACTTGGCCGTCTGACTGGAAGCCGAGCAGCGACTGTGCCCAGTGATGCTGGAACACCGCCACCAGCACGCCGAACGCGGCACCGACCGACAGCAGGTTGAGCCCGATGACCGACAGGGCCAGCTGCCACGAGCGGAACGTCGCGATCAGCAGGATGAACGCGAGCCCGAGCACGAACGCGATCACCAGGGGGGTGACGTCCGACAGGCGACTCGTGAAGTCGAGGTTGCCCGCGTAGTCACCGGTCAGATCCGCACGCGCTCCCGGGATCGCACTTGCGACCGCCGGCTCGAGCTCGCTCCGCAGCGTCCTCACCTTGCTGTCGGCGATGCTGATGCTCGAGTCGGGCATCGGGATCTGGAGCAGCGCGGTCTGACCGTCCCGCGAGACCTGCATCGCCACCGCGCCCCGGCCGCCGGTGATCTGTTGACCCTGCTGACCAATCCTGCGCAACTCCGAGCTCGCTTGCGTGCTGCCCAGTCCGTGTCCGCTCACGACCAGGTCGGCCGTGTCTTCGGATCCCGGGAAGGCCCGCTCGATCGCCGTGTAGGCGACGCGGATCGGAGTGTTCGGCGACACGTCGCTCTGTCCGGGCTCGCCCGTCTGGATCGAGAGCACCGGCACCGCCAGCGCTCCGAGGATGACGACGGCGAGTGCCAGCGAGGTGCGGGGACGGTTTGTGACCCCGGCCGCGAGCACTTGCCACATGCCTCTACGGCGGCGGGAGCGCGTCCGGCGCCGGCGCGGCCATATCCGCCCTCGGTCGATCCGGTCGCCGAGCAGCGCGAGCATCGCCGGAAGCACGGTCAGCGACCCGACGACGGCGATCAACACGACCAGGATCGCGCCTAGCGCCATCGACGTGAACACCCCGAAGCCGGTGAACAGCAGTCCGGCGAGTCCAATCACGACCGTCATCCCCGCGACCAGAATCGCGCGACCGACCGTCGCCGAGGTCGCGGCGAGCGCCGCGTCGGCGGACGCCCCGTTGCGCCGCTCGACTCGCTCGCGGCGGATGTAGAACAGCGAGTAGTCGACGCCGACGGCAAGACCGATCAGGACCACGACCGGAGCCGTTGAGGAGCCGTTGGGCGCGATGTGTGAGACGAGCCCGAGCGCTCCGATCGCCGCTCCTACCGACGTCAGACCGAGCAGCAGCGGCACCGACGCGGCGACCAGCGCGCCGAACGCGAGCACCAGGATCACGAGCGTGATCGGAACCGAGATCAGCTCCGCCCGGTGCAGCCCGTTGTTGACGAGGCTCGTTATCGCGTTGTCTTCCGAGCCGCTGCCGGCCTCGTCGAACGTGACGCCGTGCCCGCGCGCGGCCAGCCCGTCGACGAAGTGCTGGACGTCGGCGGCGCGGCTGTCGGGGTTCTTGGGATCGCCGCGCAGCGTCACGACGACGAGTGCGGTCCGGCCACCCGCACGAGACAACTCGGGCGAGCGGTTCGGGTCATCGACCGACTTCACCGCCGACAGGCGGATGACGCCAGCCTCGAGTGCCGCCACCGCTTGCGCGGTCCGCTGCCGGCTGCTCGAGCGGACGAGAACGTTCTCGGTCGCCGGGCCCTGCAGGCCCGACATCGTGAGCCGCGCGTCGGCCCGAGCGGATTCACCGGTGCCGGAGCCGGAGTCCGACAGCGTGCGCATGCCGGCGCTCGAACCGAGCGCGACGCACGCGACGATCAGCGCGAGCCAGAGCGCGACCGTCGTCTTGGGCCGACGCGCCGCGCTCCGGGCCGCTGCGTGGACGAAGCGGGCGAGGACGCCGGAGCCGTAAGAGCCGCCGGAACCGCGGGGCCCGCCTGAGTTGATCGACCCGCCGGAGCCGGCCGATTCGTGGTACCTGGGGGTGGGAGAAGGTGTGGTTTCCATGGGTCAGGAGCCTGCCTTCGGCGGAACCCAAAATCGCTGGGGCGATCGGGCGTTTGGCAGGCTGCGGACCCCCGTCCTCGATGGTGGGGAAAACCCCACCGCCCAGTGGCGCAGCAGCCTCACGTTGCACGCCACGCGGAGCCACCCAGAGCAACGATCGCTCACGCCGACCGTCAGCGGCTCGGGCCGCTCGCCCCGAGCAGAGGCCGACGATCGCGACGCAAACCCACCACCCTAGACACCGATCAGCCTCTCAGGTAGAACTCTATTGGACATATTTGTGCAGAGCGAGTGGAGGGTGTAGATGGCCGAGAAGACATGGGGTGGCGAGCCCTTCTGGGGACTGGGCTACGAGTGGGACCCGGAGTGGGTGCTCACCGACCGCCAGAAGGAGCTTCGCGACACTCTCATTGAGCTGTGCGAGAAGGAGATGCGCGCCAACGCCAAGATCTCCGACGACGAGCTCAAGTTTCCGCGGCGGAACCTCGAGTTGCTCGGCGAGCACGGGTTCCTCGCGCTCACGGTGCCGACCGAGTACGGCGGCCTCGGCCAGGACCACGTCGCCTTCGTGATGACATGCGAGACGATCGCGCGCTACGGCTGCGCCTCGACCGCGATGTGTTACGTGATGCACATGGGTGCGGTCAACACGATCATGCTCCGGCCGACCGAGGCGCTGATCCAGAAGTACATAAAGCCCCTCAACAGCGGAAAGATCGGCACCCTCTCCTACTCCGACCCCGAGACCGGCTCGCACTTCTGGTACCCGATCTCCTCGGGCGCCGCCCGCTCCAACGGCGGCTACAACGTGCGCAAGAAGGCTTCGTGGACCACGTCGGGCGGGTTCGCCGACTTCTATGTGGTCCAGACCACGAGCCCCGACTTCACCGGCTACGACGACCTGTCCGTGTTTGTCATCGACGGCGAGTACGTGAAGTCGCAGCCTTCGACCTGGGACGCGCTGGGCCTGAGAGGCAACCAGTCAGGGCCGATCGAGGTTGACAGCGTCGACATCCCCGGCGATCAGATCGTCGGGCCCGAGGGTGACGGGGCCGCCTCCAACGACGAGGCCGTCGACCCCTGGTTCCTGATCGGATCCTCCAGCGTCTGGAACGGGCTGGCCATGGGCGCGATCGACATCGGTAAGCGCCAGACCACGCGCAAGCGCCACGTCGACGTCGGGCTGCGCGTCGCCGACTACCCGACGATCCAGGACTACATCGGCGAGGCCGTGATGGACACGAACGCCGCCCGCCTATTCGTGTACTCGGTCGCGCAGGCGATGGACAACGTCACCGAGCACAACACGATCCAGCCGCCCCCGGGCGAGTTCGCACGCGCGAACTTCCTGCACTGGGCGTGGCAGATCAAGTTCAACGCGGCCAAGAACACCGCCCACGTGGTCGACAAGATGCTCCACGCGTGCGGCGGCACCGGCTACAAGCGCGACATGGAGCTCGAGCGCTACCTGCGCGACGCCAAGGCCGGCTGGGTGATGGGCCCGACGAACGAGGTCCTTCGCCAGTTCGTCGGCAAGGCGGTGCTGCTCGGGTTCGAGAGCCTCGACTACTGGAACCAGCACTACAACCGCAGAGCGGTCGAGAACGAGATCAAGAAGCTCGACGCCGACGGCAAGCGCGAGCTCGCCGAGCAACTGCTGGCCGAGGTCGAAAAGGCGTCCGCCCCGGCCGCCTCCTAGGAACGGAACGGCCATGGCGGTCCTGGTCAACGGGCTGCGACCAACCGAGCCCGAGCTCGAGTTCTATCGGGTCGCTCCCGGCGGCGCGACCGAGGTGCCGATCCGGGGCGACGATCTGGTCCGGCTGATCGATCGCCACGGCGGCCAGACCGCCGAGGTCACCGCACACGGGGGCGAGGGCCTGGCCGCGCTCGGGCTCGGAGGTGAGACAAAAAACGGCGGCGTCACCGTGTTCGGCCGTGACTCCCGACCGGGCAGCGAGCTCTCGATCCAGGCGCAGTCATCCACAACGCTGGTCATAAAGGCCCCGGGAGGCCGGATCGTCGACGGGGACCTCCCGGCGTCCGAGCTGCTTATCGAGGTGCGACGCGCAGCCCCAAAGACCCGGGCGGAAATGGAGCTGCCGCCGCCGCTCGCCGAGCCCCGCCTCGACTTCCGCGTCGACAAAGCCAGCGCGCTGAGCTACGAGGTCAAGCAAGGCGAATACATCCAGGTGATCGACGTCCGCGGCCGTCAGTGCTCGGACTTCCTTGCCTTCCACTCGGCCAAGCTCCAAAGAGGCCTCGAGCGCGGCCTCGACGCCACCGTCACGCGAACCCTCATGGGGCAGGCCTACCCGACCCCGGGCCTACAAGGCAAGTTCTACGACCTCGACATGGATCCGCTGGTCGAGGTGATCCGCGACACGGTCGGCCGCCACGACACGTTCGCGCTCGCGTGCCAGGCCAAGTACTACGAGGACCTCGGCTACCCCGGCCATATCAACTGCACGGACAACTTCAACCAAGCGCTGAACCCCTTCGCGATCCCGGCCCGCAAGGGCTGGGAGGCGCTGAACTTCTTCTACAACACCGCGTTCGACTCCAACATGCAACTGGTCTCCGACGAGCCGTGGTCGCGCCCCGGCGACTACGTGATGCTGCGCGCGATGACCGACCTGGTGTGTGCGTCGTCGGCCTGCCCCGACGACATCGATCCTTCAAATGCCTGGGAGGTGACAGATGTCCACGTACGCGTCTACTCGCCGCAGAACCGATTCTCGGTGGCCATCGCCCACCGAGTGACCGCCGACGCTCCGCCGGTCCTGACGCAGGAGACCGCATTCCACCCGCGCACCAGCGCCCTGACCAAATCGTTCCTCGAATACCGCGGCTACTGGCTGCCGCACTGCTTCAACAACGAGGGCGGGATCGCCGAGTACTGGGCCTGCCGCGAGAAGGTCGTCGTCATGGACCTCTCGCCGCTCCGTAAGTTCGAAGTGCTCGGACCCGACGCCGAGACGCTCATCCAGAAGACGATCACGCGCGACGCGCGCAAGCTGTCGGTCGGGCAGGTCGTCTACACCGCGGTCTGCAACGAGACCGGCGGGATGATCGACGACGCCACCGTGTTCCGCCTGGGCGACGACAACTTCCGTTTCATCGGCGGCGACGAGTACGACGGGGTGTGGCTGCGCGAAATAGCCGACCGCAACAACCTGAACGTCTGGGTCAAACCGACCACCGACCAGCTCCACAACCTGGCTGTCCAGGGACCGCTCAGCCGGGAAACCCTGAAGGACATCGTCTGGACGCCGCCCACGCAGCCAAGCCTCGACGAGCTCAAGTGGTTCCGCTTCCTGATCGGAAGGATCAACACCTACGACGGGATCCCGATCATCGTCTCGCGCACCGGATACACGGGCGAGCTCGGCTACGAGGTCTTCTGCCACCCGAGCGACGGTCCCGCCGTCTGGGACGCCATATTCGAAGCTGGCGAACCACGAGGAATCAAGCCCCTGGGGCTCGAGGCGCTCGACATGCTGCGGATCGAGTCCGGGCTGATCTTCGCCGGCTACGAGTTCGACGACCAGGTCGATCCGTTCGAGGCGGGAATCGGATTCACCGTGGCACTGAACAACGAAGAGGACTTCGTCGGCCGCGACGCGCTCCTGGAGCGCAAGGAGCACCCACAAAGAAGGCTCGTCGGCCTCGAACTCGCAAGCAACGAAACGGCCGGCCACGGCGACCACGTGTACGTGGGACGCCAGCGAGTGGGCGTGGTCACAAGCGGCACCCGCAGCCCCACGCTCAAGCGCTCGATCGCGCTCGCACGCATGGCGGTCCAGTACGCCGACATCGGCACCGAGGTCGAGGTCGGCAAGCTCGACGGGCTCCAGAAGCGGATCCCCTCGACGGTCGTGCGGATCCCGTTCTACGACCCGGACAAGACGCGCCCCCGGTCTTGACCCTCAAAACGAGAACGCGGCACCCACGAGAGCTATCGTGACGACTGTGACCGAGCGCGAGGGAGTAGCGCGCCTCACCCGGGTGGTGCGACCGACAGAGAGCACTGGCGGCCTGATGCCTCCGCTGCCGGCGCCGGCCAGACGGGAGCCGCCGGCCGCCAGACGAGAGCTGCCGACTCCACACGCCAGCCTGCTCCCCACGACCGGCGTGGCCAAGCTGACACCGAAGGCGCCCGCGGTGGTGGAGGCCGCGAAGGCGTTTCGCCAGGTCATGGGACGCTTCGCCACGGGCGTGACGGTGGTCACCACGGTCGAGAAGGACACGGTTCACGGGATGACCGCGAACGGCTTCCTGTCGGTGTCGCTGCGCCCGCCGCTGGTGCTGGTCTCGCTCGGGCGCTGCCGCATGAACGAGATGCTCCCGCGCAGCGGGCGCTACGGGGTGAGCGTCCTGTCCCACGAACAGCGGCACTTCGCCGCGCACTTCGCCGCCCAGAAGCCGTCCGCGGTCGAGCCGACGTTCACCTGGCAGGCCGGCATCCCCCTGCTCGACGGCGCGGTCGCTCACCTGGTCTGCCGGGTCGTCGACGTGCATCGGGCCGGCGATCACGTGTTGTGGATCGGCGAGGTCCAGTACCTCGACCATCGCGACGACGAGCCGCTGTTGTTCTACACCGGTCGCTTCGGGACGATGGCGGACCTGCAGGACAGCCCCGACTAGCTGGTCGGCGACACAGCCCGGATCAGCCCGTCGGCGCGACCCACACCAGGCACGGCGCGTCGCGCCGAACCACCTTGGCCGCCCTGCGGAAGCGCCGGCGCGAGATGCGCGATCGGTCGGGTCCGAACACGAGCAGCCCGACCTCGCGATCGTGTGCCAATTCGATCAATGCGGTCAGAGGGCGGGGACTGCGGACGCGCAGCAACTCGGTCGCGATCCCAAGCGCCGCCGCTCGCGCGGCGGTCGCGCGGACCGCATCCAGATCCTCCTCGTGCGGCAGCGTCACGTACTCCGGCGCGATCCTGACCGTCAGCGGATACGGCGGGAGCATCAGCATGTTGGCCAGGATCAGCTTGGCGCCGACTTCGAGCGCCGTGTCGATCGCCATTCGCTCGGCGGTCGGATCGACCCGTACCGACAGCGTCCCCAGCAGAACCGGCCGCGAAGGCGACCGCTGGTCGCCCATCACGGCTGCAGGCGACCTTCGGCGATCCAGCAGCGAGCGCATCGCGCGAACGAGTCTACGCCGCGGCCACGCAAACCCCGCAAAACCCGTAAGCGCCTATCTCGAAACCCGGGTCGATCCGGTTGACCACCTTTGTACAAACTGGTATAAGCCTGCCAGCAGCGGGGAGAATGACTTCACAGGAGAGTGAAATGGCGACAGCCGTAGTCGAGGAGCGTCAGCTGCTGAAGTCGCTCCGCTGGTGGGACGGATTCACGATCGCGATGTGCAATCCGGGCTTCCTTTTCGGGTCGCTCGGGTTCACGTTGAACATATTCGGCGTGTGGGGCTCGGTGATCCTGTGGGGGATCTCCGCGATCATCGGCTGGATCCTGACCTGGATCTACGTCGAGCCGGCGATGATGTTCCCGGAGAAGTCCGGCGGGATCTCGGTCTACGCGAACGAGGCGTGGCGCAAGTACACGACGTTCGTGGGTCCGATCGCCGCGTTCGGCTACTGGATCGGGTGGTCGGTAGTGCTCTCGATCTTCGGGAATCTGATCGGCGTCCTGATCCAGGCCCGCTGGTTCCCGAACACCACCTTCACGGTGTACGACGGGATCGTCCATCTGACGCTCGGAAACTTCATCGCGATCGGCGTGATCATCGCGGTGTGGGCGTTCAACATCTTCGGCATCCGTCCGTTCAAGGGGTTCACGTATGTGACGGCCGGCCTGCTCACGATCGCGCTGGTCGGGCTGATCATCCTGCCGTTCCTCACCGGCCACTGGCATTCGAGCAATGTGAAGGCGACCTTCACCGGGCCGTGGGGCGGAACCAAGCAGGCGTTCGTCTACCTGTTCATCCTCGCCTGGTCGGCGTGGGCGGCGGAGGTGTGCGCCACGTTTGCGCCCGAGTACAAGACCAAACAGGACGCCAAGATCGCGCTGCGAAGTTCAGCCGCATTCGTGGTCGGCGTGTTCACGCTGCTGCCGTTCGCGCTCGGCGGCGTCACCGGGTCCGTGTCGGCGGCCACCGCGACCGGCCAGTTCTACTCGCAGGCCTTCGAGAAGATCGCCGGGAACACGGTCGGGACGTTCTTCCTGATCTGCCTGCTGGCGAGCCTCGTGCTATCGATGTCCTCGTCGACCGCCGACGGCGGGCGCGCCCTGTTCGGGATCTCGAAGGCCGGGATGACCGTCAAGCAACTCGGCGTGCTCAACCGCTTCCACGTCCCGGGCCGCGCCATGACCGTCGACCTCGTGGTCAACGTCCTGCTGGTGCTGTTCATCTCGAGCAACCTGGCGATCCTGTACATGAGCAACATCGGCTACGTGCTCGCCCATCTGTTCGCGGTCAGCGGCTTCCTCCTACTCCGAAAAGACCGCCCGAACTGGCCGAGACCTGTCAAGCTCAGCAATGTATGGGTGTGGATCGCGGGCTTCATGACGGTGCTCGTCGCCTTCCTGCTGGTCGTCGGCTCCCTCGCTCCGCACCTGAACGGGTACGGGACGTGGACCGACTTCGCCATCGGCGTCGGCGTGCTGGTCGCCTCGGTGCTGCTGTTCATTTTCCGCCGGGTGGTCCAGGACAAGGAGCGTGTCCACTTCCGTGAGCACACTCCCGCGACTCCGGAGGAGGAGGCGGCGATGCTCGGCGCGGAGCCGAAGCCGCACGCCGCACTGCCCGTATAGCCGCCGCACTGCCCGCGTAACCACTGAGGAGCGACGATGAGCACGATCGTTGTCGGATACGACGACACAGCCGGATCCCAGAAGGCGCTGGAACGGGCCGCAACGCTCGCCAAGGCGCTGGGCGCAAAGCTCGTGGTCACGAGCGTGACGCCGGTGATGATGAGCGCCGGCCGGTCGGGCGGTCCGATCGACCCGACGGACCCGATCGAGAAGCACGCCAAGGAGCTCGAAACCGCGCGCACGTATCTCGAAGGCCAGGGAATCGAGGCTGACTACCAGGGCGCAGTCGGCGAGCCCGCGGACGCAATCGTTCAGCTCGCCGAAGAGCTCGTGGCCGACATGATCGTCGTCGGCCATCAGCACGGGGTCGTGCACCGCCTGTTCGGCGCGAGCGTCAGCGACGCGGTCTCACACCACGCGCACTGCGACGTGCTGATCGTCCACACCCCGCACGACTAGCCCTCAGCGCCGTCGGCCTCGTCTCGCGCCGCCCACTCGAGCAGCGGCTCGAGCGAGAAGACGGCATCGTCGATCCCCGCGTGCGGGTCGCCGATCGCGGCGAATCGCGCCGGAACGGTCGCGATCGTGAACTCCCGCGGATCCAAATCGTCGCCCAGCTCATCCCAGGTGATCGGCGTCGAGACCGTGCCGTCTCGATTTCCCCGGACCGAGTACGCGCTCGCGATCGTGTGGTCGCGCGCGTTCTGGTTGTAGTCGACGAACACCTTGCGCGGATCTCGATCCTTGCGCCACCACGTCGTCGTCGCATCGTCCGGGATCCGCCGCTCGACCTCGCGCGCGAACGCGAGCGCAGCCTCGCGGACCTCGCCGAACCCCCAGCGCGGCTCGATCCGGACGTAGATGTGGAGCCCGTTGCCACCCGAGGTCTTGGGCCACCCGACCGCACCGATCTCGTCGAGCACCTCGCGCGCCACCCCCGCCACACGACAGACCGCCTCAAACGAAGCCTCGGGCATCGGGTCCAGATCGATCCGCCACTCGTCGGGCCGCTCGACATCGGCGCGTCGCGAGTTCCAGGGATGGAACTCGACCGTCGCCATCTGCACCGCCCAGATCACGCTGCCGAGCTCGGTGACGCATAGCTCGTCGGCGGTCCGGCCGAACCTGGGGAAGTAGATCTCGACGGTCTGCACCCAGGGCGGCGCGCCCTTCGGCAACCGCTTCTGATGAACCTTCTGGCCGTCGACCCCGTCGGGGAACCGGTGGAGCATGCACGGTCGCTCGCGCAGGGCGCGGACGATGCCGTCGCCGACGCTCATGTAATAGCGGGCGAGGTCGAGCTTGGTTTCGCCGCGGGCCGAGAAGTAGACCCGGTCGGGACTGGAGATCCTCACGGTTCTCCCGTCGACCGCGAGTTCCACCCCACTCGTCTTGGCAGCACCAGACACGGTCATCGGCAGGTTAGACGGCGGGTGGGCGGTCCGAATCGAAATGTCATCGGCGCACGCTCGCCAGCACCTCCGCCGCGGCACGGGTGCCGCTCCGGAGCGCGCCCTCCATCAGCCCGTGCCACACCCCGGCGGTGTGCTCGCCGGCGAAGAACAGCGGCCCGACCGGCTGCGCGAGCACCTCGGTGTCGAGCGGCACCGTCGCCGACCGCGCCGAGTAGGCGCCGAGCACCCACGGGTCCTCAGCCCAGGTCGAGAGCATGACCGTGTCCAAATCCAAATCCAGGTCCGGCCGCAGCCGCGCGAGCGCCGCGAGCCAGCGTTCCGGCCCAGTGGCGACCTCCAACGTCTCCAGAGCTCCTGGCGTCCCCGCGAACGCCGCGACGAACGGCCGCGGCTGCCCATCGGCGTCCAGCTGCGTGTAGCTCCAGAACCGCCCCGGGACGGACAGCACCTCGCTCGGTGGCGCGGGCGTGCGCAGCGCGACGAACAGCTTCGCGACCTGACCGTATGGATCGCCTCGGCGACGCCGGGATCGAGCCCGTATGCGGCCAGCACGCGGCTTAGCGGTCCGGCGCCGGCCGCGGGCGGCGCCGAGCCGATCCGCTGCAGCGCCGCCGCGACCTGATCACGCGTCACCGGCTCACCGCCACGGGGCTCGCGGTTGCCGTACCGGGTCCCCTTGCGGACAAGCGCGAGCCCAAGGCGTTCTGCGACGGCGGTCACCGTGCGGTCGTGCGGCAGGATGAACTCGGCGCCGCGCTCGACCACACCGCCGGCGAACGGCACCGACCACACCCGCCCGCCGACCCGGTCGCGCGCCTCGAGCACGTCGACCTCGGCGCCGGCCCGAGCCAGCGCGTCTGCCGCGGCCAGTCCCGCGAAACCCGCGCCGACGACGATCACCCGCATGCCCGCGCTACTCGGGCTTGATGTTCCAGCTCGGCCGGTTCTGGATCGCCCTCAGGTACCGCCGCTTCCAGAGCGGCCGCCCGAACGTGCTCCATGCCATCGCCGCAATCGCCGCCAGCAGGATCCCGCTGAACGCCCGGCCCAGCACCACGAGCGCAATCAGCGAGGCGACCACGACCGCGGCGGCCGCCAGCGGCAGCCAGCGGAAGCGCGCCTGCGTCCGGCACAGTTGCGCGTATTGCTCGAGCGGAATCCCGCGCGTGTTCCAGGTCCGCCCGCACTTCTCGCACGTCCATCGCTCGCCGTAATGGAGGTCGCGACGTTCGCCGCATTCGCAGCCGATCGTGATCGGCGGCCCGCGCCGAATCGAGCGCGGCAGATCCGCCTCGCCGCCCACCGGGGTCAGTGCTGCGGAGGCTCCCATCCCTCGAGCGTCGTCGGCTTGTAGTCCGCGCCCACCGTCCGCGACCCCTCGACCCACGGCCCGAGTTCCGGCTGGGCGAATTTGCAATGGCGCTCCTTCAACGCGACCCCGTACGAGTTCCCCGACTGTAGATGCTTGATCAACACCTTGCGGGCGACCTCGTTCTCGCGCCCCGACGGAACCGGGAAATAGATCTTGAGGAACGAGTTCGAGTAACGGTCGAACACCGCCGGGACGCCGTCCTCCTCGAGCAACTCGACGTCCTCGAGCCAGTTGATGTCCTGGCCTGGGGTCGCGGCGAGCAGGTCGATGTCGTCCACCAGCGACATGTCCTCCTGGTACGGGAACCGGCGGCCCGCCAGGTACTCGGCGTCGATCGAGGACGTGTACTCGGTCTCGCTCATGACCCCGCCCCCTCGTGCCCGGCGGCCCCCACTCCCAGCGTTTCGCCGTTCGACTCGAGGAAGTCGATCGGGTTCTCGACGTGCCGCTCGAGCAAACGCTCGATCCGGGCGAGCGTCCGCTCCTCCGAGACGCCCGGTATGTAGTCAGTGCCCGCCAGCGGCACCCGCGCCATCGCGGAGGCCTCGACCGTCAGCGCGGCCAGGTCCTCGGGCTCGAGGCTGTGGACGTCGGTCTTCCCGCACGCCCGCGCGAGCATCTGGCACTCGAGTGTCATCGTGTGCAGGAAGTTGTAGACGCGCGTCGCGGCCTCGTCGACGACCAGGCGCTTGCGCAGCTCCGGGTCCTGGGTCGTGATCCCGACCGGGCAGCGTCCGGTGTGGCAGTGGTAGCACTGACCCGCGGGCACGCCGACCGTGCCCTCGTAGTCGGTGACACCCGGGATTTCCTTGTTGCAATTCAAAGCCATCAGCGACGAGTGGCCGATCGCGATCGCGGTCGCGCCGAGCGCGAGCGCCTTGGCGACATCGGCGCCGTTGCGGATCCCGCCGGCCACGACCAGGTCGACCTCGTCAGCCATGCCGACGTCCTCGAGCGCACGGCGCGCCTCGGGGATCGCCGCCATCAGCGGGATCCCGGTTTCCTCGGTGGCGATGTGCGGACCGGCGCCGGTCGAGCCCTCGGCCCCGTCCAGGTAGATGATGTCCGGGCCGCACTTGGCGGCCATCCGCACGTCGTCGTATACGCGCGCCGCGCCCAGCTTCAGCTGGATCGGGACCTCGTAATTCGTCGCCTCGCGGATCTCCTGGATCTTCAGCGACAGATCATCCGGGCCAAGCCAGTCCGGGTGCCGCGCGGGCGAGCGCTGGTCGATCCCGACCGGCAGCGAGCGCATCTCGGCGACCTGCTCGGTGACCTTCTGGCCCATCAGATGCCCGCCGAGCCCGACCTTGCAGCCCTGGCCGATGAAGAACTCGATGCCATCGGCCAGCATCAGGTGATGCGGGTTGAAGCCGTAACGGCTCTGGATCACCTGGTAGTACCACTTGGTCGACAGGTCGCGCTCGGGCGGGATCATCCCGCCCTCGCCCGAGCACGTCGCCGTGCCCGCCATCGACGCGCCCTTGGCGAGCGCCATCTTGGCCTCGAGCGACAGCGCCCCGAAGCTCATCCCGGTGATGTAGATCGGGATGTCGAGCTCGAGCGGCTTCTTGGCGAAACGAGCACCTAGCACGGTCTTGGTCGCGCACTTCTCGCGGTATCCCTCGATCACGAACCGGGTCAGCGTCCCGGGCAGGAACATCAGCTCGTCCCAGTGCGGGATCGGCTTGAAGATCGAGAAGCCGCGCATCCGGTAGCGGCCGAGCTCGGCCTTGACGTGGATGTCGTCGATCACCTCGGGGGTGAAGATCCGGCTGCGTCCGAGCCGGTTCCGGGCCATCGGAGCGTTCTCGTCAGCCATCACAGCACCAGCTTCCTTTCCGAAGGCTCGAGCGAGTCGTAGTTGTAGAGCTTCTTGCCGCACACGAACTTCTGGAGCTCGGGCGGGTCACCGAGACCGTAGATCCCGAATTTCCGCGTCACGAACTCCGTGTCCGCCTCGGTCCACTCGCCCGGCACGCAGTCGACCCCGAGGGAGGCGACCTTGCCGCCCACGTACAACACGCCGTCGTACATCGAGTCGCCGAGCCCGTGGCCGGCGTTCCCGCAGATGATCTGCCGGCCGCGCTGCATCATGAACCCCGTCATCGAGCCGACGTCGCCGAGGATGATGATCGTCCCGCCCTTCTGGTCGATCCCGGTGCGCGCGCCGACCTTGCCGTGCACGACGACATCGCCGCCGCGCAGCGCTGCCGCGGTCAGCGACCCGGCGTTGCCGTCGATCTCGACCACGCCCGACATCATGTTCTCGCACGCCGACCAGCCGACCCGACCGGTGATGTGGACCTCGGGGCCGTCGATCAGCCCGCACGCGAAATATCCGAGGCTGCCCTCGAACGTGAGCTTGCAGCGTTGGAGGATCCCGACGCCTAGCGAGTGCTTGGCGCCCGGGTTGCGGACGGTCACCTCGTGCACGCCCTCGCCGTAGATCAGCCGGCGCAGCTCGAGGTTGATCTGCCGCGTCGTCAACGGATGTGCGTCGAAGCTCGCGCGCTGGCCGTCGATCTCAGCGACGTGAGGGACCGTCTCGTCGAGCTCGACCAGGCCCCGCGGGTCAAAGCGCGCCTGCGGGATGGCGCCGGCCGAGGCTACCGTGTCCATACCATCACCTCGCTCTCGTACGGGTCGTAGGTCTCGATCTCGCGGTCGATCACCGCGCGGATCGCCATTTCCTCGGATGCGAGCACGACCATGTCGTCCCCCTCATAAAGGACCAGCGGCTTGGCTGCAAGCTCGTCCTTGGCCATCCCGAGCGCGTCGTCGGAGACGCACATGTAGGTGAACACGCCGTCGAGGTCCTCGAGGCTCATCCGCATGGCGTCCTCGAGCCCGGCGCCCTCGGCCATCTTCTGCGCGAGGTACACCGCGATGATCTCGGAGTCGCAGTCTGAAGCGAACCGGTGGCCCATCCGCTCGAGGCGGCGGCGCCACTGGTGATAGTTGGTCAGCTGACCGTTGTGAACGACCGCGACGTCCGAGAACGGATACGCCCAGTACGGGTGCGCGTTGGAGATGTCGACGTCGGATTCGGTCGCCATCCGCACGTGCCCGATCCCGTGCGTGCCGATGTAGCCATCGAGCTTGTATGAGGTGCCGACGGTCTGGGCATCGCCGAGGTCCTTGATGATCTCGAGCGCCGAGCCCGCCGACAGGACCTCCGCTCCCGGTACCGACTCGACGTAGTCGGCGATCCGCTTGAGCTCACCGTCGTAGTCGAGCGCGGCCGCGATCGTGTACTCGTTGATGTCCTCGATCGAATCGACGCGAGCGCCCGCCGCCCGCAGCCGCGCTTCGACCTCGCGCCGGCGGTGTCTGAGCCGGTCGGCGTACTCGATATCCCCGTTCGCCGCGCCGTCGGCGAGCTTGATCCGCATGATCAGGTCGGCGCTCCGCCGGCGATACAGCGCGTATCCGGTCGAGTCGGGGCCGCGATGCTTCATCGACTGGAGCATGCGCGTCATGTCCGCGCCCAGCCGATGGGCGCCGTTGCCGTTGCGATAGATGATTCCGGCGATTCCGCACATGGACGTTTCCCCCGGGCGGGCCTACGGGAGTACCTCGAGGTACTCGTTGCGCTCCCAGTCGGTCACCGCCGCCAGGTAGCGCTCCCACTCGTCGCGCTTGTACCAGTCGAACACCTTGTACAGCCGCCCGGGGATCGCGCCCTGGATCAGCTCATCGGCCGCGAGCGCGTTCAAAGCCGCCCCGAGGCTCTCGGGGACGCGCTCGATCTCGACGCCCTGCTGGAGCAACTCGTACGTGTTGCCCTGCTGCGGCGGCCCGGGATCGAGCTTGCGCCGCACGCCGTCGAGTCCGGCCTGGAGCAGCGCGGCTGTCGTCAGGTACGGGTTGCACGAGGAGTCGACGCCGCGGTACTCGAACCGCCCGCCGGTCGCGACGCGCACGGTCGTGGTTCGGTTCTGCCATCCCCAGTTCTTGTAGATCGGGGCCCAGAAGCCCGTGTCCCACATGCGGCAGTACGAGTTCACGGTCGGGTTGCCGATGCACATCAACGCGCCGAAGTGCTCGAGCATCCCGCCGAGGAAGTTCCGCGCGATCTCTGAGAGCTGCGCGGGCCCGTCGGGGTCGTGGAACACGTTGACGCCGTTCTCGTCGACGAGGGTGAAGTGGTGGTGGTGGCCGTTGGCCGACACCCCCGTGAACGGCTTCGGCATCCAGGTGGGGAGCACGCCGTGCTTGCGCCCGACCGCGGCACACACCTGACGGTAGGTCGTGATGTTGTCGGCGGTCCTTACGGGACGGTCGAAGCGGAAGTTCAACTCGAGCTGGCCCGGCGCGTCCTCGTGGTCGCCGTAGCTCATGTCGAGGCCGAGGCGCTGGCCCCAGTCGACGACGTCGAGCAGCACCGGACGGAGTTCCTCGAACTGGTGGATGTGGTAGCAGTACGGCTTGGTGACGCCCTCGAGCTCGGCGCCGTCCTCGGGCTGCTTCAGCCACATCGTTTCGGGCTCGATCCCGATCAGGAACTGGTAGCCGAGCTCCTGCTCGAACTCGTGCGCGACCCGCTTGAGGTTCTGGCGGCAGTCGGCGTCGAGCAGATCGCCGGTCTCGGTGTCGTAACAGTCGCAGTACACGCGCGCGACCCGCTCGTCCCACGGCAGCACGGCGAACGTGTCGAGGTCCGCCACGGCGGCGAGCTCGGACTCCTCGGGTCCGAACCCGATGTAGTTGCCGAGGCGATCGGTGAACAGGTTGGCGGTGGCGCCGTACACGAGCTGGTAGCCCTTCTCCGCGACCTGCGGGAAGAACGTCGACACGACCCCCTTACCCATCACGCGGCCGGTGACCGACACCTGCTGGAAGAACACGTACTTGATGCCCTGGGCCTCGATCCGCTTGGTGATCTCCTCGATCTTCTCCCGTCGTCCGGGCGCGTTCCGAGCCTCCTCGAGCGTCGCCGGCGCCGGCGCGATCCGCGGGCTGTCGAGCACCGTCTGAACGGTCCCACCAAGCGGCACCGTCACAGCACTGGGGTCGCCGCCGTCGACTGCTACCGCCATCCTCCACTCCTTTCGTGCACCCTCGCCGCCACGCTTGTACAAATTCGTACAGCGACCGTTATATCAGTTGCCAAATCCAGGGGCAAGGTCGACTTTGGCGCTGGAGTCACGCACACGTCAACCTGAACGCCAAAGTCCTGGCCCTTGACCGCGTCGCCCGCCGTCCCTATGTTCCCTTACGCACCCTGCGCAACACCATTGCGCACCACGCAACATAGGAGCTCATCGATGTCCGACCGTCTCCCCGACACAGTCCCCGTCCTCGTCATCGGCGCCGGCGTCCACGGCCTCTCGACCGCCTGGCACGTCGCGAAGCAGGGGCAGCGCGTGCTGGTCGTGGACAAGGCCGACGTCGCCGCCGGCGCGTCGGGCATCGCGTGCGGGGTGATCCGCAACAACTACTTCCAGCCGGCGATGTCCGAGCTGATGGCGGCTTGCGTCGAGGTGTGGGAATCGGATCCGGAGGCGCTCCACTACCACGGCAGCGGCTACATCGCGCTCGGTCCGCCCGCGCAGGAGGGCGATCTGGTCGAGGTGTTCGGACGCCAGCAGCGGATCGGCTACCCGTCCGAGCTGTACGTGGGCGAAGAGGAGGTCGCCGAGCACATGCGCTCGCTGTACGGCGACTGGCGCGCCCCCGGCCTGACCGTCTGCCTCCACGAGCGCGCCGGAGGGTTCGCCTTCAACAAGGAGTCGATGCTGGGCCTGGCTGCGAAGGCGCAGCAGGCCGGCGCCCAGATCGCCACCGGCGTCGAGGTCACCGGGTTGGACCGGGACAACTCGGGCGCCGTCACCGCCGTCCACACGACCAAGGGAACGATCCACGCCGACCAGGTCGTCGTGGCGGTCGGGCCCTGGGTCACCGAGCTCTGGGCGATGCTCGGCCTGCCCGACCGGATCGACGTCCGCCAGCTCGACGGCGAGCTTCAGACCAACCTCCCGATGTGGACCTACTGGTACCTCCAGGAGGGCGAGATCGGGTTCGACCCCGCGCTGTTCGTCACCGCCGACGGCAAGGAGTCGCCGGTGCTGCACGTAGACAGCGACCAGACGCTACGAGACGACGCCAATCGGCTGATCACGAGCGAACCCTGGGGCGTCTATTTCAAGCCCGACCGCGAGACCGTGCAGGGCGGCGCGCAACCGCTCCGCCTCGGCCACGCGATCGAACTCGACCCGTACCCCACGGGCACGGTCGAGCCCGGCTTCCCCGACATGTGGTGCGCGGCGCTCTCGCACTGCCTCGGCCGGTTCGAGGGCGCCCGCCCGACGTACCGCCAGACCCGGAGCGGCGGCGCCGGCGCGTTCACCGTCGACAACTTCCCGGTGTTCGACTACATGCGCCCGAACGTGTTCGTAGCCGCCGACTCGAACCACGGCTACAAGATGATCGCCGTCGGCCGCGAGATCGCGCGCGTCCTCGCCGGCGAGCACTCCTCGCTGCTGCACCCGTTCCGGTTCGAGCGCTTCGCCACCGGGGACCTGCACCCGGTGTCGCACAGCCCATACCCCTGGAGCTGATTTGGGGCCAGGCTTCGCCTGGCGTCCATGGGGCCGTTTCGCCCGGCGTCCATGCCGGGCGCGTGATCGCGGACCCATTGATCCGTCTCTCGCCCCCTGACGTATATGGGAGCAAGGGCCGGGGGCCTGCAGGCCGGGGCCTCGCGTCTCAGGTCACGTGCGCGACGATCACGGGCGCGGACGTGGGCGCGAGTGTCCCCCCGGCCGGCTCCTGCGTGACCAGCACGGCGCTGATCCCGCTGAGGCTGCCGGGGACGCCGACCGCCGCCGACCCGTTCGCTCTCACGCCGAACAGCGTGCCGGTCGGAGTGGGCGTCGCGCTCCCGCGCTGCACCCACATCTCGTAGATGCGCCCCGGGGGCAGCTGCGGCAGGCGATGAACGATCAGGTCGCCCCGGCCGCCGGCGATCTGCAGCTCGGCGGCGCCGGTCGAAGCCTGGATCGTCCTCGGGCTCGAGCCGCCCGAACTGAGCGCGACCACGAGCACCACGGCGACGATCACCAGCGCGGCAAACGCTCCGCCCCACGCGAGAACCGGCCGCCACACGCGCGCGGGCGCGGGTCCCGTCCGCGACGCCGCTTGCGCTTTCGCCGTCGCGCGCACCTCGGCGAGCACCCGCTGGCGCAGGTCCTTCGGCGCCTCGTACCGGACGCTCGTGTCGGGCAACGCGCCCGTGATCTGCTCGAACTCAGCCACGTCCTTCTGGCAGGCGGCGCAGTCGCGCAGATGACGCCGGAACGCCTCGAGCTCGGAGGGCTCGAGCGCCCCGAGCGCGTATGCGGCCGCATCCTCACCGCACGTGCGCCCGTTGGCGATCTGATCCTCGCCACTCATACCGTGACCCTCGATCCCTCGCCGAGGAAGAACCGCATCTTGGTGAGGCCGAGCCGCATTCGTCCCTTCACGGTACCGGGCGGCAGGTCGAGCATCTCGGCGATCTGGTTGTGCGTGAACCCCCCGAAGTACGCGAGCTCGATCACCTGGCGCTGGTCGGGCGGGAGCTCGTCGAGGGCGGTGCGCACCTGTCGGGCGGCGTCGCGGCGCTCGACCTCGGCGTCGGTCGTCTCACCCGAGGACAGGCGCTCGGCCATGCCGTCGTCGGGGACGTCGAGACCGGCCTTCGCTCCGATCCGCCGCAGCGCGTCAACGGCACGATTGTGGACGACGCTGAGGACCCAGGATCTGACGCTGCCGCGCTTGGGGTCGTAGCCGCTCCCGCCCCGCCACAGCGATAGGAACGCGTCCTGGACGATGTCCTCGGCGGTGGCCCGGCGACCGCACATCCGGTAGGCGAGCGAGAATGCCGCGGACGAGTGGCGGTCGAGGACCACCTCGAACGCCCGCACATCGCCGTCGTGGACGAGCTGCATGAGCTCCTCGTCGGCAAGGCTGCGCATGGCCCCCGGGCGAAAACGGATGCCCAATCCTATCCGGGACCCCCTAGCGATCGGCCGAGCTCAGATGCGGCTCGGCGCAGCTGAGCGTGGAGCGCGCGACGGGTGCTCGCCGGCAGCCGCGCCGCGGGACCCTGGAGCCCAAGGATCGCGACCAGCTCTCGCCCCCGCCCGATCACCGGGGCCGCCAGCGCGTTCAGATCGGGCTCGCGCTCGCCGACCGCCTCGGCGATGCCCGATGTCCGCGCCGCCTCGAGCTCGGCCGCCAACGAGACCCGGTCGGTGATCGTTCGCTCCGTGAACGAAATGAGCTCGTCGGGAATTGGCCGAGCGCCGAACGCCAGCATCACCTTCCCGGCGGCGGTGGCGTGGGCGACGCTGGGCCGTCCCACCCGCGCCATGCTGACCACGCTCGACGACGACGGCACGAAGTCGACGGTGATCGCCTCGCCACCCCCTGGCACCGACAGGGTCGCGGTCTCGCCGGTCTCCTCGACGAGCCATGTCAGCCACGGCCGCGCGCGCTCGCGCACGTCGAGCTGGCCGAGCACCCGGTCCGACAGCGCCACCAGCTTCAGCCCGAGCCTGTAGGGCCCGTCCGCGGAGCGCTCGACCAAGCCTCCCTCCTCGAGGGTCGCCAGCAGCCGCGACGCGGTGCTCGCATTGACCCCGATCCGCCGCGCCAGTTCGTTGACGCCGAGGCCGGCCTCGCTGCGCGCCACCTCGTCGAGCAGCGCGAGCGCGCGCGCCACCGACGCCACCCGTTGCCGGGATCCCGCGCTCACGTACGGCGGTGGCGAGGACCGCCGCCGTCGCGGGCGTTCCGCGAGCCGCGGACGTTCGCGATCGGAGTGGGACGAGTCGACTCGAACGAGCGCATCACGGTCACGTCGAGGCCGCCCGGGGCGAACAGGTCGCGCGAGTAGGCGACGCGCTCGTCACGGCCGGCGTAGTACAGCTCCTCGAGCTCGAGTACGGCAGTCGTCCGCTTGACGCCGAGGAGCTTGCCGGCGCGCTCCCGGGGACTGATCAGCGACGGAATCACGCGCGTGCGCGCGTACGTGACCGGTACCCCGATGTCGATCAGCACGTCGAGCACCATCTGGCCGCGCGCCAGCGCGGCGCGGAGGGGGCCGTCCTCGGGCAGCGACACCTTCGGGTGGACGACGTCGAACATCACCGCGACCGGCGCATCGTTGGCCACGAGCGTCCGCGACAACGTAAGCGCCGGGGCGATCGGCGCCAGCCCGAGCGCCTCGCCGACCTCGGCACCGACCGCGCGGCGCTCGATGTTCAGATCAACCGACGAGAGCGAGAGTCCCCGGCGCTCGGCCAGCGACGAGTACGGCTCCAGGCGCTCGAGCCGCTCACCGAGGGCTGCGGGCACCGCGCTGCGCCCGACGAACGTGCCGCTCCCCTGCCGGCGCACGATCTCGCCCCGGTCCTCCAGGCGGCGGAGCGCGCTGCGCAGCGTGCCGCGAGACACGCCGAGCATCATCGCGACCTCGTGCTCGGGCGGCAGGCGGTCATCCTGGCGGTAGCGACCGCCGGCGAGCCAGATGTGCAGCGCCTCCTCGGCGCTGTCCACGAGCGACGGGCTCCGGTGCTCGGCCCCCCGAGCGTCATTCGACACTGCTGACCGTCGCCATCGCGCCGCAACGTCCTCGCGGGCCACCTCGCGCGCTCCTCCCCGAACAGGTTGAACCTATTGTCTCAAGTGGTGCAAGGGGAATTCGGCTCAGTTGAGACCACGCATACAAGAAGGGGACGATGGAGCCGGATTCCCCCGGACCTAGCGAACGCAGAACTCGTCGGAGCGCCGGTTGAAGCAGAGCAGCCCGACCAATGTGGCGCCGTCCTCGTCGAGCACGATCAGCCGCGGCTCGGGCTGGTCGTCGAGCAGCTTGATCGCCTCGGGGATCGGCATCGCCGGCGTCGCCGTCACCGGCTGCAGATCGGCATACCGGGCCGCGGGCTCGTCGGCGGCCGCCTCGGCGGGCAGGTCGTCGCGCTCGATCGCTCCCCGGAAAACGCCGTCGTCAGCCAGCAGCACGGTCCGGACGCTCGGCATCTCGAACGCGCGGCGCACATCGGCGACAACCGCATCGGACGACATCGTCTTCGGGCGGGCCATCATCACCTCGCCGACCGTCATGTCGCTGGCCTCTCGGCTCGCCATCCGGCCCGTTCGCGTCATGGCCTGAATACTAAGGCGCCGTCGCCAGGCGCCGCCGACAAAGCTTCTCCGCGGTCTACTCTTGGCCCAATGCTCGAGGCGGCGGCGATCGTGCTTGCGGGCGGGCGATCCTCGCGGATGGGCTCGCCGAAGGCGGCCCTCGACTGGCACGGATCGACCTTGTTGCGCCGGGTGACCGGGATCGTCGCCCGGTCGGTCGACGGGCCCGTGATCGTCGTGTCGGCGCCCGGGCAGGCGTTGCCGGCGCTCGACGGCGCCGTCGAGATCGTCACCGACGACCGCGAGGGACGCGGTCCCCTCCAGGGCCTCGCGGCCGGCCTCGCCGCGGTCGGCGACCGCGCGCCGGTCGCGTACGTGTCCTCGACCGACGTGCCACTGCTCCACCCCGCGTTCGTCAGGGCGGTCGTGAAAGCGCTGGGCGACGATGTCGACGTCGTCCTGCCCGAGGTCGGCGGCTACCGCCAGCCCCTGTCAGCCGCTTATCGCGTCGATCTGCTCGGCGCCATAAACGACCTGATCGCGGCCGATCGGATGCGCCCGGCGTTCCTGTTCGAACGTTCGCGAGTGCTGCACGTCACCGAAGCCGACCTCCTGAAGAACGGCACCCTCAAGCGCCTCGACCCCGACCTGCGCTCGGTCAGCAACCTGAACGAGCCCGCCGACTACGAGCGCGCCCAGGCCCTGCCGGCGCCGGAGATCGTGGTCGAGCGGTTCGGGCCGCTGGCCAGAGCCGGGTCCGGGCCGCGCCGGCAGACGGTCCAGGCGTGGTCGCTCGGCGAGGTCGCCGCCGCCGTCGACCTCGCGCTGGACGAGCACGTGGTGGCCGCGCTCAACGGCGACAAGATCACCCGCGACACGCACGTGCCGTTGGTCAGCGGGGACACGCTTGCGTTCATGGTCGCGGACGCGGGCGGCTAGCCTTACTCACATGCCACCCGGCGGTTATTTCGGGAAGGCGCTCATCGTTGATCTGAGCACGGGCTCGGCGTGCACGGCCGCGATTGAGGACCACGTGCTGCGCTCGTACATCGGGGGCGCCGGCCTGGGCACGTGGCTGATGCATCAGTACTGCCCCGCCGGCGTCGACCCGCTGGACCCCCAAGCGCCGTTGATGTTCGTGTTCTCGCCGTTGGTCGGCACGCCGCTGACGACCAGCGCGAAGTTCGCGGTCGTGGCCAAGTCCCCGCTTACCGGTCGGCTGACCGACGCGCTCGCGTCGAGCCACTTCGCGATCGCCGGCAAGCTCACCGGCCACGACGCGATCGTGCTCCGCGGCGCGTGCGACGAGCCATCGGTGCTCGTCATCGATCGCGGCGACATCCACATCGAGCCCGCACACGATCTCTGGGGACTGCCGGCCGCCGAGACGGAGGCACGGCTCCGCGAGCAAAAAGGTCCGGCATATCGCGTGGCCGCGATCGGACCGGCCGGCGAGCGCGGCGTGCGCTACGCGACGATCTCCCACGACGGGCGCCACGCCGGCCGCGGCGGGCTCGGCGCCGTGATGGGCTCGAAGCTCTGCAAGGCGATCCTCGTGCGCCCCGGCACGAAGGTCGCCTCCGCCGACCCCGCAGCTGTCCTCAAAGCGGCCAAGGATCTCCGCACCCGATCTTTCGGCCAGGCCACCGCCAAGTACCGCGAGCTCGGGACGATGGCGAACCTGCTCGCGTTCAATGCGATCTCGACGCTGCCCACGCGGAACTTCAGCGCCGCGCGATTCGACGAAGCACCAAAACTCGGGGCCGAGGAGATCGCGGACCTAAAACAGATCGCGCGCAACTCGTGCGCGTCGTGCTCGATCGGGTGCGAGCACATCTACCGCGGACCGGACGGCAAGAAGACCCGGATGGAGTACGAGAACGTGTTCGCGCTCGGACCGCTGTGCGGCGTGAGCGACGCCGACGCGGTGATCGCAGCCAGCTCCCGCTGCGACGAACTCGGGCTGGACACGATCTCCACCGGCGGGACGATCGCGTGGGCGATGGAGTGTGTCGAGAAGGGCCTGATCGACGCGCCGTGGCTCCGCTTCGGTGATCCACAGGCGCTGCTCAGAGCGATCGAGGAGATCGGCGCCCGCGAGGGCCTCGGGGACCTCCTGGCCGAAGGATCACGCTCCGCAGCAGGAACTGTCGGCAACAACTCGCACAAATTCGCCGCGCACGTCAAAGGCCTCGAGCTCCCCGGATACGAGCCGCGAACCCTCCAGGCGATGGCGCTCGGCCTCGCCGTCAACGCCCGCGGTGCCGACCACAACCGCTCCGGCGCCTACGAGGCCGACCTGTCCGGCGCCCACGACCGCCTGCATGGCGGCGAACCCCACGTAGCCGGCGCGATCGAGACGGAGAACCGCGCCGCGATCATGGACTCGCTGATCCTGTGCAAGTTCCTGCGGGGGGTGTTCGCGGAGCCGTACCCCGAATGGGCGAACCTCCTGAGCACCGTGACGGGCTGGGACGTTGACGCCGACGAGCTCGCGATCACCGCACGCCGAATCGTGCTCGCCAAGCGCCTGTTCAACCTGCGCGAGGGTTGGACGCGCGAGGAGGACTGGCTCCCCGACCGTTTCCTGAGCGAATCGCTCGAGCTCGAGTCGGGCCGGACCGCGACGTTGACCGCGAATCGCCTCGAAGCGATGATCGACTCTTACTACGTCGGGCGCGGGCTCGATCCAGCCGGGGTGCCGGACCAGAAAACCGTGTCCGAGCTCGAACTGCAGGCATTAGTGGACTCTGAACCAATCGGTGCAGAAGTGGGATAGTGGAGGTCCGAAATGGCTACGACAACGACACCCGCCGCGATCACCAAGAACGTCACGCTGACGATCGACGGCCGCGAGGTCACGGTTCCCGACGGCACGACGGTTCTCGACGCGGCCAAGCAGCTCGGGATCGATATCCCCGTCCTGTGCCACGACGACCGCTACGACCCGGTCGGGGTGTGCCGCATGTGCGTCGTCGACGTCGGCGCCCGCGTGTATGCCGCGGCGTGCGTGCGCCCGTGCGAGGAAGCCATGGAGGTCACGACCACGAGCGACCGGATCGACGCCCAGCGCGCGATGCTGACCGAGCTGCTGCTGTCCGACCAGCCTGACCCCGAGCACGACCCCAAGGAGACCAAGACCGCCGATAACGAGCTGCTCGTGCTCGTCCGGCAATACGGCGTCGAACAAGGCAACGGGATCCCGCAAAACGAGGGCCGCGGGATCGACGACTCGAACCCGGTCATCTCGGTCAACCACGACGCCTGCATCCTCTGCGACCGCTGCGTGCGCGCGTGCGACGACATCCAGAACAACGACGTCATCGGCCGCAGCGGCAAGGGCTACAGCACCCGGATCGCGTTCGACCTGAACGACCCGATGGGTGAGTCCTCGTGCGTGACCTGCGGCGAGTGCGTGGCCGCGTGCCCGACCGGCGCGCTTACCAACAAGCCGATCCGCGGCGTGCCGATCCAGCCCCGCGAGAAACTCCGCCAGGTCGACACCGTGTGCCCGTACTGCGGCGTCGGCTGCGCGCTCACCTATAACGTCGACGACGAGCGCAAGGCGATCTCGTTCGCCGAGGGCCGCCAGCAGCCCGGATCCAAGGGCCGGCTGTGCGTCAAGGGCCGGTACGGCTGGGACTACGCCGCCTCCCCGCAACGGCTCACCAAGCCGCTGATTCGCGTGGATGATGCTTACCCGAAGGGGCCACTGTCGACCGACGTCCGCGGCGACGAGGCGGGCGGACGGTCGGACAAGCGGCGCAAGCCCGGCGGCCTCGTCGACTACGACCAGGTGATGCCGTCGTTCCGCGAGGCGACGTGGGACGAGGCGCTCGACCTCGTCGCCCGGCGCCTAATGGAGATCTACGCAGACGGCGGCCCGGGAGCGATCGCGGGGTTCGGATCGGCGAAGTGCTCCAACGAGGAGGCGTACCTCTTCCAGAAGCTGATTCGCACCGGCTTCCACACCAACAACGTCGACCACTGCACGCGCCTGTGTCACGCGTCGAGCGTGGCCGCGCTGTTCGAGGGGATCGGGTCGGGCGCGGTCTCGACCACGTACGGCGATGTGACCAACGCCGACGTGATCATCATCACGGGCTCAAACGCGACCGCGAACCACCCGGTCGCCTCGTCGTTCTTCAAGCAGGCGCGCCGCGCCGGCACGACGATCATCTACGTCGATCCGCGCGGGGACAAGGTCGCCGACCACTCCGACATCTTCTGCCAGCTGAAGCCAGGCACCGACGTTGCCTTCTACAACTCGGTGATGCACGAGATCATCCGCCTCGGGCTCGTCGACGAGGAGTTCATCCGGATGAGAACCTCGAACTTCGACGCGCTGGCGGAGACCGTCAAGGACTATCCGCCCGAGCGCGGCGCGCAGATCACCGGCGTCAGCGCCGAGCAGATTCGCCGCGTCGCGCGAACCTGGGGCGAGGCGAGCGCCGGGATCATCTTCTGGGGGATGGGCATCTCGCAGCACACGACGGGCACCGACAACGCGCGCTGCCTGATCGCGATGTGCGCGATCACAGGCAACGTCGGCCGTCAGGGGAGCGGGTTGCATCCGCTGCGCGGCCAGAACAACGTCCAGGGCGCCTCGGACATGGGGCTGATCCCGATGTTCTACCCCGACTATAAGGGCGTCGCCGACGAGGCCACGCGCGAGCGGTTCCAGAAGGCCTGGGGCGAGAGTGACCTCGACGCCGTCAAGGGCTTGACCGTGACCGAGATCATCGGCTCGGCGCTCAAGGGCGGCGTACGCGGGATGTACATGATGGGCGAGAACCCGTTCCTGTCAGATCCGAACATCAACAAGGTCCGAAAGGCTTTGTCCGCGCTCGAGTTCCTGTGCGTGCAGGACATCTTCCTGACCGAGACGTCCGAGTTCGCCGACGTGATCCTGCCCGCTTCCTCCTACATGGAGAAGGACGGCACGTACACGAACACCGACCGCCGCGTCCAGCTCGGGCGCAAGGTGCTGGACCCTCCCGGGGACGCGCGCGTCGATTACGAGATCGTGCAGGACATCGCGCGCCGGGTCGGCCTCGACTGGAACTACACCTCGCCTCGCGACGTGTTCGACGAGATGGTGTCGGTGATCGCGAGCTACGCGAACCTCAGCTACGACAACCTCGGGCTGACCGGGAAGCTGTACCCCAACCCCGACCCCGAGAACTCCGACGGGACCGTCGTGATGTTCACCGAGAAGTTCAACACCGACGACGGGCTCGCCCATCTCGTGCCGGCCGAGTGGCTCCCGGCCAAGGAGCTGCCCAACGACGAGTACCCGTTCGTCCTGAACACCGGCCGGCTGCTCGAGCATTGGCACACCGGCTCGATGACCCGGCGCTCGTTCGCGCTCGACGCGATCCAGCCGCGCCCGCAGGTGTACATGCACCCGGCCGACGCGGCTGACTGCGGCCTCGCCGACGGGGCGATGGCACGGGTGAGCTCGCGCCGCGGGACGATCGAGCTCGAGGTCAAGGCGTCGCACAAGGAGGCGCGCGGCAACTGCTTCATCCCGTTCCATTTCCGCGAGGCGGCCGCGAACCTGCTGACGATTGACGAGATCGACCCAATCGGGAAGATCCCCGAGTTCAAGTTCTGCGCCGTCCGGATCGCACCCGCCGGCAACGGAGCCCACTGATGGCGGTGACAAACGGCCGCGTTCCCGGCCGGGAGGCGCGCGCCGGCAGGTTCCCCGGACCCAGCCTGATCCCGTCGCTGAATGCGATCCAGCGCGAGCACGGCTGGCTCCCGCGCGAGGAGCTGACCCGGCTCTCGCGTGAGACGCGCCGGCCGCTGTACGAGATCGAGGGGCTGGTGTCGTTCTACCCCCACTTCCGCACCGCGGCGCCGCCCAAGGTCGAGGTGACGGTGTGCCGCGACCTATCGTGCTGGCTCCACGGCGCCGACGAGCAGATCGCCGCCCTCCACGAGCGCTACGGCGACGGCGTCGAGATCGAGGTCCGCGAGGTTTCGTGCATCGGGCGCTGCGATATCGCCCCGGCCGCGAGCGTCGACGAGCGCCCGGTCCCGGCGGCCGACGTTCCGCGAGCCGTGCAGCAGGCGCTGGACGGCGACGAGCCGCCCGCGCGGGCGAAGACGCCGCCGCGATCGTGGCCGAACGACCCGTACGCCGCGGAGCCTGATCTGCCCAGCTACGCCCTCGTGCGCCGGCTGATCGCCGGAAAGCTCGGCGGTCACGAGACGATCGAGGTGATCGAGGAATCCGGATTGGTGGGCATGGGCGGGGTGCTCGAGCACGCGATCGGGACGCTCCGGGAAGCGGGCCTGCGGGGAATGGGGGGCGCCGGATTCCCCACCGGCTCCAAGTGGGAGATGGTCGCCGCCCAGGAGGCCGAGCCCAAGTACGTCATCTGCAACGCCGACGAGTCGGAGCCCGGCACATTCAAGGACCGCCAGATCCTGGCCGAGCAGCCCCACCTGGTGATCGAGGGGATGCTGGCGGGGATGCTCGCGATCGGCGCCGAGCAGGGCTGGGTGTTCATCCGCCACGAATACGGGCCGGAGGAGGCCGCGGTGCGCGCGGAGCTCGACTCCGCCCGGGCGCAGGGCATCGTCGGCGAGGATGTGCTCGGATCGGGGCGCAACCTCAACATCGACGTGTTCACTTCCCCGGGCGGCTACATCCTCGGCGAGGAATCGGCCCTGCTCGAGTGCATGGAGGGCCACCGCGGCGAGCCCCGCAACAAGCCGCCGTTTCCCGCCACCTACGGCCTCTGGGGCAGGCCGACGCTGATGAACTCGGTCGAGACCTTTGCCGCGATCCCGATCATCCTCCAGCGCGGGGCGGAGTGGTGGAAGGACCAGGGGGTCAACGGCGGCGCGGGACTGAAGTTCTTCGCGATCTCGGGCGACATCGCCCGCCCGGACGTGTACTGCGTGCCGATGGGCACGACCGCCCGCGAGCTGATCGAGCTCGCCGGGGGGCTGCCGGAGGGCCGTGAGCTGCAGGCTTTTCAGCCCGGAGGCGCGTCGTCGAACTTCCTCGGGCCCGACCAGCTCGACGTCCCGCTCGACTTCAAGCCGCTCGCCGAGGCCGGATCGATGCTCGGCTCCGGGGCGGTGGTGGTGATCGGGGACCGGACGAACCTGCTCGCGGCCGCCACCAACGTGCTGCGCTTCTTCCGCAACGAGTCGTGCGGCAAGTGCGTGCCGTGCCGCGTCGGGTCGCACAAGGCCCACCGCATTCTGACCGACGCGCTCGAGCGCGGCGCCGACGCGGACGCGATCGACGACCGCATCGACCGGCTCGAGGAGACGCTGCGGCTGACGTCGATCTGCGGGCTCGGGCAGGTGGCACTCGGGCCGGTGATGAGCGTGCTCCGGCTGCAGCGCACGCCCTCGGGCTGACCCCGCCTCATGGCCGCGACCGGGCGGGAATTCTTCACGGTCAAGACCGTGTCCGAGGCGTTGGCGGAGTTCCGCCCGGGCCACATCTCCCCGGTCGAGACCGTGCCGCTGGGCAACGCGTACGGACGGGTCCCGGACACCGCGGTCGTCGCCCGGGTTGCGCTCCCCGGGTTCGATCGCTCGAGCGTCGACGGCTACGCGGTCCGCGCCGCGGACACATACGGCGCGTCGGAGTCGATCCCGGGGTACGTGCGCGTGGTCGGGGCGGTGCGGATGGGCGCGGCGGCTTCGCACGAGGTCGGCCCGGGGACCGCGGTCGCGATCCCGACCGGCGGGATGCTGCCCCCGGGCTCCGACGCGGTCGTGATGGTCGAGCACACCGCCGAGGCGACGGCAGACACGATCGAGGTCGTCCGGCCGGTGGCGCCCGGGGAGAACGTGGTTCGCCGCGATGAGGACGCCGCGCCCGGCGCGCCGCTCGTCCCCGGCGGGCGACCGCTCCGCGCACAGGACGTGGCGATGCTGGCCGCGGCCGGCGTCGTCGACGTCGACGTCCACGCCCGGCCGCGGGTCACGATCCTCGCCACCGGCGACGAGGTGTTGCCGCCGGGGACGCGCGCGCTGGCGCCGGGGCAGGTCCGCGACGCGCTCAGCGTTTCGGTCAGCGCCCTCGTCCGCGAGGCCGGCGGCATCGCGTCACCGCCGAGGATCGTCCCCGACGACGACGGCGCGCTCCTCGACGCCTTGGCCGCCGCGATCGGCGCGAGCGACGCGGTCGTGATCTGCGCGGGGTCGTCGGTCGGGATGCGCGACCAGACCGCGGGGGCGGTGGCCGCGCTGCCGAGGGCGGAGACGTGGTGCCACGGCCTCGCGATCAAACCCGGGAAGCCGACGCTGCTCGCGAGCAGCGACGGGAAGCCGATCATCGGCCTGCCGGGCAACCCCCGGTCGGCGCTCGTGGTGTTCCGCCTGGTTGGGATGCCGCTCGTCCGCCGCGCCGGCGGCTGGACGGCCGAACCGGTGCTCGGCACGATCCGCGCGACGCTGACCCGCGACCTACCGAGCGCCGCCGGCCGCCTCGACGTCGTCCAGGTCCGCTTCGAGCGAGACGAGCGCCTGGCCGAACCGATCTTCGGGTCCTCGGCGCTGCTGTCGGTGCTGACCGCCGCCGACGGCTACCTGGTCGTGCCCGAGGACGCCAACGGCCTGTCCGCCGGCGAGCCCGTCGATGTGATCCCGTATGGCTAGCCGCACCACCCCGTTTCTGCGCGACGTCCCGCTCGCCCGCGCCCAGTCGGCCTGGCGCGAATGCTGTGACGCGGCCGGCTGCCCCGCGCGGGTGGAAACGGTCGTCGTACCTGTCGGCGACTGCATCGGGCGCGTCACCGCCGAGCCGATCTGGGCGACGCGGTCCTCGCCGCCGTTCGACTCCGCCGCGATGGACGGGATCGCGGTCAGAGCCTCCCAGACGGTGGGCGCAAACGAGAGCATCCCGCTGCTGATCGCGCCCGGCGACTTCGTCGTCGTCGACACCGGCGATCCGATGCCGGACGGGTTCGACGCGGTCGTGATGCGCGAGCACGTCCACTACGTCGACGGTCGGGCCGAGCTACGCGCGGCGGTCGCGCCCTACCAGCACACGCGCTCGATCGGCGAGGACATCAGCGCCACCGAGTTGCTGCTGCCGGCCGGGCATCGGCTGCGCCCGGTCGACGCCGCGGCGTCCGCGGCCGCGGGCGCCACCGAGGTCCGCGTCCACCGCCGGCCGGTCGTGGCGATCCTGCCGACCGGCGACGAGATGCGCCCGATCGGCTCGGAGCTCGAGCGCGGCGAGCTGCTCGAGACCAACTCGCTGATGCTCGCCGGCCAGGCCCGCCAGGCCGGCTGCGAGGCTGTGGTGCTCCGGATCGAGCCCGACGAAGAGGCGGGGATCGCCGACGCGATCCGCGCCGCGGTCGGGTCATGCGACCTTCTGATCGTGATCGCCGGCTCGAGCGCCGGCCGCGACGACTACACGGCGGCGCTCGTCGAGCGGCTCGGAGAGCTCGCCGTGCACGGCGTCGCCGTCCGGCCCGGTCATCCTGTGGTGCTCGGCGCGATCGAGGCAACGCCCGTGCTGGGCGCGCCCGGCTACCCCGTGTCGGCGTCGCTGACGTTCGACATCTTCGCCGCGCCGATGCTGGCCGAGCTCGAGGGCGCCGCGCCCACGCCGCGCCCGGCCGCCCGCGCGCGGCTGGCGCGAAAGCTCGTCTCGACGATCGGAATGGACGATTGGGTGCGCGTGCGCCTCGGGCGCGTCGGCGGCGCCCTCGTCGCGTCGCCGCTACCCCGCGGCGCCGGCGTGCTCACGTCGCTGGTCCGCGCCGACGGGCTGCTCATCGTCCCCGCCGGCGTCGAAGGCCACCACGCGGGCGAGGAGGTCGAGATCGAGCTGCTCCGCCCGCTCGACCAGATCGAGCGGACGATCGTCGCGATCGGCTCGCACGACATGATTCTCGACCTCGCCGCGTCGGAGCTCCGCGCCAGCGACCCTGGGGTGACGCTCGCGTCGGGCAACGTCGGGTCGATGGGCGGGCTTATCGCGCTCCGCGACGGACTGTGCCACCTGGCGGGTTCGCACCTGCTCGATCCGGAGACCGGCGCGTACACACTCACCTACGTCGACCAGATTCTCGCCGGTCGCGACATCGCGATCGTCCGCCTGGTCCACCGTCAGCAGGGCCTGCTGGTCGCACCCGGCAACCCGCTGGCGCTGACCGGTGTCGCCGACCTGGCCCGACCCGAGTTGCGCTACGTCAACCGCCAGCGCGGCGCCGGGACGCGAGTATTGCTCGACTACGAGCTCGCGCGCGCGGGCATCGACCCGGCCGGGATCGTCGGCTACACACGCGAGGAGCCCACGCACCTGGCCGTGGCCGCCGCGCTCGCGGCAGATCGCGCCGACTGCGGGATGGGCGTGCTCGCCGCCGCGCGCGCGTTCGGCCTCGACTTCGTCCCGGTCACCAGCGAGCCCTACGACCTGGTGCTCGAGCGCGACACGCTCGAGCACCAGGTGCTTGCCCCCTTCTGGGAGCTACTGTCACACTCCGGGTTCAGGTCGGCGGTCGAGGCGCTCGGTGGCTACGACACCACCGAGATGGGCCGGCGGATCCGCTAACCGCCGCCCATCGCGGTCGTGAGGATGACCTCGCCGGCGTCGACGGGCAGCCGATCGCCCTTCAGGGGCTCAAAGGTCGCGCCGTCGTCGCTCCTGACCGCCATCGTCATGAACGCCAGGCCCGGCCGCAGAATACGGTCGATTCGCGCCGGCACCCGCAGCGCGCCGCGTCGCGAGGACACGAGCACGATCTCCCCGTTCTCGATCCCGAGCCGCTCCGCATCCTCGGGCGAGAGGTCGAGCGACTCGCCGCGATGCAGCGGCGAGCGGTACAGGTTCGACTGCGCACCGGTGTTGTAGGACTCGAGCCGCCGGCCCGTGGTCAGGCGGATCGGGAAGTCCTCGCTCAGCTCGTCGACCGGAGGCTCGAACGGCGTCACGCTGAACGGCGCGAGCGGCCCCTCGACCGGGTCCTTCCACAACCGGCCGTGCAGGAACTGGGATCCCGGGTGACCCTCGGTCGGACACGGCCACTGCAGGCCGCCGTGCTCCCCGAGCCGGTCGTAGCGCATGCCGCCGTGCATCGGACTGAGCGAGCGCAGCTCGTCCCACGCCTCCTCGGCGGTCGGGTGACCCCAGTCGAACCCAAGGCGGCTCGCGAGCTCGGCGATGATCCAGATGTCGTCGCGCGCGTCGCCCGGCGGGTCGAGCGCTTTGCGGCACAGCTGGACCCGGCGTTCGGAGCTGGTCACGGTTCCGTCCGCCTCGGCCCACGACGCCGACCCCGGCAGCACCACGTCGGCGAGCCTGGCCGTGCGCGTCATCACGATGTCCTGGACGACCAGGAAGTCGAGCCCCTCGAGCAGCTCCATCGCGTGTTTGCGGTCGGATTCGGAGTCGGCCGGGTTCTCCCCGATCACGTACAGCGTCCGTAGCTCGCCTCGCTCCATCGCCTCGAACATCTGGGTCAGAGTTGGGCTCTGCGTTCAATTTAACGCTTCTGCCCGCGCTTCCAGGGCCCGGCGGGCGAATTCGGTCGCCTCGCTGACAGCTGGGCCCTCGGACAAGTTGATCGCGACCAGTCGCGCTGCGGCCTGCGCGGAGGCCTCCGCGAGCAGCGCGCCGGCGATCGCGTCGCCGGCGAGGTTCTGGTTTCCGGTGCGAGCGAGGTCGCAAGACAGCTCGGCCAGCTCGGCCGCAACCCGTGCGACCTCGAGCGGCGACTCGGACGCCACAGCCTGAGCGGCCCGCACGCGGCCGGCGCGATCCGGATCGTCCCGCGGCAGCCGCAACGCCTCGAGTACCGGCTCGTACGCGTGGAGCTCGATCTCGGCCAGCTCGAGCGCGCGCGCTCGGAGCTCACGCGCACGAGCCGCCAACGATTCGCGATCCGGGGTGAACGCCGCCGCCATCTCGACCAGCGACGCCGAGATCGCGCACGCGCAGGCCGCACTCGATCCGCCGCCGGGGGCCGGCGTCCGCGCGGCCACCGCGTCGAGCAGCTCGCCGAATTCGCACTCAGAAAAGGCCGACGGTCCGACCTTCGGAATCGATGTCGATGTTGAGCGCGGCCGGGGTCTTGCCGAGCCCCGGCATCTGCATGACGTCGCCACACAACGGCACGAGCCAGCCGGCGCCCGTGTAGGCGCGGATGTCCCGGACCGGCAGCGTGAAGTTCTCCGGCGCGTTCAGCAGCGAGGGGTCCGCCGACAGCGACAGGTGCGTCTTCGCCATGCACACCGGGAAGTTGCCGAGACCCTCGCGGGTGAACTGGGTGAGCTTCGCCTCCGCCTCGGGATAGAAGTACACGTCCTTGGCGCCGTACACCTGCTTGGCCACCGTCTCGATCTTGTCCTGGATCGGCTCGTCGTCCTGATACAGCTGGTGAAAGCTGTTCGGCTGCTCGCAAGCCTCGACGACCGCCGAAGCGAGGTCGGCGACGCCGGCGCCGCCCTTGGTGAATCCCTCGTTGGCCTCGGCCGCGAACGCACCGGCCTCGAGCGCGAGCCGCTTGACCAACTCGATCTCCTCGTTGGTGTCTCCGGGCCGACGGTTGACCGCTACGACCGCGGGCACACCGAACGTGCCGATCGTATGGAGGTGGCGCCGCACGTTGGCGAAGCCGGTCTCAACCGCCTGGAGAGCCGCCGACCGCTCGGCGCGCGGATCGTCCTCCAGCCCGGCGTGGTGCTTGATCGCGCGCACGGTGGTGACGAGCACGGCGGCCGACGGCGTCAGCTTGCCGAACCTGCACACGATGTCGAAGAACTTCTCCATCCCCATGTCGGCGCCGAACCCCGACTCGGTGACGACGTAGTCGCCGAGCTTCATCCCGATCAGGTCGGCGATCAGCGAGCTGTTGCCGTGGGCGATGTTCGCGAACGGCCCGCAGTGCATGAGCACCGGCTGGCCCTCGAGCGTCTGCACGAGGTTCGGCTTGATCGCGTCCTTGAGCAGCACGGTCATCGCGCCGGCGGCACCGAGGTCCTCGGCGGTGATCGCCTTGCCGCCGTCGAACGAGTACGCGGCGGTGACACGGGACATTCGCTGGCGCAGGTCCTGGAGGTTGCGGGAGACCGCCATGATCGCCATCACCTCCGACGCCGCAGTGATGTCGAAGCCCGTCTCCCGTGGGTAGCCGTTGGCCCGGCCACCGAGGCCGACCGCGATGTCGCGAAGCGCCCGGTCGTTCATGTCCACCGCGCGGCGCCAGGGAATCCGCAGCGCGTCGATTTGGTGGGGGTTGCCGTGGAGGATCGACGCATCGATCATCGCCGCGAGCAGGTTGTTGGCGGCGCCGATCGCGTGGATGTCGCCGGTGAAGTGCAGGTTGAGGTCCTCCATCGGCACGACCTGAGTCAGGCCGCCGCCGGCCGCGCCGCCCTTGATCCCGAACACCGGGCCGAGCGAGGCCTCGCGCAGGCACGCCACCGGGTTCTTGCCGATCACGCCCAGCCCCTGGGTGAGCCCGACGAGCGTCGTGGTCTTGCCCTCGCCGGCCCTGGTCGGCGTCATGCCGGTGACGCACACGATCTTGCCGTCGGGTCGGTCCTTGAGGCGATCGAGCACCGACAGCGCGATCTTCGCCTTGTAGCGCCCGTACGGCTCGATCTCCTCCGCATCGAGTCCGGCGCGCTCGGCGACTCGCTCGATCGGAATGAGCTCGGCCTCCTGAGCGATCTCGAGGCTGGTTTTCATCGTCGACGCCTCCTCAATGCTTGTGTCCATGCAGTCCCAGTCCCTTCTAGTGGCTGACGGCCGCGGCCGCAAGCTCTGATACGAGCGTGTCGCGGTAGAACCGCTCTACCTCGAACGGTGCGATCAGGTCGGGCGTGCGACCGGTCGCGACCAGCTCCGCCAGCGTCTTGCCGACGATCGGCGCGGCCTTGAAGCCATACGTGCCCCAACCCGCGCTGACGTGGAAGTTCTCGACCTCGGTCTTGCCGAGGATCGGGCTGTAGTCGGGGCTGAGGTCGCACAGACCCGCCCAGCTTCGCAGAAGGCGAGCGCGCTCGAGCTGAGGGAACAGCTCGATCGTGTGGCGGCACACCTCCTGGAGGAAGTTCAGCGTCCCCTGCATCCGGTACGTCGTCCACGGCTCGATCTCGGCGCCCATCAGGAACTCGCCGCGATCGGTCTGGCTGATGTACACGTGCATCTGCGAGGACACGATCACCACGTCGAGCAGCGGCTTGACCGGCTCGGTCACGCACGCCTGGAGGATGTGGGTGGTGATCGGCAGCGGCACGCCGACCATGTCGCAGATCAATGTGCTCCACCCGGCCGTGCAATTGAGCACGGTCCCGGCGCTGATCGTCCCGCGATTGGTCGTGACGTGGGTCACCCGTCCGTTCGAGCGCTCCATCCCGAGCACCTCGGTGTCCTGGTGGAGCTCGACCCCGCCGCGGTCGGCCCCGCGCGCGAACCCCCACACGACCGCGTCGTGGCGGATGATCCCGCCGGGCGGGTGGTACAGCGCACCCATGATCGGATACGTCGCGTGCGCGTTGTCGACCTGCATCGCCGGCGCGAGCCGCTTGATCTCGTCCGGATAGATCACCCGCGAGTCGATCCCCTGGAGGCGGTTCACCTCCGCGCGGTTGGCCATCACGAACATCGCCCGATCCGAGTGCGCCAGCGTGAGATGCCCGCACTGCGAGAACAGCAGATTGAAGTTCAGCTCCTGCGACAGGCCCTCGTACAGCTTGACGCTCGCGTCGTAGAAGCGCGCGCCCTCGGGAGTCTTGTAGTTCGAGCGCAGGATCGTCGTGTTGCGACCGGCGGCGCCGGATCCGATGTACCGCTTCTCGAGCACGGCGACGCTGCGGATCCCGTGGTTCTTCTGGAGGTAGTACGCGGCCGCGAGCCCGTGCGAGCCGCCGCCGACGATCACGACGTCATAGGACGATTTGAGCTCCCCCCGCGGGCGCCACATCCTGCGCTTACGGAAGATGTCGATCATTGATTTTCGGTTGGTGGTGAGCCAACGGGACCGCCATCGAGCGACCTGGCCGCATCGTCCACGACCGACCACATGTATTCGCCGACGGCCCAGCCGAACAGCAGCAGGAACCGGTCCGTGTCCTGCACGAGGATCATCCCGGGCTGGCGCGCGACCGAGCCGGGACGGAAGCTGCCGGGAGGTGCGACCTGGGGGCGAAGGTCGAGCGCGCAGAACCGCGCGATCACCTCCCGGGCAAGGGGGCCGAAGATCGTGAGCGCGGCGAAGCAGGTCGTGACGTCGACGGCGGCGGGTGGCACGGCGTGGACGCCTCCGAGGAGCAGGGCTCGCGTAGGAGTCAGCTGACATATCCACGCATCGCCTTCGCGCTTGGCCTCGCCGAGCTCGCCGGGGACGCCGTCGCCCTGGAGCTCGAGCTTGCGCAGGTGCGAGACGTCCGTGAAGCCCACCGTCTGCCCGACCGTGTCCTGCCGCGGATGCTCGACGGCGACGTTCCAGCCGCCCTGAACCTCGAACCGCGCGCCAGCCGCCTTGGCCTTGCCCTCCATCGGGCTGCGCGCGACCGCCGCGTCCTCGGCGCCGTCCGGGCTCAGGAACGCGAGGGTGCTCACGAGCGGAGCACCTCCCCATCGGGGTCGTAGAACGGCCTGGTCTGGATCTGCGCCTCGAGCGTGCGGCCCCCGTCGGAGATCGTGATCGTGGAGCCGTCGCGCGCGAGCGGACTCGGGACCCAGGCCATTCCGATCACGCGCTCGAGCACCGGCGAGAACCGAGCGGACGTCACCTGGCCGGCGGGGTCGCCAAGCCCGTCGAGGATCACCGACCCCTCGGTCGGGACATAGCCGTTGGCCAGCGTGAACCCGACCAGCCGGGTCGCGGGCTCCTCGATCGCGTAGTGCTCGAGCGCCCACTTCCCGATGAAGTCCTGCTCCTTGTCGAGCTTGACGATCCACGGCATCGCCGCGCCGAACGGGGTCGACTCGGAGTCGGTGTCCTGGCCGACGAGAATGTGCATCTTCTGCAGGCGCAGGATCCGCTGGGGCTCGAGCCCGAACGGGCGCAGGCCCTTGTCCGCGCCGGCGCGCATCAACGCGTCCCACACGTGCTCGCCGTGTGCGGCGGCGAAGTGGATCTCGTAGCCGACCTCACCGACGAACCCGATCCGGAGGATCAGACAGTTCACGCCGGCGATCCGCGCCTGCTTGCCGTCGAGGTACTTGAACGCTTCGGGCGAGCAGTCGAGATCGGTCAGCTCGCTCAGGATCTCTCGGGCGCGCGGCCCGGCGAGGTTGACGGCGCTCAGACCCTGGGTGAGGTCGGTCAGGCGGACGTTCATCCGCCAGTCGGCCAGCCACCACGAGAACCACTCCTCGACCGCGCCCGCGCCGCTCGAGGTCGTGGTCACGTAGAACGTGTCGTCGTCGATCCGGCAGATCGTCCCGTCGTCGACGATCCGGCCGGCGTCGGAGCTGATCACGCCGTAGCGGATCCGCCCGGGTTTGAGGTCGCTGAACCGATTGGGGTACAGGAGATCGAGGAACTCGCCGGCGTCCGGTCCGCGGACCAGCAGCTTGCCGAGCGTCGAGACGTCGATCAGCCCGGCCGCCCGGTGCACCGCGAGCGCCTCGGCCTGCGGGTCGCCGTAGTCGTACGCGCGTCGCCAGTCGCCCGCCCACTTGACGTTCGCGCCCAGTTCGCGGTGGCGCCCGTGGATCGACGATCGTTTGGCCGGTTCGAACGGCCGCCCGGCGAGGACTCCCATCGGCACCGACACCCACGGCGGGCGCGCGGTCGTGGTGCCGACCTCCTCGAGGCTCTGGCCGGTCTCCTTCGCCATCAGGCGGATCGCCGGCAGCTGGCACATGCGGCCCTGGCACGGCCCCATCGTCACCGTCGTGTAGCGCTTGCACAGCTCGATCGAGTCGTAGCCCTCCTCGACGCTCACGTGGATGTCCTTGGCGGTCACGTCCTCGCACAGGCATGCGAAGCACTTGCCGTGGCCGGCGCCGGACACCGGTGGGGGAACCGCAACGGCGGCGCTGTCGCCGTCCGCACCAGCCCCGTCGACGCCCGCCACGTCGCCTACGACGGTCACGTTCGGCGGCAGCTCGTCCAACACGAAGCATCCTCGGACGGTGTCGTAGCGCGTCTGCGCGCCGGCCTGGAGCACCAGCGAGGTTGCCGGCGCGAAGCCGCCCGAGACGACGACGAGATCGCAGTCGAACGTCCTCTCGACCGACGCGCCCTCGACGCCGTTCGGCGCGAGCACCGCGCCCTCGACCATCTTGCCGCCCTTCGCCGCGACGATCGCGTGGTCGATGAGCACCTCGATCCCGCGCTCGGTGAGCCGCCGGGCGGCGGCGGTCCGCTCGGTACGCAGATCCGCGACCGCGACGATCTCAACGCCGGCGTCGGCGAGCTTCGCCGCGGCCTCGAGTCCGCGGTCCGAGGTCGTGGCCACCACGGCCCCGGCGCCGGGACTCACGGCATACAGCTCGGTCAGACGCAGCGCGCCACCGGACAGCATCACGCCGGGGAGGTCGTTGCCGGCGAACACCAGCGGCTGCTCGATCGCGCCGGTCGCGAACACGTGACGTCGGGCGCGAATCTGGTGCAGGGTGTCGCCCTGCCACACCGGGACCATCCCGTCGAAGTAGCCGAGCGCGCTGGCCCTGGCGAGGATCTCGACGCCCGCGATCGGCTCGATCGCAAGCGGCCCCTCGTCGACCAGCACGACGTCCTCCCCCTTGCCGGCGGCGTCCGCGGCGGCCTGGCGTCCGGCCGCTCCGCCGCCGACGACCAGCACGTCCGCGTGGCGCCGGCGGTATTCGGTGCGCCACTCGCGCTCGGGCTGCTCCTTGCGCAGGACGCCGAGGCCGGCGGCATGCCGGAGCACCTTTTCGTACACCGGCCACAGCTTGCGGGGGCGGATGAACGTCTTGTAGTAGAAGCCGGGCGGGGTGAATTTCGTCCCCACAAGGTCGGTGGCCCGCATCACGTCCAGGTCGAGGCCGGGCTGGGCGTTCAGGTGCTCGACCTTCATGCCCTCGCGGGCCGGCTCGGTGCAGGCGCGCACGCCGGGCGCGCCGTCGACCGCGACGATGCAGTTGGGGCACTGGCCGGCGCAGCAAAGGAGGCCGCGCCGGCGGTGGTACTTGAAGCTCCGCGAGAACGTGCGCCGGCCCGCGGCGTAGAGCGCCGACCCCACGGTGTCGCCCTCGTACGCCTCGATCGGCTTGCCGTCGAACGTGAATCGGATCACATTGAGGCGGTTGATCAGCTCGCCGGGCTGGTTCGGGAGCCGGCTCATGCGGCGCCACCGCCGCCGCCGTCGGCCGGCAACTCGGTCAGCAGCACCTCGTTGGTCGCCGTGTCGCGCTCGGCGATGAACCAAACGCGGCACCCCGAGCGGTGAAACCACCACTCGCGCTGAACGCCGGCCCGGTTACGGCGAAAGTAGTTGTACTCGCCGAGCTGCCTCATCGTGGGGCGGGACTTCGGGCGGGCTGAGATCTCGCCGCCGTAGCCGAAGTCGGTGACTTCGCGGACGCCGCAGTTGGGGCACGTAAGGAGGAAGGACATGACGCGTCTTGCCAAGCCAAACCTACGCCCCACCCTGTGATCTTGTCCAATATCGAATTAAGCTCTATTGATTCGGTAAACGAATCATGGAACTTCGCCAACTTCGGTACTTCGTCGCGGTCGCGGAGGAGCTGCATTTCCGCCGCGCCGCTGAGCGGCTACACATCTCGCAGCCCCCGCTCAGCCAGCAGATCCGCGCGCTCGAGGACGAGCTCGGATTCGAGCTGCTGACGCGCTCGCGCAGGCGCGTGCAGCTGACGCCGGCCGGCGAGGCGTTCCTGCGGGACGCCCGCGTCGTGCTCGGCGAGCTCGAGGGCGCGGTCGCCACCGCCCGGCGGATCGACGCCGGGCAGACGGGGCGGCTGCGGGTCGGGTTCGTCGGCTCGGCGCTGCTGTCGATCGTCCCCGGGACCGTGGAGCGGTTCCGGGCCTCGCGACCCGGCGTCGCGATCGAGCTGCGCGAGCGCTCGACGGTCGACCAGCTACGCGCGGTCAGCGCCGGCGTCATCGACGTCGGCCTCGTGCGGCCGCCGATCGACGACGACGGGGAGCTACGCGCGCAGACCGTGCTGCGCGAGCGGACGGTGGCGGCGCTGCCCGCCGGTCACGCGCTGGCGAGGCTCGCCCGGGTGCCGCTGGCGCGACTGGCGGCGGAGCCGCTGGTGCTGTTCCCCCGCGACCAGGCGCCCGGGTTCCACGACCTGCTGATCGCCGCGTTAGGTAGCACCGGCGCCGGCCCGCGCGTCGTCCAGTACGCGCCCGAGATGCTCACGATCATCGGGCTGGTCGCCGCCGGAACCGGCGTGTCGCTCGTGCCGGCGTCGGTCAGCCGGCTGGCGCTCGACGGGGTCACCTACCGGCCGGTCAGCGGGGCGCCGCGCTCGGAGCTCGTCGCGATCACCCGCGCGCGCGACGACTCGGCACTCGCGCGGGCGTTCGTCGCCGAGGCGGTGGCGGCCTAGCGGTAGACGCCCGGCGCCTGCCGCGGTCGTAAGCTGGCCCGATGGGCCGGTTTGGCAAGCGCGACGATCTGGTCGTACATCAACGCGAGCCGTTCAACGCCGAGACCGGCTTGCAGTCGCTGACCGATGCGGTGACGAACACGGATGCCTTCTACGTCCGTGGTCACGGCGCGGTACCCGAGATCGACCCGGAGGACTGGCGTCTGCGTGTGCACGGGCTGGTCGAGCACGAGCTGAGCCTGTCGTTGGAGACCCTCCGCGACGGGTTCCGCGAGCGGACCGTGACCGCGACGCTTCAGTGCGCCGGCAACCGGCGAGCCGGGCTGGTCGCGATCCGCGACATCCCCGGGGAGGCGCCGTGGGGTCCGGGAGCCACGGGTACCGCGACCTGGACCGGGGTCGCGTTGGGCGACGTGCTCGAGCTCGCGGGCCCGCTCGACGACGCGACCGACGTGGGGTTCGAGGGGGCGGACCAGTGTCCGGAGGCAAAGCCGATGCAGCTGTTCGGAGGCTCGATTCCACTCGATAAGGCCCGGCGATCGGAGGTGTTGCTCGCCTGGGCGATGAACGGCGAGCCGCTCGCACCCGTACACGGCGCCCCGCTCCGAGTGGTGGTCCCCGGGTATATCGGCGCGCGCAGCGTCAAGTGGCTCGAGCGCGTCGAGCTGCGCCCCGAGCCGTGGCCCGGCTACTACCAGCACGTCGTCTACCGGCTCGTGCCCGCTGACGAAACCCCGGGACCGGGTGTCGGGATGCCGCTCGGCCTCGTGGCGCTCAACTCCGACGTCCTGCACCCGCGGGACGGCGAGACTGTCGCCGCCGGCCAGGTCGACGTGCACGGCTATGCGTTCGCGGGCGGCGACCGGTACGTCGCACGCGTCGACGTCTCGGTCGACGGCGGCGCGAGCTGGACCCAAGCCGACCTGCTGGAGGACCTCGGCCGGTGGGCGTGGCGGCAGTGGCGCATCACGCTCGACCTCGCGCCCGGCGAGCACGAGCTGCTCGTGCGCGCCTGGGACTCCTCGGCGGCCACCCAGCCCGAGGATGAGGCCACGGTCTGGAACCCGAAGGGCTACGTCAACAACGCCCGTCCCAGGATCAGGATCCGCGCGATCGCCACCTGAGCACCGGGAGCGCCCCCCCCCTCAGCCCGCGCTGAGGAGGCTCGACTCCCGGGCGGTGGTGCGGAGGACAGCCTAGGCGCAGCTCGGAGCGCAGGCGGATTCTCAGCGGCACGCGGACATCCGGCCAGCTCCCGACCGCTGGACCGGCATCTTCGGTCGCTATAGGGTCACACCCGAACGCAAATGTGCGAGCCGCTGGCCCGATTCGCGGGCTAGCTCGCCTGGATATACGGGAGAAGCACAGTGATCGGTGTGAGCGTCACCTTCCAATACGGCGAGGACTTCGATCACGCCCGCGTGGTCGCCATCGCGGACAACGCCCGCGGGACATTTGACGGCATGCCCGGGCTGAGGTCCAAGGTCTTCACCGTCGACGACACTGGACACCGCGCCATGAACTTCTATGTCTGGGAATCGGCGGACGCCGCCAAGAGCTTCTTCTCAGATGAGATGCGCGAGCGAGTGACCGGCCTGTACGGCGTCGAACCCACGATCGACTTCGTGGAGATCGCTCAGCTCGTCGACAACTCAGGTACGCCGCACGAGTGAACCCCTCAGGGGGCTCGGCGGCGGAGCACGATCCATTCGCATCGAACTCTCAGGGTCGCCTCACCGATTTCTTATCTTCGGCGGTCAAAGTCGTGTTCCGTGCTGCTGAATTACGCGCCACCGCCGACCCGATGGCGACGATGCGGGTTGCTCAGCGCGCGCGCCGCGCGTCGACTGACTCTGCTGCTCGCATGCGCGGGAGGCCTCGCGGTCTGCCCAGCTTCGGCGCTGGCCGACACGAGCACAAGCGCGAACTGGTCCGGCTACGTCGTGCACCGTAACGGCGTCAGCTTCCGCGGCGTGCAGGCCTACTGGACGCAACCGAACGCCACCTGCCAGAAAGGCGACCCGACCTACTCCGCGTTCTGGGTCGGCCTCGGTGGCTACAGCTCGAGTTCGGATGCGCTCGAGCAGATCGGCACCGAGCTCAACTGCAGCGCTTCGGGGACCATCACATCCTCGGCGTGGTACGAGCTCGTCCCCTCGCCGATGAACGGCATCCGGATGACCGTCAAGCCCGGGGACCTCATGAGCGCGAGCGTGCTCGTCTCGGGACACCTCGTCACCCTCCGACTCACGGACCACACACAGCACGAATCCTTCTCGAAGCAGATCACGGCCAAGTCGGTCGACACCAGCTCGGCCGATTGGATCGCCGAAGCGCCCTCCGCATGCACCACGACCAACTTCTGCGAGCCGCTGCCGCTAACCAACTTCGGCTCGATGCTCTTCACCACCGCCCGAGCGCGCGCCACCACGGGCTTCGAAGGACCAATCGCAAGCTCGGCGTGGGGCACCACCAAGATCGCGCTCTCCTCGGGCGGCCGGGTGTTCATCGGGTACGGGACCGCGAGCAAGTCGCGCCCATCCGCACTGCTGCGCTCCGGCACCTCATTCCAGGTCAGCTACTCGCAAAGCGACGGCACACCAAGCCCACCGGCGTTCTACTCGCGAAACCGGCTGCCTGGCCACCCGAACGACACAGTGCAGCCCGGTGGGAAACGCCGCTAACCGCGGATCCTCGACTCAGAGGCAGCTCTGCGAAACGTCAATTCATTCAGAGCAGATGCGCAAGCCGCCAGGAGATTCCAGGCGCGGCGAGCGCCGCGGGCGTACGCACCGCGGTTCGGGTGAGGCCGGCGGCGGTCGTGGGCAGGTTCCCCGTCAGGGCGGCCCGCCCGAGGAGCTCGCCGGCGCTGAGATGGTCAGCTGCGAGCGAACGCGCGCGAATTGTGAGGTGCTCCCGGATGCCTCCCCAGCCGATCACCCTGAGCGGGCCAGCCGTTACGCCGCGGACCCGGTGCGCGTCCGCGGAGGTGGCGATGATGACGGCGGTTCGGGCCGGGAGGACCGTACGGGCCCGGATCGCCGGCGCCACGGACGCGACGAGCCGCCGTGCCGCCGCGGCGGCCGCCGCAAGGATGACCGATGTCGCGGAACCCTCACCTTGGTCGAGCACGACGCCGACCACGGTCAAACGGCGCCCGGCGACCTTCACGTCCTTAAAGAACGCAAGACAGCCCTCCGCCTCGGAGTCCGAGCCCGTCTTACCGAAGTAGCCGGCGGAGATCAGCGGGTCGTAGTTCTTGACTGTCCCGGCGACGGGGAGGGAAACACTGGCCAACGAGACGATCTGGCGGAACACGGCGAACCGCAATGCCCGCTCGAATACGCGGAGCTGGTCACTGGCATCTGACACCGTCGTGGGCTGGTAGCCGCTCGGGTCGGTGTACGTCGTCTTGTCCATACCCAACGCCCGCGCCGTGCGGTTCATCTCCGCCACGAACCGCGAGACGCTGCCGTCCTCGTATGCGGCGAGCATTCGGGCGATGTTGTCTCCTGATGGGACCAGCAGCGCTTCGAGCAGTTGCCGCTCGTCAAGACGCTCCCCCGCCCGCACTGCGACGACGGACTCGTCCTGCTCGGCGTCCCGCACCTCAGACCGGGCCTCGGCCGGGGTCACTGTCAGGACGAAGCCCCCGCCGGTCCCGTTCAGCGGATACCGCCTCAGCGTCAGGTAGGCGGTCATCACCTTGGCGAGGCTGGCGGTCGGCCTCGGCTCGTCACCACCGACGGATCCAAGCGATCCGATTCCCTGGACTACGAGCGCGGCCTGGCCGCCGGCTGGCCAGGCAGGCTCGGGACCGGCGCCGGGCAGCCGCGCGGTCATCGGGAACGCGACGCGCACAATGAGGTTCGGGGGCGTCAGCGTGATCAGGCGAACCACGACCGCGGCGACGACGATCACGATCACCGCCAACGCGACCCATGGCCAGCGCCGGGAACGGGACGGCAAGCCCAGCGCCGCCGAGCCGGAACCGTCCCACCCCTTTGGCGAGGATCTGCCCACGACCCATTGGTCCGCGGGCGGCGCCCGCGCTCAGCCCCGCTCGCCGACGTCCACGTACTCGCGGTCGAGCGCACCCGTGTAGATCTGGAGCGGCCTGAACGTCGTCTGCTCGAGGTCCTTGACCATCTCGACCCACTGCGCGATCCACCCGGCACTACGCGCGAGCGCGAACATCACCGGGAACATCGGCGGCGCGATCCCGATCGCCTCATAGGTGAGCCCGGAGTACAGGTCGAGGTTCGGGTAGAGCCAGCGAGAAGTGAAGTACCCGTCGTCGAGCACTCGCCGCTCGAGCTCGTCAGCGATCGCGAACAACGGGTCGGGCCGGCGATGCTCATAGAGCGTCTCGAGCTGCTGGCGCAGCACCCGCGCCCTCGGGTCGTAGGTGTTGTAGATCCAATGCCCGAACCCCAGCAGCCGTTCGTGGGCCGACTTGACGCGCGCGAGGAACTCGGGGACTTGGCCTGGCGATCCGATCCTCCTGAGCATCCCCAGCACATCCTGTGCGGCGCCGCCCCGCATCGGCCCCGACAGCGCGCTGACACCGGCGGCTACGGCGGCGTATGGATTCACGTGCGTGGACCCGACCGCGCGGACTGCCGTCGTCGACGCGTTCTGCTCGTGGTCGGCATGCACCATCAGCAGCACGTCCAGCGCGCGCTCCATGACCGGGTCCGGGGTATAGCGAAGCTCGCTCATCCGGAACATCATCGACAGCAGGTTCCCCGTGTAGCTGAGGTGATCCTCGGGGTGGACGTACGGCAGCCCCCGCATGTGGCGGTAGGCGAAGGCCGCAAGGGTCGGCAACTTCGCCAGCAGGCGAACCACCTGCCGCTCGCGGGCCGCCTCGTCGTACACCTCGTCAGCGTCGGTATAGAAGCTCGAAAGCGCCCCGACCGACGCGGCGACCATCGCGATCGGCCGGGCGTCATACCGGAATCCCTCGATGAACCCCTTGACGTTCTCGTGAACGAAGTTCCGAGTACCGATCTCGTGCAACCACGACTCGTACTCCTCGACGGTCGGCAACTCCCCGTTGATCAACAGATACGCCAACTCCAGGAAGTTCGCGCGCTCGCACAGCGCCTCGATCCGATAACCACGGTGCTGGAGGATCCCGCCCTCCCCATCGATGTACGTGATCGCGCTGCGGCACACGGCCGTGCTCGAAAGCCCCGGGTCGTACAGCAGGAGCCCACCCGCCGCGCGCCCGAACTCCGAACTGCGAACCGCCCCGTCCTCAATGGGCAGTTCGAACCGCTCCCCCGTACGGTTGTCGATTACCGTCACCGTGCTCCGTCTCCCCAATCCGTCCGTCCGCTCGCCTGATCCGTGCTCCACCTGGCCAATCTCGCCCGCACTCATCCGCTGCTCCGCTCGCCGTTTGTCATGCCACACCCCTCACGATCGCACACCGGCGTCTGCGATCGTCCGCCGCCGCCGGCTCTGAAGCCCTCAGCGCGGGCTCGGTGATCTAGGTCGACGGAGCCCGGCAGCCGCAGTGTCCGGCGAGTAACGGTTACAGTCCCGCTCGCCCACGCCGAGGCGCTGGCCGCCGAGATCCCCGGCGCACGGCTGATGGCGCTCGACGCCGCCGGGCACTGTGTCGACCCGGCCGACTGGGAACTCGTCACCGGCCCGATCCTCGACCACACGCGCGAGGGCGCGGGACCAACCCGCTGACGGTCGCGCCGGCCGGCGCGGTGCGAACATGGGGCCGATGGCGCATGTGGGGGTCTCTAACTTGGCGTACGCCCATCCGGGCGGTGACCTTCTGTTCTCGGAGGTCTCGTTCCGGGTCTCACCGGGACAGCACGTGGGGCTCGTCGGGACGAACGGGGTCGGCAAGAGCACGCTGCTGAAGATCCTCGCGGGCGAGTTGACGCCCGACGAGGGCGAGTACGCGGTCGGCGGGCGGCTCGGCTACATGCCACAGGACGTGGGCGTGAGCGACGGCGACCAGACGGTTCGGGCGCTGCTGCTGTCGCTGGCGCCGCGGTCCGTACGGCAGGCCGGAGAGAGCATGCTCGCGCTCGAGGCGGGACTCGAGGCCGGGGATCCGTCGGCGGGCATGAAGCTCGGCGAGGCGATCGCGGACTGGTCGACGCTCGGGGGCTACGAGCTCGAGGGCCAGTGGGACGCGTCGTGCCGGCGCATCATCCACGCCTCGTTTGCCGAGGTCGCCGATCGGCCGGCGCGGACGTTGTCGGGCGGTGAGCGCAAGCAGTTCGTGCTCGACGTGCTGTTCGCCTCGGACGCCGAGGTGCTGCTGCTCGATGAGCCCGACAACTTCCTCGACGTGCCTGCGAAGCTGGCGCTCGAGCGCCGGGTGCGGGCGTCGAAGAAGACGATCGTGATGATCTCCCACGACCGTGAGGTTCTGGCGGGCGCAGTCGGGACGATCGTGACCCTGGAGGGCAACGGCGCGTGGGTGCACGGCGGCTCATACGCCACCTACGCCCAGGCACGCGAGGATCGCCAGCGCCGGCTCGGGGACGCGGTGAAGCGCTGGAACGAGGAGGAGCGCCGGCTGTTCCGCCTGATGAAGACGTTCAAGGAGCGCGCCCGCTACGCGCCCGATTGGGCCAAGCGAGCCGACGCGATGGAGACGCGATGGCGCCGGTTCCGAGCCGGCGGTCCGCCACCGGCGCCGGTCGCCGACCAGGCGATCGCGGTGCGCATCCGCGGCGGCGACTCGGCGCGCGTGGTCCTCGACCTGCGCTCGGTCGGGATAGCCGGACTCGTGGCGCCGTTCTCGGAGGAGATTCATTTCAGCGAGCGGATCGGCGTCGTCGGTCCCAACGGATCGGGCAAGAGCGCGCTCCTGCACGTGCTCGCCGGCACGCGGGCCGCCGACAGCGGAGAGCTTCGGACCGGACCGCGCGTCTCGCCCGGGCTGTTCACCCAGCTGCAATCGCGCACCGACTTCGCCGGTCACGTCGTCCTCGACATCGTGATGGCGCGACGCGGCGAGATGCAGGCCGCGATGGGCGCGCTCGCGCGGTACGGGCTGGCTGACGCCGCGCGGCGGCGGTACGACGTGCTCAGCGGCGGGGAGAAGGCGCGGCTCGAGGTCCTCATCCTCGAGCTCGAGGGCCACAACCTGCTGCTGCTCGACGAGCCCACCGACAACCTCGATACCGACTCATCGGAGGCGCTCGAGAAGGCGCTCGACGGCTTCGAGGGGACGGTGGTGGCGGTGTCACACGACCGCGCCTTCCTCCGCCGCATGGACCGGTTCCTGATGGTCCTGCACGACGGCGGCGTCCTGTCGTTCCCGTCGTACGACTCGGCGCTCGAGGCGCTGCTCGAGCCCGACCACGCTGCCGAGGTTCGCCTGGCGAAGCTTCTGTAGGCCGCGCGATTACAACCCGAGCGACCGGGAGATGATCTCGCGCTGGATCTCGCTGGTGCCGCCGTAGATCGTGGTCACCAGCGTGTGGCGGACGTGGCGCTCCATGTCGTACTCAGTCGCGTAGCCGTACCCGCCCATCATCTGCATCCCCTCGAGCGCGGTCCGCTTGGCCGTCTCGGTGGCCTTCAGCTTGGCCATCGACGCCTCGCGCGGGAGCATCTTCCCCGGGTTCGCCTGGACCGCCTCCGCCACCCCGTAGACGAGGTGCCGGGTGCACTCGATCTCGGTGGCGAGGTCCGCGAGTCGGTGGGCGATCGTCTGGAAGCTCCCGATCGTCTTGCCGAACTGCTTCCGCTCCTTGACGTAGGCGAGCGTTTCCTCGAACGCGCGCTCCGCCATCCCGAGCGCCTGCGCCGCGATGATCAGCCGCTCGTTGTTGAGCCCGGCCATGAGCTGCATCCACGCCTGGTCGGGGCGGCCGACGACCCGCTCCTCGGGCACGTAGCAGTCGGTGAAGAACATGTCGTTGACCTCGCGCCCGCCCATCGTGTCGATCGCCCGGATCTCGAGACCGTCGGCGTCTCGTGGCACCGAGATCATGGTCAAGCCGACATGCTTGTCCTCGGTCCGCGAGGTGCGGCACACGAGCAGGATGTGGTCGGCGGCGTGGGCACCCGTGATCCAGGTCTTCTGGCCGTTGATCACGTAGCCGCCGTTCGAGCGCTCGGCTCGGCACGACAGATTGCCGACGTCGGAGCCGGCCTCGGGCTCGGACATCGCGATCGCATATACCGTCCCCGCGACGATGTTCGGGAGGATCTCCTCCTTGAGCTGGTCGGTTCCGAATAGCTCGACCGGACGCGCCGACATCATCGTCACCGGGAAGAAGCCCATCGGGATCTGGCCGCGCGAGAACTCCTCGCACAGCAGGCACAGGTCGACCGAGCCGCCGCCGGTGCCGTCGTACTCCTCGGGGATCGCGGCGCCGAGCCACCCCAGATCGGCGATCTTCGCGTAGATCTCGGCGTTGTGGGGCTCGCGCCCGTTGTCGGTGAGCGCGTCGCGCTGCTCGCGGGTCCCGCACTCGCGCTGGGCGAAGTTGCGGATCGCTTCGACGAACGCGCGCTGCTCGTCGGTCAGGTTCAAGTTGCTGTTCCTCCTGGTACGCCGGTGCTGTCCCGGCCGAGACTACATTCCCGTCAGCGCGCGGGAACCGCTGGGATAATCGGCGCATGGCGGAGTCCACGGTATTCAGGCCCGGCGGCGTGTCGTATCTGCGGATCCCCGCCCCGGACCCACAACGCGCGGCGACCTTCTACGCGGAGGTGTTCGGCTGGACGGTTGACAACGATCGTGAGAGTCCGAGCTTCGCCGACGGCAGCGGTCACGTGATCGGCCACTTCATGTCCGACCTCCCCGTCGCCGGCCACGCGGGCGTCCGGCCGTACGTCTACGTCGACAACGTGCCGCAAACGCTCGACCAGGCGCTCGCCAACGGCGCCGAGATCGCCACCGCCCCCTACGCCGAAGGCAACCTGACCGTGGCGACGTTCCGCGATCCCGCCGGTAACGAGATCGGCGTCTGGCAGCAGGGCGCGCCGGCCTAAGTGGGATGCGCATCCGCCCCGCGAACAGCATCCGCGACGCCGAGGCGATCGCGGCGATCTACGCGCCGTTCGTCACCGACACCGTGGTCTCGTTCGAGGACCTCGAGACACAGAACTACTCCTCGTCGAGTAGCAGCGCCAGCGTCGGGCACTGGTCGACCGCGCGCCGGGCGAGCCCGATCAGGTCGGGCGGGACCTCGGACTCGTCGAGGATCGGATAGCCCCAGTCGTCGAGGCGGATCAGCTCGGGCAGAAGCTCGGCGCACAGGCCGTGCGCCTCGCACGTGATCGGATTGACGCGCAACCGCGCGCTCATCGGATCCCGCCTCGCGACCGCGCGCTCATCGGAGCCGGCCTCCGGCGAGCGTCGGTCCACCGAGCGGCAGCCCCGCGGGCCTCGCGGCGCACACACCACCGGCGTGCCAGTCGATCTCGTCCCCAAACACCCTCAACGCGCTCTCGACGAACCGCACGGCGCCGTCGGGGTGATGGCAGGCGCCCCGCCCGCGGACCTCGCTCGTCCAGCGGAGCACGCGCTCGCGCTCGCGAGGGTGGGCGACGCCGCCGGCAAGCGCGCCGACGGAGTCGGCGATCGCCCGCAGCCCGTACACGCACGGACCGCATTGGCCGGCGGACTGGGCCGCCAGGTACGAGATCACGCGCGCGCTCTCGTGCAGACCGCACGAACTCTCGCCGAGGGCGATCAGGACCCCCGATCCGAGCGAGCAGCCGACCGACCGCAGATCTTCGCGCGCGAGCCGTAGCGACGTCGCCTCCGACGCCTCCATCCACGTCCCGAAGTAGCCGCCGACGAGCAGCGCCTGGAGCGGCTCGGACGGGCCGCCCGCCGCCGCCAGCAAGTCGCTCATCGTGGTCCCGAACGCGAGCTCGTAGACGCCGGGCGCCCTGACCGCGCCGGTGATCGTGACCAGCGCCGACCCCGGATCGGCGACGGTGCCAAGCTCGCGGTACCAGCGCGAGCCGAAGCGGGCGACGAGCGCGAGTTGCGCCAGCGTCTCGGGATTCTGGATCAGCGTCGGGCGCCCTTTATAGCCGCGCTCGTAGGGCCTCGGCGGGACGAAGGTCGGCAGCTCGGCGCCGCCGTTCAGGTAGTGGACGACCGCGCTCTCCTCGCCGCCGACGTACCCCTCGGGCCCCGCAACCACCTCGAACGACACCGGGTCCCGGTCGCGCACCGAAACGGCCCCCTCGAGCGCGCTGATCGCGTCCACGGCAGTCGAGCCGACCTTGACGATCACCCGTCGCGCGCCGACGGCGCCGGCCGCAAGCAGCGCGCCGTCGAGCACGAGGTGCGGGAGCCGCGCAAGCAGCAGCCGGTCCTTCGCGCTCGCCGGCTCGGTCTCTGACCCGTTGACGATCACCGCGCTGACGCGCCGGCGCTCGGCCACCGCCCGGAGCTTGCGCGCGGTCGGGAAATCCGCTCCGCCGCGGCCGCGCAGGCCGCTGCGCTCCACCTCCTCGATCAGTTGGTGCGGGGCCACGTCCGGGAGCGGGCCATGGACGCGGGTGTGCGCGGCGAGCGCCATCGGGCCGCCGCCGGGCTCCAAGCCGGCGAGCAGCCGTGGCAGTCCGTGGTGACCGTTACCGGTGCTCATCAGCCGTGCCCCGGCGTGCCGGACAGCGTCCCGGTCACCGAGTCGCTCTGGACGTCGATCTGGAGCGCGGCGTGGACATCGACGGTCGATCCCTGGCTATCGGTCAGCCGGGCGTTGAACTCGCTGCCGCGAAGCGAGCCGATCGATCCCTCGAGCGGGGTCGGCACGCCCGCGAGCGCCAGGTCGACCTGGCTCCCGGTCATCGACAGGCCGGCACCGATCGGCGTCCCGCCGATCCGCACCCGCAGCACCCCGCGGACCTGGCCGCGGACGCTCAGCAGCAGTTCGACCACCGCCCCGTTCGCCGCCGGCGTTTCGTGGACGGTGCCGGCGACCGTTGAGAGGAACGGTCCGTTCAGAGCAACCGGGCGGGACCCGCCGCCGCCCGCGGAACTCCCAGCTGGCGCCGCCGAACCCGCCGAACCCGCCGCCGACGAAGACGACGAGCGCTTGCCGAGCAACGACGCCGGCGTGCCCGCGCGCCGCGCCCAGCCGTTCTGGAGAGGCCCGGCGACCGTGAAGATCATCAACCCGATGGGGGTGATCACCGCGAGCGCCGTCGCCGGCGCGCGCAGGCCGGCGTGGTCGGAGGACACGTGGGCGATCCGTGTCCACACCGCGGCCAGCACGGCGACGATGCAGATCACGGTCAGCGCGAGCATCCACCACTGCTTGACGTCGCTGCCGGTGCCGAGGCCGTGCAACACCGCGACCGGCCAACTGGCGTACGCGAGCCAGTGGACCGCACGCCAGGCGCGGTAGCCGAGCCGCCGGCGCACGAGGCTCGTGACGGCGATCGCGATGAGCAGATCGAACGCCAGAGTCCCGAGGCCCAGCCACAGCGGGCGATACGGAGACACGAACGGGATCACCCCGTCGAGCAGCGTGATCGGCGCGAACCCGTCGAGCACGCTGGTCACGATGTGGATCACCAGCACGACGACCACGAGCAACGAGACGTCGCGGTGGACTGCGTCGATCGCGAACCGCGGCCATCGCGCGGTCACGACCCGCACCGAACCGACGATCCCGATGACCACGCTCGCGGTCAGCAGCACGAGCGCAACCGCGCCCGTGCCGCGCGCGAGATACCAGTAGGCGCTCGGTGAGAGCGTCGCTCCAACGGCGAGGCTCACGAGATCTGACCGTCCGGGACCAGGCTCAGCGCCGCCGGGCCGGACCCCACGAGCGGCAGGTCATCGCCGTCAGAGGGCCAGCCACCGACATGGAGCACGGTTCCGTTCGTGCGTACGAGCCGGCTCGGCAGCGCGAGCGCCTCGAGCCACGGGGCCGCCTTCTCGCCACGGACTATCGTCGCGGTGCTCGCGATGTTCGCGTCCACACACGAACTCGCGGACACGCTGACCGTGCGCCACACGCTGTCGGCGGACCGCCCGGTGAGCGGATCGATCAGATGGTGCGCGGTCCCGTTATCCGTCCGCCACTGACGGACCATGGTGCTCGAGGTCGCCAGCCCGCCGGAGCTGAGCGAGATCCACTGGCCAGGCGCGTCGAAGCCCGAGCGATGGTCATCGGTGACGCGGATCCGCCATCCCTCGGCCGGGGCGGGCCCGGCGATCGCCAGGTCACCGGCGAATGACACGAGCACGCCGCAGCCGGCGGCGGCGCTCGCCTCCGTCGCCGCGCGGTCCGCGGCCAGCGCCTTTGCGGTGGCGCCAAGATCGAGGCTGACTCCGCCGGCGACGCGGATCGTGCCCAGGTCGGGATCGACGATCACGGTTCGCCACCCCGGAACCGATGCCAACGGACGCGCCCCGGGCGACACCACCGCCCCGTCCTCACCAAGCGAAAGCGCCGCGAAGTCACGGTCGTATCCGAGCGAGATCAGCGCCTGTCCGATGGTCGGGTCGACGTCGCCACCGGTCAGCCGAGCCGCACGGAGCGCGACGGTCACGGCCTCGAGCAGCACCGGCCCGACCCGCACGGCGGCGCCCGCCGCCGCGTTCACCAGCGACAACTCGGAGTCGTCGCGGAACCGCGAGCACGCTTGGTCGAACTCGGCGACGACGCGCTCGACGACGGCCCGGGCCGCGGCGAGCGAGCCGGCTTCAGTGACCGCGACAAGGGCGGTGGTTCCGAACGCCTCCAGCGTCGCGCGTTCCTCGGCGTGGCGCATGGCGCAAGCTCACGAGCCCCCCGACACGACTCCGCCGCCTCCGGAGCTCCCGGACGAGGACGGAGGTGCGGGCGCCGGCGCAGAACTCTGCGCCGGCCCGGGCGCCGACTGCGTCTGCGTCTGGGGCTGGGTCTGGGTCTGCGTGTTGGGCGGGTTCGGCACCGATTGGGGCGGCTGATTCGGTCCCTGCAGGCCAAGCGAACTCGGATTCGCGGCCGGCGGCAGTTGCGGCACCGCGGAGGACGAGGCGTTCGCCCCGGACGGGGCCTTTCCGGCACCGGTCGCGGTCTCGGTGTGAGACGACGTCTTCGACGCCAGCGACCTCCCGGGCGCCACCGCCGAGACGAGTGCTGCCAAGCCGGCGGTGAGCGCCGCCGTGCCGGCGATCACCCAGCGGCGCGTGCGGCCCACGCGCGCGATGGCGGCGTCGCGAGCGACCGCGGCAGACGACTTGTTGCTGGTGCTCATCCGATGTTCACGTCCAATCATGACGACACAGAGAATCAGCGCTCAGTAAGACCAATATGAGAATCCCCCGGGCGGCCGTCAAGCCCCCTCGACCGCCGGCAGTTCCAGCGTGAACGCCGATCCGTCGACCACGATCCTCCCGCCGTGCCGCTCGACGATCGCCGAGACGATCGACAGCCCGAGCCCCGACCCCGGTCGACCGGACGCGCCGGCACCACGCCAGAAGCGCTCGAACAGCCGGTCGCGGTCCGCCGGATCCGGTCCCGGCCCCTCATCGCGCACGGTGACCAGCGCCAGACCGTTGACGCGCGAGAGCGAGATCGTGACCCGCCCACCGGCGGGCCCATGGACCAGGGCATTCTCGACCAGGTTCTCGAGCGCACGGGCCAGCGCATTCTGATCGCCGCGCACGAGTGCATGATCGACTCCGGCGAACCCGACCCGGCCACCCCCCTCCTCCTCCGACGACGAGGCGTGAGCGCCTACGACTCCGCGCACGACCTCACCCAGGTCGACCTCAGCCGCCGAGGAAACCCCGGCGTCGGCACGCTCGAGCGCCAACAGATCGTCGACCAGCCGGGCCAGCCGGCGGGCGTCGCGCTGCAACTCCTCGAGCACCTCGGGGTCGGCGCCGTGTCGCACCATGAACTCGACGTTGCCGAGCAGCGTGGTAACCGGCGTCCTCAGCTCGTGGGAGGCGTCGGCCAGGAACCGGCGCTCGCCGGCGCGGGCGGCCTCGAGCGAGGCCAGCATGCGGTTAAGCACGCCGGTCAACTGGCCGATCTCATCCGCCGCGCCTCGCGAAGGCAGCCGCTGCGAGGGATCGGCCGTCCGCTCGATCTCGCCGGCGCCGGCCGCCAACCTGCGCAAAGGACGCAAGCCTCGCCGGGTCAGCGCCGCGGCGAGCAGCGCCGCCAACAGCGCCGCGCCGACGCCGATCAGGACCACGAGCAAGCCGATATGGGCGGTCGTGTGCGAGATGTCCGATGTGTCCGAGGCGACCAGCACGGCGCCGCCGCCGGCGGGGCCGCTCAGCGCGATCGGCGCCGCGAACAGCCGGTACGGCTGACCGCCGAGCGAGATGTTCTCGAAGCCGGTGACCCCCGAGACACGAGCGGCGCGCGCAAGGCTGTCCTCGGGCAACAACGCGGCGCCAAGCGTGAGTGAGCGCGCCAGGATCCGGCCGTGCGCGTCGATCACCTGCACCGCTATCGCCCGGCCCGACACCGGGCTCTCGAGCGCGCCCGGATCGGTCAGCACGGCCGGCGCCGAGACCGCGAGTTCGGCCACCTCCGCCGCCCGCTGGCGCAAGGCGCTGTCGAGCGAACTGCGCAGTTCGTGCCCGACGACCAGGACGGTGCTCACGCCGAACAGCACGAGCGCGACGAGGATCGATCCGGCAGCGGCGAGAACGAGCCGGAATCGCAGCGTTTGTGAGCGCCCGAGGTTCATCCGGGTTCTCGCCCGATTTTTAGGCTGATTCACAAGTTTTGGGGGTAAGGACCCATATTTAAGGTGAGCAAGTTTGATCAAGGACGTAGAGCTGTTGCTCGAAAAGGGGGTTCATCGTTGGTGGATTCGGTCCACGCAGGCCCGGTGCGGGTCCTGCTGCTGTCCACCGATTTCCATACCGCGCGGTTGATCGACGAACTCCTGCACGCGAACTGGAGTCGCGTGCAGCTGCTGCCCCACGCCGAGTGGGACGCCGCGGCCGCGCAGGCACTCGTCGACTATCCGTCGTGCTGCGTGCTGCTCGACGTACCGGCCGGGGGGAACGACGCCGCGCTCGACCTGCTCGAGTACGTCCGGCTGTCCGCTCCGGACGCGCCGATCGTGCTGCTGCTGGCGAGCGACGACGAGGCGCTCGCGCTCGAGGCGGTCAAGGCGGGCGCCCAGGATTGCCTGGTCAAGTCCGAGCTTGAGGCGACCGTGCTCCGCCGCGCGCTCACGCACGCGATCGAGCGCAAGCGCTCGGAGTCCGACCTCGCCCACCAGGCGCTCCACGACCAGCTGACCGGCCTCCCCAACCGTGCCCTGTTTCTCGACCGGCTCGGAGTCGCGCTCGAGCGCGCCCGCCGCTCTGGCACCCAGACGGCCGTCATGTTCCTCGACTTCGACAACTTCAAGGAGATCAACGACTCCCGCGGTCACGCGGTCGGCGACCGGCTGCTGATCACCTTGGGCGGACGCCTGAGCGCGATGCTGCGCCCGATGGACACCGTGGCCCGCTTCGGCGGCGACGAGTTCACGTTCCTGTTCGAGGACCTCACCTCCGAGCGCGAGGTGGTGCTGATCGCCGACCGGATCTGCCAGGCCGCAAGCCTGCCGATCGACGTCGACGGCGTCGAGTTGACCATCACCGTCAGCGTCGGGATCGCGATGGTGGCCGATCCTTCGGTCCCGCCCGAGACCGTTATCCGCGAGGCGGATGCCGCGATGTACCGGGCCAAGGAACGCGGCCGCTCCCGCTTCGAGCTGTTCGACGAGGAATCGCGCCGGCGCGCCATCGCCAGGATCGAGCTCGAGGCCGAACTGCGCCAAGCCATCGATCGCGACCAGCTTCGCCTCCAGTACCAGCCGCGGATCGCGCTGGACGAGCTCACCGACATGCTCTGGGTCGACGCCCAGGTCCACTGGCAGCATCCGCGCCGCGGCCTGCTTAGCCCGGAGGAGTTCATGCCGGTCGCCGATGCCACCGGCAGCGCGACCGCGATCGCGCGATTCGCGATCGAGCATGCGCTCCACCAGCTCGCTCACTGGCGCGCGGCCAAGCCGGACATGCGGCTGTCGCTCGGCGTGTCCGCACGGCAGCTCCGCGACGACAGCCTCGACTCGGTACTCAGCGACGCGATCCGCGCGAACGGGATCGACCCCGACGCGGTCTGCTTGGAGATCCCCGAGGGCGCCGTCGGCGAGGACCCCGAGGCGGTCACCGAGACGCTTCGCACGCTCGAGGCGACCGGGGTGAGGCTCGCGCTCAGCGACTTCGGGTCGGGCGCAGCGCCCTTCTCCCGGCTCAGGCAGCTGCCGATCGACTCGCTGAAGATCCACCGCAGCTTCATTCGCGCACTCGGCGAGTCCGACGAGGACGCGTCGATCGCGGGCGCGCTGGTCGAGCTCGGCCACGCGCTCGGGCTCGACGTGGTCGCCGACGGCGTCGAGACCGAGGCCCAGCTCGAGTCGGTGCGCGAGCTTGGTTGCGACGCCGCCCAGGGACAGCTGATCGGACCGCCGGCTACCGAGGAGCAGACTCACGCGCTGCTGGTCGCCGAGGTCGCCTAGCCACGACGTCGCCTGGCCACGACCCCGGTGCGGAGCGAGCGCTCACGCTCGCAGCGTGAACCCGCTCCCCCTCACGGTCCTGATCAGCGGAGGCTCCCCGAGCTTCCGGCGCAGGCGAGTCACGTACCGATCGACGACGTTCGGCTCGGCCCCGTCGTCCCATATCTCCTCGAGCGCGCGCTCTCGCGTGATCACTCGCCCGCTCTCGCGCACGAGCAACTCGAGCAGGTCCGCCTCGCGACCGGTCAGCTCGATCGGTCGGCCGCCGCGTACAGCCCGGCGCGCCTCGACCTCGAGCGTCAGGTCGCCGTAGGACCGCAACCCCCCGGCGTGAGCGTCGCTGCCCCGCCGGGTCAGGGCGCGCAGCCGAGCGATCAGCTCCTGGATCGCAAACGGCTTGACCAGGTAATCGTCGGCGCCGGCCTCGAGCCCGGCGACGCGGTCGGGCACGGCGTCGCGCGCGGTCAGCATCAGGATCGGGGTCGAAAGACCCTTGCTGCGAAGGCGCCGGCACACCGCCAGCCCGTCGAGCGCGGGCATCGCGACGTCGAGCACGATCACGTCTGGGGCCGCGCGTTCGGCCTCCGCGAGCGCACCGCCGCCGTCGCCGGCGACGGTCACGTCGTACCCCTCGGCCGCGAGCGTCCGCGCCAGCATCCGCCGCAGCGGCGGATCGTCGTCGACGACGAGCACCCGGCCGCCGAGGCCCACGCCGCCCGTCGACGCCGTGTCAGCCACCGGCGACGTCGCGGCGCAGGAACACCAGGAATGCGGTGGCGAGCGCCGGCACGCCGTACATCGCGCACACCCAGGCCGCGCGCACGATCGGCGACCAATCGATCGGCTGGCGCAGCAGTCCCTGCCAGGCGTTGAACTGGGTGCTGAGGAGGTAGGGCTGGAGCGCACCCAGTCCCGGCAGGACGCCGATCAACTGGAACAGCAGCGACACCATCAGCGTCCCGACCACGGCGGCCGCGCTGTTGCGCGTGATCGTCGAGAGCAGGAGCCCGATGCACACGACGGTCGCGATCGGGATCAGGTAGACGAGCAGGCTGAGATACACGAGCTCGAGTCCCTTGGGGGCGGAGACGATCGACCCCGACAGCGTCTGAACCGAGTTGAAGCCGGACTGGATGCTGCCCGCGACCACCCCCACCGTCCCGCTGATGAAGATCGCGACCACCGCGTAGGTGGCGGCGGCGAGCGCCTTGCCGGTGAAGATCTGCCACCGCTCGAGCGAGCGCGTAAGCACGGTCTTGAGCGTCCCGTTGTGGTCCTCGGAGGCGAAGATGTCGCCCGCGACGAGCGCGGTGATCAGCGGGAACAGCCACACCGCGCCGAACAGCAGGAGCACGAGCGGGACGACCAGGCCGCTCTTGGTCAGATACGACTGGAACGCGAAGTCCCCGCCGTTGTCGCGGTGGTGGCGGAAGTGGATCGCGACGACGAACAGGATCGGGACGATCGCCGCCGCCCCGAGCCCGAGGTAGGTTCGCTTCTGGTAGCGGAGCTTGAACAGCTCCCATCGGTAGACGACCGCCACGCCCGGTCGCGATCGCGAGCGTCCTGCCGCGCGCGCGCCCGAACGCAGACCGGGCGAGTCGGCGGTGCCGACGCCCGAGCTCATCGCGGCGCCTCCGCGGTTGCCGCGGGCCGATTCGCCGCGCCGAACCCGTCGCCCACGCCGTCGCCCTCGGTCAGCGAGAAGAACAGGTCCTCGAGCGTTACCGACTGCGGCGCGAGCGACGTGATCAGCGCCCCGGCCTCGATCAGCGCCTGCGACAGGTCGGCGACTGCGGGCTCGTCGGCGGTGAACGAGATCTTCCCGTGCACGATCCGGACTTCGCCGATCCCCGGCTGGGCGCGGCAGACCGCCAGGGCGCGCTCGTCGTCGGTGCTCGACAGGCGATAGGTCGCGCCGGCGCCGCGCTTCAGATCGGCGATCGCGCCCTCGTAGACGATCTTCCCCTTGCGGACGATCGCCACCCGGTTACACAGCTCCTCGACCTCCGCGAGCAGGTGGCTCGACAGCAGCACGGTCATCCCCTGGTCGGCCAGCCGGCGGATCAGCAGCCGCATGTCGCGCATACCGGCGGGGTCGAGCCCGGTCGCCGGCTCGTCGAGCAGCAGCAGCCTGGGGTCCCGGAGCAGCGCCGCGGCGATCCCGATCCGCTGGCGCATGCCGTGCGAGTAGCCGCCGATCTTGTCGCGGGCCCGGTCGGTGAGCTCGACGGTCTCGAGCGCCATCTCGATCCGGTCGCCGGCGTCACCGCCGTCGAACGCGGCCAGCAGCTCCAGGTTGCGCCGTCCGCTCAGATACGGATAGAACGTCGGTGCCTCGACGAACCCGGCGACGCCGTCGAGCGCCTGGACCGTCTGGAGCGGATCGCGACCCCAGAGCCGCACCGTGCCCGCCGTCGGCCGGATCAAACCGAGCATCATCCTCAGGCACGTGGTCTTCCCGGCGCCGTTCGGACCGAGGTACCCGTACACGTCACCGGCGTGGACCGTGAGGTCCACGCCGGCGACCGCTTCGAGTTCGCCGTAGCGTTTGACAAGTCCCCGGACTTCAACCGGGGGCGCGGTGTCCGCCACGTCGGTCAGGGCACCAACTGCCTCGCTGCCATTTCCGCCGCGGCCGGCGGCACCGAGCCGATCAGCGTGTACTCGACGCTGCCGCTCTTGACGCGCAGGACGGTGCCGAGCGCGGTCGGGAGCTCCTGCGCGCTCTGCCCGTTGATCGACATGGTCGGGAGATTGAGCCCGGTCTGGTTCCCGCCGCTCTGCGAGCTCGCCGACGGCTGGGCGGAAGCGGTCTGCTCGATCACTGCGATCCCGCCGAGGCCCTGGCCGTAGGTGACGAGCGCCGCCGGGCTTCCACCCCAGTCGAGCAGCTGCGCCGACTGCCGCGGCAGGCCGTCGAGCTTCTGCGGCGCGGCGAGCCTGAAGGGCAGATGGGCGCGGACCGCAGCCACGCCGGTTATCTCGGCGTTGTGCTTGGCGGCATTCTTGCCGTGCCCGACCTTGCCGCCAGCCTTCGCCACCTTGGCGGCGGCGTGTCCGGCGGGCGTCGCGATCCGGACGACCTTGGCGCCGGCCGGCGGGCTCACCTTGAATACGTGGGCGGAGACCGCGCCGTAGGAGATGTGCGTCGCCTTGAGCTCGAGCACAGGGGTGTTGCTGTTCACGGAGTAGATCGCGATGCCAAGCGGAACGCCGTGCGTGGCATCCCACGCGAGCTGCACGCTCCCGAGCAGGCCACCCGAATGCTTGGGGGTCATCACGACCTTGTACGCCGGCTGGCCGGCGACGTTGCGGGGATACGGCCCGCCGATGTCGATGTTCTGCATCAGCTGGTTCAGCTGGGACTGGATCTCCGCCACCGAAGGGATCGGTTCAGTCGAGGCCTTGCCGCTCTGCGAGCTCCCGGTCGGCAGCGTTCCCTTGTACACGGTGTTCGACATCGGGTCGTAGATTGAGAACGCGCCGTTGTCCACCAGGATCTGGGCATCGCCGTTCGAGCCCTGGAGCTCGAGCCGGAGCTTGTGTGTGGCCGTCGACAGCCACAGGCGGCCGGTGGCGCCCGACAGGATCGGATCCGAGCCCTGGAGCGCGGTGGAGTCGATCAGGTTGTCGGTGAAGCTGATCCTGGCGCTGATCGCGGTCACGGCCGGCGCGCCGGCGGCCTGATGGAGCGCCTGCGCGAGCGACGCGCGCGGCGGCACGGGCCCGCTGCCCGCGGCGGCGAGGGCGATCGCTGACCCGCCGGCGATCGCGATGACCAGACCGGCGATTATCGCCAGCAGACGTCGGGTGGAAACGGTGCGAAGGAACCTCATAACAAACGACCTTTCTCGTGGCCTGACGGTCACGATAGGGCACGATTTTGAAATTACATTGACAGTGGCCGCCTGGCTCACGGGACCGCCATCGAGCCGCTAAGGTCGCCAGCGTGTGCCGCTTGTTTGGAATGAGCGGCGGGCGCGAGCCCGTCAGCGCCACGTTCTGGCTGCTCGAGGCGCCCGACTCGCTCGCGCAGCAGAGCCGCCGCGAGCCCGACGGCACCGGCCTGGGATGGTTCGAGGGCGAAAAACCCGTCGTGGCCAAACAGCCGCTGGCCGCCTACGAGGACCAGGCGTTCGGGCAGGAGGCCCGCGAAGTCTCCTCCCGTACGTTCGTCGCTCACGTCAGGTACGCATCGACGGGCGCGATCAGCCCCGAGAACACGCATCCATTCGAGCAGCGCGGGCGTCTGTTCGCCCACAACGGCGTGATCGGCGAGCCGGAGCGGATCGAGCCCGAACTCGGCGATGCGGCGGGGCTCGTCCGCGGTGAGACCGACTCCGAGCGATTCTTCGCGCTGATCACCCGCGAGATCGAAAAGGACGGGGACGTGGGCGCCGCGATCGCGCGTGCCGCGACCTGGATCGCAGCCAACCTCCCGGTGTTCGCGCTCAACGTGATCCTGATCAACGCCACCGACCTGTGGGCGCTCCGGTACCCCGACGTGCACGACCTGTTCGTGCTCGAGCGCGACGCCGGCGGCCCGACCGGCGGCCGCCACCTCGAGCACGCCAGCGCGCGCGGGTCGATGCGGGTCCGCTCGGGCGACCTCGCGAAACACCCTTGCGTCGTCGTGGCGAGTGAGCGGATGGACGAGGACCCGGGGTGGCAGGCGCTGGGATCGGGCGACTTGCTGCACGTCGACCCGGACCTGAACGTCACGATCACGCAAGCGCTCACCCAGCCGCCGGCGCACCAGCTGACGCTCGCCGACCTCGGGGACAAGGCCGCGGCCTCGCAGGCGCCCGTCGCCGCCTCCTGAGCCGAGCTCACCCGTATGCAACGATCGGGCGTGACGATGTCCGCCACGCATCACGGACTCCCGCCCGGACCGCGTCTGCCCCGGGCCGTGCAGACGATCGGGTTCATGTTCGCCGGGCCCCGTTTCATCGACGCGTGCCGGCGCCGGTACGGCGACGCGGTGACGTTCGGGACGCTGTTCGACCAGCGGTTCGTGATGGTGTTCCATCCCGCGCTGATCAAGGAGCTGTTCCAGGGACCGCACGAGCAACTCCGCGCCGGCGAGGCCAACGTCATGCTCGGCCCGATCGTCGGCGAGCGCTCGGTGCTACTACTCGACGGCGCGCAGCATCTGCGCCACCGGCGCCTGATGGGAGCTCCGTTCCACGGCAGGCGGATGCAGGCGTTTGCGGACACGATCGTCCGGTCGACCGACATCGAGATCGACTCGTGGCCGGTCGGCGAACCGTTTTCGCTGCTGCCGACGATGCAGTCGCTGACCCTGCGGGTGATTCTCAGCGCGGTGTTCGGATACGAACCCGGCCCCGAGGAGGAGGATCTCCGCCGGCGCCTGCGGGCGATGCTCGAGCCGCTGGCGCGACCCCGGGCGATGATGCTGCTGGCGGCGCTGCCGTTCTTCCGCGGCGACCGCGCCGCGGTGACATCCCCGTTCGTGACCGCGCGCAAGGCGGTCGACGAGGTGCTGTACGCCGAGATCGCGCGCCGCCGCGCCGACCCCGGCGGGCTCGAGGGACGCGACGACATCTTCTCGGCGCTACTCCTCGCCGAGGACGAGGACGGCCAGCGCCTGTCTGACCGCGAGGTCCGCGACGAGCTCGTGACCCTCCTGCTGGCGGGGCATGAGACGACCGCCACCGGGCTCGCGTGGTGCTTTGACCTGCTCCTGCACCACCCGGGCGTGCTTGAGCGCGCCCGTGAAGGCGATGAGCGGTATCTCGACGCGGTGGTCAAGGAGTCGCTGCGAGTTCGGCCCGTGATTCCCGGCGTCGGCCGGGTGGTCCGTGGCGAGCCCTTCCGCCTGAACGGCTACGAGATCCCGCCGGGCATCGAGATCAACCCATCGATCCGGCTGATTCATCGTCGCGAGGACCTCTACCAAGATGCGAGCGCGTTCCGCCCGGAGCGCTTCCTCGTCGAGAACCCGCCCGATACGTACACCTGGATCCCGTTCGGCGGCGGGACGCGCCGCTGCATCGGGGCGAGCTTCGCGCTGATGGAGATGCGGATCGTCGTCGCCCGCGTGCTCGCGCGCGCCGGTGGTCTGCGGGCCGCCGAGACGAAGCCGGCGAAGGTTCAGTTCCGCGGGATCACGCTGTCGCCGAGGGACGGCGTCCGGGTCGTGCAGGATCGGTCCCGCGCCACCGCTGAAAATGCCGGCTCGGGGTGATCGTTCTCTACCTATAGAGATGCCAAAGCGCGCAAACTGCAACAGAGTTCGCGGTTCGGGGCAAATAGGGGGTAAACTTCACTTTCGACGATCGTTCCAGATCGCCGTATCGATGAGAACGACATTGACCGGCTATGGGGATGGCCAGGGGCGCAAACACAATTGTTGAGGAGACCCGTCCCGCCGAGGAGCGGTTCAGCCTCGGCATGCGGCTCGAGCAGGGCGGTGATCTGACCACCGCCGAACGCGCGTATCGGCAGGCAGATGCGCTCGGACATGCCGCCGCGGCGGTCAACCTCGGAATCCTCCTTGAACAGCGCGGCAATCTTGAGGAGGCGGAGTCCTGCTACGAGCGCGCAGGCGAGCGCGGCGACGCGAACGGCACGTTCAACCTCGGTGGCCTGCTCGAAGGGCGCGGTGACGTGGCCGGCGCAGAACGCGCCTACGCACTCGCCGACGCAGCCGGCCATCCAGCCGCGGCGTTCCGCCTCGGCGTGCTCCTTGCGTCCAGCCGGGATATCGCGGGTTCCGACTCGGCGCTGGAGCGGGCGGGCTGGCGCGGCGACCCTGACGCGGCGATCCGACTCGTAGCGTTGTTCGAGGCCCGAGGTGACTTCGATACCGCGCGCGCCCTCAGGCGGCGCGTGGAAGAGCAGCATGCTGACCTCGGCCGCGGTCAGCGCCGGCCTTCGAAACGGGTGGCGGCGTTCGGCGTCGCAGTGCCGGCGACCGCGCTCGCCACAGCCGTCGTCCTGATCTCACTGCCGGGCGCCTCGTCGAAGCCGCCAGTACGCGCTTCCGCGCTCGCCGCCGCACCGCATCAGCCGGTGGCGTCGGCCGACTCCCCTGCGCCTGTGCCTTCGCACGAGCCGGCGGCTACACGCAACGACATCGCAACGGCCCAGTCGAAGCCGAGGCAGAAGTCGGTACGGATCGCTTCGTCGGCGCAGAGGCAGACGCGGCGGGCGCCTTCGGGCTCCACGCGAGCCGCCCACGTGAGCGCGCCCCGTATCTCCAGCCCGAGCAGCTCGCGCGCGACCGTCTCGCCGAGCCGCACGGTCTCGCCGACGCGGAGCGTCGCACCCTCGCGCCCCGTTACGTCCACACACCCGGTTTCAACCCCACGTCCGGTTGTAACCACACATCCGGTCTCCCCCGCCCCGACCCGTTCGAGCAGCGGGACCTCGAGCGGTAGCGGCATCTCGAGCGGCGGCGGATCCGGTGGATCCGGCGGCGGCGGGAGCGGCATCGTCAGCGGCGGTGGCGGGAGCGCATCCGGAAGCGGCGGCACCGGCGGCAGCGGTGGCGGTGGCGGTGGCAGCGGCACCAGCAGCGGCACCAGCAGCGGCACCATCGGCGGAGGCTCAGGCGGAAGCGGTAGCGGCGGAAGCGGTAGCGGCGGAAGCGGTAGCGGCGGAAGCGGCAACGCCAGCGGGCACGGCTAAGCCGACGCTGTTATCGACTCCCGACCGTGTTGGCTGGTCGTAGGCCGAGCAACGGGCTCAACGCCATACGCAGCTGCTCGGGGTCGTGCGACGTGGGGTCGGTGCGGCGGCGTAAGCCGCGTGACACGGACTCGGCGCCACTCCTTGTCAGCTCAGCAGGGTCGAACGTGAGCGTCGCGGCTTCGTCATGGAGGACAAGGTCGACGCGGACGCCATGCATTCGAAGCACCAGGAGGTGTTCGATGGCGGATAGGTTCGGCGCTTCGAGCGGGTCAGGCTCCAGATTCGCGATCCACACCACACGGGCAGAGGTGCTCGTGAGGGCGGCAGACACATCCGGGACTGCGGCGGTTGGCAACACGCTTCGGTAGAGCGCGCCTGGAGCCAGCAGCACCCAGTCCGCCTCCTCGATCGCCGCGATCGCCGCGTCGGGAGACCGCGCCCGCTCGCCGGCGAACCGCAGCTTCCGGACTTTAGGTCTACGTCCCCGTGATGGCTTGAACATCGCGACCTGATCGACGACCTTCATCTTCGGCCGCGTTGGCTCGATCGTCGCGGGCAGCACGGCACCGTCAATACCGAGTTGCTCGCCTAACCAGATACTCGCCCGGCTGTAGTCACCGAACGCCGCAGCCGCCGAGGCGAGGGCGAGGTTTCCGAGCCGGTGGCGTCCGAGCTGTTCGACCTTCAGTGGCCTACGGATGGCGCGCAGAAGCGGACCTTCGCCGCTAAGTGCCTCCAAGGAGCGCCGGAGTTCATCGACGCCCGCGCCGGTGAGGCGCTCCTGAGGATCGCGACCCTCCTCCCCATCGTAGGCAATGCTCACGATCACGGTCAAGCGTATGTCCGCGCCCCGAAGCGCGCGTAGCACTGCGTCCAAACCGCGACCTCCACCGAGGACCACGATTGACTTATTCGGGTGCATGTCTTGCAAGTTGATCTGGGGCGCAGACGATCAGGAGACTGAACTGCCGGCTCGCCCGCCGCTCCCGCCGTTCATGCCCGCTGGTTAGCCATCAGTGGATCGCTGATTAACCACGAGCCGGCTCACCAGGTCAACGGGGTTGGCTGAGCCATCCCGCGTTCATGCTGTGATCAGGTTGACCCCTGAACCACCGCGATCGGCGCCAGCGTCAGCCGGGGCGCAAGCTGTCGCGGCAGAACCGCGACAGTCAGCGACCAGGCGTCGTTCCGAGCGGGAGCTGCTCTCGAAGCGCCACCACGGCGTACCGAAATGCCTCCCGTTCCGCCGCGATTTCGTCACGTTCCCGGAGAACCGTGCCGAGCTCGGCCGTGGCCGGCTCGGTGTTGGCGAGCTCGAGCAAGCGATCGTCGAGCCGGTGGTACTCGGCGTCGAGGGTCAACGCGTACATGCTCAGGTTCGTGAGCGCATCGTTTGCACGGTCGCGGGGACCCCCGAACTTCGGTCCTGGGTCACGGTGGCGTCGTTGCGCGATCGGCGTGGTCGGACGAGATTGGGTCAAGTTGAATCGCCGAAGTCCTCGTGTCGAGCGTGGTGGCATCGCCGCAGCACAACGAGGGTGACCGCGCGCCGCGCCGAGGTAAATAGGACAACCGGGGGAAAGAACGTTCACGGTGTGAACGTGCCGGGCGACAACCGACGCGGCCGGCTGGACTCCGGCGATCCCGCAGGGACTCGAACTACCTATGGGAAATCTGCCTATGACCTACCCGTCGTTCAGGTGTGAACGCAGGAGGGGCGAGAAGCCCCATTGGCGCGCCGCTCGTCTGCCAACACACTAACCGACGTGGGCAAGCCGGCCGCGACATTCAGCCTACCGTTGTGGAGACTCTCCTCGGCGAAAGCAGGCTGCGCCAAGCAGGCAACCATCAGATGTTGCGAACGACCTGGGCCGGCCTCACCCTAGCCGAGGCTTGGGGCGTATGACGCGTGTCTGGGGCATCGCGCTAATGGTGGCGGTCGGACTTCTCTTCGCCGGGGAATCGCAGGCGAAGACCGCCCCCCACCGCGTGAAGTGCCGCGCCGGTTACGTGCGCCGCACCGTCTGGGTGCCCGAGCGGAGGCACGGTCGGATCGTCCGGACTTACGGCCTCATCGTCTACACGCGCGTCCAGCGTTGCGTGAAGGTCAAAAAGCCGAAAGCGCCTTCGTCACCAGTCGGTCCGGGGACGACGCCGACGACCTGGCCAACTCTGACCCCCCCGTTCGCGCCGATCGGCTCCACGCCGCCGTTCTCGTCTCCTCCACCACCACCGCCGCCTCCGCCGCCGGGCGCGCCGGCAAACACCGCTCCGCCGACCGTCAGCGGCACCGCAACCGAGAGCGACACGCTGAGCGCGTCAACCGGCACCTGGACGAACGGCCCGACGAGCTACGGCTACCAATGGCAACGCTGCAACACGAGCGGCGGCTCCTGCTCCCCGACTGCCGTAGCCACTGCGTCGTATCCCCTTACCAATGCCGATGTCGGCTCGACGATTCGCGTCTCGGTTACCGCGAGCAACGCGGCAGGTTCCGGGTCGGCAACTTCGGCCGCCACTGGGACGGTTGGGTCCGGAGCGTCGTCGGGCGACCCCGTCGTGGTCGCGGTCGGGGATATCGCGCGTCCTCCGGGCTGTAGCCCCTGCGAGCAGACGGCTACTGCGGCGCTCGCAGAGACCTTCAACCCGAATGCCGTCCTCGTGCTCGGTGATAACCAGTACAACTCGGGCCTGTACAGCGAATACACGACTGAGTACGCCCTCTCGTGGGGACGCGATTTCAATTCGATCGTGCACCCGGTTCCGGGCAACCACGAGTACGTCACTTCCGGAGCGGCGGGCTATTTCCAGTACTTCGGGCAGGCGACTGCCAACCCCGACAACAACACATACGGCTACTACTCGTTGAACATCGGCACGTGGCACATCGTCGCGCTCAACTCCAACTGCTCTGACAGCGGGTGCGCGGACGCGCTCACGGGGGGCACAACATCGGCCCAGACGGCCTGGCTGCAGAACGATCTTGCGACGAACACGCAACCGTGCGTGCTCGCGATGTGGCACCACCCGCTGTTCTCGTATGGCTGGACTCTCGGCGCTTCAAGCGTTCTCCCCCTGTGGACGGCGCTCTACAACGACCACGCGGACGTCGTACTCAATGGGCATGACCACCTATACGAGCGCTTCGCCCAAATGAATCCGTCGGGAGGGGCCGACTCGACGGGCATCAGAGAGTTCGTGGTCGGAACAGGCGGCGAGAGCCTGAACGGGCTCTACGGGGGCCAGCCCCCGGCAACCCTTCAGGCGCATGACTCAAGCGATTACGGCGTGCTGGTGCTGACGCTTCACGCCAGCAGCTATTCGTGGAGCTTCGTGAACACCGGCGGGCGCACCATCGACAGCGGTACGACGGCCTGCAACTCCAAAGGGACCGGCGCTTCGGCCGCGCTCGCCCGTCAGGCGAAGGCACCCAGCGTGGCCGCGCTCAGCGGTCCGCCGCTCGTGTTCAACGCGCGTCCGGTTCGTTCTTCGCTTACCGCGACCATACGACGGGGTCTTCCCGTGGCGGTCCAGCTGTCCCGCGCCGCTGACGTCACCGTGACCGTGTCCGTGCGTCGAGGAACGTACCTGCAGCGGATCGCGTCGTTCTACGAGACCGAATCGCAGATCTCCAAGCCCGACAGCGAAATCTTCCTGCACCTGCCGGCGCGCCGACTCGCCGGGCTCGGCGGCGCCACGCTCGTTCTGAAGTTCCTAGCCGTTGACTCCGCCGCACACCGCCGGGTCGTAACAACAAACGTCTCTCTCGGGAACGGGTGAGGCTCGGATGAGGCGTAGACCGTCCGTCGCCGTGCTCGGAGCCTGTGCCGCTCTTTGGGTTCTGCTCGTCCTGCAGTGTCCGATGGCGTGGGCGGATAACGGACTGCAATCGGCCGGCACTGCCGCGACCGGCGCATCGACGTCGACGCCCGCCGCCGCCTCTGATCCATCGACGACGACAACAACCGCCACGACCTCATCGTCGGCTGGATCTACCACCACCACCACCACCACCACCACCACCACGTCACCGCCGACGACGCCGCCGCCAGCCACCACGCCGCCGGCCACGACACCGCCGGCCGCCACACCGCCGCCCGCCACACCCATCACTCCGACCCCATCGCCTGCCTCATCGTCGACAACCACGACGACCACGGCAACCTGCGGAGGCTCTGCTCCGGCAGCCGGGTCGGCGAGCGCAACGGCTGGTGCCTCGTGCGGAGGAACGACAGGCAGCGCCGCCGGACTCGGATCGGCAGGAAGTGCAGCGGGGCCTTCGTCGACGGGAAGCTCGGCTGGGTCCGGATCGCTGGTGACGGCCGTCGGCACACTGGACCCGCAGCCATCTCCTACGAAGGGACCGTCCGCGGGTGCTCAGGCCAGCCCATCGAACGTCGGAACCCAACAGGGAGACTCGGACCCATCCGCGGCCGGACAGAACGTGGCAACGAGCGGCAGCGGACCGGGTGACCCGGGGCCGCCGCGGATATCAACCGAAACCAGCGGCACTCACTCCGGCGGGCCCGCGACGAGTGACCCAACGGGCTTGATCGGGATAGCCGCAATGCTCGCCGGGGGCTACCGGGGTGCGCCCGCCCCCGTCGGCGCGACCTGCGCCGGCACGGCACCCCAGGCCGGCTGCGAGTCGCCCGGGCCGTCTTCGCCACCGCTGCCGGGTATCGCCGACGCCAGACACTCTTCCAATCTGACGATCGCAGCTTTCGTCGCGGGCCTTGAACCGGCTACCGCCAGCCCGGCGCCACAGCGTGCCTTGACCGCGCTCGCCTCGTCTACGCGACGCTCGGTCGTTCCGCCGGCGGCCTCACGGCTCGGGCCCAAACCCGATCCCGACCGCACTGCTGCGTCGCCACTGGCTGTTCAGCCACCACAACCCGAAGTGGCCATGGGAACCCGCGGTCCGAAGGGCCCTCAGGGCGGCGCAGGGTCATTTGCCGGCGGAGCCGGCGCACCCAGCACCCTGATCATCATGCTGGCGATCGCGCTGATCGCGGCGCGTTGGTTCTGGTACGTCAGGGGGATGCCCCTCCATCTTCAGACTGCCGAAGGCTACCGCCTGGAGCGCCCCGGCTGACCCCACCGGCGACCGTTTGGTCGCCGCACCGACAGTCTCGGCAGCAGCCGAGATGAAGCTGGTCGGTCGCCAGCGAGCGTCCGGATTCCCGGACAAATGCGATCGATCGGGTACACGTCAGGGGTTTACGTAAGAAGGGGCAATGATGGGCAGAACCTTAGAGGTCGATCTCAACAGCGCAGCGGAGGTTGCGCACGATCCGTTGTCGGAAAACGGCGGCGACGGTTGCACGGTGCGGGTCATCGGCTACGCGAGCTGCGTCCACGCCGGGGCGACGGCCGCGCTCGAGCTCAAACAGCAGGCCGAGGTGATAACCGGTGAGTGCAAGCGTCGCGGCTTTGAGCTGATCGAGCTTGTGGGTGAACGGACCCTTGCCACCGGCAAGGGACTGAGCCGGCCGGGACTCTCCTACGCGCTCGATCGGCTCAAGGCTCGAGAGGCGAGCGGGCTGCTCGTCGTCGAGCTGTCACGAATCACCCAGTCAGTCGGCGAGCTCGGCACCATAATGGAGTTGCTTGGTGGCCTCGAGGCACGCTTGATCGCCTCGTCCGACGCCTTCGACAGCGCCTCCGAGGAGGGTCGTCTGGCTGGCGCTCTGCTGGTCGAGGTGTCGAAATGGGAACGGGCCCGGATCAGTGAGCGGACACGCAACGGTCTCCGAGCCGCACGTATGAACGGCAAGTCTGCCGGGCGTCCCGCGGTCGCGGACAATCCGGACCTCAGCCAGCGAATCACTCACATGCGCGCTCAAGGGATGACGTTGCAGGCGATCGCCGACCAGCTGAACGCGGAGGGGGTGCCGACCGTGCGGGGGGGTACCAAGTGGCGCCACTCGAGCGTCCAGGCCGCGGCGGGCTACCGGCGCGATCAGCGTAGCTCTGCACCCGAGCTTCAGATCGAGAGCCGCGGCAACCGGTGAGCAGGGCGCGGGACGACACCGACTCGCGCGCCTGCGCCGGGCACGTCACCAGGCGCCCAGACCTCGATGTGGCGGTTTCAACCCGGATGCGAATCGCCGGCGCTGACCTCCTATGAGATTGGCCGTCCTTCATCTGGGGGCAGTTTTCTTGTGAAGCGGTTGGCCGTAATTGTCGGCGTCGTCGTGGCGGGGCTTATCGGAGGCTCGCGCATGTTCTGGGGCAAGATACCCACGACACCGGCCCGTGCCACCAAGCCGACGTACGTGCAATGCCCGACGCCCGCGACCGGGAGGACCCAGTCGATCGGTGGCAAGACCTACGGGCTCGAGGGACTGGATACGTTCACGAAAGCCGCGCCGCTTGGCTCGTTCGCCTCCAAGAGCCCGAATCAGGTTGTGTACCGAGGTGATCACGGGCTGGCGTGGACGGAATATCCCGACGGATGGCCTTCCACCTACTCTGCGGGGGGTGCCGAGGGCTATCAGCCCTCGACGGTCCTGTCGGTTCACGACGGCGTGCTCGACTTCTACCTGCACAGTGATCCCCACGGTAACCCGGTTGGCGCCGATCCCTCACCGCTGCCCGCTGGAAGGCGATACCAGACGTACGGCGCATGGTCATTCTGTGAGAAAGTGGTCCCTGCTGACTCCCATAACCTCGACGACTTTCATCAGGCTCCGCTGCTGTGGCCACGCGAGAGCAACAAATGGGCGTCGGCGGAATCAGACTATCCCGAGGCGGACCTGAACTCCCTCAACTTCTCGAGCTTCTCGCATTGGGGCGGGTCCGGAGCGCAGGACGTGTTCGATGCTCAGTCAGTGGAGCCGAACTTCGATCCCACCCAGTGGCATGTCTACACGCAGACCTGGGGCCCGGGATTCCGGTCGTACTACATCGACGGAGTGCTGGTGGGTACGAGCACCAGCCAGGTATGGTCAGGCCCCGAGCGGTGGCAGCTTCAAATCGAACCGTCGGGCGTGACCGACGGCGATTCCGGTCACGTGTATGTGAAATGGGTGTGGATCGGTAAAGGCCCCTTGAGCCGACCTGTTTCGCGCCACGGGTAGCGGCACGCCGGCCCGACGATCCTAGGCAGCGTCGGCCCCGTTCGGGTGAGCCGACCGCCGCGTCGGTCGGGAGCTCCGAATCGCCGGCCCAACACGTCGCCTGACCGCCAGGCCGTGACGAGGGTCCGACGGCGATTCCTCTGCGCGGTTCATGGCTCCAGCCCCAGCCAGATCTGGTTGGGCGGCCCCCGATCCGGGGGACACCAGACCGAGGAGGCCGTGGTCGCCAGCGCCCAGAGGTCGACGGGTCGGGTTGACCTGTGGTAGCTTGCCGACCCGAACTACGCCGAAATTAAATCAATCGGCGTCTGAGAACCGCTCCAAGCGGGTATAGAGGCGCCGTTGGACCTGCGCCGCCGATGCGGCGCTCAATTCCGAGCGAAAGGGACCGAGTATGAAAGTGGTGGCCTAGCGGCACTCATTCCAGGGGCTGGCCTGGGCTGAGACGTGCGCGTGTGATGGGCTGGGCCATTAGCGCGTCGTAGCCAAGGACGTATCGAGAACGGTGCCGCCAGGCGCCGAATGGCAACGACGAAGGAGCTAAACCAGTGAGACGTTTCTGGGTTTGTCTGGCCTTGAGCACGGCTGCGCTGTTCGCATGCGCAGCAACGGTTTGGGCCCGGGGTCAGGGTACGCGTCCATCTCGTTCAAGCCAAAGGCATCACCGCGCCCGCGCTCAGCACGCCAAATGCCAGAAGCACAAGAAGCACCAGAAGTGCCAGAAGCATCACAAGCACCGTAAGAAGCACAAGCGCCGCCGCCATAACGGCCAAAGGACCCCGGTCGTGCCCGCCCCCGTACCCACGCCGGGCCTACCCACGCCGTCGAGCGGAACGATCCAGCACGTCGTGTGGATCATGATGGAGAACAACGACTACTCGAACATGTACGGCCCTCAGCCCTACGAAACCCAGGTCGCGAATACCTACGGCCTCGCGGAGGACTACTACGGCATCGGGCATCACTCCGCTGACAACTACATCGCGGCGACTAGCGGCATTTCTTGGAACAGTTGTCTCGGCGGTGACGGCTCTGCCTCGAGCTGTCCGCAGTCGCAGGACAACATCTTCCACCAGCTCGGCGCCGGCAACGCCGTCAACTATGTCGAGTCCGGCAACACGGACAGCAATCACAATCCCTCCGAGTACTACACCGACCTGAGTGGCGGCAACTACGAGCAGACGCTGCCGTCTGCACCGTTCTCGTCCTCGGCGTTCAATCCGAAGTTCGTGTTCATCTCGCCGAATCGCACCGATGATGACCACGACACCAGCGCGAGCACTGGCGACTCCTGGCTTTCCAGCGAGGTCCCAGCGATTATGGCGACCCCGCAGTACCAGTCCGGCAGGATGGCGATCTTCATCACGTTCGACGAATCGAACGTCAACGACACCGAGGGCGCGACCAGTCCGCCGAACAACCACGTTTACGCCGCGGTGATCTCGCCCTACACGCACGGTGTCAAGGACACGACCGAGTACACCCATTACTCCCTCCTGCGCACAACGGAGGAACTGCTCGGGCTCCCGCTCCTCGGAAATGCGGCCACGGCTAACTCGATGATCGCTAACTTCGGCCTTTGACTCGACGGCCGACCAGCGGAACGTTGATCGCTAGACCACCACTGCGCCTCTGGATCCTTGTCGCACTTGCGATCGGCGGACTGTTCGTAGGCTCGGCCACCGTATCCGCCCGCCAGCAGAAGACCCACACGGTTCGGCCCGCTCACCCGAAGCGTGCCGGCCATCGCAAGCGCACGCGCCGTAAGCACACCCGCCGCACCTGCAGTACCCACCGCCGGCACGGTCACAAGAAGAAGAAGTGCAAACCACCGCACCGGCACCACCCGGCCCCGAGCAAGCCGATCACAACCGGCTCCACTACATCGGCGCCCACGCCAACACCTAGCAGCGGTACGTCTGCCGCTGGACCCTGTCCGAGTGGCCCTCCGGGGAGCAGTCTGTCGCTCGGAGGGAACACCTATGCACTCGAGGGCATGGACACATTCACCAAGGACGCGCCGACGGGATCGTTCGCGCAATCGACGAACAACCAGATCGTCTACACCGGCGATCACGGGATGAGCTGGACGGGCTATCCCGATGGCACTCGGTCGACCTACTCGGGCAGCGCCGAGGGCTACCAGCCCTCGACGGTGTTGTCGGTTCACGGTGGCGTGCTCGACTTCTATCTGCACAATGACTCGGGCGGCAATCCCGTCGGCGCCGATCCTTCACCCGTCCCCGGTGGCAACCGATACCAGACCTACGGCGTGTGGTCGTTCTGCGAGCAGGTGGCTCCGTCCGACTCCCACCGCCTCGACGACTTCAAGCAGGCTCCGCTGCTCTGGCCCCAAAACGACAGCAATGGCCCGTCGGCGGAGTCGGACTTTCCGGAGGCGCCCCTGAACGCGCTCACCTTCTCTGGATTCGCGCATTACGGCGGGTCCGGATCGCAGGACGTTTTCGAGATCCGATCCGTGGATCCGAGCTACGACCCGACTGAGTGGCACGTCTACACGCAGGCCTGGGGCCCGGGATTCCGGGCTTACTACGTCGACGGGCAGCTCGTTGGAACCAGCACGAACCAGGTTTGGTCAGGACCCGAGCGCTGGCAGATGCAAGTCGAACCGGTGGGTAGCACCAACGACGCCGACACCGGCCATGCCTATGTGAAATGGGTCTGGATCGGGACCCTTTCCTGAAACGCCATCACGACTCGAGGTCGAACCCCGTCGCCGAGCCGGGACCGCCGGCCGCCGAGTCCGTCAGCTCGAGGGGCGGCCCGGCGAAGCGTACGGAGCCGCCGACCGCGCGTCGCCAGATCTCCCCCACGGAGAACCGCCGCCCCTCGACGCCCTCAGTCGACGCCCCCGAATCGCCGCGCATCGCGACCCAGATCGCGATGGCCGCGCCGAGGGTCTGACCGATCAGCCACCCCAGGCCCGCGCCGGACAGGCCGACGCTCGGTATCAGCCAGAGATCGAGCCCGATGGTGGCAACCGTCGAAGCGCCCGCGATCAGCAGCGCCGGTCCCACGCGTTGGCGAATCCTCTCGACGGCGATGACGAAGTTCACGATCGTGAACGGAATAAGCGCGATCGCGAACAGTCGCAGCAGGTTCGCTGCGTGGTGGTACTCGGGTCCGAAGGCGCGCATGATCGGCCCGGCGAACAACACCACGAATACGACCAGCGGAATCACCACGACGAGCGCCAGCCGGCTCACCTGCCGCACCAGCGAGGTCACCTTGGTCTCCGCCAGAGCTCCCTCGACCACGAGGGCGCTTGACATGTTCACCGCCAGCAACCTCAACGAGAAGCCGACCGCCCACGCCGAGTAGTAATACGCGTTCGCGGCGCCGGGCAGCAAAGCCAGCACGAGGAGCGACACGAGCGAGTCCGGTATGGCAGCCGTGACGGCGACGAAATGATGGCCTGCGGCGAAGCGAACCAGTTGGCGTCGAGCCGGGAGCCGCGACGGCACCTCACGCTCCCGTCTCAGGAACCGGCCGAACAACGCCACGTTGATAACAAGGACGAGTCCGATCAGCCCGAGCACCCAGGCACCGAAAATCGCCCACGCGCTGGCTGACGCAGCGAGCGCCACCAGCAGAACCGCCTTGATGGCGCCGAACGCGGCATTCTCAATCGGGACCCATCCTGCCCGGCGCAGGCTGATCAGAACCGGGTCCTGGAGCGAGAACACAATCCACAGCACGATCGACGCGGCGAACAGGAGCACGGTCAGCGGACTCTCGGTCAGCACGCCCAGCCCGGCGAGGTGTGCAAATCCGACCAGGAAGACGCCGGCAGACACGAGTCCGATCGCGATAGCCGTCGCGTACGTCAGCCGTACGAGCCGGCTCTGAGCGCCGCCGGCTACCGGAACGAACCGCAGGAGCACGTACTGCAGCCCAATCCACCCCAAGCTTGAGACGAGCGTCATGGCGCTGATCGCGCCCGCGCCGATCCCGACCGCCTTGGCCGGATATAGCCGCGCCGCCAGCACCCAGTACGCAAACCCGAGAATGCCGTTGAACCCCGTTGTCAGCATCAGCGCGAACGAGCTGCGGTACAACGGCACCCGGCGCACATCGTTAAGGCGCGCGACGTAACTCATCTATGCCAGCCCGAACTCGTGCGCGAGCGCTCCGACGGCCCGCTCGGCCGGCCAGGAATCCGGTACCGAGACACGGCGAGCGGAAGCGCTCGCGAAAGCAAGAGCAATGAGTTCCCGCTCCTCGGTCAGCACCGGGGCGAATGCAGCTTCGACGCCGGCCAAACTGAAGATCGCCGAGCGCTGGCTTAGCAGGACATCGCTGGCTTCCGCCGCAAGCTCCCGCTGCTCGAGAGGCTCCGACCTGAGCGTGTCGACCGCGGCCCGCTGGATCACGACCACCTCGCCGATGTGAAGGCACAGCGGAGTCACGCCCGCCCCGAGCGCCGAGGCACTGATCCTCAGCGGCGGGGCAACGAAACCCCGGGTTAGCGACTTGACCTGACCCAGGCCAGTGAGCGTGCGACGAGCGGACGGGCGCAGGGCCGCAAATGCCGCAGGTGCCGTTCGTGCGAGATCCGGGTAAAGCCGCAGCCGGCGGGGGAACGGCCGGCAGTCCTGGCCTGGCACGATGAGAACCTGGTCGTCGCCCAGTACCCGCCGCCCGGCGGCCAGCGCGAGCGCAGCCAGGCTGCTCTTTCCGCTTCGCGAGCGGCCGATCAGCAAGAGGGCCTTCCCGTCGCGGGCAATCGCGGCGCTCGGCAGAAGTACGTAGCCCGCCCGGACGGCGGCAAGCGAAACCAGCGGCTCGAGGATGTAGCTCTGCACGAGCGCGAGTCCCAGCGGACCGCGGACGTCGACCGCCACACGCATTGAGTCGGCATCGGGTGTGGTCGGTACGGACGCGCGCCACCTCGCCAGTTTGTGCGTGCCTCGCAACTCCGCCGCATGTGTGCCCCCTCGAGCACGACCGTCGTGAACATGACTGCCCACGGTTGCCTCCACAGCAGGGACCGAGGGTTCGTTGTCCAGCGCCGCTGACGCGTACTCCGCGCGAAAGTGGGCTCTGGCGCGGCGGTCGCCCCGAACGGACAGGACGAGGTCAGGGCCAAACCGGTAGAGGTCCGCGGGACCCGGCCCCGCGTCAACACCATTGCGCCAACGCATCCGCGACCCTCCTGGGGTCCGTCGGAAACGGAGCCTCCACCTCGAGCAGCCGGACACCGGCGAGAGAGTTTCGAAGCAGATCCGCTTCGCGGCCGGCGACGCCGAGCAGCGGCGACGGGCCAGGTTGCGCGAACGCGTAGCGAACGCGAGCGTCGAGCTCATACAGCGACCGACGCTCGTACGCAGCAGACTGCGCTAGGCGCTGCGCCGTCCATCCCACTTCCGCCTCGCGAACGGTTACTTCTTCCCCGGGTACCGTCGTCAGCATCGCGAGCGTCACCAAGGGCGGGGTTGCGGTTGGGTCCTGCGCCGAGCCGTAGATCGCCGCGACTTCGGTCTGACGAAGCGACAGCCGGCCCGTGAGCGTGAGCACGCGTTCGAGCTGTGACTCCGCGGCGCCGGCGAGGGGGCTTGCTCCCGCCCTGGTGAGCAACGGCAGCGCACGGCGCGCCGTTCGAGAGACGCGCAGACGCGCCCGCTGTGACGTTCGCAGGCGCGCCCGCAGGCGCGGGACATAGTCAAGCACCCAGTCGCGTATGCCGACGGAGACCGGAAAGGCGTGGATACGCGCGTCGCTATCAATTACCGTCCACTTATCCGAGATGAAACGTGCCCCTAACTCGGCGAGCGCCAACGCGGTCTCGGTCTTTCCGGTCTCGGACCAACCACAAACCACGAGGCCGCCCGCTCGGAGCTGAACGGCCGCGCCGTGCACAACGACAGCTCCGCGGTTAATTGTAGCAAGTTGAAGTAGTGGCCGCACCAGGTCTGCGAACGCAATCCAGAGCGGAAAAGCGTGGTCATACGAGAGACGAACCTGATCGATTTGTGACGACAGCCGAGGTAGTTCGAACCCCGAATCGCCATGTAGGAGGTAACAGCGCCCGTCAGCGACACCTGTGCGGCGACCATCTCCAGCCGGACCGTGGACATCGCGGAAGGTTCGAGGTAGGATTTCGTTGTTGGGGCAAAGCACCACGTCGGTCGTGTCCGGCTCGACTCCAACGCTCGGCTGATACGGATCGAGCTGCGAGTCGACATACCGGAGTACTCGTTCTCGATCATCGTCGATCGTGAGGCTTGCCAGACCATGCAAGTCAAATATGCGCGCCATCAGCGAAAGTAGTTTCTCACGATGCTGACCAAGGAACGGCCTGTGGTCATCACTTTGCCGAGAAACGCTCGGGGCACGAGCAGTCTTGCGGCATCGCCTGCGATAGCCGCGGGCGCGCTCTTCCTAAGCGTCGTCTCACTCGCTGGCGCCCGGCTGAAACTTGACGGTTATGGCCTCGTGCACAGCCTCCCCTGGCCGTATTACCTTGGGCTCGCCGGCCTACCCCTGGCGTCGGTGGTCGAATGGCGCCGAGAGAAGTCTCGGCCGCTGTTGTTGCTCGCCTACGTCACCGCCTTCCTGCTGGTTGTCTGGCTCACTCCCTATGTGCTCGAGGGCACCCCCAGGTTCCGGACCGGGTACCTGAGCTACGGCTACGTGGATCCGGTCGTACGTGGGCAGGGCTTGCTCCCGCGCCTGTTCGTCTACCACAACTGGCCGCTGTTCCCACTCCTGATGGCGGCGATTCAGAGCGTGACCGCGATCTCGCCGCTCAAGATGATGGACTTCTGGCCGACGCTGATCTCGGTGCTGTACATGGCGCCGCTGTCCGTGCTGCTGCTCATGGCGACAGACCGGTCGTGGCCGGCTGAACGACCGTGGCGGACATCTCTGAAGGCGACGCTTCGGGTGGATGCTCGGTGGGTGGCCGGCCTCTGGGTGTTCGTCATCTTCCAGTGGACGAACCAGGACTATTTCAGCCCGCAAGCGCTCGCATTCTTGTTCTATCTCGGCCTCGTGGTCGTCCTGGCACACACGGCCATGCGTCGGGATGGCGTATTCAACGGGGCGAGCGGCGCCGCCACCGTCATCCTGTTCACGCTCATCGTCGCTACCCACGTCCTGAGCGCGGTCGTCGCGCTGTTCGTGATCACCGCGCTGACCTTGACGCGACAGTTGAAGCGGCCGACCCTACTCCTGCTCTGCCTGCTCGTGTTCGTCGTCTGGCAGGCGTATGCGGCGGCCCCGTTCTACCAGTTCTACGGCCACCGCCTGCTCCAGACGGTGTTCGCGGCGGGCGACTTCCTGCAGTCGAACGTCTCTGGACGAATCAGTGGGAGTGGCGCCCACTTGACCGTTGGACGGCTGCGTGTTGCCGTCACTGCGATCGTGTTCGCGCTGGGTATGTTCACGGTTGTCCTGCAGGTGCGGCCACGCCGTCGCCGGCTGTGGCGGCCGATGACGCTCTGGCGGGCGCTTTCGGAAGAGGTCCAGTTCGCGCTCGTGCTGCTGATTGCCACCGTCCTCGTGGGGCCTGTATCCATTTACGGCGGTGAAATGCTGATCCGCACCGAGCTGTTCAGCCTCCCCCCGCTCGCGATGATGATCGTCGCCGCAGCCGACCGGCGCGGCGTGCTCACGGCGATCGCAGCCGTCCTCACCGTCATGGCGCCGCTCCACATCGTCACTCATTACGGCAACGAGCTCTATGACTACGTCTCGCCCGGTGAAATCGCAGGGTTCAACTACATCGCGGATCACCTCGCACCGGCGAAGATCTACGGCGGTTTTCCGGGTGGCGGCTTCCTCAAGTCAGCGACGCTCCGATGGCGTAACAGCACCGTCCCGAATGCAAACCACGTTCCGGTGCCGATCGACTTCCTGGAACCGAACGCTCATCACTGGGGAACCGCGCCCGGAGATGTCTACGTGGCCTTCAGTCGCGGCGACGTCGCTGCGTCGACGCTGTTTTACAACCAGCCTAACCTGATCGGCGAAATGCGGCGCCTCGTGGCGCACAACCCCCATTTCCAAGCCGTGTACGTCACTCCCGACTACTCGATCTACCGCTGGTTGCCCCCGCCACCCAGGCGGAGGCGGGCCACCGCCAACGCCTATGGGGTGCACCCCGCAGCCAGGCCGGCGCGTGCCGGTGCCTACGCGACCGGGTCTAACGCGGGCGGCGCCACCACAGCTGGGCGCCGCACGCGGAAGGCAACCACCCCGACCAAATAGCCGACCCCCGCCGCACCTACGGCGCCGATCACCGCGGCAAACTGTCCCGCAGCCTCCCCGGCCCCGCGGCCGCTGGCCACGCGTCGGATGCTGCTCGCCAGGCGAGCGGCCAGCGCATGGCGAACGTACGCGCGCTCCGTGTCCAGCGAACGGCTGTCGCCCAGTCGGCGGACCATCGCCTTGGAGATCCCCTCGAAGTAACAGCGGCGAAGCAGATAGCTTGCTGTCGCTCGCGCGGCCGGTACCCAGTGGTCGATTTCCGCTCCAGCGGTCAGCGCGATCCGCGCGCCGCGCATCGCGCGAGCAGCCCGCAGGCAAAACTCTGTCTCTTCGCACCCCAGCGGGAGGCTTCCGAGACGGCCGACTGCCGGGTTGAAGTTTCCCACCGCCTCGAACAGCCCTGCGCGGAACGCCATATTGCAGCCGAGCGGGTTTCGCACCTCGCCGGCCTCAGGAAGCCCCGCGTAGGAGCATCCCACCACCCATAGGAACTCAGGCGGCAGCCACGCGGGATGCGCGGTCTCCCAAAGCGGTCGTGCATGGCCGCCCACTCCGACCACCTGCGGGTCGTCAAACGTACTGAGCAAGCGTGCTAGCCATCGCTCGTGCGCGATCGCGTCGTCGTCGATGAACACCACGTACTCACCGCGGCTGCGGGCGATCGCCGTATTGCGAGCCGACGACAGGCCACGCGCATGCTCGTTGGCCACGATCTCGACCTCATCGGGAAGGCGGGGTCGGAGCTCTGCTCGCAGCGACTCATTGTGATCGACGACTACGATCATCTGGCCGGGAGGAGGGTCCTGGTTCAGGACCGACTTCACGCAGTCGACCGTTTGCTCGAGCCTCTGGGACGCGAACGCGCACACCACCACGGTTGCGCTTGCGGCGTCGACCGTCGACTTCGACTCGGTGGCGTTCACGTGTGCCTTCCTGTGCCTTTCATTTGTGTCCTCGTTCGCCGATGCCACATCCCCGTGCCGGCCAGTGACTTGCGCGGAGATGTGGGTAACACAAGCTTGGAAACGCCGACGGTGACTTTCGCCGTGCCACCGACATGCCCAATGGCGGCGCCGGCGGATTGCCTTGCGGCTCACCGCCGGCGCCTATGGAGCAAGCCTACGCCCTCAACGTGATCCGCTTGGATGCGCGGATGGTGCCGTGGCCCGCAGGCGTAAAGGCACCCTTCGCGAGTAGTTGCATCCTCGTGTTGCCGCTGAGGAGGCTGCGGCCGCTAGAGGTCAGGAAGACCACCGCGTTCGCGCGCCCTGAGCTGTGGAACACCAGAGCGACCGTGGCGACCAGCGTGTTCTTGCTGTACCACGAGATCACGAGACGACCCGGTGACGGCGCCGAGAATGTGAACTTGTAGCCGCCGTGCTTGAGCACGCCGCGAATCGTTCCTGCGTTGCTCTTCGCAGCCAGCACCTTCAGGAGCAGTCGACGGATCTGGGCCTTGTTCACCTTCACGGGCCCCGACGTCGTTCCCTGGCCGGCGTTCCCGCCGGCGTTCCCGCCGGCGTTCCCGCCGCCGTTGCCGCCGTTGCCCCCGTTGCCGGCGTTGCCGCCGTTGCCGCCGTTGCCGCCGGGCGCGGGCGTGCCCGCCTTGACCACACCGGTCGCGCCCGAGCTCGCCGGAGCGCTGGTGATGCCACCGGCCGTCGCCGACTCGAGCACCCGCAGGGTGTGGCCGACGTCGGCGCCGGTCGCCGTGTAGTTCTGCGACGTCGCTCCGGCGATTGCGGAGCAGTTGTTGCCGGAAGCATCGCAGTCCTGCCACTGGTACGAGTAACCGCTCGGGTTCTTGGGAATCCAGGAGCCGTGCGACTCGGTCAGCGTCTTACCCTCTTGCGCGGTCCCACCGATGGTCGGCAGCGCGGTATTGCCCGGAGTGACGACGGTCGTCGTCACGGGCGAATGCGTAGAGGTGCTCCCCGCCGAGTTCGTGGCCGTGACGTAGGCCACCATCGTGTGGCCGAGGTCGGCGTCCTGGAGGACGTACGTCGGCGACGTGCTCGGCGGAGCCGGGAATGCCGCCCCGCAGTGAAGCCCTGCACCGTCGCATCGGCGCCACTGGTAGCCAAACGTAATCGGCTGGGTCCCGTCCCACGTCCCGGGGGTAATGGTCAGCGTCTGTCCATCCTGCGTGACGCCGGTGACCCTCGGCCCCGGCGGGTGGTTGATCGGCGTTCCGGCGGTGACTACACCGGTCGGCGACGAGCTCGCGGGCGTGCTGCTCCCAGACGCGTACGCGGTAACGAGGAAGACCAGCGTCGACCCGACGTCCGACTGCGCGATCTGGTACGTCGTGTTAATCGCGCCCGGGATCGCGGTGCAGATAAGCGTGGTGGGGTTACAGTCCTCCCACTGCCGTTTGAGGTAGGACTGCCCCGTCCAGGTACCGTCGGTTGACTCGAGGTACCTCCCGACTGACGGAGTGCTGATTTCGTTCGGCGGCGCGTTCGGCGGAATTACGATCGTCGGCGGTGAGGTGTTAACCGGTGGTGGCGCCGCCGCCGCCGCCGGAGCCGCCCCGGCGGCCCCCGGGAACGCGATCGCTGCCAGCACCGCGGCGAGCGCCGGTAGCCAGATGAATGGCAAACCTGGCGAGCCGCGGCGTCGCCGCGCGCCCTCGTTTACAGATGCTTGCCCCATGAAATGTACCCCCTAATGGTGGTTGACTTACTGGATCTAACTACGGAAAGTCTGATGAAGCTTGTCTGCTGTCGGCACCGGCCGCGCCATGTCACAGTCCGATCACCCTGGCCAACCTGAGTCCGCTCAGGACCAGCCCGAGCAGCACGGCCCAGGCGGTAAATGGCGCGATGTACCTCGCGATGACCGAGAACCGCCCGCCTCCCGCACCACGCCCCACCTCAAACGGCACAGCGATCAGGAGGATCGCCAAGGTCACAAGCAGGAGCCTCCCGTCGTATGCGGCGTGAGCGAGGCTGATGCACAACAGGACCAGTGCAATCGTTGCGGCCAAGACGGCCGCCGGCAGTACGAACAGTGTCACCAGCGTGCCCGCCACGAGCAGCTTGCGGCCGTGACCGCGCGCGGGGACGCTGCGGTCTATAAGCCCACGCCATAGCCCGATGTAGTTGCCGAGGGCGAAGCCTGCGAAGTACGGCCACGGCCGCAATGCCTCCCGCATGCCGCGGGCCAGCCCGAGCGCCGCGGCGGCGAACGGGATCATCGCGTTGATCAGCGCGGAGCGCCCGTGCTTGCGCACCATGCGGCCAAGTCCGGCCCCGTCGGCAAGCCATTGCTTGCCGGCAAATGCGAATCCGTCGGCGAACCGGTGCAACCCGACCATGCCTTCGGAGACCCCGATCCGGAAGCCTGCCCGATTGAGGCGGATCCGAAGATCGATGTCCTCGCCAGAACGAAGCTGACCGTCGAGTGGATGTGCCAAAAGCAGGTCGCGAGCTATGAGGCTGGCGCAAACACCGAACCACTGCCTGCTGTTGCCGCGATTGTGATGATTGGCGAGCGACTGACTCCAGTAGTCGCCGGCCCCGACGCTATGGAGCCCTGCCTGAAGCGCCACCAGCTGGCGGTCGCACCGCTCCCGGTCGAGATCGCGCAACGCCGTGGGCGGCAGCACGACGTCGGCATCTACCAGCGCGATCCACGGCTGCGATGCTGAGGCGACCCCCATCATCCGTGCCGCTGCCACGCCCGCGCCGCCATCGTCGATGACCTTGTCGACCCACGGCTGAGCGAGTTCGACCGTGCGGTCGGTCGAGCCACCGTCGACGAGGATGATCTCTGCGGGACCGTTCTCTCGAATCGCCCGCAGGCACGACTCGATCCAGTCTTCGGCGTTGCGAGCCGGCACCACCGCGCTGATCTGAAGCGTCCCGGTTGTTGTCTGGGCGGGCGGGGCTATCGCCGCCGAGGCGCCAAGGACGAGCTGCTCGAAGCGAAGGGCCGCGTCATGCTCGGCAGCGTGGTGCCAAGCGGTTCGAACCTTCAGCGCCGGCGCCTCCCCGAACCAGACGACGTTGACCGTCTCGTCCCCTACGACCATCCGTCTCACCGTCCGCACCGGGGCCGGGCCCGGCGACTGCTTACCCATCAAACCGCCCGCCCGCACGATCAGCGCGCTTACGAGATAGGCAATGGGGCCGAGCAGCATCCCGAACCACTTGATCCACTCGAGATGCCGCGGGCGCCTGCTCGACCGTTCGACGCTCTGGCTCGACTTGAGATCCCGGCGGTGGCGCACCTCCACAGGGATGCTTCGCAGCCACTCGCGACGATGAGGACCCGCTATCAGGTGCTTGCCGACCATGGCGCCCAGGCCGACCCCCTGGCGGTAAGCCTGGCGCCGCGCGGGTTCCGCACTGCCCGGAGGCTCGCGCCAGACCACTGCGCCGGGCTCGTATGCGAGCGCGTATCCCCGCCGAAGCAACCGAACTAGGAGATCGAGCTTCTCCCCGCCGCACGCCAACGTAGAGGGACCCAAGGCGGGATCAAAGCCACCGATCTCGCGGGCGACTTTCGTCGTAATCATCAGGCTGCCGCCCCCGCCGAGGGCGGCTCTGGCGCAGGCGAGAACCGGGGCTTCGCTCCCGGAGGATGGGGCTCGATATGTCTTTCGCCCAGGTTCCTCAGTCGACCCCGCTGGCTCGAGCAGATACTTAATTTCGCTGTCGAAGCCACCTGGCAGGCAAAGGCTCGTCACACAGGCGATCCCGCTCTCGCAGACCAGCGCCCTTGCGCTGGAACGGAGCCAGTCGCGATCGACGACGTCGTCGTCGTCGATGAACACGACGACGTCGGCTTCAGCCCGAGCCAATCCGGTGTTACGGCCAAGCGAGACAGATGACGACGGCTCCTCCACGTAACGCAGCCGAAGGTCAGTCGGAAATTCGTTGACGAGCAGCCGGGGAACGTCCAAGGACCGCGGGCGGCGCTCGACGGCAATCACCTCGAAGTCGTCGTAGTCGCTCCTCAGGATCGAGCGCAGACAACGCTCCAGCATGCGGGCGTCATTCCGGACGCTGACGATGACGCTGACTGAGGGAAGGAGAACTCGCATAGCCGGATGTGCAGTCACCCTGCCGCCGTCGGGGATCAGGGTCACCTGCGCGCTCCGTTGATTCGATCGTCGAGCCGGCGGCGACTGTGCCACCACATACGTCCGTTGTCCTGTCCTGCCCCGGGCTGTGTCCCGCCGGAGATCACCGGCTCAACCGGGGACTGGCGCCCAGCCTGCAGTTGCGGCGTGAGATGAACCACTTCGCTCATGGCCGCCTCCGGCTCGGAATCGACCGCGTCTCCGACCAGCCGTCGATAGAGCCTCCACGTCGAGTCGACGACCGATTCCCAAGACGGTGCCGAGGACGGAAGCAACGCGGCGCTGGAGCTCATCGGAAGCCGCGCAGCCTCCTCGATCGCGTCGGCCACGTCGAGGGGAGAACCTCTCGGCGCGACGAACACGACCGCCCCGCGGCCGGGCCGGTCCGCGGCCTGCCGGTGAACCGGGAGGTCGGATGCCACCACGGCGACGCCGGCCACCCGCGCTTCGGTCACGAGCGATCCAGAACCTCGGTCGCAAGAAAGGGCGACTACAACACGCGCGGTGCGCAGCCAGCGGAACAGCAGCTCGTCAGAAACAGCGCCCACGAATCGCACGCGTGAAGAGATGCGTAGGTCAACCGCGAACGCGGAGAGGCGAGCTCGCGCCGGTCCATCGCCGACCACGACCAGCCGGAACTCGGGATCGAGACTCGGCATCGCCGCGATCGCGCGTCCAACACCCGTCGCGTGCTCTAGTCGGTCGACGGCGAGGACCACGACGTCATCGCTGTCGAATGGCTTAACCGCGCGCAGCGCCGCCGCGTCGACTCCGTCGGGTAGAACTTGTGTCCGGTGGCGAGCATCGGGGACGATTCTGCAGACCACATCCCGCTCGAACTCAGATGGACAAACGATCTGGGTTGCCGCGCCGACAACCGCCCGCATGGTCCCCGCGTGGCGCCAGTTGGCGATAGCGTCCAACGGGACGCTGGGCGTCAGGACCAGCGGATGTACCCGAGTGCTCGCAACCGCCATAGCCAGCGACAGCTGCCTGGTATGCACGTCGACGACATCGAACGGCGGGCGCGCAGCGCGTAGGCGTTCCCGCAGCCGCGGCGCACTCGGGAAGCGCAAAGGGCCGACCACGGTCGGAAAGCGCCGGATGATCACGCCTTCCCGATGTTCGGGCACGAGTTGCGCGGGACCCTGGGTCAGGATCTCGACTTCGGCACCACGCTTCGCCAGACCGCGCGCCAACTCATCGATACGACGCTCCAGGCGTCCGCGCTCGGGCAGGTAGCTCGACGCGACAAGCGCTACTTTCATGACCCGAGCAAGCGGTGGGCGAGGCGCGGCAGCAGCGACGTCTCCGACGCCATGGCGAGTCGCTCCCGGACGATCGTGCGCAGGACACGAGTGCCGTCGCGGACGGTGTTCAGGTTGCTCTCTCCGTGCAGGCGGACCTGCTCGAAGCTGGGAACCTCATGAACGATCAGCCCGGCCTTCGCGACTCGGACGTTGATCAGCGTCTCGACCTCAAACCCGTCGCAGTCGACCCGCAGGTACGGCAAGCACCGTGTCCAGAACGCGTTATAGCCGTAGCAGAGGTCGGTGTAGTGCGTTCCGTAGAGCGTGTTGACGAACGCTCCGAGCAGGCGGTTCCCGAGGCTGCGAGCGCGAGTGATGTCGGTGCTCAAGCCGCCCTGCGCGAACCGCGAGCCCTTCACGAAATCAGCGCCATTGCAGAGCGCAGAAACGAAGCGCGGAATCTCCGCGGGGTCGGTCGATCCGTCGGCGTCGAGCGCGACGATGATCTCTCCGGTGCAGGCGGCAAAGCCCTCCGCCATGGCGTTGCCCTTACCTCGTCCCGACTGAGTCAGGATCCGTATGTCTGGCCGTAGGCTCCGTGCGACGGCGACCGTATCGTCGACCGAATGGCCGTCGACCAGGATCACCTCGTGAAGCCCTTCCGGGAGACGCGAGAAGACGTACGGAAGGTTCTTCTCTTCGTTCATCGCGGCGATGACGACGCTCACGTCGACGCCGAGCGGCGCGAAGCGCGGCAGCGGCTGACGCAGCGTCGACACTGGCGATAACTGGATGTGAGCTTCCTCGAGCGTTACGTCGTCAATCAGCTCGAGCTCCATCGATGACATCAACTGCCCGTCCGCCTGAAGCATGTGGCCCCCTCTGTTCCTGGTGATCGTCGTGTGATCGCTTTCGATTATCTAAAGCGATCGGACGAGATCAAGACCCGGACGGCCGGATTGGTCCATGACGCGACCGACCGTTTACGTCATCGGGGTGAATCTGCGCGGCGGATCCGTCACTATGCGATCGTCGGCGAGGTTTCGGTGAAGCGCTCACGAGGAGCCGGACTCACCATGGGGGCTCGCAGGATCGCCCGCGGCTCTTCTTTCGGGCCGCGGGCATCTTGCAACCGTTGTCACTCGACTTCGCGGCCGAGCTGCTCGGCTTGCTCGGCCTGCTCGACGATCTCGATCGCGCGTCGGCGGTTCGGCACCCCAAGCTTTCGCAGGACCGATGCGACGTGCCGCCGCACGGTTATCTGTGAGATGCCCAGGTGTCTCGCGATCTCCGCGGTTCTCTCGGGTTTTCGCAACCGCTGGAGGACCTCGAACTCGCGCGCGGTCAGCTCGACCTCCGCATGGTCGGATGCCAGGACCATGCGACGCCGCGTCCCGCGCTCGCGAAACTCGAGGACCAAACGTCCCGTCATCGCGCGGGGCAGAGCGGCCTCGCCGCGCATCACGCCGGTGATTGCATGCGGCAGTCGACTGGCCGGAGTGCTCATCAACAGATAGCCATCGGCGCCGGCCCGCAACGCCTCGAACAGCTCTTCGTCCCGCGCCAACCCCGTCATCAGCACGATCTTCGTCTCGGGGAGCGCCCGCTTGATCCGCCGTGTGGCTTCGATTCCATTGCCCGGCAGTTCAACCGCGACAACGCAGACATCCGGCTGATGCGCGAGCGCCGCTTGCACGGCCTCTTCTGCGTTCGCCGCCTCCGCCACAACGCGCATGCGATGAGGCTCTATAGCGCGCTTGATCCCGGCACGGACGGGTATCTGATCATCCGCAAGCAAGACCGTTAGCTCGCGGGCGGCCGACGGCGCGGCGTTACCGCCTGTGGCCGCTGGTTGCGGCTTGGCTGGACGTTCGCCTCGGGTTGGCCCCACTCCTGGTCCCATCCAAAGCGAAAAACGTATCGGGCGACCCAGTGTTTCCGAGACCGTTCACGTGTGAACGCAGGAGGGGCGAGTAAGGCCATTGGCGGCCGGCTCGTGAGGCAACAAACTGCGCTCGTCGAACGGGGTGCAGGAACGGTAGATCTCGAATGAATGGACTTTTGGGGGCAGGCGGCATTGCCGCCGATCGGCGCACGCGCGTGATCCGGGCTGGGATCTGCGTGCTCGCGATCATGGTCAGCTGGTGGCTGCTTGCCGGCGTGGCCGAGGCCGCGCCGGCGCCGGTCACCGCACCAAGCGATTAGCGGGACCGCTCAGGAGGGCCAAACGCTCAACATGACCCCGGGGACCTACACCGACGCGACCACCGTGACGGTCAGCGACCAGTGGGAGAGTTGCCTTGCCGCCGTCTGTACTCCGGTAGGGACCGCGAACGCCTCGAGCTACCTGGTGGCCCCGACCGACGTCGGACGAACGATCGAGGTCGCTGAAAGCGCGTCCGCTACTGACGGGACCACGACCGCGACGGCTACAACGGGTACCGTAACCGGCAACACTGGCCGCACCGACAGTCGCCGGCATCGCCCAGGAAGGGCAGGTGCTGACCCTCACCCGGGGCACCTGGTCGGGCGGGCCAACGGTCAGCGACCAGTGGGAGAGTTGCCTTGGCGCTGTCTGCAGTCCGGTAGGGACCGTAAACAGCTCGACCTACCAGCCGGCCCTCACCGACGTCGGCCACACGATCCACATCTCTGAGACGGCCACCTACGCGGCCGCTCCCGCCGTGGTAGTGACCTCCGCGGCCGTCGGGCCCGTCGCGTATCCGGCGATCCCCGTCGACCAGATTCCCCCGACGATCTCGGGCACCGCACAACAAGGACAGACTCTGACCCTGACCCAGGGTCGCTGGCTAAACACTCCCGCCACGATCATTCCCACGATCACCGACCAGTGGGAGCAGTGCGACCTCTTCGGCGCCGCCTGCACGCCGATCCCCGGTCAGACCGGACCAACCTACACCCTTGTACCCGGGGACGTGGGGCATACGATCGCGGTGGTGGAGACCGCGAAGAACGACAACCCGACGCCCGGCACGGCCGCCTCCGCTCCGACCGGAGTCATCGTGGCCACGAGCGCGACCTCGGTTCAGGCCTTCTCATCGAACCCCCCGAAGACGAATCAGACCGTCACGCTCATCGCGACCATCTACTCGAGCTCGGGCAACGCCAACCCGTCCGGCTCGGTGACGTTCTTCAACGGGTCGAACGCGATCGGCGGCTGCAGCGGCAAGCCCGTGAACGGCGGCCCGACCGTCACCGTGGTCTGCCCCGCCGGCTTCGGGGCCGGCGCGCCGCAGATCACCGCCGTCTATACGCCTGGCCCGGGCTCGCTCGTCGACGGCTCGACGAGCGCACCGACATCGATCGCGATCGGCCGTGATTCGACGTCCGTCTCGCTCGCGGTCACGTCGCAGGTCGACGTCAACAAGACCGCGACCTACAGTGCCGCGCTCGTGCTCCCGAGCAGCAACTCGGGGCCGATCGGGCCGACCGGTTCGATCGCGTTCCTCGACGGTGGTCAGCCGATCCCCGGCTGTGGCAGCCAAACTCTGAACAACCTGGCAGCGACGTGCACGCAGAGCTACAGCTCGACGGGGACGCACCAGATCTCCGCCGTCTACAGCGGCGATGCCAACTTCGCCGGGTCGACCTCGTCTGCGAACCCGGTGCAGATCGTCAAGAGCGGGGCGAAGACCGTGCGTGGCTTCGTCAAGTCGCTCGTTGCCTGGACGTTCTTCTACCACCCCACTTACACCCAGGTGATGAAGTTCGTCGTGTCTCAGATCGCCAAGGGCACGACCATCGTCATGACGTGCCAAGGCAATGGGTGCGCATTCGCCAAGCTCACGCTCACGCCAGGTCATAAGCGCCAGTCGCTCAACCTCCTGGCCCGGTTCGCCCACCGCAAACTGAAGCCGGGGACCCGCGTCACGGTCCGGGTCACGCACCCGAGCTGGGTCGGCAAGTTCTTCTCGTTCACGATCCGCGGCGGCGCCGCACCCTTGGTAGCCCAGAAGTGCATCGCGGTGGGTAAGACCATCCCGGGCCGCGACTGCTGAGACTTAGACCCTTAGAATCCGAACCGTTCGAGCATCGACGGCGCCGTGCGGGCGTTGTTCAAGAGCGGCAGTCCGAGCAGCTGCTCTGTCTTACGCAGCAGCGAATAGTGGGTGTAATGGTGGTGGTCGACGATCCCACGCGTGTAGGGCGATATCACGATCAACGGCACTTGATTCGGGCCCGTGTCGGACTCGCTTTCGTCCCACGTGATGAAGATCACGGTCGTCCCCGACCGGTACTGCGGCGTCGCCATCAGCTTCGGTACGAAGGAGGCGAGAAACCTGTCGCCGTCCTGGATCGTCCCGTTGTGCATGTCGTTGATCGCATTCGGTGCGATCAGAGTGAATGCCGCGCTGACATCGGGCGTCGGAGCGAAAGGGGTGTCGTAGCTGGTGCAATCCGACCCGAGGTTGGTGTAGTAGACCTCCGGATTGTGGCGCACGAGGTACGGGAAGTTGTTCATGCGTTCGCAGTTCGTGGACATGCTTTCCGCCAGCGAACGCGACCGTCCCCCGGGCAGCTGAGTGAAGATCGAGGGGACGTCCAGCGCGTAGGTCATGGGCTGTCCCGGTGCGCCAGGACTCCAGTCGTGGCTGACTCCGTGCGTGGAGCCGCTGGTCAAAGCGATGTAATTCGGCAGCGACGGGTGCGCGATTGCCGTGTCGCCGGTCGCGTACCCGTAGGTCCGCGCTAACGCCGACAGGTAAGGGGCCCCGGGGGAATACAACACGTCCTGAGACTTGTTTTCCATGAGGATCCATACCACGTGACGAATGGCCCGATGGTCCTGGCGAGAGGAAGCCGGGGAAGTAGCCGACGTGGCTGCGGCTCCTCCGCAGCCGGCCAAGACAAGCGCAAGCAGGACGGGGCGCAGCCTACTCACCACGCGATTTCCTTTCCGCTCCTCCGCCCCATCGCCGACGCACCACCCATCATTCGTTCGAAAAGTACAACGGATCGTTCTCAGACGGAATGAGCGAGCCGAGAGACGTCGTAGCGGATGAAGCGCTGACGCTCGGAGCTCGCGGTGGGCGCTCAGTATCGAGATCATGAGCGGGCGCCGACCCGACGCGAGCGGCTGCGACGTCGCGCCCACAGCGTCCCGCATCCAGACGTCCGCATTCAGACGTCCGCGATACTTGCGCTGCTGACACAGCGCGGCGCGAATCGCTCAAGAAACCGGTGAGCTACAGGAGCAAACTCTCGTAACAAGCCGGATTGAGCTCCCGACTAACTCCGCGGGTAACTACTGAGGCCCCCAACCCACAACCATTCACAAGATTGCTACAATCTACCTAACATCCAGTAACTTTTGGGGCGCAATCCCACTTAGCGTGGGCCAATTTAGGGGCATTTTGGTCATGATTGGGCGTGGACGGCCGTACTTCCGTCGCGTCGCCGGTGGCGACTTATGGCCCGAGGGGCGAATCGGCGCAACCAGCACCAGCGTGGCCAGTGCTGGCGATTTCAATCTCAGCATCGCCGTCAGTCCTGACGCCAGGACGCGAACGATCGTTTCCTGGTCGGTCGCGATGGCGGTCGTCGCGGCGATCAGCGGCGGCTTTGCGCTTCTACCCGCCCATGCAGTGGATCCCGACGCCCGCGGTGCGCTCGAGGTGACGATCGCGGTGTCCGCGATCGTCACGTCGTGGCTCCTTATCGCTAATTGGAGGCGCGGCCGCGAGTTGCCCGACCTGCTGCTGCTGGCCGGCCTACTGGCTATGTCGCTCGCGGACTTCGCGTCCTTGGGCCTGCCCGCCCTCAAAGAGATGAGCCGTACGGAATCGAGCAGCGCCTTCCGGCTCGGCGGCGAGCTGGTTGCGGCGCTGGCGATCGCTGCGGCTGGGATCGCAGGCCTCAAGTCGGCTCGCGCGTCTCGTCGTGAGCTCGTCGGCTTCGAACTCGGGGCTGGTGCCGGAATCGTGGTGCTCGGGCTGCTCCTCGCGATCCTCATCGGCGCGCGCGCTCTGCATACGGGCACCGGAGGGGCAGCCGACGACCCAGCCGCATTGAGCGTACACACGATCTCGGCCGCGATTCTGTTTGCGGCGGCCATCGCGTTCGTCGCCCGATCCCCGCGCGCGGACAGCCCAACCATCCTGTTCGCAGCGGCGAGTCTCCTGCTGGCCGCCGCAAACCTGCGCTACCTCGCGGCTCCCGCTGTACGCATCGACTGGGTCACGCCAAAGGACGGCTTGCGGCTGGCGGCGTATGGCTTGCTGCCTGCGGGCGCGTACCTCCAGCACGCGAAGCTACAACGCAACGCGGCGTCGGCGGCACTCGCTTCCGAGCGTGAACGTATCGCCCGGGATCTGCACGATGGCCTCGCACAGGACCTGGCCTGCATCGCCGTCCAGGGACAGCGGCTCGACAGCCAGCTTGGACCCGAGCATCCCCTGATGGTCGCCACTCGTCACGCGCTTGCGGCTTCGCGCGGCGTGATCGCGGACCTGACCGCCTCGGCCGCTCTCACCACCGAAGCGGCGCTTCGGATCGTCGCGGACGAGCTCGAGCATCGCTACGACCTGCAGGTGCACATACGGGTCGAAACCGACACCGCTCTCAGCCCGGACGACGAGCTCGAGCCCACCCGGCGCGAGCATCTCATCCGCATCGCTCGCGAGGCGATCGTCAATGCGGCCTTGCACGGCACAGCTCGGCACGTGGACGTTGTGCTGCTGCGTCGGCCCGGGACGCTGCTCATGCGCGTATCCGATGACGGGCGGGGGATCAGTGACACCGAGGTGTCCGGGTTTGGGCTACGGAGCATGCGCGCCCGCGCTAACTCGCTCGGTGGTCAGCTGAGCGCCCACCCCAGGGCGGGCGGCGGCACCGATCTCGAGCTGCTCGTCTCGTAACCGCCTAACCGCCCCGATCCCAGCCTGTGATCTCAGCCATCAGCTCTCAGAACGCCTCGCGAGGCAATGACGTCAAGGTTCTCGTGGTCGACGATCACGAGCTTTTTCGGCGTGGGTTGATCGGGCTGCTCGAGGAGCGCGGGATCGAGGTCGCCGGTGAGGCAGCCCTCGCTGCGGACGCGATTCGGCTGGCGGCGGAGATCGGCCAATGCGTGGTCTTAATGGATCTGAGCATGCCCGGTATGTCGGGGATCGAGGCCATGCAGCGTCTCGCCGCCGCCGCGCCGCTGGCGAGGGCACTGGCGCTCACCGTCCTCGCCGACGATCAACACGTCATCGAGGCGCTGCTGGCCGGAGCGTGCGGCTACGTGGTCAAGGATGCGACGATCGACGAGATCGTCGAGGGTATCCGGGCGGCCAGTCGCGGGGAGTCCATGATCTCGCCACGGATAGCCAGCCGGTTGGTGCATCGTCTTCGCGAGCCGGAGACGGTCGAGGCCAGGCTCACCGGGCGCGAGTTGACGCCCCGTGAGATGGAAGTCCTCGAGCTGCTTGCGCGCGGACTCGATAACTCGGAGATCGCCGGTGTGCTCTACCTCAGCCAGCACACGGTCAAGAACCATGTGTCGAGCATCCTCATCAAGTTGCAAGTGGAGAACCGCGTTCAGGCCGCCGTCCGAGCTGTCCGCTCGGGCATGGTCTGACGCGCTAGGATGCTGGATTCAACGGCGTTGTATGACGCGGTCGCGACGATGGACACGGTCACGCTGATCCGCTCGGCGATCCGCGGGCTGCTGGCCGTCTGTGATCGTGATCTGGAGGGCGAGTTGCGCGGGCTGCTCTGCCGCGATGATGATTACGCGAGCGCGGGGAAGCCGGTCTGCGATTACGAGGACCGGCAGGCGCGGGAGGAGATGATCGACGCGCTCGCGAAGGACGCGCACGCGCTGCTGCTCGCGTTGGACGGCCGCGAGCTTGGCCCGGAGCTCGAGCAGGCGGCGGCGTTGCTCGCGACGGTCGTCGGGCAGGATCTCGACGAGGGCGAGGATGGCGTGTTCCGGATCGTGCGCAGGGTCGCGAAGGACCGGGTGATATCGACTGTGGACCCCGACGCCCGGCACGGTCACAAGACCTCGGCCCGCGGGTTTGACGGCTATAAGGGGCATGTCGCGGTTGACCCAGACAGCGAGTTGATCGTCTCCACGACGGTCACCGCGGGGAACGTCGGGGATCGCCAGGCGGTCGACGCGCTGCTGGCTGAGGATCTCGCGAGCGCTGAGGAGCCGGGGGGTGAGGGCGAGCCGTCGGCCGGGTCTGAGCAGTCGCCAGCCGGATCAGACGAGTCGCCGGCCACGCCCGATGATGAGCGGCTGTCGGTCTACGGTGATTCCGCCTACGGCGCTGGCAGCGTGCTGGACACGCTCGAGCAGGCCGACGCGGAGATCATGTGCAAGGTCCAGCCGCCGAACGCGCCCGCCGGACGCTACGCGAAGGACGCGTTTCAGATCGACCTGGACGCGGGCACCGTCACGTGCCCTGCCGGACAGACCGCCGGGCTGCGGCAGGTCAAGGATGGGCACATCGCCCACTTCGCCGCGGCGTGTGCGGGATGCCCGCTCGCTGAGCGGTGCACCAGTTCCCCGTCGGGTCGCTCGATCCATGTCGGCGTCTACGAGCAGCAGCTCGCTCGCGCTCGCGCGCGGCAGACCGATCCGGGTCTCTAGGTGCCCCCTGTCCCCACCGGTCGCCCCGGATCCGTGATCCAGTCGCTCCACGACCCGACGTAGAGCGCCGCCGGAATGCCTGCGAGCGACAGCGCCAGCACGCCGTGCGACGCGGCCACGCCCGACCCGCAGTAGGCCCCGACCGAGGCGCCCTCCTCCACCCCGGCCGCCGCGAACCGCGCCCGCAGCGTGTCCACAGCAAGGAACCGCCCGGAATCATCGACCAGATCGGTGGCGGGCACGTTCACCGCCCCCGGGATGTGGCCCGCCACCGGGTCGACCGGCTCGCGCTCGCCGCGGAACCGCTCGGGCGCGCGGGCGTCGATCAGCACGCCGGCTCGCGCCACCGCCGCCGCCGACTCGGCATCGAGCAACGGCATCCCGCCGGCGCGCGCGACAAAGTCGCCGCGTTCGGCCCCAGCCACCTCCCGCTCGATGGGATTCCCCGCGTCCGACCAGCCACTGAAACCCCCATCCAAAACACGCACGTCCGGGTGACCGAAGTACCGGAGCAGCCACCACGCCCGGGCCGCGGCGATCGAGTTGCCCGAGTCGTACACGACCACCGGCCGATCCGAAGACACGCCCGCGGCGCGCATGGACCGAGCGAACGCCTCGGCGTTGGGAAGCGGGTGGCGACCGCCGACCCCAGGTGGCCCGGCAAGCGCGGCGTCCAGGTCGACGAACACCGCATCCGGGATGTGCCCGTTCAAGTACAGCTCGAGCCCGGGCGGTCCGCCAAGCTCCCAGCGGACATCGAGTACGGTGGCGCCCGGGGGGATCTCGTGCACCAGTGTCATCGCTTTCCGATCGCGTACTGGAGGATCGACAGGTCGGTCAGCCATTCGACCGGCGCCTTATCGTCGGTGTAGACGCTGCCGCCCGGGAGCGGCGGCGCCAACTGCCCGGCGACCTCCTCGGCGAGCGGGCGCAGGCCGGGCGGTAGCGCCGGGGTCGCGGCGACCATGCCCCACGCCGTCACCGGGCGGGTGCTCGCCACCACCAGCGAGTTCGAGTCGTCGACGAGGTCGCGCGCGACGTCAGGGAACACCGCGCGCAGCGTCGCCGTGACGACCTTCTCGAGCGCGTCCGAACCCGGCAGGTGCCCGACGTTGACGACCACCACCCCGCCCGGATTCAGGTGCGCGCGGACCAGCTGGAAGAACTCTCGCGTGACCAGGTAGAACGGGATGTACGGCTGGCGGTAGGCGTCGACGAAGATCGCGTCGTACCGGGCACTGGTGCTCTCGAGCCAGGGCCGGGCGTCGGCGGTGTAGAGGTGCAGGTTCGGCCCGCGCAGGCCGAAGTAGCGCTTGCCGATGGTGCTCAGCGCGCCGTCGATCTCGACCGCGTCCACGCGCGTGCGCGGGAAGTAATGGCCGTATGAGCGCGCCACCGTGCCCGCTGCGTCGCCCAGGATCGCGATCCTCCGCGGGGCGGTCGGAGACACCGCGAACGGCAGGACCACGAAGTTGTCCCAGTAGCCGCCACTCAGATAGCTCCACGGCCGGTACACGGAGTGGACGGCAACCCCTTCGTTCAACTCGAGCCAGCGCTCGCCGCTCGGGAACTGGAGAACGCGCGCGTACTGGTACTGCGTCTCGGTCGAATAGATCACGCGGGCGCCGACGACGGCGGCACCGATCGCCGCGGGCGGGATCGCGAGCAGCGCGCCGATCGCGCCGGCGACCGCCAGGAACCGCCACGAGCCGGCGCCGATCGCGGCCGCGGCCGCGAGCATCACCGCGAACACGAGGAACGTCCGGTGGGTCCCGATCAGCGGGATCAGCAGCAGCGCGGCCAGGAACGTCCCGAACAGGGACCCCGCGGTGGAGATTGCGTACAGCCTGCCGGTGACCGTCCCGGTGTCCGACAGGCGTGCCACCGCGAGCCGGTTGGCGTACGGCGCGACCATCCCCAGCAGCAGCACCGGGACCGCGACCAGCGCCAGCACCGCCGCGAGCGACCCGGCGAAGCCGGCGAGCGAGAGCGCGCCGAGCGCCTTCACCGCCTCCTGTAGGAACGGATCCGACACGAACGGCACGATCGCGAGCAGCATCGACGCGCACAGGACGATCGCGCACAGGCCGCGCATGTCCGCCCGGCGATCGGCGAGGCGGCCGCCCACCGTGTAGCCGACCGACAGCGCGACGAGCACGGTCGCGATCGTGTTCGCCCAGATGATCGTCGAGGCCCCGAAATACGGGGCCAGCAGACGGGCGGCGGCGATCTCGGCCCCGAGGCTGGCGGCGCCGACGAAGAACGCGACCACGCGCAACCGCCAGAACGGAACGGGCACGGGGGCCGGCACCCGGACGCGACGCGCGCGCCCCACCGCGTGGCGGCTCTTCGTCGTAGCGCTCACGTCAACGTACAGCGTAATCCCCGACGTTGGTCAGCATCCGAACCGCCGGGGTTCAGGTTCGGGCGCGCCGAGTCGATTAGTCGTAATGCGGTAGATCCCGCCACCGCGCATCCATGGCAGAGGTATTCGTCGCACGACAGCCGATCTTCAACCGGGCCTTTCACGTCGCCGGTTACGAGTTGCTGTTCCGCGGCGCGGAAGCGAGCAGCGCGCTGGTCGCCGACTCCGAGGGCGCGACCGCGTCGGTCGTTTTGAACTCGTTCACCGAGATCGGGCTCGAGCGGCTCGTCGGCGCCAACCCGGCGTGGGTCAACGTCTCGCGCGAGTTCGTCCTCAGCGGCCTGGCCCGGACGATGCCACCCAGCATCGTCGGGCTCGAGATCCTCGAGGACGAGCTGCTCGACGAGCGCTTCGTCCACGCGCTGATCGACCTCAAGCGGCACGGCTACCGGCTCGCGCTCGACGACTTCGTGTACACGGTCAGCGCCGAGCGTGTGCTCGGGCTCGTCGATGTGGTCAAGCTCGACGTGCTCGCGATGGGCCGCGAGGCCATGACCCGCGAGGCCGCCCGCCTGCGGCCCTACGGCGTGACCCTACTCGCCGAGAAGGTCGAGACGCACGAGGACCACGCCTGGTGCGTCGAGCTCGGCTGCGAGCTGTTCCAGGGCTTCTTCTTCTGCCAGCCCGAGCTGGTCCACAACCGCGGGATCGTCGCCAACCGCGCCTCGCTGCTGGAGATCGTCGCCGAGCTCCAAGACCCGAGCGTGCAACTCGTTCACCTCGAGCGGAAGATCAGCCGCGACGTCGCGCTCAGCTTCCGTCTGCTGCGCTACATCAACTCGGCGTTCTTCGGGCTCCGGTTCGAGATCAGCTCGATCGGCCAGGCCCTGGCGCTGCTCGGTGTCGACAACCTCCGCCGCTGGGCCACGCTCACGGTGCTGGCGAGCGTCGACGGCAAGACCCCGGAGCTGACCGTCACGGCGCTGATTCGCGCGCGCTTCTGCGAGCTTGCCGGTGAGCAACTGCCCGGCCCGCGCCCGGGCGAGCTGTTCACGCTCGGCCTGTTCTCGGTGATCGACGCGCTGATGGACGCACCGATCGAGGACGTGATCGCGCTGATCCCGTTCCCGCCCGACATGCGCGACGCACTCGTCCACCGCTCCGGCGAGAAGGGCGCCCTGCTCGACAGCGTGACAGCGCTCGAGGCGGGCGACTTCGATCGCGCTCAGAGACTCGTCCGCGGCGCGGGGGATCTTTACCTCGAGGCGCTGATGTGGGCCAACGGCGCGGCTGGCGCGCTGTTCGAGGGCGCCCGCGACGCGGCGAAGCAGTCGCACGCTGCTTAGGCGCCGCTGAGATTCGTAAGCCGAACTCGACGCTACCCGTAAGCAAGTCGCCCGTAGTCACGGGCGGCGGCGGCTGCTACACACCAGCGACCGTGCTGCTCTACGACTCAGCCGTGTCGGGCAACTGCTACAAGGTCCGCCAGCTATTCGCGCACCTGGGGATCGAGTACGAGCGGCGCGAGGTCGACGTGATCGACCGCTCCGGCCGGCTCGAACTGCTCGGCGCGCTCAACCCGGCGCTCCGCGTCCCCACGCTCGTGTTCGACGACGGGCGCTCGATGGGCGAGTCCGACGCGATCATGTTCTACTTCGCCGAGGGCACTCCGTATCTGCCGGAGGACCGGTTCGAGCGCGCGCAGGTACTGCAGTGGCTGTTCTTCGAGCAGTACAGCCACGAGCCCAACATCGCGGTGGCGCGGTTCTGGGTGATAGCCGGGATTACGCCGTCCCAAGCCGACGCTGAGGCGAAGCGCCGCGGCGGCATCACGGCGCTGCGAGCGATGGAAAGCCGGCTGGCCGAGCGCGAGTACCTCGTCGGCGAGCGCTATACGATCGCCGACACCGCGCTTTACGCCTACACCCACGTGGCGCCGGAGGCCGGGTTCGAGCTCGACGCCTACCCGGGCATCACCGCGTGGCTCGAGCGCGTTGCCGCGCAGCCCGGCCACATCCTGATCACCGACTGACCGGGGCCCCCTCCGCCGGCGCGCCGGCACGCATGAGCTCGACCAGCCCGCGCTGACGCTTGAGCGCGGCCAGGCGATCGTGGCCCGGATCGTCGAGCAGCGACACAGTCTTCATGCGCGTGACCGTAGACCCTCACCCGAGGTGAGAGTCAAGCCCCGCCTCAGCGCTTTGGCCGAACCATCCGCTTCGGGAACGGGACCGGCGAGAACTTCTGCACGACGAGGCCGGCGAACAGCTTCGGGTCGGCCTTGGCGATCAGCCGCGCCAGCTCGAAGCGCTCGGCGGGGGTGAGCCTGCCCCGGCGCCCGGTGGCGATACGCACCAGCGTGAATAGCCGACGGCGCTCGTGGGGCTCGAGGCGGAGCCAGTGCCGGCGCGCGATCATCACGACCTGGGCCGCGGTGAGGAGCTTCGCCATCGGAATTGCGCGGTAGCTCTGGAGCAGCTTCGATGCCATGTGACCCGAGTGTACGAAGCCGCGCCGACTACTCTGTCGCGATGGCCCTGATCGCGCTCGAGCGACCTGCCGCCGGCGACCCGCAGGGCCTGCTGGTCCTCCACCATGGCCGGGGGAGCGACGAGCAGGACCTGATGGGGCTCGCGGTCGTGCTCGACCCTGACCGCCGCCTGCACGTCGTCACCCCGCGGGCGCCGCTGCGCCTCCAGGGCTCGCCCGGCTACCACTGGTACCTGGTCCCGCGGGTCGGCTATCCCGACCTCGACAGCTTCCGCTCGGCGTCCGCCGAACTCGCCGCGTTCCACGACGACCTCTGGGTGCAGACGGGGATCGGCCCCGACCGGACCGTGCTCGGCGGCTTCTCAATGGGCTGCGTGATGAGCTACGCGCTCGGCCTCGACGGCGCGCGGCCGGCGCCGGCGGGCATCCTCGCGCTGTCGGGGTTCATCCCGACCGTCGAGGGCTGGGAGCCTTCGCTCGGCGATCGCTCCGGCACGGCGGTCCTGATCGCCCACGGCCGCCTCGATCCCGTGATCCCGGTCACGTTCGCGCGCACCGCACACGAGGTGCTCGAACAGGCCGGCTTCGACGTCGACTACCGCGAGTTCGACGGGTCCCACCACGTCGATCCGGACGACCTGCCGCGCACGGCGGCCTGGCTCGAGTCAACGCTGCGCCCAGCGCCCCGCTGACGCGCCGGCGGCCGGGACCCGAAGGCCCGGCCGCCGCGAATCCGGCGTCAGGCTGGGCGATTACCGCCCGCCGTGGTGATTATGGTGTCCGTAACCGACCGCGGGCTGGCCGGTCACGGGGCTGAGGATCACCCTTGCCGCCTGCGGATAGCGGAAATCGAACATCCCCGCCAGGTCGAACGGAATGCCCTCGGCGCGGTCCACCTTGGACAGAACCTGGTCGGCCGACCCGGGGATCCCCCGGAGGTGCCAGTTGTACTCGATGAAGTTGATGATCGAGGCCTGGTCTGCCAGGTCGCTGTCGACGTGGTTGACCCGCGCGTACGGCGAGACCACCAGCATCGGGATCCGCGGCCCGAAGCCGCAGCGGCCCTGCTCGCCGGCGAGCGACGTCGTCGACTGCAGGTCCGGCCCAACACACTTGCCCGAGGTCGGCGAGCCCGTCCCGATCGTGTTGGTGTTGGTGTTGGTCAGGTTGTCGGCTGGCGAAACCGACGGGTTCGTGACGCCGCTGTAGACGTGGTCATACCAGCCGTCGGAATCGTCCCAGTTGACGATCACCGCGGTGCTGTGCCAGTCCGGGGTGCGCATCAGCGAGTCGATCTCCTTGGTGACGAACGCCTGCTCGTCGGCCGGATCCGAATAGCCGGGGTGGCCGTCCTGGTAGCCCGGGGCCTTGAGGAAGGTGACGGCCGGCAACGCCGACGCCGGCAGCTCGCCATCGCCGATCGCCGCCACCATCTGGTCGAAGTCGCTGGTGTCGTACTGATGGTTCGGGGTGTTGAACTGCGGGACGCCGTTGACATACGACTGCGTGTCGGTCCCGATCTCCTGGAGCCCAGCGAGCGTGTCCTGGCCGGCGCCGTCCGTCGGGACCGTCAGGTGGTGCGGGTTTGCCGTCGAGGCATAGAACTGGAACGGCGCGTGGTGCGGGATGTAGTCGTCCTTGTAGCCCCACTGCCCGGTTCCGCCCAGCGCCACTCCGACCGGAGTGACCGCGTCGCACAGCGCCTGGTTGGAGGCGTGAGGCGGAACGTTTTTTGCGGTGAAGCTCCCCGAGAACTCGTCGGGGATGAACGTCGCCGTCGACTGGCCGCTGTGACCGGTCGCGGCGACGGCGGTGGCGAACGTCGTGGTGGGCCGGAAGCCGCCCTCGAACCAGCCCCACGAGAGCCCGGCCTGGTTCAGCACGTCGCCGATGTTCGCGCCGCCCATCGCGACCGCGTCCCGAGTCGAGCAGTCATCCCAATAGGGCTGCGCGTCGCTGGTCAGCGAGTAGCCGCCCTTGCCGTCAGGTGTGATGTCGCCGTCGGGCGAGGTCGACGTCGAAACCGACGGACTGTTGGCCGTATGGGTCGTATCGACGTCGCCGGTATCGCCGGACGCGACGTTGATCGCGCCAGGCGCCGATGGGCCGAAGGTCGTCCCGAACGCGTTGTCCTCCAGCGAGTAGTGCTGGGCGTAGTTCCATATCGCCGTGACGGTGTTGCCGTCGTAGTAGCCCATTACCTGCGCGGCCTGGCACGGACTACCGACCGGGCTCGTGCTGCCGTCGTCGGTACCAGTGCTCTGGACGAAGTGGTCCATCTTGCCGTTGTCGAACGCCTGCTGCTCGTCGCTGTAGTCGTGGTCCTGGTCGCAGGTGAGCTGGCCCATGCCGGGCGTGGCGCCGGTCGCCGAGGAGTCGAGCCGTTGCGGCAGTGCCGTGTTGGGATTGCTCGTCAGGAGGTTGTTGCTGTGGCGAAGGTTCGGCGGCAGCGAATCGCTGGTGGCCGGCGTGAGACCGTCGACCGCCGGCGTTCCCGGTGCGGCGTGGAACGGCTGGCCGTCGGTGTTAGCGGCGTTGGGATACGTGCCGAAGTAGTGGTCGAACGACACGTTTTCCTGGAAGATCACGACAACGTGCTTGATCGGCGTCGCGGTGCGAGCGCCAAAGCCCTGACCGCCACCTCCCCAGTTCGTGTCGTGACCATGCGACCGACTGCCGGTCGACGCCTGGGCCGCTGCGACGCTGGCCCCGGCGATTGCGAGTGCTGCGACTAGCAGCAAGAGGACGCGCTTACGCGCCATGGAAGGTCTCCTTTCCGTTTTGCATTCCGCCGGCGCCACCCCCGGTGCGCCGCCAGCGTCACTCTTTCGAGCCGCGGGAGACCAGGAGTTGTCGACTTGTGACCGACTTGTTGCCGATTTGTGACTGGAGGGCTCAGGTTCTCGTGATCAGCACGGTCCCGGCGATCGCGAGCGCGAGCCCGATCAGGCGCGTCGCGCTGAGCCCCACGTGGTGTAGGCCGAACCAACCGAGCCGGTCGGCGGTGATCGAGGTCACGAGTTGGGCCGTGACCAGCAGCGCCACGACCGCGCCGGCGCCGAGCGTCCGCACCGCGACCAGGCCGGCCGTGACCACGGCCGCGCCACCGAGGCCGCCGATCAGCTGCACGGGACGAATCGAGCCCACACCGGACAGGCGGCCGGGATCACCCGCGATCAGCAGCACCACCGTGACCGCGGCGAACGTGACGGTTGCGCTGACGAACGCGGCGCCGAAATCGCCAACGTGATTGGACAGCGCGGAGTTGGCCGGAGACTGCAGACCGACCAGGAGGCCGGCCGCGAACGTGATCGAGATCGCGACACCACGGGACATGCCGGTCGGTTCCGCACGCGCCCCCGAGTTCCTGCCAACGGCCGCGGCCATTCCCAGGCGCGCGGCCGCTGGTCCCCGGCCGCGGCCACTATGCTCGCCGCCGTGACGCTAGCTGCCGAGCTCGAACTGCCGAGCTTCGACCACACCGACGCTGAGCTCCGCGGCGACCGCTACCGCGCCGCGATGGCGTCGCTCGAAGGCCACGACGGCTGGCTCGCGGCAGGCCCGTTCGGCTACATCGTTCTCGACCGCGAGGCCGGCGAGTTCTTCTTGCGGACCAAGGCCGCGGTGTTCCCCGGGCTGACGATCGCCGACCTGTTCCAGATCACCGACGGTCCCCTGCGCGAGGAGATCGTCAAGAACATCATCAACGTCAACGGCGACGATCACCGCCGGCTACGGAATCTCGTCAACCCGGCGCTCTCGCCCAGGTCGGTCGACCGCTACCGGCCGGCCATGCGCGGATTCATGCAGCAGCTGTTCGACGCCCTGCCGCCGGACGGACGCACCGAGTTCATCGGGGACTTCGCCAAGCCGTACCCGTCGCTCGTGATCGCCGAGGTGATGGGCGCCCCGCTCGAGGACGCCCCGCGCCTGCACCACTGGTCGAACGTGATCCAGCGCCAGTTCGATCCGACCTCGCTGATGACCGAACGCGCGGAGATCGAGCAGGCGGTCACCGAGTTCTACGCCTACGAGGACGAGCTGATCGCCCGCCGGCGGGAGGGCGGGGATCGAATTCCCGACGATGACCTGATCTCGGCACTGATCAAGGCCGAAGAGGCCGGCGACCGGCTGAGCGACGACGAGCTCCGCAACCTCGTGCTGAACATCCTCGTCGGCGGCGTCGACACCAGCCAGAGCCAGCTCGCCCACGCGATCCGCCTGCTGGCGGCGCACCCCGATCAGTGGGAGCTGCTCCGCTCCAACCCGCGCGCACTCGCGTCGGCCGCCGTCGACGAGGCGCTCCGGTTCGAGCCGATCACGCCGTTCACCGCGCGGATCCTGATCGACGAGGTCGAGCACCGCGGCGTAAGGTTCCCGGCCGGCTCGATCGTGCTCGTGTCCGCGTGGCACGCCAACCGAGAAGAGGCGGAGCCCGACGGGTTCGACCTGACCGCCGAGCGCGGAGGGGCCCGCCTGCTGACGTTCGGCGCGGGGATCCACTACTGCGTCGGCGCGAACCTCGCGCGAGCGGAGATGCAGGAGGGGCTCGCGTTCCTGGCCGAGCGAGTGTCCTCGCTGGCGCTCGACGGGGAGCCCGAGTTCGGGACCCCGTCGGGGATCTACGGCCTCGAGACGCTGCCGCTGAAGCTGGTCCTGGCCTAGTCAGTTACACGAAGGAGGAGTCGCTTGCCCTACGAGACGATCATCTGGGAGCAGTCGGGCGCCGTCGGGCGCCTGACCCTGAACCGGCCCGATTCGCTGAACGCGTGGACGCCCCAGTTCGGGCGTGAGCTGCGCCAGGTGCTCGAGGGCGAGGCCGCCTCCGACTCGGTGCGCGCCGTACTCATCACGGGCGCCGGCCGGGGCTTCTCCTCCGGCGCCGACCTGAAGGCCGGGTTCGAGCCCGCCGATGACGGCATGCCGGACATCGGCGGTGAGTTGCACGACATCTACCACCCGGTGATCAGTGGCGTCCGGCGGATCGAGAAGCCCGTGATCGCCGCGGTCAACGGCCCGGCGGTTGGAATCGGCTGCTCGCTGGCGCTCGCGTGCGACCTGATCATGGCCGCCGAGTCCGCGTTCTTCGGGCTCGCGTTCGTGAACATCGGGCTGATGCCAGACGGCGGCTCGACCGCTTTCGTGCCACCCGCGGTCGGTCGCGCCCGGGCGTTCCAGATGGCGATGCTCGGCGAGCGGGTCCCGGCCCCGCAGGCGCTGGAGTGGGGGCTCGTCAACTGGGTCCACCCCGACGATCGGCTGATCGCCGAGGCGGACGCGCTCGTCGAGCGGATGGCCGGGGGACCGACACGCTCGTACGCCGCCTCCAAGCGCGCGCTCAACCAGTTCATCTACGGCGACCTCGACGCCCAACTCGACCTCGAGGCCGAGCTTCAGCACGCGCTCGGTCGCACCCGGGACTTCTTCGAGGGCACCGCCGCGTTCGTCGAGAAGCGCGCGCCGGCGTTCACCGGCGCCTGATGGCGAGCCGGAACAGCGGCTGATGTCGAGCTGGGAGACGATCTCGTCGCTCGCCACCGGCGCGGGCACGCTCGTCCTTGCCGTCGCGACGTTCGCCGCGGTCCGCTCGTCGAACCGCTCGGCGCGGATCGCCGAGCTGGCGCTGCAGGAGCAGCGCCGACCGCTGCTGGCCCAGTCGCGACTCAACATCGACCCCGAGCAGAAGATCATGTTCGTCGACGAGCACTGGGTTCACGTCGGCGGCGGCCGCGCCGCGGCTGAGAACGTCGACGGGGTGATCTACCTGGTGATGAGCCTGCGCAACGTGGGCGCGGGGATCGGCGTCTGCCAGGGGTGGGGTGTGCGCACGGGGCTGACACGCACGACCGTCGACCACTTTCCCGAGGACGAGTTCCGGACCCAAACGCGCGACCTCTACATCCCGGCCGGCGACGTCGGCCTCTGGCAGGGGGCGATCCGCGAGCTCGGCGATCCCGCGCACGACGAGGTCGCGCTCGCGATCTCCCAGCAGGAGCCGATCACGGTCGAGCTCCTGTACTCAGATCAGGTCGGCGCTCAGCGCACGATCACCCGGTTCACGCTGGTGCCGGACCGCCGCGACGACGTCGAGGAGGCGTCCCGGTTCATCAGCTCCGGCCGAAACTGGTATCTGGATCGCGCAGGGCCACGCTGACCCGATCGAGGGTTTCTCGCGCCTCCGCGACCATGTCGCGCACGATGTTGCCCGCCGGCCGGGCCTGGACCAACTCGTGGGCCTGGCCCGCCCACAGGTTGAAGGCGTCCGCGTCGCCGGCGCGCCGGGCCGCTGCCCGGAGCGGGCTCGTGACGTTATGGATCTCCGGGTAGGCGACCGGCGCGGCGCCTGAGAGCTCGTCCATAAACCGGTTGACGATCCCCCGGGCGGGACGTCCTGTGAACGCTCGGGTCACGCGCGTCGGACGACGTTCGACCAGAGCTCTTCGCTGGGCGTCGGGGGTCCCGGCCTCCGGCGCGAGCATCAGCGCGGTGCCGATTTGGGCCGCGCTCGCGCCCGCGCACAGCACGGCGGCCAGTCCGGCGCCGTCGGCCACCCCGCCGGTCGCGATCAGCGGCAGCGTCGTCGCTCGAGCGATCACGCGCAGGAGCGCCAGCAACCCGATTCCGCCCTCGTCAGACCCGTCGTCGACGAACCCGCCCCGGTGCCCGCCGGCCTCGCTCCCCTGGACGACCAGTCCGTCCGCGCCGGCCTCGCGCGCCACGAGCGCCTCGGCCACGTTCGTGACCGTGACCCACGCGGCAGTGTCGACCCCGTGCAGGCGGTTCACGACCGACGGTTCCGGGCAGCCGAACGTGAACGACGTCACCGCCGGCCGCTGCTCGTACATCAGCTCGAGCTTGGCCGGATAGTCGTCGTCGTCGAACTTGGGCTCGCCGAGCTCGGCGCCCTGGCGGTCGGCCTCGGGCTTCAGGCGTCGCAAATAGTCCTGGAGGTTTTTCGAGTCCGCCCGCTCCGGCGCCGGCACGAACAGGTTGACCCCGAACGGCGCGTTCGTTGCTTCGCGCACCGCCTGGATCTCGGATTTGACCGCGTCCACGCGCTTGTATCCGGCAGCGAGGAACCCGAGCCCTCCGGCCTCGCACACCGCGATTGCCAGCTCAGGCGTCGACGGCCCGCCGGCCATCGGCGCCTGGATGATCGGCAGCTCGAGTGTGCTGAGGTCGAACGTGCCGGCGAGTCTACGGCCGGCGGGTCGGTACTTGCGATCAGCCGACGGCGAGCGCCTGCGCGGAGCCGAAAACCATCGGCTCTGAAGCCGTGGCCGACTGCCATACGGCGTCGTCGCCGAGCGGATGACGGACCGCGTCACCGGCGAACACGAGCTCGAGCAGCGCCGCCTCGGCCGCGGCGCGATCCGGCGCTTCGTTGTTGCCCGCCATCAGCGCCGCGACCTCCTGCGTGGTCAGACCGTCGTTGAAGCGCTCGAGCAACGGCGCGGGTGTCTCGGGCGGCGGCTCGCGATGAACCGTCGGGTCGATGTTCGTCACCAGGATGTCGTAGGCCTCAACCGGCTGGAACCCGCCCGCCACGAGCTTCATCCCGTCCTGTTCGAACACGATCGACGGCGCCGTGAACCTGACCGGACCGTCGGTGGTCGCGGTCTTGCCCTGGAGTTCGGCCGCCGACCCCTCCGCCCTGCGGGTCTCGTCCTTGTCGGCGTGATAGGCCTCGACTACGTCCGGAGCGTCGATCATTGCGACCAGCTGGTCGGCGTCGACGCCCGGTATGCCGCTCAGGGCCTCGGCCAGGTTCGCGTCGTCGTCCAGGATCAGCGGCGTGTTGAAGTTCGCGAGCTGGATCGCACGGAACACTCGCCACTCGCTACCGGGGTTGGTCATCCGTGCGGCCACGACCGCCCGACATGCACGTGAGGTCGCGCTCAGCCGAGCCTTCGGCGCCGGCGAGAATGGCATCCCGTAGCGGCGCCGGAAGAGTGCCTGTCCGAGCGCGCCGCGGATCGGCGTGTAGCCCCGATTGGCGTACTGGGAGGCTTCCTCGGTCAGCCCCACGAGCACTAGCCGCCAGTCGAGCTGGTCACCGTATCGCCACTCGATCACGCGGAGCGCAGGGCTCTCGGAGTAGGCCCACGGGCAGGCCGGATCGCTGTACAGGGTGGCCGAAATCATGTCGTTGACGCCTCCGGAGGTATGGTGGTTGACGCCTCAAGGATGTTAGCGAGTCGGCCTCACGGGGCTCGATCGTCGTGTCACGGCGCCGCCCAAGTGCAGATCGGAGATCTACAAACCGGCCGGAAAGCCGCGTAGCGTCCGCGCGAACCGACGCCACAACCCGCGCACGGCATCGGTGGGCAGGTCGGACTCGACGTAGACGATCCGGTCGCCGTGGCGGCGCGCGAACCGCCACCCCCGCGTTGACAGGCCGGCCGCCACGTCGATCGCCTGGCTGACCGGTGTAGTGGGCGGTCGGCGCAATCCTGGCGAATCCGGCTCGACGCGGTACGCCGCTCATGTACGCACCGACCGGATTCGCCACACCCGGCGTTGCTACCCGATGTTGCCCCCGAGCAACTCCTCGAGGCGATCCAGCAACGGCACCTGGCCGGAGTTGATCCGCTCGCGCGCAACCTCGATCCCGAACCACTCCGCCCGGTCGACCTCGGGGATCTCGATCATCGTGCCCGACCGGGGCGGCCACTCGAACATGAACGTGTTGCTGACGATCCGGCTCGCATCGAGGTCGCCGGCGAGCGCCCACGCGCGCACCCGCTTGCCGCTGCGCTGGCGGATCTCTCCGAGGTCATCGGCCTCGCCCGAGGGTGGCGGGGTCCCCAGCTCCTCCTCGAACTCGCGCCGAGCGGCGGCGAGCGGATCCTCATCCTGGGCGATCTCGCCCTTCGGAATCGACCACGCGCCGAGGTCGCGCTTGGACCAGGCGGGACCTCCCGGGTGCACTAGCAGCACCTCGAGCGCGTCGTCGCGGCCACGATGCAACAGGATCCCGGCGCTCCGCCGCGAGCTGCGCGCGGTCACCCGCCGCTCAGTTCCTGCGCGTCGTCAGCGCGAGGCCGAACCCGAGCGCGATCAGCGCCGCGCCGCCCCCGGCCGTCATGCGCTCGAGCCGGCGCGAGGAGCGGCCGAGCCAGTTCCGCGCCGTCCCGGAGACCATCGCCCACGTGAAATCGGACAGCATCGCAATCGCGATGCAGATCGCTCCGAGCGTTGCGATCTGGAGCGTCACGTGGCCGCTCGAGCGGTCGACGAACTGTGGCAGCACGGCGGTGAAGATGATGATGCCCTTGGGGTTGGTCGCGCCGACGAAGAACCCTTCCCGGTAGATCCGCCGCAGCGGCTTGGGCTCAGCCGCCACAGCCGGCGCGAACAGCGTCGCCAGCTGCTTGCGGTCGCGAATGTTCCGGATCCCCAGGAACACGAGGTACACGGCGCCGAGCAGCTTGAGCGTCGTGAACACCGCGTCCGAGCGCGCCACCAGGGAGCCGACCCCGATCGACACCAGCACAAGCTGGAGCAGGAAGCCACTCTCGTTGCCGAGCGCCGTCGCGACCGCCGCCCGCCGCCCCAGCGCGACCCCACGGCTGACCACGAACAGCACGCTCGGACCCGGGATCAGGATCAGGACGTAGACCGTGATCAGAAACGCGACCAGGTGATGCGTCGGAAGCATGACCGAGGCTCATCCTAAACGGGCCTAGCCGCGTCGAGTTCGGGCAGTGCCTCGATCACCACCGGCCGGCGGGTCACGTCAAGCAGCCAGCGCCTCATGCTCAGCCTCCTCGGTCGTCGTGCTCGGGAGCCGCACCACCTCGGTGTCGGCAGGTTCGCGCAGCAGGAACGCGGCGATCACAGCACCGGTGAGCGCGAACCCGGTGCCCACGTGGTACGCGAGCCCGAACCCGTTCGTCACGGCGATCGCAGACGGGGCGGCGGAGCCCGTGTGCGCGCTGGCGATCGTCGACAGCACCGCGAGCCCGAGCGCCCCGCCGACCAGCCGCGAGGTGTTGAGCAGGCCCGAGGCGACGCCGCTCTGCGAGCGCTCGACGCCCTGCATCGCGACGATCGTGGCCGGAACGAGCGTCAGGCCCATCCCGAGCGCGGACAGCACCGCTCCGAGCAGGATCGTCTGCACGTACGTCCCACCCGGGGTCACGCCGCTCAGCAGCATCAGCCCGACCGCCGAGGTCAGCATCCCCACGGTGATCACGCGCCGTACGCCAAAGCGGCCGACGATCCGCGGTGCCAGCGTCGACGCGACGAAGATCGAGAGGGTCATCGGCAGGAAGCCGAGTCCGGCCTCGATCGCGTCGTAGTGGAGCACCTGTTGCATGTACAGGGTCAGGAAGAACCAGGCCGGGAACTGCGACGCGTACAGCAACAGCACGACCGTGTTCGCGGCGCGGAGATGTCCGATCCGGAAGATCGACAGCGGCACGAGCGGCTGGCTCGCGAACTGCGCCTCGACCAGCAGGAACGCCACCAGCAGGACCACGCCGCCGATCAGCGGCGCGAGCACGCCGGGGGCGCCCCAACCGAGCGTGTCGGTCCGGACGATGCCGAACGTCAGGCTGACGAGGCTGGCGGTGACGAGCATCGCGCCGATCAGGTCGAAATGGCGGGTCCCCTCGGCGGGTACGGAAGCGGGGATCAGGCGCGTGCCGAGGAGGACGACGATGAATCCGAGCGGCACGTTGACGGCGAAGATCGCCTGCCACCCGAACGCCTGGGTCAGGATCCCGCCGAGTAGCGCGCCCGAGGACGCGCCGAGGCCGCCGACGGCGCCCCACGCGGCCAGCCCGCGATTGCGCTCGCGGCCTTCGGCGAACGAGGAAGTGATGATCGATAGCGTCGCCGGCGAGAGCACGGCGCCGCTGATGCCCTGCACGCTGCGCGCAGCGATCAGCAGGTCACGCGAGTCGGCGAGCGCGCATCCAAGCGAGGAGATCGCGAACAGCGCCGTCCCCGCGAGGAACACGCGCCGGCGGCCGAGCAGGTCGGCCGAGCGCCCGCCGAGCATCAGAAAACCGGCGAACGTGAGCGTGTAGGCGTTGACGACCCATTGCAGGCCAGTGGTCGAGAAATGCAGTCCAGAGCGCATCGCCGGCAGCGCTACGTTGACGATGGCGACGTCGAGGATGACCATGAACTGCGCCAGGCACACGACGGCTAGGAGCGCGTTCTTGGAACGCGTGGATTCAGTTTTCATGGGGGCGGAGATGGGGGCGGTGGCGTTCACGCTTGGTATGGTGCGATAATCCCTATCCAGGTACAAGAGAGGGGTTTATCCTGGTAGTAGAGTTGCCACCCAACCAGTCGAAGAACGGCCGGCGGGACGGATCTGTGAGGAACAGCCGGCGGGACGGATCTGTGAGGAACGGAGCCGACAACTCGGGCAGCGCAGAGCGCCGGCGCGAGGAGCTGGCGGACTTCCTACGCACGAAGCGCTCGAGCCTTCAACCCGAGGACGTCGGCCTCCCGGACGGAAGCCGCCGCCGCACCCCTGGGCTCCGCCGCGAAGAGGTCGCGCTACTGGCGGGGGTCGGGACTACCTGGTACACGTGGCTCGAGCAGGGCCGCGACGTGCGCGCGTCGCTCGACGTGCTCGAGGCCGTCGCCCGCGCGCTGCAGCTGACGTCGGCCGAGCGCGCGCACCTGATCCTGCTGGGTCGCGGCGAGCAGGCGCCACCGTGCAAGGCGCCGGCCGAGAAGGTGTCGCCCACGCTGCGCCGGCTCGTCGAGAACACCGGACCTGGTCCCGTGTATCTGCTCGGTCGCCGCTGGGACTATCTGGCCTGGAACAAGTCCTTCGAGCGCGTGTTCAGATGGGAGCCCGGCACCGACCCGCTGACACGCAACCACGTCTGGCTGTGGTTCATGGATCCTGCGTGGCGCACGCTGTACTCGGGCGATTGGGCGACCAGCGCCCGACTGGTCGTGGCCAAGTTCCGCGCCGACAGCGCCAAGAACATCGGCGATCCAGCATTCGAGGAGCTGACCTCGGCGCTCAACTCGTCTAGCCCCGAATTCCGGAAGCTGTGGAAGCGCCACGAGGTCGCCGGCAGCGGCGACGGGCGTAAGGAGCTGAAGCATCCGCTGGTCGGCCACCTCGTGTTCGACCACGCGGTCTTCACCCACGGAGAAGCCGGCGATCAGCGCCTGATCATGTACTCGCCCGCGTGCGAGCAGGACACACCGTCGAAGCTGGCCCAGCTACTCCAGGATGAGCGCGAGCGGGACCTCGCGCCGGTCGCCGGCTGACGCACGCGCTCCGATTTCCAACGCCTTGTTACGCCCACGTGACCGGTGTCGCGTTACCGTCAGGCGGGTCTTCGACAGCTCTTAAGAAGACTTGACGTTGCCCTGCCGGAGCCCTGGTGAGATGACCGACATGACCACTCAAGCGCCCTTCAATCAGACGCAACCGGGCGCCCTTCAGCGCGAAGAGACGACCCTCCTCCCCCCCGAACGCGAGACCGCCCCGCTCGAGGCCGGCCCCGTCGCCGCGATTCTCGACTCCCTGGGTCTCCTCGACCACCGCACCCGCAGCCGCGCGATCAGCCGCCGGCTCGCCCCCTTCGGCCACTACCTCGCGTTCGGCGACGACGGCACCGATTGGCTCGTCCCGCTCGACGCCAAGGTCACCCACATCGGGCGCGGGCTCACGTCCCACGTCCGCGTCGAGGAGCAGCGCGTGTCGCGCAGCCACGCCATCCTCGTGCGCCACGGCCACCACACACGCCTACTTGACAACCGCAGTGCCAACGGCACATTCGTCAACGGCCGCCAGATCATCGCCACAAACATCGCGGACGGCGACGTCATCCGCATCGGGCCGGTGGTGATGACCTACGTTCAGGTCGTTTGAGCCCGCACCGCGCGCCGCGGCCCTTGACGGGCCCGCGGCGCGGTGCGAGGCGACGCCACACCTTCACTGAGACCTCCCACCCAGGCCGCCGCTTGGCGGCTAGCTTCCAACTCGTCAGCCGGCCGGGGTCGAGTTGCCAGTTAGCCGCCATGGCGGCGGCTGACGTCACCATTTGCGATCGTACGTGGCGATGGCGTCGACTCTGGGGAAGATCGCGTTCGCCGGCGGCACGCTCGACCGTGCCGCTCATCTGCGCGACGACGGCAGCGCGGATCGACTGCGAAGTCTCGAGAGCTCGCGAGTGGTGCTCGTCGGAGACGGCCAGACGGTCGCCTTGACCGCGGACGGTGGCGGTCTGGCGCTCGTCCCCGTGGCGGCCGTTCCGGACGAGGCGGAGCTCACGTTCCTCGGGCTCGATCAGGCGGGGGCGGCGGTGTTCGCCTACGACGCCGGCGCCGGCAACCCCCAGCCCACTCTCGAGTTCGCCCCACTCCGCGGCCTCGCCGCCGAGCTCGAACCCGCCGACGCGGCGCTCGCGGCGTACGCGGTCGCGATGATCGGCTGGCATCGGGTCCAGCGCTACTGCGGGCGGTCCGGCGACGCCACCGTGGTCGAGGCAGCCGGCCACCGCCGCCGCTGCCCCGTGTGCGGGCTGGTCGTGTTTCCGCGGACCGACCCGGCGATCACGATGCTCGTGCAGTCGGGCGACCGCTGCTTGCTGAGTCGCCGCCAGGGCGCGCCCGCGAACCGGTGGTCGGCGCTCGCCGGATTCGTCGAGCCGGGCGAGACCCCCGAGAAGACGGTGATCCGCGAGGCGCGCGAGGAGACCGGCGTCGAGGTCGTCGGCGTCGAGTACGTCACGTCGCAGCCGTGGCCGTTCCCGCAGGCGCTCATGATCGGCTTCTGGGCGTTCGTCGACCCCGCCGGCGAAGACCCGACCCTCACCCCCGCGCCCGACGAGCTGGTCGAGGCGCGGTGGTGGGAGCGCGACGAGCTCGCGCGCGCGCTCAGCGCCGGCGAGATCATCCTCCCGCCGCCAGGCACGATCGGCAACTACCTGATCTCGACCTGGCTCGCCGCCACGACCATGTAAAACGCAGCAAACCCTCCGGCCCCGCGCAGACCCGGGAGAGGACTCCCAAAGACGCTTACGCCACCGCGTCTCTAAGCGCCCGCACCACCGCAGCATGCTCGCGCATCGTGTCCATCCCGTCGGCACCCGGCTGGCGCCCGAACCCGCAGTACATCGCGACGCCGAAGTCGCTCAGGTACCGCGACGCGGTCGCGTGCCGGCGCCGGAGCCCCGGCAACCCATCCACCGGCAGCACGATCCCGAGGTACACGCGCGTGTCCCCGACGTCGAGATCGCTCAAAGGCCGGAAGAAGCGTTTGTCCTCGGACCGCAGGTAGCGCGGCCCGGCCATGTGAACCCAATCGACGGTACGACCGGAATTCGCGACCGCGTAGTTGGCCATCCGCACGAGCACCTCGTAGTCGCGCGCCTCGTACATCGGCCACTCCGGGAAGGTCCCGTAGCAGAGGTGGTAGCCGACCATGACGTCCTCGGGGATCTGTGGCGTGAGCCGCGCCACCGGGCCGGCGAACCGCTCCCACGCTCCCTCCGGCGTCCACGCGAGCACGCCCTCGATGTCCTGAACCTCGTACGCCATGTCCCACTGGATTGCGAGGTCCGCGGCTGGAATCTCGTCGAGCAGCCGGACGAGAGAGCGGCCCACGAGGTCCTCGTACGCGCGCTCGGCCACCGGGTAGTCGCCGGCGAAGTCCGCCTTGAACCCGTTCAACGCACTCGAGGGGAACGGCAGGCCAACCTGGAGCCGCAGCCCCGCCGGAATCACTCCCTGATTACGCAACGCAGCGAACATACGCCACGATTCGAGGGCGTCATCGATCCGTGGCCAAGTGTCGAAGTGCAACTCGCCCGCTCCCGCCCGGATCTTGAACACGGGCGTCTCGTAAGCGTGCCGTGGAATGCCCGTGGGCGACTCGGTCTCCGAGACGACCTCGACGTCCGAGTTCGGCCGGACGAGCCGCTCGCGCTCGTAGCCGACCCACGCCGCACGCGGACCGGTCTCGCCGTCGGGCAACGCAAACACCAAGTCGCCGAACAACTCCCCGCCGGCGCGGAACGCTTCCTCTGTCGACGACGCCGGCAGGCTCCCGACGAGCAACAGCTCGCTCGACGCTCGGCCGCTCAAGATGCCTCGCCGACGGTCTCGCCACCGGCGATCTCGTCGATCACGTCGGTCACGTCACGGTGCACCAGCGCGGCGTACGCGCCGCGGCGCTCCATCAGCTCGTCGTGCGTGCCGCGCTCGACGATCTGGCCTCGGTCGAGCACGACGATCTGGTCGGCGTCGCGAACGGTAGACAGCCGGTGCGCGATCGTGATCGTCGTGCGGCCCTCGGCAAGCCGCTCGAGTTCGGCCTGGACCGCCGCCTCGGTCTGCGTGTCGAGCGAGCTCGTGGCCTCGTCGAGCACGAGCACAGGCGGGTTGCGCAGCACCGTGCGCGCGATCGCCATCCGCTGCTTCTCCCCGCCCGAGAAGCGGTAGCCGCGCTCGCCGACAACGGTGTCGTAGCCGTCGGGCAGCGACGCGATCAAGTTGTGGATCCGCGCGGTGCGCGCCGCGTCCTCGATCTCCTCATCGGTCGCGTCGGGGCGAGCGAAGCGCAGGTTCTCGCGGACGCTGGCGTGGAACAGGTACGTCTCCTGCGAGACCACGCCGACGGTCGCCGCCAGTGACGCGAGCGACGCGTCGCGGACGTCGACGCCGTCGATCGTCACCCGCCCCTCCTGCGGCTCGTACAGCCGCGCGGCCAGGTAGCCGATCGTGGTCTTGCCGGCGCCGGTCTCGCCCACGACTGCGGTTCGCGTCCCCGCCGGGACGGTCAGGTTGATGTCGCGCAACGTCCATGGCGAATCCGCTGGCGCGGATTCGCCGTCGTCGCTGTTTGCGCCGTATCTGAACGAAACGCCCTCGAACCGGACCTCGCCGAGCAACTCCTCCGGACGCATCTCGACGGGGTGCGAAGACTCGACGATGTCGACCGGCAGGTCGAGGTATTCGAAGATGCGATCGAACAGCGCCAGCGAGGTCTGCATGTCGGCCTGGACGCCGAGCAGCGATTGGATCGGGAACAGCAACCGCGTCTGGAGCGTGGTGAACGCCACCACGGTTCCGATCGAGATCGAGGTGCCGATGAACGTTTGCCCGGCGAGCCAGTAGATGATCGCCGGCTGGACGGCGAACGTGAACTGGATCGTCGCCATCATCCAGCGGCCTGCCATCCGCGACCTGACCTCGAGGTCGGCGATGTCTTTGGACTCGCCGGTGAAGCGGCCGGCGAGGTCGGTGCCGCGGCCCATCGTCTTGCCGAGCATGATCCCCGACACCGACAGCGACTCCGCCACGAGCGCCGACATATCGGCCAGGCGGCGCTGTTGCTCGGTGGTGATCCTCCGGCGGATCTGGCCGACGCGCCGGGTCATGTACACCGACGGCGGCACGAACACGAGCGAGATGATCGCGAGGCGCCAGTCGAGCAGGCACATCGCGACGAGCGAGGCGATCACCGTGGTCGCGTTCTGCGCGATCGTGGTCGCGGTCGTGGTGACGACGCTGTCGAGCCCGCCGATGTCGTTCGCGATCCGCGACTGCACCTCGCCCGTGCGGGTGCGGGTGAAGAACGCCAGCGACATCTTCTGAAGGTGCTGGTAGACCGCGGCGCGCAGGTCATGCATCACGCGCTGGCCGACGACGTTCGACATGTACGTCTGCCACACGCTCGTGGCGTTGGTGAAGATCGAGATCGCGATCATCGCCAGCACAGTCACGGTCAACACGGTCTCGTCGTGCTGAAGGATCCCGACGTCGAGGGCTTGCCTGAGCAGGAACGGCTGGAGGATCGCGATGCCGGACGAGACGACAATCAGCGCGAGCACGGCCGAGAGCCGGAGACGGTAGGGCCTGAACAGCGCCAGGATCCGTCCGGTGTCGCGCTCGCGGCTCGGATCCATCAAGGGGGGCGGCTTTTTATCGGGCCCACCCGCCCGGCGCAGCGAACGCATCGCGCCGCTGCCGCCGGCGCCGTGCGATGCCGCAAAACCGTGATTCCCAGAGCTCATCTACCTCTCATGATGACACCGCCGCACGCTTCGTCCGGGAGCGAAATGTCGGCGCGCTACCGTGTATGCCATGAAGGGTGACGCCGACATTGCCAGCATCGGTGCGCTCGTTGCCGACCCCGGCCGGGCCAAGATCCTGCTAGCGCTCGGCGACGGCCGCGCGCTGCCCGCGAGCGTGCTCGCCGACGAGGCCGGCGTCGCCGTCTCCACCGCCAGCGCCCACCTCGGCAAGCTCGTCACCGGCGGCTTGCTGCGCGTCGAGCGCCACGGGCGCCACCGCTACTTCCGCATCGCGGGGCCGCAGGTGGGCGAGCTCATCGAGGCACTGGCGCGCGTCTCACCGCCGGCGCCGGTCCGCTCGCTCAAGCAGGGCAGCAAGGCGCAGGCGGTCCGCTTCGCGCGGACCTGCTATGACCACCTCGCCGGGATGCTCGGCACCCACTTGATGGAGGCCATGCTCGACCAGGAGCTGCTGACCGGCGGCGACGGCGTGTTCGACCCCGACGCTGCCCGCGAAGACCGGCTCGCCACCCCCGGAATCGACCTCGACTACCGGCTCACGCCGAGCGGCGTGCGCGAGCTGAAGGCGTTCGGCATCGACTTCGACTCGCTCCCGAACCGGCGACCGCTGATCCGCTACTGCGTCGACTGGAGCGAGCAGCGGCATCATCTGGCCGGATCGCTGGGAGCGGCGCTCACGACGCGGATGATCGACCTCGGCTGGGTCCGCAAGGCCGATCGCAGCAGGGCCGTCCACGTGAGCGACGAGGGGTTCGACGGCCTGCGTGAGCTGTTCGGGGTCGAGCTGAGCCCGGTCTCCGACGCGTGAGACCGGTCTTAGACGCCTGAGACGGACCATACTCGGAGACGTGTCCGGACAGGAGATCGGCCTCGCCCTATCGGTGTTCTTCGCGTGCGCGGTCGAGGCCGTCGAGGCGCTCACGATCGTGCTCGCGGTCGGGGTCACACGCAGCTGGCGCTCGGCCCTGACGGGCGTCGGCGCCGCGACGCTCGTGCTTGCGGTAATCGTCGCCGCGCTCGGGCCGGCACTCACGCAGTTGCCGATCGATGTCCTGCGCGTGGTCGTCGGCGGGCTGCTGCTCGTGTTCGGGCTCCAGTGGCTGCGCAAGGCGGTGCTTCGCTACGCCGGACTCAAGGCGCTCCACGACGAGGCCAAAGCGTTCGCCGAAGAGACCGACGCCGCCCGCTCGGCGGCGCGCGCCGGCAGCGGGTTCGACGGCTACTCGTTCACGATCGCGTTCAAGGGCGTGCTGCTCGAGGGACTCGAGGTCGCGTTCATCGTGCTCACGTTCGGCGCCAGCCAGCACAACATCGGGCTCGCGGCCGTGGCTGCCGCCGTCGCGATCGCCGTCGTCGTCCTCGCGGGCGTGCTCGTGCGGGCGCCGCTCGCGCGCGTGCCGGAGAACACGTTGAAGTTCTTCGTCGGCGTGATGCTCACGTCGTTCGGCATCTTCTGGGGCGCCGAGGGCGCCGGCGCATCGTGGCCCGGCGGCGACGCGGCTCTGCTTGTGCTCATCCCCGGGGTGGCGCTCGCGTCGCTGGCGATGGTCAGGTGGCTGCGACGCGCGCCCGCGCATCGAGCGGTTGGAGAGCCGGCGTGAGCTGGATCGTTCGCGCCGCACACGCGATCTGGGAGTTCGTCGTCGGCGACGACCCCGTGACCGCGTTCGGCGTCGTGGTCGCCCTCGGGGCCACCGCGCTGATCGCAGGCGCGGGGGCGCCGGCATGGTGGGTCATGCCGCTGGCGGCGCTGGCTCTACTCGGGCTGTCGTTGCGGCGCGCCGCGCGCTGAGCGCTACCCGCGGCCGGGCTACCTGCGGTCGGTGAACGCCGGCGGCAGCAGCAGCGACCACATCCGCGGCGGAGACTCAATGCGCGGCGGACTCGGCGCGGACGGCGGCGGCGGCGACGGCAGTCCGGACTGCACCTGGACCGACCGAGGCCTGCGGTGGCGAAACGGTCTGAGCTTCATGTCTGGACCCCCTCCGTTCCCTGAACGTCCGCTATTTGCGGACATGTACAGACACGTGTACCCGATCGGACCCGATTTTCATCCCGCTCCTGTTGAAAAACGTCCGTTCCCGGACGCAGCCCACCACGTTTCGACACCGCAGCGCCGCGGCATAGGTCGCCGGGGCGTTGATCAAGTGCGTTGGATGAAACGGAGGGGCCTTCCGGCGAGGGGAAGCGGAAGGCCCCTCCTGGGGGGTGGTCTTGCGGGTTAGCCGAGGAATCCGGTGTAGCCGGCGAAGCAGTCGTGCGCGGCGCTGCCGTTGCCCGAAGGCCAGTTGACGCCGTCGTTGTAGAACACGTCCACTTCCTGACCGTCAGCGGCGATCTCGGTCGAGCTCGAAGCGCTCCCGACCTGGGCGAAATCGCCCGGATTCAGCATGTTTGTGGACGTCGAGTCCATCGAATCGCTGTCGGTGTGGATGTTGATCTTGGTGCCGGCGGGCATCGGGCCGTTGCCATCCAGATCAGCGGTCGTGTTCGCGGTCACGTCGAACGTGACCTGCTGCGCCCCCGTGACCCCGCTCGGGTCCGAGCAGGTCGAGCTGAACGTGTAGTGGCCGGCGCGACCGAGGACCTTGGTCTGGCCGACGCGCAGGAACTTGTCGCCGCCCGAGCTGACGAAGTGCTTGGCGGCCAGGTAGAAGCTGGGCGGCTGACCGCCGAGTCGCTGCGAGTTGCTGGCGACCTGCGTGGCGGCGAACGCGGCGCCGCCGCCGAGCGCCACGAACAGGGCCACCAGCGCGAGCACAAACGACGGTGAGGGAAGACGAAACTTCATAGCGAACCTCCGATCTAGGGACTTGACCTGACGGGCTCCTTCGAGGGGATTTGCCGTCGTCGAAGATCCTGCGGATAAATCGCCAGGCGCACATCGGGCGGTTGCCCTGTCTTTGGCCGATGCGCTTAGAACACGTTTAGATAGCCGTCTGCTGCCTTTAGACCGGCCGCACCGGCCTTTAGAATTTGGTCGGAGCACGTGCACGGGGGAGTCGAACGTGCGGCAGCAAAGCCACGACGGCAAGGTGCCCTGACTGATCGAGGAGACCGCAACCCAGACGAACGACCCGCGCGCGCATGCCGAGGCGCTTGGCAACGTGCCGGCGCAGCTCACCAGGCTCGTCGGTCGAGACGCCGCACTGGCCGAACTGCGGTCGGTGGTTTGGCGAACCCGGGTCCTGACCCTGTGCGGGCCCGGCGGCGCGGGAAAGACACGGCTCGCGGTCGCGCTCGCTGACGCGATGCGGCCGGACTTCGTCGGCGGCGCCTGGTGGGTCGATCTGTCGGCGACCCTCGATTCCGACCTGGTCCCCCAGGTCGTCGCCGCCACGGTGCTCCAGCAGGATCTGACCAACGATCCCGCGCCCGGGGCGCTTGCCCACCGCTTCCCGGAGTCGACGCTGCTGACGCTCGACAACTGTGAGCAGGTGGTCGACGGCTGCGCCGATCTGATCGTCGCGCTGCTCGCGCGTTCTCAATCGCTGCGGGTGATCGCGACCAGCCGTCAGCCGCTCGGCGTTCCAGGCGAGCAGGTGTGGCGCGTTGGCGGCCTCGCGATCACCGAGGCCGACCCCACGGACGACGACACTCACACGCAAAGCGACCATGCCGACGAGCGTGCGCCCGACGACCCCGACGACGGCGCCGTGTCGCTGTTCATCGAACGAGCCGCCGAGGCGTCGAGCCGGTTCGACCCGGCCGCCCCAGGAGCGCGGGACACAATCCGCCGGATATGCCGGTGGCTCGACGGGATGCCCCTGCCGATCGAACTCGCGGCCGCGCGCGTGCCCGTGCTGTCGCTCAGTCAGATCGCCGACCGGTTGGAGCGGGACGCGAGCGTGCTGCGCCACACCGGCCGGACGGCACCCGAGCGCCACCGCACGCTCGACGCGACGCTCGAATGGAGCCATCGGATGCTCGAGCCCGCCGAGCAACGGCTGTTCCGGCGGCTCGGCGCGTTCCGCGGGACGTTCTCGCTCACCGCCGCCGAGTACGTCTGTGGGGGCTACCAACTCGACGCCGCCGAGGTGCTCGATCTGCTCGCGGTGCTGATCGACCGGTCGCTGGTCCAGGTCGTCGATCACCCCGAGGATCCGCGCTACCGGCTGCTTTCTACCGTCCGCCAGTACGCGGCCGCCAAGCTGTGGGACACGTCGGAGGCCCCCACCGTCCGCTGGCGGCACGCCGAGTTCTTCTCGGCGATGGCCGCCGAGGCGCATGCCGGGTTTGCCGGGGGCGAGGAGCTTCTGTGGTTGGAGCGCCTCGCCGTAGAGCACGACAACCTGATCGAGGCGCTCCAGTGGCTGCTCGTCGAGTCGATCGAGGGGGGCGCGCAGATGGCCTCGATGCTGTGGCCGTTCTGGTACCGGCGCGGCTTCTATCGCGAGGCGCGCCTGTGGTTCGAGCAGATCCTCGGGCGCTCAGCGGAGCTCTCGACCGCGCAGCGCGCCGACATCCAGGTCAAGATGGGCGAGGTCGCGTTCCTGCAGTGCGACTACGAGGTGGCGAGCGGCCATCTACACGACGCGCTTCAGCTCGTTCACGAGCTCGGCGACCAGCGCGCCGCCGCCGCCGCGCTCCAGCGCCTCGGATCGATCGCGCGCGAACAGGCCCGCTACGACGAGGCCCGCGACCTGCACGAGCGCAGCCTGTCGCTCTGGCGGGAGCTGAATGACGCGGACGGGATCGCGTCCTCGCAGGACTACCTCGGGTTCGTCGCGTGGCTGCGCGGCGACAGCGAGACGGCCGAGGAGATGGGAAGCGCCGCGCTCGCGGAGTTCCAGCGGACGGGCAACCTGCAGGCGACCGCCACTGCGCTGGTCAACCTGGGCGCGTGCGCGCTCTATCGCGGCGCGCTCTCGATCGGGCAGCAGCGGCTCGAGAAGGCGCTGTCGATCTCGCGCGAGCTCGGCTTTCAGGAGGGCATCGCATGGTCGCTGCACGAGCTCTCAATCGCGGCGCGCCGGGCGCGCCGCCCCGCTGGCGACACCGCCCCGATGCTGTGCGAGGCGCTCCTCATCCACCGCCGACTCGGGGACCGGTGGCGAGTCGCGAGCGTGCTCGAGGAGATTGCCGGTTCGGTCCTCGCCCGCAACGACCCTCGCCGCGCGATCGAGGTGCTGGCCGCCGCCGAGGCGGTTCGCGAGCGGCTGGGCACGCCGATCCCGCCGGTCGAGTCGGCCGACCGCGACGCGATCGTCGACCAACTCGTACGCAAGCTGAGCGTTTCGGTGTTCGGGGCGGCATGGGCGGAGGGCCGTGCCCGCGGGCTGGACTCGACGATCGAGACCGTGGTCGAGGCGATTGAGACGCCCGCGGGCTCCGCCACGCCCCGCGAGTCGCTCGAGGCTCCGATCCTCACCCCGCGCGAACTCGCGGTGCTCGAGCTCCTCGCGGAGGGTCACACGAACCGAGAGATCGCCGCCGCGCTGTACATCAGCGCGAGCACCGCCGGCGTCCACGTCTCGAATATCTTGCGCAAGCTCGGCGCCAAGCGCCGGGTCGACGCCGCCGGCATCGCCCACAAGATGGGCCTGCTGCCTGTCCGCTGACTACGCGCCCGTGCCGGCGAGCCTGACCGGCAACGACTTGAGCTGGTTGACGAACGTCGACGCCACCCACGTCGGCTCGCCGGCGAGCTCGATATTCGGGTAGCGCGCGAGCGTCTCCTCGAACAGCACCCGCAGCTCGAGTCGCGCCAGCGCAGTCCCGAGGCAAAAATGCCGGCCGCCCGCGCCGAAGGCCTGATGCTCGGGGTTGCGGCAGGCGTCGAAGCGGTTGGGCTCCTCGTAGCGTTCGCAGTCGCGACCCGACGACACGTACCACATGACGACCTTCTCGCCTTCCCGGATCGTCAGGCCCGCGAGCTCGGTGTCGCACGTCGCCGTGCGCCGGAAGTGCGCGAACGCCGGGAACATGCGGAGCGACTCCTCGACCGCACCCGGGATCAGCCCGGGATCGTCGAGCAGCAGCCGGCGCTGATCGGGATGCTCGAGTAGCGCGCGCATTCCGCTGCAGAACGTCGCCTTGGTGCTGTCGTTGCCGGCGGCCATCAGCAGGAAGAAGCCCATCACGATCTCCCGCTCATCGAGCTTCTCTCCCTCGATCTCGGCGTGGACGAGCACACTCGTCAGATCGTCGCTCGGCCGCTCGCGACGCTCGTCGATCAGCCGCCGACAGCGCTCGAAGATCTCGGGGATGTTCTCGTCGAGCAGGGAGTCGACCCCGTGTGGGCTCACGTCCGGGTCGGCGACCGCGAGCGTCGAGTTCATCAGCCTGGCCCAGATCGCGTCGTCCTCGGGTGGGATCCCCATGAAGCTCCCGATCACGCGCGAGACGACCGGCTGCGCGACGTCGGATACCAGATCACATTCCAAGCGGCCGTCGAGGCGATCGAGCACCTCGACCACGATCGACCGAATCGCGGGTTCGTGGGCGGCGATCCGCTTCGGCGTGAAGCCGGCCTGGAACAGCATCTTGAGCCGGTCGTGGCGGGGCGGATCCATCCCGATGAACATCGAGCGGATCAGCTCGAGCGGGAACACGCCGGTCGACGTGATCCCTCCGAGCTCGGAGGAGTACGTGCGCCAGTCGCGGCTGACCGTGTGGATGTCCTCCGGGCGGGTCACCGACCAGAACCCGGCCTCGCTGGGGAACCCGCTGATCTGGTCGGTCCAGTGGACCGGGCATTCGTCGCGCAGCCGGCTGAAGACCTCGTGGGGCGGCCCGGCATGCCAGAGCTCGAGGTCGCCGACTCGAACCTGCTCGAGATCATCGCGTGTCGATGTCACGCCGGCTCGATCCTACTGGCTGGCGGACCAGCCGGTCTAGCTAGCCCGGGGTGCTCGCGCCCTCCTGCGCCCGCGCCGGGCCCAGCCCTGTGGCGGAGCCGGTCCCGTTGCCGACCGACGCGTCTTTCACAACAACGTCGCCGTCGACGTAGCGCTTTCCCCGCGACCACGACGCGGCCGCGGCGACCAGACACGCGACGATCGCGAACGCGAACGCCTCGTGCAAGCCGTTCCGGAACGGCTCCGAGATCAGCTGCGGGAAGAACGAGCGGCCCGTGATCACGGCCTGCGTGTGGGCCGGCAACTGGCTGACGACCGACGAGCCGAGCAGATGCTGGATCGGATTGTACCCGAGGAACGCCGCGAACAGGATCGAGACCGGCGGGAGGTTGGCGGCACGCTCCGCGGCGTGGGCCGAGACGCCGTGCGCCTCGAGCCCGCTCGCCATCGTGTGCGGCAGGGTCGCCGAAAGCCCGAGGATCATCAGCGTGAAGAAGATGCCGACCGACAGCACCTGTGCGGAGTTCTGGAACGTCTGGTTCATCCCGCCGCCGGCGCCACGATCACCCGGGGGCAGGCTGTTCATCACCCCGGCGCGGTTGGGCGAGGCGAACATCCCCATCGAGACGCCGTTCAGGAACAGGAACAGCGCGAATACCGGATACGCGAAGTCGATCGGGAGCAGCGCCAGCAGGAAGAAGCTGATCGCGGCCCCGATCATCCCGCCAGTCGCGAAACCCCTCGATCCGAACCGGTCCGAAAGATAGCCCGAGGTTGGGCCGGCGATCAGCATCCCGAACGTCAGCGGGAGGATGTAGATCCCCGCGTAAAGCGGCGTGTCGCTGAAGTCGTACCCGTGGAGCGGCAGCCAGATTCCCTGGAGCCAGATGATCAGCATGAACATCAGGCCTCCCCGCGCCACCGCCGAGAGGAACGTCGACAGCGTCCCGAACGTGAACGCGCGGATCTTGAACAGCGGCAGCCGGAACATCGGATCGGCGACGCGCCGCTCGATTGCCACGAACGCAACCAGCGACAGGACGCCGGACGCGACCAGAATCAGGACGCGCGGGCTCCCCCAGCCGGTCGCCGAGTCCCCGTACGGACGGATGCCGTAAGTGACCGCGATCATGATCAGGATCAGCCCGACGGCGAATGTGATGTTGCCGCCCCAGTCGACCTTGGCGCGCCTCGGCGTAGAGATCTCCTGGAGCTTGAGGTAGGCCCACACTGTCCCGAACAGCCCCACCGGCACCGAGATCAGGAACACGAGTCGCCAGTCGATCGGCGCAAGGATGCCGCCGAGCACCAGGCCGACGAACATGCCGCTGACCCCGACGATGTTGTTGATCCCGAGTGCCATCCCCCGCTGGTTGGCGGGGAACGCGTCGGTGATGATCGCGGCCGAGTTGGCCAGCAGACACGCCGCGCCCACTCCCTGCACGATTCTGAACCCGATCAGATACGCGGCGCCTTCCTGTCCGCCCAGCCAGTCGATGGTGAGGACCAGCGACGCCGCCGTGTAGATGACGAACCCGAGGTTGTAGATCCGCACTCGCCCGTACATGTCGCCGAGCCGCCCGAGGCTGACGATCAGCACGCTCGTCACGATCAGGAACCCGAAGATCATCCACAACAGGTAGAAGCTGTTGGACGGGACGAGCGGGTCGAGATGGATGCCGCGGAAGATGTCCGGCATCGCGATCAGCGTGATCGACGCGTCGAGCGTGGCCAGCAGCACGCCGAGCGTGCAGTTGGACAGCGCGATCCACTTGTAGTTCTCGCCTCGAGGGTCCGGCCGGCGCAGGGCGATGCTGCTCGCGCGCCGTCCGTTGCTGATCGAGGCCATACTTCTACTCTACGCACACCTAATTCTGGAGCGACGAGGCCGGAGCCGGCGCGGCGGCCGACCCGGCCGGGGTAGCCCGACCGGGTCGTGCCGTGTGGGCGCCGTCGTGGTCTATGCAGCAATTCAGCTGCAGTGACTCACATGTTGGGACAGTTGTGTGAGCCGCTGCCGCCGGACCGGGCCGGCGGGGCGTGACTGCCCGGCGTGGGCGCCGTCGGCGCGGTACGCGCCGGCACGGTGCTGGTCGTGGTGACGCTGCCGGTGGTCGAACTAGTCGACGTGGCCGCGTTCGCGATCGCCGCGCCGCCGCCCGCGATCGCCGCCGTGGCGGCGACCGTCACCAGCAGAGGCTTTAGCCTTCGCATCTGCTCACCTCCTTTCTGTTGATCCACCGCGGACGTTCCTCGCCCGGCGTCGGACCTCGGTAGGAGGCGGGTAAGAGTTACTTAGGAGCGCGCGTGAACGTGTCCGGCTGCGGCGTCGTCAGCGACGGGTCCTCGGCGCGCGCAATCTCGAGCACATCCTCGATCGACGAGCGCGTAGCCAGCTCGATCACGCGCTGGGCAAGCATCCGCGTCTGCAGCACGGGTGCGACCCAGCGCGGGGCCACCACCCGCCTCGAGCGACGGGCGATCCCGCGCTCGATCGCGTCGATCCCGGCTTCGAGCGGCGTCACGCGCCTGCCCGGACGGCGAACATCGGCCATCCGCTGCGCGGCGGCTGTGCCGAACCCGTGGCGGACCATGTCGGTGTCGAGCTCGGCAAAGTACGCGACTCCCACGCGCGCGCCGCTCGGCGCTAGCTCAATCCGCAGCGAGTCGGCCAGCGCCTCGACGCCGGCCTTCGACGCGCTGTACGCGCCCAGCAGCGGAGGATGCACCGCGGCCGCGAGCGACGCGATCGCGAGTGCGTAGCCCCGCTCATGCGCGATGTGCTCGCCGGCCGCACGCAGCGTGTAATAGGCCCCGAGCAGGTTGACCTCGATCGTGCGCTCGAACACTTCCGGATCTCCACCGATCAGCGGGAGCTGCGCGGCGACGCCGGCGTTGGCGACCACGACGTCTAGCCCGCGGAGGTGCTCGGCGGCCCCCTCGACGGCGGCGTCGACCTGTTCGCGGTCGCGAACGTCGCACACGACCGCGAGCGCATCGCCGCACTGCGCCGCGGTCCGCGCCAGCGCGTCGGGCTCGATCCCGGCCAACACGACCCGCGCGCCACGCTCGTACAGCCGCCGGGCGGTGGCCGCGCCGATTCCGCGAGCCGCGCCCGTGATCAGAACGCGCCGGCCGGACAGATCAGAGGTCATCGAGTGGCGGACGATACCCCGCGACGGCGGCAGCGGAGCCGGTCGACGCTAGGCGAACTCGTCGGGGCGCTGGAACATGATCTCCGGCACGATCGCGTTCGGCGACAGGCGAAGCAGGAACCGCAACCCTTCCGCGATGTCGCTCGGGCGCAGCATCCGCTCAGCCGGAACCTTCTCCTTGACGTAGTCGGTCATGTCGGTGTCGACGAAGCCCGGCGCGAACGCGACCGACTTCACGCCGTCTCGTGCGAACGCCCGGTTCATGGCCATCGAATAAGCGGCGACGGCGGCTTTCGTAGCCGAATACACGGACAGCCAACGATCCGGCATCTTCCCCGCGATCGACGCCATATTCACGACGAGCGCGTTGCCGTGCTCAGCCCCGGCGATGCGGAGGAGCTCCGCGCACTCGCGATAGAAAAGGATGATCGCGCGCACGTTGACGTCGAGTTGGAGGTCGACGTACTTCGCCTGGTTCTCGGTCGCCGCCGCGCCGACTCCGACGCCGGCGTTGTTGACCAGCACGTCGAGACGGTCGTAACGCGCGCGATGGCGCCGGACCACCTCGCGAATCGCCTCCTCGTCCGCGAGGTTTGCGGCGATCCCCTCGACCTCGAAGCCACGGTCCCGCAGCTCGCCGGCGGCACGCTCGAGCGTGTCGGGCTTGCGGGCGGTGATCGTGAGGGCGAAGCCCTCCTCGCCGAGAGTCTGCGCGAGCGCGAGTCCAATTCCACGGGAGGCTCCGGTGACGATCGCGGCTCGGTCTGGCATCGGCGGAACCCTAGCGTCTCAGCCGTTGGGTCAAGTGTCAGCCCCGACTGCCGATTACGTGCGTAACCGGTTCCCTCGTGACCGTCGGCACACAACCGCACCTTAATGGGCTTTTTGAGACATTGCTGCCGCCACTGGGTACCGTCACATCGAAGCCCCACCGATGCCTCCCTTTAAGGAGGGAGCAATGCTCGAACGTTGCCCAACATGCGGAAAGACCACCGGCACGCTGATGGAGACCCATCCTGACCGGCCCGGCCTAATGCAGATCCTCTCGGGCGAGAACGGCGAAGCTCAACGGGTCATCGTGACCATCGCGCTTTGCATCGTCGTCGCCCTTGCGATCGTCGCGACTGAAGCCCTGCTCTTCCACTAGAACGAGCACGCCAAAAATGGGCCAGGGAGCGCGACGCGCTTCGGATCCGGCCGCGTAAGCTTCCGGCGACGCGCGAACCCGTGCGCGCAACGAACGGCGGCGGACACGGCACGAGAGGAGCGAGATGCGCGTTGATTGGTACGGCCAGGCCGCGTTCCGCCTGAGCGGACAGGACGGCACTGTGTTCATCGACCCGTTTGGCGATATGTCGGCGGCGGCGGCTCATGGCATGCAGTTCGACTACCCGCCGATCGAGGGCGTCGAGGCGGACCTGCTGCTCGTCACGCACGAGCACGGCGATCACAACGGCGTCGAGGTCATCGCCGGAACCCCGACGGTTATTCGCTCGAGCGCGGGGCGGCACGAATCGCCCGTGGGCGAGGTCGTCGCGATCTCATCCGAGCACGACGAGGCCGCCGGCACCGAGCGCGGGCACAACGTGATCTTCTCTTTCAAGCTCGACGGACTCCGCGTCGCGCACTTCGGCGACTTTGGCCAGCGCTCCCTGCGCGACGAGCAGGCCGACGCGATCGGTGATGTCGATCTGCTGTTCCTGCCCGTGGGCGGCGGGCTGACGATCGGCGCCGAGCAGGCCGCGGCGATCACGCACCGTCTCGGGCCGAGGTGGGTCGTGCCGATGCACTACCGCACTCCCCGGATCAACTTCCTCGAGCCGGCCGACGCCTTCCTCGAGAAGATGCCCTCCGTCGAACGCCTGTCCGAAACCGGCTTCGACACGGACTCGCTGTCCGGGGACAACGGCCCGCGCGCGGTGGTTCCCGCAGCGCCCTAGCCCGCGCGCCCGGCCCAAGCTTCAGTTTGTCCTACGCGCGCGCGCCCGACCCGTGCGCCAGCGCCTCGCGTCCGACTCGCTGCAGGTCCCGCAGATAGTCGAGGTGCGCGGCCCAAGCCGGATCGTCGTCAAGCTCGCGCGCCATCCGCATCGTGTCGATGTGCGCGTCGAGCAGCTCGTACAAGAGCTCCGTGACGTATCTGCCTGTGGTTACCGCAGTCCCATTCGCGTCCAACACCGCTCAGCCCTCCGTAAAGCAGTAGTCAGAGGATGAACGTGTGCCCGGACGTCAAAGTTGCGCGAAAGTCCAGATTTCGAACGATTGTGCGCTCAGTGGCCGGTACCGCGACGCCGGGCCGCGGCCGCCAGCGCGGGGTTCTGCCAGCCCCCGTCGGCCTGATTCAGCGTGCTTCCGGGGGGGACCAGCTCGTCGATCCGGTTGAGCACCTCGGCGCTGAGCGTGACCTCGGCGGCGGGCAGCTGCGACTCGAGCTGCTCCATCGTCCTCGGCCCGATGATCGGCGCGGTCACGGCCGGATGGTTCATGACGAACGCGAGCGCCATCTCGATCAGCGTTATCCCCGCCTCCTCGGCGAGCTTGGCCAGGCCGTCGGCGGCCTCGAGCTTGAGCTGGTTTCCCGGCAGGGACATGTCAAAGCGAGCCGGGATCCGCTCCGCGCGGTGCGACTCCGGCGGCTCTGAGTCCTTGCGGTAGCGCCCGGTCAGCCATCCGCCGGCGAGCGGGCTCCATGGGATCACCGCCATCCCGTGCCGCCTGCAGGTCGGGAGCACGTCGTTCTCCACGCCGCGGACCAGGATCGAGTACGGCGGCTGCTCGCACACGAACCGCTCGCGGCCGCGCCGCTCGGCCACCCACTGGGCCTCGACGATCTGGCTCGCGGGAAACGTCGAGGAGCCGATGTAGCGCACCTTCCCGGCGCGCACCAGGTCGGTTAGCGCCCCGAGCGTCTCGTCGATGTCGGTGTCGTCCTCCGGACGGTGGATCTGGTACAGGTCGATCCAGTCCGTGTTCAGCCGCTTGAGCGAGTTCTCGACCTCGCGGACGATCCATCGCCGGGTGTTGCCGAACTCATTGGGGTCGTCGCCCATCGTCCCGTGGACCTTGGTGGCGAGGACCACGTTGTCGCGCTTGCCACCGGCGAGCGCCTTACCGACGATTTCCTCGGACTCGCCGCGACCGTAGACATCGGCGGTGTCGATGAAGTTCACCCCGGCGTCGAGTGCGCGGTGGATGATCTTGATGCAGTCGTCGTGGTCGGGGTTGCCCCAGGCGCCGAACATCATCGCCCCGAGGCAGAGCGGACTGACCTTCACCCCGGTCCGTCCAAGCGTTCGATAGTTCATGCCGGCCACGTTAGCGGGGAGGGTGATCCTCCTCGTCGGGCCACACACACCGTCACCACGCCGGTGACGTACCGGATGATCAGCACCCGAACCTCGCTGCGTCACCTAAGCTGGCGGCATGAGCGGGTATGACGACGACGATGACTGGGTGGGCACACCGCCCGAGGGCCGGTACTCCCGCGATCGCGCCGATCCCGAGTTCTGGTGGCGCCAGCGCCCGATCGCGTTCGGCGGCGCGGCCCTGGTCGTCGTCGTGATCGTGGTGCTCGTGATCGCGCTGCTGCACTGAGCTATCGCGCGGCGTTTCGCGACACGGCCTCGGCCGCGCTCACCGCCGCCACGGCATCCTGTAGTTGCGCCTCGGCCGCCTCGAGACCCGCCTCGGCCTCGCGGAGCGCCTCGGCCGCCTTGTCACGACGCTCGCGCGCCAGGTTCGCGGCACGCTCGGCCCGTTCCTGGCGACGCTTGGCCTCGCGCTCGGTGGCGCGGGCCTCCCGGCGGGCCTCCTCCCGGACCTTCGCCTCCTCGCGGGCCGTGCGTTCCCGTTCGCGGGCCTTCTTCTTCTCGTCCGCGCCGGTCTCCTTGGCGGCGGACCGCTTCGGAGCCCGCTTCTCGGCCCGGGGCGCGGGCGGCGCGGCGCCGAGCGCCCCGAATCCCCCGAGCCCAACGTGGCGAAGCTCGCGCTCGAGCCGGCCCTCGCTCACCTGCGAGCGCGCCTCGTCGTCGAGCGCGGCAGCGTGCAGCGTGTCCGAGACGCGCTCGATGATCGTCTCGCTCAGCTCATTCCCCTCCGAGCTGAGCAGCCCGCGGGCCGCGTCGGTCAGCGCGTCGACCGCGGCCCGCTCATGCGCGACCGCGGCGCGCAGCGATTGCGCGTCGCCACGGCCCGCGAGCACGTCGTCCTGCGCGGCCCGCAACGCATCGCCGGCCTCGAGCAGGTCGGCGACCGGCTGGCGCTGAGTCCTGACCAGCTGGTTGACTGCCCACGCTGCCACCGAGGGCTTGCGTAGCGCCGCGACCTCGCCCGCACGCTCGCGCTCCCCCGCATTGCGGAGCTCCCGCGCCATCGCCGTCCGCTCCGAGATGAACTGGTCGAGCGGGAGCCCGTAAAGATCGTCGACGTCCACCCGGCCATGGTGCCACCCCACACGAAGCCCGGTTAGCCCGACAGCCGGGGCCGCGGCGCTCCGGCTCAGGAGCGAGGAGCCCCGGAGGGGACTCCCCTGGCCGCTTCGCGCAGCGCCGCCCACTCGGTCAGCTTGACCCGCGGACGTCCCGTGCCCGACGCGGCGCCGGCGGCGGTCTCGATTGCGTCGATCGCCTGCCAGCCCTCCCACGTCACCGCGTAGGGGCACGTCGCGATCAGACCCTCGATGTCGTCGGACACCGGCTCGTTGAGGCGGCCGGCCGCCGCGTCCTCGAGGATCTTGGCGACCGTGTCCTGGGAATCCTTCTTGTTGGTCCCGATCACACCGGACGGACCGCGCTTGATCCAGCCGGATACGTACTCGCCGACCTGGTGCTCGCCGTCGACGTCGGTCACGCGTCCGCCCTCGTTGCGGATCAGCCCGCGCCGCTCGTCGAACGGGATGTCGCCGACCGGCTGACCGGTGTAGCCGATCGAGCGGAACACCAGCTGCGCCGGGATCTCCTCGAAAGCTCCCGTGCCCCGGGCGGCGAGCGAACCATCCTCGCGCAAGACGATCTCGTTGTTCTCGATCTTGACCGCGCGCACGTGGCCGTTCTCGTCGCCGAGCAGCTCAACCGGAGAGGCGAGAAAGCGGAAGCGGACGATGATCGGCTTGCCGGTCTTCGGCCGCGCCGCGTAGTCCTGGATGATCTCGACGTTGCGCCGGCGGGTCTTGTCCGCCTCCCCCAGCGCGACCGCGGACAGCTCGTCCAGGTCGCCCCCGAGGACCTCGACATCGCCGCGCTCGAGCTCGCCCATCTCCAGCAGCTCCGGATTGGTGAACGCGGCCTGGAGCGGGCCCCGGCGTGCGAGGATCGTGATCTCCTCGATCCCGCTGTCCTCGAGCACGTGCATCGCGTGGTCGGCCGTGTCGGTCCCAGCCAGCTCCGCCGGCGCCAGCGCGAGCATTCGCGCCACGTCGATAGCGACGTTCCCGGCGCCGACCACCACGGCCTGCTTGGCCTGAAGATCGACCTCCAGGCAGGTGTGGTCGGGATGGCCGTTGTACCAGGCCACGAACTCCGTGGCCGGGTGCGATCCGCGCAGCTCCTCGCCCGGGATCCCGAGCCGTTTGTCGATCGAGGTGCCGAGCGTGTACACGACCGCGTGGTAATGCTCCAGCAACCGGAGGCGACTGACGTCGGTCCCCAGCTCGACGTGTCCGAAGAACCGAAAGCGCTCGTGCTCGGTGGTCTTGTCGTACGCCTTCGTGACCGACTTGATCTTCGGATGGTCCGGCGCCACGCCTGACCGCACGAGCCCGTACGGCGTCGGCAGACGGTCGTACAGGTCGACGGCGAACTCCGGCTCTGCGACGCCGAGCAGCTGGCCGGCGGCGTAGAAGCCGCTGGGTCCGGCCCCGACGATCGCGACGCGTAGAGGAGAGTCGTCGGTCATATCGACACAGATTAGGCGCTCACGTTTGCCCCGACCGGGACGCCGAGCGCCGCCGGATCGGCCGCGACCGTGGCGCGGAGCTCGTCGAACACGGGCGGATCCTCCAGCGCCATCCGATACGAGCCCAGGCGCCGGGCCGCGTTGAGCGCGATGATGCCGACGAGGCGTCCGTCGCGTTCGCCTCCGTACACCATCCGCGCCCGGTCGGGCGTGCACTCGAGCAGCTCGACTTGCTCGGCGCGGCCGGGCAGACCCAGCGATTGGATCTTGACGTCGTACTGGTCCGACCAGAAGTAAGGCGGTGCCACGTACGGCTTGCGCTCGTCGGGTGCCAGCAGGGCGTTGCGACCGGCGAGCTGCCCCTGCTCGGCCGCGACGGTCCAGTGCTCGATCCGGATCGGGTGGCCGTCGGCGAGCGGATGCGGCCAGGCGACGATGTCGCCGGCGCCGAGAATGTCCGGATCGCCCATGGCAGTCAGCGTCGCGTCGCACGCAAGCCCGGACTCGACCTCGAGCCCACACCCGGCCAGCCACTCGACGTTCGGGAGGGCGCCGAGGCCGACGACCACGACGTCGGCCGGTACGCGCTCGCCACCGGCGAGTTCGACCGCCTCCACGCGACCGTCGCCGATCAGTCCGGCGACCCCGGTCCCCAGCCGCACATCGACGCCCCTGTCCCGGTGCAGCTGCGCGCACCATTCTCCGAGCTCCGGGCCGAGCGGGAGCATCGGTGTCGCGGCGATGTCGATCAGCGTCACGTCGAGGTCTTGTTTGCGCGCGGTCTGAGCTACCTCGCACCCGATGAAGCCCGCACCCACGATCGCGACCCGCGGGCGCTTGTCGAAGGCCGCGCGGAGCGCCAGCGCATCGTCGAGGCCGCGGAGCACGTGGACGCCGCCAAGCTCGGCGCCGGCGCCAGGCCACCGTCGCGGGCGCGAGCCTGTGGCCAGGATCACCCGGTCGTACTGCACCTCGTCGCCGTCGGCGAGCACGAGCCGCCGGCGCTCGCGGTCCAGGCCCGCGGCCGGCACGCCCAGGCGCCACTCGACGTCCAGTTCGTCGCACGGAAGGTGCACGCGATCGACGGTGTGATCGCCGGCGAGCAGCTCCTTGGACAGCGGCGGCCGCGTGTAGGGCCGATGGCGCTCCTCGCCGATCATCACCAGGTCGCCGTCGAAGCCGGCTTTGCGAGCGGCCTGCGCCGCGCGCAGCCCGGCCAGCGACGCCCCGATGACGACCAGCCGGCGCATCAGGATTCGATCAGGCTGATCGCGTTCTCCGGGCAGGTGCCCTCGACCTCTTCGGCGAGTTCGTGAAGATCGTCGGGAACGTCGATCGGGTCACCGCCGCGGATCGTCACGAAGCCCTCGTCGTCGCTGCTCAGGAGCTGTGGGGCGAGCGTGTAACAGCGCCCGTGTCCCTGGCACGCCTCGCTCACGCAGAGCTTCACGAGTTGACCTCCCAGCGCAGCGGCAGCGTGCTCAGCGACATCATCGCGCCACCGCCGCGCTCGAACAGCTGAGCGTCGGTGGCGAGCTCGAAGTCCGGGATCACCTTGAGCCACTCGTCCACGGCGATCGCCATTTCGCGGCGGGCCAGGTGCATTCCGAGACAGCGGTGCGGGCCGCTCGCGAAGCCGAAGTGGTTGTTCTTCTTGCGGTCGATGACGAACTCGTCGGCCTGCTCCCAGTGCCGGGGATCGCGGTTCGCGCCGGATACGAGCCCGTAGACCATGTCGCCCTGCTTCAGCTGCACGCCATGGAACTCGACGTCGCGGGTGACCTTGCGCCCGTCGCCGAAGATGATCGTGTAGTAACGAAGGGTCTCCTCGACCGCCAGCGGAATGATCTCCGGGTCCTCGACCAGCCTCCGGCGGTGCTCCGGGTGCTGGGCCAGGTGGTGGAACATGTACGCGAGCTCGGCGCGCGTGGTGTCTAGCCCCGCGAGCGTGAGCACGGTGCACATGTCGAGCAGCACCTCGTCGTCAAGCGGCTCGTCGTCGAACCGGGCGTCGAGCAGGTACGAGAACAGATCCCCCTCACGGTGGCCCTCACGGCGGCGATCGTCGAGCTGCTCGCTCCAGAACACGCGCATCTCACCAAGCGCAGTGGCCATCCCCGCGGCGCCCTCGGGGTCACCACCGAAGCCGCCGAAGAACGCGTCGACCCAACCGACGAACACGTCGGTGTAGGAGGTCGGCACCCCGATCACGCTCAAGAACGCCGCGGTCGGGAAGCGCAACGCGAACTCATCGAAGAAGTCGCACTCGCCCTTGGGCACGATCGGCTCGATGAACCCCCGGCACGTCTCCCTGATCATCGGCCCCGCGGCCTCCATCGCCTTGGGCGAGAACCACGGGTTCAGGATCCGTCGGTATTTGATGTGATCGGGGGCGTCGACCTGGGTCGGCACGAACCGGTAGATCGGATCCGGCTCCCACGGCGTGATCGACGCGCTCGAGAAGATCTCCGGCGTCTTGTAGATGTCGTTGACCGCCTCATGCCGCGTGAACACCCAGTAGCCGCCCTCGGCGTACTTGTTGTAGAAGTGCGGGCAGCTCTCGCGCAGCTCGTTGGCCAGCGCCCAGTACGCGCCCATCTCTCGGGTCTTGGAGAAGTCGTGACCCATGACGGGGCAACCGCTGACCTCCGTCCCATGCCGCTCCGCGGTGACGCTCGATTCCATGTCTGATCTCCTTTCTCGTCCAGGTTCACGCGCCGGCGTGTGCTTCGGCCAGCTCCGGCGTGCTCGCGGTGACGCGCTCGGCGATGTCGCGCCCGGCGAGGAAGCCGAACACCATGGCCGGGCCGAGCGTGCCGCCCGCGCCGCCGTACGTCATGCCGAGCGGCGAAGACATCGCATTGCCGGCGGCGTACAGCCCGGGGATGACGTCGCCGTCGACATCGATCACGCGCGCATGGGTATCGGTCAGAGGGCCGCCCTTCGTCCCGAGCGCCCCGCTGAACACCTGGATCGCGTAGAAGGGAGCGGTCTCGAGCGGACCGAGCGACGCCCTCGGTGTCCCGTCGCGGAGCGTCGGATCGCCCCACCACTGGTCCTGCGCGCTCCAGCCTCGCTTGAAGTCGGGGTCATGGTTATCGCGCGCGTTGGCGTTGAAGCGCTCGACCGTCTGCGCGAGCACGTCTCCGGGGATGCCGAGCTTCTCGGCCAGGCCCGCAACCGTGTCGGAGGACGTGATCCAATCCGTCCGGGCCTTCTCGGTTCCGCCGAGACCGCCGGCAAAGCCGTACTTGTCGAGCCACGTCTGATCGAAGACCAGCCAGCACGGCAGGTTGCGGTAGGTGCCCATGATCGTGTCCTGCTCGTGGAACGCCGCCCCGAACGCGTTGTAGTTCGCGGCCTCGTTGGTGAAGCGCTTGGCCTCGCGGTTGACCATGATCGCGCCGGGCAGCGTCCGCTCGTAGGTCAGGAGCTGCTGACCCGTCGGGACGATGTCGGTCGGCAACTCGATCATCGGCATCCACCACGCCTCGCGCATGTTTCCGAGCATCGCGCCGATGCGCATGGCCATCTTCAGGCCGTCGCCTTCGTTCGTCTCCACCGCGACCGTGTGCGTGCACGGCCCGCGCAGGAAAGCGCGCTTGAGGTCGGCGTTGCGCTCGAACCCGCCCGTCGCGATGACCACGTTCGGCGCGTGCACCTCCTTGCGTCCTTCGGGGGTCTCGAACACGACGCCCGCGACCTCCCCGTCCTCCATGATCAGCTCCATGCCTCGGTGCTCCGTCTGCGGCTCGACGCCGCGGTCCAGACATGCCTTGAGCAGCCGGCCCCCGAGCGCGAGCCCCATTCCCCGCTCGTCGTTCTCGGCGCGGCGCTGCATCTCCTCGGCGGTGAGCTCCTCCGGGATCGCCTGGCCGAGCGTCGTCTCGCCGATCGTCAGGTGGTAGCTCGGGTAGTACGGCGAGATGTGAACTTTGTCTCCCCACTCGCCGAGCTCGCCGTAGGGGTAGATCGCCGTCTCCAGCGAGCGTCCGCCCTGCGCCAGTCCTCCGCGCTGCTCAGGGTGGTAGTCCGGGAAATCGGGAACCGCGCGGAACTTGACCGGCGTGCGCTCGTCCAGCCAGCGCACCATCTCGGGGCCGACGTCGATATACGTCTCGGCCATCTCATCGGTGATCGTGTCGTTCGACAGCGCCTGGAGGTACGCCATCGCCTGCTCGCGCGTGTCACCCTTCTCCGGTGGCTCGTGCTGGTTGAGCGGAACCCAGATCATCCCGCCGGAATAGACGGTCGTGCCGCCGAGCGTCGCGCCCTTCTCGAACAGGCCGACGTTCGCGCCCAGCTCCGCGGCGGTCAGCGCCGCCGTGAGTCCTGCGGCTCCGGTGCCCAGCACGATGACGTCGTAGTCGGCCATTCGTTCTCCTCTTCTCCGCGCGTCGCGTATTCGAACTAACTTCAGGTCGGGAAAAGGTACCAACGGCGACGGGGTCGTGTCAACGCCACGCGGGCGCTGGCGCGTCCACGGTCCGTGGGTTAGACTGCTTGAGTTGACTTCACTTTGATGCCGTGCGCTCGACGGCGCGGCGACGACTCGACCGCGGAGAGGAAGGTGCAGCATCGATGGCCGGAGGACCGCTCGAAGGCAAGGTTGCGATCATCACCGGCGCGGCGATGGGGATGGGCGAGGCGACCGCGCGCGTGTTCGCCGCCGCGGGAGCACACGTGCTCGTCAGCGACCTCAATGCCGAGGCCGGCCAGGCCACCGTCGAGCGCATCGAGCGCGACGGGGGCTCCGCCTCGTTCTGCCAGACCGACGTCTCTCGTGCCGCCGATGCCGAGGCGATGGTGCGTACCGCCGTCGAGCGGTACGGGCGGCTCGACTGCGCGGTCAATAACGCCGCGGTCACTCCGGACACGCATCCGATCGCCGAGCTCGACGAGGCCGAATGGGACCGCATCCTTGCCGTCGATCTGAAGGGCGTCGTGCTCAGCCTGAAGTACGAGGTCGCGCAGATGCTCGAGCAGGGCGACGGCGGCGCGATCGTCAACATCGGATCGGTGAGCGCGCACCCGCCGCAGCCGAATAACGCCGCGTACGTCGCGGCCAAGCACGGCGTGATCGGCCTGACCAAGGTGGCCTCGCTCGAGAACGCGCCGCTCGGGATCCGCGTCAACAACGTCTGCCCTGGGGCGATCGACACCCCAATGATCCGCGGTGCGCTCGAGACCGTCGGCTTGACCGAAGCCGAGTTCGCGCCGGTGCTCAGCCTGTTCGGACGGTTCGGCAAGCCCGAAGAGGTTGCGCAGGCCAGCCTGTGGCTGTGCTCGGATGCGGCCTCTTATGTGACCGGCGCCATCCTCAATGTCGACGCCGGCTACACCTCCCGCTGACGCCGTCGCCTTGACGACGCGCAAGTCCTCGTCTTAAACTGAATCGAAGTAAGCTCAAACACAGCCGCCGCCGACCACGAGAGGGATCCATGACCGCCACTAATGAAACGACCGTCGACAGCGCGAGCCTCCGGGCTCTGCAGGACCGAACTGACATCGCCGACGTCCTCTACACATACTCTTCGGCGGTCGATTCGTTCGACTACGACGGCGTACGCAGCGCCTTGGCCGACGACATCTGGGCGCAATACGGGAACGGCGACCCGGTCGAGGGTGCGGACAAGCTGGCGAACTGGATCGCCGAGGCGACCGCGACCGTCATCTGGCAGCACCACCTCCTCAACGTCTACCACGTCACGATCGACGGCGATCAGGCCAAGACGCTTTCGTACCTGACGTCCTACCAGGTGTTCAAGGAGAACCCTGACGCGGCCGTCATCCTCGTGGCCAGGTACCACGACGAACTGCGGCGGACGCCGGACGGATGGAAGATCAGCAAGCGGATCATGGAACTGCTGTGGGCCGAATCGAAGGCCGATGAGGGCTACATCGCGAACCTCGGTGGTCGCGGACCCAAGATCTGGCAGCGCAGCTGACTGGCCTGTCAACCAACCTCCGAGGAGAAACCATGGCAATCGTTCGAACCGCCTGCACCATGACGCTCGACCCGAAGGACCTCGACGAGGTCGTCGGCATCTTCGAGAAGTTCATCAAGGACGTTCAGGAGAACGACCACGGCACGCTCGCCTACCACTACTTCATCGACGAGGACCCGCTGACGATCCACGTCATCGAGTGGTACGAGGGCCCGCAGGCAATGCTCGACCACTACGCCAGGCTCGACCTCGAGGCAGCCGGCCGCCTTGTCCAACTCGTCGAGCTCTCGCCGCTCCACTACTACGGCAACCCGACCCCCGAGGAAGAGGCGCAGATGGCCGGCTTCGGCACCGTGCTCGTCCATCGCCCGCTGGCCAGTATCGAGGAGACCGCCGCGAAGGCCTAGCGGCCCGGCGTGGGCCTAGTGACGGTCGCGGCGTGGGAGACGGTCGCCGACGCCGCCGGCGTCGGCGACGGGACGTCGCTGCTCGATCTCGGGTGCGGCGACGGGGCGTTCTGCGCGTTCGCGGCTGCCCGCGGCGCGGTGGTGCACGGCATCGACGTGGAACCCGACGCCGTCTCGAGTGCGGTGGAGGCCGTGCCCGGCGCCGACTTCCGGCTCGGGTTGATGGAGAACCTTCCGTGGACAGACGCCACGTTCGACGTCATCACGGCGTTCGATTCGCTGCAATACGCCCTGGACCCCGAGATGGCGTTGATCGAGGCCTCGCGCGTGCTGCGCGCCGGCGGACGGATCGCGGTCTGCAAATGGGGGCCGCCCGACGGCAACGAGTTCTTCGCGTTCCTCGCGTCGATCGGCGCCGGCGGCGTTCGCGGCGATGTCCTCCCGGTGTCCGATCCGGTGCGCGACGCAATCCGTTCCACGCGACTCGCCGTGCTCGCGACCGGCGACCTCCCCGCTCCGATTGAGATAGCGGGCGACACGGCGCTCGAGTCGTCACTCGCAGCGGCCGGAGTCGCCGGCGGTCCACGCGTGATCGCGGCGGCCGCGCGGTGGCGCCTGGACGACGGCACGTACCGCTTCGACAATCGCCAGCGTTACTGGATCCTCGGGGGACGATCGTGACCGTCGAGATCGCCAACGCCGTCGGGCCTGCCCGTCTGGACATCGCCTACGAGCGCTTCGGCGATTCCGATGCGCCGCCGGTGTTGCTGATCATGGGCCTGGGAACGCAGATGCTGGGCTGGCTCGATGGTTTCTGCGATGCGCTCGCCGCTCGCGGTCTGCGCGTGATCCGGTTCGACAATCGCGACGTCGGCCTGTCGAGCCACGTCCGCGACGCGCCGATGCCAGACGTGCGGGCGGCGCTCACCGGCGACCCGTCGTCGGCGTCCTACCGGCTGTCGGACATGGCCGCCGACACGGTCGGGCTGCTCGACCACCTCGGACTGGACAGCGCGCATCTGGTGGGCGCGTCGATGGGCGGCATGATCGCCCAGACGGTGGCGATCGAGTCTCCCGGTCGCGTGCGCTCGCTGACGTCGATCATGTCGAGCACCGGCGATCCCGCGGTCGGCCAGGCGACGCAACGCGCGCTCATGGCGCTGCTGTCGCCGCCCGCCACGACGCGCGAGCAGGCGATCGAGCGGACGGTCTCGATCGTCCGCGTGATCGGCTCACCGGGGTTCGAACTCGACGAGGCCGACATCCGGTGGCGGACCGGCCTCGCCTACGACCGCTCGAACGATCCGATCGGCGTCGGCCGGCAACTGGTGGCGATCGCGGCATCCGGCGACAGGACCGAGGCGCTCCGGTCGGTCGCGGTCCCCACGCTCGTGCTCCACGGCGCTGAGGACCCGCTCGTCGACGTCAGCGGCGGCCGAGCTACCGCCCGAGCCATCCCCGGAGCCGAGCTCGTCGTCATCGACGGGATGGGGCATCACCTCTCGCGCGAGCTCTGGGGCGAGATCGCCCGCCACATCGGCGAGCTAGTCGTGCGCGCCGAGGACGGACGCCGCGTCAGACGGCGGTGACCAGCCCGCCGTTTGGACTGACGGTCGCGCCCACGAAGAACGAGGCATCGTCGGAGGCGAGGAAGGCGACTGCCGCCGCCACCTCCTCGGGGGTGCCGAGGCGGCCTGCCGGCGTGCGCGCGACGTTGACGTCACGGGCCACCCCGACCTGGGCCTTCGTCCGTGTCGTGTCGATGAACCCGGGAGCGATCGCGTTGACCCTGATCCCCTGGACGATCACTTCCTTCGCGGTGGCTCTGGTGAAGCCGAGGACGCCGGCCTTCGCGGCGGAGTAATGCGGATGGCCCGTGCAGCCCTCGATGCCGCAGACCGAAGCCATGTTGACGATCGCGCCCGCGCGGCGCTCCGCCATCCGCCGGACCGCGGCTCGCGTGCCATAGAAGGTTCCGTCGAGATGCACCGAGAGGACGAATCGCCACTCTTCGTCGGTCAGTCGCGCGAGCGCCTCGAGCGGGGTCGTGATCGCCCCCGCCGCCTGCTCGGCCCGCTGCTGTTCGATCAACGGGTTGATCCGCGCGACGTGGGACATCGCCAGCGCGCCGGCGTTATTGACCATGACGGCCAACGGACCGAGATCGCTCTCGACTTTCGTCAGCGCCTCCTCGACCGAGTCGCTGTTCGCGACGTCGGCCTCGATGGCGGCTGCTCGCGGCAGGTCGGCGACGATCTCCTGCGCCCGATCCACGGACAGGTCGAGGGCCGCGATGATCGCGCCCTCGGCCGCCAGCCGCCGGCAGATCGCCGCGCCGATTCCCGATCCGCCTCCCGTGACCGCAGCCACCTTGCCTTCGAATCTGTTCATTTTGAACTTACCTCAATTTGTTTCGCCGGTTGCGAGCCCGGGAGCTGTCTTTCGCGCGCAAGCCACGGCTGTGTCAGGTGGGAATGCGGGTGGCGCTGTAGAACGCGACGTACCGCGCGATCTCGCCGGCCGGAGTGATCTGACCCGTCGAGAAGAACGTGCCACCGTTGGGAATGCCTTCGATCACGCCTTCGACGAACACGCGGGTACCCCGCTGCCAGAACGCGGTGACGATCTGACGCACGGGACTCGGCCCGCGCTCGGTGACGAACCCGCGCCAGAGGGCCTCGCGGCCCTGGAACAGCACGCGTTCGGTGCCGCCGGCGTAGGGCGGATGGGAGTAGATCGTCTCGACCGTGAAGTGGGACGCTGCTTCGCGAAAATTCGAGCGCTGCAGGTCGGCCAAGTACCGCTCCAGGACCGGTCGGCCATCCGGGCTGGAGGCGGTTTCGTCGACCTCCGACGTCGCCTGGACAAGCGGCGCGCGTAGCCAGACCAGTCGCGAGACGGTGCCTCCGGCGTCGTAGGAAAGCCCGACCAGGCTGGTCTCGTCGGCCTCACCATCGGCGCGCCGGGCGACCTCGGCCCAGCAGGCGCGGTCGGACACCGCGGCCGCGGCGAGCGTGAGACTCGAGGGGGACAGATCCGCGAGCGCCGCGGTCGATGCGTCCGCTCCCCGCACGGCGTCGATGCTTGCTTTCAGCCCCTGCGCAGGACTGGCGATCCACGTCTGCACGTCGCGCGCGAGCAAGCTCGGCGCGGGTCCGCCCGACCCCTCGACGAGCCCGAGCACTGCATCGAGCGCCGGCGCCGCGCCGGCGTCCGAAGCCGGCGAGCTAGACTGAACTGAACTCATGTGGGCATGCTATCAAGGATCCCCGCTCGTGTCCGGCCCGCAAACGTACGCAGGCATCGGCGAGGCGTCGGCCGCTGCGCATATGATTGGCCAACGCTTACCTGCCGCCGCGAGGAGGATTGTGGTCCCACCACCGGCCCCTAGAGCCAGACGAGGCACCGGCGCTGCTGTCGCGTCGTCGCGCAGTAAGCGCGACGAGATCTTGCGGACGGCGACCCAGTATTTCGGCGAGAACGGTTACGAGGCGACAAAGCTCGCCGACGTCGCGGCCGCCGTCGGAATCGGCTCGACCGCCCTCTACCACTACTTCGAGTCGAAGCTGCACTGCCTGTACGTGATCATGGCGGACGCGCTCGGCATCTTTCGAAGTGACTTCGACCGGCTCACCGGCGAGCACGAGGATTACATGGACGCGCTCCTGGCGGTGCTTCGTGGGTCCTACGACCTCAGCGACCAGGACGTGCTGCGTAACCGGGTGCTCGTCGCCGAGCAGGGGCTCGTCGGCGTCCGCCGGACGTCCCCGCGCGAGGAGGAAGCCAGGACGCTCGCTCGAGCCCGAATTCGCGATGTCGAGTTCACCTGGGCGACGTTCCTCGTGCGCGGCATGGAGCAGGGGCTGCTACCGGAGAGCGACCCCCGCCTGCTCACTCGCGCGTTGCTTGGCTTGTACAACAGCATCTGGCACTGGTACCGCCCGCGCGGTCAGGTCAGCCTCGACGAGGTCACGGAGTTCTTCCTCCGCCGGCAGCTGGAAGTACTCGGCCTTCCTCCCGAGCTCGCCGACGGTGATCGGTCAGGGGTTCGAGCCGCCGGGAAGGCAGGATCAGACGGGAAGGCAGGATCAGCCGGAAAGGCCGGACCAGCCGGAAAGGCCGGACCAGCCGGAAAGGCCGCGTCAACCGCGAAGTCGGGGTCGACTACCCGCGCCGCGCGCGGACGCAAACGGCCGACCCGCTAGGGCCACCGGCCGGCGCGCGGTCGCCGGAGTACGCGGCCCGGGCCAGCGCCTCCCTCCCCACGCGTTGGAGATCGCGCAGGTACGCGAGGTGGTCCTGCCACTCCGCGGCGCTTGCGTCTTCTTGGGTGAGGCGCGCGGTGTCGGCGTGCGCGTCGAGCAACTCGTACGCCAGAGCGACGAGCGTATTCAGGCCCTCCGGTGCGGGTTCGGCCGCCGGACGTCGTGAACGGTGCTCGGTCCGTGAATGCTGCAAGCCCATGGCGATCACCAGGCGAGAGCCGGCACCGCGAGACCAGGCACGGGCGCGGCGTTGACCGCGGGACGGACATTCGGCTCGAGCGGCCTGCGCGCCTGCAGCGGCCTGATCGCCTGGAGCGAGACGGCCGACACGGGCGGGTGACTCGGGTGGCCCGAGATTGTCACCCCGTGTAGCGGTACGACGACGGGATAGCTGAAATGGTGATCGTTCATGGGACTCACTCGCAATGGGAACGTGGGTTGGGATGACCGCGACGCGACGGCGCCGCGGCCAACCCGGGAAACGTCAGGACACGAACTCGCGGACGGCGCTGGTGTAGGCACGGGCGAACTCACGCGTCGTGTCAGCCTGAAGGCTGCCGATGCTCACGACCCACTCGATGTTGCTCGCGCTGGTCGCCTTCTCGTACTGGTCGGCCAGGGTCACGACGGCCTGCTCGTATGAGGACAGGTACGCGTCGCTCGCCTTCTTGCTCTGAGCAACCGCCTTCTCGTGGAGCTCGGAGACTCGCTGGGTCGCCTCTTGGACGGAATCGGTGATCGGATCGGACTTCGACTGGGTGGGCACGATGGCTTCCTCCACTGATGTGCTTGCAAATTAGCTCGGCGGAAGGTAGCACAGCTACTGAAGTGATGTCAAGTCAGTTTTCTGATAGTCTTGCCGCGTGATGAGCGGTGACGAATCCGCCGACGTGCCCTCGCATCCGCCGGTCCTGCTTCTGGCCGGCGTCGGCCTCACGGCGGCAGTGGCGCTCCGGGCGATCGCCGCGCTCGAGGAGCGTTTTCGCGTGCTCCCGGCGCTTCTCGGCGCGACCACCGCCGAAGATGCGGTGGCCCTGCTCGACGGCGCCGGCGTCGAGCAGGTTCACATCGTCGGCCTTTCGTTCGGCTCAGCGATCGCTCAGGAGATCGCGATCCGGCATCCGAAACGTGTTCGCGCGCTCGTACTCGCATCGTCCACCGCCGGCGGCAAGCTTTATGTCGCACCGGAACGGTCGACCCGACAGTTCGTGTCGCGGCTGCCGGACCTTCCCGCCGAGGAGGGTCTGTGGGCGACCGTGCCGTATCTCTACGCGGACACCACATGGCGCCGCCACGCGCCGCTGATCGGCGAAGACATCGCGCGGCGTCAGACCCAGCCGCTCGATCCTCGCTCCTATCGCGCCCAGCATGCAGTCGCCCGCGCGCACGACACGAGCACGCGACTAGCTGCGATCACCGCTCCGACGCTCGTGATGCACGGCGAAAACGATCGGATCCTCCCGCTCGAGAACGGTCGACTACTGTCCGGCGCCATCTCGGGGGCACGGTTCATCGCCGTTCCGACTGGCGCCCACGGGTTCCCAACCGATGTGCCCGCGACTGGCCACGAACTGGTCAGCTTCCTGCTCGCCCACTCGCAGCCCCACTCGCCGCCGCGAGCGCGCCGGCCGGCTGCCCGTGACGCGCGCGCAGGTCGCGCTTGAGCACTTTGCCCGCCGCGCTGCGGGGTAGCTCGTCGACGAACTCGACCGAGCGAGGCAGCTTGTACCCCGCCAACCGCTCGCGGGCAAACGCGACCAGCTCGTCGGCATCCACGGTGGCGGCCCGCGCGCGAACCACGAGCGCCATGACGGTCTCACCCCAGCGCTCGTCCGGAACGCCGATCACCGCGACGTCGGACACGCCAGGGTGCTGCGAGAGCACCTCCTCGACCTCGATCGGATAGATGTTCTCACCGCCGCTGACGATCATGTCCTTGATCCGGTCGGTGAGGAACAGGTAGGCGTCCTCGTCGCGGTAGCCGCCGTCGCCCGTCCGGAGCCATCCATCCGGCATCAGCGCGGCATCGGTCTCGGCGTCCCGCTTGTAATAGCCGGCCATCACGTTCGGGGCCCGCAGCCAGACTTCGCCCACCTCTCCGGCGCCGCAGTCGACGCCGCTGACCGGGTCGACGATGCGCATCTCGACCCATGGCAGTGGACGTCCCGCGGAGCGCAGCAGGTGCTGACGGTCGCCGTCGGCGTCGTGGTCCTCGGGGCGGAGCTGGATCACGCCGCCGGTGGTCTCGGTCAGCCCATATACGCCGAACAGCGGGCAGCGGAACGTTCGCAGCGCCGCCCGCAGGACGGGGGTGGTGATCGGCGACGCGCCGTAGACGATCGCACGCAGGCTTGAATAGTCGCGGTCGGCCGCGCCTGGGACCGCGGCGAGCATCTGCAGGATCGTGGGAACGAACACGGGGTTCGTGACCCGTTCGCGCTCGAGGAGGTCGAGGACCTCCGCGGCGTCGAAGTCGCGTACGAGAATCGTCGTCGCCCCGTTGACGAGCCCGAGATACGCCCAGCCGATCCCGCCGATATGGAACATCGGGAGCGGCGTGAGGCTGATCGTCTCCGAGTCGAACTGCCACACGTCTGCGCTGAGAAACGCGGCGGCGAGATTCCGCTGCGTGGTCAGGACGCCCTTCGGGAGGCCGGTCGTTCCAGACGTGTACATCTGCACTGCGACCTCGCTCGCCCCGCCTCGATGCCCGGGATCAGTCGGCGAGTGACTGTCCAAACGCCGCTCGTAATCGTCACCGGTGTCGATCACCTCGACCGGCTGCGGGACGCCGCCCGCGATCTCCCGGGCCATCTCGCGGTATTCCGGTCCCGCGATCATCACCGAGCAGCCCGCGTCCGCGACGATCGTCTCGAGCTCGGCACGAGCGAGCCGCCAGTTGAGCGGGACGGCAACGGCCCCGATCTTGCTCGTCGCGAACAGGAGCTCGACGACCTCCGGCGCGGTGCGGTCCAGGTGCGCGACCCGATCCCCGCCACGAACGCCGGCTGACATCAGCGCCTGCGCGAGCCGGCTCGACCGATCGTGGAGCTCGCCATACGTGAGCGTGCGCGGACCGCAGCGGATCGCGACGACGTCAGCTCGGCTCGATGCATGCTCGCGAATCACGTCCGCGACTCGGAGTTGTTCGAGAACCTGCACTGAGGTCAATTCAATCAGAGGTACACCAGGATCACCCGTGCGCGGCGAAAAACTCCCCGATGGCCCCGTCGACCGCTGCCTCCTCGGTGGGGTAGAGATGGCCGGCGCCCTCGAGGATTTTCAGTTGCGCTCCCGGCACTCGCTCCGCGGTCATGTGCGCGTTTTCGGCCGGGATGATCCGATCGCGGGCGCCGTGGACAACGAGGGTAGGTGCGCGGATCCGCTCGAGACGGCGATAGCAGTTGTGCAGTGATGCCGCGAGCAACTGCGCCCGGTACGCCCGCTCGTTGAAAGGATTCGCCAGACGCCGTTCGATGTCTTCGGCGATGCGGTCGACCTGTTCGGCGCGGCTTCGGGGACCGTAGTTGTAGGGAACCGACGCCCACGCCGCCTCCTCCGAGGGCATCGTCGCGCGCCTGTGGAAGAACGCGACGACTTCGGACTCTGGAAACGCCGCGTGTCGCCCACCGGAATGGGTCGCGCCGAGGACGAGCGACTGAACCCGGGTCGGGTGACGGAGCGCAACCTGCTGGGCGACCATGCCGCCGAGCGAGAACCCGTAGATATGAACGCGGTCGATCTCGAGGTCGTCGAGGATCGAGACGGCGTCGTCCGCCATCGCCTCGGTGGTGTAGGCGTAAGTCAGCGACTCCGACTGTCCGATCCCGCGATGGTCGAAGGTGATCACGCGCATCGCGCCGGCGAGCGCGTCGACTGTGCGCCACCATGCGCCCCCGCTGAGGCCAAGACCATGGATCAGCAGCACGGGATCGCCGGTGCCGGTGCTCTCCCAGTAAAGCCGCGTCCGCCCGCCGAGCCGGTCGACGATGCCTGATCCGGAGCTCACACGTCCAGGAGCCAGCGCACTCTCGAGAGGTGCGTGGCGCCGATGTCGCGTGTCATCTCGGAACACGAGGCGAGGACCCCGCGCAGGGGCTCGACCTCGACCGCGCGAGCGACGGTCAGTTGCGCATCACTTAGAGCGCGGATCGCCGTCTCGTACGCGTCCACGCAGGCCTCGGCTCCCCCCCACGGGATCAGGGCCGCCCTGCCGACCGTCCCGGCCGCGTCCGTTACGCGCCCGAGCACATCGTCCATGAATGCCATCGCTTCGAAATCCTCCTGTGTCA
>CAWJXO010000006.1:0-656134 GCA_963846765.1 uncultured Solirubrobacterales bacterium
CAGCGACATCGCGGACGCCGGCTTGGGCTTCTCGGTCTTCTTGGCCAGCCCGGTGACCGGGCGCGCCTGGACCACGAACAGCGCCTCGGCGTCGTCGCGGGCGATCGCCCACTCGACGTCCTGGTGGCGGCCGAAGTGGCGCTCGACGCGCTTGCCGACATCGACCAGCCGGTCCAGCGCGGAGCGATCGAGGCAGGCGCGCTCGGCGCGCCCGGGTGGGACTTCCACGCGGACAGCGCCGCCTCCGCTCGGGTCCGGAACGTACTCGACGTGCTTGGAGTGCACGTGCTCGCGCACCACCTCGCCGGTGACCTTGCTGACGAGATAGTCGTCGGGGGTGACCTCCCCGCCGACCACCGCCAGGCCGAGACCCCAGCTCGCGTTGATCGCCACCATGCTCGGATCGCCGCTCACCGGATTGCAGGTGAACATCACCCCCGAGACCTCGGCGTCTACCATCAGCTGCACGGTGACTCCCATCGCGGGCGGCTCGTTGGCCTGGCCGAGCCGCGCCCGGTAGCTGATCGCCGGCGGGCTGTAGAGGCTGACCCAGCAATCGCGCAGCGCGTCGCACACGTGCTCGACGCCCCGGACCCACAGGTACGTCTCCTGCTGACCGGCGAACGTCGCGTCCGCGCTGTCCTCGCCGATCGCGCTCGAGCGGACCGCCACCGGCGGCGAGTCGACCCCGGCCGCGTGGCCGATCTGCGCGTAGCGCTGCTCCACCTCGACGCGCACGACGTCAGGAACGGGCGCGAACCGCATCACCTCGCTGATGGCGTGCGCGGCGTTGGCGATCGCCTCGAGGTCGCCGGCCGTCACCCGTGCGAGGGCACCCTCGATCCTGCCCTCGAGCCCGGCGTCTGCAACGAACTCCTGGAAGGCCGCGGCCGAGATCGCGAACCCCGGTGGCACCGGGATCTCAGCCGCGAGCAGCTCTCCGAGATTTGCGCTCTTGCCGCCGAAGCTCGGCTCGTCGCTGCGGGAAAGTTGCTGCAGCGGCCGGGTGTAATCGGTCACAGCAACGTGACCGTGCCCTCGGTGCCGTCCACCCGGATCATCTGCCCGGTGCGGATCGCCGCGGTGGCGCGGCCCGTGCCGACGACCGCGGGCAGCCTGTACTCGCGCGCCACGATCGCCGCGTGGGACATCACGCCGCCGACGTCGGTCACCGTCGCCTTGATCTTCGAGAAGATCGGCGCCCACGCCGGCGAGGTGCTCCCGCAGACGAGGATCTCGCCGTCCCGCACGTCGCCGATCTGGTCGACCGACCTGACCACCCGCGCGAGTCCCTCGACCACGCCGGACGACGCCGCGGCGCCGTTCAGCACCGACCCGCCGTCCACCTGGCGCGCCCACTCCTGCACACGCTCGGTGGTCACCCCCCAAAGCATGATCGTCATCGGGTCGGTGACCGCGTCGGGGGTGACGCCGATCGCGGGCGGGGGCGTCCAGTCGCCGAGCTTCTTGAGGATCTTCTTGCGACGGGCGACGATCGGAGGCCAGTGCTTGGGGCCGAGCGGACGGCCGCCGGTGGCCCAGGTCAGCACCAACTCATCGAGCGCGCTCGCGACCTCGTAGCGCGAGAGCTGGAATACGTCCTCGGAGTCCTCGATGAAGTCGTTGCGCGCGAGCAGGTCGCCGAACTCGCGGATCTTGTTCCACCACCGGGTGAGGAACCAGTAGTCGCAGAAGAACTTGTGCTCCTCGACGTACGGGAACACGGTCCGTGACAGGTCGAGCAGGTCGTTGAAGGCCGCGCGCGATTCCTCGTCGAGCAGCGCGCCGTACTCGGTCGCCAGCCGGTCGCGCTCGCGCTGGATCTCCTCGGTCGGCCGGTCGATCTGCTCGCCGGCGTTGAGCGCGCTGATGTGCCCGATCAGCGACGCGTACGGGATGCTCGGGTCGTCGAGCCAGCTGCGGTAATAGTGGTAGAGGCCGTCGCCGGTGGCCATGTTGAACCACGGGTCCTTGACCTTCTCGAGCTCGGCGAGCCAGCTCTGGCCCGCGTCGCTCGTGGCGAGCTCGGCGTCGATCTCTTGCGGTGAGCGGCCCTGCTGGAAAGCTCCGTCGACGCCAGTCTCGATCGCGAGGCGCGCGAGCCGGCGCAACTCGGCATCGGGCCGGAACAGGAGCACGTCGATGCCCGCGACCATCTGCGCGATGTGCTGATCGGGGATGTCGGGCAGGTGGCCCTTGCAGAACTCCACGAACGTCCCGTAGGCGCCGTAGCCGAGCAGCAGGAACTCGAAGTGGTGCTGCCACATCATGTCGCCCAGCCGAAGTGCGCGGGGGTAGGCGTCGAGCACCTCGTAGAACGCGGTGTTGCGATCCTCGCCGAACGCGACCTCGTCCGGCTCGTACTCGGGGAGGTCGGGGACGGTGAGCTCGCCGAGCTCTCGGATCAGCGCCTCCATCTTCGTCCGCCACTTGCCGTACAGCTCGGTCCAGTTCTGGAAGTAGTAGCCGGCGCGCTTCTGGAAGAACTCGGCCCGCTCCGCGATCTTGGCCGGATCGGTGACGGGGTTTCCGGAGATGTAGATGTAGCCGTTAACGCACCGGTAGTCGATCCCCATCGCGGGGGGCACCGCGAACACGCGGTTCTGCCAAGCCCCGACCGCCTGGTACGGCGAGTCGATGCAGATCACGTCGAACGCCGGCATCGGCATCGGGAAATGCATCGAGTTCCAGAACCAGAAGCGGTTCTCGTCGGTGTCGCGCCGGCGCTCGTCGAACAGCGCGTAGTAGGGGTACATCTCCTCCCAGCCCTCGCACCCGGGCGGAGTGTCGATCTCATATGGGCTCGGGAATGCCCCAGCCTTCGGCGCGGTTGTAGCCATCTGCTCCCTCTCTTCAGCTCCTTGCTCGTAAACCGCCACGAGCGGTGGGGAGTCTAAACCGAGCCAGATCGCCCCCCAAGTAGGATCGCGCGGCTTGTCACGAAGATTGACACTGATGATCAAGGAGGTCAGGCGATGGCGAGGATCGTGTTGGTGCATGGGGCGTTCGGACGGGCTGCCTGCTGGGACCGGGTCGCTCCTGGCCTGCGCGCGGCGGGTCACACGGTCGAGGCGGTCGACCTTCCGGGCCAGGGCGACGACCCGACCCCGGTCGAAGAGGCCACGCTCGATCGCTACGCGGACCGCGTGTGCGAGGCGCTGGCCGCAGGCCCGCCGGCGGTGCTCGTCGGGCACAGCATGGGTGGGATGGTCATCACGCAGGCCGCGGCCCGCTGCCGTTCGCATGTGAGCCGGCTCGTGTACGTGGCGGCGTTCCTGCCCTGGGATGGCATGAGCTTGATCGACATGACGCAGCTCCCCGAGGGTGCCGGCGATCAGGTGCAGGCAAACCTGGTCGTCGACGGAGATCCACCGGTGGCGACGATGGCGCCGGAGGCGGTGCGCGAAGCGCTGTGTCACTGCGCCGATGACGAGGCGGCGGCCTGGGCCGCGTCGATCCGCGGCTCGCAGCCCGTCGTGCCCTTCACGAATCCGGTCGCCCTCGGCGGCCCGGAGGGCGAAGCGTTCGCCGCGCTGCCGCGGGCGTACGTGATGTGCCTCAAGGACAGGGCGATCAAGCCGGCGCTCCAGCGGCGGATGCTCGAGACCGCCGGCTGCGACCCGGTGCTCGAGATCGACACCGATCACTCGGTCTGGGCGTCGCGGCCGGAGGAGCTCGCGGCCGCGCTCAACCAGATCGTCGGGTGAGATCAGGTCGTGTTCGCGTCGGCGGCCAAGTCCCGTGCGACCTCACGGCCCACAAGTAGCGCGAGCTGGACGTCGAGGATCGCGTCGGCGAGCTCGGGCAGCGTTTCCGCGCCGTGCTCGAGCACGTGCGCGGTGACCAGCTCGTTGACTGCGCCGACGGCGGCGAGGAACGTGTGCGGCGGGACCTCGGGAATCTCGGGGATGTCCTGTCTGGCGCGACGGTGGACGTCCCTTAGCTGAGTCGCGAAACGATCCTGGACGGCGGCGCGCCGGTCCAGGGCCTCGGGGCCGGCGCCGAGAACCTCGATCAGGAGGGCTTTGGCGAATTCGGGGCTGGCCGCGAGCGCCTCCAGGTACGCCCCGACGGCGGCGCGGTGGGCGGCCAGCCAGTCCGGCGCGAACGCCTCGAGCGCCTCGTCGATCGTGGCCAGTAGGTCGTCGACGGTGGCGTCGTAGGCGGCGAGGAAACAGTCCTCCTTGTTCGCGAACTGCTCGTAGAACGTCTTGCGCGACACGCCCGCGCGCTCGATCACGTCCGCCACCGCGACCCGCGCGTAGCCCTTGTCGGCGACCGCCTGGACCATCGCCGCGAGCATGCGCACGCGCTGGGCCTCCCGGACGACCGGCCGAGGCGCAGCGTGGCGCCCACGCGGAAGTACCGTCAGGACGCTTGTTGCGGGCGGTGCGGCCGTCATGGGAACATCAGTGTACACTCAAGAACACGACTGTTTCTACGAAAGTGTGCGAGAGGCGACATGAGTACAGGTGACGGGTTCCGGGGGCATTTTCGGGTGGCGATCGTGGGCGCCGGCTTCGGCGGCCTCGGCATGGCGATCCGCCTCAAGCAATCCGGGAGCGAGGGCTTCGTCGTGTTCGAGCGCGACGGCGAGGTCGGAGGCACCTGGTGGGCCAACACCTACCCGGGCTGTCAGTGCGACATCCCTTCGCATCTGTACAGCTACTCGTTCGCGCCGAACTCGGAGTGGACGAGGACCTATCCCCTCCAACCCGAGATCCGCGAGTACCTGCGCGACTGCACCGATCGGTTCGGCCTGCGCCCGCACATCCGCTTCAACTGCCCGGTGCAGAGCGCCGAGTGGGACCAGGACGCGGGCGTGTGGCAGATCGAGACTCCCGACGGCTCGTTTTCGGCGCAGGTGCTGGTGGGCGCGCCGGGGCCGCTCAGCGAGCCCTCGGTTCCGTCGTTGCCCGGTCTCGACGAGTTCGAGGGCGTCGCGTTTCACACCGCCCACTGGGACCACTTACAGGATCTGACCGGTCGGACCGTCGCAGTGATCGGGACGGGGGCGTCCGCGATCCAGACGGTTCCGCAGATCCAGCCGGAGGTCAAGCACCTGACGATCTTCCAGCGGACCGCGCCGTGGGTCGTGCCGCACCGCGACCGCCCGATCACCGAGTTCGAGCGACGGCTGTACCGGCGGGTGCCGGCGGCGCAGCGCGCCGTGCGGACGATGGTGTACGTCAGCCGCGAGGCGCTCGTGCTGGGGCTCGCCTACCGCCCGCAGTTGATGAACGCGGTGCAGAACGTGGCGGAGGGCCATCTCGCCAAGCAGGTGCCCGACGAGGCGCTGCGCGCGAAGCTCACCCCCGACTACGTGATCGGCTGCAGGCGCATCCTGCCCTCGAACAAGTGGTATCCGGCCCTGGTTCAGCCCAACGTCGAAGTCGTCACGAGCGGCGTGACCGCGTTCACTCCTCGGGGCGTGGTCGCTGCCGACGGGAGCATGCACGAGGTCGACACGGTGATCTTCGCCACCGGCTTCCACGTCACGGAGACCGCGTTCTCGACCATGATCCGCGGTCGCGACGGGGTGGTGCTCTCGGACGTGTGGAACGGCAGCCCGCAGGCCTACCGCGGCGCCGCGATGCCCGACTTCCCCAACCTGTTCCTGCTCGTCGGCCCGAACACCGGCCTCGGCCATAACTCGGTCGTGTTCATGATCGAGGCGCAGCTCAACTACCTGATGGGAGCGCTCGAGGCGATGGACCGCCGCGGCGCCGCCCGGATCGAGGTCCGCCGCGACGCCTACGACGCCTACAACCAGCACGTCCAGTCGCGACTCGGCCGGACGGTCTGGAACACCGGCGGCTGCGCGAGTTGGTACATCGACCGCAACGGCCGCAACAGCACGATCTGGCCCGACTTCACGTGGCGCTTCTGGCAGCAGACGCGTCGGTTCGACGAGGCGGCGTACGAGCTGACCGCGCCGGCGCCGGCCTCGATCCCAGAGCCGCTCGCCGCCTGACGCGCGGGCGGTGCGGTTGCCGGCGGGGGCGTGGCGCCGGCCGGCAGCGGCTCACGGGGTGCGGTGCGGGCCTCCAGGTGCGCGGGCGCGCGGCGCCAGCGCCGGCGCCGGACACCGTCGAGCCGCCGGCGCAATCACCGTGAATTCGATCGGCTTTTGATAGTTTGACCGCCCGCTTCCCCCCCGCTTCCCGCCCGCCCCGATGCCCCGAGGAGAAATATGAGCTCGACCGATGACCTGCTCGCGAACAACGCGGACTACGTGTCCTCGTTCGACAAGGGCGACCTCCCGCTGCCGCCGGCCACCAAAACGGCCATCGTGGCGTGCATGGACGCTCGCCTGAACGTCTACGGCGCGCTGGGCCTGACCGAAGGCGACGCCCACTTGATCCGCAACGCCGGCGGCGTCGTGACCGACGACGCGATCCGCTCGCTGGCGATCTCGCAGCGCCTCCTGGGCACTCAAGAAATAATCCTCATCCATCACACGGACTGCGGGATGCTCACGTTCACCGACGACGAGTTCCGGGGCGCCATCGAGAAGGACACCGGGATCAAGCCGGAGTGGGCAGCGGAGGCGTTCGGAGACCTGGACGCCGACGTGCGCCAGTCGATTGCGCGGATCCAGGCGTCGCCGTTCATCCCGCGCAAGGACTCGGTGCGCGGCTTCGTGTACGAGGTCGAGACGGGCCGCTTGCGCGAAGTGTCCTGACCGCGCTCATACACAAGAACGCCTGCGCTGGACGACTGGACTCTGTCCAGCGTGCGGCGCTACCGTCGCTCCGACACGAGAGGAGTGACGGGTGGCCGAAATCGAGCTGATGGCGCTGTACTGGACTGTGAGCGGGCCGGTGGAGGTCCATGTCGGGCGCGAGTGGAGCCTGTTCAGCTGGCCCGACCGGTGCGCGGAGGCGGCGAAGGCCGGGTTCAAGGGCATCGGGCTGTGGCACGCGGACGTCACGCACCAGCTCGAGACCACGACTCTCGACGAGATGGCCACCATCTTCAAAGACGCCGGCCTGAAGTACCTCGAGGTCGAGTTCCTCGCCGAGTTCTGGGTCGACATGGGCGAGCCGGCGCGGGCCGAGTCAGACCGCCTGCGCAAGCAGCTGTTCGAGACCGCAGCCGCGTTCGACGCCCACCACATCAAGGTCGGCAACATCCCCGGCACTCCGTGCGAGCTGGACAAGCTCATAGAGGCGTTCACCGAGCTGTGTCAAGACGCGGCCAAGCACACCGACGCCAAGGTCGTCTACGAGTTCATGCCGTTCGACGTCAACGTGAACACGCTGGACACGGCGCTCGAGCTCGTGCAGGGCGCCGCCGAGCCGAACGGGGCGCTGGCGATCGACACGTGGCACATGGGCAAGCTCGGGATCTCGCCGGCGGACCTCAAGCGGATCCCGCCCGAGTACCTGGGCTGGGTCGAGCTGTCCGACGGCCAGTACGAGAACATGCCCGACCCGATCGACGAGGTCGTCAACCGCCGGAAGCTCCCCGGCGAGGGCGAGTTCGACATCCCGGGTTACGTCGAGGTGTGCCAGCGCGTCGGCTACGAAGGCCCGTGGGGAGTCGAAGTCCTTTCCGAGGAGCTTCGCAACCTGCCCATCGAAGACGAGTTCAAGCGCGCGTACGAGACGACGGCTGCGCAGTTTCGCGCCGGCGTGACCTGAGGAGACCTGAGGAGGAGCCCACAGATGGATCAACTGGATAACGACAGGCTCGTCTGGATGTTCACGCAGATGCTGCGGATCCGCGAGTTCGAGGAGCGCGTCAAGCGGACATTCGAGGAGCATCCCGGCGTGATCCGCGGCCACACCCACCTCGCCGACGGCGCCGAGGCGTCGATCGTCGGGTCGCTGGCGACGATGAAACCGGGGGACCAGATGATGGCGACGTACCGCTGCCACGGCTACCCGATCGCGCTCGGCACCGACACCAAGGCGATCATGGCCGAGATCTACGGCCGCAAGGACGGGCTGTGCGGCGGCTACGGCGGGTCGATGCACCTGATCGACCCAGAGCGCGGATTCCTCGGCACGAGCGGCATCGTCGGCCAGGGCATCCCCCAAGCGACCGGGGTCGCGTTCGCCGCCCAGCTCCGCAAACAAGGTCAGGTAGTCCTGTCGTTCTTCGGCGACGGCGCCTCCAAGCAGGGCGCGTTCCACGAGTCGCTGAACCTCGCATCGCTGTGGAAGCTGCCGGTCGTATACGTGATGGAGAACAACAACTACAACGTGTCGACGCGCTCCGAGCAGGAGGACGCCAACGCCGCCAATGGCGAGCCGCTGTCGGTCAAGGCCGCGGCCTACAGCATGCCCGGCGTGACCATCGACGGCGGCGATCCGGTGGCGGTGTACGAGACGGTGGGCGCAGCCGCCGATCGCGCCCGCGCCGGCGAGGGGCCGACGCTCGTCGAGTCGAAGGTCTACCGCCTGTCGGCCCACGGCAACATCATCGCCCCGCCCGGCGTGCCGCTGCACTACCCCGAGCACGAGGCGATCACCACGTTCGGCAACCGCGAGGAGTACGAGGCGGCGCTGCGCGGCGACCCGGTCCCCCGGTTCCGGGCGCGGCTGGTGGAGCAGGGCGTGCTCGACCCGGCGCAGGCCGACGAGATCGCGAAACAGGTCACCGAAGAGATGGACGGTGCCGTGCAGTTCGCGCTCGACAGTCCATTCCCCGAGCCGCAAGACGCCGCCCGCAACGACTACGTGTACGCCTAGGAGACGATCATGGCACGAGAGATTCCTTACATCGCGGCGGTCCAGGAGGGGATCCGCGTCGAGATGGAACGCGACCCCACGGTCGTCTTCTACGGCCAGGACGTGGCCCCGAGCGACGACGACCCGCTCGTCAAGGCGTTCGGGCGCGAGCGTGTCCGGGTCTCGCCGATCTCCGAGACGGCCGAGATCGGGATGGCGGTCGGCCTCGCGCTCGCCGGATACCGCCCCGTGGTGGAGTTGCTGATGGCCGAGTTCATGCTGGTGGCGATGAACCAGGTCGTCAACGAGGCGCCGCGCCTTCGCTACATGAGCGGCGGTCAGGTCAAGGTGCCGGCGGTGTTCAAGGCCGGCTACGGGTTCACCGCCGGCTGGGCCGGCCAGCACACCGGCTCGATCTACGGCATGTTCATGGGGTTCCCCGGGCTGAAGATCGCGCTTCCGGCGACCCCGGCGGACGCCAAGGGACTGATGGCCTCAGCGATCCGTGACGACAACCCGGTCTGCTACCTCATCAACTACCTGATGGTGCTCGAGCACGGCGACGTGCCCGAGGGCGAGTACGTGGTGCCATTCGGCGAGGCGGCAGTTCGCCGCGAAGGCTCCGACGTCACGATCGTCGCCACCGGCTGGACCGTCGGGCGGGCGCTGGCGGCGGCAGAGACGCTCGCGGGTGAAGGTATCCAAGCCGAGGTCATCGACCCCCGCACGCTGAACCCGCTCGACACCGCGACGATCCTGTCCTCCGTCGAGAAGACCGGCCGGCTCGTGATCGCCGACCAGGGCACTCGCCATGGCGGCGCGTCGGCCGTGATTGCGGCCGAGGTCGCCGAGCACGGGTTCGGATCGCTCAAGGCGCCGATCGCGCAGGTGACCGCGCTCGACGTGACGGTGCCCTACAGCGAGCCGATGGAGGCGTACGTCCTGCCCAACGAGGAGAAGATCGCCGTGAGCGTCCGCCAGGTCCTGGGCGAGGCGCCCGTCGCCGCATAGCCTCAAGTGGCGACATCCACGCTCGACGCCGTCACGGCGCAAGACCTGCTGCGCACGATGTGGCGGATCCGCCTGTTCGAGGAACGGGTGGCACAGCTCAAGCGAACGCTCCAGGTTCACGGCCTGATTCACCTGAGCATCGGCGGCGAGGGCGTCGCGGCGGGGGTGTGCCGGCAGTTGCGCGACGACGACGCGGTCTACAGCGGCCACCGCGCGCACGGTCACGCGATCGCCAAGGGCGCGCCGATAAACGGCGTCATGGCCGAGTTGATGGGGCGCGAGTCCGGCCTCTGCCACGGCCTCGGCGGCTCCATGCACATCGTCGACAAAGAGCACGGCTTCATGGGCGCCACCGGCGTCGTCGGCGGCAACCTGCCGCTCGCCCTCGGCACCGCGCTTGCGAAGCGGCTCGAAGGCACCGATCAGGTGACCGTCGTGTTCTTCGGCGACGGCGCGGTCCAGGCAGGCCACTTCAACGAGTCGATCAACCTCGCGGCGCTGTGGAAGCTGCCGGTGATCTTCGTGTGCGAGAACAACGGCTTCGCCGAGTTCACCTCGCGGGACGAGCACTCGACGATCGAGCGGGTCAGCGACGTGGTCGCGCCGTACGGGTTCGACCGCGAGACGGTCGAGGGCAGCGATGTGCCGGCGGTGCACGACGCATTCGCGGCGATTCCTCGGGCAGGCCCGCGAGGGCGAAGGTCCGTTTCTGCTCGAGTGCCTGACGTTCCGCCGGCGCGGTCACTACGAGGGCGACTCGGAGAAGTACCGCGACCCGGACGCCGATCGCGAGTGGGCCAGACGCGATCCGATCGGCCGCTTCAGGCTGGTAGACGACGAGACCGCACGACGGATCGAGCGCGAGGCCGGCGATGAGGTCGAAGCGGCCGTCCGCTTCGCCAGAGACAGCCCATTCCCAGACCCGAGGATCGCGGCGACGCTGGTGTACGCGACATGATCGAGACCACGTTCGTCGAGGCGATCGCGAGCACCCTGGCGCGCGCGATGCGCGAGGACGAGCGCGTGATCGTCCTCGGAGAGGACGTCGCCGAAGGCGGTCCGTATCTGGCCACGGCCGGCCTCGCGGACGAGTTCGGCCGCGAACGCGTCCGCAACACGCCGATCAGCGAGGGCACGGTCTGCGGCGTCGCGGTGGGCGCGGCCCAATTGGGGCTGAGGCCAGTCGTCGAGATCATGTTCATCGACTTCGTCACGCTTGCGCTCGACCAACTCGTCAACCAGGCGGCCAAGGCGCACTTCATGTCCGGCGGCCAGCTGTCGGTGCCGCTCGTGCTCCGCACCCAGGGCGGGGCCGGCCAGCGCAACGGCGCCCAGCACTCGCAGAGCCTCGAGGCGTGGCTCACGCACGTGCCCGGTCTGAAGGTCGTGATGCCGAGCAACGCCGCGGACGCCGCCGGACTGCTCCAGACCGCGATCGCCGACCCGAATCCGGTGGTGTTCGTCGAGAACAAGTCGCTGTACTTCCGCCGTGAGACCGTCCCCGATCCCCCACCGCCCGTCCCAATCGGACAGGCACGCAGGCTCCGCGAAGGCCGCCACGTCACGATCATCGCGCTATCGCGGATGGTCAGCGACGCGATGCAAACCGCCGACCGGCTCGCGAGCGACGACGGGATCGAGGCCGAGGTGATCGACCCGCGCACGCTGGTCCCGCTCGACCTCGACACGCTCGCGCGGTCGGTCAGGCGCACCGGCCGCGCGGTGGTGGCGCACGAGGCGGTGACCGCCGGCGGGTTCGGCGCCGAGCTCGCGGCGCAGCTGCAAGCTGCCGCGTTCGACTACCTGGAGGCGCCGATCCAGCGTGTGGGCGCGCCGTACACCCCGGTGCCGGTCAGCCCGTCGCTCGAGGACGCCTACCGGCCGGGCGCGGACGACATATACCGGGCCGCGAAGATCACGCTCGACTGGGGCGAGCGCGACGTCGAGCCATGGGAGCACGGAACGATAGCGTCGCCGTAGCAGTCAGGCCGGTTCGAGCTCGGGGTCGAGCGCGATCAAGGACGCGCCCGGCAGCTGCTCGAGCAGCCCCCGCCGGCTGAGCACGATCTCGAGGTTCGTCAGCGACAGGCGGGCGTGCTCACGCGCGACGTTGTCGGCCCGCGACCCCTCACGATTGGCGATTGCCTCGACCAGCCACAGGTGCTGGCGGTGGGCGACGACCAGGATCTCGCGCGACTCGGGCAGCTGGGCGTGCTGGAGCACGAGCGCGCTCGGGGTCGCGAACGGCAGCGCACAGGACGGTGTCGAGCGTCCGTTCGAGCAGCGGGCTGTGCGCCATCTTGATCAGGCGCGCGTGGAACTCTCCGTTGAGCGCGACGTAGCGCTCGAACGACTCGTAATCGGCGCGGTGCACGAGCAGCTCGACCTGCTCGTTGATCGCGCGCAGCGCGCGCAGATCGCGGCGACTCGCTCCCTGCTCGGCGGCGAAGCGGCACGCGGTGCCCTCGAGCACGCCACGGAGCTCGATCGCGTCGTCGCATGTCGGCCTGGGTGAACTCGCGCACGACGTACCCGCCGGTCGGCAGCACGCGCAGCAGCCCCTCGTGTTCGAGCGCCGCCAGCGCCAGCCGCAGCGGCGTGCGCGACACCCCGAGCCGCTCGACCAACGGCAGCTCGGACATGCGCTCGCCCGGCTTGAACTCGCCGCTCAGGATCAGCTCGCGCAGCGCGAGCAGCGCGCGCGTCATCTGCGTCCGGTTGGCGTGATTGACCATCGGCGGACGCGAGAGTCTATTCCGCCAAGTTCGTTGTATGCAAGACCGGCGTCCGCGAGAACTCCTGCAATCGATTCTTTCGGTCGCGTTAGGCGTGCGTTGCATACAGGACGACTCCGGAATAAGATCGGCGCCTCGCCAGACCGGGGCGGGTCAACCAAATCATTTCGAGGAGGAGGAGAAGGTGAGGACGTACCACGAGGCGCTGCTGCGTGCGCTGGAGCCGGTCGTGCTGGCCGTGCTGGTCGGCGCGTGCTGGTGCTCGCCGGATGCGGCAGCAGCAGTAGCAGCAGCGACCAGCATCGAGCAGCGCTGCGAGCGGCGCGTCGAGCGACGAGCTCGAGCACCAGCGGGAGCACCAGCGCCGAGCACGGCCTCGACCAGCACGTCGTCGTGCGGGCCGAAGCCGGGAGTCAAGGCCACGGGAACGCCGATCAATATCGGCACGATCGACACCAAGCAGCCCGGCACGGACTTCAGCGACGGCCCGAACATGATCAACGCGTACTTCGCCTGCGTGAACGCGAACGGCGGCGTGAACGGTCATCCGCTCAAGCTGTACGTGATCTACGACCAGACGCAGCCGGCGCAGATCGCGGCCGCGGCCAAACAGCTGATCCAGACCGATCACGTGGTCGGGATCGTCGGCGTGTTCGACCTGCTCGAATGCACGATCGACCAGAGCTACTGGAAGCAGCTCGGGATCTACGAGATGGGCGCGGGCATCGCGCCGGAGTGCTGGTCGACTCCGAACAGCGCGGCGGTCAACATGGGTCCGCGCTACAGCTCCGACGGCGCCGTCCAGTACGGGCTCAGCCAGCATCCGTCGAAGATCGTGTTCGTCCAGTCCAACGTGCCCGGGCACCGGCTACATCGCCGCCGGTCCGGCGGCGCTGGCCGGCGGCCGCACACGTCCCGATCAACGAGCTGACCGAGAACGTGCCGATCACCGACGCGAGCTCGGTGGCGCTCGAGCCTGGTCGACAAGGCCGGCTCCGAACGGCTGGGTGGTGCTCAACTTCACCCCGCCCGAGGCGCTGGTGATCCTCCAGGCCGCCCAGAAGCTCGGACTCGAGGACCGGGTCAAGGGCTGGGGCTGCTCGACACCGTGCAACACCGACTTCCTGGCCAAGTCGCTGGGACCGAAGTGGAACCACAAGCTGTTCGTCAACGCCGAGCTGACCGATCCCGACGACCACAACGGCCCGGACGATGCAGCTCTACAAGGCGATCCTCAAGCAGTACGGCGCGGCCGTCGCCGGCGGCCTCGGCTCGTTCAGCGAGATGGGCTACCTGCTCGGGAAGTTCTCGGTCGACGCGCTCGACACGATCAACGGTCCGTACACGATCGCCAGAGCGTGAACGCGGCGTTCAAGGCGATCAAGGACTAGAAGACCGAGCTGCTCTGCCAGCCGTGGGTGTACGGCAACTATCCGCTGCACATCCCCAACAACGCCGGACTTCACCACGACGCCCGACAACGGGAAGATGGTGACCGCCCAGGGATGCTTCAACATGTCCTCGGCCGATCCGCAGATCGCGCAGTACCGCACGGCCGCGGGGACGGCGCCGTCGACGAACCCGCCGACGGGCTAGGAGGAATAGGACACACAAGCGATCAGGGCGCTCTCGAGGACTCAATGCCAAGCCTGACTGACTTTCAGCCGTTCCTCGTCACCGGGATATCGCTGGGAGCGGTGTACGCACTGTCGGGGGTCGGCATGGTGGTCCTGTACCGGGCCACCGGGGTGCTGAACCTGGCTTTCGGGGCGGTGGGCGCGATGGGCGCCCTGATCGCGTGGCAACTGATCAACCACGCGGGCTGGAACGAGTGGCTCGCGTATTCGTCTGCGTGCTGTTCGGTGGCGTGCTGACGCTTTTCTACGGAATGGTGTTCGGCCCCGCCCTGGCCAAGCGCGACCCGCTGGTCAAGGCGACGGCCACGCTCGGGCTCACGCTGATCCTGCTCGGGGTGATGGATCTGCTGTGGACCTCGAGCGGGGGCGCGTCGCGCTCGATCTCGTTCCCGACCGACAACGACACGTTCACGGTCGCCGGGATCCTGGTCGAGTGGACGAACGTGATCGCGCTCGTCCTCGGCGCCGTGATCACGGTCGGGACGGCCGCCTTCCTCCGTTTCACGAAACTCGGCACGGCGATGCGGGCGATGGCCAACGACCGCGAGATCACCGCGACGCTTGGCGTGCCGGTGCGGCGGGTGGAGGCGGCGGCGTGGTTCGGCTGCGGCGTCCTCTCCGGCCTGGCCGGGATCCTGCTCGCCGACCTGGTGGCGCTCGACGCGACCACGCTCACGTTCCTCGTGCTGTCGTCGCTGGCCGCGACGCTGATCGCGAGACTCAAGTCGATCCCGATCACGTTCATCGCCGCAATCGTCGTCGGGACGGTCGACGCGATGATCACTCCGATCCAGTCGATCACCAACTACCGTGACATGACGCCATTCGTGTTCGCCGCGATCGCGCTGCTGTTCCAGAATCGCCGCCGCGTGATCACGGTCGGCCGGCAGGGGGTGTAGGCGATCGAGCCCACCGGCGTGAAAACCGACGAGACCACTGCGACGGAGCCACAGGACGGTACGCCCACGGTTTCGGCCGCGCCCGCGCGCTCGATGCGCAGGGTCGAGCCGCGCGCGATGGTACAGCCCGGCGTAGCGCTGGTTCTGCTCCTGTTCGTGCTGCTCGTCCTGCCGTCGCTGTTCAGCACGTACTACATAGACGCGAGCACCCAGGTGGCGATCTACGCGATCGTCGCGCTCGGCCTCGGGCTCCTGGTCGGGCGGGTCGGGCTGGTGTCGCTCGGCCAGGCGGCGGTGCTCGCGATCGGCGCGTGGGTGGCCGCGCGGATCCTGTTCGGGAGCTCGATGCCGTTCCCGCTGGTCTTGCTGGCCTCGGGCCTGATCACGATGGTGCTGGGAACGCTCGTCGGACTGCCGGCGTTGCGACTCAGCGGCCTGTACCTCGCGCTGATCACGCTGATGCTTGCCGGCGCAATCACGGTCGTGCTGGCCACGACGAACTTCCCCAACGGCGGTCACGGCTTCCTCGGCTACAACGGCAGCTCGGTCCACATCCCGCCGCTCCGCCGCCCGAGCATCGCGACCGGCGAGACCTCGTACTTCCGCTACACGGTGATGGTCGCCGTGCTGATGTTCCTGCTTGTGTGGGCGCACATCCGAAGTCGGCCCGGACGCGCCTGGGCGGCGATCCGCCAGAGCGAGGCGGCGGCGCTCGCGGGCGGCATCAACACCACCCTGTACAAGCTGTGGGCGTTCGCGCTCGCGTCGTTCGTGACGGGCGTGGCCGGCGGCCTGCTCGCGGGCGCGCTCCACTACCTCTATTCGATCGACTTCCAGACGCAGGATTCGATCACGCTGCTCGCGGTGGTCCTGATGGGCGGCGTCTACAGCCTGTGGGGGGCCGTGTTGGCCGGGATCCTGCTTCAGTTCTTCCCGGCGCTGTTCACGAACTGGGGCATCTCCCCCGACTGGCTCACGATCCTGTTCGGGGTCGGCGTGCTGCAGGTGCTGACCACGGCGCCGCGCGGAATCGTCGATCAGTTCCCTAAGGACATGGCCCGGTTGGGGCGGCGGATCGGCCGGCTGTTCAAGGGCCGCTCCTCGGCCCCGGCCGGCGGCGAGCCATGATCGAGGTCTCCGATCTGACGGTCCGGTTCGGCGGAGTGACGCCGCTGGACAAGATGAGCGTCAAGTTCGACAGCGGGACGTGCGGCCTGATCGGGCCCAACGGCGCCGGCAAGACCACGTTCTTCAACGTGCTGAGCGGGTTCGTCAAGCCGGTGGCGGGCGGCGTGTCCGCATTCGGCGACGATCTGCTGGCGATCACGCACTTCCGCCGGGCCCGCTGGGGCGTGCGTCGCACCTTCCAGACCGAGCAGGCGATCGAGGAGCTCTCAGTATTCGACAACGTCGCGATGATCCACGAGAACTCCAAGATGAGCGGGTCCTCGCGCCGCCAGGACGTGCTCGAAGCGATCGCGTTCGTCGGCGGGGACATCGATCCGTTCGCCCACGTCGACACGCTCGGCGCGGCGCAGCGCCGCCTGGTCGAACTCGCCCGGGCGGTCGTCGGACGGCCGAGGCTCGTCCTGCTCGACGAGCCCGCGGCCGGTCTCCCCGACGAGGAGACCGAGCACATGGGCGAGGTGATCCGCAAGATCCCCGAGCAGACCGGCGCAATGACGATCCTCGTCGACCACGACATGAGCCTCGTATCGGCGTGCTGCGAGGTGACCGCGGTGCTCGACTTCGGCAAGATGATCGCGGCCGGCCCGACCGCCGAGGTGCTTCGCGACGAGCGCGTGATCCGTGCCTACCTCGGAACCGAGGAGGTCGCGTGACCACGTCGGGCGACGTGCTGCGGATCGAGGATTTCGTCGTGGCGCGAGGCGGGCGGAACGTCGTCCGCGGGGTCTCGCTCGAGATCCCGTCGGGCGAGATCACCGCGCTGCTCGGCCCGAACGGCGCCGGCAAGTCGAGCATGGTGCTCGCGATCGGCGGCGTGCTGAAGCCGGTCGCCGGCAAGGTGCTGCTCGACGACCACGACTTCGCCGGCAAGCGTCCGGAGCGGATCCGGTCGGCGGGAATCGCGATCGTTCCCGAGGGCCGCAGGCTGCTCCCCGAGCTGACCGTGGCCGAGAACCTGCGCGTCGCCACGTACGCGCTGACCGGTTCGGACGCCGAGGCGGGGCACAGCCGCGCGCTCGAGCTGTTCCCCGAGCTCGAGAAGCGGCTCAACTATCCGGCCCGCTCGCTCTCGGGCGGCGAGCAGCAGATGGTCGTGCTCGCCCAGGCGCTCGTCTCCCACCCGCGGTTCGTGATCATCGACGAACTGTCGCTCGGGCTCGCGCCCGTGGTCATCAACCGGCTCGTGCCGACGATCCGGTCCGTCGCCGAGGCCGGCGCCGGCGTGCTGCTGATCGAGCAGTTCGCGACGCTCGCGCTGGGGCTGGCCAATCGCGCGTACATCATGGAAGGCGGCCAGATCCAGTACTCGGGCATGGCGAGCGAGCTGAAGGAGAACCCGGCGATGCTCCAGTCCGCGTACCTGTTGCGGACCCGCAACGGCGCGGGGGCCCCGGAGCCGGTGACGGGCGCCCAGCTTCGTCCCAAATGAGCCGCCGGCTGAGTCACGCGGGCTGCGTTTAAGTGAGCCCGGATGGCGAGCGCAGCCCAAGCGTGACGTCGATCGAGCACGTGCTCGTGCTCAGCGACGACATCGACGCGACGCGCGACTTCTACTGCGACGTGGTCGGGCTCGAGGTCGGCGAGCGGCCTGCGCTCGAGTTCGGCGGGTACTGGCTCTATGCCGGGTCCACGCCGGTCGTGCACATCGCCGATCGGCGCGCCTACGCGGCGCACGCCGCGGGCCTGGGGATGAGCGTCCCCGAGAGCGACCCCGGCATCGGACCGGTCGACCACGTCGCGTTCGCCGCCACCGACTATGACGCCGTGATCGACCGGGTCGAGCGCAACGGCCTCGTGTCAGTCCGGCTTGCCGGCGTGGGACGGCCGCGCCAGGTGTTCGTCGAGGATCCGAACGGCGTTCGGGTCGAAATCAACGTGAGGAGCTGAGTGACCGACAAGCGAACCACCCCGCCGTTTCGCGCCGACCACGTCGGTAGCCTGCTGCGCCCGCCCGAGCTGCTGAGCGCGCGCGACGATCACGTCGCCGGGCGGATCGACGACGACGAGCTTCGTGCGATTGAGGACAACGCGATCCGCGACGCGGTCAAGCTGCAGAAGGACGCGGGGCTGCAGTCGGCCACCGACGGCGAGTTCCGCCGGGCGACGTGGCACATGGACTTCATCTACCAGCTCGGCGGGCTCTCGCAGGCGCCGGGCGACATCAAGGTCCAGTTCCGCAACGAACAGGGAACCGTCGAATGGACGCCGGCGGCGCTCCAGGTCACCGAGAAGATCCATCTCGACCACACGATCTTCGCCGACGCATTCGAGTTCCTGAAGGCGGCCGTCAACGGAGCCACGCCGAAGCTCACGATCCCGTCGCCGAACATGGTCCACTACCGGGGTGGCCGGGCGGCGGTCGACGAGCGCATCTACCCCGATATGGAGGAGTTCTGGGGCGACCTGTGCGCCGCCTACGCCGACGAGCTGCGGGCGCTGGGCGAACTCGGGTGCACGTACCTCCAATTCGACGACACCTCGCTCGCGTACCTGAACGACCCCCGCCAGCGCGAGCAGATCCGCCAGCGCGGGACGGGCGACGTCGAGCACCTCCACGAGCAGTACGTGCGCAACATCAACCGCGCGCTCGAGGGCAAACCCGACGGCATGGCGGTAACCACCCACCTGTGCCGGGGCAACTTCCGCTCCTCGTGGGCGGCGGAAGGAGGCTACGACTTCGTCGCCGAGGCGCTGTTCGGCGGTCTGGGCGTCGACGGCTTCTTCCTCGAGTACGACGATTCCCGTTCGGGCGGGTTCGAGCCGCTGCGATTCGTGCCCAAGGGCAAGTACGTGGTCCTCGGGCTGGTCACGACCAAGCATGGCGAGCTCGAATCCAAGGACCTGCTCAAGCGCCGGATCGAGGAGGCCGCGCAATACGTGCCGATCGAGCAGCTGTGCCTGTCGCCGCAGTGCGGCTTCTCCTCGACCGTCGAGGGCAACGTGCTCACGCGCGAGGAGCAGATGGCCAAGCTCGAGCTGATCGTTGAGACCGCGGCCGAGGTATGGGGGGACTGACATGCGCGCAGCGGTTACCGAGGGCGTCGGCGCGATGGCGGTGCTCGAGCGTCCCGAGCCGTCTGACCCGGGCCCGGGCGAAGTCGTGGTCACGCCCCAGGCGGTCGGGATCTGCGGCTCTGACTACCACTTCTTCCTCGGTGAGCTGTCGCCCGAGGCGGGCGGCTCGCAGTTCCCGCGGGTCCAGGGGCACGAGATCGGGGCGACGATCGCGGCCGTCGGCCCGGATTGCCCGCCCGAGCTCGTGGTCGGGCAGCGTGTGGCGGTATGGCCGCTGCAGGCGTGCGGCGAGTGCTATCCGTGCAGCGTCGGCCGTCCGAACACGTGCGACTACTTCGAGCTGATCGGGATCCACAGCGACGGCGGCCTGCAGGAGCTGCTCTCGGTGCCGGCCGAGCAGGTGTACCCGATCCACGCCGACGACGCCGCGGTCGCGGCGCTCGCCGAACCGGTGTCGATCGCCGTGCGAGCCGTCAACCGCGCGGGCATCGCGCCCGGCGAGCGCGTCGTCGTGCTGGGTGCCGGGCCGATCGGGCAGTGCATCTGCCTGGTGGCGCGCGAGCGCGGCGCGGACGTGCTGGTCATCGACCTCCAGGACTCGCGCCTTGCGCTGAGCCGCGACATGGGGGCCGAGACGCTCGTGTGGACCGACCACGGCGAGGTGGTCGCGCGAGCCCGCGACTGGTCTGGGCCGGCGGGTCCGCCGGTGGCGATCGACGCGACCGGAGCGCCGGCGGCCGTCCGGGCGATGATCGACATGGTCGCGTCGGCAGGGCGCGCCGTGCAGGTCGGGATGTCCGCCGACGAGGTCACGTTCCGCCTCGGCAGCCTGACCGAAAAGGAGCTCGACCTGCTCGGGGTGAGCTGCTGCGGCGCCGGTGAGTTCGGCGAGGCGGTGGCGGTCGTCGAACGCAACACGCCGCTGCTGGCGCCGCTGATCAGCCACCGGTTCGCGCTTGAGGAGGCCCCCGAGGCGATCCGGTTCGCGATCGAGAACCCGACCGACGTGATGAAGGTCGTGATCGGAGACGAGTAGCTCCGGTTAAGGCGTGTTAGCTTCGCTGCTCGGCGTGGTTAAGCCTGCCGTCGGAAGGCCAGAAGGGGGTAACGCCGTGCGTATGCTCGGCCGATAGGACATTAGGGCCACCAGGCAGATCGATTCCGACGGGAGGGAGCCCAGGTGCGACGCGTGATGCTTACCCAGGGCGGTGCCCGCCAGGCGCGGCGGGGATTAGCGCTGCTCGCGGGCCTGGTCGCGGTGGTTGCCCTGCTGGTCTCGGGGATCACCCTGGGCCTGCCCGACCCGGACGGCACGGCCGGCGCCGCCTCGGGTCAGCGACCGGCCAGCGAGTTCGCCTCGGCGCAGGTGCCGGCGCCCGGTGGGCCAGCCCATGGCACGGCGGCCCCGGTGGACGCCGTGCTGACGATCAGTCCGACGGCGAGCACAACGCCGGTACCACCCTCGTACTTCGGCCTCTCGACCGAGTACTGGGCGCTTCCGCTGTTCGAGCGCAACATGCCGGTGTTCGAGCGCGTGCTCTCGCTCCTGCACGTGCCGGGCAACGGCCCGCTCGTGCTGCGCATCGGCGGCGACTCGGCCGACCATTCGTTCTGGATGCCGAAGAAGCCGAGAAGGATGCCGGCGTGGGCGTTCGCAGTCACCCCCGAGTTCCTGTCACAGCTGCGAACCCTGGTCGAGCGCGACCCGGTCCAGCTGATCGTCGACCTCAATCTGGTCACCGACACGCCGATCACGGCCGCCACGTGGGCGCGCGCCGCCGAGACCTCGCTCCCGCGCGGCAGCATCATCGGGTTCGAGGTCGGCAACGAGCCCGACCTCTACACCCATTCCTTCTGGGCCGCGACGGTCGCGCGCTCCCCGCTCGAGGCCCGGCCGCTCCCGCTCGAACTGACCCCCGACAGCTACGTCGACGACTTCAACGCGTATGCGCAGGTCCTCGGGGAGGGCGCCCCCGATATCCCGCTGATCGGGCCTGCGGTCGCTCATCCCAGGGTCAGCCTGTCGTGGATCAAGACGCTGATCGCCGACCAACGGCCTGAGCTCGGAGCGGTGAGCGGACATCTGTATCCGTACTCCGCGTGCGTCAAGCACAAGTCGAGCTCGAGCTATCCATCGGTCGCGCGCCTGTTGAGCTGGCAGGCCGTGGGCGCACTGGCCAAGGACGTCGCCGGCGCGGTCGCCGTCGCGCACGCCGCCGGACTGAAGTTCCGCCTCACCGAGCTCAACTCGGTCACGTGCGGCGGCAAGGCCGGGGTCAGCAACACGTTCGCGACCGCCCTGTGGGCCCCGGACGCGCTGTTCACGCTGATGCGCGCCGGCGTCGACGGCGTCAACCTGCACGTCCGGGCGTACGCGATCAACGCGCCGTTCTCGCTGAACCGGTACGGCCTCAACCCGCGGCCCCTGCTCTACGGCCTGATCATGTTCGCGCGGACGCTCGGCGCCGACGCCCGCCTCGTACGGCTGCACATGGCGCACGCTCGCTCGCTGAACCTGAGCGCCTGGGCCGTCCGGGTGCGCGGCGGGATGCTGCACGTGCTGCTGATCGACAAGAGCAACCGGACGGTCCGAGTCGCGCTACACCTCCCCGCCACCGGCCCGGCCACCGTGCAACGGCTGCTCGCGCGTTCGGCGAGCTCGACCAAGGGCGATTCCGTCGACGGCCAGCGACTAGGACCCGACGGCACCTGGATCGGGACGCGCCTGACCGAGACGGTCATCCCCGGCGCCCACGGCTACATGCTGACGCTTCCCCGGCGAAGCGAAGCGCTCGTGGGGGTGCGGATCGGGCCTGCCGTGACCAGCGAGCTCGCGCCGCGCACCGATCGCCACCGGACGAAGGTCCGCCACCACTCGGGCGCCCACCCGACGGCGACGCCGGTGGCCGACCGGTCCGAGCGCCGCGGTACGCGCCGCGCCTGAGCGGCGCTCAAAAGACGACCGTGGTGTTGCCGTGGCGCAGCACGCGGTCCTCGCAGTGCGCCTGGACGGCGCGCGCCAGCACCGTCCGCTCGACGTCAGCGCCGATCTGAGCCAGCGAGGCGACATCGTCGCGGTGGCTGACCCGCATCACGTCCTGCTCGATGATCGGGCCGGCGTCGAGCTCTTCGGTGACGTAGTGGGCGGTGGCGCCGACCAGCTTGACCCCTCTCGCCTTGGCGCGAGCGTGCGGGTTGGCGCCGGCGAACGCCGGCAGGAACGAGTGGTGGATGTTGATCACCGGCACGGCGAGCCGCTCGAGGAACTCGCCCGAGAGGATCTGCATGTATCGCGCCAGCACCACGAGCTCGCACTTGCCGTCAAGCAACTCGAGCAGCTTCGCCTCCGCCTCGGGCTTGTGGTCGGGATCGACCGGCACGTGGTGGTAGGGGACCTCGAACAGCTCGGCGTCTCCGCGCAGGTCGGGGTGGTTTGAGGCGACGAGGACGATCTGGCCCTCGAGCTCGCCGCGGCGCCAGCGCCACAGCAGATCGAGCAGGCAGTGGTCATAGCGCGACACCAGCACCGCGATCCGCTTGCGCCGCGCGGAGTCCCAAAGGCGCCAGGTCATGCCGAGCGGCTCGGCGACCTTCAGCCCGAACTGCTCGGCGAGGCCGTCCCGCCTCTCGGGGGCCAGCGCGAATTCCATCCGCAGGAAGAACGTGCCTCCCTCGGGGTCGGTCGAGTACTGGTCCGAGCGGACGATGTTCGCCCCGGACTCGTACAGGAAGCGCGAGACGCTCGCGACGATCCCCGGGCGGTCAGGGCAGGAGATCAGCAGACGCAGCAGCGAGACGGCCACCGCTCACGATGCCTGGAGCGGGGCCGGGGAAAGCTCGAACTGCGTGATCCGCCGGAGATCCTCGACGCGCCCATCGACCTCGCCGGCGGTCAGCCGCTCGACACGCTCGGTCCCGAACTCCTCGACGTTGAACGACGCGAGCGCGGTTCCGTACGCCATCGCCTGGCGCACGACGGTGTCGGTCAGCGGCCTGCCGATATGGCGGGCGAGGTAGCCGACGAACCCGCCGGCGAACGAGTCGCCGGCCCCGGTCGGGTCGACGACCGTCTCGAGGGGATACGCCGGCAGCGAGAAGAACTCATCGGCGGTGATCAGCGCGGCGCCGTACTCGCCCTGCTTGGCCACGACCAGCGACGGTCCCATGTCGAGCACCTCACGGGCCGCGGCAACCAGGCTCGGCCGATTCGTCAGCTGGCGCAACTCGGCGTCGTTAAGCATCACGCAATCGACGCGGTGGATCACCTCGACGAGCGCGTCACGAGCGATGTCGATCCACAGGTTCATCGAGTCCATCGCGACGAACTGAACCTGCCCGCACTGCTCGAGCACGCTCAGCTGGAGCTCGGGCTGAATGTTGGCCAGAAACAGGACGTCGCAGTCGCCCGAGGACGCCGACAGGAGCGGCTGGAAGTCCTCGAACACGTTGAGCTGGGTGTCGAGCGTCTCGCGCGAGTTGAGATCCCAGCCGTACTCGCCGGCCCAGAAGAACGACTTGCCGTCCGGCACGCGCTCGACGTCGTCGACATCGGTGCCGCGAATGGCGAGCACCGCCATGTCCTCGTCGCCGAAGTCCGCGCCCACCCGGCCGACCACGTGCACCTGATCGAAGAACGATGCCGCCAGCGCGAAATGCGTGGCGGCGCCGCCGAGCATGCGCTCGCGCTCGCCGAACGGCGTCTTGACCGCGTCGAACGCGACCGACCCGACTACCGTGATGCTCACGCGCGGAGCGCCTCTGCGGCGGCGCCGGCGGGGACAGCCAGCCCGGCGTCCTGCGCGAGCGCAGCCGCCTTGTCGGTCCGCTCCCACGTGAAGTCTCGGTCCTCGCGGCCAAAGTGACCGTACGCCGCGGTCTTCTGATAGATCGGCCGGTGCAGGCGAAGGTACTGGCGGAACGCACCCGGCCGCAAGTCGAAATGCTCGTTGATCAGCTCGAGGATCTTCGATCGCGAGATCTTCTCGGTGCCGAACGTCTCGACCATCGTGGACACGGGATGCGCGACGCCGATCGCGTACGCCACCTGGAGCTCGGCGCGTTCGGCGAGGCCGGCGGCGACCACGTTCTTGGCCACATACCGTGCGGCGTAGGCGGCGCTGCGGTCGACCTTCGACGGATCCTTGCCCGAGAAGGCGCCACCGCCGTGGCGTGCCATCCCGCCGTACGTGTCTACGATGATCTTCCGCCCGGTCAGGCCGCAGTCGCCCATCGGACCGCCGATCACGAACCGGCCGGTCGGGTTCACGAGCAGATTGCGGCGAAGCTTCTTGCGGTCATACAGATCGTCGGGCAGCTCGGGCTCGACGACGTGCTCCCACAGGTCCTCCTTGAGCAGCGACTCGGCGCCGTCGCGATGCTGGGTCGAGATCAGCACCTTCTCGATCTCGACCGGCTTGCCGTCGACGTAGCGGACCGACACCTGGGTCTTACCGTCCGGACGCAGGTACGGGAGGATCTCGGCGCGGCGGACGTCGGCGAGGCGCTTGGCCAGCTTGTGCGCGAGCGAGATCGGAAGCGGCATCAGCTCCTCGGTCTCGTTGGACGCGTAGCCGAACATCATTCCCTGGTCGCCCGCGCCGGCGATGTCGAGCTCGTCGCCGCCCGCCGAATGGGAGTTCGTGCGCGTCTCGTAGGCGTTGTCCACGCCCTGGGCGATGTCGGGCGACTGCTTGTCGATCGCGTTGATCACCGCGCACGTGTGGTAGTCGAACCCGAACTCGGCGTTCGTGTATCCGATTCGCTTGATCGTCTCGCGCGCGACCTCGGGGATGTCGACGTAAGTGGTGGTCGTGATCTCCCCGGAGACGACGACGAGGCCCGTGTTCACGAGCGTCTCGCACGCCACTCGGCCGTTCGGGTCGTCGCGCAGTACCGCGTCCAGCACTCCGTCGGAGATCTGGTCGGCCACCTTGTCGGGGTGACCCTCGGTCACAGACTCGGATGTGAACAGATACTCGTTGTCGGCGTAGGTCATGCGGTGTTGTCCTTCCGGGTGATCTCGAGTAGATAGGCGGCCATAACATCCGTCGCGCCGAGCTTCAGGTGGTAGGCGTCCGAAAGCTCTTCCACCCGCGCGATCTGGTCGCGCGCCTCGTTGAAAAGCTCCGTGAACTCGGCCAAGCCGAAGTCCACGACGCGGGCCTGATAGCCCAGACGGTCCAGCAGCTGCGTGGTTCGCCGCTCGCCGATGATAGACAGTTGCATCACGTACGCGGTGCCGTCGTCGGCGAGGGCCTCGGGCAGCATCCGCATCAGGTGGTCGACCAGCCCGCGTCCCCAGTAGTCGAGCGGCCGGTGCGAGACGACCGGCTCGAACGGGTCCACCGGGGTCTGATAGAGGCTGGCCACGATCACGTCGTAGCGCTCCTCGGGGACCCACGGGTACAGATCCTGGACAGCCGCGCTGACGCGGTCGGCCACCCCATTTCGAAATGCGTTGGTCATGGTGTTCTTGACCGCCGGAGGCGAGATGTCGAGGCCGTGCACGTGCGCGGCGCCATTGCGGGCGAGCTGGACGGTCAACAGCCCGGTTCCGCAGCCGATGTCCAAGCAACGTTGATGGGCCCCGATTCCTTCTCGATACAGGTACTTCCACACCATGAAGCTGCCCTGGGTGGGGGTGAACACGCCCGGCTCGACGGTGATGTCCGGGAAGTCGAGCGGGTACATGACTCGCCCGCGCGAGTCGGCCCACGGTGTCACGGGCACACGTTTGCGCTCGGCTGGCGAGATCGGGCGGGCGCCTTCGTCGAGGAGCGCGGCCGGGCGGGCGTGGCCCGGTTTGGTGTCGGTGAGCGCGGTGCGGGCGGCCGCGATCTGCTCCGGCCCGACGCCACAGCAGCCGCCGACGATCTGCGCGCCCTCCGCGCGCCACCGGAGCGCGAGCTCGGCGTATTCCTCGGCGCCCACGCCCGCCTCCTGGCGCCAGCCGGCGGCCGACAGATATCCGAGGTTGGGGTACACGCCGAGCGGTAGATCGGTGAAGTCGCGCAGCCACGCCAGCATCCCAGTGACGTGATCCGGCGGCAGGCAGTTGAGCGCGAGCGCGCCGACGCCCATCTCCTCGAAGCGGCGGGCCGCCCGGCCGAACGCGTCGCCCTCGGGTCCGCCCCAGTGCTCGCCGTACACGCCGCACACCCCGTGCCGGCAGCGGCGGAAGCTGAGCCAGACCGGCAAGCCTGTGTCGAGCAGGGCCTCGACGGTCGCGTACGTCGAGCTGCGGATCAGCGTCAGCGTCTCGACCAGGATCAGGTCCGGGGCGTCGTGCTCGAATGCCCGCGCGAGCAGGCGAATCGTCTCCCGTCCGTCGGGCGTGTCGACGTCGCCGTTGATGCTGAACGCGACCGCGACTTCGTCCGCCCGCCCGGCGTCGGCCGCGGCTTCGCGCGCGAGGTGGACCCCGCGCCGCGCGAGATCCATCCAGTGGATGGGCTCGGTCGACTCCCACAGGTTCGCCCGCCCATCGCGGAGTGCGGTGGCAAGGCCCCAGGTGTCGGTGGAGATCACGTCGCATCCCACTTCGACGTAGCGGCGGTGGACGGCCTTGACGTCGGCGGGAGCCTCGAGGATCGCGGTTAGCCCCCACAGATGGTCTTCGAGCTCGGGTCGCTCGCCGCGGACGCGGATCAGCTCGGTACCGGTGGCGCCGTCCATGATCACCGGTTGGTCGGTGGCGATCAGACGGGCGAGGCGTGCATAGCGGCCCTCACCAACCGCCGCTACTGAGGCATCACTCGGGGTCACGTGCGTGGTCACTGTCTGGATCTCCCTCCGTGCGGTCAGCGTACGGCTCGCGAACCGCCACAGCTTGCCGCTGGGCGTCGCGGTCCGCCACTCTCGCAGCGCCGGATTAGCCTAGACTTTAGAGAGGGTCTGAAGACTAGGGCTGGGTTGAGAGCATTTTGCGTTTCGCGCGCCTACCTCTCTATCGGACAGGTAATTTAGGAGCTAAGAGCAGGGCAGCCGGCACGCGCCGGCGTTACCTTCTGCGCTGTGTCCGTAACCGCCCGTTCTCGTGGACCCGGAGAACCGCTGGACGTGGTGCTGCGCCGGGCGGGAGCGGTGCTCTGCACCCGCGCCGGCAGGCCCGTGGCGATGAACTTCGGCTCGTCTGCGGCCGAACTCGCGGTATGCGTCAGGGCCGTCGGCCTGGTCGACCGCTCCGATCTCTCGAAGCTCGTGCTCGAGGCGCCGGCGCCGCAACTGGCTGCGCTCACCTCGCGGCTGGCCGGCGCCCCCGTGTCACCGGGCGGCGTGCTGTCGGCCGGAAGCGCCTGGTGGTGCGGGGACGGTCCCGGGCGCGTGATCGTGCTCTCCGATCCGGATACGGGGTCGCGCCTGCGCGAGCGCCTGCACGTGGACGCACGGCGCTTCGCCGGGATGACCGTGCGAGACGCATCGGCCGAACTGGCCGCGATCGGATTGCTGGGCCGGAGCGCCGACGACGTACTGAAGGCGCTCGGAGCGTTCGGCGAGTCCGGCGATCCGCGCTCGGTGGCGCCGTTCGCGCATGGTCAGGTCGCCGGGATCCCGACCTCGTGGCTGCTCCACTCCGATCGCCGGGCGCTCGCGCTCGTACCGCGCGAGCACGCCGGCCAGGCGTGGCTGGCGATCGAGGACGCCGGACGGCCGTTCGGGATCAGCTGCGTCGGGCAGGAGGCTGCCGCCCGGTACGCGCTGCTCGAGCGCACGCGCCCGGCAGCGCTTCCTGTGGGCTGAGTTCCGCTCTCGCCCGCGCGAGGCGGTGCTGAGGTGGCCAACGCTCAACGCGTGCTCGTCGAGTTGCTCGCGCTCGAGCGCGAGATCGTCGAGGCCGGTTACGTGCGGCGCTCGGATGCGCTCGAGCGGGCGGCCGACGCCGTCCGGCGGCTCGGCGAGATCGGCTCCCCGCAGGGGATCCTCGACCGCGCCGCCGAGGAGCTCGGGACGAGCTCGGCGCTCGATCGGGTGATGGTCGGCGAGGTTCGCGGGGACGAGTTGATCGTGCGGGGGATCTGGAGCGATGCGGATGGTGAGGGCGCGGCGGTGGCGCTCCGGGAGCTCCGTGGCCGGCCGATCCGGCTCGAGTATCCGCTAATCGAGGACGAGGTGGCGCGCGGGCAGCGAACCGAGATCGTGCTCGCGCGCGCGGCCCGGTCGCGCGGAGCCCGACGGTTGATCGACGTCCTCGGGTGGGAGAGCTACGTGGTGGCGGCGGTCGTCGTGCAGGGGGTCACGGTGGGCCTCTTGCACGGCGATGCTCTCGATAGCGGCCGGCCGCTCGACTCGCTCGACCTCGAGGTCGCGTCGCTGTACGCGGAGGGACTCGCGGGCGTGTTCGAGCGCGCGGTGCTGCGGGAGATGCTCCAATTGCACCACCGCGAGCTCCGTTCGGCGGTCGAGTGGATGAGCGCCCGGCTCGGCCAGCTCACCAGCGGACAGGCCGGCGATTTGACCGCGCTCGGCGGGCCCGGGGGCGACCCGTCGCTGGTCGATGCGTTGACGCCGCGTGAGGTCGAGGTCCTGCGTCTGCTCGCGCACGGGCAGACCAACCTCGAGATCGCCCGCACGCTCGTCGTCCGCGAGGGCACGATCAAGTACCACGTCAAGAACATCCTGCGCAAGCTCGGCGCGACCAGCCGCGCCGACGCGGTGGCGCGCTACGCGCGCGCCGGCGGGGCGTCCGATTGATGAGCGCGACGCCGTCGTCTGAGGTTTTCTCCGGGCCGCTGGGCGACGAGCTGTGGCGGCGGCTCGAGCGCGCGACCGCGGAGGCGCGCGAGTTGGCCGGGCTCGATCCGCCGGCGGATGGCGGTGCTCCGGACCTGCGGGCGCTTCGGGAGCTGATCGCCGCTGTGCGCGCGCATCTCCCCGAGTCCGAGCTCGGCGCCGAGGCCGTCCACGAGCAAGAAGCCGCGCTGGAGCGGCTGCGCCAGCGATTCGAGGCGCGATTCGACGCGCTCGAGCGGGTCACGGCCGCGATCGCCGAAGTGCGCGAGGTGACTTCGCCGCGCGAGATGCTGCTGCGAGCACCGGCGGCGTTGTGCGCGGGCTCGGCGTTCGAGCGCGCGATCCTCAGCCTGGTCAAGGGCAGCCGGATGGTCGCCGAGGCGGTGTTCATGTCGGGTCGTGACCGGGTCGCCGCGACAACGTTGGCGCAGCTCCAGGCAAACCCACTGCGGCTCGAGCACACGCTGATCGAGACCGAGCTGCTCCGCCGGCGCCGGGCCACGATCGTCGTCGACGCGGACGTCCATCCCCGCGTGGACCGTGAGACGGCGCGGCTCATGGAGTGGCGGTCGTACGCGGCCGCGCCGCTCGTCGTCGGATCTCAGGTCATCGGCGTGATCCACGCCGATCGAGGCCCCGGCCAGCCGCTCGACGTGCTCGATCGCGACGTCCTGTGGGCGTTCGCCACCGGACTCGCCCAGGCCTACGAGAGCACCAGCCTGCGCCGCACCCTCCGCGGCGAGCGCGACCAGATGCGCCAGTTCCTCGATTGGCTGGGCGCGCGGTCGAGCGAGCTCACCGACGCCCCCGTGACCTTGTCGGCCGGGGGTCACGCCCCGCTGCCCCCGCCCCCGCCGTTACCGGAGGCCTCGCCCACGGGCCGGGGGCGCGATGACCGCGTCGTGTTCGAGGGCCTTCTGACGCGGCGCGAGCTGGACGTGCTGCGCCTGCTCGCCGAGGGCGCCACCAACCGGACGGTCGCCGACGCGCTCGTGATCTCGAGCGGGACGGTCAAGTTCCACGTCAACAGCATCCTGCGCAAGCTGCACGCGGCCAACCGGGCCGAGGCGGTGACGCGGTATCTGAGGCTGATGGGGATGCGCGTGCCGTAGCGATCAGGCGCGGAGCTGCTCCGCGAGCTCGGCGGCGACGGCCTCAGGCGCTACAGCGACGACCTGCGCACCGCGCTCGCCGGCGACGGCGACGGGGACAGCGACGGCGACGCGTGGGAAGAAACTCGGAAATAGTCCGAGTTTCTTCCCAAGCGGTTGCGGTCAGACCGCGAAGAAGACCGTCTCGTGCGCACCCTGGAAGCGGATGTCGAACCGGTAGCCGCCGTTGTCAGGCTGCGCGAGCAGCGTCGCACGCCGCTCGACCGGCACCCGCACCAGCACCGGGTCACCGGCGTTGGCCTCGGCCTCGTCGGCGAAGTAGATCCGCGTGACCGTGCGATGCAGCATCCCGCGCGCGAACAGCGATACGTCGATATGGGGCGCCTGGGTCGCGCCGGCGAGACCGGCCACCGGACCCGGCTTCAGCGTCACGATGTCGAAGGTCCCGTCGCCGTCCTCAACGCCGTAGCGGGCAAAGCCGCGAAAGCCCTCGATCTCGGAGGGGCCGCCGTACCCGTACGCGTCGGCGAACCGCCCCTCGGAGTCGGCCTGCCAGGTCTCGAGCAGGAAGTCCGGTATCGGCTGGCCGGCGCCGTCGTAGATCGTGCCCGTGATGTGGATCGCGCCGGGCGTGCTCTCGGGCACGGCGAACGGCCCGACGTCGAACGGCAGGCCGATCGCGAAGTACGGACCGACTGTCTGGGAGGGTGTCGTCCCGAAGATCAACTCAGTGCGCCTCCTCGAACGGCGTTGCGCCGGGGCCGCGGAGGTAGATGTCCCACTCGAACGCCTGGGCCCAGTTCGGGACCGTGCCGTGGATCGAGAACGTCGAGACCATCCGCTCGCGCGCCTTGGGATCGCGCACCGAGTTGAAGATCGGGTCGTAGGGGAAGAACGGGTCGCCTGGGAAGTACATCTGCGTGACCAGCCGCTGGGCGAACGCGCGACCGAGCAGCGAGAAGTGGATGTGGGCTGGGCGCCAGGCGTTGTAGTGGTTGCCCCACGGGTACGGCCCGGGCCTGATCGTCGTGAACTGGTAGCGGCCCTCGCCGTCGGTGATGCACCGTCCGGCGCCGCTGAAGTTCGGGTCGAGTGGCGCCGGCCAGCGATCCCACCGGTGCTTGTAGCGCCCGGCGGAGTTCGCCTGCCAGATCTCGACCAGCGTCCCGCGCAGCGGCTTGCCCTCGGTGTCGAACACCCGACCCGAGACGATGATCCGCTCGCCGATCGGCTCGCCGGCGTGCTGGACCGTGAGGTCGTTGTCCGTCTCGCCCATGAGCAGGGGGCCGAGTTGGGGCCCGGTGATCTCGGTGATCGTCTGCGGGAGGTAGACGAGCGGCTGCCTGGGGTGGCGCAACGATGTCGACTTGTACGGCGGATAGTCGAGCGGCGGGTGGGCGCCCTCGGGGTCGCGCAGATAGCTCGTCGGCGTTTCGGCGATCGGATCGTAGATCTGACGCACCTCGCGCTCGTCAGCTTGAAGCTCCTCGGTCATCTGATTTCTATGCCTCCAGTACGACGGCCAGGCCTTGGCCGACACCGATGCAAAGGGCGGCGACTCCATAGCCGCCGCCGCGGCGTCGCAACTCGTGGGCGAGGCCGCCCAGGATACGGACGCCTGATGCCCCCAGAGGATGGCCTAATGCGATTGCGCCACCGTTCGGGTTCACCTTGGCGGGGTCCAACCCCTTCCATTCGCCGATGTCGGCCAGGCATTGCGAGGCAAACGCCTCGTTCAACTCGACAACAGAGACGTCCTCCCATGTGATGCCGGCGCGCTCAAGCGCGACGTTGGCGGCCTTGACGGGGGCGATTCCGAACACGTCCGGATCGGCCCCGGCCGCCCCGCGAGAAACGATCCTCGCGATCGGCTCCCTGCCAACGAGCTTGGCGCCTTCCTCGTCGGCGAGCAGAGCCGCGCCGGCGCCGTCGTTGAGTGGTGACGAGTTTCCGGCGGTCACCGTGCCGTCCTTCACGAATGCGGGCTTCAGCTTCGCAAGCTTCTCGAGCGATGTGTCGGCGCGGATGTTCTCGTCGCGGTCCAGGTCGGTGTCCGGTACCGGCACGACCCACTCGCCGTAGAACCCGCTGTCCCACGCTGCCTGCGCGTTCTGGTGGCTGCGGAGCGCGAACTGGTCCTGCGCCGCGCGGCTGACGTTGTAGATATCCGCGAGCTTCTCGGCGCTGGCTCCGAGCGAGATCGTCCACTGGTCGGGCATCTCCGGATTCACCATCCGCCAGCCGAGCGTGCTCGAGTAGAGCTCCTGCTGCTGCGACGGGAAGGCGCGCTCGGGCTTGAGCAGGATCCACGGCGCACGGCTCATCGACTCGACTCCGCCAATGACCACGATCGAGGCCTCGCCGATCTCGATCATCCGGCTCGCCTGCATCGTCGCGTCGAGACTCGAGCCGCACAGCCGGTTTACTGTCGAGCCAGGAACGCTCGTAGGCAGACCATTCAGCAGCCACGCCATCCGCGCGACATTACGGTTGTCCTCGCCGGCCTGGTTGGCATCGCCGAATATGACCTCGTCGACGTTTTCGGGGTCGAGGTCGGGCGTGCGGTCGAGCAGTGATTTGACGACGTGCGCGGCGAGGTCGTCGGGGCGGACCTTGGCCAGCGACCCGCCGTAGCGACCGAACGGGGCGCGCACCGCATCAAGCACGTACGCGGCGCTCATCGCTCGAGCAGCTCCCTCAGCTTGGCGAGTTCCTCCGCGGTCGGCGGCTCGGTCGTTCGCAGGTCGTCGCGTATTTGCAGGTCCCAACCCGTCTGCTCTTTGATTTGGCCGACCTCGGCCCCGGGATGGATCTGCGCCAGCACGAGCTCTTTCGTCTCCGGGTCGGGCTCGAGCACGCCGAGGTCGGTGATCACGGCGGTCGGGCCCTTGCCGCGGAAGCCGAGGCTTTCGCGCGTAACCGGCCCGCCCGGGCCGTCGCCGTGGCCGACCGTCGTCACGAAGTCGAGCTTCTCGACGAACGTGCGCTTGGCGTGGGGCGCGATCACAATCACCTCGCCGCAGCTCGCCGCGATCTCGGGCGCGCCGCCGGCGCCGGGCAGGCGCGTCTTGGGGTGGTCGTAGTCGCCGATCACGGTCGAGTTCAGATTGGCGTGCTTGTCGATCTGGGCAGCGCCGAGAAACGCGACGTCGATCCGCCCCGGCCCGATCCAGTAGTTGAACATCTCGGGCACGGACACGACGGAGTCGGCGGTCTGCGCGAGCTCGCCGTCGCCGATCGACAGCGGGACGTGGAACGGCTTGGCGCCGATCGTCCCCGACTCGTACACGAGCACGAGGTCGGGGTTGTGGACCATCCGCGCCAGGATCGCGGCGGTGCTGGGGCGCCCGACACCGATGAACACCGTCCGGGTGTCGCGCAGCCGGCGCGCGGCGACGATCGTCTGGATCTCGCCCGCGCTCGCTTCGGGTGCCTCCACCGTCATTTCGCGGCGGCTCCCTGATGCATCACGTGCGCGTTCATCCACTCGGTGAACTGGTCGCGGTCGCGGCTCATCTTGTCCCAGAACTTGTAGAAGTCGTTGTCGCGGTCGGTGATGCCGAGGCTGTACGAGGGACGGGAGCCGCCGGGCGCCTCCGCCACCGCGGTGATCACCCAGGCGGGGATCACGATGCCGCCCGGCCGCGGCTCGAGCTCGTCGACGATCCGCTCGACCGTCACCAGCGAGCGCTGCGAGGCGAGGACCGCCTCCTTCTGCACACCCGGGATCCCCCACAGCTGGACGTTGCCCTCGCGGTCGGCCTCCTGGGCGTGGACGATCGCCACGTCGGGGCGGAGCGCGGGCACGGCCACGAGGCGCTCGCCGGTGAACGGGCAGGTGATCGGCGCCACCGTGGTGTGCGACATCAGATCGGTCCCCACGTACCCTCGCATGACCGCGCACGGCAGGTCGGCGGCGCCGGCGGCGTAGCGATTGGCCATCCCGGCGTGGCTGTGCTCCTCGATCTCGACCGGCCGCGGCCACCCGTTCTCGATCGCGTCGCGGAAGCGGTGCAGCCCCCCGACCCCCGGGTTCCCGCCGTAGGAGAACACCAGCCGGCGCGCCACGCCCATCCCGATCATCTGGTCGTAGAGCAGGTCGGGCGTCATCCGGATCAGCTCGAGCTCGCGCCGGCCCTGGCGAATGATCTCGTGGCCGGCCTCGAACGGGATCAGGTGAGTGAAGCCCTCGAGCGCCATCGAGTCGCCGTCGCTGACGAGGCTTTCGACGGCATCCGGGAGCGGCATCAGCTCAGCCACGAGCGACCTCTCGGGTTGTCACATGGCGAGGCACGGCGTGTTCGCAATGAGAACAACGGGTCACATGCCGAACTCTACCACGGAGATCTATGCGCGGAATGGGTATCACACAGGGTTTCGCGGGGTGGCGTGGCTAACCCCGCACTCGACGAGCCTCTCGCGGCGAGCGTGGGGAAAGCCACACCAGAGGTGGCTGAATCTGCATTCACCTACCGGGAGTGTGGCGAGTGTGGGATTGTCCGCCCTGGATTCCGGTGCATTGTGGACGGTGGTGGCGGTGGCGCTGACGGTGGCGGTGGCGGTGACGGTGGCGCGGCGGCTCAGGCCCGATCGAGCGCCGGCACCCCGCCGGCGCCGACCGGCGTCACCTTCCGGTCGCGCGCGGCGGCGAGCCCGACCAGCAACTGCGGGACGAGCAGCGCCAGGAGCACGAACAGGGCCGGCGTCCACGAGCCGGTGATGTCGTGAACGGCGCCGATCGCGAGCGGCGCGACCGCGGCAATCAGGTACCCGACCGTCTGCACGAGCGTCGAGAGGCCGGCGGTGCTCGTCACCGTGCCGCCGCGCAGGACGATCAGGGTCAGCGCGAGCGGGAACGCCGCGTTCTGACCGAAGCCGAGCAACACCACCCACAGGTAGGGCACCGACATCGGTGCCACGATCACGCCGATCCACCCGGCCGCGATGCACGCGACGAACCCGAACACAAACACGCGCTGGTCGCGCACGCGTGCGGCGAACGTCGGCACGGTGAGCGCGGGGATCAGGCCGACGACGAGCGCGATGCTCAAGAGCAGGCCCGCCTTGCTGCTGCTGGCGCCATGGCTGTGGAACACGCTCGGCAGCCAGGCGAGCGTCGCGTAGAAGCCGGCCGACTGGATCGCGAAGAACATCGTGACCGCCCACGCGACCCTGTCGTGGAGCAGCGAGCGCGCGCCCGCGACCTCATCCGGTGGTGGGGCGCTGCCGTCACGGCGGCGGCGCAACTGCGGCGCCCACACGAGCAGCGCGACGGCCGCCGGGACCGCCCAGATCGCGAGCCCCGGGCGCCAGCCGCCGCCGAAGGCATCCGCGACCGGCACCGACACGCCGGCCGCGAGCGCGGCGAAGCCGATCAGCGTGGTGCTGTACATCCCGGTGAGGAGGCCGACGCGATCGGGAAAGTTCCCCCGCACCAACACCGGCAGCAGCACGTTCCCGACCGCGATCGCGGTGCCGGCGATCGCCGTGCCCACAAACAGGAACGCGATACCGGGAATGAGCCGGACCAATAAGCCGGCGAGCAGCAGGGCCAGTGCGCCGCCGATCGCCGGCCGCGCCCCGAACCTCCGCGCGAGCACCGGCGCGAGCGGCGCGAGCGCGCCGAAGCAGAACACGGGCAGCGCCACCAGGATGTCGGCGCCGGCGTTCGACAGGCCGGTGTCGGACTGGATCCGGTCGATCAGCGGTCCGATGCCGGCGGCGGCGGGGCGCAGGTTCGCGGCCACCACCACCATCCCGATCGCCAGCAGGACCGACGACCGCGGCCACGACAGGCGCCGGCGGCTCAATCGCTTGTCTTGAGCGGATCGCCGATGTCCCCCCCGGCGAGCCACTCGGACCCGCGGCGGTAGAGCCGATCGACGCCCGGACCGACCAGCCCCGGCATATCGGGCTTGACGTCGTACCCGATCTGCGTCTGCGCGTAGGCGAGGTGTCGGTAGCCGACGGGGAAGCGGGCGAGCAGGTCCGCGTCGAGCGCCAGGGCGGCCGCGGGGTCGACCGGATCGAGCCGGTCCTTCTCGTAGATCGGCTGGCGAAGCACGATCCCCCATCGCCCTTCCCGCTTCTCGAGGAAGTCGTAGAAGCGGCCGATGCACGCGATGTCGCACTCGACGCCGTGGACGAGGGCCCGCTGGAGGATCGTCATCTTCGTCTGCGAGATCGCGCGGTTGCCGGCGAGGTCGACCGAGTTACCCCCGAGGAAATGGAGGATGTTGACGCCGCGCTCGAAGCCCTCACGGCTGACGCGGATGAAGTCGGCGGCGGGGCCCTGGAACCAGGTCGCCATCATGAACCCCTCGGGATGCCAGACGGTGGCGAACCGCTCCCAGTCGCCGGCGTCGCGCCACACGACCCAGTTCTCGACCAGCTCTCGGATCATCGCGCGATCATCGCTCATGCGTGCACCTCATGCGTGCACATCCTGCACCAGCATCGGGATCTGGCTCGTCGGCGGGATCGGCGGGCCGGGCGGCCTGCCGCTCAGATCCGGAGTCCCGTACGTGTGGAACGTCTCGATCGTCTTGACCCCCCAGGCCTGGCCGCGCGCGCGCTCGGCCTGGGTCCACAGGATGGGCTCGTACGCGGGGTCGTAGATGAAGTGGGTGCCGGTGGTCACCTCGACGCGGTTGCCGCCCGGCTCGTACACGTACAGGAACATCCCCTGCGCGACCGCGTGCTTGGACGGCGCCGCCTCGATCGGGACGTCGGCGTCGAGGAACAGGTCGGCGGCGCGCAACAGCTCCTCGCGCGTGTCGACGAACCACGCCAGGTGGTGGAGGCGGCCGTTGCCGCCCGCGTGGTCGGCGGTGTAGATCAGCTCGTGGGCGGCGATCGACAGGCTCATCCACGCGCCTTGCTCTGAGCCGTCGTCGTTGATGACCTGCTCGTACGTCCGGTATCCGAGCTGCTCGACCGCGAACCGCCGGTTGGCGGCGACGTCGGAAGCCAGGACGTTGACGTGATCGATCCGCTTGACGGCGGCGCCACGGTCGACGTGGCGCTGGGGGACGTTCTTGAGCCGCGGGCGCAGCTCCTCGGGAGGCACGTAGCGGTCCTGCTCGAAGAACAGCTCGAACCCGTGGCCGTCGGGGTCGCGGAACTCGTACGCCGGACCATGCCCATGGTCCCCGGAATTCCAGCCAACACCCAACCCAGAAGCCTCGATAGCAGCGACCCGCCGCTCTAGCGCCGGAGGACTCCAGGCCCGGAGCGCCGTGTGCCCGAGACCGGGCAGCTCGGACTCGGTCAGCTTCAGGCCGTAGGGCTGATACTCGCCCCATCCGCGCAGGAACACCGACTGACCCTCCCGGTGCTCGATCTGCATCCCGAACAGCTCGACGAAGAACCGCAGGCTCTCATCGGGGAACGGCGTGAGCAGCTCGGCGTGGGCGATGTGGGCGACGTCGTGGATTGGAGAATGGTCGGCGGCGCCTGACGGCGGCGCCTCGGGCTCGCTCATGCCTGCACTTTTTCCCGCAGGCCGTCGAGGTCGTACGACAGGGCACCGCCGGCGAGCTTCTCGCGCTTGACCACTTCGCGCTCGGCGCGCTGGCGCGACGCCTCGAGCACCTCCGCGACCCGCTCCGCCTCGACGACCGCGACGCCGTCGGCGTCGAGCACCAGTACGTCACCCGTCCGGATCGTGGCCCCGCCGACGACCACGGGCTCTCCGATCGGGCCCACGGCGTCCTTGGTCGCCCCGCGCACGCGAACCCAGCGCGCCCAGATGGGCAGCCCGAGCTCGACCAACTCCTCGACGTCGCGCACCGAGGCGTCCACGAGGATCGCGGCGGCGCCCTGTGCCTTGGCCTGCGTCGCGAGCAGGTCGCCGACCAGCGCGACCGGCCGCGGCTCGGGCATGCTGAGCACGAGCACCTCGTCCGGCTGCACCGCCGCCATCGCGGCGTGGACCATCAGGTTGTCGTCCTGCCCACACCTGACCGTGCGCGCCGGCCCCGCGACGCGCGACCCCGGCACGACCTGCACGAGATCGGCGTCGACATAGCCTCGCCGGCCGCCCGCCTCGTACACGGTCGCGGACCCAAGCTCCGCCAACTCGGCCAACACCGAGGAGCTCACAGCGCACTCACCACGGCGGGCGTCACCCGCTGGAACGCCTCGGCCTGCCGAATGTCCGCGTTACCCGACGACCGGCGCGCGTGGTTGCCGCGATGGTCGGCGCGCTCGGCGTAGTAGGTCTGGAGGTACTTCTGCGCCTTCATCTCGGACATCGCGGCCAGCTTCCTGTCGATCACGCCCGTGATGTCGACGAACACCGTGGGGGTGAAGTTGCACAGCTCCGGCTGGTGGGGCTCGAACAGGAACAGCGCCGGCGGGCTGATCGTCTTGAACGCGCTCGCGACACCGGCGCCCGCCGCCAGCCCGCGGGCACGATCGACCGCGTAGTGAGCGATCGGGTGATCGGGATTGAACGGGTCGGTGTCGGTGTGGGTGATCAGCACGTCGGGCCCGAACTCGCGGATCTTGTCGGAGATCAGCCGCAGACCGTCGCCGTCGATCTCGAGCGGATAGTCGCCGAGATCGAGGCAATCGAACGACGCGCCCAGTGCCGCGGCGGCGCGCTCGGCCTCGCCGTGGCGGATCTTCTTGACGTTCTCGATCGTCTGCCCTTCCTCTTTCCACAGCTCTCCGGACTCGCCGCGCTCGCCGTAGGACAGGGCGATCACGGACGCCTCGCCGCCGCCCGCCGTCGTGACCGCGACCGCGCCCCCGGCGCGCCACACGAAGTCCGCGGAATGCGCGCCGATCACCATCATCCGGCGCGCGCTCACAGAGCCTCCGCTCCCGCCACCAGGCGCGTGTTGACCACGGCCATCACGTATATCTCCTCCTCGCCTAGGCCGGCGTCGAGCAACCGGTCGACCATCAGGGGCATCCCGTCCTCGACGGGCGGATTGAACACCTGCCCGAGATCGGTCGACAGGACCGAGCGCTCGGGTCCGGTGGCGCGGATGTTCTCGATCCACTGCTCCCAGGTGACCTTGCCCGTGTGCGGGGTCGTAAAGCACCGCTCGAGCAGGGCACCCTTGTCCGCCAGCGCGTTCTGATCGTCGACCGAAAGGTCCTGCGACGGGAACTCGGGGTGGGTGACCACGATCGTCTCGACGCCCGCATCGACGGCCGCGTCCACGACCGCGAAGATCTCGTCGCGGCTGAGATGACCCGTGGCCAGGCACATCTTGTGCCGCGCGACCATCCCGAGGACCTCGTACACGGCGGGCAGGAGCGAGCCGTGCGCGTCGACGACCGGCACGGGTGGGATCTCGATGCCCTGCTCGCGCAGATCCAGCTGGAGCTTGACCCACACCGGCACCTTGGCCCCCGGCGGCGCCTCGCGCTCGTGGGATTCGTTGACCGAGTCGACCGTCGGCAACCAGACGGTGCGGGCGCCCTCGCGCGCGGCGATCTCGACCGCTAGCGGGTTGATGCCGCCGACGGCCCGGTTGAGCGCGATCGCGCCGAGCACCTGCACGCCCGGCACTGCCGCGCGCACGACCGCCGCGCGTTCCGCGGTCGACCCGTAGTGCGACTTGAGCACAAACCCCGCCATCCCGAGCTCCTGGAACTTCCGGGCCAGCGAGATGTCGTCGATGATGCGCTCGACGACGTCGGGTGAGATGTGCATGTGGGTGTCGAACGCGCCGCGCAGCAATTCCCGCGCGCGATCGGACGGGGTCTCGCTCATTCCGCTACTCCTCGTAGGGCCTCGGCGACGTGGGAGAGATGTGTACGCATGGCGGCCTCCGCGGCGTCCGGATCGCCGGCGGCGACGGCCTCGACGATCGCCGTGTGCTCACCAAACGAGTGCTCGCTGCGGCCGGGCAGCATGATCGTGCGGTACTGGAAGCGGACGAGCTGGGACTTGAGCGTCGCGATCAGCCGCTCGGCGGTCCCGTGACCCGATATCTCGAGCAGCCGGCGGTGGAGGGCCGCGTTCTCGTCGGACGCGCTCAGCAGGTCGCCCGCGTCGAGGCGCCGGCGCATCCCCTTGAGGATCGTCCGCAGCTCCGCGACGTCCGCCGGCGTGGCGCGGACCGCGGCCTGGCGGGCGGCCAGCCCCTCGAGCACGGCTCTCGCCTCGAGGATCTCGACGGCCTCGCTCGCGTCGACGAGCCGGACTCGGGCGCCGCGATGGCGCTCGTGGACCACCAACCCTTCGTGCTCGAGGCGGGCCAGCGCGGTACGGACGGCCGAGCGCCCGACGCCGAGCACCTGCGTCAGGTCCATCTCCACAAGGCGCTCGCTGGGCTGAAAGCGCCCGGCGACGATCGCCTCGCGGAGCCGGTCCTCGGGCTTACCAGTGTCGGCTGAATTGTCGACAATGTTGGTCACAGGCGCGCATACTAACGCGCCGGCGCCCCCGGATGGAACGGTGCTACGCCGTGCGACCGGGGTCGACGACCGCCCCCGGATGGCAGCGTGCTACGCCGTGCGACCGGGGTCGACGACCGCCCCGCCGTCGTCGCCCGGCGCGAGCACGATGTCGTTCTCGAGCGACACCCACTCACCCTCGGGTACGCCGGCCGGGCGCTCGGGATCGCCGGGCGAGCGCCCGACGAACGTCCGCAGGAGCGACGGCTTGACCGCGAACACCGTGTCGGAGTCGAGGTACTCGCTGGTGGCGTCGAACACGTGCGTGGTGACGGTCTTGTAGCCGGGCGCGCGCACGATGATGTGGATATGCGCCGGCCGCCAGGGGTGACGCCCGGTGACCTCGAGCATCCGGCCGACGGGTCCGTCGTGCGGAATCGGATACGGGACCGGTCGCACGGCCACGAATGCGTAGGTACCGTCGTCGCGGGTCAGATAGCGCCCGCGGAGGTGGTCCTCCTCGGCTTCCGGGCGCTGGACCGCGTAGAGCATGTCGGCGCCGTTCTGCCACACATCGACCTCGGCGCCGGCGATCGGCTCCCCGGACACGTCGAGCACCCGTCCGTAGACCCAAGCCGGAACGCCCGCGCCGGGCTCGAGGACCATGCTCTCGCCGTACTCGCGCACCGGCGACCCGGGCACGTAGAACGGTCCGATCACCGTCGACTCGGTGGCGCCGGGCGGAAGCTCGTGGGCGAGCGCGTCGACGAGCATCGAGAGCCCGAGAGCGTCGGACCACAGGATGAACTCCTGCCGGCGCTCGTCGGTGATGTTGCCAGTGTCGGTCAGGACGCCGATCAGCGCTCGCCACTCGTCCTCGGTGAGCGAGTTCTCGACCGCGAAGCCGTGCAGGTGGCGGACGAGGCTCTGCATCAGCTCCTGAAGACGCGCGTCGGAGCAGCCCTCGAAGCTCGCCACCGCACGGGCAGTGATGTCCGATGGCGTGGTCTTGGACGAGCCCGTTGCGATCACGCCTGCTCCCCCACCACGCATTCGAGGAGCAGCGGCTCGCCCCGACCCGCAAGACCGGGCAGCACCTCGTCGAGCACCCGGGTCAGGTCGTCGTAGGCCTCGACACGGACCGAGGGACAGCCGAACGCGCGGGCCAAGCCGCCGATGTCGACCGTCTCGAACCCGGGCCAGGCGCCGACGCCGCCGTGCTTGTGCGCGAGCGCATCCATCACCGCATAGCGCCCGTTGGCGAGCACGATCAACAGCACGCCGACGTCGTAATGGGCGGCGCTCCACAACGCCTGGATCGCGTACGTCGTCGAGCCGTCGCCGAGCACGGCCACGACGGGGCGGTCCGGCAGACCCATGCGCAGCCCGATAGAGCCGGCCAGGCCGAACCCGAGGCAGCCGTTGGCGGTGCTGAGGAATCCGAACGGGACTCGCACTGGGATCCGCCGGTAGAGCTCGGGCTGGGACGACGGGCACTCCTCGACGAGCAGCGCATCCTCGGGGAGTCGCTCGGCGAGCGCATCGAGCACGTGACCGGGGAGGAGCGGCTGTCCGGCGGCGGGCGGAGACAATCGCGCTGGCCGCGGCACCGGTGAGGGTGGGTTGCCGGCGCGCTCGGGCAAGCGCTCCACGAGCGCGCGGCAGCTCGCCGCAACTGGCGCCACCACGGCCAGGTCGCACGGGCTCCGGTGGGCCTCGGCCTGATCGGCGGTGAGCACCGCGACCCGCGTCTCCGGATCGACGAGCGACACGGGCTCGTCGAACAGGTAGGCCCTGAACGCGTTGGTCCCGACGGTCAGCACGACGTCGTGACCCGCCAGCGCGTCGTGCATGAGCCGGCGCTGCCAGGCCAGGTGGCCGGCGAACAGTGGGTGATCCTGGGGGAAGCTGACCGCGCGGCTGAACGGCTCCTGCCAGACCGGACAGCGGAGCCGCTCCGCGAGCGCGACGACGGCGTCCCAGCCCTCTCGGCCCTCGCCGACCGCCCCGACGACGAGCGCCGGCGCTTGCGCGGCGGCGAGCAGGTCGGCGAGCTCGGCCACCTGCGCCGGGTCGACCGCGTGCGGGCGGAGGATCCGCGTGGGCGCACCGGCCGCGAGGTCGTCGGCCGGCTCGAGCCAGTCCCCCATCGGGACCACGAGCAGCGCCGGGCCTTTGGCGGACTTGGCCTCGTGGTACGCGCGCGCGATCGCGCCGGGCACGTCCTGGCCGCGAGCGGGCAGATGCCTCCACACGGGATACTCGCCCGCCAGCCGCTCGAGCTGGCGCCCGGTCAGGAACGGCTCGAACGCCATCTGTCGGCGGTCCTGCTGGCCGACGACGATCACGAGCGGGGCGCGGCAGTCGCGCGCATTGGCGATCGCGTTGACCGCGTTGCCGAGACCGGCGGCCGTGTGCAGATTGACGAACGCCGGCTCGTCGCGGGCGAGCGCGTAGCCGGTCGCCATTCCCACCACCGATCCTTCGTGCAGGCCGAGCACGAACCGGATGTCGGCGGGGAGATCGGTCAGGAACGCGATCTCGGTCGAGCCGGGATTGCCGAAGATCGTGGTCAGTCCGTGCCGGCGCATGACGTCGAAGGCGGCGTCGCGGACGGTCGTCCCGGCCACCGGTCCGCGGCTGCCGTTGGTGGGCACGGCGGCGGTCGGCGCCTGGGTGATCTCGGTCACTCCGCGTTCACGCGCGGGATCCTACTGCGCCCCTCTTTCGCTAGTGTTCGCATACCGAACGCCGGGCGAGGGCGTCCAACCAGTGGCCGATAAACCAGCTCAGAGCTCAGACTTCGTGCAGTCCCTGGAGCGGGGCCTCGCGGTGATCCGCGCGTTCGACGCCGAGCACCGCGAGCTCGCGCTCAGCGACGTGGCTCGCTCGACCGGGCTCACCCGCGCCGCCGCCCGCCGCTTCCTGCTGACGCTGGTCAAGCTCGGTTACGTGAACTTCTCGCAGGGACGGTTTTCCCTGCGCCCGCGCGTACTCGAGCTCGGGTACGCCTACCTGTCGAGCCTCAGCCTGCCCGAGGTGGCGCTGCCGCACATGGAGGCGCTGGTCGCCGAGGTCAACGAGTCGTGCTCGATCTCCGTCCTTGACGACACCGACATCGTCTACGTCGCACGCGTCCCCACGCGGCGGATCATGAGCATCACGCTCGCCGTCGGCACGCGCCTACCTGCGTTCGTCACATCGATGGGGCGCGTATTGCTGGCGGGCCTGCCGGACGACGAGCTCGCGGAGCGACTCGAGCGCATCGAGCTCGTGCCGCTGACCGCCCACACGGTCACTGACAAGGACGCGCTCGGAACGATCCTGGCGACGGTCCGCCGGCAAGGGTACGCGGCTACCGACCAGGAGCTCGAGGAGGGGCTGCGGTCGCTCGCGGTCCCGCTTCGCAACGCCTCGGGCAACGTGGCCGCGGCGCTGAACCTGTCGGTGCACGCCAGTCGCGCGTCGATGGCGGCGCTCCGCCGCGACTTCCTGCCGCTGGCCCTGCGCGCCGCCGCGGCGATCGAGGAAGACCTGACGGGTACTGCGGATCGACGCGGCGGTTCGTTCGCGTTGCCTGACGCGGTTGAACCGGGCAACCGTTAGAAGAAGCACGCATTTCGCACGGCCGAGGTTTCGCGAACGGATCCTCGGGACAGGATGATGCTTGTGCTCGAGGCTGTGCGACGGTTGGATCGCGCAGTCTTGGTGCAATCGAATGCTCGGGACGGACGGAGGGGTCGCGCTCGCGGCCCTCGCACGGACCTCGCTTTGGAAATTGCCAAAACGGAGGCCCGATGTCCGCTTTCACGATGGCGCGCGACCTGGCGCGCCTCACCGACGAAGACTTGCTCGTCGAATACCACGAAGACCGGAACCCCGAGGCTCGCGACGAGCTCGTCAAGCGATTCATCCCGTTTGCGCGCAAGCTGGCGCTCCGCTACGTCCACAGTCGCGAGCCGCTCGACGACCTTGTTCAGGTCGCAGCTCTCGGGCTGCTGAACGCAATCGATCGGTTCGAGCCCCAGTTCGGCAAGAAGTTCACGAGCTACGCAGCGCCGACGATCGTCGGCGAGCTCAAGCGCCATTTCCGTGACAAGGGATGGGCCGTGCATGTACCGCGCGATCTCCAGGAGCGGGCGCTGTCGGTGAGCCGGCATGCCGAACGCCTGTCGGCGCGGCTCGGCCGCTCGGCGACCCTCGACGAGCTTTCCGAGGCGCTCGCCTGCACGGTGGAGCAGGTGATCGAGGCGCTCGACGCCGCCCACAACTACAGCCCAGCTTCGCTCGACGCGCCGATCTCCCGCGAGGACGGCGACCGATGCGCGCTCGGCGAGACCCTCGGTGGCGAGGACGGCGGGTTCGAGCTCGCCGAAGAGCGTGAGGCGCTCGCGGCCGGCTGGGCCTCGCTGACCGCGGTCGAACGTCAGGTCCTGAGCCTGCGCCTGCTGCACGAGTTCACGCAGCGCGAGATCAGCCAGCGCATCGGTTGTTCGCAGATGCACGTCTCGAGGCTGTTGCGGCGATCGATGACCCAGCTCGACGCCGCCGCAGCCGCCTGACCACGAGCTCGCTCCGCTCCCGACAACCGAGAACAGGATCGATGGAATTCGGACGCTTGCGCTCCGGCGCTGCGGGTAGCTCTCTAGTAGCGCACGACCGTGCCGGCCGAGCGCAGGGATCAATGAGCGGAGAGATCGATTCACCGAAGGTCCGCCTCGAGCTGACCAGCCGACCCGAGTCCGCGAGGCTCGTGCGGAGCATGTCGACCGCGGCCGGCGAGGCGCTCGGGTTCGACCCCGAGTTGCTGAGCGACGTCAACACCGCGGTCAGCGAGGCGTGCAACAACGTGATCCAGCACGCCTACAGCGACGAGCCGGGGCCGTTCTCGGTCGACTTCGCGCTGACGGCGGTTGGGCTCGAGGTGCGGGTCCGCGACCACGGTCGCGGCATCCGGCAGGCCGCGCCCGAACACGACGGGCTGAAGGTCGGCCTCGCGCTGATGAGCGCCGTGGCGGACCGCGCCGAGTTCGTGCGCGTCCCCGAGGGTGGGACCGAGGTGCGGCTCTGTTTTAGGGGTGCCGCCCGCGCCGCCGCTGCGACCCGCGCCGAGAGGCCCGAGACGGAGGGCCCGGGCGACCCCGCGCCGGTGCGGTTCGCGCGGCTTCCCGACGGCCTGTCCGGCGACGTGATCTTGACCGTCTCGCCCGTCGGCCTGCTGGCGCCGGTGCTCGGGGGGATCGGACGGGCGCTCGCGCCGAGCGCCGGCTTCTCGCTCGATCGCTGCGCCGACGTGTACCTGGTGACCGATGCGCTCGGCGCCTACGTCGAGCGAGCCGCGGAGAGTACGTCGATCAGCGTGGCGCTGGGCGCCCACGATCAGCTTCTCGAGTTCGCGGTGTCGCCACTGCGCATCGGCGCGAGCCGTCGCCTCGACGGCGCGGAGTCCCAGCCGAGACCCGAGTCGCTGGCCTCGCTGACCGATGAGCTCACGGTCAGCCATGTCAACGGTCACGAGACGCTGCGGGTCGCGATGCGCGACCACCGGCGCTCGTAGGTCGCGCCAGCAGCGTCCGCGGCCGTCCGTGGTAGCTTTGTCCCCGACCTGAGCGGGGTCCGGGGACGAAGGGGCACGAGGATTTGCAGAGCGACTTCCGCGTACAGACGCACACGAGCGGCCGAGTCACGACGCTGACGCTCGGTGGCGAACTCGATCTCCTGTCAAGCCCGGCGCTCGAGCAGGAACTCGAGCGAGTAAATAGCCCGGACTGCGACGTGATCCTGCTCGACCTCAGGGAGCTCGAGTTCATGGACTCGACCGGGCTGCACGTTCTGGTCAAGGCCCATCAGCGTGAGCAGGATTCCGGCCGGAGCCTCGTGCTGACCAAGGGGGGCGAACAGGTCCAGCGGCTGCTTGACCTCACGGGCGTCGCCGAGCTGATCAGAATCGTCGACTCGCCGGCTCAGCTGGTCGAGGCTGACCGCGCACACGACCCCTCATGAGCTGTCAGGGCCGGTCGCCCTCGCGGTTGTTGGGCGCGCTCGTCCAGTAGGTCGCGCTCATGTCCTCCTCCCCGTGATCCCTCGCCCCTTCGGCTAGGCGGCGGCGGATCGTGCTGAACAGCGGCACATCGAGGTCGCGGCGCTGCGCCGACTCCTCGATCAACCGCGCGTCCTTGGCCGCCAGGGTCAGCCGGAACGACGGTTCGAAGTTGCGCTCGGCGATAGCCTTGCCCTTGAGCCGCAGGTAGGGCAGGTCGAGCGCCCCGCCCTCGATCGCCTCGAACAGGAGCCCGGGGTCGAGCCCGAGACCCTCGGCGAACGCGATGGTCTCCGCGCCGCCCTCGACGACCGTGAGCACCCAGGCGTTGGCGACGAGCTTCAGCCGCGTGCCGGTGCCCGCCCGGCCGAGCCAGATCGTCTTCTGCCCGACCGCATCGAAGATCGGCCGGACGGTGGCGCGCGCGTCATCGGATGCAGGCGGTCACGCTCGAGATCATCCTCCGCGCGGTTTTCGGGCTCGACGATGGGCAGCAACTCGCCGAGCTCCGGGTCGAGCTTCGCCGCGTGCTCGATCGGCTCACCGACCCGAGGTGGGCGGCCGTCCTGGTCGCGCTCGGCCCCGAGCGGATCCGGCGATTCGCGCCGTTCCGGCGCGCGATGGACCGGCTCGATCGTGTGATGTACGCCGTGATCGCCGCCCGGCGTGCCGAGCGGAACGCGGCCCACCGCGAGGACATCCTGTCGATGCTGCTCGCCGCCGAGTACGAGGACGGCTCGGGAATGAGCGACCGCCAGTTGCGCGACGAGTTGCTGACGCTGCTCGTCGCCGGCCACGAGACGACCGCGACCGCGCTCGCGTGGGCGGTCGAACGGCTCGCGCGCCACCCCGACAAGCTCGAGCGGCTCTCGGCCGAGACGCGCGCCGGCGAGGACCGGTACCTGAAAGCGGTCGTGTGCGAAACGCTCCGGCTGCGACCGGTGATCTCGTTGGTAAACCGCACGCAGTTCGAGATGTAGGTCGTGCTGGCGCAGCTCGCCGCCCGCACGTCGATCGGCCCCGCCCGCGACCGGCCCGAGCGCGTCTACCGGCGCGCGATCACCGAGACTCCGCGGCACAACGCCGAGGTGATCCTGTCGCGTTCAGCCTGCCACCCGGCGACAGCCCGTTTCATGGACCGTCGCCAGGTGAGGGAGGAGAGGAGAGGCAAGTGCGGCCCAGGCTCGCTTCTCAAGAGCGATATGGCCACACCGGCTGCCGCGGCATTACCCGAGAGTCCGGTCACCAAACCCCGGTGCGCTGAACTTGCACAAGGAGTGGGCCCGAATAGCACCACTTTCCTGCAGGATGGGGCGAAATTATGGGGGTTAGGGAGCAACCGGCGCTGCCTGGCGCGGTCAGAGCCCGAGCAATCTGGCGGCGTTTTGCTTGAGGACGAGTGGGCGGACCTCGTCCTTGATCGGGAGCTTCTCGAAGTCCGCGAGCCACCGGTCGGGGGTGATCAGGGGGAAGTCCGAACCGAACAGCATCTTGTCTTTGAGGCGGGTGTTCGTGTACTGGATCAGGATCTCGGGGAAGTACTTCGGGGACCAGCCGGACAGGTCGATGTACACGTTGGGCTTGTGCACGGCGATCGCGAGCGCCTCCTCCTGCCAGGGGAAGGAGGGGTGGGCGAGGATGATCCGCATGTCGGGGAAGTCCGCGGCGACGTCGTCGACCGCCATCGGATTGGAGTACTTGAGGTGCACCCCGCCGCCGCCGGGCATCCCGGCGCCGATCCCGGTGGTGCCGGTGTGGAACAGCGCGATCAGACCCGCCTCGGCGATCACCTCGTAAAGCGGATAGAAGGTCTCGTCGTTCGGCCAGAACGCCTGGGTGTTCGGATGGAACTTGAAGCCTTGGACGCCCGCGGCGATCAACTCGCGCGCCTGGCGGACCCCGAGCTTGCCCTTGTGCGGGTCCACGCTGCCGAATGGGATCAGCACGTCCGGGTTCGCCTGGGCCGCGGCCAGGACCTCGTCGTTCCCGAGCCGCTTTCGGCCCATCCCGGCCTCGTCATCGACGGTGAAGATGACCGCGAGCATGTTCCGCTGCCGGTAGTAGTCGGCGACCTCGCGCGCGCTCGGCTGCGGCGGGCTGCCGCCGAAATACCGTGCCGCCGCATCCAGGATCTCGGTCGTGACCGGATCCTGAGGCTCTGAATGGTTGCGCTCGGCGTGAACGTGAACGTCGATCGCGGCCAACTGCTCGACGTCGACGCTCACCGGCGGTCCCTTTCGAAAGCGACCACTTAGCCGCCGCCGCCGTACACGCGGACGAGCGAATCCGCGACGCAGGCGGGCTTTTCGGTGTCCTTGACCTCGATCGTGATGCGCGACTTGATCTGCACGCCGCCGGGAATCTCGCTCACCTCGACGATCTCCATGCCGCCGCGCCATTGCGCACCGACCGGCAGCGGTGCCGGAAAGCGGACCCGGTCGAGGCCGTAGTTGACGCCCATCACCGCGTCGGTGACCTTCATCAACTGCTGACTGACCGGCGCCACCAGCGAGAGCGTCAGGAAGCCGTGCGCAATCGTGCCCCCGAACGGCGTCTGCTTGGCCCGTTCGACGTCGACGTGGATGAACTGATGATCGTCGGTCGCGTCGGCGAACTGGTTGACGCGCTCCTGGGTCATGTCCTGCCACTCGGTGTACCCGATGTGTGTGCCGGCGCGCTCGCGCAACCCCGCGATATCGGTCACCAGGCCCGTGGTGTTGGCGCTGCTCATCTGCCGCTCCAGAGGGTCGAAGGTCGAGGGACGGGACGCTATCAGCGCCGGACAGATCGTTCGTCCAATGGCGTGCGAACTACGGCATCGATGGGCCCCGAGCACCGATACGTGCCTGATGATGCGCCGCCAGGCCGACCACATGCCCGAAACCAGTCGAGGAGACCACTTCTCGTGCTCGATGAGCGCGGTCCTGCTCGCGCGGGTGCACGCCTACGGTGGCGCTGAGGCGGTCGCTGAACTGCTGCGGCTCGCCGGCAGCGTGCGTACCGCCGAGTACCTGAGCGACATCACCAACTGGATCGCCTACGACGAGGCGGTCGCGCTGTGGCGGGCGGGCACGCTCGTCACCCACCATCCTCATTTCGCGCGTGCGGTCGGCGAGGACACGGCACGCAGGCTCAGTGGATCGCAGGTCTCAGCCGCGCTCCGGTCGCTCGGCACGCCGGAGAACGTCTACCGGGCAATCGTGACGAGCACGGGCGAATTCAGCACGGTGACCAAGCTCGGGGTGATCGACGCCGGCCCTGGCTTCGCCGACGTCGTCGCGACGGCGGCCTTCGGATTCCCACGAAGCGCCGAGCACTGCGCATGGACGTCTGGACTGCTCACGTGTGGACCCGTCCTGTTCGGACTCGATCCCTCGATCGTCGAGCACGAGGAGTGCCAGGCGGTCGGCGCGCCGCGGTGCGTTTATCGCGTCAGGTGGGGCTCCGCGGCGTGGTCGGCCGAGGGGTCTCCCGAGCACGTCGCCGCTCTCCAACACCAGCTCGAGGCGATGAAGGAGCGACTGCGCAGCGTGTTCGCGGCCGCGTCGGACCTGATTGCGGCCGATGACCTCGACGAGGTTCTGGCGCGGATCACCGCCCGCGCCGCCCTCGAGGTCCGCGCGATCCGGTACCTGTTGGCCGTACAGGTCGGGCCGACCGGTCAACTTCACTGCCACCAGAAGGGCTTCGAGGAAGAGGGCGTCGCCGAGTATGTCGACGAACTGCTTCACCGCCGGCCCGCGACCCATCCGGACTCGTGGTTGGTCGTCCCGGTACGGTCGAACCGCCGCGAGTATGGCTGGCTGCTGGCGCTGCGCGGCCCCGGCCAGAGCTTTCTGGCGCAGGAGCGAGAGCTGTTCGAGGTCTACGCCCGCTACGCCGCGACCGCGCTCGACGGGGCCTCGGCGCTGATGGAGGCCAAGCGCCGGTCGGAGCAGTCGAGCGCGCTGCTGTCGCTGGCGCGCGCGCTCGCCGCCGCCGGGACCAGCCGGGAGGTCGCCGCCCGGCTGGCCGACGCGGTGCCGATGGTCGTCGACTGCGATCGGGTCGGTGTATGTCTTTGGGACGCCGGCCGCAAACTGCTCGTGCGTCACGCCGTGACCACGCGGGAGGGGAGCGTCAACGCGGAGGAACTCGTGTGGGAACCGATCCCCGGCAGTCCGCTCGAGCGCATGGTGCGGGATCCGCACGGCGAGCCGCTGTTCGTCGACGCCGGGGTCGACGACCCCCACCTGCTCCAGATGCTCGCCGACCTCGGGCTCGCCGCCGCGATCCTGGTCCCGCTCGTCGGCCCCGACTCGTTCCTCGGACTTCTGATCGTCTCGGTGTTCGAGTATCCCGAGCGCCTGAAGCCGGCGCCCGATCTGCTCAACCGGCTCTCCGGGGTCGCCGCTCAGGCCACCACCGCGCTCCAGAACGGCCGACTGGTCGACGAGATGACCCACCAGGCGATGCACGACCAGCTCACCGGTCTCGCCAACCGGCTGCAGTTCACGGGTCAGCTGCGGGGTGCGATCAGCCGTGCGCGCGAGCAGATCCAGCCCGTGACGCTGCTGTATCTCGATCTCGACGGGTTCAAGCCCGTCAACGACGAGTTCGGGCACGACGTCGGCGATCAGTTGCTGGTGGCGGTCGCAAAGCGGCTGAACTCGTGCACTCGCGGCGAGGACACCGTCGCTCGCCTCGGCGGGGACGAGTTCGCGGTGCTGATCGCCTCGCAGACCTCGCCGGTGGACGCCGAGGAGGTCTCCGACCGTCTGGCCGCCGCACTGACCCAGCCGTTTGTGATCGACGGCCACCAGCTCCACCTCGGGGCGAGCATCGGCCGCGCCGTGTTCCCGATCGACGCCGACGACGACGACGGCCTGCTGCGTGCCGCCGACGCGGCGATGTTCGGGGTCAAGCGGGACACGCGGGCGCGCACGCTCAGCACTGGGCGCAGTCGCTGATCGCCAGCCGCAACAGCTCACGACCGTAAACGGCGGGTAAAGGGGCGTACGATATGGACATGACCGCATTAGGCGTGTCATTGCTGATGGTCGGGGCGATCATGGTCCTCGTCGAGGCTCACGTGCCGACGCTGGGCGTGCTGGGCGGCCCCGGAGTGATCGCGCTGGCCGTCGGCTCGCTGCTCGCGGTGATGGGGCTCGGCGGCGGCCTCGCGCTCGGCGTCCTATCGGCGCTGGTGCTCGCCGGCGCCGCCGGGGGCGTAATGGTCCTGACCGTCGGCAAGGGTCTCGCGGTCCGCCGACGGGTGGTCAGAGCCGGTCCGGAAAGCATGATCGGGCACCTGGGGACCGTCCGGAGCTGGGCCGATCCGACCGGGTCCGTGATGGTCGACGGCGCCCTGTGGCGCGCGTGCCGGTCGGTGCTTGACGACGAAAATCCGGGCGAGCTTAAGGCTGGAGATACCGTCGTGGTGGACCATCTCGACGGCCTGACCGTCGGCGTCCGCCGCGCCGAGGAATGGGAGCTGGTCGCGTGATCCTGGCAATCGGCATCCTCCTGGTGATCATCGCGGTGATCGCGCTTACGACGCTGGGCGCGTCGGTTCGGGTGTTGCGCGAGTACGAACGCGGCGTCGTGTTCCGCCTCGGACGGGTGATGAACCTCCGCGGCCCGGGGCTGATCCTGCTCGTCCCCACGATCGACCGGATGGTGCGGATCAGCCTGCGAACGGTCACGCTCACCGTGCCGCCGCAGGAGATCATCACCCGCGACAACATCCCGGTCCGCGTGACCGCGGTCACCTACTACCGCGTCGTCGATCCGAACAAGGCGGTCAACGCGGTCGAGAACTTCCACAACGCGACGCTCCAGATCGCCCAGACGACGCTGCGGGGGACGCTCGGCGGCGTCGACCTCGACCACCTCCTGTCCGAGCGAGAGACGCTCAACGAGTCCCTTCAGAAGGTGATCGACGCGCAGACCGAGCCGTGGGGCATCAAGGTGACGACAGTCGAGATCAAGGACGTCGAGATCCCCGAGCGCATGCAGCACGCGATCGCGCGCCAGGCCGAGGCCGAGCGTGAGCGGCGGGCGAAGATCATCAACGCCGAGGGCGAGGCCCAGGCTGCCACCCGGCTGGCCGACGCCGCCGACATCATCGGGCGCAACCCGACCACGCTCCAGCTCCGCTATCTGCAGACGCTGCGCGAGATCGGCGCCACCCAGAACACAACCGTCGTGTTCCCGATGCCGATCGACCTGGTCAAGCCGGTGCTCGACGCGATTCAGTCGGGGCAGGCGGCCGCGCATGTGGACGCGCCGGCGCCGCCGGCAAACGGCGCCCTCGGTTCCGCCGAGTCGCACGCGCTCGGCCCCGGGTCCACGGATCCCCCGGCCGCGCAGAGCCCAGTCGCTCCGGATACGGCTCCGGTAGAGCGCCAGGACTAGCGGTCCGGACCGACGAGGGCCGTCCGCCGGGTTCACCATCTACGGGCGAGGCCCGCCCTCCCCCGCCGGTGGCGGGGGAGGACGGATCGTCGCCAGTTACTCAGTGCGCCTTGATCTTTACCGGCACCGACGAGGTCGTGTGCTTCGCGTCGGTGACCTTGAGCGTCACGGTGACGGTCTTCGTCTTGTGCTTCTTGACCTTCGTCTGAAGCGCCTTCGACTCGGAGAGCACGGGTCCGCTGAGGCTGACCGTGACCCGGCCGGCCGCCTTCTTCAGCGTGATCACGAGCTTGCCGCCCTTGAGCGCGACCGACTTGACGCTTGCGCCGGAGACGCCGAGGCCCTTGATCAGCGTGGTCGTCGTGCACTTCTTCTTGCCCTTCGACGTCGTGCACGTCTTATGGGTGCTGATCGCCGACCGGGCGAACGACAGCCCGCTCGGGAGCCCGACCGCGAGCGACGCGATGTTCGCCCCGCCGCTGCTGTGGCTCACCTTGACCCGGAGCCTCGGGTGCCCGGTGGCCAGACCGCCGCTCGAACCCGAAGCCTTCGGGGCGTTCGGGCAGTTGCTGAACTTGATCGCCGCGGACGAGGTCGAGGACTGGTTGCCCTGGCCGGTGAACGAACCGGTCACGGTGCCCGGCGCGCAGCTGGTGATGTTGAACGCCTTCTGCCCACTCGGGCCGGTGACGGTCAGCGTCAGGCTGGTCAGCGGCAGGTCCGGGACGTTGCTGAACGTGACCGAGTTCGTGGCCAGGTTCACGGCCCCGTCGAGCGTCATTGCGAACGGCGCCGGGAACGAGACCGCGATCGTCGGCGTGGTGGCCGATCCTCCCAGCGTCACTGTGCCTGAGGCCAGAGCGGCGTTCGGCAGAAGCGGCGACGTCGCCGTCGCGGTGCCGATCGTGCAGGCCGTGCCGGAGAGGCACGCGAGGTCGGCGCCGACGTTCGGCGTGACCGAGCTGCCCAGACCGAGCGTGATCGTCTTGCTGGCCGCCTCGGTGGAGCCCTGCGTGATCCCGAGGACGAGCTCACCGCCCGCGTCGTGCGCGTCCTTGGTCAGCGACGCGCTCAGCGTCGGCTGATAGGTCTGAGTGCTGCATCCGGTGACGTTCAGGGGCGCCGAGGTGCTGGCCGTGTCCGCGGTCAGCGTGACGTTCGCCGGGGTCGTCGGGCAGGACGACGGCATGCGCAGCGTCGTCAACGACACGTTGATACCGCTGATCGCGTCTCCGGACAGGTTCGAGAACGCGACGTTGAGCCCGCCGTCCGTGCTCCTCACGGTCACGTCCGCTGTCGACAGCGGCGTGGCTGGGCTCGAGCCCTGCACGAGCGCCACGCCAGCGGCGTCGCCGGCGTGCGGCGGTGCGACCAGGTACTCGTTGACCGGCACGTTCGTGGGGCCGGGGACCGTGATCGTCCCGCTGCCGACCTGGCAGGCCGTGCTCAGAGTCGATGAGGCCAGACACGCGCCGCTGCGCAGATTCGCGTTCGCGAGCAGACCGGCCGGCAGGGCGAACGTGACGTCGTTGGGCGCGCTCGTGAACGTCGAGTTGAAAGTCACGGTCGCCGGGCTCGTGCCCGCGGTCGTCGTGCTCTGCGTCACCGTTAGCAACGGTGCCGCCGCTGCCACTGCCGGCAACGCCAGCACCGCAGCTGTTGTCACGAGCCCGACCAGGGCTCGCCTTGCATGGATTGCCACTTGGCAGATACCTCCTCTTATGGTGTCCGTCTGAGCGGGCCCTCCAGCCCCATCTCCCACCACGCCGGCCGTTTCATCTAGGCGTGGAGCGGACGCGGAGGTCGCGCGCACGGCATGCTACCGGCATGCCGATGCATGCCCAATGTAGCTGGCCGTGCGCCTACTAGCGTTCAGCGACCTTCATCGAGACCGCCGCGCAGCCGAACGCCTCGTACAGACGGCGGAGGACGTCGACGTCGTGGCCGGCGCGGGCGATTTCGCCACGATGCATCAGGGGCTCGAGAGCACGATCGAGGCCTTGAGCGGGATCGCTGTGCCCGCCGTGCTGGTGCCGGGCAACGCCGAGACCGACGTCGAGTTGTGGCAGGCGTGCGCCGCCTGGCCGAGCGCCAACGTTCTCCACGGACAGGCCAAGGAGGTGGCCGGCGCTCTGTTCTTCGGGCTCGGTGGGGGCGTGCCGCCGACTCCGTTCCCGTGGAGCTTCGACCTCAGCGAGGACGAGGCGGCGGCCAAGCTCGAGAGCTGCCCCGAGGGCGCGATCCTCGTCGTCCACTCACCGCCCAAGGGCTACGTGGACGAGGCCGGCGGCCGCCATCTCGGCAGCGAGGCGGTGCTCGCGGCGATCGAGCGCAAGCGGCCGCGGCTCGTCCTGTGCGGCCACATCCATCAGTGCTGGGGCCGCGAGGCGACGATCGGAACCACCCCGGTGGTCAACGTCGGGCCCGAGGGGCGGGTGTTCGACATCTGAGGCTGGGGCGCCGGCGGTCGGGCGGTGGCGCCGCCGCCGCTCCGGGCCAGTCGGGTGGCGAGCAGCGCCAGCGCAGGGACCGCCACGAGCGCCACCATCGCCAGGAACCACAGCTGGCCGGCGTCGGTGCCCTCGCCGAGCGCGTGCACCAGGCCGAGGAGCCACGCCAGCGCGGTGAAGCGGTGGAGCTTGCGCCACCGGACCGCGCCGACCCACCGCCGGGCGTAATAGGACAGTCCGAGCAGGATCAGGCCCCACCCGCCGACGATCCCGAGCGAGGTCCAGAACGTCTTGTAGCTCGAGACGAACGGGAGCGAGATGTCGAGGATCGATGGGTGCAAGAACGAATCGCCCAGCAGCGAGACGCCGTGAACGACGATCGCGACGATCGTCGCCAGCGCCAATGTGTCATGCGCCGTGCGGAGATCGGCCGTCCTGCCCTTGAGCAGCTTGGTGCTCATGAGGAGCCCCAGCGAGACCGCGAGGCTGGCGAGCACCAGGGCAGCGAAGCCGGCCGCGCGGCTGGTTATCCAGAAGAGATGAGGTGTCAGTGCCGTGGTCATGGCTCACAGCATCGGGCCGCCCCGGTAGAGCCGCGTAGGGGCGGCATAAGAGCTTCATAGGAGTGGCGCGGGGCAGCGCGGTGCGCCGGCGCTCAGTGCTCGACGTACGCTGCGCGCAGCCGGCTCTGGAGCGTGCCGGCGAACTGGTCGTTCGGGACGGCCTCCGTCCCGTAGGTCACGTCGAACCGGCTGCCCCCGTCCTGGAGCGTCGACGGCGTCGCGGTGCCGGCGGTGTCGCTGGTGCTGCGGGCGACGATGAAGCGCTGAGCGCCGGGCACGAGCTGAATCTTCGTCCGCCACCAACGCGGGTCGAAGATCGAGCCGGTGGTGCCGGTCGTGGAGGTGGCGGTCGCCGAGTCGAACGCGACCGACCCGAAATTCGCCAGCGGCAGCGCCTGGCAGGCGTACTGGCTGACGCACTCCGACGGCGCCTCGACGATCCACTCGGCCGAGCTCACGTCGATGCTGGGCGCGAACAGCCGCTTGCGGAAGGTCCGGTGCAGCGTCAGGTTGTCGAGTTCGAGGGTGGCGTGATGACCGGCGACGGTGACGGACGCGTGCAGCACGTCGCCGGGACGGACCACGAACGAGATCGACTTCGACGGGGCCGGGACGAGTTCGTACCAGGCGCTCGAGACCGTGTTCCCCGCCTGGTTGCAGTCGACCTCGGTGCCGATCTGCTCGAGCGCGTCCGAGGTCGGCTTATAGCCGCCGATGCCCACCCATACCGCCGAATAGGTCGATTGGCCGGGGATGCACGTCGCGTTCGGCTGCGTCCACGTTCCCGAGACCTGGCGATAGGACACGCCGGGACGGTGGACGGCATACCCGGCCCAGTTCGAGCTTGTCGTGGTCTTGGCCAGAGCCGCCGGCGCGGCGCACAGGCTGGCGGCGAGGATCGCCGCTCCGGCTAGTCCCGCCCTGGTCGCCCCCACGAGGATGTTCTTCAAATGCCTACTCCTTGGCGGCCTGGAGAATCGCCGCTGAGCGCCCCAGGCAGTCGTACATTTGTCCGGTTGTCCCGCTGCTACTTAACGTGACGGCGCGGCACGTCTTTGCGACCACGTTGATCGCGGCCTGGCTTCCCGTGCGACTGTCGCCGGGAACGCCCGCGCCCTGGCCGCTGCCGTCGTCGATCACCCACCGCAGGCGACCCTCGCGGACCTCCATGGCGATCCAGCTCGCGGTCACCGAACTTTCGCGCCCGGAGAACCCGCCGAGGCCGGCGACGTTCGTGTAGCCGTCGAGGATCGCCGTGGCCGCCGTGCTCTGACTCGAGACCCCGATTTCGCCCCCTCCGTGTTGCGAGACGTACTGTTCTGCCGCTGTCAGCGACGCACTGTCACCTCCGAACATTCCCCCTGCACCGCCGCCGAAACCGCCGCCGCGGGCGAAGCCTCCGCCGGCGCCGGTCGCCGTCGCCGAGGGAGCCTGCCGGGTCGACGAGCCCGGAGGCTGGAACAGCCGGCTGACTGCCGGGCCGCCGCCGCCGCCGAACCGTGCGCCCGGGCCGCGGCCGACGCCGCCACCGCCGGGACCGACGCCGCCGCCACCGGGACCGTCGATCGATGCGCTCTCTGGCCCGCCGGCCGGGAATGTGCTGCTGGTCGCGTGACCGAGCGTCTGAACCGCCCACGCGGAGGGCGCCGCGAGCAACGCCGCCAGCGCCACCGCGACCACGACCGCGCGGTACCGGCCGGCGTGGGCCTCGCCCGCGACCGCGAGCAGGACCGCGCACGCGCCGGCGATGCCGATCACGACCGGCTTCGCCCACGGCATCGCGCCGTCGAGCTCGCCGAGCACGACGAGCTCGGTGATCGCGCCGGCAGCGATCGCGAGCGGCGCGATCACCCGGACGGCGCGGCCGTCGGCGGCGCCGCCAAGCGACCGAGGCAGCATCAGGCCGGCGCCCGCGCCAACCAGCATCGCCGCCCACGGCGCCAGGAACGACACGTAGTAGGGATGGAAGATGCCCGACGCGAAGCTGAACACGACCGCCGTGGTCAGGAACGCGCCGCCGACCACGATCAGCCAGCCGGTCCGCGGATCGCGCCGGCGTAGGCGCGTGAGCACGAGCAGCGCGAGCCCGGCGACGACGGCGGACCCGAGCAGCCACCCGGCCTGATCGCCGAGGGCCGACTCGAGCAGCCGGAACGGCCCGGTGGCGCCGCCGAACAGGTTGCCGCCGAAGCCGCCACCACCGCCACCCGGCCCGCCGGCGCCTCCACCCGGCCCGCCCGTCTGGCCGGCGACGCGGCCGATGCCGTTGTAGCCGAAGATCAGCGACCAGATGCTGTTGTCGGACGTGCCGGAGATCCACGGCCTATCCGCGGCGGGTGTGAGCGTGACGAGCAGCGGCCACGCGAGGCCGACCACGGTCATCGCGAGACCGCCCGCGAGCAGCTGACGGAACGCCTTCAGACCGTCGGACCAGGTCCCGCCCCACCGGCTCCACATCCACGCGAGCGCGATCCCGGGCACGACGAACAGCGCCACGGCCATCTTCGTCTCGAACCCGAGGCCGACGCAAACTCCGGACAGCACGAGCCATTTGGTTCGGCCGGTCTCGAGCGCGCGCACCGCGCACCACAGCGCCGCCACGCAGCACAGGATCAGCAGCTCGTCGGGGTTGTTGTGGCGCGCGATCGCGACCGTGATCGGGGTCAGCGCGAACGCGAGTCCGGCGACTGCGCCGGCGAACCGGCCGAACATGCGCCGCGTCATGTCGTACACGAGCCCGACGGCGGCCACCCCCATCAGCGCCTCGGGCACGAGGATGCTGAGCGAGTGGAAGCCGAACACGCGCACTGACAGCGCCTGAACCCAGAACGCCAGCGGCGGCTTGTCGACGGTCATCAGCCCGGTCTTGTCGAGCGAGGCGAACAGGAAGTCGTGCCAGCTCGTGCTCATCGACTTGACCGCCGCCGCGTAGTACGTGTTGGCCCACCCGTTGATGCTGAGGTCCCACAGGTTGAGGACAGCCGTCAGCGCCACCAGCGCGAGCAGCTCGGGGTAGGCGATGAGTGAGGCCAGGCGGGGCCGGCGCTCGGCGCGGGTTCGGGCCCAGCGCGAAGTCGGATAGGAGACCGAGCTCACGGAGCGAGCATCGGTCGGCCGGGCGAGGCCAAAGTTCGGTTATCCGGCGCCGAGTGAGGAACCCGCAGCAGTCGCATAATGCCCCGCAGATCCGCGAGCGCCGTCGAGACGATGTCGACGCGCGAGTCGCCGTCCTCGACCCAGTCGACCGGCACCTCGTGGATCCGCAGTCCGCGCCGCTGCGCGAGCACGAGCAACTCGGTGTCGAAGAACCACGAGTCGTCCTCGACGAGCGGGATCAGCTTGTGCGCGGCGTCGGCGCGGATCGCCTTGAATCCGCACTGAGCATCGGTGAACCGGGCGTGAAGCGCGATCCGCAGCAGGCGGTTGTAGCCGCGCGAGATCAGCTCGCGCTTGCGGCTGCGCGTCACGCGCGCGGCGCGATGAAGGCGGGTCCCGATCGCGATGTCGCTGTGGTCGGCGAGCAGCGGGGCCACGAGCGGCAGCAGCGCGCCCAGGTCCGTGGACAGGTCGACGTCCATGTACGCGACGACGTCGCACGAGCTCGTTGTCCAAGCCGTTCGCAGCGCCAACCCTCGACCCTTCGCCGGCAGGTGCATGGCGCCGACCTCGGGCAGCTCGTACATCAGCCGCCGGGCCACCCGAAGCGTTTTGTCCGTGCTCGCGTTGTCGACGATCGTGATCTGCCACGAGAACGGGAACCCGCGCGAGAGGTAGCCGTGCAGCATCCGCACCGACCCTTCGAGCGTGGACTGCTCGTTGTAGACGGGGATGACGATGTCGAGGTCGGTGTGGACTGGCCGACTCATCGCGCTAGGACTGATCGGGGGCGCGGTGCGCCTCGCTGTAGATGCCGGCGGCCGCCATCGCGGCGAACACGCCCGCGACGCCCGCGACGATGGCCCAGCTGAGGATGGTCATGATCATCACCTCGGTACGAATGGACTTGACTCCGAGGAGAATCGGGCTCTGGCCGAAGGCCCTATGAAGACGTCTCTAAGACGCGCGTAGGAGTGCTCTCCTACAGTAGGAAGCACCCATAGACCAGGAGAAACAGCCTTGACACCCAACAGCTTCGACGCCAAAGCGACGCTCACGGTGGGCGATCGCGAATACGAGATCTTCCGCCTCGACGCGATGCAGGAGAAGTACGACATCGCGCGGCTTCCGTTCTCGCTGAAGGTGCTGCTCGAGAACCTGCTGCGCAACGAGGACGGAGAGTCGATCCGAGCGCAGGACATCGAGGCGCTGGCCAGGTGGGACGCCGGCGCCGAGCCGAGCACCGAGATTTCGTTCACGCCGGCGCGCGTGATCATGCAGGACTTCACCGGCGTGCCCGCGGTGGTGGACCTGGCCGCGATGCGCGACGCCATGCGCGAGATGGGCGGAGACCCCGCGAAGATCAACCCGCTCGCGCCGGCGGAGCTCGTGATCGACCACTCGGTGCAGGTCGACGTGTTCGGGTCGAGCCTCGCGTTCGCGCGCAACGCCGAGCTCGAGTTCGAGCGCAACCGCGAGCGCTACGCGTTCCTGCGCTGGGGCCAGGGCGCGTTCGAGAACTTCAAGGTCGTGCCGCCGGACACCGGGATCGTCCACCAGGTCAACCTCGAGTACCTGGCGCGCGTGGTGTTCGTGAACGATTCAGGCGACGGCCCCGCACAGGCGTATCCGGACACGCTCGTCGGGACGGACTCGCACACGACGATGATCAACGGGCTCGGCGTGCTGGGCTGGGGCGTCGGCGGGATCGAGGCCGAGGCGGCGATGCTCGGGCAGCCGATGTCGATGCTGATCCCACAGGTGCTCGGGTTCAAGCTGACCGGTTCGTTGCAGGAGGGCGCCACGGCCACCGACCTCGTCCTGACCGTTACCGAGATGCTCCGCACGCGGGGCGTCGTCGGGAAGTTCGTCGAGTTCTACGGCGACGGGCTGGCGCGGCTCCCGCTCGCGGACCGGGCGACGATCGGCAACATGTCGCCCGAGTTCGGGTCGACCTGCGCGATCTTCCCGATCGACGCCGAGACGCTCCGCTACCTCGAGTTCTCCGGGCGGCCGCGGGAGTTGATCGAATTGGTGGAGGCGTACGCGCGCGAGCAGGGGCTGTGGCACGACGAGGAGTCCGATGAGCCAACGTTCACCGACCGGATCGAGCTGGATTTGGGGTCGGTCGTGCCGAGCATCGCGGGGCCGAAGCGTCCGCAGGACCGCGTGTCGCTGACCGAGTCAAGGCCGGCGTTCCGGAGCGCGCTCGAGGGCTACCTGCCCGAGGAGGATTCTGAGGACGAGGCGCTCGAGGAGAGCTTCCCGGCTTCAGACCCAGTCGCCACGCACGTGCCGAATGGTGCGGGGCACGAGCCGGGCAGTGTTTCGGGCCGCTCTCGCGTGGCCGAGCGGCGCGCCACACGCGTTCCGGTCACGCTCGAAGACGGGACCGAGACTTTCCTCGATCACGGGCACGTCGTGATCGCCGCGATCACTTCGTGCACCAATACCTCCAACCCCTCGGTGATGCTCGGCGCGGGGATCCTGGCTCGGAACGCGGTTCAGCGGGGGTTGAAGGTCAAGCCGTGGGTCAAGACGTCGCTGGCGCCGGGGTCGAAGGTCGTGACCGAGTATCTCGACCGCGCCGGCCTCACCGAGTACCTCGATGAGCTCGGGTTCAACCTGGTCGGGTACGGGTGCACGACTTGCATCGGCAACAGCGGCCCGCTGCCGACCGAGATCTCCGCGGTGGTGCAGGACAGCGACCTCGCGGCCGTATCGGTGCTGTCGGGCAACCGCAACTTCGAGGGCCGCATCAACCCCGATGTGAAGATGAACTATCTGGCCTCGCCGCCGCTGTGCGTCGCGTACGCGATCGCGGGGACGATGGACATCGACCTGTACTCGGAGCCGCTCGGAGAGGATCGTCACGGCGAGCCGGTGTTCCTGGCGGATATCTGGCCGAGCGCGGCCGAGGTGGCGTCGGTCGTGGAGGACGCGGTGCAGTCCGACATGTTCCGCAAAAGCTACGGCGAGGTGTTCGACGGCGACGACCGGTGGAACTCGCTCGAGGTACCGACCGGCGAGCTGTTCGAGTGGGACCCGCGCTCGACGTACGTCCGCCGGCCTCCGTTCTTCGAGGAGATGCCGCGCGAGCCAGTGCCGCCCGAGGACATCGTCCGGGCACGAGTACTCGCCGCGCTTGGCGACAGCGTGACCACCGACCACATCTCACCGGCGGGGTCGATCAAGCGCGACGGGCCGGCCGCCGCGTATTTGAACGAGCATCATGTGGAGTCCCGCGACTTCAACTCGTACGGCGCGCGCCGCGGCAACCACGAGGTGATGATGCGCGGGACGTTCGCCAACATCCGCCTGCGGAATCAGCTTGCTCCGGGGACGGAGGGCGGGGTCACGCGGTATCTGGGCGGCGCCCGGGACAGCGAGGGCGAACAGATGTCGATCTACGACGCGGCGATGAGGTACATGGACGCCGACATCCCGCTGATCGTGCTCGCGGGCAAGGAATACGGCTCGGGGTCATCGCGCGATTGGGCGGCCAAGGGGACGCGTTTACTAGGCGTTCGGGCTGTGATCGCCGAGAGCTTCGAGCGGATCCACCGGTCTAATTTGGTCGGGATGGGCGTGCTGCCGCTCCAGTTCAGTCCCGGAGAGTCGGTCGCGTCTCTGGGGTTGACCGGGCGCGAGACGTTCACGATCGAGGGGATTGCCGGCGCCGATCCGATCCCGCGCGAGCTGACGGTGAGCACAGATTCCGGGACGGAGTTCCAGGTGATCGTCCGGATCGACACGCCCAAGGAGCAGCGCTACTACGCCCACGGCGGCATCCTGCAGTACGTCTTGCGTCAGTTGCTGGCGAGCTAGAGGCCGCTACCGCCGGCCCGGAGCACCGTCTTCTCCTCCTAGGACGACTGAGCGGCGGGTGCGCTAGGCGGCGGGCCTGAGCGCCTCGAGCTCCCGGCTCTCGGCGAGCTCCGCGAGCGCCTTGCGCTCGAGCTTGCGGACGGCGTCGGAGGAGATGCCGAGCCGCCTCCCCGCCTCGCGCAGCGGGGTCGGCTTGTCGCCGTCGATCCCGAAGCGGAGCATGACCACGTGGCGCTCGGCCTCGGGTAGGCGCTCGAGCGCCCGGCGCAGCGCGTCGTCGCGATCGGCGAGCTCGACCTCCACTTCCGGCGCGGCGGCGTCGCTCGCGAGGATCGCGCCCAGCGTCGAATCCTCTTCGTCGCCGACGGGGCGGTCGAGGCTCGTCACGACGCGTGCGATGTCCTTGGTGGCGCGGACCTCCCGCACCTCGAGTTCGGCGGCCGCCGCGATCTCCTCGTCGGTCGGCTCGCGGCTCAACTGCCCGACCAGCGCCGCCCGGGCGCGAGCGATCCGCCGCTCTCGCTGGCCGATGTGGACCGGAACCCTGCGGCGGACCTCGGCCATGAACAGCGACATCGAGTCCATCGTCGGGTCGGGATCGGGCCGTTCTCCGGGCCGCTCGGCCCGGAGCTCGATCCCGCGGTCCGCGAGCAAGCCCCGCAGCGAATCGAGGTCGGCTTCGCGGTCGTCGATCCCTACCTTCGGCGACATGCCTGGATTGCTACCCGTGGCCGGCCAATCGAACACCTCCAGGCGCGCCCGCAGGCCACACACCGCAATCGAGCGCGTCAGCGAATAGCCTTCTTTCACATGCCGATACCCGAACTGCTCAAAAACCTGATCACGGCCGCAGGTCCTTCCGGCCACGAGTCGGCTCCCGCCCGAGTCTGGCGCGAGTATTGCGCGGGCTTCGCCCAGGTCGGCGGCGACCGGGTCGGCTCCTCGTACGCCCGGGTGGCGGGGACGGCCGGCGGCCCGACCGTGGCCGTCATCGGCCACATCGATGAGATTGGCCTGCACGTGTCCCATATCGAGGACGACGGCTACCTGCGCTTTGGCCAGGTCGGCGGCTGGGATCCCGGCGTGCTGCTCGGGCAGCGGGTCAAGCTGCGCACGCGCGACGGCGACTTGATCGGGCTGATCGGCCGGAAACCAGTCCATCTGCTCAAGGACGAGGACCGCAAGAAGATCCCCGAGCTCAAGGACCTCCACATTGACATCGGAGCCAAGGACGGAGACGAGGCCCGCGGACTGGTCCGCATCGGCGACGTGGGCGTGCTCGACGCGTCCCCGCTCGACTTCCGCCACGAGCGCGTCGTGTCGCGGTCGCTCGATAACCGGGTGGGCTGTTACGTCGCCGCGGAGAGCGCGCGGCTCGTGGCCGAGGCGGGCGGTGCGCCCGGCGACGTGCTCGCGCTCGCGGTCACCCAGGAGGAGACGACGTTCGCGGGCGCGCGCACGAGCGCATTCGCGCACGACCCGGACGTCGCGATCGTGGTCGATCTGACGTTCGCCACCGACCAGCCCGGCGTCGAGCTGGGCCAGATCACCAAGCACCCGCTCGACTCGGGGCCCGTGATCGCGCGGGGAACCTCGCTGCACCCGCTCGTGTTCGAGCTGCTCTACGAGACGGCCGAGGCAGAGGCCATCCCGTTCACGCTCGAGTCGCTCGGCCGGGGGACCGGCACCGACGCGGACGCGATTCATCTGAGCCGCGCCGGCATCCCGACCGGACTCGTGTCGATCCCGTGCCGTTACATGCATTCGCCGATCGAGATGGTTTCGGTGGCCGACATCGACGCGGCGGCGCGGTTGCTCGCGGCGTTTGCGCGGAGGTTGGAGCCGGGCGTCTCGTTCGAGCGCTAGGGGCGCGCACGTGCTGCTGCTGTTCGACATCGACGGCACGCTGCTCTCCGGGGCGACTCGCGAGCACGCTCGGGCGCTAGACGGGGCGATCCGAGAGGTGCACGGCGTCAACCCGGACAACCTGCGGTCGCAGATCGGTCCGGCGGGCCGTACGGACGGTGAGATCGCCCGCCTCATCCTGCTCGATCTCGGCGTCTCGGCACGGCGGATCGACGAGCGGGCGGACGACGTTCGCGACGCGTGCTGCCGCATTTACGCGAAGATCTGCCCTCCCGACTTGAGCGATCACGTCGTGCCGGGGATCCCGGACCTGCTTGCGTTTCTCGCCGCCCGCGAGGGCGTGACGCTGGGCCTGGTCACCGGCAACTTCGAGCCGGTGGCGCGGCTGAAGCTCGCGCGCGCCGGCATCGGCCGGTGGTTCCCGGCGAGGGCGGGTGGATTCGGGTCCGATTCCGAGGACCGGGCCGCGCTGCCGGCGATCGCCCGCCGGCGCGTCGGAAAGCGGACGGCGGCGGGGAGCTCAGTGCCGCGCGAGGACACGATCGTGATCGGCGACACCCCGCGCGACATCGCGTGCGCGTGGGCCGACGGGGTCCGCTGCGTCGCCGTCACGACGGGCCAATACGGGCCCGAGGAGCTTGCCGACGCGGACGCGGTGGCGCGCGATGCGGGCGAGCTGCGGGTCCGGCTCGAGGAGCTCGGCGCGTAGTCCGACTGGACGAGCCGCGGGCGCGATGCGCCGCGTGCTTGCGTATCTTTGGGCCCGTGCCGGTCTGGTTGCGCGCGCGTTCTGGGGGCCTGATTGCGATCGTCTTGATGGTGGCGGCTTTCGGCCTGCTCGGGCCGCGGACACCGGATGCGGTGGCGCACCGGGTTGCCCGGGACGGTGGGGCGGCGCCGCAGAAAACCCCGCCGACGCTCGTGACCGTGGACCCGCGGGCCGCCGGGAACCGGATCGCGGCCGGATTCCTCGGTTTGTCGTTCGAGTACTGGGCGGCCGAGAACTACGCCGGGAAGAAGCCGAATGCGCTCGACCCGGTGCTGGTGCAGCTGGTTCGCAATCTGATGCCCGGGGGCGGCGGCAGCTTGAGAATCGGTGGCGTGACCACCGATTGGACCTGGTGGCCCGTCCGCGGGGTGCGCCAGCCCGGAGGAGTGAATTACACGCTTACGACCCAGCGCCTTCAGACGCTGGGCGCACTGGCTCGCGCCGTCGGCGCCCGTCTGATCCTTGGCCTCAACCTCGAGGCCGATAGCACCGTGGTGGCGAAGGCCGAGGAGCAGGCGATGCTCAAGGTGATCGGGCGCAACACCATCCAGGCGTTTGAGTTAGGCAACGAGCCCGAGCTGTATTCGAGCTTCCCGTGGTACTACGCGGCCGACGGAGACGGTGTCGTCGGACGGTCCTCCGGGTGGGACTTCTCCTTGTTCAATCGGGACTACGAGCGGATCGCCGCCGCACTCGGGCCGGTCTCACTCGCCGGCCCGACGATCGGAGACTTGTCATGGGTGGATTTGAGTCAGTTCCTGGCGAGCGAGCCGCGTATCTCGCTGGTGACGCTCCATCGGTATCCGACGTGGGGCTGCTTCAACTCACCCAGTTCGGATACGTACCCAACGATGAGCAATCTGCTGTCCGAGTTTGCCTCGGGCGGGCTCGCCGAGAGCCTCGCGCCGTTTGTCGCGATCGCTCATGCACACCACCTGAAGCTCCGAAACGACGAAATGAACTCGGTCTCGTGCGGGACCGCGAACGGTGTGGCCAATGTGTTCGGATCGGCGCTGTGGTCGCTCGACGCGTTATTCCAGATGGCACGCGTTGGAGTCGACGGGGTGAATATCCACACCGCGCCGACGTACCCCGACCGGCTGTTCGTCGCGAAGAAGGTGCACCATGTCTGGCGGGCGGCCGTCGAGCCCGAGTACTACGGGCTGATGATGTTCGCTCAGGCGGCGCCCGCCGGCTCGCGCCTCGTGCAGGTGTCAGGGGCGAGCGGCGACCTGAGGGCCTGGGCAACGCGCGCCACCGACGGCGTGATTCGCGTCGTCCTGATCAATGACGACACGACCCGCGCGCAAACGCTCGCGGTCCATGTACCCGGAGCCCGCGGCGCGGCCGGGCTCGAGCGCCTCGAGGCACCCAGCGTCAAGGCAACGTCGGGCGTGACGATCGGAGGTCAGACCTTCGGCGCCGAGACCACGACCGGCGCGCTTCCCACCGTCGCCCCGGTCGCCGTGGTCCCGCGCGCGGGGAACTACGACGTACGCATGCCGGCCGCGAGCGCGGCCATGCTCACGCTCGCTCCGAACTGATGCTGCGCGGTAGGCGCCGCGCGCTGGCCTTGGCCTCAGCGGCGTTGGTCGCTGCCGCGATCGTGGTCGTGCTGCTCGCCGGGGGCGGGAGCAATCGGGCGAAAACGCACACGGCCGCCAGCAAACCGTCGACCTCTGCCGCCCGAGTGCCGGTCGTGAGCGTGGATCCGGGCGTCGCGGGGGCGACGATCGCCAACGGCTTTCTCGGCCTGTCGATCGAGTACTGGGCGATCGAGGCATACGCGGGGAAGAATCCCGACGCGGTCAACCCGGTGCTGGCGCGGTTGATCGCGGACCTTGCGCCGGGCCAGGCGCCGGTGTTGCGGATCGGCGGCGTCAGCACCGACCAGACGTGGTGGCCGGTCCCCGGTGTCAAGCGACCCCCCGGCGTCTTCTACAGGCTGAACGCGCGACGGCTCGAGGTAATGAAGGGGCTGGCGGACATGACCGGCGCCCGATTGATCATGGGCATCACGTTCGAGGCGGACAGCCGGTTGCTCGCCGGCGCCGAGGCTGGCGCGATGGCGGCGATCATCGGGAGCAGCCACATCGAAGGATTTGAGCTCGGCAACGAGCCCGAGCTGTACGGAAACCCGGCGTTCTCGTGGTACACGCGCAACGGTCACGGCGTGATGGGCCGACCGGCCGGCTATGGTCCGTCTCAGTTCACGAGTGACTTTGCCGCGGTCGGTTCCGGAATAACCGAGGCGCCGCTCGCGGGCCCGGCGAGCGGCGCGGCCGAGTGGCTCGACGACCTCGGCAGCTTCCTTACCAGCGTGCCGCACGTCGGCGTGGTGACCATCCATCGCTACCCGTTCGAGGCCTGCGCCGTGCCCCCGAGCTCACCCTCGTACCCGACGGTCAGCCGTTTGCTGTCGCCACTAGGAACCGTTGACCAGGCCGCCGGCCTGACACCGTACGTGGCGGTGGCTCACGCCCACGGCGTGCCAATCCGGATCGGAGAAATGAACACCGTCGGTTGCGGTAACCCACCGATCGTGCCGAACTCGTTCGCGGAGGCACTGTGGGCGCTCGACGCACTGTTCGCGTACGCCCGGGTCGGCGTCGACGGAGTCAACGTTCACACGTGGCCGGGCGCGGTCTACAACCTGTTCAGCTTCGCCAAGACCAGCGCGGGGTGGCAGGCATCCGTCGAGCCGGAGTACTACGGCCTCCTGATGTTCGCGCAGGCGGCGCCGGCGGGCTCGCACCTGGTGCGGGCGGCGTCGAGCGACCCTACGATCCGAGCCTGGGCGACACGCGCGGCCGACGGGACGATCCGGGTGACGCTGATCAATGACAGCACGACGTCGGCTCAGACCCTGGCTGTCGATGTGAGTGGCGCGCAAGGCGCGGCGAGCATCACCCGCCTGCTCGCGCCGAGTGCCGCCGCGACGAGCGGCGTGACGATCGGCGGCCAGAGCCTGGGCGCGACCGGAGAGCCGGCCGGCCCCGCGGTCGACACCACGGTCGACTTGGGCGGTGGCGGGTACACGGTGCGACTGCCGCCGGCGAGCGCCGCGCTACTGACGGTCCGGTGACGCGAGTTCAGCCGCGGACGAGCTTCTTGTACGTGATCCGCTTGGGCCGGTCGGCGTCGGCGCCGAGTTGCTCGTGGCGGAAGCTCTCGTAAGCCTCGAAGTTGCCCTCGAACCAGCGGGTTTGCGAATCGCCCTCGAACGCCAGGACGTGGGTGGCAATGCGGTCGAGGAACCAGCGATCGTGCGAGACGACCACCACGCACCCGGCGAACGCGAGCAGCGCCTCCTCGAGCGCTCGCAGCGTGTCGACGTCGAGGTCGTTGGTCGGCTCGTCGAGCAGCAGCAGGTTGCCTCCGGTGCGCAGCAGCTTGGCCAGGTGCAGCCGGTTGCGCTCGCCGCCCGAGAGCTTTGAGACCTTCTTCTGCTGGTCTGACCCCCTGAAGTTGAACCCGGCCACGTAGGCGCGGCTGTTGACGGTGCGGTCGCCGAGCTTGATCTGGTCCTGGCCGCCCGAGATCTCCTGCCACACGTTCTTGTCGGGGTCGAGCGCGTCGCGGGACTGATCGACGTACGCGAGTTCGACCGTCTCGCCCATCGTCAGCGTGCCGGCGTCGGGCTGCTCCTGGCCGGTGATCATGCGGAGCAGGGTCGTCTTGCCGGCACCGTTCGGGCCGATCACCCCGACGATCCCGCCGCGGGGCAGGTCGAAGCTGAGGTCGTCGATGAGCACACGGTCGCCGTACGCCTTGCGCAACCCGGTCGCCTGAACCACCGTGTCGCCGAGCCGCGGACCGGCGGGGATGTGGATCTGGACCTGGTCGAGCTTGACGTTGCGGTCCTCGGCAAGGAGCGCCTCGTAGGCGTTGAGGCGGGCCTTGGGCTTGTTCCGGCGCGCGCTCGCGTTCAGGCGGACCCACTCGAGCTCCTGGTCGATCGTGCGCTTGCGCGCGCTCTCCTGCTTTTCCTCGCGCTGGAGCCGCCCGCGCTTCTGCTCGAGCCAGCCCGAGTAGTTGCCCTGGTACGGGATGCCGCGACCACGATCGAGTTCGAGAATCCAGCCGGCGACGTTGTCGAGGAAGTAGCGGTCGTGGGTGATCGCGACGACCGTTCCCGCGTAGTCCTGGAGGTGGCGCTCGAGCCAAGCGACCGATTCCGCGTCGAGGTGGTTGGTCGGCTCGTCGAGCAGCAGCAGATCCGGCTGTCTGAGGAGAAGGCGGGCCAGGGCAACGCGGCGCTTTTCTCCGCCGGAGAGGGTCGCCACGTCTGCGTCTCCGGGCGGGGTTCGCAGCGCGTCCATCGCGATCTCGAGCGTGGTGTCGAGGTTCCAGCCGTCGACCGCGTCGATCTGCTCCTGGACCCGTGAGAACTCGTCGGCCGTCTCGTCGGAGTAGTTCATCGACAGCTCGTTGAAGCGGTCGAGCAGGGCTTTCGTCTCTGCCACGCCATCCTCGATGTTGCCGCGCACGTCCTTGCTCTCGTCGAGCGCCGGCTCCTGCTCGAGCAGGCCGACGGTCGCGCCCGAGCCGAGTTGAGCTTCGCCGCCGAACTCGGTGTCGATGCCGGCCATGATCCGCAGCAGGCTCGACTTGCCGGCGCCGTTGTAGCCGAGCACGCCGATCTTGGCACCCGGCAGAAACGAGAGCGAGATATCGGTCAGGACCTCGCGGTCGGGCGGGTAGCGGCGCGTGAGCTTGTAGGTGGTGAAGATGTACTGGGTCGACATGTGGTCTTTGAGAGGATAGGAGCCGGGGCGTGCTGCGCGTCTTCGCGGCCGTTTTGGCCCTTGTGGCGGTCGTCTGCATGACGGTCGCGATCATCGGGATGGTCACCGGGCGGCCGGGCGACCGGGCCGGCGTGTTCATCCGGATCGGCGCGGTCCTCTGCTTCGTCACCGCGGTCGTGCTGAACATCGCGGCGCACTGATTTCGCCCGGCGTATGCTTGCGCCCTCAACCTGATACGAGGAGAGGATCAGCATGGCGAAGGTTCTCTACACGGCGGAGGCACACGTGACCGGCGGGCGCGACCAAGGCCACGGGCACTCGACCGACGGCGCGCTCGACGTACAGCTGCGCCTGCCGAGCGAGATGGGCGGCAACGGCGGCGGCACGAACCCCGAGCAGCTGTTCGCGGTTGGCTTTGCCGCGTGCTTCGAAGGCGCGCTCGGCGTCGTCGGCCGGCGCGAGAAGGTGGAGACGGGCGACGCCTCGATCGAGAGCAAGGTCAGCCTGGTCACGACCGAGGAGCGCGGGTTCAACGTGGCGGTGGAGCTGGACGTCACGCTTCCTCAGGTGAGCGACCCCGAGGAGGCGAAGCGGATCGTCGCCGGCGCGCACGAGGTCTGCCCGTACTCGAACGCCACCCGCGGAAATATCGACGTCAAGCTGACGGCGAACGGTCAGCCGGTCGACTAGGTCTCCGGCTGCCAGTCGGTGAGCGCCCAGCCGCCACCGGGAACGCGCCGCACGGTGGCGAGTGCGACGTGCCAGGCGGGTTTGAGTCCCTGATAGGCGGTGGTGTTGCTGGCGGTTGTCGACTCCTGGGTCACCACGACGTACTCGCCGACGTGGCCGGCCAGCGGCGCCACGGCCTCCACCGTGCCGCTGTTGGCGATCCCGCCCCGCTGTAGCTCGTAGTCGCGGGCGGTCCCGGCAGCGGCAAGCGTCATCGCCGCGCGCGCCTGGCCGACGCTGCGCGCCGCGAGCGAGCGCATGTCCGCCGACACCGTCCGCGCGTTCCAGTTGATGTACGCGGTGACGAACGAGCGGATCGCCTGCGCTGCGGTGGGCGCGGCTTCGGCCGCGCTCTGGGGCGGAGGTGGCGGTGACGGGTACTCGTGCGTGGCCTGCGCCTGGGCCATCGCGGAGCTCCGGGTGGACCGCGGCGCGGGACTCGGGGCCCGCGACCCCCCGCATCCGGCCGGGGCCAGCGCGCACACCAGCGCGACCGCCGACCGCCACACGGTCACAGCCCCACCGGATGTCGGGCCACGAACCCGGCGTCGCTCCGGATCAGCGGATGCCAGCCGATCCCGGCGCTCCCGTCGGCGGGCCCTGCGGCGTTGTGCGTGTCCCAGCGGAGCCCGGCGACGTACATGAACACGTGATCGGCGTTCGCGTACAGCGTGACCCACTGCCCCGGCCCGGGCGCGCCGAATGACTCGAGCCTCCCCGACGCGGCGTCGTAGTCGACCGGGAGCAGGCCGGCGCCGTAGAGGAGATGCTCCACGCTGCTCGAGCAGTCGTACGTCGGGGCGATCTCGGACAGCGGGAGGCCGTGCCCACCCCCGTAGGTGTACGGCTTCCCGACGATCTGGTTGCCGGCGGCGATGATCTCCCTGACCGCGAGTGGCGCGCCGGCGGGGGCGGCGGCCAGGCCGCTCGGCAGCAATTGGGCACGGTCCCCAGGGGTGATCGGCGCGCCCTCGAGTGCCGCGGGCGCGCCCTCGAGCGCCGCCGGCGCGCACGCACCGGGGTCCTGCTCGTCGGCGGGCGACTCGATCAGCGCCGGCGCTCCCTCGGAGGACTGATCGAGGACGTTGCCGGCGCCGGTTTCGGGCGGGCGCTCGATCTGGACGGGCCCCGACCACAGCCCGTCCTCGTATGGGATGCCGAGCCGGCCCGCCAGTTCCCACCACAGGTCGAGCACCCGCGGCAGGCCGTCGATCGGCCCTCCGCCGAAACCGATGTCGCGCTTGTAGGCGATCGCTGAATGGCCGCCCCACGTGATCCGGAGCGGCGTCAGGTAGGGCAACCCGCCCATCGCCGTGGCCGTCTCGAACGTCTCGCCACCCAGTTCCGCGTAGCTGTCGGGCAGCGCGAGCAGGTTCGCGCCCGAGGACCCGATCACGCCGCTGGTCGGGTCGCCGGAGCCGCCGTACTCGGTCGCGCCGACGAGCTGACCGGTACCTGGAGGGCCGAGAACGATCCCAGCCGCGGGACTGCTGCCGCCGTCCGCGGCGCCCGAGCCGCAGCCGCTCGCGCCGGGGCTGAATACGCTCGTGATCAGGGCCAGCACGGCACCCCCGAAACCCGCGACGACGACCGCCCCGATCACCCCGACGAGGACCACGGCGCCACCGGTCCGGCTCCTACGCATGACGCCGAGAATACGGGCAACTAGTGCTGTTGAGTCTAATTGAAGCTAACTTGGTACAGATACCGGTGGCACGAGCATCCGATGAGAAGAGGCTTGTCCGCGGGCGAGCGTGGGCGCCGACAATCCGACGCGCCCTCACCTCGGCGGCGCCGCTAACGTAATCGGGGAATGCCTCGAATCCTCGACGTTGAGCAGGCCCTGCTCCTCTTGGAGCTCGAGCCGCCGTTCGACCAGCGCACCGTCCAACTCGCGCGCCGGCGGATGGCAAAGCGCTGGCATCCGGACATCGCTCCGCCAGGCCGTCAGCACGAGCATCAGCGCCACCTGCAGGCGATCAACGAGGCCGCCGACCAACTCGAGCAGCTGGCCGAATCCTCCCGCGGAGGCAAGGTCAGCCGCAACGCCGTCAAGGTCTCCGCGGCCGCAACGCGCAAGGCCCGCGCGGAGGAAGGCCGACGCGCGTACGAGGCCGAACAGCGCCAGCGGACGCGGGACGAGGAGCGCCAGAAGTACGATCCGTTCGGCTCGCGGGTCCCCGACCACTCGGTCGTCCACCGCTACGCCCGATGCACGTCCTATCCGGAATGGGGCGTTGGCAGCGTGACCGGGATCTACTTCTCGGGCGACGGGGACGAGGTCCAGCAGTGGGCCCGCCTCAAGTTCGCCGTCGGCATCCGGACCGTTCCGGCCGGCTCGCTCCAGTTCGTCGACTTCTCAAAGCCCGACGCCGCGGCCGACCGGGTGGAGCGGTTCATGACCGCCGCCCAGCACGCCCTGGCCGAGGGCGACGCGGCGCTGGCCGCCCAGCGCCTCATCTATGCCCGGGACGCCGACCCCACGAACCCGATCGTGCTCCGGCTGCTCACGAGCGCGTTCTGGCAAGCCGGAAACCTGCCTGCAGCCGCGCGCGCGGTACGCGACTGGGCGCGGGCCGAGACCGACCGCCCGACTCCTGAGCGGTTCGCGGCACGGATCTACGAGGACATGGGCGCGATCGACCTCGCCGCCGAGGCCGCCGAGCGCGCTGCCCGCCGCGCGCCCGCCGACGCCTCGTCGTGGGAGCGCCTGGGACGCCTGCGGCTGAGGCTGATGGATCGCGCCGGCGCGATCTCGGCGCTCGAGCAGGCCCGGCTGGCGGGACCGACGGTCGAGGGGCTGCTGACGCTCGCGCTCGCGTATCACCTGGCCGGCGACGTCGGCGCCGAGGTGTCCGCCGCCGATGCTGCCACCAAGCTCGACTCCGATTCCCGAACCGCCTGGGCAAGTTACGCCCACGCGCTCGCGCGGACCGACCGGATCAACGAGTGCCTCGACGCGTGCCACCGGGCGCTGGCGCTCGGCGACGATCCCGAAGTGGCCGATCTGCTGGCGCGGGTCGAGGCGTCGCGACCGCGCGGCCTGTCAGAGCGCAGCGCAGCCTAAGGGCCTAAGCCCGGCGTCAGGCGATCGAGCCCTCGCGCCCGCACACGGGGCAGGACTCGCCCACGGCCAGCGGCCGGCCGCCGCACCCGGGGCAGTTCTCGACACCCTCGAGCACGCCGAGCAGCTCGCCCACGCGGCAGACCAGCAGCCGTTCCTCCTCGACCTCGATCCACACGCCGGCAGACGCCGGGAACACCACGTGGTCACCGGGCCGAACCGGCATTGCGATCCCGACGTTCTCCCACCAGTCGAGCCCCGGGCCGACCGCGAGCACGATGCCGTGCTGCGGCGGCGGCTCCTCGGAACCCGGTGGCACGATCAGTCCGGAGCGGCGGACCCGATCCGGGTCCAGCTCCTTGATCACGACGCGGTCGAACAGGGGTCGTAGCTGGTTGCGCATGTTTCGCCGCCGCTGATCATAGGTCGGTCGGCTCGGCCGGACCGGCGCCGTGATCTTCGGGCTAACGCCTATCGATCAGACTTCTCGCCGTCGCGCTGCCTGCGCGTCCCGATGATGTCCGCCGGGTCGGGCGGTCGGATCGGCTCGTCGAACGAGGGGCGGACGCCCTCGCCGCAGCCCTGACAACGCTCGCGGTCCTCGGGATTGACGGTCCCACACACGGGGCACTGCCACCGTCCTCTGGCGATCCAGCGGCCTGTCGGGTCTGGCGACGAAGTCCTCCCGCGTCGTTACCGCTCTCGGTGCTCGCGGCATTCTAGATCGGTCCGGCCGGCCCCGTACGGTTCTCGCTGACCATGCGCCTGCTCGTCGCCCGCTGCGAGGTCCGGTACATCGGACGCCTGAACGCCCTCCTGCCGGAGGCGCTGCGACTGATCATCGTCAAGGCCGACGGCTCGGTCCTGATCCACGCCGACGCCGGCGGCTACAAGCCGTTGAACTGGATGACGCCGCCGACCGTGATCGAGGAGTCCGCCGGCAAGATCCTTGTCCGTAAGCGCGGTCAGGCCGATGGCGACCGCCTCGAAATCGACATCGCCGAGATCCTGTCCGACGTCAGCCACGACATGGGGTCGCCGGATGCGGACACGGCGCTGACCAAGGACGGCGTCGAGGCCCACCTTCAGGAGTTGCTGGCCGACCAGCCGGCGTGGTGCGGCAAGGGCTTCCGGCTCGTGCGCCGCGAGTGGCCGACCGACATCGGGCCGGTCGATCTCATGTGCCGCGACGCAGAGGACGAGTGGGTGGCGGTAGAGGTCAAGCGGGTCGCCGGGATCGAGGCGGTCGAGCAGCTCACGCGCTACCTCGAGCGGATCCGAATCGACCCGGCGTTCGCGTCGTGTCGCGGCGTGCTCGCGGCGCAGACCATCAAGCCGCAGGCCTTCGTGCTTGCCGGCGCGCGCGGGATCGCGTGCGTCGAGGTTGACCTCGCGGTGCTGCGCGGCAAGCGCGAGCCGGATCTGAGATTGTTCGCGGCATGAGTGCCGACAGCGATCCGGTCCTGACCGAGCGCCGCGACCGGGTCTTTCTGATCACGATCAACCGCCCGGACCAGCGCAACGCGGTCAACGCGGCCGTGGCGCAAGGGATCGCCGGGGCGCTGGACGATCTCGACGCCGACCCCGACCTCAGCGTCGGCGTGATCACGGGCGCCGGCAAGGGGTTCTGCGCGGGTATGGACCTGAAAGCGTTCGTGACCGGCGAGCGGCCGTTCGTCGAGGGTCGGGGCTTTGCCGGCATCACCCAGCGCTCGGCCGACAAGCCGCTGGTCGCGGCGATCGAGGGCTTTGCGGTGGCCGGCGGGCTCGAGGTGGCGCTCGCGTGCGACCTGATCGTCGCCTCCCGCGGCGCGCGGCTCGGCATCCCCGAGGTCAAGCGGTCGTTGGTCGCCGCCGGTGGCGCCCTGTTCCGGCTCCCCCGCGCGCTGCCCCGCAACGTGGCGATGGAGATGGCGCTGACCGGCGACCCGATCGAGGCCGAGCGCGCGCACGACCTCGGGCTGGTCAACCGGCTCGCCGACCCGGGGCACGCGCTCGACGTCGCGCTCGAACTCGCCGGGACGATCGCCGCCAACGGACCGCTGGCGCTCGCGGCCACCAAGCGGATCCTGGTCCAGTCGACGGACTGGCCCGACTCGGAGTTCTTCGAGCGGCAGGCGCCGATCCGCGACGCGGTGTTCGGCTCCGAGGACGCTCGCGAGGGCGCGACCGCGTTCGCCGAGCGACGCGACCCGGTCTGGAAGGGCCGCTAACCCGCGCTCGACTCGCCCCAGATCGTCGCCACGACCGACCGCGACCCACCGTGGTCGCGGTGCTCGCACAGGTAGATCCCCTGCCACGTTCCGAGCGCGAGCCGGCCCCGCGAGATCGGCAGCGTCAGGGACGGCCCGAGCAGCGCGGCCTTGATGTGCGCCGGCATGTCGTCGGCCCCCTCGAGCGTGTGCGTCCAGTAAGGCGCGTCGTCGGGCACGGCGGCGTTGAAATACGACTCGAAGTCGCGGCGGACGTCCGGCGACGCGTTCTCGTTCAACGCCAGGGACGCGGAGGTGTGCTGAATCAGCAGGTGCAGCAGCCCGACTTTCACCGATCCGACCTCGGGGAGCGCAGCGAGCACCTCCCGCGTCACGAGATGGAACCCGCGCGTCCGGGGATCGAACACGATCTCGCGCTGCGTCCACATCACAGATCGGGAACGCGCGCTACGCGCATGTCGACCCGCGATCCGCGGAAGGGCACGCCTTCCGCCTCGAGCAGCCTGCGCTGGCGGTCGCCCTTGGCCAGCGACCCGTCGGCGCGCACGATCCGATGCCACGGCACCCCCGGGTCGTGGCAGTCATGGAGCACGGCGCCGGCTACGCGCGGGGCGCCCGGCGAGATGTCCCCGTAGGTGCGCACAAACCCGACCGGCACCGCGCGCACGCGGGCAAGAATGTCCTGCGTAGGATCGTCAAAGCTCACGGCGACGGAGCATAGGCCGGAGCGTTGCGAACGCGTCAACTCCTGATAAGGTGCGCTCGCCGAATTTCCCACCTCACGGAGTGGGAAAACGGGGGACCCGAGTTCCCTGGGGCGAATCGCGGTCTGATGACCGCGTAGCGCGAGCCGCCGCGCGAGCCCGACAGCTAACCCCGTAGGCACCCGCATATGAACTCCAGAAGGCGCATGATCCCGGCCTGGGTGGTCGCAGTCGCGGCCACGATCGTGGCTGCTCTCGGCCTTGCCGCCATCCCGATCTCCTCGGCCGCCGACCCGAGCCTCGGCACATTGCACTCGCAGCTCGGCGCGGTGCAGGCGCACGAGCAGAGCCTGTCGGCGAGCATCAACAGCCTGTCGAGCCTGATCAGCTCGCTCAGCTCGCAGATCGCGCTGGTCGAGTCGCGCGAGGCCGCCGTCCGCGCCGATCTTGAGCGCGAACGGGCCAAGCTGGCCTCAGTTCAGGCCGCGCTGGCCCGCGAACGGAAACTGCTCGCGCTCCTCAAAGCCCGCCTCGCGCGGGCGCGCATGCTGCTGGGGCGCCAGCTCTTGTCCAACTACGAGCAAGCCAAGCCCAACCTCGTCTCGGTCGTGCTCGAATCCAACGGGTTCAACGATCTGCTCGACAAGATCACCTACCTGCGCGACGCACAGCAGCAACAGCAGGCGATCATTCAGGTCACCAAGCAGGCGAAGGCGCGAGCCGATGCGGCCGCGGCGCGCCTGGCCTCGCTGGAGGCCAGCGTCCGCCAGATCACGATTGAGACCGGTCAGCGCGTCCAGGCGCTGGCGGGCATGAACATGCTCCTTCATGCCAAGCAGAGCGCGCTCGCGCAGGCGCGGAGCGCCCAGCAGGGCGCCCTTGCGGCGAGCCAGGTGAAGGGCGCCGCGCTTCAGGCGGAGATCAGCAAGGTCGAGGCCGAGCAGGCCGCCGCCGAGCGGGCCGCCGCGCTGGCGGCCCAGCAGCAGCAGCAGCAGGCAGCGGCGGGCGGTTCGGCAGGCGGTTCGGGCGGGCCGACGCCGGTCGGGCCGACCTTTGGGCCGTCCGGAGGCTGGGCGATCCCGTACGCGATCGTGCTGTGCGAGTCGGGCGGCCAGAACCTGACCCCGAACTACGCCGGCGCCTCGGGCTATTACCAGATCATGCCCGCCACCTGGAAGCTGTTCGGCGGCACCGGCCCGGCGGCGTACCTGGCGAGCAAGTCCGAGCAGGACGCGGTCGCGAGCCGCATCTGGAACAGCGGGGCCGGCGCGTCCAATTGGGTGTGCGCCGGGATCGTCGGGATCCACTGACGGGACGCCCCGGCACGGGATAGCCGGGCCGGGCCCACTGACACGCCCCCCGCGTAGGGCATAACCTCCCCGCCGTGCCGCGTGCCGTGAAAGGCGGGCTGGTCGTGGCGATCCTGATCGGCGCGCTCGCGCTGCGGATCGCCGAGGTGCAGGGCACGTCCTATCGCCCGATCAACGACGCGGGCTCGTACCTGACGCTGGCGAGCTACATCGCGCGCACCGGCGACTACTCGCTGAGACGCACGCCGGGGTCCGGCGCCGGCGGGACCCGCGGCCCGAGCGCGTACTTCGCGCCCGGCTTTCCGTACTTCCTCGGGCTGGTCGACATCATTGACGGCCACGAGACCCGGCGCGGCGGCGCGATCCACCCGGCCCGGATCTCGCAGGCGGTCCTCGGCACGATCACGGTGGCGCTGATCGGGCTGGTCGCGCTCGAGTTGTTCGGCCCGGTCGCGGCCTGGATCGCGCTCGTGCTGGCCGCGATCTACCCGGTGCTGATCGAACTGTCCGCGACGATCGTCGCCGAGAATCTGCTGACCGCCCTGATCCTCGCGGCCGTGTACACGGGCCTGCGCGTGCGACGCGCGCGGAGCGGGCGGACGCGGCTGGCGTGGGTGGCGGGGACGGGCGTGCTCGCCGGGCTGGCGACGCTCACCCACATGAATGGGGTCCTGATCCTCATCCCGCTGATTCCCGCGGTGTGGACGGGCCGGCCCCGCCTCAAGCTCGGATCGCTCGCCGCGCCGGCGGTGCTGATCGCCGTCACCGCGCTGACGATCCTGCCGTGGACGATCCGCAACTGGGTCGTCATGCACCACTTCATCCCGGTCTCCGACGAGACCGGAATCACGCTCGTCGGGACGTACAACGTTGCGTCGGCCGCGAGCCCGCAGCTGCAATACAAGTGGCGGATCTTCTACGGCATCCCCGGCGAGCGCGGCCTGATCCGCGAGGCTCCCACGCTCACGGAACCGCAGATCGGCTCTCGCCTGGAAAGCCAGGCGCTCCACTACATCTCAGACCACCCGTTCTCGCCGTTCGTCGTCGCTTACCACAACACGCTGCGAATGCTCGAGATCAGGGGTACGTTCGCCTGGCAGGCCTCGGCCTCGGCGATCTCGATCTCGACGAGCATCGCCTGGCGGGGCATCGTGAGCTTCTGGATCCTGTGCGCGCTGGCGTTGGCCGGCGCGTTCACCAGGCTGGTGCGAACGGCGCCGAAATGGGTGTGGGCGGTGCCGCTGCTGCTCGCGCTCAGCGTCGTGCTCGTCAACGTCGAGACGCCGCGCTTCCGGGAGCCGGTCGACCCGTTCCTGATCCTGCTGGCGTCGGCGGGGCTGGCGACGCTCGTGGGGCGGCTACGCGGTGCGCCAGTCGTACGTGAGGCTCGGAGCCCGGTACCGGCTCGCCCGGCTCAGCTCGTCGAAATGGTCGAGTGCCTGGCCTGAGCCGAAGGCCACGCAGGTGAGCGGCGACTCGGCCGAGTACACCGGCATCCCGGTCTCGGCGGCGACCATCTCCTGAAAACCGCGGACCAGCGTGCCGCCGCCCGCGAGCAGGATCCCGTCCTTGGCGATGTCGCTGGAAAGCTCCGGCGGGGTCTCCTCGAGCGTGTCGCGGATCGCCCGGAGGATCTCGCGCGCCGGCGCCATGATCGCGGAGCGCACCTCCTCGCTGCGCAGTTCGACGGCGGTCGGAAGGCCGGTGACGAGGTGCCGGCCGCGAACCTCGAAAGTCTCCTCGGGATGGAGCGGGACGACCGAACCGATCGAGATTTTGATGTTCTCGGCCGTGCGCGACCCGATCGCGAGTTGGTGCACTCCCCGCATGTACGACGAGATCGCCTCGTCCATCTCGTAGCCGCCGACCCGCACCGAGCGCGAGACGACGATCCCGCCGAGCGAGATCACGGCCATCTCGCTGGTCCCGCCGCCGACGTCGACGACCATCCGGCCGACCGGCTCGTCGATCGCGAGGCCCGCGCCGATCGCGGCCGCGATCGGTTCTTCGATCAGATGCACGCGCCGGGCGCCGGCCGCAAGCGAGGCCTCCTCGACCGCCCGCTTCTCGACTTCGGTGACGCCCGACGGGGCGCACACGATCAACCGGGGATGGGCCATCCGGCGGTCGATCACCTTGCGGATGAAGTACCGCAGCATCTGCTCAGTGACCTCGAAGTCCGCGATCACGCCGTGTCGGAGCGGCCGCGTCGCCGCGATCGTCGCCGGCGTGCGCCCGATCATGCGCTCGGCGTCGGCGCCGACCGCGTGGACCTCGCCGGTGTCCACGTCGGAGGCGACTACCGACGGCTCCGACACGACGATCCCCTTGCCGCCCACGTACACGAGCGTGTTCGCGGTGCCGAGGTCGATCGCCATGTCGTGCACGCCGAGCGCCGGCGCGAGGTGGCGTCTGGAGTTGTCTCTTTTCGAACCGTCTCTACGAAAGCCGATGGGGACAAGGGTGCCAGAAATCGCTTCGGCTGCCCACCCGGCCGGTGGCACGGCGCTTTCCGGGCCGGACACGCGATGCGAGACGGATCGAACGCGAGTGCCGCCGAGCGGGTGTCGCAGCCTCGCTCAGAGCTACCGCTCCCCGGGGAGCTTGCGCGGGTACTGGGACACCGCTTCGCCGACGTTGAGCGCGGTCGTGATGATCCGGTTCTGCTCGTTCGCGTGGGCGACCGGGTAGCCCTCGCCCGACGCCGCGCGCTCGGGGCGGCCGATGTAGCCGAACTTCAGGTGCCGCGGGAGGATCTGCATGAGGCGCGGACCCATGTGGGCGCGCGCTCCCATGTTGCGCGGCTCCTCCTGGACCCACACGACCTCCTCGAGCGCCGGATAGCTCTCGGCGAGGGCCAGGATTTCCGACTGCGGGAACGGATACAGCAGCTCGACGCGGCCGATCGCGACGCTCGGGTTGTCCTGGCGCGTCTCGTGGCCGGCGAGCTCGTAGTAGATCTTGCCCGTGCACAGGATCAGACGCCTGACCTGCGAGTGGTCGTGCTCAGGGTCGGGCAGAACCGGCTGGAAGCGGGTCTCGGACAGCTCGGCGACCGTGCTCGTCGCCTGGGGCAGGCGCAGCAGGCTCTTCGGGGTCATAACCACCAGCGGGCGCTGCTTGGCCACGCGCGCCTGGCGGCGGAGCAGGTGGAAGTACTGAGCCGGCGTCGTCGGGTTCGCGACACGGATGTTGCCCTCGGCGGTGAGCTGGAGGAACCGCTCGAGTCGCGCCGAGGAGTGCTCGGGCCCCGAGCCCTCGTACCCGTGGGGCAGCAGCAGGGTCAGACGGGAGGTCTGGCCCCACTTGGCCAGGCCCGAGACGATGAACTGGTCGATGATCACCTGGGCGCTGTTGGCGAAGTCGCCGAACTGCGCCTCCCACAGCACGAGCGTCTCGGGCGCCTCCTGTGAGTAGCCGTACTCGAATCCGAGGCAGCCCATCTCGGACAGCGGGCTGTTGTGGAGCTCCATCGGAGCGAGCGCGCCGGGGAGGTGCTGGATCGGGCAGTGCTCCTGACCGGTCTTCGGATCGTGCAGGACGAGGTGGCGCTGGCTGAACGTGCCGCGCTCGGTGTCCTGGCCGGTGAGCCGGATTGGGATTCCCTCGGTCAGGAGCGAGGCGAACGCGAGCGCCTCGGCGTGCGCCCACACCATTCCGCCCGCGCCCTCACCTTGGAATACCTCTCGGCGTTGCTCGAGCTGCCGGACGAGCTTGGGGTGGACGGTGAACCCGTCGGGCACCGCCAGCAGCTCGTCGTTGAGCACGCGCAGGCGGTCGGCCGACACCGCGGTCTTGACCTCGGGCGAGGGGGTCCGATCGAGCTCGTACTCGCCGGTGGAGTGGTCGCGCTCCTTGGAGGCGAGCTTCTCCTTCAGCCGCGCGTGGTCCTCGGTCAGAACCTCCCAGACCTGGTCGGTCAGCTCGGTCGACTCCTGCTCGGTGACGACGCCCTGCTCGATCAGCTGCCGCGCGAACAGCTCGCGCGCGGGCGGATGCTTCTTGATCACCTGGTACATCTCGGGCTGCGTGTACGCGGGCTCGTCGGCCTCGTTGTGGCCGAACCGGCGGTAGCCGATGAGGTCGATGAGCACGTCGTGGCCGAACTCCTGGCGGAACGCGAACGCGAGGCGAACGGCGCTGATGCAGGCGGCCACGTCGTCGGCGTTGACGTGGAAGATCGGCACGTCGAAGCCCTTGGCCAGGTCCGAGGCCCAGTGGGTCGAGCGCGAGTCATCGGGATCGGTGGTGAAACCGACTTGATTATTTTGAATCAGGTGGATCGTCCCGCCGACCGTGTAGCCGTCGAGCGCTTGGAGGTTGAGGGTCTCTGCGACTACACCTTGACCGGGGAAAGCGGCATCGCCGTGGAGGATCACCGGCACGGCGGCATTGGTCTCGCGGTGGGCGTGCGGGCCCTGGCGCGTGGTCTGAGCGGCGCGGGTGGCGCCGGCCGCGACGGGCGCGACGAACTCGAGGTGCGACGGATTGGACTCGAGGCGGACGATGATCGACTCGCCGCTCGGAAGCTGGTAGGAGCCCTGGGCGCCGTGGTGGTACTTGACGTCGCCGGTGCCGCCCTGCGGAATCGTCGTGATCGCCTCGAGCGTCGACGACCCCTCGAACTCGGCGAAGATCGAGTCGTACGGCCGACCGAGGTTGTGAGCGAGCACGTTGAGGCGGCCCCGGTGGGCCATCCCGATCACGACCTCGCGCGCGCCGCGGGTGGCCGCGAGCTGGATCAACTCGTCGAGCATCGGCACAGTCATGTCGAGGCCCTCGATCGAGAACTGCTTCTGCCCGAGGTAGGCCTTGTGCATGAACCGCTCGAGCGCGTCGACCTCGGTCAGCCGCCGCAACAGCGTCTTCTGCTCCTCGGTCGCCAGCGGAGCCCGGAACTTGCCCGACTCGATCGCCTCGCGCAGCCACAGACGCTGGCGGTGCGACGCGATGTGCTCGATCTCGTACGCGATCGGCCCGCAATAGGTCTCGCGCAGGTTCGGCAGCGCGTCGGCGAGCGTCTGGCCGGAGACGTACATGCGGAGGATCCGGGCCGGGATCCGTTCCATCAACTCGGGGGTGAGCCCGAGCGGGACCGGGTCGAGCGCCGGGTCGCCCTCGGGCTCCCGGCCGAGCGGGTCGAGTTTGGCCGCAAGATGCCCGTGGGTGCGGTGCGCCTTGAGCAGCGAGGTCGCCGCCTGCACCGCTTGCATCATCTCCTCGTCGACGATGCCCGGCGCCGCGGCCGGAATCGCGTCCGGAATTGCGGGGACGCCGGTGGGTGGCGTGATCGCGCGGGCCTCGGGCGCCGGCGCCAGCGGTCCGAGCGCCACACCGAGGTCGGCGAACACGCGCTCGTAGAAGCCGTCCTCGCCCTGCAGCAGCGCCTCGATCCGCTGGAGGAAGCGTCCGGATTCGGCGCCCTGGATGATCCGGTGGTCGTAGGTCGAGGTCATCGTCATGACCTTCTCCGCCCCGATGGCCTCACCGATCGCCCCGAGCCCCGGCGGATACCCGATCGCGCCGGTGGCGAGGATCGTGCCCTGGCCCACCATCAGCCTCGGCACCGACGCAATCGTCCCGATGCCCCCTGGGTTGGTCAGGGTCAGGTTGCCACCGCTCAGATCGTCGGCAGTGAGCGCGTTCGTCCGCGCCTTCTCCACGAGTGCGTTGTACGCATCCAGGAAGTCCTTGAAGCTCTTGCGCCCGGCGTCGCGGATGACCGGCACCATCAGCGTGCGGCTGCCGTCCTTCTTCTCGACGTCGACCGCCAGGCCGAGGTTGCAGGCAGCGTCGTCGATCCGGTGCGGCTTGCCGTCGATCTCGGCGAAGTGATTGGCCATCACCGCCATGTCCTCGGTGGCGACGCGCGCGATCGCGTACGCGATCAGGTGCGTGAACGAGACTCGGTGCCCGGCCTGCTTCAGCTGCTCGCGTCGCTGGCTCAGCGCGGTCACGGTGAGCGTGCGGAACGAGGTGGCGGTCGGGATCGAGCGGCTCTCGTCCATGTAGCGGGCGAGCGCGGCCGCTCCGCCCTTGATCAGGGTGGCGCCGGCTGGTTTCGCCCCGACCAGCGCCGCGGCGGGTGCGGCCAGGGCCGGTTTGACGGTGGCCGGCGCCGGGGCGGGCGCGGGCGGGGCCGCCGCGGTGGCGCCGTTGCCGCCGTTGGCCTTGGCCGCGAGCACGTCCGCCTTCACGATCCGGCCGCCTCGGGCGGTGCCCTGGAGCGCCTCGAGGTCGACTCCCTGTTGGGCGGCGACGCGACGGGCCACCGGCGAGGCGTTCGCACCGCCGTCCTGCAAGGGCGTCCCAGCTAGAGTCGCACCGAATTCCGGTGCGCCATTGTCCACCCGCGGTTTTGGTTCGCCGGCGCGGGCGGTCATCCGCGCGATCACCTGTCCAACGCGGACGGTCTCGCCGTCCTGCGCGAGGATCTCGGCGATCGTCCCGGAGGCGGGGGCGGGCAGCTCCATGTCGACCTTGTCGGTCGAGATCTCGACGACCGTGTCCCCCTCCTTGACCGCGTCGCCGACCTGCACGCTCCACTCGATGATCGTGCCCTCGGTGACGGACTCGCCGCCGGTCGGCGTGACGATGTCGACCAGCTCACCGGTCGCCGCCTGGGCCGCCGCGGCACCGGCCGCCTCGGTGGCGGCTCCGGCTACCGCCTCCTCCGGCGTGACCGGCGGAGGCTCGGCGGAGACAGGTGTGGCGAGCGCGTCGGCGGACGCGCCGCCCCCGTTGGTGGAGATCTCGGCGAGCACGGCTCCGACCGCGACGGTCTCGCCCTCGGCGGCGTAGATCTTGACCACGGTGCCCGCGGCGGGAGATGGGACCTCGGCGTCGACCTTGTCGGTCGAGATCTCGACGAGCGTCTCGTCGACGTCGACCGGATCACCTTCTTGCTTGCGCCATTCCAGCACCGTGCCCTCGGCGACGGAGTCGCCCATCGCCGGCATGACGACCTGGACAGTGCCGCTAGTTACTGCCATCTACGACTAAGGGTAGCTTCGAAACGGCCTTCTGCCTACGCCGGCGCTGCTCGACCACGAACCCGATCGTCCCGCAAAATGGGCCGAGCCCACCGAGGACCGCGACGTCGACGGCCAGCCAGTAGGGAATGATGCGTGAGCGCGCCGCGGCGATGCACACAAGCGACATTCCGATCCAGATCAGCCCGTGCGCCAGCCCGAAGATGAACGTCTCGGGCTGCGGGTTGTGGAGCGCGAACGCGCAGATCAGGAGCGCCGTGTACACGCACGAGTGGAAGAACGAGACGGCCTCGAGCCGCCCAAACGTGATCGCGCGCATCAGTCCGACACCAGCTGGGCGAGCCGGCGGAGCGGCTCGTCAGCCTCGGGCGGCCAGCTCGCGGGGTCGGCCGGCCACCAGGCGAACTCGTCGTGCTCGTGGTCGGGCGTGACCGTGGCGCCGTCGGCCAGCCACGCCTGGCCGATCACCAGCACCAGCTCGCTCGGCAGTTGCAATATCGCCTCGATCCGCAAGCGCGCGGGCTCGACCGACCATTCCTCGCGCAGCTCGCGGACAATCGTGTCGGCCGGGTTCTCGTCGACCTCGACCGAGCCGCCGGCGCCGAGCGCCCAGCGCCCGGCCCAGGAGGCCAGCCACTGCGCACGGCGCCCCGCCAGCCAGCGACCGTCGGCGGCGCGCACCATGCACATGATCGACAGGCTCCGTGCCGCGCCGTCGGGGATCAGGCGAAGCGCCCAGCGGATCGGCTGGAGCTCGAGCGACAGCCGCCCGGGGGCCGTTTCGAAGTCGACGAGCCGCGCCGCAAGTCCGTCGTGGCTGGGCGAGCCGCGCCGGCGCAGCGCGTCGAGCGCGACGTCGGCGGCGTCGGTCGCGTCGCCGGACGGCTCGAACGGCTCGTGGCGCCAGGCGACAGCCACCTGATCGGGATCCCAGGGGCCACGGGCGAGGACGCCGGCTGACACCGCCACGACACACACGGTACCTGGGGAGCGCTCGTCGGTGAGACGCGCTCGGAGCGCCTAGGCGTATGGGACCGTGAGCCTCGGGCGCGGGTCGCCAGCTAAGGTCGGCGCCCGTGGCGCGAGCGCTCAAGCACTGGGGATGGGGCTACGAGGACGAGCAGCCCTCGCCGTCGGAGCTGCGCGACACGGCTGCGTTCCTGACGGGGCGCCTTGGGTTCGGGTCCCCCGATCCGGAGGAGCCGGTCCAGCTGTCGGACGTGTCGCTACCGGCGCCCCGGTTGGCTCCGCCCGAGTCGCTGCTCGAGGAGATCTGCGGGGCGAGCGACTACGAGCGCGCGCTGCACTGCTACGGCCGGTCGTACAGCGACGTGGTGCGCGCGTTCCGGGGGCGGTTCGATCACCCGCCGGACGTCGTCGCGCACCCGCGCTCCGAGCATGAGGTGGAGGCGATTTTGGACTGGGCGCTGTCCGCGGGAGCGGCGGTGATCCCGTTCGGCGGCGGTACCAGCGTCGTCGGCGGCGTCGAGGCGGCTGGGTGCGAGAGCTACTCGGGAGTGGTGACGATCGACCTGAAGGCGCTCGACCGGGTGCTCGAGGTCGACCCTGTGTCGCTGTCGGCGCGGATCCAGGCCGGCGCCACCGGACCGGGCCTCGAGGAGCAACTCGGCGAGCACGGGCTCACGCTCCGCCACTTTCCGCAGTCGTTCCAGTTCTCGACGCTCGGCGGGTGGGTCGCGACGCGCGCCGGCGGTCATTTCGCGACGCTCTACACCCACATCGACGACCTCGTCGAGTCGGTGCGGGCGCTGACGCCGATCGGCGTGTGGGAGTCGCGTCGGCTGCCCGGCTCGGGCGCCGGCGTCTCACCCGACCGAATGCTGATCGGGTCAGAAGGCACGCTCGGAGTGATCACCGAGGCGTGGGTCAGGGTCCGGCCGCGCCCGACCCGTCGCGCCTCGGCCCCGGTGCGGTTCGCCGAGTTCGCCGCCGGGGTGGAGGCGGTCAGGGCTCTGTCGCAGTCCGGCCTGTACCCCTCGAACTGCCGCCTGATCGATGCGCGCGAGGCGGAGGTGACCGGCGCCGGCGACGGGTCGCACGCGCTGCTCGTGCTCGGGTTCGAGTCGGCCGACCACGACGTCGAGCGCTCGATGACGACGGCGCTCGAGATCTGCGGCGACCACGGAGGTACGTGGGAGCGGCGCGGATCCCGCTCGCGGAGCGGCGAATCCATCGGAAGCTGGCGTGAGGCGTTCCTCCGCGCCCCTTACCTGCGCGATGTGTTCGTAGCCATCGGAGTGCTGTCGGAGACGTTCGAGACCGCGATCACGTGGGAGCGCTTCGGCGCGTTCCACGAGCGGGTGGTCGGCGACGTGAGCCGCGCGCTTCGAGAGGTGTGCGGCGGCGGGTCGGTCACGTGCCGGTTCACGCACGTGTATCCGGACGGGCCCGCGCCGTACTACACGATCCTCGCGCCGGCGCGCCGCGGCGCCGAGCTCGAGCAATGGGGCGAGCTCAAGCGCGCCGCCTCCGAGGCGGTGATCGCGGGAGGCGGGACGATCACCCACCACCACGCCGTCGGGCGCGTGCACCGCCCGTGGTACGACCGGCAGCGCCCCGAGCCGTTCGCCGCCGCGCTCCGCGGCGCCAAGGCGGCGGTCGATCCGACCGGCGCGCTGAACCCCGGCGTGCTCGTCGATCCATGACCCGCCCGTGGGGCGAGCGGCCCGCCGACCTCTACGACACGATCGGGCGCACCTACACGGGAACGCGCCGCCCCGATCCGCGCATCGCCACGGCAATCTGGTCCGCGCTCGGCGACGCCGAAACCGTGCTGAACGTGGGCGCCGGCGCCGGGGCCTACGAGCCCCCGGACCGCGAGGTGGTGGCGCTTGAGCCCTCGGAGGTGATGATCGCGCAGCGTCCGCCGGGATCGGCGCCGGTCGTGCAGGGACGCGCGGAGGAGCTGCCGTTCGACGACGGCGCGTTCGACGCCGCGATGGCCGTGTTGAGCGACCATCACTGGACCGATCGCCGGCAGGGGTTCGCCGAGCTCCGTCGGGTCGCGCGCGACCGCGTGGTGCTGTTCAACGCGAACCCCGGGGAGGCGGAGCTGTTCTGGCTCACCATGGAGTACCTGCCGGAATTCCTCGACCTGATCCCGCCGCGCTACCGCCGGCCGGGCACGTGGGCACGCGAGCTCGAGGCCGGCCTGGGGCGGTTCGACCAGGTTCCGGTGCCGATCGCCCACGACTGCCTTGACGGGTTCTACGGCGCCTTCTGGCGACGCCCCGAGGCCTACGTGGACGCGGACGTGCGGGCGGGTGTCTCGGTGTTCGCACAGCTACGCTCGGGCGCGGTGGACCGCGCAATCGACGCGCTCCGCGCGGATCTGGAGAACGGCAAATGGCAAGGACGCCACCGCGAATTGCTCACGATGGACGAGCTCCACCTTGGCTACTACGTGATCGTCGCCGAGCTCGATCGCAGAACAGGAGGAAGTACATGAAGGTGATCGGCGCGGGACTACCGCGAACTGGCACGCTGTCGCAGAAAGCGGCACTCGAGATGCTCGGGTTCGGCCCCTGCTACCACATGGTGAACGTGCTCGCCGACCTGCCGACGTCGCAGCTGTGGGCGGGAGCGATCGACGGTGACCAGGACTGGGGCCGGATCTTCGGCGAGCATCAGTCGACCGTCGACTGGCCCGGCTCGAACTTCTATCGCGAGCTCGCCGACGCCTACCCGGAGGCCAAGGTCGTGCTGAGCGTTCGCGATCCGCAGGCGTGGGAGAAGAGCGTTCGCGACACGGTCTGGGACGTGATCTACGGCGACTCGACGATGACGCACATATCGAAGGCTCGCATGAACGTGGACCCGGACTGGCGGGCCTTCGTGGAGCTCCTGGCGAAGTTGTGGGCGCCCCACGGCACGTTCACCGAGGGCCGGCTGGAGCCCGGGCAACTCGCGGCGGCCCTCACCCGCTTCCAGTACCAGGTGGAGCGCGACATCCCCGAGGAGCGGCTGCTCGTGTGGAACGTGATCGAGGGTTGGGAGCCGCTGTGCGAGTTCCTGGGCGTCGACGTGCCCGACGCCCCGTTCCCGCGGCTCAACGACAGCAAGATGTTCGTCGACCGGGTCGTCGACGCCTCGCTGACGGCGCTCCAGGCGTGGCGGGCCGAGGACCTGGCGGCCGGCCGGCCAGCCTGACCGCGAGCGCCGGCCGTGGGAAATCCAGCACGGCTCCCGGGTTACGCGCCGAACCGCGGCTCTCGGTCAGGCCGGGAGGTTGCGGTTGAACCGCCGCAGCGCGAGCGGCACGCAGACCGCGATGATCACGAGGCACCACAGGGCCATCGCCAGCTCGGGATGGACGAGCTGCCAGGACCCCGTCGAGTGCACGCCCTCGGTGAGCCCGCGCACGGTGCCGACGAGCGCCGAGATCGGGTCCCAGTGCGCGATCGCCCGCGGCACCGCGGCCATGCCGGCGATCGGCACGAACGTCCCGGCCATGAAGGCGAGCGGGAAGATCACGATAAAGCCCACGCCCTGCATGGCGTCGGGCGAGCGGACGAGCATCCCGAGCAGGACGCCCATCCACGTGAACGCGAGCATCGCGAGCACCATCAGCCCGACCAGTTCGACCGCGTGGCCAGCAGTCAGCTGCGGGTTCCACCCGAGGATCAGGCCGAACACGACCACGATCGTCATCCCGAGCACCTGCTCGCAGAACGTACAGGAACAGAAGGATGAACACGATCGGCTGGATCGTGACGTCGAGCAGGCGCTCGGGAACGCGCGGGACCGCCCGCAGGCTACGCACGGTGAGCAGCGCGGTGTCGCGGATAAACCCGACCACCCCGCCGGCGCCGGCCGCAGCCCGCACGGGCCCGGGCGCGGTAGCTGTGATCGCACTCATGCGGCCACCTCCGTTGGTTGGGATTCGTTCGAACGCGAGTCGGGTCGCGAGTCCTCGTGCGCCATGTGGCGGGTCAGCGCGAGGAACGCGTCGTCGAGGGTCGGACGCCGGAGCGCGATCTCGTCGACGGCGACGTCCGCCTCCGCCACCGCGGCGGCGACGCGCGCCAGGTCCTCGGCCTCCTCAGGTGCGGCCACCGAGATCGTGCGCTGCTCGGCCGAGGCCGAGATCTCGAATCGGTCGCCGAGCAGTGCGCCGAGGCGCTCGAACTCGACGCCGTCGGCCGCGATCACGTCGACCCGCTGCGCCCCGACCTGAGCCTTGAGTTGTGCCGGCGTGCCGGACGCGACCTCTCGGCCGCGATCGATCAGCGGTCGCGAGGGCGTCGGTCTCGAGGTACTGGGTCGGAGCAGCAGGGTACGCCTCGCGACGAGCGAGCGGATCGTCGACCAGACGACCTGCCGGCGCGGGGGTCAGACCCGTGGTCGGCTCGTCGAGCACGAGCACGTGCGGGGTGTCGATCAAGCTGGCGGCCAGGTCGACGCGTGGGCGCTCGCCGCCGGACAGGTTCTAGACCAGCCGGTTGCGGAACTCCTCGATCGCGAACCGGTCGATCAGGCGCTCGGTCACGTCGGCTGAGTCGCGTAGGGTTCGGCCGCGCAGTCGCGCCATCAGCACGAGGTTCTCGCGCGCGGTCAGGTGCTTGTCGAGCGCGGCGAACTGGCCGGTCAGCGAGATCAGCCGGCGGACCTGCGCCGCCTCGTGGACGACGTCATGGCCGGCGACGCGCGCGGAGCCGGAGTCGGGACGCGACAGCGTCGCGAGCATGCGCACGGTCGTCGTCTTGCCGGCGCCGTTGGACCCGAGGAGCGACACGACGGTTCAGGTATCGACACGCAGGTAGAGGTAAGCGACAGCCGTGAACTCGACGAAGGGGGATCGTTCGGTTTCGATTGCCGGTAGCTCCGTCATGAAGTATGATTGAATGATTCGCTAGCTTTGTCGAGAGATGGACCAAGACGAGAGCTGCTGAGGAACGTTCAGAGACGACCGGGTTCACCAGGTGTTCGCCGCCGAGCTCGGCGGGGAGCTGGCCGACGCGCTGCGCCGGGTGCGGCGATTCCAGGAGGCGGAGGAGCTGAAGCGCCATCCCGACGAAGGGCTGCGCGAGCGCAAGCGCCGGCTGACCCGCCAGCGAATCTCGGACGTGGCCACGATCCTGTTCGGTGCCGCGGGTTCGACAACGTCAAGGTCTCCGAGGTCGCCGACATCGTCGGGGTCTAGGAGAAGACCGTCTACACTACTTCCCGACCAAGGAGTCGATGGTCCTCGACTGGGCCGACGAGACCGTCGAGAGCATGGCCCGCGTGATCCAAGAGTATCCTCCGAACGAGTCGCTCACCGCCGCGGTGGTGCGGGCGATGAAAGAGGACATGGAGCGCTCGACGTGTTCCCGACGACATCGTCGTGCCAGGTTCGTGGACCTGATCGACGACTCCGGCGCTGCGCGCGGCGTGCAGATGTACGAGGATCGTCACAGTAGCCACAAGGATACGCGAGAGCGAGTGACAGAGCGACCGGAGAGATGATGCCGGTAGGCGCGGCATCGAGTTGCGCGACGCGGTGCTGACCGATCTCGAGCGCGCGGCCCGGCTGCTCGACACGGGACTGTGGTCGTTCAACCTGCTGACGCACGGGCGGCGCACGCGACAGCAGGTCCTCGACGCCGCCAAGTCCGCCGAGGAGGCTCGCCAGCAGGTCGTCAAGGCGCTCCGCCAGGCGCGGACGGCGTGGCGTCAGATCCGCGAGGAGAGCCGCGACGCGATGCGTGAGCAGCAGGCGGTCAAGCGCGACGCCATGCGCGAGGCCAGGCGCCGGCGCTCGCGCTAGGTGCCGCCAAGTCGCGCCAGCACCGCGGCCGCCGACGGCGCAGCGTCCGCCGGCAGCCGGCCGAGCAGCTCTCGCCAGGTCGGCTGGAGCGCGATCGCGGCCTGCACCCGCGCCACGCCGGCATCGAGATCGCCGGCGTGGGCGGTTCCCAGCCCGGCCCAGAACAGCAGCTCGTGGTTGCCCGGCGCGCGCTCGCTCGCCTCCACGTATAGCCGACCGGCCTCGTCGTGGCGCCCGGCGCCCTGCAGCTCGTCGGCGCGGCCTGCGAGCGCGTACGCGTCACGCAGACCCACGAGCCGCCGGAGCTCGGGGAGCGGGTCGGGGTGGTCCTCGACGCGCAGCGAGACCGTGGTGCGCCACGGTTCGCCATCGAGCGGGACGACGAGGATCGCCGCGGACTGACGGCCACGCAGATCGCCGCCCTCACGCTCGGCGGCGTCGAGCGCGTCGAGCAGCCTTTCGCTGAGCGAACCCGTCGCCGCAGTGGACGCTTCGAGCATCGCCGGCCAGACGCGTTCGGAGGCCATGATGTTGGCCTGGCACGAGACGCCGGCGCCGGTGACGTGCCCGGCGAACGCCATGCACGCGGTTCCCGTGTGGGCAGCGACGCCTCCCGCGCCGTCGACCACCGCCACCTGGCGGGACTCACGACCCGGGTCGGCCGCGAGCAGCTCGGCCAGCGCGGCCGGCGCCGGCGTCCCCGCCGTCAGCAGGTCGAGCGCGCGCGGGCCGTAGCCCGGGTCGACGTTGGCCTGGGTGGCGACGGCGCCGATTCCCGGGCGCGCCCACGTGACCAGCGAGCCCACCGAGAACCAGTGCGACTGAACGGCGACGCCGAGCTCGCCGGTGTCAGGGTCGCGCGCGACGATCGAGTACGTCACGCCGTGTCCGATGCCGCCTAGAAGGGCGGCGTGACCCGGGGGGCAGTGCTGGGCGTCTGAAGCGGCTGCACGAGCTCCTGTTCGGCGACCGCGTCGACGACCTCTTCCTCTTCCTCGACCTCGCCCTGGTCGTGCTGGCCGTCGCACAGGATCCGGAACTGGCCGGTCTGCCCGCCGTCGGCGTGCAGGACGATGCCGGGGATGAGCTCCTCGCCCTCCTCGAGGTCGAGCCGCTCGATGTCAAAGTGCGCCATGCCGATCCCCCACGTGTTGTGGTCGGGGTTCTCGCGATCGTGCGCCGCGACGCCCATCGCGATCTGCTGGAGCAGCTTTCCGATCTTGCTCGGATCCGACATCGAGGTGCCCAGGCTAGCGGTTTGGTCCGGCCGGGTCAGTTAGATCCGGCACGCTCGATGATCTCGATTCGGTAGTTGTCGGGGTCGCGCACGAAGCACAGCCGGCTACCGCCCTGGCTGACCGTGTACGGCGGGCGCTCGGGCTCGATCCCCTGCGCCGCCAGTCGCTCGAGCGTACCGTCCAAATCCTCGGTGCTGATCGCGATGTGTCCGTACGCGGTCCCGAGGTCGTACGAGTCGACGCCGAAGTTGTAGGTCAGCTCCAGGCGCGGCTCGGCCCCGTCGTCGGGCAGGCTCATGAACACGTTGATCGCTTCTTCGCGAATCGGGGCCCGGCGCCGCTCCTCGAAGCCGAGCGCCTCGTAGAACGCGACCGATCGATCGATGTCGGTGATTCGGTAACAGGTGTGCAGGAGGCTCATGGTGCGGAGGCTAACGAGTACGCTGCCCGGAGTGATCGTCGAGCGCTCGATGAACGACTCGTTCCTGTCGAACACGTATCTGGTCGCGGACGAGCCGGGCGGGCACGCGGTGATGATCGACGCCGGTGGCCCGGTGGAGCCGCTGCTCGACTACCTGAAGCGCGGCCAGCTGACGCTGACGCACATCCTGCTCACCCACCACCATCACGACCACGCGTCAGAGGTTTCGCGGGTGCTCGAGCGCCACCCCGGGACGCCGGTGCTGATCCACGAGCTCGAACGCGATCGCGTGCCGACAGCCACCGGCACGATGGCCCCGGGTGAGACGATCGAGACCGGCGCCCTGACGATCGAGCCGATCCACACGCCCGGTCACACCGCCGGGATGCTGTCGCTGCTCGTGGGCGGCACCGACGTGTTCACGGGCGACACGCTGTTCAAGGGATCGGTCGGTGGCGTGCACGCTCCGGGCAGTTCGGGGTACGCCGACCTGCGGTCCTCGATCATGGACAAGCTTTTGGCGCTCCCGCCGGACACCCGCATCCACCCCGGTCACACCGACCCGACGACGGTCGCCGACGAGCTCGAGCACAACCGGTTCGTGCGGATCTGGCGGGGCGTCGACCCCGAGGGGTCCGAGCCGTGCATCGCGCTCGGCGACCCGGCCACGCTGATCCTGCTCGGCGACGACTATGACGGCGGCCACAAGGCGTGGGTCCGCTGGCCGGACGGCTCGGACGACATCGTTCCGGGGTCGCGCGTGGAGCGCGGTAAGTAGACGGCTAGCATCTAGCGACGTGGCGAAGGACAAGATCCCCACCTCACGCGTGGGGCGCACCGCGAGGATCGGGGGGCTGGCCGCGGGGCAGGCGATCCGGCAGGCGGGCACCCGCGCGGCGAACGTGACCCGCAACGAGGATGGGCGGAAGGTCGCGCTCGAGAAGCGCCAGGTCGAGGCGGCCGAGCAGATCGTGACCGCGCTCGGGACGATGAAGGGCGCCGCGATGAAGCTCGGGCAGGTGCTGTCGTTCCTCGATGTCGGCATCGTGCCCGACGAGTACCGCGAGGAGTTCCAGCACAAGCTCGCCGCACTCCGCGACGCCGCCCCGAACGTCGCGTTCAAGGACATGCGGAAGGTGATCGAGGAGGAGCTCGACGAGCCGCTCAAGGAAACGTTCGCCGCGTTCGACGAGGAGCCGGTGGCGGCCGCCTCGATCGGACAGGTCTACCGTGCGCGACTCTACGACGGCCGCGAAGTGGCGGTCAAGGTCCAGTACCCGGGGGTCGCCGCCGCGGTCCGGTCCGACATGCAGAACCTCGGGCTGATCCTGCGGCTGGCCAAGCGGATCGCGCCCGGCCTCGATCCCCAGTCGATCGGGCGGGAGATCTCCGAGCGCATCCACGACGAGCTCGACTACGAGCTCGAGGCCCAGAATCAGCGCACGCTGGCGCGGATCTTCCGCGGCCATCCGTTCATCGTGATCCCCGAGGTCGTGACCTCGCTGTCGCGAGAGCGGGTGCTGGTCTCAGAGTTCATCTCGGGCACCGGGTTCGAGGACCTCAAGAGCTATCCGCACGAGGAGCGCGACCGGATCGGCGAGATCCTGTTCCGCTTCTACTTCGGCTGCCTCTACCGCCACCACCAGTTCTCGGGCGACCCGCACCCAGGCAACTCGATGCTGCTCGACGACGGTCGCATGGTGTTCTACGACTTCGGCTTGTTCAAGCGGATGCCGCCGGGCGCGGTCGAGCTCGAGATCCGGGTGGCGCGCGCGATCATCGAGGGCGACACCGACACGATCATGCAGCTCGGCTCGGAGGTCGGCTTCTTCCCCGAGCCCGACAAGTTCGACCCGCAGCGGGTGCTCGCCCACTTCCGCGCCGCGACGTCGTGGTACACGGTCGACCAGTACACGGAGCTGACCCCCGACTACGCGACCCAGGTGCTGATCGACATGAGCGATCCGCGCTCTGAGTACTTCGGCCAGCTCCGCCACGAGTCCGCGCCACCGGACCACATCTTCGGCCGGCGGATGGAGGTGCTCACGCTCGCGGTGCTGTCGCAGCTACACGCGCGCGGGAACTTCCACCGGATCGCGCGCGAGTGGTTCTACGACGACCCGCCCGCCACCGAGCTCGGCGAGCTCGAGGCCGAGTTCTACTCCCGCGCCGCCGCCTAGCTCCACTGCACTGTCGCGAGCGGAACGGGGCACGACCGCCCGGCACGGACGCGGGGAATTCGGCTCAGGCCCGTGCGCGGAACGTAGGGCGTCGGGCCGAATTCCCTTGGCGGAACGGCCCCATGGATGCTGCGAAGCAGCCCCTAGACCCGCTGGATCTGCATCAAGCTCGTGGTCCCCGGGCGGCCGCTGGGCAACCCGGCGGTGATCCCGACGCGCGCCCCCGGCTTGACCCAGCCGAGCTCGACCACCCGGCGGGCTGAGTCCGCGATCAGGGCCTCGGTGACCTCGTGCCGGCGCATCGACGCGGCCTCGACGCCCCACATCAGGCTGCAACGCCGCACCGTCTCCTTGCCCGGCGACAGCGCGTATATCGGGACCTGGGGGCGGTGGGCTGAGATCAGCCGGGCCGAGCGGCCCGACAGGGTCGGCACGACCAGTGCCGCCAGGTGCAGGTCGCGCGCGGCGGCGCACATGCTGTACGCGACGGTGTACGCCGGATCGCGGGCGTCGCGGCGGACCCGCTCCTCGTTCCAGGTCCGGTACGGGAGCGTGTGCTCGGTTCGCTCGGCGATCGAGGCCATCATCGCCACCGCGCCAACCGGATAGGAACCGATCGCGGTCTCCTGCGAGAGCATCACCGCGTCGGTGCCGTCAAGGATCGCGTTGGCGACGTCGGTGGCCTCGGCTCGGGTCGGGCGCGAGGAGTTGACCATCGAGTCGAGCATCTGCGTGGCGGTGATCGCGGGACGGGCGAGCTTGCCGGCGATCCGCAGCAGCTGCTTCTGGACGATCGGGACGTCCTCGATCGGAAGCTCGATCCCGAGGTCGCCGCGCGCCACCATCACGCAGTCGGCGGCGCGGATGATCTCCTCGGCGGAGTCGACCGCCTGCGGCTTCTCGATCTTGGCGATCAGCGGCAGGCGGGTGTGCCGGCGTACGAACGTGACGTCCTCGGCGGTGCGAACGAACGACAGCGCGACCAGATCGACGCCGATCGACTCGCCGAAGCGGAGCATGTCGAGGTCCTCCTCGGGCACGGCCGCGAGCCCGCGGGTCGAGCCCGGGATGTTGAGCCCCTGGCGCGAGGCGACCGAGCCGCCGATCTCGACCGCGGTCTCGACCTCGCCGTCACCCTCGCGGATCTTGGTCACCCGCAGCCGGATCGCGCCGTCGGCGAGGTAGATCACGTCGTCGGGATCGACGGCGCCCGCGAGCCCCTTCCAGCTGACCGACATGACCTCGCCGTCGCCGGGCTCGCTCGAGCCGCAGACGAGCACGAGCTTCTCGCCCGGCTTGAGCTCGGCGATGTCGTCCTTGAGCGCACCGATGCGGAGCTTCGGGCCGGGTAGATCCTGGAGGATCGCCACCTGCTTGCCCGCCGCGGCCGCGGCCCTGCGCACCAGTTCGGCGTTCTCGGCGTGGATCTCGCGGTTGCCGTGGGAGAAGTTCAGGCGCGCGACGTCCATGCCGGCCTCGGCCATGCGCGTGAGCGTCTCGAGATCGCGAGACGCCGGTCCGATAGTGGCGACGATCTTGGTCCTGCGCATGTCAGTGCCGGAAGCTACTGCACGCGGCCGTCCGGCTCGTTGCCGCGTCGTTAGATGCCGATTGGATCGCCGTCGGCGGTCAACCGGCCGCCGGCGCGGAGATCGCAGATCAGATCCCAGTGCAGGGCTGAGACGTTCAGTCCGCCGGTCTCCGGGTAGGAGCGGCCGAGCGCGAGGTGGACCGTCCCGGCCATCTTCTCGTCGAGCAGGATCGACCCGGTGGCGCGGTCGATGCCGGCGTTGGTGCCGATTCCGAGCTCGCCGAGAAACAGGGCGCCCGGGTCGGTCGCGAGCGCGGCGTCGAGGTAGTCCTGGCCGCGTGCCGCGGTGGCGCTCACGACCTTCCCGTTCTCGAAGCTGACGGTCACGTCCTCGACGAGCACGCCACGCGGGCTCGAGGGGATCGTGAACCGGATGGTCCCGTTGGCCGAATCCTCGAGCGGTCCGGTGAACACCTCGCCGCTCGGCATGTTGCGCCTGCCGTCCGAGTTGATCCAGGTGCGATCGTCGACGCGCAGGCGCAGGTCGGTCCCGTCTGCCTCGATGCGGATCTCCCGCGCGGGGCTCAGGCGCTCGACGAGCGTCGCCTGGCGATCTGACAGCTCGCGCCAGGCCGCCACCGGGTCCGGTCGGTCCAGAAATAGTGCCCGCCCGACGAACGCGCCGTAGTCGTCGTCGCTCATCCCCGCCTCCTGGGCCAGCGCCGGCGTCGGCCACACCGTGCCGCACCAGCGCTTACCCAGGCGCGCCTCCTGGATCGGCGACCGGGCGCGCGCGGCGCGCGTGAGCACTGCCGGGTCGACGTCGGCGAGGGCACGGGTGTTCTCGGGCGCGTCGATCCGCAGGTATCCGTCAATCCGTTCCATCTCGGCCAGCTCCTGCGGCGGGAAGGCGTCGAGCAGCTCGTCGGACGCGAGCTTGTAGAAGTCCTCGGCCACTCCCGGGATCGCGATGCGCAGGCCCGGCGCCCACCCCCCGCGAGCGATCACGGCACGGTGCAACGCGCGGAGCAGCGGTGCCGCCTGCGGCGTCGAGAACACGAGCACGTAGTCGCGCTCGCCGACGCGCAGACACCAATCGCACAGCAGGTCGGCGAAGGCGTCGGGATCGGGGAGGGTCATGGTGCCTGGAGCTCGGGGAAGTGCTCGGCTACGTGCTCGCGGAGAGTGTCGCGGACGAATCGCCGCTCGTCGTTCGTGGCCATTCGATAGCGCCCGAGCAGCTCCTTCTGCCGCGTGATCTCGAGTCCCGAGATCGTCCATGACACCGCGAGCCGTTCGAACAGCAGCTCGGTCGCCCGCTGCCACGCGTCCTCGCGCTCGAGCCCGCCGGCGAGCACGTCGGCGTACTGGCGGCGGGATCCGGGCGTGAGCGAACCGCGGAGCGTGAGGACGTTCCCCTCGGCGTCGCGGTACTCGGAGTTCGGGGCGGCGAGCTTCTCGGGTCGCTTGCGGTCGCGTTTGGCCACGGTCGGCCTATGGCGCCGGTGCGTCGGCGCCGCGGGCGAGGTGGGCGGCGGCGGCCGGCGCCTCGAAGTAACGCGTGGCGACGTCTGCGCTGGACATCCGGGCGCCGAGTCTAGGTGGGCGAGGAATATCGTGCGCGGGCATGCCGCGCAGACAGGAGCTCGGCCGTGGTGAGCGGGTCATACCCGGACTCTGGCGGTTGCGCCTGCCGCTTCCGCTGCCCGGCGTGCCGCATTGCAACGCGTGGGCGATCGCGGCCGGGGACGGCGTGGTGCTGGTCGATACCGGTATGCACGAGCCGGGATCGATGGCGGAACTCGAGCGGGCGATGGCCCAGGTGGGGCTGAGCGTTGACCAGGTACGGCTGCTCGTCTGCACCCACGCCCACATCGATCACTGGGGACAGGCGGCGACGATCCGCGACCGGGTCGGATGCGAGTTCTGGCTGCACCCGAATCACCGGCACGGCTTTGCGACCGCCACCGATCCCGAGCTTGCACTCGCGCGCCGCGTCGAGATCGGTCGCCAGAGCGGCGTGCCCGAAGCCGTCCTGCGGCAATACGCCGAGCGCTCTCGGGGAATGGCCTCCGGGATCGCGCGCGTGATCGAGCCCGACCGGTCGCTGGTGAACGGCGTGGAGGTCGAAACCGACCTGGGCACCTGGACCGCGGTCGAGACTCCGGGCCATGCCCCGTCGCACGTTTGCCTGTTCCAGGCCGAGCGGCGGCTTCTGATCTCGGGGGATCACCTGCTCGGGCGCATCTCGCTGTACTTCGACTTCGGCTGGACGCCCGACCCGATCGGCGAGTTCCTGAGCTCGCTCGACGTGGCCGACGAGCTGGGCGCGCGCTTGGCGCTGTCCGGCCACGGCAAGCCTTTCATCGACGTCCACGGCCACGTCGAGGCCAATCGCAGCCTCGTGCGAGAGCGGCTCGATCTCGCGGTTGCGGCCGTCCGGCACGAGCCCAAGCCCGCGATCGAGATCGCCGCGAGCGTGTTCGGCCCGGAGGTGATCGGAACCGCGCTGGGATGGCGGCTTCAGGAAACGCTCTGCTACCTGCGCCACCTCGAGGTCCAGGGTCTGGTCTTCAGCGAATCGGAGGGCGACCTGGCCCGTTGGGGAGTCGCGCCGAATTAAACCTTGACACAGTCTTGTCAAGGTTGGTATCGTGCCGCGCCATGCTGATCGATCAGATACTCGCCACCACCGATCACCCCGTCTTCTCGTTTGAGTTCTTCCCTCCGAAGACCGACGAAGGCGAGCAGAACCTCCGCGCAGCGCTGAGCGCCCTACGCGAGCTCGAACCGGATTTTGTGTCGGTCACCTACGGCGCGGCCGGCTCGACCCGCGGGCTGACGCTCGAGCTCACCAAGTGGATCAAGCAGGAGCTCGGGATCGAGGCGATGGCGCATCTGAGCTGCGTCGGCGCCACGCGCGACGAGCTGTGCGTGATCCTCGACAGCCTCGCCGACGCGGGGATCGAGAACGTGCTCGCGCTGCGCGGGGACCCGCCTCGCGGGCAGACCGCCTGGGAGCCGCATCCAGGTGGGCTGCGCTACTCGAGCGAGCTCACGGCGCTGATCGCCGAGCGATATCCGATGAGCGTCGGCGCCGCGTGCTTCCCGGAGGTCCATCCCGAGGCGGTGGACCTCGAGAGCGATCTGCGCTTTCTCAAGCAAAAGGTGGAAGCGGGCGCCTCGTTCCTGATCACCCAGCTGTTCTTCGACAACGAGCTCTACTTCCGGTTCGTCGATGAGGCCCGCGCGGCCGGGATCGACGTCCCGATCCTCCCGGGGATCATGCCGATCACCGACGTCGCCCAGATCAAGACGATCACCGGCATGTGCGGCGCACACATCCCTGAGGCGCTGCTCCGTCAGCTCGAAGCCCGGGCCCCGTTCCCCAGCGAGGTGCTCCAGCTCGGGGTTTCGTACGCGACGCTGCAGTGCGCCGAGTTGCTGGCGCGCGGCGCCCCGGGGATCCACTTCTATACGCTGAACCGCTCCCCGGCCACGCGCGCGATCCTCGCCGCGCTGCGGCTGCTGCGGCCCTGGGTGCGCCGGGAAGTAGTTAGGACGGCGGAGTGATGTCCAGAGCGTGGGCGAGCCTCGGCTCGCCGTCAACCTCGTAGCGCACGTCGATCTCGTCGTTGCGCTTGTAGGTTCCGATCCCCCAGAAGCCGAGGAACCAGGCCCAGCCGCTGAGCTTCTGGCGCACCAGCTCGCGCTCGAACAGAAGCTCACCGGACGCGATCCGGTAGTCGACACCGAGTTCCTGGCGTACGCCGTTGACGTAGACCTCGAACGGCGAGCGGACCCCGGGCGGAAGCTTGACGCGCCAGTACTTCATCGCAGGACGCCGGCGACCTTCGGCAGCCTGAGGCGCCAGTGCTTCATCGCAGGTCGCTTGGGATCAGCGACATGATCACGACGTTGACGCCCTTGCCGCGCTTGCGCAGGTACTCGCGCAGCGTCCCCTCGGGGACGAACTGCGCCGCCTGCGCCGTCCGCAGCATTGGCGCATTGCCGGGCTCGACGAACAGCTCGACGCGGGCCAGTCCGCAGGCCCCGAGCAGCCACTCGCCGGCGAGCTTGAGCGCCCGGGGCGCGAGCCCGCGACCGCGCACCTGCGGCGTCAGCCAGATCCCGATCTCAGCCCGGGACTGATCCCAGTCGACCGGGTGCACGCGGATCTGCCCGCGGCACGTCTCCGAGCCCGACTCGACCACGGTGAGCGTCGCTCGCTCGCCGGCCATCCGCTCGAGCGCCTCGCGCTCGGCCGCGCGCCCGAGCTCGGCCCCGCTTGGTGGGCGGTCCTCGCCGATCAGCAGGTGCAGGCGCGGGTCATCCTGATGGGCGATCAGGATCTCGGGGATGTCGCGCTCGGCGTAGTCGCGCAGCGCGACGTCCCCATCCGTCAACGGCTCGGATAGGACAGGGAACGACCTCATGTCGGGCGCAAGGTGGACATCCCGTCGTCGGAAGCGGACCGTACCCTGTCTGGCCGTGGAACCGGTCGTCTACCAGGTGCGGCGCTCCGATCGGGCGCGCCGAGTGCGCGTCACGGTCGATCCGACCCGCGGGATCGAGGTCGTGCTGCCGCGCCGAGCGGCGGCGCGCGAGGCGGCCGCCGCGGTCCGCGAGCTCAGGCCGTGGATCGAGCGTCGGGTCGCGGAGATCGAGGGCGCGCGCGCGGCGGTCGCGGCGCGCGGGGAGACCGTCCCGTACCTGGGGCAGACACTGTCGCTGCTCGCGGAACCCGGGCGAATGCGCGTGACCCGGCGCGGCGACGTGCTCGTGGTTCCGGATGGGCAGGCGCGCACCCCGGCGCTCGAGCGCTGGTACCGCCGGGCGGCTCGTGCCGAGATCGAGCCGCGCCTGCAGCGGGCCTGCGGTCTGGCGGGCACGGCGTACTCGAGGCTGACGATCCGCGGCCAACGGACTCGGTGGGCCAGTTGCTCGCGATCGGGTGCGATGAGCTTCAACTGGCGGCTGCTGCTCGCGCCGGAGCCCGTGCTCGACTACGTCGTCTGGCACGAGGTCTGCCATCTCGAGGTCATGGATCACTCGCCTCGGTTCTGGCGACTGGTGGCGGCGCGCAGCCCGGGTTACCGCGAGCACGTGCGCTGGCTGAGGGCTAACGGCCCGACACTCGTGCTCTAACCGGACGGCAATGCGAGAACGTTGTCCGGGCTTCCCGGCGCTGGTACGCTCGCGGCTTCGGGCTGGAGAACTTTCGGCACGGACGCACGGACGCACGGCGAACGAGCGACGCACACGGGGTGGCGACCGGAGTGAGGACGTTGTTTGCGGACCAGAAACAAATGCCGGACCGAGGACCTCGCCAGACGCTTTCGCGTCTGCGACCCCCTGCGAGGTCTGAGGTCTCGGTCCGGTCAATCCTCGCGCCTGCCTGCCGGTCTATCGCGTGCGCGAGGGAGCGCCGCTGGTTCGTGAGGCTTGCCTGCGGCTGCCTTGTTAGGTAACCTACCAATCTGTAAACTCAGCGTCAAGTTCCGGCGGCGACTCGCCGCTGGTGAGGGCGGTACGCTCCGCGAGGCAGAAGAGGACATTGGATGACCGCGCCAAGCATCAAACCGTTCGGAGAATCGCTTCGCTCGCTGATGGATGAGCGCTCCCTCACCTATCGCGGCCTGGCCGAAGCGACCCGCAAGCTCGATGGCAAGGGCATCACCCACGCCCACATCAACATGCTCGCGAATGGGCACGACAAGCCGTCAATGCGCGCGATGGAATTGATCGCAGCCGCGTGCGGCGTCGACCCCGACTACTTCGCCGAGTATCGCCTGGCGGCCGCGATGCGCGAGCTTGACCCCGCCGAAGTGGGGCTCGAGCAGGCGCTTGAGAACCTCAACGCTCGACTCGGCGCCCGGCGGCAGTCCGCCGCCAGAGGACGAGGAGCGCCAGCACCGCAAGTGCAGCCTCGTCCCACGGGGTAGTGGTGAAGGGGTCGTACGGCGAGATGCAGATCACGAACGCCACCGCCCAGACGACCCAGGCGATCTGAACGCCCTTCCGGGTGACCTCGGGATAGCGCCAGAGCATGCTGGCGAGACGATCCGTGAAGAAGCCGAGCTCGTTGGTCTCGCCGAGCAGCTTGGCCGCGGCCGACAGCGAGGCGAGCGCGAGCACGAATGCGAGGTAACCGAGCGGACGCACGAGGAAGCGCAGCGCTCTAATCAGCGTAACGTCGAGCCTAGGCATCGATTTTGAAAGATATCTCACATTTTCAGCAACGCCCGGCGGAGCGCTGAAATGACGTCCTCGTCGCCTTGCTGCTCGAGCGCGGCGCGCCGGACGCGACCGAGGTAGGCCTCGGTCGATCCGTCGCCGTGGACGTCGATCCCGGCGTGCGCACGGGCCAGACGTTTTTGGGGACCGGCCAGCTCGACCCTGGCTATGACCTGCTCGTCAGGGGTGTAGCGCTTGAGCTGCGTTTTCGCCGGGTCGCGGGCGGCCCCGTCGGCGAGGTCCTTGACGTGGGCTTGGAGCGCAGCGAGTGCCGCGTCGAGCGCGTCGAACCGCTGGTGCTCGACGCGCGCGTTGGCGCGGACGGTGAGCGTCCAGGTTTCGGCGGCCAGCTCCCCTACCGCTTGTCCATCGGGACGTAGTCGCGTCCGCGGGAGCCCGTGTAGATCTGACGCGGCCGAGCAATCTTCTGCTCCTTGTCGTCGATCATCTCGAGCCACTGGGCGATCCACCCGCTCGTACGCCCGATCGCGAACAGCACCGGGAACATCTCCATCGGCATTCCGAGGGCCTCGTAGATCAGCCCCGAGTAGAAGTCGACGTTCGGGTAGAGCTTGCGGTCGATGAAGTACTCGTCCTCGAGCGCGATCTTCTCGAGCTCGAGCGCGATGTCGAGGAGCGGGTTGGTCCCGGTCACCTCGAGTACCTCGTCGGCGGCCTTCTTGATGATCTTGGCGCGCGGGTCGTAGTTCTTGTAGACCCGGTGGCCGAAGCCCATCAGGCGCTCCTGGCCGTCTTTCACGCCCTTGATGAAGTCGGGGATGTTGTCCTTGGTCTCGATCCGGCGGAGCATCCGCAGCGCCGCCTCGTTGGCGCCGCCGTGGAGCGGGCCGTACAGCGCGGCCACGCCGGCGGCGACCGCCGAGTACGGGTCTACCTGGGAGGAGCCGACGCCGCGCACCGCGCTCGTCGAGCAGTTCTGCTCGTGGTCGGCGTGGAGGATGAACAGGACGTCGAGCGCGTGCTCGAGCCGCGGATCGGGCTCGTAGCGGATCTCGGTCATCTTGTAAATCATCGAGAGGAAGTTGCCCGGATAGGACAGCTCGTTGTCCGGATACACGTACGGCTTGCCCTGGTTGTGGCGGAACGCGAACGCCGCCAGCGTCGGCATCTTGGCCAGCAGCCGGATCACCTGGATGTACCGGATATCGTGGTCGTGGATCTGGCTCGCCTCGGGATAGAAAGTCGACAGCGCGCCGACCGACGCCAGCAGCATCCCCATCGGGTGCGCGTCGTACCGGAAGCCCTGCATGAACTCCTTGACGTTCTCGTGCACGAACGTGTGGATCGTGATCTGGTGCGTCCACTCGTCAAGTTGCGGCTGGGTCGGGAGCTCGCCGTGGATCAGCAGGTACGCGACCTCGAGGTAGCTCGACTGCTCGGCGAGTTGCTCGATCGGGTAGCCGCGGTACTCGAGGATCCCCTTCTCGCCGTCGATGTACGTGATCGCGGAGCGACACGATGCGGTCGCCATGAACGCGGGGTCGTAGGACAGCAGGCCGAAGTCATCCTCTTCGACCTTGATGTTGCGAAGCTCGGTGGCGCGGATCGTCCCGTCTTCGATCGGAATCTCGTATTGCTTGCCGGTTCGGTTGTCGGTGACCGTCAGGGTCTCTCGGGCCGTCGCTGCGCCGGCGCCGTCTAGTTGCTGTGTCTCAGTCGTCATGGCGCTCCTATCACGCGGTTTCCGGGGGGCCGGGTCTTCCGGGGCCGGGTCTTCCGGGCCGGAGCCGAGCGCACTACCAGCATTCAATTTAGTACCCATGTCTTGCCGACGGGACGCTAGCCGCCAACGTATACGAACGCCGTCTGGTTGGGGCGGTGTCCGGACCCTGTCCGAGCGCCGCGACGGCTACTTCGGGAAGGCGCTTGTCAGCACAGCGGCGGCCATCGCGGCGACCATCAGCACGAAGCTGACCGCCATCACGCCGCGCGCCCCGCGCTGGCTGCCCGGGAACGCCGGGCGCGTGAGACCGACCGCGGCGAGGCTGAGCGCCCAGATCACGAGCAGCGCGCCGGCGATGTAGAACGGGACTTTCGAAGGCTCGCCAGCGGCAATGATCAGCGCGCTCACGGCCGCGAGCCTACTCGATGTGGCTCGGGGGTGGGGCGCCGGCGGGCCCGCCCTCGTAGCGGCTCTCGGTCGCGGCCCGTTGTCCCTGGTAGTGGCTCCCGAGCTCGGGGCTCCCGTAGGGCCGAAGCGCCGGCCGGTCGAGCGCCATGAACGACAGCTGGGCGATCGGCAGCCCCGGATACAGCTTGATCGGGATACGCGTGAGGTTGTTGAGCTCGAGCGTCAGCGTTCCCTTCCAGCCCGGGTCGCAGAAGCCGGCGGTGGCGTGGACGATCAGCCCGAGGCGGCCGATGCTCGATTTCCCCTCGATCCGGGCGACGATGTCGTCGGGCAGCTCGACCCATTCGAGCGTACGGCCGAGGCAGAACTCGCCGGGGTGGATGACGAACGACTCGTCGTTGGTGAGGACCACCTCCTCGGTGAGGCCGGCAGGAGGCTCGCGCAGGTCGATCGCCGACGCGCGGTGGTTATGGAACACGCGGAACGAGTCGCCGAGGCGCAGATCGACGCTCGCCGGCTGGACCAGGCCCGGATCCCATGGGTCGATCCTGATCCGGCCGTTGTCGACCAGTTCGACGATCGTCGCGTCGGACAGGACGGAGGCCAGCGCACTCATCGCCCGCAAGTCTGCCAGCGCGGGGAGATGTCCGGCCTGTCTAGCGCTCGACCGTGCGGGTGCGCGCCCGCGCGGTCCGCACCCGCGGCGGTGAGGACGGCGCCGGATCGCCGTGCGGCCCGCGGCGCGGATGGCGCGGGAACGGCTTGCGCGGGTGGGTCGGATGGCGCTTGATGCCGCCGTCGTCGTCGCGCGAGGACGACTCGTCGGGCTCTTGCTTGATCGCCCACCAGACGATGTAGATCAGCCCGACGAGAGGGATCTTCAGGGCGAACATCAACCAGATGATTCCCCAAGTCACGGGGGCCGATGCTACCGAGATCCGCCGGGGATTTCACCCCGAGCCGGGCCGTCGGCGCGGGCCCGTCCGCACAGAGACCCAACACGAAACGGATTAAGGTGCCGGACGCGTCGCTCGCTCGACTTCGCCTGATTTCGCTCGCCGGCAGGTGCTGATACTCGTGTGTGTCGTGCTGTCGTTGCTGGCCCGTTGCGACATCAAGCGCCTCCCGAATGCGGCGCCCAGGTGCCCGCCCCGCTCGCGATCGGCACGAGCTCTAGGTTCCCCGCCCGGTCCCGTCCGTGCCGCTCATCGACGCAAACGGCAGCCGTTCCGGCTGAGCCAGTGGCATGGCAAGTGGGTGATACTCGCGCCGTCGATGACGCTGTGCCACGAGGTCTGCCCGCTCACCACCGGGGCACTGATGGAGCTGGTCAACGACGTGCGCCTGGCCGGCCTGTCGCGTCAGGTCGTAATCGCCGAGGCGACCGTCGATCCGTGGCGCGACAGTCCGTTCCGGCTGCGCGCCTACCAAAAGCTCACCGGCGCCAATTTCTAGATGCTCACCGGCACGCAGTCGGAGATAAAGCGGCTCTGGAAGTTCTTCGGCGTCTACTACGCTCGCGTTCCCCAGGGCAAGCCGCCCGACCTCGACTGGCTCACTCATAAGCCCGAGACGTTCGACGTGCAGCACACCGACGCGGTCTTCTTCATCGATCCGGCCGGTCAGGAGCGGATCATCGACGAGGGCATGCCCGAGGTCGACGGTCAGCTGTCACCGGTGCTGAAGCGGCTCTTGAGTGCCCAGGGACTCCAGAACCTCGAGCACCCGCAGCTCTCGTGGACCGCCAGCCAGGCGCTCGACGATCTGTACTTCCTGATGAACCGGAACGCCCGCGAGCGCCGTGCCGAAGGTCACGGCGCCGACCGCGGCCGACGCGGCGCGCGTGCTCGCGGGGTCGCCGGGGTCGCTCGCCGCGCTGCACGCTCAGGCCGGCCAGCTGCTCACTTCGTCCTCGGCCGGCACGCTTGCCGACCGGCTGCGCTCGCTGCGGGGCTATCCGGTCGTGCTGAACGCGTGGGCTTCCTGGTGCCCGGCGTGCCGGGCGGAGTTCTCGCTCCTGGGCGCGGCGTCGGCGCAGTTCGGACGCAAGGTCGCGTTCCTGGGGGCGGACGCGAACGACTCGGCGGGCGACGCGCGGTCGTTCCTCTCGCACCACGCGGTGAGCTATCCGAGCTACTCGGTGGCGTCGAGCGACCTTTCCTCGCTCGCGGTCCTCGAGGGGATGCCGACGACGATCCAGCCGCGGCATACGCGCTCCACATAACCGAGCATGGGTACGAAACGCCGGCCCGCGAAAGACGTGAGCTGTCGCGGGAGGCCCAAGCCGAGGACGTGGCGAGCGCGGGGGCACGAGCGAACTGCTGGCGCCGCTGCGAGGACGAGCGCGCTCAGCTACGCGAGCTGCTGCTGAAGCTCGCGTTCGCCAGCGGCGAGCTCACTTCCCCGCCCGCCTGAGTCCGACAGGGGCCGCGCCGCGAGCGCGGATCCGATCGCGAGCAACGTCCACGTGATCGGGTCCTCGAGGAAGTCGGCGTACAGCAGCGTGTGGAACAGCAGCGCGAGGAACGCCGCGGCGATCGCCACGCGAGTGGGATCCGAGCGGCACCGGCGGAACAGCACGACCAGCGCCGCGAGGACGAGCCCGAGGTAGACGAGCTCCCCGATCAGCCCCTGCTCGGCTGCGATCGTCACCGGGATCGTGTGCGACGCGGAGGTCGTCTCCCCGATCGCGTGATGGCGGGCGGCGAACTCAGTCTCGAACGACCCCGATCCGTACCCCCACAGGGGCCGCTGCTTGAACAGATCGAGGCCTCCGGTGACGAGGCCCGGCCGGCCGCTCGAGGCGCCGTTGAGTCCCTGGTTGAGGCCGAACGTCGTGGGCGTGATCGCGATCACCGCCGCCACGAGCGCGACCACACCGGCGGCGATGAACACCGCCCGACCCACCCTCCAGCGGACGGCTGCCAGCGTTCCGAGGCCAACAAGTAGCGCCCCGATCGCCGACCGCGACAGGGTCAGCAGCAGCGCCACCCACAGGATCGCGAGCACCACGCCCGTGACCAGCACCGTCCGTTGCCGGCGCGCGTATAGAACCACGGAGGCCAGCAGGATCATCACCAGCGCGAGGAACCGCCCGAAGATGTTCGGATCGAAGAACACCGAGTTGACCGTGAAGTACGCGTGCAGCTGGTTGGCGGCGATCAGCTTCGGGTTCAGGAAGATCGTCTTGGTCTCGTACTCGACGAACCCGACCAGGGCGAACAGCACCGCCAGCCCGGCGAGCAGCGCGAGGCAGCTCCGCGTCAGCCGCTGCGTCCAGTCGAGCCGGCGTAGCAGGCAGTAGGCGAGCGCGAACGGCACGTAGAAGAACACCACCTGCTGTAGGGCGGTCGTGAACTTCGGCGAGTACGCCGCCTGGAGCGCGTACAGGACCACGTAGCCGGCGAGCAGCCACTCGAGCCAGCGGATGGGGCCATCGCGAGGCGGCGTCGCGGCTTCCGGCGGCGCCCGTCCTCGCAAGGTGGTCACGATGAACGCCACTGCGCCGGCCGCGACCACGAAGTACAGCGGCACGAGCAGGTTCGAGGTCACGCCGCCGGCCGAGATCGGGATCCGGAACGGGAGCGCGACGATCACCGCGCCGGCGAGCACGTCCGGGCGCTTGGCGACGAGCACCGCCGCGGCCGCCACCGCCGCGAGTGCGATCAGCGCGCCGACCGCGGCCACGAGTGGGTGGCGATGGACGATCCCGAGTTGCGGCGAGTGCCAGATGTCTCCGAGCAGCAGGATGGGGGCGAGCACGAGCGCCCCGAGCATCGCCAGCGCCTGCACGCGCGTGTCGCGGTGGAGCATGGCGACGGCCGCAAGCGCCGCGGCCACGACGATCCCTACCTTTGGCAGCGGTCCGCTGAGAGCTCCAATTACGAGCACGGTCGGAATGATCCTCTACCTTTGTCGGGCGCATGTCGTCTAAGAAGCTTCCAATTGCTCGGCGCCGCGGCCTCTGGCCGGCGGTCGGGCTCGTGCTCACCGCGGTGGCGGTGGCCGGCTGCGGTGGCGCGGTCAGGGTCCAGCCGACGACCCCGGCCGGCTCGGCGACGCTCGCCAGCCGAGGCACGATCGACAGTCCACTAACCGGTGTGCACAACCACCTCGGCTGCCTGCGCGCCGATCACCTGACGGTTCAGGTCCTCAGCCCGACGAAGCTCCAGGTCGGCGCCGCGCCGGCGGGTCCGACGGTCGTCTTCACGCCCACGGCGGGGGCCGCACAAGCCCAGCAGATCGACGGAAACGCGCAGGGCGCCGAGGTGATCGGGCCCGCCCTGATGTATCCGAACCAGGGGTCGCCCGGGGAGTTGAGCCAGATCGAGGACTGCCTGGGGCAGGGCGTGCAGGGATAGGCGGCCTCTAGAATGCCCCGCGACGCCGGCGCCTGGTGCGCTGGCTCATGTACGCATCTGCCGCCGCCGTGCGTAACTTGGCGAGCGCGGCACGAACCAGATCTTCACGGTCCCCTTGTCTGTTCCCACTGCTGAGCTGACTGCGGCAACGTCGTCGACTGATGTCACGGCGCGTGGCCGCGCGCTGGCCGGCCGCATGTCCGGCTGGCGCCTGTACCCGTGGCTCGTCGGGGGCGCGCTCGTGATCGCCGCGCTGACGTTGCTGATCCCGTCGACCCCGAGCTACGACCCGTGGGCGTGGCTCGTCTGGGGCCACGAGATCGTGCACCTCGGCCTCCACACCACCGGTGGCCCCTCATGGAAGCCGCTGCCGATGCTGTTCACGACGGTGTTCGCGCTGTTCGGCAAGGCGCAGCCCGACCTGTGGCTGATCATCGCGCGCACCGGCGCGATCGTGGCGGTGGCGATGGTGTTCAGGCTCGCCTGGCGCCTGACGCGCGACCTCGTCGCCGGCGTGGCCGAGCCGAAGGGCTCCGCGCGCTGGATGCGACTGATCGCGCCAGCGCTCGCCGGCGTGATCGCGGCCGGCAGCCTCATCAACTCGGGCGGGTTCATCTCCGACAACGCGCTCGGCTACTCGGAGGGCCTCGCGACCGCGCTGGCGCTGATCGCGGTCGACAGCTACATGGACGGCGCGCGCCAGCGAGCGTTCGTGTTCGGCTTCTTCGCCGCGCTCGACCGTCCCGAACTGTGGTTCTTCTGGGGCCCGTACGGTCTGTATCTGTTCTGGCGCGATCCAGGCGCGCGCAAGCTCGTTGTGGGCCTGTTCGCGCTGATCCCGGTGCTGTGGTTCCTCCCCGAGCTTTGGGGATCCGGACACCTGCTCCGCGGCGTCACCCGCGCCCAGCACCCGCGCGCCAACAGCGCCGCGTTCGCGAAGTGTCCGGTGTGCACGGTGTTCAAGAACGAGGCCTGGCCGACCGTGCTCAACCGGGTCAAGATCCCGGGCATCATCGCGCTGTTCGTGGCCGCGGTTGGACTGTTTCGAAGCCGCGCCGCGTGGTGGCGGCACAGCGGCCCGGTCGACCGAGGGATCACGGCGCGGGCGTGGCTGCTCGGGCTTGGGCTGTTCGGCCTCGTGTGGTGGCTGGGGATCGCGTTCGAGACCCAAGCCGGTTTCTCGGGCAACGACCGCTACCTGGTGCTCGGCACGGCGCCGGTCGCGATCGCCGGCGGGGTCGCGTGGGGATGGTTCTCGCGAACGCTCGCGGATTGGGTCCGCCGCCTCGGTGGGCTGCTCGGCTCCGGCGTCGGGCGGCTGACGGCGCCGGCGTTCACCGTGTCCGCCGGCGTCGTGGTCGCGGTTGCGCTGTTCCTCGCGGTGCCGCCGTGGATCGGTACGAACATCGTCAGTCTCCCCCGCACCCACCACGCGCTCGTCTACCAGGCTCACCTGCGCGAGGACCTGACTGCAGCCGTCCAGAAGGCGGGCGGCAAGGACGCGCTGCTCGGGTGCGGCAACGGCACGGTGATGACCGAGGGCTTCCAGGTGCCGATGGTCGCCTGGACGCTCGGCGTCCGCACGCTGCGGGTCGAGGCTGAGCCCGGCAACCTCGCGGGGCCGCCGTGGCCGGCCGTGATCCTCCAGACGCGCGCACAGTCGAAGTCGACGCTGCTGCCGACCCCGCAGCAGATCATCGCCTGGGAGCACGACGGCGCCAATTACAAGCTGATCGCGCACGTGCGGACGTTCCGGGTGTTCTCGACGTGCGCGGGTAAGGTGGCCTCCTAGTGGCCGTCAGCGCTCCCACGCGCGGGATACCCCGGGTCATCGACGTGCGCGAGCCGAAGCTGCTCCAGCGCGTACCGGTGTGGGCGAGCACGACCGCGATCCTGCTCATCCTCACGGCGTGTTCGGCGTACCTCCGGACTCGATACATCACCGGGCAGTTCTGGGAGGACGAGGCGATCACCACGGGGGTCGCGTCGCACTCGCTGAGCGCGATCCCGGGGATCATGCGCCACGACGGGTCGCCGCCGCTGTTCTATCTGCTGCTCCACGTGTGGATCAGCGTGTTCGGCGCCACCGAGGCGGCCACGCACTCGCTGTCGCTGTTGTTCGGGCTGCTCTGCATCCCCGCCGGCACGTGGGCCGCCTGGAGCCTGTTCGGACGGCGCGCCGGCCTTTACGCGGCCGTGCTGTTCGCTTTCAGCACGTTCCTCACCGCGTACGCGCAGGAGACGCGGATGTACGAGTTGATGGCGTTGCTCGGCATCCTCGAGACCGCCGCGTTCATCCACGGCTTCGTCTACCGGCGAAGGCGCTACCTGATCATGTTCGCGATCTGCCAGGCGCTGATGCTGTACACGCACGGGTGGGGCATCTTCTTCGGCGTCGGGACGGTGCTCGCGTTGATCCCCGTGTGGCGCGCGAGCGACGATCGGCGCGGGCTCGTGCGCGACGCGGTGCTCACGTACGTCGGCGCCGGGATCCTGTTCCTCCCCTGGCTTCCGAACTTCATCTACCAGGCCACGCACACGGGCGCCCCCTGGGCGCCGACGATCCGCTTCGGCGTGCCCGTGCTGCTGTCGAGGGATCTGCTCGGCAGCGACCGCCTCACGGTGGCGCTGCTGGTCGCGATCATCATTGGGCTCGCCCCGTTCTTCACCAAGCGCGGCCGGGGCACCCGCGAGGGAACCGTTATGTGGTCGATCATCTTCCTGCTGCTCGGGACGCTGATCGTGGCGTGGCTGGCCTCCCAGATCACGCCGGCGTTCGTCGCTCGCTACATGGCCCCGATCCTCGCGTCGATTCTGCTGCTGGCCGCGTGGGGCGCCGCCCGATCGGGCGTCGTCGGGCTGGTGGCGATCGTGCTGTGCGTCGTGTTCGTGGTCCATCCCTCTTCCTACGCACCGCAGTTCAAGAGCGATATGCGCGACATCGGCGGCGAGATGAAGCCGCTGATCCATCAGAACACGCTCGTGGTCGACGCGCAGCCCGACTCGACCCCGCTGTCCTGGTACTACCTCCCGGCGGGCCTGAAGTACGCGACCGCGCTCGGACCGGTGAAGGACCCGAGCTACATGGACTGGGTCTACGCGCTGAGGCGTCTGCAGCACGCCAACCCGTCGGCGGTCCTCGATCCGCTGGTTGCTAGCCTCAAGCCCGGGCAGCAGTTGCTGTACGTGCGACCGCTGACCGAGGGCGCGAACAACTGGAAGGCGCCCTGGACACGACTGGTCCGGCGCCGCGCCGCGCAGATGGGCCAGATCCTCCGGGACGACGTCAACAGCGGAGTGCTCAAACCGATAGCCACCGCGCCGCACAACTACCGCGGCGCCAGCATCCTTGCGTACGCCGCAGTGCTCTACGAGAAGGTTTCCTGAGATCCCGCGATGACCGATCCGACCTCGAAGCAGCAAGTTGTCGCCCAGGCCCCGGGCTCTGACATCACGCCGGAGCGTCCGGTCGTGGCCCTCGGGGGCGGACCGGCGGGCCTCACCGCCGGCTATCTGCTGGCCAAGCAGGGAAAGCCCGTGATCGTGCTCGAGTCGACCGACCAGGTCGGCGGGATTGCGCGCACCGACGTGCGCGAGGGCTACCGCTTCGACCTGGGCGGCCACCGCTTCTTCACCAAGGCCAAGGAGGTCGATGCTCTCTGGCACGAAATCCTCGCCGATGAGTTTCTGAGGCGGCCGCGCCAGAGCCGGATCTACTGGAACCACAAGTTCCTCGAGTATCCGCTGCAGGGAATGGACGTGATCAAGAAGCTCGGGCCGGTCGACCTGACCAAGGCGCTCGTCTCATACATGTGGGCCGCGGCTAGGCCCAAGGGACGCGAGGACACGTTCGAGCAGTGGGTCACCAACCGCTTCGGCCGCTGGCTCTTCAACCAGTTCTTCAAGTCCTACACGGAGAAGGTGTGGGGGGTCTCGACGTCCGAGATCCGCGGCGAGTGGGCGGCGCAGCGGATCAAGGGGCTGTCGTTCTTCGCCGCAGCCAAGAACGCCTTCGTCGGCAACAGGGGCAACCAGATCAAGTCCTTGATCTCGGAGTTCAACTACCCGCGCTACGGACCGGGTCAGATGTGGGAGAAGATGCGCGACGAGATTCGCGCCCATGGTGGTGAGGTCCGGCTGAACGCGCCGGTGACGCGGATCCGCTTCGACGGCAACCGCGTGACCGAGGTCATCGCGGGCGGAGAGACGCTGACGCCCTCGTACGTGATCTCGTCGCTGCCGCTGCGGACGACGGTTGGGATTGCTGAGCCCGAGGCGCCAGGCGACGTCCGAGACGCGGCGCGCGGGCTGCGCTACCGCGACTTCCTCACGGTGCTGCTCGTGATCGAGAACGAGGACGTGTTCCCCGACAACTGGATCTACATCCACGACCCGTCGGTGACGGTCGGGCGAATCCAGAACTTCCGCGCCTGGAGCCCGTTCATGGTCCCCAACGACAAGGACGCGTCGATCGGCATGGAGTACTTCTGCTTCGAGGGGGATGAGCTCTGGAGCATGGGCGACGACAACCTCGTGGCGATGGCGACGCGGGAGATTCAGCAGCTCGGCCTGGCCCGGGCCGACAAGGTGAAGATGGGCTTCGTCGTGCGCGTGCACAAGGCATATCCGATGTACGACGCCGAGTACGCCGACCGGGTGAAGACGATCCGCGGGTGGCTCGATCGGATCCCGAACCTGATCCAGGTCGGGCGCAACGGGCTGCACCGCTACAACAACTCAGACCACTCGATGCTGACTGCGATGCGCGCCGTCGACAACATCCTCACCGGTTCCCATCACGACATCTGGGCGGTCAACGCCGAGAGCGTGTACCACGAGGAGGACGTCCCGGACGAGCAACCCTACGTCGCCGCGCCCGACACGCCGGCGATGGAGCAGCCGCTCGCGTAGGGCGGGTCCGTGCGACTCGGGCGGGTTTCTGTTTCTGAAAGGCGGCGCGGTTTGAGGCGGGTTGTCCTCGCGGGTGTGATCGCGGCCGTGGCCGGGGTGATCGCGGCCCTGGCGGTGGCGGGTCCGCTGGCGCTCACACTGCCCTCAGCGGCCGGCGCCCAGACGACCAATCCGCTGAGCGGCGGGTTCCCCCAGCCGTCGGTCTCGGTCCCCACGACGACCACGGCGACGCCGACGATCCAGACGACCGCGACCGCCGGCAGCGGCAGCGGGTTCAGCGGGAGCTCGGCGATCATCATCGCGATCGGCGCGATCGTCGTGCTCGGCGGGATCGCGATCTTCATCTGGCGCGACGCCCGCCGGCGCGCCCCGAAGGGCCACCGGCTCACGGCTCCGATCGACGCGGAGGGCAGGCGCGCTGGGTCCAAGGCGCGCCAGAAGCCGCGCAAGCTCAGCGCGGCGGAGAAGCGCCGGCGCAAGCGCGGCCGGGCACGGTAGTCGACGCTTCAGCTGGATCGCAGGTCGTCTCGGATCGCTCGCCTTGCCCGCAGGAGCTGGCGATCTACCGTCCGGCGCGTGCAACCTTCGTGCGCGGCCATCTCGGTGTAGCTAAGCCCGAGGGCATGTAGCCACACGACCCGCTGCTGGCGTTCGGGCAGGCAGCGCACCTCTCGGATCCGCTCCTGGCGCTCGAATAGCTCCTCGGTCGTCACCGGCGCGACCGCGAGTGTGGACTCCGCATCGTCTTCGAGCCAGGCGTCGAGCGGCAGTTCACGCCGGGCGCGACGGAGCAGCCTGAACGCCTCGTGCACCGCCGTCCGCGCGAGCCAGGCCATCACGGTTTCGCGATGGACCCGCTGACGGTGGTGCATAAGCCGGACCCACGCAACCTGGCACGCGTCCTCGATCACCGCATCGGACGCACGCACGTCGAGACGCACGATCTGCTCGAGCCGGTCCGCGAGCGCGCCGTAGAGCTCGCCTACATCGCCGGCGCCAATTCCAGTTACTTCTTCGATTAGGGCCATATTGAGTCTAATTGAGACTAAATTGATGCGAACAAGCCTAGCAAGCTTCATTTGATATTGCTAGGTTCATTTAGTGTCACTTGGCTCAATTAGACTGAAGGGAGAACAGACATGCTGAGTCACGCTCTGTCGGCGCTCGCCGACGTCAGCGCCACCCCCAATGTCGGCGGTCTGCCGGGGAGCAACGTCCTCCAGCAACTTGTGAACGGCACCGAGGCGTGGGCGCTCGCCATCGCGCTGATCGGGGCATTCGTCGGGGCGGCGCTCTGGGCGATCGCCTCGCACGCCCACAACCCCCACTACGCCGCGCGGGGGCGGATGGCGGCGGTGATCTCGGGGGCGTCCGCGCTCGTGATCGGGTCGGGTCCCGGCATCGTGAACTTCTTCGAGCATCTGGGCACCACGGCCCGATGAGCGGCGCCTCGAGACCGGCGACGGTCGCTCTGATCTGCCTGATCGCGCTCGTCGGCTGTTGTGCGCTCGCGCCGCCGCGGGCGTCGGCACTCGGCCTCGGCGGCGCGGGTCTTGGCGGCGCGGGTCTTGGCGGTGCGGGCCTCGGCGGTGCGGGCCTCGGCGGTGCGGGCCTCGGCGGTGCGGGCCTCGGCGGTGCGGGCCTCGGCGGTGCGGGCCTCGGCGGTGCGGGCCTGGGCGGTGGCCTGGGCGGTGCCGCGCAGACGGTCGTATCCACCGCCGGCAGCGCCGGCACCGCGGTCGCCCTAGCGGCGATCGGGGTCTGGGTCCTCGGTGGCGCCCACGCCCTCCTGAATGACACCGCGACCGCCCTCAGCGCGACCACGTCTCCTCAGCTCCACACCACGTGGTTCTCGTCGACCTACTGGCGGATGGCGGCGATCGCCGCGGTGCTGACGCTGCCGTTCCTGTTCGCGGCGGCGGTCCAGGCAGTGATCCGGTCGGACCTCGCGCTACTGGCCCGAGCGACATTCGGCTACCTGCCGCTCGCGACGCTCGCAATCGCGATCGCCGCACCGGTGACGACGCTGCTCCTCGCCGCCACCGATCAACTGTGCGGGTTCATCTCGTCCGCCGCCGGCGACGCAAGCGCTCACTTCCTCGACCGCGCCGGCGTGGTAATCGGCAGCTTGACCACGGCCACCGACTCGCCGTTCCTCGCGTTTCTGGTCGGCCTGTTCGTGATCAGCGGCGCGTTCGCGCTGTGGATCGAATTGTTGATGCGAGAGGCGGCCGTGTACGTGATCGTGCTGATGCTGCCGCTGGCGTTCGCCGCGATGGTGTGGCCGGCGAGGAGGATCTGGGCGGTCCGAGCCGTCGAGGTGCTGGCGGCGCTGATCCTCTCGAAGTTCGCGATCGTCGCGGTGCTTTCGCTGGGCGGCGCCGCGATCAGCGCCAGCGCCGGTGACCAGAGCGTGGCCGGGGTGATGGCGGGCGCGGTGCTGATCTTGCTCGCGGCGTTCTCGCCCTGGGCGATGCTGCGCTTTGTGCCGATGGCCGAACTCGCGAGCGGCGCCGCCGGGACGCTGCGCGGCGAGGTAGGCCGCGCCGGCGCGATCGCCAACGATGCCCGCGTGCTCGCGGAGGAGTGGAGCGAGATCGCCACGGCCGCGATGCGGCGGGGTGCGCAGGACGGCGGGACGGACACGGGACCGGCGGCGCAGCCCGATTCCGGTCCTGCGGGCGGCCTCGAGGAGGCTTCGGATAGCGCCGACGACGGCCCGGCTCCCGAGGGCGGTGGCGGTCCGGGTCCGGAAGGCGGTGGCGATCCGGCTCCGGAGAGCGGTGGCGGTCCGGCCCCCGAGGGCGGCGGTCCGGGTCCGGAGAGCGGTGGCGGTCCGGCTCCCGACCCCGTGTCCGACTGGGCCGGGATGCCCGAGCTCGAGTTCAGTGCGAAGGGCATCCGCACGACGTCGGCCTGGCCGCACGAAGACGCGTGGTGACCGGCGAACGCCTCACCTACCGGTTCGGACCGCTCGAGCGCCGGGGCCTCTTCGGTCAGCTCCGGGGCGGACAGGCGGCCGCGGTGGCGACCGGAGCCGCGGCGGCGATCGTCGTGCTCGATCGGGCGCCGTCGGCGGCCGGCGCCTTCCTGGGCACGCTCCTCGTCGGCGGCGCGCTGCTACTCGCGTTCGCGCCGCTCGGCCGCCGCACCGCCGAGGAATGGGCGCCGGTGGTGCTCGCGTTCTCGCTCCGGCTCGTCCGCGGACGAATGCGGTTCCGCTCGCGGGCGCCGGCCGGGGGGATGGTGGCGGCCGAGCGCTCGGGGCCGCTGCGCCGGTTGCTCCGCCATCCGCCGCCGGACGCTCCGCTCGCGGTCAAAGGCGTCCGAATCCTCGATGCTCCGTACCGCGATCGGCCGGTCGGGGTGCTCAGCGAGCTGCGCGGGCGCCGGCTCACGGCCGTCCTCGCGTGTCGCGTGCTCGCGTTCTCGCTGCTCGACGCCGAGGCGCAGGAGCGCCGGCTCGCGCGGTGGGGCCTGATCCTCGCCGGCGCCGCGGCCGGCCCGGTCAGGCGGATCCAGTGGATCGAGCGGACCGCGCCGGCGCAGGGCGACGAGCTCGCGCGCTGGCTACACGACGAGCGCGACCCGGCCGTGCCGCTGCGGGGCACGCCGATGATCGAGTCCTACCTCGAGCTGATCGGCTCGACGACGAGGGCAACGCAGGAGCACGAGGTCCTGATCGCCGTCCAGATCGACGCTCGTCGCGTCGCCGACCGCGGCGACGACGGACCGGCACGGGCACTGGTCGAACAGACCGAGCGGATCGCGCAAGGGCTGGAGGCGGCCGAGGTGACCGTGCTCGGCGCGCTCGGACCCGGGCAGCTCGCGCGGACGCTCAGAACGGCGTTCGATCCGTACGCCCGCGCCGAGCTGGCGGCCCTCGAGGCGGCCGAACCGGATCGCGACGGCCTCGCCGAGACCAACGCGTGGCCGCTCGGCGCGCGCGAACGCTGGGATCACTACGAGAGCGACGGCGCGGTCCACGCCACCTTCTGGATCGGCGGCTGGCCTCGCGTCGACGTCTCGCCGATGTTCATGGACGCCCTCCTGGGTCGGTCCAACGTGGTACGGACGGTCGCGGTCACGTTCCAGCCGATCGCCCCCGACAGGTCCACCCGCGAGGTCGAGGCCGCCGTCACGCGCGACCACGCCGACCGCGAGCTTCGCCACCGCTTCGGCCAGGCCGAGACCGCCCGCCACCGCCAGGCGCAGGAGGCGACCATGCGCCGCGAGGCCGAGCTCGCCGCCGGCCACGCGGAGGTTCGGCTGGCAGGGTTCGTGACCGTGTCGGGACGGGACTGCGACGACCTACGCCGCGCGTGCTCGGACGTCTACGAGCAGGCGGCGCGCGCCAGGCTCGAGTTGCACCGGATGTACGGCCAGCAGGCCGAGACGTTCGCGTTCACGCTCCCGCTGTGCCGGGGGCTGCGATGACTCGCGAGTCGTGCAGGGGCGCGCGATGAGTGCCGAGCGGCCCGGCCACCGTTGCACGACACGCCACGCGCAGGCGATCTACCCGTTCGTCGCGACCGGCGGGCTCGGCGGCCGCGGCGTGTTCGTCGGCCGTGACTCGAGCGGCGGCGCCTTTTGTTACGACCCCTGGGTCCTGTACGGCGACGGCACGCTCGACGACCCGAACGCGATCGTGCTCGGCAAGCTCGGGCAGGGCAAGAGCGCTCTGGTCAAGACGCTCCTGTGGCGCATGCTCCTGTTCGGCCGGCGCGCGTTCGTGCTCGACGTCAAGCGCGAATACGGTCCGCTGTGCGCGGCGGTCGGCGTGCGGCCGGTGTCGCTCGAGCCGGGCGGCGGGATCCGGCTTAACCCGCTCGCCTCCCGCCCCGAGGAGCACGCCCAGCTGGAATTGCTGCGGGCAGTGACGATCACCGCGGTCTCCGGACCACTTAGCCAGATCGAGGCCGCCGCGCTCCGGGAGGCTCTCCACGCCGTTAGGGCCAGCGGCGTCGCCGAGCCGACGCTGCCTCAGATCGCGAAGGTCCTGTTCGATCCCTCGGCGGACATGGCGGAGCGGCTGCGCACCACCCGAGAGCGGCTCGCGCTCGACGCGCGGCGGGCCGCGCTCGCGATCCAGGACCTGTGCGAGGGACCCCTACGAGGGATGTTCGACGGCCCCACCAGCCCAGGCCTCGACCTCGATGCCCGGCTGCTCGTGCTCGACCTGCACGCGGTCAAGGACTCGCCCGCGGTCGGGATCCTGATGGCCTGCGCGACCGCGTGGATGAGCGCGCTGCTGGCGCGGATGGCCGAGCGCCCCGGCCGCGGGCGTCTGATCAACGTCGCCGACGAGTCGTGGAAGATCGTCCAGCACACCGGCCTCGGCGAGTGGTTCCAGTCGAACTTCAAGCTCGCCCGGCAGTTCGGCGTGATGAACCTCGTCGTGCTGCACAAGCTTGCCGACCTGCGGGCCGCTGGCGATGCCGGCTCGCGCGCGGCGCGCATCGCCGAGGGGCTGGTGGCCGACGCTTCGACCCGAATCGTCTACCACCAGGACGAAAGCCAGGTCCCGCTCACACGCTCGCTGCTCGGCCTGTCCGAGACCGAGTCGCGGCTGATCTCGACGCTGTCGGCGGGGCAGGCGCTGTGGCGGGTCGGCAGCCGCTCGTTCGTCGTCCAGCACTACCGATCGCGGCTCGAGGCGAAGCTCACGAACACGGACACCGGCATGCGGTTGAGCGACGCGAGGGTCGATCGCGGATGAACTCGCGGGGCGGTGACCTCGTTTCGGACGGCGTCCTGCTTGGGGCGATCGGTGGCGTTCTCGCGGTCGCGGGGACTTTGTGGCTATGGGGCGGCCTCGCCGGCGCGCTGTTCGGCTCGGGCTGGCCCCGCGTCGGCGCCGGACAGCTGCTCGGCGTCCTCACGCGGCTGCCCTCGCGACTGTCGGACCCCGCCGGCGCGTGGCCGGCCGCCGTCCGGCCGGGTCTGCCGAACGCCCCGGGCTTCTACGCCGCGCTCGCGATGCTCGCCGGCGCCGGCGGTGCCGTCCTCCTGCTCGGTGGACGATTCAGCGGACGGTTCGCGGGCGCGGGTGGCGCGCGGTGGGCGAGATCGCCGGAGCTGCGCCCCCTGCGCAGCTACGGGCGCTCGCGTGGCTCTGGAAGGCTCGTGCTCGGGCGCCGGGGCGGCAGGCTGCTCCACGCCGAGGAGCGGCACGCGCTGGTGGCGTTCGGGCCGCCGCAGTCGGGCAAATCCGCCGGCATCGCGATCCCGGCGCTGCTCGACTGGGAGGGCCCCACGGTCGCCAGCTCGATCAAGACCGATCTGGTGAGATCCACGATCGCGCGCCGGCGCGCGCTCGGCGAGGTGTTCGTGTTCGACCCGTTCGGGCTCTCGGGGGTGCGGGGGCACACGTGGTCCCCACTCCACGCCGCCGACACCTGGGACGGCGCGCTCGAAGTCGCCTGGCGGCTCGCCTCGGCCGGTGAGCTCGACCGCCGCGGTGTGGAGGGCGGCGACTTCTGGGCGGTCGCCGCCGAGCAGCGGCTCGCGCCGCTGCTGTACGCCGCGGCCGTGAGCGGGGCGGGCATGGACACCGTCGTGCGCTGGATCAACGGCCAGGGGATCCGGGAGCTCGACCAGGCGCTGCTGTGCGCCGGCGAGGACGGTCACCCCGCCTACGACGCCGTGCGGGCGTTCGAGGCCCAGGCCGACCGTACGCGCACCTCGATCGAGGCCACCGCGCAAACGCTGCTCCGCGCGTACCGGTTCGGGCGAGTCGCGCGTTCCGCCGAATCGAGCGAGATCACCGCGGACCGGCTGCTCGACGAGGCGGCGACGCTCTACCTGATCGGCGACGCCAAGGCGTCGAAACTGCTCCGGCCGATCTTCCTCGCGCTGCTCGGCGAGGTGGTCGACCGGGCCTACGAACGCGCCACGACCAACGGCGGTCGTTTGGAGAAGCCACTTCTCCTGTGCCTCGACGAGGCTGGAAACATCGCTCCGCTACCCCATCTGGCCGAGATCGCCTCGACCGCGCCGAGCCACAACATCCAGCTGGTCACGATCTTCCACGACCTCGCCCAGGCCCGCTCGCGCTACGGGCAGCAGGCCGAGACCGTCGTGAACAGCCACCGGGCGAGGATGCTGCTGCCGGGCGTCGCCGACCTCGAGACGCTCCGCTACTTCGCCGGCCTGACCGGCGAGGAGGAGACCCGCGACCGAAACCACACGACCGGCGCCGGCGGGACGACGCGCTCGACCTCGCGCCGGCGCCGGCCACTGATCGCGCCGGAGGCGCTCCGCCAACTGCCCGACCGCCATGCTCTGCTGCTGTACGGCCGGATCCCGCCGACGCAGCTCCGGCTGCGATTGTGGTTCGAGGACCGGCGCCTGCGAAGGCTGGCGAGCGCGTCATGAGCCTGCCCGACCCGGACGACTGGCACGAGCCCGAGCACGACTGGGAGGAGCCGGTCTCCGCGCGCTGGCCGCTCAGCTGCGAGGGCCTGTATCCGCGCGAACGCTGGATGTGGTTCGAGCAGCTGTGGTCGGACGTGTGCACGCTCCGGGTGCGCTACCGGCTGGCGCTGCGCAGCGGATGGTGGGAGGACCAGGTGCAGGTCGAGGCGCTCGCGGCGCTGTCGGCCTGGGTCGAGCGCTACGACTCGGGCGAGTGGGACGACCCACCCGGGAAGCTCGCGCTGCTGTTCGACCTCGAGCGGGTGGCGGCGCTGCTGAGGGACGGCGGCGAGCCGTTCCATCCCGATCGCGACCGCCTCGCCTTCGCGCGATACCTGATCGAACTCGGGTGCCAGCCGCCTCCGGATCGCTGAGGCGCGCGTGTGCGCGGGCCCGCGGTAGTGGCGGCACGCCGCGAGTAGTGGTGAGCGCCCGTCCACGCGCGGAGGGCCGCTCAGGCATGATCCCCAGTGCAAGCCCTGCCGATCAAGGAGCCTAGATTGCCGCTAGCCAAGCAGCGCCCGCGCATGGAGTATCCCGCAGCCGTCGAGCGCATGGAGGAGGCGGCGGCGACGCTGCCGATCCACGAGATCGGGGACAGCGGCCTCGACAGCGAAATGGCGTACGAGCTGATCTCGAGCGAGCTGCTCCTGGACGGCCAGGCGCGCTTGAACCTGGCGACGTTCGTGACGACGTACATGCCGTCGACCGCGGCCAAGCTGATGGCCGATACCGCGGACAAGAACATGATCGACAAGGACGAGTACCCGCAGACGGCGGAGCTCGAGGCCCGGTGCGTGAGCATCCTCGCCGAGATGTGGAACTCGCCCGCGCATGAGCAGGCGACGGGCTGCTCGACGACGGGGTCGAGCGAGGCCGCGATGCTCGGGGGAATGGCACTGAAGTGGCGATGGCGGGAGCGGATGCGCAAGGCCGGCAAGCCGACCGACCGACCCAACATGGTGATGGGCGCCAACGTCCAGGTCTGCTGGGAGAAGTTCTGCCGCTACTGGGACGTCGAGCCGAAGCTGGTGCCAATGGAGGGCAACCGGTTCCACCTCGAGGCCCCACAGGCTGTGGCGGCCTGCGACGAGAACACGATCGGCGTCGTGGCGATCCTCGGCTCGACGTTCGACGGCAGCTACGAGCCAGTCAAGGAGATCGCGGCCGCGCTCGACAAGCTCGAAGAGGACACCGGGTGCTACGTGCCCGTCCACGTGGACGCGGCCTCAGGGGGGTTCGTGGCGCCGACGCTCCAGCCCGACCTCGAGTGGGACTTCCGGATCCCCCGGGTGCAGTCGATCAACGCCTCAGGCCACAAGTACGGGCTCGTGTATCCGGGCGTCGGATGGGCGATCTGGCGCAACGAGGAGGCGTTGCCCCGCGATCTGGTGTTCGACGTCAACTACCTCGGCGGTCACATGCCGACGTTCGCGCTGAATTTCTCGCGTCCCGGCAGCGAGGTCGTCGCCCAGTACTTCATGTTCACGACGCTCGGTCGCGAGGGCTACCGCCGGGTGATGCAGGGGGCGCAGGACGTGGCCACCCATATCTCGGGCGAGATCGCAAAGATGGGTCCGTACCAGCTGATCTCCGAGGGCAGAGAGCTTCCAGTGTTCGCGTTCGCGCTGAACCCGGATGTGAGCAATTACACCGTGTTCGACGTGTCCGACAAACTGCGCCAGCACGGATGGCTCGTGCCCGCCTACAGCTTCCCCGAGAACCGCCAGGACCTGAGCGTGCTGCGGATCGTCGTTCGAGCCGGGATGACGATGGGGATGGCGGACAACCTGCTGGAGCACCTGCGTGAGATAACCGAGTTCTTCGAGTCGCTGAAAGCCCCGCTGCCCGGTCCGGACGTCGAGAAGCGCACCGCGTTCGCTCACTAAGAAAACGGTCAAGGTTCGGCCTCGCGGAGCCGATGAGTCAGGTACGCGCGCCGGCCGAAGCTGTATCAGCGGCCGGCACCTGACCGACAGCAGGCCTGTGGCGGCGGCGAGAGCGCTCTAGAGCAGCTCAGCCAGCCGCCGCGCCGCTGCGCTTATCTGCCGAGGTGTACTCGCCTCGAGCACCGCCTGGAGATCCAGCACGCGTACCCCGAACGAGTCGAGCTCGCGCGTGCCGACGATCGCGTGGCACGGCACGCCGGCCTGGCGGGCCCGGGTCGAGACCTCGGACACGACCTTGCCGGCGAGGCTCTGCTGATCGAGCTTGCCCTCGCCGGTCACGACCGCTCGGGCGGCGCGAATGCGCCTGTCGAAGTCGACCGCGTCGAGCACGAACTGGGCGCCGGGGACGAGGTCGGCGCCGAACTCGGCCCACAGCCCGCCCGACAGCCCGCCGGCGGCGCCGGTCATCGGCAACCCGCGCGGGTCGCGCTGGAGTCGACGAGCCTGGTCGTTCAGCCGCTTCGTCAGCCGCGAGACGGTGCGTTCGTCGGCGCCCTTCTGTGGGCCGAACACGCGGGCGGCGTGTTCGAACGGCGTGCGGACGTCGGTCAGGACGGTGATCCGGGCGTCGCCGAGGCCGCCGGCTTCGCGGATCGCGCGGATCGCGCCGGCGCCACCGTCGGTAGTGGCGCTCCCACCGACGCCGAGGTAGACGAGATCGGCGCCCGCCTCGATCGCGGCCATGATCAGCTGCCCGGTGCCGAACGTGCTCGCCTGCACCGCGTCGCGCTCAGACGGGTCGACGAGGCCGAGGCCGCTCGCCGCCGCCGTCTCGACGATCCCCAGCACCTGCCCCCGGCCTGCTTCGCCGATCCCGAACGCAGCCACGATCGGCCGGCCAAGCGGGTCGGTCGCCGGCGCCGTGCGCCGCTCGCCGTCGAGCGCCCGCAGGAGCGCCTCGAGCGTCCCCTCGCCGCCGTCGGCGACCGGGCAAAGGTCGACGGGCCGGCCTGCATCCTCGAGCCCGCGGCCGACGGCGTCGGCGACCTCGGCGGCGGTCAGCGTCCCTTTGAACGAGTCTGGGGCGACGAGAATCGTGGTGGGAACGCCAGGGATCATGCCGGCAGTATCGTCGGCGATCGGGGAATCCGGCTTCAATGCCGCACCCTGTTCTTATTGTGTGGGCCTGATTCCCCATGAAAGAGACGCCCGCCGACATCCGCGCGCTCCAGCAATTGCTCGATCGCAGCTACGAGCGCGCCGGCCCGCACCTGCGCAGCATCACCACTCCCGAGCGGCGTCTCGGCGCCGAGCAGCTGGTGGAGCGGCTGACCGGCATGTGCCTGCTCGTGGTCGCCACCGTCACCGCCGACTGCCGACCCATCGCGGGACCGCTCGACGGGATCTTCTACCGCGGCGCGTTTCACTTCGGGACCGCGCCGAACTCGGTCCGCCACCGCCATCTGCTCGCGCGGCCGCAGGTCAGCGCCACGCACCTGCCGCGCGAGGAGTTCGCGGTCAACGTTCACGGGCGGGCGGCACCGGTAGAGATCAGCGGCGGTTTTCGCGAGACGCTGCTCGAGGTGTACGTGCCGCGCTACGGCGAGGGCTGGGAGAAGTTCCTCGACAGCGGTCCTGTGTACATGCGGATCGACGCCGACCGGATGTTCACGTTCGGGACGGGCTAAGCCCACGCTCGACGGCTCGCCGGCGCCGGAGGCGGCCCCAAATCTCACGCTACGGCTTGCGCGACCGCCCGCCCAGCGATGCGCCCGCTGAACAGGCACCCCCCGAGGAACGTTCCCTCGAGCGCGCGGTACCCGTGCACGCCACCGCCACCGAAGCCGGCGACCTCGCCGGCGGCGTACAGTCCTGAAAGCGGCTCGCCGCCGGCCGTCATCACGCGCCCGGACAGATCGGTCTCGAGCCCGCCGAGCGTCTTGCGCGTGAGGATCCAAAGGCGAACGGCGATCAGCGGCCCGGCGCCCGGGTCGAGCAGCCGGTGCGGTTTGGCGACGCGGCTGACGCGGTCCGGCAGGTACCGGCGCGCCCCGTGGATCGCGGTGATCTGGAGGTCCTTGGCGTAGGGGTTGGCCACCTCGCGGTCGCGCGCCTCGATCTCTCGCGAAAGGTCGCCGGCGTCGATCAGGTCATCGCCGGTGAGCGCGTTCATGCGACGGACCAGCGAGCGCAGGTCGTGCTCGACGATGAAGTCGACGCCGTGGCGCTTGAACGCCTCGACCGGCGGCGGCGCGCCCTTGCCGACCCGGCTCGCGAGCAGCTGGCGCGTGCTCTTCGAGGTCAGGTCGGGATTCTGCTCGGAGCCCGACAGCGCGAACTCGCGCTCGATGATCTTCTGGGTGAGCACGAACCAGCTGTAGTCGTGTCCGGTCGTCATCAGATGCTTGAGCGTGCCCAGCGTGTCGAAGCCCGGAAACAGCGGTACGGGCAGGCGCCGGCCGGTCGCGTCGAACCAGAGCGGCGACGGGCCGGGGAGGATGCGGATCCCGTGGCGGGTCCAGATCGGGTTCCAGTTCTCGACCCCCTCGGTGTAATGCCACATGCGGTCGGGGTTGATGATCCGCGCGCCGGCATCAGCGCTGATCTTCAGCATCCGACCGTCGACGAAGTCGGGGACGCCCGACAGCATTCGTGCCGGGGCGCGGCCCAGCGTCGACGGCCAGGACGAGCGCACGAGCTCGTGGTTGGCGCCGATCCCGCCCGAGGTCACGATCACCGCCTGCGCGCCCAGCTCGAACTCGCCCACCGGCGTCCGCGAGCTCGGTTGCCCGCGCGACACCGAGCTCGGCTCGAGCACGGTGCCGGCGACACCGGCGACCGCGCCGCCGTTGGAGGTAATGGAATCGACGCGGTGGCGGAACTTCAGCGTCACCAGACCCCGGGCGACACCCTCGCGCACGCGGCGCTCGAACGGCTCGACCACGCCGGGTCCGGCGCCCCAGGCGATGTGAAAGCGCGGCACGGAGTTCCCATGCTCGGTGGCGAGGTAGCCGCCGCGCTCGGGCCACCCGGGGGTGGGCACGAAGCGCACGCCCTGGTCGTGGAGCCACTGGCGCTTTTCGCCGGCGGCGAACTCGACGTACGCCTGCGCCCACTTGCGCGGCCACGCGTCCTCGGGGCGGTCGAAGCCTGCGCTCCCGAGCCAGTCCTGGAACGCGAGCTCGGGCGAGTCGTGGATCCGCACCCGCCGCTGCTCGGGTGTGTCGACGAGGAACAGGCCGCCGAGCGACCAGAACGCTTGACCTCCCAGCGAGGCCTCGGGCTCCTGGTCGAGCAGGATCACGCGCCGGCCGGCGTTGACGAGCTCCGCGGTGGCGACCAGACCGGCGAGCCCGGCGCCCACCACGATGACGTCGGCCTCGTCCCGAGCGACACTCACTGCGACATCTGCTCCAGCTTGCAATCCTGCGGCGCCTTGTCCTCGCGCCAGCGCAGAATCTTCGTCCCGTGCCGGATGCGCCCACCGCTGGCGTGGTCGAACGTGACCTCGACGACCAACTCCGGACGGAGCTCGATCCACTCGAGGTCGCGCTCGCTCTGCCAGCGGCTCGGATCGCCGTGGCCGCGGTTGCCGGTCTCGTACGCCGCGAGCTTGCCGACCAGCGAGCGCTTCTCGGCCGCCTTCAGGCCCGAGGAGTGGCCCACGACGTGCATCTTGCCGGCGTCGTCGTACAGCGCGAGGATCAGCGAGCCAACCGTGTCGGGCTCCTTGCCGGGGCGGTAGCCGACGACGGCGGCGTCGATCGTCCGGACCCGCTTGATCTTCATCATCCCGGTGCGCTCGCCGGGGCGGTACGGCGCGCGGACGTCCTTCGCCACGACGCCCTCGCCGCTACGCAACCACGGCTCTGCGGCGTCGGGATCCATCGTGAGCGGCGTGCAGTCGATTCCGGTAGGGCACAGCTCCTCGAGCCCCGCCCGGCGCTCGGAGAAGGGCTTCTCCAGCCAGGAGTCGTCGTCGAGCGCGAGCAAGTCGAACGCGACGTACCGTGACGGAGTCTCGACAGCGAGCATGTCGATCCGCGACTTGGCGGGGTGGATGCGCTGCTGGAGCGCGCCGAAGTCCTGGCCGCCCTCCGGGTCGTCGATCACGATCTCGCCGTCGACCACGTATCGGCCGGGCGGGAAGGACAGCTCCGGGAAATACCGCGCGAGCGGCTTGCCGCTGCGGGACTGGATCATCGTCGGCTCTTCGTCGACGAACACGATCGCCCGGAACCCGTCGTATTTCGGCTCGTAGGACCACTGCTCGCCGACCGGCAGGCTGGCGCGAGAGCGGGCGAGCTGAGGCTCGACCGGCGGCTTGAGCGGCAGACTGGACACGGCCGCGATGCTATGCGATGTGGACGAGCAGGCGTCGCGGCTGCCCTCCGGGGCGGCGGACCCGGGGCCAGTACGATGGATCGATGGCACCCGCCCGCGCCACCGTCGCTGAAGAGGAATACGTCGAGATGCTGTTCTGGCTGTACGAGGCGGGACTCCCGATGACCGGCGCCAACCTCGCGCGGGCCATGCAGCTCTCAGCGCCGACCGTCCACGAGATGCTCGGCCGGCTCGAGCGCGACGGCTATGTCGCCCGCAACGCCGAGCGGACGATCGAGTTCACCGACGCCGGACGGGAGCACGCCGAGCAACTCGTCAGCCGCCACCGGATGATCGAGCGGTTCCTGACCGACACCGTCGGGGTGCCGTGGGATGACGTCCACGAGGAGGCCGAGAAGCTCGAGCACGCGATGACGCCGCGGTTCGAGGCGTACGTGCGGGCCTCAGTTGGCGACGCCAAGACGTGCCCGCACGGCCACCCCATCCGGGTCCACGAGCGCATCGACGGAGTGCCGCTGGCCGACTGCTCAGTCGGGGCCAAGGTGACGATCCTGCGCCTCGAGAACGAAGCCGAGGACCTCCTGCACTACCTGAAGGATGCGGGGATCGAGCCGGGGCTGGCGGGCGAGGTGGCGACCAACGACGGTGAGAACGTGTCCGTGAGCTCGGACGGGACGGTCGCGACGGTCACCGTGAGCGTCGCGGAGACCGTGTCGGTGCTCGCCGATCCCTCGCCGCCGCCACGCACCGCGCTGCCCGAGCAACTCGTGCTCGGCCGCGAACGCTACGGCCGCTAAGCCGTCAGCGCGCGCTGGCTTTGAAGGCACCGGCGGATCTGAGCGTAGATCGCCGGGTGGTTCAGCAGGTCGAAGTGGTTCGCGCCGCCGAGGTGGTAGTAGTTCTCGACCGCGAACTGCAGGCGCTTGCCTCGACCCGGATGCGCCCACGCGCTCGGCTGGAGCACCAGCAGGTCACCGAGGATGCGGCCAACCGGCGCGTCGGCCTCGCGCGACAGCGTGGCGCAGATGAAGTAGTGGCGCGCGGTGGGCAGGAATGGAATCTCGCGCGAGGTGTTGCGCACGAACGCGTCGCCGTCCTGGTCGAGCCAGCACTCGTCGACCAGGTAGCCGTAGCGGAGGTCCTTGATCCCGGAGCTGCGGACGTTGAGCGCCCGCGCGAGCGGGCGCGTCTCGGGTAGACGCGCGAGCGCGGCGGTGGCGGCGTTCGTGACCTGCTCGAGCGGAGCGCCCTGATGCGGCGTCCCGAGCGTGACCACGTGATGGACCTTGCCGACGCAGTTGCTGCCGGCGCCGTAGTGGCACGCGCTCCGCGCGACCAGGCCGCCCATCGAGTGGCCGATCAGCAGGACCTCCTCGACGCGCGTGGGCCAGGCGGTGATCAGGCGCTCGAGTTGCTCGGCGAGCTCGCGGCCGCTCTCTGAGATGTGGCGGCCGGTGTTGTAGCGCAGGTACAGCGGGCTGTAGCCGAGCTCGATCTCCATCCGGTGGCCGTAGGGGACGTGGCGCACCGCCCCGAGCTTCCACGCGTCGTCGGTCTCGCACAGGCCGTGGATGAACACGGCCAGGCGCGGCTTGGCGTTCGGGTAGGCATCAGCGAGCGACTCCGGCGTCAGCTCGAGGTCTCGGCCGCGCCGGCGGAATGTCATGGTCAGCGCCAGCGCGTTCCCGCGGCGCTCGAGCGTGTCGCCGAACGCGCCGTTGAGCGCGCTGACGACGGCCCGGCCGGCGGGGCTCCGCTGCATCGAGGGGGCATCGGCGGGCTGTGCCGCGGACGCCGCCTGCGCGCCGGCGCGGACGACCGCGCCGGTCAGCTCCGCCGCCGCCGAGTAGGCGCGCTGCGCGATCCGGTCGTGGACGAGTCTGACCGGAAGCGATGCCGGTCCGACCCGCCGCCAGACGCGGCCGGCGATGCCCGTATGGAGCTCGTGGATCTGCTTGGCGGCGCCGGCGGCCGCCTCACTCGCGAGGTCGCCGAGGGCGGCGATCTCCTCAGGCCGCATGCTCGTCGGCGACGCCCGTCAGTTCGTGGTAGGCCTCGGCGAGGCGCTTGACGCCTTCCTCGATCTCCTCCGGAGTGACGCCCGAGTACGCCAGCCGCAGGCTCGAATCGCCGCCTTCGAGCACGAAGTCCGACCCCTTGACGAACTGGACCCCGCGCTGGGAAGCCGTCTCGAACAGCGCCCCGACGTCGGTACCGCGCGGCAGGTCGACCCACAGGAAGTAGCCGCCGAGCGGCTTGACGAAGCGTGCGTCCGGCAGCTCTCGCTCGAGCGCCGCGCACAGCGTGTCGGCGCGCTCGTGCAGCGCCTTGCGCACGACCTCGATCGACTTGTCGATCGCGCCGGAGACGCAGAACTGGTAGACGATCCCCTGCGAGACCATGCTCGGCGAGATGTACGTCTGGGTCGCGATCTTGACGACCTTCGCGATCAGCTCGGCCGGGCCGACGAGGTAACCGACCCGGATGCCGGGGCACACGGTCTTGGAGAACGACGAGGCGTAGACGACGGTCTCGCCGGGGTCCATCGAGAGCATCGTCGGGAGCGGCGCGCCTTCGAACCGGAGCGCGACATACGGGTCGTCCTCGAAGATCGTGAACTCGTGGCTCTGGGCTAGGGCGAGCAGCCGCTCGCGCTTCTCGGCCGACAGCGTGTATCCGGCGGGGTTCTGGAAGTTCGGGATGATGTGGGCGAGCTTCGGCCGCGCGCCGGCCGCGAGCACACGCTCGAGCGCGGCCACGTCGATGCCGTCGGGCTCGAGTTCGACCATCCGCACGTCGGCGCCGCGGTTTCGCAACGACAGCAGCGTCCGGTCGTACGTGGGCCGCTCGACGATCACCGAGTCGCCGTCCTCCACCAGCGCATCGAATAGAAACGCGTCAGCCTGCATCGAGCCGTTCGTGACGATGACCTGCTCGGGCCCCACCTGGTGGCGCTCGGCGATCCATTCGCGCAGCGGCGGGTAGCCGATCGCGGTGCCGTATGCGGTCATGCCGCCCGGATCGGACTCGAACGCTGTGTCCGCCGCGGCGCGCAGGCCCCCGACGTCGACGATGTCGAGCGACGGCGCGCCCCGGGCGAATGAGATCGACTTGGCCATGCTCTGGAGCTTACGCGAGGCGCACGTCGATGATCGCGCGATTGGTTCCCTCGTATCCACGTACGGTCACCTCGCGCACCCCACGCAGGTGCGACACTGCCGCCTCGAACTCGCGGAGCGCTTCGATGTTCGGGAACGGACCCGCGAGCAGGGTCACTGGCGCGCTCGCCGGCGGGGCGGGATCGGGGCGCCGTCCGGACGCCGGCGCCAGCACCCGCTCGTAGCCGACGAGCAACTCGCGCATCGACGCCACGAGCCGCTCGCTGAGCTCGGTGAGCGCCTCGACCTGGTGGCGCGAGTCGAGCGCCGGCGCGGGGATCGGCGGTGGCTCGGGGACGGGCGGGGGTTCGGCGGGCGGTGGCGGCGGTGGCGGCTCCGGGGTGGGCGGCTGCGGCGGAGGCTCGGGGAGCGGCGCGGGCGGTGGCGGAGCCGGCGCCGGCGGGTCGGGGGCCGGCGCCGAGACCGGGGCGTCGCGGATCGCCGGCGCGGGGGACACTTCGGACACCAGGACCGGGCGCGGGTCGCGGTCGGGGGCGAGCTCGGCCTGGACGTCGTATAGGAGCCGGTCCAACTCCTCGAGATGTGCCCCCAGAGTGCTCGCTCGTTCGCTCGACACGGACCGGATCAGCCTAGCGAGCGGATCGGCGACTGCGGCCGCGCGATTACGCGGTGGCGCCAAGCAGCGAGACTGCGATCTCCGCCGGAGTTACGTCACGCCGCCGCGCCAAGCAGCGAGACTGCGATCTCCGCCGGAGTTACGTCACGCCGCCGCGCCAAGCAGCGAGACTGCGATCTCCGCAACCTCGGTCGGGGTGCGCCCGACGCGCACACCCTTGCTCTCGAGCGCTTCGGCTTTCGCGCGCGCCGTCCCGCGCGACCCGGACACGATCGCGCCGGCGTGGCCCATGGTCTTGCCCGGTGGCGCGGTGAAGCCGGCGATGTAGCCGACTACTGGCTTGGTGACGTTCGCGGCGATGAACTCCGCGGCGCGCTCCTCGGCGTCGCCGCCGATCTCGCCGCATATCACGATCAGCTCGGTCTCAGGGTCCGCCTGGAACATCCCGAGAACGTCGATGAAATCGGTGCCCGGGACGGGATCGCCGCCGATGCCGACGATCGAGGAGTTGCCGAACCCACTCTGGGCCAGCACGTTGCCGATCTGGTAGGTCAAAGTCCCCGACCTCGAAACAACCCCAACGTTGCCCTGCTTGAAGAACGAGGCCGGGATGATGCCGACGCTGGCCTTGCCCGGCGACAGGATGCCCGGGCAATTGGGCCCGATCAGCCGGGAGCGGCCGTTCTTCTTGAGCACGTTGTAGACGCGCAACTCGTCGTGGGCCGGAATGCCTTCGGTGATGCAGATGATCAGCTCGATGCCGGCGTCCTCGGCCTCCAGGATCGAGTCGGCCGCGAACCGCGGCGGGACGAAGATCATCGCCGTATTGGCTCCCTCCTTGTCCACCGCCTCCCGGAAGGTGTTGAAGACGGGAATGCCCTCGACGTCCTGGCCGCCCTTGCCGGGGGTCACCCCGGCCACGACCTGGGTGCCGTAGTCCCGGTTGCGCAGTGAGTGGAACGTGCCCTCGCGGCCGGTCATGCCGGAGGTGCACAGACGGGTCTTCTCGTCGACGAGGATGCTCATGAGCTTTGCTCGGCGGCCAGCTCCACGACCTTGGCGGCCGCGCCGTCCATGGTCGATTCGGTGTACACGTTCGGCAGTTGAGCCTCGGCCAGCATGGCGCGGCCCTCCTCGCCGTTGGTCCCGTCCAGACGCACGACGAACGGCACGCTCGGGTTGATCTGCTTGAACGCCTCGATCAGTCCCTTGGCTACCTCGTCGCCGCGGGTGATGCCGCCGAAGATGTTGAACAGCACGGCCTTGACCTTGGGGTCGGAGAGGATGACCTCGACCGCGCTGGCGATCGCGTCCGCCCGCGATCCGCCGCCGGCGTCAAGGAAGTTTGCGGGCTGGCCGCCGGCCTCGGCGACGACGTCGAGCGTCGACATCGACAGCCCGGCGCCGTTGGCCAGGATGCCCACGTTGCCGTCGAGCTTGACGTAGGTCAGGCCGCGCTCCTTAGCCATCCGCTCCTGGGGATCCTCACCTGAGAGGTCGCGCAGGTCGGCATTGTCGCCGTGGCGGAACAGCGCGTTGTCATCCAGCGTGACCTTGGCGTCGAGCGCCTTGACGTCGCGCTCGGGGGTGATGATGAGCGGGTTGACCTCCACCAGCGTCGCCTCCTCGCTGGTGAACACGTCATAGAGCTTGGCGAGCATTGCCCCCACCGGCCGCACCACGTCGTCGTCGACGCCGGCCTCGAAGGCCAGCCGGCGGCCGTGGAAGTCCTGGAAGCCGAGCAGTGGGTCGACATGCAGGAGAGCGATTGCGTCCGGGTCCTCATCGGCCACCTGCTCGATGTCCATGCCGCCCTTGGTGGACAGCATGACCAAGGGGGCCTTTGCCGATCGGTCGAAGATAACCGAGGCGTAGTACTCCGAGGCGATCTGCGAGGCGCCCTCGATCCACAGCTCGTGGACCGTCAGACCTCGGATGTCCATCCCGAGGATCGCGCGTGCGTACTCCTCGGCCTCGGCGCGGTCGTTGGCGATCTTGATCCCGCCCAACTTGCCGCGGCCGCCGATCTGCACCTGCGCCTTGACCGCGCACGGATACCCGACCGCCTCCGCGGCGGCCACCGCGTCCTCGACGGTGCGGGCCGGCTGCCCGGCGGGCACCGGGACGCCGTGCCGGGCGAACAGCTGCTTACCCTGGTACTCGAGCAGATCCATGCGGCGGTCCACTCTAGTGAATGGATCGAGCGCTCGGCTTGTCGACCGCGCCGCGCAAAGCCTTGTTCCCATGGCATCATGGCCCGCGCGATGGCGATCCCGAAGGACATCACGTTCGTCACGTTCGACGTATACGGGACCTTGATCGACTGGGAGACGGGCGCGTACGACGCGTTCAAGTCCGAGGCCGACCGCGACGGATTCACGATCGAGCGCGACGAGCTCATACCGCTGTTCTACGAAGTCCAGAAACAGATCCAGGCGGGCTCGTATGAGCTCTACGCCGAGGTCCTGCGCCGCACCGCGGTCCAGATCGCGAAGACGCTCGGCTGGCCGCTCGAGCCGTCCCGCGCCGGATTCCTGCCCGACTCCGTCCAGCGGTGGCCGGCGTTCAAGGAAACCAACCCCGTATTGCAGAAGATCGCGAAGAAGTACAAGGTCGGCTTGATTTCCAACATCGACGACAAGCTGCTGGGGCAGACCCGCCGCCACATCCCGCTCGACTTCGACCTGGTCGTCACCGCCCAGCAGGTTCGCTCGTACAAGCCGGACCCCGCGCACTTCGCCGAGTGCGAGCGCCGGATCGGTGGCAAGAAAGGCTGGGTCCACGTCGCCGCCAGCTACTACTACGACGTCGAGCCATGCCTCAAGCGGAAAGTCCCCGTGATCTGGGTCAACCGCGACAAGGAGACGCTCGAGTCCAATCAGAAGAAGCCGGACGCGGAAGCTGCCAGTCTGCGCGAGGCGATGAAGCTGCTCGGCATCTCATAGGGCCCGGCGCGCCGCGATGAAGGTCCTGGCGGTCCATTCCGACCTGATCGTCGTGGTCAGCCGCTTCTGGCAGACCACGTGCACCGCCGTCCGGGCCGGCGAGGAGGGGTTCGTGATCGACTCGCCCGTGTACCCGGACGAGCTGGAGGCGCTCGCCAGCGTGCTCGAGCAGGCGGGCTTTCCGGTGTCTGGACTGCTCGTTACCCACGCCGACTGGGACCACCTCCTGGGGCGGATCGCGTTCCCGCAGGCGTCACTCGGGTGCGGCGAGAGCACCGCCAGGCGGCTGGCCGCCGAGCCGGGAAACGCCCAGCGCGAGTTGCGGGCGTTCGACGAGGACCAGTACGTCGACGATCGCGGCCCGCTCGCGCTGGCCGGCGTACAGCCGCTGCCCGTTCCCGGGCGCCTGTCGCTCGGAGTAGCCGATCAAGAGCTCGAGCTGCATCCGGCGGACGGCCACACGGCGGACGGCACCGCGTTCCTCGTCCCGTGGCTCGGCGTCTTGGTCTGCGGCGACTATCTGTCGCCGGTCGAGATCCCGTGGATCTCGCCGGGCGGGTCGGTGGAGGCGTATCTGGTGACGCTCGCACGCCTGCGTGGCCTCATCGGCCGAGCCGAGACGATCATCCCCGGGCACGGTCGTCCGCTCGATCGCGAACAGGCGAGACGCGTGCTGGACGAAGATGTGGCGTATCTCGAGGCGCTGCGGGCTCGCGGCCTCGAGGCGCCCCTGCCACCAGGCCGGCGAACCGACGCCCAACGCCGGATTCACGCCGAAAACGCGCAGCAGCCATCTACGCTACGGCCGACATGAGCTACTCGGGCCTCGCCACCGCCGCGGTCGCGCTCGCCGTGCTGGCGGCGGCCGTCGCCGTGACCGCGAGCGTCCTGTTGTGCGTGGGACGTCGCCGGCTGGCAGAGAAGGCGCTGACCGTGTTCCTCGGCGTGCTCGCGTGCGTGATCTTGGTCACATTCGCCGCCCTCGCGACGAGCGAGAGCAATCTTCGAACGCACACACAGCGGACTCTGGCGTTAGCGTCGGCAGCCGAGCGAACCGAGCTGTCCCGGACGGGCCGCTACACGATCTCCGTCTTCCGCCTCGAGCGGCTCAACCCCGCCCTCGCGGCCGACGTGAAGGTCAACGAGCCGATCGTGCGGGTCACAAGCGGCCCCGGGCGCCGCGACGTCACGCTGTGGGTATCGGCCGGCCCCGGAACCCACGCGCAGGCGACGCTGGGGGCCGACGGCCGGCTCGAACCCATCTCCGCGCGAGGAGCGCGAGCACCATCCCGGCGACGGCTCGTGCTCGCCACGTCGGGGCGGCGTTCGTCGTGACCACCGCCGGCGCCGGCGCCGGGCTTTCCCCCCGCCTCCGGGGCCGGGCCGAGCCCGCCTCGACTGGATCGCGCGCCGGCGAGCGCGGGCCTCGGGGCTTCCTCCGCTGGACGTGGTGGGCCGCGCTGCCATTCGGCCTGCTCTACCTGATCCTGCTCGCGCATCAGCTCGACACCGCGATCAGCATCACGAATCTGGACGCCGATGCGGCGTCCGGACCGGTGATCGGCGAGCTGTTCGGAGCAGCGCCGGCACACGCCAACGTGGTGCTCGGCACATTCGCGTGGTACTCGACGCTGTTGTTCGACCTCGCCACGAAGTGGCTTCCGTACCACCGTACGGTCTGGGAAGCGGCGCCATACGCGATGGTCGTGGCGGGAGCCGCGCTCGCGGCGTGGTCGGTGTCCCGAGTCGCGAGCCGGTGGGCGGCGGGGCTGACCGCGGTGTTGTTGATCTCGACCTCGCCGGCGACGCTGCGCGTCGAGCTGGCGACCACGCAGCACGCTCCCTCGTGGTTCTGCCTCGCGTTGCTCGGAGCGTTCGCGGTCTGGCTCGAGCGGCGGAGCGCGCCGCGATGGCCAGCGGTGATTGTCCTGGCGTTGGTGATCGGGACGATCGTCGGCGTCAACGCCGCTTCCGATCCGCTGCTCGATATCGCCGGCGTGGCGCCGTTCGGGTTGGCGCTGATCGCGACGCGGGTGCTGGCACCAGGCCGCGACAGCACCCGCGCGCTGTGGAGCGGACTCGCCACGCTCGCGGTCACCGGCGTCACCGGGGCGATCACCGCTGTCGTGATGTCGGCGCTGTCGGTCGCGAGCGAGCCCGGGCTGCACACGACGAGGGTCGTCGTCGGCCACAAGAATCTCCATAACTTCACCTTGTGGTGGAAGTCGATCGCGACGCTTGGCAACGGCAACTATTTCGGGCACGCGCTGTCGCCGGCAACCGTCCTCGCGTTCGTGTGCGCGGTGATCAGCGTCGCCGCGGTGGTTTCGATCCCCTGGCTGAGCTGGCGGCAACTGCGCCGCCGCCCGTCCGCGGACCCCGCCAGGACTGCGTTCTACGTCTTCTGGTGCTCGTCGGCGATCCTGCTCACGCTCGCGTTCCTGTTCAGCGCGACTCCCGTCGACATCTACTCCGCGCGCTACCTGGTCGGCCTGCTGTACGCGGCCGCGGCGGTGGTTCCGGCAGCCGCAGCCGGCCGCGTCCCGACCAGAGCGATCGCGCTGGCGGCGACCTGCGTGTTCGCGCTCGGTGCCGTGGTGTCCATCGCGCGGCAGGGTCCGGTGCCCGCGCCGAAGGCCAACACCGCGGTGACGACCCACGTGGCCGATCAGATCGAGCGGATCGCTGCACGCCACCACCTGGCGGTCGGTTATGCGGGCTACTGGGACGCCGCTCCGGTCACGTGGGCCACTGGATTCCGGACCCAGGTGTACCCGGTTTCGGTGTGTGACCAGCGACAGCATCTGTGCCGGTTCGATCTGCACTTCATCAGCAGCTGGTACTGGCCTCGCGCGCACACCGGCAGCTTTCTGTTGACCGATCCCTCGCTCCAGAACGTGTGGATTCGCCCACCTGATCTCGGGCGCCCGACCGCCGTCTACCGAGTCGGGCGGATCACCATGTACGTCTACCCGTACGATCTCGCCGCACGGATCAGGAGCACGGCGTGAGCGAGGCCGCTCCCGCATGCGAAAGCCGACATAATCGGCCGACGGGAAGCGTTTCGCGAACCTTCGACGGGGCCGTTCCTGGAACCGCGGCAATGAGCCATGCCTGACGGACAGACACAAGACCTCGTGGAGATGGCGGGCTCATCCATGGCGCTCCCATGGCGCCCTACCCGCTACCTGGCCTCGGACCGGCAGCGGACGATCGCCGCCATCGTGTGCGCGGCGATCGGCTTCGCGGTCGCGTGGTACCTGATCCATCACGGCTGGTACCGGCTCGACACGCAGTGGGACACCAGGGAGTACGCGAAGTACGCCCGCAACATCGTTGTGCGGGGCCTCGTGCCCTACCGCGACTTCTCGGTCGAGTACCCGCCGCTGGCGCTCCCGGTGTTCCTGCTCCCGCGCCTGATCGCCGGCAACGACTTCTCCGGCTACATGGAGGTCTTCGGGCTGATGATGGCCGCGTGCGGCGTGATCTCGGCCGGCATGGCCGCACTCGTGCTCGCGGCGCAGCGCGTCTCTGCGCGCCAGCTCATCTGCGCTGTGGCCTTCCTCGCGCTCTCACCGCTGCTCCTCGGTGCGGTGCTCTGGTCGCGCTACGACCTGTTCCCGACGATGCTCATCGTCGCGGCGTTGGCGGCCATCTACTTCGGCTGGAACCGGAGCGGGTTCGTGTTGCTCGCCCTCGGCACCGCGGCGAAGGCGTTCCCGGTGGTGGCGCTGCCGATCGCGACCGTGTACGTTTGGCGCCGGCAGGGGCGGCGCGCCGCTCTGATCTGCCTGGCGGCGTTCGCGGTCGTGCTGCTCGCCTGCTTCCTGCCATTCCTCGCGATCGCTCCGCACGGGGTCTGGTGGGCGATCCACGGCCAGGAAAACCGGCCGCTACAGATCGAGAGCGTTGGCGCGGCGGTGTTCCTGGCGGCGCATCAGCTGGTCGGGCTGCACCTGTCGTACTATTTCACGCACAGCTCGGACAACCTCGACGGTCACCCGGCGCTCACGTTCGCCGGTGTCATGAGCGTGTTACAGCTCGTGAGCTTGCTGGGCGTGTGGGCCCTCTACGCGCTCGGCCCCGCCACCCGGGAGCGGTTGCTGACGGCGACCGCAGCGGCGGTATGCGCGTTCATCGTGTTCGACCGGGTCCTCTCGCCGCAGTACCTCATCTGGCTGGCGCCGTTGGTGGCGATGATCAACGGCCGCCGCGGGCTGGCGGCGATGGCGCTGCTCGCGTGTGCGATGGCGATGACCCAGATCTACTACCCGCTGCACTTCGCGCCGCTGAAGAGCTTTGCGGCGCTCCAGTCGTGGACGGTGATCGGCCGCGACCTGCTGCTGGTCACGCTGTTCGCGACGCTCGCCTGGCCGGACCGCGGGGTGACGATTCCCCGACTGCACCGCCAGGCGTTGGCTACTGCGCGGAGCTGATCACCGCGAGCGTGTCGCCGGTGGCCACCGAGGCGCCCACGGCGATTGGCAGTTCGGAGACGACGCCGGCCTTGTGCGCGGTGATCTCGTTCTCCATCTTCATCGCCTCGATCACGGCGACGAGCGCGCCCTCCTGCACCTCGGCGCCCCGTTCGACCGCGACCTTGAGCACGGTCCCCTGGAGCGGTGAGGACAGCGTGTCGCCCCCTCCCCCGCCGCCGGCCCGGGCCCGTTCGCTGCGCCGCGGGGCTCGCCGACCGCCAGCCGCCGCCTCCACCGCGGCCGGGGCGGCCCCGTTGACCGCGCCTGCGAGCGGCGGTCCGATCACCTTGACGTCGAAGCGCCTCCCGGATACCTCGACCGTGTAGCTCTGCTCGACCGGCTCGGGCGCCGCTTCGCCGTCGGCCGCGGCACCGGCCTTCTCCGGCTTTCCGAACGCCAGTTCCTTCAGCCACGCGCGGTCCTCGATCAGGTCGCGGCACGTCTCGGCGTCGTGCCACTGGCGCGTCTGGAGAATCGCGGTGTGGAACGGGATGAGCGTCTTGAGGTTCTCGATCTCGTACTCGCCGAGGGCTCGCAACATCCGTGCGGTGGCCTGCTCGCGGTCGACGTCCCACACGATCAGCTTGGCGACCATCGGGTCGTACATCGGCGAGATCTCCGATCCGGCCTCTACGCCGGAGTCGACGCGAACCCCGGGGCCGGCCGGCTCGCGGTAGCCGCCGATCGAACCCGGCGCCGGGGCGAAGTTCTTGCTCGCGTCCTCGGCGTTGATCCGGCACTCGATCGCGTGGCCACGGATCTCGAGGTCGTCCTGCGAGATCGACAGCGGCTCGCCGGCGGCGACGCGAATGCCCTCCTTGACGATGTCGATTCCCGTGACCATCTCCGTCACGCAGTGCTCGACCTGGACCCGCGTATTCATCTCGAGGAAGAAGTACTCGCCGTCCTGGAGCAGTCCCTCGATCGTTCCAGCTCCCGCGTAGTTGACCGCGGCCGCGGCGTCCGTGGCGATCTTGCCGATCCGCGCTCGGAGCTCGGAATCGACGGCCGGCGCGGGCGCCTCCTCGATCAGCTTCTGGTGGCGGCGCTGCAGCGAGCAGTCGCGCTCGCCGAGGTGGATCACATTCCCGTGGGTGTCGGCGAGCACCTGGACCTCGACGTGGCGCGGATCCGGGAGGTAACGCTCCAAGTACACGGTGGCGTCGCCGAAGAACTTTTCGCCCTCTCGGGCGGCGCCCTCGAACGCGTCCTGGAGCTTCGCTTCCTCGAGCGCGACCCGGAACCCCTTGCCGCCACCGCCGCCGGCCGCCTTGACCGCCACGGGGTAGCCGATCGTGTCCGCGATGACCTTCTTCGCATCCTCGAGCGTCTCCACCGGCTCGGTGGTCCCGGGGACGATCGGGACGCCGGCCTTGGCCATCAGCTCGCGCGCCCGGGTCTTCGAGCCCATCGCCTCGATCGCGGACGCGGGCGGCCCGATGAACGTGATTCCCGCCTCTTCGAGCGCGGCCGCGAACGCGACGTTCTCGGCCAGGAACCCGTACCCGGGATGCACCGCCTCGGCGCCGGAGCGCTGCACCACGTCGATCAGCTTGTCGATCGCCAGATAGCTCTCGGACGCGGGGCCCGGCCCGAGCAGGTACGCCTCGTCGGCCCGCTTGACGTGGACGGCGTCGCGATCGAGCTCGGAGTAGACCGCCACGGTGGCGATGCCGAGCTCCTCACAAGCACGCATGATTCTGACCGCGATCTCGCCGCGGTTGGCGATCAACACCTTGGAGAACATGGGCGGCGAGACTTTAGCGGGGCGTGCCCGTACACACGCCCGCAACACAGTGACGAGGAGCGTTAGGTAGGTTGCAAGGGCTTTGCGGTTTGATTACCCCGGCGAGGCGCCAGCAAGCGTGACTTCCTCGAGCTGGTCGAGTCAATGGGGGGATCGTGCATCATGGGGCACTCACCGCATCCGGTCGGCTACGCGAGCCGATGGTTCTCTGCAGCCAGGCTCCCCGGCGCGATATCCGGCGCCTGATCAGAGACGCTAGCGCGCGCTCAGAATCATGCCCGCCGCCACCGTGTCGTTGCTCGCCTCGTCGATCAGGATGAAGCTGCCGGTGGTGCGGTTGCTGGAGTAGGGGTCGGCCATCAGTGGTGAGCCGGAGCGCAGGCGCACGCGGCCGATCTCGTTGAGCGCGAGCCCGTCGGCGCGCTCGTGGGCCAGCGTGTTGACATCGACGCGGTAGTCGAGCTCCTCGATGCGGGCGCGGGTCGTGCGCGTCGTGTGCTTGATGACGAGCCGCGCGCCCGGGCGCAGCGGCGTCTCCCCCATCCAGCACACCATCGCGTCGAGCTCCCGCGCGGCGACGGGGGGGTCGTCCGCCTCGACCAGCATGTCCCCCCGGGAGATGTCGAGGTCGTCCTTCACCCGGACGGTCACCGACATCGTCGGGAAGGCGGTGTCGACAGGACCGTCGAATGTCTCGACCGAATCGATTTCGGTGCGCTGACCGCTCGGGAGCACGACGACCTCGTCGCCGGCTTGCAGGACGCCGCCGGCGACCGTGCCCGCGTAGCCGCGGTAGTCGTGGTGGTCGTCGTTGTTCGGCCTGATCACCCATTGGACCGGGAAGCGCACCTGAGCGAGGTTCCGGTCGGGCGCGATCACGACGTGCTCGAGGTGATACAGCAGCGGCGACCCGCCGTACCAGGCCATGTTCATCGACCGATCGACGACGTTGTCGCCGAGCAGCGCGGAGATCGGGATGAAGCTGACGTCGGGGATGCCCAGCCGCGCCGTCCAGTCGGTCAGGTCGTCGACGATCTGCTCGAACACGACCTCGTCGTAGTCGACCAGGTCCATCTTGTTGACGCACACGACCACGTGCGGGATCCGAAGCAAGGACGCGATGTACGCGTGCCGGCGAGTCTGCTCGCTGACCCCCTTGCGCGCGTCGACTAGGACGATCGAGAGGTCCGCGGTCGAGGCGCCGGTAACCATGTTCCGCGTGTACTGCTCGTGGCCGGGCGTGTCGGCGATCACGAACTTGCGCCGGGGGGTCTGGAAGTACCGGTAGGCGACATCGATCGTGATGCCCTGCTCGCGCTCGGCCCGCAGGCCGTCGGTCAGCAGCGCGAGGTTGACGTAGCCGTCGCCGCGCCGCTCGGACGTGCGCACGACGTGCTCGAGTTGATCCTCGAAGATCGACTTGGAGTCGTGCAGCAGGCGGCCGATCAGCGTCGACTTGCCGTCGTCAACCGACCCCGCGGTGGCGAATCTGAGCAACTCGCTGGTGCGAGTTCTGAGCGCGTGCCCGTTGGTCGCCGCGCCAGGCGTCATCGGTCGACTCCCTGCACGGCTAGAAATAGCCCTCGCGCTTGCGATCCTCCATCGCAGCCTCGGTCACCCGATCGTCGGCGCGAGTCTCTCCGCGCTCGGTGATCCGGGTGGCCGCGATCTCGGAGACGACCTCCGGCAGCGTCGTGGCCTTCGAGCGAACGGCGCCGGTGCACGTCATGTCGCCGACGGTCCGGTAACGCACCGACGCCTCGAACGGGGTTTCGCCCTCGATCAGCTGAACGTAGGGGCTGAGCGCGTACAGCATCCCGTCGCGCTCGAACACCTGCCGGTTGTGCGCGTAGTAGATGCTCGGGACCTCGAGCTTCTCCTGGGCGATGTACTGCCACACGTCGAGCTCGGTCCAATTCGACAGCGGGAACACGCGGACGTGCTCGCCCTTGCGGATGCGTCCGTTGTACAGCGACCACACCTCCGGTCGCTGGCGCTTGGGCTCCCACTGGCCGAAGTCGTCTCGGAATGAGAAGACGCGCTCCTTGGCGCGGGCGCGCTCTTCGTCCCGGCGCGCGCCGCCGAACGCCGCGTCGAACCCGTGCTCGGCGATCGCGTCGAGCAGCGTCACCGTCTGCAGGCGGTTGCGCGACGCGCGGGGACCGGTCTCCTCGACCGCGCGACCGCTATCGATCGACTCCTGCACGCTGGCGACGATCAGCCGCTCGCCGATCTGGTCGATCAGCCGATCGCGGAACTCGAGCACCTCGGGGAAGTTGTGCCCGGTGTCGACATGCATGATCGGGAACGGGAAGCGACCGGGGCGGAACGCCTTCTCGGCCAGCCGGAGCAGCACGAGCGAGTCCTTGCCGCCGCTGAACAGCAGCACCGGGCGCTCGAACTCGGCCGCGACCTCGCGGAAGATGTGAATCGATTCGGCTTCGAGCGTCTCGATGTGCGAGAGCTCGTAGTGGAGGGGGTTCAACTAGCGATCCTCTACTCGTGGATCCCGCACTCGGTCTTTTCGAGCCCCGCCCAGCGGCCCTCGCGCCCCGCGCCCGGCCGCGTGCACGGCTCGCAGCCGATCGACGAGTAGCCCTGATCGTGGAGCGGGTGGTAGGGCAGGTCGTGGGTATGGATGTACCGCCACAGGTCCTTCTCGCTCCAGTCGGCGAGTGGGTTGACCTTCCAGATCTCGCGCCGCTCGTCGTACTCGAGCTTGCTGGCGGCGGCCCGGGTCGGAGCCTGCTCGCGGCGGATACCCGTGACCCAGGCGTCGACGTCGTCGAGCGCGCGCTCGAGCGCGTCGACCTTGGCCTCGCCGCAGCACCGGCCCATCGTCCACGGCTGATCCGGGCTCCGGGCATCGATCACCTCGATGCTGACGCCAAACCTGTCCTCGAACCGCTTCCACGTCTCGAGCGTCTCCGGGAACAGCACGCCGGTGTCGATCATGAACACGCGCGCGTCGGGCTCGATCGAGCTCAGCATATGCAGGAGCACCGACTCCTCCTTCTGGAAGGAGCACGCCATCTTCAGTCGCGGATGGAACCGCTCGACCGCGTAGGCGAGCAGCTCCTCGGCGGAGACGGTCTCGAGATCGGGAATCGTTGCGCTCATGGTCATGGCACCAGTCAGACCGCGCACTCGCCCTCGCCGCGTATGACCCCGAACGGCGACTGCTTGGTCCAGTCGATGAAGTAGTTCATGTTGTCCAGGCTGAACTCGATCGGCATCGTGAGATCCTTGACCTTCGTCTCGAACTCCGCGGGGCCGACGCGGTCGACGAAAGCATTGAACTCCTCACCATCGGTCCGCTCGGATTCGTAGAAGCGTACCCACCGCTCGACTGCCTCGGGTACACGCTTGGCGGGGAGGCGTGCCTTGAGCCGCTGTCCGTACCGCACGTTGCCGCCCTCATACGCCCCGCCGATGTGGGGGATGTACGCCGGGATCGTGTGCCCGCCAACCTTGATCGACGCGCCGTAGAAGCCGATGTTCGCGATGTGGTGCTGGCCGCAGCCGTTCGGGCAGCCGCTCATCTTGACGTGGATTCGGCGGGTCAGCTCGTCGCCGATCTCCATCTGGATGAGGCGGTCCTGGATCGCCTGGTTGAGCCCCATCGAGCTCGTGATGCCGAGCTTGCAGGAGTCGGTCCCGGGGCAGCTGACGACGTCGGTGATCTCGTCCGCGCCGGCTTGGCCCAGCCCGAGCTCGCCCAGGGCGCGCCATACGTCGTAGACGGATTCGTCGCGGACCCAGCGGAAGATCAGGTTCTGATGCACGGTCGTGCGCGCCGCGTTCCCGGTGTGGTCGCGCATGATCTGCGCCAGCCCGCGGAGCTGCTCGGGGGTCAGGTCGCCGCGCGTCACCTTGACCTCGACGGTCGAGAAGCCGCGCTGGCGCTGGCGCTGCACGTTGGTCTCGACGAAGCGCGTGAACTCACGGTTGTCTCCGTTGGGCGTCGCGGAGCCCTGCGGCTTCGCCGGCGCATCCAACTCTTCGTCGTGGTCGAACAGGATCCTGTCGAGGCTGAAATCGCGCTCGTCGACCCAATCGCCCTGGAGCTCCTCCTCGACCAGCGTTCGGAACTCGTCGATTCCGATCTTGTCGACCAGGACCTTAATCCGCGCGCGGGCGCGATTGACGCGCAGCCAGTCCTGGCGGTCGAAGATGCGCATGCACGCCTCGGTGACCTTCAGGTAGTCGCCGTTGTCGAGCTCGATGAACTCGTACAGGGTGGGAGCGAGCCGGGGCATGATCGAAGTACCGCCTCCTACCCGCATCTCGACGCCCCGAACGCCCTCCTCGTTGACCTTCGGGAGGAACGCCACGTCGTGGATCCGCGTGATCGCGTTGTCCTCGTCGGTGGCGGCAAACGCCGTCTTGACCTTCCGCGGCATCGCCTGCGTCGTCTCATGACGGACGAAGTACCGCACGTACGCGCCTGCATATGGGGTGATGTCGAACAGCTCGCCCTCGAGCGTTCCAGCGCGCGGGTCGCCGGTGACGTTGCGCATCGTGTTGCCGCAGCCCTCGCGGCTCGACAGGCCGGCGTCGCCGAGATCGCGGATCAGCGCCGCTGCATCGGGGAGCGGAATGTGGTGCATCTGGATGTTCTGGCGCGTGGTGATGTGCCCCTTGCGCAGCGGCACGTACCGATCGATCCCGTCGGCGAACGCCTCGAGCTGCTCCGGCGTGATACCGCCGAAAGGCAGCTTGACCCGGACCATCTGCACGTCGGGCTGGCGCTGCCCGTAGACGCCCTGCTTGAGGCGGAACTTGATGAACTCGTCGCCTTCGAGCTCGCCCTTCAGGAAGCGCGTGGACTCCGTGTCGAAGTCGTCGAACTCGCGCTCGAGGATCGGAATGATGTGCCCGGGAACGTTCTCGACCACCTCGGGGCTCTCGAGTGATCCGGTGCGTGCGCTGTGCATCGGTCCTTCCTTCCGGTCGCGGGCGGACCACGGAATCTAGCAAAAGGCAATCGGGGTTCAGATATTTACCCGGGATGGCGGGGGATTGTGGCGCGGGGCGGTGGCGGGGCGCGACCACGCTCTGAGCGAGGCTGCGACCTTCGGCGCGGCTAGAGGCGAGGCGGCAACGCCCGTCCCGCGGCACTCGCGCCCGACCACGCTCTACCCGCGGTCAACGCAAGAAAGCGCGCTGCCGCGGAAGAGGCGTGCCGCTGGACCCAAACGGAAAGCAACGAATGGGCAGCCGAAGCAAAGTCCGGCGCCGCGACGGTGGGGGCAACCGCCGCGGCAGCCGGTGCGCTCTTAGCCGGCGCCGATCGAGTGGCTGGCATCCGCTTTGGGGGCTGAGCGATGCCATTGATCGCCGGCGCGTCGGCGAGCGCGAGCACAAACCCGTCGCGGCGACGACGAGTCCGGAAACCGATCCGGTTGGAGATGGCGTGTACTGCATCCCGCGAACAGCACGACCCGCGCACGACCCCCTCTTGCTTACGCCCCAAGCACTCGCCACGGGTAAGCCCTCAGAAAACTGGCTCACCAGCCAACAAGTGCACGCTGGCATACGCACTGGTTCCTGTCAAGGCAACCGCACATAAAGCAACGGAAGTTGATGCAAACGGGTGCTTGCACTCCTTCAAACCCAGGGCGCGGGCTCCCCGGGGGCCCGGCTCACACCCTCTTCGAGGGCCGCGCGCTGCCATGGGTTGGGCTTGGGCGCGGGAGGCGCCGGCACCGGCGCGGTGTCGCGCATGAACCGCTCGAGCGCGGCGACGACCGCCGCCGCTTCCTCGGGCGAGGCTGTCGGCGCGACGATCGTGAGCTTCGGTCGCCGGTTCATCGGGTCGACGAGCGTATCGTGCGCGAGCGTGCCGTCGCTCCCCGTGCTCGATCACGATTCAGTGCTGGCGGCCGTGTCTGCGGAGACGGCGATCGAGCGGGTACGCGAGGGTCTGCTCAGGTTTCAGGCCGGCGACTGGGTGATGCCCGCCAAGGTGTATCTCGAGAGTCCGCCGTTCGGCGACTTCCGCGCGATGCCGGCGCGCGGCGGCGGCTTCGCGTTGCTCAAGTGGGTCACCTCGTTCCCCGGGAACCCTGCGCTGGGACTGCCGACCGTGACCGGCGTGATCTGCCTGTCGGACGCGGAGAACGGCGAACCGGTGATGCTGCTCGACGCGCGCTCGGTCACCGCGCTACGGACCGGCGCCGTGGCCGCCGTGGCGACGACGGCGCTGGCTCGCCAGGACGCGGGGAGGGTCGGGATCATCGGATGTGGTCTCCACGGCGCGTGGTCGGCGCGGTGCCTGGTGGCGGCCGGTTACGGCCCCGGCGTGTGCCACGACCCGAGGGCGGACGTCGCCGACGCACTCGCGCGCGAGCTCGAATGGACGACGGGTTCGCGGGCCGAGGCGCTGGCGTGTGACGTGGTCTGCTGCGTCACTCCCGGCAACGAGATCGTGGTCGACGTGGGCAGCCTCCACGCCGGGCTGCATCTCAACATGCTCGGCGCCGACGGCCCGGGCAAGGCAGAGGCGAGCGTCGGCGCCGTCCCCTCGTGCGCGCTGTTCTGCGACGAGTGGGAACAGGCGTCGCATGGCGGCGAGCTGACCGGCGCGGTCACCGCCGGACTCGTGACGCGCGACCGCGTGACCGAGCTCGGCGCGGTCCTCGCCGGCGACGCGCCTGGGCGGCCGGGACCTGACGCCGTGACGATGTTCGACTCGACCGGGCTGGCCGTACAGGACCTCGCGGTGGCGGCGGCCGCGTTCGAGGCCTGGGAGGACAACCAGGTGGAGGCGCAGACGGTCAGGCTTTGAGAGCCGGCACCCGGTCAGAGCGGGATGTTGCCGTGCTTGCGCCGCGGGCCCGGCTGGCGCTTGTTCTGCAGCGTCTCGAGCGCCGTGATGATCTTGGGACGCGTTTCGTGGGGGACGATCACGTCGTCGATATATCCCCGTTCGGCGGCCACGTACGGGTTCGCGAAGTGCGCCTTGTAGTCCTCGATCAGCTTCTGCCGGCGCGTGTCAGGGGTCGGCGAGGACGCGATGTCGCGGCGGTAGATGATGTTGACCGCGCCCTCGGGGCCCATCACCGCGACCTCGGCGGTCGGCCAGGCGAAGTTGAAGTCCGCGAGCTGGTGCTTCGACCCCATCACGTCGTACGCGCCGCCGTACGCCTTGCGGGTGATGATCGTGATCTTCGGGACGGTGGCCTCGCAGTAGGCGTACAGCAACTTCGCGCCGTGGCGGATGATCCCTCCCCACTCCTGGGTGGTGCCGGGGAGGAAGCCGGGAACGTCGGTGAGCGTGATGATCGGGATGTTGAACGCGTCGCACGTGCGGACGAACCGCCCGGCCTTGGTCGAGGAGTCGATGTCGAGCACGCCGGCGAGCTGGTTGGGCTGGTTGCCGACGATCCCGACGACGTAACCGTTCAGCCGCGAGAAGCCGCAGATGATGTTGCGCGCGTAGTGCTCGTGCACCTCGAAGAACTCACCGTCGTCGAACACGTGGTGGACGACGTCGCGCATGTCGTAGGGCTTGTTGGGGCTGTCGGGGACGACGTGGTCGAGCTCGGGGTCCTGACGGAACGGATCATCGGTCGGCAGGACCCGCGGCGGCATCTCGAGGTTGTTCTGGGGCAGGAAGCTGAGTAGGTACCGGGTGTCCTCGAGGCACTGGTCCTCGTTGTCTGACGCGAAATGGGCGACGCCGGACTTCGTGTTGTGGGTCATCGCGCCACCGAGGGACTCGAAGTCGACCTCCTCACCGGTGACCGTCTTGATCACCTCGGGGCCGGTGATGAACATGTGGCTGGTCTCCTTGACCATGAAGACGAAGTCGGTCATCGCCGGCGAGTACACGGCGCCCCCGGCGCACGGGCCCATGACCAGGCTGATCTGTGGAATCACGCCCGAGCACTGGACGTTGCGGGTGAACACGTCGCCGTAGGCCCCGAGCGACACGACGCCCTCCTGGATCCGCGCCCCGCCCGAGTCATTGATTCCTACGACGGGGCAGCCGATCTTCGCCGCCAGGTCCATGATCTTGCACATCTTCTCGGCCATGACCTCGCCGAGCGAGCCGCCGAACACGGTGAAGTCCTGGCTGAACACGCACACACGGCGGCCGTCGATCGTGCCGTGGCCGGTGACGACCGCGTCGCCGTAGGGCCGGTTCTTCTGCATGTCGAACTCGTACGTGCGGTGGCGCATGAACACGTCGAGCTCCTGGAACGAGCCCGGGTCGAGCAGCTTCTCGACACGCTCGCGGGCGGTGTATTTGCCGCGCTCGTGCTGCTTAGCGACCGCCTGCTCGGAGCCCGCGTGGATGGCCTCGTGGCGAAGCTCCTCGAGCTGTCCGAGCTTCTCCGCGTACGTTTCCGGGGCTTTTTCACGCATCGGGGTGGGCGAGTTTAGGAGGAAACGGGGTACCGCGCCGCTGCAAGATGCGATACAACTTCCGCCACCTTGCAGGAATCGATGCGTAAGCGTCGACGACGGACGACATAGAAGCCGAATCGCCGCACCATCCGTGGCCGGCGAACGGAGGACCCAACAGCGACCTCTAGGGGCGCCGGGGCGAATCGCCGCAATCGTGCGGCGTAGCGCAAGACGCGAGCCCGTCAGCTAACTCCGCAGGCTTACGAACAAGGAGGAAGTTGGTGGAGACCGCACGGGATCTTGCTTGCGCTGATTTGTGGCAGGCGTCGTTGGAGCGCTCGCTTGCGCGCAGGGGAAAGGCGACTCGCAGCTCGCTCGAGCTGTTCCACCTTCAGCCAGAGCGCGACCTCAGTTGCGGCGACCTCTTACGCGAGTCGGCGATGTACTCGCAGCTGCGCCGATCGGCCGCGTCACGGCGGCCGACGATGATGACGTTGCCGGGCGCCGGCGGCATCTCGGCGCTCGCGCTGCTTGCGGCAACCACGCTCCCCGGCCTTCTGGGCGGCCGCGGCACGTCGGTGCGGACGGCCCGGATCACTCACAAGGCCGGCGAGCACGGCGCCGGGAGCCCAAAGACGAAGATCGCGGAAGCGTCCGTTGCCGCGCCTGCAAGCGCGGCGCAGCCGGCGACGGCCACGCTCGCCGCTGCCGGCGCAACTACCGTGCCGACGTACGCCACCGAACCCCACCCGGCGCTGCCGGCGGTGCATGCGTCACGGCCGGCCCCGGCGCGCCCGGCACCCGCGACCGTCACGACCGTACACGCAGCGTCTTGGACCGCCCACATCGCGGCGGCCGGCGACGGCACCGGCGGTGCGGGGAGCGGCGCGGCCTCGGTGAGCGGTGGCGCGGCGCCGGCGGCTCAGCACAGCGTGGCGGCGGCGAGCACGCAGACGGCGCCCAAGGTGCATTCGACGCCGGCGGCGCATCCAACCTCGACCGTCCACAGAACTTCGTCGACCGTGCACCGTGTCGTGCCGACGGTGCACCGCGTATCGACTCGCGTGCCGCGCGTCCCGGCCGCGGCGAAGACGACACACCCCCACACCGGCGGCGGCACGATCGAGGACACCACCTCCGTGGGCCATCCGCGCCCGACCACCACGGCAGCCCACCCGAAGCCCGTCGCGAAGCCGCGCCCGGTGGCGGCCACCCCGCCGCCCGCGTCCAAGCCGGCGCCGGCCCCAGTCGTAGCCCCAGGTCAGTACGTGAACCCGCTCGCCGGCGCAAGCGTGACCCCCGAGCGCATCGACCAGGGTGTCGACTACGCGGGGTCGGGTCCGCTCGGCGCGATCGGCGACGGCACGATCACGTACGTGGGTACCAGCGGCACCGGCTGGCCGGGAGCGTATGTCGAGTACCGGCTCACCGACGGCCCCGACGCCGGGCGCTATGTCTACTACGCCGAGGGAATCAGCCCCGCCGCCGGCCTGCACGTCGGGCAGAGCGTCCACGCCGGCCAGGCGATCGCGCAGATCATCGCCGGTGACTCGACCGGGATCGAGATCGGCTGGGGCGCGGGCGTCGGCACCGAGTCGTACGCCATGCAGCAGGGGCAATGGCAGGGAGGCGACGACGCGAACAGCGTCCCCAGTCCCGCCGGCAAAGACTTCTCAGCCCTGATCGCTGAGCTCGGAGGCCCTCCAGGGAAGATCGAGGGCTGACCGGTCCGTACTCGCGCGCCGCGCCCCCAGCCCCTAGGCGCGCGAGTACGGCCGGTGATGCGCCTGGCCAAGGCTGTCGAGGGCTGCGGTGAGCGCGGCCTCGGCGGGGGGCGCTTCGGCCCCGGGTTCGCGCTCAGGTTCGGGTTCGCGCTCGGGTGCGGGTTCGGGCTCGGGTTCTACGACTGGCTCGGGTTCGACGACCGCCTCCGGCTCGGGCGGAGACTCCGGCTCGGCTAACTCGACGGGTTCGTCGACCTCGGGCTCGGGTGGGTCGGGCCGCGGCGCTCGCATGAACGAGAACCACCGGAACCGACGCCGGCGCGCCGGCGGCGCCTCGACGGCGACCTCCGGGTCCGGCTCCGGATTCCGGGGCACCTCGGGTATGGGCTCGGCGACCGTCTCGGGCTCTGTCACTTCCGCCACCTCGGCGACCGGGTCGGCCACCTCGGCCGGCTCGACGACCTCGCCCCCCTCCGCCACCGCGGTCAGGATCACCTTCGTCCCCCATCCGGACGGCTCGATCCGCACCGTGCCGCGAGCATGTTCGCCCTCCCAGGCGACGGCGGTCTCCGGTTCGAGCCTCGTGATCCGGATCTCTCCGAACCCGTCCAGATGGCGAGCCAGCGAGGCTGCATCGCTGCACTCCGCCCACAGCTCAGGGGGTGATTTGACCAGCGTGCGGCTTGCGACGTGCTCCGTCATGGCTGGTGGTTTCGCCCGCGCCGACCCGACTCCTCCTGCTCGGAAGGAGCGGTCGATAAGGTGCAGCGCATGCTGGACAGGCGGCAGCTGGGCGCCACCGGACCCGCCGTCTCGGCGCTCGGGCTCGGGTGCATGGGCATGTCGGGGCTGTACGGCGCCGCCGACCGCGACGAGAGCATCGCGACGATCCACGCCGCGCTCGATGACGGCATCACGCTGCTCGACACCGGCGATTTCTACGGGATGGGCCACAACGAGTTGCTGATCGCCGACGCCCTCGCCGGTCGCAACCGCGAGGACGCCCTGATCAGCGTGAAGTTCGGCGCTCAGCGCGGGCCGGATGGGAGCTGGCTCGGCTACGACGCGCGCCCGCAGGCGGTCAAGACTGCGGCGGCGTATTCGCTCCAGCGGCTGCGCACGGACCACATCGACGTGTACCGGCCGGCGCGGCTCGACTCGAACGTCCCGATCGAGGAGACGGTCGGCGCGATCGCGGAGCTGGTGCAGGCCGGCTACGTGCGCCACATCGGCCTCTCGGAGGTCGGCGCCGGCACGATCCGCCGCGCGGCGGCCGTGCACCCGATCGTCGACCTCCGCGAGCGCTAGAGCGAATCGGGCAGGACGAACAGCAGCACGGGCAACACGCTGTGGCCGTCGGCGAGTAGGAGCGAGGCGGTCCCGACTCACTTCCAGCCCCGGCGCTCGTAGAACGCGATCGCGTCGTGGTTGTGATCTGCCACGTCGAGTACGAGCGCGAGGTCGTGCGCCGCCGCATGGTCCTCGGCGGGTCTTCAGGCCAGCGGAACGGGTAGCGGTCGCGCAGGTGCACCGCGTGGAGCAGGCGAAGGCATGGCTCGAGATCCTCGGACCGGCGAGGACGAATCATCCTTCACGAAAGCTGCCCCGGAAACGGCCCCTCGACACGCACCCGCTCGACGGTGCTTCCGGCGCTACCGACCCTTTGACACGAACAGCTCGACCTTGCTGCCGGCGCGGAGCGTGCGCCCAGCGCGAGGGCTCGTGCTCGTCACGCGGCCGCGGCGTACCGCGCGTGACGTGTGCTTCTTGATGTTGCCGACCTTGCAATGGGAGCGGCGCAGCGCCCTCTCGGCGGCGGGCAGCTTCATGCCCTTGGTCCGCGGGACCTGGCAGCGCGCGGGAACCGGCGGTGTCGGCGGCGGGTTGTAGACGACCGCGACCTGCGCCTGGGCGGCGGCGCCCGCGGCGTCGGTGGCGAGCGCGGTGATCGTGTTCGTGCCCGGGCTCAGCGGGACCTGGGCGGTCCAGGCCCCGTTCGACGCGACCGGAACCGTCTGGCCGCCGACGAGGAGCGATTTGATCCCGGAGCCGGCGGTGGTAATGCCCGACAGATTCGTGATAGCGGTCGACACGCTCGTCCCGCCGGCCGGCGGCGCGATCACGACCGACGGCGGCTCGAAGCGATCCTGCGCGGCGAGCGCCAGCGCGGTGACGTCCGCGAGGGTGTATCCCACCGAATACACGTAGCTCAGGGTCGTGCTCCCGCCGGCGGGGACCACGAGGACGTTGTGCTCCTCGAAATCGTCGTTTGCCGTGAACGTGTACCCGGTCGGCGCGGTGCCGAACGTGAGCGCACCGACGGCCTCGTTCGGATCCCCGTCGGCCGCAGCCACGTTCGTGCGGACCAGAATCGAGCCCGGCGCGGAGCCCGGGCCAGGCAACGTGTTCCCCGCGGCGTAAGGCGAGAACGTCGACTGGCCCGGGAACTCGTAGCCCGGCTCGCCGTCCGGCGGAGAGGTGACCAAGCCGATCGCGTCGTCGTACAGAAGGTTCAGCGCATGGGCCTTGCCATCGGTCGAGGTCCAGGTATCGGTCATCGCGACCACCAGGCCGCCGTCGCTGGTGGTGATGTTCCGCTGTAGCTCGACGCCCGAGTTGACGAAGCCCGGACACGACGCGGGCGTGGGCTTCTCCTCGTTGGGTCCGTCGCACTCAACGTAGGGATCGGTCGCGTTGGACGAGATCAGACCCGTGGCGGGATCCCAATCGAGACCGTCCCCGAGCGTCGCGGGAAAACCGTTGAGGTTCTGGCTGATGGGGCTTCCGGAGGTGAACAGGCCCTGCGCCGCGGCAGGGTCGTAGGCATTCCGACCATCGATCTGAACCTCCGATCGGCCCCCGAAGGCTCCGAGGTCGTCGCTCAGCAACGACCCGGTGCAGTCGATCGCGAAGTTCCCGACGTCGTACGCTGCATCCACCGGCGCTATCTCGGGTCCGCCGCACGCGTTCTTGTACGGAGTGGGAAGGCTCTGGACAGGCGTCCCGGCCGCGGACCACGTCGCGGAGCCGGTGAACGTGACGTCGTTGACGTAGTAGTTGAACACCGTGTTCACATTGGGTCCACTTGAGATCGCGAGCCCACGCGCCCACTCGGAGACGGCGACCGGCTGCGCGGCGAAACTGTCTAGCTCGGGGCCGGTCTCGGTGTTGGCTGGGATCGCGCGAAGACGGCATGCGTGGCCGGCGATCGGCTTGAGCGCCACAGCGCCGGTATTGAACCCCGCGTGGCCGTTGACGATGCTGACGACGATCGGGCCCGCGAGCTTCGCGACCGAAGGGGCGGCGCCGTAATAGCAGACCACGTCGACTTCATCGCCGGGGTTGGCCCCGGGCGCGTCGCCGCTGACCGCCACGGTCGTCGCGTTCGGTGGGTTGTCGACCGAGAGCAGATAGGGGTTGTCCGAGGTCGTCGGATTCTGCGTCGTCCAGCTTGTGATCTGCGTACTCGTCACCGCCGCCTGAGCGGCCGCCGGCGCGACCGCTAGGGCAGCGAGTGCGGTGAGAATGGCGGCGATCCGTAGCCCGGGCATGACAAAAGGACCCCTGCCTCCCGGTTGTTCCCGTTCCGGTGCTTCTCAGAACGTCTGCGCGAAGGCGCTTTCAGAAGGTCGGCTGGTACTCGCCGAACACGTCTTTCATCGCCCCGCACACCTCACCCAACGTGCATCGGTCTTTGAGTGCCTGCCGCAGGGTAGGGAGGAGGTTGTTGGCGGTATCGGCAGCCTCGCTTACTTCCTTTAGCCGTTTCTCGACCAATTCCGCATCTCGCGCGGATTTGAACGCTTTCAGCCTCACGACCTGCTCGCGCTCGGACTCGGGGTCGACGCGGAGGATGTCCGGGACCTCGGGCTCGCCCTCGTCGACGAACTTGTTGACGCCGACGACGACATCCTGTCCGGTGCGGTAGCGCTCGTGGTAACCGAACGCGGACTCTTCGATCTCGTTCTTCATGAAGTCGATCGCGTTGATCGATCCGCCGAGGCCATCGACCTTGTCGATCAATTCGACAGCACGCGTCTCGATCTCGTCGGTCAGCGCCTCGATGAAGTACGAGCCGGCGAACGGATCGACGGTGTCGGCGGCGCCTGATTCGTAGCCGATGATCTGCTGCGTGCGGAGCGCGATCTTCGCGGCGCGCTCGGTCGGCAGCGCCAGCGCCTCGTCGAAGCCGTTGGTGTGCAGCGATTGGGTGCCGCCGCAGACGGCGGCAAATCCCTGGAGCGCGACGCGCACGATGTTGTTCTCCGGCTGCTGGGCGGTCAGGGTGACGCCGCCGGTCTGGGTGTGGAACCGCAGGCGCCACGAACGCTCGTCCTTGGCGTCGAACCGCTCGCGCATGATCTTCGCCCACATCCGGCGCGCGGCACGGAACTTGGCGATCTCCTGGAAGACGTTGTTGTGGCCGTTGAAGAAGAACGCCAGCCGCGGCGCGAACTCGTCGACCGCGAGGCCGGCGTCGAGCGCGGCCTGCACGTACGCGATGCCGTTGCACAGCGTGAACGCGACCTCCTGCACGGCCGAGCAGCCCTTCTCGCGGAAGTGGTAGCCGCTGATCGAGATCGTGTTCCAGCGCGGGATACGCTCCCGGCAGTACGAGAACAGGTCGGTTGTCAAGCGGATCGCGCCCTTGGGCGGGTAGATGAAGTTCCCCCGCGCGATGTACTCCTTGAGGATGTCGTTCTGGGTCGTCCCGCGGAGCTTCTCGGCCGGGACCCCCTGCTCCTCGCCGACCAACTCGTAGAGCAGTAGCAGCACCGCCGCCGGCGCGTTGATCGTCATCGATGTCGACACCTGGTCGAGCGGGATCTGGTCGAACGCGGTGCGCATGTCGTCGATCGAGTCGATCGCCACGCCGGTCCGCCCCACCTCGCCCAGACACCGCGGGTCGTCGGAGTCGAGGCCGAGTTGCGTGGGGAGATCAAACGCCATCGAAAGGCCGGTCGAGCCGTGCTGAAGCAGGTAGCGGTAGCGCTCGTTGGACTCCTTCGCGCTCGCGTAGCCCGCGTACTGGCGCATCGTCCACAGCTGGCCCCGGTACATATCGCGGTGGATGCCGCGCGTGAACGGGTACTCGCCGGGCTCGCCGAGCCGCTCGGGCAGGTCCGCAGGCAGATCCTGGTCGGCGTACAGGCCCTTGACCTCGATCCCGGAGTCCGTGAACCGCCGGGGGTCATCGGGGCCGACGATCGGGGCGATCGTGCGGTGCTCGTCGGTGGTGGCCATGACCCGCGAGGTTACCCTTTGAGCCCGTGCAAGTTCGCATCAGACTTTTTGCCGGGCTGCGCGAACGCGCCGGCGCTAGCGAAGTCGAACTCGAGCTGCCCGAGGGCGCGCTGGTGGCCGACGCGCTCGACCGGATCCGGGATCTGACCGACGGCGTGCCCGTCGTCATGGCCGTCAACCAGGAATATGCCGACCCCGGGGCGCCCCTGCACACCGGAGACGAGGTCGCGCTGATCCCACCGATATCCGGTGGCGCCGTCGGCGCCTCGCACGCACGGCTGACGACGGCCAAGCTCGCACTCGACCCGCTCGTCGAGCGCGTTCGCGATCCTCGCGCCGGCGCGGTCGTGACATTCCTCGGGGTGACCCGGGAGGTGGCCGAGCTCGAGTACGAGGCCTATACGGAGATGGCCGAACGCCAGATGAGCGAGATCGTGGCCCGCGCGATCGAGCGGCACGGTCTCTGTGCGGCCGCGGTCGAGCACCGCGTCGGCACGGTACCGCTGTCCGAGGCGTCGGTGGCGATCGCGGTGTCGGCGCCCCACCGAGCGGAGGCGTTCGCGGGAGCGCGAGAGATCATCGACGAGATAAAGACGAAGGTCCCGATCTGGAAGAGGGAAGAGGGCGAATGGGTGCCCGGGGTGACGCCGCAGGCCTGAGGTCGCTTCCCGCCGTGCACGAGCTGGCTGCCCGCCTCGGGGCCCCGCATGCGCTGGCCGTGGCGGCTGCCCGTCTAGCAATCGACGAACGTCGCGCTGCCTGGCTGGCTGGCCAGCCAGCTGACGGTGATTTGGTGGCGCGGGCACACGAAGTGCTCGTGACGCTCGAACGGCCCTCGCTGCGGCGGGTCATAAACGCCACCGGGGTGATCCTCCACACGAATCTCGGCCGGGCGCCGCTGGCGGCGAGCGCGCGAGACGCGGTGACGCGGGCGGCCGAGGGCTACAGCAGCCTCGAGCTGGACCTGGCGTCGGGCGAGCGGGGCAGCCGTCACGCCCACGTCGAGGGACTCATGCGCGAGCTGACCGGCGCCGAGGCGGCGATCGTGGTCAACAACGGCGCCGCCGCCGTGCTGCTATCCGCGGCCGCGCTGGCCGGGCCGGGGCGAGCGATCGTGGTGGCGCGCGGGCAGCTGGTCGAGATCGGCGGCGGCTTTCGGATCCCGGAGGTGATCGCCCAGTCGGGGGCGCGGATGCTCGAGGTGGGCACCACGAACCGGACTCGCCTGAGCGACTACGAGCGGGCGCTCAACGCCCATGACGACGTCGGCGCGATCATGCGCGTGCACCAGTCGAACTTCAGGACGATCGGGTTCGTCGAGGACGTCCCGGTGGGGGCGCTGTGCGAGCTGGGCGTGCCCGTGATCGACGACGTCGGTTCGGGCTGGGTCGGGGGAGCGGTGGCGGTGGAGGAGCCGGCCGTCGCGGATTCGGTGGCGGCGGGCGCGGCGCTCGTCTGCTGTTCGGGTGACAAGCTGCTCGGGGGGCCCCAGGCGGGCCTGATAGTCGGCCGTCGGGACGCGGTGGCGGCCGCACGCCGCCACCCGCTGGCTCGGGCGATGCGGATCGACAAGCTGTCGCTGGCGGCGCTCGAGGCGACGCTCCGGCTCTACCGCGATCCGCAACGGGCGCTGAGCGAGATCCCGACCCTGGCGATGCTGGCTGCGGACGAGCTCACGCTGAGCGCGCGGGCGGAAGAGCTCGCCCGAGCCATCGGCGAACGTGCGCGAGTGATCAGGGCCGTGGCCAGGGTCGGTGGGGGAACGCTGCCTCTGCTCGAGCTCGAGGGCCCGGCGGTTGCGCTCGAAGGGGAGCCTGAAGCACTCGCCCGGGCACTGCGCGCGAACGATCCGCCGGTGATCGGCCGGATCCACGCCGGGCAGCTGTTGCTCGACCCGCGCACGCTCACCGACGAAGAGGTTCCGATGGTCGCGCGCGCCGCTAAGGCGGCAACCGCCGAAAAATCCCCATCCCCTCGATGAAGCCGCTGACGCTCGGCACCGCTGGGCACATCGATCACGGCAAGACGGCATTGATCCGGACCCTGACCGGCGTCGACACCGACCGCCTCCCGGAGGAGCGCGCTCGGGGGATCTCGATCGAGCTCGGCTACGCGAGCATGACGCTGCCGTCCGGGCGGCGGCTGTCGGTCGTCGATGTTCCCGGGCACGAGCGCTTCGTGCGGACGATGGTCGCCGGCGCCACCGGGATCGACCTGTTCCTGATGACGATCGCCTCGGACGACGGGGTGATGCCGCAGACGCGTGAGCACGCCGCCGTGCTCGAGGCGCTTGGCGTCGGCACCGGCGTCGTCGCCGTGACCAAGAGCGATCTCGCCGACCCCGAGGTGGCGCTGATCGAGGCCACGGAGCTGTTCCCGGGGAGCGAGGTCGTGGCCGTCTCGGTGCGTACCGGCACCGGGCTCGACGAGCTCCGGGCCGCGCTTGACCGGGCCTCCGCTGCGGTCGTCTCGCGGGCCGACACGACCGATTCCGGAGCCCGGCTCCACGTCGATCGCGTGTTCACGATCCGGGGCGCGGGCACGGTGGTGACCGGCACGCTGTGGTCGGGGCAGGTCGGGCGCGGCGACGAGCTCGAGATCCTGCCCCAGGGGCGGCGGGTCCGCGTGCGCGGCGTCCAGGTACACGATCAGCCGCTCGACCGGGCGCCGGCGGGTCAGCGCGTGGCCGTGAACCTCGCCGGCACCTCGGTCGACGAGATCGCGCGTGGGGACGTACTGGTCTCGGGCGACGGCGCCGTGCGGCCCTCCTACCGGGTGGATGTCGAGCTCGACTTCGGCGGCCGTGAGCCGGAGCACGGCGCGCGCGTTCAGATCCACCACGGCACGCGCGAGGCGGCGGCTCGCCTGGCCTGGCTCGGGGGGCGCTTCTGGCAGGTCCGCCTCGAGCAGCCGATCGTCCCCGCCGCCGGCGACCGGATCGTGGTGCGGCAGGTGGCGCCGCCGGACACCCTGGGCGGGGGCCGCGTGCTCGACCCGCGGCCGCGCCGGCACGGCCCGAGCCGCGACGTGCTCGCCCGGCTCGAACGGCTCGCTCGAGGCGAAGTGCCGGAACCGACCGGACGGGCTTCCCCGGCCTCGTCGCACGGCCCGCTCGGCATCCGGCCTCGCAAACGACGGGCCGGCGACGAGTCATCCGGCTGGACGCCGGCGAAGCCGGCCCCCACGCAACCCCTGTCGAGCTCCGCCCTCGTCCTGGAGCAGCGACTGCGCGACGCCGGCGTCGAACCGCCGATCGACTCGGAGCTGGACGCCGGCGACCTGGCCGCGCTCAGAGACGCGGGACGCGCGGTGCGCGTGTCGAAGGCGCTCCACTACCACGCGGATTCGCTGGGCGAGATCCGCGCACGCCTCGTGGAGCTAGCCCAGCGCAACGGTGGCGTGGTCACGCTCGCCCAGCTACGCGACGAGCTCGGCACCTCGCGCAAGTTCGCGCAGGCGCTGCTCGAGCACTTCGACTCCGAGAAGATGACGATCCGCCGCGGCGACGAGCACGTGCTGCGCCGCAGCGCCGGCTAACTCACAACGCTCCGCCGGCGGCGGTCGGGGCGGTCGGATCAGCCCCCTCGGATTGCGAGTGCTCGCGGGCGAGGTAGTCCTCGATCTGCATCGGCGAATCGGCCGAGCGCTGCACCACCGCCAGCAGCGAGGACATCGTCGAGACCTCCTCGACCTGCTCCTTGAGGAACCACTGCGTGAACTGCTCTGAGAGGTAGTCGTTCTCCTCGCGGGCGACGCCCATCAGCTCGCCGATCTGATCGCTGACGCGACGCTCCTGCTCCAGCGCGAGCGCGACCGGCGCGGTGATGTCGCTGAACCCGCTCTCGGGCGCGTCGACGCCGGGAATCGTCACGGGCGCATCGGCGTCGAGCAGGTACTCGACCATCATCATCGCGTGGTTGCGCTCCTCGACCGCCTGGGCGTAGAAGAACGCCGCCAGGCGGGGAAGGGTCTCGGAGTCGTAGTAGACGGCGTTGGCGATGTACTGCTGCGACGCCGCGAACTCGTATGCGATCTGATGGTTCAGGCGCTCGACGAACCGCGCTGCGGCCATCATTCCTCCTTTCGTGGTGGACGCATCATCGTAATGACCGGTACGCACCGGATCGAAGTAGTCCGTAGATTGGCGGGATGCCGTCCAGCCTAGTTACCGGAGGCGCGGGATTCCTCGGGTCACACCTGTGCGAAGAGCTGCTCCGCCGCGGCCATCGCGTGATCTGCGTCGACAACTTCGAGACGGGGTCGCTCGCCAACATCGAGCACATCCGCGACGAGGCGTTCGTGCACAAGAACGTGGACATCATCGAGCCGTACTTCATCGACGAGCCGATCGACTTCGTCTACCACCTGGCGTCGCCCGCCTCGCCAATCGACTACCTGCGCCTGCCGCTCGCCACGCTCAAGGTCGGCTCATACGGCACGCACCACACGCTGGGGCTCGCGAAGATCCACCGCGCACGGTTCCTGATCGCGTCGACCAGCGAGGTGTACGGCGACCCGCAGGTGCACCCGCAGCCCGAGAGCTACTGGGGGCACGTCAACCCGATCGGTCCCCGCGGGGTCTACGACGAGGCCAAGCGGTACGCCGAGGCACTGACGATGGCCTATCACCGCCAGCAGGGCGTCGACACCGCGATCGTGCGGATTTTCAACACGTATGGACCGCGCATGAGACCGCACGACGGGCGGGCGATTCCGACGTTCCTGCGCCAGGCGCTCCAGGATCGGCCGATCACGGTGTTCGGCGACGGGTCCCAGACGCGCTCGTTCTGTTACGTCGAAGACGAGATCCGGGGATTGATCGCGCTCGCCGAGTCCGGCTACCACAACCCGGTCAACATCGGCAACCCCGACGAGTTCACGCTGCTCGAGCTCGCGAACACCGTGATCGAGGTGACGGGCTCGAAGTCGGAGATCGTGTACGAGGCGCTCCCGACCGACGACCCGCAGGTGCGCCAGCCGGACATCACGCTCGCGCGGCAGATCCTCGGCTGGGAGCCCAAGGTGAGCCTCCGCGAGGGGCTGGAGCGGACGATCGAGAAGGCCGGCAGAGAAGCGCTCGTCGGCCCTGCGTAACGCCGGCGCCAGGACGCAGGAATGCTTGCTCGGTACACCGCTACTTCCCGGTCGAGCTACCGTTATAGCCACCGCGGGGGTCGATGAACGGTGCGAGTAGCAACGTGACGGTCGAGCAAAAAGAGGTTCCGAACATCCACTCTGGCGGCGGTCCGGGTTCTGCCGCCCCGATGCCTCTGCCCGAGCGCGACATCAGGCGCAAGCGCCCGCCGTTCTTGTCGTTCGTGTTGCGGTGGGAAACGCTGCGCAAGGTCGCGCGGGTCGCGTCGCTGCTCGTGCTGGATTTCATCGGCGTCGTCGGCGCTCTGTTCACCGCGGTGATGCTCAAGCTGGCCGTTCACGACCAGCTGAGCGCGTCGGTCGCCTGGCACGACATCAAGCACTGGATCCCGTTCGCGTACCTGGTGACCGTGCTCGCGTTCGCCAGGGTCGACCTGTATTCGGACCGCACGCGCCGGCCCGGACTGGCGCGGATCGCCACCGCACTGTTCCAGGCGACCGTGATCGCGCTGGTGTTCGCGCTCGCCGACGGTCAGCACTTCTCGAGCTACTTCATCTTCTACGGCACGCTGTTCTTCGCGACGATCTACGTCGCCGCGCTCCGCGAGCTGCATTTGCGCGCCAGCGGCTGGCTGCTCGACCAGGCGGGCTACGCGCGCCGCGCGGTGCTGGTCGGATCGGGCAAGCACATCGACGAGGTCGCGCGGGCGCTGGCCGACCGGTCGCGCACGCGGGTCGACATCATCGGCTACATCTCGCTGACGCCTCGCCCGCGCAACGGCCTGCGGTCACTCGGAGCGCTGCCGGATCTGCCGAGCGTGCTCGAGCTCGAGGCCGTGCAGGAGGTGATCATCGCCGACCCCGACTTCCCCCAGGACAAGGCGGTGGAGCTTGTCGACATGTGCCATCAGCGCGGCGTGACCGTCCAGGTGGCGCCGTCGACGATGGAGATCCTGATCGACCGGGCTGAGTTCGCGCCGGGTCACACCGTGCCGCTGTTCACGCTGCGCCCGCCGGTGTTCGAGGGTGTCGACTTCGCGGTCAAGCGGACGTTCGACCTGGTGGTGTCGATCATCGGGCTGATCCTGCTCTCGCCCGTCTTCCTCGCGATCGCGGTGGCGATCAAGCTTTCGTCTCGCGGGCCGGCGATCTATCGCTCGGAGCGCCCGGGGATGGCGGGTAAGCCGTTCTACTGCTTCAAGTTCAGGACGATGCGCGAGCACGCCGACCAGATCCAGGACGAGCTCGAGCCGCTCAACGAGCTCTCGGGCGCGCTGTTCAAGATCCGCGACGATCCCCGCCTGACCCCGGTTGGGCGCCTGCTGCGCCGGTTCTCGCTCGACGAGCTGCCGCAGCTGGTCAACGTCGTTCGCGGCGAGATGTCGCTCGTGGGCCCGCGGCCGCTGCCGATGCGCGATTTCGAGCGCCTCGAGGACTGGCACAAGAAGCGATACCTGGTGCTGCCGGGGATCACGGGGCTGTGGCAGGTGTCGGGCCGGGCCGAGCTCGACTTCGACGATCTCGTGCGGCTCGACTTCCTCTACCTCGAGCGCTGGTCAATCATGCTCGACCTGTCGATCCTGCTGAAGACGATCCCCGCGGTGCTGAGCCGGCGGGGGGCGTTTTAGGGACCCGGCTCGCGCCGGCGCGCCCCGGGCCCCGGTGACCGCCTGCGCCGGCCCTCCCGGGTACGCTGTCGCCCACGACGCCCATGCCTCCCACCGACCGATTCGTTATCTCGTTTGCCGCCGAGCCCCCGCAGGAGCCCCTCCCGTACGGCCGCTGGGGCGACACGCTCGCAGGCCACTTCCGGGGCGGGATCCGGGAGATCGACACCGAGGGCGAGGACATCGGCGAGATCGACACCGAGATCTCGTGGTTCCCGGACCGGACCTACGGCGGGCGCACATATATCCCCGCGGTGGCGCGGACCAGCGGCGGCTATGAGCTGTTCGGATACGTGTCGTTCACCGAGGGCGAACAGGGGCCGGCCGCTTTTGAGGCCTCGGTCGACTTCACCGCCGAGGTGGCCGAGTCCAACCCCGACTGGAAGCTCGACCTCAACGACGAGGTGATCGGGAGCTGGCGCGGCGAGCAGGGCAACCGGGCCGAGATCACGCTCGTGTGGGGCGTACCGATGGTTCCCGGAGGCGCCACCGTCACCGCCGAGCTGGCGGACATCGCGGTCGACCAGGCCGAGGTGGTGGAGGACCGCTTCACACTGATCGCGCCTGACAACTACCGCTCTGACTTCCTCGAGATCAAGCTGTGGAGCAAGAGCGGGGCCGAACTCGCCCGCGAGTCGCTCTACGTCGAGGACGACGACGACGAAGGCTGATCCGCGAGCACTTCCGCGCTCGCGCCGTTCGGGCCGCTGCCGGCGAGCGCGGCTCCCAACCGGTCCCGCACCTCGGACTCGGTCAGCGGGAAGTGGCACGCGGCGATGCTGCGCGTGCCCTTGAGCTCGAGCAGCGGCTCGTCCTGTGAGCACACCTCCTGAGCCTTGGGGCACCGAGTGTGGAAGCGGCAGGCCCGCGGCGGGTTCGCCGGGCTCGGGACGTCGCCCGTGAGGAGCTGGCGGTTGCGCTCGCGCCCGGTGGGGTTGGGCACCGGGACGGCGGCGAGCAGGGCGCCGGTGTAAGGGTGGCGCGGGAAGCTGTAGAGCGCGTCGCTGGGGGCGATCTCGACCACCTTGCCGAGATACATGACCGCCACGCGGTCGGCCATGTGTCGGACTACCGAGAGATCGTGGGCGATGAAGATCAGGGTCAGTCCCATGTCTCGCTGCAGCTCTCGCAGGAGGTTCAGCACCTGGGCCTGGATCGAGACGTCGAGCGCCGAGACGGGCTCATCCGCGACGAGCAGCTTGGGTTCGAGCGCGATCGCCCGGGCGACTCCGATGCGCTGCCGCTGCCCGCCCGAGAACTCGTGGGGGTAGCGGTTGTAGTGCTCGGGGTTGAGCCCAACGCGATCCATCAGCTCCTGGACGCGCTTCTTCCGGTCCCCCTCGCCCTTGAACATTCCATGGATGGCGAACGGATCGGAGATGATCGAGCCGACTGTCTTACGGGGGTTGAGCGACGAGTAGGGGTCCTGGAAGACCATTTGCATCTCGCGGTGAAGGGCCTTCAGCGAATCGCCCTTGCGTGTGGAGGTGTCCTCACCGTCGAAGATGATCTGCCCGGAGGTGGGCTCGAGAAGGCGCACGAGAAGCCGCGCGGTCGTGCTCTTGCCGCAGCCAGTCTCGCCCACGATCCCCAGCGTTTCGCCGCGCTTGACCTCGAACGAGATGTCGTCCACTGCCTTCACCGCCCCGATCTGCTTCTGGAAGATGATTCCCCTGGTGATCGGGAAGTGCTTGACGAGATTTTTGACCTCTATGAGCGGTGCCCCGTCCACGCTCACTGGTCTGCCTCCTGGGTGAGTCGATGGCTGCCCGAGACGGGCAGCGGCCGCGCCTCCTCCACCACCAGGTGCCGCATCTGCGCCGACTCCTCACCGGCCACCAACCCTTTCCAGACGCGCGTGCGGAGCTCGGTCGGGAGCAGGCAGGCCGCCTCGTGTCCGGGGTCTCCGTTCACGGGGGTCAGCGGCGGGTCGATTCGCTTGTGGTCGTCGAGCACGTACGGGCAGCGCGGGTGGAAGTGACAGCCCGTCGGCCGCTGGATCAGGCTGGGAGGCCGCCCCGAGATCGGAACGAGCGCCTCGTCGCGGGGGGTGTCGAGTCGCGGAATCGACTTCAACAGACCCCAGGTGTACGGGTGCTGGGGCGCGAGGAAGATCTGCTTGTCCGACCCACGCTCGACGATTCGCCCCGCGTACATAACCGCGATCTCGTCGGCGAACTCCGCAACCACGCCCAGGTCGTGGGTAATCAGGATGATCGCCATCCCCAGGCGGTCCTGGAGCTCCTGGAGGAGCGCGAGGATCTGCGCCTGAACGGTCACGTCGAGCGCGGTCGTCGGCTCGTCGGCGATCAGGAGTTTAGGCTCGTTGGCGAGCGCCATCGCGATCATCACTCGCTGGCGCATGCCGCCCGAGAACTCGTGCGGATACTGGTCGACGCGGCGCTGAGGGTCGGGGATCCCCACCATCGCCAGCAGTTCGACCGCTCGCTCCTTCGCGGCCGAGCGGGACACGCTCTGGTGAGTGTTGATCGCCTCGGTCAGCTGCGCGCCGACCTTGTAGAACGGGTGCAGCGAGGACAGCGGGTCCTGGAAGATCATCGCGATCTGGTTGCCGCGAATCGAGCGCATCTCATCCTCGGGGAGCGTCAGCAGATCGCGACCGTCGAACACGATGCTCCCGCTCACGCTGGCGTTCCTTCCCTTGGTCAGCCCGAGCGTGGTCAGCGACGAGACGCTCTTCCCGGAGCCGGACTCCCCGACGATGCAGAGCGTCTTCCCGATGTCGACCCCGTAGGAGATGCCGTCGACGGCGTGGACGATCCCGTCCTCGGTCGAGAACTCGACGCACAGATCGGACACCTCGAGCAGCCGGCTCATGAGTACCGGACCCGGGGGTCGAGGAACGCGTAGACGATGTCCACGATCAGGTTGGCGAACACGATGAAGAACGCCCCGAACAGCACGGTGCCCTGGATCACGGGCAGGTCGGCGTTTTCGATCCCCTGGTAGGCGAGCCGGCCGACCCCGGGGATGTTGAACACGGTCTCGATGAGGATCGCCCCGCCCAGCAGGCCCCCGATGTCGAGGCCGAGGACGGTGACGATCGGGGTGATCGCGGAGCGCACCCCATGGTGGAAGATCACCCGGCGCTCGGAGAGCCCCTTGGCGCGCGCCGTCCGTATGTAGTCCTCGGACATCACCTCGATCAGGTTCGCCCGGAGCAATCGCGAGTAGAACGCCGCGAAGGCGGCGGCGAGCACCATCCAGGGCAAAAGCAGCGACCCGAACCATCGTCCGGGGTCCGCGGTCAACCCGGTGTAGGTGCCGGCGCCATCGAAGATCTTGATGATCCCGATGTCATTGGCGAACAGGAACAGGGCGACCAGCCCGAGCCAATACGACGGCGCGGAGATCGCCAGCAGCGCCCCGCCCATCGCCGTGCGGTCCATCACGCTGCGACTGCGGACGGCGGACAGGATCCCGATCGGCAGCCCGATCATCAGCCAGATGATGACCGCGCCGACGGTGAGCGAGATCGTCGCCGGCAGGCGCTGGAAGATCATGGTCCGAACCGGCTGTGAGAACTGATAGCTGTAGCCGAAGTTGAAGTGCAGGACGACGCCCTTCATGTAGAGCCAGTACTGCTCGTAGATGGGCTTGTCGAGGCCGAGGTTGTGCCGGATCGAGGCGATCAGCGCCGGGTTCGGCGAGCGCCCTGCCCGGAGCACCGCCGGGTCGGCCGACGGAAGCGCGTAGAAGATGAGGAAAGTCACCGCGCTGACCACGATCAGCAGCACGATGACCCAGAGAAGGCGGCGGATGATGTAGCGGCCCATATCGGTGAGAGCTCCTGAGGGGCCCCGCGAGCGCGAGGCCCCTCAGATATCTAGCCCTATTGACTGATCCTAACTCAGCTCGGCGAGCTGAACGAGAGGTTCCAGTCGTCGTTCCACGGGTCGAGGACGCCCTTGACCTTCGAGCCCTCGAGCAGCGCGTTGTCAGACCAGACCTCCGGGATCGCCGCAGCGGAGTCGACGATCATCTTGTCAACCTGAGCGAACGCCTGGTAGCGCGCGGTCAGGTTGGTGATTCCCGCGTCCGTGTTGAGCGCGTTGTTGATCGCCGGGTCGTTGAGGCTCGCCCAGTTGCTGTTGTTGATCGGGATGATGGCGTCGCCGCTGAACGGTATGTACAGCGCGGCGTATGGATCCGGGAAGTCCTCGATCCACCCCGCCGTCGGACACACGTTGACGTGCGCCTTCACGTACCCGCAGAACTTCGAGTACATCGTCTGCTGCGGCACCGCCTTGATCGACGTCTTGAAGCCGAGCGCGGTGAGCCCGGACTGGACGACCTGCATCTCCTGCGGCCCTGGGGCAGAGTTCGACCCGACGATCAGGACGCTGCCGTACTGCCCGTACTGACCCGTGTACTTGCAGTTCGGGTAGCCCGCCAGCTTCATGTACTTGCACGCGACGGTCATGTCGCCGGTGGGGTGAGACACGAAGTCCTGCCCGAATCCGGCAGCGCCACCCGCCTGCTGGAAGCCCGGCACCTCGGGATAGATGAAGTGCGTGGACACCGTGGCGACCAGCTGGCCACCGCGAGCCAGCGCGTAGGCGGAGCGGTTCGATGCGGCGACCACAGCCTTGCGGAGGTTGATGTTGTTGAACGGCGGCACCGTCGTGTTGAGCGCCGCGTAGTAGGTCCCGAGCGGCGCGATCGACAGCTGGGTCTTCTTGGTCTCATACGCGGACTTGAGCACCGCCGCCGGCGGCGTATCGGCCATCAGCAGGTTGGTGCTGTCGAGCGTCTGGCGCGCCGCCACCGTCGGATCGGCACCGGCGTTCCACACGATCTTGTCTGCGTACGCTGGGCGCACGCCGTCGACCGAACGGCTCCAGTTCGGGTTGCGAACCAGCGTGACGCTCTGACCCGCCTTGTAGCTCGAGATCATGTACGGGCCGGTGAACACCTGGCTCGTCGGATTCGAGTCCCACGTCGACGGGCTGCTCTTGTCCGCCTTGGCCGTGTACCCGGCGGGGATCGCGGAGGTGCCGGGCAGTGTCAGCGCGTCGGCCATAGTTGCGCCGAACGCCTTGGTCAGATGGAACACGATCGTCGTCGCGTTGGGGGTGCTGATCCCCGGGATCGGCTTGTCGCTCGTGGCCGTCGGATTGGCACCCACGATCGGGAAGTAACCGGCGGCATAGCCGTTCTGGACGTTCGAGTTGAACATCCGCTGGAACGCCCAGGCGACGTCCTTCGACGTGATGTCCCGGTTGACCGGCGGTCCGAACTTCCAGTCCGGCTTGATGTGCACGGTCACCGTCTTGCCGTCAGCGCTGATCTGGGGTGGCCCCGAGGCCAGCAGCGGCACCGGAGTATCGCTCGTGGGCGTGAACGTGTAGAGCGGGGTCTGCGTCGCGTACACGACCACGTAGTCGATCTGGAAGTACGACGCGCCCGGATCGAGGTGCTCCCAGCCCTCGTTCGAAGTCAGGGTGAGCGTGCCGCCCATGTGCTGGGCGCTCGGATCGGGCTTGGTGTTGGCGAGACCGGCGAGGTTGACCCCGCTCTGGGGCGACGCGCCCGCGTGGCCATTGGTGCTCGAAGCCGAGGCGGCGGCCGAACCCGAGCTGCTCGAGTTACTCGAGCCCCCGCACGCGGCTACCACGGTCGCGCACGCGACCGCGATGAGCGTCAGTCGAAGCAGACGCATGAAGCTTTCCTCCTTAGCAGAAACATGTAGTTGTCCTCCTCCTTTGTTGCGAAATGCGACGGGTACTTCCGATACCTCTCCTCAGCGTCCGGCCCTCGGGTTCAACGCATCCTGCAGGCCGTCGCCGACCAGGTTGAACGCGAGGACCGTCAACACGAGCGCGGCCCCAGGGAAAACCATGTACCACCACGCCGTATTGAAGATTGGCGATGCGTCGGCGATCATCTGCCCCCAGCTGGCCGTCGGCGGCTGGACTCCTACCCCCAGGAAGGAGAGAGCCGCCTCGAACAGGATGTTCGTGGGCAGAATCAGCGACGTATAGACGATGATCGGCGCCACCAGGTTGGGCAAGATCTCGCGCCGCATGATGCGACCGTTCGATGCGCCCAGCGACCGCGCCGACTCGATGTATTCCTTCTCCCGGATCGACAGGACCTGCCCCCGGATGATCCGCCCGAGGTACGGCCAGGACGCGAGCGCGATCACCACGATCAGTGTCACGGGTCCCGGTGTGATGAGGCCACCGAGACAGCCCTTTCCAAGCGCACAGGCCGAGGCCAGTCCGATGGCAAACAGCAGAACCGGAAAGGCCAGCACGACATCCATGAAGCGCGACAGCAGCGAGTCGACCCAGCCCCTGAAGAAGCCGGCGATCGTGCCCAGTGTCACCCCGATCAGTACCGCGATGCCGGTGGCGATGAACGCGACCTCGAGCGAGATCCGAGCGCCGTAGATGACGCGGGCGAGGACATCGCGACCGAGCTCGTCCACGCCGAACGGATGGATGCTGCTCGGACCCGTTGGCTGGCCGAAGATGTCCAGCGCGCACTGGGTGGCGGGGCCGGGGCAGTTGTTGTTGGGCGTGTTAGGGCCAGTGACCCCGAGCAGGCTCACAATCGGGCCCGCAAAGATGGCGACGATGATCAGCACCACGATGAAGACGAGCGACACCATGGCGACGCGGTCCGTGCGGAACCGCCGCCAGAACAGCTGCATCGGCGAGCGCGCGACGATCTCGCCCGACGACACCAGATCGAAACTCGCCTGCTCTGGCGCTTCCTCGACGAGCAGCTCAGAACCGCTGAAGCTCATCGCCCGCCGCTCAGAGCAAACCGCGTCAGTATGGGGCGCTCCTCCACGGAATCGAGGGATACCACATATCGCCGCCGTTTGTCATCAAAGATTAACCCGAGGTAAACCAAGCGCACGCTCGCGACCAATCCGTGCGGACGGATATACGACGCTACGACGCTTCCGGGCGCCCCGGCACACGGGCCGGCACGCGGGCCGGCACACGGGCCGACACGCGGGCCAACACCGCCGATCCCGGGGCGCCGATCTGCGCCGATACGCTCTCGAAGCCGCCGCCCTCGTAGCTCAATGGATAGAGCACGCGCCTCCTAAGCGCGGGATGCAGGTTCGATTCCTGCCGGGGGCATCAAGTCGATGTCAGAGCGCGGTCCGGGTAAGGAGTTGCTCACCGCACCCCGTGCTACCGTCCGCCCACTCCGTGGCCGAGAGCACTTTAGACGCACCCACGATCCCGGCGCCGGCAATCGCGAATCAAACGGTGGCGGGCGAACCCGCGCCGTGGACCCTGCGCGCGTACACGAGCGAGCACCCGTGGCTGAGCGTCAGCGCGGTGATCCTCGTGATCTCGGCCCTGCTGACCGTGTGGGCGCGCACCCGTCCGAGCTACGACGCCTACGGCTGGATGGTGTGGGGCCACCAGACCTGGCGCCTGACCCTCGACCTGGGCGGCGCGCCGTCGTGGAAGCCGGTGCCGTTCCTCTTCACCGTGCCGTACGCGCTGTTCGGCCATTACCAGCTGTGGCTTTGGATGATCACCGCGACGGCGGTGGCGCTGGGCGGAGCGGTGTTCGCCGCTCGGATCGCCTACCGGCTCGTCGGCGGGAACGGATTGCGCCTGGACCCAGATCCGATCCGTCGCTACGCCCCATGGGTGGCCGCCTTCATCGCCGGGGCGGGGGTGCTCGGGATCGAGGACTACTTCCACTACATCCTCAGCTCCCAGTCGGACCCGATGATCGTCACCTTCTTACTGGCGGCGATCGACATGGTCCTCATCGGCCGCTACCGCTGGGCGCTCGTGTTCGGCGTGCTCGCGGCCCTGGGGCGGCCTGAGGTGTGGCCGTTCCTGGGCCTGTTCGGGCTCTGGGCCTGGTTCAAGATCCCGAGCATGCGGTGGATGCTGATCCTCGGCGCGGCGGTGGTCCTGTTCATGTGGTTCGGGGTCCCGACCATCACCAACGGGCGGCCGGACATCGCCGGCCAGCTCGCGCAGGGATCTCCGCGCGAGCTTCACTCGAATCGCCTCGTCGGGACGCTCAGCCGTGTCCACGAGATCCTGTATCTCCCGGTGTGGATCGCGGCGGGGATCGCGACCGCGCTCGCGCTGCTGCGCCGCAACTGGGTGGTGCTGGCCCTGGCCGCCTTGGTCGTCGTGTGGGCGATCGTCGAGATCGCCTTCGCCTACCACGGCTGGCCGGCGCTGCCGCGCTACGTGTTCGAGGCGGGCGGAGTCGTCGCAGTCCTGGCCGGCGTGGCTGTCGGTTGGCTGATGCTCGAGGGGTCGCGGATCGGTCACGGCGTTCCGCGTTGGTCCGGAGCCGTCGTGGCCGCGGCACTCGTGGCGACCATGATCCCGGGGGCGATCCACCGGGTCCGGGCCGAGCACACCGATCTGATTGCCCAGCACGCCCGCACCCACGAGATCTCGCTGCTGCAGAGCGCCACCAACGCGCTCGGCGGCGCGCATCACATCCTCGACTGCGGCCAGCCCGTGACCGACGTCGAGTACGCCAGCACGGTGGCCTGGATATACAACATCGACGTCGGCTCGGTTGGAGGCTTCCAACAGCACGTCGAGGCGGCCGAGCTAGCCAACCCGGCGGTCCCCAAGGTGCTCATCCACCCCCTGGCGCGAGGCGGTTGGCAGTTCCAGCCGTGGCACACCCAGGCGGGCAACGTGGCGCGCTGCGCGGGGATTCACGCCATCTACACCAGCAGCGGCGCGCTGATCCACCAGTAGCGTGGCGACGACGGAGCAGCGGCCGAGTCCGGCCCCCACGGGAGCCGAGCCTCGGGCGGCCGGCGCGCGGCTCGGTTTCGAGTCGCCTCTCGTGGTCGCGGTGGCGAGCGCGGTGGGGCTGCTCGTCGTCTCGCTGATCCTGCTGCTTTGGGCGAAGACTCGGCCGGGGTTCGATCCCTACGGATGGCTCGTGTGGGGTCGCCAGACCGTCGCCGGGAACCTCAATACGAACGCCGCGCCGTCGTGGAAGCCGCTGCCGTACCTGTTCACGGCCCCGTTCGGGCTGTTCGGCCACTACCAGCTATGGCTGTGGATGGTCACCTCGCTGGCGGTGTCACTCGCCGGCGCGGTGTTCGCGGGGCGGATCGCCTTTCGGCTGACCCCCCGCGACTCGGACCGGGGTTACGCGGCGTGGGTCGCCGCCGGGTTCGCGGCGGCCGGCTACTTCGGGCTCAGCTCCTACTGGCATTACATGCTGAGCGCGCAGTCGGACCCGATGATCGTGACGCTGTGCCTGGCCGCGATCGACTGCCATCTGTGCGGCCGGTACCGCTGGGCGTGGGTGCTCGGCGCGCTCGCGTCGCTGGGGCGACCGGAGGTGTGGCTGTTCCTCGGGCTGTATTCGATCTGGGCGTGGCTTCGCGTGCCGTCGATGCGAGCCCTGATCGCCGGCGGGATCGTGCTGCTGGTCGTCTTGTGGTTCGGGATCCCGGCATTGACCTCGCGGACCCCGTTCGTGGCCGCGTCGAACGCGCTCGGATCAGGGCGCCGGCTCCACAGCGACCGGGTGTTCGGGACGATCGGCCGGTTCAAGGACCTCAACCCGATCGCGATCGAGCTGACCGCGCTGCTGGCGGTGGTTCTGGCGGTCGTGCGGCGAGATCGGGTCACGCTCGCGCTGGCGGCGGGAGTGTGTGCGTGGGTACTCGTCGAGATCGCGTTCTCGCTGCACGGATGGCCCGGGCTCGGGCGCTACATGTACGAGCCCGCCGCCGTGCTGATCGCGCTGGCGGGCGTCGGGATCGGGAGCTTGCTGGTGCAGGCACCGCGGGTCTCGCGGGTCGCCGGTTGGGCGGGCATCGCGCTCGTGGCGGTGATCGTGCTCGCGCTGGTGCCGCCGGCGCTGTCGCGGGCGAGGAGCGAACACCACGACATCGTCGGCCAGCGCGCGCGCACGGCCGAGATCGGGAAGCTGACCGGAACGATTTCGCGCCTGGGAGGGGCCGCGCTCCTGCGGCGCTGTGGCGAGCCGCTGACCCGTCTCGAGTACCAGACGATCCTGGCCTGGAACCTGCGCGTGAACGTCGCCACGGTCGGCTACAAGTACGGGCCCGCGGTGGCGAGCCATCGTCCGATCGTGCTGTTCACGCCGCTGCCCCAGGGTGGATGGCTGGTCCAGGCGCTGCATCAGACCGCGCCCGGATGTACGTCGCTGCCGCACTAGCTATCCGGCCGCCTCCAGGCCGGGGAATCCGCCTCGACCCCGTGACGGGTTGCGGGCGGCTCCGTGGCGGATTCTCCAACGTAATTCGGCACGGTGACGTCACGGGATGTGCGGAGGTCTCGGGGCCGAATTACGCGCTATCCGGACGGTCCGGGTAGACCTCGTCGATCGTCGTCAACGCCACGAACGGGGCACCGGCGGCCTCCGCGATCGCGGCGGCCCCGCCGGCGAGCCGGTCGCAGATCGCGAGCACGCCGCAGACCTCGTGGCCCTCGTCGCGGAGCGCCTGGAGTGCACGTAGCGTCGAGCCGCCGGTGGTGACGACGTCCTCGACGAGCATGCAGCGCTCGCCGGAGTCGAGCGTCGGCCCCTCGATTCGGCGGGACAGCCCGTGCGCCTTGACCTCCTTGCGGACGAAGAACGCCTTGACCTCGGCGCCACCGGCGAGCGCGGCGCACGCGATCGGATCGGCGCCCATCGTCATCCCCCCGACCGCGGTCGCGTCCCAGGCGCGCGCCTGCTCCGCGACGAGCTCGGACAGCGCGCGGAAGCCGGCGGGGCGAAGGATCGCGCGCTTGGCGTCGACCAGGTACTGCGCCGTCTGACCGCTCGTCAGCACCACCTCGCCGATCACGAGCGCGTGATCGCGCAACTCTGTGAGCAGGCGCTCGCGGGCGGTCGTCTGTGCGTTGAGGCTCATCGGCGGAGGCTCATGCTAATGCCGCGTAAGGTCGAAACGGGCTCCGTGATCTCCCGCGTCATCAGATGGGCTTCACTCGTGTGCTGCGCGCTCGTCGTCATGTCGTTCGCGATGTTCGCGCGCGACCAGATGGCCGGCGCGTCCGAGCATCAGCAGACCGAACTCGTAGCGGGGACGAACCCGAGCACCACGCCGGCGGCGATCACCCATCGTCACTCACAACCCCGCCGGTTCATCGACGGCGCGGCCAAGACGCTCACGTCGCCGTTCTCGGCCGTCGTCAAGTCGAACAACGCCTGGGTCGGCCACGGGTTGCCGGCGGTGTTCGCGCTGCTCGTGTACGGGGTCGGGCTCGGGTACGCGGCCCGCTTCGCGAAAGTCCACTGAGGCGTGCCGCTCAGGGTCCGCGGCTGAAGTCGCTGACCCTTAGTAGTACGTGTCGACCCAGTCGCCGATCGCGAGCCAGTTGAAGACCGAGATCGCGTCGACGATCGGCAGGCGCATGCAGCCGTGGCTGGCGGGATAGTCGGGCGCCGGGTCGTAGCCGTGGATCGCGTAGCCGCTGATGAAGAAGTTCGAGAAGTACATCCCGTCGGGCAGGTAGCCGGGCACCCTCGAGTAGACCCGGAAGTTGCCGAGGATCGTCGGCGTCGACGGCTTGCCGGAGCTGATCGGATAGATCGCGACCACGTGCGAGCCGTCGACCAGCGCGAGCAGCTGCAGTGACAGGTTGCCCTCGGCGTGCCTGCCGTTGCCCGGGAAGCGCACCGGGAACTGGCCATATCCGTCGAGCAGGAAACTGATCACGCGGCTGTCGAGCGTCTGCGACGTGCCCCAGTGCATGAGGCGGTGGTAGGCGTCGAGCGCGAGCCCGGTGCCCGTGTCGTACACGCCGGTCTGCGGGATGTAGAAGTGGAGGGCGGCGAGGCGCTGCTGGATCAGCGCGACGAACAGGCCGCTCGAGCCGAACGAGACGTTCTCGTTGAGCGCATCGAGGCTGCGGCGGGCGAGCATGCCGCCTAGCGCTGTGTTACGCGTGTGCCCGACCTGGACGATCACGTGCCCGGCCTTCGGGCTCGACAGCGTCTCGGTGAACTCGCCGTTGTGCCCGCCGGGCGCGGGCTGGATCCGCAGGTGGTCTGTCTTGAACACCTTGCCGTTGACCGAGTCCTGCACGAGCACCCACTGCCCCGCGACATAGGGCTTCACCACGCCGTGGACGTGCACGGTCCGCCCGGGGACCGTGACCAGGTGGTGGTTGACCAGGAACGCGTCGGGGACGCTGAGGGCCAGCGTGGCAAACACAGGAGTGGTGGCGGCCGGCGTGGTGGTCGTCGACGACGGTGTGGTGGCTGTCGTGGACGTCGTGCCCTGGGTCGTCGATGCCGTACCGGCGGCGGCGGCCGGGGCCGCAGATACCGCGGCGACCGCCGCGAACGTGGCGACGGTGGCGGTGAACCGGCCAGCAATTACCCCCAGCATGGTCCGCGAAGTAAATCATGTGGCGAAATCACGCAATCTGCGTTGCATCGCGGGGGGCGGGGCGCGCAGAGGACGGTGGCGCGGGCGGCCGGTGGTCGGCGGTGGCGCGGCGTCGCGCCTCTCATCCGGGGTCGCCGGCCTACGAAACGGAGGGCACCTGGGAAGTAACCGTCGGTTGCGGCGGCCGCCCGGCAAGGCACCGGCGGTCGCGGCGGCGCGCGCGGCGGTGGGCGCCATGAATAACACGGTGGCGGAGCGAGTTCGGGCGGACCCCGCCGAGTGGCCCGCGATTATCGCGGGCAATTCGGCGACGCCAAGCTCGCCTGCGTCTATTGACGCGTTACGCAGGTCTTCCGACCGCGACCGGTCTCCCGCACGGCGACGACCTGCAAGACCTGCCAATCGACCTCGGATCGGCCGACCGTGGCATACCGCGCATGCCCCACATGCGTGAGAGGCCACGGTCGCGCCGGGGCGCGACGAAATGGCAGGAAATGCATGAAATCCGGGGCCGGGGAGGTTGGCGCCCCGGGGCCGGCGCCGGCTTGGCTCACCACCCGCGCGCGGACTCAGGTTGCCGGCGCGGAGCTCAGGTTGCCGGCGCCGAGCTCAGGTTGCGCGCGGGCTCAGGTTGCCGGCGCCGAGCTCAGGTTGCCGGCGCCGAGCTCAGATTTCCGGCGCCGGGCTCAGGTTGCGCGCGCCACCGAGCGGCTCGCCAGCGGTAGCGTCACGGCCGCGATCACCGCGAGGGAGCCCGCGATCAGGCCGATGATCTCGCCGCCGTTCCAGTGCAGTTCGTTGTAGCCGAGCGCAATCGAGTTGTTCACCGAGTGGAGCGCCATGCAGGGATACAGCGAGCGGGTCTTCCAGCGCACGATGCAGAGCACGAAGCCGAGGAAGCCGAGCGGGATCAGGTACTCGGACGCGGCCGAGCCGGTGTGGGCGATGCCGAACAGGATCCCGGTCTCGATCGCGGCCACCCAGGTCCCGATGTTGTAGCCGCGGACCTTGATGTGCCAACGGCGCAGGGCGCCGAAGATGAAGCCGCGGAAGAAGAACTCCTCGCAGATGGGCGCGACCACGCACACGAAGATGGCGGCGCCGACGAGCGCGGCGGTGCTGGTGCTGATCCCGAGGTCCGTGGGCAGCTTGTCGGTGCCGTGGAGCTTGACGAACGCCTGGTAGACCGCAGTGACGATGAAATAGCCGAGGCCGGCAAGCAGGAACGCGGCGATCCCGACCGACAGCGCGATCCGGCGGTAGCCGAAGTCCGCGGGCCGCGGCCGGCGCCCGAACGCGGACGCGAAGTACAACGCGGTGGCCACGAACCCGAGGTCGAACACGACGTCGCTGATCAGGCTGATAGCGGGGGTGGTGTGGGTCGTGCCCGCGGCCTCGCCGATGCCGGCGACGACGACGCTCCCGAGGACTCCGACGACGAGGCCGACGACGACCGCCGCCGGCGCCGTCCACACCGGCCACGGCGGCTCGTCCGACGTATCCGAGCGCCGCGGGGGCACCGGCGCCGGCACCGGCTCCGGTTGGGAGGAAGTCAGCTGCGGCGGAGGGACGCTCGACATGCTCAGATCAGCTTAGGAGGCTACGGAAACCGCAGCACGAGGCCGCCCACGAGGCTACGCCACTACGAGCCCGGCGATTTCGGCGAGGCTCGAGATCGTGCGCACGCCGGCCACCGACGGTCCGCCGTCCCGGCGCACGAGCACCGGTTCGATGCCGGCGGCGCGCGCGCCGACGACGTCCTCCTCGAGGCTGTCACCGACGTGAATCGCCTGCTCCGGCATCACCCCGGCGAGCGCCAGCGCCCGCTCGAAGATCGCCGGCGCCGGCTTGCGCGCGCCGGCGCCCGCGGAGGTCAGGATCGCGTCGAGGAGCGGCTCGAGCTCGAGCTTGCGCAACACCTCGTGCAGAGACACGTCCCAGTTGCTGACCACCACGAGCCGCTGCCCGCGCGCCCGAGCGGCCACGAGCGCCGGACGGACATCCGCGAACGCGGTGAAGTGGAGCGACGAGAGCAGCGCGTCGACGAGGGGATCGAGCTCGAGTTCGAGACCGCAGGGGGGTAGCCCCGCTCGCACCACGCCGGCGCACCGGCGCCGGAGCGCGGCCAGACCAGCCGGATCGCGCCCCTCGTCGAGATGCGCCCGGTAATAGGCGATCTCGGCGCCGATCGCCCGCGCCGCCTCCTCCTCGGACACTTCGAGTCCGAACCGCCAAGCGAGTTCGGCACGGAGCCGCGGAGCGGGCGGCTCGAGGGCCACGAGCGTGCCGAGGGCGTCGAGCAGGATCGCCGCGTGTGGGGTCGCGGTGGCGTGCATGTGCGCAACCGAGTCTGGCATCCACCGACCACCCAGCAGGACCCGCTACTGCAAGCCCGAAAAAGCCTGGCAGCTACACTGGTTCCCCCGTTTTCGGTGCCGAGACAGCCTGCCTGCGCACCGCAACGACCGCCCGTAGCTTCGCACCATGAGCCGACGCCAACGACAGCGCCGCCGCCGGGACAACCACGGACACCCCGTCGGGCGGGTCGTCGTGATGGTCACCGTGCTCTCCGTCGCGGCGGTCGCGATCGCGGCGCTGCTCGCGGTCGGGTGGGTGGTCGCGACCGCCGACTCGGCGCCGAACCTGAGCAATCTGACCCCGAAGCACGCGAATCCTCCCACGGAGATCTTTGCGTCAGACGGAACGCCGCTCGGCTACATCCGCACGAATACGGTGTTCGAGTACGCCGCCCCGAAGCAGATCCCCACCCGGCTCCGGGAGGCGACGGTGGCGATCGAGGACCGGCGCTTCTACCAGCACGGCGCGCTCGACTACCAGGGGATCGTGCGAGCCGGGGTGAAGGACCTGCTCGGCGATGGCAACGCGCTGCAGGGCGCCTCGACGTTGACGATGCAGCTCGTCAACAACCTGTACCTGGACGGAACGAGCTATGCCGACGACCACAACCTGAAGTACAAGATCATCCAGGCCAAGCTCGCCGAGCAGCTCGAGTCCAAGCACGACAAGCCGTGGATCCTCGACTCGTACCTGAACGCGGTCCCGTATGGGACCTCGAACGGCGAGGAGGCGCTCGGCGTCGGCGCGGCCGCGCTGATGTTCTTCAACCGGCCGGTGTCAAAGCTCAACCTGGCGCAGATGTCGCTGCTGGCGGGGCTGCCGCAGTCGCCGACTCACTACGACCCGCTCGTGTTCCCTGCCCGCGCGAAGGTCCGCCGCAACGAAGTGCTCCAGGCAATGGTCACGTCGCACTACATCAGCCAGGGCCTCGCCACCGCAGTGGAGAAGCAGCCGCTCCAGGTCCACCCGAACAACCGCTATCTCCAGCACAGCCAGCCGTACATCTTCGATTACGTCGAGCAGCAGCTCATCCAGAAGGTGGGTGCGAACGAGGCCGAGAACGGCGGGCTCAAGGTCTATACGACGATCGACCCACGGATGGAGCAGGACGCCCTCACCGCGGTCATCGACCACGAGGGCGGTCCTAATCTCGACGCCCAGCCAGCGGCCGCGCTCGCGGCGGTCAACCCGGCCAACGGGAACGTGCTCGCGATCGCCTCGTCGGCGACCTATCAACAGACCAAGTTCGACTATCCGGTGCAGGCAGAGCGGCAGACCGGATCTGCGTTCAAGACGTTCGCGTTGATGACGCTGATCCACGACTACGACGGCGACCCCAACCAGACCTACTACACGTCGAAGTTCTTGGCGCCGGGGTGGAATCCGCTCGACCCGACTTGGTCCGTGCACACCGCCGAGGAGACCTACCAGGGCGTGATCAACATCACAAAGGCGACGACCGTGTCCGACAACACGGTGTTCGCCCAGCTCGCGGAGGACCTCGGGTACGCCAAGCTCGACGCGACCGCACACGCGATGGGCATCACCTCGCATCTGACGGGCAACCCGTCAGAGGTGATCGGCGGCCTGAGCTACTGCTGCACGATGCTCGAGATGGCCGACGCGTACGCGACGCTCGCCAACGGTGGCACCCACATGCCGACCACGGTCATCAGCAAGGTGGTGTTCCCGAACGGCAAGGTCGAGGACCTCGGAGCTCCAGCCGGTAACCGCGTGTTCAGCGACGGCGAGGCGTACGAGGGCACGCAGGTGCTGAAGACGGTCATCCAGAGCGGAACGGGCACCTCTGCCAATTACGGATGCCCGGCCGCCGGCAAGACGGGCACCGCGGAGAACTACGACAACGCCTGGTTCGTCGGCTACTCGCCGAAGATCTCGACCGCGGTCTGGGTCGGGTATCCGCAGGGAAACCTGTACATGCCGAACGGCTTCGGCGGGACGCTGGCGGCGCCGATCTGGAGACAGTTCATGCTGGCCGCATCGGCCGGATACTGCGGCGATTTCCCGCAGCCAACCGACCCATTCGTGGGAACGGCGTTCACCGGCCCGCATTCGTCGGCCAAGGAGCCGCCGCCGCCCAAGGCGACCCCCCAAAACTTGAACAACCCGACGTTGTTCGCCCAGCCGACTACGACGCAGACGACCACGACTCAGACCGGCGGCGCAACCGTTCCGGGCGCCGGGACAACGCCCGGCGCCAGCGGCGGTGGCCACCACGGCCACCACCACCACGGCTGAGTTAGTGCGGGCGCTCTAGCTCGGGCGCTGGCTCTCGATCCAGCGCTCCAAGGCTGGACCGCTCTCGACGCTTGCAATCACCGCGTAGCGCACGTGATCGGAGGCGTGATGCCCGCCGTGCCACAGGAACTCGGAGTCGACGACGGCCTGCTGGTACTTCGGCAGCGCGATCTTGACCTCGCCCTTGCGGTCGAACTCGGTCGGCCGCACGACCAGCGCGCTCGAGGGGTCGTCGCTCAACTCGAGCCAGACCCGGACGACCCAGCCCTGGTTGTCGGGGTTGCCCTGGTTGTTGTTGTCGAGGTGCAGGCCCCAGCGGCACTCGCGCATCGTGTTTGCCGACATACGGAGCAGCTGAACGCGGCCGAAGCGGGCGCCGATCGACTCGACCCACTTGACGATCGACGGGCACTTCTCGGCGTTCGGGGTCCACACGCCATCCAGGTCGGCCTTCCCATACTCCCAGAACCCCTTGAGCTCGATCTCACCGGTGGCTGAGGTGATCGGCGCGAAGTACGTGGTCGGGTCGCTCGAGTAGGTGGTGTAGGTCAGGGTCTCCCACTCCGAGGCGGGGATCTCGGGACCCTTGTACTTGTCGAGGCGCATCCAGCCGCCAGCCTGCTCGAGGAGCGGCATGCGGTAGTGCGGGGTCTTTTTCTGCTCGAGCGACGCCTTCCTGACGCCGGTTGCGCGCAGGATCTGCTTCGTATACTCGTTTTTCAGCGCGTCTTTGAGTGCGGACAACACGTCCTCCAGGAGATTCGCTTTCGTACGGCCGCCCGGCGGACCGGGCCGGCGGCCAAGGATACCCACTACTCTTACGGTAACCCGGGGGGCCGGTTTGTGACCGCGCGCCCTGGGAACCCGAGGATCACTGAGCATGCCCAAGGAAGAGAAAGTCGAACTCGAAGGCGAAGTTGTCGAGGCCCTGCCGAACGCGATGTTCCGCGTCAAGCTCGACAACATGGATCGCGTCGTGCTCGGTCACGTGGCCGGGAAGATGCGCCGCTTTCGGATTCGAATTCTGCCCGGCGACCGCGTCCGGGTCGAGCTCTCGCCGTACGATCTCGATCGTGCGCGCATTGTCTACCGCCACCGCTGAAGCTCCCTCCCTCCCGTAGGCCGCGGTGCGCGAACTCGAGCTGATCGAGGCGCTCGAGCGCGTGCTGGCGGGCACCGGGCCGCGCGTGATCCGCTCGCTCGGCGACGATGCCGCCGTCGTCCGCGCGGGCCGATACGCGGTGACCTCAGTCGATGCGATGGTCGACGGTGTTCACTTCCGCACCGGTCAGCTGGCCCCCGAGGAGATCGGACATCGCGCGCTGGCGGCGGCCGTCTCGGATCTGGCGGCGATGGGAGCCCGGCCGGGCGAGGCGTATCTGGTGCTTGGGCTCCCGACCGGCTTTGAGTCCGATCGAGCGCTCGCGCTCGTCCAGGGAGCTCGCGCGCTGGCCAACGAGACGGGGATCACGATCGCCGGCGGCGACGTGACGAGCGCGCCCGCGCTGACCGTGTCGTTCACCGTCGTGGGCTGGGCGGACGACCCCGGCGAGCTGGTCACGCGAGACGGAGCGAAACCGGGCGACCGGGTCGCGGTCACGGGCACGCTCGGGGCGGCGGGCGCGGGGCTCGCGGTGCTCGACGGGCGCGCAGGCGCCAGCCTCGACGCCGGCGTCGCCGACGCGCTGCGCGAGCGATACGTTCGGCCCTGGCCTCGGCTACACGACGGGCGCGCGCTGGCGGCGATCGGCGCACGCGCGATGATCGACCTGTCCGACGGGCTCGCCACCGACGCCGGCCACCTGGCGCGCCGGAGCGGCGTCAGGATCGAGCTATCGCTGTCGGCCCTGCCGCTCGCCGACGGCGTGGCCGCCGTGGCGGGCCAACTCGGCGTCGACCCCCGGTCGTTCGCGGCGACCGCCGGCGAGGACTACGAGCTGTGCGTCTGCGTGCCGGGGCGTGCCGCAGCGATCCTCGATAAGGCGCGTGGGCCGCGCAGCCTCGAGGCCGACCTGACGTGGGTCGGCTTGGTCGTCGAGGGAGAGCCGGGAGTGGCGTTCGTCGACGGGGACGGCGAGCTTTCCGGATTCGAGCACTCGTTCTGAGCGCCGGGCTCGGCGAGGCCGCGTAGCCGACGGAGCATGGCGTCCGCCACCGCCACCGGATCCACCTCGTATTCGCCCTTCTCGATTTGTTCTTTCAGCTTGGCCGCGTTCATCGCGATCCCTCCAAATGGACTGTACTCCAGAGGATCGACCACGAGGACGGCCTGCTGCATCCGGTCTGGACCCCAATCGTCGACGCCCGCAAGCGTCCAGATCTTGGGGCAGCGTCAGGCGCGGGCCGGCCCCAGCGCCGTCACCGACTGGAGCTTCGCGAAGATGATGATCCGCTGCGCCGCGCTGTACAGCGGGTTGCAAGCCGACAGCACGAGCCGCTCGTAGCCGACGTTGCGGGTCACCCACAGTGCGGTGGGGAGCACGATCTTCTGGTACTGCACCACGTAGGTGAACATCCCGTAGGGCATCGTCAGCATGATCTTGTCCCCGGGCTTCAGCTCGTTGATGTGACGGAACGGCGCCAGGTACGTGGTGCGGTGACCGGCGATGGCGACGGTCTGGCCAAGCCCAGGGAAGGCGGTCGTGGGGTAGTGGCCGGGGCCCTTCTCGAGGGTCGTCGTGTCGGTGCCTTCGACGACCAAGTAGCTCGCGCCGAGCTTCGGAATCGTGATCTGGCCGATCCCGTCACCGGTCGCAACCTGGTGCTGCTCGCGGCGGGCGAGATAGGCGATTCTCTGGTCGAGATTCGAGAGGCCGCCCAAGACGTGTGTCTGGACCTGGGTCAGCGGCGCGGTCTTGAAGCTCAGGTATTCCTTGTCGATGTTCGCGCGCTGGATCAGGCCGATGACCGCGGTGACCGGCTCCTGCCAGATCAGCGTCACCCCGGCGTCGACCATGAGCAGCAGCCCCGAGATGATCAGAACCGAGGAGATGTCCCGGACGAAGCGCCGGATCGGCAGGCCACCGATCCGTCGCTGTGCGACCGCGGGGGCGCTCAGCACGCTCCTCATCGCCGGATCGTCGACCTGGTGGCTCCGAGCGAACCCGGGCCGGCGTAGGTGATCGGGCCGCGAACCGTGACCGGCACCTCAGCCGGAGGGGGCTGACGGGCGATTCGCACCATGATCAGCACGAGGCTGACCACGCAGCCGAGCACGACGCTCCACTCGAGCGCAGCCAGCACGCTGTAATCGCCACCCGCCAGCATCAACACAGCATTCCAGGCGCCCGGGGCCACGCCAAGCCCGAGCACCATCCCGTAGTAGAGGGCGGCGAGAACCCCGGGCACGAGGCCGGCCAGGAGGAGCAGGATCGCCCACGGCGCCCGCAGCCGGTCCTCGGGCCCGACGATCCACAACCAGCAGTGGAGGGCGACCACCATCAGCGCGGCCGCGAACGGGTTCTCGAGCCACAGCGCGAGCGTCACCAGGCACAGCACCAGCATCAACGCCGCGGCGGCCCCCGGCGAGGCTGCGTCGTCGGCCACCTGGTGGCGGCGACGGGAGCGGCCGTTGGCCGATTCGGCGGCGGCGTCCCCCGATTCCGCGCCGGTCTTTCCCGACCACATCCGGCGCCCGGCCCACCACACGCCGAGCGATGCGAGCACGACCAGGAGGCCGAGGCCGATCAGGATCGCCGTCGCGCGGCCGCCGAGGGTGAGAACGCTCCCGTCGACCGGTCCCGGCGGTGCGATGTCGATCGCTCCGGTCAGCCGCAACCCGAGCACGACGAGTACGGCAAGTACGAACGGGACGGACCACGCGAGCACCCAGAGCGTCCAGCGCGCCACGCGGTGACCGCGCCGGCGCGCCCGGGCGAGCCCGTCGACGGTGGCGACCAGGACCGGGATCATCAGCGCCAGCACGAGCAGTCGGACCGCCCAGGCGGGGATCAGCTTGCCCGACCAACGCAGGTAGGACGACGGCGCCGGCACGGACGGACCCGCCTCGAGCGCGCTGACGGACTGCAGCACGGCACGCCCAAACCCGGCGACCTGGTACTGGCTGGTCTTCTCGTCGACGGCGGGCACGCGCGATCCCGAGGTCGAGATCAGCACCGCCGGCTCGCCACTGTCGGCGAACGGTCGCTGCTCGGAAGCCGCGAGCGGGAACGCGAGATGCAGGAACTGGCCACCGAGGCTCTCATCGCCGACCGAGAGCGTCGTCTGCTGCTCCAGCGCGGTGGCGACGGTGTTGCGCAACAGCGTCGGGGCCACGAGCGTCGAATCCGACCACGGCACGACAATCGGCGTGCGAACCATCGTGCCGGCCATGTCGCCGAGCACGATCACGGCGTCGACCGGCTCGGGCAGGCTCCGCGCGAGCTGTGCCGCACCCGCCGCGCCGATCGAGGCGCTGGTCGACGCCAGCACGACCGACCGTTGCTGTGTCTGGGCGGAGAGGACCTGGGCGAGCTCGAGCAGCACCCCCGTCCCGGACAGGTCCGAGGCTGCGCCGGCGTGGGCCGAGTCACGGTGCGCCACGATCACGATCGAGCCCGGCGTCAGGCCGGCGAGCGTCCCGGTCACGGTCTGGATCGTGCGTGCGCCGTCGATCGTTTGCGCGCCCGACGTCGAACGCTGTACCTGGAGCCCGTCCCGGCTGAACGCGCTCGCGACGTCATCCGCGATGCCGTTGTCGCCGACGGAGCCGGGGCCCCGGACGGGAAACTGCTTGGCCAGGCTGGCCATCGTCGCGTAGGCGGTGCCTCCGTTGAACGCATCAGGCACGAGCGTGGCGTTCAGCGGTTTCGCCTGGTTGCCGAGCGAGAACGCCACAACGATCACCGCGACAGCGACCACGATCAGACCGGTCCTGTAGATCCGCGGGTCCAGCATGCGACCCCTGAGGGTAACCGTCCGCCCACCCGGCGATCGAGCCGCGGAGCTCGCGGCCACTACTCTTTTGCTGCAAACAGGAAGGACTCAGTGGCAGATCGCTCGGCGCGCATCCTGCTTGTGGACGATGAGCAGTCGATTCAGACGCTGCTCTCCTACCCGCTGCGCAAGGAGGGCTACGACGTCGTGCAGGCGACCGACGGGCGTCAGGCGCTCGACCGGTTCGACGAGCAGGCGTTCGACCTCGTGGTGCTGGACCTGATGCTGCCCAAGGTCGACGGGCTCGAGGTCTGCCGACGCCTGCGGAGCCGCAGCTCGGTCCCGATCATCATCCTCACCGCGAAGTCAGAGGAGATCGACAAGGTCGTCGGGCTCGAGCTCGGGGCCGACGACTACATCACCAAGCCGTTCTCGCTGCGCGAGTTCTCGAGCCGGATCAAGGCGGCGCTGCGGCGGGCGGAGATGGTGCGCCCCGCCGAGACCGCCCCCGACGAGTGCCCGCTCCAGACGCGCGAGATGCGGATCGACTTCTCCAAGCGGTCGGTTCGCGTGCGGGGAGCCGAGGCGCAGCTGACGTTCGTCGAGTTCGAGATCCTGTCCGCGCTCGCGCGGGCCCCAGGACGGGTATTCACTCGGGACATGCTGCTGGCGCGCATCTGGGGCGACGCCGCCTACCGCGATCCACGAACGATCGACGTCCACATCCGGCACCTGCGCGAAAAGCTCGAGCGCGACCCGAAGGAACCGGAGTACCTGTTCACCGTGCGCGGGGTGGGCTACCGGTTCCGCGACACGGAGGAGTAGCTCGCTCGTGGCCACGGGAACCGGGACGGTCGGGGAGCGGGCGGCGGGGCTTGCCGGCGAGCGCGACGCGCGTTCGCAGTACCCGGCGCGCCGTCGCATGACGCTGTCGCTTCGCAACCGGCTCGCGCTCGTGTTCTCGGCGATCACGTTCCTCGCGCTTGCGGCGCTCTACGTGTACGTCGCGCCCGGCCTGCAGACCCGCCTGCTCTCGGACCAGCTCTCAGAGCTGACGGCCAACGCCCACCACCATTCGGGCGCGATCGCGCGGACGGTGGGGAGCAACGATCCGCTCCCGGCGGTGCAGACGCACGTCAACGCGGCCGCACTCGCCACCGGGGACCGGGTGACCTTGCTGCTCGTCAACCACGTGCCGTCGGGCGCCGTGCTGTCCGAGCTGGCCGACTCGAGCCTGCGGGAGGCGACCGCGGCGCTGTCGTTCGCGGTGGCGAAGCAGGCGGTCGCGGCGTCGCGGATGGTCACCGGCACCGAGGAGACGCGTGCCGGGACGGTCGCCGAGGCCGCCGATCCCGTCTTGTTCCACGGTCGCGTGGCCGCGGTGATCGTGTACTCCGCCCCCGCCTCGGACATCGTCCGCACGGTGGCGACCGTCCGCCACCAGATCCTGGTCGCGGGCGGGATCGCGCTATTGCTCGCGCTCGTCGGGAGCTGGTTGATTGCGCGCGCACTGGCGCAGCGCGTCAAGCGCCTCGAGCTCGCGGCCGAGCAGGTCGCGGCCGGCGACTTCGGGCAGCCGATCCCCGTCGACTCGAGTGACGAGTTGGGGCAACTCGCGGTGGCGTTCAACCAGATGCAGCGCCAACTCTCGCAGCTCGAGTCGGCGCGCAAGAAGTTCATCGCGACCGCGTCACACGAGCTGCGCACGCCGATCTTCTCGCTCGGCGGCTTCGTGGAGCTGCTTGAGGACCCCGATCTCGATCCGGAGACCCGTTCGCGGTTCCTCGAGCAGGTTCGAGGCCAGGTTGAACGGCTCCGGAAGCTCTCGGTTGATCTGCTGGATCTGTCCCGTCTGGAGTCGGGATCGCTCGAACTCCGGCCCGAGCACGTCGACCTCGGCGAGCTGACGCGGTCGGTGTCGGGCGAGTTCGAGCCTTCTCTGGCCCAGCACGATTCGAATCTGGAGCTGCGGGTGGGCCCGGGCGGGATCGAGGCAGTGTGCGATCCGGTCCGGGTGGCGCAGATAATGCGGATTCTGCTCGACAACGCACTAACCCACACGGCATGCGGGACACGCATCGTCGTCACGGCACGTCGCGACGCGGAGGCGGTGCGCATCGCCATCCGCGACGACGGGGACGGGATCGATCCACGGGCGCTGTCGCGGATCTTCGAGCCGTTCTACACGGCGGACGACGCGCAGGGGTCGGGGCTGGGGCTCGCGATTGCGAGCGAGCTCGCAGAACGGATGTCGGGCCGGCTGTCGGTCGACTCGCGACCGGGCGATACGACGTTCACGCTCGAGATTCCCGCATAGGTCTTTAGTGGTTTCTGCTGAAGATCAGCGGGGGCTCGTGCTCGACCTCGCCCTGCGCCTGCGTTCGGTGGTGCTCCCCGAGCTGGGATCGCACGCCGGGCGCTCCGTGGCCGGCGACGGCGCGGGAGGGGACATCACGTTTGCGGTCGACGAGCTGGCCGAGGCATCGCTCGCGGAGTTCCTCGCCGAGCGGGCCCCGCGATTGGCCTTCTATTCCGAGGACCGCGGACTGGTGGCGCCGCCGGATGCGAGCCACGTGCTGGTGGTCGATCCGATCGACGGGACGCGACCGGCGATGGCGGGGCTCGAGTCGGCGTGCGTCGCGGTGGCGCTGGCGCCGCTCGGCGACGGGGCGCCGACAATGGCCGACGTCGAGATCGGTTGCGTGGTCGAGATCAAGTCGGGGGACTGGTACCTCGCGGTCCGGGGGTCGGGCGTCGAGTCCACACGTCCGGTCGCGCTCTCGCCGACGGTTGACATCGGGCGGATGTTCTGGGGATATGGGTTCCGGGGCAGGCCAGTGAGGGAGACCGTCGAGGTACTGGCGGAGCTGATCGACGCGTCCTCGGTCGGGGGCGGAACGTTCGAGCTCGGCTCGCAGGCGTTCGCGATGACGCGGATCGTCACGGGCCAGTTCGATGCCGTGATCGAGGTCGGCTCACGCCTGATCGACGAGCTTCCGGTGATCCGTGATGCGTTCGAGCGGGTAGGAGGCGGCCAGGTGCTGAACAACTCGCCCTACGACCTGGCCGCGCCGTGGCTGTGCCTGCGCGAGGCGGGCGGCGTCGCCAGCGACGGCTGGGGAGAACCGCTCGATCACCACCGGCTCCTCGGCGCCGGCCACGAGTTCCAGATGTCGTCGATCTCCGCTTCGAACCCGCGGCTGCACGCACAACTCGTACACGCCGTCGACATGGGAGTCGAGCGGCTCCGGGCGCAGTACGGGTGAGGTGTCCGTGAGCGCGGCCCGATATGGTCCGGCCGTCCCTACCGGAGAGCCATGCTTCAACCGGTCACGGTCCCGCACAAGCATCTGAACGATTACGCGAGCATCGTCGGGCGCGCGCTCGCCGACGAGATCCGTTCGCGTGCCTCGCGACTGGAGGGCAAGCGTGTCCTGCACCTGTCCGCGACTTCGTTCGGGGGTGGGGTGTCTGAGATTCTGTACACGCTCGTGCCGTTGATGATCGACGTCGGGCTCACGGCCGAGTGGCACGTGATCTACGGACGCGAGGAGTTCTTCAACGCCACCAAGGTCATGCACAACGCGCTCCAGGGCAATCCTCAGGACCTGAGCGAGGACCAGTGGAGGACCTGGCAGGACTACAACGGGATCAACGCGCGCGAGATGTCAGACGGATGGGACGTGTGCATCGTGCACGACCCGCAGCCGGCGGCGCTGGCCTCGCTCGTTCCCGACAAGTCACGCCGGTGGGTATGGCGCTGCCACATCGACCTCTCGACCCCGAACCCCGACACGCTCGCCCGTCTGCTGCCGTATCTGGACCCATATCCCGCCGCGGTGTTCCACATGCCCAAATACGTGCCGGCGGACGTGGACGGCCGCGCGCACATCATCCCGCCCGCGATCGATCCGCTCGCGCCGAAGAACATGGCGTTCTCGCCCGAGGATGCCGTGTACATCTGCGAGCAGTTCGGCATCGACGTCGATCGGCCGCTGCTATGTCAGGTGTCGCGCTTCGATCCGTGGAAGGATCCGCTGGGGGTAATCGACGCGTACCGAATCGTCAAGGCCGAGATGCCGGAAGTGCAACTCGCGCTCGTCGGCTCGATGGCCACCGACGACCCCGAGGGGTGGGACTATTTCAACGCGACGGTCGCGCACGCGGAGGGCGACCCGGACATTCACATATTGAATAACCTGAACAACGTGGGAGCGATCGAGGTCAACGCGTTCCAGTCCCACTGTGACGTGGTTATCCAGAAGTCGACTCGCGAGGGGTTCGGTTTGACGGTGACCGAGGCGATCTGGAAGGGACGCCCGCTGATCGGTGGCGCCGTCGGCGGCATCCCGTTGCAGGTATCCGACGGCGAGACGGGATTTCTCGTCTCCACCGTCGAGGAGTGCGCGCAGCGATCGCTCGAGATCCTCCGGGATCCAGGGCTCGGTAAACGGCTGGGACGCGCCGGCAAGGAGGACGTCCGCAAGCGCTTCCTGATGCCACGCCTGCTGCGCGATTGGTTGGATCTCTTCGAGCAAATCGAGGTCTGAGGAACCGTGGCGTCCGATCCCCCGCTCGTCCTGGTATCGAATCGAGGGCCCGTGACGTTCGGGCCGAACGGTGAGGTCAAGCGCGGCACGGGCGGCCTGGTGACCGCGCTGATCGGCCTCGCCACCCATCGCGACGTGACCTGGATCGCGTCGGCGATGACGGATGAGGACGCCGCCATCGCCGAGCGCAACCACCGCAAGCCGTTCACGGTACAGGCGCCGGGGGGCGGTGAGTATCGGGTCAAGCTGGTCGCGTCCGACCCGGACGCCTACGACCGCTTCTACAACATCACCGCGAACCCGATGCTGTGGTTCATCCAGCACTACCTGTGGGATCTGTCGAACGCGCCTGACATCCGCCGCAACGAGACCGAGGCGTTCGAGTTCGGTTACAACGCGGTCAACGAGGACCTGGCGCGAGCGGTGATGGAGGAGATCGAGGGGCTCGAGCGGCCGGTCGTGATGGTGCACGACTACCACCTGTACACGCTCCCGGGGCTGATCCGCCGCGTCCGCCCGGACGTGTTCATGACCCACTTCGTGCACATCCCGTGGACCCAGTCGGACTCGTGGCGGGTGCTCCCGACCGTGATCCGCGAGGAGATCTACAACGGGATCCTGTCCAACGACATCATCGGGTTCCACACCCGGTCCTACCGGCGGAACTTCCTGCAGTGCTGCGAGGACCTGCTCGGGTGCGAGGTCGATCACGCGGCCGGCGTCGTGCACGTTTCCGACGGCCGCGAGGTGTGGGTGCGCGCGTACCCGCTGCCGATCGACGCCCGCGCTGTGCAGGCCGTCGCCGGCCGGGATCGGACGCGCGAGTTCGAGCACGAGGTGATGCGCCGGCGCCGCGACCATCTTCTGTTGAGGGTCGACCGGGCGGATCTGTCGAAGAACGTCCTGCGAGGGTTCACGGCGTTCGATTTGTTCCTCGAGCAGCACCCCGAGTTCCGCGAGCGCGTGACGTTCATCGCGCAGCTGATGCCGTCCCGAACCGACGTCCCCGAGTACGCGGAGTACCTGGAGCGAATCGAAGCGGTCGTGGCCGTCGTCAACCACCGCCACGGCTCGCCGGACTGGATGCCGATCCAGCTGAAGCTGCGTGACGACCTCGAGGAGGCGGTCGCCGCCTACAAGCACTACGACGTGCTGATGGTCAACGCGATGTTCGACGGGATGAATCTCGTCGCCAAGGAGGGGCCGATGGTCAACGAGCGCGCCGGCGTGTCGATCTTGTCGGAGAACACGGGCGCGCACGAGGAGCTCGGCGAGTACTCGCTGTCGGTCAACCCGTTCGACATCCAACAGCTGGCCGACACGATCCACGCGGCGTTGACGATGCCGCGCGAGGAGCGCGCGCGGCGGCTCGAGGGGCTGCGGTCGGTCGTGACCGCGCGCAACCCGGGCGATTGGATCGACGAGCAGCTCGCCGACATCCAGCGCAAGGGAGACGCCGGTTAGGTCGCCTCAGCCAGGGCGGTGGATCGTCTTGTGGTCGGCCAGCATCGCGACGTATTCGGTGATCCGGCGGGCCCGGGTCTCGGGGCGTTTGGCGTCGTAGATCCGGTAGAGGAAGCTGTAGCGCGCTGAGCTCTGGAGCGTCGCGAAGAACTCGCTGGCCTTCGGATTGGCCTCGAGGGCTTGCCGGAAGTCCTCGGGGACGGTCACCGTAGTCTGGGGGGCGTAGGCGGCATCCCAGCGGCCGTCCTGCTTGGCCGCCTCCACCTGCGCGATCCCGGCCGGCGTCATCCGTTTTTGTTCGATCAGCTCGGTCGCTTTGGCGCGGTTGACCTGCGACCACTTGCTCCGGGGTCCGCGCGGGCAGAAGCGCTGAAGCCAGAACGTTTCGTCGTGGGCGCCCTTCTGACCGTCGATCCACCCGTACCGAAGCGCCTCCTCGAGCGCGTCCGCGTAGGTGACCGTGGTCGCCCCCGACCCCTTCTTGGCGATCTTCAACCACACGCCGTCCGACGACGCGTGCTGGTCTAAGAGCCAGCGCTCCCAGGCGGCGCGGTCGGGAAACTCGAGCGTCAGACGGTCGCCGGCGGGCACGGTGGCGCCAACGCTAGCTGGGCCGCCGACGGGCTGCGGATGGCCGATCAGCCGCTATAGTCGACCGCCGCCTACCCTAAGGCATCCGCTTATGGCCGCACAACCCCCTCTCTACGACCTTGTGCTGCTGCTGGCGCCGACCGCGCCCGAGGAGCAGCGAGCGAAGATCCTCGCCGACGTCGAGTCGAGGATCGCCAAGGCCGACGGATCGATCGAGCGCCAGGACGACTGGGGCCAGCGCCCGCTCGCGTACCGGATCCACCACCAGCCCGACGCGGACTATCACCTGCTCCAGTTCAAGGCGCCGCCGTCGCTGATCGAGCCGCTGTCCCACGATCTACGGATCACCGACGGCGTCGTGCGCTTCCGGGTGATCAAGAACCTCCCGGGCACGCCACCGGCCCCGGATTCGCCGCCGCCGGTGGTGGCGACGGCAGCTCCCCCCGCCTCGGGCGGCGAGTCGGAGACGGTGGCCTAGAGCCAGCGCCCGCAATCCCCTTTGCAACGGGATTGCGACGGTCTGAAACAGACGGACCGGGGCTCAGCAACTTGTCTGTCCATTTTCCGGGGACAGTCGATGTTGCCGTCTGGAGCGCGCTTAGACTCGGCCACAGGCTTTCAAACGAGCTCTGGAAAGGAGCTGAGATGAACATCAACCGAGTCGTGCTAACCGGGAACCTCACCAAGGATCCCGACATGCGTTCGACGCCGGAGACAGGGCTGTCGATCTGCAAGCTCAGGCTCGCGGTCAACACACGCCGCAAGAACAACGCCAGCGGGAACTGGGAGGAAAAGCCCAACTACTTCGACGTTACCGTGTTCGGTCGCCAGGCCGAAAGCTGCGGGCAGTACCTCCATAAGGGCCGCCCGGTGGCGATCGACGGCCGTCTCGACTGGCGCGAATACGAAGTGGAGGGACAGAAGCGCCAATCCGTCGATATCATCGCTGAGAACGTCCAGTTCCTGGGCGGCCGCGAAGACGCTGGCAACGGGAACGGGAATGGATACTCGAGCGGCGTCCGTGCCGCTGAGAGCGACATCCCGGCCGACACCAGCGATTTCGAGCCAGCCCCGGTGGGCGCCGGAGTGTCCGACGACGACATCCCGTTCTAGGAAATCGACTGAGGCTAAGACAGCAAGCGAGCAGGTGATCGAGATTGGCAAAGCAGCGTAGACGGCCGGTTCGCCGGCGCGATCGGAAGGGCGCCCAGACCTCATCGCGCCGCAAGCCGTGTCCGTACTGCCGGGACAAGGTCGACCAGGTCGACTATAAGAACATCTCGATGCTGCGCAGGTTCATCTCCGAGCGCGGCAAGATCCGCTCGCGCCGGATCACGGGCGCGTGCCGGCGCCACCAGAGCCAGGTGGCGCGGGCCGTGAAACGCGCCCGCGAGCTGGCGCTGCTGCCGTACGTGGCCGAGGGCGCGGGCGGCGAACGCGAACGCGGCGGTCGAGGCGATCGCGATCGCGACCGCGACCGCGACCGCTAGGTAGGAGGCCGGCGATGCCCCAGGCGATCTTGCTCCAGGACGTGGAGTCGCTCGGCGAGCGCGGCACGGTGATCGACGTCTCGCCCGGCTACCTGCGCAACTACCTGCTTCCGCGCAAGCTGGCGGAGCCGGCGACGACGGCATCGATCCAGGCCGCCAGACGGCGCCGGGAGGAAGCCGACCGCGCCGTCCGGGAGGCCGAGGACCGCGCCCGGGACAATGCGGCCACGCTCGGGCGGACCGTGCTCACGATTCCCCAGCAGGCGGGCGACGACGGCCGGCTGTTCGGCTCGGTCACGACCCAGGACATCGCCGACGCGATCCGCGATGCGCGCGGGATCAAGATCGACCGGCGCAAGATCCACCTCGAGGATCCGATCCGCCACACCGGCACGTACATGGTCGTCGTGGAAGTCACCGACGAGGTGACAGCGACGGTCAAGACGATGGTGGTTCCGGCCTAGCCGGCCACTCCCGGCGTCCGCCCGAGCCGGGTGCCGACGTCCCGAATCTGAGCCTCCGCGGAAGTCCTCGCTGGTTGCGGGAACGCTCCGCGCGAGGACGCCTGCCTCGAACTTAGACTCGGATCGACCGTGAGCGCCGTCCAGACAATCGCCGTTCCGCCGCACAACCTCGAAGCGGAGAAGTCCGTGCTCGGCGCCGTCCTGCTCGACGAACGTCACCTGCACGGGCTGCTCGTCGAGCAGCACCTGCGGCCCGACCACTTCTACCGCGAGCAGCATGGCGCGGTGTTCGCGGCGATGATGGAGCTGTACGAGGGCGACCGGAAGATCGACCACCTCACGGTCTCCGAGTCGCTTCGCCAGCGCGGCAAGCTCGAGGAGATCGGCGGCCCGGCGGCGATCGACGAGCTCGCCGGCTGGGTGCCCGCCGCGGGTCATGCCCGGGAGTACGGCCAGATCGTGCGCGACAACGCGCAGCTGCGCGCGCTGCTGACCACCTCCTACGAGATCCAGGCGAGCGTGATGTCGCGCGAGGCGCCGCCGCGAGATCTGGTCGAGCGCGCCGAGCGCTCGGTGCTCGAGGTGGCGCACGACGATCGCCAGAAGAAGTTCCGCCCGATCGCCGAGATCCTCGACCAGGAGACCGACAAGCTCCACCGCCTGTCGACGGCGAAGACGCCGCTGACCGGCACGCCGTCGGGCTTCAAGGACCTCGACGAGCTGACCGGCGGGTTTCAACCGGGCAACCTGATCATCGTCGCCGCGCGCCCTTCGATGGGAAAGTCGGCGCTGGTCGCGAACATCGCCGAGAACGCGGTGCTCGGTGTTGGGCATCCCTCGCAACGACCGAGCTCGGTCGCGCTGTTCTCGCTCGAGATGTCCGAGTCCGAGCTTGCTCAGCGCTTCGTCGCCTCACAGGCGCGGATCCGCGGCGAGGAGCTCCGCAAGGGCCGGGTCGCCGAGAACCGCTGGCCGAAGATCCTCGACGCCTGCCAGCGGCTGTCCGGTGCCCCGTTATGGATCGACGACTCGAGCGACACCGGTGTGCTCGAGGTCCGCGCCAAGGCACGGCGCCTGCACCACCAGCTCGAGGACGGCCTCGGGCTGATCATCATCGACTACCTCCAGTTGATGCGCCACGAGGGACGGGTCGAGAGCCGCGTCGAGCAGGTCGGGCAGATCTCCCGCGGCCTCAAGTCGCTCGCGCGGGAGCTGAACGTCCCCGTGATCGCCTTGTCCCAGCTGAGCCGCGCCGTCGAGCAGCGCGGTGGCGAGAAGCGGCCGATCCTGTCCGACCTCCGCGAGAGCGGGCAGATCGAGCAGGACGCGGACCTCGTCATGTTCATCTACCGCGAGGAGTACTACGACAAGGACTCCGAGCGGCCCGGCGAGGCGGACATCATCATCGCCAAGCACCGAAACGGGCCGGTCGGCGATGTCGTCCTGACCTTCCAGAAGGAGTACCCGAAGTTCATGAATTACGCCGGCGAGCGGTTCGCGGCGTGAGCGTGCCGGGGGCCCGATCCGGGGACGGCGTGAGCGGGTGTCCGTTCGACGTCTGCGACGGGAGCGGGCTCGTCTATGACGAGGCGACGAACACCGCGTTCAACTGTCGGTGCCGCCGGCAGATCATCGCCCAGCGCAAGGCGCGTAGCCTGTCCGCGGTGATTCCCCGGCGGTATTACGACGTCGCGTTCGAGCGCTATCCGGTGACCGACATCGATCGCAACGTGGTCGCGGCCACCCGCCGCTTCGCGGACACGATCGACGAGCAACTCGACGCCGGGCGCGGCCTGTGGTTCATGGGTGACGTCGGGACCGGCAAGACGACACTCGCGATGCTCGTCTCGAAGGCCGCGCTCAAGGCCGGGCGCTCGGTCGCGATCTACTCGCTCCCGCGTCTGCTCAACGAGATCCGCGACACGCACCGGGCCGAGCGCTCCCATGTCGACCTGCTCGACCGTCTGACCGCGGTCGACCTGCTCCACGTCGACGACGTGGGCGCCGAGCGGACGACGGACTGGGTGCTCGAGGAGCTGTACTCGATCGTCAATGCGCGCTACGAGGATCAGCGCTCGATGCTGATCACCACGAACCTCGGTCACACGAAGTTGGGCGAGCAGATCTCCGAGCGGACCGTCTCGCGCCTGACCGAGATGTGCGATGTGCTGCTGCTGAGCGGCGAGGACCGGCGGATCGCGCTGCACTCGGCGTGACCGCGGCCGGTCACTCGTCGAGCTGGCGCTCTGACTCCTCTCGCTCCTCGAGCTTCTCGCGCAGGTAACGCGCCTTGTCGGCGCGCCGCTCGTGCTGGGCGACCTCCTCTTCATCGATCGCCGACTTAGCCGCCTCGCGCTCGGTGGCCTCGCGGTCGGCCTGGACGATCTTGAGCTCCTCGGTCTTGTGCTGCTCCTCTGCCATCACTAGAACCTAGCGCCAGGCCCGGCAGTGCGCCAGGGCCGGACGGTGGCGGCCGCCCGTGCCATGATCGGCCGCGTGAATGACCTGTCCCCGATCGGCCTCGACCACGTCCAGGTCGCCGCGCCGCCCGGGAGCGAGGGCGACGCCAGGCGGTTCTACGGCGAGCTGCTGGGGATGGCTGAAATAGCCAAGCCCGAGTCGCTCCGCGCCCGCGGTGGCGCCTGGTTTGCCTGCGGGAGCCATCAGCTCCACGTCGGGATCGCCGACCCGTTCGCGCCGGCGACGAAGGCCCACCCGGCGATCCTGATCCGGGCGGCGGATTTCGATCCGCTGGCGGAGCGGCTCGCGGCCGCGGGCTGCGCGGTGCAGTGGGACGAGACGATCCCGGGGACGCGGCGGTTCTTCACGTCCGACCCGTGGGGGAACCGGATCGAGTTGGTCGGGGCCGCCGGGGACTAGCTCGGCCGGGGCGCGGGCGACACCGGCGGGTACGCCCATGCCCTGCGTACACTCATTCGCGTATGCCCGGAATCGTGTTAGTCGGAGCCCAGTGGGGCGACGAGGGCAAGGGAAAGGTCACCGACCTGCTCGCAGAGCGGGCCGACGCCGTCGTACGCTTTCAGGGCGGGAACAACGCCGGCCACACGATCGTGCGCGGCCGTCAGACGTTCAAGCTGCACCTGATCCCGTCGGGGATCCTGCACAAAGGGACCCAGTGCGTGATCGGGAACGGCGTGGTGATCGATCCGAGGGTGCTGACCGACGAGCTCGACGAGCTGCGCCGGCGCCGGGTCGACACGCGATCGCTGCGGATCTCGGCGAACGCGCACCTGATCATGCCGTACCACATGATGCTCGACCACGCCGGCGAGGCGAAGCTAGGCAAGCTGCAGATCGGCACCACCCGGCGGGGCATCGGCCCGTGCTACGCGGACAAGGCCGCCCGCCTCGGCATTCGCGTCCAGGATCTGCTCGACGAAAAGATCCTCAAGAAGAAGATCGTCGCGGCGCTCGAGCCCAAGCGGCTGTCGCTCCGCCCGTTCGAGAAGGACCCGCGACTCGATCTGCAGACGATCACCGAGGACTATCTGACCTACGGCCACCGGATGGCGAACTACATCGCGGACACGGTGCGCCTCGTCCACGAGCGGCTCGACGCCGGCCAGACGGTCATATTCGAGGGCGCGCAGGGCGCCCTGCTCGACATCGACCACGGCACGTATCCATTCGTCACTTCATCGAACCCGGTGGCGGGCGCGGCGTGCATCGGTGCGGGCGTGGGGCCGAAGGACATCGACGAGGTCTGGGGAGTGATGAAGGCCTACGGAACGCGCGTGGGCGCGGGGCCGTTCCCGACCGAGCTCGACGGCGACATCGCCGACGAGATCCGCGAACGCGGGGGCGAATACGGCACGACGACCGGGCGCGCGCGGCGTGTCGGATGGCTCGACCTGGTGGCGCTGCGCTACGCGAGCCAGATCAACTCGCTGACCGCGCTTGCGGTGATGAAGCTCGACGTGCTGTCGGGGTTCGAGCGGCTGTGCTTGTGCACACGGTACCGCGGCCCCGAGGGCGCGGAGTTCGACACCTTCCCCTACCACCAGACGATGCTTCACCACGTCACCGGGGAGTACGTCGACCTGCCCGGATGGAGCGAGGACCTGACGGAATGCCGCGAGGAGTCTGATCTGCCGACGGCCGCCCGCGAGTACCTGCAGTTCGTGTCGGAGTTCATCGGCGTGCCGATCGCGCTGATCGGCGTTGGACCCGGCCGGGACCAGGTCATCTGGACCGAGGCCGGCGCCGGGATGGCGGGCTCGGGGAACGCGGCGTCGGCCGCGGCCTGACGAACTCGTGCGTCGGCGGCAGCGTAAGGGCTAGTCAGGTCGCGCGCGACGGGTGCCCCTGGCCCGGCCAGGGCGCGAGCACCAGCACCAACCGGGCGTCGGTGATCGCCTGGATCGTGCGGCGCTCGTTGGGCTCGAAGTGAGCGAGCAGCCCCGCGCCGCCCTCCACCGAACCGTCGTCCTGGGAGATCTCGACTTCGCCGGCGACGACGATCAAGTACGTCCGCTCGTGGACCTGGTGGGACTGGAGCTGCTCGCCGGCCGGCAGCTGGATCGCGATCGCGCGTGACTCGGCGTCGGAGCACAGTACCTGCGGATGGTGGGCCTCGAGGTCAAGCTCGGCGACGTGCCAGGTCTCCATCCAAACTCCTCTCTACGGGGGTGTTGAGGCTATGGGCAGGCCTGAGCCTACGCGTCCCCGCGCGCGGAGGCGTCGAGGGAGCGCTGGAGCTCCTCGAGGACGCGGACGACGCGCACGCCGCTCGCGCCGTCCGAGCGCGGCCGGCGTCCTTCGCGTATGCACTCGACGAAGTGCTCGCACTCGACCCGCAGGGGTTCGACGTTCGGGACCTGGGGGGAGACGATGCCACCCGTCCGCGTGATGTACTCGCCGTAGCCGCGCGACGCCTGATCGAACCCTTTGTCGAAGATGCTCAGCTTCCCCTCGAGCGCCATGTCGTCGAACGTCGCCATCCTGCGCGAGCCGACGACCGTGAACCGGCGCTCCTTGTGCGGATCGAGCCACGACAGGTGCAGGTGGGCCGAGAGCCCGGACGGGAACCGCAGGAAGCAGAACACGACGTCCTCGACCCCGGCCTGCACGTACGACTCGCCGTGCGCCACCATCTCCCATGGCTCCTCGTTGGCGAGGTAGAGCACGACTGAGACGTCGTGGGCGCCGAGGCTCCACAGTGCGTTCTCATCGGCTCGCAGCTTCCCCAGGTTCAGGCGGTTGCTGTAGATGTAGTAGATGCGACCGAGCTCGCCGGATTCGGTCAGCTGCTTGAGCTGCTGCACGCCTGGGTGGTACTCGAGCAGGTGGCCGACCATCAGCACCCGCCCATGCTCGTCCGCCGCGGCGGACGCCCGCTCGGCGTCCGCGACCGACTGCGCCAGCGGCTTCTCGACGAAGCAGTGCTTGCCCGCCTCGAGCACGCGCACGGCGAGGTCGGCATGGGTCGGCACCGGGGTCGCGAGCGCGACCGCGTCGAGCGTGTCGTCGGCGAGCACCTCGGCCAAGTCGCCTGTGACCCGCGCCGTGGGGAACTGCGTGGCTGCGTGCTCGCGTGCGTCTGGCGATGGGTCACAGAGCCAGGCCAGCTCGCAGCCCGAGATCGCGGCGAAGTTGCGCGCCAGGTTCGGGCCCCAGTAACCGAGCCCGACGACAGCGAGCCGGAGCGAGCCCTCGTTCACGGCGAGCGGCGCCTCATCGCACCAGCAGTGTAAGAGCCGACACGACGCGCTCACCGGCGCGGCCGTCGCCGTACAGCGGCGGGCGCTCCCGCGGCGGCTGGCGCGCGAGCGCTCCGAGCGCGGCGCCGGCGTCGAGATCGACGAGCGTGTTCCAGCCGAGTTCGACGGTCTCGGTCCACTCCGTGCGAGCGCGTAGCGTGATGCACGGGACCCCGGCGAAGTACGCCTCCTTCTGGAGACCGCCGGAATCGGTCAGGACCGCGCGGGTGTTACACAGGAGCGCGGTCAGCTCGACGTAGCCGAGCGGCGGAGTCAGCACAATGTTCTCCGCGTCCTCGAGCTGCTCGAGCAGGCCTGCCGTCGACAGGCGGTCGCGCGTCCGGGGGTGAACCGCGAACACGACCGGCAGCGGTATCGCGCGGAGCAGGCCCACGAGCAGCGCGAGCCGCTTCGGATCGTCGACGTTGCCCGCTCGGTGCGCGGTGGCGAGGACGTACTCGCCCGGCGCCACGCCTCGCGCGGCGACCAGATCGGTCCGCTGGCGGAGCGGGGGCTGCATCTCGAGGGCGACGTCGACCATCACGTCGCCGACCACCTCGACCGTTCCACTCACGGACTCGCGGCGGAGGTTCTCGGCCGAAACCTCGGACGAGCACAGCAGTAGCGAACTCGCGTGGTCGGTCAGCACGCGGTTCAGCTCCTCGGGCATCGAGCGGTCGAACGAGCGCATCCCCGCCTCGACGTGCGCGACCGGGACACCGGCCTGGGCGCCGGCGAGCGCGCCGGCGAGCGTCGAGTTTGTGTCGCCGTAGACGAGCACCGCATCAGGTTTCTCCTCGGTGACCACCGGCTCGAGCGCGGCCAGCATCCGCGCGGTCTGGGAGCTGTTCGACCCGAGCGCGATCCCGAGCTGCCGGTCGGGCGCGGGCAGTCCCAGCTCGGCGAAGAACACCGTGGAGAGCTCATCGTCGAAGTGCTGGCCGGTGTGGATCAGCAGCTCCTGATGCCACGCGCGCAGCCGCGGGGAGACCGCCGCCGCCTTGATGAACTGGGGGCGGTTCCCGATCACCGTGAGGACCATCATCGAGTGTCGGCGCTGAGCGCGCTCGCCTCGGCGTCAAGCTGCCGGCGAACCAGTGCCACGACCGACTCGGCCGTACGCGCCGTAACCGGTCCTGGCGCGTGAAACGTCCGGTCATCGATCGCGGAGACCGGCTGCACCTCGCGCGTCGTCGAGGCCAGAAACGCCTCGTCGGCTTCGAGCAGTTCGTCGAGCGTGCACGAGCGCTCGGCCGCACCCGTGGCCTCGATCACGATCGCGCGGGTGATCGAGGCGAGGATGTGCTCGTCGAGCGGCGGCGTGAGCAGGTCGCCGTCCTTGATGTAGAAGATCGAGCTCGTCGGCGCCTCGAGCACGCGGCCGTGGGGGGTGACGAGCAGCGCCTCGTCGAACCCGCGCTCACGGGCGAGCCGGCCCGCGAGCATGTTCGCGCCGTACGACAGCGACTTGATGCCGTCGAGAATCCTGGTCGGCGCGTAGGTCACGCAGGACAGCCTGACGTGCTCGGGCGTCTGCACCATCGGCTCGGTCAGCAGCACCCGCCGGCCTCCGCGGGTGACCATGATCCGGAGCAGCTCATGGTCGGGCCCGACGCCGGCCTGCGCGAGCAGGCGCCACGCGTCGGCCCTGACCGCCTCGAGGTCGAGCGGCAGCCGGAGGTTCGTCGCCGACCGCTCGAGCCGAGCCAGGTGGCGGTCGAGCGCGAACGGCCGCCCGTCGTAGAGGCGGATGACCTCGAACACTCCGTCGCCGCGGATCAGGCCCTCGTCGGTCGCGGGGATCGTCGCCTCGGAAGCGAGCATCACCGCTCCGTCGAGCGAGGCGAGCGAGCCGGGGGAGCTAGCCTGCATCGCCGTTCAGCGACCACACTTCCGCGAGTCGCACGACGACCGCCGCGGCGGCCGCCATGTCCTGCACGGAAGCCCACTCGCGCACGGAGTGGTACTCGTGTCCTCCGGTGAAGATGTTCGGCGTCGGAAGCCCCATCTCGCTCAGCCGGGAGCCGTCCGTCCCGCCCCGGATCGGCTCACGGATCGGCTCGATCCCCTCCGCGCGAATCGCGGCTTCGGCGGCGTCGGTGACATTCGGCACCGCGTCGAGGAAGCGCCGCATGTTGCGGTACTGCTCGTGGACGTCGACTTCCAGGCGCGCTCGCGGCTCGGCCGCCACGACCTCCTTCGCGGTCTGCTCGAGCAGGGCGACGTGGCGCTGGAGCAGGTCGTCGTCGAAGTCGCGCAAGATGAACCGGGCTTCCGCCTTGGCGGGAGTGCCCGACAGCTCGTACGGATGGATGAATCCGTCGCGATCGCCGGTGGTCTCCGGCGTGAGCGTATCCGAGGGAAGCGCCGCCACGATCTGCGCCACCAGCCTGAGCGCGTTGACAAGCTTGCCCGTCGCCTGGCCGGGATGGACCTCGATTCCGCGCACGGTCACGATCGCCGAGATCGCGCTGAACGTCTCGTCCTGGAGCTCCCCGATCTCCGAGCCGTCGAGCGTGTACGCGCAGATCGCGCCGAAGCGCGGGATGTCGAACAGGGTCGCCCCCTCCCCGATCTCCTCGTCGGGCGTGAAAGCCACCCGGAGCGTGGGCCGTGGCAGCTCGGGGTGAGCCGCCAAATACGAGACGGCGGCCATGATCTCGGCCACGCCCGCCTTGTCGTCGGCCCCAAGCAGGGTGTCGCCGCTGCTGGTGACGAGATCGTGTCCGATCTTGCCCGTCAGCTCCGGCATCGAGGCCGGGTCGAGCACCGTGCCCTCGCGCGGAAGCTCCAGCACGCCGCCGTCGTAGGAGCGGTGGACGATCGGCTCAACGCCCTGGGCGGGGGCGTCGGGACTGGTGTCCATGTGCGCGATCAGGCCGATCGTGTCACCGCCGCCGTTGCCGGCAAGCGTTCCGAGTACGTACCCGTTCTCGTCCAGCCGCACGTCGCTCAGGCCCGCCTCCTGCAGCTCCGCCGCGAGTACGCGCGCGAGGTCGAGCTGGCCCGGCGTGCTCGGGGATGACGTGCGGTCGCGACGCGATTGTGTGTCGATCCGCACATATCTCTGGAAGCGGTCGAGGACGTCGGGAGCGAGGGCCTCCGCCAAGGGTGAGGTGTAAGAAGCGGCCATTTCGGTGAGTATCGCAACGTGTGGGTGGAGAGGGCTGGCCCCAGGTAGGAGTGACCCGGGGTATCCGCCAGCGGAAGGCTCGGCTCGAGCCGCCGCGGCGATGGATAGCCAGCCGAATCGACTACCACCACGAGGAGACGAGATACCGATGGCAACCCAGACTCCAGTCCAACGCCAGGCCGCGGCCAAGCGGGCGGCGGCGACCCGTAAGCGGAACGCCGCCAAGCGCAGCGCGACCGCCACTAAGGCGACCGCCCGCCGCACGCGCGGAGCCGCATCGGGCACGGCCCGGAACGCGCGGAGCACGGCCCGGACGGCGGGCACGACCGGCGCCAGCGCCGCCGGGACCGCGCTGAAGGCCGCTGACGCGGCCGGCGCGCGACTCGGCGCCGCCGCTCGCAACGCGCAGCGCGCCGTGCTGATCCCCGTCGGGGCGTTGGCCGCTGCCGGCGAGGCGGTCCGGCGGGCCGCGGAGATCTATGTGGACTCCGGGCGCCGCGCACGCCAGTTCGACCGGTTCGAGCGGCGCGGAGCCAAGGCACTCGACCGGGGCCGTCGCACCGTCGCGCACCGCACCCGCTGAGCCTAGGGACCCAACCGAACACCCACATCACGGGGGCCCGGCAAATGGAGTTCGCAACGGCGATCTTTCGGCACAGAAGCCGGTTTTCTGTGCTAAAAGAGGTCGGTTTGCGAAAGGACGTCCCGGGTGTCGGGAACCCCCGCTGGTGGGCCCGTGTCCACGGCTGACTCGCAAGAGCTGTTCGAGCGTTGGCGCCGGGACCGAGACCGTGACGCACGCGACGAGCTGATCGCGCGATTTCTGCCACTGGCTCGCAAGCTGGCCCGGCGCTACGCGCAATCGAGCGAACCGTATGACGACCTCGTCCAGGTGGCGAGCCTGGGGCTGGTGAAGGCCGTCGAGCGGTTCGACCCGGACCGAGGCTTTGCCTTCACCTCGTTCGCGGTGCCGACGATCGTCGGCGAGCTGAAGCGGTACTTCCGCGACACCGGCTGGGCGATCCACGTCGATCGCGGTGCCCAGGAGCGGGCGCGACGCATCAACGAAGCCCAGCAGGCGATCAGCGCACGCACGGGCCGTCCTCCGCGGGTCGACGAGCTCGCGCAGTACCTCGAGCTGAGCGAGGAGGAGGTGCTCGACGGCCTCCAGGTGGCCGAGGCCTACGGCACGGTGTCGCTCGACGCTCCGCTCGCCGGCGAGGAGGACGCGACCCGCATCGACGCGATCGGCGACGAGGATCAACGCCTGGGACTCGTGGACGACCAGACGACGATCTTCGCGGCCGCCAAGCACCTGCCCCAGCGCGAGCGAGAGATCCTGTTCCTGCGCTTCGGGGAGGATCTCACGCAATCGGAGATCGCCGAGCGCGTCGGCGTCTCGCAGATGCAGGTCTCGCGCCTGCTGCGCCGCTCGCTCCAGCGCCTTCGCCAGCTGACCGGCGATCCCCACCTACGGCCGTAGCCAGGAGGCGGCGCTGAGCGCGGGGTTGGCTGCGAAATACAGGTGCGGCCGAGGGCTGGAGCCGGAAGCCAAGTGCCGGCGAGGGCGGTCCGTGCCGCCCTCGCCGGCACAACTTCGTTCATTACCAGCGATACCACCTTCGACGCCCAGCCCCGGACTCGACGCCTCCGATCAGGAAGCCGACGAGCCACAGGATCACGGCGGCGATCAGAACCAGCCACAGGATGTGGGCGGCGAAGCCGAGCCCCCAACCGACTGTATTTCGGCGGACGTGTCCGGCGGGGCGGGCGCAATCGCGATCCCAGCATCCGCGCGCCAAGATCAGTAGGCTCGCTCCCCCGTGCAGAGTCACTTCCGGCTAGAGGTCCGCAACCAAGGTCGGGCAACCGTCATCGCAGTCAGCGGCGAGCTCGATCTGGCATCGAGTCCGGCTCTCCAGGAGGAGCTCGATCGCGTCGCGGCGTCGGACTCCCAGCTGTTGATCATCGACCTCAGAGAGCTCGACTTCATGGACTCGACCGGCCTCAGCGTGCTCGTCCGCGCGCACCAGCGGGCCGAGGAGCAGGGTCGTCAGCTGGCGATGGTCAAGGGCCCCCAGCAGGTTTCGCGGCTCCTGAGCCTGACCGGCGTGGGCGACCGGCTCACGCTCGTCGACGCTCCGGAGGAGCTGCTCACCGACGAGTGAGGGCTTCGGACGACCGGCTCACCGACCAGCTCAGGCCCACCGACCAGCTCAGCTCAGGCCCACCGACCAGCTCAGCTCAGGCCCACCGACCAGCTCAGGCCGGGGTCGCCGGCCGGCGCCGGTCGATCATCACGACGTGAAGGACCTCGGCGCCATCCTCGTGCCGGACCTCGAGTTCGTCGCTGAGCATCGTCAACGCCGAAGCTGCGCTGTAGTCGGGCGCCTGGTGTGAGAGCAGGCCGCCGCTCCCGTCGGCGAACGGCCCGATCGTCAGCTCGAGTCGTTGCGCGTCCGTCGAGATCGCGAACGACAGCCTTGCGCCCTTGGCCGCGCGGCCGGCATGGGCCGCGATCGCGTCGGTGACCAGATACACGTCGGAGAAACGATCGAGCGAGAAGCGCGCGCGCGCCGCGAGCGCTCGCGCCACCCGGCCGAGGACCCCGGCCAGCAGGCTGATCGGCGACAGCGACACGACCGCATCCCCGGCCAGCCAGCCGGCGCCGAGGTCGTCGTCCGGGCCTGCCTGGCTCGGCAGGTGGAACAGCGGCTTGCCGTCTCGCTGCCCCGCGAACGACATCCGCACCTCGGTGCCGCCCTCGGGAACGGCACGAAACTCGGCCTGCTCGGCGAGCGCGCGGATCACCGACAGCCCCACGCCGCGGATAGTCTCGTCGGCCGGAGCGAGCGGCGGCAGGCCGGACCCGTGATCCTCCACGACGACCTCGATCGCCTCGGGGTCGATGTACATGCGGACACCGAGCGGGCCCGTCACTCCGTCGTAGGCATGCATCACGACGTTGTTGCAGGCCTCGCTGACCGCGGTCTTGAGGTCGTCGAGGAGCTCCGGGTCGAGCCCGATCAGCTCGGCCACACCGGCGAGCACGCCGCGGACGAGCGTCAAAGTCTCCGGACGGGAGTCGAGCTCGAGGCGGACGGCCGGTGAATCGGTGCTCATCGCCCGCGATTCTCCCAACGATCCCTCCCGCGAGAGGATCTCGCGGTTCGAATGCTTTTGACCTCCGTTTGCGGGGTAAACCTATGTCCAGTCATGGCTTCACGTGTACGCGCGCTCTACAAGATCGATGCCCAGCCGGAGGGTCCGGCGCTCGCACGTCGCATCATTGCGGAAGAGCTGTCGACGGTGCTGTCACCAAGCGAACTGGACGACGTCAAGCTGATGGTCAGCGAACTCGTCACCAACGGCATCGTCCACGGTCGCGTAGAGAGGAACGACGTCCCCGTACTGCTCGATGTGTGCGTCAACGGAGACATCCGTTGCGCGGTGCTCGACGATCGGCCGGGATTTGCAGTCCGGGTCCGCGAGCACGACAGCGGAGGCTGGGGCCTGCGGCTGGTAGAGCAGCTTTCCGACCGCTGGGGGATGCAAGTGTCGCCACGGCGCACCGAAGTATGGTTCGAACGCAATTGCGGATGAAGTCTCGCTGCGCGGAGCGGCCCCCCGTGCATCCTTGCACCACGTATACCCGCGGCGAAGACTAACGAAATGACGCGCGCGCCCGTGCCTAGGCACAGACGCGCGCGGGAGAACCGTCTTCGTGCGCCCCCCGCCGTCTGATCGAGGAAACCGTCAGCTGACGGACGCTTCGTCGCCGCTCTCCGTCATCTCGCGCAAGCGAGCGAGCGCTCGACGCAGAATTCGCGAAACCTGCATTTGCGAGACGCCGATCTCCTCGGCGATCTGAGTCTGCGTCATGTCTTGAACGAATCGCAACGCAAGCACATGACGCTCGCGCGCGGTGAGCTGATGCGCCGAGGCGGAAATCGTGACGCTCGCATCTACCAACTCGAAGCGCTCGTCCTCCTGCCCGAAGGCGTCAGCCAGCGACCCGGTCTCGCCCTCGGCGTCCTCCCGCGGAGCGTCGAGCGAAGTCGAATGATGGGCTCCCGCCGTCTCGAGCGCATCGAGCACGTCTTCGATGCTCATCTCGAGGTATTGCGCCAGCTCGGGCACGCTCGGCGGACGTCCGGTCCTGCTGGTCAGCTGCTGCTGAGCGTCTTCCACCTTGAGCGCCATCTCCTGCGCGCCACGCGGGACGTGAACGGACCAGCCAAGGTCACGGAAGTACCGCTTGAGCTCGCCGAGAATCGTCGGCACGGCGAACGACGAGAACGCAGTTCCTCGCTCCGCGTCGAAGCGATCAACGGCCTTCACCAAACCAAGACTCGCTACCTGCAGTAGGTCCTCGAACGGCTCTCTTGCCCCGGCGTAGCGTCGTGCCAGCTTGCGAGCGAGGGGAAGAAAGCGAGTGACGAGTTCGTCGCGTGCGGTCCGGTCCCCATGCTTCTGCCAGCGAGTGAACAGCTCAGCCGAGTCGGTTCGGGCGATCGCTAGAGAATTCATGGGTGCGTGATACCCATGAAGCCCGAAACTCAAGCACGAAGCTCGTAAAGGTTCGCACTAAGTCCGCGGACGTACTAATCGTCCGCGTTGTCGGTATGAGCCTGTCGATTGCGGGTAGGACGACTGGCCTACTAGCGACCGGCGAGTCCGGCGGGCGAGTCCGAGCGGCGAGCGCAGGGCGCCGCCGCTCGTTTTCGCCTAGGCGACCACGCGACGACGGGTCGGCCGAACGCGGCGCGTCCCCATCCGTGCGATCAGGCTGGCGATGAGCCCGCCGACGATCAGATAGACGATCGCCGCGAGACCCCAGTTGACCGCGAGCGTGGCCTTGGGATGACCACTGAACGAGAACAGGTTCTTGAACGGACCGACCAGCGTGCTGGCCGCGTTGTGAATGTCGTGGACGATCGCATTGCTCGGATTGGCGGACACCAGGAACAGAACGCCGCCGACCACGATTATGAGTACGACCACTCCCACCACGAGCCGCACGAGGCGTGCAAGCGCGTATGCCATAACTCCTCACCTCCTTCGGGACGGTTGTCCAATGTCCCGATTGATTCGGGACGGTTATCCAAAGTCCCGATTGATTCGAGGCTACCCGGGGCCGATGGGCATAAACGGATGACCGTTCCGCGCCGGCGCGGTGGCGATGCGCTCCGCCACCGGAGCGTCGCCGCGGGCCTCAGCGGCCCTGGGTGCGCATCAGCCGGGTGGCGCGCGTCGGCAGGTCAGCGATCGACTCGCGCGTCTCCGACAGGCCGGCTCTGAGCTCGCGATCGCCGACCTCGACCGGCAGCATCGAGTCCTGCAGCTCGGCCAGGGTCTGATCGGCGCGCTCGATCGCGTCGACCGCACGGTCGACATACACGCGCGGATCGCCGGAGTGCATCCCGCCCGAGCTCGGCGCAAAGTCACGCCCCGGCAGCCCGTGACGAGCGGCAAACTCGGCGTGCGTCCGCCTCAGACGGCCGTACGCCGACTGCGTGGGGCGGAACAGCTGCTCCTCGAGCGCGTCGGCGGTCTGCTCGTCGAGCTCCTCGTACGCCTCGCCGAGACTGGCCAGCGCGAGCGCGAGCTGATCGGTCGCCTCGGCGACGTCGTCGAGGAGCTGTGTTCGGCCTTCGCGGGAGGTGTAGGACATCGTCGAGATCTCAGCGCGCAGCCTGACGCGGCCCGCCGCGCCGATGAAACATGAATTTTCTCACTAGCGTCTTCATCCGTGCCTATCCTACGTGGCGATGATCGGGCTGCTCTTCTGGGTGCGATGGCAGCGATCGCCCCTCCGGGCGGGAGGGCGATGATGGCTTCAATCGCGAACCTCCTCCGTGGGACCGACCGCGAGTTCTTCGACCTGTTCGAACGCGCCGGGGCGAACATCGTGCACGCCGCGGAACTGCTCGACGAGATGCTGTCGCGATATCCGGAGACCCAGGACATGGCGCGGGACATCCTCGCCTGCGAACACGCGGGCGATCAGATCACCCACGAGGTGTTCAATCGGCTGAACCAGACGATCGTCACGCCGATCGATCGCGAGGACATCCTCCACCTTAGCTCGGCCCTAGACGACATCGTCGACTACATCGAGGAGGTCGCCGACTATCTGGGGCTGTACAAGATCGAGGCGCCGATGGCGCAGGCACAGCGACTCGCGGGAGTGCTGCGCGACGCGACCCGCCAAATCGCCGGCGCCATTCCCCTGATCCGAGGGTTCAAGGACATCTCCAAGCAGATGGTCGAGGTGCACCGCCTCGAGAACGAGGGCGACCGGATCACCCGGGAGGCAATCGCGTCGTTGTTCGAGACCGGAATCGATCCGATGGTCGTGATCCGCTGGAAGGACATCTTCGAGCGTCTCGAGAACGCGATCGACTCGACCGAGCGGGCAGCGTTCATCCTCGAAGGAATCGTCATCAAAAACGCCTGAGGGGAGACCCAGATGACCGCCACGCCGGAGTTCGTCCGCGGCGTCGACTTCGTCGGCGTCCCGACTCACGACCTCGCCGTCGCCGCCAAGTTCTACGGCGAGACGCTCGGCCTGCCGCGGTCGGTGTACATCGAAGACCGCCACTTCTCGGAATTCGAGACCGGCAACCTGACGCTGAGCGTCTACAACGCCGAGAAGATGGGCCTCCCCCACGAGGTCAACCGCAATCCCGTGGCGCTACACGTCGACGACGTCGCCGCGAGCCGCAAGCTGCTTGAGGATCGTGGCGTCAGCTTCCACGGCGACACGCTCGACACCGGGGTCTGTCACATGGCGCTGTTCACGGATCCGGACGGGAACTCGCTGATGCTCCACCACCGGTACGCGCCCAGGCACACCGACCTGTAGGTCAGCTGGCCGAGGGCTCGGGTACGGCGCGTTCCGCCGCCCCGTGACGCCCGGTGGCGCGCGCAGTCGCGCCCTCGACTCGCAGGTGCGGCAGCAGGTCATTGAGCCGCGTCGGGAGCCACCAGTTGGCGTCGCCGATGATCAGCATCAGCGCCGGCACGAGCGCCGACCGGACGAGCAGCGCGTCGAGCAGGACCGCGCTGGCCAGTCCGACGCCGAACAGGTCGATGATCCGTTGGCCACCGAGGATGAACGCGCCGAACACCAGGATCATGATCGCCGCGGCCGCGGTGATCGTCTTGCCGGTAGCGGCGAGGCCATGGGCGACCGCGTCGGCGTTGTTCCGGCGGCGATGCCACTCCTCGTAGATGCGGGTGACGAGGAACACCTCGTAATCCATCGATAGGCCAAACAGGATCGCGAACATGAACACCGGCACGAACGCCTCGATCGGTCCGGTCTTGTCGATCCCGAGCAGCGAGGAGCCGACCCCGTCCTGGAACACGAGGGTGACGACGCCAAACGCGGCCGCGGCGGAGAGCAGGTTCATCACGGCAGCGACTGCCGGGATCACGAGACTGCGGAACACGGCCATCAGCAGAAGGAAGCTGAGCCCGATGACCACCGCGAGGAAAAGCGGCAGCTTGCGCGAGAGAACCCCGGCGAAATCGTCGAAAATCGCGGTCTGGCCGCCGACGAGGACATGCACGCCCGTGCCCCGCTCGGCGGCGGGGACGACCCGGTCGCGGACGGTGTGCAGCAGGTTCGAGGTCGAGGCGTCCTGCGGCGAGCCCTTCGGATACACGTTGGCGAGCGCGGTCCCCGGTAGCCCCGGCCCACGGCTCGGGATGAACTCAGGCCGCGTTGCGCCCACGACCCCGGGCGTCGATGCGACCGCGTGCGCCACGCGCACGAACGCGGCCTGCTGGGCCGGACCCGACACCTGAGCGACCAACTGGAGCGGGCCGTTGTATCCGGGCCCGAACCCCTTGGCGAGCAGGTCGTACGCCTGGCGCGTGGTCGAGCCGGCCGGATCAGAGCCGGCGTCGGCCGAGCCCAGGCGCATAGAGAGGAACGGAATCGCCAGGAGCACGAGCACGCCGGCGGCAACCGCGGCGAACACCGCCGGGCGCTGCTGCATCCACCCGGCCCAGCGCGCCCACCCGGCCGACTCGTCGCTGGTGCGCAGCGAGCCCCCCTTGAGCGCGCGGCGCTCGCTCCGGCGCAACACCCTGGTCCCGAAGAATCCGAGCATGGCCGGCAGGAGCGTGAGCGAGGCGATGACCGTGAACGCGACCGCGATCGAGGTGCCGACCGCGACCCCGTACAGGAAGCTCACCCCGAGGGTGAACATGCCGAGCATCGCGATGCACACGATCAGCCCGGCGAAGAGAACGGCGCGACCCGACGTGTCGAGGGACTCGACCACCGCTTCCTCTCCACTGAGTCCGCGCAGCAGTCCCTGGCGGTACCGGGTGACGATGAACAGCGCGTAGTCGACGCCGACCCCGAGACCGATCAGCAGCGCGAGCTCGTTGGTGAACGACGCCATCTGGATCACGTGCGAGAGGAGGCCGATCGCGCCGACGGCGGTGCCGAGGGACAGGCCGGCGGTCACGAGCGGCATCAGCATCGCCAGAAGCGACCCGAACACGATGAACAGGACGATTCCAGCGGCGAGGATCCCGAACGGGAGGCCGCCGGCACCTTGCTGGTTGGCCGCCTCCGCGACCTGGCCTTCGACCTGGATATCGAGGCCAGCGCCCGCGCCGGCGCGCGCCGCATTCACGAACGCCTTGGCCTGGGCCGCGGTCACCTTGTTGGCCTGGATGTCGAACGTGGCGTTAGCGAACGCGATATGTCCCGACGGCGAGATCTGCGACGCGCCGCGCGGTCCATACGGGGAGGAGATCTCCGAGACGTGCGGCTGACGGGCCAGCGCGGCGAGGCTCGACTGCACCCGGGCGCGGACCGCCGGATCCGTGATCCGTCCCTGGTCAACCGCGAACACGACCTGCTCAGTGTCCCCCGATGCCTTCGGCGCGTTGCGCTCGAGCAGGTTCACCGCATCGAAGCTCTGAGTCCCGGACAGACGGAAGTTGTCGCTGTAGGCGCTGCCGGCCGCGGAGTGGATCGCGGTCACCGCGATCAGCGCGACGACCCAGCCGAGCACCACGAGCCCGCGGTGGGTGAAGGAGAACTTCGCAAGCCTTCTCACAGTCGACAGCCTCCGGTCGGTGGGGATCGAGATTTGCTCTCAGCTTCAGGGGCGCGGTCTCACGACCGCAGACCCACCTGTAGCCGAGGATGCCTTGTCTATCTGACAATCGGCTGACAGTTCAGACTCTTCAGGCCGCCGGAATTCACCGGCGGCAATCCGCGGGGGGCGGATGGCTACTGTGCGGTGCCCGCCTCTTGCGACTCGGTGGGCGCGGACGCGTCACTGTTCGTCGAGGCTTCTACCGGCGACGGGGTCTCCGGCGGCGCCGGTGGGGCGGGAGTGGACTCGGCGGCGATGTGCGCGCCGACGGCACCGGCGACGCCGAGCGCGAGCGCGATCAGCGCCCAGCCGGGACCGGACCGCTCTTGTCCGAGGGCGTGATCGAGCGACAGCTCGCCCGGGCCGACCTCGGCGAGCGCGAGCACCGCAGCGATCAGCACGGCGTTGTACTCGTAGCCGCCGTCAGTAGCCCACGGTCCGTTCTTGAGATGCACGCGGTTGATCGCGGTCAGCATCACCGAGGTCAGCGTCGCGGCGGCCAGCGGCGTCGCGAACCCGGCGGCGAGCGCCGCCCCGCCCCCGGCCTCGGCGACTCCGGCCGCGATCGCGTTGCGGTTGCCCGGTCGCATTCCGATGCTGTCGAACATGTTCGCGGTCGCGTCGAGCCCGTGCCCGCCGAACCATCCGAACAGCTTCTGCGTGCCGTGCCCGACGAACAGGCCGCCGACGGTGACCCTGAGCAGCAAACGGCCGAGCTTCATCGTTCCTCCTGTGGTGGTTGACCGGGTTGGCGCGTAGACGCGCGCCAGGCGTCGATGCAAGATGCCCCTAGATGATTACAGGAGGACAATCCCGGCGATGTCGACGAACGGCTCCACCCCCACCTTGTACGTGTGCCATGGCGACGAAGGAGGCCCGCGCGTCCACCCCTGCCGCCGCGTGCAGGAGGCGATGCACGCCAAGGGGATCAACTACGAGAAGGTGATCGCGGCGCACGGGAGCCCGATCCCGTTCCTGCGCAAGGGCTCGCGCGACGAACTCAAGGCCGCCACCGGCGACACGAAGCTACCGGTGCTCCGGTTGCCCGATGGCACGATCATCACGCACTCGCGCGCGATCCTTGCGTGGGTGGACCAACAAACCGCTCCGTGAGCGATTCCGGGCGCGTCCGGTGGTAAGTGAGGTATGAACGCCGCCGGGGCGGGCCCAGCGGGTGCCGCCGCCTCAGGCACGCTGACCGCTCAGTCGTCCGCGCTACCGCCGGCGGCGACGCGGATCGCCCGTGAGCTCTGGCGCGGCTCGATCGCGCGCTTCCTGGTCGCATCGAGGGGTTCTACGTCGTCGGCCCGGCGTGCATGGGGGCGTTCCGTGAGGGGCGAAGCGACGTCGACTTCGTGGCCGCCGTCAAGGGCGGGCTCTCCCGGACGGACTCGGCCCGGCTCCGCGCCGTGCACAAGGGGCGCTGGGCGTCGGCGCTCGTCCACGATGTCGGGCTGCGTCGGCGCTGGCCGCTCATCGGAAACGGGATCTACCTGCGTCCCGGCGACCTCGCGAAGCACCCCTCGACGTGACGCCACTCGCGGGCCACGTGAGCGGCCGGTTCCGGGTCGCCGAGCGCCAGGGCTTCGACGTCAACCCGGTCACCTGGCATGTGCTCGCACGACACGGGATCGCCATCCGCGGCCCGGCGCCCGAGCAGTTGCGGATCCACATGGACCCAGCCGAGTTGCGGGCGTGGACGCTCGACAACCTGAACAGCTAGCGGCCGTTGATCAAGGATGCGCTCGCCTGGTGGCTGGAGGACCCGTCTCACCGGGCCTACCGCGGCCGGCCGATCGCGCGTCGGCGGGACGCGGCCGAGTTTGTCTCGGGCGTGATCGACTCCGGGAATCGGCTGGGCTAACCGATCCGCGCCACAGGGCGAGCGGGCGCAGGGCCGCGACCTGCAAGACCTGCCACTCGGAGTCGGATCCGTTGACCGTGGCCTTTCACGCATGCCCCCCATACCTGAGAGGCCACGGTCCGGCTCGCGCGCGTCGATTGTCATGTTCTGCAGGTTTGGAGGGTCATCGGGCGGATCCGTGTCGGCGGCGGCGAGCAACACCCCGTATAAATCCGCGACCGAGATTGTGTGACCGGATGAACCGCCGAACCATCACCGCCCTCGCCGCCTCCGCCCTCTCGGCCCTCATGGCCGGCCCGGCAACCGGCGCAACGCGCAGCCACAAGCGCGCGATCCCACTCAGCGGGACCGTGTACATCGAGTCCAACTCGTCGGCACCGGACTCAAACGAGATCCTCGCGTTCGGCTACAACAACGGCGTGCTGAGCGCGCGAGGCGTCCGCCGCTACCCGACCGGAGGAAGTGGCTCGCACGACCTGAGCAACTCCGGCGTGCTCGACGCCGATCAGGAGGTCATCACGAACCCGACGCGGACGCTGCTGTTCGCGGTCAACTCGAGCTCGGACACGATCGCGGTCTTCCACGTCCAGGCCGGCGGCGGGCTGATGCCCGTGACCGGCTCCCCATTTCCCTCGAATGGAGCGGCGCCCACGAGCCTCGGGCTCGCCGGCGACACGCTGATCGTGGCCAACAAGGCGCTCGACGGAGTCCGCGACCTGCGCGACGTACCCGCCAACTACACGAGCTTTCACGTGCGCGCGGACGGATCGCTCGGCCCCCCGATCTCCTCGATCGACGTGCCACCGGGCTCTGCGCCGCTTCAGGCGTACGTCACGCCCGATCGCAAGGTCCTGATCTCGAGCGAGGAGACGGGCGTGTTCCGGGCGTTCCGGATCGGCCCCGGCGGCACGCTGAACGAAGGACCGAACTCCCCTCTGCCAATGGCGAGAGGCGTGTTCCCCGGCGGCCACCGCTTCCCGAACAACTGGCCGGCCGGGCTCGCGTCGAACCCGCGGTTGAAGATCCTGTACGCGCAGGTCGCGAACCTCAACGAGACGATCGTCTACCGCTGGAACGACGACGCTCGGCTCACGTTCGTCCGCGCGCTCCCGAACCCGGACTCGTTCCTGCCCTGCTGGACCCACGTGAACGCCGCGGGCACGAGGATGTACTCGGGCAACGCCGGCAGCGACAGCCTGACGGTGTTCAACATCGCCCGCAACAACGCGACCGACCCGCAGCCGATCCAGACGGTGAAGCTGAACGCCGCCGGCAACCCGTGGAACTTTCAGATCGACCCGAGCGGCCACGTCATCTTCTTGCTCGACATGCGCGCCGTTCGTCAGATTCCCGCCGGCAAGGGCAACCAGATCCACGCGCTCCGTATTGGCCCCGGCGGGCTCCTCAAGGAGGAGCGCTCCTCTCCGGTCGGCATACCGGTGCCTATTGGCACGAACCCGGTCGGGCTCGCGATCGTCCCCGACCGGGCCGGGCCGTGAGTCTGCACGAGGTCACTGGGCGAGTCGCGGCATCGTGGGACGGTCCGTCGCTGGTCGGATCGCTGGACCTGCTCGTGGTCCGCTCGGACGCGCTCGCCGAGAACCCGCTGGACGACCCGGCCGTCAGACCGCTGTACGTATACCGCCCGCCTGACCTGGATGGCGATCCGGGGTTGAGGCTGCCCGCCGTCTATCTCCTGCAGGGCTTCGGCGGCCGGATCGAGGAGTGGCTCGAGGCGGACGGGGATGGCCTGACGATGATCGAGCGCCTCGACGCGATGTTCAACGGGCGCGCCGCGGCGCCGGCCGTGATCGTGTTCATCGACGCGTGGACCTCCCGCGGCGGCTCTCAGTTCCTGAACTCGACGAGCACCGGGCGCTACCTCGACTACGTGTGCGACGAGGTGGTCCCGTTCGTCGACGACCGGTATCCCACGCTCGGGGCGCGGGAGCACCGCGGCGTCTCCGGCAAGTCCTCAGGTGGCTACGGCGCGCTGGTGCTGTCTATGCTGCGGCCCGACGTGTTCGGCGGATTGGTTTCGCACGCGGGCGATGCCCTGTTCGAGTGCGTGTACCAACCGCTGTTCCCCTCGGCGGCGCGGATGCTGCGCGACCAGTTCGGCGGCTCGTGGGATGCGTTCGAGCGCCGGATCGAGGCCCCCGAGTTTGACTGGCGGGAGTGCGCCGCGCTGTTCGCGGCTTACGGCACGGCGTGTGCGTACACGCCCGACCCCGAACGCCCCGGCAAGGCGCTGCTCCCGTTCGACTCGCTGACCGGCTCGCCGATCGAACACGTATGGGCCCGTTGGCTGTCGCTGGATCCCGTCCGGATGGCCGCGCAGCACGTCGACGCTCTGTCGGGGATGCGATCGATCCACATCGACGCCGGGCGCCAGGACGAGTTCTTCCTGGATCTGGGGGCGCTGGCGCTCTCAGGCGAGTTGACCCGCCTCGGAATCGAGCACTCGCTCGAGCTGTTCGACGGCAACCACGACGGTGTCGACCGGCGGATGCCGGCGGCGATCGCCGAGCTGACGCGCGCCTTAGAGCGGTGAGATTTCGCTTATCGCCGCGCCTTCTGGGCCCCGCAGCGCGTTTGTAAGCCGTGATGGACCGCGTGCTGATCGGACGCCTCACGGTCCGCGGCGCCCTTCGCGTCCCGGAGATCACGGCGTACTTCTGGGCGATCAAGGCCCTGTCGACCGCGATGGGCGAGTCGACCTCGGACTACCTGGTCCACGCGATGGATCCCAAGGTCGCGGTCGTGCTCGGGTTCATCGGGTTTGTTGCCGCGCTCGCCCTGCAGTTCCGGGTGGGCCGCTACATCGCGTGGACGTACTGGCTCGCGGTCGTCGGCGTGGGCGTGTTCGGGACGATGGCCGCCGACGTCCTCCACGTCGGCTTCGGCGTCCCCTACATCGCCTCGAGCCTGCTCTATGCCGTCATTCTGGCGGCGGTGTTCATCAGCTGGTACCGGGTCGAGGGGACGATGTCGATCCACACCGTCGACACGCCTCGCCGCGAGCTGTTCTACTGGGCCGCGGTCGTGGCGACGTTCGCGATGGGCACGGCGGTCGGCGACCTAACCGCGACGACGTTCGGGCTCGGGTACTTCACCTCGGGGCTGCTGTTCGCAGCGATCATCGCGGTTCCCGCGTTCGGGTACTTCCGCCTGCGTTGGAACGCGATCTTCTGCTTCTGGTTCGCCTACGTCGCCACGCGTCCGCTCGGCGCGTCGTTCGCAGACTGGATGGGCAAGCCCAAGAGCGTCGGCGGGCTCGGACTCGGCGACGGACCGGTGGCGCTCGCGCTGACCGCCCTGATCTTCTGCCTTGTCGCGTTCCTCGCGATCACGCGCCGCGACGTTCAGCACGGAGACGCCCGGTCGCAAGCCGGGCAGGGCCGCCGCCCGGTGGCGCTGGCGCCCGAGCGCATGGACTGAGTTCCGCGGCCGCTACGGGAACGTGCGGCGCCGGCCGTGGGGCGCGTACGCGAACCAACTCGCGGCCGGAGGAGGCGGCGGCTCGAGCGTGGCCGGGGCCTCGCCGCCGTCCCGGACGATCCCGAGCAGCGCCCGCGTGAGCCCTGCGCCCTCGTCGAGCAGCACGTCGAGGGCCTCCGAAACGTGGCTGTCGGTGACCGTGAGACGGCCGTGATCGTCATCGGTCCGCGCCGCGATCAGCGCCGCCTTGCGTACAAGCTCCTTGACGAACGACGCGGTGACGCCCTCGGTCCGGGCCACGACCGCGTCCGGATCGGCCAGCGCCAGCTCGACGCCGGCGCCGTATAGGGCGAGCAGGCGACGGCGACCGTCCTCGTCAGGCAAACGGATCTCGACCGCCGCGTCGACCCGCCCCGGACGGGCGGCGAGCGCCGGCTCAAGCGCGTCGGCGCGGTTCGTGGTGAGCAGGAAGATCAAGTCCGCGTCCTCGTCGAGGCCGTCCATCACATTCAGCAGCGAGAACAGGAGCGGCGACGCCATACCGCGGTGCGGCATGCGCTCGGTGGCGACGAGATCGACGTCCTCGAGCACCACGAGCGCGGGCTGAAGCGATCGCGCGAGGGCCGCCGCCGCCTCGATGTACTGGAGCGCGGCGCCGCTCAGCAGCACCACGGTGTGGTCTGTCAGCCGGCCGATTAGGTACCGCGTGGTCAGCGTCTTGCCGGTGCCAGGAGGCCCGTGGAGCAGCAGGCCGCGCTTGAGGTGCTGCCCCGAGTCGCGGAGCCGCTCGCGGTGAGCGGCGATCCCGAACACATGCTCCTCGATCTCCGCGAACGTCGGCTCGGGCAGGATCACGTCCTCGCGGGCGAGCTGCGGGCGCGCATGGAACGCGATCGGCCCCGCGGTCTGCTCGCCGAACGGACCCGCGGCGAAGCTGATCACCTGGTTGCGGAAAACACTGCGCTCGATCGCCAGCCGGCGAACGCCGGCGACGATGCGCTCCGCGTAGTCGCGATCCGTCGCCAGGACCTCGAGGCTGACCGCGGGATTCGCCGTGTGGTCGTGTGGCTCCCGCAACAGCACCGCGGCGGCGCTGTCTCCGTCTCTGATCAGGTACAGGCCCGCCCGGACACACATCCTGGCCGAGCCGGGGCCGTCGGCCAACGATACGTAGTCGACCGCGCGGAGGACGATCTCCCGCCGGTGCGCATGCTGGACGAGATCGGCGAACGGCATGTGCGAGTGGCTCTCCCCGCGCAGGCCGAGGAGCACATGTTCACCGCCGTGCTGCTCGAGCCATGCGTCGAGCGCCACCTGGACGTTGACGTGCTCGAACGCCGGGTAGCGGTCGAACACCACCGAAAGCTCCCGCGGGTCCTCGCCCAGGTGCGCCTCGAGCGTCGCTCTCAGCGGCGCCCCGTCACCCTCCGGGGCCAGCTCGTTGACGACCTCCAGGAACCGCTGAAACGCGCGTGCGAATTCGGCGGCCTCCTGCTCTTCCACGGCCCGAGCCTAGCGGAGGCCGTCAGCCCTCGGGGTAATCCTGCGGGATCACCCACGAGCGGTCGAGGTCGCGGACGCTCTGGACGCCCATCAGCTCGAGCCCGCGATCGAGCTCGGCCCGGAAGATGTCGAGCACGTCGACGACCCCGCGCTCGCCCCCGACAATCAGCCCGTAGATCTGCGCCCGCCCGATCATGACCGCGCGAGCCCCGAGCGCGAGCGCCTTGATCACGTCGGTGCCCCGCCGCACGCCGCCGTCGAGCAGCACCTCGGCCCGGTCACCGACCGCGGCCACGATCGGGGGCAGCGCGTCGAGCGCGGCGAGTGAGTGATCGAGTTGCCGGCCGCCGTGGTTGGAGACGACGACGCCGTCGCAGCCGATCGCGACCGCGCGCACCGCGTCCTCGGGGTCGAGCACACCTTTCACGTAGACGGTGCCAGGCCAGTGCTCGCGGATCCACTGCAGGTCTCCCCACGAGAACGTGGCGCGATCGATCTCGCGGTGGAGGATCTCGATCGACTGCAACGCCGCCATGACGCCGCCGTCGGCGAGCAGGTTTCGCATCGAGCCGCGTCCGTGGCGGTACAGGTCGGCCACCCATCGTGGATGGAGCGCCATGTCGAGCGCCTCGCGCGGGGTCACCGTCAGCATCCGGCCCATGTCGCCGGTGCGGGTGTAGCCGTAGCGCCGCTCGCCCTCGCGGTTGCCGATCACCGGTACGTCGACGGTCACGAAAAGTGCGCGGTATCCGGTGGCCCAGGCGCGCCGCATCAGCGCCGCCGTCTCGTCGCCGCCGGGATACAGCTGGAAGAAGTGATCGGCTCGCGTCCCCGCCGCGACCTCTTCGATCGTCCACGACGAAGCCGTGCTCAGCACCAGACGGGTTCCGGCGGCTTCGGCGGCGCGGGCAGCGGCGAGGTCACCGCGCCACTGCGACAGGCCGAGCGCGCCGGTCGGCGCGAGCAGCACCGGCAGGCTGACCTCGACACCGGCGACCGTCGTCGACAGCTCGCGCTCGGGATACGCGGTCATCACCCGCGCGCGCAACGACCACCGCGAGAATGCCGTCCGGTTGCGCCGGACGGTGACGAGATCGTCGGCCCCGCCCTCGATGTAGTTCCACACCATCCGCGGCACCCGCTTGCCCGCGGCCCGGCGATAGTCCTCGACGTTGATCAGCGTTTCCGGCGGCCGCAGCCGGTATGCGAAGGGCTTCACCGCGTGAAGACTGCCTGAAATCGGGTGAGGACTCCCACACACCCAGCCGCCATGCACAAAATGTCCCCGCAGCCGGGCGCGTCGGCGTAGGCTTGAGCGCGACTTTGGGCTGTGTGCGAGTGGGGTCTCGCGCAGCCGTGTCCCGTCACCCGTCCCCAGGAGTTTGCAAATGTCTCGAGTGTCGAAGACGACGGTCGGCGCGCTCGCGACCGGCTTGTGCCTGGTCGCAGTCGCCGCACCCGCTCAGGCGAAGAGCGAGCACATAACCGGCGGCCACGCAACCGTGCGGGCAGCGACGACGATCTCGTCGTTCCTGATCTCACGCGGCATCACGGTGACCGCGATCGGGTCGGCTCACGTCGGCAACGGCGCGATGACAATGCCGATGGTGGGTGGCACGGTCACCGTCCCGACGATGGCCGGCACGATGGACGCCAGCGGCGGCCTGCAATACAAGAAGGGGAGCAAGGTCGTTCGGGTGAGCTCGTACATCCTCACGCACAAGAACGGCAAGGCCACGCTGACCGCGCTTGTCAACGGCCACCGCATCACGATCGCGACGATGTCGGCGCCTAAGGTGCACATGACTCAGACCAAGGGCACGATGACAGGCGGCCTGGAGATCTCGGCCGCGTGGGCCAAGCTGATCAACCACCTGGTCGGGTTGCATGTCGTCCACGCAGGCGAGACGATCGGTCAGCTGAGCATGGCGATCAAGATGGGCTGACCTACTCAAAACCACAACGGGGGGCATGCATGCGGGTTGACTCCGGCGGCGTCGGGATCGAATACGAGGTGACGGGTGTGGGCCGTCCGGTGGTGCTGCTCCACGGCTTTCCCGACTCGGGGCGTCTGTGGCGCCACCAGGTGCCGGCGCTGGCCGAGGCCGGCTTCAAGGTGATCGTCCCGGACCTGCGGGGCTACGGCCGCTCCGACAAGCCGGCCGAGGTCGAGGCCTATGCGATGGCGGCGCTGGCGGGCGACGTGGTCGCGGTCCTCGACGATGCCGGTGCGCCGAGGGCCCACGTCGTCGGCCACGACTGGGGCGCGGCGCTCGCATGGGCGTTCGCCGCGTTCGTGCCCGATCACGTCGATCAGCTCGTGGCGATGTCGGTGGGACATCCCTCGACGTTCCGCAAGGGCGGCTTCGAGCAGTACCAGAAGTCCTGGTACATGCTGCTGTTCCAGTTCAAGGGGATCGCGGAGAAGTGGCTGTCGAACGACGACTGGGCGCACTTCCGGGCGTGGGCCAGGCACCCCGACGCCGACGCGGTGATCGCCGAACTCGAGGCCAACGACTCGCTGACGCCGGCGCTCAACTACTACCGGGCGAACGTTCCGCCGGACTCGTGGCTGAGGCCGGGCCGCGAGCTACCGCCGATCCAGGCCCCGACGATGGGGGTGTGGAGCTCGGGCGACATGGCATTGACCGAGCGGCAGATGACGAACTCGGCCGAGAACGTAGCGGGCCCGTGGCGGTACGAGCGGCTCGACGGCCCCGGCCATTGGATGCAGCTCGAGGCGCCCGACGAGGTCAGCCGGCTGCTGATCGATTTCCTGCCAAGCGAGGGGTGAGGGACCGTGTCGAAGATCGTCGTGCTGGGCGCCGGGGTGTGCGGCCTGGCGGTCGGGTTGATGCTCAGGCGAGACGGCCACGAGGTGACGGTGCTCGAGCGCGACCCCGACCCTGTGCCAAGCTCCCCCAAGGAGGCGTGGGAGCACTGGTCGCGCGCGCCCCGAATGGCAAGCCGCCCCATGTGTACGGCGTGCGCACGGCGTCGGGCGAGCAACTCGACGCCGATCTGATCGTCGATGCGACCGGCCGGCGCTCGCAGCTTCCGCGTTGGCTCGCGGCAGTGGGTGCGTGGCCGATGCACGAAGAGGCCGAGGACTCGGGGTTCATCTACTACGGGCGGTTCTTCCGGGCCCAGGGCGCAGGAATGCCTGACTACCGCGCGCCGTTCCTGATGCCGATCGGGACCTTCTCGCTGCTCACGCTCCCGTCAGACGACGACACGTGGTCGGTGACCGTCTACACCTCCCTCGACGATCCTTACGACTTCGCCGCGACGTGGGATGCGGTCACCGAGGCCGAGCTGACTCCCTGGTATCGCGACACCGTCGAGGAGGACCGAGGCCGTCTCAACGAGATGGAGGCGCTTCGCCACGGCCTCGACGCGCCCCCCCAACCGGGCTCGATGCCCTGGATGCAGGGTGCGCTGCTGGCCGCGCTGCCAGGGCCCGACCGCGATCAGCTGCTGGCGCTGCTCGACGCTAGGCCCGCGACGGCGTGACCGCTCGCGCGGCATATTCGCGCGCGCACGCGACAAACTCGCCCAGCAGCGGGTGAGGCGGCTTGCCGGCGAGGCATCGCGGCGAACGGCTCTTGAGACTAGCGACCCGCTCAGGCGTCCCCGACCCCCTAAGGTACGAGCCATGTCCCGGGGACCGTCGGAGTCGCATGAGGTGCATGCGAATGTGATCCTGAGCGTGCTTCTCCTGGCCGGGCTGGCGTACGCGGTGTTGAGCTCCGCCGTGATCCCGGCGCTGCCGACGATTCAGCGCGACCTTCACACGACCGAGACCGGGGTCACCTGGGTGCTGACCGGCTTTCTCCTCTCGGCCTCCGTAGGCACCGCGATCATCGGACGACTCGGCGACATGTACGGCAAGGAGCGGCTGCTGCTGTACACGCTGCTCGTGCTCGCGGCCGGCACGCTGCTCGCCGCGCTCTCCAATTCGCTGGGAGTGCTGATCGTCGCGCGCGTGATCCAGGGAGTCGCGGGCGGGATCTTCCCCCTGTCGTTCTCGATCGTCCGCGACGAGTTTCCGTTCGACCGCGTTGCGGGCAGCATCGGCATCATCTCAGCGATCCTCGGGATCGGCGGCGGCGGGGGGCTGGTGCTCGGCGCCGTGATCGTCGAGCACTTGAGCTGGCACTGGCTGTTCTGGGCTCCGCTTGTGGTCACGCTGCTGGCCGCGCTCGCCACGTGGCGCTATGTGCCCGAGTCGCCGGTACTTTCGCCAGGCCGCGTGAACTGGCTGGCGGCGGGGCTGATGAGCCTCGGGATGTGCTGCGTGCTGATCGCGATCGCGCAGACGACCGTCTGGGGCTGGGGCGGTACCAAGACGATCGCGCTGCTCGCAGCCGGGGCGGCCGTGATCGCGGCCTGGATCTGGGTCGAGCTCCACAGCAGCGAGCCGCTCGTCGATATGTCGCTGATGCGGATCCGCGGGGTGTGGACCACGAACCTGGTCGCGTTCCTGCTCGGAGCGGGGATGTACTCGTCGTTCATCATCTTCCCGCAGTTCGCCCAATTGCCGAAGAGCACCGGGTTCGGGTTCGGCGCCTCGATCGTGGTCTCGAGCCTCTATCTGTTGCCGGCGGCGGCCGGGATGGGAGTGCTCGGAACCGTCGCCGGTCGACTCGCCCGCCGGTTCGGCTCAAAGCCCGCGCTGATCGCCGGCACCGCGGTCACCGCCGTAGCGTTCGCATGGCTCGTAGTGGCCCACGGCCACCCCTACGACATGCTGATCTCCGCGACCCTGCTCGGCATCGGGATCGGGCTCGCGTTCGCCGCGCTTGGCAATCTCATTGTCCAGGCCGTCCCTCCCAACCAGACCGGCGTCGCGACCGGGATGAACACCGTCATGCGGACGCTCGGCGGAGCGCTCGGAGGCCAGCTCGCGGCAACGTTCATCGTCGACCATCAGGCCCACGGGCTCCCGACCGTTACCGGCTTTAACGAGGCGTTCCTGACCGCGACTGCGTTCCTGGTCGTATGCGTGCTCGCCGGGCTGCTCATCCCGGGTCGCCGGGAGAGCGCCCCATCGCGGGTGCTCGAGCCGCAGCTTGCGACCAGCGAAGCGCAGCTCGCAGCCAGCACGGACGCGAGCTGAACCGACCGCTTGACGACCGGCGGTCACGCTTGCTCCCGTAGACTGCGCACAGGCAGGCGCACGAGGAGAGGAGCGCGCATGGCGAAGGCGAAGCCGACGCCGCAAGAGCCCGAGAAGCTGACCCGCAAGCGGTTCGACAAGGAGCTGCTCCGGCTCCAGCGCGAGCTCGTGATCATGCAGGAGTACGTGCGCGCGGAGGGTCTGAAGATCGTCGTGATCTTCGAGGGGCGCGACGCCGCCGGCAAGGGCGGCGTGATCAAGCGGATCACCGAGCGGACCAGTCCGCGCATATGCCGAATCGTCGCGCTGCCGGCGCCGACCGAGCGCGAGAAGACGCAGTGGTACTTCCAGCGCTACGCGGCCCACCTCCCGGCCGCCGGCGAGATCGTCCTGTTCGATCGCTCGTGGTACAACCGCGCGGGCGTCGAGCGGGTGATGGGGTTCTGCACCGAGGCCGAGTACCAGGAGTTCATGCGCACGTGTCCCGAGTTCGAGCACATGCTCGTACGCTCGGGGATCCAGCTGATCAAGTACTGGTTCTCGGTGTCCGACGAGGAGCAGGAGCGGCGCTTCCAGGCCCGCGTCCACGACCCGATGAGGCGGTGGAAACTCAGCCCGATGGACCTCGAGTCGCGCGCCCGCTGGGTCGCGTACTCACGCGCCAAGGACGAGATGTTCCGCTACACCGACATCAAGATCGCGCCATGGTACGTCGTGCAGGCCGACGACAAGCGCCGCGCGCGGCTCAACTGCATCGCCCATCTGTTGTCGATGATCCAGTACGAGGACCTGACGCCACCGCCGCTCGAGCTGCCGCCGCGGGCGGAGGACGCCTACATCCGGCCTCCGATCGAAGAGCAGACGTTCGTGCCCGCGGTGTATTGAGCCGAATCGATACGCTCGCGAGCGTGCCCGACTGGTTCGACGAGCTTGCCGAGTTTCTGAGGATCGAATCGATCAGCGCCGACCCCGCGCGTGCCGCGGCGGTCAGGGAGGCCGGCGAGTGGGTGTGCGCGCGAGTCCGCGACGCCGGCGGCGATTGCGAGCTGGTCGACTGGCACGGAGCGCCGCTCGCCGTCGGCGAGGTCCCGGCGTCGCGCGACCCAGAGCGCGCGCCGACCGTCCTCTGCTACGGCCACTTCGACGTCCAGCCGCCCGACCCGCTCGAGCTGTGGGAGTCCCCGCCGTTCGAGCCCGAGATCCGGGGCGAGTACCTGTACGGGCGCGGGGTGGCCGACGACAAGGGGCAGCTGTACCTGCTGCTGTCCGCCGCGCGCGAGCTGGCGCGGGCGGGCGAGCTACCGGTGAATGTGCGCTTCGCCTGCGACGGCGAGGAGGAGACCGGCGGGCATTCGATCGTCGAGTACCTCGAGGCCGACGAGCGCGGGGCGGATGCCGCGGTGATCTTCGACAGCGGGATGATCGCGCGCGACCGGCCGGCGTTCGACATCGCGACTCGGGGCATGGCCTACTTCCACATCACGCTGCGTAGCGGCGAGCGCGACCTGCACTCCGGCATCTACGGAGGCGGCGCGCTCAACGCGGCGCACGCGCTGATCCAGACGCTCGGCGCGGTTGTCGCCTACGACGGCCGGCTGGCCGAGCCTCTCCGCGAGGGAATCACCCCACCCAGCGAGGCGGAGCTTGCGAGCTGGCGCGAGCTGCCTGCCGGCGCCGGCGAGCTCGCCGGCCAGGGCGCGCGGCCGGCCGACCCGTCGGCCGCCGACGAGTTCTACGTGCGCACGTTCGCCGAGCCATCGCTCGACGTGAACGGGATCGAGACCGGCTCGCCGCATCTTGAGAAGACGGTGCTCCCGGTGCAGGCGGTCGCGAACGTATCGATCCGGCTGGCGCCCGGTCAGCAGGTCGACCAGATCGCGGAGACGCTCACGCGCATGCTGCACGAGGCGGCTCCGCTCGGCGCCGACCTCGACGTCAAGCTGCTCTCCACCGCGCGCCCCGGGATCGTCCCGCCCGATGCCACGGCGATCCTGCTCGGACTGAACGCGTTCGAGCGGGCGCTCGGCGTCCGGCCGCTGCTGATCCGGTCGGGCGGCTCGCTACCGATCGTGGCCGCGTTCGCGGACAAGCGGATCCCGACGGTGATCACCGGCTTCTCGCTGCCGAACTCGAACCTGCACTCGCCGAACGAGTGCCTGCTCGCGGAGTACGTGCCGCGCGGGATCGCGGCGGCGCGGGCGCTGTTCGAGGAGTTCGCGGCCCTTTGATAGGCGGTCGTTGCCGAGGGTTGTTGGCCCCGAAGCCGGTTCGTTAGCGAGGGTGTAAAGGCGCGCACCCGGAGGATGGGTGCGGTCGTCCCGGGGACTCATCGCGGGCGCGCCAGCATGCATGACCTGCCAATCGACCTCGGATCGGCCGATCGTGGCATACCGCGCATGCCCCACATGCGTACTACGCCATGGTGAACGTCGCTGGCCTCGATTGTCAGGTTATGCATGATCGGCGAGCCGCCTCGCGCCGGCAGCCCAGCCCGGCCCCTCTCCAGGTGCCCGCCGTTAGATCCGATCCGCCCTACGACCGCCGCGGAGCCAGCGACCCCGCCCGCGCGGCAAGGACGCGGGGAATTCGGCTTAGGCCCCTGCGCGGAACGTGGGGCGTCGGGCCGAATTCCCTTTGCGGAACCGGCCCCGGGGAATTCGGCGCACGAACGTCTCGGGCGATAACCCCGAACTGGCGTCGGATTTCCCATGGACGCCGCCGCAGGCGGCCCTTAAGAACCACCATGGGCCTGCGCGGCCGTCACGATCAACTCGACGCACGTCGCCAGCGGCACCGCCGTCGAGTCGAGCACGAGGTGGTAGTGGCGCGCGTCTCGCGGGTCGGCCCGGTAGAAGTGCTTCACGTAGTCCATGCGAGCGCGATCGGAGTTCCGTTGCCTATGCCTGGCCTCGTCCTCGTCGACGTCCTCGACGGCCATCGCCTGGAACACGCGGGGCTCCGGGGGACCGTCGAGGCGGACGTGGAACGCGTCGAGCCGGTCGCGTAGCACGATCGCGCCGGCTCGTCCGAGCACGACGACCTCGCCGGCGTCGGCGGCCTCGTTCAGGAGGCGCTCGGTCTCGCGGCAGAACTCCGCCGACGTCGCCTCGGGCACGACCACCCCGCTTGTGTTCGGGAGCCGAGCCAGCAGGCGCGTGAAACGCGGCGCTGCCGCTTCGTCGTGGACGTGGGCGTGCTCGACCGGGACGCCCAGGCGTTCCGCCACCTGCACGGGGATCGCGCGGTCGATGAAACGCCACCCGAGCCGCTCCGCGACCTGCGGCCCGATCCAGCTGCCGCCGGCGCCATAGGAGGCGGAGATCGTGACCACGGTACTGGTCACGCAAGGCCTCCGCTCGCCATCCAGGCTCGCCATTCGGAGTCCGCGTGACTCATCCGGCCGCCACCGCCGGTTGCGCCTCCCCGACGGCCACGGCAGTGGCCACGCCGGGGCGCAGCAACGTCCCCGAAACCACCGCGCCAAGGGCGAAGATGCCCGCCGCCCACCAGAACGCGACCGTGTAGCCGTGGACGGCGGCCTGCGCCGCCACCACCGGTGTGGGCGTCTTGCCGACGAGGTAGCTCGCCACCGCAGTCGTGGCGATCGTGTTCAGGAACGCGGTGCCGATCGAGCCGCCCACCTGCTGACAGCTGTTCACCGTGGCGGAGGCGACGCCGGCGTCATCCTGGCTCACGCCAAGCGTCGCAGTGTTGATCGACGGCGCGAAGATCAGCCCGAGCCCGAGCCCGATGATGAGCAGCGCCGGGAGGATGTGCCCCGCGTAGGTCGAGTGCACGCCGAGTTGCGCGAGGAGCACCATCCCGACCGACGCCAGCACCATCCCGGTGGGCACCAGCGGCTTTGGCCCGAAGCGCGGCAGCAGCACGGCGTTCGAGGTCGTCGAGCCGATGACGATCATCGCCACCATCGGCAGGAACGCCAGGCCCGTCACCACCGGGCTGTAGCCGAGGGTCTTCTGGAGGTAGTAGGTGAGGAACAGGAACACACCGAACAGCCCGGCGCCGGAGATCAGCACCGACAGGTACGAGCCGCCGCGGTTGCGGTCGAGCACGATCCGCAACGGGAGCAGCGGATGGGTTGAGCGCCGTTCGATCGTGACGAACACGATCAGGATGATCACGCCCACGATCAGCGATCCGAGCGTCTCCCAATCCGTCCATCCGCGCGGCTCGGCCTGCGAAAAGCCGAACACGATAAGGAACAGGCCGAGCGACACGGCCACGGCACCGGGCACGTCGAGTTTCGGACGCTCGGCGGGAACCTGGTTGGTGAGCAGCACCATCGCCGCGAACACGGCGGGCACCGCAATCACCACGTTCACGTATAGGCACCAGCGCCACGACAGGTACTCGGTCAGGATCCCTCCGAGCAGCAGCCCGACCGCTCCGCCGGCGCCCGCGATCGCTCCGTAGATCCCGAACGCGATCCCGCGCTCGCGCGGCTCGGTGAACGTCGTCGTCAGCAGCGACAGCGCCGAGGGCGCCAGCAGCGCGCCCGCCGCACCCTGGAACGCGCGGGCGGTGACCAGCATCCCGAAGCTCTGCGCCGCGCCGCCGACCGCCGACACCACACCGAACGCAACCAGGCCGGTCATAAGCACCCGCTTACGGCCGAACAGATCGCCGAAGCGGCCGAACAGGAGCAGCAGGCTGCCGAACGTCAGCGAGTACGCCGTGATGATCCACTGCCGATTCGCGTTGGAGAAGCCGAGTGCCTTCTGCGCCGACGGCAGCGCGATGTTGACGACGGTCGCGTCGAGCACGACCATCAGCTGGGCGGTCCCGAGCAGCGCGAGGATCAGCCACCGTCGCTCGTGATGAGGATTGGCCAGGTCTGCCGGAGGTGCGGGGGTCTCCGTTGCCGTCATGACCAGCGTTCACCTTACCGGTCGCGCTCAGCCCGAACGCGACCGGCGGCCTTGCTGGTTCAGGCGAGCGCCGGAGCCTCCGGGAGGCTCGCGAGCGCCGCGGCAAGGTCCTCCTCGGAGAACTCGGGATCCTCGAGCCGACCCGCCAGGTAGGCGTCGTAGGCGCTCAGGTCGAAGTGACCGTGGCCGCATAGCCCGAACAGGATGACCCGGGATTCGCCGGCCTCTCGTGCCGCGTCGGCTTCTTCGATCACGGCTCGGATCGCGTGCGCGGGCTCGGGCGCGGGGATCACGCCCTCGGCCCGCGCGAACCGGACCGCCGCTTCGAACGTCTCGTTCTGGCGGTAGGCGCGCGGCTCGACGAGGCCTTGCTTGACCAGGCCGCACACCAGCGGCGCATCGCCGTGATAGCGGAGGCCACCGGCGTGCACCGGCGGCGGCACGAACCCGTGGCCGAGGGTGTACATCGGCATCAGCGGCGTCATCCCGACCGTGTCGCCGAAGTCGTACGCGTACACGCCACGCGTCAGCGTCGGGCACGCGGCCGGCTCGGCCGCGATGAACCGCGTCCGCGCCTGGCCCCGGATCACCCGGCGCAGGAACGGGAACGTGAGCCCGCCGAAGTTCGAGCCGCCGCCGACGCATGCGATCACGGTGTCCGGCTCCTCGCCAGCCATCTCCATCTGTGCGATCGCCTCCTGACCGATCACGGTCTGGTGCAGCAGAACGTGGTTGAGGACCGATCCGAGCGAGTAGTTCGTGTCGTCATTCTGGGCGGCGACCTCGACCGCCTCGGAGATCGCGATCCCGAGCGAACCGGTCGTGTGCTGGGCCTGTGACCGACCTGCCTCGGTCTTGTCCGAGGGCGAGCGGTGGACGGTGGCGCCCCATGTCTCCATCATCGAGCGGCGGTAGGGCTTCTGGTCGTAACTCGACCCGACCATCCACACCTCGCACTCGAGCCCGAACAACTGGCAGGCAAACGCGAGCGCCGAGCCCCACTGGCCGGCGCCGGTCTCGGTCGTGAGCTTCTTGATCCCGGCCTGGGCGTTCTCGTACGCCTGGGCCACGGCGGTGTTGGGCTTGTGGGACCCGGGGGGCGAGCCGCCTTCGTACTTGTAGTAGATGTGTGCCGGGGTGTCGAGCGCCTGCTCGAGCCGGCGCGCGCGGAACAGCGGCGTCGGGCGCCACAGCTTGTACGCGTCGCGGACCGGCTCGGGGATCTCGATCTCGGGCTCGGCCGAGACCTCCTGCAGGATCAGCGACATCGGAAAGATCGGCGTCAGGTCGTCGGGACCAGCGGGCTGCTTGGTGCCGGGGTTGAGCGGCGGCGGCAGGGGGTTGTCCGGATCGGCAATGTCGGCCATCAGGTTGACCCAGTGCGTCGGGATCGCCGGCTCATCCAACACGAACTTGACGCGGGTATCGCTCATCGCCTCTCCTTTGCTTGCTGTCGCTGCGACCGGGCGCAAGGCTAACGCCTTGACTCGGGCGGACGTCCGCGAATATGTTCGGCGGCGGTGAGCGAACCCGCCGCTCCGCTTGGTCCAGACACCGCGACCGGCACAGACCCTGCCAACGTCGACGGTCAGGCGATCGCGATCACGGTGTTCAGCACGGTCAAGTGGTTCGGGCGGCTGTGGCTCCCACTTGTGTTCTGGTTCGCCACCACGTTCCCCAAGGCGAGCGGCACGCTGGCTCGCCTGTCGTTCATCCACTTCGCCCGCTGGACGCTGGTCCGCCGGATTCCCTACAACGGGCCGCCGCAGCAGCAGGAGAAGCTGAACTACGCGCACATGTACTTCGAGAGCAACTTCAACGGCGGCTGGGAGGAGTACATCGACGCGTTCTCACACATCCTCACACGCGGGATGAAGGTCTTCTGGGGGACCTCGTACGGCTTCCCGCAACCATTGCCGACCGGACCGTTCAAGACCTACATCAAGCGCAACGAGTTCGACGCCAACCACTTCTACGGCGCGTATCCCGAGGCGACCACGACGATGGTCCTGTCCGCGCTCGAGCTCGCCCCCAAGCTCGAGGCGTTCAAGGCACGCGCGGCGAACATGAGCGCCGAGGCGTTCGCCGAGCAGTGGCCGCTGTTCCTCGCCGACGTGCAGGACTGCCTGTGAGCAACAGCTCGGGTCAAGCCACCGCGTTCATGGCGCTCACCCCGATCCAGCCGGGCGAGGAGACGGCGCTGCGTTCGTTCCTCGGCGCGCTGCGTGAGGACGAGAGCCCACTGGCGCGACTGGGCGGCACCCACTTCGCCCGCTGGGTGATCCTGGACGACTGGGTGAACGACCCCTCGCAGCCCCGAGAGGATCATCTCCGGAGCCGGTACCTGATCTTCACGAGCAACTTCGACGGCCCGCTCGATCCGTACCTCGACGAGCTGTGCGTGAAGCTGGCGGCCGAGGCGAGCGAGATCTGGGGCCGGTGCGTCGGCTGTCCTCCGGACGCGACGGGTCCGCAGCTGAAGGCATACCTGCTCCACAACAAGATCGACATCGGGTTCTTCGTCGCCGCGTATCCGCGCGCCACGGTCCCGCAGGTGAAGGCGGCGCTCGACGCGCGTTCGCGGCTGATCGACCTTGCCGTGCGGGCCGAGGGTCTCGGCCCGGACGAGCTATGGCAGTCGTTTATGGAGCAGTTCTGATGTCGGTCAGCGTGCCGCCCCGGATCGACCGTTCGGACATCCAGGGCAACGTGCTGCGCGCGTACGGGAACGCCTACCCGTGCACGGCGTACGTGTTCGTCGCATTCGGGGAGGTCGAGGGCGGACGAGCCTGGCTGAACGAGGTCGCCGACCTGGTCTCGAGCGACGAGGAGTGGCGGCAGGGGAAGCCGCCCTCCCACCACAACGTCGCGGTCACGTGCGCCGGGCTGCGCGCACTCGGGGTGCCGGAGGCGATGATCGCGACGTTCTCCGACGAGTTCCGCAAGGGGATGGCGGCGCGGAGCGAGATGCTCGGCGACCTCGGCGCGAGCTCGTCAAAGTACTGGGACACCGGCCTTGGCACCGGTGCCGCCCACGTGCTCGTGACCGTCAACGCGCGTTCGCGCGACGAGATCGAGGCGGAACTCGCGAGCCTGCGCGACTCGATCGAGCGGTCCGCCGGCGTGTCGATCGTGCACGAGCAGTACGCGGAGCTGCTCTCGCCGCCGGGCGGCGACCCGGCCGCCGCGCCGCGCGAGCAGTTCGGGTTCTCCGACGGCGCGGCCCAGCCCGCGATCACGGGCGTGTCGGACAGCTCGGCGCCGGGGGGCGGCGTGCCGCTCGCGGGTGGGTCGTGGCGGCCGCTGGCGCTAGGAGAGTTCGTGCTCGGCTATCCCGACGAGGACACGCTCGTCGATCCCCAGCGCGGGCTGCCGAGCGCGCCGGCCGACCCGCTCGGTCGCTCGGGGACGTATGTGGTCTATCGCAAGCTCCGCCAGGACGTTGCGCTGTTCCGGCGGACGCTGCGCGATGCGGCGGCGCGGTTCGGTCATGGCGATGAGGAGCTGCTCGCCGCCAAGGTGGTCGGGCGGTGGCGGAACGGAACACCGCTCGTGGTCTCGCCGGAGCGTCCCGACCCGACGTTTTCGGCGACCGCGCCTGGGAGCAACGCGTTTCGCTATCTCGATGCCGACGTGGACGGCAAGCGCTGTCCGCTCGGCGCGCACATCCGCCGCTCGAACCCGCGCGACGGGCTCGGCTGGCGGCGGCTCGACGACTCCGGGTTGCTGAGCTTCCGCCACCGCATCATCCGCCGGGGAGTCCCATACGGACCGCCGCTGCCTGGGGGGGAATTGGAGGACGACGGCATCGACCGCGGGCTCGTGTTCGTGTGCTTCCAGGCCAGCATCTCGCGCCAGTTCGAGAGCGTGCAACTGCAGTGGCTGAACGACGGCAACGGCTTCCATCTCGGGCACGACAGCGACTTCCTGCTCGGCAGCCCGCTCGGGACGGGCAAGATGACGGTCCAGGGCGATCCGCCGTTCATGCTCTCGCCTCAGGCGATGTTCGTGACCACGCGCGGTGGCGAGTACCTGTTCATGCCGGGGATCGCGGCGCTGCGCGCGCTCGCCGGCGGGATCGGCGGCTAGCGCCCTGGCGCCCCCCGATGACTGCGTCCGTCGTCCGGAAGCGGCAGCGCCGGGATTGCGTTCCTGTCGTACGTAGACTGGAGGGACCCATGAGCTTGGAACTGCTTTCCGCGGACCAGACGGACGAGGGATTGGCCGTCACGTTCGCCACCGACCGGGGCGTCGAGCGACTGGTCGGAACGCCGGACGAGATGGCGCGCCTCGCGCGGTCGATGCAGCAGGTGGCGGCGCTTGGACAGCTGAACGACGATGAGAACGTCTGGCTGGACGCGGTTCCGGTCGGTGACGCGATTGTCAAGCTCGGGATCAGCCCCGGCGGGCAGGCCCGGGTCTTGATCCTCCGCCCGTAGCCCTCGGTGGAGCTGCTGCGGACGTCGCGGCTGGTGCTCCGCTCCTGGGTCGAGGAGGACGCGCCCGCGTTCCTCGACATCTACAGCCGGCACGAGGTCATCCGATGGCTGGGCCCGCAGCCGCGCCGCGCCACCGTGATCACGCTCGAGACCGCGCGCGAGCGGCTGCAGTACCGCGAGGAGCGGATCGCGGGACTGCCGGCGCCCATGGGCCTATGGGCGATCGTGCCCGCCGGCGGAGAGCGCGACGAGCCGATCGGCACGATCCTGCTGATGCCGCTCGAGGACGACGACGGTCCGACCGACCTGGTCGAGATCGGGTGGCACCTTCACCCTGACCACCAGGGCCGCGGCTACGCCACCGAGGCCGCTCGAGCGGTCCTGGATGCCGCGCCGGCGGCCGGCATCGAGGAGGTGCTCGCGCTCACCGATCTCGACAACGAGCCCTCCCAACGCGTCGCGCTCCGTCTCGGAATGACGGACGAGGGCGTGACCGATCGGTGGTTCGGGTCGTCGCTGCGGCAGTACCGGAAGGTCCTGGGGCCTTACGCACCGTGAAACGATGGGCCTCGTGCTGGCGCTGCCTGATGACTGGGTGTGGGACAGCTGGGTTGCCGACGACGGTGAGCGCTGCCACCTGTTCTTCCTGAAGGCGCCGCGCGCGCTGCGCGATCCCCTGCTCCGGCACACCGCGGCCCGGATCGGCCACGCGACCTCGGCCGATCTAACGCACTGGGACGTTCACACCGACGCGCTCGCGCCCGCCGTGGGCCACTGGGACGACCTCGCGCTGTGGACCGGGTCGGTGGCGCGCGGCGATGACGGCGTGTGGCGGCTCTACTACAGCGGGCTGTCGACCTCGCGCGGCCTCGGCGTGAACGACCAGCGCATCGGGATGGCGGAGTCGGACGACCTGTTCACGTGGCGGCGGATCGGCGACGCGCCGCTGATCGCACCCGACCCGGGTTGGTACGCCACGCTCGAGCAACACCCCGAGGCGAGCGCGACCTGGCGCGACCCGTTCGTGTTCAGGGACCCGGCCGGCGACGGCTGGCACATGCTGATCACCGCCCGCGCGAGCGATGCGCCACGGCTCCGTGACGGCGTTCTCGGCCATGCGAGGAGCGCGGACATGCGCGCGTGGGAGCTCGGACCGCCGATCACCGAGCCGGGGGCGGGCTTTGGCGAGCTCGAGGTATCCCAGGTCCGGATCGTCGACGGGCGGCCGCTGCTCGTGTTCACCTGCCACCCCGACCAGCAGAGCGCCGAGCAGCTGTCCGCGTTCGGCGGATTCTGCACGTGGTCGGTCGCCGGCGAGGCGCTCACCGGTCCGTGGGATTTGGAAAGCGCCCGCCCGTTCAGGGGCGAGCCGATGCTGACCGCGGCCCCGCTCGTGCGCCGGCGCGACGGGACCTGGGCGCTGCTCGGGTTTCGGAACCTCGAGCCCGACGCGACCGCGCTCGAGGTCGTCGACCCGATTCCGGTGGCGCTCCGCGAGGGTGAGCTGATCGACCTCAGGGTCCGCGACTGAAGTCGTGGGCTCTCAGGTAGCGTCGTGGAAGATCACGCCGAGGGCGGTCCGCTGCCCCCGGGTGACCGTGGCGACGCCGTGGCGCATGCCGACGTGGTGATAGCCGCTGTTGCCCCGGTTCGGGCGCGTCGCGGTCGGAAAGATCACGAACGCTCTGTGAGATTACCGCTCGCCGGGCGTCGCGTTTCACGTTGGAGTCGTGAGCCCGTCGATGAGGTCGTGCACGACCGCCCGGACCTCCTCTCGCTCGGTGGCCGTGTCGTCGGCGTTCGCGATCGACATCGCCGCCTCGTCGAGCGCGCCGATCATCACGGTGGCCAGGGGACGGACGGGCTGTCGCTTGAGCTGGCCGGCCTCGATCGCCGCGGTCAGCAGCTGCTCGGTCAGACCCAGGCCGTAGCGGAGCGAGATCTCGCGGAAGCCGGCCCAGCCGAGCACGCTGGGGGCGTCGAGCAGGACGAGCTGGCGGACCTCCGGCTCGCTCGCGATGTCGGCGCTTACGAACTCCGAGGTCCGCGCCGACCTGCGACGCCTCACCGCGTCGCTCAACCGGCAGACGACGGTGAAGGCCGGCGAGCGTCTGCACCGATTCACCAAGCCGGCGCTGATCGCGTGGTCGCGGGACGACGGGTTCTTCCCGATCGAGGACGGCCAGCGGCTCGCCGCAACGTTGCCCAACGCCCGGCTCGAGGTGATCGAGCGGACGCGAACGTTCTCGATGATCGACCAACCGGACGCGCTCGCCGGACTGATCACGGGCTTCGCGGCCGGCGCGACTCAGGCCCAGCGGAAGCCGGTACGCGCCGGAACCTCGGTGAGCGGGCTCACGGGTAGCGACGGATCGAGCTTGGGCCGGTTGTAGCCCGACGGGGCGACATCGTTCGACGTGTCTGGATGGAACAGGGACGCCAGGTACTGGAGATGATGTCGCCCCGGGCCGAGTTCGCCGAAGCCGCCGCCGTACATCGCGATCTCATTGGCCGCGCAGTAGTCGTAGACGCCAAAGAGCGCCTGCACGTTCCCGAAGCGCACCGGCTTGATGTTGATCGCTCGCGGGCGCGTCTCGAGCCGTTCGATGTCGGCGATCGACCAAAGGATCCCGTCCCAGGTGACGCGGCGCATGTGAGGCTCGAGCACCGGCCGGGTCTCGGGAGTGATCGCGGGGTCCTCGATCCACGCTTCCGGGAAGGCGCGCACGACCGCCTCGTACAGACGCGGGTCGGCGGGCTGGCCGAACGGGGGCGGGTACTGCGACTTGAGGTCAGCCGTGTCCACGGCGCCGTGGCCGCGATCTCATCGATCAGCCGATCGTCCCAAGCGGTCGTCGGGTCGAGCTTGAAGCGCAACGCGGGGAACAGCTCGAGACGCTCGCGGATCGGGTCGAAGGTCGGCGGGTCGGGCAGGTGCACCGAGTTGACGAACGTGAGCGGGCGCGACTCCCGCCCAAGGACGTCCGCCAGCGAGCGACCGGCCTGGCGGAGCGCCAGATCGAGCGCGGCGCTCTCGAGCGCCCAGCGCCGAAACGATCGCATCCGTTCATGGGCGGGCGGCGCCGGGAACAGATCGAGCGTCGCCAGATGCGCGGAGAACGAGTCGATCGTCCAGTCGCCGGCGATCGGCTGCGTCGGTGCGGCTCGCTGAAACGCGATCTGATCGTCCTCGACCGGCGTCGCGTCCTCGCCGACGCCCTCCTCTCCGCCACCGGTCAGCCGGATGACCGTCGTGCGCCGGATGCGCTCAGCGCCCATCGGTGCGCTGAGCGGAGCGACCGAGTAGGACTCGATCCGGAGAGGCAGATCGCAGACGAGCGCGTAGGTCTGACCGACGGTCACGGTGGTCCTCCTTTTTACTCCGAACAGGTACCGGAAGGGCTCGCCGTCTCCGGGACATTCCGTATGCCGGTAGGGGCTCTTCCGTCTAGCGAACGCCGGCTGCGGGATCGACAATGACTGTCACATGAAGCCCGCGCCGGCGGCGCGTGCTCGCGTATCCGAGCTAGGGCGATCCGGCCCGGACGTCTTCGCCGTGCACGTCCGCGCCGGAGCCCGTGATCAGGCGCGCGCCGCGACCGTGCGTGATGAAGCTGAACCCCCACCGGGTGAACACGAGAACGCGGTTTTCGAACCCAACCAGATACCAGAGGTGGACCACCAGCCACGTGACCCAGGCGAGAAAGCCGCTGAGGTGGAGCCCCTTGATGTCGGCCACCGCCGAGCCACGCCCGATCGTGGCCAGGTTGCCCTTGTCGTGGTAGTGGAACGGCGGCGCTTGTTCTGACCCGAGCCGGGCGCGGATCACCCTCGCCGCATAGCGGCCCTGCTGCATCGCCACCGGCGCCACGCCCGGTAGCGTGACGACCGAGCCGTCGGTGCCCCGCACCCGAATCATGTCGCCGAGCGCGAACACCTCAGGATGACCGGGGAGCGTGAGGTCTGGCCCGACCTCGATCCGCCCCGCGCGGTCGAGCTCGGCTCCGGTCAGCTCGGCGAGCCTCGCGCCGAGCTTCGACGCCGTCACCCCGGCGGCCCACACGACCGTGCGCGTCGGGATCCGCTCTGACTTGCCGGCGCCGTCGGCGACGGTCACGGACTCGGCGTCAATCCCGACCACGGTCGAGCCGAGCATCGGCGTAACGCCGATCCGCTCGAGCGATCGCTGCGCCTTGGCCGACAGCGACGGGGGAAAACTCGTGAGCACTCGATCGGCGGCCTCGATCAGAAGGATGCGGCCGCTCCCAGGATCGACCGCGTCGAAGTTCCCGCGCAGGGTGTCGCGCGCGAGCTCGCCGATCTGGCCTGCCATCTCCACCCCGGTCGGCCCGGCCCCGACGACCGCGAACGTCAGCCACGCGGCCTTTTCGTCCGGGTCGGGCGCCGCCTCGGCAGCCTCGAACGCGCTCAGGATCCGACCCCTGACGGTTAGTGCGCTCTCGAGCGACTTGACCTCGGCAGCGAATTCGCGCCACTCGTCGTGCCCGAAGTAGGAGTAGCTCGAGCCGCCGGCGATGATCAGCGTGTCGTAGGCCACCGGCTCGGGCGCGGGCACCTCGCCGACCGAGTGCAGATGAACCAGCCGGTGGTCGAAGTCGAAGTCGGCGACGTCGGCCAGCAGCACCTTGATGTTGTGGTCGCCCTTGAAGATCGCGCGTAACGGATACGCGATCTCCCCGGGGTTGAGCGCGCCGGTCGCGACCTGGTAGGTCAGCGGCTGGAACAGGTGAAAGTTCCGCCGGTCGATCAGCGTCACCTCGACCGGAGCGCGGCGCAGCTTCACCGCGGCCTGAAGGCCACCGAAGCCGCCGCCGATCACGACCACACGATGGACGGCGCCATTGCTCATCTTCGCGAGAAGGTACCGGGGCGGGGTCCTACGAGGTGTTAGGGTCGGCTCGACAGGGCGCGAGGCGCCGCGAGCAGAGGAAAGGGGTGTCCGATGGCGGGCGAGCAGAACATCGAGACGGCGAAGCGAGCCTACGCCGCGTTCTCGGCCGGCGACGGCGCCGGTGCGATGGAGGCGCTGGCGGACGACGTCGAGTGGATCACGCCGGGTAACAGCGCGATCAGCGGCACGATCCACGGCAAGCAGGACGTCGGCGCGCTGTGGGCCAAGCTCGGCGAGAAGGGTTTCACGACCACGCCGCAGTTCTGGTTCTCGGACGCGGAGCGTGTCGTCGTGCTGACCCACACCAGGACGGAGGGCGGCGAAGCCGACACCTGCGACGTGCTCACGTTCCGCGACGGAACGGTGGTCAAGTTCCAGACGGCCGGCGATACCGCGCTGCTCGAGCGGGTATTCGGCAGCCGGTAACTCCCGCGCCCCGCGCGCCGGGTTACCTCACGCGCGGGTGCCGGCTTTCACGAGCTTCATCGTGAACTGCGAGTTGACGCGGGTGACGCCCGGCAGTTCAGCCAGCTTGTTCATGTAGAAGCGCTCGTAGTCGTCGGTGTCGGCGACGCCGACGCGGATGATGTAGTCGGGGATGCCGAACATCCGGCGGCACTCGAGCACCTCGTCGAGCTCCGAGATCTGCGCCTCGAACGCTTCGACGGTCTTGCGATCCTTGTGCGACAGCTCGACGAGCACCGACACCTCGAGCCCGCGCCCGATCGCGCTCGGCTCGATATCGGCGTGGTAGCCGCGGATCACGCCGGCCTCCTCGAGCGCGCGGACGCGGCGCAGGCACGGCGACGGCGACAGGTTCACTCTCGCTGCGAGTTCGACGTTCGACAGTCGCCCGTCGCGCATCAGCTCATCGATGATTGCGCGATCGACTGAATCCATAGCTGGATATTGCCATGACTGGCGGCTACGCGGGTCAATTCGCATCCATCTGCCCGCGCTATTGCGAGACAATGCCTCAGCCATGTCGCGCGATCCGATCACCAGAAACGCGCTCTCGATCGGGGTCGCGACCGCGGTATACGCGGTGTCGTTCGGCGTGCTGTCGGTCGCGGCCGGCTTCAGCGTCGTGCAGACGTGCGTGATGTCAGTGGTGTGCTTCACCGGCGCCTCGCAGTTGACGTTCGTATCGGTGATCGCAGCCGGCGGCGGCGTCGCCGGCGCGTTGTCCCCGGCGCTGCTGCTCGCGGCGCGCAACGCGATCTACGCGGTCAGCCTCAAGGACGTCCTGTCGGGCACCGTGCCCAAGCGCGCCCTGCGCGCGCAGGTGATCGTCGATGAGACGACCGCGATGGCCCACGCGCAGCCGACGCTCGCGGCGAAGCGGCGCGCCTTCGATCTGACCGCGCTATGCCTGTTCGCGGCCTGGAACGTCGGGACGCTGGTCGGCGCGCTCGCCGGGAGCGGGCTGGGCAATCCCCGCGACTTCGGCCTCGACGCGGTCTTCCCGGCAGTGTTCCTCGCCCTGCTCGCGCCGCAGTTGCGAGGCCCGGACGCGATGCGCGCCGCGGTGGCGGGCGCGATCATCGCGCTCGCGCTGGTGCCGATTGCGCCCGCTGGCGTTCCGATCATCGCTGCGGTTCTCGGCGCCGTTCCGGTGCTGCTGGCCTCGAGCCGCCGCCGGCGCGTCGCGCTGACCCGAGCGCCGCAGGCAGGTCGATGAGCTGGTGGCCCGTCCTCGTCCTGTGCGCGTCGGCGTACGCGCTGAAAGCGCTCGGGCTCGTGATCGGAGCTCGACTCGACCGCGAGACGTCGGCGCGCTGGTCGCTCGAGATCGTGGTCGTCCCGGTACTGGCGGCGCTGATCGTGATCCAGACGTTCACGACCGGGCAACGGTTCGTGCTCGACGCGCGCACGCCGGCGCTGCTCGTCGCGGCGGTGCTGGTGTGGCGCAAGGCACCGTTCGTGGTGGTCGCGCTGTCCGCAGCCGCCACCGCCGCGCTGCTCCGGCTCGTCGCGTAAGTCGTTAGGGTCCCGCCCGTGATCGCGAAGAAGTTCGGGATCTTCGACCACATCGAGGGCATCCCCGGCACCCCGACGAGCCAGCTGTTCCAGGATCGGCTCACGCTGATCAAGATGGCCGACGAGGCCGGGTTCGCCGGTTACCACCTGGCCGAGCATCACGGCAGCGACCTGTGCATGGCTCCGAGCCAGGAGCTGTTCATCGCGGCCGCCTCGCAGGTGACAACGGACATCAGGCTCGGGCCGATGGTCAAGCTGCTGCCGATGCACCATCCGGTGCGGATCATCGAGGACATGTGCGTGCTCGACCAACTCACCGGCGGCCGGCTGGAGTTCGGCGTCGGCCGCGGCGCCGTGCCGATCGAGCACTACTGGTTCAGCCAGGACTGGTGGGAGTCCAGGGACCGGTTCACCGACGTGCTCGGGATCATCGAGCACGCGCTCGCGTCCGAGGAGATCTCGTGCGAGAGCAGCCGGTTCTTCGACTTTCCGACGATGCCGCTGTCGACCAAGCCGCTGCAGGACCCGATCCCGTTCTGGTATCCGGGCAGCCCGGTGACCGCGGGCCGGCATGGGATGAGCCTGATGTGGCCCGGAAAGATCAGCCCCGAGGCGTACGAGCTGTACCTCAAGACCTGGGACGAGCACCGCGGCGACTCGGTCAGGCTCGACGGGGTGGGCGGGGGTCCCAAATCAAAGCCCCGCGTCGCGTACAGCATGCTGCTGAGCATCGCGCCCACCGAGAGCGAGGCACGCGATGTCGCGCGCCGCGGCATGGAGGGCCTCGTGCGGCGCACTCACAACGCCCATCGCTATGACCACCTCAAGCTGTCCGAGCAGGAGTGCTACGACGCCCAGGGCGCGCTCCGTGCGATCCACGCCAACATGGAGCCCGCGATCGAGATCGGGTCCGGCACGCCGCCGCAGATCGCCGAGCGGGTCGCGGCCTTGCTCGACGACGGGATGGTCGACTACATCTGCTTCATGTTCCCCACCGGCGATATGACCTTCGACGAGTCCAAGCGGACGCTCGAGCTGTTCATCACCGACGTACTGCCGCAACTCGAGCCCTCGCCGGCGCGGACCTGACGCCGTGCCGTTCGCCGAGGTCAACGGCCAGCGCCTCCGCTTCGAGGACAGCGGCGGGAGCGGCCCGCCCGTGATCTTCTCGCACGGCTTTCTCATGGACCGCGAGATGTTCGCGCCGCAGGTGCAGGCACTCGCGCCGGAGTTCCGCGTGATCACGTGGGACGAGCGGGGACACGGGGAGACCGAGTTCGACGGCCAGCCGTTCACGTACTGGGACTCGGCGCGGGATTGTCTTGGCCTGCTCGATCACCTCGGCGTCGAGCGCGCCGTGCTCGGCGGCATGTCGCAGGGCGGCTTCCTGTCGATGCGCGCCGCGCTGCTCGCTCCGGACCGCGTCCGCGCGCTGGCGCTGATCGACACCCAGTCCGGGACCGAGGACCCCGAGCGGATGCCGGCCTACCGCCAGATGCAGGAGACGTGGCTCGAGCACGGTGCCCTCGACGAGCTCACGCAGATCATCGCCAACCTGATCATCGGCGACCCCGCGATCAACGAGCGCTGGATCGCCAAGTGGCGGGAGCTGCCGCGCGAGAACATGCGCGCCATGGCCGACTGCCTGTTCGACCGGGACGACATCACCGACCGGGTCGGCGAGATCACGTGCCCGGTGATCGTGTTCCACGGCACCGCCGACATTTCGATCGAGATCGACAAGGGCGAGCAGCTGTCCCAGGCGCTACCCGCGTGCACCGGCCTCGTTCGCGTCGAGGGCGGCCCGCACGCCTCCAACCTGACCCACCCGGATCAGGTCAACGGGCCGTTGCTCGAGTTCCTGCGCTCCCTATGAGGACAACGCGCCGGTGATTCTGCCGAACGCCGCGAACGTGAACCGACCGAAGGCTTTGCTGACACGACCCTCGAGTGAAGCGAGCTGCCCGATGGCGGCGCGCGCCTGAGAATCGGCCAACGGCTTCATGCTGTTGGCCAGGTCGATCACCGACGGGGCCGAGGCGGGCAGCGCCGCCCGGTAGTGCGCGAGGAACGTCGTGGTCGCCGGCGGCACGCTCGCGAAACCGGAGGCCGCCGCCGCCCGGGCCTGGGCGCAGACTTCCGGCGGATGCAGGGCGAGCGCTGCCCGTCCTTGTTGCACGAACGCGGCAACCTGCCGGTTCAGTGTGGAGCTGGTCCAGCGGAGCGGTGCGATCGCGCGAATCGCTCGCTGCTCGGCAGGCCGAATCGGGTCGATGAGGCCCAGCGTGACCTCGGCTAGAGCCTCGTCCGATAAGGCCTGCCACGCACGCTGCCCGGCGGCGGTTCCGGTCTTGAGGCTTGCGGGGACCGCGCCCGGACACGCAGACTGCACATGGCTGATCAGCGCATTGACCGCCGCCTCCTCCTTGCCCTGGCTCGCCAACTCGGCTCGCACCGCGCCTGACGAGGCAGCGACGAACTTGCTCGTCGAGGAACTGTCGAGCGACGTGGCGAGCGACGTCGCCGGTAGCGCGAGTACAAGCGCCCCGAGAACCCCTGCGATCGCCCATCGCCCAAGCACCGCGCGGAGCCTACCTGTTGCGGGGATCGATCATCAGGGGGTGAAGATCGCTTCGGGCAGCAGCGCGCTGACGATGTACTGGCCGGCGTCGACGATCTCGGAGATCTTGAGGTCGACCGCGAGGCTGCACAGCAGGTATGCGTCCTCGCGACCAAGGTCGTAGGTGGTCGCGATGTGATCGACCATCGCGCGCACCGCATCCTGCGCGGCGACGTACAGGTCGCCGCCGACGCCGGTGGTGCCGTAGAACGGACCCGAGTCGACGCGCGGGGTCAGCGGTCCGGGAGTGCGGTACTGCGGTGCCGGGATCGAGCGACCCTTCTCCAGCGTGAGCCGGAGCGCGGCGAACATCGGCGCCTCGAGGCCGGTCACGCACACTTCGCCGTCGCCCTGGCAGGCGTGCGCGTCCCCGCAGGAGAACAGCGCCCGGTCGACCTGGACCGGCAGATACAGCGTCGAGCCGCGCATCAACTGGCGCGTGTCCATGTTCCCGCCGAACACGCCGGGGGGCATCACCGGCTGGGCCGATGCGCCCGCCGGACACACGCCCATGGTCCCGAAGAACGGCTCGAGCGGGATCGCGATGTCCTCGCGCATGTAGGCGACGTCGCCGTGCGAGAGGTCGAACACGCGCAGGTACGCGTCTGGGAAATCCTCGGGGAGGAGACCCAGGCCGGGGAGAATCGCCGTCCAGCCCCACCCCTGGGTCCGTATGTCGAGGACCTCGATCGCGAGCGTGTCACCGGGCTCGGCGCCGTGGACCCCGATTGGCCCCAGCAGCGGATACACGCGATTCCAATCCAGTCCGGCGATCACGGTCGTGTCCGAGTCCGGGGTGATCTGGTTGTCGCTCACATCGCGCGTCCACACGACGACCGTGTCGCCCGAGTCGACGACGGCCCGCGGCTCGTTCCCGGTGTCCCAGGTGAAGTGGACCTGCTCGTCGGGAAGATGGTGCGTGCGCGGCATTCGCGGCGACCTCCAGGCTCGGGTTACCGCGCAACGCTAAGGGATCGGTCCGAGCTAGGGCAAACATCGCCCTAGCTCGGACCTGGCGTGTCCAGCCGGCGTGTCCTTGCCGGCAGTCCCGGCCGTTTCCCGTGCCGGAGACTCTGTCCGGGCCGGCGCTCAGCTGTGCGGCAGCCGGGGCGCGCGGCCCGTGGTCACGTAAAGAACTTGCACACCCGCCTGCCGGCGAGCCCGCCGCTCCCGAAACGCGAGGAAGCCGGCGACGCCGACTAGGCCCAGAAGAGATGAAGCTGCGTTGAGGATGAGGATGGTGGTCATGGGAAGCTTCCTTTCACCGACGTACACAGAATGTCGACAGCGGCGAAGAGGAACTTCGAGAAATCCGCATAACTGCATAAGAATCCGAGGCGGGGGCGGTGCGTATGGCGCGGCGGACGCATGCCGCCGGGAGACCTGGTGCCTGTGGCGCAGCAGGCCGCCCCCGGACCCCGGGGTGGGGTCTCAGACGAGCGCGGCCAGCGCGCGGCACGACGCGACGGCGGTGCTGGCGCGGATTATCAGCTCCGCGGGGATCGTCTCCTGCACCCGGCCGTCTCGCCCGAGCTCGATCTCGGTCAGGAGCAGCTCGAGGCTGCGCCGGCCCATCTCGTTGAAGTTCTGCCCGACCGTGGTCAGCGGCGGACTGAAGAACTCTCCCTGCGGCGTGCCGTCGAAACCGACCACGCTGACGTCATCGGGCACCCGCCGCCCGGCCTCGAACATGGCACGCAGCACTCCGAGCGCCATCTGGTCGTTGGCCACGAACACCGCGGTGACCTCGGCCCTCGTGGCAAGGCGACACCCGAGTTCATACCCCACGTCGGCGCTCCAATCGCCGATCATCGGCAGGGGCACGTCCGCGCCGGCCGCGACCAGCGTGTCCCGCCACCCGGCGAAGCGCGGTCCTGGGCTCGTCCGGTCCGCGGGTCCGGCGATGTGGAAGACCGTGTGATGCCCGAGCTCGAGCAGGTGGCCCGTCGCGGCCGCGGCTCCCGCATAGTGGTCGATCGCGACCGCCGAGAGGGTCTCTTGGGGTCCGGACGCCACGGCGACGAGCGGAATGTCGCCCGACAGATCGGCCAGCATGTCGATCGTCTCCTGCTGCGGGGCGACTACGAGGATCCCGTCGACCGCCAGGCTCTGGAGCCCCGCGACGGCTGTGGTCAGGGTGCGACGCGTCGGCCCCGGCACGCTGACGATGCTCACCAGGTAGTCCGAGTCGCGGGTCGCGCGCTCGATCCCGAGCAGCGTCCAGGCCTTGTCGTACGACGTCGGATCCAGACTGAGCACCCCAATCGTCTTCGACCGGGCGCGGTCGCGCATTCGTGCTACCGGTGTGCGTGGATCGTTCAGCGCGGGCATCGCGGGTGGTTGACGGCGGGCTCGTGTCCGCTCACGCGTCGGCGCCCTTCCGTCTTTCCTGACCGGCCGCGTGGCCATTAGACTGGCCCGGCTCGGCAGAAATGTTTTGAATCGATGCAAAACATATATCTATCGTCTCACCCAGTGTCAAGAGTTTCGGTGATCCCGCCGCGCGCGGGACACAACGACATCCGTCGGAACAACCTCGAGCTTGTGCTGCGCCACCTGTCCACGGTCGGGCCTGACTCCCGAGCCGGGATCGCCGCACGCGCCGGGCTCACCCGGGCGACCGTGTCGAGACTCGTCGCCGAGCTGATCGACCTCGGGGTGGTGCGGGAGACCGGGCGCGACAGAGGCGGCCGCGCCGGGCGGCCCAGCACCCGCCTGGAGCTGGGGAGCGGCGTAGTCGCGATCGGCACCGAGGTGAACGTGGACTACCTGTCGGTGCTCGTCATCGATCTCGCCGGACGCGAGGTTCTCCGCGATCGGAGGCCATTCGACGCGAGCGTGGGGCCCGACGCGTGCATCGCCGCACTGGCCGACCTCTGCCGGACGACCCGCCGACGCCTGACCTCCCGCCGCGGCCGACCAGCGCCCGTGGTGGCCGGGCTCACCGTCGCGGTCCCGGGGCTCGTCGACGTCGGCGCCGGCGTCGTCGCCGAGGCGCCGAACCTGCACTGGCGGGACGTCGCGGTGGCTGAGCCACTCCGGCGAGGGCTAAGGCTCGGCGACACGCCGGTCCACGTCGGTAACGACGCCAACCTCGCGGCGATCGCCGAGTACCGATCAGGCGAGTGGGCGGGGACGCCGAACCTCGTCTACATCACTGGCGAGGTAGGCATCGGCGGCGGCATCATCGTCGGCGGACAGCCGCTGCTCGGCACGCGCGGCTACGGCGGCGAGGTCGGACACATGAACGTCATGCCCGACGGACCGCTGTGCGGCTGCGGACGGCGCGGCTGCTGGGAGGCGTGCGTCGGGCTGAACGCGCTGCTGCAGTCGGCGCGCCAGCGGCCCCGCGGCGACGCTCCGCCCGAGCGCAAGATCGAGCCGCTCGTGAAGCGGGCCCGCGGCGGGGACGAGCGAACGCTCGAGGTCCTGGCTCAGCTCGGGCGTTGGATCGGCGTGGGCGCGGCGAACCTGGCCAACCTGTTCGACCCCCAGGTGATCATCCTCGGGGGCTACTTCGTCCACCTCAGCGACTGGATCCTCCCGGCGGCGCAGGTGGCACTCGAGGCCGGAACGCTGGCCGGCGCCGGCGAGACGCCGCACCTCGCGACCTCGACGCTCGGATTCACCGCCGCTGCGCAGGGTGGCGCCATTCACGCGATCGAGCGGGTGATGTCCGATCCGACGACCTTGCTGGCGGTGGCGTAAGCGCGGCCGCGCCGGAGCGAAATAATCGAGCACCATTAGCGACGCGCCCCGGTTGATGACGGTGACGATCGCCAACGGCACCCCGGCGCTGGCGGCGCCGCTCGGGCTCGCTTGCTCGCTCGTCGGGCGGGCCACGCCGCTCTCGCTCGCCGCCAGATCGGGAGCGCAGCAGGCGCGCGCGAGAGTGGTGGCGATGACTCCGTGCTCGAGCGCGGTCCCGGCGGGGCCGTGTTCGGCGAGGACGGCCCGACCATCGAGCGGGTCGACCAGAACAAGCTCGCGCCCGCCGTCACCTTCGTTAAACGCGCGAACGGCGAGTTCGTCTGGCTGACGTACTTCGCCTTCGGACCCGGAGGCACCACCTACGCCGATGAGATTCCGGGTGGCCGAGCCTTCGAAGCCCAACAGCAGCTCGTGTCCGTGAGGGACTCCGACGTCGGCCTGCTCTGGCAGCGGGGGATCGCTGCGGCGAAGTAGTCGATCAGCGAGCGCGTTGCGCCGACCGGGATGTGGCTTCTAACGCCGACCAGGCGCGGGCGATCTTTGCACCGAGCCTGCAGTTACCTCGGACGATCTCGAGGTTGACGCTCACGCTCGTGCGGTCCGTGTGCTGGTGGATGTAATCGAGCAGGAACGGCGTGATTTCCTTGCCACGTACGGACCCAGCCTGCGCCGCTTCGAGCGCTTCGGACAGGAGGCGGTCGTGCACGGCGGGGTCGAGCTGCGCGGCTTCGGGCAGTGGATTCGCGACCAGAATCCCGCCCGGACGCTCGAGCGTGTCCGCGGCCTGCATCACCTCCGCGATCTCCTCGGGGGTGGTGACAGCGGAGTCGACCGTGTAACCACTGTCGGTGAGCCAGAACGCCGGGAAGCGGTTCGTGCCGAACACGAGCACGGTGACACTCAGGGTCTCCAACCGCTCGAGCGTGGCGCCGATGTCGAGGATCGACTTGACGCCGCCGGCGACGACCGTGATCCGGCAGCTCCCAAGGATCCCGAGATCGGCCGACTCGTCAAAGGTCGTGTCGGCGTTGCGGTGAACGCCACCGATCCCGCCGGTGGCGAACACGCGGATGCCGGCGCGGGAGGCAAGCAGCGCGGTGGCCGCGACCGTCGTGCCGCCGGTGGCGCCCTGCACCATCGCCACCGGCAGGTCTCTGGCGCTGAGCTTCAGCGCCCCATCCGTGGCAACCAGCCGCTCGAGCTCGTCGGGCTCGAGGCCGACGTGGGCGACCCCATCGAGCATCGCGATCGTCGCGGGTAGGGCACCGGACTGGGCGACCGTCTGCTCGAACTCGAGCGCTGCCTGGAGATTCTCCGGGCGCGGCAGGCCGTGGGTGATGATCGTCGACTCGAGCGCGACGACCGGCTCGCCGTCGCGAAGCGCGCAGGCGACGGTCTCGGAGAGAACAACTCCTCCAGTCACTGACGCCAACCTACCGCACGTTTCCGCGACCGCGCCTGAACCGGCTCGGGCCGGGATCATGTCGGGCATGCAGCCCACGAATGCCGCGACGAGCAAAGGCCGCCCGCTGTCGATCTGCACGATCGGGGATCTGATCCTCGACGTCATCGTCCTGCTCGACCATGAGCTCGCACCCGATGCCGACACCCCGGCGACGATCCGCTTCGCCGCTGGGGGCCAGGCCGCGAACGTCGCCGCGTGGGCGAGCGCCCTGGGTGCCACGGGGCGTCTGATCTGCAAGCGGGGAGCCGATGCGTCGAGCGAGCTCGCGGTACGCGCGGTCGCGCGGCACGGCGTCGAGATCTTCGGTCCGGCGGTCGAGGGTCGCGGCGGGGTGGTCGTCTCGGTCCGCGACGCCCAGGGCCAGCGGACGATGGCATCGGATCGGGGCGTCGCCTCGGAGCTAGAGAGTTCCGAGCTCGAACCGGCCTGGGTGAAGTCGTGCGATGTGCTCCACGTCTCGGGCTATTGCCTGCTGCGCGAGCCGATGGCCGAGGCTGCGATCGACGCCGCGAGGTCGGCCCGGCGCGTCACCGTCGATCTCGCCTCGGCTCACGACATCGAGATCGCGGGCGCCGAGCAGTTCGCCGCGCGCCTGCGGGCTCTCGACCCCGACCTCGTCTTCGCCACCGAGTCCGAGCGGGCTGCTGTGCCGGACTTCGACGCGGCGTGGGTGATCAAGCTCGGCGCCCGAGGTGCCCGGTTCCCCGAGGGCCTGTATCCGGCACCGTCGGTCATCGTGGTTGACACGACCGGTGCCGGCGACGCGCTTGCGGCCGGGTACCTCGTCGGAGGGCCCGAGTGCGCGATCGAAGCCGCTACACGTTGCGTCGGCTCGATCGGCGCTATGCCGCCTGAGGCCACCAGCACGCAAACGTGAGCGTCAGCCGCTACCCGAACGTGAACGCGTACGCCTCGGCGCCAGGTTCTAGGAAAGTGATTTCCAGCGTCCGCTCGCGTATCGCCGTCTGCTGGCGCAGCAGTTGATACAGGCGGCCGTTTCGGAGTACGCCGTTCCCCTCATCGTCGACGTCCACGCCGTGTGACCGGCCGGGTGCGTCGCCATCCAGGAGCACGCGGAACGGAATCGGCGCCCGCGCGCCAGGGGACAGGACAAGATGTGCGTCGCGCGACTGAAACCGAAAGGCGATGCTCCCACCCGCCCGGTCCATGACCACGCTCTCTCGACCTACGGTCCACTCGCCCGACAGGGCCCAATCGTTTACGCGTAAGCGCTCGGGTAGCTCGAAGGCGCGGCGCCGCCCGGGCGCTTCGCCGCCCGGTGAAGCGAACCGCTCGCCCCGCGCGTAGCCCAGATAAGTCTCCGGCGTCCGCAACTGGTCCCAATCGGCCTGCGCCTCGACTCCGCGCGGGTCGACCGCAGCAAGCTTTGATGCACGTCCACGTCCAGAAGTTGACGACCACGGCTCGGCCAAGCAGCCCAGCCGGGTCGAGTGGTTCGGAATTGATCCACTCGGCCGCGCCGGCGAGCGAGGGTGTGTGCGAATTCTCCGATCCTGATCGAGACAGCTCGCAACCCGCGGAAACTCGAGCCCCCACCCCCACCGCCCGCACCACCATTTGACTGCGTTGCCGCGCTGCCCCCCACGCCGCCCGCCCCGCCAGCCGCGACAACCTCAAGCGAATTGATCCCCGACGCACCTCGAACGTGTCCTCACCGGGCCGTTTGTGGTCTACTCGTGCTCGACCCGCGCGGTGATACGGACTTTTGACAGGAAGGAGCGGTCGATGGCGTTGCGAACCACGGTGGTTGGATCCTGGTGGAAGCTCGACGAGCACGAGGATCAGCTCGCTCGCTACCACCGCGGCGAGCTCGACTCGCAGGAGGGCGATGATCTGCTGAACCGTGCCGCCGCTGCGGCGATCGACGAGCAGCGTGCCCTCGGCCTCGACGAGTGGACCGGCGGCGAGTACTTCACAGACAACTTCATCGATCATATGCAGCGGGTCCTGCACGGGTTCGAGATAGACAAGCCCGACGAGCCCGACCCGTTCGATTACGACGACCTCGCGCACGCGGTCATCACGGGCGAGCTCTCGGCACCCGAGGGACTTGGGTACGCCGCCGCCTACCGGCGCGAGTCAAAGCTGCCAGGCGGAGTGCGGAAGGCGACCGTGGTGGGCCGCTCGAGATCACCGTGCACTGTCAGGACCAGCGCGATGAGCTCGCGCGCCAGATGCCGAACCTGGTTGGCATCGTCAACCGCGAGATTCGCGAGCTGGCCGACGCCGGCGCCCCACACGTGCAGCTCGACGTGCCGTTCTTCGGGATGATCCTCAATGAGGGTCTGATGGGCCCGGAAGACCTGTCGGGGATTGTCGCCGGGTGCTTCGAGGGCATCGATGGCGTCACCCGGGGCATGCACATCTGTAACGGGAATTTCAAGGGCAGACCAATCTCGCCGATCGTCCGCAACGCCTCGTGGGTGCGGTTGCTCCAGGAGCTAGACGGCGTGATCGACATCGCGACGCTCGAGTGCAGCTACTTCGCCGAGTACCTGGAGCGCGAGGCGTTCGCCGACATGCCGCAGAGCATGGAGCTCGCGGCGGGGATCGTGGACGAGGCCAGCTACGGGATCGAGACGGTCAAGAAGATCCGCGGCCGCGCCGCCGACTGGGCGCGGGTCGTGGGCGAGGAGCGGCTGTGGATATCACCGTCGTGCGGGTTCGGACGGCACCCCGCACGCAGCCGGCCTGTGCTGAGCGCGAAGATGGAGCACATGGTCGAGGCGGCCGCGTCGTTCTGAACGGCGCCGCGAGGAACCGAACTCGCCCGTGCTCGAAGTGAGGTTTCGGATCAGACCAGCCTGGGCAATATGTGCATCGTGCATACATATGATTGGAGGAAACGATGACCATATTGCACGGTGGTTTTCAGATCGCGTCGTGGGATGAGAATGCCTACGACGAGCGCGACGGGCGTCGCCTGACGAGGGCCTCGGTGACACAGCAGTTCGATGGAGACATCGCGGGCGAAGGCGCCGCAGAGTGGCTGATGATCTATCAAGCCGATGGCACCGCGCGGTTCGTCGGGCTCCAGCTCGTCGACGGGCAGGTGGCCGGCCGGCGCGGCACTTTTGTGCTCGAGACCAGCGGTGAGTTCGACGGGCGGGCGGCTCGGTGGGAGGCTCGCGTCGTCTCAGGCTCCTCGACCGGCGAGTTGACGGCTTTGAGTGGCGCGGGCAGGTTCGAGGCTCCCCACGGCTCCGAGGCCTCGTATGAGCTCGAGGTCGACCTTCCCTAGCGCTGATCCAGCGATCGCCCGGGTGTCGAATCTGCTCGGCGCCTGGGCGCTGGCTGTTTCAGATCGCATCGCCGCTGCGACCGCCGCATCGGGCGGGCGTAGCGGCCGGGCGCCGGCCGCGCTTGTGGCGCTGCATCAGTTCGCGGGCGGGAGCACGATCGAGGACCTGCGGCAGGTGCTCGGGCTGTCTCACTCCGCGGCGGTGCGTCTGATCGACGGCCTGGTGGCCGACGGTCACGTCGCCCGCGAGCGGGGCGACGACGACCGGCGCTCGGTGGCGCTCAGCCTGACTGCCTCCGGCCGCGCCGCCGCACGGCGGATCATCGACGCTCGCCAGAGGGCCATCGAGGCGACCCTCGAGCATCTCACCGAGGCCGAACTGCGTTCCCTGACCCGGCTCGCGGAACGGCTCGCAGGGGAGATGGCCGATCTGCGACTGAAGGAGCGACACCACGGATCTGCTCCCGCCGGCGGATGGCTGTGCCGCTTGTGCGACTTCCGGGCTTGCGGCCGGTCGGAGGGCCGATGCCCCGCGGCCATGAGCGCCGCACGCCATCGACCGTGATGGCGCCCGACGGCGCCAGTGTGGACGTCCGGTGCCAGGGGCATTTAGCCTTTCACCGATTCGAGTCGAAAGGACGGAGCATGGAGGGCAGCCCAGTGCGGTGGGGGATTCTCGGGACGGGTGGGATCGCGACCACGTTCGTGACCGACCTGCACCTGACCGATTCCGGCGTTGTGACCGCCGTCGGGTCGCGGACTCAGGGATCGGCTGACCGTTTCGCGGACGAGTTCGGCATCCCGAACCGCCATGCCGGCTACGCGTCACTCGTGGCTGATCCGGAGGTCGATGTGGTCTACGTCGCAACGCCGCACCCGATGCACCATCACGACGCGATCCTCGCGCTACGGGCGTTCAAGCACGTGTTGGTCGAGAAGCCATTCACGATGAACGCTGTCGAGGCCCGCGAGATCGTTCAGGTTGCGCGGGAGAACGGGCGGTTCGCGATGGAGGCGATGTGGACCAGGTTTCTGCCACATGTCGTCGTGATCCGGGACTGGCTCGCCCGGGGCGTCCTCGGCGACATCGTCACGGTGACCGCGGACCACGGTCAGTGGTTTGCCGAGGACCGTGAGTTCCGCCTGTTCGCACCCGAACTGGGCGGTGGGGCACTGCTCGACCTCGGCGTGTATCCGGTGTCGTTTGCCTCGATGGTCCTCGGCACGCCGGATCGGATCGTGTCCATGAGCGACCCCGCGTTCACCGGCGTTGACGCGCAGACATCCATGTTGTTCGGCTATGACAGCGGCGCCCAAGCCGTGCTCACGTGCACGCTACGCGCGAAGAGTCCGACCCGAGCGTCGATCGTCGGTATGGACGCCAGGATCGAGATCGATGGCGACTTCTACGCTCCCACGGACATGACGCTCATACCGAGGGACGGCGACCCGATCTCCATCGGATCGGTACATGATGGTCGGGGCCTGCGCCATGAGGCCGACGAGGTCGCCCGGCGCCTGGCCGCCGGGGACCTTGAGAGCCCGGTGATGCCGCTGGATGAGACGATCTCGATCATGGAGACGATGGACGCAATTCAGGCCCAGGCCCGGCAGAGCGCATGAACGACGCCGAGCGTCGGTTGATCACCTCGCTCGAGATGCAAGAGGAACGGCTCGTGTTCACCCGGTCCGACAACGCGAAGCAGCGCAGCCCGGGTCAGCGGCCGACGCGGTAGCGAACGTGCGTCGCACGCGGGGAGTGGATCACCTCGACCGGCTGTAGGCCGGGGTCTTGCACTCCGTCGAACAGACGCTCGCCGGCGCCGAGCAGAACGGGAACGACGTCGAGCATAAGCTCGTCGATCACGCCCGCCGCGAACGCCTGCCGCACGGTGGAGGCGCCACCGGCGATGTCGACGCCGAGGTCGCCGGCCGCCGCCTCCGCGCGCTCAAAGGCGACATCGAAGCCTTCGGTGATGAAGTGGAACGTCGTCCCGCCCTCCATCGCGATCGGCTCGTGCGGGTAGTGGGTGAGAACGAACACAGGAGCGTGATAGGGCGGCTCGTCGCCCCACCACCCGCGCCAGTTCACGTCCCACGGGCCCCGAACCGGGCCAAACATGTTGCGGCCCATCACGTACGCCCCGCACGGCGTCATGAGCTCGTCGCGCACGCGGGCGTCGGCTTCATGGAAGGGCTCGTCCAGGTGCCAGTGGTGGAGCTCCAGGCCGCCGACGCCGAGCGGGTTGTCGCGGCTCTGATCGGGGCCGGCGACGAAGCCGTCGAGCGAGATCGACATGTGGCACGTTGTTGGTGTCATGTGAACCAAGACCACCGAATCGACGAGAAATCATCGGTGGGGGAACGCCCTCGCGAAAGCTAGCGGTTTCCCGGGACAGCGGTCCGTCGGTCAGTTGACGTCGCGGTGGGCAAAGCGCCACACGCCGACCCCGACCACGATGGAGGTGGTCGGCCAGGCCTCAACCGGCCGCCTCGCGCTCGAGCGCGTCCGCGTCGGACATCCCGATGTGGTGCTGATGGACGTGCGCATGCCCGATCTGGACGGGATCGCTGCTACCCGCCGACTGCTCGCAGCCGCCCCCGAGGTCAAGATCATCATCCTCACCACCTTCGAGCAGGACGACTACATCTTCGGCGCCATCGACGCCGGCGCGTCCGGCTTCCTACTCAAGCGCACGCGTCCAGAGGAGCTGCTCTCAGCCATCCATGCCGTCGCCGCGGGCGACTCGCTGCTGTCGCCCTCGGTCACCGGCATCGTGCTCCAGCACCTGGCACGTCAGCCGGCGCCCACTACCGAGTCAACCGAACACCTAGCAGAGCTGACGCCCCGCGAGCTCCAGGTCCTCGAGCTCATCGCCCGTGGACAGACCAACCGCGAGATCGCCGCCACTTTGGTGATCGAGGAATCCACGGTCAAGACCCATATCAAACGGATCCTCCTCAAGCTCGACCTGCGCGATCGCATCCACGCCGTCATCTTCGCCTACGAAACCGGCCTCGCCGAGCCCGGACCGCGATCCGCTGCTTGACGAAGACCGCAATCATCAGTCGCGACGATCACGGCATGCCCGATCCGACATAAGAGCAGGACTCATGCGAGGGCGTCCGTGGACCGTGCTGATGATCTCGGTGCCGTCGATGCACTGCAGGTACACGCTCGTGATGCACGACTGCGTGGGTACCGCTTCGCGCCGAACGGGGCAGTCCGATCAAGACTGCCCGCTCGGCGACGAAGGAGCTGCCTCGTCCGGCGCGCCGATCTTCCAGATCGACGGGAGCGCTCAGCCCGCGAGGCCGGGAACGGCTGCGGCATCGCCGCCGGCGGCCTTGCCGATGCGGGCCGCGTTCGAGTGTTCGTGGCTGTCGCGCGAGGAGATGAGCACGGCGGCGAGGATCGCTCCGGCGACGGCGAGGCCGGCGCCGACGAGGAACGCCCGGTCAAAGCCTTTGGTCATCGCCACGGCCGAGCTGTGAACGCCGGCGTGCATCAGGCTTTGGGTGCGGCTGTTGGCGATGGTCGCGAGGATCGCGAGCCCGAGCGCGCCGCCGACTTGCTGGGAGGTGTTGATCAGACCGGAGGCCAGGCCCGCCTCGCGTGGCTCGGTTCCGGTCACGGCGGCGATCGTCACCGGCACGAACGCAAACCCGAGGCCGAAGGCGGCGAGCAGTGATGGGCCGAGCACATCGGCCAGGAACGAACCACCCGTCGCCGGCACCTGGGAGAACCACAGCAGGCCACCGGCGACCAGCAGCATGCCGGCGATCAGGGGTGGTTTGAAACCGACCCGGGTGACGAGCTGGCCAGCGACCCCGGCCGCGATGATGATCCCCACCGCCAGCGGGAGGTAGGCGATCCCGGTCTTGATCGGGGAGTAGCCCAGCACCTCCTGGAGATAGAGGGAGATGAAGAAGAACATCGAGAACAGCGACATGCCGATCAGCAGCCCGACGATGTTGGCGCCGCGCAGGGTCCGGTTTCGGAAGATCGAGAACGGCAAAAGCGGGTCGCGCTGGCGCAGCTCGATCGCCACGAACGCGATCAGCAGCACCACGGCCGCGGCCAGGCAAACGATCGTTCGGGTCGCGCCCCAGCCGACGTTGACCGCGTCGACGACGGCATACACGAGCAGCGCCAGCCCGGCGGTGACGGCCACCGCCCCGGGGATGTCGAACGAGTTGCCGGCCTCTTCGCGGCGGCTCTCACGGAGGATGCGCGGCGCCAATGCGGCGGCGGCGAGCCCGATCGGGACGTTGACGAACAGCACCCAGCGCCAGCTCAGCCCGCTGGTCAGGATCCCGCCCAGCAGCACCCCGGCGGCGCCGCCGGCGCCCGCCACCGCGCCCCAGATACCGAGCGCGCGGTTGCGCTCGGCCCCGTCGGCGAACGTGGTGGTGATGATCGAGAGCGCGGCGGGGGAGACGATCGCAGCGCCGAGGCCCTGGACCGCGCGGGCGGCGATCAGCCATGTCTCAGACTGGGCCAGTCCGCCGGCCAGCGACGCGAGCGAGAAGACCACCAGACCGAGCATGAACATCCGGCGTCGCCCCAGCAGGTCGGCCATCCGCCCGCCGAGCAGAAGGAAGCCGCCGAACGTCAGCGTGTAGGCATTCACGACCCAGGTGAGGTTGTCGCGGGAGAAGTGCAGGTGAGCGCCGATCGACGGCAGCGCAACGTTGACGATCGACGCGTCGATCACGATCACGAACTGCACCATCGCCAGCAGCGCGAGCGCGAGATTCTTGGTGCGGGGTGTAAGTGCGGTCACAGGCTCATCCCCAGCATCCGGCCCAAGCCCGACAGCGACGCGAAGGCAAATCGCTGCAGCCGCGAGGTGCGGATCGCGGTCGGGTGGGCTTTGAACAGCATCGCTACGTAGATCGCTTGGCGCGGACTGTGAGGTATTCCGGCGCCCATCCTCCCGGTCGATGTCAGCGACGCCATGTCGCGAAAGAACCCCTCGTTGTCGGCGGCGGGGCGGTGGCGATTGATGAACCGAACCGGCTCATCGTGACTGTTTCGCAGGGTGTGCCGGTGACCGGGAGCCGCTGCGGCGCGCTCTCCCGGACCATAGGTACGCCAGGTGCCGTCGAGCTTGACGTCAAGTCGGCCCTCGACGATCTCAAAACTGTCTTCAACATTGTCGTGCACGTGCACAGGCGGGCTGGGGCTGTGGGGACCGAGCCAGGCTATTTGCCTCGAGGACTTCACCGTCGGTGTCCTCGCCGTTGCGCACGATCTCCCAGTACCATGTCCTGGCCCGGGCGAAAGTCGATGCGCCGAGTCGCGGTAGGGCGGTTTGCAGGATCAACGGAAGCAGTAGTCACAGGGGCTCCATTCGGTCAGTGGTTCTTGATTGATTGCAACTCGTACAACGGGTCGTCTTGGGATTGAGGTGATGCGGCGCTGGCGACGACGTGGCATCGGCGTCCAGAACGTCTCCTCCCGATAGTTCACCTTAGTTGACAAGTTGGGAGAAGCTTCTCACGGCGCGTCGCGTTTGTCAAGCAAGGTGAACTACAATCGCGTGGACATGCCGAAGAGCCTCCAGATCCTTTTCCGCGACGCCCGCAGCCGCGATCGAGGCGGCCGTCCGCGCCGATCTCGCACAGAACGGCTTTGGCGATGTCACGCCCGCGCACTCCGCGCTCTTGCGCGACATCGGCGACGACGGTGCTCGCCCCAGCGAGCTCGCCGCACACGCCGGCGTCACCCGCCAAGCCATCACCAAACTCGTAGACGAGCTCGAGCGGCTCGATCTCGTACGCCGCGACCCAGACCCCGACGACGGGCGCGGCGTGATCGTCAGCTACACCGACCGCGGACGCGCCGGCGTCGCTATCGCTCGCAAGCGGATGCTCGCGCTCGAGCGCGCCTACGCCGCCCAGGTCGGCGCCGACCGCTGGGCCGAGGTGCGCTCAACCCTCGAGACCCTATTCGGCGACGATCCTCACGAGGACCTGAGCCTGCCCGCCGCCCCACACCTATCCAATCGGGAACGCCTGGACCACAATCAAAGCACGCGCGACCGATGAGTAAGCCGTCTGAGATGGGTCCGCGCCGTCGATTAGGGAAAGCGCCGGTCGTAGCCCGAAGCGGGAGCGGGGCATGCCGGTTGACGGGTTCGGCGCTGACCCTGACCCCGGTCTCAGTTGATCGGTGCGAATTCGTTGAGCCTCCAGGTCTGGTCAAACCACGGTTGGGGGGCCATAGAGTCGGAAGAGTTGAAACCACGACTTGCGGGGGATCGTCTGCACCCAGTTGGACTCTTTGCCTGCGGGCGCAGTGGAGCCGAAGTAGAGGTCGTAGGAACCGTCGGGGTTGGCCTTTAGCGTGCCTGAGTTGCTGGCCACGGCGGGCCAGATCGTGGACGGGACTTGGATCAGCGACCGGGTTTGGATGTCGTAAACGTCGACGGCCCAGAAGTTCTCGGCTGGCGGGTCGGGGTCGACATGCAACCGGTAGGCCTTGCCGCCGTCGAGCAGGTCGCCGTTCAGCAGACACGTCTGCGGTAGTGCCCCGCACTGCGCCGATCTGGCGCCCGCTGACCGCTCGGCGGCGAAGACGGTCACGGCGACGCTCGCGACAGTCCACTTCTTGATCCCCGCCGCGCGGGCAGAAGCGGCTGCACTTCCACCTGTCCCCGGCCGCAAAGCGGTTCCTCAGGGCGCATCAGCACGCAGCGCTGCTCGCGAAGGTAACTTCGCGTGCGGGTCACGGCAACAGGGTCACGACCACGACCACCGCCCACCTCGGACAGGCGCGGAAGCTGCCGAAACCGAAGAGCAACTAGGTCCGTAGGCTGGAGTGGCTATACCGACCGCCTACAGATCACTGGCCACCAATGAGGAGGTTGTAGATGGAGACCTGGGAAGCCATCACCGCTCGGCGCAACGTCCGCGAGTTCACCGACCGAGCGATCCCCGCCGCGGACCTCGACCGTGTGCTCGAGGCCGGCCGGATCGCGCCGTCATCGCAAAACCATCAGCCGTGGGACTTCGTCGTCGTCACCGACCGCGAGATGCTCCGTGAGCTCTCCAAAGTCTGGCGCGGGGGGGGCCATATCGCGAACGCAGCTGCCGCGATCGCGATGGTAATCCCTGACGAGGAGGAGCCTCGCGCCCGCGAGCGCAATCGCTTCGACATCGGCCAAGCGGGGATGCAGATGATGATCGCCGCTGCCGATCGGGGGATTGGCAGCGGTCATTCAGCCGTCGGCGATCAGGACGCGGCGAGGTCGGTGCTCCATGTTCCCCAAGACAAGCTCGTTGCGTTTGTGATCGATCTCGGCTATCCAGCGGACCGGCCGCTCAGGCCCGGCACCCGCCTGAAGCGCCGCTCTTTCGAAGAGGTCGTGCACCGTGACGGCTGGTGAGTAAGGTCGGCGGCGAGCAGGGGAGCCTCGACTCCCCCGACGCGCCCCAGTGCAGGCTCAGCTGTATGCCGCGACCCCGGCTTCGCACACCTCGTGATCCTGATCGGGCGTGCCGCCGCTGACCCCGACAGCACCGACGACGGCCCCATCGTCGGTCAGCGGAATCCCGCCAGCGAAGATGATCACACTGTGGTTGGCGCCGTCGATCCCGAACAGCGGCTCTCCCGGTTGCGCCATGTCGGCGAGGTCGCGCGTGGGCATGTCGAATGCCCGGGACGTATAGGCCTTGCTCTGGGCGATCTCGATCGACCCTAGCCAAGCACCGTCCATCCGCGAGAACGCGGTGAGGTTGTTGCCCGCGTCGACCACCGCGATGTTCATCGGCACGCCGATGGCGTCGGCCTTGGCTCGTGCTGCGTCGATGATGCCGTAAGCCTGATCCAGTGTCACGCTTGTGTTGTGTGTCGCCACGCCGCCCTCCCTCTCAGTCTGTGGTGCTATGTGATACCGCCGGTCGCTGCGGCCGTCTTCGATGACTTACCCCGGATCCAAGCCACGAACCAACATCGCCTAGCACTCAGCTTGGCGCTACTCCCACGATCACGTCCTTGCATGGTCCGTGACCAACTAGGTGAATGCGGGGATCGTTGTGATCGCTCGTCCCATGATCAGGGTGTGGATCTCGTCGGTTCCTTCGTAGGTGCGGACGGCCTCAAGGTTGTTGGCATGGCGCATCGGCGCGTAATCGAGCGTGATTCCGTTTCCACCGAGCAGGGTGCGGGCTTCGCGGCAGATCGCAATCGCCTCACGCACGTTGTTGAGCTTTCCGAACGAGATCTGCTCGGGGCGCAAGATGCCGGCATCCTTCTGGCGACCCGTGTGCACGGCGACGAGCAGGCCCTTCTGGATCTCGAGGACCATGTTCACGAGCTTCTCCTGCGTGAGCTGAAAGCTGGCGATCGGCCGGTCGAACTGGTGGCGCCGCAGGGCATAGGCGAGCGCTATCTCATAGGAGTCGCGAGCGGCGCCGAGCGCACCCCACATGATCCCGTAGCGCGCCTCGTTGAGACACGCCAGCGGACCCTTGAGGCCGGTCACGCCCGGAAGGACGCTCTCCGGCCCCACCCGCAATCGCGGTAGGGACGCCCGTTGCCAGGCGCCCCCCGCACAGATCCCAGCGTGCGCGTCAACGCACTGGGCTCCTCCCTCGGGTTTTGGCGTCGAAGCGCACGGCGGGCCAGGGGTGAAGGATGCGGGGTTGGGGTAGCCATCGTGCGGCGAGGCGGTCGATCCGCTGCCAGGTGATCTTGCTTTTCTGGCTGCGGAGCCGAAGCGTCTGCCGCCAGTGCCAGATGACCCGTCGTCGGAAGCCGCGCATGGCCTCGCTGTTGTCGGGCACCGCGTAGTAGTTGTAGTGCCCTTGCAGGACTCCGGCGAGCCAGTGTCCTTGTTCGGGGATCGGGTCATGCATCCGTTTGCGCATCTCGGTCTTGACCGATTTGAGCTTCGCTTGCATCTTCTTCTTGCTCGTGACCCGCTTCAGCTTGAACCGCCCGCTCCTGGACTTCGCGCAGATATACGTGAAACCCAGAAACGTGAACGTTTCAGGCTTCCGGAGCCCACGACGCTCTCGTCGCTCGGCGGCGAACCGTCCGAACTCGATCAGCCGCGTCTTGTCCGGATGCAGCTCCAGCCCGAACTCCGCGAACCTGCCGCGGAGATCGGCCAGGAACCGCTCGGCGTCCTCACGATGCTCAAAGCCCGCCACGTAGTCGTCGGCGTACCGCACGATGATCATGTCCCCTCGCGCGTGCCGCCGCCGCCACTGGTCGGCCCACAGGTCGAACACGTAGTGAAGGAAGACGTTCGAAAGCAGCGGCGAAGCCGAAGCCCCTTGCGCCGTCCCCTCCTCCGTGCTTAACCATTCCCCGTCCTCGATGACTCCTGCCCTGAGCCATTTCTGGATCAGCCGCAGGACCCGCTTGTCCGCGATCCGATGCTCGAGGAACTTCAGGAGCCACGACTGGTCGAGGCCCGTGAAGAAGTCGCTGATGTCAGCGTCGAGCACGTAGCTCACCTTCTTGCGCGTGATCCCGACGGCGAGCGCGTCCGACGCATCATGCTGCGAGCGCCCCGTCCGAAACCCGTACGAGAACCCAAGAAAGTCCTCCTCGTACACGGCATTCAAGACCTCGACCACCGCCCGCTGAAGGATCTTGTCCTCCAACGACGCGACCCCGAGCGGCCGCAACCGCCCGTCCGGCTTCGGTATGAACACCCTACGAGTCGGTCTTGCTCGATACGCCCCTCTGTGGACACGGGCGTGCAGATCTCGGAGGTTGTCCTCCAGATCCAGCCCGTAGTCCCGCCACGTGACCCCGTCGACCCCCGCAGCGGCGCTCGGGCTGATCGCCCGATACGCCTCCCGCAAACGATCGACGCTGACGTGATGAAGGAGCGCGGTGAACCGCACATCCCTGTCCTTCCGCGCCACCTGGCGCACACGATCCAGATCACTGGACACGCCCAGTCCGGCACTGCGTCCGGGACGTGTTTCACCGGCCGTGTTCCCCTCGGGCAGGCCCCTTCCCTCCACCACCTCCGCCCCCGGTCCCCCGGGCTTGTTCGGCAGCTTCACAGGTAGTACGGGCCTGTCTGACTTCTCGTGATCGTGCATCGAGGGATTACCGCCTAAGCGTTCCCCTCGCGGCCCGCCCGACGCCGATCTGCCACCCCGCGAACCATCCCGGACGGGGCATCACCAACAACCAGCGGGCGATCGCGAGATCTCTCGGTTCTCGTGCGTGGAGCTTGTCGTACGTGCCTGGGATCTCTGACCGCGCAGGGCCCACCAGCGACTCGCATATAACGCCGCCAGCAGTCTCGCCTTCCGCCATGGGGACGACGTCGGCACCCTGGAATCAATGTTGTTTCGCGGCTCAATAACCCCGCCCGCACGCCCTCTGTCAACGCTTCGCTGCGCCCTCGCGGGTCGCCAACGCATGACTCGAGGCCAACGCGATTAGCTGGATCTTCGTTGTAGAGCTCTCTCATCTCCTGCTCCATGCCGGTTTATCCCGACGCTTTCCCCCATTCAACACGACGTCGCACTGGATCGACGCGCGCATTCCAAGCTTCGGCTCGATGACAGTCGCGGCGAATCCCGGAGCTGAGGTCGGCACGAGGAAGCCGCGGATTCCATCCCCCGTGCTGGCCCAGATGACCGCGACATCGGCGATCGAGGCCAGGCCGATCCAACGTTTAGCGCCCTGCAGCATCCATTCGTCCCCATCGAGCCGAGCAACCGTCTGCATACCCGCGGGATCGCTGCCGGCATCCGGCTCGGTTAGGCCAAAGCACCCAATCAGCTCGCCCGTCGCCATTCCCGGCAGCCATCGCTCCTTCTCCGCCTCCGATCCAAACTTGTGGATCGCGCTCATCGTCAACGACCCCTGAACACTGGCGAATGTCCGCAGACCCGAGTCGCCCGCCTCCAGCTCCAACATCGCGAGGCCATATTCGATCGCGCTGCGCCCAGGGCACCCGTACCCGTCCAGGTGCATGCCCAGCACACCGAGCTCCCCCAACTCCCGAGCCAGCTCACGCGGGAAACGCGCGGCTTCATACCAGTCGTTGATGTTCGGCCGGATCCGCATATCCACGAACGCCCGTACCCGCTCGCGGAGCTCGAGCTCTTTGGCCGAGAACAGGCTATCCACGTTTAGATAATCGACCGCGACAGCGGCGATTCCGTCAGCCGAGTTGGTCACCGCAGGACTCCTTAATCCCGATCTCTCGTATGTCGGTATCAAAGTACGTCGGCGGTGCTCGACGCGCTTCTCACCCTCGCCCAAAGCCAGCAACGCATCGAGCGGCCCGAGAGGTTCGACCTCGCCCCGATCGCGCAAGACGTCATCGACGCCGCTGCACAACCACCCCGGCGGGGAAGGCCGCCTCACCGTCGACAGCAATTTCCGTGGCACCACGCTGACCATCGAGAACACCGGGCCTCACGTTCCCCCCGAACCGCCAGACAGGACCAACTCGCCCGCCTCCACACCTCAAAGAACAGCCCGCCAGCGCTCGCTGATCACCGCCCTACCTCAAAGGCCGGCAGGGCGAGCTGGGCGCGAGGAGCAGGCACGTGCCGGCCGGTCGAAACCAACAATCGCGCGTCGCCGTTTGCTAACCGGAACGGCGGCGAGCCTGGCGTGACTGCTATACGCGCGAAGCAGCCACGCTCGGCCCCGTACATCACGACCAACCCCAGACTCGCCTTCGTGTTCGAATGCGCATCTGTCGCCGACTTCACGCGTCCTGCTCCGCGCGGGATCCGCGTCTCAGAGGTTGGTTTCAGACTCGAGGTCGGCTCTCGAGCTGCGAGCGCCCTGCTCGCCGCGCACAGCAGGTCGCTCGGGGTGTGTCGCGAGATTCTCGTCGCCGATTGAAGGCGGGTGTCGCCAACGGCGGTGGGGGAAGCGCCTACTTGCTGCCGGTGGGCCACTCGGCCGCTAACAGGCAGCCGTTTGCGCTGGCTGGGCCTTGCTCGCCCCTGTAGCTAACTGGCGCTTCATCGCCTCCGCGAGCGTTAGCGCGGCTGAGAGTGGGCGCACCATCACGTAGAACTCGTCGATCAGTCCGTCCTGGTTGACGTGGAGGAAATCGCAGCCTTCGATCTCCTTGTCGCCAATGCGACCCGTGAACACCAGGGCATGATCTGGCTGCTCGGAACCTCCAATCTCGCGCTGGCAGGTCCAGCCTTTCAAGACCTGGGCCACGCCGGCCAGGATGGTGGCCACGGCATCCCGGCCGTGGTACGGCTTGAACACGATGGGGCTGCGGAACTCGACGTTCTCTGCGAGAAGAGACGCTGCCGCGTCATGGTCACGGGCTTCGAGCGCTGCGCGAAACGGGTGCATGATTGACCTCCCGATCCGATAGATACGGCAAAGAATTTAATACGCTACCGTATCTATGGCAGGATTTCAACGCCCCCGACCGTGACTCACCACCGTACCTCCGAGCAGCAAGCCATGCCGCCTCCGACTCGTACACCTCCCGACAAGTGGATCGAAGCCGGCCTCCAGGGGCTCGCTGCCGGCGGCCCCGATGCCGTCCGGGTCGAGCAGCTGGCGCAGGCGCTTGGGGTTACCAAAGGCAGCTTCTACCGCCACTTCGACGACCGGGGAGCGCTGCTGGAGGGAATGCTCGAGACGTGGGAGCAGTTGACCGTCGATGAGGTGATCGAGCGCGTCGAGTCCGAGGGCGGAGACGCCCGGGCCAAGCTCATACGGCTGTTCGTGCTTCCCAGCGCCAGGGGCCGACAGGTGCTGAAGATCGAGCTAGCGATCCGCGACTGGGCGCGACGCGACAAGGCGATCGCCAAGCGGCTCGGGCGCATCGACAACCGGCGCATGGACTACATGCGCTCGCTGTTCGGGACCTTTTGCCCCGACGAGGAGGAAGTCGAGGTTCGCTGCACGGTCGCCTTCTCCATGTTCATCGGCAGCCACTTCATCGTCGCCGACCATGGCCTGCACACCCGTCCGGAGCTGCTCACGCTTGCGCTGAAGCGGCTCCTGGCCTAACAACCAGCAGCGCTCACCCGGCGCCGCGCGCCGCCCCCCTCCTCGCCACGAGCGCGAGCGTCCTGGTGCGTCAACATCGATGACACGGCCCGCGCGGGCGTCTTCCCTGCCGGCCGCGCAACGCAGGGGGAGTAGGCGTTACGCCGAGATGCTCGTGGCGGTCGCAGAGCAGGTCGCGCGCGAATAGGATTGCGGGGTGACCGTGGCTTCGGGAGAGATCGGTGACGGGGGTTTGGCGGCGGCGGTGTGGGATCTCGACACGCTCGTCGACGGTCGGGGTGCGGACGGCGCGCGGGCGCTGCTTGACGACGCCGCGCGGCGCGCCGCTGATTTCGCCGCGCGTTACGGCGGGCGCGTGCTGCAGCTTGACGTCCCGGAGTTCGCTGCCGCGGCACAGGAGTGGTCGGGGATCCGGGAGACAATGCTGCGCGCGTTTCTGTACGCCTCGCTCTCGCATCAGCTGGATCTCTCGGACGCGGCTGCCGGCGCGTTGTATGGGCTTGTTGCGGAGCGACGCTCCGAGATTGAGCAGAAGCTGCGGTTCTTTGAGCTGGAGTGGGGCGCTGGATCGCACGACGCCGTGGAGCGGCTGCTCGCGGACGCGGGTCCGGAGGTCGAGTTCGCGGTCCATCATCTTCGTCGAGTGCACGACGCCGCGAGCGAGCAGCTCGGCGTCGCCGAGGAGCGGGTCCTGTCCGAGACGTCGGCGACGAGCCGCTTTGCGTGGGTCCGGCTGGCCAACGAGCTGATCTCGGAGGTGCAATGTGAGGTTGACGGTGAGCAGGTCGGTGCCGGTGCGTTTCTGAGCATGCTCGAGGATCCCGACCGTAGGGTGCGAAAGCAGTTCATGGAGGGGTTTGTGGCGGCGCAGGAGCCGGGTCTCGGAACCCGCTCGTTCGTGTACAACGCACTGCTGCAGGGGCACGCGACGCTCGATCGGCTGCGAGGACGCCGCCATTGGCTTGATGCGCGGAACCGTGAGAACGAGATCTCCGGTGAGGCGGTGCAGGCACTAGTCGAGGCGGTGGTCGGCCGCTACGACATCGCCCACCGCTGGCACCGGCTGAAGGCGAGGCTGCTCGCACTGGACCAGCTCGCCGATTACGACGTGATGGCACCGATCGGAGACATCGAAGGCCGCTATTCCTATGTCGAGGCGCGAGAGCTTGTGCTCGGCAGTTACGGCTCGTTGTCAACGAGGGCGCGCGCGATCGTCGCACGTTTCTTCGATGAGGGCTGGATCGACGCGCCGTCGCGGCCGACGAAGTTCCCGGGGGCCTTCTGTGACTGGTCGTGCACCGTGCATCCACACGTGTTGTTGAACTACCGCGGCCGCATCGGTGATGTGTTGACGATGGCCCACGAACTCGGCCATGGCCTTCATGCTGTACTCGCCGCGCCCCGCGGAACCTTTGACTTCATGCCGACGATAACCATCGCCGAGACGGCGTCGACCTTCGGCGAGACACTGCTGATCGAGCGACTGGTTCAAAGCGCAGGGAACGATCGTGAGAGACTGGCGATCATCGGTCGCAGCATCGACAACGCGTTGCTGCCCGTGCACTGGCAGATCGCCTTCAACCGCTTCGAGGATGCCGCGCACACGGCGCGCAGAGCCGAAGGGGAACTCTCGCCGGAGACGCTGAGCGCATTGTATGCCCAGGCTATGCGCGACTACTACGGCGAAGCCGTGGAGCCCACCCCCGGCAGCGAGCGCTGCTGGTCGATCGTTCCGCACTTCTTCTTCGACACACCCGGCTACGTGTACGGCTACGCCTTCGGACAGTTGCTGGCGCTCGCGGCCTACGCGCGCTACCAAGAGATCGGCAAACCATTCGTCAATCGCTACCTCGAGATGCTCGCCGCCGGCGGCTCACGCGACCCACAAAGGCTCGGCGAGATGATCGGCTTCGACCTCAGCGACCCAGGCTTCTGGAATCGCGGCCTCGACCTGATCGATGCTCGACTCCACGAGGCCGAGAAGCTGGCGGACGGCCACGCGAGTTGACCCCGCCCTGGGCAGACGCTCGCTGTGGGTGAGTTCGGCTTTGGCCAGATGGCCAACGACACACGCCGCGCGCGGGTGCAGAATTGGTCGTATGCAGCGGAGTGCTTTGTTGCCCGGGCTGTGCTCGCTGCAGCCTCTTGTCCTAGGCTGCGCCGTGTCGGATTGGCACGTGCCGCTGAATGTCTGCGGCACGGGAGCCGTTCGGTCTCGCTCGGATGGTTCAGGGCCGCTTGATGCGACCTTGCCAGCGGCGTTCTGGTCCGCATGATGCTACGCCTTGCGCGGCCACGACGGTCGAAGTCTCGAGGCTCGGTACAGCTTGAGCGCCGCCCGGCGTGCGCCGGCGAGGATTGGGTCTCGCATCTGCCCAAGCTCATCGATGATGTGTGCGAGGAGTGGCACCTTTCACTCGATGATGAACGGCTGGCCGCAGGCGCGTGGGGAGTCGTGGCGTGGTGTCACACCGAGAGCGGCCTCGAGGCGGCGCTGAAGCTGTGCGCCAACGAACATCGCCTGTCTGCCGAGACGAACGCGATGCTCGGCTGGGGCGGGCATCCGGCGGTCCGCGTGCTCGCACATCGACCAGGCGCGCTGCTCCTGGAACGCGCCCGTCCGGGACGACCGTCGCGGCTCGCGCCCACACGGTTAGCGCTCCTCCTCGACGCACTTCACCGACCCACGTGCGCCAGCCAGCGAGGACTCGGAGACTGGCGCACGAGCATCGACGCCGCCGTCACGCACGTCCCTTCCTTGCAAGCGCTCGGCCAGGCGCTGCTCAAACTAGGAGAGGGCCGTCCGGTCGTCGCCCTGCACGGCGACCTCCAGCCGGCGAACATCCTTGAGCACTGCGGCACGATCGTGGTGATCGACCCAGTCGGGATCGCCGGCCCCCGAGAACTCGATGTCGCGAACGCAGCCCTCCAGAACAATTGGGGGGAGGACTCATCAGCGCGAATCAGGCGGCTGGCGGACCTGACCGGCACCGACCAGGCGTTCGCGCTCGCCTTCGGCCAGTTCAGCGCCATATACGCGGCCCTCGCGCCGAGACACTGACCCGCACGAGGGTCGCAAGCCGCACCGAGACGCGCCGTGCCATCGGTGAAGCCGCGTGGTACCTACCTCCGGCGCTCCAGCCGCACGCTCGCGTGCGAGCCTCATGCCTCCTTCGAGCTGACAGCAGCCAGGCGGAGCAGGGCGATAGCGCTGGCCGCGTTTGTTCGATGGCGGCAGTGCGCAGCGAGCCGGCGACGTCCTTCCGCGTAGTCAGGGTTGATGGGTGGCGGGTGGTTGCGCTGGCGAGGCTGAGGTGATCGTGCGGAGCTGTGTGAGGAGGTCCCGGAGTTGGGCGAAGGAGGCTGCTCCGAGCTGGGTCTGCCATTCGGTTTCGACCTCGGCGACGATCTCGCGGATACCCTGGATGGCCGCGTGACCGCGGGCGGTGAGCTTGACGCGTTTTGACCGCTGGTCCTCGTTGTCCGCTTCACGCGTGAGGTAGCCGAGGTCTTCCATCTGCCCGAGCAGATAGTTCAGCGCCTGCTTGCTAATCCGGACGCGGTCGGCCAGCTCGGATGGGCGCTGGCCGTCGGGGCCGGGGTACTGCAGGACGGTCAGGTGAGCAGGCACCAGGTCGGTGAACCCGCGTTGGTGCAGGCCGTCGAGCATACGCTGCCGCACGATCTCCCACGGCATCCTCAGCAGCGCGCCGATCAGCGGAGGGTCGATGTTCTCGGCCAGCATCTCAGACGGTAAAACGACTTGACAGCATGGTCCAGTGAAGTGTACTCTCGTAAAAGGATTTGACCAAACGGAAGGGGCGGATAGCCATGGACACCGCGACTCGCGACACGATCGCCGTAGGCCCGATCAGCATCCGGTTCCGGATCGAGAGCCCAGACTCGAATGGATCCGTGACGGTCTTTGAATGCACGGTCCCGCCGCAGGTACCGGTTCCCGCCGCTCACAGCCATAACGAGTTCGAGGAGACGATCTACGGACTGGCCGGAGTGCTGACCTGGACGATCGACGGCCACGACGTCCCCATCGGGCCGGGGCAGGCCGTGTGCATCCCGCGCGGCGCCGTTCACGGATTCGTCAACCGCGGCGATATCGACGCGACCGTCCTGTGCATCGCAACCCCCGGCGTGTTCGGACCCACCTACTTCGAAGAGATCGCCGCCGTACTGACAGCCTCCTCCGGAGGTCCGCCGGATCGCGCGGCGATGCTCGACGTCATGCGCCGACACGGCCTCACTCCCGCCCCGAGTCCCACCAGCTGACCCGAGAAGCGAGCACGAAGGAGAGGAACCAATGCCGATCAGCATGACCCAGCGCTCCCCCGGGATGCTGGCGGCGGCTTACGACGAGATCATCGCGCACGTCACAGAGCCGCTGCGCAGCAGTGAAGGCTTCGTCTCACACGCCGCGCAGGTCACCCCGGACGGCGTCACCGTCACCGAGGTCTGGGAAACCCGCGAGCACTGGGAACGCTGGCACACCGCATCCGTGAAACCTCACCTCCCGCCCGACGCTCCCGAACCGACCGTCACCGAACTCCACAACGCGCTCAGTCGCTAGCTCAGGAGACGGACGAGCGCTCGCCGGAGCGCCCCACGTCTTAGAGCTCGGAATACAGTCGCTCGAGACGTACTTTCCACGTTAGACGGAAGCCGAGCGACTGAGGTGAACGCATAGCACGCAGACGACCGTGGCGCTTGGGCCGCCAGCGCACGTGCGGGCAGCCATCGTCGGCCCCGCCGCAGCCCAGAACCACCGCCACCTGGCCAATCTTTGGCGGCCTGGCGGCAGGCCTCGGGGTAGCCGGCGGACCCACGAGCTCACCCGGGAGTCGGCGGCTGAGGTCCAACACGGCGGCTCGTCCCCGGGACAGGCGAAGACGACGTGTGCGTGGCACGTGTCGCACACAACGCTGGGTCCGCAGTGCTGGCCAGCTGGCCGTGGTTCGTTACGCGCCAGCACGCGACGATTGCACGACAGGATGCGATCGTCCACCCCCGCCTCCATCCCGTTTTTGAGACGATCTCGGTCGATGGCGCTCACGGGACCGCTCATCGGACGTGAGGCCGAACTGCTCGCGCTCGAACATCTGCTTGATTCGAGGCGGGTTGTGACGCTGACCGGCGCCGGTGGTTGCGGCAAGAGCCGGGTTGCGTTGGAGCTGTTCGGGCGTTTTCAGTCGCGATCGACATCGGCCCGGATGTGGAGTATCGAGTTGGCGAACGCACGCGCGGCGGAGCAGCTGGTCGCGACGCTGCTGCAGGAGATCGGCGCTCGCGAGCGGAGCGGGAAAACACCCGTGGAGTTGCTGCTCGACACGGTTGCCGGCCATCACGGGCTGCTCCTGCTCGACAACTGCGAGCACCTCGCCGACGAGGTCCGACGGCTAGTCGATCAGCTGCGAGATCGGGCGCCGGACCTCAAGATGCTGATGACCAGCCGGATGCCGTTGCGCATTGGAGGCGAGACGGTGTTCCACCTGGCGCCGCTGGGCCTCCCGGACGCGGGAGGTGACGTGGCGGCGGTCGTCCGCTCCGACGCGGGAAGCCTGTTCGTCGACCGCGCCGCCAGCTGCGATCCCGGCTTCGCGCTCACCGCGTCCACGGCGAGGGCAGTGGTCCGGATCTGTCGCGCGCTCGATGGTCTTCCGCTCGCTCTGGTTCTGGCTGCCGCACGGGTTGACACCCTTTCGACGGGCGATATCGCTGATGGACTGTCGCGGCAGGGGCGGCTGCGCGGGTCTGCGGCGGATGAGGAGCTGCCCCGGCACCGCTCGCTCCAGGCGTCGCTCGACTGGAGCTACGGCTTGCTCAGCGAGATCGAGCAGGTCGTGCTGCGGCGGCTGTCGCTGTTCGTGGGCGGGTGGTCGACCGATGCTGCGCGTGCGGTTGCGTTGCCCGAGGCCAGCGAGAGCTATATGCGCGGACTTCTCGATACGCTTGAGGCGCGCGGTTTGGTCACGCGAGCGTCGAGCGGAGCCGAGCGCTGGACGCTTCTCCAAACCGTGGGTGAGTATGCGGCCGAGCTGCTGGCTCTCGAGGGCGAGCGCGACGAGATCGCGGAACGGCACATGCTGTGGTTTGCCGCGTACGCCGCGGACGTCGGCGGGCGTCTGCTGGAACCAGACGGCCACGGGCAGCTCGAGCAGGAGAGCGCGAACCTCGGGCTTGCCCTGAGCCGCGCGATCGAACGTGACCCCAGCTGCGCGCTCGGCATCGTCGCCGAGATGCTGCGGCATTGGCTGCTGACCGAGCGCTTCGAGGCGGCCCGGGGCGCTGCGGCCGCCGCGTTGGCGGTCGCCGGGGACGAGGTCAATCCGGCGACGCGTGCCGTGGTGCATTGCGGAGCGGGACTGGTCGGCATGCTGAGCGAGGACTATGCGGGCGCGGTGGCGCAAACTCATGCCGGTCTCGCGCTGCTGGACCAGGCCCCCGATACCGACACCGAAGCCGGCTGTCTGATGATGGCCTCGCTGGTGCTGATCCAGGTGGGCGGCAACCTCGAGCAAGGCCTGGGCTGCGCCGAGCGCGCGGTCGAGCTGCTGCGGTGCAGTAACGACGCGCTCGGCTTGGCTTGGGCGCTCGTGAACCTTGCGATGGCCGATGCCATCTCAGACCGCTTCGACGCCGCCCGCACGGCCTACGAGGAATTCAGGACGATCCCCGGCGCGTCCGAGCACGTTCGGCTGCGCATCTGGGCAGAGCACGTCGCGGCGTGGACCGAGGCGCTCGTCGGTTCGCCCGAGCGCGCGCTGTCGCACGCGGATCTGGCCCTTGCCCGTGAGGGTGACGCGCCGTCGATGACCTATTTCCAGATCGTCTGTCAGCGGCTCCACGCGCTTGCGCGCATTGGACGGTGCAGCGAGGCGTTGGAGCAGGGCGTGCGCGAGATGAAACGAGCGAGCGAGTCGGGGGCGTTCATGGCGATCCCAACGATCGAGCTGGCGCTCGCCGTCGCCGAGCTCATGGAGGCAAATTACGACGCGGCCGAGACGCGAGCGCATCGACTGCTCTCAGTGCCGCAGATCCACACTCTCGCGCTGATGCGCGAAGTCCTGGCTCAGGCCGCACTTGCGCGTGGTGACATCCGCGAGGCCGAGATCCAAAGCGATGAGCTCGAAGGTCTCGCGGAGAGATCCGGGAGTCCCCGTCTACGCGCGGTCGCCCAGCTCATCGCTGGGAGCGCCGCGGCACTAGACGGCCGCGGCGAGCAAGCGCGCGACCAGCTACAGGGTGCGCTGGCCACGTACGCCGAGCTGGGCCTGGAACGTGGCGCCGCCGAGGTGCTCGACGAGCTCGCCCTGCTGGCGGCGGGGGAGGACGGGACGCGCGCGGCTCGGCTTGCCGGGTCCGCCGCCGCGACCAGAGCCGCGCTGGGATGCGCCCCGCTGCCCTCGATCGCCCGGCGGCTGGAAGCCGCGCGGGCCTCGGTGGTGGAGCGCGACGGCGTCGCGGCCTGGACCGCCGCTTGGGCTGAAGGGGAGGGCGCACCGATCGCTGACATGATCGCCTACGCGCGGCGTACTCGCGGGACACGCAACCGGCCGGCCACAGGTTGGGGAAGCCTGACCCCGGCCGAGCTCCAGGTCGTGCGCCTCGCCGCGAGCGGGATGTCCAACCCGCAGATCGCCTTGCAGCTTTTCATGTCGCGCAGCACCGTGAAGATGCACCTCTCGAGCGTGTACATGAAGCTTCGCATCGGTAACCGCACCGAGCTAGCCGCCGCGGTGGCGGCACGACCTGCTGATCCGTCGGCAGCGCTCGACACGACGGTCGAGCGGCATCTGCGCGTGAACGCGCCGAGCTGAAACCGCGCGCTCAGCGTGGCGTCCGGCCAGCACCCGCCGATGACGGGAGGTTTGGCCAGGTGGCCGTGGTTCTCGCCGTGGGCGCGCGGGATGCTCAGTGCACGGGATTTCACAAACTCAGAGGGGGTCATGCCCGCATCACTGCCGTCTCATCTGCCGGCTCGACGCAGCCCCGGAAATCACATCCTGCCCGGTCGATGCCCCGCACTTCGGTTGCAAGCGCATTGTTTGCTGATCTGCCTTGCCCTCTGCGCCTGGCTGGCTGGATGCGGCTCCAGCCACACATCGGCTTCGCACAGCACCGGCACGACAACCGCTGCCGCTTCGACGCCGCCGAGCGCATCGCGTTCCGGCCTCGAGCCCTACCTGATCCAGGGCAACGAAGAGGCTGGCTATGCAGTCCAGCGCCCGCTGGAGCACTACAAGACCGCCGCTGGCTATGCCGCCAGCGAACAGGACCCGGAAGACGCGCAGCGGCTGTCGCGCGCGGGCTTCCAGCAGGCGCTCGTTGAGAACACTGGTGGAGGAAATGGCATCTCCTACGTCTTGCAGTTCGCCACGGTGTCAGATGCCACGCGCGAGCAGTCCTTCGAATTCCAAACCGACTCCACTAGTCAGGGTGGCTTGCCATTCCGCTTCTCCGTGTCCGGCGTTCCCGCCGCCGATGGCTTCGGCGCGCGGCCAGTCGAGGGCCAGGGCGACGCGAATGCTCTATTCAGAGAAGGCCGGTGCGTGCTGCTCGTGGGAGACATGTCCGCCCCGCACCCCAAGTCCTACGAGGCAGCGGTTGTCGTCGGCGTCCAAGCGATCCATGCGCGGACGGCCGCGCATCACGGGGCGTGCTCGGGCTAAGCGCACTGAACCGCAGCTAACGGAGCGAGGCGGGAGCCGCGCTCGCCGCCAATAGCCCACCGGCAGTCCTGCGCGTAGGAATTCGCCGACCGGGCGATAGGCGCCGTAGAAGCGAACGCGTTGCCCTAAGCGATCGCGGCCATACGAAGGCTCTCCTCTTCCCGCGTGCGCTGCACGGGAGCAGGTCGTAAAGCCCGTTCGGCAGCGCCGACGCGTCACGAGCGCTACGCCACGGAAATGAAAAAACCCACAAAGCAGCAGTCACGATTCCGGCTCCGTAACGTCGGTTCCGGATGGCCGACAACGACCTGTTTGGTGTCCGAGAAGGCGGTCCTGGGCGCCCGCTGCGGTACCTACTCGCACGCTGGTCGCGCGAAGTGACCGGTTACCTAGGCGGGTCGGTGGCTGTCACGGCCGCGAGGAATTGCTCGAGACTGTCGGTGAATACGTCGTTATCGTCGCCGGCGACCATGTGCCCGGCGGCACCGACGTCCACCGTGACGGCATGGGGGATCAGGCGCTTCATGTCGGCCACGCCGGCGTCGCTGACGATGTCGGAGTGCCGGCCGCGAACGATGAGCGTGGGGATGTCGATCCGTGCCGCGGCTCTGGCCAGCCGGTCAGAGTCGGCGTCGCGCACCGACTCGTTGTCGATCTGCATGAATGCGGGGTCCCAGTGCCAGTACCAGCGGCCGTCGTCGTGGAGACGGACGTTCTTGCGCAGCCCGTCGAGGTTGGGCGGACGCTTGCGGACCGGGTTGTAGGCGGCGATCGCGTCGGCCACGTCCTCGAGGCTGGCGAAGCCATCCCGATGAGCGCGCATGAAGTTGGTGATGCGCGCGACGCCGGCCGGCTCGGCGCGGACGACGATGTCGACGAGGACGAGCCCGCGGGCCAGCCCCGGATGCTCGCCCGCGGCGGTCAGTGAGGTGATACCGCCGAGCGACGCGCCGACGAGCACCGGCGGCCCGTCGAGCGTGTCCAGGAGCGCCACGAGGTCGGAGACGAACGCTTCCAACGTGTAATCCTGGCGCGGGTCCCAGTCGCTGTCCCCGTGGCCGCGGGCGTCGAGGACGAGTGCTGCGCGGCTGTCCCGGGCCAGCCGACGCGCCGTGCTCTTCCATGAGTAACGCGTCTGGCCACCGCCGTGCAGGAGGACGACGGTCTCCTCGCCCGGATCGCCGCGCCAGCGCTCACCGGTTAGCCGGATGCCATCGTTGTGCCAGTGAAAGATCTCGGGCGTCGGTGCCATGGGCCGTACACCGTAGCCAGGCGAGCCGCCTCGTGGCGACCGATGCCGTCGTGGAGCACCGCGTTCGCGTAGTTCGCGACTCCGACCATCGTGCCAAACGACGTCCGACGCTTGGACCACGCGCGGGATCAGCCGGAATTTGTCGTCGTCGGCGACAGCTCTCCCACAACCATCTCGCCCTCGTCGCACTTAGTTTTGGGCTAGGACAGGTCCGCCGCGGCAACCGGAACTCGATCCAACCGACAGCGGGGAGCCGGTCAGCTTCTGGCTATCGCGTCGGCGACCAGCGGGAGCGGTGTGTTCGTCAGCGCGTAGAACTGGTGTCGTGGGGCGCGCACCTGGCCAGGTCTGCGACACCATCCTCGATCAGGCAGCCGCCGAACGCAGCCGGTCGCCTCAGGGCCGGTGAGCCGATCGATGCGTCGCGTTGGACCCGACGTCAGGGCTGCCGCGGGGAATGCGACCCCACCACGGCCCAGAGCAATGCCGCAGATGTCAGCAACACCACAAATACGACGCCCAGCGACGCCGCGAAGATCAGACCCGGACGCGGTCCTGCGAGCGGCTCTGGGAAGTTGAGATGGCGCGTATGTCCCGTACCCAGGACCGCGACAGCGGAGCGGCCGCGCATCATGGCGAGCGCGACGAACACCCCGAGAACAAGCGTCACAGCACTGACGGTCCCGATCAAACGTCCGAGCCGGACACGCGGCTGCCCCACGGAGCGATTGATCGGAAGGTCGGCGAGGAGCGCGTCGAGTTCACCGTAGGTCCGGGCCGCATACAACGCTTCAAGCCGTTGGTCAAGCTCATCCGCGCTGAGCCGCCCCTCAGCCGTGGCATGCCGCAGCCGTTCAGCAACCTGCTCCCGATCGGAGTCTGAAGCGCGAAGCGACGTCACGACCTGCACTGGCTCCTTCTACCAAGGCCGGGATCACACGGAGGTCACAGACTGACGGCAAACTGTTGAATTCGTCAACACGGGGCAGCCAGGCCCCGACCGACGGCGGCCGGACTGCTCGGTTCACGAAGCACCGGCAGCATCGACTGGCCCCGAACCATCAATTGAGACTGCTGGGCTTCATTCCCTCCTCGGTGTCCCCATGACCGTTGACAAACTGCCATTCCTCGTCTTCCGCGTGATGCGTCACTAGGGACACCGGCAACCCCTCGAACACGACGGCTGCCGTCGTGAACACCCGGCCGCTCGGTGTCGAAAAGAGCTCGTGCACGCTCGGCAGGGTAGCGCTCCGTGGCACCCAACTCAGAGTCTGGCGTCCTTCCCCTTTGGTCTACAAGCGACACGCTGGTGGGCGGGCCAAACGATCGTCCCGCTCTCGCTCTCCGCGGTGACAGCCGCGAACCCAGCCGGTGTGACGGCCTGCTCGAACACCGGGCCGCGCATGCGGTCGAGAACATCGACCTCGCCGTCGAGCGTCCGACGCAGCGCATCGATCTCGGGACATATTGGGGACATACTTCAAAATCGCCACCCGTCCCCGAGAACGAGAAAACCCCGCTGTGCGGGGCTTATCGAGTGGGCCGTGGAGGAATCGAACCTCCAACCTTGGGATTAAGAGTCCCCTGCTCTGCCAATTGAGCTAACGGCCCTTGGCGGCGATGTTACCCGCCGCGACCCGGTCGGGGAGATCAGCACTCCTGCGCGACCGTGGGCTGGGTCTTGGCTTGGTTGAGCTGGTTCTTGAGGAGGGTTTGCTGGGTCTTGGGGACGAGGCTGAGGGCCTTGGCCTCGGCCAGGTCGCCCTTGCGGGTCTGGCCGGCGGCGTAGGAGGACACCGCGAGGCATTCGAATCCCTTGACCTCGCTCGGAGCGGCGAGGGTCTCGATGTCCCAGGCGCTGGCCTCGCCGGCGTAGTTCTGCTGCCCGGCGTAGGCACGGGCGGCGAGGACGGCGAGGTTGGGATCGGGGTTCTTGGTGAGGCTCAGGTAGCGCTGCCAATCCTGCGTGGCCAGCCTGAGCTCCTTGAGGCCCGACGCAGTGAACTGGCCGGTGGAGGAGTTGAAGTCGGCCCCCTGGCCGGCGGCGGTCCAGCGTGCCTGGAGCAGGTTCGACCACGCCGCAGCGCTGTTCGGGTTGAGCTGGCTCTGCTTGATGGCCTGCTGCTCCGCCTGGCTGACGACCGCCTTCTGCCCCGAGCTGGATCCGCCGCCCCCGAACGCATTGAGCAGGCCGCCGAGGCCGTTGCCGGCGCCGACGCCGAACAGAACGAGGCCGCCACCGAGCAGGATGGCAAGAAACAGGTAGACGCCCTGGACGGTCCGGCGCCGACCGCGGCTGCGGAGATCGAACAGCATGGTTTAGGTCGGGTCGAGGCCGTCGCCGAACGACGTCTTCGCCTCGGCAGCGGCACGAGCCGCGGCGCGGCGGTCGGCGATCTTGAGCAACACGATACTGGCCAGGAAGAGGATGACGAGAGGCAGCGTTTCCAGACCGGTGGTGACTGGATCAGCCCCTGGCATCGCCGCAGCGACGATGGCGATGATGACCGTAGCGTAGCGCCAGTGTCGCGTCAGAGTGCTTCCGTTGATCACGCCGACGCGGTGCAGCCCGAGCATCCCGAGCGGCAGCTGGAAGGCCACGCCGACCGCGAGCATCGTGAGGATCTCGAACGAGTAATAGGACTTCGCCTGCACGAGCACCTGAAACTGATCGGCGTTGTAGCCCTGGAGGAAGTGGACGGCGGGCGGCAGCACGACGATGTACGTGAACACCACGCCGGCGAGGAACAGCAGCGGCGCCGCTGCCATCACCGGATAGGCCGCACGACGCTCGGTTTGGCTCAAAGCAGGGATGACAAAGGCATAGCCCTCGTAGATAAGAATCGGTAAAGAGAACAACAGCGCGAAGTACGCGGCGACGGTGAGCGTGGTCGTGAACGACTCCCCGACCCCGAGCGTGACCGGCTTCTCCTGGGTCGACAAGCTCTTCGGGAGGGTCTTGGCGACCTGCTGGTATTCGGCGGCGGTCTGCAAGTAGACCTGGCGGGCTTCGGCCGAGACGCCCGGTGCGTTGGCGAGCGCGGTGTTCGATGCAGCCAGCTTGGTGAACAGTCGCTCGAACTGGACCGATTCCGACGGCACCGACGAGAGCCCGTTGTGGACGGCGGCCTTCGAGTTGTCCGGCAGCGCTCGGTTCAGCACCGTCAGCAGGTGGTTGTTCTGCCAGAAGCACAGGCCGAAGGCGACCGCCAGCACCGCCAGGCAGACAAACAGGCGCGAGCGAAGCTCGTCGAGGTGGTCGACGATGCTCAGCCGGTCGTCATGCCCAATGGGCCGAAGTCGCGCCACGACCGAGACCTCCCGGACACGCGGCCGCTAGGAGCGGCTCTGGGGCCCGACCTCGGCCGACTGGCGCTCGGCGGGAGGTGCGCTGGCCGCGGCCTCTGGCGGCGGGGCGGCACTCGCGGCCGTGATCTCGGGCTTCGAGGCCTGCTCCTCGTCCTTGTTCTCCCCTGTGATCGACTCCTTGAACTCGCGCAGCCCGGTCCCTAGCTGCTTGCCCAGGCCGGGCAGCCGCTTGGGGCCGAAGATCAACAGGACGATCACGAGGACGACGATCAGATCGGTGGTGGGATTACGGAACATTCGGTGGTCCTCCGGATGGGGATTTGAAGGTTACCCGGTCTCCCACGACCGCGAAAACGGGTCGCTCGGCCAGTCCCGAAGATGCGTCTCAAGTTGCCCACCGCCTGGGCCGATTAAGGGCACGGAGACGCCAAATGAATCAGCAGCCAGAACAGCCTTCAGTCCGACGCATTGTGCTCCCCAGCGGGCGCAGCATCGAGGTGGTCCGGTGGGGCGACCAGAACCACGCCACCCGCGGGCTTCACGTGTGCCCCGACTGCTCCTCGGAGCTGGTCCAGCCGATTGACTGGTCCGAGGCGCCGGAGGAGTGCTGGACTCTCGCGCTGAACTGCCCGAACTGCGACTGGTACACCGAGGGCCTGTACACGCAGGACCAGGTGCGCGAGCTCGAGGACCGGCTCGATGAGGGCCTCGCGGACATGCTCCGCGACCTCCAGCGGCTGACGCAGGCGAACATGGCCGATCAGGTCGATCGGTTCATCAACGCCCTGAACGCCGACCAGATCCTCCCCGAAGACTTCTAGGCCGTAGGTAGGGCTGGGGAACGGGACTGCGCCCGCCGGGCATGGATGCGGGGAATTCGGCCCCGGCACGTGCGCGGAATGTAGGCATGTGCCGAATTCCCTTCGCGGAACGGCCTCCCGGCTCGGCCCGCTCGGCATCCGGCCTCGCCAGGACCGGGCCGGCCGGGAGTCATCCGGCTGGACGCCGCCGGAGGCGGCCCAACATCAGGCGTATCGCTCGACGACGACGTCGGCCACCAGCTCGAGTGCCGCGCGCTGACGCGGCGGCAGCCCCGGCAGCTCCTGCTTGGCGCCGGATACGAGCTTCTGGGCGCGGGCCTTGGCGGTGGCGAGCGCGCCGGTCGCGGCGATCCGGTCGCACACCGCAGCCGCGTCTGCGGCCGTGCGGACGGTCCGCGGGTCGAGCGCGGCGAGCTCGGGGTCCCGGCCGCGGGCCAGGATCAGCGGCAGCGTGACGGTGCCGTCGAGCAGATCGGCCCCGCGCGGTTTGCCGGTGCGCTCGGGCGGCCCCGACACGTCGAGGACGTCGTCGAGGATCTGGAAGGCGAGCCCGATCCGCTCGCCGAACGCCCCCAGCGTCGCCGGGTCGGTGTCCGCCTCGAGCGCGCCGAGCTCGCAGGCGGCGCGGAACAGCACGGCGGTCTTCAGCCGGCAGCGCATCAGGTAGCGGTCGACGGTCACCCCGGCGCTCCACGCGTCGGCCCGTTGCGCCAGCTCGCCGAGAGCCAGCTCGCGGCTCGCGCGGGCGAGGATCCGGACCGCGTCGGCTGAGTCGCCGGCCGCGAGCTCGGCGAATGCACGCGAGAACAGCAGGTCGCCGGTGGCGATGGCGAGACCTCGTCCCCCGGTGGCGACCACGGTCGGACGGCCCCGGCGGAGCGCCGAGCCGTCGAGCACGTCGTCGTGAACGAGCGTAGCGCCGTGGACGAGCTCGACCGCGACCGCGGCGCGGACGAGGCCGTCGGTCTCGGGCGGCGGCGCGCCGGCGGCAATGCACACGAGTAGCGGGCGCAGGCGCTTCCCGCCGGCGGAGATCGTGTCACCGGCGTAGCGCGCGAGCACAGGTCCATGGCCGACCGCGAGCTCGGCCATCCGGCGCTCGACGCGATCCATGATCCGCGTGAGCTCCTGACCCCCGGCATCGACGACGGCCTGTGCGCCCAGGCTCATCAGGTTGGGACCGTCCCCACGTGTAAGGCGATGATCCCGCCTGCGGTGAGCACGTAACGGATCTGGCGCAACCCGGCGTCCCACATGTGCGCGGCGAGCTCCTCGGGCCCTGGGAAGCGCTTGACCGAGCTCGGCAGGTAGCTGTAGGCCTGCGAGTCGACGACGCGGCCGAGCGCCGGGATCGCGTGGTCGAACCACAGGTCGAAGAAGGTCGACAGGGGCGGGCGCCGCGGGGTCGTGATCTCGAGCACGACCACCCGGCCGCCGGGCCGGACGACCCGTGCCATCTCCGAAAGACCGCGCTGGAGGTCTGAGAAGTTGCGGGCACCGAAGCCGACGCTGGCGGCATCGAACTCGCCGTCGGCGTAGTCCAGCGCGAGCGCGTTGCCGGGTTCGAATCGCACGCGCGCGCCTGCCTTCTTGCGCGCGAGCTCGAGCATCCTCTCGGAGAAGTCCATCGCGACCACCTCGCCGCCTGGCGCGACGCGTGTGGCTAGTTCGACGGCCAGGTCACCCGTGCCCGTGGCGACGTCGAGTGCGCGGTCGCCCGGCGAGAGCTCGGCGAGGTCGGCGGCACGCCGGCGCCACTCGTGATGCAGGCCGGCCGTCATGACGGAGTTCATCCGGTCATACAGTCCGGCGATCCGGTCGAACATGTCGCGGACCTGCGGTTCGTCTAGCGCCCCGGGCGCGCCAGCCGGCGCGAACTGTGCACTCGCCATGGTCCCGATGGCGCCGGCTACTGGAGTTCCGAAAGGAACTGGACCAGGTTGTCGAACTTCTCCGGCGGAAGGTTCTTGAACGACGGCATCGGAGGCGTCGGATTACGCAGCGTGGACGCGATCTGTTCAGCGGGAACGGTGGAGGCGATGTGCGTCAACACCGGCCCCGGGCCGTTGTTGCCGTTGTTGCCGATCACGTGACAGGCCAGGCACCCCGACTCGCCGACCACCTCCTCGCCGGCCCGGAAGACTGCGGCTTGCTGTGACGTCAGGCTGGAGGGGGGCGCCAGGTCGACGGAGTTCGGCGAGCCCGTGTTCGCTCCGCTGTAGGTCAGGAAGGCCATCGCCGCGATCGTCGCGATCCCGGCGGCCAGCGCGACCGGCCGTCGCTCGATCCGGCGCTCCGGGCTGCGGTCGTAGAACGGCAGCAGGAACAGCAGGATCATGCAGATCGTGGGCACCCCGATCGTTGCCATCGGCGTGAACTTCGGGACGTTGCGCATGACGCGCAGGACCTCGAACAGGAAGAAGAAGTACCAGTCGGGCCGTGGGACGTACGTGGTGGTGGTCGGGTCGGCCTTAGGGCCGAGCTCGGCGCCGAACATCAACGCCAGGAAGATGATCACCGCCATCACGATGCACGCCATGACCGCGTCGTGGGACACCGAGTAGGGGAAGAACGGCTCGCCCTCGTTCTTCAGGATCGAGTATTCGCGGAGGTATGCCTCCTTCTCGCCCTGATTCATGCCCGCGATCCCGGTGAAGCCAGGAACCGGCGCGCACGTGTCCCGTTAGCCGCGCCGCTCACACTTCCGCCTCATCTGGTGCGTGGTCGCCGTCGTGCTGCGGATCGGCCTTGATCCATGGAGGCGCGGAGATGCCGAGCTTGGTGACCAGGTACAGGTGGGCGCCGATCAGCGCCGCCATCAAGCCCGGGATGAGCAGCATGTGGATCGCGTAAAACCGAGACAGCGTGGTGGCGCCGAAGTCCGCGCCGCCGAGCAGGAAGTTCGACAGGAACGGTCCGATGAACGGTCCGCCGGCGTTGATGTTGATGCCGACGACCGACGCCCAGTACGCGCGCTGGTCGAACGGCAGGAGGTAGCCGGTGAAGCCCATCGCCAGCGTAAGGATCACCAACACGACGCCGATCACCCACGTCAGCTCGCGCGGGTACTTGTAGGCGCCATAGAAGAACACCCGACCCATGTGCAGGAAGATCAAGATGATCATCACCGACGCGCCCCACTTGTGCATAGCGTGCACAAGTTGGCCGAGGAAGACGTTGTCGTTGATGTTGCGGATCGATTCGTACGCGCCGCCCGAGACGTCCGGGCGGTAGTACATCGCGAGGAACACGCCCGTGACGGCCTGGTTCAGGAACGCGAACAGCGTCGCGGAGCCGAGTGTGTAGGGCCAGTTGACTCCACGCGGAACCTTGCGCCACAGCAGCCAGCGGAGCCCCGGCGACATCGCGGTCCGCTCGTCCAGCCAGTCGACGACCGAGATCCCGGCATCGATCGGCGCCGGATAGGTGTGGACCTCGCCGCCCGATTCGGCCGGCTTTTTCGGCTTGGGCTGGAGCGCCTTGGGGAGCGGCGGCGTGGGAATGCGCGGCATTAGTGCGGCGGCGGGTTGGCGGTGTCGAACTGGGCCGGATACAGGAACTGGCCGATGCCATTGATCGGCTCACCCGGGAAGCGCGGCGAGAACCGCTGGAGCTCATCGTTCACCGAGTAGCGCGGACCGAGCTCAACCAGGCCCGTGGTCTCGTTCAACCGCGTGTAGAAGCGGTCCAACGGGCGGACCGGAGGACCGCCGGCGACCATCCCGCGGAAGTCGTACACGCCTCCGTGACACGGGCAGATGAACCGCTCGGCGGCCTGCACGTAGCGCACCGGACAGCCGAGGTGCATGCAGCGGTCCGACAGGGCGATGTAGTGGTTGTACTGATCCTCGGGCTCCTTGTCGATGCTCGGGTCGCGCTTGCGGACGTAGGCGACCGTGTTGCCGGCCTCGCCGATGCCGGGAGTGATGTTGATTATTTTCGTCACGTAGTTGGCCTTGGTGAAGTCGTCGGGCGTGCCGACCGGCTGCCACGTCCACACCTGGCGCTTGAAGATCGGCGCGATCGCGAATCCGAGCGCGGGGAGCGTGAACGCGGCCGCGGCGACGGCGCCGGCTCCGTTGGCGACCAGATTCATCATCCCCCGGCGCGTGACCGTCTCACCCTCGAATGCACCGGGGATGTTCCGGTCGAGCGTGTACTTCGACTTCTTTTCCCTGTGTCGATCGGGCACGGACGCTCCGCAAATCCTTACGGCGAATTTAGCTGCCGACAGCGTACCGCCATGACCGCGAAAAGGTCATCACCGAGGGGGTTGGTACGCGCGGGCCTAACAACCTCGATACGAACCTCACAAGCTGGCAGGCGGGGGCTCGCGACGAACCGCACAAGCGGCCGCGCGCAGGGCGTCGGCGGCTCCGGCATCGTGCACGCGGGCACTCGCCTTGGCCTCGGCGTGGGCGTCGCTCGGGCCCCAGCCGACCGACATGGCGCCGGCCTCCCAGACCGCGTTTGCCAGCTCCCGGTCGGACACGGCGTGCGCCAGGGCGACCAACGAGATCACGTCGGCGAGCTCGGCTACGGCCTCGAGGTCGCCCAGCATGGCCAGGCGCGAGAGCCCGAGCGCGTACAGCTGATCGCCGAGGAGCAGCGCCAGATCGGCGTCCGGGGTGTGCACGACCAGCGGCTCGTCGTAGTGGAGCCGGTAGCCCTCGAGGATCATCTCGAGGAGCAGCTCGTACTCGCGCTCGCGTCCTTGGGCGCGCGGTCCGGTGGCCGCGACCTGCGCCGGACCGGGGTGGTCGAGCGGCGTGTGGCGGGCGGCCGGCGTGGCGTCACCCAGCACCTCGGCGACGGTTCCGCCCTGTTCGTGGAGCGCGTCGCGCAGGGCCTCGGCGCCGTCGCGGGCCGTCCTCGTGCGGGGATCGTTCATCGGCCGGGGGTCGCTCATCGGCCGGCGATCTCCGCGAACGCCTCTGCAGCGGCTTCGACCGTGCGCTCGATATCGGTCTCGGTGTGCGCGAGCGACGGGAACCACGCCTCGAATTGGGAGGCCGGCGGGTACACGCCGCGGGCGAGCAGCCCTCGGCACCAGGCACCGTACGCGTCGGTGTCGCAGGCGGCGGCGGTTACGTAGTTGTGCACGGGGCGGTCTCGGAAGAACACCGTCAGGAGGCCGGGGACGCACTGGACCTGAACGGGGCGGTTCGCGGCGGCCGCGGCGTCGCGCAGGCCGCGGGCGAGTTTTTCGGTGGTCACGGCTAGCTGCGCGTAGGCGGCATCGTTCAGCTTGCGCAGGGTGGCAAGCGCGGCCGCGGTCGCGAGCGGGTTGCCCGAGAGCGTGCCGGCCTGGTAGACGTCGCCGGCCGGCGCGATCCGCTCCATCAACTCGCGGCGTCCGCCGTAGGCGGCCGCGGGCAGCCCGCCGCCCATGATCTTTCCCATGATCGTCAGGTCTGGAAGCACCCCATAGCGGTCCTGGGCGCCGCCACGGGCGACGCGGAAGCCGGTGATGACCTCGTCGAAGATCAGGAGCGAGCCGCCCTCGTCGGCCGCCTGGCGGAGCACCTCGAGGAACCCGTGGCCCGGCGGAACCACGCCCATGTTCGCGGGGATCGGCTCGACCAGGATCGCCGCCAGGTCGTCGTCGGCGGTCAGGTTCCAGGTCGTAGCAGCGTCGTTCCAGGGCGCGACCAGAGTCGCGGCGGCGGCCGCCTCGGTGACGCCCGGGCTCGCCGGGATCCCCTGGGTCGCGAGTCCCGAGCCGGCCTCGGCGAGGAGGCCGTCGACGTGGCCGTGGTAGGCGCCGGCGAACTTGAGCACCTTGTCGCGTCCAGTGACCGCGCGCGCGAGCCGGATCGCGCTCATCGTTGCCTCGGTCCCGGAGGACGTCATGCGCATCATCTCGACCGACGGGATCCGCCCGGCGACCTCCCACGCGAGCGTCACCTCGTCTTGCGTTGGCGCGCCGAATGTGGTCCCGTTCGCGGCCGCGGCTGTGATGGCCCACACGACGTCCGGATCCGCGTGGCCGAGGATCAGCGGCCCCCACGAACCCACCCAGTCGATGTAGTCGTTGCCGTCGACGTCGGTGATCGTCGAACCGTTGCCCGACGCGATGAAGATCGGGTCACGGCCGATCGATCGCATCGCCCGCACCGGTGAGTTGACCCCGCCGGGGAGGAGATCGCGCGCCCGCTCGTACAGCTGCGACGAGCGCGTGGTGTTCATCGTCGCGGCGGTCTCGGCGCCGGTCACACGCCCGCGTGCTCGCGTTCCCAGGTCCGGTAATCGTCGGTGAAGTAGAGCAGCCTGATCTTCTTGAACTCGGTCGACGAGTAGAGCGTCGATCGCTCGTCGATGCCGGTCTGGGTGGCGATCGAGTCGAGGATCGCGTCGCACTCGTCCTTGGAGCGCCCGTGCGCCATCGTGAAGATCGAGTACGGCCAGTCCGCGTAGGTGGGGCGCTGGTAACAGTGCGAGATCCCGCGGAAAGCGGCCATGCGCGGGCCGAGCTCCATGATCCGCTCGTCCGGGACCTTCCACACGCCCATCCCGTTCGCGCTGAACCCGGCCCGGCGGTGGAACAGGATCGCGGCGACCCGGCGGAGCAGCCGGCGCTCCTGCATCTGTTCCAGGTGGGTCAGGAGCTGGGGTTGTGGGATTCCGAGCTGGTCGGCGGCGGGACCGTACGGCTCGGGGACGACCGGCATATCGCCCTGGGTAGCCCGGATCACCTCGATGTCGAACTCGTCGTAAGGCTGCTTCTCGGTCTCGGCGGGAGGGGCCACCTCGACGGCCTTGGCCAGCGCTTCGGTGTCGCCCTCCATCTCGAGGTCCATGCGGATCTTGAACAGCTGGAGCGTCGGGAGCTGGCGTACCGACTCGGCGCCGGCCTCTTTCGCGAGGGCCTCGAGGGTGCCGTCCAACCCGAGCGGCGAGTCGGGTTCGGTGGCGATCGTGAACCAGATGTTGAACTCGTGGTTGCGCAGGTAGTTGTGCGAAACCCCAGGGTGCGCGTTGATCACGTTGGCGGCGCGCCACGGGTTCTCGGGATCGACCTTGGCGGCGACGAGCATCGACGAGTAGCCGAGCGCGCGCGTGTCGAAGATCGGTGTCACCTGGCGGATGATCCGCTCGTCGAGCAGGCGGGTTACGCGGTCGAGCACGTCAGATTCTGTGATGCCCGCTTGTTGTGCGACGTGCTGGTAAGGCCGCGGCGCGATCGGGAAGCTGCCCTGCATGAGGTTCAGCAGGCGCTTGTCGAGATCATCGAGCGGGGTCGCCGCGCCGTGCTTGCGGGAACGCAGCTTGGGACCGAAGCCGGATCCCGCCTGGCTCATTGAAGCCATCGCGCAGCCTCCTTCGCGTGGTAGGTGATGACGATGTCGGCCCCCGCGCGACGGATGCAGGTCAGGGTCTCGAGCACGGTGGCGCGCTCGTCGAGGTAGCCGGCGGCTGCGGCCGCCTTCACCATCGCGTACTCGCCGCTGACGTTGTAGGCGGCCAGCGGCATTTGCGTGTCAGCCTTGATGCGATGGATCAGATCGAGGTAGGGAAGCGCCGGCTTGACCATCACGATGTCGGCCCCCTCCTCGACGTCGAGCTTTGTCTCGCGGACCGCCTCGTCGCCGTTGCCCGGGTCCATCTGATACCCCCGGCGGTCGCCGAACGCCGGCGCCGAGTCGGCCGCCTCCCGAAACGGACCGTAGAACGCGGAGGCAAACTTGGCGCTGTAGGCGAGGATCGGGGTGTCGGTGTGGCCGTCGTCGTCGAGAGCCTGGCGGATCGCGCCGACGCGGCCGTCCATCATGTCGCTGGGGGCGACGATGTCGGTGCCGGCTTTCGCCTGGGAGGTCGCGGTGCGGGCGAGAAGATCCAGCGTCGCGTCGTTGTCCACGGTCCCGTCCGTGCGTAGGACTCCGCAGTGGCCGTGGCTTGTGTACTCGCACAGACACAGGTCGGTTATGACGACGAGGTCGGGGTGCGCTTCCTTGATCGCGCGCGTCGCGAGTTGGACGATCCCCTCGTCATCCCACGCGCCCGAACCCTCCTCGTCCTTGGCGGCGGGCAGCCCGAACAGCAGCACCGCCGGTATCCCGAGAGCCTTCGCTTCCGCGGCCTCGTCGACGGCGTGGGCGATCGACAGCCGGTCGATCCCGGGCATCGCCTCGATCGGCTCGCGGCGGTCGATCCCGTGCGCGACGAACATCGGGTAGACGAAGTCGGACGCGGTCAGGTTCGTCTCGCGAACCAGGCCGCGCAGCGCGCCGGTGGCGCGCAACCGGCGGAGGCGGGTCTGCGGGAACGGCATCACGGGTGAGGATACCCCCGGCTTCGGGACGGCCGGCCAGACCGGCGGGATTCGCGCAACGAATACGGCTAACGGCTCGGATTCCGGTGTATTGGAGGTGCGTGCGCTGGGCGCCGCCTACGGGACGACCGCCCAGGAGTCGACGCGCCACTCCGTGACGAGGCCGTTCGCGACGTACGGGTCCGACTCCGGGAACGCCTCGGCCGCGGCCCGGTCCTTGAACACGATCGCGGCGCCGTGCGGCGGATCGCCGAGCGGTCCGGCCATGACGATCCGCCCGTCGTCCTTCCCGGCGCGGATCACGTTCATGTGCCCGTCGCGATGCGGGACACGCGCGTCGATGATGTCTTCGACGTAGTCGTAGAAGAGGATGTAGTGAGGATCTGGCATATCGCTAACACCCTAGGGCACCGCCGCGCTACGCTGCCATCGTGGCCGACATCCAGAAGCGTGGCAACTACACCCCGCGCCGTGAGCGTGAACGGCGCGCGTACCAGCTGGTCGTGACCGGCGGCATTGCCGGCGCGGTCGGCGTCGTCTCGCTGGTGCTGGCGGTCGTCGGCGCCATCGGCTACACGCTGCCGGTGGTCTCGATCATCGTCGCGGTGATCTGCGCGGTGATCTTCCGCGGGATGGTCGGCAAGCGCTAAGCGCGCTCCGCCGGCCGACTCTCGGTAGCTCGCAGCTCACGCGAACCTCAGGCGCGAACCTCACCTCACGCGAACCGGCGCATCGCCACCCGCGCCAACGCCCCGAACACGATCGTCAGCACCGCCAGGTGGACGAGCGGCCATCCGATCCCCGGAGCGGTGCCGCTGAACGCGTTGGCGACGGCTTGCAGCGCGGCCTTGAACGGGAATACGAACGAGATCGCGTCGAGGATCGACCTCAGCGTCCCCGAGACGGCGTCGCCCGGAATAAGCGCGACGAACGCGATCGGCAGCGACACCAGGAACGCCATCAGCGAGGCCACGCTGACCTCGCGGGCGACGCCGCCGATCGCGACGCCGAGCGCCCCAAAGGCCAGGCCGCCGAGCACGAGCGTGACCACCCACAGCGGGAACCGGCTCCACTCCAGATGCACGAACAACGACACGAACGCCGACATCAGAAGCGTAACTACGGCGGCGGCGAAGCCGGCCAGCGTGATCTTCTCGGACAGCAGTCCGCTCGGCGAGATCAGGCCACGCACCAGCCGCGAGTACGCGTTCTCGGATCGCTCGAGCGCGAGCAGCGCCGCCGCGAGCAGCAACCCGACGAACATCAACGACACGATCACGGCGATCGCGACCGCGTAGGCGTCGGTCGGGGTCGTCTTGCCCGCCAGTTCGGTCGTGTTCACGGTCAGCGGGTTGCCGATCGAACTGAGCACCGGCGTGGCGAAACCGAGCCCGTCGATGGCCAGGGTGGCGAAGTTGACGACCTGCCTGAGCGCCGGGATCAGCGGCGAGTCCTTCGGCAGCGACCCAATCGTTCCCTGGACGATCGTGCGCGAGTTCTTCAGCCCGAGCAGCGGCACCTTCTGGCCGAGGAACGTGAGCGTTCCGCCGTTGAGGGTCTGCTGCAGGTCGGTGACCGCGACCCCCAGCACCTGCTTGGAGACGGCCTGCTCGACCTGGGCCACGCGAGAGCTGATCGCCTGGTCGGCAAACTGACGCTCGAGCGGATCCTTGGTGTTCAGGACCAGGTCGACGGTCGGGTTCCCCACCCCCTGCGTGATCAGGCTGTTGATTTGGGAGATGATGTTGGCGGGGATGATCAGCGCCGCGGCCGCCTGGCCGCTGCGGACCTTATCGATCGCCTGCGCGCGCGAGCTCACCTTGATCGCGTCGATCGACTGGAACAGCTGGTTGGCGTACTTGGAGATGTTGATCTGCTGGTTGCCGAGGCTCACCCGGGTGTGACCCGTCGGCACCTCGTCGAGCAGGGCGACCTTGGGCTTGCCCGGCGGGCTCGAGAGCGCGAACCCGATCATCAGCGCGATCGCGATCGGGTAGACGACGAGCAGCGCGACGAGCAGCGGCGAGCGCTTCAGGATCTGCAGGTCCTTGACGAGAAGCCAGCGCATGGGAGCCTCAGTGGCCGCGCTCGCGTAGGAAGCGAACGAAGGCGGTCTCGAAGTCGCCACCGAGCGCGTCGCCCCCAGCGCCGGCGCCGCCGGCGGGGGCGGAACCGGCAACCGGCTCATTCACCGCGCGCTCGAGCTCGGCGGGCGTGCCGCTGAACAGCAGCTCACCGTCCCCGAGCACCAATACCCGCCCGGCGTAATGCTCAGCCTCGGCAACGTTGTGGGTCGAGAACACGATCGTCGTGCCGTGCCCGGCGAGCCCGCCGATGAACTCCCACAAGCGCTCGCGCTGGCGCGGGTCGAGCGAGGCCGACGGCTCGTCGAGCAGCAACGTGGGCGGCTCGCCGAGCAGGCCGATCGCGATGTTCACGCGCTGCTGGTTCCCGCCCGATAGGCGGCCGACCTCCTCGTCGGCGCGGTCCTCGAGCCCGGTCTGAGCGAGCATGACTGCGACCGCCTGATCAGGGTCGACCAGCCGCTCGAGCCGCGCGAACAGGCGCAGGTTCTCCGCCACCGACAGCTTGGAGTAGAGCGCCGGCTCCTGGGGCACCCAGCCGAAGCGCGGACCGGGCGGGCGCGCAACTTCGCCTTCGGAGGGCTCCAGCGTGCCCGCAAGGATCGACAGCAGCGTGGTCTTGCCAGCGCCGTTGGGACCGATGATCGCAACAACCTCGCCGGGGAAGAGCTCGAAGTTGACCCGGTCCAGGGCAGTCCGCGCGCCGAAGCGCTTGGTCAGCCCCCGGGCGGCCACCGTGGCCGTGGGTTCGCCCGTTTGGATACCGCTGGACAACCAGGCTGAGGCTAGCGAGGGGCGACGGGCGGCGAGGGGCGACGGGCGGCCTAACCGTGGCCTAACCCGGCAGCTTCACGCGCGGCTCGAGCGAGGCTCCGCACGAGCGGCAGTACGCGTCGCGCGGGCCTGCCGGCGCGCCGCAGTCGGCACATCGCTCGAGGCCGGCGGTGGTCATGACGCCCGTGTCGAGCGCGCCCCAGGGCTCGAGTACGAGGTGCCGCCGGAGGTAGAGGACGGTCACCCGGAGCACGGTGGCGATCGGCAGCGCGAGCAGCGCGCCGGCGATGCCGTAGATCGTCCAGCCGATCAGCAGCCCGAGGATGATCAGGATCGGGTTGATCCGCAACGAGATCCGGAACACCTGAGGGGCGACGAAATGGCCCTCGAGTTGCTGCAGGGCAACGAACAGCAGCGTCACCCACACGGCGCTGATCGGGTGGACGAACAGCGCGACGAGTATGGCCGGGAGGGGACCGATGATCGGGCCGACGTATGGGATGAACTCCATCAGTCCGTAGAAGCCGCCGAAGAACACCGCGTACCGCGCGCCGTCGGGAAAGATCCCGATCTCGCCGAAGATCCACAGGGCGATCGCGGCGCTCCCGCCCATGATCAGGCTGAACAGGAGCTGCCCGCGAACGTAGCCATACACCGCCCGCTGGACCAGCAGCGGGAAGTCGTCTTCAGGCGTGCCGTCGCCGGCCGGCATGATCCTGCGGACGAGGTCGCCGATCTGATCCCCGTAGACCAGCAGGTAGATCGAGAGGACAAACGTGAGCACGAGGTCGAAGGACGTCGTGATGACCTGCGTGAGCAGGTCGCGGGAGAACGAGACGATGTCGCTCGAGCGCTTCTGGATCTGGGCCTCGAGCGTCTGCAACGCAGTCTGGCCCTGGCGCTGGATCTGCACCTTGATCCCGTGGCTGTTGAGCCAGCGCTGGAGGCTCGCCAGGTCGCGGTTGGCCTGATGGATGAACTGCGGGACGTCGTCCGCGAGATGGCTCACCTGCGTGGTGACCGGGTTGGACAGCGCCACGCCGATCGCGGCGAGTAGCGCGATCCCGCCCAAGTAGACGAACAGGATCGCGAGCCCGCGTGGCACGCGATGCCGTACGAGCAGCCTGACCACCGGGTTCAGGATCAGGGCGACGATGCTGGCCCCGAGCAGGATCAGCAGGACGGTGCCGGTCGCGCGCGCGAGCGCCCACAGCCCAAGGACGGCCAGCGGGAGCACGACCAGCTGGACCCAACGCGGAACGACGACCGGTGGCGGCGGGACGGGCGCGCTCTCGAGGCGGTGGGGGTCGTCGGCCGAGTGACGGCGGGGGTCGTCGGCCGGGTGGCCCGGGGGCTCGCCGGCCCGGTCCGGCACCTCGCCCAGGCTGCCCGCGCCAGTCGGCTCGCCGTCCTCGCCGGCGGTGGGCGGTGCGCCGCCCGGTCGCCTGGGGAACCTCCAACTCATGCAACTGGAAGTATGAGCACCGACAAGACGTGAGTGAATCCGTGAACATCCTGTTCGTCGGCGACGTGGTCGGCGGCATCGGCAAGCGCACGCTGCTGACGCTGCTGCCGACGCTGCGGGATCGCTACGCGCCCGACTTCATCGTGGTCAACGGCGAGAACGTGGCCGGCGGCGTCGGGATCACGCCCAAGATCGCTCGGGAGATGCTCGCGGCGGGCGTCGACGCGATCACGCTCGGCAATCACACCTACCGGCATAGGGAGGTCTACCCGTACCTGGACGAGGAAGAGCGGATCCTGCGGCCGGCCAACTTCCTGGCCAGCCAGCCGGGCCACGGGTGGTGCGTGATCGCAGGCGAGCGCGCCCGGCTCGGCGTGATCTCGCTGTCTGGAAACCTGTTCATGCAGGCCGGGCGGCCGGCGTTCCCCGAGGTCGACGCGGCGCTCCACGCGCTCTCCGGAAAGGTCGATCACGTGCTCGTCGACATGCACGCCGAGGCCACGAGCGAAAAGGTGGCGATGGGCTGGTACCTCGACGGCCGCGTCACCGCCGTGGTCGGCACCCACACGCACGTGCCCACCGCCGATGCCCGCGTCCTGCCGGGCGGCACCGCCTACATCACCGACGTCGGCATGACCGGACCGCGCGGTGGCGTCATCGGCGTCAAACGCGATCAGGCCTTGACGTCGATGATTACGCAGATGCCGACCCGGTTCGAGACCTCGTCCGAGGACCCGTGGTTGAACGGGGTCGTGATCCGAACCGCGACCGAGCCCCGACGGGCCGACTCGATCCAGCAGGTGTTGTTGCCGGCGCCGGGGGTTGTGTAAGGGCCCCGACTGGGGGTCGGTTCCTGGGTCGGGGCACGTGCGACCGCCAAACGCGCCCCCGCCCTCAGGGCGTCACAACCGCCAAGGGCGCCGGCGCGTCGGCACCGCGATCGAGCGCCGACGCCGCCACCGCCTGCTCGAGTTCCGTCGGGAAGCTGCCGAACAGCGCCACGACGACGAACGGGAAGAACCACACGATGTAGGAGTAAAGCCAGTACCCGGCGCCCAACTGGAGCGCGATCAGGATCGCCGCGCCCAGCGCGGCCACCTCGACCACGCCGCGCCGGCGGGGGACGAACATCACCGCGAGCGCGAACGCCACGGTGGCGCCCTGGACCAGGTGCTGCTCGAGACCGAGGCCGCCCCACAGACCCCAGATCGAGAACGGAGACGTGCGGCCGGCCTGGTAGGCGATCGTGTCGTGCCAGAACGCGTGCCAGTTGTTGTCGAGTATCACCGGCAGCATCGCGATCACGACCGTCAGCCCAAACGCCAACACGAACCGCACGATCTGCCGCCGACTGGGCGCGGGGTCCACCCCCCGCAGTAGCAGCGGCGCGAGCGCGAACGGCGCGAACTTGGTCAGGCCGGCGAGCGCGCCCACGACCCCGCGGGCCGGCGCGGACGTGACCACCAGCAACGCGACCACGAGCAGCAGCGACACCAGCGCGTCGTTTGTATTCGACGACAGCGTCCAAAGCGTGAACGGATACGCCGCCCACGCGTACGCCAGCACCACCCCCAACGTCGGGCCCCGGACCCGGCGACCGAGCCAGTAAAGCCCGAGCAGCGTCAGCAGGTCGAACACGATCGCCGCCGCGTGCGCCGCCGGCAGGTCGTCCCACGTGCCGCTCCACCCGAAGATCAGCCGGAAGGGCACGTACGCGTAGTACGCGACCGTCCCGTAGGTGTCGCCGCTGGCGTTGTCCTTCGGCCAGTTGCCGTACAGCGGCTTGTCGTGGATCAGCTTGTCGGCGCCGATCACGCCGGCGTAGCCGACGTCGATCACGTTCGAGTTGACGACGTTCAGGCCGACCCGGAAGCCGACCAGGAAGATCACGCCGACCGCGAGCCACGACATCGGCACGAAAACGCGCAGCGGCCGCCGTGGCCGGCCACGGCCGAACCCGAGCAGCATCATGCGCACGAGCAGGTACAGCAAGAACGGGTAGATCGCCGGCGTCGACAGCCCGATCTTCGCGTTGTTGAACAGCGCGAGCGAAATCGACAGCCCCAGCAGCGCCAGCAGGTCGACGTGCAGGAGCGACCAGGCGCGACGTTCGCGCCGGCCGTCGTCGAGCCGCTTACGCCGCCACGGGAGGAACGGCGCGATGAACAGGAAGCACAGCGGGACCCACACGTACCAGGCGTTGACCCGTCGCCCGAACGCCCCGGCGTAGCCACGCGCCATCGTCCAGGCCACCTGGAAACCGGTCCACACCTGGGTGACGCTCCCGGTGGCGTCGTCGATGTAGACCTGCGCCAGTTCGACCTGCTTGGGGCCCGACGAGAACCAGCTGACCTGCCACTGGCCGGGGCCCTTTGTGTACTCATACGGCACGGCGTCGGGATGTCGGCGCAGCTCGGCCTTGATCGTCAGCGTCGCCGCGGCGATCCGCTCGACCTGGGCAGCGGTCAGTCGATACCCCTTGGGGGGCACGGTCTGGTCACTGACGAGCACCGGCGTGTTCGGATCGGTCGCCGTCGCAGTCACGGTCTTCGTGACGGTGACGGCGGAGCCGGCTGCGGCCGACGCGGTCGCGGGGACCGCGAACACGCCGAGAATCGCCGCGATCAGGAAAGCCAGAAAGAGCGCCGCGAGCTTCGGGCGCAGCGCATCTAGGCCTTGAAGCTCCAAAGCTTCTGCCCGATGAACGACAGCGGCGTGCCCGCGGCGATCGCGATCGCCTGGGCGGCCACCTTCATCATGCCGGCGTCCACCAACAGGACCAGCACCACGTACGTGAAGCCGAACGCCACCAGCGAGACGGTGAAGAAACGGACCGCCTGCCTGACCGGATGGTCCTGCTTGGCGGAGAACGTCCAGTGCCGGTTCAGCCAGAAGTTGTTGAGCACCGACACGGCCCAGGAGATCACCGCTGACAGGTGGTAGTCGATCCCGATCAGATGCACGCACGCGGCGAATACCGCCAGGTTAACGACATAGCCGCTCACTCCCACGGCGCCGAAACGGCCAAGCTGCAGCCAGTTGTGGGGATGGCGGATTCCGGCGCGCACCCGCAGCAGCGGTTGGCTGACGCCCTGGCGGGAGCGGGCGCGGCTGGGCAGCTCGACGGTGGTGGTCAGCTCGTCAGGCATTCGCGGAAATGTATCGGCGTCTTGTCGATGGAGCGTAAGAGATTGCCCAGCACTAATCGCCTCCTAACCCGGACTTGCCCCGCGCCCGCGGCCGCCTCCTGGCCGCGAGGCACCGTCGCTAATCCCGAAATGCTCGCGAACCATCGGAGCGACGTCGCGCAGCGACCACCGTTCTCGGGCGGAGGAGGAGGCCGGTCCGGTCCCGCACCAGAGGAGCGCGCCGAGCGAATCGGACCGGTGCAGCGACCCGTGGCTGCCGCCGCCGACGTGGTCGGCTCCGCCCCAGTCGACGAACTCGTAGCCGGGCGAGGCCGAAAGCAGGACATCGCCGGCGGTCGGGCACTTGAGCGCCGACCAGATGCGGGCCAACGCGTCCGGGTATTCGCTGCACAGGAAGCGCCCATCCTGGACCTCGCCGAGTAAGGCGGACAGGTCGCCCTCGATGTTCCAGCCGCCGCCGCGGTCGTCAAAAGCCTGATCTCCCGGGGCAAAGCGGAGCTCGCCCCGGCGGCTGCGCACGACGGCCTCCGCACGATCCGGACCCGCCAACCACAAAACCAGATCCACGCCCTCGACGTCCTTGACCGCGTCAACCGACCGGGCCACCAGCTCGTCACGCCGGTCGAGATCGAGCGCGTAGACCATCGCGGCGCGCTGGGCAGGACTCAGGGCCACCTCCGCACCCGCCGACCGGGCGGCGCTGCGCGTCGCCACGTCGAACTCCTCAAACGCGCGGTCCAACCGGATCCGCTCCTCGACCGCCGCCTGGGAATGGTCGGAGGTGACGATCACCGCGTGCTCGTCGAGGAACGCATCGGGGCCGCCGGCAGCGTGCATCAGGCGCTCGAGCTGGCGGTCGGCCGCCGCGATCGAGGTCACCTGGGCGTGCGGCCCGTTCTTGTGCGACCAGGCATCGTTGTCGGGGAGCGAGAACAACATGAAGTCGAACAGGTCGTTCTCGACCAGGTATGCCCCGACGCAACCCGTGTGCTGGTCGCGGATGCCCGGCATCCCCAGCTGGCCCCGGCATCCGGTCTTCCGGCTCGCGTACAGGTCGGCGTAGAACAGCTCCCGCGGCCCGAGGATCGTCCTACGGAACAGGGTCGAGGTGACGATCCGGGCGAGCGCCGTCTCGTTGGACACCTCGTGCTCGTACCGGCCGCGGTAGATCAGATAGGTCGTGCCCGCGGTGCGAACGTCGACATCGTCCAGCGACTCGTACACGGTCTCGACCTCGGGCGAGAGGTGCTCGGCGTTCATCCGGTACACCGTGTCGGTGAGCGAGCGCAGGACGCCGAACTGGCGCGACGCGCTGAAGCTCGACCCGTATTCGACGTAGCGCCCTTCCTCGCGGTGGTACCAGTTCATGCTCGGGATCCAGTGGCCGTCGGGCCCGACGCCGGTCGTGATCGTGGCCGCGCAGACGGGCGTCACGGAGGGGAATGCGGCCACGCAGTCGTCGACGTAGCAGCCGTCGCGCCGGATCCGGGCCAGCGCCGGCGCCCGGCCGTTGGCGAGTGCCCGGTCGAGCATCGACGGCTTGAGCGCGTCGATCACGACCAGCACGAGCTTCTTGGCCCGAGTCACGTGACAATCGTCCCCGGCAAGGGGCTCCTCAACGCAGAATTCGCAGTCCGGCGTACTTCTGTTCCGAGCGCCGGCGGCCGGCGATCAGCAGCCACAGCAGGAACACGAACCCGACCAGCCCCACCGGCGGCGCGACGACCGACAGCGCCGCGAGCAGGACTCCGAAGCCCTCCGCATACAGCGGCACGGCGGCCGAGGCTTCCGGATCGAGCCGGGCCCGGACCCTGAGCAGCAGCGGGCGCGTCGCAAGGATCCCGACGACCGCGCACACGACGCCAGCGACCAACCCGGGCCAGTCGGTGTAGTGGTTGTGGTCCAGCGCGCCTGCGAACCACAACGCGCCGATCGCGGCGCTGATCGCCCCAAGCACGACCGTGAGCGCCTCTGACTCGATCCGCCGGCGCTCGATCAGCGCGAGCGCGATCGCGCCGACGGCCATGCCAAGCAGGAACAACGCGCTCTGCAGGAAAAAGAAGTCGGTGCCGTTGAAGTGGATCTCGACGTCGCCCGCGGCGAGCCCGCCGGCGACGAGCGCGGGAAGGAACGGACGGACGCCGACCGCGCTGGCGACACCCATGCCCGTGCAGATGTCAAAGAAGAGATGCACCGTGGTGTACCGTGACCGACCGTGACGATAGAGGACAGGGCAGTGTGAGCGGGGCCGGCGGGCCCCAATCTCGCCGCCCGCGATCAACCGCGAGGGACATCGAGCGCTACAGCGCGCTGTTCGCGGAGCGGACCAAGGTAATGAAGTCCTCGGCGATGCGCGATCTGATGGCGCTGACCGAGCGCGACGACGTGATCTCGCTCGCCGGCGGGCTGCCCGATACATCGACCTTCCCGGCCGACTCGTACGCCTCGCTGATGAGCACAGTCGCGGCCAGTTCGTGCGCGCGGGCGCTCCAGTACGGACCGACCGAGGGCCTCGCGGTGGTCAAGCGCTGCATCGTCGAGGTGATGCGCGCCGAGGCTATGGAGGTCGACGAAGACGAGTTGCTCGTGACCACCGGCGGCCAGCAGGTGATCGACCTCGTGTGCAAGACCCTGCTCGACCCCGGCGACGTCGTCGTGTGCGAGGCGCCCACCTACCCGGGTGCGGTCCCGACGTTCTGCGCGTACCAGGCCAGCGTCGTCCAGGTCACGATGGATCGCGACGGGATGCGGACCGACGAGCTCGAGGCGACGCTCGACCAGCTCGAGCGCTCGGGCCAGCGCCCGAAGTTCATCTACACCGTCCCGAACTTCCACAACCCGGCCGGCGTGACGCTGTCGCTCGAGCGCCGCCACGAGCTCGTCCGGATCGCGTCCGAACGCGAGCTGCTCGTGCTCGAGGACAACCCCTACGGCCTGCTCCGCTACGAAGGCATGCCGCTGCCGACGCTCCGTTCGCTCGACGAGGAATTCATCATCTACGCAAGCACGTTCTCGAAGATCCTGTCGCCCGGCGTCCGGCTCGGCTGGACGGCGGCGCCGGCGCCCGTGCTGGCGAAGATGACCCTCGGCAAGCAGTCGTCTGACCTGTGCTCGTCGTCGATCTCCCAGTACTTCGTCTCGGCGTACTTCGATTCCGGTCCCTGGGAGGACTACGTCCGCTCGCTGATCGACATCTATCGGCGCCGGCGCGACGTGATGCTCGACGCGCTCGCCGAGCACTTCCCCCGCGAGGCCGAGTGGACCCACCCGCAGGGCGGGCTGTTCGTCTGGGCAACCCTGCCGGACTACATCGACACCACCGACCTGCTCGCGCGCGCGCTCGAGGAGCACGTCGCGTTCGTGCCCGGCCGCGCCGCGTACGTCGACGGCCGCGGCGGCTCGTCGATGCGGCTGAATTTCTCGGGCGTCGGGGTCGACGACATCCGCGAAGGGCTGAAGCGGCTCGGCGAGATCGTGCGTGAGCAGGTCGAGCTATACGGAACGCTCACCGGCACGGCGTCCGCGAGGTCCCCGTCGCGCCGTGACCCGGCGCCCGCTCCTCCCGCCGAGCCGGCCCCCGTGCTGCAACTGCGACGCAAACGGGCCTGACATGAGTGCCGTCGCGGTGCTCAAGGGCGGCCGCTCGCTCGAGCGCCAGGTATCGCTGAAGTCCGGGGCGAGAGTGGAGGACGCGCTCGAGCACCTAGGCCACGAGGTGTCTCCGATCGACGTCGGCGCGGACCTCGTCGAGCGGCTGACCGCCAACCGGCCCGATCTGGCGTTCGTCGCGCTCCACGGTCGCGACGGCGAGGACGGGACCGTGCAGGAGCTGCTCGAGGTGATGGGGATCCCGCACACGGGCTCGGGCGTGTCGGCCTGCATCCGCGCCGCCGACAAGGTGCTCGCGAAGCACGCGATGCGCGACGCCGCGATTCCGACCCCCGACTTCTACGCGTTCAGCGAGACCGCGTTCCGGGAGCTCGGGGCCGCACAAGCGCTACCGGCGATCGAGGAGCGGCTCCAGTTCCCCATCGTGGTCAAGCCGGCGGGCCAGGGGTCGGCGCTCGGGATCAAGTTCGCCCGGACCCCGTCGGACGTGCCGGGGGCGCTGATCGCGGCGTTCTCGTATGACCGCAAGGTGCTGCTCGAGCGTTACGTCGCCGGACGCGACCTGGCGGTGTCGATCATCGACGAGCCCGGCGGGCCGCGGGCCTTGCCGATCGTCGAGGCGGTGCCCCAGCACGAGGACTTCTACGACTTCGAGTCCCGCTACGAGATCGGGCGGACGCAGTTCGTGTGCCCGGCGGCGCTCGACGAGGTTTTGCAGGAACGGGCGAGCGCGATCGCCCTCGAGGTGTACGCGCTGCTCGGCCTGTCGGGGTTCGCGCGCGTCGACCTGATGCTCGAATCCGGCAGCGACGAGCTTTACGTGCTCGAGGCCGACTCGATTCCGGGGCTGACCGAGACGAGCCTCTTGCCCCAGGCGGCCGACGCTGCCGGGATCGGATTCGACGAGCTGATCGGGCGGATCGTGGCGGCGGCCGGCGCCGTCGGCGTCGCCTAGCCCCTATTCGCCCGCGAAGTCTTCAGGCGTCACGTGGTCGAGAAAGTCCTTGAACTTCTCGACGACCTCTTCGGTGTCCTCGACCTCGTGCTCGAACTCGATCGCCGACTCGGCGATGACCTCGTCGGCGGCGTAGATCGGGGCGCCGGCGCGGACGGCCAACGCCAGCGCGTCTGAAGGACGCGAGTCGATCTCGAGGTCGCGGCCGTTGACGCGAAGGCTGATCGACGCGTAGAAGGTGTTCTCCCGCAGCTCGGTGACCGCCACCCGGGTGCATTCGACGTCGAGCTCCCCGAGGACGTCTGAGAGCAGGTCGTGGGTCATCGGCCGCGGCGTCGACGCTCCCTGGAGCTTCATCAGGATCGCGGCTGCCTCGGGGTGGCCGATCCAGATCGGCAGGAACTTGTTGTTCTCGACGGTCTTCAACAGCACGATCGGCTGCTTTCCAACCATGTCGAAGCTAACGCCGTAGATGACCATCTCCTGCACGTACAGCTCCTAGATCGCTGGGGTGTGGCAAGTATAGGCCGCTGTCCGGGGTTGCCCAGAACGCCGACCGGACGCGTGATTGAGGGCCCGCGAGTTCGTAATTGACGGTTCCGGCACTTACTCAGTCGCGGGCCCTTCGTCGATCGCGGGCGGGAGGGCACCCTCTTCTTCGAGGACGCGACGGGCCACCGCCAGGGCCGAGTTCGAGGCTGGCACGCCGGCGTACACGGCGGTGTGGATGAACACCTCGTTGATCTCCTCGACGGTCAACCCGTTGCGCAGGGCCGCGCGCACGTGCATGCCGATCTCGTTCTCGGCGCGCATCGAGATCAGGGCCGCGAGCGTGATCGCGCTCCGCGTGCGGCGGTCAAGGCCCGGGCGTGACCAGACCCCGCCCCAGGCGTAGCGGGTTATGAACTCCTGCCACGGGCCGCCGAAGCTACCCGCGCAGGCGGCAGCACGATCGACGTGCTCGTCCCCCAACACCTCGCGGCGTGTCTTCATCCCGACCTCGTAGTCGCTCACCGATTAAGCCTCCTCACCGTCCGGTGCCAGGAACCTCAGGATCATCGAGGTGGTCAGATCGGGCCGCTCGATCGTCGCCAGGTGCGCGGCGGGCGAGATCACCTCGAAGCGCGCCCCCGGGATCAGGTCGGCGATCAGCCGGCCGTGCTCCGGGGGGGTCGCCGGGTCGTCCGCCCCGGCGATCACGAGCGTCGGCGCCGTGATCGACGTGATCGCATCGCGCAGATCCATATCCGCGATCGCCTCGCAGCAGCCTGCGTAGCCCTCGCGATCGGTCGAGCTGAGGATCCCCCGCATGCGCTCGATCACGTCGGGGTGGGCGTCGCTGAACCCCGGAGTGAACCAGCGGCCGAGCACCGCGTCCGCGATCGCGCCAACGCCGTCCGCGCGGACGGTCGCGGCCCGCTCGATCCAGCTCTCGCGCGGGCCGAGTTGAGCCGAGGTGCAGCACAGAACCAGCCGTTCGACCCGCTCGGGCGCCGCAGACGCGACCCACATGCTGATCATCCCCCCGATCGACAGCCCGCACAGCGACGCTCGCTCGATCCCCAGCCGGTCCAGAAGCGCGAGCAAATCGCCGCCTAGATCGGCGATCGAGTACGGCCCTGGCGGAACCGGCGAGGACCCGTGGCCCCGGATGTCGTAGCGAAGCGTGCAGAAGCGCGGCTTCAGCCGTTCCGCCTGCGGCTCCCACATCGTGAGATCGGTCCCGAGCGACCCGGTGAACACGAGCGCGGGCGAGCCGCGCTTGCCGCGAAACTCGTGGCGCACTTCAACCGGCACGGTGCGCCGCCATCGTCCGGTCGATCAGCTCGGCCGTGACCCCGAGATATGCCCCCGGGTCAAGCGCCGCGTCGACCCCATCGACGCCCAACGAATGCGCCACAGCCGGCACCTCGAGCAGCACATCGCGGAACGGCCGCCCGGAGTCGACCGAGCGGCGCGCTGCCTTCTCGACGAGGTCCTGCGCGTCGGCACGCCCGAGTGCCGGCGCGAGCGCCGCCGCCACGCTCTCGCTCATCACCAGTCCGCCGGTCAGATCCATGTCGGAGCGCATCTTCTCAGGGTCGACCTCGAGCCCCTCCAGCAGCTCCTTTAGCGTCCCCGCCGCGGACCCGGTCAGCCGCAGCAGCGCGGGGAGCGTCTCCCATTCGGCCTGCCACGACCCGGCCCCGCGCTCATGCTCCTGCGTCATCCCGCCGAGCATCGTCGCCACCAGCCCCGGGCCGCGCTGTGCGCACGCGACCAGGGCGACCGCTCCGACCGGATTGCGCTTATGCGGCATCGTCGAGGACCCGCCGCGACCCTCGCCGCCGCCCTCGCTGACCTCCGCCACCTCGGTCTGCGCGAGCAGGACGACGTCACGCCCGATCTTGCCCAGCACGCCGAGCGCCGCCCCGAGCGAGCAAGCGATCCGCGCCGGCCGCAGCCGGATCGTGTGCCACGGGACCGCCGGCGCCGGCAAACCCAGCTGGCCGGCCAGCTCACCCGCGACGTCCAACCCGCGATCGCCGAGGCTCGCCAAGGTCCCGACCGCCCCGCCGAACTGAATCGCGAGCTCCCGATCACGAACCGCACGGAGGTCCGCGAGCACCCCATCGATTCCGGCAAGCCAGACCGCGGCCTTGAGCCCGAACGTCACCGGAAGCGCCTGCTGGAGCAGCGTACGTCCCGGTTCGAGCGCATCGCGAAAACGCGTAACGAGCGACGCGCAGGCGTCAGCGGCCGCCGAGAGATCCGGGACAAGCACGTCCAGCGCGTTACGCGTCACGAGCATCATCGCGGTGTCGACCACGTCCTGGCTGGTCGCGCCCTTGTGGAGATGCGCCGAAGCGCCGTCCGAGAGCTGCGGGCGCAGCGCGCGGAGCAGTGCCGGCACCGGCGTCCCCTGCTCACCGGTACCCCGACCCAGCTCGGCCAGGTCGAACTCCACGGCACCCCGCGCGACCACGGTGGCCAGCTCATCGGCGGCCTCAACGGGCGCGAGCTCGAGCGTTGCCAGCGCCCGGAGCAGCGCGACCTCGAACTCGACCATCGCTTCGACGAGCGCGCGATCGCTCACCGCCGCGGTCGCGTCTCCGTGCGCGAACAGTCCCGAGAAAAGGCCGGCGTCGCTCAGCTCGACCCGCCGCGAGGACCGATCGGGCGGGAACGGGGCGCCGGGTTGGTCGCCCCGAGCGAATGCGCACACGACGCCATCGCCCGTCGCACGACCGCGACCGTGTCGGGCGGCAGGTCGCGGAGCATGTCCGCCTCGATCCGGTCGACCGAGCGGTCGCAGGCGGCGAGGACGTCGAGGCCCTCGGGGGTGACCGACGCTCGCAACACCCGCCGGTGCGTGGGGTCGGGGCGCCGGCCCACGAGCCGGCGCCGTTCGAGTCCGGAGATCACGAGGTTCATCGCCTGCGGGGTCACCAACGCCCAGCGAGCGAGTTGCGCGCACGAAAGGCCGTCGCGCTCGCGCAACAGGCTCAGCGTCACGTACTCGGGTGTGGAGACGCCGTGCGCACGCAACTCGTCGTCCAGGCGCGCCCGCAGCCGTCGCTCCACGCGGTACACCAGGTAGCCGACCCGGGGAACCGTCGCTTTCTCAGCAGTTGGCATCGCCGCACCAGGCACCGGCGCAACATTAGTGGCTACCTCCGGCGGGTCGTGCATTTGCGCCGCCAAAGCATTGACAAGCAGCTTGCGACACGAATATGTTTGACGATTAACAACGTCGGCTATCGAGGGAGGGCTCGTGATCGGACGTAGGACAATCGCTGCGCTCACCGCAGTGGCGCTGGTGGCTGCACTGGCGCTGACCCCGGCATCGTCGGGAGCGCAAACCACGACGTCACAGCACCTCACGGGGACGACGTCGGACGGCAGTCAGTGGATCGCCGACGTCCCGTCGCCGTGGAACGGGACGGTCCTGCTGTACAGCCACGGCTTCGGGCCTCTGGTGGCCGCCGATGCACCCGACCCGATCACGCAGCAGTATCTCCTCAAAGAGGGCTACGCGCTTGTCGGGTCCTCATATGAACCGAGCGGCTCGTGGTGGGCCCTGGACACCGCCGTGGGAGACCAGTTCGCTGCGCTATCGGCGCTCGAGACGCAACTCCCGGCCGCGCCGCGGCACGTGATCGCGTTCGGCACATCGATGGGCGGGCTGATCAGCGCGCTCGAGGCCGAGCAGCCCAGGACGCCAATCGACGGGTCGCTGACGACCTGCGGGATCGTCGCGGGTGGGGTTCAGCTCAACAACTACCAACTGGACGGCGAGTATGCGATCGACCAGCTGTTGAACCCCACGCCCGGGAGCGTCGAGCTGGTCAACTTCGACGACAACCCGGTCGCGGGGCTGGAAACCGGTTACGCACTCGACGCCCTCGCCAAGACGGCACAAGACAGCGCCCCCCTCCCGGGCCACACGATTTCGCCGGGCGTCGCCCGCCTGGCGCTGGCCATGTCCCTGATGAACGTCGCCGATTGGCCTCCCGGGCAGGCGATGCCGTCTCCGTTCAACTTCCCCGCCCAGGAGCAGGGGCAGTACGCCATCGAGTTCCAGCCGGCCGGCGGGCCGTCGCCCATCCAGACGACGATGGATTTCGTCGAGTTCGGTCGGCCCTACATCGAGCAAGCCGACGGCGGCAACGCCTCGTGGGACAAGGGCGTCGACTTCGCCCGGCTGGTGTTCGAGTCGTCGTACGCACCCGAGATCATCACTCTCTACCGCGAGGCGGGGCTCAACCTGTGGAGCGACCTGGAGAACCTAACCCGGAACGCGGACACCACCGCAACGCCGAGCGCGGTCTACTCGCTTGAGCACACGTCGGTGCCGACCGGCCGCCTCAAGGTCCCCGAGCTCGACCTGAAGACGATCTCCGACCAGCTCGTGCCGGTGCAACAGGAGAACTACTACCGGCAAACCGTCGACCGTGCAGGAGCCGGTGGCCTGCTCCGCCAGGCGTTCGTCCAGCGGCAGCTCCACTGCAACTTCGAGCCGTCTGAGCTGGTCGCCGGCGTCCATGCGATCCAGCACCGGGTCGATACCGGGCGCTGGGACGACGTCGCCACGCCGCAGGCGCTCGAGGCGAGCGCCACCAGCCTCGCCGCCGCTGACCCGAGCCTGGGCACGCCCGCGATCATCCCGTTCTTCCCGCCGCCGCTGTCCGGGAACAACGGGCCGTTTGACCCGTTCACCGGCGGCTCCTACCCGTTCCCCTGGTAGGGACATGACCTGAATCGGCGGCTCCCGGGCCACAATGTCCGGGATGCCGCCGATTGCCGTCCGAGCCGAGCGTTCCTCCTGGCCGTGGGCCGTCCTCGGTCTGGCGGGTTCGCTCGCCGTCGCACTGGCCGGACCGCACCTGGCCGGCGGCCGGGTCCGGTGGTGGTTCGACCCCTCGCTGGGCGCTGCTCTGTTCTACGCCGGGATCGTGGCGTTGTGCGCCGCGTGGCTCGCGCTGGGTCGCCTCGCGCTCACCACGAGGGAGTTGCGGATCGTCGGCGCGGCGTGGTGCCTGCCGCTGCTCGTGACCGCGCCGCTGTTCAGCCAGGACGCGTTCAGCTACCTCGCCCAGGGGACGCTCGTGCACCTCGGGATCGATCCGTACCGGCACGCGCCGGCGGCGCTCACGCAGGCAGGCCAGGCGCACGTGCTGGGCGCGGTCGATCCGTTCTGGCGACACACGACCGCGCCGTACGGCCCGGTATTCCTGTGGATCGTGAGCGGGATCGTGGCGCTCACGGGATCGCACCTGATCGCGGGCGTGCTGTTGCTCCGCGTGCTGGACATGGCCGGGCTCGTGCTGCTCGCGGTGTTCGCGCCGCGACTCGCCAGCGCGCTCGGCGCCGATCCGGCCCGCGCGACCTGGTGGGTGCTGCTCAGCCCACTGATCCTGTTCGAGTTGGTGGCGGCGGCGCACAACGATCTCTTGATGATTGGTCTGGTGGTCGCGGGCGTCACATTCGCCATCGAGCAGAGGCTGCTGGTGGGCATCGCGTTGTGTGCGCTGGCGGCGACGATCAAGCTGCCGGCCGCGGCGGCGATTCCGTTCATCCTCGTGGGCTGCTCCGACCGGAGGACCTGGTGGCGGGGCGCGCTCGTCGCGGCCGCGGTGGTCGTCGCTGTGAGCGTGATCTCCGGTCTCGGGCTCGGGTGGATCTCGACGAGCGTATTCTCGACGCCCGACAAGGTGCGCCTCGCGATCACGCCGGCCACCGCGCTCGGCTGGACGGTGGCACAGGTCGTGCCGCTGGGAGCGCGGGGTCTCGAGTCGGCGCTCGGGGTGGTCGCGTTCGGGCTGAGCCTCGTGTTCGGCGCGGTGCTGCTGTGGCGCTCGCGCCGCGGGAACATGGTGGGCAATCTGGGCCTCGCGCTGGTCGCGGTCGCGGTCTGCGGTCCGGCGGCGTGGCCGTGGTACCTGACGTGGGGCCTCGTGCTGCTGGCGGCGAGTCCCGGGATCCAGCAGTCGCGGGCGCTCGCGCTGGCGGTCGCCGCGAGCGTGCTGGTCGTCAAGGCCGACGGCATCCTCGCGTTCCCGCTCCACACCGCGCCCGTGTTCGTCGTTCTGTACGTCGGGGCCGCGATCACCGCGGCGGTCGTGGTGTCGCGCCGGAGTAGCGCCGTCCGAACCACTCGACTGCGGCCGCTGGCCGAGTCCTGATGGCGACGCAGACCGAGGTCCCGCGGGTCCGGGCGCCTGAGGCCGCCGCCGGTGCTGCCGCGCGAGGCCGGCTTTCCGACGCCGTCGTCATCGGCGTACCGGCGATCGCCGCGATCGTCCTGTGCCTGATCGAGCTGACCACACGCAGCCTGTGGCTCGACGAGGCCGCCACCGTCGCCATCGCCGGCCAGCACGGCTCCGACTTCTGGAGCGCCGCCGCGCACGACGGCGGCAACATGCTCGGCTACTACGCGGTCCTGCACGTGCTGATCGGCTGGTTCGGCGACGGCGCGTTCGTGATCCGGCTGCCGTCGGTGATCGCCGCGGGCGCCGCGGCGGGCGCGGTCGGCCTGCTCGGCCTGCGCCTATTCGACCGGCGGGTGGCGCTCGCCGCCGGACTGCTGACCGCGGTCAGCCTGCCGCTCGTGTTCTGGGGTCAGGACGCCCGGGGGTACGCCGCAATGGTGGCGCTGGTGACGGGGTCGTTCGTGGCCTTCGCCGCGATCGTGGACGGGCCGCGCCGCCGAGGCCCGTGGATTGCCTACGTCGTCCTGAGCACGCTGTCGGTGTACGCGAGCTACGTCGCGATCTTCGCGGTGGCGGCGCAGCTTGTCGCGCTCGCGGCGTTTCACCGACACGCTTGGCGCCGCGCGGCGACCGCGGTCGCCGCATGCGCGGTGTGCTGGATCCCACTGGCGGTGCTCGCGATCAGCCGCGGGTCGAACCAGCTGTTCTGGATCGCCCGGCCGAACCTGACCACCGCGAAGCAGGTCGCGCTCGCGCTCACATCGGCCGGGTTCGAGCCGAACTTCCACCCGACGGCGGTCGCAGCGATCCTGGCCATCGCCACGGTGGCGCTCCTGCTCGTCGCCTTTGTGCGGGTCGTGCGGGGGCCCCAGTGGGGATCGGTGCTCGCGCTGTCGTGGCTTCTCGTCCCGGTCGGGCTGATGTTGATCTGGTCGTTCATCGGCCAGCCGATCTTCACCGCGCGGAACCTGCTCGTGTCGCTGCCGGCGGTGGCGCTGTTGCTGGCCTGGGCTCTGCTTCGCGGCCGTCTCTCCCCGGTGACCGCCTGGCTCGCGGTCGCGGTCCTGATCGCGCTCCGAGCGGTGGCGCTCGCGCCGAGCTACGGCACCTCGCCCGAGAATTGGCGCGCCGCCACCGCCTACGTGCTGCACGCCTCCCAGCCCGGCGACTGCGTCGCGTTCTACCCGCTCGACGCGTCGATGCCGTTCGACTACTTCGCGGGCCGCCCGGTGGCGCCGCACGTCGAGCAGTACGTGACGCCGGCGGTTCCAGGCGGGTGCTCGCGTGTATGGCTGGTCGCGAGCCACCAGGGCCTGCCCTCGGGCACGGCCGCGTCCCGTGCGCACTACGCCCGCTACGAGTCCCTCCGCGCCGCGATCGCGACGCGCTTCCCGCGCCACGTGACGCGGTCGTTCGGTTACGCGAGCGTGATCTGGGTGGAGCTGTTCTCGCGGTGATCGTCTGCGATCGAACGAGCCGCACACCCTCTACGGGCGGAGCGTGGTACCCACGAACGTGAGCGCGCTGAGTCCCGCGAGCAGCACGCCGTTGGCGCACAACAACGCCGTCCACCACCTCCCGTGGACATACCGAGCGAGCACGATCACCGCCGGGAACGCCGTGATCAGCAAGCGCGGATTCGGCGGCGTGTACTCGGAGGTCATCGCCAGCCAGCTGATCCCGAACGTCCAGACGATCGCCTCCACCGACATCTCGCGCCGGTTGCGGACCACGAGCACGAGCAGCACGATCAGCACGATCGCCCCGACCAGCCCGACCACGAGGTTCAGGTCAATCGTCGGATGATCGAAGTGGCTGAACGAGATCTGCGATGCGGTGATCTGCGCAAGGTGGAGGATCGCGAACACGTCGGTTTTCTCGCTCCACCCGTCGCGCTGGGCAATCAGGCTCGCGAACGGGGACCCGGTCCAGAACCACAGGAACACCGCGAACGCGCCCACCCCGACGACCGACAGCGCGGGCGCGATCAGGCTCCGGCGCGCCACCGGGTCCGCGATTCCGCGCCGGCGAAGCTCGAGCGCCGCCGACACCGCGCACACGACCACGAGAACAATCGCCTCGGGCTCGGTCGCGGTGGCAATCCCGGCGAGGGCGCCGGCCAGCAGCCACCGGCGCTGCTGTAGCGCGAGGATGCACCCGGCGGCGAGCGCGAGCACCACACCCTCGGCGTAGACCATCGAGAACACGACCGACCCGGGGAACAGGCAGAAGATCAGCACGGCCTTCCGGCCGGTCCGGTCGCCCCACCAACCGGTGGCGAGCCGCTGCACGAGCACGGTCGCGACCAGGCCGCCGATGCCCGACACGATCAGCCCGGCGACGGTGCTCGACAGGATCTCGTAGTGCGCGAGCGGGACCACAAACGCGTGCGACACCGCCCAGATCAGCAGCGGGTAGACCGGGAAGAACCCGAGCGTGCTCTGCACGTGGATGACGTGCGTCGGGTAGCCGTGGTCGGCCACCATCCGGTACCACAGGCCGTCCCATTGCGCCAGCTCGTGGGTGAACGCGTGGTGGCGGAGGGTGCCGTTGACGAGCGCAACGACGAGCAGCAGCAGGCGCGTCGCGACGTACACGCCAATCGCGAAACGCGCGCTTTGGACCGCCGCGCCGGCACGATCGCGAACTCTTCGGGCAAGCGTCCTCGGGGCATCCAGCGTCGGCGCCGTCGGGGCATGGACCAGCGGCTCCGCGTGTTCAGACGCAGTTTCCACGGGCCGCCCAGTCTAGGAGACGCCTAACGCACAACCGGCGCACGCCATAGAATCGCGCGCCGTGTGTCGGCTGTTCGGGATGAGCGGCGGTTCAAACGAGGTGCAGGCGACCTTCTGGCTGCTGAACGCGCCGACGAGCCTCGTGGCGTTGAGCGAGACTCAGCCCGACGGCGTCGGGCTCGGGACGTTCAACCGTGACGGCACGCCGTGGGTCTATCGCAAACCTGTGGCCGCGAGCCGCAGCCAGACCTTCATCGCCGACGCGCACGAGGTCAGCTCGCGAACCTTCCTCGCGCACATCCGCCACGCGACGGCGGGCGAGCCGACGATCGAGAACACGCACCCGTTCGAGCAGCACGGGCGGCTATTCGCCCACAACGGCGTGCTCGGCGACCTGCCGGCGCTTCGCGAGCGCCTTGGCGACCACGCGGCGCTGGTCCAGGGCTCGACCGACTCCGAGCTGTACTTCACGCTGATGACCAAGCGGATCGAGGAGAACGGTGGCGACGTCGCCGCCGGCATCACGCAGGCGGCACGTGAGATCGCCGCTGAGATCACGCTGTACTCGCTGAACATGTTGCTGACGACGCCGACCGACGTGTGGGCGCTCCGTTACCCGGACACCAACGAGCTTTGGGTTCTCGAGCGCTCGATCGCGATGCTCGGCGGACCCGACGGCGGCTTCGATTTCGATCAGCGCGCGGCGTCGGGGATCACGCGCGTGTTCTCCGGACAGCTCGCGATCCGACCCGCCACCATCATCGCCTCCCAGCCGATGGACACGAATCCGCTCTGGCGGCTGCTCAAGTCGGGTGAATTGGTCCACGTGGACTCGGCGCTGGGGGTTACCTCGACGATCGCGGTCCCGGACGCGCCCGCGAGCATGCTGGAGCTAACCGCGAAGGAAGAGGCCGCCCAGCAGGAGGAACCGGCGCCGGGCGCCGGCGGGTAGCCGCAGGCCTCAGGCGGCGGCGGGTAACCGGCGGCTTAGGCGGAGAAGCGCGCCGCCAGGTCGGCGACGAGCGCGGGAACGCCGGCGGATGCCGCCAGCTCCTCCTGCCGGCGCGGCTCGGGCGCCAGAACGAGCATCCGCACCTCGTCAAGCTCGTCGGCGGCATCGAGCGCGACCGCGTGCGGGCGAGCGGCCGCGAGGACCTCGTCGAGCAGCTGCGGCAGCGGGACCGTCGTGGCGTGCACGGGGTCGATCAGCTCGGCCGCCGTGGCGTCGCGCGCCGCGATGAAGCGATTCTCGGCCAGCACCTCCTGCGACAAGACCAGCTTCGGCGAGGCGAACCCCTGCTCGAGCTCGAGGCGAGCCAGCGCCTGCACGAGCGCGACGAGCGCGGCCGTCGACGCCAGCCGGGGTTGGGCGTCCATGATCCGGACCTCGACAGTGCCAAGCCGCGGCTGCGGGCGCACATCCCACCACAGGAACGTCGGCTCGGGGATCGCTCCCGACCGCACCAGCAGGTCGACGGTCGCGACCCAGTCCTGGTAGCTGGCAAATCGGCGGGGGATCCCGGTGCGCGGGAAGCCCTGGAAAACGATCGTACGGTTCGAGGCCAGGCCGTTCGCGCGCCCGCGATAAAGCGGCGAGGAGGCCGACAGCGCGAGCAACAGCGGGAGGTGGGCGCGCAGCTGGTTCACGAGCCGGATCGCGCGCTGGGGGTCCGGGACCCCCACGTGCACGTGGAGGGCGAACGTCGGCTCGCGCTGGGCCAGGCCGCGCGTGGTCTGGTGGATGACCTGGTAGCGGCTCGACGGAGACACCCTGGTTGGCTGGGACATCTCGCCTGGGTGAATCCCGCTCACCGCAGCCGCCATGCCCAATCGCCTCAGGTCGCGAGAGAGCAGGGAGCGCAACTCGCGCAGCTCGCCGATCGCCTCGCGGACGGTCGCGTGCGGTCCGGTCTTCAGTTCGAGGGCGGACTCATGCGTCTCGGCCGCGCAATGTCCGGCGAGATTCGGCCCCGCCTGCGCCAGGACCTCATCGCCACGCTGGGTCAGGCCCCAGGTCACCGGATCGAGGAGCATCACCTCCTCCTCGATTCCGACGGTGTAGGCCTCAGAAGGCCGCCAGGTCGCCCATCCCGCACTCCCCAAGGGTGCGGCGCGCCCCATCACTGTTTCGAGCGTTTCCGTGGATGAAGTTAACCACGGGCGAGCTGACACGCGTATTAACCCGTCGAGGCGAGACGCTGGGCCGCGGCGGGCCGGCGCGCGTGGCCGGCGCGGCTTCGGGCCGATGTGATCCGGCGCGGTTCGACGGCACGCGGCTCGGCGACCTGCTCTTCGGCGCCGGCGGCGGCGGCGATCAGCAGGTCGAACAGCGGGCCATGCGCGCACAGCCCCTCGGCGTGCCACTGGACGCCGAGCACGAACCGGTCGCCGGGGTTCTCGACCGCCTCGATCGTCCCGTCCGTCGCCCACGCAGTGGCCACGAGACCCTTGCCGAGCGTCTGAACGGCCTGGTGGTGGAACGAGTTGACCTCGAGCGAAGGGCCGCCGAGCGTGGCCCGGAGCCGGCCGTGCGGCGCGGTCTCGATGCGGTGGGTGGCAATGCTCGTGTGGTCGGACTGCCGGTGCTCGATGCCGGTTCCGATGACATCGGGAAGATGCTGGTGGAGCGTCCCTCCCCTCGCGACGTTCAGCAACTGCATGCCGCGGCAGATGGCGAGGATCGGGAGCCTGCGACGGTCGGCGGCGCGGACCAGCGCGAGCTCGACCGCGTCCACTCGCGGTTCGGTCGGACCGAGCTCGGGATGGGGCTCGGCACCGTACGCGCTCGGCTGAACGTCGGGGCCGCCGGGCAGGCACACCCCGTCGACGCGGTCGAGCAGCGCGTCGATCGCGTCGGGGCGGAGCGGCGGCACGATCACGGGGATCCCACCCGCGCGCTCGATCGCCTCGGGGTACAGCGTGGCGAGCGCGACCTCGAGCTTCGGCGACTCGCCTTGGGGCCGCGCGCCACCGTCCTCGGGGCGTCGAAGCTCCGATGTCGTGACGGCGATCAGGGGACGAGCGCGCATATGGACATATATTTCGGCCGCAGGCGGCCGTTCTCCATAGCCATACGGATAAACATCCGTCCAGACGGTTCGCCCGGAATCGAGAGTCTCGCTCCCGCTCCGGACGTCGTCGGGTTAGTCCCGCTCCGGACGTCGTCGGGTTAGTCTGCGACCCCAGCGATGGGTTTCCTACGCGGCTCTGACGGGGCCGATGGCAAGCCCGACGAGCAGCCCGGTGAGGCAGGGCAGGCGGAAGCGCTCGCGCGGATACAGGCGGAGGGATACCGCTGGCCGCCGAACGCCGGTGCTCGACCTCAACGACCGCTGAGCTCGCCGAGCAGGACCTTCCAGCGCTCGAGCGAGACGGTGCTGAGCGTCCCGGTCTGCGTCCAGATGTCTCCGGCGAGCCGCGCGTCGATCGCGCTCTCGCTGTCGGCATCGAAGATCAGCAGCACCCGGTGCTCTGAATCCCCGCCCCGGCCGAGATGCCCGTCGCCGATTGGACCGGCGAGCACGACGAAGCCCTCCTCGAACAACGCATCCATGAATCTGGCGTGCTCGTCCCACTCGTCCTGTTCGCGGAGCGGACGGCAAGGGTCCCACGCCGGCCCGCCTTTGCGGATCATCGCGAACAGCACCGCTCGATCCTAAGCACGTTCGCGGTCAGGTTGTGTCCGCGTCGTCCGGCCAGCCCGCGGGCGGCGGCCCAGTGCGTCACCTCGTGACGCGAGGTCGGCTGGAGCTTGCGCAGCACCACACCGACGTGCGACTCGACCGTGCGAGGGCTGATGTCGAGCCGCTGGCCGATCCGCTTGTACGAGTATCCGCGCGCGAGGTCGTGGAGGCCCTCGCGCTCGCGCGGGGTCAGTGCCTCGCGGCTCGCGTCGCTCTGCGCCTGGCGGGTCTCGGGCGCGGAGCACTCCTGGCGCGCCCTTCCAAAATCGGCGGGAGCGTGCGAGGGTTGGGGGATGAGGGCCAAGACCTACTTCGCCGCGGTCGACTCGCACACCGAGGGGATGCCGACGCGCGTGATCACCGGTGGACTCGGGTCGATCCCCGGCGACTCGATGCAGGAGCGACGGCTGTACTTCGAGGAGCACCTGGACCATCTCCGGCTGCTGTTGATACGCGAGCCCCGTGGCCACTCGGCGATGTCCGGGGCGTTCCTGCAACCGCCGACTCGCCCCGACGCCGACTGGGGCGTGCTGTTCGTCGAGGTCTCGGGGCTGCTGCCGATGTGCGGGCACGGGACGATCGGGGTGGCGACGGTGCTGGTCGAGACCGGGATGGTGCCGGTGTCCGAGCCCGAGACCGTGATCCGCCTCGACACCCCGGCCGGATTGGTCGAGGCGACCGTGACGGTCTCCGACGGCCGCGCCGAGCGAGTCCGGCTCCGCAACGTGCCGGCATTCGTCGCCGAGTTGGACGCGACGGTCGAGGTCGAGTCGCTGGGAGCGCTCTCGTATGACATGGCATTCGGCGGGAACTTCTACGCGCTCATGCCCGCCGCATCGGTGGGGCTCGAACCAGTCCCCGCGAACGCGCAGATGCTGATCGACCGCGGCCTCGAGATCATCTCGGCGATCAACGCGGCGGCGCGGCCGGTCCACCCGGTCGATCCCGCGATCGGAGGCTGCAAGCACGTCGTCTTCTACGCCCCGGGACGGGACGGCGCGCACGCGCGCGCCGCGACCTCGATCCACCCCGGCTGGCTCGACCGCTCCCCGTGCGGCACCGGAACCTCCGCACGCATGGCGGCGCTCCACGCTCGCGGCGACCTCGCCATCGGTCAGGAGTTCGTCAACGAATCGATCATCGGCAGCCGGTTCACGGGGCGCCTGCTCGAGGAGGTCAAGCTCGGCTCGACGCCGGCGGTCGTGCCCGAGGTCAGCGGCCGCGCCTGGATCACCGGCATGAGCCAGTACCTGCTGGACCCGACCGACCCGTTCCCGACGGGCTTCTCGCTGTAGGCCGCGGCTCGTGCGCGGGTTGGCTGCTCGTGGGTGAGATGCGCGTGATCGTGGTGGGGGGCGGCGCCGTGGGGCTGTGCGTCGCGGAGGTGCTGGCGAGCCGCGGGTGCGAGGTGACCGTGCTCGAGCGCGATTGCTGCGGTGGCGGCGCGTCGGCGGGGAACGCCGGCTGGATCACGCCGTCGCTCGCGATCCCCGTGCCCGGCCCGGGCGTGATCGGTGAGTCGTTGCGCTGGCTGATCGATCCGTCGGGACCACTGTGGATCCGGCCGACGCTATCGCCGGCGATGATCGAGTGGATCGCCCGGTTCCTCGTGAGCTGCTCGCGCTCCACGTACCGGCGCGGGCTGGCCGCGCTCCAGCAGGCGGCCGCACTCGCAGGGCCGTCGTTCGACCGTCTGGCCGAACGCGGCGTCGAGTTCGAGCTCCACGACCAGCCGCTGCTGTATCCGGCGTTCGAGCAAGCCGAGCTCGAGCACCTGTGGCGCGTCGCGGATGAGCTCCGCGACGTCGGCGTCGGCGACCCGCTGGAGCGGCTGTCGGCGGACGAGTTGTTGGCACTCGAGCCGGCGCTGAGCGACCGGGTGATCGGTGGCGTGATCGCCCGCGGCGACAGCCGGGTCCGGCCGGAAGGGCTGTGCCAGGGCGTGCAGCGCGCGCTCACCGGCGCGGGCGTCGCGGTGTTCGAACAGTCGCCCGTCGACGCGGTCATCCGCGACGGCTCGACCTGTATCGTCGAGAGCCGGTCCGGCACTCGCCGAGCTGACGCGGTCGTGCTAGCCGCGGGCGTCGCGTCGGGCGAGCTGCTCGCGCGGCTAGGGACGCGGCTGCCGATCGCGGCCGCCAAGGGCTACAGCCGCACGTATCCGGCGGATCCGAGCGGACCGCGCAACGCCCTTTATCTCGAGGGACCGAAGGTCGCGATCAGCGCCTACGAAGGCGCGGTCCGGGTCTCGGGCACGCTCGAGCTCGGGGCCCGCGGCCTGGGCCTGAGCGACCGGCGACTCGCGGCGATCGCTTCGGCCGCAGCGAACGCGCTCCCGGGCTGGCGGATCCCAGGCGGCCCGGAGAACTGGGCGGGCATGCGCTCGCTGTCGCCGGACGGTCTGCCGTTCATCGGGCCCGTGCCCGGCCTCGACGGCATCCACCTCGCCACGGGCCACGGCACGCTCGGGATCACGCTGGCTCCGCTCACGGGCGAGCTGATCGCGCCGCTCCTCCTCGAGGGACGGCGCCACCCCTTACTGGACGCGTTCGACCCCGCGCGTGTACAACGACTGAGAGCAACGACAGGAGGCCTCCAATGAAGGGCGTATACGCCGCGACCGTCACCCACTTCGCCCCGGACCTTTCGGTTGACCACGACGCGGTCGCCGCGGACGTCAAGCGACTGCTCGCCGACGGGGTCCACGGCATCGTTCCCAATGGTTCAGTCGGAGAGGGCGGCAGTCTGGCGCGCGAGGAGCGGCGCGCGGTGCTCGAGACCGTCGTTGCCGCCGCGGGCGGAGACGCCCCGGTGTGCGCGGGAATCTCGGCGGCGACCGCCGAGCAGGCAGCGATGTACGCGCGCGATGCAGTCAGCGCCGGCGTCGACAGCGCGATGATCCTCCCGCCGTTGCTCTACCGCGCCGACGAGCGCGAGCTGGTCGAGTTCTTCGGGTCGGTGGCGCGCGCCACCGAGCTCCCGTTGATGGTCTACAACAACCCGCTGGGCAGCGGCAGCGATCTCCACCCCGAGCTGCTCGCGCGGATCGCGGCAGCCGTTCCACGAGTCGCCGCGTTCAAGGAGACCTCCGGGGACGCGCGGAGGATCGCCGAGCTGGTGAACCTTTGCCCCGAGGTCGACGTGATGGTCGGTGGCGACGATTGGGCGCTCGAGGGTCTGTGCGCGGGGGCCGTGGGATGGATCTCGGGCGTGGTCGACGTGCTGCCGGCACAGTCAGTCAGGTTGTGGGAGTTGTGCCAGGCGGGAGACCTCCCGGCCGCACGAGAGCTGTACGCCGAGCTGCTCCCGCTCGCCCGGTTGGACATGACGCCGAAGCTCGTGCAGTACTTCAAGGCGGGGCTCGAAGAGCTCGGGATCGGGGGCGGTCCGTGCCGGCCGCCACGACTGCCGCTGACCGACGACGAGCTCAAGGTCCTGCGTCGCGCGGTTGCGCCGTTCACGCCGGCGCGACTGGCGGGGTAGATGCCGGCGGCCGAGGCCGAGCGCCAGCTGGTCGTGTTCTCGCTGCACGGTGCGTGGCCAGGGCATCGCCGCCGTCGACGTCTTGCTCGGCCAGTTGCGAGCGGACCGGCTGGAAGTCCGGGTAGAGGTAGAAGCCACCGCTGGGAGGGCGACAGCTGATCCCGGCGGTCACGAGCCTTTCGTGTGCGGCGGTGGCGGTCGCGCGATGGAGGTGACGGCTGCGAGCGATGTGCTCGACGACCTCGGGCGGCTCGTTCAGCACCTCGCCGGGCTCGTGCGCGAGATCGCGGTAGATCTCGTCCGAGATCAGGTTGAGGCCGTACGCATCGGCGATCTCGACCGTGCGGCGCACTTCGCCGGCGCTCGGCACGGTGCGGGTCGGGTTGTCGGGAAGTGTGAGCACGAGCACGCCAACGTGGGCGCCCTGACGGGCCGCCTCCGCAAGCGTCTCCTCGAGCGCCGACGGGTCGGGCACGCCACCCGCACCATCGGTGGCGATCGGCACGCTCCAGGTGCGCTTGCCCGCGAGCGCCGCCTGCGCGGCGTAGCTGACCCACGACGGTGGCGGCAGGACGACATCGCCCGGTAGCACCGACAGCAGGCCCACAGCAGCGCTTTGCTGCCTGGCGCGAGCACGACCTGGTCGGGTCCGTCGGCAGCCCGCGCCGGGCGAACCAGCCGGCCGCCGCGGCGCGCGCTTCCTTCGAGCCGGCTACCGGCCCGTAGCCGTTGTCGGGACCGCCGCTCCGGAGCGCGTCGAGCACCTCATCGGGGACCGGCAAACCAGCCTCGCCGAAGGCCAGGTGCAGGATCGGGCAGCCGGCCTCGATCAGCCGGCGCAGGCGCTCGTTGACGGCCAGCGTGGGCGACGGCGGAACGATGTTGGTTATCGACATATCCCTAACGATGCCACGCCCCGTTTCCTCACGTTGCGCCGCGGATCAGCCGATTAACACGGACGATGTTTACGCGCGCCCGAGCTTCAACGGCTCCGCTTGCCCTTGCTCGGAGCCGGGACGGGGGCGTCTCTCTCGTGCCGCCGGCGGCGTTTCCCAGCTCCACGGCGCTCGCGTCGCTCGGACGTTAGGCCGCCTTCGGTGCTCAAGCTGCTTCGCGACACACCCTCACTGCGTCGCTTCTTCGCTGCGTTCTTCCAGTCGCAGATCGGCACCGGCGCGGCCTACGTCGCGCTGCTGCTCGTCGCCTACCAACGCTTTCACTCGGGCTGGGCGATCGCGCTTGTGCTGCTCGGCGAGTTCCTGCCCGGGATCGTGCTCGCGCCGCTGTTCGGTTCGCTCGCCGACCGCATCTCACGCCGGCGCCTCGCGGTCTGCGCCGATCTCCTGCGGGCGCTGTGCTTCATCGCGCTCGCGATCGTCCCCTCGTTTGCCGCCACCGTGGCATTGGCGCTCCTTGCCGGCGTCGGAGCCGCCCTGTTCCGCCCGGCCATCAACGCGGCTCTGCCCGGAATGGTGCCGCCCGAGCGCCGCTCGCAGCTGACCGCGATCTTCTACGCAAGCGTTAACAGCGGGGTGATGCTCGGTCCCGCGCTCGCCGCCGGGTTGCTGCTGATCACCACCGCCCCCGTGGTGCTGGTGCTGAACGCGATCAGCTTCGTCGTGTCGGCCGGGTTGCTCGCGGGTGTCGACCTCGGACCTTCCGCGGCTTCCCGGTCCCGGGACGAGGATGGGGCCGACGAACCGGCGTCCGTGTGGGCGGATACGCGGGCGGGCGCACGCGCCGCCGCCGCGATGCCGGGCGTCCCGGTGCTGATGGGCGTGGGTGCGCTCGTCGTGCTGACCGGGGCGATGTTCAACGTGGTTGCGCCACTGTTCGCCACCGGCCCCCTCCACGCCGGCGGGTCGGGCTACAGCGTGCTCATGGCGCTGTACGGGCTGGGCATGGTCGCCGGCTCGTGGACCAACGCGCGGATGGGCTCGGACGTCGAGGACCTGCGCCGGCGCTGGCTGGTCGGGATCGCGCTGTCGGGGCTCGCGATGGCGGTTGCCGCGCTCGCGCCCAACTTCCCGTTGGCGCTGATGGCATTCACGCTGATCGGTCTCGGCGAGAACCTGCTGGTCGGACCCGAGATGCGCCTGATGCAGGAGATGGTCACCGAGCGTCTGCTCGGGCGGGTGTTCGGCCTCAAGGACGTGCTCGAGAACATCGCGTTCGTCAGCGCCTTCCTCGGTGCCGGCGCGCTGCTCAGCTTCGCCGGGGTGCGAGCGGTGTTCGTCGGCGCCGGCCTGGTGACGATCGCGCTCGCGGCGGTCGGTGCGCTGGCCTTCCGGACGCGGCGGGTGGCGGCTGTGCCGGCGCTCGAGACCGGCGGCGAATAGCCTCTCTTGAGAGCGCCGGCGCGCGCGGGTCGCCCGCGGCCTTGACTCGGCTGAAGACCTTCGCGAGCGATGATTTTTGTGGCGCACGACGGTCGTAGGTGGTAGCAATACCGTCGTTCAGGCGCCGTCCCGCGCCCCCATGGAGAAGACGGGCGAGAGCTATACGTCGGCGCGCGCCAGGCTGCTTCGCGCCGCTGACCCGGTCGAGTTCGCCTGTACGAGGCATTCGTTTCGGGGGCTTTGCGTGCGGAGTGGCTGCCTGACGGCCGGCTGCGCGAGCGCACGGCCACCAGGCCGAAGACGGGGCGGTTCGACTGGGGTGAGGGCGACACGCGGGTTAGCGTCACCTTCCTCGTCAAGGACGGGGCGCGGAGCACCGCGGCGCTCGAGCACCGTCGACTCGCCGACGCGAACGAGGCGGACCGTAGGAAGGCCTATTGGCGCGAGCGCCTGCTCGCGCTCAAAGCCACCTTGGAAAGTTGAACTTGTAAGAACGCACAGGAGAACGACATGAACGACCAGACACCCACCCCCATCACCGACGTGGTCACGATCGTCGAAGCCGCGTAAGCGAAGCACGGCCCGAGCGCGCTGCTCCCCCGTGGTCGCGGTTCGCCGGAAGGAGATCGCTGGAGTTGGCCGAACACGCCCAACACACCTGCTACGTGCCGCGCATGGATCCAATCCTCCAGCTACGCGCAATCTCGCCAAGACCGTAACCGTTGAATGAGCATGGGAATGACGACACGCGTTGCGGTCCTCGGCGGCGGCCACGGCGTCGCGGCCGTCCTTGCGGCATTGCGAGACGCCCGGGTTGAGCTGACCGCGATCGTCACGACCGCCGACGACGGCGGTTCGTCGGGCGACCTCCGGCGGCGCTTCGGCGGCCCGGCGGTGGGCGATCTCCGGCGCTCGCTGGTCGCGCTGAGCGACGGCACGAACCTGCTGGCGACCGTGATGTCGCGGCCGCTGGAGACGCGCTACGGCCGGCATCCCGTCGGCAACCTGCTGATCCAATCGCTCATGGACTCCCTTGGCGATCTCGAGTCATCGACTCGGTGGCTCGGTGAGTGGCTAGGTATCTCGGGCTGCGTTCTGCCGGCAACCGTCGAACCGGTGAGGCTGCTCGCCGACATCGGCGACCGGCTGATCGCCGGCGAATCCGCAATCGGCGACACCGTCGACCGCATCGTTCGGCTGCGCTTCGATCCACAATGGCCTCGCACTCCCGCGGCCGCGGTGCAAGCGATCCAGGGCGCGGACTGGGTCCTGCTCGCCCCCGGGTCGCTCTATACGAGCACGCTCGCGACCAGCGCGCTCCCGCAAATCGTCTCGGCGCTCGCCCGCACGTCCGCCCGGGTCCTGTGGCTCTGCAACCTCGACCCGGGATATGGCGAGACGGCCGGCATGACCGCGGAGGACAGCCTGACCGCGCTGCGCGCGCACGGGGTTCGGGTGGACGGCGTCCTCTACGACCCCGACGCCAAGCTGCACTTCGTAGCGCCTACCCTGGCGCGAAACCGGCTCCCCGGGTTCGCCCACACGCTCCAGGCCGGTCGCCTTCCCGTTCACGACGCGAGCCTGCTCGGTGCGGCGCTCGAGTCGCTGTTCAGCGCGGAACTGAGCGCGGCTGGCGCGGTCGCCGGCAGCGGCTGAGCGCCTCGGGACCAGCACTTCGTACGGGTCCTGTCGAGGGACGCGTGCGGGGGTCGCTCAGTGCTTCGGGACCATCTGGTAGATGGTCGAGTAGCCGATCAGGAACACGACCTTTCCATCGGTGATCACCGGTGTGAACTCGCCGTCGGGGAACGAGAAGACCTGCCGCCCGGTGCGCCAGTTGAGGCCGGTGGTGGTGTTCGAACCCAGGCTCGAGTAGTAGACGACGTTGCCGACGACGGTGGCGGAGCCGTCGATCCGGCCCCCGCCTCCGTGGCTCCACCGGACGCCGCCAGTGTCGGCGCTGTAGGCATACATATGACCGTCGTACGAGCCGATGTACACGGTCGGCCCGAGGCCGGGGACGTCGGCGACCGCCGGCGAGGCGTAGACGTATGCCCCGGTTGAAGCGGTCCACGCCCTTGCCCCAGAGGTTGCCCACAACGCGTATACCGCCCCGCTCGTGCTTCCGATGTAGACGCGCCCGAACGCCACCGCTGGCGTCGAGTAGAACGTGTCCCCGCCGGCAGCCGACCAGATCTCGCCGCCGTTGGCGGCATTGACGGCGAACACGTGACCGCCGTAGTCGCCGAAATAGATCGTGTTGTGGGCGAACGCCACACCACCCTTGACCGCGCCGTCCGCATGGAAGGCCCAGTTGAGGTGACCGTCATAGGTCCTGAACGAGTACACGGTGCCGCCCTGGTTGCCGAGGAACACGCTGAGCCCGTGCACCAGCGGCGAGGACTCGCTGCCGGAGGGGAGCGAATGCGACCACACGACCTGCCCGGTCTTCATCGACAGCGCGACCACCGCGCCGTTGCCCGGCTCACGGGCGCCGGGAGTTGTCGACAGGAGCGTGAAGAACACGATTCCGTGGCGAATGTCGAGCGCCGGCGAGGCCGCCGCCACCGTTCCGATCCTGCGGTGCCAGATCAGCTTGCCGTTGGTCGAGCTGAGGGCGCTCGCCCACCCGTTCGCGTCCTGGAAGTAGAGCGTGTTGTCGTCTATGACCGGCGGAAACTCGAGCAGCGCTCCGTCGTGGAACCGCCATCCCACGTTCAATGGCGGATCGAGCTTCTCCCCGTTGGTGAACAGGCGGGTGCGCGCCAGGTCGTAGCCGTACAGCGGCCAGGGGTCATCGGTGGGACGCGGGCGCGGCTTGGGCTTCGGCTTCGGCGTGGGCGTCGGCGGAGGCGGCGCGGGTGGCGCCACGTGTACGTCGGCGACGCGGCGATGCGGCGCGCTTGGGGAACTGACGAGGACGAGGACCGCCACCGCGACCCCTATCGCAAGCAGCAGGCCCGCCACGGCGACGAGTCCCCGGCGCAGACCGGGACTCGGCATCGCGCCGATGCTAGCCAGATGCGCCGACGGCCAGCGGCCGTCCGGCGGGCGCCGCCCTCACTGGATCAGGCCGGAGCTTCGACCGCTGCGTAGTCCGACAGCCACGGGGTCCGGTAGCCGTCGAGCCACAGAATCGGGAAGAACGCCTCGTCGAGTTCGGTCTCGCCCGGCCGCCGGTAGCGTGAGTAGATCGGGTGCGGATGCTCGGGATTCCACCGGGTGTCCGTCGAGATCATGTGGCTGATGATCGAGCGGCGCTGTGCGTCCGGTCGCTCGTTCGGCGGGCTGCCGTGGAACGTCCACCCATCGTGGAACGCAGCCCCGCCGGCCGGGACCTCGATCGGGACCAGCTCGAGCTCCTCTCCTGGCGGAAGCGAGCTGCGCACATGACCGAGCCAGTCGTCCGGCGCGTGGAACGTCCCGCCCGAGGCCGCGTGCGGCCACCGATTGGAGCCGCGCACGTAGTAGATCGTCCCGGTATCGGCCGCCGTGTCGTCGAGCGCCATCCAGCACGTCGTCATGTTCGGCGGATCGAGGTGATCCAGATACGCCGCGTCCTGGTGGCACAGCAACGCCTTGCCCGACGGCGGTTTCCAGATCGCGTTGTCCTGCGCCACCCGTACCCCGGGGAGCCCCGCCAGCCTCGAAGCGAACTCGCCCACCTGCTGTGAGAGGGTCACACCGGCCAGCGCCCGGTCGGCCTTCCACACGTTGCACAGCTGGCGGGTCAACTCCGGCGCGGTCACGCCGGGCACGTAGTTGACCTCGTCCGGGGCGAGCCCCGTTTCCCACTCGTGCTCGAACACCCTCATGAAGCGCTCTCGAACGTGTTCGACGGTGTCGGTCTCGAGAAACCGCTCGACGATCAAGAACCCGTCGCGCTGGTAGCTCTCGATCTGCGCCGCCGTCGGCCTGCCCACCCGCGCCAGTCTAACCGCGGCGCCATTCCCCAGTGGGCGATCCAGGACTCGAACCTGGGACCTCTTCCTTATCAGAGAAGGTCAGAGGCAACGTCCAGTCGTCTCCAGTCGTCAAAGATGCTGGAAACTGTGCGATTCTCGGGGAGGCGAGGGGACCTGAGACGACCGCGGTTGACAATCTGATGCACCCAATTTGCACCCCCGGCCTGCCGCCTGCGTCGGCAGCGCAGTCGCTCGCGTTATGAGACGTCTCAGGCACGTTCGCGTGCCGACTGGCGCTTAGCCCGACGGCCTGCCCGTACGAGGCCGCCTTGCTCACATCCGCGCGTGCGCCATTTCGCGCCGATGAGCGAGCGTGACGACCTCGGACTGCCGGTGCAAGAGGCCCTGCGGGCGAGCGAAGCGTGTCGACCCAGGATACGCCGCGGAGGGGCGGCAGCGTTCGCGACATCGGTCGTGTCCACCGCCTCATCCACATCCAGACATCTCTTCCTACTTGAAGTAGGATTACTGCATGGCAGTGACGAAGGTATCCATGAGCCTCGACGCGGACGTGGTTGCGCAGACCCGGGATCGGGTCGGCGGCCGCGGCGTGTCCGCGTACGTCAACGAAGCCGTACGCCGGCAACTGCGGCGCGATGCGCTCGCCGACCTGCTCGTCGAGATGCAAGCCGCCAACGGCCCGGTTGACGATCAGCTGCTCGAGGAGGTCAGACGCCTGTGGCCCAGGCGCGACGACGCAGACGCGCCCTCGCCCGAGTAACCGACCTGCTCGTCCTCGACGCCGACGGTGTGTCGAAGGCGGCGAGCAACGACCGAATCGTCCAAGCGTGGCTTCAACGAGCGCGCGAGCTCGACGCGGACCTCGTCATATCAGCGGTGACACTCGCCGAGCTCGTCCGCGGGCGACCCCGTGATGCCGCCGTCAACCGCGTAGTTAAAGCCGCCGAGGTGATGCCAGCCGACGAGCAGCTCGCTCGCGCGGCCGGCAGGCTGCTCGGTAACGCTGGCTCGGATGCCACGATCGACGCGCTTGTCGGCGCCACCACGCTCGCCGCCCAGGCCCGACACGACGCCGCGCGATGCGTCCTGCTCACCAGCGATCCCGCCGATCTAGGCGCCCTCCTCGCCGACCACCCAGAGGTGCATGTAGTCGCGGTGTGACATCCCAAAGCCGCTACCGGGGGCGAGCGCGGCGGGGCGGCGGCTCACCCGGCCGGGGCCATCGCGCCCGTGTCTCGGGCGGCGTCGGAGAGTGCGCCTCGACACCTGATCACGTCAGGGATCGGTAGGATTTCCACGCTGACGATGCGCGGCAAACTCGAGAGGGCATCTTGAGACGGATCGCTGGTTGGATCGCAGTGCTCGTGGGCTTGTCGCTAGGCTTGGCGGCGGCACCTGCCTTGGCGTCGAGCCGCGTGTACTTCGCCGAGTACAAGGGCGACGTGAGCTACGACTACGTCCATACGTACCCCGGCAGCCCATCTGGCTCGCTCACTGATGATCTGACGTTCTCGTGGGATGAGAAGGTGTACGCGAACGACGTCGGTGCGATCACCCAGCGCACGCTCGTCGCTCAGGGCACTTTCAAGTCGACCGGGACGGGGTCCAGCGGCGACCCTGGGAGCAACTACACGTGCATGATCCGTCAGCGCGCGGGGCAGGATGTCGGGGACCTGACCGTGCAGCCCGGGAACACGGTCGCGGTGGCAGATGTTGCCGGGCAGATCCCGATCTTCCCTGGCCCAGCCGGGGATGTGGTCTTCAGCCCGGTCACAGATCCCAGCGGGTCTTGTCCCTCCTTCAACGTCGCGGGCTCGGTGCTGAACTGGAACGCGGATGGTTCGGCCTCGCTTCAGTGCGCGCGGTTCGCGGCGGACCCGGAGTTCGTTCCCGGCGTCAGCCTGGCCAACGTGCGCGCAGATGGGTATTCGCGTGCGTATGACGCGACCCAGTCCCCGACGGCGATCCCGGGTGCCTGCTCGCCGACTGACGAGGTCGACAGCGGTACTCGATCGATCCACGCGACACTGACGGTCGGGGCGGGCGGCCCGCCAGTGCACCACAAGCGTCCGCTGGCCGATCCCGAGCGCACGCGCCAGAAGCTCTTGGCAAAGGTTGACCTCCATCAGGCTCTCAGGACCGGACCTGACCTGTGCGGCCAGGCCGTCATCGGGTTGTCGGCCCTCTGGGGGGGGAGCGCGGGAGTGCCGCTCACCCCCGCGCAGACGATGACGGCGACCGAGATGCTCGCCGCAGCCGGACCGGGGTGCGCGGCCGAGCTCCAGCGCATCTACGACGACTTCCAGATCATCAATGATCCACCCGACTCGCACGTCTCCGTGCTCGCCCGCCCGCGGCTCATCGGTCATAGCGCCGCGCTGCCCGGTTGCGGTGCGGGGTCTTCGGTTCGCTCCTACTGCCTGGCCCTCCGCTCAGATCTCTCGAGCTACATCTCCTCTGTCCGGACCGTCGCGTCAATCGCCAACGCCCTGAAGACAACGGTGTTTCGCGAGAGCGCCGCTGCGGCGACTCGCAATCGCAGTGCCCTCCGTCGACAGGACGCCAACGGAAAGCAGCTCGAGTCCCAACTGCAGCATGCTCTGGCCACCGAGATCCGACTGGGCGCTACCCTCGCGCGCCTGATCGCCTCCAAGCACGTGCAGGGCCAGCTCACGCAGGCGCAGGCCCAAGCCGCGGTTGCCTACATCGTCGGTCAGCTACGCCGTCGATCGATTCCCCTCGCCAGCATCGACAAACTCGCCAGTACAGCGCTGCACACCGGACCGATCAGCCTGCTCACCCAACTTCGCTAAGCCCAGAAGTTGCGTGGAGCGGGCGCTTCAGCGCCTCGCGCAACCCCCTATTCTTGCCTTAGTCGCGCGTGCTTGCATCGGAGCATGATTGGTCTGACCCTCCCCGGCGCTATCTGAGGATTGGGAGGCGCAAGCGCCAACGCGTCACTACGGACTCGAGACGACGACTGCACCTCTGGGGCGTGAATGTGCCACACCCGGGGTGGCTGGCGCCGGCCGACGCAGACCAGCCTTCGTTGTCCTACGGGCATCTCGTCGGCGACTCCACGCGCCCTGCATTGCGCGGAAGGCGCGCACGCCGTCGTCAAGGTGTTAGCTGAGTCTCGGCTAACCCGAACCGCCGGCGTCGTGCTGCCCCTTCGTCGCCGCACCAGCCGGACTTCTGGTCCGTCAAGCACGGTCGCCCCGCGGCGGCGCGGTCGTTGAACGTCGCGGACGACGACTCCCCGTCTACGTGTAAGGAAGAGGTCGCAACTGCACCCCAGATGCACCCTCGCCGCGTTGTCGAGCACCCCGTGCGCAGCGAGCGGCCGCCAGAAAGGTGGCGGTTTGCAGGGAAATCACCAGTGGGCGATCCAGGACTCGAACCTGGGACCTCTTCCTTATCAGAGAAGCGCTCTAACCGACTGAGCTAATCGCCCGTCTCTGGGCGATTCTACCCGCGGGCGCTGGGGCGGGTTGGCGGGTTCGCGGCGGGGTCAATCGAGGTCAGGAGACGGCCCGAACCCGAAGGCGACGGGCCACGTCGAGCGCGTCGTCGAGCGACTCGAAGCTCAGCTGGACGCGGTAGCCGGCACCCTTGGCCGGGGCGACGTCGACGTCGCGTCCGAGGGCGGCGCCGAGGGCGTCGGTGATGAGCTCGATCGCGGCGGCCTGGTCGGGGTGGAGAGGCGCCCGTGGGCGCACACGCCGATGGGGATTGCCGGGCGCGGCCGCGGCGCGGGCCCGGGACTCGAGCTCGCGAACCGACCAGCGGTGGTGCGCGGCGTCGCGGGCGAGGGTGCGCCGGTCGCCATTATCGGCGGCGAGCAGGAGCGCGCGTCCGTGGCCTTCGGTGAGGTCGCGACGTTCGATCAGGTCGAGCGCCTCGTCGGGCAGGTCGAGCAGTCGGATGAGGTTCGAGACCGCGACGCGACTGCGGCCCACCCTGAGGCCAACATCCTCGCGGGTGAGCCCGAGCTCCTCGACGAGGGCGGCGCAGGCGCGAGCCTCTTCGACCGGGTTGAGGTCCTCGCGCGCCATGTTCTCGATCAGCGCCACCTCGAGCGAGGCCGCGTCGTCGTGCCGGCGCACGACCGCGGGGATCGCCGTGAGCTCGGCGACCTTGGCGGCGCGCCAGCGGCGCTCGCCGGCAACCAGTTCGTAGCGGCCGCTGACGAGCGGCCGGACGAGGATCGGCTGAAGGACGCCGCTGGTGCGAATCGAGTCCGCGAGCGCCATCAGCGAGTCCTCGTCGAACGTATGGCGAGGCTGGTTGGGGCTCGGGTCGATCATGTCGACCGGGATCGGGCGGAGCTCTTGAAGCTCGTCTCGGGGAGCCACGGACATGATCGCGGCGAGGCCGCGGCCCATACCCTTCGGTCGTTCAGCCACGAGCGGCAACCTCCTTGGCGAGCTCGAAGTAGGCATCCGCGCCGGCGCAGTGCGGATCGTGATGGATTACCGGTTTACCGAAACTCGGTGCTTCGCCGATACGAACGTTGCGCGGGATCACGGTGTCGAACACCAGTTCGGGGAAGTGCTCGCGCACCTCGCGCTCGACGTCCTGCGCGAGCCGGGTCCGGCCGTCGTGCATCGTCAGCAGCATCCCGGCCACAGTAAGCCATGGATTGAGCTCGCGCTGAACGAGCGAGAGGGTGTCGAGCAGGCCTGCCAGGCCCTCGAGCGCGAAGTACTCGGCCTGGACCGGCACGATGACCCGATCGGCGGCGACGAGCGCGTTGACGGTGAGCGGTCCGAGCGACGGCGGACAATCGAGCAGGGTGAACGCATACCGATCCCGCACGCCGGTGAGCGCCTCCCGGAGCAGTGTCTCCGAGCCGGCGACCCGCGGCAGCTCGACGTTGGCGCCGGCGAGGTCGGGTCCGGACGGGACGATCGACAGGCGCTCGATCCCGGTCGGCCGGACGACGTCCTCGATCGAGGCCGACCCGATCAGCACGTCGTAGACCGTGCCCGGATCGTCCTTGCTGACCCCAAGTCCGATCGTCGCGTTGGCCTGCGGATCGATATCGACGAGCAGCGAGTCGTAGCCCGCCTCAGCCACGCACGCCGCGAGGTTCACGGCGGTGGTCGTCTTACCCACTCCGCCCTTCTGGTTGGCGATGGCGTACACGGTCCCCATGGCCGATGAAGCTACCGGTGGGGGCGGTCAGACCCCGGGCGTTCCGTTGCGCGCTAGCTCGCGCCCAGGGGGCGCTTCAACGCCATGCCCGGCCGGCGCGGAAACCCTAAAGGAGTCTCCGTAACCTTCGACATGAGGTGTAGATACCGGTTTTCGGCACCTAGAAAGGGCTGCATATGGCGTATTTCGGTGGGCTCGAGTCCTAATTGAGCCGCGGCCCGGGCGCCGGCGCTCTCGTCGCCGGGGTTCCGCTTTCCCCGCCAGACCGCGAGCGTGCCTCCCACAATCAGCAGTGGCGCGGCGTACTCGACGACGACCGGCAACGGCGCCAGAGCGCGCGCCGTGACGACGTCGAAAGCCGCCAGCCCCTCGGGCCAGCTCTCTGCGCGCGTGTTCACGACGACGGCATTTCCTGTCTCGGAGGCGGCGACGGCCCGCTCGAGGAACGCGCTCCTCCGCGCGGCGCTCTCGACGAGAGAAACCCTCGTCCCCGACAGCGCGATTGCGAGCACCAGCCCGGGAACGCCGGCGCCAGACCCGAGATCGGCGAGGTCCACGGCCGAGAGGATCGGCTCGAGCTCGAGTCCGACCAGCGAGTCCGCGAGATGGTCGTCGATCGCTTTGAGCGGATCCCGGACGGCGGTCGGCGCGAGCGGATCCTCGACGAGCAGGCGATGGAACGCAAGGAGACGCGGGACGGCGTCGTCCGGGAGCGCATAGCGCTCCGCCAGAGCCGCGACCCGCGCCGCGGCATCGCCTCCCGGCCCAGACTTACTAGGCCCCGGTGTCAGGTGGACCTCTCCAGGCGCTCGCGCTCGCGGGCGATGTATCCCGCGTAGCGAGTACGCATGGCCTCGAACCGCTCGGCGGCGTAGCCGTCGAGTCCGGGGTGAAGCTCGCCTTCGAGCAGTGGGAGGACGTCTCGGACGAGTGCGGGACCGCGCGCCATCCACTGGTAGTAGGACCGCCCGCCGTGGTGGTACGGGCCATACAGCCGGGTCTCGGGGAACCGATCCATCAGCCAGCCGAACATCGCCTCGTGGCGCACGTGCATGCGCACGGTCACCTGCGGCTGCTTCCCGTCACCTCCAAACGAGGCCTCGCCGATCAGCAGGCCGATCACTAGACCGCGATCGAAGTCCGACAGCTCCGTCATGTCACGAGTTCTACACGGAACTGTTTCACCGCGTAAAAAAACGTGAAACGGTGGATTGGGCCGTGCTGGAAAAGGGGCCATATTGACACCAAATCCAGCGAGCCGCGGGGGCGGCGGAACGGGTGCGGGGTAATGGAGAGCGGTGGCGCGGCGGCACTAGGCGAGGGGTGGCGGAAGCCACCGCCGCCCGGCTCGGCGTCAGTTGACGAGCGGCGCTACCACGAGTCGCCGGTCGGGCTCCTCGCCCTCGCTGTACGTCTCGACGTCGTGGCGACTCTTCAGGTGCTCGTGGACGACCTTGCGCTCGAGCGCGGTCATCGCCTCGAGCGTGACCGCGCGCTGGTCGTGGACCGCCGCCTCCGCGGCTTGGTCGGCCGCAGCACGCAGCGCAACTGCGCGGCGCTCGCGATAGCCGGCGGCATCCACCACGACGCGCTTTCGGACGACAGCGCCCTTGCACGCGATCCGGTACGCGATGTGCTGCATCGCGTCGATCATCTGGCCGTGGCGGCCGATCAGGAGACCGAGATCGTCCCCCTCGAGGTCGGCGCGGACCTGGTCTGCATCTTCCTCGACGTGGATGCTGGCCTCGATGCCAGCGGCGCCGACGATCCGCTCCAGCAACTCTTGCACGCGCGAGCCCGCGTCGCCGATCTCAGCGTCCACGATCTACCTCCTGCGTCCGGAGCGCTTCTTCTTCTTGCGCGGTGGCGGTGGGGGCGTGCCGCCCTTGCCGCCGCTGCGGCCGCTTCCGGCTGCGACGGGCTCGGGCTCCCGTTTCGGGCGACCCCGGATCAGCCCGGAGATGCCGCCGCCTCCACTGCCGTCGGACTTGCCGTTCGGGCCTGAGTCATCGGGCGGGGGTGGCGGGCCGTCGCCGCCCGTATCGCCCTTGCCGCCGCCACCGCGGCCACCTCCCGGGCCGTCGCCGGGTGGGCCGGCGCTGGCGACAGCCACCGGCGGGGGAGACCCGATAAGTCTTCGCACGGTGAACTGCTGACCCATCGTCCATAGGTTGGTCGTGATCCAGTAGACGAGCAGGCCGGCCGGGAAGTTGATCACGATCACGACGAACACCAGCGGCAGGAACAGCATCAGGCGCCGCTGCTGCTTGTCCATCATCGGGCTCGACATCATCAGGCTCGAGGCCAGCTGGCTCCCGACGTAGAGGATCAGGAGGACGACCAGCACCGCGCCGGTCGCCTTGTTCGTCAGGTCGGGGATGAACAGGAAGCCAGCGCCGTTGTTCGGCCCGCACGGGGTCGTGTGCCCGGCCGCCTGCGCGAGCGTGACGTGGTGCATCGCCGCGTACTTGGCCTGATAGACGTCCTGGGTATGCGGGCAGATGTTCTTCCGCAGGTCCTGGCGCAGCATGTAGAAGAGCGAGATGAACACCGGGATCTGCGCCACGAGCGGCAGGCAGGATCCGAGCGGGTTGATCTCGTTCTCCTTGTAGAACTTCATGATCTCCTGCTGCTGGCGCTGCTTGTCGTCCTTGTACCTCGCCTGGATCGCCTTCATCTGCGGCTGCATGCGCTGCATCTTCTGCATCGAGTGGAACTGCTTGACGGTCAGCGGCAGCAGGATCGCGCGCATCAGGATCGTCAGCGCGATGATCGAGAACCCCCACGAGAACCCCACGTGGTTGTGGAAGAACAGGAGGATCGACTGGAAGACGTCGATCAGCGGTTGGAAGATGTTGGCGGTGACAAACATGGTCAGGCGCTCGGGGCCGGTGCTCGGGGCTTGAACAGCCGCTGGTGCTCGACGGGATCAAAACCGCCGTGGCTGAACGGGTTACATCTGAGCAGCCGCCAGCCGGCCAGGACTAGCCCCCGGAGTATGCCGAATCTCCTAATCGCCTGCGCGGCATATTCGGAGCACGAAGGGTAGTAACGGCAACGCTGCCCTAACGCCGGGGAGATCAGCCGCTGGTAAAGCCTGATCGGCAGCACCACCAGCGATCCCAGCCAGCTCACCCGGCCTCCTCGACCACTTCCGCCCTGGCCTCATTCGACGCGGCGCGCCGCTCACCGCCACCGCGATCAACGAGCTCGAGCAATTGCCCGAGCGCACGGCGAATCCCGTCCAAACCCTCACGCTCGGCCAAAGCGTTGGCTTCGTGCCTGGCCACGACCACGGCATCGGTGCCGGGCGGGAGCCTGTCGCCATCGATCGCGAACGCCTCTCGAAGCAGCCGCTTGACCCGGTTGCGCTCGACGGCGCCGCCGACCTTGCGCGACACGGACAGGCCGAGCCTCGCGTCGTCGCCCTCCCCGCGGGGGAAGACATACAAGACGAACTCCCGGCCGGCATGAGACCGACCCTGGCGGAACACGCGATCGAAGTCGGCACTGCGAGACAGCCTCATCCGCCCGGTCCGCGGACGGGCGCCAGGCAGGCCCACCATCAGACCGTCAGGCGCTTGCGGCCCTTGTCGCGCCGGCGCTTCAGCGTGAGACGCCCGGCCCGGGTCTGCATGCGGGCACGGAATCCGTGTGTGCGGGCGCGCTTGCGCTTCTTCGGCTGGTAAGTGCGTTTCATCACTCAGGACCCCAGGGAGCGGGATTGCAGCCAGTATACGCAGCGGCGATTGCCGCAGATTGAGATCGTAGGCCGCACGCCGGAACCTGGCCCCAGAGGCCGCTCGCGCTTTTTCTCGCGCTTTGCGTCAAGGCCCAGGAAGCCGCGCATCTCGCCTCCTCACCGCTGGTATATTCGCCGCCCCGGGCGTCCTTCGGGCCGCCTCCCTCGCAATCAGATCCATCTCCGTCCCGCAAGGGGTTGCTTGTCGCTGTCCGCGCACCTCGAGCCCACCGTTGCCTGGCGTGAGCTCCGCGCGGAGCTCAGGCGGGCCGTCGGCGAATCCACGTACGAGATCTGGCTGGCGTCGCTGGAGCTGAAGTCCGTCGATCACGGGACGCTGCTCGTCGACGCACCGGCGGCCACGTACGACTGGGTCTCCAAGCGCTTCGGGCGGATCCTCGAGAGCTGCGCAAGGATCGCATTCGGTCCAGACGTCAGGCTCGAGCTCGCCTGCCATGGCGCCGATCGCCCGCACCGATCGCGCACCCAGGCCGAGGGCCTCGACCTCGCCGACGGCGCGCTCAACCCCCGTTACAGCTTCGACCAGTTCATCATCGGCGACGGCAATCGCCTGGCCCACGCCGCCTCGCTGGCGGTCGCGGAGCTTCCCGGCCAGGCCTACAACCCGCTGTTTCTCCACGCCCCGCCGGGCCTCGGCAAGACGCACCTCCTCCACGCGATCGGCAACTACGTGCTCTCGTTCGGCGGCGGTGCGGTCGTCCGATACACGACCGTCGAGGCGTTCACCAACCACTTCATCCGAGCGCTCGGGTCGCGATCGATCGATCGCTTCAAACAGGCCTACCGGGACGCGGACGTTCTTCTCATCGACGACGTCCAGTTCCTCGCCAGCAAGGCCAAGACCGAGGAGGAGTTCTTCCACACCTTCAACGCCCTCTACGAGACCGGGCGCCAGTTGGTACTGACGTGCGACCGCCTCCCCAGCCAACTCGCGGCGGTCGAGGAGCGCCTGCGCGAGCGCTTCGAGTCGGGACTCGTGGCGCTGATCAAGCCGCCAGACCACGCGACCCGGGTCGCCATCCTGCGCAAGCGCGCAGCGCTCGACCACATCGCCGTGACCGACGGCGCCGTGCTCGAGGTGATCGCCGAGCGCATCACGGACAACGTACGAGTGCTCGAGGGGGCCTTGATCAGGATCGTTGCGTACCACTCGCTTACGCAACTCCCGATCGACGTCAAACTCGCCGAGGCGGTCCTCGACGAGATCCACCCGCGGCCGAAGAAGGATGCGCCGACCTCGGTCGGGGACATCCAGCACACGGTCGCCTCCTACTACGGCCTGGCGCTCGGACAGCTGACCTCATCGAGCCGCGCCGCTAGCGTCACCTGGCCGCGCCAGGTCGCGATCCATCTAACCCGCGCTCTGACGGATGCGTCGCTTCATTCGATCGGTGATGCGTTCGGCGGGCGCAATCACACGACGGTCCTTCATGCTTGCAAGCGCGTATCGGAGCGCATGCGCAACGATGAACAAGCTGTTCACGAGGTCGAGGAGCTCACGAGCATCATCGACAGCAGCCGTGCCGACCGACCCTCCTGACAGACTTGCTGGTTTCTTTGCACACACGTGAATCTCCCGTCGTTGCAGGCACTCCGGCGGTTTGTCAACACGGATAGATCCCCTATGACTTCTAAATCCCATCTCTGAGGTATTCATCGTGAAGATCTCCTGCGACCGCGAGGCTCTGCTTCGACAACTCCAGACCGTGAGCAGAGTCGCGTCGACGCGCAGTGCGATCCAAGCGCTGTCGGGCGTTCAGCTTCGCGCGTCGTCCGACGGCTGCGAGCTTCAGGCGACCGATATGGACGTCGGACTGCGCGTTCCACTCGAGGCGGAGATAATCCGCGAGGGCACAATCGTGCTGCCGGCGCGCCTTCTGCTCGACGTCGTCCGCCTGCTGCCGGCCGAGAGCGTCTCGCTCGAGCTCCGCGCCTCCGAGCAGGACGTCGAGCTTGTCTCCGGAAACGCAACGTTCCATATCAGGACGCTGAGATCCGAGGACTTCCCACCGTTTCCCGAGCCGCAGGCCGACGGCGCGGTCTCGCTTCCGGTGGAGGCGTTCGTCTCGACCGCGCTGAAGGTGGCGACCTCGGCCTCGCGCGACGAGACCCGTCCTGTACTAACGGGGATCCTCGTGTCGGCCTCCGACCGCGAGCTTCGGATGGTGGCCACCGACTCCTATCGGCTGAGCGTGAAGGAGACCTCGCTCGAGGAGACGCTCCCCTCCGGCTTCGAGGTCAACGTGCCGGCCCGGGCGCTGCAGGAGCTGGCCCGGGTGGCCGGCCACGTCGAGGACGAGCAGCTGCGCATCAGCGTCCGCCAGAACCAGGTCCTGTTCGAGCTCGGAGGGATCGTTCTGTCCTCGCGGCTGATCGACGGTCAGTTCCCGAACTACCGCCAGTTACTCCCCGAGACATTCGAGCACGAGCTGCGCCTGGCCGGCGCCGAGCTGACCGAGGTGGTGCGGCGAATCAGCCTCCTCGCTCAGAAGAACGCCCCGCTGCGGCTGTCGTTCCAGCCCGGGGAGCTGACGATCTCCGCGCAGACGCCGGACATCGGCGAGGCGCAAGAGTCGATGCCGGTGCCGTTCCAGGGCGAGCCGCTCGAGATCGGCTTCAACCCCGAGTTCCTCCGCGCCGGGCTGGAGGCGATCGAGGAGGGCGACGTGGTCGTGAAGCTGATCAGCCCGCTGCGCCCGGGGCTGCTCGAGTCAGGTGACGAGAGCCGGTTCCGGTACCTGATAATGCCGATCCGGCTGAACGTCTAGCGAGCCTCGTGTGCAGGTCCTCAGCCTGAGCCTGCGCGACTTCCGCGGGTACCACGACGCGCACGTGGAGTTCGGTGACGGGCTGACGGTGGTCACGGGTCCGAACGGCGCCGGCAAAACGAACCTGCTCGAGGGGCTTTACTTCGGGTGTACGGGCCGATCGTGCCGGACGAGCAACGAGCGCGAGGTCGTCAGGTTCGGAGCCGGAGCGGCGCGGACCGTGCTCACTTGCGGGGACGAGGACGGAATGCACGAGCTGTCGGTCGGCTTCGTGCCGGGGCAGGCGAAGGCCATGCGAGTCGACGGCGCGTCGGTCGACCGCATGCTTGACGTACCCGGCCGTCCCCTGGTGAGCGTGTTCCTGCCCGACCGGCTCGAGCTCATCAAGGGTGCCCCGGCGGCGCGCCGGGCGCACCTCGACCAGTTCGTCGCGGCGCTGTGGCCGGCTCGGACCGAGACCCGGCGGCTGTATTCGCAGGCGCTCGCCCAGCGCAACGCGCTGATCGCGCGGATCCGCTCGGGGCGCGGGTCACGCGGCTCGCTCGAGAGCTGGGATGCGCAGTTGGCCCGCCACGGGATCGCGCTGATGAGCGACCGGCGCAGCGCGGTAGACCTGCTGACGGCGCCGTTCGAGCGGGTCGGGGGTGCGCTCGGTCTCGAGCGCGATCCGAAGGTGTTCTACCGGCCGCGCTCGCGGGCGACCGAGCCCGCCGAGCTGGCCTGCGAGCTTGGCGAGCGAGTCGACGGCGATCTCGAGCGCGGCTTCACCGGCCACGGGCCGCACCGCGACGACCTCGCGACGCAACACGGCGGGCACGACCTGCGCGCCTATGGCTCGCAGGGCCAGCAGCGACTCGCTCTACTCGCGTTGCTGCTGGCCGAGCGCGAGGTGATCGCCGAGCATCGACCGGCGCCCCCGCTGATGCTCCTCGACGACGTGATGAGCGAGCTCGACCGCGCCAGGCGCCAGGCGCTCGTCGACTTGCTGCGCTCCACCCCAGGGCAGTCCGTCATCACCGCCACCGATCTTGAGCACGTGCCAGGCTCGAGCGACGACGACGTCAGGCAGGTCGCCGTGTCGGGCGGGAGGCTGCTGGAGATGGCGGCGGAATGACCAGCTACCGCCGCGCCCCGCGCCGTGTGTCGCTGGCGCTCGATCAAATCCGCGACGACCTCAAGCCCGACACGCTGCTGGCCGAGGTGCAGCGCGCCTGGGCCGCCGCGGTCGGCACGGCGATCGCCGGGGAAGCGGAGCCCACGGCCGAGCGCGCCGGCGTGGTGACCGTGTCTTGCTCGGCGTCGGTATGGGCTCAGGAACTCGACCTGATGGCCCCGGCGATCCTCGAGCGGCTCAACGCCGCTCTGCGGACCGGCCGCGTGTCGCGCCTTCGGTGCGTGGCGCTCCCGCCACGCTACTGACGCGCCGCCGCTGGTACCGAACGCCTCACAAACCGAACAAGGCCGGCGACGGGATGCCCAAACCCCGCCACCGGCCTTGTCGTCCAGCCCCCGCCGGCTTGTTAGCCCCCGCCGACCCCTACTTAGGCTTGAGGTCTCAACCGAGCGGCCCGACGGTATTCCAGGAACCGAGGCTCGGTGTGGCGCCGGCGCCACTCCCGCTCGCCGTGCAGTTTTCGCAGTTCCAACTCGACAGCGCATAACCGGCGCGCAGCGGGCCCTTGGCCCGGTTCCAACTCGACAGGTTCCAGCTGGAGAGGTTGTAGTTAATGTTGCCCGTCGTGCCGTCGATCAGGCTGCTAGGCGTCAGACCCTGGTCGGCGAGCGGCGGGTTCCACAGCAGCGCGGCCTTGACCGCGTTCGGCTCCTGGAAGGAGGAGTTCTCGGTCACCGACGGGCTCGTCACGGCGCCCTTCACCTGGTCGGGCGTCCAGTTCGGGTGAATCTGGAGCAGATCGGCGACGAGCCCGGAGATCGCCGGTGCGGCCATCGACGTGCCGCTCGTCTGGATGTACTGACCGTTGCCGACGATGCACGTCGGGCAGGTGTTGGCGAAGTAGCTATTCGGTGCGAGCACCGACACGATGTGGGCTCCCGGGGCGTACACATCCGGCTTCTGCAGACCGTCCTGGGTCGTGCCCAGGCTCGACCACGAGGCGATCGTGTCATTGGCCGGATTCGCGCTGCCGTTCTCGCCGACGCCTCCGACTGTGATCACGTAGGGATCGTTGGCGGGGGCGTACTGCACCGCACCGGGCGTGTCGCCCTGATTGCCAGCGGCCGCGACCACTACGATCCCGTGCATCCAGGCCGACTCGACAGCAGCGTCGAGCGGGTCGGTCTTGTAGGACTGGGGCGTTGTCGAGTTCAGTGACAGGTTGATGACGCGGATGTTGAACTGTGACTGATGCTCCACCGCGAACTGCAGTCCGTAGATCACGTCCAGCACGGTTGCCTTGCCCGTCTCGTCGGAGACCTTGATCGAGACGAGGTTGGCATTCGGCGCGACGCCGATGTAGTGACCGTAGAGCGGATCCCCCGCGCTGCGATTGTCACCGTTGCCGGCGATGATCCCAGCGACGTCCGTTCCGTGACCGTAACTGTCAGTCGCGGTGGTGGCATCAGCATTAGCCACGGCGCTCGCAACGACCCGCGAGTTACCGTGGTCCTTCGAGGCGAAGTCGGGAAGCGCACCGTCAACGCCCGTGTCGACGACGGCCACGCCCACTCCGGTGCCGGTGACACCGAACTTCCAGAGCGGGAGCACGCCGAGCGTCTGGTCATAAGTCGTCTGAAGCTGCGTCGCGGTGACGCCCGGTCCACCGACCATGTGGAAAGGCAAGCTCTCCGTGGTGACGGTGGTGTTGAGTGACACCGCGTGGACATCCCGGTTGGCGGCCAGCGACCGTGCCTGCGCGGCGGCTAGCTGGAGCGCGAGCCCGTGGATGATCGGCAGGTTGCCGATCACACGTCCGTGCACTGCAGCCGCGTCCTTGTCGGCCGTGGCCGGGGTCACCGGCGCATTGAACTGGACGATCGCCTGCACGACCGCGCCGGGGTGGCGGGCGGCAAGCGTCGCGATGCGGGGATCGAGCACCGCCGAGGAGCCGGGGACGGAGGCGGCCGAGCCGGCTGCGGAGCCGGGGACGAGAGTCCGCAGCTGTCCGCTCGTCGCGGAGAGCGCGATGGCGACGACGAGCGCCACGACGGCTGCGCCGGCGAGCGCGGACATCCACCGCATCCGCTCAACGATGTGGACAGAACGTGTCATCTCAGGGCAACCTCCGTGTCGCAAAACCATTAACCAGTGACTCAACTGGCGGCTGGGCTATCTCGCATCCTTGCGAGACCCCTGGCTTTGCGCCCCCGCCTCGCGACGGGTTTGCCCTGAGCAGTCCTATTAGTAACCGAACTGGCGGCTGGGCCATCTCGCTGGCATGCGAGACCCCTGGCTTTGCGCCCCCGCCTCGCGACGGGTTTGCCCCTGCAGTCCTTCGTGGGAACTTCATCGGCCCGAACCTGTGGCCACCTGAGGGGTTTGGACGGATGTATGACAATCCGCGGGCGCTGGTGGCGCTGGTGGCGCTGGTGGCGCTGGTGGCGCTGGTGGCGCTGGCGCGCGTCGTTAGGCGGCGGAGCGGAGCGGGAGCTCGGCCCTGACGGGCTCGGGCCGGCCGAGGTGGAAACCCTGACCGTAGTCACACTCGAGAGCGACAAGCGCATCGGTTTGCTCTTGTGTCTCGATACCCTCGGCGATCACGGCTACGCCGAGAGTGCGGGCGAGCTCGATGATCATGCGCACGAATGACGCCTCGCGGCCGCCGCGGGCGAGGCCGTCGACGAACGACTTGGCGATCTTCAACATGTCGAACGGCAGCGTGTGCAGGTAGCTGAGTGACGAATACCCGGTGCCGAAGTCGTCTAGCGCGAACCTCACCCCGAGGGCTCGGAGCTCGGCGATCGCCGCCTTGACGCGCTCGGAATCGTCGAGCAGCACGCTCTCGGTGATCTCGAAGACGACGCTTTGCGGGTGCACCCCAGCATTGGACAGCGTCGCGCGCACGCGGTCGACGAGCGCGGGGTCGCGGAGCTCGACCGCGCTGAGGTTGACGTGGACGGCGACGTGCGCACCGCCCGCCGGCCCGACTGGGCCGCTGGCCTGCCACCGGCGGGCCTGCTGGCAGGCCTCCTCGAGCACGTACTGACCGAGCGACAGGATCAGCCCGGTCTCCTCCGCGAACGGAACGAACTCCGACGGCCCGACCAGCCCGCGCCGGGGATGCTGCCACCGCACGAGCGCCTCCTCGGCGACGAGCGAGCCGGTGGCCAGATCGATGATCGGCTGGAAAAACAGGGTCAGCTCCTGACGCTCGATCGCGAGGCGGAGCTCCTCCTTGAGGCCGTGCCGCTCGAGCACCGCCTCCCCCATGCTCGGGTGGAACACCTGGAAGTGACCCTTCCCGTTGGTCTTGGCCCTGTACATCGCGACGTCCGCGTCGCGGATCAGATCGTCGGCCGAGTCGGCGCCCCCGTGACTGGTCGCGATCCCGCAGCTCACGTACACCGACACGCTCTCGGAACCTACCTCCACCGGGTGTACGAAAGCCTCCATGATCCGGTGCGCAACGGTGACCGCCGCCGCCTCCGCGTCGTGGCTATCTTCGACCATCACCGCAAACTCGTCGCCGCCCAGGCGGGCGATCACGTCCTCGGGCCGCAGGCAGGAGCGCAGGCGCGAGGCGACCGACACCAGCAGCGTGTCGCCGGCGGAATGGCCGAGGCTGTCGTTGATCGTCTTGAAGTCGTCGAGGTCGATGAACAGCACGGCGAGCTCCCCGCGACGGTCGGCGAGTGCCGACTTCACCTCGTCGGTGAACAGCGAGCGGTTGGCGAGGTTCGTGAGCGGGTCGTGGTAAGCCTGGTGGTGGAGCTGCTCCTGCAGCACCGACAGCTGATTGACCGCCTGCTCGAGCCGGTCGTACTGGAGCGCCACGCTGGCGTTGCCCGCGAGCGTGTCGAGCAGCCGCAGGTCGTCGTGGTCGAACGAGCGCACGACGCCGAAGCGATTGGCGAGCATGATCGCTCCGATCACGCGCTCCTCGCCGGGCAGGGGAGCCACCATCGCGTGGGTGACCCCACGCGCCTCCAAGTAGCGCTGGAGGCGAGCGCCGCCGAACGGGGGATCGAGCGTGAACGCGCCTCCGTCGCTGCGCTCGAGCACCTCGCGCATCGCGTCGGCGACCTCCGAGTCGACCGGCTCCATCAACTCGCGGTAGCTGCCGGGACCGAGCAGCGTCCGTACCGATGGGTTCTCCTCGGAGCCGAACAGGATGATCTCGGCGAGCTCGGCGCGGAACGCCTCGAGCGAGCGCACGAGCAGCCCCTCGAGCGCATGCGCGATCTCACGCGAGCGTGCGAGCGTGCGATTGGCCTCGTAGAGGAATTCGAGCCGCTTGTGACGCTCGCGCTCGGACAGGTAGGCGCGGTAGGCCGCGAACAGCGTGAGCGACGGGATCGCCAGAAGCGGGAGCGCCAGCGCGTCCGAGGACGCGATCACCGCGCCGCACAGCCCGAGGCTGGCGTTGCTGAGCGTCACCACAAGATCCATCGACAGCATGTGAGCGACCGTCCGGAGCTTGACGATGCCCTCCGACAGGGAGATCGCGATTGCGATCGCCAGGACGGTCACGAATCCGGAGGCCTGCGTGGCGATCAGCGCCCCGACCCAGATCCGCTGTCCGACGTGGTCGGACACGGGCGCGAGCGCGTGGATGACGAGCAGCGCGATGCACGCGTGGACCGCAAACTGGGAGGTGTTGAAAACGAACTTGACCGGCGGTAGCCGGCGGTCGAACAGCATCACCAGCGCGCTCCCGAGCAGGCAGCCGACGACGAACGCCTCGGCGCTGCAGAAGATCAATCCGAATACGATCGGGATGTCTCCGAGCGAGAACGAGTGCGCCCCGCGCCGGAAATGGAGGTGGACAACGCAGCGCTCGGCGATCGCGAACGCGATCGCGATCGACCACCACGGCAGGTGCGGGTGCGCGAGGGGCTGAAGGCCGTGAACGGGGCCGGCGTATAGCGCCACTGCGGTGGCGATCAACAGCAGATTCAGACCCCACACGGGGTGGACGCCGCGAGCACGCGCAAGCGCCCCCGACAGGCGAGAGGACGGCTTGGGCTGGGATTCGGTGGCGGTCTCGGCTGTCATCCTCAGTGCGCCGACTCCGGTCGCCGGCAGCCCTTCGCGTAAGCATCGGCGCATGCGCGCAAAAGTTGAGCATCGCGCGCGTACCAATTAGGACCGGAGGCGTCAGGAGCCGCTTTTCGACGGGTCTGTTCCGTGGTGCATCAAAGCCGACAAAAGCGACCGGTCACGGGCTCGAGGAATACTCTCCGTTTTCCGACTTTTGCAGGCAAAACGGACCGTGGCAAGGGGTCGTTTCCGCCCCCCACCGTGCTATCATTATGTGCACAATTCTCGACGCTCCGGCGCGCGCCAGGTTGCGCGGACCCGGGGCGTCTCTGATGTTCATCGGAGGATCGTTGGCAATTGACGATGGCGCCGCAGGGCGCCCCAACCAGCAGAGTAGTTATGACGCACAGGACATCACCGTCCTCGAGGGACTCGAGGCGGTCCGCAGGCGTCCCGGCATGTACATCGGCTCGACCGGCGAGCGCGGCCTACACCACCTCGTGTACGAGGTTGTCGACAACTCGGTCGACGAGGCCCTGGCCGGCCGCGCTGACCGCGTCGAGATCACGATCCATCCCAACAACTCCGTCACCGTGCGCGACAACGGCGCGGGCATCCCGGTCGCGATTATGGAGAAGGAGCAGCGTCCGGCGGTCGAGGTGGTGCTGACCGTGCTGCACGCCGGCGGCAAGTTCGGCCAAGGCGGCGGTTACAAGGTCTCCGGTGGGTTGCACGGGGTTGGGGTATCGGTCGTCAACGCGCTCTCCGAACGCCTCGACGTCGAGGTCCGCCGCGATGGATTTGTGTGGACGCAGTCGTTCGAGCGCGGCACGCCGCTCGGCGACCTGAAGAAGGGCGAGCCCACCAACGAGACGGGGACGACGATCACGTTCGTGCCCGATGCCGACGTCTTCGAGACGCTCGATCTCAACTTCACGACGCTCGAGGAGCGCATGCGCGACACCGCGTTCCTCACGCGCGGCCTGCGCATCTATCTGATCGACAAGCGCGGCGAAGGCCACAAGGCCGAATTCCACTATGAGGGCGGGATCGTCGACTTCGTCAAGTACCTCAACCGCAATAAGGAGCCGATCACCAACAAGGTGATCTCGTTCGAGGGTGAGGGGGACGAAGGCGCGGTCGAGGTCGCCATGCAATGGAACTCCTCCTACCAGGAGTCGGTGTTCTCGTTCGCCAACAACATCAACACGATCGAGGGCGGCGCGCACCTCAGCGGCTTCCGCTCGGCGCTGACCACAGCGCTTAACAAGTACGCCCGGGACAAGGGCGAGCTCAAGGACAAGGACGATGCACTGACCGGCGAGGACGTACGCGAGGGCCTCACCGCGGTGATCTCGGCCAAGCTGACCGACCCGCAGTTCGAAGGCCAGACCAAGACCAAGCTGGGCAACCCCGGCATGGACGGCTTCGTGCGCTCGGTCGTGTACGCGCGCCTATCCGAGTTCCTCGAGGAGAACCCTCAGGACGCCCGCCGCGTGATCCGAAAGAGCGTCGACGCGGCGCGGGCCCGGGCCGCCGCGCGCAAGGCGCGCGATCTGACCCGACGCAAGTCCGCGCTCGAGAACTCGGCCCTGCCCGGCAAGCTCGCCGACTGCTCGGTCAAGGACCCGTCCCTCGCGGAGCTGTTCGTGGTCGAGGGCGACTCGGCGGGCGGCTCGGCCGTGAGCGCCCGTGACCGCAGCACCCAGGCGATCCTGCCGCTGCGGGGGAAGATCCTGAATGTCGAGAAGAGCCGCATCGACAAGGTCCTGGCCAACACCGAGATCCAGGCGCTGATCACCGCGATCGGCACCGGTGTGCGTGACGAGTTCGACATCGGCAAGGCGCGCTACCACAAGATCGTGTTGCTCACCGACGCCGACGTCGACGGCGCTCACATCCGCACGCTCGCGCTGACGCTGCTGTTCCGTGAGATGCAGCCGCTGATCGAGGCCGGCTACGTGTACATCGCCAAGCCGCCTCTCTATCGGCTGACCAGGGGCCAGAAGCACCGCTACATCGAGCGCGAGTCCGAGCTCGAGGACATCCTGCTCGGCGACAAGTTCGAGAAGATCGAGATCTTCGACCGGTACAACAAGCAGTTGAAGCTGACCGACACGCGCTGGAAGCGCTTCAACCGGTTGCTCAAGCAGTACGACGGCTGGGCCTCGGCGCTCCGCGCCGCGCATGGCCATAGCGTGATCAACTTCCTTCAGCAGGCGAGGCTCCTCGAGGAGCAGGTCTCGGACGTCGACGCGCTCCTGCACCACATCAAGGACGGCCAAAACGGCGAGGCGTTCCGTGTCGAGCTGCTGTCGGAGAACGAGCACGAGGTCGTCATCCGCACGGTCGAGGCGAAGACCAGCCTCGCGACCACGCACACGATTCCGCGCGCCACGCTCGAGGCCGAGGAGTACCACCAGCTGGCCGATGTACACAGGGAGCTGGTCGAGCTGGTCGGCACGCCTCCGTTCCACGTTGCCCTCGGCGAGAACGGCAAGGACGCGCCCACGTTCGACGAGCTGCGCGAGGCGGTGCTGGCGATCGCGCAGCGCGGGATCGAGTACTACCGGTTCAAGGGCCTCGGCGAGATGGACGCGCACGAGCTGCGCGAGACGACCATGGACCCGAGCTCGCGGACGCTCGTGCAAGTCAGCATGGAGGATGCGGCCTCGGCCGACATGGTGTTCTCGATGCTGATGGGCGACCAGGTCGAGCCGCGGCGGGCATTCATCGAGGAGAACGCGCGGCTCGCCACGCTGGACACGTAGGAGGACTGACTAATGGCATCGATCGACACCATCGGCGGCGGCAACATCGAGCCACGCGGCCTCGAGGACGAGATGCGCTCGGCGTATCTCGACTACGCCATGTCGGTGATCGTCGGGCGTGCACTGCCCGACGTCCGCGACGGCCTCAAGCCGGTCCACCGCCGGATCCTCTACGCGATGAACGAACTCGGGCTGCGGCCGCCGCGCAAGCACGTCAAGTGCGCGACGATCGTCGGCGAAGTAATGGGCAAGTACCACCCGCACGGGGATTCGCCCATCTACGACACCCTGGCCCGGATGGCGCAGGACTTCTCGATGCGCTATCCGCTCATCGACGGGCACGGGAACTTCGGGAACATCGACGGCTGGGGCGCGGCGGCCATGAGATACACCGAAGCCCGGCTCGACGCGCTGGCCACCGAGATGCTGCGCGACATCGACCAGGAGACGGTCGACTTCTATCCCAACTTCGACGGGTCCAAGCAGCAGCCGGTGGTGTTGCCCTCGCGCTTCCCGAACCTGCTCGTCAACGGCGGCTCCGGCATCGCCGTCGGCATGGCCACCAACATCCCGCCGCACAACCTGCGCGAAGTGGTGGCCGCGACGCTCGCGTACATCGACGACCCCGACATCGACGTCGAGGGCCTGATGAAGCACGTCAAGGGCCCTGATTTCCCGACCGCCGGGACGATCCTCGGACGCGAGGGAATCCGGGACGCATACGCCACCGGCCGCGGGCGGATTCGCGTGCAGGCCAAGGCACACATCGAGCCGATCGGCCAGGGCAAGGAGGCGATCATCGTCACCGAGCTGCCGTTCCAGGTCCGCAAGGGCGGGGACGGCGGCGTTATCGAGAAGATCGCGACGCTCGTCCACGAGAAGAAGGTCTCCGAGATCAGCGATATCCGGGACGAGTCGGACCGGAACGGGATGCGGATCGTGATCGAGCTCAAGCGCGACGCGATCCCCAAGGTCGTGCTCAACAAGCTGTTCAAGCACACGCCGATGCAGCAGACGTTCGGCGTCAACGTGGTCGCGCTCGTCGACAACGTGCCGCGCACCCTTTCGCTGCGCGAGGTGATCGGCCACTACGTCGACCACCAGCGGGAGGTCATCGTCCGCCGGACGAAGTACGAGCTCCGCCGCGCCGAGGAGCGCGCCCATGTCCTCGAGGGACTGCTGATCGCGCTCGCCAACCTCGACGAGGTGATCGCGCTGATCCGCGGGTCGCAGACGCCCGAGGTCGCGCGCAATGGCCTGGTCGAACGGTTCGAGCTGACCGTCGTGCAGGCCCAGGCGATCCTGCAGCTGACCTTGAGCCGGCTGACCGCGCTCGAGGCCGACAAGATCGCGCAGGAGCACAAGGACCTGATCGAGCGGATCAAGGAGCTGCGCGAGATCCTTGGCGACGAGAGCCGGGTCATGGCGCTGATCAAAGAGGAGCTGGCCGAGATCGCCGAGACCTACGGCGATGAGCGGCGCACCGAGATCGTGCACGCCGAGGGCGAGATCGACATCGAGGACCTGATTGCCGACCAACAGATGGTGATCTCGATCACGCACTCGGGCTACATCAAGTCGCTGCCGCTGTCCACGTATCGCCAGCAGCGCCGCGGCGGCGTCGGCGTGACCGGGATGGACATGAAGGACGACGACTACATCGAGCACCTGTTCGTCTCCTCCACCCACGACTACCTGCTGTTCTTCACGAACCGGGGCAAGGTCTATCGGCTCAAGGTGTACGAGCTGCCTGAGGCCTCGCGCACGGCGCGCGGCCGGGCGCTCGTGAACCTGCTGCCGCTGCGCGAGGGCGAGCGGGTGCAGTCGGTGCTGGCGACCCGCGACTTCGGCGAGGGCAAGTACCTCGTGTTCGCGACGCGCAAGGGCATGGTGAAGAAGACCGAGTTCGGCGCCTACAACACGCCGATCAAGGCCGACGGGATCATCGCGATCAACATTCGCGACGACGACGAGCTGATCGCGGTCCGGCGGACCTCGGGGCACGACGACATCATCATGGTGTCGCGCTCGGGGCAGGCCGCGCGGTTCAGCGAGGGCCAGGTCCGGGCGATGGGTCGGGACACGAGCGGCGTTCGCGGCATGAACGTCTCGCAGAAGGGCAACGCCGTGCTGGCCATGGACGTCGCCCGCGACGACCAGGAGCTGCTTGTGGTCACGGAGAACGGCTACGGCAAGCGCACGCCGATCCCCGACTATCCGGTCAAGGGCCGCGGGACGATGGGCGTCAAGACGATCCAGCTCACCGAGAACAAGGGAGCGCTCGCCGGCGCGCTCGTCGTGCGCGAGCACCAGGAGCTCGTGTTCATCTCTCAGAACGGCATGGTCCAGCGGACGTCGGTGCGCGGGATAAACAAGTACGGCCGCGCCTCGCAGGGCGTGAGGGTGATGAACATCCGCGACGACGACCAGGTCAGCGCGGTCGCGCTCGTCGTCGAGTCCGAGACCTCGACGGCCGCGACGGTCGCCGGCGAGGTCGACGTTGACATCGACGCGGTGGCGGGATCGGTGCTTGCCGGAGACGCGGCTGCCGCCCCAGACGAGCACGGCGTCGATGGTGAGTCCTTCGATGGTGAGTCCTTCGACGAGGGCGATCTGACGGACGACGACGGGGCCGCCGGCGACGACGACCCCGGCGACGACGCCGAGTAGCTGGGCAACCCACCGCGGGTTGCAAAGCAACGAGGGCGCGGCCCGGATTGCTCAAGGACCGCCGCGGACTAACCGATAAGCGGTCAAATGGGAACCGGGCGGCCAGAGTTGCGGTCGTTGCTGGCGCGCGAGGCCAGCACGTCCGGCCCGGTCACGCGCCTCGCCGGCGCGCGGCGGGGCCAGGGTCGGCTGGTGCTCGCACTCGTGATCGGGTGGCTGGCGCTGATCGCGGCCGGCAGTTGGCTTCTCGCGCATTCCCAGGCGACAAGCCGCAACGGGATGGCGGCGCGCCTGCAGACCCGCGTTCAGTTCGCTGCGGGGTTCGTGTCGATCTACGCCAACGACCTTCTCTCGAGCCAGCGGGCCCAAGCGCTCACCTGGTTCGCCGGCCCGGCGATCTCGCAGGACACCCTGGATCGTGACGCGACCGCCCTCGGCCTGCGTGCCGCGGCGGTCCTCGACACGAACGGCCGGGTCATCCGAGCGGCGGCGTCGGCACCGAGCCCGTTGGTCGGCATGCTCGCGGAAAAGTATTCAGGCCTGGCAGCTACGTTCGCCGAGCCCGACACATCCGGCGTGGGCCTGGCTGACGTCGGCGGCACGCCGATGCTCAGCTTTGCCGTCGCGTACCAGACTCCCTTCGGCCGGCGGGTGTTCACGGGCGCGTACACGATGGCCGAGTCGGTGTTGCCGACGGTGCTCGGGAGCGTTCTGTCAAATTCCGGCTGGCAGGCCTATCTCGTCGATCCCAGCGGAGGGCTGCTGACCGCGGTTCCGTCCGGAGGGTCGCAGCCCGCCACGCTCGCCAAGGCCGATCCCCGGCTGTCGGAGGCCGCCCGCCGCGCGGCCAACGGGTCGTACGGGAGCCCGCAGGGCAAGCAGTACTTCGTCACGGCGCACGTCGCCGGGACCTCGTGGCGGATCGTGCTGCGTGATCCCGAGGCGCAGCTGTTCACGTTCCTCAACGGAGCCGGCAGGTGGATCGCGTGGCTCGCGATCGCGGGGCTCGGGGCGGCCGGGCTGGCGATCATCGTCCTGATCACCCGGCTGCACGGCCGCCGTGAACAACTGACGCGACTCAACGGCGAACTCGCGCGGCTGGCCCTGGTCGACCCGCTGACCGGCCTGCGCAACCGCCGCGCGATCGAGGAGTACCTGCACGACGCGATCAGCGCCGCGCGCCGCCACGACCTGGCGCTGTCGTTGCTGGTCATCGACGTCGATCACTTCAAGCACGTCAACGACACGCTCGGCCATCGCTCTGGCGACGCCGTGCTCGCGCACACCGCGCAGGTCCTCGATCGCGCCCTGCGCACGGAGGACGCGATCGGCCGCTGGGGCGGCGAGGAGTTCCTGGTGGTGCTCACGAGCACCGACGAGGACGGCGCGCTGCGCGCCACCGAGCGCCTGCGCGACGCGCTGGCGCAGGATCAGCCCGAAGCGGCGCAGGATCACGGCCTGAACGTGACGATCACGATCGGCGTTGCCGAGTGGAACCACGAGGAGATCGACGAGCTGGTCAGCCGAGCCGACAGCGCTCTGTACCTCGGCAAGGCCGCCGGCCGGGACAACGTGCAGGTGTCGCGGCCGGTCCCCGGGATCGCCTAGGCGCCTCGCACCAGCGTGTCCCCGGGGTACTAGGGCGTCGCGTCGCGGGGCCGGACCGGACCCTTAACGGGTGAAGGGCGCCGTCGACCCGACGCCCTTCACAGTTTGGCTGGCATCACCGATGCGAGGTTGGAATAGACCGGAGGGACCAATCCCGGCACTCGCGCCGGCGGTGTCTCGGGGGGACTCCGCTAGGCGGGGTCAGCCTCCGACTTAGCGGCCGGACACCTCCAGGGTCCCGGAAGTACTTTCAGACAGTCGGACCACCTCCTTTCTCTGGTGATGATCAGATTACCAACCGCTGCGGTGGGTGTCAGCATCGGGTCTCGCCAAACCATGTCGTCCTGCCACGCCGGCGGCAACATGAGCCTCCCGGGGGCGCTTATGTTGCCGGCGCGGGTCCGAGAAGGCGGGCTTTGGCGAGTTGCGCACCCGAGCCGCGCACCCGAGCCGCGCACCCCTCGGCGCATTCGTGACCGCAAACCGCCCCAGCGCCGCCGGCGCAACGGCGTGGTGGCGTGGTGGCGTGGTGGCGACCTGCTACGCCGCCAGGTACTGCTGCCAGGCGACCGGGATGGTCGGACTTGCCACGTGGATGAACACCGTGGCGCTCGGCACGCGCGGCGGCGTTCGCAGGTGCATGCCGACCTGGCGGGGAAGCGCGTCGCCCTTGCGCCGGTTGCAGGGAGCGCACGAGGCGACGATGTTGTCCCAGCCCGATCCGCCGCCCTTCGATCTGGGGATCACGTGGTCTACGGTCAGGTTGGAGCGCGCGCCGCAGTACTGGCAGGTCCAGTTGTCGCGGGCGAACACGGCGCGACGCGTGATCTTGCGGCGGTGGGTGTCGCGCGGGATCCGGACGTAGGTGACGAGGCGAATCACGACCGGTCGCGACATCGACGCGGTCGCCGAGTGAAGCTCCCAATCGCCGCGCTCGATCACCTCGGCCTTCTCCTTGAGGAGCAGCACGACGGCGCGGCGCACGGTGCACACGTTTATCGGTTCGTACGTCGCGTTCAATACGAGCACCCGGCCACCCTCACGTCCGCGTCGCTGGTGCTCTGGAGGCGACGCGGACCACACTGGCGCTGGTACTGAAGTGGCCATGGCTGGCCGGAGTGTACCGGTGCCTCCGGTAGACCTGATAAGCGTTTGTTACGTCGTCAGACGATCGCGGCCGGGAACGAACCGAGCACGCGCAGGACCTCGACGTGGGCGCGGAGCCCGACGAGAGCGTCGGCGACATGCGGCTCGATGTCGCGGCCCTCGAGGTCGAGGAAGAACATGTAGCGCCCGAGGCCCTGCTTGCGCGGCCGCGACTCGATCCGGGTGAGGTTCACGTCGCGCGAGGCGAACTCGGACAGGCAGTGGACGAGCCAGCCCGGCGCCTCGGACCCAACGCCCCAGAACACGACCGCGGTCTTCCACGGACCGAGCGGCGCCGACCCCGGCGACCCGGGCCCGCCCACGCCGCCCACGCCGCCGGCCGGCGCCCCCACCGGCCCGAGCCACACGAACCGGGTCTCGTTGTCGGCCACGTCCTCGACGCCGGCGCGAAGCACCTGGCAGCCGTAGCGCTCGGCCGCCACCCGATTGCCGAGCGCCGCCCACGGTCCGTCGTGTTCGGCCACGGTCTTGACCGCCTCGGCGGTCGAGCTGCCGGCGAGCACCTGTGCTCCCGGCAGCCGCGCGCGGATGAAGCGCGCGCACTGGGCCGTCGCCTGCGGATGCGACACGACGGTGTCGATCTCCCAGAGCTCGAGCTGCGTCCGGGCGATCAGACAGTGGCGGATCGGGTGGACCACCTCCCCGAGGATCGCGACGTCCTCGGTCTCCATCGCGAGCGCGTCGAGCGTCGCGTTCACAGACCCCTCGAGCGAGTTCTCGATTGGGACCAGCGCGCGTTGGACGGCCCCGAAATGGACGGCCATCACGGTGTCGTAGATCGTCGGATAGGGGACCGCCTCGAGCTCGCGCCCGGTCGTGGCGGCGAGCAGCGCCTCCTGAGTCCAGGTGCCCTCGGGGCCGAAGTAGGCGACGCGCATCCGCTCGGGGACGACCACTAGCGGGGTGACCCGGGCTCCACTAGCGCGAGCGCTGCTTCACGTCCGCGCCCAGCGCGCGCTTGACCGCCTCGTCCTCCTCGGGCGAAAGCTCGAGCTCGGGCTTTCCTTCGCGGACCTCCTTGGCATACAGGCGGGCTTGGTCGCGGTGGTGGATCGACGACAGCACGACCCCCGAGCGGTTGGCGTCGAGCAGCGCGATCGAGGTCGACTGGCGGCCCGACATCTCGCCGTAGGCGTCGTACCGGATCAGCGCGCGATACGCGACCGACCCGTCGATCCGGTGCTCGGCCGTCTCCATCCGGCTCTCGAGCCGCTCGGACGCCTCCTGGACGTAGCCGTACAGCGCCTCGAACTGATGCTGGAGCGAGGCGGCGTGGGCCACCAGGTCCTGGTCCTGACCGCCGAGGATCGCCCGCTGAGCGGCCCGCAGTCGCCTGAGCTTGATCCCGAGGATCGTGCAGAAGAGGAGCGCCAGGAGCGCGCCCGCGCCGGCCGCCATCGCCACGATCCCAGCGGTGCTGGTCAGATTGTGCACTGCCGACAGGATACGGTCACGCCAGCCATCACTGGAACGTGACCGGGAACGTCAGCGAGTTGTTCGCCGTGTTCTTCTCGCCGGGAACGGGGACGATCTCCGCCGTGACGTTATGGGAACCCTTCGGCGGCGACGCGCTGAGCGTGACCTGGCAGCTCGTCGACTCTCCGGCGGTCGTCTGCGGGACGATCGTCTGCCCGCTGACGCTCGTGCCCGACACCGTCACGCGGCACTTCACGTTGGTCTCGGTGTTCTGGCCGGTGTTGGCGAAGTCCAGCGTGAACGTCGGCGCGGGGCTCGCTGGGATCGAGTTGGTCGATCCGGTTTGGAGGGTGCTCCCACCCACGCTGACCGAGTTCAACTGGTGCCCGTGCAGGCCCGGGGCGATGGGTCCGGTGCTCGACGATCCTGATGACGACGGCAGGTTGACGTGGAGCGCGGTGGCGACGTGTTGGGGGTCGAGCCACTGGATCGACGGCAGGAACTGGCTCGAGTTGAGCTGCTGGCCCCCCAGGCCACCGACGGTTATGCCGGCCGCGCGAAGCGCGCCGACGATCTGCGGCACGGCGTAGTCCTTGTACAGCACATCCGAGGCATAGAAGCGCGCCATCTCAGCCGCGATCGTGTCGATCGCGTTCTGGCTCGTCTGGGACTGGAGCGCCGCGCCGACCTGGTTGGCGATGTTGCTCATCCCGTCCTTGCGCATTTGGAGCGCGGTGACGAAGTCCTCCTGGGCCCCCTTCACCTCGTCGGGAGTGCTCAGGCCCTTGGCGTCGCCGAGTTCAGTGGTGGCCGAGCTGACCGCCTGAGCGAGGCTTTGCGAGAGGCTCGTAGGGTCGCTGGTGCCCCCGGAGAGCGCGTTGAAGAAGTTCGTACCGGTCTGGACCGAGCGCGCGTTCAGCGAGGCGACGCTGTTGTTGTAGTCCTCGAGCGCGCTTTTCCGAGCGCTGGCCTCGCAGCCGTTGACGAGGACCGCGATCAGGATGATCGCGATCACGACCACGATCGCCAGGCCGATGCGGCGGATCATGATCGCCTGACGGTCCCCGGACGACGGCGGACGGCGACCACCACCGCTCGGCGGTCGGCGGCGGCGTGGTGCCGCCCGTGGCGTGGTACGAGTCTCCTCGGGCTCGTCGAAGAACGACACGCTGCTCGCTCCTTGCGGAAATCAGGAAGCGCTCAGTATGACTTCCTGGACGGCGGTAAGGCATTTCCGAACGTTTGCAGGCAAAGGGGAAGGCGACCGTCGTCGCGAAAAGATGCCCGTGCGCGCGGGCGATCCCTCCGAATCGCAGGCCCCAACCCGGATCGGGCGGTTGCCCGAGGGGGACGAGGAGGCGACTCGACGGAGGCTTCCAGGGGGTCGATCGGATGCGCCCGTCGTCCTGGATCGGTACCGACTGCGCCGCCGGCTCGGCACCGGCGGGTTCGCGACGGTGTGGCTCGCCCGCGACGAGCGCCTCGATCGCGACGTCGCGATTAAGATCCTCCCGCGCGAGCGCGTCGTCGGCGGGCGCTTCGAGCGCGAGGCCCGTGCCGCCGCCCGGCTCGCGCACCCGGGAATCGTCACTTTGTACGAGGCGGCGGTCGACGACCAGGGCGCGTACCTGGTCTCGGAGCTCGTGCACGGCGCGACGCTCGACCGACTCCTGGCCGCCGGTGAGCTATCGGATCGCGACGTCATCCAGATCGGCGTCGCGCTGTGCGATGCGCTCGCCCACGCCCACGCGCACGGTGTGATCCACCGCGACGTCAAACCGTCCAACGTGCTGATCCCCGAGCGGGCGACCTCACCGGCGGGACTCGCGCGGCTGACCGACTTCGGCGTCGCGCGCGTGGCTGGTGGCGACTCGCTGACGATGACCGGCGATGTGATCGGGACGGCCGCGTACATGGCGCCCGAGCAGGCCCAGGGGCTCCCGGCCGGCGCATCGGCGGATCTGTTCTCGCTCGCGCTCGTGCTGTACGAGGGCCTGACCGGCGTCAACCCGGTTCGGACCGGGGCCGCGGGCCAATCCGCGCGTCGTATGGGCATGCATCTGCCGCCGCTGCGTCGCCAGCGCCGCGAGCTTCCGCGCGAGCTGGGCCAGGCGATCGACCTCGCACTCCGCCCGCGCCCGGGCGAGCGAGGGCGACTCGAGGACCTGCGAGGCGCGCTCGCGGCGGTCGCCGACAGGGTCCGGGACGACCCCGGCGTCGTCGCCGAACCGTGGCGGCCACGGACGACCATCCGACGTCACGACACCGACGAGGTCCACCTCCGGATCGAGGACCACCGCCGACGCGCCGAAGCCGAGGACTGGGATCGCACGCACTCGCCCGCCGAAGAGCGCCGAGAACGCCCAAGACGCCAACAACGGCAAGAACCCCGACTGAGCGCCGAACCCGAGCAAGATGCCGACGAGCAAACCGATCGTGAGAAATTGCACATCCCCTGGCCACGCCGGGCGTTCGCCGCCGCCGCCACGGCGGCACTGACGACCTGGCTCGCGCACCACGCGCCCGGCTCCTCGCCTTTCCCGGCCGCGGCTACGGCGTGCGCGGCGGCCGTGATCGTCGCCGCGCTCCCCCGCGCCGGATGGTTTGCCCTCACGGCCTTCATGGCGACCTCCCTGGTCGCCCAGGAGCACGCCGGTGGCGCGTTGCTGCTACTCGCGGGCGCCCTCGTCCCCGTCGTGCTATCGCCGCGCGACGGACCGGCCTGGCCGCTGTCCGCAGGGGCACCGGCCCTCGGTGCGATCGGTCTCGCCGCCGCCTGGCCGGGTGTGGCCGGGCTCACCGGCCCTATCTGGCGCCGCGCCATGCTGGGCGCCACGGGGTGGGTGTGGCTCGCGCTCGCCCGCGCGACATACACATCGTCGACGGGCGACGCACTTCACCACGCCATAACCCCGCTGCTGACGGCCGGAACGCTGGTCGGCGCCGGGGTCTGGGCGGCGGCCGCGGTCGTGCTTGCGTGGGCCGGGATCCGGCGGTCGCCGTTGCTCGAAGCGACGCTGTTGGCGGGCTGGGCCGCGGCGCTCGCGCTGGCGACGGTCGCGGCCTCACACATGGGGACCGCGCTCCCGCGGGTCTCGGTCGGAAACGCACTGCTGGGGGCGTTTGCCGGGGCGCTCGTGGCGCTTGTCACAAGGCGAGCGGGACACTGGCTGGCGAGCGCGAGATGGGCGAAAGATTGCGCGCCGACCGCGTAGCATGGAACTTCGGCAAATCCCGCGACCGGTGCGTCGTTACAACACGGCCGGCGGCGACATCTGGATCAGCACCGGCAAATCCTGCCGGCCACGGGATGTCCCCGTGCACCTATGAGCGTTCTGAAGAACCTGGAGAACAAGATCCAAGGCCTCGTCGAAGGCACGTTCAGCCGTGCCTTCCGGTCCGAGGTGCGCCCGGTCGAGATCGCCCGCAAGCTCGCTCGCGAGATGGAGGAGCACAAGTCGTTCTCGGTGTCGCGGACGTACGCCCCGAACGAGTACCGGGTGTTTCTGTCTCCGCGCGACCGTGAGCGCTTTGCCGGCTACGAGGCAGCGCTAACGGCCGAGCTTGCCGGGTATCTGCTCGAGCATGCGCGCAGGGAGCGGCTGACTCTGCTGTCACGGCCGGTGATCGAATTCGAGACCGACGACCGCCTCGGCCTGGGCGAGTTCGGCATCCAGACCCGGGTCGCCCAGGCCGACGAAGAGCCGGTCAGCGCGCCCGCCGAGGCTCAGTCCGGACGGACGATGGTCTACAGCAACGCCGAACGCGTGGCGGAGCCGCTCGAGGAGCGCGGCCGTGCACGGGCGCCCAAGGTGCTGCTCCTGCTCGATGGCAAGCGTGTCGTCGTCGGACCTTCGGGCGCGACGCTGGGGAGGGGCCGGCAGTGCGATGTGGTGCTGAGCGATCCGAACGTGTCGCGCCAGCACGCCGAGATCCGGCCCCGCGGCGGGTCGTGGGTGCTCACCGACCTTGGCTCGACGAACGGCTCGCGACTCAATGGACGCCGGATCGACGGCTCCGAGGTGCTCCGCGAGGGCGACGAGATCGAGCTCGGCGAGTCGGTGATGACCTTCAGCCAGGAGTAGCGATGCTCGCGCCCGTCTCGGTAGGTCTCAAGTTCGGCTTCCTGATCGTGCTCTACCTGTTCCTGATGTGGGTGGCGTGGAGCGCGATGCGTGATCTTCGTCGAGGTCGCGGCGGCTCGGTCCGGGTGGAAGACCCAGCCCCGTACGACGCCACCGGCATGTACCCGGCCTCCAACGGGCTCGGCGATCACGGTGCAGACGGCTTCGAGCCGCGGCTGACGGTCGAGCGCGCGCCCGGGCACGAAGTCGGCAGCGCGTATGAAATTCCTAACCAGGGCGCTACTCTCGGCCGCGGAGACGTCGAGATCAGGCTCGACGATCCGTTCGCATCCGCGCACCACGCCCGCATTTCGCGGGAGGGTCATGTCGTCGTGATCGAGGACCTCGGATCCACCAATGGGACGTACCTCAATGAGGAGCCGCTGAACGGCCCCCAGCCGTTACATCCCGGCGATCGGATAAGGATCGGCGATTGCGAGTTCTCCTACGAGCAATGAGGATGACGCCTGCTATGAGGATCGACCACTCTCGGTGTCGCCGTACTCACCAAAGCGACCACTCAACCTGACCATGCTGCGCGCCGCTGAAACCACCTGCAAGACCGACACTGGCCGTCAACGCCGGGACAATGAGGACAGCGCGTTCGCGCGCGCTCCGGTGTTCGTGGTCGCCGACGGGATGGGCGGCGCCCAGGCGGGCGAAGTCGCCTCGCGGATCGCCGTCGAGGCGTTCGAGCAGGGTCTTCCCGATTCGGGCAGCCCTGAGGAACGCCTCGCCACGCGGGTGCGCGAGGCCAACGCGCAGATCTACGAGCGGTCCCGCGCCGATCGCGGTCGGGCCGGTATGGGCACGACCCTGACCGCCGCCTACGTCGACGACACCCATGTCGCAATCGCGCATGTCGGCGACAGCCGCGCCTATCTGTTCCGCGACGGGACGCTCCAGCGCCTAACCCAGGACCACTCGCTGGTCGACGAGCTCGTGCGCCGCGGGAAGCTGACCGAGGAGCAGGCCGCCGAGCATCCGCAGCGGTCGATCATCACCCGCGCGCTCGGCCCCGAGCCGGATGTCGAGGTCGACACCTGGACGTACCCGGCACGCGCCGGCGACGTGGTCCTCCTATGCAGCGACGGCCTCACCTCGATGATCTCCGAGGAGCGGGTCAAGGCGACGCTCGTCGAGCACGAAAACCTCGACGAGGCCGGCGATGCGCTGATCCGCGAGGCCAACGAGGCCGGCGGACGGGACAACATCACGGTGGTCCTGTTCCGCCTCGAGGAGATCGGCGCCGACGACGCCGCCGGCGAGGAGACGATGATCGGCGTCGCGGTGCCGCACGATGCGCTCGGGACGCGCAACGAAGAGTCCGACCGCTCAGGCGCGACCGCGGTGGCGGTGGCGCCGCCCCCCACGCGTTCGGCGGCCCAGCGCATGTCGCCGATGCCGCCGGGGACGCGTCGCCTCCAGGCCCGGCGGCCCGAGACGGTCCGCCGCGATCACCGGTTCATCACCCCGATCTCGGCGCTACTCGCCACCGTAATCGTCCTCGGCCTGATCGGCGCCGGCGGCTACCTGGCGAGCCGCCAGCTGTACTTCCTCGGGACCGACGGGCAGGGGATCGTCACCGTCTACCGGGGCCTGCCGTTCGACCTGCCGTTCGGGGTGCCGCTTTACGAGACCTACTACGTGTCCGGCGTCCCCGCATCGATCGTGCCGGCGGCGCGTCGCTCCCAGCTCCTCAACAACGACCTGCGCTCGCAATCGGATGCGACCTCGCTGGTGATGGACCTCGAGCAGGGAAAAATCTCGCCGTGAAGCATCTGACCGGGGGCGTGTCGACCCCGCCCGCCACGCGCCCAAGCGGAAGGCGGACGGACGGATGACCGCGAGAAACCGTGAGCTTCTCGGGCTCATTCCCGCGTCGCTGCTCGTGACCGCGGGCTTCGCCGGCGTGTTCATTCAGCGCTCGAACGCGCTGTCGAACGTATCGCTGACCTACGGCGCGCTGTTCCTCGGGCTGTGCATCGCCGCGCACATCTTCATCCGCATTACGCTGCCGCGCGCCGACCCGTACATGTTCCCCCTGGTAGCCGTGCTGGCGAGCTTCGGGCTCGTGATGGTCTACCGGATCGACTCGACGCTGGCCCGCCAGCAGGCGCAGTGGTTCGTGCTCGGGCTGGTCCTGTTCGCGGCCACGATCCTGCTGTTCCGCGACTACCGAAAGCTCGAGCGCTACCGCTACGTCATCGTCCTGATCTCGCTCGGCCTGCTCGTGCTGCCGCGGCTTCCGGGCATCGGCTACGCGGCCAACGGCGCGTATCTGGGCGTGCGCATCCCCGGGCTGTTCGTGTTCCAGCCGGCGGAGTTCGCGAAGATCGGGCTGGTCATCTTCCTGGCCAGCTACCTGCGCGACACGCGCCAGGTGCTCGTGCAGGGCGGGCGGCGCTTCCTCGGGATCACGTTCCCGCCGATCAAGCAGTTCGGGCCTGTGGTGATCATCTGGGGACTCGCGATGGGCACTCTGGTCGTGCTGAGCGACACTGGTTCCTCGATCATGTTCTACGGCGGGTTGCTGGCGATGCTGTACGTCGCGACCAACCGCGTGTCGTTCGTGGTCATCGGCCTGATCGCCGCCGGGATCGGCTTCTGGTACCTGGGGACTCACATACCCCACATCCACGCCCGCGTCGAGACGTGGCTGCATCCACTGAATCCGCACCTGTACCACCAGCCGCTGGGTAGCTACCAGGTCGCCAACGCGATGTTCGCCCAGGCGGCCGGCGGGATGTTCGGTCAGGGCTTCGGCCAGGCTGCGCTCACCCTGCCCAACGGCGGACCCCTGTTGCCTGCGCCGCAGACAGACATGATCTATGCCGTCATCACCGACGAACTCGGCCTGTTCGGCGGGGCGGCGGTCCTGATCACCTACCTGTTGTTGGTCGCCCGCGGCTTCAAGACCGCGATGCTGGCGCGGGACTCGTTCTCGACGCTGCTGGCGGTCGGGCTCAGCTCGATGTTCGCGCTCCAGGTGTTCGTGATCGTCGGCGGCGTCACTCGCGTGATCCCGCTCACCGGTGTGACCCTGCCGTTCATCTCCTACGGCGGCTCCTCGATCATCGCGAACATGGTGTTGCTGGCGCTGTTGCTGCTCGTCTCCGACCGCGCCCGGAGGCAGGAATGAACCAGCCGATTGCGCGTCTGTTCGGCGTGATCATCCTTCTATTCGCGCTCCTGATCGTGTTCACCTCGCGCTGGACGGTGTTCGAGGCCTCCTCGCTGAACAACAACACGTTGAACGTCCGTACGCTGCTCGACGAGCTCAAGATCAAGCGTGGGCGGATCCTGGCTGCCGACGGCACCGTGCTGGCCAAGTCCGTGCCCGCCGCGGGCAACACGTGGAGCCGCACCTACCCGCAGGGGAGCCTGTTCGCCCAGCCGGTGGGATTCTCGATCGCCGCGAAGGGCGAGGCGGCGGGGCTCGAGCAATCCGCCGGTCCGGATCTGCGCGGCGTCCAGACCGGGCTCAGCTCGATCTTCGGTCAGCTCAGCCCGCGGCCGGTCGGCGACGACGTGTACACGACCCTCGACCCGAAGGGCCAGCGTGCCGCACAGCAGGCGCTCGCGGGACAGGCGGGCTCGGTTGTCGCGCTCGATCCGAGCACGGGTGCGGTCAAGGTCATGTACTCGAATCCGGGGTATAACGACAACGACCCGCCGTCCCAGAGCAGCATCACGAACACGACGTTCAATCGCGCCACCCAGGGCGCTTATGCTCCGGGATCGACGTTCAAGATCGTCACTGCCACGGCGGCGATCGACAGTGGCCTGTACACCCCGGACTCGATCGTCAACGGGAACTCGCCGATCCTGGTCTCCGGAGTGCCGCTGGCCAACGACGGCAACAAGAGTTGGGGACCGCAGACGCTCACGACGGCGATGACGTACTCGATCAACACGATCTTCGCCCAGGTCTCCGAGCACGTCGGGCGCCCGACGATGACCGAGTACATGAAGCGTTTCGGGTTCTACTCCAAGCCGCCGCTCGACTTCCCACCGTTCGAGCTGAACACGAGCAAGCCAGTCGCCCCAAGCGGGCGGCCGTACCCGCCGGGAAGTCCGAACGAGGACATCGGCCGGATCGGGATCGGCGAAGGCGGCCTCCAGGTCACGCCATTGCAGATGGCGATGGTCGCGGCGGCGGTGGCGAACGGCGGCACATTGATGACGCCGCACCTGATCGATCGCGTCGTCGACCAGGATGGGCGTACCGTCAAGACGACCAACCCGAGCGTCTACAGCCACGTGATGAAGCCGTCGACCGCCGCTGACGTGACGAAGATGATGGAGAAGGTCGTCGAGGAAGGCACCGGAACCGCGGTGCAGCTAGGGGGGATCAGCGTCGCCGGCAAGACCGGAACGGCACAGATCGGCGCCAACGGGTCGAACCTGACCCAGCCCGCGTTCGTGGCGTTCGCGCCGGCCGATCACCCGAAGATCGCGATCGCGGTGAATGTCGACGTGTCAAACGGCGGCTTTGGTGGCACGGTCGCGGCTCCGATCGCGAAAGCCGTGCTCCAGGCCCTGCTGGCGAATGGTGGGTGATGGCAGGACTCGCGCCCGGCACGATCGTCGACAGCCGCTACAAGATCGTGTCGCGGCTGGGCGCCGGCGGGATGGCCGACGTGTTCCTGGCCGAGGATGAGCAACTCGGCCGCAAGGTCGCGCTGAAGCTGCTCTATCAGCGCTTCGCCGAGGACCCGGGGTTCGTCGAGCGGTTCCGCCGAGAGGCGCAGTCGGCCGCGGGCCTCCAGCACCCGAACGTCGTCAGCGTGTACGACCGGGGCTCGTTCGACGGCACCTACTACATCGCGATGGAGTACCTGCCGGGCCGCTCGCTCAAGCAGCTGATCCGCGAGGAGGCCCCGCTTGATCCGGTCCGCGCGATCGACATCGCGATCCAGATCCTCAAGGCCGCCCGGTTCGCCCACCGGCGGGGCGTCATCCACCGCGACCTGAAGCCGCACAACGTGATCGTCGACGACGCCGACAACGCCAAGGTCACCGATTTCGGGATCGCGCGCGCCGGCGCGTCCGACATGACCGAAACCGGCTCGATCATGGGGACCGCCCAGTACCTGTCGCCCGAGCAGGCGCAGGGCCACGCGGTCAGCGCCGGGTCGGACCTGTACTCGATCGCCGTCGTCCTGTACGAGATGCTCACCGGCCGCGTGCCGTTCGACGCCGAGTCGGCGGTGTCGATCGCGCTCAAGCACGTCTCCGAAGCGCCTCCGCCGCCCACGGCCATCAACCCGAGCGTCCCGGGCGAGCTCGAGCAGGTCGTGATGTGGGCGCTGAACAAGAATCCGATCGACCGCCCCGCGAACGCGGACCAGTTCATCACGGCGCTCGAGCAGGCCAAGGCCGCGATCCTGTCCGGGGACCGCGGCGAGCGCACCGCGAGCATGCCGGCGATGGTCGGGGTAGTCGCCGGGAGGTACGCGACCTCGGCGGCGCTCACAGCTCCGGCGGCGGCCGCCCCGCCTGCGCGGGGCGACACACTCGGCGGCGTCGTCGTCGGGCCGTTCCCCGAGGACGAGTACCCGCGCGAGCATCGCCGGAGGTGGCCGTGGGTGCTGCTCGTGCTCGCGCTGCTGTGCCTCGCCGGCGGTGGTGTGGCCGCGTATCTGCTCACGCGCCCGGCCAAGGTCGTGGTGCCGTCCGTGACCGGAGAGCAGTTCAAGACCGCGAGCGCGCAGCTTCAGAACGACAACCTCAACGTCAACCAGTTGTCGGTGACCAGCCAGAAGCCGGCCGGGATCGTGATCGCGCAGGATCCCCTGGCGGGAGCCAAGGTCAAGGAGAACACGATCGTCGCGCTCGAGGTCTCGACCGGGCCCGGCACTGCGACCGTTCCTCCGGTCCTCGGCGAGAAGCTCGCCCAGGCGAAGTCGGCGATCCAGATCGCGAACCTGAAGGTCGGGCGGATCGAGCACCAGGCGAGCACGACGGTGGCCGCGGGTCAGGTGATCGGGACGAGTCCGCAGGCCGGCGCGACCCCCGGGGTCAACACACCGGTCACGATCATCGTCTCGACCGGCCCGCCGCCGGTGAAGGTGCCCGACGTCAGCGGCGAGACCCTCGCTCAGGCCAGGCAGCAGCTCGAGGGGCCGCCCGGCGAGTTCACGGTCGACCCCACCGAGCAGGTTTCGACAACGCTCTCGCCCGGGACCGTCATCAGCCAATATCCGGTCGCCGGCACGTCGTTGAAGCCGGGCTCGTCGATCGACCTGGTCGTGGCCAAGGCCTCGCCGACGGTCGTGGTGCCGAACGTCGTCGGAGCGAGGCGGGGAGCTGCAGAAGCCACGCTCGGGGCGTCCGGGTTCCCCGCCACGGTGCAGCGGATGGACGTCACCACCAAGAGCGAGGGTGGGGTCGTGCTCAGCCAGAGTCCGGCCGCGAGCACGATGGTCAAGAAAGGGGCGACGGTGACGATCGTCGTCGGCCACTACGTGGCCCCGACGCCGACCACCACGACGACGACTACCGCCCCCACGACGTCCACGTCCACGACATCCACCAGCGGCACGACCTCCACGCCGACGCCGTGAATCCGGTCCGTGTCGCGGTGCTCGGCGGCGGTCGCTCCTCCGAGCACGAGGTCTCGCTTGCCTCGGCCGCCTCGGTACGGGAGGGTCTGGAACAGGCGGGCCACGTCCCGATCGCGATCGAGATCGGGCGCGACGGCGTTTGGCGCCACGACGGCGTCACGCTTGCGGTCGAGCCGGGGCGTGGGCTCGACGGCGTCGACGTCGCGTTCCCGGTGCTGCACGGACCGTTCGGCGAGGACGGCACCGTTCAGGGACTGCTCGAGTGCCTCGACGTTCCCTACGTCGGCTCGGGCGTGCTCGCCTCCGCGCTGTGCATGGACAAGGTGATGTTCAAGGAGGTGATGGCCCACGCCGGCCTGCCTCAGGTGCGCTACCAGGCTGTGCACGCCGAGACGTTCGCGGCCGAGCGCAACCTTGTTCTCGCCGACCTGCGCACGCTCGGCCTGCCCGTGTTCGTCAAGCCGGCGCGGCTCGGCTCCTCGGTCGGGATCGTTCGCGCCGCCACCGAGGCGGAGTTGCCCGGCGCGCTCGAGACCGCGTTCGAACACGACGCGCTGGCGATCGTGGAGGCGGCGGCGAGCGGCCTAGAGGTCGAGTGCTCGGTCCTCGGCGCCACTGACCCGATCGCGTCCGAGCCCGGCGAGATCGTGCTCGCGAAGGGCGAATCGGGCTGGTACGACTACGACGCCAAGTACACACCGGGCGGGATGCAGCTGATCGTGCCAGCGCGGGTCCCCGACCATGTCCGCGAGCGGATCCGGGAGGTCGCGATCAGCTCGTTTGTGCGCGCCGGCTGCTACGGGCTGGCGCGCGTGGACTTCTTCGTCGATGGGGATCGCGTGCTGCTCAACGAGCTCAACACGATTCCGGGGTTCACCAGCACGAGCGTGTACGCGTCGCTGTTCGAGGCCAGCGGGATCTCCTACCCGGAGTTGCTCGACCGGCTCGTGTATCTGGCGATCGAGCGCCACGCGGCGGAGCAGCGGCACCGCCATTAAGCTGCCGACGCGGCACCGCCATTAAGCTGCCAACCATGTCAGAGATCGAATCGGTTGCCGTCGTAGGCGCGGGGTTCATGGGAACCGGCATCGCCGAGGCCGTGGCGGTGTCGGGGCTCCCGGTGATCGTCCGCGACGTCGACGACGCTGCCCTGGCTCGCGCGGGCGAGCGGATCGACACTTCGCTGGCGCGCGCGGTCCGAGGCGGAAAGCTGGACGCGGCCTCGGCCGGGGCGGCGCGCGACCTCATCGACCTGACCACGCAAATCGAGGTGATCGGCGAGACCGACCTCGTGATCGAGGCGGTGCCCGAGGACGAACGGCTGAAGCTCTCGGTGATGGAGGCGATCGATGCGGTCGTCGCCGACGGCGCGATCGTCGCCTCGAACACGTCGTCGATCCCGATCGCGGAACTCGCACAGGCGATCCGCCAGCCGGAGCGAGTGCTCGGTCTGCACTTCTTCTCACCGGTCCCGGTGATGAATTTGGTCGAGGTGGTCGTCGCGCTCGACACCAGCGAGAGCACGGTTGGCACCGCGAAGCGGTTCGTCGAGCGGCTCGGGAAGCGGCCGATCGAGACCAAGGACCGCTCCGGGTTCATCGTGAACATGCTGCTCGTCCCGTACCTGATGGCGGCCGTGCGGATGTACGAGGAGGGCTTCGCCTCGCGCGAGGACATCGACAACGGGATGAAGCTTGGCTGCGGCCATCCGATGGGGCCGCTGACACTGTGCGACTTCATCGGCCTCGACGTGCTTTACGCGGTGTGCGACTCGCTGTACGAGGAGTTCAAGCGCGATGAGTACGCGCCGCCGCCGCTGCTGAAGCGGATGGTGGCCAGCGGCCGGCTCGGGCGCAAATCCGGGCGCGGCTTCTACGACTACTCGTCGTAGGAGCGGCCGGCGCGCTCCGGTGCGTCGCGTCTAGCGCGTGAGCTCGTAGAGCGCGATCTCGTTCAGGTACGCGATCGTCTTGCCCGGGGGCAAGGCGGTGATCCACACCAGGTAGTAGCGGTAGCCGGTTTTGGGGACGGTGATGGGAACCGACTCCGTGCCCAGCACGCTGGGGAGCTGGGCCAGCTTCACCCAACCACCGGGTCCGGTGGTGAACACATCGGGGTCCGGCGGCGAATTAGTGGCCCAGATCTGCACGCCGAACCCTGGCGACTGGGTGTAGATCACGATCTTCTGTGTTTGGACGGGCTTGAGCGCGTCGACATAGAGCCCGACGCCCGGCTTCCCGAGCTTTTCGTCGTAGTAGTGCTGGGTCGCCCAGGCGGTGTTCCGGTCACCGTCGACCGCGAATCCGTCGAGGCCGGGGTTCTGGTTCTTGGCTCCGGTAAGGGCATCGGGGTTGTAGTCGTAGGCGCAGTGTGCGCAGACCGGGACTTGGACCAGGTGGCGTCCGGGAGGCGGGGCCGCGAGCTTCGGCGCGTTGTGGTGTGTCCTGGTGGCGAGCCACGCGATGCCCCCACCCACCAGCGCGAGCACCAGCAGCACGAGCAAGACGGCCCAGACCCGATGGCGGACCCCGAACGGGACTCGGCGCTGGGCCTGGGACGGCAGCGTCCGCAGCACACTCGTGACCTCGCCGGTGGCGCTGCCGGCGCGGGCGGTCTCGATCGCGAGCACGTCCTCGAGGTCGGCGATCAGCTCCGCGTCGTCGGCGTAGCGGTCCTCGACCCGCTTGGCGGTCGCCGTGTCGACGACGGCGGCGAGCGCGGCGGACACGTCGGGGCACTTGGTTTGCACGTCCGGAAGCTCCTCGCGGACGTGCTTCATCGCCACCGCCACCTGGTTCTCGCCCTTGAACGGGACCTCGCCGGTCAGCATCTCGTAGAGCACGATGCCGAGCGAGTACAGGTCCGACTGACCCGTCACGGGGCGGCCGAGGGCCTGCTCGGGCGAGACGTAGTCGGTCGTGCCGAGGACCCGGCCGTCCGCGGTCAGTCCCTCCTCGTCAAGCGTGCGCGCGATCCCGAAGTCGGTGACCTTGGCTCGGCCCTCGTCGTCGATGAGCACGTTCTGGGGCTTGACGTCTCGGTGGACGATGTGGCGCGCGTGGGCCACGCCGAGCGCGCGGGCGATCTCGATCGCGTACGCGACCGCCTCGGTCGAGGGGAGGCGGCCGGTGCGGCGAATCCGCTCCTTGAGCGTCTCGCCCTCGACGTACTCGAACACGATGTAGGGCCGCCCGTCGTCCTCGCCGTAGTCGATCACTCCGACGATGTGGGGATGCGACAGCTGCGCCACCGCACGGGCCTCGCGCCGGAACCGCTCGAGCTGGTCGGAGTCGCTGGCGATCTCGCGGTTCATCAGCTTGATCGCAACCTGGCGCTGCAGCGTCTCGTCGGTCGCCCGATACACCGTCGACATCCCACCCGACCCAATCCGGGCCTCTAGCCGATAGCGGCCGTTGAGCGTGGTACCGAGCAGCGTGCTCATGCGTTGCCCTCTATTTTGCGCGAGATCGCCGTCGTCCACACCTACTACTACACAGATCCGGCCTGTCCGTGGTCCTGGGCGCTCGAACCCGCCCTGCGCAAGCTGAGCCACGAGCTCGGGGACTGCATCAGTGTCACCTACGTTATGTGCGGGATGGCGCGCGAGTTCGGCGATCCCGTGCCGCTCGTGGACGAAATGCTCGAGGCGGCCGATCGCAGCGGCATGCCGGTCGACGCGCGCCTGTGGCTGGCCGCGCCACCGCGGAGCTCACACCCGGCGTGCCTTGCCGTCAAGGCGGCCGCCGAGCAGGGCGATCCGGGGCCGTATCTGCGCCGCCTGCGCGAGGGCCTGATGTGCCGCCGGCGCAAGCTCGACTCGACCGACGCGCTGCTCGAGGAGGCCCGGTCGGTGCCGGAGTTGGACCTCGACAAGCTCCGGCATGCGTTCGGGTCGCACGCCATCGTCGAGGCGTTCGGCGCCGACCTCGACCGCGCCGCCGGCGTGCCGGCGGAGCATCAGGCGCCCTTGACCGGCCGGGTCAAGCTGCCCTCGCTCGAGTTCCGGGGCTCTGACGGGGTCGTCCATGGGGTGTACGGCTACACGGACTACGCGTCGCTGGCCACGGCGGCGATCGCCGCGGGGGCCGAGCCGGCCGGCGTCGCCCCGCCGGGGGTTGAGAATGCGCTCGGGGTATTCGGGTCGATGGCCACTGCAGAGGTCGCCGCGGTCTGCGACCTGCCTGGCCCGCGGGCGCCGGCCGAGTTGTGGCGGCTGGCGAGCGAGTGGCGCGTGCGATCCGACCGCGTTGGGAGCGGCGAGCTGTGGACGGTGGCGTAGCCGGCGAGTGTCTCGGTTACTCGCGGTCCGTGCGCCGGCGCACGAGCTTCCCTGCGATGACCCCGGCCAGCGCGATCCGGTAGACCGCGTAGGGCAGGAGCGAGCTGTCTCGCTCGAGCGCCCGGATCAGACGCGTCGAGGCCAGCGTCGAGACGAACGCGGCGCCGGCGCCGGCGACGAACGGCAGGGCGGCTCCGGGCGGCATCCCGCGGTTGCGGAGCCGCACTCCCTTCAGCAGGGTGGCGCCGGCGATGATCGGCAGAGCGGCGTGGCGCGACAGTCGGTTCGCATCCACGCGAGTGAAGCGCCGCCACCGCGCCGCGGCGAGGGTGGCGCCGTTCCGGGAGACGCCGGGGAACAGTGAGCAGGCCTGCGCCAACCCGAGCCACAGCGCGTCCGCCGCGCCCGCGTCCGAGTGCGTGCGCTCCTGGGGCGAACGGTCAGCGAGGGCCATCGCCAGCGCCCCCACGAACAGCCCGCAGGCGACCGTCGGGGGCGTGCCCAGATAACGCTCGATCGGTCGCTCGAACCGGTAACCGACGAACGCCGGTGGCGCGAACGACAGCGCGATCATCAACATCCGCCGAGGGTTGAGCCCGCGGACGGCTTCGTCGACCTCGTGCCGCAGGCTGATCAGGAGGGCCGCCGCGGTGCCGGTGTGGAGCGCCACCTCGAACGACTTGCGCAGTTCGTCGTCGAGCCGGCTGTAGTCCCAGCCGGCGAGCCACGGCACCACGGCGATGTGTCCCGAGGAGGAGATCGGCAGCAGCTCGGCCGGACCGTGCAACAGGCCGAGGACGATCGCCTGCCCGACCGGCAGATCGTCGGACGCCACCGGCCGCCCCTACGCCACGGCCGTCGGTCCGCCGCGCCGCGTTCGGGCGGCCCGCACGATCAGGTAGGCGACGGCGGCAACGAGCAGCGCCGCACCGACGTAGTCCACATACTCGAGGTTGTGGCGCCAGCTCTGCCAGGCGCTCCCGACCTCGCGGCCGAGCACGCCGAGCGCCGCGATCCAGACGATCGAGCCGATCGTCGCGAAGGCCACGAACCGCAGGTAGCCCATCCGAGCCACGCCGGCCGCGTATGGGAACGCCGCGCGGGCGAACGGGATCCACCGCGACACGACGATCACCGGGGCGCCATAGCGCTCGAACCAGCTGTGCGCGACGTCGACGCGCTTCTCGGAGATGTGCAGGTACTTGCCCCGATGCTGGATCAGCTCGCGGCTGCCGTAGTAGCCGATCGCGTACGCGATCGACGCGCCGATCATGTCACCGAGCACGCCGAACACGATGATCCCGAACAGGCTCAGGTGGCCCTGGTAGACGTTGAAGCCGGCGAACAGCATCGTCGGCTCCGATCCGGGCGCGCCGACCACGCCGGAGGTCAGCGTCAACAGCGCCACGCCCGCCAGACCCAGGTCCCGGATGATGTGAGTGGCCAACGTGACGAGCGAGTCGGTCACCGATGCGAGGGCTATCAGCACCGCGGGCTAGCGTAGCGATCGGCGCCATAGCGGCGATCGGGAACGAATTAGGGTTTGCTCAGGATGCGGATCTGGGTCGACCTGACGAACTCACCCCACGTGCTCGTGATGCGACCCGTGATCGAGAACCTGCGGGCGCGCGGGCACGAGGTCGAGGTCACCGCGCGCGACTTCGCCCAGACGATCGGCCTTCTGGAGCGGTTCGGGATCGAGCACACCGAGATCGGGCGCCACCGCGGCGGTCGACTGGGAGCCAAGGCGCGAGGGCTCGGTGAGCGGTCGCTGGCGCTCACGAGATGGGCCCGGGGGCGCGGGTTCGATCGCGCGCTCGGGCACGGCTCCAACGACATCACGGTCGCGGCCGCGCTACTCCGGATCCCGTCCAGCACCACGTTCGACTACGAATGGGCGACCGTCCAGCACAACGTCAACTGCCGGCTCGCCGCGGCCGTGGTGGTGCCGGATGCGATCCCGCCCGAGCGCCTGTACCGGTACGGGGCGCGCGGGAAGGTCCACGGCTACCCGGGCCTCAAGGAGGAGTACTACCTGGCGGACTTCGAACCCGATCCGCAGGTGATGAACGACCTGGGCGTGCACCGAGACGACGAGCGTCCGATCGCGGTCGTCCGCACGCCACCCGAGGTGTCGCTGTATCACCGGTTCGAGAACGATCTGTTCGCGCAGGTGCTCGATCGACTGAAGGGCGCGCAGACGGTCGTACTCCCCCGCACGCCCGAGCAGCGCCTTCAACTCGTGGGGGCCGGTGGCTTCATCGTCCCCGAACGCGCGATCGACGCCCAGTCGCTCGTCGCGTATGCGGACGTCGTGGTGTCGGCCGGCGGGACCATGAACCGCGAGGCGGTGGCACTCGGAACACCCGTGTACACGGTGTTCGAGGGGCGTCTAGGGGCGGTCGACGAGCGTCTCATCGCCGAAGGCAGGCTGAAGCATTTGACCGGTGCCGACCAGCTTGAAGTCCGAAAGCGCGACCCCTACGGCGATCGCGAGGATCGCGTCCGTCGGGACCCTGGCCTGCTTGCCGACATGCTGTTGGGCGCCTAGTGCCGGCCTGGCCCGGGGCGCAACCTTCGCCTGGTGGACCGTGTTAGGGTCCTCGACTCGCCTGAGGAGGCCGCCCTATGTCTCGCATCATCTTCAAGTTCCGCCTGCCTGCTGCCGTCACCGCCGCTGTCTGCGTGCTGATGGCGAGCGCGGCCGGCGCCCAGGCCGCGCCGATCGGTGCCTACACGACCAAGGGCGCCTGGAACTTCGTTTCCGCGCCGAACCTCCACCCGCCGATCCTCGGCACGACACAGAAGACGCAGTTCTCGAAGCTCGCCCGGGGCTACTTCATGACCGCGAACTTCAAGAACCTCGCGGCCAAGCAGCCGATGACCGGCCAGAGCGGCCCGTTAATCCTCGACCACAACCTCCAGCCGGTGTGGTTCGACCCGGTTGGCGTGAACGCACTCGCGGGCAACCTCCAGGTACAGCGGTTCAACGGCAAGCCGGCGCTGAGCTGGTGGCAGGGCGTAGTCACCGCGTCCGGTGACACGACGTCGGGCGAGGACGTCGTCGTCGATCAGCACTACCGGCACATCGCCACGCTCAAGGGAGCGAACGGCTGGGTCATCTCCGAGCACGAGATGCTCATCAGCGGGCAGAACGCGTGGGTCACCGCGTACAAGAACGTCCCGATGAACCTGACGCGGTACGGCGGCTCGGCCAACGGTCAGGTGCTCGACGTGGCCGTGCAGGAATACAACCTCCAGAGCGGCCAGCTGCTCTATTCGTGGGACGCGCTCAACCCGGGCGGTACCCCTAACGTCCCGCTGTCCCAGTCAAAGCAGAGGGCGTTCCCGGGCGTCCCGTGGGATGCGTATCACCTCAACGCGATCCAGCTGACCGGCAACGAGACGTTTCTCGTCTCGCTCCGCAACACATGGTCGGCGTACCTGGTCAACCGGACGACGAACGCGATCGAATGGACGCTGAGCGGGAATCCGGCGCTCAGCACGTTCAAGCTGCCGGCCAACGCCCAGTTCGAATGGCAGCACGACGTCCAGATGCATGCCGGCAACGTGGTGAGCATGTTCGACGACGCGTGCTGCGGCTTCGACCAGATCACCAGCAAGAGCACGAAGTTCGGCAAGCCCAGCGGACCGACCCGCGGCCTCGTTCTGAAGCTCAATCTGAGCGATCACACCGGCAGCCTCGTCTCGCAGTACCCCCGAGCCAAGAACTTCAACGCGGCGTTCCTCGGCAGCACACAACTGCTTCCTGGCGGGAACGTCGCGCTCGGATGGGGCTCGCAGCCGTTCTTCTCGGAGGACAGCAGGAAGGGCAAGGTGCTGCTCGATGCGTTCTGGCCGACACCTGACCAGAGCTACCGCGTGTACGTGGAGAACTGGGTCGGGATCCCCTACTTCCCGCCGAGCGGCGCGGTTCGCAACAATGGTGGGAAAGCCACCGTGTACGCGAGCTGGGATGGCGATACCCAGGTCGTAGGCTGGAGAGTCCTGGCCGGTTCAAGCGCCCAGAGCCTGAAGAGCGTGGCAACAAAGGCGAAGTCTGGCTTTGAGACGACGATCCCGCTCAGCGGTACCTACAAGGCATACGAAGTGCAGGCACTCGGCCCGAGGGCGAAGGTGCTGGGCACGTCCAAGGTGTTCCCGACGCAGAGCTCCAACAACGGGCTGCCCGGCGCGTACTAGCTCCGGTACGTGCCCGCATCGGATGCTGGCGCTTTCCGAATGGGGACGCGACGCCGCTGTATCGAACGCGAAGCATCCGAGTGGGGCACGCACCTGCGCGGCTGCCGCACTGGTTGTTGCGTTCCTCATGCTCCTGATCGTCCCTGCGGCCGCGAGCGCCAAGACCAAGCAACCCCCCAAGAAGAAGCCCGCGCCGGCGCCCAAGGCCCCGAGCGGTCCGCCGCCCGTGTACGTGTTCCCGATCCCGAACGGCCACTTCGCGTCGCCCGCGACCCAGCTCACGTTCCGCGGTGTCCCGGCGTCGCAGCTCGGGACGATCAGCGTGACCGGTTCGAGCAGCGGCGTGCACACCGGCACGATCGCCGCGGACTCGGACGGAGACGGGGGCAGCTTCATCCCGTCGACGCCGTTCACGCCGGGCGAGACGGTCACGGTCAGCACCTCGCTGAACATCGAAGGGAGCGGGAACGGCAGCTACGCGTTCGGGGTCGCGACGCCGGCGGGGACGATCCCGCCCGCCAAGCGCCCCGCCGCTCCGCGGGTGCCGGGTGACATCTGGGTGTTTCACTCGCGCCCGGATCTCGCGCCCGCCGCGGTGACGATCACCAAGCGCGATCCTGCGGCGACCGGCGACATCTTCCTCGCCCCCCAGATCGGCCCGCTCCAGCAGGGGCCCGAGCTGATCGGCCCGAACGGCGGCCTGATCTGGTTCGACCCCGTCCCCCAGAACGACGCCGCCACCGACTTCCGCGAGCAGTACTACGACGGGCATCCCGTGCTCACCTGGTGGCAGGGAAACGAGGCGGCCGGAGTCGGGTCCGGAGAGGACATCATCGTCAACAGCTCCTACCAGGAGATCACGGCGGTCACGGCCGGCAACGGCCTCACTGCCGATCTGCATGAGTTCCAGCTGACGCCGCGCGGGACGGCGCTGATCACCGCCGCGTTTCCGGTGGTCGTGAACGCCTCCTCGGTGAAGGGCTCGACCCAGGAGGTCGTGCTCGACTCGGTCGTCCAGGAGATCGACATCGCCACCGGGCTCGTCCTGTTCCAGTGGGACAGCCTCGATCACGTTTCGCTGAACGCGAGCTACTCGCGCCTCCCGACCAAGGTGCACACGGCCAACAACGTCGCCAGCCCGTTCGACTACTTCCACGTCAACTCGATCGAGCCCGACATGGACGGGAATCTTCTGATTTCGGGGCGCAACACGTGGGCGGTGTACAAGGTCAACCGGAGCACCGGGGCGGTCATGTGGACGCTCGGCGGCAAGAGCTCGAGCTTCAGACTCGGGCCCGGGGCGTCGTTCGCGTTCCAGCACGACGTACGCGTGCAGGCGTTCGGCGACCAGTTCCTGACGATGTTCGACGACGGCGCCGGCCCGCCGTATGTGCACTCTCAGTCGCGAGCGCTCAAGCTCGAGCTGAATCTCAAGCACATGACCGCGTACGTGGTCTCCGAGCGCCTGCACTCGCCACCGCTGCTGTCGAGCTACGAGGGCAACGACGAGCAGTTGCCGGGTCGCAATGACTTCGTCGGGTGGGGCCAGCAACCGTACTTCAGCCAGTACAACCGGCAGGGAAAGCTCGTGTTCGACGGGCGGTTCGTCGACGACAACATCAGCTACCGCGCGTACCGCTTCCAGTGGACCGGCACGCCGACGACGCCGCCCGCGGTGGCGACCGCGCGCCACGGCCCGAAGATGACCGTGTACGTGAGCTGGAACGGCGCCACGAACGTCGTGTCCTGGCGACTGTTCGGCGGCGGCAGCGCGGCCGCGCTCAAGCCGATCGTAACCGCTCCCAAGAAGGGCTTCGAGACCGCGATCACGACCCGCGCGCGCGGCTACGTCGCGGTCCAGGCCCTCGGGTTCAAGGCCCGCCCACTGGGTAGCCGGTCCGCGGTGGTGCAGGTGCCGGCACCACCCCCGCCACCGAAGCCGAAGCCCAAGCCGAAGCCCAAGCCGAAGCCCAAGCCAAAGCCCAAGTCGAAGCCCAAGCCAAAGCCCAAGTCGACGGCCAGGCGCGCGGCGCGCGCGGCCGCTGCCACGCCCACCTCGAAGCCCTCTGCCAAGAGAACGACCGCAAATTCGCGCTAGACCGCCCTTACCCAGGGTTTATCGGGATCGTGATTACAATCCCGGCCGCATGCGCCGGCGGATCAGATCCGCGGCCTTCCCCGTCCATCGCCACTCAGTGCCGCAGCTGCTCGTGGACGGGATCTTGGTCGCGCTCGCTTACTACCTGGCCTTCCGCCTGAGGTTCGAGGACGGCCTCGGCGGCGCCAACGACCGCTACGGCGACCTGCTCACGCACACGATCTGGTGGGTCGTGCCGGTCACGCTCGTGGTCCTGGCGGCGTTCGGCCAGTACCAGCGGCTGTGGACGTTCGTGGGCCAGCGCGACTACGAGGCCGTGGTCAAGGGCGTCATCGTCTCCACGCTCGTGATCGTCGGCGCGATCGCGTTCCTGCATCCGGTCACGACCACGCCGACCGTGTCCTACAAGCACTTCACGGTGGCGCTCCAGGCGAGCCCGGTGACGCTCCCCGGAAGCGTGATCGCGCTGTTCTTCCTGCTCGCGCTGGCGGTGCTCATCGGCGCTCGGTTCCTCGTCCACATCGTCGTCGAGGGCCGCGTGCACAGCTTCCGGGTGGCCAAGGGCGCGCGCGACGCGCTGATCGTCGGCGGCGGCCAGGGAGGCCGGCTGGTGGTCCGCGAACTGGTCCGCAACCCGCAGCTCCTCCTTCGACCGGTCGGGTTCGTCGACGACGATCCGCGCCTGCAGGGGATCAAGGACGAGCACGGCCTGAAGGTGCTCGGCACCACCGAGTCAGAGGATCTGGCCCGGATCCTCGACGAGGTCGAGCCCGACGAGGTCGTGATCGCCATCCCCTCCGCTCCGGGAACGCTGCGCGCGCGGGTCGTCACGGCGTGCCGCGAGCGCGGCATCCAGGTCCGCACGATGCCGACCGTGTTCGAGCTGCTCCAGGATGGCTCGGGGCAGCTGAACGTCACGCGCCAACTGCGCGAGGTGCGGGTCGAGGACATGCTCGGGCGCGAGCCCGTGCGGATGGAGATCGAGCGGGTCGGCGCATACCTGTCGGGGCAGGTCGTGATGGTGACCGGCGCCGGTGGGTCGATCGGGTCCGAGCTGTGCCGCCAGATCTCCCGCGTGGCGCCGCGCTCCCTCATCTTGGTCGACCACGCCGAGGACAACCTTTTCCAGATCCTGCGCGAGCTCGAGGAAGATCGCCACGTCCGAACCGCGGTTCCCGTGCTCGCCGATTGCAGGGAAGAGGAGCGGATGCGCGAAGTTCTCACCGAGCACCGGCCGAGCATCATCTTCCATGCGGCCGCGTACAAGCACGTGACGATGATGGAAGTCAATCCCGTCGAGGCGATCCGCAACAACGCCCTGGCGACTCGAGTGGTCGCCCGGATCGCCGCCGAGGCCGAGGTGGGGAGGTTCGTGCTCGTCTCGACCGACAAGGCGGTCAAGCCCGCGACCGTGATGGGCGCTTCCAAAGCGCTGGCGGAGTGGGCCGTCGAGGCCGCCGCGATGCGGTACTCGGGCACCAAGTACGCCACGGTGCGGTTCGGGAACGTGCTCGGCTCCTCGGGCTCGGTGGTCCCGATCTTCCGCCGCCAGATCGCCGCGGGCGGCCCGGTGACGGTCACCGATCCCCGGATGACGCGCTACTTCATGACGATCCCGGAGTCGGTCCAGCTGATCATCCGCGCCGGCTCGCTGAGCGAGGGCAGCGGCGAGGTGTTCGTGCTCGAGATGGGCGAGCCGATCGCGATCATCGATCTCGCGAAGACGATGATCCGGCTGTCCGGGCTCGAGCCAGAGCGCGACATCGCGATCGAGATTGTCGGCGCGCGACCCGGGGAGAAGCTGCACGAGGACCTGTTCAACCCGTACGAGCGACCGCAGCCGACGCCCGCCCAGAAGATCCTGCGGGCCTCCAGGGAGCCGCTCGACCCGCAGTCCGTCGAGCACATCTTCGGCGAGATCAACCTGCTCGTGCTCGAGGGCGACGCGGCTGCGCTCGCCCAGCACGTGGCGAAGCTGTCGAGCTCGCGCTTCTCCGACCGCACCGACCGCACCGACCGCACCGACCGCACCGCCCGCGAGTCCCGCGAGTCCCGCGAGTCCCGCGCCGCCCGCGAGTCCCACGAGCCCCGCGAGACAGATTCCCGACTCCCCCGGCTCCCTACGTAGACTGGGCGCGCGCACGATGCACACAATTCCGTTCGCCCTTTCCGTACACCACTTCATCTCGTCGGTGGGAGCTGATGCCGGGTTCGCCGCGTTCATCGCAGTCGCGCTCCTGGTGCTCCTGTACTTCTCCCAGGCCCGCGAGACCGCGACACTCCGCCGCCGGGCCGATGAGGCCGGACAGCGGGTCCAGGAGCTCGAGAACGAGCTTGCGGGCCTCGCCGACCAGGTCGCCGCGCTCCCGGCCGAGATCTCGGTCCGCGCCGTCGGCACACGCCCGACGCCCGCCTATGCCGGGGCGCCTGCCCCGGCGCCCGCGGGTGTGGCTGGCGCAGCGGCAAATCTGCCGCCCGCGGCGCCCGCCGGAGTCGGAGCGCCGGCACTCGCAGCGGCGACGCGGCTGATCCCCGATCCAGCAGTGTTCGCGCAGCCCGCGCCGTCGCCCGTCGGGCTGGTCAGCGGGACGACGGACGAGGCCACCGCCGTGGAGCCGCCGCCGGTGCCCGTCGGTGGCAACGGCTCCTCGCACCGTCCCGTCGCGGCGTCGGCGGCGACGATGCAGCGCACGGTCGGGGCGCGGGCGGGTGGCAACTCACGGTCGGCCGGAGGTCCCCCTCGCGGGGGCCAGGGTCGTCCGCCGGGCGGCCAGGGCCGGGCAACGGGCGCGCCGGGTCGGCCTGCCGGACCGCCGCGCGGGGTCATGGCGACGCGAGAGGCTCCTCGCAGGACTCGCTTGGGAACCGTGCTCGCCGTGCTCGCGGGGTTGCTCGCGGTTGGTGCCGTGGTCGCCGGCGTGCTCGTGATCAGGAACATCAACCACGGGTCGAGTCAGAGCAGATCGTCGGCCGAGGCGGCCGCCGCCCGGCGCGCGGCCGAAAGCCGCCGGACCGCTTCGGTGACCGCGGTCAACCCGGCCACGGTGACGGTCGCCGTCCTCAACGGCACCAGTACCAACGGGCTGGCCGGCGAAGTGTCGAACAAGCTGCACGGCGACGGCTACCAGAAGGGGTACGTCGGCAACTTCACGGCGAACCAGACGCAGACTTCGACCGCCGTCCTGTATATGCGCGGGTACAAGCGCGACGCGACGTCGGTCGCCACGGCGCTGAAGCTTCGTCCGGCGGCGGTGCAGCCGATCGATCAGAGCACCCAGCAGCTCGCGTGCCCACCGACGTCGGGACCGTGCAAGTCCTCGGTCGTCGTGACCGTCGGCAGCGACCTGGCCAGCCTGGCCACCCCGACTCAGTAGCTCCTTTAGCCATGCGAGACCTGCTGAACCTCCCGGAGAGGAGTCGCAAGCCGCGGTCAGGCGGAGTGACCCACGTGATCGACCGCGGCCTGTCGGCGGCGGAGATCGACGGGATGATCGAGGTCGCCGGCGAGTACACCGACATCGTCAAGCTCGGGTGGGGCACGGCGCTGGTCACCGAAAACCTCGATGCCAAGCTCAAGCGCTACCGGCACCACGGCATCCCGGTGGTGCTCGGCGGCACGCTCACCGAGCTTGCGATCAGCCGCGGGCGCCTCGATGAGTTGATCGCGTGGGTGCACGAACTCGGGCTCGAGCACTTCGAAATCTCAGACGGGACGATCGCGCTCGAGCACGAGCGCAAGCTCGAGTTGATCCAGCGACTGGCCGGCGAGTTCATCGTCCTGTCCGAGGTGGGCTCCAAGGACGACACGGGCGCGATCACGCCGCCCTACGTCTGGGTCCAGCAGATGCGCGCCGAGCTCTCCGCCGGAGCCTGGAAGGTGATTGCCGAGGGCCGCGAGGCTGGCACCGCCGGGATCTTCCGGCCCACCGGCGAAGTCCGCGAGGGCCTGATCGGCGAGATCGTGCACGAGATCGCCCCCGGGCAGATCATGTTCGACGCGCCGCGCAAGGATCAGCAGGTGTGGTTCGTCCGTCGGTTCGGGCCCGAGGTCAACCTGAGCAACATCTCGCCCGGCGACGTGCTCGCGCTCGAGACGCTCCGGCTCGGGCTGCGGTCGGACACGCTCGGCGTCGGCGGACAGTGAGCGCCGCGGCGCGATCGCCGCTCGACGGCGTGCTCCTCGCGCGCCACGGGCAGACCAACGACAACCTTCCGCCCGTCCGCTTTCAGGGCTTCCGTGACACGCCGTTGAACGACACCGGTCGCGCCCAGGCGCACGAGCTGGCCGAGCGGATCGCCGCCGAAACCGAGCCGATCCGCTCGCTGTGGTCGTCCGACCTCAGCCGGGCGCACGAGACCGCGGAGATCGTCGGCGCGAGGATCGGGCTCACAGCGCGCCTCGACCCGCGGCTGCGCGAGGCCAATCGCGGCGAGTGGGAGGGTCACCTGTTCATCGAGATCGAGCGCGACGACCCCGAGGGCTACGCCAAGTGGATGCGGGCCGGCGCTTCGTTCCGCTTTCCTGGCGGCGAGTCGCTCCAGGACCAGCTCGACCGCGTGAGCGCCGCGCTCGAGGACATCCACGCCACCGCAGAGCTCCCCGCGCTGGCCGTCTGCCACGGCGGCAGCATCCGCGTGATGCTGTGTAGCCGCGATCCCCGGGGTCTCGACGCGTTCCACGAGTTCGAGGTCCCGAACGTGGCAGTCTTGGAGATGTGAACAGGCTCTCGACCAGCGCGTTCGCGATGCTGGTCGCGGCGACGATCGCGGCGTTCTTCATCACCCAGCACCTGAAGGTGACGACGCCGCTGATCCAGGGGTTCCCGCGGCCGGTGCCGGGCGTGATCGATCCACTCCACGCCGTCCCGTGCTCGGGCAAGAGCAGCGCCTCGACGACGATCTCGTTCTACCTCCAGCACCGAGCCGACACGGTCGACGTGTACGTGGTCGACGATGACGACGGAGCGATCGTCCGCACCGTCGCGAGCGGCCGCCACATGCGCAAGAACGTGCGCATCCCCGACGGCGTGTTCCACTGGGACGGACGTGAGGACGACGGGCAGGTGGCGCCCGACGGCACGTATTACTTCCGGGTCGCGCTGATTCATCAGGGTCGAACGGTCGACCTGGACGCCTCGAACCAGACGGTCAAGGTCAAGACCGTCCCACCCCACCCGGTGGTCACGAGCGTGACGCCGTCGCTCATCCCCGGCTCGAACGGCACGCGCGTGACCATTCGCTACAAGGGCAACGAGCAGCGCGGCGGGACGATCCGGATCTACCGCACCGACCTGCCCGGCGGCCCCCGGCTGGTCAAGAGCTTCCTGACGCCGTGGAAGGGCCAGCAGGCCATCTGGGACGGGAAGATCAACGGCCAGCCCGCGCCGGCGGGCACCTACCTCGTCGGGCTCGACGTGACCGACGCCGCGTGCGACACCGGCCACTTCCCGGCGCACGTTCCGCCGGGGCCGGCAATCACCGCGCGCGATACCGTCACGATCCTGCCCACGCGCCCCTGATGAACCGGATTTGGGAGGTAGTATCGCGGTGAGGCCCCGTTTGAGAGCGCGCCGTCAGCTGCTGTTCCTGGTGGTCCTGGCCGCGTGCGCGGTGGCGTTTGCGCTGCCCGCTGCGGGACTCGGCGCGTCGTCTCCGCGGTGCAGGTCCTCGCAGCTCACACTCAAGTTCGTCGGCTTCCAGGGCGCCACCGGCCATCGCTATTGGCAGCTCGCGTTCAAGAACAAGGGAGGCACGTGCAGCCTGCGCGGGTTCGCCCGCGTGCAACTGCTCGCCGCGAACGGCCATGTAATCACCTCCGCCTTCCCCCACGAGAAGAGCTTCCCCGCGGCCACCGTGGTCGTTGCTCACGGGAAGCGCGCGTTCGTCGCCTACACCTACGTCGACGGAGGCTTCTGCAACAGCGGGCAGTTTTATGCCCCCAAGGCGAAGGTGTTCCCGCCCGGCAGCGGCACCGGATTCGTGTTCGACATGGTGCAGGGGAACAACGGACCGCCGTATCTGTGCCCGGGCTCGGAGGGAGTGTTCCCGGTCACCGCGAAGCCGGGCCCATAACCACTCGCGGAGCCCGCGTCTTAGCCATCTGCACGAGCCGTACCGTTTGCCGTCGTGACCGCCTACCTGAAGCGTCTCGTGAGCTCGCTGGCTGCCTATCAGGTCGCCGACGTGGTCTCCAAGTTCATCGCCGTGCTCCTGCTGCCGGTGTACACGCGGTACATCAACCCTGCCGGCTACGGGGTGGTCGAACTGCTCGGCAACGGGGTGATCCTGATCAGCATCCTCGTGCGCTTCGGGATGATCGAGTCGTTCCTGCGCTTCTATTACACCGACGCCGACCAGGAACGCCGGGATGCGCTCGCCCGCCGCGCGATCGGGTTCCTGCTCGTGACCACGACCGCCGTCTCGATCGTGCTCGCGGTGTTCGCGGCGCCGCTGTCGAAGATCGTTCTCGGCTACCGCGATCCGGCGATCTTCCGGATCGCGGTGCTCGGCCTGTGGGCGTTCACGAACCTCGAGATGGCCTACGCGTTGCTCCGCGTCGACGAGCGCCTGCGCGCCTACGCGACCGCGACGCTGATCAACGTCGGGCTCACGATCGCCGCCTCCGTGGTGCTCGTGGTCGTGCTCGGAGAGGGTGCCAAGGGGCTCCTGCTCGGCAACTACGGCGCCTCCACGGTCGTGCTACTGGGAGTGTGGTGGTCGATGCGCGAGCGGTTGCGGCCGCGCCCTCACGCGGGCGTGGAGACGCACGGGGTGCTGTTCCGGTTCGGGCTGCCGACCGTCCCCGCGGAGGCGTCGGTGTACGCGCTCAGCATCGTCGACCGCTACTACATCTTTCACCACGGGGTGACCGGCCCGTCGCAGGCCGGCTTGTACTCGCTCGCGGTCAAGCTCGCCGGCGCGGTCGCGTTCATCGTGCGGGCGTTCCAGTACGCCTGGCCGCCGCTCGCCTACTCGGTCCGCGATGATGCCGAGGCGTCACGACTTTATGGACTTGTGACCACCTATTACCTGCTTGTCAGCGGCCTGGTCGTCGCCGGGCTCGCGCTGCTCGGCCGCTGGGTCGTGCGGCTGCTGGCCGGGCCATTGTTCTTCGACGCGTACAAGGCGCTGCCGTGGGTGGCGCTCGGTTGGGCGATGTACGGACTGTGGGTGGTGTTCCTCGTGATCGCCGGCCGGGCCAAGGTGACGACGCGTAACTTCCCGGCCGCGCTCGCCGGGCTGGTCGTGAACGTTCTCCTGATCGTTCTGCTCGTGCCGGCGTGGGGAATCGCCGGCGCCGGCATCGCCCTGTGCGGCGCGTACGTGGTGATGATCGGGTTCATGCACCTGCTGACCCGCCGTGCGTTCGCGGCGTCGTTCGAGTGGCTGCGCCTGGCCCAGCTCACGGTCGTGCTCGGGGGGCTGTCGGTCGCCGGCGAATTGCTGCTGCCGACGCACGGGCTCGTCGGGCTCGTGAGCCGGGCCGCGGTACTGGCGGCGATGCCGCTGGTGCTGTTCGCGACCGGGTTCGCCCACGGGGCGGAGATCGAGCAGGCGCGGGTGCTGCTAGCGCGAGCCCGGCGAGGGATTGCCCGTGAGCCGGCCTGACGTCAGCGTGGTCATGCCGTTCGCCGGCGACGAGTACGCCGCCCGGGGAGCAATCGACGCGCTGCTGGCGCTCGACCTGCGCGTCGGCGACGAACTCATCCTCGCCGATAACTCCGGTCTGGCGGTGGCGCGGGGCGGCGTCGCGGTCATTCGGGCTCTTGGGGAGCGCTCCCCGGCGCACGCCCGGAATGTGGGAGCGGCGAGCGCGCACGGCGAGTGGATCCTGTTCCTCGACGCCGACTGCCGAGCTCCGCGGTGGTTGCTCGACGCCTACTTCGCGGTGCCGGTCGCCGACGACGTCGGCGCGCTCGCGGGCGAGGTCGTGCCGCTGCTCGAGGGCGACACGCTCGCGGCGCGCTACGGGTCGGCCCGGAGCTTCCTCTCCCAGGAGGCGCACCTGAAGCATCCGTACCGCCCGCGCGCGGTCGCCGCGAACCTGCTCGTGCGGCGCAAGGCGTTCGAGCAGGTCGGCGGCTTCCACGAGGGCGTCCGCGCCGCCGAGGACACGGACTTCAGCTGGCGACTTCAGCGGGCGGGCTGGAAGCTCGAGCTCCGGCGCGGCGCGCAGGTCGAGCACCGCTACCGGGCGACGCTCGGGGAGCTGCGAAAGCAGTGGCGGGGGTACGCGGCGGGCCGCGCCTGGCTGGCGCGCCGCTACGACGGGTTCGAGCCCGAGCCGGCCGTGGCGCGGGCGGTCGGGCGCGCGCTCCAGCGGACGCGCCATTCGGGCGCCGACGGGGCGGCGGGTTCGGGTTCGGGGGCGCGCGGCGCGCCGGCGGTGAGCGCCGGACGCCTCGAGCGAGGCCGCTACCTGGCCATCGACGCGCTGCTGTCGGCCGACGAGCTCGCCGGACTCGTGCTCTCGAACCGCCCCGCCGGCCGGGGTTCGAGGACGGCCGCCGAGGTGGTGTTCGTCGCCGACCGCTTCCCCGCCCGGGGCGATCCGCTGGTCGAGTATGCGCGGGCGCTCGGCGGCGCGCGCGTCGAGGCGGCCGCCCGGCCCGAAGCCCCGGATGTCGAGGTCGCGGGAGCGCTCCACGTCGACTATCGCGAGGACGACGGGGTCGCCGCGCGGGCTGCGGCGCTGGTCGCGCTGGTCGTGCGCCACCCGCTGCGTGCCGTCGGTGACGTGCTCGGCCGCCGGGCCGGGGAGCCGCCGTTGTCGGCGCTGGCGCCGGCGGTGCGCCGGCTGGCGCGGGACGGGCGCGCGCGCGTCCACGCGCTCGGAGCGAGCGACACGCGGGTGATCGCTCGCCGGATCGCCCGGCTGGCGGGCCGGCCGCTCGACGAGGCGCCACGCGGCCGCTGATGCGCGTACACCTCGTCGACCCCTCGGCGTTCACGCTGCCGTACGACCACGCGCTGGCGAGTGCGCTCGCCGGCGCCGGCGCAAGCGTCGAGCTGTTCACGAGCCGGTTTGCCTACGGCGAGAGTCCGCAGCCCGACGGCTACGCGGTCCACGAGTTGTTCTACCGCCATGCGCGCGGGGCCGCCGGGTCGCGCGCGCGAGTCGCCGCCAAGCTGGTCGAGCACGTGCCCGACATGTTGCGTTACCGCGGCATTGCTCCGGCGGCTGATGTCGTCCACTTCCAATGGCTTCCGGTGCAGGCGGTCGACCGCTATCTGCTGCCGCGCCGCCCGATTGTGCTGACCGCGCACGACCTGCTCCCGCGCGAGCCCCGGCCGGGGCAGGCCACGTTTCAGCGGCGGCTGTACGACGCCGTCGACGCGGTGGTTGTGCACTCGGCGTACGGACGCGATCTGCTCGTTGATGAGCTGGGGGTCGAGGCGGCCAAGGTGCGCGTGATCCCCCACGGCGCGTTCAAGCACCTCACGGTTCTGACAGACGAGCAGGGGTTGCCCGGCGAGCTGGGCGAGGTGAAATCGCCGGTCGTGCTGTTCTTCGGCCTGCTCCGCCCGTATAAGGGTCTCGACGTGCTGCTCGATGCCTGGAGCGGGATCGAGGACGCGGAGTTGTGGATCGTCGGCCGCCCGCGGATGTCGATCGAGCCGCTGCGCGCGCATGCGCCGGCGCACGTCCGGTTCGTGCCGCGGTATGTCTCTGACGCCGAGCTGCCGGCGTTCTTCCGCCGCGCCGAGATCGTCGTGCTGCCGTACTCGCGGACCGAGCGGTTCGACTCCTCAGGCGTGCTCGCGACCGCGCTCGCGTTCGGGAAGCCGACGGTTCTCAGCGATGTGGGCGGTTTCGGTGAGGTCGCCGCGGCGGGCGCCGCTCGTCTGGTGCCTCCCGGCGACGTGGCTGCGCTGCATGAGGCTCTGTCGGAGCTGCTCGGCGATCCCCAGGAGCGCGAGGGGCTGGCGTGGGGGGCGCTGACCGCCGCCACGGGGCGGTACTCGTGGCAGGAGGCGGCCCGGCAGACCCTCGCGCTTTACCGAGAGTTGGTTGGATAGCCGCGGTGATCGTCGTCGTGATCGTGTTCTGGCTGTCGGTCGGCCTGATCGTCTACGCCCACGCCGGCTACCCGCTGCTGCTCGGGCTGCTGGCGGCGGTCCGCGACCACGGACCGGGTGCGCGCCGGCGCGCGCGCCCAGCGCCCGTCGACCAGCTGCCCGCCGTGTCGGTGATCGTCGCCGCGTACGCCGAGCAGGACGTGATCGCCGAGCGCGTCGCGAACATCCGGGCGCTCGACTACCCGGAGCAGCTGATCGAGGTGATCGTGGCGTGCGACGGTTCTGTGGACGAGACCGCGTCGCGGGCGCGCTCGGCGGGGGCGGACGTGGTGCTCGAGCTACCGCGCGGGGGAAAGATCCGCGCCCAGGACGCCGCCGTCGAGCGAGCCAGCCGCGAGATCGTGGCGTTCTCGGACGCGAACGTGACCTGGGAGCGGGACGCGCTCCGGCGTCTCGTGGCGCCGTTCAGCGATGCGCGCGTCGGCTACGTATGCGGCGAGGTACAGCTCGTTGATGCCGCGACGGGATCAAACCAGGAGGGCCTATACTGGCGCTACGAGCTCGCGCTGCGCGCGCTCGAATCGCGTGTCAGATCGGTCACCGGCGGCAACGGCGCGATCTACGCCACCCGCCGCGAGTCCTACCTGGTGGTCGACCCGATCATGGGCCACGACCTGTCGTTCCCGTTCAACATGGTCAAGCGCGGCTGGCTGGCGCTCGCCGTTCGCGAGGCGCAGGCGAGCGAGAAGATGGTCCCGACGCTCGAGGGCGAGTTCGCCCGCAAGCGCCGCATGATGAGCCACACGTGGCCGATCGTCATACGCGGCGGGATGCTCTCCCCGCGTGGGTACGGCGTGACGTACGCGTTCATGATCGTCTCGCACCGGATCCTCCGCTATCTCACGCCGTTCCTGCACGTGATCGCGTTCGTGGCGAACATCCTGTTGCTCGGTCAGGGCTGGGTGTACTGGCTCACGCTCGCGCTCCAGCTCGCGGTGCTCGTGGGAGCGGCGCTCGCCGGGGTGGTGCGCGCGCGGGTGCTGCTGATCGCGCGGTACTACGTACTCACGACCGCGTCGCTGGCCGCCGGCCTGTGGGACTGGCTCGTGCATGGCACGTCGGCAGGGTGGGAGCCGGCGGAGGGCACCCGATGACGAATAGTTATGTGCGGATCCTGGATGTTGTTCTCGGCGGCGTGGGTGCTGCTCTGACGGCCCCGGTCGTCGCCGCGCTTGCGCTTGCCATCCGGCTCGAGTCGCGCGGCCACCCGATCTACAATCAGACGCGCGTGGGTCTCGACGGTCGGCTGTTCGAGATCTACAAACTGCGGACGATGGTTCAGGGCGCCGAATTCACGGGCGCCGGCCTCGCGATCGCCGCGGGCGACTCGCGCATCACCCGCCTCGGCAACTTCCTCCGCCGCTATTCGCTCGACGAGCTTCCGAACCTGTGGAACGTGGTGCGCGGCGAGATGTCGATCGTCGGCCCGCGCCCGACGCTCCCGGTGCAAGTGGAGCAGTACACCGAGCGCCAGCGCGGGCGGCTCGCGGTCAAGCCAGGGATCACGGGCTGGGCGCAGGTCAACGGCCGCGCGTCGCTGCCCTGGCCCGAGCGGATCGAGCTCGACCTGTGGTACGTCGAGCACCGGTCGCTGTGGCTCGATTTGCGGATCCTCGCGCGGACCGTGCGGATGGTGGTTGGGGGCGAGGGCATCTACAAGGGAGCGCGAGGCGGATGGACGCCCCCGGCTCCGTAGCGGTCCTGCTCACGGGCGTCGGCAAGCGGTACGACATCGTGTCCGCGTTCGCCCAGCACGCCACCGTGGTCGCCGCCGACCCGAACCCGCTCGCGCCGGCGCAGTACGCCGCTCACCATCGCCGCGCGGTGCCGCGGATCGACTCTTCGGAGTACGTGCCGGCTTTGAAGGCGTTGTGCGACGAGTTCGGGGTGGGCGCGGTCGTGCCGCTCACGGATCTCGACCTGGACGTTCTGGCTGATGCGCGGGCGGCGGGCGTGTTGCCCGCGTTCGTTCCAGACCCGGATATCGCCCGGTCGACGTTCGACAAGTACGAGACCCACTTGCTGCTGTCTCGATTGGGCCTGCCCTCGCCGCCGACCGTGTTGCCGGGCGAGCCGGTCCCGAGCTATCCGGTCATGGTCAAGCCGCGCTGGGGGTCGGGCGCGCGCTCGATCCACCGCGCCGACGACGCGCGCGCCGCCGAGTTCTTCGTCGACTACATCGGCGAGCCCGCGATGGTGCAGAAGCTCATGGACGGCCCCGAGTTCTCGATGGACGTGCTCTGCGACCTGAGCGGTCGCTGCCTGAACGCGATCCCGCGCACGATGATCGAGTCGCGCGGCGGCGAGTCGATCAAGGGCACTGTGATCGCCGATCCGGAGCTGATCGACCTCGGTCGGCGGGCGGCGGAGGCGTTGGGCGTCCGTGGCCCGGCCACCATTCAGGCGTTCCGGGACCGCGAGATCGGCCTGGGGATCACGGACGTCAACACCCGCTTCGGTGGCGCCTTCCCGGCGCCCATGTACGCCGCGCTGCCCGGCCGCACGTACCCCGAGCTGATCGTGCGGATGGCGCGGGGCGAGGAGATCGAGCCGCACTTAGGCGAGTTCCGCGCCGGCGTGACCTTCACCCGGTACTACTGGCAGCTCGAGCTCGATTCGGAATTGCGGCCCACTGGTCGGGACATCGTCGAACCGCCGGGTCCGCCGCCGCCGCACTGACCGCGTCCGCCCCGCCGCACTGACCGCGTCCGCCCCGAGCCCGCCGACGTGTGCTGGAAAAGGCCCCACTGTGGGGCCTTTTTCAGCACGCGAGGCGTTTCTCGAGACAAATGCTCGTGGGAGAGGCCGTGTACGCGCCGAAGCACGGGATGCGCGCGTACCCGGCCGACTCGTAGAGCGCGAGCGCCGCGGTGGCCTTGTCGCCGGTTTCGAGCACGACTCGGGTGGCGCCGAGGGCCGTGGCGCGGGTCTCGAGCTCGCTCAGGACGGCCCGTGACAGGCCCCGCCCGCGCGCGGCCGGCACGACGTACATCCGCTTGAGCTCTGCGACGCCGGGCGAGATCACGCGGACCGCGCCGCAGCCCGCCGGCATGCCCTCGAGCCACGCCACCAGGAACGCGCCCGACCCCTCTGCGACCTCGCCGGCGGCGAGCGAGTGGAACCGCTGGGACGGCGGGTAGTCGCGGCTGAGCTCGGCGTTGAGCGCGGCGATCAGCTCGAGCGCCACCGGCGAGTCGAGCGGCTCAGGCCGAACCTCGACGCCCGACAGGGTCCGGTCAGGCGCGGGCTGCGCGCGGGCGTCGCTTCCTTCGCCCGTTGCCGGATCCATCCCAGCACTCTTCCACGAACTCGGCGATCTTGGCCGTGAGCCGCGCCGGCTTGACCCGCAACTCAACGATCGAGTTGGCATCGATCAGCCGGGCGTTGGGGAGCTCGGCGGCGAGCTGGTCGGCGTCGGAGAACGGATGCACCGGGTCGCGTGGATGGCCGATCACGAGCGCCGGCGGCTGGAACGTCTGGCGCACCGACCGCTCGGGCGCGGTCCGCCCGAACAGGATCCCCTGGAGGACGGCGCCGCTCGGCCCCGGGTCCTGCGCGATCCAGTCGAGTACGAGCTCGGCCGTGAACGGGACCAGCTGGCGCGGCACCGACCGGGCGCCGAGGGCCAGAAGTTTCATCGCCGGCTCGCCGAACGTGAGCGCGAACAGCAGTGGCGTGAACGCGGCCGCGCAGGCCGGAATCGCGTTGTCGAGCACCGGCATCTCGATCAGCATCCCGCGCAAGCGCTCGGGCGCGATCGCGGCCAGCTCGAGCGTGGCGTTGGCTCCGAGCGAGGTCCCGCCGACGACCGCCTGCTCGAGCTCGAGATGGTCGAGCAGGGCGCGCGCCTGGCGCGCGAACTCGGCGATCGAGTAGCGCCACATCTCCTGGGGCCGGTCCGACGCACCGTGGCCGAGGAAGTCGAAGGTGACGACGCGGTTGCCGTGGGCGGCCAGGTCAGTCGCGAGCGGCGTCTGCATCTTCTGGGAGAGCAGCAGGGCCGGCATCAGGATCGTCGTCCGTGATCCTTTGCCGTGAATCGTGTAGGCGAGCTCGTAGCCGTCGTAGGGGAAGAACGCCATCGATTTCAGGATACCCTTAGCTGCCGACTGGCTAGTCAACCAGTCGGCTGCCCGGTACCGTGCTGGGGACGACACCCACGAGGAGGACTGCTAAATGGCAAAGACATTGCGATCGCTGGACGGCCAGGTGGTTGCCATCACCGGCGGGGGCCGTGGGATCGGGCGGGCGACGGCGGCGGCGCTGATCGCCAAGGGCGCGCGGGTGGCGATCGGCGACATCGACGGTCCACTGGCCGAGCGGACCGCGTCCGAGCTCGGGTCCGACACGATCGGCCTGCCGCTCGACGTCACCGACCAGGCGAGCTTCACCGAGTTCCTCGACGGCGTTGAGAGCCGCCTCGGGCCGCTCGACGTGCTCGTCAACAACGCCGGGATCATGCCGGTCGGGCCGTTCGTCGACGAGGCCGACCCCGCCACCAACAAGCTCGTCGATATCAACGTCATGGGCGTGATCATCGGCTCGAAGCTCGCGCTCCAGCGGTTTCGGCCGCGCGGCCGCGGGCACATCGTCCAGCTCGCCTCGATCGCCGGCAAGGGCGGGTTCCCCGGCGGCGCCACCTACTGCGCGACCAAGCACGCCGTGGTCGGCCTGACCGAGGCGATGCGCGCCGAGCTCCGCGGCTCCGGCTCCGGCATCGAGGTGCACCAGGTGCTGCCGATCGGCGTCAACACCGAGCTTTACTCCGGCGTCAAGCAGGCCCGCGGCTTCAAGACGCCCGAGCCCGAGGACGTCGCCAACGCGATCGTCGAGCTTCTGCAGACCGGACGCTTCGAGCAGTACGTGCCTCGCTATATGGCCGCCGTCGTGCGCATGAACGCATTGATGCCGCGCAAGTTCACCGAAACGATCAACCGGATCACGAACGCCGATCGCCTGCTCCTCAGCGCCGACCCGAGCGCCCGCGCGGCCTACGACGCCCGCATGGCCCAGATGTTCGACGGCCCGGCGGTTCCAGTGGCCGTGCCCGACGAGCCGGCGCGCGACGCAGCCTAAGGCCCCGTAGGAGAATAATTTCGCGGTTTTGACGGCGTCTGGACGCGCCTGACGCCACCGGCTCGCCCTCAAATACTCCCGGTATTATCGCGGCGAGCCGGCGGCGCCAGACACGCCCAGCCACTCGTCAAATTCCACGACTTATTCTCCTACGGGCCCTAAGGGTTCGAGGCGAGCCAGGAGGCGATCAGCGACCCGATCTCCGGGCCGGCGTCCTCCTGGAGGAAGTGCGAGGCGCCGGCGATCACGTGATCGATCTGGCCACCGAGCGCGGCGGCGAACCGCTGGCCGGTCTCGAGCGGCAGCACCGGGTCTGAGTCTGCCCACAGGAACAGCTTGGGCCGGGAATCCGAGCGGAGCGTATCGAGCACCTGCTGCCCGGCCTCGGCTCCGGGGGCGTCGGGGCTCAACGGCAGGATCAGCGGGAACGCGCGTGCGCCGGCCTTCGACGCGGCGTTGGGGAACGGCGCGTCGTAGGCGGCGATCACCTCATCGGCCGGGTCGTTGAGGCACGCGCGACGGACGAGCAATCCGACCGGCAGGTCCTCGGTTCGCTCGACGAACGCCCGGAACGCCATCCAGGCCTCGGTCATGGGCTGATGCCCGGTGAACAGCCCCGTGTCGAGCACGACCACGCGTGCGATCCGGTCCGGATTGTCGACCGCGACCCGCAGCCCGATCGGGCCGCCCCAGTCGTGCACGACGACGGTGGCGTCGTGGAGGTCGAGTTCGGCGACGAGCGCCGTGACGCTCGCTGTGTGCGCGTCGTAGGTGTACCAGCCGATGTCGATCGGCTTATCCGAGCGTCCGAACCCCGCCAGGTCGGGCGCGATGCACCGGAAGCCGGCGTCCCGGACGGGTGGGATCACGCGTCGCCACAGGAACGACCACGTCGGCTCGCCGTGCAGGAACACGACCGGCGGCCCCTCGCCGACGTCGATGTGGGCCAGCCGGAACCCGTCGAACTGCCGGTAGGACGGCTCGAACGGAAAGTCCGGGAGCCCAGAGAGGATCTCGTCGGGGGTGCGGATCGCGTCGGTCATCGCTTGGCGGGCACGTTTCGCTTCAGCCAGCCGGCGATCATACGGCCGATCTGCGCCCCGGCGTCCTCCTGCAGGTAGTGGCCGACGCCGCGGATCACGTGGTCGACCTCGGCACCGATCGCGCGGGCGAAGCGCCAGCCGCTCTCGAGCGGGAGGATCGGGTCTCCCTCGCCCCAGATGATCAGCTTGGGCCGGGGGTCGCTGCCGAGCGCATCGAGCACGCGCTGGCCGGTGGCGGCGCCGGGCATCTGCGGGGTGGTGGGCAGGATCAGCGGGAACGCCCGCGCCCCGGCCTTCGACGCGGGGTTGGGGAACGGACGCTCGTACGCGGCGATCACGCTCGGGGCGAGCGGCACCTTGCACCCGGCGCGGATCAGGAACGAGATCGGCAGGTCTTCGCTGCGCTGGGCCAGCTCGCGGAACGCCAGCCAGGCGTCGGTCATCTTCTGGTACCCGGTGAACAGGCCGGTGTCGAGCACGATCATGCTCCCGACTCGGTCGCGCTGCTCGACCGCGACGCGCAGCCCGATCGGGCCGCCCCAGTCGTGCACGACGATCGTCGCGTCGTGAAGCTTGAGCTCCGAGAACAGGGTCGCGACGCTCTCGGTGTGGCGATCGTACGTGTACCACTCGATGTCGATCGGCTTGTCCGAGCGCCCGAAGCCGGGGAGGTCGGGCGCGATGCAGCGGTAGCCCGCGTCCCGCACGGGTGGGATCACCTTGCGCCACAGGAACGACCAGGTGGGCTCGCCGTGGAGGAACACCACGGGCGGGCCCTTACCCTCGTCGACGTGCGCCAACCGCAGCCCGGCGTACTTTCGATACTTCGGCTTGAACGGGAAGTCCGGAAGGCGCGTGAGCAGGTCGTCAGGGGTACGCACAATGCTCGACATCGTGGGCAGAAACTACCCGCTCAGCGCCAGAATCATGGTCCGTGCACGAGGACCTGCGAGGCGTCCGAGGCGACCGTGATCTCGATCTCGGACGGAAACCGCTGCCACGCGATCACGTCGAGCGCCTGGAGGCGGTCGAGCATCGCCTGGAATGCCGCAGCCTGCGCGGGCTTGACGTACCGGCGGGCGATCGTGAACGACCACCCGGCAGCGGCCGGCGGGTCGGTGAAACCGAGTTGTTGCTGATAGCGCTCGTCGCTGACCGCGCTCGTCACGATCAGCGGCGCCAGGCCCCCTGACAGCGCGCGAACCCGGGCGGCGAGCTCGATCAAAAGGTCGAGCGCCGGACCCCGCAGGCCCTGGTACAGCGCGGGCTTGACGTGCAGCTGCGACGCGACCGAGCCGATCCCCGGGTCGTACGCGAGGCCCAGTGCCCGCGCGTTGGACGGGAGCGGCAGGATCGTCTGATGCGCGTAGGCGTCGTCGAGCGCGTCCGGGGTCGCGAACGGGTGCACCTCATCGGGGGGGTGCAGGACGTACTCGTTGGAGTCGACGTCGGTCTGGAGCGAGCTGAGCCGGTTCAGCTTGGCGGGGTCGGTCCGGTACAGGTGCATGACCTGCTCCGCGCCGAGCACGCGCCAGTAGTAGAGCGAGGAATCGTCGCCGAACCCGGAGATCAGGTTGTACGCGCTCCCATGGTGGTCGGGGGCGGTGTCGAAATACAGCTGCGCGTATGGCACCGGCTTGCCGCCGTCGTAGTCATTCAGCACATCCTGGAGGTTCCCGATGCCCATGTGATAGCTCTCGACGGCGAGATCCAGGCGCCCGAAGTGCCGCTCGGCGATCTGCAGGTAGCGGACGGTGGCGGCGAGCGCCTTGCGCGGGTCGAAGCGGTCGTCGATCTGCGCTCGCTGGCGTTGCAGGCGGGCCACGAGCGCAGACTTCCCCTCAGACGCAGCGTCGTCGATCTTCGCGGTCAGCTGCCGGCTCCGGGACAGGTTGATGTTCATTCCGAGCAGCGACTGGCCGGTCGAGGCGAGGATCTGGGTGAGCCCCGACGCGTTCGCCGGGTTTCCGCCGACGATCACGTCGGGGCGGCCGGCGCTCTCGACGAACACGAGCGCCTCGAGGATGTTCGGGTCGATGTTGGTCCCCGCGACGGTCCGGTCGATCAGGCCCCGCCACGCCGCCACACGCGCCGCCGTGGCCGGCGCTCCGCCGGGGCTCTTGGTGAACAGCACGTGGTCGCTCCCCGCGATCGCCCGCGCGACGAACGCCGATTCACGGCTCGCGACGTACGCGAAGGGATCGCCCGGCTTGGCTGGCTGGCCGATGCCCGGCAGCGGCAGCGGCGGTGGCGCGGACTTGCCCGGCGCCGTGATCAGCACCACGGCGACGATCAGGCCGACGAGGATGGTGCCGGCTACCGCGAGGCGTCGGCGACCGGCAGCCTTCCGCCGGGAGCGCACGGCGTCATGAGCCGTGGTAGACGAGGACCATCTTGCTGCAAGCGGCCTGGTGGGCCGGGTCCACGTGACTCGGGAACACCTTCCACCCCGCGCCGGCGATCGGGTAGATGTTCACCAGCGGGTGCGGGTGCGCCTTGAGGTAGCCCGGGCTCACGTACAGCTCCCCGGTCTTGATGCCGGCGTACCAGGCGAACACGCTCTGGTAGCCGATCGGGATGTTTGGCTGACCGCACGCGAACATGTTCGAGACGCCGAGCGTCGTGACCACACCGCGCAAATGGTCGATCAGCACGGTCCGTGCGCGCTCCTGGCGCAGGTCGACGCGCTCGAGTCGCTCCTGCCTGTGGGCGGCCCCGAGCATCGACCCGGACACGATCACAACGGCGAGCACCGTTCCCCAGGTGCCAAGGGCGGTGGCCAGCCGGGCGGGGATTGGCCCCCCGCCCACCCCCCCGGCGACCCGGCGGCCCAGCGAAGACAGCAGGCCGGGGAGCTCATGGACGATCCGCCCAATGAAAACCGCCGCGAGGATCCCGACGACCGCGCCCGCCTCGAACATGTAGCGCGGCACCGCGGGGAACCCGTGGAGTGCGAACGCCATCTCGATCAGGACCCACAGGAGCGCGCCGCCGGCGACGACCAGGATCGTTATTCGCCGCTTCCACACGGCCCAGGCCACCGTCAGCACGGCCAGGACCCAGACCGTGTTCGGGAGCAATTCGTGGAAGCGCGTGATCACGCCGGTGATCTTGTTGCCGTGGATCTCCCGCGGCGAGTTCTCGGCGACGTTGCCGGCGGTCAGGAGGCTCTTGGAGGTGAGCCCGGGAATCCCGAACCACAGGAAGGCGAGCGCGAACAGGGAGCCGTACAGCCACCAGCGGTAGCTTGGTTGCTTCCACCAGAGCCAAACGCCTGCCAGCCCGTAGAAAGGCCATACCTCGGGCCGTCCGAGGGAGGCCAGCCACCAGATCCAGAACGCGGCCTTGTGGCGGCCGGACAGGTGCAGATCGATCGCCAGCAGGCAGAGCGACACGATCATCGTGTCGGACTCGGCGCTGAGGATGTAGTGGGTGTAGTTGTAGTTGCCCACCGGATCCTGCATCGCCAGCACGAACGCCGCCGCGAACAGCCCGGCGATGTACGAGGCGTAGCGGCGCTCCGGGCGCGAGTAGGTCAGGCGGAAGGCGATCCGCCACGCGAAGATCAGCCCGCTCAGCGAGATCGCCACCGAGGTCACCATCCACAGCCACAGGGCGTAGTGGCCGAACACCGCGTACGGCACCGTGAACAGGTATGGCAGCGGCTTCCACGAGGGCGCGCCGTTGGTGTCGAGCTTGAGGTGGAGCGTCAGCTTGCCCCACACGAGCCATCCGTACGGGTCATAGCCCGGGCGGGTACGCGCGTAAAGGACGATCGCGAGCGAGACCAGCAGCAGGCCGGCGGCGGTCAGAACCCAGCGGTAGCGATAGGCCAGCTCGCGCCAGTCCACGCCGTCGCGCCGCCGGGATGCGTTCGGCGGTCCGTCCGGTACTTCGATGGGCGGGGCGTCTAGGGTCTGCTCGGACAAGGCGGCCGCGCGGACGGTAGCAGTAGGAGCGGGCCTCCTCTCAAGTGAGCATCCTCTAATCTGTCAGGGCGCGCGGACAGCCGCTGCGGCAGGGCTATTACGTCTCGTGTACGGCTCGTCGGCTATCCTCGTGCGCTCGCGGGCCAGGTCTTGCCTGGAACCTGGCCTAATGATGCGCCGCCTAAGTCGGGCCGAGAGCGCTCAATCCCCCCAGTCGAACACGCCAGGCAATGGAGCGGCTACATGCAAATCTTGGTTCTTGGCGGTGACGGATACCTAGGGTGGCCGACCGCGCTGCACCTCTCGGCTCTGGGCCACGAGGTGGCGGTCAACGACAACTTCGCGCGTCGTGGCTACGACGACGAGATGGGCGTCGAGAGCCTGGTGCCGATCGCGACGCTCGACGAGCGGCTCGCGGCCTGGACGGAGGTCAGCGGCAAGACGATCAAGTCCTACGTCGGCGACCTGTGCGACGCGGCGTTCGTCCACAACATGGTCGGTGACTTCAGGCCGGACACGATCGTCCACTTCGGCGAGCAGCGCGCCGCGCCGTACTCGATGATCGATCAGGCCCACTGCGTCTACACCCAGACGAACAACATCGTCGGCAACCTCAACGTGATGTACGCGATCGCCGACATCGATATCGACATCCACCTGGTCAAGCTCGGGACGATGGGCGAGTACGGCACGCCCAACATCGACATCGAGGAGGGGTGGCTCGAGGTCGAGCACAACGGCCGCAAGGACCGCGTCCTGTACCCCAAGCGGCCCGGCTCCTTCTACCACCTGTCCAAGGTGCACGACAGCCACAACATCGAGTTCGGGTGCCGCATCTGGGGGATGCGCGCCACCGACCTCAACCAGGGGGTCGTGTACGGCGCCGACACCGAGCAGACCAAGCTCGACCCGCGGCTGGCCACGCGCTTCGACTACGACGGCGTGTTCGGGACGGTGCTCAACCGGATGGTGATCCAGGCGGTGCTCGGCCACCCGCTGACCGTCTACGGAAACGGATCGCAGACGCGCGGCCTGATCAACATCGTGGACACGGTCGAATGTATCCGGCTGGCCGCGGAGAACCCGGCCGACCGGGGCCAGTTCCGCGTCTTCAACCAGTTCACGGAGCATCTGTCGGTGCGCCAGATCGCCGAGACGATCGCCGAGGAGTTCCCGGGCGAGGCCACGATCGAGCAGGTCGCGAACCCGCGCGTCGAGGCCGAGGACCACTACTACAACGCCAAGCACACGGCGCTGGTTGACCTCGGGCTGAAGCCGACGCTGCTGTCGATGGCGCTGATCGACCACCTGTTCGAGGTCGTCGAGCGCCACAAGGACCGCGTCGACCTCGCGGCGATCATGCCGACGGTGAGCTGGCGCTCCACCACCAGCGAGCTGCCCCAGACGTCCACGGGCGCGCTGGCCCAGAGGTGACCGGCTCCGGCCTCGACGGGCGCCGGGTCCTGGTGACCGGCGGCTCGGGGTTCATCGGGCGCCACGCGGTCGCCCAGCTGTCGCACGCGGGCGCGCACGTCCGCGTCATCGATCTGAAGCCGCACCCCGACCCTGAGGTCGAGATCGTCGTCGGGGACATCGCCGATCTCGACGCGCTCGAGGCGGCGTTCGCCGGCGGGGTCGACTCGGTCGTGCACCTCGCGGCGGTGACCTCGGTGTTGCGCTCGCTCGAGCAGCCCGACCTGACCTTCACGACCAACGTTGCCGGCACGAACGCGCTGCTCGAGGCGGCCCGCGGGGCGGGAGCGCGGTCGTTGGTGTTCGCGTCGACCAACGCCGTCACCGGCGAAATGGACGCCCCCGCGATCGTCGAGACCGCGCAGCTGCGCCCCCTGACGCCGTACGGCGCCACAAAGGCGGCTGCGGAGATGCTGATGTCCGCCTACACCGCCTCGTACGGGCTGCGGTGCGTATGCCTGCGGCTCACGAACGTGTACGGGCCGGGGATGCAGGCCAAGGACAGCATCGTGGCCCGGCTGATGCGCGCGATCCGGCTCGACCGGACGTTCGAGATCTACGGCGACGGCCGCCAGGTGCGCGATTATGTGCACGTGAGCGACGTGATCGCCGCGGTCAAGCTTGGACTCGACCACGAGGACTGGAAGGGCCCGACAGTGATCGGTTCGGGGACATCGCTGTCGGTGCTCGAGGTCGTCGACGCCGTGCGCGAGGTCACCGGCGCCGACTTCACCGTCGAGCACGGTCCGGCGCGGCCGGGCGAGATGCCGGCGGTTATCGTCGACCCGAGTCGCGCTCATGCCGCCGGCTGGTCGCCGCAATTCGACTTCGAGTCCGGACTGCGCGGCGTGTGGAAGGAGTGGTCGGTGGCCGATGTCGAGGCGATCGCCGCCGGAGCGCCGGCGGCGCCCGTGACCGCGGGAGGTGGCCGATGACCACCCTCCACGGGTCTCAGGGCGTCCGGTCAGGCGCCGGCGAGCGCGGCTCGCTCGAGCTCGCCCCAGACGAGCTCGAGCGTCTCGCGCCGGAGGAGCGGTCGGCGGCGATGGCGTTCCTCGCGACGCATCCCCCGGGGCTCGGCGCGCCGCTCGCGGTCGTGATTCCCGCCTACAACGAGGAGCCGACCGTCGCCGGCGTGGTCGCGGAGATCCCCCGCGAGGCCGCCGGCCTGAAGCTCGAAGTGATCGTCGTCGTCGACGGCGCCCGCGACGCCACCGCCTCGAAGGCGGCGGGCGCCGGCGCGCTCGTGTGCGATGTCCCCCTCAACCGCGGCCAGGGCGCGGCGCTCAAGCTCGGCTACTGGCTCGCGCGCGCCCGCGGCGCAAAGGTGATCGCGACGATCGACGCCGACGGGCAGTACGAGCCCGAAGAGCTGGCACGCGTGGTCGAGCCGATCCTCGCGAACAAGGCCGACTTCGTCTCGGGCTCCCGCCGACTCGGCGCCGAGCTGACCACCGATCGCACGCGTCATCTGGGCGTGCTCGTATTCGGCGCGATGATCACCGTCCTCGTTCGCCACCGCGTCACCGACCCGGCGTGCGGGATCCGCGCCATGCGCGCCGAGGTGACCGCGGACGTGGTGCTCGAGCAGCCGCAATACCAGGCCTCAGAGCTGATGATCAGCGCCGCCCTGCACGGCTACCGGCTGGGCGAGGTGCCGACGACGATGCGCGACCGCGGCGTGCACGCGACCGGCACGAAGAAGGGCGGGAACTTCGGCTACGGCGTGCGGTTCGCGCGCGCCGCGCTGCGCACCTGGGTGCGCGACCGGAAGGCGGCGCGGATGCGGCTGCGACCCGAGAAGATCCACACCTCGTAGACCGCGAAGCGCGCGGCGAACAGGATCGCGAACACCGCCAGGTAGGACGCGGTCACGAGGATGACCCGGATGCCGTGGTGCGCCGGGATGCTCTGGACGTGACGCTGGGTCCAGCCGGTCGCCTCGGCGGTGATGAACAGCGTCACGAGCGACACCAGCACGTAAGCGACGACCTCGCGCCCGAACGCGACGCGACCCTCGATCCTCCACGCCCAGCGGCGGTTGAGAATCCAGTTGGGGATTGCGCCGGCGACGAACGCCACCACCGAGCACGTGGTCGTGCCGACACCCGCCACGTACAGGGCGGCAAACACGATCGCGCTGGTCGTGGCCGCGACCACCGAGCCGAGCGTGTAGCGCGTGATGCGGGCGCTGAGCGGCGACTGGGTGATCCGGCGGCCGATCGAAGAGTTCGCAAGTCGTACGCCGAGCGGAGAATTGCGCAGCGCGTGGTAATGCTTGGTGATCACCGAACAGCGATCGTAGCGTTTTGTGACGTCGGGTGGGCGTAAGAGCGCGGATTCGGACCCACCCGCCCGGGGTGTCGAGGGGTGTCGCCGTCGGCATCGGTACCGTCCGGCGGGTGCGTTTTCAGGCCGCCGGGGACCCGATCGCGCTCGACGACGACCTGGTCGTGGCCGGCGACAACGCGGCCGTGCTCGCGAACCTCCCCGACGGCGCGTTCGACCTGATCTACATGGATCCGCCGTTCAACACGGGGCGAGCGCAGACGCGGCGCTCGTTGTCGGTCGTCGCTGACGCCGTTTCTGGGGATCGCGTCGGGTTCGGGGGGCGCCGGTATAGATCGCAGCTGCTGCGCTCGCTCAGCTACGACGACGCGTTCGGCGACTACCTGGCGTTCCTGGAGCCGCGCCTGGACCGGGCGCGGGGGCTGCTGGCCGATCACGGGACGCTGTACTTCCACATCGACTACCGCGAGGCGCACTACTGCAAGCTGCTGCTCGACGAGGTGTTCGGCCGGGATGCGTTCCTGAACGAGCTCATCTGGAGCTACGACTACGGCGCCAAGCCGCGGCGCCGCTGGCCGGCCAAGCACGACACGATCCTGGTGTACGTGCGGACTCCGGGAGGGCATTTCTTCGACGCCGACGCGGTCGAGCGCGAGCCGTACATGGCGCCGGGGCTGGTCAGCGCCGAGAAGGCGGCCCGGGGCAAGCGCCCGACCGACGTCTGGTTCCACACGATCGTTCCCACCAACGGCCGGGAGAAGACGGGCTACCCGACGCAGAAGCCCGAGGGCGTGCTCCGGCGGATGGTCGCCGCCTCGTCGCGGCCGGGGGGGTGGTGCCTGGATCCGTTCGCGGGCTCGGGGACGCTCGGCGCCGTGTGCCGGGGGTTGGGGCGGCGGTTCGTGCTCGTCGACTCGAGTCCGGTGGCGATCGAGGTGATGCGGAGTCGGCTGGACCCCGGCTCGGTCCCGGTCCGCGGGGGTCTATTCGGAGACGCCGTGGACGAGCGGGACGAACTGGACCGCCTCGAGTTGCCGGCGGATTAGGCGATCGCCGCTTCGCCGCGTCAGCAGCAGGTGCTGCTCCTTGGTCCCGACCGGGTGGACGAGCCGGCCTCCGTCGGTGAGTTGGCGCTCGAGCGCGTACGGCTCCGCGTCTCCGGTTGCCGCGGCCACGTTGATCGCGTCAAACGGGGCCTCGCTCGGCAGGCCGTCCCACCCGTCCCCGACCACGAACGTGACGTTGTCGATCCCGAGGTCGCGGATCGCCTGCTCGGCGACCGCACTCAGCTGGCGGTGGCGCTCGATCGTGTACACGTGTGCGGCGAGCAGCGACAGCAGCGCGGCGTGGTAGCCGGAACCGGTCCCGACGTCGAGCACGCGGTCGGTCGGCTCGAGCCTCAACGCCTCGAGCATGCGCGCGACGACGAGCGGTTGGGAGATCGTCTGGCCGCTGCCGATCGGCAGCGCCACGTTCTCGTACGCGCGCGCCCGCTGGTCCGCCGGTACGAACCGCTCGCGCGGAATGTTCGCGACCGCGGCGAGCACGCGCTCGTCACCGATCGCCGGTCGCAGCAGGCGCGCTAGCTCAGCGGCTTCGAGCGGGGACATGGTAATCATTCATCCTGGGCGTCGGCGTCGAGCCACTTGTCGAAGAACTCCTCGGCGTCGAGGCTGGCGAGGTCCGCGCGGAGCAACTTGAGCAGCTTCGAGGCCTGCTTGGGATCCACCTCCCAGTAAAGGATGACCTCGCCGTCGTCGACCGAGACGACCTCGATGCGGTCGGTGCGGCTGGGGTCTGACAGGAATGCCGGCTCGAGCCCCTCGCGCGAGACGATCAGGTGGTAGAGACGATTCGCCTTCATGGCTGCTGTGTCGTCAGTGCCGCGGTCGCTTGGAGGAGCGCGTCTGCTCCGTCGTAGATGTCGCTCCGGATCTGGATCGCCGGAAGGGTTGTGACGCCGGCCGCTCGGGCACGGAGGTTCGCGGCGTTCAGGGCGTCGGCCGTGGATCTGAGCCCGATGCCCTTCCGGAGCGCGGTCGGGTGCATCTCGCACGCGGCCCCCGCGATCAGGACCGTGGTCTCGTCGCCGATGTCGCGCCCGCCCGCGAAGGTTTGCCGGAACGCGGCGAGCGAGAACGCGACGCCGCGCCCGATGTTCTTGGCATACGTGGCGGCAAGCATCGCACGGGTTGTGTCTGGTGGCCACGTCGACGTCGGGGGCCATCTGAGCGGCTGGAGGCCGAGCACGTCCGCGAGCCGCTCGACCTCTGAGCGGTCAGGATCGGGCAGCTGCCGCTCGGATCGAGACAGCTGCGAGCCGAGAACCGGCTCCCATTCCGGTACGACCGGCAACGTCGACATGATCGCCTCGCCGACTATGTAGCACTGCGGGCTGCCGAGGTCGTAGTAGAAGACCGGCTGGGCGTCCACTACCCGTGAATCAGCCAGCCGTCGGCCGCGCGGCCGGCTTCCATCACCGCTTCGGACAGCGTCGGGTGGCCGTGGATGATCCGGGCGACCTCGGGGTACCCGCCCTCGAGCGCGCGTACGTTGACGAGCTCCTGGATCAGCTCGGTCGCCTTGGTGCCGACGATGTGTCCTCCGAGCAACTCTCCGTACTGCTTGTCGCCCACGATCTTGACCAGTCCGGTGCGGTCGCCGTAGACCGTCCCGGCCCCGACCGCGCCGTACTGGACCTTGCCCACGACGACGTCGTAGCCCTGGTCGCGGGCCTGCTGCTCGGTCAGCCCGAAGCTGCCCACGTTCGGGGTGCAGAAGGTGGCGCGGGGGATGTCGACGTACTCGATCGGGTGGGTCTCGAGTCCGGCGGCGTCCTCGACCGCGATCACGCCCTCGTCGGACGCCTTGTGAGCGAGCGCCGGCCCGTGCGCGAGGTCGCCGATCGCGTACACGCCGTCGAGGCTGGTGCGCATCCGCCCGTCGACCTCGATCAGGCCGGAATTGCTCTCGACCGCGACGCCGGCCTGTTCGAGGCCCAGGGCCTGAACGTCCGGAGCGCGGCCGGTGGCGATCACCAGCCACTCGACCTCGCGCGGCTCGCCGGCGTGCGTGAATTTGCACACCGACTCGGTGGTCTCGATGTTCTCCACGAACGTGCCCGTGTGGACCGAGATGCCCTGGCGCTTGAGGCCGCGCTCGACGACCTTCGAGATGTCCGCGTCCTCGGTCGGGAGCACGCGGTCAAGCGCCTCGTAGAGGAGCGTTTCCGTCCCCAGGCGGGCGTAGGCGGAGGCGATCTCGGACCCGGATGGGCCGGCGCCCACGACCGCGAGCGTCTTCGGGAGCCGCTCGAGCGCCCAAGCTTCCTCGGTTCCGATCACGCGGCCGCCGAACTGTGTGCCGGGAATTGGTCGCTTTACCGATCCGGTGGCGAGGATGATCGTCTTGGCCTCGATCCGGCTGCCGTTCACGGTCACGGCGCCGGGGCCGGCGAGCGCGCCCTCGCCCTCGATCACCTCGATCCCGTTCTTCTTGAACAGTCCGGCGACGCCACCCGTAAGCGTCTTGATCACCTTCAGGCGGCGCGCGGTGACGCCCGCGAAGTCGACCTCCGGCTCTGAGACCTTGATCCCATAGTCGTCGGCCTCGCGGATCTCTGAGAGCACGTCGGCGACGCGGAGCACTGCCTTGGCGGGGATGCACGCGTAGTTCAGGCAGCGCCCGCCCACCTCGTCCTTCTCGACCACGGCGGTCTGCATCCCAAGTTGAGCGGCGCGGATCGCGGCCACATAACCGCCGGGGCCGGAGCCGATCACAACGCAGTCATAAGAGGCGTCAGCCATGCGGGCGGAGACTATAGAAGGGTGCCGGAGGAGAGCTTTTTTAGCGGCCCGGGTACTGCGGCATCTGGATCCGGCTGAGCACGCGGACCAGCTTGTAGAACAGCCAGCCGCCGCCACCGACGACGACCACCGAGGCGAAGACCGCGAGCAGGTTGGCCGCGCGAAGCCCGAGCAGCGAGAAGAACAGGATCACGAACGCCAGGATCGCCTGGAACCCGAGCACGGCCCAGTAGCGCTTCTGCCACATCCCGACCGCGCACACGAGCATCAGCACCGAGAACAAGATCACACCGCCGGCGCCGGCCCGGGCGCCGCCGATCTTGAACGAGCCGGCCACGAGCACGGTGGCCAGGTCGCCGGCACCAATCAGGACCGCGATCAGGACCGCGATCTTCAGTGACCAGGGGCGCTCACCGGGCTCGAGCGGCTCGAGCGTTGCCCTGACGGCGGCGTTGCGCGCCTCGGTCCGACTGACCGGCTTGCCCTCGGCGGCCGGCGTGGTTGTGACCGGCGCCTCGGCGGGCGGGCGGGGCGTGGTCGCGACCGGCGAGGTTCCGGGTTGCCGGCGTCGCCCGCGCTTGCGACTACTGCGCTGAGCCAACCCGTACTCCGTCGGTGAGCGCGGCGCGCAACGTACGCGCGGCCGCGTCCGGTTGGGGCGCGTCGGTCACTGCCCGCACGACCGCGATCCGGTCCGCGCCGGCGTCGCGGACCGCGGCGACGTTTGCCGGCGAGATCCCGCCGATCGCGAAGAACGGGACGGTGGCGTGCTCGTAGGCATAGCGCACCAGCTCGAGTCCGACCGCCGGCCGACCCGGCTTGGTCGGCGTCTCGTGTACGGGGCCGACTCCGATGTAGTCGACGGGCGTGATGAGCGCGGCGTCGATCTGCCCGGGGGTGTGCGTCGAGAGCCCGACGATGCGCTCCCGTCCGACGAGCGCGCGGGCGTCGTGGACCGCGGCGTCGTCCTGACCGACGTGAACCCCGTCCGCGCGGGTCGGGTCGACCAGGTCGGGACGGTCGTTGAGGATGAACAGCGCGCTGTACTCGGTGGCGAGGGCGGCGAACCGGCGACCGGCGGCCACGATCTCCGCGTCACCGGCCTCTTTCATCCGCAGCTGGACGATGTCCACGCCGCCGACGAACGCACGGGCGAGGAACTCGTCGGGCTGGTCGCCGCACACCAGGTAGAGGCGCGCGGATCGAACGCGTTCGCGGCGGTCGGTCACAGTTCCGCAAGTGTGGCAGGGGTGCCCATACCCCCGCGCTAGGATTGGCCGAACGGGAGCCCTACCACTGGGCTGAGAGGGCGGGCACCAGCCCGCCGACCGTCTGAACCTGAACCGGATAATGCCGGCGCAGGGAGCCGCACAAGTTGCCGAATCGACCCAGCTCATCCGATGTCGTCGTCGTTGGCGCCGGTGCCGTCGGCCTTGCCGTCGCGTGGCGCGCCGCGCAGTGCGGCCTCCGCGTGACGGTGCTCGAACGTGCCGGCAAAGCCGGGGCCGGCACGTCATCGGTCGCCGCCGGCATGCTGGCACCGATCTCCGAGACGATCGCCACCGAGCTGCCGCTGATGCGACTCGGCCTGGAGAGCGTGAACATGTATCCGCAGTTCGTGGAGGAGCTGCAATCGGCAACCGGAATGGATCCGGGCTACCTGCGGTGCGGCACGCTCCTCGCCGCCCGCGACGGCGACGAGGCTGCGTCACTGGCCCGCGAGCTCGAGCTGCGCCAGACCCTCGGTTTGACCGTTCACCGGCTGCTCGCGAGCGAGGCGCGGCGGCTCGAGCCGGCGCTCGCGCCCACGCTCCGTCTCGCGCTCGAGATCCCCGACGATCACGCGATCGACCCGCGCAAGCTGACCGCGGCGCTCGCCCAGGCGCTGACTGCGGCGGGCGGCGAGCTCCGCCTGACCGCGGCCGTCCGAGGCGTGAGCATCTCGAACGACCGCCTGACCGGGGTGCGGCTCGACGATGGGTCCGAGGTCCCGGCGGACAATGTTGTGGTAGCCGCCGGCCCTTGGTCGAGCGCGCTCGATGGCATCCCCGACCGCGCAAAGATCCCCGTCCATCCAGTAAAAGGCCAGATCCTCCGCTTGCACGACCCCGCCGGAGCGGGCATGCTCACCCGGGTCCTGAGAATGACTGGCGGCTACCTGGTCCCGCGGGGCGACGGGCGCTACGTGCTCGGCGCGACGATGGAGGAGCGCGGCTTCGACACGACCGTGACCGGCGGTGGCGTGTACGACCTTCTGCGCAACGCGTTCGAGCTGCTGCCGTCGGTGACGGAGCTGGTGATCGACGAGCTGTCCGCCGGTCTGCGCCCGGCAACGCCTGACAACCTGCCGGCGCTCGGCCCGGGAGCGATCCGCGGGCTTCACTGGGCGGTCGGCCACTACCGCCACGGGATCCTGCTCACGCCGATCACGGCGGAGTTGGTGGTCAAGGCGTTGGTCGGTGAGGGCGCCGTCCCGGACGAGTTCGCGCCGTCGCGGTTCGCCGCCATCGCGGCGGTGACGGCGTGACCATGAACGTGACGATCAACGGCGATCGCCGCGAGCTGCCGGCCGGCGCTACCGTGGCCAGCGTGATCGAGTCGTTCCCGGGTGCGCCAGGAGGACGCGGCGTCGCGGTCGCCGTCGAGGGCGAGGTGGTTCCCCGCGCGCAGTGGCCACACGTCGAGCTGCGCGACGGCGCCAAGATTGAGGTCGTCGTGGCGGTGCAGGGCGGATGACGCCGTTTGCGATCGCTGGCCGGGAGCTCCGCTCCCGCCTGATCCTCGGGACGGGTGGCTTCACCAACCACGATGTGCTGGCGGCCGCATTGCAGGCGTCCGAGGCGGAGCTGTGCACGGTGGCACTCCGGCGGCTCGAGGGTGGGCGGAGTCCGAATCACGCGGGCTCGATCCTCGACGTGCTCGATTCCGCCGGAGTCGAGGTCCTCCCGAACACCGCCGGCTGCTACACCGCCCGCGACGCGATCATCACCGCGCAGCTCGCGCGCGAGGCGTTCGACACCGATTGGATCAAGCTCGAGGTGATCGGCGATGAGCGGACGCTGCTCCCGGACGCGGTCGAGCTCGTGGCCGCCGCCGAGGCGCTCGTCGACGACGGGTTCACCGTGCTCCCCTACACGACCGATGACCCGATCCTCGCCCGCCGGCTCGAGGACGTCGGCTGCGCGGCGGTGATGCCGCTCGGGTCGCCGATCGGGAGCGGCATGGGCATCCGCAATCCGTACAACATCTCGATCGTGGTCGAGCGTGCGGGGGTGCCGGTGATCCTCGACGCGGGCGTCGGCACCGCGTCGGACGCAGCGTTCGCGATCGAGCTGGGGTGCGACGCGGTGCTGTGCGCGAGCGCGATCTCGCGCGCCCACGATCCGGTGGCGATGGCCACGGCGATTCGCCTGGCCGTCGAGGCCGGCTGGCTGGCTCGCGGCGCCGGTCGGATTCCACGCCGCCGCTACGCCGAGGCGTCGACGCCCGACGAGGGGTTGCCCGTGTTCGACAGCGCGCCGTGACCGCGGTCACTGACATGGCCGCCGCCTCTCACTCCTCCGCGCAGTGACCGTTGACGAGCTGATCGACGGCTGGGAGGCAGCCTGGTCCGGGCGGGACGAGGCGGCGTTCGAGGTGGTCTGCGACCCCCGGGTTCACTACGAGGACCCGCTCACCCCCGAGCCGCTCGAGGGGCTCGAGGCACTCGGCGAGCACGCCGCGAAGTTCTGGGCGGCGTTCCCCGATGCGCGGATGGAGACGACCGGCGATCGGCTCTTCAACGAGCACTTCGTGGCCGGCCCGTGCAAGGTGCTGGCGACGCATCGGGCGGCGCTCAACGGCCTGCCGGCGACCAACCGGTTCGTTGTCATGCACGCGATCTTCTACTCCGAGATGAAGCACGAAAAGCTGCTGCGGATACGCGGCTTCTTCGACCTCTACGACGTAGCCACCCAGCTGGGGGTCCTGCCGGCGCGCGGGACGCTCGGTGAGAAGGCGCTGCTGATGCTCCGAGGGTTCGGGCTCAGGGCCAACCGAAACCAGTAGCCCGGTGGTCGGTTCTATCGAGCAGGCGTCGTCTGAGATCTTGGCGCTAGCGCGCCGGCGAGCGTGACCGCCACCGGCGCGTGATCGGACAGCCGGCCCCGGTCGGGCACCTCGGCGCCCGAAGCAGCTGAAAGGCCCCGGACGAACACGTAGTCGACATCGTGCCCGCCGGCGCAGGCAAACTCGTCGAGCGCGAGCTCCCGGATGTTGAAGTCGCCACCGAGCACGAGCGGATCGTCCCCGGCCCAGCGCAATGAGGTCTCCGCGGCGATTTTGGCGTCCCGGGCCGGGCCGCCGCAGTGGGTGTTCGCGACCCAGACCCCGGCGTCGCGCAACCGCACGGCGTGAACCCAGCGCCGCTCTGGCCAGATGCACAGACGCCTGACCCGGTGCTCGGCGATCGTGTCGCCGCGGACCAGGATCGCGTCGGCTCCGCCTCCGTTCGACTTGATCGCGTCGGGCCACCTGACGGCGACCGCGCGCCGGACACCGAGGAGCGCGTTGCGCGAGGTGAGCACGAGGCGCTGCGTGGCGTCTAAGCGCGCGGCCAGCGGCGCGGGCCACCACGGCGGGACCTCCTGGAGCAGCGCCAGGTCCCACTCCCAGCGGGCGAGCGCGGCGGCGAACTCGTCGAACAGGTCGTGACCGGCCGACGGCACCGCGCGCCCGTGCTTGAGGTTCCAGGTGAGGACGCGAATGACCACACCGGCAACGTACACTCAGGCCTTGCCGCGCCACTTCATTACGGGGTCGGAGCTCAGCGCCGAGGAGGTCCACGCGCTAATCGAGCGCGCGGTTCAGCTCAAGGCGGACCCGTTCAGCTCCGACGTGTTGCACAAGCGTGCGGTGGCGCTGATCTTCCAGAAGCCGTCGACCCGAACCCGGGTGTCGTTCGAGGCCGGGATCACTGAGCTCGGCGGCCATCCGATGGTGCTGCGTACCGACGATCTCCAGCTCACCCGCGGCGAGTCGGTTCGCGACACCGCGTACGTCCTCTCTCGCCACGTCGCCGCGATCGGAATCCGCACCGGCGATGACGCGTTGCTGGACGAGTTCGCCGAGCACGCAGACGTGCCCGTGATCAACATGCTGAGCCCCAGCCACCACCCATGCCAGGCGCTCGCGGACCTGCTGACGCTGCGCGAGACGTTCGGCCGGCTCGAGGGGCTGAAGCTCGCCTACATCGGCGACGGCAACAACGTGGCGCGATCGCTGATCGTGGTCGGCGAGCGAGCCGGGCTCGAGGTACGCGTGGCCGCGCCCGACGGCTACCAGCTCGAGGCGAACGGCGCCGGCGTCCTCACGGACGATCCGGCCGAGGCGGCCTGTGACGCGGATGCGCTCTACACCGACGTATGGGTGAGCATGAGTGACGACCCGCAGTCGGCGGCCGAGCGCCGGCGCGCCCTCGCGCCCTACCGGCTCGACGACGGACTGCTCGACCTCGCCGCGCCGAGCGCGATCGCGCTCCACTGCCTCCCCGCCCACCCCGGCGAGGAGATCACCGAGCACGTCCTGTACGGAGACCGCCAGCGCATCTGGGACCAGGCGGAGAACCGGCGCCATGCGCAGAAGGCGCTGCTCGAGCTTCTCACCGGCGCGTAACGCCAGATCGTTCGGCTACCCTCCGAACAAGCTTCCGGGAAGGAGAGATGCACACCATGCCTGCACCCAAATCCCCGTCGGCTGGGTCTGGCGGGGCGAGCGGGGCGCGATCTTCGAGTAAGAAGCCCCGTTCGGCGACGCGATCGAAGGCGTCGAAGTCTGGCGCCAAGAGCGGCCGTCGCAGACCGGCCGTCAGCGACGGCCGTGGCGGCGTCGGCGACGGCCTGACCGGCCTTGCCGAGCAGGTGACGAACGGTGTGCTGAAGCCGCTCGGGCTCGTGGTGCTCACGACCGAGCGGATCCAGGAGGTCCTCGACGACGCCGCCGAGCGCGGACGTGTCACCCGCTCGGACGCGAACGACCTCGTCGCCCAGCTCGTGACCCGCGGGCGCCAGCAGACCGACCAGCTGCTCTCGGACGTCGAGCGTCTGATCGGTCGCGGTCGCGAGCAGCTGAGTCCGGCGAGCCGCGGCTCCCGGTGGAGCGAGTCGATCGATCTGCTCGTCCGCAGCGCCGACCGGGCCCGGCGCTCGGTCGGAGTCGGTCAATCCTTCCCGATTCTCGGCTACGACGACCTGACCTCCGCCCAGGTCCAAGTGCGGCTCGAGGGCCTTGCGCCGGCCGAGCTACGCAAGGTGCGCGAGTACGAGCGGCGTCACGCCAACCGGAAATCGGTGCTCACGGCGATCGACAAGACGCTTGCTCCCCGTTAGCGACCGCGCGCGGAAGGCCCTGCTCCTCGCGCAGGAGGAGGCGCGGGCGCTCTGCCACAGCTACGTCGGAACCGAGCACATCCTGCTCGGGCTCCTCCGCGTGGAGGATGGCCTCGCGGCGCGCGTGCTCGCGTCGCTCGGCGTCAGCTACGAGCCCGTGCGCGCGTCGGTCGTCCGGATGCTGGGTCTGGGTGTCGACGATCCGGGCGACGACCTGCCGTCGACCGGCCCGGCCACGGCCGCGGTCGAACGCGCCGGCCGCGAGGCGTCCGTCCTCGGGGCCGAGCAGCTGGGCACCGAGCACATCCTGCTCGCGCTGATGCGCCCCGACGGTGGCGCCGCGTCGCGGATCCTCCGGCAGCTCGACGTCGACCCGATGGCGGTGCGGTCGGCGATCAGCGCGTCGGAGTCCTAGCCGGTCAATCCGAGGTCGGTGAGCACCGCGCCGAAGTCGAGCCGCGCGCCGGTCAGCTCCCCGAGCAGCTCCTCGGCGTCGAGGCGCTGGCCATCGCGCCACAGCCCGCGCAGCACCTCGCCGGCCTCGGGCGACTCGAACCACGCACGACCGAAGCGCTCGCGCAGGTAGGAACGCAGGTGGGTCTCGAGCGCCCACGCCCGCAGGTAACAGGCGCAGTAGAAGCCCGGATCGACGTCGGCGAGGTACGTCTCGGTCGGCCACCTGATCTTGACCGCGTCTCCCAGCAGCTCGGAGTAGCGGGCGGCGAGCGCTTCCCAGCCGCCGTTCGTTCCGGTGGCGCCGTTCGGCTCGGGGGCGCCCCCCGGGCCCCCGCCGTGCAGCTCGAGCTCGTACGCGAGCTTGCCGGTGTAGCGCCGCATGTATACGAGCCGCTGCGCCTTCGCGTGCGCGACCAACTCGGAGGCATCGTCGATGCCCAGCCGGCGCGACAGCCACTCTGGGTCCTCGGCCAGATGCTGGATCAGGAACGCGTACGTCTCGGTGACCGAGTTGTCCCCCAGGTGGCGAAACTCGAACGGCAGAACAGCGTCGACGTGGGACGCATGCTCGAGGTGACCGCCCTCGTGGAACAGCGTCACGTAGTCGTCCCACCCTCCGACCGGAGCAACGACGAGGTACACCTCGCCGGGCACGCGCACCGGCGCGCAGAACGCCCGCGGCGCCTTGTTCGGACGCGACCCGATGTCGAATGTCACGCCCGGTTGACCGGACACGTCGGTCCCGAGGCCCGCCATCGTGGCGACGAAGCTCTCGATCAACCTTACGCTAGGGAAATGGTGGTCGTACTCGACCACCCTGAAGAACCGCGGCAGGTCGGCGCGGCGGAGCTCGTCGAGGCCGATCCCGAGCGTCCGGCGGAGCTCCGGGTCGAGGATCTGCGGGTAGCTCGCGGCGCTCGCGGCCGAGAACGCGGCGGTCTGCTCGGACAGCGCCTTCAGGTCGATCCCCTTGCAGTGCGCGCACATGTCCGCGTAGCTCGCCCAACCGAGCTCGCGCGCGCAGGCGTGCTGAGACTCGATCAGCTCCTGGTAATGGGGCCCGAGGTCCTCACGGGTGGCCGCGAGCACCGCCCGTTCGATCTCGGCCCGCCGCTCGGCGTCGGGTTCGTTGGCCTGCGCCACCGGTGCCTCGCGGAATCCGAGCCGCTCGCCGCCGACCTCGATCGTCAGCGCCGCCTCGGTGCGCGCCAGCTCCTCCTCGACCGCCTTGGTCGCCTCGCCGACGTAGCCTTCGACCGCGAAGTCGAGCAGCATTCGCGCTTGCCGCCGCTCATCGCCGGCGCCGGGCGCCCGGTCGTCGAGCTCGCGCAACGCCTGGACGGCGTCGCGGGTGAACAGCTCGTCGGCGCGGGCGTAGATCGGCTCGATCTCGAACGTCTCCTTGAGCCCCGCGTAGTGCTCGTAGTACTCGCGCATCAGCTCGGTCTGAAAGGTCTCGGCTGTGCGCCGGTAGGCGTCGAGGTCCATGCGGATGCCATGCTAGAGGCGTGGACCCTGCACCTTCCACCATCCGACCCCGCCCACGAACCGGGGACGAGCTCGAGCTGACGATCGACTCGCTCGCGTACGGCGGCGCCGGCGTGGCCCGGCTCGACGGCTACGTCGTGTTCGTTGCCGACGCGGTCCCCGGCGACAGGGTGAGGGCGGTCGTGGAGAAGTCCAAGCGCGCCTACGCCCAGGCCCGGGCGGTCGAGGTGCTCGAGCCCAGTCCCGATCGGGTTCCCCCGCTCGCCGCGCATCCCGGAGCCCCCTGGCAGGTGCTGCCCTACGAGCGCCAGCTCGAGGTCAAGCAAGCCCAGGTCGACGACGCGCTCCGGCGGATCGGCCGGCTCGAAGGGTTCGAGCTCGAGCCGATCGTTCCGGCCGATGAGGTTTGGCGCTACCGGAACAAGCTCGAGTACTCGTTCGGCACCGACGGCGACGGCCGCCTCGTGTGCGGCTTTCATGCGCCCGGCAGCTGGGAGGAGATCGTCGAGGTCACCGACTGCCTGCTCGCCTCCGCAGAAGGGAACGCGGCACGGGAGCGGGTGGTCGAGTGGTGCCGGGCGGCCGGGCTGACCGCGTTCGACCGGCGCAGTGGCGAGGGCTTCTTGCGAAACCTGGTCGTCCGTGAGAGCCGCCGGGGTGGCGGCGAGCTTCAGGTGCGTTTGGTGACGAGCCCTGGGCGGATCGACACTCGGGGACTCGCCGAGGCGATGGAGGGCGTGGTCCGCGGGCTGCTGTGGACCCAGCTCGACAGCGTCGCCGAGACCACCCAGGGCGGTGAGACCGAGCTGATCGCCGGCAGCAACCGGCTTGTCGAGGAAATCGGTGGGATGCGATTGCGGATCTCGCCGAACGCGTTCTTCCAGACCAACACCGAGATGGCCGAGCGGCTCTACCGGCTCGCGATCGAGTACGCCGCGCCGGCCGGCTCCGATCGCGTGTACGACCTGTACTGCGGGATCGGCACGATCGGGCTGCTGACGGCGCCCCGCGTCGGCGAGGTCTGGGGCCTCGAACTGGTCGAGGAGGCGATCGCCGACGCGATCGCGAACGCGGCTCTGAACGAGGTCGAGAATGCTCGCTTCTTCGCCGGGGACGTACGGCTGGCCATGCGGGAACTCGTGGAGCGCGCCGGCCGGCCCGACCTGCTCGTCGTCGACCCGCCGCGCTCGGGGCTATCCCAGAAAGTGGTGCGCCGCGTGATCGAGGCCGGCCCGAGCCGGATCGTGTACGTGTCGTGCAACCCGACGACGCTCGCGCCGAACGCCGCCCAGTTGGTCGCGGACGGCGGTTACCGGTTGCGCAAGGTGCGGGCGGTCGACATGTTCCCGCAGACCCCGCACATCGAGTGCGTGGCGCTGCTGGAACGGGTTGTAGAGCGGCCAGAGGGGTAGCTTCGAGTCGATGAGAGCTCGCGCGGTTCTGGTAATTGCTGCGGTTTTGCTGCTCGGCGGCGCCTCGGGCCACCGGGCTGTGGAATAACGACCGCTCCATCGCGCTAAGGGGCGCGGTCATGGCGTTCGAATCCCAGCACGGGCTCGCGATGGACGGCATCGGCGGCGAGGGCACCGCCACCGGCACGTTCCCGGTGTTCGAGCGGCTGCGCAGCCAAACGATGCAGGGCGCGAACCCGGACGGGTCGCACTACGCGGACTTCGTGCAGTGGGTGGCCTATTTCAACGGCGGCGACGCCGTCCACTACATGCCACGGGCGTCGTATGGATCGCCGCAGAGCCTCGGCTGCATCGAGCTGCCCTTCGCCGCCGCCGAGCAGGCCTGGGGTATTTGACCTACGGGACGCTCGTCACGGTCTTGTAGTTATCGTCCCGGGCGAGCATGCGCGCGGTCACGATCAGAGACGGCAACCTGAGCGTCGAGGACCACCCGGATCCGGTGCCCGGCGCCGGCGAGGTGCTCGTCCGCGTCAAGGCTGCCGGGCTCAACGGCGCCGACATGATGCAGCGCCGCGGCTTTTATCCCGCGCCACCGGGAGCGCCGCCGGACATCCCGGGCTTGGAGCTTGCGGGCGAAGTCGCCGGACTGGGCCAGGGTGCAGATCGCTTTGCGGTCGGCGATCGAGTGATGGGGATCGTCGCCGGCGGTGGCCAGGCCGAGCTTGCCGTCGTGCATGAGCGGATCCTGATGCCGGTGCCCGACAACCTGGACTGGGTGCAGGCCGGCGCCGTCCCCGAGACGTTCACGACCGCCTACGACGGCGTGTTCACCCAGGCGGGTCTGAAGCCAGGCGAGCGGCTGCTCGTCCACGGCGGCGCCGGCGGGGTCGGCACCGCGGCGATCCAGCTCGCCCACGCAGCCGGCGCGCGCGTCACCGCCACCGTCCGCAACCCCGACCACCGGGATGCTGTCGCCGGGCTCGGGGCCGAGGTGATCGCGCCCGAGGGCTTCGAGCAGCAAGGGCCGTTCGACGTGATCCTCGAGCTTGTGGGCGCGCCCAACCTGCCCGGAGACCTCGAGGCGATCGCCCTGTGGGGCCGGATCATGGTGATCGGGATCGGCGCCGGCGCCAAGGCCGAGCTGAACCTGGGGCTCGCCATGCAGCGCCGGGCGCGGATCTACAACTCGACGCTCCGCCCCCGCCCCCTCGAGGAGAAGGCGCTGACCGCACGGGCGATGGAGCGCTCAGTGCTGCCGCTGCTCGCTTCCGGTGCCGTGCGCGTGCTGATCGCGACCACGTATCCGCTCGAGGAGGCGGTCTCGGCGTACGACCGCTTCGCCGCGGGCGGCAAGCTCGGGAACATCGTGTTGACGATGGGCGGCTGACCGCCGCCGCTTCCGTCGCGCCCTACTCGTTGCCGAAATCTTCGTCCTCGTCGCCGACCGGGACCATCTCGTCTGCGTGGACCGTGCACAAAGCCGGTCCGCCTGACTCCATCGCAGCCTCGATCTCCGCCCGGGTGAGCTTGGCGCCACACTCCTCGCAGCGATCGCCGACCTGGTCGAGGGACTTCTCTTCTAGGTCCATGGCGGCGAGCCTAGCGCGCCCGGGGGCTAACCGCATCCGGCTTTTCGCCTGCGCGCGCTTAGTAAGGGGGTAGGTCCGTCCACCAGTCGCCGACCACACGGAATGCCCCCCAGAACTCCCGCTTGGCGCTCTCCTCGTCGAGCGAGTCGTCGATGTTCGGGACGTACAGGGCCTCGATCGACGGTGTCAGCCGCTGAAGCTTGCCGAGCGTCGGGCGGAGCTCGCCGGCGAGGGGTAGGTCGAGTTCGTTGACGACCGCGAGCGCGTCGGGGCCCATAACCACGACCAGCTTCGGCGAGACGATCTGGACCTCCTCGACCAGCCTGGCCACGCACGCCGGGTCGGCCAGCGCCGGGTCCGTTACCGGGCACTTGACGCAAAGCGTTCCGTACACGGCGAGCGGATCGATCGCGAGCCGCTTCAGCGACTTCATCAACGCGTTGCCGGCTCGCCCGTAGAACGCGACCCCTTCCTCGACCTCCGAGGGTCGCGCCGAGTACTTGACCAGGAAGATGTCGGCCTGGGGGTGGCCGGACCCGAGCACGGGCATCAGTGAGCCCCGGGGGCAGTGCGTGCAGGACTGGACTTCGCGGGAGAAGGCGTTCAGTTCGCGGATCGCGCGCTCGAGGTATTTCTCGCGGATCTCGTCGTCGGTGGCGGGCATCGCTATCCGATTGGACGGCTCCGGGGCTTGTCCTTGCGAGTGCATCAGGAGTTGCGGCTGTCGCGACCGTTTTCCCGCCGCCGACCGCGGCCGGTTGCACGGCGCACGCGACGCTCGCGCGAGGCGCGCCGAGCGGCCTCGGGCAGCGCCTTGGTCTGCAGGAACTTGAGCGCCTGGACGTACAGCAGGCTGGCCGGCTTGCGGACGATGTCGGCATCTCGTAGGGACTCGAGGAACTCCTCGGGGCCGTCGAAGTCGCGCATCCGGATCCGCACCGATCCGAGGCCCTGGGGGACGTGCGCGTCCGAGCCGGCGCCGGCGGGGATCCGGTACTTGGCGGCGAACCTGGCCGCCTCGTCGTTGAACTCGCTGATCGCCACCCGCGGGTTGAACACCTCGATCGCGTCGACGTCGTCGAGCACGTCAAGCAGGTGCTCGTAGTCGGGGACTGAATGGAGGCGGTCGAACGGATGGGGCACGTACACGAGCCCGCCCTGGCGCTTGATCTCCGCGATCGTCTCCTGAAGCGTCATTCCCCTCGGGATCTTCTCCTCGATGAACAGCCCGATGACCTCGCCCTGATCGGCGGTCTTGACCTCCTCGCCGACGATCACCCCGATCCCGCTGGCCTGGGCGCGCGCCGCGTGCGCGCCCGAGATCTCGTTGTGGTCGGTGACGGCGATCGCCCCGAGGCCGCGAGCCTGGGCCTCGGCCAGCAGCACCTCGACCGGCGTGGCGCAGTCGTAGGAGTGGTCCGTGTGCATGTGCAGGTCGACGTCGATCAGACGGCGCTCGGCCAGGCGCGTCCGCACGCGGCTGTTGGTGCGAGTGTCATGCCGGCGGGCGACGAGGCCCGCATAGACCTCCTCGTACTCGTCGGCCACGCGCGACCAGCTGAACCGGGTGCGCAAGTCCCGGGCCTGCTCGGGCCCCCGTCGCCGCAGACCCGGCTCGGCGATCAGCCGGCTGAGGTGACTGGCGAGCGTCTGCGCGTCGCCGGGCTCGAACATGAACCCGAACTCGCCGTCGCCGAGCAACTCCTCGTAGACGGGCAGACGCGAGGCCACGGGCACGACGCCGCCGGCGAGCGCGCGCACGAGCGTGCCCGGGGCCGGTCTGATCCCCTCGGAGGCGAGTACGAGCACGTCCGCCCCGGCGAGCGCCTCCGCCTCGGACACCCGCTCGGCCTCGACGAACTCGACGCGCTCGCGTAGCGCCCGGCTCAGCGTCGCCGGCACGGTCAGCGGCTTCGGCGACCAGACCGTGGCGCGCCACTCGGCATCGGCCGGGAGCGCCCGCAGCGTGCGCAGGAAGATTCGGAGCGCCCCGCGCTCCTCGCGGGCGCAGAACAGCAACTGCACGGGATCGTGCGCGGTGTGCTCGCCGTCTACATCGGCGCCGGGGAGGATCACCCGGTAGTCATTCGGGAAGTACCGCTGGAGCAGGTCCCGGGTTGCGGTGTAGCTGGCGGTGCGGGCATCGAGCCGTCCGAACAGCAGCCGCGACAGCGGGCCTGTGAGCTGGGTCGAGAGGATCCGCTCGGTCGGCGCGTGGAAGCTGCCGACGTTGAGGCCGCGAGAGTGCCGCAGCGCGATGCTCGAGGCGCTCGGCGCGAACGGCTCGTGCACGTGGACGAGATCCAGCCTCAGGTCTGCGAGCGCCTCCTCGATCGTCCGCGCCACATCGACCGGAATCGAGGCGGCTCGCCGGCGCGTGGGCGAGAACGGGAGGACCTCCCCCACCCCGAGCAAGAGCGGCTCGCCGTCGGCCCGCTCGAGCAGCGCGTCGGCGTGGTTGCGGATCTCCCGGCGGCTGTCGCGCACGAGCGCCCCGGACTCCGATGGGGCGATGATCAGCACGCGATGCCCGCGACGGGACAACTCGTGCGCGATGCCGGCGACGTAGTCGTTGACCTCGTGCGAGACCTCCCACGCGAACGGCGTTACCTGTGCGATCGCGAGCTGCTCGCTCGTCACGGGCGGCAGTCTATTTCGTTTATTGGAGCCGCCCCCGCGGGGTGGGCGGGTCTTTCCCTCAGTTGGCGCGGGCCTTCGACTTCGCCGGCTTGGCGTCGGCGGCCGTGCCCGGCATCTTGCGCGCGTACTTCGCGATGAACTTCTCGATCTCCTCGCGCGCCTCGTTGTCCGGGCGCTGGTTCATCGGCGACTTCATCAGGTACGAGCTGGGGCCGTCGAGCTGGCCGGAGATCCCGTTGTCGAGCGCCAGCTTGCAGCAGCGGACAGCGTCGATCACGATCCCCGCCGAGTTTGGCGAGTCCCACACCTCGAGCTTGAGCTCCAGGTTCAGCGGCACGTTGCCGAACGCCTCGCCCTCAAGCCGGATGTGGGCCCACTTGCGGTCGGTCAGCCACGGCACGTAGTCGGACGGTCCGACATGGACGTCGTCGGCGGGCAGCGTGGTGCCCATGATCGACGTCACCGCGTTGGTCTTGGACGTCTTTTTGGACTCGAGCCGCTCGCGCTCGAGCATGTTGTAGAAGTCCATGTTGCCGCCGACGTTCAGCTGCGAGGTGTGCTGGAGCTTGACCCCGCGCTCGTGAAACAGCCGGGCCAGGGCCCGGTGAACGATCGTCGCGCCCACCTGAGACTTGATGTCGTCGCCGACGATCGGCAGGCCGGCCTTCTTGAAGCGCTTGTTCCAGTAGTCCTCGCGCGCGATGAACACCGGGATGCAGTTGACGAACCCGCAGCCCGCGTCGAGGATCTGCTCCACATACCACTTGGTGGCCTGCTCGGAGCCGACCGGGAGGTACGAGACGACCACGTCGGTGTGCGTGTCCTTGAGGATCTCGGTGATTTCCGCGGTCGGGCCGGGAGCCTTGGTGATCTTCTCCTTCAGGTACTTCCCGAGGCCGTCGTGGGTCATCCCGCGCTCGACGGGCACGCCGAGGCTCGGCACCTTGCCGGCGAAATTCAGCGTGTTGTTCTGGCCGGCGAAGATCGCCTCGGACAGGTCCTTGCCGACCTTGTCGGCATCGATGTCGAACGCGGCGCTGAACTCGATGTCGCTGATGTGATAGCCGCCGAGGTCGACGTGCATCAGCCCGGGGACGTCCTCGCGCGGGTCGGCGTCGCGGTAGTACTGGACGCCCTGAACGAACGAGCTTGCGCAGTTGCCGACGCCGATGATCGCCACACGAACCTTGCCCTCCTTGTAGCGCGCGGCGCCGTCGGTGGAACCGTTGGTCGTACTCACTTTCAGAAACTGCCTTTCTCGCGGGCGGAGTCCCGCGGCCACTACAGGTATTCCTCGAGCGCGGGTTCGTTACACCGGCTCGGGCTGTTGCGCGATCGCCTTGAGTTGCCGGCGCACGTGCAAGATGCGCTGCACGGTAGTCAGCACGGTCAGGCCGGCGAGCACGTACACCGCGGGCGCGAGCAGTTCGAAGTGGCCGAGCGACGCGCCCCTGGCGAACAGCAGCCCGATCGACAGGATCACGACGCGGACCGGGCGGGTCGCGAGTCCGACCTTGCACTCGACCCCGAGGGCCTCGGCGCGGGCGCGCGTGTAGGACACCATCAGCGACCCGAGCACCGCCGCCACGGTCGCGGCGGCTGCCACCTGGTTGTTCTTCGAGGCGAAGTAGGCGCCGACGGCGATCAGCACGATGCCCTCCTCGAGGCGGTCGAGCGTCGAGTCGAGGAATGCGCCGAACGGGCTGCCCTTGCCCGACATGCGCGAGTAGCGCCCGTCGAGCGTGTCCATGATCGATCCGATAATGAACGCGAGGCCGGCCAGGAAGAACATTCGGCCGACGATCAGCCCAGCGGCGGCGAGATTCAGGGCGAATCCGGTGAGCGAGATCGCGTTCGGCGTGAGCCGCGACTCGATCAGCCGGTTGCGCACCATCTCCTGTGCGGTCGGACCGGTCCGCGGCGTCCGCTGGCGGCGCGGCGCACCGTTTCTTCGCGCCCGCTGCGGGCGCTGAGTCTGCTCTGGCATCGTCAGGCGGTCGACGGGGAATGCCCGGCGACCGTCAGGCGGTCGGCCGGGGACGGGCGGAACGCCCACGCGTCCGGCCTTGCCCGCGCCAGCAGCCTCTGCGCCAGCAGCGCGGATGCGCCGGCGGTGAGGGCCCCGAGGAATACGTCGGTGAGGAAGTGGTTGGCGGTGGCGACGACCACGAACGTGATCAGCAGCGGGTACAGCGCCCACAGGATCTTGCCGGGGCGCCAGCGGGTTAGCCGGCACATCGATCCGCCGACCATCACCGCAAAGCAGACGTGCATCGAGGGGACAGCGGCGTAGAAGTTCACGAATGCCTTGGTTGGTCCGAAGTCGATGGAGCTGCGGCCGCCGGTGACGAACTGCGAGATCGCGTCCGTGAACCCCCACTCGGGCATGAGCCGCGGCGGCGCCGTCGGATATAGCCAATACCCGATTACGGCGAGCGCCATCGCGATCATGAACATGTTGCGCACGAAGTAGAACGAGTGGTTACGGCGCGCGTAGATGAACGCGAGCACCAGGAACGTGACGACGAAGTGGCCATTGAGGTAGATCCAGTCGAGGCCATCCATCAGCCAGTGCTTGTTGATCGCCCACTCTTGGACGCTCGGCTCGATGAACACGTGCAGCGTGCGCTCGATGTCGATGATCCGCATCGCGTCGCTGAACGGCCTGTACGGGTTGCCGCTCGATACGAGCCCTCGGACCAGGTCGTAGACGACGAGCGCGCCGAGGAACAGCAGGATCTGACGGATCAGGTCCAGCCACCCACGCGGCAAGAGCCGCGCCTCGATGAATCGGAGGCAACGCCCCATGTCGAAGAGTCATCCTAGCGAGGAGCGATGTCCGGCCTCTGTCAGCCGCACCGCGGCGAGTCCGCACCGATGCGGCCGAACGAGAACCGGATCGCCACGCGCATCGGTCCGGGACGACGGACGGTCAGCGTCGTGAAGCCATTGCTGGCGGCCACACATCCGTCGCCCTGCGTGACCGCCCAGTACGGGCTCCACCTGACGCGGATGTATGCGGTGCCGGTCCGGCTCGCCTCGAGCTCCAGGTAGTTCGGACCGAGCGTCGTGAGGCTTGCGGCGCCCTGAACGATCGGCGTCGCGCCGCTCACCTCATACACGCGCCAATGGCGCGTGCGCAGCACCAGGTGCAGGTACGGCAGCCCTCGGTTGATCAGCGCCACCTCGGCCTTCGCCGAGTAGTCGATCTCGGCGTCCGACACGGCGACGAAACGGATCGCGAGTTGGTGCAGCCACGCCTGGTACGTCGCCGGCGTCAGGGGTGTGGTGCCGTAGAACAAGCCGTTGTACTTCGTGTCGAGTTGGCGCTCCCAGCCCCGCGCGAGCGCGAACCGGGGCGCCACGTCGAACGCCTCCCAGTGGAACAGCGTGAACGGGATCTCGATCCGGAACGGCGGCCCGGACTGCCGGTCGAGATATGAGAGCAGCGGCTGGAAGTACGCGTCCGTCACCTCCCGGTTGTCGTCGGCGGTTCTCAGGTCCCGGACCGGCGCCTGCCACTGGAGATACAGCAGCGGGAGCGCCACCACGACCAGCGCCACGAGGCGACGGCGGGACCGCGGCTGGGGCCACCAGAGCAGCGCGACGATCGGGCCGGCGACGAGCGGCGCGAGCCGGCTCGCGTTGCTGCCGACGGGGCTCGCCACCGCGTAGGACGCGATGCAACCGAGCGCGTACAGCGCGACGCCGGCCCGCAGCGCCCGGTCGCGTCGCGGGATCAGCAGCAGCGCCGCCACTGAGATCAGCACGATCGGCCACAGCGCCGAGAACGCGAACGGCTCGGTCCCGCCCTCCGGGAATACCACCGCGAGCGCCAGCACCGGCGCGAACGACCCGATCACGACCGCGATTCCCGGGAGCGCCGCCCGTAGACGAGGCCACGCGGCGCCGGCGCGTTTCGTTATCGCCGCCGGCTCGACCGGGGCCATGTACTCCGCGGCGGCGTAAGCCGCGCCGGCGAGTCCCGCGAACAGCGCGTCGACCGGGCTCGACAGCGCGGTCACGACCGCGAGCACGACCGCCAGGCCGGGGCGCCGGCGCTGGAGCGCGAGCGCGGTGCCCACCGCGGGCATCAGCCCGAACGCGAACGTGAGTCGGCCGGTGAACAGGCTCGTTCCTGTCGCCACGCCGAACCACAGCGATCCGAGCCAGGCCTCCTCGCCATAGCGCCGGCGGACCAGCGAATCGAACAGCAGGGTGCTCACGGGACACGCGATCGCGGCCGCGAGCTGTGGCGTGGTCAGCGCCGCCGCCGGCGGGAACAGCACGCTGTAGCCGGGCAGGTTGTGGCCCGCGTACCACCAGTTGTTCCAGATCCCGAACCAGCCCTCGACCGAGAACAGCTTCGCGCGCAGCAAGTGCGCCGCCAGGTCCTCGCTCCGCGGCGCGATGATCACGTACGCCGCCGCGATCACGGCCGAGGTGAAGGTCGGCAGGATGCGTTTGACCATCCTCGCGCGTGAATCCGCGCGCGTGAATCCGCCCGGCGCGGCCGGGGAGCGGACGGAGGGTCTGACGCCGGTTGGCACTAGTCCTCCAGGAACGTTGCCACGCGCTCGACCAGATCGCCTCGATCGAGCCACGGCCAGTGTCCCGCGTCTGACAGACGCTCGACCCGCGCGCCGGGCAGGTGAGCGGCGTACGCGTCGGCGAGCGCCGGCGGGTACCAGGGGTCGCGCTCGCCCCAAAGGATCAGCGCCGGCGCGTGGGTGCTCGGGGCGGGCGTGTTCGGGTCGCGAGTGTTTGGGTCGTATGTGTTGGGGTCGTGTGTGTTGGGGGGCGTACCTCGGGCGCCCGCGGACCGGACGAGACGGAGGATCGCCCGCTGGGTGCCCTGGTCGAACTGCTCCCAGACCTCGGCGACCCGCGCGTCCGGCCAGGCATCCTCGCGCACGCTTCCGCGGCGGAGCTCTCGCGCCAGCATTCCACGCGTGAACGAGCCCATCAGGCCCTCGCCGATCAACGGGGCTCGCCACAGCCGCACCAGGCGCGGCCAGGGGAACCCGCCGATCAGCGGTGGCGCGTTGCACAACACGAGCCGCTCGACCCGCTCGGGGTGGCGAGCGGCAAGCGCCAGAGCGATCGCGGCGCCCCAATCGTGCGCGACGAGCTTGACCACGTCGAGGTCCATCTCGGCGAGGAACCACTCGACGAATCCCGTGAGTCCGTCCAGCGAGTAGTCGAGGTGGCCGCCTTTGCCCGAGCGGCCGAATCCGATCAGGTCGGGGGCGATCCCACCGGTCCGGGCGAGGAACTCGACCCAGTCATCCGAGCTCGTCGGAATCCCGTGTAGGTACAGCGCGGGAACGCCGGGCGCATCGGGAGCGCGACGGTAGAACACGGGCGACTCGTCGAGGTTGATCGTGAGCTCATCGACGCGCACCCCCCGGCGAGGATAACGTCCGCGCGCGTGAGCGGTACGAGCCCAGACCAGCCTCCGAGCCCATCGGATCCGCCCCGTCCCGGGGCGCCGACCCTGTGCGTCGGCGAGCCGCTCGTCGATCTCGTCCGCAAGCAGCCGCTCAGGGACGCCCCCGCGGGCGATGCGTTCGTCCCGGACCTGGGCGGCGCGGTGGCGAACGTCTCGGTGATCGCCGCCCGGCTGGGCGCGCACGTCGCGCTTGCCGGCGGGGCGGCCGACGACGACTGGGGGCGGTGGCTGCGCGATCGACTCCGGCGCGAGGGCATCGACCTGTCGCTGTTCGAGCTGGCGCCGGAGGCGCAGACGCCGATCGAACTGGTCACCGTCGGCCCGGCCGGAGATCCGCGCTACGAGCTGTACGGCGACTCGGTCGTCACCGCGCTCGCGGCGCTCGACGCCCGAATGGACGAGGCGGTCCAGAACTCGGCGGCGCTGTTCTTCGGCTCGGGCACGCTAGTCGGGGCTGAGCAGCGGGAGATCACGATGCGGGCGCGCGAGCTGGCGCTGTCGCTCGGGCGGCCGGTCGTATTCGACCCGAGCGTCCGCCGGCATCGGTGGCGCTCGCGCGCTGAGGCGGCGGCGGTCGCGAACGCCTGCGTACCCGACGCGCTACTCGTCCGCGCCGGCGCCGGCGATGCCGAGTTGATGACCGGCGAGGAGGACCCCGAGCGCGCCGCGCTGGCGCTGCTGAAGGCGGGCGCGCGCATGGTCGTGATCACGCTCGGTGTCGAAGGGGCGATCTTGCGGGGCGAGCTACGGCTCGACGTCGAGGGCGACGGGCCGCCCTCCGAGATGCTCAGCGCGCTTGGGGCCGGCGAGGTCGTCACGGGCATCCTGCTGGCCCGGCTCGCGGCCTCGGCCTACTACCCCGCGGCGGTGGCGGCGTCGCTGCCCGGGGCCGTGGCGCAGGCGACTCGGGCGTGCGAGCGATGGGGCGCGCTTGAGTAGCCGAGCGGCGGGCTCGAGCAGCCGGGCGGCGGCGACCGGGTGGAAGCGCCCCACGCGCCGGCGCGTGCGCGCGATCCGCGATCGGTTGCGGCTCGTGTACGGGATCCCCCTCGCCAAGCCCCACGAGCATCCGATCGCGGAGCTGATCCTGACCGTGCTGTCGCAGTCGACCAACGACCGCAACCGTGACGTCGCCTATCTGGCGCTGCGCGACCGCTTCCCGACGTGGGAGGACGTCCGGGATGCTCCGGTCGACGAAATCGAGGAGGCGATCCGGCCTGGCGGCATCTCGAAGGTCAAGTCGGCGCGGATCAAGGCGATTCTGCGCGCGATCACCGAGACCGCACCGCAGCAGGCCCCCGCGTCCCCAGCGGAGCACGCGCGTTCGCCGGAGCACGCGCGCTCGCCGGAGCACCCCCTCTCGCTGGGCTCCCTCTCGCTGGGCTCCCTCTCGCTGGGCTCCCTCTCGCTGGGCTCCCTCTCGCTGGGCTGGCTGGCTAGCCAGCCAGTCAAGGACGCGCAGGACTATCTCACGTCGCTGCCCGGGGTCGGCCGCAAGACCGCGGCGTGCGTGCTGCTGTTCGCGCTCGGGATGCACGACGTGCCGGTCGACACGCACGTCTCGCGCGTTGGCACGCGGCTCGGGCTGTTCCGGCCTGGCGCGCCGTTCGAGGAGATGCACGACGAGATGCTCGCGATCACGCCACCGGGCGAAGAGCTCGAGTTCCACCTGAACCTGCTCCGCCACGGCCGGCGGACGTGCCACGCGCGCCACCCGGACTGCGCCGGCTGCGCGCTCCAGAAGATGTGCCCGAGCGCGTTCCGGGTGGGGTGAGGCGCCGCGGACGCGGGTGCGGGGCCGGGGCCGGCGAGGTGGGTCATTTGCGCTCACTCGGCGTCGCCGGCCCGCCGAGTGTCGTCGCACGACCCGTATGCGTGCGGTTATGCGCACTCGGCGACTCCGCGCGGCCGACTGTTGCGTTATGACCCATGGCGGCGGCCTCCCCGCGCGGCCGCCCCATCCAAATCTGCTACAGTGACGCTTAGATTTTGACGACTAAACAGGAGTAGAACTCGATGGGAAAGACGATCGGAATCGACCTCGGTACTACGAACTCGTGCATGGCAGTGCTCGAGGGTGGAGAGCCGACGGTCGTTGAGAACGCGGAGGGCGGACGCACTACGCCGTCCGTGGTCGCGTTCACGCAGTCCGGTGAGCGTCTGGTCGGCACCGTCGCCAAGCGCCAGGCAGTCACCAACCCGCAGAACACGATCTTCTCGATCAAGCGCTTCATGGGCCGTAAAGAGGCCGAGGTGCGCGAGGAAGAGTCGATCGTGCCGTACAAGGTGGTCTCCGGCCCGAATGGCGACGCACGCGTGGAGGCCGGCGGCAAGCAGTACTCGCCGCCCGAGATCAGCGCGATGATCCTCGGCAAGCTGAAGGCGGACGCCGAGGCGTATCTCGGTGAGACCGTCGATAGCGCCGTGATCACGGTGCCGGCGTATTTCAACGACGATCAGCGCCAGGCGACCAAGGACGCCGGCCGGGTCGCCGGACTCGATGTCAAGCGGATCATCAACGAGCCGACCGCAGCCTCGCTGGCCTACGGCCTGGACAAGGAGAACGACCAGACGATCCTGATCTTCGACCTCGGTGGCGGCACGTTCGACGTCTCCGTGCTCGAGATCGGCGACGGCGTGTTCGAGGTCAAGGCGACCGCGGGTGACAACCACCTCGGTGGCGACAACTTCGACAAGGCGCTCGTGGACTGGCTCGTGAGCGAGTTCAAGAAGTCGCAGGGCATCGACCTGAGCGCCGACCCGATGGCGCTGCAGCGGCTCTACGAGGCGGCCGAGAAGGCCAAGATCGAGCTGTCGACGACGCAGGAGACGCAGATCAACCTGCCGTTCATCACCGCCGACTCGAGCGGCCCGAAGCATCTCGACACGCGCCTCACGCGTGCCAAGCTCAATGAGCTCACGAGCACGCTGCTCGACCGCACGGTGGCGCCTGTCCGCCAGGCGCTCGACGACGCCAAGGACAAGGGCGTCGAGAAGGTCGACCACGTCGTGCTCGTCGGCGGCATGACCCGCATGCCGTCCGTGCAGGAGAAGGTCAAGGAGCTCACAGGCAAGGAGCCGCACCGCGGCGTCAACCCCGATGAGGTGGTTGCAGTCGGCGCGGCGATCCAGGCGGGCGTGCTCGCCGGCGACGTCAAGGACGTGTTGCTGCTCGATGTGACCCCGCTGACGCTGGGGATCGAGACCAAGGGCGGCGTGATGACCAAGCTGATCGAGCGCAACACGACGATCCCGACCCGCAAGGGCGAGGTGTTCTCGACCGCCGAGGACAACCAGCCGTCGGTCGAGATCCACGTCCTTCAGGGCGAGCGCGAGATGGCGATGTACAACAAGTCGCTGGGCAAGTTCCAGCTGACCGGCATCCCGCCGGCGCCGCGGGGTATCCCGCAGATCGAGGTCGCGTTCGACATCGACGCCAACGGGATCCTGAACGTGTCCGCCAAGGACCTCGGCACCGGCAAGGAGCAGAAGATCGAGATCCGGTCCGGCTCCGGTCTGTCCGATGACGAGATCAAGCGGATGGTGTCCGACGCCGAGTCGCACGCCGAGGATGACCGCCGGCAGCGCGAGCTCGCCGAGGCCCGGAACAACGGCGAGAACGCCGCCTACCAGGCCGAGCGCCAGCTCAAGGAGCTGGGCGACGCGGTCGACTCGAGCTCGAAGGACGAGATCGAGGCGGCGATCAAGGAGGTGCGCGAGTCGCTCACCAGCGAGGACGCGGCGGACATCAACGCCAAGACCGAGACGCTCCATACCGCGTTCCACAAGGTCTCCGAGGCGATGTACCAGCGCGCCCAGGAGCAGGCCGCAGCCAGCTCGCCCGACGGTGGCGCTGACGGCGCCGCGTCGAGCAACGGCGCAAGTTCGGAAGAGGACGTGGTCGACGCCGAAGTCGTGGATGAGAAGTAATGACGACGCGTAGAGGAGATATCGCGGAGGCCCTCCACAGGGTCCGCGCGGCAGCTGAAGAGGGGGCGCCTGACGGCGCCCCTCAGCCTGCCCAGCCCGCGGCCCCCAAGGGGGGCGCAAACACGGGCGGGCACGAGGCGAACGCCGCGGCGGCTGCACCCGAGACCGATCACGAGCGCGAGCTCGAGCACGACCTCGAGGAGCTCGCGGCGAAGGCCGAGAAGGCCGACGAGTACCTCGAGCTGGCTCAGCGCACGCGCGCCGACTTCGAGAACTACCGCAGGCGCGCCACGCGCGAGGCCGCGGCTGCCCAGGAGCGCGGGATCGCGAAGCTCGCGAAGGAGCTCCTGCCGGCGGTCGACAACCTCGACCGTGCGCTTGAGGCGGCTGGTGCCGCCACGGCGGACGACGCCGCTCGGGACAACGGCACCGCCACACTCGTGTCGGGCGTCAAGCTCGTCCACAAGGACGTGATCGCGGCGCTGGCCCGCGCCGGGATCGAGAGCTTCTCCCCTGAGGGCGAGAAGTTCGACCCGCAGTTGCACGAGGCGATCGCCCAGACCCCCGTCGAGGGGGCCGAGTCGGGAACGGTCGTCGAGGTGTACCAGCGCGGGTACCGGCTGGGCGAGGTCGTAATCCGGCCCGCTCGCGTCGTCGTCGCGGCGTGACCTACGCTGAGAAGCCATGGCGGGCAGACCCGACTATTACAAGACGCTCGGTGTAGGTAAGGGCGCCTCCGACGAGGAGATCAAGAAGGCGTACCGCAAGCTGGCGCGCCAGTACCACCCCGACCGCAATCCGGGGAACAAGCAGGCCGAGGAGAAGTTCAAGGAGATCTCCCAGGCCCACGACGTCCTGTCCGACCCGGAGAAGCGCAAGGCGTACGACCGCGGTCAGGGGCCGCTTGGCGGGTTCGCCGGCGGCAACTTCGACCCCAGCGCGTTTGGCGGCGGATTCAGCGACATCCTCTCGAACCTGTTCGGAGGAGGCGGAGGAGCCGGAACGGCGAACCGCCCCGGCGGCGCCCGCGGGCGGACCACATCGGCCAGGACTGGACGGACCGCCCAAACCCAGGGCCGAGACCTCGAGACCGAGGTCTCGTTGTCCTTCGACCAAGCCGTGCACGGGGCTCAGGTGCCGCTGTCGGTGCCGACCTCCCAGCCGTGCCCGACATGCCGTGGCACGGGTGCGAAGCCCGGAACCACGCCCAAGGTGTGCCCGGTGTGCGAGGGGCGCGGAATCGAGTCCCAGAGCCAGGGGATCTTCTCGATCTCCCAGCCGTGCTCGAACTGCGGCGGCTCGGGCACCGTGATCGAGGATCCGTGCCCGACGTGCAGCGGCACCGGTGCCCAGCGCAGCATCCGCAAGCTCCGGGTCAACATCCCCGCTGGCGTCCACGACGGCAGCCGGATCCGCCTCGCCGGCAAGGGCGAGGCCGGGTTGCGCGGCGGCGATCCGGGCGACCTGTACGTGATCACTCGCGTACAGGAGTCGCCGGTGTTCAAGACGGTCGGCGACAACCTCGAGGTCGAGGTGCCGCTGACGATCCCCGAGGCCGTGCGTGGCGCGATCGTCGAGGTGCCGACGCTGAACGGCACCAAGCGCCTGCGCGTGCCCGCAGGAACGAAGAGCGGCACCGTGCAGCGACTGAGAGGCGAGGGCCCACCCAAGCCGGGCGGCAAGACCAAGGGCGACATCCACTACCGGTTCGTGATCGACGTGCCCGACTCGCTCTCGCCCGAGCAGGACGAGGCGCTCGACCGGCTGTCGAAGGTCATGAACGGAGACCCGCGGGCCAAGCTGTTCCAGCAGGCCGGCGGCGCCGGCGCCAAGGGGAGGAAGGACTGATGGCCGCTAGGCGCGTGCGTGCCACCGCCAAGGTTGAGGTGTCCTCCGACCGGGGCGTGTTCATGATCTCGGTGGCGGCGGAGCTGGCCGACATGCACCCCCAGACGCTTCGGATGTACGAGGCCCGCGGGCTGATCGAGCCCAAGCGCTCGCCCAAGGGCACGCGGCTGTATTCGCACAAGGACGTGCAGCGGCTCCGCCGCATCCAGGAGATGACGGCCGAGCTCGGGATGAACCTGGCCGGGGTCGAGCGCGTGCTCGAGCTCGAGCAGCAGCTCGACGGCATGGAGCGGAAGGTCAAGGCGCTCGAGAAGCGCGCCGGCGAGCTGAAGTCCGAGGTCGAGCGGCTCGAACAGCTGCGACGCGAGCTACGCGCAGAGATCGTGCCCTACGTCAAGGGTGGCGAGATCGTGCGCAACGCGGACGTGCAGCGGTTCGCGCTCAGGGTGCAGCGGCCGTCCACGTGAGCTCCGCCCGCGAACCGCGGACGCTGGCGGGCCGGTACCGGCTCGATGAGGTCATCGGCCGGGGCGGCATGAGCACCGTCTACCGCGGCACGGACACCTCGCTCGACCGCGTGGTGGCGGTCAAGGTCGCGCTCGATCCGCTGGTTGAGGAGAGCCCCATCTACCTGGCCCGGTTCACGCAGGAGGCAAAGTCGGCCGCGTCGATCGGCCATCCGGGTGTCGTGACTGTCTACGACGCCGGCGCGGACGGGCCGACCCGGTTCATCGTGATGGAGTTCGTGCCGGGCAAGAGCCTCGCCGACATCCTGAAGGAGGAGCGCCCGCTCGAGCCGGCGCGCGCCGCAGACATCGCCGCGCAGGTCGCCGATGCGCTCGCCGCCGCGCACGCCGCCGGGATCATCCACCGCGACATCAAGCCCGGCAACATCATGGTCGAGCCGAATGGCTCGGTGAAGGTGCTCGACTTCGGGATCGCGCGGGCGGTCGACGGCGGCTCGCTCACGCAGACCGCGACCGTGCTCGGCACCTCGGCGTACATGTCTCCCGAGCAGGCGCTCGGGCAACCGGTCGACGCGCGCTCGGACATCTACTCGCTCGGATGCGTGCTCTACGAGATGCTGACCGGCCAGCCGCCGTTCGTCGCCGACGTGGCCGCCGCGGTCATGCACCAGCACGTGCGGGTCGCGCCGAAGCCGGCGATCGAGCGAAACGCCGCGATCCCGCCGGGCCTGAACGCGCTCGTGATGCAGATGCTGGCCAAGCAGCCGAAGGACCGGCCACAGACCGCCGCCGAGGTGCGCGACCGGCTTCGCCAGGCGATCGCGAACCCGGGCGGCGGCGACGCGCTGACCACGCTCGCTATGGCGGCGGCGTTGCCCACGGCCGCGACTGTCCCGATCGAGGCCGCGCCCCCACCGACCCCCGCCCCGTCGCCAGTCCGGCAGACGCCGACTCCACCCAGACCGCGCGAGACGCGCCAACCGACGCCCCCGCCACCACCCCCGCACAAGAGCCGGACCGGCGTGTGGGCTCTGATCGCGCTCATCGCCGCACTGCTGCTCGGCGGCGGCGCCGCGCTCGCGCTCGGCGGCGGCTCGGATAACTCGAGCTCGACGACGGGCCAATCGACGGCCGCCACGAGCGGTTCGCACCCCGCGACGCATTCGGCGACTTCACCGCCGCCGACGAGCACCCCGAGGACGACCACGAGCACGCCCAGAACCACGACGAGCACGCCACACACGACCACCAGCACGCCGGCGACGACCACCCACACGACGACGAGCACTCCGAAGACGACCAGCACGAACGCCCCGACGACCAGTACCAACGCTCCTACGACGAGCACGAGCGGCGCGACGACGGGGCCGACAACCCCTTGAGAAGTGGGCTGGATCCTGTCATAATCTAAGTCAGACAGACTTAGATTTTGCGAACCCGAAACTGAGAAAAGCCTATGCAACCAGACCGCTTCACGATTAAGTCCCAGGAGGCTCTCCAGGCTGCCCAGCGGCTGGCCGACGAGCGTCGCAACCCGCAGACGGTGCCTGAGCACGTACTCGCGGTCCTGCTCGAGCAGGACGGCGGGATCGTCGTTCCCGTACTTCGCAAGCTCGGCGTCGATCCGACGGCCGTCCGCCAGTCGAACTCTCAGGCCCTCGACGCCCTCCCGAAGCTCCAGGGCGCTGCGTCGCCTGAGCCCGCCGGGGGGTCGAGCGAGCTCGTCCAGATCCTCCGCGACGCCGAGACCGAAATGCGCGAGCTGAGCGACGAGTACGTCTCGACCGAGCACCTCCTGCTGGCGATCGCCCAGCATCCCGGCAAGGCCGGCGATGCGCTCCGGAGTAACGGCGCCACCCACGAGCAGCTGCTGAAGGCGCTGTCCGAGGTCCGCGGCAGCCACCGCGTGACCGATGAGAATCCCGAGGAGAAGTACCGCGCGCTCGAGCGCTACGGTCGCGACCTGACCGAGGCCGCCGCCCAGGGCAAGCTCGACCCGGTGATCGGCCGTGACGACGAGATTCGCCGTGTCGTCCAGGTTTTGAGCCGGCGCACCAAGAACAACCCGGTGCTGATCGGCGAGCCCGGGGTGGGCAAGACAGCGATCGTCGAGGGCCTCGCCCAGCGGATCGTCTCCGGCGACGTCCCCGAGAGCCTCAAGGACCGCCGGCTGGTGGCGCTCGACCTGAGCGCGATGGTCGCCGGCTCCAAGTACCGCGGCGAGTTCGAGGACCGGCTGAAGGCGGTGCTCAAGGAGATCGCCGACGCCAAGGGTCAGATCATCGTGTTCATCGACGAGCTCCACACGATCGTCGGCGCCGGCGCCGCCGAGGGCGCGATGGACGCCGGCAACATGCTCAAGCCGATGCTCGCCCGGGGCGAGCTCCGGGCCGTCGGCGCGACCACGCTCGACGAGTACCGCAAGCGCATCGAGAAGGACCCCGCGCTCGAGCGCCGGTTCCAGCCCGTATACGTGGGCGAGCCGACCGTCGCGGACACGATCGCGATCCTGCGCGGGCTGAAGGAGCGATACCAGGTCCACCACAAGATCCGCATCCAGGACTCTGCGCTGGTGGCGTCGGCGACGCTGAGCCAGCGCTACATCGCCGACCGGTTCCTGCCCGACAAGGCGATCGACCTTGTCGACGAGGCCGCCTCTCGGATCCGGATGGAGATCGACTCAAAGCCGACCGAGATCGACGAGGTCGACCGGCACATCATGCAGCTCGAGATCGAGCTCCAGTCGCTGGGCGACGACGATGATCCCGGCACGGTGGCGCGCCGCGAGCAGCTCGAGCGGGCGCTCGCCGAGGAGCGCGAGCGGTCCGACGCGATGCACGCCGAGTGGCAGCGCGAGAAGGACTCCGTCGGTGCCGTCGCCGAGCTCCAGGAGAAGCTCGAGCAGGCCAGGACCGAGCTCGAGAAGGCTCAGCGCGAGGCCGACCTCGGTCGCGCCGCGGAGCTCCGCTACGGGACGATCCCCGAGCTCGAGAAGCGACTCGAGGCGGCGGCCGAGGCCGAGCACGATGCCGCCGGCGACCATACGCCGAAGTTCCTCAAGGACACCGTCGACGCCGAGGACGTCGCCGAGGTCGTCGCCAAGTGGACGGGGATCCCGGTCAGCCGCCTGATGGAGGGCGAGATCGAGAAGCTCGTGCACATGGAGGAGCGCCTGCACGCGCGGGTGATCGGCCAGGACGAGCCCGTCGAGGCGGTGTCGAACGCGCTCCGGCGCTCGCGCGCCGGCCTCCAGGACCCGGACCGGCCGATCGGCACGTTCCTGTTCATCGGACCGACCGGCGTCGGCAAGACCGAGCTGGCCCGCGCGCTGGCCGAGTTCATGTTCGACAGCCAGGACGCGATGGTCCGGATCGACATGTCCGAGTACATGGAGAAGCATTCGGTGTCGCGCCTGGTGGGCGCGCCCCCCGGCTACGTCGGCTACGACGAGGGCGGCCAGCTGACCGAGGCGGTCCGCCGGCGTCCGTACAGCGTGGTGCTGCTCGACGAGATCGAGAAGGCCCACCCCGACGTGTTCAACGCGCTGCTTCAGGTCATGGACGACGGGCGCCTGACCGACGGGCAGGGCCGCACGGTGTCGTTCAAGAACACGGTCCTGATCATGACCTCGAACATTGGGGGGGTGGGCGGATCTCCGCGGGCGGCCGTCGAGGCGCACTTCAGGCCCGAGTTCGTCAACCGTCTCGACGACATCGTCGAGTTCGAGCCATTGAGCCGCGAGCAGATCGGCGAGATCGTCGACCTCCAGGTCGCGCGTCTGGTCAACCGGGTGCGCGAGCGCGGGATCGAGGTCGAGCTCACCGACGGCGCGCGGACGCTGCTCGGCAACCTGGGCTACGACCCGACCTACGGCGCCCGGCCACTCAAGCGCGTGATCCAGAAGCGACTCGTCGACCGGCTGGCGCTGGCGATCCTCGAGGGGCGGTTCACGTCGGGCGACGTCGTCAGAGTGGACAACGTCGACGGCGAGTTGGTGCTCGAGCGGGTCGAGGCGGTCGCGACCGCCGCGTAGCTGACGCCATGATGTGTCGGCATGAGGTACAAGTCGCTCATGCCGACATACATCATGCTTTCGACGCTCAGCCCCGAAGGGGTCCAGACCATCAAGAACAACCCGTCGCGGATCAAGGAAGTCAACCGCGAAGTCGAGCAGCTCGGCGCCACCGTGAAGGCGCAGTGGGCGACACTCGGGCAGTTCGACTTCGTCAACGTCGTCGAGGCCCCAGACGAGAAGACGATGGCACGGATCTCGCTCGAGCTCGGCTCGCGCGGCACGGCCAAGTACGAGACCCTGGTCGCGATCCCGATCGACGACTTCATTGGCGCGATCTGAATTGACTGGGCCCCCGCCCACCCCGTCCACCCGAGTTCTGGTCGTCGGGGGAGGCGGGCGCGAGCACGCACTCGTCCACGCGCTGCTGACCTCGCCGCGTTCGCCGGAGGTCCTGTGCGCCCCGGGGAACGCGGGCATTGCCGGCGACGCCCGGGTTATCGACATCGGGGCCGAGGACGTTCCCCGGATCGTGTCCGCAGCCGCCGACGAGCGTGTCGATCTCGTCGTGATCGGGCCCGAGGCGCCGCTCGTGGCTGGGCTCGCGGACGCCTTGCGCGACGCCGGGATCCGCTGCTTCGGCCCGACCCAGGCGGCGGCGCAGCTCGAGGGCTCCAAGGCGTTCTGCAAGGAGATCATGGGGGCCGCCGGCGTGCCGACTGCTGTTTATAAGGTTGTTCAGGATCCGCAGGCCGGCCTGGCCGCCATCGAGCGGTATCCGGTCGTGATCAAGGCGGACGGCCTCGCCGCGGGCAAGGGCGTGATCATCGCCGGGGACGAGTCGGAGGCACGTGAGGCGTTGGATGAGTTGCTCGTGCGGCGGCGGTTCGGTACCGAGCGCGTCCTCGTCGAGGAGTACCTCGAGGGCGAGGAGCTGTCGCTGCTGGCGCTGTGCGACGCGCGGACCGCGGTGCCGCTGGCGTCCGCCCAGGACTACAAGCGGATCTTCGACGGTGATGAGGGGCCGAATACCGGCGGCATGGGGTCGTACTCGCCGGTTCCGTCTGTCGATTCCGAGCGCGCGGCCGAGATCTGCCGTGCGGTCCATCAGCCGGTGCTCGACGAGCTGGCGCGACGCGGCATCCCGTTCCAGGGGGTGCTCTACGCCGGCCTGATGATGACCGCCGACGGACCGCGCGTGCTGGAGTTCAACGTCCGCTTCGGCGACCCCGAGACCCAGGCGATCCTGCCGCGTCTGGAGTCCGATCTGCTCGAGCTGCTCGAGGCCGCGACCGTCGTCGGGGGGCTGTCGGGCGCGTCGCTGGAGTGGGCGCCGGAGATGGCGGTCAGCGTCGTGCTGGCGAGCGCCGGCTACCCCGCGACCGCGTCGCACGGCGATGTGATCACAGGCTTGGAAGCGGCGGGTGCGCGCGCTGCGGTCACGCACGCCGGGACGGCGAGGAACGCCGACGGTCAGATCGTGACCGCCGCCGGCAGGGTGCTGAACGTGACCGCACTCGGCGCCGACGCGGCGTCCGCCCGAGAGGCCGCATATGCTGCCGCGGACATGATCCACTTCGACGGCAGACAGATGCGGCGGGACATCGCGCTCAAGGTCGCCCAGCCGCTGGGCGAGCGCGCGTGAGCGAGCTCCCGGGCCGCGCTCCGGAGACCTTCGCCGAGGCAGAGGTCGAACTCGAGGCGCTCGAGGTTGACGCGCCCCGGGTCGGGATCGTGATGGGCTCGAAAAGCGACCTCGAGCGCATGGAGGCCGCCGAGAAGGAGCTGATCGAGCGCGGGATCCGCTGCGAGGTCAGGGTCATGTCGGCGCACCGCGAGCCCGACAAGGTCGCCGACTACGCGCGCAACGCGCGGATGCGCGGGATCCGCGTGATCATCGCCGGCGCCGGCCTGTCCGCGGCGTTGCCGGGCGTGGTTGCGGCGCACTCCGACCTGCCCGTGATCGGGGTGCCGCTCACGAGCCGGACGTCGGTCGCCGGCGGACTCGACGCGCTGCTGTCGATCGCGCAGATGCCGCCCGGAGTTCCGGTCGCGTGTGTCGGGGTGGACAACGCCCGCAACGCCGCGGTGCTCGCGGCGCGGATTCTCGACTGCTGAGGTACGGCGGCGGTAGCCTTCATGTCGGGATCGATGCCCGACATCGTTCATGTGTCATCACTCGCGGGGAGTCCGCTGCTCGACTCCTCCGGTCAGAAGCTTGGAAAAGTCGACGACGTGGTGGCGCGACTCGACTCGGGAGACGGTGACGCTCGGGTCATCGGCCTGACTGTGCGTCTGGGCGGCCGGCACCTATTCCTACCGATCGATCGAATCGAGCAACTTGGCCCGTACTCTGTGACGACCTCGACCACGAAGCTTGATGTGGCGCCGTTCGAGCGCCGCCCGGGCGAGGTGCTGCTACGCGCGGACGTCCTCGATCGCAGCGTCATCAATGTCGAAACCGCCCGTCTCGTCAAGGCCCGAGAGGTCGAGTTGGTCCGCGACGATGACGGCAGCTGGCGGGTTGCCGGGATCGATCCGAGCCTCCGACCCCGCCTGTGGCGGTTCCTCCCGCGCCGGTTCCGCGGCCACGACACCGACCACCGGCAATTCATCGATTGGCAGGACCTCGAGCCGTTCGTCAGCCACGTCCCGACCTCGCGGCTGAAGCTGGCGGCGCGGCGGATCATGCGGCTCCACCCGGCGCAGATCGCCGACCTGGTCGAGGCCGCCTCACACGAGGAGGGCGAGGAGATCCTCGAGGCGGTCGGGCAGGACAAGGAGCTCGAGGCCGATGTGTTCGAGGAGCTCGACGACGAGCACCAGGTCGAGTTCCTGCGCGACCGCTCGGATGGTGAGGCCGCGGCGGTGCTGGCGCGGATGGACTCAGACGACGCGGCTGATCTGCTGCTGGAGCTCGACCAGGAGCGTCGCCTCCCGATCCTGAACCAGATGCCGCCCGCCGAGCAGGCCAAGGTCAGGGCGCTGCTCGGCCACAACCCGCAGACCGCCGGCGGGATGATGAATCCGGACTTCGTCTCGCTGCCTCCGGAGGCGAGCGTCGCGGAGGCGCTCGGCCGGGTCCGGGACAGCCAGCTCGGCCTGCAGCAGATCGCGATCGTATGCGTGGTCGACGCCCAAGGGAAGCTGATCGACACGCTTTCGCTGGCTGAGCTCGTCCGCGCCGAGGGTCCGCAGAAGGTGTCCGAGCTGGTCGACGACTTCACGCCCGCCGTTGGGACCGAAGCCGACGTTCCCGAGGTGGCGCGACTCATGAGCGACTACAACCTGGTCGCGATGCCGGTGCTTGACGTCGACCACCGGCCGGTCGGGCTGATTGCCGTCGACGACGTGCTCGAGCAGCTCGTCCCCGAGGAGTGGCGGTGGCGGGCCGGGGCGGCTCGCGACTAGGTGGCGCGCCGGCGCACGAACTCCTCGCACACCGCGATTGCGCTGTCGATCGTCCCCCAGTGGAGCGCGTCCGGCACGTCGTTGGGCCAGTGGTAGTTCATCGGTAGCTTCGTCTCGTCGACCGAGGCGAGCGTGGCCACCGCGTAGCCGGCGCGGAGCGGGATGATCGCGTCGGTGGCGGCGGTCGTACGCAGACCGCGGACGATGTCCTGCCCGGTCTCCGCGGCGGCGTCGGCCAGCGCCTCCCGCATGTGGGTCGGGTAGTCCCGCATCCGGAGCATCCCCTCGCCCTCGATGACGATCAGCGTCGGACCGCCGAGGCACTCGAGGCACACCATCTCGGTCCGGTCGCGGTCGAGCTCGCCGAAATGACGCTCTCCGAACCCCTGCATGCCCTCGCTGAACGATTCCTCGGAGCCGGTGGAGACCAACAGCACCCGTACCCCCTCGACCGGGCGCTCGCGGAGGCGCGCTGCCAGGGCGATCAGGACGCCGACCGCGCTCAGGTTGTCGTTCGCCCCGGGCACCGACGCGCGCGCCCCGATGTCAGCCATCGCCGCGGTCGCCCCGGCCGCGATCGCGGTGCCGGCGGCGAGCACGCGTCGTGCTCCGAGGATCGAGCCGGCGCACACGAGCACGGGGCCGATCCAGACCGTGTACATCAACGGGAAGCTGCGACCTGCGTGCGCGTGCAGGCGCGGCGCGAGCTTGAGCGGGATCCGCGGGAGGGCGGGGTGGAACACGAGCCCGGAATGCGCTGCGTCGTGATGGGCGATGAACACGACCGTGCGCTCGGCCCTGGCGTCGCCGGTCTCGGCCACCACGTTCCAGGTCGCGCGGTGGGGCAGGACAGCCCGCCGGAACCAGCGGCGGCCGTGCCCGAGGTCGTCCCACAGGGCGGCGGCGCCGGCGCCGGCGAGCGCCGCGGTGATCGCGCGCCTGACCAAGCCCCCTCGCCGCAGGGTGAGCGCGCCGCCCGCGGCCACGAGCGCGTTCACGAGCCCGAGCGGCCACCAGTAGCCGCCGTGCGCGCGCTCCTCCTCGACGGTCGCGTCGCAGCCGAGCGCCCGCAGGTGGTCAGCGATGCGCTCCGCGGCGCGGCGCTCGCCGTCCGAGGCCGACGGTCGCTCGAACGCCGCGAGCTCGCGAATCGCATCCTGCCAGTCGGGGGCGTGTTCATCTACGTCGATCACGAGACGAACCCATTGTGGCGTGAAGTCGGTGGTAGCTTCTCGTTGCTGCCTGCCGGCAGTGACGATTGGCGCTGCCATGACGGACGACAACGAGTACCTGGACAACGACGACAGACCGCGAAGTAGCAAGCTCGCGGCCGGCGTCGTGGGCGTCGCTGCTGTTCTGAGGACCTGATTCTTCGGAACTGAGCGACCTCCCGCCCCGCCGCGATGCGCTGCACCGGCGAAGAAAGGAGGTCGAGCAGATGGAACCCGATCCGACGACGCGATCCGGGCCGAGCGCGCCGACCTCTGGCGCCTCTCCGCCGTCTCCCGCGCCTCCGTCTCCCGCGCCTCCGTCGTCACTGCCAGCCCCGGAGGGCGAGCGGTTCGTGCTCGACTCGGCGCACCTCGGCGACATCCAGGGCGCATTCGGGACGATCCGCGAGCACGAGGAAGCTCACCGGGGCTGGCGCTCACGCGGCCTGGCGTTGCTGGCGATTATCGGTCCCGGGCTGATCGTGATGGTCGGCGACAACGACGCCGGCGGGGTCGCCACCTATTCGCAGGCTGGACAGAACTACGGCACGAGCCTGCTCTGGGTCTTGCTGCTGCTCGTGCCCGTACTGATCGTCAACCAGGAGATGGTCGTACGCCTCGGGGCGGTCACCGGCGTCGGCCATGCCCGCCTGATAGTCGAGCGGTTTGGACGGTTCTGGGGCTGGTTCTCGGTGATCGACCTATTCGTGCTGAACTTCCTGACCGTCGTCACAGAGTTCATCGGCGTGAGCCTCGCGCTCGGCTATTTCGGCGTGTCCGATCACATCGCGGTACCGGTCGCGGCCGTCGCGCTTGTGGCGATAACAGCCACCGGCAGCTTCCGCGCGTGGGAGCGATCGATGTTCGTGTTCGTGTTCGCGAACCTGCTCGTCGTGCCGCTGTTCTTTCTCGCCCACCCAGGAGGCGGTCAGGTGGCGCACGACTTCTTCGTCCCCGGGATCGAGGGCGGCGTGACGTCGACCTCGGTGCTGCTGGTCATCGCGATCGTCGGCACCACCGTGGCGCCGTGGCAGCTGTTCTTCCAGCAGTCGAACATCATCGACAAGCGGATCACGCCGCGATGGATCAACTACGAACGCCTCGACACGTGGATCGGCGCGGTCGTTGTCGTGGTCGGGGCCGCTGCGCTCATGTGCGTCTCGGCGTTCGCGTTTGCGCACACTCCGTACTTCGGCAACTTCACGAACGCCGGAGCCACAGCCGCGGGGCTCGAGAAGGTGCTTGGGCCGCCGGCCGGCGCGTTCTTCGCGCTTGTCTTGCTGAACGCTTCGCTGATCGGAGCCGGCGCGCTCACGCTGTCGACGAGCTACGCGTTCGGCGACATCTTCGGGACAAAGAGCTCGCTGCATCGGAAGTTCTCAGATGCGAAGGGCTTTTACGCGCTGTTCGCGCTCGTGATCGCCGGCGCCGCTGCAATAGTGCTGATTCCCGGGGCGCCGCTGGGAGTGATCACGGAGGCGGTTCAGGCGCTCGCCGGGGTTCTGTTGCCGAGTGCCAGTATGTTCCTGCTGCTGCTCTGCAATGACCGCGACGTGCTTGGGCCCTGGTGCAACCGCCCGTGGCTGAACGTGCTCGCGGTCGTGATCGAGGCGGTTCTGCTGCTGCTATCCCTGATCCTGATGGCGACGACGGTGTTCCCCAATCTCAACGTGACGGAGTTCGCGCTGATCGGCGGCGCGGCGATGGTCGTCGGGCTGCTCGTGTTCGGCGCGGTCGCGCTGCGGGCGCGCGGCGCCGGCGCGTCGGCCGGCCAGACCTGGAACGTCCCGAAGGAGCAGTGGACGATGCCGCCGATCGCGCTGCTGCAGAGGCCCAAACAGTCGGCTGCCCGGAGGGCGGCGATGCTGGCGATGGAGGGCTACCTCCTGCTCGCGATCGTGCTCTTGGTCGTCAAGGCCGTCCAGTTGGCTGGGGGCTGAGCTTCGATGATCGCCCGCTACACGCGTCCCGAGCTCGCCGAGGTCTGGTCCGACCACGCTCGCTTCGAAGCGATGCGCCAGGTCGAGGTGGCGGCGTCCGAGGAGCTCGACGGGCCTAGTGGCGAGGAGCTCGACGCGATCCGGGCGGCGACGTTCACCGTCGAGGAGATCAACGAGCGCGAGAAGGTCACCGATCACGACACGGCCGCGTTCGTCGACGTGCTGTCGGCCTCGGCGGGTCCGGCCGGGCGCTGGATCCACCACGGGTTGACCTCGAGCGACGTGCTCGACACGGGTCTGGCGCTCCAGCTTCGCCGCGTGGCTGAGATCGTGCTCCCGGACTCGCGGCGGCTGGTCGAGGCACTCGCCGCCGCGGCCCGCGAGCACGCGAACACGCTGTGCGCCGGGCGCACGCACGGCATCCACGCCGAGCCGACGACCTTCGGGATTAAGCTGGCCGGGTTTGCGTTTGAGGCGGCACGGAACGCGGATCGGCTGACGCGTGCGTTCGACCAGGCTTGTGTGGGAGCGCTGTCGGGCGCGGTCGGCACGTACTCCGCCACGTCGCCAGAGTTCGAGGAGCGAGTGCTCGCGCGTCTCGGGCTGCCGCGCGAGCCCGTCTCGACGCAGGTCGTTCCGCGCGACCGTCACGCGGAGTTACTGCAAGCGATCGCGCTTGCCGGCGCCGGTATGGAGCGGTTCGCGACCGAGGTCCGCCACCTCGCGCGCACCGAGGTCGGCGAGGTGCGCGAGCCGTTCGGGCGCGGCCAGAAGGGCTCGAGCTCGATGCCGCACAAGCGCAACCCGATCAAGTCAGAGCAGGTCGTGGGCCTTGCTCGGCTGCTCCGCGGGAACGCGATGGCCGCGCTCGAGGACGTGGCGCTGTGGCACGAGCGCGACATCTCGCACTCCTCGGTCGAGCGCGTGATCCTGCCCGACTCGACGATCCTGCTCGACCATATGCAGCGGCGGGTCCTGGGGCTCGTCGAGGGGATGGTCGTCGACGCCGACCGGATGCGCGAGAACCTCGAGCTCACTCGCGGAGCACTGTTCTCGCAGCGTGTTTTGCTGGCGCTGGTCGAGTCCGGGATGAGCCGCGACGACGCCTACCGTGTCGTCCAGCGCCTCGCCCAGCAGGCGATCGACTCTCGTGTGCACCTGCGAGAGCTGCTGGCGGCCGACCCGGCGGGCGCGGGGCTCGATCTCGACGCGATCTTCGACTACGCGCCGTTCGTCCGCTACGCGGATCAGATCGTTGGCCGGCTGGACGCGATCGCGCCGGTGCCCGCGCTGCGATAGCCCACCGCGGCGGCCGCTAGCGCGGGTAGATCCCGCCGTCGAGCGAGACGACCTGGTTGGTCCGGTAGCGGTTTCGCAGCATCGCGAGCGCCAGGTCCGCGACCTCGTCCGGCTGTCCGAGGCGGCCGACCGGGACGGCGTCCCGCAGCTCTTCGGGCTCGCCGGGGAGCATTCGGGTGTCGGTGATGAGCGCGGGCGCGATCGCGTTGACGGTCACGCCGGCGCCGGCCACGCGCGCCGCGAGGAAGTGCTTTAGGCCGTAGTGATCCCTTGGCTGCCATCGTCTCGGTGGATACCCGGTTCGCCTACGATTGATCGCGGCGTGCCCCCGCACAGGCATCAGGAGCTGCTGGTGGCGGCGATCGAGCGCGAAGGGGAAGCGCAGCAGCGGCTGATTGACGGTCATCTGGAGGCGGCCCAGGTGGAGTTCCGCGAGGCCGCGGAGCTCTACCGGCAGTCGTGGGAGGCGGCGCACGCTCGCGCCTACGGACGGCTCGTCGGGATGCTAAAGGCTTCGGTGTTGGCGGGCGATGGCACAGCGGAGGCCGAGTACGCGCGGGCCGCGCTCGCCAACGCGGACCAGGACTCGGCCACGGCAAGCTACGCGCGGGCGATCGCGGCGCTCATCGCCGGCGACGACGCCGACGCGATGGCCTGGGCGGCGAGGATGAGTGAGAGCCCCGGTGCGTTTGCTCGGACCGGGGAGGCGATCTTCGGGCTCGCCGCACACGACGAGGCCCGCTATACCGCCGCGCTCGAGGAGATCGTGCGCGACTTCGAGCAGCGGAGCGAGCACCTCACGGGCGTCGTCATCGCCGACACGGCGCTGGTGCTCCAGACGCTCGCCGCCCGGCGAGGAATGGCGGCGGGGATCGAGAGCCCGGTGCTGCCGGCGCCCTGAGGAAAATTGCCCGGCTTCCAACTTCTTAACGGCTTGCTCCCAATTCGTCGGATACCGTCCGCCGGGCACGGACCGCACCGGGTGGTCCATGACTCGGAGGGAGACCCAGATGGGCCATCACCGGCTTCGCAGGCCATCGGGGGCTATGGCGGTCGCGGTCATCGCACTCGTCGTCGCAGCGTCGGGTACCGCGGTCGCGGCGAGCAACCTGACGAGCGGCGACTCGCTGATCAAGAAGAACTCGCTGTCGGGCAACCGGCTGAAAGATCACACGCTTACGGGGCTCCAGATCAAGCTGAGCCAGCTGGGGACGGTCCCGACCGCCAAGAACGCGGACGAGCTCGGAGGCAAGCCGGCGAGCGCTTACCTCGGAGGCGGAAGCGGGGGCGCGAGCACGGTCGGCACCAACGGGGTCGTGAAGACCACTGGGTCGCTGAACGGCACGACCGTGACGCTGTTCACGTCGGGGCCGTTCACCGTGACGATGACCTGCACCGACGACGGCTCGAACACCTCGAGCGTGATCAACGCCAGTTCGACCGAGGACCAGTCCGATCTCAACGGGACGTTCGCGGACGCGAACACGCCGACCGATACGGGCGCCGACGTGGAGCCCACACCGGACGGCACGCCGGGCTCGCTGTTCGAGCCGGCGACGATCGCGCTGGTGGGCCCGAGCGGCGCTTCGGCGATCGTCAGCGGAATGGCCGGCGTCGGGAGCCTTGGCACGACGGGGTGCTGGGCCGACTTCACGGGGGCTCGCTAGAGGGTTTGCCGGAATGTGCGGACTGCGGTCTGGAGGCGCCCTTCGGACCGCCGTATCCGTTGCTAGGATCGGCCCAGTGACCGCCTTAGCCGACCTGCCCCTGATCGCTTCGGGCAAGGTCCGCGAGATCTACGAAGGCCGCGATCAGACCCTGCTGATCGTCGCCTCGGATCGCATCTCAACCTACGATGTGGTGCACCCGACGCCGATCCCCGACAAGGGGGCCGTGCTGACAGGTCTGTCCACTTTCTGGTTCGAGCGGACGGCCTCGATCGTGCCGAACCACATGCTGTCGGTGAGCGACGGCGTACCGGCCGAGGTGCGAGGGCGCGGCATGCTCGTCCGGAGGCTCCAGATGCTCCCGGTTGAGTGCGTCGTCCGTGGCTACATCACCGGGTCCGGTTGGAAGGACTACCAGCGGACTGGGACGGTTTCGGGCATCGAGCTGCCACCGGGCCTGCGCGAGTCCGACCAGCTGCCCGAGCCGATCTACACCCCGTCGACCAAGGCCGAGGTCGGCCACGACGAGGCAATCGATTTCGAGCGGACGGTGACGCTGACCCGCGACCGCTCTCTGGCCGCGCGCTTGCGCGATGTCTCGATCGCCGTGTACAGCGCCGCGGCCGAGCACGCCCGCGAGCACGGGATCATCCTCGCCGACACCAAGTTCGAGTTCGGGCTCGACGCCGACGGCGAGTTGACGCTGGGCGACGAGGTGTGCACTCCCGACTCGTCGCGCTTCTGGCCCGCCGACGAGTACGAGCCGGGACGGGGGCAGCCGAGCTTCGACAAGCAGTTCGTCCGCGACTGGGCGTCCTCGACCGGCTGGGACCGGAACCCGCCGGCGCCGGCGATTCCCGACGACGTCGTCGCGCGCACGCGCGAGAAGTACATCGAGGCCTACGAGCGGATCACCGGCGAGCCGTTCGAGGCTTGGCTCACCCGAACCCGATGAGGGCACGGGTCCTGGTCCGGCCCAAAGCGGGGATCCTCGACCCGCAGGGCCAGGCAGTTGAACGCGCGCTGCCGGCGCTCGGGTTCACGGGCGTCCGCAACGTCCACGTCGGCCGCCTGATCGAGCTCGACGTCGAGGACCCCGAGCGGCTGCCGGAGATGTGCCAGCGGCTGCTGACGAACCCGCTGATCGAGGACTACTCAGTGGAATCTGTGGAATCCGCTGACGCGGATTCCATTGGAAGTTCCGCTGGCGCGGAACTTCCGGGGGCAGAGACGCCGTGAAGACCGGGATCGTCCGCTTCCCGGGTTCTTGCGACGACATCGATGCGTTCGCGGCCGCGGCGCGCGTGGGCGAACCGGTGTTGCTGTGGCACGCCGACCACGACCTTCAGGGCGTCGACGCCGTGATCGTCCCGGGCGGCTTCTCCTACGGCGACTACCTGCGCGCCGGAGCGATCGCCCGGTTCGCCCCGGTGATGGCCGAGGTCGAGGAGTTCGCGCGCGAGGGTGGACTCGTTCTCGGGATCTGCAACGGGTTCCAGGTGCTCTGCGAGGCCGGTCTGCTGCCCGGCGCTCTGTTGCCGAACGTGTCGCTGAAGTTCATCTTTCGGCAGGTCGAGCTCGAGGTCGTAGGTTCTGAGGGCCCGTTCACGGGAGCGTGCGATGACGGCGAGCGGCTGTCGATCCCGGTCAAGCACACAACGGGTCGGTACTACGCCCCCGACGATCAGCTCGACCGGTTACACGACGCCGGTCAGGTGCTGCTTCGCTACGCGCCCGGGCACAACCCGAATGGGTCGTTGCGCGACATCGCCGGCGTGTGCAACGAGCGGGGCAACGTGTTCGGGCTGATGCCGCACCCCGAGCACGCCGTCGATCCGCTCGGCGGATCGACCGACGGACTACGGATCTTCGAATCGATGCGAGCGCATGTCGAACAGCACGTCCTCGCTTGAGGAGCGGCACCGGCAGCTCGGGCTGACCGACGACGAGTACGCGCGGATCCTCGAGCGGCTCGGGCGCGCGCCGGGCGACGTCGAACTCGCGATGCTGTCGCTCATGTGGTCTGAGCACTGCGGCTACAAACACTCGCGCCGGCTGCTGCGGCGGCTGCCCAAGGACGGTTCGCACGTGCTGATGGGGCCGGGCGAGAATGCCGGCGCGGTCGATGTCGGCGGCGGGCTGGCGGTCGCGTTCAAGGTCGAGTCCCACAACCACCCGAGCGCGGTCGAACCCTTCCAGGGCGCCGCGACCGGAGTGGGAGGGATCCTCCGCGACGTGTTCGCGGTCGGCGCCCGGCCGATCGCGGTGCTCGACTCCCTGCGCTTCGGCGAGCCGGCGGTTTCCGAGCGTTCCCGGTACCTGCTTGACCGAGCCGTAGCCGGAATCGGGCATTACGGGAACTCGATCGGGGTGCCGACGGTCGGAGGCGAGATCTACTTCGAGGAAAGCTACGAGCAGAACTGCCTGATCAACGCGATGTGCCTCGGGCTGGCGCCGCACGAGCGGCTGACCCGCAGCGCCGCGGCGGGTCCCGGCAACGTGGTGGTATTGCTGGGCGCTTTGACGGGCCGAGACGGAATCGGGGGGGCCTCGGTGCTGGCGAGCGCCGAGCTCGGCGAAGGCGACGAGGCCAAACGCCCGTCCGTTCAGATCGGCGATCCGTTCACCGAGAAGAAGCTGCTCGAGTGCTGCCTCGAGCTGCTCGATCGCGAGCTGCTGGTCTCCCTGCAGGACCTGGGCGCGGCGGGGCTCACCTCGGCCGCGTCAGAGATGGCGAGCAAGGGCGCCGTCGGTCTGACGCTCGACCTATGCCAGATCCCGCTCCGCGAGCCGGACATGGAGCCGTTCGAGATTATGGTGTCCGAGTCGCAGGAGCGGATGCTGTGCGTGGCCCGGCCGGAGAACGTCGGCGCCGTGCTCGGCGTGTGCGAGCGGTGGGAGGTGCTGGCTACGACGATCGGATGCGTCACCGAGGGCGACAGCTTTCAGGTGCTGCATCGCGGCGTCGCCGTCGCGGATCTGCCCGTGAGCGTGCTCGTCGACGATTGCCCGCTGTACGACCTCGAGCCGTCGCCGCCCTCGGCCGGGTTGTACGCGGGGGCGGACGCGGTTCTGATCGGGGACGAGTCGCCGGCCAAGACGCTGCTGGCGCTTATGCGCTCGGTGAATATCGCCTCGCGGCGTCCCGTGTTCGAGCAGTACGACCCGATCGTGCAGTCGCGTACGGTGCGCCGCCCCGACGAGGCCGACGCGGCGGTGCTCGTCCTGCCGGACGGGTCGGCGATCGCTGTCGCGATCGACGGGAACGGCCGGCGCGTCGCCTGCGACCCGCGGCGCGGCGCCGCCGAGGCCGTGTACGAGTGCGCCGCGAACCTCGCCTGCGTGGGCGCTGAGCCACTCGGGCTGACGAACTGCCTGAACTTCGGGAACCCGGAGAAGCCGCACGTGGCCTGGCAGCTCGTGGAGGCGGTCGAGGGTCTCGCCGGTGCCTGCGAGCAACTCGGCATACCCGTCGTCGGCGGCAACGTGTCGCTCTACAACGAGGCGCCGACCGGGCCGATCTTCCCGACGCCGGTGGTCGGACTCGTCGGCAAGCTGCCTTCTGCGGCGCGCGCCGGCCGGCTCGGGTTCGTCCGCGAGGGCGACTCGATCGCGCTGGTCGGGCCGTTCGAGCCGTCGGCCGTCGGGTCGGAGCTGTCCAAGCTGTTGGGTCGCGCTCCGGTCGGCGAGCTGCCGCCCGCCGACGCCGGGAGGATCCGGATCGCGCACCAGGCCGTCCGGTCGCGCATCCGGTCGGGCGCATTCCACAGCGCCCACGACGTCGCCGAGGGCGGCGTCGCGGTGGCGCTGGCGGAGTGTTGCGTCGCCAGCGCCCTTGGCGCGACGGTGCGGTTGCCGAACTCGTTCGATCCGTTCGAAGAGGCGCCGGGCCGGGCGTTCATCGTCTCGGGATCCCGCGAGGCGCTGGCGCCGTTTGTGGTCATCGGCGAGGTCGGTGGCGATGCCCTGGCGATCGAGGAACTGCTCGATATCCCAGTTTCCGAGCTGCGCGATGCACGCGAGAGCGGGCTGAGGGAATGGGTCTAGAGCCGCTGCTAGCCTTGGCAGAAGGCTGGGCATGGCGCCAACCGTGAACGACTATCGCGACGGACCTCGCGACGAGTGCGGCGTCTTCGGCATCTTTGCGCCGGGACACGATGTCGCCAGGGTCGCGTACTTTGCGCTGTTCGCGCTCCAGCATCGCGGCCAGGAATCGGCCGGGATCGCCACGGCGCCGCTCGGCCGGGGGATCATGGCGATCCGCGACCAGGGCCTGGTCGCCCAGGTGTTCGACGAGCACAAGCTCCGTTCGCTCGTCGGCGACATGGCGATCGGTCACGTGCGCTACTCGACCACCGGCAAATCTGCGTGGGAGAACACGCAACCGATCGTCCGTGACGACCGCCGCACGCTCGCGCTCGCCCACAACGGCAACCTGATCAACGCCGTCGACCTGTATTCGGAGTTGCACGAGCGCGGATTCTCGTTCAGCTCGACCTCGGACTCCGAGATCATCGCGGCGCTGCTCGCGACCCATCCCTCCGACCGGATCGAGGACGCGATCGCCGACGTGCTCCCCCGGCTGAAGGGCGCGTTCTCGACCGTGGTGCTGACCGAGGATTCGGTCGTCGCGTTCCGCGACCCGCACGGCCTACGTCCGCTCGTGCTCGGGATGATCGAGGACGAGGAGCACGGGACCGCCGCCTACTGCGTGGCGAGCGAGTCGTGCGCGTTCGATCTGATCGGCGCGAAGTACCTGCGCGAGGTGCTCCCCGGCGAGGTGATCACGCTGACCCACGGCGGCGTGCAGACGCGGATGGTCGCCAGCTCCGAGCGGCGCGCGTTCTGCGTGTTCGAGTACATCTACTTCGCCCGGCCTGACTCGAAGATGGCGGGAACGGTGCTCCAGGTGGCGCGCGGCCGGATGGGCGAGATTCTTTGGCGCGAGGCGCCGGTCGAGGCCGACCTGGTGATCCCGGTGCCCGACTCGGGCAACCCCGCGGCGCGCGGACTCGCGCGGGCGGCCGGATTGCCTCAGGACGACGGCTTCATCAAGAACCGCTACGTCGCGCGGACGTTCATCCAGCCGGGGCAAGAGCTGCGCAGGCACGGCCTCCGGCTCAAGTTCAACCCGCTGCCCGAGGTCGTCGCCGGCAAGCGGCTGATCGTCGTCGACGACTCGATCGTCCGCGGCAACACGACCCGTCAGATCGTGCAGATGCTGCGCGACGCGGGCGCCGCCGAGATCCACCTGCGCATCTCCGCGCCCCCGATCAAGCACCCCTGTCACTACGGAATCGACATGTCGAGCCGCGAGGAGATGATCGCCCACGGGCGGACGGTCGACGAGGTCGCCGACGAGCTCGGGGCCGACTCGCTCCACTACCTGTCCTTGGAGGGCGTGTACGAGGCAGTCGGCGTGTCCCGGGACGCGCACTGCGACGCGTGCTTCAGCGGCTCCTATCCGCTCGAGGGCACCGAGGACGCGCTCGGCAAGTACGCGCTCGAGCTCCCGCTCGTCAGGGCGTAGAGGCCCCAGAGACAGCCGGGGCCGCCGCTACAGTCGGGCGCCCCATGGATCCTGGCGAAGCGCTTCGGCGGCTGTTCGGCTTCGAACATTTCCGGCCCGGCCAGGCCGAGGCGGTCACGGCCGCGCTCTCAGGTCGCGACGGGCTCGTGGTGATGCCAACCGGTTCGGGCAAGTCGCTCTGCTACCAGCTCCCCGCGTTGATGCGCGACGACCTCACGCTCGTGGTCTCGCCGCTCGTCTCGCTGATGCAGGACCAGGTGACCGCGCTGCGCGAGGTCGCGCCTGGAAGGGTCGAGCTGGTCAACGCGCAGCAGGGCGCTGCCGCGAACCGTGAAGCGCTCGTCCGCACGGCGGCGGGAGAGGTCCGAGTGCTGTACGTCGCGCCCGAGCGCTTTGCCTCCCCTCGCTTCGCCGAGTTCATCGGGCAGATCCGGGTCGGCCTGTTCGTCGTCGACGAGGCGCACTGCATCTCGCAGTGGGGACACGACTTCCGCCCCGACTACTTCTTCCTCGCCGACGCCGCCCGGCAGGTGGGCGCGAAGGTGACAATGGGACTGACCGCGACCGCGACGCCGGCGGTGGCCGACGACATCGCGCGCCGGCTTGCGCTCCGCGATCCGGTTCGCGTCACGACCGGATTCGACCGCCCGAATCTGTCGTTTGCCGTGGTCCGTTGCGCGTCTGCGGCCGACAAGCGCCGGCGGCTTGTGGCGGCACTCGGCGAGCCGGATGCGCTGCCCGCGATCGTGTACGCCGGGACCCGCCGCGCCAGCGAGGAGCTGGCTCAGTTGCTCGCGCGCGCCTTGGGCGAGGACGTGCCCGCCTATCACGCGGGGCTTCCCCGGGAGGTGCGGGCGGCTACTCAGGAGCGGTTCATGTCGGGCCAGGTGCCGGTGATCGTCGCGACGAACGCCTTCGGCATGGGAATCGACAAGGCCGACGTGAGGACCGTCTGTCACGCCACCGTGCCGGGCTCGCTCGAGGCCTATTACCAGGAGGCCGGGCGGGCCGGGCGGGATGGCGCCCCGGCCCGGTGCCTGCTGTTCGCCGAGCAGCGCGACAAGGGCCTGCACGTGTTCTTCATCCAGCGCTCGCGGCTTGACGCCGCCGTGTTCGAGCGGGTTGCCGAACGGCTGCGGTGGGCGGGCCTCGACGGGCGCTACGACGTCGCCGTCGGTGAGCTCGCAGCTGAGGTCGGGTCCGGTGGCGACTCGCCCGGGGAAAGCGTCCGGTCGGTCATCGGGCATCTGGTGCGCGCCGGCCTGGTCGTGCCCCAGCCGGCGCCGCCGGACCGGGCTGCCGGTCTGGTCGTCGGGCAGTGGGATCGTGGCGCGCTCGCGCGCTGCGTCGGTTCCTCGCGGGATGCCGAGCGCGCGCGCTGGGCGCAGTACCGCTCGGTGTGGGGCTACGTCGAGGGCGCGAGTTGCCGGCGCGAGGCGCTGCTGGCGCACTTCGGGGATCGGACGCGCGCGGCGCCGTCTGTGGCGTGTTGCGACGTGTGCGTGCCGGCGGTGGCGCCGGCGGCCCCGGCGCCGGCGCCGGCGGGAGCTTCGGGCTTGCCGGGCACGTCGGGGGCGTCGGATTTGCCGGGCCCGTCGGGGGCGGGCTCGCGCGGCGCCGGCGACCTCGACTCCGCGATCGTCGACGTCGTGGTTTCCGCGGCTCCGCCGGTCGGCCGCACGCGCGCGGTCGAGATCCTGCGCGGCGGCCGCTCGAAGGTCATCGCCGAGCACGACTACGACCGGCTCGCGGCCTACGGCTCATTTGCCCATATGCACTCAAGCGAGGTCCTCGGCCGTGTCGATCAGCTTCTCGAGGCCGGCATGCTCCGCTCCACGGGCGGCCGGTTTCCGAAGCTGCGCGCCGCATGAACGTCGCCGTGCTCGCCTCGGGCGAAGGCACCAACCTGCAGGCGCTGCTCGACCAGGTCCACGGCCGCGATGGCGTGAAGATCGTGGCGGTCGCGTCCGATAAACCCGATGCGCGGGCGCTTTCGCGCGCGTCGCGGGCCGACGTCGCGACGCGGTCGTTTCCCGGTAGCGCGTATGCGGGGCGGGCCGAGCGCGACCGGGCCATGGCCGAGTGGCTGGCGGCGACGCGGAGCGGAGCTGGTCGTGCTCGCCGGCTACATGCAGCTGTTGGACGCCGAGTTCCTGTCGCGCTTCCCCGACCGCGTGATCAACGTCCACCCCGCGCTCCTGCCCGCCTTCCCCGGGCTCGAGGCGGTGGAGCAGGCGATCGCGTACGGAGTCAAGGTGTTCGGGGTGACGATCCACTTCGTCGACGCCGGTGTGGATAGCGGTCCAGTGATCCTCCAGCGCGCGATCGAGCTGCCCAGCGCGACCAATGCCGAGACGGTGCTCGAGCGCCTGCATCCGATCGAGCACGAGCTGCTGCCCGAGGCGGTCCGCCTGATCGCCCGCGGGGCCGTCAGCTTCGACCCCGCCAATCCGCGCCGCGTCGTGATCGAGCGATAGAGTCGGGGCCTCATGGAGCAGGGAACATCGCGCGCGAACCAGTTTGCGCCCGTCGCTTCCGAGGATGTTCAGGTCGCCCGGGCGCTGCTGTCGGTATCCGACAAGACCGGACTGGTCGAGTTCGCGAGGGGCCTGGCTGAGCTCGGCATCGAGATCGTCTCCACCGGCGGGACCGCGCGCGAGCTGTCCGACGCGGGCCTGCAGGTCCGCCAGATCTCGGATTTGACCGGCTTCCCGGAGATCATGGACGGCCGGGTCAAGACGCTCCACCCGAAGCTGTACGGCGGGCTGCTCGCGCTTCGCGACGACCCAGCGCACATGCGCGCGGCCGAGGACCACGACGTCGAGTTCGTCGACCTCGTGTGCGTGAACCTGTACCCATTCGAGCGGACCGCGGCCCGCCGCGGCGTTGGGGACCCCGAGGTGATCGAGAACATCGACATCGGCGGCCCCTCGATGATCCGGGCGGCGGCCAAGAACTTCCAGTTCGTCGCGCCGGTCGTGAGCCCCGAGAGCTACGACGCGATCCTCGCCGAACTGCGCGAGTTCGACCGGCGGCTGTCGCCGACCACCCGTGAATCGCTGGCCGCGGAGGCCTTCGCCTACACCGCGAGGTATGACACCGCGATCGCGCGCTGGTTCCAGGAGAAGGGCGCGGACTTCCCGGCGCTGATGGTGCGCGCGTTCGAGAAGGTGCTCGAGCTCCCCTACGGCGAGAACCCCCACCAGCGCGCCGCCTACTACTCACAGGTGGGGACCCGCACCCACGTGCTGTCGATGATCTCCCAGCTCGGCGGCAAGGAGCTGTCGTTCAACAACCTCCTAGATCTGGACGCCGGCCGCCTGCTCGTGAGCGAGTTCCAGATCCCCGCCTGCGCGATCGTTAAGCACAACAACCCCTGCGGCGTCGCCGTCGGCAAGACCGCGCTCGAGGCCTATCAGAAGGCATTCGACTGCGATCCCCTCTCGGCCTACGGTGGCGTGATCTGCCTGAACCGCCGCATCGACCGCAACCTCGCCGAGGCCATATCTAGTCAGTTCGTCGAGGTGCTGTTCGCGCGCGGCTACGACGAGGACGCGCTCGAGGTCCTCGAGGCCAAGCGCAACATGCGCATCCTCGACGACCGCGAGCGCCGCAACCCCGACATGATCGACCCCCAGCTCCACCAGGTCGTCGGCGGCATGCTGGTCCAGGACCGCGACTACGACCTCGAGGAGCGCTCCGAGATGCAGGTCGTCTCTCAGCGCGTCCCGACCGAGGCGGAGTGGGGCGAGCTCGCCTTCGCCTGGAAGGTGTGCAAGCACGTCCGCTCCAACGCCATCGTGATGTGCCGCGATCTTGCCACCGTCGGCATCGGCGCCGGCCAGATGAGCCGCGTCGACTCCGTGCGCCTGGCGATCGAAAAAGCCCGCTCGACCTTGCAGGGCTCGGTGCTCGCGTCCGACGCGTACTTCCCCTTCGCCGACGGCCCCCAGCTTGCTTTGAGCGCCGGCACGATCGCGATCATCCAACCCGGGGGCTCGGTCCGCGACCACGAGGTCGTCGAGGCCGTCGACGCCGCCGGCGCCGCGATGGTCTTCACCTCGCGCCGCCACTTCCGCCACTGAGGGTCTCGGGCGACCTGTTCGGATCGCCGATGGCGATCCAGCCACGTTTATGTAAGTTCCAGCGCCAAAGTCTTCGCGGCGCGCGCCCCGCGGCCCCAGGTACGCGATCATGGACCCACGCCGCCGTAGCTCAGCTGGCAGAGCAGCGGACTTTTAATCCGAAGGTCGTGGGTTCGATCCCCACCGGCGGCATCGCGATGGTCCTGTAAATCGACGGGTTTGCGGTTCACGAGTGTTCCGCGGAACACTTTCGTGTCCTCAATATGTCCCGAAATGGGCGTGCGATTTGCGGGGTGAGCGCCGTTCGTCCTCCCACTGGTCGCGTCTTCCGGGTCGAGCGCGCGCACGGGCCGGTCTGGCACGCGAAGTACCGGCTCCCTGACGGCCGCCAGGTCCAGAAGAAGGTCGGGCCGGCGTGGTCTGAACGCGGCCGCTCGCCAGTTGGCTGTGCCGACGGGCAGGCGATCGCTGGGTCGGCGAAGCGTTCGTCCGATGGGACCCGGCACGAGGATGACAGCAATCGCGGCTCCCCCTGTCCGGCCAATTCGTCCTCGGGTCCCGGTGAGGATCGGGGACTGTGGAGGATGCGCGCAAAGGGTGGACAAGTCGTTGGTAGCGACGTCAAGCGTGAGGAGATCTGCATACACCGGCGCCGGTCCCGGAGATCTTCGTGACGCCCCCGATCGGAAATACGCGGGCGACTGGCACCGATGCTCAAGGACGGCCTTGCACGGGCCGATCCCGGATTTGCAATGCGACACGAGCTCGCAGGCAACGAGAGGCATCCTGGGCACACGGTCAATTCGATCGTGCTTGCGCGCCAGCCGATATTGGACCGGCGTGAGTCGGTCGTAGGCTATGCGCTGCGCTACCGGCCGCTCAGCCCGTCGGGGCAGCTCGCCGACCCGGAGACCTCGATCGCGAGCGTGATGGTCGGCGCTATGGCCGAGATCGGACTCAAGAAACTAGTTGGTGACCGCCCGGCATACATCGAGGTCACGCCACAGTTCCTGCACTACGTTGATCAGCTCCCCCTTCCCCCGGATCGAGTGGTGCTCGAGCTGGCCGCAACGCCCCACGCGGACGTGGGTCTGCTGCAGGCCCTGCACGATGTCATCAAGGCCGGGTTTCAGATCGCGATCGTTGGGATCATTCCGGCCGGTACCGGCGAAGCCCTGTGGCAACTCGCCAGCGCGGTGAAGCTCGACTCTCGAACGGTCGCCGGTGGCGGCGAGGGGGTGAACGATCTCCTGGCGGGGCTTCGGAGGCGCGGTCTGCGCCTAATCGCCGAGCGGGTCGAGACCCCCGTTCAATACGAGGCGATGCGCGCGCTCGAGTTCGACGCGTATCAGGGGCAATACTTTGCCGCGCCGCGGTCAATCCGCGAGGTCGTGGCGCCGACACATCGACTCGGCGCGCTCGTGTCGCTCAGTCGCGGCGCGGCGGGGGCGAGCCTCGAGGACCTCGAGCGCCTCATCTGCGAGGACCCCGGGCTGAGCTATCGATTCGTGCGGCTCGCCAACTCCGCGTTCTACGGCGGCCGAACCCCGGTGGGTTCCATCCGCCAAGCACTCATGCGGCTCGGTGCCACCACGGTGAGCCAGTGGATCATGCTGTTCGCGCTGTCAAAAATGACCGACCGGCCCCAACACCTGCTGAACACCGGGGTGCACCGGGCCCGCCTGTGCGAACTGCTCGCGCGCGAGTACCCCGACACCATCTCCGAGCGGGCGTTCAGCGCGGGGCTCTTCTCGGTTCTCGACGCCCTGCTCGGCCGCCCCATGCGCGAGCTGATCGCAGACCTCTGCCTCGACGATCGGCTTGCCACCGCGATCACCGATCACCGCGGGCCTGAGGGCCGGCTGCTCGCCGCGGTCCTCGCCTATGAGCGCGGCGACTTCGCCGCGTGCGCGCAGCGCGATGTCCGGCTGGTCAACGTCGCGAACGCCTACTGGCACGCGGCCGGGTGGGCGGATTACGCGACCGCGATGGTCGCCTAAGCGCGGACGCATCCGACAAGGGCTGCACTGCCGCCCGCACGAGTAGCGCACGGTGGCTCGCCAGCGAATGCGGCAGACTGCTACGCCGGCAGTTACCTCCGGGCTGTCGACAGCGAAGACACTTTGAGGTCGCTCGATTAGACAATCCAGCGGGACCCGCGCGACCAGCTGACCGCGTGTCCTGTGCGAAGAAGTATCCCACGGCACGGGTGGCAGGACACGGGCAAGATACGCGCGTGATGGGAGAGTGGCGGATGGAGCTTGTGTCGTTTGTGGCGCCCGCGAGATGCGACGGGATTACGACGAAGACACTTTGGAACGCATCCGGACCGAGCACCTCGCGTATCGTGGCCGCTCTCGCGTGTGGAGTCGCGACCCGAGCGAGGCGACGCTTCATCGGTCCATGCAACTGAGCAGCTCGGAACCCGCTACTCGTGCGGGGTTTCTTCGGGCACGTCGTACCAGCGCTTGCGCTCGCCGATCCGCGCGCGCATCTTCCAGCGACGGCTCTTTGGCGCCGATTCCGCGGCGTCGCTGAGGGCTTGGAGCTGGGTTCTCGGGTCGAGCTTGCCGCCTTCGATCGCCGGACGAGCGGCGCCGTCCAGGAGCGCGGTGATCCGTTCGAGATTGAGCGTCACGGTTCGCCACCAGCCCCAGTCATCGGCGACGAGCGAGCAGAAGACTCGGAGATCGATCGCGCCGGGGTCATCACTGTCTTCAAGCGGGAACGTCACGAGCAGGCGCAAGCAGTCGTCGGCGTCCTTCTCGTTGAGCTCGACGATCTGGAGCTTTGACATCAGGAGGTCGACCGCGTCGAGCGTGTAAGGCATCCGCGTGAGGCGGTCGGCGAAGTCGAGCGTGTGGCACATGTGGAGCTTGTCGATCAAGACGTCGATCGCGAGGCTCTTGTTGCCGTGGGCGAAGTACAGCTGCTTGTTGCCATACAACGCGTTGAAGTTCTTGTCGGGGTCGTAGCCCTGCTCGGTCAGCATCTCGATCAGCGCGCGCCGAGTCGAGCTCGCCGAGGCGAAGTCGAGGTCCTGCCCCATGCGGGCGCGGGGCGGAAGCTCGGGCGTGAGCAAACGGATTGCGAGGCCACCCACGAGCCGGAGTGCGATGTCGCGCTCGGTGGCGAGGTCGATGAGCGACTTGGCTTCGTGCAGCAGGTCGGTGTCTGCGACCGCGTCGGTCATCTCCGTCATACGGTACAGGCTGTTGTTAGGGTCCTGACCATGGCGCTGACGGCCGCCGAGCAACGCGTCTGTGAGGCCATCGCGGCGGGTGGCGACGAGCTGGTAGGGCTGGCCAGCGCCCTCATCGGCTTCGACACGACCGCGCGTCAGGTAGGGGATCCGTGCCGCGACGAGGCGCCGTTGCAGGAGTACCTGGCCCGGCGGCTAGGTGCCGCCGGGGCGTCGGTGGATCTGTGGGAGCCGGACGCCGGTGCCCTGGCCGGGATGCCGCTGGTTCCGCCCGGGCTTTCGTTCGAGGGGCGGCCGCAGTTGATCGCGCGCGTTGGTGGGCGTGGCGCAGGGCGGTCGCTGGTGTTCAACGGTCACATCGACGTCGTGTCCGCGGAGCCTCGCTCGGAGTGGGCGAGCGACCCGTTCGTCGCGTCTGTGCGCGACGGGCGTTTGTACGGGCGGGGGGCGTGCGACATGAAGGGCGGGATCGCGGCGATGGTGTTCGCGGTGGAGACGTTGACCTCGCTCGGGGTCTCGCTCGACGGCGATCTCCTGGTCGCGACCAACACGGACGAGGAGTCCTCGGGGGCGGGAGGCACAGCGCTGGTCGAGCACGGCCTGCGGGCGGACGCCGGCGTCGTGACCGAGCCGACCGGCTTCCAGACCTGGGTCGCGTGCCGGGGCTCGGACTACGGCGTGATCACGGTGCCCGGCCGGCCCGGGCACGCGGAGGTTCGCCAGCCCGACTGGCGGCTCGGTGGCGCCGTCAACGCGATCGAGAAGGCGACGGTGGCGCTGGATGCGATCGCGTCGCTTCGAGCAGCGTGGAGCAAGAACCCAGAGCTGACGCATCCGTTTCTGTCGCCGCCGTCGCTATTGCCGACGCTCGCCCGCGCCGGCGAGTGGGCGGTCACGTACCCGGCGTCGTGCGAGCTCACGATCGCGGTGATGTACCTACCCGCGCAGGCGGATCGCGACGGGTGGGGCAGCGACGTGCGGCGGGAGGTAGAGGAGTGGATTGCTCGGGAGACCGCGCAGGATGATTGGCTCCGCGAGCACCCGCCCGTGATCGAGTGGTGGCCGAACGCGGTGATGCCGTTCGAAATCGCGCCGGACGAGCCGGTCGTCGGCGCCATGCAGAGCGCCACCGCGGACGTGGGTCATCCCGGTCGACTGGGCGGTCTCGACTCCTGGTACGACGGGGCGACGCTGACGCAGCTGGCGGGGATCCCCTCGATCGGCTACGGGCCGCCCGGGTTCGATGCCGACGGGGTCAGCGTCGCGCACATGATCGATGAGTTCGTTCCGGTCGACGGGCTCGTCACGGCCGCCCAGGGACTGGCCGTGGCCGCGATGCGGTTCTGCGGGACACGGACTAGACGGCCTTAGCCCTCGACTCGCTGGGCGAGCTCGACGCCCTTCTTGCCGATGTCCACGACGTAGCCGCGGAGGATCCCGTGGTTGGCCTCGCTGCCGGGATTGATGCAGAGCGTCTTGCCGATCCTGCGCTCGCCGCCGGACTCGTGGATGTGGCCGTGCACAGTGAGCACCGGCTGGTAGGTCTCGATCAGCCTGCGCACCGCGGTCGAGCCGACCGGACCCCGGAGCACGTCGCCGGCCGAGATCGTGGGGCGGAGATTCTCGTTCAGCAGTGGCGCTGTGTCCAGCCCCGAGTCATAGGGCGGGACGTGGATCATGAACACGGCTTTGCGGGGATCGCGGACCTGCTGAGCGAGCGCGTCGAGGCGGGCGTAGAGCTCGTCCTCGGACTCCTCTCGCGGCGTCTGCCACGGTGTGTGGTTCGACCAGCCGGACGCGAGCAGCTGGAGGTCGCCAGGGATGTCGAGCACCTTGCCGTCGGCGTTGATGGGCCTGATTCCGGGCTGATCGAGGAGCGGGTCGATCACGAACTCGTCGTCGTTGCCGGGGATCAGGTAGAGCGGCGCGTTGCCGTCGGTCAGCCGCTCGGTAGCGAGCTTCATCCAAGCGTCGACGCGCTCGTTCATCAGGTTGTGGAGCAACTCGTCGCGACCGGGCTCGTCACCCGCGAGTCGCTCGGCCTCCTCGGACGTTGTGGTGAACGAGTAGTAGCCGACGTCGGCGATGTCGCGCTCGAGTTGGGCGAGCTCTTCGTCGCCGCTCGCACGGCGATGCACCCCGAACAACTCCGTCTCGTAGCGGCCGTCGCGCTCGATGATCGGGACGATCGCCTTGCCGGTGAGGTCGCCGGCGAGGAGCGCCACTTCGGCCTTGTAGATGTTCATCGTGATCGCGTTCAGGAACTTCCGCCACGCCTTCTCGGCGGCGTGGAAGTCGCTGGCGATGTACAGGCGTGTCGCGATGGCTGGGGCTCCCGAGGCGCGTGTCGGCTAGTCGGGCGGGATCTCGGTGAACAGCATCTTCTCGTCGACGCCCGCCTTCGTGGCTCGGTACCGCATGATGAAGTAGATGACGATCCCGATCAGGTAGAAGATGCCGGCGTCGATGATCCCGTTCGTCTCGAGGTAGGTGAGCGCGCTCCCGCCCTTCAGCGCGTTCACGATCGGTTTGATCACCGCGAAGATGTAGATCCAGATCGGGAACACGAGCCAGGCGAGCCCGATCCACGGCAGCGCCTTCCCGAAGGGGGCGTTGCGGACGAGGTCAGGCCGGCGCCAGCGGACCAGGATCGCGTTGAAGCCGGGCAGCGACCACGTGAGGATCGCCATCACGATCGAGAACCAGGCGGTGCCGGCGAGGTTCAGCTTATGGCCGGTCGTGGCCAGGAAGGTAGGCAAGTCCTTGTAGCTCTGGAAGAACAGGAACAGAGCGGTCAGCGCGAGCGTGGCGATGATCGCGTTCAGCGGGCCGCGGACGCGCTCGCTGACGTTCCCGAACCACTCGGGCACCTGCCGGTCGAGGCTCCACGCGAGCTGCATCCGGCTGATGAAGTTGATGTACACCGGGCACAGCAGGAACGGGAACACCACTCCGCCGAGGCTGATGATGAACCACAGCGGCCACAGGCTGCTGTTCGCGACCACCGCCAGCAGCGGCATCGAGTTCGGTTGGCCGAGCGGCAGGGCGCTCAGACTCGTGTTGAAGCCCCAGTAGCTGCCGCCCCAGCTGACCTGCGTGTTGAACCCGAAGTGGCTCGAGATCGCATCCACGTACACGGAGTTCGCGAGGACCCCGATCGCGAGCGCGCCGATCAGCGCGATCAGGACGCCGCGCCGGACGTTCCCGCGCACCTCGCCCGCGATGTAAGCGGAGTACTGGAACCCGATGAACTGGAACAACAACACCGAGAGCATCAGCGGGAAGACCGTCGTCGAGAAGATGTTGCTGAAGAAGCTGTTGCTCGACGTCGCGATCAGGCCGGATTTCGCGCCGGTCTGGGCGATATGCGCCGCGGTCACGCCCCCGGTGTAGTGAGGCAGATGGGCGTTGAAGCTGCCCTTGTGGGTGAACAGCAGGCCGAACACGAACATCCCGATGAAGCACGCCACGCCGAACCCGGCGAGCGTCGTCACGACCTTGTGGAACGTCCGGGTCGGAAGCAGCGCGACGACCGCGATCAGCAGCAGCACGATGATCGACGCGATGAAGCCCGGCGTGCCCGTGATCGTGCCGGTGGCGTCCGTGAACCAGGTGTTGGCGCCGTGGAAGCCGCCGGCGCCGATGCCGATGATCCGCGCCGAGATCTGGAGGTTTCTCAGTACGAGCGGGACCTCGAAGGCGATGATGAGGATGCTCGCGATCACCAGCGTCCACGACTCGAGCCAGCCGAGGAAGGGATGCAGGATGCGGCTCGAGAACACGTAGTCGCCGCCCGAGCGCGGCATGACCGAGGTCAGCGAGGAGAAGATCAGCGCCAGCAGGATGCAGAACAGGCCGGCGATGATCGACGCCCAGCCGTACGCCGAGAACGGCCCCGCCCGCCAGACGGGAACGTCGGCGAGGCTGTAGAAGATCGGATACAGAGTGAGGCCCACGCCGACGAACGCGGCGACGTTGAAGAACAGCGCGTTCGTGACGCTGACGTTGCGGACGAGTCCCGAGGACTGCCGCACGAACAGCTTCGGCGTCGTCGTCGCCGCAGCAGCGGAGGACCCAGATCCGGATGGCCCAGGAGCTCCTGGCCCAGAGGTCGTATCAGCCACGATTACCCTCCAGTTTGCTCGCCCATTTGGTCGCTTTGCGCAACGTACCACCCGGGGTGGTGGGACTTGGAAGGTTTGGACGTTGCGGCGGATTATCCTGCGGCCGGTGCGCCGAGCGCGTCCCGGTCACCTGACCGGCCATCGAGGACAGGCACCGGACCGGCGCCGCCTAATCCTCCGTGCGGAGTACGCGGCTGAGGCGCTCGTGAGCGGCGCGATCGTCGAAGCTCGAGACAGCTGCCGGCGCGCTGAAGAGAAAGCCCTGTCCGCAGTCGCACCCCAGCTCGATGAGGCGCTCGAGCTGACTGGGCCGCTCGATGCCTTCGGCGGTGACCGACAGGCCGAGCGCGTGAGCGAATTGGATCACGGCCGCGACGATCGCGGTGCCGTCTTCGGACCTGTCAACGGGCCCTATCAGGGATCGGTCTATCTTCACCTGACCGACCGGCAACCGCCGCAGCTGCTCCAAGGAGGTGTAGCCGGCGCCAAAGTCATCGAGCGCCAGCCGCACTCCGGCGGCCGTGACATCGGCGAGTGCATCAAAGGCGTCGGGCACCTCGTCGAAAAGGATTCGCTCGCTCAGTTCGAGCACCACCCGCGATGGGTCGAGCCCGGTCTCGGCGAGGACGGCGGCGGTGTCCCGATGGAGATCGCCCCCACGCAGGCGGCCGGCCGAGACGTTGACCGCGACCCGCAATGGCGCGGGCCACTGGCGAGCTTGGCGGCAGGCCTCAGCGAGTACCCAGCGATCGACCGCGTCGATCAAGCCGGTCTGCTCGGCAAGCGGCAGGAACACGTCCGGCAAGAGCGTTCCCCGGTTTGGATGGTCCCAGCGCACGAGCGCCTCGTATCCGACGAGTCTTCCGCTGACGAGCTCACGGTAGGGCTGGAACAGGAGACGCAACTGGCCCGTGCGCAGGCCGCGTCGCAGTTCGACCTCGATCTGGTGGCGCTCGACGACCTCTTGCTCCAGGAGGTGGGTGAAGGTCTCCGCACGTCCGCCGCCGCGTGACTTGGCGCGGTACATGGCTGCGTCCGCACTTCGCAGCAGGTGCTGGACGTCGGCCCCGTCCTGGGGGAAGACGGCAACGCCGATACTCGCGTTCACGGTCAGCTCATGAGCGTCAATCAGCTCGGGGCCGCTCAGGGCTGCAAGACACTTGTCTGTGACCAAATGGACGTCGGTGCGATTCGCTATTTCGGGGAGGAGAATCGCGAACTCGTCACCGCCCAGCCGCGCGAGGGTGTCCTCTGCCCTCAGGCAGCGCCGCAGGCGCTGCGCCACCGCCACGAGCACCTTGTCTCCGATCTCGTGCCCGAGGCTGTCGTTGATGTTCTTGAACCGATCGAGATCCAGGAACAGAACCGCGACCGGCGTGTTGTGTCGGTTCGCCATGACGAGCGCGCGCTCCAGCCGGTCGCTGAGCAGCGCCCGGTTCGGCAACCCGGTGAGCCTGTCGGTATATGCGAGCCGGCGGAGCTCGCGCTCGAGCTCGCGGCGCTCAGTGATGTCCCGGAACACCAGGACGCGACCCGCCGTAACGCCCCGGGCGTCCTCCAACGGGGTCACCGCCAGCTCCATGTCAAGCTCGCGTTCTGAGATCGTGATTCGCACGTCGTAGACACCCGGGTCTGGGAAGCCGATCGGGTCGGCAAGACCGGACAACAGGCCCACCACCGGCCGTCCGACCAACTCCCCGGCGCGCAGCCCAAACAACCGAACCGCTGCAGGGTTGAGATCGACCACGTGGCCGTGTGCGTCTGCGACGAGCACCGCGTCCCGCATCGTTTCGACGACATGGGTGCGGGCGACGGGACGTAGATCGAGTAGCCGGTATCGCAGGACACCGAGCACCAGAACCCAGGCCGCCAGCGAGGTGGCCAGCGGACTTGGGTCGAGGTGCTGGAAGGGCGGCGCGTTGAAGTCGGCCATCGCGTTGCCGACCAACGGCAAGCAAATCGCGACCAGCAGCGTGATGCTCTGACGCCAGTAGAGCCGCGACACACGCACGACCGTGACCAGCAGGATCGCGCTGGCGGTCAGGACCAGTGCGTTGCTGTAGATGACGTGCGGCCAATAGAGCGCTCCGGCATCGGCGGTCGGAATCGGCTGCGGCGGCCCCGGTGGATAGAAGCGAATCAGGTGCCGGGTGCCCGGGACGGCGAGCAAGACACCCACGATCACGGGCTCGATCGTCAGCGCGCCGAGAAACCACCGGCTCGGCCTTCCCATGCGCCCGGTGTATTGCAACGCGAACACGAGCCATGCAGCCGGCAGGACCGTGATGCCAACGTATTTCAAAGCTCCCCATAGCTCACGACCGGCGGTCGTAGGCGCCGCCAACTCCAGCGCATAGGCAAACGACCACGCGGCTGTCGCGAGCATCGCAACACACAGGCTGTTCCGACCCGGGCTGCCACGTCGGCGCCATACGCCGATCGCCGCCGCAACGTCCGCAGCGCCGCTGGCGATCAGAACGGCGGCGTAAAAAGAGACGCGGTAGGTCGCTACCCGCACGGATGGGACGCCTTCCGTTGCACGAGCTCCGTTTGTCGCTCCCTTCCCCCGAGTCAATGCTGCAGCTCAAGATCGAGCAGACATCACTCTAAGCCAACTCGGGGCGTTCTGCAGCGAATGCGGCGCGCCGGCGCGCCACGATCTCCGTCGAAGGCGCGCTCCTGGCCGCCCGACGCATATGTATCTAGCTACAGGTTCTCACGCAATCGACGCTTGAAGGCTCGGATCGCCGCCTCGTCGCGCTTGTAGAACGTCCATTGTCCGATGCGCTTCGCGGTCACGAGGCCCGCGCGGGCGAGGGCTTGTAGGTGGGTGGTCGCGGTGGGTTGGGCGACTCCCAGTTTGTCGGCGATGAAGACCACACAGACGCCATCTTTGACGAGGTCGCCATCGCGCTGAGGGGGGAAATGGGTGACCGGGTCGCGCAGCCAGTCGAGGATCTGCAGGCGCTTGGGGCTGTCAAGCGCCCGGAAGATCTCGATCATTTCGAGCGCGGGACCCGACGGCGCCATGTCCGTCATCGTAGAGGATGGCGAGGCGGCGACAACCTTGCATTCAGCAACATAGCAATATAGGATTCTAGCTATATCGCTAGATCAAAGGAGCACTTATGGTCGGCGGGGTCGCCATGATCGTCGCCGAGGGCCGCTTCCGGATGGCTCGGGAGTGACCAAGGCCTGTCGCGCTGTCGGACAAAGGAGGAGCTGCTGCGCCGGGAGGCGGCGGCGCCAGCGTTCCCGCTCTGCCGTCTCAGGGCAGCCGCGGTCGAGCGGACACAGTGCGGTCAAGGACGATTTGAGTGACCGTACGCACGGCGCCGAGTTCGGCCTTGAGGCCGCGCACGCTGCGATGTAGCTCATCGGTGCCGGTGCACCGCAAGCGCACGAGATAGTCATGCTCGCCGGTGGCATGCAGCGCCTCGACCACCGCCGGCCGGGCGTGGAGCCCCTGCTCGAATTTCTGCATATCCGCACCGGGCGCGAGGTCGACCTCAACCAGCGCCTCGAGCGGATAGCCAAGCGCGTCCTCGTCCAGGATCGCGCGGTAGCCGGTGATGACACCGCGCTGCTCGAGCCGCCGCAGGCGGTCACGAGTCGCGCTCGGGCCAAGATGCACTCGCTCGGCGAGCTCCTGCAGAGTCACGCGGCCGCTTGCGGCTACGGAGGCGAGGATTGCGCGGTCAACTCGGTCCATAGCCGCAGATTCTACGGTCATAGCGATCTTCCGCGTCTGAAAAGCGTGCCACGCACGCTTGACCCTGCGCGATCATTACGGTCATGGCTAGAACCATGCACCGTACCGCCGAGATCGTCGTCGGCCTCCCCGCCGATCAGGCCATCGCGCTGTTTACGCCTGAGGGCGAGCGCCGCTGGGCCGACGGCTGGGATCCCGAATATCCACAACCCAGCCGTCGCGAAGGCCCTGGGGCCGTCTTCGCCACAAGCCATGGAGCTCACCAAGCGACCTGGGTCATGGTCGACCACCGCCCCGACGGGGTCCGCTACGCGCGCATCGTGCACGGCATGACGGCGGGAATCGTCGCCATACCGACTAGGTCCTCCCACCCCGGGGAGATCGGCTTATCACGCGGCGGCAGTCACGCGACGGTCAGCTTGGCGCTGGCCGCCCGGTCCTAGAAATGCGCGGGCCTGCCTTCAGAGCAGCTTGTCCAGCGTGATCGGGAGGTCGCGCACACGTCGGCCGGTGGCGTTGTAGACGGCGTTGGCAACAGCCGCGGCGACGCCGGTGATCCCGATCTCACCGATCCCGCGTGCGCCCGCCGGGGCGTACGGGTCGGGGATGTCGGTCCACATCAACTCGATTGCCGGCACATCCATGTGGACAGGCACGTGATATTCCGCGAGGCTGGGATTCATGATCCGGGCGGTCCGCTCGTCGAAGTTGGTGTCTTCCATCAGTGCGAGGCCGAGCCCCATGATGATCCCGCCGCGGAACTGACTCGCCGCAGTCTTGGCGTTGATGATGCGGCCGCAGTCGTAGGAGCCGAGCACGCGGTCGACGCGCGTCTCACCGGTGGTCGTGCTGACTCGGACCTGACAGAAGATCGCGCCGAACGAGTGCATCGAGTACGCCTGCATCTCCTCCGGGTCAGACGCCGCGGCCACGACCGTTATCTCGTCGCGGCCCGCCCGTCCCAGGATCTCGGCGTAGCTCTCCCAGCGGCTGGGGTCGGCCAGCTCGCATAGCCCCTCGTCGCGCCCGCCGACCTCGTCGGCGGTCAACCCGGCCAGGGGCGATTCGAAACCGCCAAGCGCGAGCAGTTGCTCGACGAGTGCTCGCTGGACGGCGATCACCGCACCGGCGATCGAAGCCGTTTGTGAAGAGCCGCCGGCGAGCAGGTTCCCGGGGAACGACGAGTCGCCGTAAGCGACGGTCACCCGTTCCAGCGGCAGGCCAAACCGATCGGCGGCGAGGATCGCCTGGGTCGTCGAGGTCCCCATCCCCATGTCGGCGGCCGGCACGTCGATCGTCGCGTGACCGGTCTTGTCAAGCGTGATCCGCGCGACACCGCCGGGAAAGCGATGGTAGGGGTAGGTCCCCAGAGCGCAGCCGGTGCCGATCAGCCACTCTCCCTCCCGGCGGGCTCCCGGCCGCGCCCGTGGTTCCCAGCCGAACCGCTCCGCGCCCGCGCGCCACGCCTCGACGATATGCCGAGACGAGTAGGGGAGGCCCGAGCTCGGGTCCTTGTCGGGCTCGTTGCGGATCCGCAACTCGATCGGGTCCAGGTCGAGCTCTACCGCGAGCTCGTCGATCGCCGACTCGAGCGCGAACGTGCCGACCGACTCCCCCGGCGCGCGCATGAACGAGTTCGCGAGCATGTCCATATCGACGACCTGCTGGTCGGTCTTCAGGGTCTCGGTCGCGTACATATGCCGCGCGGGGAACGTGAATTGCTCGGCGAGCGCGTTGTACGGGGTCATCGCCGAGAGCCCGGTGTGGATGAGCGCCCTGAACCGGCCGTCGTCATCGGCGCCGATGGCGACTCGCTGCTCGGTGTTCGTGCGACCCCCGACCAGCCGGTACACGCCCTCCCGCGACAGTGTGACTCGCACTGGACGACCTGCGACCTTGGATGCGGCCGCCCCGAGCAGATGATGGGACCACAGCGTCTTCCCGCCGAATCCGCCCCCGACATAGGGCGAGGTGACATGGACCTGCTCCTCGTCGATCCCGAACACCTGCGCGAACGTCCAGGCGTGCCCCTTCACGCCCTGGCTGGCGTCATGGACGATCAGCTCGTCTCCATCCCACGCGAGCGTCACCGCATGGGGTTCGATCGCGTTGTGATTGTGGCGCGGGGTCGTATACGTGAGATCGACGGAGTGGGGGGCGTCGATCAGTGCGGCCTCCGCGTCGCCGACGAGGACCTCGACCGGCTGGCCGACGAGGCTGTCGGGCGTCCGCGCATGCGCCCTGGCCTCCTCGAAGGTGCGCGGCGGCGCGGACTCGTATGTGACCTCGATTAGCGAGGCCGCGTGGTCGGCCCGCTCCTGTGTCTCGGCCAGGACGATCGCGACCGGTTCGCCATTCCAATGGATGCTGGGATCCTGCATCACCGGCAAGTTCGCGCCGCCGGCCGCCTTGGGCCCGGTCAGGAACATCGGCGGTGGTTGCATCCGCGGCGAGTTGCGGTGGGTCATCACGAGCACGACGCCGGCGGCCGCTTCGGCTGCGCCCGTCTCGAGCGTCGTGATGCGACCGCGCGCGATCGTGCTGTAACGGAGCGCCGCGTAGACCATGCCCTCCATCACGTACTCGGCGGCGAAGCGCGCCTCGCCCCGGACCTTGAGCGGCCCGTCCAGTCGAGATACCTGCGCCCCGATGAGTCCGTGCTGGGCGCGCGTCAACGGATCAGAACCGGCGGCCGGTGTCCAGCCCTCCGGGACCGTCGCGATCGCGGGTCGGGGTTCTCCGAGGCTCACGGGCGGCCTCCTTCGGTCAGATGCGTGAGGACAGCGGCGAGCGTGCGGCGGGCAAGCTCGACCTTGAACGCGTTGCCCGCAAGCGGGCGGGCATCGGCAAGCTCCGCGTCCGCCGCCGCGAGGAACGCGGTTTCGTTCGCCCGGTTACCGCGGAGCGCCTCCTCGGCGCGCCGCGCCCGCCACGGTTTGGGAGCGACCCCGCCCAGGGCCAGGCGCGCGCCGACGATCGCGTCGCCGTCGAGCTCGAGCGCGGCGGCGACCGAGACCAGCGCGAACGCGTAGCTGGAGCGATCACGCACCTTGCGATAGGTGGAGCGCTCGGCGGGATTGGGTGCAGGCAGCTCCACGGAGGTGATCAGCTCGCCGGGCTCGAGCACCGTCTCGATATCGGGACGATCCTCCGGCAGCCGGTGCAGATCGCAAAGGTCGACCGTGCGCTCGGCCGACGCGCTGCGAATCTGGACGACGGCGTCCAGCGCCGCAAGCGCGACGCACATATCCGAGGGGTGGGTGGCCACGCACGCGGGCGACGCGCCCAGGATCGCGTGAATGCGGTTGAAACCGTCGATCGCGTCGCATCCTTCGCCCGGGACCCGCTTGTTGCAACGCGAGCCGTCGGTGTCATAGAAGTAAGTGCAGCGGGTGCGCTGGAGTAGGTTGCCGCCGACCGTCGCCATATTGCGGATCTGCGCCGAGGCGCCCGCCACGATCGCGCGAGCGAGCATCGGATAGCCGGATCGGACCGCCTCGTGCTCGGCCACAGCGGTGTTACGCGCCGCTGCGCCGATCCGCAATCCGCCGTCCGCGGTCAGCGCGATCTCACGCGATAGGCCCGTGACGTCGACGAGCGCTGACGGCGCCTCCACTGTCTCGCGCATGAGGTCGACCAGGTTCGTGCCTCCGCCGAGGTACCGACCGTGCCCGTCGGCTGCGCGGCGGACCGCGTCGTCCACGTCGGTCGCGCGCGAGTAGGTGAGCTCGATCATGCGCCCTGCTCCGCGTACACGTTGGTGATCGCGTCGACGATTCCGTTGTACGCGCCGCAGCGGCACAGATTGCCGCTCATGCGCTCACGCACCTCGTCGTGGTCGAACCCGACATCCGCGTTCATGAGGTCGTCGGTCACGTAGCTTGGGACGCCGCGGCGAAGCTCCTGCACCATGCCGACCGCCGAGCAGATCTGGCCCGGGGTGCAGTATCCGCACTGGAACCCATCCTGATCGATGAACGCCTGCTGTAGCGCGTGCAGCCCTCCGTCCGGGGTCAGGCCCTCGATCGTCGTTACCTCACGTCCCTCGTACTGGACGGCAAGCGCCAGGCAGGACAGGACCCGCTCGCCGTCGACGAGCACGGTGCAGGCGCCGCAAGCTCCCTGGTTGCAGCCCTTCTTCGTGCCGTAGAGCTCCAAGTGTTCGCGCAGGAAGTCGAGCAGCGAGACCCGCGCGTCGGTGGGAACCGGCGCCTCGCGGCCGTTGATCATCATCGGCACGGCGATCGTCCTTTCGGCGAAATCATCACGGAGAGACCCTAGCGACCAATCCTCGTTTGCTCCCGTGAAGCTCGGTGCCCCGGGTGGACGACCCGCGCGCAGGAGCTCTACGTCGGCTTCCGCGCTAGGTAGCTCTGGCCGGGATGCAGGACGATTGTCTTGTGGCGGACGAAGTCGTTGACGAGCACGGAGTCGGTGACGTCGCGGGTGAGCGTGCCGTCGCACCGGTCGGCGACCGACCAGATCGTGCCGAGCACCGTGGCGGCGCTGTATCGTCCGCGGGTCCGGAATTTCCCGTGGGCGCTGGCGTGCAGGAGCTGCGCAGATGGAGAAGCCGTGTCGCCGAGCCGTGTAGGTAGTCCACAGCCTGCGCCGGCGCGCCGGCGCGCCGGCAACCGTTACCGACTCCGGGGCCGAGAACTGGCGAGCGTTTGGCAGCACAAGCCTGATGTGATGCCCCTCAGCTCAGCGCGGACGACTGCGTTGATGTCCGTTATCCCTTCGGATGACTCGCGAACCACGTTGATATTCGTGGTGAGCCCGCCCGCGCGCGGCCCCATCGCGAGGTACAGAGTTTTGATCGGCAAGCTCTGCGCGGGCGCGGTAGGGGACACGGGTCTCGACCCGCGGCCCACAGGTGTCGCCCGACACCCCCCGAGGTGTCGCGGCGTGGCGCAGTCCGGCCCAGCTAGATGCTGGCGGTGCTCGGCGCGGGTTTGAGGCTCGCGTCGATCGTGGCGAGCTTCGGCCCGGAGGAACTAGCTCGCTGCTCGTGCAACCGCGAGGTTGCGATATGGTGACGTCATGCCCACATTGATCTTTGTCCATGGCGCCTGCGTTCGAGACGCAGCGTGGTGGTGGAGCAAAATGACCGAGCCGCTCGCCGATCACGGAATCGCCACCGCCGTCGTGCCGCTGCCAAGCTGCGGCGAAGCCGGCGAGACACTCGGCGATCTTTACGACGACGTCGACGCGTGCCGCCGAGCGATCGCCGAGGCCGGCGAGCCCGTCGTCCTTTGCGGCCACTCCTACGGCGGGATGATCATCACCGAAGCCGGGGTCGATGACGGCGTGACCCAACTGCTGTACCTGACCTCGGTGATGCCCGGCGCCGGGCAATCCCAGGCCGATCTGGTCGGCTCCGAGCCCGCGCCGTGGCTGGCGCCGAGCGACGACGGCACCGTCGGCGTCGACCCCGACATGGTCCGGGAGTACTTCCTGCAGGACTGCGACGAGGTCACGACCGAGCAGGCACTGACCCGCCTCACGCGGCAGTCGCTCACACCGTTCACGCAGCCACCTCGCCAGATCGCCTGGCAACAGAAGTCAACGACATACGTTGTCTGCACACAGGATCTCGCGACCCCGGCAGACGTGCAGCGCCGACGCGTCAGACCCGGGGCCCGTGTGGTCGAGTTTGACGCCGGGCATCACCCGTTCCTCTCGCGCCCGGGCGCATTCGCGCAGACCATCGCCGCCGCGATCGGCATCGCAGCGTCGCCGTCCGCTTGACCGGTCGAGCCTGAGTCACTGGTCTTGCGTGCGCGCGTAACGCACGAGGCCACGCAGAAGCCAGAGGTCGAGGGCCAGGAACGGGATGAAGACGAGTCCCCACCAGTAGCCCTTCACGCACAGGAAAACGGTGACGAAGAGGATCCACGGAGCAAGCAGGGCGCGCACGACGATCGTCAGCTTGTAGTGCTTACGCGCCCATTGGCTGCCCAAGCCGGCGCGTTGGTCGTTAGCAGTCATTTCCGTGTGAGTGCTGCGACGAGCCCGGATGGATCCTCCGCACTTACGATCAGCCGACGCATCCGAGCCCGGAGCGGACCCAGCCGCACCCACTCCGGCCGATCCAACGTGATCTCGACCAGGTCGGTCCCGGCGCCGTTGACGAGGGCGGTGCCTCGCCAGTAGTTGACTCCGCGGAGAACGCTGATTCGGAAGGGACCAGTCAGTTCGCTCAGGCCTCCGTCCAGTGGCCGTGCCGATGCAACGGACTCGCGGGGGATCGTGGCGTGGAATGCCCACCCCAGGCGAACGTCGACGGTTTCAGAATTCACCGTCACGCGCGAGACGCTCGGACCGGCGCCGAGCACCGTCATCGGGATGCGGCTGTGTCGATCGAAGGTGATCGGGAATGTCGTTGTGCTGTTCATGGTCGCTCCTCAGGGGCCATCGAATCAAAGCGATACTTAAATGATATCACTCGTTCTGCGACCGTCAAGCGAAAACGCGAAGGGACGTCGTCCGCGACTTGCCTATGTTTGGGCAAATGGCCCGCGACCGCCGTGCGGTGATTGAGGCAACCGTGCTCGCCGCGGCGTTGAGCGGCGCGCCCTCGACGCTCCACGCGTTGATCAAGCGCCGCAGCCCACGAGCCGCCGTCGTTTACGTGTACGACGCAACGCGTGCCGTCGGCACGCTGGTTCCGCCTGGCCGGCCGGGATTCGGACGGGGCATTGTGGTGCACCTCGCGATCTCGATGCTGTGTGGTGAGGCGCTCGCACGCACGCTCCCCCGGGAGCATCCGGCCGAGTGGGGCGCCGCCGCCGGATTTGTGATCGGTGTCGTCAACGTTGGCGTGATCGGGCGGTCGTTCCCGGCGATCCGCGCCTTGCCGCTGGGTCCCCAGCTCGCAGACAACGCGATGTTCGGGACGGTGTTCGCGGTGACGCTCGCTCGACGCGATCGTCACAGGGCGGCCAGACAGGCCAGCGCTGCGATGCACCGGACACTGTCAACCGCAACCTAGCGTCGGACAGGCCGCCGCGCGCCGGTTACGGTGGTGCGCCCGGTCTAAAGCCGGACGGTGGGGCTGCGCCTCAGGGACCTGCCGGAGCGGTCGAGTGCTGTGACCGACGCGTAGCGATACCCGGGGAGCAGTTGGATGACTGTTTCAAACGCGTGACGCCTGGCGATGCCGACAGGACGCAGATCGTGCCGCTTCGATCCTGCGGCCACTCGCCACGCGGCGACGTTCGTGGCACCGTTCCAGCTCGCGTACACCAACGGCGTGCCGGTCGTACCGTTCCGCCCGGCGACCACGGCCGGCGCCTCGTACGGCGTTCCTGACCAGTCAAGCCACAGCCCTCGATACGAGTATGTGCCGCCCGGCAGTGACACATCGAACAGCAGTGTGCCGTCGGCGGTGAATTCGCTCGTATACGACTCGACGCCCCAACCGACGAAGACTCGACCCGAGGGGAGGGTCTGGACCGACCCCATCGCCCCGGCCAGCGGCCGCTGCGGGCTCGTATACGCGCGCCGTACCGTCACGGTGCGCCGAGATTCGTCGACGGCGAGCGCCAAGCCGCGCGATTGCTGCTCGGTGCGGATTGGGCCGTTCGTGCCATTGTCGAACAAGGTCAGCAATTGTCCCGATAGCTGGGCGTCGTGCTGCCAGGCAAACTGCGAGTCCGCGCCCATATGAAATTGGCTGCGGTTGCCGCCCAGCGTCCAGATGACGTCGCCGGTGCGGCGGTCGAGCTTGTAAACGGCCCAGGTGTGGCGTCCCGACACAAGCAGGTTCCCATCCGGCAGCTGCTGGATCGAGTTGATGTGCAGGTAGTCGTACGGTTCTCCGTGCGGCTCCTGGGAAGCGGCGACCGGTATGTGCTCGAGGCCTCGCCACTCGAACAGGAGTCGCCCGCTGGCGATGTCGACCTCCTGGATGATCGACTCGAGGACCTGGCTGTCGCGGGGCGCCCCGATCGAGGAAAGATCCATCGGCACCGTCTCGGGATAGCAGGTGAACAGCGCGGTCCCCTGCGGTGTCAGCGTCAGAGCGTGGAGGTCCATCGACCGGCCGCCGGCGGCGCGCACGCGGGCGACCTCGCGATAGGACCGATCGAGCAGAACCGCCTCGCCCTGCCCGTATCCGGACTGTTGGATCTTTCCCTCCCACCAGACCAGCACCGGCTTGCCTCGGTAGCTCGAGGAGAAGAAGCTCGATACCTGCAGACCCGCGCTGAGCGGTCTGAACCACACGGGCGTGCCGTCCCGGGCGACGATCAGCGGGCCATACTGCTCAGAGCCCGACAGAGTCACGGGTCCCGGACCCAGGAACAGCAATCGAGGATCGCCGCGGCCCAACCGCTCCGTCGTCTCGACCGCGGTGGTCGTGACCGTCGGCGGGCGCAGATGCGGCTGGGACCGGAAGCTGGCCTCGCGACCGGCCGGCCTGACCGCGAACGATGGGATGTGCGGCAGGGGCTTGTGTGGCTTGGACCCCGCCAGAAGCTCGGCGACCCCGCCGCCCGCGATCGCAAGCGCGGCCACGCCGCCCGCGCTCTGGAACATCTGTCGCCGCGTCAGGCGAGCACGGACCGTCCTCTCAGAGACAGCCACGACCGTGTACCCGGGTGATCACCACGGGACTCATTCCTAGCGGGGCAGGCATAAACCCGCCGTCAAGCTATCGCCTACCGCCGGCCGGCGCTCGCCGCCGACACAAGATCGTCAGTGGGACTTGAGGCTCACCGGTGGCAGCGCTTCGATCTCGTCCTTGGTGAGGTCGACCCGGACCTCGTAGGCGACGCGGTTGGCAACCCCGATCGGTATCGCGACCTGCTTGCGCCCCCACAGGTGGCCCTCCTGGAGCAGCACGTGCGTGACGTGATGGTCGGCGGGGTCGAGCACGAGACCTTGTACCGCTCCGATCTCCCCGTCTTTCGCGTGTACGGGATCGCCCTGGCGTATCTCGATCTCGCCGAGCGGCACGCTGTCGCTGTACATCGGTTGGGGATGGTGCCCGAGCGGCCGGCCTACGCCGAAATACATCGACGTCGAGCTGAAGCCGTCGTTCTTCCCGGTCGTGTCGCGGAGCATTTCGACGTCCTCGGCCGAATCGAGCTGGTCGTAGCGCTCCTTGGTGCAGCTGAGCTGGATCACGTCCTCGCTGGCGCTCACGACCAGATCGAAGGGCACGACCCGCGCCTGCTCGTCGTGTTGCCCGGGCTCGACGATCAGATGGGTCAGCACGTCCGTAATCGGGTTGAAGATCAACCGGGCCAGGTTCCCGCAACGCCCGTCGGTGGCGTCGACGTGAGCACCGATCTTCAAGCTTTCATGTTCGCCGCTTGCGCTCATCTCAATGGCCGAGACCTCGGTCTGCGGTCGGAATCCTACGTCTAATCCACGTCAGCGCGCGTTAGCGTTCGACGATCGATCGGGTCAGGGCGATGATCGTGACGAACGCGCGGAAGAGGCGCAGCGGATCGTCATCGGTGATGGCCACTCCGCGCGGGCCGGCGCGCTGCACGCCGCGGATCCAGGTCGCCATCTCGGCCATGTCGGCGGTGAGGAACGTGACCTCGAGAGTGGCCGGCAGGTCGATCGCCGGTGGGGCGGCCGTGCTGGCGCGCGCGAGCGCGCGCGTGGCGCCGGCGCGGATCAGCTCACAGGCGCGGTCGGGGTGAAGGCTCTCGGCCGCGAAGCGCGTGATCGAGCGCTTGACGATCACCGCCTCGATCTCGGGCAGGAAAGGACGCGCATCCGCGGCCGTGGCCTCGTCCCCGGTGATCAGCACCACCGGCACGCGGTGCTTCAGAGCGACGAGCGCGTTCAGCGCGCCCTCCCCGACTGCGACGCCGTTCAGCCGGACCTCCCAGACGGCGGCCGGGTTGTAGGTGTGGGACAGGATCGCGTGCTCGGCACCGATCGCCCCGTGGTACGCCACCATGAATATGGCGTCGAACGTGGCGTCGAGGCCCTCCATCATGTACAGCGGCTTGTGGCGGCCCGACAGGTACGACGCGTGATGGTGCAGGTCGCCCGGCCGGATGTTGTACATCGTGCGATGGGAGTCGTTGACCAGGAGGTGGCTGGCTCCCGCCTCCAACGCTCCGTCGATTGCCGCATTCACCTCGTCGGTGAGCAGCCGGCGGCCGAGTTCGTACTCCGCTCCCGGGCCGCGCACCTGCTCCCAGTCGACGATGCCGGCCGTGCCCTCGATATCGCTCGAAATGAAGACCCTCATGGCTCGCCAGGCTGCAGCTTCGCAAACGCGACGGCGTGCGCGCATTCGGATGTGGCAGGCTTCGGCTCATGCCGTGGCTCCCCGAGCTGTTCACCGTGCCGGCGCTCGAGCAGGCTCAGGAGAAGTGGCAGCGCGAGCTCGTGACCGTGCCGTTCTTCGACGGTTTGCTCTCGGGGGACTTCGATGCTCTGATCGGGTCGTTTGCGGGCGAGCCGGAGCTGCAGCATCCGGTGCGCGGACGCATCCGGGGCGCGCGGGCGTTCGAGAAATACGTCACCGAAACGAATACGTGGCTGCGCCGGCAGAACGCCTCGATCGAAGACGTCGAGTACGTGGTCGCCGGGCATCGGGGCTTCGGGGAGGTGGTCATCCACCTTGCCGGCAAGGACGCGCGAGTCGGCCTTCCGGTCCTGGTCATCTCCGACAAGGAATCCGACGGGCGGATCAGCGAACTGCGGATCTACTACAGCAGCTGGCCGCTGAGAGGCCACCACGCGGTCCGGACGCCTGTGCTGCAGCTCGACCCGAAGCTCCACGAGCCGGACGTCGTCGCAAAATACGTGAGCGCCCTTTCCGCCGGCGACGCGGAGGCGATCGTGGCGACGTTCGAGGCTGACGGCTATGCCCGCGAGCCCGCGGGCGCGCCGTTCATCCACCGAGGCCACGACAGCCTGCGCGCCTTCTACGAGCTGTTGTTCTCGAACGACGGCGGCATCTCGCTGGAGCATTGTCTGCTCACCGACGACCGGCGCGTGTGCGCGCTGGAGTACAACGTCGTGCGGTGGGGCAAGACGGAGCTACCGCCGCAGGCGGGGATCGCCGTGTTGGTGCGGGGACAGAGCGGCAAGCTCGCCGCAGTCCGCATCTACGACGACATCAAGCCGCCGCTCGGGTACCCGCACGCCCGCGATTAGGGCGAGACGACGACATGCTTGACGTCCGCCATGTAACGCCCGGCGCTGGCGGCAGCGTCATCCGGGGCGCTTCCGCCTTCCCGGGCATCCATGTATGCGGCGTACCAGTCCCACCAGTCGTGAGGTGGGGCGACTGCCTCAAACTTGGCATGGTGCTCAGACGTCTCGTGCAGCAGATCTGCCAGCGCAGCGATGTCCATCTACGACCTCCAGAGATTGTGTGAGCACCATACTTGCGCGACTGTATCCCGGAGCATGACTTCGAGCGGAGGACGGATGAGCAGCAGCGGCACGAAGAACGACTACGACGCGATCGTCCTCGGCGGGGGCGCCCCGGGTGAGCATTGCGCTGCGGCGCTGGCGGCTCGCGGGCTCAAAGTCGCCGTCGTCGAGCGAGAGCTGGTCGGCGGCGAGTGCTCCTACTGGGCGTGTATTCCGTCGAAATCACTGCTGCGTCCCGGGGAGGCGGTGCACGGTGCGCGCGACGTCGGCGCGAAGGCCGAGGTCGACGTTCAGGCGGCGCTCGACTGGCGTGACTTCATGGTCTCGAACTGGTCCGACGCGGGACAGGAGAAGTGGCTCGCGGGGCGGGGCATCGACCTGCTGCGAGGCAACGGTCGCCTGGCGGCCACGGGCGTGATCGAAGTCGACGGCGTTCGTCGCACCGCTGAGCACATCGTCGTCGCGACAGGCTCAGATCCGTTCGTGCCTCCGATCCCCGGGCTCCGCGAGCTGGAGGGGGTCTGGGGGACGCGTGAGGCGACGAGCATGAAGGCGGTTCCCCGCCGCCTGGTGGCGCTGGGGGGAGGCGCCGCGGGCGTCGAGCTCGCGCAGGTCGTGCGGCGATTCGGCGGGGAGGTCGTGCTGGTCGAGGGCGCCGACCGGGTGCTGTCCCGCGAGGCGGCGCCCCTCGGCCAGGGGCTCGGCGAGGCGCTGAAGCGCGACGGGATCGAGCTGATGCTCGGCACGCACGCCAGCGCTGCGCGAAAGGACGGCGATGAGTACGTCGTCGAGTTGGAAGGTGGCGGGGAGGTGCGCGGCGAGCGACTCCTCGTCGCCACCGGTCGGCGACCGCGCGTCGAGGGGATCGGCCTCGAGACCGTCGGGGTCGAGGTCAATCCCCACGGGATCCCGGTTGACGAGTACATGCGCGTCGGAGAGCGGCTGTGGGCGATCGGAGACGTGACCGGCGTCTGGCCGCTGACCCACGTCGGCGAATACGAGGGCGACGTTGTCGCGCAGAACATCGCCGGCGATCCGCATCCCGTGAACTACGAGGCCGTCCCACGCGTCACCTACACCGATCCGCAGGCGGGCGCTGTTGGAGCGGTCGAGGCGCAGTACAGCGGCACCGCTCCGATCTCGGAGGTGCCGAAGACCGCCACCTACACGCACGCGTATGCCGAGGCCAACGGATTCCTGACGCTGCTCAGCGACGGTGAGCGACTGACCGGCGCGTACGCGCTCGGTCCCGAGGCCGGCGAGTGGATGCAGCAGGCGACGCTCGCGATCCGCGCGCACATTCCGCTTGCCGTGCTGGCCGACACGATCCAGCCGTTCCCGAGCTTTTCGGGGATTTACAACGCGGCCGTGATGGAGCTCCGCATGCAGATCATGGACAGGCCACGGCCGACCGGACCGTCGGACGCACAAATGGCAAGCCTCGTCGGCTGAGCTCGGAGCGAATCAGCGGGGTTGGACGACCTCGCACGACGCGCGCCGTCGAATCGCTCCCGCGCGGTCCCGTCTCAGCAGCCGCCTGAGGCGGCCGCGCGGTCGCGGCGGGAGCATGATCGCGTCGCAGTCGAACTCGTCGGCGGCGTCGGGGAGGGCGCGCTCGGACTTCCCGAACAGGACGGTGAGCTCGGCCGGCACCGACGCGAGGCGTGCAGCCTGCCGAAGGTCAACGCGCGCTCGGTCGAGGAGGACGTCGTTCCATACCCCCGTTCCCCGGGGCCAGCGCATGACCCATCGTTGGGCCCGCTCCAACTCGACGACGACGACGATCGTCAGGCGCGCCCGGTCTCGCTCAGCCAGCAGGCCGGCGGCGACGACCGCCTCGTCCCCCTCGGAGGTGCCGTCGTAGGCGACAAGCAGGTGCCGGTAGGGAATCCCGTCACCGTACAGGCACGCCGCGTCCGCTACCGGTCGCGGACGGCCCGGGCCCGCCCCGGCTCAGGCGCGGCCTCGCGGATGAACGCTCCCGCGGCCTCCATGGCGTCGGCGGCCTCGGGCAGGAACGACCAGAACAGCTGGAACGCGTGAGCCTGGACCGGGTACAGCTCGAGGCGAGCATCGACGCCATGAGCCTGAGCGTGGGCAGCGAGCGCCTTCGCGTCGACGAGCCGGGCGTCGCCCGTGGCGGCCTGAACGAGCATCGGCGGTAGACCGCCCAGATCCGCGTGCAACGGGTCGACGATCGGATCGTCCGCAGGGTGGCCGGACAAATAGGCGTCGACGCAGCGGCGCACGTCCTCGTCCGCGGCGAGCGGGGCGTCGGACGCGGAAGCGGTACGTAGGGTCAAGTCGAGCCACGGGCAGAGGATCACCGACGCTGAGGGGAGCGGCAGGCGGTCGCGCTTGAGCGCGAGCAGCAGCGAGAGCGCGAGCCCGCCGCCTGCCGAGTCCCCGGCGACGACGACCCCGTCCGGGTCGGGTGTCTGCTCGCGGAGCCAGAGGTAGGCGCGCTGCGCATCCTCGAGCGCGGCCGGGAACGGATGCTCGGGAGCCAGGCGGTAATCGGGAACGAGAATCGCGGCTTGCGCCGCCGTCGCGAGCGCTCCGGCATGCGGCTGATAGCCGAATGCCGAGCCGACGACGTAGCCGCCGCCGTGGAGGTACAGCACGGTCGGCTTGTGACCCGGGCCCGGAGCCACGACCAGCGACGCGACGCCGCCGGCTGTCACCGGGCGCGTGATGGTTCCGGCAGGGGGAGAGAACTGGGCGTTGAGCGACTCGAATGCCGCGCGACTCTCGACCAGGTCAGGGTCACTGGCGAGCATGCCCCGCATCGGCGCGAGCGTCCGCGCGACCCGGCCGACCAACTCGCCACCCACCGCCAGCGCCGCGCCAACTGCCTCGTCGACGTCGCGGAGCAACGGACGCGAGCGATCGAGCAGGGCTTCCCCGGCGAGCGTCAGCTCGACGCTATGGGTGGAGCGACGCAGCAGCTCGCAGCCGACGAGCTGCTCGAGGCCTCGAATCTGCCTGCTCAAGGCCGGCTGTGAGATGTAGAGCCGCTCGGCCGCGCGGCCGAAGTTGAGCTCCTCGGCCACCGCCACGAACGCGCGAAGGTGTCGCAACTCGATGCCGTCCGGCGCTTGGGGGAACGGAAGGACGCTGGCGGCCTGATCCATGCGACAAGTATCGCCCGCGCGCCGACTATCGGTGATGCAGATCGTGCAATGCGGTCTTGCACGATTGGTCTTTCCCTTTACACGCGGGTGGTGCAAGTCTCGCCGGCGTGATCGACGCCCACATGACACTCAGGTTTGGCCGGCTGCGCGTACCGACGGTCGTGCGCTGGCCACGGTTGGAAACCGTGTCGCTCGCGCTCGTGTTGAGCGATGAGCTGTCACCAGCCGACCCCTGGGTGGACGGGTTTGTCGTCGTCGGCCTGGCCGGCCGCCATCCGAGCTCGGTCGAGCTCGCGGCGCTGCAGTGGATGTCCGACCACGCGTGCGAGCTTGGTGGCCGACGCGACCGGATGCTCGTGGCGGGCGGGGCCAGGGCGGCGCGGCTGGCGCTGACGGCGCGCGACAGCGGCCGGCCGGCGCTCAGGGGTCAGCTTCTGGTTCACCCCGTGTGGGGCGTGGAGCAGCCGATGCCGTCAGACGTCGGCGGTGCGCCGACCGCGACCGTGGTGTGCGGGGCATGCCCCGAGGGCGGGCGACGGTACGCGGAGCGGCTGCGCGCCGCCGGGGTCGAGGTTCACGAGGTGCGAGAGGACGTGTCGGATGACCGCCGGCGTTGAGGGCGTGCTGGCGAGCGGCTGCCATCGCGCCGAGTTGACCGCGTACTGCCGGCGCATGCTCGGCTGCCCGTTCGACGCGGAGGATGCCGTGCAGGAGACGCTGCTACGAGCGTGGCGGGGGTCCCGGCGGTTCGAGGGCCGGGCGGCGCTCCGGACCTGGCTCTACCGGATCGCCACGAACGTTTGTCTCGATTCGTTGGGGCACGCCGGCCGGCGACCGGTTCCGGTCGACGACGTCCCCGAACCCGCAGATGCCGGCGGCGAACCCGACCCGTCCGACAGCGCGGTCGAGCGCGAGCGCCTGCGCCTCGCGGTCGGCGTGGCCATCGGCACGCTGCCCCCGCGGCAGCGAGCCGCCCTCCTGCTACACGATGTGCTGTCGTGGCGCGCGTCGGAGATTGCCGATCTCCTCGACACGACGACTGTAGCTGTCAACAGCGCGCTTCAGCGAGCACGGGCGGCGCTCGACGCGATCGACCCGGAGCGCGTGTCGGACGTGACCAGCCCCTCGGCGCGCGCGCTCGCCGCTCGCTACCTCGCCGCCTTCGCGAACGACGACGTCGGCGCGCTCGTGTCGCTATCACGCGCGGTCTGAATTACACGAGTACGGTTCAGCGTCGTGAGCGCTCGCGCCGTGATCGCGACGAGTGCCCTTTCAAAGGACTACGGGTCGGGTCGCGGGCTCTTCGGGCTTGACCTCGAGGTTCGGCAGGGGGAGGTGTTCGGCTTCCTGGGACCGAACGGCGCGGGGAAGTCGACCACGATGCGCCTGCTCCTCGATCTGATCAGGCCGACGTCGGGCTCGGCGCAATTGCTCGGACTCGACACCGTCAACGACAGCCTCGCGATCCGCCGCCGGGTCGGGTTTCTACCGGGTGACTTTGCGCTGTACCCGAAGCTGACCGGCCGGGCCATGCTCGACTACCTCGCGCAACTCCGGGGCGGGGTCGACCCGCAGGTGCGTGACTCGCTGGTCGAGCGATTCGGCGCGGACATCGATCGTCCGATACGCCAGCTGTCGACCGGAAACCGGCAGAAGCTCGGCCTGGTCCAGGCCTTCATGCACGAGCCCGAGCTGTTGATCCTGGATGAGCCGATCGCCGGTCTGGATCCGCTCGTCCAGCAGGGCTTTCACGCGCTGCTGGGGGAGGTCAGCAGCCAGGGCCGCACGGTGTTCCTGTCCTCACACACGCTGTCCGAGGTCGAGCGCGTCACCGACCGCCTTGCGATCCTTCGCCAGGGGCGGCTGGTCGTCGTCGACTCACTCGAGAACCTTCGCAAGGTTGCCGTCCAGCGTCTCGAGATCGAGTTCGCCGAGCCGGTCGATGTAGGCGAATTTCGCGCGCTTCCCGGAGTGACGGAAGTGCACGCCGAGGGGTCGGTCGTGACCGTTGGATTTGAAGGGTCCGCCGACGCGGTGGTAAAAGCCGCAGCCAAGCACGAGGTGCGCGCGATTCGGCCGCGCGAGGAGGACCTCGAGGACATCTTCCTGAATTACTACAAGGCAGACGGTGGCGCATGAGCCTGCCCGCCGCCCGGGTCGCGCTGCGCCTGCGAGTGCCCGCCGCGGTCTTGGCGGGCCTCGGGCTGATCGCCGTGATGGTCGCCGTAGGTGCGCTGTTCCCGTCGGTCGGGCACACAATCGGGACGCTCCACGTTCCGAAGAGCGTCTCCAACCTGCTGGGTGGCGGTGACTACGGCACGATCACCGGCTGGTTCCGCAGCGAGATCGCTTCGATCTACGGCCCGCTCGTGATCGGGGCTCTGGCGATCACCGGGGCCTCGGCCACGACCGCGGGCGAAGAGGAGGACCGGATCATGGGGCTCGTGCTCGCCCATCCGATCCGACGCGCGCGGCTCATCGCGGCCAAGGCAGCGGCGATCGCCGTCGTCGTGCTCGTGATCGCGTTCGCGACCTGGATCGGGCTGATCGTCGGCGTCGCCGTCGGCGGTGGGGGGATCACGCTCGCGCACATGACCGCGCTCGCCGTACAGCTCGCGTTCTTCGGATTCGCCACCGGGGCGGTGGCGATCGCCCTCGGCGCCGGCACGGGCCGGCGCTCGCTGGCCACCGGGGTCGCCGGCGCCGTGGGGATCGGCGGCTGGCTGATCAACAGCTTCGCGCCGCTCGTCGGCGGGATCGGCTGGCTCAAATACATCTCGCCCTTCTATTACTACGCCGGCCGCGACCCCCTCACACACGGCGTCGACATCCTCGGGATCATCGTCCTCGGGGTCGTGAGCCTCGTTCTGACGGCAGTCGGGATGATCGGCATCGACCGCCGCGACCTTTGCGCCTAGAGTTCAAGGGACCCTCACGTGGCATCTCTCGACGATCTGCAATTCCGGCCGGCGACCGCGTCAGATGCCGAGGCAGTAGCCGCGCTTCACGCCGACAGCTGGCGTCGCCACTATCGCGGCGCATACTCCGACGCCTTCCTCGACGGCGATGTCTATGCGGATCGCCTAACGATCTGGTCCGAGCGGCTGGGCGAACCCGATGCCAGGAGCGAGACGATGCTTGCCGAGGACCGAGATGGCCTCGTCGGCTTCGCCCATACGGTGTTCGACGACGATCCCCGCTGGGGAGCGTTGCTCGACAACCTCCACGTGGTCTACGGGGAGAAGCGTCGCGGCGTCGGATCGCGTTGACTCGTCCGGTTCAGGCGCGGTGGCACGCCCGCGGTTAGGCGCGCGCGGCGGTACGCCGGCCCCGGGGCGAGCGGCCCGAGGTGCGTCCGCTGGAGCTGCGTCCGCTGGACGCGCGTCCGCCGGAGTCGCGGCCGCCCGGGGCGCGGCCTCCGCGGGGAGCGGAGCGGGGCGTGGACTCGGCTTTGAGGCCCCGGGCGCTACCGCCGTGGAGGCCATGCTCGAGCCCGAGTTGGCCCGCGAGCTTGGTGACGTCACGGTGCTGGTCCGGCGACAGAAGCGTGATCCCGACGCCCTTGCGGCCGGCGCGGCCGGTTCGGCCGATCCGGTGGACGTAGGTCTCGCTGTCGGCAGGCGGGTCGAAGTTGATTACGTGCGAGATCCGTTCCACGTCGATGCCTCGCGCGGCGACGTCCGTCGCGACGAGCGTGTCGACCTCGCCGCGCTCGAAGCGGGCGAGCGCCTGCTCGCGCTGGCGTTGTGACTTGTTGCCGTGCATCGCCACCGCGCTGACGCCGTGCGACCCCAGCCGCTTGACGAGCCTGTCGGCTCCGTGCTTGGTTCGGACGAACACGAGCGTGAGGTCACGATCGCTGCGTAGCTCCCGGACGAGCGCCTCGACGCGGTGCTCGTGGTCGACGGGTATGAACCTGTGCTCGATCTCCGCGTTCGCCCGTCGTGCCCGCGGGCCATGCTCATGGACCGCGGGGTCTTTCGCATAGCGCTTGGCCAGCAGTCCGGCTTCGCCGTCGAGGGTGGCCGAGAAGAACAGCGTCTGGCGATCCGCAGGACACGCGCCGACGATCCGATCGATCGCCGGGCGGAAGCCCATGTCGAGCATCCGGTCGGCTTCGTCGAGGATCAGCATCCTGATGTTGCGGAGCGAGAACGTACCGCGTGCGAGTAGATCCTCCAGCCGGCCCGGCGTCGCCACCACCACGTGCGCGGTGGCGGCCTCCTTGGCCTGCTTGGGCAGGCTGACCCCGCCGTAGACGGCCTTGACGCGCAGTGCGCGTGTGTGAGCGATCTCGCGGATGTCATCGACGATCTGCGTCGCGAGTTCGCGGGTCGGCGCGAGGACGAGCGCCGCCGGCCTCGGGTCCTCTGCGCGGATCCGTTCAGCCAGCGGTATCCCGAACGCCAGGGTCTTCCCCGATCCCGTCGGTGACTTCGCGATCACGTCGCGTCCGCCGATCGCGTCGCCGATCACGGCACGCTGGATTGCGAACGGCTCGGTGATACCGGCTGCCGAAAGACAGCCGGCGACTGCGCTCGACACGCCGAGCTCAGCAAATGATTTTGTTGACATGCACAACTCCTTGACGGCGCACGAAGGGCCGCGGACGATTCGGGAGGCGATGGCTGACCCGAACCGCTGCGAGCGGACCCTAAGCGAGCTGCCTCGCGGCCGATGGCATCGACCGCTGCCATCAACGTAGCAGGTCACCTCGCGACATCATGTGGTGTGAACGACGTTGCACCGTGCCCCTCGTCACATCGCTCGGGGCTCGCGGGTCTTCGCGGTAGACCAGCAGAGTCGACACGACAGGAGGTGCCCGATGGCACGCATTCAGGGAGTTCCGCAGGATCAGGCGAGCCCGATGGTCAAGCTCGTGTACTGGTTCATGCGCCGGGGTCTGAAGAAGCTCGCCGGCCGCGAGCCCGCCCACGGCAGCGGGATCGAGCCGGTCGAGGTCTGGGCCTACCAGCCGAAGATGCTGAGCGGGATGGGCAAGTTCCAGGGAGCTGTGCGCAAGGCACACGGCGTCGACGAACGGATCAAGAACCTGGTCGAGCTGAGGGGGGCGCAGATGATCGGCTGCGAGTTCTGCGTCGACCTCGGGTCGCAGATCTGTCGCAACTCGGGCTTCTCGGACGATGAGTTGCTGGCAGTCCCTCGATACCGCACGAGCGACCTGTTCAACGAGCGGGAGAAGACCGCGCTCGACTACGCGGTCGGTGTGATGCGAACGCCGGTGGACGTGAGCGACGAGCTCTTCGCCCGGATGAAGGAGCACTTCAGCGACGAGCAGATGGTCGAGCTCACCGCGCTGCTCACGGTCGTCAATCTCGATCGGTTCAACGCCGCCTTCGGGATCGGGGCGTCCGGATTCAGCGAGGGGATGGTGTGCGTGCCGCCGGATCGGCCGGCGGTCGCGCCCGAAGCCGCGCGGACCGCCTGACATCCGTCCCTCCCGAGAGCGATGCGCGGCGCCGTGCCTCGCTCTCGGGAGCTACCGGAAGATGGCTCGCGGGTCCGATGACAAGCCGGCGTCCACCGCCTAGCTTTGTCGAGGCGCGACCTCGCAGTTCATCGACGCAATGGATGCAAGAACCGAAATCGCTCCGAGTGGCCTGGCCGAACCCGCTTCCGTGCCCGTGCCGGCGCTGCTCGCAACCGGACTCCGAAAGCGATACGGGTCTGTGGTCGCGCTCGACGACGTCAGTCTGTCGGTGGCGCCGGGCGAGCTCGTCGGGCTGGTGGGCGCGAACGGCGCCGGCAAGTCGACGCTGGTCAAGATCTCGTGCGGCCTCGTCAGGCCGACGACCGGCACGGCGACCGTGTGTGGAGCGCCGGCCGGCAGTCGCGAGGCGCGTCGCCACCTCGGATACCTCGCCGAGCTATTTCGCTTTCCCGGCTGGTGCTCCGCGTCTGAGATCCTCGCGCTTCATCAGCGGCTCGCCGGGTCCTCGGGTGGTCAGACCGAGCGGGACGAGCTGCTCGAGCTCGTAGGGCTGAGCGACGTCGCGCGCCGCCGGGTCGAAGGCATGTCGAAGGGAATGCAACAGCGGCTCGGGATCGCGCAGGCGCTCGTCGGCGAGCCGAAGCTGCTGTTGCTCGACGAGCCCACGAGTGCACTCGATCCCGCCGGCCGGCGCGCGATCCGGGCGCTTCTGCTCGAACTCCGAGACCGCGGGATCGCTGTGTTGATCAACTCGCACCTGCTCGGCGAGCTTGAGCGCGTGTGCGACCGTGTCGCGATCCTCGCCCACGGAAAGCTGGTCGCCGATGGGCGCCCGCACGAGCTCACGCACTCTGGAGGCGTGGAGATCCAGACCGGGGCGGGGCCGAGGCGCTTCCCGAACGCGGGCCGCGAGGACATTCCACGGATCGTGGCCGGCCTTGTCGCCGAGCGTGTCGACGTATACGAGGTGACGGTCGTGCGGTCCACGCTCGAGGATGCCTATCTGGAGGCGGTGGGGACGGAGTGACGCCGACACTGGTCATCGCCCGCCACGTGCTGCAGGAAAGCGTCCGTCGACGCGTGTTCGCCGTGGTGCTCTTGCTCACTCTGCTGTTCCTGGCGCTGTTCGTGTTGGCGAGTATCAAGGCGTTCGCGACGCCGGGGCAGTTCGCGATCGGGACCCAGGACCTCGTGGGCCCGAGTCAGCTATCGGCGGTCACGTCGGTGACGCTGCTCAGCCTTGGCGCGTTCGCGTCGCTGTTTCTCGCGACGGTGCTCGCCGTGTTCCTGACCCTCGGGGCGATCCGCGGTGACGCCGAGCGCGGCCTCCTGCAACCGCTGGTCGTGCGACCGCTCGGGCGCAAAGAGTTACTCCTCGGGCGCTTCATCGGCGCGGTCGGCGTGTGCATCGCCTACGTCACGGTTCTCTACGCCGCGGTGCTGGTGATCGTGCACCAAACCGGCGGCCACTGGCCCGACCACATCGTCGGTCCCGGCGTGGCGCTCATCGCCGCGATCACGATCCTCGTCGCGATGTCACTGCTCGGCTCGGTGTATCTGTCGGCGACCGCGAACGGGATCGCGATGTTCATGCTCTACGGCGCCGGCCTGGTGGCGGGGCTGCTCGCCAGCATCGGCGCGACCCTGGGCGCCCAAACGGTTCTGACGGTCGCCCACGACATCGAGATAGCGCTCCCGTTCGAAGGCTTCTACTCGGCCGCGCTGCACGCGCTCGGATCGAACCAGACCGGGCTGGCGCGCGTCATCGTCAACATCGGGCCGTTCGGCTCCTCGAACGCGGGCAGCACGGCGTTCGACGTGTGGGGTGCGTTCTACCTGGCGGTCATCGCATTGATAGCGACGGTCGGGTTCGAGCGCCAGGATCTGTAAGAGGCCTGCCGTTACGGTCAGCTCGGTGGGTCGACGCCCAACTCGGCGATCAGCATCGTCGTGCGGGCGCCGTTCTCGCCGATCCGCTCGGGAACGCTCGTGCCGGCGGCGAGCAGGATCCGGACGATCTCCGCGTAGGGCTCCTTCGGGATCTCCTCGGTGTCGGGGTTGCCATCGACTCGCGCTCCCGCTTCGAGCAGTACGGGGTTCGGGAAGTTCAGCGCTCGCCCGAGGTCGTAGTCGACGAAGTCCTGTCGTGCGCCGGCGTCGATAACAAGCATCGCGCACGTCGGGTCGCGGAACTCGCACGCGTGGTACAGGACCTCGTTGCCGTGGAGCCCGTCGCGATCGTCGGTCGGGTCGGCGCCCGCTTCGAGCAGCATTCGCGTCAACTCGGGGTCGCCGGCGATCCCGGCGGCGCCGTACAGCGCGACCTGGAGCTACTCGTCCTTGATGTACGACGCGTTCGGATCGGCGCCGGCGGCGAGCAGGCATCGCACGACCTCGCGGATCCCAGCCGCCCGCCCGGCGTCACCGCGGAGCAGGCGCGAGAAACAGGCATACAGGATCGGCTCCCATCCGTTCGGGCCGGTCCGCTCGCAGGCCGCGGCCGGCAGAGCTGCCAGGCGCCGCGACACCTCGTCGACCTCACCGGTGGCGCACGCGCACGCGAGGTCGTGGCGGGCGAGGGCGGGATCCGCGTCGAGCAGTGCCTGCGCGCGACGCAGGTCGTCGGACGTCGCCGAGCCGATCAGCGCAGCGGCGCGAGCGGAGGCGTCGAGCGTGACGGCCTCGACGTGGAACTTCAGCCGCGGCCAGGAGCCGAACCCGTATTCGCGCGCTACCGCCAGCTGCGCCAGCGCGATCGACGGGAACTCCCCAGCCTTGCGCCGGCGCTTGGCCTCGTCGCGCAGGTGGCGAAGGTCGGGACGGTGTGGGAGGGAACGCGGCTCGGACATGTGAGCTCCTTCCGGTCCTCGGCGGGTCCGCACGCCGGGCCGAAAGTCACGTCCGTCACCGGTGACTCATACGACTCTGTGTCAGCTGGGCCTGTGACCCTTTCCGCGGACCGGGTGCGTCCTGCACGCACCGCTCACGATACTAGGGCGCCAGCTCGACGGCGCAGCCGGCGGTCTCGATCTCGGACACGACGGCCGGATCCGCGGTGCGATCGGTGATCACCAGGCTGATCTCGTCGATGTCGCACACCTTGGCGAGCTCGACCTCACCGAGCTTGGAGCCGTCGGCGACGATGACCCGCCGGCGCGCCGCGAGCAGCATCGCCCGCTTGATCTCGGCCTCCGGAAGGTTGATGTTGGTGATCCCGCCGCGCACGTCCACGCCGTTACAGCCGATGAAGCAGATCGAGGCGTTGAGCGTGCTCAGCAACACGGTGGCGAGCGGGTTGACCAGTGAGTGCTGGAGCGGGCGGACAGTCCCGCCGGTGACGACGACGGTGATCCGGGGGTAGGCGCGCTCGAGCTCGAGGGCGACGTTGAGCGCGGTGGTGAAAACGGTCACGTCGCGCAGGTCCGTGCGCGCGATCAGCGCTCTGGCGACCGCGGTCGTCGTGGTGCCGACGTCGAGCAGGACAGTCTCGCCGCTGGCGACGAGGCGCGCGGCCTGCGTGCCGATGTGCGCCTTCTCGGTCGCGAGGTCGAGCGCCGCGGCCTCGAACGGCTGCTCGCCGGGGGAGACGTTGGCCGGCACCGCGCCACCGCGAATCCGGTGCAGCCGGCCGCGAGCCTCGAGCGCCTGCAGGTCGCTGCGGATCGTCACGGTCGAGACCTGGAAGCGCCCGGCCAGGTCGACGACCCGCACGAAGCCGTTGTCCTGGACCAGGCCGGCGATGCGCTCCTGACGGACCTCGGGCGGGACCTCGGCGTCGATCAGCCGGCCGGAGTCCACACTCACGCGGCTCCTAACCCCCGACGTCGATCGCGAACACGTGGAGTGCCGGGTTGTAGCCCTGGACGCTCCCGAGCGCCGGGAGCGCCACCGCCTCGACGGTCTTGCCGGAGTCGATCGGAACCGACTGCTCGAACACGTAGACGGTGTGGCCCGAGGAGCCGGTCGGATAGTTCGCGTAGTTCACCGAGGCCACCTGGTTGTTGGTCGGGTTGCCGCTCTGGCCCGATGCATACCAGAAGTTGCCCACGCCGAGCGAGTACGTCGAGGTGCTGCCGTCGGTGTAGTAGATGGTTCCAGAGCCCGACTCCGCGGAGTTGTTGGCCGAGGCCACGAAGCCGAGCTTGGATCCCGACCCCGACACTCGGATGATCTGTCCCTCGGCCATCGTGTTGTCGGGTTGGGCCGAAGGCACGTTCGGCCAGGTGAACGCGAGCCCGTCGGCGTTGACCGTCGCCCCCGGGGCCAAGCCTGCCGCGGTAAGGCTCTGCGCCGAGAACGTCGTGCCCTCTCCGTCGAAGCCCTCGAACCCGGCGCTTGGGTTTGTGTCGCTGTTGTCGGTGATGCCGGTGTTGTCGAAGCTCGCCGCCAATGAGCCGAACGGCACTTCCAGCTGCGCCGTCCCCAGCAGCGACTGGGTCTGCCCGCCGGCCTGGAACGTGGCGTGCGCCACGAGGTCGACCGGCCCCGGCGTGGACGTGCCGGACGCCGGCGCTGTGACCTTGAACTTCGCCGAGGCCGTGGCTCCCGGCGGGACCGTCCCGACCGAGTCGGCGCCGCTCGGCGCCACCGTCCACCCGGACGGGACGTTGAGGCTGATCGCGCCGTCACGGAGCGGCGAGTCGCCGGGGTTGTCCAGCGTCGCCTGCACCGTGCACGCTTGACCGGGGTTGACGAGGGCGGACGAGCTGGTCACGCCGAGAGTCGGGGTCGGGGCGGTCGGACGCCCGTAAACGAACGGGTTCCAGCCGGGGCTGTAGACCGCCTGGATCGGAACTCCGCCGCTCTGGTCCCCCTCCGTCGCCAGCTTGACCCGGTCCAGCCCGCCGCCCGTGGGGTCCAGTCCCCAGGTGGCGATCGCCAGCGTGTTGGCGCCGTGCTCGTCGAGGATTCCGGCGGGCACGTAGAAGCGGTGCTGCGGACCCAGCTTGTTGTCGTACTGGCCCATGAGCCAGCCGTTGACGAAGATGAACGCTCGGTAGTCGGCGCCGCTCGTGCCGGGGCCGGGTCCGGGTCCGCCGATCTGCACCGCGACCGGCACGTAGCTCTGACGGGGCAGGTCGAGGTTGAACGTCGTCCGGTACCAGCCGATGCCGGGAGGAAGGCCCCGCCCCGACCACGAGTCCGGCAGCGACACGCGCTGCCAGTCGCGATCTGGGTAGCCGGGGAGGTCCCAGCCGTGGTTAGTCCCGAACAGCCCCGTGGCGTTCATCGGACCCCGCACCGGATCCTGGAGCTGCTCGCCTCCTTGCACGCCCTGCAGGCGCCATGTGATCGAGGTGGTCGAGGTCCCCTCGAGCGACGCGCTCATCAACCCCCGCGGCGACTTCTGGGCGTCCGAGGGCGGCGGCCCGTAGACCCCGTCCTCGTCGTGGCCCGAACTCTGGGTGAGGACCGCGACGACGTTGTCCTGACCGGGTCGAAGCGCGCCAGCCGGGAACGGGAACGACATCTGCATCTGATCCCCGCCGGCCGTATCGGAGCCGAGGAAGGCGCCGTTCAGCCACACCGAGAACGCGCCGTGCGTGCCGCCGCCGGCCGTCAGGTTGATGCCGGTCTCGTTGCCGGTGGCGGTGAAGTGACCGCGGTACCAGACGAACCCGGTGTGGAATCCGTAGTCGTCGGCATACAGCACCGGCGTCGTCACCGGCTTGGTCGGGTTGGTCGTGACCGGATGGTCGGCGAGCACCCACGAGATGTCGTCGTAGCCGGGCTGGGCCTCGGGCGTCTCGTAGCTGAACCGCCAGTCGCTAAGCGCGGGCAGGCTCACCGGGGCGGGCCCGCCGACGACGCCGGTGAGCGAGCCGTCGCGGTGCGCGACCGTGGCCACCGGGCGGTCGTTCCAGCTCACGCGGCCGATCTGCGGCGACGCCCACACGGTGAGCTCGGCGGGCCGGCTGGTGTCGCCGGTGAGCGCGAGCCGGTCGCCCTCGGCGCCGGCGGTGCGGACGAGGTAGGTGCCGCGGACGAGTGCGGGTCCCGCCGAGGTGCTCTCGGGCCAGAACTGCTCGGCGACGGTCTTCTGCGCCAGCAGGAGCAGCAGTGGCGGACGGCCGTCGCCGGTGATCTGCACCTTGGCCAGGCCCTTATGCGTGTAGTCGAGCCGGAGGTCGCCGCGGCTCGCGTCCCACGTGCTGGCCACGGTGCCGGACAGAACCTTCACCGTCGGCTGGCTCGCATAGCGAAGGACGGTCTCGCCGTCGGTGCCGGCCGGCCCGTACAGGAGCGCGACAGCCTGGCTGCCGATCTGGGCCTGGGTCATCAGCTCGGAGGTCGAGTACACGAGCTGCTCGCCGGCGAAGGCGTCGTTGGCCACCAGCAGCTTGGCGTCGCGGCCCTGCAGGGTGATCGTGCCCTGCTGGGGGACGACCGGGTAGTAGTCGGCGGCCTGCGCCGCCGTCGGGACGTTGATCGCGTCGATCGACACGAAGGTGCCACCCGAGGCCGGGTTCCTCGTGCCGCTGACGACGATCTTCAGCCTGTGCGTCGTGTCCTGGAGACCGCTCACCGAGTACAGGACCTGCTGGAACTCGGTTCCGGGCGAGTACCCGTCGACGGTGGCGACCTGATTGCCGTCGAGGTACACGTCGGCTATCCCGTGGTTCGACGCGTCAGGCGCGATCCACTGCACCGCCGTGCCGGTGAACGTGACCGACATCGAGTCGCCGGTTGTGTCACTGAAGCTCTCGCTCTTCTGATAGTCGCCACCGGTGTAGCTCTGATTGCTGACATGTGACCAGTTGCCGGTGTAGCTGAGCGCCGGGTTGGTGTCGTCGTAGGTGTAGGTACCGGTCTGGTCGGCATTCAGTGCCATGTGGGTTGTGACCGTCGCCGTCGAGCTGGCGTTGGCCTGGCGCAGGTATACGAACTGGGTGCCGTCGCCGGGGTTGGCGCGCGCCATAGCGCTCACGGCCGAGTTGTCGAGCGCCGGAGCGGTCACCGGAACCGTCGCGGTCAGCGACGGCGTCGCCTGGACGAAGGCGCCGATTAGCTTGTTCTCGCCGTACTTCGAGTTCGGGATCGTGTTGGGGTTGCTCGGCGTCCCGATCTCACCGGTTTCCTGGATCGCGGCTCCGTAGTCGTAGGACGTGTACATGAACGGCGCCGGCAGCCAGCCCCAGTTGGTGCCTCCCACGCCCATGTAGTTGCTCTGGATGGTCACCCCGTCGGCTAGGTTGCTCTTGTAGAAGACGTTTTCGAAGCTCGGGCCGGTGAGCGCGTAGCAGTTCGCGTAGCCGCTCCCGCCCCACGCGTCGTAGGAGCCACCCTGGAACTCGGGGAGCATCAGCGGCACGTTCGGCTCGGCCGAAAACGTCGGCGGGTTTCCGAACCCGCTGGTGTCGGCGCAATTGAACCCGAGCGGGTAACTGTCATACCCCGGGATCTGCGGGTTTCCGCTAGTCCCCTCGAACGTGTCACTCGAGTTGCCGGTGAGCGGCACGTCGATCCCATCGGCCTTCGCCTTGGCCTCGAGCTCGGCCATGTACGCGTTCGTGGCGGGCTCTGAGTTGAACAGTTCGTTCTCGACCTGGTACAGGATCACGTCGCCCCCACGCGTGATCTGGTGCGCGGCGATGATCGGATCGATCTCCGACAGCCATTGGTCGGAGGCGGCGACGAAGTCGGGCGCGTTGGTGCGCGCGGTCCCCGACTGGGTCACCAGCCAGCCGGGGAAGCCGCCGGCGTCGGTCTCGGCGTTGATGTACGGACCCGGGCGCGCGATCACGTACAGCCCCGCCTCCTGGGCCATGTTGAGGAACTCGTTGACGTCCCTGACCCCGGAGAAGTCGTAGACCCCGGGCGCCGGTGAGTGGTAATCCCAGTCGAAGTACGGGGTCACGGCGTTGTAGCCGTCGGCCTTCATCTTCTCGAGCCGGTCGAGCCATAGGGACGGAGACGGCAGACGCCACGGATCGAACTCGCCGGCGTAGATGAAGGTGCGCTTCCCCCCGATCATCAACGAGTACTGGTCGTAGGTGACCGACTCGGGCTTGCCGAGCAGAACGCCGCGCGGACCCGGGATCGGGTCGGGCGTCACTCGGTTGGACGAGGGCGACGCCGGTCCGCTGGCGCCGGAGCCGGTGGTGGCCTTGACCGTGAACGTGTACGAACTGCCGTTGGCCAGTCCGCCGACGATCACGTAGTGGTTTGGCACCTGCGCGGTGGTCTGCTGGCCGGCGGAAGAGGTGACCGTGTAGGAGACAACCGCGGATTGCCCCTGAGTCGGAGCGCACCAAGTGACCGTGACCGAGCCGTTGCCGCTGATCGCGTGTACCGCGGTCGGCGCCCCCGGCTGGGCCGCGCCGGCCTGAGCCGGCGTCGCCACCGGGCATCCCGGGCCCGACGGCGCTCCGGCGTCATGGTGCGAAGCGGCGACGGCGGACGCCGGCGCCACGAACGCGCCGAACCATGCGAACACGACCACGAGGAAGCGGAAACGACTGGACACCTATCTCCTCCCTGCCAAGGGAAATCTGCGGACGCGTGCCGACCCTCGCCGGCGCGAATCGGCACGTTACTCCCTTGCGTTTGGTTGTCAAGACCTCGCCTTTCGAAAGGCAAAGTTTCGGTAACGCAAGCTGTGCAGTCAGCGGTCAGGCCGACTGCCCGGCGACGACGACGCTCGCGTCCGCGACCCGCGTCCTTGACCGCGGGACGATCAGCGCGCTGAGCAGCCCGACGATCAGCGCGCCGGCGCATACCCCGAACGCGAGCGTGAACCCCTGGTCGGTCGGCAGGCCGTGGTGGACCGACGCCGTGATGCAGGTCGTCGCCACCTGTGCGCCGAACGCGCCGCCGAGGGTCCGCATCACGGTGTTCACGCCGGTCGCGACCCCGGTCTGGTCCTGGCGGACCGCGGCGACGATCAGGTTGGCGAGCGAGCTCAGCCCGAGCCCGAGCCCGAGTCCGAGGACGACCGTCGCCGCGAGCAACTCGACCGTGGTCGCGTGCGCGTCGAACAGCGCCACATACGCAACCAGCACACACGCCATGCCGGCCTGCAACTGTGCGCGCGATCCCAGCCGCCGCTCGATCCTCCCGGTGTACGGCCCGATGACGAGTTGCACGGCCGCGGTCGGGAGCATGAACAACCCGGCGGCGATCGCGCTGCCGCCGAACCCGACGCCGCTGCTCCTCGGCAGCTCGATCAGCTGCGGGATCACGGCGATCGACGCGTACATCCCGACGCCGAGCAGGAACGCGGCCAGGTTCGTGGTCCAGACGGCGCGGGTGGCCATCATCCGCATGTCGACGAGCGGCTCGCGCGAGCGCAGTTCGTGCCGCACCCAGGCCGCGACCACCGCGGCGGCGCCGGCGAACAGCCCCACGGTCCTGGTCGAGCCCCAGCCCCACGTGCTGGCCTCGCTGACCGATACGAGCAGGCCGGCAAGACCGATCGCCATCAGCGCCGCCGAGCCCCAGTTGATGTTTGCCGAGCCTCGCGCCGGGGAGCGCGGCACACAGACGATCGTGAGCGGCGCGGTGACCGCGAGGACCGCCAGCGGGAGCCAGAACAACCAGTGGTAGGACAGGCTCTCGAGGATGAAGCCGGGAACGATCAGGCCGAGGCCGGCACCGATACCCACCAACGACGATACGAGGCCGATCGCGCCCGCGACGCGAGGGCGCGGAAACTGGTCCCGCACGATGCCGAACGCGAGCGGGTAGATGGCACCGCCGGCGCCCTGGACCGCTCGGCCGAGCAGCATCACCGGCAGCGACGGAGCGAGTGCGCAGACGAGCGTTCCGCCCGCGAGCGCGACCATGACAGCGCCGAGCACGCGGTCCTTGCCGAGGATGTCGCCGGCGCGCCCGAGGATCGGGGTCAGCACCGCCGTGCTCAGCAGGTTCGCGGTCAGGATCCACGCGGCCCCGCTCGAGGTCGTCCCGAGCGCGTGCTGGATCTCCGGGAGCGCCGGCACGACGATCGCCTGGAGCAGCGCGAACGTGGTGCCGGCGATGGCCAGGACGGCCAGGATCACAGCGTGTCGGGTTTGGCCTGCGCCGCTGTCGATGACCGTCGGATTCGTGGACATCTTGCTGCTCGCCTCCTTGGATCTGGGTTCAACGATGCGTCCACGGTACGACGCGTTGGCGAGACCTCCAATAGCTGAAACGCGGCTCTGGATATCCAATCGTCTTGCACGCCGTGTCGTATGGTGTGTTTGCAATGGATCTCGTCGGCGAGGCGATCAGCGCGATGCGCACGGGCGATCCGCAGGCCGCGAGGGCGCTGCTCAAGCCGCCGTGGGGCCTGCGCTTCAACGCGGCCGGGGGAGCCGGCGTGCAGGTGATCCTGCGCGGCGAGGCGTGGCTGATTCCGCCAGACGGGGGCGAGCCGATCCATATGGCGGCTGGAGACGTCGCGTTGATCCGGCGCCAGCGCCCGCACGGCATGGCCGACGACCCGACCACCCCGCTGTACGACGTGACCATCGACGAGCACGACCCGGCGGCGCACTGGCCCGCGGACGGCAGCGCAATGGACGAGGGCGTGCCGGGCACGGTGCTGCTCGGTGGGAGCTATTACCTGAACGGCGCTCGGCCGCATCCACTGTTCGAGAGCCTCCCGGACGTCATCCACCTGCCGGCGCGGATCGGAGCGCCCGGCCCGGTTCGCACCGTCGTCGAGCTGCTCGGCGCCGAGATGGATTCAGAGCGCCCCGGCACGAGCGCCGCCCTACCCGCGCTGCTCGACCTGCTCCTGCTCTACACGATGCGGACCTGGCTCGAGACCACCACGCAACCGCTCGGCTGGGCCCGGGCGCTCCGCGATCCGGCGCTGAGCGCCGCGCTCCGTGCCATCCAGGAGCGGCCGGCCGAGCCCTGGACGGTCGCCTCGCTCGCACGCGAGGCGTCGCTGTCGCGCGCCGCGTTCGCCCGGCGCTTCGCCACGCTCACGGGCCAGCCACCGCTCGGCTACCTCACGTGGTGGCGCATGACGATCGCTGCGCGGCTCCTTCAGACGAGCGACCTGCCGATGGAGGCAATCGCCGTGCGCGTCGGCTACAGCTCGGAGTATGCGTTCAGCAAGGCGTTCAAGCGCGAACTCGGTCTCGCTCCCGCTCACTACCGCCGCCAGCAGCGTCACCCGGATCGGGCGATGCCCGAGGGAGTGAGTCCGGTGAGCATCGGCCCACGGGCGGGGACGGATTGAACGGAGTCTGGGTGATGGCAGTAGAAGAAGATCGGTTCGAAGCCGCTCGCTGGTAGGCCTTGGGGCATCGCCTAGGCTTTGGCCGTGGGCGCCCCGCAACCGGCACCGGCACCGCTGACGGATGAGGCCCTGCGAGCTGCGCTGAGCTCACTGCCGCAGGGCCTCGTGATCGTCAACGAGCATCACGAAGCCGCGTACGCAAACCGCCTGGCGCGGCACCTGCTCGGCGACGGGCTCGAACTCGGTAGGCCGGTCCCGTGGCCGGTAGCGGGCCCCGACGCCGGGTTCGTGTCGGCCGCGCGCGGAGGCTCGCTCCGCGCGAGGAGCTTGGCGCTCGATGGGCTCGACGGGCTGGCGCTGGTCGTCCTGGTGGCGGCTGCGCGGACCGAGCCCTCGCACATCCGGTCCGGCGCGGACGAGCACCTCGAGGAGGTCGAGACGATCGCGCAGCTCGGGTCGTGGACCTGGGAGGTGGGCGACGACGCCATCGACTGGTCGGACGGGCTCTACCGCCTGTACGGGCTCAAGCCGCAGTCGATCCCGATCACGTTCGACTCGTTCGTCGCGATGACGCCGCCCGAGATCCGGGATCGGATCGTGAAAACGATCGAACATTGCGTGGAGACCGGCGACGGCTTCACGTTCACGACTCGCTCCGCGCAGGGCGGACTCCCTGCGCGCTGGCGCCACTCGCGCGCGAACACCGTCACGACGGACGGGCGCGTGTCCCGGATGTTCGGCACGACCCAGGACGTGACCGAGGAGATGCTGACCGAGCAAGTGCTGCGCGAGAGCCTCGAGCAGGCCGACCGGCTGGCGCGAGAGAACGAGGCGCTGCGGGCCGAGGTCGAGGCGCAACTACGAGAGGTTCGGGCGTCACGGTCGCGAATCGTGCAGGCCGCCGACGATGCCCGGCGCCGGCTCGAGCGCGATCTTCGGGACGGCGCGCAGCAGCGGCTCGCCGCCGTGGGGTCGAATCTCCGCGCGGCTCGCGCTGCGCTCGGCCCGGCCGTCAAGCCCGACCTCGCGCGCACGCTCGAGCAAGCGATCGAGGAGTTGGACGAGGGCGTCGACGAGCTGCGGTTGCTCGCCCGCGGTCTGCATCCGGCGATCCTGACCGACGAGGGATTGGTCGCGGCGCTGGGCGCGCTGGCGAGTCGGTCCGGGGTCGCGGTCAAGCTGCGTGCTGATTCGCTTGGCGCGCTCCCGCCCGCGGTCGAGTCCGCGGCTTACTTCGTTGTGTCCGAGGCGCTCACGAATATCGTCAAGCACGCTCACGCGTCGCAGGCCCACATGTCGCTCGAGCGAAGCGCCGGAAGCGTGCTGGTCGAGGTCAGCGACGACGGGCGCGGCGGGGCCACGTTCGAACACGGGACCGGGTTGCGGGGCCTGTCGGATCGCGTGGCCGCCCTCGGCGGCCGCCTGCGGCTGGACAGTCCGGTCCGCGGGGGCACCCTGCTCCGCGCCGAGCTGCCGTTCGGAGACGAGCCGTCGAGCGGCTAGCGGGGGCGGGAGCTCCACGAGTTCAGGGCTAGCACTGATAGACGGCGGTGACCCGTCATGGCAGCATCCGCCGATGGCCACGACCGTTCTGATCGTCGACGACAACGGCGGCTTCCGCGCGTGGGCACGCGTGCTGCTCGAGTCGGCCGGGTACACGGTCGCCGGCGAAGCCGCCGATGGCGCCTCGGCCATCGCCGCCGCGCTTGCCTCGCCGCCCGAGGTCATGCTGCTCGACGTCCAGCTGCCCGACACCGACGGTTTCGAGGTTGCGCGGCGAGTGTGCGCGGAGAGATCCGACGTGGCGGTCGTCCTGACGTCGACTCGCGACGCGCTCGACTACGGGGCCAGGCTCGGGAGCTGCGGCGCCCGGGGCTTCGTATCCAAGGACGAGCTGTCCGCCGGAGCGCTGGCCGATGTCCTCGCAAGCGGCGCGGACTCGGGCTCAAGCGACAAGGCGTAGGCTGAATCCACCATGGCCACGCGCGAGGCCTCGGCCGCGGCCCTGCCCGAAGATGCCGTGCCGGCGGCGTTGGACGCCGTGCCATTCGGAGTCGTCGTGCTCGACGAGCACCAGCGGGTGGCGTACGCCAACCGGACCGCTCAGCGGCTGCTCCCAAACGGGCTGCGAATCGGCGAGGACGCTCAATGGGCAACGGTCCCGCAGCCGCCTCCAGAACGGGGGACGACCGATTGGGGCGGCGGCACCGACCGGACCGATTCGCCGCAGATCGCGATCACAACGCTGTCGGGGCGATTGGGCGGTCGCGTCCGCGCGATGAGGGTCGCTGCCGGCGGCCTCGAACCCGGGACGTTGATCGTGATGAGCCCGCGGTCCGATTCGGCGGAGCGAGGCCGCGACCCGGGACAGCGGCTCCGCGAGGTCGAGGCGGTCTCGCGGGTGGGCTCGTGGACGTGGGAGGTCGGCAGCGGCATCGTCAGGTGGTCCAACGAGCTGTTCCGGCTGAACGGGCTGCTGCCACGCTCGGTGCCGGTGACGTTCGAGCGGGTTGCGGCGCTGTTCCACCCAGAGGACCGAGCCGCTGTCCTCGAGCTGATCGAGCACTGCCGGCGCTCCGGTCAGCCGTTCGAGAGCACCCACCGGGTCGTGAGGCCCGACGGGACGGTTCGGTGGCAGCGGTCGCGAGGTCGCGCGGTGACCCTCGGTGGTCGGACCGTGCGGATACACGCCACCGTCCAAGACATCACCCGGCGGGTCGAGCGCGAGCAGGCGTTGCGCCGAAGCCTCGAAGAATCCCGGCGCCTGGCGTCCGAGAACGAGGCGCTCCGCCACGAGATAGAGGCGCAACTCAGTGAGGTGCGCGAATCGCGCGCGCGAATCGTGGAGGCCGCCGACGAGGCGCGGCGGCGACTCGAACGCGACCTGCACGACGGAGCGCAGCAGCGGCTGACGACGCTCGGGTTGATCCTCCGCTCCGCCCAGGCGCAGCTCGGCACCGACGCCGACGGCATGCCGTCTGTGGCGCAGGCGCTGCGCGACGCGCTGAGCGAACTCCAGGCCGGCTTGGGCGAGCTGCGCGCGCTGGCGCGCGGCCTGCATCCGGCGATCCTGACCGACGAGGGGCTGGTCGCGGCGCTCGAGACGCTCTCGGCTCGTTCGCCGGTGCCGATGAGGCTGTCCGCGGATCCGCTGGATCGCCTCCCGCTACCGATCGAGGCGACGGCGTACTTCGTCGCGGCCGAGGCGCTCACCAACGCGGTCCGGCACGCCGGTGCCTCGAGTGCCCGTGTCAGCGTGGAGCATCGCGACGGCACGCTGACCATTACGGTGTCCGACGACGGCGCCGGGGGCGCGAGGATCCAGGGCGGGAGCGGCCTGCGGGTGGTGTCGGATCGGGTGGCCGCGCTCGATGGACGGCTTGTGGTGGACAGCCCTGTCGGCGCCGGTACGCGGGTGCGCGCGGAGCTGCCATGCGCGTAGCCATTGCCGAGGACAGCCTGCTGTTTCGCGCCGGGCTCGCGAGCGTGCTAACCACGGCCGGTCATATGGTGACCGCCTCGGTCGGGTCGGCCGACGAGCTGATCGCGGCGGTGATCGGCGATCCACCTGACGCCGCGATCATCGACATCAAGATGCCGCCGACCCACACCACCGAGGGGCTCCAGGCGGCCGCGCAGATCGCCGCGAGCAACCCGGCGGTCGGCGTGCTCGTGCTCTCCCAGTATGTCGAGGCGCGCTACGCGCTGCGCCTCATCAACGAGCGCCCCCACGGTGCCGGTTACCTGCTCAAGCAGCGCGTGATCGACATCGAGGAGTTCATCGACAGCGTCCAGCGCGTCGCCGACGGCGGACTGGTCGTCGATCCTGAGGTCGTCGGTCACATGATCACGAGCGCCGGGTCGGTGCGGCCACTCGATCAGCTCACCGACCGAGAGCGGGAGGTGCTCGGTCTGATCGCCGAGGGCAAGACCAACGGCGCGATCGCGCAGCAGCTTGTCCTGACCGAAAAGACCGTCGACTCGCACATCCGCAACATCTTCCTGAAGCTCGAGCTCCCGGCCACCGACCAGGACCACCGCCGGGTGCTCGCCGTCCTCACGTACCTGCGCGGCACGCACACGGCGCCGTGATTCAGTCGATCGTCAGCGGTGTGCCGATCGGGAGCAGCTTGGCCAACTGGACGACTTCCGAGTTGGGCACGCGGATGCAGCCGTGGGACGGATGTCCGGGAATCAGCCACGGCTCGTTGGTGCCGTGGATGCCGATGACTCCGCCGCCGGGCCAATCGGTCTCGACGTTCGACAGCGCCGACGTGCCGAACGCCACCGGCCCGTAGATGCTGCCGGCCGGGAAGCCGCTGAGCCGGTCGCGGATGTAGAACTGTCCGTGAGGGGTGGGCGTGCTCGGCTTGCCGGTGCCCACGTGTGTCAAGAAGATGACCTTGCCGTTGCGATACAGGGTGAGCGTCGTCTTCTCGGTCGAAACCACGAGGTAGGTATGGACCGTCTGGGGCGATCCAAGCGTCCACTGGGGGACCCAGCCGATCTGTCCGGCGGGTCGCAGCGGCAGGCGGACCTGGACCCACCAGAGGCCGTGGACGAGCACTCGCTGTTGCTCGAACAGCAACTCACTCGTGCCGTCCTGCGTGGTCAGCCCGAGGTACCCCAGCACCCGCGAGTGCCGCGACGGTGCGGCATACGCGTCGGTGCCGTTCTCGAGGTACGCCCACGTGGAGGCGAACCCCGGATGGGACAGGATCTGACGCTTCACCCTCGCCGCCTGGCCGATCGCCGGCAACGCTAGCACGGCCATCAGCGCAAGAGCGCAGAGCGCCGCGGCCCGTAGGCCGCGGCGGCTTGCTGCGTGGTTCCTCATGTCAGCCGGTGAAGGACGGAGCCCGCACCGCGGTCGCCGCCTTGGCGGCGTACACCTTCACCTTGACCATCCCATCGCAGCTCGGGCTGCGCACGATGATGGTCCCGCTCCGGGTCGGCTTGACGACGAACGTCGCCTTGCCGTTGGTGCCGGTGCTCTTGGTCAGGGTCTTGCCGCCGGGGAGTGAGATCCGCACGTTCGCGCCCGTCACCGTCGCACCGTGGCGCGTGACCGAGACGATGATCGTGTCCTGCTGGCCGGCGCGCACCTTGTAGCCCCGGGTCGATGCCCGGCACACGGCCGGATAGACCGCGGGGGGAGGCACGACCGTCGGAGGCGTGCACACGCCGCCCGTCAGCGTCTCGCCGGTGGGGCAGGTGGTCGGAGGTACGCACTGCCCGCCAGTCAGCGTCTCGCCGCTGGGGCAGGTGGTCGGAGGCGTGCACTGCCCGCCAGTCAGCGTCTCACCGCTCGGGCAGGTGCTGGGAGGTACGCACTGCCCGTTCGACATCGTTTCTGAGGCCGGGCAGGTGCTTGGAGGCACGCACTGTCCATTCGATAGCGACTCGCCGCTGGGGCAGGTGCTGGGAGGCACGCACACGCCGCCGGACAGCGTCTCGCCGCTGGGGCAGCCGGTCGGAGGTACGCACTTGCCGCCCGACAGGATCTCGCCCGAGGGGCAGCTCGTCGGAGGCACGCACACGCCACCGGTCAGGGTCTCCCCGGACGGGCAGCTCGTCGGAGGTACGCACACGCCGTTGACGAGCGTGTCTCCGCTCGGACAGCTCGGCGGCGGCGTGCACCCGCTCTTCGGCGCGGTGATCGACGCCGTCGACGGAGAGCCCATGTAGCTGTTGCCGAGCACGTACGTTTCTGGCACCGAGGTGGTAACCGTGAACGTCTGCGTGGCCGTAGCGTTCGAGTTGGGCGAGGTGAACGTCGTGGGCTGCCCGAGGCTCACAGGCCCGGTCTGCGTGCCGACGGCACCCTGCGTGAAGTAGTTCTGATTGAGGCCGGTGTTCCCCTTGTCAGTGCTCGAGGAGCTCTCGTGCACGTTGATGCCGGCCGGAATGACCTCCGTGGTTCCGCCGAAGTACTGCTCGGTTATCGTCACCGTGGAGCTGTATTGCCCGGTGTTGGCGCCGTTAGACGTGACGCACTGAGACGGGCCGGCGGAGACCGAGAGAGTGTGGGCGGACGCCAGCGCCGGGAAAGCCAGAACCAGCGAGAAAGCGGCGATCAGGCCGCTCATCATACGTTTGTTGACCATTCGTACTCATTCCTTGAGGTCGTTGGACGTGGTCAGATAACGCACAGACCTCGCGGAAACTCGCGCTTACTCGCGACCCGGAAGCACAGGCGATGTGGAATCGCCTATACGAGAGGAGGGGCCCGCGCCGGCTCAGAAGTGCCAGCGGCCGTGGTGGAGCAGGAGCTGCGCGCGACCGTCAGCGTGGTGGCCTGTGACGCGGATCTCGTCCGACCCGACTGTCAGGTCCAGGTGGTCGCTGCTCTGGTTGACCCGATCGCGTTTGGCGGGATCGACAAGCGCGGGAAAGCCGAAGCCGAGCGCGATGTGGCTGGCGGTGTTCTCGTCGAGCATGCTCATCCCGAACGTCTGTCCGATGCTTCCAACGGCGCTGTCGCCGTCGACGAGCGCCAGTTCCCCGAGCCGGCTCGTCCCGGGGTCGCGGTCGATGTACTCGCGCAGTGACGGCGCGCCGTCCGGGGCATTCATGTCTACAACCTTTCCTTGTCGGAAGGTCAGGTGGACGCCGGGGATGAGCCGGCCGCCGACGACGGCGGGGCGGGTGAGCCGGACGTGGCCGTCGACTCGGTCGGGGTCCGGCACCGTGTAGACCTCCTCCGAGGGCAGGTTCCATGCGTGCTCGATCGCGTGCGCGTTGACATTCGTCGGAGGCTCCCAGCGCGCGGTCGGCAGCAGCCCGATGCGCAGGTCGGTCCCGGGGCCGGCGAGCCGGATCTCGTCGAGTCCGAGCGCGGTCAGCCCGTGCGCACGCTCGCGAAGCTCGGCGAACCGCCGGCGCCAGGCGTCGACCGGGTCCGGCTGAGTGACACGGCAGGCGATGTTGATCTGATCCCACAATCTCGAGAGCGCTTGCGCGGGTGGCAGGTCGGGATGGAGCGCGGTCGCCCAGGCCTCGTTCGGCCCCGGGATGATCGTGTTGTTCGCGACGTACTCGACGCTGCGCCACACGGAGCTTCTGGCCGGTTGGGCCAGGTTGACCCGCACCGGATCGAGGTCGTCGAACAGGCCGGGCGCGGTCGGCGCGTGGATCATGATGCGCGCGCCGCCCGCGTCGGCCAGATTTGTCAGGCCGGCCTCCCACCAGCTTGGGCGGGTCGCCTGGACCAGATCGCGCGCGTGCAATACCTGGGAGCGCTGGAGGAGCAGGTCCGAAAAGTCAGCCTCGACAAAGCTCGCCCCGTGTCGATACGCCGCGTCCGCCACCGCCCGCACCAGGTCGGCGTGCGCGACGTCCGACGAAACCCTGACGAGCTGACCGGGCTGGACGTTCGCGCCGACCACGACGGCAAGCTCGGCCAGCTGTTCTGCGTCGTTCACGGTCGAGGACGGTAGTCGAGTCGCGTTCGCCCGCCCGGAATAATCGAGCCATGGACGTCAAGCCGTTCCGGATCGAGCGCTACTACGGTCGCTACGAGTTCACGACCCGGTTCATGCTCTCGAGCAGCGACTGCGAGTCGCGAACGATCGAGGACTTGTTGGCGCTCGAGCCCGACGCACACGACCGGCTGCTCGCGACCTGGTGCGGGTACACCGAGTCGGCCGGGGCGCCCGAGTTGCGCGAGGCGATCGCCGCGCTGTACCAGCGCATCGAACCCGACGATGTGATCGTCACCTCGTGCGCGGAGGAGGGCATCCTCCTCGTCTACCACGCGCTGCTGCGCGCCGGCGATCACGCGATCGTCGAGACCCCGTGCTACGAGTCCGCGCTCGAACTGGCGCGGAGCACCGGCGCCGACGTCGACGAGTGGCAGCGGCGCTACGAGGACGGATGGGCGCATGACCTCGGCGCGCTCGAGCGTTCGCTGCGCGCGAACACGCGGCTGTTCTACGTCAACCAGCCGCACAATCCGACGGGCACACTGATGGACCGCGCGACGTTCGAGCGGGTGAGCGAGCTGGCGCGCTCGCGCGGGCTTGTGCTGTTCGGCGACGAGGTCTACCGCGAACTCGAGCACGATCCCCGAGACCGGCTGCCGGCGGCGTGCGACCTCGACGAGCACGCCGTGTCGCTCGGCAGCATCTCGAAGAGCTACGGACTGCCCGGGCTGCGCCTCGGCTGGCTCGTCACCCGCGATGCGGCGATCCGCGAGGCGATCATGCGGATGAAGGACTACACGACGATCTGCTCGAGCGCGCCGAGCGAGGTGCTCACCGGGCTCGCGTTGCGGAACCGTCAGGTGCTGCTTGACCGCAACCTCGAGCTCGTGACGCGGAACCTGCCGCTGCTCGACGCCTTCTTCGAGCGCCACGCCGACACGTTCGAGTGGGTCCGCCCGACCGCGAGCCCGATCGGCTTTCCACGCGTCAAGGGCGTGGCCGATGTCGATGAGATGTGCGCGCGGCTCGCGGACCTCGGCGTGCTGCTGCTTCCCGGCTCGGTCTACGACGAGCCGGGCCACGTCCGGGTCGGCTTCGGACGCGCCAACCTGCCCGAGGCGCTGGAGCTGCTCGAGGCGTGCACGGGGGCGCCGGCGTCGGGCTGAGCCGCTACCGGCGTCCGCGGCGGAGCTGTTCGAACACGAGGTCGGGGACCGAGGTGCGAACGACGGGCGGCATTCGCGGGCGAGTGTATCGGTGTTCCGAACACTGGTCGTGTCGCTTAGTTATCCGGCCCCCCGCGGTCTTACGCTCGAAGCCGCAATCGAAAGGAGAGAGTGATGGGCAAGCTGGTGGTGACGGAGTTCGTCTCGATCGACGGGGTGTTCCAGGATCCGGGCGGAGCCGAGGACTACGAGTACGGCGGCTGGACGTTCGAGTACGACCGCGGCGAGGACGGCGACGAGTTCAAGATGGACGAGTTGATGGACGCGGACGTCCAGTTGTTCGGGCGGCGAACCTACGAGGCGTTTGCCGGCGCCTGGCCGTCGCGCGAGGGCCCGTTCGCGGACAAGATCAACAACGGCGCGAAGTACGTGGTCTCGAACACGCTGACCGACCCGACGTGGCAGAACACGACGGTGATCGCCGGCGACGCCGCCGACGGGGTGTCGAAGCTGAAGGACGAGACCGAAGGCTCGATCCTCGTCCCGGGCAGCGGCACGCTGGTGGAGGCACTGCTCGCCGCGGACCTCGTCGACGAGCTTCGCCTGATGTTGTTTCCGACGATCCTCGGGCGCGGCCAGCGGCTGTTCCCCAACGGCATCGACCGCCTCAAGTTCACGCTCGCGGAGAGCAGGACCGTCGGCTCGGACGGCGTCCAGGTTCAGGTCTATTCGCGCGCCGCATGATCGATCAACCCACCGCAAACGATGCCCTGGCGAGGCTCGCGCCGCTGGTCGGGGAGTGGGCGTTGACGGCCGTTGGGGCCGATGGCAAGCCGTGGCCCGGCGAGGCTGAGGCCACGATCGAGTGGCACGCGTCGGGCGCTCATCTCGTGCAGCGGTCCTCCACCGACCATCCAGACGCGCCGAAGACCCTTTCGATCATGGGCTGCGACGCCGGCAATGGCACCTACTACCAGCTGTACTCCGACGATCGCGGAGTGTGCCGCGTTTACGGGATGAGCATCGACGACACCGAGTGGAAGCTGTGGCGCGAGGGCGCCCCGTTCTCGCAGCGGTTCACCGGCAGGTTCGAGGACGGCGGCCGGCGGATCGCCGGCCGCTGGCAGAGAGCGGACGACGGCGTCAACTACACGACCGACTTCGACCTCACCTACGTCCGCGTCAAGTAGATGGTCGGCTGCCAGGCCGTGCTCGGGAGGCCGAGCCGCGGGCGATCCGCTCCGTAACCCCGATAACCCCGCACTCGACCCCGCCCGCTGGCCGAATGAATATTCGTTCCGGTATGGCCCCGATCGCGACGCACTCGAGCGGACGCGTGCGCCGAGCGTCGACTTATTGGGGTGACGGCGCGGGCGGGCCTCACCGCGACTGGGAGGGGTCGCCCTGCGGAAAGCCGCCGCTCCGGCGGTGGGCGCTCCAGTGGAGCAGGTGCGAGTCGCACCGATAGGCGGCGCCCTCGCTTTCGTGGTAGTGAAAGGTCCCCACGTACCCGCCAACGGCGTGACCCGCGAGCTGATAGCTGTAGGCCAGGTTGCTGAGCGAGCTGTGCGCCTGCCAGTTCAACGCGAAGCGTACGCGACTGATGCGCAGCTGCGGATCCTGTGGCGTGTTGCCGGCGTCGGTGCCAACCGTGCGCCCGAGCCGCAGGTTCTCCGTGCACGGCCCGAACACATCGATCCGCCAGTCGGCACGATGACCGCCGGAGAGGACCTGGGGCTCGATGTCCATGTACCGGTTGGCCTTCCGGGAACCGCCGGCATACACGGGCGAGCCGGCGGCGAGCGCCGACATGCTCACCACCAACAGCACGACACCCACTGTCGCGAGGCCTAGGCAAAACCTGCGAAACATGACCAACACCTACCCGGGTCCGCGGGGCGCAACCCACGCGCTCCGAACCGGAGCACGGGTCAGGCTCCGCGACCTCGTGCGCCTGCCGCGCGCCCCCCGGCCGCGCGTTCCCCTGCCGCGCGTGCCCGTGCCGCGGGAGAGCCGCTAAATCAGTGGCTTTCCCGCGCGTGCTTGGGGAGCCAGAACACCGCCGCGCACGCCGCCACCAGGAACCCGATGGCAACCAGCAGCGCGTGGTCGGACGCGCCGACGAACGCGACCGGGCCGTGGCTGCTGCCGAGCCGATCGAACAGCACGGTGCCCACCGCGGCGATCCCAATCGACATCGCGAGTTGCTGGATCGACTCGAGCAGCCCCGAGGCGGAGCCGATCTCGTGCGGAGCGACGCCGGCCAGGATCACGTCGAACATCGGAACGAACACCATCCCCATGCCGAAGCCGGTGATCGCGAGCGGCGCGGCGAGATCCCACGCGGTGACGCCACCGCGGTCCGAGCGCAGCACGATGTCGACCACGATCAGGCCGATCGCCATGACCACGATCCCGATGTGCATGGTGGTCCTCCCGATCTTGGCCAGCAGCGCCGAGGAGGTGATCGAACCGCCGATCGCCGTCACCGGGATCGCCACGGTCGCAACCGCGCAGGCCAGCGGCGTCAGCCCGAGGCCGGTCTGGAACATCACGTTGAGCGCGATCATCATCCCGCCCATCGCACCGATGAACCCGAGCACGACTGCGAGTCCGGCGACGTAGGGGCGCCGGCGGAGGATCGACGGCTCGACCAGCGGTGTACGGCCCTGGCGTGCGCGGCGCTTCTGAAGCACGCCGAACGCTGCCAGCGCGACGAGGCCGGCGCCGAGCAGCGCGAACGACCACGCCGGCCAGCCGTGCTCGCGCCCCTCGATCAGCGGATACACGAGCGCGAGCCCGCCGACCATCGCGAGCGTGACGCTCGTGGCGTCGAGTCGCGCGCCCGGGGCCGTCGGCGCGGTCCTGGGCAGATACCGCCGGCCGGCGGCAATCGCCAGCAGTCCGATCGGCACGTTGACGAGGAAGATCGCGCGCCAGCCGGTCCCGAATAGGTCGAGGTTGACGAGCGCTCCGCCCACGAGCGGCCCCGTGACCGCGGCGAGGCCCATCACCGGGCCGAACACTCCGAACGCCTTCTGCTGGCCTTCATCGCCGAACAACTCGCGGATCAGGCCAAAGCCCTGCGGCACCATGATCGCGGCCACGGCGCCCTGGAGCGCCCGCCCCGCGATCAATGCGCCCGGTGATGGGGCCAGCGAGCACAGTACCGATGCGCCGACGAAACCGGCGATGCCGACCAGCAGCACCCGCCGCCGCCCGAACAGGTCGCCAAGCCGGCTGCCGAGCAGCAGCGTCACCGCCATCGCCAGCGTGTAGGCGGCCGAGATCCACTCGAGCGACGCGTACGAGCCACCGAGGTCCCGGCGGATCGCCGGCGCGGCGGTCTGAGCGATCGTCGAGTCGAGCAGGTCCATCACCGAGGCGGCGAGGACCACGAGAAAACCGAGCCAGATGCTCCGGTTGGAGCTGGAGGGCCGCGCCTTGGCGACGGCCGCGGAGGGGGTGAACGTGGTGGTTGACATGACCGCAGCCTCTCGAGCATTGCGGTCAATTTCAGTCCTCAAAAGGCACCGAATGGGTCTATTGAGGACAACTAGGGTCCGCAATCTGTGGGAGGATGCGCGGCATCATGGTTCAGACCTCCGCCCGCCTACTCGCACTGCTTTCTCTGCTCCAGATGCGCCGGGAATGGACCGGCCAGGAGCTTGCCGACCGCCTCGAGGTCGGCTCCCGCACGATCCGGCGCGACGTCGACAAATTGCGCTCGCTCGGCTATCCGGTCGAGGCCGCCCCCGGCGTCGCCGGCGGCTACCGCCTCGGTAACGGCGGCGAGCTTCCGCCACTGCTGCTCGACGACGCCGAGGCCGTCGCCGTGGCCGTCGGACTCCGGACGGCGGCCGCCGGCGGGATCGCTGGCATCGAAGAGACGTCCGTCCGCGCGTTGACCAAGCTCGAGCAGGTGCTGCCGAGCCGCCTTCGCCGCCGGGTCAGCGCGCTCAGCGTCGCCACCTCGACGTTCGGCGTCGAGGGCCCGCGGATCGATCCCGACGTGCTGGCGACGCTCGCCGGCGCCTGCCGCGACCGCACCCGCCTGCGCTTCCCCTACATCGCCAGGGACGAGAGGGCATCTCAGCGGAACACCGAGCCTCACTCCGTCGTCTACAGCGGCCACCGCTGGTACCTGGTCGCGTTCGACCTCGACCGCGACGACTGGCGTACGTTCCGCATCGACCGGATTCGGGGACGACTTCGTCCCGGTGAGCGCGGTCGCCGGCGCACCGTCCCCGGCGGCGATCCGGCGGCGTTCGTCAAGGAACGGCTACGGGGAGTGAGGGATGGCGAGGCCGTGGCCCCGCCAGGGCGAGTGCGGCTTGCCGCGCCCGCCGCCGCCGTCCGCGGCCGTATCCCGGCTCGCTACGCCGACGTCGAACCGGACGGCGAGGACGCCTGCATCGTGACCACTCGGAGCGGCTGGTCGTACAGCTTCCTGGTGTGGATGGCGACGCTCAATGAGCCGATGCGGGTGCTCGACCCGCCCGAGTTGGCCGAAGCGGCGCGGGCGCTGGCTGCCCGGTTGGGTGCGGCCGCGTAGGTCCTAACGCGGCGGCGCCGACGCCTAGCCGAACGCGCGGCCGCCGGTGACCCGGGCGTCGATGTCCGGGTGGCCGAGCGCGCGCGCCACCGACACCCGGTGGCGCCCGTCCAGCACGTAGTAGCCGTCGGGTCGCTTGATCAGTTCGATCGGCGGGAGCGCGTCGCCGCGCCGGTGGGCCAGGGCGATCCGCTGCCAGCGGGACCGCAGGACCTCGGAGGCGGGGCGGAAGTGCGCGTCGAAGTGGGGCGTCGGCTCGAGCGTGCCGACGATCGCGTCGAGCGGGACGATCTGCGCGCGCGGCAATCCGCCGGTCAGCACCGCGGTCTCGCCGAGCGCCCGCGGATGACGGCACTCCGACCGGCGCCCGAGCCAGCGGCCGACCCGTGCGACCGCGTGCGCGCGCCGAGCGCGGCGGAAGTCGGACTCCGCGTCGAGCACCGGCATCCCGGTGGCGTGATTCTGCAATAACGAGAACATCGCTCTGTGTTCCAAGTTAGCTGCTCGGTCCCGAGGCGCAATCGGTCGTCTGCCTATTCCGAGGCCTCAGTTTTCGGGCGCTCGCCCCTTACCGGGTAATCGCCAGAAAGGCGCTGGTCCTTACAGCTCCCAGCCGAAGCAGACCGAGCGCCAGCTGGGCTGCTCGCGCTCGTAGAACCGATGCGCGGCGGCGCGGGTCTCCGCGGAGTCGAGCTCCAAATGGGAAGCCCCGCGGGCGCGAGCCCAGTCCTTGGCCGCGTCGAGCAGCCGCTTGCCGGTGCCGAGCGATCGGCGTTCCGGGTCAACCGCGAGATCCTCGACCCAGACCCGCCGCCCGAAGCGCACCGATTCGAGCTCGTCGTAGCCGGTGCAGAACCCGACCAGCTCCTCGCCCACCCCGGCCACGAGCACGACGGCGGCGTCCGAGGTCACAGCGTGGCTAATCGCCTCCCTTGCGCGCCACGGATCCCAAGATGCCGGGCTGGAACCCGGGGGCGCAAACAGCCACTCGTACATGGAGAGGACGTCATCGACGTCCTCGAGCGTCGCGGCTCTGACCTCGATCTCAGGCATCAGCCGATGATCGCAGCCAGCTCCCCCGCGAGGTCGCCACGCGCCGCGGCCGGGACGACAACCGCCGAGAGTCCGAGCCAGCTCGCGACCAGCGCCAGCTCGGCCGCGAGCTCCGCGGCGACCACGACGCGGTCGACTCCGTCCTCCGCGAACGCGCCCTGCACGAGCAGCGCGCTCATCTGGCGATCGGACTTGAGATCGACGCGGGCGACCAGCTGCTCGCCGAGCAGGAACGGCAACACGTAGTAACCGTGCACGCGCTTGGGCGCCGGCGTGTAGATCTCGATCCGATAGCGGAAGTCGAACAGCCGCTCGGTGCGCTGACGGAACCAGATCAGCGAGTCGAACGGCGACAGCAGCGCGCGGGCGTTGATCCGCCGCGGCCGCCGGGCGTCCGGCCACAGATACGCGGGCGCCGACCACCCGGAAACCTCGACCTGGAGCAGCTCGCCGGCGGCCGCCAGCTCCGCCACGCGAGCCTTCGAGTCTGCGCGCGGCAGCCGGAAGTAGTCGCCGAGGTCCGGCTCAGTGGCCACGCCAAGGGCCCGCGCGGCGATCCGAACCAGCTCGCGCTGGGCCTCCACCGGATCGGGCGTCGGCTGCTCGAGAATCGAGGCGGGGAGCACCCGATCGATCGTGTCGTACAGACGCTCGAAGTTGATCCGCCGCGCCGCGGCTACCTGCCCGGTGAAGAACAGGAACTCGAGCGCGACCTTGCCCTCGTGCCAGTTCCACATGTGCCCGGCCCGGGGCGGCGGCCGGACCGCGCCGGTGTCGCGAGCGCGGATCGGTCCCCGCTCAGAGACGAGCTCGAGCGTTTCGGCGACCAGCTCGGGCTCGTTGCGCGCGATCCGCGAGATCGAGCCCCACGCCTCGCGGTCGACGTCCGCCATCCGCCAGCGAAACAGCGGGTGCGTCTCGACCGGGATCAGCGACGCCTCGTGCGCCCAGTACTCGATCAGCCGGCGATCGACCCTCCCGTCGACGTGGCCGGCGATGCGGTCCAGGCGCGAGCGGTCGTACGGCCCGACCCGCGAGAACAGCGGCATGTAGTGCGCCCGGCTGAACACGTTGACCGAGTCGAGCTGGAGGACGCCGAGTTGTCGCACCAGCGCTTCCATCTGGTTGACGCTCGGCGGCCGAACCGGCCGGGGCTTCCCGAACCCCTGCGCGGCGAGCGCGATCCGGCGCGCAGCGGCAAGCGATAGGTGAGGGGTTTCACGTTCCACGGGCGAGCGGGCGAGCGAGGCGTTCCAATATGTCGGGTCGGGCGGATGGGGATGCCCCCCGATACCGATCAAGCGCGATCCAAACGGTGCCGATCAAGCGAGTATGGAAGTGTCGTCGTTGCCGCTGGGCCGACCTGTCCGGCGGCGGATCGGCCGGCGCGCCCTCGCGCTGGCGGTGCTGGCCCTCGCGGGCCTGTGGTTCGCGCTCCACAATGACGTCAGCTACTACGAGGTCACGTCCGGGTCGATGGAGCCGACCCTCCAGATTGGGCAGCGGGTCGCGGCGATCGGCTCACTCAAACCGCATATCGGCGACATCGCGCTGTTCCATCCGCCGGCCGGCGCGCGCCCGAGCGATCCCCTGTGCGGCGCGAACACGCAGGGCGCCGGGCACACGCAGCCGTGCGGCGTCGCGCTGCGCCAGGAGTCGAACACCACGTTCATCAAACGCGTCGTCGCCGGTCCGGGCGACACGGTCGCGATCGTCGACGGGCACGCGGTCGTAAACGGGGTCACCGACAGCGAGCCGTACATCGCGCCGTGCACCGCCGGCGCCACGACGTGCAGCTTCCCGACCCCGGTGCGCGTGCCCGCCGGCGACTACTACATGCTCGGGGACAACCGCGCGAGCTCCGACGACAGCCGCTACTGGGGACCGGTGCCCGGCGCGTGGATCATCGGCACCGTCGTCCACTGCTCCGACCTGCGGACCGTCTGCCACGCCGCGCACTAAAGTCGCGGACCCTGACCGCGGCGAGCACCGCCTACTGGTACAGCACCAGCTGGTGCAGGCAGAACGAGAAGAACAGCGCCAGCAGGCTCCAGGTGATCGGCCAGCTCAGCGTGCGCAGGGGTGACACATCGAAGTGGCCAAAGCGCAGCACGTACACGAAGATGCCGGCGAGCATCACCGCGTAGACGATGACCGCGGGCAGCGGTGACAGCGCCAGCCCGATGATCGGCGCCACGATCAGGCCGAGCACGATCCACGCGGCGATCGTGAGGATGTCGACCGTGATGCTCGTGCGCTGCCGGCCGACGATCGTCATGAAGCCGGCGGCGCCGACCAGCGCCGCGACCATGAACACGCCGAGCGGCCACCGCGAGCTGAAGCTGAAGATCGCGCCCATCAGCTTCCCACCGATCCACAGCAGGAACGGATCGACGACCGCGACCGCCAGGTAGCACAGGCCCATGTCGGCGGTCGAGTCCCACGGATTCCCGAACACCGGGCGCCGCACCACCATCGCCTCTCTCAGCGCGTCGGGCGCGAGGGCCGCGCGCAGGGTGGGGGTGCTATCGGGTTCGGTCGTCAACGGTCGAGCCTCGACCCGGAATGGTAGGGAGCTTGGCGTCAGGCCGCGGCGACGATCCTCGCCCGAGAATCTGCTCGGTCAGCAGGGCGTGGTCCTTGAACCTGGTCTGCTCGGCCTCGGTGAGCGGGCCCGGCTTGTCGAGAATCCGGTTCGAGATCGAGAGCTTCCCGATGTCGTGCAGCAGCGCCGCCCGGCGAAGCTCCCGCTGCGTGCCCTCGTCGAATCCGAGCATCGTGCCCATCCCGAGGGCGATCGCGCAGACACGGTCGCAGTGCTCATGCGTCCACGGGGACTTCGCGTCGATGACCGCGGCGAACCCTTCGGCGATCGTGTCCAGCCGATCCTCGTCGGCGGTCAGGATCCGATCGGGCGGCTCGACCCTGGACACGTCCGGCGTGTCCAGCGAGTGCCAGAAGCGAGCGTCGCGGCGGAACGCGCCGAGCGCCTGGCCGTGGCCATCCCAGTGCTCGTCGAGCGCTTTGACCGCCTCGGCGGTCGCGTCGGAGAACCCAAGCTTGCGGGCGATCTCGGCGCCGCGGAGCCGGCCATCAACTCAAAGTATCGGCACAGAATCTGTGCACGACAACCGTTGCGTCGCGCTGCGGACCTCTAGGCTTCGGGATCCGATGTGCGATCTTCACCACGAGCACGGTCCGCTCCACCCGCTCTCGGCCGACGAGTACAGGCTCGACACCGCCCGCGTGCGCGGGTTCGTTGCGGACGTGCGCGAGCGGATCGCCGCGGCGCAGTCGCCCGAGCTCGCGTGCGAGCTGATCAGCCCGCTGTTCGCGGAGTTGCTGGCCGACCAGGCCTGGTTGCCACCGAACTTCCAGGAGCCGGCCATCGGCAGCGGGATGGGCGGCGGCATCGGGCAGTGGCTGGTGTTCCGGGCGGCCGACCGGTCGCTGTCGCTGTTCAGCCTGGTCGTGCCGCCGGGCGCGATGACGCCGGTCCACGACCACCTCGCGTGGGGCCTCGTCGGCGTCTATCGCGGCGTGCAAGACGAGGAGTTCTACCGGCCCGGGGACGGCCGGCTCGCGCTCGTCCGACGGCGTCCGGTCAACCCGGGTGACTTCTACACGCTGCTGCCGCCTCGCGACGACGTACATCGCGTGCGGACGACCTCTGCGGAGACGTCGGTGTCGATCCATCTGCTCGCCAACGACACAGGCTGCGTGTGGCGCCACACGTTCGACGAGCAGACCGGCGCGCCCAGTCCTTTCCGATCGGGGTACGTGAACGCCGAATGTGCGTCCGACTCGTGACCCGATGAGCGCGACCCTGCAACGCCACGCGATCGGGCTGACCTGGATCGAGCCCGGGATGATGGTCCGCTCGGCGCACGCGCTGCACAGCGAGGGCCGGGTTTGGCTCGTCGACCCGTTCGACGATGGTCCGGCGCTGCGCGAGGTTGAGTCGCTCGGCACGCCCGCCGGCGTGTTCCAGCTACTCGACCGCCACAACCGCGACTGCGAGGCGATCGCGTCGAGGCTCGGCGTGCCGCTGCTCCGTCTCCCCGCCGTCGCCCTCGACACGCCGTTCGAGCCGGTGCCGGTCCTGTCGCGGTGGGGCTGGCACGAGGTGGCACTGTGGTGGCAGCGCGAGCGAGCGCTGATCGTGGCCGAGGCGATCGGGACCGCGCCACCGTTCGCGCTCGGGCGCCGGGCCGGCGTTCATCCGATGCTCCGCCTCACGCCGCCGCGCTCGCAGCTCGCGCCCTACCGGCCCTCGGTGCTGCTCGTCGGTCACGGCGCGACGATCGAGAGCGACGCCGCGACCGCGCTCGACGACGCGCTCGCGCACGCCCGCTCGGACCTCCCGCGACTGATCACGTCGCTGCCCAAGCTGGTGCGCGGCGGCTGAGATGCATGGCCGCTTCGATCTACGCGTCTGACCCGGCTCCCGCGCCGGACTCGGACTTCGTGCCCGGCGAGCTCCGGCATCTCGTGACCGGTAACCGAGGACGGCTGCTCGATGCGCGGCGGACTCCGATCACGGTGACCGCGGTCAAGCCCGCGATCGGCGCGTTCGAGCTTGAGGTCGGGGCGTTCGAGGACGCCGGCATACGCTGGGAGCTGGCACTCGAGGAGATCGGGCGCTTCCAGTTCGCGCGGGGCGTAGCGGTGGCGCCGGCGGACGTGGTGGCCGAGCTCGAGAGCGCGCTCAGACGATTCGACCGAGAGCTCGTGATCGAACCGGATCCCGTCGCGCGGGAGGAGACCTTGCGCCGGATCGACCGCGCCCGCGCCGACATGCGACTAGGCCCGCCCGTGCCCGTCGATGTGGCGGCGCGCGCGCGGGAGCGCGCCGGCGACCCAGAGCTGTTCGCGCTACTCGACGGGTGGTTGGTCGACCGCGGCGTCGCCGATCTCGAGCAGCGCTTCGCGAGTGCGTTCGTCAGCAATCCGCGGTCCGGCGAGTTCGTCAAGGGTCACGCGATCGTCCTCGCCGAGCTCGGTCTGTGTCCGTACCGCGGCAAGGTCGTCCGCGATCCGAATACGTTCGAGGGACCTGACCGCAAGGAGCGACGGGTGGAGCATCTCGTCGCCCGGCTCGCGTTCACGCGCGAGCTGTGGTCGGGCATCGGCGAGGAGACCGTGACGCTCTACCGCGGCGCGGCCGTCGACGGACCGCTTCCCGAGCCCTCGAGCTCATCGTTCGTGTCCGCGACGTTCTCGCGCGAGGTGGCCGCGGCGCACTTCGAGGGCGGCTCGACGACGTGGACCGCGGTCCAGTGGCGTCAGAGCGTCCCGGTCACCCGGCTGCTGATGACGTTCCTCGAGACGCGCGAGATGAACGGCCGCTTCCGCGAAGCCGAGGCGGTGCTGATCGGCGACCCGCCAAACCGCGCGTTCTAAAGCGCGCCAGCGCCGATCACTTCGGGGGCCAGGGCCCGGCGCCCGCGCCAACGCTGTTCAGCCAGTTGCGCATGTAGGTGCCGGCCGGCGTGATCTCGCCCTCCTCATAGCCCGTGGTCGCGCGCGCGAGCGTGATGCCGTTCAGCGTCGACCAGCCGTACTCGATCGCGGTGCCGTGCGCGGCGTACTTGGCGACCGTCTGTCCCTGCTGGAGGATCGAGCCCGGAGGCGCGATGTCCGTGATCTCCTCGGCCACGTACTGCACCTGGCCGGCCTGCTGGCCCTGGAGCAGCTCGAAGTACACGAGCGGCTGGCCGGCGTACCAATTCGGCTCGATCGCGAGGATCTTGATCTCGCACGGCGCGAGGATCGGCGCCCCGACCGGCAGCTGGGCGTCGACGCCCTGGTCGGTCCGCTCCCACACCGTCACGTACTGGAGCGGGTCGATGTAGCTCGTGTTGTTGGCCCGGACGGCGACGTGCTCGAGCGTGAGCAGGTGCCGCACCTCGGACAGCGGCATCGCGTGCGCCTTGGGGTCACCGACCGGATCCTGTGGCGTCACCGCCTGTGCCTGCTGTCCCGCCGCGGGCTCGACCGCCTGCGGGTGGGCCTGCGGGAGCGTCGGCGTCGATGACGCGTCACCGGTGCCGCCGGTGGTGCTGCCGCCGACCGCGGAACTTCCGCACCCCGCGGCGATAATCGCGAGCGCCGTAATCGCCGCGAGCCTGTATCGGTGAAACACTTGCCTGCCGTCCACGCTAAACGTCTGCTCCACACGTTAACGGCATCTGTCGCCGCCGGCGTGAGTCGTCCGTTTGCGCTACCTGACATGAGTAGGGTGGTGGGCGTGGCCTTCGTCCCCGCCGACCGGCACCTGCTGCGAGCCAAGGATCTAGCCGACGCGCGGTACTTCGAGCCGCTCGACGTCGACGATCTCGCCCGCGCCGCCGGGCTGTCGCGCGCGCACTTCAGCCGCGAGTTCCGCCGGGCCTTCGGAGAATCACCGCACGCATATCTGCTGACCCGCCGGCTCGAGCGTGCCGCGGCGCTGCTGCGGACGACCGACCGCTCGGTGGCCGACATCTGCTTCTCGGTGGGGCTCCAGAGCCTCGGCTCGTTCACGACCAGCTTCACGCGCACGTACGGGGTCTCGCCGACCGCCTACCGAGCCCGGTTCCCGCCGGCCTCCGACTGGGCGATGGTCCCGACGTGCGTGGTTCGCGCGTACGGGCGGCCCCAGCGCAGCACGTTTCGAGAAGACAACGTTACGCAGCGGAATTAGTGTGGCCGGCGTGTTCACTACCACGCCCTAGGAGGCCAAGATGATCAAGCTCTCGACCGCTCAGCTCTGGGTCCACGACCAGGAAGAGGCGCTCGCGTTCTATACCAACAAGCTGGGCATGGAGGTTCGCTCCGACGTGACGCTCCCGGAGATGGGCGGCTTCCGCTGGCTGACCGTCGGACCCCCGAGCCAGCCGGACATCTCGATCGTCCTGATGGCGGTCCCCGGGCCGCCGGTGATGGACCCCGGTACGGCAGATCAGGTCAAGGCGCTGATGGCCAAGGGCTTCGCGGGGACGGTGTTCTTCACCACCGAGGATGTCGAGGCCGACTACGAGCAGCTGAGGAGCCGCGGGGTCGAGTTCTCTGAGGCCCCGGAGGAGCGCCCGTACGGGATCGACTGCGGATTCCACGACCCGTCGGGGAACACCTTCCGTCTCACGCAGCTGTTCGAGCTGTCGGCCGCTTAAGGGCCTCGCGACCCGCCGGCCGGGCATGGATGCCCGGCCGCACGGCCCCACGGACGCCGCCGCAGGCGGCCCAAATCAACCCGTCGGCGCCACGATCAGCGGCGGACTCGTGGGGACGGTGCTTCCCCCGGCAGGCTCATCGGTGACGAGGATGTCCCTGACGCCAGCCAGGCTGCCGGGGACGCCGACGTCGGCCGCTCCGGCGGCGGTCACGCCGAACAGCGCGGTGGTGGGCGCCGGCCTGGCGCCTGGGCGCTCCAGCCACACCTCGTAGATCCGCCCCGCCGACGGCGCCGGCAGATGGCGGACGATTAGCTCAGCATGGCCGTCCGTGAGGCGCACGTCGGCGGTCGCGGTCGAATCGAGCACTCGGGCGTGGAGCACCTTGACACCGGCGGAACCGTGCAATGCGAGCGCGATCACGAGGCCAACGAGCGCCAGTGCGAGGGCGGAGGCGAGCGCGGGCGCTCGCCTCCGCACGGGCTGCTTGCGCCGGATCTCGTCGCGCGCGGCGCGCAGGACGCGCCTCCGAAGGCCCGCGGGCGGGCGGTACTGCGGGACGGCCATCAGCAGCGCGCCGGCGACGCGCTGCATGCCGGCCACCTCAGCACGACACGTGGCACACCGATCGAGGTGGCGCCGGTACTCCTCGGCCTCGTCGGGTTCGAGCGCACCGAGAACGTAGGCAGCGCCGTCGCCGCAGTTCATCGCGCACCTCCGGCGGCGCTCGCGAGGTCCCCGAGCGACAGCCGCAGCTTGATCAGACCAAGACGCATCCGGCCCTTCACGGTCCCGGCGGGGAGCTCGAGCATGCCGGCGATCTCGCTGTGGGTGAAGCCGCCGAAGTAAGCGAGCTCGATCACGCGGCGCTGTTCGGTCGGGAGGCGGCCGAGGGCGCCGCGGATCTGGCGAGCCTCGTCGCGGCGCTCGGCTTCGCGGTCGGTTCGATCGGGCGCCGTCAGCTCCGCGAGTGCCTCGTCGTCGCTCATGTCGCGACCGGATGTGGCGGTGTGATGCCGGAACGAGTCGGTCGCCTTGTTGTGGACGGCGCCGAGCACCCACGAGCGCACGCTGCCCCGAGCGCGCTCGTACCGCCCGCCGCGACGCCACAGCGACAGGAACGTCTCCTGAACGATGTCCTCGGCCGTGGACCGGCGCCCGCACATCCGGTAGGCGAGCGAGAACGCGGCGCCGCCGTGGCGATCGAAGATCACCTCGAACGCGAGCGCGTCGGCGTGGTCGACGCGCTCCATCAGGGCCTCGTCGGTCAGCGCGCGCAGCTGCGCGGCGCGAGAGCTGAAGGGTGCTCGGATCATCATCCCCTGCCTGGGATCAGCCCGGAGTTCCGGGTTCATCTGTTCCGTTCGAATCAGCGGTCGATCCGGATCACTTTCACCCGTCGCAAGTTCGGCCGGGGCTCTCTACGCTATTCATGTGGCGGACCGAATCGTCTACGTAACTCGTGTCACGCGGCTCCCGCTGGTGGGGGCGGACGGTGCCGATGTGGGCCGCGTGGTGGACGTCGTCCTCGACCTCGGTGGACGCCCGCCGCGCGTCAATGGCTTCGTTGTCGCGGTCGGGCGCCGGCGGGTGTTCGTGGGCGCGGGCCGCGTCGGGGAGATCTCGAACGACGGCGTGCGGCTGCGTCGAGGCTCGGTCAACCTGCGGCAGTTCGTGCTGCGCGCCGGTGAGCAGCTCGTGATCGCCGAGCTGATCGGCCGTCCCGTGCGCGGCGAGCGTGTCGTCGACGTCGGCCTCACGCCGGCGCCGGAGCCGTTCGCGTGGGAGGTGGCCACGATCGCGCTCGGAGCCCGCGGGCTCACGGGGCTGGCCGCGCGCAGACGAGCGCCCGACGTGATCGACTGGAGCGAGGCCGGCGACCTGTTCGCCGACGAGCGCCCGATCGACCGCCAGGCGGCGGCGCTCGGTGGCCTGCATCCGGTCGAGATGTCGGCGGCGATCCGTCGCCTGCCGCTGAGCCGCCGGCGCATCCTCGCGTCCGAGCTCGAGGACGACCGGTTGGCCGACCTGCTCGAGGAGCTCGACGAGGACGAGCAGGTCCGCCTGGTCGAGGGACTCGATCAGGAGCGCCTGGCCCGCGTGCTCGACGAGATGGAGGCCGACGACGCCGCCGACCTGCTCGGAGAATTCCCCGAGAGCCGCCGCACGGAGCTCCTCGGCGCGATGGACCCAGAGGAGGCCGAGCCGGTCCGCCGCCTCCTGATCTACAAGCCCGACACCGCGGGCGGCCTGATGACGCCTGAGCCCGTCATCCTCGACGGGCAGGCGACCGTCGCCGAGGCGCTCGCGCGGATCCGCGATCCCGACCTGCCCGTCCCACTCGCCACCCAGGTGTTCGTGTGCCATCCGCCGCTCGAGACTCCAACCGGCCGCTTCCAGGGGGTCGTCGGCGTCCAGCGTCTACTCCGCGAGGCGCCGAGCAAGCCGCTCGCGCGGTGCCTGGACGAGGAATGGGAGCCGATCGCGGCCGACGCCAGCGAACGCGAGGTGGCCGAGCGGCTTGCCGCGTACGACGTCGTCGCGATCCCGGTGACTGATGCCGCCAAACGCCTGGTCGGCGCGGTTACGATCGACGACGTGCTCGACCGGATGCTCCCTGCGGACTGGCGCACAGCGCGCGCGAGTCGCTGATGGCACGACACGACGACCTCGGCACCCCTCGCGGCACCCCCGGCGGTCCCTCGTACGACCCCGACGCGTTCGGGCGGTGGGCCGAGCGCATGGCGCGCTTCCTCGGCACCGGCCGGTATCTGGCCGCCCAGACGTTCTTGGTGTTCATCTGGATCGTGCTCAACCTGACCGCGGCATCGCTGCGGTGGGATCCGTACCCGTTCATTCTGCTTAACCTCGCGTTCTCGACGCAGGCCGCGTACGCCGCGCCGATGATCCTGCTCGCACAGAACCGACAGGCCGACCGGGACAAGTCCGAGGTCGAGCGCGACCGCGATATGAACGCCCGGTCGCTGGCGGACACCGAGTACCTCGCCCGCGAGATCGCCGGGATCCGGATCGCGCTCGAGAGCAAGCCCGACCGCGATGACGTGACCGAGGCGATCGAGAAGCTGACGCGGGCGCTCGAGGAGACCTACGGCTCGACGGCGCCGTCGTATGCGAGCGGCGGGGGCGGCGAGTCCGAGCTCGGCGAGGACGAGATCGCGTAGCCCTTCGGGCCCCGCTTCGCCGGGGGCCTACGATTGTCGTGTGATCGCCCGTGCGAACTGGGCCTCGTTGACTGCGGTCGTGGTGGCGGGGTGCCTGGCCGGATGCGGGTCGACCACGGTTTTCGGCAGCACGACCGTGCGCCACGCCCAGGAGGCGCCGCCGCGCTCGGTGCCGTTGCCGCCGCTACCCCAGGACCCAGCCGGCGACTCGGTGGTGCCGACGCCGGGCCCGACGGGGATCGCAGCTCGTCCTGCGGCCGTAGCCGTGATCAAGGCGTGGTCGGATGCGTTGCGCCGCGGCGACCTCAGTGGGGCGGCCCGGTACTTCTCGCTCCCGAGTGTGATGATCAACGGCACGGACGCTTCGGGCGACGCGGTCGTGATCACGATCGGGACGGTCGCCCAGGCTGAACAGGCCAATGAGTCGCTGCCGTGCGGTGCGCTGCTGTTGTCGACCGACCAGCGCGGCCGCTACGTCAACGCGCTGTTTCGGCTGACCGGGCGCCCGGGCCCCGGAGGCAGTGACTGCGGCACTGGCGCCGGCCAGACGGCGCGCACGAACTTCGTGATCACAGACGGGCGGATCCTCGAGTGGATCCGCGCCCCCGATGATCCCGGCGACAACCACCCCCCGACCACCCCCTCCCCGACCCCGGCGCCGCCGAACCCGAGCCCGACGGTCCCGCAGGGCCCCGGTTCGAACGTGTGACCTTTCGTAAATACGGCGACACCGAGAGTGCCGGGGCCGCTCGAATGTCGTCGTATTTGCGAAAGCGACCACTAAGATCGGATCGATGGACGGCGATCAACTCAAGGCGCTGCAGGCGCCGCTCAAGGAGCGCTACCGGGCCGAGCCCGAGGCCGCGCTCGTCACTCTGTCGGCGACCGGCGAGCTTGGCGAGGGCGTCGCCTGCTCGGTGAACACCGCTCGGGCGATCGCGGAGGCCGGCCTGCACCCCGCCACCGGCGGTGACGGCTCGCTGCTGTGCTCGGGCGACATGCTGCTCGAGGCCCTGGTGGCCTGTGCGGGCGTGACGCTCCGGGCGGTATCGACCTCGCTCGGGATCTCGGTGCCGGCGGGACGCGTGCGCGCCGAGGGCGACCTCGACTTTCGCGGGACGCTCGGCGTAGACCGCGAGGCGCCCGTCGGGTTCAGCGCGATCCGGTTGTCGTTCGAGCTCGACACCGACACCGACGAAGCAGAGCTCGCGACGCTGAAGAAGCTGACCGAGCGCTACTGCGTCGTCTACCAGACGCTGGCCGGCGGGCCCGACCTGACGACGAGCTTCAGCTCGAGCCGGTCTGAACGCTGAACCGGACGGTCACGGTGAGTCCGCCGCCCGCGCGGGGCGTGGCGCTCAGCTCCGCGTCGTGTGCGACGGCGATCGCGCGGACGATCGACAGCCCGAGCCCGTGATGGCCGTTGTCGGCGAGACGGCTGCCGTGGAGTCGCTGAAACGGTTCGAACAATCGCCCGGTCTCTGACGCTGGGATCGACGGACCGGTGTTGCTCACCGTCAGGACGGCGTGCGCCTCAGGCGTTTCCGTGCGGATCTCGACGATGCCCCCATCGACGTTGTGGTCGATCGCGTTGTCAACCAGGTTCACGATGAGGCGCCCGATCAGCGCGGGATCGCCCACTGCCGTCGCGGGGCCGAGCGCGGCCTCGATCGACAGGCCGCGGCGCTCGAGCTTGGGGATCAGCTGCCGCAGGGCGGAGTCGACCAGCGCGGGCAAATCGACCGGCTCGCGCAGCTCGAGGCCGCGTTCGCTGCTGGCCAGGGTGAGCAGCCCTTCGAGCAGTCGCTCCTGGTCGACTTGCGAGGCGAGCAACTCCTCGCAGGTCGCCCGCAGCGTCAGCTCAGACGCGTTCGGATCGGCGAGCGCCACCTGTAGCAGGGTCCGCTCTAGCGTCAGCGGCGTTCGGAGCTCATGCGATGCATTGGCGACAAACCGCCGCTGCGCTTCGAACGAAGCCTCGAGCCGGCCGAACAGGTCGTCGAGCGTATCCCCGAGCTGCTTGAACTCGTCGTTGGGGCCCGTCCGCGCGAGGCGCTCGTGCAGGTTGCCCGCCGAGATCGTGCGGGCGGTCGCGGTGATCTCGCGCACCGGTCGCAGGACTCGGCCGGCGGCGAACCACCCGAGCACGGCGGCGCCGGCAGTCGTCACCAGGAGCACGATCCACGAGATCGTCACCAGACGGGCGAGGTCGGCGTTGTGCTGCTGGACGACGATGTTCTGCCCCCGTGCCGGCGGTGCGGCCGGCAAGGTGACGACGCCCCCGCCCGGTAGCGTCAGCTGGCGGCGTATGACCGGGGACGGCGTCGCGACGCTGATCGCGCCCCCGCGCGAGGTGAGCAGGTAGACGATCGCGAGCAACACCGTCCCGAGTAGCAGGAACAGGCCGGCGTAGAACAGCGTCAGCCGCAATCGAGCGGTGCGGGTCGGCAGCCGCAGCCAGCGGGACGGGGTGATCGATCTCAGCATGCGTCGAGCCAGGCTCAGATCCGGTAGCCGCCCTCGCGGACGGTTTCGATCAGCGGCGGCTCTCCCAGCTTCCCCCGCAGTCGCCCGATCGTCGTCTTGACGGTGTTGGTGAACGGGTTGGCGGCTTCGTCCCACACGCCCTCGAGCAGTTCCTCGGCGGACACGACCCGTCCCCCGGCGCCGAGCAGATATTCGAGCACGGCGAACTCCTTCGGGCTGAGCGCGAGCGGCACGTCGCCGCGAACGGCGGTACGGCGCGCGGGGTCGAGCATGAGATCGCCGTGGGCGAGCGTGGGCGGGAGCGCGGGGCTCGAGCGCCGGGCTAGCGCTCTGACCCGAGCGACGAGCTCCTCGAAGTCGAACGGCTTGGTCAGGTAGTCGTCGGCGCCGATCCCGAGACCCTCGACGCGGTCTCGGATCGTGCTCGCGGCGGTCAGCATCAACACGCGCGAGTTGCTTCGCTCCTCGCGCATGCGCCGGCACACGTCGTCACCGTGGACCTGGGGGAGATCGCGGTCGAGCACGACCACGTCGTAGCGGTGCACGGCAACGTGCCTCAGAGCATCGGCACCGTCGAACGCGATGTCGACGGCCATCCCTTCTCGTCGCAGGCCCTCCGCGATGGCGGTGGCGAGCCGCCCGTGATCTTCAGCAACCAGCACCCGCATGTTGTCTCCCTGGCGTCGAACACAGCATCCCGGATTGCGGTGACAACCAGGTCACAGCCATCGTGACGGTGCTGTCACCACCCACGCTCTACAACCGGTGGTCCACGCATCATCGGTCACAGGAGGCCGTAATCATGCATCTCATCCGGCGAGCGATTCCAGCGACAGCAGCGATCATGAGCGTCGCGCTGCTCGTCGCCGCGTGCGGCGGCGCGACCACAACCACGTCGACTACGGGCGCGAGCGGCGGCTCGGGAGGGTCTGGCGGTTCGGGCGGAGGCCCGCCGAAGAACGTCCTACCGGACGCCTACAAGTACTCCGCGTGCATGCGCGACCACGGCGTCTCCGACTTTCCCGACCCAGTCGTGTCGCACTCGGGCAACGGCACGCAGGTGTCGATCCACGTCTCGCAGGCTGATGGCGCCTCGCCGCAGTTCAAGACGGCGCAGCAGGCTTGTCGCGGGATCCTCCCCGCTCCCTCCAATGCGGACCTCGCGGCCCAGGCTCAGCAGCGGCGGATTCACGGCCAGGAGCTGCTCGCGTTCGCGCGCTGCCTGCGGGGTCGCGGCATCAATGGGTTCCCGGATCCGAATGCCCAGGGAGACTTGTCGCTGCAGATGATCCAGGCCGCCGGGATCGACCTGACGGCGCCGCAGGTCCGCACCGCCGCGCTCGCCTGCGTGTCGGCGTCGAACGGGACGATCACGCGTGCCGACGTGATCCAGGCGACGAGCGGGAACTTGCAGCCGTCCGGTAGCAACTCGGCCTCTTCGACGACCACGAACCCATGATGACGGTGAGCATGGTGGGCTCGGTTGGGCGCGGTTGTCGTTCCGCGGCCGCGGTGGCGGGGGTCGCGCTGTTTGCCGCCGGATGCGGTGGCTCCTCACCGGCGACGACGAGCACGAACACCGCCGGCGGGCAGCCGACCGACAACCCCGTCACGCAGGCGTACAAGTACGCGGCGTGCATGCGCGATCACGGCGTGGCGAACTTCCCCGACCCGCACGTGTCGATTTCAGGCGGCAGCACCCAGATCTCAATGATGGTCGGGGACGGCGCGAAGGGTTCACCCCAATTCAGTGGCGCGAACACGGCTTGTCGGGGGATTCTTCCCGGACCTTCTTCGGCGAGCCCGGCCGCGCAGGCCCAGCAGCAGCGGGCTCGCGCGCAGGACGAGCTGTCGTTCGCGCGGTGCATGCGAGATCACGGCATCAACGGGTTCCCGGACCCCAACGCCCAGGGCCGGCTGGACGTGGAAATGATTCAGGCCGCCGGCGTCGATCTGACCGCGCCTCAGGTCCGCACCGCCGCGCTCGCGTGCATTCCGGCTTCGAACGGAATCCTGACGCGCGCCGCGGTCATGCAGGCAACGAGCGGCAATCCAACCCAGAGCGGTACCGCGTCGTCGTCGTCGGGCTCGCCTCCGCAGTCGTCGGGGGCCACGACACCTTGAGCTAGCCTCGATCCCTGAAAAGCGGCCCGCACGGGCGTGCTCGACCAAGGGAGGAACGGTGGGTCGTCTCATTCTTGTCGCAGGCCTGGTTGGTTCGTTGTTGCTGGTCGCGTTCACGGGGTGGGGGGAAGCATCGGTCGGTGGCGCGCACGAGGCCCAGGCGACGGTCCCGCTCGTGATCCTCAAGGCCAAGGACGGTGAGACCCTGGCGCTCGCGCGCGTGGTCATCCACGGGCGCGCGTTTCCCTTCCTGATCGACACCGGCTCCTCGAAGACGCTCGTCGACGAGGCGCTCGCGCGTCAGCTCCACCTTAAGCGTGTGGGAAAGCCGATCAACGTCACCGGCGTGGGGTGCTCGGAGCCTGCGAGCAAGGTGCGGCTGAAGAGCTGGAGCATCGGCGGGCAGACGCTTCCGTCGATCGTGGCCACCAGTTCGGTGATCGCGGGCTCCGACGGAAAGCCGTTCGGCCTGCTCGGCTCCGACGTGCTCTCGCACTTCGGCGCGATCGAGCTCGACTACGCCCACAGCCAGCTGACGCTCGGCTGAGGTCGGGGTGCGGCGCGGAGTACGCTGGTGACGTGAGCGCGACCAGAGGTGAGGTAACCGTCCGTCGGACCGAGCCGACGCTACCGGTCCGGCTCGGGATCTCGTGGCTCACGAACGCCCTCGTGCTACTGGTCGTGGACGTGCTCTTGACCGGCGTGACGAGCTCAGGAGCGGGTGCGCTGCTTCTGGCGGCGGCTGTATTCGGGGTCCTGAACACCGTGCTGAAACCGTTGCTCCGGTTGATCACGCTGCCGCTGGCGCTTCTCACGTTCGGGATCGCCTGGTTCTTCGTCTCGTTGTTCATGCTGCTGCTCACCCATTGGATCGTGAGCGGCTTCGACATCCATGGCTTCTGGACGCTGGTGGGGGCGACGCTGATCGTGTGGGTCGTGAACCTCGTGCTCGACTTCGTGCCGGGTCCCTGGCAGGTGGCGGGCCGTCGTGGCCGGCGGAACCGCCGCTGGCGCGGCGAGTAGCGCTCAGGCCTTCGTTTTTGGGAGCGATCGTGCCCGGCGGGTCATGCCGGCCCAGGGGTCGGGGGCGTCCAGCCGCTCGCCGACGGTCTTGACCGTCCAGCCGTCGGGGCGGAGCGTCTTGTCCGACAGCTCATCCCAATGAAGCGGGACCGCCACGGGCGCCTGTGGCCGCGGCCGGATCGCATACGGCGCGACGGCGTGCTGGGCGTACGCGATCCGGTTGACGTCGAGATAGATGCGCTCGCCGCGCTCGGCCTTGTGCCACTCGAGCGTGAGGTGGTCGGGATCGTCGGCGACCATCTGCTCGGCAACGCCGCGGGCGAACGCGTGCACCTCGGTGAAGTCAGGACCGCGCCGAAGCGGGCACACGACGTGGACGCCGCGCGAGCCCGTGGTCATCGCGAACGGCACCAGCCCGAGGTCACGCAGCCGGTCGCCGGCATTCCGCGCCGCCGCGCGGACCTCGGCGAAGCCGCCGCCGGAGGGATCGAAATCGATCGTCACGCGGTCGGGGTGGTGGGGCTCATCAGCGCGCGACAGCCACGTGTGCACGGTGACCACGTTCTGGCCGGCCAGGTACACGAGCGTCGCCGCGTTGTCGGCGAGCGCATGGGTGATCGTGCCGCCCTTCTTCGGCAGCGTGGCGCGCTTGACCCAGTCGGGGAAGTAGCGGGGCACCGCCTTCATGAAGTAGCCCTCGCCCTCGATCCCGTCGGGGAAGGCCTGGAGCGCGAGCGGGCGGCCGCGCACGTAAGGCAGCATCCGCGGGGCCACGCGCTCGTAATGGTTGGCGATGTCGAGCTTCGTCAGCCCGGCCTCGGGGAACACGACTCGGTCCTCGTGCGTGATCCGGACGTTCCGGTTCCCGACCTTGAGCTCGGTGGTCATCCTTCCCGCACGACCTCGGATGCGTCCTTGTCGTAGCGCAGACCGAGGAAGCGCGGGTGGCGCAGGCGATGGTCGCGGGTCCACTCGGTGAACCCGATCTCTCCGACCAGCTTCGGCTCGACCCAGGTCACGTTGCGTTCCTTGATGTCGCCCGGTTCTGCGAACGGCGAGTCCTTCTGTGCGAGGTCGCGCAGCTGCGCGCCGAGCGTATGGAGCAGCTCGGTGTCGAACCCAGTGCCGACCTTGCCCGCGTACTGGAGCTGCCCGTCGACGTAATAGCCGAGCAGGAGCGCGCCGAACTCGACGCGCGAGCCGCGGGGCTCGGTGAAGCCGCCGATCACCAGCTCCTGCCCGTGCTCGCACTTGAACTTGAGCCAGTCGCGGGACCTCGTTGCGACGTACGGGCTGTCGGCGCGCTTGGCGATCAGCCCCTCCCACCCCTTCCGGCAGGCCTCCTTGAAGAGAGCCTCCCCGTCGCGGTTGCGGTGCTGCGTCCAGCGGACGTTCCCATGGAATTGCAGCGCGTCGCGGAGCAGCCGCTTGCGCGTGCGCAGCGGGAGCTTGCGCACGTCGTGGCCGTCGAGCCACAGGATGTCGAACACGTAGTAGAAGATCGGCACGTACTCCTGGCCGCGGCGCGCGAGCTTCGCGAAGCTCGTCTCCGACCCTTCGAACGCGACCACCTCGCCGTCGATCGCGAACTGGTCGCAATGCTCCTGTTCGAGCGCCTCGGCGAGCTCGGGGTATCGGTCGTTCTGTTTCAGGTCGTTGCGGGACAGGAGCGTGACGTCGTCGCCGTTGCGGATCGAGATGCACCGGATCCCGTCGAGCTTCCGTTCGTAGATCCAGTTCGGATCGGAGAAGCGCTCGTTGGTCAGCATCGCCTTCATCGCGCCTGCGGTCGTGGGCGGCGGCGCCTCGGGGGCGAGCTCTCGCTCCTCGGCGCTGAGGGAGTCGATCTCGCTCACTGTCCCGATCCGCGGATGCTCATGTGCGGACCGTATCTAGAACGGGAGGCCTCGGACAGTGAGATGCCCGCTCGGCCAGGTCGCCCCGTCCGCCAGCGCGCGCCACACCGTCTGCATGGACATCTCCGCGTAGCCGTCGCGCTGGTGGACCATGACGGGCGGATCGATGTGGGCGAACCCGAGCCGGCGATAGAGCCCAGCACGGTCCGGGTGGCAGAACAGGATCATGAACCGCGGGCCGAGCGTCGCCGACCTCGCGATCGCCGCGGTTACGACCGTGCGGGCGAGCCCCCGGCCCCGATGCGCCGCGTTGACGATCACCCCGCCGAGCCCGACGACTTCAAAGCGCTGGTCGGCCACCTCCACCTCGACGACGACCATGCCGGCGGACGCGACGAGGCGGCCCCGTTCGTCGCTCAGCGCGACGTGTTGCTGCTTTCGCTGAAACTCGAGCGTGATCCCCGCGCCTCCGAACGGGTCATCCTCGTCGCCCTGTAGCTCGTCGCGCTGGCCTGCGGTCATGTGGCCGAACTCCACGATCTCCGTCGCTTGATCCAAGCAGACCCGGCGCGCCGCCTTCTATAAAGCGGGTCATGCCGATCTCGGCGTTGCTGCTCGCCCTCGGGGCCGCCGCGGTCCACGCGACCTGGAACCTGCTCGTGTCCGGCGAGGCCGACACGCACTCGGCGAGCGCAGTCGCGCTGGCCTTCGGGACGATCCTGTGCGCGCCCGTGGCCGTGCTGACGTGGCGTGCCGATTCGGCCGCGGTCCCGTACATCGCCGCCTCGAGTGCGCTCGAGTTGGCGTACCTGGCGCTGCTCGCCACCGGCTATTCGATCGCGGCGATGAGCTTCGTCTACCCGATCGCCCGCGGGTCGGCGCCCGTACTCGTGCTGGTCGCCGGCGCGATCGCACTGGGCGCGACCGTGTCGGTGGTGGCGGCGGCCGGCGTTGTCGTCGTCGCCGTCGGGATCGTCCTCGTCCGCGGCGTGAGCGCGTCCGGTCGCCCGCGGGATCTCGCGCTCGCCTTGTCGGTCGGTGCGTGCATCGCTGCGTACACGCTCGTCGACAAGCACGGCATCGTCCACGCCGGGTCGATTTCCTACCTCGAGCTGGTGCTTGGTGTGCCGGCGGTCATCTACGTGCTGGGCGTGTGGCGCGTGCGGGGCGGGCCGGCATTGCGCGCCGGTGTCAACCGCACCACGTTGGTGGCGGGCGTCGGCATGTTCGGTGCCTACGCGCTCGCGCTCGCAGCGCTCAGGCTCGCCCCGGCGGCGTCGGTCTCCGCCGTGCGCGAGTCAAGCGTGGTGATGGCGACCGCCGTGCTCGCGATCACCGGCCGCGAGCGGATCGGAGCCGAGCGGCTCATTGGCGCGGTGGCCGTCGTGGCCGGGATCGCGCTGATCTCGCTCGGCTAGTAGGCCGTGTGAGAGGCTGTTGTCGTGTCGGTCGCTGGTCCCGCCGGGCTTGAGATCGCGCCGCTGGGGCGGAGATCGGTGGCGCGGGCGATCGATCTTGTCGTGTTCGTGGTCCCGGCGCTGCTCGCGGGGGCGGCGGTCAGCGCGCTGCACGTCGCATACGGCCGGTGGCGCGGGGGCGAGGATGACGACCCGTTCGCGTTGGAAGAGCACGAGTTCCCGGTGTTCCGCCGCCTCGGGCAGTCGCCGGCGTGGCGAGTTGGGTTCCGGGTCGCGTGGGTGCCGATCGAGGTGCGGATGCGGAACTGGCGCAGCCCGGGAGACCGAGCTATGGGAATCCGTCGTGTGGACGCCCGGACTGGCGCACCAGTCTCGGTCCGGAGCGTGCTGGTCAGCGAAGCGGTGCGGACGGCATGGTCGGAGCTGAACCGGCTGGTCCAGCGTCCGTCCCAGAGGCGCTTTGAGGAGCGCCGTCGCTTACTTAGGGCGGAGCTACGCGAGGCGCGCGGGTACCACGAGGGCGACACCGAGGCTCAGAAGCGCGCGATGCTCGAGGTGGCCAAGCGACACCGCCTCGTGCCCTGGAGTTCGTGCGGCCGGGGTTTGCTCGGTAGCGTGCCGCTGCACCTGCCGGCGCTGTGGTCGGCGCGCAACCAGACGGTCCCGGACCGGATTGCCGGCATCGTCACCGTTCGGGACTCGCGCGCCTAGCGCGGCCGGGTCTCAGCGAAGAAGGCGCATCGAGTGGTGCGCCGGCGCCGACGCCGGAACGAGATGAACGACGATCACGGCGGCCAGCGCAATCGCGCACAGCCACATCAGCCCACGGAACATCCTGCTGACCGAGGCCCAGTTGACGAATAGAAGCGGATGCATCGGTTCCCTTTCGCCACCGACCGTCGGGCGAGCATCCCCCCTGCGGCCGGCGACCATTCATTGCGAGTTCATGTCCTAACGACCTACCCGCTCTCGCGACTCCTACGCTCCGCAACCCATTGCGGGCCGGCCGTCGCCGGCGCTCTGGGATCTGCCGGCCACGCCGCGGCTCATACAATGGACCAGGCCCAGCCCCCATGGTCTAGCGGTTAGGACGCCTGCCTTTCACGCAGGAGATCGCCGGTTCGAATCCGGCTGGGGGTATTCAACGAAATGCCTGGAAAACGGATCTATTTTAGCTTTCCGGAGGCGACGGCAGTTGGCCTCTTCCATCCGGGCAAACGTAGTCGGGCAACGATCGCCTCGAAATCGAGTCAGCACTTGCAGGCAGGACGTCACCGCTCCTCCTTCACTGAATGCAAGGCTGCGACCGACTGCGCCCGAGGGACGTCTGCTTGCTCATCGTCGGCTAGCACCGTGTGGCCGCAGGAATGCCGTGCTCGCTGACGGCGAGCAAGCGAGCTTGCTGCCGATCCTGCAGGTGGAGCAGCAGCGGCCCGAGGTCGCCGGCTCGCTCTCGCCGGTCGTCCAGAGCAGGCATAGCATCAGCGGCGGGACTGGCTCTCGGTCGCAGAGGCAAAGCGGGCGCGGCGTGTCCCGCGTTCCACGGTCAGGCGCACGGGGACGCGTTTGCCCTCGATCTCGAAATAGCCATGGCTGGCCGGCCGCCCAGCCGACGGTTCCCTCGCGAAACGCCGTGACATTGTCCAGACCGACCCTGACGCCGAGTTCGCCCTCGGGACTCGACTCGCTGAACAGCTGCATGATGTCGTCGTAGCCCTCGGCCCATTCGCTCGCATCGGAGCCGATCGAAAGGACGCAGGCGTCACGCGAAGTTTGTCCGCCCTAGCCCATCGAGGTCAGAGCGCACCATCGCGTCTAAGGTGTCGCGCAAGACCTGCTCGATCTCGGGTGAACGTTCGGGCACGATGTCCGAGGACGCCAGGCACGGAGAAGCGGAATAGCTGGCCACCCTGACCGCCGAGGTCGTTTTAGATTTAGAGCTCGACGGACGATTCGCGCGCGGCATCTGACGCCGTGGCGAACTTCTCCACGTAGGAGAGGCCATTTCCGCCGCCAGTGTTCTCGACGAGAGCCTGCTGGAAGCCCGGGTGGGTCAGCTGCGGCGCTCCTTCCGGGCCCCCCGCGCGGCACAGCCGGTGGCGGTCTTGCAGTGCTCCACTGGGCGCTGGATCGCGAATCCGGTTTCCTCGTTGCCGTGGATCAGATACGGCTCGAGGCTGGCCGCCGACCTCGATGACCCACAGCCGCCGACCGCGATCGGGACGATCGCGGTCGTCCCGATACCGAACAGTGCCCCGCAGAGGGGGTAGGAGCATGGCTATCCCCCCACCCGGTGGTAGAGGTGTCGGACGGCGGCGTTCAGCTCAGCAATCGCGGGTGGGCCGCCTCCCCCCGTGCCGACGAGGTAGTAGTAATCGCCGTGCGCGAACGCGATGTTGATTCCGCCGCTGGCGCCTCCGAGCGAGAAACCCATAGCGTCCGGAATTCCGGGGACCTTGAAGGGCACGTACGCGCCGGCGGTCGAGCCAGGTGCATTCAGCCGCGAAACGTAGAAGGCAAGCGCGTCTCGAGCCGCCGTCGCCGAGCGAAACTCCTCAACGACCGATACCCCGGATGTGCCGGCAGCCGTGAAGTCTTCAGTAGCGCCGGCTCGGAACCCTTCGCGACTCAGCATCGCCTTCTCCGCGGCCGCCTGAGCCTCCGGCTGCTGAGGCGGCGTCGATACCCATTGCTCAGGGGTGGCGGAGACGGCCACGCCGCCAGACGTGAGGCCAGCAAGCTCGGTGCTCGCGAGCAAGCGGCCACGAATCCTGCCGACCGCCGCACTGATGGCCGGCGCAGTCGACGAGGTGGACCTGGTTCGCGTCGTCGAAGCCTTTGGGTCGCTACCGCCGCAGGACGCGAGCAGGACCGTTGTCCCACACACCAGGCACAACGTTGTCGGGAACCTGCGGCTCACTGCAAGCCTGACCCTTCGCCGCGTAGACAGACTTGAACGTCGCAGCGATCCTTGTCGCTTTGGTCCTCCAGAACCACCGCCACCTGGCCAGACTTTTGGCGTCGGGTCCCGTTCGGGCCGACGGCGACCTGAGGAACTATGTCGAAGGCACCCGCATTACGTCCGTTCGGAACTCAAGCCGGGTGCCGGGGACAGGCGCGGGGATCGCTTTGGTCGTCGCCGCATTTGCCTGCGGCGCCGGCGCCGGCGTCGGCGGCCAGCTCGAACGCGGAAAGGCCAAGCTCATGCGCTCGCCGTCAAGTCAGCGCGGAGCCTCGGGGACAAGCACCCCACCGATCTCGAGGCGGTGAAGACGACCTACAAACGGCCGATCGCAAGGCGTTCAGCGGATCGCCGCCGCGGGTGAAAGTCTCGAATCCCTTCGCACGTGGCGAAGCCTCCCGCCCGCCATGCAGCGGGGGCGGTGCGGACGAAGCGGTCACGGCGCGCGCACGACGTCGCTGGGGCTCCGCGCCTCGTTGGCGCTCCATCGCCTGGCTGAGAGGGTCGAAGCGAACCACGTCGCGGCGGCCCGGGACAAGGGCTGGTCGTGGCAGCAGATCGAAGACGCTTTTGGGCGTCACCCGCCAATCCGTGCACACCAAATACAAGAAGGAGTCTTCATGACCACCGAATCCGTTATGCCAGAGGTGCTTCACCCCTGGGCCATCTATTTGCGAGCCAGTGAGGAGGCTCGTCGCCGAGGTGATCGCCGAACTGGCACCGATCACGTCTTGCTCGCCTTGTTGGAGGATCCCTCGATCGAAGTCGTGTCGGGCGTGAGCCTGCAGCAAGCTCGCGAGGCCCTTGAGTCGCTCGATCGCGAGGCCTTGGCCGTCGTGGGCCTGGGGTCCGGCATCGACGCTGCCCCTCTGCCGATGCGCGCCGTGCCGAAGAAGCCGAGGATCAGAGACGTCATGCGAAAAGATCGCCTCCGCCCGACGCCCGCGGCAAAGAAAGTGCTCCAGGAAGCGGTCAAGCCCAATCGCCGGAAGGGCCAGGTCACGGCCCAGCAGCCAAGGCCTGCGGACTGCAGCTTCCCGCGGGCCCGCCGCCGTAGCATCCCGTGTAGGCAACAGGAGGCCCGCCTACCGGGATCTCGCGCCTACTCGCGGCATCGAGACGGCGGCGGCGAGCTGTAGGCGCAGGTCGACCGCGCTGACGCCGATGCTGGAGTCACCCCGTAGGAGCCACGACCGAGGTTCGAACTGCGGGCTGCTCCGGACGGGATGCGGGCAAAAGCTCGTCGTTCGGCAAGGCCGCCAGTCCCGTGCCTGCCGCGGGTGGAACGCCCAGCCGCCGGCCGTGCTTCCGTGTCGAACGCGCATCTTGGAGCTCCGAATCGTCTGCCCGCGCAAACCGAGACTGTCGGCATCGGAGCAAACATACCTGTGCGACAGCGAACGGAGGGCGCGCGCTGAGGTCGTCACGACGGCCGGGCGCTGCCCCTTCAAGCCTGAAGCTGTCACGTCGACGCCGCCGGCGTTCGCCATCGAGCCGAGGTTGCGATCGCTCGATGCCTCGTGGCCGCTCTCCGCCACCTTCAGAAGCTCGACGTTGCGTCGGACGGCCGGATAGTGACTAACCAGCTGTCCGCGCCGCTCAGGGGGGAGGTGGGTTGCGATGCACTTCGATGCTCACGCTGCCGCCGTTGACGCGGGCTGGCGCGTCGGGATCCCCCCACTGAAGAACAGTGCGATCAGGGCGAAGATGGCTAGCACCGAAAGCGCGGTGCGGAGTCCGTCGATTCGTGCCGTCGCGTTCTCCTGGACGATGGCATCTGCGGTTTTCGGGGGCACGTGGGCGTCGTTGAGCGCTGTCTTCAATTGCGCGTCGGAGATGAACGGAGCGCCGCCGGCGAGCTGGGTCGTGGCCTGGGTTTTGACGCTCTCGGGAATGTCGGGGTTGTTCTGGATCCCGCTCAGGAACGAGGTGGTCAAGGCTGCGATGATGATCGCGCCGGTCAGGGCAGTGCTGATCGACATGCCGAGGTTCGTGATCGTGTTCTGCAGGCCGCCGACCTCGCCGCTCTGTTCGTCCGGGACCGCGGACACCGTGACGCTTCCGAGCTGCGAGGCGAGCGCGCCGACCCCGAGGCCAGCGAGGAGCATCGGCCAGGTGGTGATCTCAGGTCCAGCGCCCGCGTCGAGCAGGACGACCATCACCACGATGCCAGCGAACAGCGCGATGAAGCCGATCCGCACTACCCGGCGCGGTGATGCGTGCGGGAAGAGCTTCGGGACGCCTGCGGCGGCCAGGATCAGCGTGATCGAGAGCGGCAGTAGCCGCACGCCCGTGGCGATCGCGGAGAGCCCCAGCGCGACCGACAGGAACAACGGCACGGCGAAGAACAGCCCGCCCTGGAGGAAGAACTGAAAGAAGAACGAGGTCAGCCCGCCGCGCAAGACCGGTATCCGCAGAATCGCCGGATCCACGAGCGGCTCGCGGCCCCGCGCGAGCTGCCGGTTCTCCCACTGGACGAACAGCCAGATCACCACCCCGCCGCCGAGCAACAGCCAGATCGTCGGCGACAGGCCGATCCAGTGTGGCGCTCCCGGCTTTGGCTTCACAAACCCCCAGGTCCCCGAGCGCAGGATCCCGAACACGATCATTGCGAGGCCGAGCGCCGACAGCACCGTTCCCACTTTGTCCAGTCGCACGCCCGGATTGCGCTCGCCCTCGGCCATCCGGCGGGCGAGCACGAGCAGCACCAACACGATCAGAACCTCGCCGGCGAACACCCACCGCCACGAGAGATAGGTCGTGAACAGACCTCCGACGATCGGGCCGACCGCCACCGCGATCGCGCCGGCTGAGGCGACCAGGCCATACGCATGCGGTCGCTCGTCCCGTGCGAAGTTCGACGCCACGAGCGCTACGATCGCCGGGAGGATCAGGGCGGCCCCGATCCCCTCCAAGCCCGACCACCCCACCAGTAGCACGCCAAAGCTCGGCGAGATCGCGGTGATGAACGACCCGCAACCGTAGATAACGCACCCGATCGCAAACGCACGCCTACGGCCGAGGATCTGCCCGAGCTTCCCGCCGGTGATCATCAACGAAGCCATGACGAGCGTGTACAGCGTGATTGCCGTCTGAACCCCGGTGATCGTCGTCCCCAGGTCCTTGGCGACCGTCGCCATCGAGACGTTCATCACAGAACTGTCGAGGACCATCAAGAACTGGCCCGCGCACAACGTCAGCAGGATGGCCCCGGCGGCACCTGCCCTGGGCGCTCTGGTTGTGGTCGTCACGCCGTCGTCCTCCATCGAGTGTCGAAGATCCGAGCCCCGCGACCGTATACAAGCCAAACAGCCCGCCGATCACCCGAACGGGGTGATACTCGGCAGGCGACGGAGTCGCACCGGTCATGCCGGCCGACTGCTGGTTGCCGCTCATCCGGCCATATTTGCCGGAACGTCGGACTGCAACTCTCTGCGGATACGGTTACGGTGCCGCTCCCCCAGCAAGTGGTCGAGATCTGTGCTCCGCGTCGAGGGCAGCGGTGACTACTCCCGGACACAGGTGGTCACGAAACCGTGCCGACTCGCTGCACCTGCGCGCGCACGAACGCCCGTCTCGCCGCGAGCATCGCGACGCACCTGGTCGTCGCCAATCTCGAGACGCACCGCGTCGTCGGGTCACCGTCCGTGGCTGCCGCTCAGCTCGGAGTTCTGCTTTGGCACGAACTCAGGTGGGACGCCGGCTCCGGCTCCGCGGTCGCGACGGTGCTTGCCGATCGCCTGACTCGCGCAGAGCAGCAAGCACCCCGGCGCCGCTATTAGCTCGTCGTATCCGATCGAGCAAACGCCGACGTCAGGATGCATATACAGCTCCACGCCGACGACGAACGCGCGCGCGATCCCGCCGGCTCTCCCTTCGCCTGCGGGAGCGGTTGTGCTCGCCCGCGCGAACGCCGCGCTCTCGGAGCTCGTCCGGACCAGTTATGCCGATGTCGGCATAACCCCTCTCATGCCGAGCGGCTGGTTATGCCGAGTGGGGGTCCGGCTGGCACGGCTCTCCCTGCTCACAGCGATTTAGGCTCGACAGCTGCTCGGCATAATCGGCCGCGTTGACGCGAGCCTCGACAGCTGCGCCATCGGAGATCTGAGGGCCGCACCGCTCCGGACCGGGTGGTGCTGGTGAGCGACTTGTAGCTGTTATCGCCTTACGCGGCGGGCGATTGCGGCACCGTGCCGCTGTCAGGCGACCGGCGCCACACCGCTGTCGATCGCGAATACCTACCTCGAGACCGTCAGGGCAACTCCCATGAAGCGCGGCGATTATGCCGAGTGCACGACGCACCGATTGCCCGCCACGCAGCGGAAACGTTGGTCCGCAAGGCCTTCACTCGGCATAACCAGCTGCTCGGCATGAGACCGGGAGCGAGGTCGGCGCCCGCTCACTTAGTGCTGATCGCCGTAAATCCCGTGGTGGTTTGAAGGAGTCATAACTCGGGTGTTGAATCTTGGGGTTGATGCCGGGTCCAAGCGCTCAGGAGATTGTCCTTGCGGAGTCCGAGCGCGTGGAGCTTGAGCATCGCGCTGCGTGCTACACGCGCCCGCATCGGGAGGTGTTGCGAGCGAAGCTGGTGCTGTTGGCGGCTGATGGTCACAGGAACGCGGTGATCGCGCGGCGGCTGGGGATGAGCACGAGGGTTGTCAGTCAGTGGCGGCGAAGATTCGCGGCCGATCGCCTGGCTGGTCTGGCGGATCAAGCGCGGTCGGGTCGACCGCGTCGTTTTCCTCCCGGAGCAGATCGCCGAGGTCAAGGCGGTCGCGTGCGAGCCGCCGGCCAAGGGCGCGCCGCTGTCGCGGCGGTCGGTCGCTGACGTTCACCGGCTGGTGATCGAGCGCGGGATCAGCGACGCGTCGGCGTCGACGATCGTGCGGTGGTTGCGCGAGGACGCGATCCGCTCGTGGCAGTACCGCTCGTGGATCTTCCCGACCGATCCGGAGTTCGCTGTCAAGGCGGGCCGGGTGCTCGATCTCTACCAGGGCCGCTGGGAGGGCGAGCTGTTGCACCCGGGCGATATGGTCGTCTCGGCCGATGAGAAGCCCTCGATCCAAGCGCGCGACCGGATCGCCCCGACGCTGCCGCCGCGAGCGGGGGTACCGCGCGGGCAGCGTGTCGAGCACACCTACGAGCGCAAAGGCGCACTGACCTATCTCGCGGCGTGGGACGTGCGCCGTGGCGGGGTGAGCGGCCGCTGCGAGCCCAAGGGCGGGATCTTCCCGTTCGGTCGACTCGTTGAGCAGGTCATGACCGCCGAGCCATACGCCTCCGCGCAGCGCGTGTTCTGGATCGTTGACAACGGCAGCTCACACCGCGGCAAGCGCTCTGTCCGCCGGTTGCAGGGCGAGTGGCCGAACCTCGTGCTGGTCCACACCCCCGTGCACGCCTCCTGGCTCAACCAAATCGAGATCTACTTCTCGATCGTGCAGCGCAAGGTCCTGACCCCGAACGACTTCGACGACCTCGACCAGGTCCAGCAACGCCTGGCCGACTTCGAGCGGCTCTACAACCAGATCGCCGAACCGTTTGTCTGGAACTTCACCCGAGACAAGATGAACGCGTGGCTCGCCCGCATCAGCTCCCACGAAGCCGACTCGACGCAACTCGCCGCATGACCTGGACGGAACTTCCGACAATCAGCACTTAGGAACGCATAAGTCTCGGGCGCCCGTCTGCTAGCACGTTGGCGGCTAGCACCATCTGGTCGCGGAGTGCGCTTGGCGACTCATATCCATTGTCCCTTCGGGCTAGGACGCCCGGGCTCACGGGTGCAGCCGTTCGCGGTGGCGAGCATTCGTTCCGGTATGTTCGTCTTCCGCGTGCATTGGAGCCGGTTATGCGCGGAGGTTTGGTATCCCGCTGGTTGCGCCCAACGCGATTACTGCTTGACAAGCATCGACTGGTTGGTGTGGTAGTTCGTCATGAGCGTGCCGCCGACTGTGCATGATGTTGCGACGAAGCCCTCGGCGCGGAGCGTGCGCATCTCCTGCTGCAGCTGCTGCGCGGAAATGTGGCTGCCGCGCTTCTCGGGCCGCGGGTTCGCGCTGGCGCCGCCGATGGTCATCACGGTGGTGGCGGCGACACACATACCGCTGGCGGCGATCGCGGCGAGCCGGCGGATGCGCGGGTGGCGGCGGGGGGCGGTCGCCGGGATATCTTCGGCGTTGTGTTCGGGGGTTGGGCGGGCGGGGATGTCCTGGGGAGGGGTGAGGATGATGTCGTGGTGCAGGTTCCGATACATGGGTTCTCCTCCGATGGCCGTAGCGATGATTGGTCGCGGCTGCTCTGGCTATGCTGGGCCTTGGCTTGTGCGGAGTACTCTTGCGCGGCGGTGTGGTCGCGCCCACGCCGCTTGACGCGGTGGTTCTGCGTCCTTTGACGCAGTGGTCAGACCGGTAGCGGTCGCTATATGGCGCCGTGCGCGTGACGGCGCAGCGACTTGGTGTCGCGGATCAGCACGCTGCGGCGACCGGTGGCGATGCAGCCGAGCGTGCGCAGCGTCGCCAGCGCCTTGACGGTGGCCTCACGAGAGGCGCCGCACCAGCTCGCGAGCTGCTCCTGTGAGAGCGGAAGCTCCACCTCTATCCCGTCCGGGGTCTGTTCGCCGAAGCGCTCGCCGAGTTCCTGCAACCGCCACGCCACCCGCCCAAGCGTGTCAAGCGCGGCGAACTCCAGCCGCTTGCGGTCGGCGTCGCGCAGCCGGGCGGCGAGAATCCGGAGGAGCTCCATCGCGGTGCCGGGGTCGCTGAGCGCGCGCGTGAGGGTGGATCCGAACGCGACCGTCGCCTCGACCTGGCCGACCGCGAGCGCCGTGGCGGACCGGGGCGCTCCGTCGAGCACGGACAGATCGCCGATGACGTCGCCGGATCCGCGCCCTCCGAGTACGATCTCGCGGCCTCCCGGCGCAACGCTCGAGATGATCACCCAGCCGCACTCGATCACGAACACTCGCTCGGCGAGATCCCCTCCGTGAACAGCGCCTGGCGGCCGCGGAACTGCACACGCCGGCCCCCTTGCGCAATGCGTCGGCGAGCAGTCCTCCACTCTGCTCCGGCGCGGTCACCGACGCAGTGTGGCGAATCCGCGGGACGCTCACCAGCAGCCCTCGTCCCCCGAGGGCGAGGTTCCGGGTCGACGCGCCTAGTGGCGACGAGCGCCCGGGCCTGCCTTTGCAAGCCCTCGATGGCCGGCTGGTTGCCAACGGATCCGCGATCCAAGATCATCCACTGCCGATGGCTGGGGCGACCGTGGCGATGTTGTTCTCCGATATTGAGGGGTCGACGCTGATGCTGCAGCGATTGGGGGAGCGTTATTCGGACCTCATCGGGGAGCACCCTCGTGTGATGAGGCTGGCGATCGAGTCCGCTGGCGGCCGGGTGGTCCGCATCGCGGGGGATTCGTTCTTCGCAGTCTTTGGACAGGCTGCTGGGGCAGTCTTGTGTGCGCACCGGGCACAGTGCGAGCTGGCGGCTTGTGAGTGGCCGGACGGCGAGGCGCCGCGAGTGCGGATGGGGATCCATTTGGGTGCGCCCACTATCTCGGATGGCGAGTTTGTGGGGGTTGACGTTCATCGTGCCGCACGCGTGATGTCGGTTGCCTATGGCGGGCAGGTGCTACTGACCGAGGATGCGGTGCGACTACTCGGCTCGGCTGTCCGCGTGCGTGATCTGGGCTATCACCGGTTGAAGGACCTGTCCGCGCCGGAGCACCTGTTCCAGCTGTCAGCACCGGGTTTGGCGGCGGACTTTCCACGGCTGCGCTCGTTGAATCGTTCCAATCTGCCTACTCCGGCGAATCGGCTGGTGGGACGCGTGGAGGAGATGGCAAGAGCGGCCGAGCTGCTTTCCCAGCAGGACGTTCGGTTGCTCACGCTGCTGGGTCCGGGCGGTGTTGGTAAGACTCGGTTGTCGATCGAGCTGGCGGCGGATGCCGTTCTGCGCTACCGCGACGGCGTATGGATCGTCGCGCTCGCTCCGATCCGGGACGAGGCTCTGATCGTCTCCGAGATCGCACGAGTGCTCGAGGTGGCGCCGGTTGCGGGCGAGCCGCTGCGCCAGACGCTATCCACGAGACTGGCAGAGCGGGAGCTCCTGCTGGTCCTGGACAACTTCGAGCACCTGCTTGACGCGGCGGGTCTCGTCGCAGAATTGCTGGCGGCCGCGCCGAAGATCGATGTGCTGTGTACGAGCCGAGAGCCGCTGCGGATCCGCGGCGAGCAACGCTTGGAGGTGGGACCGTTACCGGTGCGGGATGCCAGCGACCTGTTCCTCCAGCGAGCGTTGGCGGCGCGTCCAGAGCTCAGCGTGGATGCGGAGGACCATGCGGCGATTGCCCGAATCTGCGGACGGCTTGATGCGCTGCCGCTTGCGCTCGAGATGGCCGCCTCGAGGACGGCGATATTCGCTCCGCGCGCGCTCGAGGTCCGTCTCGCTGAAGGGCTCGCGCTGGCCGAGGGGCCTCGCGATCTCCCCGAACGACAGCGGACGCTCCAGGCAACGATCGACTGGAGCTACCAGTTGCTCGATCCCGACGAGCAGGCTTTGTTCCGGTCACTTGCTCCATTCGTCGGCGGGGTGCGGATTGACTCGGCCGCGGCGCTGTGGGGTCCGCCGTCGGTTCAGGGGTTGATCTCGCTGGCCGAGAAGAGCCTGCTAGGCCGTCGCGAGGATCCGGATGGAGAGCCACGGTTTTGGATGCTTGAGACGGTCAGGGAATTCGCGCTTTCACGCGCCGCCGCGGAAGGCTCGGCCCAGAGCATGGCCGCCGCGCACGCCGAGCACTCCTGCGAACTGACTGACGTAGCTGCTCATGAACTGCTGGGCCAAAACCAGCGCCGCTGGGTCGAAACGCTCGAGCAAGAGAACCCGAACCTTCGGGCCGCTCTGGATCGCTTGACGGCACAGGACCCGTCGCGCGCGCTTCGAATGGCGGCAAATCTTGAGTGGTTTTGGGTGGTCCGCGGCTATGCCTACGAGGCCCGCCGCCGGCTGATCGAAGCGCTCGGCTCTGCGCCGCCTAGCGCTCCGCACCGCGCGCGGGCGCTCGCCGCCGCCGGGCAGTTGACGTTGGAGCTCGGCGAGGCAGCGGAAGCGGAACCGCTTCTCCTCGAGGCGCTCGAGCTCGCCCGGCGAGACGGAGACGCGCGGTTGGCGTCGCACACACTCAGTCATCTCGGATGGGCGGCCGAAGCCCTCGGTGACCCTGTCCGAGCCCGCGCCCACCACGTCGACGCAATAGCCGCAGCGCGCGAAGCGCAGAACGCGTCGGCGCTTGAGCTCGCTCTGAACAACTACGCAGTCCTGATCGCAAGGCTCGGAGACGTGCCCGCGGCCCGGCCGCTGCTCGAGGAGTCCTTACGCCTAGCTCGTAGTCGAGGGGAGCCAAGCGTCATCGCCCTAACCGCGGGAAACCTCGCGATCATCGCGCTCGACGCCGGTGAGCTTGAGACAGCCGAAGCGCTGGTCCGCGAATCACTGTCCCGAGCACGCGAGGTCGACTTCCGCGGGATGGTTTCCTCGGCGCTCACCGTGCAGACGCTCATCCTGCTCCAGCGCGACGACCTCGATCAAGCGTGTGGGAAGCTAGCCCAGGCTATCGACGCGGTCAGATCGATCCGCCACATCGAGACCGTGGCATCCGCCCTTTCGGTGGCTGGCACGATCGCAGCGATGCGGCATCAGCCGATTCAAGCAGCAACACTCTGGGCGGCTGCGGACCGAACCTGCGAACGCATACACCTCGCTGAGGACCCCAACGTCGAACGGTTCAGGGCCAACTGGCAACCGCACGCACGTGCCGAGGCTCCCGACACCGAAAGCTGGACCGCCGCCCAAGCAGCCGGAGCTGAATTGTCGCTCGACGAAGCTCTTGACGTCGCGAGCGACGCAACCAAATCCAAGGAGCACGACATTCCCGCCGAGCGCGCCCCGATCTCCAACTGACGGCACAACCCTTACACCCGCCTCTGGCACACCGTCTCGCATGCCCGCGGCGGCGGTACAGCCATAGGGGGAAAGCCGGCGGCTCCTCGCACTGTTCCGATGCCAGAGCAAGCGCCTGCTTGCGATGCGACCCAATCCCTCCCACAACCCAATCTCGGGCCGTCGCGACGGTCGCTTCCGTGCTCGCGCTATCCCGCATCGCCGCGTTATCGCTTCGGCGAACCACAACCTCCCCGGCAGGTGGTGCTAGCCGCCAACGTGCTAGCGGACCGGCGCCCGAGACTTCTGCGTTCCTGAGTGAGCGGGCGCCGACGCGGGCGGGGGTCGCGTTACCGGATCGGACGGGTAGGCCCGGCACATTGCTGTGCCGGGCCCCCCTCAGAACCAGGGCGTGCCCGTTTCCGAGCACCCGGCTCAAGCAAGCCCCGCAGGCTCGTAGGCGGGCAGAAGTGCCGGGCTGCTGCCGTCGCGGCAGCGGACGTGTGCGAGACGGGGTTCGTGTTCGTCCGGCTCGGGGGCTTGCGGGATGACTACCTTGGCGAGCCCCTTGCGGGCGCCCGTCAGCCACTGCTCCCACTCGCGCGGGTTTTGCGGCCGGTCGTCGTCGGGCAGGAGCACGGACCCGCAGATCGCGCAGCGACCGTCCTGGGCTTTGTGGACCTCCCCCGCTTCCCCGGACACTTCAGCGCTTGAGTCGAAAGCCTAGTCGTTGTCGTTGTAGTAGTTGTCGTTGATGTTGGAAACTCGAAGAGTTTTCAACATGCCGTTGAGATTTTTCGCGCGCGCGTGCGCGCGAGGGCGGCGTGCTGCTCCTCGAACTCGACGGGGCTGAGCATCCCGAGTGTGGAGTGCCGCCGCCGCGGGTTGTAGAACCCCTCGATGTACTCGAACACCTCCGAGCACAGCTCCTGACGGGTCGGCCATGAGCGCCGGTAGACGAGCTCCTTCTTCAGGGTCGCGAAGAACGTCTCCGCGACCGCGTTGTCATAGCAGTCCCCGACCGATCCCATCGAGCGGGAGATCCCGGCCCGCGTGCACGCCAGCCCGAACCCGAGGCTCACGTATTGCCCGCCCTGGTCGGAGTGATGGATCAGCCCCTCAGGCGGCCGGCGGCGCCTGAGGGCCATCGTGAGCGCGTCGATGACCAGCTCCTCGCGCATGTGGTCGGCCATGCACCAGCCGACGATCCGCCGCGAGAACGCGTCCTGCACGGCCGCGAGGTACAGCCACCCCTCCCAGGTCCGCAGGTAGCTGAAGTCGGCGATCCACAGCACGTCGGGCTGCTCGGGACGGAACTGACGCTTGACCAGGTCATCGGCGACGCGAACTCCCTGCACCCGGACGGTTGTGCGCCCCCGCTTGCGGATCACAAGCCCCGAGATCCCGGCCGCTGCCATCAGCCGCTCGACTCGCTTGCGACCGACATGAATCCCGTGAGCGATCCGCAGCTCCGCGTGAATCCTCGGGGCGCCGTACACCCCGCGGTTCTCGGCGTGGATCTGGCGGATCTTCTCCGTCAGCCACGCATCGCCGAGCTCGCGATCGCTAGGGGCGCGGGTCGACCACTCGTAGTAACCCGAACGCGATACCTCCAGCAGCTCGCACGCCAGGGAGACCGGGACCCCGCTGGCCTTCTCCGCCGAGATGATCCGGTAGGCACTCACCGGGTCTCGGTCTCCCTCGCGAAGAAGGCCGCGGCTCGTTTGAGCAGATCGCGCTCCTGCTCCAGGCGCTTGACCTGCCGCCGCAGGTCCCGGAGCTCCTCACGCTCTGCCAGCGTGAGGCCGTCATCGCGTTCTCGTCGCTCGAGCTGATCGCGCTTGACCCAGTTGCGCAGCGACTGCTCGGTCACCCCCAGCGACGTCGCCACGTCCGGGATCGTGCGCCCTGCGCGCACGAGCGTGACGGCTTCCCTTCGGAACTCCTCCGGGTACGGTGGGCGGGACTTGGGCATGCTGGACACCATCCTTTCGAGGCTCGCTCATCGCAAGCGCTCCGGTGTCCGGAAAATCGGGGGAATTCCATTGAGGAGCCGCAGGCTGGTCTTGTCGATCGGCAGGCGCGCCTTGCGCCGCCGCTTCGCCCAGTAGTCGGCAAGGGCGGGGTCGTCGATTGACGCCACGCCCATGACGATCCTGTGCCGGACGATGTTGGTCCACTTGAACTTGTGCAGGTAGGCGCCGCTTTTGCGGTCGCCGAATACCCACCGGTCTTGGCGGGCCTTGTTGAGGCGCCCCCAGTACCGGGCGACGACCCATCGGGTCGGCTTGTTCGCGTGGCTGAACCTGGCCCACTTGAACGTGAGCTCCCACAGGTACTGATCGAGTGCATCGAACACCTCGGCTGATACCTGTGTCCGGTAGTAGGCGGCCCACCCCCGGATGATGGGGTTGAGTTTCTTGATCACCGCGGGCGCGTTGCTCCCGCGCAGGGAGCGCAACTCGGTGCGCAGCCTCTCCCGGATCCGTCTGCTGGCCGCCTTGCTCGGCTTGATCAGCGGCTTGGTGCCGTAGCGGCGGACGTTGAATCCCAGGAAGTCGAAGCCCTCCGCGAGGGAGACGATATGCGTCTTGTCCTCGTTGAAGGCAAGACCCCTGGGCGCCAGCCAGCGGGCGAGCCGTGCCTTGACATCGAGTGCCTCCTGCCGGGAGTGGCAGAGGACAATGAAGTCGTCGGCGTATCTGATCGTTGCCGGGCAGCCCTTCGCGATCCGAGCGCCCCACAGGCCGCTCTTCTCATACCGGACTCCGGCGGCCTCCTCCATCCCGTGCAGGGCGACGTTCAACAGCAGCGGACTGACCACGCCGCCCTGAGGAACACCGTCCTCGGTGCGATGCAGCCTGCCCTGCTCGACCACGCCCGCCTTCAGCCATTGCGCGACCATTCCCCGGGCGGGGAACGTGCCGGGCATGGCCAGGATGTGGTCGTGCGCGAGTGCGGTCGAACGCCCCGGCCAGATCGGCGTCCAGCGCCCACAGGCGTTTCGGGCGTCTGCCCTTGACGACCTCGTAGACGGCCTGGATCGCGTCATGGCAGCCGCGGCCCGGCCGAAACCCGTAGGACCTCGGCTCGAACCTGGCCTCCCACTCGGGCTCCAACGCGGCGACGACCCGTGCCTGGTGGCATCGATCGGCGATCACGGGGATTCCTAGTGGCCTGCGCTTGCGGCTCCCTGGCTTGGGGATGTACACGCGCCTGACCGGCAGGGCCTTGAACGGTTCGGTCATCTGGTGCACCCTGTCGGCCAGTCTTGCTTTGGCCTCGGGGGTGAGCACCACCTCGCCATCCACGCCCGCCGTCAGACGACCAGCGTTGCGCTCGGTCACCCGCCGCACGCTCAAGAGCGTGTTGGCGCGCGACCTCATCATCAACTTCTGCAGGCTGCGGACCCTCTTCAGGTCCCCCGCCTTCGACGCCGTGAAGATCCGCTGCCGCAGCCGCCGTACGTCATCCTCGATCCGCCGCCAGTCAACCTGGCGCCAGTCGAAGGGCGCGTCCTCTGGTCCGCTCACCATGCCGACCGCGGCCGACATGGCGTCCAACTTGTCCTCGGGTTCGGGGGCTTCGATCATCTTTCTCCTCACAGGCTCACCTGACCGCGTCAGCACCCTTTCGGGCCGGACCACCAGGGTCCGTATCCGGCCGGTTATCCGAAACGACCGCCTGGAGGAGGCGGCCAACGTGTCCCGGTTTCCCGCTGCCTTTCGGCTGCCGGCATTTCGCTTCTCGGTCATCCTGTTCCCGCCGAGGAGTTGGGCCCTCCTTGCGGTCGGCTTACCGGACCTGGGTCCGGACCTCGACGGGGTTACCGCGTTCCGCACGCATGAGCTACGACCGGGGTGGGTGCCCTCTCTACCCCGAGGACGGCGGTGCTCACCCGGCCAAGTCGTCTCCTTGACCGGCGCCTGCCGCTCTACCGCGGCTAGTCCTTCCATCCCCGCCACCAGCAATCCATCGACGGGGCCTCCTTTACAAGGCATCAACGAGGGTTCAAGCAATTCACCCGTCCGGCCATTCCCCTCGCCCGCGGCCGCCCAGACAGAACGGGCCGCCGCTTAGGCGCCCCGACTTAGTTTGTGAAGGGGTTGGGCTTGTTATGTAGAACTGGGGGTTGTGGTCGATGAGCGCGCGATCGGTGAGCGGTATCGGCTGTTGAACGCTCAGGGGGTGTTGGATGAGCGCACCCGGCGGTTGTGGGCGGCGGCGGAAGCGCGGTCGGCGGGTTACGGAGGCCTCGCGGCGGTGGTCAGGGCGACGGGGATCTCGGAATCAACGGTGCTGCGTGGTCTGGCTGACTTGGACTCTGAGGAGCGGCCCGCGCCGGGGAATGTGCGCCGGCATCCGGGGCGCACGCCTATCCTCGAGCGCGAGCCGGGGTTGGCGGAGGATCTGGAGCGGCTCGTTGATCCTGTGACCAGGGGCGATCCGGAGTCGCCGTTGCGGTGGACGTCGAAGAGTGGCGCGAAGCTCGCCGAGGCGCTGCGGGAGATGGGTCACGATGTCGTGGAGCGGACGGTGCTCAGGCTGTTGAAGGCCAATGGGTACAGCCTGCAGGCGAATAAGAAGACGCGGGAGGGTTCTCAGCATCCCGACCGCGACGCTCAGTTCCAGCACATCTCCGAGACCGTCAGCGAGGCGCTTGCGGCTGGCGAGCCGGTGATCAGCGTGGACGCGAAGAAGCGTGAGCTGGTCGGCGATTTCAAGGCGGTCGGCCGCGAGTTTGAGCCGAAGGGTCGCCCGGTCGAGGTTCGCGGCCACGACTTCAAGGACAAGCGACTCGGGCACGCGATCCCCTACGGCGTTTACGACCTGGCCACAGACGAGGGATGGGTGAGTGTCGGGATCACGAGCGACACCGCCCAGTTCGCGGTCAGCACGATCATCAACTGGTGGGAGCAGCTCGGCACGCAGCGCTATCCGACCGCGCAGACGCTGACGATCACCGCCGATTCCGGCGGGTCCAACAATCCCCGCACCCGCTTGTGGCGTCACGAACTGCAACGCCTCGCCGACAAGACCGGGCTGCGGATCCGCGTCTGCCACTTCCCGCCAGGAACCTCGAAGTGGAACAAGATCGAGCATCGGATGTTCAGCTTCGTGAGCCTCAACTGGCGCGGCAAGCCGCTCGAGAGCGTCGAGATCATCGTCAACCTGATCGCCGCGACGACGACGACGACCGGACTGAAGATCTACGCCCGCCTCGACGACCAAACCTACGAACGCGGCCTCGACGTGACCGACGAACAACTCGCCGCCGTCAACATCACCAGACACACGTTCCACGGCGACTGGAACTACACCGTCATCCCGTCACACGCTCAGTCGTGAGCCCTTAGGCTTTCCCCCGAGCTCCGCACCCCGCCGACCAGGAGCCGACGACGCACGTCGAGGTGGGGACAGGCCATCGAGCACGGACCTGGAACTACTCGCTCAACATCACATCGGGTTGATCCTCCAATCGGGTAGTTCACTCACAACGTGCGACCTCGCGTCGCACGACGAAACGGAGCAACCTCGGCGCCGGCCTGCCGGCGCTGGCGCGAGACACCTCGTTTTCGTCCGCTCCGGTTATGCCGACATCGGCATAACCGGTCTTAAGTTCCCCCATAGGTGTAAACGACCCGCCAACACTGGCGATTGCTGTCGTTGACATGTCAATCACGAGGTGAGTGGAGGCAGCGAGGGAACGCCGTAAGCGCGTACGACCAAAACGACGAAACTGGGCGGATGGCCGGACGGGACGTCAACGGCGCGGCTAGGGGAGGAAGTAGGGTCCTCCGTGAGGCGTCAACGAGGGACGCGACGGACGACGCGGGCCTCAGCCGGAGGGTCCCGCGACACGCTATCCGTCGGGTCCTCGCGCGGCCACTCAGGTGAGCTCCAATGCGAGGCTGCCGCCGGCGTCTCCGCTGACGTCGTTGACGTGGATGACATGGTGAACATATTGGCCGGCTGGGACCCCCAAAGGCCCCGTACGTTGACGTCGTGGACGCCCGAATCAAGGGTGAACATAACCGGAGTCATGCCGCGCGGCTTGTTATGCCGAGTGGGGGCGGGTGACGGGTTGTTTTCCCTGGAAATTGCGATTTGAGTTGGTGAGCTGCTCGGCATAACTTCCGTGGTGCGGCGGAGCCTTCCCGCGTTCGGTTTTCTCGATCTGACGGGAGGCGTTGATGGTTTCGCGGTTGTGGGTGCCGGTGGTTTCTGGCCCGTTGGCGTCGTATGCGCCCGGGTATGGGTCGTGGTTGGCGGCCCGGGGCTATTCGCGGTGGACTGTCAGTCATCGGTTGTGGCAGCTTGATCTGCTGAGTCGGTGGTTGGAGCGCGAGGGCTTGTTGCCTGGCGAGCTTTTGGTGGAGCGCGTGGAGGCATTCGTGGCTGCACGTCGGGCGGCTGGCTGCTCAGCCTGGCTGTCGGTGCGTAGCACGGCACTGCCGTTTGAGTACCTGCGCGAGCTGGGCGTCGTGTCGGCGGTGACCGCGTCGGGTTTCACCGACGATCCCGTCGGGCGGCTGCTGGCGGACTACGGCCGGTATCTGTTCGATGAGCGCGCCTTAACTGAGCACACGGTGCTGGTGCGTTACGTGCCGGTGGCGCGTCTGTTCCTGGATGGGGTGATGGGTGCCGGGGGCTTGGAGCTCGAGCGCTTGACCGCCTCGGAGGTGAGTTCGTTCTTGGCGCGCGAGTGCCCGCGGCGCAGCGTCGCCGGCGCGAGGGAGTTGGTGGTGGCGCTGCGCTCGCTTCTGCGCTACCTGCACATTGCGGGGTTGATCGCGATGCCGCTTCAGTGGGCGGTGCCCGGGGTCGCGGATCTGCGGGATCGGTCGCTGCCGCGTGGTCTTGAGCCGGCGGTGGTGAAGCGGCTGCTCGGGAGCTGCGATCGGCGGCGGACGGTCGGGCGACGCGATTACGCGATCTTGCTGTTGCTCTCGCGGCTGGGGTTGCGCGCGGGCGAGGTGGCCGCGCTCACGCTCGACGATCTCGATTGGCATTCGGGTGAACTGCTGGTTGCTGGCAAGGGTGGCCGGTATGACCGGCTGCCTTTGCCGGTCGATCTCGGCGAGGCGATCGTCTCGTATCTGCGCCGCCGTCCGCGGATCCAGGAACGCGCGTTGTTCTTGCGCGTGACGGCCCCGGCGGGCGCGGTGCGCACGAGTGCCGTGTCGGCGATCGTTCGCTGCGCGTGCGAGCGGGCGGGGGTGTCGTCGGTCGGTTCGCACGCGCTGCGTCACACGGCGGCGGCCGAGATGCTCAAGCGGGGCGCCTCGCTTTCGGAGATCGGTGAGGTGCTCCGGCATCGCGAGCAGAAGACGACGGCGATCTATGCCAAGGTCGACCGCAGGACGCTGCGACGGCTAGCGCGGCCGTGGCCGGAAGGCGGTGCGGCATGATCCCGCTACGCCGGGCGCTCGAGGACTATCTGCGGATCCGCCGCCGTGTCGGGTTCAAGCTCAAAGCCGACCAGCGGCTGCTTGAGAACTTCGTCGACTTCCTGGAGCAGGCGGGAGCGGAACGGATCACGACCGAGCTGGCGCTGATGTGGGCCAGGCGGCCAGTCGACGCTCGCCCGCACCGGTGGCGTCAGCGGCTCGGGATCGTGCGCGGCTTCGCCCGATATGTGGCGACGCTCGACCCGTCCAGCGAGATCCCCTCCACCGACCTGCTGCCAGCCCGCCAGGCCAGGGTGGCGCCATACATCTACTCGCCCGCCGAGGTGGTCTTCCGAAATACCCGGCGAGTTTGGACGAGTCATAACGCTGGCGGCGAATCCTGGTGGTGATGGCGCAGCTCTCTCCGCATCAGGTGGTTTTGAGTGATGAGCAGCGGTGCGAGCTTGAGCGGCGCGCGGCGGCGTACTCGGGCCGGTATCGCGATGTGGTGCGGGCGAAAGCGATCTTGTTGGCGGCCAAGGGGCACTCGAACACGGAGATCGCCGAGCGGCTCGCGCAGTCGCGCCAGGCCGTCTCGACGTGGCGAAAACGGTTTTGCCAGGAAGGGCTGCAAGGTCTCGAGGAGAGACCGCGGCCGGGTCGGCCGCGGCGTTTTTCCCCCGGCGCAGGTGGCCGAGGTCAAGGCGCTGGCGTGCGAGCTGCCGGCCGAGCAGGGCGTTCCGCTCTCGCGCTGGTCCACCGCTGAGCTCGCCAGGGAGGCGGTCAAGCGCGGGATCGTCGCGACGATCGCAGCGATCACGATCTGGCGGTGGCTGGCCGAGGACGCGATCCGCCCGTGGAACTACCGGTCGTGGATCTTCCCACGCGACCCGAAGTTCGCTGAGAAGGCCGGTCGCGTGTTGGATCTGTACGCGGGCCGGTGGGAGGGACAGCTGCTCGAGCCTGGCGACATGGTCGTGTGCGCCGATGAGAAGCCATCGATCCAAGCCCGCGCACACAAGCATCCGACCGTTCTTACGCCCGCTGGCCAGCTCGTCGAGCACGAGTACGAGCGCAAGGGCGCGCTCTGCTACCTCGCCGCCTGGGACGTCCGCCGCGCCAGGCTGTTCGATCGCTGCGCCCCGAAGGACGGGATCGTCCCGTTCGATCAGCTGGTCGAGCAGTTCATGACCCAGGAGCCCTATCGCAACGCGCAGCGCGTGTTCCTGATCGTCGACAACGGCAGCGCGCACCGCGGCCAGCGCTCGATCGACCGCCTACAAGGCGCCTGGCCGAACCTGACCCTCGTTCACACGCCGGTGCACGCCAGCTGGCTCAACCAAGCGGAGATCTACTTCTCCGTCGCGCAACGCAAGGTGCTGCAACCCAACAACTTCCCCGACCTCGACACACTCGAGCGAACATTGCTGGCGTTCGGCCGCCACTACGAGCAGATCGCCCAACCGTTTGAGTGGAAGTTCACCCGCCAAGACCTCCACCGACTCCTCGAGCGGCTCGAGCAGCCCGCCCCACAACTTCAGCTCGTCGCATGACCGAATCCGTCAACGGACTTGGGAAGACGACCACTTAGAAAAGTCGGCCGCTCTGACGCGAACTCAGAAACACCGCACGAGAGCACCAAGACCACCCGCATCTACGCGCACGCCGACCCGAAACTCAAAGAACAAGCCGTCGCGAGGATCACCCCGCTCGGCGTCAAGCCCGGCCGATACCGCCCCTCCGACGCGCTGATCGCGTTCCTACAAGACCTCTGATTATGCCGAACAACACACCCCCACAATTGCCCCTAAGCAGCCAAAAACGCGACACGCTCGGCATAACCGGCCACGCGGCATGACTCCGGAAGCCGGCGTCAGCCCGGGCCTGGTGCCCGCGTTCTTGGCCGAGCAGCAGCGCGGGTGCTAGGAGGCCGGCGTCGTCGTAGCTAGCACGACGCCCGGCCCGGGATGCGCTTTGTCGCCTAAGGACTCGTCCGCTCCGGCGCCGGCCGCGGGCGGATGCGGTCGTCCGGACAGCCGTGCTCAAAGATGCTCTTGCCGCCGGAAGCACGGCTGCGACGACGGCGTGCAGATTCCAGGCGATACCTATGTAGTTTCACGGCGTCGCCAGGTCAACCAGGTCCAGAGCGTGTGGGAGCGGGGCTTGGAGCTGGGCGCAAGGGAGAATCCGGAGCCGGGGTGTGGTGCCCGATCGGTCCGCGTGCTCGATCGCGCTGAAGGGCGCCGCCAAGTTGGCCGTTGTGCCGGCGGCGGCGCTTGATGAGGAGAGGGCGCGATCGACGGGCGTGTGTGAGGCGAAGAGCGTCGCGTTACGCTGTGGCCCGTGAGCGCCATGGAGAAGCTGCGCGGTCGCATGGCTGAGCTCGCGGACTTGCGTTGCGCGGTGATGCTGCTCAACTGGGATCAGCGGGTGATGATGCCTCAGGAGGGCGCGCGGGCGCGGGGACAGCAGCTCGGAACGCTGGCTCGTATCGCCCATGAGCGTGGCACCGCCAAGGAGATCGGATGGTGGTTGACCGAGCTGGCCGGCGCGTCGCTCGATGAGCTCGATCGCGACGTCGTGCGGATCGCGCGGCGCGACTGGGAGAGGGCCTGTCGCGTCCCGGACGACCTCGCCGCTGAGCTGGCTCGGGCCGGCGCCGAGGGGCACGAGAGTTGGCAGCTCGCGCGAGAGCGGGACGATTTCGACGCTTTTGTGCCGGCTCTGGAGCGTAATGTCGAGTTGGCGCGTGCTTACGGTGAGTGCGTTGCGAGCGAGGGTGAGAGTCCGTATGACGGGCTGCTTGGCGACTATGACTTCGGGCTGCGTACCGACGACCTCCGTCGCGTTTTCGGGCAGCTGGCCGAGGCACTGGCGCCGTTGGTGGCCCAGGCTCAGCTGCGCTCGCCACGTCACGCGCTGCAGATACCGGAGAGCGCGCAGCATGCTGCCGTGGCAGGCGCCCTGCGCCGACTCGGGGTAGACACCGGGAGCTGGCGGGTCGACGTATCCGCCCATCCCTTTACCGCGTGGATGGGCCGCCGCGACACGCGCGTGACGACCCGCTATCAGGACGGCAACGTCGAGTCGCTGCTCAGCTCGCTGCACGAGTTCGGCCACGCGCTGTATGAGCGCCAGATAGATCCGGTGCTCGAGCGCACGAACCTTGGACGCGGGACCTCGATGTCTGTCCACGAGTCACAGAGCAAATTGTGGGAGAACCATGTTGCCCGCAACCCCGCGTTCGCCGAAGTGCTTGTCGCCGAGCTGGCGAGCGGCGGATTCGTGGTGCCAGCCAGCGAGCTGCACGCGGCGATGGTTGGTGTCGAGCGCTCCCCGATCCGAGTGTCCGCCGACCCGCTGACCTACCCGCTTCATATCGTCCTGCGCTTCGAGCTTGAACTCGCTCTCATAGAGGGTCAGCTGACAGTATCCGAGCTGCCCGGCGCATGGCACGACGGGATGCGCCGCCTGCTTGGCGTGGAAGTCACCTCGAACACACTTGGCTGCCTGCAGGATGTCCACTGGGGCCGCGGGGCCTTCGGCTACTTCCCGAGCTATGCGCTCGGCTGTTTGATCGCCGCGCAGCTCTGGGAGGCGCTGCAGGACGAGCTGGGGCCCCGGGAGGAGGATCTGCGACGGGGTGAAGTGATTCCCATCCAGCGCTGGCTTGCCGAGCACGTGCATCGGCATGGACGCCGGGTTGACACCCTCCCTCTAGTCGAGCAGGCCACGGGCGCGCCCCTTGGCATCCACCCGTTCTTGCGCTACGTCGGTTCGCTGACCGGACAGTGACCGGTTCGCCGCGTGGGCTCGAGCCGGCGGCAGCACTGCCATGCGCGCCTCCTGAGTACCTAGGGTGGGGAACAAGGCGCGCACAGCTGTCACTCCTAGCTGTTCGCGTCTGCCCCCGCGGGCAACGCGGGCAACGCGGGCAACGCGACGCAATGCAACCGTTGTGAGGCTCGAGGAGGGGTTCGACCGCTTCGGCGACGCCGTCGAGTTCACGCGTGCCGAATTGATGGATTCGATCGCCGAATGCGTCGATTGATCGCTACGGCCCAGGCTGGGCAGTCCGCAGCTTCACAAGCGCTGCGCGCCATGTCCGCCGCCGCTGGATGGCAGCAGATGACGTCTCGCCGATTGCCGCAATCTCGGAGGCGAGTGGGACGAGCGAAAAAGCGACGACCAGTAGCGGCTCAAACAAGCTCGTGACTTGCACAGTCGCATCGAGGCTTCCAGCAATCACGAGATCGCGCGCGAGGGCGCCGGCGGCGAAACTGGCGATCATCGGCTCGGGGTACGCCGGGGCGCCGACCTCGGACAATTCGCCCGCGGTTTCGGCGACCGAGAGAGCGAGTCCCGACGCTGCCAGATCCTCGTCCCCCGACGCTCGAATTCACGCCATAGCGCGTTTCAACTCGCGAGCGGAGCCCCACCCGCGAGAGCGAGCGTTCACGCTCTAGCGGCGACATCGAAAAGCACCTCCGCTCGGCCCGAAATGCGACCAACGAGGCGCGGTTGCTTTCCCAGCGGTGGAGTGCAAGGGTTGCCAGAACGACAATCTCTAATGGGAGGAAGGCTAATGCCGAAGTTCTTGATCGAAGCGTCGCTCACCTCGCAGGGGGTCAAAGGGGTTCAGAACGAGGGAGGTACCGCGCGTAGGGAAGCGGTGTCGAAGGCCGTGGAGGGTGTCGGCGGGCACCTCGAGAGCTTCCATTTTGGGTTCGGTGACCACGATGTCTTCGTAATCGCAGACTTTCCCGACAACGAAAGCGCGGCAGCTTTGGCGCTTGCGGTGAACTCGTCCGGCGCCGTGACTACAAGAACGGTCGTGCTCCTGACACCCGAGGAGGTCGACAACGCAGCGAAGCGCTCGGTTGAGTATCGAGCGCCAGGCCCGTGAGCCGCGGTGGCGTCGCGCTCACGTAATAGGTCACTAAGACATCGAAGAGTCGTGCCGGCCTGCCCCCTCGTGCTTGCGCCCTGCGCGAAGAGGAGGCGTCCGCTGCGTCGATACGGACTTCTGACATTTGCCAATGCCGGGCATCCGGCTGCCGCGGCCCGCGCGATCCCTTTGATCCTCGGGCCGCCGCGTGGTGGACGAGCGCTTGGGCGACCAACCGCAACCCCGGTGGCAGTTGGTGCTAGCCGCGACGGCATCGGCCTGCTAACGCGCACGCTGCCGCTCCGTCAAGAACGCGGGCGTCAAGCTCAGGCCGACCGTGGCTCCGGAGAGGACGAATTCCACTACTCCGAGCTGCCGATGTGTCAACAGTTCCGCTTCGCGAGCGAGGGACAGTTACGTTCAAGCCGCCTGGTTGCCGAACGCTCGCCGGTGTGCAAGCACAGGTTCTGCCGCATCGCCGGCAACGCGGTCGTGATGCGCCGCTCTGCCGGATCGGACGAAAACGAGGTGTCTCGCGCCGGCCGCGGCAGGCCGGCGCCGAGGCTGCTCCCTTTCGTCCTACGCGACAACGCGAACACCGACGAGCCGCGTGCTCGCGATCGCTGGCGGAGCGTTAGCGCTGGAGCCATCGGTGACTGACGTCTCCTTCTGGGGGCGAGAGCGGAAGTTCTGCCGATGACGGCATCAGTGCACCACCCGCTGCGGTCGACCGCTTGCCCGCGTGGGGTGCGCTGGTCATAGCGGGCGGGTGACGCTCATGATCGGATGTCGTAGCTGACGACCGACCGCGGCGGCAGGATTGCGGTGAAGGCGCTGTTCTTTACCGTGATCGGGGTCTGCGCGGAGAGCTCGTGGGTCGTGTCGGTCAGGTACGGCGTGACGTGCGCTCCACTGAGCCCGCGCAGCGAGAAGGTCGCGACGTGGCGGCTGTGGGCGCTGTTCAGAACGACCACCGCGATCGACCCGTCGCTGTTGCCGGAACGCGCTCACCCCGAGGCCCGCATCGCTCGTTGTTGTCCCGATGCGCAGCGCGCCCGGGCGGATGAAGCGGCTGTAGCCAGCGAACGCCCAGAGCCGACCAGAGGTCGCGACCGTGGTGCCCTAGACCTCAACCAGTCCGGTGTTGGGGCCGGTGATGGTCGTCGTGCTCGTGTTCGCGCCCCACAAGTAGAGGAACGCGGCCAGGTTCGCTCTGGTCAAGCCGGTGGAGATGTTCTGTGCCCAAGTGAACCCTGACTCCAGGGAGCCGTCGTCCCAGGCCGGGTCAAACGGCCCGGTGTCGAATGGCGCCCATTCGGTCTCCCACACCGGCTTGCTCCAGCCCCGAAGCGGCGAGTCGAGCGGAACGAAGTAGCCGTGGCTTGTGAACAGCGCCGTTGCCGCATTGGCTGCCTCGTCGGTCTCGATCGCGGCCGCGTACGTCTGCGCGTAGTTCCAGCTGATGCTGGCGCAGCACTCCGCGCGCGTCGAAAGACCGGACCGCGCGAGGGTTGCGCCGAGGATCGCGATGAAGTTGGCGGTCTGCGCCGGGGTCATGATCATGCTGTCCTGGGGAGGCGGACCGCCCGCCCCCGGCACCCCCGGGGGAGGATTTGCCTCATTCTCCGGGCCCACGTAGGTGAGCGGTACGCCCGCTGCGGCGTAATCCCTCGCGTACTGCACGAGATAGTTGGCGTACGCCTGGCGCCAATCACCGCTCTTGCAGCTCGCGCCCGGCACCCCACACACCGTGCCGCCACGGATTGCCGAGTCGTTGGTCTCCATGAACCCGGGAGCGCTCCACGCATCGGCGAATTCGTCGCTGATGCCAAAGTCGGCCCTGATTTGCTTCACGAACCACAGCTGCCCCTGATCCTGGTCGACCTCGGCGAGCGTCAGATATGGCGGCTTCGCGTTCGGGCCGCTCGGCGCCTTTGGCTCGATCGTGAACCCGGCGTCGGCGCTGATCTCGTTGCGCAGGATCGTGAGGCCCGCCCCGCTGGTCGGGCTCTAGAGCAGGCTCAGAACCTGCTTCCGGACCGAGGCTGGCGCGTTCATCAGCGCCTTGGCCTGCCCGAACCCCTCCGACACACCAAACCCGGCGATGCGCTGGTAGCGCTTGGCAGCGTTGATCGTGACTGTGGCTGTGGCCGTCGATGAGGACCCGGTTGTCGCCACGCGTGGCGAGCCGCCACCACAGCCGGCCGCTAGCAGCAGGATCGTGGCCGCCGCGCGGCACGCACCCAGCCGCCCAAACGCTCGAACTCCACGCAAGGAGACTTCAGGGATGGCGACCATATTAAGTCCAACGAGCTGTTGACGGCGGAGCCATGGTGGCAGGCACTCGCTCATGACACGCACGACGGCTGGCGACTACTGGTTGATGCCCCGGGCCTCGACCATTATCCCCCACGGCAGGTCGCCGCTTCGCCTGTGGGAGCGCCAGCGAGCCGCGCCGTCCACCGGGTTAGTGCTTGAGACGAAACGGAGCAGCGCTTATCGCGGCAGCGATGAGATGACCGCTTCGGCCTAGCCGAGCAGCAACCACTTGATCGAGATCGCGGCGACCGTCGGTACAGTCTCTGCCTACGCACGAACGTTGGGAGCGCCACGACTGCTTCGGCTCTCGCGGCTGGTCCGGGCTCGCTATGCCTTTGCGACGATCTGGATCGTTAGGCCCGCCCAGCCACGCGATCGCCTTCGCCCAGACGGCGCGCGGCGCGGGCACCGCGTTAGCTGTTGCACGCTGGCAGCGCTGCATAGGTAGGCGCGTCTTCCGCAGCGCTGCTCGTCAGCCCTGCTCTCGGCGAGCAGCGCAGCACGCGCCGGGACCTACGCAGGGGCCACGGCGACCTGGACTTCGTTGGTGCGAACGTCCCGAGCCTGGAGGTAGCCGATGACGGAGATGACGACGATCACCGCCAGCGTCCCCAGCGTAAACGCGGTGAACGTGCTGCCCGACACTCCCCACTGGTCCTTGAAGGAGTAGCCCAGCCCGAACAGCCGGTTGAGCGTGCCGGGGAAGACGGAGGTCCACGAGCCCAGAAGCACCCAGAGTGTGATCAGTGTCGCGCAGGCGATCATTAGGCCGTTGCCACGCGTACCCAGGCGGAATGGCCGAGGCGCGTTGGGATAGCTGCGGCGTAGCAGGTACGCGGCCGGGAATATCAGGATGTAGGACAGGAGTGTCGTCGAGATCGCGATGTTGAGGACGACACCGAAGGTGGATGACGAGCCGGAGTTCAGCAGCAGGATGGCCGCAAACGAGAAGACGGTCGCGATCACCCCGGACAGCAGGTTCGCGCGTAGTGGCGTACCGAGGCGAGGATGGAACGTACCGAAGAAAGGAAAGAAGCCACCGTCGGCGGAGGCCACAGCCAGCACCCGGTCGCCGCACATCATCCAGGCCGAGCCTGAGTTCATCAGCGTGAAGATGAACAGGACGCAGGTGACGCCATACATGAAGCTCGCCGCTCCGCCATAGATCGTGTAGCTCGCCTTAACCGCATCGAGGAACCCGCCCAGGCCGGAAATCTTGCTGGCCGGCAGGACCAGCAGCACTAGGAGGATCGGCACGAGGTAGCAGAACGCCGAGAGCGCGCCGGAGCGAAGAATCGACTGCGGCACATCGCGCTGGGGATCGATCATCTCCTCCGCAGCCCCGTTCTGTCCCTCGAAGCCGACAAACGAGAAGAGAATCAGCGGCGCGATGGCCAAAAGCCCCGCGCTGGTCGGCTTCAGATGGCTGGCGACGACTCCCTGGAAACCATGATCGAACCCGTAGATCAGAACGGTCACGGCGAAGAACGCCACCAGCGCCACCTTGAGGATCGCGCCTAGCGTCGGGACCCACTTTCCCACGCGGAAGGAGATGATCGCGCTCGAGATGCTCGCCCAGACGAACAGGAACTTGAACGTGTAGTCCCAGAAGCTCCCGCTGCCGATATTCGATATCCCCGAGGACCAGGCCGCCGTCCCGATGAACGCGAGTGAGCCCCCAACCCAAAGCGGGTTGGTCACCCAATAAAAGATCGTGTTGAGGCCCGCCCAGAATCGCCCCATGGTCAGCTTGACCCACTCGTAAGGCCCGCCCTCGGCGGTGAAGGCCGAGCCCACCTCGGCCATCACAAGTCCGTAAGGGATGAGAAACAGGACGACGAGGATCACCGTCCACGTCAAAGCCTCAAAGCCATTCGAGGCCGCCTGCCCGATCAAGTCCAGCCCCACGATGACCGCAACCGTGAAGAACACCATGTCGAAGCGACGCAGCGTCTTGACCAGATGCTTCTTCTGTTCAACTGCAAAAGCAGTCTCCTCGGAAGTGCTCAATGGTACGGCGGTGCTCATGAAACCGTCCTTATGGTCACGCGCCCCGATGCAAAGACGCACCAGCAACGCTCCGGGCGGCGCCAGCCTACCGGTTGGGAGATCGGTCGCCACGCTCCAAATGTCCAAAGGTGCTCATGACCCCCGCCGCCATAGCCAACCGGACGAGCCTTCAATCCACGAATACCGGCACGGCTCGACGCTGCCACTCTGCCCTCCGCCGGTCGTGAATCCATGGCGGTCGCTCACCCGCGCGAACACGAACGCGGACTTCAATGCGCGCACCGAAACGAACCCGCACGTCGCCAAACTCGAGACCGCGACCGCGACCGCCGACGCACGCCTATGGAACCGCCCGATTCTGTACGCTCTCGCGCCCTGCACTCGGCGAGAAGCGCGTTCCGCGGTGGATCCCGTACACATGCTTCGTCCTCCCACCGGCGTCTGGCCGTGCGATCCGATTGGCGACATCTCGACGCCGGGACATGTCTAGGTCCCCTGAGCGACGACCGGGATAGCGATCGTCGGGCTCGATCGCGGGGACGATCGCTTCGGCCGTCCGAGTGCCAGCTGACGGCGCTGCTGGTTTGCCACGCGCTCAGCCGTCTTGCCTCGCGCGGCGGAGGGCTGCATCGCCCGGATGATGCGCGAGCCGACCGGCGCGAGGCTGACTGACGTCAGACGCCGCGCTGCTGCTTTCGTAAGTCATCCGGCTGTTGGGTCGCCACGTTTTCAATCATGCGGACGACGTCGACACGACGATCACATTTGTGTCTCGCGGCCCAGATGGCCCAGCCGTCGCTCTTCGGCGACGGAGAGAAGTCGCCGGTCCTTAGCTCGGCCGCAGGAAGGGTTCGATTGAGCTCGACTCCAACGGCCGGTCGGCTTATATTAATAGATTAGGTCTGGCGGTATGGGACGTCCCAGGATCCTGGGGCTTCTTCCAAAGAGGAACTTGGAGGGCATCGGGCGTGATCCGGCGAGAAAGAGCTTGCACCCAGGCAAGCGTCGGATGTTGCTCGGTGCCCGTCGTCCGTCAAGTGACAAAGCGGGCCGATTGCAGCGCGCGGTGTACGCGACGCTCGGCGCTCTTCGGCCCTGAAAGGACGATCTGAAACGTGCCCGGTATTGCCTGAAAAGCCGTCCGGGGAACAGGATCGAAGCGAGCGAGCGCGGCGACGGGTGTCAGCACGGGCGGACTCGGATCGCTGAGCTCGGTGAGATCTCGGGTCGCCGGAGACGAGCGCGTCCACCCCGGCCTGGTGTGCCAGCCCGAGGAGGTAGGCATCATTGGGATCGCGGCACTCGATCTCGCCGAGGTCAGCAGGGTCGGGTTTGGCGATTGCGATCGCGTGAGTCACCTCGATGTAGGCCTTGACCTCCTCAAGCTCGACATAGCGGCGAAAGCGTGGCCGGGCCAACACTCCTTCGAGTTCATCGAGAAGTTGTGGGCATACCACGGCTCGTAACTCCCCGTAGCGCATAAGGTCGACCACCTCGGCGGGCGAGCCCCGGGCGATGAGACCCGCGACGAAGACGTTTGGGTCTATAACGAGCCGAACCACCGAAGTGGTCTACGGCGCTGCGTGCTGTCGCTCTTGACGAAGCGCTCTGAGCACCGCGCGCGCCAACTCGGCGATCTCGTCAGAGTCGACATCGCGATTGCGCTCCCGGACGGTGTCGATCACATCGGCGCCGAGGTAGGCGCGGACCGTGTCCTCCACCACAGCCGTGGCTGAGCGGCCGGTCGGTGCGCCCGCCTTCTCGGCTCGGGCTACGAGTTCGGCATCGATCTCAACGGGAACGCGGCTCGATTCCATGCCGACCATGATGCCACCGCTGGCGGGTCGCTTGCCCAGCGTCGCCGTGCACGGAGGATCCGCTGTCACGCGATCGGGGGATCTTCAAGCCCCGATGCCTCGGGGGCGAACGCCTCCGTATGGGCGCGCATGTCGCGCATCTCCTCCGGCGGGTCTCCTCGCAGCAGCCAGGTCCGATCCTCCCTGCGAATGACCTCACCTCGCGCGCTCAATCGCGAGAGATGAGTCGAGACCGAGGGTCGCTGGCTGCCAATCAGCTCGGCGAGGTCGCTGTGGCTGAGCTTCAACGGGATGACAATCCCCTCGGCCGTGACGCGGCCAAAGCGATCGGCGAGGTGCCAGAAGAGCACGAGGAGCCGCAGCTCGACATGCTGCAGGCAGTGGATGGCGACGTTCAGGGCGAGGGCATGGGAGCGCTCCACCGCGCGCTGAATGAGGCCGTGCAGGAGGGCCGGCCACCGTGCTGAGACGGCGCTGATGCGCTGATCGATTAGGGCAAGCCTCACGGGCTGGATGACGCGCCAGCGAATCTCGAAGGGCATGGGGGCGTACTTGCCGAAGTTGTCCCACGGGCGCAAAAGCGCTCCGGGGGCCACGAGCTCGCCGCAGCGACGCTGTGCGACCTGGACTCCGCGGACCAGTAGCCCATCGAGGACGAGGAGGCCGAGAAGCTCCGGACCCCCGACGCTCGAGGGATCGTGGACGCCGCGGCCGAGTTCGGTTATCTCGGCGACCGCGTACTGGCGGGCCTGCGCAAAGTGCTCCCGTGATAGTTCGGCTCCCAGGCCCGGATCCTCATCAAGGATTCGTACCCGAATCGGCGTCGGGGGTCCAAAAACACGGGCCGGCATACCTTGCCTCTACCCGGCAAGACGATTTATGACGCCCCCATGCGCAATAACGGGTACGGGCACTCACCTGACATGTCACTGCCTGGCACGCTTCAGCTGCCGGCGGTCCCGGCCGGTCCGTGCTCACACGCGATCTCGATCACCTGGGACACGTGGAGAGCTCGCGCTTCCGCGCTGCTCGATATGCGTCTTGCATGAGAAGCCGTCCGCGATCACGGCCGACTCGGCCGACGCGCCTTCGCGTCGCCCCGAGGGCAACCGGTTTGGAGCTAGCTCGTTGCTCATCGTCAACTCGCTGACGACCACGGCAGATCAGACTCATGGCGTCAGCCGCTCAGTAGCGGCGTCGCTTCTCCTGGACAGTACTGGCCGCAGCGTGGCAGAACATCACCGCCATCTTTGGCAGCGACTTGAGGAAGGTCGGCGTCAAGAATCCGTCGGCCTTATTGTCGAACTCGCCGTGAGCGCCGTGATCAGTCTCGGTGTCGGCGGGCTCGTACAGGTTGCTCGGGCGGTCGGGGTCCACTTTCTGTGAGGTGAGCTGGCTGTTCCACGCCCCGATCGCTGCGTACTGGTTCCCTAATCCTGGCGCCACTTTGGCCACCGCCACGAGGAGCTTGTTCCACGATCCGACAATCTTGTCGCGTCGTCCGTCAAGCGCTACGTCGACGATGAACTTGGCCGGGATCTCGGGCTGGTAGATTGGTGGTGCCGGCTGGGGGTGGACGTCAAATATCGTCTGGCACCAGTCAAACTGAGGAGTGTTGACCGCCGGGAGGTGAACCATGCTCATCCGGATATGGCTCTTGTCGTGGATCAGCTCGGCGCGCGTGGATTCAAAGAACCCGCGGCACGCGAATTTCGAGGAGCAATACGCCGACTGTAGCGGGATCCCGATGAACGCCAGGGCAGAGCCCACGTTGACGATCCGCCCGCGGTCGCGAGGACGCATTTTGGAGAGGGCTGCCATCGTCCCCCATACCTGGCCGAGGAAGGTGACTTCGACGGCCCGCTGAAAGTCGGCGGGTTTGACGTCCCAGGCGGGGGCGAACACGGTGGTCATGGCATCATTGACCCACACTTCGATCGGGCCTAGCTCCGTCTCGACCTGGGTGGCGGCACGATCGACCTGGTCAAACCGGGACACGTCGGTAGGGATTACCAGTGCTCGACCACCGGCGTCACGGACGTCCCGGGCTGCGCCATCCAGACCGGCCTGGCCCCGGGCGAGTAGTGCGACGTCAAACCCTCGCTCGGCGAACGTCCTGGCCGTGGCTCGTCCTACGCCTGCCGAGGCTCCTGTGATTACTGCGATCTGCCGCATGTTTGTTCTCCTGCTCGTTAGGTTGGCGCTCAGCCGGCACGTACTCGTTCAAGCCAGCTTGAGACGATGGATGTCCGCGATCTCACGCGGGGAAGTGATCGCAAGGTCGACCGGCGAGCGACCGCGGCTGGGCGTTCGGGTCGCGGCGAGCTCAGCCATCGTGGCGGCGTGAACAGAGCCGACGGCCGCGCCCGCCGTGGCGCTCCGCGATCGGGAGCCACCGTGGTCGCCGACTTGGATGGTGTGACACGGCGCGATTGCTGGTGCGAGACGCGACGGACGGTCTCGGTTCTTCCGTGCTGCCGGTCACTCGCCCCGTCCCTGACTCGCTGAGACCCTCCCGCTCACCGCACCCGGGTGAGCTGCCTGGTGTCATTGGCCGAAGAGTCACCGCTTGCCCCGGCGAGCCTCGGCATAGGTGACGGCGGCGTTGATGAGCGCCAGGTGCGCGAGAGCTTGGGGGAGGTTGCCCAGCATTTCGCGGCTGTCGGCGGCCATCTTCTCCGAGTACAGCCCCACGTCGTTCGCAAGTGCGACCAGCTTGTCCATCAGTGCTCGCGCTTCGTCAAGATGTTCCAGCCGGACGACCGCGTGCACCATCCAAAACGCGCACAGGACGGTGCCCTCGGCGCCCGACATCCCCGTGTACCGACACAGCAGCGGCCCGGCGCCGAGAAAAGCCGGTGATCCCTCACACCGCGTGACGTCAGCCTGCACGCAGGACGTGACCGCACCGGCGCGAGCATCCGCTCGAAGTAATCCGACATGTAGCCGTACTCACCCGCCACGATATCCATCCCCGACGGAGCACGGTCACGCAGAAAGCGCAGACCCTCCAGGTCGTCGGAGGACACCGGCTCCTCGAACCACCGGACGTCGTAATCCTCGGCGTAGCGCCGGGCGAACCCCAGCGCCTGGGCCCGCGAGAGTGCCCCGTTGGCGTCGACGAAGAGCTCGGTGTCCGGCCCGATCGCCTCCCGCGCCACCGCGACCCGCTCTAGATCTCGAGCCGTCTCACGCCCCACCTTCATCTTCACCCGCGGGACACCCTGCTCAACCCACCCCGCGAGCTGCTCAGCCAGGCGCCCGTCGGGATATGAGCAAAATGCGCCCGAACCGTACACCGGCACCGACCCCCGGGCCACGTCAAGCAAGGTCGCCAGCGGCAACCCCAGAATCCGCGCCTTGAGATCCCACAATGCGGTATCGACCGCCGCGATCGCCATCGACGCCACCCCGGGGCGACCCAGGTTGCGATACGCAACCGCCATCCTTTCCCAGGCGGCCCTGACTCGGATCGCATCGTGGCCGACTACCAGCCCGCGCACCGTCGAGGCGATCACCGTCCCGCTCGCCGGAGTCCCATACGTCCAACCCATACCTGTCCGGCCGCCGGCCATGGCCTGCACGACCACGATCGTGGTCGAGCTCCACTCCGCCGTCCCGTCGGACTCCGGAAAATCGGTGGGGACTGAAAGCGCCGAAACGTCGAGCCGTTCCACGCACACCGGGCGCTCAGAATGCGCCATCAGCACCCGCCCCGCTGGTTCGGGGTCTCGGCGTTCGGCGTGTGTGCGAGAGCCCGACCCGCCGTACGGTGAATCCGGTCACGCACGCATCTCCGACCAAGCCGGCACGATCGAGTCGCCACGCGAAGACTTCGATCTCAGGGGGAGTCAGGACGCCACTGGGATCGGTGGACCGAACCTGAACGGTGGTCAGCACCCTACCTCCCCGCGGTCAGAAGCTCCGCGTAGTGTTGTCCAACCACACCGGTACCGATATTGGGCCGAGTCGCAATGCTCGACGTCAGTGTCGGCGAACGCCGCGAACGTCTGAATTGTCAGCTGCTCTTGAGTCATCGATCTCCAAGGTGACCCCTACCCCTCTCCTGTAGGTCTCACCGCGGTCCTGTCGCGTCAGAGGCGTTTTGTCCGCAATCGAACCGTTCGCGCCTTGCTGTCACCTCCCTGCCCACCGCAGGAAGGTGCGCTCTTGGACATGGTCGTGGTTTTCCGGCCAGTCACAGGCCGGCAGCTTGCCCCGCACCCTCATGCAGGAGATCCATCAGGCAGCCGGCCGCGTCGACGCCGTCCTCGGCTGAGAAAATAGAGACCGAAGAGGTCGCCGAGCAAGGTCGCTTCGTCCCTGTGCTGGCGGTGCGAGTCCAGCAGCGCCAGCTTGTGCCCCTGATCCGATTCCGTCGGGCGGCGGAGAGGGTGTGGGATCCGGTCGGTGACAGCCTGCTGGTTTCAGACGCGGCGGATCTCGGCTACCTCGGCTGCGGCGAGCGCGGTTGCCGTTCCGATGTTGGTCAGGGCCAGCTTTCGGCAGTCGGGACGCAGCACCGGCCAGGGCCGCCAGCGTCGCGGCGTGGGTGGCGTCCACCGCCGCTAGCCTGCTCGTCGATCCCGCCGGCTCCATGAGCCCTGCCCGATGATCGCGCCGGCGGGAACGTAGTCACCCACTCTCGGAACCATCACGATCCGGCAGTCCGAGTCGGCCCAGCTTGACCAGCGCGACGCCGTGCTCGCGCACTTCTCGGTTGGCAGCGAGCGCACGCTCGAGCAGGACCTGGCCTTCGGCTTCCGCCGGCTGGTGGATATCGCTCAACGGGCGCTCTCACCCGGGATCAACGATCCGACCAGCGCGGGGGCGCCTAATCACGGCAGCCTCCCCCCGCTACGGAACGGAAATGGTCCGGGCTAAGGCTTCGAGTCGTTGAGCGGCTCGCCCAGCACGATCCCTTCCGGGGTGATCTTGAACTCGCGGATGTGGGGATCGTGCCTGCTTGCGCGGGTTTTGATTACGGTGACCGCGCGGCGGAGTTGCGCATCGCGAGGCACGAGCTGCAGCAGGATGACGTTGTCGGAGAGGTGCGAGATGTCGGCTTCGGATAGGCGGGGAGTGCCGAGCGGCCCTGGCGTTTCCTGGCTCATCATGACGCTGATCTGTTGCTTTGTGCAGCGCTGCAGCAGCGAGTAGAGGTATTCGCGGAAGCGCAGTTCGTCCACGGCTGCCCGGCGTAGGTCTCCAAGGCTGTCGATGAAGATGCGTCGGGCACGAGACCTCTCGATAACCTCGAGGAGTGCGTAGAACCATTCGTCTAAGTACAGGTCGACGGGTGAGCGGTGCATCAGCTGGACCGATTCGCTGGCCAGCGACCAGCCAAAGCCGTTGACGATCCGCTCCAGCTGTGTGGGATTCTCTTGGAGGCTCGCGATGATCCCCGCCTGTCCGGCGGCAGCGCCATTGAAGATGAAGTGCAGCCCCATCAGCGTTTTCCCTGAACCCGACGGTCCAGCAACCATCGTGGACGCCCCTGACCAGTAGCCATCAGCCAGCATCTGGTCGATCGCTGGGATGCCGGAGGAGATCCGTTCGGACGGCACGTCATGAGCTTCGACAGGGAGTCTTTCCGCGAGTCTGGGAAAGATGTGCAAGCCGTCGTGGGCGATCCTGTAGGCGTGCTCACCTGACATGAATCCCGTGCCGCGAAGTTTGAGGATCTCGAGGTGGCGGATCGCGCGTTCGGCTTCGCGGCGTGTGCTGAGCGAGATGATTCCGTCGGCGACGGCGAATTCCGGTGCCGTTGCGATTTCAGCCGGAGCGTACTCGCCGACCCAGAAGGTGGTCGCCGGTACGGCCGTGAGGATGCCGGCGAGCTCATGCAGGAACTCGCGGAAGGCTCGCGGGTTCGTCGCGTAGGCCGACAGCGCCTTGAAGCTGTCGATGACGATCACGCCTGGACCGCGCTCGGTGATCAGCGCGCGAGCATGGGCGAGAACGTCGGTGAGGCCGCCGTCGTTGAGCACCCGCCCCGCGTCGTCAAAGAAAACGCTTGTCCCGATCATCTGGGCATCGAAGAAGTCAAGGCCTTGCCCGTAGCGCACCATCTTCTCGAGCGGTTCTGAGACGGTCGAGAGATAGATGCCCGGCCGCTGCGGGGATGCGTTGTGGAACATGAACTGCTCCGCGAGGATTGTCTTGCCGCTGCCCGGGAGACCAATGATCATGTTGAGCGCGTTCGCGGGAAGCCCCCCGCCGAGGACCGCGTCCAAGTGGTCGTCGCCGCTTAGAAAACGTTCACTCATCAGGTGCGCCAGCGTCGTCGCGCACTAGTGCGCTGTGGCCGAGGAGTCCTCTGACAGTCGACACGAGTTGCACCCGCTCAAGCGGCTTCTTGAGAAAGGCGTCCGCGCCCGCGGCCAGCGCTTGCTCGCGCAGATCCAAGCTCGAGATGCACAGCAGCGGCGTCCCGCGCCGCCTTTTCAGTCTGTCGCACAGTTCCCGGCCGACGCCGCCTGAAATCATCAGCTCGACGATCGACAGGGCGGGATCCCTGGAAACGAACTTGTCCTCAGCGTCGTCCGCCGTCAACGTTATCTCGACCTCGTAGCCCTCGGTGCGGAGGAAGAACTCGCTGAGCTCCGCGCCATACCGATCGCTCTCTGCCAAAAGGATCAGCAACCGTGTGGACGGATTCGATGTCGGCCGCTGCACGATCGGCTCTGTGTCAGCCTGACGTTCGGCAAGCAGGCGATGCGCATCGGCTGCCGAGAGGCCCTCGTCGAGGCACTCCTTGATGAAACGCAGTTGTTCCAGCTGATCGCGCGTATAGATTCTCCGCCCGCCTTCGCTGCGCTCGGCCACGACCAGGCCATAGCGGTCCTCCCAGCTGCGGATCGTAGGCTGAGACAGCCCCAGCATCCGCGAGACGGCGCCAATGCTGTAGATGCCGCGAGCGCCAACCACGCCACCGCGAGCGTATCGCACCACACCTCGCCGATGTTCAATTCATCGGCAATATGCGAACTCTACATCCCGCACATGCGCACAGCTCTTTGACAGTAGCTCTGCAATATGTGATCATGACATCTTCAGTTCCTATCTGAGCGTGGAGCAGTGGTCCTGATGCACGAGACGGAAGAACTAGCTCATCGCTTCGTGCGCTCCGGCGGGTCCGGGGCGATCAGTCCTCCCGCTCGCGGCGGAGGCGCAGACGAGGGGCCCGAGCGCGCGGCCGGTTCGTTCTCGGTGCCCCTGATGGCGGCGAATGAAGGCCATCAGAAAACTGCCGTGCTCAGTGTCCGCGGTGGAATCGATCTCGTGACGACGCCTGGGTTGCTCGAGGTCTTGCTGCCGGTTCTCGATGGCGAAACCGGGGCGGTCGTCGTGGACCTGTCCGAGGTCCCGTTCATGGACTCGGCCCGAGCGCATGTTCTCGTCGACACGCTCCAGCGGCTCAAGCCCCACAACCGCCGGCTGGCGATCGCGTGCCACGAGCATGGCCAGGGACACAGGCTTCACGCTCTGGTGGGCCTGCTCGACGTCGTGACGGTGCACCGCTCACGCGATAGCGCCGTGATCGGCGACGACGACCGGCTTCGCCAACCCACCCGGACGACGGTCTGGCCCCTGCGTCGGAAACGAGTGCCCGACATCCGGATCTTCGCAGACAACCCTAGACGCCCGACGAGGCTGACCCCGCCGGTCCGACGATCGCGCTGGGCATGGCAAGCGGTCGCGACCCGGCGAGGCGAGCCCGCCTATCCCCGACACGGTGGCTAGCCAAACACCAACATGACTACCCGGAGAGCTGAGCGTCACGACCAACCCCCGGGGATTCGAGTCGATTCGCCGGCGCGGCGCGCTGGGGCGGAGAGCCTGCGAGATGCGGCAACGGCCGTACAGGGAGGCGTCGATAGGTCGCCGTCCGAGCGGGGATCGCCGCCCATAAGCGGCCGAGCCACGACTAGGCGTCTCGTGAGGCCAGACGTGCCGGCGAGTCGGACTTCGAAGAAGAGCCGGCTCGCGGGCAAACCACAATCGGGGAAGGACGCCCTGCCTAGCGTAGGCCCGGAACTCGAGCGACAGCACGCGAACGCGCCATCCGCCCCGCCACGCGTCCGTGCGCGCGCCGGTCACGTGGACGACGTGACCGCAAACGGACCGGCCGGGGACCAACGACCCATTCGACCACTGCCGACCTGGACCAGTCGTCTGGCGATGACGCAACCAACGGTGCCGCAAGCCGGCTCGAAGCCCGAGCCGTCGGCGGCTCCGACGCTCGAGATTGCCAACGCGATCGCGGCGGCATACAAGGACGCACTCGGGCGTGGCCCCAACAAGACTCGTGTGCACTTCGCTCCGCCTGCCAGCGGGTCGTGGTGCTCGAGAGCACCACGACCATGCAAGAGCGCACCCTCGCCTGCCATCGGCGAGGACAAGCGCTTGCGCGAGCATCGGCTGGTCCTCACGACAGCGCTCGACGATCGCTCCCGATCAATCGTGGAGCGCGCTCTCGGGAGGCGAACCCTCGCCTTCCTCAGCGGCATCGACAACGGCCGCGACGTCGCGGTGGACGTCTTTACCTTGGAGCCCGAGTCCACGGACGGCCAGCAAACAACGACCCGCCTCGACGGAAAGCCCCAGCAATCTCCCCTTGGGTCCGCAGCCGCCAGCAGCGTGGCTCGACCCAACGGCAGGACCTGACCTGTGAAGAGCTAACAGCGTTGCGCAGCCAGACCAAGGAGACACACGTGCAGCGGCCCGCCGGGGGGCTGTCGGCAGACGGCACCACGCTCGGCGGCGGGGAAGTTCACGCTGAACCGCTGGGAATCGACCGTGATGCGGGGCCAGCGCTCGCACAGACCGCCGCCGCGGGGGAGCTAGAGCAAACGCAGGCCCACCACGGCGGCGCCGGCACCGGATTCCGGTCGCCGGCTCCGGGCATGTCTGCATACATCCTCAAGGAAGATCCCGATCTGGCCGAGGGGCTCCCGGATGAAGTCCGGCACACCGCGAGCGAGTTGTTGTGCGCGCCAGTGGTTATCGTAAGCTCGCCGCGCTGGCAGCCGCCAAGATTGGAACCGTCGAAGAACACTCTGGGACTGCTGGTTCTGGACGGTCTGATTGGTCGGCGACTTCGAGTTGGCGAAGCGGTCGCAACCGAGCTGCTCAGCTGCGGAGACATCCTTCGCCCTTGGGACCGCCCGACCCTCGCCGATTTGATTCCGGGCGAGGCCGACTGGCGTGTCTTCCGCCCCGCGCGGATAGCGGTCCTCGACGAGCGCATCACCGCGCTGATCGGGCGCCGACCGGAGCTGACCATCGCGTTCGCGAGCCGTCTACTTCGCCGCGCCCGTTACGCCCACTACCTGATGGCAATCAGCCATCTCTCGAGGGTGGAGGACCGCCTACGCGCGGTGCTCTGGCACATGGCGAGCAACTGGGGCTACGTGACACCCCGCGGCGTCAGCATCCCATTCCGGCTGACACACGAAGTACTCGGCGAGATCATCGGAGCGCGACGACCATCAATCACGTTGGCCGTCGGTCACCTCAAGCAGCGAGAGGAGCTGGCACAGGCGCCACACGGCGGATGGATCCTCACCGGGGACCCAATGACTCTTTTCCGGCACGCCCAACGCTAACCCCTAAGCGCAGTCAAAGCGCGCGTAAACAAAACCTCGCCGTAGGCTGGCCGGCCGAGGATCGCCTCCACGCTGGCGGTGCCGTTTGCTACTCAGCTCCCGGAGCAGCAGCACGATCGCCGGATCCCGCGCCTCGCCCAGCGTCGATCTGTCACACGACGCGATCAGCCGTTCGACATCCGCAGACCTGACCCCGCGTGGAATCCCTGTGTCCCGCCAGCTCGCGACCGGCGGAACCGCGTCGGCCAACGCCACCGGTATCAACCCGCGCACGAACAGGCACCTCAAACAACGAGCGCAGCTCGCCGACCCTCCCCTTCGCCGAATCGACCGCCAGCCGCTCGCACTCGCGCAGCGGGAACGCGGTCACGTGCTCGTCGCTGAGATCCCCCATACCCAGCTCGTCCCGCATCGCCACTCGCTCAACGAGGAACCGCGTCGCGAGCGCCACGTACCGCGTCACCGTCAACGGCGCCAGCCCGCGGTCGCTGATGAGCCACTGCCGATACTCCGCGATCAGCATCCCAAGCGGCGTGACCGGGTCATCACCCTCGGGGCCGACCACCCCCAGCTCGCGCAGATAGATCAGCAACGACCTGGACCCGCGCGCGACCACCGCCGCGAACCGGCCCTTCACACGGTGCGCCTCAGCAAACGCCGCGATCACATCGCCGTCGAGCTGCCCAAACGCGAGATCCTCGGCAACCATTCACCGCCCGAGCACACCGAGAAACCTCAGCTCATGCCCGACAGCCCGCCTCACTCCGAGAAACCTAGGCAGATCAAGACACCACGCACCACGCGAGGTCCATCTCGGGATAGTCGCGCTATCGGCGTAACGTCCGCTTTCCGAGCTTGCCCTTGCGCATCGGTCTGGCGTCCGGGTCGGCGATCGACACCAGCCGGTCGGTGATCTTCAGCCGACGCGGCGATCGATCTGCTCGGCCACCTTTGCTGGCCCACCAGCCTGGTGATCTCCCGCACCACCTCCGCACCGAGCCGGCGGGCGAGCGTTCGCATGTCGACTCGTCCGGCACCCGCTGATCGATCCCGGTCAGACAGAACCGGCGCAGGTGCAACAGTCCGACACCTCGCGCCCCGGCAAACCGGGAACAGCAGCATCGGATCCGACAGCACCCGATCCAGCCGGGCGAGATCGTCGGGCAACTCCCTGACCTCCACCGGCACCACCTCGTCCCACAAGCATTCCACCTGCCCGCCCAAGAGCGTCAGCATCACACCTCCAACCAGCGCAGAGGTGAGGCCCCGCCATGGGGCGGGGCCTTGCTTGCCGTCCGGGGCGCGGGGCTTCTCACTGACCCTGCTTGACCCCAGGCTCACCCGCCGCGTACTCGATCGGATGGGTGTACTCGCGACCAGGAATATTGGCGGCCGCGTCGGGCTCGCCCAGCGGCAGCACGACGCGGCCGAAGCTCGCCCTGAACATCATCGCGCTCCCCGTATAGAAGGCGCAGATCGACGAGGCGATCAGGACCCACCCGCCGGTATGCAACCAGCCAGAGCCGCCGACGAGATAGCCGACGCCCAACAGACCGGCACCGGCCGCCAGCGCGAGAAGGGTCGCCGTCACGCCGAGGTTCTCTCGGCTCGAGGCCACCGCGCACGCCGCGGTGATCGCAGCCAAGGGGAAGAACCAGAACGCGAGCTCGGGGAACTTGTTGCCCGGGATCGCGATGTCGCCCACCGCCACCAGCAGGAAAAGGATCCCGTAGGCCAGCCAGAACGAGCCCCACATGCCGTGCACGGCGGTGGCGACGGCGTCACGGGCACGATATGCCCACATGCCGGCGGCGAACTGAGCCACACCGCCGAACATGGCCGCCAGTGGGAACAGGTACAGTGGGCTGGCCGAAGTTCCGTACCAGCCGGCGATGTGCGCGGCCACCATGAATGTCGAGGCCGCGAAGCCGAACAAGCCAAGAATCGACGGCGCCGCGACAGGTTGCAGGAAGACCCGCGTCGACGCCCTCCAGCGCTCAAATTCCGGCTCGGATCCGTTGGTGGTGACCCGACTGTGAGGACTTGCCTCTGTCGCCATGTTGTGACCTCCAGGTAGAACTGTGTAAACCCGGTTCCGCTATCTACGCATACCCTTGGCTCAGCCCACCACTTTCGATCCTCCCCGTGGCAGTTAGAGCAATTACCGCGCTGCACTTGGATGTGTCACTACGAGTACGGGCGCTCACCTGACATGTCACCGATCGGCAGCCTTCAGCTGCCGGCGGTCATCTTCGGCGGCGCGCAGTCGGTACACGAAGACCAGGCTCAGCAACGCCGCGCCGGCACAGACGATCCACATCGCCTGAAAGCCCTGGGTCTCGCGAAAGACGCCGCTCCCGGTGACCGAGATCAGCACTCCCACCAGGATCGGGCCGGTCACGATGCCGATCCCCCGGGACAGGCTGTAGAACCCCGTGAGCGCACCGTGCTCGCCGTGGGGCATGAGGGGCATCAGAATCGCGTAGGCCATGGTCATGACCGTGCCCCCGCCCAGTGCTATGAACGGGATCGCAGCCATGATCAAGGGCCGGCTGGTCGTGAAGATCAGGACGACGAACCCCAGCCCGTACCCCCACAGAGCGATGACCACGACGCGAAGGCGGCCGTAGGCGTCGCCCGCCTTGCCGGAGGCTCCGGCGCCGACCAGGATCAGCAGAGCCACGCCCCCGATGATCAGCGAGCTGGTCGCCAGCGGGTAGCCGAGCCCGATCGTCAGGTACAGGATCACGAACGCCTTCAGCGCCGCCAGCGCCATCTCCCATAGGGAGTTGGCGATGAAGTAGGCGCGAAGCGCGGGATGCGCGGCGATCAACCGCGTGACCTTCCGAGCCACCTGGGTGACGCTCTCGGCGCCGCGTTCGCCGCGCTCGTGCTGCCGCCGGGGTAGACCACGGCGCAGGATCAGGACCACGAATGCGCTGACCGCGGCCACCAGAACCAGCGCGGCCAGCGCGAACGGCAACGCAGGCGCGATGCTGAGCAGTAGCCCGCCGCCGAGCAGCGCAAGGGCGGTGCCCAGGCCTCTGGACAGCGCCTGCGTGCTCTGGGCGCGACCGGCGATCGCTTCCTCGTCGACGAGATCGGGATACATGGCGCGGTAGGGCTCATAGGCAACGAAGTAGAAGGCGAAGAACACGGCGGCCATCACCGCCACAAGTTCCAGGGAGCGCACGAGGCCGATCAGAGCCACGGCGCCGGCCGCTGGCAGGCTGCCCGCCAACACGAAGGGCAGACGCCCGCCGAGACTGGTTCGCAACCGGTCAGACCAGGTGCCGACGATCATCGGGATCCACAGCGCCATGATCCCCTCACTCCCGACGATGGCCCCGATGATCACGGTTTCATGGGTGTAGCGACGCGTGATCTCCGACAGGTAGGTGGAGACGATCGTGATCGACAGGGCCAGCGCGAAGGTCGGCAGCGCCAGCAGCCCGAGGCGCGCTTTTTCCTCGCCGCGGAGCCGGCGCCCAGAGCCCCGGCGCTCCCGCCGGCGGGGGCCCCCGGCTTTACGCTGGGCTGTGGCGGTGCTTGGCATCGCTGGGCTACCAGTCAGTGCCGGGCGCGCATTACCGCCGATACACCGGCCCGCTCTAGTACGGACTGGGTGGTGTTGGCATAAGTCTTGCTTCGGTTGAGCACGGGATCTAGTCCATGCCATACCCAACCGTCATGCAGGGGAACGGCCACGGCGTCCGCATGCGTCCGAACGGTAAGGGTGCGAACAGAAACGGCCGCCACGGGTGACGCTTGGCTCCGGGACGGTTTTCCGACGGACACACCTCGGTTGAGATGTGCCCGGCCTGGGGAGGTTGACGGTATTGGTTCACTCAACCCTTGGAGGCATGCTCAATGCTTGCATCAGCCGTCACTATCCCAAGTCTGCTCGCGGGCGCCGCAGTGTTCGTGGTGCTGTTCGTGATCCTCGGGGTGACCCTGTGGGTCTCGATCGTCGCCGGCTTCGCGGGGTTTGTGTTGTCGGCGGCGGTCGCCGGCGGCGCCTTCATCTCGAAGCGTGACTCTCGGCCTTGGGCTCATCGCGCCTGATCCTGCAGCGCCTAGAAGCCTGCCGGTGCCCGACCCTATCTCGCGGGTCGGCCATTCGGGGTCTGCCACATCCACCGTTATCCATACCGGTATGACTGGGGTCAAGACGAACGACCGGTGCCGTGCCGCCCGCTGTGACATCGCAGAGGAGCCAAACAGGGCGATGCCGACGACCACCTCAGGACCGGAGGCTGCAGCCGGATGATTCCGAGCGCGAACACCCAGGATCCGCCCAAGATGACCATGAAGAGGCCTGTACGAGCAGCGCGACGGCGATCGGCAGAAGGTTCGACGCCTGCGCAGACAGTCGCCGTCTCTGACGTTCGAGCTCCGGCTAGGGGATGTCCTGAGAGTCAGGGAGGTCCCCGACCTGACACTGACCGGGACCGATCGTTACACCCCAACATCCAAGCCGGCACCCGAAACGGTAAGCGGTAAAACAAAACTGTGCTCACATCGGCCACTCCGCGGAGCTTCCCGGAGACGCGCCCCTGGCTACCGGGTAGCGGAAAATGAAATGGCTCCAATGACGGGAGAGCGGGCTGCCGGGCACGCCCAGATAAACCCCCGTGTCCCCTACCGCGCGGTGTTGCTGGCACTCGGCCTGCTGGCGGGAGCCCTGCTCTTCGAGCAGCTCGTTGACCTGCTCCTGATGGTCATGATCTCGGTGGTCATCGCGCTGCCCATCGCCGCCGGCGCAACGAGGCTCGAGCGACTCCACATCCCCCGCGCGCTCGGCGCGATACTGATGCTCGCCGCCGGTGTGGGACTCGTCGCGCTCGTCCTGGTGTTCGTCGTGCCGGCGTTCATCGAGCAGGTCGACGGCTTCGTCGCCCAGCTGCCGAACACGGTCACCCACCTGGAGCACGCCGCCAACCACGCCTTCGGCCTGCGGCCCGGCACCACGAGCGCGGCCGTGCAGCGCTTTGCCGACCGCTACACCCAGCATCCCCTGAGGCTTCTTGGACCCCTCTCCACGATCGGTCTGACCGCTACGACCGCGGTGGGGGCGATGGTGATCGTCCTGATCAGCTCCCTCTACATGGCGATCAATCCCGGGCCGCTGGTCCGGGGCCTGCTGCTTCTCTTCCCACCCGCCGATCGGCCCGATGTGGTGCGCACGCTCGAGCGGATCCGGGTGACGTGGCTGGGCTGGCAACGCGGGGTGGCGCTGGACATGCTGGTGCTCGGAGGTCTTCTCTACCTCGGCATGAGCATCATCGGCCTTCCGTTCGCGATCGGGTTTGCGATCTGCTCCGCGCTGATGACTGTGATTCCCAACTACGGCTCGATCATCAGCGCGATACCCCCGATCGCATACGGCCTTACCTTCTCCGTTCACCAGGCGCTCCTGGTGACGGCCGTCTACGTGATCGTCAACCAGGTCGAGGGCAACCTGCTGCTCCCACTGATCATGGGGCGCATGGTCAGCCTCCATCCCGCCGTCATCGCCATTGGAGTACTGGTCACGGGCTCGCTGTTCGGTGTGCTCGGACTGTTCATCTCCGTGCCCCTCATCACACTTACCTTGATTCTCGTCGATGAGCTCTGGGTTCGCCGTCACGGCACCCCCCAGATGGCGGCAGACCGCGGACGGCCAGCTCCGCGGGGAATCCCGTGAGCACGCAGGCGACCGAGCCGAGAAGACCGCCGCGCAACCGTCGTTCCCACCTCGAGCAGGGCGACGGCTTGGAGGGCGCGCGCTTCGGGCGCGCCGTATATGGAGCGATCGTGATGGGTGCGATCCTGATCGTCGCCGGCGTGCTGTTCGGCCAACTGGTCTCGCTGCTGCTCGGTGTGATGATCACGATCATCATCAGCCTGCCACTGTCCTGGTGCGCCGAACGGCTCTTACCGCTCGGAGTGCCGCGGCCCATGGGTGCGCTGATCGGACTCGCGCTTGGGATTCTCACACTCGGGGGCCTGCTCGCGCTTCTCCTTCCGCCGCTGATCACCCAGGCCAAGACGCTTTTCGACGCCGCCCCCGGGCTCGTGCATGCCGTGGAGATCAAGGTCAGCCACGTCACTGGGGATCGTCCGGGGCGCGTAGCTCAGGAACTCCAGAACGACGCCGCGACCTTCGTCCGCCGCCCTTCCGGGCTGATCGGGCCGATCGCCTCGCTCGGTCTGAGCGCCGCGACGGCGGCTGCCGGAGTCGTGATCTCCGTGATCACCGCCTACTACATCGCGGCGCGCCCGGCTCCCCTGGTCGATGGCCTGCTCTCGCTCTTTCCCGCACATAGGCGCGCGCAGGCCCGTAGCACGCTGAACCGGGTCCGCGCGGCCTGGCTGGGGTGGCTTGGCGGTCTGGCGATCTCGATGAGCATCATCGGAGGGCTCCTCTACGTGGCCCTGCACTTCTTCGTTGGCCTGCCCTACGCGCTCGTGTTCTCAGTGCTCAGCGCCCTGGCCGAGGTGATCCCCTACGTCGGCGCCCTGGCCAGCGGGATTCCCCCCGTCGCCTTCGCGCTCACGGTCTCCCCCTCGACCGCAGTCGTGGTCCTCGTCATCTACGTCGCCGTCCATCAGGTGGAGGCGAACCTGATCGGACCACTAGTGATGTCCCGGGCGGTGCACCTGCACCCGGCAGTGATCGCCTTCGGCGTAATCGCCGTGGGCGAGGTCTTCGGCTTTCTGGGACTCGTCGTCGCCGTACCGATCCTGTCCTTGACAGCGATCTTGATCGACGAGCTGTGGGTGCGCGCACGAGACACTTCCCGGTGAGCCGTCCGTGGAGCGGTCAGCGTCCCGTACCGCGCCCTCCTATTCTCATCACCGACCCGCGCCTGTCCAGCCGGATCTAGCTACCGATCGTGAACAGGGACTTCATGTGGCCCGCCACATCGTCGTCGCTGAGCTCACGCCGCGCAGCTAGAGATGGCTGCGCGCGCCATCCGGATCTCGATTGACGAACTCCATCACCAGCGCAGACCAGGAGAAGCTCCGCGCCCCCATGCCTGCACCGGTGCGGGGGTCGTAGTACTCCCGAAGCCCCGCACGAGCCACGGCTGACGTGATCCTCGCTCCCATCTCCTGTGCCTCGGAGGCATAGCCGAGCCGGACGAGTCCGAGCCACAGCAGCCACGCCGCATTGATCCACGTCGGGCCGCGCCAGTAGCGCCGCAGGAACAGAAACCGGTCCTTGCTGGAGAAGGTGGACTCCGAAGCCGAGACAGAGGGCGGCGGGACAGGCAGCCAGAACCGCGCGGGGTCGAGGAGATACTCCTCCACCAGGCGCCGTCCGATCGACTCGGGCAGATCCGGCAGCGCCAGCGGTGACAGCGCCGCCCAGGTCACCACCCGGTGCGCTCGCGACCGGCCTCGAGGTCTAGTCGGCCGGACCAGCTGGTGGAACAGGCCGGCGCGTTCGTCGTAGAGCCGCTCGATCAGAGTTGTCGTGAGCGAGGGCTGGCCGAGGGCAAGGCGCGACAGATTGTGCAGCACATTCGTGGCCGTGCCGCACACGACGGTTCCGCCGGCCCGCTGCACGCGGGCGATATCGAAGCGAAGCCGCCGGTTGCGTCGGACCAGCAGCGGAAAACCGGGTAGGCCATCCGCCCGCCACCCCCACGCCGAGTCGAATTTCGGGGAAGCGTCGAGCCCCGACTCATCGGGCTGGAGGATCCAGATCAGGCCGTCACCGTCGAGGTCGCGCTCGCGCTCGACGCACTCGTGATGTCTGAGGATCGCCGGCTCCTTTCCCGGATCGCCGACCGCAATCCGCCACGCCCACGCCAGCAGCGGCGGCTGGATCGTGCTGGTCATGAAGTCAGACCGAGAGCTCACGTTGTAAAACAGGCCCCGCACCCGATCGACGGGCTTCCCCCAGAAGATCGTGTGGCCGATGAACCCGTCCGGACGCGCCGCTGCAAGCAGGCTCGATAGCTCCGCCCGCGCGCGCTCGCGATCGAAATGCCGCCAGGCGATCGCCGCGAAGCACGAATCCCAATACCACTGCCACGGATACCGCTCGGGGCTCGGCGCCGTATACGAAAACGGTGTGTCGCCCGATCGACCCTCGCGCCAGTTGGCGCTGAGCACCAACCGGCACAAGTCAGTCAGATCGCGGCTGTCCGTGGCCGAGCCCCGGCGATCCGTTAGCCGCGGAGCAGATTGGCGACTCACAAGCGAGAACAGTTCACGGCCGCAGGCAAAAGAATCACCCGGGGCTACTACCCGCCGAGCGCAGAGCTGATCAGCGCCCGGGGCTCTTGACCGCTATTCGTTTCAGCTCTGACTTAACGCGTCCGTTGGCCGGGTGCCGCGAGATCAGAGGGGTAGGACAACAAGGGGACCCGACCACTAAGGAGATTTCATGCCTGACACTGCTCAATTCATCTTGAACCGGCTGAGTGAGTGGGGCGTCAAGCGCGTCTACGGGTATCCCGGGGATGGCATCAACGGGCTGATCGGGGCCTTTCACGAGGTCGGCGACAGGATCGAGTTCATCCAGACCCGCCACGAGGAGATCGCCTCATTTGCCGCTTGCGCGCACGCCAAGTTCACGGGTGAGGTCGGTGTCTGCATGGCGACCTCTGGTCCGGGAGCAATACATCTGCTCAACGGCGTCTATGACGCCAAGCTCGACCACCAGCCTGTGGTGGCGATCATCGGCCAGCAGAAGCGGGTGTCGTTGGGGGCGAACTATCAGCAGGAGGTCGATCTCAATTCGCTGTTCAAGGACGTGGCTAGCGAGTACCTGATGACGATCATGGATCCGACGCAGGCGCGTCACGTGATCGACCGGGCGATACGAATCGCGAAGGATTCCCGCCACCCGACTGCGGTGATCGTGCCTGAGGACGTCCAAGAGGCAGATCACCAGGAGGCGCCGCGCGCTCACGGCGCCGTGTTCTCCTCGTTGGGGTTCAGCCGCCCGCTGATCCGACCCCGTGACCAGGACCTTCAGCGCGCTGCCGAGATCCTCAACGCCGGTGAGAAGGTGGCAATCCTGATCGGCCAGGGCGCGGCACACGCCGCCGACGAGGTCGTGCAGGTGGCGGAGCTGCTGGGCGCTGGGGTCGCCAAAGCCCTCAACGGCCGCGCCGCGCTGCCCGACGATCTGCCCTTCGTCACCGGTTCGATCGGGCTGCTGGGCACCAAGCCCAGCTACGACATGATGATGGGCTGCGACACGCTGCTGATGATCGGCACGAGCTTCCCCTACGCCGAGTGGCTGCCCGAGGAGGGATCGTGCCGGGCGGTGCAGATCGATATCGATGGGCGGCTGCTCGGGATGCGCTACGCGCCGACCGAATGCAACCTGGTGGGCGACTCCAAGGACGCATTGCAGGCGCTGATTCCGCTGCTGGAGCGCAAGCACGACCGCTCCTGGCGTGATGAGCTCGAAGACGAGATCGAGCGATGGTGGCGGCTGATGGACGAGCGCGCGCACCTCGACGCGCAACCGATAAACCCGCAACTGGTCTTCGCTGAGCTGAGTCCCCGCCTGCCGGACAACTGCATCCTGACCTCCGACTCGGGCTCGGCGACCAACTGGTGGGCGCGCCATCTAATGATGCGCCAGGGCATGCAGTCCGCGCTGTCGGGGACCCTGGCGACGATGTGCCCGGCGGTCCCCTACGCGTTGGCGGCCAAGTTCGCCTATCCCGAGCGGCCGGTGATCGCGTCGATCGGCGACGGCGCGATGCAGATGATCGGCAACGCCGGACTGATCGATCTCGCGCATTACGCGCCGCGGTGGAGCAACCAGCAGTGCATCGTGGTGGTGCTGCACAACAACGATCTGAATCAGGTGACGTGGGAGCAGCGGGTGATGTCCGGCGACCCCAAGCTGGAGGCCTCTCAGGTTCTGCCCGATTTCCCTTTCGCCCGGTACGCCGAGGTGCTCGGGCTGAAGGGGATTCGAGTGGACCGTCCCGAGGACGTCGGGCCGGCGTGGGACGATGCGCTGGCTCATACCGGCGGTCCGGTCGTGTACGAGGCGATCACCGATCCCGAGGTGCCGCCGCTGCCGCCGCACATCAAGTTCGAGCAGGCCAAGAAGCTCGCCCAGGCGCTCCCGGGTGACCCCCATGCCGGCCGGATCATCAAGGAGTCGATCAAGGGCAAGGTCGAGGAGCTCATCACCCGCTGAAGCGGTTGAGCGTCCGATGGCTCCCTCGAACCGCGCTGATGGCGCTCGCATCGATTCGGTCGAGGTGAGCGCCTACTCCATTCCCACCTCAACTGATGAGGAGTCGGAAGGCACGCTCGTCTCGGACTCGACGACGCTGGTCCTCGTGCGGCTGCGATGCGGAACGAACACCGGGCTCGGCTACAGCTACTGCCATCCGGCGCCGGGCAGATCATCCAGTCCAAGCTGGGGAGCATCCTGCGGGACGCCGATCCGCTGATGCCCCAGAAAACGTTGGCCGAGATGCAGGTGCAGACGCGCCAGATGGGCCACACCGGAATTGCCGCGATGGCGATCTCCGCGCATGCCTAGTCCGCGATGGAGACCGTCGTGCACATCGAGTACTTCCAAGACCACTACCGCATCGAGAGCCTCCTGTTCGACGGGACGCTCGACCCCAAGGAAGGGCTGCTGAAGCCTGACCGGTCCCGACCGGGACTGGGTCTGGAACTCAAGCATCAGGACACCCGCCGGTACGAGATTTAGACAGGAGCCGCCTCATGACCACCGAGACCATCCCTGCGCACGTCGATCCCAGCTTCAAGGGCGGGATGCAAGCCGCCGCGTCCATTGATGTGCGTGCGCTGCGCCGCCGCCTCGAGCGAGAGATCGAAGGCGAGGTCCGTTTCGACACCCAGTCCAAGGCGCTGTACGCCACCGACGCCTCCAACTACCGCCAGGTCCCGATCGGGGTGGTGGTCCCCAAGACGTTGGAGGATGTAGTGGCAGCGCATCGCGTATGCCATCAGTTCGGAGCGCCGATCGTGTGCCGCGGCGCCGGCACCAGTCTGTCTGGGGAAACGGTGAACTTCGCCGTGGTGATCGATTTCACCAAGTACCTGCATGACATCGGCGACGCCGATGCCGAGTCGGGGACCGTCGTCTGCCAACCGGGCGCCATAAACGAGCATGTGAACAAGAAGACGGGTCCGCAGATCGGGATGATCTTTGGACCGGATCCCTCGACTCACTCGCGTTGCGCCATCGGGGGGAACATTGGCAACAACTCGTGCGGGATCCACTCCGTGCAGGCACAACTCTACGGTCCGGGACCGCGGACCTCGGACAACGTCGAAGCGATGGAGATCGTCACCCACGACGGTGCGCGCTTCTGGGTAGGGGTGGACGAGGAGGAACGGCTCGAGGAGATCATCGCGGGGGGCGGGCGCAAGGGCGAGATCTACGCCCAGCTCCGCGATCTTCGCGACCGCTACGCCGATCTGATCCGCGAGCGCTACCAGCCCGTCGACCAGCTACCCCGGCGCGTCTCCGGCTACAACCTGGACGAGCTGCTGCCCGAGCGCGGGTTCAACGTCGCCCGTGCCCTGGTGGGCACCGAGAGCACCTGCGCGACGACGCTGCAGGTCAAGCTCAAGCTGACCCCGGCGTTGCTGCAACGCACCCTGGTGGTCGTCGAGTACGACCAGATCCCGGACGCCGCCGAGCACGTCATGGAGATCATCCAGTGGAAGCCGATCGGCCTCGAGGCGCTCGATCACCGGCTGATCGAGAACGAAACGGGGCTGGGCAAGCACGTCTCCGAGCTCGAGGAGCTGCCGCGACGTGACCGCCCGCACGCATCGTGGCTGATGGTCCAGTTCGGCGCGGACACGGCCGGGGAGTCCGAGTCGACCGCGGAGCGCTTCCGCGACTGGCTGGTCGACGAGAAGGGCTATGACCCAGTTCGCATCAAGATCCTGTACTCAGACCAGGAGGGAGGCCATAGTGGGGACCTGTGGCAGGTGCGCGAGGGCGGCCTCGGGGCGACCGCGTTTCCGCCCGACGGCCAGGATCACTGGCCGGGTTGGGAGGACTCCGCGGTCCCGCCGGAGCGGCTTGGTCCCTACCTGCGAGACCTGATGGCCCTGTATGACAAGTACGGCTATCACGGTGCGTTCTACGGACACTTCGGCCAGGGCTGCATTCACAGCCGGATCGACTTCGATCTGCGCACCGCACAGGGGATCACCAAGTACCGCGCGTTCCTGGAGGAGGCGGCCGATCTGTGCGTCAGCTACGGCGGCTCGCTCTCGGGGGAGCACGGGGATGGCCAGCAGCGAGCGGAGCTGCTGGTCAAGCAGTACGGGGAGGAGCTGCTGGAGGCGATGCGGGAGTTCAAGCGCATCTGGGACCCGGACTGGAAGATGAATCCCGGCAAGGTCATCGATCCCTACCGGCTCGATGAGCATCTGAAGCTCGGCACCGACTACAACCCCTGGCGCCCCGCCGTGCGCTTCTCCTATCAGCAGGACAAGGGTGATTTCGCGCACGCCTCGCTGCGCTGCGTCGGGATCGGCAAGTGCCGCGTCCCCGACGCCAGCACCGTCATGTGCCCAAGCTACATGGTCACGCGCGAGGAAAAGGACTCCACCCGCGGCCGCGCGCGCCTCTTGTTCGAGATGCTCGAGGGCGACGTGATCACCGACGGCTGGCAGAGCAAGGAGGTGTATGACGCGCTCGACCTCTGCCTGGCGTGCAAGGGATGCACCAGCGACTGCCCGGTGCAGGTCGACATGCCGACCTACAAGTCGGAGTTCTGGCACCACCACTTCAAGAGCCCACGCCGGTGGCGCCCCCGGTACGCCTACGCCTTCGGTCTGATCGACCAAGCCTCCCGGGTCGCCTCACGGATGCCGGAGCTCGTCAACTTCCTGACCCAGACACGCGGGCTGGCCCGGGTGGCCAAGCTCGCCGCCGGGATGGCACCTCAGCGTGCCATCCCCGAGTTCGCCCCGATGACCCTCCAGCAGTGGTGGCAGCACCGCGGTGGGACGCGAAACCCCAGCGGCCGCCGGGTGGTGCTGTGGCCGGACACGTTCAACAACCACTTCCACACCGACGTAGGCGTCGCCTGCGTCGAAGCCATCGAGGACGCCGGATGGCAAGTCGTCATGCCGTTGGGGCATGTGTGCTGCGGGCGGCCGCTCTACGACTACGGGTTCCTGGGCCTCGCCCAGCGCTATCTGAAAAACACGTTGTCGGTGCTCCGCGACGAGATCCGCCTGGGAACCCCGATCGTCGGGATGGAGCCGAGCTGCCTGGCCGTGTTCAAGGACGAACTGACGGGCATGATGCCCCACGACGACGACGCCCAGCGCCTGGCCAAGAACGCGATGCATTTCGCCGAGTTCTTCGAACGCTACGAGATCGCGGTCCCGAAACTCGATCGCAAGGCGTTGGTCTGGGGCCACTGCCACCACAAAGCCACAGGCGGCATGGACCCCGAGCACAAGCTGTTGCGGCGTATGGGGATGGAGATCGAGCCGGTCAGCGGCGGCTGCTGTGGCTTGGCAGGGTCCTGGGGATTCGAACATGGTCACTTCGACGTGTCGATGAAGTCGGGTGAGCTGGCGCTGCTGCCGGCTGTGCGCGACGCCGACGAGGAAACGATCATCGTCGCCAACGGCTTCTCGTGCAAGACCCAGATCCAGCAATCCGACGTCAGACGACGAGCGCTCCACGTGGCGCAGGTGATCAAGATGGCGCGTGAGCAGGGGCCCCAGGGAGTGCCGACCGGCAAACCGGAGACTCCCTACTACGGCGCCAAGCCCCAGCCACCAACGCTAGCGCGCACGGTCCGCTTGGCCGCGATTGGGGCGGCAATCTTGACCGCCGCAGCAGTTGCAGCCGCCGTAACCCGGCAAGGCAACAGTGGCTGATCACCGACCCGGTATGGCAGACGCCATGAACTCCAGTTCACCCGCTTGTTGATCGTTTCGACGTGGGCCTCGAGCTCGCCACCGGATTGGGCCGAGGCGGTTTCAGCAGCCTTGTAAATTTCAAGCCGGTAAGACCGTTTCCGTCCCGCTCATGAAGCCGGACGTGTCACGTGACACGCGGCCCTGGTGAGCCCCGGGCGATTCCTCTAGCGCGTTTTCGGTCGCACGGTACACGAGCCTGCTCGGACCGGTTTCACCGGTTGAAAGGAGTCTGACAGTCTGCGGTTCGGAGCCCGAAGCAAGTCCTCGGGCCAGTGGCTCCTTCAACTCGCGGGGAGGCTGGTCGCACACTGGAGCAGCGCCGCGTGCACGAACGCCTGGGGAAGGTTCCCGCGCAACTGCCGCTGCGCCACGTCGTATTCCTCGCAGATCAAGCCAGACGGCCCGCACGCGGTGCGGTTGCGTTCAAACCAGCGCGTGGCGCGGACGATGTCCCCTTGCTGGGCCCAGGCCAGGGCGAGCAGGAATCCGCACAGCAGGAAGGCGCCCTCGGCCTCTCCGAGGGGCCGTGCGTCGGGGCGGAAGCGGTAGCAGTACCCGTCGTCCGTGAGCTCGGAGTCGACCGCGCGTAGGGTGGCGATCGTCCGGGGATCGTCGGCCGGAATTCCCCCGCGAATGGCCGGGAGCAGCAGGGCCGCGTCGATCCGCTCATCCGTGGGCGAGCGCTGCCACCGGCCGTTAGGGTGAATCCCCGTCGCGGCGGTCTCGGCCATGATCGCATCCGACAGCGCGAGCCAGGCCGCCGCGCGTTCGGTCGTTTGGTGAGCGGCGATCGCCCGCAGGCCGGCGCAGCAGATCAGCCGGCTGTGGGTCCAGTTGTCGGGAGCGATCTCCCAGATCCCCGCATCGGGCTCGCTCCAGCGAGACTGGATCGCGCCGATCGCCGCCTCGACGGCGCGCCAGCCGTCCGCGTCGAGCCGGTCGTGCTCGGCTGCGGCCGAGAACAGGAGGAGGGCCTCGCCGAAGGCGTCGAGCTGGAACTGGCGATTGACCCAGTTGCCGACGACGTCCGTGCCGCCAGGGTAGCCGGGCAGACCGAGGTTGCGCTCGTCGGGCACGGGCCCGCCAGTCGTCGTGTAGGCCGGGACGAGCTGAGGCCCGTCTTCAAGCAGCCGGGCGCCGACGAAGGCGACGGCCGAGTCCAGCAGCGGGAAGGCGCCGGTCTTGGCGACGGCCTGTCCGGTCAGGCATTGATCGCGGATCCACACGTAGCGGTAGTCGAAGCTTCGTCCCTCTCGGGCTCGCTCGGGCAGCGACATGGTGGCCGCGGCCACCATCCCGCCGCCGGCGCTGGTGAGGCCGCTGAGCACCGCGTAGGCGTGGCGGGCGTCGCGCTCCCCCGCGACCCAGGCCAGGTCGGGCACGCGCTCGCGCCAGGCCGCCTCCGTGCCGGACCACGCGAGCCCTGGGTCTGGGGCCGGTTCCGGTTCGGCGCTCGAGTCGAGCACGAGCACGAGGTCGTGCGTCTGCCCCGCCTCGAGGTCGAGGGTCACAACCAGCGAACGCCCCTCGTCGCCTGGCTGGGCGCCGTCGGCGCCGATCCAGGTCATCCGGGCGTCGCCCAGCCGGGCCTGCCAGACGCCGTCGTCGCTACGCCGCAGATGGGTGGCGCGGCGGGTTCCGAACGCCCACCGTGGGTCGAGCGTCACGCGCACGCGCGCGGGGGCGTTGAGCGCCTGGATTCGACGCAGGACCACGGCCCGTTTGGGGTCGCCCGGCATGCACAGCGCTTCGCGGCACTCGACCACACCGGTCTCGGTGATCCAGCGGCTGCGCCAGATCAGGCCGACGTCGTAGTGGCCGCCCCACACATAGCGACCCTCGGGCGTGACCGTATAACTGCCCTCTCCGCCGATCAGAGAGGCGAAGCACGCATCGGAGTCCCAGCGGGGGAAGCACATCCAGGCGAAGTCGCCTCGCGGTCCAACCACCACGCCACGCTCGCCGTCCGCCAGCAGCGCGTAGTCGCGAAGAACGTGTGGTCCGGGGAGTTCGGTCATCGCTGGTCTCTGCTCATGTTCATTCGCGCTCGATCAGGCAGGCGCGCCGCCTGACCGGTGGGCGCGCTGGGGCCCGACGGTGTAGGCCGGGTCGGCGGCCGATGCGAAGCCGGCTCGGAACACCGACCACCGCTCGATGATCTCCCCGGCGAGGACCATCGCCGCCCCGGCACGGGCGGCCCGAGGGCGCTCGGACCCGAGCACGCCGGTGAGCACGGCACCGGTGGTAGCGAGGCTCTTGGCTGCCCAGGCCAGGCGGCCCGCCTGCCCGCTGCGCATCGGCCGGGCGAGGTCGCCCAGGCGTCGTTCCATCACCTGACTGGCAGCGCCCTCGATCATGGTCCCGATCGCCGCCAGGCGGCGTGCCGGCCCGGCATGCTCGTGCGGCGTGATCAGGGTGGCGAGCGCTCCGGCCCCGGCCGCGGAGCTGCCACCGAACACGAACGGCAGCTCGTGGCGGCCTTCGTGCCACACCGGTACGGCTGTATTGGCGATAAGGACGGCGGTGTAGGTGGTAAGTGGCATGCCGAGGACCCCGGCCGCGGCCCCCGCCAGGCGAGTCAGCCGCGGCGCCCTGCCGGTGAGCATGCCGATGGTGGCCAGACCGGTGCCGGCGCTGTTGGCGGCCAGCAACCATGAGCCAATGCTCATCGGAGAGCTCAGCTTGAACACTCGCAGCATGTTTAGGAACCGCCCGGGACGTCCGAGGTCGGAGATGAGCAGAGGCGGGCTGATGGCGATCGCGCCGAAGGCGGCGAGCTGCGCGCGCCCGGCGAGCTTTTGGTTCCCGGCCATGCGGGCGGCCAAGGCAAGCCCGGCGGAGGCGCCCGAGACCCCGCCGGCGACGAAATACAGCGGGATCTCCCACGTCCACACCGGCTGCTTGAGCACCGGCTTGCCGTAGTAGGAAGTCGGCTGTGCCCCAGCCCTGCGGCCCGCGACCATGCTCACCGGCGGTCTCCGACGAACGCGGCGGCGATCGCACCGGCGACCGCGGTCGCGGCCACGGCGGCGGCTCCCCAGGTCCCGGCGAGGTGGCGGGTGGTGACGACCGGATCGGGCGGGAGGCCATAGACCTCGGGGTCGTCGAGTAGCAGGAAAAAAGCGCCGCAGCCGCCGACGCCGTCGGCCGGATCCTCGCCGTAGAGCCGGGCGTCGACCAGGCCCTGGTCCCGCAGCGCCTGTACCCGCTCGCGGGCGCGCTCGCGCAGCTCCTCGTGCTCGCCGAACTGGATCGAGTCGGTCGGGCACGCCTGCGCGCAGGCCGGCTCCTGGTCATCCTTGAGGCGGTCGTAGCAGAGCGTGCACTTCCAGGCGCGACCGTCATCCTGGCGCTGGTCGATGACGCCGAACGGGCACGCCGGGATGCAGTAGCCGCAACCGTTACATACGTCCTCCTGGACCACCACGGTGCCGAACTCGGTCCGGAACAGGGCGCCGGTCGGGCACACATCCAGGCAAGCGGCCTCGGTGCAGTGCTTGCAGACATCCGAGCTCATCAGCCAGCGGAACCCGGCGTCGAGATCGGCCTCGATCCCCTCTCTGGAGCCGAGCTGCCCGAGCGCCGCGGTCTGCACCAGCGAGCCGGGTCCCTCCTCCTCGACGGTCAGCGGTCGCCGCTGCTCGATGAACGCTACGTGACGCCAGCTGTTGGCCCCGAGCGCGCCGGTGTTGTCGTAGGACTCACCCGTGAAGCTCCCTGGCGACTCGGGTACCCGGTTCCATTCCTTGCAGGCCACCTCGCACGCCTTGCAGCCGATGCACAGAGAGGTATCGGTGAAGAACCCGACCCGCGGCCGCGCCTCCTCACCGTAACTGGCGGTGGAGGCGCCGGTGTCGAGCTGGACGACGGTGTGGCTCACGTGGTCCTCGTTCCGGTCTGGGAGGGCCGTAAGCCGGCCCGGCGGCGGTAGCCGTCGACGAACTCGACCAGCGCCGGTCCACGCGGGCGGCGGCCGGCGACCACGTCGCACGTCGCGGCCTTGACCTCCTGGATGTGCACGTTCGGGTCGAGCGCCAGGTGGAACAGGTCGTTGGCGGAGTCGCCCCGGGTCAGGCCTCGGTGGCCCCAGTGGTAGGGCAGCCCCACCTGATGGATCGTGAGGCCCTGGACGCGCAGCGGCCTGATCCGGTCGGTCACCAGCACGCGGGCCTCGATCGCCGATCGCGCCGTGACGATCGTCGCCCACCCGCCGTGCTCGAGACAGCGAGCGGTGGCCAGCTCAGGGCTGACCTCGCAGAACATCTCGGGCTGGAGCTCGGACAGGAAAGGCACGCTGCGGGTCATTCCGCCGGCGGTGTGATGCTCGGTCAGGCGGTACGTCGTGGTGACGAACGGGAACACGTCGGCGCCGGGCTTGCCCCCGGAGGGGTCGTATTGGCTCTCGCGGTGCCGGAGCACCTGTCGGGCCGGGTTGGCCTGCTGGCCGTAGAGCAGGTTGGCGACCGGAGACTCCTGTGGCTCGTAGTGGACCGGAAACGGCCCGTCGGCCAGGCCGCTCGGCACGAATAGCCAACCGCTGCCGTCGGCCTGCATCACGAACGGCTTGTCGCCGCGCAGCGCGTCCTCCGCGGTGGCGTCTTCTCCGGGGACGTAATCCGGGGGCATCGTGGCCTTGAAGTCGGGCACGTCGTAGCCGGTCCAGCTGCCCTCCTCCGGGTCCCACCACACGTAGCGCTTACGCTCGGACCACGGTCGCCCGTCCGGGTCGGCGGAGGCGCGGTTGTAGATGATCCGGCGGTTCATCGGCCAGGCCCATCCCCATTCCGGCGCGACCCAGCTCTGCTCCCGCCCCGGCTTCTTGCGGGCGGTCTGGTTAACGCCATCGGCGTAGCAGCCGCAGTAGATCCAACAGCCGCATGTCGTTGAGCCGTCGGCCTGAAGCTCGGTGTAACCCGACAGGGGCTTGCCCTCGGCGTCCCAGCCGTTGATCTCAGCCAGGACCGCCTCGGCGCTGGGCTCGTCTTCGGGGCCTGAGGTCGGATAGTCCCAGACGAGATCGAGGATCGCCCGGTCCCTGGGTTCAGTCGATGCGGCTAGCTTCTCGCGGATGCGGCGACCGAGGTGGTACATGAACCACAGGTCCGAGCGGCAGTCCTGCGGCGGCTCCACCGCCTTGTGGTGCCACTGGAGCATCCGCTGAGTGTTGGTGAACGACCCGTCCTTCTCGGTGTGGGCGGCGGCGGGGAGGAAGAACACCTCCGTGCGGATGTCCTCGGTGTTCAGCTCGCCGGTCTCGATCTCGGGCCCGTCGTGCCAGAACGACGCCGATTCGATCTCCTGAAGGTCGCGCACCACCAGCCACTCCAGGTTCGCCATAGCGAGCCGGTGCAGCTTGGAAGCGGCCGAGCCGACGGCTGGATTCTCTCCGAACAGGAAGAAGCCCTTAACTTCTCCTTCGAGCATCCCCAGCACGGTCGGATAGATCGAATGGTCGCCCGTGATCCGCGGCAGGTGATCGAAGCAGAAATCGTTCTCCGCGGTAGCGGCCTCGCCATACCACGCCTTCAGCAGGCTGACCGCGTAGCTCTTCATGTGACCCCAGTAGCCGCTGGCCGCGGCATTACGCTCCACGTAGGCAGCGAGGTCCTGATGCGCGTGCGGATGGGGCATCGGCAGGTACCCCGGGAGGATGTTATAGAGGGTTGGGATGTCGGTTGATCCCTGGATCGAGGCGTGCCCCCTGAGGGCCAGGATCCCGCCTCCGGGTCGGCCGATGTTGCCGAGCAGCAGCTGGATGATCGCGGCGGTGCGGATGTATTGCACGCCGACCGTGTGCTGGGTCCACCCGACCGCGTACGCGAACGCCGAGGTTCGCTCGCGACCGGAGTTCGCGCACAGGGCCTCGGCCACCTCGAGCACCGCCGCCGCCGGCACCCCGCAGATCTCGGCCACGGTCTCCGGGGTGTAACGGCTGAAATGGCGGCGCAGTAACTGGAACACGCAGCACGGGTGCTGCAGGGTCAGATCCACCTCGGGCGGCTCGCCGCGTCTCAACTTGGCGCCCTGCGCGTAGTGCGCCTGCTCCCCGAACACCGCGCCCTCCTCGCGCTTTCCGGCCGAGGCGAACACCGGCATCCCCGCGTACTGCCAGCTCTCGATGTCGTAGGAGCCGCTGTCCGGCTCGAAACCGGAGAACAGGCCGTCGAGGTCCTCGGTGTCGCGGAACTCCTCCGAGACGATCGTCGCGGCGTTCGTGTAGTGCTTGACATAGTCGGCGAACCAGCGCCCGTGCTCGAGGATGTAGTTGACAATGCCCCCGAGGAACGCGATGTCGGTGCCGGCACGGATCGGGACGTGAAGGTCGGCCATCGCGCTGGTACGGGTGAAGCGCGGATCGACGTGGATCAGCTTGGCCCCGCGCAGCTTGGCCTCCATCACCCACTGAAAGCCGACCGGATGGTTCTCGGCCATGTTCGAGCCCATGATCAGGATGCAGTCGGCGTTCTGCAGGTCCTGCTGGAAGGTCGTCGCGCCGCCGCGACCGAACGACGTCCCCAGACTGGGGACGGTGGAGCTGTGTCATATCCGGGCCTGGTTCTCGATCTGCACGGCGCCGAGTGCCGAGAAGAACTTCTTCATCAGGTAGTTCTCCTCGTTGTCCAGCGTGGCGCCGCCGAGGCTCGCGAACCCAAGCGTGCGATAGAGCTTGCCTCCCGGCTTTCCCTCGTCGGTCTCCAGCGTCGACTGCCAAGTCTGTGCGCGCGTGGCGATCACGCGATCAGCGATCATGTCGACCGCGCGGTCCAGGGGCAGATCCTCCCAGCCGGATCCGTAGGGTCGCCGGTACTTAACCCGGTACTCGCGCGTGGGACTGTTGACCATGCCGAGCGATCCGGCGCCCTTGGGGCACAGCCGGCCACGCGAAACCGGGCTGTCGGGATCGCCCTCGATCTGGATGACGTCGCCGTCCTTGACGAACACCCGCTGGGCGCAACCGACCGCACAGAACGGACAGATCGACTGCACGACTCGGTCGGCACCGGCCGTGCGGGGGACGAGTTCGGTGGAGCGCCGCGAGCGGGCGGCCCGGCCCAATGCCAGCCGATCGCCGGATAGCTGCTGGAACAGGGGTACACCGCCGGGAGGTCCTGGAATCCGCAACCGGCGATCTGCGCTCGAACCGCTCATGCACTTCCCCCGTTACCGTTGCGCGGGTGCCTCAACCAGCCGCACCGTCCAACGGTTCGTGCGCTTACCAATCGGATGGGAAGGCCACCGGGCGCGAGAGGAGGCCACTCGCCCGGCCTGTGGCTGCGATGCAGACCGTAGAAGCCGAGCGGCAGCGCCTCTATCTCCCCCTCCTCGACGGCGGCCTTGAGGGCGCGCTCGAACCAGGGCTCATGCCACTTGCCAGCCCCCACATCACGTCTGAGCACGTCGCGCCTCAGCACGCCGTACGGAGCAAGCGCACGGACCAGGCGGTTGATCTCGGCGCGTAGCACAGGCTTGGGGATGCACACCCGCCTAACTGGCAGCGCTTTGAACGGCTCACGGGAATGCTGCACCCTTAAGACCAGCTCTGACTTGGCCTTCGGGGTGAGCGCCACCTCGCCGTCCACGCCTGCGGTCAGACGACCCGCGTTGCGCTCGGTCACCCTGCGCACGCTCACCAGCGTGTTCGAACGCGACCGGAGCAACAACTTCTGCAACCGGCGACCCTCGCGAGGTCCCCTGCCTTCGATGCCGTGAAGATCCGCTGCCGTATCCCGAGCGGCACGACGATGGCCGAGGCTGCGACGCTCCCGATGAACGGTCTGACTGCACGGCTGGCCGTCGACCGTCTCGGTCTGGCGCGCGCACAAACGCTCGCGGTGACGGGCGCGGCCGGAGCCGTCGGTGCGTACGTCGTTCAGTTGGCATCGAGCGAGGGAATCCGTGTCATCGCGATTTCTCAGCAGGACGACGAAGACCTCATGCGTCGGTTCGGCGCGGACGGGTTCGCCCCTCGTGGCGAGAACTTCGCGGAGGCGGTCCGGAAACTGACAGGCGGCGGCGTCGACGCGCTGGTCGACGGGGCGTTGATCGGCGTCGGGACGCTAGTCACCTTTGCGCGAAAGAGCCTGAACGTAATGAACCACGCCTACTGCGAGATCCGAGCCTTGGTCGAGCGCTATGCCGACGCTGTCACTCGGCGGTACGCGGAGGCGTACGCGGCCACGTGGACATCGGACGGGTGTGGGAGATTCGAGGTGACCGTTACGAAGGACGCGAGGCGATAATGGCCTACTGGCAGCCGTTGATGGCCGGTATCCCGTGGGTGCTTCAGACGATCAACATCGGCACATTCGATGTACCGGGCGACTTAGCGTCGTGCAGGTGGTTCCACATCGATTTCGCAGTACTGCCCGACGGCGCCAAACGGACGGCAATTGGCCTGTACTACGACACCTGCTCGCTAGAAGACGGAGAATGGCAGTTCGCACACCGCAGCTACGTTCGCATGGCGGAAATCCCGCTCAGCCCATGGCGAGTATCAAGCAGTCGGGCGGAAGCCAAATCCGAGGGCTGACGCTGGTCAACGCGGTCGCGGCCCAGGTGTCGGCCAAGGAGGCACAGCACCTCGCGACGCTGCCCGGCGTCTCGCAGGTCATTCCCGACCAGCAGGTGACCGAGACGGTGCCGCTGACCGCAACGGCTAACAACGTGGCGCGGCCGCAGCAGCAGCAAAAATGCACGAGTGAGCCGAACAAGCCGATGATCGAGCCCGAGGCGCTCGAGGACATCCACTTCGAGGGGCCAGGGCCCGACGAGGCCGACACGATCGACGATGGCCAGGGCGTCGTGGTCGCGATCGACGGAATGAACGAGCTCGCCGGCAACCCGAACTTCACGCGCCCCAACGGCCAGCACGTCGTCGAGGACGCCCCTGACTACAACCCGGCGGACATTCCCAACGATCCCTCGCTGGACGAGTGGTTCGGGGACGCTTCGTCGGTCGCGGCACAGGGGACCGTGGTCTACAACTACGCAGCCGAGCTGCCGTATTCCAACATGTCGCCGAACTGCACCTTCGTGCTCAAGGGCGACGCACCCGGCGCGACGCTCGCCGATCTCACCGTGGTTGATCCGGCAGCCTCGATCACCACGCACAACGGCATCAAGGTGGCGACGATCAGTCAGTCCACGTCGTCGATCGTCGCCGGGATGGAGAACGCGATAACCAACCTCCACGCCGACGTCATCTCGCAGTCCTACGGCTCGGGCGGCGGGAGCAACACCCTGTGGGCGGCCGACGACGCGGCCGTTCAGAGCGGCGTGGTGGTCGTCGCCTCGTCCGGCGACGAGGGGTTCGACAACACCTTCATCTCCCCAGCGGACGACCCGGACGTGATCGGGGTCGGCGCGACGAACACGCTGCGGCTTCTGTCGCAGGCTTACGGGTTCGACGGCTGGATCAACGACAACATCACGACCCTGTCGTCCACCGGCACCGGGCAGCCGTTCTCGATGCCCAGCGCTCCCGGGAAGTACGTCGACCTGGTGGCGCCCGGCTACGGCGGCGAGGCCGCCTGCAGCCCGCTCGCGACCGCCGCCTGTCCGACGACCAGCCCGGGTGGCCCCACGGTGACGGGTTTGACTGAGGCCTTCGGGGGGACAAGCGAGTCGGCCCCGTTCGTCGCGGGGGCGGCCGCCGACGTGATCGAGGCGTACCGTAACACCCACGGCGGTGCTTCGCCGACGCCCGCAATGGTCCAGGAGATCCTGGACGGGACGGCGACCGACATCGACGCGCCCGCTGGCGAGCAGGGCGCCGGGCTCGTCAACATCTATGCCGCCGTGCGCGCCGCCGAGCAGATGCCGGGCACGACGGTGCGCGGCGGCGGGTTCGGCTTTGGCGACTCCGGTGGAGCGTTGATCTCCACTCCGACGCAGCTTGACGTGTCGGGCAGCGGCGGCCAAACGGTTCCCGAGCAGCTGAGTGTCTACAACGCCTCGAGCACTCCCACGCTGGTTTCGGCGCGGCTGCGTGAGCTGGGCCCGGCGCATCAGCTGGACCCGACCGTGACCGAGTCGGTGTCGGCCCCGCCGGCCAGCGCACCGGTCCCAGCGGACGGCGCGCAGGCGGCGGCACCGATCAGGTTCTACGTGCCGCGCGGCACCGATCATTTGAACGCCAACATGATCTGGCCCGATCCCACCAACTCGAACATCCTGTACTACATCCTGTTCGACCCGCAGGGGCGCGTCGTGCAGGTGTCCTACGACTACGGGACGGCCCCGACACGGTCCGGAGTGACAATCGGCACCGTTCCCAACATCCAGCACACCGAGGTGAGCGATCCGACGCCGGGGGTGTGGACCGCACGGATCCTCTGGGGCAATGGTCGCTCGCATCTCCAGGAGCCGCCCAACATGCCGGGCACCTACACCGGGCAGATGTCGTTCCAGGTCACCGGGCAGAACTATCAGCCTATGCCCCGGCTCGGGGTTCACGTGGATCCCCGCCCGCAGCTCTGGGACGGTCAACGTCCGTGTGCCCCTGGCAGCCGCGCCGGGAGACCACGGGCTGTCCGTCCAGCTCGCCGGCTCGAACGGCGACACCGCGTCGGTGCCGGTGCTCACGCGGACGTTCGTCCCGTCCTCAGGTGGGCCGTTCCAGGCGACGATGGGAACGAGCGTCGGGCGCAACCAGGGATCGCCCAACTCTCTCTTCTTCATCAATGTGCCGGCCGGCGATCAGTCGATGGACGTGGCGCTCAACACCGCCGATGCCAGTGCGGACAACCCGTACTCGTACGAGCTGTTCGACCCGAACGGCAACGAGGTGGTCGCCGACGCCACGCCGACGACGACGGTTGTGCCAGCACCCGATCCGGCGGTCGCGCTCGCGAATCTGTCCGTCGCCGATCCGATTCCGGGACGCTGGGAGATCGTGGTGGTGCTCAACCTGACGACCAGCGGCACCGAGTTCAGTCAGGTCATCAACGGCGATGTCACGTTCAACAACTCCGGCGTGAGCGTTGCGTCGGGGTTGCCGACGTCGACCTCGACGACAATTGCGCAGGGCACCTCGCAGCCGGTGGTGCTGAACGTGACCAACACGCTCGGCGTCGGACGGACGTACACGTTCTCAAACCAGCCGGACATCGCGTCGGTGAGCGCGTACATCCCGGCGGGCGCGACGCAGCAGGTGACGTTGCAGCTCACGCCGACCGCGGCCCCTCGCACGGTCGTCTCCGGTCAGCTGGCGGTCACAACGAAGACGTCCGCCGTCGCCGGCAGACGCAATCCGAACATCAACGTGGCCACATTGGCCGTGCTGCCCTATACGTACACGGTCGGGCCGCCGGCTCCCTAAGGGGGGCCGGCGGTCGACGGCCGCGGATAGACTCGGTGCCGAGATGAGGCTGAGGTTCGTGGCTTGGCTCGCGGTTCTCGCGGTTGCTGGGATCGCGGCGGTGGCGGCCGCCGCTCAGGCCGACGGCACCCCGACGCTGCGCGTCTCGGTCACGCCGCGCACGGGATCGATCCACACCCCGTTCGCGATCAGTTTCCGGGCGGCCGCGACGACGGGGCCGACCAGCGCCGGCCGCCGCGCGTATAGCGTCACCGCCCGCAACCAGAGCAGCGGCGGCTGCCAATGGAGTGTCACCGTGGTGGCGCCGCCGTCGAAGGCGGGTACCAATGTGCGAGTCGTGCTCGCGCCGGCTCGCTCGCGCGCCTGGTGCGCCGGCACGTTCCACGGCACCGTGTGGGACGTGATCACGCTCAACTGTGGCTCGGCATGCCCCGCCAGCCTGCCGCCCTCGAGCTGGATCGGGAAGTTCACCTTCCGCGTGATGCCCGGCTGATCCTGCCGGGACTGCCTCGGCTATGCGTGCTTGGCGACCAGACGGCCATCGCGCAGCGCCGCGAGGTCCACGTCGTCGAGGCTCGTCACCACGATGTCGGCGTGTGCCGCGGCCAGGAGTTCCGCGTCATCAACCCGGGCGATGCCGATCGCTGCCATGTGCCCGGCCTTGGCGGCCTGCACCCCGGCCGCGGCGTCCTCCATCACCATCGAGTCCTCGGGCGCCGTTCCGAGTTCCTTCGCCGCAGCCAGGAACATGTCCGGCGCGGGCTTTCCGTGGGCGAAATCCCGGCCCGAGACGTCAGCGTCGAAGTAGTTGAGCAGTGTCAGACCCGGTCGCACCGACGGCGAGCTGATCCCGTTCTCCTCGGCGAACGTGTCGAGCCTGATCTGGCTTAGGAATAGCTTGGCGTTCTTGGACGAGGAGGCGGCGGCGGTTCGGATCCCTGCGTCCTTGACGTGGATGATGAAGCGCAGGGCGTCGGGGTAAGCGGTGAAGTCGCCGGCCTCGATGAGGCGCACAACCATCGCTTGCTTGCGATCCGCGTACTGGGCGAGGCGGTGGTCGTCGTCATCGGGCACGTGGAAGTACTCGAGCGCGGCGCGGGCGCCGTCCATCCGCGGCTTGCCGGACATACGCTCCTCGTACACTCGCGAGGTGAACGCCTCCGGCGACCAGGTGGTTTGATCGCGGATATCGCTCCAGTCGTTCTCCATCAGCTCACGCAGCGACTCGCGCCAGGCCTTCTCGTGGGGGGAGTCGACGAGCACTCCGTCGACGTCGAAGATCGCACCTTGGAATCGTTTCGGCACGGGTGCTCCTCTCTCTAGCTAGCTGTGGAGTTTCTGCTCAACGGTGCGGTCCGGCTGCAATTCGAAGGTGTAACGATCCCCGGGGCAGAAGTCGCGAACTTGATCTCCGACCCCAACCTTGATCGGCCGATTGACTCCCTCCGGATGGGCCGCCACCGTCAGCTGGTGACCGGTGAGCGTCACCAGGAGCGGGGTCCGCCGGAACTGCATCGAGAACGACACGCCATCGATCGGCGCCGGCAGCCTGGGATCGAACCGAAGGATCCCGTCGCGGACGTGAGTGCCCATGTAGCTGCGCTGGACGAGGTCGAGCGTGCCGGCCATCACTCCCACATGGATCCCCTCCTGGGTTGTCCCGCCTTGCACGTCGTCGACGTCGCTGTTCAGGGCGACCAGGAACCGACTCCAGGAGCTCTCAGCGTCCATACTGGCGAGCACCCCCGCGAAGGCAATGAAGCTGAGCGTCGAGCCATGCGACGTGTGACGGTCGTAATAGGCAACGTTCTTGCTCACAGTGTCGGGCCCGTAGTCGTAGCCGAGGCGATCGAATAGCCGCTGCAGCTCCGCACCCGAGAACAGGTAGAACAACATCACGGTGTCGGCCTGTTTGGAGAGTTTGTAGCGATCGGGGTCGTCTCCCTCGGCGCGCAGGATCCGGTCGAGCCGCTGGATGTTTCCGTACTTAGCGCGATAAGCGTCCCAGTCGAGTTCCTCCAGCTGGTCCCAGCCTTCGAACTGGCTGATGATGCCGCCGTCCTGGAAGGGCACGAACATCCGCCGGCTCATGTCGTCCCACGTGCGTAGCTCATCATCGCCGAGCCCGAGCCTGTCCCTGAGCGCGTCCGCGCGGCCTGCGGGCAGCAGCGAGAGAACTTCTTGCGCGAGCTCGCACAGCCAGGCCACCATCACGTTGGTGTAGGCGTTGTTTCGCAGGCCGCCCTCGGTCGCGCTCGGGTACTTCTCGTGAAATTCGTCCGGGCCCATCACATGGTGGATCTCGTAGCGTCCGCGGTCGGGATTGAAATGTGCGATTGACGCCCAGAAGCGCGCGATTTCGAGCATCATCTCCGCGCCGTAGTCGCGCAGGAAGGCCAGGTCCTGGGTGGCCTGGAAGTAATGCCAGATGTTGTAGAAGATCGCGGCGTTGACGTGGCGCTGATTGCGGCTCAGATCAGGCTCCCAGCGGCCCGAGAGCGGATTGAGGTGGACGCGCTGAGTCTCCTCCTTGCCCTCACTCCCGCTTTGCCAGGGGAACATAGCGCCGCGGAAGCCGGCCTCGTGAGCTGCTGCTCGCGCCTCTCCGAGACGCCGGTATCGGTACATCAACAGCCCCTTCGTGACCTCCGGCATCCGATAGTTGAGAAACGGATAGACGTACAGCTCGTCCCAGAACACGTGCCCACGGTAGGCCTCGCCGTTGAGCCCGCGGGCCGGAACCCCAGCATCGATGTCGGCGGTATGATGCGAGCACACCTGCAGCAGATGACAGGTGTGCAGTCGCAGCAGACGCTGCACATCCTGGTCCGCTTCCACGTGTAGCTCACACGCTCGCCAGAGCTCCTCCCAGGCGGACCGATGCCGCGCGAGCTCGGCCTCGAAGTCCCTGGCCCGTCCCGCCGACGTACCGGCCTTTGTCAGCGAGTCGCTGGTCGCCGGGTCCCGAGAGGTGGAGAACACGACCATCTTCTCGACGCGCACCGCCGCCCCCTGCTGGACGTCGAACGCCAGCACCTGCTGGATGTAATCCTCGGTTTGATAGAGGGTGCGCTGCACCGTGATCGGATTGGCACCGTCGAAGACGTGGCTACGCGCGGACTGACTGATGTACAGGTTCGATTGCCGGGTCTGCACCTTCAGCGCGATCACTTCGGGTCCGAATGTGCGAGGCGAGACCGGATCGAGGTGGCGACCCTCGAGCTGCTGATAGCGGGCGACGCCGCTGTTGGTCACGCGCCCGTCGAGCGCGCACACGACCTCAACTCGCCCAGACCAGTTCTCCGCTGTCAGCGTCCACTCGATCCCCGCGTGGTGGACGTCTGCCATGCTGACGAACCGCCGGCTGCGCAGCGTCGTCTCACGCGAGTTGCGATCGCGGAAGCGGAGCTCGCGCACCACGATGTCGCTGCGGATGTCGAGCTCGTGGTGGTAATCGAGCAGCTCGACGTCGGCGAGCCTGATCGCGTCCTCGCCGTCGATCCGCAGCTTGAGCACCAGCCAGTTCGGGAGGTTGACGAGATCCTCGTTGAGCACGGGCAGCCCGCCCAGGATGGTCGTCTCCCGGTTATAGACCCCGTGCGCATACGTCCCGGGGTAATGCACCCCGTCGGCGTCCTCCCACTCGGCGGTGCCGCGAGCGCATAGATACCCATTGCCGGTCGAGGTCAGAGCTTCGCGAAGCCCCTCCCGATCCGGATCGAACCCTTCGTAGGCCAGCGCGAAAGCGTCCACCGCGTCCCTCTACTCACCTGGCGAGTCGCCGCTCGAGGATCGCTCGCAAGCGTCGCAGCGGGCCGCGGCGATGTCAACCGACTCGTGCAGGGTCGCGCGGAGGGCCTAGCGCCCGCGCGGGCGGCGCTTGACGTGGCGACGGAGCTGGACGATCCGGGCCGCGCCCACGATGCCGGTGAGCAGTGCGCCACCGATCGCCGCCAGGAGCAGTGCAACCCCGAGCGGGAGGTGGCCGCTCGCGCCGAAGAAGCTGATCCGCACGCTCGCGGTGTTCTCGAGGATGAACACGAGCAGCACGATCAGGACAATCGCGCCGGCAATGAGCGCGCTGAACGCGATCCCGGTCTTGGTGGCCGGCGGCGCCGCCGGTTCTGCGCGCGCCGACGACGGGATCGGCTCGGGGGTCGTGGCCGGCTCGGTGGCGCGCGCCTCCGACGTATCCGGCCAGTCTGCGTTCCGGCCCGGTGGATCTGGTGAAGACCGTTCGGTCACTGCTTTACCTCTACCCGCGGGACAGCCCCGAACACCATCTAGTCGGCGGCGCATCTATGAAAGCCTTCCCCCACCCCCGAGTCAGAGAGGAGTCTCTGTGCCGGCATACATCGTCGTCGAGACCGACATCCATGATCCGGAGCAGTACGGGCGATACAAGCAGGCGACGCCCGCCGCCGTGGAAGCCGGAGGAGGCCGCTTCATCGCGCGCGGCGGGGAGCTGGCAATCCTGGAGGGCGATTGGCAACCGAAGCGCCTAGTGCTCCTCGAGTTCCCCGATCTTGAAGCCGCGAAGCGGTTCTACGAATCGCCCGAGTATCAGGATGCGAAGCGGCTGCGCGAGGGCGCGGCGGGCTTCAACATGGTCGCGGTCGAGGGACTGGCCTGAGGCGAGGCTGGCCGCTGCCACCCTCCTGGCCTCGTTGCATCGCCACCCACGGCGGTGTGGCGCTCGCGGTGGGACCGGCTGGTAGGGTGGCCCGATCTGCGGTTTTCGGGTGGGTTGAGGGAGGTTGTCGTGCGCCGGATTCTTGCTGTGGCCGGGCTTCTCGCGCTGGTTGCGATAGTGGCGCAGGTGACGCCGGCGCGCGCGGCGACTCCGACGCTGCCGTCGAGCGACCCGTTCTACACGTACTCGGGCTCGACGCCGTTGGCCCAGATCGCCCCCGGCGCCGTGCTGAGGGTCCGTTTGGTCCAAGTGGTGATCGAGGGCGTGCCGACCCCGTACAGCGCGGAGCAGGTGCTGTACCGGACGACCAGTGAGCTCGAACAGCCGACGGTGACCGTCGCCACGATCGTCAAGCCGGCGGCGACGGTGCGAGCGACGAAGCTGATCTCCTACCAGACGTTCTATGACGCGCTCGGATCGGAATGCGATCCGTCTTACACCCTTCAGGGCGGTAATCCGAGCTACAGCGACGCGCAGGACGACGCGGCGCTCATGCAGGACTACCTGCAGGCGGGCTATACGGTCGTCACGGCCGACTATGAGGGCGAGAACCTCGACTGGGCGGCGGGGCAGGAGTCCGGCTACAACACGCTCGACGGGATCCGCGCCGCGGAGAACGCGCTCGGTGCTTCCAGTTCGACGCAGGTCGGGATGGTGGGGTACTCGGGCGGTTCGATCGCCACGGAGTGGGCGAGCGAGCTCGCCCCCGCCTACGCTCCGGAGTTGAACATCGTCGGAGTCGCCGAGGGCGGGATACCGGTTGACTACGCGCACAACCTGACTTACATAAACGGCGACAACGACGGCTGGGCCGGCGTCATCCCGGCGGTGCTCGTGGGGGTGTCGCGCGCGTACGGGATCAACCTGAACACGTACCTCTCGGCCTACGGCCAGCAGGTGATCGGCCAGGTGACCGATGAATGCATCAACAATTTCGCCGGCTCCTATCCGGGGTTGACGATCCAACAGCTGCTCAAGCCGCAGTATCAGAACTTCCTGGCGATCCCGACCTTCGCCAGCGTCATCAACAGCCTCATCATGGGCAGCGCTCCGAACGATCCGACGGAGCCGCTCTTCATGGGGGTCGGAAACTCGGACGGAACCGGGGATGGCGTCATGGTCGCTGCCGACGTGGAGGCGCTGGCGCACGAGTACTGTCAGCAGGGCGTCCCGGTCGAGTTCACCGAATACCAGAACCTCGATCATGAGGAGGCGATCGCGCCCTTCGAGTCGGGCGCGCTCGCGTTCCTCCAGGCGCGCTTTGCCGGGTCCGCGCCGGTCAGCGGATGCGCATCGATCGGGGCCGGTAACTCCCTCGCTCCCCTGACGGTGCCTTCAGGCCCCGCCGCCCCCGGCTCTCCCGCCGCGGCCTGCCCGCTCGCCACCGGCAAGCTGAAGGGCAATACCCTCGGGCTGGTCCGCCTTGGCATGAGGCGCGCGCGGGTGCGCCAGGCATACACCCGCAGCTCGGACCGCCGCGGGCGCCATCAGGACTTCTTCTGCCTGATCCCGACGGGAGTGCGCGTCGGCTACCCCGGTCCGAAATTGCTTCGGACGCTTCCACGCGGCAAGCGCAAGGCCTTCCGCGGCCGAGCCTCGTGGGCATCGACCTCGAACGCCTACTACGCCGTCCACGGCGTCCGGGTGGGAACGAAAATCAAGGCCGCCCGCAAGCTGCTCAAACTGGAGATGCCGTTCCGTGTCGGCCTGAACTACTGGTACCTGGCGCCAAACGGCAAGTCCATTGCGGTACTCAAAGTCCGCCGCGGTATCGTCGAGGAAGTCGGGATCGCCGACCGACAGTTCACCCGGACTCGCGCGGCCGACCGCGCGTTCTTGAAGAGCTTCGAATAAAGCGGCCACGCAGTGCCGGTGGTGGCCTCTCGTGAGCTGCGTGGCGCGGTCACCGCCTCCACTCGCGATGACGTCGCCTCCCCGCTCACGTCGTTACTCACCGACCAATTCCGGTTACAGCGCGAGTCGCAGCGGCGACTCAAGGCAGCGTTTGACGTCGAGCAGGAACCGTGATGCGTCGGCGCCGTTGAGAATCCGGTGATCGCAGCTGAGTGTCAGTGTCAGAAGCTGCCGGTCGACGATCTCACCGTTCTGTCCACGAGCGAGCGTCGGTCGTGACGCGCCGACGCCGAGGATCGCGGCCTGGGGCGGGTTGATGACCTCGGTGATCGCGGTCATCCCGAACATACCGAGTGTCCCGAACCTTGTTGGCGTGGTGGATGATGCTCGTCGCGAGCCACAGCACCCGGCGCTGGACCGCCGAGAGCGTGTCGAGGTCGACGTCGGGTACCGCGTCAACGACCAGCGGAGTCTCGGTGTTCGACACGTCGGCCACGTCGGATCAGATTTCTACATCACCAATGAGGAGAGATCGATGCCCAGCACCACGGCTAACCCTGTGCTTCACCACGTGACGCTGAAGACCACACGGCTGCAGGAGATGGCCGACTGGTACCACAACGCAGTTGGGCTCGAGCCCAACCACTACGGCCCGTTCGGCGCCTGGCTGACCAACGATGCCGCCAACCATCGGGTCGCTCTACTACGTCGACCCGGACGGCAACAGCGTCGAGCTTCAAGTCGACAACTTCGGCGACTGGAATGCCTCGAGCGAGTTGATGCGCACCGCCCCGGAGTTCAAGACCAACCCGATCGGCATCAACACCGACCCCGACATGCTGCTCGACGCGTGGAAGGCCGGTGCCGAGGCCGCCGAGATCCACCGCCGCAGTTTCGCGGGGGAGTTTGATCCGGGCACGCCTCTGGATCTCCGCCTGCCCGCCGAGGCCGACGACGCGAAGGCGGGGCAGCTCGTGTGAGCTGCCCCGCCGGCGCGAGTCAGCAACTGTTCTCGTACACGTACTGGCTCATCGAGCCCAGATTGCTGCGGGTGAGAACCGCGAGGCCGGTGAGCGTGGACTGGGTCGGCTTGCCGGTGAGTGCGTTGACCGCTTGCTCGACGCCATCGACGCCCTCCTGGAAGGGCTCCTGCGCGATCAGTGCCTCGACCACGCTGCTCTTGAGGTCTGCGACCTGCGTCGGGTCGGCGTCGTAACCGATGATCTTGATCTTGCTCGCGGCGTGCGCGGTCTGCAGGCCGGTGTCGACGCCTTGGGCGACGAGCACGTTGGTTGCGAACACCCCGGCCAGGTCGGGGTGGGCGGCGTACACGGCGGTGATTGCCTGCGCCGCCGGCGCCCGGCGCGCGGTCGAGCACCGGGGGAGCCCCGGCGCGTGGTCGTGTCCGTCGAGACCGACGGGTTGCGGCCGGTGGTCGGCTACCTGTCCGATCAGAGCGTGACGATCGCGCCCGGATCGAGCGCGACGGTGCAGGTCGGGGCGCAGAACGCCACCGCGGCCGACCAGAGGCGCTCGTCGACATCTCGGCTCCGGCCGGAAGCGGCCTGTCCGCGGCGCCGTCGAACGGCACGATCTCGGTCTCGCCTAACGGGAGGAGCACGTTGCCGGCGACCGTCAGCGCGGGTTCGTCGGCTCCCTTGGGGTTCAACTGGGTGACGGCCACGCTCACGATGGCTGGTGGCACAACGCAAACCGTCAAGCTGGAGGTCCTGGTCGCGCCGCAACTGCTCGTACTGCATCGCCAACGGGCCAGAAGGTCGCGACGTATGTGTTCTATGCCTCGGTCCCGGTGGATGCCGGCAAGACGCTCACGAGCGTCACGTTGCCGGACGGAGCGACGATGGGAGAGCTGCACCTCTCTCCATCGGCACCTCCACGACGGCGCTCACGCCTCCGGTGGCGAACTCGGTGTCGCCATCAACCGCGTCCGGCGGCCAGCCGGTCACGGTCGACGGCTCCGGGTTCGGCGCCACCCAGGGTTCAGGGTACGTCGAGTTCAGCGACAATGGCTCGAGCTGGGGCGGGCCGGGTCAGACCGCGCTCAAGATCGACACCTGGAGCGACACAGCGGTCACATTCACTGTGCCGTCGTCGGTCTCCCCGGGCTCACCGGCGTCGGCTACAGCTACTCGGCCAACGCGCTGGCAAGCGCCGGCTTCACCCCCGGCGCCGCCGTCAAAGCCGATGGTCTGACGTTCACCTGGACGAGCGGGAAGCCCTGCTCTCCCGACAACATCCTCGCCGCTGGGCAGACGATGCTCGTCAACGGGACGGCCGGGGCCAACACGCTCGGCCTGCTCGAGTCCTCGACCGACGGCGGCACGCAGGGGACGATCACGGTCAACTACACCGACGGCAGCTCGTCGACCGCGACGGTCACCTCGAGCGACTGGGCGGGGGGTCCGGGCGCGACGGAACAGCGGCCGCAACCCTGCCGTATCGCAACAGCACCTCCGGCAGCTCACAGCAGCTGACCGTGTACGTATACGCCACGACGGGCCCGGTCGATCCGAGCAAGACGGTCAAGTCGATCACGTTCCCCGACGTCAGTAACACGACCAGCGGAGGCGCAACGTCGATGCACATCTGGGCGGTCAGCCTGGGGACGAAATAGCGGCGCGGAACGCGGGCGACGATCGAGGGCCGCCACGTCGGCCCTCGATCAGACTCTGACGTCAGGTCGAAGGGCCTGGCTCGGCACCGGGTCGCGGTGCGCTTCGGCGGACCGCTGGCGGCGGAAGTGCTCGAGGATCAACACACTGACAAAGGCGACATATACACACCAGAGCGAGGTCAATTCGTCGGCCCGGACGAGCGCAACCGCGATCACGCCAACGAGGCTGGCCAACCCGAAGCAGCGGAGGTAGCGACGGCTGGATAGCAATGCCGGACCGCATGTTACGGCGACGTACAGGACTCCGATGAGGATGTCGTTCGGCGTGTGAGTGGTGTAATCGATGCACCTCGCCTGTTCTTGGGCCCCCACGGGATAAGCGGTGACTTGCCACAGCAGGTAGGTGCCCAAGATCAGGCCGACACAGACGAGCGGCCACATCAACCGCGACCGAGAGCGGTCGGGCTCGAGCAAGGCGAAGCCCAACGGAACGATCATCGGCAGGACCGCGTGCGCGTACACGATGTAGATCTGCTTGGCGGCGTCACCAATGCCGCTGGAAACCTGGCCCCTGAGTCCCAGCCACACGAATCCCTCGACGAGCTGATGGACGCCAAACAGCAGCGGTAGGGCTCCGACGACCAGCTCGCGCCGGAACCGCACCCGACGCAAGGTCTCGACGCCGACGGCGGCGACTGCCGCGCCGGCAACGAAATCGGCCTCCGGCGAAAAGCACATCGGTACAGGACCCTAACGCCATGAGGGCCGGAGTACGCTTGAGTCTGGTTGCACTTCTGCGCCGTTCGTTCCGTCTGGAGGACACGATGCCTGGACTCGCTGGCCGCATTTCGACACTCACCAAGGCGAAGATTTCGCACATGCTCGATCACGCCGAGGATCCAGCCGAGACGCTCGACTACGCCTACGAGCGCCAGCTCGAGGACCTGCAGAACGTGAAGAAGGGCATCGCCGATGTGGTCACGGCGAAGAAGCGGCTCCAGCTGCAGGAACAGCAGCTTCAGGGGCAGACCGCCAAGCTCGACGGCCAGGCGCGGGAAGCGATGTCCGCAGGTCGGGAAGACCTTGCCCGCGCGGCGCTCGAACGCAAGCAGATGATCCTCCAGGAGACAGGCTCGCTCGACCAACAGATCTCAGAGCTCGGGTCAGAGCAGGACAAGCTGACCGCGGCCGAACAGCAGCTCCAGACCAAGATCGAGCAGTTCCGGTCCAAGAAGGAGGTCATCAAGGCCCAGTACTCGGCGGCCGAGGCTCAGGTGCACATCTCGGAGGCGGCCACGGGCGTCGGGGATGAGATGGCGGACGTCGGCGCGGCGATGCAGCGCGCGATCGACAAGACCGATCAGATGGAGGCGCGCGCGTCGGCAGTCGAGGAGCTCCAAGCAGCCGGGACGTTCGACGACCTGACCACGCTCGGTCCCGCGCAGGACGACGTCGACCGCCAACTCGACGAGCTCGGGGCGAAGAGCGCCGTCGACGACGAGTTCGCGAAGCTCAAGGCCGAGATCGGCTCGGGCTCCCAGCCGTCCGAGCTACCCGCGGGAGAGCCCCCGAGCTAGGGGTGCATCGGGAGTAGCGTCAGCTTGCGCGGTTCGCCGGTCCGGCGCGCCCGGCAGTAGGCGGCTAACTCGTCATATACAACAGCGCCGCAGACGCGCCGGAGTTCCGCCTCCATGGTCACGTATAACGGTTGACTGGCGTTGAAGGCGTCGGGCTGCTCGGTACACCACCAGTCAAGGATTCCTTCCGCGCCCCAGTCGACAGTCCGCGATGCGCGCACCGTAGTCGTCTTGGTGTCGTCGTCGGTATCGAAGAACAGCGGGACCTGCCAGCAGGTTCGCGGCTTCCAGTCGATCGGGTCCTCGCCGCGGTGCAGCGCCGCGACGTGGAGCGCACAGCCAGCCCCGCCGGGATGGTCCGCGCGGTTGTGAAAGATGCACGCGCCGCGGTATAGGCGGGTGTGGACGCTATCGCGCTTGAACCGCGCCTTACCCCACGGGTCTCGGCCGCCACGCGCGAGCGCCACCCCGCGGTTCTGCCAGTCCTCGTCGGTCAGGTGCGTGACGTGCCCACGGATCTGCTTGAGATCTTCGCGGCCGGGCGTGTCGCCCTCGCCCTGGAAGATCTCGACGCCCTCAACGCAGCAGCCGCGGGCGGTGTGCTCCTGCCTGGTATCGGGACACCCGCGTCCCCAGATGCACTGGTAGTTCGACAGCATGAACGTCAGGTCGAACTCCCAGCTCCACCCATCGGCGTCTCGGAACGTGACTGTCTCGCGCGTGAGCATCAGAACCGTCTTTGATCATGCCCCGTGCCGCCCGGACAACGGTCAGGTGCTAACCGTTCCGCTGCGGTCAACGTGCAAGGGGTTGGCGTTCAGCAGCGCGTCGATACGACCCAACTCGGGCAACGTGGCCGCGAATGCCTCAATGCCGTGTTCGATGTCTTCGGTGCCCAGCCCGGGGGCCGGCGGCAGATCAACTCCCAGCACGCGGATGAAGTGCCACCGCGTGCCATCGCTGATGATGCACTCCCAGAAGTGCTCGCCGTCGCTGTAGCCGGAGCGCTCGACCGCCGCGCCGATCCCAGCCGGGCTCCGCTGTGCCGCGAACGCCGCCTGGGCGCGGACGTCGTCCTCGGATGGTTGGTCAGGGCCGCGGTCGCTGAAACGGTCCGGCATCGCGTGACAAGCTACCGAACGACCACCGGACCCGCCGGCGAGCCGGCCGGCGGCTACCGGCCCGTGCGCTCGCGGTGTTTGCACCCGGGCCAGCAGCAAGGGCGGCGCTGGCCTTCCTCGAGCTCCTCCTGGGTCCGCCGGATGCGGCGCTCGCGGGTCTTCTGCTGCTTGGCCTCCTCGACCCAGCAGATGAACTCGTTGCGGGCTAAGGGCGTGATGTCCTTCCAGGCGTCGAGTGCCGTGGCGTTGCCGATCAGGGCCGTCCGGAGGTCCGCGGGCAATTTATGTACGACTCCTCCGGGGACCCTCTGGCCGCTCACCCGCCTATCGTAAGTGAGCCGGAGAAGCCTCGTTTCACGCGCGGCAGGCGGACGGGATCATGCTCCCGCCGCGCCTCGTCGGAACCAGCGCTCGACGAGGAAATACGAGATTGAGATCCCGGGGGGAAGCATCAAGTCGGCGCTCTGGCCCGAGAGCCCCGCGCCGACCTCCTCACGGGTAAACCATCGCACGTCCTCCAACTCCCCGTCCTGGGGAGTCGGCGTGCCGCCGTCGGCCCGCGCCTCGAAGCCCAGCATCACCTGCTGCGGGAACGGCCATGGCTGCGAGGTCACGAAACGCGGATCGTGCACGGTGATGCCGGACTCCTCCTCGACCTCGCGGATCACCGCCTCCTCAAGTGACTCCCCCGGTCCTACGAACCCGGCGAGCACCGAGTACTGCCCGGGAGGCCATCCGGCCTGCCGTCCCAGCAGCGCGTGGCCATCGTGTTCGACGAGCACGATCACGGCCGGGTCGGTGCGCGGAAAATGCTGCGCGGCGCAGCGTGGGCACGTCCGCGAGAACCCGCCGTCGCTGACCATCAGGGCAGTCCCGCACGCGGGGCAGAACCGGTGGCGGCGATGCCAGTTGAGCAAGGCGACCAGGTAGGCGGCGAGAGCGGCCTCCTGCGCCGGCAGCATCCGTCCCGCCTCGCGTAGCGTCGCGATCCGGCCCTGCTCGAGGAGCCGACGTCGCATCTGGAGCGGCTGCGCGTCGAGGTCGATTGCGAACAGCGCGGCGCCGTCGTCGAGCCCGAGCATGACCGGCCAGAGGTCGTGCGCCTCATGGTTCGCGGCAGCGGGCACCGGCACGCGCAGCAGCGACTGAGATCGAGCGTTCGTAATCAGCACGCCCTCGGCGCTCGCCACGACCGCCTGACTCGCCGGATCGTCCAGCTGGCGCTGCACCCATAGCGGATCCAGTCGCTCCGCCACCGCGCGATCGAGCGCCATTCCCGAGAACGTCAACACCAGACGCACGTTACGGCACGAGGCGCGTGCAAAAGCGGCCCGGCGAGCGCGCCGTGGACCGCGCGTCGGTCGGGTCAAGCTCGCCGCGCTCTCGTCCAGCGCGAGCGCCGAACGCTCAAGGACCGGCGTCTGGCGACGATCACCGCGGCTGACGACCTTCGTGAGTAGATCTAGGGAGGAATTGGGACATGCACTGGAGCATCTGACATCTGTGACTCGCCAGGCGTGGTGCAAGCATGCCTCCCGCTGACCGAAGCGGGCGCGATAGGATCGCGGCCGTCGGCTAGCTCGGGGAACAGTGGCTGCCAAGTCCGTCCAAGTCTTCCGCTTTGCGGCCGTCGCTTTGCTATCGGTTACGGTGGCCGGCGCGGCTTTCAGCTCACGCGCCGCCGATTGGCGGCCGTTGTGGCTGTTCATCACGCTCGCGGTTCTCGGGGTTCTCGGCGACCGAGTACACGCCTACACCGGGCGCATGCGCCTGTCGGCAGGTTTGACAATCGTCGCGCTCGCCATGGCGCTGCTCGGTCCCGCGCCGGCTGTCCTCATCTGCTTCATCTCGCGGATCTCTCAGGCGATCCAGACGGATGGGCTCCGGCTCCGCGGGCGCCGATTGGCGCTCGTCTGGAACCTCGGCATGTACATCGACGTGCTGCTCGGGAGCCTGGCGATCCGAGCTGCCGTCAATGCGGGCGTGGCGCGCGGGAGCGCCGCGTTCGCGCTGGTGGTGGCGGTCGTGGTGAGTGTCGCGAACGTGCTCAACTTCCTGCTCGCGGCGATCTGGATTCGCGTCCACGTCGGCACACCGCTGCGCGTCCAATTCCGCGAGAGCTTCGTTCCGGCGCTGCCGTGGATTACGGCACCGAACCTGCTGGCCGGTGCGCTGGCCACGTTCTACGTGCGCGCCGGCGGCGTTTCCCTGATCCTCGTCCTGGCGCTCCTGGCCGCGTTCTACGTGCTGATGGTGGAGCTGCTCAACTCCCAGCGACGGCGCGAAGAACTCGAACAGCGCACTATTCAGCTCGCGTCGCTTCAGCTCGGCGTGCTCGTGACGATGGTCCGGACCCTGTCGCTGCGCGATCGGTACACCGCGCGGCATTCGGCTGCGGTCGCGCGGTACGCGTACGCAGTGGCGAAAGCCGCCGGCTGCTCGGAGGACGAACTTCGAATCGTCCACACCGCCGGCCTTCTGCACGACATCGGCAAGTTCGCGTTTCCCGACCGCATCCTCCTGGCCGACAGCCCTCTCAGCGAGGCCGATCTCGAGATCGTGCATCAGCACCCGGTCAACGGCGCCGAGCTCGTGCGCCGGATCGAGGGCTACGACAAGATCGCCGCGGTCATCCTCGCGCATCATGAGCGAGTCGACGGGACCGGCTATCCGAACGGATTGCGTGCGGACGAGATCCCAGCCCTCGCGAGGATCATTTCGGTTGCCGATACATACGATGTGCTGACCGCGCGCGATACATATCGCCCGCCGATCTCGAGCTCCGAGGCGATCGCCGAGCTGCGCAACGTGGCCGGCAGTCAGCTTGACGGCGGCTTCGTCGAGCTGTTCATCGAGATCCTCGAGCGCCAGGGAATCGGCTTCACCCACACCGAGGACGCGGACTTCGAAAAGGAACTCGCGCTCGAGGAGCGGATCCGCGAACTGGCCAGGCCGCAAGTCGCCGTCGGAGGCGGTTGATCCGTGGCTGGGATGCGGAAGACGTTGCGGATCGCGGAGTTCCGGGCGCTCTTGATCTCGTACGTGATCAACCGCGCGGGAGACGTCTTCGGCGCGCTGGCGCTGGCCGTCGTGGTCCTCGGCACGACCAGATCGGCGATCGCGGTCGCTGCGCTGTTCCTGGCCACCCAGTTCGTCCCCGGCCTCGTCGGTCCCTTTCTCGTCGCCCGCATCGGCGCCCTTCCATCGGGCCGGGTTCTGCCTCTGTGCTACCTCGTCGAAGCGTGCCTGTTCCTGGTGTTGGCCGCGGTGGCGCGACACGTGGGACTGGCTCTGATCCTCGTCTTGGCACTCGCCGACGGAACGCTCGCGTTCGCCGGGCGCTCCGTCACCCGCGCGACGACAGCGTCGACGCTGATGCCGCACGACCTCATGCCCGAGGGAAAGGGCGCGTTCAATCTGGCGCTTGCCATAGCCACGGTCGCCGGCCCCGTTCTGGGAGGCGCCGTGATCGCGCTCCTCGGTCCTTCCACGGCCTTGGCCGTCGACGGGGTGTCGTTCCTGGTGGCGGCGATTCTGATCGCCTGCACGCCCGGGTTGCGTGCGCGGACCGACTCCGGAGCGGCCGGCATGAAGAGTCACCGACAGGTGCGTGCGAGCCTGCGCTACGTCGCCGGCGACGCCACCCTCCGCGTACTGATCTTCGGCGAAGGACTCGCCTTCATCTTTTTTTATCTCGTCGTTCCCGTGACCGTCATCTACGCGGTGCGCTCGCTCCACGCGGGTCCGGCGGGGTACGCGGCGATCCTCGCGAGTTGGGGCGCGGGCGCCGTGATCGGCTCGACCGTGCACCTCCGGCTCGCGCGCCGGGTCGGCCACGCGGCGATTCTGGTCTCAACTGCGGCGGTCGCCGTCGCGTACATCGGCACCGCCGTTGCCCCCACACTGCTACTCGCCTGTGCGGCGAGCGTGCTCGGCGGAATTGGCAACGGCACACAGTGGGCCTCGGTCGAGACCGCCGTGCACCAGTTCGTCGACGAGCATTTCCGTCTGCCGGTCGCGGCCGTGCTGGAGTCGATGGCTGCCCTCGCGCCGGGCGTTGGGATCGCCCTGGGCGGCGCACTCACGATGCTGTTCTCACCGCGCGCGGCGTATCTCGCCGCGGGGCTTGGGCTCGTCGCCCTGATTGCCGGAGCAGCGCTCAGCCGCGCCCGTGTCACCGAGACCGGACGCAGCGCTGCGCCCGGTTTCGGGAGCGCCTGACGGCGGTCGCGCGGACCGGCTCCACTATCCTTGGGCCAGGCGATGAAGCTCGCCTTGGACTGCGCTTCCTGGCGCTGATGGCTTCTACGGTTGGCCCGATTGGCCGGCCCTTCGCAACCAGGAGGTGATGAGCTGAGCTTTCTGAAATCTCGGAGGAACGCACGGACCGAGGGTGCGGATCCTGAGGCGGCTGTGAGCGCCCCCTCGACAGGACCGCACGTACTGTCCGAACTCGAGCGGTTGCTTCGCCGGCCGGGATGCCCGGCCTGTGCGTACGTCGCGGAGGCGGAGCGGAGCTACTTCTCATGGCTTCAGATCGAGAGCTTCAGCGTTGCCGAGGTACAGGCGCGGCTTCGCGCCAGCATGGGTATGTGTCCCGTCCACTCGCGCAGGCTGGTCGAGGAGATCGGTGAGGGCCACGTGATGACGATCCTCATGCGGGAGGCGCTGGCCGGAGCTCGCCAGCGAGCGCGGGACGAACTCCAGCCTAGGCCGTGCCCGGCGTGCGAGGCGGCGGCGTTCAATGCCCAGCGCGCCCGCCAGATCGTGATCGACGGACTCAGCGATCCGGCCCGGGCACGACTGTACGCCGAGCACGACGGCATCTGTCTTACGCACTTCCTCGACGCCGCACCCGTACTCGAGCGCTCCACTCTGAACCCGCTCGCGAACCGCCTCCTGAAATCCCTGAGCCAGACCGAGGAGCCGCAGCTCGTCACCCTGCTTGGTGGGTCCGATCCCGACGCCCCACGCCGTGCCCACTGGCGCGGCCGCCTGCCGGCGCCTTCGGAAGACGGCGGCTCGTTCCTCGAACAGCTCTGCGACCGCCTTGGGATCGCGGCCTGCCCCGTGTGCCTCTCGACCGGGATGGCGGACCGTCGCTACGTTCGCTGGCATATCGAGCAAGCCGCGCGGAACGACCCATCGCTTCGGAACGACCCGGGGGAGCTGTGCGCCGCCCACCTCCACGATCTCGCGCTCACCGACCGAGATCTCGCCGCTCAGGCGATCGAGCACAAACGCACGGCCATGACAGGCAAGCTGACCCGGGTGCTCGCGAGACTGGGCGACGTCCCGGACACGACTCGCCGGGGGCGAGGGGCGCCCGCCGAGGAGCTCGACACGGTCCGGCGCGAGATTGTCACGAAGCCGTACTGCCCGGCCTGCAACGCGCGCGACGGAATCGAGCGTTCGCAGCTTGATCTCGTGGTGGCGGCGCTCGGGCTCTCCACGGTGCGCGACCGCTACGAGCGCAGTCACGGGCTGTGCCTCCGGCACGTCGTGCAGATCTCCGACGGTCAAGCGTCCCGGCTGGCACGACGCCACGTGGACGGGCGACTCGGAGTGCTCGCCTGGGAGGTGGGCGAGACCGCTCGCAAGTACGCATGGGCTTACCGTCACGAGGGCAGCGGCGACGAGCAGCAAGCGTGGCTACGAGCGCTGGCCCAGATCGACGGGCGGGTGTTCGAGGGGGGCTGTGCGCCCGCCGGCGTGCCCGGACGCGAGGTGGAGCCCGCATGACCGAGACGTTCGACCGACTCGAGTTGGCGGAGGTCGCGACGCGGGCGGACCGAGTCCTCGATGAGGTCGAGCGAGCCGTCATCGGGAAGCGACCGGCGCTGGAGCTCGCGCTGTGCGCGTTGCTGGCCGACGGCCACGTTCTGATCGAGGACTACCCCGGGCTGGCCAAGACGCTGATCGCGCGATCGTTCGCGACCGTGACCGGCACCCGGTTCTCGCGCGTTCAGTTCACGCCAGACCTGATGCCCTCGGATGTCACCGGGGCATCGATCTTCAACCAGCGCACAGCCGAGTTCGAGTTCCGCCCGGGACCCGTGTTCACCAACGTGCTGCTGGCCGACGAAATCAACCGCGCCCCGCCGAAGACGCAGGCGGCCCTGCTCGAGGCGATGGCCGAGCGCCAGGTGACGATCGACGAGCGCACGCGCGCGCTCGAGCGACCATTCCTCGTTCTGGCCACGCAGAATCCGATCGAGTACGAGGGGACGTATCCGCTGCCCGAGGCCCAGCTCGACCGCTTCCTGATCCGGATGCAGGTCGGCTATCCATCTGCCGAGGACGAGTGGGACATGCTCGCACGCCGCCTCGAACGGCGGGAGGACGAACCGGAGCTGCGACCGGTCATCGACCGCGGCGAGTTGATCGCGATGCAGCGTGCGATCGAGGACGTCCACCTATCCGATGGCGTCGGCCGCTACATCGTCGCGCTCGTCGGCGCGACCCGCGAGAGTCCGAGCGTCCAGGTCGGCGCGAGCCCGCGCGGCTCACTCGCGCTGATGAAGCTCAGCCGGGCCAAGGCGGCGGTCGACGGGCGCGATTTCGTCGTGCCCGATGACGTCAAGGCGGTGGCGGTGCCCGCCCTCGCGCACCGGCTCGCGCTCCGGCCGGAGCTGTGGGTTCAGCGCGTCCAGGCCGAGGACGTCGTTAGAGAACTCCTCGCCACGGTGCCGGTGCCGGCGACCGAGGTGCAGTGAGCGTGCGCTGGCGTTCCTGCGCCGACACCCCGAGGCGAAGAGAGGCATTCGCCGCCGGAGAGCCCGAGCGTCGATAGGAGCGCGACGTGCATCGCCGCCCAGCACCGCTTCCCTCCGTGGCAGCGCTCGAGCCGGGAGAGCCCGGCGTGGAGCAGGGCGAGCTCCGAAGCGGGCAGCTCCCCGGCGATGTTGTGCAGCTCGAACGGGTCGTTCCGCAGGTCGTAGAACTCGCGTTCTCCGTCTGCGTACTCGACGTAGAGGAAATTCGGAGTTCGCATCGCCTCGTAGGTCGTCGGGCTGCCGCTCGCCGACTGCTGGAAGTCCGGATCGAGCACGGACAACCGACCGCCGTGATGCTCGATGAGGACCGCATTTCGCCAGCCGGTCAGCCCCTGGCCATGCATCACCCCGAGCAGACTGTGTCCATCCGAGCGGATGGTCGTGCCGCCGATCGCGGCAAACGTCTTGGCCAGGTCGATGTTCTCCGCCATCGCCGGGCTCGTGCCGCCGGCGGGCACGCCAGGGCCGACGACCACGAGCGGGACGTGGATGTCGGTGTCGAACGCGGTCAGCTTGCCAGGCATCAGGCGATACTCGCCGGTGTGCAGCCCGTTGTCTGAGCTGAAGATCAGGTACGTGTCGCGGGCGATGCCGTCGGCGGCCAGCGTCTGCTCGATCGTCCCGATCATACGGTCGACGGCCTGGACCGCCTGGGCTCGCCGGCGGAAGGCCGCGTTGATCTTCGCGATCTGGGCCCGGGTCAGCCGGCGATGGCCGGCGAGCCAAAGCGGCGCATGAGTCGGCAGGACGTCGAAGCTGGGCGGCCGCGGGGCCTTCAGTCCGGGAAAGTCGTCCGCGTCCTGAGGCGCCGGGGTATACGGCGAGTGGGGCGCGAACGTCGCCAGCTCGAGGAAGAACGGCTTGTCGCTGCTGGCGGCGTGGTCGATGAACTGCACGCCGTCGCGCGCGATCACATCGGTCAGGTAGTCGGAGGGCTTGTGGCCGTAGTGCTGGAGCGTCCCGTTCTGATTAAGCGTGTAGTTGAACTCTGGATAGCCCCAGCCGGCCACGTCCCAATCGCTGAAGCCCGGCGGGATGTAGCTCGCGGGAACCGATGTGATCTGACCATCGGCGGCGTGTCCGCGGGTCTCCAGATAGCCGTTGAGGAACTTGCCCATCAGCGCGGTCACGTAGCCGACGCGCTGGAGGGCGATCGGAAACGTGTGACGCTCGTCGCCGCGCTTGTAGAACGCGTTGAACCCGCCGCCGGGGCCGAAGTTGCTGAACACGCCCGTGTCGTGCGGGAAATCGCCGGTGAAGATCGACGCCCGCGACGGGCAGCACAGCGAGTCCGAGACGAAGTAGTTCTCGAACGTCAGACCTTCATCCTCCATCGCCTGCACGTGCGGCATGTACCGGAGCAGGTCCATCGACAGATCGTCGGTGAGCACAAAGACGATGTCCGGCCGCGTCGGGGCCGGGTGGCGATGCGACGGTCCGCTTGACCGCGTGAGCGCGACGACTCCGCCGGCGACGATCAAGACGGCGAGCAATCCGAGCAGCGCGAGCAGCCGACGACCACTCAGCACTGGGCATCCAGTCCAGCCGCAGACATCTGGAGGCCATAGAAGCACGCCGCCCTTCCGGACGCGCTCCGGGCGGCCCCGGACCGGGTCACGTGAGTCGCGGCGCGATCACCAGAAGGGCGATGAACGCCAGCAACAGGTAGAGCAGATACAGGCCTAGGGGACCGGCCTGGATGTTCCTCACGGCGTCGGCCGCCTTCGTGAACGCGCTGGTGATCGGCCGGTAGAGCCACGCTGGGTCGAACAGGCGGGGTTCGGCTCGCATCATGCTGAGCCGTTCGGGGAAGCGTTGATCGCCGATCGTCCGTAGCTGGGTCCGGACGCGGTAGACGACGTTGAAGATCACGCGGACCATGTTCGCGTAGCCGATCGCGGTGTACTGGGCGCGGTGCCCCGTGACCGTCACGCCCGATGCCCACACGGGCACCCGCCTGGCCTTGCGGAGGCTCGCGAGGCGACGGATGCACGCGGCGCCGAGGGCGAACCCGATCAGTGTCAGTGCGAGCACGGTCGGGCTGATGCTCGCGAAGTGTGGGTATCCGGGCTCGATTAGCCAGCCGGGCTGGCTGATGTGGCCGATCGCGGTGGCGCCGCCCACCGGCACCAGTCCGTGCTCGAGAATTTTGACCACCCACGGCGCGGCGACGCCGATCGCGAGCGAGGCGATCGCGAGCAGTCCCATCCCCCAACGGGAGGGCCGCGATTCAGGCACCGGGTCGATGGAGCGGTCTCGCGGCATCCCCAGGAACGTCATCCCGGTGGCACGAACGAAGGCGAGCGCGGCCAGGCCGGCGGTGAGCGCGACGAGCGCGCCCGCGAGCGCGATCGCCAGGTGAGAGCCGGTGCCGCTGACCCGGAACCCTTGCATCAGCGCCTCGAGCCCCAGCCACTCTGAGACGAAGCCGCTGAACGGCGGAAGCGCGGCGAGCGCGGCGCCGCCGGCGAGCGTCGCGGTCGCGGCCACGGGAAGTCGCCGATAGAGGCCCCCCAACCGCTCCATGTCGCTTGTGCCGGTGCTGTGTTCGACGGCCGCGACCGAGGCGAACAGGCCGGCCTTCGCGACGCTGTGGGCGGTGATCTGAAACGCCGCAGCGATCAGGCCCACTCCAATCAGCCCAGGGCGATGCTGCGCCTTGCCCATCAGCGCGAGCCCCAGGTCGGTGACGATCAAGCCGGAGTTCTCGATCGATGAATAGGCGACGAACAGCCGGAACTCGCGCTGCAGGATGCCGCCGAGGATCCCGATCAGTGCGGTCAGTGCGCCGATGAGCAGCGCGAGAACCGCCCACCACACGGCGGGGTGGCCGAGGAACCCGAACCAAACGCGGAGCATCGCGTAGAACGCCACGTTCAGTGACACCGCCGCGACGAAACTGGAACTGTCGGCATCGGCGCCGCCGTACGCGCCTGGTAGCCACGTCTGGAGCGGAATCAGGGCGGCCTTCACCGCAAAGCCGCCGAACAGCAGCGCGAAGCACACGCCTCGGACCGCCGCGGGCAGATGCGGAGCGCTGACGGCCAGGTGCTCGAACGAGAAACTGCCTCCGTCGACTCCGAGTAATACGAGGCCGGCTAAGACCGCGCCTCCGCCCAGCTTGGCGAGGGTCAACGCGAGCTCGGCGGCGCGCCGGGCCTGCGGATCGTCGTAGCGCACGCTGATCAAGGCGTAGATCGCCATCACCGTCAGCTCGAACAGGATCAGGAATTCGAACACGTTGTCGACCACGATCACGCCCACCACGCACAGCACGAGCACCGGGCGCAGTGCGCGCGCCGCTCTGGGGCCCTCCGTCCAGGCGGCCAGGAACAGCAGCGCGGACACGGCGCCGGTGAGGATCAGGAACAGCCCGGCAAGCTGGTCGACGTGCACGCCGCCTCGCCCGAGGCCGAACCAGTAGAACGGCCGCCACACCAACTGCTCGGAGAACACGGCCACGAATCCCGCCGCGGCCAGCGCCAGCGATCCGAGGATGGCGACCCCGGCTCCGACTCGCCACGCCACGGCGGCGCGTGCGGCCGCCAGGGCGGACGCCAGGGCAAGGCCGGCGCAGCCGACGATCAAGAGAATCGCGAGCGCACTCACGCAGCCGCCCCTCCGGCGCGCGCCACCGGACCGCTGTCTTCGTTCCGGAGGCGTGGCGCGGCTACTTCACGCACGCGCCCCGCGGCGAGCAGGAGCCCATGCAAGAGCGCGATCGGGCTCGGCGGGTCCCCCGGGATGTACACGTCGACTCGCAGAACCCGGTCGACACCGCCGAGGACCTCCGGGTCAGTCCAGATGCTGCCGCTACACGCATCGGTTCCGGCGGCGACCACGACCCGCGGCTCGGGCATCGCCTCGTAGGTGCGTCGGAGCGGTCCCTCCATCGGGCGCGTCACGGGACCCGTCACCAGGAGAACGTCGGCATGCCGTGGAGTCGCGGTGAAGAACAAACCCAGTCGCTGCATGTCGTAGTACGGGTTCAGCAGCGCCGCGATCTCCTGTTCGACCGCGCCGTCGGACCCCGTGTCGACATGACGGATGTGCAGGGAGCGGCGGAACGCTCCCGTGAGGGTCGCCGCTGCGACGTCGGCCTCGCGAGCGCCGTCGCGCACGATGAGTCGCTCGCGACTGCTGGCGGCCAGCTCATAGCCCGGATCGATCGCCACCGCGCGCCCATCCCCTGCGGCCACGCACAGACCGCAGCCGATGCAGCGGCTGCCGTCAAGCTGCAGGCTCCCGCCGGCGGTTACCGTCAGCGCGCCCGGCAGGCACGACGCCGCGAGCCTCGCCGCCTCGTCCTGGGCGATCGCATCGGGATCGAGCAGCGCGCGAGCACGGAACCCTGCGGGCGGCGGCTCCTCGCCTCGGGGATAACGGGTCGTCACCCGCGGACGGGACACGCCGCGCAGAAACCAGCGGATCATGCGTCGCACCCCGCCGGCGAGAGCCCGAGGCTGTGCTCGATGAACGAGAAGTCCGTCAGCACCTGCGCATCGAACACTCGGTTGAACACACCGAAGTTCACGAACGACGCGGCCCGCAGCTTGCAGAACCCGACGCTTCGCTCGCCGTCGGCGTCGAGCCAGTAGAGCGTCTCGCCCCGCGCCGACTCGGACGCCCCGAGCGCGCTCTCGCGCGTGAACGCACCTGGCACGGTCCGGATCGGGCCTGGGGCCAGCGACGCCACCGCCTCGCGGATCAGGCCGAGGGATGCGTCAACCTCTTGGAAGCGTACCTCCATGCGCGCCATCGCGTCCCCATCGGAATGGCCCGCGGCCTCGAACGGCGGATAGCCGTCATAGGGGAGGTCGCGCCGCGTGTCGAGGTCGATGCCCGAGCCCCGGGCGACCGGGCCGACACACCCGAAGTCACGCGCGTCCTGCGGTGCGAGCGGGCCGGTGCTGACCAGGCGGTCGAGGAACGAATCGGTGCGTAGGAGAATCGAGAGCACGCGACGCCACTCGCGCTCCCAGTCGCGCAAAGTCGCTTGAAGCAGGTCGGCGGCGCCGGCGTCGAGGTCGAGCCGCGTGCCACCGGGCACGACCGCGCCGCGCAGGTAGCGGTTGCCGGCCACCGCCCCGGCGAGCCGGTGCAGTCGTTCCTTGAGCACCGCGAACTGGGCCTGGGCGACCGCCAGCGAGGCGTCCTCGCATTCCCGGACCGTCACCTCGAGGTGGTTGTAGAGCCGTTCGAGCTCGGCCAGGGTCCGCCTGATCGCCTGCGCCCGTGGCGGCACCTCGGTCTCGGCCAACGACTCCACGGCGTGTGAGAACGCGAGCGCGTGCGCCACGCTGGAAGTCCCAGACACGCGCTCGGCGACGAGCACCGCGAGGTCGAGCGGAACCTCGCAGATCCGCCGCTCGGCCCCGCGCCGCTTGAAGAACAGCCGCTGCGCGCAGTAGGCGACGTCCTCGCCGCCGGTCTGAACCAGGAACTGCGCGGTTTCGAAAACGCCCGAGCGGACGGGGCCGTACGGGATCACGAATACGCCCGGACCGGCGAGCCGCTCCGCGCCGCGGTGCTCCAGGCGCACGTCCTCGTGCTCCTCGGGAAGCCTGACCTCGCCTTCGTCCGCCGGGTGGCGGACGAGCGGTTCGAGCCGCGGATGGCCCTCCGGCACGATCGCGAACAGATCATGGATCTCGCGTTCGAACCAGTGCGCCGCCGGCACGCGTGGTGTGACTGCGGGATACGCGTTCCCGTTGACACGCGCGCGTACGACGGTGACACCCCCGTCCGCACGCACGATCGCGCGCAGCTCGCGGTAGCCTGGGCCCGAACCGCCGGCGACGAACAGCATCATCAGCCGGCCGCCAATCCGCTGCAACTCCAGCGCCAGCCCATCGGCATCCACGTTGCGCTCTTGCGTCGTGATCACACCCGTGCCCCGATCACGCTAGCCGCGGCGTGCAGGAGCCGGTTCAACGGGCTCGGGATCCAGACCCCGAGCACTAGGACGACGGCCAGACTCGCGAGCATCGCCGCGGCCATCAGCGGCTGCTCGCGGCGGCTCAGTCGCGCCCGCTCCGTCGCGGTGTCCACGCCCGGCGACAGCACCATCCGGTGAAACAGCTGGTACACCCCGACGAACGCGACGTTGACCAACAGAACCAGCAGGCCGGCGAGCGCATACCTCGAATGCGAGAAGCCGCCGGTGACGATGAGCAGCTCGGAGCGAAAGATCCCGAACGGAGGAACGCCCGTGATCGCCAGCGCGCCCAGGAGCACCATCACGCCGGTGAAGGGGGCCACCCTGATGACCCCGCGCACCTCGTCGGCGTCGCGTGTCCCGTAGCGGCTCAGCACCCCGCCCGCGCCGAAGAACGCGAGGGTTTTGCCGGCCGCGTGCACGATGACGTGCAAGAACGCGCCGTAGGCCGCGATCGGACCGCCGATACCGAGGCCGAGCGACACGATTCCCATGTGCTCGATCGAGGAGTATGCGAGTAGCCGTTTGTAGTTGCTCTGTCGGAGGACGAACAACGCGGCGAGCAGCAGCGACAGCCCGCCGAACACGAGCAGCAGCACGTGGACGTAGGTCGGGCCGACCGCAAGTTGGGCGATTGCGCCGAACCGCAACACCGCGTACAGCGCCGCGGCCAGCAATGCACCCGAGAGCATCGCGCTGACCGGACTCGGGCCCTCCGAATGGGCGTCCGGCAGCCACGCGTGCATGGGCACGAGCCCCACCTTGGTACCGAACCCGACGAGCACAAACGCGAACCCGGCCCGCACCAGCGGACCGTTCAGGTGCGGGGCCGCGTGGACCAGAGTGGTGTACGTCGGCGTGTAACTATCGCCCAGACTCGGCACGCCGGCGGCGTAGATGAGAACGATCCCCAGCAGCCCCACTGCGAGGCCGGCGGATCCAATCACGATGTACTTCCAGCCCGCCTCGAGCGACTCGTCCGAGCCTTCCGCGGTGACCAGAAGTGCACTCACCACGGTGGTCAGTTCGACCGCTACCCACAGCACGCCGAGATTGGCGACGACCGGGGTGGCCAGTAGTGCCAGCCCAAACACGTCAAGCAACGGCCAGTACCACCGCCGCAGGCGGATGTGACCGATCGCCGGGTGCAGGTAACCGACCGAGTACGCCGCGACGACCGCGTACACGAACGCCACTGCGATCAGGAAGACGCCGCTGAGGCCGTCTACGAAGAAAGTGTTGCCCAGGCTGTGCCGGCCGCGGACGGCATCGTCGGCGAACACCGCGACCAGGGCGGCCGCGAACGATCCGACCGCCGCCACCGTTGAGAGCCAGCCGGAGACGGGACGGTCGCCGATGACGACCCCGGCCGCGGCTGCCGCCAGCGGCAGCGCGAGCATGATCACCAGCCAGATCGCCATCAGCCGCGCAGCACCGCCATGTCCTCGATGCTCGTGGTCTTGGCGCGCGCCGCGATCAGTCGCGCGAATACGCCGTAGAACACGACCGCGGGCAGGAGATCGAGGAGGAGCAGGAACCCGATCGCGAACGGCAGCCCTGGCGCGATTGCGACCGTGGCCACGAACACGCCGTTTTCGAGCGTGAGCAGCCCGACGATCTGGCTGATCACGTTCTGCCGGGTGATCATGAAGAAGAATCCGATCAGCACGAGCGACAGGGGCATGCCGAGAGCGGGTGTCGGCAGCAGCGCGCCGTGTATGGGCAGGGCGGAAGCCGACCAGTAGGCGAGTCCGGCGAGTGTCACGCCGATCAGCAGCGACATCGGTACCTGTACCACGAGTGGAACCTCGTGCTCGGAGACCTGTCTGGTCACCGCCCGGTCGATCGCGATTGGAATTACGATCACCTTGATCACGGCCGTCCAGACGGCAAGCACGATCAGTGCGGCGTCGCCGCGGTTGACGCCGACTAACAGCGTGTAAGCCGCCGCGAACGCGGAGAGCACCGCGTACACCCGCACCTGCTCGTGCACCTGCTTGACGGCGAGCAGCGCGAGGCCGCTCAGCAGCGCCAGGATCGCGATCAGTGCCGCGGTCGCGTGGACGAAGTCGTAATGCGGGGCGGCGGGCATCGTCTCCTCAGCCGTTCGCCAGGTAGAAGACAAGGATGGCCAGGACCGACAGCACGAACCCCGCGCCCATAAAGTCGGGGATCCGGAACAACCGGAGCTTCGCGAAGCTCGACTCGATGATCACCATGACGAGCCCGAGCCCCACCATCTTCACCAGCAGCCAGCCGAGCCCGATCGCGACCGAACCCACAGTACGGCTGCTCGCGAGGCCCCAGGGCACCACGAGGACGTTGAGGAACACGACGTAAAGCAGGAACTGCTTCATCGTCGAGGCCCACCGGAACAGCGCCATCGACGGGCCCGAGTGCTCGAACAGTCGGGCCTCGTCGATCATCCCGAACTCCAGCGTCGATCCCTGGCTTTCGATCGGCACCCGGCCGGTGTCGACGAGCAGCATCGCGAAAAATGCCGCGGCCGCGAGCAGGTGGCTGGGTCGGAAATACTCCGAGGAGGAGTGCGACAGCGTCGCGTTGAGCGCGTACGGGAGGTCGGTGCCGGTGACGAGCGCCACCGTGAAGAACACGAAGATCAGCGTCGGCTCGACCAGCGTTGCCACCGACTGTGTCCGGCTCGAGCCGAGCGCCGCGTAGACCGAGCCCGAGTCGACGCCGGCGAGAGCGGTCACGAACCCGGCCAGCCCGAACAGCAGCGCCCCGCCGAGGATGTCACCCGCGGTGCCCAGCGGCAGCGGGAAGTTGGTCAGCACCGGGATCAGCAGCGCGATCGAGCAGTACGACGCGAACGCGATCAGCGGCGCGAGCTCGAAGAACGGCGAGGCGGTCTCGGGCCGCACCGACTCCTTACGGAAGAACTTCCAGATGTCGTAGTACGGCTGGAAGATCGACGGGCCCGTCCGCCACTGGACGCGCGCCTCGGCCTTCGCGATCACGCCGCTGATCACGGGCGCGAACACGAGCAGCGCCAGCACCTGGCAGACCTGGACTCCCCATGGCGGCAGCATGATTGGGTGAAGCCGAACTCCTACGCGGGCGGTTGGACGCTCTATGCGTAGGAGCTATCAGCCCGAAGGCGGTTCGGCCGCACGGCCCGGCGAACTCCATCGCCGCACTGCAAGCGAGCACGCAATATAGCGAGGGCGGTCCCCGGTACGATCGCGGCGAGCGCGCGCATGACGCTTGCGATCCCGATACCTGGTGGCGAGGACTTTCGGCTGGACCACCTCATGCTGGACGTGAACGGCACGCTCACGAATCGAGCCGCGCGCGCTGGTGGCAACGCTGCGTTCGTAGCGCTCGCCGCGCATCACCGGCGACGGGCCGCGAGCGCGAGCGCGCCACACACGGCGCCGACCGCGATCGCTCCGGCCGCGGTGAGCACGAGCGAACGGCCGGGAGCGCCGGTCACGGCGATCGCGACGCACGCTGCGCCGCAGATGCCCACCGCTGCGACGCTGACAACGGCGCCCAGCCGAGTGCCGATCGACCGCGGGCCGACCAGGCTGACGCCTCGCAGCTCGGTCGTCCTGGCTCCGAGTTCGGCGACGAGCAGAAGCCCGGCGCCGTATAGCGGAGCGAGAAGGAGCCGGTCGGAGTGACGGAGCAGCAGCATCGCCCCGAGCACCGCAACGCCGCAGTGCACCGGCGCGGACGAGCTTGCCGCGAGTCCGCAGGCAAGGAGCACTGCGGCGAGGCCGGCGCCGGACCAGGCCAGCGCGGTCCACCGGCCCGCGTCGCCGGCGACGGTCGCTCCGAGCCCGGCGACCAGGACGAACGCTGCGATCGCCGTCGCTATGCGCGCAGGGCGCGCCGGGCGGAGCGTCGGAATGCGTTCACCCCTTCCAGCGCGGGCCCGAGCGCCTCGTCGCTCCCCCATACCGCGACGCCGATGCCAAGCGCCTGCAGGCGCGCGCGTAGCGCTTCTCTCTGCAGCCGCCAGAGGCGGAACGCGAGGCCGTCCAATCGGGTCGGCCCCGGTGTCGTGTGCTCGAAAGGCGACACTTCGATCACGGTGAGGTCACAGCCCCGCATGCGCAGATCGGTGACGAGACGGATCGAGCGCTCGTCGAGAAGCGGTGTGACGGCGAGGATAAGGGCGCCCGGCGGAAGAACCCGGCGTGGGATGCTCTCGGGGGCTCGCCACGCGTAGCTGAACGCGATCTGGCTCGACAATAGTGCGTCGATGATCCGGTACATCTGCGAGGTCCCGAACGCGGGCTCGAGCCAGTGGAGGGTGCCGCCGAAGTCGACGAGCCCGACCCGATCTCGTCGCGCCAGGTATGCGCGGGCCAGGGTCGCGGCGGCGCGGACGGCCGCGTCGAGCGTTCCGCGCGCACCTTCGCGCGCCTCCTCGAACGTGTCGAGCAGGAGCACGACGTCGGAGGCCTGCTCGGGATGGCGCTCGGTCACGTGCAGAGTGCCGCGCCGGGCGCTCGCTCGCCAGTTGACCTGGCGCGCGACGTCGCCCGCCTGAAACTGCCGAGTGTCGACGAACTCGATCCCGCTGCCGCGCGAGCGCGCGACGTGTGCGCCCAGGAACGGCTGCATCCGCAGCGGGGCCACGAGTTCGCGGAGCCGCTGCTCGCGGGGGAACGCGCGCAGGGCCACGCGCTCCCCGAGTCGTCGGTTCCACGCCATGACCCCCATCGGGTCGCGCGCGCGGACGACTAGCGGGCCCACGCTGTGGGCGCCCCAGCGCTCCGGGCGCAGGGAAACCTCGACCGTCACGGCGGCCGCGCTCGCCAGATGGAGCAGGACCGGCTCCGCCGGCTCGACTACCAGATTGCGGCTGCGCACCAGCGCGAGTTCGAGCTCGACGGCGTGTGCTCCGTCGTTCACCACCGTCACCGTGGCGGTCGCCTCCTCGCCTTCGAGCAGTCGGGTGCGTTCGAGGTCAATTTGTGCAGTTAGGCGCGGCTCGTGGGCGAGCATGAGGCCCAGCCCGACGAACACGAGGAAGGGGGTGCCGAGCACCGCGAGCTCCGCGTGCCCGCTGGCCAGCCCGGCCACGAGCCCGGCCCCACCGAGCGCGAGCAGTCCCCGCATGCGGGGCGAGAGCGAGCCGTTCATAGCCGCTCGAGCACGTCGAGCATTGCTTCCAGGGTTTGTGGGTTCACGCCGGGACCGTGCCTGTCCTCCGGGAAGCCGCGATCCGGGCGGACGATGTCCCACAGGTCGTCGCCGAGGATCCGTCGGCCGGTGACATCGGACATCCGGTCGAGCGCTTGCCCGTTAGCGACGAGTCGCTGCGTAGCGATCTCGACCAGGATCGGGCGCAGATACGCGTGCACCTGGAGCGCGCTGGTTCTTGCCAGCACGAGCAACCGCTCGTTCGCGGTCAACTGGCCGGGTCGCGCGGGCTCGCGCACCGCCGCCCGACGCCGGCGGCCCGACGCGGCGGGCACGAACGCCACGGACACCGCGGCGGCGACAGCCGCGATCACGATCAGTGCAATCTCCGCGAGCAGAGTCATTTGGCGCCGCCCATTTGGGGGCGGAGCTCCAACGACCTCAAGGCCGACAGCGCGCGTTCGCGCGTGCGCTCGGAGATCGGATGCGTGCTGAACCGGGCCTCTTCGAACAGGCCGGTCAGCGTGCCCGCGTCCTCCTCGGCGGCTCGGTTCGCTACCAGCACGCGTCGCAGGAACTCGCGGGGCGCCTCTGACGGCGAGCGCACGAGACCGTGCGCGGCGAGCGTCCGCTGCATAGCCGCATACGCGGCGATCACCGCCCCGCGTGGATCGGCGTCGGCCTCGAGCGCGGCGATCGCCGCCTGTACCGCCTCGCCGGCTGCGGCGGGCTCGGGCGCGTCGGCGGGCGCTCGTCCGCGGCGGAGCACGAGCACCGCTATGCCCGCGAGAATCGCCACGAGCACGATCGCCAGGATCGTCCAGGGCAGCCATGCTGGCAGGACGTAGCCGGTCCGTCCGCCGCTCGCCGGTGCGGCGCGCCCCGGTGCGACGCCAAATCCTCCGCCAAATCCCCCGCTCAGATCGGGGGTGACGGGGAGCTTCTTGGCGCCGGTGACCGCGGCGAGGATCAAGGCCGCGCCGAGCGCGAACGGCACGAGGATCGCCACAACCTTCCAGAACCAGGAGATCTCAGGCGGCTCGGACGCGTGGTCCTCGGGATCGTCCTTGCGGCGGCGCTGCCTGAAGACGAGGATCCCCAGCGCCGTGAGCGCGACGATCCCGGTTCCGAGCAACAGGAAGGACAGCGCCGTGACCGGCGCGCTCGCCGACGAAGCATCAATCGGGGTCGATCGCGACAGCGGACCCCGAGCCGCCGCGGCGACGACCGCGGCCGCGGCCGTGATCCCGGCCACCGTCGCGGCGGCGCGAAGCGGCTGCGTCGAGCTTCCGGCGCGGGCCATCAGTTGCGTTTCCCTGCCGTCGTTCCTCAACGGTCCTGACCTAGGGCATGCAACGCCACCCGCGTCACGGCAGGCGCACCCGACTCAGCCAACGCCCGCAGCCGGCTCCTCGGCGGCGCGCTCGCGCCGCTCGCCGAGGATCTGCGCCGCGATCATCTGCGTTCCGGCAAGCCGGTGGCCGAGTGCCCAGATCAACTGCTCCGCATAGGTGACGTCGGCCGGCGTCTCGATCGCCCCACCGCATTCGACGCACCGGCCCGCGGGCACCGGGTTGGCGGCGTAGCAATTCCAGCAGTAGTGGGTTGGACCCCGACCCATGACGTTCTCCCACGGTGAGTATGATGAACCCGAGGCGATGAGGCCCGCCTGAACTGCCGGACCCGGCTGATGGCTTCTACCGATTGCAGACCGGTGGAAGCTCGTTGATTACCGATCGCCAAGCCACAACCACGTCGTTCCGCAGCATCCTGTTCGTGCAGGACGCACTCGGCACCGAAGCCGTGGACGAGCCGGGATGCTTCGGTGACCTACATCTAGACCAGATCGTCACCTCGGTTACGGCGGGACGCGAGGAGTACGAACTCGCGCCATTTTTCTACCGGCCGCTGCATGACGTCGAGGCTGTTCACTACCGCCACCACGTCCTGCGCGATCTAGAGCGGCAGCCGGTGCTCGAGGCGGTCCGAGAATTCGCCGACGAGATGCGCGAGATGCGCAAGCACCTGGCTCTGGAGGCCAAGCTGCACCACCTTCTCCAGAAGCAGCGGTGGTTCGTCGAGGCGCTCGTCACTTACTGCCGTGCGGTGGCTGCTTTCGCGGAGAAGCTCGCCAACGTCGACGTGCGCTCGCGCGGGTTCGTTGGCTTACGTGAGTATCTGAGCGGCTACGTCGCATCCGAAAGGTTCTCCTCGCTGGTAGCGGAAACGCAGTCGGTGGTGGACGAGCTCGCGTCGGTGAGTTACTCGGTGCAAATCAAAGGCAACCGCGTTCGCGTGGATCGCTACGACGGAGAGCCGGACATGAGCGAGCAGGTCGACCAGATCTTCGCGAAGTTCAAGCAAGCGCCGCTGAGAGACTACCGGGTGAAGATCTCGGACTGGGCGGTCATGAACCACGTCGAAGGGCGAATCCTCGACCTGGTGGCGAGGCTTAATCCGGACACCTTCGCAAGGCTCGAACAGTGCTGCGCGCGGAATCAGGGGTATCTCGACGATACGGTCGGCAGGTTCGACCGCGAGGTCCAGTTCTACCTCGCCTACCTCGAGCACATCGCCCCATTCAAGGCAAGCGGGCTGGCGTTCTCGTATCCCCGGGTGTCCGCGCGCTCGAAGGATGTTCGCGCTACCGAGACGTTCGATCTCGCACTGGCCACGAAGGTAGTACCTGACAAGGGCGCCGTGGTGACAAACGACTTTCACCTCACCGACGTGGAACGGGTCTTGGTCGTCAGCGGCCCGAACAACGGCGGCAAGACGACGTTCGCGCGGACCTTCGGGCAACTGCACTTTCTGGCCGGCCTCGGCCTGCCGGTACCCGGTGAGGAGGCGCGGCTGTTCCTGGCCGACCGGATCTTCACCCATTTCGAGCGCGAGGAGGACATCGAGACGCTCCGTGGGAAGTTCGAGGACGAGCTGTTCCGAATTCACGAGATCCTCGCGCACGCGACCGGCGACAGCGTGCTGATCATGAACGAGAGCTTCGGCTCGACCACGTTGCGTGATGCGCTGGCCGTGGGCACGGAGGTGATGCGGAGGATCATCGACCTCGATGCGCTGTGCGTGTTCGTGACCTTCGTCGACGAGCTATCCAGACTGGGTCCGAGCACGGTCAGCATGATGAGCACTGTGGTGCCCGACGATCCCGCCGTGCGCACCTACAAGGTGGTGCGAAAGCGGGCCGACGGGTTGGCCTACGCCGCGGCGATCGCCGAGAAGTACGGGCTGACGCACGCGGCGCTGAGCAGACGGATCGCCAGATGAAGGCGTTCCTGATGCACAGAGACGCGGACTTCGACACCGACGGTGAGCTACCGCCGAACGCGGAGGCGTTGACCCGTGACCTCGAGCTCGACACGATGCTATCCGCGATGGCGGGCGGCGACCGCTTCCTGTTCGACATCGCAAGGCGCGCGCTGCTCCTGAGCTTGCCCGATACCGAGGCGATCGGTTACCGCCAGGAGGTCCTGACCGATTGCCTGGCCCAGCCCGCGGTAATCCGAGAGCTATACGACCTGGCCGGCGAGGCGCTCAAGGCCGAGAAGAGCGTGTGGGTCGGCATCCTCAGGGACTCGCCGAGGACGATGCTGTCGAGCTCGGTGGCGAAGATGGAGCTGTTCGTCGGTTTTCTCAGACAGCTGCGGAAGATGACCGATGGGCACGGCGGAAAATTCAGTTCCCCCGGGCTGACGCGATTTTTCGCGATGCTCGCAGACGAGCTCGACGAGGAGTACTTCGGGGTGGTCGAGGAGCACCTGAAGGCGCTCAAGCTGGAGGGCGGGGTCCTGATCAGTGCGCAGCTCACCGCCGGAAACAAGGGCAAGCGGTATCGGCTCCGTCGCGCTCGTGGGCAAGGTTTCCTCGGGCGGATGTTCGACCGGTCGGGCTACACCTTCACGATCCCCGAGCGTGACCAGAATGGGTTCAAGGCGCTGGGGGAACTCGAGGACCGAGCCGTGAACCTGGTGGCCAACGCGTTGATGCAGGCGGTCGACCACATGCACAGCTTCTTCGTGCTGCTCCGATGTGAGGTCGGCTTCTACGTTGCCTGCCTGAACCTCGAAGCTCGACTCGAGGAGCAGGGCGAGCCGACCGCGTTGCCCGTCCCGGTCCCCGCGGACGCGCCGGCGCTGTCGGCCCAGGGCCTTTACGACGTGTGTCTGACGCTGACCACGGGTCAGCGCGTCGTCGGCAACGACGTAGACGCCGATGGCAAGTTGCTGGTGATGATCACCGGCGCCAATCAGGGCGGGAAGTCGACGTTCCTGCGGAGCATCGGATTGGCGCAGTTGATGACCCAATGCGGGATGTTCGTCGGCGCAGACGCGTTCCGCGTGAACGTGTGCGACGGATTGTTCACACATTACAAGCGCGAAGAGGACGAAGCGATGGAGAGCGGGAAGCTCGATGAGGAACTCGCGCGCATGAGCGAGATCGCGAACCATCTGACCTCGAACTGTGTCCTTCTCTGCAACGAGTCGTTTGCGGCCACGAACGAGCGTGAGGGTTCGCAGATAGCGCGCCAGGTGGTGACCGCTCTGCTGGAACAGGGCATCAAGGTGCTGTTCGTGACACACATGTTCGATCTGGCGGACGGGCTTTACCAACGCAAGCTCGATGCCGCCCTGTTCCTGCGCGCCGAGCGGGGATCCGACGGGGCGCGCCCGTTCAAGCTGTCCGAGGCGGCGCCACTGCCGACCAGCTACGGCGAGGACTCCTACCGCAAGATCTTCGGCACGAGCGTCGAGACCGCCCGCGCCAATTAGCATCCCGATCCGTGCCGGGTCGGGACAGACGCGAACTGGCGGCCATCTTCGTCGGCGGGGTCGTCGGCGCGCTGCTGCGGGTCGCGCTGAACCAGACGCACGGCGGCGCGGCCCCTGGATGGCCGTGGGTCACGTTCGCGGAGAACATCCTCGGTACGTTCCTGCTCGGCTATTTCGCCACGCGCCTGCAAGAGCGTCTGCCGCTCTCGGCCTATCGGCGGCCGATGCTTGGAACCGGATTCTGCGGCGCGTTCACCACGTTCTCGACGATGCAGGTCGAGTTGTTGACGATGCTGGACGCCCATCGCTACGGGCTCGCGATCGCGTACGCCGCGTCGAGCGTGATCCTCGGGTACGGCAGCGTTCATCTCGCGACGCTGTACGTCCGGCGGGCGAGGGCGATTGCGTGAGCCTTCCCGTCTGGATCGCGGTCGGCCTCCTGGGTGGGATCGGCGCGCTGTCTCGGTTCTTCGTCGACGGTCTTGTCGCTGCCCGTGCGGGACGGGACTTCCCGCTCGGCACCCTGGTGGTCAACCTGTCCGGCGCGACGCTGCTCGGCTTGCTCGTCGGTCTCGGGTTCACCGGCACCCGCCTGCTGCTCGCCGGCACCGCGACGCTCGGTTCCTACACGACGTTCTCGACCTGGATGCTCGAGACGCAGCGTCTTGTCGAGGACGGCGAGTTGGTGCTCGCCGGCGCCAACGTCCTGATCAGCCTCGTCGTCGGCGTTGGCGCGGCGGCACTCGGTCGCTTCATCGGAGCTCACGTGTGAACGACGACTGCCTGAAACTCACGACCTACTTCAGCGAGCGCCACCGGACCGAGAGCCAGTTTGTGGCCGACGCGTTGCTCGACCTGTACGGGCGCAGAGAGGTCGAGGTGAGCGTGATGCTGCGAGGCGCCGAGGGGTTCGGACGGGGGCACCACCTGCGCACCGACCGGATCCTCACGCTGTCGGAGGATCTCCCGTTGGTGTCGGTGGCAGTCGACAAGCGACCGCGCATCGAGAGCCTGCTCGAGGAGGTGATCGCGATCAAGCGCCACGGGCTGATCACGCTCGAGCGCGCGCGGATGCTGACCGGCGAGGTGGGAGCGGTAGGGCTGCCCGAGGAACTACACCACGCCACCAAACTCACGATCTACGTCGGACGCCAAGAGCAGATCGCCGGCGCTCCGGCGTTCGTTGCGGTGTGCGATCTGCTCCATCGCCGGGGCCTCGCCGGCGCTACGGCGCTCCTCGGAGTGGACGGCACCGCCCACGGCGTGCGCCAGAGGGCCCGGTTCTTTGGCCGCAACGCCGAGGTACCGATGATGATCATCGCGGTCGGTGTCGGCGAGGAGATCGCGCGGGTCCTGCCGGAGCTAGGCGGGCTGCTCGAGCGCCCGCTGCTCACGCTCGAGCGGGTGACTGTGTGCAAGCGCGACGGCCAGCTCCTCTCTCCACCGATGTCGCTCCCGGCGACCGACGAGCGGGGTCTGGCGATGTGGCAGAAACTGATGGTGTACGCGTCCGAGCAGGCGCGCCACGGCCGCAGCCCGCTGCATATCGCGCTCGTCCGCCGCCTGCGCGAGAGCGGCGCGAGCGGAGCGACCTGCCTGCGCGGGGTGTGGGGCTTCCACGGCGACCACGCGCCGCACGGGGACCGCCTGCTGCAACTGCGCCGTCACGTTCCCGTCGTGACGATCATCGTCGACACCCCCGAACGGATCGCCGATTCGTTCGAGATCGTCGACGAGCTGACCGATGAAGCGGGGCTCGTCACGAGCGAGATGGTGCCGGCGATGGCCTCGCTCGCCGAAGGCAAGCGACAGCGCGGCGGGCTCCGCCTCGCCCGCCATCGGTTCTGATCCGGGAGGCTCGCGGCAGAGCGATGAGGCTCGCTCGGGACAGGTAGGCGGATCTGTCACAGGATCTGGCGCCCGCGGCATTCTTCGGAGTAAGTGGGATCCGGCACGGACTTCAGCGCGATATACGCGCGCGAGATCGAGCGGGTGCTGATCTTCCTCGCGCGGCGGACGCTCGACGTCACGCTCGCGGCGGATCTGGCCGCGGAAACTTCGCCGTCGCCTTCCGCGCTTGGCCGAAGCTGGAGGGGCGCAGCGGCGAGGAGGTCCGGGCGTGGCTGTTCACGGTCGCGCGTCGACAGGTCGGCGCGCAGCTGGTGAGACTGGACTCAGGGCAGCGCGACGCGGTGCGCCTGCGGGTGGTGGAGGAGCGTCGGTACCCGGAGGTGGTGACGGCGCTCGGCATCTCCGAGCAGGCCCCGCGCGCCCGCGTGTCCCGCGGGTTGCGCGCGCTGCGTTCGGTGCTCGAAACCCCGAATAGCAGAGAGGAGCTACGTACATGAGCGATTTGCGCTTCGCCCGCGAGTTGGGCGCCGAGTTCGAGCGGATCGAGCGCGCCGGTGCGATCGTGGTTGTCGCGATCGCTCTCGTCGGCATCTTGCGCAAGCACGGGGGACACCATTCGGTGACCGGCGTCGAGCCGGCGGCTGATCCGCGCCGCTTCCGGACGAGTATTCGGGATCGCCTGGCAACTCCGGTTGAAGCCCGACACGGCGCTACCCGGGCGGTCGCGCACGGCCGTCTCGTCCTCGGCGGCGTTCAGTACGGACTGTGCCGCCAGCAGTCGGTGCCGGTCCCGTTCGGCCTGGTCAATGCCGGCAACTCCGAGCACGGCGAGAGCCAGGGTCGCAACCCGAACGCGCCGCTGGCAACGGCGACGGCACCACTTCCGCTCATCGCGCCGCCGGGATCTGGATCGCGCGCGAGCGGCCGGGTGTGAGTAGCTCACGCACGACGGCCAGCGCGGGGTCAGTCTGTTCGCCTTCGGGCTCAAGCCCGGCCGTCACGGCGTCTGGCTGGTGGGCCCGCAAGGCGGGACTACTGCGCTCGGCGCGGTGAGCGTCAAGCACGAGATACTGAAGTCCTACGACCTTCCGGCCGATGTCCGCGGGCGTCAACTCGCGGTCGCGGCCGCCCCGGGGCGAGGACAAATGGACGCGCCCGGGACGATCGTGCTGCGGGCCACGCTTCGGTGACGGGGCTCTCGTGAGGCCGGCCGTCTGAGCGTGCGCCGTCTGACATTCGGTCCCGGCGATTCGGACCGTGTCCATCGGCGCATGTGGGGCGTGTGCGGAATGACACGGCGCGCGCTGGGCGGTTCCGTTGTCAGAGTTTGCAGGTGGTCCCCGCGGGAGCCCATACACCACGCCGGAGCCGATCACTACGCGCTCGAGCCGATCCGCTAGGCGCCGGAGCCCGATCCCACAACGCCCGGCGAGGCCTACCCCTCGCGCGCCGGCGACGCGCCACCACGCCGCCGCCTGGTTTCTCGAGCGGCCCGCTACGTGGTCAACGCAGCAAATTGCCGCCGGCGAGGGCAGCCGAGCCAGATAAACATGGTGACCATGCTTGATGCTTATGTAGCCGTTGGGGCGGTGGGGCGGGCGGCTTGCTGCGTTATCGAGGTCCGGGTGGCTCCGACGCTATGCAGGTCGCAGACTTCCGATCCCGAGTGATCCGTCGCCGGGCTCGCCCGAGTCGCCCGCGTCGCCCGAGTCGCCCGCGTCGCCCGCGTCGCCCGGACCGCCGGCCTCGTCAGCCGGCTGCTCGGCCTCCCCGGAGTCGGGCTCGTCATCGGGCGCGAGGCTCTCCAGCAGCTCCCCGGACGGGACGAAGAACAGCGTGCCGGTGACGGCCGTTGAGAAGTCGAGGATGCGGTCGGTGTTGCCGGGCGGGTCTCCGATGAACATGTTGGTGAGCATCAGCTCGATCAACTCGGACGTCCGCGCGTATGCGATGTAGTAGGTGCCGAACTCCTCGGCGCCGACGCGACCGAACGGCATGTTGAAGCGCATGATCTGGCGCTCCTCGCCGTCGGGACCCTCGATCACGTTGAGCGCGAGGTGGGAGTTCGGCGGCTTGTCCTCGTCGGGCATCTCGATGTCGTTGAGTTTCGTGCGCCCGATCGCGAGCTCCTGCTCTTCGGTCGACAGCGCATCCCAGGCGCCTAGGTCGTGGACATACTTCTGGACGATCACGTAGCTGCCGCCGGCGTAGGCGGCATCCTCGTCGCCGATCAGGACGGCCTCACTCGCGGCCTGGCCCTCCGGATTCTCGGTGCCGTCGACGAACCCGAGGACGTCGCGTTCGTCGAAGGACCGGAATCCGTGTACCTCGTCAACCACGTCCACAAGTCCGCGGACCCGCTCGGTCAGTCGCTGGGCGAGCTCGAAACACAGGTCGAATCGGTGGGCGCGGATGTGAAACAGCAGGTCGCCCGGCGTCGCGAGCGCTCGCTGCCGCGCCCCGTTGAGCTCGCGGAAGGGATGCAGGTCCGCGGGGCGGGGACGGCGAGTCAGCCGATCCCACAACGTGGCGCCGATCCCGACCACCAACGTGAGCTCGGCCTCGGGCACGCGGAACCCCACCGAGCGCTTGAGTCCCGAGACGTCCGCCAGCGCGGCTCCGACCTCGGCCTCGGAGCCCGGACGGACCGTCAGCACGAGGAAGATCGCCGCTTCCGTCGGGATACTGAGGATCGGCTGCGGTTCGGGGCCGGACACGCTTCGCGCAACATACGCCATGCGCGGCGGCCCCGGCGCGCTCAGGTCGACGGCGCCATCGGGTCCTCGCCCGCCGCTGCTCCCTGCTCGTCGCCCTGGGTCGGGTCCTCGTACGCGCCCTCGCCCACCTCGGAACCTTGACTGGGGTCCTCGTCCGGCTGTTCGCCGACCTCGATGCCTCCGGACGGGTCAGCCGTCGAGTCCGCGGCGCCGCTTCCGGCCGGGTCCTCGCCGGCAGTCGCGCCCTGTTCGACGCCCTGGGTGGGGTCCTCGCTGAACGACATGTGTTGCTCCTCTCCGCCGGTCGAAACCTGCCTTGGGGCGCTCCTCGTCCTCACGAGCAGCTACTGACCGGCTTGGTTTACCACTGACGCGCTGTCCTGGCAACACCGGGGCCGAACCGTTTCTGCGCAACCGAGGGTCTGAATGGGCGTGATGACAGAAGAAAGGACAGGACTTATGAACCACGACCTTGAGAGCCCGAGCGCCATGGAGCCGGCCGATCGTCCCGAGTTCGAGGGGCTGGAGCGCGCAACCCTTGCCGCGGGCTGCTTCTGGGGCATCGAAGCCTCATTCCGCGAGATCGAGGGAGTTGTGGCGACGAAGGTTGGGTACACCGGCGGGACGACCGCCGAGCCTACCTACGAGCAGGTCTGCTCGGACAGAACCGGCCATGCCGAGGCGGTGGACGTCTGGTTTGACCCGGCGGTAGTCAGCTACGACGAGCTGCTGAGCGTGTTCTGGTCGATCCACGATCCGACCACCCCGAACCGGCAGGGCTGGGATCTCGGCAGTCAATACCGCTCGGCGATCTTCTTCCACGACGCCGACCAGGAGCGACGGGCGATCTCTTCGCGCGAGGGCCGTCAGGGAAACCTGAGCCGGCAGATCGTGACCCAGATCGTTCCGGCCTCGCTGTTCTACGACGCCGAGGACTACCACCAGCGCTACTTCGAGAAGCACGGCGGCGCGGTTTGCGCCACCACGCTTCGCTAGCCGCCCACATCCGAAAAGAGAGAACGCATGACAGACGTGATCACACTGACTGAAGCCGACTTCGACCAGGAGGTACTTGCCTCCGATGTGCCCGTGGTCGTCGACTACTGGACGCCCTCGAGCGCACGCTCGGCCTCGAGCCCTCCGTTGCGGTAGACGCCGCCTAGGCGCCTCCGCGTCAGCCCTCCTCGAGCCGAAGGTACGGCTCGAGGAGGGCGCGCAGTTGCATGCGGCCGCGGTGCAGACGACTCTTGAACGCGGCCTCGCCGACCCCGACGATCTCGGCCGCGTCGTGTGTGGACAGCCCCTGGATGTCCCGCAGGACGACCGCGGCGCGCCACTCCATGGGGAGTTGATCCAGCGCCCGTTCGAGCGTGCGCTCGAACTCGTGATCGAGCGTCTGCGCCTCGGGGCCGAGGTTCGGGGATGCCGGCAAGGACGCGATCGGGTCTTCGCGATCCAGAGCGACGTCGGCTCGGCGAGGCGGCCGCCGGCTCAGCCGACGCTGTGCCTCGTTGAAAGCGATCCGGTACAGCCAGGTTGAGAACTGCGCGCGCCCCTCGAAGCGCGGGAGGCCACGCCAGGCGCGGAGGAACACGTCCTGGGCCACCTCGTCGGCCTCGGCCGCATCGAGCCCAAACCGGCGCAGCGCCCCGTACACCCGGTCGGCGTGGAGCATGACCAGCTCCGCGAACGCCTCCTCGTCGCCGGCGCGAGCCCTCCGAATCAGCTCGCTCTCGGACATCGGCCCGCCGGTCACCGGCTCGTTTATACCGCCTGCTCGGCGGGCGGCACGCGAACGTGCCGCCGCCGGCGGCGGAACTGCTTTAGCTCTCGTCGAACTCGAGCGAGCAGGAGTTGATGCAGTAGCGCTCCCGGGTCACGCCGGGACCATCGGGGAAGACGTGACCAAGGTGCCCGCCACACGCGGCGCAGTTCACCTCGATCCGGTGCATGCCGAAGCTGTAGTCGTCGACGAGCTCGACATCGGCTCGGTCGGCGGGCTCGGTGAAGCTCGGCCAGCCGGTGCCGGACTCGAACTTAGTCGAGGAGGAGAACAGCTGCGCGCCGCACCCGGCGCAGCGGTACGTGCCGTCACGCTTCTCATGCACGTACGCGCCGGTGAACGGCCGCTCGGTTCCTTTCCCTCGCAGCACGTCGTACTGAGCCGGCGTCAGCTGCTCGCGCCACTCGGCCTCGGTCTTCTCGACGCGAGTGGAGTCAGTCTGGTTCTGGGTATCGATGTTCTTGTTCATGCCTTGTTTGACCCGCGTAGGCCGCACAACGGTTCAGTCAACCCGGCGGCGGTTCGTTCAAACGCCCGCGCACGAGCGCAGCGACCTGGACCGCGTCGAGGCCGCCCGGCGCCGGCAGTCGGTGCAGGCCGCCGACGACCGCGCGTAGGCCGGCGAGCAGGCGCCGGCAGTCCCCGCACTCGGCGAGGTGGCGCTCCATTCGCGCTCGTGCGCGCGCGGCGAGATCACCGTCTAGATATCCGGACATGTGTTCCGGCGCCCACCGGTGGTCGCGCTCGAAGCGCGCTCGGTCGGACAACTTGCTCATTCTCCGTCTGACCCCGTCAACGAGGAAAAAGGTTCGCAGGTTCAGTGGATCGTGAACATCTGCGTGCCTGGCTTCATCACGGTCATCGCGGAGCAGGCACCAGATTCGACGACCAGCCAGCGATGACCGACGTACGTCTGCTGCGAGTACGACTGACCAGGCGCGAGCTTGTCATAAACGTCGCGCGCGCCGCTGTACGTCAGCCAGTAAATCGTCGCGGGCGACTTCGTCGAGTTCAACCACGTGATCGTCGCGGCCTGGGTCTCGTTGCCGCTTGACGAGCCCGTGCAGCTTGTGGACACGGCAATGCCGATCGAGGCTACGTGGGATGCGGCGTTAGCGCCGGTCGTAGTCGTGTGAGAACTGGCGCTGCCGCCACTCGCGGCCCCAATAATCGCGACGATCGCGACGATCGCGACGATCGCGCCTGCTCCCCAGAACCAGCGATGGTGTGTCCGTCCGACGGGTTTCTGCGGCGGCGGCCCGCTTGCTCGCGCGGCATGCGCCGGCTCGGCCGACGCCTTCGTGGGCTGCACGGCCCGCTCGCCCGACACCGTCGTCGGCTGCACGGCTTGCTCGGGAAGCTCCGGCCGGAGCACGTCGGACGGATACACCCTGCCCGGGCGTACGCTCTCGAGCGCTTCGACCAGCTTCCCGAGATCGTACTTCCATCGCGTATTGCTCAGACCGAGGGCCTGCTTATGAGTCAGTCGCTGTAAGCCCTCGGGGAGATCCTCCGCCTTGGGCATCATGACGTCGTGGACGAGGACCGGCACCACGCGAATGTTGCGCTGGAGTGCAGTCTGGAGCTCGATTCGGACGAAGTCGGCGGGGTCGTCGAGACGGCGACGCCCATGCTCGTCAACCATGGTCACCCAGGTCGGCCCGATCAGCGCGAGGAGGACATCGCACTTGCCGACGGCCTCATGGACAACCTCGTCGAAGTCGACACCCGGCGGGATATCGTCGATGTCCATGAATACGCGCTCCTCGCCGAAGTGCGCGCACAGCGAATCGAACAGGCGCCCCGCCGTGTCCTCTGTGTCCTTGCGTCGGTAGTTCAGAAAGATCCGGAGGCTCCGATGAGCGGTCTCCGTGGGCTCACTGACGTCAGTCTGATTCTCCACATGCACCCCCGTGCGGAGGCCATTCTATGTCCGATCTCGCCCCCCGCCTCTTTTCTTTTCCGTGAACCTCCCTATCTCTGCTCAAACCTCCCGCTAACTAGGTGTCAACTCCCTAATCGGGAATCGCGGCAGCGTCGGAGACGACGATCCCGAACAGGTCGGAGATCGCGGCCAGGCTCGCCGCCTGAACCGCCTCGGAGGAAACCACGCCCGCAGGGCCCGGAAGCGCACGGGTAGCTGTCGCGCCGGCGACCACCGTTGGCGCATAGCCGAGGTTGAAGGCGCCTCTGGCGGTGGAGTTCACGCACATGTGGGTCATGAACCCCGCGAGGATGAGATTCCTCGCTGATACTGCCTTCAGGCGATCGTCGAGTTCGGTTTGCACGAACGAGTTCGGAAAGTTCTTGACGATTACCGTCTCGTCACCCTGGGGTGCCACCCGGTCGACGATCTGGCCGATTTCGGCTCGAATGTCGTAGAGCGACCCATCGCCGTCGTCGTGCTCAATATGGATGATCGGGATGCCGGCCGCGCGCGCCCGCTCTAGCAGCTTCGCCGCCTCATCGAGAGCGGCGTCTACTCCGTCGAGCGCCATCACACCACGCGTGTAGGTGTTCTGGCAGTCGATCATGACGAGCGTCGAGTCCACCAGGCTGGCCGGAGTTGCGGGCAGGCCGGCGAGGGCTCGCAAGGTCGTGGGCTCGGGCATGGTGCTCCTCCCCGGGGCTTGTTGGTGCGAGGAATCTACTCCTCGCGGGGCTGCTCGCCGAGGAGCGCGCGAGCTTCGTCCTCGCTGAGCACGGCGACCCCAAGGCCTTGCGCTTTGGTCAGCTTCGAGCCTGCGGATTCGCCCGCGATCAGGTAGTCGGTCTTGGCCGAAACAGAGCCCGAGGCCTTGGCGCCGGCGCCCTCGAGCATCGCCTGGAACTCCTTTCGGTCGACCGACAGCGTGCCGGTGATGACCACGGTCCTGCCGGCGAACGGGGAATCGGAGCTGACCTTAACCGGACGGTCCTCGTCGCGCACGTCGAGGCTGACCCCGAGCTCGCGCAGCGCCGCAATCTCTGCCTGGGTGGCCGGTTGCTCGAGGAACTCGCGCAACGCCTCAGCGACGACCGGGCCGACGTCGTCGACCTCGCATAGCTCCTCGACCGTGGCTCGCTGCAGCTGCTCGATCGACTCGTAGCCGTGCCGGCAGATCCGCTTCGCCGTCCCCTCCGAGGTGAGCGGGATCGACCATCCGACGAGTGCCCGCCGGAGCCCGACGGCCTTGCTCCGCTCGATCGCCGTCAGCAGGTTGAGGACCGACCGCTCGCCCCAGCCCTCGAACCGAGCCTTTCCGTTCGGCATCAGCGTGTCGTAGTCCATCCGGTAGATGTCCGAAGGGGCGGACACGAGCCGAGCGTCGATCAACTGCTCGAGCCGAGCCTCGGACAGGCCCTCGACGTCGGCGCCCGCGCGGGAGCACCAGTGGGTCAACCGGCGCAGGCGCTGGGCGGCACACCCCTTCGTGTTCTCGCACATCACGACCCGTGACTCACCCACGAGCACCAGCGGCGCGCCGCACGACGGGCACGTGTCCGGCGGCTCGATTGCCCGCTCACTGCCGTCACGCTCTGCGGAATCGACGACGCCGGAGACGAACGGGATCACGTCACCGCGCCGCAAGATATACACGCGATCGCCGACGCGGATGTCGCGCGCCTCGATCACCGCGAGGTTGTGGAGGCTTACGTGCTCGATGTGGGTTCCCGAGACAAACACGCGGTCGACCCGCCCACGCGGCGTGAGCTGCCCGGTCTTTCCCGGCGTCCAGTCCACCTCGAGCAGGCGCGTGACCGCCACCTCGGGCGGCAGTTTGAACGCGATCGCGCCCTTGGGGTGATGACTGGTCTGTCCGGCGGCCTCGTAGGCGGCTCGGTCGACGAGCTTGATCACGATGCCATCGAGCTCGTAGTCGACGTCGAGCCGGCGGTCGAGGACGAGCTTGATGTACGCGCGGATCGCGTCGGGGTCGCGCGACTCGGCGTAGCCCTCGACGATGAACCCGAGCCCGCTGAGCTCCTCGGCGAGCGTGCGCTCGACCGCTCCGTCGCTCAGGCGGATCAGGTCAAACGCGTAGAAGGTCACCGGCCGTTCGGCGACCTTGCTGCGGTCCTTCGCGAGCAGGGTGCCCGCGGCGGCGCTGCGCGCGTTGGCCAGCGGCTTGTCCTCGTGGGCGGCGTTGTATGCGCGCCAGTCCGAGCGCAGCATCACGACCTCGCCCCGGACCTCGCAGTCGATCCGCTCGGGCAGCACTTCCGGCATCCCGTGCACCTCGCCGCCGCGGACGTTGACGGTCACGTCCTGCCCGACCTCGCCGTTCCCCCGGGTAGCCGCGCGAGCCAGCCGGCCGCCCCGATACAGCACCGACACCGACAGGCCGTCGAACTTCGGCCACAGTGCGAACGTCTGGTCCGGGAAGCGCGCGAGGAACGCGTTGAGCTCGGTGTCCGTGGTCGCCTTTTCGAGCGACAGCATCGGCACCTCGTGGCGCGCGTCGGCGTACAGCTCGCCGGCGAGCTCAGCGCCGACCTCCTCGAGCGGGTCGTCCGCCGGGGTCAGCTCCGGGTGCTCGCCGATCAGCGACCGCAACTCGTTCTCGAGCGCGTCGTACTCGGCGTCGCTGAGCGCCGGCTCTCCGGAGTAGTAGAGCCGGCGGTGGTGGCGAAGATCCTGTGCGAGCTGGTCGATCCGGTCGGAGACCTCGGTCAGCGGAGACATCGACCCGGACTATAGGTCGAGGGCGGATCTCACAAAATTGCGTCCCCGGCCGTTTCTATTCTCGATGACGTTGGTGTTGTTTGAGACAGCGATCGGAACGTGCGGCGTGCGGTGGAGCGAGGTTGGGATCACCGAGGTCGTCATGCCACGGACCCGTGGGCTGCGCGGCGAGCGGCTCGAGACATCGAGCGACGTGCCCGACTCGATCCGCGATGCGATCGCGGGCATGGTGGCGTTGCTCGACGGCGAGCGCCGGGACCTGCGCTCCGTCGCGCTCGACGAGGGGCACCTCGACGCGTTCCGGCGGCGCGTGTACGCGGCGACCCGTGAGATCGCACCCGGTTCGACCGCCAGCTACGGAGAGGTCGCCGGCGCGATTGGCGAGCCGCGGGCGGCCCGGGAAGTGGGCGTCGCGCTCGCTCAGAACCCGTTTCCGATAGTCGTGCCCTGTCATCGCGTGCTCTCGGCGAGTGGAGCGCTCCACGGTTTCTCCGCTCCGGGTGGGATCGTGACCAAGCGGCGCATCCTCGAGATCGAGCGCGCGCCGGGCTTCAGGCAACAGGCGCTGTTCGCGGGCTAGGGCGCGCGTCCTCGCGTACGCGCGCGCGAGCAGATCAGAGCCTCGGGGCGGCGGCTCTGAGCCGAGTAGCATTCTCGCTCGGTGTTCGACTTCGTCTTGAGACCTGTCAAGTCGGTCGTGCGGGTGCTGAACGAAGACGCGATGAAGCCGCTCGAACAGACCGAGCGCGAGACGCTCGACGCGGTTCGCGCGATCGACCATGCGACGGAGTCGATCGAGCGACACGTCGAGGTCATCGAGGTGCTCGCGACCTCGGTCGGCCCGTTGACCGAGTCGGTCGACCGCCTAACCGACACGATGCGCGACCTCGTGAAGCTCCTCGGTCCGCTGGCCGGGGCCGAGCACGAGGTCCAGCGCGCTGAGCAGGAAGTCGAGCACGCCGAGCACTTCTTCGGGTTCCGCCGGCAGCCCAAGGCGGTCGAGCCCGAACCGGGCACTTCGGATCCATGATCGGGCCGCCGCCGGCGCACGTCCAGGTGACGATCGTCGCCGGTCCTCGCGGCCCTACGGTCAGGCAACGGATTGCGGCTCGTTTGCCGCGCGCGAGTACCCGCATGATCGCGTGCCTCGCGGCTGTCGCTCTTGCGGTCGCCGCGGCCGGGGGGCTCACGTTGCGCGCCAGCGCGAGCGGGTGCGTGAGCGTCGGGATTGCGTTTCACGATCCGAGGTTCGGGCGCGCGAGCTTCGACCGCAGATTTCCGTGCCTTCGCGGGTTCGACGCCGATAGCCAAGCGGGAGGCCGCGTGCTCGGGCGGCCCCCCGTCTTAGCCATCAGGCATCACACGTAGCGCGGTGCGGTCAGCGCCGCGGCGTCGCCGGCAGCAGACGGGTCAGGGCCGCCACTCCGAGCAGCAGCGCGCCGAGCTCGATCAGGCTTAGCTCGAGTGCGTGGGCGTACCCGCCATGCAGGGCGCCGAAGAAGATCACGCCCGTGATCGCCACACCCAACGCACCCCCGACGTTCTGGACCGTGGTCACCGCTCCGGAGGCGCTGCCGGCGTACTGGACGTCGACGCTCGACAGGATTGTCGTCGTCAGTGGCACGAGCAGCAGGCCCATCCCCGCGCCGATCAGCGCGAGCCCTGGAAATAGCTCCACGATCGAGCCGCCGACGCCGATGTGCGCGACCGCGGCGAGCAGCAGGCCGTGGCCGGACGCGAGCACGAGCGCGCCGATCCCGAGCAGCCGGCGTCCGAATCGCACGACAAGCGCCGGCGCTTGCGCGGACGCCGCAACGTAGGCCACCGCCATGATCGTGAACACGAGTCCGGCACCGAGCGCGCTCAGGCCCCGGCCCTGCTGCAGGTACAGCGCGAGCACGAGGAAGAACGACGCCTGGCCACACCAGAACGCAAGTTGCGTCACCAGCCCGGCCGTGAACGTCCGCGCGCGGAACATCGCCGGGGCCAGCAACGGTTCGCCGCCGCGCCGGCCAAGCCTGCGCTGCTGAGCCACGAAGCCGAGCAGCAGCAGCGGAGCGCAGCCGAGCGAGATCCAAGTCCAGGCCGGCCAGCCGTGCTGGCGTCCCTCGACGAGCGGGAGCACGATGGCGGTCAGTCCGGCGGTCAGCAGCGCCGTCCCGAGCGGATCGAGCCGGCTACGCCGCTCAGAGCGCGACTCGGACACGAACCGCGGCGCGATCGCGAGCGCGGCGATGCCGACCGGGACGTTGATCAGGAAGCACGTACGCCAGCCGAGGCCGGCGACGTCGGCCTGGATCAGACCGCCGCCGATGAGCTGCCCGCACGCTGCGGCCAGACCCATCACGAGCCCATAGATGCCGAGCGCTCGCGGAAGGTCCTCGCCCGTGTACGTGACGTTGATGATCGAGAGCACGTTCGGCATCAGCAGCGCGGCTCCGAATCCCTGCGCCAGCCGCGCGACCACGAGCACGGTCGGCGTGCCGGCAGCCCCGCATGCGGCCGAGGCCAGCGTGAACACGCCGAGACCGATCGAGAACATGCGCCGGCGGCCGATCCGGTCGCCGAGCCGCGCGGCCGTGATCAGGAACACCGCCGAAGTGAGCGCGAACCCGGCCACGACCCATTCGATCGCGCCGGTGCCGGCGTGCAGGTCGCGCTGCATCGAGGGGAGCGCGACGTTGACGATGAAGAAGTCCAGCACGACCATGAACGTGCCGGCCAGAAGGACCGGTAGCGCCGCCCAGCGGCTCGCTTCGGCCGGCCGGGACGCGGCGCCTGCTGGGATCGCCAATGTGGATGAATTCGATTGTGTAGTCATGCCGGCCAATGTGACGGCCGGCGAGCGCACTGTCGATTACCTGGTAGGTAATGCCATTACCTCGCTGGTAGCGGCTCTCTAGCCGCTACGGTGCACACCTTGAGCGTCTACATCGACAACGCGTTCGCGGTGGGCGACTGGGGGCGATGGAGCGGCGGCGGGCACCTCCAGGCCGACACCGTCGAGGAGCTACACGCGTTTGCTGACCGGCTTGGGCTGCGCCGAGAGTGGTTTCAGTCAAAGCCGGGGCGCCCGGAGAACGACCACTACGACCTCGGCGGGAAGGGTCGGGCGCGCGCGCTTGAGCTCGGGGCGATCGATGAGGACCGGGCCGCCGGCACGAGGCGGCGTCAGGCGATCCGGCGCGCTCGTCGCGCCACCGGGATCGAAACGTCGGCGGCCTAGGCGGTCCGCGCGGTTCAGTCGGCGACGCCGAGCCCCCAGCCGCCGTCGATCACAATCTCCTGTCCGGTGATGTACTCGCACGCCGGCGAGGCGAGGAACAGGGCCAGTGTCTTGATGTCGTCCGGGAAGCCCACGCGATGCATCGGTATGTCCTTCGCGAGCGCCGCCTGCACGTCGGGATTGTGCGCGTGGCCGCCGCCGATGTTCGTGACGAAGAAGCCCGGGGCGATCGCGTTGACTGTGATGCCGTAGGCCGCGAGCTCGAGCGCGACGCAGTGCATGAAGTGCCTGGCGCCGGCCTTCGCCGCCATATAGGCGGACCCGATCGCGCCCTCGGTAACGGTCGCGGCGAGCGACGTTGTGATGATGATCCGGCCGAAGCCGCGCGGGCGCATGTGTCGAGCCGCGGATCGCGCGGTGGCGAAGATCCCGTTCAGGTTGATATCGATCACGCGGTTCCAGCGCTCGTCGGTGTAGCGCTCGAGCGCGCCCTCCTCCACCCGAGGCCGATGGCTCCCCGCCCAGGCCCCCGCGAAGCCGACGCCGGGATCGATGCCGGCGTTGGCGAAGGCGACGTCGAGGCGGCCGTACAACTCCGCCGCCTCGTCGATCGCCTGATCGAGTCGCGGGTGGTCGGTGACGTCGGCGACCGTGCCCCGCACGTCGAGTCCCTCGTCCCGCAGTCGTGACGCTTCTGCCTCGACGGCGTCACCGTCCACGTCGATCAGGGTGACTCGCGCGCCGTGCGCCGCAAGCACCTCTCCATAGGCGAGCCCCAGGCCGCTGGCGCCGCCGGTGACGATCACGCCGAAACCGGCGACGTCGAACCTCGAGGAAACGTTCACGCTCATCGCTCCTGTGACGTGATTGGCCGGGGCAGCCTATACGGCCGCCCCGGGAATCACTGTGTGAGCCGGGTTGCTCCTGGCTCAACCACTCGTCGAACGACGGGCTCGTCCATCCGCCACCGGAGCCCGCCGGCGCCGGACCGAGCGGCTTACCGCCGTAGATGACCTTGCCCGACACGTCCTGGTAGGTCTGCCACGGGATCGTCGGCCGCTGGTCGACTCCGGGCTCGGCCCAGTCGCACACTCCGTTCGGGAAGAATCTGCTCTAGCTCCGCCCACTCCTGATCGCTGAAACACGATCGGGTAGTAGGCAGATTGGCTGAGCGGCTCGAGCTGACACTTCTCCTGATCGGTGGCGATGCTCTCGCCCGCCTGCAGTCGCGGTGTGGCGAAGCGGTCTGGAGGAGCGGCGACTGGCACACCTCGCCGACCCCCGGCACGACTACCTGATCGACGTCGGGGATGTCCGAACATTGATCGTGGACGATCGACGGGCGGTCCTCGGCGGTCCTCGGCGGTCTTCTGCTCGAGGCTCAGGCTGCGGTGATGGGCCTCGACCGCCGACAGCCACCCGTCCATCGCCGCGAGCGCCTCCGCGGCGTAGTTCGGGTCGCCGATCAGCGGGCACTCGAGATGCGCGAGCGCGTGCTCGGCGCCTACGTCGGGCAGTACCGCGGGCTTCGCGAGCGCGCGCATGCGGAAGATCCGACGATCCCCGATGTGCCCGACGAGTTTCTGCGGGGCCTGGTGGGTGGAATCGCCGAGCGCGTCCAGCAGTGCCTGCTCGAAAGCCCGGGTCGCAAGGTGCCGCAGCGTCTCCGTTCGCTGACCCCGACCCTGGTCAGCTTCGCCGCCGCGGTCCTCACCGGCGGCCGCGAGTCCTGACCCCCGACCGCGCGTCCGGTATAAGGTCGATCCTCGCGATGGCGCGGCTTCCTTACCTCGACCCCGACCAGGCGGAACCGTACGTGGCCGCCGTGCTCGGCAAGGCCCCCGACCTCGGCATCTTTCGTATGGTGGCGAACGCGCAGGGGACGTTCCCGGCCTGGATGCGATTCGGCGGCGCGCTGTTCGACGGCGATGAGTTCGACCACCTGCTGCGCGAGTTCGCGATCACCCGGGTCGCGGCGATGACTCCGGGCGCGGAGTACGAGTGGGTGCAGCACGCCGCGATCACGCTGGCCGTCGGTGGAACCCAGGAGCAACTGGACGTGATCGAGCGCGGTGACCTCGACGCCGCCGTGCTCGGCGACGACGGGCGGCTTGTCGTCCGGTTCACCTCCGAGGTCGTGCGTGACGCCACCCCCGACGACGACACGTTCGCGGCGATGACCGCGCGCTTTACCCCGCGGGAGATCATGCACCTCCTGCTCGTGATTGGGCAGTACATGATGGTCGGGCGGATCATGGCCACGACGCAACTGGACCTCGAGCCCGCGCTGGCCGGCGACGTGCTCCGGAGCGCGAGCGAAGGCCTCGCCCGGCGGAGCGAGCGCAACCGCGACGCGACGTGATCCGCGGTTCGGCGCACACCGCCGGCCACCCGCCGCGCCTTCGCGTTCTCGCCAACTTCTCGGACGTGCCCGATCGGTGGGATCCCTCGTGGTAGTGCTTGGCGATCAGACATGGGTACTCACCGGCGCGGCCGGCCGAATCGCCACGAGTGTGCGCCCAGGGCTCGCTGAGCACGTCGCGCGGCTCCGGCTCGTCGACCTCGTATCGGTTACGCCCGAGCACGACCGCGAGGAGTCGGTGGTAGCCGACCTGCGCGATCCCGTCGCCATGCGGGAGGTGGTCGCGGGCGCCGACGGTGTGCTGCACCTCGGCGGCCTCGCCGACGAAGCACGGTTCGACGATCTGTCGGCGATCAACATCCTCGGCACGTTCAACGTGCTGGAGGCGGCGCGGCTCGCCGGCGTCGCCCGCTGCGTCTATGCCAGTAGCAATCGCGTCACCGGGTTCTATCCGGTAAGCACGATCGTCGGGCCCGACATGCCGACCCGGCCCGACAGCCTTTACGCCGTCAGCAAGGTCGCCGGCGAGGGCCTGGCCAGCCTGTACGCCGACAAGTTTCACCTTTCGGTGATCGCGATCCGGATCGCCAGCTTTGAGGAAGCGCCGTTCGACCGGCGGCACCTCAGCACCTGGTTGAGTCCTCGCGACTGTCAGGCCGCGTTCCTCGCCGCGATGCGCGCGACCGATGTCACCTACGCGGTGTTCTACGCGGTATCCGCCAACACGCGCGGATGGTGGGACCTCACTCCTGGCTACCGGCTCGGGTTTCATCCGGTGGACAATGCCGAGGAATACGCCGGGAACATCGACCTCGGTGCGGAGCCGGCCCCCGAGTATCCGCAGGGCGGGACGAACGCGTCGCCGGAGCGCACCCTGCCTTACCTGTAAAGCCGTCGCTCGCTCCGTCAAGCGGCCCCGGTGACTGGCTTCAGGCCAGGATGTTGACTAGCGAGCGCTCCTGGTCGAGCGCCATTCGCAGCACGGCGACGCCGGCCTGCTCGGCGACGTTGCCCGATGCGCCGGCCCCACTGTCGCTGCCGCCGGCACCCGCCGAGCCAACGCCCCCCGCTGCTTGCGCCGCGACGCTGAACATCGACTGCGCCGCCGCGAGGCCACTGATTGATCCAATGCTCATACCCCGTGGATCGGTGTGAGTCCCGACGGGGTCCAGATTCTGGCCTATCGCTAGGCCGATGTCGTAGCCAGGCTCACCCCTGCGTGATCATGACCGTGGCGCCGCCGGTGGCGAAGGTCTCCACGTCGGCGCCTGCGGCCTGCCCCTCCGGGCTTGCGAGCGACGACTCCAGCGCCGCGGCGTCATCGAAGCACAGTTCGGCGTGGTAGTAGAACGGCGGCGCACCCCCGTCAGGCGTCCCGAGCACCTTGCACGCCTCGAAGCGACGAAGGTTCGGGATCTTCTCCACGAGCGGAATGTGCGTGTTCGCGTAATGCTCGTCGAATGCCGCCGGGTCCTCCGGCTGACCGTACAGGACCACGAATCTCACCATCGGTTCCTCCTTGTTGGGTGGCGGCGGTCGAGCCTATCGACTTATTAGGTTCGCGATACTGCTTGTGTGTCGCGCGAGGCGAGAGTCGACCCTCGGCGCGGTCCGCGCGGACGCGCCGTCCACGGTCGAGATCACGATCGTGGCGCACCCCGCCGCACGCGCGGTCCGGGAGCGGGTCGGGCTCGTGCTCAGCCTGGCGGTGGCCGTGGCCATCCTCGCGTTCATGCTGACCGTCGACGGCGGGGCAGTCTCGTCAGGCAGCGGCGCGAGACACCGCGACCGCGGAGCCGCCGGCGTCGCGGCGGCGTCCGTGGTTCCACCTCGATGCGTGGCCGTCACGATCGTCGGCGACCGGCCGACGTACGTCACGCGGATTTCGACCGCGCGGGGTCGTGCGGTCCCTATGCCGGAGTCGCGAACGCGATGTTGCACCGCGCCGATGGGGTGTGGCGGCCGCGCGCTCAGGCGGCCGCTTCGCCGAACACGGGGCCCGGCAGGGTGCGCACGGGCGCGGGGGCGGGCTCGCGAACCGGCTGAACCGGGCTGAGCTCGGGCTGCTCGGAGGCCACGATCGTCCGCAGGGCCGCGACGCACGTCGGGTCGAACGCGGCGCCGGTCTCCTCTTCGAGCAGCGCGAGCGCGCGCTCGGCCGGCCACGCCTCGCGGTACACGCGGTGGGCGGTGAGCGCGTCATAGACGTCCGCCACGGTGAGGATGCGGACCGCGAGGTCGAGCTCGCCGGCGGGAACGCGATTCGGGTACCCGCAGCCGTCGAGGCGCTCGTGATGGCTCTCGACGAGATCGAGCACGAGCGGTGAGAAGCCGCCGAGTTCGGTCAGGAGCTCTCGACCGGCGCCGGGGTGGCGGCGGATCTCGTCGAACTCCTCGTCGGTGAGCCGGCCCGGCTTGTTGAGGATCTCGTTGGGCACCGAAAGCTTTCCGACGTCGTGCAGGAGGCCGCCGAGCGCGAGCTGGCGCAGCTGGCTCTGGGTGAGGTCAAGGCGCTCGCGGATCGCGACCGCGAGCGTGGCCACCCGGCGCGTGTGCCCCTTCGGTCGATGGGTCCTTCTCGCTCAGGCGGACCAGGAGCGCGCGCACGGGGCCGCCCAGGAACGCCTCCTCGTGCTCGACCAGGTCGGCGGCGCGCAGATCCCCGACGAGCGGCCGGGAAGCGACCGCATGGCGGAGGTCGAGCGCGACCGGAATCGCCACCATCCCGATGCCGGCGACCTCGAGAAAGTGCGCTGCCCACAGGCGCCGTCCATCATCGCGAAGTTCAGCAGCCCGACCTGGGCGCCGATCAGCCACACGATCCCTTCGACCACGATCAGGCCCGAGATCCGGCGGGTCAGCAGGTAGGTCCGGCCGGCGCGCCAGGCCAGGAGCGCGAGCGGGATCGCGCCCGCGACGAAGATGACCTCGGCGGTGGGGGTCGAGGGGTCCGGCACGACGGGCACCAGCGTTGAGAACACCAGTGCGGATGCGCCCGTCATCGCCAGCGCGACGACCACCAGGAACTGAATTCGCAGCAACTGCTGGACGTTGCGCGGCCGAGGCAGGATCGGCAGGCCGGAGGCGGCGAGGATTGTGCCGCACACCGGGAGGTTCAGCGCGCCGGCGACCTGGAACGAGCCAGGAGCCCGAGCACCGGACGACGCGGCCGAATCTGACTCATGCATCGCCTGTTGGGGCACGATCATGGGAGCTTGAGCGAGTAACCCGGATGCCCGATACCCGTCCAGGCGCCGGAAACGAGGCCTATCCGGGTGATGCCGGCTCGGCCGGGATTGAGCGCCCGAACAGCCGGCCCCGGTAGGCGTACTCCTCCTCGAGCAGCGCCCTCGTGTAATAGCCCAGTGCCTCGCCTGTGATCGTCGCGCCGTGCATCGCGTGGATCCACAACGGCTGCAACTCAGCGACCCGCCGTGCCACGGCGCGGACCGGGTCCTCGTGGGCGAAGATCCCGAACGTCCGGTAGGCGTCGAGCATCTCTTCGGCGAGGTTCTCGCTGGTCAACGCGGGCTGCTCGCCCGGCTGCAGGTACAGATCCGAGGGGAACAGGCTTCCGGTCGTCTCCTCCATGACCATCATCGAATCCCAATGGTGCACGTGGGGGGTCTCCATGAAGCGGAGCCGGTGCTCACCGAGGTCGAGCGTCTCGCCGTCGCGGAACCCGCGCGTCCGGGTGTGCACCCCGAACCCGGCTGCGTTGAGCGCGATCGACAGCGCCGAGCCGACCAGTTGCGAGCCCTTGGCGCGGGACATGAACCGATCCATGCCGCCGTTCTCGTCACCCTCCCAGTGCAGCAGCACGATGTTGGCCAGCCGGGCCGGATCGAGGACCTCCCCGATCGCGCCGGCGACCGCTTCGTAGTCGTCGTACCTTCCGGTGTGAACGAGGGTCGGCGCCTCGTCGTCGATCAGGAACTGGTTGAAAGTGATCCCAGCCTCCGGCGACCAGAGCGAGATCCGGTGGATCCCGCCCGCGATCTCATCGACCGAGGCTTGGTCCATCCGTTTCAGGTTAGACAATATGGGATTGACCGTCCGTTCGGCCCGCGGTGTAGAAAGGGCTGGCTCCCCGATGGCGTCGGTGGGGTGAAATTCATGCCGCGCGGCTCCACCCGCGCGGCGGCCCACGATCGCGTAGGGGGAACCAGCCATGGGGAAGGCTAGGAGCCTCGTCGGTCTGGATGTGCACGCGACGAGGATCGTCGCGGCGGTGCTTGGCGCTGAGACGGGACAGTTGCAGGCGTTTGCGATGGGCGGTGAGAGCGCGAAGGTGGCCGGGTTCTGCGCGGGGTTCCCGCGGCCGGTGCGGGTGGCTTACGAGGCCGGCCCGGCTGGCTATGGGTTGGCGCGCGAGCTCTCAAAGCGTGGCGTGGAGTGTGTGGTCGCGGCGCCGAGCAAGATCCCCAGGGCGAGCGGGGATCGGGTCAGGACCGATCGTCGTGATGCTGAGCATCTCGTCCGGCTGTTGTTGGCGGGGAAGCGGCACGCGGTCAGGGTGCCGGGCGATGAGGAGGAGGCGCTGCGTGACCTGGTCCGCGCGCGTGAAGCGGTGCGGATGGATCTGATGCGCTGCCGGCACCGGCTCTCGAAGCTGCTGCTGCGTCACGGGATCCGGTTCGATCACGGGCAGGCGTGGACGGAGCGCCACCGCGACTGGCTGGGCACGGTCGCGCTGGACTGGCCGGCGGCGGAGGCGACGCTGCTCGACGCGCGTGGCGCGGTCGACGCGCTGTGCCACCGCCGCGAGCAGCTCGAGCGTGAGATCGTCGCGCTGCTGCCTGCCTCGCCGTGGGTGGTGCAGGTCGCCCGGTTGCGCTGCCTGCGGGGCGTCGACACGCTCTCGGCGGTCGGGTTGTGCGCGGAGATCGGCGACTTCGAGCGGTTTCGCCCGCGCCGAGCAGCCGATGAGCTACGTCGGCCTGGTCCCGTCGGAGTCAACGACCGGGCAGCAGCGCCGGCTTGGGTCGATCACCAAGACCGGGTCGGGGCACGCGCGGCGGCTGCTGGTCGAGGCCGCATGGCATTACCGCTCGCGCCCGAGCATCGGCCGCGCGCTCACCGACCGCCAGGACAGCCAGCCGCCGGAAGCGATCGCGGTTTCCTGGTCAGCCCAGCGGCGGCTGTACCGCACCTGGACACGCCTGGAGGCCCGCGCGAAACGCCGCACGATCATCGCGGTCGCGGCCGCTCCGCGAACTCGCCGGGTTCTGCTGGGCGATCACCCGAATCGAGTAACCACCAGCCCAACATCACCTATCCCGTCGGCTGGGTCGGTGGCGGCCCGGCAACGCGCGGGGAACCCGCGAGCTAACTATGAGCAACCCGCCCCCAGGCTGGCCACGCCCGATCTTAGACAGCGGCTCCCCACGACGAACCATGGTCCTGCGGCACCCCAAATCCGCGTATATCAGTCCCGGTGTTGAAATGACGTTCGCCCGCGTGGGCGACGGCTCGCGTTAGGGTCGAAAGCCGGACCGCCACCCACCCAGCCGACCACATCCCCTCGTTCCCCCCAGCGAAAGCAGGAAATTCGTGACGTCCCCCTTGACAAACCGCTCTCCATATCAGTTAAAGGTTTCCGGCGGAGAGCGCGGGCTCGCGTGACGGCGCGCCGCCGGCGGCCTCGCCGGTCGCATCGATCGCCCCGGCTCGCAGCCTCTGCGCGCTCAGAGCGGCGGCCAGGACGGCGAAGCCGGCGCCGATGACGAACGCGACGCGATAGCCGCCGGTGAGCGCGCTCAGGTGGGGAGCGCCGGCGGCGAGCAGGTGATTGGTCCGCGACGCCGCCACGCTCGCGAGGACCGCGAGTCCGAGCGCGCCACCCATCATGAACGAGGTGTTGACGATGCCGGACGCGAGGCCGGCCTCGCTCGGTTCGACGTCGCCCATCGCCGCCAGCAGCAGCGGATTGAACGCCGCACCGGCGCCGAACCCGAGCAGGACCATGCTCGGCAGGATGTCGGTCAAGTAGCGGCCGTGCACCGGTGCACGGGCGAGCAGCGCGAGTCCGAGAGCCGCGAACGCGAGCCCACCCGCGAGCGGCCGCTTGATCCCGAAGCGCATGACCAGCTTCGCCGACAGGCCGAGCGACAGCGCCGCCATGATCAGGTTCGCGGGCAGGAACGCCAGCCCGACCTGGAGCGGGGTGTACCCGAGCACCAGCTGGAGGTACAGCGCTGAGAGGAAGAACCACGCGAACATGGCGGCTGCCCACAGAACGCCGACCACGTTGGCGGTCGAGAGGTTCCGCCGGCGGAAGAGGCCTAGCGGCATCAGCGGCGAGTCCACGCGCGATTCGACGACGCCGAACACGACCAGGAGAGCGAGCGAGCCCGCCAGCAGCCCGAGGGTCCGGCCAGACAGCCACCCGACCTGGTTGCCGTTGACGATCGCGTACACGGCGAGGATCAGGCCCGCGGTCACGATCACTGCGCCGGCGCCATCGAGGCGACCACCCGACCGCGGTCCGCGGCTTGCCGGAAGCACCCGCGGAGCCAGCGAGCAGACTGCGATCCCGATCGGGACATTGACGAGGAAGATCCAGTGCCAGTCGAGCACGTCGGTGAGCACGCCGCCAAGCAGGACGCCGAGCGTGCCTCCACCGGCCGCGACAAAGCCAAACACTCCCATTGCCTTGGCCCGATCGGTGGGCTCGACGAACAGCGACACGATCAGCGACAGCGATACGGCCGACACGATCGCTCCTCCGAATCCCTGAACCGCGCGCGCCCCGACGAGCATTCCCTTCGCCGTCGAAAGTCCGCAGGCGAGCGACGCCACCGTGAACAGCAGGATCCCGGCGACGAACAGGCGCCGGTGGCCGAAGTGGTCGCCGAGCCGGCCGCCGAGCAGCAGAAAACCGCCGAACGTGAGCATGTACGCGTTGACGACCCACGCCAGCGACGTCTGGGAGAAACCCAGGGAGCTGCGGATCGACGGCAGGGCCACGTTCACGATCGTGGTGTCGAGGACGATCATCAGCGAGCCCATGCAGAGCAGGACAAGGGCAGTCCAGCGGTGTCGGCTATCGGAGGTCACGGTCGGCTCCTTTCGCGAGTCGGCGGGTCTTCATGTCTGGTTAGACCTCGCCGGTCCGCAAGACTCATCGAGAGGCGGACCGGGCATTCCCTTGGGCTGACGCCGTGAAAAGCTGGTCCGGGGCCGCGACTGGGCGTACGCTGTCCATGTGGAAGGGGACCGAATCCACGCGCAGTCCGGGGGGGCGTCGCGACGCGTGAATGCCCAGCGCGCAGACATGACGCTCGACGCACTCCTCGAGTTCGTCAACGAGACGCGTGGCTTCGACTTCACGGGCTACAACCGCTCGACGATCAAGCGGCGCGTGGCCAAGCGGATGGCGGCGGTCGGGACCGAGCGATACGACGATTACGTCGATTTCATCGAGCTGCACGTCGACGAGTTCGCTGAGTTGTTCAACACGTTGCTCATCAACACGACGGGCTTCTTCCGAGATCCCCAGACGTGGGAGTACGTCGCCGCCGAGATAGCCCCGCAACTGCTCGACGCCCGCGCGCCCAACTCGCCCGTCCGGGTCTGGTGCGCAGGTTGCGCGTCAGGCGAGGAGCCCTACACCGTGGCGATGGTCCTCGCGCGCGTAATGGGAGACCCCGGTTTTCGGGAGCGAGTGAAGATCTACGCCACCGACATCGACGAGGAGGCCCTCGATCAGGCCCGCCGCGGCGCCTACCTGCCCCGCCAGATCGAGGACGTGCCACCGGACGCACTGGAGCGCTTCTTCGTGCGTACCGATCAGCGCTACGTGTTCCGCAAGGACCTCAGGCGATGCGTGATCTTCGGCCGCAACGACCTCGTCCAGGATGCGCCTATCTCGCGGATCGATCTGCTCGTTTGCCGAAACACGCTCATGTACTTCACCGCCGAGGCGCAGGCCAAGATTCTGCGACGCTTCCACTTCGGGCTTGACGACGACGGGTATCTGCTGCTCGGCAAGTCCGAGATGCTGATTACGCACACCGACCTGTTCGCCCCGCTGGAGCTCAGACGCCGGGTGTTCCGAAAGGTGATCAAGCCGACGCTTCGGGATCGGGTGCGGGTGCTCTCGGCCGACGGCGGCCGTGCGTTCGCGCCGGCCGAGGCGGACATTCTGCGCGAGGCGGCGTTCGACGTCGTCGGCGCCGCGCACGTCGTGCTCGACCACAACCGCGCGATGATCATCGCCAACGAAGCAGGGCGCAGGATGTTCGGCCTGGGGCTCAACGACTTCGGCCGGCCGATTCAGAACCTCGAGCTCTCGTATCGACCGATCGAGCTCCGCAGCCATCTCGACTCGGTGGATCGCGACCTGCGAGCGTCCGAGATCAAGACCATCCACTGGCGCGCGGGCGACAGCGACCGAATCTTCGACATTCGGATCACCCCGCTGAGACGCGACGGAGTCACGATCGGTACGAGCGTCGCCTACATCGACGTCACCGAGGCCCACAAGCTGCAGGATCAACTGACCGGCTCAAAGCGCGAGCTCGAGCAGGCCTACGAGGCGCTCCAGTCGACGGTCGAGGAGCTCGAGACGAGCAACGAGGAGCTCGAGACGATGAATGAGGAGCTCCAGTCGAGCAACGAGGAGCTCGAGACGATGAATGAGGAGCTCCAGTCGAGCAACGAGGAGCTCGTGACGATGAATGAGGAGCTCCAGTCGAGCAACGAGAGCTCGAAACGATGAACGAGGAGCTCCGGCGCCGGACCGGGAGCACCGGCGACGGCAACGTTTCCGGTGTGATCATGATGACGGAGGACGTCGCCGCTTGAGGGTTTCCTGAGATATCTGCTGGCGCATCGCGGTCATGCGCACCCGAGCCGACCGGGCGCGTTTCAGCTGATCGCGGGTCTGCAGCCGATCGTGGATGTGCTGTTCGCGAAGCATGCGGACCCTGTCTCTGAGCTCCGCGTAGCGAACGCTGGGATCGGCCGCCGGCTCGGGCCCGGGCGCCCATCGTGACACCGAGACGCGCGCGAGCTCGGGCGCGAGCACCTTGGGCGCCCCGGCGGGCTCGGGCGGAAGCTCGAGCAGGAGCCAACCGGAATCCTGCCGCACGATCGAGCCCTGCTCGGTGAGCTTGCGGATCGCGAGCGTCACGGTCGGTCGGCGAGCACCGATCAGGCCGCCGAGGGTCTCATGTGTGAGGGCCATCGGGACCCGGACCCCGCTCGACGTGACATGACCCCAAGACTCCGCCAGCAACCACAGGATCGCGAGCACTCGCTGCTCGACGCGCGGTAGCTGGCAGATGACGAATTGGCTGCTCAACCGCTGCATCTGGTCGCCGACGCAGTCGTAAAGCGCTGCAATCAGACGGGGCGCATGCCGTGCCGCCGCGAGGAAGTCCTCGCCGAAAAGCGCCACGGGCATCGGAGCCGGCGCGCGAAAGACGACCTCTTCGAGCCAGGCGGGTGGCTCGGATTCAGGCTGGATCAGGAGGTCGCCGGGCCCGAGCAGTTGAATGCCGGACTGCTCGCCGATCTGGATGGCGTGTACGGCGACGCCATCGAGCAGGCCGGCGGCAAAGGCCTGATGTGTTCCAAGGATCACGTCGAGCTGAAATGGTCCCGCCGCCACCTCGACGACCGGCAGCGTCACCGGCGCAAGCTCCGCACGTTCGTCCGGCGACAGCCGGCGCGTGAGCTCGAATCTGGCATCGAGTAGACGAACTCGATCTCTGGAAGCCATCGACGCCTGACCTAGCGGTCTTGGGGCCCGCCTGGGGCGGGAACCGGGCAAGTATGAACGATGAGGCGTTAGCGCCCGGTCACGTCTCGCTCAAGGGACGCTCGGGCGCTTCCTCCGGCTCGAGCGTGAACACTTCAATCGCCACGTCGCGCTCGGTGTCGATCCCGCTTACGAACGCCACCGTGCGCCGGCCGAGCGCGTGCTCGACGATCCCTCGGAACTGATCCTCGAGCGCGTATTGAAAGAACAGTCGCGCCTCGCGCAGCCGCTGGTGTTCTCCCATCGCCACCAGGTTGCGCTCGGCCACGGTCAGACTGGCCTCCAGGATCACCACCAGCGTGTCCTGTCCGGCGAACTGGGCGCGGGCCTTGGTCGGACCGCGTCCGAACGCCTCCTTGTAGAGGCCCACCATGGCGTTCGATATCTCGAGCATCGGGCTTCGGTCGGTCGTGGCCGTCGCTGCGTTCTCACGCGCATCGAGTGTGCTCTCTGCGCTCTCCTCTTCCATTGTCATCGCGTCTCTGATCTCGATTCATTGCCATCGCCAAGCATCCCCGGTTTCCGTCGCCAGAATTTAATTCGCTCGTTGGGCCTCCCAGGCGAGCGCGTTGAAAACCAACCATGGCCCGGTGGCGCGGGTCCGCGGGCGGACGCTGCAGCGCGCCGGGCCGCCATTAGTACCATCGGGCTCTCGCGGGGCGGTTAGCTCAGCTGGTAGAGCGCCTGCCTTACAAGCAGGAGGTCACTGGTTCGAGCCCAGTACCGCCCACATGAGGAAAGGCCTGGTAATACCAGGGTTCTGAGACTTGGATCGAGGTCCGTCGGAGCGCTAATTCTGCCGAGAGAATCTGCTTTTCGCATGTTTCTCGGCAGAATTCGGGGCACGTCAGGGTGAAACGACGGGCTGCTGCTGCCTAAGCGAACGGCTTGTCGAGGGTCTCGGGTCGCGGCCGTCTCGGCCGGCGGAGAGCGAGCGAGGAAGGGTGGTGGAGCCCGTCACAGTGGCCTCACGTCGTGGCGCACCGCGGAGACGGAATCCGCTCGCACAGGCGGAGTAAGACGCGAGAGGGCACCTAGGTGTCGTTCCCGGTCGTGACGGCCTGGGTGGGATCGAGACCGGCCATTTCGTCGTCGATGAGGGGGAGGGCGATCTCGGTAGGGGGCGTGTATGCCTCTGCGGGGACGGCGCCGGCCATGAGCTCGTCGAACGCGCGGCCGAGCTTGGTCCGGTCTTGGGAGTCGGACACGCGCGAGTAGACCTCGAGTGTCAGGCGCGCGCTCTCGTGCCCGAGCTGGCGCTGGACGTATCTGGGTGGCGCGCCGGCTTCGATCATCAAGGTGGCGTACGTGCGGCGGAACACGTGTGCTGAGAGCCCGGTTGGCAGTTCAGCGAGGCCGCGCTCTGAGCGCAGCGTTGCTGCCGCTCGTTGGACTGGCGCGACCACGCGGCGGTTGAGGTTGTCCTTGTCGCGGAACGATCCGTCGCGGGTGGGGAAGACCGGGCTCTCCGGCTGGCGCTCGGAAAGGCTTGCCTTGTAGGTGAGCAGCTGCTCGCGCAGCCAAGGGGTCATGTCGATCTCTCGGATGCCGCGGTTGGTCTTTGAGGCCGGTATGCGGATCTTGGAGCGGTGGAAGTCGAGGTCCTGCCAGCGAAGCAGGCACAGCTCGGTGTTGCGGGTGCCGCTCGCGGTCAAGGTCGCGATGATCGCTCGGCGCTGTGAGACGATCCGGTGGCGGTGGCGGGTGTACAGCCAGCAGACGCCCCCTTCGCTCATCTTGAGTTGTTGGGCGATCTGCTTGATCGTCAGGCGTTTCTCGTTGCGCAGGCGGCGGACCTCGCGCGCCCTGCGCTCAGTCTCGGGCCGGACGGGGCTGTCGACCTGCTCGGCGGCCTCGAGCAGGGTGATCACCTCGTCGGGCTCGAGCCAGTCGCGGACGTTCTTCTTGGGCACCTTCACGCGCAGCTTCTTATCGCGGGCGGGGTTGGCGGCGAGATCGATGTCGGGTCGGCGAACGGCCTCGTCGAGGATCATCGCTAGCAGTCCGATCGACATGTTGATCGTCCGCTCGCTCAGCTTCAGCGGCCTGTTGTTCCAGTCGCGAAGGATCTTCCCGCTCGCGCGCGCGGCGCGAATCCGCTGCATGACCATCAGGCGTTGCTTCTTGTAGGCGTCGACCGCCGACCACGTGATCTGCGAGAGTCGCATCCGGTCGAACACCGGCGCGAGGTGATGCTCGAGCAGGTTCTCGTCGAGATCGCGTGTGTTGGGTTTGACCTCGATCGCGTGCTCGGCTAGGAACGCGCGGGCGAAGGCACCAAACATCGGGTCGCGCTCCTCTGTCGGGACGGCATCGGGCGTCGGCCTGTACACGCCTGCTGCGACGAGCCGCTCGAAGTTCTCGAGCTCGATCTCCGCGCGCCGGCGCGACCATCCCTCGCTCGCGAGGCCGCATCGCTCATAGCGTCTGATGCCGTGCTGGTCGATGAACCGCACGCCGAAGCCGACATCGCCGTTCTTGCGCGCCCACGTCTCGACGCTCCCGGTCTTGGGGCGGCCACGGTGGCGCTTGTTGTTGGCGGGTGTGCGCTGCGGCCGGGCCTGGCCGGGTGTGGAGCGGTCGTGTCTCATCGTCATGAGCCGGAACCCTACGCCGCATCCGAACCGCGACCGATCGGCGGAAGCGGCCTGGAGAGGAGCCGTCGGCGCGTTCTCTTGACCTTCGCCTCGTGCGGGGGCTTGATGTCTGGGTCGGGCTCGATCTCACGGCCTGTCCCTTCGAGCTCGGCAACCGCTCTGGCGTCGAATCGCAGCCTCGCTTTCGGTCCGTCTCCGAGCTTGATCGCGCCCAGCCGGTGCTGGTGGGCGTACACCCACTTCGGGCTCGTTCTCAGGCGGGCCGCAACCTCCGCGACGGTCATCAGCTGCCGAGCGTCGTGCTCATCAGCCGAGCGGTCGGCCAAGTAAGGACGAAGCTTGGCGGCCAGCTCCTCGAGGCCATCGTCATCCAGCGCGCCTGGCAGAGCGCGCGCAAGCTGGCGGACGAGTGCGCTACCGACCTCGTCGCTCATCATCTCTCAACAGCACGGCAATGGCTGGACATGAGATTGCGCACGTCAGACAGCTCGACCGGCCGTCGGATGTCGTCGACGGCGGTACAGGGAACCAGCCCGCAGAGCGCTACACGCATCCTGATCGGTGGCCTGCTCACGGTCGGGATCCCTTCGCGGCGCTTCGCCGTGACCGCGCGGCGTCAATGTGACGCCCGGAGGGGCCGGCGCGCGTCTGACGGGCGTGCGGCGCTCCGAGCTTCTGGCCGAGTCGCTTCTGCAGCATCGAGTGCAATAGGTGGCGTGGCAGCAGCGCGGCCGACAGCGACGTCGGCGAGAGCAGCCCAGCCAGCTGGTCCTCGTCCCATTTCGAGTGACGGGCGGCGAGCACCACCTCGACCAGCACCTGCTCGCACCATTCGCATACCTGCGCTTCGATCACCGCTCGCGCGCCCGGGACGCCCTCGTATCTGCGCCGCCAATATCCGATCATGTCGGTGATCGCTCGGAAGTCGGCGTTGATCGTCAGCTCGTGACGGGCCGGGTGATAGCGGGCGGCTTGGTCGTCGAGATCACCCTCGCCGCGGCTGCCGTCGCGCGCTGAGATCCACCCCACATCAGGCAGGCTCACGCTCGCTTCACCACGCGCCTCTTCATCGGGACCTTCGCCAGCCGGCGTCCCGCTGAGCAGATCGCACGCAGCGTCGTGAGCCGCAGATTTCGGCGCCGCGCTGGTGCTGGGCCGGTCTCGAGGCTCGTCCGCAGGCCGATCGTTGCGCGAACTGGCGTGGGCGTGCGCCTCCTCAGCCGAGCCAGCCTCTAGCTGTAGAGACGGTCTGCGGGGTGGCTGTGCGGGCCGGTAGGGGCTCAGGCGGTAGAGCGGCATGATCGAAGCGACGCGGCCGCGGATCGCGTCTTGGCGGGGGGTGCCGTCGGTGGTGGCGGCGTGTTCCTGGAGGCGGCGGATCTCGTCGGGCATCGCGGCGGCGAACTCCTCGCCCCAGCGAGTCCAGGGGAGGGGTTCGTGGTCGAGGAGGAGCATCGTGCGGGCGGTGTTGGCCTGCAGGCGCTCCGGTTCGACGTGGGGTTGGAGGTGGATGACGACGCGTTCGTAGCCGAAGCGGACGCCGAAGTCCTGCAGGCGCCCGTATCCACCGCGGGTCTGGGCGAGGAGGTCGTAGAGCTCGTCACCGTGGACCGCGACGGTGTGGCCGCTGGAGGTCCAGGCGGCGGCTTCGCGGCGGCGGGCGCGGTGGTCGTCGTCGAGCACCCACCAGCACGCGACCGCATCGCTGAGCTCGACAATCCCCCCGCACACGGCGCGGCGCTCGACATGAGCGCGCTCGCCCTCCACGCGGGTGAGTTGTCCGGGCTTGCCACGGTCGTGGTGGTCGCGGACGAGCACCTCGATCCCGTCTGGGAATTGGCGGAAGCGGCTGTTGAGGTAGCGGGTTATCCAGTGCTGTCGGGCGTCGCTTACGCTCTGGGGCGCCCGGGTGGTGTCGTCGCGCTCGTGGTGGCCGAGCAGCACGACCTGGGTCCCGTGGTCCTGGCCGCGCAGCAGCCACGGCTTGTCCTGCTCGCCGAGTGGACGCCAATAGTCGTGGTGGCCGTCAGGCCATGGTTGGGGTTCCAGGCCCCAGCGGCCGTCCGAGTGGCGCTTGAAGCACACCAGCGAGCCCTGGCCTTGGTGCCAAGAGTCGTATTCGAGTCCGTGGGGGTTGCGTGATCCGGCGGCGACCTTGGCGCCGACGCCGAAGTTGGCGGTGTGGGATTGCTCGCGGCTGCTGGAGGCGAGCTGGTTGATGTAGCGCCCAAGCTGGTCGGGGCGCATGCCGGTGCCGGTGTCTGTCACCGTCAGCTTGCGCACCTTGCCGGCGGAGGCCTCCAGGCGCTGCCAGTCCAGGTCCCAGACCACGCGACCGCGAGCGGGACCGGGCTGCGTGGCGATTGCGTCGAGCCCGTTGACGGTGAGCTCACGCAGGAACTGGAGATCGCCGCATTCGCTGCCTAGGCGTTCGAGCAGGAAGGTGGGGTTTGCTACTGCGAGGTCCTGCCAGCCGTCATCGCAGCCAGGCGGTTCGTCGTGGTTGGCGAGGTGCTCGGGCATCCTTGCCGGACAGGTACCGGGCCGGGCCGCGCAGGCCCCCCTCTCGTTTCGGTTCAGTCGTCAGGGAAGGCGTCGGACCGCGCCGCCGCCCAGGTGCCGTACAGGTCGATGACCGTCGAGGGCGCCGGCCAATCCCGGGCCCGCCAGCGTTTCAACGCCTCGCCACCCCGCCGCCGCGCATGAGTGCGAGACCAGTCCGTCGACGACGGCGGACTCCCGTACAGCGCTTGCCAGGTGCGCATCGCGTCGCGCACCCACTCGCGGGTCCGGGTCGGCGCGATCGCGCCGGGATGGCAGCGCTTGCAGTACTGGTACGCGTCGCCCTTACCGCCTCGGGCCGCGGTCGGCGCGCCGCAGCCGCGGCAGACGCCCTGGTAGCGGGCCTTGACCGCACGCGCCTTCTCGCCGGTCGGGTCCTAAGCGCCTAAAGGGCGTTAGTGTCCCGTCGAGAGGGGTCGTATGTCGAAGCTCAGAGATGTCGTGGTCGTCCGGGTAAGCGAGAAGGGCGATCGGGAGGACGAGCGCTTTCACTCGCCCGAGGTGCAGATCGAGGCCGCCAGGCGGTGGGCGAGGGACCGTGGTGAGCGGCTTGTTGCCTCGCCGTTTCCCGAGATCGACGTCAGCGGCAGGCTGCCGCTGTCCAGGCGCCCTGGCCTGTTGGCGGCGATTGAGATGATCGAGGCGGGCCGGGCGGACCAGCTGGTGGTGGCGTATTTCGATCGGCTGGTGCGCTCGCTCAAGGTCCAGCTGGAGGTGATCGAGCGGGTGGAGCGGGCGGGCGGGGAGATCTTCGCGCTGGACCACGGCAAGCTCACGAACGGGACGGCGGCGCAGCGCCTGTCGACGAACATGCTCGGCTCGGTGTTCCAATACTTTGCTGAGATCACGGGCGAGAAGGTGACGGCGGCTCAGGCACGCGCGGTGGCGCGGGGTGTCTATCCGCACCCGAAGATCCCGGTCGTGTATGTGCGCGGCGAGAACGGCGTGCTGGTGGTCGAGCCCGCGGCGGCGAGGGTCGTGGTGCAGGCGTTCAAGCGCCGCGATCGCGGCTGCTCGCTGGTGGAGATCCAGGCGTTCCTCGCCGAGAACGGGATCGAGCGCGCGCTCTCCGGGGTGGCCTGGATGTTGCGCTCGCGGATGTATCTGGGCGAGGTCCACTTCGGCGGGCTGCACAACACGCAGGCTCACGAGGCGATCGTCAAGGATCGCGGGCTGTTTGAGCGGGTGCAGCGGCGGACGGTATCGCGCGGGCGCCAGGCCAAGTCCGAGCGGCTGCTGGCCCGTCTGGGGGTGTTGCGTTGCGGGACGTGCGCCTCGCGGATGGTGATCAACTCCGACAGCGGCAGCTACCGCTGCGGCGATACGAGCGCGAACCGCTGCCAGCGGCGAGCGGCGGTCAAGGCCGACCGGGTCGAGGAGCTGGTGCTGGACGCGGTCCGGGCGTACTCGGCCACCGCCGACCTGCATGGACGCGCATCGCGCAGGCGGCAGATCCGCGAGGCGGACGAGGCGATCGAACGCGCCAACGCGGATCTCGATGACACGATCCGGCAGCTCGGCGAGCTTGGATTGTTGGGCCGGCCCGCGAGCCAGGAGACCTTGCAGAAACTGCCAAGACGCTCGATGACGCGCACGCCGTCCGGGCCCGACTCGGCGATCCGGGAGAGAGCGATGTCATCGGTCCTGACGAGATCGACAAGTTGCGCGAACCCGCGAAGCGGTTAGCGGCTTGGCGACGGCTGATCACCGACACCGTCGAGTCGATTACCGTCGCGCCGGCGATGACCGCCGATGGGCGCCCGAGTCGCCTCTGGGACCCTCGCCGGATCGACATC
>CAWJXO010000007.1:0-50091 GCA_963846765.1 uncultured Solirubrobacterales bacterium
CGACCGCGGATGACGAACGCGGCACGGAGCTCGTGCGGGATGTCGAGCGGCCGGAGGAGATCACGGTAGCGCGGGCTGCTCTCGAGATTGCCACGGGTGGCGTGGTCGAGGATCCCGACCGGCACCCGCTTGGCCGCGAGCCCGGCGAACGTGTTGACGTCGTCGATCATGTACTCGCTGCGGATGATCAGCTCGCCCGCACCGGTGTCTTGCTCCGGGGTGAAGATCCCGCGGCCGATCAGCTCCGCGGGGTCGTCGCTGGTCAGCAGACGCGTGGCCGGGTCGAGCGTGTGCCAGCAGCTCGCGTCGTTGTCGATGACCGTGCGGACCCTCGGAGCGAGCTCGGCGAAGAACTCCTTGCGGGGCAGTCCCCTGGACGCGAGGAGATCGATCTCCTCGATCAGCGCTCCGACGGTACGTGCCATCGCCCAAGTCTCGCACCGCGTGCAAGAAAGATCCCCGCGCGCGCGGGATGGTCGCGCGGCGCCGCAGGGAGGATGCTGCGCACGTGACAACTCTCACCCCCATCGCACAGCAGCCCGGCGCCGGCGAGCACCTCTGGTTCTTCGGCGGCCTGACGACGATCAAGGCGGCCGGAGACGGCGCCATCGTCACCGAGCAGACAGCCCCACGCGGAAGCGGCTCGCCGCTCCATGTCCACCACAACGAGGACGAATGGTTCTACGTCCTCGAAGGTGAGCTCACCATCTGGGTCGACGGCGAGACCCATGTCGCACCCGCCGGCTCATTCATCCTTGGGCCGCGCGACATCCCGCACACGTTCATCGTGAGCTCCGAGATGGCGCGGTTCCTCCTGGTCACCGAGCCCGGCGACTTCGCGGGCTTCGTCCGCGCGCTGGCCGAGCCCGCCCCCGGCCCGGAGCTCCCGCCCGGTTTTCGAACGCCGCCCGACATGGAGCTCGTGATGAAGACGGCCGCCGAGTACGGCCTCGAGATCCTCGGCCCTCCAGGCATCCCGGCCTGACCCCGAAGGAAGACAAGACGCCTTTCTCGAGGGATTCCCCGACCTGCACCTCGAGGTGCAGGACACCGTGGCCGATGAGGAGATGAACGCGCAGCGGATCCTGTTCACCGGAACCCACACCGGGCACTTCCGCGGCCTGCCACCGACCGGCCGCAAGGTCCGCTTCTCCGGCCCCGAGATCAGCCGGATGGTCGACGGGAAGGCCGCCGAGCACTGGTTCCAGATGGATACGCTCACGATGTTCGAGCAGCTCGGCCCGCGAATCGTCCCAGGCCCCCGACTGCTGCCACGGCTCATGACCGCGCCCCTCATGAGCCTCTCAAAGAAGTGGCGGCGTTGAGCAGGCCAACAGCCGCTCGGGCGGCGCCAGTCCACACCCGATTGAGGCATCCGACGAGAGCACCGCTTTAACGCGCGGACGCAATAGCAGGGAACTCACACCCACTGGCAAGCGGACCCGCTCCTCACCAGTTGCGCGTTCGCTGGAATCGTTAGCTACGGGCCGGTCGGCCGGATAGCACCCGCCGACAGCTGACGATCGCTCTAGTTGCCTGAGGCCGTCGGCGACGGTTTCGCTTTGCCACCAGGCCGTCCGAAAATCCGGTAAGAGCGCGATTTGGTGGCTGCCGGGTGTTCCGCGGAACACCGCTTGAGTTGTGTCTTGGCCCTCTTAGGCGGTGTTGGCGATCCAGTGGTTGTGGTCTCGGCGGCCGCGTTCGGTTCATCGATATCGGACCGGCCCTGGCCGAGCATGGAAAACAGCAGTCGTTCGACCAGGTGCGTGGCCCTGCCGAGACTGCACTCCACCGGAGGTGCGATCCTGATACGCACACGCCTCACTTCGTCCCACGGCTGCCCGGCTTGCTGAAGTCGAGGTCCCTGTGGTGCGCGTTGACAACAGTCCTAAACGGTGGCCGCTGGGTCGCTAACACCGGCGGCAGCACCCGACTCTTGTGAACGGGCCCTGTAGGATCGAGTAGCTGTACCTCGATCTTCTCGCTCCATCAAAAGCGCGTCCTGCGACGAACTACGTCTGCTCGGTCTAGGCAGGTACCGCGGCCGGGAACGAGTGACCGACCTCCTGGCCAGCCAGCGGCGCTGAGACATGAGCGTGCTGGATCAGCCAACGGGTGTCGACGTGCTGGAGGATCATCGTGACCCGAACCGGTATCGCCTGGCTCTCTCCGCCTACCGTCGCATGGACTATCGCGTTGGACGTGACTGCCCACGCCAGGTCACGCGCGGTCGACACACGCAGGTCCCCAAACGTGACCGCCAACTCGTCAGCCTCATCAAAGTCGCGCTGCAACAGGTCGCGAATGGCGGCACGACCGACGGCGATTTCATCGGCGCCCGTGCCGAGCAGGACCACTCCATCGTGGTCACCGAACGCGGCCGCGAAGGCGACCGCGTCCTTGCGACCGTACGCGGCAGCCCACTCGTCCAGCGCCGCGGCGACCTGTTGCTGGGTTTCCACTGTGTCATTCATAGACCGATTCTGACCCACCGGACCCCTGTTCGCGAATCGACCCACCTGCCGCTGCCCTGTACCAGGCTCCGCTCCAGCAGCCAACTGCGCGATGCTCCGCCTTTCCATGCAAATAAGCTGGCTTGGCCGACTCCCATTCGCGCCCCTCGACTTAGCTGGCTGCAGAGGATGGCTTTGTCGCAGTCATGAGAACCTGTGCGCCCACCGCATGCTCGGCCAGATCTATGAACCCGGCGCAATCAAGAAGCTCGACCAATTCGCTGGGGGTGACCGTGCTACCCCCAGCCAGGAAAGCGGAGTGAATGAGGCGCGCGCGCGCAAACTCGGGCACATCTGCATGAAGCGCGACCGGCACAAGCAGCGCCCCACCCGACGTCAACGCGCGGAAGACGTTGTGAATGCCCTCCAAGAATGCCTCTCGTGCAATGAACCCCTGCGGAACCCACGCCAAGTCGTAGCGGTTCTCATCGCGTAGGTCCGCCACCGACTGGAGTCGAAGCTCGATGCTCTCCGATAGTCCGCAACGAGCGACCTCGGCTTCTGCAAGGTCGAGCACGTCCGCGAGCACGTCGAGCCCAACGGCGCGTGTGCCCGGGTATCGCTCAACAAGTCTGATCGAGATCGCCGCGACACCAACGCCGACGTCGAGAAACGCCCCCCGTGCTTCCCGAAAAGCAGCCTCGATCGCCGGCAGCTGCGGCAGCAGCTGGTCAGCGATAATGTCGCCTCCGCGGCCGGTCGTCCGTCCGAACGCGAGGATCGTCTCGGGATGTTCCTCGGCCCATTCCCGCGTCCGCCCATTCGCGTGCGCAACTGCTCGGCCCAGCAGGTACAGCGCCGAGTGCGCGACGGTCTCCGGGTCTTTGTACATCGGCTCGCTCACGGCCAGCCGGAACGTGTCGTCGCTAGCGCGCCTGACGGCGCCGGCCGCGACTAGAAACTCAGCATCGGCGACGTCGATACCTTCGGACAGGGGCCGCTCGTCGATGATGCGCTGCCAAGCACCGCTCGACGCCATCCGTGCCAACGCGGCGAGGACCATCGGGTGCTCGAGCGCTGACACAACGACGCCGGGCTCGTCGGCATCCGAGACCTGATCATTATTGGATCTCCCAGCCATCAACGGCTCCGAGCGTCACGCGTCACGACCGACTCCTACTCGCGCCTCGATCCTACCCTCCGGTCCAGGAGGCGTCCACCGTGAGCACTCGCGCCTCGGAGCAATGCAGCGCGGTCGATCAGGACGCCCGGCCGGAAGCCGAACAAATGGACCAGGCTTCCGCTTTCCATGCCTTCGGACATCTCTAGCCACGAGAATCCCGAGCGTGCCGTGACCGCTCGGGTGACCAAGCGCTAACTCGACATCGGCCAACGCGATGCCGGCTGGGTCGGTGAGGCGGTCGCTCTGCGGCGCGACATAGCGAGTGGGGGCGTCAGCGTACACCTCATTTTCGTGCCGGGTTCGCAAAACGTCGGTTCGGCTGGAGCGTGGGGCCGGTGACCCGAAGGCCTACCGCTCTTTGTCCCGTAGCTGGCTCAGGAGGCCGGCGAGGGAGGCCCGCAGCTTTTCTAGATCCCGCGGGCTCGTGAGCTCAGCCCAGTACCGCTCTACGCGCTCGGCGGCTGCGTGCGTGACCGGCGGGACCGACGCTCCTCGCTCGGTAAGAAACACGAGCCGCGATCGTTGATCGCGTCGATTCGGTCGGCGTTCCACGTAGCCGCTGCGCTCGAGTTGATCGACGGCCTGAGCCATCGTCTGCTTGCGGACGCGAGCTAGTTCGGCAAGCTCCGAGACCGTGATCCCCTCGGGCCGCATGAACGGGAACACGTTGGCGGCGGCGGGGCGGATGTCGTCGAAGCCTGCCTCGCGGAGCGAGGCGTCGATCGCTTGGGAGTATTGCTGGTAGACCAGGCGGAGCAGGAGCCCGATCGGCGGTCGAGCCGGTAGCCCGGCGATCGCTTGCTGCGGGCCGTTGTCTGTACTCAGGGGTCACCCTCTTCGCTCTAGACAGGTACCTGTCCAATCTGTAAGATGGACAGGTACCTGCCAATCCTACCCGCAGCGAGCTGGCGGGCGTGCTCGAGTCTCCGTACTTCGACGCCCCGGCCGTGCACCGGCTTCTCGCTCGCCTCGAGACCGAAGGCTTGATCACGGGCGACGATGAAGTCGAGCTCACCGACGAGGGGAAGGCTCTCCACAGCAGCCTTCGCGAGTACATCGCCGGGCCGACCGTCGAACTCTTGAACCAATTCGACACCGGCGACATCGAGACGACCATCCGAACGCTTAGAGCGATCACGCAGCGCGCCGCGGAGCGTCTGGCCGCGTCAGGCCGGTAGACGGTTCGCGAGACCCATCAACGAGCGAGGGCCGCCTAATGGCAGCCCCTCGCTCTTTCACCCCACCGGCGGCGCCACGGCACTCGCGATCACATTCCCAGCAACCGGTCCAGCGAAGTGCAACGTTGTCGCCGTTGCGATCGCCCAACGCCCGTCCGAGTCGTCGCTCGCCACCCGTTGGCCTCCGTCTTCGTGCTCGGAATGCAGGGCGACCGCGCTCCGCGGTCGTTGAGACGCTCGGGAGTGGCCGCTGATCGACGGCATCAGCGACGTGGACTGCGTTCCCGCCCGCAGGATGCGCCGGCGGTGGCGCGACCTAGTACAAGGTCACAGTGCCATGCGGACGGCGGGCGCGTCATACTTCATCGTGAAGGATGGTTTGACCGGTGGCCGCCAACGTGATCATTTCTTATGACGGAACTCCGAATGACGACGACGCGCTTGCGCTGGGCAAAATGCTGGCGCGGGCCGGTTTCGCGTTGACGCTGGCGTATGTGCGCCATTCGCGTGAGTTTGACCCGCGGCGGGAAGAGGTGGCCCAGCATGACGCCGAGCAGCGCCTGGAGCGCGGCGCTGCAATGTTGGGTAGTACGGAAATCGCTCGCCGCGTCGTCATCGGGGCTTCGACCGGAGACAGCTTGGGGCAGCTGGCCGAGAGGGAGGGAGCGTCGGTGGTTGTGTTTGGCTCGGATTACCGGACCGCACCCGGTCACGTCGAGCCTGGAACGTCCGCTCAGTATCTCCTCGACGGTGGCTCGGTCGCGGTTGCGATCGCCGCGGCCGGTCTACGGACGCGGTTTGACGGCGCGATCGGATCCATCGCTGTGCCTCTTGCCGGTCCCACGAATGACGTCGCCCGCGAGACCGCGAGCGCGCTGGCCGCGAAATTCGGGGCGACGGTTCGCGAGTCACGCGCCGAGCCGGTGGACCTGATCGTCGTCGGGTCCCAGCCGGACGCACCGGCTGGCCGCGTCGTGATCGGGGGTGACGTGCGCAACGAGCTGAACAGCGCCCGGAGCTCCGTGCTGGTCCTCGCGGGCGGCGTGCCGCTTCTGCCTTAGCACCAAGTCTCCGCTGTCTGCCGGAGCACCAGTCGCTCCACGGGCAGCAGCCACCAAACGGTGAGCCGTTGCGGTCGTGAACGCGCGCTCCTCCGTTCGCGACAAGGAGAGCGGCTAACACCCGCGGCCGTGTCTTCCTGTCCGGTCTACACCTTGAGGACACGTAACGCGGCGAGCATTCCACCGACTCCCAAGACCGTTCCTAGCGCCCACGCGGCAACGGCGTCGCCGGTTGGGGTCGAGAGCTCGTAGAAGTTCCGCAGAAACGGAATGATGAACGCCAGCGCGAACAGGAGCGCCATCAGGGCGCATAGCCCTGCAATCGCGATCCGTCGCCATCCGGGTTCTTCCTCGAGCCTGATCACGACCGCTAGCCCGCACACGACGACGATCCCCGTGGCCACGGTGCGAGAGTGACGCACGCTTAGGTCAAATCCGTAGCGCGCGACGAGATAACCGACTGTGATCCCGATCCCGATCGCCAGGCCGGCCGGGATCGCGAACCGTGCGACCGACTGTAGGTAGCGGTCTGGGCGCCACGGTCCGGAGCTCGGCGCGAGCGCGAGTAGGAAGGCGGGGATCCCGATCGTGACCGTCGACGCGATCGAGAATTGCCGCGGCAGCAGCGGGAAGACCCCGGTGGGGATCGCCACCGCCAGGCCGACGGTGGCCGTGAACACGGTCTTGGTGACGAACAGCCGCGCGACCCGCTGGATGTTGCGCAGGATCTGGCGCCCCTCGGCGACCATCCCGGGCACGACACCGAAGTCGTCGCGGACGAGCACGAGGTCGGCGACGGATCGCGACATTTGCGTCCCGGAGCCCTGGGCGATCGCGAGACGCGCCTCCTTGAGCGCGGGTACGTCGTTGACCCCGTCACCGACCATCGCCACGTAGCGACCGGCGTCCCCCAGGGCGGCCACGACCGCGCGCTTGCCCTCCGGGGAGATCCGCCCGACGGCGGGTGCCGAAAGGACCGCCTCGCGCAATTCCGCCGGGTCGGACGGCAGCGCCTCGCCGTCGAGCGCCGGCGCCGAACCGGGAACGCCGGCATCGCGAGCGATCGCGCCCGCGGTCGCAGGCGCGTCGCCGGAGAGCACCTTGAGCTCGACCCCCTGATCGGCGAAGAACGCAACCGTCTCGGCCGCGTTCGACCGTAGCCGTTCGGCGAACAGCACCAAGCCGAGCGGCCGTACGTCGCCGGGGAATTGCGGCTCGGGGTCGGATCCGGGCAGAGGCGATCCGCTTCGTCCAAGCGCCAGCACTCGTCGCCCCGCGGCCGCCTCCGAGCGGGCGCGCTGAGCGAGCGCGGCATCGCCGCCGGCGAACCACTCCGGGGCCCCGAGGACCAGGCGCTCGTCCCCGAGGTCAAGCGCGCTCCAACGCCGCCGCGATGAAAACGGCACCTGAGCGACAACCCGGCGTGGCTGCACGCTCGCCAGCTGAGCGTCCGCGATCGCCTCGAGCGTCAGGTTGCGCGAACGTGAGTTGACCGCGTACTCCGTTAGGTCATGGGCAAGCGATGTTTCATCCTCGCCGGCGGCAGGCACAAGCCCAAGGACTCGCAGCGTCGGCTCTGTCAGCGTCCCGGTCTTATCGCTACACACGAGGTCTACCGAGGCGAGCGATTCGACCGCGTTGAGCTGTTGAGCGAGCACTCCCCGGCGGGCAATCTTAAGGGCCGACACCGCCGCGGTGAGACTGATCAGCAAGATCAGCCCTTCCGGGACGAGCGGGACGATTCCGGCAGTCAGGAACTGAACCCGCGTGGCCGCGGATCCGGGCCGGGCAAACACGGCGATCGTGAGCCCGATGACGAGCGGCACCGACAGCGCGATCAGCCACAACAACAACCGATCGTTCGCTCGCTCAAGCGGAGACCGCGGGTGACGGAATGCTCGCGCGGTCGCGGTCAGTCGCTCGGCGCGGCTGTCCGGACCGACAGCCGTGACCTCAAAGAGCGCCTCACCCTCGGCCACGAACGACCCCGACCACACCGGCTCCCCTCCGCCGCGGACCGCCGATTCGGACTCGCCGGTCAGGTTTGACTCATCCAAGGCGAGCCCGTCTGTCGACACCACGGTCCCGTCGGCGACGACTTGGTCGCCCGGGGCCAGGCGCACGAGGTCGCCCACCACCACGTCCTCTACCGGGACCTGACGGTCGACCCCGTCCCGCACCACGACTGCGACAGGAGCGACAAGCGCGGCGAGCCGGTCGAGCGCCCGCTTGGAGCGGATCTCCTGAAAGGAGCCGATCACGATGTTCGAGACCAGGATCCCCAGAAACAACGCGTCGCGCCACGACCCAAACGTGATCGTCAACACCCCGAACAACAACAGGATCCCGTTAGGCACCGTGACCGTGTTCGCGCGAACGATGCTCGTGTACGAGCGGCTCGTACGCGAGCCGGGCAGCCGCCCGCGCGCCTCGCGCCGCCGCACGGCCTCGACCTCAGTCAACCCCGTCGATGCGGTCACGACCCCCGTCACGATCCTCCGACGCTACCCCACACCACGGGACGCTCACAAGCGTGCGGTTCGCCATGCGCGTGAGCAAGCGGTCTGCCGAGGGGGCGATCATGTGCGCATGGAGGCGAGCCAAGGGCGGGTCGAGCACGCCACACCGGTCCTCGGACGGGTTGGGCGGATCGCGGCTTGGCTGGCTGGGATCGCGCTGGTTCTGTTCGTGCTGGATGAGCTCGGCGTTCCGGTCTCCGACTGGATCCACGACTTCTTCCAGCAGCTACGCGCGGTTCCGGCCTACGCGATTGCCGGTGGGATCGTGCTCGAAACGCTCCAGACCGTGTTCGCCGCGATCGCGTGGCTGACGATCCTGCGCGCCGCGTTTCCGGACGCCGCAATCCCGTTCCGCGCGGTCCTAGCGTCGTACGCGGTCGCCGTCGCCCTCAACGGCTTTATGCCGGCGAACATCGGCTCGCTCGTAATGATGCTGATGTTCGTGACGTTGATCGCGACAGCCAGTTTTGCTGCCGTGTTCTCGGGATTCATCGTGCAGAAGATCCCGTTTTCAGTCTTCAACGTCGCCTCTTACATCTACCTCTTCGCGACCGTAAGCGGGTCGCTATCGATAAAGCTGGACTTTCTGGCCGACCACCCCTTTGCGAGTGCGGTCATCGTCCTCGGCGGTGTGGTGTTGCTCGTCTTCCTGGCGCGCATCTTCTGGCTGCGCGCCACCAAGCTCCGCGAGCAGGTCAAGAACGGTGGCGCGATCCTCGGTCAGCCGCGACGGTTCGTCGTCGGCGTCGGCCTTCCCGAGCTCGGAAGCTACATCGCGCGCCTCGGGATCGTCGCGGTCTTCATGGCCGCATACTCGATCCCCGTCACGTTCCACTCGGTCGTCGCGGTCACGGCGTCGAACTCGGTCTCCAACAGCGTCTCGCTGACACCAGGCGGCGCAGGCATCAACCAGGCGTTCAACGTCGCGGTGCTAGGTGGCACCACAAGCAGCGCCAACGCTGCTGCCTATTCCCTGGGCCAGCAACTCATCATCTCCGCCTGGGACGTCCTATTCGCCGTCGCGCTGGTCGCCTGGGTGTTCGGCTGGTCAGGCGGCAAGCAGCTCGTCAAGGAGTCTTACACCGCGGCCGAAGCCAAGGAGCAAGAGCTCAAACAGCAACGTCAAGCGCGGCGCGCCTCCCGTCGACACCGATAGCCAATCCAATTGGCCGTCGCGGGGCTCGGCGCCGATGATGTGGGCACCCCGTGAACAGTCGTGGCCGCACCGTTGCGGGGCCGCCGACCGCGGGCGAGAGTCTCCCCCGTGACATTGCGTCGCATCCGTCGGCTTGCGCGCCCGGTCATGCTGCTGGCCGTCGTCGCCGGGCTCGGTGCGAGCGCCACCGGCACGAGCACCGCCGCCAGTACGACAACCGCCACCACGACCGCAGCGGCTTCGACGGCCACGGCGACGCGGACGGTCACGGCGCCTTCGAGGACGGACACTGTGACCGAAACCACCACGGCCTCCACGCCCGAGGCCACCACCTCGGTCACGAACCGGACCGCCACGGTGCAGTTGACGCCGGCCACGGCCACCACGGAGGATCAGTCCGGGAGCAGCGGGCTGCCGGGATGGGGCTGGGCGCTGATCGGGCTCGGAGCGGTCTTGATCGGCCTCGTGATGTTCCTGCTCGGGCGTCGCGGAGGGCGTCCCCCGACCGGGCCGACGGGCACGCCGCAACCGCCGGCCCCGCGCGAGGGCGCACCGGGGTGACGTTTCGCACAGCATCCTCCTCGGACCCGCTTCACTGAGGAGGGCGGTGGCATGGAGATGGCACCTCCCAACCTGGCCGGCACCCCGGACAGCGCGCGCCCTTTACCGCCGGGCGAGCGCGGTCGTGACCGGCTTTCTGGAGTCACAACCAGCTCACGTGATCGACTTCGAGAGTAGAGATTGGGCTCTCCTCTCGGTTTGGGGGTGACTTATCGGTGAGGGAGGGCGATCGTGATGCCGGCGCAGCAGAGGTAGATCATGGCGATCAGCGCGTCGGCGGAGTGGAATCCGTATGCGCGGTGTGAGAGCAGCCTCACCTTGCTGTTCAGTGCTTCCAGGCGCGCGTTGCTGATTCCGATCTTGATCGCGGCGAGCACGCCTGACTTGTGTTTTCGGATCGTGCGGGCGAGTTTGATGAACGGTTTGAGCCGTGAGCGGGACGCCCACGCCAGCCACGCGTCGAGCCGCTCGACGGCCTCCGGGTAGGGCAGCCGGTAGATGTAGCGCAGCTCGCCGTAGAGCAGGAACGCGCGATACATGCGGCGGTTGGTGAGCACGACCTCGGCGAGCTTGAGCAGCTGCGTCGGGCTCTGGTTTGAGGGGTCCTTGAGCAGGCTGTAGCGGGTGCCTTTGATCCATTTGCCCTCGCCGGTGCTCGAGCGGCCGTGCTGGTTGTACTCGGCGCGGCGGACCTGGTCGGCGGCCTTGCCGCCGAGCTGGCAGACGTGGAACGGGTCAAAGCACACCTGGGCGTCGGGGACGGCGTGAGTGATCGCCTTTTCGTAGCCGGCGGACATGTCGATCGAGACCGCCCGGATCGACGCTTTCTGCTCGGGCGTGAGCCCGTCGAAGAACGCTTGCAGGCTGGCGGCGTTGCGGCCTTCGGTCGCCCACACGATCCCGCCGGTCTCGTGGTTGGCCACGCACGTGAGGAACTTGTGATCGGCGCCATAGTTGACCTCATCCACGCCGATCAGCGCCAGGCCGTCCAACCGGCCAGCGGGGAGCTTCTCGGCAACGACCCGCGCGAGGATGTTCCCGACCGTCTCCCAGCCGATTCGCATCAGCTTGGTGAGCTGCGTCTGGTTCATCTGCTGCGCCAGCCACGCGGTGAGGTCGTCGAAGTCGCGCGTGTACCTGGCGCCGCCTCGCGCCCACTCGACCATCTCGGGCAGATCACCGCAGCCCGGGCAGTACAGCCGCCTGAGCCGACACTCCACCCAGCAGCGGCCGCCGCCGACATCCAGATGCCGCCAGCGCTTGACGCGCTGATCCTTAATCGGCAGACCGCCGGCGCCGCACCCCGAACACAGCGGCCGTTTGCGGCGCAGCGCCACCGTCACGATCATCCCCTCGGCCCCGAACGCCACATCCCTGACCCACGCGCCCGACAGCCCGAGCATCCGGTTATATGCCGTGGTGACCCGCACGTCGTCCTCCTCGTAGTCGCTGACCTTCAGACAGCCAGCAGACTGCCGCAGAAGGACGGCGGCGGGTCGCCCGGGCACGTGCGCAACTTGCAAAACCCCTCCTCCGAGAAGCCCGCCGGATCGAGGTAGCGGAGCCGCGCGCCGCGCGTCAAGCGGCACCCACAGTCAGCGACCGGGCTTCGCGAACCCCCGCGTTTGCGGCAGGTTCGGCCGCTTGACCCGGGCTTCGGCCCCGCTATCTGGCAACCAGCGCCGGCACAGCCGGCACTGCGCTCACGGCAGCACCGGGAACCGATCAAACCCCCCGATTCACCCCAAATGACGAGGAGTCAGAGATTGCTGCGCTTCGCCTGGGAATGCGGCCGCAGATATCCGATGACCGTGACCGTGCAGTGATGACCCGCCGCCGGGTGGTGATCGTGGGTGGCGGTTTCGGTGGGTTGGAGGCGGCGCGGCGTCTGAAGAACGCGAACGTGGACGTGACCGTAGTTGACCGTCACAACCACCTCCTGTTCCAGCCGCTGATCTACCAAGTGGCCGCGGGCGCACTGTCATCCGGCCAGGTGGCCGCGCCGATTCGCCACCTGCTCAAGCGGCAGGCCAACGCGACGTTGCTGATGGCCGCCGTCACGGATGTCGATGTCGAACATCGGCAGGTGGTACTCGACAGCGGCGAGAGCCTGGCTTACGACAGTTTGATCGTGGCCTGCGGTTGCCAGACGTCGTACTTCGGTCACGAGGAGTGGCGCGGGGTCACGTCTGGCCTGAAGACCCTCCGCGATGCGGTTCATCTCCGCGAGCGGATCTTCGGCGCCTTCGAGCAAGCCGAGCGTACCTCGGACGATGCGGTGCGCGATGAGTGCCTTACCTTTGTTGTTGTGGGCGGTGGACCGACCGGTGTCGAGATCTCGGGTCAGCTCGCGATCCTGTCGCGTCAAACCATGAAGCGAGACTTTAGGCGGATCGACCCGCGAGCCGCGCGAGTGATTCTGCTCGAGGCCGGGGAACGGGTCACGGCGGGGTTCAGTCCGCCCACCTCGGCCAACGTCGCCAGGCAACTCGCCGAGCTTGGCGTCAGCGTGCGTCAGCACGCCATGGTCACGGACATCGACGAACGCGGCGTGACAGTGACGGTCGGCCAGAAGACCGAGCGGATCGCCACCCGGACCGTGGTGTGGGCCGCGGGCGTGCGCGCGGTGCCGATCGCCGAGGTGATCGCCCGCGCCGCCGGCGCTGACGTCGACCGGGCTGGTGGCGTGAAGGTCAACCCTGACCTGACGCTCCCGGGCTACCGTGAGATCTCGGTGATCGGCGACGCCGCGCGTCTCACCGGCCCGGATGACAAGCCGCTGCCCGGCTTCGCGACCGTCGCGATTCAACAGGCCCGTCACGTCGCAAAGGCGATCGGGGACGGGCAGCCGGCAGCCTCGACGCCGTTCAAGTACTTCGACAAGGGCGCGCTCGCGGTCGTCGGCCGCGGCAGAGCGGTAGGCGAAATCAGAGGCCACCGGCTCTCAGGGCTGATCGCCTTCCTAACGTACGTGGCGGTCCACCTCTTCTACCTCGGCGGTGTCGGCGGCCGGCGGATCACGGTCGCAATCACCGCGATCGGGTCGCTGTTCGGAGCAAGGGAAAGCCGCGTGATCGAGGGCGAGCTCGCGAGCTCGGAGCGCCCACCGTCGACAGTCGTACCGCAGCCGAGCGACCACGTCACGTGATCTCGCTGTCCTCCGCAACGGATCAAGTGGATTGCGTTCACCCGGGTGAATGGCCGTCGCCGACCACACGCATGTGAGAGGCCGGCATAGGGTTCGGATCAACCGGATCGGTTCCGGGTGTGAGGGATGGGGCTTTCCGCAAGGCAGGACGCGGGGCCCCTAGCGGCGGTGAGTAGCGCGGCGGGTCGAAGGGAGGTCTTGCCTTCGGGCGATGCCGTTTGCTATCGCAGGACCCGCGGGAGCCCGAAGTGCGGGAACGCGCTGTTGCCGCCGAACCAGGTGATCGCGGCGATCTGCCGGCCTTCCAGGGTTAGGACGAGCATGCCGTACAGTCGGGCGATCTCGGTCTCGAGGGTTGGGAAGTAAGCGCCGAATGCTGGCTGGGTGTTGGCGCGGGTGGGCACCAGCAGCGGCGCGCCTCGCTTGATCATGCGGTCGCTGAGGAACGCGCCGATCGCGGCGGGACCCTGGTATTCGTAGGGCTCGGGCGGCATCGTGAGCCAGGCGTCGTCGGTCAGCAGGGCGACCATGCCCTCGATGTCGCCTGTTTGGATCGCGTCGGCGAAGCGGCCGACGGTGTCGCGCTCGCGTTTGGAGTTGGGGAGCGGCGCCCGTTCGCGTCCGGCGGCGGGCAGCCGCGATTCGAATGCCGCGCGGGCGCGGCGCAGCAGGCTGTTGACCGATGGCGCGGTGGTCTTGAGCATCTCCGCGACCTCTTCGGCGCGGTAGCCGAGCACGTCGCGGAGCACGAGCACCGCGCGCTGCTGCGGAGGCAGGTACTGCAGGCCGACGATAAACCCCAGTTCGATCGCCTCTTTGGTCTCGTAGCGAGCCTCCGGGCTGGGAGCTTGGTCAGCGATGCCCTCCAGCAGGACGTCAGGGAACGGCTCAAGCCAGATCGCCTCGCCGTAGCGGGTGGGCTCGGGCATTTCGGTCGTCCGCTGCAGGTCTTCCGGGCGGCGCCGGGTCGCGCGGAGCGCATCGAGCGAACGGTTGGTCGCGATCCGGTACAGCCAGGCGCGGACCGACGCCCGTCCCTCGAACGCACCCAGCCCACGCCACGCGGCGAGGAGGGTCTCTTGGAGCAGGTCCTCCGCGTCCTGGGCCGACCCGACGATCCGGTAGATGTGCACCTGGAGCTCACGCCGGAACGGATCGGTTAGCTCGCGGAACGCATCCTCCTCGCCAGCGCGCGCACGCTCGAGGGCCGCGTTGGTCACGCTCGCAACCTCCTACCTAGTGTTCCTTTCGCCCGCATCACCAGTAGTGACGTCGGCGCGCCCCAAAATTCGCCGCTCAATTTCCCTCGCCGCAAACGCCTCAACACACGAAACACCCACAAGCCCAAGCAAGGAGAATCAAGGTGGGAAAGATCGTGGTCAGTCAGAATGTCTCGCTCGACGGCGTCGTCGAGGACCCGACCGGCGAGGAAGGATTCAGGCACGGCGGCTGGTTTGAACAGTTCATCGGCCAGGACTGGGAGGCGTGGGCGAAGGTCGAGCTCGCCGAGGCCCAGGGCGCCGAGGCCCTGCTGATGGGTCGGCGCAGCGACGAGTACTTCGGCAGACGATCGTCATCCCAGACCGGCGAATTTGTGGACATGTTGAACAGCCTCCCCAAGTACATCGTGTCCTCGACCCTCGAAGATCCCAAATGGACGAACGCGACCGTGCTGAAGGGCGAGGTCGTCAGCGAGGTTTCCAAGCTCAAGCAGCAGACACAGGGGGAAATTATCGTGTACGCCAGCCGCCCACTCGTGCACACGCTGATGGAGCACGACCTCGTCGACGAGCTACGGCTGACCGTGTTCCCCGTCGCGCTCGGCGCAGGCGAGCGCCTGTTCGGCGAGACCAGCGACAAGCGACCCCTGCGCCTCACCGACACCAAGACCATCGGGAGCGGACTCGCCCACCTGACCTACGAGCGCGCCCGGGAGGCCTAAGCGATCGAGACGGCGGCGATCGACGACCGGTACCTGCCAGGCGACGCTCCAAGCGAGGTCGTCTGGCAGGTGCTCGTCGATTTCGGCTCGCACGCGGACTGATTTCCGCCGGTCCGGTCTGACGCACGTTCTCTACGGTTCGGGTATCCGCTCTCATCGGGCGTCCCACTGGAACCAGCGGATGCCAATCCCGGCGAATACGACGATGTAGCCCAGGCACGCCAGCAGCGCCAGCGTGTCGCGGCTGTACCAGGCGTGCAGGTTGAGCACGCCGGCGAACAGCGTCATCACCGCTCCGACTGGCGTCCAGCGCGCGACCGAGCTCCAAAAGGTGCCGAGCGCCCCGCTCTGGCCGAGAAGCCCGAGCAGGATCAGGACGGCGAACAGCACCCGCGCGATCGCCTGGACGCTGTCGGCTGACCTCACCAGACCAACCATCGCCTGGGCGATGCTGAGGAACACCGCCCCCGCCAGGATCGAGACCAGCAGCACCAGTGCGTACTGCCCAGCGGAGGGCGAGATGTGATGGATCTGGCTGCCGATGATCACGACGGCGACCGCGATGATCAGGTTCGCGACCGCTTGCATCGCCAGCCGACTGGTCATGATCGTCCACGTCGGGGCCGGGGTGACGCGCAGTCGCTGGAAGACACCCTTCTCGCGGTCTCGCGCGACCGTCAGCCCGTAGCCGATCAGCGACGTTGAGAGCAGCCCGTAGGCGATCGCTAACCCGATTATGAACTCCGCCCCGCCGAATTTATCGGTGGCCTTGGTCCCGCTCGTGCTGATCAGAACGAAGACGGGCAACACCAGGCTGATGATCAGCGCCCGGCGGTGCTGGAGAAACACGAGGAAGTCCGCGCGCAGCAGTGAGCCGAACACGAGGCGCAGTGGTGGTTCGCCCGTGGCCCTCGAGCTAGTCACGGATCTCGCTCCCGGTGAGACCGATGAACACATCCTCCAGCGTCACCTCGCCGTGCGCGACCTCGCGGACCCGGGGGTCATTCTTGTGCTTCTCGATCAGGTCATGCGGCGTCTCGGTCGTCAGTAGCCTGCCGTTATCGATGATCGCGACCCGATCGCAGACCGCCTGGGCCTCCTCCATCGAGTGCGTCGTCAAAAGGATGCTTCCGCCCTCCTGGCGGATGTGCTCGATCCGGCTCCAAAGCTGGCGGCGGGATTGCGGATCGAGGCCGGCGGTGGGCTCGTCGAGCAGCAGTAACGCGGGGTCGTGGACGACCGCGATGTAAAGGGAGAGGCGTTGCTGCTGTCCGCCCGAGAGCTGCTTGAACGGCTTGTGTGCCTCGCCCTCGAGCCCGATCACGCGCAGGCCGTCGAGTATCTGCTGACCGGACAGCGCGACGCCGTAGAGCCCGGCGTACAGCCGCACGATCTCGCTGATCTTCAGCTCGGACTGAAAGCTGGTCGCCTGAAGCTGCACGCCCATTCGGGCCCTGGCCTGGTTGGGATGGCGCCTGCTGTCGATGTCGTCGAGCAGGATCGTCCCGGACTGGGGCTTGACAAGCCCTTCGATGGCGCTCAGCGTGCTCGTCTTGCCCGCTCCGTTCGGTCCGAGAAGACCGAAGATCTCTCCCCGGCGGATCTCGAAGCTGACGGCGTCGACCGCCCTCTTAGGGCCGTAAGTCACCGTCAGGTCGCGCACCTGGAGGATCCCGGCGACCTCAGGAACGGCGACGGCCGCGGCTCGGCCGTCTTCGGCGGGTACCGTCTCCTGGGCGCTGGGGACCGGCTCGGGCGCCAGCAGCAGCGATCCGTCCTCGTGCTCCTCGGCGATGATGTACGCACGTGCCTGGCCACCCCTCAGCACCTGCACGCTCTCCGTCACAGGTGCTCAGACTACCGCCTCTGCCAGCACCATCAACGCGGTCCAGTCAGCAAGCGGACGATCTCCAATCGGGCTTGGCATCTCATCGTCGTGTTGGATCTAGAAGCGGAAACCAAGGATGGCGTTCGTCAGGCGGTCTGGGCCGGTGATGACGCTGCCCCTTACCAACGTCCCAGAGTGGCGTTCGGCCGTCGGCCGTCCGGCGGACCTCGCCGTGGTGTGGAAGAACTACCGCATCGGCGTCAAGGTGACGAGAAGGAGTCATCTGCCAAGGCTGGAGGGAACAGGCTCAGTGCATTTCGCGCGGCCCGTGATATGCCACTTCCTGCGCTTAGGAACCGGCTCGCGCCGGAATCGGGCTCGGGCCGGTCACCTTGTGTGGTAATTGCTTGTTGTGTCTGGTAGGGGCCAGGAAGCTCACCTCGATCCGAAGGCCGCCGTGGCTGCGTGGGGTGAGGGTCAGCTTGGCGTGGTGGATCGTCGCGATCGCCTGCACGATGGAGAGTCCGAGGCCGAGTCCGTCGCCGTGGCTGGTGCGGTCGTGGCCGGCTCGTTGGAACGGCTGTAGCAATCGCTCGATGTCGCCTGCCGGCAGGACCGGTCCAGTGTTGGTGACGACGAGCACGGCGTGTCCGCGCCGGAAGTCAGTGGTGATCTCGACGTTGCCGTCCGGGGTGTTGTGACGGATCGCGTTGTCGACGACGTTGCGTACGAGGCGTTCGAGGAGACGCGGGTCGCCGGTGACCGGCGCGGGCTTGATCTGGGTTTCGATGCTCAGCCCGGGGTTGGTTGTCTCGAGTTCGGGGCCGAGAAGGACGCTCTCGATGACGTCCCCGAGCTCGAACGGTTCGTCTCGGTCCAAGGGTCCCTCGCTGCGTGCCAGCGTGAGCAACGCTTCGATCAGACGGTCCTGCTGCTGGCTTGAGGCCAGCAGTCGCTCGCACGTGTCGCGCCAGAACGCCGGGGTCGGCTCGGCCTTGCGCAGCGCCCGTTCGAGCAAGGCACGGTCGAGGGTGAGGGGGGTTCGCAGCTCGTGGGACGCGTTGGCGACGAAGCGGCGTTGGGAATCGAACGAGCCTTGAAGTCGTTCAAGCAGGTTGTCGAGGGTGGCGGCGAGCTCGCGAAACTCGTCGTCGGGACCATCTAGGCGCAGCCGTTCGTGAAGGCTGTTCGCGCTGATCTCTCGGGCGGCCGCACTGATCATCCGCACGGGCCGCAGGACCCGCCCAGCGACCAGCCAGCCCAAAGCGAGCGAGAGGACCGTCATGCCAGCCAGCGTCAGCCCGGATCCGACCAGCAGCTCGTGCATCGCTCGGTCGTGCTGATCGGCGGCCTGCGCCTGCATCCGCGCGCCCTGAGCGGGCGCCAGACGCACGACATAGCTGCGGCCACCAGATGTCAATCCCCCAACGCCGGCCGGTCGCGAGGATGCGCGGGGAGAGGCACTCGGTTTGTTCCCAGGGACGACGATCGACGTCGCACGTGCGGCCAGGACGTAGGAGACGGCCAAGAGGACGGCTCCGGACAGCAGGAACAGCGCCCCGTAGAGCAGCGTGAGTCGGAGCCGGGCGGTGGGCCGGGGCGTACGCAGCCACGTCTTCGGCGCGAGACGCACGAGGAGGGTGGCGATCACGGTGGATCGATCCGGTAGCCGCCCGCGCGAACGGTCTGGATCAGCGGGGGCTCGCCCAGCTTGCCCCGGAGTCTGCCGATCGTGACCTTGACGGTGGCAGAGAAGGGGTCTGCCGCCTCGTCCCAGACCCGTTCCAGCAACTCCTCGGCCGACACGAGCCGCCCGCCGGCGGTCATCAGGTGCTCGAGGACCGCGAACTCCTTGGGGCTGAGCGCCAAGTGCCGGCCGCTCCTGATCGCGGTCCGCCGGGAAGGGTCAAGACGCAAATCAGCGCAGGCCAGAATGGTCGGCAACGGGGGCCCAGAGCGTCGGCAAAGCGCCCGAATGCGGGCGATCAACTCCCTGAACGCGAACGGCTTGCGCAGATAGTCGTCGGCGCCAAGCTCGAGCCCGTCGACCCGGTCCTCTACGCGGCCGGCTGCGGTCAGCATCAAAACCCGGCTTCGGCTGCCGCCGGCGACGAGGTGGCGGCAGACGTCGTCCCCGTGCACGCCGGGGAGGTCGCGGTCCAGCACGATCACGTCGTACGGGTAGATCCCGGCGTGGGCCAGGGCGGCGTGACCGTCGGTTGCCACATCGACGGCCATGCCCTCACTACGCAGCACGTCGGCGACCGTCTCGGCAAGCTCAACGTGGTCTTCAACGACCAGGATCCTCATCGACACCCGTTCAGCGAATGCGCCCGTCGTTGCAGCCGGCGAACGTAGGCTCCGGCACCATCCGGACAGGATGGCCGTTTGTCGGTAACAGCCACGTAACCGAAACGCACGCTTACCGAGTTGTTCCCGACCGCACCGTAGCGTCGCGGCCAGCTGAGGAAACCGCACCCACCAGGGCAGCGCGGAAGGAGACCGATGCACAACCACCTCAAACGGCCATCCCGAGCAATCCGGCTGCTCAGCGCTGTCGCCGCGCTCGCCGCCGCAACAACGATTGCCGCCTGCGGCTCGAGCGCCCCAGCCGGTTCGACCGCAGCGAGCCGAACGAGCTCGCCGGCCAGCGCGAGCGCCTCGACGGGCAGCAGCTCCATCTCGAAGGGCTCGACGCTGGCGTTCTCCAACTGCATGCGCGCCAACGGCGTCCCGAACTTCCCCGACCTGAGCAACAAGGGCATGCTCATCCAGGGCAACGGACAAACCGTGTCGGTCAATGGCGTCTCACTCAACGCCCCAGCGTTCCGGACCGCCCGGGCGCGGTGCCAGAAGTACCTGCCGACGGCGCCTGCCAGCTCAGCGCAGACCGCGCGGCAGAGCGAGCGCGGGCTGGAGTTCGCGAAGTGCATGCGCAGCCACGGCGTGCCGAGCTTTCCCGACCCCAGGGTGATGAGCAGCCAGGGCGGCAACCAACAGGTGTATCTGCCCGGGGTCAACCCGCAGTCCCCCGCGTTCGAGGCCGCAGCGAAGTCTTGCGGCTTCGGCCCCAAGGGCCCCTAAGCGGTTGCGTCCGGTACCCGGCGGATGCCTGCCCCGGCAGGTGGTGGCCCGAGCGTGGAAACGGCAGAATAGGCGCCATGGATGCAACTGGAGCGCCGCCCGGCCACACTCCTGGAGGGGGTGTGCTCGTGGGCAGTGAGGGCGCGCGGCGCCGCTTGGTGATATTTGAGGATCCGCAGTGTCCCTATTGCCGAGAGTTTGAGGAGCGGTCTGGCGACTTGCTGCGTCGCGAGGTCGCGGCCGGCGCGGTCGCGGTGGAGTATCGAATCCGGTCCTTCCTCGGAACCGAATCGGTCCGGGCGGCAAACGCTCTGGCGCTCGCCGCCGGCGCCGGCGCCGGCGGATTCGACGCGCTGCGTAGCGAGATCTTCGCCAACCAGCCGCCCGAACACAGCGGCGGCTTCACGACCGAGGATCTGCTGGATCTCGGCCGCCGAGTCGGCCTCATCAGCGACGACTATGTCGCCGGCGTGAAGGAAGGCCGCTATGAGAGCTGGGTCCGCGAGATCGAGGAGGCCTTCGAAGAGCAAGACCCCAACGGCACACCCTTCGCGGTGCTGGACGGCCGCCCGATCGACTCCGAGAGCTTGTACAACCCCGATGCTCTCGGGGCACTGATCCGCGCCTGATCCGCGAGTAGCGGAGACCGTTCTCGTAGGATTGTCGCGTGATCGACGAGAGCAGCGAGTTCGGCGCGCGCGCGGCGCGGCACTTGCGTGAAGAGACGGTCGCGTGGCTGACGACCGTGACCCCGTCCGGCGCGCCGCTCCCGAGCCCGGTGGGATTCCTGTGGGACGGCGGCGATAGCGTCTTTGTCTACAGCCAGCCCGGGGCGCGGGTCCGCAACCTCACCGGTGTTCGCGGGTTCTGAGCAGCGTTTGGATGCCCGACCGCTGACCGTGTGGAAGGATCGGGGTGTGGGTTCTCCGCAGACACTCAGCCAAGCTGACCGGCGGATCGTCGCAATGTGGGCGGCGGACTGCACGGAGCGGGTGCTGGGATTGTTCGAGGCGAAAGCTCCGGGGGATAGCCGTCCCCGTGATGCCATCGCCCGGCTGCGGGCCTTCTCTCGTGGCGAGCTCGGCGTCGGCGAGGCGCGCCGCCGGTTTGTCGCTCATGCCGCCGCTCGCGAGGTGAGCGCTCCCGCGGCGGTGGCCGCCGCCCGAGCGGCCGGGCAGGCCGCAAGCATCCCCCACATGGGCGCGCACGCCCTGGGTGCCGCCGCGTATGCCGCCAAGGCGGCTGGACTGGCCGCCCCCGACCCGCCAAACGCAGTCAGCGAGGAGATCCGCTGGCAGCTTGGCCGCATGTCGGCTGACGCCAGAGCCGCCCTGCGTCAGCTCCCGCCCGTCGGTGAGAATCGGGCCGGTCCCCTTGGGCCAGGGCTTCTCGCGTCCGGTCTGCTCGGCACGATCATCCGCGATCTCCAGGCCGGTTTGGCGGCCCCCGACCCGGGCTGACCTCTGGTGCAGTGCTCGCGGCTTCGCTGCGATCGCGCCGCGCCGCGCCGAACGGTCGGGATCGAGTTCGCGCGCCACCCGCGCGCGAGCGCGGTACAGCCGCGTCGTGATCGTCGCCTCCGGCGCGCCCAAGACTCGCGCCGCCTCACCGCAGGAGAGGCGGGCGATATCGACTGCGGCGGCGGCAGATCGAACGCGTGTCGGCGGCCGGGGCTGTCGTTTCCAGGCGTCACCTTCTGACCGTTTCGGGGGACGTCCGCCGGGAGCTCGCGGCCGATCCGGCCGGCCCCGAGATACCCGATGTTGATGGCGTGTCCTTGCTGCGCAGGCGGTCCTGGGTCTCGTGCATGAGCTGGTGGGCTCGCTTGACGTGAGCTCCGACGAGCTGCCCGTCTCTCTTGACGACGTCGCCGCCGACGATCACCGTCTCGACATCCGCGGGTCCCGCGCCAAGCACCATGACCGCGCCGGGGTCGCCGAACCCGTCGAGGTGCGGCGCGCGCATGTCCACGATGGCGATGTCGGCCTGCTTGCCCGGCGTCAGGCTCTCGATCTCGTCATCGAGGCCGGCTGCGTGAGATGGAGCGCCTCGGCGGCCCGACCGAAATGCAGGTACTCCGCGAGCGTCACGAACGCTCGCAGCTTGGTCAGATCAAGCTCCCCAACCACTGTTTCACGCCGGAAGCTCGACGCCGGTCAACGATGAGCAGCCCTCGAGCAGCAACTGATGAACCTCGCTGTCCTGAGCGAGCGGGGCCGGACGCCGCGGCCGGCGATGGTAGAAGTAGCCGCCGGTGATGTCGGCCGTCTCCGAGCCCACGGCAAGCCACACCTGGGTCAGCGGAGCCTGCGCTAGATCGTCTGGCGCTCCGGCCCCGCCCATCTTCGTTGCCACCCAGCCGGGCTCGACCGCGTTGGCGGACACCTCCGGCCATCGTCCGGCGACGATGAACGCAAGGGCCGCGTCCAGCAGCTTGGAGTCGGCGTACGCCTGCGCGCTGTTCCAGCGCCGCTGTTCCCACTGCAGATCAGCGAAGTCCGGATCGCCGGACTGATGCATGCCCGAGCTCAGGTAGATCAGCCGGTCGGGGCGCTCGACTAACGCGGTGAGCAGGAAGGGTGCCAAAACATTGATCACAAACACGTGCTCCAGCCCATCCTCGGTCTGGGTTCGTCGCTCTCGATACCCGACACCCGCGTTGTGGATCACCGCGTCAAACCGACCCTCCGCGTTCACAGAGTCGGCGAGGTCCCGTGTTTGACGGATACTGGAAAGATCGCCCACAAGCAGACCCGCGGCGCCAGGCGCGGCAAGTAACGCCCCCTCTCCACGCGGGCTGGAGCGCGCATGTAGGAAGACCTCGTGGCCATCGCCAATCAACAACCGCGCCGCCATCAAACCCAGGCCATCGGCGGACCCGGTTATAAGAACCCGACTCATCCCGGCAAGTGTCTCAAGGGCCCGCGCACCGTCAATCCCAAAGCAGCCTCAACTGATGCGAACTCGGCATCGGGTGTAATGAAATCGGCCTTCTCACGATAGACCCGCAACGCCGTACGCCCTACTTCTTTCCGCGCCTCCCGAACCGCGACACCAGGCGACTCAGCCTGCTCCGGACCTCCTGGCTCGCGTCAGCGGCGATCCTGCCGACCGTGTCGTCGGTCTTGATGATCCCCAACTGCTCGTCCGTCGCGCGCACCGGGCCCCCTCGGGCGACCGTCTCGGCCGCCTTCGAGCGGTAGCCCGCGCGGCGAGCCTTAGCCTCGTCGATCTGCGCCTGTAGGCGGGCAACGTGGTCGTCGGGATCAGGCGTGGCGGGGGTTGTGTCGGCGTCGTCGGTCATGTCACCCATTCCAGCACCTATTAGGCCGGCTAGGCGTCGCGTGCCAGCTTCGTCAGGAAGGACGGCATGCGGCCGGCACCGAAGTCGAAGAGCCGCGCCCATACCGGCTCGACGGTGATGCGTGCCATTTGGTCGTACATCGACCTGACCTGGCGCCCGAATTCGGCGACCTGGTCTGCGCCCAATGCCTTCTCGATGCCGCGATGTACTCGTCGGGAACGCCGTTGACGATGTCGACGCCGGCGAGCCCACGTATCGGCGAGCCGGAGCAGCGTTGCGGACGCGAGCAGGTTCCGGGCACCGGGCTGCTCGAGCTCTTCGGTGATCTCTTGCGGGTCCACGACCGTCCTTTCTTCGGGCGTATCAACTGAGTGGCTCGCCGGCCCGAGCGCGGGCGGCTTGACGGACCAGGTGGTCGCGCTCGGCGACTTCGTCGCGCGCCGGGCGGCCTCGACGTACGCCGTGGCGGCAGCGGGCAGGTCGCCACCGAGCTCGTGCAGGTGGGCGCGGACCGCATGCCACCGGTGGCGGTCGCCGAGCACCTCGCGGAGCCGATCGGTCTCGCGCAGCCCCGCGGCGGGATCGAGGACTTGGCCGACCGCGACCGCACGGCCGAGGAGCGCTGCGGGGTCCCGGCGCACCGGGTCGTCGGTGAGGAGGACGAGGTCGTCGTACCAAGCGCGGATCTGCGGCCAGTCGGTCCCCTCGGCGCTCGCCGCGTCGTCGTGCAGGGCGGCGATGCCGGCCTCGATCTGGTAGCGCCCGGGGCGCTGAACAGCCAGCGCCGACTGTAGGACGCGCACCCCCTCGGCGATCTCGCGGGTGTCCCACAGGCCACGATCCTGCCGGTCGAGGGTGACGATGCGACCCTCTGAGTCCAGTCGCGCCGGGAGGCGGGCGTGGTTGAGGAGCATCAGCGCGACCAGCCCGCGCGCCTCCGGTTCCTCGGTGGCGAGGGTGAGCTGGCGGGCGAGGCGGATCGCCTCGCGCGCCAGGTCGGGCGGGTGGGCCCGGATCCGCGGGCCAATATGCCCGGCCGTGTAGACGAGATAAAGCACGCGCAGCACCACGGCGAGGTCACCGGGCTGATCCAGGCGGCGGGCGGGCGGGCCGATAAGTGCGCGCTTGGCCCGGCTGATCCGCTGCGCCATCGTCGCCTCCGGCACGTAGAAGGCGTCGGCGATCTCTTGGGTGGTGAGGCCGCCGACCGCGCGCAGGGTCAGCGCCACCTGCGACGCAGGCGCGAGGTCCGGGTGGCAGCAGCAGAACAGCAGGAACAGCGTGTCGTCGCCCTGCTCGGTGACGGCCGGCGGCGGCGGCCCTGCAGCGCTCGTCTCCTCGCGGCGCTGCCGGGCGGCCTCGCTCCGGCGGGCGTCGACGAGCCGCCGAGTCGCGACCGTCACCAGCCACGCGCGCGCGTCGCGCGCGGGTGCTCCGGCCACACCCGCAGCGCCTCCAGCAGCGCCTCCTGGAGCGCGTCCTCGGCGGCATCGAAGTCCTCGCCCCGCCGGACCAAGCCCGCGAGCACCCGGGGAATTAGGTCCCGCCCGACCCCGCGCAGCGCGCCCTCGTCCAGCCATCGCGTCGTCTCGCCGACCACGCCGCGTCACTCCTCCGACTGCGCCCCGGACATGACCTCCCGAACGTCGATCCACTCATACAGCGGCTCCCCGCCCGGCCCCGGCTCTGAGGACACGGAGGCCGCGAGCTCGAGCGCGCGCTCGTACGTCTCAACGTCGATCATGAACCAGCCCGCCACGAGGTCGCTCGTCTCGGGAAGCGGGCCGTCGGTCGTGACCGGCGCGGCGTCCGGGCCGCCGTAGCGCACCCAGGTGCGCGTCGGCGTGAGCGCCTCTGCGCCAACGTACTCGCCGTGCTCCTCGAGCAGTTCGATGACGTGATGCTGGAAAGGCCATATGCGCCTCCACGTCCTCAGGCTCCCACTGGTCGATCGGGGGCACCGGACGGTGCGGCTCCGGGCCGCCGCGGTAGTGCTTGAGCAGCAGATACTTCGGCATCGGGGTCTCCTGGTGTCGCGGGCCGCGCTTTTCGAGGCCCTTCATCTGGTGAGCGGAGCCGGTCAGCGCTTCTCGACATGGAACCACTCATTCAGGGCCCAGACCGTCGCGTAGCCAGAACCCGTGCCGGCGCTGCGCCTCGAGCCACCAGGCTCCGGGCGTCGTCTCAGCGGCCGGCGACCAGTCCGGCGTCGAGCGTGTCGATCAGGCTGTCGTAGCTCTCGTCGATAGCGATCGGGAGGCCGAAGCCGCCTTCGCGCTCGAGTGTGACGAAGCCGTGGAGCGCGCTGCGGACCGTCCTGACCGCGTGTATGGCCGGCTCCCCCTCCAGGCCGTAGCCGCGGAGCACGGCGAGGATCAGCCCGACGACCTCGGCCCCGGCGGCTTGGAACTCCTCGCTCTCGGAAGCGACCTGCATGGCCGCGTAGGTGCCCGGATGGGCGTGCGCGTACTCGCGGTAGGCGGCGGCGACCGCGCGCAGGGCGTCGCCCCGTGCCCGTCCGGCGGCGGCGACCTGGATGGCGGCGGTCAACTCGCGGGCGCCCCGCGCCCCTATCCGCACTCGCAGGTCACCGAGCCCGTCGACGTGAGCGTAGAGCGACGGGGTACGGATCCCGAGGGCGCCCGCGAGTCGTGCGAGCGTCAGCTCGGCCAGGCCGTCGGCGTCGGCGAGGGCGGCGCCAGCCGCGACGACGGCCGCTGCGTCCAGACCGGCGCGCGGCATCAGCGGGCCGCCCGCGCGATCGCGGCGTCCATGGCGGCCGCGGGGTTCGGGGTGGCCGGTCCGTGGCCGACGACGAGCAGCGTCGGGTCCAGGGCACGCAGCGCCTGCGCGGAGCGCAGGTCCTCGGCCTTGTCGTAGGTCGCCATGGCCGCCAGCGGGAACCGCAGATAGAAGTGGTTGGACACCGCCACCTTGCCGTAGGAGGTGAACACATCGCCTGCGATCACCGTGCGGTCGCGGGTGTCCAGGAACGCGACATGGCCGGGCGAGTGGCCGGGACTGGGGACGACCTCGAGGCTGCCGACCCGGTCGCCAGCGGCCAGACGCACGTCGGGCACGGTGGCGAGCTTGGGCCAGCTCCCGGTCAGCTTGCCCTCAACCACCTTCTCGCCCGCGTGGATTCGGGCATCGAGTTCGGTCATCAACACGGGAACGTCGTCACCGAGCGTGCGCTTCAGCTCGTCGACAGAGCCGACGTGGTCGCCATGGCCGTGGGTGAGCGCGATCCGGCGGATCGGGGCGCCGGCGGCGGTGGCGGCGGCGATCAGGGCAGCGCCCGTGCGAGGCATGGTCGTATCGACGAGCGTGAAGCCATCGTCCTCGCGCACGAGGTAGGCGTTGACGAAGCGGTAGCGGGTGAGCTGAATGAGGTGGTCGTTGAGCTGGGTCGTCTTCATGGCGGCGTCTCCGGGAGTCGGGTGCTTGACTAGGATCAATAGGAATCTACCTAATGATCTTAGGTTTGTCAAGACGTCGATCCTCCGGTCCCCTCGCCCAGGAAGGAATCGGACCCGGGCCGCCATGGTCGAAGGCGGCGCGGTGCGCCGCCTTCGGCGTCCCTACGACACGTTTATCGCCGCGTCGTCGAGCGTGAAGTCGGTCGTCCCGAAGCCCTTATCGGTTTCGGTACCGGTGAACTTCAGCGTCACCTTCTGACCCGCGTAGCCGGCGATGCTGTCGCTCGCCTGCTGGTAGCCGCTGGCCGCGGTCAGGTTCGAGAACGTGCCCAGCGTCGTCAGCACGGTGCCGCTCGAGCTGAGCAGCTGCACCTTCAGCGTGTCCACCGCCGACGTTGTGGATTCAGAGGTGTCGATGTGCTTCCAGAACGACAGGATGTAGTTGTGGCAGGCCGTTGGGCAGAGTGACCGTCTGGGCGACCGTGTCGGTGTGCGGGGTCCCGTATCCATCTAGCCACGCGAACCAGGACCCCGAGTGCGACTGCTCGGAGGGCTCGGTTTCGCTGTTGTCGAGGATCACGTCGGACGTCGCCGACCACACTGTGTTACCGGATTCGAACCCGGGGTTGCCCAGCAACTGCTTAGCCGCGCAAGTGCCGGTCGCGGAATTGACCGTCCAGGTGAACGACGCGCAACCCGACGCACCCGTCGTGTCCTTCGCGGTCACGGTCACGCTGCTCGACCCAGCCGTCGTCGGAGTACCGCTGATCAAACCACTGGACTATTGATCGACAGACCCGCCGGCAACCCGGTAGCAGGTCGGGGGTGTAGTCGTTGTTGCCCGACGTGACGTCGGTGAAGTCGCTCGAGTAGGCGCTCGCCGCGGCGTTGTACGGCAGTGGGTTCGCGAACCCGATCGACTTGCCGGCGCAGCTGCTCGAGGCGTCGACCAGCGCCGTGAACGCCGCCCACAGCGGCGCTGCAGCGCTCGTCCCACCGATTCCGGCCCAGCTTCCCCTCTTAGTAGATGAGATAGCCGGTGTACGGGTCGGCGTCGGCGGACACGTCGGGGACCTCACGGCAGTAGCTGCGAGACGGCGCACCGCACTGGGATCCAGACGAGTGGCTGTTGATCACGTTCAGCGACGACGGGGCGCCCGACTGGTAGCTCGGCATCGTGTCCGAGATCGAGGCGCCGCCGCCGCCCGCGCCGGTGGCCGTGGTGAAGTCCTTCCACACCGACTCCGTCGGTGGGTAGCTCGTAGTCGACATGTGCAGGCCGCCCACGCCGGTCACGTAGGGCTGGCTGGCCGGGTCGTCGACTGCCAGAGAATTGGTCCCGCAGTCGGTCGAGCCGTCGTCTCCGGCCCCTCCCTTTCGACCTTCCCGCTACCCATCCGGACGGGTGAGCACGCTACCTGTCAACGCGGCGCTATGTCAAATTCCAACCTCACTGTCAATCAGTCGCCACTCGGCTGCGCACGCACGTCGGCAGTCCATCTCGGATGGCCACACCATTTCCTACTCATACCTTCTGATGTGTCAGTGCCGATGGCTTCCGCGGGACTCACGGGCAAAGATCCACCGCGGAGTCGCCTCTGGCAGGTAGAGTTGCCCCCGATGCGCGTTCGGGTCGGTGACGTGGAGCTGTATTTCGATGTCGCCGGGATGGGCCTAATCCCGGACGGACCGGTGATGCGCGAGCGGCCCGTCATCGTCTGCCTGCACGGCGGCCCCGGCTTTGACCACAGTACGTTCAAGCCTCATCTCGTGCCTCTGACCGAGCAGGCTCAGCTCGTGTTCTATGACCACCGCGGACAGGGGCGTAGTGATCCGAGCGGACCAGAACGCTGGAACCTCGACACGTGGATCGACGATTTTCGAGCGTTTTGCGAGGCGCTCGGGATCGAGCGGCCCGTCGTGTTCGGACAATCGTTTGGCGGCATCGTGGCGCTCGGAGCTGCTATCCGCTATCCCGACCTGCCTTCGAGGCTGATCGTCTCGAGCAGCATCGCCAAATTCAGGCTCGACCGCGCCCTGCCGATGTTCGAGCGGCTCGGAGGGGAGCGCGCGCGCAAGGTCGCGGAGCGGTTCTTTCTCGATCCGGGTCCGGAGCATTTCGACGAGTTCACTGCGACCTGCCTCCCGCTCTATAACCAGACGGCGGCCGACCCGGACATGTTCGCGCGCGTTCTGATGCGCCCAGAGGTGGGGTTTCACTTCTTCGCCGGAGAGGGCTTCACGTACGACTGGCTCGGCGAGCTTGACCGGATCCGTTGCCCGACCCTAATCCTCGCAGGCGAACTCGACCCGATCACGACGGTTGCCGACCACCAGGACATGGCCGCGGGAATCCGAGGATCGCGACTCGAGGTCTTCGCCGGCGCCGGCCACGGCGTCTTCCGTGACAAGCCGACCGAGGCACTCGAACTGATCCGCGGCTTCGCACTGGCGACCGACGACCCCGCACCGCCCGGCAGGGAATGACTGCCTCGCTCGGACTCGATTACGAGTAAGGGTCCGTGGGGCGATAGCGTTCCGCCTATATCTAGCCCACTCGAGGATGGGAAGGCGGACCATGCGAACTCGCGTCCGACGCAAGACCGCAGCCACGGCGACGATGGCTGCCGTGGCACTCGGCATCGCCGCCGCAACGGCGGCGGCGAGCGCAGTGCCGATACTGGCCGGCCCATGGTCAATGGGCCAGAAGGGATACGGGCACGCAAAGCCGCGGACGATCTTCAACGGCGGTGACCCGACGGGCCTCGTCAAGATGATCCACTGGACCTCGTGGGGCGGCCACCGAGCGACCGGGACTGGAACCGCTGAGTGGGTCGGACCGCATCAGATCGTCGCTCAAGGTCAGTTCGAGAAGGGCGCCAAGGTCGTTCTGTTCCAGCTTGGTAGCTGTCACGGTCGTGCGGCGTACAACGCGATCGAGTGGTACTTCCCGAGTCACGGCCAGAAGTTCTCGTCGGGGACGTACATCAATGCGTGCACAGGGACGTACTACCTGAACGGACATCCCGAGCCTTAGCCGGCGCACTGGCGCCCGCGCAGAGGGCTGGCCCCAAGTGGTCAGTTTTCAAGAAGCGCCGCGTCGCGAGCGCCATTAACGTGACGCCCATGTGCACCACGACCGAGGAGGTACTTTGCAATGGCTGAAGGGCAAACCGCAACGACCACAAAGAAGGGCAACAAGCCGCCCGCCAAGAAGGCCGCGGCCCGCAAGGCGTCTGAGACTTTCACGGCCGAAGAACGCGCCGCGATGAAGGAGCGCGCGCGAGAGTCGAGGGCGGGCTCGGCAAACGGCGAAACCGACGTGCTCGCGAAGATCGCCGAGATGCAGGACTCGGACCGCGTGATCGCCGAGCGGATTCACGCCATCGTCAAAGCCACCGCACCGGACCTCGCGCCGAGAACCTGGTACGGGTTCCCCGCATACGCCAAGGACGGCAGCGTCCTCTGCTTCTTCCAACCCGCACAGAAGTTCAAGACGCGGTATGCGACGTTGGGCTTCAGCGACAAGGCGAACCTCGACACGGGCGAACTATGGCCGACCGTGTATGCGGTCAACGAGCTGAACGCAGATGTCGAGAAGAAGATCGGCGCGCTCGTGAAGAAAGCGGTGAGCTGAGGATCCAAGACCGCAGGCCCCGAGCGACGGACACGACCCCGCCCGAGCTCTCATAACGGGCGGGGCCGACGTCCACCCAGGTCCAACGCGCAACGGCGTTCGCCACCGTCAGTCCAGGAACGAGAAGTCCATCTCGGCCAGGCGCTCGGCATCGTTGAGTACGTAGATCTCGACGATCTTTCCGTCGGCGATCGTGAAGCCCATGACCGCGAATACGCGGCCGCCGGGTGCCACGACGACGCCCGCGGCTCCGTTGACCAGCGCGGGCCGCGCAGCAGGCCCGAGATGGGAGAACATCATCGCCCGCTCGGTCACCGAGCGTGCGCCGCGAACAAGCATGGACGCGCCCGCTCCACCGTCCTCGCGGAGCACGATGTCCGGATCGAGCACCGACATCAGCGCTTCGAAGTTGCCCTCTCGGCTGGCGGCGGAGAACGCGTCGAGTACTTCCCACTGGCGAGCCAGGTCCGCATCGGGAACGGGCGCTTGGGCCCGCACACGGCGCCGGGCCCGGCTGGCCAACTGCCGGACCCCCGCGGGAGTGCGATCCGTGATCGCGGCGATCTCGTCGAACGGCACCGCGAATACGTCGTGGAGCACGAACGCGATTCGCTCGGCCGGCGTGAGCGTCTCGAGCACGACGAGCATGGCCAGCCCGACCGAATCGGCGAGCAGGGTTTCGTGCTCGGGATCTACCCCTTCGCGCGGACTCACGATCAGGTCGGGCAGCGAGCCGTCAAAAGGCGACTCGCGCTTGGACCTCCGGGCGCGGAGCATGTTCAGCGACACGCGCACCACGATCGTCGTGAACCATCCGCCGAGGTTCTCCACAGCGCTCGCGTCGGCTCGGCTGAGCCGCAGCCATGCCTCCTGGAGCGCGTCGTCAGCCTCACTGAGCGACCCGAGCAGTCGGTAGGCGACCGACCGCAGATGCGGTCGTTGCTCCTGAAAGCGCTCGGCCAGCCATTTGTTGTCGTCCATCGGTCACATTCTCTCCGCGCCGCGTGTCATATGACCGTTGACACGCCAAACGCCACCGATGTGACAACCGGTGGCCGCTGAACGCGACAAAGGAGGAATCCAATGGGCGACCTTCACGCCACCACCGATCGCCGCGACCCTAGTGCTGAGCTCCCACTCCCCGACGGGGTGTGGACCGTTGACCCACAGCGCAGCGAGATCCGCTTCGCCGTGAAGGCACTTTGGGGGCTGCACACCGTTCGCGGCGTCTTCGGCACGTACGACGGCACCTTGACGGTTCAAACCGGCGGCGCCGCGGGCAAGCTGACGATCGAAGCCGCGAGCCTCGACACCGGGCACGGCAAGCGCGACCGGCACCTGCGCTCGCCCGACTTCTTCGACGTCGCGCCACACCCGCAGATCGTGTTCGATGCGACGTCGGTCACCGCGCGCCAGGGCGGTCTGACCGTCGAGGGAGAACTGACGATCGCGTCGACGCGCCTGCGACTCGCGGTCCCGGTGAAGGTCGAGCTGATGCCCGACGGCGCACCGCGCCTGTCCGGTCGGACGACCGTCGCTCGTGATGCGGCGGGCATGACCTGGAACCGGCTGGGATCGGTCGGCGGCGACGCCGTGCTCCACGTCCACCTCACGTTCACGCGCGCAATGTCGTAACGACGCGCGGCGCGCCGGCGGGATCGCTGAACGAGACGACCGGCGAGCCGGACGCAGGTACTAGCGAAGGTGAGTGACCACGTCAGCGGTCGGGACTCGCGCCGGCGGCTCCTTCTCCTGCCGCGGCCAGCCGAGATGGATCAGCGCGACGAACCGCTCGTCGGCCGGGATGCCGAGCGCCTCGAGTCCCGGCGAGGTCCTGAGCACCCCCGGCGTACGCCAGTAACCCGCGAGCCCGCGCCCGTGGGCCGCGAGCAACACCGCGTAGACCGCACATGCCGTCGCGCACAGATCCTCCTGATCCTGGACGGGATCGTCCGAGCCCACGACCGTCGCGGCGACAAGCGTCGGCGCGCGATCGAGCTTGGCGGCCGCTTCCGGACCGGCGGCCTCTTTCAACCTCGCGAGCGATTCCGGCCCGAGCACTCGAAACCGCCACGGGTTCGTGAGGTGATGATTCGGCGCCCACCGGCCCAGGTCGAGTAGCTCGTCGATCAGATCCCGCGGAAGCGGCTCGGGGGCGAACGCTTTGTGTGTCCGTCGGCTGCGGATCGCGTCCTCGACATCCATCGCGTCGCACGGTAGCGACCGGGCGACGATGACCTTCTGACCGCGCGACGATGACCTTCTGGGCCGCCACCCGGCGCTGTGTAGCCTGGACCAGATGACGGCGCGCGCGGAAGATCCACCACCCGAGGCAGGGAAGCTCCCGACCGGACGGATCGGGCGGACCGCCCGGGTCGGCGGGCTGGTCACCGGGCAGGGGCTTCGGTGGGCGGGGATGCGGACCGCGAACCGTCTACGCACCCCGGAGCGGGCGGAGGCGGCGCAGCGGGAGCGAACCGCGGCGCTCGTCGACGAGCTCGTCGAACAGCTCGGGCGGATGCGTGGGGCGGCGATGAAGGTCGGCCAGATGATCTCGATGGTCGAGTTCGACGGGCTCCCCGAGGACCAGCGCCAGGCCCTCCAGACCAGGCTCGCATCGCTTCGCGACGACGTCCCACCGGTGCCGTTCGCCAAGCTCGAGCGGATGATGCGCCAGGAGTTCGGCGGCCCGCTCTCGCACGTGTTCTCGGAGTTCGAAGAGCAGGCGTTCGCCGCTGCGTCGATCGGCCAGGTCCACCGCGCCGTCACCGCCGCCGGCGAGGACGTGGCCGTCAAGGTCCAGTACCCAGGGGTCGCGGAGGCAGTCGAGACCGATATGCGAAATGCGCTGATGCTGCTGCCGCTGGTCAAGCGCCTCGCTCCCGGATTGGATGCGAAGGCGTTGTTCTCGGAGCTACGAGAGCGGATCAGCGAGGAGCTCGACTACGAGCTCGAGGCTCAGCACCAGCGCCGGATCGAGCGACTGCGGCGAGGCCATCCGTTCATCTTCGTCCCGCGCGTTGACACCGCACTCTCGACCCGCCGGGTCCTCACGACCGAGTACGTCGCGGGCGAGCGATTCGAGGCCGTACGCGAGTCCGCCGAGACCGAGCGCGACCGGTACGGAGAGATCGTCTATCGCTTCTACTTCGGGCTCGCCTACCGGGACCGGATCGCGCTCGGCGATCCCCACCCCGGCAACTACCTGCTGCGCCCCGACGGCCGGGTCGCGTTCCTCGATTACGGCCTGCTGCGCGACATCGATCCCGAGCGCGTGGACGCGGAGCGGACGATCGCGCGCGCGGTCCTTGACCGGGACGCGCCCGCGCTCAAGTCTGCGCTGGTGGCGGGCGGGTATCTGCCGGCCGAGCGGGCGGACGCGGTCGACGCCGAACTCGCGCTCAGGATGATGCGCCGCGCCACGCGGTGGTACGCGGTTCCCGGTCACCGTCGATTCGGCGGCGACGAGCACCGCCGGCGCAGACACCGCGACGGGGACGAGCACCGCCACGGCGACGGGGCCGACGAGCACCGTCCGGCGAACGTGCGCGACCAGATCAACCAGTTCACATTGCCGGCGGAGACCGTGCTGATCCGCCGCATGCACGGGATCGTCGGTGTCGTCCTGTGGCAGTTGCGCGCGGGGGCGGACTGGGGCGCGATCGCCGCCGAGTACCTGCACGGCGCACCGCCGGCGACCACACTCGGCGAGGCCGAAGCCGAGTTCTTCGGAAGCTAGCGCCGCGCCCCGACCTCGGCGAACGCCGGCCTCACCTCGGCCGCGAACAGCTCGGCCGTCCGGCACACGTTCTCGAAGCTGATGTTGCCGAACGCGATGTGCAGATTCATGGTGTCCAGCCCGGCCACCTCGACCTCCCGGGCGATGAACTCGCGCGCCTCCTCAGGCGTCCCGGCGAACGCGCCACCGTGCTCCTGCCACAGCTCGAACGTCGGCGGGAAGTGGGTCGGAGGCGTGATGCCGGCGTGCACCCACAGCAGCATCAGCGAGTGGTAGAAGACGGCGTGGGCCTCAGTGGCGACCCGCCTGGCCTCAGCCCCGTCCTCGGCGATGACCAGCGGCCGATCGACCCCGCGCAGCGGCCGTTCCGTCACGGGACGCCCGGTCTGCTCCCACGCCTCGCAGAAGGCGTCGGTGAATGGCCGCACGGCCGTGGCCGGCCGCAACGCCATGATGTTGATCCGGTTCTCCGCCGCCCACCTGGCGCGCTCCACCGAACCGACGCCGTACCACAGCGGCGGGCGCGGGCGCTGCACCGGCGGCACCACCATCATCACGTGCTTGATTGAGTGAAACCGCCCTTCGTGTGACAGGAACTCCGACGTGAGGCCCTCGAGCAGGATCTCGTACGCCTCGTCGAACATCGCCGGAGTGTCGGCCGGGTCGAGCCCGTAGGTGGCGATCTCGGGCGGCGAGACCCCGCGCCCCATGCCGAGCTCGAGCCTACCCCCGCTGAGCATGTCGAGCACGCCCACCTCCTCGATCAGCCGCAGCGGGTTGTACAGCGGCAGCAGCGTCACCAGCGTCCCGAGGCGGATCCGGCTCGTACGCTGCGACGCCGCGGCCAGGAACAGATGTGGCGACGGCACCAGGCTGAGCGGCGTGCCGTGGTGCTCGGTGAGCATGTAGCGGTCGAACCCGAGCCGGTCGTACAGCTCCACCAACCGGAGCCTCTGGTCGAGTTGCTCGGCCGGCGCGATGCCGGATGCGTCGACGTGGTCGGTGATCCCGAATTGCATGGAGCCGTGTCGGGCAGCCTAACCAACCCGAGCCGATCCTCCGTCCGGCGCCCGGACCGGACCTCAAGCTTGATCGCCGGCGCGACGACGATGGAACATGCCGAATCTTGATCTTCTCTCATCGAACCGCACGTTCCGACTCGTCACCCGCAGCGACTTCGACGGCCTCGTCTGCGCCGCCCTGCTCAAGGAGCTCGGGCTCCTCCATGAGATCCTGTTCGTCCATCCCAAGGACGTGCAGGACGGCAAGGTCGAGCTGACCGCCGACGACATCACGACCAACCTGCCCTACCGCCCCGAGGTCGCGCTGTCGTTCGACCACCACTCGTCCGAGGAGCTGCGCGTCCGCGAGGACACCGGCAACCGGGTCATGGCGGCCGATGCCGACTCCGCCGCGCGCGTCGTCTACGACCACCTCGGCGGCGCCGCGACGTTCCCCCGCGTGAGCGCCGCGATGATGGAGGCGGTCGACCGCGCCGACGCGGCGCAGCTGTCGATGGATGACATCCTCAACCCGCAGGGCTGGATCCTGCTGAGCTTCCTGATGGATCCTCGGACCGGCCTCGGGCGCTTCCGCAACTTCCGCATCTCGAACTACCAGCTGATGATGCTGCTGATCGACAGCTGCCTCGAGCTGCCGATTGACGAGATCCTGGCCTCTCCGGACGTCGCCGAGCGCGTCGCTCTCTATCGCAAGCACTCCGAGGCGGCCGTCGGCCAGATCCTGCGCTGCTCGACCGTGCGCGATCGCGTCGCCGTCCTCGACCTGCGTGACGAGGAGATCATCCACCCGACCAACCGCTTCCTCGTGTACGCGCTGCACCCCGAGTGCACGGTGTCGATCCACGCCTTGTGGGGGCTCAAGCAGCAGAACACGGTGTTCGCGGTCGGGCGCTCGATCCTCGATCGGTCCTCTCAGGTCGACATCGGGGCGCTGATGCTCGCCCACGGCGGCGGCGGACACGAGGCGGCCGGAACCTGTCAGGTCGACAACGAGCGCGCCGAGGAGATCCTCGACGAACTCGTTCAGGCGATCACCGACGGCGAGCGCGAGCCGGTCGCCAGCGGTTCATCGGCCAGCTGAGTAGGCTCGTCGCATTACTGCGAGACGAGGACGCCGACTGACGTGACCAGCCTCGGGCCGAACCTGCTCGTGTTGCAGCACATCTCGTGCGAGCCGCCGGGTGCCTATGAGGACGAGCTGCTCGACCGCGGCGGCCAGCTTCGCCGCGTGATGGTCGACCAGGGCGAGCCGCTACCGGACTGGCGCGCGTTCGACGGGATCGTCGCCATGGGCGGGCCGATGGGCGCCTACGAGGACGAGGCGCTCCCGTGGCTGCGCGACGAGAAGCGACTGATCGCGGAAGCCGCCTCCGCGGGAACGCCCGTCTGGGGCGTGTGCCTGGGAGCGCAGCTGCTGGCGGCCAGTCTCGGCGCGCGCGTCGCCCCGGGCCCTGACCCCGAGGTCGGCGTGTTATCCGTCTCCCGCACCGCCGCCGGAGCCTCGGATCCGGTGTTCTCGGTGCTGCCGGATGAGTTCAAGGCGTTGCAGTGGCACGCGGACACGTTCGCCCTTCCGGACGGCGCCGTGCAACTCGCGCGGTCCGACGCCTACGAGCAACAGGCGTTCGTGGTCAATCGCGCCTATGGGATGCAATTCCACATCGAGGTCGGGACATCGCTCGCGACCGAGTGGGGCGCCGTGCCCGCCTACGCCCGCAGCCTCGAGGGGTTGATGGGCGCCGGTGCGCTGCCCCGGCTGCTCGAGCGGATCGCGGCGACAGAGGCCGAGATGACGAGCCTGGCCCGCCGGCTGTTCGCCCGGTGGTTGGAAGCCGTCGTTCAGCCTGCGGCCGGCGGCGGGGCACCCAACGCCACCGCGGCCGCGACCAGCTCGGCGTTGCTCTGAGCCATACGCCCGTCGGGCAACACGAGCACGTCCTCGAAGCCGACGCGCACCTGGTGACCCGCGGCGATCGCGGCCGGTATCACCTCCCATGTCCGCTCGCCGAACCCGTGCCAAAGCTGCGGAATCTCTGGCGGAATCGCCCGCGCGATCGCACGCGCCTCGTCGACCCCGCCCTCGACCTCGACCAGCGCGCGTACGACTTGATGTGCGAACGGGCTGCTCGCCAGCTCGCCGGCATCTTCGGGAGTGGTCAAGCCGGCCTCCACGGCGATCCCGGCGTGGAGAGCCGCACGGACGATCCCCGCCCAGCCGAGCTCGGACAGGTTGACCGACACGAAGTCCGGCGCGTTACGCCACGACCGCACCGCCGCGGCGCGCGCGAACGGGTCGGGATCGACGTCCGAGGACGTCGTCAGTCCGACCGGAAGCCGCGGAGCCGCGGCGCGGATCGCGTCGACCGCCGCGTCGCAGGCGGCCGCGGCCATCGTCTGGCGGCCGCCGGCATCGCGCGGGTGCACATGTACCGCGAACGCGCCGGCCCGCCGAACCGCCAGAGCGTCCGCCGCCAGCTCGGCGGGCGACAGGGGGACCGCGGCGTGCTCGCTCCGCGTGCGCCCGCCGTTCAGGCACGCCATGACCATCGCCTCAGCCATCAAGCGGACGGTATCTGAGAAGCTCCAGCACGCGATGGCGATCGATCTGACCGTCCCCGGCCTCGAGTCGCTCCACCTGCGCGCCGGCGAGAAGTGGGCGGCCCACGACGCCGACGTGCTGAGCGCGACGATCGCCGAGATGGACTATCCGCTGGCGCCACCCGTCGACGAGGCCCTCCATCGCGCGATCGACCGAGACGATCTCGGCTATCCCGGCCCGGCACGGGCGGCGCTCCGCCGCTCGTTCGCCCACTTCGCCTCCCGCCGCCTCGGCTGGACGGTCGACGAGGACCAGATCGTGCTCGTGCCCGACGTGATGGTGGGGATGGTCGAGCTGTGCCGGACGATCGCCGGACCTGCGGTGAGCTCGACGCCGTCGGGCGCTGCCCGGGCGATCCTGGCTTCCTCGAGCGCGTTGGTCAGGACCGCCCGGCGGCCGTCGGCCTCCAGATACAGGAACGGATCCCCGATCGCGAGCGGCACCTCGTGCCGCAGCGCCGGCGAGGTCTCAGTCTCTCCGTAGATCAACACGTTCATCGTGAGTAGGGTCCCACAGGCGCCGCAGCGCCAATCGACCGCCGTCGTCTCACGCGGGCGGATCGAATCGGAAGCGAGGTGTGATGCTGGCTCTGCGCCCCAATTGCGAACTGTGCGACGTCGATCTCCCACCGGCCGCGCCGAACGCCCGGATCTGCACATACGAGTGCACGTTCTGCGCCGACTGCGTCGAGAACACCCTGCACAACGTGTGCCCGAATGCCGGGGCGGCTTCGCGCCTCGCCCGATCCGTCCGCAGCGCGCCTGGCGTGAGGGTGCCGGACTCGTCAACGATCCACCCGACTTGCAGCGGCGCAGCCTGCGTTACTCGATGGAGCAGGTCCTGGCACTGGTGCAGACGCTCGGAGACGTCCCGCCGGCAGAGCGCTAACCCGATCGCGCGGTCGAGAGTCAGTCCCTGCGGTGGTGGCCCACGAGGTGCCCGTGCCGGCCGAGGAACATCGTGTGCATACGACGCGACGACGACTTGACACCGCGGACCGACCTGGCCACCGGGGGCCGCACCAAGCCTCCGAGGACCGCCAGCGCGATCAGCGTTCCGACCAGCGGCGTGTCCCGCGACGCAGGACCGGCGACGCTGTAGATCGACTCCCGCAGTCCACCGACCCCGATCGCGAAGTCGGCAACCGATGGGCCTCGCGACGGTTTCAGCCGCTCTGCTCGAGCCTGCATCGTCTGCGCGAGAACCAGCGCCACAATCGCGGTCGTGAGGTTGACCTGATCGCGGGGGGCGACGGGTCCTCCACCGCGCCGTGAGGGTGAGCGCGGTGGAGGACCAGTGCGCACGGCGACCAGTCGCCGTGCGCGGTGCCGGTGCCCGACGCGCCCCCGTTGGGTCCCGACGCGCCCCGGTGTCCGATCGAGGCGCAGCGACGGCGTCCAGCGTCAGCGCCGCCACCCTCGCACCTCTCGCAGTCGGAAGGACTGTTAGGTATATAACCTACCAGACCAATCCGCGGTGCGTCAATCGCGTGGCGATGATTTTCCGCGGCGCCCGGGGTCCTTACCTCGTTGAATCGAACTTCCAAGGAGGCCCGCAGTGAGCAGCACGAAGAGCCGCATCGGAACGATCAGCCTCGTGGCCGTCCCGGCGACCGACCAGGATCGCTCGATCGAGTTCTACGAGGCCCTCGGTTTCGAGAAGCGCACCGACATCCCGTTCGGCGACAAGTACCGCTGGGTCGAGGTGTACCCGCCCACCGGCACCACCGGAATCGCGCTCGCGCCGCCGCGCCCGGGCACCGACCACACCGGCGTCGAGACCGGGATCATCCTGACCACCGACGATATCGACGCGACCCACGCGGATATGCAGTCGGACGGCGTCGATGTCGACGCCGAAGTTGCGCGGATGGGCGGTCCGGTACCGCCGATGTTCTGGTTCCGGGACCCCGACGGCAACTCGCTGATGATCGTCGGGGAAGCCTGAGGCAGCGTTCGCCGGCGACCGGCTCGGATCAACCACCCGCAATCCGAGCCGGGCCGCCGGCGCTACCACTTGTTGCTCTTGAACCGCGGCGACGGGCCGATCCGGTTGTTCGCCCGCGACGCGTAGCCGATCGCGATCCCCGGGTCGAAGATCCCCGAAGCGGCGTAGTGCGTCGACCGGCCCGGACACGTCGGCGACGCGCTCTCACCCGGCGTCGTCACCCACACGAACCCGTCGAGGTGCGGGGAGTACATCCCGTATGACTGGCCGTTGCTCGCGCCCGGCTTCGGCCCGAGCCCGCGACCAGGCGGGTTGCACAGTTGCTCGATCCCCTGCGTGACCGGGTGCGGGTTCAGCAGCGGGCCGTTGCCGTCACCGCGGGTGTCGACCACGAAGTGCAGGCCGCGCGTCAGCGCCGAGATCTTGTTCCCGTACTGGATCTCCTTGTAGGCCCAGTTGAAGTGGGTGTCGTTGGTGAAGAAGCCGCGGAGCTTGGAGGCGTCGCTGGCGTTCAGCACGCGGGCCACCTCGGCCGGCGAGTTGGCGTCCGACGTTCCGCCCTCCACGTACAGGAGCGCGTGCGGTAGCTGCGACAGCGTGTCGATCTCGTACTTGAGGTACGCCTCGCGCTGAGCGATCGCCGCCGGGCTGCTCCAGCAGATCGTGTCGATCGCGTCCTCCTCGACGAAGATCAGCGCGGGGAAGTTGCCGACCGCGTCCTTGAACGCGTTGACCTCGGCGTCGAAGTTCGGGTTGCTCCCGCCGTTGCAACCGCCGCCGTGCGGGATGAAGTAGGTCGTCAACTCTGCAGCCGCGGCTGGATCCGTTCGCTGCATGCGGCACAGGTAGTTCTGTACCTGGGTGAAGATCGCCGATCCGGAGCCGCCCGCGGTGTACAGGCTGAACTGATGCGCCTGCGGGTAGTCGCCGATCTTCTCGAGCTCGTGCACGCTGTAGGAGACGGACCGGGACATGTGCATCTTGTTGACGCGGGCCTTGAACTGCGCCCACGGGATCGGGTTGCCGCTCTCCTCGTTGCTCAGATACCCGAGCCCGACATCGTTGGCGATCGCATCCGCGGCGTCACCTCCGTACTGCCAGGGGCTCTCGACGAACAGGTGCGCGCCTGAGAGCGGGTTGGTGCCGCTGAACCCGGCGGTGTCGAGCGGATTAGCCGGGTTGCGCGGGCCGTTATCGCTGGACGAGCACACCTGGGCGGGGTGCGCCTGGGGTCCGGCGCCCGAGGCCCCGAACGTCCGCGAGCCGCGCCACGCACCGGACGCGCCCGCGGCGCCGAACCCCGCGGCCAGCGCCAGCACGGCGACCAGCGAAATCGTTGTGACGAACCTGCTTCTCGCGCGCGTGCTCATACCTCGCTCCTTGCCGGTAGACGATCCAGCGCTCAGCTCGCTGGCTGAACTCGGTGTGCCTTCCCCAGCACACCTGGGCGAGGGTAGGACACCACGGGTCGGAGCGCGCCTAACCGGCGGAGGATTGTCACTCGATGAGGAGCAATGCGCAGCGAATTACCAACGCATCGGGGAGGCGCACCGACCGTGCGCCTCCCCGGGATGTTCTCCGCAGTCCTCGGACCGGCTCAGGTGCAGACAGGCTCACCCCCGCTCACGCGGGAGCGTTGGCCTCGCCTACGCGAGCACGGCCTGAGGCGCCCCCGCAGGATCACCCGCGCCCGGCTGACGAGGGAGCGCCTTGATGTCGGCGATCAGCTCGTCCCATGCCACGCCCGAGGGTCCTACGCCCTGCTTGTTCAGCATCTCCTTGGTCACCACGACGTGCGCCTCCTGGGCGTAGTCCTGGTGGAACGGGACGGTGAGCAGCAGCTCCGCGCCCCATGTCACGCACGAGAACGTCTGCCCGTCGTACTCACGGTAGGGAATGCCATGTCCGCCCCATGAGCCGGGAGCGCTGTTCCCGGTCTTCCCATCGCCGACAACCGTCCACTCCGTCTGCCCCTGTGCGCTGATCGGCAGCGCGATGCCGATCTGCAGATCGACGAACTCGTCGATCGCGATCCGGCACTCGTTGAGGTTGCTCGGATCGACCGCCACGGTCGCGACGATCTTGTGCTGGCCGACATCGGACGTCTTCAGGCCCGGGTGCTCCCAGTAGCGCATGGCCGCGTTCTCGTCCGTCCCGCGATCGGTACTCGGGTCGCCCGGCACGTAGCCGGTGATCGCCGTGTAGATGCTGATCGCATCTTCGGTTGTGAACGCCGGCACCGGGGTGCCGTCGTCCAGATGAAAGTCCTCGATCGAGTGGAGCATCATCGCGATCACACAGTCGCCGATCCGGTCGTTGGCGAGCATTCCCCACTGGAAGCCGGGGTGCGGGCGCGACACGGCCGCGGGCGGATTCGCGAGGCTGCTGTGGATGTAGTCGGCCAGCTTCAGTGCCGGCCGGTGCAGCGTCGCGAGATTCAGGCCCGTCTTGGGCGACGCCGGCAGCGTCGGCGGCGTGTGGTGATCGCGCAAGCGAAAGTCCGGATCGGTGATGCGGCTCATACGTTGGTGCTCCTCGAGTGGACGGCGACGGAGGAGAAGGTACGTCCCGCCCGGAGCGCCGAATACCCACCCTTGGTGACGAGCCGCACACCTTCAACTGGCGGTTTCGTGGTTGTCCTTCCTAAGTTCGGCCCGTGTCCCTCACCCGCCACACGTTCGGCCTCTCCTGGCCGTTTGACCCGTAGAACCGCCGATCCACGCAAGTTTCCGGCCCATCGGCCGAAGACGAGACCTAGGGCCGAGGTTAAGAATCCTCATGGCACAGGTACGGGAAAACGACAGCGTTGCCGGCGACGACATGGGCGCCTCGCTTCGCGCTGCCCTCTTGCCGCCGCGACGCCGCGCGTTCGATCGCGCGCACCCGTTCGTCTGGGCCGCCTATGCGGTCCTCGCCGCGCTGGTCGTCGGCTACGTCGTGGTCGACGCGCTCGGAGTGGACTGGTCCTGGCTCGACGGTTGGGGGATCGCCGCGTTCGAGGTCGTCGCCGGCGCCCTGTGCGTCCTGAAGGCCGCCGATTTGAAGCGCGGGCGCGCCGTACCCGTGCTGCTCGGTATCGGGCTCCTGTGCTGGGCAGCGGGCGACGTCGTGCTGACGATCCAGTCGCTCGGCGGCGCGACGCCACCGTCGCCCTCGATCGCCGACGGCTTCTATCTGACGTTCTATCCGGTCACCTACGTCGCGCTGATGCTGCTGCTGCGCAGCAGTATCAAGCGGTTCAGCCTCGCTAGCTGGCTCGACGGCGCGGTGGCGGGATTCGGCGCCGCGGCCGTGTGCGCCACGTTCGCGTTCAAGGACGTGCTTCACCACGCCGGCGGAAGCGCCGCCGGGGTGGCGGTCAACCTGGCCTACCCGGTCGGCGACGTGCTGCTGCTCGGGCTCGTCGTTGGCGGCGCCGCGATCGTGTCCGGGAGGCGCAAGCTCCCGTGGCTGCTGCTGGCCGCCGGCTATGCCCTGAACGCGGTGGGCGACATATTCAACGTGCTCGGCTCGACCTCGCACGTGGCCACCGTGCTGAACGACATCGCCTGGCCGGTGGCGATTCTGCTGGTCTCGATCGCAGTGTGGGTCAGAACCCCGACGAGCCGGCCCTCGCTGAGCGAAGAGCCTCCCGGATTCGTGCTCCCGGCGCTCGCCGCGGCCTCGGCTCTTCTGATCCTGTTCGTCGGCTCGCTGCACCCCGTCGGCCGGGTGTCGCTCGCCCTGGCCGCGGCGACGCTGATCGTCGCCGGCGTCCGCTCGGCCTTGTCGCTCGTCGGCCTGCGGACCCTCACCGAGCAGCGCCGGCGCGAATCGATCACCGACCAGCTGACCGGACTCGGCAATCGCCGCGCGCTGTTCCAGTTGCTCGACGCGGTCGCGGCCGAGCACGGCAACCCGGACGCCGAGGCTCGCAGGCTCGCGTTCATGTTCATCGACCTCAACCGCTTCAAGGAGGTCAACGACTCCTTCGGCCACGCCACCGGGGACGACCTCCTGAGGCAGCTGGGCGCGCGGCTCGAGCACTCGCTGCGCAGCTCGGATCTGGTCGTCCGCCTCGGTGGAGACGAGTTCGCGCTGGTGTTGCTGGACGCAGGGGCGGACTACGCGGCGACGGTGGCCGGACGGGTCGCGGCCGAGATCGAGCAGCCGTTCACGCTCGACGCGGTGCGCGCGCAGATCGGCGCGGCGATGGGCATCGCGGTGTTCCCCGATGACGCCACCAGCCCGGCGGACCTCGTGCGCTGCGCCGATCTCGCCATGTACCGCGCCAAGGTCGCCGGCAAGCGGTTCGCCATCTACCAGGAGGATCTCGACGGCGCCGCCAACCGCATGCAGCTGGTCGAGGACTTGCGCGCAGCGATCGAGCAGCGTGAGCTCGCCCTCCACTACCAGCCCCAGGTCGACCTCGCGACCGGGGAGATCGGCTCGGTCGAGGCGCTGGTCCGCTGGCTCCATCCCCGCCTCGGGTTCATCCCGCCGCTCGAGTTCATTGCGCTCGCCGAGGACGCCGGGCTGATGAGCGTGCTCACCTCGCTCGTGCTCGACGAGGCCCTGTCGCAGTGCGCCGCGTGGCGAGCCGACGGCAAGGAGCTCACGGTGTCGGTCAACATCTCGGCCTCGGACCTGCTCGACCCCGGCTTCCCCGAGCTCGTCGAACGGCTACTCACGCACCATGCGCTGCCCGCCGAAGCCCTCGTGCTCGAGATGACCGAGACGACTGCGATCGCCGACTTCGAGCGCTCTCAGCTGGCGATACAGAAGCTCCACGATCTCGGGCTGATCGTCTCAGTGGACGATTTCGGCGCGGGCTTCACGTCGCTGGCCTATCTGGGCAGCCTCGCCGTCGGCGAGCTCAAGCTCGACCGGAGTTTCATCACGCGCCTGGCCGAGGCGGAGCACGGCCGTGACGTCGCGCTCGTGCGCGCGACCGTCGAGCTCGCCCACGCGCTGGGCCTACGCGTCGTCGCCGAGGGCGTCGAGGACAACCACTGCCTCGGCCTGCTCACCGGCCTGCGCTGCGATCTTGTGCAGGGGTACGTGATCTCGAAGCCGAGGCCGGCCAACGAGCTCGAGCTGGCGCGCCGGGCGCTCCCGGCCGTCGCCTCCCGCCGGGCAGCCTGAGTCGAACCACCATAATTCGGGCGTGCACCCGCGCGCGACTCCGTTCGTCACCGGCCTCGTCCTCGCCGCCGGCGGCTCCAAGCGGCTCGGGTCCCCCAAGCAGCTGCTCCCGTACGGCGACGCGACGCTGCTCGACCACGTGCTCGCCACCGCGCGCGCCTGCGACTTCGATCAGCTGCTGTGCGTGATCGGTGGGAGCGCCGCGGAGATCCGGGAGCGCGTCGACCTGAGCGGCGCCACCGTCGTCGAGAACCAGAGCTTCGGCGAGGGGTGCTCGTCGTCGATCGCGGCCGCCCTGACCGCGGTCGACAACGAAACCGAAGTGCTCGTGTTGATGCTCGGCGACCAGCCCGGCGTGACCGCGGCGACGATCCAAACGCTGGTCCAGAATCGGCGCAACGCAACCATCGCCGCGTGCGCGTACGAGGACGGCCGCGGCCACCCGCTGGCGTTCGCGCGCGCCATGTTCGACGAGCTCGCGACGCTCCACGGCGACAAGGGCGTGTGGAAGCTGCTCGACCGCCACGCCAGCGACGTCGTCGACGTGCCGGTCGCCGGCGCGATCCCGCGCGACGTCGACACCGACGAGGACTACCGTGCCGTGCTGTCCGATTTGGAGAAAGCCAGCGCATGGTCATCCCGTTTTTCTGGTTGACGCACAATCGATTGCGCGGCAGAGTTCAATGGACAGGAAGGTCGCCGGCCATCCCGGCGCCCTTCAGGCGAGAAGACGAGGGACGTAGACACAGGAGGTGTGAGTTGAGCTTGATCGGTGCTTCCACCGGTTGGTACATCGGGCTCGTGCTGGGCGTCGTCGTTGCGGCGGTTGCGGCGGCGATCGTGATCACGATCGTGCTGCTTGCGAAGAGGATCTCCACGCAGGCGCGGACGGCCGTCGAGGGTGTCGAGAAGGTTCGCGCGCAGACCGACGGCCTCGCCGGCGTCGGACGTATCAACGACTCCGGGGTCAGGATCCTGCACTCGGCGCGCGCGCTCCGCAAAGTGGCGGTGGGCAAGTGATCGCGCTAGCCGCCTTCACCAACCACGACGCCTGGGCGGTCGCGCTTGTGATCGGCCTGGTCGTGGCGCTCGCGGTCGCCGGCCTGCTGATTGTCCTCGTCAGGACCGTCGGAGACATCCGGAAGTCCGTCGCCGCCCTGCTCGACGTCGCCGGCAAGGTCGCGGGCAACACTCAGAACATCCCCCAGCTGGGCGCGACCGCGCCCGTGCTGGGACTAATCGTGGAGGAGGCCGTGATCCAGGACGGCTACATGAATGCGCTCACGGACGGGTTCGGCAACGGGAACGGTGACCGATGACCACGCTCGTCATCCTCAGCGTCGTGCTCGCGCTGATCATCATCGGCGCGGTAGCCGCAGCGTTGATCAAGGTCCGTATGGACCTCGAGGCGACCTCGGCGGACCTCGCCACGCTGGCGGGCGCGCTCGAGATGGTCGAATCCGAGCACCTGCAGCCACTCGAGCCGGCGGTCAAGGCGATCAACGGTCAGTTCGACGTGATCATCGGCGCGTTCCCGGGAATCGCGCGAAAGGCGAAGATCGTCGCCGAGAGGAGACCACGATGACCCTCGAGTGGATCGGCGACGCGGTGCTGGTGCTGGTCATCCTGCCGGTCGTCGTGTACCTGCTGCGCGGCGTCCTGAACGCCGCGAACAGCATCGTCCCGAGTGCCCAGAAGATCGCGATGGCCGCGAGCGCGGGATCTAAGGACCTCGACGCAACGGCGCTCCTGCTGACCACGCAGGACCAGGTGAAGACGACGATCGAGGTCGCCGCTGACTACGGCGGCTCGCTCGACGTGATCCTCGACGACGCCCGATAGGAGGCACGAATGCCAGCAGCTGGTGTAGTCATGATCATCGCGGTCCTGCTGATCGTGTTGGCGGTCGTTTACTACCTCGTCTCGACGATCGTCGCGCTCCAGCGGATCACTACGAACCTTGACGACGCGATCACGGGCGTGGTCGGGATCATCGAGAAGAGCGCGCCGGTCGACGACGTCGTGACCTCGATCAATACGAACCTCGACGCAGGCGTCAGCCTGCTCGAGGGTCTGCTCGTCAAGAAGGCGGGCATGGAGGACGCCGTCGGCCTGGTCGAGGGGCTCTACCCAGGCGCCGCCGGCGACGGCTTCCGCGATTTCCCGGAAAGCAAGGAGACGAAAGCCCCCCGGATCAGCGAGGTCTACACGAAGGGGACGCTGACGCTGGCCCGGCTCGGTCGGGAGGCCCCGATCGCGGCCGCCAGCCCCAACGGCCCCGCGCTCCGCGACCCCGCCTACGGCAGCCTTGCCGCGCGCGGCCTGTACCCAGAGGTCAGGCAGACGAGGCCAGAGGCGATGCCGCGCTCGCCCGTGATCGGTACCGACTCGCCGGTCCAGTACGAGCCGAGCGAGTCGCCCGGAGTCCGCAAGCGGATGCCGGCGGCGGTCGGCGCTTCATCCGAGCCAGGTGCCGAGCCAGGGTCCGCCCAGGGCGGAGTGGTGAAGTCCGGACTGGCGTTCCTGCGCCGACTCAAGAACGACCAGGCGCCGCCGTCAGGCGCCGCCGACCAAGATTAATCAAAGGAGATCTGGTGCAGACCCCCGCTCCGTTCGAGTACGAGCGTGCGACCAGCGTCGAAGGCGCGATCGCGACGCTTCAGAGGATCGGTCCCGAGGCACGGCTGATCGCCGGCGGCCACAGCCTGCTGCCGATGATGAAGCTGCGGCTCGCGAATCCCGAGTACCTGATCGATATCAACGACCTCGAAGAGCTCTCGTACATCGACGAGCGGATCACCGAGATCCGGATCGGGGCGCTGACGCGGCACGCACAACTACTCGACTCGGAGTTGCTGGCCCGCCGTATGCCGGTGTTCCGTGAAGCCGAGGAGATGATCGCCGATCCGGTCGTCCGCAACCGCGGCACGATCGGAGGATCGCTATGCCAGGCCGACGCCGCCGAGGACCTGTCCGCGGTGTGTGCCGCGCTGAAGGCGAACGTCGTCCTCCGGGGTCCGGAAGGCGAGCGCGTCATCGGCATGGACGGCTTCTACCTCGGGCCGTTCACAACCGCGGTCGGCGCTGAGGAGATGCTCACCGAGGTGCGGATCCCGCTCCGGGGCGGAGCCGGCAGCGCGCACGAGAAGGTCGAACGGCGCGCCGGCGACTTCGCCATCGCGGCGGTATCGGCCGCGGTGTGGATCGAGGGCGGCGTGATCGCCGACGCCGGCATCGCGCTCGGCGCGCTCGGCCCGACCACGATCATCGCGACCCGCGCTGAGGATGCGCTGAAGGGCAAGCCTCCCTCGGAGGAGGCGTTCGCGCAGGCGGGCGAGATCGCCAAGGAGGACTGCTCGCCCGTCCCCGACGGACGCGGACCGGTCGACTACAAGCGCCACCTCGCGAACGTCCTCACCGTCCGCGCGCTGCGGCGCGCCACCGCCCGTGCCCTGCAGCAGGAGGACAGATGAACCCCGCGCCGCGCCAGGAGGATCATTGACATGGAAGTGAAGATCAGGATCAACGGGCAGGAGGTCTCGCGCGACGTCGAGCCGCGCACGCTGCTCGTGCACTTCATCCGGGACACGCCCGGCTTGACGGGCACGCATTGGGGATGCGACACGTCCAACTGCGGCGCATGCGTGGTGCTGATGGACGGCAAGCCGGTCAAGTCATGCACGACGCTCGCGGCGATGTGCGTTGGCCACGAAATCCGGACGGTCGAATCGCTCGAGCAGAACGGGCGCCTCGACCCGGTGCAGATGGGCTTCCACGAGAAGCACGGGCTGCACTGCGGGTTCTGCACGCCGGGCATGCTGATGACAACCCGGGCGCTGCTTGACAACAACCCCAATCCCACCGAGGCAGAGATCCGCACCGCGATCTCGGGCGCAATCTGCCGTTGTACTGGCTACAAGAACATCGTCAGCGCCGTGCGCTGGGCAGCGGAGCACGAAGCCGCGATGAAACAGGAGGCGTGAAGCATGGCCACTATGGAAACCGCCACGACCGAACGCCCGATTGGCTTCGGTCGGCTGAAGCGCAAGGAAGACGCGCGGTTCATCCGCGGCAAGGGAACGTACCTCGACGACATCCGGCTGCCCGGAATGGTCCACGGGGTGATGCTGCGCAGCCCCTACGCCCACGCGCGGATCGTCTCGATCGACACGTCCGAGGCGCTGGCGCATCCCGGCGTGGCCGCGGTCGTCACCGCCAAGGACCTCGAGACGCTCGGGCTCGCCTGGATGCCGACGATCTCCTACGACACCCAGGCGGTGCTCGCCGGCGACAAGGTCCGCTTCCAGGGACAGGAGGTGGCGTTCGTGGTCGCGGTCGACGAGTACACGGCCCGCGACGCGCTCGCCCTGATCGACGTCGAGTACGAGCCGCTGCCCGCTGTCGTCAACGCGCGCAAGGCGCTCGACCCCGACGCGCCGCTGATCCGTGACGACAAGGAGGGCCAGCGGGACAACCTCGCCAGCCCGCTGTGGGAGGCCGGCGACGAGGCCGCCACCGACCGCGCGTTCGCCGAGGCCGACACGGTCGTCACCCGGGACATCATCTACCCCCGCTGCCATCCGGCGCCGCTCGAGACGTGCGGGATGATCGCCGACTTCAACCCGAACACCGGCCAGCTCGACATCTACAACGGCAACCAGGCGCCGAACGCCCATCGCACGGTGTACGCGCACGTGGCCGGGCTCGCGGAGCACATGATCCGGATCCGCTGCAACGACATCGGCGGCGGCTTCGGCAACAAGGTCCCCGTGTATCCGGGCTACGTATGCGCGATCGCGGCGTCGATCGTCGCCGGCGTCCCGGTCAAGTGGATCGAGGACCGCTCCGAGAACCTGATGTCGACCGGGTTCGCTCGCGACTACATCATGCGCGCCGAGATGTGCTCGAAGGACGGCAAGATCACCGGCCTGCGCGTCGATGTGATCGCCGACCACGGTGCGTTCGACTCGACCGCCCAGCCGACCAAGTTCCCGGCCGGCTTCTTCCACATCGTGTGCGGCTCGTACGACCTCGAGGCTGCCCACGTCCAAGTCAAGGCCGTCTACACGAACAAGGCGCCGGGGGGCGTCGCCTATCGCTGCTCGTTCCGGATCACCGAGGCCGTCTATCTGGTCGAGCGTATGGTCGACGCGCTCGCGCTCGAGATGAAGGTCGACCCGATCGATC
>CAWJXO010000008.1:0-77707 GCA_963846765.1 uncultured Solirubrobacterales bacterium
CGGTCCTGGACTCGCTGCGGGGGACGCGGATCGGATCGGATCGGGTGCGGGAGCTGACGGCCGCCCCTCATTTGGACGGCGCGAACGTCGTCCATCGGCTGCTGGAGGATCTGAGCTCGCTCCAGGAGCCGCTGTGGCTGGTGATCGACGACCTGCACGAGCTCCAGGCCGAGGAGGCCATCCGCCAGGTTGAGGTGTTGCTCGGGACCGCGCCGGCGGCGCTGCGATTCGTGCTGGTGACACGCCGCGATCTGCGCCTCGGGCTGCACCGGTTGCGTGTGGAGGGGGAGCTGACCGAGATCCGGGGCGAGGATCTTCGCTTCACGCTCGAGGAGTCGCGCGCGCTGCTGGAGGCGGCGGGGGTGCGGCTGTCAGACGGTGCGCTCGAGTCGGTGGTCGTGAGGACCGAAGGGTGGGCGGCGGGGCTGCGACTGGTGGCATTGTCGCTTGCTCGCCACCCGGATCCCGAGCGCTTCGCGGTCAGCTTCTCGGGGCGTGAGCGCGCGGTGGCCGACTTCCTGGTGGCGGAGGTGCTTGAGCGCCAGTCGGCGGAGGTGAGGCAGCTGCTGTTGCGAACTTCGCTGCTGGAGCGGGTCAGCGGGCCGCTCGCTGACCGGCTGACGGGGAGCTCGGGCTCTGAGCGAATCCTGATGGAGCTTGAGGACGCGGGCGCGTTCGTGGTCGCTGCGGATCCGGAGCGAAGCTGGTTTCGCTACCACCACCTGTTTGGGGATCTGCTCGCGCTCGAGTTGCGGCGGACCGCCCCGCAGGCGGTGCCTGGCCTGCACACGATCGCCGCCGAGTGGTGGGCCGAACACGGGTATCCGGTCGAGGCGATTCGCCACGCGCAGGCGGCCGAGAACTGGGGCTTGGCGGCGCGGCTGCTCGCGGACAACTGGATCGGGTTGCACTTGGATGGGCGGCTCGCCACCCGCCGTGCGCTTCTGTCTGGGTTTCCCGCCGGCGTGGTCGCAGCGGATCCCGAGCTGGTGGTGCTCGCCGCGAGCGACAAGCGGGCGGCGGGGTCCTTGCGTGAGTCTGAGTGGTACCTGAAGCGCGCAACGGGGATGGCGGCGTCGGTGCTCGAAGACCGTCGCGGGCGCTTTACGATCGTGCTTGGGATCCAGCGACTGGCGCTCGCTCGGGCCCGCAACGACCTTGGGGCCGTTGCCGAGGAGGCGCAGCGACTGCTCGCCTCAACCGAGGCCACGGAATTTGCCCTTGGCGAGGAGGTGCGGACAAGGGTGTTGACCGACCTCGGGATCGCCGAGATGTGGGCCGGTCGACTGGAGGACGCCGAGCGCCACCTCGAGCAGGGGCTGGAGGAGGCCCGGCGGATCTCCAGACCGATGCTCGAACTCCAAGCGCTGGCACACCGGGCGCTCCTGAGCGTGTTTCGCTCTGTGGAGCCGGTGGAGCAGCGCGCCATGCAGGCGATCCAGCTGGCCCGCAAGCACGGTTGGGAGGAGGCCACACGCCGCGGCCGCGTACGTGGCGCTCGGCGGGACGACGGTCTGGCGGGGGCGGCTAGGGGAGGCAGAGTCGTGGCTAGACCTGGCCGAACGCGTCCTCGGGCACGACACCCAACCGACCGCGGCGATCCTGTACGCGACACGGGGGTTATTGGCGTTCGCGCGTGGCCAGCACGCGGAGGCGGCTGCAGCCTATCGGGATGCCGAGCGGATGGAGAGGCTGTTTGTCATGCCGCACATCTTCACGGCGCGCGTGCAAGCGCTCAAGCTCCGGATGCTCGTCCGCGTGGGCGAAACCGAACAGGTGGAGCGGGCCCTCGCGGAGATGGACGAAGAGGTTCGCGGAACGAGCCAGATGCGGGCCGTACTCGCGGCTCTGAGATTAGCCCGCGACGATCCCGAGGCCGCCGTGGACGTCCTCGCACCCCTCCTCGAGGACTCGACCCCGGTCATGGCGTCGGTGGTTCCTGAGGCTCGCGGACCGCGCCAGAGCAGAGCGTGGGAAATCGAGGCGTTGGTGCTGGAGGCGATCGCGCGCGACGCGCTTGGCGATCCCGGAGCGGCGTCGCGCGCGCTCGAGCGCGCGCTCGACGTCGCCGAGCCCGGCGGCCTGCTGCTTCCGTTCCTGCTCTACCCGACCGCGGAGCTGCTGGAGCGCCAGGCGCGACTTCGGACCACTCACGCCTCGCTGATCGCCGAGATCCTGAACCTGCTCTCCGGAAACACTCCGGCGGCCCGGCCGAAGGACGCCGCGCCGCTCGAGGAACCCCTCTCCGAGAGCGAGCTGCGTGTGCTGCGCTACCTGCCGACCAACCTCCGGGGCCCCGAGATAGCGGCGGAGCTGTTCGTGTCGCTGAGCACGATCAGGACCCACTTGCGCAACGTGTACGCCAAGCTCGGCGTGCACAGCCGCGCAGACGCGGTGAAGCGGGCCCGCGAGCTCGGCCTGCTCTCGCCCTCCTCGCTCAAGCGCTGACCCGGGCCGCCGTCGCTCGAGCTCGCTGATCGATTCGGCGTACCTCGCCGCGCTTGACAGGAGCAGGCCGCAACGAGCGGGCACGCGGACACGGGCACCGAGTTACGGGCCCGAATCGTCTGAACGATGCGATGCGGGCTCATCCGGGCGACGACGAGGCTGAGCGGCACGTGACTCACTAGATCAACCCGAGGAGAGAGCGATGCGCACACCGACCCATATCCGGGCAACCATCAACCGCAACGGCGCCAGCGATGCGGGCGTCACCGAGAGGAGCATGACATGACAACCACGAAGAGTTACATCGACCGCCGATGGACCGCCCTGATCTTGCTTTGCGTGGCGGAGTTCGTCGTGGTCCTCGACGCATCGATCGTCAACGTCGCCCTTCCGAGCATCGGCAAGGCTCTCCACTTCTCCAATCAGAACCTCCCCTGGGTGGTCAACGCATACTTGATCGCCTTTGGCGGGTTCTTGCTGCTCGGAGGCCGCGCCGCCGACCTGCTCGGCAGGCGCCGCGTGTTCATGGGCGGGCTGATCGTTGTTGCGGTCGCCTCGCTGCTCGCGGGGTTCGCCACCAGCCAAGGCGAGCTGATCGCTGCCCGTGCCGCGCAGGGCTTGGGCGCTGCGATCCTCTCACCGGCCGCACTATCGATCGTGACCAACCTCTTCCGTGATGGAGCCGAGCGCAACAAGGCCCTCGGCGCTTGGGGTGCTGTCGCCGGTTCCGCCGGCGCAGTGGGCGTGCTCCTCGGCGGCGTCCTCACGAGCGGGCTCAGCTGGAACTGGGTGCTGTGGGTCAACGTCCCCGTGACACTGATCGCGCTCGCACTGACGCCCGGTCTGATCCCCGAGAGCCGCTCGGACTCAGAGACGCGGCACTTCGACGCTGCCGGCGCGGTCACCATCACGGCCGGCCTGTCGCTCCTCGCATACGCGATGCTGGACGCGAGCAGCGCCGGGTGGGGTTCCACCAAGATCATCGGCCTGCTCGCGGCTGCCGTGGCGTTGATCGCGGCGTTCATCGCGATCGAGCTTCGCTCGCGGTCGCCGCTCATCCCGTTCCGGATCTTCAGGCTCCGGACGCTGACCGGCGCGAACGTCGTCGGGATCCTGCTCGGCGCCTCGCTGTTCTCGATGTTCTACTTCATCTCGCTGTACATGCAGCAGGTGCTCCACTACAGCCCGATCCACGCCGGGCTCTCGTACCTGCCGCTCGCCGTGACGATCGTCATCGCGGCCGGCTTCGGCGGCCAGCTGGTCACGCGGTTCGGCTTCAAGCCGATCCTGGCGGCTGGAATGCTGTTCACGGCCGGAGGGCTCGTGTACTTCAGCCGGATCGGCACGGGAGGGAGCTTCCTGGCCGACATCCTCGGCCCCTCGCTGCTGGCGGCGATCGGCCTCGGATTCAGCTTCGTAACCTCGACCATCGCCGCTGTCTCCGGGGTCGAGGGACGCGAGCAGGGAGTTGCGAGCGGCCTCATCAACGCCTCCCAGCAGATCGGCGGAGCCCTCGGCCTGGCCGTGCTCTCTACGCTCGCGATCACCAAGACCCATCACGTGCTCGCGAGCGGCGGTTCGAACCTGCCGCAGGCGCTGACCGCCGGCTTCCAGCACGCCTTCATCGGTGGCTCGGTAATCGCGGCACTCGGGTTCCTCGCCGCACTGATCCTGATCCGCACGCGTGACAGCCGTGCGCACCTGGAAATGGCGAACTCGCAAGCCGCCCTCGCCCCCGCCTAAGTCCTCTACCGGTCGCCGAGCCGCCGATACAGGACGTGCTCGGCGACCGTGTAGCCCCTCGCCCCTTAGAACGCCCGCGCGGGCGCACTGCCATGCATGACGGCGATCTTCACGGTATCGATTCCCCGCTCACGGGCCTGAGCGCAGCCAACGCCACATGAGCCACCGGCAATCGACCAGGAGAGCTGGTCGCGGACCCCGCCTGACCATCACCACAACGAGAACAGGAGACCTCAGATGACCACCACCGCACCCACACGAAAGCTCAAGCGCTCGGTCGCCGCGCTCACCGGCAGAATCGTCGTCCTCCCCGAGCACCCGAACTGGGACGAGGCACGGCTCGCCTGGAACCTCGCCGTCGACCAGCAGCCGGCCGCCGTCGTCTTCCCCGAATCGGCACAGGACGTGATCGCCGCCGTCGAACTCGCCCGGGCCTTCGAGCTCCGCGTCACCGCCCAGGGAACCGGCCACAACGCCGCCCCGCTCGGACCGCTCGAGGACACCGTGCTCGTCAAGACCGAGCGTATGCCCGGGATCGAGATCGACCCCTAGGCCCGGATCGCGCGCATCGACGCCGGCGTCCGCTCAGTCGAGCTTGCAAAGGCGATCCCGCTGGGCCGGGTCGCCGAGACGCAGGAGCTCTCCGACGTCATCACGTTTCTTGCCACCCCAGCCGCCAGCTATATCAACGGGGCGGTCATCCACGTCGACGGCGGCCGCACCGCCGTCTGAAAGGACCCACGCATGATCCTCGTCACAACCCCCGGCAAGGTCGGCCGCGAGGCCGCCCGCCTACTCGCCGAAAACCACACCCCCGTTCGATTGCTCGCCCGCCACCCCGACCGGCTGGCCGACCTCACAGACCGCGGCGTCGAAGTCATCGCGGGCGACCTCGCCGACGACGCGAGCGTGGTGCCGCGGCCCGCGACGTGTCCGTGATCATCCTTGTCACGGCTCCGGTGCTCGACTACGTCGCGCATCGAAGTCCATTCGGCTCCGATGTGGAGCGCCGCCAGGGGACAGTACGAACACGCCAACCCCGCCCGCGAGCGCCCATCGGCTCCCGGCAGCCAAACCGGGGTGCGCCGCTTGGGTGATGGCGAGCTTGGTGCCCACTCCATACGCCGGCACCCCGGCGAGCAGGGGGAGTGCCCGTATTGGTCCCCGCCCCAGCCCTCGTCGACGCTCAGGTTCCGGTCGGAAGGAAGCGCGCCCTCAGGAGCAGAGTGCTCGTAGATCTCGTCCATCAGCGCCTGCTTGTACCCGGGGGTCTTGCCTTCGCGAATCGCGATCCGGGTGACGGGCATGTCCTGCCTCCTCGTCGGCGTATGGGTGCAGACTCTCTCAGCGCGTAGCGGAGTGCGCGACGGTCGCCAAAGCGCCGTAGCGCGCGATGAGTTGATCGGCGATCGCATCGAGGTCATCGCCGATGTAATCCGGCTGCGGGCCGACATCCAGCGGCGCGTTGCCCTCGCGCAGGATGAGAGCCGCCTGCCAGCCGGCGGCGACGGCGCCGAGCGTGTCCCACACATGGCACGCGATCAGGCACATGTCGGCGGGATCGAGTTGGAGCGCGCTGGCGACCGACGCGTAGGCCTCCGGTGCGGGCTTGTGCCGGTGCACCGTCTCGTCGACGCTGAAGCGGCGTTCGAACAGGTCGATGATGCCTGCCTGCTCCAGCTGCCGTCCGGATATCTCGAGCGTGTTATCGGTCAGCGTGAACAGGCGGAAGCCGTGGTCGCCCAGTCGCTGCAGGGCCGCGGGAACCTCGGGGTGCGGCGGCATCGAGGCGAAGCGGTCGGTGACCTCGGCCGCGTCGGAGTCGCTGATCGAGATCCCACGTGTGGCGGCGAACATCCGCAACATAGCGCCGCCGATGTCCGTGAACGGCACGTAGACACCGGCGAGCGTCAGCGCCTCCGAATAGGTGATCAGGTTCGCGAACCACAGCCGCATCGCGGCGGGATCATGGAAGATCCGGTCGAAGGTGGGACGCAGGGTGTCCAGGTCGAGCAGGGTCTCGTTGACGTCGAAAACAATGACGGGTCGGTCGGGCATCGGAGGCCTCTCGGTCGTGGCTAGAAGAAGCACCAACAGCGCGTGCTCCGCTGATGGGCGCGCACGGTCACGCGAGGTCAGTGTTCAAGCCTCGGCCTTTCTTACCCCCGGACCCGGTAAGAAGCAGTGGCAGTCGACGCGCTCACGTCCCCGGAGGCCGGCGACGAACGGCCGTGAACACGAAGGAGGGGACATGACCTCATATCGAACGATTAAGGCGAACGGCAGCGAGGTTTTCTACCGAGAGGGTGGCGATCCCTCAGCTGCGACCTTGCTGCTTCTACACGGATTCCCCAGCTCGTCCGCCCAATACGACCAGCTCATGCAGCGGCTCGCCAGCAGCTTCCACGTAATCGCGCCCGACTACCCCGGGTTCGGTCAAAGCCCTGTACTCACCGGAACGACCACCTTTGAACGACTCGCGGACGTGATCGATACCTTCACGCACGCCAAGGGCCTGGACCGCTTCAGCCTGTACATGTTCGACTTCGGCTCCCCCCTCGGGTTCCGGATCGCCACCCGTCATCCCGAGCGCATCGAGGGGCTGGTGCTGCAGAACGGCAACGCCTACGAGGTCGGCCTCGGGCCGGGGATGAAGGCCTTGGAGCCCTACTGGAAGGACCGGGCGGCAAACGAAGCCGCGATCCGTGCCTTTCTCAACCTCGAAGCGACGCGCTCGCAGTACGTCGACGGAGTCGCAGACCAGACGAGCGTCAACCCCGACCTGTGGGAGCTCGACCAGCGCTACCTGGAGCTGCCCGGCCGCGACCAGGTGATGCTCGACCTGCTCTACGACTACCAGAACAACGTCACGTTGTATCCGGTGTGGCAGCAGTACCTGCGGACGTACACGCCGCCGGCGCTGCTTGCGTGGGGGCGCAACGACGCGTTCTTCCCGCCCGACGGGGCGCGGGCCTACCTCGAGGATCTGCCGGGTGCCGAGCTGCATCTCCTCGACACCGGCCACTTCGCGACCGCGACGCACCACGTCGAGATCGCCGAGCTGATCAACGCGTTCCTCCAGAGCCACGTGGTCGCGCCAGCCGCGGCTTGAGAAGCCATCCAAGTGGCCCGGGCAAACTCGGCCATGAAGACGCGATATGAGGTTCAGCCGACGGCGCCCGCGAACGAATCCACAAGGCCGTTCGTTGCCAGCCGTAAGCTGCGGACGAAGATGCCGCCCGTGGGACATCCATTGTTCAGGGAAGATAGGGCCGGATGACCGATCTGCGTAAGCTGGATGAGCTTCTCCGCGCCACCGATGGAGATGCGGGCTGCGCCGCCGGCGCCAGCATCCTCGACGCCTACGTAGAGTTGGAGCTGGCAGGAGAGGACCCGGCCCGGGTTTACCCCGGCACGGCGATTCATCTGGAGGGCTGCTCGGGCTGCCGGGCCGAGCACGACGGGCTGCTCGAGGCGGCGAGCCGGTTCGGCGACGTAAGCCCCGAGTAACGCGGCGATCAACCTCCGCGAGGTGAGGCGGGGACGCCGGCCTGTGGGCGCATACCAGCTAGGGGGTATGCCGAAATGGGTCCTGGGGGTGCAGACGAAACGGTTCCGTCGAGGGACCATTTCAGCAATGCCTGCGATTCCGACCGTATCGTGACTCCCAGATCAAGCTCCGCCGCACCCTGCTCCGCCCGCGGGACGCCGCCGATTCCAGACGCAGAGGCGCGACGGTGGCTGGAGCAACTTCGGGCCGGGCATCCGCGCTACCACCAGACGGTCGCCCGCCTTCACGATGTACTGCGCCGCGTCGCTTTTTTCGAGCTCTCGCGTCGGCGCCACCAGCTGCGGTCCGTCACCGGTCCCGAGTTTGAAGACCTCGCGCAGCAGGCCGCCGACGACGCGCTCGTCAACGTCCTGGCGAGGCTCGATGAGTTCCGTGGGCTCAGTCGCTTCACCACTTGGGCCTACACGTTCGTCATGTTCGAGGTCTCGGCCAAGGTCGCGCGCCACGCGTGGCGCCGACAGCCGCCCGACGTCGAGGAAGTCGCGTGGGACCAGCTGCCGGACCCCGTGGCGCTCCGGCCCGAGGAACGGCTCGAGCAGCGGGCCCAACTCGACGCGCTGTGGCGGGCAATCGGCGAGCTGACCGACCGCCAGCGCGAAGTGTTCGTCGCGGTGGCTCTTAACGACGTCCCGATCGACGTCGTGGCCTTGAAGCTCGGGACCAACCGCAACGCGGTCTACAAGAACATGTTCGACGCCAGGCGTCGCCTCCGGGCAAAGATGGCCGCCGCCGGACATCCCGTGGGCGACGGGAGCGGACGCGAGATTGCAGGTAGCCATCAAGCGCGGAATGGTTCTGCGGTGGGGTTGTCGCGATGAGGCTGCGATGCGTGATCGTGGACGACAGCCCTGACGTGCTGCGTGCCGCGAGCGAGCTCCTCGAGGGCGAGGGCATCGCGGTCGTGGGCGTCGCCGCGACCGCCGGAAAGGCCGTGCACCTCATCGAGCGGCTGAAGCCCGACGTCGTGCTGGTGGACATCGATCTGGGTGCGGAGAGCGGCTTGGACCTCGCCCGCCGTCTCGTGAACACCCGGGACGGCACGGGGTCGCCCACCATCCTGATATCGACGCACGACGAGGTGGACTACGCGAACCTGATCGCGGCCAGCCCCGCAATCGGCTTCTTGCCCAAATTGCACTTGTCAGGGACAGCGATCCGCCGGCTTTTGGCCGGAGCTCACGACGAGGCAAGGGATTGAGCCTGGAGAAACGTGATCACGGCGAGCACACGGCGATGATCGTCCGCGGTCTCCGACAGCGGCAGCTTGCTCAGGATGCTGCGCACATGCTTATGGACGGTGCCCTCGCTGACCCAGAGTTCCCGGGCGATACCCGCGTTCGACCGGCCTTCGGCCATGAGCTCGAGAACCTGACGCTCGCGCGGCGTGAGGTCGCGAAGAGGATCTTCGACTCGCCGCGCGGCGACCAGCTCTTTCACCAACGCAGGGTCGATGACCGAGGCGCCGCGGGCGATCCGCTCCAGCGTCTCCAGAAAGTCGTCCACCTCCGTCACACGGCTCTTCAACAGGTAGCCGAGCCCGCGCCCTTCCGAGAGCAGGTCCATCGCGCGATGGACCTCGACGTGCGCGGACAGCACAAGGATGCCGATCTCCGGGGATTCTGCGCGGATCGCCCGTGCGGCATCGAGACCCTCGGTCGTATGGGAGGGGGGCATGCGGATGTCCAGCACGACCAGGTCTGGAAGGTGCTCGCGCACCAGCCCCATCAGCTCGGTCACGTCGCCCGCCAGGCCTACGACTTCGTAGCGCGAGCGTTCGAGCAAGCTGGCGATGCCCTCACGCAAGAGGACGTCATCGTCTGCGATCACCACACGGAGGTTTCCCACGGCCGGCGGCGTCATTGTGGCATCGGAACGAAGCGCGGCGACTACTTGCAAGGTGGCCGGGCAACCTTCCGCGCCCCAGTTCGTTGGGGCGCCCGCGGCACGAGCCTGACCCCCAACTCAGAGGGCGCGCTCATCCGAGGCGTCCGCTGTGCCGGGTGTCGGAGCTGCGCTCGACCGTCGGTCGCATCTTCGACGGCTGACACGTTGCCCTCTGGGATCGAAGAGCGTGTCGCGCGGTTTGTCGAATCTTCAGCCCGCTTCACGTGCCTTCCCGGATGGCCGGGCGACGACGCCGGCGTACTCATGCTGCGAATGCGCGGAGATAGGTCAGGGCCGCGTCGAGCGCGACCCGCAGCTGGTGGGGGTCGCGCCGCGTCTGGGTCAGCACGAGACCTCCCTGGATCGAGGCGAGCGTCGCGGTCGCGAGCAGGCGGGGGTCTGCGTCGGCGCGCAAGTCGCCATCGGCGCGCATGGCCTCGAGCCCTTTTCGGAGTGGCTCCTGCCAACGGTCGAGCCCGTCGGCAAGAGCGGCACGGGCCTGCTCGTCGCCCTCGGCGAGTGCGCCCGCGAGCCGCCCGATCGGACAGCCGCCGATGCCGTGCCGGGCGACCTGCAAACTGACGAGCTGATCGAACCAGTGTTCGATCGCCGCCCACGACGAAAGGTCGGCAAGCGCCGGCTGCGCCGCGAGCACCTGCTCGATCGTGCGGCCGATCACCGCGTGCACCAGGTCGCCCTTGTCGGTGAAGTAGTGATAGAGCTGCCCCTTGCTGACGTGCGCCGTCGTCCGCACATCGTCGAGGCTCGTCCCGGCCACGCCGCGCTCGAATACGAGCGATGCGGCGCTGTCGACGATCCGCTCACGCGTCGCTCGCCCTTTGCAGGTGGCTGGTTCGGGAGTGCTCATCGCCATTAGTGGTTGAAGAAGTGGGTCTTTGGTCGCTCGAGCCGGATTCCGTCCAGATCGATGTCGACCTTCTCGTTGTAGAACGAGACAAGGCCGGCGATCGGCAGCATCGCACCCGTGGGGAAGTGGTAGGTCCACGCCAGGTCTGGGTGGACGCCGGTGTCGGTGCGAACGGACCAGTACCCGCTGGTGACGCCCTTGTATGGGCACGCGGTGATGGTGTCGGTTGCTGTGAGGTGCTCGAAGTTGATTGCGGTGGGATCGACGTAGTAGCGGGTCGGAAGGCCGGTTTCGAACACCATCACACACGTGGCCGCCTCCGCCAGAACCTGGCCCTCAAGCGCGACCTGCACCGGCCGCCCTGAGCGGATCGCGTCGACCCGAACGTAGGGGCTGCGCGGATGAACGAAGACCTGCTCATCCTCCTCAAACCACGCATCGAGCGCGGCCCAGTTGAAGCGGACGGTGTCTCGCAACTCCGGCAGCTCCGAGTCGCGCAGGACCTGCGCCGCGCCCGGACGGCTCATCTCGCCCGCGGTCACGGTATTCAGCTCAACCGGGCCGCGGCGGGTCGCCTTGGTTTGATCCTCACTTGTCAGGACGCCGCCGCGGACGTCAGCGAGCGGGATGTAGTACTGCGGGTAGTACGGCCATTCCCACACGTACCACGCGCGCGTCGTGTCGAATACCACCTCGTCGGCCAGGACCCCGCGGATCCGGCGCGGGGCCGGCTCGATGTGGTTGGCCTGGGTGATCGCAACGGGAAAGCCGGCCAGCGAACCTCGCTGCTGGCCTCTGACCTCGGAGCGCATGCCCTACGCCTCACCGCGGGCGGGGTAATTGTGCCCCCGCCACCACTTCAGGCCCCCGAGGAGGTCGTCGAGTCGCGGCCGGCCGACCGGCATCGAGAGGACCGATTCGTAGTAGACGGTCCCATCCGACGCGATCAGGAACAGCCCCGGCTCGCTGAACACCGCCGGTTCAGCATCGCTGATGCCGTGCGAGACGAACAGTCCCCAGCTCCGCATCTGCTCCTCGGTCAGGCCGTAACCGACCGGCAGTCGGTCTAGCTTCCACTCTGAGGCGAGCTGCTCGGTCCGCTCACGGCTTTCGCCACTCACCGCGATCACCTCGATCCCCTGGTCGGTCAGGTCGTCCAGACGACGGTTGAGCTCGCTGAGCTGGGCGCGGCAGACCGGACAGTGCAGGCCCCGGAAAAACACGATCATCGTGTAGCCGTCCGGGTGCTGGTCGGCCAGGCGGTAGGTCCCGCCTGACAGCAGCGGGACCGTCAGATCGGGCGCCGGCTGACGTGGCCGAACCCCATGGGCGGCCCGGACTGGGAATGAAGCGATGGACATAGGTGACCTCCTGAAATCCTCTAGAACGTTTTGGACCGACCAGTCCAAACTATGTCTCAGAATAGCAAAGCTGGACCGAACGGTCCAAATCGCTCGGGTTCGCGCTTGCCTCTCCGCCTTCGATTGCGATGAGGGGCCGGCCGGTGCGCGTCTGGGGAGGAGGGACACGACCGCGAGGTCGCGGCCCTTGGCGGTGAGGCGGTACTCGTGGCGCTCGGGGCGGTGGCTGTAGCGGGCGCGGTCAAGGATGCCCCTCGACCAGGCGGTTGAGCCGGTCGGTGAGGACGTTGCGGGCGATCCCGAGGCTCTCTTGGAACTGGTCGAAGCGACGGAGCCCGAGGCCGCGTCGCGACCGCCGCTGTCGCGCAGCCGACGTGGACCAGGCGAGCGTGCTCGTCGCCGCACGAGCCGTAAAACATGGTCGGGACCTCAGGGCTCTTGCTAGCAGCAACGCCTCGCCGGTAGGCTCGCGGTAAATGACTGCTTCATATCCCAGGCACGCGGTTCTCGCCTTCGTCGGCGAGGGCTTCCCGCGATCGGAGCTTGAGTCGCATTTCCTGGCCCCCGATTGGCCGACGCTCGCGCAACTGGACGCCTGCCCGCACAAGTCGCCGAAGCCGCTTTTGCGCACGCGCTCCGAGCCCGTCGGGCGTCTTCCAGGTTCCGGCCCGCCCCTCGCCCTCCTAAGCCCGACGCCGGGCGCTGCGCGCATGGGATAGTGTCGACCCCGGTCGTAAGCGAAGCGGGAGTCGCTTCCGGCGAGGATCAGCCGCCACCGCCACCGCCGTCGCGCGTGGCGGCTTACTACGTGGTCCTCATCCTGGTGACGGCCGCGGTTGTCATCGGGGTGATCGTGGCCGGGAGCGGCAAGCACGCCCAGCCGACGATCGCGGGAAGCTACAACGTCTCCTCGGGCGCCGCGTGCCTGGGCGCCAAGGCTTTCGTGGTCCAGTCGGGCCAGTTCGTCTCGCTGTCGAACACCGAGGGAACGCTGAGCGGCGAGCTTACGTTCAAGCACGGCCGGCTGACCGGCACCGCCGACTGCATCGGCCACGCGCAGGCCGCGATCGACGCCCACGTCGTCAATGGGCTTTTGCTCGGGACGATCGGCGGCCGGCCGCTTGCGGCTCAGCTCAAGGGCGATCCGCCCACGCCGGGCGTGCCGCTGCCGCTGGCCCCCGGCTCGATCTCAGGCATTTACACGCTGACCCCGACCTCGAACTGTCTGGGCACGAACGTGACCCTGACCGAGTCCGGCTCGCGGGCCGAGGTCGTGACCAAGGGCATCCGGCGGGGAACGATCGTCTACCGCGAGGGGAGCTTCGCCGGGACCGTGACCTGCAACCTCGGCGGGTCGAGGCGGATGTTCGGCACCGCCGCCGGGCGCGCGCTCGACGTGATGCTCACTCCCGTCGCGGCCGGAGCCTCGCCCGCGCTGAGCGAGCACGTGACTGGCACTAAGCAGCGGACCTCGGACCAGACGGTGGTCGCGTTCTTCATCGCCACGCTGGTCGTGATGCTGTTCGCCCGCCTGTGCGGGAGCCTGATGCCGAAGATCAGGCAACCCCGGGTCATGGGCGAGGTGCTCGGCGGGATCATCCTCGGGCCGACCGTGTTCGGCGCGATCCTGCCCACGCTCCAGGGCGACGTCTTTCCCACGGACATCGTGCCTTACATCGGTGTCGCGTCGAACCTCGGACTGGTCTTCTACATGTTCCTGATCGGGCTCGAGGTCGACCTCAGCCAGCTTCGCGGCCGTGTCGGGATGACGCTCGCGATCTCGAACACGAGCCTGCTGTTCCCGCTGATGCTGGGCCTGCTCGCGGCGCTGCCGCTCTATGGCCTGCTCGCGCCTCCGACACGCTTCTTGGCCTTCGCATTGTTCATCGCCGTCTCTATGTCAATCACGGCCTTTCCGGTCCTGGCCCGGATCATCTCCGAGCGCCGGATGGTCAAGCGCCCGCTGGGCACGCTCGCCCTGTCGGCGGCGGCCCTGAACGACGTCTCGGCCTGGTTCCTGATCGCGTTGGCCACGGCGCTCGCAGGCGCGGGGACGGGCCTCGACGTGCTCAAGACGATCGGCGAGGCCGGTCTGTTCGGTGTGATCATGTTCACGCTTGTTCGACGGATTCTGGCTCGCGCGGCGGTGGCCTACGACGAGCAGGGGCGGCTTCCGGGCACCTGGTTCACGGTCATCCTCTCCGGAGTGCTGCTGTCCGCCGTTATCACCGACAAGATCGGAGTGGCGGTGATCCTGGGAGCGTTCCTCATGGGGCTTGTCATGCCTCGCCACGCCGGGCTCAGCAACGAGGTCAGCAAGCGACTAGAGGACTTCGTGCTGACGCTCCTGCTCCCGCTGTTCTTCGCTTACACGGGGTTGCGGACCAACATCGGTGCGCTCGGCCAGACGGAACTCATCCTGATCACGCTCGGACTGATCGCGATCGCAATCATCGGCAAGTTCGGGGGCACGTTCATCGCGGCGCGCACGATGAACCTTCCCCTCCGACAGTCCTCCGCGCTCGGTGCACTGATGAACACGCGCGGCCTGACCGAGCTGATCGTGCTCAACATCGCCCTCGACGAGGGAGTTATCTCGCCTGCGCTGTTCACCGCGCTGGTGGTGATGGCGCTCGTCACCACGCTGATGACAGGCCCGTTGATGCGATTGATCGATCCAAAGAACCGCTTCGGAGAGCCTCCGGAAGAAGAGCTCGCCGCGGCCACCCGCCTGACCGTCGGGGACACCGCGGCTCCGTCGCACTCGGTCCTGGTCGCGCCGCAGACCGAGGCGTCGCTAGAGCCGCTGCTCGCGATCGCAGCCCCGCTCGCCCGCTGGGAGCCGCCCCGCGAGCTGATCCTCCTGCGGCTGGTCCCGCCGCCGCGCGGATCGGCCGTTCGTGGAGGGCTCCAGACCGAGCAGTTCGAGGTCCGCGAAGCGTCAGACCAGATCCAGAGGGCTCGGCTCGGGCTGCTCGACGAGGGGATCGCCACGCGGGCCGTGGCCATCCCCTCCAGCCACCCGGGCAGCGACCTGGTGAGGCTTTCGCGTGGCGACGAGGTCGACCTGGTGCTGCTGGACGGCCGGCGCCCGCTGCTGGGAGACGGCGTCCCCCGGGGCGACGTCGGCGAGGTCCTCCACGAGGCGCCGTGCGACGTGGCCGTGCTGGTGGCGCGCGAGGGACAGCCGATCGCGCCCGCACCCGGGACGCGCGTGGTGGTCCCGTTCGGCGGGGCCGAGCACGACTGGGCCGCGCTCGAGCTCGCATCGTGGCTTTGCGCGGCGACCGGTGCCTCGCTCGAGCTGCTCGGGGCCGGCGGACAGACCGCCGAGGGGAAGCACGCCGGGCACATGCTGGCCGACGCGGCGTTACTCGTTCAGCAATTCGCCGGCGTCGCCACGACCACAGCGGTGGCTGACCCTGGGCGGGCCGGGATCGTCGCGGCGGCCTCCCAAGCCGACCTGCTCCTGATCGGGCTGTCCGAGCGGTGGCGGAAGGAGGGCCTGGGGGAGACCCGGCGCGCGATCGCACAAGCGGCTCCCGCCCCGATCGTGTTCGTCAGGCGCGGCGAGCGACCCGGCGCGCTCGCGCCGGCCTCGGACGCCACTCGATTCGCGTGGTCGACGGCGGGCCTCGGCACCAGCGGCGCGCGCGGCTTCAGCCGGGCGTTCAGCGCCTCCGGCTTGCACGCGCCATCGCCGGGGACCGTGGTCGATCCCGCCGAGCCGCCGGCCACCGACTGACGGATGCTGCCCTGACCCTTGAGCGCCCACTCAGACCCGAGGCCCGACCGCGCCGTTGACCTGACGACTGCTCCTGTGCTCCGGCCGCCGCGGTCCCCGCCGCTGCAATGGCGACGTCTCGATCACGTCCGCTGCCGGGCGGTCCGTATCCCTTTGCCACTCGGTGAATCGCGAGTTCCTGGATGGGCGGCGTGATCGGAAAGGTGACGCGGGGGCGTCAGGATCGTGGTTCGCCCGATCCCGCGTAGGAACGCACGACGGCGCGGTCCGATCCGTCCCGGAAGCGCGGCGTCGCCGGCCTTTGCGGTCCACGGGACTGGGCGGACATCCGCGTCGGCTCGCCCGAGATCGGGGAAGCACTCTTGGCGCGTAGGCCGGACCGGCGCCGAACCGGTGGCGCGCGACACGCCTTCGGCACCACGAGGCCGATGGTCCGCTTTCCCCGCGGAACGCGGTAGTCGGAGAGCCGGTTTGGCCCTCCGCCACGTTGGCCGACTGAGGTACCTTGGTCGCTTCCGGTCGCGCGTTGGGGAGCAAAGGTGCTATTGCTCAGGGTCAGGGTGGGTCCCGCATGGACCGGGCTGTCCGCCGGAGCCGGAACGGCGCCGGTGCCGGCCAGGGCCCACACCCCCGCTAGGGCGGCGACCGCGACAAAGGCCGTGGAGCACCCATCGCGGGCCGATCATGACGCGCGCGAGGGCGTACGGAAGGCGCGGCCTACTTATGCAGCGCCGCCTGCGTGCACGAGCTCACGCGGCGCACGTGCGGCGCTCGGGTGTGGGCGAATGCGATCGCGGGACCGTACGGGTCCTGACGATCCGTATCGTGGGGTGATTGCGGTGTCGGCGTGATCGCTGTGCCATCTTTCATCAGCCGTTAAGAATCGTTTGGTAGCTTTGGTACCTAACAGCCCGGCTTGGGGGCGCCACACGTCTGAATAGAGGGATGGCCAATGGGTACCGGGGCGATTGACGAGGCGAGGCTCGAGCAGTTCATGGGCCGGATGGTCGGCCACATGACGGGTGCAGCCGGGCTTGTCGAATACGACCCCGAGGCTGATCGATATTCACTGAGTGCGGAGGCGGCGATGGCGCTGGCGGACGACTCATCGCCGGTGTTCGTGGCGCGGGCGATGAATGCGCTCGGGGCACGCGATTCTGGGGGTTTGACTACCACGCCCCGTCGATCGAGACGGCGCGCAACCGGGCGCGTGAGGCCGATGTTGAGGACCGCGCCACCTTCGAGGCGGCAGGCGCCAAGGAGTATCCGGGTACCTACGATCTGATCTGCTTCTTCGACTGCCTGCACGACATGGGCGACCCAGTCGGGATCGCCGCTTACGCCCGTGAGCATCTCGAGAAGGACGGCACCGTGCTCCTGGTTGAGCCATTCGCGCTCGACGGCCGCGCCGCGAATCTTCAAGGCAACCCCATGGCGGCGCTCCTGTACACGGCATCGACCGCGGTGTGCACCCCGAACTCGCTCTCGCAGGAGGTCGGGCTCGGGCTCGGCGCACAGGCCGGCGAGGCGCAACTGAGGACGGTGTTCGAGGAGGCCGGCTTCGGTCGCTTCCGCCGCGCGGCAGAGACGCCACTGAACCTGATCCTCGAGGCCCGCCCCTAGTCAGGACGTCCCGGCGCAACCACAACGGCCGACCCAGCCACCCCGCCGCCGAGCCCGCGCTCGCACAAGAGCTCGCGAGGCCCGATATAGGTCGGTCAGGTTATCTCAGCCCATCCGAACCGAGAGGAGCACCGAGTGCATGTTCGAGTCGTCCGCTTTATCGACGTGACCCCCGAGCGCGTCCAGCAGCTTGTCGCCCGCATCGACGAAGCCGGCGGACCGCCGCCAGACCTTCCTACCACCGGCGTCCAGCTGTTGTTCGACGAAGCCCAAGGAACAGCGGTCGTGCTGCAGCTGTTCGACACCGCCGGGGACATGCGCAAAGGAGCCGTCCGCAGGCACAGCCCCGCCCGCGCGGCCTGACGGCGCAGCCGCGCCCTTGACCGCACGTCTGCTTTTGCGTTCCGGCCGGCCGGGTCGCGCCGCTCTGCTTTGGCGACATCTCGATGCCGCGACGTCTGTGGCTTCGCGGCGGGCCATGCCCGGATAGCGATCGCCGGGTCGGTGACCGGCCATGCATGAATCCCGGCACCCGCGCGGCCGACGTCGCGCTGCTGGATGACCGCCCCACGCTCGTAGGTCAGGCGTGGCGGGTTAAGGCTGCGGCGCCCACCCGAACACACGTTCGCTAGAATGTGTATATGCGCGAAGATGACGTCAGGGCTCCCGACATCGGCATGGTGCCGCTTGGCTACGGGCGGTTCGTCCGTGCTGACGAGATCGTCGCATTGCTGCCGATCGAGGACGGCCGCGGGCCTCGACGGCGAACCTATGTCCACGTGGCGGGGCTCGCGGCTCCGATCGTGGCTTCGCGATCGGAGGAGGCGATCCTCGCCGACATGAAGACCGCGAGTCGTTTCGCTCACGGGGTAACGCACTCAGACGACCGCGCCGGACAGCCCGTGACCTCCGCACGTCATCGCCGAGGTCGCCTGGTCTTCGGCACCAGACGCGACTAACGGCGCCCGAGCATCACCCGTCTTTACCGGCGCTGAGGCACAGCACAGCGTCTCATTCCGCGTAGTCTCGTCTGGTATGGCTCTTCCGCACGCGCTCGGTTGCGAGGGCCTGCTCAGCCGGCTCGAGTAGCCGTTTGGCGGTGCGGTCAAGATCGCGGCGCCTGGCTAACACGTCACGCTTCGAACTCGGCGTTGGAACCGCGGTGGTCGCCATTCGCGGTATCCGTGCGAAGGTGGACGCTGGTCCGAGGCCGCCGGATGCTGGTCGCGTTGGCAAGCAGGTGTTCTGGCCTGGTCGGGTCGAACCTCATCAAAAGCCGAGCCGTCGCTTCGTCTGCTCCTTCTTGATCGATCCAGGACTTCGCGCCGATGCGTCGAGCGGGCTCTTTACGCGTAGTCACGTGCTGCACGACTGCGCACTTAAGCGGATGGTTAACCAGTCATCTCGGTCTAGCTTTGGTTGATTGCGAAGCATCAAGAAGGAGTTCGCCATGAAAGTTCTGTTTACGATTTTCGTCGTTGTACTGATGGCACCGGTGGCGCTCCTCGTTAGCATTGCGATGGGGCCTGCAGCCCTCGTCATCTTGTTTATCGTCGGGATCGCACTAATCATGGCCGTGCCGGTCTGGTTGGTTGATAGAGCGAGGTCGTATGAAGCGCGCCGCAGGCCGGTACCGCCGCTGGACATGTAGACGTCAGCGCCCCGAGAAACGAAGCGGTCAGCCGTGCGACGTCGCCTGGGTCGGATTCCTCCTATTTCCGTTCGGAGCATGCCCGGCCGTCGGTGCTCCTGTCACGAAGCGCGGGGCGTTCGGTGTCGCGCCGAATGGGAGGTGCGTGCCGGGCGCCCACCATGAACCCTACTTGTCCGCTGACCCACCATGAGCCCTACTTGTCCGCTGAGAAGGAGAACTGAATGGTGATGCACCTAGCTGCGCTGCCCGACGAGCGGGCCGCCTCACATCCGGCAGGCCCGTGTCTCGCTGACGAGAACCGAGAGCTCGACAACGCAGCCTTCGCGGCGGAGGTACGCAAGGTTTCCGACGCACTGGTTGAAATGGGCATCGGCCATGGTGATGTGGTGGCGGTAGTACTTCCCAATAGCGTCGAGCTGGTGACGATCATGTTCGCTGCCTGGCGGCTCGGCGCGGCGCTGACGCCGGTAAACCCTGCCCTGACGAAACCCGAAGTGCAGTATCAGCTCACCGACTCGGGCGCCCGACTGGTCGTGGCTGATGATTCGTCGTTATCCAAGGTCGAGGGCGGGGCCGCTCGGGCGTGTGCTGTCGACGGGCTCGTGGGGCGAGCGGGCGCGACTGACGTGATACCGCCGAGGACGGAGCCCGACGAGCTGGCCTTGATGATCTACACAGGCGGGACGACCGGACGGCCGAAGGGTGTGATGCTCGACCACGCCAACCTCGTGGCGACGGCGGCGATGATCGTCGACTGGTTCGAGATGACCGCGGCCGATCGTTGTCTGCTGGTGTTGCCACTGTTCCATGTCAACGGGATCATGGTCAGTGTCGTCTCGCCGCTCGTCGCGGGCGGCTCCACGGTGATCGCCCCGCGGTTCAACCCGAAGACGTTCTGGGATCTAGTGGAGCGGGTCCGGCCAACGTATTTCTCCGCCGTGCCGACGATCTACGCAATGCTGACGGGGCTGCCGCCGGAGGTCCGGCCGGCCACCGCCTCGCTACGGTGCGCGGTGTGCGGAGCCGCACCGATGCCCGCCGCCGCGATTCATGCGTTCGAGGATCGCTACGGCGTTCGCATCCTCGAGGGATACGGCCAATCAGAGGGGACCGTTGTGACTACGGCAAATCCCCTGACCGGCTTGCGCAAGCCCGGGACGGTGGGTTTGCCGTTGCCCGGGCAGGAGGTCCAGGTCGTCGGCAAGGACGACGAGCCGTTGCCGCCCGGACAGGTGGGCGAAGTGACCGTGCGAGGCCCGAACGTGATGCGGGGCTATCTCGGCAAACCCAAGGAAACAGCCGAGACGCTACGTGGAGGATGGCTGCACACCGGCGATCTCGGCCGGTTCGACGAGGACGGCTACCTGGTGCTCGTCGACCGGCTCAAAGACATGATCATCCGCGGCGGCGAGAACATCTATCCGAACGAAATCGAAGACGCGCTTCACACGCATCCGTCCGTGCTCGAGGCAGCAGTAGTCGGCCGGCCGGATCCGCTGTTCGGTGAGGAGCCGGTCGCGTTCGTGGTCCTGCGTCCCGGCCTCGCCGCCGAGCCGGACGAACTAATCGAGCACTGCCAGAACGTGTTGGCAAAGTTCAAGGTCCCGCGCGCCGTCATCATCGAGACGAACCTACCCCAAACGCCCATTGGCAAGATCGCCAAGCCGGCGCTGCGCGAGCGTATCCAGTCCCCCACCCCGAGAGGGACGTGATGGCCCGCAAGGCTCTCGGCCTCCCCTCGTCCACATCCCGTGCCGACTCGTAGCTGCCCGTGATCGCCGCCATTCCGTTACGGAAAGAGACGTAGCGGATGCGGTACAGCTCCTCGAGTTCGTCAGACACCGAATTCACTGTCACCCACAACGGGGGCCAACCGCCACAATCTCCTTATCCCACGAACTCCACGCGCGGCAGCATCGGGGAGAGGCCCTGGAGCGGCTCGCCAACGGGACACCGACGACGCTCGCCGGCGGTCATTTGGCGCGAGTCCGGTCTCGAGCATCGCGCCCGCGAGCGCCTCAGGTTCAGATCCTGTCTCCCCGATTGAGCGAAAGGCCTGGAAACTGACGAATTCCAGTTTCTAGGGGCGATCGATGTAGTCGTTCGACGGACGACTACTGGACGACCAGCTTTGGTTGTCCGCGCAGAAATCGCTCCTCGGTGGGGGCCAGCGAGGAGCCACTCGGCACGCCGCGAATGCGGGAGTGAGCGGTCGCGTCGGGCACGTCGCTGTTGTGGCGGAGGGTGCCGCTGTGTCCGGCGGGACGCAAGAGCGGGTAGCTCGGGGGTATGGCCATGTTTGCATCGTTGCGGGATCGTCTGCGCGACCCGGTCATGTGGACGGGTGTGTCCCAGCTGCTCAAGACCGTTTTGGCCACCGTCATTGCCTGGGTTCTTGCCGCGCAGGTGTTCGGTCTGGAGCAGGCGTATCTGGCGCCATGGGCGGCATTGCTCACGGTCCATGCGACCGTGTTCGGGTCGCTGCGGCGTGGCGTTCGGCAAGCCGGCGCCAGCGTGCTCGGCATCCTGGTGGCCTTTGGCGCAGGGCAGCTTTTCGGCCTCAGCGCGGTCTCTGTGGGAGCCGTGATTCTCGTCGGTCTTCTGGTCGGCTCGATTGGTGGGCTTCGGGAGGACACGACCACGACGGCGGCAACCGCGTTGATCGTGCTCACCAACGGCTATAGCGACAACGGAGGCATTCTGGGTACCCGGCTGCTGGACACCGGCCTGGGGATCGCGGTGGGCCTGCTTGTGAATCTTCTTGTCTGGCCGCCGTTGCGTGATCGAAGCGCCGCCAGTCAGATCGACGCGGTGGCTGAGGCCGTCGGGCGCCTCGTCAGCGAGATTGCCGCCCGCCTCTCCGGCGAATGCGGCCCCGCCGACGTTGATGGGTGGATCGCCAAGACCAACGCGTTGGATCGCGCGATCGATCGAGCCTGGACCGTTCTCGCTCAGGCCCGTGAGAGCGGAAGGCTGAACCCGCGCCGCGCGACGGCACGGCGGATGCGCGCCGCACGGGGTTTCGACGACATCCTGGGCAGGCTGGGCCAAGCGGTGGCTGAGACGCGCAGTATGGCCCGAACGATCGGCCATGCCCGTGTGCCCGCCAGCGAGTGGGACCCCGGGTTTCGGGAGCGCTGGCGAGACCTACTTAACCGAGCCGGGGAGGCGATCAGCACGGGGGACGCCGAGGCGGTCGCGTCGGTGCGTGCCGACCTGACCACGTACGCCGACGACGTCGCCGTCACTCACCTCCGCGAAGGTTTCTGGCCCGTCGCAGGTGCTGTGCTCGTCAATCTGCGCAACATCCTCGATGCGCTCGACGTGGTTGCCGACGCGCAGCCCGTCGAGGTGCCGCGCCCGACGCTGCGCCCAGCACCGAGACACCCACCAAACCGGCCGACCGCTCGCGGCATCTCCTGAACTGGAAGAGCAATCCACGCACGGTGCGTGAAGTGAGCTGTTCCGTGCGCACGTAGCGCCGCCGACCAACTGCGCGGCGCTCGAGCGCGCAACCGGTCATGATCGTCGGGTGTCCACCGACCATCATGGGTTCGACGGCATCGGCACGCTCTGTGAGGCGACGCTGCGAGGCAACTGGCACGAGGGCGTGCGGCGCTCAGACGGCGTGCCGTTCGGTTACACGCAGCCGAGCCCGGATCATTATCCGTTCCAGTGGTACTGGGATTCGTGCTTCGCGGCGATCGTGTGGCGGCGCTTCGACGCCGCCCGGGCTCGAGCGGAACTCGAGTCGCTGCTCGCGGCGCAACTCGATGACGGGTTCATCGGGCATACGATCTTCTGGGACAGGCGGCTGAATGAGCGCCAGCGCCTGACGTACAACGTGCTCACCGCCGATGCCCCGATGACGGCGACCATCCAGCCGCCGGCGCTCGCCTGGGCATGGCGGAACGCGGTGGGCGACCCATCGGCGGTGCCGGCGATCGGGCGTCATCACGACTGGATTTCCGAGCACCGCAACCTGGACGGCGACGGGCTCGTGTGGATCGTGCAGCCGGACGAATCTGGGCTGGACGCTTCGCCGCAGTTCGACGCGATCTGGCATGGGCATGCCGACGGCCTCCCGGGATTCGTGGAGCTCGTGCGTCGCAACCGCGCGCACGGATACGACGTAGGCAGGATCGCCGCGGATGGCGGCCCGGTCTGCTGCGAGGTGATGACCAACGTGATCCATTGCCTGTCGCTGGTGGCGCTGGGTCGCCCGTCTCTGACCGGCACGATTGTGGAGCGGATGTACGACGATCGCGCCGGATTGTTTCGGCCGATCGCGAAGCCGCGGCCGGAACAGGAGCCGACGGTGACGTGGGCGGCGCTGTCTCCGCTGGCGCTGGCGGATCTACCGGAGGCGATCGGCCGGCGGCTGGTCGAGGAGCACCTGCTCGACCCGGAGCGGTTCTGGCTGCCGGTGGCGCCGCCGTCGGTGCCGGCGAACGATCCGACCTTCTCGAGGCGGGAGTCGACACTCGGCATCAAGCGCTACTGGCGCGGGCCCACGTGGATCAACGCAGCCTGGTTGGTGTGGTTGGGCCTGAACCGTCTCGGTTACACCGATGAGGCCGAAACACTGTCCGCCGGGTTGGCCAGGGCCGTCGCGACCAGCGGGTTGCGGGAGTACTACGACCCCTATGACGGGAAGGGGATGGGCGCCACCGACTTCGCCTGGTCGTCGCTGATCATCGAGATGCTCGACCCCGACTCTCGTCCGCGGGGAAGCTACCTCGACGCGGGCTAGATGCAACGATGAGAAGACGGGCAGCCATCGCGCTTTACGTGCTCGCGATGGTGGCCGTCGTGGTCGGCGCGGACATCCTGTTCTTCAGGCACCAGTTCTGGGAGCGGCTGATAGCAAACATCGCGATTGTCGTCGTGTTCGTGGCGTTCTACTTGAGGTTCTTGAAGCGTCGATGGGCGCGGCGGCCCTAATCGGCGCTTCAGCGGCAGAGGGGCGCATAACAGCCCCCCTCTCCGCTGTGCGCTTGTGTCAGCCGGCGGCGACGACCATCTCGCCGACGCTGATCTGCGCGACCTCCAGCTCGTGGCGGACGCGCTCGGTCGAGAGCTCGTGGACGATCGAAGCCATCAGTGACGCGCCGACCAGCCCGGCGCCCAGCCCGAACGTCCACCAGCGCAGGTTGCCGATGCCGTGGGCTGCGGTCAGAACCATCAGGGCCGCTGCCACCGCCACGCTGGCGGTAGTGAGCAGGATCTCGGTCGTCCGCGCGAGAGTCATGTTCGTCCGCTGGACATCCACGAGGCCGTCCAGAAGCAGGCCGAGCCCGATGGCGCCGGCGACGGCGGCGACGCCGAACGCGAGCCAGCGGGGGGAGAGCTCCGGGGTGGCGTGGGGCCAGATGAACGTGCTGGCAACGATGAACGCGCCGGCGAGGCCGATGCCGGTGTGGCCGAGCCAATGCAGCCAGGAGCGCATGGCGCCGCTGATCTCGATGCCGCGACGGCGGATCGCGGCGAAGGTCTCACCGGACCCGTTGACTTCGAGTTGATGCACGACCTGCTCGACCGTCGTCTCATGTAGCGCGAGTGCGCGTAGCGACAGCGCGAGCAACGCCAGGCCACCAGCGAAGACGAGCCACAGCGCGGTTGGCGCTGTGAACGCGCGGGTCGCGATGACGGTCCAGGCGGCGACGGCAGCGCTCACGGCGCTCACACCAGAGAACGTCTGGTTATCGCGGAGCAGGGCGACCAGCGCCGCGGCGAGCGACAACGCGACCGCCGCGACGGCAACGCCGAATGCGATCCACACGGCGTTCGAGGGAGCAAAGGCGAACCGCTCAATGGCCAGGAAAGCGCCGCCGATGGCGACGGCGAAGGTCATTGCCCAGTAGCGCATGTGAGTCATGGTTACCTCCTAAGGATGAATACTGGACACTCTTATCCGGATGCTACTCCTCCGGACAACGCTGTCCATTAGCGCGGCGGATACGGCCGTCGGGGAATCGGCCAGAGCCGCCGCAGAGCGGCGCGGTCACGCCGGGCGTGAAGGCGTGAGGCCGTCGAGCAGCAGGGCGAGCGCGCGGCTCGCGGCAGCAGACCGACCGGCCGCGCCGTCGGCCGTGTCAATCGCGCCCCGGATCATCAGCACGACCACGAAGACGTCGTCAATCGTCAGGTCGCAGCGCACCGTGCCTGCGGCCTTGGCCGCGCGGAGCGGTTCCTTGAGCAACTCGCGGAGCCGGCGCCGGCGCAAGTCGAGTGCCGACCCGACGCACGCGTCCTCCCGTGCCAGCTCGCCCAATGGATGAAACCGCGCGATCGCCTCAACGATGTTGCGGAGCAGCACGAAGAACGCGTCGGGGTCGCCCGCGTGCTCGACTGCCAGTTGCTCGGTGTGCTCCATCTCTTCCAGCAGGAGCGCTGCGGCCAAGTCACGACGGTCCGGGAAGTTGCGATACAGCGTCGCCTGGCCGACCCCTGCCCGCCGCGCCACCTCGTACATCGGGACGTCGGCGCACTCCGAGAACAGCTCGCGCGCGGCGGACACGATCGCCTCGCGGTTGCGCTGGGCGTCCTTCCGCTTCGGTGCGGGGCTCGTTGTGGCCATGACGCCAGTGTAGGTGCGGATGTCTCTGTCCGCAAGCCCGACGTGGGACCGCTGAAGCCCCTGCAATCACGAATAACTGGACAGCACTCTCCGATTACGATATAAGTTGATCCAGCAACAGTCGGAAGTCCAAGCACGTGTTCAGGGAACCGATGGTCGACATCAATCACCCAGCCGACGGGCCGCAGGGCCGGAACGTTTGACGCCGTGTCCGCGCTGTCCTCGACCACTCGACCACTGGCCACGGGCACGACCGCTCGGCCACAGGCCACCGGCACTCGGTCGAAGGGTCGCGACGGCCGCGAGACGCCCGGCCGGCGCCGTGGGCTGCCGCGGGTCGGCAGGCGGCTGGCCACGATGGCGCTGCTGGTCGCCCTCGGGTTTGCGCTACTGGCCGCGGTGCCCAGCCTGCGTGGCGTGCTGCGGGAGATCGGCGACATCGGCCCCGGGTGGATCCTCGTCGCAGTGGCGCTCGAGCTTGCCTCCGCGGTCAGCTTCGTGGTTGTATTCCGACTGTTCTTCGACGCCCTTGACGCGCACGACGCACGGATCCTGGCGTGGACAGCGCAGGGGTCCGGGGCGCTCCTTCCCGGCGGTGGGGCAGGTGGGCTGGCTATCGGCGGCTGGCTGGCCGCGCTTACGGGTGCGCCGGGTCGGTGGATCGTGCGCCGATCGGCCGGTTTGTTCTTCCTCGGCGCGGCCGTCTCGAGCGCGGCGCTGGTCGCGGCGGGACTGGCACGCCTGGCCGAGGCCGATGACAGCCTGAAAGTGGTGCTACCGACGGCCTTCGTCGGGGTCGGGTTGATCCTGGTGGCCGCGCTGCCGGCGATGGTGCGCTCGCGCCCACGAACCCCGCGCTGGCTGGCCGCAATCGCGAGCGGCGTGGGCGAGGCCGAGCAGACGACATTCACGAGGCGCCCCAGCTGGCGTGTCGCTGGCGCCCTCGGCTACCTCGCGTTCGATGTCGCCGTGCTCTGGGTGATTCTGAGAGCGGTTGGGTCGACGCCGAGCGTCGCGGCGCTGACTCTCGGTTACTCGATCGGCTACATCGCCAACTCGTTGCCGATTCCCGGCGGCATCGGGGTGCTCGACGCCGGACTCACCGGCGCGCTCGTGCTCTACGGCGTCTCGCCCGTACACGCCGCAGCCGCGGTGATCGTTTACCACGCGATCGCGTTCTGGGTCCCGGGACTGGGCGGCCTGCTCGCGTACCTTCGCCTGCGGCCACGGCTGCTCCGAGCCGGTAACACGGGAGAGCCAAATCTTGAACCCGCACCAGAAACCCTCGCCTCGGAGGAGGCTCGCGATGTACGCACTCAGATTGATGCTCAAACCGATCGACCACGGCTGGGCGGTGGCACTCACCGACGGTCGCGAACTAGCTCACTTCCGAGGGCTCTGCGCCAAGCGCAGGGCGCTCCGCTACCTCTTCGGCCGCGACCTGAGCAGGTGATTCGTCGTGACCGCTGAGGATCAGCTAGTCCGCACATCGGTCCGGCAATCGCCCACCCGCATGAACGCGCGGTCTTATGTCGTCGGTCCCCGCAAGTCGCCTGGTCGATCGGCAAAACGGCACTACTTGGCCGTCGTCGCCGCCGAAGCACGCCGCCTCGGACGCCAGCTCCGGCCGGCCGCGCCGGTACCGCAGCGCCCACCACACGACTGACCCTAACGCCGATCGGAGACCCCGGCGAGCACCCTCCGCAGGCCATCGGTGCCGGCGATGGTCTTGCCGTTGAAGCTCCGCGCGGCCTTTTCCTGCCACTCAGCTTCGCTGATCTCGTCGGGCTCGGCGGGAACGTAGTGGTTGAGTATCAGCTCGTGAACGCCTGCTCGCTCCGCCACCTTGCCGACGTCGTTGACGTCGGTGTGCAGCGGCGCCATCCGGTCGAGCGCGGTGCCGGTGAACCCGTTCCGCCCGAGGTAAGCGAGGTCCGCGACGCAGTGAACGAGGATGTCGGCGCCGCTTGCCAGAGCGATCAGATCCTCGTTCACCGTGGTGTCGCCCGAGAACACGACGGACCCGTCCGCGGTGTCGAACCTGTACGCAAGCGCCGGCATCACCCGCCCGTGCGTCACGGTGGTCGCAGTCACTCGCACCGCTGGATCCTCGAACACAACCACAGGGACGTGGGGGGTCGGCGGGAGATGGATATCCATAGCCCGGACGAGCTGCCCGGCATCCGGCATGTGGGCGTCGAGCGGCATCACGTTCAGGTCGAAGGCGTAACCGGCCAGAATGTGCCTGACCAGGTCCGTCGTCCCGGGGACCGGTGCCTCCGGCTCGATGGTCGTCTCGCGTCGGAAGTCCGAGTCGCCCGGCGGCAACGAACCTGGGCTTGCCGGCCCGTAGACCTGGACCGGCGGGAGCGGACCGGAGGCGCCGTTCCGGACGCCCCAGGGGTAGAGCAGCATGCCGGGCAGATCGCCCGCGTGGTCAGCGTGGAGGTGGGTGATGAGGATCGCCTCCAACCCCCTGAAGTCGAGTCCCGCGTCCACGAATGCCGAGGGCGAGCCACGACCGCAGTCGATCACGAAGACTCGGCCTTCGACGACCAGCGCCGAGGAGATCCCCGCGCGGCCCGCGACGGGGAGCGGGGCGCCGGCCGTGCCCAGGAGCACCAATTCGGTTGTTGTCATCGTTGCCTCGGCTTTCGTCCTCTGGCGGATGCGGGCCAGCCCAGCGGTAAGAGACTCCGCCGGGCATCATCACAACAAAGGGTCAACAACCTCGACGATCTAGGAGACATAGCATGAGCGGCTCATTGAGCAAGCCCCTTGCAGCTGGTGCAAGCGGGAACTCGCGAAAGGCGATTTCGCCGCTGGGCGCTTTGGCTCGCGGGCTCGTCGCGGGCGCGGCCGGCACGCTGGCGATGGACGCGCTGTGGTTCTCGCGCTACCGGCGGGGCGGCGGAGATGACGACTTCGCCGCGTGGGAGTTCTCCTCGACCGTGTGCAGTTGGGATCAGGCGCCGGCGCCGGCTCAGGTCGGCCAGCGCCTGTTCGAGGGCCTGTTCAAGCGCGAGCTCCCGGCGTCGCGCGTGGCGCTGGTGAACAACATCACGCACTGGTTCTACGGGATGCTCGGGGGCGCGCAATACGGCCTGGTCGTCGGATCGCTGGCGCACCCGCGGATCCGCTACGGGGTGCCGTTCGGAGCGAGCGTGTGGGCGGCCAGCTACGCGGTTCTCCCCGCCGCCAAGCTGTACAAGCCGATCTGGGAGTACGACAAGACAACGCTAGCCAAGGATCTGAGCGCCCACCTCGTGTACGGCGTCGGCACGGCCACGGCCTTCGGGCTGCTGTCGCGGTCGAACGGCAATGTGGCCTGACCAACACCGACCTCGAAAACCCGAGCTTTGCCGAGATCGCTCGCGCGGTCGGGCTGCACGGCGTGCGGATCGAGCGTCCGAGCGAGCTCGAGGGCGGCCTCCGAGAGGGTCTCTCACATGACGGAGCATCGGTGATCGAGGTACTCACCGTTCGCCAGGAACTCTCGATCCCGCCTGCCAAGAGCAACCTGCCCCAGCTGGCGCGCGAGTAAGGTGCGGACACGATTGCGCGTTCCAGTCGTCTGCGAAGCTCTGAGCCATGCAGCTCGGTGAGTTCGGCGTCTGGACGACGTATCGCGCGATTGGCGAGGAGAACGCAGGCGAGGCCGCGAAGCTCGTCGAGGCGCTCGGATTTGGCACGTTGTGGCTGGGCGGGTCCCCGCAGCTGCCGGCGCTCGGCCCGCTGCTGGAGGCGACGGAGCGGCTCGTCGTCGCGACCGGGATCCTGAATGTCTGGGCCAGCGAGCCCGAGCGGGTAGCTCATGATTTCGCTGAGCTCGAGGGTCGCTTCCCGGGACGCGTTTTGCTTGGTATCGGCATCGGCCATCCGGAGGCCACCAGCCAATACAGCAAGCCGCTGGCGGCGATGGAGTCCTTCCTCGACCGACTCGACGCGGCGAGCGCCCCGGTGCCGCGAGCCAGACGCTGCCTGGCCGCGCTCGGCCCGAAGATGCTCAAGCTAAGCGCCGAACGTTCGTGGGGTGCGCACACGTACTTCGTCCCCGTCGGGCACACGCGGGCCGCGCGTGAAACGCTCGGACACACGGCGATCCTGGCGCCGGAGCTGGCGTGCGTGCTCGACGATGACCTCGAATCGGCACGAGCGAAGGCACGGAGTTACGCCGCGCTGTACCTCGGACTGCGCAACTACACGAACAACTTGCTCCACCACGGCTTCGCGGCGCAGGACATCGGCGACGGCGGGTCGGACCGGCTGATCGACGCGATCATTCCGCACGGAGCCGCGGAGGAGATTGCGACGGCGGCCGGCCAGCACTTGAGCGCCGGTGCCGACCACGTCTGCCTCCAGACCGTGGGAGTCGATGGTGTCCCGCGCTCGGAGTGGACGGCGCTCGCGTCGGTCCTCGGACTGCCATCGGGCTCGAGGTAACTGCGCGGGCCGCCACGATTCAGAAGTACTCGCGACGATCCTCTACTCGCGTAGAGTCGCGCCATGCCCACCTTCGTGTTGCGTCTCATCGCCCCTCGCCCGAACTTCGCCCAGACCATCACCGAAGACGAGCGGGCGATCATGAACCGCCATGCCGCCCACTGGCGGCCGTACCTCGAGCGTGGCGACATGGTCGTGTTCGGACCGATCCTGACCGACGATGACTCGTATGGACTCGCGGTGGTCGAGACCGACGACGAGCAGGCGTTGCAGGAGTTCGCCGCGCAGGACCCGGTTGTGACGACCGGAACCGCGACGTTCGAGTTCGGGCGGATGGCTGCCGGAACCGTCCGCGAACGCTGAGGCGCTTGTCGGGGGCCAGTCGGACCCCGGATCCCCTACGAGTTGGACCGTAGCCGGATCAGGTCGCTGACCCGGCCACGGTCCTGGGGTGGAGGTTTAGTGGGTCAAGATGTGAGCGCTAACACGGAGAGTCTGTCAAAACTCCAGGGCAGGAGTCAAGGGCGTTCGGTGCGCCGCCCGTCCGTTGCGCAAGCCGCTCGCGACGCCGCGGTTCGCGACGCCGCCGCTATTCGACCGAGGCAACTTTGGCGATCCCCCCGTCATCTTGGGGAGGGAGATCGCCAAAGTTCGGATGGTGTCTCCGCGAGGCCGAGGTCGAGGAGATCGTGATCGTGACCGACAGTCCACCGTCATCGCGAGGGTGCGCGCTCACGGTGCCGCCGTGGATCGCGGCGATCGACGCGACGATCGCCAGCCCGAGCCCGTAGCCGTCGTGGGAGGTCCGGTCGTCCAGCCGCTCGAACGGCCGGAAGATCCGATCGGCATCCGCCGGGCTGATGACCGGGCCGGTGTTGGCGACGGTCAGGTGGCTGCTGCCGGCCGCGCTGCCGGTGCTGATCCAGATGTCGCCGCCGGTGCTGTTGTAACGGACCGCGTTGTCGACCAGGTTCGCGATCAGGTGTTCGACGAGCACCGGATCGCCCGAGATGAGGGCGGGCTCGAGCGTGGCGTGCACCCGCCGGTCGCCGAGGCCGGCGGTGTCGAGGACGTCCTCGGCGACGGTGGCGAGGTCGACCTGGTCGCGGGTGGTGAGCCCGCGCTCGTTGCGCGCGAGGATGAGCAGCGCGCTGATCAGGTGCTCGGCGTGATCGACCGCAGCGCGGATATCGGCCGCCATGCCGCGCAGGTCGTCGGGTGTGCTGTCCGGGTTGCCCGCCACGACGTCGACCGTCGTCCGCATCACGGCGAGCGGGGTGCGCAGCTCATGGGAGGCGTTGGCGATGAACCGCTGCTGACCCTCGAACGCGGCCTGGAGGCGGCCGAGCATTTCGTCGAACGTCTCGGCCAATTCGCGCAGCTCGTCGTGGGGGCCGCGGGGCGAGACGCGCGCCGAGAGGTTGTGCTCTGAGGCTGCGCGAGCGGCCGCAGTGATCCGGTGCACGGGGCGGAGCGCGCGCCCGGCGGCGATCCAGCAAAGAAGCGCGGCCAGTGCGATGACCACGGCGACCGTGATCAGCGAGTACTCGAGCAGGTGCGACAACGTCAGGTCGCGCTGGTGTTGCGCGCCCTGTAGTTGCAGCGCCGCGTTGCACTTGGCGAGGATGCCCTTATCGGGCTGGGCGAGCAGGCGCTCGGACCGGCACTGCGCCAGGAAGGCCGACGGAAAGCCGCCGGAGGGAGACTGCTGCTGGCCCTGCTCCGGCGCCCCCAGCTGCGCCACCAGGATGTAGCTGACCGCCACGACGATCGCCCCGCACACGGCGAACAGGCCGGTGTTGAGCAGGGTCAGCCGCGCCCGCACGGTCAGCCGCGGGCGGCGGGTCACATCCGATACCCCTTGCCCACCACGGTCTCGATCAACGGCGGGTCACCGAGCTTGCGCCGTAACCGGGCCAATGTGACCGAGACGATGTTGCTGAACGGGTCGATGCTCGCGTCCCACACGTGCTCGAGCAGCTGCTCGGCGCTGACCACGGCGCCGTCGGCGGCCAAAAGCATCTCCAGGACGCCGAACTCCTTTCGGGTCAGGGACAGCGGGCGCGGGCCGCGTGAGACGCGGTGGCGAGCGCGGTCGACGGTCAGGTCCCCGCGGCGCATGATCGGCGCCCCCGACGGCACCCGGCGAGACAACGCGCGCACGCGAGCGACGAGTTCGGCGAACGCGAATGGCTTGCCGAGATAGTCATCCGCGCCGAGTTCGAGTCCGTCGACCCGGTCCTCGACGCCGGCGGCGGCGGTGAGCATGAGGATCCGCGGACCTGTGCCGGCCACCGCGCGGCACACCCGGTCGCCGTGGACCACCGGCAGGTCGCGGTCGAGCACGATCACGTCATAGGCCGTCTGCGCGGTTGCGGTCAGCGCTTCCGCGCCGTCGTACGCGGCGTCCACGGCCATTCCGGCGTGACGCAGCCCCTGGACGATCCGGCCGGCCAGCGTCGCATGGTCCTCGACCACCAGCACCCGCATGCCACCAGTATCCACCGCCTGGCATGACATCCGTCCAACATCGCCGGTAGCGGTGATGTCACCGGCCCGGGCGTAGAACTGTGCGCATGAAGCCGCTGGCCCCCATCATCGCCACAATCTGCATCGCGCTGCTCACGTGCGGATGCGGCGGCGCGTCCTCCTCATCCTCCACCAACACCTCCGCCGCGGCGTCGTCGCCGACGACCGGCGCCGTGGCCTTCTCGAGTTGCATGCGGTCCCACGGGCTGTCGCGTTTCCCCGACCCGAATAGCAGCGGAACGATCCCGAAGAACCAGATCATCCCGCTGGCGAGCAGCCCGCAGTTCCCGGTGGCCCAGAGAGCCTGCCAGCATCTGCTCCCGAACACGGGCGCCCCCACCGACACCCACGCGGAGGTCGCGGCGGCCCTCAGCGGCATGGTGAGGTTCGCCACCTGCATGCGCAACCGCGGGGTGCAGAACTGGCCCGACCCCACCGTCGACCGCAGCCACCCCGGCGATCCCCGCCCGGTGTTCGACCTGGCCAGCGCGGTTGACCCGACAGCCCCGCGGATCAACGCCGATGTCGACGCGTGCCAGCACCTGATGCCCGAGTCGACGAGTCCGTACTTCTGCAGCCGGGTGCTGGCGGAGCGGATCCCCGGCAGTCCTCCGGGGGCCGAGGCGTGCAGTGGAGGATCCCCGACGGTGCCTTAGGCGCCGGCGAGCGCGGCGCGGATCGCCGCGGCGACCTCCTGTGGCGCTTCGAGCGGGACGAAGTGACCGACGCCCGGGAGCGGCGTGAGCGCCAAGTCGGCGAAGAACTCGGCCAGCCGGTCGCTCCTCGCGGAGGGAAAGAGCGGGTCGTGCTCGGGCCAGAGCACGGTGGTGGGCACGGCGAGCCGCTCGTCCGGCGCCCGTCGAGGATCTCCTCGACCAGGCTCAACTGATGAAAGGCCTGATACCAGACCTCCAGCCTCCGCCGGTGGCGCGGGATGCTTGTCGGACCCACCGAACCCGCGCAGGTCCGGTACGACCACGGTGCAATCGTTCAGCAACGGGGTGACGTCGCGGTAGTCCATGCGATCGCCCGGCCAGCCGTGGAGCAGGACCACGGCGCCACCCGTACCGCTTCGGTCATAGGCGAGCTGGAAGCAGTCCACCGGCGAAGATCTCGGCATCGACGACCACAGCCTACGGACCCCGAGGTCAGCGCAGGGGGTTGCGAGCCGCTCGAGCAGGTCGAGCGCGTCCTGGAGGCCGTCCTCCATACCCGACTCGATGATCGCGTCGCGAGCCATCTCGCTCTTGGCCTCGATCAGAAGCGTCAGCCGCGTCCGTCCGTCGACCTCGGTAAACGTCACGGTGTCCAGGGTCGTCGCCGTCCTGCGCGGCTATGGGATGGACTTCAACTCGCGCGACCTGGGACGGGGCGCGCCGATCGTCGACGAGTCCGACCCGCGCTGGGACGCCAAGATGAAGCGGATGGGCGAGCTCAGAACGGTGAAGGCGCGCGCCAGCTAGCTTGGCTTGAAGATCGCCGCGCTCAGACCTTGACGGCCAGACGCCCGGTGTAGTCGATCCGGCTGAGCAGGATCGGATCGCTCGCCGAAGTACTCGTCGACGGCCTTGCGCGCGCCGGCGAAGTGCCCGTAGTCGTCGATCAGCAGGACCCCGCCACGCTCGAGCCGGGGGTACAACTCGGCGAGTTCGTGGCGGGTCGACTCATACCAATCGGTGTCGAGCCGCAGCAGCGCGCGCGAGCCGGCCGAGCGGAGCCGGGCGCTGGCGTCACTCAACATGTCCGGATCATACAAACGGGTCGCGCACCGATGAACCGCCGTCCGCCGAGGACGACTACCGGCTAGCCCTACCCCGCAAGACTCCGGTTCCCCGGCTGTTCAGAGGACGCCGACCGGTTCAGGCTGCGCTCCATGATCAAGCGCTTTTCACCCACCGCCATCGGTCGCTGGAGCACGCGCCGGCCCGTGCTCGCGATCGCCGCCTGGTTGTCGTTCGTGATCGCGGCCGTGATCGCACTGTCTCTGACGGGTTCCAAGCCACTCGACAACGGTGCCGTCGGCGAGTCAGCGCGCGGCTACGCGGTGATGGACGCGCACCGGCTCGGGCTGCCCCCGGACGAGTACGTGTACCTGCACAGCGACTCGCTCACAGCCGGCTCACCGGCGTTCCGGACCGCGGTCGACGCGGTCGACCGCGCGATGCGCGCCGCGATCGGGAGCGGCGTGATCGTTTCGGTGGCGCGCGACCAGCGCTCGGCGCTCGTGAGCGCCACGGTCACCAGGCCGTTCGACGAGGCCGCCGTCGACGCTGCGGTCGCGTCGGCAAACACCACGAACCGGGCCGTGAGCGCACTCGTCGTGGACCCGACGTCCGGTGGTGGCAACGACCTGCACCGCGCCGAAGCGCTCTCGATCCCGGTCACGCTGCTCGTGCTGTTGATCTCGTTCGGCGCGCTCGTGGCGGCACTCGTGCCGGTGTTGCTGGCGGCGACCGCGGTGATCGCGGCGTTCGGCCTGCTGGGGCCGATCAGCCAGCTGTTCCCACTCGACGACAGCGTCAAGACCGTCGTGCTGCTGATCGGAATGGCGGTCGGCGTCGACTATGCACTGTTCTATGTCGTCCGCTCGCGCGAGGAGCGCCTCCGGGGCGCGTCGGTGCGAGAGGCGCTGGAGCGCACTTCGCGCACGTCGGGCCGCGCGGTGCTGATCGCCGGGACCACGGTGGCGATTGCGATGGCCGGCCAGTTCGTCGTGGGCTCGGCCATCTTCAACGGGATCGCGGCCGGGACGATCGTCGTGGTGGCGTGCGCTGTCGCCGGGTCGGTCACGGTGTTGCCCGCGCTGCTTCGGCTACTGGGCCCGCGGGTCGACCGAGGACGGATCGCGTTCCTGCCGCAGCTGGCAACCGCCGGCGAATCGCTGTTCTGGGCAGGCGTGGTCGATCGCGTGATGCGCCGTCCGGTGCTCGCCGCCAGCGTGTCCGGCGGGTTGCTTGTCGCGCTGGCCGTGCCCGCGCTCGGGCTGCACGTGGCGAAGCCGAGCTCCCAGGCGCTCTCGTCGGCGAGCCAGTCTGACCTGGCGGCACAGATCACGGGCGAGTTCCCGAGCACGTCCTCGCCGGCAATCGTGGCCGCGACCTGGCCGGCGGGTAAGACGCCGGCCGTCCGCCAGGCGGTCGAGCGGCTGGAGACCCTCGCCGCAACCGAAGGCATCGCGCACCCGCCGTTTGCGATCGGGCCCGGTCTCGATGGCCGATCGCTCGCGCTCGGCCTCCCGCTCAGCGGTTTCGGCGACAACGCGGCGAGCCGAACCGCCGTCAGCGACCTGCGACGCACCCTGATACCCGAGACGCTCGGCCAGGTCCCCGGCGTCCACACCGCGGTGACCGGCGACACCGCGGAGGACATCGACTTCACAAACCAGATGCGCCACGGGGTTCCGTACGTGGTCGCATTCGTGCTGGCGCTCGCGTTCGTGCTGCTGCTGGTCGCGTTCCGATCGATCGTGGTGCCGATCAAGGCGATCGTGCTGAACCTGCTGTCGGTGGGGGCGTCCTACGGCGTGCTCGTGCTCGTGTTCGAGCACCACTGGGCGCAGGGGGTGCTCGACTTCCGCTCGGACGGCGCGATCATCTCGTGGCTGCCGCTGTTCCTGTTCGTGGTCCTGTTCGGACTGTCGATGGACTACCACGTGTTCATCCTGAGCCGTGTGCGCGAGGGCGTCGACTCGGGCATGCGCACCGAGGACGCGCTCCGTTACGGGATCTCCCGCACGGCCGGCGTGGTCAGCGCGGCGGCGCTGGTGATGGTCGGCGTGTTCTCGCTGTTCGGGACCGCCAGCGCCCTCGATCTCAAGGAGGCCGGAGTCGGGCTGGCCGTCGCCGTCCTGCTCGACGCGACCGTGGTGCGTGGCGTGCTGCTGCCGGCGACGATGACCCTGCTCGGCGAGCGCAACTGGTATCTGCCCCGGTTCCTGTCGTGGCTCCCGCGCGCGGAGCTTGAACGCCCAGCCCTGGCCGCGGCGAGTAATTGACGCGACAATCACGGTGAGCATGCGAGCCAGGCTTTTCCTCCTGCTTTCGGCGGCGATCGCGGCCGCAATCGGCGCGACCTGGCTGGCGGCTCACGCCGGCGCCGAGCGGCCGACCGAGCCGGGGCCGTACCTGACGCTGCTGGTCGGCGCCTCGCTGATCGGCTGCGGACTGGCCTCGTGGCGGGCGAGGCCTGAGAACAGGCTCGGCCCGGTGATGGTCCTGACCGGCTTTGTCTGGTTCGCGGGCCTGCTGAGCGAGGCGACGAGCGCGCCGCTGTACACGCTCGGGGTCGCGATCGAGTACGTGTTCCTGTGCGGTTTCATCTACATCGTGCTGTCGTTCCCGTCGGGACGGCTCCGCACGGCGTTGGACAAAGCGATCGTCGCGCTCGCGATCGCCGGCACTGGCCTGCAGCTGGTCGCGATGCTGTTCGGGAGTGGATCGGGGCTTCGCTGCGGCGGAGGCTGCGGGGACAACCTGATCCAGGTCTTTCACGACAACGGTTTTGCGCTCGCGCTGCTCAGCCTGCAGCGGGTGCTCGGCACGATCCTGACGCTGACCGCGGTCGGCCTGCTCACGTATCGCTGGCTGAAGGCGACCCGGCCCGAGCGGCGCGAGGTCACGTGGGTGTTGCTGGCCGGAAACGCGACGCTGCTCGCGCTCACGGTCACGGTCGTCGACGATCTGCTGGGCAACCCGTTGGGCTCCGGGCCGGCGAAGGTCTGGTTCCTCACGCTCGCGCTCGTGCCGATCGCGGTGCTGGCCACGTTCGTGCGGCGGCGGCTGGCACGGGGGAGCGTGGCCGGGCTCGTCGTCCGGCTGGGAGCGCCGACGGCGCCGGCTGATCTCCGCGCCGCCCTAGCGCGCGCGCTCGGGGATCCGTCACTCGAACTCGCGTACTGGTTCCCGGCAGAGGCGCGCTACGTGACGCCTGACGGCCGCCCGGTGCACAAGCCGGATGCCGACAGCGGGCGGGGGTCGACGATCGTAGAGCGTGACGGCACCCCGATCGCGATGCTGCTGCACGATCCGGCGCTCGAATACAACTCCGGACTCGTCCAGTCGGTGTGCGCCGCCGCGGGCCTCGCGCTCGAGAACGAGCGGCTCCAGGCCGAGCTGCGCGCCCGACTCGTCGAGCTGGGCGCGTCACGGGGACGGCTGGTCGAGGCCACGGATGCCGAGCGTCGCCGGATCGAGCGCAACCTCCACGACGGAACGCAGCAACGGCTCGTCTCGATCGCGATGTCGCTCGGGCTGCTCGAGTCCAAGCTCGCCCCGGACCAGGCTCACGCGGCCCCGATCGTGCAGGAGGCCCGGGCCGCGCTGACCCTCGCGCTCGAGGAGTTGCGCGAGCTGACCCAGGGCATCCACCCGACGCTTCTGGTGGAGCGCGGGCTCCCGGTCGCGCTCGAGGAGCTGTGCCGGCGCGCGGGTCTGCCCGCGCACCTCAACGTCGCGCTCGACGTTCGCCTTCCCGACCAAGTCGAGACCGCGGCTTACTACTTCGCGAGCGAGGCGGTGAGCAACGCCGTCAAGCATTCGCATGGAAGCGAGATCAGAGTTGACGTGAGCTACGACGGCCGGATCCTGAAGGTGGAGATCGCCGACGACGGGATCGGGGGCGCGGCGATCGGCCCGGGATCAGGTCTCCGCGGGCTGGCCGACCGTGTCGAGGCGCTCGGTGGCCAATTCACCGTGTCGAGCCCACCCGGGCGAGGGACCCGACTGGAAGCGGAGATCCCATGCGCGTAGCGGTCGGCGACGATGCGGTGATCCTGCGCGAGGGGCTCGCGCGGCTGCTCCAGGAGGCGGGCTTCGAGGTCGTCGGGGTGGCCGCGGACGCCGAGGAACTGCTCGAGCTCGTCGACCGGTCCGAGCCCGACGTCGCGATCGTCGACATCCGCATGCCGCCCACTCACACCGACGAGGGGCTGCGGGCGGCGAAGGCGATCCGGGAAGCGCACCCGACGATCGGCATTCTCGTGCTGTCCCAGCACGTGCACGCGCGCTACGCGATCGAACTGCTCTCGGGCGGGACGGACGGCGTCGGCTACCTGCTGAAGGAGCGCGTGGCCGACCTCGATGAGCTGTCGGCGAGCGTCCGGCGCGTCGGGCAGGGCGGCTCGGTGCTCGACCCGGCTGTCGTCAGCCAGCTGGTCGGCCGGCGCCGGCAGGCCGACAACCCGCTCGAGCAACTCACCGACCGCGAACGGGAGGTGCTGGCCTTGATGGCCGAGGGTCGTTCCAACAAGGCGATCGGCGAGCGGCTGTTCGTCTCCGAGCACACCGTCGAGAAGCACATCAAGAACATCTTCGGCACCCTGCAACTGCCGCTGTCGCCCGACGACCACCGGCGGGTGCTGGCCGTCGTCACCTACCTCGATTCGGATTAGCGCTCGCGCCGTCGTCTACCGTCCCGATGGTGGATGAGCGGTCCGACCTTCCGGCGATTCGCGTCAGCGACGAGGAGCGCGAGCACAGCATCGTGCTGCTCCGTGACGCTGTCGTCACCGGACGGCTGACGCTCGAGGAGTTCTCAGAGCGCGTCGGCCACGCCCAGCTCGCGCGCACCGACCGGGAGCTGGCGAAGCTGACCGTCGACCTGCCGGTGCAGGCCCCGGTGCCGGCGATCGTCACCCAGGCGAAGCACCGCGCGATCTGTTCGAAGCTGGTCCGCCGGGGATCGTGGGAGATACCGGAGCGGTCGTCGTGGCGCTCTTTGTTCGGCACGATCGTGCTGGACCTGCGCGAGGCGCGGCTCGCGGGGCCGGTGGTCGAGCTCGAGATCCACAACACGTTCGGCACGGTCACCGTACTCGTCCCCGCGGGCGTGCAGCTCGACGTCGAGGGCACCGCGCCGTTCGCAAGCCAGGTGATCGAGCCGCCGTCGCGGCCGCCGCCGGCGGGAGCGCCCCGGTTGCGGATCTGCACCAAAGGGCCCGGCGGGACGTTGTACGTTCGCGCGCCCGATCAGGGTTGAGCTCGCCGCTGTTCGAGAATCGGTCACGTGCGGAGTCGTTCGGATCGGTCGCCGATCTGTACGACCGGGCGCGACCGACGTACCCGCCTGCGCTGATCGAAGCGCTGCTGGCCGACGGCGGGCGCACGGTGCTCGACGTCGGCTGCGGTACCGGGATCGCGTCGGTGCTGTTCGCCGCGCGCGGGTGCGCGGTGACCGGCGTGGAGGTCGACGAGCGGATGGCGGAGATCGCGCGGGGCAAGGGGCTCGAGGTCGAGTTCAGCTCGTTCGAGCGGTGGGATGATCGTGGCCGGAGGTTCGACATCGTCGCCTCCGGTCAGGCGTGGCACTGGATCGACCCTCGCGCCGGCGTGGTCCGCGCGACCGAGGTGCTACGCCCCGGCGGCCGGCTCGGGGCGTTCTGGAACTTCGGAGACCCGCCCGCAGAGGTGCGCGATCGGCTGGCGCCGATCTACGACCGGCTGGCCCCCGAGCTCGTGAACTACTCCGTTGTGCTCGACGCCAAGCAGCGCGAGGAGCGGATCGACCTCACCGTCAGCGGAATCGCGAACTCAGCCCGGTTCGGGCCGATCGAGGTCCGCCACTTTCCATGGGTCCGGACGTACCGTGCACGTGAGTGGACCGATTTCCTCGCGACCCATAGCGATCATCAGGCGCTCGATCCCACTGGTCGGGAGCGGCTCCTCGATGAGGTGGCCGATGCGGTGGACGCCATCGGAGGCACGTTCGAGATGCCCTTCGAGACGGCGCTGGTCACCGCCGCGCGCAGGTAGCCCCGGCGCTCAGACTCGGTAGCGCTCGGTAAGCGCCGCGAGCTGGCCCGCCAGCTCGTTGAGGGTCTCGGCCGCCATCTGCGACTGGTGTGCCCCCTCGAGGAACTGTGATGTGCCCTCGTTGACGTTGTTCATCGACGCCGCGATCTGCTCGACGCCGACGCTCTGCTGCTGGGCCGAGGCGGCGATCTGCTGAGCGGCGGCGTAGGACTCCTGGATCGTGTCCGAAAGGCTCCGGATGCCCTCGCCGGCGCGTGCGGTCAGCTCGAGTCCCTGCTCGACGACCGTCGTGCCTTCCTGGCTGGCGGTCACCGCCGCCGAGGTGGCGCGCTGGACGTCGCCGAGGATCGATTCGACCTGTGCCGTCGCCGCCTTGGACTGCTCGGCAAGCTTGCGCACCTCTTCGGCGACGACCGCGAAGCCCTTGCCGTGCTCGCCGGCCCGGGCGGCCTCGATGCTGGCGTTGAGGGCGAGGAGGTTCGACCGGTCGGCGAGGCCGTTGACTGTCGCGGTTATCTCGCCGATCTGCTGGGTGCGCTCGGACAGCGTCACGATGTCGCGGGCGATCGCGTCGACTCGGTCGCGGATGTCCTCCATCGCGCTCGTGATCGCGTCCACGGCCGTGTTCGCTTCGCTCGAGACCTCCAGCGAGTCGCTGGCGCGGTCGGCCACGTCGCTGGCCATCTTGGCGGTGTCCTCGGCGGCCAGGCGCAGCTCGTTGACGGTCGTCGAGGTCTCGGCGATTGCGGTCGACTGAAGGCTCGCGCTCTCCGTGTGCCGGTTCACCGACGCGAGAATGTCGGCCGTCGATCGGCCGATGTCCTGAACGCCCGCCTGGATGTGGCTCGAGATCTGCGCGAGCCCGCTGACCATCGTGTTGAGGCTCTCGGACAGGCCCTTGAGGTCGGCGCTGCCGTCGGCGTTGACCGTCGCACGCAGATCGCCGTCCGCGACCTTGGCCGCGAACTCGGAGTAGCCGCGGACCGCAGCCTGGAGCGTCTCGCGCGAGTCACGCTCGATCTGGGCCGAATCCGCGAGCTGGCGGTGTCGTTCCTCGGTCAGCGAGCGCAGGCGCATCAGCGCCAGCCCGAAGCGGACCCCCGCGGCCACGAGCGTTGCGGTCGCGAGGCCGAGAGCGATCTGGTTGATGTGGTTGAGGGACCCGACGAACAGGATCAGGAGTGCCAGCCCGGCGGCCACGCCCGGGATTGCGAATCCGGAGCTCGTTTCCTTGAGCTCGCTCTCGTCAGGCCGCCGCGAGATGACCCACACCGAAACCGAGAACAGGAACAGCGAAGCGGGCCAGGCGATCGAGTTCCAGAAGTAGCCGAAGTGAGTGGCGCCGATGCCGTTGTCGAACAGCGCGCAGACGTCGCCGATTGCGTTGGCGAGGCTCGCCGCCGCCATCAGATACCAGCGGGTGCGGCGGCCGGCGGGCACGAGCGCCGCGGCCCCGACCGTCAGGATCAAGAGCAGGATGTCGCCGACCGGGTAGATCAGGTTCCAGGCCACGGTGACGGAGTCATCGCCGACCGCCTTCTGGATGAACCCGAACGCGAACGCCGCGAACGCCGCCGCGCAGGTCAGCGTCACGACGACGCCGTCGAGATAGTTGGCGGCGGTGAACTTCCGCACCTGCTGTCGCATCAGCATCATCACGCCGACGTATGCCAGCGGGAAGAAGCTGGCCCACAAGTAGTTGGCCAGGACGGGGGTGGGCGGATTGGCGTTGTGGAGGCCCTCGTAGGTCATCGCGAAATCGCCGAGCGCCCACAGGCACATCCCGACGCCGAGCGCGAGGCAGAAGCCGCGGTCCTTGGGGCTGACCGCGGCCCTGACCAGCACGAGCACGCCGGCGAACAGCTCGAACGCGGACACGCCCCAGCCGTCGAGCCAGGTGGTGCTGGCGCCGTTGGCGCGGACGACGAGCGAGATTGCGTAGCCGACGAGGATCAGGCCGAGGAGCGCGTATAGGGCCTTGAGGCCGCCGGACACGCGCTCCGGCCGCTCCGCTGCAGCCCGCCGGGCCCGCGTCGACGTCGCACGAGCGCGCCCGCTAGCCGGCTTGTGCGAAACAGTCCCCTCTACATGACCCATCCGTGTGCCTCCCACGCAATTACTCCGTTTAGCGGGGTTATCGGCCGCGAACAGGCCGCTCTGTAGCGGCCGGCTTACGTCATCAGTCGTCCGTGGCGATCATGACGTCGGAGGCCTTGACGATCGCGGTGACCGCGCTGCCTTCCTGGAGCCCGAGATCGGCGACGGCCTCGACCGTGATCGACGCGACCAGGCGCTGGCCCGCGACGTCGAGCACGACATTGGCGATTGCCTCGCCCTTGTTGATGCTGGTCACGGTGCCGGCCAGCTGGTTACGCGCGCTGAGTTTCACCTGCGTCTCCTGATATCTGGTTGGGTAGCTTCAAGGAACAGAACTCGAAGCTTGAACCGTCGCAGAGGAGAACATCCGTGTCCAGCAACGTGTCAGAGAAGCAAGCTCGCGAGGTCGCCGAAGGGGCGCGCGAGTCGGAGTGGAAGCTGCCCAGCTTCGGCAAGGAACTGTTTCTCGGGAACTTCCGCCTCGATCTGATCTACCCGCAGCCGCGGCTCGACCCGGCGGCCGTCGAAAAAGGCGAGCGGTTTCTCAAGCAGTTGCGCGAATTCCTCGAGGCTGAGGTCGATCCGCTCGAAATCGAGCGCGACGCAAAGATCCCCGAGCGAGTGCTCGATGGCCTCAAGCGGATCGGCGCGCTCGGGATGAAGGTGCCCGAGGAGTACGGCGGGCTCGGTCTCTCGCAGGTCTACTACAACCGCGCGCTGGCGCTGGCGGGCGTGTGGCACGCCGCGCTGTCGACGTTGCTGAGCGCACACCAGTCGATCGGCGTCGCCGAGCCGCTCCAACTGTTCGGCACCGAGGAGCAGAAGCGCAAGTGGCTGCCGCTCGTGGCCAAGGACCACATCAGCGCGTTCCTGCTCACCGAGGCCGACGTCGGTTCTGACCCGGCGCGGCTGGCTTGCACCGCGACGCCCGTGGACGGCGGTTACGAGCTGACCGGACAGAAGCTGTGGGCGACGAACGGCGCGATCGCCGACATCGTCGTGGTGATGGCGCAGGTCCCCAAGGCGCCGCCGTCAGGCGCCGCCGACCATCGGTCTTCATCCGAGGGCCACCGCGGCGGGATCACAGCGTTCGTCCTGCCCTACGACAGCGAAGGGGTCACGGTCGAGCACCGCAACGCGTTCATGGGGCTGCGCGGGATCGAGAACTCGGTGACGCGCCTGGACCACGTGTTCGTCCCGGAGGAGAACCGAATCGGCCGCGAGGGACAAGGCCTGAAGGTCGCACTGACGACGCTCAACACCGGGCGGCTGGCGCTGCCCGCGATCTGCGTCGGGATGGCGAAGTGGTCGACGAAGATCGCGCGCGAATGGTCGAACGAGCGCGTCCAGTGGGGGCGGCCGATCGGCAAGCACGACGCGGTCGCGCAGAAGATCGCGTTCATCGCCGCGAGCGCGTTCGGGCTCGAGGCGATGCTCGACGTCGCCAGCCGCCTGGCCGACGACAAGTCCGGGGACATCCGGATCGAGGCGGCGCTCGCCAAGCTGTACGGGTCGGAGATGGGGTGGAAGGTGCTCGACGAGCTGATCCAGGTCCGGGGCGGCCGCGGGTACGAAACGGCCGCGTCGCTCAAGGCGCGCGGCGAGAAGCCGGTGCCGGCAGAGCAGGCGCTCCGCGACATGCGGATCAACCGGATCTTCGAGGGCTCGACCGAGATCATGCATCTGCTGATCGCGCGCGAGGCGGTCGACCAGCACCTGAAGGTCGCCGGCGACCTGCTCGAGCCCGGCGGCGAGATCAAGGATAAGCTCGCGTCCGCGGGACGGGCCGGATTGTTCTACTCCAAGTGGCTGCCCCAGCTAGCGGTCGGCAAGGGTCAGATGCCGAGCTCGTTCGATGAGCTCGGACCGCTGGCGCCGTATATGCGCTTCGTCGAGCGGTCCTCGCGCAAGCTCGCGCGCTCGACGTTCTACGGCATGACCCGCTGGCAGGCGAAGCTCGAGTATCGCCAAGCGTTCCTGGGCCGGCTCGTCGACATCGGCGCCGAACTGTTCGCGATGGCCGCCGCGGCGGCGTACGCGGACACGATCGGGTGCGAGCAGCCCGCGCGCCGGACTGAGGCCCAAGAGCTCGCCGAGCTGTTCTGTCTCCAGGCCAAGCGGCGCGTCGAGGCGTTGTTCGGCGAGCTGTGGGATAACGACGACGACGCCAACCGCGCGGCGGCGGCGCGCGTGCTGGACGGCCGCTACCGGTGGATCGAGGAGGGGATCGTCGATCCCTCGGGCGACGGGCCGATGATCCCGGACGAGGTAAAGCGGGCCGCTGCCGGGGAGGTCAAGCAGCCCGAGTCTGCGCAACCGGCCGTCGCATGAGCCATTCGGTCAGCTCCGCAGCCGGTACCGGCCGGCTCAGGTAATAGCCCTGGGCGAGCGTGCACCCCAGCTCTGAGAGGCGATCCCAGGCCTGCTCGGTCTCGACGCCCTCGGCGACGACATGGAGGCCGAGGTTGCGGGCGAGGTCGATCGTCGAGCGCACGATCACGGCGTCGTTGTCGCTCTCGGCCATGTTCATCACGAACGAGCGGTCGATCTTGATCTCGTTGACCGGCAGCTGGCTCAGGTAGGCCAGCGATGAATAGCCGGTGCCGAAGTCGTCGATCGAGAGCGACACTCCCATCGCCGACAGCTTGTCGAGCACGCGCTTGGTGCGAACCGGGTCAGACAGCATCGTCGACTCGGTGATCTCGAGCTCGAGCAGCGACGGGTCGACGCGCCGTTTCTTGAGCAGATGACTGACCTGATCGGGGAAGTCGGCGTCGAGCAGGTTGCGGACGCTCAGGTTGACGGCGACGCTCAGGGTCAGGCCGGCGCGCTGCCAGGTGCGGCACTGGCTGAGCGCCTCGTCGAGCACGTACAGCGTCAGCGGCTTGATCAGCCCGGTCTGTTGGGCCAGCGGGATGAATTCGTCGGGGCCGACGAGGCCGCGCGTCGGATGGTTCCAGCGCAGTAGCGCCTCGACCGACTGCACTGCGCCGTTGGCGAGACTCGCCTTGGGCTGGTAATAGAGCACGAGCTCGCGCTCCTCGATCGCGCGCCGGAGCTCTGAGACGAGCGTGAGCCGGGCCGGGTCGGATGCGTTGCGCGACTTCTCGTAGAACGCGAACCCGCCCTTCTCCTCCTTAGCGCCGTACATCGCGACGTCGGCGTGGCGGAGCAGCGTGTCGACGTCCTCGCCATGGTGGGGGAACATCGCGATCCCGGTCGAGCCCTCCGCGGGCAACGCCAGTCCGTCGATCGTGACCGGGCGTTCGAGCGCGGCGCGGATCTTCTCGATCACCACGACCACGTCGCGTTCGGTCCGCGGCTTGGAGATCAGGACTCCGAACTCGTCGCCGCCGAGCCGCGCCACGGTGTCCGAGGAACGAAGGACGCTGCGCAGGCGCTTGCCGATCTCGACCAGCAGGGCGTCGCCGGCGTGATGGCCGAGCGAGTCGTTAACGTCCTTGAAGCGGTCGAGGTCCATCATCGCCACGGCCACCTGGCCGCCCTCGCGCTCGGCGATCGTGATCGCCTGCTCGATCCGGTCGCGGAACAGGGTGCGGTTGGGGAGACCGGTGAGGCCGTCGTGGAGCGCCTGGTGCTCGTTGATCTCCGACTGGCGCAGGAGCGCGTCCTGCGCGGCCTTGCGCTCGGTGTCGTCCTGAACCATCACGATGCCGAACGACGGGCGCCCGTCGGGCTCGCGGACGATCGAGAACGAGGCGGACACCCACACGACCGAGCCGTCCCTTCGGTTCAGCCGAGTCTCGATCCGCAACGAGTTGGATTCGCCGGCGAACAGCTCGTCGCACGCCACCGTCACGCGCTCGTGCTCCTCGGGATCGAGGTACTCGGCGATATGGGCGCGGACCTGCTCGGAGTTCTCGAGGCCGAGGAGCGCGCACATGGCAGGATTGGCATCGACGATCTGACCGTCGTTGCTCAACGTCATCACGCCGGTGATCGCGCCGTGATAGATCGCCTCGAACCGGGCCAGCGCATCGACCTGACGGCGCTTGGCCTCGAACTCGGCGGCGCGGCTGACGCCCTCGGAAAGGACGCCGGCGAGGAGCTCGAGCGTCTGGCGATCTTCCTCGTTCAGCCGTTCCTCCTCCGAGGTGCTCATCACGCTGAGCGCCCCGAACGGCTCGTCGCCGGCGAAGAGCGGAACGCAGATGTGGGAGCGATCTCCCATCACCGCACGGATCTTCGGGTTGAGACGGTCGTCGTCCTCGGCGTGCTCGATCAGGAGCGGCTCCCGCGCCGCGATCGCAAAGCGCGACACGCTCTGGCTGAGCGGCCGGCGGTTCCCGAGGAAGCGCAGACCGATCCCGGACGCGGCGCGCGTGTGCACGTCCTCGCCCTCGATCAGGTGGATCATCGCGCCCTCTGCGCGCGTGAGCGCCTGGGCGCGATCGACGATCACCTGCATCACGTGCTCGAGGTCGCCGGACGCGGCGGCTGAGATATCGCGCTGGGTGGCGATAATCAGCTCGAGCCGGTTCGCGCGGTCTTGGAGCTCGAGGTCGGCGAGCCTGCTCTGCGTGATGTCCTCGATCATCGCGATCGCCACCGCCGAGGAGCCGGCCGCGCCGGCATCGGTCCACACCGTGGAGCGGACCCAGATCACTTCTCCGTCCTTGCGGACGCAGCGCTTCTCGTACTGGTAGGAGGAGGCCCCGGAATCGACGAACTCCTGGTAACGGCGCTCGATGCCGTCGATGTCGTCGGGATGGGTGAACGTCTCGAACCTCATGCCGATGAGCTCCCCGGGGCCGTAGCCGAGCATCCGCTCGATCGCCGGGTTGGCTTCGAGGACATGACCAGCAGTCGCGACCGTGATGATGCCGGACGAGGCGCGCTCGAACAGCATCCGGAAGCGCTCGTTGGACTCCTCGGGGTCGAAGGCGGGGTGCGGTGCGGGGTCGACGGATCCGGCCGGCGATTGTGCCGTGCCATCGGACGCTACGCGATTGGCGCGCGAGTCGGTCCTCCGCATGGTCGTGTTTATCGGTCGGGCGGCCGGTTTACTTAGACGAGAGCGCGAATCGGCGGACAGACGGCGACGGCCGCCCATACACTCGACGCATGGCAACTGCGACGAGCGCGAGGAAGGCCCGTCGGTTCGAAGTCGTGCACGCCGACGCCAGTGAGCAGATCGCTTACGAGATCAGGATGTACATCGAGCGCGAGGGGCTCCAGCCGGGCGACCGGATCGGGACCGAGCACGAGCTGGCGCGGGAATTCGGAGTCAGCCGGCCGACGCTCCGAGAGGGGCTGCGGCGGTTGGCCGGGTCCCATCTGATACGCGTCCAGAAGGGCCGCGCCGGCGGGGTGTTCGTCGAGAACACGCCGAACGAGGGCATCGGGCGACATGTGAGCGAGTCGATCGCGGCGATGCTCGAGTCCGACAGCGTGACGCTGTACGAATTGCTCGAGGCGCGGACGTTCCTCGAGGTCCCGCTCGCGGGGATGGCGGCGGAGCGCTCCGATGAGGCGACCATCGAGGCGCTGACGGACGCGATCGCCGATGCCGTCGGACACGATCCCGCCGGTGAGGAGTTCCGTCGTGCCGATACGCGCTTTCACGAGACGATCGCGGTGACCGCCGGCAACGACCTGCTGGTCACGTTCACCCGCTGGATCCTCGACGTGCTCCAGCCATCGCTGATCGAGCATCTCGGACCGGCCATCGACAGGGACCTCATCATCGCCCAGCATCAGGCGATCGTCCGGGCGATCCGCCGCCATCAGCGGAGCGCGGCCGAGCGCGCGATGCGCACCCACATCGAGTACATGGGAGCCGTGCTGCGGAGCGTCGACGCCGGCGGCTAGGCGGGGCTGCGGCGGGACGGTGTGGGGGACGTTGCGAACGTCCGCGCGGTGCGGCGGTCCTGGGACCGGGAGCGGACCAAACCGCACCGCGCAGCTTCACCCCGTTGTCGGTCAGGGCGAAATCTCTTCGTAGTACGGGCCGCGCGTGTTGGGGCTGAACTGGACGACGATCGCCGCGAGGACGAGGAAGCCCGAGATGACCAGCATTGCCTCGAGTCACATAGGCCCGGAACCAGACGGCGAGCAACACGATCACCCGGCGCACGTACGTTCGGTTGGCGAACAGGGCCTTGAAGGCGAGGCTGCTTTCCAATAGAGGTAGAACTCATCGCAAACCCTCGCTTTCCTCGTCTGCATACATCTCGTACCCGTGGCGTCTAAGCCGGAAACCGCATAATCAATTCACCAGTAACCCCGCAGCATCAATGATTTGACAGATATGGACGGAATGACATGAAACTCAACGGACGCACGGTGGTCGTGACCGGCGGGGCGGGTGGAATCGGGCGTGCACTCGCGCTGCGCTCCGCCGCAGAGGGCGCGCGGGTGGCGGTGACAGACGTTCAGTCAGACCGTCTGCAACGCGTTGCAGACGAGCTCGGGGACCGGCATCTCGCGGTCGAGGCCGATGTCACCGACGATGACGCCCTCGGTGGTCTATTAGCGCGTGTGGAGTCGGAGCTCGGGCCGGTCGAGGTGTTCTTCGCCAACGCCGGCGTGGCGATCGGCGAGGATCCGGTGAGCACCCCCGACGAGGTGTGGGATCTCGCGTTTGGCGTCAACGTCCGCGCCCACATCCTGGCGGCGCGCAGGCTGTTACCGGGGTGGCTCGATCGCAGCGAGGGATATTTCGTCGCGACCGCCTCGGCAGCGGGCCTTCTGACTCAAATCGGCTCGGCACCGTACGCAGTGACCAAGCACGCCGCGGTGGCATTCGCCGAGTGGCTGTCAGTGACCTACGGCGATCAGGGGATCCGCGTGAGCTGCCTGTGCCCGATGGGCGTGCGGACCGCGATGCTCCAGGGCGAGGACCACCTGAGCCACCGGGTCGTCAAGGCTGCCGGCGCGGTGCTCGAGCCCGAGGAGGTGGCCCGCGCCGTCGTCGACGCGATCGACGCTGAGCGGTTCCTGATCCTGCCGCACCCCGAGGTGCTGACGTTCTTCCAGCGCAAGGGGATGGATTACGACCGCTGGCTCGCCGGGATGCGGCGGTTGCAGTCCGGTCAGGCATAACGGTCAAGCTCCGGGCGGGCAGGGTGAGCAGCCGAAGCGACCTTGTGATTTGATCGCCGGATGATCGTTCGCTGGGGTCTCGATGGGCTGCCGGGAGTGCTCGAGGAGCTGTCCGTGCGCGATCCGCAGGAGATCTGTTAGATGACGCGCATCCTCACCACCCACGTCGGGAGCCTGCCGCGCCCGCCCGAGCTTGTCGAGCTGGTGTTCGCCGAGGATCGGGGCGAGGAGGTCGACCGCGAGCGTTACGACCGGTTGCTGGACGAGGCGGTCCGCGATCGTGTGCAGCACCAGGTCGACGCCGGGGTCGACTTCGTCTCAGACGGCGAGATGAGCAAGATCGGGTACGCAACCTACATCCGACACCGGCTCAGCGGGTTCGAGCTCGGCGACGTGCCGCGGGCGACGCCGGCGGATCTCGATGCTTATCCGCGTTACATGAAGCGACTCGCCGACGAGGGCGGGAGCGCCCGCTATCTGCGGCCGATCTGCCGCGGCCCGATCACGTATGAGCACCCCGGGCTTGTCGACGCCGACCTGGCCCGGCTGGCGCGCGGGATCGAGGGCCAGCCCGTCGCCGGCGCGTTCATGAACGCGCCATCCCCGGGCATCATCGCGCTGTTCCAGCCCAACGAGTACTACGGCACCATCGACGAATACCTCGAGGCGATCGGCGAGGCGATGAAGACCGAGTACGAGGCGATCATCGGCGCCGGCTTCATGCTCCAGATCGATGCGCCCGATCTCGCGATGGGGCGTCACATCATGTACCGCGGCAACTCCGACGAGGAGTTCGTGGTCGCTGCCGCCCGGCATGTCGAGGCGATCAACCACGCTTTGCGTGACGTCCCCGCAGATCGGGTCCGCCTGCACCTTTGCTGGGGGAACTACGAGGGCCCGCACCACCTCGACATCGGCGTCGAGAAGATCATCGACGTGGTCCTGCGCGCCAAGCCCTCGACGATCCTGTTCGAGGCCGCCAACCCGCGCCACGAGCACGAGTGGGCAGTGTGGCGGGAGGCCGCGATCCCCGAGGACAAGACGCTGGTCCCGGGGGTGATCGACTCGACCTGCAACTACATCGAGCACCCGGAGCTCGTGGCGCAGCGTCTCGAGACCTACGCCCGGATCGTCGGAGCCGAACGCGTGATGGGCGGCAGCGACTGCGGCTTCGGGACGTGGTCGGGGTTCGGCGCGATCGATCCCGACATCTGCTGGGCCAAGCTGGGGTCGCTGGCGGAGGGGGCTCGACGGGCGGGCGAGCGGGCGTAGGGGGGTCTGCCGTGAGTCGCCACGAGCCCGGCGGGCCGGTCACGACGTCGCGCCGCGGCTCGTTCTGGATCACGGGCGAGCGCGTCGCCGGACCCTTCGGCACCGTCCAGCGGGGCCCGATGTACGTCGAGTGGGAGGCCCCCGCCGGGCCCTCGCCGGGGCCTCCGTGGGTGCTCGTCCACGGTGGCGGCGGCCAGGGAACCGACTACCTGACCACCCCGGACGGCCGCCTCGGATGGTCGAGGCTGCTGGTGGATCAGCGGCACACCGTTTACGTCGTCGACCGCCCCGGGCACGGGCGCTCGCCTCACCATCCCGACGTCCTCGGCCCGATCGGACCGCAGATGGGCGCGGAGGTGCTCCGGCCGATCTTCGTGCCGCCGACCGACGGGCCGGACAGCAATCCCTCGGCCGATCTTCACACCCAGTGGCCGGGCGGTCGCGAGCCGGGGGACCCGGTCTACGACCAGTGGCTCGCGCCCTCGGGCCCAACACTCGCGAGCCTGTCCGACATGCAGGCGCTCGAGCAGGCGCGCCTGGCCGAGTTGCTCGACCGGGTCGGCCCCGCCGTGCTCGTCACCCACTCGCTGGGCGGGCCGGGCGCGTTCCTCGCCGCCGACGCGCGCCCGGACCAGGTGGCCGCGCTGATCGCGATCGAGACGATCGGGCCGCCGTTCGCCAAGCGTCCGGAGATGGGACTCGACCTCGCCTGGGGCGTCGCCGGCAACCCGCTCGCGTTCGACCCGCCACCGGCCGACCCGTCCGAGTTGCAAGACGGGACGGCACGTCGGTTGGTGAATCTGAGCCGGTTCCCGATCGCGGTGGTCACCGGCGAGGCGTCGCTGTTTCTCGCGTTCGACCGTGAGCTCGTGGCGTTCCTCGACGGGGCCGGGTGCGATGTCGAGCTCGTTCGGCTCGCCGACCACGGCGTGCACGGGAATAGCCACGGGATCATGATCGAGCGGAACAACGCCGACACGCTGGCCGTGATCACGCGTTGGGTCGCCGACAAGCTGCGCGATTAAAGCGTTGCTGGATTTGGGCCCATAGTGGGCCCAAATCCAGCACGCGGTTACTGGAATCAGCGACCCGACACGCGCTGCGGCTCGCCGAGCGCCGCGCGACCGATGTCGCCGTAGAACATCTCGCGTAACTGCAGGTTGCGGTGCGCGGCGGCGACCGCCATGTCGCGGAAAACGCGGGCGGTTCGCTCCCCATCGCGCGCCACGTTGGCGCCGACGGACTGCCACAGGTCGTCGTCGATCACGCGCCAGCACATCAGCATGGCCTCGCGCGCGATCCCGGCCAGCAGCATGTCGTCGCCGAACGTGTACGCGATCCCGTCTTCGACGTTGCGCCGGCACAGCTCCATGTGACGCTCGGCGGTGTTGTGCACGGCCGCCTCCGCGGTAGCGATGTGGGTCAGCGCCCGCCCGTACCAGCGCTGATAGTCCGGGTCCTTCACCCGCGGGACGAACGGCGGCAGAGGCGTCTTGCGCTCGCGCATCAGCCGCTCGTACTCGTCGAGCATGTTGTAGGCGGCCCCGACGGTCACGGCGCCCAGGGACAGAGTGAAGATCGACACCGCCCGCCCCGAGTACATCGGGTTGCCGTGGAGGCGCGATCCGGGGGTGCCGCCGCCGACGTCGATGTCGAGCATGCTGCCCTCGAATCCCCAGCTCAGAGGGATCCGGGTCCCCTCGAACCGGATGCTGTGCGAGCCCGATCCCTTCAGACCGAGCATGTCGCCCCAGTCGTCGAGCATCTTCCACTCGCTGCGCGGCGCGACGAACAGGAGTTGCGGCGGGAGGTCCTCGGGTGAGGCCCCTGCTGGCGCGGGCAGGATCGCCTGACCCATGTAGAACGTCGAGTACGGGGAGCCCGACGCGAACGCGACCTGGCCGTTGATCTCCCAGCCGGCGTCGATCCGCTCCGCGCGCCCGACCGGCGCCGCCACCGACGCGCAGCGGAAGTCGCCGCCGGCGAAGATCTCGTCCTGGGCCTCCTGTGGCCACCACGACCCGACCATCAGCGCGTGATTCATCGCCAGTCCCATGCACCATGCGGTCGACACGCACCCGCGGGCGATCTCCTGGACGACGCCCACGTACGTCGGCACGTCGAACTCGTAGCCGCCGTAGCGCCGGGGGACGTAGAGGTGGTAGAAGCCCGCGTTCAGGAACGCCTCGTGCATCTCGGCCGAGTAGTACGTGCGTCGCTCGGTCGCCTCCTGGTCGGCGATCAGCTTCGGACGGAGCGCCTCGGCGCGGGCGACCATCTCCTCCGGAGTCAGATCGGGCTCGGGTGGCGCCACCCCGGAGCCGACGGTCTCCGACGTACTCATCCGCCCGATCGTAGGCCAGGACCGTCGACGCGACTTTGCAATGCGCGCACGATTGCCTGGGCGACCGCGCCGGCGCCGGCCGCACACATCACGATCGTGTAGTGGTTGACGCCGGGGACGCGCTCGGTCCGGCGAATCTCGGGCGCCGCGGCGGCCCACGGCTCCGCGATAGCGGGGGGCTGGAGCGGGTTCGGGTCGTCGAGCATGCCCCGCTCCGCGCACAGCAACTCGGTCCGGACCCGCAATCGATGCGCGGGCGTGCCGATCTCGAGCAGCTCGGCGGCGTCGGCCCGGACCACGTCTTCGCCAACCGAGGATCGGAGCGCGGGCGGCTCGCCGACGAGGTCGTGGTCGGCATACGCGACGAGGTCCTCGTCCCGCGCATCGCCGTTCGCGAAGGCCGGGTGGGTTCGCCACCACGCGTGGTACGCCTCCCGGCTCGGGAACGTCTGCTGCAGGCGCGCGAGCGCCGGGCCGAGCACGGCGGCGGCGACCGCTTGGGGATCGACCCCGTCGGGCAGCGAGGCCGAGAGGCCGCCGTCGACCAGCACCACCGAGCGCACGCGCTCGGGGTGATCGACCGCGAACCGCGCCACCGCGTAGCCGCCGAGCGAGTGCCCGACGAGCACTGCGCGCTCGAGCCCGAAGTGGTCGAGCACGGCGAGCATGTCCCGCGCGTACGCCGCCATCCCGTACGGGGCGGGAAGCCGGTTGGACCGGGCGCGGCCGCGCAGATCGGGCGCGAGCAGCGACGCGCGACCGTCGAGCGCTCGGGCGACCGCGAGCCACGAGTGGCTGTTGGCGGTGATGCCGTGGATCGCCAGTACCGGGTCGCCCCCGTCGGGAGCTTGACCGAGCCGGAACGTCGCGAGCGCTCCGCCCGCGACGGGGACGTCAGTTCTCGCGATCGCCGACAAGCTCGCCTCTCTCGACATCGACGGCCACGGTGGGCGGCGCGACCTGCGTCTGCCACGGCCGCGCGAAGTACAGCCACGTCCCCCCGCTGGCGAACAGCAGCGCGCACAGCGTCCAACCGAGCGCCGTGGTCTGGAGGCCGACGTATTTCAGTCCCGAGGCGAAGATCACGAACGCAATCGCCGGGCGCACGTAGCGGTCGGGGATCGTCGAGGAGAGCATCGACCCGACCAGCACCGCGGGGACGCTGCCGATGATCAGCGACCCGGTCACGGCGAGCTCGACGTGACCGAACACCAGCGCTCCGAGCGCGGCCGCAAGCGTCAGCGGGACCGCTTGGGTCAGATCCGTGCCGACGAGTTGGTTGGCGCCGATCGTCGGATACACGAACAGCAGCAGCACGATCATCAGCGAGCCCGATCCGACCGACGTCATGCCGACGATCACGCCGCCGACGACGCCGATCGCGATCGTCGCGAGCGGGCGCGGCTTGATGTCGTGGACGACGCCGAGGCGGTGCTGGCCACTGCGGTGATCGAGCACGAACCGCAGCGCCATCGCGCTCGCCCCGATCAGCAGTGCGATTCCGAGCGCGGTCTCGATGTGCGTCTGAGCCGATTTGGAGTTGCCGAGCACGTGCAGCAGGTACGCGCCCAGGAACGCCGCCGGCACCGACCCGATCACCATCCAGCGCACGAGCTTCAAATTCACCGTCCCCGCCCGCAGGTGAACGCCGGCGCCGAACGGGCGCATCACGACCGCCGCCACGAGATCGCTCGAGATCGCCACCGCCGGGGTCACCCCGAACAGCAGGATCAGCATCGGCGTCATCAGCGCGCCGCCGCCGGCGCCGGTCATGCCGACGAGCAGGCCGATGATGGCGCTCCCGAGAACGATGTATGGATCGATGTGCAACGGCTCAGATGAGGTCCGGGCTTGCGGGCTCGCCGACCTCGCCGGTGCCCTCGTGCGCGAAGGCTAGGAGGTCTGACGGTGCCTCGCCCGGTAACACCCAGGTCTCGCCGTCCGTTCGCACGAGGCCCCGGCGTGTCAGCTCCGACAGCGCGGTGGTGACTGTCGGGCGGCGCGCGGCCACCAGATCGGCCAGCACGGTGTGGGTGAGCCGCAGCCGCAACACCGTCCCGTCGCTGCGGACCCGTCCCCAGCGCGCCGCGAGATGCCACAGCAGCATGTGCAAGCGGACGTCAACTCGCGCCTGGTGGACGATCGCCATGTTGACCGCGAGGTTCTTGGAGCGCTGGATGGCACGCCCGATCAGGCTCCGCGCCAGTTCGGGATAAACCACGAGACGCTGCTCGAACCCGGAATCGAGCGCCGCGACGCGGGTGGGAAGCACGATCGACCAGTCGACCGTCAGCGGCAACAGCGGCGAGACGGTCTCCTCGCTGGGCCGCAGGAGATCGCCCTCGCCGATCAGCTCAGCGCCGTAGCGGCCGCAGAGGCCGACCCGGCGGATCATCAAGCCGTTGAGCACGAGCACGCCGAGACCGCCGCGAAAGCCGAGCGTTCCGGTCCGAGAGAGCCGACCGGGCTGGATCCTCAGCTCCGGCGCGAGGCACTCCTCGATCGCCCGTTGCCTGCGCTCGGGCGGGATCGCCTCGGCCAGCTCCGGATCCTCTTTAAGTACCTGACAGACGGACGACGGATGGGGCACGGCGCTGACTCCCACCCCGACACTGTGTCAAAGGCCCTCAGGCGGCGACGCGGTCACCGGTCAGCGCCGCCAGCTCGATCAGGGCGGCGGTCACCTCGTCGGGTCGCTCGAGCGGCGTCATGTGGCCGGTTTCCGGTAGCACGATCAGCTTCTCGAGCCGGGGCAGGTTCTCGGCGATTCGCCGAGCATGCGAAGGCGGAGTCAGACGGTCGTCGGCGCCAACGATCACGGTCGTCGGGACGGTCAGACGCGGCACGGCATGGCGGAGATCCATCTCAGACATCGCGAGTCCGATCTTGGCGCGCACGTCGGGTGGGCAGGTGACGAGCATCCGCTCGAAGAACGCCACCTGCGCGGGGGAGGCGTGCCGGCCGAACGCGATGTAGCGGACGGCGGCGTAGCTGAGCGGCGTCGAGAACCGCGGGAGCGGTGCCCGGTTGCCGAGAAAGCCGTACAGCGAGATCGTGCGGTTGACCGTGTTGGCGATGCTCGGGAGCGGCAGCAACAGCTGCTCGGCGATCAGATCGCCGACGCCGGTGGACAGCAGCGCCGCCGCCCGGGCTCGTCGCTCGACGTCGTGATCCTCGGCCCAGGCGGCGATCGACATGGCTCCGAGCGAGTGGCCGGCCACGACCGCGAGCTGTCCGCGCGGTACGCAGGTGCCGAGCACCGCCTCGAGGTCCTCGCCGAAGCGCTCGATGGCGTAGTCGCCGCCGCGCGCGGGCTCGCTGCGGCCGTGTCCGCGCTGGTCATAGGCCACGACCCGGAATCCGCGCCTGGACAGCGCCCGGATCACGTACACCCAGTACTGGATCGCCTCGGTCCAACCGTGGACCAGGACGACGGTCGGCCCGTCCTCGGGCCCGAACACCTCGACGTGCAGGGCGGTCCCGTCCGCGGAGCGAGCCGCCTGTGCTCGCCCCTCCGGCGGTGAGCTCAGCAGTTGTCGCTCGGGGTCCCGGGCGATCTTGCGCCAGTGCGCGGTCTCGATCAGGCCGCCGGCGGCCAGCGCCGTGACGGTTCCGAGGGCCGCCCAGAGCAAACGGTCATGGTCTGTGCCGGTCAGCCGCGGGCGCCTCATGTCTGGCCAGGCTACAACGGTGTCGGTTCGTCGGCCCCCGGTGCGGGGCGAGGCCCAGGAGCGCAGTTTGCATACCATTCGCGCCGATGCGCATCGGGATGCTCACCGGCGGCGGCGACTGTCCAGGGCTCAATGCCGTGATTCGCGCGGTCGTGCGAAAGGGGATCGACGCGTACGAAGACGAGATCGTCGGGTTCCGGGACGGGTGGCGCGGTGTGCTCGAGGACTCGCACATCGAGCTGACAATCGAATCGACGCGCGGGATCCTGCCTCGGGGCGGAACGATTCTCGGGAGTTCGCGGACCAACCCCTACAAGCGCGACGACGGGGTGCAGCGGGTCCGCGACGTGCTGGAGAAGCTCCGCCTCGACGGGCTGATCGCGATCGGCGGGGAGGACACACTCGGCGTCGCGAACCGGCTCTACCAGGACGGCGTCAACGTGATCGGCGTTCCGAAGACGATCGACAACGATCTCGGCGGCACCGACGTGACGTTCGGGTTCGATACGGCGCTGCACATCGCGACCGAGGCGATCGACCGGCTGCACACGACCGCGGAGAGTCACAACCGGATCCTCGTGGTCGAGGTGATGGGCCGCACGGCGGGCTGGATCGCGCTGCACTCGGGGGTCGCCGGCGGCGCCGACGTGATCCTGATCCCGGAGATCCCGTTCGACATCGACGAGGTCTGCCGGCTGATCCGCCGGCGGCATGCCCGCGGCCGGTACTTCTCGATCGTCGTCGCGGCCGAGGGCGCGATGCCGAAGGAGGGAACGATGCCGGTCGCCGAGACGGGCTCGGTCGACGAGTTCGGTCACCCCCGGCTGGGCGGAATCGGGTACGCGCTCGAACGCGAGATCGAGAACCGCACCGGCTATGAGACCCGCGCCACGGTCCTCGGTCACGTGCAGCGTGGTGGCACTCCGACCGCGTTCGACCGGGTGCTGGCGACGAGGCTCGGGCTCGCCGCGATCACCGCGGCGCACGCCGGGGAGTGGGGGATGATGGCCGCGCTCCTCTCGACCAAGGTGGAGATGGTGCCGCTTGTCGACGCCGTCGCCGAGGTCCGCCACGTTCCCGTCGAGGAGTACGAGCACTTCGGCGTGCTTTTCGGCTAATAGCCGGACGATCGCACAGTGTTTACATTTGCTCCTTCTCCCGAGCCGGGCTATCGGGTTATGCTGAGGGCCGTGGCGGCCCAATCCCCTCGCACAGCGCTCGCTCGGTGACGGCAACAGACACCGCCACCGACCTCGACAGGCTGTGCGTCGACACGATTCGCACGCTGTCGATGGACGGTGTGCAGAAGGCGAATTCGGGCCACCCGGGAACGCCGATGGCGCTCGCGCCGGTCGCGTACGTCCTGTACGCGCGCGTCATGCACCACAGCCCGCGCCAGCCGAAGTGGCCGGATCGCGACCGCTTCGTGCTCTCCTGCGGCCACGCGTCGATGCTCCTGTACTCGACTCTGTACCTGGCCGGTTACGACGTCAGCCTCGAGAACGACCTCGAGCGTTTCCGCCAGCTCGGCTCGATGGCGGCCGGCCATCCCGAATACGGCGACCTGCCCGGCATCGAGGTGACCACCGGGCCGCTCGGACAGGGGATCTCCCACGCGGTCGGGATGGCGCTCGCCGAGCAGATGCTCGCGGCGCGCTTCAACCGTCCCGGGCACGAGATCGTCGATCACCGGACGTTCGTGATCGCCTCCGACGGTGACCTCGAGGAGGGAATCTCCGGCGAGGCCAGCTCACTGGCCGGACACCTCGCGCTCGGCCGGCTGATCTCGTTCTACGACCAGAACCACATCTCGATCGAGGGCGACACGAAGCTTTCGTTCACCGAGGACGTCGGCAAGCGCTACGAGGCGTACGGCTGGCACGTCCAGGACCTCGAGGAGGACATCGGGCTCGACAACCTGCAGCAGGCGCTCGAGACCGCGATCGGCGTCGAGGACAAGCCGTCGCTGATCATCGTCCGGACGCACATCGCCCAGGGCAGCCCCAACAAGCACGACACCGCCGGCGCCCACGGCTCGCCGCTCGGCGAGGAGGAGGTCAAACTCACCAAAGAGAAGATGGGCTGGCCCTCGCTCGAGCCCTTCTATGTCCCGGAGGACGCGCTCAAGCACTTCCGCCGCTGCATCGAGCGCGGCGAGGAGCTTAACACTGAGTGGACCGAGCGGTTCGACGCCTACGCGCAGGCACACCCGGAGCTCGCCCCAGAGTTCGAGCGGTTGGTCGCCGGCAAGCTTCCGGAGGGCTGGGACCGCGAGGTGCCGAAGTTCCACGCCTCGGGGTCGATGACCGCTACTCGGAAGTCGTCGGAGACCGTGATCCAGTGGGCGGCGGCGAACGTTCCCGAGCTCGTCGGCGGGTCGGCCGACCTGGCGCCATCGACCTTGACGCTGATCGCGGACGGAGGCAGCGTCGAGCCCGGCGCGTACGACGGCCGCAACTTCCACTTCGGGATCCGCGAGCACGCCATGGGGGCGATCGTCAACGGCTTGAACCTCCACTATCTGCGCGCATTCGGCGCCACGTTCTTCACGTTCAGCGACTACATGCGCGGCTCGATCCGGCTGGCCGCGCTGATGCACCTGCGATCGATCTTCGTGTTCACCCACGACTCGATCGGTCTCGGCGAGGACGGCCCCACGCACCAGCCGATCGAGCAACTCGCGGGACTCCGGGCGATGCCGGTGCTGCGGGTGGTCCGTCCTGCCGGCGCGAATGAGACCGCGCTGGCCTGGCATTACGCGATCAAGTCGGGCGATCATCCGACCGCGCTGGTGCTGTCGCGCCAGGGGATTCCGACCTGGAACCCGTCGGCGATACCGCCGGATGCGATCGACCGCGGCGCCTACGTGCTCCGATACTCGTTCAACGAGCCCGATCCCCCGGACCTGATCTTGATCGCGACCGGCACCGAGCTCCACATCTGCGCGCGCGCTGCCGACACGCTCGAGGCCGAGGGGATCGCGACGCGGCTCGTGAGCATGCCGTGCATGGAGAACTTCGCCGCCCAGGACGCCGAGTACCGCGACCAGGTGCTCCCGCCGCAGGTTCGCGCCCGCGTCTCGCTTGAAGCGGCAGCCACGTTCGGCTGGCATCAGTGGGTCGGCGAGCTCGGCGAGGCGATCGGGATGGAGGGGTTCGGCGCGTCTGCTCCGGCGGGTGCTCTGTACAAACACTTTGGTTTCACGCCCGAACGGGTCGCCGACGCCGGGAGGGCGGCCGTCCAGCGCGCGCGCTCGAGCGGGGCCGGCTAAGAGCTAGGGAAACACCGTGAGCACCATCACCGAGCTCAATCCCCGGTTGTTAGCGATAACCGAGGCGGGTGTCAGCGTCTGGCTCGACCAGATTCGCCGTTCGATGGTGGAAGCGGGTGAGCTCGCGCGGATGGTGGCGGTGGAGTCGCTGCGCGGCGTCACCTCGAACCCGTCGATCTTCGAGAAGGCGATCCTCGGGTCGGATGACTACGACGACGATTTGCGGGAGCTTGCCCGGCAGGACCTGGATTCGACGGCGATCTACGAGCACATCGCGATCCGCGACGTGCAGCTCGCCGCCGACGTGCTCGCCGGCGTACACCGGGAAGCGCGCGGACGCGACGGGTTCGTCTCGCTCGAGGTCGCGCCGGAGCTCGCCCACAACACCGAGGGCACGCTCGAGCAGGTGCGCTCGTTCTGGCGGCGGGTCGACCGGGTGAATGTGATGATCAAGATCCCGGGCACGCCCGAGGGCGTCCCGGCGATCGAGCAGGCGCTGTACGAAGGGATCAACATCAACGTCACGCTGCTGTTCTCGGTCGCTGCGTACGAGAAGGTGGCTGAGGCGTACTTAAGCGCTTTGGAGCGCCGGCACGCCGAGGGCCTCGAATTGAACGTCAACTCGGTGGCGTCGTTCTTTGTCTCGCGGGTGGACACGAACGTCGACCGCCGTTTGGATCGGTTGGGGCGCACGGATCTGGCGGGCACCGCCGCGCTGGCCAACGCGCGCGCCGCGTACCTGCGGTTCAAGGAGCTGTTCTCGGGCGACCGATGGGACGCGCTGGCGGCGGTCGGAGGGGCCGTGCAGCGGCCGCTGTGGGCCTCGACCGGCACCAAGAACCCGCATTACTCCGACACGATGTACGTGGACGGCCTGATCGCTCCGCACACGGTCAACACGATGCCGCTGGCGACGTTGCTGGCCGTCGCCGACCACGGCACGGTGCCCGGGCTGACCGGCGAGGAAGATCCTTCGGCTGAGCTCGCGGCGCTCGCCGACGCGGGCATCTCGCTTGACGAGGTCACCGACGAGTTGCTGGTCGAAGGCGTCGAGCAGTTCGAGGAGGCGATGAAGCGGCTGCTGGCCGGGATCGAGGAGCGGCGCGTGGCGGTCGTCACGGGCCAGCCGAGCCGGATCCACGCCCGGCTTCCGATGCTGCTCCAGCCGCCAGTCACCGAACGCGTTCGCGTGGCCGTGTCGGAGAACGTGGCCCAGCGGGTGTGGCGGCGCGATGCGTCGCTGTGGGGCGGACCCGGGATACCGGAGATCGAGGACCGGCTCGGGTGGCTGACCGTGTCCGAGCCGATGCTCGAGCACGCGGCCGACCTTCACGCGTTCGCCGATCAGTGCCGTTCTGACGGTTACACGGATGCGGTGCTTTTGGGCATGGGAGGGTCGTCTTTGGGACCGGAGGTGATACGGCGGTCCTTCGGTTTGGTGCCGGGGGGACTCCGGTTGACCGTGCTCGACTCCACTCACCCCGACGTCGTGCTCGGCGTTCGGGAATCGATCGACCTCGACAAGACGCTGTTCGTGGTGTCGTCGAAGTCGGGGTCGACGATCGAGACGCTGTCGCAATATCACTACTTCAAGGCGCTCGCCGGGCCCGAGCAGTTCGCGGTGATCACCGACCCCGGGAGCCCGCTCGAACAGCTGGCATCCGACAACGGGCTACGCCGCTGCTTCCTCAACCCACCCGACATCGGCGGCCGTTACTCGGTGCTCTCGCTGTTCGGTCTGGTCCCGGCGGCGCTGATGGGCGTGAGCGTCGAGGCGCTGCTGCACCGCTGCCAGGTCGCCGAGCAGATGTGCGCGCACTACGACTCGAGCGAGTCCAACTCCGGGCTGTGGTTCGGCGCTGTCATCGGCGAATTGGCCCGTCAGGGCCGCGACAAGCTGACCTTCATGATCTCGCCGCCGATCGAGAGCTTCGGGTTGTGGGCCGAGCAACTCGTAGCCGAGTCGACCGGAAAGCATGGTCGGGGGATCGTGCCGGTCGTCGACGAGCCGCTGAGCGACACGGCGGACGTCTACGGGGACGACCGCGTGTTCGTGTACCGGCGCAACCTCGAGCACCCCGAGGAGCGTCTCGACGCGGCGATCGAGCAGATCTCCGCGGCCGGCCATCCGGCGATCACGCTCCCGGCCCACGGCCCCGCCGACCTCGGGCGCATCTTCTTCCTGACCGAGTTCGCCGTTGCCGTCGCCGGGTGGGCGCTCGAGATCAATCCATTCGACCAGCCCAACGTGCAGGAGGCCAAGGACAACACGGCGCGCGTGCTCGGCTCTGGTTCGGTGCATCCGGTGGCGGTTGCCGGCGACGACGAGCTGCGCGCGTTGCTGGCCGACGCCAAGCCACCGCAATACGTGGCAATCATGGGCTACCTCCCGCCGTCGGACGAGCTTGACGCCGCGATCGGTTCGTTGCGGTCGGTCATCCGCGCTGCCACCGGCGTCGCCACCACGTTCGGCTACGGCCCGCGCTTTCTGCACTCGACCGGGCAGCTGCACAAGGGCGGCCCGCCGACGGGTCGCTTCCTGCAGCTGGTCAATGCGCCCGCGCGCGACGCGGACATCCCCGGCGCGGGCTACTCGTTCGGGACGCTGATCGCGGCGCAGTCCGCCGGCGACCTCGAGACTTTGCGCGCGCACGGGCTCGCCGCGGAGCGAGTGGAGCTCGAGGGAGATCCCGCCGCGGCCGTCCGCGCGTTTACCGAACGGATCAAGACGATCCTCGAGAGGAGCTGATTGATGCAGAGCGCAGGCGTCGCCACCGACGTGGAGCAGGACAACCCGCTCATCGAGGGCCTCGAGCGCCTACCGGTCCGCCCGACGGCGCTCGTGATCTTCGGCGCCACCGGTGACCTCGCTCACCGGAAGCTGCTGCCGGCGCTGTACAACCTCGCGCACGAGGGCGCCCTGCCGGAGCGGTTCGAACTGGTCGGCGTCTCCCGCCGCGATCAGGAGCACGACGACTTCCGGGACATGGCGCGCCAGTCGATCGAACGGTTCTCGCGGCGCCGCCCAGATCCGAAGGTGCTGAACGGCTTGATCGACGAGATGCGCTATGTGCCGGGCGCATTCGACGATGATGGCGTCTACGAGCAGATCCACAAGGTCCTGCGCGATTTCGACACGCAGGCGGGGCAGGACCTCAACCACGTCTTCTACCTGTCGACCGCACCCCAGTTCTTCCCGTTGATCGCGGGGAAGCTCGGCGCCGGCGGCCTGAATCGCGAGCGCGATGCCGAGACGCGGATCGTGATCGAGAAGCCGTTCGGATACGACCTCGCCTCGGCGCGCCAGCTCAACGCCGAGGTGCTCGATGTGTTCGGCGAGTCCCAGGTGTTCCGGATCGACCACTACCTGGGCAAGGAGACCGTCCAGAACCTGATGGCACTTCGGTTCGCCAACGCGCTGTTCGAGCCCGTCTGGAACCGGAACTTCATCGATTACGTTCAGATCACCGCGGCCGAGGACATCGGGATCGGCGGGCGTGCCGGCTACTACGAGGGGGCGGGCGCGCTGCGTGACCTGGTCCAGAACCACATGATGCAGCTGCTGGCGCTGCTGACGATGGAGCCCCCGACCGCGTTCACGGCCGACCGCGTCCGCGACGAGAAGCTGAAGGTGCTCGAGGCGATCGTGCCACCCGCCGTGTCCGAGGTTCCCTCGATGGCGGTCCGGGCCCAATACGGCCCGGGGACGGTGGGCGGGAAGCGCGTGGTCGGCTACCACGAGGAGGAGGGCGTCGCGCCGGACTCGCGGACCGAGACGTACGCCGCGCTGCGCCTGCATGTGTCGAACTGGCGCTGGGCGGGCGTCCCGTTCTATCTGCGTACCGGTAAGCAGCTCGCGCGCAAGATCACCGAGATCGCGGTCACTCTGAAACCCGTCCCGCATCTCGCGTTCCAGAGCAGTGGCTCGGTCGGCGTCCAGGCCAATCAGATCATCCTGACCCTCCAGCCCGACGAGGGCGTGTCGGTCTCCCTCGGGGCCAAGATCCCGGGTGCACAGATGCGGATCCGCCCGGTGAACATGGAGTTCCGGTACGGCACGTCGTTCATGTCCGAGTCGCCAGAGGCGTATGAGCGGCTGATCCTGGACGCGATGCGCGGCGACGCGACGCTGTTCACGCGGGGCGACGAGATCGAGGCGCTGTGGGGGATCATCGACCCGATCCTCACGGCCTGGCAAGACGACACGACGACTCCGATCCCGCAGTACCCCGCTGGGTCGGCCGGACCGGCGGAGGCCGACGCGCTGCTCGAACGCGGCGAGAAGTGGCGCCGGCTGTGAGCGAAGACGTCTGGTCTGAACGCGACACGAACCCGGACGCGATCGAGGCGGCGCTGCGCGAGATGCTGCGCGAGCGGCACGCCGCCAACGAGGCGCTTGCTCCCGCCCGCGTACTGAACCTCGTGGTGGTCGTCGACCGGTCGTGGAAAGGCGAGATCGCCAACCGGCTCGAGCGAGTCGGCCGCTACCACGCGTCGCGCACGATCCTGTGCGCGGTCGAGGAGGGACGCGACACGCTCGACGCCGTGGCGGTGATGAGTTACGAGGACTCAGCCCGCGGCGGCATCGGGGTCATACGAGAGATGGTCGAGATCGATATGGGCACCGAGCATCTCGCCGGGCTCGAGACGATCGTCGACCCGGTCGTGGTCTCCGAGTTGCCAACCGTGCTGTGGTGCCCCCATGGTCACGACGACGCGGTCTGCGCGCTGCGGGGTATGACCGACGTGATGCTGCTCGACTCCGACGACTTCCCCGATGCGGACGAAGGGCTCGCGCGGGCGCAGGAGGAACTGGAGTCCGCGTACGTCGTCGATCTGGCTTGGCTGCGGACGACGCCGTGGCGTGAGCGGCTTGCGGCGAGCTTCGACCCGCCCGCGCGGCGGTCATCGCTGGCGACGATCGAGGGGTTCACGATCCGCCACCAGGCGAGCTCGACCGCGAGCGCGTTGCTGCTGGCCGGGTGGCTCGCGTCCCGCCTGCATTGGGACACACGCCCGCTCGTGTCGGCCAACGGGTCCGGTATGCACGGGCGCGCCTACACCGGCAGTTCGCGCTACATCGACATCAGGCTCGAGACGGCCGACCAGGAGGTGCCAGGGCTCGCCGGAATCACCGTGACCGCCGACGGCTATGCGCTATCGCTCGACCGTGCCGAGGGAGGACTCCAGGCCAAGGAGGCGATCGCCGGGCACGGCGAGCAGAGCTGGCTCGTGCTGGGGGCATCCCGCGGCGAGGGCGGCATTCTCGGCGAAGGGGTCCGCCAGGCCCTGCTGCGCGACCCCACCTACGGGCCGGCGCTGGACGTTGCAAGAGGATTCTTCGCGCATGCTGCTTGAGATAGAGGTCGTGGACGATCCCGGCCGGGCGTGCTCGGCCATGCTCGTAGGAGTGGCGGCGGGTGGCGGACACATCGTGCTGACGGGCGGCTCGACGCCGCGTGCGGCGTACGGCGAATTCGTGGATGCGGTCGATGCGGTCGGGATCGACGTGTCCGCGTGCACGATGTGGTTCGGCGACGAGCGGTGCGTGCCGCCGGAGGACGAGCTGTCCAACTACTCCATGGCCAACGACGCGATGTTCTCTCGGCTCGGGGATGCTCGATTGCCGGCCATCCATCGCATGAAGGGCGAACTCGGTCCGGACGCCGGGGCCGAGGACTACGAGCGTGTGTTGCGCGACGCCGGGTCGCCCCGGTTCGACCTCGTGCTGCTCGGGATCGGCCCCGACGGGCATTGCGCGTCTTTGTTCCCGGACCAGTCTTCTCTGGGCGAGCGGTCGCGCGCGGTCGTGGGCGTTCCGGAGGCAGGGTTGGAGCCGTTCGTCCCACGGGTGACCATGACGCTTCCTCGGCTGGCGAATGCTCGTCAGGTGGTTTTTCTGGCCACCGGCTCGTCGAAGGCGGACGCGGTCGCCGCGGCTTTTGGTCCTGACGCGAGGCCGGACCCGCACGTGCCGTCCTCGCTCCTTGTGCCGCTGGCGAAGGAGATCAAGGTCTTGCTCGATCAGGCTGCCGCCGCTCGGCTCGGGTCCGGGGCAGGCGGGGCATGACCTCGGTCATCGGCGTAGATCTCGGCGGCACCAAGGTCGCCGTCGCGCCGCTTGTCGGGCGCCATTTCGGAGACTCGGTGGTGGTGCCGACCGATCGATCCGGCAGCGGGGCGCTGATCGACCAGCTCGTGGCGACGGTGAACAAGATTCGGAGCGACGACCTCGCGGCGATCGGCATCGGCGTTCCGTCGATCGTCGAGTTCGACACGGGACGCGTCGTCTCGTCGGTCAACGTCCCGTTGAAGGACGTCCCGCTCAGACAGGTGCTCGGAGAGCGACTCGGCGTGCCGGTGTTCGTCGACAACGATGCGACGGTGGCGGCGCTCGCCGAGGCGCACGACGCTGAGCTTCGGTTGGTCGCTCATAACCTTGTGATGATCACGGTCGGCACCGGAGTCGGTGGGGGGATCGTGCTCGGTGGCCGGATCTACCGCGGCGCCACGGGCGGCGCCGGCGAGCTCGGGCACACAATCGTCGGGTTGGACCTTTCCGGCTCTTCGTCGATTCCCGCGCCGACGGGGTTTCCGCAGCCGGGCTCACTCGAGCATGCGGCGTCGGGGCACGCGCTCGACCGCCTTGCAGGTGAGGCCGCGGACGCGCATCCGGACTCCGCGCTGGGACTTCTGAAAGCCGAAGGACAGCCGGTGCTGGGAGCGGAGGCCGTCCAGGCCGCCGAGGACGGGGACGAGGCGGCGCAGCGGATCATCGAGATCTGGGCCGAACGGGTCGGGATCGGCATCGCCAACGCGATCAACACCTTCGATCCCGAGGAGGTCGTGATCGGCGGCGGCGCCGCGCGGGCCGGCCAGCGGCTGCTCGATACGGCCAGGCGGGTGGCGCTCGGCTACGTCGTGCCGGGCCTCGGACGGCGAACGAGCATCCGCCTGGCGTGGCACGGTGTCCGCGCGGGCGTTCTCGGAGCGGCGCTGCTGGCCGCGCAGGAGGTCGAGGAGCAGCCCAGCGGGTCCGGGGTCGACAGGTCGGCTTCGTCCCGTTCGAACTCGGCTCCCGACAGGAGCACGGCGGGCGAGGCGCACGGATGAGTGGGTCGGGCGAGTGGGTCGAGAGGAAGTGAGACGGTCATGACCAAGCGAGTGATCGAGTGCAACATCTGCGGTGAGCCGCTCTCGGCGGCGACCGACGATGAGCTGGTCCGTCAGATGCAGACGCATCACCAGTCAGAGCACGGCGACGAGTTGGAGCTCGACGAAAGCGAGGCGCGCGAGACGATCGCGCGTGAGGCGTACGACGCTGCCGACGCCTGACGCGCCGGTGGACCGGGGGGTTGATTGTTCATGCCGATCGTCTTAGTCCGCCATGGGGAGACCGAGTGGAGCCTCAGCGGCCAGCACACGAGCCGGACCGATCTGCCGTTGACCGAGAGCGGCCGTGAGCGGGCCGAGAAACTCGGTCCCGCGCTCGCGCGCTGGAACTTCACCCGCGTGCTTACGAGCCCGCTATTGCGCGCCCGCCAGACTTGCGAGATCGCCGGCTTCGGTGACGTGGCCGAGATCTGCGGGGACCTGCGCGAGTGGGACTACGGCGAATACGAGGGGCTGACCACGCCCCAAATCCGCGAGACCAACCCTACCTGGAACCTGTGGACGGATGGCTGTCCCGGTGGTGAGCAACCGGCCCAGGTGGGGGCGCGCGCGGATCACGCGATCGAGCGGCTGCGGGTTGATAACGGCGACTCACTCGCGTTCGCGCATGGGCACATCTTCCGGGTCTTGACCGCGCGGTGGCTCGAGATGGAGCCGGCCGCCGGCGGTCGGTTCGCACTCAAACCGGGCACGATCTGCGAGCTCGGCTACGAGCGCGAGACGCAGGTTTTACAGCTCTGGAATCTCGAGCCGTAGGGCTGCGAGTCCCTCGGGGGCTGATTTCCGCTGCCAGGCGGCCGTGACGTTTGTCACCCCTGATTTAGATCGCCCGGCACTTACGCGATGGCCTGGGGGTGCTTACGCTGCCAGGCATGACAACAACCCATACACAGACTGAAGGACTCACCATCGAGGTGCGCGATCTGCGCAAGGCGTATGGCGAGGTGGAGGCTGTGCGCGGGGTTAGCTTCGAAGTTGCGCGGGGTGAGGTGTTCTGTTTGCTGGGACCAAACGGGGCGGGCAAGACATCGATCGTCGAGATCCTCGAGGGCTACCGCACACGGAATCAAGGTGATGTGAGAGTGCTTGGACTCGATCCGGCGCGCGGCGAGCGTGAGCTTCATGAGCGTGTCGGGATCGTGCTTCAGGAGTCAGGTGTGCAGAATGACCTGACCGTCCGAGAGCTGGTCGAGATGTACGGTCGTTATCACCTGCGACGCCGTCCGGTCGACGAGGTGATCGAGCTGGTAGAGCTGAACGACAAGGCCCATGTGCGCGCCCGGAAGCTGTCGGGCGGACAGAAGCGGCGGCTCGATCTGGCGCTCGCACTCGTCGGGGACCCGGATCTGATCTTCCTCGATGAGCCGACCACGGGTTTTGACCCGGGCGCGCGGCGCCAGGCGTGGTCGACAATCCGCTCGCTGTGCGATCTGGGCAAGACCGTGTTTCTGACCACTCATTACATGGACGAGGCACAGCATCTGGCCAATCGCGTCGCGGTGATGAACGCGGGCCAGATCATCGCGCTGGGGCGTCCCGAGGAACTCGGCGGACGCGATCTGCGGCCCGCCGACATCCGCTTCTCACTGCCGGCTGACTGGTCGTTGGGCGATCTGCCGGACCTTCCGTGCAAGCAGCGTTCGCTCGAGGGTGATCGAGTGACGGTGGTGACCAAGGAGCCGGTGCTGGCTACGCAGCGGATCACCACCTGGGCAGTGGACAACGATGTCGACCTCGGCCACTTCTCGGTGAGCCAGCCAACGCTCGAGGACATCTATCTCGAGCTCACCGGCTCCGGCGCCGGCGAGGGTCAGACGGTCAAAGAGGAGGTAGTTCGATGAGCGCCATAGCCACACCGTCACTCAAGCGCGACCTTGGTCTGGTCGCATGGCAGGTTCGGTATGAGCAGCGTGCCTACTGGCGCAATCGCGGCCGCGGGATCTTCACGTTCGCGTTCCCGCTGATGTTCCTCGTGATCTTCGCGTCGCTCGACAAGGGTGCGCACATCTCGAGCCGGGGCGGAATCGCGTACGACGACTTCTTCGTTCCTGGGATCCTCGCCTACGGCGTGATCGCGACCACGTTCGTCAACATGGCGATCAGCACCGCGATCCTGCGCGATCAGGGAGTACTGAAGCGCATGCAGGGGACGCCGCTCCCGCGCTGGGCATATGTCGCGGCGCGGGTTGGCTCGACGCTCGTGATCGTGCTGATGATGACGGCGCTCGTCCTCGCGCTCGGCGTGTTCGCCTACAACGTGCACGTGCGGGCCTCGACGATCCCCGGTCTCCTGATCACGCTGGCGCTGGGAACTGCCGCATTCACCACGCTCGGGATCGGGATCACCCGGTTCATCCCCAATGCGGAGGCCGCCCCCGTCGTCGTGAACCTAGTGATCCTGCCGTTGACGTTCATCTCCAGCATCTGGTTCCCTCCGGATGGGATGCCGAAGACGGTGATCGACATCGCCAAGGTCTTCCCGATCCGGGCGCTGGCCGATGGGCTCCAGTACGCCTTCGACCCGCGAACGGTCGGAGCCGGAATCAACAGCCAGGACGTGCAGACGCTTGCGATCTGGACGGTGGTCGGGATCTACCTGATGCTCCGGTTCCTGCGCCACCCGCAGGGCGAGGTGCGATGACACAAGACGGGAAAGACTGCGATTCGGCCGCCGGTGAGGCGGCCGATCGCTCCCGTGCGCAGTTCTTCCGGCCGTTCGCCGGGTCGCCGCTCGAGAGCCGCAACCCTCACGCGGTCCGCGCGACAGCCGCGATCGTGTGGCTGGCGTTCATCGTCTTCCCGCTCGCCAACGCGTTCGGCAAGAAGGGCACGGAGCTCGAGGAGTTTCTCGTCATCGCGGGCGCCGCCGTGTTCGTCGGCCTCTACGTGTACCTCGTGCTCCATTGGCGCGGTCAGCCCCGAACCCCGATACCGACCCTGGTGTTCGTGGCGATGCTGGCGATCTCGGCGGCGCTGACGATCTTCCAGGGGTCGGGCTGGGGCTTCCTGTTCACATACTGCGCCGCTTGTTCCGCGCTTGTGCCCGCGGCTGGCTTTTCGGGGGTGGCGGCGTGCACCGCTCTCGCCGGCGTGTGCTCGGCGCTCGGGGGCGCCAATGGCGGCACCGTCGTCGGCTTCGTGGCGAGCTCGGCCGGCGTCGGATTGCTAATGCTCGTGATGCGCGATCTGCGCCTCCGGAACGTGGAGCTCAACGAAGCGCGGGCGGAGCTCGCGGATTTGGCCGTGGCCAAGGAGCGCGAGCGGTTCGCCCGTGACCTCCACGACCTGATCGGGCACTCACTGTCGGTGATCGCGTTGAAAGCCGAGCTTGCCGGGCGGATGCTCGCCGACGGACCGCGCGACGCTGCGAACGAGGTTGCCGAGGTCGAACAGGTCGCCCGTACCGCGCTCCGCGAGGTCCGCGAGGCGGTCAGCGGCTATCACCAGCCGACGCTGGACGGCGAGCTCGCCGGCGCCCGCATGGCCCTGTCTGCCGCCGGCATCGAGGCCGACGTCGAGGAGGCTCGGGTGCGGCTCGATCCGGCGGTGGAGGCCGTCTTGGCGTGGACGGTCCGCGAGGGGGCGACCAACGTGATCCGCCACAGCGGCGCGCACCACTGCAAGTTCCGTGTCACCGCCACACTCAGCGACGCGGGGGTTGAGGTGATCGATGATGGGCGGGGCGTCAACGGCAACGGCGCCGGCTGGGCGGGCGCCGCCATGGGCGGCGACCCGGCGACGGGCGGGCATGGGATCGCTGGGCTCGCCGAGCGCGCCCGCACGCTCAACGGTACGGTCGTGGCCGGTACGCTCGACGGCGGCGGTTTCCGGCTCGCGGTGACCGTCCCGGTTTCGATCCGGCGCACGTGACGCGAGTGCTTCGCGCGTGATTCGCGTACTTCTGGCCGAGGATCAGACGATGGTGCGCACTGCACTCGCCAGCCTGCTGAACCTCGAGCCCGACATCGAGGTCGTGGCGCAGGTGTCGCGCGGCGACGAGGTCGTCGCGGCCGCGGACGCGTCCGTGCCCGACGTCGCGCTGCTCGACATCGAGATGCCCGGCTCCACCGGGCTCGACGCCGCCGACGACCTTCGTCGCGCGCTCCCCGACTGCCGCATCCTGATCCTGACCACCTTCGGCCGCCCGGGCTACCTTCGTCGTGCGATGGCGAGTGGCGCGGCCGGCTTCCTCCTCAAGGACACACCCGCCGGCGAGCTCGCCGCTGCGATCCGCCGCGCCGTCGCCGGCGAGCGCGTCGTCGATCCCGGCCTAGCCGCGGCCGCGCTCAGCCAGGGGGAGAGCCCACTTACCCCGCGCGAGCACGAGGTCCTCGTCGCCTCCCGTGAGCACGCCACCGTGGCCGAACTCGCCGGCGCCCTCTACCTCTCGCCCGGAACCGTCCGCAACCACCTGTCATCGGCAATGCAGAAGCTCGACGCTCGCAACCGAGCCGAGGCGGTGCGCGTGGCGGAGGAGAAGGGCTGGCTGTAGCCGCCGGCGGTCGCCGGCCCCTCCTGCACGCCGGCGAGTGGTTCGAAGACGACGGAGGCCGGCTTGTCTCGATCATCGCTTCGGTCCAATGAACTCGTCCAGGATCGCGACATCTGCCTTGCGCGAGATGTAAATCGTCGTGGGCGCCGCGGTCCATCGCAGCCCGAGCCGGTCGCACGCCTCGCAGAAGATCGTCCGGATGTCGTCGGATACTTGCTTGAAGCTGTAGCGTGGCCACGACCAGTTCGTGCCGGTGTTCTGGAAGCGGCATCCGTCCGAATGGATCAGGCCACGCAGTAGCTCCTCTGGCCACTGATCAACAAGCACCGACTGCCAGTCGGTGAGTTCAATACGCCGCTCATGCTTCTTGCCGGGGCCGTGCTGGGGGAAGAAGCACGGCCAGCATTTCCAGTAGGACGAGACCTCGACGTAGTTCTGCGCACGGAGCTGTGTCGTGACTCGCCCAACACGGACGGCGCCAATCGCACCTCTCGCGGACTCGATGATTCCTGGGTACTTGGCGTCGAGCGCGATTCGCAATCGGTAAACGCCTCGCCGATGCGGGGAGATACAACCATCGCCGAGGTAGAGCCCAAGGAGATAAACGTAGTCGGCGGTGAGAACGGCGAACTCATGAAGGCCGGGACCGCAGGCGATGCAGCGGCTCTCGACGGCTTCGTCTCCTCGTCGCGAGTGAGCGGGAAGATTACCCGCGAGCCAGTCACGGACGGTCGAGACCGGCACCGTGAGATGCTTGGCGATGCGCCTCGCGCCGAGTCCCTGTGGCGCAAGGCCAATGCCTGCTCGACTGTAGATTGGCTGTGCATTCACAGCCTTGAGGTGCGGCTGAGAGTGCGGCTGAGAGGACTCGAACCTCCACGCCCGTAAGGGCACGGCGACCTGAACGCCGCGTGTATACCAGTTTCACCACAGCCGCGGGACGCTGAAACTAGCAGGAGTTAGCCCCTCAAGTCGAGTCCGCCGATGAGAACATACGTTCGTATTGTACGGCGCTCCTCAGACGGAACTGCCTGGAAACACCCCGGTTCTTTATGTCTTGACGGTGTAAGAACGATAGAGGCGGCTACCGCACCCGCAGGGCGCGCCTCGCGACGACCTGGTCGCGGTGACGGACGACGACCTCGTAGCGCCCCGGCGACGGAACCTTGCGGTGGGCCCGGAGCCCGACTCGAACCGGCCGCGTTGACACGTGTGCGAGCCGGGCGCTTGCCACTCGATGCTTCCCGTGCCGGAGCTCGACGACAAGCTCCGAAAGGGCTGTCCGGCGGCCAGCGCGTTCAGGTCGAGAAAGTCGGTGAGATCGTTGGCGTTGGCGTCGCGGTAGGTGAGCGCCGGCAGGTTCCATTTGCGCTCGAGGAAGGCGAGGATCGAGGTGTGGTCGTACACCACGTGGCTCACGTAGTCGCGCTTGACGTACGGGCCAACGAGCACGGTGGGCACACGGAATCCGTAACGGTGAAAGCCGTCGTACGTCGGCTCGCCTGGCTGCACCATCGGCGGGATCGCGTCGGGCGCGAGCGCCGCGAGCGGGGGTACGTGGTCGTAGTAGCCGCCGTGCTCGTCGTAGGTGAGGATCAGCAGCGTCCTGGCCCAGAGCGGCGAGCTGCCCAGGGCGCGGACGACCTGCGACACGAAGGCCTCGCCGACGACGATGTTTTGCGGGTTCTCCGTCGACTGGGTGTCGTAGTTGGGATCGAGCAGGCTGAAACTCTGCAGCGATCCGGCCTGCGCGTCGATGAAGAACTGCGCAATCGGTTTGGCGTTCGTCTCCGCGAACGCGGTGTCGTCGGTCGGGAACAACTCCATCGTCGCGCCGGCGGGGAAGCTCGAGTTGTAGTCGGTCCAGCTGATCCCGGCCGCGGTCAGCCGATCGAAGATCGTGCCGTTGGCTGGCGCCGGCAGCGACGCGTCGGGAACGAAGTTGCCGGGCGACTCGCCGATGTCGTCGGTCATCCCGACCGAGGTGGCGGCGATCAGGTAGCGGCGATTCGGGTCGGTCTGGCCGAGCACGCTGCAGAACCAGCGGTCGCCGATCGGGAACTTGGTCGCGAGGTCGTACGTGAACGGCAGATCCTGTCCCGTCCAGTACCCCATCGAGACCGGTCCGCTAGGCGAGATCACGAACCCTTGATTGGTCCCGTTGTCGTACTGGACGTGCGAGGCCTGCCATTCCTGCGAGGGATGGTCGTTCACCTGGCAGGTCGTCGGCATGTGGAAGGCGCGCTGGAGTTGCCCGTTCGCGTACGGGTTGGTCGCGTTCGGGACGCCATCGGAGGCCAGCGTGAACCCGTCCCCGCGAGCCACCTGGCCCGCGCCCAGGCCGAGCATCCCGAGGAAGTTGTCGTACGAGTGGTTCTCCATCATCAGCACGACGACGTGCTCGATCTGCGGCAGCGTGTCGGTCGCGGATGCGATGGCGGGATTGGGAAGGGAGTCCGGCAAGCGCATGCTCGACCGTCCGAGCACCCGCAGCGCCCCGACCTGCGAGGCGGCCGGTTCGGTCAGATCGGCAGCGCGGGCCCAGTGCGGCGCGAGGTGAGCAGGCCTCCGGCAAGCGAGCCAGCCGCGACTATGCCGGCGCCGTCGATCAGGAAGGCGCGCCGGGTGCTTCCCCGGAAAGCATCGTTAACCGTGTCGGTCGTCTTCAGAGGATCGGTCGGCCGCAAAATGGGGCGCCTCCACGCGACGGCCGCGACGCTATCACGACCCGCCTACGGTCAAGCCACCAACTCGTGAACCGTCCGATCGACACGCGCGATAGCCTTGCCGCTACGCTGAGTCAGGCCGTTCGTGGCCCCTCGCGTCGTCTGGACTTCCGGACGCCGGCGGGAGTCCCGCGGAGGCTCGCTTAGGTCCGTGTCTCGCCGCTATCGTCTAGGGGACTAGGACGCCGCCCTCTCACGGCGGAAACCCGGGTTCGAATCCCGGTAGCGGTACTTCAGAACCCCCGTGTTTTCGGGGGTTTCGTCGTTCTTGGGGTCGTGCGCCACAGTGTGCGCCACAGTCGGAGTCGGTTGTGTCGGCGTGAGGAAGGCATCGAGACGCTCTCTTGCCGTGTCCTCGCCGCCTGGCACGAGGTGCCCGTAGCGGTTCCACGTCTGGCGGACATCGCCGTGGCCGGCCCAGGTCGAGATCTGCTTCCAGTCGAGTCCGGCGGCGATGAAGTAGGAGATCGCGCAGTGCCGCGCTTCGTGCGGGGTGAGCGGCTCGAGCCCGGCTTGCTTCCACGCCTTGTTCGCGCGTGCTCTGATCGTGGACGCGAAGAACGCCTCGGTCGCGGTGCGACCGAAGACGAGGTCGCGACCGTCACGTCCTGTCCGCGTCTTGTGAGCCATGAGTTCTCGTCTGACGACGAACGCCATCGGGACCGCGCGGCGGCCGGCGCCGGTCTTGACGTCGACCGGTCCCTTGACCGGATCCCACGAGCGCTCGACGCGGATCACGCCGGCCTCGAAGTCGACGTTGATCCACTGCAGGCCGCGCAGCTCGCCGCGGCGCAGTCCGCAGAACAGCGCGACCGCCCAGAACGCTCGCTCGGAGTCGGGCAGCGCGGCGAGGTACTCGTGGGCGCGCTCCGGGGGTTCGATCCTGTCACGGCGGCCGCGGATCGCCGGGAGGTCGAGGTTGTCGGTCGGGTCGATCGAGATCTCGTCTCGGCGGATGGCCCGTCGGAAGATGACCCGCAGCGGATCGAGAATGTTCGCGATGGTCGAGGCGGACAGGCCCTGCTTGCGCAGGTCGTCGACGAAGTCCTGGACGTCGCGGCGCTGGACCTGCGACAGCTTCCAGCCGCCGAGCGCCGGGACGACGTACGACCGGAGCAGCTGCTCGTAGCCGCGCGCGGTCGACGGCTTGTACGGCTTGCCGCCGCGGTCGAGGATCGAGCCGTCGTGCGCGCCGGCGATCAGGACCTCGGCGGCCTCGGCGATCGTCTTCGCCGTCGGCGGCCGCATCGTGCCGCGGCGCAAGCGCGACCTGTGCGTCCTGCCGCCACAGCTTCGCCGCGCTCCGCGTGGGGAAGGTGCGCCAGACCTGGCGACCTGTCCGGGCGTCGTACGCCTGCGCCTGATAGGTCGGCGTGCAGTTGCACCCGCCGCCGTCGCGCGACTTGCAACTGCGGGCGTGGCGAGTGCGGATCCCGGTAGCCATGAGGGCGACCGATGCTAAGCCCGGCGCGGGCGCCTGAACACCGACTCGGCGTTCTCGTTCGCCCACCGCTCGAGCTCGGCGACGGGAACGAGCCGGAGCTTGCCCCGCCGGATCAGCCGTAGCTCGGGCTGAACGTGGCGCTCGAACGAGTCCAGCGACATCCCGAGCGACATCGCCGCCTCCTGGCGACTTAGCGCAACACGCGGGACATTGCTGGACGCTGTACTCACGGCAACCTCTGTCTAAGATACTCTAATTGCGATGCGGACGGAAGTGTTGAGCGAAAGAGGGATTCTTTGACCGAGGAAGAGCGCGACGCAGCGGACCCGTGGCTGACGCTGGCCGAGATCGCGGAGGAGCTGCGCGTCAACCCGGCGACCGTCCGCCAGTGGGTGACGAAGGGTCAGCTGAAGGCGTCTCGCGCGGGTGTCCGTAAGTGGATCGTGCGTCGGTCGGAGCTGGAGCGCATGCTCGCCGCGACGAACGTCGCGGGCTACCCAGACCGCCGGCGAAGCCCGACGACGGGGCACGCGGCAGGCGACGAGCATCGGAGGGCGAAGAGACCAAGCGGAGGCGTCGGCGAGCCGACGCTCAGTCAGCGATCGCACTCCTGCAGATCGCGAACGAGCGCTTCGCCGAGGCGGTTGAGGCGAGCGCATTCGTGCCGCCGGCTCCGGGCTACGTCGGCCGGCTCCGGCGGCTTGCGGACTCGTGCGAGCACATGGCGTCGACCCTCCTCAACGCCGCAAGCTCGCCGGCGTTCGATGGTCGCCGCGGACTGACTTCGGACACGAGGCGTTTCCCCTACGAGGTGCGCGCGGGCGGCAACCGGCCGGGGGCCGGCAACGAGATGTGGCGAGAGGTCGACGCGGCTCTCGATCGGCTGCTGATCGCCGTCACTGGGACCGAGATGAGCGCCGTCGCGCACAGCTTCCGCGAGCTGGGTGACGTGCTCCTCGTCGTCGCTGACGCAGCTCGAGAGAGACGACGGCTGGCAGGTCGGATCGAGGGCTGGATGACGGCTCCGAGGTCCTGCGCTAAGTCAATCCGCAGAGTGTTTCGCGAGGCGATACACGCGACCCGCCTCCGCCCCTGCAGCCACGGGGTTCTGGGCTCGCTGGGGCGCATGACTACCCGCCCTCCACGTAGTTACGAGGAAGGAAGAGTGCGGGTAGTCATGCGCCCTTCGAATGGTGGTGGGCAGCAGGGGCGGAGGCGGGCTGATCGCGGGCACGAGCTGGGTGTCGGAGGGTGGGGATGACTCGGGTATTACGTCCTGGTTGGGGGACGATGGCCGGGCTGAGGTGGCTGTCGAGGGTGGGACCAGCACCGTTGGATGCGTGGCGGTGTGCGATGGGCTGGAGCGAGGTGGCGGCGAGGAGCCATGCGCGACGACTGGAGCGGGAGGGCTGGCTGGCGCGGTATCCGATGCGGCGCGGAGACGGCTGTCTGTTCGTCGCGACGCGGGTCGGCGTGGCGGTCGCTGGCGTCCCTGTCCGCGCGCCCGGCGAGCCGGCTCCGACCTGGTGGGCGCACCACTGCGGAGTCGCGTGGATGGCCGCGTGGCTGACTGTCCGCCCCCGCGAGTTCAAGGGCAGCCGCGAGCTGCTCGCGTTCGACACGTGGTCGGACACGATCTCGTGGTGGGACCGCAAGGGGCACCACGAGTCCCGCCATCGCCCCGATCTCGTCGGATTCCGCCTCGATGGCAGACCGATCGCGGTCGAGGTCGAGCTGGCACCGAAGTCGATCGAGCGCCTCAGGGCAATCCTCTACCGGCACGTCGTGTGGCGCCACGCCGGCAAGAGCAACGGCGTCCACTACATATGCGGCGACGAAGACGGGCTCAAGCGAATCGAGAAGGCCGCCAAGACGGGGCGAACCTTCCGGTACGACGACCTCGGGCTCACGTTGATACTGCTCGACACGATCAAGCAGCAGGCGCTCGAGATGCG
>CAWJXO010000009.1:0-231547 GCA_963846765.1 uncultured Solirubrobacterales bacterium
GCCAGGCCAGCAGGACGCCGGCCTGCTCCTTGACGATCGCCCGCGCGAACGTCGTGCGATAGGTCAGCAGCGAGTTCAGGTCGAACGCGAATATCCCGGACGGGGATAGGAGCCGCGCGACGCCCGCGAACGTGGCGTCGAGCTCCTCTGTCGACAGCAGGTAGTTGATCGCGTCGTCCAAGCACAGAACGAGGTCGAACTGGCCCAGCTTCGGCAACTCGCGCATGTCCGCGATCAGGAACGCGTCCGCCTTATCGGGGTACTTGCGCCGTGCCTCGTCGATCATCCGGGGCGACACGTCGCAGGCGAGGACCGAATAGCCGCGCGCCCACAGCGGGCCGGTGCTGTTGCCGGTCCCGCAGGCCAGGTCGAGCGCCCGGCGTCCGCGCAGACCCATTCCACGGGCACGATCCTCGATCGCGGCGATCCAGGGCTCGTACGCATAGCCGGCCGTGAACACGTCGTAGTAGGCGGCCAGGACGTCGTAGGCAGAGGCGGCTTGATCGAGCTCGATAACGGCCATCAATGGTTGATGACCCGTGAGCGATCAGAACTGTTTCACTTTGCCGAGAAGTTTTTAGTATTTGGCGAAGGGCCCGGGCTGTCCGATGTCCGTGAACCCTGCCGATGATTGGGATTGGGCGCCGATTTGACACCGCTGCCGGGCCGAGGCGGCTCGAATGCTGCGGCGCCATCACGACGCCGACGAGGTCGTTCAGGAGGCTCTGGTTCGCGCGCGGCGGTCGCGAAGCTCGTGCCGTACACCCGAAGCGCCGCTGCCGTGGTGCCTTCAGATCACCCGCCGCGAGGCGCTGCGCCTGATCGGGCGACAGCGCGCCCACGCCAGCGAGCCGCTCGACCTCGATGACGACGTCGAGGACGAGGTCGCGGTCGCCGAACCCGAGCGGGCGCTCAACCGGGTCGACGTCGGCCAGCCTCGGGAGCTCTCACCGCATGAACGTCTGCTGATTGCACTAAGGTATAACCAAGGGTGCTCCCATCCGCAGATCGCAGACGCTCGAGATCCCCGCGGCAACAGCCCGGGTGCAGCTCCATCGCGCCCAGAAGCGGCTCAGATCGTTGCTTGACAACAGCCCTTGAAGCCATATCACGACATCACTGACCCGGACCTCGCCAAGGCGCTCGCGCACCCGCTCGGACCCGGATTTTGGCCGCCCTCGAGGGCCGCACGGCCAGCCCGAGCGAGCTAGCCGGCGAACTCGACGCACCGCTGGGAGTGGTCAGCTACCACGTCCGAAGGCTTGAGGCTCTCGGCTTCCTCAAGCTCGTCAAGCGCGAGCCCCGACGAGGAGCCGTCGAGCACTATTACAGCGCCATCAGTCGGCCGCGAATCACCAACGCGGCCTGGGGCACCCTGCCAACCATCGTCAAGGATGCCTCGATCAAGGCCGCCGTCGACCAGATCGGCGCCTACGTCGCCGCCGGCGCCGCCGAGGGCGGGTTCAACGCCGCCGACGCCCACATCACCCGCAACCCAGGACCGTCGACAGCAAGGGGTGGCACGCGCTCGCCCGCGAGCTCGACAGCCTGCTCGAGCGGATCAGGAAGATCGAAGCGGCCAGCAAGCAGCGGCTTCTCCGCGCCAACCACGAGGGAGAGCAAGAGGCGACCGTGGTCCTCATGCTCTTCCACTCGCCCTCAGGTGTCAGTCAAGAAGTGGAGCCGAGCCATCACAACACGCGCAAGGTGCGCTCACGTCGGCGTCCACCAATCTGACCATCCGGTATCCGGCCCGATGAAGTGGCGAGTTCGCGCCTTGGCTCCGTCGGCGCTTGACGGCCTCAAGAACGTGACGAGCTCACCGGGAAATGGCGACTGGAGCGCACCTCCAAGCCGGCGGCGACGATCGGCCCCGTGGATCGCACGATCACGGGACATAGGGCTCCTGTGACTCGGCGACCACATGATCCGGGCACTCGCCATTGGTTCCGCCAGGGTGGCGCCAAGTATGGAGCCTCGTCAACGGCGGGCGGATATGACTTGACTACCCTCCGAAGAGCGACTTGATTACTTGACACCTTCTGAGCAAAGAGTTAGGCTTCGTCCGTAAGCGGCGCGAGCTAGATGACCCAGCCGTCGTTGGCGGAGCGGCTGGGAATCGGATCTGGCAAGGCATCCGCGCCGGGTTAGCCCTGGCCGCGAGGTTACTGGTGCGCAGACCTCTTCTTGTCTCACTTCTCATTGCTAGCGCAGGCGGTGTGTTTATCGCCGCCAACGCCTTGGCGTCACCCAGCCCCGCCCTTCCGAATGCTCGCTCGGCTCACGTCGTGAGGTCGGCGGGGGCGCTGGCGACGGTTGGCAATAAGCGCACTGGCGTCCGTGGCGTCAATGTGTCTTTGAGAGCCCATTTCTTGATATTCCGGCGCCCGGCCTCGCGGTCTCATGCCGCTGGCGCGCAAACTGCGCCCCCCGGGCTCCCTTCCAATCCCGCAATCCAAAGTCGTTATGGGCTCGATCTGTCACAAACCCAAGTGCTGGATCTGCCAGCGGGAGGCGAGGTCTTTGTTGTCCCTGGGCTTGCTGGTGCGTGCATCGTCCTCACGACGGCGCCGATCCCAAGCGGCCCCCTGGCAGGAGCCTCTGGGCGTCGCGGCAATTGCGGCTCGACAGCCGACCTCTTGCATGGACTCATAAGCGTTGGCGGCTTCAACGGGACTGATTCTGTTCTGGGTCTCCTCCCGGACGGGAACTCCGCGGTGAATCTTCAGCTCGGCGCTACTCATGCTCAAACTGATGTGACTGATAACGTCCTTTTCGTAACGATTCCGCAAGGATCGGTAGCTTTCACATTCAAAAACGCGTCCGGTGGGCAGCAGTCCTTCTCATACAACGATGCGACCCCCGCAGGTCGGTAACCCTTGTTCTTTATGACGGATCGGAGTGGCAAGGCAGTGGGGACGCGTATTGAGCGGAAGCTCGTCAATACCAAGAATTTGGGAGCAGCGATCGGTATGACCGTCGCAGCAACTGGGGCCCTCGCAGACCCTGGCGTTGCCGCTGCCGGGGCATCAACACACTTCATCATTCCACCGTTTAAGTGCATGAAAATCGGCTCGACGGTCCCCGGCCCCAACCGCAGCCCCAGTTTCATCAGCGCCAATATGTTTGCGAGTCGAAATTGCTCCTCCATCGTCAGCGCCGGATGGTTGACGATTTCAATTCCCCTGACCCACGGGGGAGGGACTGCGAAGCAGTACGGGCAACGGGAGGTCAGTGCAGCCTGGAATAACCTGGGTGACCACAACCAGGTCCAGACGAAATGCATTCACAACGGGTGGCATCACAATCATTGGGCGGAGTGCTGGTCGTATCGAACGTTCTGAATCGGTAGTCGCTTTTGGACCGGGCGGGTAACAGCCGATCGGAAGTGCGGACCGTCGTCCACGGTCGGATCGTGCGTCCGCGGCCTAGGGAGACCGTCTCGAGCGTTCCGGCCTAGGGGGACCGTCTCGAGCGTTAATGGGGGAGCGGGGTGCGGCACAGCGGGCGGCGCCCCAACTGACGCGGCTCTCGGGTCAGGTGGACCCCGACCAGGTCCCGGACGCGCGTCGCGGAATCCTTACATTATCTAGCGATAACAGCGCAAACGTCATCGTCGAATTGCCCAACACGCAACTCACGAGGAGACGGGGAAATCGACCCGTGCGCCGCACCCTAACGCTTCTTGGCACGACGATAGCCCTGAGTGCAATTGTGATCGTCCTGGGGAGAACTGCGACATCGGCCACGAAGACGGCTCCTGCATCGGCAGCACCCCCCGTTTCCGCAGGTCGTGCGACTACCGATGAAACAGCCTTGAGTGAGCACTTCGACGCGTTCCTCGAGCCACGAATCGGTCCCTACACATTCCCAAGTTGGCTCGTAGGCCAGCCCCTGGCCAGCTCGACCGGTTTTGCTCCCGATCCGGATCTCGCCGTGTATCTAGCGCCATTAAGTGACGGGTGGAGCGCCTGGGTAATACCCGCCGCTCGCGGCGTCTGCCTCGAGGCCGTCGCCGCCTCCAGCCACAGCGCCAACGAAGCCTGCGCGTCTCTCGTCACTGCAGATGCCGGAGGGCTAAGTGTGCGGTACCGCGGCCGGGGCGATACGGTCGGCGTGGTGGGCCTAGCCCGGAACGTGCAGTAAGCGCTCGGAGGTGACTTCGGGTGGCGGTCGGCGGTGTTTTGCCTGGCGGTGGTGATGGTGAACGTCGATATTGGGGTCTCGGAGCGTTTCCGCGGGAGCGTTGGCTCGTGTTCGCCTGGGTTTCGGGCAGCGGTGATCGAGGCCGGCGGCCGGGAGGTCTGCTGTGGCGTGGGCTGCGCGGCGGCTGGTGGTCAGCCGCTTGCGGCGGGGAGCGTCTCGAGCTTCTCGAACGCGGCCTTGAGCGCTTCGGTCCACGGCCAGGCTGCGGGGAGGTGCAGCTTGCCACGCCGTCCGGAGAACGCGAGCCGGGCGGCGATGTGCAGGAGCCGGTAGCGCAGGCGCTTGGGCTCGGCCTTGGCCAGCTCTCCGTTGAGGACGAGTGCTTGGGTCCAGACGAGCAGGTCGTGCGCGAGCATCACGATCTCCAACCACACCTCGTTGAGCGCGAACGCCTTGAACGGGAGCTTCGCCAGGCCGGTGTCCTTGTCGTCGCGGATTCGGTCCTCAACCCGGGCGCGCTGACGGTGACGACGTTCGAGGACCGCGATCTCGGGGTCACTCTGGTCGGTGAGGATCGCCTGGAAGCGGTACCCGTCGTGATCGGTGAACGACAGCTGCGCGCCGGGGTGCGGGCGCTCACGGCGGACGATCAACCGGGACCCCTCAGGCCAGGTGCTGAGGTCAAGGCGATCGGTGAGCTCTGAAACCTCGCCGTTCTCCCGCACGGATCCGTCCTGCTCGAGCGCCGCGATCCAGTCCTCAGCGGGGGTTTCGAGGATCGCGGCGCGGACCGTCTCGGTCAGCTCGTAACCGAACGAGAACCGCAGATTCCCCTCATGACAGTGCTCAGCGGTCTCGTGCGTCGCGCCGGCCGAATCGGCCCTGACCAGGATCGCGATGCTCTCGATCTGCTCGGCGGGGATCTGCGCCAGCGCCAGGTCGATCACCGTCTTGTGGTCCGCGGCGGTGTTCGACCCGGCATTCCCCGGCCGCAACAGCATCGCGAGCGCCTCCCGGGTTTCGTCCGCATACGCGCCCAACGGATGGAACCCATACCCGTGCTTGTAGTTCCCGGCCGCCTTCTCCTTCTCCGAATGCGCGGTGATCAGCGTCGCGTCCACGTCGATCGTCAACCGCTCCGGCGCACCATCAAGCTCCCAGAAGCGCGCCCGCGCCCTGGCATGCGCGTCCCTGACAGCGGCCAGGAGCCCTGGTGTCGACGCGATCCGGTCGACCATCCGAAAGGCGGTCGAGTCCGATGCCACCTTCCCGAACAGCGCGTCCTGATCACGGGTCGCGCCCAAGTCAGACACGCACTCGCCGCCGTCGGCGAGCATCACCGCGAGATCGCGGACCACCCGACCCGGGTCATGACCACGACGCCGCTGCTTGAGCCCTGCCAGACGCACCGACAACGCGCTCGTGAGCCCCAGCTTGTCCGCGACCTGCCCCAGCAGCGCGGTCCCCGCGTGCGACACCAACCCCGATCCGTCCGCCGTGACTTCTACGGTTACCGGGCGTCCATCACGCATCACCTTCAAGGTGAACCTCCAAGCTCGGGATTCAGGACTTCAGCAACCCAAGAATCCCTGCTCAGCCGGACGACTCCGCGCCCCCGAACCCCGGGGGCGCGGGTCTTACTGCACGATGCGGGCTAGCCCCCGACGGTGACGCCACGATCGCTCTCGACACCCCTGGCGAGGAGCCGCGAATCGTGCCGGTCAAAAATAACTGCTGGACTGCCATCATGCCCCCGCGTCGCGGCTCTGTCGCCCTCCGCGACGCCTTCGGGGCGAAAAGGAGCTTCCCAATCGCCGGCTCGTGACGGGACTAGCCGAACGCATCGCCGCCCGACGCCAGTCGTCCGGCGGCCGGAACTTTGGCTGCGTCTCCTCTCGCGAGCAGGCGCCCCGCATCGTCAAGCAGCTGAAGATGCGCGCCCTGGTCGCCCCAAGCTTCGCGCGGATCTTCCTGCCCAACGCGCTCAACATCGGGCTGCTGCCGCTCGTCTGCGACACCGACGGGATGGAGGAGGGCGACCAGCGGGACTTCGACGAGAACGCCTGGCGACTGCGAGCGGCCGCGAGCGGACGTGTGTGGACGCCGGCGCCGCTGCCTGACGACGTGCTTGGCATCGTGCGAGCCGGCGGCCTGGTCGAGTACGTGACCCAGCGGGGCGGGCTATGAGCACGCCGATAGTCGTCATCGAAGGCGACGGGGTCGGACCTGAGGTCATTCGGCGCCTCGCGCCGTGTCGTAGAAGCCGCAGGCGTCGACGTCGAATGGCTTCCCGCGCTCGCGGGTGATGCCGCCCCTCGAGCTCCACGGCGACGTGGCGCCGGGCGGCAACGCTCGAGCTGATCCGCGACGTCGGAGCCGCCCTCAAGGGCCCGTTCTACACACCGTCGGGCGGCACACGCCGGAGTCCGAACCTCGCGATCCGTCGCGAGCTCGACCTGTTCGCGTGCGTGCGCCCGATCGAGATGCGCGATGGGCATGTCGTCCTGCTCGTGCGCGAGAACGTCGAGGACCTCTACGCCGCGGTGAAGTGGATGGCGGCTCCCGGCGTCGCCCATGCGGTGAAGGTCGCAACCGCGGCCGGCTGCGAACGGATCGTCCGTCACGGGTCCGCCGAGCGGTCGAACACGGCCGCAAGCACCTCACGCTCTTCCACAAAGCCAACAACCTAAAGCTAACGGAGGGCATGCTGCTGGATGGGTCGGCGAGCTCGGCCATCACGACGCGAGCGGGCTCATTCTCCAAGTGGTTCGCAAGGTCAGAGCGGCTGGAGCGACGACCGCCGACCTCGGCGGGACAGCCAGCACCGAGGAGGTCGCTGCCGATGTCGAGCAGCGGGTCGCTCGCTATGTGACCCAGGGGAGCTGAATGACCCCGCACCCGAGCAACAGGCCGGCGGCCGCGATGGTCGCCAGCGGGTTGACTCGACCAAGGCCCGCGAGCTCGCCTGCGGCGCCGTGCGAAGCTTCGCCCACGGTGATCGCATCGCCGCAATTCAGGCTCGGCACCAGCCCCACTCCGCCGGCCACGGCCGCGCCGACATTCGACAAGATGTCGCCGATGGTGTTCGACGCGACGAGGACCTCGAATCGCCGGGGCTCGAGCACGAGCGTCGAGGCCGCCGCGTTGGCGATCATGTCGTCGAACCGGATCTCGTCGAACTCTTCGGCGACGGCTCGCCCGGCACCTCACCGCGGCAATCGTCCCCCGCGCACTCGCCACTCTTGGGTGCGGACCGCCTCGTTACTGTCGATGTGCACAACGCGAAGATTCTCGACGAGGCTACGCCTCGAGCATGTTCAGCTGTCAGCGGCGAGGCTCATCGCCGACTGGGTGAGTCGCAGCGTACCGGCGGACTCCGTATTGATTGCGGCCGATGAAGGCCCATCTGTTGGCCGTCGCTCAGTCGATGCTCGACACAGACGCCGCGGAGATGGCGGCAGCCGGCGTTCCTCTACCAGAGGCGCTTCCGAGCGTGTGGCCTTCCTTGGAGGCGTCGGCGCCGGGTGTGTTGCAGCCTGGCAGCAGCTGAAATCGTCACGTCTACCACGAGAACAGAGTCACTCACAGCGCGCCAGCTTCAGGCGGCCCCATGCCCTCAGCGAGTGGCGCTCGGCGCGGTCCGCCAGCGCCGCGGCCCCGTTGGATCGCGATCGGCACTCCCTCCCTGCCCACTCACGAGGCCCAGCTGAAGCCGCGCGAGCACCAGGGTCGTCGACACAGACAACCACGTTCGCTCGGCCTCCACCAGCGTCATCTCGGCCTGCTCGAGCTCGTCGACCAGATCCTCCCACGCGTCGACGCACGCCGAGTCTGTGAAGTCGGGGTCGTTGAGATGGTCGGTCACTAGCGCCCGTAAGGGTACGGATCGCGTCGGTCGCCGCTAGCGGCGCGAGACGGGGCTCCAGGCCCTCGGGATGGATTGACGGAACTCTTGGGTCCATTTCTCTCCCGAACGGGCATTTCGCCTCGTCCTAGGCGTGAGGATGACCACGCGCTCCCCCACCGCCCGGGCTATCGAAGTGCCGGACCTCGTCGGCGACAAGGCCGACCAGGCGATCGCAACGCTGCGCGAGCTCGGACTCATGCCCGTTACCTGGTCGGCGGCCGTCAACGACGTCAAAGAGGCCGGTTTCGTCCTTGGTCTCGAGCCGCCCGCCGGCAGCACCGTTCGCGCGAAGACGCTCATCACGCTGAGCGTCGCGACGCACCCGGATTTCCAGGGTCACGCCGACGGCGATCTTGACCTGCTGCCGGACACGCCGATGCAGCCGCCGCTCGCCTGGCCGCTCAGCGGCGCCACGGGCTTCGCCAACCCTGACCCCGAGGCCGATTCTCGCGCGCGAACTGTCACTTTCCCGACCGCCGATGCGCCCGACACCGTGTCCGTGCCCGCGTCCCCGACCCCCGACGCCGCCTTCACGGAGATCCCCCAGGATGCGGACGCGAGCGTAGAGGCGCTGACGCCTGGGGCGGCGGCCGGCCTTTACGTCGACGACGTCTCGGCGCCTGTCCCAAGCCCCGACCAGCTCGCCGCCGACGCCGAGTGGGATCGGCTCCGCGCAGCGGAAGCCGCCCGGCACCCTTCAACCGCCACAGCGATCCAGCAGGCGGCTCCCGCACCCACGGTCCTCGCCGACGAGCCCGACGACCTCCACCGCGAACGCGCGTCCGAGGACCAGGCCCGGCGTGACGCGCGCCGGCGCAGCGCACGACGCTACCGGCGGCTGACGGGCAGGCAGAAGGCGCTCATCGGCGTCGTCCTCGCGCCGACTCTTCTGCTGGTCGCCGCCGCCGTGTCCGGGCACAAGCCTGCCACCCACCAGACCGCGCACGCGCTCGCGCGTCGTGGCACCCGATCGGCGCGCGGGCCGAGCACTCCCGCGGTTCTTCCCCAGACGCCTACCAGCGTGCCGCCGCGCCGCGTCGAGCGGGTTCGCACGCGCACGCGCGTGGTGACGGTGACTGTCACCACGCCGTCACCGCACCCGCGGCCGAGTCACAGCAGCTCGCACACCCCTGCTGCGAGCGGCCCGACACCCTACACGCCGCCCGTCAGCACGCACACCAGTGTGACCCCTGCCGTCGCGCCGAGTGTGACCGAGAACCGCACGGCCCCCGCATCTTCCCCCCAGCCTTCCGCACCCGCGTCCGCGCATCCCACCTCAAGCGGGACCGGCGGCAGAAGCACCCTGCAATCACCCGACGGCGCGACCGCGCCGCCACAACCCTGAACCACCAGGAGGTTCAAAGCAAATGGCTACGGCCGCACACACCATCTACCAGAACCGGTTCGCTCGCTTCAGCCGGCTTGCGCGGCTGGCAGCCAACCGCCGCCTCGTCGACGTCGTGTACTCGACCGCGCTCGTGACGCTCGGCCTCGCGCTCGCCGCGTGTGCAGGGTTGCACGGCGCCGAGCTGCTCAAGAGCTCGGGCGTGATCCCCTCGGCCGGAGCGATCTCCGGCCTCAGCACCCTGATCACCAACGTGATGAACAGCGTCAAGTGGTACGCCGCGACGCTCGTGGGTCTGTCCGCCTGCGTGATCGCGGCGATGTTCATCTCAGGTCACCAGTCGGCTCACTCGCACGCCATGCGGGTCGGGTTCGGCATCATCGCGCTCGTCTGCATCCCGGGGCTCGTGGCCTGATGCGCGCCCTCCCTCGCCGCCGCCGGATCGGTCGCGCACGGCTCGCCGCCGTGTCGCTGGCCGCTGCAGGAGCGCTCGCGCTCCTGCTCCCGGCCGTCGCCTCAGCCAGCACTGGTCACGGCGGCGGCGCGGGCAGCGCACTCCCGGTCCTTCCGATCGGGAGCATCTTCAGCGACGTCCTCGGCTCCGTCGCCGGGTTCGGCAAGGACATCGTCAAGACAATCTTCAGCAGCATCCTGACGCTGTTCTTCGGCGGAAGCTGGAAGGTGCTCCTCCACCCCTACGAGATCGTCGAGTGGCTCATCGGCCTGCCCGGCACCGGGAACACGACCGCGTTCGTCCCGTTCACCGGCTCCACCGCAGGCGGCGCGTTCGGCGCGCTCGTCAAGGACACGCAATCCATCGGGCTCGGGCTACTGCCCCTCGCCCTTGTCAACAACACGGTCCACCTGGTCAGCGGCGGCGTGTTCACCCGCCCCAGGGACCACGCCCACGACTTCGGCAAGGTGTTCATGGCCGCGTGCGCGATCCTCGCGTGGCCGTGGCTGTTCGGGCAGGCGATCGACATCGCCAACATCGTCACGCTCGCGCTGCTGCACGCCGCCAACGCCAACGGCAACCTATGGAAAACGCTCGGCGCGTACTTCGTCACCGCCTGGGCCGGCGGGTTTCTCGACCTTCTCACCACCGCTTTCCTGATCGCGACCGCCCTGCTGCTCGTCGGCCTGATCGTGATGAAGATCGTGCTGATGATCGTGCTCGCGTTCCTGCTCGTGATCGGGCCGATCGCGATCGCGTTCTACCCGTTCGAGTTCCTCTCCCGCGTCCTGATGCTGTTCGGCAGCGTGTTCCTGGCGGTCGCGATGGTCCCGCTCGGGTGGGCCGTCCTGTTCGCCCTGTTCACCGCGTTCGGCGCGTCGGTCGTCGGCTTCGGCAACTTCGTGCACGCCGGTCTGATCGGCGGCGCGATGAAAGACACGTTCAACCTGATCTGCTCGCTGATCTGCTTCTACCTCGCGTGGAAGTGGCCGTTCTTGATCATCGGGCGGGTCAGTGGCCTCGTCGGCGGCGGCATCGCCGAAGCCGGCCAGGCGTTCTCCGCCCTCGGGCATCGCAGCCAGGGCGCTGGCGCGGGCGGCGCCAGCAACGGTGCCGGCGCCGGCGCTGGAGGATCGGCCGACGGCGGCGGGCTCTCCGGCAGGCTCCAAGGCCTCGGCTCGTTCACCCAGAATCTTGCGGGAGGCGGCGGCGTACTCGCCGGCCTTGGCAGCAGCGGCGCGACCTACGCCGGATATGGCGTCGGCGCCAAGGGCTTCCAGGCCGCGTCCGCCGCGCTACGCCGGTGCGGTGGCGGCGGCGCGACCTCGGCCGCCGCCTCGGGCGGGGGTGCTCCGCCGACAGGCGCCCCGGCGGGCGGAGGCGATGCTGGGCCGCAGGCCAGCCCCGTCGGGGCTGCGATCGCCGGCGGCGCCGACGCCGGGTTTGACGCCGTCCGCGCCGGCGGCAAGGACTTCTCGACCGCGTCGGACATCTTGGCAGCAGGGGGCGCCGCTTCATCCGGCGTGCCCGCCCAGACGCGCGCGCGCCACGCCGCCGCGGCCGCCGCGGTCAGCCAGACGCTCGCGCGGCACACCGCCGCGCTGACCGGCGACAGCGGCGGCTCCTCCCTCAGTCCGCCCACGCCCGCCAACTCGACCGGTTCTCCGAACGGTGCTGGTGCCGCCAGCGGTGGCGCCAACGGGACGGGAGCCGCCGACCTATCGCGCGCGGCCCGTGCCGCGGTGAACGGGACGCGACCTGCACCCAACGGGACCCCGCAGCCTGCCTCGCCGGGCGCGCGTCCTAGCGCGCCCGCCACCGGCGGCGATCCGCGTCAGGTTCTCCACGCGTCCGCGTCGACCGCGTCGACGCCTGGTCCTTCGCCTGCCGGCGGCTCGCGGGCCGCATCTGACGCTGCGCCCGCGACGCCCCGGTTGGCCGGGCCGAGCTCAGCCAGCGCATCTAAGCCCGCGGCCGCGGCCGCGACGCCCGCTACGCCCGCGCACCGCTCCGCGCCGGCAACGCGCGCAACGCCCGCTCCTGCGGTCGCGCCGAGCAAGCCGACCGCTCCCGCTTCCCGCCCCGGCCAGCGACACGGGGCTAGCGCCCCGGCGCCCGTGCCGGCACCGCCCGCGACCGGTTCCGGGCGCGGTGACGCTCCTGCACCACCGCCGGACCGGCCGCCGGCGCCCGTCTCGCCTCCTGAGAACAGCTTCTGACCGCCTGCCAATCCAGCACACGCAAACACCAACCCACTGATTCCAATGATCCATAACACCTACAGACGTCTCGACGAACCATCGCTTCAGCTCGGCCCGCTGTCCCTCCCTCAGTGGCTGGTGATCGCCGCCATCGGCGCGGTCTGCTTTGGGCTCAAGCAGCTGACGGGGATGAGCACCCAGCCGTTTCTGTGCATCGCAACCGTCGCGATGGGCGGCCCGTTCGCCGCGATGGCGATCTCCGAAGGCGACCGCCCCAGCTACACGCGGCTCATCCGAGACGCCCTGCGCTGGGCGTTCCGTCCCAAGCTGTTCGGGGTCGGTGGCGGCGCGCCCAGCCCCTACACGCTCAAGGTCGAGCAGCCCCGCGGCGCGCGTCGTGACGTGACGGCTACCGAGGTCGCCGGGGAGGTGTCGGCATGAGCCGCCGCCCCCGTTCCGCGGAGCTCGCGGCTTCCATGCCGCTCACCACGATCACGCCCGACGGGCTCGCGATCCTCGACAACGGCACGCTCATCCGTGCGGTGCGGCTCGAGGCGGCGCTCACGCCGCTTCGGATGAGCAGCGCGGAGATGGAGCGCACCAACCGCGCGGTTCAGGAGATCCCCGCGCTGCTTCCCGACCGTCAGGCGTTGCAGCTGATCACCACCGCCCGGCCGTTTGACTGGACCACCGAGGTCGACCGCATCCAGGCGACCACCGCCCAGCTCAATGAGGCGCTGGCCGCCGACGGTCTCGGTGACCGTGCCGGCGCGCTCTCCAGGCTTGCCGTCGCCGGCGCCGAGGCGCTCGTCGAGCAGGCCGAGCGGCTCTCCGCGATGGACCTCGAGCACCTGCTCATCATGCCGTGGAAGCCAAAGCGCTCGGCCGGGTCAAAGCGCCAGCACCCCGTCGGCTACTTCGCCGAGACGGTCGAGGATCTCGACGCTCGCTTCGGGCAGATCGTCACCCACCTCGACACGCTCGGCCTGGCTCCCAAGCCGCTGGACGGCGAGCAGTTCGCCACAAGCCTGTTCCGGGCGCTGAACCCGACGAGCCGCCCGCCGGCGGACCTCGCGTCGCTGCTGCGCGACCCCGCGTCGGACTCCGACGAGGCGTTCGACCACGCCTACGATTTGCGTCAAGCGCTGTGCGCGACCGAGGTGGACGACTCCAGTCGCACGCATCTGCGCGCCGGGGAGCACATCATCCAATCGAGGGCGCTGTCCTCCACCCCGGAGCACACGTGGCTGGGGTGGCTGCTTCACCTCGCTCAATCGCCGTACCCGTTCACCCTGTCTGTTCGCTGGGAGGCTGGCACCCGCACCCGTGAGCGTTCCAAGGCCCGCCAGCGGTACAAGCGGATCTACGGCCTTCAGCGCGGCAAGGAGATGCGCCTGAAGGCGATCGACTTCGAGTCCCGCCAGCGCGAGCAGGAGGCGGCCGAGCTGACCGCCGAGCTCGCCTCAAGCGCGGGCGCGGGGATCTACCAGGTCGCGGTCAACCTCACCCTGATCAGCCCGCCGGACCCGAAGATCCCGCTCCGAACCGACGAGGACCGCCAGGCGCACCGTGAGCAGCGTGCGAAGGCGCTGCAACGCTGGACGGGCGCGCTCGAGGAGGAGGTCCTCACCCGCACCGACGCGCGGCTTCACCTGCCGTGGTTCGCGCAGCTGGACGCGTGGCGCTCCACCTGGCCGTTGGCGATCGACGCGCTCGGCCTCAAGCGCCGCTACGTCACCCAGAACCTCGCCGACACGATCCCGCTGGTCAGCGCGCACTGCGGCTCGCCGAGCGGGATCCCGCTCGGCTGGGAGCACCCGGGCCGCACGCTCGCGAAGCTCGACCCGTACGACCCGTGGCACGACAACCACATCATGATCGTCTGCGCACGGTCGGGGTCGGGGAAGACGATGGCCACCAACCTGTGGCTGGGGCGGATCATGCCGATGGGCGCGACCGGCGGCGTCATCGGCCGCGCCGGCCACTACGAGACGCTCGCCAAGCTCGTCCCGGGCGCGATCGCCGTCAACCTCGGCACCAACCCCGGCTTCGATGAGAACCGCCAGCGCCTGGACCCGTGGACCATGGCCCCGGAGGATCGTCCCGCGGCGGTCAACCCGTGGGACGTCGAGGACGCCCGGGAACTGCCCACCGAGAAGCTCCAGTACCTGCTGGCGCTGCACTCGTTCTTCCTCGGCACCCAGACCCAGGACGGCACCTACGACCTCACCCCCACCGACGAGTCACTGCTCTCGCGCGCCATCCGCGAGGTGTACATCCGCTGCGCGATCAGCGGCGAGACCCCGCGTGAGCTGATCCTCCAAGAGGTTCTGCTCGGGCTGGCCAACACCGAGCTCGAGAACGACAGCCCGGAGACCGCGAGCGTGCTGCGCCGGCTCGCGGACGGCCTCTACGACTACGTCCGCGACGGCTCCCGCGCCTACCTGTGCGACTGGCCGACGACCGTCGACAAAGACGCGCCGCTGGTCATCTTCGACACCCGGCACGTCGGCGACGCAGACGCCGGCGCGGTCATGTTCACGATCGTCGAGTACCTCGCCGCGCGCGGCGCCCGGGCGCGGGAGCGCTACGCGCACCGCGGGCCGTGGGGCGGCCGTCACTTCCTGGTCATCGACGAGGGCTGGAAGATGCTCGAGCGCAAGTCCACCGGCCGGTGGATCAACGAGCAGGCTCGCCGATCGCGACACAACCGCCTGTTCCTCGTCGCGATCAGCCAGCAGCTCTCGGACTTCACCCAGCACGCCGAGGGCGCCGCGCTCGTCTCCCAAAGCTCGATCCAGCTGTTCCTGCGCCAGCACCCCGAGCAGGCCGCGTTCGTGCAGAAGACGTTGAACCTCACCGACAGTGAGACCGAGACGATCGCGAACCTCAAGACGGTCAAAGGCCAGTACTCGGAGGCCTACCTGATCAACGGGCGACGCGGGCGAGGGCTCGTACAGATCCGCGCCGGCGCGGCGGAGTACTGGTACTCCACGTCCGAGCCCGACCACGACCAGCCGCTGCGAAACCGCGTTCTCGCCGAGCACGACGGCGACATGTGGGCGGCCCTCGCTGACCTCGCCTCCAACCATGCGCCGCTGACCGCGTAACTCCGGATGCTTCAGCTCGGCGCATCGTCGGCGCGGACGCGCCGTAAGAGTCCCGCACGCCTAATCGGGCTGCTCGGCCTCCCATTCCTGCTCGTGCTCGCCGTCGCCATGTCGGTGTCCGGCGGCGGCGCGGCCACCGCCGCGGCCGCCTGCCAGGCGATCGCCAACGGCACCGGCAGCGGCACCCTCCCGGTCGGAACCGGCGGCGGCGGCAGCGGCGCCCAAGGTCAGATCACCCCGCTACAGGTCGAGCAGTACTGGGTCGGCGCGGGCGGTCCCATGAGCGGCGCAGTCATCGCCGCCGCGATCGCCTCCGCCGAATCCGACGACATCACCGACCGCCTTCAAGGCTCATCGCCGTCCGCGCCGACAACGCCCACCTCCGCCACCCCATCCGACCCCTCACTGGTCGGCTGGGGGCTCTGGCAGATCACCCCGGGAAGCGCCGCCGACTACGACCCGACCGTCAACGCCAAGATCGCCGTCGAAAAATACGACGGCTCACTCGCCGCCGGCGGAGGCGGCTGGAGCCCCTGGACCACGTACACCAGCGGCGCCTACACCTCCGGCCTCGCCGCCGCGCAGGCCGCCTACGCGCAGCTCACCGCGCAAGGCGGCGGCGTGTCACCCGGCGCGACCGCCAAAGCCGCGACGGTCGCGCTCACCGCGACGGCAGCTACCGCCGCGCCCGCCACCGCCTCACCGACCAGCGGCACAACAACCGCGACGCTCGACACGAGCAGCGCGGACCAGTACATCACTCGTCTCACCGGGCAGAACGACGCGCAGTACGCGATCGTCCAGGCCAACGGCACCATCCTCGCCCAGCACGAGGACAACACCCCGGTCGCCGCCGGGCAGGCCGTCGACGCGATGCTGCTGCTCGCGTACCTGCGCGCGCACGGCTCGAGCGACCCGACCGGCGCCGCGGCCGCCCGGCTGCAGGCGATGATCGAAAACTCCAGCGCCACCGCCGCCAACTCGGTCTACGGCCAGGTCGGCGCCGGCGCCGTTGCGGAGATCGCGTCGCTGGCGCACATGAGCGGCTTTCAGCTCGACAGCGCCGCCGGCATCCACGGGCTCGTGCGCTCGACCGTGACCGCGGAGGACCTCGCGCTGCTGCTCGCCAACATCGACACGATGATGCCCGCCCCAGTTCGCACCTACGGCATGGGCTTGCTGGACCACATCCCGCACGCAAACCAGTGGGGGCTGCTCTCCGCGGGGATCTCCACCGTCAAAGCGAGCGCCGGCGGCGGCGTCGCCGGGACCGACAGCAAGTGGACGGTCACGCAGGCCGCGCAGGTCAGCACCGGCCAGTACGGCACTCTCGCGGTCGCTGTCACCAGCACCGAGAACAACTCGCAGTCAAACGGTCAGAACGTCATCGAAAACGTCGGCTCAGACCTGCTCGCCACCGCCAGCACCGACACGTCCGGGTACAGCATCGACACCTCCGGGCTGTCCCCCAGCCAGCAGGCGGAGCTCAACACCGTCGCGCAGAACATGCAGAACAGCGGGCAGAGCAGCCAATGCCCGAACGTCAGCGTCAGCGGGTCGTTGCCGACCGTCCCCGGCCAGCTCGCCACCATCGACGCCGCCACCGGAGTCGCCGCGGCGCCCACCGGCCTGCCCCCGACCGCCGGGACTGTGATCGACAAGCTGATCGCCGCCGGCAACCAGATCCACACCTACCCCTACATCGCGATCCATTACCCGTCGATGGCGACGATGTGGCCCGGCTACGACTGCTCCGGTTCGACCAGCTACATCCTCTACAAGGCCGGGCTGCTCGGGTCCGCGCCGTACGTGTCGGGGATGTTCGACCACTGGGGGCAGCCCGGCCCCGGCAAGTACGTGACCGTGTTCTACAACGCCGCTCACGTGTTCATCGAGGTCGACGGGATCGTGTTCGACACCGCCCACTACGCCCCCACCGAGCCTTCCGGCACCGGGCCGCGCTGGCAGCCCTCGAGCATGATCCAGCCGCAGATTAACGGCGACGTCGCCGACGGCAACAGCGGGTTCGCCGAAGCGCACCCCCCCGGCCTCTAGCCCCACCCTTTCCGGGGCCCGCGAGCGCCGTAGAAAGTCCGCGCCCCTTTTCTCTCCCAAACGGCGATCTCACCTCGTCCTAGGGGTGAGCATGAACACCACCTCACCCCAAATCCTTCGGCGCCTCGGCGCCCTGCTCGCCGTCGCCGGCGTGGCAGTCCTCGTGGCCGGCTGCGGCCTGAAGGACCCCAACACCGTCGCGCTCGGGTCCTCCACCTCGACGACGTCGACGACCGCGTCCGCGTCAGCCCCCACCATCACCACAAGCCAGAAGACCGCGCCAACCGCCGGTGGTCCAAGCCCCCAAGCGGCGATCGAGCAGTACGCGGCGCTGTGGTGCAACTGGACGACCGCTGACCTTCACGCGCACGAACGCCAGCTCGAGGCGCTCTCCGTCGGTGGCGCTCGCACCCAGGAGCAGCTCGCGCTGGCCTCCCCCACCCAACAGCAGGGCGACAGCGGCCCGACCGACGTCACCAACACGTGCAAGGTGGAGTCGCTCGCTCCCGGGCTCGCCGACGCCGCCGGGCAGTGGGTGCTCGTGACCGCCAGCCAGACCTCCACGCCCGGCACCGCGGCGCTCCCCGCGCAGTACCACGTCACCTACGTCGGGCTCGCCCGCCAGGGCGGCCGCTACCTAGTCGACCTTTGGTTGCCGCAATCGTGACTAGTCCCGCCGCCGCGAACCCTCGCGTCAGCCCGCTTAGGCTGCGCCCGTACCTGCTCGCTTACCTCGCGACGATCGCCGGGCTGCTGCTGCTCGCGGCGGCGGTCGGTGCCGTCGGTGTGGTTCGAGATATCGCGCACGCCCTCGTGCCGTTCGACTGGCGCGTCGCTCCGCACGACCCCAACGCGCACGACGTCGCGACCGCGGTCAGCCTCTGGTTTCACAACGCCAGGGTCGCGCTCGCGCCGCTCGGCGCGGCCGCCGCGGTACAGAACCATCCCGGCCGGCTGCGCCGCGTCGGAGACGTTCTCCTCGGCGTCGTGTTCGCCGCGAACGTCATTCCGCTCGCCGTCGAGCTCGGCACGTGGGGCTCGCGCCTGTTGCCGTACATCCCGAACGCGCCCGTCGAGCTGCTCGCGCTCGTCACCGGGCCGGTCAGCTGGTGGCTCGTCACCCGAGGGCGTCTACCGATTCGTTCGCTTTGGCTGACCGCCGCGATCGTCGTCGCGCTGCTGCTGCTCGCCGCCTGCCTTGAAACGTGGGCGGTCCCGTAGCCCGCGGTCACACCTCACCTCTGCCTGCGCGCTGACGCGCCCTGCGGATGATCGCCGCGCCCTCAGGCGCGGCGCAGGGAGCCCTCGGCGCTCAACGCCCCCCAACACCCATCCCCACCCGCTCATGCCTCCCACCAAAACCCAACAAGACCCCACCGAACAGCACGGCCACGGCAAGGACACGCCGGCCGCCGGTGCGGGTCACGCCCCACCGCCGATTGTGACTGCCGCACAGCGGCAGTCAGGGCGGGCGGGAGGCGAGACCAACACCCGACCCGGAGCACCCCGAATGGACAAGACAACCACAACCACAACCACCGACACCACCGTCGAACGCCCTGACCCGCGCCAGTATCGCGACCGGACTGGCCCCGCCGATCTGGCCGAATATCCGAACTACTGGGCGGCCACCGAGGCTCGCCTCGAGCGCAAGCGGGAGCGGCTCGCACCCATGTGGGAGATGACCGTCGAGCAGCGGATCGCGGCGATGCGCCGCGGCGAGCTCACCATGACGCAGCTGTTCGCGTGGGCGTCCCGCTGCCCCGACCAGGTGCCCCTCATCGACGGCGAGTTCGAGTTCATCGCCGCGTTCACCCCCGAGGTCGCCGAGGCCGACGACTGATGAGCGCCGTCACCCAGCTTCCCGACGCGCCGCACCCGTGCGCCCCCCGTGAGCGGGAGGCGTGTGACGCGCTCGGCGACCTCCAAGCCTACGACGCGCTGTCGGAGGCGGCCGATCTGGTCGCCAGGGCCGGCCGCCTGCTCCGCCGCGCCCACCAGCCCACCCTCGGCTTTCGGCTTTCCGACATCGCCGACGAGATCCACACCGAGATCAGACGCTGCCCCTACCAGCCCGCCGCGCCGAAGCGCCCGCGTCTGACGCCCGCCGCCACCATCCCCGACGCGCCCAACTCCTGATGTCCGCGACCGCACCCGCCACCTATCGCCTCACCATCAGCGACCGCCGCGACCCTCGCCTCAACAGCGGGCTGACGCTCAGCGCCGAGTATGACTTCGCGAGCCTCGACAGCGCCGAGCTCCTCGGCCAGCTGCTCCTGCAGCAGGCGATCCAGGCGCCCGGAGGCTGGCAGGTGGCGATCGCCGGCGGCACCCGCGAGGTCACGATCGATGAGATCCCCGGCGCGGACAGGTGACCCGCGTGAACCGGGCGCTGGACTCGTATCTGCGGATGCTCGCCGGGCCCGTCCACGGGCGCGCCGGGCGCTGGCTTGACGTTCGCTGGCCTGACCCGTCCAGCCCGTCGGAGATGGGGCGCGAGTTCCTCTCTGCCGAGCGCCTGGCCGACGCCGGCGTCCTGATCGAAGCGCTAGCGCGTCACATCGACGTGTACATCGGGATCGCCCTTCACGACCGCAAGGCGGGCGATCGCACCTCGGTCAGCCGCTCGCATCTCGCGTGGACCGACATCGACCGCGAGGACGCGCAGGTCCTGCTCGACGGCTTCCCGCACCCGCCGACCATGACCGTGTCGAGCGGTTCCCCCGGCAGGCGCCATGCCTACTGGCTGCTGAGCGCTTTCGCCGACATCGAGGAGGTGATGACCGCCAACCGCAAGCTTGCCGGCGCGCTCGGAGCCGACCTCAGCTCCGGCCTCTCGCGCGTGAGCATGCTCCGCCCGCCCGGCACCTACAACTACAAGCACCAGCCGCGTGAGCCGGTGCGGATCGTCGGCCTCTCCGGCAGCCGCGCCTACGACCTCTCCGAGCTCGTCGCCGGCCTGACCGATCCCAAGCCGCCGAGGCCCCCGTACGTGCCCAACCCGGGTCCGGTGACCGGCATCCGGCTTGAGGACCCGTCGATCGAGACCGCGCACGCCGCGCTCAAGAACCTCGACGCCCGCGAATGGATGCCCCGCCTGACCGGCGTCGAACTCTCGGCCAGCGGCTATATGCCATGCCCGTTGCACGATGAGCGGACCGCCTCGCTGAAGGCGTATCCCAACGGCTCCTGGTACTGCTACGGCTGCCACCAGGGCGGCTCGGTCTTCGACTTCGCGGCCAGGCTCTGGGGACGGGACACGCGGGGCGTCGCGTTCGTCGAACTGCGCGCTGAGCTCGCTCGCATACTGCTCGCGGTCGAGCTGCCGACGCCCGACACGCTGCGGCAAACCCCCGCCGGCGTCTGACGCCCGCGGCCGCTTCCTCCCCGGTTTCTCTCCCAAACCGGCGGTTCACCTCGTCCTAGAGGTGAACCCGCAGCAGCCCACCCGTAAGGAGAACCACCAATGTCCGCACTGACCGCCACCGACCCGTTCGCAGTCCCGCACGATCTCGTCGCCGAGCGCCTCGAGCCGTTCTGCGACGGCGACCTGCAGCGCTTCAGCCGCTCCGAGTTGCTTCGCGCCTACGACCTCGCGACCGTCTGGACCGACGAGCTTGAGACCGCCCGGGCCGCCGCGGTGAACATCGCCGCCGAATGGCAGGAGCGCCACGGCGAGCGCATCCCGCGGATCAGCGACGAGGTGCAGTCCTCCCTCGCCGCCGCGCTGGCCGCTCCGTTGGGCAACTGGCTTGCAGACCACCTTTCGGCGGGCGTGCCGCTCATGCGCGTGCTCGCTCGTCGCGAGAACACCCTGACCCCCTACTCCATCTCCTGATGCCAACCACCAAAACCGCCAATACCGCCAAGAAGCAGTCCTCCCGCAAGCGCTTGCCGCACACCATCTACACCGTCCGCGGCCAGAAGCGCGCGCTGTTCACAATCGGCCCCCGCAACGACCAGAAGCTGCTGGACGTTCCCGCCGCGCTGCTCGAGATCGCCGCGTCCGGAAAGGCTACCCCCGACACCTACGTCGTCGAGGAAGGCCTTGCGCCGCGCGGCCCCGGCGGCCAAGACGAGCTCGACGCTCTGCTCGCCGACTACCTGGCCCAGGCCGAACGGCATCAGGCGGTGCCCATGACCGTGTTCGCTCACGAAGCCTCCCTCGAGGCGTACGCCGCCGCCTGACACACCCCCGACCCAAGCATCCCTCTCCACCTCCTCCGCTGCCATGACAGCCCTTCGCGAGAACCCCGCCACGACGCATGACCCGCGCTACAGCGTCGAAACGCTCAACGGTGCGTTCGTCGACCTGTCGAACCCGTCGGCCGAGCAGTTTGATCTGCACTCGATCGCTACCGGGCTGGCAAACGTCTGCCGCTTCGCCGGCCAGACGCCCTTTCCGTATTGCGTGGCCGAACACGCCTACTGGGTGTCAAAGCGCCTCGAGTGGCTCGGCCACGGCGTCGAGGTACAGCTCGGCGGGCTGCACCATGACGACCCCGAGTGCGTCATGGGTGACATCACCTCACCAATGAAGCGCTGGCTCGCGCTGCACACCGACGCCCTCGAACTCCTAGAGGCATCGCTGATGGCAGCCATCATCCCGAGCCTCGGACTCCATCCCAGCGAAATCGACCTCGAGCACCCGGCGATCGAGGCCGCCGACCATTGGGCTCGCGCCGGCGAGGCGCTGCATCTCACCAAGTCACGCGGCCGCGGCTGGACCGGCATCCGCGAATACGACCCGCATCCGGACCTGTCGCGCATCGGCCTCCCACGTGACCGCGCCGCCTCACTCTGGATCGCCCGCCACCACGAGCTGTTCCACCAGCTCCGCCCCCGCATCACTCGCGCCGCCCATGTCTAACACCGCCCTCATCTACGCCCCGCACACCTTCAGCGTCTCACCGCGCTCACCGGCCGCCCAGCGGATCATGCGCCGCTCCACCCGCGATCTATGTGTCACCGGGAAGAAGGCTTACCGCACCGCGCGAAAGGCGCGAATCGCGCTCGAAACGCTTCAGCGCGACGAACAACGCCGCCAGACGGTGCTCAGCCAGGAAGCCCGGGTCGAGCGCAACCTCTACCCCTGCCCGCACTGCGGCCTGTATCACCTCACATCCCGAGCCTGATGGCCGCCCGGACACACCCGCTGCGCTCAACCGCCGGGCGCAACTCCCGCAAGCGCCCGCCGCTCAACGCCGACCAGGTCCGGCGCGCCCAGGCCTTCTGCCGGCGCGTGATGAACGGAACCAGCAACATCATCCGCCGCGACTACCTGCCGCAACCCGTCGCTCACCACTCCGGACCGCAGTATTGGACGCTGCGCACCTTCGTCGACGACGACCTCGAATACACCGTCCAGGTCCTCGTCACCCGCCGGCGCGACGCCACCAACCCCGACCTACTGCCATGAGGCTCACCGTAAGGAGTACACAGTGACCGTTTACGTAGACGAGTTCCCTCCCGGCTGGGGGCGCTGGTCCGGCGGTGGGCACATGCTCACCACCGACCTCGACGAGCTCCATGCGATCGCGGAACACATCGGCCTCAAGCGATCGTGGTTCCAGCACGACAAGAGCTTCGCCCACCATGACCTCGTGGCAACCAAGCGGCTGCTTGCCATCGTCGCCGGCGCCGTTCCGATCGAGTTCGGCGAACTACCCGACGACGTGCTGATGCTCAACCGCGCCGACGGCACCTACGAGCCACGCCGCGAGCGCCTCGCCAGAAGGCACGCCAATGTCTGAGCAGCGTCACCCAAGCGGCGGACCCGCCCGCTCCCCAGAAACGCACGATGACTGGACCACCTACGGCATCCGCTGGTATCGCGCCGACACCACGCCCCGGCCCGACTTCGACCATTCCCCGCAGGCAATGCTCTACCGGACCGCGAACGACACCCCACTGTTTTCCGTCCTGACGCACGGCAACTCTCCGAGCGAGGGCATCTTCAGTCTGATCGCTGAGGCGCCGCGTATCCGCGATGAGGTCGATGGACGCGTCCAGCACGAGAATCGCGTGCTCGCGGAGGCCCTGGTCCTCCTGCGGGCTGCACACGGTCAGACCATGACACGTGAGCTGCACGGCCGTATCGCTGCGTTCTTGGAGGCGGAGGGTGCCTGACTCGTTCGTGGAGCAACTCACCCAGATGGAGTGCGCCGAGGCCGCCATCGACCTGTTCCTCGAGTACCGAGACGCCCACGGTTACGACGAAGACGTCGCCCGCGCCAAAGCGCTCAACGAGGTAAGCGAAGGCCTCCGCGCCACCCAGGACCTCAACGCCGACCCAACGGTGAGCCGCATTCGCGGCGCAGCGGATTCGCGGCCACGCTACGGCGATTCGACGATCTACGAGTGCCAGTTCGAGGTTGCGAGCGCCGTAGGTGGCGGTACGCGGATCAGGGTCTGCGGCTACGTGCAGCGAGGCCCCGGGGCATGCCCGTATCCGCACGCAACCGCCGATGGCGAACCGGTCGGGCTGACTGCGCTTCTCACCCAGCCTTACGGGCGCAAGGAGCCCACACGTGGCTGATCCCCGCCGCGATCGCCAAGCGCTTGGTCACGAGCCACCTGCGGGGCCGTGCTCTCGCAAGGCGTGGCAGCCGGGGATGCTCGGCTGGCGCTGCTACGCAGCGCTGGCCAACGGTGAGAGGTGCGGCGGGGTCTTCCGGGACGGGCAGCCGTGGAACCCCGTCGGGGTGGCTCTCCCCACCATCGCAACAGCCGCCACGACACCGACGGCCAGGCGGACACCGTGAACTACTTGCCGCTGCGGATCGTGCGGCTGGGCATCACGCGCCGCGCCACGATCCGGACGGCCGCCGACCTGCCGCTGACCGGCGCGCAGCAGGAGGTTCTCGACCTGCTCGGCCAGGACTTGATCTCGCCGGGACCGATCGCGCAAGCGCTCGGCCGGTCCTCCGCCGGTGTGGTCGCGAGCCTGTTTGCCCTCGCGGACCGCGGCCTCATCGAGCGCGTCCCCTACAAGGGGTGGCGGCGCACCCAACCCACCACAACGTGAAAGCTCAAACGATGCAGACTTTCGAACGATCCCCATGCGCCACGGCGTCACCTGAGGAGCGCTTCTCCGGGGCCGGCGACGAGGTGGCGCACATCTATCCTCGCCCGCCCCGGCCCGGCGACCGGGCGTACTGCGGTCACCAATGGACGCCAGACGAGGCCGCCGCCATCTGGCGCGAGGACCCGCTGCCACCATGCGCCCCCTGTTCGGAGGAGTCGTGACCGTGCATCTGAGCCTTCGAGCATTGTCTTGCACGGACGAGATCGTCGTCGGTGATTGGATTCAGAGCGATGAGCACGCGCGTCGCGAGCTGGGCGGCGCCGGGTTCATCGCCGGCGTCGCCCGAGACACTGCTGAGGAGGGCCACGTACGCGCATGGGTGCTTTGCGATGAGAGCGACTATCCGCTCGCCGCCGTGGTCATCGAATACGTGTCCGACAGGACCGCAGAGATGTTCGTCATCGTGGCGCCCGAGAAGCGCCCGTACGGCCACGGTCGCGACACCGTAAGACGGGTCCTCGCGCTCGACCTTGGCGTCGCACAGGTCCTCGCCGACGTGCACGAGGACAACCGCCCGTCTCTGCGCCTGCTGGAGGCATGCGGCTTCACCATCGGGCTCCCGGACGCAACCGGTTTCCAAACCGCCGTTTGGTGCGGAGGGCACGCGGCTGCCTCGAACTCGGACGACTCGCTCCTCCGATCAACCGAGGGTCGGCAGTGAACCCCGGCGCTCCGCGCCGCACCGCCTACGACATCATGCGCGCGTACGGCTGCCTGGCCCCGACCGTCGCCGAGCAGCGGGCATACGTCGGGGTGCTCGACCGCATGGGTGCTTTCGCGCCGTGGGAGCGCGACATCCTGCGCCAGGAGCGCTTCCTCGGAGCCCGCGCCCGGGAGTCCGACGGACCCGGCGCGCATAATCTGGCGCAGGATGATCCTGCTCAGGCATCGAGGGACCGTTTACGGGCGACTTGATCGCGATGAGTTCGTTGCGTCGGAGTGGTTGCTGCGACTCGATCCCGGCCAGGAGCCGGCCAGGTCGCTGTGGGTGCTCGGCCAGTTCTCCTCCCAGTTCTTCGCAAAGCACGGCTACAACGTGCTCGTGGCGCAGGTCCGCCGCCACTACCCCTCCCCGCGCGCCTAACCGCCGCGCGCGTCGCTGACGCTCCCTGACGGCCCCGCCGCGGCGGGGCTTTGTCGTTCTGCGCGCTCGCGCCTTTCGTGCGCGCACCGTGCCAGCCGGCTTCGCGCGGCTGGCGATTCGGCTTGCCCGAAGGGCACTACGCCCGGGCCGCAACCCGACCCCTCACATCGAGATCACCTCCATGAGCAGAAGCACGGACGCCACACAACTCACCTTCGATCTATTCGCCGCACCGCCCGCGCCCACGTTCGAGCGCCCGGCGGAACAACCCGAGCCTTCGAGCGTTCCCGCAACGGTCTGCCTCGCCGACGTCGTCGCGGCGCCCGTCGCCCGCTGGCAACCGCGAGACCCGTCGCTGGTCGAGCGCCTCGCGTGCGCGGTGCCGCCCGGGGCGGTCGCGCGATGGAACGCGAACCTGGCAGCCCTCTCTGCTGCCTGTCTGCTTCATCGTCACCTGGCGGAAGGGGGCACCGTCGCCGACGGCGAACGCGACGAGTTGCGCCAGTGGTCCGGCTGGGGCGGCCTGCAGTCGCTGTTCCGCACCGATCGTTCCTCGGACGCCGAGCAGGCGGTACGGGCGCTCGCCGCCGCTCACCCGGCCGGCGGCACGGACGGCCATCAGGCGTGGGCGCGGGCGCAGTCGACCACGATCAACGCCCACTACACGCACCCGCAGATCGCCGCCGTCATGTGGCAGCTCGCCTACAAGTACGGGTACCGCGGCGGGCCGGTGCTCGAGCCCGGCTGCGGGTCCGGCATGTTCCTCGCGCTGGCGCCCGTCGGGGTGCCCGTCACCGGGGTCGAGCTCGATCCGTCGACCGCGGTGATCGCGCAGCTGCTGCACCCGGCCGCGACGGTCCTGACCGGCAGCTTCTCCGAGGTCAGGCTCAAGGACGCCGCGTTCGCGCTGGCGATCGGCAACGTGCCGTTCGCCGATTACGTGGAGTACGACCCCAGGTACAACGCGGCGCGGCACACGCTGCACAACTACTTCCTGATCAAGTCGCTGCGGCTGCTGGAGCCCGGCGCGGTCGCGGTGCTGATCTCGACGCACTTCACGCTCGACGCGATCTCCGACAAGGCGCGTCGTGACATGGCGGCGCTCGGCGAGCTCGTCGAGGTCGTGCGGCTTCCCACCGGGGCGCACAACGCGATGGCCGGCACCGAGGCCCTGACCGACATTCTCGTCTTCCGCCGGCACGCCGACCAGCAGGCGGGCTCCGCCTACCTCGAGTCCCATCCCGACTGGCTCGACTCGGTCGAGATGCGTTACGACGGCGGAACAGCGCCGGTCAATCATCGCCTGGCGGCCGCCGACGGCGCCCGGTTCGTGCTCGGCACCCCGGCGGTACGGACCGGCATGTACGCGACCGCGGCCGTCGAGGTCGACGGCGACCGCGACCCCGCGCGGCTCGCCGCGCGCATCCGCGAGCTTTTTGAGCTTCCGCCCCTCCCCGCGGCGAATCCTGACTCCGCTCCTCCCGTAAGCCAGCCGGTCGCGACGACCCTCGTGCCCGACCCTCAGCCCGTCGCGGCGACCGAGCTCGAGCATCTCGACGACCACTGGGACGGGCACCTGATCATCGCCGACGGTCGGCTGCACGAGGTTCGCGACGGGGACGCGCACGCAATCGCCGTGCCCGGCACGACGCTCAAGGAGCTTCGGCCGCTGCTGGCGATGCGCGACATGACCCGTCACCTGCTCGACCTCGAGTCACAGACCCCGCAGGGGTTCGAGGACGACGAGATGACCGGCCTGCGCACCAAGCTTCGCAACGCCTGGTCGGCGTACGTCCGCCAGTACGGGCCGGTCAACCGCTACACGCTGCGGCGCACCGGCCGGACGGATGAGCGGACCGGCGAGGACCGCCACGCCCGGATCATGCCGAGGGCGATCAAGACGCTCTTGAGCGACCCGTCCGGGGCGCTCGTGCTCAGCCTCGAAGACTTCGACGAGGAGACCCAGCAGGCCACCGCCGCCGCGATCCTCACCCGCCGGGTGCTCTCGCGTCGCGAGCCGGTCCTGTCCGTCGACACGCCCGCCGAGGCCCTGGCTGTCTCTCTTGAGCAGCATGGCCGGGTCGACCTCGACGCCATCGCGGCGCTGCTGTCGATCGACCGCGCCGATGCGCGCGAGGCGCTCGGGCAGCTCGTGTTCGAGGACCCCGAGACCCCTCGGCTCATCCCGGCCTCGGAATACCTGTCGGGCAACGTGCGGCGCAAGCTCGCGGCCGCTCGCGAAGCGGTGGCCGCCCACTGCGATTTTCAGGCCAACGTCGACGCGCTCACCGCGGTGCTCCCCGCGCCGCTCGGCGTCGATGACGTCACCGCCCAGGTCGGCGCGGTGTGGATCAGTGACACGATCCACCAGCAGTTCCTCTCGGAGCTGCTCGACCACAAGTACGTCACCGTCGAGCACGGCATCAACAACATCTGGCATGTCCGAGGCCCCGAGTGGGGCACCGCGGCCACGTCAACGTGGGGCACCGCGCGCAAGCCGGCGCCGCCGATCTTCAAGGCGCTGCTCACGCAGAGTGAGGTGACCGTTTACGACGTCATCGACACGATCGACGGGGAGCGCCGCGTCCTCAACGCCGATGAGACCGCGGCGGCGGTCGAGAAGGCTCAGGCGATCGCCGAGCGCTTCTCGGAGTGGGTGTGGGAGGACCAGGAGCGCGCGCAGACGCTGCTTGACACCTACAACGAGCTGTTCAACAGCCTGGTGCTGCGCGACTTCACCACCGACGGGGAGCGCCTGACGTTCCCCGGGATGAGCGAGGCGCTGATCCCGACCGTGCATCAGCGCGCCGCCGTCGCGCGGATCGTCAGCGAGCCCGCCGTCGGACTGTTCCACGCCGTCGGGGCCGGCAAGACGCTCGGGCTGTGCGCGGCGGCGAGCTATCTCAAGCGGCTCGGGTTCGTCCGCAAGCCGTGCATCGTGGTCCCCAACCACATGCTCGAGCAGATGAGCCGAGAGTTCCTGCAGCTCTACCCGCACGCCCGCGTGCTCGCCGCCTGCTCCGATGACCTCACCCGCGACCGCCGGCGGTTGTTCATCGCCAAGATCGCCGCCAACGATTGGGACGCGATCATCATCACCGGCTCCGCGTTCGCGCGCATCCCGATCGGCCTGGACTTCCAGAAGGAGTACCTCGGCAAGGAGATCGCCCGCATCCAACAGGCACTCCAGGTCAAGGCGGACGGCGAAAGCCGGACCCACAACGAGATCCAGAAGATGTTGCGCACGCGCGAGAACCAGCTGCGCGAACTGTCAGACCGCGAGTTCGATCCCGCGGTCAGCTTCGAGGCGACCGGGATCGACTACCTGCTCATCGACGAGGCGCACCTGTACAAGAACCTCGCGACCGAGTCCAACATCCCAGACGCGAAGATCGCCGGGTCCAAGCGAGCCACCGACCTCCACGTGAAGCTCGAATATCTCCGCGCCCGCGAAGGGGAACGTGTCGCCACGTTCGCGACGGCCACTCCGATCGCCAACAGCATCACCGAGGCGTACGTGATGCAGCGCTACCTCCGGCCCGACCTATTCGAGGACGCGACGATCCACCACTTCGACCAGTGGGCCGCCACCTTCGGCGAGCGGGTCACCGCACTCGAAATGGCGCCGACCGGCGGCGGCAACTACCGGATCAAGACCCGGTTTGCCAAGTTCCGCAACGTCCCGGAGATGCTCCGGATGTGGCAGGTGTTCGCGGACGTCAAGACGCCAGAGGACCTCGAGCTGCCGCGCCCGGCTGTCGGTCACACCGCCGGCGGGGAGCGCGTCGATGGGCCGCGGACCGTGGTCATCCCAACGCCGCCGGAGATGCACGCCTACTTGCTGGAGCTCGCCGCGCGCGCCGAGCGGCTCAGCCAGGGCGGCGTTGACCCGAGCGAGGACAACATGCTCAAGGTCACCGGCGACGGCCGCCGCGCCGCGCTCGACATGCGCCTCATCGACGGCACCGTGCTCGAAGGGCGGTGCAAGCTCGAGTACGCAGCCGACGAGATCGCGGCGATCCACCGCGCCAACGCCCACAACATCTACCTGCTGCCCGGCACCGACCTCCCATCCACCGTCCCCGGGGCCCTGCAGATCGTCTTCTGCGACCTCTCCACCCCCAAGAAGGACGCGTGGAACGCCTACGACGAAATGCGCCGGCTGCTCGCCGAGCGCGCCATCCCCGCCGAGCGGGTCCGGTTCATCCACGAGGCGCGCAACGACGCCGAGAAGGCCAGGTTGTTCGAAGCGTGCCGCACCGGCAAGGTGTCGGTGATCATCGGCTCGACCGAGAAGATGGGGGTTGGCACCAACATCCAGGCGCGCGCGGTCGCGCTGCACCACCTCGACTGCCCGTGGCGGCCCGCCGACCTCGAGCATTTTGTTGCTAGGGATGCCGTCTCGTCCGTGCCTCATCGTAGGGTGGTTTCCGGTGCTCAGATGCAGCAAGCGACGGGTGGCGGCGGACTGAATGAGCAAGATGGCGAAGTTCGACGTTGGGCTTCTGCGACGGGCGATTGGCGCTGTCTGGGTGGGCGATGACTGCGTGGATGTGGGTGAGATCCTCGGCGGCTTTGACCCGGCGGGCTGCGGGCTTGATGACGGGCTCGTGTTTTTGTTCGACGACGATGGGCGGCCGAACGCTGATTTCTTTCGGTGGGTGAGCGGGATGGCTGCCTGTGGCATACGCAGCCTGGAGGGCCGCCGCGGTTATGCCTATGACGTGGCGGGGTGGATCGATTTCTTGCACGACGCGTACGGGATCGACTATCTCGATGCCGAGTTCGAGGATCTGGCCGAGTACGGGCGGGAGCTGCGAACCTCGAGTGAGCGTCCGGTGTCGGGCGTCACCTGGAACCGCAAGCTGGCGGCGATCCACGACTTCTACGGGTGGCTTGTGCGTGCCGGGCGCCTGGCGCCTGGCGACGGACCGTTCGCTGCGCCCGATGCCGACCGGGAGCTGCGGTCCCGGGCGGTCGGCGCCCGGGCTGTGCGCTACTTGTCGTTGGCGCAGTTGCGTTATTTCGTTGAGGTCGGGATGCGGGGGTACCGGCCGGATGGGACGATCGACACGGCCTTTCGGGCCGGCTACCCCGGCCGCGATGGGTGCATGGCGAACGTGTTGGCGACGACTGGCATGCGCCGCAATGAGATGCGGTCGCTGCTGACGGTCGAGGTGGATCTTGGCGCGCCGGTCACCAAGGGCCGGCGCGTGTTGCTCGGTGCTCCGGCCAAGGGCGGGCGCCAGGGGCAGGTGATCGTGCCGCGCCGGACGCTGGCGGACCTGCGAGCCTACGTCGAGGGCGACCGCGATGTGATCGTGTCGGTCGCGAACGCGACTGGCAGTTTGCGCGACCGGGAGCCGGCGATGATCGTGGTTGGGGAGGTCGACGAGCGTCGCCGGACGGTCAGGGGTTGGGACAGGGCGGCGGACTGCGCGTTCGCCAAGCCGGTGGCGGCGATGTCGGTTCAGGAGCGCGCTCGGGCGTATCGGCGAGAGGCGGGGCGCTGGGAGCCGTTGGCGTTGTTCGTCGGCGAGGGGGGCGCGATGATCTCGGGCAGCCTCGTCAATCGGGTGTTCGAGAACGCGAATCGCCGTATCTGGTCGCACCGCGGCGACGCGAAGGCGATTGAGATGCCGCGAAACGTGTCGCCGCATTGGATGCGCCACACGTTCGGGATGCATCTGATGTGGACGCTGATGCACGATCTCCTCGAGCGTGACGACCGGCTCTCCCGGCTGCTGCGCGACCACGACGAGCCCGGCATCCGGGCCTACGGGCAGTCGGTCATGTGGCCTGTGCAGGTCGTGCAGGAGCTGTTGCGGCACCGGTCGCTGAACACCACCTGGCTGTACCTGTACTACCTCGGCGAGCTTGATCACAGCGTGATCGACTCGGTGGACGAGCTGGCCGATGTGTTCGTTTCCCTCGGCGATCAGCTGAAGGCGGTCGGGGTGAGCGATGGCGCGAGCTGACCGGCGGCGCAGTTTCGCGTCACGGTCGCGTCTGACGGGCCGGCCACGGTTGGGTCGCGTCGGGGTCCGGGCGATCGACTGCGTGCGGCCCGACGGCGTCACCGTCGAGACTGTGGCCGTGAACCCGGGTGAGTGGCGCTGTTCGGGTTTGATGGCCGATCTGCTGGACGGTTGGGTGGCGCATCGCAGCGCGGGGGTCGATAGCCGGTACGCGAGGTTCAAGACCGCACAGGCCGACAGGTACGCGTTGGACGACTTCGCCCGGTTTGTTGACGCCCACGCCGTCGACCCCGTCTCCTTGAGGCTCGCCGACGTGTCGCTGGATCTTGTCTCGGACTGGGAGGCCGATCTCGCCGCTCGGTTCTGCGTTGATGGTTCGGGTGAGCGGAGGGTCTCAAACGAGCCGCACGTGAGGGCCGCCAAGCTGTTGGCGTTCATTCGCAAGGCGGCGGCGATCGGGGTCGTCGTTGACCCGGTCGTGTTGGATCGGGCGGGGCATGGGCCTCGCTCGAAGTGGCACCGCCATGTTGCCGGCCAGGTCGTGGGGTTCACCGACGAGGAGGATCGGGCTCTCAGGACGGCTCTGCTCGCCGTGCTCGATCGGGCGGTGGCGAAGGTTCGCCAGGGCGCAGCCCTGATCGCAGCGGGCAAGGATCCAGACCGGCACGGCTGGAACTCGCTGGCGAACCTGGCGTGGCGAGCGGTGCTCGGCGGCGGGCTGTCCCCCGAGGACATCCTGGAGCATCTCTGGGAGCCGCTGCCGGCGGATCGGAAATGGGCGAACCTCGACTCCTCGATCACCGACCTGTGGCCCGGCGGCAAGCCCGCCGGCTCCTGCGGCCGGACGTCGTTTCCGGTGAGGTTACGGGCCGCGATCTGGCGCCTGGTATTCCCCAATGGCGATGACGTCCTCGCCGCGTACTTCCTGTTGCTGGCGCTCACGGGCGGCGAACCGAGTTGGGCGCAGTCGCTGTCGATCGACGCGATGCAGGTCCGGGGTAATGGCTGTGTGCTGACGGGGTTCAAGGGCCGCCAACCGTTCGCGACGGTCAGCGAGCGGGTGTTCCCGCGTCTGGCCGGCGAGGCGATGTGCGTCCCGAAGCTGTGGGCGCTGATCGTCGAGTTGACCGCCCCGGTCCGTCATGTCCGCTGCGCGCAAGGTGCTGGTGATCAGCGAAGCCTGTGGCTGCACCTCGACGGCGGCTACTACCGGCTCGGGATCGTCCGGTGGTTCGGGTTGCGGGAGTGGTGGGAGCGCAACGGCCAGGGCTCGCTGTCTGGTTATGACAGCCGGTCGTTCCGCCAGGGCCGGCGGTCTGTGGAGACGATCGACGTCCGCGGCGAGGACCTGACCGGCAACCCGTTTGAGCATTCGATCGACGTGTTCCTCAACCACTACGGCGATGACCCGAAGCTGCTCGTGCTGACGCTCGAGACCCTCGACGCGTTCCAGCGCAACTGGTTTGACTCGGTCGTGGCGGGCAAGCCCGAGGTCACCCAACGCCACGGGGTCGTGATCACGACCGCGCTGATGGACCGTTTGATCGCCGGCGAGGAGCCCGCACGCGCGTTGGTGAAGGCTTCCACGGGTCTCGACGACGCCGGGCTTGACCGGCTGGTCTGCACCGAGGACAACGACACCCCGGTCGGCACCGCGTGCGTGGACATCACTCACGCACCGTTCGACGACGCGGTGGTTGGTGAGGTGTGCCAAAGACTATGGGTCGGGACCTGCTTCGCCTGCCGCAACGCGATCGTCACCGAGCGCCATCTGCCGTTCCTTGTGCACTTCTACGACAGCGTGATCGGCGAGGATCAGCGCGACCTGCCGGCCGACTTGTTCGCCGAGCGGTGGGCTTCCGTTCACGCCGCGATCGCGACGATCTTCGACGCGTTCGGTGCCGACGCGGTCGAGGCCGCCCGCCGCGAGATTGCCACCAGGGGCATCCGCCCGTTCGTCCGCCAAATCGAGCTTGGCCTGGGAGGCAGGCTGTGGTGAGCGTCTCCTCACGCCAAGCAGTGCCCCCCGCCGCGCTGCCCCAAAGCGGCGACTCGCTGCTGTTCGGGGCTGATGACCCGGTACTGCCCAGCCATCCGGGCAGCCCCATGTTCGGCGAGCTGCGCTGGGATCTGTCGATTCTCGGCCTCGCGGCCAACCAAGTGCCTGGCGATGCTGTCCTCAACTTCGACCGGTTCCTGGACCCAGTCGCGCTGGGACCGGCCGGCGGCCCGGCGGAGCCGCTGCGCCTCGCGCCGGCCTGGCTGCTTCGAGCCAAGGAACTCGTGGCGATCCTGCTGGCGCCGACGCGGCGCACCCGTCATGGCCGCATCGACGTCTACGCGCTACGGGAATCGTCGTCGTCGAGCACGGTGAAGGCGGCAAACGCCCACCTCTACGCGCTCGCCGTGTGGGCAACGCTGAACGCCCTCCCGGCCGATCTACACCGCTGGGAGCAGAGCGACCTTGACGACTTCCTGGCCTATCTGGCAAGCGAACGGACCAACTCCCGCACCGGCGGTCAGGGCATCGACGCGTCGAGCATCCGCAGCTACGTGAACACGCTACGCACGCTGCATCTCCTGCGGGAAACACTCACGGACGGCGGGCTGCCCTTCGACCCGTGGGAGGGCCGCAGCGCGGACAGCGTCACCGGCGTCGATCTGAGCGTGCGCCGAACACAGCCGATCCCGCCTGAGCAGTACCAGCCGCTGATGCGCAACCTGTGGAAGGTCATCGATCAGATCGTGCCCGACGTCTTCGCCGCCGCCGACCGCGCCGCCACGCTGAACATGGTTCCGCTGCAAACGTGGTGGGCCAACGTCAACCAGCACGTCCGAGCTGACGAGATCGCTCGGGCCGACGCCATCTTGGCCAATCGCAACCTTGCTCCGACGATGCAGGCATTCCGACGGCTGCTCATCGAGAACCCCGACATCATCCTGGCCAGCGACGCCGACGTTCAGCAACGGTCCGGCATCCGATACCAATGGTTCTCACGCAACCGCCAGCGGCTGATCGACGCGGGCATCCTCGAGGCGGTCCATCCGCCGAACCCCGCGGCCCGCTGCGCGGTGCCGGGATGCGATCGCGAAGCGCGCCGGCGGAGCTGGTGCCTCGCACATTTGGAACGCTGGCGAGGCGCAGCAGCACCTGACCCGGCGAGCTGGCAAGCCACCGAGCAGGCCCAACTCCCGCTCGGACCGCCACCCGCCACTTGCGCGGTCGCGACGTGCGGCCGTGAGACCCGCAGCGGCCCGTTCTGCGCCGGGCACACGCAGCGCTGGACGAGCGCCGGAAAGCCCGACATCGACGGGTGGGCGTCCCATGAGGAGGCAGCCGTGCCGATCGGCGGCTGGTGCTATCGCCCGACGGGGTTCTTCCCGGAAGTTCGCACCGTCGCCGAGCACTTGACCGCCTGGTTGGAGAACCCCGAGCACCGCATCCCGCTCCGAGCAACGGGCGAGCTGGCCGCGCGCTTCAAGCGCACACCCGCCGGTGTCTGGGCCGGCGACGAGGTCAACCGCGCGCTGCTGGCCCGGATGATCGGCGTGCGGCCCGACGCGCTCCGGGGGCGCGAGGTCGGCGCGATCGTCGACGACGCGGTCACACGCGGCCAAACGCACGTCGGGGGGCTGTGTGAGATCACCGCCGTCCGGTGGGCGGACGGTGGTGAACGTCCGTGGATCGACGGGATCGACCCGGCGCTGCTGGGGCCACTCACGCACTTCTGCCGGATGTGCGCGATCGTGTTCATCTACATGTTCTCGGGCATGCGCGACTCGGAGGTGCAGTCGCTGAAGAAGGGCTGCGTCGAGGAGTTCTGGGGCCATCTCACCCTGACCGGCAAGGAGTTCAAGACGTTCCGCGGCGCGCGGGCCCGATGGGTCGTGATCGAGCCGGTCGCGCGCGCGGCACGGATCGCCGAGGCGCTCACCTGGCATCACGAGCGGATCGTCGTGAGCGCCCGGCCCGGCACCGATCCAGTCATCGATCCCGGACAGGAGATCGACGGTCTGATCGCGACGATGAACCTCGCCGCCGACCTCGGCCTGCTCGAAGCGATCCCCGACGGCGCCCCGATCCGGCCGCACCGGTTCCGCCGCACGTTCGCGATCACCGCCCGCAAGTACCCGTGGATGCAGATCGCCCTGCACTGGCAGTTCAAGCACGCCTCCCACTACATGACGCAGAGCTACTACGCGCTCAACGACGATGTGACCGCCGAGAACAACGAAGTCGCCGGCGAGCTCGTCGAGGCCGCCGTCGATCGTCTCTCCGACCTCTACGAGCTCCATCAACGCAACCAGCCGCTCTACGGCAGCGCGGCCTCCCGTCTCGCCGACGAGTTCGACGCGATCGCAACCGACGTCGCGACCGCCGAACGGGACGACAGCAGCGGGTTCGAGGGGCGGACATGGCGCCACGCCGAAGTGCGCAAGCGCCTTCGCGGATCGGCCCTGCGCCTCTACCCCGGAGTCGCCCTGGACTGCGCGTTCGGCCCCGGCGGCGCGTGCGGCGGGGTGGAGGCCCCAAACTGGAACGCCTGTGACCCCGCGTGCGCAAACGCGATCCTCGATCCCACCCAGCTCGCGTTCCTCAAAGACGCCGCAGACCGGATCCGCTCCTACCTCGCTGACGAGGCGATCGGCACCGCGCAGCGCCTGCTCCTTCAACGCCAGCTGGACGATCTGATCGAAGCGATCGCCCGCCACGAATCGCACCCGGCGCCCGGGCGCCAACCGACACAGCGATGACCGTCTCCCTGCACAACCGGCGCAAGCTCGAAGAAGCGATCCGCCGCGTTCTCGACGGCAGCGCCACCCTCGCGGACGGGAAACACACCTGGAAGAACGTCGCGGCCGTCGCGGGGGTCAGCAAGGCGACCGCTGACCGAGCCGTCGACCTCCGTGACGAGTTCCGCCGGCAGCTCGAACAGCACACCCCCGTTCCCAGCGCCCGCCCTGACCCGGTCTCACCTCCACGCCACGAGCTCGAGCAGGAACTCGCTCGCGTGCGGCGGGAGAACACGGACCTCAAACAGAGCACGAAGGTGCTGCACTCGGTGATCCTCGCGCTCACCCACGAGAACGAGCGGCTCGCTCGCCGCCGTCGACGCGCCGACGCCGATGTCGTCACGCTCGCCACCGGCGGGCAGAAACCAAAGCAAAGGAAAGGGGATGCGTGAGGCGATGAAGATGTCATGGGTCACACTCGACCGTATCTGTGATGAGCAGATGCGCTCCGACGCGAAGATCCGCCGGCTGTTCGAGCACAGCAACCGGCCTCTGCGCTCCAGAGCGGCGCAGCAGAGCGACGAGGAGCTCCTCGAGAAGCTGCGCCGGTTCGGCTTTGATCTCGACCGCGCCGGGCTTGAGCAGTTATGCGAAGGCGCGCTCTCGGCCGAGGAGGTTGCCCGTCCACTCCTGGACCGCTGCGATCTTCGGACCGACGAGGAGCGGACGGAGGGCGAGTGGATCTGGATCTGCGTGCTCTCGCTGTGGCAGCGGTGGTGGCCGGAGAAGGTGTGCCTCGAGCTTCTAGACGACAAGATCCAGTCCGGCTACCACGAACTCGAGCGCGAGGAGACTGCCGCGGCCGCAGCCACCTGGCTCGCTGCATGGTCTGACGTGGTGCGCCTGAGCGAGATCACCGGAATCCACTCGATCGCGAAGTTCGACGACCGCTTCCCGATGACGCAGTCACTGTTCAACTGGAGCCAAGATCTCGAGGACGCACTTTGGAACGCCGGGCTCGAGGACCCGCAATTCCTCTGGGCCAGGATCGGGGTGTGCGAGGACGCGCTCACGCGGTTCCCCCAAGAGGACCAGCTGATGGCCGAGAATCGGCGACGCGCGGTGGCCGAGTCCCTGTCCGAGCTCGGCGAGACGGACGCCGCCGAGTCATTGTTCGAGCAATGGCTCGCCATCGATCCTCGCTGGGGATGGGGGTGGATCGGCTGGGCGGACCTCCACTACTTCACCAACCGTCGACCCAAGGATTACGGCAAAGCCGAGGAGCTGCTACGCCGCGGCTACTCGACACCCAGCGTGCGAGACAAACAGGACATCGCGGCGCGACTCGCCCAACTATACGAAGAAACCGGCCGCGGAACGGAGGCGCTGGAGTTCGCAGATCACGCCACGCGCGTGAGCGCAGCAAAATCTGGGATCAGCGTCCGGCGAACGGTCGATCTCGTCGAGGCCGGCGATCGCGCCGCGGTACGCGAAAGCGCGACGATCACCTTCGAAGGCCAGGGGCTTCCACTCGACCGGCTCGAGGAGATCGTCGTCGCGCTCGACGCTTCGCGACGACCCGCGCGAGCGACCAAGGTGGGCCGCAACGCCCCCTGCCCTTGCGGAAGCGGACGGAAGTACAAGAAATGCTGCGGCTCAGGCCAGCCGGCCGACGACTGAAGCTCCGATCCTTCGGCGAGAGACGAATACGGTCAGCGCACCAGTTACCCCCGTGCGTCACCGCTGCCCCCTCCCCGCCGCCATGAGGCATGAGGCATCAATGAGGCGGCAGATTGAATCAAACGAGCAGCGCGACGGCCGCGCTCTACGCCAGGGCAACCAGAACCCGGAGATCCAGATCCTCCGCTACGTCGTCGAGCAGACCTTCGACGCCTACAACTGGCAGACCGTCGAACGCAAAGCACGGTTCATCGGCCAGGTCACGCGCGGCAAGCTCAACCTACGCGAGATCGACGACATCTCAGACAACGCGATGAGCTTCGCCGAGGTCAAGGCGCTCGCCTCCGGCGACCCCCTCATCCTCGACCACGCCACCGCGATGGCCGAAGTTCAGCGCCTCCAGCGCTCACGTCGCGCGTGGGAGCGCAACCAGGGGCAGCTCCACCACCAGCAGCAATCGCTCACCGCGAAGATCCAGGCCACCCGCGCAGAGATCGAACGCGTGCGCGGGCTTGTCGCCACTATCGCGAAGTTCGACCCCGACAAGCCCGAGTTCCACTTCCGAGGAGTCACCACCACCGACCGCTACGAGGCCTCGCGGCAAATCCGCTCCTGGCTAGAGGCCGCGCGGATCGGAGACACCTACGCCCCGGTCGGATCGATCTGCGGGATCAACATCCACGGCAAGGCGTCGATCCACCCCACGTCCGGGTCGCTGGAGGCGCGGCTCGTGGTCGACAACCTGTGGTCAAGCGAGGTCGCCGCGACGATGCCCGCGATGAAGTCCGACCCGCTGGTCCTGATCCGCCCGCTGCTCGAGACGGTCGCCAACCTCCCCGAGCGCCAACCGATGCTCGAAGCTCGCATCGAAGGGTTCGCGCTCGAGCACGACCGCGCGGTCGCCGCGACCGGGGAGGCCTTCAAGGGCCACCAGCAGCTCGCCGACGCGCAAGCCGAGGTCGCCCGGATCGAGACGCTGATGCGCGAGAAGCAGGAACAGCAGCAGCGCGACCGCGCCGCCGTCGCTGCCGCCGCGTCAGCCGACATCGACGGCCCCGAACCCGTCGAGCGCGAAGCGCTTGCCGCCTGAACACACCGACAGCACGATGCCGGCCATCTACAGCACCCTCACCGTCACCGAGCCTGCCTACGGCGAGCGGATCGTCCGCGTCCACGGCGGGCTGCACCACGCCGGCGTCTCGCAGACCGAGGCGGTCGATCTCGTCACCGGCGAGCGCGTCCTGATGCCGATCAGCACCCGCTGGGACTTCGACGCCAGACGCGACGTGCGCGTCAGCGCCGACGGCTGGTCATGGCGTCCCATCCCGCTCGCCGAGGCCGAGCGCCGCGCCGGCCTGCCGAAGGGGTCGCTACCACCCCACAGCGACAGCACCAGAACCGATCTGTGGGCCGACGAGCGCATGCGAAACCCCGCGTTCATCGCCCTGCTGACAATCCTCACCGCCCACCCCGAGATCGTCTTCTACCACGTGGACTGGCGCTCCTGGGTGCACCTCCCCCACCCGCGCGAGTATCCGCACCGCAACGACTCCGCGCCGCTGACCGCGCCCATCCAGACCAGCTGCATGGGCGCCGACCGCCACTCCCCTTATCCGCTCGGTGGCAGCGGCGACATGGAACGCTACGCCTCCTCGCTCTCCCGGCTACTGGCGGGCGCCAGCAGCCCCGCCGTCATCCAGGCGCCCGACACGTTCGAGGTGCTGTCTGAGGCGGTCCTGGCCGACCTCGCCGAGGACTACGACGCCGTCGTCGAGTGGCAACGCCGTCCCGAGGCCTTCCACCGACTGCACAGAGCACCGGCCGACATGCCGGTCGTCCGCACGCTCACAGACATCCAGGCGCTGATCGGGTGGACCGTCGAGCTGCTCGCCGAGCTCGATGGCCTCTACGCCCAGACCCGCGCGCGTCTGGCCGAGGAGACCGCCGCCTACCGACCGCAGAGCGTCGCACTCTCACTGTTCTGATGCTCGAGACCGAAGCCGACCTTCTCCGGACCCTGCGGTCCGGCACCTACACCCTCGCCGAGCTCTACGCGCTGTGCGAGACCGCCGTCGACGTCTCGCGTGACAACGGCCGCTTGCCTGTCAGCGACCGGCACCGCACCGACTCGGTCTGGAAGCACCGCGTGCGCGGCTGGCTCGCCAACGCCAAGGCCAAGGGCCTCGCCGAGCGCGTCGACCGCGCCACCTGGCTGATCCAGGGCACCGCCAAGAACCCATCACGCCTCGTGCTCCTCAACGCCGGCGGAGAGCTCGCAGGCGTCGAGATGCGCGTGCAGGACGCCGTCGACCTTCTCCACTCCGTCGAGGAGCCCGTCGACCTGGTGCTCTGCGACCCGCCGTATGCGCTCGGTCGGGGCAACGGCCACTTCGCCGACGGCAACGGATACCGCCGCGACCCGGCGAAGGTGCTCGACGGCTACCTCGACGTCGACCCGTCCGCATACGCCGAGTTCTCCTACCGTTGGATCAGCGCCGCCGCGGCGATCCTCCGAAACGGGGGCCAACTCGCGATCATCACCGGCCCGCAGCAGGCCTGCCACGTCCAGTACGCCGCCGAGCAGGCCGGCCTCACCTGGGTCTCGCAGATCGTCGCGCGCAAGGTCTTCCCGCTGCTGACATCCCGCCGCCCCTCGTGCGCGCACTGGTGCGTGACCGTCATGTGCCGCGGACCACTGACCAACCCCAAGCGGGTGTTCCACCCCCCAGCGGATCTGCCCAAAGCCGCGTCCGGCGCCAACTACCCGCTCGACTGGTGGGATGCCAACGGCCGGGCGGACCGCCCCGGCCTCGTGCGCTACGACAACGCCCTGCCGCTCCGGCTCGTCTCCCGCCTCGTCCACGCATTCTCCGATCCCGGCGAGCTCGTCGTCGACCCGATGCTCGGATCCGGCACCACGCCGATCGCCGCACACCTCGCCCGCCGACGGTTCATCGGCGGGGACCTCAACCCCGCCGCTATTCGCTTCGCCGCCGCCCGGTTGCTCGACGAGCACCTCTGGCCAGCGTGGCGCCAGCCTGCGCTATTCGCGGCCTGAGGATTGCTCACGACACACGCGAGCCGCTGTCCCGCACTGAAACTCGCACACCCCCGAGGCGCCCGCCGCCTCGGCTGGGCCACGTGATCGGCTTGACGGTGCCGGGGCGCCCGCGCCCCGGCAGCTATCGGTGCCGTCACGACCCAGCCCGGCGGGGCACCTATCGCCCACGCTGGTCCGCGACGACCTGTTGCAGGACCCGCGTCACGTTCGCTACACGACAGCCGCGAGGGCTGTGCAATGACCGACACCGCCGCACAAGGCCCCGAGTGGGGCTTCTACGTGGTCGACGAAGATCGCAGCTGGGATTGGTCGAATCACGTCTACACGTTGGGCTGGGTCGCCAACGGCTTCGGCGTCGAGCCCGAAGACGCTTGGCTCGAAGCAATCCAGGCGGGCCGCGTCCCCGACGAGTTCGACATCGAGTCGCCGCCGACCGTTGCTATCCGGGTTGACCATGAGCGCACGGCCAGTCTGTCGACAAACCGCGCTCCCCCAGTCGATAGGTGCGGTCATGAGCACGGGCAAGAGCGCAATCGCCCACGCGCCCAAGACGGCGATCGCCAACGACGGCAACACGAAGCTGTACGCCTACGAAGTTCGCGCGCTGATCTACGCCCCCAATCGGCGCGAAGCGCGCCGCCGCTTGATCGCCGCTGAACATCACTTCGACGAAGCCGTGATTTGGCGGCGGCGTTGATGACCACGACCACAGCCGGTAGAGCCCGGGAGGCGATTGAGGGGAACTGCCTGCCGCTCATGGCCGAGATGGCGCCCCGCTCCTTCGATATGGTCATCACCGATCCGCCGTACAACGTCGGTAAGGACTACGGCGCAGATCACAGCGACCGGATGTCGGCCGACGAGTACCGGGCCTGGCTGCACGAGATCCTGTGCGCGTGCGCGCGTCACCCGCGGGCCCGTCGTGTTCTTCCCCGGGGTCGTCAACGCACTCGACACCGCCGAGACTCTCAAGGGGACCGGGCTGCGCGTTCACCGGCTGCTCGCCTGGCACAAGCGCGAGTTCGCGGGCGACAAGTGGAACGGCGGTCCCGCGATGTGCTGGGAGCCGATCGTGTGGGCGACCGCCGAGCCGACCCCGTTCTTCAATCGCGTCTACGGCAACGCCGGCCGCGACTTCCTGGTCGTCAACGAGACGAAGGGCGACCCGTTCAAGGGGCCGCACCCGTGCCCGGAGCCGCTGCCGGTCATGCGCTGGCTCGTCGGCCTGTTCCTCCCCGCCGGAGGGTCGGTCCTAGACCCGTTCGCCGGCTCCGGCACGACCCTTCGCGCCGCGGCCGACGCGGGCTGCACGGCGGTCGGCATCGAACTCAACCACGCGTACATCGCCCTGATCCACGAGCGGATGGCTCAAGGCGCCCTCGCAGCAGCGTGAAATCCTGCCCACCGCACCGCAACCTTTCCCTATACAAGGATATAGAAGCGTCCTTCTCTAAAGTATTATCGGCTGATGCGAAATAGCCCTTACACCCCCGGCGCCGGTCATATCCCTCCGGTCCTCGCCGGCCGAGAGTACCTCGAGGCCGAATGGCGAGGGATGCTGTCCGAGGTCGGCGGCGTAGGCCGCAAGCGGGCTCAGGACACCATTCTGCGCGGTCCGCGCGGGGTCGGCAAGACCGTTCTGCTCTCGCGCTTTCAACAGCTCGCCGAGGACCAGGGATACGACACGATCAGTCTCCAGGCGGCGGCCGGCGTCGGCGGCATCGTCGAGGGCATCGTCGAGCGCGCCGAGAGCCGTCTCAGGCAACAGCGGCCGGCCTGGCAGCGCGCCAAGGACGCGCTGCAGCGCCTCCACGGGATCAACGTGACCGCAGCCGGTTTCGGCGCCGGCGTCACCGTCAACCCTGCCGACGCCCGACAAAACCCGGTTCAACCCCAGACCCTCGCAGACACGCTCGCGACGCTCGCACACGAAATCCGTTCTGACGCGCCCGGCGGCGGCCTGCTCATCACCCTCGATGAGATGCAGGTCAGCCGCGCGACCGACCTCACCCTCACCGCCGCGGCGCTGCACCGCCTCAACGTGGAGCACCCCGAGAGCCCCGTCGTGTTCGCCGCGTCCGCGCTACCGAACATCGAAGACGTCCTGCGCGACGCCGGCGTCACCCACCCCGACCGCCTCTTCGTCGTCCAGCCGCTCCCGGTCGAGCTCAGCCGCAGCGCCGCTCATCTCGCGATCGTCGAGCCCGGCCGCCAGCGCGGCGTCACCTGGAGCGAGCGCGGGGTCGGCAAGCTACTCGACGCCACCCACGGCTACCCCGCCCATCTACAGCTGTTCGCAGACGAGACGTGGAAGGCCGCCGACGGGCCCACTGCGATCACGGCAGAAGATGTCGAGCGAGGCCTCGAGCTCGCCGAGGCGACGGTCGAGACGCGCACCCTCGATCCACGCTGGATGCGCGCAACAGACCGCCACGCCCAATTGCTGGCTGCTCTCGCAGTCGCCACGACCACCTCGCCCGAGTCCGACTATGTCACCACGGCCCAGGTCTCCCACCTACTCGACCGCGCTCCCGCCGAGTGGTCCGTCGCCCGCAGCGAACTGATCAACGAGGGCGACATTTACGCGCCCGCGCGAGCCAAACTCGCCTTCACCGTCCCGAGCTACGCGTCATACATCCTGCGTAACTACGAAGCCCGCCGCGCCCAAGCGCGGCTCGAGCTAACCCCGCTGTCCGTGATGTCTGAGCGCGCGCTCTCCCAGGAGCGCTCGAATACCAGACAGCTCGAGCGCTAACCAGCGCTCGCGCCTCCACCGCTCCCCGAGCCTGCCGGCGCCTCCCGTCGGCACCGGTCCACGCATGCTTCTACTCGTCACCTCAGCGCACCCGACGCTGCAACCACACCGCACGCCGTCGCTCGGCCGCCTGGTTCAGCCGCGGCATTTCTCCTCGCTCGAGGACACGATCCGCAGCGGCATGCCTTGGGCCAGCGATAACGACTGCTTCCAGGGTCTCAGCCACCGCCGCTACTGCCTGATGCTCGACCGGCTGCAGGAGGCGCTCATCGCCGCCAACGACGGCGAGCGCCGCGGTGAGTGCTGGCGCGGCCGCCCGCTGTTCGTCACGGTCCCCGATGCCGTCGCGGACTCCCGTACCACCGCGCACCTTTGGGGCGTATGGGCGCACGCGGTGCGCCGGCGCGGGCTCCCGCTCGCGTTCGTCGCGCAGAACGGCTGCGACCGGCCGAACATGAGCCCACCGTGGTACGAGTTCGACGCCGTGTTCATCGGCGGTGACACCGCCTGGAAGCTCGGCCCGGAGGCCCGCCGGATCGTGCGGATCTGCAAGGAGGGCGGCAAGCACGTGCACATGGGCCGCGTGAACACGCGGCGTCGTCTGCGCTACGCCGAGTCGATCGGCGTGGACTCCGTCGACGGCACCAAGTGGGCCAAGTGGCGAGACACCTACCTCGACGAGGGACTGCGGTTCCTCGATCGCGTCCCAGCACCGCCGGCCAACTCCGACCAGCTGACGCTGGCCTAGCCGCCCGGGCACCGCTGCCCCCCGGGCTGTCCTGCGGCTCTCCGTGGCGCGGCCACGCCTGAGCGTGCCTCACCCCTTCGGGGCTCGGCGGGCGTGGCTTACCGCACCACGGAGCCGACCAGGAGACCCAACCTTTCATGTCCAAGACCGCTCAACACCGACCCGCGAAACGCGTCCGCAGATTCCGTCACGACGACCTTGTGGCCGTCGACCTGTTCTCCGGTTTCGGAGGGCTGACACAAGGCATCGAGCGCGCCGGGTTCACCACGATCATGGCCGCGAACCACAACGAGTACAAGGTCAAGGTTCACGAGGCCAACCATCCACACGCCGAGCACTGGATCGCCGATCTCGTCGACAAGGACTCGGCCGACTACCACTCGGCGCGCGACCTGCCCGCCGGCGACATGCTCGTCGCGGGCGTCAGTTGCGTCAACCACAGCCAGGCCAACACCCAGAAGCGTACGCCAGTGGCCTGAACCTGTTCGATCTCGACGATCCTGACTACGACGCGCGGGTCACGCGCTCCGAGCGTGACCGCGCGACGGCGAACTGCGTGCTGCACTACGCCCAGCAGCATCATCCGCTGCTGATCCTCGTCGAGTGCACGACGCAGCTGTCCTCCTGGGGCCCGGCGATCCCCGGCAAGCAGAAGGTCGGCGACGGGTCGACATACCGCTGGTGGCTCAAGCGGTTCGAGCACCTCGGCTACTGCCACCGCGTGCTCTACCTCAACTCGATGTTCTTCGGCGTGCCCCAGTCCCGTGACCGCGGCTACTGGATCTTCTGGGACAGGAAGCTCCCCACGCCCGATCTCGACCATCGTCCCGAGACCTGGTGCGGTCACTGTGACACCGTCGTGCAGGCCGCCTGGACGTGGAAGACCGGGATCCCGCCGACCGGCCTGGTCACCTACGGCAAGCAGTACATCTACCGATGCCCGTCCTGCCACAACGAGGTGACACCCCCGTACGCTCCCTCGCTGCACGCGCTCGATCTCACCAACCTCGGCACCAGGATCGGTGATCGCGCCAAGCCGCTCGCCGCGCCGACGATGGCGCGCGCTGAGCGTTGCCGTCAGCGCTTCGCGGAGTTCCCCGCGGTCCTGATGCCCGCCAAGTCGGTGTTTGGAGTCGAGCGGCATCCGTGGCAGCCGATGAGCACCCAGACCAGCCAGCAGGAGACCGCGATTCTGCACACCGGTCTCGGAGCGGGCGCGGTCCTCGCCGCTCACCGTCACAACGGCGACGGGGCCCACATCGCCCTGCCGATGAACACCGTCACCACCACGCACGAGAAGGCGCTGCTCTCGACCGGCGCTCTCATGCAGGCCGCCGGCAACACGTACGAGCGTCCGGGCTCGGACTGCCGCTCGCGCGGGTTCGATCAGCCGCTGTGGACACAGACCGGAACGCAGGAGACCGGCATCATCAGCCCGCCCATCGCGATGGCGGTCGACAACTTCCAGGGCGCCGGCCGCGGCGTCGACGAGCCCCTCCCCACGCAAGGCGGATCAGAGACGCTCGGGCTGCTCGCCGCCCGAGTGCTCCCCAACCGCACCAACGGCACCAGCCGCGCCAGCGGCGAGCCGATGGAAACCGTCGTCGGGAACGCCGGCTCCGGCGGGCTTTCGCTGCTCTCAAGCGGCGTCGTCCCCTTCCGCAAGCACACGCTGCCCAGAACGGTCGGCGAGGCGATGCCGACCGTCACCAGCGACCAGATCCCCGGGCTGCTCACCGCCGCCGGCCGCGTGCAGTGCAACGGCACGCTCGACGAAGCCCGCTACCGCACCTATCCGCTCGATCGACCGCTCGGCACCGTCGTCGGCTCCGCGATCACCCAAGGGATGCTGTTCTCCGGCTGGTACAAGCAGAACGGCTCCAACGGCACCGAAACCGCGCCGCACCCGGTCACCGACCCGCTCGGCACCCTCACCGCTCGCGACACCACCGCGATCCTCGCCGCCGAGTGGCGCGAGGCCCTCGTCGACCTCAAGCTCGAGGACTGCTACTTCCGCATGGTGGCCAGCCACGAGATCGGCCGTGGCTGCGGCTTCGACGTCGACTTCGCCGACTACAAGGGCTCCTTCCAGGTCTGGGGCGCAGCAAGGGACCAGGTCGACGGGTTCGGTAACGCCGTCTCCCCCGCCGTCGGCGAATGGATCGCCAGCCGCCTCCGGCTCATCTTGCACGGCGAGAGCGCCTAACGGCCTCATGGCCCCCGACTCTTCCCGCGCGAGCCGCAGGCCGTTCCGCGCGCTCACCGACGCGCAAGTCCGCACCCTGCATCGCCTGCTTGCCGCGGCGCTTGCCTCCAACCAGGAGCTCGCCGACGGCGAGACCCTCCGGCTCGTCGCGCTCGCCAACGCGGACCTGACGCGCCGCGCCTCGCGCCAGCCACCCGCCAGCGCCCGGACGCCCCCTCACATCCACCGCCCCCAGACGAGCTCGTGGCCCGCCTCGCGGGCGCGGTCGCATCGGTCCGTCCTCAGGTCACCAGCACGACCAAGTGGGACCCGCCGGCGCGATCCTCGGCGCCGCGCTCGGTCTCCCCGCCGCCGCCGTGTATCTCACCAGCGTCGGCGGGCTCAACCGCAACATCGCCGTGCGCCTCGCGCAATCACGGCGGGCACGTGAAGCGACGGTCGTCGCCGTCATCTGGGCGCCCGGCGCCGAGCCGACCCAACAGGCGATCGACGCGGCGTCCCGGGCGTGCGTCGAGATCCCGCGCCTCACGCTTGTCCTCACCATCGAGGACGGCAGCCTCGACCTCGCCGCAATCGTCACGCCCCGCGCCCTGCCGGCGCCGCCCGTGCTCACGCTCGCCTACCCGCACGCCCCTGTCATCCTCGCCGACGGCGCCCGGCCCTCCCACAGCGATGGCTGACACCCCGTTCGCTCCCGCCCTGGTCGAAACCGAGTTCACCGCCGAGCAACGCCGCGACATCATCATCGAGGCGGCGCTCGACTACATGTGCGCGAAGGGCTGGTACGACTGCGACGAGGACGGCGACGATCCGGAGGTGATCGCCGACGTCGAACGCCTCTACACCGCCGATCTTCAGCCCACACCGAACACCGGGAGCATCCTCGCCGACACCGGGTTCACCCTCGCCCTGCTCTGGGAGGCCGAGAAGTACGCGGATTTTCAGCGCTCACTCCCCGTCTTGTCCTGTGACTGCGGTGCCGCCTACAAGCGCGAGCAGTGGGCCACCCGGCACGAGGTGATCTACACGGTCACGCCCGAGGGCCTGTTCGATGAGCTCGTGGGCAGCACCCAGGGCAAGCGCGGCATCGGCACGATCCCCCGCGACGGCTACGCGATGAACAACGGCGGCTGTCCATCCTGCGGCCGCGCGTTCAAGGCCACGATCGCACGCCAGGCCGATCCGCAAACCTCGCTGATCCTCGATGTCACCTGACCGAACCGAACTCCCGCCCCGCCCGCGTCAGGCGCGCAGCGCCACGCGCCGGCGCGCCCACACCACCCCACCCCTCTAGCGGCCGTCCCGCCTCCTCGAAACCGAGAGGCCGCGGCTTTCGCCGGCTTCACCGCCTTTGCATCTACAGTCACTTGACCAGGAGGTTCACCTGATGGCATTCGCGCTCCCGACGCTCGACGAGGTCCTCGTGGCCGGCTCGATCGCTCACGTACCGGTGACGCCCGCGCAGGCGCGCGCGATCATCGACACCATCGGCCGAATCGAGTCGCCCGACACTCCCGGGCTGGGCCTGAAGTCCTGGCACATCGCCCCCGTCGATGACGCGATCGCCTATCGCCCGCTGCTCGCGGGAGATGAGGCGTTCGTCGAGGTTCACTTCCACTACCTGCCAGAGCAGCTCGAGCAAACCCCGCTCGGCCTGGAAGTGACCCTGTTCAACCCCGACGGCAGCGTCCGCTCCTCCCAGGATTTCGGCTAACCCCCCCGGGGCGCGGCCCCGGGGGCGGCCGTTTCCGCTTTGACTGAAGCAGCCGGCCCGCCGGCTGCCTGGGATGTCTCGCGGAACGCCCACCCCTCCAGACCGGCGTCCCTGCCCGCAGCCCGAGCTGCACATCTATGCAATTCGCCAACGAATACGACATCGAGGATTGGGTAGACCGCTTCGTCACCGACCCCATCCTCTCCTGCGCGGCCAGGACCCTCTGCTCGCTCAAGGACGCCGTCAACGGCTGTAGCGACGGGTGGCCGTACTGGCAGGCGCCGGCCCGGTCCGCTCAACAGCTCATCGCACTCCTCGCCGAGGCCGACCGCGCCGAGCGCCGCGGCGCGCCGCACGGCCTCACCGCCGCTGACCTAGATCGCGCCTACCGCCCGATCAGATCCTTCCGCACCCGCTACGGCGCCAAATATGGGTTCGGCGTCGACTTCCACCACCCGGCCGTCGACCACGCGCCGGCGGTTCTCACCCTCTTTTCCTAGCCCCCTTCATTTGCCTCAGGAGGTCACCTTGACCACGAACGAAATGGCCGACCGCGCGTACGACCAGGCCGAAAACTCACTCTTGTCCTACGCCGATAACGCCGCCCTCGCCGACGGCATCGCAACCGTCGACCAATACCGCCGTGGCTACGAGTCCGTGCGGACCGAGCTGCTCGAGGATTACCCGACCTCGAAGGCCCCGCAATCGGCGATCTCCTCGCCGAGGCTGTGGCCGCCGTGTGGCCGGCGATCGTCGACGCGCTGTAGGCGACATGCCGCCTACAGGTCAACGACCCGACGCCTGTACCTCTCGTCCGACCGTCGGGTTCTCGCAGGCCAACAAGCTGTGCTTCCGAGCCACACCCGCGCAGTCGCCGTGGCTCGCAGCGCACATGGCCGCAACCGGCCTTTCGATCAGCCACGTCTTGCGCGAGGCGGTCGACCTCTACATCGCCGCTCACCGATCCCAACCCACGAACCTCACGAGGATCCACGATGCAACAACCAGGTGACCTGATAACCGCAATGTTCGTCGGCGGTGCCGTGTGGACGATGAGCGTAATGGAAGACGGCCCCGACGACGGCGAGAGCGAGGATAGCTTCGCCACTGCGCAGTGTGAGGCCGCACGGCGGCGAATCGAGGAGGACCACGTTCCGCTATACGGCACGTGGGGCACTGCCTCCGATCACGTTCGGCGGGGGCCGGACGCGATGGTCATCGTCCCTGACGGGACAAAGGTGCTTGCAACCTACAACAGCCGCAACGCTCGATAACGCCCGTCTTACGACAAGCACGGAGGAAGCAATGCCCCACCCGAACATTCACCAGTACCTAGACGCCTCGACTGCGCATCTACCCGCCGATCTAACTCCAAGGCCTCGACGCCATCGACGGAGTGATCGCCCGCGAGTTCAAGGACGGCTGGTGGCTGTGGGTGCCTGACGACGTACCCGGCCAGCTTGCCGACTACGAGCGCATCCCGACCGCAATCGTCACGCTTTGGCACTTCACTCGCGCCCGCGAATGCGATTGGATTCTGCTCGACGCCGACGCACCTGAGGTCGACGAGCTCCCCACCTACGAGCATTCCCGATAAGGCAACGGGCCGAGGCATCATGCCCAGCGCCAACGGATACAAACTCGAAGTCAACGGCCATACGCTCGTCGCGTACTGGCCTGCCCCGTTCTTCGTGCTCGAGATCGACCCTGAGGACCGCGACGAGGAGCCGCTGCTCATTCATTGCGAGGACCTCGACCACGCGCGCAGCATGTACCGCTGCTGCTCAGGTGAGACGTACATGCTCGATGCGAACTTTGAGCGCATCAACGCCCAATAAAGGAGCTTATGTCACGGCCGCTCGCGGCCGGGCGGTGCTCTACGCCGTGGTCGCCGGTGGCTGCCTTCGGCCAGTATGCGGGGCCCCGTCCGCCGCTCAACCCCTGCCGGGGCTGCGCCTTCGCTGCGCTTCGGTTGACCGGCGGCTGCGCGCCCGCGCGTCTGGCGCTTCGCAGCCACCGACGACCACAGGAACGAGCACATGAGCCAGCACACCCCGCGCGTACTGAACCGCCGCACCGACGCCATCCCGCCCGCCGCCGCCTACATCGGCCGCCCCTCCAAGTGGGGCAACGATTTCACCCACCTGAGCGGCCGGACGCTCGCGCGGTTCAAAGTCAACAGCGTCGAGGAGGCGGTCGCGGCGTATCGTGGCTGGATCGTTCAGCAGCCCGAGCTGATGGCCGCGCTACACGAGCTTCGCGGCAAAGATCTGGTCTGCTGGTGCAAGCCCGGACCGTGCCACGGCGACGTGCTGCTCGAACTGGCCAACGACCCCGAGGTCTGCTGATGCGCGCCTACGCCGGCATCGGATCGCGACGCACACCCCAGCCCGTCCTCGAGCTCCTGAGCGCGCTCGCGTCGCAGCTGGCTCAGCGCGGCCACCTCCTGCGGTCCGGCCACGCGCCCGACGCCGACCAGGCGTTCGAGCAGGGCGCTGGACCCGACGCCGAGGTGTACCTGCCGTGGGCGAGCTTCGAGTCCTCCGCCCGCTGCGTCGCCGGCTACGTGCAGCCGGAGCCCTCGCCGGCGGCGATGCAGATGGCGGCCACGCACCATCCGGCGTGGGAGCGGCTCGGTCGCGGCGGCCGCTCGCTTCACGCCCGCAACTGCCATCAGATCCTCGGCCGCGGCCTCGATGACCCCGTCTCGTTCGTTGTCTGCTGGACGCCGGACGGCGCGACCACCCACCCCGGGCCCTCCACCGGCGGGACCGGGCAGGCGCTCCGGATCGCGGCCGCGCATGAGATTCCGGTCTTCAACCTCGCTTGCCCTGAGCACCTCGCGCGCGTCCGCGCCTACGTCTCCACTACCGACTGATTCGCCGGAGGAACCGCCTGTCAACAGCATGCCTAATCGGCAGGCCGACCGGCCCAGCCGCGATGAAAGCCGTCTACTGTCACTGCGACGGTAACCCTGTTGCGATGGTTCGGGTCCTCCGCCGGCTCGTCCTCGAAACGTTTCCTGGCGATCCCGCTGCGGCGACGGACCACCTGTTCGCCTACAGTCGCTTCGGGTACTGGTCCTCGCTCACCGGCTCCGGCGTCGCGTACAGCTCTGCGATGCGCGCCGACACCCCCGATGGGCCGCTCCACAAGCGGGCCGCGGGTCGCCGGCCCGACGTCGACATCTACCACGACAACCCCGATTGCCGGCATGCCGTTCTCGAGTATCGCGACGGACGCTACCTCGACAGCGCGCTGCTTCGCTGGTCCCAGCAATGGCTCTACATCGTCTATCCGCAGGTACTCGCGGTGATCCGATACGTGCCGCCGTCCCAGCAGCTCGGCAACCGGCTCCCGCTCGGCATCAAATGCCAACCGCTCCCGTGGGCCAAACCACTCAGCACCCCCCGACTGCTCGCGCTCGAGCGCCGCGCGAACCTACACGTCCAGGCGCTCCTCGCCCGGCGCCCCCACCCCAGCACACTCGGTGCCGCATCAACCAGTTCCCGATTCCTCACGACGGAGGTCACCCAATGATTCGTCCCGTCCCCAACATCCAGAAGCCTGCGCCCGTGACCGACGCACCGACGATCAGCCGCAAGACGGGCTCCCGCAGCATCGCTGGGCTCTGGCCGCTTCGCAACGTCCACAGCGACCTCGACGGCGACGGCGTCGAGTACACCGTCCTCACCGTCTCGCACCACGCCGCCCGTCGAGCCTACTTCGCGTCGATCAACCGCGAGGAGCACTTCTCCGGGACCATCCGGGTCAAGCCGTATTACGCCCAGCGCGTCGGACCCCTGATCCCCGTCGCCCGCTTCGGTCAGAAGTCCCTTCAAGCCGCGTTCGACACCGCCCTGCAAACCCTCCGCGAGGAGATCTCCGGAGGCGACCCGAAGCTCGCCTCCTACTTCACCCCATCGGAGGGTGACACCTTCTAGCCCCGCTCGGCGCGCCGGCTCACGTAACCCCCAGCCGCGCGCCCTCGGCCCTGGGCCGCTCCCGTCGCACCCATCCGCTTACCGGCCCACCCAACATTTCGGCCGCTTTCTCTCCCAAACACGCGCTCCACCACGTCCTAGGGATGCCCACCAGCGCTGACTGGTCACGAATCCCGGAGCGCCGCCCTGTGCCGCTACATGCTCGCGCACGCAACTTTCCACCATGCCCACAACCGCACCCGTCCGCTCGCGGCCACCGTCCGTCGCGACCATCCCCGTCGTCGCCGACGGTTTCCAGACGCAGCTGCCCGGGATGCTGTGGCCCGCCGGCGTACGCATCGGCGAGCCGATCCACTGCGGGCCGATGCCGTTGGAGGACGCCAACCGCTACTGCGAGATCTGGGAGCACCCGCTTGGCGCATCCAAGCGGCCGTTTCGCCAGTGGGCGTACGGGATGGCCGTCAACGGAACCTGCGTCGCCGTGTCGATCAGCGCGAGCGCGATCAGCGCCACCGTCGAACAGATGCCCCGCCCCGAGCTCGTCGACCTGGCCCGCATCGCGCGGCACCCCAAGCACCCCACGGTCATGCGCGCCATGCTCAGGCTCTGGCGCGACTACCTCGCCCCGGACTTTCGGATCGGCCCCGACTGGAGCGACACGACGATGCGCTCCGCCGTGTCCTACGCGCTGCCGGGCAAGGCCGGGAACCTCTACCGGTTCGACGGATGGATCGACCTCGGCCCGCGCAAGCCGTGGGCAGGAGCAGCCACCTGGTCGCGCCCGTCAGTCGCCAACACGATCGACGACGGCGTCAAGAACCTGTGGGCCTACCCCTACGACGCCCGCGAGCGGACGCGATTCCGCGCGCTGTCCCAGCAGCGTAAGCAGCAACGCAAGCGCAAGCGCCAGAACCGAGCGTGACAACGCCTCCGTCGCCTGCAACCACCCCCCCTGCCCCCTCGCCCCAATCCAGTACCCGCATTCATCACTCAAGGAGCCTGTCTCTCGTGAAGCTCACGGCCACCAAATCGAATCTCGCTAACGCCCTCTCGGTCGCCGCGCGCGTCGCAACGACCTCGAGTGCACTCCAGGCCGCACAGGGCGCGCTGCTCGACGCGACCGGAACGGGTGCGCTCGTCAGCGCCACGGACTTCGATACTTCGATCACGCTCCCGGTGGTCACCGAGTCGATCGAGAGCCACGGCCGCGTGCTGCTTCCCGCCCGGCTTCTCCTCGACGTCGTGAAGGCCTGCCCGGGCGCCACCGTGACGATCAGCCTCACCGACGACTCGACAGCTCGGATCGAGTCCGGCTCGGCCCGCTTTGATCTGCGCCCGCTCCGGATCGAGGACTTCCCGACACTCCCCAAGCCCGATCCGTCCACGACCTCTCAGTTGCCGCTCGCGCCGTTCATCGCGGCGATCGACAGGGTCGCGGACTCCGCCAGCCGCGACGAGTCCCGGCCGCTACTCACCGGTGTGAACATCCGCGTCACGGGCACCGACCTCCGGGCGGTGGCCACCGACTCCTATCGGCTCGCCGTCTACCGGACCGAGCTCGAGGCGCCCGCCACGCGCGAGTTTCAGCGCACCCTCCCGGCGCGCGCGTTGCAGGAACTCGCGAAGCTCTCCAAGGTCGCCGGCGCCGAGCAGCTGACCATCAGCGAAGCCGGGAGCAACTTCGTCATGCAGTTCGCCTCGATCACGCTCTCGACGCGAACGATCAGCGGCGACTACCCCAACTCTGACCAGCTGATCCCCACCGAGTGCGAGCTCAGCGTCAGCTATCCCGCTGACACGCTCAACGACACGATCCGGCGCGTCGCGCTGCTCTGCCAGAACAACACGCCAGCCGTTCTCGCGTTCAACGGCGTAGGGCTGGAGTGCCGGGCCGACACCCACGACATCGGCTCCGCCGCCGAACTCATCGAAGACATCCGGCACGACGGCGCCCCGCTCACGATCGGCATCAATCCGGACTTCCTCACCCAGGCGCTCGCGCAGTACGGCGGCGACATAGTCGAGATGCGTCTCGTCAACCCGCTACGCCCGATCCTGCTCACCGATTCCACGGGCAAGCTCTCACAGATCCTCATGCCCATCCGCCTCAACACCCCGAACGGAGCGTAAACACGACAGACCACAAGCCGCGGCGAGTCCGAACTGCCCGCCTTTCAGGCTTGCATCCGCGTGAGCGGATGCGGCCTTAGGCGGGACAGTCAAACCTCGACGCGACAGTTGTTCAACAACCAACAGGAGACCACACCACCCATGTCCAACATCAACCGAGTCGTACTGACCGGCAACCTGACGAAGGATCCCGACGTGCGCTCCAATCCCAGCACGGGAATGTCGATCTGCAAGCTGCGCCTGGCGGTCAACACGCGCCGCCGGAACAACGCCACCGGCGAGTGGGAAGAGAAGGCCAACTACTTCAGCGTCACCGTGTTCGGCCGCCAGGCCGACAGCTGCGGGCAGTACCTGAAGAAGGGTCGCCCGGTGGCGATCGACGGCCGCCTCGAGTGGAGCGAGTACGAGGTGGAGGGACAGAAGCGCCAATCCGTCGACATCATCGCTGACAACGTGCAGTTCCTCGGCGGCGGCAACGGCAGCAACGGCGTCAGCACCGCCGACTCCGGCGCTCCGGCCGACGAGCCCGATTTCGTCCCCGCGGGCGTGTCCGACGACGACATCCCGTTCTAACCCTCACACCACCTCCCCGAATGGCGCGCGCGGCCGACCGAACGTCGGCCGCCGTCGCCTAGTCGCCGCCGAGCACGGCCCGCCGAATCCCCGGCGGGCCGTCCGCGCGGGCTGCCCTCGCTCCGAGGGCGCTCTCCCGTGGATCGTCCTCGCGCCGATCTTCACGACGACCCAGTTCTCGCGCCCGGAGACGGCTCGGGGCGCTCTCGCGTACCCCGCCCTCCGACCGTCGGCGCGGGTGCTCGCACCTAACCACGGTCGCGGCTAGCCGCGCCTAACACCCGGACCTCCAGGAGCTCATCTCCCCATGCTTGCTCGCTGCGCCACATACGTTCTCCACGGCGTCCAAGCCCGCCGCGTCACCGTCGAATGCGACGTCCGCGCCGGGCTCCCTTCCTTCACGGTCATTGGCCTGGCCGACGCCGCCGCCCGCGACCTTCGCGAAACCGTGCGCGCAGCCATCCTCAGCAGCGGCTACCCATTCCCGGAGCGCCGCGTAACGGTCAACATCGCGCCCGCGTCGCTGCGGCAGGCCTCGCCGTCCATCTCGCTGGCCGTCGCGATGTCCGTCCTGGCCGCCGCCGGTGAGGTCTGGCCTGACCAGCTCGCCGACATCGCCGTCTACGGCGCGCTGACTCTCTGCGGAGAGATCCGCGCGCTTCCGGGCACGCTCGCCGTCGCCGTCGAGCACCGCTCGAGCGGCTGCGCGGGCATGCTCCTCTACGCCGGCGCGCCGCTTCCCGACGACCTTGCGCCGATCCCGTCGCGGCCCGTCGCCCATCTCAAGGAGATACCCGCCGGCGATCGCACCCGCCACGTGTCCGCTGTCCCCGTGAGCGCGCCGCCCCAGCCGGACTTCGCCGACGTGCGCGGCTGCGAGGAGGCGATCTTCGCGCTCACCGTCGCGGCCGCCGGCGGGCATCACGTCCTGCTACGCGGACCCCGGGGCGCCGGTGCGACGATGCTCGGTCGTCGTCTCGTCTCGATCCTTCCCGAGCTCGCCGACCGCGAGCAGCGGGAGGTCGCGACGATCCGCGACGCCGCCGGTCTCGGCCGCGAGCGGGACCGCCCGCTCCGCGCTCTGCATCACACCATCAGCACCGCCGGGCTCGTCGGCGGCGGCTCGCCGGTACGTCCCGGCGAGATCACCCTCGCGCACCACGGCGTCCTCTACCTCGATGACCTCCTCGAGTTCCCCCGCTCCACCCTCGATGCGCTCCGCGGCCCCCTCACCGAGCACGGCGTCTCCATCGTCCGCGGCGAGCGTGGGTATCGCTTCCCGGCGCGGTTTCAGCTCCTCGCCGCCGTCACACCCTGTCCCTGCGGCTACGGCCAGACCGCTCGCTGCGCCTGCGACGCCGCGACCCTGGTCAGGTACCGGCGCCGGCTTGCCGGACCGTTGCTGGATCACTTCGCGATCTTCATCGACCTTCCCGCCGCCGTCGACGTCGCCGCGGCTCCCCCCGGGCCGTCGTCGGCCGAACTGCGCGATCGCGTTCGCGCTGCGCGCGAACGCCACGACCACCGAGACGCGCGCGCGGCTGCCTCCGATCTGTCCGCTGACGCTCAGGCGCCGCTCGACCGCGCCTACCAGACCGGGTCGCTGAGCCCCCGCGGGCGACAGCAGGTTCTCCACCTCGCCCAAACGCTCGCCGACCTCGCCGGCGAGGCCTCGATCACCGCCACGGCCGTCCACGCCGCCCTTGCCCTGCGCGGCAACCTCGCAGGGGCGGCTCCCAAGCTTGCGTGCTGAGCCTCGCACGCGCCCCTACACAGCCCAGAGCGCGCCTCCGTCGTCCTAACCCGGCGGCGGAGGCGCAAATTTCTTACCCCCGCGGCCGCGAGGCCGAGCCAGCCACCCGTCACGGCATCCGCCTCCCGGCGGGCGGGTGCCTGGCTCGGTCCCGCCTGGTCAGCGGGCCTACCGGATGGCCGCACGAGCAGCAACCCGTCCGCGCCCCTTGCTCCTGGGGGGCGATAACCGTGCCCGAGCTCATGCGAGCACGGCGCCGGACGGCGCTCGTGCGGCCATTCGGACCCACCCCCGCCGCATCCAGCTCCCACGTCCGTGAACACCTTCGCGCCTTCGCCAACCCCCACATACCGCACCATCGTCGCCGATCCCCCTTGGCCCCTCGCCGGGGATCAGAGACGCCCCTCGCGGCCGTTGGCGGCCAAGGGTGGCCGCCGTGGACGCGACACGTTCTTCCCGTACGAACCGATGCCGCTCGACGCGATCGAAGCGCTACCCGTCGCCCAGCTCGCAGAGCACGACGCGCACCTTTACCTGTGGGTGCCCGCGCGTTTGAACCGAGAGGGCCTCGGTGTCCGCATCGCGCGGGCGTGGGGCTTCGGCGTCGTGTCCGAGATCGTCTGGGACAAGATCACCTTCGGCTTGGGCAAGTTCCCGCGACCCCAACACGAGATCCTGCTCGTCTGCCGTCGCGGCTCCTTACCGTTCCAGGTCAACAACGTGGGAAGCGTCCAGCGCTGGCGCGCGCCACGGGTCCCGGGCGGGCGCCGCGGCATCCATTCCGCCAAGCCTGACGGCAGCTACGACGTGATCGAGCAGGCCGGTCCAGGCCCGTACGTCGAGCTGTTCGCGCGCCGGGCGCGCTTCGGCTGGGACTACCCGATCGGTGACCAGTCACTCTCAGGAGGCACCGCATGACGCCGCTCGCGACGCGAGAGGACCGGGTCCGCATATCGCGGCCCGGCCACGCGCCGAAGCTGAGCACCCGGCCCGGCCCTGGCGGGCCTCGCTCTCGCGCCAACCTGCCGAGCCATCGAGCGGCCCGGCGGTAAACCGCCGCGGCCGCCCGCGAGCGGGCGCGGCTCAACGTCTCGACAAGTTGGCACTCCGAGCGCCGGCTGCTCAATGCGCGTCATCGCCAGTCCGCGACCCACCCGAAAAACCACATGAGCACGCAGCACCTCGACATAACGGCGCTCGCCGAACCGACCGATAGATCTGATCTCACGATCAACTCTCCCACGTCCACCGCGCCTCCCGGCCGCGTACTGCCCCCGGATCCGACGCGCTGGCGCCGGGACCGCTGGGACGAGCCCGGCACGATCTACTTCTACTCCGGCGCCCGCGGCCCCAGGCGGCGCTTCTCGAACTTCTTCGACGAGATCCCGTTCCCGATGCCCGCCTGGTACGACCCGACGGTCATCCTGCTCTTCGACTCCGGCGAGCACGGCTTCCAGTGCGCCAAGGGTCGCAACAAAACCGAGCACGAGAGCATCCGCCACGCGGACTCCCCGTACGCCGCTAAACAAGCCGCCTGGCGCTACCCCTGTCCTGCGAACTGGAACCGCCGGCGCGCGCACATCATGCTCACCGTCGTGCGAGCGAAGTTCGCCGTCCCCGACCTCCGCGAGCTGCTGCTCTCCACCGGGGACCGCATTCTGGCCGAGGACTCGCCCCGCGACTTCGTCTGGGGCTGCCGCGACCGCAAGGGCGGCTACACCGGCCAGAACCTCCTCGGCCGCGCGCTGATGCGCGTCCGCGACGAGGCCCGCTACGCCGCCGAAGACGACGCCCCGTCACAGACCGGCCGGTAAAACACTCCACCACCGCACCGCCCGCACCGCAAGACGCGCCCAGCGCGTCACCCCTTGGCCGCACCGCCGGCCAACCCAACCACACAGACGTGCCCCGGCCCGGCGAAAGCCGGGCTATTCGTGTGCAACCACACCCATCTAGGTTCTTCACGAGACACCCCAACCCGTAGGTGTCACCCACCACCATCCACACAGACGCGGATCAGCGATCAGATCAAAGCGGGGGGTGCCCGCCGTGGTGAGTGACTCCGCGCCTGCCACTGGCTGTGATCGTTGCCTGCTGGCCCCGCTCTGTCTCTCCTGGGTCGGGGACTAACCATGCCGCCAAGTTGAGCAGCCAGCCCGGCCCTGGCGGGCCTCATTCTCGCGCAACCTGCCGAGCCATCGAGCCGCCGGCGGCAAGCCGCCGTACCGCCCGCAAGCGGGCTCGGCTCAACGGCTCGACAAGTGGCACTCCGAGGAACCGGCCGCTCAATGCGCGTCATGGCCGTCCACGACCCAGAACGGAGAGACCACATGAGCAAGGCCACCACCCTCACCCAAGAAGACCTCGACCGCGCCGAGCGCCGGCGCACCAAGCGCATCCTCGACTTCCGCAACATCGGCGTCCACATCGAGGAGGACACCCCGCTCGAGGAGATCCCCGCCATCGACCAGATCACCAGGCTGCGGATGCTCGCCACCAAGCACCGCCGTCCGATCGGCCACCTCGACCTCACCGACCGCGCGCTCGTCAATCGCGAGCTCGACCGGCTGATGATGCTCGAAGGCGGCACCCGCCGCCGCGGCTCCTACCGGACCATCCGGTTCAACCCCAGCCCGGTGACCCTCACCCCGGCCGAGAAGCGCCAGCGCGCCCTCAACGGCAAGCGCACCCGCGACGGGCAGTACGCCGGCGGACGGTTCTCCGAAGCCGTCGGGTACGGCTCACACGCCTCCTACAGCGTCCAGACCGCCGACGCCAACAACATGAGCGCCGACACGCTCATCCCGCAGGCCACCGACGGCCAGCTCTCCTACATCCGCTCGTTGTCGGAGAAGAAGGGCATCCCGGTCGAGATCCCGACACGGTTCGATCTCGCCCAGGAGCTGATCGACGAGCTCATCGCCGCCCCGAGCGCAAGGCAAGCGAAGTACCTCGCCGACCTGCAGCGCAAGCTCGGGCTCCCGCAGAAGCGCGCCGCGACCGCCGAGGAGGCTCGCGCCGAACTGGACCGCCTCATCGCCGCACGCGACAGCCAGCGGTCCTGACCGGGACCGTCAACCCACAACTGAGACCACACCATGAGCACCACGACAACCGCACCGGTCCTACCTGACACGCGCACCTCCCCCAAGCACCACCAGGGCTCCTACACGCTGCCTGATGGCACCGTACGGGTCGTCTACGCGCAGCGGGTCCTCGGCCACGTCAGGCTCACCGACGAGCCCGAGCAGCGCGGCGACGGCGCCCGTGCCTACCTCATCGAGCGGTGCGTCGACGTCGGCCCCGTGGCCGACGGCACCTCGGCGGTCGCGCACATGAACGCGCTCGTCGCCGACTACCTGGAGGAGGCCCGGCGGCTGCAACGCTGCCCGCTGGAGCGCGCGGCGCTGCTGACCGACGCGCGCGCAACCAGGATGCTCGCCCCCAGGGCGACCAGGGACTCGCCGTTCGAGGTCATGCTCCAGTACGGCGCCCGCACCTGGCCCGAGGCGATCAAGGCGCGCGCCGCCGCGCGCCGGCAGGCGAAGGCGGCGACCATATGACGACCACACCCGAAGCCGCGGGCGCCGGCACTGCGGTCCAGATCTACTCGCCGGGCGCCGACACGCCTGGGCGGTGCCGTCCCGCCACCTGGTCGGGCCGCGTACCCGACGCCGACCCCGAAGCGATCTTTCGCTTCTTCAACCGGGTCGACGCCGCTGACGCCGAGCCCCTTCGTGCGATCGGCTACCGACTGCCGTCTCTGTCGGTCGGGGACATCATCAGCTACACCGGCACAGACCGAACCCTCATCGTTTGCCCGACCGGATTCGGCGACATCGACGAGGCGACAGTCCAATCGATCATCAACGCTCCGGACCGGCACCTCTCGGCGCAGCTCCACGCGATGATCGCCCTCTCAGCACCCGGCCAGACGTCATCACCATCCGTCGCAACCGCGCGCGCCGCGCGCAAAGCCACCGCGGCATGACCCCCAGGTGCACCACCGCAAACCAACTGGGCGACCCGAGCCTGGAGGAGTCATACCTGAACTACGTGGCCGCGCTCGAGCCTTGCCCCGGCTGTGGACACGTAGACGAAATGGACAACATCACGGGCCAGTTGCTCTGCGCTGCCTGCTCGCTGGATGAGCAGGACGGCGAGTGCAACGGGTCCGACGACCACGAGGAGTTCACAACATGAGCACGCAACTGACGAGCCGCCGTACCGGCGCCAATCGACTGGTGACCACGCCAATCGCCGTCCCCGAGCCCGTCTATTGCGCGTGCGGCGAACCGCTCGACACCCCCTACGAGCGGCGCAACGACAAGTGCTTCGAGTGCGAGCGCATGGACGAGCGCATGAACTGCGTCGTCTGCGAGGAGTACGTCGGCATCGCCTACTGCGACGGCCGACCGACGTTCTGCAGCGACAGCTGCGAGCAGACCTACTGGGACGCTTGACCACCTCGCGGCGCACACGTGGGCGGCGCACGCCCCCCGACCGTTCCGAAACGCGCGCCCGGTCGCTTCCCGGGCAGACAGGGATGGCGGACGCGGCGCGGCGCTCAGCGAGCGCGGCGCCCGCCGAATCCCCGGCGGGGCGAACCAAGGAGCTGAGCATGTCCACGGACGCGCTCGCTCCGGTACTCGCGCTCCTCATCATCCTGATCCTGGTGGCCAGGATGAGGTGGAAGCAGGGACCCAGAGCCCCCAGGGCGGCCGGCTCAAGTCGGGCCGTCCCAGAGCGGGTACATCTTACCGCCGAGCACGACCGCACCCGCGAGCTCGCCGCCGCTGCGCTCCAGCTGCGGAACTTCTCCGCACGCACCCGGCAGGGAGCTGATCAGCCCGGCGCCGTCGACGTCGAGAGCGTCCGCGAGGATCAGCAGTGTCAGCAGCGAACGGAGCAGCTCGCCGCGCTCGATCCGTCCGGTCTCGGTGCGGCGCAGACGGGCGGCCCGTGCGAGCGCGTCCTCCGAGATGCCGGCTGCCTGGCGCGCGGCGCGGATATAGGCCCCGAGTTGGCAACGCGATCCGGTGGTGCTCGTGCTGCCAAGCAGTCGTATCCGGCCTCGGCATCGCCGCGACCCTAGCGCCCGGCACGCTCGAGTTCCACAGTCCCGCGGCTGCCCGCCGGTCGTCTGTGAGAGACGGTCATCGAGCTGCGGTCCCGGTGTCGGAGGTGAGGGAGAGCGGATGGTCGGCAACCGGGGCCAGACGGCGTGCGCCGCTCGGCTGGCGATCATTTGCACCATGGCGATCCTCGGCCCTCTGAACCCAGCGCAGCTGGCGAGCGCGGCGCGGAGTGCGCTCCAGTCGGCGATTCGACGGTTGCGTCCCGACCACCGTTCGATTGCCGGCGGAACCATTGTGTTCCCTTCGAGCGCGATGCGCCGCTTCTACCTGCTGGCGGCTGTCGCGCCGAGCCGGTCGGCTCCCCGCGCGTACGACGACCAGCAGGTGCAGCGTGCCGGTGCGTTCGCGGTGGACGCCTTCCCAGGCGTGTTCGCCACGGTCCCATCGAGCGCGAATCGGGAGACGACCGTCTTCTCCGTGGCAGGTCACGACGGCGCTGCCGAGCGGGTGCTGCACGTTCATCGCACCGGCTTGGTCGAGCTGCTCTGGTCGCTCGGCCCGCAGCGGGGCTCCGGCGACGAGGATGAACTGCTGCTCGACGCCGAGGAGATCGCTACGGTGGTCGTCCACCTCGCCCGCGCGCTGGCGCGTCGCCCCTACGGCGAGCTTTCGCGCGCGGGACGTGGCAGGCGGCGGTTTGCCCGAGTCGACTGGTGGTTCAACCTGGCCGCCGAGATCGACACCCCCGAGGGCAGCCGCGCCTGGACCGGCCTGACATTTCCCGCCGGATCGCCGCCCCGAGCCGGGCAGCGATATCCGTCCTCGCCGGCCGACGGCTACGGCTCGGAGGCGCTCCGCGGTCGCCGACGCGGAGCTCCGTCCCGAGCCGTCCAGGCGCTCGTCGGCGAGGTTCTCGCAACTAACGGCTACTACGACTTCACTGCTGAGCTTGATCAGACCGTCGAGCAGGCCCTCGCAGGCACGGAGCTCCCAGATCCGCAGCCGATGTCGTTCTTCCGAGAGGCGGAGCCGAGCGTGGATCAGCGGCGCGTGCTCGATTCCGTGCATGAGCATGTCCGGCTGCACGGCCGCCGCCCCACGTTCCGTGAGCTCGACAAGCAGCTGGACCTCGAGGGCCTCGCCCTGCGCCAGCTCGCCGAGTCGATGCCGCCCGGTCTGCTGCTGCCCGTCGTCACGGGCCGCGGCGGCATGTTCCGCGACGAGGATGAGTTCATGGTCACACGCGAGGGACTGCGCTACTGCGAGCACGGCCGCGAGGCGCTCGATCTTCTCGCCCGCGCGCTGGCTTACCTCGCCAAGCGAGAGAAGCCGTTTGTGTCGACGGCCGAGCGGCCGCAGCTCCAAGTCACGAGCGGCGAGATCGCGAAAGCGCTGCGGCTATCCGGCGTCGAGGTCGCGCTTGTTCGCGTGATGCTCGGCGAGTACGAGTGGCAGACGTGGACGAGCATCTCGGGCGACCCCGGCAGCAGCTGGTCGATGCTGCTCACCTCCGAGTACGTGCGCCGCTTCCGCGGGGTGCGCGATGGTGATCAGTACCTTCGCGCCCGCGACGGCGAGTCGTTCGCCCACCAGCTCGAGGCCGAAGAGGCTCTCCCGCGCTTCGCGTTGATCGGCGAGAACCCACCCTCGATCGAGCTCAACGGCGAGCCGATCGTGCTCCGGGTCGAAAACGAAGGGCCGACGGAGACTTTCGAGGCGACAGTTGTCGACGTCACCAACGCGCCAAACGCTCGGACCCCGTGGCATGTTCGCTGGCGCGGCGAGGCGGAGCCGAGGAAGGAGATCCTAGGCGCCGGGCACTGGGTGCTTGAGATAGCCCGTGATGCGTTGCCTGGCGTGAGCGACGGCAACCCGACGCCCGGGTTCGTCTTCCTGCAGCCGAACGAGCAGGAGATGTTCGTGGCGCAGACAGGTCCGAGCGGCGTCGGTGCACGATACGGCCTGGCGCTGCGCACGCGGATACGTGTCACGCCGCTGTCCCAGCCACAACGGTCACTCGACACAGTGGTCACGCTCCACATCACCGAGCGAGGGCTGAACATCCTCTGGGATCGTCACCGGGTAACCAGCGATTAGCAACCAGAGCGCTTCGCCGGAGCGGCCTTCGACCCCCGGCGAGATGTCGTCGTGCTCCTGCGCGACGCACCACGCCTCCCGGCACATGCGCGATCCCGCCGCCGGCCTTGCGCGATCGCGACCCTGCTTGCGCGATCTTGCGCGATGCGATCCGGGCGCAGAGCGGAGATCCGGGCTCCGGCGCGGACTTCGCGGTCCGCTCCGCCGCACGCGCGCATCGCAGCTGAGATCGTAATGTCGGTGCGCTCACGCAAACGTCGCGAGCCGCATTCCGTGCGGTGGCGGGGATTCTGCGCAGGGGCGGCGGCAAGTAGAAAAGGTCCGGACCGGGCGGTCAAGCAGCAGCGGATACGAGTCCAGAGTCGTCCCGGTTCCAGCTGCTGACGCGGGTCAGTCGCAATCGCGCGGACGGTCGCTCCCGACGCCCCGTGCCCGGTGGCCGAGTAGACGCCTACCAGCGATCGATCCTGAGCCGCCCCCTCCAGTCGATGCCGCACGCCTTGTAGCCCGAGGCGTGGAGGGGAGTCCTCGAACACACGTCGGGTGCCGGCTGAACGCGAGAGGCGTCGAGGGCCGGGCGCGGGGTCGGGCGGAGAGCGGCCACGATTCGCAAGAAGCGACGCCCGCTGACGAGGACGCGTGACAGGTCGTATCCCTCGGTGGCGCCACACCTGACGGGGGCGCCGGTCGACGTGCTGTGCGGCCGAGGAGGCGAACGAGGCGTTGGCCACAGGGGACGTTCTGTCTGAGACGCTCCTATCGTTTCCGCGGTGGTAGCGAAGCGGACAAGGGCGCTCGACGCGCGCTACGACGGCCTGACGGGCGTGCCTCTGCTGGACGCGCTCGCGGAGGGCGAAGAAACGCCGACGCTTGAGGCATTCTGGCGCTACGGCAACCCCCAGGCCGCCGCCGACGTCGCCGGGCCGATGCTCGCCAGCGGGTCTGCGCACCTGTACGCGATGGTGCTCGATGAGATCATCACTCCGCTGCTCGACCCGCCGGCGCCGCAGGCGATCCTGAACGCCATCAGCACGCACCAGCCGGCCTTGGCCAAGGAGGACGCTGAGAGGCTCGCCGAACGGCTGCGCGAGGAGAACCCGCTCGACCCGCGCTACGAGCCGGGACGGCCGACGCTGCTGGCCTGGCTTCTGGCCCAGCCCGGCGTGGTGGGGGACGAGGCCGGAATCGACGTGATCGCAGGGCGAATCGTCGGCTCCGAGGACGGGAACGTCCGGGAGGCCGCCTACGCACGCTGCCGCGCGGACATGAAGGTGCTGAAAGCCGCGGCCGAGGCCGTGACCGAGGCGTTCGATGCCGCGCCGGGCGATCAGACGTGGCAGCTCGCCGGGGTCGAGTTCACGGAGAAAGGGTGCCGCGAGCTCGACACCGCGCCCCCCGTTCTCGCGCCGCTCGTGCGAAGGCTCATCGAGACCGCGCCGAGCTGGTGCCCGACGCCGCAGCTTCCCGAGACCCTGCGACGGCTCGTGCTCGACTCCGCGCTCGACGACGTCGAGGCCATCCTCGAGCAGGAGCTGAGCGACACACCGGGTGCCCGCGCGCTGCTCGACCTGATCCCGCACATCACTCCCGCTGGTCGTCGCACGCGTGACTGGGCAGCCGCAGCCCGGAGGCAGATCTCCCTTTGGCCAGTGCTTCAACAGCAGACGACGAGCTGGGAGGTCGATGAGTGGCGGCGGGTCCTGGGCGAGCTCGCGCGCCTCGATGCGGTCCATCCGCAGGCGCTCAGCTACCTCGTTCCACAGGCGCCCGTTGAGCTAACTGCCTTCACCATGCGCCTGGTGATCGTGCACGTGGCGATCGAGGACTCCCTCGTGGGAACCATGGGTCAACGGCTCCAGGAGCGCCTGGCGGCGCTCGGGGACGACCACGAGAACCGCGAGGAGTGGGTGGCCGCCGCCCACTGGCCAAAGCGGCGCGATGAGGAGGAGCTGGCGAAGTTCGATGCGATCACCAGCCACATCGAGGCGAGCCTGCACGTGCGGCTGCTCGTCTATGGCTACCTGGCCGGGAAGCTGCACGCGGCCGTCGCGGCGCGCCTGATCCCCGCCGGACACGTCGGGCGGGCGCTTGAAATCGTCGACCTCGGTCGGCGCGGCGAGTGGGTGGCTGCGCTGGCCGACGCCCATCCGGAGGAGATCGCCGACGCCGCGGGCGCGGTAACGACCCCTGAGAGCTACGACCTCGACGTCGTCGCGGCGCTCGCGCCCACGCGGGCCGACACCGCCTTCGCGGGTGTCCGCCCCGCCTGGCCCCACCTGGCTCCCGAACAGAGGGACCGACTTCTCGAGCTCATCGAGCAGCACGGAACCCTCGAGTCGATCGACGCGCTCTGCGCGGTGATCGAAGACGACCACCGCGACAACGCCAGGCGGCGCGCCCGGGCCGCCCGCCGCGTGGGCAGGCTCGTGCGGGCCGGCGACACGATCCCCGAGCCGGTCCTCGAGCTCCTCAACTCGAACGTGCCCGACCTGCGCGCGGCGGCGGTCGAGGTGATCGAGCGCGTGCGGCCACGCGACCCGGAGCTGATCGGCCGTCTACACGACGTCGCCTCCGCCCCCGGCGTGGCCGGCAAGGCCGCCCGGAGCGCGCTCGACGCGCTCGGACGAGAGTTCCTCGACGAGTTCGCCGCCACAAGCGACAAGGCGGAGCTCGCGGGGCTGATGCCGTTGCTCGGCGCGGTCGGACGACAGAGCGTCCTCGGGCCGCTGTTCGGCTACCTCGGTGGCGGCGCCGTCTATGACGACCGCGCCCTTCACCAGCAGGCCGCGGCGGCGGTCCGCTCAGCAGCGGACCGGATCGAGGACGTGGGCACCGACGAGCAGGAGATGCTCGTCGCGCTGATCGACGGCGAGGAGCAGGAGGCCGACCCCGAGGCGCGTAGTGCCCTCTCGGAGGCGCTCGCTCGTCTGCAGCTCGGCGAGGACGCCTCCCTGAAGGTGCTCTACGACGAGATTAAGATCACGCCGAACACATCGCCCGACCGCCTCTACGGCGAGGAGAAGGGGGCGCTGGTCCGCCAGCTGGCCCTCCTCCACCGGGCCTGTCAACGCGGACAGGACGGCTGGGGCGCCGAGCTCGCGCACCGCGACAACGTCGCCGAACGGCTGGTCCGCGCCGCATACCTTGTCAGCGACGGCACCAGCGCCAACATCGCCGAGCAGATCCGGAACGATACGCGCGTGGACTATGGCAGCCTGATCACAGCGCTCGCGAGCACAACGCAGCTGAACGGGATCCAGGCGTCCTGCCGGGTGCTCCATGACGCCCGTTCAGAGCACAGCGAGATCCCACACGCCGGCCACAAGCCCGACGAGCAGACGATGACGGCGGCGCGGCAGGCGTACCTGAAGGTCGCGAAGGTGTGCATCGGGACGCTGAAAGCGCCCCGGGGCGCGTGACGCCGTCGCTGCAGGCCGAGCCGAACGATGAACGCAACGCTCCTCGGGCAGACGTAGCGCGTCCGACGCTCCGAGGACCACGAACCCTGGTCGCGCGGGCGAACGGGCCACACCTATCGCGCAAGGGCGGGGCGCACGCGAGGGGACCGTGCGGCCCGGCGGGGGGCTACAGACCAGCCAGGATCGCGGTGTCGCTCAATGCAGTCACCCCGAACATGGCACCGTGGGGATCCTGGAGGATCGCCACCACTTCGTAGCCGATCTCGATCGGCCCCGTCAGCACCTCTCCCTCGAGCTCCTCGGCCGTGGTCAGCGCCGCGTCGAGGTCCTCGACCCCGAAGTACACGATCCAGCGCGGTGGCTCGCCGGCTGCCGTCGAGCGCATTCGCCCGACCGGTTCACCATTGTTGGTGATCGCCAGGCAGGGCGGCTGAGTGTCACCACTCGGCGCGATCGTCCATCCGAACAGCTCGCCGTAGAAGCTCGCGGCGCCCTCCAGATCGGAGGTGAGGAGCTCGGTGAACGACGGCGCTCCGGGCGCGCCCAGCAGCGGGCCCTCCGGCCGCGTCTTCGGCTCCCAAATGGTCACGAACGCCCCCTGAGGGTCCTGGATGAGGCCCGTGCGGCCCACGTCCAACACGTCGAACGCAGGGGCGAGCACGGTTGCGCCGAGCGCCTGCGCACGCTCGAGCGTCGCATCAGCGCTCGTCACCGTCATGTAGACGCTCCACGCCGACGATGTGGCGTCGGCCTGTGCGGGTTCTCGCCGCGCAATCCCGGCGACGCTTCTCCCGCCGAGCGACATCACCGAGTCGACGACATCCTCGCCGACAGGGCTGTCGGTCCGCTCCCAGCCAAACAGTCCGCTGTAGTAGCGGCCGGCGGCGCTCGGGTCGCTGGTCTGGAGCTCGACCCAGCCGACCGTGCCCGGCCTCGAGTCCAAGCCGAGGATCGCCGGCCGGGCCTCCGATTGACCGGCCGGATGCTCGAGCTGGCCCGAAGGGTCGACCGCGACCGCGGCGAATGCGCCGCCGTCAGCAATCGAGGCGCCGCCCTGGACGCTGACGATCACATCTATCTCCTGCAGGCGCTCGTCGAGCCTGGCCGCAAGCGCACGAGGCGAGAGGCCCGGCTCCTCATAGAGCAGCGCGGCCTCGACTGTCGCGGGGTCGAGCTCGCTGACCGCTACGTCCAGCTGATCGCCGCCGCGGTCCTGGCCGGGAACGGCCAGAACTCGTCGCGGATCCAGGACCAGGACGGCATCCTCGGCCAGGCCGGGGACCGAGATGACGACGGCCTCCTCGATGCGGCCGCGGATGAAGCGCAGCAGCTCCTCGGGCACGCCGGCTTCGCGCAAACGAAGCCTGTCTTGCTCCAGCTCCTCGGAGTTCGCCGACAGATGGCTCCAGACGGCGTAGGAGTTCGGCGTGAGAATCAGCGAAGGGGCGTGGCCGGCATCGCGCAAGCCGCGCATCGCGGCGCGCACGCGACGAATCAGCGGTTGAGGCTCGGTCGGTCGCGCTGGTGGCGCTGGCTCGGCGTCCGTTCGTGGCGCCTCGTCCAACAACGCGGCGATCAGCGCGCTCTCTTGACGTGCCGCATCCCGGCGATGCGCTCGGCGTAGGACTCGAGCGTGACCTGTGATGCCTCGCCGACGAACGCCGGCTTGGGCACCCCAGTGCTCACCAGCAGCCGGTCCCCGCGCGCGGTGCCGATCCGAGCGCCGCCAGCGCGGGCGCGAGCGTGCGGTGGCCGGCCCACGCCCGGCGGGCAATTGCGATGAACAGCGCCACGCGCTCGGGGCGCAGCGCCGCTCGGCGAACGCGCAGTGTGCGTTCCTGCTCGAGCTCCTCGACCGCCGTGTTCAGCGCGGCGGCCAGGGCTCGTCGTCGCTGGCCGATCGACTCGTCGCGCTGGACGGTCTCGGCGGCCTGCCCGCCTTCCCAGAAGGACGGGTCGCTGTTCTGCGGCCAGGCGTTCGCGATTCGCGGCGGTGACCGGCAACCGTGTCGCACCCCTCGGCGAAGTCCTTGGCGCCGGTGAGCGCCGCGCCGCCTCCGGCGAACGGTCCAACCATGATCTCGGCGCGCGTCGTGGCCGCCAGTACCAGATCGGCGTCCGTCAGCGCCGCGCGCGCTGGCCGCTGCGACGTGATGGGGGTCCTCGGCTGAGAGCGCGGCGATCGCCACGCTCGCGTCGAGGACGATTAGCTGCGCCACTCGCCGCGCAACCCGTCGAGGTACCCGGCCGGGTAGACCGTGCTGTCGAGAGTGCCCATCGCGGCGAGCAGCCGCTCGCGTCGTCGCGCGCGCTCGGCCTGACCGGGGGGCGCGCCGAGCAGTTCGTGCTGGACCGCGGTGCGGATCAGCTCGGCCTCGCTCGTGCCGCGCTCCTTCGCCGCGAGCTTCAGCTGGCGTTGGAGCTCTTCAGCTCGCCGGGCTCGACGGACGGGGCGTGAGCGATGAGCAGTTCCCGCCGGCCCGCCGGAGCTCGTCCGGAAGCACGCCGTCGGCGGATGTGGCCGCCCGAACAGCCGCCCTCAGCCTGCCGTGTGTCAGTTCCCGCGCCGTTGTCGCGTTCGACCGCGCGAGGGCGCCAGCGGGCGCCGGGTTAGACTGCGCGCGTGTCAAGCCGGGTGCTTCGCGTTCGCGATCCGATCCACGGGTACGTCGCGGTGACCGCGATCGAGAAGCCGTTGCTCGACCACCCGGTCACCCAGCGGCTGCGGTGGGTCGCCCAGTCGGGCCTGGCCCAGTACGCATTCCCGGAAGTTCGCACCTCGCGCTTCACCCACAGCCTCGGCGCGATGCACCTCGCCTCGCGTTTTTTGCTCGGCATCTTGCGCAACACCGAGCCCGACGTGAGCGCGCGGCTGCAAAGCGAGTTCGCGGCCGCAGTCAACGCCGCTGACCCCGATGTCGAGCTGAGCACCGCGACGGTCGCCGAGCTGCAGGGCCAGGGCCTAATCGCCTCCACCGCCGTCGATCCCGATGCGGCGGCCGCGACGCTAGTGGTCGAGCAGGCTCTGCGGTTAGCCGCGCTGTTTCACGACCTCGGCCACCTTCCATTCAGCCACAACTTCGAGTACGTCATCCAGTCGCTTGTGAACGAGGAGGCCGAGGCGGCGAAGCCGTATGGACACCTCGGGCGGGGCAAGCCGCCGCACGAGCAGATCGGTTACGCGATGGTCGGGCTGTTGCAGCGCTCGGTCTACTCGGCCCTGACGGCGACCCCGTTGCGGGATGCTGTCAGCCCCGCATTCAAGCTCGCCCGCCGGATCATGGCCGCCGATGAGCCACACGGACTCGGCACCGAGCCAGCGAGCATCCGCCTGCTGCACTCGCTGGTGGACGGCGAGATCGACGTCGACCGCAGCGACTACCTGCTGCGGGACGCGCGCAGCTACGGGTTCGACTACGTCACGTTCGACCTCGAGCGGCTCGTCAGTGGCCTCACGGTCCACGAGGACGCCGCCGGCGACTTGTCCATCGCGATCCTCCCGCCGGGCCAGCCGGCGGCGGAGAGCTTCCTGATCGCGCGGTACCGGAGCTATCAGTGGGGAGTGTTCCACCACAAGGTCGTGCAGGTCGGTACGGCGCTCGAGATCGTCACGCGCGAGCTGCTCGAGGGCGCCTTCTCGAAGTCGACTCACCGCCTGCACGGCTTCGTCAACGAGATCGCGACCCTCGCCGACCCCGACCCTGACGCGAGCAACCCCGAGAAGCGCACCAGCGCGCTCGCGGCCTTCGCCGGCCACGACGACGTCTGGTGGCTGGGCGAGCTTCGCGCACACGCTCCCGAGGGCCCGATGCGCGACCTTGTCCTGTCCCGCCGGCCGGGACCCGTGAGCCTTTGGAAGCGCGTCAGCGAGTTCCCAGGCGCCCGACCGGCCCTCGAGGAGCTAAACCGGCACCTGCCCGCACGCGGGGACGTGCGCGCCCAAGAGGCCTGGCGTCAGCTAGTCCTGAGCGTACGCGGCGATCACGGCGTGATCCTCAACCGCGTCCGATTCACGCCGGTCAGGATTGACGAGTCGACGGGCGCCTCGCTGTTGCGCGTCGGCGCCACCACGGCGGCCTCGCAGCCGTTGTCCGAGCTCTCGCCGCTGATCGCCGGGCTGCCGGCCGCTTGGGCCAGCGATCTGCAGGTGTTCGCCTTCTCCGAGCGCCCGGTCGCGGACCCCGCCGGACTGGCCGATACCATATGCACCATGATGATGGCTGCCATTTCGCGCACGCCGTGAGCACTTCGAACCCGACGATCCCGACGACCGACGACCTGCTCCGCGAGCTGCGTCAGCTCGGCCGAGCGTCTGGTACGTACGCGGAGATCGAGGGCGCTCTGGTCGATGTCATGAACGCCCATCCGGGAGAGCTTCCACCGCAGGTCACCGCGCGCGACGTGCTCGTCTATGCCCGCGATCATGGGCTGATTTCGCGCCATGGCGACAAGCTCGTGCTGACCGACGAGACGTAGCGGCTTTCGCTCGACGCCCGTCAGGAGGCGCCCGCTCGACTCGCCCAAGTCAGCGCGAACTCACCCGCCCGGCGGCGCTCTGGTGCACGGTGCTGGTCAGTTGGGTTGCTGGCGGCGCTAAGCGCCTGGTGAGCGGGTCGGCGCGGCGTAGCCGCCGCGCCGTCGATCCGTCGGCGAGCGAACAGGGCGCCACGATCACAAGGGGGTATCGCGGCCCGCCGCGCGACAGGTGAGCACTCTTGTATCCGACTCTTCGGCTCCTCGAACGAGTCCCCCCGCAGTGACGGGGCCCTGCAAGACCACATCGTGCCAGCGCCCATGCCTTCCCGCGGAGCGGGAGAGCAGTCGCTGCGCCCGGTCCGCCACCACGGGCCCTTCGCGCAACGCCGCTGGTACCCGCGACAACTGGGAGGGACCATGCCAGAGATCCTCACGCTCGCCCGCGTCAAGCTTGCGCAAACGCTCGCGGCTGAAGAGACCCTCGACGAGTTCGGTATCGAGAGCGTCGCCGAGTACGGACTCGACTCGCTCTCGGAGAGCACATGCCGCGCGATCGTCGATCTGACCGACAAGGCGCTCGACGAGTGGGGCTGCCTGCGCCAGCCGCCCGGCTCGGACTGGCGGGTGGTCGTCTACCCGCCTGAGTCTGAATGCGAGAACCCGATCCTCGTTACGGTCCGTCGAGAGCGCGGCCCGCTGTGCCAGCTCGCGACGCTGACGATCGACGCCAACAGGCTCGTCGAGGACCAGTACACGCGCGGAGGCGCCGAGTTGATGATCGAGCTCGTGGAGGCGGTCCTCGAGGAGGCCAACCGGCTCCTTCGCAACGCGTCTGCATTGGTATCGGACCTGCTGCCCGACGCGGGATGAGCCGCACGAAGAACGACGACGTGGTCGTCGACCTGGCGCTCAATTACATGTGCGCGCGCGGGTGGATCGATGCGGAGTTGGTCGATGATGACCTCGAGGGCGCGCTACGCCGGCACTACCGGGCCGACGACACCGGTTTCATCCGCACGCGGGAGCCGATCAGGTTCACCGGCGAGATCCTGCACGACATGTGCGCGGCACGTCCGGGGGAATGCCTCGCCCATGTATGGGAGAGCGAGCAAATCCAGGCGTACGCGCGCGCGTTGCCGATCTGGCGCTGTGACCGAGGCTCGGAGTTCAGGTGCGGCCGCACGCGTGGCAGGCGACCCGGGCCAACGACCGCCTTACCGGATCGCCGAGGACTGCACACACTCGGCGCGCTCGTCGGGACGATCCGCGGCAAGGGCAGCGGCGCTGACCGCAACGACAAGTGCCCGGACTGTGCGCGCCGCCCCGGCGGACTTCGAGGCAAGCCGTGACAGCACGCCCGGTCAGCCGTCAACAAATCGCCTCCGCGCACTCTCCCCGACGAGCAAGGGGACCTTGCCGTTGAGCTCGATGCGCTCAGGGCCGCCGGATGCGCCTCAATCGTCCCCCAACACCTCCCTCATGCCCTGCGGCTCAGAAACGCCTCGGCCAGCTCCACCAACGACACACTCGCCGTCCAAAAATCCTCCGTCTGCCCGCGCGCTCGCACCACCGGCCGCTCGCCCGGGCGCCTCGCTGACCAACCGGCCGTCGTCCGCTCGCTGTGCGAACTATTCACCGCCCACCCGCCCGTCTCTGCTGCCGCCGCTGACTGCCACGATGTCCCGCGCTACACGACACCACTCGCCTCGGGTTGAGCTACTGGCCGTGCTCCTATCGGGCGGCGTTTCCCCCGCCGGTGGCCCCGACGTTCTGTCGCGACGGCTGCGAGGAGGCGTACCCGCGCGCCTGCCCGCTTCACGGGGGCGCTACACCTCCCCGTTCACGTTCGGCCGCAGGTCGGGGCCGCCGCGCGCCCGATCTCGCCGAACGTCACGGTCTCATGCCCAACGCTGAGACCGCCCACCACCGACCGCGGTGAAGACAGCTCGGGGTGTCCCTCGATGTGACCCCAGCGCCCATAGGCACCGCTGCGATTGGCGGCTGTCCGGCACGCAACGTCGGATAGTCGACCTCCCGGCACACCTCAGATCGAAGTGGCAGCCAATACGGAATCGCGCAAGCCGCGGGCTGAAGACCCGACACGTCGCAAGGCGAGCACACAGTCTGTTGGGGTTCGACCGATCTCACGCCTCTGACCGCACCTGAAGGCCAGTCGGTTTGTTCATGCCTCGCTGCATACTCGCGCCACCTCCTCCGGGGTCAACCAGGATTCGCATCCAGTCCGCCTCTGCGCTCGCGCAAGCGCTCGCTACGTCCCCGACGCGCACGTTTCGCTGAACCCTTCGGGCAAGGCGCTTCGCGCTTCTAGCAAAACGAGCACGCCGGCGACCGGCGGACCGAACGCGATTCCAAGTTGACCCCTCCGTCAGTCGGCGCGCAGATGCGCGTGTCATCACAAACCAACTGACCCACAGGAGGGCTCAGGACATGATCAGCCAGAACAGCATCACCCTGCAGGGCAACCTCGCACGCGACGCGCAGCCCCTGACCAGCTCAGGCAAGGCCCGCACCCGTCTCGTGGTGGCCGTCAACTACGGCTTCGGGGATCGCCAGAAGGTCGACTACATCGACGTCACGGTCTTCGGCACCACCGCCCAGAACGCGGCGAAGTTCCTCCGCCAGGGCGCCGAGGTCCTCGTCGAGGGACACCTCTCGCAGAACGTCTACGACCCCGGCAACGGCGAGGGCAAGGTCTACAACCTCGAGGTCATCGGCGACCGCGTGCAGTTCGGCCGCAAGCCGAGCGCGCAGGCCGAGGCCCCCGCGGAGCCGGTCGCCGCGGGCGTGAGCGAGGACGACATCCCCTTCTAGCAGCGGTGAGGGGCGGCGCCACGGCGCCGCCCCACTGCCGTAGCCACTCCGCCCAAGGCTAATAACCGGATGTCGGGTAACACCAACGTCTAAGCGGCGGGGTGGCTACGGGAGTACCTACCGACCACAGGAGATTCGCCATGCAGCTCATCATCGACCTTCCCGAGGGCACCAAGCTTGGTGACCTCACCACCGTCGAGGGACACCTCGTCGAAGCCTCCACCGAGCACGTCGACTGGGAGGCCCTTCACAACGGCCAGCCCGACGCGATCGGCAACCCGGCCCGCATCCTGCTTCGCATCGCCGAGCAGATCAAGCGCCACAAGAACCCCGCGCCGGACGCCGCAGACCTCGCGGCAGTGGAGGCATAGTCATGTGGCTCCACTTCGACCGGATCAGCACCAAGGAGTACCACGCGCGCTTCGTCGCGCCCGACGGCCCGCGTGAGCATCACGCCGTCTACACCGTTCGCAGCACGGCGCTGCTGCAGCGGACCGACCCGGTCAACGCCTGGCAGGCCGAGTCGCCTGAGGGGTTCCTCCTCGCGCACCAGGTCACGCTCACCGAGGCGATGCGAGCGTGCCACACCGACGCACCGACCTACATGACGCTCGCCGAGGCCGAGTCCACCGCGGCGATCAGCGACCCGATGCTGATGGCTGAGGCCGCGTAGCGACCATCATGACCACAACGCACCCACTCCGATAAGGGGGGCCGCGAATCGCGGCCCCCTTTTTTTGCCGCTTCGTGGCTCGTCCGAACAGTCGGACTTACCCACCGCCAGCCTCGCTACGCTCGCTCGTGCTCGCCCGGCTCGCCCGCACGGGCTCGTCTGCCGTCGGCCCCGGCCGTGTGCGTTCATCACGCCACCCGCATCCTGACCGCCCGCGCGTCGCTCGCTGCAAGGTCGCACGCTCCCCTCCCCTCGCTGCGCTCGGCTCCGCTCGGCGCCCGGCCGGCCGGCAGGGTTCTGTTGTGAACGCACCGCCCCCTCACCGAAAGGAGCTCACCCCGATGTGCAGATTTGACCCGACCGTCATCCCGTTCGACGAAATCCTCATCTACGAGGAGGACGAACTCGTCTTCGACGGTAGCGATCCTGACACCTACATCACTCTCGACGCCGCCGCCGGCGTTCGGGGCTATGACGTCGGCGACGCTAACGCCGATCGCGGCGGCTCAGACGACGCTGCCCCCGCGCTCTGACATCCCATCCTTCCACCCGCCACGCAAAGGGGCCCGCCTAACGGCGGGCCCTTTCTTTGCTCCGCGAGCGCTGCGTCGCTCGCGGGGTGGTCACTGCAGCTCTGCGATCCGCGGCCTCAGCATAGAGCGGCTCCGCGGTCGCGCTGCTTACCTCACCGCGGTCACTCGTGCGCGGCGCTCGGCATCCGCGACGAACTCGCCGCCGCCATGCCAACCGCCGCGTCCGGTGCCGCCGCCGGCGCGTCCGGCTCGGCCTTGCTGCGCTCGACCATGAACGCGAGGACCTTCAGCACCGTCTGCTCGCCGCGCTGAACCTCGTGGCTCTCGAAGTCGACGCCGATCTTTCGCGCCGCGGTCTTCGCGCGCGCACGGAAGCTCGACGCCTTTCCGGTGAAGTCCTCACCCTCGATGAACTCCCACACGCGTCCTGACTGGGCGATCTTCTCCCAGTCGATCGGCGGCGGCGGCGCCTTCGGCAAGGCGGTCTCTCTGGTCTGTCGGGGCACTTTCGGTTCTTTCCTTTCTTGTTCGGTTTGCGCGCGACGTGCGCCGGCCCTTATCGGACCGCCGTCCCGTCGCGCTGGTACACGTCTTCGGCACTGACCGCACGGCGGTGCTGCATCTGCTCGCGCTCGTGCGGCGCGAGCACGTACCGCTCGAGCCCGAGGTCGGCCAGGCCGACCTCGTACGCCTCGCCGAGCACGGTCAGGTCAAGCGTCCACGCGCGCTGTGAGCGCGCGAGCCACTGCCCGAACACCGCGTCGACGTACCGGTTCGTCGTCGCTGTGTCCCAGCCGTTCACGCGCGCGAGCCACGCGCACGCCTGCTCGCCGTAGCCCATGTTCATCGTGCGGCCGAGGTGCTTGACGCGGTGGCAGCCCGGGCACAGTGCCTGCAAGCGCATCAGCGTTTGCATCCGCCGCACGTCGTCGTAAAGCCACACCTCGTGGCACTCGACCGCGTGCTGGCGCCCGCGGCCGCCGCAGACCTCGCAGCACCGGCCACCATCATCGGCGATCTCCGCCGCGAGACGCTTCCACGCCCGCTGTCGCATCAGCGACCGCACGTTGCTCAACCAGCACGTGCTCGGCACGAGCTCCACCCGCAACCTCGGTAGACCGCTCAGCGGACTCGCGAGCGCTTCGCGCATCGCTACACCTCCAGGTTCGTCGGCTTCATCACCCCTAGGACGAGGCGACGTCCGCGTTTGGGAGAGAAACGCGCGCGCGAAACTCACCCCGTCCCCGCGCCTCCCGCACCCCCGCTGCTCACCCGTCACCCACCACCCGCGGCCCTACCCCCGACCGCCAGCCGCTTCGCCCTTCTGGACGCTGGCCGCGCCTGCCCGTGCGGGCCTCCGGTCCCGCACCTGCCCCCCTGGACCTCGCGCACCGCCAGCCACCCGACGTTCGCACCGACTGCCGCCAACGGCTACCACGCGGACCTGCGGTCCGCTGACCCCCAATCCGGGTCCCCGTCGTCGCTTCGCGCCGCCGACCCGGATTGCACAGTTGGATCAAGATCCGGGCCTGCTAAATTACCCACCGTGCAAGGATGCACATCGTCGCAGCTGGGCCAGGTACGGCACGTCACCACAGCAGTCAAGGGCGGCCGGGGGGGCGCGTGGTCGGGTGACTGGGAGTGCGCGTTTCGACCGCCTGCCCCTCGACCAGGGGGCACGGCGTGCTGACCATCGGGAAGATCGGCTCGGCCCAGGCGCAGCAGCAGTACTACGAGGAGTCGGTCGCCAAGAGCCGCGAGGACTACTACGCCGGCTCGGGCGAAGCCCCCGGCGAGTTCTTCGGCGCCGGCTCGCGGGCACACGGTCTCTCGGGCCAATCGAACATGGAGAACCTGAAACGACTGTTCGCCGGCCAGGGCCCGGCGACCGGGGAGCAGCTTCGCTCTATGAAGGGCAACGTGCGGGTGCACGGGTTTGACCTGACATTCTCGGCGCCGAAGTCGGTGAGCATCCTGTACGCGCTCGGGGACGCGGACCTTCAGCGCAACATCGTGGCAGCGCACGAGTGGGCGGCCGAGCAGGCGATCAGCTACATGGAGCGCGACAGCGCCCGCGTCGTACGCGGCCACAAGGCGAGCAAGGCCGACCTCGAGCAGGGGATCGAGGACACACTCACGACTCATCGCGCCGTCGGGTTTGTGGGGATTCGCTACCGGCATCGCGTGAACCGGCTGCAGGACCCGCATCTGCACACCCACTACGTGATCGGCAACTGGGCGGAGGGCCCCGACGGGCGGTGCACGGCGCTGGCGGCAGAGCACATCTACGACCATGCCAAGGCTGGCGGCGCGGTCTATCAGCTCGCGTTGCGCTCAAGACTGCGCGAGCTCGAGCGGTGGGTTGAGTGGGGCCCGGTCGAGAACGGCCTCGCGGACGTCTCCGAGGAGCTTGTCCCGGCCGAGTTGCGGGCGGAGATGTCCAAGCGGCGCGCCGAGATCCTCGAAGTCGAGGCCGAGTTCGTCGCCCAGGGGATGCACGCCGGCCGCGCGCTGCGCGATGCGACGTGGCGCCAGACCCGCAACCCGAAGGACATGAACGCGGACCTCGGGCAGGCGTGGAGCGATGAGATCGTCTCGCGTTCCAGCGAGTGGCTGACGCCCGCGGATCTCGAGGCCTACCGGGAGATGCCGGCGTTTGAGAGCACCGAGCGCTTGCCCGTCGCGGCTGTGCAGGCGCGCGCGTTCGGGCCCAACGGCGTGACCGCCAACCAGAACACGTTCGAGCGCAAGGACGTCGTGATCGAGGTCGCCAACGCGGCACCGCAGGGCGTCGGGTCGTGGCTGGCCGACATCGACGCGACGGTCGACGCGGTCATGGCCTCAGACCAGGTCGTGGACGTTCGCACCGAGAAGCTGCGCGAGAAGAAGACGACCGTGGAGCTGCTCGAGCACGAGCAGCGGATCGTCGAGGTCGCGGTCGAGGGCCTCGCGGACGGCCGCGCGATCGTCGACGCCGAAGCGATGGAACGCGGGCTGGCGAACTTCTACGCCGGGCAGGCGGGCGTTGACAGTCTCAACCCGGACCAGTTGAGCGTGCTGCGCGCGGTGGCCGCTGACGGCAACGCGATCTCGAGCATCGAGGCGCTCGCCGGGTCGGGGAAGACGACGGGCGCCGGTGCGATGCGAATCGTGTTCGAGACCGGCGGGTATCGCGCGTTCGCGGCCGGGCCGACCGGCCGCGCGGTGCGCGAGCTGGCCGACGCCGGGTTTGAGCGGCCCCGGACGCTGTCTGCTTGGGAGGTCAAGTTCGAGACCGTCGGTCCGCGCGAGGCGATCCGCCGCAAGTTCGGTGACCCGTCCCGCGCGGTGCTGTTCATCGACGAGACCGGCATGGCCGACACGCGGCTGTTGTCGAAGATCACGACCGAGATGGCTGACGCCGGCGTCAAGGTGGTGCTGATCGGCGACAGCTATCAGCTGACCTCGGTGCGCGCGGGTGGCATGCACGCCGCGCTGTCGCGACAGCTCGGCGCCTACAAGCTCTCCGAGGTGCGCCGTCAACTCAACCGTCTTGAGATCGACGCGCTCGCGAAGCTGCGCGGCGGCAACGCGACGGCGTACCTGACGTTCAAGCAGCACACGCTTCAGAGCTACCTCGAGGAGAAGTTCGGCGACCAGCAAGGTGTGGATGAAGCAGCCAGGGCGGGGGCGGCGGCGGAGTTCACCAAGGGCCGGTTCGCCGCGTGGGCCGACCGTCCCGACCTTGAGATCTTCACCGGCGAGGACGCCAACCAGGAGGCGATGGCGCAAGCGGTCGCCGACTTCATGCAGATGCGCGACGCGATGCTTGACCGCGCGCAGCAGGCCGCCCTTGAGGGGAGTGCCACGCCGCTCGCGCACGCGCGCGGGATGAACAACATCGCGCTCGTGACCAAGGACAACACGCGTCGAGCGGCCATGAACCGCATGATCCGCGAGCAGCTCACAGAGCAGGGTGTCCTGACGGGGCACGCGAGGATGGGGCGCTTTCAGGATGAGGACCTTGAGTGGGCGGTCGGCGATCGGGTCATCGCCCGTCGAAACCACAAGGGCTACGACCTCGACAACGGCACCCTCGGGACGATCGTCGAGCTCGACGACAGCGGGCTGACCCTCGCCGATGACAACGGCAACACGCGACGGTTCGACGCGAACGACCCCGAGCAAGTCAAGTACGTCAGCGAGCACCTCGAACACGCCTACGCGCTGACCGCGCACGGCACCCAGGGCGCGACGCTTCAGTGGGCCGGTGTCGTCGGACTGCCCGGCGAGTTCTCCCGCGAGTGGGCCTACACCGCGCTCTCGCGTGCCAAGCAGACCACGAGGGTGTACCTGGTGTCCGGGCACACGGAAGCCGAGGAGGAGCGCAAGGAGTACGCGACCGTGATGGACGCCGAGACCGACCACGAGAAGGTGATCGGGCGGCTCGCGGCGCGGATGGACATGCGCGATCTCGAGGAGGCGGCGCTGCTTCAGCGCGCGCGCGAAGGGCGCCTTGAGCTGGGCGCCGACGACGAGGTCGACCTTGAAGCCGAGGCCGAATTGCAGGTCGACATCGAGCGCTACCGCGAGGGGCGCTACCAGCTCGCCGGCGAGGCGTTCCACCGCATGCAACAGGGCGACCCCGTCGGCGGGCTACAGCTCGACGCCTACGCCGATCTGCTCGCTCAGCGCCACACCGTCGAGCGCACCTTTGAGAGCGACCAGATGCAGGACGCACTGCAGGCGGCGCGCGACTGGCAGCGGGCCGTCGAGATGATCGAGGAGATCCACCAACAAGCCGGCAACGACCGCGACTATGCGCAGCGCCAAAGCATGGCAACGCTGCTCGTCGCCCAGGATGAGATCACCGCGCGCTACCCGGACCCGCAAGGCATCCTGAACATGCAGGCCAGGCACGCCCAGGCCGTCCGCAGCCTGCAACGAGAGACAGCCCGTGCGCGCGCGGCGGCCGTCGCCGAGCACATCGCTGCACAGCCCGGGTGGGTGACCGTGGTTGGCACCCAGCCCGCGGGACGCAAGCTGCGCGAAGCGTGGAGCGAGGTCGTCGAGGACCTCGCCGGCCGCTACGTCGACGCGCGCGCCCAGGCAGAAATGGAGCGGGTACGCGAGGTCGCGACCGCCCGCGCGGCTGAGGCGCCGTCCGCGACCGAACAGGCGACGGGCGATCCGCTCGCCGCGGCGCGCGCGGAGGCCCGCTTCACACTCGACGCATTGACGACCAACCCCAACGATCCCGCGCTGCTTCGGGCCACCTTCGACGCACGGCGCGCGGTCGAGCAGCTCGAGCTCGACTCCTCACCACGATGGCTGACCGGCACGCTCGGCGAGCGGCCCGCCGACCCCAAACTCGCCGAGCAATGGGAGACGCTCGGGCGCAAGATGATCGGGCTGCGCGACAGCAACGGCATCACCAGCGACATCGACAACGGCTACAACCACACGGACATCCCGCTGCGGCGCGCGATCGGACGGTTCCGCATCCAGCTCGGCCTCGACCAGCCACAGCCAGGCGCGAACCTAGACCGAGGATTCGAGATCGGCGACTGAGACACGCCCGGGCGCGATACGGTTGGTGAGGTGGCGATAGGGCCGCATGTGACGTTCAGCGCCGATCTAGCCTTCGCGTTTGTCGAGCAGACCGACCAAACAGCGACCGCCGAGCAGGCACTCGCATGGCTCGACGCACGCCTGCGCGACCAGGGACGTCTGCTGGTTCCAACGATGACCGACTGGAGCCCGGCGCTCGCGCGGGTCGTCAGTCTGGAAGTCTGGGACGAGCACGCCGGCACACGCGTAGAGCGCGAAGCTCCCATTGCGCGCGTGCTGTGGCGGGTGGAGGTCGGCGAGGCGCTGGCCCGCGACGCCGGCGACGGGCCGTCTGAGGACGACATGGAAGACCTCTTTGTCCGCTTGCACGAGCACGGCTACCTGAGTGACGACGATCTCGCCCGCGCCCGGCGCCGATCAAGTGCTCTGCGCCGTCGTGGCGTAGGCCACGGACGCTGCCGCCAGCGCCAGCACGGCCACGAGCGCCAGGCGCCGGCCTGCGCGCGTAGCGCTCGATCTCGCTTCGTCGCATCACTACGAACCCCCTTCGCCCAAACCAGCCCATTACTCGTCGGGGACCCTACCGGATGTGTTTCCGGTAGGCGTCCGACGTTCGGCCCAGGGGCGGAGGGGAGGTGGCGATCGCCCTGACCGGCTCGACTCGGGCGCTGCGGAGTCTTGTCCCGATCGAGCCGCGCGAGTCCGCAGCCAGTCGCCGAGTAGCTCGTCGGCGCGCCGCAGCCCCGTATCGGTCTGACAACTCGATCAGGGCCTCGGCGCCGGCGCCCGCGCCGGGCCCGGGCAACGTCGCCAGCGCCGCGAGCCGTGAGCTGGGCGTCGACGAGCGGGAGCCGGTGCTCGAGGACGAGGCGCCCGCCTGCCACCGTGCGGCCGCCCGGGGGAACGTCTCGGCCTCGCGGTCCAGCAGGGCGAGCAGGATTGCGAGGGCGTCCTCAAGCGAGACGGGACCCAGCAGCTCCGCGACGATCGCGCGAATCTGGGCGACCTCGACCCCGACCGATTGTCGTTCACCCGCAGCCTCCGGGCCGCCCGTCGTAGCGCCCGCACCCGGCCGGGATTCCCCCCCCCCCCCCCCCCCCCCCCGACGATCGCCGCCGCGCATGAGCATGCGATCGCCGAGATACTCGCCGAGCAGCTTGCACCACGCCGGCTGCGCACCAACCCGAGAGTGATCAAGCGCAAGATGAGCAACTGGGGCGTTAAACGCGCCGAGCACCAAAACCCACCCAAGCCAATCAGGCCGCCCAGCGACAGCATCACCATCCAGGCCGCCTAAGGAAACGGTATTGGCTCTAAGCCTCCTTCCAAGGGACTCAGAACACCACCCCGTGGACTCATTAAGGGAAGCCGCCCATACGCCGTTCCTTCCTCAGACCCGTCGCCGCCGAGCTCAAGACTGCTTCAAACCGTGGAGTGGACCCCGAATGTCGAACATAAACAGGCTCGACTCAAAGCCACCACCGTACATCACTCGCCGCGCCTCGGTCCGCCAAACGACGCCCTGACAGTCGGAGTCAACACGCTTGAGCAAGGTGCCAGTCTCCCGGTCAAACACAAGTTCACTCCACTCTCCCGCGGCCGACGCTCCCAAGTCTCTCCGCACTCCGTGGGCCACGACTGTCGGTCGCCCGACGTGCTCTGTGATACCCGTGAAACGCAAGCGCCATCGAGCCAGGAAACTTGTGGAGTCGGCAAACTCGCGTAATGACGTGGGCAAGTCGCGCTCCGACCCGCCTTCCCAACCTCCACCGCTTCTGGCTCCGATCGACCGGTCCCATAGCAGCCAACGCCCGAATTCGCGCAGCCCCACCTGCATGATTCGACCACCCTGCCACATCTCCATTCTGAAGCGGTCTTGCCGCACGTCCCACCATTCGCACCGCACACCTCTCTGTACCTGGGCACCTGGCCTGTCGCCGAGCCACCGAAACCCTTCAACCTCACCATCTACCGGACTTCGCCGGACATCGAACGAAAGTTGAACACGCGGATTCCGTTCCCAAACGTACTCGCACTCAACCGTCTCGACCAGGGTGTGCGCCGTATGCAATAGTAACAGCACAGAACCTTCTCGCTTACTCCTAGCGTCGTGCGGCACATTCGTCGCGCTGGCACTGCCAGTTTCAGTCATAGCCGGCTTCCGAAGTCTGCAGATGACGCAGTGCGTGCAGTCGGCTCATCCCGCTCGCCACTTCAGCTCCAACGATAGCGCTGACTATCGGCACCTGCTGAGTGAAAGATACCCAAAAGCTCCAGACCAGAAAGGAGCGCTGTGTGCACATCCTCGTCAATTGCCTGTCGACCGGCCCACAGAGTCGCGGCGATTTCCAGCCACGCCGTCCCAATGTCCGGAGCATCGGGATAGCGTGCAACCCAAGCCTGCAGCGCAGGCAGGGCTAGCTCCCCTCTCCTCAACTGTCGGGCGGCACGAGCAAGCTCGGTGAGATACAGCATTCCATCTCGACGCATGAAGGAGGCGCGATGCCTACTAAGCACGGCAACGGCGCCCTCGATATCACCAGCATTTCGACGAGCTCGCGCCTCCAGGAACGGCAGTTCCGGGCCGTCCAGTGTTTCACGTGATAGGACGTCCAAGCCGGGCTCGAGTTCATCGCTTCCGCCATGGGCAGCAAGAAAGCGGAGGCACGCGACCCGGGAGCTCGTCGTCCCAAGGCTCGTGGTTGCCGCCGTGACAATGTCGCGAAGGCTGCGGCTCCATTGCATGCCCACGGGCCCGAAGCCGGGTCCTGACGGCAGCTGTGGCTGCCCCAGACCTGCAAGCTGGTGCTCCACGCATGGCCGCACCCCTGCGCGAACAAGGTCCCGGATTTCGTCGAAATCGTGTCGGATCGTCGTACAGCCTCCCAGGCGTCGACGGATTAGGCCGACCGCAGCAAGGTAAAGCTCTCTGAGCTCCTCAGTACTCATGACCGTGAGCGGGGCAGTCATATCGAGAACCCCGGACCCCGCGGCTTCGGCCTCACGGCACCAACCGGTGCATGATTTCGACCCGGGCTCTTCCTCGAGCGCAAGGTGTAGCTCTCGCGCGAGTTCACTCCGAACCCGACTTGGCTCAAAGCGCGCCGCTTCCGCGCGACACACCGCTGGTGTCGGCGCATCGCTCAACATCTCCTCCACTGCATCTGCGATGAGGTCCGGCGCGACGTCCCTCATGCCATCACAATGGCGTGTCTCTATGCACACACCTCCGCGACCGACTGTCTCAGGGAGCCCGTCCCAATTCGTCGTAACAACCGGGATCCCGTCGGATAACGCCTCCGTCACGGACTGGCCGAATGACTCCTCAAGCGCCACGGACAGATTCACCACCATGCACGCACCTCGGAGGAACTCTGCCTTTGCAGCGTCGCCGCGGACCAGTCCAACAAACCTCACCGTATCCGCGAGCTTGGCACGCCGTATACCCCCTACCAGCGACGCGACATAGGGATACAGTTTGCCTCGCGACGGCCCGATCTCCCCCGCCAGGTCCATTTGAATGGGTGGAAGGCCACGGGCGCGGAGGATTGACAGCGCCTCGATCTGCCGGTGGATGAGCTTCTGCGGGCAAAGCCTCACGAGGCTAACCGCTCGGCGCTCAGGCACACGCCAACGCGAGGCCGGAAACGCCGGCTGCGCATGAGGCACGACTCGGACAAAGCTCGCCAGGGCGGGCAAGAGGGCGCATATGAGACCTTCGGCGCTTCGGGATGGTGCAATGATCCGGTCTCCGGGGCGCAGCAAATCTCGCAACAGAGCCAGCTCGACGGGCCAGACCCCCGGCGAATGGGCGATTATTAGCAATCTGACCTTCGAACGGCTCCTATTTCGCAGCAGAGCCAAATACGGCAACAGGACGGCAACGTTGTAGTCGGGACACAAGAAATCGTATGCCGCGACCGCGTCCGCAAACGCACTAGCCTGCGCGCGCCCGCAGGCGCCGCCCGGACCAAGAATGGCATCCAACCATTCGGCCCCGTCGACCGCAGTCACGTCGATGTCCGGTACCAGCAGCGGCCCGAAGCGCGCTTCAAATACCTGAGCAGTCACATTTCGCGCGCGTCGCGTCCTCGGCCGGAGCACACGTGTAGGTCGGGCGGCTTCTCGGCTCCGGACCGTCACGCGCCGTTGGTGCCCCTGCGTTCTACCGCGCCCGCGCCTAGTGGATTTCTCATCGCCGCGCACGCCGGATTGCGACGTTCTTGCCGCCCTACTCACGTGGGATTGCCAGCTGGCCGTGAACAGCCGAGGATCTATGTCGCGATCAAATTCGGCGAACAGCACTTCTGTGGATTGCACACACTCGCCGCCGCAATGGACCGATCGCCAGAGCAGTGAGCCAGTCAACACGTCGACGTCGAAACAGTGGCAGATGTTCCGCAAACCACCAGCATTCCTCCGCGGCCATCCCACTACCCTGACCACCTCGCGGCCCAGCCGAACGCCTGATCCCTCCACGTCGAGCAACAAATCCCGCATTATGGTGGCAGGATCCAACAGTGTTACACACAGAAGTGGTGGTTGGCTGAGCAGATCCGGGCTCCAGATCGTTCCTCGCGAGGGGTCCCACGCCCACCAGCACCTCTCACGAGCCAATGCCCAACCGCCAAGCTGCGCTCCTTCCCAGTTCTCCACCCGAAGGCATCCTGGCCGCCTGAACCATATTCGGCGCGTCGACCCGTCCTCTCGACGGGCCGGGGAGACCACTTCGCGGTCCGGCACGGCGGCATCCGCACGCTCGCCATTGATCTCTCTCGGATCGCTCGCGCGGTCAAGCCACCAGTCTCGCACTTCGAGACTCGCCGACTGAACTTTCATCGGGCCGTCTGCCAGTAGGAGGAGAAGATCATCAAGTCCAGTCGCCACCGCTCACGCCTCTCTTCTCTCGTGACGTCGAGATCGGCATGCAAACCCAGCGCGGGCTCAAGGCCACGATCGGTTCGAGGGTGACCTTGTGTCCCAAGGCTTCCAGTCGGGCGGTAAGCCCACGGCCACCACGTCGACGTGCGCCTAGCCATTCGGGTATCCGATCCGTCATCCCCTCGATCCGCCCGCCGATCGCTCCCGCCGGCAGCGTGCAGGCACCTACACGCGCAATAGCGCTCTTAGGTGCCCCTTCGACATGCGACGTGCGGTGGGCGGGTTCGTCCATGCCGCGACGTTCGATCAGTCGACCGTTTGCGTCGTTGATCGGGCTGGCCATCTAAACAGCAGCGGATCGAGTTCGTGATCGTATGCGATGGTGATGGCCTCGGTCGCTTGCACACACCGCTCTCGGCCGAACGCGGCTAACCGGAGCATCGTGCCGTACCGCGCATCGAACTCCAGCTCATAGCGCATGTCTGGTTCACCGACCATGTATGTACGTCGCGGTCGCGCGTGTGCTGTCAACACCTCTCGACCCGCTCGCTGGCCTTCTCCGACATCCTCCAGACGAAAGCGCGCCAGGACGCGCCAGGGCGAAAATAGCACCGGCTCAAGCATCGGCGGGAGCATCAACTGGAGGTCTCCTTGGTCCTCGTCGGCGCTATCGACACCCTCGAGGTGATCCCACCGCCACCATCGCGCTCGGTCGCGAACCGCGAGCCGAGTGACTTGGCGACCGCGCATGACCTCAACCTTGAGACGGTCGGGGTCGATCATCCAGATCCGTCTGCGCGTTTCTACCGAACGGGGGAACGGGCCGGCGCCGGCCCAGTGCAGCGCTGTGGCGTTCGCGGGCCGACCGGCATTGCCCGCGGTGCGGACGACCACCAACGGGCTGGGCTCTGGCCAAAGCCAGTCGCGATACTGGGCCTCGAGAGTCATCGGCCGGTCCGGAGGGTCGTGCAACAGTTCCAGAAGCTCACGCAACTCCCTATGGCCGGGGCGCACCAACTACCTCTGCATCGCCGCGACGTTCGTTCGGGCCGCTGCGCCGACGCGCGTCGGCCGTATCCCCAGGACGGCGAGTATTTGCTCCATCAGCGTTGGCAGGTCCGCGGGAACGTCATTTTCGCGGGCCATCACGTACCGTATCCGGCCCGAGCGGAGCAATACGCCTAGATTCTCCTCGCCAGTAAGCATTAGGACGAGATCCTGAGCGGTCCCGGTGACGACCGCGTCGACTTCACCATCGCCGGCGGTCACCTTCCGCGCCTCCACATCTACGATCCAGCGCAGCGCAGGGTGGTCCTCTGTGACCAGCGCGACCGAGCCGTGATCGGGAAGTGCAGAATGTGCGCCGACGGTCAAGCGAACGTTATCCATCACCTCAGACAGACGTTGACTCCACACCGTATCACCGTCTCCACGGATTGGCCGCTCTTCGGCATTCCACGCTTCGCTAAGCCTTTCGTACCCGAGGACCTCAAGCTTTTCGTTCACCGCATCAAGTAGCGCGGGCGGCAGCATGGCCACCGGAACGCGTTTACCATGCCCGACGGATCCCGCGTGGACCCCTGAGGTGTGTGCGACCTTGTAATCCCCCGGCCCACGCGCCGGACCTCGCTCAAACGCGTGATGCAGGACAGACAAGTCCTCCTCTACCTTGAGGAAGCCAAGAAGGCCAGCGATCGTGTCCTCGGGATGAACGACCAAGTCCTCGTAGCGAACACGGTGGCAGTGCTCCGGATGCTTTTCGCTCTCCTCTCGGTTTGGGGGTGACTTATCGGTGAGGGAGGGCGATCGTGATGCGGGCAGCAGAGGTAGATCATCGCGATCAGGGCGTCGGCGGAGTGGAATCAGTATGCGCGGTGTGAGAGCAACCTGACTTGCTGTTCAGTGCTTACAGGCGCGAGTTGCTGATTCCGATCTTGATCGAGCAGAGCACGAAGTCTGTGTTTTAGGATAGTGAGGGCGAGTTTGATGAACGGTTTGAGCCGGGAGCGCGACGCCCACGCCAGCGACGCGTCGAGCGGCTCGATGGCCTCCGGGTAGGGCAGCGGGTAGATGTAGCGCAGCTCGCCGTAGAGCAAGAACGCGCGATACATGCGGCGGTTGGTGAGCACGACCTCGGCGAGCTTGAGCAGCTGCGTCGGGCTCTGGTTTGAGGGGTCCTTGAGCAGGCTGTAACGGGTGCGCTTGATCCATTTGCGCTCGCCGGTGCTCGAGCGACGTGCTGGTTGTACTAGGCGCGGCGGACTGGTAGGCGGCCTTGCCGCCGAGCTGGCAGACGTGGAACGGGTCAAAGCACATGGGCGTCGGGGACAGCCTTGCTGATTGCCTTTTAGTAGCGGGCGGACATGTCGATCGAGACCGCCCGGATCGAGCCTTCTGCTCCGAGGTGAGCGAGTCGAAGAACGCTTGCAGGCTGGCGGCGTTGCGGCCTTCGGTCGCCCACACGATCGCGCCGGTCTCGTGGTTGGCCACGCACGTCAGGAACTTGTGATCGGCGCCATAGTTGACCTCATCCACGCCGATCAGCGCCAGGCGTCCAACCGGCCGGTGGGGAGTTTCTCGGCAACGACTCGCGCGAGGATGTTCCCGACCGTCTCCCAGCCGATTCGCATCAGCTTGGTGAGCTGCGTCTGGTTCATCTGCTGCGCCAGCCACGCGGTGAGGTCGTCGAAGTCGCGCGTGTACCTGGCGCCGCCTCGCGCCCACTCGACCATCTCGGGCAGATCACAGCAGCCCGGGCAGTACAGGCGCCGCAACCTGCACTCGACCTGGCAGCGCACGCCGCCCATGTCGAGATGCCGCCAGCGCTTGGTCGGTGATCCTTGACCTTCAGCGAGCGCGCGCCGCAGCGAGAGCAGAGCGGCTGCTTGCGGCGCAGCGCGACAGTCACGATCATCGCCTGCGCGCCGAACTCCACGTCGCGGACGCACGCGCCAGGAAGCCCGAGCATACTGTTATAAGCGGTGGTGACCCGCACGTCGCCCTCCTGTGTGTCGCTGACCTTCGAACAGCCAGCAGACTGCAGCAGAAGCGGCGACGGCGGGTCGACAGCGACGTGCGCAACTTGCAGGACGCTCAGCCGTCATGCAACGCCAGAGGCGTAGCGAAGCCGCGCGCCGCGCGTCAAGCGGGCAGCCCCGATCAGCCAGCGTCTCGGCCAAACCCCCACGCGTGCAGGGGAATCGGCCGCTTCACGCGGGCTTCAGCTCCGCTATCTGGCAACGATCGCCGGGCAGAGCCCGGCACCCCTCAAGTCAACGACCCGACCGGATCAGGACCCCCGGATTCACCCCCAAATGACGAGGAGTCCGCTTTTCCTCCCACTCGATCGCCGCGGTCACGTGCGCTAGCCAATAGTTCGCTAGGGCGGCGACAGAGTTGTGAGGGGACGCCTGGACGTAGGGCGCATATCCGTAGGCTTGAAAGCCCCATGGAGACGCCTCGATTCCGGAAGCCACGGTGTCCATCACATGCCGACAAACGAGGATGTAGCGTGTAGGCGGAAAAAGCGGTTCTCCTCTAGGTTTGGGGGTGACTTATCGGTGAGGGAGGGAGATCGTGATGCCGGCGCAGCAGAGGTAGATCATCGCGATAAGGGCGTCGGCGGATGGAATCCGTATGCGCGGTGTGAGAGCCCTGACCTGCTGTTCAGTGCTTCCAGGCGCGCGTTGCTGATTCCGATCTTGATCGCGCCGAGCACGCCTGTCCTGTGTTTTCGGATCGTGCGGGCGAGTTTGATGAACGGTTTGAGCCGGGAGCGCGACGCCCACGCCAGCACGCGTAGAGCCGCTCGATGGCCTCCGGGTAGGGTAGCCGTAGATGTAGCGCAGCTCGCCGTAGAGCAAGAACGCGCGATACATGCGGCGGTTGGTGAGCCGACCTCGGCGAGCTTGAGCAGCTGCGTCGGGCTCTGTTGAGGGTCCTTGAGCAGGCTGTAACGGGTGCCCTGATTATTTGCCCTCGCCGTGCTGAGACCGTGCTGTTACTCGGCGCGGCGGACCTGGTCGAGCCTTGCCGCTGAGCTGGCAGACGTAGAACGGGTCAAAGCACACTGGGCGTCGGGGACCGCCTTGCTGATTGCTTTCGTACGGCGGACATGTCGATCGATATAGCCTAGATCGACGCCTTCTGCTCCGAGATGAGCCGTCGAAGAACGCTTACAGGCTAGCGGCGTTGCGGCCTTCGGTCGCCCACACGATCGCGCGTTCTCGTGGTTGGCCACACACGTCAGAACTTGTGATCGGCGCCATAGTTGACTCATCCACGCCGATCAGCGCCAGTCTGTCCAACCGATTGGGGAGTTTCTCGGCAACGACTCGCTGAGGATGTTCCCACCGTCTCCCAGCCGATTCCATCAGCTTGTGAGCTGCGTCTAGTTCATCTGCTGCGCCAGCCACGTAGGTCGTCGAAGTCCGCGTGTACCTGTCGCCGCCTCGCGCCCACTCGACCATCTCGAGCATATCCTCAGCCCGCATACATGCGCCGCAACCTGCACTCGACCTGTCATCGCACGCCGCCCATGTCTAGATGCCGCCATCGCTTCATCCGATGATCCTTGACCTTCAGCCCCGCCGCCCAGCCCGAGCAAACTCTGCTTGCGCGCATCGCTACCGTCACGATCATCGCCTCGCGCCGAACTCCACGTCTCCACTCACGCCCCGTTACCCCTATCATCCTATTATAAGCGATATTGACCCTCACGTCTCCTTCCTGTGTGTCTCTGACCTTCGAACAACAGCAAACTGCCGCAGAAGCGACGACGACAAATCCCCGCGACTGCCAACTTGCAACCTCATCCGTCATGCAACGCTCCGACGTATCGAACCGCGCGCCGCGCGTCAAGCAAGCAACCCCCGATCAGCCACCGATGACAAACCCTCTCGCGTGCAATTAAATCAACCACTTGACCCTATCTTCATCTCAATATCTATCAACTATCTTAATCATATCTCACACCTATCAAGTTAACGACCCGGATCATAACAAAGAGAGGGAAAAAGCTCTCGGACTAACGGTAAATAGAATACCGAGTCGAGCGACTTATCAACGTAGAGACGCTTACCGCCCCGCCCACAGTACCGCTGCATCGGCTCCCGCACGCACGCGCGAATCCACCGCCGCGCCTCGACCGGCAGCTGGCTCGAGGTCGCGAGTTGTCCCTTCACGCCCTCCTTTAGAACTCCGATTCCCATGTCTCCGTCACCGCCACGGGTCACCGTGCCCGGATCATCATGATGCGATCCTGTTTCGGTCACGTCAGCGTCGACTGTCACCCAGACGCCCGCCATGTGCGACATTAGCGCCGGCAGCCCGGCCTCCGCTGGGCACCCCACCTCGCGATGAGCATCCAAGATCATTCTCAGGAGAGTCGTGCCCGACCGCGCGGCGCCGACAATTAGAGCGAGCTCGCGACCTGGGAACTGATTAGCCACCTTGGCTACTCCTTACTCCTTAGCAGGGTCGTCGAAACATGATGGCGGTTCGAACCTCCTATATTGACCTCCGGCGACGCGGAGAGCTCGTCGGGTCACAGGGACGCGCACCCGTGAACTCGGAGTTGTCACCGTCGCCAGAGCTCGGCCGACCTTCCGATCGACCGCAGCGCGAAGCGTCTACCCAGACGCCGTCAGACACGAGACTGCACTAAGCACCCCGGCTGGATCTCGTTTCACAAGTAGCCACGCGCTCCTCGCCCAGATGCCCGTCCGGTCCTTCGCGTTCGATGCCACGAACACCTTTGCGTTAGATAATCGCGCCAGCCTCGCGACGACGCTCAGCCATAACATCTTTCGGCAGGACTCAATGGTCCGGCCCCACCGGCGTCGTTGTGCTGGAACCAGCGGCGCCCTTGAAGGACAGCCACTGTGGGGCGGTGGCAGTCTCGACGAAGAAAGCGTTGTTCGTCACCGGAATCAGCTGGGAGTCGCCTGAAGGGAACGTCGCGCGCACCTGGGCATTGCCACTCGGCACGACGCCCCAAACGAAGTGCTGTGAGCCAACAGTCATCGCCGAGACGACACCGTCTGTCAACGCCGTAGCGGTCTGCTCACAGCCATACGGCGAAAAGGTAAAGTCCTTACCGGTCATCGGATCTAGTGTGATCGTATCCAGGAAAGCGCACATGCCCTGGCTCCCAGGCTCGATCCAGACTGAGCCGGCCTCGCCGAAAGGCACCTCTTGCATCGCGTTGGCGTCGAGACCCAATTGAGGAGCGCGGCCAGCGACCTGAGACAGCTCGCGCTGAACGGCATCCGGAGCGGTGGAGGCAACGTGGGCGCGCCTGAGGATTGCGTACCCCTTTTCCAAGGCAATCGAGGCGCGAGCGGAAGTAGCGTGACCTAATTGTTGGGTGGTGGCACTCGCGCTCCCTCCGATCAAGGCGATAAGTACGACCACGAGGACGCCGCTCACCGACCCCACCACCGCGACTCGCGCGCGCACACCGCCTAGCACCTTTCCATTTTTCATTGTGTCTCCCTCCTGTGTCACGAGGTTGCTATCGAACCAGCCGTAGGCTGCTTGCCGAGTCGCGTAGCCCTACGGGCTAGTAGCGTAGCCGCCAGAGAAGTGGTGGTGGTATTGGTTTGTGGGCTTGGAGCTAAGCTTCGCGTAGGTCCGAACGCCGAACGAAGCCGGGGCAAACCCCGTTCCCCAGAGTCCCCCTCGGTTGGTGCCTGTGCTGACCCCAGGGGAACTGGGCACATGCTTGAACCATGCACGCCCCCATCCTTGCTTCGACTGAGATGGGCCACTACACCGCCTGAAGGCCCCCTCCCAAGCGCTGTTGTAATGCGGTGCCACCGTCACGGCACCTACCCAACCTTCTACTTTGCATGAACCCGACGCAAAGTGGTAACGATGGGAGGCCATAGCCACATCCGGCAGTGCCGCGGCACCGGCGACGCCGCCGACGACCCCAACGGATCCAACTGCGACAGCTGTCCCAAGTCGGCGGGTCGAAATGCGCTTGCGCCTGCCCGAGACGCGGCCGCCGTCGCTGGGAGCCCTTCCGCCCGGTTGCTCCATATTCATCGCTCCCCTCCATAACGCGTGGAGAAAGGTTGCTTGTGATACGAGCAATCAGACTAGTGCCGTCGCCGCTCGAAGTCAAGACAGAAGATGGTTACTTTCTCGTGACCGACGATCACCTGGGCGCCCGCCAAAACCACCGAGTTCGCGGCGCCTCCACCGGTCGGCTGTTGCTGTCGCGCGTCCTCCGCAGTCGAATCCTAGTGCGCTTGGCGGAAGCTGACTACGTGGCGGACGGAGACCGCCCGGCTCCACTAGGAGGGTTTGGCGAAAGGATTGGCGAAACGTGAGACGCGGTCGCGTCATCGCCGTGCCGGTCCGCGACTCGCGAGGCCGCCTAGGGCTGCGGTTCGTTAGGTCCGGGCGGATCATCTACCTGACGGGCGAGGTAGATGATCATGTCCCGGAGCAGCGTGGTCATATCGACCATAAAGGGGGTCAGCTCGCCCAGCGTGAGGGTGCCGGTCCGGAGCACAGCGTTCCACGACTCCAGTTGTTCAAATCTCGCCCTGAAGACGGCTTCTACCTCTTTCGCCAGCCGTTCGCCCATGTTGCTCGCCTCCTCCGTTGGTTACGGATGAGCCTTACAGGTTCAGGCGGCGAGGGGCAACGCTCGCTCAGTGGCGAGCCGAGTGGCGAGGCAGGCGAGGATCGTCAGGTCGGCGTGGAGTCTGACCCGATCCAGCCCACGGACGCGGAGCGGCAGGAGTGACCATTCGTGCTTGAGCCGTCCGAACTCTCTTTCGACCGCGCCGCGCGAGGCGTAGAGCGCCTTGCTGCGCTTGCTGTCGCGCGGGATGAGCGGGTGGAGTCGGTCGGCCTTGACCCACATCGAGGCGGGAGTGCAGATAGCCGGTGGGGCAGCGCCACTTGGTCGCCTTGCGCTTGAAGTCGGCACCGGCTGAACGTCCACTCGCCGTGCTCGCAGCACGGCGGCTTGTGGTCGCCGCGAACGACTGCGGGAGTCTGGCGCAGCGGGGTCACGGGAGAGACGCCGCGATCCATGCACCCGTCGTGGATCGGGCCGTTGTCATAGCCCTTGTCCATGATCGCGGTCCGCACGTCGAACCCGTGCGCCTGCACGGCATCGAGCAGCGGCAGCGCCTGGTTAGCCTCAGCCTCACGAGCGGACTGCACGGTCCACGCGAGCGGGAGGTCGTACTTGGCGTCAACCGCGGCGTGGACCTTGTAGCCGTAGAAGCCGCCACCCTTGCGGGTGCGAGACTGCGGAGCGATGGCCCCAGCTTGCGTCCGGGTCGCTGTACCGCTCGCGCTCGGGGCCGTTCTTGGAGAGGTATCGCTGGCCATTCGCGTATGCGGGCATGTCGCTATCCGTCGATCGCGACGTTCTGGCCGATGTACGGGCAACTGCTGAGCGATGCCAGTGGATCACACGGTCAAGGCACGCAGCGAGTTTGTCACTGTTCGCGCGCAGTGTGCGAGTGAACCTGTAACACGCCCACTCACTAGGCGCGCAACCGAGCACCGCTGCAATCCGTCGTGCTCGGCCACCAGCCGCACGGTGCGCGTCCACGTCGGGATCGCATACAGGGACTTCGCCAGCGCCATCCCGATCATAGCTCCGGAGCGGGATAGCCGGGCCGTCCGGTCCAGCGCAGTTCTTCAAGGTCGGCGATCAGCGCGGCGACTTCGGGGGAGTCGAGAACTTCAGCAAGCTGATCGACCGCCTGACGCGGTGGTACCTTCGACGTGGACACGGAGGACTTCTCTCTGTGTTCCGGAGGCCCGGCAGCTCCAACTGCGCGGGCCTCACCTTTGCAATCTGTAGGTGGAATCCTACAGGGGGCATCGGACGGAAAAACGCTGGAAACAGCGAGAAAAATGGCCGAAGCCGTCGCGTTCTCGTCCGCATTCTCAGCGGTAATAGCGGGCACGCCATCGCGGATCGAGCGCAGCCATTCCCGCTCTCTCCGATGCTTGGTTTTCCGTCGCCTCTTGCTCTAACCCGACATGCGAGTACCCTTCGGTTCCGTCAGTGGAGCGGGAGCGAATCGAACGCTCACGGGCATGGTTTTAGAGGCCGCCCGCGCACCAGCCCGCCCCTCTGTTGGTCAGGCGCTCCGGTCCCTCTCTCAGGTACCTGGGGACCGGAGCGCCGTCGCTCTGCCGTCGGCACGCGTCCGTGCGGCGAGCAGCTTTATGAAGTTCTCTCCGCGCTGTGACGGGGGCGTCACCTTGCGCGGGGTGCGAGCGGTGTGTACGCTCGCGCCCCAACTGTGTAGCAAGTGGGCGCCCCTGTGAACAGCGCACCTATGCAGGGGAAAGGCGTTCTACACGCAGAGCGGCAAAAAGTCAACCCGTACTAGAGGGTTGGTCCGCGATCAGCGCTCGCTGTCCGGGCCTGCCGCGAGCGTGATCCCGAGCAGCACCAGCGGGAAGCCAAGAAACACGGCAGCGATGAACAGCGGCCAGAACCGGAAGCCGCGGCCGGTGCCGTAGGGCCGCCACGAAGGCGGCGACAGCCACATGACGAACGCACCCGCCGCGATAACCGCAAGGCGACTGCCAGAACTGAGAGCGGCGAACACCACCGGAGCGCCACCAGTCGGAGAGGGAGAGGCAGGGAAAAAACCGCCGCCGATGCGAGTGGCCGCCGATAAGAAAACCAAATAAAAAGAAAGGAAGGGGAGGAGGAAACTAGGTCCTGATACCGGGAGTTTCGTGCTCGTGAGCGTCGTGTGCTTGCCTTTCCACCCTGAGGCGCGCCACGGTCAGCGTCTCCTTGAGACCTTCGCGCAACGACGCGGCCGAATGCAGCTGAGTCGTCTTAACACGCTGCCAACCGCAGCGGTGGATTTCCTGTCCGAGGCCACGGCACCTGCTTCCCGCCGAGATGCTACTAAAACCTGACGTTTCCTACGCGGGACCGATCTGTTCGAATCTGCGGGCGGCCATCACGGGTACTCGACCCGCACCCGCCTCACGTTTACCGATGCATTGTGGACGCCAAAGTCACGTTCTTGCTTCCCCGGCGCGAGCAAATGCAACCCGATGAGGCCGGCGAGGCCGCGCTCAGGGCCGCGAAGAATGCCGAGCGGCGAGCTCAGAGGCGCCGCCCATGCGCAACGCGAGGCCGCCACGCGCGCCGAGGATGCCAACCGAAACCTCTAGGACGCGGCCATGTCTTGTGCCGCGGGCGGCTCGCGGTTGGCAGCGTCAGTGTCGGGCTTGAACGATGAAGCTCAATGTGAGGTCGATCGTCGTCCGTCTGAGGACCTGACCCCGGGGTCCGAGCCAGGTCATGCGGGCGTCGGCGGCGGCGCTGTAGACGCCGCTCCCGCCGTCCCCGTATGGGCCGCCATGAGTCACGACCGTCGGGGCGACGATGTCGAACAGGCCGACATTGTCGTGCACGGAGGCGGTGGCTGCCGGAATCAAGTCCGGATCGACGTGGACGCGAGATCTAACGCGAAATTGGCCGAGCGTTATCCTCGACACGCCATCGGGCACGACCACCACGCCGGTGTTCTTGTCATGCACGTAATTGAAGAGGTTCACCCCGTGGGCGCGTAGCGCGCCAACGCTTGACGGGGAGAGACCGACGCCACCGGTCCCTGGGAGGCGGAGAGCAAGGGCCAGGCCTTCGATCCGCGGACCGTGTACGGTGAATATAACCCGCTTGCCGAGCCCGTGCCCCTGAGGTGTCGTCTGGCGGAAGGTCATTGGGACGAGTATGAGCGCGCCTCCCGAAGCTAGGACCACCGCCCGCACGAGCGAATGATCGATCTGGGGATAGCCCCGATCTCGCAGGAATTCCCGGTAGTACGGGTTCCCCGCTAGATGCGTGGCCGACGGGCCGCTTTCAATCCCAAAGAAATCCGATGGAAGACTCTGGCGATCTGCCGTGGTCTGCGGTGTTCGCAGCGCCGCGAGCGTCTGAAGCAGTTCGGTGCGGGAGTTCGCGACGCTCGAGGGCTTGGAGGCGGGCGCTCCGCTGGACCCGACCCCGTGCGCGCTCAGCGCAACGACTGCTACGGCGATCACGACGGCGGTAGAGAGTCCGATCACGACGAATGGCCCGAGCCACCTGGAGTGCGCGATTTGGAGTCGCGGCAGCCGATGCTTTGTACGCTGCCGGGCGGCAGCGTACAACTGGTCGTGAAACTCGGGCAGGATGGTCATGGCAACTCCTTCGACTGTGCGCGCAGCGCAGCCAGCCCGCGGCTCACGCGCTTGCGGACAACCAGCTCGGACGCCTTCAGCTCGCGTGCGATGTCGGCATACGAGCGCTCGTCAATGATCCGCGCGTGCACCGCACTGCGTTGCTCCTCGGGCAACGCCTCAAGCAGCCGCGTCGCCCAGCCAGACTGGCTGACGAGCGATTCGATGCGTTCTAGATCGTCATCGCTGTACACGATCGCTTCACGGATCCCGAGCCGACGGCGTGCGCGAGCGTCGACTTGGCCGCGGCGCAGGCTGTCCGTCAGGACGTGATGTGCAATCGTGAACAACCAGGCCGCCGCGGAGTCCTTCTCCCGCCGGTATCGACGACTTGATGCCAGCGCCTCGGCGAATACCTCGCTCGCGAGATCGACCGCACGCTCGGTGCTTCCAGTCCGGCGCAGCATGTAGCCGATGACTGCGGACTCGTAGCGTCGATAGAACACCATGAACGCGTCAGGTTCCGAGCAGCCCTCGGCCAGGAGCGCAGCATCATTCGCCTCCGACCATCGCATGCCAGGCATATCGAACAACACGGAAACTTGTGACCCAGTTTGGGGCCAGATGGTTGATTCCACCACCGGGATCGCCATGGGGTTGGGGTACCGGGTGCTGCTCAAGCAGTTCCTAACGCGCGTCGCCGGCCTCGCCGAGGGGGAGGCAGACCGGCCGTCGCACGAGCGGAGGCAGATGCGCGCGGCGTCCGCGCCTCCGCCCGTGCTGTGGGCTTAGCCATCGTCGGGAAGCCGCCTGGCGCTCACGCTTCTGCTCGCGTCGCGCCTGACGGTGACCAGTACCGACGAACACCACGCGACCGCCGAGCGCATTAGTTTAGGGTTCGCGTGAAGGCGCTCCGCCATCCCCAACCTCGCCATCTTCGCGCTCGCGGCCGCAGGGTGTGGCTCCACCAAGCCGATGACGATCACAGCGCCCGCGCGCTCTGCGACGAACTCCACGCCGCAGAGTACCACGAGCACGACCGCGACCACGGACACAACACCCATGACAGCGGCCACCCCAACACGGCGGCCACGACGCCCGCAAGCGCCGCCGTGGTCCCCCTCGGCCAGTCCGGAGACATCGGCGACGGCTGGACGCTCAAGGTCGAGAGGATGAGTTCGCCCGCCACCCGGGCGCCGGCAGGTGCGCGCGAAGTGACGGTGCCGCTCGTGCTTACGTATCGAGGCGCGGGCGAATCGGTTCCGCCAGCAGGGTCGGCCGGTTTCCTTACGTCGAGGGTTCGCACGGTCCGCCGTACCTCTGGGCGGAGTGCGCCGCGCCCAACTACGGCCTCCGCCCGGAACTCGATAGCGGACTCGGCCTCAAGATGTTCTCGGGCACCCAGCATCGAAGCAAGATCTCCTTCGAGGTCGCCACAAACGACGTGAGCAGCCTTCAGTTGCACCTAGGCTCGGCGTCCATCTTCAACGGAGCCAAGCTGCCTGCCGTGACGTTCGCGTTGCGGTAACGGAAGCCGAGCCAGCGGCCCCAGTGCGGGCGTCCGGCCCACTAGCCTACTTCCCGCGGAAAAACGCTTGAGGAACGAAACGGCCGCGGAGTGGTCTCGCGCGGCCGTTCGTACGTGAATGGGTTTGCTCTCGTGGAGTGTGAGCCTGAGTAGTGTTTCACCGGGTCCGGACGGCAAGGGTGTCGAGGTCGTAGGCGAGGATCGCCCATTCAGTCCAGATCTGCTCGCCTTCGTCGCCCTTCAGCCGGCTGCGGTCCAATCTGTAGCGGCGTTTGAGGTGACAGACCCGGCCTTCCGCCCCGTGCGGTAGCGGGCCAGCCGGCGCTTGGTGTGTCTGGAAGCCGGTTCCTGGTGGCCAGCGATGAACACGGTCGTGGCTTCGAGCTCGGCGAGCGCTCCGTTCGTCAGGGTGGGCTGGAACCCACCGTCGAGTGCTATCTCCCGTGGCTTGATCCCCAGCCGCATCAGCTCGGCGACCGTGCCCGGCAGCAGGCTGCTCTCGCTCGGGTTGCCGATCTGGTGCGAGGCGGGCAGGATCAACCCGCGCGCCCCGCGCCCGGTGTGCTCGGTGACCTCGGCCAGCTGACTGACGTACCCGAACTCCGTCCGGCTTGCCGATCTTGCCCTTGCGGATCGGCCGGGCGTCCGGGTCCGCGAGCGACACGATCCGGTCGGTGATCTTCTCGCCCGCCACCCGCTGGCGGATCTGCCGGGCCACCTTCTCGCACCGAGCGGCCGACTCCTCCAGCTGGGCGACTGCGTTCAGCTTCATCTTCGCGCCGCGCGGCAGCCACCAGCCGGCGCGCCTCCTTGACCGAGCGCTCCAACAGCTCGCCGGTCTCGGCCGTGAGCTTCAGCACTTCGGCCTTCGCCTCTCCCGAGCGGCGACGGATGGTGCGCGCGATCCCGCGCAGCTTCCTTCCCATCGCCCGCGAGCGATCCCGCACCCGCGCGCGCGGCTCCCCGATCAGCTTCTGAAGCTTGCGACCCTCCCGGGCCAGCGCCCGGACCCCGTGCCCCGCCAGCCCCGCGTCGGTCGGATGCTTGATATCCGCCTCGATCACCGTCGAATCGATCCGGACCCCGCGGGCGGAACCGCTTCTCCCGCGTCGCGCTGACGATCAACGCCCGCGTCAGCTCCGCCACCGTCTCCGCCCCGATCCGGCGGGTCAGCTTGCGCACCGTCGAACTCGTCCGGCACCTGATCGGTCAGCGAGATCCGGCAGAAGCACCGCAGATGAATCGAGTCCGACACCTCCGCCACCAACGTGCGGTATCCCCACCGGTAGCGCTGCTTGAGCACCATCGACGGCACGTACGTCTCGAGCGGGATTGGCCCGACCCCCTGAGATCGGTCCGACCTGTTTGAGAGCTCCGTCGACCCTGTTGAATGGGTCAGAGGAAGCGATCACATGAAGCGACGTCGTCACACGCCGGAGCAGATCGTGCGCAAGTTGCGGGAAGCGGACCGGCTGTTGCGAGGGGATGGAGCTGGCGGAGGTGACCAAGCTGCTGGAGGTGTCGGAGGCGACGTATCACCGGTGGCGGGCGCAGTACGGCGGGATGAGGGCCGACGATGTGAAGCGCCTGAACGAGCTCGAGACCGAGAACGCGCGGTTGAAGCGGATCGTGGCGGACAAGGAGCTCGAGGTCGTGGCGCTGAAGGAGATCGCGAAGGGAAACTGGTGAGCCCGTCGCGCCGGCGCCAGGCGGTGCTCATGTTGCAGGACCGCCTGGGGATCTCGGAGCGGCGGGCATGTGGGATCGTGGGTCAGCACCGCTCAACGCAGCGTCACGAGCCGCGCGTGGCCAGCGATGATCAGGCGCTGCGGGCCGAGCTGCGCAGCATCTCCCGGAAGCGGCCAAGGTGGGGATATCGCCGGGCGCATCAGCTGCTGCTCGAGCAGGGCTGGCAGCACAACCGCAAGCGCACGCAGCGGCTGTGGCGCGAGGAAGGCCTCAGAGTGCCGCGCCGGCGGCGCAAGCGCCAGCGGCTGGGAGCGTCGACGGTGCCGGCCGAGCGGCTACACGCGGAGCGGCCTGATCACGTGTGGGCGCTGGACTTCCAGTTCGATTAAACGGCCGATGGCCGGATCTTGAAGCTGCTCAACGTGGTTGACGAGTTCACCCGCGAGGCGCTAGCGATCGAGTGCCGCCGGCGGATCGACGCCGATCACACCGTGAGCGTGCTCGACCGCCTGGTCGCCGAGCGCAACACGACGCCGGTGTTCATCCGCTGCGACAACGGGCCGGCGCTGACCGCCACCGCGCTACGCGATTGGTGTCGCTTCTCGAACGCCGGGAGCGCCTACATCGAACCCGGCTCGCCGTGGCAGAACCCATACGTGGAGAGCTTCGGCTCCCGGCTCCGCGACGAGCTTCTGGCGGTCGAGCTGTTCTCCTCTCTCGCCGAGGCGCAGGTCGTGATCGAGGACTGGCGCCAGGACTACAACCACCACCGGGCCCACTCAGCGCTCGGGATGATGACGCCCAGCGCGTTCGGCGCCGGCTACCGCGCCCATCTGGAGACGGTCAGCGACAAACACCACTCTACGCTGGGCGGATCAGAGCAATGGCTCGCTGAAACAACAATCAATAACCACCAGCTCTCACAGCAGGTGGACCGATGAACGGGGTCTGGTCAGGATCGTCGGCCGCCCCTCCGTCAGCACCAACCGCCCGGTTTCGGGGAACTCCCACTCTCAGCGCTCCACCAGCGGCCACAACAGCTCGTGACCCGCCAACAACCAATCCAACGCCGCCAAATCCTCCGGCAGCTCCTTCACCTCGACCGGCAACGCGTCGTCCCACAGACAATCCGACTGGCCCGCCAAAGCGTCAGCACACACACTGTCCTCTCGATGAGAAAATCGTAACCGTTCAGTCGTCGGGGGCGGTGGCGAGGATTCCTGCTTGTTGCAGCGAATCTTGCGGTCATGGAACGCGCGGAGGCGGAGGCGATTTATGACGCGGGGGGTGAGGCGTGTGTGGAGTTCAGTCTCGATCTCGCTGCGCGGGTCGGGTTGCACGAGGATCGTCTGAAGCGGTTGGAGGAGCAGGCGCGTCAGGACTCGCGTACGAGTTCCAAGCCGCCGTCGCAGGATCCGCCGAAGTCGCGGGCGCAGCGGCGGGCGGAAGCGCGGGCGAAGGCGAAGGAGCTACAGCGCAAGGAGGGCGAGCGCCGTAAGCAGGGTGGGCAGCTCGGGCACCGTGGCGCCGGCCGTGAGCTTGTGCCGTCTGATCAGATGGATGAGATCGTCGATCACTACCCGGAGGTGTGCGGCGGCTGCGAGCGGCGGTTTGAGCCCGAGCAGCAGCAGCCCGGTGGTCGGTTCGGTCGCCATCAGGTTGCCGAGTTGCCGCCGATCAGCGTGATCTTTACCGAGCATCGCACGCACCAGTTGCGTTGCCGGCACTGCCGCGCGCGGACCAGCGCCCGGTTGCCGGACGAGGTCGCCGGCTCGCCGTTCGGGTGCCGGTTGCAGGCGGCGTTGGTGACGTTGGCGGCCGCGTACCGTGTCTCCCGGCGCGGGATTACCGAGCTGGCTTTAGATCTGTTCGGCGTGACGCTCTCGACGGGCGCGGCCGACGCGATATGCCGGCGCGCCTCAGACGCGTTGGCCGGCCCGCACTGCCACCTACAGGACTGGGTACTGGACCAGGCCGCGGTACATGTCGATGAGACCGGCTGGCGCACCCGCGGCGACGGCCGCGCGTTGTGGACCGCGAGCACCCCGGACGCGGTGTTCTTGCAGATCGCCGAGCACTGCAACCGCGAGGTGTTCGACGCGTTGATCGGCACCACCTATTCGGGGATCGTGATCTCCGATCGCTGGAACGGCTACAGCCATCTCGACCCGGGGCGCCGGCAGGTGTGCTGGTCGCACCTCAAGCGCGACTTCCGCAAACACGCCGACGGACTGGGCGAGCAGAAACCGTTCGGTGAGCGCGGCCTTGAGCTGACCGGCCAAGTGTTCGCCGCCTGGCGCTCCTACCAGCACGAGCATCGCGACCGCGACCGCCTCCAAGCCGAGATCACGGAGATGCAGAGCGAGCTACGAGCGCTGCTCGAAGCGGCCTCGCCCAAGCAGGCACGCAATCGCTGGCACCGCCAGTTCGCGAACAACCTACTCAAGATCTGGCCCGCGCTCTGGACGTTCACCACAACGCCCGGCGTCGAGCCGACGAACAATCCGGCCGAACGCTCGCTCCGCGCGCCGGTGATCCACCGCAAGGTCTCGCTCGGAACCCAAACCGAGGACGGCGAGCGGTTCGCCGAACATGCCCTGTCGGCCGCGGCGACATGCCGACTGCAACACCGCTCGCTGTTCACCTACCTGAGCGAACTGATCACCGCGCACAGCCGCGGCGATCCATTCCCCGCGCTCGCCTGAGCCCCCGAGGCCCCAGGGACTGAACGGTTACAGAAAATCCGTCACGTGCAGGCAATTCTCACCGCGACACCGGACGGACGGCCGAAGCGAGCTCGGCTGGCATCGCGCAGCGCCGAGACGAGCTACTCAGAACCAGCTTGATCTGGTTGTCGAAGGTCCGTGGGTGCAAACGGCCGCGGCGATCAGCATCGGAACGCTGTACCGGCACCTGGCCCTCGACGCGCCGACCAGCCGACGGCATAAATAGGCAGTCGAAGCCGCTGAACCGCGTCTAAGCAAACTCAGAGGCAGACAGGTCGCCGGCCGGGTCGTTGCCACGACGCGATCTGAGTTGCGCATCACGGAGCGCATCGGATCTGGAGATGAACGCCGCTGCATGGCGACCGACGAGCGACATCGGCGGATCCCTGGGCTGACCGCTTTGATGGCCGGAATCCAGTGATCTGAGCACAAGTCGCCGGGTCATCCTCGGGGGTCGAATCCGCTGCCACCGCGTCCGTCGGGTATTTCCGCGTCTCGGTCAAGACCGGCGCTCCGGTTGGATACAGCTACAAGATGCGCCAGTGCGCTCCAGCGTGACCGGGGCGGGGGGAAGGAAGAGCCTGACTTTCGCGTCCACCGTGCGTAGGTAGATGTGAGGCGGGTCGACCACGCCCATGATTGGCTGCCTGCGGACGAACACAACCGCTTTCAGGACGACTTCGGTGTCAGGAATCATGAGATTTTGGTAGTTTCTGGCAAGGAAGTAGGTGCTGTGGCGTCGGACCGGGAATCCACCAAAAAAAGCCAGAACCTTCCAGAAGCGGATGGGCCCGCATCTGCACGGGTCGTGTCTACTTTTCTGGACGCGAGCCGTGCGTTGGAGCGGTTGCTGATAGCGCAGACCCGCGCGAGCGGTCTGGGGATGCTCGAGTTGCTGGTGCTGTCTCGTGTCGCAGAGGGCAATGGGGTCGTTCCTGGGTCGGTAGGACGTTCGCTTGGGCTCAGCACCAGCACGATGACGGGCTTGGTGAATCGCTTGGAAGGAGACGGACTCGTCCGCCGCCACGCCCACCCCACGGATGGGCGTCTGCTTTTGCTGCGAGCAACGAGTAAAGGGAAGACGGTCCGCGAGCGCAGCGTCGGCCCGGTTCTCGAGAGCTTGACCAGAGAGGCCGCAGACTGGGACGCCGCCGAGCAGGCTGCGACGGCACGATTTCTGGCTCGTGTCGTCGAACTCCTCAACCGACAGGCCGAGGAAATACAGGCCGCGACTCATAACACCGCCCGCCGCGCCGCGACGCCTCGTCGGGCTCGGTCGTAGTTGTTCGCGCTGTTTGCCGCTCTGGCAGGTCGGGGGACAGGTCGGTCGGGGTTCACCGATTGGGCCACGCGGACGCCGTCTAACCCAGCGCGCTGGCTGATCGAGAAGGTCAAGGAGATCCACGCCAAGAACAGGCGGGGTGTACGGCGCTCCGCGGATCCACGCCGAGCTACGGCTCGAGCCCGGCATCCGGGGTCGGGTGAAAGCCGGGTCGTGGTCGAGCGACTGATGCGCTAGGCCGGTATCCGGGCCGATCCCGCACAACCGCGGGCGCACGATGTATCCGGGTGTCCGGCGTCAGGGTCGCCGGACGATCTGGTCAAGCGCCAGTTCCGTCCCAGTAGCCCGACGGGCTGTGGATCGCGGACCTAACTACCTGCGCACCTCGACCAAGAACTCCGCCGATGGCGGCGATGCACACGAGCGCGGCTGATCCCCGGCGGGGTAGCCACCGCCCGGCGCGGCCTTCGTGTGTCAAGTGTCTGGGCGGTAGAGTCCACCGCCTCGGGCCGGGCCTTGGTTCCGGTCACCGGGCAAGGCCAGGTGGCGAGGTGTACACGAAGTGTGTTGGATCGACAGCGCACGCGTATTTGATCATCGTTGCCTCGCTGCACTGCACGCAGCAACCGTTGACGAACGTCGCCGACCGCACCATCGTGCCGTGCTCGGCGTCGAATTCGAGCTCCTGGTACATTCGCGGGGCGGACTCCGCACGGTGCCGCGGCCACCCGCGGGCGATGACGACGTTCCGCCCGGCACGCATGCTTGCGCCGTGATGCTCGAGTCGGAGCCAGCCGAGCACCCGCGCTGGCGTAAGGAGCGGCGGATCAAGCAGCGGCGGCATTCCGTGGTGCTCCCGGAGACCAGCCGCTTCGCCAGCGCTCGCCCCAGCGTTCCTGTCCCACCGCCACCACTTGTTTCCATCGCGAATTCCCAACCGCACCAGGTTGCCGTTCTGGCGCAGCTCCACTCTTAGTGAGCTGGGGCTTTTGAACCAGAGGTGCCGAGTGAACTGCGTCGTACGCGGCGAGGGTCCAGCACCCTGCCAGCGCAAGCGCTTCGTCTTTTGCGCGGGCGCTACCTCTGGTTGTGCGTCCACGAGGAGAGTGAGACTCGCTTCCGGTTTCGTCCAATCGCGAAACTCTGCCTCGAATGTCGTAACGTGGTCAAGGGCGCTATGCACCAGCTCAAGTAGCGATCCAAGCCGGTCGGGTGCGGCGCGATAGGGCATCGTTGACATATCACGCGGGGGCTAGGCGCGGGCTAGGGGCTAGGCGCGAGGCGTAGCTGTCTGGAGGCGGCGAACCAGGGATGGCTCGCTGCCTCAAGATACTCGAGCATTCTTACCACGTTGGCAGTAAGGTCGCGTATGGAGTCTTTCTCGCTTGCCGCCACATGACGAATGCGCCCAGTTCGGAGTAGCACGCCTAGGTTCTCTTCGCCCGTCAACATGAGTACCAGGTCCTCCGCGGTGCCGGTCACGACGCTCTCGACCTCACCGTCTCCCTGAATCATTTCTCCGGCTTCCGGATCAACGATCCAGCGAAGCGGCCGATGATCCTCGGCAACCAGGGCGAACGATCCGAGCTCACCCCGATCCTCAGCTCGCACGCGCACCTCGCCCATCCATTCCGTGAGACGCTGCGCCCAGACACCCCTGCCACCAAGGTCCACGGGCCGCTCCTCCGCATTCCATGCCGGAGTCAGCGGGTCATACCTCAGCGCCTGGAGCTTCTCGTCCACTGCCTCGAGCAGCGGCGGAGGCAGCATGGCCACTGGTACGCGTTTCCCGTGCCCGATTGAAGCCGCGTGCACCCGTGAGGTGTGAACCACCTTGTAATCGCCGGGACCGTTTGCCGGCTCGCGCTGGAACGCTCTTTCGAGAACCGACATGTCCTCTTCAACACCGAGAAACCGAAGGACACCACCGACAGTCTCCTCTGGGCAGAGCACGAGATCCTCATATCGAACACGATGACTGGTCTCTGGGTGCTCATCCTCCCACTTGAGCGCTGCCATCACGTGCGCGAGCCAGTAACTGGCGAGTGCAGCGACGCTGTTTCCAGGGGACATTTGGACGTAGGGGGCATATCCGTAGGCTTGAAACCCCCACGGTGACGCCTCGATACCCGACGCGACGGTATCCATCACGTGCCGGAAGGCAAGCACGCATCGCATGGACGGGAACAGATCCGAGACAAGTTGTAGATGGTGCACCGAGTCCAACGACTTATCGACGTAGATGCGCTTCCCGCCACGCCCGGCATAACGCACCATCGGCGCCCGCACCGCCCACCTTATCCAGTCGCGTGCCTCGTCGGGCAGATCGCTGAACGCATCCTCGGGGCGCTCACGCTTGCGGGCGTCGTTGTCGGCGTAGCGCGGGTCGCCAAGCTGCTCCGATGCAGCGATGCCAGGATCCTTGGGCGTCCGATCACCGCTAACGTCAGCGTCAACGGTCGTCCAGACCGCCGCCATATGCGAAATCAGACCGGGTAAACCCGCTTCGGCGGGACACCCGACCTCCGGGTGCGCATCAAGAATGAGCCTCAACAATGTCGTCCCCGACCGCGCCGCACCCACGATCAGCGCCAACTCTGGGGCGCGAGCGCTGCGAACTCGCAGATCTGCCGCCCCTCGCTCAGGACCGCATGCAGCGCTTCCGTTATCCGTCCTCATCAGAGCGAGTTGTCGCGGTGGGAGGGCGAGCCCGAGCCTTGCCTAACCTCCGTCGGGCACTCCTCGCGTTACCACTGCGCCACTCGAATCCCGTAGCGTGACGGTACTAATCGCGTCGGGCGACTCCACAGCATAAACGTTGTCAGAGACGGACGCGGATTGAGATGACCCGTCCACGGTCGCCACGCTAACGCTCGTATTTCCAGGCTCCTCCACGTTTCGTGTGGGGTTACACGGGTGCGGGCCCGGGATCGAGTTTCCCGGCCACGAGGTAGATCATCGCGATGTAGTTGCGGTTGGTGCGATAACCACGGGCTCGGCGTTTGGCGGCCTGGATGAGTGAGTTCAGTCCCTCGAGCAGCCGGTTGGAGACGCGGCTGTGATGCCAGCGCATCACCCCGAGCCAGTGATCCTCGAGCATCGGCGTGAACTTGATCATGGGCGGTAGCCCGCTGGTGTGGACCTCGGCAATCCAGCGGCGAAGATACTCCTCGGCGGCATCGGGATCGTCGAGCTCGTAGAAGTCATCGAACCGCAGCGACAGCTCGACGCGCGGACGGTCTGGAGCGGCTGCTGCAGCAGCTCATCGAGCAGGTCCTGCTGGCGGGCGGTCAGGTTCTTCGGCCGCTTGAGCCACAGGTACCGCGTGTTCTTCAGCAGCTGCTTGTGCTGCTTGGCCTCCTCGCGGCGGATCTCGTCGATCGCCTTGGACAGGTGCTGGCGGACGTGGTAGCGGTCGAAGGTGATCTCGGCCTGCGGCAGGTGCTTGAGCGTCCGGCCAGATACGCCTCCGACATGTCCTGGCAGACCTCGCGGACGCGCGCCACCTCGCCGCCGTGAGTCTCAAGAAAGCAGGAAAACTCCTGGACGGTGCCCTGATCGCGACCCTCGGTCACATACACGGCGCGGCGCTCGTCCAGATCGGCAAACACCGACACGTAGTCCTGCCTGCGCTTGGCGCTCGTCTCATCGATCCCGGCGCGCTCAACCCCCGAGAGGTCCTGCGCCTCGACCGCCTCATCGACGTAGTGGTGCATCACCGGCCAGACCCGCATGTCCGTCTCGCCGATCAGATCAGCCACCGCCTTCACCGGCATCTCCTTGACCAGCGCCATCACCAGCGCCTCGAACAGCAACGTGAACCCCGAGCGCTCCCGCGCCCACGGCACCTCGACCTGCTTGACCTTGTGCTCGGGGCAGATGACCCTCGGCACCCGCGCCGTCAGATACGCCTGATGCTGAAAGAAATCCAGATGCCGCTAGGTCTTCTCCTCGGTGTCGTGGACCTCGCACCCCTCCCGACCACACTCCGGGCAAGCGAACCGCGACCCCTTCGGAAAGTCGATCCGCAGATCCAGCCGGCGCTGCTCAGCATCGAACTGAACATCCACCACCCGCCACGGCTCCTGAAGACCGAGCGCTTGCTGGAACAGGTCGACATCGTGCATACCAGGCTCCCATCATCGCGGATCAAAGAAGCCCGGCAGCCTCCCAGCCGCCCCGGACGACTACCCACTCAGAACGTGGAGGAGCCTATTTCCATCCGGCGCCAAACCGATCACGATCTTCTCCCCGTTCATGAGACCGATCAGAGGCGAGAACTCTCCCTCAGCCACCTTGCTATTGGAGACGCAATCGCCGCCACCGCTACCAGCGACGGCAGGATTGGTCCACTCGAGACACGTTCCTGAGGCACCGGGTATTAGCCAGATGTACAGGCCAACGTCATTGCTTATCTGGGTCGTATCGCCAACCGCGAGCCCCCACGTAGTGACGATGTCCTTGGGAACACCGAGGAACTGTTCGGGTCCGCTAGTAGCCAAATGCGCGCGCGCGATGGAGGCCCCGCGCAGAACACTAAAGTTCGCCTGAAGGCTGCTCGGAAGCTGCCGCGATGGCCCACTCAGCACAAGCAAACCCTGCTTCACCAGCAGCGCACGCTCGCGTGCACGACGCGTCGCCCGTCGCAACGCAGTTAGACGTGCGCTGTCTACGGACGACGGTCGGCGAGCAGAACGCGGAACTCCTCCTGACGCGAGCGCAACACCAGTCGCCACGCCACCAAGCGCAATGAGTACGCACCCCAAGATCGCAGATCGATGAAACCGTTTCAGAAACATCACTCGAAACTCCTAACTATCTGCCGAAGAGCAAGACAGCCGTCAGAACCGGCGCCGCTGCAGAAAGCCAATCAGCACAAGCCATACAAGTGATGACTATCGTGCAGCTTTGTAGCTTGCTCCCGCCCCCAAATGAATCCGCATCCGCCTCCATAGCGCCAGGCAAGTCCCTGCGACTGAGCCCATCCAACGGGGAGGTTGGGCTCATAGGGCGAGCTGCCACACTTATAAGAAAAGTAATGATAAGTCTCACCGGAGTAGGCGTACGTTTGAACGCAGGCGTCGTAATGCGCATGATTGGAGTAGAGATACCCGCCGCCGTAGGTCCACCCGCCATATTCGCGAGACGAATGCTTGGTGTTGCGACTCACATACGTCTAACACTTCGATGTTGAGCACGCCCGCGCGGCTGGCGCCAATGCAGCCATCGCGCCGAGGCTCGCGCAGACCGACACGAAGCCCGCACCGAGGGCCTTCGTGCTCAAGCGCCCATTCCGAGAAGAATCACGGCGGCCTTGAGTCTGCTCGTGGCCGGCATCCTCGGGCGACCGCCGCAGGCGGCTCTCCGTCAGTTCTCCGACCCGCGCCAGTCGAGCCACGCGGCCCGTCCTGGCAAAGCCTGCGGAATGCGCTCCCTGATGCTCAGGCAGAGGAAGGTCCTCCAATTTCATGACGCCACCCACCCTCGATGAGTATTCGCTGACCGGGTTGGCTCCTAAAGCGAGCAACTTATGCGGCTTATACGCCTATGCGTTGGACATGTCAGGGCTCGAGCCGTGGCACGTGCTGAGGTCCTGAAGCTCGTCCCACCTCGACGCAAACGAACGGGGAATAAGGTCTCTGCGTGGCGATCGACAGCGCGATCACACGCTCGAGGACTCGTGTCGCCATCACCCGTTCATGTTCCGGCCATAGCCGCCGCCTCCGCTTCGAGCTCAGCGAGGATGGGGCGACGGCGCGGTCGCGAACGCGACGTCGCTTGTCGTGGCCCTGAGCACGAGCAAGCGAGCGAGGGTTCCAGTAATGAGGGTGGCGCGCGCCGTTATTATTGGAACCTCACCCGAGAGGCGCGGGTGATGATGCGCAAAAGCCCGCAGGCGCAGCGCACCTACCCCGGGGATCGATGAACGCTTCGCCGACTGGCTGGCCACGCGCAACCAGCTTCCTGAGGCGCCGGTCAGCGCATTCACGAGCGAGGCGCTCATGGACTACCTCGAGGAACTAGAGGCGCGGTGCTCGCCGGCGACGGTGAAGAAGTAGCGAGCGGCGCTCCGGAAGCTGGCTCGTTATCTGCACCAGCTGCACCTGGTCGACGCGACAGTGATCCTGATGGTCGAGATCCCGACCGTCGACGGCCCGGCCCCAGCCCGCCAAGGGCTCGACCGCGAAACCTGGGAGCGTGTGCTGAGGGTCGCGCGCGCCCGGCTGGCGCCCGCCGCCCGGCAGCGGTGCGGTCGGTAGACGGCCGCCCGCGACCTGGCGCCGATCTAGACGCTCGGGGGCGCGTGCTTACGCTCGCAGGAGGCGCGCACTCTTCCCCCGATCCGTTCGATCGAGGCCGCTCTGATAACCGCGGCGGCGCCGTTTACCTTCGCGTGCACGGCAAGCGGGCCAAGGTCCGCCCGGTGCCGCTGTACAGCGACGCCGTCGACGCGCTACCCGGATGGCACGAGCTGCGCGACCCGATCCCCGAGCTCGCCGACGACCCATGGCTATTTTCCCGCCTTGGCCGCCAGCGCCGAAACGGATCCTTCCCCGACGCCGGCGGGCAGCTGTCGACGAGTGCTGTCATCCGGATCGTCCGCCCGCTGATACTCGCGGCCGGCGTCCCGCTCGCCCACGCGCAGCCGCACAGCTGCGCCACACATTCGGCCGCCTGTACATTCCGCTCCGGGCGCCAAACTCTCCCGACTGCAACGCATCATGGGTCACTCCTCACCGGAAACCACCAGCCGCTAGTGCACCACGACGACATCGAGCTGGCGGCCGAGCACCGCCGCATCGAGCGCCTGCAGATCGACCCCTGGCTCGTCGCCAGGAACGACGGGGCCAGCGGGCGGCCGCACGCTAGCCGCGGCCAACTCGTTACCGAGCTGTAGCACCGGCCTCGAGACGCGAGCGGGCGGCTTCGGCGCCAAAGTCTGCCGGGAGGGCTGAAAAAAACCTTAACGTGCTTGTGTGGAAGGACAGTCCAACAGCACGAGCAGACTCCCCGTCGCCTTCGGCCCCCATCGTGAGCGCCGGGAGGCGCGCGAACGCGAGGGGCGCCGCCAGCGATGTGAGCTTGCCGCTGAGCAACGCGCTCGCCGCTGAGGACCGCCACCGCGCCGAGCGCCGGCGCCACCAAGCAACCCTCGCGGTGGGCTTTGTGACCCTCGTGTTCGCCATTGCCACCTTTACCTTCGGAGCGCACGCTCCACGGGGACCCTCCGCGCCTGGCCCCGTCCCGTCGCACATGAAGCCCCGGCGAACAGGGGTCCGGCGCATTTCTCTCCCGAACGCGCGGTTCACCTCGTCCTAGCTGTGACGCCCCCCGTCGACGAGGAGACTCAAGTGCCAGAGCACCCCGACATCACCCTCTCCCCCACCGAACCGGCCGCGCGCCAGGTCATGCGCGAGTCGCTACTGGCCGACCTCGATGCTCGGATCGAGTCCGCCGGTGGGGTCGCGGACTACGTCTACACCAGCCCACGCGCCGACCTCGATCGGATGCTGCGCCGCGCCACCATCGTGTCCGAGGACGCGCGCGTGCTGCCCGACGGGGATGCCACCGCGCACGCCGCGGGTGAGCGAGTCCTCGCGGCGGCACGGATGCTTCAGACCGAGGCCCGCTGCCGCGACCTCATCGCCCAACATGCCGCCGCGCAACACCCCGCCGCTCCTCACGACAAGCTTGCGCACCACATCTCCGACGACTTGCACGCGGACACCCAAAGGGCCCTAGCAGCGCGCCTGGCCTACCACGAGCACAAGCTCTCGCACCCCGACTACCTCCACGGCGTGGGGTTCGACCACCTCCAGGCCAGCGCGGTCGACTCGCGGCATCTGCTTGCGCTACAGCTCGACGCCTACGACCGCGGCCTTGAGGTCGTGCCCTCTGACCTAAATCAGTGGATAGCTGGAGTAGGGGAGTGGCTGTTGGCGCTGGTGATCGGTTGATCGCGGAAACCGCGGATGCGGGGTTTCGTTGATGATCTGTAACTCTGGCGGGGTGCTGAAGCCTGCCAGCGCAATGACGGGAGGTCACCTGAGGGTGACGGCCGTACGGTGGCAGAGGGCGCGGACGGATCGTGATCGGCGAGAGCGATCCGTCGCTTACGCGGTATGCGGGGCTGGCGGTGACGGGCGAGCTGGCCAGGCGGTTGCGGCTGGTGGAGCTGATCGATGCGGAGCTTCGGGTCGAGCGCCGGGCGCGGCCGGTGAAGGTGCGGCGTCGGGGGGGGTCTCGCCGGGGCAGCTGATGGTGGCGCTGTCGGAGTGTCAGTTGGTCGGCGGCGAGTTCTTCTCCGATCTGGAGGAGGTCCGTGCGGACGAGGCGGGTAGCGGGCTTCGGACGGTTGGCGCGGCGCCGGCGGCGCCGACGGCGCTGCAGCGCGCCAAGGACTTTCGGCGGGTGCACTGTCAGCGGGTCGAGCGTGCGTGCGCGCGGGTGGGGGAGCATCTGGATCGCGCGCTCGGGCGCGATCCGAGCGAGCCGGTGACGGTCGATCTGGACGCCACCGGGATCGAGGTGTTCGGCCGTCGCAAGCAGGGCGCGGCGCGTAACCGCCAGGGGCAGATGAGCTACGCGCCGCACGTGGCGTTCTGGGCCCAGCGCGGCCGGGCGCTCACATCGGAGCTGGTGGGCGGCAATCGCGAGAAGCTGTCCGGCGTGGAGTGTGCGCGGATCGCCAGCCGGGCGCTGTCGCTTTTGCCGCCGGTCACGGCCCGGCGATCTTCCGGATCGACTCCGCCTACTACCAGCTCGCATTACTGCAACGGCTGCGCCGCGAAGGCTCGCCGTTCACCGTGTCGGTGCCGCGCAACCAGGCGATGTGGAAGGCGCTGGCGGAGATCGGCGAGGACGCGTGGCAGGACGCGATCGACATGCCGGGCGCGCAGGTCGCCGAGACGACCTACCGGCCCCAGGGCTGGAAGCACGAGCCGCTGCGGCTGATCGTGCGCCGGGTTCCGTTCACCGCGCAGGAGATCGCCAACCGCAAGGGATCCCGGCGGCTGAAGACGATCCACCCCGAGCAGCTACAGCTGGCGCTGGAGGGCAAGCTCGCCTCGGTGTTCGGGTACAGCTTCATCCTCTCGGACATCCACTGGCAGCCCGCCGTCTGGATCGAGCACTTCCACCGCCACCGCGCCCAGATCGAAGAGCGGCTCAAAGAGTCAAAGCTCGGCCAAGCGCTACGCCACCTGCCCTCCGGCAACGAACACGCCAACCGCGTGTGGCTGACCGCCGCGTTGCTGGCGCTCAACCTAACCGCGTTCTGCTGCGACCTGTGTCCCGCCGCCGGCGCCTCGGGCAAGGCGCCCGACAAAGCGCCATTGCGCCGAGCGGCCAAGACGCTTCGCAACCTGATGTTCAACATCCCAGCGCGGATCGTGCGCACCGGCCGACGCCTGATCCTCCGCCTGCCCGCCGGTTTCCGTCACAGCGACGTCCTCAAGGCGACGCTCGACGCGATCTACGCGCTCGGACCCTGATCCCGCCCAGTCCCACCGGCCGACGTCAACATCGCCCGCAGCGTCGTCCAACTCGACGACCCCGAAACCTGCCCAGATCCAACCCCTGACAAGCCACCAACCCCGCGACTACCCAGCCAACACAACTCGCCACCAGCCGCGACCGCGATCCTGACAGTCAAACCGAGCCGCTCAGCGCCAACCCGGGCCTTATCCACTGATCTAGGTCTGAGCACACCCAGTTCGGCCTCGGTCAGACGCTCCACCACCGCATCACACGCTCCGTGATGGTGGCGCACGAGAACCGCCGGCCGGGCTGGCAGGCCGAGGAGATCGCCGGGCGGCTCGCCGAACATGAGGACTATCTGAAGGACGCCGTGGACGAGTATCGCGAGTTCCGCCGCGTCGTTCCAACCGCGGCGGATCACGGCATCTACCCCGACGACGTGACCCAGTACCAGCGTCCGGACTGGGACCAGGCGGCGCGGGTCGTGGACTCCGCCGTCGACCAGGCCCTCGGCCGGCCGACGAGGCACCAGGGGATTCGCACGCCGACAGCAGGCCACGAGGGGATCACGCGTGGCGTTGAGGTCGCCCTCGGAACCCCGGCGCGCGACGCCTATCTGGACGCGCGCGCACAAGCGGGCGCTGTCGGCATGGCGCTCGCCGATCCAACGATCCAGCGGGCGCTCGACCTCGCGGAGCTTCAGCAGAAGCACGCGCGGCTCGCCCGCTCGCTGCCCGACGGCTACGACCCCGACCGCAAGCCCCCGCTTTCGCAGCGACGAGAGCGGGCGGAGTGGCAGCGCCACCAGCCGGCCGCCCACGCCCTCGCCATCAACGCGGCGGAGCAGAAGCTCCTGCGGACCGAGCTCGGGCCCGACAGCGACCAGCTCGCCCGCCGCGCGCTCGAGCTCGTCGAGGCGCGCGAGCAGATCCTCGCGCACACTCCGGAGCTTCAGCGCAAGGCGGTCGACGAGGAGATCGCCCGTGAGCCCGAATGGTTGACCGACACGCTCGGGCCGCGCCCCGAGATGGGCGCGGCGCGCTGGCAGGCGCTCGCCGGTGAGCTGGCCGCCAACCGCCTGCGTTTCGCGGTCGCCGACGACGCGGACCCGGGCATTCGCCCCGAGCAGTCGATGCTCGCCGGCAAAGTCGCGATGTTCCGGGCTGAAGCGGCGATCGAGCAATCCCTGTCGGTCACACCCGCACTCGGTCTCGGGATGTAGACGCGCCGATGAACCAGAACCGCAAATACATCAAGGCCGAGAAGCGCGTCGCGATCGTCGTTCTGGGCTTCTCGCTGGTCGGCGCGCTCGCGTTCACGCTCTGGGCGGGGCCGGTCCTCGCCACCTGGGCGATCACCGGCCAGTGGGTCCGGCTGCCCTATGGACGGGCGCTGATCGTCACGATCGGGACAGCCTTCAGCGTCGCGCACGCCACTCGCCGCTGGCCACCCCTGGTTCGCCAGGCGGCCGCCGTCCACCTCCGTTGGTGGCTTGCGATCGCGCTCCTGCTCGCGAGCGAAATCGCGGTCGCGACCGGCATCTTGCGCTGGCTTGACCGGATCGCCAGCCAGCCCGTCGCCGACCGCCGGTGGTGGCAGCTCAAAGGCATCTCGCCGCGAACCTACGGTCGCACCCACACGCTCGCCCCCCTTCTCGTCGAGCGGCGCCAGCCCGACCAGATCGTCGTCGGCATCCACCAAGGCCGCCGGCTTGCCGTTCAAAAGAACGTGCACATGCTCGTCATCGCGCCACCGCGCTCAGGCAAGACCGCCGGCATCATCATCCCCGCCCTACTCGATCACACCGGCCCGGTCGTCTCCACCTCGGTACGCACCGACGTTCGCGACCACACGGTCACCCGCCGCCGGGAGCTTGGCGAGGTCTTCCAGTGGGATCCGTTCACCCTTTCCGGCGACACCGACTTCTACGACCCGATCCACGGATGCAAGGACTGGGGGCATGCCCTGCGCGTCGCGCGCTGGTTCACCGGGGCGGTCAACCTCTCAACCGGCGGCTCGCAGGACTACTTCAACGAGGAGGCCGAAAACCTGCTCGCGCCCCTCATCTACGCCGCCGCGTGGCAGCCCAACGGCTCCATCGTCAGCGTGTTCGACTGGCTGGAGCGCAAGGACCCCAACGACGCCACCAGCCTGCTTGACCAGGTCGGCCGCGCCCACCCCAACCAGCCGCTCGTCCAGCGGGCGTGCGCGGCAGCGATCGCCAAGCTCGAAGGCACCTTCGCCTACAACGAGCGCCAGCTCGACGGCCTCATCGGAACCGCCCGCGTGTTCCTCAAGGCGTACGGCAACCCAGCCGCGCGCGCGACCGCCGAGACCTGGCGTGCACAGGACACTGGACGGCGGATCATCACCCCCGAGGCAGTCTTCGGCAACCGCGCCGACGGGCGTGAGCCCGCCAACACCCTCTACCTCATCGCCGACCGCGATGACCAGAAAAGCTCGGGCAGGGGTCTCGCAACAAGCACTAGAAGAGAGGAGTGCGATGGGAGCTGAGTGGAGTGGTGAGGGTGGCCGTATGTGGTTCTGGCCTCGCGAGTAGCGGCAGCGGTTTTGGGCCGCGATCGCCGTGGGTATCCAGTGTGGACGCAGCAGGCGAGGCGGGAGTGCCGAGGCAGTTGGCGTCCGATGGTTTCGCGAGAGTGGCGGGATGCCTACTGTCACTCAGGCCCCGCTGTCGGGGCGTTACCTGTCATTCGCTGAACGGGAGGAGATGGCGATTCTGCGCGCCGCGGGCATGGCGTGCGGGAGATCGCCCGTTCGCTGGACCGTCACCGTGACGATCTCCCGCGAGTTGCGCCGCAATGCCGCCACGCGCAGCGGCAAGCGAGTATCGCGCGACGACCGCGCAGTGGCACGCCGAGCGGCGTGCCAAGCGTCCCAGACTGCCAAGCTCGCTGACAACGAGGATCTGCGCCAGTACGTCCAGGACCGTCTCGCCGGCGAGGTCGAGCGACCCGACGGCAGTGCCGTCGCGGGCCCGGAGGTGCGCTGGATCGGCCGGCGTCATGGCCGCCGCGCGGATCGCCGGTGGGGTAAGGCGTGGAGCCCGAGCAGATCTCGGCCCGGCTGCGGGTCGATTTCCCCGATGATGTGTCGATGCGGGTCTCGCACGAGGCGATCTACCAGGCGCTGTACGTGCAGGGGCGAGGAGCGCTGCGGCGCGAGCTGACGGCCTGTCTGCGGACGGGCGGGCACTGCGCGTGCCTCGAGCCCGTAGCCGAGCGCGCGGCAAGGGGTTCGTGAGCGATGAGATCCTGATCAGCGAGCGTCCGGCCGAGGCTGAGGACCGGGCCGTGCCCGGACACTGGGAGGGCGATCTGATCCTCGGCCTGGGCAGCTCTGCGATCGGCACCCTGGTCGAGCGCAGCACGAGGTTGTCATGCTGCTGCATCTGCCGCCGCTGCACGACCGTGGGCCGCGAGTCAAGAACGGGCCCGCGCTCGCCGGGCACGGCGCCGAGGCCGTGCGCGACGCGATCGCCGCCACGATCACGACCCTGCCCGAGCAGTTACGCTTGTCACTCACGTGGGACCAGGGCTCGGAGATGTCACAACACGCTCAACTGCGGATTGACACTGGTCTCAACGTGTACTTCTGTGACCCTCATAGCCCCTGGCAGCGTGGCACCAACGAGAACACCAACGGACTGTTCGCCAGTACTTCCCGAAGGGCACCGACCTCGCCCGACATACTGCCGAGGACCTCGCCGCAGTCGCCGCCGCTCTCAACAGCCGCCCTCGCAAGACACTCAGTTGGAAGACGCCCGCCGAGGCGCTGGACGAGTATCTGCAATCATGTGAAAGAGGTGGACGAGAGAGCAGCTCGCCCCGATCATCGTGATGATGCTCTCCGAGATGGTCTACTACCTCGACCAGCAGTACAACCGCCGCCGCGAGCTACCCGTCTCAGCCATGTTCGCGCTCGACGAAGCCGCGCAAATCGCGCCACTCCAAGACATCAACCGGATCATGTCCGCGTCGCTGCCCAACAGCCGGTTCATCACCGTCTGGCACTCCGTCTCACAGATACAAGACCGCTACGGCTCCGAAGCCGCCCGCGAAATCCTCGCCGCGTCCCAAGCGAAGATCTACCTCGGCTCCAACACCGACGGCGAAACCGTCAACGAGGTCAACCGCCTCGTCGGCCAGCTCGCCGGCGACCAGACATTCAACCCCGAGATCCAGACCGCCCAGGCACTCCAACGCCTCGGCGAGGAACAGGGAATCCTCGTACACACCCAATACCCGCCCGCCCTGTTCAACCAGCGCCGCTACTACAAAGACCCGACCCTGCGGCGGATGGCCGACGACCCCGACTACTCCGCCGCGGACGACCCGCCTGCTGGGATCGCGGCGGTGGCGTGATGCGCCTCTCTTTCCTTAGCCCCGCCGAGAAGCGCGACTGCCGTGAGCCGGCACCATCGCCGCTGCTGCCGATCTCCTGTCTGCTTGCCATCTCCGTCGCCGTGGTCGTCGTGGCCGCCGAGCTCGGCTGGCGGCTCGCGCTCATCACCGCTGCCTTCGCGGCGGTGACACTCGCGACCCGGTTGCCGCGTGTGCTTCCCGTCACCGCCGCGCTCGTGCTGCTCATCGCCGCCATCGCGGTCCTCGCCGGCCCGGGCAGCGCCGCCGTCATCGCCGCGCACACCATCACGCACACAACGACGGGCCGATGATCCCCGCTCGCGGTCTACCCCGCCTCGGCCCGGAACCCCTGGCCGGCCAAGAGCAGCTATTCGTCCCCGCGGCACCACAGCCGCCGTCGCTTGACGAGATGCGCCCACCACTGGGCGTCGAGCAACTCGGAGTCACGCCGCCACCCGCGCAGCACCAGATCGCGCCGCATTCCTTCGACTGGCTTATGGATGCCGTCGATGCGGGTTCGGGCGCCCAGGCGGCCGCGCACGGGTGAGCGCGGGGGCGCGGCTCTCGCGCGCCCACCTACGGCGCGGGTCGCTGGACGCTGCCCGCCCGGCGGGTCAACGTTCCTTGCGCGTCCACCCCTGGGTGGCCGGGTCCCACTCAGTGAGCTGGCCGCCGGCGTCTTCGATCAGCGGGTCGATGAACGCACGGATCTCGTCGAGCAGTACCGGCCAGGACGCCGGCGGCATCCGCTGGTAGGCCATCCGCGCGAGCATCCTCGTGTAGGTCTGCTGGCGGTCGGGCATGTCCGCAAGCGCGATCGCTAGCGTGGTGACCTCGTGGTTGCGATGCTCAGCGACCTCGACAATCGCCGAGCGCAGCTCCCCAGCCTTGAAGCGGTGCACGCGGCTGAGCACCCACGTGTCGGCGAAGTCGCGGTCGCGGGTGTTGAGCTCGCGGCGGCTCATCATCGTCACCACCTTCTCGGACAAGCTCATCTCCGGCGGGTAGGACGCCAGCCGGATCGTGCCGGTGCCCAACAGCTCGGGCAGCTCGATCACCATCGAGCGGTGCGGGTCGCCAAACGAGAAGTCCAGCGTGGTCGTGATCCTCGCCGTCGCCAGGTGCGCGATCAGCTTCACCCGGACGCCGTGATACTCAGCGTCCTCGCGCATCACCTCGGTCCGGATACTGCCGGCGTCGAACGCAAGGCCGTCGTCGACGTCGAGCTCGGTGGCGATGATCTCGGCGACGACGGCCGCCACGACGGGCTCGTCGCTGCCGACGCCCACCGTGGAGAGATCGGCGTCCTTGGTCATCCGGCGGGCCGACATCGCGGCCATCAGCATCCCGCCCTTCAAGGTCATCTTGTCGGCGTACTCAGACGCGGCCAGACGGCGCAAGAACCCCTCAACGGCGTAAACGACGAGCAGCGCGTTGGTGTTGCCGCCATACCCCGACCGGGCAAGCGCCTGGATCCGGCGAAAGATCCGGGCCGCCGTCCGGGTGCGCTCGGCGGTATCGTCGCTCACGCGAGGATCACCTGAAGCGCCTCCCGGACCCGGCGCTCGCCGCCGAGTTCGCGAGCGATCGCGGTCAGGCGCAGCGGGTCCGCTCCGGCTTGGCGCGTGTATCGCGATAGCGCCGCCAGCGCAACGTCGCGCCCGACGACGTGCGGCAGCCGCATCGCGTCGACGATGCACCGCGGCGCCGAGTACATCCAGAACGGCTCACCGGCATCGGTGCGCTGTGCCAGCCGCTCCAGCGCGAATGTCTCGGCGGCGAACCGGTGCAGCCGGGTTGCCGGAGTGTCGATCTTCGGCCAGTGCGCGCCGCGCGGGACGGCGAGGTCGATCTGCGCCGGCAGCTCGTCGGACAGCTCCCAGTACGACAGGCCCGAGCTCAAGCAGATCGTCCCGTCCGGAACCCGGGCGGCAAGCGCCGCGAACTCGGTGTTCATCGCCGGATCACTATCGACCGACTGCATCACCCCGCGCGAGAGCATCACCAGCGCACCCGCATCGCGCAGCCTATAGATCAAATGGCGGGGAATCCCGGCATCAACCGCCTCACGGACCCGGAACGGGCGATTGCCGAAGTGCTGCTTGATGCTCGTCAGATCAGCGTGCGGCATGCAACAAATCCTAACCACCTCATCGGAAGGTGGTGAGCTTTTGTCGGCCGGGTCGGTCGCCCCGTCGTTGAAGTACCGCCCCGCCAGTCCCCCGGGCGCCGGTTGCTACGTGTCGCGGACAAAGCGTGGTCGGCCGAGTGCGTCCGCTGCGCCGGTAGAGCGGCGAAGCGCATGAGAGCGCGAGACGACGCGACGTGCCCAGGGTCCGGCGGACGACGAGATCTGGCTTTGTCTCCGTCCTCCGGGCGCGCGATACTCGACGGGTGAAAGCCCCGTATCGGACCGAGATCGATGCTCTGGCTGCTACGTACGGCGCTGCCTTAGCCGACGACGTGACGCAGCTGCGCCGGGCGGTGCATGCGCTTGGTCGGGGGCCAGCGCTGTTCGTCGGATCGGGCGGGTCGATGGCGCTCGCTGAACTCGCCGCTCGTCTGCACGAGGCGGTCTGCCGGCAGCCCGCGCGGCCATCCACATCGCTGGAGGCGCTGGATGCTCCACAGTTGGCGCGGCGCGGAGCGCTGTTGTTCTCGTCGAGCGCCAAGCACCCCGATGCGCAGCGCATCCTGCTTGACTTCCGGCGGCGACGCTTCGCGCCCGCGGTTCTGGTCACGCACCGCGACGGCGAAGAGATCCGCGACCTGGCCGGGTGTGACACGCGGGTCGTCAGCCTCCCCGAACTCGCGCAGCCCGATGGCTTCCTCGCGACCGGCAGCATCATCCAGACCGCGGCCTTGTTGATTCGCGCGTATCTGGCGGACGCGGCGCTGCCGACGGACTTGCCCGAGCACGACGACGAGCCGGCGTTGCGCGACGAGCTGCTGGTGCTGGCGCCACCGTCGCTCAGGTGCGTGGCGACCGATCTCGAGGTTCGGCTCGTGGAGTCCGGACTGGCCACGGTCCAGGTCACCGACTACCGCAACTTCGCTCACGGTCGACACACCGGCTTCGCCCGGCGCCGCGACAGGATAACCGTTGTCGCCGTGAGCGACGGCGACTCGGACGCGCTGGCGACAGATACCCTGGCCGCGCTGCCCGACGACAGCGACGTGCGACGCTGGCACGTCGACGGGCCGTGGGAAGCAGCGGTGCCCGAGCTGCTCACCCGGTCGATCCGGCTCAGCGGTGTGGCTGCCGAGCGTGCCGGCGTTGACGTAGCACGGCCACGCGTGCCAGCGTTCGGCCGCAGGCTCTATCGACTGCCATTGGGCCGACGCGTTCCCGATCGGGCGGCCGGGGGCGTGGAGCGCAAGCTGTTGGCCGCTGGCTGCGGCGAGGATGACGACGTTCGCGCGCTCTACACGCGCGCCGCGGGGCAGTGGCGCGAGGAGCTGTCGCGAGAACGCTTCGGTGGTGTTGTGTGCGACTACGACGGGACGGTCTGCTGGACCGAGCGCCGCTTCGACCTGCCCGAGCCGGGTGTGCAAGAGGGCCTGGTCGCGCTGCTTGACGGCGGCGCGGTGGTCGGCCTGGCCAGCGGGCGCGGACGATCGCTGCACGCGGATCTCCGTCGCTGGATTCCGCCAGCGCTGTGGTCGCAGGTCGTTCTCGGGCTCTATAACGGTGGCATCCTGCTGACGCTTGACGACGAGCTCCCCGAGCTGCGTGAGCCCACGGCGTGGAGCCATAGTGTCGTCGCGGCGCTCGCGGCGGCGCCGTACGCTGACCGGCTGGAGATCGTCGAGCGTGGCGCGCAGGTGAGCGTCGAGGCGGTGGGCGTGGCGCACGACGACCAGCTCGCGCGCCTACTCGCCGACCGGCTGGAGTCGGCGAGCGTGGCAGCCAGCATCGCTTCCTCCGGCCACGCCGTGGACATCATGCCAGCGACGAGCTCGAAGCTGTCGGTGGCGGCGCTCGTGGAGGAGCGCGCCGGCGGCGCTGCGTTGGCCCTCGGCGACCAGGGCCAGCTCGGCGGCAACGATCACGCCCTCTTGGCGCGCGGTGTCGCGACGCTAAGCGTCGACCGCTGCTCGCCCGACCCGGCGTCGTGCTGGTTTGCCGGCAGCGGGGCGCGGGTCGGTCCGGCGCTGCTGGAGCGTCATCTGCGAGCGCTGCGCAGGCGTCGTGATGGCTTCGCCCTGACTGTCCCGGAGGTCACGTGAAGTCTGAGCTGGCCGAGGAGCTGCTCGACGAGCTCATGGGCTGGGATCGGGCTGCCTTCCAGGAGAAGGTGCGACGCCTCGAAGCCCTGGCTACCTACAAGTTCGACGAGTACGGCAACTTTCGCCCGGGCGTGAAGTTCTTCGAGAGCCTCGCCGCTTGGCTGGCGCAGTTCGAGGAGCCGGTGGACCGCGCAACCGCGTTGGACTTCGTGTTGGACCGCTTGATCTTTATCTCCGACGCCGAGATGACGCACCTGATCGAGCTCGTCTATCCCGACCACATCGAGCTGGTGCTGCGTCGCCGCGTCTCCGAGCGGCTTGGGTGCTCGCGGTACGCGGTTGGCGAGATTGTGGGCAACGACGCGTTTAAGGCGCTGCGCCGCCGGTCGCTGGTCCTGGGCGCGTCTGACGGCGCCCGCCTGGATCGGTTGCGCCGGTCGGCGCCGTTTCTCTCGCATGAGCAGTTCTTGCAGAGCAACGAGCCGCCGATCGGGCTGATCGGGCCGATGTGCGACAAGCTGGGGGAAGCGCTGCAGGGCTGGGGAGTGGACTGCGCGGCAACGTTCGAGCAGGTGTTCTTGGTCGACGACTTCGCCGGGTCGGGCGAGACGCTGCTGCGAGAGCGCGACGGCACGTTCAAGGGCAAGCTCGTCAAGCTCGCGGCCGCGATCGAGACCTTGGCCAAGGAAGGCCTGCTCGCCGAGACGGCTGCGGTGACGATCATCCTGTACGTCGCCACAGACGCCGCCCGCGAGCATCTCGCCGCGGCGATCGAGTCCAGCGCGCTGCCGGCGTGGGAGGTGCGGATTGTCCAAACGCTGCCAGCCTGGGTGCGGGTAGACACTCAGGACGCGGCCTTCGCGGCGCTCTGCGAGCGCTACTACGACGAGTGGTTCACCGATGAGCACAAGGGTCGGGCGCCGCTGGGCTATGACAAGGGCGCGTTGCCGCTTGTGCTGTCGCACAACACGCCGAACAACTCGGTCTGCCTGCTATGGGCGGACTCCACTGCCGAGGAGGGCAGTGACCGCCGGCGCGCACTGTTTCCCCGCTACGAACGCCATCATCGAGATCGTCCATGAGGTCCTACGTCAACCCCTTTCGCTCTCGTACCTCCGAGCAGATCGCCCAGCAAGGCCTGGACCGCTACCTGCGAACCTTCGGCGCCGACGCGCTGGACCTGCTTCCCGACGAAGTGTGGGAGCGTCCGCTGATCATCCGCAGCGCCCCCGGCGCGGGCAAGACCTCGCTGCTGCGGGCCGTGAGCGCCGACACCCTGCGAGTGCTGGCCATCCGCCGCTCGGCACACGAGGACCTCGTCCGCCAACTGCAGGCACTCGGCGCCCTGGACGAGCACGGCCGGCCGGCGGTACTCGGCTTCCGGGTGCCGCTGGTGCGCGACTATCGGAGCATCGTGGACCTCGAGACCGACTCCGGTGCCGCGCAGCGCACCTTTCTGAGGCTGCTGGATGCGCGGATCATCTCTGCATTCTGCGACGCGATCGACGAGCTTGTCAACGTCGACGAGGGCCTGCCCGTCGACGCGGTGACGATCCGCGCCGATCGCGACGGCGAGACCGCGCTGCATCGACTCGGCGGCGCCACCGCGTCTGCGCTTCGGCACTGGGCACGTCGGACCGAGCACGACATCCTCGACCGCCTGGATGCCGTGCTGCCCCGCGACAACCACATGCACGGCCACGCCGCGCTATACAGCGTGCGCGCTCTCAGCGGCGCGCAGCTGCTGGTCGACGATGCTCCGGTCGCGCTGCGTCCGCTGCTGCTGCTCGACGATGGCCAGGAGCTTGCGCCCGCGCAGCGGAGGCTGCTTCTGGACGCCTTTCACGATCGTGAGCTGCGCCTAGCGCGGTGGTACACGGAGCGCTACTCGGCGATGGAGCCCGAGGAGCTGGTCGGTGACGGCGAGCCGCGCCGCAACAGCGTGCCGGTATGGCTGGAGCGCGAGGCGCAGCGTCTCGGCGCGGCGACGCGCCGGGGCACGAAGACCCGCCACTTCGAGAAACTGCTGGCCGACATCGCGGGCAAGCGCGCCAACCGCCTGCTGCACGAGTACGACAACGAGGATCTCGAGTTCACCGAGCTGCTCGATGTCGACGAAGGCGACGAGCTCGTACCGCGCGCCGAGCGTGCTGTCCAGAGCATCCGCGAGCGTCTGGCCGCGCAGCTCGGCGCGAGCGACCGTTACCGCCGTTGGTTCGCCGACGCCGACGGGTTGGGACCCCTGGAGTCGGCGCGCCGGTGGCGTGAGCTGGAGATCGTCATCGCCCGTGACCGCGATCGCCAGGACCTCGGGCTGTTCGAGCTCGAGCTGACCGACGACGAGCGTAGGGCGCGCTCGGATGCGGCGATCCGCGAGGCCGCGGATCTATGGTTGCGGCGCGAGTTTGGGCTGCCGTACTACTGTGGTTCACGGCAGCTGGCCAAGCTGGCGGCCGAGAACATCGAGCAGTACCTCAACCTGTCGGCCGACGTCTTCGACGAGATGCTCGCGGGCATCACGCTGCGCCGCGGCGCGCGCGTCTCGCGGCTGCGTCAGGACGCCGCGCTGACCGCGGCTTGCGATCAGTTCTGGGCCGATATCCCCGAGCGGCGGATCGGCGGCCGCGCCATCCAGCAACTGCTGCGCCACATCGCCAAGCTCTGCCGTGCCGACACCTACCGGCCAAAGGCGCCTTACGCCCCGGGCGTGACCGGGACGGCGCTGAGCATGACCGATCGCGCGCGCCTGCTGGATCCCGAAGCGCGCGCGCAGACTCCCGGCGCTCAGGCGCTGTTTGAGGCGCTGCACGGCGCGATCGGGCACAACTTCCTGCGCGCGCACACGAACCGCTCGGTCAAAAACAACCGCTGGATGGTGCTCTACCTCAACCGGCTGACGTGCGTGCGCTACGGCCTTCCGCTCGGCTACGGCGGGTTCCGCGAACGGCGCCTGGAGGAGATGTGCCAGTGGATGCTGGCCGACACCGACGACATCACCGAGCCCGCCGTGCAGGAGCGCCTGGACATCACGTGAGCCACTGGTCACACCCGCTGCTGCTCGATGACCGCAACTTCGACGACGCGTGGGGTCGGCCGGTCGAATCGCCAATCCTGTTCGTGTGCGGATCGGGCTTTGACCCGCGCGCGGTCGCGGTGCTCGAGCGTCTGCGCCGGGCCACCACGCGACGGATCGACGGCTGGATGATCGAGCTGCCCGAGGACGCGACCGATCTCGACGTGCGACCGCTGGCGGAGGACAACCGGAAGCAGATCGAGCGGCTGATCGCCGAAGGCGGCGGCGAGCTTCGTCATCAACCCCTGCCCGCCTTCAATGACTCGCGCTCGCTGGGACGCCTCATCAGCCGCCACTTCCAGGAGTCGGAGGTGCTCGACGCCTACGGCGAGGCTGTATTGGAGATCTCCGCGCTGCCGCGCTCGGTGTTCTTCCCGCTCGTGCGCGGCGTGCTGGAGCGTGCGCATCGCCCGGCCAACGACGCTCAACGTTGGGACGGGGATCTCCACGTCGCCGTATGCGAGAACCCGGAGGTCGATAGCCACATCCTCGAAGAGGGGACGACGGCGATGGCGCCCATCGGCGGGTTCGGGACCGCCCGCGGGAACCCGCCGAAGACCAAGATCTGGGTGCCCGTGCTGGGGGAACGGGCATCGGCTCGCGTCAAGGCGCTCTACGACGAGCTCGAGCCCCACGAGACCTGCCCCGTGCTGCCCTGGCCGGCGCGCGATCCGCGCCGCGGCGATCGCCTGATGCTCGAGTATCGGCGACTGCTGTTCGAGGAAATCCGTCTGGAGCCGCGCAACGTCATCCACGCCGCCGAGCGCAACCCCTTCGACCTGTACCAGACGCTGGCCGCGCTGCATGAGCAATACTCGGACGCGTTGGGCCCTCTCGGATCCGTTGGCATGGTCCTCTCGTCACACTCCTCCAAGCTGCTGTCGGTCGGCGTCTTGCTTACCGCCTACGAGCACAACCTCGTCGTCCAGCACGTCAGCCCCGGACGCTACGGGCTGCACGACGGCGCCGAGCACCTCCGCGACCACGACGAGATCTACGATCTCTGGCTGACTGGGGAGCCCTACCGATGAGCCGCCCATCGATCGTGTCCGCGGGATACATGCCGATCGACGTCATCCGAACGCCCAGTGGCACCGTCGGCCGGCACGCCGGCGGCACCGCCGCCAACGTGGCCGCGATCCTCGCCTATCTCGGCTGGGATGCGGTGCTCGCCGGCCAGGCCGGTAGCGATACGGCCGGCGACGAGCTCGTTCGCGACCTTCGTCGCGGCGGCGTCGACGTCGGGCAAATCACACGCGCGCCGAACACCCAGACACCCCGGCTCGTCCACGACGTGCGCCCAGAGGGGCACTTCTACCGGTACGGCTGCAGCGACTGCGGTGCGCGCTTCCCGCGCAGCCGGCCGCTGACGCTCGACGGCGCAGAGGCGTGCGCCCAGGCGCACCCCGAGCCGACCGTTTTCTTCTTCGACCGCGCCAATCCAGGAACCCTGGCGCTAGCTGAGCACTACGCCACCATGGGCACGATCATCGTCTTCGAGCCTTCCGTGCCCGCAAACGCCGAACTGCTGCGCCGCGCCGCCGCGGTGGCGCAGGTCATCAAGCACAGCGACGATCGCTCCGTCGGCGGCCTTGACGACCTGCACGTCCGGCCCCGCAGCGGCCAACTGCGTATCGTCACCCACGGCGCCGAAGGCTTGGAGCTACGGATCGGAACCGGTCGCGGACGGCGCTTCCGCGCGCTCGCCACGCTCGCGGTCGACACGGGCGGCGCCGGAGACTGGACGACAGCGGGATTGCTCTCAGTTGCCGTGCACGGCGGCAGGCTACGTGACGACAGGCTCGAGGATGCCGTGCGCTTTGGCCAGGCGCTCGCCGCCGTGAACTGCGCACTCATCGGCGCACGCGGACTGATGGGCATGACCCGCGGCGCGGCACGTAAGCGCGCCCACCGAGTCCTGCGCGAGGGCGGCCTCACGAGCGTGCCACGATTGCCAGCACCGCCCGTGGCCCGAGGGTTCGCAGGTCTGTGCGCGAGCTGCCTAATGCCCGTAACCGAGCAGCTGATCCTCCAAGACCCGGCAAGCGCCGCGTCGATCTAGCGCGGTCCGCTCTGCACGCCGACGATGGCGCTGGACACAAGCAGGGAACCTCGCCGACGCGATGCCCGTCGCCGACGAGATCGCGGGCAAGGCGTTCCCGGTTTAGCCCGCGATCCAGCACAGGGTCGGCGAGCCGGCATCGATGATGCACGTGGTGTGTCTGGCTCCTTGCCTTCAGTCTTCCGGCACGGCTGGGATGCCTCGGGTGCAGTGGCGTGGCTCACGTCAGCGGGGCATCGAGCGAGCGCGGGCCGCGGTCGCGTCTTTCGACGTCGACGTTGCAGCAGTTCCGTTATGTGGGGCAGGATCTTGTCGTGTTCACGAGCCTCCTGCGGGTAAGCCATGACGACTACCAGCCGGCAGAAGGGCCGGGGAGGTGGTACGTGTCCGGCGATCGTTAAGGCGTACTCGCTCGTCAGGAGCCGCGCCGCGACTTCTTAGACCGCGAGGTCTACGTCCTGGGCGTACCCCGCTGTCTCGTCAGGGACGTCGGCGGCGACCGCGCCAGCTGCCACGATCTGCACATGACGAAGAAGTGGTGCCTCGGGTGCGAGGAATGGGTAGAGCCCGACAAGCGCCGGCTAGACATCAAGCGCGAGGGTGGCTCAGGCATGGAGCAGCCCCCCAGCCCGGTCGCTGAGTTGTGCCCGAATGATGACGGCACCGCGTCCGGGCACCTATTGGTAGACGCCCCGCCAGCCTGAGCACGGAATGCTCCCCACGCTGGCCGCGCAAATAGACGAGCTGCGACGCCTACTCGAGTTCGGCCGAACCACAGCGGCGGACGGCGAGACGGCCTTCGAGCAGATCGTGTGCGCGACGATGCGCCGATCGACGGCGACAACGGACGGCATCGCCCGATTGCTCCAGGCTGATCTTGGAAGCCAGGCGGCGATGCTATGTCGATCTCTATCCGAGGACGTCGTAGTCCTGCATTGGCTCGTACTGCATGAGGACGACCCAGCGTGGCTGGTCGATCGGTTCTTCGACCATGAAGCCGCTCTGGCCGCAAGCCGTCATCGGCGCGGCGGCGAGCACGCATGGCCAGGGCCGGAGGCAGGCAGGCCACCGTCCGAGCTGGCCGAGTTGGTCGACAGAATCCGCAAGCCGAGCCGTGAAGGCGGCTACGGTGAGCGCGCAACCACTGATTGGTGGGCGTTCGACGCACACGGCGCAGCCCTTGACTACGTTGATGTCGTCAAGAGGCTCAACCTTGCCGAGCGGTACGCCAATCGCTTCCGCGACGCCGATCCCGATCTACTTGCGCATCACCGGATCGCTGAACGCTGGGCCAACATGCACCTGCATCACACCTCGTCAGGACTGAACCCGGTGCCACGCGGAGAGGGCTTACCTGGCCCCGAAAGCTATCCGCCCGAGTACGTCAGCCATCACGCAGCGCAACTCGCGTACTGGGCGTATGTCTGCCAGGTAGCACTGACGATCGAGTTTCGCTCGCTGCCGCTCATCGCCGAATACGAGCAACTGCTTCAGGATGCTCGGCGAGCGTTCAAGGGCTCGTGGTCACGTCTCCAAGCCGAGGCCGAGTCGCAGTAGCCGACGTGAACCCGCGCGATGGCCGTCACGGCGCGCGTCTCGGGCGCCTACTCCTCCAGGCCGGGGTGCTTTCACGGTGCGACTTCGCCGCGGCGATCGAGGTTGCGACAGTCGATCGTGCAGATCGCTGGGGCCGCGCGGAGCGCTTCACTACACGAGCGACGCCTCGAGCTCGAATTGCGCATCGCCACGAGCCTTACACGCAACCCAACGCAAGACCGCTGCGCGGTCCCGGCTCTCGCACACCCCCCAGGTGGGGGGCCAAGGTCCCTGGTTGTCTCGTGCTGCGCTTCGCCGGTATCTACGATTCGCGGCGCTGGGGTAGATCACTTTGCCTCGTCGGCGCCTTGGGTGCGCGCGCCTGTCGAGATGGATTCGCCGGCCCATATCCTCGCCGGCGGATGTAGCACCCTCTCCTCCCTCAACCGCCGGGGCGTCACGCGAGTGGCGCCCCTTCGGCTTTCGGGGACGTCGTGACCATCACGCTCGGGACTGTGCGGGCAGCCCCGCGCGGGCTGGCATCGGTACGATCGCGCGGTGCCTTCGCTCGACGAGATCCTCGAATCGATTGACGTTCGGATCGGCCAACTTCGAGGCGAGATGACATCGTTGGAAGCCGCTCGGGTCGCGTTGCATGGCGGCAATCACCGCTCGACTTCTTCTAACCCGCGCCACCGAGGTCCGCGGGCGAAGCGGGCGAAGGGCGCTGGCAGCTCCCGTGTAGCCGCCGCGCAAAGCGATACGGGCAAGGCGCCCGTGCCGACTGAAGCCCGCGACCCGATGGTCACGACGGATGACACAACGCCAGTCCGTACAGCGCCGTCGCAAAAGGCCGCCCGCCGATCCGCGTCCACCCGGGGGCCAAGACACCGTCTCGCCCGCGTCCAGGAATTGGCAGCGAGCAAGCTAGAGGCGATGCTCCGTGAGTCCGCTGACGGCCTGAGCGCCGCCGCGATCGTGAGCCGGTCGGGCGCGCGGGATGGCCAGGTGCGACAGATGCTTCACGCGCTGGAGAGCGCCGGAAATGTCCGGCGTACGGGCACCGGTCGCGGCACTCGCTGGCGCATAGTCACCGACGAGGAGCGGATCGCGGAGCGCGCAGCCGAGCTGGCCCGGCGCAGCTCCGGATCGGTGTACGAGCGGCAACCGTTGCCCACCGATTGACGGCGGCCCGGTGTCGATCGACGGGCAGAGCGGATAGACCAACGGACGGCGAGGCCCTCAGCTATAGCCGAAGCTTCACGATCTACAACACCGCCGACAGCCGCCGCAGCCCTGGACTGGTGCGGCGCGCCTGATGAGTGGGATGCTGGAGCGCGGAATGACGGTCGCCGATGTCCACTTACAGTTTTAGCTGTCAGCTACGGGTTGTCGTTAGCCCTGATTTTAAGACGGAGTTTGGGTGCGGACGCGACAGTCAGTTACCGAGCACTTCCCTAGCCTACCCTGTGAGGGATTATCCCTCAAGCGTCTCTCAAATCAGACCGGACCAGACCCGGCCAGACCCGTCTCGAGACCCCTTGACAGTGGGTGTATGCGCCGCCCCGCCCGCCCTCTTCAACTCCTTACCATGGAAGTGCTCTACCAGCTGAGCTAAGAGGGCGGAGGATGCCAGGGTACCGCGTAAGGCGGGACGGGAGCTAGCCTGCGTAGGCGGCGTGCAGGAGCGAGAGCATCGTGCCGGCGGTCTGGTCGCCGATCGGGGAGCCGCTGGAATCGGCGAAGCCGAGCTCGAGATGGGGCCCGGACGAGAGGCCGACTATGCCGGGCCCGATCGAGCTAATGACCTGGCCGGCGCTGACGTGCGTGCCGATCGGCAGCTGGTAGAGCGGCCCCGCGTGGCCGTAGTAGACGTAGCTATAGCCGTCGATCGGACTGTCGCAGTGGAGCACGGGCGCCCACGGCCCGAAGCCGCCGATGCCGTGCAGGACGATCGTGCCCGAGCAGACGGCGAACTCGGGAGTGTTGCCGGGGGCGGAGATGTCGACGCCCTGGTCGGGCGACCATTCGCTCGGTGGCGCCGCGGCGCTCTTGGGCAGCGGGAACGTGAAGCCGCCGGCAGAGGTGGGACCGGACCCGACCGCGGGCGCCGGCGCGGAGCCCGATGACGTCGGCCCGGGGGCCGACGACGCCGGCGCGGTCCGCTGCGCCGCGAGCGCAGCCTGCTCCGCCTGGATTTGCGAGAGCTCGTGCTGCAGATGACCAATCTCGGCTCGCTCGCCGGCGAGCTCGCCGGCCTTGGTGGCGCGGAACCTCGCCACGGCCGAGCGCTGCTGCTGCAGGCCCGCGCTCGTCTGCGCCAGCTGATTTCGCTGCGCGACGACAGCCATCGTGAGCGTCTGCTGGCGAACCTCGAGCCTGCCGAGACGGGTGGCCTGCGCCGCGACCGCGCGGCGGGCTTGACGGACATGGCCGACGACGATGACGTCCTGCTTCCTAACTCGTTGAATGAACGCCAGGCGGTTCAGGAGATCCTGGAAGCCGGTAGCGCTGAGCACCACCGTCACGATGTTCGGAGTGTCGGTCTCGTAGGTGGCGACGAGCTGACTCGCGAGCACTTGTTGGTCGTGCGCCACATACGTCTCGAGTTGTCCGAGGCGAATCCGAGCAGCGACCAGCTCGACGCGGAGCTTGTCGAGCTCGGCGCTCTTCACCGCGATGTCGGCCTGGATCCGGGTGAGGCGGCCGGCGAGCGTGGCGATGCTCGCGTCGAGCTGTCCGAGGCGACCCGAGGCCGCGCGCACCGTGCCCGATAACGACGAGATCCGTCCCTGCCCAGCGGATATCCGGTGCTGGAGCTGGCCGACGCTCGCTGCGCGAGCGACGGGCGAGCTGGAGCTGAGTCCGACAGCGATGGCGAACAAGATCAGCGCCGCCAACGTGGCGTGCGCGACGTCGGTAAGTGGGCTCCGGCGGCTAAGCATTGGCTACGGCGTCGCCTCCACGCGCGACGGGCGCTGTCACTGTCCGCGCGGGCGGATCAGGCGGCGGCCACGCTAACACGCCGGTCATCTTCGCCGCCGCGCCGGGCGCTCAGTGCAAGAAATCCTGCAACAGGCAGGATTGCGACGGTCTACGCGGGGATCAGTCCGATCCGACGCGCGTCATGCGGACGACGCGCAAGTCAGACGGCGCGCCGGCGGCACGCAAGCGCTTCGCCCTGCCGGTCCGGAAGCCGTCCCGGTCGATCTGGGCCAGCAGTGCGTCGGACACCAGCACCTGCTCGGCTTTGGCGGCATCGGCGACTCGCGCGGCGACGTTCACGTCCACCCCGAGGTAGTCACCTCCGAGCTTCCGCGGCCGTCCCCAGTGGAGGCCGGCGCGCATTCGCGGTGCGTAACCCTCGATCTCGATGCCGCGGACGGCGTCCTGGGCGTCCAGGGCCGCCTCCACCGCCGCATCTGCGCTCAGGAACGTCGCCATCAGGCCGTCACCGAGGCGCTTGACGATCCGGCCATGGTGCGCGGCGATCGCGACCTCGACCGCGGCCCCGACCTCCCGCAGCAACTCGAGCACCGCGGCGTCGCCCGCGCCGAGCGCCCACCGCGAGAAGCCGACGAGGTCGGTGAACATAAGCGCCATATCGAGATCTCCGCGCCCGCGGCCGGTCGCCTCGGACAGCGACTGCCAGACCTGGAGGGCCGACAGGCCAAGCTCCTTGGTGACGCTCTCGCGCCCCGGCTGAAGAGCCGACACGCCGCGGGCGAGCACCTCGACCGGGGCGCGCCCGGCGGTGGAAAGGGGGTCGCCGAACTTCTCGTCTCCTGGCAGTCGCTGACGGAACCTGCGGGCTGCCGAGATCAGCGACGGCTCGCTGTCGATCCACGCCACCGCACCGCGTAACCGGGCCAGCCGATCGGCGGATTCATCGTCTTCCTGGGCACGGTTGTGGGTGACCGAACTGGCCTGGTCCAGATCCATCGCTGTTCGAGGATAGTCACCGGGTATGGCGGATCGAACCGGTCGCGGCGGCAATCCGCCGCCGCGGCGGTTTACCCGCCCGAGACCGGGAGCACCGGGGTGCACGCCGGATGCTGGGGATCCGCGGGGTCGAGCGCGGTCAGCACGTCGGCATCGGCGATGTGGTCGTAGGGCATCGACAGGTGCTCGCCCTGGTCGAGCGCGCACTGGTTCTGGAGCAGGATGTTCGTGACGTTGGGAGCCGGCGCGAGGAACGCCGAGGTATAGGGCGTGACCACCTCGTCGTTGTCGGACTCGATCACCGTGTACTTCACGCTCGGCACCGTCTCGCCGCCGTGGTTCAGAGCGGTGATGAAGCTCGATCCCGCCTCCTGCTCCTCGCAAGCCGGGCAGGCGACGCTGACTAGCGCACTGGCGCCCGGGAAGTAGCCCGCAAGCGTGAACAGGCCCTCGAGCGTAGTGCCGTGGTTCGAGGGCGCGAGGCCGACGAGCGCGTTGACCTTCGAGGCCCCGCCGAGGTTCTTGATGTAGTAGCGGGGCATCATCCCGCCCTGGGAGTGACCGACCAGATCCACCTTCTTGGCGCCGGTCGCGGCGAGAACGCGGTCGACGAAAGTCGCGAGCTGCTGGGCGGACGCCGCGATGTCACCGGTCGCGTCGACGCCGACCGACCCGCTGCCGTCATAGGAGCCGTAGTTGAGCGCGAACACGCAGTAGCCGTTGTCGTAGAGCAGCGGCGACAGCGCCTGCCAGCTGTCGGACATGTCGCCGAACGTGCCGTGCACGAGGATGACCGGTGCGGGGTGTGCCGCGGACGGCTTGCACGACCAGTTGTTGGATCCCGGCGGGCTGGCCGTGGGGCTAGCGTGGGCGTAGCCGAGAACACCGTTGTAGACGACCGGCAACTGGGCCGCCGCCGCCGGCGACGCGGTGATGGCAAGCGCGATCACGGCAAACGCGATCGCCACGGCACGGTTATGCATATGTCAATCCTCCGCTGGTCAGACGTCCTGGATGGAGGCCATATACCCGTGAACGAGCCGTTCACATCTAAGTGCGACCTGCCTCAGATCAACGCTTTAAGGTTCGGGAGCATGGGCGCCGCTGGCGGGAGCATGGGCGACATCCGGGACCCACTCGAGGCTGAACGCCTGCGGGCGATTGCGCCCGACGCATATCACACCCGGCGCGAGTTCCTTGAGCGCACCGCGATGACGGCCGGGCTGGCGGCAGGGCTCGGGCTGGCGCTCGAGCCCGACACGGTCGTGGCCGAGGCGGCGCGCCGGCAGCGCGCACACCAGATTCCTTCGCCCCGGAACCTGCCGATCGACACGTTCGTCGTGCTGATGATGGAGAACCGGTCGTTCGACCACTACCTCGGGTGGCTGCCAGGAGCCGACGGGCGACAGCGGGGCTTACGTTCACCGACGGCCAGGGCGAGGCACATTCGACCTACCGGCCGCGCGACAACTACCAGGGCTGTGGCTTCCTTGATCCCGATCACTCGTGGCAGGGCGGGCGGACCGAGCTCGACGGCGGGCGGATGGACGGCTTTCTGCGCGCCCAGAGCGACGTGTTCTCGATCGGCTACTACGCCGAGCCGGACCTGCCGTTCACCCCGCACGTGGCCAAGGCGTTCACCGCGTTCGACCGCTTCTTCTGCTCGCTCCTCGCCTCGACGTATCCCAACCGCGAGTAAATTCATGCCGGCCAGTCCTACGGGATGATGGACAACTCGCTGCCGTTCTCCCCCAGCGGCGAGCTTGGGTTCCCGGACACCGCGATCTTCCACGCGCTGTCGCAAGCGGGTGTCTCGAACCGGTACTTCTACACGGACATTCCCGTCTCGGCCCTTTGGGGTGCGCCCGGCGTGGCGCGCTCGAGCCAGGTCCAGACGTACTACGAGCAGGCGGCCACCGGAACGCTGCCGGCGCTGTCGTTCGTCGACCCCGCGTTCAACGGCGAGGACCAGGGAACCTCCGGCGACGAGCACCCGCATGGCGACGTGCGGGTCGGTCAGGCGTTCATCGCGGACGTCGTCCACGCGTTCCTCGAGTCGCCGCAGTTCAAACGCGGCGCGCTGTTCATCGTCTACGACGAGTGGGGAGGGTTCTTCGACCACGTGGTCCCGCCGCGGGTGCCCGACCTGCGCGCGAGCACGGACCTGAACAGCGACTTCGGCCAGATGGGGTTCCGGATTCCGGCGGTCGCGGTCTCGCCGTACGCGCGTCGCGGTTACGCGGACCACACGATCTACGGGTTCGAGTCGATCCTCAAGATAATCCGCTATCGCTACGGCCTCCCGCCGCTGACCCCGCGGGCCCTGTTCGCGAACAACATCGCGGCCGCGTTCGACTTCGAATCCAAGCCGGACTACACACCGCCGGCGCTGCCCCAGCCGCCCGAGGTGATGTCGGCGGCGTGCAGCGGGTCGACCCCGATCGACTCGAGCGGCAACGTCGGGCTCGACGACGGGACGCTGCTGGGCTCGCCGACCACCGGGCTGCCGACTATCCAACCGCCCGCGCCGTTAGAGCGCCCGAAGCCGCACGACCTCGACACGATGTTGACGAGCGGCTACCTCGAGCGGCTGCACTTCCGCTACCGGAAGGCGACGCCGGCGACGATGTTCCGCCATTCGTCGAAGCTCGGACTCAGTGGCTAGGAGGACGCGGTTCGTGCGGCGGCGCGACGGGAGCGGCGGCCGGCTCGCGGCCATCGCCGCACTTGCCACGGCGACTGCGGCTGCGACGGTGGCGCTCGGAGGCACCCTGGCCGGCGCCGACAGCTTCAACCCGGTGCGGCTCGCGATCACCGTCGCCCCGGTGGCGCGCCTGGCTCAGCCGCTCGCGATCACGGTTAACGTCTCCGCCGATGCCGGAGCGCTCGACACCGCGACCGCGCCACTGCGGATCCGGGCCAAGCTCGCGTACGAGTGTGGCGGGACGTTCGACACCACCCCGGGCCCGGTGCTGATCGACGCGGAGCTGAACCCGCAGCCGGCGACGGGGCAGGCCTACCAGGCGACCGCGCGTGGCGCGGGCGATCCGACCTCGTACGGAAAGAAGACCGTGTGCGCGTTCATCGAGGAGGGGGGCGATAACCGCCAGTTCGCCAACGACACCGTCGACCCGCCGATGGTCGACGTGTCGAGGCCGTGCACGCTCGCGGCCGGTCGCTACGACGCGGCGCTGAAGTCGCTCGCGCGCGCGAGGCGTCAGCTGCGCCACGCCAGGCGCCGCGGCAACCGGGCCCGGCTGAAGAAGCTAGTGGCGAAGCGGAGCAAGACCGTCGCACGCGACCGGCGCGCGGCGCGCGGCGCCTGCGGCCCGGGCGTCCCGCTGCGAGGCGGCTCCGCTCACTGCTCGCGGTTATGGCGGGCGTGCTCGCGCTCGCGATCCTGGCCCTGGCCGGCGCCACATCGGCGAGCACCGGAACGGCCGACGCCACGCCGGCGAGCGCGGCGATGCCCCCGATCGGCCACGTGTTCGTGATCGTGCTCGAGAACGAGTTGGCGTCGACGACGTTCGGAGCCGGGTCGCGGCGCCGTACCTCTCGACCACGCTGCGCTCGGAGGGCGCCTATCTCCCGAACTACTACGCGGTCGGACACGAGAGCAACGACAACTACATCGCGATGATCAGCGGCCAGGCGCCGAGCGCGCAGAACCAGGCCGACTGCCAGTTCTACGACGACCTCGAGCCGGGGACGATCGGTAGCTACGGCCAGGCGGAGGGCACCGGCTGCGTATATCCGGCCGACGTGCCGACGATCGCCGACCAGCTGACGGCATCGGGGCTGGCCTGGCGCGACTACAACGAGAGCATGGGCGCGGACCCGACCCGCGAGGCGTCCGAATGCGGGCACCCAGGCATCAACTCGGTCGACGACACGCAGAAAGCCACCGCCACCGACGAGTACGCCACCCGCCACGACCCGTTCGTCTACTTCCACTCGATCATCGACGACACCGCGCTGTGCGACTCGCACGTGGTCAACCTCGATCTGCTTCCCCACGATCTCGCCTCGGCGGTCGACACGCCCAACTACGTGTTCATCACGCCCGACCTGTGCGATGACGCCCACGACTCGCCGTGCGCGAACGGTCAGCCGGGCGGCCTCGCCCAGGCCGATGCCTTCCTGCGCCAGTGGGTTCCGCAGATCACGAACTCGCCGGCATTCACGCAGCAGCACGGCCTGTTGATCATCACCTTCGACGAGGCCGCCACCAGCGACACGAGCTCCTGCTGCGGCGAGATCCCCGGCCCGGACAGCCCCGAGCCGGCCTCAACGGGCCGGGCGGCGGCGACGTCGGCGCGGTCCTGCTGTCGCCTTGCATCGCGCCTGGGACGGTGTCGACCGTGCCCTACAACCATTACACGATGCTCCGCAGCGTCGAGGACATCTTCGGCCTGCCCCACCTCGGCTACGCCGGCCTGCCCGGTGAGACCTCGTTCGGCTCGGACATCTTCAACCAACCGTGCACGGGAACCGCGTCCGCGCCACCGCCACCAACCACGAAGGTCAGTGCGCCGGCGATCGCGTCGAGCGCCGCCGCCAGCCCGCGGATCCCGATCAGATGGAGTGCGAGCGACGCCGGCGCGGTGTTCACGGTCCAGGTCCGTCAGACGAACTCGTCCACGAGCGCGTGGCGGACGCTGCTGACGTCGACCACGCAACGCTCCCTGAAGTTCGCCGCCCGCCTCGGTCGGACTTACGAGTTCCAGGTACGCGCGGTCAGCGCGTCCGGCGCCCCCGGCGCGTGGTCGAGCGCGACGACCATCATCCCGTCCGGGCTACACCCCGCGGGCGGCCGATACCACGGCGCGTGGCAGGCGCGCCGCCTGCGTGGGGCCTGGGAAGACCGTGCGATCGTAAGCTCGGCTCCGGGCGCGGAGTTCACGCTCCGCTACACCGGCGGCGAACTCGCGGTGATCGGCGAGCGCTCTCCCCAAGGCGACCGCGTCCGCGTCACGTTCGACGGCCGCAGCCACATGATCGCCCTCCACTCCGCCCACACGCGCACCCGTGAGGTCCTGTTCCTCGCGCGCGCGCCGGTCGGCCACCACCGCCTCGCCCTCCGCGTTCTAAGCGGCACGGTGGCGCTCGAGGGCTTCGCGCTTGGGTCCCGCCGCGGCTAAGCGCAGCGGGCCCGAACCTGCCAATGGCGGGACCAGGATTCGAACCTGGGAAGGCATAGCCAACTGGTTTACAGCCAGTCCCCTTTGACCGCTCGGGAATCCCGCCGCGGCCCTCAGTCTAACTTCAACGCCTGCTCGCCTGCCTCTATCGCAGGCGGTGGTCGGGCTTGCAGCGGCTCGCCAGACTCGACCTCGTACGCGGCGCATCTCGGACCGCCAACACGGATCGACCAACCGCCGCCGAGTTCGGCGGCGGGGATGTACCAGCGCCGACCGTCACCGACGTGAACGAACACGTAGTCGCAGCGAGAAGGATCGATCCGCTTGACGAGTCCATTCCAGCTTTGGTTGCCGCCCCGCGTGCAGACCGTGACGACAAAGCGGTCGTTAGCCCAACATGTGGACGTCTTCACCTGCACACGATGGATGCGATCTTCGAAATCTGCGATCAGGTCGTGATCGGGGTGCTCGAAGAGCGGCTTGCACACGATGGCGCCCGCCCACGTGAGCCACTCCATCGCTGAGAGCTCACCCGCGTTGCCTTGCCGCCTCGGTGTCCACGCCAATTCCATAGGTGGATCATAGGTGCCCCTCCGGACGTAAAAGCCCCGGAAATTGCAACAATTCTGCTACAAAATCGAGGCGAGCCAACCTCGTCGCCTGCCCCCGACCGCGCCTCCGCGCCGGCCTTACGAAGCGTCGCGGAGACGCTGCGCCTCGGGCAACGCCTCGAGCTTCTTGAGCGTGTGGTTCTCGATCTGCCGGATCCGCTCGCGGGTGACGTTGAACGCCCGCCCGACCTCCTCGAGCGTGTATGGACGCTCGCCGGTCAGGCCGAAGCGCATCTCGATCACCTCGCGCTCGCGCTCCGGCAACGCGGCCAAAGCGCGCCGAAGGTTCTCGCGCCGTAGCCGTTCCGACGCCAGCTCGAACGGAGACTCGGCCGTCTGGTCCTCGACGAAGTCGCCAAGCTCGGACTCCTCCTCTTCGCCGATCGGCTTCTCGAGCGACACCGGCTGCTGCGCCATCCGCAGAACGTCGCGGACCTCGCGCACGTTGGTCTCGAGCTCGGCCGCGATCTCCTCCGAGGTGGGCTCGCGCCCCAGCTGCTGGACCAGCTGGCGCTCGACGTGCACGACCTTGTTGAGCTTCTCGACCATGTGGACCGGGATACGGATCGTCCGGCCCTTGTCGGCGATCGCACGCGTGACGGCCTGACGGATCCACCAGGTGGCGTACGTCGAGAACTTGTAGCCCCGGCGGTAGTCGAACTTCTCGACCGCGCGGATCAGGCCCATCGACCCCTCCTGGATCAGATCCAGGAAGGTCAATCCGCGCCCGAGGTACGACTTGGCGATCGAGACCACCAGCCGCAAGTTCGCCTCGATCATCTGCTGCTTGGCCGTCATGTCGCCGCGCTCGATCCGGCGGGCGAGCGCGACCTCTTGCTCGCCCGTCAGCAGCTGCACGCGCCCGATCGAGCGCAGGTACAGACGCAGCGAGTCAAGGCTCGGCTCGACCGTGAGGTCGATCTCGACCTTCTTCGAAGACTGCTCGGGTCGCGGCTCGGACGCCGCCGCCGCGCTCGCCTCGACGCTCGAGCCCTCGGACTTAGCAGGACGGCCGTCGCCGTCGACCACGTCGATGCCCTGGTCGTCGAGGTACGCGTGCAGTTCCTGCACCTGCTCCTTGCTGACCTCGGACTCCTCGAGCCACGTCTGGATCTCATCGATGGTCAGGTAGCCGCGCTCCTGGCCCTCGGCGATCAGCGGTCGGACTTCCTCCAGCTCCGCAATCGGAGCGTCATCGCTTAAAAGGACCGTCGACTTATCGCTCACTCGCCCCTGAGCTCCTCCCTAAAGCAACCCACCAGAGCCCCCGGTCCGGGGCGCTTCCGTCAGGTCTCTCTCTCGATGTCTCCCAAATGCGCCGGTGAGGAGTGATACCACAAACACCGCCGATGTCCAGGGGATCCGAGGGCGGAGTCGCCCCGGTGTCTACGCTGTAGGGGACGCGATGAGCTCGAACCGATCTCCCATCGTTTCCATAACGGACGTGCAGGCGCGTCGGCCGGCGGTGCAGCTCAGCCTCTCGCGCGTTGGAGTGACCGGCGTGGAGAAGGTGATCCGCATCCAGCAGAACGGATCCGAGCAGCTGTTCTCGGCGCGCTTCGAGTGCGTCGTCGAGCTCGGCCGCAACCAGAAGGGCGCGCACATGTCGCGCTTCGAAGAGGTGGTCAACGACGCGATCGGCGAGGTCGTCCTCGGCGAGTCGACGTTCAAGGCCGAGACACTCGCCGAGCACATCGCTCAGCTCGTGCGATCGCGCCAGAACGCCCGCCGCGCCGAGGTGACAATCGAGGCTCGCTTCCCGGAGCACAAGCCGGCCCCGGTATCGGGCATAAACACCCAGGAGCTGTACACGCTCCATGGCTCAGCCGCGTGCACCGAGTTCGGCACTCGCCGGCTGATCGGCGTGACCGCGCAGGGCATCACCGCATGCCCGTGCGCGCAGGAGCTCGTCGCCGGCGCCGCGCGCGTCCGCCTCGAATCCCAAGGCTTCGATGATGAAGACATCGACAAGATCCTCGAGGCCGTGCCCGTGGCGACGCACAATCAGCGAGGCCTCGGAACGCTCCACATCGGATGCACCGAGCTGTGCGACGACGAGATCGACGCCTCGACGTTGCTGCAGATCGTCGAGCAGTCGATGTCGTCTGAGATTTACGAGTTGATGAAGCGCGCGGACGAGGCGCACGTCGTCGAGAAGGCGCACCGTCGACCCCGGTTCGTCGAGGACTGCGTCAGAGAGATGATTCGCGGCGTCGTCGAGGCGTTCCCGGCCCTGAACGACGCGGCGTTCGTGGAGTCCCGCCAGGTGAACCTCGAGACGATCCATCAGCACAACGTCGTCGCCGAGCGGTTCGGCACTCTCGGGGAGGTCCGGCGCGAGCTCGAGGATTGCCGCCCGCCGGCGATCCACACGACCCGCCAGGCCTGGCTCGACGCGGTCCCGTAGAACTCCGGAACCAGACCGTGCGCGCCGTAGTCCTCGAACACCAGGGCGAGCCGCTCAAGCCGACGACCCTCCCTGAGCCGGAACCGCAACCCGGCCAACTCCTCCTGAAGATCGCCGCCTGCGCCGTGTGCCGGACCGATCTGCACCTGCGCGACCACGAGATCGAGGCCACCAAGCTCCCGGTCGTGCTCGGGCACCAGATCGTCGGGCGCACCGATGACGGACAACGATTCGGCGTGCCATGGCTCGGCTGGACCGACGGCACGTGCCGCTACTGCACAAGCGGTCGCGAGAACCTATGCCTGAGCGCGCGCTTCACCGGCCGCGACATCGACGGCGGCTACGCGGAGTGGACGGTGGCGGACGAGCGCTACTGCCTCGAGCTGCCTGACGAGCTCGACGACGAGCAGGCCGCGCCGCTGCTGTGTGGCGGGCTGATCGGCTACCGCTCGCTCACGCTGACCGGCGACGCGCACCGGCTGGGGCTGTACGGGTTCGGCTCCGCCGCGCACATGATCTGCCAGGCGGCCGTCTACCAGGGGCGCGAGGTCTACGCGTTCACGAGACCCGGCGACGAACGCACTCAGAAGTTCGCAAAAAGCCAAGGCGCCATCTGGGCCGGCGGCAGCGACGAGACGCCGCCCGAGCTGCTCGACGCGGCCATCATCTTCGCGTCCGCAGGCGAGCTCGTGCCCCAGGCACTGAAGCACCTCGATCGCGATGGAACGGTCGTGTGCGCCGGCATTCATATGACCGACATCCCGTCGTTCCCCTACGACGACCTGTACCAGGAAAAGAAGATCCGCTCGGTCGCCAACCTCACCCGACAGGACGGCCACGAGTGGCTCGCGCTTGCCCGCGAGGCGCAGATCAGGACGAGCATCACCAAGTACCCGCTCGAGGACGCGGAGCAGGCGCTGGCCGACCTACGCGCCGGGCGCTTCGAGGGCACCGCCGTGCTTGTGATTTGAACCGACTACGCTGCAGACCATGCCCCTGATTCCGATGGTGATTGAACGGACCGCGCGTGGCGAGCGCGAGTTCGACATCTACAGCCGCCTGCTCAACGAGCGGATCGTGTTCCTCGGCACGCCGATCGACGACACGATCGCGAACCTGACCGTGGCGCAGCTGCTGCACCTGGAGTCCCAGGACCCCGACAAAGACATTTCGATCTACATCAACTGTCCCGGCGGCTCGATCTACTCGGGCCTCGCGATCTACGACACGATGCAGTTCATCAAGCCCGACATCCAGACGATCTGCGTCGGGATCGCGATGTCGATGGGCTCCCTGCTGCTGGCCGGCGGCGCCAAGGGCAAGCGCTTCTCGCTGCCGAACAGCCGCATCCTGATCCACCAGCCCTCCGCCGGATTCGAAGGCCAGTCGACCGACATCGAGATCCACGCCCGCGAGATCCTCAACATCCGCCGGCGGATCGACGAGATCTACGCGCACCACACCGGCCAGTCGGTCGAGCAGGTGAACGCGGACATGGAGCGCGACCGGTTCTTCAAGGCCAATGAGGCCGTCGAGTACGGGCTCATCGACCGCGTGATCGACCACCACTAGGAGGGACCACAATGCCGATGGCTGAGCGAAGCGCGACGACCGGCTGGGACGGCGACCTCGCGCACGGGAACGGTGTCGTCAACGGAGCGAGCGGAGCGCTGAACGACCTCGCTGTGACATGGGCGTCACGCACCCAACGCTCTGACGGGAAGACGAGCCCGGAGGAATTGATCGCCGCCGCGCACTCGAGTTGCTTCTCGATGGCACTCGCGCACGGCCTTACCGAAGCTGGCCACGCGCCCGAGCATCTCGACGTGAGCGCGAAAGTGACACTCGACGAGCGCGATGGCGCACCGACCGTCACTACCTCGGAGCTGACGGTCACGGGCCGCGTGCCCGGAATCGATCAGGCCGCGTTCGAGCAGGCGGCGGCCGACGCGGGCAAGGGTTGCCCGATCTCGCGCGCGCTCGCCGGCGTCGAGATCAGCGTGAACGCGACACTTCAGTAGCGCTTACGTCGCCGGCGCGCGCCGGATCCGCCCGGAGCCCTGGCCCCGCGTCTCGGGAGGCTCAGGCACGACGGGACGCGCAAGCGCCCAGTAGATCATCAGCAAGCCGAACACGAGCATCCCGATGCCCGTCCAGAGGTCTACGTTGATCCCGGCGGCCTTGTTCTTGATCTCGTGCGAGCCGAACAGCCCGAGCGCGATCAGGATTAGGGAGTAGAGGCAGAACAGCCCGCCGATCAGGCGGCGAATGTCGAACTTGTTGGCCGCACGTGCCGCCTCGGCCTCGTCCTCATCGCTCTCGCCGGTCGGCTGCATCGGCTCGGTGCGCGACGAAGGACGGGGCCAGCGAATGCGCTTCGAGGGGGTTGACGACACGGGCAGCTCCTCCTAGATGAAGATGATGTTCAGCGCGATCACGATCGCGATCGCGACGCCGCCGAGCAGCGCCGGCGAGCGCCACCACAGCCGGTCGCGCGGGTCGGCGTTGACCTCGCGCTCCTCCTTGCGGGTGAGTCCCCAGACGAGGCCGCGCAACTCCTCCCGAGGCTTCGGCTTGGTCACCAGTGACACTGCCACCAGCACCACCGTGCCGACGATGAACGCCCAGATCGACTGCCAGAAGCTCGCGCTCAGCGCCGAGCCGAAGTGGAAGATCACGTGGTATGCGGCCAGGCGGTTGACACCGTAGGCGGTGGCGGTGCCGGCGACCAGGCTCCAGAAGCCACCCCACGCCGTGGCCCGCTTCCAGAACATCGCGATGATGAACGTCGTGAACAGCGGCACGTTGAAGATCGAGAACAGCGTCTGGATGTAATTCATCATGTTCGAGTAGCCCTTGGCGATGAACGCCGTGGCGATCGAGATGAGAATCCCGGCGACTGTCATCAAACGGCCCCACCGCACGTAGAACGCCGGGTCACGGTCCTTCCAGACGTAGTCCTGGAGCAGGTCGTAGGTCACGACGGTGTTGAACGCGGTGACGTTCGCGGCGACGCCGGCCATGAACGCCGCGATCAGCGCGACGATCGCGATACCGAGCATCCCCTCGGGGAAGTACTGCGCAACCAGGTGTGGGATCGCGGTGTTGTACTGGACGGAGAGATTCTTGCCGACCCCGAGGCCGTGCACGGTGGCGACCGCGATCAGGCCCGGCAGGATGATGATCGCAGGCAGGAAGATCTTCGGGTACGCGGCGATCAGCGGCGTCCGCCGCGCGGCCGAAAGGTTCTTCGCCGACAGGGCGCGTTGTACCTCGGCGAAGTTCGTCGTCCAGTAACCGAAGCTGACGACGAAGCCGAGGCCGAACACCACGCCGATCCAGTTTGCCTTCAGCGGGTTGGTCTCGTGGTGGATGCCGAGGCCCTTCCAGGCGTGCAGTCCGGCGTTCCCGAGCGCGGGCAGCGCTTTGATTCGGTGCTCGAGCCCGGACCAACCGCCGATCGAGTGCAGTGCAACAAGAGTGAGTGGGATCAGCGCGGCGCAGATCACGAAGAACTGGAGCACTTCGTTGTAGATCGCGGAGGTGAGGCCGCCGAGCGTGATGTAGATGAGCACGATCGCCGCCGCGGCGAGGATCGAGCCGCCGACCGGCCACCCGAGCAGAAGGTGAATGATCAGCGCCAGCGCGAACAGGTTGACGCCGCCGATCAGGACGGTTGCGACCGCGAACGTCAACGCGTTGAAGATGTGAGCGGCATTGCCGAACCTGAGACGGAGATACTCGGGTACCGAACGGACCTTGGCCCCGTAGTAGAACGGCATCATCACCAGGCCCAAGAACACCATCGCGGGCACCGCGCCGATCCAGTAGTAGTGGACGGCAGAGACGCCGTACTGGGCGCCGTTGGCGGACTGGCCGAGGATCTCGAGCGCACCCAGGTTCGCGGAGATGAACGCGAGTCCCGTGATCCATGCTGGCAACGACCGCCCGGACAGGAAGAAGTCGAGATCGGTCTTGATCGACAGGCGGGCGACGAACCCGATTCCGAGCACCACCGCGAAGTAGATCGCGATGATCACATAGTCGATTGTGGCTGGGTGCAATCGCAGCATGGACTCTCCTCAGCGAATTGCATACCCAGCCTGCAGCCGGATGACACCCCCTTTTGGATCTTTTGTGAAACGCCGCGTGCGCCGCGGCGCGGCGCCCTATGCGGTCGCGCCGGCCTCCACCTTGCTCGCCGCCTCCACGTGCGTCACCGGGAGACCCAGCCCTTTCGCCTTGCTCACCAGGTCGAGCTTCAACCAGCGCGACATTCCCAGCGGCAGTGTCGAGATGATGATCTCGTCGTAGTTACCGAGGTTGACCGCGTCCTGGATCGCCATCAGGGGCTCGGCATCGCCGATGCTGCCGGTGACGTCGTGACCGGCAGCGTCTGAGAGCTTCGGCAGCGCCACCGCCAACACGTGGCTCGCCTCCTCCGCGCTCGCATCCTGCGGATCGACGAACTTGTGCATGCCGTGGGCCTGGCGCGGGACCACGAGATGAAACCTGGCCGGACTGCGCTGCGCGCGCTCCCTGACTGCGTCCAGCAATCCACTGGTCGCCGCCGTCTGATGCGCTACGACAAGGACGTTGGCCGGGTCCGACATAAGTCACCTCCAGAGAGATGGACCGGTCGTCCGAGTATTCCACCGAGCCCCGTGACGGACAAGGGCCCTGGGGAATCCGCATCGATGCAGTACGCGGCGCGGACGCGGATGCGGCGGATTCCATTAAGGAAATTCGGCTCCGTCGCGTTCCTCGCGCAAGACGCCGGTGCGCCGAATTTCCCCTAATCCAGCCGGTACTCGCCCCGCGCCACGATCACCGCCGCCCCGCCGACGAACACGCGCTCGACCGACCCGCTGCCCTCGGCGCGCGCCCGCAGCACCGACCGCCGCCCGATCTCGACGCCCTGGACGATTTCGATTTCCGCGCCGAGCTCGACCCGGCCGTGCCGCACCAGATGCACGACCAGCGGCCCCGCCGCCGAACCGGTCGCCGGATCCTCGGCCACCCCGAGCGCCGGGCCGAACATCCGCGTCTTCCAACGCTCACCCGACCCCGCGAAGCAGTTGATCCCGTAGACGCCGAGTTGCTCGAGAGCGCGCAGGTCAGGCCGCAGCGCGGCAACCGCGTCCTCACTCGGGAGCGCTACGTAAACGAACACCGGTCCGTTCCGGTAGATCTCGACCGGCAACGCGGACTCGGCAACCCCCAGCGCGGCCAGCAGCTCGTCGACCGCCTCGAACGGCTCGGCCGCCGGCACGAACTGCTCCATCTCGCCGTAGTAGGGCGCTCCCCCGTCCGTGCGCGAGAGCGTCACCGGGACCACGCCGAGGCCGGTCTCGAGGCGGACCACGTTCGACCCCATCGCCCGGCCGACGACGAACGCCGTCCCGAGCACCGGATGTCCGGCGAATGGGAGCTCGGTCGTGGGCGTGAAGATCCGCACGCGCAGGTGCGCCTCGGGCTCTGAGGAGCGCTCGACGAACACGGTCTCGGACAGGTTCATCTCGCGCGCGGCGCGCTGCATGGTCTCGGCGCTCAGGCCCGTGGCGTCGGTGAACACCGCCACCTGGTTGCCCTGGAGCGGGACATCGGTGAACACATCGGCGACCGTGTAGCGGCGCATGCTCACGACTCGCCCGCCATCTCGAGCAGCGCGGTCACCGTCGTCCAGTTGCGCGCGGTGGCCCGGACGCCCAGCCCCGAACCCGCGAGCTTGTTCCACATCTTCGAGCGCCCGACTCCGTCCGGATGCCACGCGTACAGCTCGCGCCCGATAGCCACGAGCTTCTCCGTCGGCGCCGCCGCGGCCACAATCTTCTCGACCGCCGCGGCATCGGGCTCGCCGTCGCAGAAGCTGACCTGGTAGCGCTTCGGGTTATCGGCGACGTCGGCGAGCGGGTTCGCACGCACGACCTCGGCCAGCTCGTCGCGGGTGCGCACGATCACGTCCACGTCGAACCCGAACCGCTCCGCGATCAGCGTCTCGCACTGCGCGCCGAGCTTCACAGCGCCCAACCTCGAGGACAGCACGACGTTGCCGCTCGCCACGTACGTCTGGACGTCCTCGAACCCCGCATCGGCGAGCAGCGCTCGCAGCTCGGGCATCGCCACGCGCCTCCGCGAACCGAGGTTGATGCCACGTAAGAGGAGGATTTGCGAGCGATTTCGCGGCACGTTGCGGGTTACTACGGACCGGGGTTGCGGGCCGACGCGGATGTATACAGGCGCGCTTTGGCCGATGTCATTCCCGCAAGCCGGAACTTGAGCCCGGCCCCCAGTTTCCCTCGAGAATACGGAGTCCTGTAAATGCGGAAGGCGAAGGACAAGAGCGGCCGGATGTCGGCGCAGGAGACGCTAGAACTGTGGCAGGCGTACAAGCGGACCGGCGACGCGCGGGTTCGCGATCGCCTGGTTCTGACGTTCGCGCCGATGGTCAAGTACATCGTCTACAAGAAGGCGCGTGAGATCCCGGCTCGCTGCGAGGTCGAAGACTTCATCTCGTGCGGCCTCGAGGCCCTGATCCGGTCGATCGACCGCTACGACCCGAACAAGGGCGCCACGCTCGAGCAGTTCGCGTGGACCCGGATCCACGGCGCCGTGCTCGACGAGCTTCGCCGCAACGACTGGGCGCCGCGCTCGCTACGCCGCTGGGATCGCGACATCAACAAGGCGAACGAGCAGTTCGTCGGCCTATACGGTCGCAAGCCCACGCGTGAAGAGCTCAGTGAATCGCTTGGAATTGCCCCCAAGGACCTGGTCACGCGCCAGGACGAGATCGCCCGCTCCCACGTCGGATCGCTCAACACCGTGGTCCTCGCCGAGGACGACACGACGATCGAGCGGATCGACACGCTCCACTCGGAGGACCAGGACTGCGACCCCGAGATCGCGGCGATGCGCGATGAGGCCAAGGCCCGCTTCCGCAAGGCGTTCGAGCGCCTGCCCGAGCGCGAGCGCAAGGTGGCCGTGCTCCTCTACGTCTACAACCTCACCCTGCGCGAGATCGGCGAGATCCTCGGCGTCACCGAGAGCCGCGTCTGCCAGATCCACGGTCAGATCACCAAGAAGCTCCGCGTCGAGCTCGAGGCCGACGAGGCGCTGTTCTCAGAAGTTGCGTAGGCGGCCGGCCGGCGGGCGTTTACGAGCCGAGCCGCCCGCTCACGTCCGGTAGGTCGCCGCTGGCCGCCGCCTCGGCGGCGGCCTGGTTCTCGCGCTTGACCTCGATCCAGATCTCCTCGCGGTAGACCGGGATCGCCCGGGGGGCGTCGATCCCGATCCGAACCGTCTGGCCGCGGACCTCGAGGACCTCGATGATCGTGTCGTCGCCGAGCATGATCCGCTCGCCGGCGCGTCGGCTGATTCTCAGCATGCCGAGTCGGAGCCGTCCGGCGCGGTGTCCCCGTCGGGGGCTGCGAACAGCGGCGCGCGGAGGTCACAGCCGGGCGCCTGGTTGATCACCTGGTAGGCCTGACCGGCCCGCACCAGGATCGGCGCCTTGAGGTTGGCGGTGAAGTCTTCCAGCACCGGCGCGGCGCGCACGGTCACGTACACGTCCATCGCGCTCGACCCTTCAAAGCCGAGGCGCTCGGCGTCCTCGTCGATCACCTCGACCTGGAACCCCTGGAAGAAGCGGTGCGGGTTGGTCACCGGGAGCGCCAGCGATGGATCCTCGAGCGACTGGAGCCACAGGAACGGCGCGTCGGGGTCGTTCCCGAGCAGCGCGTAGCGAGAACCGCCGAGACCGATCAGGCCCTCGGGGAACTCCAGGACCGTTTCAGGCTCGATCTCGACGCGCCCGAAGCGGGAACTCTCGATCGTTAGCGACAAGGCCGGGCGTACTCTAGCCGCTGAGGAAGTTCATCAGCGACTGCTGCACGATGCTGGCGCCCGCCTGGAGGGCCGCCGTCAGCGCCGCCTGCTGAGTCGAGTAGCTGATCTCGGTCGACGCCATGTCGGCGTCCTGCGTGTTGGACAGAACCTGCGTATCGCTGGTCTGCATCGTCTCGATCCGGGAGGAGGCCATCTGGAGCCGGTCCTGGACCGCTCCGACGTTGGCCGACAGGCCCGTGAGCGAGTTGAGGTTCGTGGTGAGGGCGGACATGTCCGCGTTCACCGCGCTGCTGTTGCCGGACTGCATGTCGTCGGCGATGTTGCGCAAGCTGTTCAGCAGCAGGCCGTCGCCGGCAGGCTGGCCCGAGACGGTCTGACCGTTCCCGAGCACCGATTGCAGGTTGGCGTTCACGGCGAGCGTGGTATTCGGCCCGATCGTCCGGGTGACCTGGCCGGTATCGCCGGCGTAGGTGTCGTTGGATCCGGACTGGTACGGCGCGGTGCTGGTCGCGGAGCCCGAGAACACGTACTGGCCGTTGTACTGCGTGTTCGCGTCCTGCTTGATCTCGTCGATCAGCTGGTTGACCTCCTGAGCGGAGGCCTGCATGTCGGCGGTGGTCTGCGTGCCGTTGGCCGCCTCGACCGTGAGCTCCTGGATTCGCTGGACCGAGTTGGTGATGTCCGACAGCGCGGACGTGCTCGCCTGAGACCAGCCCGTGCCGTCGGTGACCTGGCTCGAGTAGCTGTTGAGGTCCGACAGCTGGGTGTTCAGCGACAACGTCAGCGCCGTCCCCGACGGATTGTCGGACGGCTCGTTGATCGACTTGCCCGTCGACAGCTCCTGCTGGGTCGTGTCGAGCCGATCCAGCGCCGTCTCGATCCCGGACAGGGTCATCTGCGCGGACATTTGATTGGTGATGCGCCCGATCATCTAGATCACCCCGAGACCATGCCGAGCAGCGCGGTGAATGTGCTGTTGATCGTGCTCATCACGCGCGCCGAGGCCTGGTACGCCTGCTGGTACTGGATGAGGTTCGTCATCTCTTCGTCGAGCGAGACGCCCGAGATGCTCTGGCGCTGATTGCTGATCGCCGTCAGCAGCGACTGCGACGTCGTCTGGGCGTTCTGAGCTGAGGAGACGTCGCTGCCGACCTGGGTGACGAACGCGTTGTAGGACTGCTGCGCGGTGCCGCCGCTCAGGTTGGCGACCGCGTTCGCCTCGGCCTCGGTGTACGGCGGGTTCGTGGCGCTGGCGGTCACCGCCGGGTTCACCGCGATCGTGGCCGCCGTCGTGCCCGTGAAGAACGGCGGGGCGGTCGCTCCGGCCGCATCGGCGCCGGAGATCGCGCTGTTGACCGTGGTCGCGAGTTGGTTCGCGACGGTGTCGAGCGTCGACGAGTAGGTCGCGATCTGGCCGGTCTGGGTGGTCGCGTCATACAGCCCGAGCAGCGATCCGAGCGTTCCGCCGGAGCCACTCAGGTTCGAGTCGGTCAGGTTGTCGGTCAGGTCGACGCTCGTCCCGTTGACCAGCGGCGTCCCGTCGGTGGTGCCGTTCTGCGCGGCGATCGCGGCGTTTCCGAAGCTTACGTTCACCATCCCGTTGGACTGGGTGGTGACGTTCACGTTCGAGTACTGCGACAGGTCGTCGATGACGTTGTCGCGCTGATCCTCCAGCGCGTTGGCGTTGATCCCCGCCGACTGCGCCTGAGCGATCTGGCCGTTCAGCTGGGCGATCTGGTTGGCGTCGTTCGCGACCGCACCCGTCGACGGATCAGTCAGCGTGTTGTATTGGCTCGTGACCTGCCCCTCGAGCGTGCTCAGCTGTCCCGAGAGCGAGTTCAGCGTGTCCGCGACGGCCTCGCCCTGTCCGATGACGCCCTGCTGGGCGCCGGCGCTCGACGCACTCGACCCCAGCGAGGCCCAGTTGGTGAAGAACGTGTCGAGCTGACCCGACAGGCCGCTCGAGGTGGGCTCGTCGAGCCCTGCCTGGACCTGGCTGAGGAGCGTCGAGGACGTGCTCTCGCCGTTCTCGGTCGTGTTCTGGTCGCGGTACTGGCTGTCGAGGAACTGATCGCGAATGCGGGTGATAGAGGTGATGTCGACGCCGGTCCCGAACTGCGAGCCGGCGCCGGTGACGCTCGACAGCGCCGGGATCGTCAGCTGGCTGCGCTCGGTCAGGTTCACCACTTGGCGCGAGTAGCCGGGCGTGCTCGCGTTGGAGATGTTTTGGCCCGTGGTGTCGATCGCCGCCTGGGCGGCCTCGAGGCCGCTCAGCGCCGTCTGCAGTCCCATGTAAGTCGGAATCGTCATCGCTCAGCACTCCAGGTCGAACACGCGGTGGCCGGTGGTCTGGGCCGCGGTCGTGGCCAGCCGGTCGCCGCCGGCGTTGTAGCTCTCGTCGCCGGCGATGCCGACGAGCTTGAGGAGGTGATCGAGGAACGCCAGCTCCTGGCTCATCAGCGCCCGGTTGACGTGGTGCTCGCGCTGGATGACCTCGAGCAGGCCACGAAGCTCGGCGCTCCGGGCGCCGGCGGCGAGCGCCGATTCGGGGTCCATCAGCGTCTCGAGCAGTGCGACCGTCACCGAAACGCCGGGGACGCCGAGCCGCGCGCCGGCACGCTCGAGCAGCACGATGCGCTCGTTCTCGAGCTGCTGGCGGTGATACAGCTCCGCCTGGAGCACGCCGGTCAGCGCCACGACGCTCTTGACGTCGCGGTTGCGGATCGCCGCGCCCTGCTCGAGCACCACTCCGAGCAGCCGCCGGGCGGCGACCAGCTGGGCCTCGAGATGCGCGATCACCTCGTTGGTCAGGGCGGCGTCGGCCTGGCCCATGAGCTCGGCCGTCGCCATCACTGCGCCCCCGCAGTCTTCGTCGAAGTCGTTGCCTCACCCTGGGGCGTCCCGATCGCCGGATCGATCGACTGTGCGAGCTGCGCTGCGATCCCCAGGCCACCGCTGGACATGATGCTCTGGGTGAGCGCGGACGGGATCATGCTGGCGAAGCCGCTCGTGCTCGGGTCAGAGCCGAGGATGCCGCCGCTCGAGTCGCTCGAGTCACCGGAGCCGTCGTCGCTGGAGCCGTCATCGGTCGGGCTGGTCACGGTGGAGGCGAGCTCCTGCGTGAGCTGCTGGACGAGGACGTCCTCGAACCCGAGCGCCTCCTGGTAGGCGTTCTTGGCCGCGGTGTTGCCGTTGCGGATGTCCGCCGGCTCGTTCGCGGCGTCGACCGGCGGGAGGCTGCTTCCTATCGTCCCGAAGCTCATGGCTTGATCTCGTTCGCGATCTGGAGCATCTGGGCCTGGTACTGGATCGCCTGGCTGCCCATCGCATACTGCTGCTGGGCGTCCATCATCTTGCTCATCTCGTCACCCATGTTGACGTTCGAGCCCTCGAGCGCGCCCTGCTGTACGGAGGTGCCCTTGGCGGCCCGGATCGCGCCGCTCGCGGCGGTTGCGCTGAACACGCTGTCGCCGTCGGCGACGAGCCCGTTGGGCGCGGGGACGTCGACGAGCGAGAGCTTGCCGAGGGTCTGCTTGCCGACCGACACCGTCCCGTTCGACGCGATCGACACCTGACTCGGGTCGACGCCGGCGGGGATCGTGATCGGGGGCTGAACGAGCATCCCGGTCTGCGTGGTGAGCTGGCGCTTGTCGTTGAGCTGGAGCGCGCCGTTGCGCGTCATGCCGATCGTGCCGTCCTGCCGACGGACCTCGAGGTAGCCCGGACCGTTGACCGCGACGTCCAGCGGCTGTCCGGTCTGCTGGATCGCACCCTGACTCTGGTCGTAGCCCATCTGCTCGGCCTGGGTGCCGGCGCCGGTGGCGACGTTCGAGCCGTACTCGCCGTTCGAGTAGAGCAGGTCGTGGAAGCCGATGATCGTCGACTGGTAGCCGGGCGTGTCGACGTTGGCCATGTCGTTGGAGATGGCGTCGAACTGCTGCTGCTGGGCCTCCATGCCCGAAGCGGCGGAGTAAAGACCTTCGAGCATCTATCAGCCTCCCAACGAGCCCACGGACTGCGAGCTCTCCTGCATCGTTGAGTCGATCGTCTGGATCGCGTTCTCGCCGGCCTGGTAGGTCTGCGTGGCGCTGATCATGTTCACCATCGTGGTGATCGGATCGACCTCGGAGTTTTCGAGCTCGCCCTGCTTGACGATCCCGCTGCCCTTGCCCGCGGCCGTGCCCGTGAAGTAGTTGTAGCCCTGCTTGGTCGGGTTGGTGACGTTGAAGCACCCGACCGAGGAGGCGGGCACCGTCCCCTGGGCGCTGACCTGGATCGGGGCGCCGTTCTGCGAGAGAACCTGGTTGCCCTGGCCGTCGACGAGGAGGCCCGAGGCCGATTCCTCGAACTGACCGTCGCGGGTGTACTCCACGCCCGACGACGTGCGCACGGCGAAGAATCCGGTGCCGGCGATCCCGAAGTCGAGCGGCTGGCCGGTCGAGTGCAGCGCCTGCGGCGTCAGGTCGGTGACCGGGGTGCCGAGCTGAACGCCCGTATTGATCGAGCCGATCTGCTGACCGTTCGCCGTATTGGCGAGGAGCATCGAGCCGAAGTCCGACTGGACCGACGCGTCTGTCTTGTACCCCGGTGTGGAGGCGTTCGACAGGTCGTTGGCCAGCTGATCTTCCCTGACCTGCTGGGCCAGCATCCCGGACGCTGCGATGTAGAGACCGGTATCCATCGCCCCCGGTAGTCGCCCGTCCTTCATCATCCTTGAGCCATGGATCCGGTCAACGTGGACATTCGTTTGATCAAAGCCGTGCTCGGCACCGAGCTGCGGATCGCGCCCGGCCGCGCCCTGATGGCACGGGTGGTGACCGCCGACGGCCTCGGGCGCGGGTCGCTCAACATCGCTGGCGCTGTCATCGACGCGACGCTGCCCAAGGACATCCAGGCCGGCCAGGAGCTGCGCCTGACCGTCGCCCACGTGAGCCCCGATCGCGTCGAGCTGAGCCTGTCCGGTCAGGACCCAGCAGCGCTGGCGGCGGCGGCGTCCGAGGCGGTGCCGTTGCCCGGCGGCGGAACCGTGCAGGTGGCCGAGCGCGACGCCGGCGGTGGCGGTGGCGCCGGCGGGTCTCAGGGCGCGGACCGGCACGCGCTGAGCATCCGCTACGACGCCCCGGCGCTCGGCGCGATCGACCTGCGCTTCGAGCTTGATCCGGAGACCCTTCGGGTGTCGGCGACGCTCGCGGCCGGCCGGCCGTTCGACGTCGCGCTTAACAACGCCGGCAAGCTGGGTGACGCACTCACGGCCGCGGTCGGGCGGTCCGTGACGGTCGACGTGGTCCCGCGGCGCGAGCCCCTCGACGTGTATGCCTGAGCCGGAGCAGCCCGCGCGCCGGCGCGCCACCGCGCTCCGCTACGAGCAGGGCCAGCACGCCCCGCAGGTGACCGCCACCGGCGCCGGGCTCGTGGCCGACCGGATCATCGCGGCCGCGCGCGAGGCCGGCGTGCCCGTGCGCCACGACCCCGCCCTGGCCGAGGCGCTCGCGGCGCTCGACCTCGGCGACGACGTCCCGCCGGCGCTGTGGACCGCGGTGGCGGAGACGCTCGCGTGGGCGTATCTGCTGGATGCGAAGGCGTCGCGCCCGCCCCGATAGCGCGACTCGATAGCGCGCGCGCCCCAACCCGCTCAACCTTTCTTCCCGACTGCCGATGAACCCGGAGGCCTCTCCCCCTCGGAAGGTGGTTCCCTCGAATGGCTCTACGCCTTACTGGTATATCCACGCCCGCAGACGCGTCCGGCACCCCTGCCGGCGTCGGCCTGCAAACGCGGGGTGCCACCGAGTCCGGTGGCGCATTCGGCAACCGGCTCGGCACCCAGGCGCGCGCGCACCTGAGTGCTAACGACCTCGACGGCTACAAGGCGCTGTTCGCCCGGGCCGGCGAGCACACCGATCCGCAGGCGCGCTACCACGCTCATGCGCGCCTGGTCGAGGAGGGCCTCGCCGCGGCGGGCCAGGCGGCGTCGATCACCCAGGCCACACACCGCTTCGTGGCCGCCGCCACCGGCGCCCTCGACGCGCTCGAGACCGACCCGCGCGAGCCGGTGCTTCTCAACTACGCCGGCGTCGCTCTGTACGAGCTGTGGAGCCTCGACGCGGCTCACGCGATCTTCAAGGCAGCGCACAGCCTCGATCCGGCCCTGCCGCATCTCAAGCGCAACCTCGACGAGCTGGCCAAGCGCCGGCGCGAGGCCAGCCAGAGCGGCCGCTCGCTCAAGCCGCTCCACGCGCAGGTGCCCGCGCTCGCGGCCAAGGCCCGCGCGATCGCCAAGCGCGCCCGCCCGGCCACGAACCTCACGCTGAGCCTGTGCATGATCGTCAAGGACGAGGAGGAGATGCTCCCCCGGTGCCTGGCCGCGGTGGCGCCGGCCGTCGATGAGATCGTGATCGTCGACACCGGATCGACCGACCGCACGATCGAGATCGCCCGCGAGTACAACGCGACCGTCATCGAGCGCGAATGGACCGGGTCCTTCTCGGACGCGCGCAACGCCTCCTTTGAGGCGGCGACCGGCGACTGGATCATCTATCTCGACGCCGACGAGGTGCTCGTCCCCGAGGACACAGCCCGCCTGCGAAACCTCACGGGCCGCACGTGGCGCGAGGCCTTCTACCTCGTCGAGACCAGCTACACCGGCGAGCTCGGCGACGGCGCCGCGATCACCAACAACGCACTGCGCGTATTCCGCAACCGCTCGCACTATCGCTTCCAGGGCCGTCTCCACGAGCAGATCGCCCACAACCTCCCGCTGTACGCCGCCGGGCGGGTCGAGCAGAGCTCGGTGCGGATCGAGCACTACGGCTATCTCGGCGCCATCCGCGACGCCAAGGAGAAGTCGCGGCGCAACCTCGACCTGCTCAAGGCCCAGCAGGCCGAGAGCCCGACCGACGCGTTCCTGCACTTCAACCTCGGCACCGAGTACTCGGTCCTCGGTGACTACAGCTCGGCGCTGACCGAGTACGAGCAGGCGTGGAGCCTGGTGCAGAGCCAGGGTCAGGAGGACCGCGACTTCGTGCCGTCGCTCCTGCAGCGACTGGTCACGGCGCTGCGCTACTGCCGCCGCCCCAGCGAGGCGATCGCCCGAGCAAACCAGGCGCTCGAGCGGTTCCCCGGGTTCACCGACATGGTCTTCGCGCAGGGGCTCGCCGCGCTCGCGATGAACCGCGAGGACGACGCGATCGCTTACTGGCAGCGCTGCCTCGAGATGGGCGACGCGCCGGCGCGGTTCGGGGCGTCGGTCGGCGGCGGCACCTACCTCCCCCGGATCTCGCTGGCCGAGCTCCACGCCAACCGCGGCGAGCTCGACGCGGCGAAGGAGCTTCTCGACTGGTGCATCAGCGAGCACCCCGACGTGATCGGCGTGATCGCCCCCTACGCGTCGGTGATGCTGAAGACCGGCACGCGCGCCGAGCAGATCGCGACCGACATCGACGCCCGCGTCGCCGAGCTGACGCCGGCGGCCCGGTTCGTGCTCGCCACCACGTTCTTCGGCCACGGCGCGATGGCGGCGGCCGCGAGCCAGTTCCGCGCCGTTCTGGCCGCGCGCCCGAACAGCTCGCAGGCTCGCGTCCAGCTCGCCGAGGCGCTCCTCAACCAGCGCCTTTACATCGAGGCCGCAGCGGAGGCGGCTCCGGTCGCCGACGACGACCCGTTCGCCGGGCTGGCCTGCCGGATCGAGCTCTGGGGCCTGATCGCGGCCGGCGAGCTCGAAGCCGCGCACGCCGCGACCGCGAAGGCCGCGCGCGCGGGCGTGTCCAAGGCCGAGCTCGAGACCTTCGCGGGCTGGGTCGACGTCGCCACCGGCACGCCCGAGCAGGAGCTCCGCCGCCTCCCGGTCGCGGCCACGCCGCTGCTCGGCGTGATCCTCGAGACGCTGCTGGCCGCCCACGATTTCGACACGTTCGAGAAGCTCGTCGGCCTCCTCAACCATTCCGCCCTGGCCGAGCGCGAGCAGCGCGAGCTTCTCGCCTCGCTGTACCTGAAGCACGGATTCCTCCAGTCGGCCGCCCAGGAGTGGATGGCCGTTTGCCAGACCAACCCGGACGTGCGCGCGCTCTTGGGTCTGGCGCGCGTCGCCCGGGCGAACGGGCAGCTCGAGGACGCCGCGGTGTTCGCGGGGGAGGTCATCAAGGCCGACCCGACCAGCGCCGGCGCCCGCGAGATCCTCGCCCAGGCCGCCTGAAGGGGACGCGAACTCTCCCCCACGCATCCGCACCCCGGACACCGGGACAACCGGACAACTAAACGGAAAGACGAAGGAGGCGCTCAAGTTCTCAGCGGTGCGCTCGATTACCCCACCTGAGCGGGAAGGATTCCCGCGCAATAGGTAGGAACCGACGCATCCAAGGAGGAATGCAATGAGCTTCGACATCGGCTCGGTGGGCGGGACGCCCGCCGCAGCGTCAGCGGCCAAGAGCTCGCGCCCGGCTGCCGTGCCCTCACAGGCAGCGCAGTCCGCGGACACCGTGACCGTCGACACGATCCCCGCCAGCCCTCCCGACGAGGTGCTTGACGCGATCGGCGTCGCCAACCAGGCGTACCACAACCTGCAGGCGAGCGGCAGCGAGATGCGGTTCAAGGTCAACGAGGCGACCGGCAAGCTATCCGTCGAGGTCCACGACGTCCACGGGAACCTGCTGTTCACGGTGCCCGCGAGCACGGTGCTCGACGTCGCCTCGGGCGGCTCGCTCCCCACGAACTAGAGCCCGCTCCCCCGCTCCAAGCCCAACTAACAGCACCAGAGAGGTTCACAGGTCATGTCAACGTCATCCGTCGGGTCGAGCACGTCGGCCACCAGCTCCAGCCAATACTCGACCGGAGACCAGCTGACCTCGCTCGGCACCGGTTCGCCGCTGCAGGTCACGGGTCTGGCCTCGGGCCTGGACACGAACGCGATCGTCAACGCGCTGATGGCGTCCCAGCAGCAGCAGGTGACGAACCTGACCAATCAGCAGACCGGCCTGACGTCGATGAACACGCAGCTGACGACGATCCAGACTGCGCTCCAGAAGGTCGCGGCCGACGCGCAGGCGCTCGGGAGCCCGTCGCTGTTCGCTCTCACCCAGACGGTCAACTCAACCGACTCGACGCTGGTCGGCGCCACCGCGACGTCGAACAACGGAGCCGTTGTCGGCGGCTACCAGGTCTCGGTGAGCGCACTGGCCAGCGCCTCCCAGAAGACCTACTCGTTCACGAGCCAGAGCTCGGCGGACACGGTCACGATCGACGGCCAGCAGGTCTCGCTGGCCGCCGGCGCCACCGCCGACGACCTGGTCAACGCGGTCAACTCCAACTCGAACCTCGACGTGTGGGCGACCGTCACCCAGGAGGCGTCGGGCAACACCCCGGCCACGGTTGTGTTCTCCGACCGCCAGACCGGCGCGCCTGCGGGCAACTACATCCAGATCTCCGATACCGCCGGCGCGCTTACCGACACCGGCAACGACGTGCCGGGCACCGACGCCGCGTACACGATCAACGGCGGGGCGACCCAGTACTCGTCCTCGAACACGATCAGCGGCGCTTCGCTCGGCGGCACCACTCCGCCGACCCAGGGCCAGGGCGCCACCGAGACGATCCCCGGGGTGTCGCTTAGCCTGAACGGCGTCACCGGGTCGACGCCCGTCACCGTCACGGTCGGAACACCGGCGGCGAGCACGCAGAACATCCAGACCGCGGTGCAGCAGTTCATCACCGACTACAACTCGGCGATCACGACGATCCAGACGCAGCTCTCGCAGGCGCCGTCGAGCAGCGACCCCACGCAGGGGACGCTGTTCGGCGATTCGGACCTCCAGCAACTGCTGTCGACCATGCGAGATCAGATGGACGCGACCGTCGGCGGGCTGACCGGCAGCATCTCGAGCATGCTCGACATCGGCGTCAGTACGGGCGCGGCGTCCGGAACGGCGGCGCCCTCGCAGAGCGCGATCAGCGGCGACCTGACGCTCGATACGACTGCCCTGACCCAGGCGCTCACGAACAACGCGAGCCAGGTTCATTCGATGTTGCAGAGCTGGTCGATCAGCTTCTCGAACCTGGTCAACAACGAGGCCTCGCCGGGAGGCACGATCGACACCAGGATCTCGGGCGACGACACCCAGATCAACTATCTGGCCACCCAGATCTCCAACATGCAAGCGAACAACACGGCGATGCAGAATCAGCTCGTCGAGCAGTTCGCGCAGATGGAGGCGGCGCTGTCGTCGAGCCAGTCGACGAGTAGCTGGCTGACGAGCCAGATCTCCGCGCTGCCGACCCCGTAGCCCAAAGCGCGCGATCGGCCGCTCAGGTTGTGAGGAAACCGGCCGATCGATAGGGCTAATGACGAACTCATCATCGGCCCCCAACAAGCTCAGCGGGATCGGCGTCCGGGGAAAGCTGATCGGCCTCGTCGTCGCGATCGCGACGGTGTCGGCAATCTGCATCGGCGTCGCCGTCAACGGCCTGTTCACCGCCCGCTCGAAGTCGCAGCAGTCGCAGTCCACCTTCACCGTCTTCAGTGCCGAGCGCAACGCCTACGAGGGCTGGCTGACCGACGATGACCAGTCGAACATGTACGCCGCGCTCGTGGCTCTGAAGGATCCTCGCCAGCGTCAACTCGAGAACGTCACCTGGCAGCAGGTCCTCCAGGGGTATCAGCAGGCGAACACAAACCTCACCTGGCTCGCGGGCCATTCCCCGAGCGCCGGCGTCAGCTCGATGCTGAGCACGCTGCGCTTGGATCTCGCGACCTACAACGGCTTCACGCAGCAGGTCGGCCGCGACGGCCGGCGCGGTGACGCCCACGCCGCCGTCGAGGTGATGACCGTCGGGAACATGAGCGTCTCCAACCGGACCCAGGGCGACTTCAACGCGCTGAGCGCCGCCGTGAGCAAGCAGGCCGCGGCGATCAACGCCTCGGTACACAAGAACGTCAGCTCCGCCATCAGCCTGCTCACGATCATCGGGATCGCCGGCCTGCTCGTGGCGATTCTGATCACGATCCTGATCGTCCGGTCTATCACCCGCCCGCTCGCGCTCATGACCGAGGCGGCCGAGCGGATCGCCGAGGGCGACGTCGACGTCGAAATCGACGCCACCTCGGGCGACGAGATCGGTCGACTCGCCCAGGCCTTCCGCGGCTCGGTCGATTACCTCCATCACATGGCCTACGCCGCCGGCGAGATCGCCGCGGGCAACCTCGCTGTCGAGATCGAGCCGCGCTCGGAGCGTGACACGCTCGGTCGCGCGTTCACCGAGATGCGCGCCAAGGTCGCCGGGATGCTGCGCGAGATCTCGAAGGGCTCGGACACGGTCAGCACGGCTTCCCAGGAGATGGCCCAGAGCGGCCAGCAGGCCGGCCTGGCCGTAGGCGAGATCGCCAACGCCGTCGGCTCCGTCGCCGCCGGCGCCGAGACCCAGGTCCGCTCGCTCGAGCAGGTCCGCAACATCACCGCGGAGGTAGCCGCCGCGGCGCATGACTCGGCGGCCGACGCCGAGGAGACCGCGAGCGCCGCGCGAGCCGCCCGCGAGGTGGCCGAAGAGGGCGCGGCGGCGGTGACCCGCGCGACGGACGCGATCCGCGCCGTGCAGGAGTCCTCGGCCGAGATCACCGCCACGATCCGCGACCTCGGCGCGATGAGCGACGAGATCGGGGGCATCGTCGACACGATCACGGCGATCGCGGAGCAGACCAACTTGCTGGCGCTTAATGCGGCGATCGAGGCCGCCCGAGCCGGTGAGCAGGGCCGCGGGTTCGCGGTCGTCGCCGAGGAGGTGCGCAAGCTCGCCGAGGAATCGCAGACCGCTGCGGCGTCGATCGGCACCCTCATCGGTCAGATCCAGGCCGGCACGGGCAGGGCGGTGCAGGTCGTGACCGACGGCGCGCGCCAGACCGACGAGAGCGTCGAGACCGTCGAGCAGGCCCGCGAGGCCTTCGTGCGGATCGACTCGAGCGTGCAGGACATGGGCGAGCGCGTGGACCGGATCGCGGTGGCGCTCCAGTCGTTCGTCAACTCGAGCGCGAACATGCAGCACAGCCTCGACGAGGCACTCGCGGTCGCCGAGCAGTCATCCGCCTCGGCGCAGGAGGTCTCGGCGACGACCGAGGAGACCAGCGCCTCCACCCAGCAGATCGCCGCATCCGCTCAAGAGCTCGCCACAACGGCCGAGCATCTTCAGGGACTGGTCGCTCAGTTCAACCTCGCCTAGGAGACCCCCTCACGATGACGCCACCCATTGCCAGTCCCAACGCCGCCTACCGTGAGAGCGCGGTTCTGAGCGCACCGCCGGAGACGCTCGTCGTCATGCTCTACGACGGCGCGCGCCGGTTCCTGTTCCAGGCCGGGGTCGCGATGCGCGACGGGCAGATCGAGCTCACGCACCGCAAGCTCCGTCGCGCCGAGGACATCATCCGCCACCTTCTCGACGTGCTCGATATGGAGCAGGGCGAGATCTCAGAGCGGCTCGAAGCGATCTACCTGTTCTGCCTGCGCCACCTCCAGCAGGGCCGCTTCGACCGCGACGCGAACAAGCTCGACGAGGTGAGCAACCTGCTCGGCGAGTTGCGCGACGCCTGGGCGACCATCGCCGGCCAATGAGCTCCTCGGACGCCGCTCCCTACGAGTCGCTCGCGCGGATGATCGAGCGCGAGCTCGAGCTGATCGGCACCGGCGACTACGACGCGCTGGCGGCGCTGAAGACCGAGCGCGAGACGCTCATCGCGAGCCTTCCCGAGACCCCGCCCGTCTGCGCCCGCCCGGCGCTCCAGCGGGCGGCGCTGATGAACAAGCGCCTCGAGATCGAGATCCTGCGCCTACGCGAAGCGCTGGTGCTCGAGGCCGACAACATCCAGCGGGTCAGCCGGACCGCGCGCGGATATTCGCCGCACCGCGAGCCGCTTCGGCACATCGAAGCCACAGCGTAGTCCGGGCTCCTACAGCCGCATTAAAGGTTCTGAATTTCCTGCCGAATTTGCGGGCATGAGGCTCGTTGCCACATCAGACCTTCAAGAGGACACGACGCTTGCGCGTGACATCCTCACCGGGCGCGACGCCGCCCCGCTGCTGCGGGCGGGCGTAAAGCTGAACGCACGGTTCATCGAGCACCTGAACCGGGCGGGCATCCTGGGCGTCTACGTCGAGGATCAGTTCAGCCAGGGGATCGACTCCCAGCCGGTGATCAGCGGCCAGACCCGCGGGCTGGCCACACGCGCGATCGCAGCCGTGTACGAAGAGGCCAAGCGATGCGCCGTCTCCGGCCGGACGCTCCAGCAGGACGCCACCGACGAGCTCTCAGACGTCGTCGACCAGATCCTCCTCGAGATCGAGGAGAGCGACGGCAAGAACGTCGTGCTCGCCGACCTGTGCGCCGCCGACGCCTACAGCCTGCAGCACCCGATCGACGTCACCGCGCTTGGCCTGCTGATCGGGCGGCGCCTGATCACCGAGCACGGCTGGCTCGACTACAAGGGCGAGCGCCAGGACGACCGCCACGAGGAGCGCCTGTTCCGTCTCGGCATGGGGCTGCTGCTGGCCGACATCGGCAAGACCGCGATCCCCGAGGCGATCCTGAACAAGCCGGGCAAGCTGTCCGAGGAGGAGTGGGAGATCGTCCAGACCCACCCCAAGGCCGGCGTCAAGCTGATCCGCGACACCGGTGCTTGGTGCCCGCTGGTTCAGGCGTGCGTGCTGCGCCACCACGAGCGTTGGGACGGAACCGGCTATCCCGAGGGTAAGGCCGGCTCCGAAATCCACGAGATGGCACGGATCGCGGTGGTGGCCGACGTGTTCGACGCGATCACCTCCGAGCGCGTGTTCGCGCCGGCCAAGCCGGCCCATGTGGGCGTGCAGGCGATTCTGGCGGGCGCCGGGACCCAGTTCGATCCCACGATCATCGATGTCTTCTCCCGCCGGATCGCGCCGTTCCCGCCCGGTGTCGAGGTTGAACTGACCGACGGCCGCCGCGCAGTCGTGGTGAGCGTGTCCGAGCTCGCGCTCGACCGCCCCGTGGTCCGCATCATCGGCGAACCGGGGGGCCCGGTCGACATCTCGCTGACCGCGGATCCGAGCATCCAGATCGCCGGCTGGAACCCCGTTCCGGTCGCTGGCGCTGCTCAGGCCGCGTAACACCTGTCCGTCGCGGATTCGCGCGCGCCGACCCGACCCGTGTTCGGCTCAAGCTTTCCAAAGCCTCGGTCGATTCAACTGGTCGTTCCACGCCCCTGAAAGGACTCGCCCCCCCCGTGTCATTCCTGATCTCATCCGTCCGCCGGCAGCTGATCGGCGCCTTCACGGCCGTCTCGCTCGTCTTCATGGTCGCGATCGTGCTCGCCTGGACGGGCAGCTCCAAGGCGCTCATGCTCGCGGTCGCGCTGCTGGCGGTCCTGGTCGCCGGAGTCATCAGCCTCACGCTCTCGCGCGACTTCAGCCGCCGGATCAATCAGCTGCTCGACGGGATCGAGAGCCTCGACGCCGACGCCCTGGCCGAGCTCGAGAACGGCCTCGCCGCGATCGCTAGCGGAGACCTCACCCGCGAGGTCCGGCCGGAGATCGAGGAGATCGACACCACCCGCGAGGACGAGATCGGCGAGCTGACCCGCACCTTCAACGGGATGGCTCAGAAGACCCACGCCAGCGTCGCGGCCTACAACGCCACCCGCGCCAACGTCGCGACCATGCTCCGCGAGATTTCGAGCAGGTCCGAGCAGCTGTCGCTGTCCTCGCAGCAGATGGCCAACACCTCCGAGGAGGCCGGACGGGCCGTCGGCGAGATCGCCCAGGCCGTCAGCTCGGTCGCGGCCGGCGCCGAGGACCAGGTCCGCTCGATCGCCGAGGCGAAGCTCCTCACCGACGAGGTGGCGATGGCCTCGCACGCGTCGGCCGACGGCGCCCAGCAGACCGCCGAGGCGGCGGCTGCGGCGCGCGACATCGCCGAGCAGGGCGCCCAGGCCGTGTCCCAGGCGACCGAGGCGATGCAGGCGATCCGCGACTCGAGTGCCGAGGCGAGCAGCGCGATCCGCTCCCTCGACGCCAAGAGCGAGCAGATCGGCGAGATCGTCGACACGATCACCGGGATCGCCGAGCAGACCAACCTACTGGCGCTGAACGCCGCGATCGAGGCCGCCCGCGTCGGCGAGCAGGGCCGCGGCTTTGCCGTCGTCGCCGAGGAGGTGCGCAAGCTGGCCGAGGAGTCGCAGTCCGCCGCTTCCTCGATCTCCACCCTGATCCAGGAGATCCAGCAGGAGACCCGCCACGTCGTCGAGGTCGTCGAGGACGGCGCGCGACAGAGCGAGGACAGCGCGACCACCGTCGAGCAGGCCCGCGAGGCATTCGCGCGCATCTCGGCCGCTGTGCAGGACGTCGGCAGCCGCGTCGAGCAGATCGCCGGGTCGATCCAGGAGATCGCCAGCGCCGGCAGCCGAGTGCAGGACAGCATGACCTCGGTGGCCGCGGTCGCCGAGGAATCGAGCGCCTCGTCTGAGCAGGTGAGCGCCGCGACCCAGCAGACGAGCGCCTCGACGGAGGAGATCGCCGCGTCCGCGACCGAACTCGCTCGCACGGCCGAGGAGCTCGAGGGGCTCGTCGGCAAGTTCACGCTCGCCTAAGTCGGACTTCCGATCCAGACATACCGCGCCGGGCGCGGACCCTCGTGGTCCCGCCCGGCGCGACCCGTTTAAGGCTCGGTCTAAACACCCGCGGCACCCGCTAAAGGATCCTGCGCGCGGGCCGATTCATGGGAGGACTCGATGGATCGAGTCGTAACCGAGCCCAAGGAGGGCGCGTCTTCCACCGGACCCCACATGTCCCTCCTTGACACCACTCAGCAAGCCCTCGAGTCCGCGATGAGCGGCTCGATGCTCCAGCAGACGCTGCTGACGAACAACCTCGCTAACGCCGACACGCCGGGCTACCAGCCCGAGGAAGTGAACTTCCAGTCGACGCTCGCGAACGCGATCCAGTCCGGGCAGTCGCCCACGTCGGTCACCTACCAGCCTTACTCGGTCGCCCAGTCGACCGGCCCCGACGGCAACGGGATCAGCCCCGAGCAGCAGGAGGCCGCCCTATCGCAGAACGGCCTGCTTTACGAGACGCTGACGCAGGTCGCGGCCCAGCGCGAGTCGATCCTCGAGAGCGCGATGGGCGTAGGTCAGGCCTGATGAGCTTCTTCGACGCGATCAGCATCGCCGCCAGCGGACTCACCGCCGAGCGCACGCGCATGGACGTGACGTCCGAGAACCTGGCCAACGCCGACACCACCCAGGGCGCGAACGGGCAGCCGTACCAGGAGCAGGAAGTCGTCCTGCAGCAGGTCGGCGGCGGCTTCAGCGCAGCGCTGTCAAACGCAATGGGCTCGGTCCCGGGCACTTCTGCGGTCAACGGCAGCGCCGCCGGGGGCGTCCAGGTCGCGGGGATCGTCAGCAGTCCCACGCCCGACCAGTCGGTCTACGACCCGAGCAACCCCGCGGCCAACGCCCAGGGCTACGTGAAGATGCCGAACGTCAATCCGGTCAACGAGATGGTCGACATGATCGACGAGTCGCGGTCCTACGAGTCCGATGTGACCGCGATGAGCACCGCCAAAGATATGTACGAGAAGACCCTGGATCTCCTGAAATGATTCCGGCGATCTCAGGAGCAGTTGGGCCGCTCGGCCCCGGCGAATGGAGTGTGGGCGGGGTCGGCTCGATCGGACAGAACGGCACCGCCGGCACCGCCTCGACGGGCGGCGGCGACGGCAGTTTTGGTAGCGCGCTCACGGGGGCGATCAACTCACTCGAGGCGAGCCAGGCCAACGCCACCACCGCCTCACAGCAGCTCGCCACCGGGCAGCTGACCGATCCAACCCAGGCGATCACCGCGGTCGAGAACGCCTCGCTCGCGATGGACCTCGCCTCGCAGGTCCGCACCAAGCTGGTCGACGCCGTCAATCAGGTCTTCCAGAGCCAGATGTAGTTCGGGGTCACAAGCCCCCCGCCGGTTCCCTCGATTTCCCCGCCGGTTCCCTCGATTACCCCGTTCCCTCGATTACCCCCAACCGTTCCCTCGATTACCCCCAACCGTTCCCTCGATTTCGGCTGGTTCCTTCAAACCCCCCCATCCAGGTTCCCTCCACTGCGTAAATGGACATTCGTCAATTCATCACCAAGCTGACGCCCAAGGGCTGGGCCATGGTCGGCGCCTCGGCGGCCGCCGCGGTCGTGTTCCTCGTGGTCATCATGCACTTCGCATCCGCCCCGAGCTACTCGACGATGCTCACCGGCCTCGATCCCGCGCAGACGGGCAAGATCACGACGACGCTGTCATCGAAGGGGATCGGGTACGAGATCCAGAATGGCGGCACCGCACTCGCCGTCGAGTCGAGCCAGACGAGCCAGGCGCGTATCGCGCTCGCCACGGCCGGCCTGCTCGGCGTGGGCAGCACGCAGCCCGGCTTCGAGCTGCTGAACAGCTCCCAGCTCGGCGCCTCGAACTTCCAGCAGCAGGTCACCTACCAGCGCGCGCTCGAGGGCCAGCTCGACCAGACGATCGAGCAGATCCAGGGCATCGACTCCGCGACCGTGAACCTCGTGCTGCCCAACCAGCAGGACGAGCTGTTCGGCGACAACTCCCAGAGCTCGAGCGCTTCGGTGCTCCTGGACGACTCCGGCAACCTCGACCCGAGCGCGGTCAAGGGCATCGCCGAGCTGGTCGCCTCGAGCGTGCAGGGCCTGAATGACCAGAAGGTCACGATCACCGACTCGACCGGCGATCTGCTCTGGCCCGCGTCGGGCTCGGACGCGTCCGGCGGCGACCCGACCTCCCAGCAGTCGGCCGACAACCAGTACGACGCGACCACCGCCGCGGCCGTCACCGGCCTGCTCGCTCAGACGCTCGGCCCGGGCAAGGCGCAGGTCGTCGTCAACGCCAACCTGAACGCCAACCAGGCGACCTCGGACACTCTGACCTACGGCAAGAAGGGCGTGCCGCTGACCGCGCAGACCCAGACCGAGACGCTCAAGGGCGGCAGCCCCACGGCCGCCGGCACGACCGGCACGATCCCGGCGTACGCCGCGAGCACCGGCTCGAGCTCGTCGAACTACGCGAACAAGACCGCGAACACCACCTACGGCGTCGACAAGACCGTGACCCACGCGGTGATCGCTCCGGGTGCGGTCAACAACCAGACCGTGTCGGTCCTGGTCGACAAGTCCGTGCCGGCGTCGGCGCTTCCGGCGATCCGCAACGCGGTGGCCGGCGCCGTCGGTCTGAATCCCAAGCGCGGTGACACGCTGTCCGTCTCGCAGATCGCGTTCGCCAAGCCGGCCGCCGCCCCGACTCCGGCCTCGAGCACGAAGATGATCGGCTACGCCAAGTACGCGCTGATCGGCTTCGGCGCCATCCTGTTCCTGTTCTTCATGCGCCGCAGCATCAAGCGGCGCGAGAAGGAGACGTTCACCGGCCGGCCCACCTGGCTGAGCGAGCTCGAGACCCCGCGCCCGCTCGCCTCGCTCGTCTCGGGCGATGAACCGCAGACCGACGTCAAGCGCCTGCGGTCCCCGGTCAACGTCCCCAAGCGCCAGGTCGAAGAGTTGGTCGAACGCGACCCCGATCGCGTCGCCCAGCAGGTCCGAGCCTGGATGAGCGAAGACTAGGGTGGGCGGGAGCCGATAAATGGCAGCCGAACTCGAAAAGGCACCCACTCAGGTACCGGCCGCCCCCGCCGGGGCCCAGCCGCCCGCCAAGCGCAAGCTCGAAATCAAGGGCCGCAAGAAGGCCGCCGTGCTGCTCGTGTCGCTCGGTCCCGATCGTGCCGCCGAGGTGTTCAAGCACCTTCGCGACGATGAGATCGAGACGCTGTCGCTGGAGATGGCCAAGCTCCAGCGCGTCGACCCGATCACGACCGCCACCGTGCTCGAGGAGCTCGCGGCCACGGTCGAGGCCTACGACTCGCTGCTGTCGGGCGGCGTCGACTACGCGCGCGAGGTACTCGAGCGGGCGCTCGGCCCCGAGCGGGCGCTCGAGATCATCGGGCGCCTGTCGAGCGTGATCGAGATGCGACCGTTCGAATTCCTCCGGCGCACACCGGCCGAGCAGCTTGTGACCTTCCTGCGCAACGAGTCGCCGCAGACCGTGGCGCTGGTCGTCGCGAACCTGCACACCACACTCGCGTCGCAGGTGTTGGCGAACCTGCCGGGCTCAGAGCAGGCGGACATCGCGATCCGGATCGCCCGGATGGGCGAGACCAGCCCGGACGTGGTCAAGCAGGTCGAGAGCGTGATGAAGAAGAAGCTCGACAGCGTCGTCCAGCAGGAATACTCGTCCGCCGGCGGGATCAAGTCGCTCGCGGAGATCCTCAACCGCACCGACCGCTCGACCGAGCGCAACGTGCTCGACTCGCTCACCGAGGCTGATGAGGAGCTCGCCGCCGAGGTCCGTCGCCTGCTGTTCGTGTTCGAGGACATCGTCAAGCTCGACGACCGCTCGATCCAGCTCGTCCTCCGCGAGGCCGACCAGAAGGACCTGGCGCTCGCGCTGCGCGGCGTCAACGACGACGTCAAGGAGCGGATCCTGTCGAACATGTCGGAGCGCGGCGCGACCATGCTCGTCGAGGAGATGGCCTACCAGCCGCCGCAGCGCAAGCGCGTCGTCGAGGAGGCCCAGGGCCGGATCGTGGCGATCGTGCGCAAGCTGGAGGAAGCCGGCGCCCTCGTGCTCTCGCGCGGCGAGGAAGACGCAGTTGTCTGAGTCAGGGGCGGGCGGGCGCCAAATCAATGGCTATGCCTTTCGCCAGCTCGACGCCCCGCCGCCCGGCACGTCGAACGGGATCGCCGACGTGCTGTCCGCGGTCCGCGCCGAGGCCGAGCAGATCCGCGCCCAGGCGTGGGCGGCCGGCGAGGCCGAGGGCCGCGCCGCCGGGATGGCCGCCGCGCGCACCGAGGCCGCGCCCGCGGTTGCCGCGATGACGGCGGCGCTCGAGGCGATCGAGCAGCTGAAGGCGCAGATGCTGGCCGAGCTCGAGCAGGATGCGGTCGAAATGGCGATGCGCCTCGCCGAGCAGATCCTCGCGGGCGTGGTCTCGGTCGAGCCCGAGCGCGTCATCGACGTCGGGCGCAATGCCCTGCGCCACCTGACCGAGCGCCGTCGCGTGACCCTGGTCGTGAACCCCGACGATCTCGAGCTGGTGAGCGAATGCGTCGACCAGCTGCAGTCGGAACTCGGCGGGATCGAGCACCTCGGCGTTCAGTCCGACCGCCGGATCGGCCGCGGTGGCGCGATCGCGCGGACCGACTCGGGCGAGATCGACTCCGGCCTCGACGCGCAGCTCTCCCGGGCGCGGGAGATCGTCGCGGCCGCGCTGGCGCGTGAGAGCTTCGATGAAGACCACTAGTTTCCGGCGTGCCGAGCGGGTCCTCCAGGGCGCCGACCTTTCGCGGCGCGTCGGTCGCGTCAGCGACCTGATTGGGCTGATCATCGAGGCCACCGGAGTGCAGGTCGAGATCGGCGAGGTATGCATGGTCGGCGAGGGTCGCGACCGGCCGCAGGTCGCCACCGAGGTCGTCGGCTTCCGCGGCGGCCGCACGCTGCTAATGCCGCTCGGCGAGCTCCACGGGATCGGCCCGGGCACGAGCGTGCACCCGACCGGCCGGCCGTTCCGCGTCGCGGTCGGCGAGCCGCTGCTCGGCCGCGTGATCGATGGTCTTGGAAAGCCTTTGGACGGCTTCGGGCCGCCAGAGGGGATCTCGTGGCGCGACACCACCGGCGCGCCGCCGGATCCCATGACCCGACCTCGGATCAGCGACCGCGTCAGCCTGGGCGTCCGCGCGCTGGACACGCTCGTTCCGTGCGGACGGGGCCAGCGCCTCGGCATCTTCGCCGGCTCGGGCGTCGGCAAATCGTCCTTGATGGGCATGATCGCGCGATCGACCTCCGCTCAGGTCAACGTGATCTCGCTGGTCGGCGAGCGAGGCCGCGAGGTCCGCGAGTTCATCGAACGCGACCTCGGCGACGCCCTGTCGCATTCGGTCGTCGTCGTGGCCACCTCCGATCAGCCCGCGCTGGTGCGGATCCGCGCCGCGTTCACCGCCACCGCGATCGCCGAGCACTTCCGGGACGCTGGACGCGACGTCATGTTGATGATGGATTCCGTCACGCGGTTCGCGATGGCCCAGCGCGAGGTCGGGCTCGCGATCGGGGAGCCGCCCGCCACCCGCGGCTACACGCCGTCGGTGTTCGCCCTGCTGCCGCGGCTCTTGGAGCGCGCCGGCACGAGCGATCGCGGATCGATCACCGGCCTGTACACAGTGCTGGTCGACGGCGACGACATGAACGAGCCGATCGCCGACGCCGTCCGGTCGATTTTGGACGGGCACGTGGTGCTCACGCGCTCCCTGGCCCACTCCGGGCACTACCCCGCGATCGACGTGCTCCAAAGCGTGTCGCGCCTGATCGGCGAGATCGTGACGCCCGAGGTCCGCGAGGCCGGCGAGCGGCTGCGCTCGGCACTGGCCGCCTACCGCGAGAAGGAGGACCTGATCTCGATCGGCGCCTACCAGCCCGGCACCGACCCGATCCTCGACGCGGCGATCGGCCTGCGCCCCGCGATCGACGCGTTCCTCAAGCAGCGGGTCGACGAGCCGTGCGCGGTCGACGAGGCCGACCGCCAGCTGCTCGGCCTGGCCCACGAACTGGTGCGACGGCTACCGGTCGCCGGCGAGGTGCTAGACGGCCCGCCGGTGGCGCCCGGGCCCGTGCCCGGCCGGCAGGTGCCGGTCGGTGGCGTCGCCCCGGCCGCGCCGGCGATCCCGGGCCTTCAGCTCCGCGCCTAGTACGGCTCGCTCGGATACCCCGGGCCGATCTCCTGGTTCGCGTTGTCCGCGAGCTCGAGCGCGAACCGCGGATCGAACACGCGCGTCTCGGACAAGTGTCCACCCGGGCTCAGGGGCAGCGAGGCCCGGTCGAGTAAAGGGCCATGAACGGATCCTCGTTCCGCTTCCGCCTCGAGCGCGTCCGCGCCCTGCGTGAGCGTCGTGAAGACACCGCCAAGCAGGAGCTGGCCGGCGCGATGATGCGTCATCGCCGCTGCGAGGATGAGGTCAACGCCGCCACCGCCCGCCTCGCCGGCGCCCGCGCGGCTCAGGTCGACGCGACCCAAGTCGTCTCGAGCGCCACCGACATGCTTGCGCGTCAGGCCTACCTGGAGCGCGCCGAGCGTGCCCAGCAGGCCACCCGCCAGGACCTCCAGCGGCACGAGCTAGAGCTCGCCCAGCGGCGCGAGGCCCTGACCCAGGCCGCGCGGGATCGTCAGGCGCTCGAGCGGCTGAAGGAGCACCGCCGCGCCGACCACGAGCGCGAAGCCGCTCGCCGGGAGGGCCTGGTTCTCGACGAGATCGCCATCAACGGATTCCGGAGGAAAGCCGCATGACCCAAAGCATCAGCGCGGCGCTGCCGCCCGCGAGTAACGACTCGCCGGCGCCGAGCGCCGGGGTGGGCGGGAATCCAGATAAATCATCCGGACCGCCCTTCACCAGCGTCCTCGACAACCATGTGGCCCGGACCGCCGTTGCGGAAGGCCAGAACAAGAGCGCCGGAGGATCCGGCACTCACACCGGACGTGGCCGCCACGCCCACAAGGCGCCCGCGGCCACGACGGCGAGCGCCACGGGCGCTGTCCCGGGAACCGCCGCGCAGGCCGCGGCCGGTACCACGAGCGAGTCGGTCGCCGGCGCCCAGGCCACGTCGGCCAACAGTTCTTCCGTCGATCAGGTGACGGCCGCAGTGGCCGGGGCCGCGTCGGCCTCGATCGCGACGCCGGCCGCTTCGTCGGCCGCGGCGAGCACCGCGTCCGTCGCCGCATCGGCGTCTGCCGCGAGCGCCACGGCCGCCGCGACGATCGCCGCCGCCGCGTCGACCCCGACCACCTCGGCGACCCCGGCGCAGGCCACGGGCGCGCAGACCACCGCAGCGCAGACTGCCACGCAGGCCCAGACCACCACCACCGGCGCCGCTGGCACGGCAGCCCCGACGGCGAACCCCACCGACCCGGCCCCGGTTGCGACCTCGACCGCGGACGCCGCAACGGCCACAACCCCGACGGCGACGCAAGCTCCCGCGCAGGCACAGACAGCCGGCACCGGCTCCGTGAGCACCACGGCCGCGACGGCCGCGACGGATCAGAGCGCGACGTCGGCTAGGCTCCCGGCCGCGCAGGCCACGGCACAACCGCAGGCAGCCCAGCAGACCCCGGCGACCAAGACCGCCACCTCGTCAGGCCAGCAGGCCCAGGGCACCGCGAGCGCCACCTCGACCACCGCCGCCCCGTCCGCTTCGACGAGCGCCGGCGCCGGCCAGGCCTCGACCTCGAACAGCCCCCAGGGCGACAGCGCCGGCCAGCAGACGAGCGCCCAGCCGCAGGCCCAGCCGGCGACGAGCCGCCAGGCCGCGACCGCCGCCCAGGCACCGGCCACCCCGGCGACCGCGCAGCCCACGTCGAGCGCCGCCCAGGCGGCCGCGGTCCAGACGCCGCAACCAGCCCAGCCGGCTCAGGCCGCGCCCGCGACGCCGGCCGCCGCGCTCCCGCCCCGCTACGGCGTCTCGCTCAGCGACGCGGTCGAGCAGGTGCGCGCGACCGTCGAGATGGGTGCGAGCCAGGGCGCCACCACCGCCAAGATCGAGCTCTCGCCGGGGTCACTCGGCACGATCACCATCCAGTTGCAGCACACTGATGACGGCGTCACCGCCAAGGTGCTGGCCGACCACGCCGCCACCGCCGACACGCTGTCGCAGGGCGGCGACGACCTCCGCCGCGCGCTCCAGTCCGCCGGCGTCAACCTGCTGAGCCTCGACATCGGGACTCGTGGCGACAACTCGGCCCAGGCCCAGGCACAGAATCCGGGTCAGAGCTCGGGATCGACGTACACCACGAGCGGCGACAACGCGGAGGCCGTCGGCGACGCCGGCGCAGTTGAGCCGGTGACCTCGTTGCCGCCGGGCAGCGCCCTCGTGAACGTCCTGGCCTGAACCACAACCCATTTGAAGAGACAAGGAGCCCACCGATGAGCACCAGCGTTCCAGCCACCGGCACGACCGGCACTACCGGCACGAGCGGCACGAGCTCGACGAACTCGAGCTCGAGCACCCTGCCGATCACGCAGAACCAGTTCCTCCAGATGCTGATGACCGAGCTCCAGAACCAGAACCCGATGAACCCGAACTCGAGCGATCCGATGTCGTTCGTCACCGAGCTCGCGCAGTTCACCTCGGTCGAGCAGGAGACCGACACCGCCCAGTCGACCTCGACGCTGGCCTCCGGGCAGAACACGGCGACGGCGATCGCGTTGATCGGCCACACCGTCAACTACACCGACCCGACCTCAGGAGCCACCGACACCGGCACCGTCCAGTCCGTCGAGCTCACGAGCTCTGGCCCGACCCTGACCATCAACGGAACCTCCGGGATCAATGCATCGGCGGTCAATGAGGTCACGTGAGCTCGATCCTTCCCAACCCCGCGCTCGTCGCGCCGGGCCCTGTCGCCCCGGTCACGACGCCGGCGTCACAGACCTCAGGCGGCCAGGCCACGACCGGCCCGTCGTTCGCGGACCTGCTGGCCAAGCAGACGAGCGCGCCGCACTTCTCGCGGCACGCGCTCGACCGCCTGCGTCAGCGTGGGGTAACCCTTGACCAGCCGACCCTGGGTCGGCTCACCGACGGAGTGCAGCGCGCAGCGGGAAAAGGCTCGCGGGATTCCGTGGTCTTCGTCGACGGCACCGCCTACGTGGTGTCAGTGACGAACAACACCGTCATTACGGCGGTGCCATCCGAGCACATGCAACAGCAGGTGTTCACCAACATCGACAGTGCCGTGATCGCATGAGGGACACGGTGAAAACCAACAGTGGCTGGACCTCTTCGAGGAGGCCGCGAAAGGCAGGGATGTTCCGATGATGTCAGGAATGTATGCCGCGATCAGCGGCCTCGATGCACACCAGACGATGCTCGACGTGACCGCCAACAACCTGGCCAACGTCGATACGATCGGCTATAAGGCCCAGAGCGCCCAGTTCTCCGACGAGCTGTCGCAGCTGATCGCCGCCGGCACCTCCGCCAACGGCTACAGCGCCGGCACCAACCCGCTCCAGGTCGGCCTCGGGACGCAGGTCGGCTCGATCGACAACGTGATGACCGCCGGCGGCGTCGAGTCGACCGGCAACGCGACCGATGTGGCGATCCAGGGCAACGGCTGGCTGCGCGTCGCCAACGGCAACGTGAGCGCGTCGCCGCCGACGTTCGACGCCACCCAGTACACCCGCGCCGGTGACCTGACGTTCAACTCCAACGGTTACCTGTGCACCCAGACCGGGCAATACGTCCTCGGATACGGCGCCACCCTGAACGCCTCGACCGGCACCTACTCGGCCAACACGGCGGGCGGCGCCAACAACCCGATCGTGGTCCCGCCGGGATCGACGAACGTGACGATCGGCCCCGACGGGAGCGTCAACTACCAGAACACCAGCGGTACGACGGTGACCGCGGGTTACATCTCGCTGTCGACGTTCCCCAACCAGGCCGGCATGCAGCGTGACGGTGGCTCGTTGTGGAGCGCCACCGCGGCGTCGGGCCCGGAGACCGCGGGTCAGCCCGGCACCAGCAATTACGGGCAGACCATAAGCGGCGAGCTCGAGCAGTCCAACGTGGACATGGGTACCGAGTTCACCAACATGATCGAGGCCGAGCGTGGCTATCAGGCCAACGCGAGCACGATCACCACGGCCGACCAGATGATGCAGACGGTCGTGCAGATGAAGCAGTAATCCCAGGCAAGGGCTGGGCGGAGGGGTGGCAATCGAGGGATGCCGCCCCTCCGGTCCCCAGCCTCTGGTTACCCCTAACGGACCGAGGAACTAACAATGATCACCCTGCACCGACTCGGGCACAAGCTCGAGCTCTTTCATTTGAATCCGGATTTGATCGTCACCGTCGAGGGTCATCCCGACACGGTGATCACGCTCGCCACTGGCGCCAAGATCGTCGTCGCGGAGACGCCTCAGCGCGTCTGCCAGACGGTGCGGGCGTATCGGGTGGAAATCCTCGCCGGCGCGATGAAGCGCCGCCAGGACCAGCGCGAGGACGGCGGCGCGACGGTGTCGCAGCTGCGACCGGCGTCGGTCGTCGACCAGTCGGAGCTCGCGTGACCCTGAAGGTTTCCATAGCGCGGCCGATGACAGGGCCATGAAGGCCGCAACCGGCATAGGAATCGCTGTCGCGATCGTCGGCATCCTGATGGGCGCGATGATGGACGGGACCAGCCCCGCCGCGTTCATGAACCCGACCGCGCTGGTGCTCATCATCGCCGGCACCGCTGGCGCGACGATGGCGAGTGTCGGCATGGACGGGATGAAGAAGATCCCCGCGCTGTACAAGCGTGTGATCAGCGCCGAGCCGCTCGACGTCCAGGGCCGCGTCAACCTCCTTGTGTCGCTCGCCGAGCAGGCGCGCCGCGAGGGACTCCTGGCGCTCGACGCCCAGATCTCCGAGATCGACGACGCCTTCACCAAGAAAGGCCTGCAGCTGGTTGTCGACGGCACCGATCCCGAGCTCGTGCGCGACATCCTCGACGCCGAGATCGACGGTATGGCGGCGCGCCACCACGCCGGCGTCGCGCCGTTCGAGAAGGCCGGCGGGTTCGCTCCGACGATCGGCATCATCGGCACGGTGATGGGGCTCGTCCACGTGCTCCAGAACCTGTCCGCACCGGCGACGCTCGGCCCCTCCATCTCTTCAGCCTTCATCGCCACGCTAATGGGCGTCGGCTCCGCCAACGTGATCTATCTGCCGGTCGCCAACCGGCTCAAGTCGCTCTCATCCGAAGAGGTCGAGCTGCGGACGCTGACCGTCGAGGGCATCCTCTCGGTCCAGGCCGGCGACAACCCGCGCGTGGTGGCCGACAAGCTGACCTCGTTCGTGCCGCCGGCCCTGCGTGACGGCGCCGGGGAGGGCGACAACGTCACGCCGATGCCCGAGCGCGAAGCGGAAGCCGCGTAGTCATGGCCGCGCACGGCAAGCGCGGCCGACGCGGAGGCGCCGTCGAGCACGAGAACGAGGAGCGCTGGCTCCTCACCTACGCGGACATGCTGACGCTGCTGTTCGCGCTGTTCATGGTGCTGTTCTCGATCTCCTCGGTCAACATCTCCAAGTACCAGGTCCTCCAGCAGTCGCTGAAGTCGGCTTTCTCGGGTTCGATCCTGCCCGGCGGCCACGCGATCCTCCAGTCTGGCTCGGAGTCCACGAGTGCCCACACGCCGGCGACCGCCGAGGTTCCGTCGATCGTGCCGCTGGTCCCGACGCCGACCTCGCGCTCGAGTAGCAGCACGGGCTCGGCCAATAGCACCATCACCGCGTCGGCCAGCACGTCGGCGAAGCCGATGACCTCGGCCGAGCTGGAGGCGGCGCTCAACAGCATGAGCGCGTCGGTCTCCGAGCAGGACACGTTCCTTGCGCTCAAGGCGAAGATGGACGCCTACGCCAAGGCACACGGCTTTGGACACAAGGTCCAGACGATCATCGAGCGCCGCGGCCTTGTCGTCCGCGTGCTCACCGACAACCTGCTGTTCGCGTCAGGTTCGGCGACGCTCAAGCCCGGCGCCGACCAATTGCTCGACGAAGTCTCCCAGCTGCTCAACCTTGACCCGAGTCATCCGATCACCGTGGAAGGACACACGGACAATCAGCCCATCGCGACCGCGCAGTTCCCGAGCAACTGGGAGCTGTCGACTACGAGGGCCACGAACGTCGTGCGCTTCCTGATCAGCCGGGGCGTCAGCGCCTACCGGCTCGGGGCCGTCGGTTACGCCGATCTGCACCCGATTGCGAGCAACGCAACGGCCGCCGGACGCGCGGAGAACCGCCGCGTCGAGATCGTGCTGATGCGCCTGAACCCAGTCCCCCCATCCTAATTCCCGTCCCCGACTTGAACCCGAGCCCATGAAAAAGAAGATCCTGATCATCCTCCCGATAGTGCTGCTCGGCGGTGGCTACGTCGCCAAGGGCAAGCTGATGCCGCCCAAGGTCGTCAAGCCGAAGATCGCGGGCGAGATCTACATCCTCCCCCACCAGTTCACGCTCAACCTCACCGACGGTCACTACGCCACCCTGACCGTCGCGCTCGAACTGGCGCCCGGGCAGAGCGATGGCGCCAGCCCCGACAACACGCCCGCGGCAGGCGCCGTGGTCGGAACGCTCCCCGAAGAGGCCGTGATCCGGGCGATCATCACCAACGACGTCACCAACGACAGCTCGAAAACGCTGATCTCCGAGTCCGGACGGACGGGGATCGAGCAGGAAATCCTGTCCCAGATCAAGACCCAGACCGACGTGAAGGTCGACGAGGTCTTCTTCACGGACGTGGCCGTCCAGTAGGAGTGACGATGAGCGAGAAACTCGAACTCGAGCAGCTTCCGGCGGGCGCCGGCGACATCGCGCACCCGAGCGTCAACGGCGTGGCCGACCTGCGGCGCCTGAGCGCAGTGCCGGTCGACCTCAGCGTCGAGATGGGACGTACCCGAATGACGGTGGGCGAGACGCTCGAGCTCCGCCAGGGCTCGATCATCACGCTCAACCGGATGGCCGGCGAGCCCGTCGATCTGCTTGTCAACGGCACGGCGATCGCGCGGGGAGAAGTGGTCGTGATCGACGAGCAGTTCGGGCTCCGCGTCACCGAGGTCCTAGGGCAGATGCCGGCCGGCGCGCCCCCGCCCGCCGACCCCGGCGCGCCCGCCGAGGCCTAGCGCTTCTGAGCAGCGCGCAAAACCTAAAGCAACGTGCCGCACGTGACGAGTACCGGGGTACCGAACCCACTGATGGGAACGGCGTCGCCACCCCGGCTCGTCTGATTCTGCAAGGAGCAAAACCGTCATGCCAGACGCACACAACCCCCGCCAGCTTGTCGTCTTTACGCTGGGCACCGAGTACTACGCGCTCGCCATCCAGCAGGTTCACGAGATCATCCGCTACTCCGAGCCACGCTCGGTCGCCTCGCGCGCCGACTGGGTCCGTGGCGTGATCAGCCTGCGGGGCCGGATCGTTCCCGTGTACGACCTCGCGGCGCGGCTGGGCGTTGCCTCCCGGGAGCTCAGCGAGGACACCAAGATCGTGATCGTCGAGGCGGGATCCGAGACCGCCGGCGTCATCGTCGACGGCGTCGAGGAGGTCTTGACGGTCCACGACGAGCAGATGCAGGACGCGCCCGGCGCGGACACGACGCTGATCGACTCGATCGCCAAGATCGACGACCGCCTCGTCGTGCTGCTCAAGGCCAGCGCGATCTTCTCCGAGCCGGATCTCGCGGTCGCCGCCTGAGGCTTCCCACCAACACCAAACCCGAACATGTCCACCACCACCCCGGCGCGGGTCGTCGTCGTCGACGACAGCGCGCTCATGCGCAACATCGTCACCCGCTCGCTGACCAGGGCCGGGGTCGAGGTGGTGGGCAGCGCCCGCGACGGCGATGAGGCGCTCGCTCTATGCGAGCGTGAACGCCCGGACGCGATGACGCTCGACCTTACGATGCCGGGTCTCGACGGGCTCGGCGTGCTCCGGGCGCTGCGCAACCGCGCGGACAGCAACATCCGCGTCGTCGTCGTGTCGGCGTTCTCCGCCGCTCATGGAGCGCGCGCAGTCGACGCGCTCGCCGAGGGCGCGTTCGACCTGGTGCCCAAGCCGACCGCGAACGAGAGCCTCGATTCGTTCATCGAGAACCTCGGCGCAAAGGTCAAGTTGGCGGCCGCGTCACGCGGCCCCCGTCGGCTGCGTGAGAACGGAGCGACGCTCACGCCCGCCCGCCGCGCCACGCCTGCCGACAGCGGCGCGACGATCGCACCGCGGCCACGAGCTCGCGTCGCCCAGGGCGACAAGCTCGTGCTGATCGCCACCTCCACCGGCGGCCCCCGCGCGCTCGCCGCGCTCGTCCCCAAGCTGCCGGCGCCGCTCGGCATCGGAACGCTGATCGTGCAGCACATGCCGGCCGGCTTCACCGGGTCGCTCGCCGCGCGCCTGGACGCAAGCAGCGCCCTGAACGTGCGCGAGGCTGTTGGCGGCGAGAAGCTCGATGCTCGCACCGCGCTGCTGGCGCCCGGCGGCCGTCATCTGCGCCTGAGCCACGACGGTCGCACGACGCTGACCGACGAGCCCGCGGTCGGCGGCCTGCGCCCCCGCGCCGACCTTCTGATTGAGGATGCCGCGCGCGCGTATGGCGAACGGATGCTGCTGGTCGTCCTGACCGGTATGGGCAACGACGGACTTCGTGGCGCGCGCGAGGTCCACCGCCATGGCGGCCGGATCCTCGTCGAGTCCGAGGACAGCTGCACCGTGTTCGGGATGCCGCGCGCGATCGTCGATGCCGGGCTGGCCGACGACGTGCTCGACCTCGGCCGCCTGGCGCAGGCAATCTCGACTGAGGCACGGGCATGAGCGAACGCGAGACCCGCGCCTTCGGGCGGCCCGCGCTCGTCCGCCACCGCGGTCACGACGCTGCGCTCGCGGCTCCGAAGAGCGACCTGGTCGCCGCCGACGACTACGTCGCCTTCTGCGAGGGACTGCGCAGGCTGAACGGCATCGACCTGTCGCAGTACAAGCGGCCGCAGATGGAGCGGCGCCTGCGTTCGTTCTTCGCGCGGCAGGGCTACGCGCGGCTGACCGACGCGCTCGATCGCGTGCGGACCGACAAGGAACTGCTCGAGGAACTGCTCGACCGGGTCACGATCAACGTCTCGCAGCTGTGGCGCCACCCCGACCAGTGGGCGCGGCTCGAGGGCGGGCTGCTCAAGGAGCTGTCCGGCGGCGGACCCGTCCGCGCCTGGAGCGCCGGTTGCTCGTACGGGGCCGAGGCCTACACGCTCGCGGCGGTCTGCAGCCGGGCGATTCCCGGGGTCCCGGTCCGCATCGTCGGCACCGACATCGACCAGCGGATGGTGGCCCGCGCCAAGGCCGGCGCATTCAGCGTCGAGGACGCGCGCAGCGCCCCCGCAGCGGAGATGCAGCGGTGGTTCGAGCGCACCGACACGGGCTGGCAGGCCAAGCAGGCGCTGCGGACGATGACGCACTTCGAGGTGGGCGATCTGCTCAAGCTCCGGCCGCAGGCGTCGAGCTATGAACTGATCATGTGTCGCAACACGGTCATCTACTTCGCTGATCAGATCCGGGACGAGCTGCATGCCAGGCTCGCCCACGCGCTGCGACCGGGGGGCGTTCTGGTGATCGGCGGAACCGAGCGGGTCACCGACGCCGGGTCGCTCGGCCTGGCGACGATTCACCCCTTCATCTACCGAAAGTCGTGATGGATACCTCCGAGTACATGCCCATGTTCGTCGCGGAGACGCGCGAGCACCTCGAACAGCTGAATCTCGCGATCGTCCGGCTCGAGGAGGACCCGAAGGACCGCGGCACGGTAGAGGAGATCTTCCGCATCGCGCACTCGCTCAAGGGCATGAGCGCGACCATGGGCTTCAGCCGGATCGCGGAGCTGACCCACGCAATGGAGGACGTGTTCGAGCTGCTGCGCCAGCGCACCACCGGCCTGCCGGTCGAGGCCATCGACACGGTATTCGCGTGCCTGGACGCCCTGTCGGTGTCGGTCGAGTCGATCGAGTCCGACGGCGAGGAGGCGCTCGATCCCGTGCCGCTCGTCACCCGGCTGCGCTCGCTGGTGCGGCCCCGCACCCCCGAGCAGGAGATGGCTCGCGTTGGGATCGCCGACCCGCTCGACCACGCCGCGGTGATCGCGGCCCAGGAAGCGGGCGCCCGCGTTCTGCGCGTGCACGCGACGCTGGACGAGGAAGTGTTGATGCCGGCGGTGCGCGCGCACATGGTCCTGGCCGCGCTCGGAGACCACGGCGAGATCCTCGCCAGCGCGCCCCCGCGAGACGGTCTCGAGCAGTTCCAAGGGCGAGATATCGACGCCTGGATCGCGAGCGATCACGAGGACGAGGCGATCGCCGCGAACGTCCGAGCCGTCTCGGAGGTGTTCACGGTCGAGGTCAACGAGCTTCCGGAGGCCGCCGCGCCGGCGGTGACCGAGGTCGACGCACCGGCGCCGGAGCCCGCGGTCGCGGCGACGGCCCCCGCGGCGACGGCCCCCGCGGCGACGGCCGAGGCCAAGATCGAGGCCAAGACCGAAGCCAAAACCGAGGCCAAGACTTCCACTCAGACCCGCACCGTGCGCGTGGACGCGGAGCGCCTCGATGCGCTGATGCACTCGATGGGCGAGCTCGTGATCCACCGGACCGCGGTCGAGGCGCTGACCGCGAAGCTCGAGATCGAGGGCCTCCAGCAGGCCGTTCAGGAGCTGACCCGCAGCTCGCAGGCCCTCCAGGCGATGGTCATGCAGGTCCGGATGATCCCGGTCGACGTGGTCTTCCTCCGCTTCCCGCGGCTGATCCGTGACCTGTCGACCAAGCTCGGCAAGGAAGTGAAGCTCGAGCTCGTCGGCAGCGAGACCGAGCTCGACCGGACGGTCGTCGACGCGCTCGGCGACCCGCTTGTGCACCTCGTCCGCAACGCGCTGGACCACGGGCTCGAGCGGCCCGACGACCGTCTCGCCGCCGGCAAGCCGCGGCAGGGCACGATCCAGATCGCCGCGCGCCACGCCGGTGGCAGCGTCGTGATTGCGGTCAGCGACGACGGCACCGGGATCGACCCGAAGGCGATCGCCCGTAAGGCCCTGTCGCTCGGGATGATCGACGAGGAGGCCGCCGAGGCGATCGACATGCGCGGCGCCGTCGAGTTGCTGTTCACCTCGGGCTTCTCGACCGCGGCGACCACCAACGACATCTCCGGCCGCGGGGTCGGCATGGACGCGGTCCGCGAGAAGATCCGTCAGCTCGGTGGCGAGGTCGTGATCGACTCGACGCCCGGCGCCGGCACGCTCGCCCAGATTCGCCTGCCGTTGACGCTGGCGATCGTCTCGGCCCTTCAGGTCGACGTATCCGGCGCGCAATTTGCGATTCCGCTCGACCGGATCGAGCGCACGCTGCGGCTCTCCGAGCAGACGGTTCGCTCGGTCGCGGGCAAGCCGATGCTCCTGCTCGAGGACGGCGTGCTGCCCCTGCTCGACGCCGCGACGGTGTTTCGCCGCGAGGTCGCCACCGACCACGACTTCGTCGTGATCATCCGCACCCAGGACCGCCGCCTGGCACTGGCGGTCGACGACCTGGTCGGCCAGCGTGAGCTGGTCACCCGGCCGCTCCCGGCGATCGTCTCCGACGGCGAGCCCGTGTCCGGAGGCGCCGCGCTGGCCGACGGCCGCATCGCGTTGATCGTCGATTGCGATGCGCTCGCCGCCGAGAGCAGTACGCCGGCCACGATGAGCCGCGCCGCGTAGAAGAACCACGTACCGAACACGAACACAGGAGACCGGATCAGTGACCCCCCGCTACACCGAATTGCAGCTGGATGCTTTGCGGGAGCTGGCGAACATCGCCTCAGGAAACGCCGCGACCGCGCTGTCGCAGATGCTCGGCCGTGAGGTCGGGCTGAGCGTACCGCGCGTGCTCGCGCTGCCGCTGGCCGACGCCATCGAGGCGTGCGGCAGCCCCGACGAGTCGATCACGAGCGTCGTGATCCCGCTCGAGGGTGACATCGAAGGGCTTGTGCTGCTGCTGATCTCGTGCGAGGGCGCCAGCGCCCTGTGTCGCCTGCTCGGCGTCGAGGCCGGCAGCGAGATCGGCGATTCCGCCCTGCGCGAGATCGGCAACATCCTCGGGACCTCGTGCCTGAACGCGCTCGCCTCGATGACCGGCCTGAGTCTGGGTCCGTGCCCGCCGCATCTGATCACCGACATGCTGGGCGCGATCGTCTCGTCGCTCGCGCTCACCCAGACTCCGTCCACCGACCTCGTACTGGTGCTCGACTCCGAGCTCGAGGTCGCCGATGAGCCGTGCTCGATCTCGTTCGTCCTGCTGCCGACCGACGGTGGCGTCACGGACCTGCTGACGCCACTCGGCCTCGCCGCGTAGTGATGGGCTCGGTACGCATGGGAGAGATCGAAGTGTCGTGTCGTGCCGGCGATGAGCTCGTCGCTCGCGGGCTCGGGTCGTGCATCGGATTGGCGCTGGTCGACCGGTTCGCGGGCATCGCGGGTCTCGCCCATATCGTGCTGCCAGAGTCCACTCCGACCGATCGCCAGTCCGGCAAGTTCGCGGACCTCGCGGTTCCGGAGCTGATCGATCGCATCGTCCGCGCCGGCGCCAGCAAGCGCCGCCTAGAGGCGGTGCTCGCCGGAGGTGCGCGGATGTTTGAGCTCGGAGACCTCGACATCGGCGCCCGCAACGCCGAGGCCGTCCGTTCGGGCCTGACCGCATCGGGGCTGTCGCTCCGCGCCGCCGAGACCGGCGGCAGCCGCGGCCGCACGCTGCGGGTCGTGGTCGGCGATTGCACGGTCACGGTCAAGGAGGCGGGGGGCGAGTCGATCACGCTGCTCGACGGCTCCGCCGGCGCGACGCGTCGTGCCCGAGTCGCGGCGCCGGCGACGCGCGCGACGGCCATCCCAACCACAGGAGCGCTTCGATGAGTGAGATGCTGGATCACGACCGGGTCGCCGCGCTGGTCGAGGCGGCCAAGCAGGGTCGGCTGCCCGAGCAGCCGAGCGGCGCCCACCGACGCGGCCAGCGGCTGCGGACCGTCGACTTCTCGCGCCCGACGAAGTTCACCAGCGACCACCAGCGGCGGATCTCCCGCGCGATCGACACCTTCTGCCAGACGTCGGTGACCCGGCTCTCCACCGAGCTCCGCACTCCGGTCGAGCTCGAGGCGATCAACAGCGCCCAGGCCACCTGGTCGGGCGCGCAGTCCCAGCTCCCGACCGGGTCGCTGTTCGTCACGCTCGACGTGCAGCCGCTGGGTACGCGGATGCTGTTCACCGTCGAGCAGTCATTCGTGCTGATGTGCCTCGACCTGTTGCTCGGCGGCGCGGCCGACAAGCCCCCGCGCGAGCGGCGGTTCAGCGAGATCGACAACGTGCTGACCCAGCGCCTGTTCGAGTCGCTCGTCCACCAGCTGTCGCTCGTGTGGCAGGACCTCGCCGGGATCAGCCTGTCGATCGTCGAGATCGAGACGCACAACGACACGAGCCAGATTGCCGCGGTCTCCGAGCCGACGTTCGTGGTCGTAATCGAGAGCCGGGTCAACAAGCACTCCGCCTCGATGGCGCTGCTGATCCCGTGGCTGGCGATCGACGAAGTCGGCGAGCGACTGTCGGGCAAGGAGACTCGCGAGCCGGAGGCCGAGTCGGCCGGCGCCGCCGAGATCGGCCGCGCGATGGCCGCCGTCCCGGTCACGCTCCGCGCCGAGGTCGCCGCGATCGACCTTCCGATCGACGAGATCCTGTCGCTCGGTCCCGGCAGCGTGATCCGGCTCGGCGTCCAGGCCGATCAGGGCGTCACCGTGTTCGCCGAGAACGTCAAGCTCGCGCGGGCTCAGCCGGGCTCCAACGGCGCCCGCCGCGCGATCCAGGTTTCCGGCACCGAAAGGAAGTTCGGATGAGCCAGCAGCAGGACATCACCCCGCGGGAGGCGCTGATGCGCCTCGGTGCCTCGACCGCCGAGGCGATCGCAAAGGTGCTCGAGATGTTCGTGCCCGGCGCCGTCGAGCGCGGCGATGTGACCGTGCTCGGCGACGGCGTATCGCCGTTCTCGAACGTGCCTCCCGGCTCGATCGCGTCGAGCGTGTCGTACGTCGACGGCGTGACCGGCGCCAACATCTTCGTGCTCACGCCGGCCGGGGCCCGCGGCCTCGCCACCGCGATGGGCGCGCCGCCGGAGGAGGCCGAGGAGGGCGCCGGCGAGCAGCCCCTGTCCGAGCTCGAGATGTCGGCGATCGCCGAGGCCGCGAACCAGATGATGGCCGCCGCGGCCGCCGCGATCGGCGTCGTGCTCGGGCAGGAGATCGAGATCTCGACGCCGGATACGCGCGTGCTCGACGATCCGGGCACCGCGGCCGACATTTACGGCACCGCGCCGCACGCGACGTCGACCACGTTCATGATCGGCGGCGAGGCCTGCCGGCTGATCCAGCTCGTGCCCAGGGCGTTCGTCGTGCGGATGGTGCGCGCGATCGACGAGGAGAGCGCCGAGCGGACCGGTGACAACGTGGCCGGTGGGTCGGCGGCCAGCGGCACCGGGTCGGTCGTGGACACGAGCCCGCACAGCCTGGCGCTCGAGGAGGCGCTCGGCGGCATCAGCCTCCGAGTGTGGGCCGAGCTGGGGCGCTCGCGCATGCCGCTCGGATCGGCCCTCGGGCTGCCGCTCGGGGCGGTCGTCGACCTCGACCGCGGCGCCGATTCCCCCGTCGACCTGTACGTGAACGGCATGCGCTTCGCCCGTGGCCAGTTGCTGGTCACCGAGGAGGGCGAATGGGCCGTGTCCCTCAGTGAGCTTGAGAGCCAGGGACTGCGGATGCTGGATCTGGCCCGGCCGGCGCAGGCCGAGCTTCGCGAGGACATCGTGGCCGGCAACGCCGACCCCGAAGCTGATTCTCAACCTCTCGATACCGAGTCCGATCACCCGGCAGGGGATTCGGATGCACCCCCAACACCCAACCCCCAAAACCCAGAAGTGACTGAGTCCGAAGTGGAAGGAGCCGTAACCTGATGGCCCGTGTACTCGTAGTCGACGATGCCGCGTTCATGCGCAAGGTGGTGAGCGATGCCCTCGCTTCCGGCGGCCACGAGGTGGTCGGCGAAGCGGGCAACGGCGACGAAGCCGTGCAGCAGTTCCAGGCGCTCTCGCCCGAACTGATCACCCTCGATATCACCATGCCCCAGAAGGACGGGCTCGAGGCGCTCGCCGAGATCATCGCGATCGACCCCAGCGCCCGTGTGCTGATGTGCTCCGCCCTCGGCCAGGAGAGCAAGGTGATCGAGTCGATTCAGAAGGGCGCGAAGGACTTCGTCGTCAAGCCGTTCCAGCCCGCGCAACTGCTCGAGGCTGTCGGCAAGGCGCTCGCGTAGGACGCAGCAGCGACTAGAACGACCGGAACCGCTGGGTCATCTCGGCGTCCGGACCTTCGTCCCCGTCGCCGGCTCCGGGCGCGGACCCCTCCGCGTCCGGGGCCTCATCCTCGTCATCCTCCTCGGGCTCGTGGTCGGCGTTGGCCTGCGTCACCACGGCCTCCAAATGGAAGCGGAGCTTCTCCTCGTTGCCGGGCTCGACATCGCTGACCCGGACCGTGTCCTTCTTGACCTCGATTTCGCCCCAGTCCCCACCGCCGAGCAGCCTCTCCGTCGTTTCGAAGCTCCGCTTCCAGCCCTTGGGGATATCGCCGTCGAGCGGCACCGTGAGCCTGCCGTTCTCGACCTGAGCAGCCGACCAATCCAATGTAACCGGGTCCATACCTCACCCCCCTACCCCGTCGGACCTGGCCTGACTCAAGGCCCCGGGGGTAGCGGCCGATTACCGGAAGGACTCTCCCTCGGAGTCCTTTCCCTCGATGAAGTCGCTCACGTTCATACGTGGCGTCGGACTTGCCGGCGCCCTGACGATCACGCACGCCGCGGTTGCGTTTGGCGCGACCGCACAGGCGGCGACCACGCACGCCACGACCGTTGCCAAGGCGCACGTGCAGAGCGCGGTCGCGCTCGCCCAGTCCACGGGCGAGAACACGCCGCTGCACCTGAGCGGGAGCACGGTCGCGACCCACACCGCCTCAGCCAGTGGTGGTGGGGCGAGCATCGTCCGCACGATCGTGGGCCTGTTCATCGTGATCGCGGTGATCTACGGAATCGCGTGGATCATGAAGCAGGCGAAGAAGAGCAAGACCCGTCCGACCGGTACCAGCCTCACGCAGGTCGCAAGCCTGCCGTTGGGCAGCGGCCGGTCAGTCGCGGTCGTGCGCGCGGGTCGTGAGGTGCTGGTGGTCGGAGTCGCCGAGAACGGCGTCACCCCCATCCGCAGCTACTCCGAGGCAGAGGCGATCGCGCTCGGCATAGAGGTTCCGGCTGAGGGGCCCGCGGGCTCCGACCAGGCCGAGAAGCCCTCTGACCGGGTGCTCAACGTCCTGCGTCGGATGACGGCTCGCTCGTGAAGATCGACGGGAGCAACGCACTTCAGATCCTCCTGCTGATGGGCGGGATCTCGATCCTGCCGGCGATCCTGTTCACGGTCACTGGGTTCACGCGGATCCTGATCGTCCTCAGCTTCGTCCGCAGCGCGCTCGGCACGCAGAACACGCCGCCCAACCAGGCGCTGATCGGGATCGCGCTGTTCCTGACCCTGTTCGTGATGGCGCCGACGATCTCGGCGATCAAGAAGGACGCGTGGGATCCGTACTCGCAGCACGCGATCTCGACCACTCAGGCGATCTCGCGCGCGGAGGAGCCCCTGCGGCAGTTCATGTTCGCCCAGACGCGCTCGCAGGACCTGTCGCTGTTCGTGAGCCTCGCGAAGATCAAGACCCCGCAGACGCGCGCTCAGATCCCGACCTACGTCCTGATCCCCGCGTTCATCATGAGCGAGCTCAAGACGGCCTTCGAGATCGGGTTCCTGATCTTCATCCCGTTCCTGTTGATCGACCTGATCGTCTCCTCGACGCTGATGTCGATGGGGATGATCATGTTGCCTCCTTCCTTCATATCCCTGCCGTTCAAGATCCTGCTGTTCGTCCTGGTCGATGGCTGGGACCTGATCACGACCTCGCTCGTCAAGAGCTTCCACTGACATGGACCAGGACACAGTCGTCAGTCTCGCCACCCAGGCGATGATGCTCTCACTGAAGATCGCCGGCCCGATCCTGGTGCTCGGGCTGGTCATCGGCCTGCTCGTCAGCATCTTCCAGGCGGTCACCTCGATCCAGGAGCAGAGCCTCTCGTTCATACCGAAGGTCGTGGGCGTCGCCGTGCTGATCGTCCTGCTCGGGCCGTGGATGCTCGACCAGTTGGTCACCTACGCCCAGAACCTGTACATGTCGATCCCGTCGCTGATCGGATGAACCAGCTGACGCTCAGCCACGTGATCACGGCGCTCGGCGGCGGCCAGTCGGTCACCGCCTTCTTCCTCGTGCTCGGGCGTGTCAGCCCGCTGTTCGTGGTGGCGCCGCTGTTCTCGGCCAAGCAGGTTCCCGGACAAGTGCGCGGCATCGTTGGGGTGGCGCTCGCAATCGGCCTGACCGGTATCGCCATGCACGGCCAGAACGTCCCGACCCAACCGCTCCAGGTCGCCGGGCTGATGGTCGTCAATATCCTCGTCGGGCTCCTCTTCGCGTACGCGATCGGCGCGCTCATGTGGGCGGTACAGTCCGCCGGCGGGTTCGCCGACATCGTCTCCGGTTTCTCGTTCGGCGCCACCGTCGACCCGATCAACGGCAACCCCGGGGGGACCTTCACCGAGCTCTACGGGCTGATCGGCGTGATGCTGTTCATCGCGATCGGCGGAGACGCGTGGATGTTGCGCGGCATCGCGCGAACCTTCACGCTGGTTCCGCTCACCAAGGCACCGCAACTCGGGTCGCTCGCGAACGCCGCCGAGATCTCGTTCACGTCGATCATGACCGCGGGGCTCGAGGTCGCGGCACCGGTGGTCCTGGCACTGCTGATCACCGACGTTGCGTTCGGGATGGTCTCGCGCGTCGTGCCGCAGATGAACGTGTTCTCGGTCGCGTTCCCGCTGAAGGTCGGCGTCTCGCTGCTCGCGGTCGCCGCGACGCTGCCGTTCCTGGGCGGCTGGCTGCAGGGCCAGATCTACACGTCGGTCGCTACCGCGCTGAACGCCCTCTAGGTCAACTGAGTATCCATGGCCGATCACGACAAGACAGAAAAGCCGACACCCAAGCGCAAGAACGAAGCACGCAAGCGGGGGCAGGTCGCCAAGAGCAGCGACCTCAACGGTTCGGTGGTACTCGTGGCCGGGCTGATCGGGCTGCTATCCGTCGGCCCCTCGATCGTGTCCGGCATCAGCGGCTCGATGCGCTCCACTTTCGACGACATCTCGCATCCGGGCGAGTACACCACCGCGGCCGGCCTGCACGAGTTGTTCTCGGCCGGCCTGCACACAATCCTCGTCACGGTCGCGCCGATCGCCGGCTTGTGCATGGCCGCCGGCGTGATCGTGAACGTCGCCCAGGTCTCGTTCAAGCCCAGCTCCCAAGCGATCAAGCCCAACTTCCAGAAGATCAACCCGATCTCCGGCTTCCGGAACGTGTTCGGGATCCGGATGGTGAGCGAGGGCCTCAAGGCGCTCGCGAAGGTCGTCGCGGTCGGCGTAGTCGTCGCGATGGCCCTCATCCCCCAGCTCACGAGCCTCGGCGCGAGCATTGACACGCCGCCGGCCGCGCTCGGGATGTTGATCAACACGAGCATCATGGGCATCGCCGAGCGCGCGGCGATCGCCTACGTGCTGATCGGAATCCTCGACTTCATCTACCAGCGCCACCGCCACAACAAGCAGCTGAAGATGACCAAGCACGAGGTCAAGGAGGAGGGGCGTTCGCAGAACGCGCCGCCCGAGGTCAGGGGCGCGATCCGCCGGCGCCAGCTGCAGGCCGCGCGCGCGCGCATGATGGCGGCGATCCCCCAGGCCGACGTCGTCGTCACCAACCCGACGCACTTCGCGGTCGCGCTCAGCTACGACGGCAACCACCCCGCGCCGATCGTCGTCGCCAAGGGCCAGGACCTCGTCGCCAAGCAGATCCGGCGAATCGCCGAGGAGCACGGCGTCCCCATCGTGCCCGACCCGCCGCTCGCGCGCTCGCTGCACAAGTCGGTCGAGATCGGTCAGATGATCCCGGCCGAGCTCTACGCCGCCGTGGCGCAGGTGCTCGCGTTCGTCTACCGGCTGGCCGGGCGTAGGAAGGCCGCGGCATGAACGAGAACGTGCTCCAGAAGCTCCTCAAGCACACCGACCTGGTCGCGGCGGTCGGGGTCGTGGTGATCGTGACGATGCTGATCGTCCCGCTCCCGTCGATGCTGCTCGACCTGTTCATCACGCTCAACATCTCGATGGCGCTGGCCGTCGTGGTCGCGACGATGTACCTGCAGAAGCCGCTCGAGTTCGCGGCGTTCCCGAGCCTCCTGCTGCTGACGACGATGTTCCGCCTGGCGATCAACGTGTCGGTTACGCGCCTGATCCTGACCAAGGGCGACGCCGGCAGCGTCGTGCGCGACTTCGGCCAGTTCGTCGTCGGCGGGGACGTCGTGATCGGCCTCGTGATCTTCCTGATCCTGGTCGTGATCCAGTTCGTGGTGGTCACCAACGGCGCCGGCCGTGTCGCCGAGGTCGCCGCCCGCTTCACCCTCGACGCCATGCCCGGTAAGCAGATGGCGATCGATGCCGACCTGAACGCGGGCCTGATCACCGACGCGGACGCGCGCTCCCGCCGCCTGGAGATCGCACGCGAGGCCGACTTCTACGGGGCGATGGACGGTGCCTCGAAGTTCGTCAAGGGCGACGCGATGGCGGCCGTGATCATCACCGGCATCAACCTGATCGGCGGAATCGTGGTCGGCGTCGTCCAGCACCACATCGCGTTCGGACAGGCGACCCACACGTACTCGCTGCTGACCGTCGGCGACGGCCTCGCCGCCCAGATCCCCGCGCTCTTGATCTCGGTCGCGACCGGCATCCTCGTCACCCGCTCGGCGTCCGAGAAGGACCTCGGCTCCGACCTCGCCAACCAGATCCTGCGCCAGCGGAAGGCGCCGCTGGTGGCCGGCTGTGTGGTCTGCGCGTTCGCGCTGATCCCGGGCCTGCCGAAGCTGCCCTTCCTATTCATCGGCGGGATCATGGCGGCGATCGGCTACTCGGTCCGCAACGGCATGCCCGACGAGATCGCCGCCGCGGCCGCCCTTGCTCTCCCCGCGGAGACCCAGACCGACAAGCCGGCGGCGCCGCGCGAGGAGGTCCTCAAGGAGCTGCCGATCGACCCGCTCGAGCTCGGCATCGGCTTCGGCCTCGTGCCGCTCGTCGATCGCCGCACCGGCGGATCGCTGGTCCGTCGCGTGTCGATGATCCGGCGCCAGATCGCCTCCGAGCTCGGCATGGTCATCCCGCCGGTGCGGATCCACGACGAGGTCGACCTCGACTCGCACGAATACGTGGTCAAGGTCCGCGGCACCGTCGTCGCTCGCGGCATGATCATGGCCGGCCATCACCTGGCGATGGATCCGGGCGATGCGGTTGGGACGCTGCCCGGAATCCCGACCACGGAGCCCGCCTTCGGACTGCCGGCGCTCTGGATTCAGGAGAGCCAGCACGCCCAGGCCGAGGCGCTCGGATACACCGTCGTCGACGGCGAATCGGTGATCGTGACGCACCTCACCGAGACGATCCGCGGGCACGCCGCCCAGCTGCTCACGCGGCAAGACGTACGCCAGCTTCTGGATCAGCTAAAGGAAATCAACGAAGCTGTCGTTACGGAGGTTGTGCCCGATGTTCTCTCGCTTGGCGAGATCCAGCGTGTGTTGCAGTCGCTCCTCTCGGAGGGGGTCTCCATCCGCGACCTCGGCGCTATCGTCGAGTCCGTCGGAGACAAGGCCCGCATTACACGCGACCCCAGCCTGCTGGCTGAATACGCGCGTCAGGCGCTCGGCCGGGCGATCACCGCCCCGCATCTGGATCCGCTCCAGACGCTGCGCGTGATCACGCTCGACCCGACGATCGAGCAGGAGCTGGCGACATCGATCACTCAGACCAGCGACGGTGAGTACCTGGCCATGGAGCCGATCCGAGCCCAGGCCGTGCTCACCGCCGTCAAGAGCCAGTCCGATCAGGCTTCCGCGCGTGGCGGAATCCGGCCGGTGCTGCTCTGCTCGGCTCGCGTGCGTCGCCACGTGCGCCGGCTCGTCGAATCATCCGTGCCCCACCTCCCCGTCTGTTCTTACAACGAAGTCGCCCCAGGCATCAGCGTCGAAACCATAGGAGTAGTTAGCGCATGAGCACCTTCACCGAGCCCCACACGAATGGCCACGACCGTGACCTTGGCGGCGTGCGCACCTACCGCGGCCGCAAGCTCGAGGACCTGATCCCCCAGATCCGCGCCGAGCTCGGCCCCGACGCGATCATCCTGCGCCAGCGCGAGGGCCTGATGGGCGGCGTCGGCGGCTTCTTCGCCCAGAAGTGCGTCGAGGTCGACGCCCAGGCCGCGCCTAAGCGCGTCGACATCTACGACGAGGACGAGCCGGTCAACGGGTGGGATGACTTCAGCGAAGACGACCTGTTCGACGCGACGCCTCCGCCCGTGGCCGCCGACCCGTCCCCGATCGAGTTTCCCGCGCTGCCGGCTCCCGAGGAGCCCGTGGCGCCCCCGCTGACGCCCGCCGCGCAGGACGCCCCGGCTCCCGAGGTCGCGATCCCCGGACCCGAGGCCGCGAGCCCCGCCCTCCCCACCGAGGCCGCGAGCCCCGCTCTCTCCGCCGCGACCGCCCTCCCCGCCGAGGGCGCCGCCGAGTCGTTCGTCACGCGCCTCGAGCAGGCCGCGGCCCACGTCGACATCGATGAGCTGGTCAAGCTGGTGACGACCGGCGGGCTGCCGGCGACCGACCAGGTCGCGCCGGCAGCCCGAGCCGATCGTCCCCGGCCCCGGCCCCGGCCCCGGTCGCCGAGCCCATCGCTCCGGCCCAGGTCGCCGAGCCCATCGCTCCGGCTCCGGTCGCCGCGCCCATCGCTCCGGCCCAGGTCGCCGAGCCCATCGCTCCGGCCCCGGCCACCGAGCCCATCGCTCTGGCCCCGGTCGCCGCTGAGCCCGCGCCGGTCGCTCCGGCCCCCGCGCCGATCTTCGAAGCCCCGGCTCCCGCGCCGGTCGCTCCGGCAATGCCCGCGCCGCAGGTGTCCGCGCCCGCCCCCGCTGCCCCGGCGCCGGTTCCGCCGGCCGCCAACCCCTGGGTCGCCAAGCAGGCCGGAGACCTCGATCCGAACGACTCGCAAGCCGTCGCCGACGAGCTCACCTCCCAGGGCATCAGCGACGCGTGGGCGCAGCAGCTGATCGTCGCCGCTGCGGCGCACCGGTCGCCGTTGGCCAACGGCAGCCTGCGTGACGCGGTCCGGGCCACGCTCGCCGCGACCATCCCTGCGCCGGCCCCGCTGCCCGCCACCGGAGCCGCAATCGCTTTCGTCGGCGCCGGCGGCGCCGGCAAGACCCGCTGCGCCGCGGCCCTCGCCTCGGCCTACGCCAAGGGCTCGACGCTCGCCGCGAGCGTCGTGTCGCTTGGCAGCGACGACTGGGGCGGAGACCTCAAGGAGCTGCTCAAGGGCCAGAACGTCTGGGTGATGGGCGCCGCGGTCGGGCCCGAGGCCGCTCCCGCCGTCCAGCACGGCCGCGACGGCGGCCTGGTCGTGATCGACACCGCCGGGGTGACCCCGCGGGATCCGGCCGGCGTCGAGGCGCTCGCCGGCGAGCTCCGCTCGCTGTCGCTCGACGGGGTCTACATCGCGGTTCCGGCGACGTTCAGCGTCCACGCCGCCCGCAAGCTGGTCGAGGGCTTCGCCGCCCTGGGCGCCGACGGCATCGCGGTCACGCACGCCGACGAGGCCGACCAGCTCGGGATCGCCGCGGAGCTTGCCCACATCAGCGGCATGCCGGTCGCCTACATCCACGAGGGTCTCGAGCTCGACGGCGCGCTGTCGGCTGCCGACCCCTCGTCACTGGCGGCCCGCCTGCTCCCGTAAACCCCGAGCCCGCGTCACGCACGCTCCGAACGCCCGCTCCGAACGACGATCTCCCGATGATCCCCGAGCCCGAGCCCACCGACAACGTCATCCGCCTCAACGTGGGTGGGAAGGACGGCAAGCTGACGACGCCCGTCGGCAGCCACATCCCCGTGCGGGTGTACGAGCGAAGCGGCGACTACCTGATGCTCGTGCTGATGCTCGACGCCGGCGACGAGCTGTCGCACGACGTCGTCGAGCCTCTGCTGCTCGAGTATGTCTCGCCCCGAGGCCTGGTCCGCTTCCACGGACAGGCCGTCGTGCAGGAGCGGGACCTGGTGCGTTTCGACGTGTCCGCCGCGCCGGAGGTCACCCAGCGGCGCGAGTTCGTACGTGTGCCCGCGGCCCAGAAGGTGGAGGTCGCTAAGGGGCGTGACAGCCGCGCCGGCGGGGACCGGATCGACGCCCACGCGATCGACATCAGCGGCGGCGGCATGCTCGTGAGCGGAGCCGAAGGGCTCCCCCTGGGATCGCACGTCCGCTTCAGCCTCAACCTCGGGCCGGGCGCCGAGCCGATCGAGGGGAACGCCCAGGTCGTCCGCGCCGGCGACGAGGGCAGGCGCGCGCTCGTGTTCGACCAGATCTCTCGCGCTGACCGCCAGCGGCTGATCCACTTCGTCTTCGAGCGCCAGCGCGAGGCGCTGGCCAAGGTCGGCCGCGTGATCGATCACAGGAGCGCCGGATGAGCAAAGCCTCGAAGGACGAGAAGAAGCCGAAGAAGAACAAGAAGGGCGACGACGACGCCGCGGTCGCCCCCAGCGTTGCAAACCACCCCCGCGCGAGGTATCAGGTCCGCCGCGCCAAGGGCTGGGGCGGGATTGCCGGCTTTGCCATCGCGGCGTATCTGGGCTACAAGGCCGGCGTGCCGACGTTCGACGTCGGCCTGCGGGCACTGGTGGCCGGGATGGTCGGCTACATGCTCGCGTGGATGTGCGCGGTCACGGTCTGGCGCCACCTCGTGCTCGCCGAGCTGCGCGCGGCGTTGGAGCCCACCCAGGCCGCGGATCCGGACCTGATCCCGGCACGCGCCCAGACCTCCCCGCCCGCGGGTGACCCGGCGCCGGCACAGGCCGGAGCCGGCTCGTAGACCACGCCTGACCGATCGCCATGGACCCGATCCACCCGATCGTCCCAGTCGCGCCGAACATTCCGTCGGTAACCCCGGCGCCGATGGCCGGCCGTGTCGATCGGGACGGCGCGCGGAGCAACGCCGATCAGGGCGGCCGCCGGCGGCGGCGCTCTGAGTCAGCGCCCGCCGCGTACATCTCCGAGGACGGCCAGGAGTACTACCCGGAGGCCCCCGAGGACGACGACTCGGGCCTCCACATCAACGTAACCGCCTGATCTGACGGGGTTTTCGCGGGTGTGTCCAGACCGTTCTGGACGCCCCTCAAGTGCTCGCCGAACAGGGCGATAACCGGAGAGACCGGCAGCAAGGAGCAGCCGGGGGACAACCCCAAAACGACCACACCATGGAGGTGTAAATATGTCCCTTTCGATTCTCACCAACACGTCTGCTATGCAGACGCAGATCAGCCTGGGTAACTCGAGCATGGCTGTGTCGACCGCGATGCAGCGTCTGTCCTCGGGTCTCCGGATCAACACGGCCGCCGATGACGCCGCCGGTTATGCGATCGCCCAGGGCCTGACGTCGCAGGTCAACGGCCTCCAGCAGGCCAGCCAGAACGTCAGCGACGCGACCTCGATGGTCCAGACCGCCGATAGCGCGCTGAACAACGTCCAGAGCATGCTGCAGCGTGTCAGCGAGCTGGCCGTGCAGTACCAGAACGGCGACCTGTCCTCGTCGGACAAGACCGACATCCAGGACGAAGTCAACCAGCTCACGCAGGAAATTGACCGCCAGAAGGGTGCCGTGCAGTTCAACGGCATCAACCTGCTCGACGGCACCGCCGGCAGCGGCGGCGCGGTGACCTTCCAGGTCGGCCCGTCGTCAAGCGACACGCTCACGGTCTCCTTCCAGAACATCGAGAGCTCGTCGAACCTGGGCACCAGTGCCTTCTCCTGGAGCAACGCTTCCAGCGGCGGCACCGTGTTCGACCTGAGCCAGGCCGGCGCGGTGAGCGCCATCAGCACGGCGATCAACAACATCTCGTCGCTCGCGGCGACCCTGGGTGCGGTCCAGAACCGTCTCCAGTACACCTCGACGGCGATCTCGACGACGCAGGAGAACATGTCCTCGTCGCTGAGCAGCATCCAGGACGTCAACATGGCGTCCGAGATGACGACGTTGACCCAGCAGCAGGTGCTGCAGCAGGCCGGCACGGCGATGCTCGCGCAGGCCAACTCGCAGCCTCAGCTGGTGCTGAAGCTCATCACGGGCTGATCCACCTTTCGCAGGGCCGGGCGGCGCTTAGGCGTCGCCCGCGCCCGGCGAGAAAGCTTTCGCAGGGCCGGGTGGCGCTCAGACGTCGCCCGCGCCCAGCGACCCAAGCTCGGCTCCGCCGAGGGCACAATCCGCCCGCGCCTTCACCTCATACCGCGCGGGCCACATAACCACGTCCGATTCATCGAGGGAACCGGAAGCGGAGGCGGGCTGCCTTGGTGGCCCGCCTCCGTGTGGATTAAAGAATCAGCGGACCGGCCGATGACCAGGGAGATGGCCCCCAAGGTCTCGATCATCGTGCCGCTCGCAGGCGGGCCGGCTCAGGCACTCCGCTGCTTCGAGGGCATCGCCGTCCAGCCGGACGATCCCGCGCACGAGATCATCGTCGTCGACGACGCGTCCATCGGCCTAGAGCCGCTCCTGTCCCAACTCGCCGGCGATGTCGAGGTGCTCCGCAACGAGCGGCGCCTCGGATTCGCGAGCTCGGCCCGCCGCGGCGCCGAGCACGCCCGCGGCGAGATCATTGTGTTCATCCGCGACGCGGCCGCGCCCGCTGCCGGATGGCTCGCGCCGCTCGCAGCCGCGCTCGGCGATCCGGCCGTTGGGTTTGCCGCCAGCGCCGCAGTGGGCTCCGGTGACGCCGCCGGCGCCTCGCACAGCCCCGTCGCCGCGTGGTCGTTCGCCGTCCGCACCGCCGACTTCCACGCCACCGACTTCCGCACCGGCGAGCTCTCCGACCTGCCCGGGCCGCTCGTCGCCGGAGCTCTATCCCTTCCTCTGGCCGAACGCGGTCTGCGCGCGGTCACCGTCGCGAGCAGCCGCGTGTCCGCGCCGGGCGCGCGCACCGGTGGCGCCCGCCGCCCCGCCGGCGAGCACCCCGAGTTGACCGTCGTGATCCCGACGCTCGACGCCGCGTCTGACCGGGTGCGTGCCTGCATCGCGGCGGTCCAGACCACGACCGACGTCGCCCACGAGATCGTGATCATCGACAACGGGTGTCCTCCCCAGGGGTTCGCATCCCCGGTCAACGCCGGCGTCCGCGCCGCCCGCACCCCGTACGTGGTCGTGATGAACGACGACGTCGAGCCGCTGCCCGGCTGGTGGCCGCCGCTGCGCGCCGCGCTCGACGCCGGCGCCCCGGCGTCGTTCCCGCTCACGGTCGACGGCCCGATGCGCTTCGACTTCGCCGCGTGGTGCTTCGCGATGACGAGCGACGCCGTCGACGAGTTCTCTCACGCGCCCGGCGAGTTCTTCGACCCGTCGCTGGTGCTGTGGTATCAGGACACCGATCTGCTTCACCGCCTGCGCCAGGCGGGCCGGCCGCCGGTCCACGTCGAGGACGCGCGGATCCGCCACGGTCTGTCGGAGAGCGTTGGCAGTGAGGACCCCGAGCTGAGCGCGTGGATCCGCGTCCAGGTCGCCGCCGACCGCGAACGGTTCCTCGGCAAGCACCCGGGCGTCGCCATGAACGGGCATGCACTCGCGAGCTGACTCAACCGCTTTCGACGCGCTCGTCGTCGGCGCCGGCTTCGCCGGCTCGGTCTGCGCGCGCCGCATGGCCGAGGACTTCGGCCTGCGCGTGCTCGTGATCGACCGCCGCCCCCACGTCGCCGGCAACGCGCATGACGCGCTCGACGAGCACGGCGTCCTGATTCACACCTACGGGCCGCACATCTTCCACACGAACGCCGGCAAGGTGACGGACTTCCTGTCGCGGTTCACCGACTGGCACCCCTACGAGCACCGCGTGTGGGCCGAGGTCGACGGGCAGATCGTCCCCCTGCCGATCAACCGCACGACGATCCAGGCGCTCCACCGCGTCGAGCTGTACGACGACGAGGACACCGCCGCCTACCTCGCCTCGCTGGCCGAGCCACGCGCGGAGCTCATGAACTCCGAGGACGCCGTCGTCGCCAAGGTCGGCCGCGACCTGTACGAGCGGCTGTTCCGCGGCTACACGCGCAAGCAGTGGTCGCTCGATCCGAGTGATCTGCACGCGTCGGTGTGCGCGCGCCTCCCGGTGCGGACGAACGAAGACGATCGCTACTTCGGCGATTCGTTCCAGAAGATGCCGGCGGCGGGCTTCACCGCGATGTTCGAGCGGATGCTCGACCACCCCAACATCCAGCTTCAGCTCGGCACCGAGTACAGCCACATCCGCGACGACGTGATCGCCCGCCAGCTCGTGTGGACGGGCCCGATCGACGAGTTCTTCGGATACCGGCTGGGCACGCTCCCGTACCGGAGCCTGCAGTTCGAGCGCGAGACCCGCGCCACCCCCGGCGGCCGCCTCGTCCAGCCGGTCGCCGTAATCAACTATCCGAACGAGCGGATCCCGTTCACGCGCGTGACCGAGTTTCGCCACCTCACCGGTCAGGTGTCCGATTTCAGCACGATGACCTACGAGTACCCCACCGCCGACGGCGACCCGTACTACCCGATCCCGCGGCCCGAGAACCGTGAGCTCTACCACCGCTACGAGGCCCTCGCCGCCGAGCGACCCGACGTCATGTTCGTCGGGCGGCTGGCTCGCTACCAGTACCTGAACATGGATCAGGTGGTCGCCCAGGCGCTCGTCACCGTGGATCGATGGGCGGCCGAGCGCGACGTTCCGCCGGCGCTTCAGCAAGCCGCATGAGCGCGCCCGACGTCATCGTCGCCTGGCTCCAGAACGACTACGGCAAGCTCGGCCGCGCCGGCGACGCGATCGCCCACGCGCTCGTCCAGTCCCCCGCCGCCGGGGGCGTCGCGTACGTCGAACCGTTCCTGCCCGCCGCGGGTGAGCCGCAGCTCGGCGCTCGCAACGACCGCGGACTGCTCGTGTTCAGCGGCGCCGGGGCCCCGCCCACCGGCGGCCACGAGGTCGCGCGCGGCGTCGTCCAGCTGGCTGAGCTGAACGACCCGGTGCTGCTCAATTTCGGGGTCTCGCAGGCGAACTGGTGGCTGCACTACGAGTTCGCGCCGGTGTGCTCGCGGACCGTGCTCGTGACCTACGACAAGCTCGCCGAGTGGGACGTGATGGCTCCCCACAGCAGGGTCTTGGAGCACCTCCGCCGGCAGCTGATCGCCTCGAGCGATGTCGTGTGCGGACTGTCGGTGGGCTCGATCGACGACGTGCCCGAGGCTACCTATGTCGGCCACGGGGTCGACGAGACCTGGCACGACCCGGCCGTCGACGCGCTGCCCGAGCCCGCCGATCTCGCCGCGATCCCCCACCCCCGCGCTGTTTACGTGGGCGCGCTGTCGATGCGCTTCGAAGTCGACGCGGTCCGCGGCCTCGCCGACGCCGGAATCAACGTCGTGCTCGTCGGAATGGGTCCGTCGGCCGCGGTCCTGGAGCTCGCCGCAAGTCACCCGTGCGTCCATTTCCTCGGCGAGCGTCACCCGACGCAGGCGGCGGCCTACCTGCTGCACTCGGACGTCGGCATCGTGCCCCACACCGACGAGCCCTTCACCCGCTCGATGGAGCCGCACAAGGCGTACAACTACGCGGCCGCAGGCCTGCCCACGGTGACCCTCAACACCTCCCATGCGCCGGCGCTCGGGCCGTTCCTGGTAGCGACGCAGGACCAGGCCGCGTTCGTCGCGGAGGTGCAGGCGGCGATCGCCGGCGGGCGGCTGTCCGCCGAGCAGGTAACGCAGGCCCGGTCACTGAGCTGGGGCAAGGTCGCCGAGGCGATCCTCGCTGCCGCTCAGGCGAGCTGAGCGGCAGCGCCGCCCCGCCGCCCCGCCGCCCCGCCGCCCCGCCGCCCCGGCGAGCTGAGCGGCGCCCCGCGGTTCAGGCCGCGCGGTACGTGATCGACGCGCCGCCGGCGCCTCGCTCTATCTGCGGGGAGGTGTCGGCACCGGGCAGGAACCCGCCGTGAAGCTCGATCTGGACGTGAGCCTCCGCCGGCAGCGGCTGCAGCAGCGGCACGATCAGCGCCGACTGCGAGTCGACGTTCAAGATGTCCTGCGCCACCCACGTGCAGTTGCTGATCGGCAGCGCCGCGGCGTCGTCGCCGGCCGACCACGACCACACGTGCGAGCGCCATCCTGACGAGGTGCTGATCACCGACACGCGCAGCGAATCCAGCCGCAGCAGGCCGTCGATCAGCACGGGAAACACTGTCACGGCGCACACACCGCCGGCCTCGCCGCTCCACGAGCCGATCGTGACCCCTTCGCGACCGAGCTTGAGCGGAGCGACCGCGGTGACCGACGCCCCCGCCATCCGCTGTAGCTGCAATCGCATCGCGCCGGCCGGGGACAGCGGCCCGGTGGTGACCGCCGCGACCGAGTCCTCCCAGAGGGCGCTCGCGCCGGCGGGCCAGAAGATCCGTTGCAGCGGCTGCTCACCGAGCTGCTTGCGCGTGAGCCGGCGCAGGATCGGGTCGCGGTCGTGGGGCACGAGCGTCGAGGACTCGAAGCTGTTGTAGTCATCCTCGGCCTCCCAGGCTCCGAACGTGCGCGCCTCCTCGGGCGTCGGCTCGACCACGAACCGCTCGATGATCCGGCGCCCGACGAGGGCATCGACGGATCCGAGGCGATCGTCCTCGCCGGTCAGCCGATAGCTGTGCGCATGCCGCTGGTATGACCTGATGCCGTCGTGCACCGCTCGGCGCTGAGCGCGCTGGCGCTCGGGCTCGACCTGCGGCGCGAACACCGGCCGCCCATCGTCGTCGATCTCGAGCGTGCTCCCGTCCTCGGAGATCAGCAGCAGCTCGAGCAGTAGGCGGTTGCGGTCGAGCTCCAGCACCTCGATGGGCAGCGGATCCCCAGGGCTGGTCAGGAAGCCTTCGATCCGATGCCCGCGCAGCAGACGGTCCTGGGGGCACGGGTCGGACATCAGGTACAGGCCGTGCAGGCGAACGCCGAGCCCCTCGGCGTCGATCAGCCGCTGAAGGTTCTCCTGGTTGCCACCCGAGAAGCCGACGTCAACGTAGGCCACGTCTCCGCGCACGCCGCCGAGGGCGTCGCGCAGATGGGCGACGAAGTTCGCCCGGCGCCTCGCGGCGATCGCCCGCACCTGCGCAAGCACCGGTTGGCTGCTCAGCACGGCGCTCAGGAATCGCTCGAGAACCGCGCGGTTGCCGGCGTGTTGAGCGGCATACTCGGCGAGCTCGGCCCCACCGGGCACCGCCGCGGCGTCGATCCCCAGCGTCCGGGCCGCCTCGGCGACGCTCGGAATCCGAACCCGGGAGAACAGCGCGGCCATCTCGGAGGCATCGGCCGTGGAGATGCTCGCCCGAGCGACCGCCACCCGCGAGGCCCACAGAAGCTCAGATTGCAGCGACGGGTTGCGGCGCGAGGGGGCAACGCGCTCGATCAGCTCCTTGAGCAGTCGGCCTTCGCGCATCACGCAGAGGGCGCGGGTGATGCCGAGCTCGGCGGTGCGCTGGTGAACCCATTCGGCGTACCCGCTCATCACCGGCCCGAGGACCGAGGCACCGGTCTGGAACGCCACGTCGTCGTCGTGGTCCGAGGCCGCCGCCGAGAACGCCGCCCGACCACGCAGCGCGGTCAGGCCGCGGTCATCCACCGATGCCACGCGTACCTTGGCGTCGGCGCCGGGGTGACAGCCCTCCGCGGCTACGACGCGCCCGAGATGCTCGGGCAGCTCCGACCAGTGCACAGCGCTCACGCCCGCCGCGCGCGGCGCGGACACATCGGCGACCGGGTTGTTGCCGACGTGGACGATCGCAGCCGGGGAGACCCCCCACCGGTCGGGCAGCAGCTCCCACAGTCCGTGCTCCTTGCCTATTCCGACGTCGGCGGAGCTGATCACCTCGGCGCCGGCGAGCGCGGCCATGTCGGGACGGTCGATCAGGAAGGCGATCTCATCGCTCGAGAGATACATGTCGCTGACGAACACAGCGCGCAGATCGAGCTCATCCGCCAGGCGGCTCAGCGCCTGTGCGAGGGCGCCGTCGGCCACGGTGACCCGGCGCTCGACCGCGATCTCCGCGGCGCGCAGCTCGTCCACGCCGATCGTCGTGATCCCTCCGCGGAACTCGGCGTAGATGTCGCCGAGGTTGACCTCGTGAGATCCCGTCTGCTCGAGCTTCCGGCGCCGGGCGAGCAGCTCGGCGGTGACGCGCATCCGCGCGAAGGTCGCGGCGCTGACCCCACCGGCGAGTGCTCCGCGCTCGCGAAGGTCCGCGCCGAGCAGCATGAACGCGTCCGCCGGCTTCGGCACCCGCCGCCAGAGCAGCGTGTCGAAGCAGTCGAGCGAGAGGACCGAGACGCCGGGCCGACGCAGCGCGGCCTCGAGCTCGGCCAGGCGGTGATCGTCGAGCCGCGTTGCCGAACTCTCGATTTCCCTGACTTCGGTCATCAGCTCATGCCGCCTGCGCGATCACTTGCCCGAGCGAGGATGGGGTGAACACGGGCTTGCGTCCCGGCTCGCCCTCCTGGCGCGAGTACCGCGCCTGCACCGCGGCGAGCACGCGCCGGCGGTCCTCCTCGGCCTGAGGTCCGATCACCGCGACCAGATCGATGTCGTTGCGGTTGTTCAGGTCGAAGCGGTCTACCAGCCCCTGGAGGCCGGCCTGCGCGACCGCGGTCGGCAGCTCGCTGGCGTCGATGACTAGCGTGACCGAGTCCGATCCGCTCATGGCCACGCTGTAGGCGAGCATCATGTCGTCGCCGTCGAGCAGCTCGTGCGCGTCGACCAGCATGCGATACGGACGCGCGCCGGGAAGCGGGTCGGGAAGCGCGCCGTCCGCCGCGGCGCGAGCGGTGCTCTCGTGCAGCCGTTGGCGGAGCTCGAACCGGAACGGGTCCCAGGCCAGCGCCTTCAGCGCGAGCCGCGCCTCGGCGAGCGAGTCGCCGTCGGCGGCGGCCCTGTCTGCCTCGGCGAGCAGGGCATCGGCGCGCGGGCCGTCCTCCGTCGCACGGTCCATGAGATTGACGAAGAACGAGGCTCCCGCCTCGACGGCGATGCGGGCATGACGCTCCACCCCGCTCCAGGCGTGGATCATCTCCTCTCCAGACAGCGTTTCGAGGGAAAGGTTTCGGAGCGCCCACAGCTGGAGACCGATCGCGCGGCGATTCTCTCGTACCGCCCACCCTCCGGACGCGCCGTTGGTCATGTTGGCGCCGTGCATCCGGTACAGGGCGAGCGGCTCGGCGACGTAGTCGACGCTCGCGCGCACCGCAACGTGCAACGCGATCCACCAGTCGGCGAACGGGATGTGTGCCGGCACCGGCTCATAGGCGTCCCGCAGCGCCGCCCGGACCATGATCGACGAGGTCGTCGCGAAGTTCTCGAACAGCAGTGCCGCCAGGCGGTTCTCGCGGATCGGCCCGTAATCGGCCAGCTTCGACGGCCGGATAACCGCCTCGTGCTCGTCGACCACCGCCATGTCGCTGAACACGAGTCCGAGCGTCGGGTCCGCGAGGAACATCTCGACCTGGCGCCGGGTCTTGTCCGGCCGCCACACGTCGTCGGCGTCGAGCAGGGCAATCAGCTCACCCCGCGACTCGGCCAACCCCCGGTTGGTCGCCGCGATGTAGCCCGCGTTGTTCTGGTGCACGACTCGCACCCGACCGGAATGCTCGTCCGCGATCGCCCTGACGATCTCGGCGGTCGAGTCGGTCGAGCCGTCGTCGATCACCACGATCTCGAGGAGCTCGGCCGGGTAGTCCTGCGCCAGCGCGCTTCGGAGCGCGCGCCCGACGTACTGCTCGTAGTTATAGGCGCACAGCAGCGCGCTGACCGAGGGCAGAGCCATTGCCCCGGTGATCGGCAGCGATGTCAAGTTGTTGAGGGTTGCACCGATGACTCAGCACATGGCCTCGTTATCCGAGCGCGCGCGCGCCGACGATCTCCTCACGAGGGGCGAGGAGCTGTTCGCCCAAGGCGATCTGTCAGAGGCTCGCGTGCTCCTGAATGCATGTGCGCATGACGATCGCGCAACCGTCGAGCAGCGGGCGCAGGCGCTCAACGACCTGGCCGTGATCGCGGTGGCCACCGGCGAGCCGCGCGAGGTCGCCGAGCGGCTGCTGCTCGACGCGCTCGAGACCGACCCCGGGTACGTCCCGGCGCTCGAGAATCTCGGCGACTGGTGCGCCGCTGGTGGCGACGTGGTGCAGGCGACGCACTGGTTCCGACGGCTCACCGACGTCGCGCCGGAGAATGCCGCCGGGTGGGAGCGGCTCGCCGGCGCACTACGCGAGCGCCACCGACGCGGGGAGCTCGCGGCGGTCGTCGAGCAGGCCCGAGCGCTCGGACACAACTTTGACGCGTCGATCCCGTCCCTGCCCCCGACCGCGCCCCCCGCGACGCCCGCTATCGCCACGCCGGGATCGCCCGCAACCGTCCGGCGAGTCCTGATCGTGGCCGACAGGTTCTTCCCCCTGGTCGGCGGCACCGAGCGGCTCGCCGAGGCGGTCGGCACCGCGCTCCAGGCCGAGGGCATCACGGTGGGAATCGCGACCCGGCCCCTGCCCGAGCGGCTGGTGAGCGAGCACCGCGGCATGAGGATCCACGAGATCGACGGCGACATGGTCGCGACCCTGTACGCGGTCGCCATGGGTGAACGCTACGACGCCGTGCTCGCGTTCGCCAACGCGGCGATCTGGCCGATCATCGCGACGCTCCAACTGCCGCACCCCCGACCTCGCGTGGTCGTCGTGCCGTGCGTGAACGCTGAGGACTCGGCCGGTCTGCGCGCCCGGCCCGACGTTCTGCGCGCGTACGCCGAGTTGCTCGCGGCCGCGGACGCGGTCGGCTACAGCTCGCGCTCCGGCTACGACATCCGCCTGTGCGAGGACCTCGATGTCGGCGGCGTGTACGTGCCGAACGCCGTGGAGCGTCTTGCCACCCCAGCGGCCTCGCCGCCGACGGCCGGCACTCCCGGCGATCCCCCGCTGCTCGTCATGGTCGCGAACCTGTGGCCGGTGAAGAATCACCTCGGGCTGCTCGACGCCTTGCGTTCGCATCCCGGCGATTGGCGGCTGGCGATGATCGGCGCCCCGGAGTTCCCCGAACACGCCGCCGAGGTGCAGCGACGGGCCGCGCTCGATCCGCGCGTTCACATGCTCGGTCCGGCGTCGCCCGACGCCGTCGCGGCGGCGATCGAGGAGTCGCAGCTGTTGGTCCTCCCCTCCCTGGCCGAGGCGACTCCGCTCGTCCTGCTCGAGGCGATGAGCCGGGAGGTGCCATGGATCGCCACGCCCACCTGCGGCGCCGCCCACGACTACTCCGGCGGGCTCGTCCTGCCGCTCGAGCTGTTCGGCGAGGGCATCGACTTCCTCCTGGGCAACCCGAGGATGGCGGCCCGGCTCGGCGCGGCCGGCGAGCGGCATTGGAGCGCCTGCTACACGTGGGACGTCATCGGGCCCCGGTACGCACGGATCGTCCGCGGCGAGCCCGTCGCCGAGCTCGAGGCCCCCGCGCAGGCGCTGCTCGACACCGACGCGGTGCGAGCAACGTTCTACGACTGCCGCGTGACTGGTTCTACCTAGTTATCAGCGCGCCGATCGAACTCTCGTCGAAACGCGGCAGCCCGCGATGCTCTCGACGCGAGAACACCGCGACGACGCCCGCAGGCGCTTCGCTGACCGCGATCATGTCGGCCGTGCCGTCGCCGTCGAGACCCGCGGCCTCGACCGCCCTGACCAATGGCTCGGGGTCGCCGGTGACGATCACCAGCGTGACGTCGTCCGTGCCCGAGATCGCGGCGCCGTAGGCGCCGAGCAACGCGGGGTCGGCGACGAGCTCGTCGGAGAACGCCAGGATCGCGACATTCCGCGCGGCCTCGAGCCCGGCGCGGGGCAAGGGGGCGAAGTCCGGGATCAGCCCGACCTCCCAGCCGATGGCGAGCGCAGCGGGGTCGCTGGCGAGCACGCCCTCCGCCCAGGCCACGACACCGTCGCCGAACACGCCCGAGCGGTTGACGACGATCTGGGCCTTTAGCCGCTGATCCCGTCCCAGCGACTGATCGAATACGCCCCCCTCGTGAACCCGGTAATAGAACACAGCGCCCGGGACGGGACGGCCGGTGAAACCCGCGTGTGCGATCCCGAGCCAGTGGTCCCAGTCTTCGTAGCCGCGGACGTTGAGGCTGTAGCCGCCGGCAGCATCCGAGGCGTCCCGACGGAACATCGCCGTGCACGGGACGATGTTGCGCCGCTTGAGGACTTCGAGGCTCCACTCCGAGTACGGGAAGAGCCGATCGGAGGCGCCGAACTCCTGCATCTGGACCCACGCCATGCCGGCCTTCGGGTCGGCGTCGAGCGCCGCGGCGCAAACCTCGAGCACGTTCGGGCCGAGCCTGTCGTCGGCGTCGAGGCAGACGATGTAGCGGCCCCGGGCTCGGCCGATCCCCAGGTTGCGCGGGATCGCCGGCTGTCCAGAGTTCGGCTGGGTGATGACCGTGACGCGCTCGTCACCGGCCGCCAGCCGCCGCGCCACATCGAGTGAATCGTCCGTCGAGCCGTCGTCGACGATGACCAGTTCGAAGTCGCTGAACGTCTGGTCGAGCACGCTGCCGACCGACTCGGGCAGCCAGCGGCCGTAGTTGAAGCAGGCGACGATGATGGTGACGGCGGGGTCGCTCATGCGGCCTTGGCAAGCTCGGCGAGCGAGGTGGCGTCGTAACGCGCGGCGCCCGCAGCGACGCCCGGCGCCGGAGAGTGCGAGAACACGGCGGCGACCGAGCCGAAGATCTCATCGTCGAGCTCGCCGGCGATAAGCTCGGGCCCGTCCTCGTGGTCGAGGCCCGCACGGGTCACGGCCTCGACGAGGTGCGCGGTCAGTTCAGCCGGCGTGTGGATCAACAGGGTCACGTCGTCGCCGGCGTCGAACGTCTCGCCCCAGGCCCTCAGCAGCGCGCCGTCGGCGATCAGCTCCTCGGCATAGGCGAGCACCGTGAGCCGCGGTCTGAGGTAGGCGTCTTCGGCGGCGGTGCTCCGCTGCCGGTCGGCGTAGCCCGGAGGCGGGCACACCGCCTCGCCGCCGAGCACAATCCGGCAGCAGCGGTCCAAGCCGGGCTCGCGGCCGGGCAGCAGCGCGTCGAGGGAGTCGTACGCCGGCTCCCCGGTGTGGGCATCGGGCATCCGGATCAGCGGGAACGGGATGCACAGGCGGAAGAACAGGCAGTACGCGAACCGGAGCGCCAAGCGCTTGATCTCCACCGACACGGCCGCGACCGGAAGCCCCCGCAGCGAGTCGAGCATCTCCTCGTACGACGCGGCTTCGGAGACCGTATGCACGAACGAAGTTCCGGCGACACGATTGCCGGCGGCGACGACCACGGTCTTGCCCTTGCAGGCCAGCTCCAGGCCGGCCGTGCTCACCCAGACTAGGCCGACCGAGCACAGATCCATGAGCGAGTAGGAACTGATCTCCTCGTCGGGCTCGATCATCCGGACGTTGCCCGGAAGGTTTTCTCCGAGCCGCCTCATCTGGTCGAGCTGGACGCGGTTGGAGCCCGTCGAGCGCCGGCTGCCCGTGTTCGGATGGACGCGGATGACCAGATCGATCTCCTCGTGCCGGCGGGCGTGGTCGATCGTACGCTCGATCCATTCGCGCTGCGACGCGAACTGGCTGCCGTATTCGTCGTCGCCCGCGACCTCGTCGTCCGACGAGGTGAACAGCACCCACGTCGGCCGGTCGGCGTGGAGCCCGAGCCGCTCGCGGACATCGTCGAGCGGCTGCAGCGGCGCCGACAGGGCCCTCCAACCGAGGTCGCGACCGAGTTCGCGCGCCGCCATCAGCCCGACAGCGTCGCGAAGCTCCTCGCTGGTCAGCGGCACGTCGCCCCATTCGCTCCAGCACCGTCGAATCGGCCGGAGCGAATTGCAGCTCATGTTCTCGACCAGTGTCAGCGTCTCTGGGCGCAGGCCCCGCTCGTGCAGCACAACCCGGATCCCACGCGCGCGCGCCAGCTCGAGCGCCACGCGGGGCGATGATTGGCGTCCGTTGAACACCACGAACACATCGGGAGCGCTCTCGTCCAGGAGGCGCGCGAGCGCGAAGCAGGCGATCAGCCCGCTGTAGACGTAGCTGCGCATACCCCGCTCGATCGCCGGATCGGACACGTCGATGTCGTTGCGCCGGAAGTGCGACTGCACCGAGGACAGCACCCACTCGCCGACACGCCACTCGCCGTATGTCGCCGTCAACAGTTCCGGCGCCGTGAGCGACGTCGCCCATCGCTTGGCCTCACGCGCCTCGTTGGTGTTCAGGTAGCGCCCGAGCCAGCGGTAGTCCATGCCCATCGAGGCCGCGAGCCTCGCCACGTCCGCCTGGCAGTGCCCGCACACGTCGGCCGGGCGTGGCAGAACCGCCTCCCAGTACAGATCGCAGTCCGTGTAAAGCCCGTCGCACATGACGTACTCGACCTCGGCGCCGCGAAGCTTCAGCGCCCGGAGGATCGTCATCTCCCAGAGCCCGTGTAGCGCCCAGCGGTTGTAGGGCGCGTAGCAGAGGACGCGCGTCGAGGTCACTTCACACGTGATCGGCGCCCCCGCCGGGGTCTTTAGGCGTCGGGAAACAGAGCGGCGTAGATCACGTCGACCTCGCGGCCATCGATCAGGCATTGGCGGACCCGGCGACCGTCCGGCACCATTCCGGCGCGCTCCATGATCGCCAGCATCCCCTGGTTAACCGACAGCGTCCCCGCGGTGACTTTTCGGGCTCCTCCGTCGATCAGCGCGCCACAGACGCTCTGCCATGCCTCGCTCCCGTACCCCCGGCCCCAGACGGCGCGCTCGCCGACCAGGATCCCAACGTCCACCACGCCGTAGCGGTCCACGTACGCCGTCATGTTCCCGATGTGTCCCTCGGAGTCCGCGATCAAGGCCAGGAACAGGTTGTCGGTCCCGGCGAAAGACTCGAGGTAGGCCCGGCAGGAGTCGAGCGTGTGGGTCTTGAAGCGCTGCTCGCTGTAGCGCACGACCTCGGGATCGTTGAGCCAGCCGACGTATCGAGGCGTCAGGTGCTCCTCGGTGACGGGCGCGATCGCGAGGCGTGCGGTGCGGATGGGAAGCGTGCAGAGAGCCATCGCCTACGTCCACAGGCGCTCGATGCGCGCGTCCGGCGGCAGATGCGCCGGCATGCCGGGCGGCAGCACCGAGATCACACGGCGACCGGCGTGCACAGCCGCGAACATCGCCATCGTGTCCAAGCCGACGACCGTGTCGGCCCACGCGACGTCCCGCGCGAGCGTCGCATCGGCCGAGATCTCGGGCTTCGCGCCGCCGGCGTGCCTCTCGAGCAAGGTGTCGTACTTGTCTGGCGGCTCGGCGGGGTGCGTGCGCAGCCGCAGCTCGACCTCGCCGCCCTCTCGGCGCCCCAGGTAGCGGAGGTACTTCTCCAGGCCGTCGGTGGCGACGGCGTTCGGCTCGGTCACGTAAAGGATGCGCTCGGCGTCGATGACGCCGGACCGGCTCTCCCCCTCGAGCGCGTGCACCTCGGCGGCGAAATCCTCGAGGTACGGATTGCCCTTCAGGCGCACGTCGGCGCCGGGCAGCTCCGCCCGCGCCAGCGCAGCGGCGTGCTCGTCGCATACCCACACCTCATCCGGGAGGACCGAGGCGCCGTCGAGTTCAAACCGCATCGGATAATTCACCCAGTGATCGAGCCAGACCGCGCAGCGCACGCCCGCGCCCGCGGATCGCGCCTGGCGAACGGCCCGGCGCTCGAGCGTCGCGGCGCCGCTCGAACCGCACAGCACGAAGGCGACGCCGGCCAACGCGGGCAACTCGGAGAGTCTGACGAGGTCGTCGCCCAGCTTGCGGCCGAACACGTTCACCGCAGGCCCGTCCACGACGACGGCCACCTCCCATTGATCGCGATGGCGCCGCAGCCAGGACGAGACGACTTCGGCCCCGCCCGCGTCGTGCGCGACCACCAGCAGCCGCGGAAGGTTCGAAGGCGCTGAGTAGGCTTGGGTCATGAGGGTTCTGTTTCTCGGCCCTGAGGGGTCGCCGACCCTCGCTCACCTAATCGAGGCCGGCGAAGACGTCGACTTCACCGCGGATCCGCTCGACCCGGAGGCGATCCGGCGATCGCAGCCACAGTTCCTTGTCAGCCACGGGTACCGCCACATCATCAAGCCCGATGTGCTCGCGCTCGTTCCCGACCGCGCGATCAATTTGCACATCGCGTATCTCCCCTGGAACCGGGGCGCCGACCCAAACCTGTGGAGCTGGATCGATGACACGCCGAAGGGAGTGACAATTCACTACATCGACGAAAGCGTCGACACCGGGGACATCATCGCCCAGCGGGAGGTCGAGTTCGAGCATGGTGAGACGCTCGCCTCCTCCTACACCCGACTCCAGGCCGAGATGCTCGGGTTGTTCGTCGAGCAATGGCCGCTGATTCGACGCGGCGAATGCGAGCGCCGGCCGCAGCGCGATGCGGGATCGGTGCACCGGATCAGGGACAGAGAACGGGTAGAACACCTCCTCGTCGCCGGCTGGGACACCGCGGTCGAGGCGCTCGCGCCGAGCTGAGCCGCGACCCAGGCTCACAGCTCGTGGCGCTGCGCGTGAACCTTCGCGAACGCGTCGATCACGTCCTGCACGTCGTCGTCGACGATGCCGGCATGGATCAGGGAGTGGTAGATCACCTCGTGCTCGTGGAGGCGCTCGGTCACCGGGCAGATCCCGTCGTCGTACACAGCGTCACCCAGACCGAACGGCGCGGCGCGCTGCCGGTAGACCGGCTGGCGATACAGCGGCGCGACATATCCCTCGACCACCGGTATGCCCTCGGCGCGCAGCCCGGCCGCGAAGTCCGCACGAGAGACCCCGAGCACATCCTCGTCGATGCGCGTCACGTGCACGTAGTAGACGTGACGCAGCCCGTCCGGAACCACCGGCGGCGTCAGCCCGTCGAGCTCGCTCAGCGCAGAGCCGATCCGCCCGGCCCACTTGACGCGAGGCTCGGTCAGCTCCTCGAGACGGCCGAGCTGCGCGGTGGCGATCGCCGCTTCGAGCTCTCCGAGTCGGTAGTTGAAGCCGAGCAGGTCGGCATGGGGCGCGCCCATCGCGCCGACCACGGCCTCGCCATGATTGCGCACCAGCGCGAGGCGCTCGGCGAGCCGCTCGTCATCGGTGACGGCGACACCGCCTTCGCCACACTGAATCGTCTTGTGGTAGTTCAGGCTGAAGACGCCGATGTGCCCCACGGTGCCGGCCGCGCGGCCGTGATACAGCGCACCCGGCGCCTGCGCGGCGTCCTCGATCACGACCAGTCCGTGCTCGGTGGCGATCGACATGATCTCGTCGAGGCGCGCCGGACAGCCGAAGATGTCGACGACCACGATCGCCCTCGTCCGGGGGGTGATTCGCGCCCGCACCGACGCGGGATCCAACCCGAAGGTTTCCGGCTCGACGTCGGCGAAGACGGGGATCGCGCCGTTCACCAGCGCACACGTGGCGGACGCACTCATCGTGTACGGGGACACGATCACCTCGTCGCCCGGGCCGATTCCGGCGGCGGCGACCGCCGCGTACAGCGCCGAGGTGGCGGAGTTCATCGCGACCGCATATCGGGTGCCGAAGCGCTCGCGCCACGCGGCCTCCATCCCTCGAACCCTGGGTCCGCCCCAGAAGGCATCGACCCATTCGCCGACGAATTCCGACAGCACGCCGGACTCGAGGACCTCCGAGACCGCGCGGCGTTCGGCGGTGCCGACGCCGGGCGGCGGCGGGAACGGCCGAGAGCGGACGGGCGACCCGCCGCGGAGGGCGAGTTCCGAGGACACGGTGCGGCTCACCCGCCCAAGCCTAACGAGCCGATCGCCACCATCCGGCCCTCGCTCGCCGCGGACGCAGCGATCGCCTCCGCGATCATCAGCGCGCTGGTCGCGTCGCCTCCCGTGCACGCCGGCTCGCCGCCGCGCTCGACGCACCGGACCAGATCGGACACCGCGTGGAGGGTGACGTCCCGCATCACCCCGTGTTCCGTCTGCGCGGCGACGAGGCCGCGGTACCCGGGATAGCGCTCATCCGGTCCGACCGCCCAGCGCTCGATCCGGTGCCCGGCGCTGACCAGGCGCACACGCCCGGCGGTGCCCGTGAGCTCGAACTCGAACGCCGTGAACTCGCGCGCGTCCAGCGCGGCCAGGCGCGCTCCCGCGCCGCCCGCGAGCACCAGCTCGGCATCGAGCGAGGGATCGGCGCCCCCCTCCTGGAGCCGATCCCACCCCCGTGTGCGGACCGGGTCACCCGCCAGCATCCGGAGCAGATCGAGCCAGTGCGTGCCGTTGTGCCGCAGCCCCTTGACGTAGGTCCCATGGACGTGCTGTATCTCGCCGAACTCGCCGGCCCTGATCGCGTTCGCCATCGCCACGATTCCCGGGGCAAACCGCCGGCTGTAGTTGACCGCCAGCACCACCCCCCGCTCGCGAGCGAGCCGGGTGAGCGCAGCCGCTCCGACAGCGTCATCCGCCAGCGGCTTCTCGGCCAGCACCCCGCGGACGCCCGGCGTGGTCACGATCTGCTCGAGCAGTTCGGCGTGCGTCGGGTCGGGCGTGCACACGCTCACGAGCTGCGGCCCGGCGCCGGCCAGCAACGTTTCTGCGGAGCGGTACGCATCGGCCGCTCCCCAGCGGGCCGCCGCCTCCTGGGCGCGCCCCGGATCGGCATCGGCGACGGCCACGAGCTCGGTATCCGCGCACGCGACGTACGCGCCGGCATGCGTATAGGTACCGACGTCCGCGTGCGGTGGGTCCGCCGCGCCGGCGCCGATCGCACCGCATCCGATCACGGCGGCGCGTAGCGTCACTCAGCGCACTGGCTTCTGCTCGACATCGCGGTTGAGCGCACGGAGCTCGGGACGGGCGTCGAGAAGGTCGAGGATCTCGCTGAGGCCGAAGGCGGGTTCGCGCGGGTAGAGCTCCTCGAACACCGCGCGGACCAGCGCAAGATCCTCGGGCGTGTCGACGGTCAGGCGGACGTCCGCTCCGCGCGGGGGGTCGGCCTCGACGCCGCAGAGCCGGTAACGCTCGGGGTGCTCGTAGATGTACAGCGAGACGTGCTCGCGATCGGAGGGCGCATCGGTGAGACGATCGACCTCCGCGAGCACCGCCGTGGGGAACACCTGGACCTCCATGCCCCGCGGGTAGGTGCGCTCGAGCATGTTCGAGCAGTAGTCGGCGGCGCCGGCGGCGAAGCGGTCGATGACCACGCCCACGATCGCCGGGTCGATCAGCGGACAGTCGCCCGTGGTCTCCACGATCAGCTCCGCCCCGTACGCCTGGGCGGCGCCCAATACGCGGCCGAGCACGTCCTCCTCGCTCCCGCGGAACACGCCCGCGCCGAGATCCTCCGCCAGCTCCGCCACCGGGTCATCGGCCGTGTTAGTCGTGGTCGCGACGACGATCGCGTCGAGCCGCGGGGAGCGCCGCAGCCGCTCGACCATGTGGGCCAGCAGCGGGCGACCGGCCGCTTCGGCGAGCACCTTGCCGGGCAGGCGCGAGGAGGTCATGCGCGCTTCGATCGTGCAGACGGTCCGCGGGCTCACGAGGACCCGGACACTATCCTGCGCCCATGAAGATCGGTCGCAGCCCCGTCGGGCCGGACCACCCACCGGTGGTCGTCGCGGAGCTGTCGGCGAATCACAACGGACTGCTCGAGCGCGCGCTCGGGGTCGTCGACGCGGTCGCCGACGCCGGCGCCCACCTGCTCAAGCTCCAGACCTATACCGCCGACACGATGACGCTCGATGTCGACCTGCCCGGGTTCCGGATCGACAGCCCGGGCAGCCTGTGGCAGGGGCGAACGCTGTACGACCTCTACCGGGAGGGGTCGACGCCGTGGGAGTGGCACGAGCCGATCGTCGAGCGCTGTCGCGGGCGCGGGCTGGACTGGTTCAGCAGTCCATTCGACGGCACCGCGGTCGACTTCCTCGAGCCGCTCGACCCGGCCGCGTACAAGATCGCATCGTTCGAGATCGTCGATCTGCCGCTGATCCGCCGCGTAGCGAGCACGGGCAAGCCGGTCGTCATGTCGACCGGCATGGCGACCCTGGCCGAGATCGACGCCGCGGTGCGCGTGGCGCGCGAAGCCGGCTGCGCCGACCTCGTCCTGCTCCAGTGCACGAGCACCTATCCGGCGACGCCCGAGAACTCGCATCTGGCGACCATCCCGCACATGGCGCAGGCCTTCGATTGCCCCGTCGGCCTGTCCGATCACACGCTGGGGATCGGGGTGCCGCTCGCCGCCGTGGGCCTCGGGGCAGTGCTGATCGAGAAGCACGTGACACTCGACCGCTCCGGAGGTGGCGTCGATGACTCGTTCTCGCTCGAGCCCGACGAACTCCGCGACCTCGTTGAGAGCAGCGAGCGCGCGTGGCAGGCGATCGGCGAGATCCGCTACGGACCGTTGACGGACGAGCGCCCGAGCCTCCAGTTCCGCCGATCGCTGTACGTCACCCGGGATCTCCGCGCCGGAGACGAGCTCGCGCCGGACAACTTGCGCGCGATCCGGCCCGGCTACGGCCTGCCACCGCGCCACTTCGACGAGCTGCTCGGTCTCCGCGTCGGTCGCGACGTGGCGCGCGGCACGCCGGCCAGCTGGGACCTGCTCGAGCCGTCCTAGCCCCGGCCGGGCTGCGCCGGGCCGACCAGCGGCAACGCCAGCGCGGTCCGTAGCGCGTCGACCACCCGCTCCACGTCGCTCGGGTCCATCGTCGGGAAGATCGGGAGCGAGAGCGCCTGCTCGTAGTAGGCCTGGGCCTCCGGCAGGCCGGCCATGCCGTAGCCGAGCCGGCGGTACAGCGCGTGGACCGGGATCGGGATGTAGTGCAGCTGCGCCCCGATCTCCGCGGCGCGGAGCGCGTCGTACACCGCGCGCCGCCGGCGTGGGCCCTCGGTAAAGCGCACGACGAACAGATGGTAGGCGTGACGGCCGCCCGGCGGCGCCCCGGCCGGCAGCGAGATGCCCGGCACATCGGCAAGGCGCTCGCGGTATCGATCGGCGATCTCGTTGCGCGCGACGATGAACCGTTCCAGATGCTCGAGCTGGCTCAGTCCGAGGGCGCACTGGATGTCGGTGATGCGGTAGTTGAAGCCGAGCGAATCGATCTCGTAGTGCCACCCGCCGAGCATCGGATCCTCGCTCGGGACGCCCGGGCGCATGCCGTGGGTCCGGAATGTCCGGAGCGCGTCGGCGAGCGCGTCTGAGTCGGTGGTGACCACGCCGCCCTCGCCCGTGGTGATCGCCTTGACCGGATGCAGGCTGAACGCGGTCATGTCGGCCTGACCGTCCCCGCCGACCCGCTTTCCGTCGCGCAGGGCGCCGAGCGCATGACACCCGTCCTCGATCACCACGATCCCGCGCGCCCGCGCGTCCTGAACTGGGCCGAGGTCGGCCGGCAGTCCGGCGAGCGACACCACCACGCACGCCCGGATGCGATCGTGGAGGCCGCGTTTGGCCGCCGCTGCCAGATCGAGGTTCGCGGTCTCGCGATCGATGTCGGCGAACGCTGGCCGAGCGCCGACGAACAGTGCGCAGTTGGCCGAGGCCACGAAGCTGATCGGCGTGGTCAGGACCTCATCCCCCGCCTCGAGGCCCGCGGCGGAGGCCGCTCCATGCAGGCCCGCGGTGCCGCTCGAGAAGGCCACCGCGTGGCGCGCCCCGACCGCCTCGGCGAACGCGCGCTCGAACTGATCGACGCGTGGGCCCTGGGTGATAAGCGGATCCGTCACCGCCCCGGTGACGGCAGCCACGTCGGCCGGCTCGATTGTCTGGCGCCCGTAGGGCAGGAACGAGGTCAAGCCGCGGCCTCGGTCTCGGCGGTCAGCTCCATCGCCGCCAGCACCCGCATGGCTCCCTGGCCGTCGACCAGCTCGCGGCTTCGGCGCGAGAGCACGGTCCGGCGTGCGACGTCGTCCGCCAGCGCGGCGACCGCCGCGGCGATCGCGTCCGGGGCCACGCTCTCTTGGCGCCCGAGGCTCACCGCGAGGCCGTCCCGGACCATCGCGGCGGCGCCCGGCGCCTGGTTGTCCGCGAGCACGATCAGAACCTGAGGAGTCCCGACGCATGCCAGTTCGAGCACGGTGCTGCCAGCAGCGGTCACCGCCAGGTCGGCCCACGCCAGCCGCTCCGCCATATCGCGGACGTCGGTGGCGAGGTGCACCTGATGCGAGCAGTCGGCCGCCTCACGCTCCAACACGGCACGATGCGGATTGGCCGGACCGACCAGGAGCAGGACCTCGAGCGGGCCCGGCACCGCCGCAAGGCCGGCGAGGACTCGCGTAGAGACATTGTCGGGATCGCTGCCGCCGAGCGTCACCACCACGCGTCGCGCCTGTGCCGGCGCGGCCCGGCGCTGGCCCGGCCAGCGTCGGAACTCCTCGCGCAGGAGCGCGTATCTCGGTCCGAGCAGCAGGCGAGTAGCGGGCTCACGCTCGCGGTACAGAGCAGGATCGGCGCCGGCGTTCTGGTTGAGGATGAGCTCGGCGTGGTAGCGGCCGGCGTGCCCATGATCGTCGAGGGCGAGAACCCGATGCCCGGCATCAACCAGCGCTGCCTGAAACGCGCCGTCGAACTGATAGCCGTCCAGGATGATCCAGCCGGCTCCGAGGTCCGCTGCTGTCGCGAGCGTCTCACTGATGTCGCCGGCCGAGCCGGGAGGTGCCGCCAGCGCCAGGACCTCGGCTCCGGCCCCGCCCGCGCGCGCGGCGAACGCCGGCAGTGGGCGCGCCATCAGAAACACCGACTGGCCACCGGAGATCCCGCTATACGTCTCGGCCAGCGCCAGGCACCGCATCGCGTGGCCCATGCCAATCGCCGACGAGGCGTCCGCACGGAACAGCAGGGGGTACGCGCTCACGCCGCCGCGCCCTTTTGGGCGACGTGCGCGTTCAGCTTCGCGAGCTCGGGATGCGCCCGGACGTGCGCGATCACCTGCTCCACCGGCATGTCGCGCTCGGCCAGGCCGAGGTCCTCGTACAGGCGGCGCACCATCGCGAGATCGTCGGCCGTGTCCACGGTCCAGCGCAGATCCTGGGCGCTGAACGGCCGGCGGACGCTGTGCAGCTCGAACAGATCGGGGCGCTCTGTGTGGCAGAACCAGGTCACGTGCTCTCGCGCCGGGTCCGAGGTCGCCATCCGCGCGACGCGCTCCAGCACGTCGGCCCACAGCGCTTCGGTGTCGAGACCGCGTGGAAGGCGCCGTTCGAGCGTGTTCGAGGCGTAGTCGCAGCCGCGACGCTCCCTAAGCGCGGCGATGACCACATCGGTCTCGGTCGGGTCGATGAGCGGACAGTCGGACGTGACTCGGACCACGACGTCGGCCCCGGTCTCGCGCGCCGCCCCGAGATAGCGCGCGAGCACGTCGCGCTCGCTCCCTCGGTACCAGCGCACGCCGAGTCGGCGGGCCAGAGAGACGAGCGGTTCGTCATCGGGATTCGTGGTCACGGCGAGCACGATCTCGTCGACCTCGGCGCACCGGGCGAGACGCTGGAGCTGCCGCTCGAGCAACGGCCGGCCGGCGAGATCCATCATCACCTTGCCCGGCAGACGCGTCGAGGTCATGCGCGCCTGCACAACCAGGGCCCGGATCATCCGGGGCATTCTGGCATGGCACCGCCGAACCTGAGCCTAGACTGTCCCCGCGTCCCGCCCGGAAAACGGCGGGCTTTTCCAATCATGGATCTCAGCGGCAAGACCCTCCTCGTCACCGGCGCCACCGGATCGTTCGGCACAGCGTTCATCCGCGAGGTTCTGCGGCGCTACGATCCCGCGGCGATCAGGGCCTTCAGCCGTGACGAGCTCAAGCAGGGCGAGCTCGGCCTGGCCATCGGGGACAGCCGCGTCCGCTATCTGATCGGGGACGTGCGCGACCTCGAGCGCCTGCGAGTCGCCACCCGCGGCGTCGACCTGATCGTCCACGCTGCCGCGCTCAAGCAGGTACCGGCGTGCGAGTACAACCCGTTCGAGGCCGTTCAGACGAACATCATCGGCACCCAGAACGTGATCTCGGCGGCGATCGACAACCGCGTCGAGCTGACGATCGCGCTCAGCACCGACAAGGCGGTCAACCCGGCCAACCTGTACGGGGCGACCAAGCTGTGCGCCGAGAAGATCGTCGCGCAGGCCGGCGCCTACGCCGGCGGAACCCCCGCCCGGTTCGCGTCGGTGCGATACGGCAATGTGGTCGGAAGCCGCGGCAGCGTGATCCCGATCTTCAAGCAGCAGGCGGCGACGGGGCGGATCACGATCACTGACGAGCGCATGACGCGCTTCTGGATCACGCTCGATCAGGCCGTCGAGTTCGTCCTCAGCTGCATCCCGCTCGCCGAGGGCGGCGAGACGTTCGTCCCCAAGATCCCGTCGATGAGGATCCTGGACGTGGCCGACACGCTGGCGCCGGACGCCGAGCGGGTGATCACCGGCATCCGCCCGGGCGAGAAGCTGCACGAGGTGCTGCTGACCGAGGACGAGGCGCGCCACTCCTACGACATCGGAGACCGTTTCGTGATTCTCCCGCACCGGCTCGAGCCCATCGAGCCGCGCGGCGAAGCGCTTCCGGACGGCTTCAGGTATTCGTCGGACACCAACGACTCATGGCTGTCCGCCGACGATCTGCGGGCGATCGCCGATCGCTTGGGGCCGTCCCGGCGGCGCGCCGACCGGGTCGCCAGCGCCGGCTGATAACACGATGCGCGGCCGTTCCGTATTCGTCACGGGCGGGTATGGCCTCCTCGGGAGCTGGTTGGTCAAGGCGCTGGTCGAACACGGTGCGCGCACGACCGTGCTCAAGCGCGACGCGGTCGCCCGCTCGGCGCTCGTGGTGGAGGGCACCGAGCGCCACGTGAACGTCGTCCACGGAGACGTCTGCGATGCCGCCCTGATCGAGCGAGCCCTCGGTGAGTACGACGTGGACACTGTGTTCCATCTCGCCGCCCAGCCCATCGTGGGCATCGCCAACACGGCTCCGCTGTCCACGTTCGAGACGAATATCCGCGGCACCTGGACGGTGTTGGAGGCCTGCCGCCACCTCGGGGTGGGCCGTGTGGTGGTCGCCGCCTCCGACAAGGCCTATGGGGTCCACGACCGCCTCCCATATCAAGAGGACTTCCCGCTCCAGCCTCTCTACCCGTATGAGGTCTCCAAGGCGGCGGCCGACATGATCGCCCGCTCCTACTGGAACACGTTCGAGCTGCCGGTGGCGGTCACGCGATTCGCCAACCTCTACGGCGGAGGTGACCTCAACCTGTCACGCCTGGTCCCCGAGGCCGCTCTCGCCGCGATCGACGGCCGCCGGCCGGTGATCCGCTCCGACGGCACACTCGAGCGGGACTACCTCTACGTCGAGGATGCTGTCGACGCATACCTGGCGATCGTCGATCTGATCGAGGACGGACGCGGCGCCGGCCAGGCGTTCAATGCCGGTGGCGACCGGTCCTACACCGTGCTCGAGATCGTCGAGCGCATGTGCAAGGTGGCGGGCACGGGAGTCGAGCCCGACGTGCGCGGCAAGGGCACTCCGAAGGGGGAGATCACCCGTCAGTACATGGACTCCTCCAAGCTGCGGACGATGTCCGGCTGGGCTCCCCGAGTGGATCTCGACGAGGGCCTGCGGCGGACGATCGAGTGGTACCGCCGCCACGTCAAGACGGCCCGCGACTGAGCAGCGCCGGCGGCGCGTTCAGCCGCCAGGTCAAGACGGCCCGCGACTGAGCAGCGCCGGCGGCGCGTTCAAGCAATTTGGCGTGCCGCCGATCACTTGGTTGTCGATGAGTTACACCGATGCCGTAAGCCGCGTCTCGCAGATCCAGGCGCAGATCGCTTCTATCCAGACCGCGTTCGATCCCTCGGTCGCCGCCGCAACCTCCGCCGGGAGTACGACCGGCGTTGCGTCCACGGGCACCGACTCCTCCACGGGCACCGACTCGTCCAGCTTCGCAAGCGCTCTGGCCCAGGCTCAGGACACCGGCCCCACCACCGGTGGGGCGGCGCTCCCGTCGAGCGCGCAGACGATGCTGACCTCAGACCAGCAGCAGTTCGCCTCGCGGCTCGCCGCCGACACCGGCCTTGATCCAAGCGTGGTCTCGGCCTGGCTCCTCGCCGAGGAGTCGGGCGGCGCGGCTCAGTCCCGCCAGAGCCAGAACAACAACGACTGGCTGAACATCGGCTACACCGACAGCGCCACCTACGGCTCGAGCGACTCGATCTGGAGCGACCCCACCACCGCCGCCGACGCCACCGCCGGCTGGCTCAAGGGCCAGAACACCATCCCCGGCTACGGCACCGCCAGCTCGGGCATCCAGTCAATCCTCAGCACCGCCGGCCAGCCGGCCTCAACGCAGATCGCCGCGTTGCAGAACTCGGGCTGGGCCTCGAGCGGCTATCCCGATCTCGCCTCACTGTACTCGCAGGTCGCCGGCTAGCAGCCGTTCGGGTCGCGGGCTCGCGGCCGTTCAGCTGAAGAGCGCAATCACCGGCGCGCTCGCCTCATCCGGAGTGGCCGCGGTCAGATAACGCTCGCAGTCGTTCGCCACCACCGGCCGCCCGAGGTGGAACCCCTGCGCGAAGTCGCAGCCGAGCCGGGCGAGCACGTCCTGGACCTTCTGGGTCTCGACGCCTTCCGCCGTGACCCGCAACCCCAGGTTCCGCCCGAGGTCGATGATCGAGTGCACGAGCACGGCGTCCTGACGGTCGGTCTCCATCCGCGTCACGAACGAGCGGTCGATCTTGATCTCGTCGACCGGAAGCTGCTGAAGCTGCGACAGCGACGAGTAGCCGGTCCCGAAGTCGTCGATCGCGATCATCACGCCCATCGCGCGCAGCTCTTCGAGCGCCGCCCGCGCACGCGGCAGGTCGGCGACGATCCGGCTCTCGGTGATCTCGAGCTGGAGCGCCGAGGCGTGCAGGTCGAGCCGCGCGAGGAGCGCCCCGATGATCGTCAGGAGGTCGTGGTCGAGCAGGCTCCGCGTCGACACGTTGACTGACACCGTGACCTCGAGCCCCTCGCGGCGCCAGAGCTTGCACTGCTCGAGCGCGGCCTCGAGCACCACCTCGGTCAGCGGCTTGATGATGCCGGTCTGCTCGGCAAGCGGAATGAACCCGTCCGGGCCGATGCACCCGAGCTGCGGATGGTTCCAGCGCACGAGCGCCTCGAGCGCGAGCGTCGCGCCGCCCTGGAGCGGCACCTTCGGCTGGTAGTGGACGACGAGCTCGCCTCGCTCGATGCCTCGGCGAAGCTGAGCGGCTAGCGCGAGCCGGTCGATGCTGTACTCGTCATCCTCCGCGGCGTACGTGTGGAAGGCGGCGTCGGAGTCCTTGGCGCAGTACATCGCCACGTCGGCGTGGCGCATCAGCTCCGGCGCGGTGCGGCCGTGCTGCGGGAAGCACGCGATGCCGATGCTGGCGCAGATGTGCAGCGCCACCGAGTCGACCTCGAGCGGGTGATCGAGCGCCGCGAGCAGCTTCTCGGCCACGGCCTCCGCCCGGTCCTCGAAGCCGTTGATCAGCAGCGCGAACTCGTCGCCTCCGATCCGCGCGAGCACGGTCCCGTCCCCGACCGCCTGACGGAGCCGCCGCGCGACCCGCTGGAGCGTCAGGTCGCCGAGCTCGTGGCCGAGCGTGTCGTTGATCGACTTGAAGTCGTCGAGATCGAGCAGCATCACCGCCACCGGGCGGTCCTCCCGCTCGGCGGCGTCGATCGCCTCCTGGAGCGTCTCCGACAGCGCCGAGCGATTCGGGAGGCCCGTGAGCGCGTCGTGGAGCGCCCGATGACTGGACAGCGCCGCCTGCCGGCCGCCGAAGTACACGGCGAGCATCGGCACGAAGCACACGGGCACGAGCGCCAGGCTCGTGTCGGCGGACGCGAGCAGCGCCGGCGCAAACGCCAGCACGCAGCCGGCGGTCCACCCCTGGAAGGCCAGGTCGTCGCGCAGATAGCGGAGGATCGGGAGCCGCGCGAGCAACGCTCCGGCAACGCACGCCAGCACGTGGTTGGTGACGAAGAACGCGGACGCCGCGAGCAGCACGATCGGCAGCTCCGAGCCGGTGATCGGTCCGAGGGGGAGCGAGTGCCCCAGCAGCAGCACGCCGGCGGCGGCGACGATCGCCAGGAGGTACTGCGCCGCGTTGAACAGGATCTTGAGCGGTGACAAGCGCCCGGCCGCATCGGCGATCACCGAGCTCGAGACGTACACGAGCGCCGCCGGACCCGGTCCGAACCGCAGCAGCATCGCGAATGCGAACGCGGCCGAGATCGTGACCCGCGCGTGCCCGTGGCGGCGCGGCACCGGGATCGGCAAGAGCTCGCCCGCAAGTACGAACACCGACAGCACGACCAGCAACGCCGGATCGGTCACCTGCCAGCTCGTGACCCAGGGCAGCATGGTCAGCGCCGCGATCGCCAGCGCGACAACGCCGGCAACGTAAAGAGCGAACTCGTTCAGCCGGACCCTGCGCACGGCGGCTGCCATGTTCGCGCTCAAGCGATCTTGTGCCCGGCCGCGTGCGCGATAACGGCCGGCGGAAGCTTCACCGCCGGTGCATGCGACACGACGATCGCCCCCACCGGGTGTCGGAGCACGACTGCCCGCCCCTTCGCCAGTGCCGTCGCCGCCGACGAAAGGACGATCGCCAGCGACAACGCCAGTCCCGCCCCCACGGCCAGCACAATCGAGCCGGTCCGCCGCCCCCCGGAGCGGTAGGCATTTCCACGCATTCTCCACCTCGCTTTGTGTCGGCGTGCGCCCCTGGCGACACTGACCGTCGCAATCGTTTGCTTGCGTATCGGCACCCCCTTGTGAGGGCCTGATAGAACATCCGTCCAGATAGCTTTGCGACGCTTAAGCTCAGAACAGAGCTTCTTGGCCAGGCAGCTCGATCCCGTCGCGCAACCGGCCTGAACCGCGTCCGAGCGCGCTCGCGACATCGCGTGCGATCGCTCCTTCCGACCGTGAGGCGACGATCGGGTCCTCGATGCCCTCGATGTACACCAGCGTCCGCCGGCCATCGCCACGGTCTGGGCCCTCGAGCGGTACCAGCGCGAACACGCGGTCGGCGCGCACGAACTTGCCGTAGCCGAGGGGGATCAGCATCGGGGCTTGCCTGGCCATGAGCTTGCGCGGGATCGTACGCCGCCGCCGGTCGGATCCGCGACCCGCGGCGCCGGTCGGATCCGCGACCCGCGGCGCCGGTCGGATCCGCGGCTCCCGGCGCCGGCGAGTAGGCTGCCCCGCCGTGCCCTCTGCCAGCGACACCTTCCTCCTTGGCGGCGACCTCGAGGTCGGTCGCCTCGGCTTCGGCGCGATGCGCATCACCGGCGAGGGCATCTGGGGCGCCCCGCCCGACCCCGAGGGTGCCCGGAAGCTCCTGCGCCACGTCGTCGACCGCGGCGTCACTCTCATCGACACCGCCGACTCCTACGGCCCCGACGTGTCCGAGAATCTGATCGCCGAAGCGCTCCACCCGTATCCGGAGAATCTGGTGATCGCCACCAAGGGCGGGCTCGAGCGCCCGGGGCCCAACGTCTGGGAGCGAAACTGCCGGCCCGATCGCCTGCGCCGATGCTGCGAGTCGTCGCTCAAGCGCCTGAAGCTCGAGCGGATCGACCTCTACCAGCTCCACGCAGTCGACCCCAAGGTGCCGATCGAGGACTCGATCGGCGCGCTCGCCGAGCTTCAGGACGAGGGCAAGGTCCGCCACATCGGGGTGTCAAACGTTTCGCTCGAGGACCTCGAGCGCGCTCAGCAGATCGTCCCGATTGTCTCCGTCCAGAATCGCTACAACGTGGTCGACCGCGCCTCCGAGGACGTGCTGGAGGAGTGCGCGAGTCAGCAGCTCGCGTTCCTCCCGTGGGCACCCATCGCCAGCGGGAGCGATGTCGCCCGCCACGGTCGTGCGGTCGATGAGATCGCGCGTGGCCACGGCGCCACGCCCCGCCAGGTGGCGCTCGCCTGGCTGCTCGCCCACTCGCCGGTGATCCTGCCGATCCCGGGCACGAGCTCGATCCCGCACTTCGAGGAGAACCTCGAGGCCGTCCAGCTCGAACTCGAGCCCGACGAGCTTGAAGCGCTCGACGAGCTCGCGCCACCCGCCAGCTGAGCCGGCCGCTACCCGCCCAGAATCAGCGCGAGCCGGCGCTCGAGCACGTCGCTGAGCACCTCGCGCACCGGGCCCTCCTCGAAGCGCTCGACCAGCGTCGCCAGGAAGCCCTCGATCACGAGTCGCTTGGCGACCTCGAGCGGCAGCCCCCGCGAGCGCAGGTAGAACAGTTGCTCGGGATCGACTTGCGCCACCGCGGCGGCGTGCGTGCACCGCACGTCGTTGGCCTGGATCTCGAGGCCGGGGATCGCGTCGGCGTGCGCGCGCTTTGACAGCAGCAGGTTGCGCGACTCCTGGAACGCGTCGGTCTTCTGCGCGCCCGGGTCCACGATGATGTTGCCCTTCCACACCGCGCTCGATCGCCCGGTCAGCACGCCGCGGAACGCGAGGTCGGACGTCGTGTTCGGTGCCGCGTGCTCCTGCGTGGTGTCGAAGTCGATGTGCTGGCGCCCGTGGCTCGCGTACGCGCCCGTCACCCTGGCCCCGGAGCCCTCGCCGGCGAGCCGCGTCTCCATCCGGACGTGGCCGCGCGCTGAGCCGAACCCGAGCGCCACCCAGTCAAGCGACGCGTCGCGGCCGACCTCGGCGCGCTGCGCGCCGAAGATCCAGCTGTTCTCGGACAGCCCCTGGCCGCACACGTAGCGAAGCCGCGCGTTCTGGCCCACGATCAGCTCGGTGACGGTGTTGAACACCCCGTCGACGTCGTCTGCCCCCGACAGGAACTGCTCCCATACCTCGGCCTGCGCGCCCTCCTCGAGCACGACGAGCGTGCGCTGGTTGAGCAGCGTTCCGGTGCGGGCCTGCACGCTGCTGAGCGAGATCGGCTCGGTGAGCTCCACGCCGCGCGGGACATATACGAACGCGCTCGCGCGTACGCCCGCGTCGTTGAGCGCCACGAACACGTCGTCGCTGGAGACCAGCGACCCCAGATGCCGCTCGATCAGCGCCCGGTGCTCGGGCGCGTCCAGCGTGGAGACGATCACGCCGTCGGGCAGCGCCGGCGCCGGCAACTCCCAAAGGAGCTCAGCGCCGGCAGCCCCATCGACGTTCGCGCCAACGCGCTCGTACGCGGCCAGGTCCAGGCCCGAGATGTCCGTGAACTCCCAGCCAGGGCGCCCCTTGAACGTGGGCAGATCGATCCCGGCCGGCATCCCGACTCCCGCCGGCGCCGCGCTAGCCAATCGAGCCCTCCATCTGCAACTCGATCAGCCGGTTCATCTCGACCGCGTACTCCATCGGGAGCTCCTTGGTGATCGGCTCGATGAACCCGTTGACGATCAGCTTCGACGCCTCGTCCTCCGGAATCCCGTGCGACATCAGGTAGAACAGCTGGTCGTCGCCGACCTTCGACACGGTCGCCTCGTGGCCGACATTGACGTCGTCCTCGCCGATCCGGATCGTCGGGTACGTGTCCGAGCGCGACTCCTCATCGAGCAGCAGCGCGTCGCACACGACCTTCGAACGGGCGCCATGGGCGCCCTTGGCGATCTCGAGCAGGCCGCGGTACGAGCCGCGCCCGCCGTCCTTCGAGATCGACTTGGCGAAGATGTTCGAGGTCGTGTTCGGCGCCGCGTGGATGATCTTCCCGCCGGCGTCCTGATGCTGGCCCTTGCCGGCGAACGCGATTGACAGGATCTCGCCGTGCGCGCGCTCGCCCATCAGGTAGACGCTCGGGTACTTCATCGTCAGGCGCGAGCCGAGGTTGCAGTCGACCCACTCGACCGTCGCGTCCTCATGCGCCACCGCGCGCTTGGTCACGAGGTTGAACACGTTCGTCGACCAGTTCTGGACCGTCGTGTACCGGATCCGCGCGCCCGGCTTGGCGATCAGCTCAACCACCGCCGAGTGCAGCGAGTTCGACGAGTACGTCGGCGCGGTGCAGCCCTCGACGTAGTGCACGTACGAGCCCGGCTCGGCGATGATCAGCGTGCGCTCGAACTGGCCCATGTTCTCGGTGTTGATCCGGAAGTAGGCCTGGAGCGGCATCTCCACGTGCACGCCCTCGGGCACGTACACGAACGAGCCGCCCGACCACACGGACGAGTTCAACGCCGCCAGCTTGTTGTCGTTGGGCGGGATCACGGTGGCGAAGTACTCGCGGACGATGTCCTCGTGCTCGCGCAGCGCCGTGTCCATGTCGACGAAGATCACGCCCTGCTTCGCGAGGTCCTCGTGCACCTGGTGGTAGACGACCTCGGACTCGTACTGCGCCCCGACCCCGGACAGGAACTTGCGCTCGGCCTCGGGAATGCCCAAGCGATCGAAAGTCCGCTTGACGTCCTCGGGCACGTCGTCCCACGAGCGGCCGGGCTTCTCGGAGGCCCGCACGAAGTAGTGGATGTCGTCGTAGTCGACCTCGGCCAGCATCGGCGAGCCCCAGGTCGGCTGCGGGCGAGACATGAAGTGCTCGAGCGCCTTCAGCCGGAAGTCCCGCATCCACTGCGGCTCTGACTTGAACTCCGAGATCTTCTCGACGATCTCGCGGTTCAGGCCCTTCGGCGCCTTGTACAGGTAATGCTCGGCGTCGCGGAAGCCATAGCGCTGCTCGTAATCGGCGTTGATGGCCGCGAGCTGCTCATTCTCGGTCAGTTCAACAGCCACTATTCAACCTCCAGCTTGATCGTCTCGTCTTCGATGAGCACCGGGAACGTCTCCACCGGCACGTACGCGGGCAAAGTCTTCGGCTGACCGGTCTTCAGATCGAACAACGATCCGTGCCGCGGGCATTCGACCGTGCAGCTCTCGGGATCGAACTCTCCCTCCGCCAGCGGTCCGTTGTCATGCGAGCACCGGTCTTCGATCGCATAGAAGGCGCCGCCGCAGTTGAACACGCCGATCTCCAGGTCTTCCCACTCGACCAGGCGTCGCTCGCCCGGGCCGAGCTCGTTCACGGGGCACACTTCGATCACTTCGGACACGGCTATAAATCCTAGCGCGTAGATAGGATTTGGACAGCCGCGCAGCGACGGGCGCTCTACGCCGCCGATTCCCAGTCGGCCGCGTGGCCGAGCGAGGCGCCCTTCAGCACCTTGAGCGACAGCAGCGCGCACTTCATCCGCGTCGCCGAGATATCGATCCCCAGCAGGTCCAGCACGAACGACCGGTCGAGCTCCAGCAGCTCCTGCACGCGCATCCCCTTGACCTCGTCCGAGGCCATCGACGCCGCCGCCTGCGAGATCGCGCACCCGTGCCCGGAGAACCGCACGTCCTCGATCCGCCCGTCCCCATCCAGCGCCAGCTGCACTGTCAACTCGTCCCCGCACAACGGATTCAGATCATGGAACTCCAGATCGGCGCCCTCAATCTCCTCCCCCGGAGGGCTCCAGTTATGCGGATGCTTGTAGTGATCGAGGATGTTCTCGCGGTACAGCTCCTCCATGTTGCTTAGCGTAGCGAGCGGTCACCCGCCGGCAAGCGCCCTCGCCGTCAGCACCTCCACCGCCAACCCGTAGTCGAGCCGATCGCCCGCCGACAGCGGCCGGCACGTGTTCTGATCCACTTCAATGCCCCGCGCCCGGTGCTGCTCCCCAAGCGCCGGCCCGCGCACCCGCCGGCACTCGGGCGCCGGCGCCACCACCCGCCCGTCAGGCCGCCGAAACCGCACCGCGCCTCGGTCCGACGACTCGACTCGGAACCCGCCCTCGTGCACCAGCCGATGATGGTACGAGCACAGTTGAACGAGGTTCTCGAGCGTCGTCGGCCCTCCTTTCGCCCAGTGCCGGATGTGATGCGCGTGCAGGAACCGTTCGTGCGTACACCCAGGGAACCGACACCCCGCGTCCCGACTGCGCAGAGCCCGCCGCAGCGCCGGCGGGATCGTGCGCGTCCGCCGGCCCACCGTCAGCGGCCGCCCATCCCGCTCGACGATTCGCACCACCCCCGCGTCACACCCAAGCCGCCTCACGGTCTCGGGCGAGAGCGTGGGTCCGTCCTCGAGATGGCAGCGCTCCTTGACCTCGTCCGCGGCCAGGGTCTCGGCGTCCACGTGCACCGTGAGCTCACACCCATTCACGCCACCCGACCCCGCCCCCGCGGCGCTCGACAGCTTCGCCAGCTGCACCAGGGCATCTGCCCGGCGCGCCCCCGCCGGCGATGCCAGCATCGGCTCCTCTCGCATCTCGCCGTCTGACCGCTCCGCCTCCGCCGCCCGCAACGCGTTCAGCACCACGGCACCGTCATCTGCCGGAAGCCGAGCCTCGAGCCGCAGCGAGCCGTCGTCCTCCCAGTTCCACCGCAGGTAACGACCCTCGATCGCCCGCTGCGCTGCCCCAAGCGTCGCCGACAATGCGCCCGCATAGCCGCGAACGAGCTTCTCGAGCTGCGCACCCGTGGCATGACGAGCGATCTCGAGCAGACCCGCCTCAGTCACCGGCGTGGCAACCCTTGTCAGCGCGCGCACTTTGCAATACGAAAGTTCCCCACGCGAGAACGCCTCCTTGACCAGTGGCAGCTCCTTGAGCCGATGCGCCACGCGCACGTGTTCTCGCGCCGCTCGGAGTCCCAAGGAACATCGCCACGAGAGCCAATGCGCACACGACTTGATGCCCCATTCCGCCCAGCCGCCGCGGTCGTCGAATTCCGCCAACAGCTCCAGCCAGCGGCACGTCGCGGCCGCGATGTGCGCGGCCAGCTCGCAGATCTCACGCTCGAGGTCCTCGAGTGTTGAAGCTCCCGCCGACCGGTGATCTTCGCTCTTTTCATACGAACACATGTTCGATAGACTACGCCGCGCCCCGGACGGAAACGAGGCGTCGGACGGCTCACCTGCAACTCAAGTGCTGCGGTTAGCATTCCGCGGAACCGCGCGCCGGCTAAGAGGTTGCGGGAGTGTTCCGCGGAACCGCGCGCCGGCTAACAGGTTGCGGAAGTGTTCCGCGGATGGTGTTCCGCGGAACCGCCCCGCCCGACCGGACCTATGGTGGGTGCTGCTCGCGCCACTCCCGGACGAAGCGTTCCACGTCGTAGGGCACGAGCATCAGCGGTGGCCCCGCGATGGTCTTCCGATTGGCCTCGCGGATCTTCTCGTTGATCGCCGAGATGATCTTTCGCACCTCGGCCTCAGTGCTAGCGCCCGAGGCCGCCACCAGTGCGTCATGAGCCTCCTTGCGCAGCGCCACCGACGGCGGCATGTAGGACAGGCCCTCGCGACGAAGCTTGTCCTTGACCCACCACAGCTCGTCGAACGGCTTGTCCAGATCAGGGATCGGCCTGCCGGCGCCGGGCAGATCGTCGAACTCGCCGCGCTCCTCCGCCTCGCGGATCTGTCGGTCGATCCAGCTCTCCCATCGCGCGCCTGCAGGCTTTCGCCTGGTCATCCGCCGATTCTGGCGCATCTGAATTGAGCAGAACTCAGCCGAGCTCGTCGGCGAACGCCTCGAGCGCTCGCTCCACGTCCTCACGCGAGACGTCCAGATGAGTGACCGCACGCACGCGGTGGGCGTCGAACGCCTGGACCTCGACACGATCGGCGATCCGCGCCACCAGCGCCCGCGCGTCCTCCACGTGAAAGATCACGATGTTGGTCTCTACCGAAGCCGGATCGAGCTGCACGCCGGGAAGCGACGCCAAGCCTTCTGCCAGCAGCCGCGCGTGCACATGGTCCTCGGCCAGCCGATCCACGTGGTGATCGAGCGCGTACAGGCAGGCGGCGGCGACGATTCCAGACTGCCGGAACGCGCCGCCGAGCATCTGCTTCCACCGCCACGCCTCGTCGATCAGCTCGCGCGACCCCGCCAGCACCGCACCCACCGGCGCTCCCAAGCCCTTCGTGAAGTCGATCCACGCGGTGTCGAACCCGCCGGCAAAATCAGAAGCCGAAACGCCCGAGGCCACGACCGCGTTCATCAGCCGCGCACCGTCCATGTGCGCGCGCAGGCCGTGCGTGCGGGCGACCGCCAAGACCCCGGAAACCACGTCGAGTGGCCAGATACGACCCCCACCGAGGTTCGAAGTCTGCTCGACCGACACGACTCGCGAGCGCGGCATGTACCGGTTGCCCGGCGGCCGCAGCGCCGCCTCGAGCTGGGCGGCCGTGAACACCCCGCCGTCGCCGTCGAGCACCCGGATCATCAATCCGGAGAGGACAGCCGGTCCCCCGGCCTCCGAATTGACCGGATGTGCGGTCCGGTCCAACAACAACTCATCGCCGCCGGGACGGGCGTGAAGTCGCAGCGCAATCTCGTTGCACATCGTTCCGCTGGGCAAGAAGACCGCAGCCGGAAACCCCAACAGCTCCGCCACGCGATCCTGCAAACCCAAGGTAGTCGGATCGAGCCCCCGCTGTTCGTCGCCTACGACCGCGCCGGCGATGGCCTCGCGCATCCCGCGGGTCGGTCGCGTTTGCGTGTCGCTATAGAGATTGATCGGCGGCACTCGGCCGGGAGCCTATCGGCGCCCCAGCCCCGGAGACCCGAGAAGCTCTAGTCCAGCTGCAGCGTGCGCCGGACGACCCCGAGCCCATCGACCAGCCGCGCCACATCCTCGGACGAGTTGTGCACGGCGAACGACGCGCGAGTCGTGGCATGCACGCCCAGCGACCGCATCAGCGGCTGCGCGCAGTGATGGCCGGCGCGGACGCACACCCCCAGCCCCCCGAGTATGTCCGCGATGTCGTGCGGATGGGCGCCCTCCAACGTGAACGACACGAGCGCACCCCGATCGGCGGCGCTAAGCGGACCCTGCACGGTTAACCCCGGGACCTCCGACGACGACGACGAAGAAGCCAGGCGCTCCAATGTCTCTGCCACCAACGCCTGCTCGTGGGCACGGATCGCGTCCATCCCCAGCGCCTGAATCCAGTCGACGGCGGCGCCCAGTCCGATCGCCTCGGCGATCTGCGACGTGCCGGCCTCGAACTTATGCGGCAGGTCGGTCCAGGTGGACTCGTTAGCCGCGACCGTGCGGATCATGTGGCCGCCACCGATGAAGGGAGGCATCTCCTCGAGCAGCTCGCGCCGCCCGTGCAGAACCCCGATCCCGGTCGGGCCGTATGCCTTGTGCCCGGTCCAGGCGTAGAAGTCGACGTCCAGGTCCGGCAGCCACACAGGCATCTGCGGCACCGCCTGCGTGCCGTCGACCACAACCACCGCCCCGGCGTCGTGCGCTCGCCGGGCAATCGAAGCCACGGGGTTGATGGTCCCCAAGACGTTCGAGACGTGCACGACGCCGACCAGCCGCGGACCCCGCGCCAGCAGCGAATCCAACGCATCAAGATCCAACAAACCGTCGGCCGT
>CAWJXO010000010.1:0-361956 GCA_963846765.1 uncultured Solirubrobacterales bacterium
ACTGCTTCGTCGCCGTTGCGGGCGCGACGGCACCGTGCCCCGCATTCCGACGCGAGGAGCAGTCGGCACGGGACGGTGGTAACTCGATTTCGGCTAGCACGCCATAGCGCTTTGGACGAGTCGCAGAACCGCGCCGTCGATTTCGGCTAGCACGCCATAGCGCTTTGGACGAGTCGCAGAACCGCGCCGTCGTGGTCGGCGTTCTTCTGCTCGGCCAGCAAAGCAGCCACCAGCGAAGCCGTCGGTCTGACTACTCCTTCCGGACAGATGCAGCGACGCCGCGCAGGCGTCGGATCACGGGTCTCCCCGCTTTCGCTTTTGCTCGTGGAGCACTGCGAACGGCGCGATCGCAATGCCTACAAAGGAGGCGTCCGCCGGGCCGTCGTTCGGCGACTCCTATGCCACGGTTCCGATAGTCGCGCCGACCCCCGTGGCCGTGACCCCGGCGACCACCGAACTGTGTGCTCCCCACAACTGGCGGCTGCTGACAGACGACCGCGGATTCTCTGTCAAGGCGTCGCGCCTCCCCGACGGACGAATCTCGCACGGCCGGTGACGCCGATCTCGCTCTGCTGCTTCTCGTTCGGTTGCGGAGTCGTGCCCGGCGACGATGTCCGACTCCGTGACCGTCGGCAGAGGTGTGCGAATCGTACGACCCGAGGGTGTCAACTGAAGCGCGAGAAGTCGCTGCTGGCGGCTTCCTTATGGGTGCTGGCTAAGGAACCTCATGGCGATCCGGCGAGGGTCCCAGAGGCGACTGGGGCGCCCATCGGCGGTCATCGCAGGCGCGACTGTGACCGACTCGACGCTGTCGGTTATGAGCCGTCGCCACGCCGCCAAGCGCTTCGCGGGCTCGCGCAGCTTGTCGATCTCGTCAGGACCGATGATGTTGATCTCGCCCCCATCGCCGAGTCGCGCCCGGACGGCGTGCGCGTCATCGAGGGTCTTGGCGAGTTTCTCCAAGGTCTCCTGGCTCGCGGGCCGGCCCAACAATCCAAGCTCGCCGAGCTGCCGGATCGTGTCATCGAGATCCGCGTTGGCGAGTTCGATCGCCTCGTCCGCCTCGCGGATCTGCTGCTTGCGCGACGCGCGTGGGTGCGGGTCGGCGGTGGCCGAGTACGCCCGGACCGCGTCCAGCACCAGCTTCTCGACGCGGTCGGCCTTGACCGCCGCTCGTCGCTGGCAGCGGTTCGCGCTCGTGTCGCCGCAGCGGTAGCTGCCGCTGTCGGAGTTGATCACCATCCGCGAGCCGCACGTCCCGCAGCGCAGCACACCCAGGCGGGCCAGCAGCCGCTCTGACTTGGCTTGGCGCCCGCGCGAGACCGTCCGCCGTTGCACCCGCTCGAACAGCCCGCGATCCTTGATGATCGCCTCGTGAGCCTGCGGGTTGTGCAGCTCGCCGAAGTGGATCTCACCGAGGTACATCCGCGAGCGCAGCATCGAGGCTACGCCGGAGAGTGCGCGCTCGATCCCATTCTCGGCGAGGAACGCTTGGATCTCCACCAGCGACGCGCCCCGGTCGCGGCGCTTGAACGCCTGCACCACGACCCTCGCCGCCGCGGGCTCCACCGTCAGCACGCCGTCCTCGCCGCGCACATACCCGACCGGGATCTTCGGGTGCGGGTAGACACCCCGCGCCACCGCCCGCGCCTGAGCCGCCGTGACCTTCTCGCCCGTGATCTCAGCGAAGTATTGGAACACCGAGCCGAGCATGTTCGTCGACAAGCGCTGCGCCGCCGTGCCGTTCGTGAGCTTGCCGTGATCGAGCGCGAAGATCTCCCCGCCCGCCCTTTCCACACGCTCGATCACCTCCAACTGGACCTTGAGCGAGCGCACCAGCCGATCGAAATACGCCACCACCAGCTGGTCGGCCCGGCCGGCCTCGATCATCTCGATCGCCGCCAACAGCCCGGGGCGCTTGGACAGCGGCAGCCTGCCGCTGACGTCGATCTCGGGAATCGGCGAGGCAACAAGCCGCTCACCAGGGTCCCTCGCCCACCGCCTGGCGGCCTCGATCGACTGGCGAGTGAAAGTGCTCGTCCTCCCGGTCGCCCTTCTCGCTCACGCGGACGACCACGACATCTCTGGGCTTCGACATGCGACCCCTCTCGACGGGAGACTAACGCCTTTTAGGCGCTTAGGACGCCACAGGAGAGAAGGCGCGGGCAGTGAAGGTTCGCTATCAGGGAGTGTGCCGGGGTTGCGGCGCCTACACCCAGCCGCGCAACGGCAAGGGCGACGCTCACGCCTACCGCAACTGCGCCGCGAGGCGCCCTGTTGTATCCCCGGCGCAGCCGGGAGGAACTCGAAGGGATGTTCTTGGGTCCAATGGCTTACCCGGATCCGAAAGGTAAAAGGAACAATCGCATGCCAGGAAAGCGGCGGTCATGCCCAGGTGTCAGGGGTGAGGCGTCGCGGGACCCGCGTGATATGGCGAAAGCTAGACTGCCTGAAGCCGAATCTCCAGAAGATGAAAAGGCGCATCCGCCGGAAAGGCACTTGTTACCGGCGCCATGCTCTGCGATGGCATTCTTGCAGGGCCATCGCAACCTTCGGGGCATGGAGCGTTGCCCAGTGAGGGTAATTAAGGAGATGAGTCGGACGCCTAAGTCACGCTCGGACGTACGACAGGGACGAACGCGGGATCAACCCTCGAGGCGCGAGTCTCAGGGTGACGGGGTGCCCATAGTAGTCGTGGGAGTAGCGACCCACCAAGGGGGACGGGAGAGCCGTCCACAGGGCGAAGGGGCACAGGTGGCTGGACCTCTAGTGACCGTGAGGTATGCGTAATGCAGAGCGCCGAAACGGTTCTGGATGTCCTTCGTGAACGCAAACCACGATCACGACATAGTCACTGGAGAGCCCGGTGATCGGAAACGGTCACGCCGGGTTTGGGAGGGCGGCGTCGGAAAAGGACCCGCAGGGGCACCTCGCCGGCGTCGTACCTCGGCGGCCTGCCACCCCGGCGCGATCGAACGGCGCTGGTCGCGCGCGCGTGTACTGGAAACGATGCGGGTCTGGCAGGCCCGCTCTGGCCGGTGGCCGTCGTCCTATGACTGGTCGCGCACGCACGCGCGCCGACGTGGGGGAGAGGCGCTCGAGCGCCTCCGCGGAGGTGACTGGCCCTCGGCGAGCGTCGTGACGCGGGTGCTCGTGAGCTGGGCGGCCGCCCGAGTCGAGGCCGCAGCTCATCCAGATCCGGTCGACGCTGGGCGGCCTGCGGAGCCGCCTGGCCGCTCCGCGGGGGGCCGGCCATGACGCCCCGGGGGCGCTGGGACGGCAGCAGATCTCCAATCGACGGTACGCGCGGTCGGTCCGATCGGAACGGGGGCGCAAAGTCGCGCCGGCGGCCTGCGTGGGCGTATGAAGGGGCGATGGCCGCAGAGCAACCGCCTTCCCTTAAGCCGAGCAGTGCCGCGAAGCGGCGGTACCGCACGGGCAGCATCTTCGAGAAGCGGAACGCCTGGTATGGCCAGTGGCACGTCAGGAACCGGACGATCACGCGCCAGCTCGTACCGATCCGCACACCCTTACGGGCGCGCCTCGGCCATCGAGTGGCGCCGTCGCGCTTGGGCCGCCACGAGGTTCGCTTCGCTCCGCCCAGCCGCTCGTTTGAGATCGCGCCGGCGGCCGACGGACGCGGGGCCGCGGGCGGCGGTGTCGTGTTCGTCCAGCTCCTGTTGTCGCCGCTTCGCCACCATGCGGAGGATGCGCAGGTGTAGGTCGGTCATGAACCTCCAGCGCCCGGGTGAGGGACTGGGAGGGACATCGCGACAGCTTCAGGCAGCTCTTGGGGCACATCCTCCAGTACGAAGAGCCGAAACCCGACGACGCTTTCTGCACCCGGCATCGCTTGCGGCGGCCGACCGCACTCCGGACAGGCAACCAGGTAACCCGCTGCGGCCGCGGTGAACCGCAGGCGGCAGTTACGACAGCAGGTATAGATCATGACCAACCCCTTTCGAGACAGAGCACGCCGCACCAGTGCACGCGCAGCAGCACGAAACGTTCCTTGCTGCAGCCATCGCCGACGGCCTCTCTGCCCCTCTGAGTGGAAACGTTGCCCCGGAAGCGAGAAGAGCTGGGCTCACCGAGCGACTTGAGCTTACCAGGTCCCGACCCCCGTACTCAGTATTGAGACGGAGGCTCGCGCCTCGGAGTGCACATACCGGAGGAACCAGATGGCAACAGGAAGTGAAATGGTTCAGTGACGACCAGGGCTTCGGATTCAGGCAGCGAACGTCCAAGCGCTGTAGGTCAACCGATCGAACCCAAAATCGGGCTTCGCATAGGGTATGAAATCAACAGCTGCGACTGTGGATTTTGCGCGAGCGCGACTTGCGTCTGACTACCGCGAGCGGGCGGCGGACGATGTCGCTCACTCCGCCGAGTGTTGCGCGGTCGCGTCGCGCAGGCGTGCCTCCGCGTGGTCGAGTTCCCGCTCGAGCTCCTGAAGTTCAGCGTTGGACCCGAGACCCCACCGGTACAGCCTGGCGCGCAGTAGCGCCACGTGGTCGTGACATTCGCGCACGTCCGCTCGGACCAGTTCGATCTCGCCGCTCGAGGTCATCGATCGAACTCCGACACGGCGTAGGCGTTGCACGCCAGCACCTCGCGGACTCCCTCTCGCATTCCGTCGTCTGGCTGACGCCAGACGACGAACGGCCGGTGATGTCCCATGTCGAAGATCGCCATCACGGTGCCGCCGCGCACAGGGTCCGCACGGCCGACTTCGGCGATGCAGTCAACGCTTCCGCGGCGGGTCCACAGTCTCACAATCCGGCGAGCGCTAGGTCGTTGCCCCAGGTCACGTTCGATCTGGCTCCGCATCTCGGCGTATATGTCCTCGAGGACACGCGGATCGTCAGACGCCCCGGGGATGAAGAACGTCGTCAAGAGCTGCTACAGCCCGCGTTCGCGAGCGTCCTTGCTCATGGCCTCGCCAAGTGCTCCCGGCTCGATCCTGGCCTCGAGCTCGGCGATCCGCCTGCCCTGTCGCTCGGACTCCCGGTGCACGGAGTCCTGAAGTCCCTCGAGCAATTGCTCGAGGTGAGCGACGCGCTCCTCGAGCCTGACCATCTGGGCGCGATCAGGATCGCTGGTATCGCTCGACGGTTGCCCCTCGGTGGTCCTGCCAGTCTGGCGGAGCTGCCTGATCCGGGTGACCAGCCGCTCGCGCTCGCCATTCTTCATGTGCGGTTAAACCGTCTGCGCTCGACCGGACGGGGCGGATACTGCCGGCGCTCTTCCGGCGTCATGGCGCGAATAACGAGCGTGCCGCTGTCGACTTGCTCGCGGATCTCCTCGAGCTTTGCCTTGCGCTTCTCCTCTGATTTCTCTCGCGCCGTCTTCATTTCGCAACCTCGCCGTTGCCGTGCGGGCGATGAGAGGCCGGCCGGAAGCCCATGCGAGCAGTCACAGCCGACGACCCCGCTGTCAGCTCGTTTGCCGCGAGCTGGTCAAAGCGGCCGCTGGGCATCGCTCTCCTTCCCTTCGCCGGCGCGATCTGCATCGAGACGAGATTCGCTGCGTCGGCGAGAAAACCTCGCGGGCGACATCGTCGCCCTCCCCACAGCACGGTAGCAGCCCTCATGCTTCGGATCTAGCGCTTCACAGCACGAGGCCGAGGCCGAGGCCCGTCCCGGCTGAGCGAGGCGGTTTCGGATCGGCGGGGCTGTTTGGGGATCTATCCGACTCTGCGTCGGCGTCCGAGTGTTACACTGCGCGCGTCAAGCCGGGCAAATGCCCGGCACCGTAGTGCCAGCGCTCGTAGCCTTTGCTCACGGCAATCTCCGCGTTCGCAGCACGATCAACGCCGGAGGAAGCAATGGCTACCGGAACCGTCAAATGGTTCAGCGACGACAAGGGCTTTGGCTTTATCACGCCCGATGATCAGTCCAAGGACCTCTTCGTACATCACACTGCGATCGTCGGAGCCAACGGCTACCGCTCGCTGACCGAGGGCGCCAAGGTGTCCTATGAGTCCGAGCAAGGCCCCAAGGGGCCGAAGGCCCTCAACGTCAGCGTGCAGCCGGATTAGACATCGGCTTGGTCGCCGAGAACCCCTCCGGCCGGAGCGACGCGCGGTGAGCCGCGCCTCGTCGCGGGCAACAGCTAACAGTAAGTGCCACCCGCAACAGAGCTAACAATCATTGGTGGAAGTGTGTTTCGGGTTGAGGGAGCCGCTCGAGACGTCGAGCGGATGATCCTCGATGCCGCGCGCGGTTCGATCATGCAGTTCGCCTGGCTGGTTGAGATCGACACCGGGGAGCGAATAGCGGTCAATCCGGAGCACGTGGTCATGCTCCGAGCGCTTGACGCGTAGCCCGTCCTGCAGCTTTCACATACGCGGGGGTTGCGATAGGAGTACATTGGTGGTACGGGCTGGCCCTGCGGCCGGGACTCTCGGCCCGTGTACTGGATGCCACCGACGGCGCACATCGCGCCACGAGGCGAGGACGCGGGTTAATGGTGCTTTCGCTGCGGGGCCGGTGCTGCAGGTCGACAGGCGTCATCGCCACCCGGCCTCGGCCGGGTTGGATTGATGTGGTCGACGGCGCGGGGACTCTGACCGCGTGAACCCGACATCGGGACGGAAGGCTCAGCGGGATGCCGCGCAGGGAAAGACACGGTCCAGCGGCAACGCGCGCCCAGCCGATCCCCGGCTCGGGTCCGGCCTCGGCGACACGCCAGGCGGCTACGGCCGCTGCGTGTAAGTAGGCCCGCGCCTAGCGCGAAGGGCAACCGGGTGTCAGCAGCGGAACTCGAGGACCTCGACGAGGTGAAGGGCCTGATCGCTCGCGGGCTGCAGCTAGGCGTGCTCACGTATTCCGAGATCGCCACCGCCACCGCGGAACTCGACCTCGAGGAAAGCGACGCCGAGGAGTTGCTCGGCCTGTTCGAGGGACGTGAAATCGAGCTGGTGGAGGAAATCGACCCGGCCACGTTGGCGAGCCAGAAGATCGAGCCCGCGCCGGACAAGCGTGGCCGTCGCAAGCCCCGAGCCGATCGAGAGCCAGAGGGCACGACAGACGGATTGCAGCTGTTCCTGAGGGACATCGGCAAGGTGCGTCTCCTGACCGCTCAGCAGGAAGTCGACCTCGCCAAGCGGATCTGGCGCGGCGATATGGATGCCAAGCGAAAGCTGGTCGAGTCGAACCTGCGTCTGGTCGTCTCTATCGCCAAGCGATATCGCAACCAGGGTTTGCCTTTCCTGGACCTAATCCAGGAGGGGACCCTCGGTCTGGTGCGCGCGACGGAGAAGTTCGACTATCGCCGGGGGTTCAAGTTCTCGACCTACGCGACGTGGTGGATCCGCCAGGCAATCGCCCGCGCGCTGGCCGACAAGGCGCGAACGGTCCGCATGCCGGTGCACATCGTGGAGAAGCTCAACCACATCGGCCGGGCGGAGCGTAAGCTGACGAGCGGCCTCGGCCGCGTGCCGACCGCCGAGGAGATCGCCGAGGTCACCGGCCTCAAGACCGCGGAAGTCGAGTCGATCAAGCGGGCCGGACAGGCGCCGATCTCACTCGAGACGCCGGTCGGTGACGAAGGTCAGTCGGAATTCGGTCAACTGATCGCCGACGAGCAAGCTGAGTCACCGTACGATCGGGCCGTGGAGATCCTCACCGGAGAGGCTGTGCGCGGGGCGCTCGAGGCTCTCGGCTACCGCGAGCGTCGTGTGCTCGAGCTGCGCTATGGGCTCGGCGGCGGGCATCCGCAGACCCTCGATGAGATCGGCCGGACGTTCAACGTCACACGTGAACGCATCCGCCAGATAGAGCACCAATCGCTCAAAAAGCTTCATGGCCTCGGGGAAGCCCAGCAGCTGCGCAACGAGCTGACCTAGCGTCCGGCTCTCGGTCCGCTCGCGGCTAGGATCGCCGGCCATGCCCGCCGTGAGGTTGTGCCGGCTCGGAGACGTCCCCGCCGTGCTCGGGTTGTGGGCGCTCGCGCGCAGCGAGCACGCCACAACGTCGGACCGCGCCGAGGACATCGAACGTTTGATTGCCGAGACGCCGAGCGTGTTACTGGTGGCCGAGAACGGCGCGGGGGAGATCGTGGGCGCGCTGATCGCGGGGTGGGATGGCTGGCGGGGCAACATGTACCGGCTCGCGGTACATCCCGACCATCGCCGGCGCGGGGTTGCGCGGAGGTTGCTCGACGCCGGCGAGGAGCATCTGCGCGGGCTCGGGGCGCGGCGCGTGACGGTTTTGGTCGCGGACGACGACGACGTTGCCGGCGCTTTCTGGGACTCCGCCGGTTACCCGGTGGACCCGGTCATAGGCCGGCGCGTCCGGAACCTCTAGGCCCGTCCGGAACCTCTAGGCCCGTCCGGAACCTCTAGGCCGAGAAGCGCACGTCGTAGCCCGTCGCTTCCTCGACTGCGAAGCGCACCAGCGCCTCGCCCTCCTCCGCGACTGCGATTACGTCACGCGCGCGCAACCGCTCGAACGGCTCGATGTGAAGGACGGCGCGCTGTTCGTGGCGGGTGATCCTCCAGATTCCGCGGAACGCGCCGTCGACGAGCAGCGTCCCGTAGCGCGCTCCCAATCCGGGATGGAGCGGCACGGCTTCGCCGCCCGTGATGAAGCGCGTCCGGTCGGCGTGGGAGAGCAGCAGGTTGTCGTACTCGGGCAGGAACCGGGGTGGGGCGGGGACGTCCGGGCCGGGCCGCGGTGCGCCCGGGAGGTCGAGCAACTCAATGCCGCCCTCGTCGTGGAACGTCCTCAGCTCGGGGCGGAGCCCGTCGATGACGTCGCCGAGCCGCGTCAACCCGGACCACGTCTGCATGTCCCTGACCGACGCCGGTCCGAACGCCGCGAGGTAACGGATCACGAGGCGCTCGCGCGAAGGCTCCGGATCGAGCTCGCGGCCGAGCCAGGCATCGATGGTCGACCAGCGTGCCTGCCCGCTCTGGCCCCAGAGGCCGCGCGGAGTGACCTGGACGGTCGGCACGAGGTAGGTGACCGCTTGCGCGAGCGATGCCGGATCGAACTCCGGCCATCGCTCGGCCAGCAGCGGGCCGAGCTCGGCGCGGGTTCGGGGGCGGTGCTCGATCAGCTCCCGGCCGCCCGCGAGCAGCGCGTCGAGGTCGATCCCGCTGATGTCGAACGGCGAGCTGGCGAAGCCCCGCTCCAGGACCGGCTGGACGACCGGGCGGAAGGCGACCTAGTCGGCGGAGGTGACGAGGTGGAGCGTCGCGCGCATCATCGGCCCGCGCACCGCCTTGCGAGTGGCCGTCAGCTCGGACAGCTCGTCCGCCCGGAAGCCGCTGATCCGCGTCCACAGGCCGACATACGGGGCGTGGGGCGCCTGCGACTGCATGCCGGCGAGGTGTTCAATCGCGCTGAGCGCCGGCAACTCGATGCGCTCGAGCAGCATCTGTCGCGCCAGCGTCGCCCGGTTCAAGACCCGGCGGTCGAGCAACTCACCGTGGCGCGCGCGCGCCGGCGTCATGTCGGTCTCCTCTCGAATCCCCTCCAGAACCTAAGAAAGCTGTCATGGTTTCGATCACGGGATGGTCACAAGCTGCCCGCCGGCGCACGAATAGGGTGCCTCGCTGGGCGTGGGGGTCGCGCCCTGCCTAAACCAGCAAGGAGGACTCTTCCCATGTCAAGGAAACCGCACGGCGCGCGGCAAGCGCCCAGGCGTGCACATCGGCTGCTTGCGGGCGCGGGCTGCGTCCTGGCGATGTGTGTCGCCGCTGCACCGGCTCAGGCCGACCGGTGGCACCACGGCCACCGCGGCGCCGAGCTCATCCCGGGGGACCTGCTCGTCAGCACGAGCGATTACGTCCCCGCCGACATCACCGCCGGCGTCACCCCGTTGCCGCCGCAGTGCGGGGCCACGCCGATCGCGGCGCCCTGCGCCACCGCGGTTGCGGACGGCGACGACTTCCCGTCGGTCTTCAACAACGACAGTGTCGACGCGTTTTTCGGCGTCACCTCTCCGGTGTACCTCGACGAGCTGACGCCGTGGGGTGAGCACGTGGCGACCATCCCGGTCCCGACCAACGACTTCGTCACGAGCTATTCCTCGAAATCCGAGTTGGCACTCAACTTGAGTCCCGATGGCAATTACGTGTCGTTCATGGGCTATTACGCCCAGCCGGGTGAGGTTGACGTTTCGAACGCGAACACGCCCGGCGTGATCGACCCACCCCCCGGGGTCAGCCCGCCCCCGCTCGGCTCGGGCAACGGTGACCTAGGTCCGTATTACCGGGTCGTCGCACAGCTCGATCGATCGGGCCGCTTCACCTTCACGCTGACGAACGCCTACAGCGGCGACAACGGCCGCGCCGCCATCACCAATGACGAGCACGGCCAGGACCTGGTCTACACGGCAGGGAACGCAGGCCAGAGTAAGTCACCCCCTGCCAACGTCGTCGCCTCGACGGGCGCGCAGTTCGTCACGCCATCAGCCAAGCCCGAGGCCGACCAGAGCCCCGGCGCGCCGACCCCGCTCGGGAGCTTCAACATCACCCAGCTGCCGGCCAACGGCAGCGCGCCGGACAAGTCCACCAAGGACAACAACTACCGCGGCATCACAATCCACGACAACGTCATCTACTACACGAAGGGCAGCGGTAGCAACGGCGTCAACACCGTGTACTTCGTCGACACGACAGGCAAGGCGTGCCCGGGGACTGGTGTCGGGCTGCCCGTGCCCGGTGCTCCGCTGCCTACGGCTGCCAGCGTCGCCGCCACCGGGTTCAACGTCCAGAACCTCGGCACGGCGAAGAAGCCGAACAACGCTCTGCTGCCCAACAACATGTGCATCCTGAAGGGCTTCCCGACGACCCTCGCCGCCTCGACCACGTCGCCGATCAACTATCCGTTCGGGATGTGGTTCGCCAACGACCACACGCTGTACGTCGCCGATGAGGGCTCTGGCGACACCACGTACGATCCCACGACCAACACCTACATCAACTCCACCGCATCGGCGCAGCCGGAGGCCGGACTGGAGAAGTGGGTGTTCGACACGACCACCCAGCAGTGGAACCTCGCGTACACGCTGCAGAACGGTCTCGACCTCGGTCAGCCCTACACGGTGCCCGGTTACCCGACCGGCCTGAACAACGGCCCGGGCGGGACCGGCGGTCCGTGGTCACCCGCCACCGACGGCCTGAGGGCGCTGACCGGCCACGTCGGCCGCGACGGCGTTGCCACTATCTGGGCAGTCACGTCGACCGTCAGCGGCAGCGGCGACACCGGGGCGGACCCGGACAAGCTCGTCGCGATCAGCGATCGCGTGGACGGGCTCACGGCCCCCTCGTGGGAGCGGTTCGGGACCGTCCGCACGGCCAAGTTCGGCCAGCTGTTCCGCGGTGTTTCGTTCACGCCCGGGACTGACACGAGCTCGGGCCAGGGCGGCTGGTAAGAATACGTCCGAGGGTGGCACGAACATATGTTCGTGCCACCCTCGGCTTCAGTCCTGCACGCTGACCTCGATTCGTTCTACGCCTCGGTCGAGCAGCGCGATGATCCCCGGCTGAGGGGCCGGCCCGTGATCGTGGGCGCGGGCGTGGTGCTCGCGGCCAGCTACGAGGCTAAGGCGTACGGGGTTCGCACGGCGATGGGCGGCGCGCGGGCCCGGAGCCTGTGTCCGAAGGCGGTCGTCGTCTCACCGCGGATGTCCGCGTACACCGAGGCGAGCAAGGCGGTGTTCGCCGTGTTCGAGGACACCGCTCCGGTCGTCGAGGGCCTGTCTATCGACGAAGCGTTCCTTGACGTTCGAGGGCTCAACCACATCTCGGGGACGCCGGTCGAGATCGCGGCGCGGCTGCGGCGTCGGGTCCGGCGGGAGGTCGGGCTGCCGATCACGGTCGGCGTCGCCCGGACGAAGTTCCTGGCCAAGGTCGCGAGCGCGGTCGCGAAGCCTGACGGACTGCTGCTCGTGCCGCCCGAGCGCGAGCTCGAGTTCCTGCACCCGCTGCCGGTCGAGGCGCTTTGGGGTGTCGGCCGGGTGACCGCCGGCAAGCTGCACGAGCGCGGGATCACGACCGTCGGTCAGGTGGCGCTGCTCGCCGAGCCCGAGCTCGTCGTGATGCTCGGCCGCGCGTCGGGGCGCCACGTGCACGCGCTGGCCAACAACTACGACCCCCGGCCGGTGCAGGTCCGTCGCCGCCGGCGATCGATCGGCGGCCAGCGGGCGCTCGGCCGCCGGCGACGGTCGCGCGCGGAGTTGGCGACCGTGCTCATCGGGCTAGTCGACCGGGTCTCGCGCCGCCTGCGCGCGGCCCAGCGGGTCTGCCGGACCGTCGTGCTGCGGATGCGCTTCGAGGACTTCTCGCGCGCCACCCGCTCGTACACGATGGGCGACGCGACCGATCAGACGGCCACGATCCTCCAAACCGCCAGCGGGCTGCTCAAGGCATCGATGCCGCTGATCGACCGCCGGGGTCTGACGCTGATCGGGATCGCGCTCACCAACCTCTACGACCGAGGCGCCGTCCAGCTCATGTTGCCGTTCAACCGCGCACGCGACCTCGACGCGGTGGTGGATCGCGTGCGGGACCGGTTCGGCTCCAAGGCGATCACGCGCGGCGCGCTGGTCGGCCATGACCCAGGGGTGTGGGTGCCACTGCTGCCCGATTAGCCAGACCCCGATGGGGGCCGTGACCCCGGCGTGCGGTGCTTGTGCTCCCCGATCAGCCCGACTCGGTGGCAGCAGCGAGTTGGGCCAGCGCCGCGCGGACCTCGGCGTCGCGCCGCTCCGCGTCTGGATCGGTCCAGCGCCACCGCACTCCGCCCTCGATCGCGAACGTCGGCCGGTCGTGGTCCTGGACGCGTTCGATGTCGATCGCGACCGCGACGACGCCCTCGGCCAGGAGCGCGTCGTCGAGCACCCGCGCGCGACCGTACGCGGTGACTGCGACGCCCTCGCACACGATCGCGAGCGACACCCGCGGGTCGGCGCGGAGGCGCGACAGCGAGTCACGGCTCGCGGCCAGCCCGATCAGCGCGCGGCGCGGTCCGGCGCGCACGGCGGCGGAGACCGGGATCGCGTGCGGCGGGTGGCCGGCGGTGGCGAGGGTCGTGACCGTGCCGGGTGGCCATTCGGGGAGCACGCTCTGAACTTTGGCGATTCAGCTGACACATATGCAGTCCCAGCGCCAAAGTCCGGGCGCCGGCACACCGGACCCCGGCCTACGCGGACCCCGGCCGACGTGCCGCCCGGCCTACGCGACCCCGGCCGACGTGCCGTCCGGCCGACGTGCCGTCCGGCCTACGCGACCCCGGGCCGACGTGCCGTCCGGCCTACGCGACCCGGGCCGACGTGCCGTCCGGCCGACGCGACCCCGGGCCGACGTGCCGTCCGGCCGACGCGACCCGGGCCGACGTGCCGTCCGGCCTACGCGACCCGGGCCGACGTGCCGTCCGGCCTACGCGACCCGGGCCGACGTGCCGTCCGGCCGACGCGACCCCGGGCCGACGTGCCGTCCGGCCTACGCGACCCCCCGCGCCACGCACAGTCGCTGCAACAACTCCATCGCCTTGTCCGGGTGCTCGGGGAGGGCGTCGAGCGCTCCGGCCGCCAGGCGGAGGTCGGCGATCGTCGCCTCGCGCGCCTCGAGTGCGAACCTGCCGAGCCAGCGAACGGCGGCTCGTTCGTAGCGGTCGGGGTCCCCGCCGCGGAGGACCAGGCAGATGCGCAGTGCGTCGTCGAGCGCGACCTTGGGCAGTTCGCGCGCCGCAGTGGTAATAAGCGTCTCGTTGCCGGTGGCGAGCGCCCGGCGGAACCGGGCATAGGGGTTGCCGTCGCTCGTCATCGAACATATGTTCGTATACGCGCCGGACGGATCCCCCGGCCGGCTCGGTCTCGGACCGGCGATCCGGCTGGTGGCGCGCCAGAGGAATCCCCGGCCGGCCCGGTCTCGGACCTACCGAACGCCCCCGACAACCCGCGTCGCGCGGTAGTAGCAACCGTCCTGCCCGGACGGATAGTGCTCCCATTCGAACTGCACTCGCTCGGGGCCGACCAGCGTCCGGTATCCGTCCCCGGCGATGTGCGTGAAGTGAACGAAGATGTCGCCCGGCACGTCATCGGAGGTGAGCACGCCCCAGCCCTCCTCCTCGCTGAACCACTTGACCCTCCCGGACGTCACGCAGGGCAGCCTGCGCCAGCCCGAAGCGCGACCCCAATCGCAACCCAAATCCCAGGCTGTGCAACGCGATCCCGTCCGGAGTAGGCTGGAATATGCGCCGCGATACCGACTGAATCGGAGCCAAGGAGCGCAGAACAGAGGAGGTCTCGAAAATGGCGGTTAAGGGGGCGGATCTCGAGTCCGAGTTGATCGACACGGTCTGCGAGCGGGTGCGGGAGCGGCTGCCCGCCGACCAGGTGGCACCGTGCGAGTCATTCGTTCGCCAGTACTACCAGTGGGTTCCCGCCGAGGATCTCGCGGACCGTAATCCACTGGATCTGTACGGCGCCGCCGTGGCGCATTACAACCTGGCCCAGCAGCGCGCCGCCGGCGAGTCGAAGGTGCGGGTCTACAACCCGGACTTCGAGCAGCACGGGTGGCAGTCGCCGCACACCCTGATCGAGATCGTCACCGACGACATGCCGTTCATCGTCGACTCGGTGACGATGCAACTCGGGCGGCTCGGCTACGGGATCGACCTCGTCATCCACCCGGTGATGAAGGTCCGGCGCGATGCCGAAGGGCACCTCACAGAGGTGCTCGAGCACGATGCGCCCGCGCCCGAAGACGTTATCCGCGAATCGGTCGTGCACGTCGAGGTCGGGCGCGAGCACGATCGCGCGCTACTCGACCAGTTGCGCGCCACGATCGAGCGCGTCCTGGCGGACGTCCGCGCCGCGGTCGAGGACTGGCAGCAGATGCGCTCCCGCACGCAGGTGCTGATCGATGAGTTCGACCGACACCCGCCGCCGACCATCGACCCGGCGCTCGTGGACGAGACCAAGGCATTCCTCGGATGGCTGGCCGAAGACAACTTCACGCTCCTCGGTTACCGCGAATACGACCTGATCGACGAGGGCGACGAGGCGCGCCTGCAGCCGATCGAGGGCTCCGGGCTCGGGATCCTTCGGGGCGTTCCCGCCAAGGCGCCGAAGAAGCTGGCCGGCAAGGCGCTGGTCGTCGGCCGCGAACCGCAGATCCTGCTGCTGACCAAGGCCAACTCGGCGTCCCCGGTTCACCGGCCGGCGTACCTCGACTACATCGGCGTCAAGAAGTACTCCGAGGACGGCCAGGTGATCGGCGAGCGCCGGTTCCTCGGCCTGTACACCACGCGCGCATACAAGGCGAGCCCGAGGTCGATCCCGATCATCCGCGGCAAGGTCGAGGGGGTGCTCGAGCGCGCCGGGTTCCCGCCGGCGAGCCACGACCGCAAGGCGCTGCTCGAGATCCTCGAGTCCTACACGCGCGACTCCTTGTTCCAGATGGAGACCGAGGACCTGTACAACCTCGCGATCGGGATCCTCGGCCTCGGCGAGCGCCAGCGGCTGCGGCTGTTCCTGTGGCGCGATCCGCTGGAGCGGTTCGTCGAGTGCCTGGTGTGCATCCCACGCGACCGGTTCAACACCGAAAACCGCGAGCGGGTCGGCCGGATCCTGCTCGAGGCGCTCGGCGGCGTCGCGCTCGACTGGACGCTTCAGCTGAGCGAGTCGCGCCTGGCCCGGGTCCACTACATCATCCGCCTCGGCGAGGACCCGGTCACCGGGTACGAGGTGTCGACGATCGAGACCCGCCTGGCTCAGGTCATCCGCGCCTGGGAGGACGAGCTGCGCGAGGCGCTGATCGAAGATCACGGCGAGGAGGACGGCATCAAGCTGTTCCGGCGCTACGCGCGAGCGTTCCCGCCGGGCTACAAATCCGACTGGGTGGCGCGCTCCGCGGTCGCCGACATCGGCCGGATCGAGGAGCTCGCGATTACGGACGAGCCGCTCACGAGCCTTTATCGCCCGCTCGAGACTCCGGAAGGCATGGTGCGACTGAAGCTTTTCAGCTCCGGCGGCGTGCTCCTATCCGAGGTCCTGCCGACGCTCGAGCACCTCGGCGCGAAGGTGGCCGACGAGCGTCCGTACGAGATAACGCCCGCCGACCGGGCGCCGGCCTGGATCTATGACTTCGGCTTGCAAGCGGATGCCGCGAACACCGAGCGGGTCCGGGACCTCCTGCACGACACGTTCATCGGCGTGTGGCGCGGTGACCTCGAGGACGACGCGCTGAACGGCCTGGTCCTGGGCGCGACCCTGACCGGTCGTCAGGTATCGATCATCCGCGCGATCGCCAAGTACCTGCGCCAGGGGGGCATCGGCTTCTCCGACACGTACATCGGTCGCACGCTGCTCGGGCACGCCGAGATCGTTCGGCTGCTGATCAGGCTGTTCGACGCGCGCCTGGATCCCGACGCGCGCGACGACGACGCCGCCGAGCGGTTCGGCAAAGAGATCGAGGAGGCGCTCGACGCCGTCCCCAGCCTCGACGAGGACCGCATCCTCCGCAGCTTCCTAAGCGTCGTGCGCGCGATCGTCCGGACCAACGCCTTCCAAACGGACGCTGATGGCAAGCCCCACCCGTTCTTGTCTTTCAAGCTCGACTCCTCTCAGATTCCGGTCCTCCCGCTGCCAAAGCCACAGTTCGAGATCTTCGTGTACTCGCCGCGGCTCGAGGCCGTCCATCTGCGCGGGGGCAAGGTGGCCCGCGGCGGCCTGCGCTGGTCGGACCGGCCCGAGGACTTCCGGACCGAGGTGCTCGGCCTGATGAAGGCGCAGATGGTCAAGAACGCCCTGATCGTGCCGGTCGGGGCGAAGGGAGGGTTCGTGGTCAAACGACCCCCGGCGGAAGGCGGCCGCGAGGCCCTCCAGCAAGAAGGCATCGCGTGTTACAAGGCGTTCCTGTCGGGGATGCTCGACATCACCGACAACATCGTCGAAGGCGAGGTCGTCCCGCCCCGCCGCGTGGTCCGCTACGACGACGACGATCCGTACCTGGTCGTGGCGGCCGACAAGGGCACCGCCACGTTCTCCGACATCGCGAACGGGGTTTCGCAAAGCTACGGCTTCTGGCTCGGAGACGCATTCGCCTCGGGCGGCTCCAACGGCTACGACCACAAACAGATGGGAATCACGGCACGCGGCGCGTGGGAGTCGGTCAAGCGACACTTCCGCGAGCTCGGCACCGACATCCAGACGACCGACTTCACGGCGGTCGGGGTCGGGGATATGTCCGGCGACGTGTTCGGCAACGGAATGCTGTGCTCGCGCCACACCAAGCTGGTCGCCGCGTTCAACCACATGCACGTGTTCCTCGATCCCGATCCGGATCCGGAGACGAGCTACAACGAGCGCAGGCGCCTGTTCGATCTGCCGCGCTCGGCCTGGAGCGACTACGACGCGTCGCTGATCTCCGAGGGCGGTGGCGTGTTCTCCCGCTCGGCCAAGTCGATCGCGCTCAGCCCCCAGGTCCGCGAAGTCCTGAACATCGACGACGAGCGGGTCGCGCCCAGCGATCTGGTCCGGGCGATCCTGAAGGCGCCGGTCGACCTGCTGTACAACGGTGGCATCGGCACCTACGTCAAGGCCTCGACCGAGTCCCAGGGGGACGTCGGCGACAAGGCCAACGACGCGGTCCGGGTCGACGGGCGCGAGCTGCGCTGCAAGGTCGTGGGCGAGGGCGGCAACCTCGGGGTCACGCAACGGGGGCGGATCGAATACGCCCTCAGCGGCGGCCCTCGGGGTGGGGGGCCTGCCCACCCAGGCGGGCGGATCATCAACGACGCGATCGACAACGTCGCCGGCGTCAACACCTCAGACCACGAGGTCAACATCAAGATCCTGCTCGACGGCCTGGTCGCGGACGGCGACATGACCGAGAAGCAGCGCAACGAGTTGCTGGCGGAGATGACCGACGCGGTCGGTGCACAGGTCCTGTACGGGAGCTACACGCAGACGCAGGCGATCAGCCTCGCGGTCGCGCAGGCGCCCCAGATGGTCGACGTCCACGCCCGATTGATCCGGAATCTCGAGCAGACCGCCGGGCTGAACCGCAAGATCGAGTTCCTGCCGACCGATGACGCGATCGACGAGCGCAAAGCCCAGCATCAGGGGCTGGTGGCGCCGGAGCTGGCCGTGGTCATGGCCTACTGCAAGATCCACCTCTACCAGCAGCTGCTCGACTCCGATCTGCCCGAGGACGGATACCTCCGCCACGACCTCGAGCGGTATTTCCCCGAGCCCCTGCCCGAGCGGTTCAGCGACCAGATGCAAAAGCACCGCCTGAAGCGCGAGATCATCGCGACGGTCGTCGCCAACCAGCTCGTCGACCGCGCCGGCACGACGTTCTCGTTCCGGCTCGGCGAGGAGACCGGCGCGCCCCCCGCGGTCCTGGCGCGGGCGTACGCCACCGCCCGCGAGGTGCTCGGGATGCGCTCGTTCTGGTCGGCCGTCGAGGGGCTCGATAACCAGGTCGCCGCCCAGACACAGCTCCAGATGCTGATCGAGGCGCGGCGGCTGGTCGAGCGCTCGACCCGCTGGCTCGTACGCGCGAACCCCTACCAGGTCAGCATCGCCCAGACAATCAGGCGGTTCGAGCCCGGCGCGAAGATGCTCGCGGCCGCGCTCCCGGACGCGCTCGAGGGCGCCGACCGGGAGGCGTTCGACGCCAAGGCGGCCGAGCTCGAGCAGGCCGGCGTGCCCGCGGAGCTGGCCCGGAGGACCGCGGGGATGCCGTCGATGCTGGCGCTGTTCGACATCGTTGAAGTGGCGTCGAGCACCCAGCACGATCAGGCGGACGTGCTGCGCGTGTACTTCCGGCTTGGGTCCCGGCTCGAGCTCAACTGGCTGCGCGACCGGATCATCGAGCTGCCGCGGGCCAACCGCTGGCAGGCGCTGGCCCGGGCCGCGCTGCGCGACGATTTGTTCAACCTTTACCGGGAGCTCACCCGCAAGGTGCTCGACGCCGGCGGCGGTCAGGACGGCAGCGAGGCCGCGATCGACGCGTGGTCCGAACGCAACGCCGAGTCGCTCGAGCGGTCGCTGGGGATGGTGGCCGACGTCCGGGCGTCACGGATCTACGACATGACCACGCTGCCGGTGGCGATGCGCGAGATCCGAGGCCTTTTGCGCGGAACGACCAGGGCCGGCGTCCCGACCGGGATGGGCGCGGTCACGATGGCTGAGTAGCGCCCCGCGCCCCGGCGCGCCGGCGGAGGTAGGCCAGCAACAGCACGCTCACGTCGATCAGGCCGGCCACGAAAAACGCGCCCGGTCCCGTCACCAGCCGGCCGGCAACCCTGGAAAGCACCCGCCCAAGCTATCGTCTCGCACGATCACCATGCCCAGCAGCGTCAAAACCAACGTTACGGAACTGCCCGAGTCGCGCGTGCGCGTCCAGGCGGAAGTCGCGCCCGAAGAGGTCGAGCGGCGCGTCCAGCAGGCCGCGCGTGAGCTCGGCCGCCAGATGCGCGTCCCGGGGTTCCGCAAGGGCAAGGTCCCACCGCCGGTCGTGATCCGTCGGCTCGGCCGCGAGGCGGTCCTCGACGAGGCCGTCCGGAGCGCGCTCGGGAGCTGGTACGCCGACGCGATCGACGGCTCCGGGATTGCGCCGGTCGGCGAACCCGAGCTCGACGTCCCGAACGAGCTTCCCGCCGAAGGACAGCCGCTCCAGTTCTCGATCGAGATCGGCGTGCGCCCCGCCGCCAAGCTCGGCGAGTACAAGGGTCTCGAGGTCGGCCGTCGCGAGCCCAGCGTCGAGGAGGAGCAGATCGATGAGGAGATCGAGAAGCTCCGCGACCGCCTGGCGACGCTCGACACCGTCGAGCGCCCCGCAGAGAACGGCGACCACGTGGTGGTCGACTACGTGGGAAGCGTCGATGGCGAGGAGTTCGAAGGCGGCGCCGGGCGAGATCAGCTGATCGAGCTGGGGTCGGGCCGGCTCGTGCCCGGGTTCGAGGAACAGCTCGTGGGGGCGAGCGCCGGCGAGGAGCGCACGGTCACGGTCACGTTCCCCGAGGACTATCCGGCTCCGGAGCTAGCCGGCAAGGAGGCGCAGTTCGCGGTCACGGTCAACGACGTCAAGGCCAAGAACCTGCCGGAGGCCGACGACGAGTTCGCGTCCGACAACAGCGAGTTCGACACGATCGCCGAGCTGCGCGAGGACATCGCCGACCGACTGCGCCAGATCGACGCCCGTTCGCTCGAGCGCGAGTTCGAGGATGCGGTCGTCGAGGCCGCGGTCGCCGCGGCCGAGGTCGACGTGCCGGACAAGCTGGTTCACGCGCGCGCGCACGAGCTGCTCGAGGACACCTTCGGGGTGCTGGCGCGCCAGGGCATCTCCAAGGACGCCTACCTGCGGATCACCGGGCGCGACGAGGAGACGCTCGCCCACGAGGCAGAGCCGGAGGCGGCGGCCGCGCTCAGGCGCGAGGCCGTTCTCGCCGCAATCGTCGAGGCGGAGAAGATCGAGCCGTCCGACGACCAGGTGCGCGAGGCGCTCGAGCCGACGGCGGAGCGGCAGGGGACGACGGCCGAGAAGCTGTTCGAGCAGCTGGAGTCCGGCGGTCGCCTCGACCGCGTGCGGCGCGAGGTGGCGACGCGCCAGGCGATCGAGATGCTGGTGGCCGATGCCAAGCCGATCACAGTCGAGCAGGCCAAGGCCCGTCAGAAGATCTGGACGCCCGGCAAAGAGGCCGCGGATGACACAGGGACCCGCCCGCCGTCCGGACAGCTATGGACTCCCGGCAGCTAACCCTGTAGAACGCCGTCACCAGCACAGCGCGACCGAGCCTGGGCTGCGGAGCCAGCCCGGGGCGATTGCTACAGTCGGCAGGATTCCGGCCGAGGAAGCGAAAGAAGCGAGGACATGAGCCCACTCGTACCGATGGTTGTCGAACAGACGTCTCGCGGGGAGCGCGCCTTCGACATATACAGCCGTCTGCTCAACGAGCGGATCATCTTCCTCGGGACACCCGTGGACGATCAGATCGCGAACTTGATCGTGGCGCAGCTCCTGCACCTGGAATCGGAAGACCCCGACAAGGACATCTCGATCTACGTCAACTCGCCCGGCGGGTCGGTGTACGCCGGCCTCGCGATCTACGACACGATGCAGTTCATCAAGCCCGACGTCCAGACGATCTGCGTTGGAATTGCGATGTCAATGGGCGCGCTGCTGCTGGCCGGAGGGGCCAAAGGCAAGCGCATGGCGCTGCCGAACGCCAAGATCTTGATCCACCAGGTTTCCTCCGCTTTCCAGGGCCAGGCGACCGATATCGAGATCCACGCGCGGGAGATCATCGACGTCAGACGGCGCCTCGATGAGATCATCGCCCACCACACGGGGCAGAGCCTTGAGAAAGTTCGGTCCGATACCGAACGTGATTACTTCATGAGCTCTGAGGAGGCCAAGGACTACGGAATCATCGACCGCGTCATCTCCCAGCACTAAGGGGCTACCCTTAGTGCTCGGATAAGGTGGCGCGAGGCGACCTGGGAGAGGGCATTTATGGCACGTCCGACCGATTCCAACGAACAGCTCCTGTGCAGCTTCTGCGGCAAGTCCCAGAGGCAGGTCAAGAAGCTGATCGCTGGTCCCGGCGTGTACATCTGCGACGAGTGCATCGACCTCTGCAACGAGATCATCGATGAGGAGCTCACGGCCCCGCCGAGCTTCGACATCGAGAACCTGCCCAAGCCCCGCGAGATCTACGACGTCCTGAACGAGTACGTCGTCGGGCAGGAGCAGGCCAAGCGCAGCCTGTCGGTAGCGGTCTACAACCACTACAAGCGCGTCCAGATGATGCAGTCCGATGAGAACGACATCGAGCTGCAGAAGTCGAACATCCTTCTGCTCGGCCCGACCGGGTGCGGCAAGACGCTGCTCGCCCAGACCTTGGCCAAGATCCTCAATGTCCCGTTCGCGATCGCCGACGCCACCGCCCTGACCGAGGCCGGGTACGTGGGCGAGGACGTCGAGAACATCCTCCTGAAGCTGATCCAGGCCGCCGACTACGACGTCAAGAAGGCCGAGACCGGGATCATCTACATCGATGAGGTCGACAAGATCGCGCGCAAGGCCGACAACCCCTCGATCACCCGGGACGTGTCGGGCGAGGGCGTCCAGCAGGCGCTCCTCAAGATCCTCGAGGGCACGACCGCCTCAGTGCCGCCGCAGGGCGGGCGCAAGCACCCCCACCAGGAGTTCCTGTCGATCGACACCACCAACGTTCTGTTCATCTGCGGCGGGGCGTTCGCGAACCTCGACAAGGTGATCGAGCGGCGGATCGGGCACCAGGGAGTGGGCTTCGGCGCGGCGATCCAATCCAAGGAGCAGCGCGACACCGGCCAGATCTTCGAGCACTGCCTGCCCGAGGACCTGATCCAGTACGGGCTGATCCCCGAGTTCATCGGCCGCCTTCCGGTCATGAGCGCGATCCATCAGCTGAGCCGCGACGAGCTGATGGAGATCCTGACCGAGCCCCGTAACGCGCTCGTCAAGCAGTTTCAGCGGTTCTTCCAGTTCGACGGGATCGAGTTGGTGTTCGCCGAGGAGGCGCTCCACTCGATCGCCGACCGGGCGCTCGAGCGCGAGACCGGGGCCCGCGGGCTGCGGTCGATCATCGAGGAGGTTCTGCTCGAGGTCCAGTTCGAGCTTCCCTCGCGTCGGGACGTCCGCAAGTGCGTAGTAACGCGCGACACGATCGAGAAGGGGATCTCCCCGACGCTCGTGACCGTCGCCACCCCCGAGGAAGAGGCCGCCTGAGAAGGCGGTCTTAGCGTTTCAGGGCTAAACCTGGCTAGACCCGGTACACGAACAGACTCCCGCGCTCCTCGCCGGCGAGGCCGAGCTCCCGCACGGCGTCGCGCACGCCGGGATAGTCCGTGTTCCCGTAGTCGTCGAACACCACGATCGCGCCCTCGCCGAGGACCGGGCGCCACGCGCTGAACTCGCGGATCGTCGTCTCGCGCGCGTGGTCTGAGTCGATGTAGAGCAGATCGACCGGCCGCTGGTCGCGCGGGCCGTCCGAGCCGGGCGCGGCTACGAACGTCACCCGCCGCCTCGCGCCCACTCCGGCGAGCCTCAGATACAGGTCCCGCTCGGGACGATCGATCGGGTCGTAGGTAACGACCACGCGCGCAGGGTCGGCGATGGCGAGCGACAGGGCGGTCCAACCGGTGCCGGTCCCGAGCTCCACGACGTGCCGCCGCCCCAGGGCCAGCTCGAGCAACACGGCCATGTCGGCCGGCCTCGTCGCCGACGCCAGGCTGAACTGGTCGTCCGCCCTCAAAGCCGCGATCCGGGCCCGCCAGTGGAACAGCGCCACCCGCCCCGGAAGCACCCGAACCTGCGGCGTGTAGCGGATCAGCCTCAACCACCGTCGCAGCACGCCGCGCACCCTACCGCCGCTTAGACTGATCGGTTCGCATGCCCGACCGCTCCGATCTCGAAGCCAAGACCCGTTACGACCCGTCCGAGGTCGAGCCCCGGATAACCCGCGCGTGGCTCGACAGCGGTCTGTTCCACCCCGAGCCGGCCGGCTCGCCGGAGGACAACTACTCGATCGCGATTCCGCTGCCGAACGTCACCGGCGTGTTGCACATGGGCCACGCGCTCAACAACTCGATCCAGGACTGCCTGATCCGCTTCAACCGGATGCGCGGCCGCCGGGCGAAATGGATTCTCGGGACCGATCACGCCGGCATCGCCACCCAGACCCAGGTGGAGCGGGCGGTGGTCGCCGAAGGCACGACCCGCGAGCAACTCGGCCGGGAGGCGTTCGTCGAGCGCGTGTGGCGCTGGCGCGAGGACTACGGCGGCCAGATCATCGAGCAGCTGAAGCGCCTGGGCGCCTCGCTGGACTACGACGACGAGCGGTTCACGCTCGACGACCGCTACGCCCGGGCGGTCCAGGACGTGTTCGTGACGCTGTACGAGAAGGGCTACATCTACCGCGACCGGTACCTGGTCAACTGGGACCCTGGGAGCCGCTCGGCGATCTCCGACCTCGAGGTCGAGGACCGCGAGGCCATCGACACGCTGTACTACATCGACTACCCGCTCGCCACCGGGTCGGGCGCGATCACGGTCGCGACCGTGCGACCGGAGACGATGCTGGCCGACACCGCGATCGCGGTGAACCCGGAAGACGAGCGCTACGCGCGGCTGGTGGGCGAGAAGGCGATCCTGCCGCTCGTCGGGCGCAAGCTGAAGATCATCGCCGACGAGTACGTCAAGCCCGACTTCGGGACCGGCGCACTCAAGATCACTCCCGGCCACGATCCCAACGACTTCGAGATCGGGCGGCGTCACGGTCTTGCGCAGATCAGCGTGATCGGCGAGGACGGGCGCATCACCGCCGAGGCGCCCGATCGGTTCGTCGGCATGACGGTCGGGGAGGCCCGCGCTGAAGTCGTCGCCGAATTGCGCCGCGAGGATCTGATCGCGCGTACCGAGGAGTACGTCCACGAAGTGCCCTACTCGCAGCGCTCGGGCGAGCGGATCGAGCCGCTCATCTCGCTGCAGTGGTTCATGCGCATGGACGAATTGGTCAAGCCGGCGATCGAGGTTGTCCGGAGCGGTCGGGTCCGCTTCTGGCCGGAGAGCTACACGCGGGTCTACATGAACTGGATGGAGAACATCCGGCCGTGGGTGATCTCGCGCCAGCTGTGGTGGGGTCACCGAATCCCCGTCTGGTACCGCGGCGATGAGCTGTATGTGGGTCTCTCGGAGCCCGAGGGCGAGGGCTGGGAGCGGGACCCCGACGTGCTCGACACGTGGTTCAGCTCGGGGCTGTTCCCGTTCGCGGCTCTCGGGTGGCCCGAGGACACGCCCTCGCTCCGGGCCTTCTACCCGACCGACGCCCTCTGCACCGGGCGCGACATCATCTTCCTCTGGGTCGCGCGAATGATCATGCTCGGGATCGAGTTCACCGGGCAGATCCCGTTCGAGGACGTATACGTCCACTCGATCATCCAGGCCCCGGACGGACGGCGGATGTCCAAGTCGCTCGGCACAGGCGTCGACCCTCTGGCGCTGATCGACGGCGGCCCGCGGCCACCGGCGTTTGCCGAGGGGGGCGACTTCCCGGCGTACGGCGCCGATGCCGTGCGCTGGGGGCTGTACGCGATGTCCTCCGCGCAGGACGTGCGCTTCAGCGAGGACAAGCTCGCCCAGGGCCTCCAGCTCACGAACAAGCTCTGGAATGCCGCCCGGCTGATCGTGCAATCGACTTCGTCGATCGCATCGGGGGATTCGGCGGAGCCGAATCCCCGTTGGTTGCCTCAGCCGACGCGAGTCGAGGATCGCTGGATCCTGTCGCGCCTCGAACGAGCCAGGACGCAGACCGCCGAGCGGATCCAGCGGTTCGACTTCGCCCACGCCGCGCTGGGCGTGTACGAGTTCGTCTACGGCGAGTTGTGCGACTGGTACCTCGAGCTGGTCAAGCCGCGGCTGCGCGCCCGCGAGCGCGCGCTTCAGGAGACACTTCTATACGTCCTCACCCAGACGCTCGCGATCGCCCACCCGATGATCCCGTTCGTGACCGAGGAGATCTACCGCTATATCCCCGGCAGCGAGGGCCTGCTCGCGGCGGGGCTGCCGGAGGTTCAGGCGACGCCCGTGGACGAGACCGCCGAGGCGAGCGTCGCCCGCGTGATCGAGGCCGTGCAGGCGCTGCGCGGCTGGCGCGACTTCGCCGGGGTGCGAGCCGCGGCCACCCTGCCGGCCCGCTTGGCCGCCGAGGGCTACGAGGAGACCGGCGAGCACCTGGCGCGCCTAGCCCGTGTGGCGTTCACCTCGGATGGAGCAGAGCCGGTGGCGAGCGTGCCCGTCCCGGGGGGCACGGTCGAGATCTTGCCCAGCGACGAGGTTGACCTCGAGGGCGCCGAGCGCCGCCTGGCCGCCCGGCGGGCCAAGCTCGAGGCCGAGATCGAGCGGGCCGAGCGCAAGCTGGCCAACCAAGGGTTCGTGGAAAAGGCCCCCCCGGAGGTGGTCCAGGCCGAGCGCGACAAGCTGAAACGCCTCAAGGACGAACTCGATTCGCTATGAGCCCCGAGGAGGCCGAGCGCTACATCCTTTCCCGCGAGCTGTTCGGCATGCGGTTCGGGCTGGACCGTATGCGGCGGCTGATGACCGCGCTCGACAATCCGCAGCTCCGCTTCCAGTCGATTCACGTCGTCGGAACCAACGGCAAGTCCTCGACGGTCCGGATGACCGCCGCGATCCTCAAGCGCCATGGCTGGCGCACCGGCGCGTACCTGTCGCCCCACCTGGTGTCGTTCGCCGAGCGGATCAGGGTCGACGACGCCGACCTCGAGCCCGGCGAGTTCGCGGCCGCGATCCAGCGCGCCGCCCGGGCCGCCGAGCTCGTCGACCGCTCGCTGGTCGGCGATGACCGCGTGACCCAGTTCGAGCTGCTGACCGCGGCCGCCTACTCCGAACTGGCCCGCCAGGGCGTCGAGGTGGCCGTGATCGAGGCCGGCCTGGGCGGTCGCTACGACGCCACCAACGTGATCCCGTCCCGCGTCCAGGTGCTGACCAGCGTGGGGCTCGAGCACACCCGCTGGCTCGGGCCGACAATCACCGCGATCGCCACCGAGAAGCTCGACGTCGTGCAACCCGGAGCGACGCTGGTGCTCGGATACGGGCTGCACCCGGACGCGCTTGCCGTGGCGGAGAGCGTGGCCGCCGAACGCGGGGCCACGATCGTCCACGCCGGCGCGGACCCGGGCGTGCCGCTGATCGCGTTAGGCCCCTACCAGCGCCGGAACTTCGCGCTTGCGCGGGCCGCGGCCGAGGCATACCTCGGCGAGCTCGATCCGGACGCGGTAGCCACCGCGGCGGCGGAGATCCTCGTGCCCGGCCGCCTTCAGGTGATCGATCAGGAGCCGCTTACGCTGCTCGACGGAGCCCACAACCCCGACGGGATCGCCGCGCTCGCGGAGGCGCTGGCCGAGCCGTGGGCCGCCGGGCACGACCACGTCGTGGCGGTCATCTCGGTGCTCGACGACAAGGATGCCGCGGCGATGCTCGCCGGCCTCTTGCCGATGTGCGACGCGCTCGTCCTGACCGCGAGCCAGAACCCGCGGGCGCTGCCGCCGCCGACCCTGCAGTCGCTCGCCGGCCAACTCGGCGGGCCGCCGTCAGAGGTGATCCGCGACCCACGCGACGCGCTCGCGCGAGCCCGCGAGCTCGCCGGCCCGGGTGGGTTGGTCGTCGCCACGGGCTCCATCTATCTCGTCGCGGATCTGCTCCGTCCCGAGGGCGCGGGCCGCGCCTCGATGCTGTGAACCAGACGTTCGAGACTATGGACGAGCAGGAGGAAAGGCAGCCGAGGTTCCTGGCCATGGTGGCGCTCGTCGCGTTCGTCGTGGCGGTCGTGATCCTGGTGTTCTTCGGGATCGGCTACCTTTTCGGTCGGGCCTATCTGTAGCGAGCGAGCCTCATACCGCCGAGTGCGGGTCGGGGCGTGGTCGCGGGTCAGGTATGAGCCTCGCTCGCCGGCGCCGTCGGCCGCGCGCGGCCGCCCGTCGTGTGAACATCCATATCCAGCCGCGACGTTCCATCTCCACCGACCACTAAACTCGCTGCCTTAATGCCCTTTCTTACGGTGTTTGGCATCAAGAACGGCACGATCAGCGCCGTCGTCGAGCTGATCATTCTGTTCCTCGTGGTGGTCTGGCTGGCGCTCGTGTACTGGACCTACGCGGACGCGCGGCGCCGGATCGCCGACTCTCTGCTGGTCGGGTGCGCGACGGCCGCGTCGCTGTTCCCGTTCGTGGGGACAATCGTGTACATGATCGTACGACCGCCCGAGTACCTCGACGACGTGCGCGAGCGCGAGCTCGAGATCCAGGCCGCCGAGGCCCGGCTGGCCGAGCTCGGATACCAGGTCTGCCCGTACTGCGATTACGAGGTCGAGAAGGAGTTCTTGCGCTGCCCGAACTGCATGCGCAAGCTCAAGGACCCGTGCACCGCCTGCGGCAAGCCGCTCGACCCCATGTGGAAGATCTGCCCGTTCTGCGAGGCCGAGGTCGCCGGTGCCGCTCCGCAGCCGCGGCGCGCCCGCCGGCGCCGCGAGAGCACGTCCGAGCAGCCGGTCGCCGGGGCGACCGTGCGAGACGAGCGAGCTCGCACCCCGTCGCCGACGCCGGCACCCGCCGAGCGCGGCGGCCCGTCGGGCAGCTGACGACTACGCTGTCCGCCCCTAACCTCCACCCGTCAAGGGAGAGCATCCATCCATGGAGCGAACGCTGATCCTGATCAAGCCCGACGCCTTTGCACGAAACCTCTCAGGCGAGATCATCGCCCGGTTCGAACGCAAGGGACTAAAGCTCGTCGCGATGAGCCTCCTCACGATGACTCGCGAGCTCGCATCCCAGCACTACGCCGAGCACGAAGGCAAGCCCTTCTACGACGAGCTTGTGACGTTCATCACGTCGGGCCCCCTGGTGGCGATGGTGCTCGAGGGCGAGCAGGCCGTGGTCGCGGCGCGCCAGGTGATCGGCGCGACCGACCCGCTGAAGGCCACGACGGGCTCGATCCGCGGCGACTTCGCGATCGAGGTCGGTCAGAACATGGTCCATGGGTCTGACTCGCCCGAGTCCGCCGCCCGCGAGGTGGGCCTGTTCTTTCCGGATCTCGGTTGAGCCCGGGGCCGTTCCCGCCGGTCCCGTGAGCCGCGTGGTGCTCGCCTCCCGATCGCCCCAGCGGCGGGCGATCCTCGATCAGATCGGCGTCGAGTACGACGTCGAGGTGCCCGACGTCGAGGAGCTCCAGTCCGGCCCGCCACACGAGGTCGCGCTCGAGAACGCGTTTCGCAAGGCCTCGGCGGTCGCCACCCAGGCCCCCGACGCACTCGTACTGGGGGTCGACACGCTGGTCAGCCTCGGCGCCCGTCTGTACGGCAAGCCGGCCGACGAGGACGAGGCGAGGGCGATGCTGAGCGCACTCGCGGGCCGCCGCCACACGGTCGTCAGCGGGGTGTGCCTGATCGAGGACGGGCGCCCGCGGACCGCCGCGGCGAGCACCGTGGTGGAGTTCCGGGCGCTGGACGAGACGCTGCTCGATTGGTACCTGGCCAGCGGCGAATGGCGCGAACGGGCCGGCGCATACGCCATCCAGGGTCGCGGTGCGGCGCTGGTGGCGGGGATCGACGGCGACTTCCTGAACGTGGTCGGGCTGCCGGTGACGACGCTGCTCGAGCTGGCGCCGACGCTGCTGAGCGGGTGATGCGTTACCGCACAACCCGCGCTGAGCGGGTGAAATGCAGCCGCGCGGCCAGCCTCCGGCGAGACGAGCACGTACAATCGGAATCGGACGGCGCTGGCAGCGTGGCGTGGCCTCCGGCTCTCCGTTCCCCGTCCGCTGCTCACTCCTACCCGGCTTACCTATGGGCTTTTTTACGTACCTGACCGGTTTCGGCGGTCGCGACATGGCGGTAGATCTTGGGACTGCGAACACGCTCGTGTACGTGCGCGGGCGTGGCATCGTGCTGTCCGAACCGAGCGTGGTCGCGGTCGACTCGCGGACCGGCGAGGTCCACGCGGTCGGGATCGAGGCCAAGCGCATGCTGGGGCGGACGCCGGGCACGATCCAGGCGATCCGGCCGCTGAAGGACGGCGTGATCGCCGATTTCGAGGTGACCGAGGAGATGCTCCGGCACTTCATCCAAAAGGTCCACCAGAACCGCTGGGCGCATCCGCGCGTGGTGGTGTGCGTGCCGTCGGGGGTCACCGGCGTCGAGAAGCGCGCCGTGGAGGAGGCCTGTCTCTCGGCGGGAGCGCGGCAGGCATACCTGATCGAGGAGCCGATGGCGGCCGCGATCGGTGCCGGGCTGCCCGTCGGAGAGCCGACCGGCTCGATGGTCGTCGACATCGGCGGCGGCACGAGCGAGGTCGCGGTGATCTCGCTCGGCGGGATCGTCGTCTCGCAGTCGATCCGCGTCGGCGGCGACGAGCTCGACGAGTCGATCATGAATTACGTCAAGCGGGAGTACAAGCTCCTGATCGGCCAGCAGACGGCCGAGGAGGTCAAGCTCGAAATCGGCTCCGCGTATCCGCTCGGGGAAGAAGTGCAGGCGGAGATCCGCGGTCGGGATATGGTCTCGGGCCTGCCCAAGACAGTGGTCCTAACCAGCGAGGAGATCCGGGGCGCGCTCGAGGAGCCCGTGACCCAGATCATCGACGCCGTCAAGGAGACGCTCGACCGCACCCCGCCCGAACTCGCCTCGGACATCATGGATCGTGGCATCATGCTCGCGGGAGGTGGTTCGTTGCTACAGGGGCTCGATGAGCGCCTGCGTCATGAGACGCAGATGCCCGCGCATCTGGCCGAGTCGCCGCTCACGTGCGTGGCGGTTGGCTCGGGGAGGTCGTTGGAGGAGTTCGAAGCGATCCACCGTTCGAGCAAGAATTCACGACACCGGCGCCGTCGGTACTAGTTTGTTTTGCGAGCAGTACTGACGTGGCGCCAAGCACGATCTTGGAGACACGACATCCGTGCATGACAAGCAAGTTCGGCGAAGACGGGCGGTCCTCGGACTGCTTGTCGCCGTCTCTCTGATCCTGCTCACCGCGTACTTCGGCGAGACCCCGAACAGCCCGCTGCACACGGTGCAGCGCGGCGTCGTTGAGGTGCTCTCGCCGGTCGAACAGGGTGCCAGCGAGGCGCTGGCGCCCGTCCGCTCGGTCGCCGGCTGGTTCTCGAGCACGTTCCACGCCAAAAGCCAGGTCAAGCAGCTGCAGCAGCAGGTGGCGACGCTGACCAAGGAGTATGCGCAGGCCAAGGGCGCTCAGCTGGAGAACGCCCAGCTGAGCGCGCAGCTGCACCTCGATACGAGCCTCGACCTGAGCGCGTATCACCCGGTCAGCGCGCAGGTGATCCTGCGTGATCCGACCCTGTGGTACCAGACGATCAACGTCGACAAGGGCGCCGACGACGGCGTTTCCCTGCACGATCCCGTGACCGGGGACGGGGCGCTCGTCGGCGAGGTCACCGAGGTCTCCTCCACCGTGTCGGTCGTCACGCTGATCACCGACCACACGGTGTCGGTGACCGCGCGGGTGCTCGACAACAACAACGACACCGGCGAGCTGGTGCCGGCGGTCGGCAACCCCGACGAGCTCGTGCTCCAGTACCTCCAGCCCCCGAACCCGGCAGCGGTCCAGAACGGCCCGCAGCAGGGGCAGCTGGTGGTCACCGCGGGATTCAAGTCCGGCCCGCTCGAGTCGTACTTCCCGCCGAACATCCCGATCGGCAACGTCCTTCCCGTCGACGAGAACCAGCTCCTGAACAACGGGACGATCCAAGTTGCCCCGCGGGCCGATCTGCGCGGCGTCGACGTCGTGCAGATCCTCACCCGTCCGAGCCCCGGCACCGAGCGCGCGCAGGTGCCCTAGTGGTCGACGTGAGCAACGCCGTCAAGCTCCCGATCCGTCTCGTCCTGCTCGGCTTCTTCGCCGTCGTGATCCAGGAGTCGGCGGTCTCCCAGGTGTCGATCTTCGGAGTGAGCGCGGACCTGACGCCCCTCATCGTGATGTCGGTCGGGCTGTTGTGCGGCTCGCTCACCGGAGCCGTGTTCGGGTTCGCCAGCGGGCTCCTCATCGACCTCATCCTCGTCCAGACGCTGGGCGTGACCTCGCTGCTGTACATCGCGATCGGCTACTGGTCCGGGCGCCTGCACGAGCTCCGCGACCCCTCGCACGAGCTCGTGCCGCTCGCGGTCGGCGCGTTCGCCGCCGCGTTCGCCGGCCTCGGCATGGCGGTCATCCAGTTCCTGCTTGGCGTCGACGCGCCGGTCAGCGTGCTGCTGCTCCAGCAAATCTTCGTCGTGGTGCTGGTCGACACGCTGCTCGCGCTACCGGTGTACTGGCTCGTACGGCGCATCCTCCGTCCTGTACTTCCCGAGGATCCCCGTCGCCGGCGCCGGCGGGCGTACACGACCGGCGGTCTCAGCCCGCTCCAGCAAGGCGCCGCTCGGCGCAGCTCGATCACCCGTCCGAAGACGCCATGAGCCCCCTCCCCGAAGACAAGCAGCTGCGGTTCGTCAAGCAGGAGGACCGGTCGCCGATGAGCCCGCAACTCGCGCGACGGGTGGCGATCGTGGGGACGATGACGCTGGCCATCTTCGCGATCCTGTTCTTTCGCCTCTGGTTCCTGCAGGTGCTCTCGGGCGACCAGTACGCGACCGCGGCGAGCGTGAACTACGTGCGCAACCTCGAGATCGCCGCACCGCGCGGCGAGATCCTCGACTCGAACGGCCAGATCCTCGCCAAGAGCCAGCGGGCCTACGCGGTGGAGATCTCCCCGCCGAGCCTGCCTGTGCCGCTCACCGACAAGAACCTCGCGCACCCGCCGCAACCGGACGCCCAGCTGTACGACCGCGTCGCGGGCGTCGTCGGCCTGCCGACCAAGCGCGAGAAATGTCCCGTGGACGGGCACGGGGTGCTCCACGTCTCCCAGATCGCGTGCGAGGTCGACCAGGGCTACGTACAGCTGCCCTACGCCGAGGCCACGGTGGCGACCGACATCAACTCCCAGCAGCTCTGGTACCTGTCCGAGCGCCTGAGCTCCTTCCCGGGTGTGAGCGTCCAGCAGATCTACCAGCGCAGCTATCCGTTCAAGGACGTCGCGTCTCAGCTGCTCGGGATCGTCAGCCGGATCACTCCGCAGGAGGTGCATCAGCGCTACTTCGCGGGCGTCTCGCAGAACGACTCGGTCGGCCAGTCCGGACTCGAGGCCTCCTACGACCGGTACCTGCGCGGCGTCGACGGGGCCGAGAAGGTCAAGGTCGACGCGCTCGGCAACTTCGACGGCTACCTGTCGGAGACGCCCCCGACCGCCGGCGACAACCTCAAGCTGTCGCTCAACGAACAGCTCGAAGCGGTCGGGCAGCAGTCGCTCGCGCAGTCGATCGCCTCGAACTATCCGGCGAACGGGGGCGCGTTCGTGGCGATGAGCCCCGTCAACGGACAGATCTACGCGATGGGCTCGCTCCCGACCTACGACGCGAACGTGTTCACCAAGCCCGTGCCGACCGCCGAGTACGACTCGCTGTTCGGTCCGAGCTCGGGCGATCCGCAGGTGAACCGCGCCTATCAGAGCGTCGGGCCGACCGGATCGGCGTTCAAGCCGATCACCGCGACCGCGGCGCTCGAGAGCGGCGCCTGGACCACCAGCGAGACGTTCGACGACACCGGTCAGTTCTGCATCTCCGGGCAGTGTCGCCACAACGCGGGCAACGCCGTCGACGGCTCGCTCGACCTCCAGAGCGCGATCCAGGTCTCCTCCGACGACTTCTTCTACAACCTGGGCGCGCTGACCAACTCGCCGGCGCCGAACGGCGGGGCACTCCAGAAATGGGCCCGTCAATACGGGATCGGCCGCAAGACCGGGATCGACCTGCCCGACGAGAACCCCGGGACGCTTCCCGACGCGGCCTGGCGGTCGCAGCGCAACCAGCTCGAGGCCGCATGCGACAGCGCCACCGGCCCGTTCAAGGGCAAGGCCAAGCATCCCCCCGGCGGCTGCGGGATCGCGGACGGCACGGACCGGCCGTGGTCGATCGGCGACAACGAGAGCCTCGCGGTGGGCCAGGGCGACGTGCAGGTCACCCCGCTCCAGCTCGCCGTCGTCTACTCGACGATCGCCAACGGCGGGACCGTCGTGACGCCGCATATCGGGGAGGATGTGCAGAGCGCCGACGGCACCGTGCTCCGCTCCTTCAACCCGCCGCCGCAGCGGCACATCAACATCGATCCGACGTATCTCGACACGATCCGCGCGGGACTCCGGGCCGCCGCCTCGCAGCCGGGCGGAACGTCGGCGGACGTGTTCCAGAACTTCCCCGAGCAGGTGTACGGCAAGACCGGAACGGCTCAGTACACCGGTCAGCAGGACTACGCCTGGTACGCGTGCTTCGTGCCGCCGAGCGCGACCACCAAGCCGATCGTGGTCATCGTGACCGTGGAGCAGGGCGGATTCGGCGCGGTCGGCGCCGCGCCGGTCGCGCGGCAGATCCTGTCGCAGTGGTTCTTCGGCAACAAGGGCGCGTACACGGCCGGGAGCTCGCAGACGCTGTGAGCGCGGGCGCCACGCCGATCCGAGCCGTCGAGGTCGACGCCGCCCCGCGGCCGCACGCGCTGCTGCGGATCGATCCGCTGCTGCTCCTGGCGGCGATCGGCCTCGCCGTCTGCTCGATCATCACCTTGAAGGGCGCGACCCGGACGATGAATCCCGGGCACCCGTTGTACTACGTCGAGCGCCAGGGGATCTACTTCGGGATTGGGATCGTCCTAGCGCTCCTGCTGGCGCAGATCGACTACTCGCGGTTGCGCGAGTACAAGTACGGCCTGTACGGCGTGATGATCGCGCTTAACCTCGTGGTTTTGGGGATGCCGCGGGTCCAAGGCGCAGCGCGCTGGATTCCGCTGCCGTTCTTCCAACTGCAGCCGTCCGAGTTCGGCAAGGTGTTGCTGATCGTCTCGGTGTCCGCGTTCGCGGTCGACCGCTCGCGGCGGCTACACGAGCGGCGCACGACGGCTCGGATCATGCTGCTGGCGCTGATCCCGGCGATGATCGTGATCCCGCAGCCGGACCTCGGGACCGCGCTCGTGTACGTCGCGGTCGGGTTCGCGATTCTGTTCTTCGCCGGGACATCGTGGAAGCAGCTGACCGGGCTGGTGGTGCTGTTCGTGGTGGCGATCGTGATTGTGCTCGTCGTCGCGCCGGCGACCGGCCACCACCTCCTCAAGCCGTACCAGATGCAGCGCCTCACGGGCTTCCTGCATCCCTCTCACGATCCCAGCAACCAGACGTACAACATCACGGAGTCGCTGACCGCGATCGGCTCCGGTGGGAAGACCGGACTGGGCACCGCGGGCGCCTCGCAGGTGAATCTGCATTTCCTGCCCGCCCCCAGCACCGACTTCATCTTCGCGGTGGTCGGGGAGACCTACGGCTTCGTCGGAGCGGCCGTCGTGCTGTCGCTGTACGCGCTGATGCTCTGGCGCGGGCTCCGCATCCTGACGATGTCCAAAAACCTGTACGGGACGCTGATCGCGGGCGGCGTCCTGGCCATGCTGATGTTTCAGGTGTTCGTCAACGCGGGCATGACGATCGGCATCATGCCGATCACCGGAGTCCCATTACCGCTGCTGAGCTACGGCGGCTCCTCTGTCCTGGTGACGTTCATCGCGATCGGCCTTCTACAGTCAATATGTGTGCAAGCACGCATGACTGCCGCGACGAAGACCCGAGGACTGGTTTCGTCATGACCGCTGCCCCACTTACGAGGCGCGCGGCACGTGTTCGTCCGGAGGATCGAGCTCTCAAAGCTCGCGCTCCCTCCGCGAACTTACCCAAACTTACATAAAGGACTGAATGAGCATTGAAGAAGCAAGTGTTGGTCAGCGTCGACCGGGGCGAGACCCGCGTCGCGCTGTTGGAGGCTGCCGGATCGGTCGCCGCCCGTAAGACCGCGTCGAAGTCGACGAGTACCCGTCGGCGTCGCAAGCCGGCCAAGCCGGCCGCTGGATACCAAGTCGCAGAGCTGTATCTGGAGCGCCGCGGAGCGCGCTCGATCGTCGGGAACATCTACAAGGGCCGCGTCGACAACGTGCTCGGCGGCTTGGAGGCGGCGTTCGTCGACATCGGGCTCGAGAAGAACGGTTTCCTGCACGTCGACGAGATCGTGCTACCGGGCGTCGAGGCGCCCCGCCGGGGCCGAGGCTCCGGGCGAGACAACCGCCAGATCAGCGACATGCTGAAGCCTGGGCAGGAGATCGTCGTCCAGGTCGTCAAGGACCCGCTGAAGACGAAGGGCGCGCGGCTGAGCATGGACCTCACGATCGCTGGCCGCTACATGGTGTACGCGCCGTACGGCGAGGGCGTCGGCGTGTCCCGCCGGCTCGACGAGGGCGAGCGGGAGCGGCTCCGCAAGGAGGCGGCGAAACTCGATTTGAAGGGTGCGGGCGCGATCGTGCGAACCGCGGCGCAGGGGGCGACCCGCGCCGATCTCGAGCGTGAGCTCCTGTATCTGTTCAAGCTGAACGAGGTCTTGCAGAAGCGCGTCGCCGAGACCACCGCGCCGGCGCTCGTGTTCCAGGAGGCCGACCTGTCGGTGCGGGTCGTGCGCGACATCTTCTCCTCGGCGTTCGAGCGAGCGGTCGTCGATGACCCCAAGCAGCACCACCGGCTGGTGTCGTTCTTCTCACGCACCGCGCCCGAACTGGTCGACCAGGTCGAGCTGTGGGAGGAGGAGCAGCCCCTGTTCGAGGCGTTCGGGGTCGAGCAGGTGCTCGATTCGACGCTGTCGCGGCGGGTCGACCTGCCCAGCGGCGGCTACCTGGTGATCGACTACGCCGAGGCGCTGACCGTGATCGACGTCAACTCCGGGTCGTTCGTCGGCCGGGGCAAGGCGGCGCGGCTCGAGGACACGATCACCAAGACCAATCTGGAGGCCGCCGACGAGGTCGTGCGCCAACTGCGGCTGCGCGACATCGGCGGGATCATCGTCATCGACTTCATCGACATGGCGCGGGCCCGGAACCGCGACGCGGTTTTGAAGGTACTGCGGGCCGCGCTCGACGAGGATCGCACCAAGACCTTCGTGGTCGAGATCTCGCCGCTCGGGCTGGTCGAGATGACCCGCCAGAACGTCACCGAGGGCGTGCGCGAGATCATGACCCGGCCGTGCCCGACGTGCCACGGCGACGGCGTGATCAAGTCCGAGGAGACGCTCGCGATCGAGTTCGAGCGCCGGATGCGCGACCTGGCCAAGGAGACCAAGGACGAGGCGCTGCTGATCCAGATGAACCCGCGGGTCAGCGCCGAGTTCACCCGCGACGAGGCGCGGGTCCTCCGTCAGATCGAGGAGGAGACCGGCAAGTGGTTCCACTTCGAGGGCTCCGAGGGCCTGCCGCTCGATCACTTCGCAGTCGTGCTCGAGGACGACCTCAAGCGCGTCGTCGAGCGGGCGGTGCCGTTCCGTGCCGGCGAGGAGGTGCACGTCGAGATCGTCGAGCCGCACATGTACAGCCCCGGCGACGCGGTCGCGAAGGTCGACGGCTACATAATCTCGATCAGGGGCGGAGGCGACTACGTCGGCGAGAAGCACCTGGTGCGGATCGAGGAGGCGGGGCGGACGGAGGCCGTCGCCTCGCTCCTGGACGTCCCGGCCCCGGGCACGCCATCGTCGAACGGGAGCGGCGACGGGGACGACGCCGACGATGATCTAGAATCGAAGCCTCGGCGTCGTGGCCGCAGAGGCGGACGACGCCGTTCCGGCGCTAAGGCCGAGTCGGCTCCGAGCACCGCTGCATCCGAATGAGCACCTACGCGATAGTCAAGACCGGCGGGAAGCAGTACCGCGTCGAGCAGGGTCAGAAACTGCTCGTCGAGCGGCTGCCCGTCGGCGACGGCGAGTCCGTCGCTTTGCAGCCGCTGCTGTTTGTGGACGGCGCTGATGTGGTCGACGGCGAGGGGTTGTCCGGAGTGTCGGTTACGGCCCGGGTGGTCGCTCACGAGCGGGGGCCGAAGCTTCGCATTGTCAAGTTCAAGCCCAAGCGCGGCTACAAGCGGCGCACCGGCCACCGGCAGAACCTCACGCGGATCGAGGTCACGTCGCTCGGCGTGGCGTCCTCGGCTTCCGCAACGAAGGAGGAGAGCGATGGCTCATAAGAAGGGACTTGGCTCCTCCCGCAACGGTCGCGATTCGAAGGCCAAGCGGCTCGGCGTAAAGGTGTTCGCCGGCGAGGCGGTCACCGGCGGCGAGATCATCGTCCGCCAGCGCGGCACGAAGTTCAAGCCGGGCGACGGCGTCGGGATCGGGAAGGACGACACGCTGTTTGCCCGTTCGGCGGGCACCGTCGAGTTCACGCGCGGCCGGCGCGGGCGCGTGATCTCGGTGGCGCCCGTGGCGGACTCCTCCGAGTCTTAGGGGCGAGCGGCAAGCGTCGCTTACGACCGCCGGGCATGGATGTCCGGCGGAACGGCCCCATGGATGACGCGCGTCAGCGCGGCCCCTAGGCCTAGGTCGTTGCGGTCTCGAGCTGCGAGGTGCAGAGGGGACAGCGCTTCGCGTTGACCGGGATCGCGCTCGTGCACTCCGGGCACTCCTTGGTGTCCGGATCCTCCTTGGCTCGTCGCGACATGAGCGCGTTGATCGGCGTCACGACGATGAAGAACACGGCGGCGGCGATCGTCACGAACGTGAGCACGTTGTTGAGAAAGTCGCCGTAGGCGAAGGTGCTGCCGTTGATCGTGAACTTCAACGCGCCGAAGTTGTGAGCGCCGAAGATCGCGGCGACGATCGGCGTGATGATGTCGGAGACAAGCGCCTTGACGACGGCCGTGAACGCGGTACCGATGACGACCGCCACCGCGAGGTCGACGACGTTGCCGCGCAGCAGGAACTTCTTGAAGTCTGTGAGCAGTTTTGGCACGAACGACGTCTTGATTCGTCACATGGGTCAGCGGATCCTCTGGCCCATGACCGGACTTTGGCGATCAGGCTCACATATACGCGGCCTGAGCGCCAAAGTTCGGGTGGCTCGGCTCGCGGATGGGCAGGCGGGGGTGGTGGGCGCGGCGCAGCTGGTCGCACTCGGCGTCGACACGAACGCGACCGCGCGGTGGGTGAGCGAGGGCTATCTGCTCCCCCGTTATCCGCGGGTATACGCGGTCGGGCATCGAGCGCCCAGCATCGAGGCTGATCTCACGTCCGCGGTGCTCTACGCCGGCCCAGGCGCGATGCTCAGCCACGCCACCGCGCTGTGGTGGCGGGGCCTGATCGACCACCAGCCGTGGCCGATCCAGGTGAGCACGCCGCGCCGCTGCCGGTCGCTGCCCGGCGTGACGGTTCGCGGCCGGCGTGATTGCCGGCGCGAGTGGCACAAGGGCCTGCCCACGACGACCATCGAGCAGGCGCTGCTCGACTTCGCGGCGGTCGCGCCGCTGGACCGGGTCCGGTTCGCGCTCGCGAACGCCGACTATCTGGAGGCGCTCGATCTGGGCGCTCTCCAGGCGATCGGGGGATCAGGACGACCCGGCAGCACCAGGCTGCGCACAGCGCTCAAACGCCACGAGCCGAAGTTCGCCCGCACGCGCAGCCCGCTCGAGCGGCTGTTCATTCCGCTGTGCGAGAGGCACGGGATCCCGGTGCCCGACATCAACCAGTGGATCGAGGGCGTCCTGGTCGATGCCGTGTGGTGGGACCGGCGGCTGGTCGTCGAGCTCGACGGCAAGGACAACCACAGCTCGTGGGGGCAGATCCAGCGCGACCGCCGTAACGAACTGCGCCTGCGCGCCGCACGGTTCGACGTGATCCGCTACCTGTGGGTGCAGGTCGAGGAGGAACCGCGGCTCGTCGCCGGCGACCTCCTCGCGCGCGTCAGCTCGGCGGCCGCGTAGGCCGGACCATGCCACGATGATTACCCATGCAAGACCGCGCACGAATCCACGTCCAGGCCGGCGGCGGAGGCGACGGCTGCCTCAGCTTCCGCCGCGAGGCGCACGTGCCCAAGGGCGGGCCGAACGGCGGCGACGGCGGTCGCGGTGGCGACGTGGTGCTCGTGTGCGATGACTCGCTGCGGGATCTCGAGACGTTCCGGCGCAAGGCGCATTTCAAGGCGCGGCGGGCCGGTCACGGGGAGGGGGCGCTCCGCCACGGCAAGGACGGGGCGGATCTGATCATCTCGGTGCCGCCGGGGACCGAGGCGTTCGTCGAGGCCGACGGCACCTTCCACGACCTGACCCGCCCCGGTCAGAAGGCGGTGGTGGCGCGGGGCGGTCCGGGCGGCCGCGGGAACAAGCGCTTCGCCGGGCCGACCCACCAGACGCCACGCTTCGCGGAGAAGGGGCTGCCCGGCGAGGAGACCTGGATCACGCTCCAGCTGAAGCTACTCGCCGACGTCGGTCTCGTCGGCCTCCCCAACGCCGGGAAGTCGTCGCTCCTCGGACGCCTCACGCGCGCGCATCCCAAGGTCGCCGACTACCCGTTCACGACGCTCGAGCCCGCGCTCGGCACGCTCCAGACCGACGACCGCCAACTGGTGATCGCGGACATCCCGGGGCTGATCGAGGGCGCCAGCGGCGGCGCGGGGCTCGGTCACGACTTCCTGGCGCATGTGGAGCGGACGCGGCTGCTCGTCCACGTGCTCGACCTCGCGCCGCTCGACGGCTCGGACCCGGTGGCGAACTACGCGACCGTCGAGCGCGAGCTGGAGCTGCACAACCCGCGGCTGGCGGTCCTGCCGCGCGTGCTCGCCCTGTCGAAGGCGGATCTGGTCGACGAGGCAGCGCGGGAAGCCGCGCGCGCCGCCTGGGTGGCGCGACTCGGTCCGGACACGCCGGTGGTCGTGACCTCCTCGGCGACCGGGCTCGGGCTCAGCGAGCTCGCCGGCGAGCTCGTCCGGCGCGTCCCGGAGACGATCGCCGAGGACGAAGGCGACGTTGCCGGCGCGGCGGGCGAGATCGAGCCGCTGGACGACCTCGCCGAGCACCGCGTGTTCCGGCCGGCGGCCGAGCGCGCGTATCGGGTGGTCAAGGTCGGGGACGGGGCTTACCGCGTCAGCGGGAAAGGAATCGAACGGCTGGTCGCGCGGTACGACCTCGAGAACGAGGACGCGATGGCGTACCTCGAGCGCAGGCTGCGCGGGATCGGCGTGATCCGCGCGCTCGAGGCCGAGGGCTTCGAGCCGGGCGACGAGGTTGAAATTGCGGGAATCGCATTTGACCTCGATCCGGACTAGCGTGCGATTCCCGGCGGGAATCGCGTTCGACCTCGATCCGGAGTAATCGGCGCGCAGGCCCACGGCCGTATGTAGCATCTCGCACCTTCTGCGGGCGAACTCATTCGGGAGGATGCGCATGCGTCGTGCGGTCGCTGGTCTACTGGGCGTATGCGCGGTCGCGCTGTTCGCGCCCGCCGCGAACGCCGACGTCCTGCGGGTGGGCACCTACGACGGCATCCCCGGCCAGTACAGCTCGATCCAGGCCGCGGCCACCGCCGCCCAGCCGGGAGACTGGATTCTGGTGGCGCCGGGCGACTACAAGACGACGGGCTCGACCGCTCCGAGCGACGCGTCGGACGCGCCCGCGGCGGTGCTGATGGCGACGCCGGGCGTGACCCTCCGGGGGATGAACCGCAACACGGTGATCGTCGACGGGACTAAGCCCGGCTCGCCGCAGTGCAGCTCGAACGCCGCCGATCAGAACTTCGGGCCCTCCGACGGAGACGGCGGCCAGCTCGGCCTCAACGGGATCATGGTGTACCGCGCGGATAACGTCTCGGTGCAGAACCTGACCGCCTGCAACTTCCTAGGCGGGACCGGCAGCGCCGGGAACGAGATCTGGTGGAACGGCGGTGACGGCGGCGGGCAGATCGGCGGCTGGGGCTTCGACGGCTCCTACCTGACCGCCACCAGCACCTTCTACCAGGACGAGACAACCGCCGCCGAGTACGGGATCTTCTCGAGCGACTGGAGCGGGGCACGTGGTACCAGGACTACACGAGCAACTTCAACGACTCCGGGTTCTACATCGGCGCGTGCCAGCAGGTGTGCGACCAGACCGTCGACGACATCTGGTCCGAGTACAACGCGCTCGGCTACTCGGGGACGAACTCCGGCGGGCAGCTGGTGATCGAGAACTCGCAGTTCGACAACAACGAGGACGGGTTCGACACCAACAGCCAGAACAACGACGACTGGCCCTCGCCGCAGGACGGCGCGTGCCCCAACGGCGGCACGAGCCCTATCACCCACACGCACTCGTGCTGGGTGTTCATGGACAACTACGTGCACGACAACAACAACCCGAACGTGCCGGCGGCCGGCGCGGCGGCGGCCGGGCCGGTGGGCACGGGGATGTCGGTGTCGGGCGGGCGCGACGACACGATCATGGACAACCGGTTCGTCAACAACAGGGCGTGGGGAACGATCTTCGTGCCGTATCCCGACACCGAGACGCCGCCGTCCGACGTGACGGATGCGTGCAACGGCGGGGTCGGCGGAGCGGGCACCGTCTGCAATTACGACGACTGGGGCAACAGTCTGCTCGACAACAAGTACACGAACGACGGGTTCTTCGGAAACCAGACGAACGGCGACTTCGCCGAGTCGACGACGACACCCGGAAACCCGATCAACTGCTTCAGCGGCAACACCGACACGAGCGGGACGCTGACGAGCTCGCCGTCGACGCTCGAGCAGACGAACGGTACTTGCGGGCAGACGGCGGTGGCGCCCGACGCGAACGCCACGTTCGTCGCCCAGGTCAACTGCGACTCGCAGTTCTTCGGCGCGGGCTCGCCGTGTCCGCCGGGCGCGAGCTACCCGCGCGCCACCGGAGTGGTCATGCACCCGCTTCCGAGCCTCCAGACGATGCCAGATCCGTGCTCGGGCGTCCCCGCGAACCCGTGGTGCAACGGCCAGGTTCTGCCGACCACGCGGTGCGTGGCCCAGTTCGTCACGGTGAACCTGAAGGTCGCCAAGCGCGAGCGGCTCACGTCGGTCTCGGTGAAGATCGCGCGCCAGCGGTGGCACCGGCACAAGGCCCGAGGACGCCGGACCCGGATCCGGCTGAACCTCGGGGCGAAGGGCCACCACAACGTGTGGGTCCGCTTCCTCGAGCGAATCAAGGTACGATCGCGCGCCGAAACTATCCGGTTCGCACGGGTTTATCACCGCTGCTGAAGTCCGGTCTTGAGAACGATTGAGGAGGTCCGCACGGATGCACGTGTGTCACAAGCTGCCCCTGGGGGGCATCGTTGCCGCGGTCAGTGCACTTGCGCTGGCTGCCGCGCCGGCCGCCGGCGCGCGCGTCCTGCGCGTCGGCACGTACCGCGGCGTCCCCGGCCAGTACAAGTCGATCCAGGCGGCGGTCAACGCCGCGCATCCCGGCGACTGGATCCTGATCGCCCCCGGCGACTACAAGACGAGCTCGAGCAGCGCGCCGAAGGCCGCCCCCGATGCGCCCGCCGGAATCCTGATCACCAAGCCGCGGATCTACCTGCGCGGGATGAACCGCAACACGGTGATCGTCGACGGCACCAAGCCGGGGTCACCCCGTTGCAGTAACTCCGAGTCCGCCCAAAACTTCGGCCCGAAGGACAAGAAGGGTGCGCTCGGGCTGAACGGGATCATGGTGTGGAAGGCCGGCGACGTCTGGATCCAGAACCTGACCGTGTGCAACTTCCTCGGCGGTTCGGGCGGCGACGGTGACACCGGCAACGAGATCTGGTGGAACGGTGGCGCCGACAGCGGCAAGGTCGGTGGACACGGTTACTACGGCTCGTACATGACCGCGACTAGCACCTACTTCAAGGGTGAGGCGACCGCGGCCGAGTACGGCATCTTCTCGAGCAACTGGGCCGGCGGCACCTGGGATCAGAGCTACGCGAGCAACTTCAACGACTCGGGCTACTACATCGGCGCGTGTCAGCAGGTCTGCCACCAGACGATGGACAACGCGTGGGCCGAGTTCAACGCGCTCGGGTACTCGGGGTCGAACTCGGGCGGCTGGATGCTGATCGAGAACTCGCGCTTCGACAACAACGAGGACGGGTTCGACACCAACAGCCAGAACGGCGACGAGCCCTCGCCTCAGGACGGAGCGTGCCCCGCGGGAGTGGCCCCGCCCGTAGCCGGCGCGCCGTCGTGCTGGGTGCTGACCCACAACGTGTTCGACAGCAACAACAACCCGAATGTGCCCTCGGCGGGCTCGGCCGCGGCGGGACCCTACGGCACCGGCGTGTCGCTGTCCGGCGCCCGCAACGACACCGTGATCGACAACACGTTCGAGAACAACGGCGCCTGGGGCGCGATTCTGGTCCCGTATCCGGACAGCGGGGGACCGTGCACCGGGGGCATCCTCAATTGGATCGGACCCGGGAGTTGCCTGTTCGACGAAAGTGGCGACGCGCTCATCGGCAACACATTCGCCCACAACGGATACTTCGGCAATCCGACGAACGGCGACTTCGCGCTCGTCAACTTCGAGGCGGGTGAGACCGACTGCTTCAGCGGGAACGTCGAGCAGGGCGGTGGCACGGTCGTGAGCACGCCTTCAAACGCCGAGCAGACGTACCCGACGTGCAACGGCCAGACGGTCCCTGCGAGCGACAGCGGGCAGTCGGGCGTGTTCCAGAACGAGGTGCTGTGCGATTCGCGCGTGACGCTGGCGCCGGGCGCCCCGCCGCCGTGCGCCGCGACCGATCACTACCCGCGCCCGTCGAAGATCGTGATGCATCCGCTGCCCAAGCACCTGGCGACGATGGCGAACCCGTGCGCCGGCGTTCCCGCGAATCCGTGGTGCCGGGCCAAGAAGCAGGGATGAGGACTGTGCGTCCGCGGCGCCTCGCGGCCGCGCTGATTGTTGCGACGGCGCTGTTGGCCGCGGGTGCGGCCGCAGCGTCGGCGCGCGTCCTGATAGTGACCCAGCGGCAGGCGTCGTACCCGCACTACACGACGATCCAGGCCGCCGTGAGTGCCGCCCACCGCGGCGACTGGATCCTGGTCGCGCCCGGCGTGTACACCGGGACGGTGCGGATCAACACGCCGGACCTACACCTGCGCGGCATGAACCGCAACATGGTGATCCTCGACGGCCGCCACCACGTCGGCAACGGGATCGTGATCACGTCGAGCGGCGTGTTCGTTGAGAACCTGACCGTGCGGAACTTCGACCGGCGCACGCGCGAGGACGCGGCCGACGGCAACGAGGTGTGGTGGGAGGGCGCGGGTCCTCTCGGTACGCGGATCGGGATCCACGGCTGGTGGGGTCAATACCTGACTGCGTACGACACCGGCCTGCTCGGCGGATACGGGCTGTACGCCGGGCATTCCGTCGACGGCTGGTTCAAGCACGTGTACGCGTCGGGCTTCAACGACTCCGGCGTGTACGTCGGAGGCTGCCGCGACTGTCACGCGCTCGTGCAGGACGCGCTCGTCGAGCGCAACGCACTGGGCTGGTCGAGCACGAACGCCGGCGGCCACCTGATCGTCGAGGACTCGACGTTCCGCGACAACAGCGTCGGCGTCGCCCCGGACTCCGAGCCCGACGACGATCTGCCGCCGCCGCAGGACGGCGCCTGTAACTCGGGATCGAACCGGGCGAGGCTGCCGACGTTCACCTCGACGCAGATCGACCGCTGCACGATCTTCCGAGACAACGTGATCGAGGACAACGGCAACATCTCGACGCCGGCCAACTCGGACATCCTGAACGCGCCGTGGGGCGAGGGCCTGGTGCTCGGCGGCGACTACGCCGACCTGATCGAGGACAACACGATCAAGGACAACCCGACGTTCGGCGTGCTCGTGCTCGAGCGGCCGGATCCGTTCCCCCCGACGTCGAAGACCGTGTACTTCCAGTCGTCGGGCAACGACGTGTCGGACAACACGGTGACCGGCAACGGGAGCGTTTCCGGCACCGATGACCTTGCGCTAGAGGGTGGCGTGTTCGGTACGCAGAACTCGGTCAACAACTGCTTCTCGGGCAACACGTTTGGGACCTCGAGCCCGGCCGACCTCGAAGGCGCCTGGGGCTGCCAGAACGCCACCACGCCGAACGGCGGCGCCGCCCTGTTCAGCGAGATCCTGACGCTGATCGCGCAGTCGGGGGCGCGGCATCAGCGCCCGCAGCCCGCGCCGCGGCGGCAGCCGACGATGCCGCGGCCGTGTCAGGGAGTGCCGAGAAACCAGCTCTGCAGCTGAACGCCGCCTAACCTTGTCGGGGCCATGGCGCCCATCGTCATCAAGCTCGGGTCGAGCATCGTGGCGGACGACCGCGGCGAGGTGCGGATCGACGTGCTCACCCGGATCTGCGACGAGATCGCCGAGCTCCACCGCGCCGGCCGCCAGCCGGTGGTCGTCACCAGCGGGGCGATCGCCCGTGGCATGGGGGTGATGGCGCTCCCGATCCGTCCGCGCGCGATGGACGAGCTGCAGGCGGCGAGCGCGGTCGGGCAAGGCAAGCTGTACCAGGTGTACGACGGGCTGCTCCGCGAGCGCGGACAGCAGACCGCGCAGGTACTGCTGACGTTCTTCGACATGAGCGCACGCACCCATTACCTGAATGCCCGCCAGACGCTGCGCAAACTGCTCGACTGGCGCGTGATCCCGGTGATCAACGAGAACGACACCACGACGACGGACGAGATCTCGTTCGGCGACAACGACTTTCTCGCGGCGCAGGTGGCGATCCTGCTCGCCGCCGAGCGCCTGTTGCTGCTGACCGACGCCGAGGGGCTGTTCACCGCGGATCCGCGCGTGGACCCGGCGGCGCGTCTCGTGACCGAGGTGACAGCGTTTGAGGAGCTCGACCAGGTCTCGATCGGGCACGCTCCCTCGCCGCTCGGCTCGGGCGGGATGCGCTCGAAGGTGGTAGCGGCCGAGATGGCGACCGCCGCCGGCATCCCCACCGTGATCGCAAGCGGACTTCGGCCGGGGGCGGTGCTCACGGCGGCCGCCGGCGAGCCGATCGGAACGCAGTTCCCCGCCCGCTCCGGCCGTTACTCGAGCTTCAAGCTGTGGCTGAAATACGCCAAGCCGGCCCGCGGCCGGGTGCAGATCGACGCCGGCGCCGCGCGGGCGCTGCGCGAGGGCGGCACCAGCCTACTCCCGGTCGGGATCGTCGAGGTTTCCGGGGACTTCGATGCCGGAGACGCGGTCGACGTCGCCTACGACGGTGAGCTCGTCGGCAAGGGAATCTGCAACTACTCCGCGGGCGAGCTGCGCCGGGTGCGCGGCCTGAAATCCGCGGACGTGCGCGAGCGACTGCCGCGGGCCACCGAGGAAGCGGTCCACCGCGACTACTTCGTGCTCGCGTAACCTTTGTTTTTGATGGCGACGACCGCTACATCAGTTGCGGAAACCTGTGCGGGCGCCAAGCGGGCCGCGCGGGTGCTCGCGAGCGTGCCGTCGGGCGTGAAGGACGCCGCGCTCGAGGCGATCGCGGACGAGCTGATCGAGCGGACTCCGGAGATTCTCGAGGCCAACGCGCGCGATCTCGAGGCGGGACGCGAGGCCGGTTTGACCGACGCGCTGATGGACCGGCTCGCGCTCGACGCCGGCCGGGTCGCGGCCGTCGCGCGGCAGGTCAGGGACATCGTGGCGCTCCCGGATCCCGTGGGCGAGGTAATCGACGGCTTCCGGCTTTCCAACGGGCTCGACGTGCGCAAGGTGCGGGTCCCGCTTGGGGTGGTGGCGGTCGTGTACGAGGCGCGGCCGAACGTCACGATCGACGCCGCCGCGCTGTGTCTGAAATCGGGCAACGCGGTGGTGCTGCGCGGCTCCTCGACCGCCGCGCACTCGAACGCGGTGCTCGCCGCGGTCGCGATCGAGGCCGGCCTCGCCGCCGGGTTGCCCGACGGAGCGATGGCGCTGGTCGCCGGCGGCGGTCATTCGGAGCTCGAGGAGCTCGCGACGCAGTCAGGCGTGGTCGACCTGATCATCCCGCGCGGTGGCGAGGGGTTGAAGAACGCGCTGAAGGGCGTGGCTACGGTGCCCGTCATGTACGCGGCGTCCGGGAACTGCCACGTGTACGTCGACGCGACCGCGTCGCTCGACGACGCGCTCGCGATCATCTTGAACGCGAAGACCCAGCGTCCGAGCGTGTGCAACGCGGCGGAGACGCTGCTCGTGCACGAGGCGATCGCGGATGAGTTCCTGCCGAGCGCGCTCGGCGCGCTGGCGGCCGCGGGGGTCGAGTTGCGGGTTGACTCGCGCGCGCGGGGGCTTGCTGGGGGCGTGCCGGTCGCCGCAGCCACCGAGGCGGACTGGGAGACCGAGTACCACGCTTTGACGCTTGCGATTGGAGTGGTCGACTCGGCCGAGGAGGCGATCGAACACATCAACCGCTACGGCTCCGGTCATTCGGAGGCGATCGTCACCCGGGATACCGAGGCGGCGCGAGCGTTCCAGCTCGGCGTGGACGCCGCGTGCGTGTACGTCAACGCGTCAACCCGATTCACCGACGGAGGGGAGTTCGGGATGGGGGCGGAGATCGGCAACTCGACCCAGAAGCTCCACGCGCGCGGGCCGATCGGGCTGCGCGAGCTGTGCTCGTTCAAGTACCTGGTCGAGGGTTCCGGCCACGTGCGTGCGTAAACGGGTCGCGGCGGTGCCCCGCGGCGAGATTTTCAGCGGTCTGGAGCGCTGACGCGCGGTGCGGATCGGCATTCTGGGCGGGACCTTTAATCCGCCACATCTTGGACACCTCATCTGCGCGCAGGAGGCGTACCTTCAGCTCGAACTCGATCGAGTGACGCTGATCCCTACACGGATACCACCGCACAAGCGCGTCGAAGAGGAGCCGGGTCCCGACCACCGGCTCGAGTTGTGCCGGGCCGCCGTTGGCGAGGATGATCGGTTCGACGTATCCGACGTCGAGATCATCCGCGAGGGGCCGTCGTACACAGTCGATACTCTGGAGTTGCTGCATTCTCGAGAGCCGGAAAGCGAGTTGTTCCTGATCGTCGGCGGTGACATCGCCGCCGGCCTGCCGAAATGGCGCGAGCCTGAGCGGGTGCTGTCGCTCGCGACGCTGGCGGTGGCGGGGCGTCGTGGCACCTCGCGCGGTGAGGTTGACGAGGCGCTGAGCGGCCTGGCGGGGGGCGAGCGAGCCCGGTTCTTCCAGATGCCGACGATCGGCGTGTCGTCGACGGTTCTGCGCCACCGCGTGCGCGACGGGCAGTCGATCCGCTACTACGTTCCCGACGCGGTCGTGAGCTACATCGATCGCCACCGCCTGTACGCGGGGTAGCCTGAAGGTGATGACGCCAGAAGAGCTTGCAGCCGCGATCACGGAGTACGCCTCCGATCGCAAGGCGCTCGAGATCGTCCAGCTGGACCTCAGGGAGATGATCGGCTACACCGATTACTTCGTGATCTGCACCGGACGGAGCGAGCGCCAGACCAAGGCGATCCACGACGGAATCCACGAAGGCCTGAAGTCGGCGCACAACCGGCTGCCCCGGCGGGTCGAAGGGCTACCGGGCGCGCGCTGGATCCTGATGGACTACCTCGACGTGGTCGTCCACGTGTTCACGCCCGAGACGCGCGAGTACTACCGGCTCGAGCAGCTCTGGGGGGAGGCGCCGGCGCACGCGGTCGGCGCCGGCTCCGCCTAGCGATCTCCCCGCCATGCGGCCGCGGCGCGTCTGGCACCCGGATCGCCATCGACCTAGAGGGCGGCCAGTAGCTTGGGCGCGACCTCCTTCTTGCGGCTCATGACCCCTGGCAACTCGATCTCGCCGTCCTGCGCGTGCAGGCCAAACGCCCGCGCTACGCCCGCGATGTCGCCCACCACCAGCAGATCAGTTCCCTTGGTCAGTACGTCGGTGACCATCAAGGCGTAGAGCTGGAGCCCCCGGTTCTCGCGAGCGGTCCGCATCGCCTCGAGCAGCTCGTCCTTGCGATCGAGCAATCCCTTGCCGACGACCTCGATCTGGGCGATGCAGATCAGGTGCCCGCTGCTGGCGTGGTACTGCTTGGCATCCCGGGAGACGATCTCGCCGGCGCTGACCTCGGACACGTCGGAGCTCGCCTCGAACATCTGGCGACCGAAGTCGGCCGCGTCGATGGCGAGCACACGCTCGAGGTACTCGACGACCTGGCGGTCGCGCTCGGTCGTGGTGGCGGAGTTGAGGATGATCGTGTCGGACATGACCGCGCCCAGGAGCATCGTCGCGGTCGGTGGGCTCGGCTCCATGCCGTTCTGGCGGAAGCGCTCGACAACCAGCGTGGCGGTCGATCCGACCGGGTCGAACGTGGCGGTGACCGGGATCTGGGTCTCGATCGAGCCGATGTGGTGGTGGTCGAGGATCTCCACGATCTCGGCCTGCTCGACGCCCGGCACACTCTGAGCTCGTTCGGCGTGGTCGACGAGCAGCACGCGCCGGCGGGGTGGGGACACCAGATCGGATCGTGTCACCAGGCCGATCGGGCGGCGGTGAGAGTCGATCACGACCGCCGCGCCGTAGTGGCTCTCCTTGATCTGCTCTGAGATGTCCGCCACGAGGTCCTCCGCGGTGGCGGTCAGCGGCTCGCGCTCCATCAGCGCACTGCACGGCGCCGCCAGCGTGATCATCCGGCCCGACACGTAGCTGTCGAGCGGGGACACGATCACCGCAGTCTCTCGCTCGCGGGCCAGCTCAAGGATCTCGTCCGTCGGTGTCGAGTCGTTGGACAGGACGATCAGCTTCGCGCCGTGCTCGATCGCCATCCGCTGCGCATCGGTTCGGTTGCCGACGACGACTACGTCTCCCTCGGATATCCCGGTGCGGGTCAGGTCCATCGCCTGCACCCACACGCGCCCGGAAAGCGACTTGTCCTCGCCGGTCACGAGCTTGCCGTCGAGCACCTCGACGATCGCGCCGACCCGGGTGGGTGCGTCCTGCAAGGTCGAGGTTTCGCGTGTCTCGCGGATGTATCGGCGCGCCAGGGCTCGCTCGGTCACGACCCCGACCAAAGCGCCGTCGCCGTCAACGATCGGCACGAGCTCGAGCCCGGCGCGTGCCATGTCCAGACCGGCTTCGCGGATCGGGGCGTCCTGGCCCACGATCGAAAAACCCGTGCGCATCACATCGGTCGCGCGAACCATGACGTGCGGGAGCAGCTCTGGCTGAGGGGCGCCGCTGCGCTCCAGCAGCCAGCGGGTCTGCGAGTTGCATGGGCCAAGCCGGACCGCGGTGTAGGTGTTGCGGGTGTCGAGGCGTCCCTTCAGCTCCGCGTAGCCGATCGCGGCCGCGATCGAGTCGGCGTCCGGGTTGCGGTGGCCGGAGACATAGATCGGAGGCATGACGGGCCGATTATCGCCGGTGCTCGCCGTCGATCTCAACGCCGTCGGGTACGGTGGCGGCCGGGGGCGGTGGCGTCGGCAGCCAACGCGCGGGACGAGCCGGCGTCGCCGGGGCCGAGGTGCGCGATGCGCCGGCGTCGGCGTCGCCGAGCCCCTTGCCCGCGGGCGCGCAACCGCGTACTTTCCCTCAGCGAAGTCGAGGGCAGCGGCTTGCAGCTGCCGGACCACGTCCCCGAATGGAGAGAGCAACATGCCGTCCGCCCCCCAGATACTTCCGACCCAGATCCAGCAGGGCACCGCACCAGGCGTGAACTACCGGCTCGAAGGCGAGCTCGTCCCGGTGCTGCACATGGCGCTCGATGGGCAGGTGCCGGTCTACTTCGAGCACCACGTGCTGCTGTGGAAGTACCCGCAGATGCAGATCGGTCTGCATCCGCTCGGCAAGGGTCTCAAGCGCCGCGTGTTCGGAGGCATGCCGTTGCTCATGCTCGAGGCGCAATCGCCCGGGGAGATCGCGTTCAGCCGCGACGCGCCCGGTCACGTCGTCGCGCTGCATTTGCAGCCGGGGCAGGGCATCATCGTGCGCGAGCACCAGTTCCTCGCCGCCACCGGTGGCGTCCAGTACGACTACAGCCGCATCCAGGGATTCGCCAACATGCTCTACGGCGGCGGCTTTTGGGTCGATCAGTTCTTCGCGGGCGATCAGGAGGGCGTCGTCTGGATCCACGGCTATGGCAACGTGTTCGAGAAGGCGCTCGAGCCGGGGGAGACGATCGACATCGAGCCCGGGGGTTGGCTGTTCCGCGACCACTCGGTGCAGATGGCGCAGGAGATCTACGGGTTCAAGACCGGCTTCCTCGGTGGCGGCGCCGGCAATCTCGTGTTCAACCGCTTCACGGGACCGGGCAGGGTCGGCCTCCAGAGCGCCTACTTCCACCCGCCTGGACAGGAGACGGGCGCTGGCGGCGGCCAGCAGCAGCAGCAGGGCGGAGGCGGCATGCTTGGCAACGTCATCGGCGGCCTTCTCAACAACTAGGCGGACACGACTGTGAGCTTCGGACCGGGCTATCTCTCGGAGCATCCGCTCCCGCCGGGGATCGTCGGCGCCCTCGGGCTCGGCGGCTACCAGTTGTTGGTGGATGTCGCCGGCGTGGGTGCGGGCCGGCTCGGCTCGCACGCGTTCCTGCTCGTCGCGCCCGAGCCCGATCCGTCCCTCCCGGACGCGGGCACCCAGATCTCGCTGCACCAGCCGCGACTGAAGGACGAGCGCGAGGCCTCGGCGTTCACGCAGCTCGCGGCGCAGCTCGGCTACCTGCGGCTCTCGGGCTACCGGCTGGCGCTCGAGCGCGCCGGCCTGCGCAGCAAGGTGAGCCTGGTCAACCCGGCGACCGGGGCGATCGTGGCTTCGATCCCCGACAAGCAGCCCGGGCGCCTGTTTGGTGGCGGAGCGAACGTGGCGAGCCTGCTCACAACCGTGCGCGGTCTCCCACCCGCCGGGCCGCCTCCGGACCTCCAGAGCCCCGAGCTGCTGCGTCAGGTGTTGCTGGCGCTCGCGCTGCGCGACGAGTCGATCGGCGGCGCCGAGGCCGCCGAGCTCGCCGATCGCGCGCTCGAGATGACGCGCCAGAGCGGTGGCATGGATCCGCCGGCGGCGCTCGAGGCCGCGAAGCAGGGCGACGGGTCTTAGCACGGATAGCGTCCCGAGGCCGCACGCCAGTGGCCGGGGCGGGCGTCATGCTGAGCTCGCTCCGGGTATGGGAAGCAGGCTCGGCCGCACCGCGCCGTTAGCGGACGGATGCGCAGCGTCGCTGCGCGCCGGCAAGGATGCTGGCGGGACCGCGGTCAGGCTCATCACGGGCTTCCCGCGCCTGGTGACCAATACATCCTCCCCGGCCGTGATGCGGTCGATCCAGTGCCCCAAACGGGTCCGAAACACGTCGGCGTTCACCTTCGTCGCCACATCCGGTGGTGCTGCGGGCGAGTGGAGCTGGGGGGACTCGAACCCCCGGCCTCCTGCATGCCATGCAGGCGCTCTAGCCAACTGAGCTACAGCCCCGTTGAATTCGAAATCGCCTGCAAGGTTAATGCATGACTGCTGACCGTTGCGCGGCGGCGTCAGGCGAAGGTGGAGCGAGGTCGTGTTTGCCAACTGCTGGGCGGGGAGGAGGAAGCAGCGATCCAGGTCCCCGCAGTAGACCGCGAATAGGTCGACCTCGAGCTCGGTGTATGTACGCCGGATATGCCCACGTGTCGTGCAGCGCGACGTGAATACCGAAACGATCACGACATCGCCGGATCGGCTCAAGCGTCCCCACTTGACCTGGACTCGGAGCAGATTGCCGCTGATGTCGAACGCGAGGTCCGTGCGACCGTGCTCGGCGACCGGCCGCAACACCGGCACGCCCAGCTTGGTCGCGGCGAGGACGATCGCTTGTTCGGCCACGGCTCCCTTGACGTTCGAATTCATCACGAACGTATGTTCGCGTGAGTGTCGGACGGAAAAGCGTCCGATTGCGGGAGAAACGTGCGCGCCGAGAGGTCAGCTCGGCGGGATGAACTCCGGCACGTCGAGCCCGTCGTCGCCGGGGAGCGAGTTGCCGTCGACGGGCAGCTCGCTGCCACGACTCCGTCGCGAGGACGACGACCCGACACGAACTCCGGTCTCGCGTTCGACCCGGGCGATCTGGGCCGTCAGCGACGAGTGGACGCGCTGGACGTCGCCGAGCAGGCGCTCGGCGTTGGCGCGCAGCGAGTTGCCCATCTCGCGCAGGTTCCCAACCAGCTCGAGACCTTCGGAGCGGACGCCGTCCGCGGTGGCGCGGGCGTCCTCAAGTATCCCGCGGGCCCGCTCCTCGGCGTCGGCTCGCGTGGTCGCGGCGGACTCGCGCGCCTCGGCGACGATCTGCGACGCGCTCTCCTCCGCCCGGGCGACAATCGCGAGTGCCTCGTTGGTGGCGGCGGTCGTGGTCGCCTCGGCCTCGGCCTGGCCCTCGGAGCGCAACCGCGCCGCCTCGGTCTGTGCCAGCCGCACGGCCTCAGACGCCTCCTCCTCGGCGGCGTTGACCCGGTTGTCGGCGGCGCGCTGGGCCTCGGCGATGCGAGCAGTGACCCGCTCCTCGGTCTCGAGGCGCATCCGCTCGGCGGTCTCCTCGGCGGCGGCGATGATTCCGGCAACCCGCTCGGCGGCGAGGGCCGCGCTGGGTCCCGGATGCCCGCTTGCGCGCCCAGGCGGACGCTCGCTCGAGCCGGATCCGGCGTTCTCAGCCACGCTCGGATGGTAGAGCGGCGGCGGGAATCGCCTGCATCTGTGGCCGTCCCCGCAACTGCGCTCGCATTCGAGTCGGCCGGCTTGCGGCCTGCTCGGCATCCCTGCCTCGCTTACCGGCCGCGCCGGCGTCGTCCGGAGGCGGCGCTGCGCTTTGTCCTCGGATCCTCGCGTAGCGCTGCTACGCATCAGATCCTGCGTCCTCGCGCAGCATCCACCAGTGACACCTCTCGGTGCGACCGCAGTCACGGGGACGACCACGGCGACCCGCGGGGACCTCTGGATCCGGCGGTCGCAAGTAACCTCCTAATAACTGTGTCCGAGCGACGCTATGACCCAAAGGTGATCGAGCCCAAGTGGCAGGAGGTGTGGGCGCGCGAGCACACGTGGGAGGTCGCGAACGAGCCGACGCACGATGGCCACGCTGACGGGCGCGAGAAGTCGTACGTGCTCGAGATGCTGCCGTACCCGAGCGGCGAGCCGCACATCGGCCACCTGAAGAACTACGCGCTCGGCGACGCGATCGCGCACTTCCACCGGCGGATCGGCCGGCGCGTGCTGCACCCGATGGGCTATGACGCCTTCGGCCTGCCCGCGGAGAACAACGCGATCAAGACCGGCGTGCACCCGCGCATCGCCACCGACCGGTCGATCGCGGCATACCGCCACTGGTTCCATCGCTGGGGCATCTCGATCGACTGGAGTCGCGAGCTCGGCACGCACGAGCCGTCGTACTACCGCTGGACGCAGTGGATCTTCCTGCAGCTGTTCGAGCGCGACCTGGCCTACCGCAAGAAGGCGGCGGTCAAGTGGTGCCCGCACGACCAGACGGTCCTCGCCAACGAGCAGGTGATCGATGGGCGCTGCGAGCGCTGCGGCCACCTGGTGGAGATTCGCCAGCTCGAGCAGTGGTTCTTCCGGATCACCGACTACGCCGACCGCCTGCTCGACGACCTGGCCACGATCGATTGGCCCGAGCACGTCAAGGCGATGCAGCGCAACTGGATCGGGCGCAGTGAGGGCGCCGAGGTCGTGTTCCGGTGCGAGGAGCTCGGGATCGACTATCCGGTGTTCACGACCCGACCAGACACGCTGTTCGGCGCCACGTTCTTCGTGATGGCCCCCGAGCACCCCGACGTGTTCAAGCTGGCCGAGGGAACCAAGCACGAGAAGCAGGTGCACGAGTACGTCAACCAGGCGATCACCGAAAGCGTCGAGCTGCGCGGCGACGTCGACAAGCCCAAGACCGGAGTTTCGCTGGGGCGCACCGTGACGAACCCCGTCACCGGCGAGCAAATCCCGATGTTCGTCTCGGACTACGTGCTGATGGAGTACGGGACGGGCGCGATCATGGCAGTGCCGGCCCACGACCAGCGCGATTACGACTTCGCGAAGGCGTTCGACCTGCCGATCCGCCCTGTGGTGGCTCCGGGTCCAGGAGGGCCCGATGACGGTGGCGCAGCCGGATCGGCCGGGGACGCTGAGGCCGGAGACGCCGCGTTCACGACTCACACCGAGAACGAGGTTCTGATCAACTCGGGTCAGTTCTCGGGTATGAACGCGGTCGAGGGCCAGCAGGCGATCGTCGAGTGGCTCGACCGCGAGGGCAAGGGCCACTTCTCGGTGAGCTACAAGCTGCGCGACTGGCTCGTCTCGCGCCAGCGCTACTGGGGCTGCCCGATCCCAATCGTCTACTGCGAGAAGTGCGGCATGGTCCCCGTTCCCGAGGAGGACCTGCCGGTCGAGCTCCCCGACATCGAGGACTACCAGCCGAAGGGCCGCTCGCCGCTCGCGGCCGCGGAAGACTGGGTCAATACGAAATGCCCGGAGTGCGGCGGCCACGGACGCCGCGAGACCGACACGATGGACACGTTCGTCGACTCGAGCTGGTACTACCTGCGCTATTGCGACGCCCGCAACGACGAGGCCGCCTGGGACCGCCAGGTGCTGCGCAGCTGGATGCCTGTCGACCAGTACATCGGTGGCGTCGAGCACGCGATCCTGCACCTGCTGTACTCGCGCTTCTTCGTCAAGGCACTCGCGGACATGCACCTGCTCGATGTCCAGGAGCCGTTCGCGGCCCTGTTCACCCAGGGCATGATCCTCGGCCCCGACGGCATCAAGATGTCGAGCTCGAAGGGCAATGTGATCGCCCCCAGCGAGATCGTCGAGGCCTACGGAGCGGATGCGGCGCGCTGCTACGTGCTGATCATCGGTCCCGCCGACCAGGACGCCGCCTGGTCGGACTCCGGCATCGACGGCGTTTACCGGCGGCTGCTGTCCCGGCTGTGGCGTCTCGCCGACGAGCTGTCCGATGGCGGCGACCCCGCCCGACGCTCGGCGGAGGCGGCGGTGCAGCCCGCGAACCCCGAGGGTGATGCGCTCACGATTGTCCGAAAGGCGAACTGGGCGATCGACAAGGTCACGCGCGATACGGCCGACCGCTGGGCCTTCAACACCGCGCTGTCCGCGATTATCGAGCTGCTCAACGAGATCTACCGCTACCCAGAGGCGGATCCGCAGGCCCGGCGGTTCGCGACCGCGACCGCGGCATCGCTGCTGTTCCCGTTCGCGCCGCACCTCGGCGCCGAGGCGTACGAGATGCTCACCGGCCGGCGCGTGTGGGAGGAGCCGTGGCCCGACGCCGATCCCGACATGCTCCAGGCCGACACGTTTCAGCTCGTGTGCCAGGTCAACGGCAAGGTCCGGGACCGGGTCGATGCGCCCTCGGGGGCGCCGAAGGACGAGCTCGAGCGTCTGTGTCTCGAGTCCCGTGGTGTCAAGGCCCACCTTGACGGGCACGAGATCGCGAAGGTGGTCGTCGTCCCGGACAAGCTGGTCAACGTCGTCGTTCGGTAGCGCATCCCGCTCCGGGCCATCCAGCAGCCCGCGTAGACTCGGTTGGTGGCCACGTTCAAGCCCGCTTACCTGATCCACGGCGACGATCACGGCCGGATCGCCGAACGTCGCCGACGCCTGCGCGCGATCGCCGAGGGGGAGAGCGGCACGCAGGGGATCGAGGTGTTCGAGGGCGATGGCGCCACCCCCGAGGCCGTCGCGAACGCGCTGAACTCGCTCACGTTCGCGATTGGCCGTCGATTCATCATCGTCGACGGCACCGAGCGCTGGACCGACAAGCAGTTCGAGCCGCTCGGCGCCGCACTTAGAGCGATTCCGGAGGACACGACGGTCGCCTTCTTCGCGCGCGAGGACAGCCGCGCCAAGGCGCCCAAGCGACTGCACGAGGCGGTTAAGAAGGCCGGCGGCGACATCAGCGCCGAGGAGAGCGTCAAGCCCTGGGAGCTGCCGAAATGGGTGATCGCCCGCGCCAAGGAGCTGGGTCTCCAACTCGAGCCTGACACGGCCCGCGCGCTGATCGCCCACGTCGGCGACCGCCAACAGCGGCTGCTCCGCGAGCTCGAGAAGCTCGCGCTGTACGCCGGCGCCGGCGCGCGAATCGACGGCACGGCGGTGGATGAGCTGACCGCGCCGTCGGCCGAACACAAGGCGTGGTCGCTCGCCGACGCGCTTCTGAGCGGAGAGCCGGCCGCCGCCACGGGCCTGTACCTGACGCTGCGCAGCCAGGGAGAGCGACTGCCGAGTCTCCTCTACTGGATGAGCACGCGCGTCCGCACCGCGCACGAGGTGGCGGTGGCGATCGAGGCCGGCGAACCGACGGCACAGGTCAAGCGCCGGCTGCGGATGCCCTCCCGAGCCGCCGATCGCCTAATCGCCGATGCGACGCGGATGGGGGCAGAGCGGCTCGAGCGGATGATCGAGGAGCTCGCCGACCTTGAGCTGGCCTCTCGTGGCGGCGGGACAGGTGGCGCCGGCGAGGACACGGCCGCCGTCCTCGCGATCCAGCGCGTTTCGGGCTAGATGACGTGGAGGGCGACCGCGACGACGATCGCGATCAGGATCAGCACGAGCGCCGGCAGGAAGTGCAGCATCTTGTTTGACTCGCGCCGGAAGGCCGGCGGCATGTTCGCCGCGTTGCGCATGACCATCTGAGCGCCTCGCTGGGCGATCGCGTCGTCCCGTTCGGCCCGCAGCTGCTCGATCGTCGCATTCAACGCCTCGCGCTCGGCGACGGTCTTCTCGCCGGCGGCTACGGCGCCGTCGCGGACGCGGACGGCGTCGTCGCGATCGTCGAGCAGGGCGTCGCGCTCGGCGGCGATCCGATCGCGCGCCGCGAGCGCGTCCTCGCGCTCGGCCAGCGCCGCGTCACGGGCGGCCGTGGCGGCGTCGAGCCGAGCCCCGACGTCGCCGCGGGAGTCGATCGCTGCGCGCCGCTCGGCAAGTGCCTCGTCGCGCGCCGCGAGGGCGGCGTCGCGCATCCGCAGTGCGTCCTCGACCGATTTCGCCGACGCGTCGCGTTCGGCGAGTGCCTCGTCGCGGAGCTTCACGGCCTCGCCGCGCGCTCGCACGAGCCGCTCCTTCTCCTCGGCGGCCTGCTCGCGGGCTTGGCGGGCGGCGTCTTGCGTCTCCGACACCTCCTCGAGCTTCGCCCCGCGACGGCCGAGCTCGGCGGTGAGCTCGGCGATCTCGGCATCGCGACGCTCCAACTCGCGCTGCACGCGATGAATCTCGCGGCGCGCGTTGACGAGCTCGGCCGAGGGCTGGCGGGGGCGCCGCGGCGGCGTGACGGTGGCCGCGTCTTGTAAGGAGGCATCGCCGGCGCGGGGGGTCGCACCGCCAGACGGTTCACTACCGCGCCGTCTGGCCCCTCCCGACGACCCGCTCGACCCGCTCGACGCCGCGCGAGCCGACGTGCCCGACGACGTGCCCGACGATGCGCGCGGCGACTTGCCGGACGACGAGCCGGGCCGGCGGCGGCGCGAGCGCGACGCGCCGGGTAGCTGAAGCGTGATCGTGATGTCCGGGGCGACGTTCAACTCGGCCTCGACCCAGTCGCCGTCGTCCTCCTGACACGGGAACGTCGCCTCCCACGGCTGGCCATCCTCGGCCGCCCACGGCTTGTGTTCGAGGTCGGCCAGCAGACGGCGCTGTTCCTCGTCGGCGACGAGCGTCAGGCTGGGCCGCATGAACCTGCGGCCGCGCACGCCAAACCAGCGGCCGTTGACTTCGAACCGATCTCCATCTGCCATCTCGAACCGATCGAGTTCGAAGCCGACGCCGTTCGTTCCGGTGGTTGCCGGCTCGAGGACCTCTGCCATGCGGAACCAAAGTTACCCGGATCCGGGAAAGGACCGCGCGCTCGCAATGCGGGTTGCACCCGCGACGCGCCCCGCCGAGCGGCCGAACCGCCTAGCCGAGCCTCCGATCCGAGCGCCTAGCCGCGCCGCACGCGCGCCGCGCGCGACTTCTTTCGTGCGCCGGAGTTTCGATGCAGCGCGCCGCGCTTGACGGCCTTGTCGATCGCCTGAACGAGCTCGCGGTGCTCGACGTCGGCCTGCGCACCGTCACCCGTCGCGACCGCCGTCTCGAGACGGCGGAAGAACGTCTTGATCTTCGACGTGTAGCGGCGGTTTTCGAGACGTTCGCGCTCGGCGCGCAGAATCCGCTTCTTCTGTGACTTGATGTTCGCCATGGGCAGAGAGGAGCAGCGGCATCCCTCGCCGCAGCGCGCCCTACTATAGCCAGCCCTGGCCCAGATCGACACCGAGACCGGGACCTCCGGAAACGGGGTCCCACGCACAACCCCGCCGGCACCTCCCGAGGGACCCGGCGCACCTCCCCAGGGACCCGGCGCCACCAATCCGCCGCGCCGGCGCATCGCCGTCAACACGGCCATCTTCGCGTTCGCGACCGCGCTATCGCGGATCGCCGGGCTCGGACGCGAGGTCGTCCAGGCCGCCTACTTCGCGACCTCGGCGGCGGCATCGGCGTTCACGCTGGCCTCGCAGGTCCCGAACCTGTTCAGCAACCTGTTCTCGCAGGCGGCGCTGTCGGCGGCGTTCGTCCCGGTGTTCACCGAGCTGCTCAGCAAGGGCCGCAAGCGCGAGGCGTTCCGCGTCGCCTCGACGCTGTTCTGGGTGATCCTGATCGCGCTCGGCGCGCTGACCGTGCTGTGGACCCTGGTCGCGGGGCTGGTCGTGCCGGCGTTCACCGGGACCCATATCCCGAACGCGCTGACCGCGGGCCTGTCGCGCGTGCTGTTCCCTGTCGTACTGCTGCTCAGCCTGACCGGGCTGCTCGTCGGAATCCTCCAGTCCTACGACGAGTTCACGATCCCGGCGATCGCGCCGGCGGTCTGGAACCTCGTGATCCTGTTCGGGCTGATCACGCTGTACCACCGCTTCAACGGCGAACAGCGGATCTACGCGTACGCAATCGCGTGGCTGGCGGCGACCGTCGTGCAGTTCGTGATGGTGTTCGTCGCGCTGCGCCGGATCGAGTTCAAGGTGTCGTTCGTCTGCGACTGGCGAGACCCGCGCGTCAAGCAGGTGCTGATCCTGTTCATCCCGGTCACGATCAGCATCGGGATCGTCAACCTCGACATCTTCCTGAACGCCGGCTTCGGGTCGCTCGTCTCGAGCGCGGCGCCGGCCGCGATCAACGACGCGTTCCGGATCTACATGCTCCCCCAGGGCATCTTCAGCGTCGCGGTCGCCACCGTGCTGTTCCCGACCCTCAGCCGAATGGCGGCACGCAAGGACGCGAACGGGATGCGCAAGACGATCGGGAACGGGATGCGCCAGATCAACCTGCTGCTGATCCCGTCCTCTGCGCTGCTGCTCGTCTTGGCGACCCCGATCACGCGGCTGATCTATCAGCACCGAGCATTCGGCCCGCACTCGACCAGCCTCGTCGCCACGGCGCTGTTCTGGTTCTCGTTCAGCCTGCCGTTTGCCGGCGTCAACCTGCTCCTGACGCGAGCGTTCTTCGCGCTCAAGCGGCCGTGGATACCGACCAAGCTCGCCGCGATGAACATCGTCGTCGACGCGATCGTCAGCATCGCGCTGTACAAGCCGCTCGGCATCGCCGGCCTCGTGATCGGGACTGCGGCCGCCAACCTGGTCATGACGATCCTTCAGCTGTGGCGCTTGCGGATCGGATTCAACGGCTATCTCGAGGGCGGGCAGACGATGATGATCACGGTCCGGATCCTGGTGGGGACCGTCATCATGGCCGCGATCGCCCGGGGCATCTGGGTGCTGCTCGATCAACTGCTCGGCCGGTCGTTGCCGGCGGAGATCCTGGCGGTCGGGATCGCGTCCGCGGTCGCGTGCGTGCTGTACGCGAAGCTGATGCTGACGATGCGCGTGCCCGAGGCGCGGCAGATCCAGGGACTGATCATGGCCCGCCTGCGGTCGGGGTAGCCTGTCGGGCGCATGGGCCTGTACGAGCGCCACTTCTCAGATCCCCGCCGCGAGCGCGCTTTCCTGAGCGCGGTCGGGTTCACGACCGCGTTTGCGACCGCGCGCGGGATCACGCACGCGATCAAGGCCGGCGTCGGCCCGTTCCACAACATCTCGGAGGGCGGGCGCCACATCCACCACTCGACGTTCGGGATTCTCGGGCTGCTTGGGATCGGCTACATCTGGACGTATCAGCTCGGTGTTGGCGTGGGCCAGTGCCACCGCTGGCCGTCGCGACTCAGCGCGTCGACGTACGGCATCGCCGCGGCGCTGACGCTCGACGAGTTCGCGCTATGGCTTGACCTGCACGACGACTACTGGGACAAGCAGGGGCGCAAGTCGATCGACGCGGTTGCGATCTTCGGCGGGCTGCTCGCGATCGGCGTGGCCGGCCGCGGCGCGCTCAAGGAGCTAGGGCTGCTGCCCAAGGCGCTCGAGCGCTTCGTCGACTAGGAGGGGCCGCCTGCGGCGGCGTCCATGGGGCCGGGCGGCCGGGCATCCGTGCCCGGCCGGGGTGGTCGCGACTACGACCGCCGGGCATGGACGCCCGGCGGAACGGCCCCACGGATGCCGAGCGCAGCGAGGCCCCCAAGCCCTAATACCCTTGAATTCGACAGTGGCAGATCAAGCCCACATCCGGAACTTCTCGATCATCGCCCACATCGACCACGGCAAGTCGACGCTGGCCGACCGCATCCTCGAGCTGACCCACACCGTCGACCCGCGATCGATGCGCGCGCAGGTGCTCGACTCGATGGAGCTCGAGCGTGAGCGCGGGATCACGATCAAGGCGCAGGCGGTGCGGGTGTTTTACGAAGCCGGCGATGGTCAGGCGTATCAGCTGCACCTGATCGATACGCCCGGGCACGTCGACTTCACCTACGAGGTGTCGCGGTCGCTGGCGGCGTGCGAGGGCGCGCTGCTCGTGGTCGACGCGAGCCAGGGGGTCGAGGCTCAGACGGTCGCGAACACCTATCTGGCGATCGACTCGGGGCTCGAACTGATCCCCTGCCTGAACAAGGTCGACCTCCCCGGTGCCGAGCCCGAGCGCGTGGCCGAGGAGGTCGCGGAGCTCCTCGGCGAGCCCGCTGACAGCGTCAGACGGATCAGCGCCAAGACCGGCGAGGGCATCACCGACGTGCTCGACGAGCTGATCGCCCGCGTGCCGCCGCCGAGCGGAGACCCTGACGCGCCAGCGCGGGCGCTGATCTTCGACTCCGAGTTCGACCAGTACCGCGGCGTGATCGCGTACATCCGGGTGGTCGACGGGACATTCACAAAGGGCGAGCCGATTCACGCGATGCAGGCCGGCACCGAGGCCGAGATCGACGACATCGGGTTCTTCACGCCGCAGATGACCTCGGCCGAGGCGCTCCACGCCGGCGAGGTCGGATTCCTCATCACCGGCATCAAGGACGTGACCAAGCTCCGCGTCGGCGACACGCTCACGACCAAGCGCGGTGCGGCCACCGAGCCTCTCCCGGGCTACCGCGAGGTCAAGCCGATGGTGTTCTGCGGCCTGTTCCCGATCGACTCCGACGACTATCCCGACCTGCGCGACGCGCTCGAGAAACTGTCTCTCAACGACGCCGCGCTGTCCTGGGAGCCCGAGACGTCCGACGCGCTCGGGTTCGGCTTCCGCTGCGGGTTCCTCGGGCTGCTCCACATGGACATCGTGCGCGAGCGGCTGGAGCGCGAGTACGACCTCGAGCTGCTGGCGACGATGCCGAGCGTCGAGTACGAGGTCACGCTCACCGACGGCGAGACGATCCCGGTCCACAGCCCCAACGACTTCCCCGACCCGACCCGTGTCGCGGTCGTCCGCGAACCCTACATCCGCGCGTCGATCCTGACGCCCAAGGAGTACATCGGGCAGATCATGGAGCTGTGCCAGGAGCGGCGCGGCGATCACGCCGGCCTGCACTACCTGTCCTCAGAGCGCGTGCAGCTCACCTACGACCTGCCGCTGGCGGAGATCGTGCTCGACTTCTTCGACCAGCTCAAGTCGCGGACGCGGGGCTACGCCTCGCTCGACTACGAGCTGATCGGGTTGCGCGAGTCGGATCTGGTCAAGCTCGACATCCTGCTCGCCGGCGACCCCGTCGACGCACTGTCGATGCTCGTCCACAGGAGCAAGGCGTACGACGCCGGCCGGACGCTGGCGGAGCGGCTGCGCAAGACGATCCCGCGTCAGCAATACGACGTTCCGATCCAGGCGGCGATCGGGTCCCGGATCGTCGCGCGCGAGACGATCAAGGCTTACCGCAAGGACGTGATCGCGAAGTGCTACGGCGGCGACATCACCCGCAAGCGCAAGCTGCTCGAGCAGCAGAAGAAAGGCAAACAGCGGATGAAGCAGGTCGGCCGCATCGAGGTGCCCCAGGAGGCGTTCTTGACCGTGCTCGAGCTCGGCGAGAAGGGCTAGACCACGCCGGGTTCGGGTCTACTTATTGCGAGTCCGGTCGTCCGGGTCGGGATCGCCCTTGAGCCATCCGGCCAGGTCCTCGAGCAGGTCGGCGGCTCGGTGGCTGACGGGCTCCTCGCGCGCGTCGCCGAAGCGGCGCGAGAACTCATCGCGCGCGTCGGCGAGGATCTTGCCGATCGTGTCGTCGGTTTTGATGTAACCGAGCTCTTCGTCTGAGGGCCGTTTCGGCTTGGCCTGTGCGGCTCGCGCCGCCGTGGCCTCGCGGGCCGCGCGCTGGGCCTTCTCGCGCGCCGCGCGCGCCTTCTCGCGGAGCTCGCGCTCGAGGTTCGCGAGCCGCGCGTCCAGGTCTGGATCGGTCGGCGGAAGCGGAGACGAGGGCCGGGTCGGGCTGCGCCGACGCTCCGCCCTGATCTGGGCGTACGCCTCCTGCACCTCCTCGAACCGTCGCGCGGCGTCGACCGAGCCGCCATTGTGGTCCGGATGGTGCAACTGGACGAGCTGTCGGTAGGCGGAGCGAATCTCCTCGTCCGAGGCGCCCGGCCGGACCCCGAGGACGGTGTACGGGTCTCGGCTCAGCAGATCTCAGACCCAGGGCCGCGGCCTGGGCCCGCCTGGACGGCCCGCGGGCCAACGGCTGTACGGATGCAGCGGACGCCTACCGGGCGGGCCGTAGCGACGGTGCTGGCCGAATACCCACCACCCGAGCGCGAGCACCAGCCCCCATGCCGCGAACAGCGTGGTGATCACGACGACCGCGGCGATGATCATCGACACGATCACCGGGAGCAGGAAGACAAGTGCGACGATCGGTAGCGGGCCGTAGCGGAAGACCGACGCCGACCGTTCGCGCCGCCGAACGGGCGTCGTCCCGGGCAGGTCTGCTACGACCGGGTCGAGCTCCCCGTACGTGCGTGCCGAGAACACCGCCTCGAGCCGCTCCTCGAGCTCCTCGGCCAGGATGCGCCCCTCGCCGGCGGCGTGCCGCAACCGCTCGGCGACCTGTTCGCGATCCGCGTCGGATGCTCTGAGGGTCGCTCGCCTAGCCATCTCCTGTTGCTCCTTGCCGCCTGGGTGTCCCCGTGTGTCCTCGACGAGGCTACCGTGCCCGGCAGCCGCTCACAAGCGTACCGGGGCGAGGGTCCGGGCCGCTCACGTATATGCCTTGACAGGCATATAGCTGTCTGGTTATGTGTTTGCGGTGCCGTCTCCGTGGTCAGCGCTCGCCGATCCCCACCGCCGGGCGATGCTCGAGCTGCTGCGCGAGTCGCCGCGCCCGGTCGGGGAGCTGGTGGCACGCACCGGGCTGACCCAGCCCGGGACCTCGAAGCACCTGCGGGTCCTCCGCGACGCCGGTCTCGTGATCTCCAGGACCGAGGGGCAGCAACGCATCTACGCGCTCGACGTCCGCCCGCTGGCGGAGCTCGACGCCTGGCTCGACCCCTACCGGCAGGTCTGGGAGCGGAGCCTCGACGCCCTCGAACGGCACCTCGACAGAACAGCAAGCCAGAACCAGGAGGATTGACCATGTACGGCAGCTACGCGACGATCGAAGACACGCCGACGCTCATCTTCGAACGCCGGCTGTCGCACCCGGTGGACCGCGTTTGGCAGGCGATCACGGATCCCGACGTGCTGATCCATTGGTTCCCGTGCGCAGTTGACGTCGACCTCCGCCTGGGCGGCGCGATGGAGTTCACGTTCGAGCAGCACGTGCTTCCCGACGGGTCGAACTCGATGCCTGGAGAGGTCACCGAGCTAGATCCTCCGCGGGTGTTCGCATTTAAATGGGGCCCACCCACCCACGAGGACCGCCTGCGGTTCGAGCTCGAGCCGGTCGACGGCGGGACCGGGTGCGCGTTGCGGTTGACGGTGGGGCTCGGCACGCGGGACCAGGCGGCGCGCGATTCGGCGGGCTGGCACGTCTGCCTCGACCGTCTCGAGCGCGTGGTGGCCGGCGAGGACGGGCCGGCGGCCACCGGGGTGAGCGGCGAGTGGCGCGAGCTTTACGAGGAGTACCAGCGGCGCGGTGCTCCAGCGGGGGCCGTCATCCCCGGTCAGTGACCGGGGAAATCCGCGGTGACGCGCTGTGCGTTTCGAACGTTGACGCGCCGATTTCCCTGCCGCCTAAACCAGCACGCGCCGCCGGAAGTTCCGCAGCCCGAGCCACAGGAACGCGGCGGAGAACGCGACCAGCACCGGGTAGATGATGTACAGGTGGAGATGCGAGAACGGGGTCAGCCCGGCGCGCATCCCCTCGGTTACGTAGATCAGCGGGTTGATCAGTACGAGGATCTGGAGCCAGTGGATGCCGGCGACCTGAACGGGCGCGAGCTTCGTCCACTGGTAGTAGGTCCCGCCCAGGAACGTGAGCGGCAGCACCACGAAGCCCCACATCAGCCCGATGTTGCGCGGCTCGAAGGTGGTGCCGAGCACGAGCCCGAGCGAGGTCATCGCCAGGCAGGCGAGCGGGATCAACGTGATGATCACGAGCCAGTGGACGTGAAGATGGGCGTTCACGCCGCCGGCGTGGACGACGGCTGCGATCGGGAACACGATCAGCGCCGCGAGAATCCCCTGGACGGAGCCGGACAGGATCTTGGCGATGGCCACGAGCGAGATCGGGCACGGCGCCTGGACCCGGTCCTCGATCTCGCGGGTGTAGCCGAACTCGGTCGACATCGGCAGGGCGACGGCCTGGATCCCCTGGAACATGATCGAGATGCCGACGACGCCGGCGACGAGCACGGTCGCGAATGCGGACTCGGCCACGGGCCCTCGGCCGCCGCCGATTCCCTGACCGATCGTCGGGAACACGTACAGGAACACGAACACGAGCAGGAACGGCTGGATCAGCGTCCGGACGATGAACTCCCCGACGTGCTTGCGGAGCACGACCAGGTCGCGCACGATCAGCGCCCACAGCGCCGCGCGGCTCGCCGCGAACATGGAGCGGGTCGGTGTGAGCGAGATCGCGTGCCCGTGCCCGTGCCCGGCGTGCGGCGCCTGGGCGGTCGGAGGGCTCGTGGTCGTCATTCGCGAAGCTCCTTTCCGGTGAGGTTGATGAACACCGTCTCGAGCGTCGGCTCGGCCACGGACAGGTCGACGAGCTCGAACCCGCCGCGTTCGGCGGAGGACACTACGCGCGGGATGATCCGCTCGGAGCCCTTGACGTGCAGTTCGACGCCGCCGTCGATCACCCGCGTCCGCGTCACCCCCTCGACGCCGTCCTCGAGCGCCTTCGCGAGCGCGGTCCCCTCGCCGTCAGATTTGACGGTGACGATCGTGTCCGCGCCGACGGACTGCTTGAGCTCGGCCGGCGTGTCGAGCGCGAGGATCTTGCCGTGGTCCATGATCGCGACGCGCTTGCACAGGCGATCGGCCTCCTCCATGTAGTGCGTCAGCAGCATGATCGTCTGGCCGTCGGCGTTCAGCTCGCCGAGGATCTCCCACAGGGCGAGGCGGCTCTGCGGGTCGAGGCCGGCGGTCGGCTCGTCGAGGAACAGGACCGCCGGCCGGTGGAAGATCGCGCGCGCGACCATGAGCCGCTGCGCCATCCCGCCCGACAGCGCGTACACCGACGCCTTCGCCCAGCGGCTCAGGTGAAACTGCTCGAGCAGCTGGTCGGACAGCCGGCGCGACTCGGGTGGGGAGATCCCGAACAGCCGGCCGTGGAAGTACAGGTTCTCCCACACGTTCAGCTGGCGGTCGAGCGTGTTCTGCTGGGAGACGATTCCGATCAGTTGCTTGGCCAGGGCGGGGTGGGCGATCACGTCGACCGCGCCGACGTGGGCGCTCCCGGCGGTGGGCACCACCCGCGTGGTCAGCATCCCGGCCGTGGTCGTCTTGCCCGCGCCGTTCGGCCCGAGCAGCCCGAAGATCTCGCCCGCCTCGATGCTCAGGTCGAGACCGTCGACGGCCTTGAAGTCCGTGCCCGGATAGACCTTGGTGAGGCCATCGGTACGGATGATCGCGGCGCCGGCATCGCGGTTCTCGGTGGCGGAGGTCATGGAAGAATCACCAAGTATGGACCTCGGCCTCCGCGATCGTGCCTGCATTGTCACGGGCGCTAGCGGCGGTATCGGTAGGGCGGTCGCCGTTTCGCTGGCGAGCGAGGGAGCGTCCGTGCTGCTGGTCGGACGGCGCTCGGAGACACTGGCTGAAGTCGCCCGCGTCTGCGAGGGGAGCGGGGCGCCGCTCGAGCTCGACGTGACGGCAGAAGACGCGGGTGAGCGGGCGCTGACCGCGTGCCTCGAGCGGTTCGGGCGGATCGATGCGCTCGTCAACAGTGCGGGCACGAGCGCCGTGCGCTCGCTCGAGGAGCTGACCGACGAGGAGTGGCAGGCCCAGTGGGAGCTCCACGTGATGGGTCCGATGCGGCTGATGCGTGCGGCGGCGCTGGAGATGGCCTTACGCGGATGGGGGAGGATCGTGAACGTGGCCTCTTCGTCGGGCAAGCGCCCGTCGTCGACGAACATGGCGTACTCGGTGACGAAGGCCGCGCAGCTGTCGCTGTCGCGGGCGTTCGCCGACAAGTACGCGGGACGCGGGGTGCTCGTGAACTCGGTATCGCCGGGGCCGATCGCCGGCGATCTGTGGCTCGCTGACGGCGGCCTCGCCGACCAGAACGCCAGCGCGCGTGGGGTGACGCGCGAGGAGGTGCTGTCGTCCGTTGCCCGTCGCCAGCCGCTTGGGCGCCTCGGGACCGAACAGGAGATCGCGGCGGTGATCGTGTTCCTGTGCTCTGAGCAGGCGTCGAACGTCGCGGGCGCGGCGTGGTCGGTCGACGGTGGCGCCGTGCCGGTGATCATCTGAGAGCCGATTAGACTCCGCCGCCGTGCCCGTGAACACCGACGCGATCGGCAAGGCCTACCCGGTGACCACGTACGCGGTCGGCCGCGAGAAGATCCGCGAGTACGCACACGCGGTGGGGGAGACCAACCAGCTCTACCTCAATGTGGACGCCGCCCGCGCGGCGGGGTACGCCGACGTCGTCGCCCCGCCGATGTTCGCGGTCGTCTACATGGGGCGGGCCATCGTGCCCGCGCTGTTCGACGCCGAGGTCGGGATCGACTTCCCGCGGATGCTGCACGGCGGCCAGGAGTTCCGCTGGAGCGAAGTCGTGGTGGCCGGAGACGAGATCGACACGACCACCACCGTTCAGGACATCCGGTCGCGAGGTGGGATGAACTTCTACGTGTTCGAGACCGACTCGCGCAACCAGCGGGGCGAGTCCGTCTGCACCGGTATCTGGACGAACCTCGTGAGGGACGACTCGTGAGCCTCGAGACCGGCGACCCGGTCCACCTCGAGGTCACGCCCGACCGGTTCGTAACCGTCCGGTACGCCGGCGCGTCCGGCGACTTCAACCCGATCCACATCGACGAGGAGTTCGCTCGCAGCGTGGGCCTGCCCGGGCGGATTCTTCACGGCCTTTGGACGATGGCGCAGGTCGCCCGCGCGCACACCGACGCGGCCGGCGGGCCCGAGAAGCTCAAGCGGCTGTCGGTCCAGTTCCGGGGCATGGGCCGGATCGAGGAGCCGATCGTCATCGACGGCACCGTGCGCGAGGTTGTGGAGGGGATCGCTGTCGTCGACTCGCAGGCCGAGCAGTCGGGTCACCGGATCATCCGCAACGCGGTCGCGGAAATCTCAGTCGACTAACAGAAGATCCCGGTTGCCGGACCGTCGGGGACCCGCGGCGCCCGACCTACAATCATTGGCTCATGTTGAGTCTTCGCCAGGAGCTCGTGCTGCGAAAGGTCGTCGAGGAATACCTCGAGGGCGGGCTGCCCGTGGGCTCGAAGTCGCTGGCGGTCGACGTGCAATGGGGCCCGTCGACGATCCGCAACGAGCTCGCGAGCCTCGAAGAGCTGGGGCTGCTCGCGCACCCGCACACCTCCGCGGGCCGCGTTCCGACCGAGGCCGGCTACCGCTATTTCGTCGACCGGCTGCTGCCGGCGCAGGACACCGCGCCCAAGCTGTCGCTGTCGCTCGTGCGCCGCGAGCTCGACGAGGCCATGCGGGTCACGACCGAGACCCTGTCGCAGGTCACGAACCTGCTCGCGATCGTCACCGCCCCGCCGATCGAGACCTCGACGATCCGCCACATCGAGGTGCTGCTGCTCCAGCCACAGGTGCTGATGGTCGTCGTGATCACGTCGACCGGAGGCGTCACCAAGCGGCTGTTCACGTTCGCCCGGTCGGTGGATCCGGGCCTGGCCGACTGGGCGTCGAGCTATCTGAACGAGCGGCTCGTCGGTATCGGGCTCGGGGCGCGGATCCTCCAGAAGCGGCTGCACGACCCGTCGCTGTCGCGCTCTGAGTCGGAGTTCCTCGACGCGCTGTCGCCGGTGTTCACCGAACTCGAGGACGGCTCGCACGACACGGTTTACTTCGAGGGCACGTCGCGCCTGCTGCGCGTCGATCGGTTCGGCGAGGTGTCCGAGCTCAACGCGCTGATGGACATGCTCGAGCGCCGCGTGACGCTGCTCGGGGTGCTCCAGGCGGCACTGAACGAACGCGACGTGCTCGTCCGGATCGGCGCCGAGAGCGGCGTTCCCGGGCTCCGTTCAGTCGCGCTCGTCGCCGCGGGCTACGGGCTGCCGCAGCGCCGGCTCGGCACGGTGTCGGTGATCGGCCCGCTCCGGATGGACTACGGCCACGTGATGGCCTCGGTCCGGGAGGCGGCCGCGCAGCTGTCGACCTTCATCGCTGAGGTATACGACGAGCGATGAGCAGCACGCGCGACTACTACGACGTTCTCGGCGTCACGCGCGACGCCGACGACGCGACGATCAAGAAGGCGTTCCGGCGCCTGGCCCGTGAGCTCCACCCCGACGTCAACCGTCACGACCCCGACGCCGAGGAGAAATTCAAGGAGGCCGCCGAGGCCTACGAGGTGCTGTCGGACTCCGACCGGCGCGCCACGTACGACCGGTATGGCCGCGAGGGCTTGCGCAGCGCCGGCAACGCGCCGAACTTTGAGGGGTTCGGGTCGGTGTCGGACATCTTCGAGGCGTTCTTCGGCGGCAGCGGCGCGTTCGGCGACCTGTTCGGGATGGCCGGCGGCCGCGCCACCGGCGCGATCCAGGGCGGCGACGTGGCCGTGGCGGCCGAGATCGAGCTCGCCGAGGCCGCGAGCGGCGCCAAGGTTGAGGTCAGCTACGAGGCCGTGGCCCTGTGCGAGCACTGCCACGGCAACGGCGCCGAGCCGGGCACGCCGATCGAGACCTGCGCCCGCTGTCAGGGCACCGGCCAGTTGCGTGCGGTGTCGCGCACGCCGTTCGGACAGGTGATGCGCACGACCGCCTGCGACGTGTGCGGCGGCGATGGCAAGGTCGCCCGCGAGCCCTGCAAGGTGTGTCGCGGCCGCGGGCGCAAGGTCGAGCGCCCGAAGGTGAAGGTCGATGTGCCGGCGGGCATCGCCGACGGTCAGCGGATCCGGATCGCCGGGCGCGGCCATGCCGGCGAGCGCGGCGGACCTCCCGGCGACCTGTACGTGCTGGTCCGCGTGCGCGAGGACCCGCGGTTCGTCCGGGACGGCGACGACCTAGTGACCGCGGTCGACGTCGCCGCCCCGCAGGCGGCGCTCGGCACGACGGTCCAGGTCGAGACCGTCCACGGCGAGCAGGTCGACGTCGACATCCCCGCCGGAACGCAGCCGCACGAGACGCTGATCGTCCGCGGCGCCGGCATGCCGTCGCTGCGCGGGCGCCACGCCGGCAACCTCCGCGTGGTCGTCAACGTGGTGATCCCGCGCCACCTGAGCAAGGAGCAGCGAGAGCTGGTTCAGCAGCTGGCCGACTCGATGACCGAGCACAACCTGCGCAGCGACGAGGGCCTGTTCGGGAAGCTGAAGCGCGCGTTCGGCGGGTAGGGCGGGCGGGCGGTTCGGCGGGGCGATGATCCGTCTCGCGGTTCGCGTGCGGCGCGAGCAGGCCGAGGTCGTGCTCGCCGAGTTGCTCGAGTTGGCGCCCGGCGGGGTGGAGGAGGTGGCGATCAGCTCAGGGCTAACCGAGTACGCCGTCTACGGGGCGCCCGGCGAGTTGCCGGCGCTGCCGGACCTGACCGCTGCTTGCGGGGAGGCGCTCGTCGAGGTCCGCACTTCCGAGGTCGCCGACGACTGGACGGAGCGGTGGCGCGAGTTCCACAAGCCACTCGTGCTCGACGGCCGGCTGGCGGTGCGGCCGCCCTGGGAGCCGTCGGTCGGGGCTTCAGTTGAGATCGTGATCGATCCGGGGCAGGCGTTTGGGACCGGCTCACACGCCACGACGCGGTTGTGCCTCGAGCTGATGCTGGAGCTGGAGGCAGCGGGAGGTTTCGTGGATCTCGGCTGCGGATCGGGGGTGCTCGCGATCGCGGCGGCGCGGCTCGGATGGGATCCGGTGGTGGCGCTTGACTACGACGCGGCGAGCGTCGAGGCGGCGGTGGACAACGCGCGGGTCAACGGGGTGGCCGTCTCAGGTCTCTCGGCACGACCTGCGCAGCGACCCGGTGGTGAGCGCGCCGGTGGTGGCGGCGAACCTACTGCGACCGCTCTTGCTGGTGTGGTGCGAGCGGCTCGCGGACGCTCTGTCGCTCCCGGAGATCGTTATCGCGAGCGGGCTGCTGGTCGGCGAGGCGGATGAGGTTTCCGACGCGTTCGGCTCGTTGGGGTTCGTGGAGGCCGAGCGACGCGAGTCCGGCGAATGGGCGGCGCTGCTTCTCCAGCGTGGATAACCGGTCCGCGCCAGATCTTGTCCACCGGGCCCATGCCACGACCGGGCTCCTGGCGCATCCTTCACCGGGACGTTGCGATCTATGAAGGAAACGGAAACGGTTGGAACAGGAGGTGAAGCCAGTTGCCCAATCCGCTCGCGATCGGCGTGACGCTCGGTGGCCTGCTCCTTGACGTGGTGGTGCCGCGGCCAAAGCCTCGGGCTGGATCTGCGCATGAGTCCCTTCTCCTCGCTCCGCGCGCCGGTTCGAGGACACCTCGGCACGAAGCCGCACACGAGGAGTACGAAACTCCGCCCGCCGCGGGCTTGCGACTCAACTGACGCATAGACGCCCACGGTGGCCGCGCTAACGTGCGGCCACCGTGGCGTCATTCGCCGTCAAGTTCCTCGGCTGCAAGGTCTCGCAAGCGGACGCGATGCTCGCGCGGCGGGCGCTGCTCGCCGCCGGTCACACCGAGGCCGCCGAGGACCAGGCCGATCTGCACGTGATCAACACGTGCTGCATCACGAGTGAGGCGGAGGCGAAGTCGCGCCAGTCGGTGCGGCGCTCGCTCAAGACCGCGGATCAGGTCCTGGTGTCCGGCTGCGCGGTCAACCTGAACGCGTTGCAGTTCGCCGAGATCGACGAGCGCGTCAAGGCGTTCCTCGGTCCCGCCGAGGCCGTCGCCGACGACATGGCGCACTCACTCGGCGCCTGCGCCGACCTCGAGCACGACGTGCTCGCCCGCGAGAGCCACCGGCACGCGGCGGACACCCCCGGGCAGGCCGCGCGCACGCGCGGCTTCATCAAGATCCAGGACGGCTGCGACTGCCACTGCGCCTACTGCATCATCCCCACGGTCAGGGGCGAGGCCCGCTCCCGACCCGCCGGCGCGGTGCTCGAGGAGGCTCGCGTCCGCGTCGATCAGGGCCAGCCCGAGATGGTCATGACCGGAATCAGCGTCGGCGACTACCGCGATCCGGAACGGGGGCTCGAGCTCGGCGAGTTGATGGTCGCGGTGGCGCAGGTGCCGGGCGTGGAGCGCGTGCGGCTGTCGAGCGTCGAGGTGATCCACGTCAAGGACTCGCTGCTGCACGCGATCGCGAGCGAGCCAAAGGTATGCCCGCACCTCCATGTCCCGATGCAGTCCGGCGACGACGAGGTGCTGAGCGCGATGGGCCGCCACTACACCGCGGGCGAGTACCAGGAGATCGTCGCCGCGCTGCGTAGAGCCGTCCCACACGTGAACCTCACGACCGACGTGATCGTCGGCTTCCCGACCGAGACCGACGACGCGTTCCAGCGGACCCTGGATGCCGTCGACGCCGCGGGCATCAGCCGCGTCCACACGTTCTCGTACTCCCCGCGCCCGGGAACGGAAGCCGAGCGGCTCGGCGACCGCGTCCCGCCCGAGGAGAAGAAGCGCCGCTCGCGCGAGCTGCGCGGGCGCTCGGAGGTCCGCTCGCGCCACCATCGCGCCGCCAAGCTCGGCGGGCCCGAGCGGGTGCTGATCGACAAGGTGGCCGAGACCCAGTGCTCGGGCTACACCGCCGACTACACCCGCTGCTACCTCCCTGCGGGGGCCGCCGGGCAGGGTGAGATCATCGACGTCGCATGCTTGGAGCTCCAGGCGGACGGCATCGGCTGCGAATCGCGGGATACCGCGGGGCTATCCTGAAGGTGTGAGTTTCATCGATCAGGTGCGCAGCGACATGATCAGCGCCATGAAGGCCGGCGACAAGGACCGTGTCGGCGCGCTGCGACTGGTGCTGTCAGAGCTGCAGAAGGACGCCAAGGACGGCGGGACCGACGAACTCGCGGTCCTGCGCCGCGAGCGCAAGCGCCGTCTCGAGGCCGCGGCGCAGTTTCGCGACGCCGGCCGGGCCGAGCTCGCCGAGGGCGAGGAGGCCGAGGCCAGGATCATCGAGGGTTACATGCCCGCTGAGCTCGACGACGCCGAGCTCGACGCGATCGTCACGGCGGCGATCGCCGAAACCGGCGCCAAGGACCCCAAGGACATGGGGCAGGTGATGAAGGCCGTGATGGCCAAGGCCGAGGGGCGAGCCGACGGCAAGCGCGCGTCGGCCCGGGTTCGCGAGGTCTTGAGTGCTTAGCAATCGGGGCTGGGTGGGTGCGTAGGCAGGTAGAGCTCGAGAACTCGATCGCCGCTGAGCTGGCCGGCAGCAAGGACGCCGTCCTGCAGGCGCTCGAGGGACACCTGGACTGTGACGTGTTCCTGCGCGGCAACGTGCTGACGCTCGACGGCGAGGACGCTGCGGTCGACGCCGCCACCGCGGTCGTGCACGAGCTGTCGGAGCTGATCGTCCAGGGCCACGAGATCGCGCCCGGGACGATCGAGGCCGTCACCCGGGCGCTCGACGCGCACGAATCCCCGGGCCGGATCCTCGAGGACGTCGTCTGGCGCCACCGGACCACCAAGGTGTCGCCGAAGACGGTCAACCAGAAGCGCTACGTCGACTCGATCCGCAGCAACACGATCACGTTCGGGATCGGCCCGGCCGGGACCGGAAAGACGTTCCTGGCGGTGGCGCTGGCCGCGGCCGCGCTCAGCCGCCGCGAGGTCAACCGGATCATCCTCACCCGGCCCGCGGTCGAGGCCGGCGAGCGCCTGGGGTTCCTCCCCGGCGACCTGATGGCCAAGGTCGATCCGTACCTGCGCCCGCTGTTCGATGCCCTTCACAACATGCTTGAGCCCGAGCGGGTGTCCCAGCACCTCGAGCGCGGCGTGATCGAGGTCGCGCCGCTCGCGTTCATGAGGGGCCGCTCACTCAACGACAGCTTCATCATCCTGGACGAGGCCCAGAACACGAGCCCCGAGCAGATGAAGATGTTCCTGACTCGTCTCGGCTTCAACTCGAAGATGGTCGTGACCGGGGACATCACCCAGATCGACCTCCCGCGCGACCAGGATTCGGGCCTCGTCATGGTTGCCGACATCCTCAAGGACGTCGAAGGGATCGAGTTCGTCCGCTTCGGCGAGGAGGACGTCGTTCGCCACAAGCTCGTTCGCCGGATCGTCGCCGCGTACGACGAGCACTCTCAGCGCGCGGCGCCGGAGTTGCGTCCCCGCGCCGCCACCCCAAGAGCTTGAGTCCTCGTGCGCGCGTGCTCGAGATAGAGGTCATCGGAATCGAGGGGATCGCGGTCGACGTTCCGATGACCGACGAGCTGCGGTTCCCCACCGCCGGCGAGCTCAAGGGGCTGTGCGCGCTCGCGATCTCGTCCGCGGGGATCGAGGACGGACACGTCGCGATCGAGTTCGTCGATGCCGACCGGATCCGCGAGCTGAACCACGAGCACCGCCAGATCGATGAGCCCACCGACGTGCTGTCGTTCGGGGTCGACGGCGGCGGCGTTTCCGCCGGCCCGCGCGAGCTCGGCGACATCGTGATCTGCCCCGAGCACACGGCGGACCTCCGCGAGGCCGTCATCCACGGCGCGCTGCACCTCACCGGCATGGATCACGAGACCGACGACGGTGAGATGCTCGCGCTGCAGGCCGAGCTGCTGCGCTGGGCGCGGTGAGCGCGCCCACGCGTTCGGGCTTCATCGCGCTGGCCGGCCGGCCCAACGTCGGTAAGTCGACGCTGGCCAACGCGGTCGTGGGCGCGAAGGTGGCGATCGTCTCCGACAAGCCGCAGACGACCCGGCGCGCGATTCGTGGAGTCGCCGGCGGTCCCGGGTGGCAGCTCGTGCTGGTCGATCTACCGGGCGTCCAGCGGCCTCGCGACGCGCTGACCGAGCGGATGCAGCGGCGGGTCGAACACGAACTCGAGGACGCCGACGGCTGCCTGTTCGTGATCAACGCCGAGGAAGGCGTCGGCCCCGGCGACCGGTTCATCGCCGGCCTGTTGCGGGCCGCGCGGGTGCCGGTCGTGATCGCGGTCAACAAGATCGACCGTACGAAGCGGGCCGGCACCGCGTCCGCGCTGCAGGCCGCGGCGGAGCTCGACATCGCCGGGGAGGTGTTCCCGGTTTCGGCCGCCACCGGATCTGGCCTCAGGCCGCTCGTCGACAGCCTCGTGTCGCTGCTGCCCGAGGGCCCGTTCTACTTCGAAGCCGAGCAGCTCTCGGACCAATCCGAACACGTACGACTCGCCGAGCTCGTGCGCGAGCAAGTGCTGGCGCGCACCCGCGAGGAGGTGCCGCACTCGGTCGAGGTGGCGATCGAGGCGATCGAACACGGCGAGTCCTTGCGCGATCCCGATCTGATCCGGATCGAGGCGGTGATCCTGGCCGAGACGGAGTCCCAGAAGCGCATCCTGATCGGCGCCGGCGGGAAGATGGTCAAGTCGATCGGGATGGCGTCGCGGCGGGCCATCGAGCGCGACCTCGGGACCCGCGTGCACCTCGACCTGAAGGTCCGCGTCCGGCGGCACTGGCGGGCCGACGAGCATCTGCTCGACCGGCTCGGGATCGAGTAGCCGGCCGCCGGGTCTCCGCACGGTGGCCGCGCGCGGCGAACTCGTCCGCTGCCAGATAATCCGCGCGGCGGACTATCCTTATGCGTATGGCCACGCAAACCACACAAGCAGTCACAGCGCCGCTGGCGTCTGACCTGTGTTGGCTGCTCTCGCGGGCCAGCCATGGGCTGACGACGGAGTTCACCGCCGCGCTCGAAGAACTCGGCATCTCGCCTCGGCAACACTCGGTGCTATTCACGGCGATGACGGGTGAGTTCACGCAGACCGAGATCGCGCGAATGGTGGGGCTCGACAAGACCACGATGGTCGTGACCGTCGACGAGCTCGAGGCCGCCGGACTGGCCGAGCGGCGCCCGTCGTCGACCGACCGGCGGGCCCGCGTGATCGTCGTAACCGACGCCGGCGTGAGGCGCGTCCTCGAGGCGGAAGAGGTGCTCGACCGGGTTCGCAACGACGTCCTGAGCGTGCTCGAACCAGATGAGCGGCTGGTCTTCCTGAAGGCCCTGGGGACGCTCGCGTGCGGCCGGCTGGCCGAGCCGGTGACGTGCACGCAGCCGGTCCGCCGGCGCGCCTGAACCAGGCCCGTCTCAGCTAAGTGGTCTCTTTCGTCGTATTTGCGAAAGCGACCACTAAGGCCTCCACCGCGCCGGGGTAAGGCGTGAAGGCCGCAGATCCGGCGCGAACTGCCGATGTGCGCGCCGCGCGCGCAGCTCATACTCGAACGGTCCGTTACAGATCGTCTGCCAAAAGATGATCTGCTACGGTTCTATCTTCAACGGTCCGAACTCGAGGAGCAACGAGCTGATGCAACCGATCAACGAAACGTCCCATCCCCCGTTGGACACCGCCGGCGCCGACAGCAACCGCTGGATCGCGCTGGTCGTGCTGTGCGCGGGGTTCCTGATGATCATCCTCGACCAGACGATCGTGAACGTGGCGCTGCCGACGATCCAGACCGACCTGCACTTCTCGCAGTCGGCGCTCGCGTGGGTGGTCAACGCGTACCTGATCGCGTTCGGCGGGCTGTTGCTGCTGGTGGGCCGGTTGGGCGACCTGATCGGGCGCCGGCGCATCTTCCTCGCCGGGTTGACGGTGTTCACGACGGCCTCGCTGGTGTGCGGGCTGGCTGACAGCCGGGCGCTGCTGATCGGCGCGCGGTTCGTCCAGGGCGTCGGCGGGGCGATGACCTCGGCTGTGATCCTGGGCATGATCGTGACGATGTTCCCGAGGCCGTCCGAACAGGCCAAGGCGATCGGGGTGTACAGCTTCGTGGCCGCGGCTGGCGGCGCGATCGGCCTGCTCGCCGGCGGCGTCCTGACACAGGCGATCAACTGGCACTGGATCTTCTTCGTCAATGTCCCGATCGGGATCGCGACCGGCGTGTTCGCCACCCGACTGCTGTCGGATGACCGCGGAATCGGCCTCGAGCGGGGCGCGGACGCACCGGGTGCGGTGCTGCTTGTCAGTTCGCTGATGCTGGCGGTCTACACGATCGTCGAGGCGAGCACCTACGGTTGGGGAAGCGCGCATACGCTGGGCTTCGGGGCGGTCGCGATCGCGCTGCTGGCGGGGTTCATCGTCCGTCAGGCCACCGCTGCCAGTCCGCTCATCCCGTTGCGGGTGTTCCGCTCACGGACGGTGACGGTCGCGAACCTGATGCAGATGCTGATGGTCGCCGGCATCTTCGGGATGTTCTTCCTGGGCGCGCTGTACCTCCAGCGGGTGCTGCGCTATGACGCGATCGAGGTCGGGCTGGCGTTCCTGCCGGTGGCGCTCGGCATCGCCGCGCTGTCGCTGCGAGTGGCGGCGCAACTGATGATGCGGTTCGGCGCGAAGCCGACGCTGATCGGTGGCCTGGCCCTCGTGGCCGCGGGTCTCCTCGTATTCCGAGGTGCGCCCGTGAACGCCGCGTACGTCACGGACCTGCTGCCGGCGATGCTGCTGCTCGGCGTCGGCGCCGGGCTGGTGTTCCCGGCGCTGATGACGCTGGCGATGTCCGGAGCCACGCCAGAGGACTCTGGTCTGGCCTCCGGCCTGGTGAACACGACCCAGCAGGTCGGTGGCGCGCTCGGCCTGGCGGTGCTCGCGACGCTGTCGACCACCCGGACGAGCTCGCTGGTCACGCACGGAGCGTCGAACGCCGCTGCGCTCACCGACGGCTACCACCTTGCGTTCACGATCGCCGCGGGGCTTGTGCTGGTGGCGATCGCGATGGGCGTGGTCTTCCTGCGGCCGACCCGGGCACTCGAGGCGATGTCCGACCCCGACGAGATCGTCGAGGCCGAGATCGAGCCCGAGTACCTGGAGCAGGCCGCCTAGCGATCGTGGGCTGCCCGCCCGTGCTCCGTGGCGGGCAGCCCACGCCGGCGGGGGATCGCTTACGCGGCCGAGAGCGACGCCGGCGGGACGGTGCGAGCACCTACAATCCGCCACCCCGGTGGACGATTCAGAGATCGCATTCGACGAGAACGGCCTGGTGCCGTGCATCGTCCAGGACTGGCGGACCGGCGAGGTCCTGACGCTCGCCTACATGAACGCGGAGGCGCTGCGGCGCACGCGCAAGAGCGGCGAGATGCACTTCTACAGCCGCTCACGCCAGGAGCAGTGGCACAAGGGCGAGACCTCGGGCAACACCCAGGCGCTGAAGGCGATCCGCTACGACTGCGACGCCGACGCCTTGCTCGCGCTGGTCGAGCCGGCGGGCCCGGCGTGCCACACGGGCGAGCGCTCCTGCTTTCACCGCGGCGAGCTGAACCCGGGGGCGCCGTTCGAGACGCTTCCGATCCTCGAGCGGACGATCGCCGAACGCGCCGCGACCCGGCCGCAAGGCTCGTACACCGCGACGTTGCTCGACGATCCGGGGCTCGCCGGCGCGAAGGTCCAGGAGGAGGCCGAGGAGGTGGTCAGAGCGGCTCGCGAGGAGTCGGACGAGCGCCTCGCCGAGGAAGCCGCCGACGTCATCTACCACGTCGCGGTCCTGCTCCGCGGACGCGGGCTGACGCTTGCGGATGCCGAGCGGGTGCTGGATGGCCGTCGCGAGCCCTGAGGCGATTCCGGCCGGGCTCACCCCGACGCTCGAGCAGGCGCGAGCGCTGGCCGGCGACTACAACCTGATCCCGCTCCGCGAGACTTTCATCGACGACTGCCAGACGCCGGTGTCGGCGTTCCTCAAGCTCCGGGATGCGGATCCCAACCACCCCCACTCGTTTCTGCTCGAGTCGGCCGACCAGGGCCGCGTCGGACGCTACTCGTTCATCGGCTTTCGTCCGCGCAAGGTCCTGCGCTGGTCGCTCGGGGACGAGGGCGACCCGTACGCGCTCGCCACCTCCGAGCTCGGCCGGCTCCGCGTCGCGCCCCTGCCCGACCTGCCGCCGTTCGCCGGCGGCGCCGTCGGGCTGTTCGCGTACGACCTGGTTCGCACGGTCGAGCCGCTCGGCCCGCCCAATCCCGATCCGCTGGGGCTGCCCGACCTGGCCCTGATGCTGACCGACGCGCTGGTCGCGTTCGATCACCTCAAGCACACGGTCACGGTGATCGCCAACGTCTACAGCGACGACGACCTCGACGCGTCGTACGACCGCGCCGCCGAGACGATCGCCGAGGTTCGCTGGCGGCTGTCCGGACCGGTTCCGCGACCACCGAGACCGCCGGCGCGCGATCGGACGGTCGCGCCGCTGCGCGCGAACATGACTCGCGAGCAGTTCGAGGCGAACGTCGCGCGGATCATCGAGTACATCTACGCCGGCGACGCGTTCCAGGTGGTCCCGTCGCAGCGCTGGTCGGGACCGGTGCCCGTCGAGGCGTTCTCGATCTACCGCGGCCTGCGCGCCGTCAACCCGAGCCCGTACATGTACTTCCTGGACTTCGGCGACTTCGAGATCGCCGGCGCGAGCCCCGAGCCGCTGATCACCGTCGCCGGCCGGCGCGTGTCGACCCGCCCGATCGCCGGCACGCGACCGCGCGGCGCGACCGCCGACGAGGACCGCCGGATCGCCGAGGAGCTGCTCGCCGACGGCAAGGAGCGGGCCGAGCACGTGATGCTCGTCGACCTCGGTCGCAACGACCTCGGCCGCGTGTGCGAATACGGATCGATCGAGGTCGAGAGCTTCATGGCGGTCGAGAACTACAGCCACGTGATGCACATCGTCTCGAGCGTGGTTGGCCGGCTCCGCGAGGACGTGGGCGCGCTCGAAGCGCTGCGCTCGGTCCTGCCCGCGGGCACCTTGTCCGGGGCGCCCAAGGTGCGGGCGATGCAGATCATCGACGAGCTCGAGCCGGTCAAGCGCGGCGGTTACGGCGGGGCGATCGGCTACGCGAGTTACACCGGCGACCTGGATACGTGCATCCACATCCGCACGGTGGTGGTCAAGGACGGGGTCGCCCACGTCCAGGCCGGGGGCGGGACCGTCGCCGATGCCAAGCCCGACTTCGAGTACCGCGAGTCCGAGGCCAAGGCCCGCGGCGTGCTGCAGGCGATCGCGCTTGCGGCGGGTCAGCCCGAGTGGCCGTAATCCCCAGAAGGAGCGTGCCCGATGGAGTCCGAGTTCGAGCAGATAACGACCGAGCTGGCCGACGGCGTGTTCACGATCACGCTGAACCGTCCCGACCGCCTCAACGCCTGGACCGGGACGATGGCGAGCGAGTTGCACGCGGCGCTCGACCGGGCCGACGCCGACGACCAGGTGCGCGCGGTGATCTTCACCGGCGCGGGCCGCGCATACTGCGCGGGCGCCGACCTGGAACGCGGGAGCGAGACGTTCACCAAGCGCGACCACGAGAACGCGGACACGGTGCCACGCGACAACGGCGGTCAGCTCACGCTGCGCATCTTCGAGTGCCGCAAGCCCGTGATCGCGGCGATCAACGGCCCGGCGGTCGGGATCGGCGCGACGATGACGTTGCCGATGGACGTCCGGCTCGCGTCCGAGACCGCCCGGATCGGGTTCGTGTTCACCCGCCGCGGGATCGTCCCCGAGGCGTGCTCGAGCTGGTTCCTGCCCCGCCTGGTTGGCATCAGCCGCGCCATGGAGTGGGTCGCCACCGGCCGCGTGTTCGACGCTCAGGAGGCGCTACACGGCGGGCTCGTCCGCAGCGTGCATCCAACCGGCGAGCTGCTCGACGCCGCCCACGCGCTCGCGCGTGAGATCGCCGACAACACGGCGCCGGTGTCGGTCGCACTGGCCCGGATGATGATGTGGCGGATGCTCGCGGCCGAGCACCCGATGGTCGCCCACCGCGCCGACTCGCGCGGGATGTACTTCCGCGGCCGGTCGGCCGACGCCGCTGAGGGAATTACGTCGTTCCTCGAGAAGCGGCCGGCCGAGTTCCCGGACCGGGTCAGTGACGGGTTGCCCGACATCATGCCCGGCTGGGCCGCGCCCGACTTCAGCTGAGCGAGACGGCGCCCGTCATGACCCCGACCAGGTCACCGGCGAGTTCATGTAGTCGTCGGTGCCGGTCCAGGCCACCTTGGTGATACCGCCCGAGACCAGATAGGTCAGGCAGGTGTGGAAGCTCGCGCCGGCGGACACCGGCGTGGTCGAGGAGTTCTGGTTACACGGCGGGAAGTCGCCGATGAACGAGACCGGGCTCTGCTGGTTGCCGCTGTGGTCGATCCCCTGAATCGCGTCGGAGGTCCCGTCGACGTCGATCGACTGCGGACCGAGGTTGGTGACGGTTACGGTGGCGTAGATCGGGACCGCACCCTTGGGGGCGCCGGAAAGGTCGACGCCCTTCAGGTCGGCGGCCGATCCCGTCCGGATCGACGCGACCGTGACCTTCACCGTCCGGGCCTTGCCGTTGCCGGATGAGGTCAGGGGCGTGTAGGCGACGGTCGCGGTCTGGCCGACGGACAGCCCGGTCCCGGGCTTGGCGACGCCCGCCGTCGCCGAGCTGCTCGTGGCGGTGGCGCTCGAGCTCGAGCTTGCGGGCGCGGAAGCCGCGTCACTCGACGTGGTCGACGCGCTGCCGTTGCTCGACGACCCGCCGCTCGACCCGCACGCCCCGACCAGCGCACCCACGACCACGGCCGCGAGTACGGTTCGACCGACCTGAACGGCCCTCATCTGATGCCCCCTTATTCGGTGCTGCCCTTTCCGGCCGAGCATCCTACGCGGCGCCGCCTGACAGCTGAAGGCGCCGCGCCCTACTGTTTGGCTCCTGTTAATGAGTCCGGCGCCGGCGCATGCGAGTTCTCGTCCTCGATAACTACGACAGCTTCACCTACAACCTCGTCCAGTACCTGGGCGAGCTGGGCGCCGAGGTCGAGGTCGTGCGCAACGACCACGCCTCGGTCGATGACCTGCTCGTCCGCGGCTACGACCGGATGATCGTCTCGCCGGGGCCGTGCACGCCGAACGAGGCGGGGATCTCGCTCGAGGCCGTGCGGCGGTTTCCGGTGGCGAATGTCCCGACGTTGGGGGTGTGCCTGGGGCACCAGGCGCTCGTGCAGGCGTGGGGGGGACGGGTGATCCAGCACGAGCCCGTCCACGGAAAGACGACGACGATCGAGCACGACGGCAGGACGATCTTCCGCGGGCTCCGCCGGCCGCTCGAGGTCGGGCGCTACCACTCGCTGGTCGCCGACCCCGAGCTACCCGATTGCCTCGAGAACAGCGCCAGCGGCGGCGAGGTCGTGATGGCGGTCCGCCACCGCGAACTGCCGGCCGAGGGCGTCCAGTTCCATCCCGAGTCCGTCCTGACCGAGCAGGGGCGCGAGTTGCTCGCCAACTTCCTGGCCCGGACGCGATGACCGACGGCCCCGATCTGCTCACCAGAGCGATCGACACGCTCGCCGGCGGCCAGAACCTCAGCCTCGACGACACCGCGGCGGTGCTGTCGGAGATCATGGCCGGAAACGCATCCGAGGTTCAGATCGCCGGGTTCCTGGTGGCGCTCCGGACCAAAGGCGAGACCGTCGAGGAGCTCGCCGGCCTGGCGCGGACGATGCGCGCGCTGGCCACGCAGGTGCGCGTGTCAAGCGACGACCTGGTCGACACGGCCGGAACCGGCGGCGGCCGGCGGACCTTCAACGTCTCCACGACCGCGGCGCTGATCGCCGCCGGCGCCGGATGCACGGTGGCCAAGCACGGCAACCGCTCGGCAACCGGGCTGTCCGGCTCGGCCGACGTCCTCGAGGCGCTCGGCGCCCGCATCGACCTGGGCCCCGACGCGGTGGCGCGGTGCATCGACGAGGTCGGGTTCGGGTTCATGTTCGCGCCGGCCCACCACCAGGCCACGCGGTACGTGATCCCGGTCCGCCGGCAACTCGCGGTCCGCACGATCTTCAACTTCCTCGGTCCGTTGACCAACCCGGCCGGCGCCACGCGCCAGCTGATCGGCGTCTCGGACGCCGCCTATCTCGAGACGATGGCCGGCGCGCTGGCGCTGCTCGGGACCAAGCACGCGCTGCTCGTCGCCAGCGAGGACGGCCTCGACGAGCTCAGCATCTCGGCGCCCACGCTGGTGGTCGAGGTCGTCGGCACAGAGCTCCGGCGGTACACGATCTCGCCTGAGGAGGTGGGTCTGCGTCGAGCGCCCGCCGAGCAGATCCCCGGCGGGACGCCGGAGGAGAACGCGGAGACCGCGCGGGCGATCTTCGCCGGCGAGTCCGGGGCACCCCGCGACCTCGCGGTCCTCAACGCGGGCGCTGCGATCTACGCCGGCGGCCGCGCGGCGACGCTCGAGGAGGGCGTGCGGGCGGGCGAGCGTGCGGTAGACGACGGCTCCGCGGTTGCCGCGCTCGAGCGGTTCGTGCGGCGAACGCGCGAGCTCGCGCCGTGAATCGTCTCGATCCGATCGTCGCGGCCACGCGGGAGGAAGTCGCGCGCCGGCGGGAGGTCGTGCCGCCGGCCGAGGTGGAGGCGGCGGTTGCGCGGCGGGTTGCGGAGGATGATCTGCGGGACTTCGCCGGCGCACTGGCCCGCCCCGGCCTATCCGTGATCGCCGAGCACAAGCGCCGCTCGCCGTCGGCGGGGCTGATCCGGTCCGACCTGGCACTTGGGGACGTCGTCGGGGCGTACGAGCGCGGCGGCGCCTGCGCCCTATCGATTCTCACCGAGGGCCCGAGCTTCGGCGGCTCGCTCGACGACCTGCGCGCCGCCCGCGCCGCCGCCGGCCTGCCGCTCCTCCGCAAGGACTTCATCGTCGACCCATACCAGGTCCACGAGTCGTTCGCGGCCGGGGCGGACGCGATCCTGCTGATCGTCGCGGCGTTGCCGGCGGGAGAGCTCTCCGCGCTCCATGCCGAGGCCCTGTCGCTCGGCCTGAGCGCGCTCGTCGAGGTACACGACGTCCGCGAGCTCGACCTCGCGCTGGCCCTCGGAGCGGCCGTGATCGGGATCAACAACCGCGACCTGAAGACGCTCGAGGTTGACACCACGCGGACGTTCGAGCTCCTGCCGCGCGTCGCCGGCCAGGCGCTCGTCGTGTCCGAGTCGGGGTTCAGTCGCCCCGCCCAGCTCGACGAGCTCGCACGCGCCGGGGTCGACGGTGTGCTGATCGGAGAGGCGCTGATGCGCTCGCCCGACGTCGAGGCGGCGTGCCGCCAGCTCGCCCTGCGCTAAGGCGCCGCCGGCAGGCGCCGCCGGCCATCCCAATCAGTCGGACCGCCCTACGATTGTCCGTGTGACCAAGATCAAGTTCTGCGGGATCACCACGCTCGACGACGCCGAGCGCGCCGTGAGCGCTGGCGCGTGGGCGATCGGGTTGATCTTTTGGCCTCGTTCCCCGAGGCGCTGCCGGCTCGAGCGTGCTGCCGACATCAGCGCGGCGGTCAAACGCCGGGTCGAGGTCGCGGGCGTGTTCGTCAACGCGACGCTCGATTACGTTGCCCAGACCGCCGACGGCGTTGGCCTGACCATGCTCCAGTTCCACGGCGACGAGGGACCCGCGTACTGCGCCGAGGCGGCCCGTAGGACCGGCTGCCGGGTGATAAAGGCGGCGCGGGTGCGGGGCCGGGCCGACGTGCAGGCGCTGATCCCGTTCCATACCGACTTTCACCTGCTCGACAGCTACTCCGCGGGCGTTCCGGGCGGGACCGGCGAGACCTTCGCGTGGGAGATCGCCCGCGCTCACCGCGGCCCCGTGCCTGTGATCCTGTCCGGCGGACTGACGCCCGACAACGTCGCCGACGCGATCGCCGCCGTCGGTCCGTACGCGGTCGACGTCGCCAGCGGCGTCGAGCGCGAGCCTGGTCACAAGGATCCGGACAAGCTCGTAGCGTTTGCGGAGGCGGTTCGGGCGGCGGCCGGGACCGGCGCCGGGGCTGGGGTTGTCGCGCGATGACCGCGGTCGAACATCGCTTCGGCCCGTACGGCGGCCAGTACGTCCCCGAGACGCTGATGCCGGCGCTCGCCGAGCTCGAGGAGGCCTGGGTGCTCGCGCGCGAGGATCCGGGCTTCCGAGCCGAGCTCGACGCGCTGCTTCGCGACTTCGTCGGCCGCCCCTCGCCGCTGTATTTGGCCACGCGCCTGAGCGAGACCGCTGGGCACCCGGTCTATTTGAAGCGCGAGGATCTCAACCACACCGGCGCGCACAAGATCAACAACGCCCTCGGTCAGGCGCTGCTGGCCAAGCGGATGGGCAAGCGCCGGATCATCGCCGAGACCGGCGCCGGCATGCACGGCGTCGCCGCCGCGACCGCGTGCGCTCTGCTCGACCTCGAATGCATCGTCTACATGGGCACCGAGGACATGCGCCGCCAGAAGCCGAACGTCGAGCGGATGGGGTTGCTCGGCGCGACCGTCGAGCCCGTCGAGGCCGGCGCGCGGACCTTGAAAGAGGCCGTGTCAGCGGCGATCCGCGACTGGGTCACGAACGTCGAGAACACCCACTACATCATCGGCTCGTGCGTCGGGCCGGCGCCGTACCCGGCGCTGGTGCGCGACCTCCAGCGGGTGATCGGCGACGAGGCCCGCGCCCAGGTGCTCGAGCGCGCCGGCCGCCTGCCCCAGCGCGTGATCGCATGCGTCGGCGGCGGCTCGAACTCGATCGGCGTGTTCACCCCGTTCGTCGACGACCCCTCCGTGGAGTTGATCGGGGTCGAGGCTGCGGGGGAGGGGATCGAGACGGGCCGTCACGGCGCTCCGTTGACGGTCGGCGGGCTGCCCGGCGTACTGCACGGCGCGTTCTCGGCGATCATGCAGGATGAGGAGGGGCAGATCCTCGAGGCACACTCGATCTCGGCCGGGCTCGACTACCCGGGCACGGGCCCAGAGCACGCGTGGCTCAGGGACAGCGGGCGGGCAAGCTATTTCGCGATCACCGATCGGGAGGCGCTCGACGCGTTCGCGCTGACCGCGCGGCTCGAAGGCATCATCCCCGCGCTCGAGAGCGCCCATGCCGTCGCCTGGGCGCTCGCGAACGGGCCGAGCGAGCTCGATCTGGTTTGCCTGTCGGGCCGGGGGGACAAGGACCTGGCCGAAGCGCTCGACCACCTGGGGCGGATGTCGGGATGACGGGAGTCGAGGCGACCACGACCGGGGTCGAGCGGATCGCGGCGGCGTTCGAGTCGGCCCGCGCCAGCGGGCGCCGGGCTGCGCTGATGCCCTACCTGATGGGCGGCTTTCCCGACATCGACACCTCGCGCCGCATCGGTCTCGCGTACGCGGACTCGGGTGCCGACCTTGTCGAGTTGGGCGTCCCGTTCTCCGACCCCCTCGCCGACGGGCCCGTGATCCACGCGGCGGGTACCGCGGCGCTCCGCGCGGGCGTCCGGCTTCACGACGTGCTCGGCGTCGGGCGCGCGATCGCCGAGCGGGTACCGGTCGTGGTCATGTGCTACGTAAACCCGATCTTCGCGCGTGGGCTCGAGCGCTTCGCCGAGGCGTTGGTCGACGCCGGCGCGAGCGGGTTGATCGTGCCCGACCTGCCGTTCGAGGAGGCATCGGAGGCGCGGCGGATCTGCGACGAACGGGGCCTCGCGCTTGTGCCGCTGGTCGCTCCGACCACGCCTGAAGACCGCCTGACGCGGATCGGCGCCCAGGCGCGGGGCTTTGTCTACACCGTGTCGGTGACGGGAACCACGGGCGAGCGTGCGGGCGTCGCCGACGGCTTGGCCGGTGTGGTGGCGCGCGTCGCGGCGTGTACTACGGTCCCGGTGGCGGTCGGCTTCGGCATCTCCACCGCCGAGCAGGCCCGTGCCGCAGCGGCCGCCGGCGCCGATGGCGTGATCGTCGGCAGCCGGCTCGTCCGCGCCGCCGGCGAGGCCGGGAGCGGTGAGGCCGGAAGCGGCGAGGCCGGAGACGGCGGGGATCCGGTTTCCGCCGTGGCCGCGATCATGCGCGGGCTCTCGACGGGCCTGGCGACTCGCCACTGAGTTAGCATCTCAACCGAGATGGGCTTGATCCTGACTGCCACCGCGGGCCTGTGCCTGTGGATCGTGCTCTGGTCGCTGAACATCAGCGGTCTCGACAGCATCCTGATCGGCATCGTGATGGTGCTGATCGCACTCGGCGTCCGACAACTGCTGCCGTTCCTGCCCGGCCGGCGGGATTAGATCCGCGGGTATGCGAAGCCGGGTGCTCGCACGCGGTCGGGCGGCCTGCGCCTGTGCTCTAGTCACCGCCGGCCTCGCCGGGTGCACATCGTCGGGCGCGGCCAACTCGAGCGTGACTGCGACGGGCAACGTGCTGCGGATCTATGTCAGCGCCGCGACGACGGATCAGCCACAGGTGGCCCAGGACGTGCTCGACGCCGAGCGGCTCGCCTTCAACCAGGGGCCGCACACGATCGGCAGGTTCTTGGTCCGCATGCAGACGGTGCGTGGCTCGACGATCTCCGAGCAGGCGCGGACCGTGATCCAGGACCAGAGCGCGGTCGCGTACCTGGGCGAGATCGTTCCGGGCTCCTCGGACGAGTCGCTCGGGATCACCAACGCACTCGACATCCTCCAGGTCAGCCCCACCGACACAGCCCTCGAGCTGACGCAGACCACGCCCGCGGTGGCAAACGCCCCCGACGACTACTACGAATCGCTGAGCACGTACGGCCGGACGTTCGCGCGGGTCGTGCCGACGAGCGGCGACGAGGCCCAGGCGCAGGTCCAGGAGATGGAGGCTCTCGGGGTCAGCAAGCTGTACGTGTCCTCGGACGGCAGCGATTACGGGCGGGCAATCGCGTACGCGGTCTCGCACGACGTCGGTCACGGCATCACGTTGGTCAACAGCCAGGCCGACGCGGATGGCGTGTTCTATGGCTCCGCCTCGCCCCGCGTCGCGGCGCGCTTCTTCAACGGGGTCGCCCTGTCGAACCCGTCCGCGAAGCTGTTCGGCCCCTCGGCGCTCGATGCGCCCACGTTCGTGTCGACGCTGGTTTCCTCGGTGCGAAACCTGTACATCTCGACGCCCGGCTTCCTGAAGGCGGACCTGAATCCCGCGGGCAGCGCGTTCGCGACGACATTCGACGCGACCTACGGCCACGCGCCCGACCCTCAGGCGATCTTCGGCTACGAGGCGATGTCGGCGGTGCTGGCGGTGCTCAAGGAGGCCGGCACATCGGCCAACAACCGCACGACGGTCGTCCACGACTTCTTCTCGATCAAGAACCGCCAGTCGGTGCTCGGCACCTACTCGATCAACTCGAACGGGGACACGAGCATCGCGCCGTTCGTGTTCAGCCGCCTGCAGTCCGGCCAGTTGGTGCCATTCAAGTTCGTGTCCGCGCAGGGGTGAGGCTCGCAACGGCGCCGAAACGGGGGGTGAGATGGGCGATCGCCGGGCTCGCGGCGATCGCCGCGATCATCGCCGTCGACGGGTGCGGCTCGACCTCCGGCCAGACGCTCGCGGCAACCCGGATTCGCGGCAGCACGCTCACGATCTACGCGAGCGCCCCGCTCCGAGGGCCGTCTACGGTCAGCGGCGAGTCCGTGATCAACGGAGGCCAGCTGGCGCTCGACCGGATCCACAACCGCATCGGCGAGTATCGGATCGCGCTCAAGGTCCTCGATGACGCCACCGTCGCCCGGAGCGGCTGGGACCCCGGGCAGACGACGATCAACGTGCGACTGGCGGTGCTCGACCCGACCACGATCGGATACGTCGGCGACTTCAACTCGGGCGCGAGCGCGATCTCGATCCCGCCGCTCAACCGCGCGGGCATTCCACAGGTCAGCCCCACGAGCAGCGCGGTCGGGCTGACGTCGGCCACGCTCGGGGCCCAGCCGGGCGAGCCGCAGAAGTACTACCCCACCGGTATCCGGACCTTCGCCCGGGTGGTTCCGAACGACAGGATCCAGGCGATCGCGCAGGTCCGCGTCCAGCAGGAGATGGGCTGCACCTCGACCTATGTGCTCACCGACGGCGAGGTCGATGGCTCGGACGCGGCGAGGAGCTTCGAGGTGGCAGCCCAGGCCGCGCACCTGAAGCTCGTCGGCCCCCAGACGTTCGTCCGCGATGCCACCAGCTACAAGTCGCTGGCATCCGGGATCGCGCAGATGCCGCCGGATTGCATCCTGATCGCGGCCGACACCGAGTCAGGCGCGGCGCTGCTCACCAAGGACCTGGCCGAGGCGATGCCGACCGTCAAGATCTTCGGCACGGCGGGTCTGGCCGAGAGCACCTTTGCGAACCCGGCGCAGGGGGGGATCCCGCTGTCGGTGGATCCACGCGTCGTGCTCACCTCGCCGACGCTTGGCCTGAACGAGTATCCGCCGTCCGCGCGGGCGTTCAATACCGCGTACGAGCGCCGCTTCGGCCCGCCCCAGCCCGACGCGATCTTCGGCTACGAGGCGATGAGCCTGATGCTCGACGCGATCAAGCGAGCGACCGACGGCGGCACCGAGCCTGCGGTGCGCTCGCGGGTGCGGAACGCTATCTTCGCCACCCGCGATCGCCACAGCGTGCTCGGTACGTACAGCATCGACCCCGACGGCGACACGACGATGCGGCGCTACGGGGTGTACGGAATCGTCCAGGGCCAGCTGAGGTTTTTGGAGGCGATCGACGCCTGATTGGTGTTGCGTTAGGTCGGGAACCGATCGCTTGGCGGGGTCCCGAGGCCGCGATTACATTCGCGGGCGCACCGGGCCACGGAACGCCCGGGTACCGATATAGAGGAAGTTGAATTGAGGCTCGCTCGCAGCAAGGCGCTTGTCGCAGGCCTTGCGGTTCTGGCCGTGGCAGCGCTGAGCGCGTGTGGCGGTAGCAGCGACAACCACAGCAGCGAGGCGGCCGGCACGTCCGGCACCGCGGGGAAGGTCGACATCTACTCGAGCCTCCCGCTTCGCGGCCCCTCGGCCGCCGAGGCGATCTCGCTGCAGAACGGGATCAGGCTCGCGCTGGCGCAGTCCCGCGACAAGGCGGGCCCGTTCACCGTGACGTACACGGCGCTCGATGACTCGACCGGCGACGGCGGCTGGGACGCCACTCAGACCGCGGCGAACGCGCACGAGGCCGCGGCGGACCCCCGGGCCGTCTACTACATCGGGGAGTTCGACGACGGTGCCAGCGAGGTCTCGATGCCGATCCTCAACCAGGCCGGCATCGCCCAGGTGAGCCCCGCCAACACCTACGTCGGCCTGACCACGAGCGAGCCCGGGAGCGTGACCGGCGAGCCGCGTCGCTACTGGCCGACCGGCACGCGCACGTACTTGCGGATCGTGCCGGCCGACTCGGTCCAGGCCGCAGCCGACCTGGTGGCGATGCACCAGGCGGGCTGCGCCAAGGTCGCAGTCGCCAGCGACGAGGAGGCCTACGGCACCGGGCTGGCCAAGCTGATCGAGTTGCAGAGGGCCCATTACGGGATCGACATCGTCAGCGACACCGGATTCGATCCGGCGGCTTCCCGCTTCAGCGCGTACGCGGCGAGGCTGAAACGCCTGCACGTCGACTGCCTTCTGCTCGCCGGGATCGCGTCCAAAGGCGGGGTCGCGCTGACCAAGGACGTCCACCTGGTCGTCCCCACGGCGAAGATCTTCGGACCGCAGGACATGTGCACGAGCGCCTGGACGAACCCCAAGGACGGGGGCGTGCCCGCCGCCGTCGACCCGCTGATCGAGTGCACCGAGGTCACCCAGAGCCTGACCGCGTACCACGCCGGAAAGGCATTCCTGGCGGCGTATGAGGCTCGCTATCCCGGGTCGGATCCGGGCCCATACGCGATCCTCGGATACGAGGCGATGAAACTCGGGCTGAGCACGATCGCCGGCCTTGGCGCCAACGGCGACAGCAAGTCGGCGGTGCTGAGCGCGCTGTTCGCCACGTCTAACCGGCACTCAGTGCTCGGCACCTATAGCTTCAACAAGGACGGCGACACGACGCTGAAAGCGATCGGTCTGTACAAGGTCGGAGCGAGCGGTAACCCGACGTTCTGGAGGACGATCACGCCACCGCGGGCGTTGTAGGGCTCGGGTCAGGCGGCGCGACGGCGCGGGCGGGTCGGGCGCGTGTCGCGCTTGACGCCCAGGAGTCGCTGGTCGGCGGCCTCGAACAGCGCCGCCGCGGTCGTGCCGTCGTGCGGAAACACCGCCGCGCCGGCGCTCGCCCCCAGGGCGTCTAGTCCGGCGGCGACGCGGGCCACGGCCGACTCGACCCGACCCGTGAGGTGCTCGGCGCCCGGGCCGTCGGTCTCCGGCGCGAGCACGCAGAACTCGTCCCCGCCCACGCGCGCGACCGTGTCCTGGTCGCGGATCACGTGGCCGAGCGCCGCGGCGACGTCGCGCAGCAGGTCGTCGCCGGCGGGATGGCCGAAGCGGTCGTTGAGCAGCTTGAAGCCGTCGAGATCGAGCATCACGAGCGCGAAGCTGCGCCGGCTGCGCGAGTGGCGGGCGATCTCGTAATCGATGCGCTCGAGCAGCGACCGGCGGTTCGCGACCCCGGTCAGCGGATCGCTCAACGCCGAGGCGCGCAGCGCGTCTCGCTCAGCCTCGAGGCGGTTGCGGACGCCGATCAGCACCGCCACGCTCCCCGCCGGCACGAGCACGATCAGCGTGGTCGAGGGGAGGGGGTGGAGGCCGGCGCGCGCCAGCGCGGCGCCGGCGGCCGCCGCCACAACCAGGGCGGCGCCGATCGCGCCACCGCGAGTGCTCCGGCACGTGGCGCCGGCAAGAAGCGCGCCAGGCACGCATAGCCAGACCGCCTGGCCGCCGCCGGCGATCGCCACCACGGCCGCCGTCACCGCGGCAATCGCGAGAACGCGAAGAGGTGCCCGGCGGTCGGCGCGGTTGGCCAGCGTGGCGCGGTTGGCCAGCGCGGCGCGGTTGGCCAGCGCGGCGCGGTGGGCGGCGCGTTTGGGCAGGTGTGCGCGGCGCGCCGCCTCACCAGCCAGGGACTCGCGCCGAGGGCGTTCGGGCAGGGGTCGACGCTCGTGCCTGGATGCCACGACGGAAGTGTCGCGGGCGGGTCGGACGTATGGCTGCGCCGGCGGGGGCGCCGGCGACGGCGAGGGCGCAGACGGGGGAGCCGGCGGCGCGACTCGCCGGCTCGTGGGCTCCTGGTCCTGATGCACAACTCGCCAAATCTCACCGGGTCCCGGGGCTCCGGGCAGATAAGCGCCGGGGCGGCGCTTATCTCGCCAAGACGCGGGAAAGCGGGGGGCTTTGCTCCGTTAGGCACCTCGCGGGGGCCGTGCTCCGGCTGCCGGAGCCGTCCGAGCATTCCGGGCCGGTGCTCGATCTCGACCCTCAAAGTCAAGCTGTACTGGGCGCTTGGTGTAGTTGCCACTCCGCGAGATAGCCTGACATAAGTGGCATCGACGCTCAGCCCAGACGAGCTGTTCCTGATCGACGGCAACAGCCTCGCGTACCGCGCGTTCTTCGCGCTGCCCGAGTCGATCGCGACCTCGACCGGGGTACCGACGAACGCGATCTTCGGGTTCGCCTCGATGCTCGTGAAGATCCTCACCGACTACGGCCCGAAGGCGACGGTCGTCGTCTGGGACGCGGGTGATACGGGACGCAAGACCGTCTACGCCGACTACAAGGCGCAGCGGCGCTCGAGACCCGACCTGCTCAAAGAGCAGTGGCCCCACCTCGAGCCGCTCGTCGACGCGTTCGGCTACCGCAACCTCAGGGTCGACGGCTACGAGGCCGACGACGTGATTGCCTCGATCGTGGAGAAGGCCCGCAAAGCCGACCCACCCATCCCGACCATGGTCGTGACCGGCGATCGCGACGCGTACCAGCTCGTCGACGACGGCGTGGTGAAGATCATGACGACCTCGCGGGGGATCACAGATACGCGCGTGTACGACCGCGAGGGCGTGATCGACCGGTACGGGATCCCGCCCGAGTTGATCCCGGATTTCATCGGCCTGAAGGGCGACACCAGCGACAACATCCCCGGCGTCCCGGGCATCGGCGACAAGACAGCCGCCGAGCTCCTCCAGAAATTCGGGACGCTGGAAAACGTCCTCGGCCACATCGACGACATATCCGGCGCCAAGCGCAAGCAGAACCTGACCGAGCACGCCGAAGACGCGCGCATGTCCAAGCAGCTCGCCACCGCCAAGCGCGACATCGACGTCGAACTCGACCTGCAGGCGTTTGCCACTACAACTCCCGACCGCTCCAAGCTCCGGGACACGTTCCGTAAGTTCGAGCTGCGCGAGCCACTGCGCCGGCTCGAGGAGGCCCTGGGCTCGGCCGACGCCGCCGCCCCGGCGCCCGAGGCCGAAGAAGCTCTTACGGCCCGCGTCCGACCCGCCAACGTGGCCGCCCTGAAGCGGGTTCCCGACAAGCCGGTGTCGATCGCCGTGAAGGCCCCCCAGGCACCCGAGGGCGTCCTGTTCGCACCCGACCCCGAATGGCGCTTCGGCGTCTACGTCGACGGCTCCGCCGAGGTGCTCACGGGCGAGGCCAACCTCCCCGAATCCGTGGTGGAGGCCCTGGGGCGCCGCCCCGTCACCGCCCACGACGCGAAATCGCTTGGTCAGGTCCCTACAACGCTCGCGCACGACACCGAGGTCGCGGCCTACCTGCTCGAGCCCGCTCGCCGTGCCTACCCGTTCCGCGAGCTGACCGAGGAGCGAGGCCTCGGCACCGACATCGAGGACGAGGCCGCCGCCGACGCGCTCCTGCTGCACGCGCTCGCCGCCTGGCAGCGCGAGGAGATCCGCGGGCGCGGGCTCACCGACCTGTTCGAGAACGTGGAGCTCCCGATCGTTCGCCTCCTGCGCGAGATGGAGCTGGCCGGCTCCAAGCTCGACACCGAGCGGCTCCAGGAGATCTCCGACCGGGTCAAGGCCGAGGCGGACGAGCTCGAGCGCGAGATCTTCGTCCTGTGCGGCGAGGAGTTCACGCTCGGCTCCCCCAAGCAGCTCGAGGAGGTCCTGTTCGGCAAGCTGGGCCTGTCGCGCAAGCGGCGCGGCAAGACCGGCTACTCAACCGACGCGCGCGTGCTCCAGTCGATCCGGCACGAGCACGAGGTGATTCCGAAGATCGAGCGCTGGCGCGAGCTGACCAAGCTGGCGCAGACCTATCTCGACGCACTGCCGCTGCTGATCGCGCAGGACGGCCGGATCCACACCACGTTCAATCAGACCGCCGCCACCACCGGGCGCCTCTCATCCAACAACCCGAATCTGCAGAACATCCCGATCCGGACGCCGCTGGGGCGGGAGATCCGCGCCTGCTTCGTCGCCGAGCCCGGAGACCTGCTCGTGTCCGCCGACTACTCGCAGGTCGAACTCCGCCTGCTCGCCCACATCGCCGGCGAGGATGCGCTAAAGGAAATCTTCCGAAAGGGCGAAGATGTACACACGGCAACCGCATGCCGGGTGTTCGGGGTGACCCCAGAGCAGATCGATCCCGGGATGCGGTCGAAGGCGAAGATGATCAACTACGGCATCGTCTACGGACTGTCCGCCTGGGGGATGGCGGACCGCCTCGACATTCCCCAAGAGGAAGCCGACGAGTTCATCCAGCGGTACCTGGCCGGGTTCCCGGCCGTGGCGCGGTGGATCGAGGACACGATCACTCAGGGGACCGAGCACGGCTACGTCTCGACTTTGTTCGGCCGCCGCCGGCAGGTACCCGAGCTCCGGGCTCGGCGTTGGGAGCTGCGCAAGCAGGGCGAGCGGTTCGCGGTCAACATGGTGATCCAGGGAACCGCGGCGGACATCATGAAGGTCGCGATGGTCCGCTGTGACCAGGCGCTCAAGGGCGCCAAGCTGCGTTCGCGCATGATCCTCCAGATCCACGACGAGCTTCTGTTCGAAGGCCCCGCCGAGGAGGCCGAGGAGGTCAGGCGCATCGCCACAGAGCAGATGGAAGGAGCGTTCGAGATGGATCCGCCGCTCGCCGTCGAGGCCGGGATCGGCCACGACTGGCTGGCGGCGAAGTGACCGCTCGCGCGTGCGTCCCGGCATTCATCGTCGCCGCGGTCCTCGCGCTCGCACCAGCAGCGCTTCCGGCCGCTGCGCAGGCGAAGTTCATCGGTGGCGTCATCCCCGACGGACCCGCCGCGGCGAACTCCCACGTCGTGCGCCTCCCGGCCCTGTCGGACGACCTGCCCTACGGCGGCGGCCGCGTGCTCCACTCCAATCTCACCCACCCGATCTTCTGGGCGCCGGCGGGCTCCGGGCTGACCTTCGATCCCGGCTACGAATCGCTGATCGATACGTTCCTCACGGACGTCGCCGCCAACAGCCACAAGACGACCAACACGTTCAGCCTGACCGGGCAGTACCACGACTCAAAGGGACCGGCGGCGTACGACTCGACCTACGCCGGCGCGGTGGTCGACACCGATCCGCTGCCGCCGAACGGCTGTACCGAGCCGGGCCTGACCGGCCCGGGATGGACCGTGTGCCTGACCGACGCGCAGCTCCAGACCGAGATCGAGCAGGTGGTCGCGGACAACCACCTGCCGACGACGGGCGGCAACGTCTACTTCATGATCACGCCCAACGGATTTGGCAGCTGCACCGGCGGAGGACCCTCGAGCTGCGCTCTCGGGGGCAGCGCGGACGGCTATTGCGGCTATCACTCAGAGACGTCGAACCGAATCCTGTATGCGGTGATCCCGTACAACGCGGTCCCCCCGCACTGCCGGTCCGACAATCCGCGACCGAATGCGAGCACCGCCGATCCGACGCTGTCGACGATCAGCCACGAGCAGATGGAGATGATCACCGACCCGGACGGCAATGCCTGGGTCGACGGCGCAGGCAACGAGGCGGCGGACCTATGTCTGACCTCGTTCGGCCCGATCGTCGGCGGGCGAGGCGACGAGGGCTGGAACGAGTCGATCGACGGCGGTCACTTCTACCTTCAGGAGCTGTGGAGCAACGCCAGCAACGCCTGCGAGCCGCGGGCCAAGCCGGACGCGTTGTCGTTCGACGCGGTGCACGATCCCGGCCCCGACCGCGTGGTCGCGTTCACCGCTCGCGGGTCCGACCCCCAGGGGCGGCTCGTGTCGTTCAACTGGAGCTTCGGCGACGGGGTGGCCGGGGTCGGCCGCCGCGTGTCCCACTTGTACGCGCTTCCCGGGCCCTACCGGGTCATGCTCCGCACCACCGACAACTGGGGCAACTGGGCCTACTCCGGGCGGACGATCCGCTTCAAGCCGCACGTCGCCAGCCCCTAGGCCGGGACGCGCACCTGGAGCGGCGTCCGGCGCGGACCGGCCGCCACGAACCGGGGGTGGGAGATCTCCAGGTAGTGGCCGAACGCCCAGTCGAGGAAGCGCCGGGCCTCCATCGCGCGCAGCGCCCCGGCCAGCAGCCGCGGGGTCACGCGCGGGACCAGCCGCTGGCACCGCAGCATCAAGGCGAACGCGCGCGCGTGCGAGGCGCTGAACCGCGAGTAGCTCGACAGTGCATCCGCAATCGAGCGTCGCCCATCCAGGACCGGCGAAATCTCGCGACCGACCGCCAGTCCGAAATACAGAGCGGTACGGATCCCCTCGGCCGTCAACGGCAGGCAGTGGCCGGCGGAGTCCCCGACGAAGAACACTCCGTCCTCGGTGGCGTTCCGCAGCGCGTGCGGGATCCAGTTGCCCTGGTAGCGCACCGACTCGGCGGACAGGTCGGTCGCGAGTCGGACGGTCGGTTCGCGCACGTGGAAACGCGGGTCAAACGAGCCGACGCCGATCCTCAGCTCACCGCCCGCCGGAAAGCTCCAGCCGTAGCCGGCGGGCACGTACGAGCGGTCGATCCAGATCTCCATCTCGTCGCCCGAGCCGTGGGGATGGACCTCCAGGCCACGCGACAGCAGGGCGTCGGGGGGCTGGACGTTGTCGCCGGCGCCGAGCACCCGCCGCCAGCCCAGCGCGTCCACGACCACCCCGGCGCGGATGTCGCCGCGGTCGGTGTGGACCACGCGACCGGTCCGATCGTGGACCTTCGCGGTCTCGAACGCGAATTCCCCCTGGTCGGCGAGCAGCTCACACAGAGTGCGGTAGTCGAACGTCGAGAACGTCCAGGGAAGCTGGTACCGGGCCGTCGTGTACGGGGTGTGGAGGACGAGCTCTCCAAACGTCTGCCGCAAGGAACCCTGCAGGTCGAGCGCCTCGAGCCAGCCGGTCGGAATCCCGCACGCGGAGGTCTGCCGCTCGCCGATCTCGTAGCGATCGATCAGCAGAACGTCGGCGCCGCTACCAGCCAGCTCGCGTGCCACCGCGAGCCCAGCGAAGCTCGCGCCGCAGATCAAAACGTCGCAATCGCGCGCGAGAGGGGTCCGCTCGATGCCCCGCTTGGTCGCTCTCCGTGGCACTGCGAGCGGATGATAGGGGCGTGCCTGAGCGCGCTCCTATAGCGATCTGCGGCTATCCTCCGAGTCACGCATGTCTACCATTACAACGCTGAACCCCGCCGCTGATCAATCGAATGCGAAGGTCGTCGAAGGCTCCGACGGCCTCCTGCTCGAGATCGACGGCCAGATCGTTCCCAATTACGACGCCACCGTCCACCCGTTCCAGGAGGGCGACGTCGTCACCGGCCACGTCGTCCGCATCGACAACGACGAGGTGCTCGTCGACATCGGCTACAAGTCCGAAGGCGTCATCCCGTCGACCGAGCTCTCGATCCGGAAGTCGGTCGATCCGAGCGATGAGGTGTCCCTCGGCGAAGAGGTCGACGCCCTCGTTCTCACCAAGGAGGACCAGGACGGCCGGCTGATCCTCTCCAAGAAGCGCGCCCGCTTCGAGAAGGCTTGGCGCCGCATCGAGGCCGCCGCCGAGTCCGGCGAGCCCGTCGAGGGCGCCGTGATCGAGGTGGTCAAGGGCGGACTGATCATCGACCTGGGCGTCCGCGGCTTCCTGCCCGCGTCGCTCGTCGACATCCGCCGCGTCCCGAACCTCGACGAGTACATGGGCGAGACGATCGAGTGCAAGGTGATCGAGCTCAACCGCTCGCGCAACAACGTCGTGCTGTCCCGCCGCGCGGTGCTCGAGGAGCAGCGCAAGGAGGACCGCGAGCGCATCCTCGATCGGCTGCAGCCCGGCCAGGTCGTGGAGGGCACGATCTCGAACATTGTCGATTTCGGTGCATTCGTCGACCTCGATGGGATCGACGGACTGATCCATATCTCCGAACTTTCGTGGTCGCACGTCAACCACCCCTCCGAGATCCTCAACATCGGCGACAAGGTCACGGTCAAGGTGCTCGACATCGATCGCCAGCGCCAGCGGATCTCGCTCGGGCTCAAGCAGACCCAGGAGGACCCGTGGCAGCGGGTCGTCGACACCTACAACGTCGGCGACGAGCTCGAGGGTACGGTTACGAAGGTCGTCACGTTCGGCGCGTTCGTCGAGATCCTCGACGGCGTCGAGGGTCTTGTGCACATCTCCGAGCTGGCCCAGCACCACGTCGAGAACCCGCGGGAGATCATCCAGCCAGGCGATCCGGTCCGGGTCAAGATCCTCGAGATCGACTCTGAGCGTCGGCGGTTGTCGCTGTCGATCAAGCGGGTCGAGGGTCAGGTGCTGCCGGTGCGGCCGATAACGGCTCCGACCGACGGCGACGCCGGCGACCTCGACAACGTGCCCGAGCTCGGCCTGTCCGAGGACGTGTTCGCGGGTGCGGATTCAGATCTCGACGCCGAAGATCCCGAGGCATCGATGGAATCCTTCGCGGACGGCGCTGAGCCGGCGTACGAAGCTGAGCCGGAGGACGAGGCCGAGCCGGCGTACGAAGCTGAGCCGGAGGACGAGGCTGAGCCGGCGTACGAAGCTGAGGTAGCGACCGGCGACGAGCAGTCCGAAGCTGGACCGGACGCCTGAGCGTCCGGTCCCCTTCATCGGCCTGACCGGCGGAATCGGCGCCGGCAAGTCGACCGCGCTCGAGGCGCTCGAGCGCGCGGGCGCGGCGGTTCTGTCGACCGATCGAGTCGTGCACGAGCTCTACGGCGAGGAAGAGGTGATCGAGGCCGTGACCGAGCGGTTCGGGGCCGCGGTGGCGCCGGGCGGCGTCATCGACCGCGGAGCGCTCGCCAAGCGCGCGTTCGCCACGCCCGATGACCGGGAGTGGCTCGAGGCGCTGCTGTGGCCGCGGGTGGGAGCCCGCATGGTCGAGTGGCGGTCATCGCTCGAGCAGGCCTCCAATCCGCCGCGGGCGGCCGTCGTCGAGGTGCCGCTGCTGTTCGAATCGGGCATGGACGTCGCGTTCGACGCCACGATTGCGGTCATCGCCGGCGAGGACGTGCGCGTCTCTCGGGCCGAGGGCAGGGGCCACGAGGCGCTGGCGGAGCGGTCCGCACGCCAGCTTTCGCAACAGGAAAAAGCGCATCGTGCGACGTACGTCGTCGTTAACGACGGTACGGTCCCCGACTTGGAGTCGAAGTTGTCGGCGTTGCTTGAGATGCTCTACCCGTGAGTCCGTCCACGATGACGCCGCCGCCGCGTCAGCGGGGCCGTGGCGCCGCTGCCGCGCGCCGGCGGACGGCGGCGCGACGCCGCAACCGTCTGTTCGCCGCCGTGTGCCTCGGGCTTGTCGTTCTGGGCGTCGTGCTGTTGATGCCGCTCGTCCAGAAGACCGTGAACGAGTTCGGCCTGCCGCTCACCAACGCAAGCGTGATTCGCCAGCAGGCCGCGGCGAAGCACCTCGACCCGGCGCTGATCGCCGCGGTTATCTACGCCGAGACCAAGTTCGACCCGCGCAGCTCCGCCGCCGGCGCGCTCGGCCTGATGCAGGTCATGCCACAGACCGCCGAGTACCTGGCTCGCCGCTCGGGCGCCACCACGTTCACGATCGCGGACCTCGGGACGCCGCAGGTCAACATCGCCTACGGCAGCTACTACCTGCGCTACCTGCTGGACGAGTACCACGGAAACGTCATCGACGCGCTCGCGGCGTACAACGGCGGCGAGTCGAACGTCGATCTCTGGGTCGCCGCCGCGCGCGCCCAGGGGCACTCGTTGGCGGTTGGCGACATCCCGTTCCCGGAGACCCGGGCGTATGTCGCGAAGGTGCTGTCGGCGGAGGGCCAGTACCGCAGCAAGTACGCGGCGCAGCTGTACGGTTAGCCGCGCCGTGAATGCGGACCGTTTCTGGCATTGGCCACCGCTACGCTAAGCGGCGGTGCCCAAATTTGAGCTAGACGCCGGCTACAGTCCGACCGCCGACCAGCCCGCGGCGATCGAGTCGCTCGCGGCTGGGATCAACGCCGGCGAGCGCTCCTTGGCGCTGCTCGGCGCGACCGGGACGGGCAAGACGATGACGATGGCGGCCACCATCGAGGCCGTTCAGAAGCCGGCGCTGATCATCGCCCACAACAAGACGCTGGCGGCGCAGCTCTGCAACGAGTTCCGCACGTACTTCCCGCGCAACTCGGTCGAGTACTTCGTCAGCTACTACGACTACTACCAGCCCGAGGCGTACGTACCGAGCAAGGATCTGTACATCGAGAAGGACTCGGCGATCAACCAGGAGATCGACCGGTTGCGCCACTCGGCCACCGCGGCGCTGTTCGCGCGCCGCGACGTCGTGATCGTCGCGAGCGTGTCGTGCATCTACGGCCTGGGGTCGCCCGAGGTCTACGACGAGAACCTGCAGACACTGTCCAAGGGGGAGATGATCGACCGCGACGGGCTCCTGCGGAAGCTCGTCTCGATTCAGTACACGCGTAACGACACCGCGCTCGCGCGCGGGACGTTCCGGGTCCGCGGCGAGACGCTCGAGATCTTCCCCGCGTACGCCGAGACCGCGTTCCGGATCGTGATGTTCGGTGACGAGGTCGAGCACCTCCAGCACTTCGACCCGTTGACGGGCGAGCTCATCGAGGACGACCTCGAGCACGTCGGCATCTGGCCGGCGTCGCACTACAACGTCCGCGAGGGCATGATCGAAGACGCGGTCGCCGAGATCGGGCGGGAGCTCAACGAGCGCTGCGCGGAGCTCGAGGCCGAGGGCAAGCTGCTCGAGTCCCATCGCCTGCGCCAGCGCACCCAGTACGACATGGAGATGCTCCGCGAGCTCGGGTTCTGCTCGGGGATCGAGAACTACTCGCGGATCCTCGACGGCCGCAAGCCCGGCGAGCGGCCGTACTGCCTGCTCGACTACTTCCCCGACGACTTCGTTTGTTTCATCGACGAGTCCCATCAGACCGTGCCCCAGATCGGTGGCATGTCCGAGGGCGACCGGTCGCGCAAGCAGACGCTCGTCGACTACGGGTTCCGGCTGCCCAGCGCGATCGACAACCGGCCGCAGACGTTCCAGGAGTTCCTGTCGGTCACGCCGCAGATGGTGTTCGTGTCGGCCACGCCGGGCGAGTACGAGCGGCGTACCTCGGCCCGGATCGTCGAGCAGATCGTCCGCCCGACCGGCATCGTCGACCCCGAGGTTGAGGTGCGCGAGACGCGCAACCAGATCGACGACCTGATGAACGAGATCCGGGTTCGGGTTGATCGCGAGGAGCGGACCTTGGTCACGACGCTCACGAAGAAGATGGCCGAGGACCTGACGGACTACCTGCTCGAGATGGGATTCCGCGTCCGCTACCTGCACTCGGAGATCGACACGCTCGAGCGGATCCAGATCATCCGCCAACTGCGGTTGGGCGAGTTCGACATCCTCGTCGGGGTCAATCTGCTCCGCGAGGGCCTCGACCTCCCCGAGGTGTCGCTGGTCGGGATCCTCGACGCGGACAAGGAGGGCTTCCTGCGTGGGGAGACCTCGCTGATCCAGACGATCGGCCGCGCCGCGAGGAACATCGAGGGCAAGGTCTTGATGTATGCCGACAAGGAGACCGCGGCGATGCGGGCGGCGATCGACGAGACCGACCGGCGTCGCGCGATCCAGGTCAAGTACAACGAGGACCACGGGATCACCCCGGAGACGATCGTCAAGGGAATCTCGGACATCGCCGAGTTCCTCATGTCCGATTCGAAGGTGCCGAAGTCGCGTCGTCGGCGGCAGAGGGCGGTGGATGCGGTCCCGCCCGAGGAGATCGAGAAGACGATCGTCGAACTCGAGGAGGAGATGCTCGCGGCCGCCGAGGAGCTCCGGTTCGAGTACGCCGCCAAGCTGCGCGACGAGATTCGAGATCTCAAGGGCCAGCTGGATCAGGCGATCGCCGAAGGTCGCGCGCAGCCGATTGGCTGAGGGCCGTGGGTCCGGCGATTGACCGCCTCTCGGTTCGCTAGGCTGCGGACGCTTCCCTATCCGAGACGGAGGTAGTTCCGTGGCGCTGGACCGACAGAGCATCGAGAAGAAGGACTTCCCCATCGGGCGGCGGGGCTACGACCCGGAGGCGGTTGACGTCCATCTGCACACGCTTGCCGACGAGATCGACGAGCTCAAGCGGTCAGCCCGGCGGCGCAGCGAATCGCTCGCCGCGGCGGCCAGCGAGCAGGTTCGGTCGATCGTCGAGGCCGCCGAGACGAGCGCCGCCGACATCCAGCGCCAAGCCGAGGACGAGGCGCGCGAGATCCGCGCCGAGGCCGGCACGGAGGCCGACGCCACCCGCGAGCACGCCACCTCCGAGGCGCGCGACTACGTCGGCCGGGTGTCCGAGTCGACGTCGGGGATGCTCGAGCGGATCGACGCCATGGAGAGCGAGTTGACCGCGCTGATCGAGTCGCTCCGGACCGGCTCGAATCGCCTGAACGCCGATCTCCAGCTGCTCGAGGGCAATCTGACCGCGGTCAAGAACGCGGTCGTGCCGCGGCCCCAGTTCGAGCCCGAGCAGCCGGCGCCGCAGCGGGTCGTCCGGCCCGAGGATACGCCGGCGAGCGCTCCCCCCGTGTTCGAGGGCGCGGTGCAGGTCACCGGCGCCGCCGCGGGCGAGGTCATCACCGACGCCGCCGAGCCGGCGCCGGCGCCTGCGGCGAGGACGAACGGCGGCGACGACGACGGCGCGCGCCTGATCGCGCTCAACATGGCGCTGAACGGCACGCCTCGCGAGGAGACCGACCGCTACCTGGCCGAGAACTTCAAGCTCACCGACAGGCGCGGCCTGCTCGACGACGTGTACAGCTCGGTCGACGGCTAATCGGCGAATCGGCCTGGCGGCCGATTCGCTTGGCTAATTGCCCTGGCGGGCAATTAGCTGGCCTTAGGGCAATTAGCTGGCTGGGGCGGATTCTCGAGGCTGACTTAGCACCGTCGGGACGGTCCGGCGTACGGCTGCGGACCGTAGCTGACCGGGTTTGTCGCAAACAGCGAGCGTCCACCTAGGGGAACGTCTGTTCGGTCGATTAGACTCGGTTATGTGGACAAACTTGTCGTCTCGGGAGCCCGGGAGCACAACCTCAAAGACGTAACCGTCGAGATCCCGCGGGACGCGCTGACTGTGATCACGGGCCTGTCGGGCTCGGGCAAATCGTCGCTCGCGTTCGACACGATCTATGCCGAGGGGCAGCGCCGGTACGTGGAGTCGCTGTCGGCGTACGCCCGCCAGTTCCTCGGGCAGATGGACAAGCCCGACGTCGACTCGATAGAGGGACTGTCGCCCGCGATCTCGATTGACCAGAAGACGACCTCGCGCAACCCGCGGTCGACGGTCGGCACGGTCACCGAGATCTACGACTACCTGCGGCTACTGTGGGCGCGGATCGGACATCCCCACTGCCACATCTGCGGACGGCCGATCAGCGGGCAGTCGGCCGAGCAGATCATCGACCAGGTGATGGAGCTGCCCGACGGCACGCGGTTCATGGTGCTGGCGCCGATCGTCCGAGGCCGCAAGGGGGAGTACGGGAAGCAGCTCGAGGAGCTGCGAGGCGAGGGCTTCACCCGGGCCAAGATCGACGGCGAGCTCCGCCGGCTCGACGAGGAGATCACACTCGACAAGAAGTACAAGCACGACATCGCGGTCGTGGTGGACCGGTTGGTGATGAAGGGCGAGCTGCGCAAGCGGCTGGCCGATTCGATCGAGACGGCGGTGTCGCTCGCCGACGGGCTGGTCGAGATCGAGATGGTCGACTCCGGCGAGATCCAGACGTATTCGGAGAAATTCGCCTGCCCGGTTCACGGTCCAAGCCTGGTCGAGCTCGAGCCACGCATCTTCAGCTTCAACTCGCCGCATGGGGCGTGCCTGAGGTGCACCGGACTCGGGTCGCAGATGGAGATCGACCCCGAGCTGGTCGTGCCCGATCCAACGCTGTCGATCGGCGAGGGCGCGATCGCGCCGTGGGCGCAGAGCGCGTCCGACTACTACGACCAGCTGATCCAGGCGATCGCGGAGCGCTACGACGTCGATCTCGACACGCCGTGGGAGGATCTGCCCGAGCAGTCGCGTGACTTCTTCCTGTACGGGACGAACGGCGACCGCGTGCAGGTCACCTACCGCAACCGGTTCGGGCGCCGGCGCTCGTACGGCGCGACGTTCGACGGGATCCTGCCCAACCTCGAGCGGCGCTACCGCGAGACCGAGTCCGAGCTCGCGCGCGAGAAGATCGAGGAGTACATGACGCTGCGACCGTGCCCGGACTGCAAGGGGGCACGGCTCCGCCCCGAGTCCCGGGCGGTCCTGATCGGTGACACCGCGATCCACGAGTTCACCGCGCTGTCGGCGCGCCGCGCGCTCGAGTGGGTCGACGGGCTCGAGCTCTCAGAGCACGACCATCGGATCTCGCGGCTGGTCCTGCGTGAGATCTCCGAGCGGCTGCGGTTCCTCGACAACGTCGGCGTCGGCTACCTGTCGATGAACCGAGCGGCGTCGACGCTTTCCGGCGGCGAGGCGCAGCGGATCCGCCTGGCCACGCAGATCGGCTCCTCGCTCGTGGGCGTGCTCTACATCCTCGACGAGCCGTCGATCGGCCTGCACCAGCGGGACAACAACAGGCTTATCGCCACGCTGGAGCGGCTGCGGGACCTCGGGAACACCGTGCTCGTGGTCGAGCACGACGAGGGCACGATGCGGGCCGCCGACCATCTCGTCGACATGGGGCCGGGCGCCGGCGAGCACGGCGGTCATGTCGTTGCCCAGGGCACCGCCGAGGACGTCGCCAAGGTCCCCGAGTCGCTCACCGGTCAGTTCCTGGCCGGGACTCGCACGATCGAGACTCCGCGCCGGCGCCGGAAGCCGAGCGGGCGGGTGACGATCGAGGGTGCGTCGGAGCACAACCTCCAGGACATCGACGTGAGCATCCCGCTGGGCGTGATGTGCTGCGTGACCGGCGTGTCGGGGTCGGGCAAGTCGACGCTGGTCAACGAGGTGCTCTACAAGTCGGTGGCGAACCGCCTGCACAAGACGCGGCAGAAGGCCGGCGCCCACAGGCGGATCTCCGGGCTCGAGCAACTCGACAAGATCATCTCGGTCGACCAGTCACCGATCGGCCGCACGCCGCGGTCGAATCCCGCCACCTACATCGGGCTGTTCGACCAGATCCGCGAGCTGTTCTCGAAGACCCAGGAGGCGCGAGCGCGCGGCTACAAGCCCGGCCGGTTCTCGTTCAACGTCAAAGGCGGCCGGTGCGAGGTGTGCCGGGGCGACGGGCAGATCAAGATCGAGATGCACTTCCTGCCCGACGTCTACGTGCCGTGCGAGCAGTGCCACGGCAAGCGCTACAACCGCGAGACGCTCGACGTGCGCTTCAAGGGCAAGACGATCGCGGATGTGCTCGAGATGCCGATCGCGGAGGCGCTCGAGTTCTTCGCCCACATCCCCAAGATCCGCCGGCGCGTCGACGCGCTGAATGACGTCGGGCTCGGCTACATGCGGCTCGGCCAGCCCGCCACGACGCTGTCCGGCGGTGAGGCCCAACGTGTGAAGCTGGCCGCCGAGCTGTCCAAGGTCGCCACCGGACAGACTCTCTACATCCTCGACGAGCCCACCACCGGCCTGCACTTCGCCGACATCCAGCGCCTGCTCGAGGTGCTCGAGCGGCTGGTCGCAGCCGGCAACACGGTGGTCGTGATCGAGCACAACCTCGACGTGATCAAGGTCGCCGACCAGATCATCGACCTCGGACCCGAGGGTGGGGAGGAGGGCGGCCAGGTGATCGCCATTGGAACGCCGGAGAAGGTGGCCACGGTGGCGGAGTCGTACACCGGCGCGTTCCTCGCCGAGGTGCTGCCGGTGCGCGCGTCGCGAGCGGCGAACGGCGCGGCCAGGAAGGCGCCGGCGGCGGGTAACGGCACCGGCAAGAAAGCGCCGGCGGTCAGAAAAGCTGCTGCGTCCGCCAACGGAGCGGGCAAGAACGGGGCGGCGACGAAGAAGAAGCCGTCCTCCCGCCGGCAGGCGACGGCGACCGCGGGCTGATCGGCGCGGGCTTGAGCGACCCCGCGCCACCCGGCGCCGACGCGGCCGCGCTCAAGCTCTGGCTCCAGAAGTGGCGCTGGTACGAGCGCAACTCGCTCCCCTGGAACCGCGCCCGGATCCACTGGGAGTTCATGCGCCGCGGGGCCTTCGTACGCTGGCCCGTGCACGGCAACGTGCTCGAGGCGCTCCTCGACGGCCGGATGGAGATCGGCGCGCACACGCTGCTCGAACCCGGGGTGTGGATCACCGCACCCGGGTCGGCGCGCGTGCGGATCGGGTCGGGGACGTTCCTGAACCTGGGCGTGATGGTGGCGTCACTCGAGCTGGTCGAGATCGGCGATCACTGCATGTTCGCCAACGGCTGCTTCATCACCGACTCGTCGCACCGGTTCGACGACCCTGTCATGCCCGTGACCTGGCAGGGCTTCACCACCAAGGGCCCGACCCGGGTCGGTGACAACGTGTGGTGTGGCGCCGGCGTCGTGGTCACGACCGGCGTGACCATCGGTGAACGCTGCGTGATCGGGGCGAACTCCGTCGTGACGTCGGACATCCCTGCGTTCTCGATAGCCGCCGGCGTGCCGGCGCGGGTTATTCGAACGATCACCTATTAGTTGGGGGCGGGCCACCGGTGCCCGCACGCCTGGCTGGCCTCACGCCGCTCGGACGCCCGGTGCGACTCGTACGGCGCCCGGTCGGCGGCACTCGCGCCCGACCACCGCACGCCTGCGACCCGGTAACAACGGCGCACCGGGCCGCAGACGTGGGTACCTAATGCCTCAGTTCGACGGAATCCCAGTAGACGGAGGCGCGGGCTGCGTCCCCGTATACGGGGTAATCGGTGAACCCGCGACCGGCGTTGTCGTGAGTGGCCCTCCGGAGAGGACGATCTTGCCGTTCTTGACCATCCCGATCTCGGCACCGGAATAGCCGCCGTGATCGGTGGTGGAGTAGCGGAACGGGACCAGGCCTGGCCCCATCCAGCTGGCTCCCTGGGTGTTGACGGCGTTGATCAGCCCCTGACGGGTGAGGTGCGGGCCGGCGGCCTTGAGTGCCTGCACGAGCGTGTAGGCGCTGGCCATGCCGTACTCGACGTTGCCGTCGAACGGAGCGCTCGCGTCGTACTGACTGTGGACCTTCATGAACAGCTGAATCCACGGATTCGTCGTGTCAGTGTTCGACGGCAGGTAACCGTCCGTGATCGCGCCTTCGATCAGGGCGGTCCCGGATGCCTTGCCCTTGGAGATCGTCTTGAGCAGGCCGCCGACGGTGATCGGGTCGATCCCGACGCTGGAGATGACCAGCTGGGGCTTCCACCCGAGGGTGAACGACGTCAGCTGCCCAATCGCCGTGTAGATCGGCACGGTGAAGTCGACCAGTACCTTCGCGCCCGAGGCCTTCAGCGCGGTGATCTCCGGCGCAAGCGTGGTCGTCCCGGACTCGTACGGCTGCTTGGAGACGATGTCCGAGGCCGGAACCTCGTCCTGGATCCCGGCCAGGCCGCCCTTCCCGAAGTCATCGTCCTGGTAGAGGACGCCGACCTTCTGACCGCCGAAGTGCTGCTTGATGTACTGACCGAGGATCTTGCCCTCGATCGTGTAGTTCGGCTGCCAGCCGAAGGTCCACGGTTGGGTGGTGCCTTCGTCCCAGCAGGGGCACCCGGAGGCGACGAAGAGGTCCGGCACCTTGGAGGCGTTCAGGAAGCCCACGACCTTCGTGTGAGTGGGCGTGCCGAGCCCCTCGTAGATCCCGAACACGTTGCTCTGGAGCACCAGCTGGTGGACTACGTTGACCGTGTTGGTCGGGTTGTAGGCGTCGTCCTTGATGATCAGATTGATCTTCCGGCCGTAGACGCCACCGTTCGCGTTGACGTAGTTGAAGAACGCCTGCGATGCCGGCGCGATCTCGCTGTATCCAGGAGCGGCCGGTCCCGTGAGCGGCTGGTGGGTCCCGAACGTGATCGTCGTGGCGGTGACGCCGGGCGCGGTGGCCCCGCCGTTGCCGCCGCTACTGTTGCTGGTGGTGGCGCTACTGCCGCCACTGCTGCTGGTCGTGCTCGTCTTGCTTGACGACGAGCCGCAGCCGGACGCAATCAGCCCGACCGCGGCGATGACTCCCACGCACGCCAGCGATTTGGTGCCGCGAAAGCTCATACCTCTCCTCCTCCACATGGTGGAACCAGCTGAAACCGGAACGTACTTCGACGCGCCGAATGTAATTAAATACATCTTCCCTCGGGTGTTTCAAATATTAAAGTCCGGTGATGGGCGCTGCAACACCTACGACGACAGACCAACCTGCGAGCGGCCCGGCGATAGGTCGGCCGGTCAAGGGGGGCAAGCGCGGGCGGCCTGCGACCGCCTCGCCCGAGGACGTCCTGGCGCTCGTGACCGAGCTCTACCTCGACGGCCAGCGGGTTGACGTCACGGTTGTGGCGGCGCGGCTCGGTCTCGGCCGCGCGACGATCTACCGCTGGTTTGGCTCGCGCGAGGCGTTGCTCGGCGAGGTCATCGCCCGCCAGCTTGAGATGCTCGTCGGGCGCAAGCGGGCCGAGGTCAGACGGCGCGGCGCGGCCGGCGTGCTCGAGGTGCTCGATCGCGTCAACCAGACGCTCACGCGCTCGCGGGCGGTGCGGCGGCTGCTCGAGCAGGAGCGCTACGCCATGCGGATCCTGACCTCGAGCGCCGGCGTGGTTGAGCCGCGTGCGGTGGCGTGCGTGCAGGCGCTGATCGAGGACGAGATCACGGCCGGGCGCTACGAGCCGCCGGTCGACCCGGCGACGCTCGCCTACGCGCTGATCCGCCTCCGTCACGCGTTCCTGTATCACGACACGATGGTCGGGATCCGCGGCGACCACGCGCGCCTGCGAGAAGTCCAGGCCGCTCTGCTGGGGATTGCGCCGGCGCCGCGGCGTGGACTCACCGCGCACTGAACCATTACGGTCGGGACGCCTTTACGCCCTCGTCCTTGGCGGCGGCGTCGTCGTCGCTGGCTGGCTCGGCGGTGGCGCGCCCAAGGCGGCCAGACACAGCCGGCCGCACCGTACGACCGAGAGCGCGGACGCCGCCCTGGATCCCGGTCGGCCACAACAGCATCGCCGCGATCAGCACGAGGCCGTAGATCGCGATCGGGAGGTTGTGGGAGACGTTCGACGAGAGCGAGAACGAGCTGGCGAGGTCGTTGGTCCAGTTGGGGAGGAACACGAGCAGCGCCGCTCCCCAGACTGCGCCCACGAGCGACCCCAGGCCCCCGATCACGACGCCGGCGAGCAGCGTGAGCGACAGCTGCAGCGGAAACGCACCCGGCGAGGTGAGCTGGAGCACGGCCGCGAGCAGCCCGCCACCGAGCCCGGCGCACGCCGCGCTGACCACGAACGCGAGCGTCTGCCGGCGCCCGACGCGCAGGCCCGACAGCGCCGCCGCGATCTCGTCGTCGCGAACCGCGCGCCAGGATCGGCCGACTGCGCTGTGTGTCAGGTTGTAGAGCACGAATACCACGACGAGCGCTCCGCCGCACGCGATCCACGCCTCCCAGCGCTCGAGTGGGAAGGTCGAGCCGAGCCACGACGGAGGCGTCGGCGGATTCACCGATAGGCCGTTCTCGCCGCCCAGGAACGCGGGGAACTTGTCGGCCACCGCTGGCAGGCCGACCGCGAACGCGAGCGTCGCGCCGGCCAGGTACGGCCCGCGCAACCGGCTGGCCGCCGCGCCAACCGGAATCCCGATCAGGACGGTCGCTACGACCGCCCCGACGAGCGAAGGAAACACCGACCACGCAACCGGGCTCGCGTTCAGCTTGCAGAACGTGTACGCCCCGACCGCCATGAACGCGCCTTGTCCGAGCGAGATCTGCCCGCTCGAACCCGCGAGCACCGTCAGGCCGGCGAGCACGCAGAAGTAGTACCCGCCGTAAGCGAGTTGGAGGTTGCGGTAGGAGCTCAGCGAGTCGCTGACGATGAGCAGGACCACGCCGGCGACCACGACGATCGCGAGCGAGCGCAACAGCGTGCTGCGCCGGAACACGGCGAACGGGCGCAAGCTCATACCCGCCGTTCCTTCGTCGCCGAGAACAGGCCGGTCGGGCGGAACATCAGCACGATCACGAGGATCACGAGCGCGGCCAGGGGGACCAGCGACGCGCCCTCGTAGCCGGATACGTACGACAGCGCCAGGCCGAGCACGATCCCGCCGACGACCGCGCCGGGCGGGCTGTCCAGGCCGCCGAGCACGGCGGCGACGAACCCGATGATCAGGATCGGGTCGAAGCTGTTCGGGCCGAGGAACACCGACGGCGCGACGAGCACGCCGGCGAGCGATCCGACCGTCGCGGCGAGCGCCCAGCCGAGCGTGAGCATCCGCCCGACGCGCACTCCGAGCAGCCGCGCGACCTCGGGCGCGAACGCCGCGCCGCGCATCCTGAGTCCCAGTGACGTCCTGCGGAACAGGAACGCGAGCGCCGCCGCCACCGCGATCACCACCAGCACGATGAACGTGTCGTTCGGCGTGAACAGCAGCGTCGTGCCGCCGACCGTGTAGCCGTGCAGCGAGAACGCGGCCGGGAACGAGCGCGGCGTGTTGCCCCAGATCATCCCGGCGATCGCGACTATCAGCGTGTACAGGCCGAGCGTCAGGATCACCGCGTTGAGCGGTGGCGCATTCTCGACCGGCCGGACCACGACCCGCTCGACGACCGCGCCGAGCACGAATCCGGCGCAGAGCGCCACCACGAACCCCTCGACGTACGAGCCGCCTCCATTGATCACCGCGGAGGCGATGAACGTGGTGAACATCAGCATCGAGCCCTGGGCGAAGTTGACGACTCGGGTCGAGCGCCAGATCAGGACCAGGGCGAGCGCGACCGCGGCGTATATGGCGCCGGTGGAGATTCCGCTGAGCGTGAGGTCGATGAACTTGGTCACGTGCTCGCCAACCCGCTAGAAGCCCAGGTACGCGTGGAGGAGTTGATCGTCGGCGATGAGCTTGTCCGGGTCCTGCTCGGCGACGACCCGCCCGAGGTTCAGCACCACCCCGCGGTTGGCGATCGACAACGCGCTGCGGGCGTTCTGCTCGACCAGCAGCACCGCCAGCCCGAGCGAGTCGGCGAGGCGGCGGACGAGCGCCATGATCTGAGCCACGAGCACCGGCGCGAGCCCCAGCGACGGCTCGTCGAGCAGCAGCGCCCGCGGCCGCCCCACCAGCGCCCGGCCGATCGAGAGCATCTGCCGCTCGCCGCCGGACAGCCTCGACGCCGGCTGTCCCTCGCGCTCTTCGAGGCGCGGGAACAGTTCGTAGATCTCGCTCAGCGGCGCGGCCTCGCGCCCCCGCCACAGACCGCCGAGCCGGAGGTTCTCCTCCACGGTCAGCTCGGCGATCACGCCGCGGCCTTCGGGAACGTGGGCCATGCCCCGCCGGACGATCTCCTCGACGGGCAGGCGTGTGATGTCCTCTCCGGCCAGCTTTACGCTGCCCGAGCTCGGCCGTACCAGTCCGGTGACGGTCCGCAGCAGCGACGTCTTGCCGGCACCGTTGGCGCCGAGCACGGCGGTCACCGAGCCCTCGGGGACCTCGAACGAGACGTGGTCGACGGCGCGCACCGGTCCGTAGTCGGTGGTGAGCCCCTCAATCGTGAGCACGCTCGCCCCTTCCGTTGGTGGGCGCGGCCTCGTCCTCCGCCTCGCGACCGAGGTACGCCTCGAGTACGCGCGGGTCTCGTTGCACGGCGGTCGGCTCGCCGCCGGCGATCACCCGGCCGAAGTCGAGCACGACGAGGCGATCGCAGACGGGCACGACGAAGTCCATGTGGTGGTCGACGAGCATCACCGCGACCGAGCTGCCGAGGGACTGGATCAGCTGCCCCAGGTCCGACATCTCGCGCGCGTCGAGTCCGCCGGCCGGCTCATCGAGGAGCAGCAGCTCGGGCTCGGACACGAGCGCGCGCGCCAGCGCGACCCGCTTCTGCACCGCATACGGCAGCGTGCCGGGGAGGCGGTCGGCGACGTCATCGCAGCCCAGACGGGCGAGCGCCGCCATCGCCCGGTCGCGCTGCCGGCTCTCGTCGCGATCAGACCACGGGAGGCCGAGCATCGCGGCGACCACCGGAGACTTGCGGAAGCGCTGCGCGCCGACCATCACGTTCTCGAGCACGGTGAGGCCGGTGAACAGCCCGACGCCCTGGAGCGTTCGCGCGATCCCGAGCGACGCCAGCCGATCCGGCGACACGCCCGTCATCGGCTGACCGCGCCAGCTCAGCGTGCCCGAGTTCGGCCGCACGAACCCGCAGATCACGTTGAACAGCGTGGTCTTGCCGGCGCCGTTCGGTCCGATCACCCCGAGCACCTCGCCGGGCGACACGTCGACCGATACCTCCTCGAGCGCGGTGATCCCGCCGAAGGAGACGACGACGTCACGAACCGCCAGGCCGGCGCCTCCGGTGGACAGCTCCCTCGACTCCACGCGCGCAAGCTACAACAGCTAAAGCGCCGTGCCAATAGTGAGACACATCGGCCTACGAGTTCTTAATGACGATTCCCTCGAGGATGTACGCCACGTGCTCGGTGGAGTCGATCGCCGCCTCGAGCCGCTCGAACAGGTCCTTCCACCGGATCACGACCATCGGGTCGATCGGCGCGTCGAACAAGGAGGCGACCGCCTCGCGTGTGATCCGGTCGCCCTCGTTCTCCAGACGGTTGACCTCGACCGTGTGCCGTGAGAGGTCCTGGAACCCACGCAGGAGCGGGATCGCCTCGCCGATCTCGTGGCAGGCGAGGTTCAGCACCCGCGCGAGGCTGATCGCCTGGTCCATCGGCGCCTCGATCCGGTACAGCCCGAGGTAATCGGCCACCTCCTCGGTGTAGTCGACGATGTCGTCGAGTGCGGATGCGAGCGCGAGGATGTCCTCGCGGTCGATCGGCGTCACGAACGTGTGGTTGATCCGGTCGATGATGTCGTGCGTGATCCGGTCGCCCTCGTGCTCGCACTCGAGGATCTCGCCGGCCAGCTCCCGCGTGTCCGGGAAGTTGGTCAGCATCCGTTCGAGCAGGCTCGCCGCGAGCACGACGTTCTGGCCGGCCTCCTCAAACAGCTCGAAGTAAGCCCGGTCGCGCGGAGCGAACAGGTCTCCGAGGCGCGGCATCCCTGAGGATGGTATTCGCGCGCGGGTCTACGAGGTCTCGCCGAGCCCCGCCTCGAACGCCCGCATCTCATCGTCATCGATCGAGTACGTGTGCTCGGGGGCGGGGAACGAGCCGCCGCGAACGTCCGCGGCGTAGGCGGCGACGCCGGCGACCATCTGCTCTCGCATGTCGCCGTAGCGCTTGGCGAATCTCGGGGCGTGGCCGTCGTAGATGCCGAGCAGGTCGTGGAACACGAGCACCTGGCCGTCGGTCGCGGGGCCCGCCCCGATGCCGATCACGGGGATGTGCAGCCGCGGCATGAGCGCCGCTGACACCGCGGCCGGGATCGCCTCGAACACGAGCGAGAAGCAACCCGCCTCCTGCAGCGCCAGGGCATCGCGTGCGACGCCGAGGGCGCGCGCGGCCGTGCGACCCTGCGCGCGATACCCGCCGAGCGCGGTCGCGGTCTGGGGGGTGAGCCCGATGTGACCCATCACGGGGATTCCGGCGTCGACGATCGCGCGGGCGCGCTGGACGCTGGTGCCGCCCCGCTCGAGCTTGACCGCGTCGCAGCCCGCCTGCTTGATGAACCGCTGCGCGGTGGCGATCGCCAGCTCGTCGGACGCTTCGTAAGACCCGAACGGCAGGTCGCCGACGAGCAGCGGCGTCTGCAGCCCGCGCCGAACGGCCGCCGCGAGCATCAGCATCTCGTCGGTCGACACCGGCACCGTCGAGGCGTAGCCGAGCACGGTCATCGCGCCCGAGTCGCCGACCAGCACGACGTCGACGCCGGCCGCCTCGGCGACCTGCGCCGAGGGATAGTCGTACGCCGTCACCATCACGATCGGCTCCCCGAGCCGCTTCTTCTCGGCGAGCCGAGGAAGCGTCATCGGCAGCGGCGCATCGAGGTTCTGGGGTACAGGGATTCGGGGTGTTGCGGACATTGCCCTAGCTCCTTACGCGGCGGTTGGCGCTCTGAGGAGAGTCGCCACCTCGCGGTCGATGTTCAGGATCGTGCGTTGCATGCGTCAGGGCCTCCCGTGCCCGTTGCGTGTCTGGATCAGTTGGCTGTCGATGAGGCGCGTGCCGCCGAGCGGGGCGGCCAGGACCGCAAGCACGTCGCCGTCGATCCGCTCGATCGGCGCCAGTCCATCGGCGGAGACGAGCTCGACGTACTCGGGGTCGATCCCGTCGCGCGCGAGCTCTGCCAGCGCACGTTCGCGCGCGGCACTCGGGTCGCGCTCGCCGGCGCTGACAGCATCCGCGGCGGCGCGGAGCGCGCGGTGCAGCGCGGCTGCGCGAGCGCGGTCGGCGGGGGACAGGTGGACGTTGCGGCTCGACATCGCGAGGCCGTCGGCCTCGCGGACCGTCGGGCACACCTCGATCGCGACCGGGATGTCGAGGTCGCGCACGAGGCGCTTGATCACGAGCGCCTGCTGGGCGTCCTTCCGGCCGAAGTAGGCGACGTCGGGGCCGACCATGTTCAACAGCTTGGTGACGACGGTCGCGACCCCGTCGAAATGCGCACGCCCGCGATGCGCGCCCTCGAGCGTGTCGGTGAGCCCCGACACCGACACGGTCGTGGCGAAGCTGGGCGGGTAAACCTCCTCGGCAGAAGGCGCGAACAGGTGGTCGACGCCGAGCTCGGCGGCGAGCCCGGCGTCGCGCTCAGAGTCGCGCGGGTACGCGTCGAGGTCGGTCGGGTCGTTGAACTGGGTCGGGTTCACGAACAGCGACACCACGACGAGGTCGCAGTCCAGGCGCGCGCGGCGCATCAGCGACAGGTGACCCTCGTGGAACGCGCCCATCGTGGGGACGAGCCCGATCCTGCGGCCGGCGCGCCTGGGCTCGAGCAGCTCGGCGCGGAGCTCGGCGACGGTGCGGATCGTGTTCATGCCGGCTGGACCTCGCGATCGCGCGCGGTTGCGAGCGCTCGGGTGGCCGACGACGCGCGGGTGGCTGCCAGCCCCCGCGGCCGTCGGCCCCGGGGTGGACGCGAGCACGCGCGTCGTTGTCACAAGCGCGTCGAACAGCGGCAGCAGGTCGGCCGCCACCTCCTCGACCGCGGCGCGCTGGCGCTCGACGGTGGCCTCGTCGCCCCGCGCCACCGGTCCGGTCAGGGCTCGCTCGGGCCCGAGCCGCGCCCAGTTCTCGACCGTGGCGCGCACCAGCGGCACGAGTTGCGCGCGCTCGACCCCGGCCGCGCCGGCGACCCGCTCGGCCGCCGCCTCGAGCGTGACCAGGAAGTTCGACGCGATGGACGCCGCCGCGTGGTAGGCGGCGCGGTCAGCCTCGGCGATCTCGACCGGGCGCATGCCGAGCGCGTGCGCGATCTCGCTCGCGCAATCCAGCGCTCGTGGGGTGCTCCCGGCGATCGCCGCGCCCGCGCCGGCGAAATCGGCCCCGTCCGCGGTCACGGTCATCAGCGGATGCAACGAGAACGCCTCGTGCGGCGTGAGCTCGCCCAGGCCAGTCGCTCCCGAGCAGTGGCCTACAAGCGATCCGGGCGCGATGTGGGCGGCCGCGCGAGCGATCTCGGCGTCGGGCACGCACAGCAATACGGCATCGGCGGCGGCCCCGTCGGCACCGCGACCGAGCGGCCCGGACACCTCATGGCCGGCGCGGTCGAGCGCGGTCGCGAGAGCGGTACCCAGGCGTCCCCGGCCGACTATTGCGAGACGGCGGCACGCAGGGGTGTCGGAGGACGGTTCCCGTTCCAGTTCCCGCATTTGAGATACCGGTCGGCGGTAGAAGGCAAATTCAGGGTTCGAGGTCCACCCGCGATGCCCGCGTGATGGCCTCGGTTGATGATACCCCTGGAAGGGCGCCGGTTACGCACGAGCCCGTGTGAGGCCGGTCACCCCGGGCCGCCGCCGCCACGACTGTCGGGCGTCGTACCTCGGTACTGCAAACGATCGCAACCCCCGAATTCGCGCCTAATTGCGACGTTGGCGCCCTTGCTGCGTCCGTGGGCGGGATTACCATCGCCTTCAGTGAGGAGTGCCCCCGAGAGACGCGAGCTGCTGCGGGCCGTCTATGAGGAGGCGCGTGAGTGCGTCCGCTGCCCGCTCCACCAGACACGCACGACGGTCGTGTTCGGCGCCGGCAACGCCGACGCCGACCTGATGTTCGTCGGCGAGGCGCCGGGCGCCAACGAGGACCGGATGGGGCTCCCGTTCGTCGGCCAGGCGGGCAAGCTGCTCGACAAGTTGCTCGCCGAGATCTCGATGGACCGGAAAGAGGTGTTTGTCTGCAACACCTTAAAATGCCGCCCCCCGGACAACCGGGATCCGCACCCCAACGAGATCGAGGCGTGCCAGGACTACCTGGCTCGCCAGGTCGACCTGATCGAGCCGACCGTGATCTGCACGCTCGGGAACTTCTCGACCAAGCTGCTGCGCGCCGACAGCACGGGAATCTCGCGGCTGCACGGCCGCGAGGAGGTGCGGATCATCGGGCCGCGCGCCGTCCGCCTGTATCCGCTCTACCACCCGGCGGCGGCGCTGTACACGCCGTCGACGCTCGAGGCGCTGCGGGCCGACTTCCACCGGATCCCCGACCTGCTGTCGCTCGGGCCGCCCGAGCAGCCCCAGTCATACGAGCCGGTCCCCGAGGTCGACGACGCGCCCGATGAGCACGAGGAGACAGCCGTGGGCGTCGGGCCGCGCGAGCCGGCGGCCCAACTCGGTCTGTTCTAGCCAGCGCGCGCGGAATCCGGCTTGGCGGGAGTCGCTCCTCGAGGGCGGACGCGCCGGATTCCGTTACGACAGCCCCGAGGCGCCGACGAGCTCGGGCTCCTCGAGGCCGGGCGGAGGCGGGTCGGCGGGCTTGGGACGCGCCCTGTCGGGCCGGAGCGCCATCCCGAACGCGATCAGGGCGCCCGCGATCTGGACTGCGAGCACGACCGTCGCGAACCCCTTCGGCTCCTTGGACGCCTGGAGCAGAAGGATCGGCTCGGCGACCGCAACGAGGCCGAGCGGAAGCAAGAACCAAGTGCGCTTGAGCGCGAGCATGTACTGGACCGCGAGGTAGGTCGCCGCAAGCACGGCGAACGCAACCCCGAGGACGAACAGCGCGTCGACCGCAAGCAGGCGATTTGAGCCGAACGCGGCCCTGATCAGCGGGGTGGACGCGAAGCCGTAGATAAGCAGGCACGGGACGGCGGCGACGCCGACGATCGCCAGCGCCTTGCCGAGCACCGGACGGCCGTCCTCCCCGGTCGAGTGCCGGCGTGAGACCTCGGGAACGAGATAGAAGCCCGCGCCCATCGCCACCCAGATGAGGACCTTGGCGGCCACCGCGGTGGCGGAGTAAGAGCTCGCGAGATCGGATGAGAAACGGTGCTTGGCGGCGATGATGTCGATGTTCTGGAGGACCGCGATGATTCCGAGCGCCGCGATTGCCGTCCACGCGCGGCGGACGTGGTCCCACAGCGGCATCGCCGGGCGGCGCCCGGGTTCGGCGACCCCGAGCCGACGGCGGAGGGGCACCGCGCAGTAGGCCATCATCGCCACGAACGACAGCGGGGTCCCGATGTACGCGCCCGTGACCCCGAGCCCGACCGCCGCGAGCACGCCACCGATCGCGAGCCGCGCGGCCTGCTCCCCGACGAGGCTGATTCCGACCGAGCGGTAGTCGCCGATCCCCTGGAGGAAGCCGCGCAGGATGCACAGCATCAGGTAAAAGCAACCCGCCGGGATCCCGAGCGCCGCGCCCCACTGCTGCTTGACGGCGACGGCCTCGGCGATCGGATGCCGGAACAGCACGGACAGGACCGTCATCACCGCGGTGAACACCAGCAGCCACTTCATCCAGTTCCGGATCGTCGCGGCCATTTCCGACCCGACCCCCAGGTGGCCGAGCACGGCCTCGCGCGCGGTCGCGAGCTGCATCGCGTACCCGACGACGGCGAGGATCAGGAAGTAGCTGACCAGCGCGGCCAGCGAGCCGTAGTCGGTGAGCAGCCGCGAGAATACGATCACCGAGCCCAGCGCGATCACGTTGTTGGCGACCATCGCGCCGGCGAGGCCCGCCGCTTTTGCGGTGTCCGAGCCGCCCAAACGCGACAGCTGCGGCTCGTAGCGTTCTCTAAGCCGCCTGAACATCACACGGCTGATTCGAGGGCGGGGGCGGGGGCGCGCATTCCTCGCGCTGACGGTACCGAACCGCTCGGAGCAATGGGACTACATTGGCGTGTGGGCCAATGTCACAGCGCCACGAGACAAGCGACCCCTCGCAGACCGAGGCGCTCGCTGCCGAGCTCGCCGCGGGGCTCGCGGCCGGCGACGTCGTGCTAGTCGAAGGAGACCTCGGCGCGGGCAAGACCACGTTCGTCCGCGGCGCCTGTCGCGCGCTTGGCGTCGGCGGAGTGGTGACCAGTCCGACGTTCACTATCGGTCAACGCTACCCGGCGGCCGTCCCCGTCTCTCACCTCGATCTTTACCGCGTCGCGGATCTAGGCAGCGAGGACCCCGACCTGCTGGCGGACTACATCGGGCCGGACCGAATCGCGTTCGTCGAATGGCCCGAGCGCGCGGTCATGACGATCGCGGGCCTGTCACGCCTGGCCGCGAAGGTGACGATCGAGCACGCCGGGGGCGACCGGCGAGTGGTGACGATCCAGCCGTGAGGATTTTGGCGTTCGACACCGCGACGCCCGCAACCACGGTTGCGCTGTCGGGCGTCGGCGACGTCGTCTACACGGCTCGCGACGACCCAAAGCCCGGCGCGCGGCCCGCCCACGCCACGCGGCTGCTGCCGCTGACCGCGATCGTGCTCGAGCGCGCCAGAGTCGGCTGGGACGAGGTCGATCGAATCGGGGTCGGCATCGGGCCTGGGACGTTCACCGGGCTACGGATCGGGATCGCGACCGCCCGGGCGCTCGCACGGGCGAGGGATATTCCGCTCGTCGGGGTTTCGACCCTGCAGTCGCTCGCGCTCGCCGGACCTTCCGCTAGCCACAAGCTGGGCGCTTACGACACAGTGCTCGCGGTGCTCGATGCCCGCCGGGGCGAGGTGTTTGCGGCGAGCTGGCGGATGAGCGAGATCGAGGAGTTCGAGACCGCGCTGCTGGTCCCGCGGCCATTCGCTCCCGAGGCGTTGGCCGATCTGGTGACGCCGCTCGGCCCGACCACACTGGCGATCGGAGACGGGGCGGTAGCATTCAGGGAGGTTCTCGAGCGCTCGGGAGCCTTCATTCCAGGAGACGATTCGCAGCTGCACAGGGTCACGGCCACGAATCACTGCAGGCTCGCGTGCGGCCTGCAAGCGAGTGTCCCTGACGAGGTCCGGCCGGAATACCTACGCGCTCCCGACGCCGAGATGGCCCGCAGGAATTAAATGAACGTCCGCAGCATCTAAATGAGCACCGAGCCAGTCACGATCCGGTCGCTGGGCTATTCGGACCTGCCACAGGTCATCTCGATCGAGCGGCGCGCTTTCCCCACGGCGTGGTCACTGGCGATGTTCGTGCTCGAGCTGTCCAAGCCGTCGGGGATATGCCTGGCCGCGATCGAGGAGCGGCGCGTCGTCGGCTATCTCATCTGCTCGCGCTACGCGGACGTCTGGCACCTGATGAATATCGCGGTCGACCCCCCGATGCGGCGGCGCGGTATCGCCACCGCACTGCTCGAGGAGATGATTGCCCGGGCCGGCGACGACACGTCGTACACGCTTGAGGTGCGCCCTTCGAACGGCACCGCGATCGCGCTGTACGAGCGCTTCGGCTTCCGGTCGGCCGGTACGCGCCGGCGCTATTACCAGGACACCGGGGAGGACGCGCTGATCATGTGGCGCACGGCACAGAACGCGTCGACCCCGAGCGCTTCCGGGTGATCCTCGCGCTCGAGACGAGCTGTGACGACACCTGCGCGGCGGTCGTCACGCATGAGGGAGAGATCCGCTCGAACGTGATCTCCTCCCAGGGGGTCCACGACCGCTACGGCGGTGTCGTGCCCGAGATCGCTTCGCGGCACCACCTCGAGCTGATCGGCGACGTCGTCGACGACGCGCTCGCGTGCGCCGGCGCGTTGCTCCCGGAGCTCGACATGGTCGCGGTCACGTGCGGGCCTGGACTGGTCGCGGCTCTGCTCGTCGGCGTGGCCACGGCCAAGGGACTCGCGGCGGCGCACGAACTGCCGCTCGCGCCGGTCGATCACCTGCACGGCCACGTCGCCGCCGCGTTTCTGGGACGGACGCCGTTCGAGCCGCCGTTCCTCAGCATGATCGCGAGCGGCGGCCACACGCTGCTCGCGCGCGTGACCGATCACGGGCCGGATTACGAGGTGATCGGCCAGACGCTCGACGACGCCGCTGGGGAGGCGTTCGACAAGGGCGCGCGGCTGCTCGGCCTCGGCTATCCGGGTGGCCCGGCGCTCGAGCGGCTCGCCCGAGACGGCGATCCGGACGAGTTCAAGTTCCCGACCGCCCAAAGGCTCCCCGGCCTGGACTTCTCGTTCGCCGGCCTCAAGACGTCGCTCCTGTACCGCGTGCGCGACCTCGGCGAGGTGGAGGCCGACCGCCGCCGGGCCGACCTTGCGGCCTCCTATCAGCGGGCGATCGTCGAGTCGCTGGCGATCCGGGTGGAGCGGGCCTTGGCCGACACCGGGCTTGAGCGGCTGTCCGTCGGCGGGGGCGTGGCCGCCAACGGCCCGGTCCGTGCGCGCATGGCATCGCTCGGCGTCGACCTGCACGTCCCGCCGCGAGAGCTGTGCACCGACAACGCCGCGATGATCGCGAGCGCCGCCCGGTTCGCCGGCGCGCTTCCGTACCCGGAGTACCTCGACCTCGACGTGTACGCGACGGGCGAGCGCGCGCTGATCGCGCGATGAGGAGCGTCGTCCGATGAGGAGCGTCGTTCTCTACGCCCGCGAGGGATGCTGTCTATGCGATGACGCTCGCATGATCCTCGAGCGGGTCCGCCGGGAGCGGCCGTTCGCGTTCGAGGAGCGCGACATCGATTCCGACGATGCCCTGCTCCGGGTCTATCTCGAACGGATCCCGGTCGTTACGATCGATGGCGTGGAGGCATTCGAGCTGTTCGTGGACGAGCCGGAGCTCGAGCGCCGTCTCGATAAGGTGGAAATCGGATGAGCTACACGGTCGGGACTGGCGCGGACGCGGTTCAGCCTGGCATCGACAAAGCGGGCGAGAAGCTTGCCCTGGGGGTCGCTGCCCGGCTTTCGCGCTACCTCCAGGTCCTGATCCAGGCCCGCAAGATGGGCAAGGAGACGATCTCCTCCCAGGAGCTCGCCGACTACACGCACGTGAACTCGACGCAGATCCGCCGAGATCTTTCGGGATTCGGCAAGTTCGGAAAGCGCGGCGTCGGCTACAACGTCGAGTCGCTGGTCACGCAGATCCGCAAGATCCTGCGCACCTCGGGCCAGCACAACATTGCGCTGTTCGGCGCCGGCCATCTCGGCACCGCGATCGCCACCTCGGACATCTTCGCCGACCACGGGTTCCGCGTGGTCGCGATCTTCGACACCGACCAGGGCAAGGTCGGGATGCGGATCGGGACCCTCGCCGTCAGGCACAACTCCGATCTACGGGAGCTGATCGACGAGGAGGACATCGTCGTGGCCGTGCTCGCGGTGCCGTCGCCGGCCGCGCAGAAGCTCGCCGACGAGCTGGTCGACGCCGGCGTCAAGATCATCTTCAACTACTCCGACGCGCTGCTGCAGGTCCCTCCAGAGGTGACGGTCCACACTTCGAGCCCGGCCGTCGACCTGCTCTACGCGCTGTACTTCTACCTCACCTGATACTCACTCGGATCGTGAGCCTCGACCTGGAATCGGCATGCGCCGCCTTCGAGGAGTCCTCGGATTTCACCGTCGGCCTCGAGGAGGAGTTCGCGGTACTCGACCCGGCCTCGCTGGGGCTCGTGCCACGGTTCGAGGAGCTCCGCGACGCCGCCCGGGCCGATCCGGTGCTGGCCGACTCGGTCGCAGGGGAGCTGATCTCCTCCGAGATCGAGATCCGCTCGGGCCGAGGGTCCGACTTCGCGACCGCAATCAGCGCGCAGCGCGAGCGGCGCCGGCGGCTGTTCGCGCTGGCGGCCGATCGAGGCGTGGCGCTTGGCGCCACCGGCACCCATCCCTGGTCGGACTACCGCGACCAGCACATCATCGACACCGAGCACTACCGCCGGGTCGAGGACGGGCTCAAATATGTCGCCTGGCGCAACAACACGTTCTCGTTGCACGTCCACGTGGGCGTCCGCGGCGCCGACCGGGCGGTGCTCGTGTGCGACCGGCTGCGCCCCGTGCTGCCGCTGCTGCTCGCGATCTCGGCCAACTCGCCGTTCCTCGACGGGCGGGACTCGGGCCTCCACAGTGTGCGTACGCAGATCTTCACCAAGAGCTTTCCGCGTTGCGGCGTGCCAGATGCCTTCGGCGGCTGGGCGGCATTCGCCGACTACATCGACTTCCTCGTCAAGACGAGCTCGATCGTGGAGTACACCCAGGTGTGGTGGTCGATCCGCCCGCACTTCTCGTTCGGCACGGTGGAGGTCAGGATCTGCGATGCGCAGATGACCGCGACGGAGTCAGAGGCGCTGGCCGCGCTGATCGTCGCCTGCGTGGCGCAGGCGGCGCGCGACCACGACGAAGGCGTTCCGTTTACCAATCTGCCGCGGCGGCTGATCGAGGAGAACGTGTGGCGTGCGATCCGTCACGGCCTCGACGGCGAGTTGCTCGACCTCGATCGCGCGGAGCCCTACCCGGCCTCGGAGGCGGTCGAGCGGCTGCTGAACTGGTCGGCTCCGGTGCGCGCTGAGCTTGGGATCGACGTGGCGCTGCCGTCGTTGAACGGCGCCCAGCGCCAGCGACGCATGACCAGCGCCGGTATGAGCCTGCCCGAGGCGTACGCCGCGGTCGTCGCGGAAACGCGCGACACGTATGCTGCGAGCGCAGCGGAGGTGACCCGATGAGCAGCGAACCAAGAGAACCATCCGAGGAGGAGTTGCGAGCCGCCTACGAGGCCGAGCTCAAGCGACTCCGTGTCGAGCATGTCCTGCTCGACAACGTCGTGGCTCTGGCGAACCTCGGCATGCGGCGCACCGGGCTGGCCCCGGGGACCGAGGGCGAGCGCGACCCGGCGCAGGTCCGCCTCGCGATCGAGGCGATCCGGGCGATGGTGCCGTTGATCGAGCAGGCCGCTCCGGACCAGGTGGCGGCGATCCGGGACGCCGTGTCTCAACTGCAGCTCGCGTACGTCCGGATTGGCGGCCAGGCCCCCGGCCCAGGCGCACCGGAGAGCGATGCCGAGGAGTCGGCCGGTGATGCGCCCGCCGCGCAGGAGCCCCCGCCGAAGCCCGGGGAGCCAGGGCCTGCCCAGCGCAGCGGCCGTCTGTGGATACCCGGCCAGTAGGCTGATCCAGCGGTCAACGGACAGACAGCCGGTCGGCGTCTGGGGACGTTCCGCCGCCCCGCCCGCTAAAATTCTCGCTTTCCGGGCCTCCGCTCGAACAGTACGGGTGGCGGCCCTTTTCCCGTTGTATCGGCTGCGCTTGGTCGCGCCCTCTCTCTAACTCAGACCTTCCCCGGAGGATCTTCTTGTCCAGCTTTCTGACGCATCACGGCGTGCTGATCGCGCTCATCTGCGCCGGCGCCGCCGTTGCGTACGGCGTCCTCACCTCGCGCGCGCTGCTCGCGCTGTCGCCCGGCAACGAAACGATGCGCACGATCTCGGCGGCGGTTCAGGAGGGCGCGCGCGCATATCTGAACCGTCAGTACACGGTGATCGCCGGCGTCGGCGTGGTCCTGTTCATCGTGCTGATCCCGATCCAGAACCTTCGCGTCGCGATCGGCTTCGCGATTGGCGGATTCCTCTCGGCGTCCGCGGGATACATCGGGATGAACGTCTCGGTGCGGGCGAATGCCCGCGTGGCGGAGTCGGCGCGGAGCGGTGTGTCGCGCGCTCTGGACGTCGCCTTCCGGGGCGGCGCTGTGACCGGAATGCTCGTGGTCGGCCTCGCGCTGCTGGGTGTTTCCGGCTACTACGGCGTGCTCACCTGGATCGTCGGCGAGACGCCTAAGAACGCGGTCACCGCGCTGGTCGGCCTCGGCTTCGGTGGTTCGCTGATCTCGGTGTTCGCACGTCTGGGCGGCGGAATCTTCACCAAGGCCGCGGACGTCGGTGCCGACCTGGTCGGCAAGATCGAAGCCGGGATCCCCGAGGACGATCCCCGGAACCCCGCGGTGATCGCCGACAACGTCGGCGACAACGTCGGCGACTGCGCCGGAATGGCGGCCGACCTGTTCGAGACCTACGCCGTGACTGCGGTTGCGGTGATGCTGCTGGGCGTGTTGCTGTTCAAGCAGCAGTCGGCCGTGGCTCTGTACCCGCTGGTGCTCGGCGCGGTCTCGATCATCGCCTCGATCATCGGTACCTTCGCGGTCAAGTCGCGGGCTGGGAACGTCGAGCGCGCGCTCTACCAGGGTCTGATCGTCTCGGCCGTGCTCGCGGCGCTCGCGTTCCTCCCGATCACGTACTGGATGATGAAGGGGCTCACGTTCAAGGCGAGCGGCCTCGCCGCGCCGCACTGGTGGAAGTACTACCTGTGCGCGTTGATCGGGCTCGGCGTGACCGCATGCCTGTTCGTGATCACCGACTACTTCACCTCGACGCGCTTTGCGCCGGTGAGGAGCACGGCCCGGGCCTCGCAGACCGGGCACGCGACGAACATCATCCAGGGGCTTGCCCAGGGCCTTCAGTCCACCGCGCCACCGGCGATCGTGATCGCGCTGGGCATCTTGGGCTCGTGGAAGCTTGCCGGCGGTGGCACGACCACCGGGATCTACGGCATCGGCGTGGCCGTCATGGCCCAGCTGTCGCTGTGCGGCCTGATCGTTGCGCTCGACGCGTTCGGCCCGATCACCGACAACGCCGGCGGGATCGCCGAGATGGCCGACCTTCCCCAGGAGGTCCGCGACGTGACCGACCCGCTCGACGCGGTCGGCAACACCACCAAGGCGGTCACCAAGGGGTACGCGATCGGCTCGGCCGCGCTCGCGGCGCTCGTCCTGTTCAGCGCGTTCGAGAACGAGCTGATCGAGAGGGGAAAGCACCCGGACTTCTCGATCGGCAACCCCGCCGTGCTGATCGGCTTGCTGCTCGGCGGGCTGATGGTCTACCTGTTCGCCTCGCTGGCGATGGAGGCGGTGGGGCGCGCCGGCGGGGCGGTCGTCGAGGAGGTCCGCCGCCAGTTCCGCGAGCACCCTGGGATCATGGACGGCACCGAACAGCCCGAGTACGGCGCCGCCGTCAGCCTCGTGACCCGAGCCGCGCAGCGCGAGATGATCCTGCCCGCGTTGATCCCGATCCTGATCCCGTTCATCGTCGGACTGATCAGCATCGAAGCGCTCGGTGGCCTCCTCATCGGGGTGATCGTGGTCGGCCTGTTCGTGGCGATCTCGATGACTTCGGGCGGTGGCGCTTGGGACAACGCCAAGAAGCTGATCGAGGACGGCGCGTACGGCGGGAAGGGCTCAGAGGCTCACGCCGCGGCGGTCACGGGCGACACGGTCGGCGATCCGTACAAGGACACCGCCGGGCCGGCGATCAACCCGATGATCAAGGTCGCCAACATCGTCGCCCTGCTGATCATCCCGATCATCACCTGAGCCTCGTCCGGCCCGCTTCGCGGGGCGGACCGTGGGTCGCGAAGATAAGACGCGGATTCGCGAAAACCTCTCTACAGTGAAGAGCGAAATGCTGATCGTGATCGTTGGCTGCGGGCGCGTTGGCTCCGCGATCGCCAAGCGGGCGCTCGACGCCGGCCACGAGGTATCCGTGGTCGACAGCGACCCGTTGTCCCACGAGCGGCTCGACAAGGATCAGCTGACGACCTGGGAGGACGCAGGCGGCCGCTTCACCGTGAGCACGGCGCTCGAGATCGACGGGCTGATCGAGTCGGGCATCGAGCAGGCCGACGTGTTCGTGGCTTCCACGTCCGGTGACAACACGAACCTGGTGATCGCGCAGATCGCCCAGCGGCGGTTCAAGGTCAGGCGCGTGGTCGTCCGGGTCGCCGATCCGGGCCGGGCCGCGTGGTACGCGGAGCAGGGTTTGCTGACGATCTGCCCGACTCAGGTGGCAATCGACGAGGCCTCACGAGTAGTGCTGGCATGAGGGGACAGGCATGTATGTGATCATCGCCGGCGCCGGCAAGGTCGGCTGGAACCTCGCGCGCGAGCTGATCGCCAAGGAGCGCGAGGTGACGCTGATCGAGTCCGACCACGCCCGCTATCGCGTCGTCGAGGAAGAGCTCGAGCACGCCGTTCAGTACGGCGACGCGACCGAGCTGTGGGTGCTCGAGCGGGCAGGCATCCAGCGCGCCGACCTCGTGATCGCTGTGACCGGCGACGATGAGGACAACATCTTGATCTGCCAGATGGCCAAGGAGAAATACGGCGTCCAGCGGATCGTCGCCCGGGTCAACAACCCACGCAACCTCCAGCACTTCCGGCTGCTCGACGTCCAGCCCGCGGTGTCGGCCACGGATCTGATCCTGCGGCTGATCGAGCACGAGGTGCCGGAGTACGGGCTGGTTCAGCTGCTCGCGCTCGAGGACGAACACCTCGAGATCATCGAGCTCGAGGTCGGCCACGGCTCCGATGCGGCGGGCCGGCGCGTGCAGGACGTGGAGCTGCCCGACGGCTCGCTGATCATCTCGGTGCTGCGCGGTGGCGCCGGGTTCGTGCCGAAAGCCGACTCCGTGATCCAACCGGGCGATCAGGTGCTCCTGATCCTCGATCCCGGCCTAGAGTCCGAGATCACGCCGCAGTTCGCCCCGAACGGCGCGAGCCCCGGCTAGTGGTCTGATGGCGGACCGGCACGTCGACTACGCGCTGATCGGGGGCGGTCTGGCCGCGGGCAATTGCGCGCGGTGGCTGCGCGAGTCCGGCGCCGACGGAACGATTCTGCTGATTGGGCGCGAGTCAGACCTGCCGTACAACCGGCCGCCGTGCTCGAAGGGATACCTCCAGAACAAGGAGTCGCGCGCGGAGACGCTGTTCCGGCCGCCGGAGTGGTACGAGGAGCAGAACGTCGAGGCGCTCACCCGGGTGTCAGCGACCCGGCTCGACCTTTCGAACCGGACCGTGGGCCTCTCCAACAAACAAGATGTGACCTTCGACAAGGCGCTGATCGCGACCGGAGCGATGGTGCGTCGGGTGTCGGTTCCGGGCGCTGAGCTCGAGGGCATCCACTACCTGCGCACGCTCGGCAACAGCGACGCGATCCGCGAGGACGCCGCCGGCAAACGCGTGGTGCTGATCGGCGGCTCGTACATCGCCACCGAGGTGGCCGCCTCGCTGACCGAGCTCGGCAGCTCCTGCTCGCTCGTGATGCTCGAGTCGGTCGCGCTCAGCCGCGGCTTCGGCGAGCAGGCGGGCCGGTTCTTCCAGGAGCGCCTCGAGGAGCACGCGGTCGAGGTTTTCGGCGACGACGAGCTCGACAGCTTCGACGGCGCCAGCGGTCGCGTCACCCACGTGGTGACCAAGCGCGGGCGGCGGATCGCGGCCGACGTCGTCGTGGTCGGCGTGGGCGCGGTCCCGGACGTCAGGCTGTCGCGAACCGCCGGGCTCGAGATCGGCGAGCAGGGAGGAGTCGTGGTCGATTCCCGCCTGCAGACCAGCGTGCCGGGCGTATTTGCCGCCGGCGACATCGCCGAATACGAGAGCGTCGTGCACGGCGGCCGCTCGCACCGGATCGAGCACTGGGACGTGGCCTTCAATCAGGGCAAGACCGCGGCGCTGAACATGCTCGGCAGGGACCAGCCCCACGATGTCGTCCCCTACTTCTTCTCCGACCTTTCCGACTGGGCCTCGCTCGAGTACGTCGGTCCGGCCGCCGGATGGGATCAGGAGGTCGTCCGCGGCTCGATCGACGACGGCGAGTTTACGATCTTCTACCTCGACGACGGGCGGGTGGTCGCGGCGCTGACCGTCGGCCGCTCGGACGACCTCGAGCACGCGGGCCGGATGCTGGCCTCGCGCGCGGGCGTGCAAGATCGCGTGCACGAGCTCCAGGATCTGTCCAGCGACCTCGCGGCGATCCAAGACTCCTGACCTATACTCGGCGTCAACAGCCACGCATAGCACTGGGGAATGGTGTAATGGCAGCACGCGACGCTCTGGACGTCGAAGTTGGGGTTCGAGTCCCTGTTCCCCAGTTGCATTTCCACGCTGGCTGACCCCTCGCCGAGAGCCATTCAGAAGTGCTGTGGTAGGTTGCTGGGAGGGACCGGGCCCCGTCCACGCTCAGCGCTGAGGGAGGCGCATGATGCAATGTGCTCGCGATCGCCGCTCCATCCGTCGATCGAGGTGGGAGGCCTCCGCACGTAGGCGGTTGGCGGCTGTCGCCGTCGCGATCGGATGCGCGGCGGCAACGAGTCTGGTGGCGCTCCCGGCCGCGGCCCAAGCCGACACTGGGTGCCCATGGATGAACGCGAATCAGCCAATCGGACAGCGCGTGGCCGAAGTCATGAGCACGATGAGCCTTGGCCAGGAGGACTTCCTCGTCGAGGGCCATGGCACCGCCGATGAGCCGCCAACTCCGGGGGGTAATCCGTACGTGTTCTGGATGCCAGGCATTCAGCTCTCGTGTGGCTCGATCCCCCCGCTCGGGGAGGAGGACGGACCCGCCGGAGTGGCCGACGGCCTCAGCGGAGTGACGCAGCTTCCCGCCGGCGTCGGCCTGGCGGCCACGTTCGACCCGTCGCTGGCTTCGCAGTACGGCCAGGTGATCGGCTCAGAAGAGTGGGGCAAGGGGGCGGCAGTAAATCTAGGCCCGACGATCAACATCGACCGCGACCCGCGGTGGGGACGGTCGTTCGAGGCGTTCACCGAGGATCCGTTCCTGAACGCGTCGCTGGCCACGAGCGAGATCGACGGCGTTCAGAGCACCGGCGAGATGTCCCAGGTCAAGCACTTCGCCGCGTACAACCAGGAGACCAACCGCAATTCGCCGGCCGACAATGTGATCGTCGATCAGCGCACGCTGAATGAGATCTACTTCCCGGCCTTCCAGGCCGCGGTGCAGCAGTCAAAGGCGGGATCGGTGATGTGCTCTTACGCGGTGGTCAACGGTGACTTCGCGTGTCAGAGCTCGTTCCTGATGAACCAGACGCTCGACCAGGAGTGGGGTTACCCCGGCTTCGTCACCTCCGACTACGGGGCGCTTCACGACACGATGGGCGGTGCCCTCGCGGGACTCGACCAGGAGCAGCCGTTCAACACGTTTTTCGGCACCGCACTCGAGACCGACGTCCAGAACGGAACGATCCCGCAGGCTGTGATCAACACGATGGTGCAGCGGATCCTGACGGAGATGTTCCGCTTCAACCTGTTCACCAGCCCACCGACGGGCAACCCGTTCTCGACCGTGACAAGCGCCGCCCACCAGGCCGTCGGCAACGACGTTGCCGAGACGTCCGCGACGCTGCTGAAGAACAGCTCGCACTCGCTGCCGCTGCCGGCGAAAAACGCGGGCTACGTGGCGGTGATCGGCCCGGCCGCATCGACGCAGCCGATCTACGGTGGAGGCGGAAGCGCGTACGTGAACCCGTCGCAGACCGTGAGCCCGCTCGCGGGGATCCTGGCCGCGGCGGGCTCGGGCACGTTCATTCACTACCAGCCGGGGCTGCCGACCGATACCTCGCTGGCGGCGATCCCGTCCTCGGACCTGTCGCCGGCGTTCGTGCCGATCACCTCGTTCAACAACTTTGGACAGGTGTACACGGGAACGCTCATCGCTCCGGAGACGGGTACGTACGTGCTCGCGATCACCAATGACTGCGGCTGCTACACCCCCGAATACCTGACGCTCGACGGCAAGCAGCTGATCTCCGATCCGAGCACGCCGCCGGTGCACACCTATTCGGTGGCGGTGAACCTTACCCAGGGCCAGCAGTACACGCTGTCGGTCGGTGGGGCGCTGATCAGTTCGCTCACCTGGGCCACGCCGAGCGACCTGGCTTCGTCGATGGCACCGGCTATTGCCGCGGCCAAGTTGGCGAAGACCGCGGTCGTCGTCGTGTCCGACGACACCGAATCGGAGGCCACCGACCGGCTCAGCCTGAACCTGCCTTCGGCGCAGGACGAGCTGATCTCCGCGGTCGCCGCCGCCAACCCGAACACGGTGGTCGTGGTCGACGCGGGAGCGCCGGTCGCGATGCCCTGGCTCAGCCAGGTCAGCTCGGTGCTCGACGCGTGGTATCCCGGCCAGTCGAACGGGACCGCCCTCGCGGACGTGCTGTTCGGCAAGACCGACCCGAGCGGCCACCTACCGGTGACGTTCCCCACGAGCCTCTCAGAGGTCCCGGCATCGACCCCGGCCCAGTTCCCCGGGGTGAATAACGAGGTCCAGTACTCCGAGGGCATCGACGTCGGGTACCGCTGGTACGACTCGCAACACCTCACGCCGATGTTCCCGTTTGGGTTCGGTCTGTCTTACACGCGGTTCGCGTTCAGCGGTCTGCGCATGAGAGGTGACGCGGCCGACGGGGTCAACGACGTCGCGGTGTCGGCTACGGTCACCAACGTCGGAAATCGAGCGGGCGCGGATGTCGCGCAGCTGTACCTGGGAGATCCGGCCTCGACGGGTGAGCCTCCGCGCCAGCTGGTCGGCTTCCGGCGTGTCGAGCTCGCTCCGGGTCAGTCGACCCGGGTGCAGTTCACGATCACCCCGCGCGACACGTGGTGGTACGACGACAACGCCGGTGGTTGGGACCAGACCCCGGGTGTGTACCGCGTGTACGTCGGCGACTCGTCGGCACTGGCCGACCTGCCGCTGCGAGACGCGTTCCAGATCACCCAGACGCCGGGTGCCCGACAGGTGCTCGTCAACGCGCCGAGCACGATGACGCCCGGCCAGCCGTCGAACGTCACCGTGACGCTGACCGCCGGGGGCGACGAGACGCTCCACGGCGTGCGCGTCGCGCTCCAGCTGCCGGACGGTTGGAGCGTACGCGGCGGCGGACAGAAGGTGCTCGGCCGGGTGAAGCCGCGGCGCGCGGTCGCGGTGACGTTCAGAGTGACGCCGCCGAGTTGGGCGCCGTCAACCAACTCCGTGGTGCACGCGACCGCGGATCTCGGTCCGGACGCTCAGCGAGAAGCCGGGACGACGGTCACGGTGAGCTGAACCTGAGGTGTGGTGGGCGGCAGACGGTTCGGGTAAGCCCGGGCCGCTGCCGCCCTCCCGCGCGCGCGCACACACGTCAGGTCGGGTCGACGAACTCCGCCGGCTGCTTGGCCATGCCCGCGGTCACGGCGGCGAGCTGGTTCGGCGTACCGAGCAGGCCGAGCTGGATGTCGGCCTCGAGCCTCAGCGTCTCCTGGGTCGAGCCGGTCCACGACTCGTTGAACAGCCGCTTCATCCCGCGGACCGCGTCGGGTGACCGGGACGCGATCTCGGCCGCGAGCTCCTGGGCGGCGGCGAGCGGGTCCTCGGCGAGATGCGTGACGAGCCCGAGCGCGTGGGCGTCGCTGCCGGTGATCACGCGACCCGTGTACGCGAGCTCCTTGGCTACGTCGATGCCGACGAGCCGCGGGAGCGTGCGCGTGATCGCCATATCCGGGATCAGCCCCCACTTGACCTCGAGCACCGACATGCGCGCGTCCGGGGTGGCGAACCTGATGTCTCCGGCGAGCGCTATCTGGAGGCCGCCGCCGAGGCAGTGGCCGTGGATCGCCACGATCACCGGCACCGGGACCTCGAGCCAGCCGTGGGCGGCCCGTTGGAACCAGTTCGGTACGGGGCCGTGCAGCGGGTCCATCAGCGCGTCGGAGCCGGGCTGGTTGGCCATCACGCCGGCGACGTCGAGTCCCGAGCAGAAGCTCGGCCCCACGCCGTGGAGCACGACCGCGCGCACGCCCGGCTCGACCGCGACCCGCGCGGCGGCGGCGGTGATCGCGTCGAACATCGCGACGTCGAGGGCATTGTGTTTCTGGGGGCGGGTGAGGGTCACGGTCGCGACGTGGTCCGATACATCGATCGCGAGGCGCTCCTCCATCTGGACGGTCCGCTCACTCATGACCGGGAACACTATCCATCGGCATCGCCGTGTCACCGACCCGGACCGTTCCGGGCTCGAGCACCCGGCCGTGGATGCCGAACGCCAGCGGTTCGGTGGTATCGAGATCGAGTCGATAGCTGCCAAGCATCTTGAGCGTCGGCAGGTCGACCACGCCCGTGTCCGGATCGCGCGTGGTGATCACGCAGCGGCCGACGTGACCCCCGAACTCGACCGTCGCCGCGCCGAGCCGGACCTCGCGTCCGACCCAGCGGTCCTCCGCATGAGCCTCGACGCCGTCGATCTCGATCAGCATCCGGAACCGGCGCACATCGATCGGGCGGGAGTCGCGGTCCCGCGCATCCCCGAGCCGCTCCAGGGACGCTCGCGAGATCAGCGACACCGCGCCCTCCGCGCCGCGGTCGACCGCGGTGTCGCCGGCCTCGACCAGCCGCAGCCGCCGCCCGACGAAATCGCTGATCGCGGCCGACCACGGGCCGTCCACCAGCTGCCCGGTCGCGGCCCGAGAGAAGAACTTGGTGACGACCTGATCCCCGAGCCGCACTTCGTCGTCGACGACCTGTCCGTCCGGGAGCTCGAGCCGCAGCCGGCGCTCGGCCTCCGAGTAATCGGCGATCACCTGCTGGAGCTCGCCGACGCGCTTGCTGTTGACCAACTGGTTGTGATCGTCGATCAGGTAGAAGCGCCGGTTTTCCCGCACCCCGTCGCGCCCGAGCTCGACGCGATCGACCTGACGAAGGCGGGTGGCCTTCACCGCGGTGACGGCAAGCCCGGTGACTGCCGGCATCGTCAGGCGGCCGAGGCCTGCTCGGACCAGTCGCGGTACAGCTGCCAGTAGCGCCCCTGCGCCTCGATCAACTCGTCGTGGGTTCCGTCCTCGACGACCTGTCCGTGCTCGAGCACGAGGATCCGCCCGGCGTGGCGGATCGTCGATAACCGGTGGGCGATCACGATCGCGGTGCGCCCGGCAACCAGCCGGCGCAGGCCCTGTTCGATCAGGCTCTCGGTGTGGACGTCGACGTTCGAGGTGGCCTCGTCGAGCACGAGGATGCGCGGATCGGCGACCAGGGCCCTCGCGAACGCGACCAGCTGGCGCTGCCCGGCCGACAGCTGCACGCCGCGCTCGCCGATCTGCGAGTCGTAGCCGTCGTCGAGCTCGGCGATGAATTCGTGTGCGCCGACCGCGCGGGCCGCGGTCTGCACCTCCTCGTCGGTGGCGTCGGGCCGGCCGAACGCGATGTTCTCGCGGATCGTGCCGCTGAACAGGAATCCCTCCTGAGGGACGATCCCCATCTGGGAGCGGAGCGAGTGGGCGGTGATCGTGCGCAGGTCGTGGCCGTCGACGAGCACGCCACCGCCGGTCGGGTCGTAGAACCGCGCCACGAGCTTGGCGAACGTCGACTTGCCGGCGCCGGTCTCGCCGACCAGCGCGACGGTCTGGCCCGGCGGGATCACGAGGTCGACGTCCCGCAGCGCGTAGGCCGCATCATCGTCGGCGTTCGACCCGTACCGGAAGGACACGTCGTCGAACCGGATCTCGCCGCGGACCTGAGGCAGCGGGGTGGCGTCGGGCGCGTCGGCGAGATCCGGCTGCTCGTCGAGCAGGTCGAAGATCTTGTCGAGCGCCGCCATCCCCGACTGGTACGTCGTGTACAGCTGCGAAAGCTGCTGAATCGGGTCGAAGAAGTTGTTGAGCGCGGCGATGAAGGCGAACACCACGCCGGTCGAGGTATGGCCATTGATCGCCTCGATCCCGCCGATCACGAGAATCTCCACGGTCACGATCGCGGACAGGAACTCGACGGCGGGGAAGTACGCCGCGTTCAGGTTGACCGTGGTCATGTTCGCCGCCCGGTTCTCGTCGTTGAGCTCGCGGAAGCGCTTGATGTGCGCCTGCTCCTGGCCGAACGCGCGGACGACGCGGATGCCCGACAGGGTCTCCTGGAGATAGCCGGTGATCGTGGCGATCTTCTCGCGGGTCAGGCGGTAGGCGTCGGCCGACGCGATCCGGAACGCGAACGCTCCGACCGCCAAGATCGGCAGCACGAGGAACGTAAGCAGCGCCAGGTGTGGGTCGAGCACGAACAGGATCACGACCACGCCGATCAGCGTCAGGCCGGACTGGATCAGCGTCGCCATCCCATCCTCGACGAGCTGGTCGAGCGCCTCGACGTCGTTGGTGATCCTCGAGATGATCACCCCGGTCCGATTGCGGGAATAGAAGCCGATCGACAGCCGTTGCAGGTGGGTGAAGAGGCGGATGCGCAGATCCTGGAGCGCCCGCTGGCCGACCCAGCCGACCAGATACGTCTGCGCGTACGACGCGACCGCGTACACCACCGCCGACACGAGGAACAGGACGACGATCAGGTCGAGCGTGCCGACGTCGTGCTTCTGGATTCCCTGGTCGATTGCGAGCTTCGCCAGCGGCGCCGGGGCCAGCGCGGCGGCGGTCGCCGCCACGAGCGAGATGAACATCGCGAGCACGCGCCACTTGTAAGGCGCGAGCAGCTCGATCAGCCCACGGACCTTGCGGCCTCGGCCACGAGACCGCTCAAAGCGCCCGCGGATCTCGGTCAGACGGCTCACAGTCCCACCGCCTCGGGCGCGTTGCGGGTCATGAACACCTGATCGGGCATGCCCTTCTCGACGATCTCGCGATACAGCGGGGACTCCTCGAGCAACTCGTCGTGGGTCCCGTGCGCCGCGACCTCGCCGTGCTCGAGCACGACGATCTCATCCGCCAGCGCGATCGTCGACAGACGGTGCGCGATCACGAACGTCGTCCGCCCGGCCATCACGTCGCCGAGCGCTCGCTTGATCTCCTGCTCCGTCGACGCGTCGACCGACGAGGTGGCGTCGTCGAGCACGAGGATTCGCGGGTCGGCGAGCACCGCGCGGGCGATCGCGATCCGCTGACGCTGGCCACCCGACAGGGTCAGGCCGCGCTCGCCCACGAGCGTGTCGTAGCCCTTCGGGAGGTTCTCGATGAACCCAGCGGCCTGAGCGACCTCAGCCGCCCGCTCGACCTCCTCGCGCGTGGCGTCGGGGCGCGCGTACGCGATGTTGTCGTGGATCGTGGCCGAGAACAGGAACGGATCGTCGGTGACGAGCGCGACCGCCTTCCGCAAGCTGTCCAGGGCGACCGAGCGGACGTCGGCGCCGTCGATCCGGACCGAACCCCCGGTTGCCTCATAGAGCCGCGGAAGGAGCGATACGAGCGCCGTCTTCCCTGAGCCCATCGCGCCTACGAGCGCCACCGTTCTGCCCGGCTCGATCTCGAGGTCGACGTTCTTCAGCGCCGGGTGCGCGGCGCCGTCAAAGGTCAGGCTGACGTCGCGCAGCGATACCCGGCCGGGACCCTCAGGCAGCGCCGGCGCGTTCTCGGGGCTCGTGATGCGCGGCGCGCGGTCGAGCACCTGGAAGATCCGGGCGCCGGAGGCGGTCGCGCGCTGGGCGGCGCTCAGCATGTAGCCGAGCGTCCGCATCGGCGAGATCAGCATCAGCAGGTAGGCGTAGAAGGCGGTGAACGAGCCGATCGTGAGCGATCCGTGGATCACGTCCCGGCCGCCGACGAGCAGGATCAGCGCCAGCCCCAGGTTGGGCAGGAAGCTGATCAGCGGCGTGTACCGGGCCTGGATCAGGTTCGCGTACATCTGCTGATCGAACACCCGCGCCACCGAGTGCTCGAACCGAGCGAGCTGCCGGTCCTCCTGCGCGAACGCCTTGACGACGCGCACGCCGGAAACGTTTTCCTCGGCCTCCGCGGTCAACTCGGCGATCCGCTGCTGCGCCTCCTGGAGCGCGGGCCGCGACCGGCGACCGTAGGCCCAGGCGATCACGACCACGAACGGCACCGGGGCCAGCGCCAGCGCCGCGAGCGGCGGCTGGAGCAGGAACATCGCGACCCCGGCGAGCGCAATCGTGAGGATCGACTGGGCGATGAAGACCAGCCCATAGCCGAGGAAGAACCGGACCGCCTGCAGGTCGACGGTGGCGCGGGACATCAGCTGGCCGGTCTGCTGGCGGTCGAAGAACGCGAGCTCGAGCGATTGGAGCGCGCCGTACAGATGGTTGCGCAGGTCGACCTCGACGGCCAGCGACACGCGGCCGGCGACCAGGCGCCGGGTCGCGCTCAGGGCCAGCCGCGCCAGCCCGGCGAGGACAATCGCGATCCCCCAGATCAGCAGGTCGTGGCGGTGGCCCTTACCGATCGCGTCGATCGCGCGCCCCGTCAGGTACGGGATCAGAACCGTCGCACCCATGGCGCCGCCGGCAAGCGCAAACGACCACCGGACCGCCGCCTTATACGGGCGGAGGAAACCGAGTAGTCGCTTGAAGATAAGCATACTTCATTTAGTATAGTGGGTCGCGGGAGAGGGCACGCCGCGCCCTGGGCGCGGCGGAAGTTGGCATCTGGGCCCGTGCGCTAGCTCACGCGGTGGTCGTCGCGGCGCAGGGTGTCGGTGAAGCGCTTGGGCACGGCGGCGGCCTCGCCCTCCTCCCACAGCGTGATCACGACGAGCTCGCCTGCGTCCGGACGGCACACGTACACGACGTCGGGGCGCTGAAGGTCACGGATGAGAACGGCACCGCCTGACCCAGGCTCGATCCGGCCGGCGGCGTGGGCGCGAGCGACGCGGGAGGCGATCTCGGTCTTCTCGTCGAGCGTTCCGCGCACCCGCTGGCGGAACCTTTCGGCGGCGTGATCTGTGACGGCGACGAGCATCTTTAGGCTGAGCCTCACGATAGAGGGCGCGTGCGCGAGTGAGCCGAAACCCCGGCCAGGCGTGGCTGAACCCGAATTCACCCCGGGCCGGCCACGCGAATGAGGGGCTGACCACACGCTTCGGAGGCGAGGTGAGAGCCGCTGAGCCGGCGGGAACTCCACCCTCCCTAAGCGGTAGGGTCCTCAAGCCCATGGCCACCGTACGCGAAGCCACACTCGACCTCTTCCGCGCCCACGGGATGACGACGATCTTCGGCAACCCCGGCTCGACCGAGCTGCCGATGCTGGCCAACCTCCCCGATGACTTCACCTACGTGCTCGGGCTCCAGGAACTCGTCGTCGTCGGGATGGCCGACGGGTACGCCCAGGCGACCGGCGGCCCGACGCACGTGAATCTGCACACCGCGCCCGGAGTTGGCAACGCGGTCGGCGGGATCGGGAACGCGCTCGCGAACAAGGCGCCGCTGGTGATCACCGCCGGCCAGCAGGTCCGGGCGCAGGTCACCCACCAGGCGCTGCTGACCAACCGCGACGCCACCGTCGGCCCGCAGCCGTACGTGAAGTGGAGCCACGAGCCGCCGCGGGCGCAGGACGTCCCGGGCGCGATCGGTCGCGCGATCCACCACGCCACGCTGCCGCCGCGTGGTCCGGCGTTCGTGTCGATCCCGATGGACGACTGGGACGCCGAGGCCGACGAGGACCGCGCGGTCAACGCGCAGCGCCGCGTGGTGAGCGGACGCGCCCTGCCGGACCCGGCGGAGCTCGCGCAGCTGGCGGCTGTGCTCGAATCGGCACGCAACCCGGTGCTGGTGGCGGGCCCGGACATCGACGCGGGCGGGGGGTGGCAGGCCGCGGTCGCGCTCGTCGAGAAGCAGCGCCTGCCGGTGTGGGCCTCCCCGGGCACCGCGAGCAGCCGGATCGGGTTCCCGGAGAACCACCCGAACTTCGTGGGTGTCCTGCCGCCGGCGATCGGTCCGCTCGCGCAGACACTGAACGGCCATGACGTGATCCTGGTCGTCGGCACGCAGGTGTTCCCGTATTACCCGTACATCCCGGGTCCGCTGCTTCCCGAGGGCGCGTCGCTGATCGCGATCACGAGCGACCCCGACGAGGCCGCGCGCGCGCCGATGGGCGACGCGATCGTCGGCGACGTCGCGCTCGCCCTGCAGGCGCTCGTGGATCTGGTCGGCGAGTCGGATCGCCACGCCCCGGACCCGCGCCCGGCGCCACCGGAGCCTGAACCGACAGATCCGATGAGTGGCGCGGCGGCGATGGCCGCGCTCGCGGAGGTGTGGCCCGACGGCGGGATCGCGGTAGCGGAGATACCGTCGAGCGCATCCGCGCTACGCAACCGGCTCCGGCTGTCGCAGCCCGGTAGCTACTACCAGAGCGCGAGCGGCGGGCTTGGGTTCGGGATTTGCGCCGGCGTCGGCGTTCAGTTGGCCGAGCTCGAGCGGCCGGTGGTGTGCGTCGTCGGCGAGGGGTCCGCGCAGTACGGGATCACCGTCCTGTGGACCGCGGTCGCCTACAAGGTGCCGGTCACGTTCCTCGTCTTGCGCAACACGGAGTACATGATCCTCAAGTGGTTCGCCGAGTTCGAGCAGGTGACCGGCGCGCCGGGGCTCGAGCTTCCGGGGCTCGACACGGCCGCGGTGGCGCGGGCCTACGGGATGCCGGCGGAGAACGTTTCGAGCCGCGAACAGCTCACCGAGGCGCTCCGCAAAGCGATTCCCGCGGACGACGGACCTCGCCTGATCGAGGCACGGGTCGCGTCCGGGATGTGGTTCGAGTAGCCGTGGCTCAGCGTCCCTTGGCTTTGGTCGTGGGCGGGACCTGCGCCGACTCCTTGTCCTGCTCTGACTGCTCGCGGTCCTCGACGCGGTTGACCTGATCGCACAGCAGCGTCCATGCGGTGAGATCGTCCTTCCCCCGATAGCGATCACGGCGCTGTAGGAACGCCCACGCCTCGTCGCGAAGCTCCGCGGCGGCGAGGCCCCGGCGGGTCGAACGCTGAGAGGGCTTCAGCCACTGGCTGATGCTCTGCAGCAGTCCGACGATCAGGCCGAGCACGATCGCGTAGACCTTCGGCGCGTTGAGCGCGGCGGCGAGCGATGCTCCGACCCCGGCGAGGATCGACGTGAGGTTCAGGAAGTTGTCGAGGATCGAGTAGCCGCGGAAGCTCCGCTCGTACGACTTCAGCGGCCCGATGAACCGGTGCACAAGGAACGCGCGCTGGATCTCGAGTTGGTCGAGCGCGTGGGAGTGGTCGCCCCACGCGACCTCGGCGAGTCGGCGCTCGACCAGCCGCGCGATGTCCTGAGCCTCGCCGCTCAGTTGCTCGCGCATGCCGAGCGCCTCGAGCAGGGCGTCGACCTCGTCGCTGCCCGCGCGCATGAGCCGGGTGACCACGCTCTCGTTTCTCGCGGGATCGCCTCCGGGCGTGGCGGCTTGTTGCTGGATCACCGGCTCGGTCGCCGGACCATTCGCCGGCCCCGGTGCTTCGCTCTGATCGCTCATCTCATGCCCTCCTCCGTCAGTGCCCTCGCCGTCGTGCCCCGGAGGCGCGGGGCCTGTCAAGCGCGTGTGAACGCAGCGCTAACGGTAATCGGTTCGGCGAGGCCCGAGGGCCCGTGCAATCAGAGGTTCACGGCGACGTACTTCGTCTCGAGGTACTCCTCCATGCCCTCGTAGCCGCCCTCGCGTCCGAAGCCCGACTGTTTGATGCCGCCGAACGGGGCGCCGGCGTTCGAGACCATGCCCTGATTGAGTCCGACCATGCCGGTCTCGAGCCGCTCGATCACGCGCAGCGCGCGCTTGAGGTTGTTCGTGAACACGTACGCGACCAGGCCGTACTCGGTGTCGTTGGCAGCCGCGATCGCCTCGTCCTCGTCGCCGAAGCCCTTGATCGGAGCCACCGGACCGAAGATCTCCTCGTGGAGCAGGTTGGCGTCGTCGGGGACGTCGGTGAGCACCGTCGGCTCGAAGAAGTAGCCGGCGCCGTCCCGGGCGTGGCCGCCGACGACCGCCTTGGCGCCGCGCCCGATCGCATCCTCGACGAGTCCGGCTACCTTGCTGCGCTGGTTCTCGTCGATCAGCGGGCCGACCTGCACGCCTTCCTCCGTCCCGCGTCCGATCTTCATCGCGCCCATCTTCTCGGCGAGCTTCTCGGCGAACTGGTCGGCGACCTTGTCGCCCACGTACAACCGGTTGGCGGAGGTGCACGCCTCGCCAATGTTGCGCATCTTCGCGATCATCGCGCCCGCCACGGCCGCGTCGATGTCGGCGTCGTCGAACACGATGAACGGGGCGTTACCGCCGAGCTCCATCGACAGCCGCAGGAGGTTGTCCGAGGCCTGCGCCATCAGCTTGCGGCCGACCTCGGTCGAGCCGGTGAACGACAGCTTGCGCAGCCGCTGGTCCGCGATCAGCGGCGCCATCGTCTCGCTCGATGACGACGCGGTGACGAGGTTCACGACGCCAGGCGGGAGGCCGGCCTCCTCGAGGATCTTGACCAGCATCAGCATTGACAGCGGCGTCTGCTGCGCGGGCTTGACGACGGCCGTGCACCCGGCGGCGATCGCCGGTCCGATCTTGCGCGTGCCCATCGCCATCGGGAAGTTCCAGGGCGTGATCAGCAGGCACGGCCCGACCGGTTGCTTCATCGTGAGCACGCGGCCCTGGCCGTTCGAGTTCACCGCGTAGCGGCCGTCGATCCGCACGGACTCCTCGGAGAACCAGCGGAAGAACTCGGCGGCGTACGCGATCTCGGCCTTGGACTCGGCGAGGGGCTTGCCCATCTCGAGCGTCATCAGCAGCGCCAGGTCGTCGGCGCGTGCGATCAGCGCCTCGAACGCGCGCCGCAGGATCTCGCCGCGCTCGCGCGGCGCATGCGTGGCCCACTCGGGGCCGGCTTCGACGGCTGCGGTCAGCGCGGCCTTGGCGTCATCGGTCGAGGCGTCTGCGACTTCGCACAGCGACTCGCCGGTCGAGGGATCCTCGACCGACAGCGAGCCCTTGGCTCCGTCGCGCCATTCGCCGTCGATGTAGAGCTGCTTGGGTACCTCATCGAGGAGCTTCTGTTCGGATGGGGCTGTAATCGTGGTCATAGACCCAACCTACCACCGGCGAGCCCGCGCGAACGTGACACGAAAAACGGGCGGGCTCCGTTAAGGAGCCCGCCCGCTCTTGGTGGGAGGAGAGAGGGGTTGTGGTTAGGCGGCTTGCGGAACCGCGGCCGGCTCGAGCGCGACGGCCAGCACCTCGTCGACGGTCATCGCGAAGTGGAACTTCATCGCGTCGCGCACCTCTTCGGGCACGTCATCCAGATCGCCGCGGTTGCGCTCGGGGAGCACCACGTCGGTGAGTCCCGCCGCGTGCGCGGCCAGCACCTTCTGCTTGACGCCGCCGATCGGCAGCACCCGGCCCTGGAGCGTGACCTCGCCGGTCATGCCGACCGTGTGGCGCACCGGCCTCTCGCTCATCAGCGAGGTCAGCGCGGTCACCATCGTCACACCGGCACTCGGACCGTCCTTCGGGATCGCGCCGGCCGGCACGTGCACGTGGAACGAGCGCTCCTCGAACACCGAGGGGTCGATCTCGAGCTCATGTGCGTGGCCGCGGACGTAGGAGAGGGCGATCTGCGCCGATTCCTTCATCACGTCGCCAAGCTGGCCGGTGAGCGTCAGTCCGGGCTTGCCCTGCATTCCGGTGGCCTCGATGAACAGCACGTCGCCGCCGGCGCCGGTCACGGCCAGGCCGGTCGCGACGCCGGGGACTGCCGTGCGGATCGCCGACTCCTGGAAGTGCCGCTGGCGCCCGAGCGCGTCGCGGACCGCGTCGAGGTCGATGACCACGGGAGCCTCAGCCTGACCTGACGCGATCTTCGTCGCGGTCTTCCGCAGCAGCGTCCCGAGCTCGCGCTCGAGCTGGCGGACGCCCGCCTCGCGCGTGTACTCGCTGGCGACCGTGTTCAACAGCTCGTCGGAGATGTCGACCTCCTCGGGCCGCAGGCCGTTGCGCTCGAGCTGACGCTTCCACAGATAGCCCCGGGCGATCGCGACCTTCTCGGAGGTCGTGTACCCGTCGAAACGGATGACCTCCATCCGGTCGAGCAGCGGGCCCGGGATCGTGTCCGCGACGTTCGCGGTCGCGATAAACAGCACGCCGCTCAGGTCGAGCTCGACGTCGAGGTAGTGGTCACGGAAGCTGTGGTTCTGCGCCGGGTCGAGCACCTCGAGCAACGCTGCGCTCGGGTCCCCGCGCCAGTCCGCGCCGACCTTGTCGACCTCGTCGAGCATGATCACCGGGTTCATCGTGTCGGCGTCCCGCAGGGCGCGGACGAGCCGGCCCGGAAGCGCGCCGATGTAAGTCCGCCGGTGGCCGCGAATCTCGGCCTCGTCGCGGACGCCACCCAGCGACATCCGGACGAACTCGCGTCCGGTGGCGCGGGCGATCGACTCGCCAATCGAGGTCTTGCCGGTGCCCGGAGGTCCGATCAGGGTCAGGATCGCCCCGGAACGCTTGTCCTCGGTGATCCCGCGCTCCTGGCGGAGCTTCTTGACCGCGATGTACTCGACGATCCGGTCCTTGACGTCCTCGAGGCCGGCGTGGTCGGCGTCGAGCACCTCACGCGCGTGCTGCGGATCCAGGCGCTCATCCGAGCGCTTGCTCCACGGCACGGAGATCAGCCAATCGAGGTAGGTCCGGATCACGCTCGACTCGGCCGACTGCTCGCCAAGCCGCTCGAGCCTGCCGAGCTCCTTGTCGGCCTGCTCGCGCACGGTCTCGGGCATCCCGGCCTCTTCGATCTTGGTCCGGTACTCCTCGACGACCGACGCGTCGTCCTCGTCGAGCTCCTTGCGGATCGACTCCATCTGCTTGCGCAGGAAGTACTCCCGCTGCTGCTTCTCGGCACCCGACTCGACGTCGTCGCGAATGCGCTTGCGGACCTGAAGCTCGGCCAGCCGCTCACGCTGCATCGACAGCGCGAGCTCGAGCCGCTCGGTGACGTCGAGCGTCTGGAGCAGCTTGACTTTGTTCTCGTAGCTCAGGTCGGGTGAATATCCGCCGGTGTCGGCCAGCGCGCCCGGCTCGGTGATGCTCCTCAGGAAGGATGAAACACGCGAGTCGGCACCGCGCAGCTCGAGGATCTCCTCGACGACCGCGCGATACTCGCGCTCCAGGTTGCGGGTCTTGCCGTCGACGGGGACGGGATCGGTGTGCTCATCGACCTCGACGTACAGCCGACCGTCAGGAGCGGTGTTGGCAGCGCCGGCGACTCCACGGTGGAGACCCTGAAGCGCGACGGCGCGAGCGCCGCCCGGCAGCCGGACGCGGTCGACGACCTCTGCGACCGTGCCGACGTTGGCAAATTCGGTTTCGTGTCTCGGAACGAGCAGGACTCGCTCCTCCTCGCCGGCGTCGATCGCGAGCGTCAGGGACATGCCCGGGAAGGCCACGACGTCGTCGAGCGGGATCAAAAGAAGACGACTAGACATCAGTAAGGGCCATTCGCTTTCGATAGTTGCTTACTCAAGATAAGTGAAGGATACCACGTAGCGAGCACGTATCCAGCAACGATCTTAGTCGGGGCGGCTGAGATCTTTCCGGGATTGGAGAGGCCCTCGAATCGACGATCCAGCGCCGTATCTGGAAACATCTCGCCCGATGCCAGACGAACGAAATCGGTCCAAGGACCCAGCGCGCGACGTGCTCGCCGCCGAGGCATTCGCCGTGCCGTCGTCCGATCCGACGCTGCGCCACCAGCCGATCACGCTTCCCGACGATCCGAGCGGGATCGCCGAGGCCCACGACGTGCTCGCGGCCGAGGAGTTCGCGATGCCGGCGCCGAGGGGTTCGTCGGAGTCCGGCGGGGGCGCGCTGGCGCGCGCCGGCAAGGCCGCGTCGCCACTCCGGATCGGCGTCGCTGCCGCGATCGCGCTGCTGGCGCTGATCGTGTTCAGGCGCCGGCGGCGGCAGCCATAGCGGAGCGTTTGGGAAGAAACGGTGACTATTTCACCGTTTCGTCCCGCGGAGCCTCGCCGCTAGGAGGCGCGAGCAGGCCGCTTGCGCGGCGGCATGAGGTCCGTGATCGTGCCCTCGGCCATCTCCGACGCGAACCCGATCGTCTCGGACAGCGTCGGGTGCGGGTGGATCGTGAGCGCGATGTCCTCGGCGTCGGAGCCCATCTCCAGCGCGTGCACGGTCTCGGCGGTCAACTCGCCGGCGTTGACGCCGACGATGCCGGCGCCGAGCAGCCGCTTCGAGCCCGGCTCGAACAGCAGTTTGGTCATGCCGTCGTCGCGTCCCAGAGACAGCGCCCGCCCGGATGCCGCCCACGGGAACACAGCCTTTTCGTACTCGATCCCGTCTGCGCGCGCCGCGGTCTCGGTCAGCCCCATCCACGCCACTTCGGGGTCGGTGTAGGCGACCGACGGGATCGTCCGGGGGTCGAACTCGGCGCCGGGAACGCCGGCGATCACCTCGGCGGCGACCTTGCCCTCGTGCGAGGCCTTGTGGGCGAGCATCGGGCCGCCGTTGACGTCGCCGATCGCGTAGATGTTCGGGACGTTCGTGCGCATGTGCCGGTCGACCGGAATGAAGCCCGCGTCGTCGACGTTCACGCCGGCCGCGTCAGCGCCGACGGCGCGCCCGTTCGGCCGGCGTCCGATCGCCACCAGGATCCCGTCGAACTTGTGTTTGTCGCCTGAGGACAGCGTCACCTCGAGGTGCTTCTCGGCGGCCTCGACCGACTCGACCTTCATGCCGAGGTGGATCCCCTCGTACCGCCCTGAGATGCGCTTGTGCAAGGGCTTGACGAGGTCGGGATCGCAACCCGGGATCAGCTGGTCGAGCAGTTCGACCATCGTCACCTTCGACCCGAGCGCGTCGTAGACGGTTGCCATCTCGAGGCCGATGATCCCGCAGCCCACCACGAGCAGCCGCTTGGGGACCTGTGGCAGCTCCAATGCGCCGGTCGAGGAGAAGATCCGCGGGTCGTCGGGGATCGCGGGGATCGAAGCCGCCTCCGAGCCTGCCGCGATGATGCAGTTGTCGAACGTGATCGTCCGATCGCCGACGCTCACCGCGTTCGGGCCGGTCAAAGCAGCGACGCCCGTGACCACCTCGACCTTGCGTTGCTTGGCGAGGCCGGCGAGCCCGCCGGTCAGCTTCCCCACGACCGATGCCTTCCAAGCCCGCAGCTCGTCCAGGTCCACCTTGGGCTTGCCGAACTTGATGCCGTGCTCGGCCATCTCCTCGGCCTCGGCGACGACTCGCGCGGCATGCAACAGCGCCTTGGAAGGGATGCAGCCGACGTTCAGGCACACGCCGCCGAGCCTGTCGTGGCGCTCGATCAGCACCGTCTTCAGCCCGAGGTCGGCGGCCCGGAACGCGGCCGTGTACCCGCCGGGGCCCGATCCGATCACGACCACCTGCGCATCGTGGCCCGCGCCATTCGACGACGCGGGACGGGGAGGCGCGGGTGCGCGCTCCACGCGTGCCTCCGAAGACTCCGCCGGCGCCTCGGAGCCAGAAACAGAAGGCGCGGCGCCGTTTGACTCGAGCGTGAGCAGCACGCTGCCCTCTGAGACGCGGTCGCCGATCTTCACCCGCAGCTGTGCGACCGTCCCGGCCTCCGGCGCCGGCACGTCCATCGTCGCCTTGTCGGACTCGAGCGTGACCAGCGGATCCTCGAGCGCGACCTCGTCGCCGGGCGAGACGTGGATCTCGATCACCGGCACGTCGGTGAAGTCCCCGATGTCCGGAACGCGGATGTCGGTCACAGCAGCGCCCGCTTCAGATCGCTCAGCACCTTGACCAGGTACACCATGAACCGCGCCGCCGCGGCACCGTCGATCACCCGGTGGTCATACGACAAGGACAGCGGCACCATCAAACGCGGCACGAACTCGCGACCGTCCCAGACCGGCTTCATCGCCGACCGCGTGGCGCCGAGGATCGCGACCTCGGGGGCGTTGATGATCGGGGTGAAGCTCGTCCCGCCGATCCCGCCGAGCGAGGAGATCGTGAACGAGGCACCCTGCATGTCGCCGGGCATCAGCTTGCCGTCGCGCGCCTTGCCCGACAGCTCGGTCAGCTCGCGCGCGATGTCGACGAGACCCTTCTGGTCGGCGTTCTTTATCACGGGCACCACGAGCCCGCCCGGCGTATCCGCCGCGAACCCGATGTTGTGGTACCGCTTCAGGATCAGATCCTCGCCGTCCAACGACGAGTTGAAGTTCGGGAACGTCTTCAAGGCAGCGACCGACGCCACGATCAGGAACGACACCATCGTGACCTTGACGCCCTCGCGTGAGAGCTCGTCGTTGAGCTGCTTGCGCCACGCCTCGAGGTCGGTGATGTCGGCCTCGTCGTTGTGCGTGACGTGCGGGATCATCACCCAGTTGCGGGCCAGCACCGGACCCGAGATCCGCTGGATCCGGGAGCGCTGCACGCGCTCGATCTCGCCGAATTTGGAGAAGTCGACGGTCGGCCACGGCGGGAGGTCGAGACCCAGACCGGACCCGACAGACGGCGCCCCGGAAGCGGCCGGCGTTGCAGCGGGGCCGCGATCGACGAACGCCTGCACGTCGTCCTTGGTGATCCGACCCTTGCGGCCGCTGCCGCTCACGTTGTGCAGGTCGACGCCAAGTTCGCGGGCCACGCGTCGCACGGCGGGGCTCGCGTAGACGGGAACTCCGCCGTTCCCCTCGGGTGCGGGAGGCGCCGGAGCGGCGGCGGGCGCCGGCGCGCTCTCAGGCTGTGAGGCCGGCGCGCTCGCGGGTTGCGAGGCGGGCGGCGAAGACTGCGACTCGGCGTCGGCCGCGCTCTCAACTGCGTCGGCGGCCTTGGTGCCGGCGCTCGGAGCGACCCCCGCATCACCGCCACCGTCGCTCGACGGCGACAACGTCAGCAGCTTGGTCCCCTGAGAAACCCTATCCCCAATCTTCACCAGCAGCTCGCCCACAGTCCCGGCTTGCGGCGCCGGCACGTCCATCGTCGCCTTGTCGGACTCGAGCGTCAGCAGAGGATCGTCGACGGCGACCGTGTCGCCCGCCGAGACCAGAATCTCTATCACCGGTACGTCCGTGAAGTCGCCGATGTCCGGGACTTCGACCGAAAGTGCGCCCGAGGTCGCGCTCATACGTGCGTCGGCATCGGGGCGTCGGCGTCGATCTTGTAGCGGTCGATCGCCTCCTTCACGCGCTCGCGGTCGACCTGACCCTCGTCGGCGAGCTCCTTCAGGGCGGCAAGCGCGACGTAATGGCGGTCGACCTCGAAGAACCGGCGCAGCGCGCTGCGCGAGTCGCTGCGGCCGAATCCGTCGGTCCCCAGCACGCGGTACGAACCCGGCACCCACTGGCGGATCTGATCGGGGAACGCCCGCAGGTAGTCGGTCGAGGCGACGACCGGACCCTCGCGCGAGGAGAGCTGCTCGGTCACAAACGCCCGGCGCGGCTCATCCAAGGGATGGAGCATGTTCCACCGCTCGACCTCGATCCCGTCGCGGCGCAACTCGGTGAACGACGTCACGCTCCAAACGTCGGCGGCGACGCCGAAATCGGACTCGAGCAGCTCGGCGGCCGCGAGCACCTCGTTGAGGATCGTCCCCGAGCCCAGCAGCTGGACCCGCGGAACCTTCTTCTTGCGGCCGACCGAGCCCTCCCGCAGCAGGTACATCCCACGCAGAATGCCGTCGACGGCGCCTTCGGGCATCGCCGGGTGGTGGTAGTTCTCGTTCATCAGCGTGACGTAGTAGAAGACGTCCTCCTGATCGGTAACCATCCGGCGCAGGCCATCCTGGACGATCACCGCGACCTCGTAGCCGAACGTCGGGTCATACGCGCGGCAGTTCGGGACCACCGAGAACAGCACGTGGCTGTGACCGTCCTCGTGCTGGAGCCCCTCGCCGTTCAAAGTCGTCCGTCCCGCCGTTCCCCCGAGCAGGAACCCGCGCGTGCGCGAGTCCGCCGCCGCCCACACCAGGTCGCCCACCCGCTGGTAGCCGAACATCGAGTAGTAGATGTAGAACGGGACCATCTGCTCGCCGTGGGCGCTATACGAGGTGCCGGCGGCGATGAACGAGGAGATCGACCCGGCCTCGGTGATCCCCTCCTCGAGGATCTGCCCGTGCTTGTCCTCCTTGTAGAACATCAGCTGCTCGGAGTCCTGCGGCTGGTACAGCTGGCCGAGTGGGGAGTAGATCCCGACCTGGCGGAACATGCCCTCCATCCCGAACGTGCGCGACTCGTCGGGCACGATCGGGACGATCCGGTGGCCGATCTGCTTGTCGCGCAGCAGTGCCGCGAGCACGCGTACGAAGGCCATCGTGGTCGAGATCTCCCGGTCGCCGGTGCCTTCGAGCTGACCCTTGAACGTTTCGAGCGGCGGAGCCTCGAGCGGCTCGGCCGCAGTCCGCCGCACCGGCAGGCTGCCGCCGAGCGCGGCCCGGCGCTCGCGCAGGAACTCCATCTCCGCGGTGTCCGCCGCCGGCTTGTAGTACTCGGCGGCGCGGACCTGCTCGTCTGACAGCGGGAGCTCGAACCGGTCGCGGAACGCCAGCAGCGCGTCCTCGGTCATCTTCTTCGCCTGGTGGGTGATCATCTGGCCTTCGCCCGAAACGCCCATGCCGTAGCCCTTGATCGTCTTGGCCAGGATCACGGTCGGCTGGCCGGTGTGCTCGACGGCCTCGTAGTAGGCGGCATACACCTTCTGCTGATCCAGTCCGCCACGATTCAAAAGCCAGATCTCCTCGTCGGACATGTGCGAGACGCGCTCGAGCAGCACCGGGTCCTTGCCGAAGAAGTGCTCGCGCACGTACGCCCCGTCGCGGGACTTGTACGTCTGGTACTCGCCGTCGACGCACTCCTCCATCACCTTGACGAGCCGCCCGTCGGTGTCGGCGGCGAGCAGCGGATCCCAGCGCGTTCCCCACACGACCTTGATCACGTTCCAGCCGGCGCCGCGGAAGTCAGCCTCGAGCTCCTGGATGATCTTGCTGTTGCCGCGCACGGGGCCGTCGAGGCGCTGCAGGTTGCAGTTGACGACCCAGATCAGGTTGTCGAGCCCCTCGCGGCCGGCGAGCGCGGTCGCGCCCATCGTCTCGGGTTCGTCCATCTCGCCGTCGCCGAGGAACGCCCACACCTTGCGTCCCGAGGTCTGAGCGAGCCCGCGCGCCTCGAGGTACTTCATGAACCGCGCCTGATAGATCGACGTGATTCCGCCGATCCCGAGCGACACCGTCGGGAACTGCCAGAACTCCGGCATCAGCCACGGGTGCGGGTATGAGCTCAGGCCGCCCGTCCTGGAGACCTCCTGACGGAAGCCATCGAGATTCTCCTCGGTGAGCCTGTCCTCGAGGAACGCGCGGGCATAGTTCCCCGGCGACGAGTGGCCCTGGAAATAGACGAGGTCGCCGCCGTGCTCCGCGGAGGGCGCGTGCCAGAAGTGGTTGTAGCCGACCTCGTACAGCGTCGCGAGCGACTGGAAGCTCGCGATGTGTCCGCCCAGCTCGGACGACAGCTTGTTCGCGCGGACGACCATCGCCATCGCGTTCCAGCGAACGATCGAACGCAGCCGCCGCTCTAACAACGGATCTCCCGGGAGCTTCGCCTCGCGCTCGGGCGGGATCGTGTTCACGTACGGAGTGGTGATGCTCGCGATCGGGCCGCTGCCGGCGAGCTGCGCACGCTGGACCGCGCGCGCGAGAATCTGGCGGGCCCGATCGGGCCCGTCGTGCTCGACGACGGCATCGACGGCTTCGAGCCACTCGGTGGTCTCGACCGCATCGATGTCAGCTCCGGCGCCGTTTGAGCTTGGGGTCTGGACTCGGTCCGCCAACTCAGGATGCCCGCTTTCGAGACTGACTGGGAAATGGTCACTATAGCCCTGTCGCCTTAGCCCAGGCTGCTACGCGTGCGCCGTTTCTATTACGGTGATGGCGTGGCTTTGCGAGAACTCGAAGGCGTGGTCGGAGCGCCGTGGGCGCGGCCGCTCGGAGGCGTGCTCGACCAGTTGGTGGTCGAGTCCGACCTGCTCGCCGACAACCCGCTCGGCGACCCCGCGCGCCGGCCGCTGTACGTCTACCGGCCGCCCGGCATCGAGCTCGACCACCCCAGGCCGCTTCCCTCCGTCTACGTGATCCAGGGGTTCACCGGCCAGCTCGACATGTGGCTGTCGCACTCGCCGCTCGAGCCGAACATGATCGAGCGGCTCGACGCGATGTTCACGTCGCGTGCCTGCCCGGACGCGATCATCGTGTTCGTCGACTGCTGGACCACGCGCGGCGGATCGCAGTTCATCAACTCCGCCTCGACCGGCCGCTACCTCGACTACCTGTGCGACGAGGTCGTCCCGTTCGTCGACGTGCGCTACCCGACGCTGGCGTCGCGCGATCACCGCGGGCTGTCCGGCAAGTCGTCGGGCGGCTACGGCGCGATGGTCGTGCCGATGCTCCGGCCCGACGTGTTCGGCGCGCTCGCCTCCCATGCCGGCGACGCGCTGTTCGAGTGCTGCTATCTGCCCGCCTTCCGCAACGTCGCTCGCGGGTTGCGCGACAACTTCGAGGGCTCGTACGAGGTGTTCTTTGAGCGTCTCGGGGCCGCCGATCACTTCGACTTCGCGAAGTTCGGCGACGCGTGGGAGATGTACGGCTACGCGTCCGCGTACTCGCCGGACCTGAACACACCCGGCCGGGCGCTGCTGCCGTTCGAGGTCTCGACCGGCCGGCTGGTCGACGATATCTGGGCGCTGTGGCTCGAGCACGATCCCGTGCGGATGGCTCCCCATCACGCCGACGCGCTACGCAGCATGCACCGGATCTATCTCGACGCCGGCAAGTCCGACGAGTATTACCTCGACCTCGGGGCACAGGCCTTCGCCGAGGAGCTGTCGAAGATCGGGGCCGCGCACACGCTCGAGCTGTTCGACGCCAAGCACGGCGGCATCACCTACCGGTACCCGGGGGCGATTCGCGAGCTCGTGACGGCGCTCCAGGCATGACGGCGACAGCCGAGCGGGACCTTGCGTTCGCCGGGCCGGGCGCGCTCGCGGACATGGTCCGCCGCCGAGACGTGAAGGCGCGCGAGCTCGTCGAGCTGTTCGTTCGGCGGATCGAGTCGGTCGACCCGAAGCTGAACGCGTTCCGCGTGACGATGGCCGACGAGGCGCTCGCCGCGGCGGACGTCATGTCCGCCGCCGAGGACAAGCCGCTCGCCGGCGTGCCGATCGCAATCAAGGACGACATCCCGGTCGCGGGCCAGTCGATGACCCGCGGGTCGCGCTCATTCGGACCGCCGGAGGCCGCCGACGGCGAGGTCGTCCGGCGGCTGCGCGCTGCCGGAGCGATCCCGATCGGCATCACCAACGTGCCCGAGCTGATGATCTTCCCGTGGACCGCGACCGCCGCGAACGGCGTCACGCGCAACCCCTGGGATCCGACGCGGACACCGGGGGGCTCGTCCGGCGGCTCGGCGGCCGCGGTCGCGTCCGGGATGGTTCCGTGCGCGACCGGCTCGGACGGCGGCGGCTCGCTCCGGATCCCGGCGGCCTGTTGCGGGCTGGTCGGGATGAAGCCGAGCCGCGGGCGCGTCTCGATGCAGCCGGCCCGCGAGGGATGGCTCGGGCTGAGCGTGTTCGGCGCGCTCGCGCGGACGGTCGGCGACAGCGCGCTGCTGCTCGACGCGATCCACGGGTCGCTGCCGGGGGACGCCGACTCCCTGCCGCCGTTCACCGGACGCTATGTCGACGCCGCGGCCACGCCGCCCGGCCGGCTGCGGATCGGAACCTCGCGCAAGCTGCCGACGGGGTTCATCGCGCGGCTGTCGGGCGACCAGCGCGGCGCGTGGGAGCGGACCGGCGCTGTCCTCGCCGAGCTCGGCCACGAGGTGATCGAGCGCAATCCGGCGTACGGTCTGGTCGGGATCGAGTTCACGCAGATGTGGATGCGCGGCATCTACGAGGAGTCGCGCACGGTGCCCGACCGCTCGCGTCTGGAGCGCTCGACGCGGCAGTTGGTCGCCGCCGGCCATCGCCTGGTCCCGATCCGCCGGCGCGAGCAGCTGCTGGCGGGGCGGCCGGCCAGGATTGCGCGCGTGCTCGAGCTGTGGAACGAGATCGACGTGCTGCTGATGCCGGTGCTCGCGACCACCGCGATCGCCGCGGAGGGCGCCTACGGCAAGTCCGCGCCGATCGCGATCGACCGGTCCTCGCGGTTCATGCCTTGGTGCCCGCCGTTCAACGTGACGGGGCAGCCTTCGATAGCCGTCCCGGCGGGGTTCGGGTCCGACGGCCTACCGCTCAGCGTCCAGCTGGTGGGCCGCCCGGGAACGGAGGATCTCCTGTACTCGCTGGCCGGCCAGCTCGAGACGGCCCGGCCTTGGGTGCATCACCGCCCGCCGGTCTAGCGAAGAGCTCCTTCGACAGCTCGATGAACTCGGCGGCGGCGGGGGAGAGGCGCCGCCCTTCGCGGCAGGCCAGCGTGATGTCGCGCCGAAGCGCGGGCTCGGTCAGCGCCGCCACCGCCAGGTGCCCGGCCGAGCGATCGGCATCGGATTGGGGGAGGATCGCGACGCCCATCCCGCGCGCCACCAGCCGTCTGATCCGCTCGCTCTCGTTGGACTCGAGCTTGATCTGCGGCTCGAACCCGGCCTGGTGGGCCGCGTACGTCAGCAGCTCGCGCAGCCGGGCGCCCTCGCGGTAGCTCACGAACTGCTCGTCGGCGAGCTCCGCCATCCGCAGCCTGCGTCTGGTCGCCAGCGGGTGGTCGGAGGGGAGGACGGCCACGAGCTCCTCGGAGACGAGCTGGCGCAGCACGAGCCCCTGGGTCTCGATCCGCTCGGTCACCGACAGGAACGCCAGGTCGAGCACGTCGTCGCGAAGCATCTCGGCGAGCTCCTCGCTCGACTGCTCGCGGACGGTCAGCTCGACGCCGGGGTGGCGCTCGTGGAAGACCGCGAGCGCGTGCGACACGTCGACCGGCCCCATCGTGTGCATCGTCCCGACCGACACATGCCCGGTCCGGACGCCGGCGAGCGCCTGCAGCTCTGCGTTGGCCGCGTCGACCTCGGACAGGATCCGGCGGGCGCGGGCAACGAGCGTCCTGCCCGCTTCGGTGACCGTGACCTTCCGCGTCGTCCGCTCGACCAGCGCCAGCCCCACCTCCTGCTCGAGCCGGCGGATCTGCTGCGACAGCGCCGGCTGGGCGATGTGCTCGCGCGCCGCGGCGCGCGTGAAGTGCTGCTCGTCAGCGAGCGCGACGAGGTACCGCAGCTGCCGAAGTTCCATAAGCTAAGCGTATAGATAACCTTGCAAATCCGTCTTTGACATATGAAACGTATGGCGCCACCATGCGCGCACACCCTCTCCTCCCTCAGTGAACGCCCCGCTGATCCGGCCAGTATTTCCGCCAGATCCGGGGCGTTCCTGTTTTTGGGGGCGCGGCGGTCCCCAGTTATGGGTGGTTGTCGCCAGTTATGAACGGCGGCACGTGAAGATGGGGGATGCGTCCTCCCGGCTGTCCCGAGCCCCGCGCCGACCTGCAAACTCGAGCCCCGCGCCGACCTGCAAACTCGAGCCCCGCGCCGACCTGCAAACTCGAGCCCCGCGCCGACCTGCAAAACATGACATTCAAGGCGCGCGGACCGGACCGTGGCCTAGTACGCATGCCCGACATGCGTAGTCGGCCATGCTCCCGACGTCCGGCGTCGAATGTCAGGGTATGCATGATCCGCGAGCCGCCGCGCGCCGGCGACCCAGCAGCTGCCGTCTCTAGGTGCCCGCCGTTCGCATCGCGACCACCACTGACGGCGCCCGCCGGCTACGCCACCAGGGAACCGAGCCGGCCGACGAGCGCCACCGCGTCGAGGTCGTCGTGCACGAGCGTCTGGCACATGACCCGGTGCAGGCCGGCGTCGCGGTAGGCGGCTAACTGCTCGGCCGCCTGATCGATGGTCGACACGATCCAGCCGTTCGGCGGTTCGCGCAGCAGCGCGTCGGCGTCGGATCCGGTGCGCTCGGCGACCCGGCGGGCGCGGTCCTCGAGGTCCCTCGCGTCCGCGCCGAGGACGGTCCCGATCATCGCCGAGAACGGGATCGGGTCGCGGCCGCCGCGCGCGCAGGCCTCGGCGATCGCCGCACGCCGCGCGGCCGCCTCCTCCACCGACGGGAACGGCGTGTTGTACTCGTCGGCGAACCGCGCGGCCAGCGCCGCGCTCCGCGGCGCCGCGATTCCGCCCATGATCAGGTGTGGGTGGGGCCGCTGGACGGGCTTCGGCTGCGCGTCGAGGTCGCGCAGAACGTAGTGCTCGCCCGTGAACGAGAACGAGCCGTCGCTCCAGGTGCCCATCAGCACCTCAAGCTGCTCCTCGAGCACGTCGATCCGGGTTTTCGTGGGTGCGAACGGGAACCCGTAAGCCTCGTGCTCGCGCTCGTGCCAGCCGGCGCCGATGCCGAGGTCGATCCGCCCACCCGAGACGTGGTCGGCGACGACCACGAGTTTGGCCAGCACCGACGGGTGGCGGAAGCTCGCCGGCGATACGAGCGTCCCGAGCCGCAGCGTGGTGGTCAGTGCGGCGAGCGCGTTGATCGTGCCCCAGGCGTCGAGCGCCGGGCGGTCGGGAGCGCGCCCGTCGAGGTTCTGGTAGTGGTCGGAGCGGAACAGGGAGGGGATGCCGTGCTCCTCGCAGGCCACCGCTAGTGCGCGCCACTGGGGCCACGTGACGCCTTCCTGACCCTCGATCATCAAGCAGAGATCCATACCGAAACCCTCTCGCGGTTGAAGGGTTGGCGATCGTATTGCAAGCGCGCGTCCGTGTGCCGACACCCGGCCGCGCGAAACTCCAAGTTGTGAACACCTGGCGCCGCAGCCCCTTCTTCCACTTCGACGTCGCCGTCGTGTCGATCGTGGCCGTGCTCATCATCGGGTTCTCGTTGGCGAGCGCCGGCGGAGATGCCGATGCTCCGAGCCCGGCGGGGACCGGGCACGCGACCACGGTCACGATCGACCCCGGCTCTCCCGACCCCGTCATGCCGCAGGGGTTCCTGGGCCTATCGATCGAGTACCCCGCGCTCGAGGCCTACGCCGGCTCGGATCCGAGCTCGCTGGACCCGGTGTTCGAGCGGCTCGTACGCAACCTGGCGCCGGGGCAGGCGCCGGTTCTGAGGATCGGAGGCAATAGCGCGGACAGGACCTGGTGGCCCGTGGCCGGGGTGAGCCGGCCGGCCGGCGTCACGTTCGACATCACTCCTCAGTGGCTCCAGGTGACGCACGCATTGGCGCAGACGCTGGGCGCCCGCCTGATCCTCGGAGTCAACCTCGAGCAGGACAGCCCGCAGCTCGCCTCCGCGGAAGCGCACGCGCTGGTCAACGGGGTCGGGCGGCAATCGGTGAGGGCGCTCGAGCTCGGCAACGAGCCGGACCTGTACTCCGCTTTCCCGTGGTATCGAGCGGACGGGCACGCCGTATTCGGCCGGCCGAGGAGCTACGACGAGTCGGAGTACGTCACGGACTTCGACGGTCTCGCCGGGGCGCTCCCGCGCGTCCCGCTGGCCGGCCCCAGCCTGAGCGGCCGCCAATGGACCCAGGGCCTTGGGCAGTTCCTCGCGGCCGAGTCGCACCTCGGGCTGGTGACGTTGCATCGCTATCCGCTCCAGGTGTGCCTGACCCCGCGGACCTCGGCTCGCTATCCGACGATCCCCCGGCTGCTGTCGCCGGCAACCTCGACCGATCTCGCCGCCTCGTTCGCGCAGTACGTGGCGCTCGCCCGCGCTCACGGTCTCTCGCTCCGCGTCGACGAGCTGAACACCGTCTCGTGTGGTGCCGACCCCGCCGTCAGCAAGTCGTTCGCCTCGGCACTGTGGGCGCTCAACACGCTGTTCGGTCTCGCGAGCGTGGGCGTCTCCGGCGTCAACGTCCACACGTTCCCGGGGGCCGGCTACGAGCTGTTCCAGATCGCGCATACCGGCGGCACGTGGCGCGCGGCGGTCTCGCCCGAGTACTACGGCATGTTGATGTTCGCGCAGGCGACACCGCCCGGATCTCGCCTCCTCAGCGTCACCCCGACCGGGATTCCCGGGGTCGACGTGTGGGCGGCGCGCGCGACCGACGGCACCGTTCGAGCGGTCCTCACGAACGAGGGCAGCGGCGCGCGCGAGCTAGCGGTCCGCATGCCGGGCAGGTTCCAGAGCGCGACGCTGGCGCGGCTCACCGCTCCGAGCGCGACCGCGACGAGCGGCGTAACGCTCGCCGGTCAGAGCTTCGGGGCGGACACGACGACGGGGCTGCTTGCGGGGCGCCCGGGGGTGGAGTCCGTCGCCGCGTCGCGGGGACGCTACGAGATCGCGCTGCCGGCGACGAGCGCCGCGATGCTCGTTCTGTCACCGCGCGACTCCGCCCATCGGTGACAAGATGCCGGCGAGATGCCCGACGTCCTGATCTACGGCGACACGGTGCGCGACCCGGCGATGCGCCACGAGGTTCCGCTGATGGTGCCCGACCCGTTCCTGTACGCCGAGGTGGGCGACGAGCGCCACGTGGTCGTGAGCTCGCTCGAGCGCTCCCGGATCGAAGCCCTCGGCAGCGGCCTCACCGTGCACGCGTTCGAGGAGTTCGGCTACGACGATCTGGTGTCTTCGGGCAACGGCCGCGAGGACGCGGTGCTCGAGGTGCTGGTACGCGCCGCGGGGTCATTTGGACTCACGAGCGCCACCGTGCCCGGCGACTTCCCGCTCGAGCTCGCCGACCGTCTGCGCGCCACGGGCGTGACCCTCGAGGTCGACCGCAACGTGTTCGAGGCGCGCCGCCGCGTCAAGAGCGCGGCGGAGCTTGCGGGAATCCGCCGGGCGCAGGCGGCCGCGCATGACGGGATGCGAGCCGCGGCCGAGTTGCTGCGCCGCGCCGAGCGCAGCGGCTCCGGGCTCGTCACCGCCGGCGAGCCACTCACGTGCGAGCTCGTCAAGGACGCGATCCGGGCCGCGGTGGCGCGGGGCGGGGCGAGCGCCGATGCGCTGATCGTCGCGCACGGCGCGCAGTCGGCCTCCGGGCATGACATGGGCTCGGGTCCGATCAAGCCCGACGAGCCCGTGGTGATCGACCTCTGGCCGATGGACCTCGAGTCGGCCTGCTACGCCGACATGACGCGGACGTTCGTAATCGGCGAGGCGCCCGCCGAGCTGCGCAAGTACTTCGAGCTGACGCGGGAATCGCTGGCCCGCTCGCTGGACGCGGTGCGCCCCGGCGTCGCCGGCAGCGAGGTCTTCCGCATCTCGTGTGAGCCCTACGAGCAGGCGGGGCTCCCGACCCAGCTGAGCAAGGCGCCCGGTCAGGTGCTCGAAGAGGGCTACTTCCACTCGCTTGGACACGGCGTGGGGCTCGAGGTCCACGAAGCGCCTCTACTGGGACGGGCGCCGGACGTGCTCGTCGCTGGAGACGTGATCACGCTCGAGCCGGGGTGCTACCGGCCCGGCTTCGGCGGGTGCAGGCTCGAGGATCTCGTGCTCGTCACCGAAGACGGCGCCGAGCTGCTGACCGACTTCCCGTACCAGCTCGAGCCCTGAGGGCTAATACGATGCCGTCGTCGGGGCGATGTCGGCCAGAGTTCACGCCGTAGCGTTCCTCCACGCGATCCGCGGGGTTTGTCTTCCTGAGTCGGATTCGCCCCGACCGGCGGCCACACGCGGCTACCCATCCGGAGCCGCTTTTACACCGTATAACGGTCGGGCCCGGCTGCTTCTCGCACGAGCGCCGGTCGCGCTGAGATGATCCGCAACGAGGTCCTTCGATGCTCGTCGATATGCATGCGCATTTCCCGATGCACCTACTGGTGGACGACGAGCAGCGCACGCACGAGCGCGCGCGCATCTGGTGGCGGCAGCGCTGGCAGGGCCGGGTCGTCGAGCTGATCTCGCGTTTCGCCAATTACCAGGGGCCGCGGGACACGCCGAGCGTGACCGAGACGCTGATGCGCGACGGCGATGTCGGAGTCGCATTGTCGGTGCTGTACCAGCCGTTCAGCGAGATCGATCTGACCGAGAGCTACGGCGCACCGCCTCGGCAGGGGTACTTCAAGAGCATCGTCGACCAGCACCAGACGGTCGAGGATTACGTCGCCGCCCATCAGGATGCCGTTGTGATCGCCCACTCCGTGAGCGAGCTCGACGCGTTGCTCGGCGGCGGGGTCCCGATCCTGATCCACGCGATCGAGGGCGGCTTCCAGCTCGGGCGAGAACCGGCCGAGGTCCGCGGCGACGTGCACACGCTGGCCGGCCTGGGAATCGCGTACGTGACGGTCGCGCACCTGTTCTTCCGTGACGTCGCGACCAACGCCCCGGCGCTGCCGTTCCTCCCGGACCGCGTCTACAACTTCGCGTTCCCTCAGGCCAAGAACCTCGGCCTCACCGCGCTCGGGCACGAGGTGATCGACTCGATGGTCGACGAGGGGATCCTGATCGACATCACTCACATGCGCACGCAGTCGATCCGGGACGTGTTCGCGCGCCTCGACGCGCGCGATCCGGACAAGGAGATCCCGGTGATCGCCACCCACATGGCCTACCGCTTCGGCGGTCTGGAGTACTCGTTCGACGACGAGACGATCCAGGCCGTGGCCGCGCGCGGCGGCGTCCTCGGGTGCATCCTCTGCGAGCACTACATGACCAGCGGACTGTCTAAGACGAGCTCGCTCGAGGGCTCGCTCCAGACGGTATGCCGCCACATCGACAAGATCCGCGAGCTGACCGGGAGCTACGACCACATAGCGATCGGCTCGGATCTCGACGGCTACATCAAGCCCGCGTTGCCAGGCCTCGACGACATGAGCCGGATGACCAGCTTGCAGGACCACCTGCGCACGCGCTACGGCGACGCCGATGCCGAGCAGATCTGCAGCGGGAACGCGCTCCGGGTGTTGCGCGCCGCGTGGGGCCACAAGCGGCCGCGGTCGTAGGCTGTGTCGACAGGTGCTCGCTTCCGCACGCCATCGCCGGGTGGCGAGCTGAAGACGATCTTCGGGGTCCTCGCGGCCACGGCCGGGATCGTCGTCTACGTCTTCGTCGTCGGGTGGATCGTCGAACTCGTCCGACTGTCCGCGGCCCGGCTGCCGGCGTCGGCCGGGGTCGCGGCGCTCGACAGCCGGCAGCTGTTCGGCATCGGCCTCGTGTCGACGCTGCTGATGGCCGGCGTGTTCGCGGTGGCCTGTGCGATCGCGTACTTCAGCTCTCGGCGTCGATGGGACGTCCAGGGCCAGGATTGGCACGACATCGTGCGGAAGGGCGGCGTAGGGAATGCCGCGGCCGCCCCGAACGCCGCCGTCGAGCGCCGCCGCCGGCAATGGCGACACGCCACGGTCAAGGCCCAGCGCGCCCGGGCGGTGGCGACGAGGTCGAAGGGGTGGCCGCTAGGCCTGGTCCACCGCTCCGCGGAACTGGTGGCAACCGGCAACAAACGCCGCGCCGAGAAGCTTCCGCCCGAGCACCCGAAGCCGCTCGAGACCGCGCCACTCGGCGATTTCGCCGTGAGGATCATCGCCGGCTTCAACATCATGGTGCTCTCGGCGCTGATCGGTCTCGGCGTCGCGCGCGGCGTGGGCGCGGCGGTTCCGATCGCGCGGTGGGTTGGGGTGCTCATTGGTGTGGGCGCGTTCTTCGGCATCCGCTGGGTCCTCACGCGTGTGAGCCCGCTCGTGTTCGACGCGCGGATCCACGCCCTCGTGTGGGCCGTGGTGGGGATCGCGGCCGTGTTCGCCTCAGCGCCGATCGGCGTGATCGTGCTCACCGCGGCCGGGGTGGCGACGCTCGGCCGAAGCCTTGCGCGAATCAACCGGCCGCAGTCGGTGCCCGAGTTCGTGCGCTCGCCGTTGCCGTGGATCCTGCTGACGATCTGTCTCCTCCTCGGGCTCGCGTTCAGCGCGACGCCTCCGATCTCGTTCCCGCGGGTCGTGCTCACCACCACCAGCGGTAGCCGCACCGCCGGCTACCTGACCCGGACGAGCGCCGGGGTCTACATCGTCACGTGCACGGCGCTCGCCGACGCGACCTCGACCGACGAGCGACTGGAGTTCGTGCCTGCGGCCAGGGTCCAGGACGTACGCCTCGGCGGGGGCACGGCGTATTTCGACTCCGGCCGGCGACCCTCGCTCGCGACGCTCGCGCTCGAAGGGCTCGGAGTTGGGGGGAGCACGCCGACGCTGTTCAACGCGGCGCTGCGGGCGACCCAGCCGACCTGCGCCGGCGGCGGTCCTCCGGTCCTTTCGAGCGGGTACGAAGACCCCGCGCTCGGCACCGGGGTGATCGCGGGACCCGCGCCCGCGGGCGGGCAGGCGAACGACGGCGAGCCGCCGATCGAGCGGACCGCTCCGCCGGCGATTGCGGCGCTCGCCAAGCGCTACCAGCCGACGCTCTTGGTCACGGTCGCCGACCAGAACTGGCCGACTTCGGTCAACGCGATCCTCGACGAGCGGGGGCCGACGGACAAACCCGTGTGCCTCGTGCAGCAGCGCTCCCCGCACGAGGTGTGCCCGCCGTCGCCCTTGAGTCTCGGCGGCGTCGGGGCGAAGTCCTCGGACTACCTCCAGCTGCCGGTGAGGCTGGCCCGCAACCAGAGCCCCGGCGGGCAGTTCCAGGCGTTCCTCAGGGGCCAGTACACCGCGTCGGGCTCGCTCCACAACTGGCTAGCCGATCCCGGCGTACTTGACCCATGGCGCTCGGCGGAGATCTACTTCTACTACCGCGGACCGGTCAGCATCTCGGCGTTCCCGGCTCGGGCCCAAGACCCGAACGTCCCCTCCGGCCTGATCGCGCTCGAGTACTGGTTCTACTACCCGTTCAACTACTTCCCGCTGGTGACGAACGCTGACCTCATGAACGAGGCGCCGATCGCCGGCGACGACGAGAACGTCGACCTGCATCAAGGGGACCTGGAGCACGCCGACGTCCTCCTCGACCCTCGCACCCACCTGCCGCTATGGGTATACCTGGCACGCCACAGCTACGAGGGCCAGTTCATCCCGTGGAACAGCCCGCAGCTCCAGTTCGACGACGGCCATCCGTTGCTCCAGGCGGCCTTCGGTGGCCACCCGACCTATCTCGCGGGTTGCGGCGCCCGGCCGAGGCCGGTGACATACGACCTGACCAGCGACTGGCTGTCGTGTGGGTCAGGGCGTTTCGCCTTCCGGGCGGCGACGACGCCGCTGGTCGACATGGGCGATCAGGCGCGAACGCCATGGGCGTGCTGGCCGGGCTACTTCGGGGAGGCGTCGACCAAGCTCGAGGTTCAGGCGGCCAACCAGCCGGAGAACGTGGCCGACTCGATCGAGCACTTCGTGTTCGTCGCCGGTCCGCGCGCGCCGCTCCAGCAGGCCGAGAACACCGGCGTGTGCGCCCGCAATCCGCAGGCGCCGGAGTTGGCGGCGGATGGCGGGGGTTAGCCGCCGCTCACGGGGCTAGGGCCGGAGGCGCCGCGAGAGGATCGCTTCGAGCGGCCGCGTGTTGACGACATCGGCCCCAGTCGCCCACCCGCGTCGGGCGGTCGCCACCGCCAGCGTCATGCTCTCGAGCCCGGCGGTCGAGTGCGCGTCGGTCGAGCAGACGATCTCGACGCCCGCGCGCAGCGCGTCGCGCACGTGCTCGCCGCTCAGATCGAGGCGGGGAGCCAGTCCGTTGACCTCGAGCGCGACCTGCTGCTCGAGCGCGAGCGCGAAGATCCGGTCGAGGTCGAGCGCGTTCTCCGGCCGTCGGTTGATGTACCGCCCCGTCGGATGGCTGAGGCAGCGCACGTACGGGTTGCGCAGCGCCTCCTCGACGCGCCGGGTCATCTCCGGCGCCGGCATCCGCTGCCCACCGTGCACGCTGGCCTGGACCCACTCGAGCTCGGACAGGACGTCGTCGGGAAGATCGAGCCGCCCGTCGGCGAGGATGTCGCACTCGATCCCGCGCAGCACTCGGAACGGCGCGAGGACCTCGTTGGCGGCGGCGATCTCCTCGCCCTGCCGGCGCACGTCGTCCGGGGTGAGCCCGCGCACCGCGCCGACGGCGGGGGTGTGGTCGCAGATCGCCAGGTAGTCGTAGCCGCGGTCGCGCGCCGCCCGGCCCATCTCCTCGACGCTCGCGCGGCCGTCCGACCACGTCGTGTGAGAGTGCAGATCGCCGCGGATCTCGTCGACGTCGACGAGCGCCGGCGGCTCGCCGGCGAATGGCTGTTCCCTCAGCTCAGGTGGGCAGAACGGGAGGGACAGCGCGTCGTAAACCGCTTGTTCGTCGGGCGCGTCCGGAAGCGGCTCGAGCGCCGCAACGTACGCCGGCGAACCCGTTGCCCGGACGAGCGCGGTACCGAACAGCGCAGGCTCGGCGGCGACGACCTCGAGCGGCACGCCCTCGATCGTCACCCCGACCGCGCGCCGGTCCGCGCGCTCGAGCAGCGCGACGATCTGCGGCAGCGCCGCAAAGCGATCGAGCACAGGCTTCGGGTCGGGCGCGGCGCAGACGACCGCCAGACACTCGCACGAGTCGCGCCAGCGGCGGACGTCGCCCGCGGGCTCGCCGCCGAGCGCGGCGGCGACCGCACCGACCAGGTCGCGGGCACGGTTGAGCAGAAGTCCCTCCCGGGGTCGTGGCTGTTGCTCGTTGGCGAGCGCCTCGAGCAGCAGCGCCTCGGTCTTGGCACCGATCCCCGGCACGTCGCGCAGCCGCCCCGACGCGGCGGCCTCGCGGAGCTCGTCGGCGGTGCGTACGTCGAGCGCCCGCGCGAGCTCGATCGAGCGGCGAGCGCCGAGCCCGAGATACCGACCGAGGCCGACGAGATCGGGCGACAGCTCGCGCTCGAGCTCGGCGAGCTCGGCGATCTGGCCGGTCTCGATCAGCTCGCTGAGCCGGGCCGCGATGCCGTCGCCGATTCCACGCAGCTGGCGGACCCGATTCGTGCGCACGAGGTCCGCGACCGGGACCGGCGCATTGCGGATCGTCTCGGCGGCACGCCGGTAGGCGCGGATCGTGTACGGGTTCGCCTCGACGAGCTCGAGCATCAGCGCGAACGTCTCGAGGCGATCGGCGATGTCGACGTTGTCCACGAGCAGTAGTTTCGCGGCAAGGACAAAGTCCTGATCGCATGGGCTGATCAGGCCGCGTGGGGCTGAGCGACGGCGGCCGGTTCGACGGCGGCGGGCTCGCGAGCGCCGCCGTCGAGGCGGCGCGACCCGAGCAGCGCGATCGCCACTGCGACCCCGCCGGCGGCCCCGGCGAACGCGAACGCCGCGGGAGCGCCCGCGCTCTGTGCCAATCCACCGCCAACGGCGGCGCCGAGCGCCTCGCCCGTCATCGCCGCGGTCAACGCCCAGGAGAACGCCTCGGTGCTCGTGCCTGCCGGCGCGTACCGGTCGACCATCGCGTAGATGCTCGCCGCGGTCGGGGCGATCGTCGCCCCGGCGATCAGGATCACGACCGCGATCCCGAGCACGCTGCCGGTGACAAGCGTCAGCGCCCCGTGGGCGACGGCGAGCGCGCCCAGGAGCAGGATCAGCCCTCCCGCGCGCCGCGCGCTTCCGCCGAGGCGCGTGGCGGCGATGCCGCCCAGGAGCGAGCCGAGGCCCCACAGGCCGAGGAGCGGCCCGGCGGCGGCCGTGCTGCCGAGCGCGTTCGCGGCCGCCGTCACGCCGACGTCGGTCGCGCCGAACACGGCACCGGTCGCGAGTTCGATCAGCGCCAGGATCGGAATCGCCGGCGCCCGAAGCGAGCCTCCGCGACGCCGCGGCGCCGAGGGATCGGGCCGCCAGGCACGCGACGCCGGCTGGGCCGCGAACGCGAGCGTCGAGGCGAGCATGATCACGCCGGCGGCGGCGAGCGCCGCGCCCGTCGACCACAGCGCGCCGATACCCAGGGCCAGGGGCGGACCCAGGATGAACGTGACCTCAAGCACGGTCGACTCGAACGCGAACAGCGTGGGAAGCCGCTCCGGGTCGCTGACCATCGCGGGCAGCAGCGTGCGGACGCAAGCTGAGAGCGGGGGAGTGGACATCCCGGCGGCGGCCGCGAGCGCCACAAGGACCGCGGGCGGAGTGCTCGACGGTGCGAGCCCGGTAGCGACGAGCATCACGGCCGTCACGGTTGCGCCGGCCACGAGCACTGTCGTCTGACCGCACCGGTCGACGAGCCGTCCGAGCAGCGGGGCGGCGACAGCGCCGGCAATGGCATAGGCGCCGCTGACCGCGCCGGCGACGGCGAACGAGCCCGTCAGACGCTGGGCGTTGACGAGCAGCGCGATGCTGAACATCGCAAGCGGGAGGCGCGCCAGGATCGAGCTTCCGAGCAGCGCGCGTGCTCCCGGGACGGAGAGGATCGGGGAGTGGGAATTATTGGTCGTCATGGTGCGGCCAATCTAGGTCGAAAGCGGCTCACTGATAAGAGCCAATTTCGTGCCGATCGAATGGACCGGTTCGGTCCGCGGGCGGGAACGCGCGATGACGGCGGCGTGTTCGACCGAGTCGGGCTGATTCGCCGGCGTCCGCGCGGTCATCGGGGCCGCAGCAGCCGGGGGTGCGAATTCCACACCTGCCTTGGCAACGTCAGCGCCGGGGTGGCGCTTATCTAGCCGTGGCGCCTGGCGGAGGGCGGCTTCGGCGAGTTCCGCACGGGCGGAGTGCGGTTCACAGCAGGTCGCCGATCGCGGCGACCCCTCGCGCGATGGCGGCCTCGGTGAGATTCCCGAAGCCGACCACGAGCTCCGGCGGACCGGTGCTCGCGCCCAGGCGGAACGAGTTCATGCCGTACAACCCGATCGAGCGCGTCCGTGCTGCCTCGACGATCGCCTGCTCGTCGGCCTCGGGGCCGAGCCGCGCGACCGCGTGGAAGCCGGCTGCGAGTCCGTGCAGCCCGACGTGCGGCGCCAGTTCGGCGAGCGTCCGAGCCAGCGTGTCGCGACGCGCGCCATAGATGTCGCGCATGCGGCGCAGATGGCGGTCGTAGCGACCTGATTCGATCAGCGTCGCCAGCGCCAGTTGCTCGAGCGTCGGCGACCCGCGGTCGCTCAGCCGCTTGTCCTCGGTCACCGACTCGAGCAGACGCGCCGGGCAGACGACCCACCCGAGCCGGAGCCCGGGCGCGAGCGACTTACTGACCGTGCCGATCAGCGCGACCCGATCGGGCGCCAGTCCCTGCAGCGCGCCGACCGGCTCGCGGTCGTAGCGGAACTCGGCGTCGTAGTCGTCCTCGATGATCGTGGCGTTCCGCTCGTCGGCCCAGGCGACGAGTGCCTGCCGGCGCTCCGGGGCCAGCGCGGTCCCGGTCGGGAACTGATGGGTGGGGGTGAGGATCACGGCGCGCAAGCCCGTGGCCGCGAGCGCCTCGACGTCGATCCCACGCTCGTCGATCTGAACCGGCACCGCCTCGATCCCGAGCCGCGCGGAGATCTCGTGGTAGTCCTCGTCGCCCGGATCCTCGATCGCCACCTGCCGGATGCCGTCGCCGGCGAGCGCGCGGAGCACGAGGTTCAGCCCCTGGCCAAAGCCGAGGCAGATCACGATCCGCTCGGCGTCGGCGACCGTGCCCCGAACCCGGCGCAGGTAACCGGCAAGCACCTCGCGCAGGACCTCGGTACCCCGCGGGTCGCCGTACCCGAGCTCGGTCGGGGTGGCGTTGCGGCAGCTGTCGCGCATTACCCGGGCCCAATCGGCGCGGGGGAAGCTCGTGAGGTCGGGGACGCCGGGAACGAAGTCGACGGCGAGGCGAGGCGAGGGAGCCGGCCCCGTCGGCTCCGGGACAAGCGAGCGGGCCGGTGTCGCGACGGGCGCCAGCGCGCCCGCCGCGACCCGGGTGGCCGAACCCGCTCGCGAGGTGAGGAATCCCTCGGCCTGGAGCTGGCTATAGCACTCGAGCACGAGCCCGCGCGAGATCCCGAGCTCGGCGGCGAGCGCGCGGGAGGACGGGAGCCGCTCCCCGGCGGCCAGCCTGCCGGAACGGATCGCCTCGCGCAGCTCGCGCTCGAGCTGTACCCGGAGCGGCTCGGCACGCGTTCGATCGAGCGCCAGCAGCAGCTCCGGACCCAAACCGGCCCACTCAATCGCCATCGTTCAGCATCGTAGCGGCGGGCCGGTTCACGCCTACACGGCTGTTCGCCACTGATTCTGGCGGTCTTTCTCGCGTTGCTGCCGGTGGCGTTCGTCGTCGCGATGGCCACTCGTGACCTGCGCCCTTGGCGGCGCACCCTGAAGTACATTCGCGCGCTCCCCGAGAGTGGTCAACCGGAGCCGAGAAGCACCAGCCGGAGGTAACGACGATGACGGCGTTTCAGGACGATGTCGGCGCGGCCACCGAAGCGCTTGACATGCAGCCGATTGGCTGCCTATAATAATGCAGCCATATGGCTGCGCATTCGGAGAGACGAGAGATCGATGAGATCTTCAAGGCGCTTGCTGATCCGAGCCGGCGCCGGTTGCTGGACAGCCTGAACGCCCGCAACGGCCAGACGCTGCGTGAGCTGTGTGCCGACATGGACATGGCCCGCCAGTCGGTCAGCAAGCACCTCGGGGTGCTCGAGGGAGCCAACCTCGTGACCACGCTGTGGCGCGGCCGCGAGAAGCTCCACTACCTCAACGCAGCTCCGATCAACGCCATCTCCGAACGCTGGATCGATCGCTACGACCAACCGCGGGTGCACGCGCTCGCGGACCTCAAGCACGCACTGGAGAACCCCACGATGCAAAAGCCCTCATTCGTCTACACGACCTACATCCACACGACCCCGGAGCGGCTGTATCAGGCGCTGACCGATCCGGCGTTCACCAAGCGCTACTGGGACGTGACCTTTGACACCGACTGGACCGTCGGGTCGACGATGGTCTGGGACAACCACGGCGCGATCATCGACGATCCCGATCAGGTCGTACTCGAAGCCGACGCCGGCCGTCGCCTCTCGTATACGTGGCACACCTTCACCCGGGAGCTGGCAGCCGTGATCGACCTCAGCGACGATCTGCTGGCCACCTTCGCGGCCGAGCCGCGGTCCAAGGTGACGTTCGACATCGAGCCCGCCGGCGACGCGGTCAAGCTAACCGTCGTACACGACGACTTCGAGACGGGGAGCAAGGTCGCCGAGAGCGTTAGCGGGGGCTGGCCGATCGTGATCGCGAAGCTCAAGACTCTGCTCGAGACCGGCGACGCGTTGAACATCGCGGGGCGGGGGAACCGGGTGGAAGCGGAGCTCGTCCAGCGCTGAACAACAGTGGCCGGTGCGCCGCGCCCCAGCGGCGCGCCGGCCCTCAGCCACGGATCGTCGTGTCGAGCTCGAGCTGGAGCGGCGAGGGCTCGAGCGGCTCCTCGGTCGCGCGCGGCCGTCCGCGCTTGGCCCAGTGCGCGAGCACCTGATGCGCGCGGCAGGCTCGGTAGGTGATTCGCCGGTCGAGCGGCTGGAACGCGAGACCCTCGGGCGCGTTTCCGGTGACGATCGCGTGGAACCGGCGACCCAGCCGATCCACCTCGACGATGTCCCCTGTCTGGATGCCCTCGAGCCGCACCGTCCCAAGCTTACGAGCGCCCGGGGACGATCCGTCTACCGGTATCCGAACATCGCGGCGAGGATGTGCGGCGCGACGTAGACCTCCCATGTCGCCGCGAGGGCCAGCGTCGGCACCGCGAGCGAGACGGTGACGATCGTCGCCGCCAGCAGGCGCTCCCACTCACCGCGCCGGCTCGCCACGATCCACGCTGCGAGCGGGAGAAACAGCGCGACGAGCTCGGGCAGCGCATGGGGGAGCAGTCCGAGGAGGAGCAGCGCGGGCGAGGTGTGGAGCGCGGCGGCGTCGCGGGCGGCGGCCATCCCGATCGTGTACGCCTGAAGGCTGAGCGAGAAGCCGGTCGCGGTCACGACGAACGCCATCGCGACCGGTTGGCCGCGCTCATGGATCGTTCGCGAGATTCCGCGGTGGTGCTCGGCCTGCAGCGGCAGCGAGCTGCCCGCGATGAAGCCGGCGACACAAGCCATCGCGTGCAGCGCGAGAACCAGCGAGTTGTCCCGAAGGATCTGGACGACGTCGCCGAAGCCGCCCACCGCGAACGGAGGTGCGCCGAGGTCGACCGAGCCAGGCGAGATGTGGGCGATCAGGGAGATCGTCAGGACCGCCAGGAGCAGCAGGCTCGCTGCGCCCAACGATCCCAGCAGCCACCCGCGCAGCACCGGCCATGGGCGATCGCGCCAGGCGTCGAGCGTCGCCCGGGTGCGGCGGACCCCGTGCACCAGCGCGTATGAAGATGCATCCACCGATCGCTCATCGACGCCCGCGGTCGATCGATTGAGGCGCCGGCCGGCGCGTCGGTCATCCGGCCGCATGGCATGTACGTCCAGGCCATAAGATCCGGCGATCATGCCGGCCGATCTGCCCGCCGCGGAGGTGTGGACCAACTGGGTCGGCAACCAGTCGTTCACCCCGGGCTACGCGGCGGCGCCACGTGACGAGGAGGAGGTCGCAGCGCTGGTACGAGATGCGTCCGAGCGTGGGGCCGGTGTCAGGGTCTCCGCGGCGCGTCACTCGTTCACGCCGATCGTCGAGACGGACGGGCTGCTGTTGGACCTTTCGGCGCTGCGGGGCGTCGTCGATACCGACCCGGGGCGCAAGCGTGCGACGGCGCTGTCGGGGACGCTGATCCGCGACTTCTACGAGCCGCTGTGGTCCGCCGGGCTCGCGCTCAAGAACCAGGGCGACATCGATACGCAACAGATCGCGGGCGCGGTGTCGACCGCGACGCACGGATCGGGGATCCGCAACAAATGCTTCTCGGGGGTCGTCCGCGGAGTCCGGCTCGTCACCGCAAACGGGGAGATTCGCGATATCGATGAGAGCGAACCTGATCTACTGCGTGCGGCTCAGGTCTCGATCGGGATGCTCGGCGTGATGACGCGCCTCGACCTCGAGGTGACCGACGCGTACCGGCTCACCGAGCAGATCGACCTCTGGCGGTGGGAGGAGGTACTGGAGCGTTGGGACGAACTCGTTCACGAGCATCGCCACTTCGGCTTCTTCTGGCTGCCGACAGAGGAGTCGGCGGCTCTCTACAACCTCTCCTCGCACGATCAGACGATGGCGGACAAGTGCTACGTGAAGATCTACGACGACGCCGCGCCCGATCAACCTGACAGCGCGGCCGAGGGTCGCCGGACCGATCGCTGTTACCGGATCTATCCGATGGTCTACGACCCCAACTTCCACGAGCTCGAGTATTTCGTCCCGCTCGAGCTCGGACCCGCCGCCCTGTCGGCGATGCGCGACCTGATGCTCCGGAGTCTGCCCGACTCCGTGTTTCCGCTCGAGGTACGGACCGTCGGCCCCGATGACGCGTACCTGTCTCCGAACTACAAGACGGCCACGACGGTCATCTCGGTGTCAGGAACGCCGGGCACCGATTACTGGGAATACCTGCGCTCGGTCGACGCGCTCCTGTCAGATTTCTCCGCGCGCGTTCACTGGGGAAAGCTGCACTTCCTCACTCCCGAGCGGCTTCACGCCCTGTATCCCGAGGCCGACGCGTTCATCGATGCGCGTCGGATGCTCGATCCCGAAGGAACGTTCCTCAACGACCACCTGCGCGAGCTGTTCGCCTGAGAGCAGATCGTCACTGCACGAAGGGCGGGATCGTGAGGTCGAGGTGCGCGAGACGCTCGGGGTCGAGGAGGGCATCGATCGCCGTGATCTTCCCGCCCGAGACGGTAAACGCCATCACCGAGAACAGCCGGCCGTCCGGTGCCACCACCGCGCCCGCGGCGCCGTTGACGAGCGCCGGGACCACGAACGGGTAGAGCTTGGCGTAGGTCGCCGTGTGTCCGGCCACGGCTGCTGACCCGCGCAGAAGGACCGAGGCCTCCTTGCGCAGTACGCCGCCGTCGATCCGCAGTTCGACGTGAGGGTCGAGCACCGCGATCAGCCCGTCGAAGTCGCCGTCGCGCGAGGCCGCGAAGAACGCGTCGACAACCGCGCCCTGGCGCGCGAGATCAGCGTCCGGCTCCGGCGAGTTCCGCACCCGCCGCCGCGCCCGGCTGGCGAGTTGCTGCGCGGCGGCTTCGGAGCGGTCGAGCGCGCGGGCGATGTCCGCGAATCCCACGCCGAACACGTCGTGGAGGACGAAGGCGAGCCGCTCAGCCGGAGACAGAGCATCGAGCACGACGAGCAGAGCGAGCCCGACCGAGTCGGCGAGCAGCGCCGCCTGCTCAGGGTCGACGCTGTCCGTGAGGGTGACTACCGGGTCGGGCACGTGCACGTCTGAGACCTCCGGCCGTGCCCGCCGGGAGCGCAGCATGTTCAGGCAGACCCGTCCGACGACCGTCGTCAGCCAGGCGTCCATGTTCTCGAGGCCCCCGGGATCCTGATCGCGAATTCGAAGCCACGCTTCCTGCAGTGCGTCGTCGGCCTCGGTGACCGATCCGAGCATCCGATAGGCGACGGCACGCAGACGCGTCCGGTGCTGCTCGAAGCGGTCGGTCAGCCAATCGCGCTCATCCATCGTCAGCACACAGCTTGCGTAGAGATCTGGAGATCACCAGTGGTTGTGGGTTGACGGACTTGGCGCCGGCGAAATCCAACGAGGCGGCGTAGCCGTTGGCGAGCGCCGCCAGGATCGTGATCGCGACGTAGGGGACGTGCATACCTCCTAGACACGCGAACCCACACAAACCTGACGCGCGCCGCGGGCGGCATGACGACGGCGGCGCCTGCCTTATACGAAATCTTGACGGCGGCCAGCGATTTCTTATCGTCGCTTTGACGAACCTTCCGCCAGCATCTCAGGTGAGCACCTACTGAGATGTCCGTCGCCGATTTCGAGCGCATTGCGTATCCGTCGCTGTCGCGCCGCAGGCGAGCGCGGCCCTGGCGCCGTGTTCGTCATGTATTGATCGCCGGGTGGCACGCCGCCGAGCTCGATCGTCAGCTGGCGGCCGGCGTGAGTCCGAGGGAGAGCGAGCTCCTCGCGATCAGGAGCGAGCGGCTCACCGGCAAGCGGTACCGGGCCCGCATGGCCGCTGGGTTGGCAAGGGTCGTTCGCGACGCGGACGCCACCACGCGCGGTTTCAGTGCGGCGGTCCGGCCGGACCGGCGCGAGGTGATCGCCGCTCGCACGGTGATCGCGACGCTTGACCGCCGGCTGCGCGCCGCCGAGCCGGTCAGCGCTCAGGGCGTCGCGCTGCTCGAGTCGCTGCTCACCGACGGCACCAGTCCTCTGTACCGGCCTACCGAGCCCGGCGCGCTTGGAAGCCGGCTGCGCGCGGCGGCCGCGGCGCTCGAACCCCTCGCGCGGCACGACACGGTTCGCGTCGGCCGGGAGACCGTCCGATGAGCAAGCCGGGAGACCCTCCCATGAGCACGGCGCGGAAGCGCAGCCTGCACGAGGCGGCCCACAAGATCGGCTACGTCGGTCCATCGGCGGGCAGTGCCCTCGCCGAGGAGTCGGAGGCGACGCGGAAGCGGTTCGAGGCCCTGGAAGATTCCAACCGCGACGTGATCGCTCACGCGGGCCGAGCGGTCCTTGTACTGGGTGCGCTCGGGGTCGTCTACGGGGATATCGGGACGAGCCCGCTGTACACCGAACAGGTGATCTTCACCTCGTATAAGGCCACCGCGCACATCACCGCGGCAAACGTGTACGGCATCGCGTCCCTGATCTTCTGGGCGCTGATAGTCGTCGTGTCGATTAAGTACGCAGGCTTCATCATGCGCGCGCACAACCGCGGCGACGGCGGGATCATGGCGCTGACCGCGCTGCTGCAGCGCAACAAGGTGGCCCATGCAACGGTGCTGGTGACGCTCGGAATCTTCGGCGCTGCGCTGTTCTTCGGCGACGGAATGATCACACCGGCGATCTCGGTGCTCGGGGCGATCCAGGGAGTCCAGGTCGCCACGCCCGCGCTCGCGCACCTGGTCGTGCCGCTGTCGGTCGCGATCCTGCTCGGCCTGTTCATCCTGCAGCGGTTCGGGTCGGGAACGATCGGATGGCTGTTCGGACCGATCATCCTCGTGTGGTTCTCGGTGATCGCGCTAATCGGCCTCAGCCAGGTGCTCAAGGACCCGGCGGTGTTCCAAGGGCTGTCCCCGACCTGGGCCATCCGGTTCTTCGTCGATCACGGCGCCGCTGGCTACCTCGTGCTAGGGGGAGTCGTGCTGGCGGTGACGGGGGCCGAGGCGCTGTACGCCGACCGCGGCCATTTCGGCGCGGCGCCGATCCGCCTGGGCTGGTTCGGCCTGGCGCTACCGGCGCTCGTGGTCAATTACCTCGGCCAGGGGGTTTTCATCCTCCACCACCCGGCCCTGGCGAAGGACGCGAACACGTTCAATCCCTTCTACCAGATGACCCCGCACTGGGCCCTTTGGCCCATGGTCGTGCTCGCTGCGATGGCGACCGTGATCGCCTCACAGGCCGTGATCTCGGGCTCGTTCTCGGTCGCCAAGCAAGCCGTCCAACTCGGCTTCCTCCCGAGGCTCCGAGTCCTTCACACCTCCACGGTCGAGGGCCAGATCTACGTCCCGATCGTCAACTGGGTGTTGTGCGCCGGAGTGCTGACGCTGACGCTCGTGTTCCGCTCCTCGAACAAGCTGGGCGACATCTACGGGGTCGCGGTGACGGGAACGTTCATCCTCAATACCCTGCTGTTCCTCGCCATCGCGCGGCAGCTGTGGGGGACGTCCAGGCGAAGGCTGGCGCCGATCGCGGTCTTGTTCCTGACCGTCGAGGTCGCGTTCTTCAGCGCGAACATCGCGAAGGTCGAGCACGGCGCGTGGCTCCCCCTGGCGATCGGGCTCTTGATTTCGATTGTGATGCTCAACTGGCGCCGCGGCCAGACGATCGTCACGGCGAATCGCGTTGCCCAGGAGGGACCGCTGACCGAGTTCCTCGGCGGACTGGAGGCCCAGCAGCCACCGCTCGTCCGGACTCCCGGCGTCGCGGTGTTCCTATGCCGCGACAAGGACACCACCCCGCTGGCGCTACGCGCCAACGTCGAGCACACCCACACGCTTCCGGAGAAGGTCCTGATCGTCAGGGCCGACACCGTCAGCATTCCGCACGTCGAGACGTTCGACCGGTGCGCGGCCGAGGTGCTCGGCCACGGCCGCTTCAAGGTGGTCCATCTGACCGCCCGCTTCGGCTATCACGACACGCTCAACATTCCCGACGTACTGGCGCAGGCGCGCAAACAGGGCATGCTCGAGCGCAACCTCGACCTCGAGCACGCGTCGTACTTCGTCTCACGGATCACGATCACACCGACCGACGATCCGGAGATGCCGGCGTGGCGCAAGACCCTGTTCATCGCGATGGCCCGCAACGCCTCGAGCGCGATCGAACACTTCGGGCTTCCCGGTGACCGGACCGTGATCATGGGCTCACAGGTCGCGCTGTAAGCGACGCACTCGCCCCGCAACGCTTGCCAGGAGCGTTCAGCCGGCCGCGTCCTCGAGCATGGGCTCCAGCGTGTTGACGTGCTGCTTGGACTGCCGCTTGAGCGTGCGGCTGAGGACCGGCTGGGCGAGACGCATCAGCCCCTCGGGTTGCCCGTGCGCGTCGAAGCGCAGACGGGTGCCCGCGTCATGTGGCTCGAGGGTGATTCGCGCGTCGATCGGTAACGCGCCCTCGGCCACGGTCAGCGCGAGCACCCGTGTTCGTCTGCCATGTCGGCAGCTTGGACGGATCGGTGATGTAGGCGAACACCTGGGCCGGGGGCAGGCGATGTCGGTCTGGACCGTGAAGGCGATCATGTTGCGTGCTTATCCCTTCTGAAGATTTGCCACCAGGTGTCGAGGGCGGCTTCGCGCCACCGCCATGCGGGTGATCAACTCGACCTGACCTTCGAGGCGACTCGTCGGGGTAGCGCGCCCAGAATTTCAGGGACGCCCCCGATGCGCGGACATGCTCGTCCGGTCACGCTGAATCGGCATGCGCCCCAGGCAGCCACTCCAGGTGGTGGTAGACCTCGAGCAGACCGACGAGACGGTCAAGGGGCATATCACGGTCGCGGGGGCGGCGATCACTTCGCCTCCTCGTCAGGCGCGCTGCTGCACGTCCCGGCGACCGGGACCCCCGCGGTATCGCTGTCGTCCGCGACGCTCAGCCACGGCCACATCCGGATCTCTCTCGGGTGCCCGAAGTCCGAGGCGTACTGCCGGTTCACGGTTACCGTCACCGTCCCGGCGGGAACGCTGGCGACCGGCAGCATCCGGGTCGCCGGCGGCGGGCGGGCGACGCTCGCGCTCGTGCCGAAGCAGGCGACGCTAAAGCGGCTGCGCGCGGGCCGCTACCCGATCACGGTCAATGTCCTCGCGGTCGACCAGAGCGGTCATCGCAAGCGAATCCGATTCTCCGGTTACTGCGTGACCGGTGCCCACTTCAAGCTCGTAACGCTCCACGTCAGATAGGAAACAGGGGGTCTGCCAGATGAGACGGTTGCTGATCGCGATCTCGACGATGCTGTGCTTGTCACCTGCACTGTTCGCGGGCGTTGCCCGCGCGGACTCGACCGTCACCGTCGGCTTTGACGACCTGGCCAACGGATCGACCGTTACCACTCAGTACGACGCGAGTGACGGCCTCGACTTTCAGGGCTCGGCGACCGGCGGGCGGGACGGGGTCACGCCGACCGTGGTCGCCAACCACGCCGCGCACTCGGCCTCAGCGGGATGCCCGCCGGCATGACCTCGAGCTTCTCGGAGGACCCGGTGATAGGCACCGACACGACCTCGACGCTGTCCCTGACGGCGGCTAGCACCACCGCTGCCGGGTACTACAACGTCATCGTCACCGCCACCCCGCTCGGCGGCGGCGCGGGCTCGGCCGACCGCACCGTGATGAATCCCGGTGCAGGTGATCGCCAACTGCACGATGTTCCTTGACAGAGCTACATCGCGGTCCGGAGCGGCACCTGTACGACCCAGCTCTCAGACGGGACCTACGAGGTCTACAACCAGCCGGTGGAGGTCAATGGGCTCGTGCTGCAGCCGCTCACCACGACCGGGGCCGGCAGCAATCTGAACTTCGACCTGACCAACCGGAAGATCACCGGAGAGGAGCTGGGAGATGGCTGATGCATCGAGCGCGCTCGGCGCGCCGCAGGTCGCAGGGGCGTGGGTGACGCGGAGGGGAAAGGCGAAACGGACGATGGGTATCGTGGCCGGGGCGCAGATCAGCGGAGGTTTGATGATCACATTCGGTGACGGCAGTCGATGGGAGCTCGAGGTCGCGCGGGCCAGCAACAGCGCTGCTGAGCAGCTCATCGCCGAGCTGGGTAGCTGATCCCCGGTCGCCGCTGTCCGCGGCTGAGAGAATTTACCGGGGGCGCTGTCCCCCTGGTGCCGTCCGTTGTCTCCAGGATGATCAAACATCCCTCAAAGGAGGCGGGTATGAAGTACGCAATGCTGATCTTCCCCAAGGCCGGGTCGCCAGGACGAGGCGCGAGTGGCGTTCGAGGACGCCCTGCGTCTGGCCGCGGCCGATCCCGAGCGCCGGCTGATCGCCCGCCGCCTGGCAGGGCTGCGACGGTCGCGTGAGCGCCGCTAGTCGAACACCTGGCGGGCGAATGCGTCGGTGAGCCGCCGGCAGTCGTCGCCGAGGGCTCGTGGCTGGTCGACGGGGGGGAAGCTCGTGCGGATGAGGTCGACCAGCGCGCGGAGGTTCGGCGGCGGCTCGTGCGCGCCGACGTGCAGGGCCTGGGATGCGATGGCGGCGAGTACGGCGAGACTTGCGTCGAGGCACTGTCCGATTGCGGTCGCTTTGCGCCAGGCCAGAAAATTCAGCACCGGCACGTCGTTCTGGCCAAAGCCACCGAGCGAGAGGAGCGTCGGCGCAGCGATTGCGCGTGCCTCTTCTGCCCACCCGTTCTGGACCATGTGCAATGGCTTGACCGACCATTCGTCGTGCGCGACCAGCCGGGCAGTGAGCGGGTTTTGAAAGAGATGATCGGTCAGGCGCTGCGCGAGTTGACACAGGTCCGCCTGCGCAAAGGCCACTCCGTCGATCACCGGGGCGGCCTGGGCGTTGTGATAGCCGCCGTTGGAGTACACCGCGCCAAGCGGCCGCTCGGCGCTGGGCGGTAGGTACACCGGGTTATCGGTGACCGATCTCAAGGAGATCCGGGCGACAGACTCGGCTGCCGCGTGGGCGCGGCGGACCGCGCCGAGCACGCGGGGCAGGATCCGCACCGACACGGACGCCTGGTGGCGCTGGCGGATGCGACCACTCCCCTCGAGCAGCCTCCGCAAAGAGCGGAGCGCCGCGGCCTCGTGCTCGTCGCCCCAGAGCACCTCGAGCTCCGGTGCGAAATGCTCATCCGGCGCTCCGCAGATCTCCGCGACCAGCGCGAACATCGCGTCGGACAGCTCGATGCGTCGCTCGGCGGCCAACGCGATGTCGGCGGTGAGCGCCGCCGCGCACGGGGAGCCGTTGATCAACGCCATCCGCTCCTTCGCAGATAGCTGCATCCGTCTGCTCAAGTCGAAGAACAGACTCCCCAAGGCCAATATCTCGCCCGACCCGCCGTTTGACGGCGCCGGCACGACGGGTAGCGCCCCCGCGCTGAGCATGTCGGCGACAGCTTGCGCCACCTGGCCGCGGACGGCGGCGTGCCCCTCGAGGAAGTTGGCCAGGCGCGCGACCAGGATCGCCCGCACGACTCGATCCGGCAGCGGATCGCCGAACGACATCGCGGTCCACAACTGGCTCGGACGCCCGGTCTTCCCCTCCTCGGTCAGCGCCGCCCCGGCCGCGTCACCCGGCGCCGACGTGACCCCGTAGATCAGTGCCTGCGGATCGGCGCCCACCCGATCGGACACCAGCGCCTCAAACGACGCATGGCAGCGATCCATGACCGCCAGCGCCTGTGGCGCGATTTCCAACCCCGCGCCTCGCCACGCCACCGCGTGGATCAACTCGAGCGTGATGTCGCTCCGGGTCCGAACAAGCGTGGGCGACGTCGGTCCCACGGCTCAGCCAGGACGTGCCAAACGAACGACCGGCCACCCACGAGAGTTCCGGAGATGACGATCGGGAGCGAGCGAGCGCGGCACGCCAAGGATCGTATTGAGGGTGATGCGAGTCAGCCGGCCGAGTGTTGTGGCACCCCCCAACCGGTCGCCACGGAATACCGGCGGGAGGAGCCTGGTCGAGAAATCCCCCTTAGAGGGTATGTTTATCGGCCAGGCTCCATGAATCGCCAGCGCGACGACGCTGCGGCACACTTCCGAGCTGTGGCTGGTGAGTCGATTACGTGTGGAGGGCGATGCGCGTCGACCGCCGGCTCTGGACGGCACGGCTGTTCAAGACGCGCGCGCTGGCGTCCGACCAAGCGGGATCGCCGACGCTACGACGCCGGCCGCTGATGGAGAATCACGGATAGGCCGCGGCGCCCTACGCCGTCAGGACGGTGCGAAGTTCGGCCGGGACCTCGGCCACCGAATCACGGGGGTCGTTGGCCACGGGAACCCGGAACTGTCCGTCTGTCTGTGTCCGCGGGCTCGAGGGTCGGCATGGATGGCCGTTGGCCAGGATCACGCCGTCGCTGCAATGGGCTTCGACGACCCCGTCGCCGAACTGCTCTTCGTACAGACGCGCGTATAGGCCACCCTGCGCGAGGAGTTCGTCGTGGGTGCCGCGCTCGATGATCGCGCCGTTCTCGACGGCGAAGATGACGTCGGCGTTTCGGATCGTCGAGAGGCGGTGGGCGATTGCGATCGTCGTTCGGCGTTGGATGAGCGACTCGAGCGCCTGTTGAACGACGCGCTCGCTTTCGGTATCCAGCGCCGAGGTGGCCTCGTCGAGAACCAGGATCGGCGGGTCTTCGAGGATCACACGCGCGATCGCCAGCCGCTGGCGCTCCCCGCCGGAGAACCGGTAGCCGCGCTCGCCCACGACCGTGTCGTAGCCGTGCTCGAGCGCGATGATGCGATCGTGGATGAACGCGGCCTTCGCCGCGGCGACGATCTCCTCGTCGGTGGCGTCGGGGCGTCCGTAACTGATGTTCTCGCGCACGGTGCCTCCGAACAGGTAGCTCTCCTGGGTCACTACCCCGACCGCGCGTGCGATCGTCGCCGCACTCAGGTCGCGCACGTCATGACCGTCGAGCCTGACCGCTCCCTTCTCGACGTCGTAGAGGCGCGGTATCAGGTACGAGATCGTGGTCTTGCCCGCTCCGGACGGCCCGACCAGCGCCGCGAGCTGCCCCGGTGAAACCAGCATCGATACGTCGCGCAGTGCATCGTCGGGTGCGGGGGGTCCGCCGTCCTCGCCCCCGCCGTAGCGGAACGAGACGTGTTCGAACGCGACCTCGCCTCGGATCTCGCCGGCGGAAAGGTTGAGCGCCTCGCGCCGGTCGGTAATTCGGGGCTTGAGGTCGATCAGCTCGAAGATCCGCCCGAACAGCGCGAGCGACGATTGGACGTCGACGGACACCTGCAGCAGCTGGTTGATCGGGATCAGCAGCCGGCTCTGCAGGGTCGTGAATGCCACCAGCGTCCCCGCCGAGAGGTCGCCGTGGGTGCCCTGAAGGCCGGCCACCAGATATACCAGCGCCGGGCTGATCCCAAAGAACGCCTGGGTGACGGCGAAGAACGATCGCCCGGTGATCGCCTGTCGGATTTGCAGTTCGGCCTGGTTGGCGTTCTCGGCGCGGTACCGGTCGACCTCGTGCTGTTGGCGGCCGAACACCTTGGCCAGCAGGATCCCGGACACCGACAGGGTCTCCTGGGTGATCGAACCCATCGCCGCCAGCGAAGCCTGGGCGTCGCGGCGAGCTCTTCGCCGGGCGCGTCCGACCCGCCGGCTGAACAGCACGAACACGGGCGTCGCGGCCAGCGATATCGCCGTCAGCAATGGCGAGAGCACCAGCATCGCCACGACGGAGGACACGAACGTGACCACGTTGCTGACGACCGACGACGCGGTTGAGGTGATCGTCGTCTGCACGCCGCCGACATCGTTGGCCAGCCTCGACTGAACCTCGCCGCTGCGAGTCGCCGTGTAGAACGCGAGCGAGAGCCGCTCCAGATGCGCGAACAGCTGGTCGCGAAGCTCCTGCAGCACCCGGTTGCCGACTATCTCGGTCAGCCACGCCTGACCGACGTTCAGGACCCCGTTGACGATCGGGATTGCGATCAGCGCCGCCACCAGCGGATACAGCACTCCGAGATCGGGACCGCCCCGTACGAACAGCGCGTCGTCGAACACCCGACGGACCAACAGTGCGCTGATCACGCTCAGCAGCGAGCTGATCAAGATCATCGCGACGATCACCGACAGCGTGCCGCGGTGCGGCCGGAACAAGCGGACGATCCGCCGGCCAAGCTTCGGGGTGTCGGCCTGAGGAACCGATGCAATCATCGCGCGAGCCTAACCGACGCGCCGCGCTGGATCGCGGCGCGGGCAGGTACTCTGCCGAGCTTGTGCAGCGCCATTCCTACTCCTCATGGGGGCTAACCGGTGAACAGCGCGATTGATCGTGACGCCGATATCCGGGCGCGGATTCAGGAGCATTGGCAGGCCTCCGAAAGCGGGGACGCCGACGTTGAGCACGCGATCTACGCCGCGGACGCGATCCTCGACTACCCGCAATCCGGCGAGCGCTTCAGCGGCCGGTCAACGATCCAAGCGCAACGCGGCGGGAACCCGGCCGAACGCCACTTCACGGTTCGCCGCATTCAGGGCGGCGGCGACCTGTGGGTGAGCGAGTGCGTGATCACCTACGACGGCGCGCCCACGTACTCGGTCAGCATCATGGAGTTCACCGACGGCTTTGTAGCTCACGAGACCCAGTATTTCGCCGACCCGTTCCCAGCCGCACCGGGGCGCGCCGCGCTGGCTGAGCCGATTCCGCCACTCGACCAGTAAGCCGCGACAGGACCGCCGGCTCTCTCTAAGCGTGGTACGACGTCGGCATCGCGTCCGGGGAGCGCTTGTTCCAGCCGTGGAATGGCGAATAGTCCTTGGCATCCCACGCTTCGCGTAGCCCGGGCTTGCTCAGATCCCAGTCGGGGCGGATCTCGCTGGTCACGGTCCGCAGGTCGTGCCAGAGATCCACGAACGAGGGGCGTCCCCAGAACCAGTAGCCGTTGTAGACGCTGTGGATGACCAGCCCTGGCTTGAGCACGAGGGTGTGCGGGATCATCGGGTCGTGCTCCGGATCGGTGTACTCCTGGACTTCGAGGTCCTTCTGGACCGTTCGCTCCGGGTCGGACAGGAAGGGCCATTGGGCGCCGGTCGACGCGCGGAACTCCTGGCTCGAGTGATGGGTGTCGGTCGAGATGGTGGCGACCTTCGTGTAGGCCACCGCGATCTTGGGATAGTTGGCCGCGAGCTCGAGGTGCTGCTGGTGCTCCTTGGGGCAATAGTTCCCGCGCGCGAGCGTGAGGATCAGCGGATCTTCGCCCTGGATCTCGCTCAGCTTTCGGGGCGTGCTCTCCTGATCGGGCAACTCGTAGTCGGGGAAGGTGCCGCCGGGGACGATGTCGCTGCGCATGACCTGCTCCTGTCTATGGTTTAGGGGTGACGAGAACGATGGCCGCCGTCCCGTCGCTTGAGCCTAGTCAACCGGCGCCGTGGGCGCCAGAAAGGGGGCGGTCTCTATGAGTGCCCACACGCCTTTGTGCGAGTTGCTGGGGATCGACCACCCGATTGTCGAGGCGCCGGTGGCTGCAGATCCCCGCCTGCCCGCCGCGGTCTCGAACGCCGGCGGCCTCGGCACCCTGGGGCTGGGGTGGGCCGATGATGCCGGAGACGTGGTCCGAGAAACGGCAGCCCTCACCGATCGGCCCTTTGCCGGCAATTTCGTTCTCGTCTGGGACCAGCACCATCGAGTTGATCAGGCACTGTCGGCGGGTCTGCGGATCGTGTCGCTCTTCTGGGGCGATCCGAGCGGCTACGTCGACTCGGTGCATGACGCCGGAGGGCTTGTCATGCACACTGTCGGCAGCGTCGAGGAAGCGCGGCGCGCGGCCGGATGTGGAGTGGACATCCTCATCGCGCAGGGGTGGGAAGCCGGAGGCCACGTCTGGAGTGGGGTGGCAACGCTCCCGCTGGTGCCGGCGGTAGTCGACGCGGTGGCGCCGGTGCCGGTCATTGCGGCCGGTGGCATTGGCGACGCTCGAGGGGTCGCGGCCGTGTTCGCCCTCGGCGCGCAGGGCGCGATGCTCGGCACGCGGTTCCTGCTCGCCGATGAAATGCCGATCCACGAGGAGTATCGGCGCCGCCTGATAGCCGCTACCGAGACCGATGCCGAGTGGTACCCCAACCTATATGGGGTCGGATGGCCGGTGGACGCTTCGCACCGTGCCATCCACAACTCGACGGCCGAGATGTGGGAGGCCGCGGGCCGGCCGGCCCTGGGTAGTCGACCGCGAGAGGGCGAAGTGCTCGCGCACTTTGCTTCGGGCGAAGCGATCGTTCGATACGAGCCCGCGCCCCCGATGGTGGGCACGACGGGTGAGATCGAGCCGCTATCGCTGTGGGCCGGACAGAGCGTTGCGCTCGCGAGACGGTCACAGCCCGCAGCGGAAATCGTCGCCGAACTCGTCTCGCTTCTGTAGCGCCTCCAGGGTCGGTCTCGGGCCGGCGAGTCCTGGCCCTAGCCTCGAGCCACGCGGTGACTTATGGTTGCGCTATGGGCGCGACCGTCACGATCACCGATCATCTGCTTCTCCACTTTGCGCGCAACGGAGGGGCCCGCGACGGCGACGTCGAGCTGCTCTTGCTCGAGCGTGGCGACGGCGTGTTCGTGGTCGACAGTCTGGGCAGACGCCACCTCGACGGGCTTTCGAATCTGTTCTGCGCTCAGCTCGGCTATTCGTTCGGTCCGGAGATGGCCGAGGTGGCGAGCCGGCAGCTGATCGAGCTTCCGTTCGCCACCAACTGGGGTGTCGCTCATCCGGCCGCCGTCGAGCTGGCGGGCAGGCTGGCGGAGATCGCGCCTGGCGCGGTCGATCATGTGTTCTTCACCAACGGTGGCTCCGAGTCGGTCGAGGCGGCCTGGAAACTGGTGCGCCAGTACCACCTCGGCATCGGCGAGCCGGAGCGCACGAAGGCCATCTCCCGCGATCGGGCCTACCACGGGGTGACGCTGGGGGCCCTTGCGTTCACGGGCGTGCCCGGCTTCAAGGAACCGTTCGGCCCGCCGGCGGTCGAGACCTTCCACGTCTCGAACACGAACGAGTTCCGCAGGCCCGAGTCGGGCCGCGAGCTCACGTCCGTGCTCCTCGACGAGGTGAACGAGACGATCGAACGCGAGGGCGCGGAGACGATCGCGATGATCATCGCCGAGCCCGTGCAGAACGCCGGCGGCTGCCTGCAACCGCCGGAGGGCTACTGGCCCGGGCTACGCGAGATCTGCGATCGCCACGGCATCTTGCTGGTCGCCGACGAGGTGATCACGGGGTTCGGGCGCCTCGGGGAGTGGTTCGGGGTGACCCGGTTCGGCGCCGAACCAGACGTGATCACGACCGCGAAGGGTCTGACGTCGGCGTACGCGCCGATGGGCGCCGTCCTCGCGTCCTCGCGCGTTGCGGCACCCCTGTACGACGCTGGTCGGACGCTTCTCCACGGGATCACGTTCGGCGGTCACCCGCTGTCGTCGGTCATCGCGCTGAAGAACCTTGAGCTGTTCGAGCGCGAGCGCGTGCTCGACAACGTCCGCGACAACGAGGCGTACCTCGCCGCACTGCTCGAGTCGCTCCGCCGCCTGCCGATCGTCGGTGACGTCCGGGGGAGCGGCTACTTCTGGGCGGTCGAGCTGGTGCCCGACGGTCCCGCCAGCCGGTTCGACGCGGCACGGCGCGAGGAGTTGCTGCGGAAGTGCCTGCCGGGCGCGCTGATCAAAGCTCGGCTGATCGCGCGTGGCGACGACCGCGGCGACACCGTCGTTCAGATCGCGCCGCCGCTGGTGTGCGATCGCCTGACCTTGGACGACCTCGTCGGCCGTCTCGGCGACGTGCTGGTGACGCTGTCGGAGCACATGGGCATCCCGACTTCATGACCGCGCCGGAGGAGAGAGAGGCATGGCTCACACGAAGCTGATCGCGAACGGAACCGTCGTCACGGCCGACGGTGAATTCGACGGGGACGTCCTCATCGACGGCGAGAAGATCGCCGCTGTCGGCCACGTCGCTACGCCCGACGGCACGGAGGTGATCGACGCCGCCGGCTGCTTCGTGCTCCCGGGGCTGATCGACAACCACACGCACCTGTCGATGCCGTTCATGGGCACGATGTCCTCCGACGACTACGACACCGGCACGCAAGCCGCCGCGGCGGGCGGAGTGACGTGCCTCGTTGACTTCGCGATCCAGAATCAGCCCGACAACCTCCAGTCGACGCTCGAGGAGTGGCGGGGGCGTGCCGACGGCGCGGCCCACGTCGACTACGGCTTTCACATGGCGATCACCAACGCCTCGGAGCCGGTGCTGGAGGACATGACGGCGATGTCGGAGGCCGGCGTCTGCTCGTTCAAGCTGTTCATGGCCTACAAAGGCGCGCTGATGGTTCGCGACGACGAGCTCGTCGCATGCATGGAGCGCGCGCGGGACCTCGAGGCGCTGACGATGGTGCATGCCGAGAACGGAGACATCATCGATCTGCTTGTCCACCGGGCGCTCGCGCGCCGCGACACGTCGGCGATCTACCACGCGCTGACCAGACCGGAGTTCGTCGAGGCAGAGGCCACCGGGCGCGCGGCCCGGATCGCCGAGCACGTCGGGGCGCCGCTGTTCGTGGTCCACGTCACGTGCGGCGCCGCCGCGGCGGAGATCGAAGCGGCGCAGCAGCGCGGCGCGCCGGTCACCGGCGAGACGTGCGTCCAGTACCTCATCAACAGCATCGATGACCTGCGCCGCCCGGGTATGGAGGGCTGTCGCTACATCTGCTCCCCGCCGCTCCGGGACAAGGCGAACCACGAACTCTTGTGGGGCTACCTGGGGCGCGGGGTCCTCGAAAGTGTCTCGACCGACCACTGCCCGTTCAACGACGAGCAGAAGTCGAGAGGCCTCGACGACTTCAGCCTCGTGCCGAACGGACTCGCCCAGATCCAGCACCGTCTCGCGAAGCTCTGGGACGAGGGCGTCGTCACGGGCCGCATCACCCGATCGCAGCTTGTCGACCGTACGAGCACGACGATCGCCCGACGGTTCGGCCTGCGAGAGAAGGGGGCCCTGGCGCCCGGCAAGGACGCCGACGTCGTAGTCCTCGACCCGGCGGCGCCGCATCCGTACGGCAAGGCGACGTCGTTCATGAACGTCGACTACGACCTGTACGAGGGCGAGACCGCGAGCGCGAGCGTCCGGCACACGTTTTCGAGGGGTACCCTCGTCTACGACCAAGGTGAGATCAAGACCGATCCCGGGCACGGCCGCTTCGTTTCGCGGACGCTCGGACGGGCTCGCCAGGCCGTCACGTGAGCGGCGCGAGGCTCGACCCGCAAGCGGTCATCGCCGATCTCGACGAGCTTGCAGCGCAGAGCGGTGGACGGTTCGCCGGCGCCAAACGCCTGGCCTGGACGCCTGAGTGGATGCAGGCGCGCGAATGGCTCACCGCGAAGCTCACCGAGTCCGGTCTCGAGCCCGAGCGAGACCAGGCCGGGAACCTGTGGGCCGAGGTCGCCGGCGAGCGCGACGAGTTCCTGATCGTCGGTTCGCACATCGATGCGGTCCCCGACGGCGGTTGGCTCGACGGCGCGCTCGGGCTGATGACCGCGCTCGAGACCGTGCGGCACCTGAGCCGCTCCGGCGTCACGCCGCCGATCGGCGTCCGGTTCGTCGATTGGGCCGATGAGGAGGGCGCACGGTTCGGACGAAGCCTGGTCGGGTCCTCCGCCTGCGCACGCAACCTGCTCGCCGACGACGTTCGCGGGTTGGAGGACTCCGGTGGCGTCACGCTGGCCGACGGCCTCGCCGCCTGCGGCATCGACCTTGACGATGCGACTGCGGCCGCCGCCCGGCTGGACGGAGCCGTCGCATATCTCGAGCTGCACATCGAGCAGGGCCCCGTGCTCCTCGACGGCGCCCGCCTGGCATCCGCGGTGAGCGGCACCGTCGGCGTCGAGCGCCACCTGATCACGTTCCTCGGTCAGGCCGCGCACGCCGGTTCGACGCCAATGCGGCTGCGCCAGGATTCGCTGGCTGCCGCCGCGCGTGCGTCGCTCGCGATCCGGGAGAGCGCGATCGCGCACAACGGAGTCGCGACCGTCGGGCGCATGCACTCGACGCCCGGAGTGATCACCGCCGTCGCCGGCCGAACCGAGATGCAGCTCGACCAGCGGCACCTCGACCCAGGAGAGCTCGCGGCGATGCTCGCCGAGGCACTCGAGGCGTGCCGCAGCGGTGCCGAGGAATTCAAGTGCACTGTCGAGGTGCGCAACGTCTTCAGCGTCCCGCCGACCCCGTTTGACCCTGCGCTGGTCGAGATGGCCCGGGTCAGCGTGGAGCAGGCAGGTGGCGGCGCACACGAGCCGATTCCGAGTGGTCCATTGCACGACGCGACCGAGATCGGCCGGGTCGTCCCTACGGCGATGATCTTCGCGCAATCGGACCCCCCGATCTCGCACGCGGCGATCGAGGATTCCTCCGAGCGGGCGCTGAGCGTCGCAATCGACGCGTACGGCCGGACCGTGAATCAAGTGCTGGCGAGAGCCGACGAAATCACGTCACAGGGAGTGGGGTAGACCATGAACTTCGGAGTCGTTTTGCAGACCGATCCGCCGGCGGCGCGCGTGGTCGAGCTCGCCCGACGGGCAGAGGCGTACGGCTTCAGTCACGGCTGGACGTTCGACTCTCATCTCCTTTGGGAGGAGCCGTTCGTGATCTTCAGCCGCATTCTCGGCACAACGGACAAGCTCGTTGTCGGTCCGATGGTCACCAACCCGGCGACCCGTGATTGGACGGTCACCGCCTCCCTGTTCGCCACCCTGAACGAGATGTACGGCAACCGCACCATCTGCGGCATCGGCCGTGGTGACTCGGCGGTGCGGGTGATCAACGGCAAGCCCGTGACGCTCGACCAGCTACGCGAATGCATCGAAGTGATCCGCGGCCTCGCGAACGGCCGCGAGGTCGATTACCGAGGCACCAACCTGCGCTTCTCGTGGAACCCGGACAGCCGGCTGTCGATCTGGGTGGGGGCCTACGGACCCAAAGCGCTCAAGCTCGCCGGAGAGGTGGGCGACGGCTTCATCCTGCAGCTCGCCGATCCTGCCATCGCGGCGTGGAGCATCCAGGCCGTGCGCGACGCCGCCGCGGCCGCCGGCCGCGATCCGGACGCGCTCACGATGTGCGTCGCGGCGCCCGCCTACGTGACCGACGGCAGCGAGGCGGCGCGGGCACACGCGCTCGACCAGTGCCGGTGGTTCGGCGGGATGGTCGGAAACCACGTCGCCGACATCGTCAAGCGGTACGGGGCAGACGGCAGCGCGGTGCCAAGGAGCCTGACCGATTACATCGCCGGCCGTGAGGGGTACGACTACGCCGAGCACGGGCGCGCCGGCAACACGCACACCGAGTTCGTCCCGGACGACATCGTCGAGAGGTTCTGCATCATCGGACCGCCCCAGACGCAGATCGCCAGGCTGACCGAGCTAGCCGGGCTCGGCGTCGGTCACTTCGGGCTCTACCTCCAGCACGACGCCCAGGACGCGACGCTGGCCGCGTTCGGGGACGAGGTGATCCCGTCGGTCAACCAGCAGCTCGTCACAGCCGGCTGAACCGGCGGCAAGCCATCCGGCTTACTGTCTAGCCGCTCTCGCCCACCCGATCAGCAGCGCCTGAAGCGGCAACCGCGCCAGCAAGGTACCGCGGCCGCCCGCGATCTGGCGATACCGGTCGGGATGCAGCGCCATGTGGACGTTGGCCGGAAACACCCCGAGAAGCGTCGCGATGCACCACCAGCTCGCACCGGTGCGAGTGCGCGGATGGATGAGGCCGGCGCCACCCGCGATCTCGGCGACGCCGCTGGCATAGACGAGGAACCGCTTGGCGGGCAGAGTGTCCGGGACGATCGCCTCATACCTTCGTGGAATCACGAAGTGAAGTACGCCCGTCGCGACGCCCCCGTGGCGCTCCGGCACCCGGCGCACACCCCGTGCTGATCCGGATCGAGCTCCCATCCGAACACACAGAGAGAACCACGATCGAAGGAGCGTCCCATGATGGGACTTGACAACCCAATCCACATCGCATTTCTGCTGCTCATCGTGCTGCTCGTGTTCGGCGCCAAGCGGCTGCCCGAGATGGGCCAATCACTCGGCGCGGGCCTGCGCGGCTTCAAGGACTCGCTCAGCGGCGATACCAACACGACGCAGCTGACCCCTGGACCCGACGTCACGCGCGCCGACACCCTGCGCACGAACCACGCTGAGACGGCCGCCACCGAGCCGCCTGTCGAGCGCTCGCACGTCGGCCCGGTCGCGTAGGCCGATCAGGCAACCCCACGTAGCAAAGGAACGCTGAGAATGCAGATGCCTGCCGCGATCACCATGCGTCGATTCCGGCCGATCAGCCATGACACCACGTTGAGCGTGGTTGACCACCTCGACGAGCTGCGGGCGCGGTTGATCGTCTCGCTGCTCGCGGTCGCCGTTGCGTTCGGCATCTGCTTCTGGCAGAACCACGAGCTGCTGCATCTGGTCAACCAGCCGCTCTCGAGCCAGACGCAGGAGCAGGTTCGCGCCGGCCACGGACCACTCGGCGCAACCTACTCGGTACAGCAGAGCGCCAAGGACATCGCACAGCAGCTCGGCACGGTGGTCGGTGTTCTTCGCGGCGAGCCCCACACGGCATCCGTGTCGGCCTCGCTCGCACACGTCCAGAGCGATCTGGGCCGCGAGGTCACGCGTCTGTCCGCCCCGCCGCAGGGTAACCGGCCGGTGACCCTTGGAATCGGGGAGCCTTTCACTAGCACGGTCACCGTCACGTTCATCTTCGCGCTGATCCTGTCGTTGCCCGTGCTGCTGCTGCAGGCCTACGGGTTCTTCATGCCGGCATTCGAACCGGAGCAGCGGCGCCGCATGCTGCCCGTCACCCTGGCGATCCCGATCCTGTTCGCTGCCGGGGTGGTGTTCGGTTACGAGGTGGTGCTGCCGGCGTCGTTGCACTTCTTCCAGAACTTCAATTCTGACCAGTTCAACGTCCTGGTGCAGGCCAGTCAGTACTACAAGTACGCCGCCACGATCCTGCTCGCCATGGGCCTCATATTCCAGGTTCCAGTCGCAATCGTCGCCGTCACTCGCGCCGGACTCATCACCCCGCGACAGCTGCGGAAAAACCGCCGCTACGCCCTGCTCGCTTGCGGGGTGGTAGCCGCGGTGCTTCCCGGTGATGCGATCACGATGCTGCTCGAGACGCTACCGCTCTATCTGCTGTTCGAGTTCAGCGTGCTGGTGGCGACGATCGCCGAACGTCGCGCCCCGTCACGTCCGCATCACGACACCTGACCAGATTCGCGTTGATCCGATCGTCGGTGAAACGCGAAGTAACTGTTGAACGCACGGGCAGCGGGTGATTTTCGGCCGCTCCCATGACCGCGGCGATGCTCATCCGCATCGTCCGAAAGGAGCATGACCCTGATGGATCAGATCAATCTCGAAGCGATCGACATAGACGGCGCCGTCCGCGAGGCGGCAGAAGAAGTTGGCGGCGACACCCGCCTCGGATTCCTGCGCAAAGGCGCGCTCGCCGGTGGAGCGGCCGTCAGCGGAGGCGCGATCCTGAGCGCGCTCGTGCCGAGCACCGCCCTGGCGGCGGGCCGGCCGCCGAGCACGTTCGGTGCAGGAGACATCGGGATCCTGAACTTCGCGCTGACGCTGGAGTACCTGGAAAGCTCGTTTTACAACGAGGCGACCAGCGCGGGCAAGATCACAAATCCCGCACTCGTGCAACTGCTGCGAACCGTCACCAAGGACGAGCACGCCCACGTGAAGTACCTCAAGGCAGCGCTCGGCCGACACGCCGTGAAGAAGCCGAATTTCGAGTTCCAGGGCATCCCGAGCGATCAGTCCAAGTTCGCGGCGACCACGTACGTGCTCGAGAACACCGGCGTACACGCCTATCTCGGGCAGGCGGCGAACATCCAGTCCGGCAAGGTCCTCCTCGCAGCGGCATCGATCGTGACCGTCGAGGCCCGGCACGCCGGAGCGATCGGCCTCTACCTCGGCAAGGCGATCGCGCCCAGCGGGCCGTTCGACACCGGGCTCACCGCGGCCCAGATCCTCGCCGACGTCAAGAAGACGGGCTTCCTCAAGTAAGGCGATGACAGGTGTGTCGGGCGCGGCCGGTCGGGCCCGCCCGACATATCCGCAGGCAGCCCCGGGCTCCTCACGGCCCGGACCGAGACGGCGGTCGCCGGACGAGTCCCACGGATCCGGGAGACCCGGGACCCTGACCACGGTCCTCACGGGGTGCGACGGCCGGAGCCGTCGTATAACTTCGCGATGAGTGGCGCACGTCCGTTCTTCGACTGGAAAGAGGTAATTCGCTATGGCTCCTTCCGATCCCACCGTCGTGCTCGTCCACGGCGCGTTCGCTGACGCATCGGGCTTCCGTGGTCTGTACGACGAGCTGCTCGGCGAAGGCGTGACGATGATCGCCCCGCCGAACCCGTTGCGCGGACTCACCGGCGGCGACGGCGAGTACCTCAAGGGCGTGATCGGCGAGATCGACGGACCCGTTCTGCTGGTCGGTCACTCCTACGGCGGCGCGGTCATCACCGCCGCCGGCACGGCCGACAACGTGGTCGGCCTCGTCTACATCTCCGGCTTCGCTCCGGATGAGGGCGAGAACCTGACCGACCTGCAGTCCAGGTTCCCGGCTCCGGGGATCGTGCCGTACATCGTCCAGGACCAGTTGCCAGAGACGGCGGCGCCGAGTTCACGCTCTCGCTCGACGGGTTCCACGAGTCGTTCTGCGCCGACCTCCCGGCTGATGACGCCGCGTTCTACGCGATCTCGCAGCGCCCGCTCGCCGGTGTTGCGCTCACCGAGGCGGCGCCGACCCCGGCGTGGCGCAACCGGCCTGTCTGGGCGGTGCTCCCGACCGCCGACCGGTGTATTGATCCCGGCGTCCACCGGTTCAGCTACGAGCGAATGGACGCGCGGATCACCGAGGTCGAAGGGGCCTCGCACGTCGTCATGATCTCGCATCCCAAGGAAGTCGCGGAGGTCGTCATGACCGCGGTCCGAACCTGCGCCGCGCGGCCGGCCTGACCTGCGAACCCGCGCTACTGAAGGCCGGTGCGGACGGAGGTGATCCGCTCCGTGTTGAAGCCGAACCAGTGCATCCGGCCCATGTAGCGCGCATGCTCGACCTTCAGGCAGCGATCCATGATGACCGTCACCCCGGCGTCCTGCGCGATTCGTGCGCCTTCCTCGTTGATCACGCCGAACTGACACCACATCGCGCCGGCATGGATCGCGACGGCGTCCCGCGCGATCGCCGGCAGCGCATCCGGCGCGCGGAAGACGTTGACGATATCTACCGGCACCTCAACCTCGAGCAGGCTCGGGTAGCTCGCCTCTCCGAGAACTTCGGTCTCGCGGGGATTCACCGGGATCACCCGATAGCCGTGCCGTTTGAGGTAGAAGCCGACGAAGTGACTGGCCCGCAACTCGTTGCTGGACAAGCCGACGATCGCGATCGTGTTCGCGGTGTGGAGCACACGCTGGATCGTCGACGGGTTCTGGTAGCGCTCGAGCTCGGTCATGTCACGCTTCTGAGTCCGTGCTCCGGGTCCCGTCTCACGCGCTCGAGCCCCTGCTCCAGGTCCCAGATCAGGTCGTCGACCGACTCCGTGCCGACCGACAGTCTGACCGTCCCGGGTCGCACGCCGGCCGCCTCGAGTTCGGCGTCGCTCAGTTGGCGGTGGGTCGTGCTGCCGGGATGGATGATGAGGCTCTTGGCGTCGCCGACGTTGGCCAGGTGCGACCACAGCGTCACGCCGCGGATCAGCTCCTGTCCACCGGTTCGCCCACCGGCGCAATCGAACGAGAACACGGCGCCGGCGCCGTCTGGCAGGTACTTCTCGACGAGCGGCCGGTACGCGCTGCTCGGCAGGCCGGGGTAGGCGACGTTCGCGGTCAGCTCGTGCGACTCGAGGAACGTGGCGACCGCCTGCGCGTTCTCGACGTGGCGTTTCATCCGCAGCGACAGTGTCTCCAGTCCCTGCAGGAACAGGAACGCGTTGAACGGCGCGAGCGCCGCGCCGAGATCACGCAGCGTCTCGGCGCGCAGCTTCATCAGGTAGCCGTACGTGCCGAAGGTCTCGTGAAACTGCAGGCCGTGGTAAGCGGGCGACGGATCCGCAATCACCGGAAACCGTCCGTTGGACCAATCGAACGTCCCTGACTCGACGACGACGCCGCCGATGCTCGTCCCGTGGCCGCCGATGAACTTCGTCGCCGAGTGGATCACGATGTCCGCTCCCCACTCGATCGGGCGGCAAAGGTAAGGCGTGGCGAACGTGTTGTCGACGATCAACGGAAGATCACGTTCGTGCGCGATCGACGCCACCGTCTCGATGTCGAGCACGTTGCCCGCCGGGTTGCCGATCGTCTCGGCAAAAAATGCCTTGGTGTTCGGTCGGAGCGCCTTGCGCCACGCGTCGGGATCGTCGGGATCGACCCACGTGAGCTCGACGCTCATCTTTCGCAGCATGTGCTTGAACTGGTTCACCGTCCCGCCGTACAGCGCCGAGGACGAGACGACGTGGTCGCCCGGCTCGAGCAGCGTGAACAGCGCGGCGGCCTGCGCGGCGATCCCGCTGGCGAATGCCACCGCGCCGCATCCGCCCTCGAGGTTCGCCACCCGCTCTTCGAACACGGCGACCGTCGGATTCATGATGCGTGAATACGTGTTCCCGTACTCCTGGAGGTTGAAGTAGGCCGCCGCCGATTCCGGGTCCTCGAACACGTAGCTGGTCGTTTGGAAGATCGGGACCGCGCGAGCTCCCGTATTCGGGTCGGGTCTCTGTCCGGCGTGGAGTTGCCGTGTCTCGAATCCGAACGCACGGGCCTTCTCCGGTCGGTCGTGCTCTTCGGTCACCGGCTGCCCTCCAGGAAATGACGAATGATGGGTGTCTGTCGCGCCTCCTCGAGGAGGAAGCAGTCGTGGCCGTACGGCGCGTCGATCACGTTCAGCTCGACCGGCTTGCCGAGGCCGCGAAGCGCGGCCTCGATGTCTTGCGATCCCGACGGCGGGTACAGCCAGTCGGAGCTGAAGGCGATCAGCAGCGTCCGCGCCGAGACGGGCTCGAGCGCGCGGGTCAGCGATCCGCGGCCGTACTGCCGCGCGAGGTCGAAGTACGTCAAGGCCCGGGACGTGTAGAGGTACGTGTTGGCGTCGAACCGCTTGACGAACGAGTCGGCCTGGTGGCGCAGATAGCTCTCGACCTCGAACTCCGGCTCGCTGATCGTGTAGCGGATATCGTCGGTGAATTGAAGTCGCCGGCCGAACTTGTCACTCAGTCCCGGCGCTGACAGGTACGTGATATGGCCGATCATGCGGGCGACGCCCATCCCCGCGTTGGGTCCGTCGCCCGTGCCGTCGTAGTAGTGACCGCTCTGCCACACCGGGTCGCGCATGATGGCCTCCCGGGCGATCGCGTTCCAGGCCAGGCCCTGCGGGTGAAGCGCATGCGTACTGGCGATCGCCACGATCCCCTCGACCTGGTCTGGGAACAGGATCGCCCACTCGAACGCCTGCATCCCCCCGAGCGAACCACCTGCCACCGCCGCGAGGCGCTCGATCCCGAGTTCGTCCAGGAAGGCACGCTCGGTTCTGACCATGTCCGCGACGGTGATCACGGGGAAGTCCGAGCCATACGGTCTGCCCGTGGCCGGATCGAGCGATGAGGGTCCCGTGGTCCCGCCGCAGCCGCCGAGCAGATTCGTGGAGACGACGAAGTAGCGATCGGTGTCGAAGGCCTTACCGGGCCCGATCATCCCATCCCACCACCCGAGACCCTTGCCGGCCGAGCCATCGCGATCCTCGGCTCCGAATCCGTCGCGTGTGCTCCGGCCGGCCGCCGTCTCCGAGTACCCGGCCGCGTGAGCATCGCCGCTGAGCGCGTGACACACCAGGATCGCGTTGTCGCGCCGGGGCGAGAGTGCGCCATAGGTTTCGTAGGCCACGCGGACCGGGTGCAGATCCCGTCCGCAGTCGAGCCGCACCGGATCCGGCAGATCGAGATATCGGGTTTCGACGGCTCCGACCGATCCCGCCGCGAGCGTCGACGCTGGCGCCGTGGGCGTGGTCATCTCTCTGTTTCCCTGGGTCTTGATATTGTCGAGCGGCCTTATCGAGAAACTAGATTACGTAAGGAAGGGGCAAGACTAGATGGCGACGATCGACAATGGCGTCAACGTTCACGCACTGCTCGATGCGCGCGAAGTCTTGGCGGGAGCGCCGGAAGCAGCCCAGTTCACGTGGCGGGCATCGTCCCGGTGGACCAGCGGCGTCCACAGCACGGTCACCGTACAGGACTTCTTCGGCCTGGGGGAGGAGCAGAGCCACAAGATTGAAAACGAGTTTGACTCCGACCATCCCGAAATCTTCGCCGCCGAGGACAACGGGATCACCCCGATCGAGTACCTCCTCGTGGGCCTCGCGGGCTGCCTGAGCGCGGGCGTGGCGGCGGTCGCGCAGAATCGGGGCATTCAGCTTCGCTCGGTCGAGTCGACCGTCGAGGGCAGCCACGATATCCGCGGGTTCCTCGGCGTCGACAGCGACGTCCGCAACGGCTTCAACGACATCAAGGTGACGTTCACGATCGACGCGGACGCGTCCAGGGCGGAGATCGAGGCCCTGGTCGCGCAGTCCCAGAAGCGCTCCGCGGTGTTCGACGCACTCTCGAACCCCACAGAGGTCACCGTCACGGTCGCCTGAGGGTCATCGCCGTCGGGCGCTGAGAGACCTCGCCATCGAGCGCTTCACCACCGTCGTCATCGGCGCCGGACATGCCGGGCTGGCCGCCAGCCACTTTCTGACCGAGCGGTCGATCGACCACGTGGTGCTCGAGCGGGGCGAGGTGGCGAACTCCTGGCGGCACGAGCGCTGGGACTCCCTGCGGTTGCTCACTCCCAACTGGCAGTGTCGCCTGCCAGGCGTTCGCTACGAGGGCCCGGATCCCGATGGCTACATGACGATGGCCGAGGTCGTCGAGATGGTCGAGCGGTTCGCCGCGCCCGCACTCGGCCGCGTGCGGACCGGGACGGATGTCACCTCGGTACGACCGACCGACGATGGCTACCGCGTGATCACGAGCGCGGGTGAGATCCGGTGTCGCACGGTCGTTCTGGCGAGCGGCGCCTGCAACCGGCCGGCGATGCCGAGCTTCGCGGTCGCGGTGCCGACAACCGTCGAGCAGCTGACGGCCTTCACCTATCGCGACCCGAGCCATCTTCCCGACGGCGGCGTGCTGGTCGTCGGGGCCTCGGCGACCGGCGTGCAGCTGGCGGCCGAGCTCAGTCGATCGGGCCGTCCGGTGACGCTCTCGGTCGGAGAGCACGTCCGCTTGCCGCGGACATATCGCGGCCGCGACGTCCTGTGGTGGATGGACGCGTCGGGCATCTGGGACCAGCGCTATGACGAGCTCGATGATCTGACCCGAGCGCGGCGGCTACCGTCCCCGCAGCTTGTCGGGACACCCGAGCACGCGACGCTCGATCTGAACGCGCTGTCGTCGATGGGAGTCGAGCTGGTGGGCCGCTGGGCGGCGGTTCGTGACGGCCGCGCGCTGTTCTCGGGCGGGCTGCGCAACGTCTGCTCGCTCGCGGACCTCAAGATGAACCGGCTGCTCGGCGTATTCGACGACTGGGCTGCGGCAGGCGGATCCGGCGGGGAGTTCGACCCGCCGGAACCACTGGCTCCGACCCAGATGCCCCACTCGCCGCGGCTGCAGCTTGACCTTCGGAGCGGCGAGATCCGCACAGTCGTTTGGGCGACCGGATTTCGGCCCGATTACCGGTGGCTAGACGTGCCGGTGCTCGACGCCAAGGGCCAGCTCCGTCACGACGGCGGCGTCGTCGACAGCCACGGCCTGTACGCCCTCGGACTACCCGTGCTGCGGCGGCGCAAGTCCACCTTCATCCTCGGTATCGAGGACGACGCATATGACGTGATCGAGCACCTGACCGGGTTCTTGGCGAGCGACTAGGGGGTCTTGGTCAACCCGAACCGGCGTGGCGCAGCTCCCGAAGATGTTCTCCAGGAAGTTCAACGGGATGTCCTGGCTGTTCGCGATCCGCTTCGGAGAGTCGGGTCTGAAGCTGGAAGACCGCAGCCGATGAGTTGAGACTGGTTCGGCGGTCTCCCAGGGGAAGGATCCGTTCGACAGAAGGAGATAAAGATGAGCAAGCTCAGACTCACCATCACAATGTCGCTCGACGGGTACGTCGCCGGCCCGGACCAAAGCGAGGAGAACCCGCTCGGGGTCGGGGGGATGGATCTGCACCAATGGCTATTTCCGCTCCAGGCGTTCCGAGAGGCCCACGGCGGAGACGGAGGGGAGACCAACGCCAGCTCCGAGGTCGTCGAGGAACGTCGGGCGAACATCGGCGCCACGATCATGGGGCGGAACATGTTTGGCCCGGTACGCGGGGCGTGGCCCGACGAGTCTTGGCGTGGCTGGTGGGGAGAGGACCCGCCCTACCACCACCCGGTGTTCGTGCTCACGCACTACCCGCGCCAACCACTCCAGATGGAGGGCGGCACCACCTTTCACTTCGTCGACGACGGGATCGAGTCAGCGCGTGCGCAGGCCCAGGACGCCGCCGGGGAACGGGACATCTGGCTCGCCGGCGGGGCGTCCGTGGTCAACCAGTACCTGGAGGCGCGGCTGGTTGACGAGATCGACCTCTCGATTGCACCCGTCATCCTCGGCGCCGGTGCCCGTCTGTTCGACGGGGTCGAGAGCGGCCGGTTCTCGATCAACCAGATCAGGGCCGTCGACGCGCCCGGCGTGACGCACATCAAGTACGAGGTTGGCTGACCCGCTGTCGCCCGGCGCCAGGAAACCCGGCGTTGGCCAAACGCGTCGTTCGACGCGCGGCCGGGCCGACGCGGATGGACTCTTCCTGCTCTCGCGGACGTGCGACCGTCGGCGGCCTTATGGTGTTGGGATGCCGTGGCTCGCTGACGACTTCATCCATCCCGAACGCGTCGAGCTGCAGACAGGCCACCATCTACGCCCGATCCGCGAGAGCGACGTTGACATCGACTACCCCGCCGTGATGGCCTCCCGCGAACGGTTGTGGGCTAGGTACGGCGCGACGTGGGGTTGGCCACCGGCCGACATGACGCATGAATTCGACCGCGAGGATCTCGCCCGCCATGAGCGCGAGATCGCCGCTCACGTGACGTTCAACTACGCGGTGCTCGACGAGGACGAGACCGAGCTGCTCGGATGCGTGTACATCGACCCGCCGGATGACCAGACTCCTGACGGCGCCGACGCCCTCGTCTCGTGGTGGGTGGCCGATCGAGAGGCTGGTGAGGAGCTCGAGCGTGCGCTCGATGAGTTCGTCCCGCGCTGGCTCACAGAGCGCTGGGGCTTCCGCGCCGCTCATTACGCACCCTGACGGGCGGTCCGCGAGGCGCGGGTTATTCGCGCTTGAGGAAGAGCGCCAGGCTCGGCACGACGAACGAGATGGCCCATATCGGCCAGATCCTGCCGCCGTAGCAGCGGAAGTTGACCGCGCCGCCGTCGGCCACGTCGAATGATTGGGCTCGACTCGAGTAGCGCCCCATCCTGATGTGGAGCGTGTGGTGTCCTGGCTCGATCGGTGCCTCGAACGTTTCATGGCGGTTGATCGTGCCGATGGCCGTGCCATCGAGTGCGATCTCGACCCGCGCGCCTCGGAGCTCCGCGATGACCCCTTCCCGCTTGACCGTGAGCGTTGCTGACACCGTTGCTCTTCTCTCTTGACCGGTGCTCCGCGTGCTCGCCTGCCTAGTGCCCGGTCGGCGCCGTGGTTTGGGTCACGGTCGCGCTCCGGTAATCAGCCGCTCGCGGTCGAACATCGCCGCCACCGCCCGCCAGCCGAGCGCGTCGACGGCGAGTAGGGCGGCGGCGAGGCCGAGTGCGAGGCCGGTCGACGGCGTGATCACGTCGAACCCCATCAGGGCGAAGATCGCGTAGGCAACCACCAGGGTTGGGATGACTACGGCGAGCGCCTTACCGATGAGGAACTCCTCGCGGCGGATCGGGGTGATCAGGATCGGCTCCAGGGCTCCCTGCTCGCGCTCGCCGATGAGTGCGCAGCTTCGAGGAGCTGTTAATGCTCGTGGCCGCCGGGCAGATCGTTCACCCCACCGTCGAGAGCTTCCCAACCACTACGCCCTCGACGGCATCGCGCACGTCCCGATCTCCGACCTGTCGCCGCCCTCGGAGACGGCCATCGTCTGGCTGAGCACGAATCGCTCCGAGAGAGCTCACGCGTTCGCCCAAGCGGCGGCTGACGTGCTCGGCCCGCGGTCTCTCCGACCCCGCGGTCAGTAATCGTTTCCAAAGGCAAAGTAGGAACCGCGAATGGCTCCGGTCTGCTCAACGCGTCCCACGGCTGCCGGGTCAACCTGGTCAGGCGGCGAGAAGCAGATCGTCGGTCGTGCCTGCTAGCAGTTCAGTGAAGGCGCGGTGACGCTCAGCAGGACCAGCGCGGTGCAACGTCAGGATTCCGTCGAGATGGTCGATCTCGTGTTGCATAAGCGAGGCGGAGAAGTCTACGCACTCCAACTCGACGCGGTTCCCATAGACGTCGAAGCCTGCTACGCGAACGGCGAACGGGCGTCGAACCGCGACGGCTACCGTGGTGAAGCTCAGGCAGCTCTCGACGAAGGTCTCGACCTGCTCGGAATGCGAGACAACGCGAGGGTTGACGAGTACATCGGTGGTGTGCTCGCCGCTGAGCCGGAAGGCAAACAGGCGCCGGAGCCAGCCGACCTGGGTCGCGGCCAATCCGGCGCCGTCAGCGCGCTCCAACGTCCGACATAATCGCGCGGCTCGGGCGCGCAGCAGGTCGTCGAAGATCGTGATTGGTTCGGCGCGCTCATACAGCGTGGGATCGCCCCATTGGCGGATGAAGTCGTCGGGCATCCCTCAATAACACAGCGATATGGACGGGCCGTCAAGTTCAGCGCGACAACGGTCGCCGACCTGCGGTCAGACGCGTACGCGGTAGTGGAGGTGAACGACGCCGTGCCGGAACCGGCGCTCATCGAGAAGTTCGAGTTGCGCGCGGACATTGTCCGGCAGGGCGCGCTTGCCGCCTCCGACCACGACCGGGCACAAGAACATATGGCACTCGTCGACCAGCCCCGCGCGGATTGCGTGGCCGGCGAGCTCGGCGCCCCCGACTGCGATTTCGACCGCCGAGGACTGCTTGAGTCGCCGGACGGCGTCTGGGTCGAACTCGCGCTCGATCCGCGTCCTCGCGCTGGATACCGTATGAAGCGCCCGGGAGTACACGATCTTCTCAGCCGTCTGCCAGATCCCGGCGTAGTCCGAGAACACTGTTGGCTCATCGGCCTCGGTGCTCGCGGTCTCCCAGAACACCATCGTCTCGTACATCCGGCGCCCGTATAGGTACGTGCCGATCGGCCGCTCAAGATCGTTGACGAACGCATGCACCTCGTCGTCCGGTGCCGACCAGTCGAACCTGCCCTCCTGGTCCTCGACGTACCCGTCAAGCGAGGCGATCGCCGTATAGATCAGGTTGGCCATCTTCACTCCAATCGGTCGTTACGGTGCAGCCACGGCCCCACATGCTGAGACCGCGATCCGAAGCCAAAATCATCGATCATGACATCGCAGTGACGTTCTCGTTTCGGTTGAGCACCGTGACGGCGTCGCGGGGATCGTCGACCACAACGAATTCGCCTGCCTGTCCGGCTACCTGGGGGAGGCCCAGACAGTACTTCGTGGCTACTTCTCTCGATGGAGGGCCCTGACTGGAGAGCGCTCCGCTGAAGGTGGATTGCTTGCTCCTGGGGCAGTCGGTGCCGAGGTACTGGATCGGTCAGGTCGGCATCGTGCAGCGAGCGCCAACGGCGCCTGGGTGATCGTGCTGAACGAACCGACCATCGGCGACAGGCGCGCTGGGCGGGTAAAGGCGATCTCCGCTCGGTCAGTCTGCGCCGGGGCGAAACACAAGTACCAGTACGCGCAGCGCAAGAATCCCGGCGAACACGAGGAGGTAATAGCCGATGAACGCGTATAGCGTGACTCGGTGGGTCACGGTCGGGCCGCCGTGGAGCCCGAGCATCAGCACGGCCATCACGCCGAGGGTGGCGGCCAGGAATGTGAGGATGAACTGGTGTGCGAGCGCGGTTACGTAGCGCCGGTCGCCCGCGTCGGCCAGCAGGCGGACGTTGATGCCGAGTCGACCGTGCTCCAGGGAGCCGCCGATGCGGTCCAGGCGACGCGGCAGGCGGCGCAGCATCGGCACCAGTGACATCAGTTCGTCGGTGGCGCTCTTGCGCAGCGCCTCGGGGCTCAGCTGCTCGGCGAGTTGCCCGGATGTGGGTCTGCGTGGAAGACGCCCTCGATCATCACCTCGCGCAGCAGCGTGTCCAACAGGGTGCGGGCCAACACTCGGCGGTCGCCGATCTCCTCGCTGGGCATGATCGTTCCCAGCGCCCGGCCGTCGAGGCGCTCCATCACGAGCACGTTCGCCGTGCACAGGGACTCATGCGGCTTTGGGATACGGACCGACCCGTTCGCTCGGTCCGCGGCTGCCGCCGCCCTCACGGCGGTCATGTTCTGCGCCTCGATCCGCAGGTCGAGCTCCTCTCTGAGCGCCTCCGCGAACCCATTCGAGAGGGTCACCGCGCCGAGCTTGATGAACGTAACGCCGCCGTCCTCAAGCGCGAGCCGCAGCGAACCAGCGAGCGCGGCGCGCCCGTCACGAGTGTGAAGCTCGGAGCGCCGAGTCCCCCGAAGGTACGGAAGCATCCCGCGTCGCACCGAGATCCGACCGACCTGCGAGTAGCGACGGACCCGCCGCGCCCGCTTGCGCCATGCTCGGACCAGGTACAGCGGCCCGGCATCGCGCCGCTCGGCACCAGCGCCTCGAAGATCACCAGCACCAGCATCCCGATCAGCAGCGCGATCGCCACCCCGAGGATCACAAACCACACCGCCGGCAAAAAGGACCAGCTGCCGTTGTGCTTGGCGATCGAGCTACCGATCGCCGTGATGATTGCCGAGGCGCACGCCAACGCGATCAGCCCACCGATCCACGCACGCAACGGCGAGAGACGCAGACCAGCAAGCGCCGCACCGCGAACGCATGCACCGGCACCGTCAAGATGACAGCGAGGACGACGAACAGGACCGTCAGGCCACTCACGCCCGCGTCGCCGAGCTGGTCCTCTGTGCGGCAGCGCCTCGATTTCGCCGGCGCGACCCGCCGTCCGGGTCTGGCGGCGCCGGGGACTCTGTCGCGCGCGTTTCGACGAGCACCCCCAACAGTTCGCCGACGGTCGGCTCTCGACCGATGGGCGCCGGCAGCGGCAGGTGGTTCTGGATGCGGTAGCGGTTGCGACGGCCGTCCTTTTCCTTGACCACGTAGCCGGCTTCGGTCAGGTCGTTCACGATCCCGAACGCCCGGCGCTCGGTGACGCCGAGCGCATCGGCGATCTCTCGCAGGCGGACACCCGGATCGCGCGCGATGCAGACCAGCACTCGGGCGTGGTTCGTCAAAAAGCTCCACTCACCCACCAAGCAAATATAGAAGAAGACGTTCTAGAAATCAGTTGCTAATTTGTTGAGGCCGGAGTAGTGTCAGCGGGGGCATCTCAAGCCCGGGTGTGGAGAAAGTCGACGGACTTGTCCGGCCTGAGACAGACAGAGAGGGGCAGCCATGACCGCGACGTCCGACATGACCGGCGTGGGCGCGACACCTGTGGCGGACCGCCACGAGACGACGCCTCGGGCGGCGAAAGATTGGCAGCGCTATGCCTGGGCGGCGGGCATCATTTACGTGGTCGCGCTCGTCGCGGAATCCGTGGTCGCGATCGGAGTCGGACTGACCCAGAACGACTCGGCCGGGAAGATGGCGGCCGCGCTGTACGCGCACCGCACGAGGTTAGTGGTGATCGCATGCCTGTCCGTCGTCTACGCCGCCAGTTTTCTGATCTACCTCTGGAGCCTTTACAACCAGCTGCGCGGCACGCCCGACCGGCCACGGATCCTTGCCCCATTGGTGCTAGCTGGCGGAGTGATCTTCGTGGCCCTGCACGCCGTCAGCGACATCGGCATCACCGGCCTCGTCGGCGCCAAGCTCGCGGCCTACGGCGCACACCACGACCACGGCGTCTCCTACTCGCTGTACCTCACGACGTATGCATTTGACAGCGTCGCCGACGTGTTCGGCAGCCTCTTTGCACTGGCGACAGGGTTGATCGTGCTAAAGAGCGGCGCCCTGCCACGCTGGCTCGGATGGATGTCGATCGTTGCCGGACTCATGTTCTTCCTTCAAGCCTTCGGCCTCGGCGGCGTCATCGCCTCGTTCGGGCTCGTTCTCGACATCATCGGCTTCGTGCTGTTCCTGATCTTCGTGCTCGCGAGCAGCATCATCTTCCTGGGGCGACCAACCGCGGTCTCCAACGCCGCGGCGGCCACGATCAGCTAGACCTCGCGGGGGAGGAGCGTCGCCGGCGGCTGGCGATGTGGATCGACTCAGGGTCGGGCGCGGACCTCAGTGGCCGCGGGCTCCGTCAAACAGCGTCGCAGGCAATTGCTGGCATCGCCAGTTGTGAACGAGCCTTCGCTCGTTGGACTGTTCGTTGCCATCGCATCTTCCGCCACGAGACGAGGCCCGGTACCCCGTGACGGTGGCTGAAAGCCGAGCACCGACATTCCCGCGGGTACCCTGGGATCCATCGGGCGTCAGTCGGGGCTAGAAGGCGAGCCGCCCGCCGGAGGACGAACGCAATCGTCCGGCCTCGTCGACGCGTCTGTGCGGTTGGTCGCCGATGCGGGTCGTGTCGGTGTCACTGGATCGTCGGACAGGCCGTGGTGGAAGTGGTTGTTGAGAGCGGCGAGCCGTCATCGAGTGGCGTCGTCGGCGTCCGGGAGGTCGGGAGGCCATCGACCGAACAGAGGAGCGGTCTGAGCCAGCCAGCGCTGGACCGCGCTGAAGCCGGACGTCGTTATCGAGATTCGCTGGTCGTCATCCTGTTCTTCTTGACAGCTGACGAGCTGGTGCTCCGTGAGGGTGTGGATGGCATCACGGAGGTCGTCGCGGTCGCACGCGAGCCCGGCTGCCATTGATTCGAAGAGCTCGCCCGGTTCGGCCAGCGGCGCGTCGGGCGGGCCAAGGGTCAGTCGCGCGAGCACTTGCAGCTCCAACGGCTCGAGGTTTCCTGTCTTGGAGCGATCAAATGTCATCCGGGCGACGACAGAGGCGCCGAGTGCCGCCAAGGCGATCGGACGCGCACGCCACCCGAGCTCTAGGTCGGATGGCGCGGCCAGCGGTGCGTTCCCGAACGGGCTCGGCCTGGGTACCGAACCGCCACCGTCACCATGGGAGGCCGCGTATCCGACGCGCGACGCTCCGGCCGCCCGGATGACCTCGTCGCGGAGCTTCTTGGGCTCGGCGTCGAAATCGAGCAGGATCCGTGCCGCCACACCCTCGTCCTCCGCCACCAGGCCGAGCAGGATGTGCTCGGTGCCGATGTAGTTGTGCCTGAGGGTCCGAGCCTCTTCCTGCGCCAAGACGACCACTTGCCGGGCTCGCTCTGTAAATCGCTCGAACATGCGCCTTAACCATGCACGATCATGAACGTGGTCGGGGACAAACCCGACTGCAACGAGTGCGTTCACTGGGCAGCGAGATCATCCGCTCAGCAGCGCCCAGCACGAGCTTCGACGAGCCAGGTGCACGCCCAATGACCCAATGGGATCGTATCCATACCGATCCAGCAAACAGAAAAGCGATCGCCGGGCGATGCCCGGAAATCGCGCAATGGGGAGTCTGGACCGGCGAGCCCGAAGTAACGCCGCACTACGAAAGGGGTCTCCGGCGTCGCGCCGGGTGTTGCCTGCGATCCCGTGCGTCGGACCGCACATCGCGGAGGTCTAGCCGGCCGGGCCACCACCAGAGTGGCTTCGCGCCGAGTGAACGAACTTGTCGAGCTTTGCCTTAAGCGACTCCACCATCCGATGGAGCTTCTCTACATCGCGATCGGCAGCCTTGGACGCGTCGATCAACATGTCAAGATCCGAGTAAAGTTCGTTCGGGTGGGGGTCCTGCGAACCTTCAGCCATCGGTGTCTCCTAGGTCGATGAACGTGCCCCCTTCTCGAGGGAACGAGCCTAAGTCAGCCCACCGGTCGCCGTCAAGTCCGCCGCCACAGCACCTCCATCGCCGTCCTATTGAGGACGAGCTGCCTCGTCGGATCGCAGCGGACTCTGGAGCCGTAGCGAAACAGGTCTGCCACTGGCGAGGTGATGGCCCGGCCGTCAAGGCCGCGGGTGCGATTGTACGGTCGACCTCGTGCGCGTGATCGACAACGTGGTAAGGGGGTCGCGCCATCGCGTGCGAGCATGCGATCGGGTTTCGCCATAGCGATGGCACCGCGTCGGGCGGCGGAGACTGAAAGCGGTCGCCGGGCCCGGCGCGGCGAGGGTGGCTTTCATGCATCTCGACCGCACGGCTCTCGAGCGGTCCGTAGGCTTTCGGACGATCTGTCATGGCCCCGACGCGCGAACCTGAGAGCCTGCCGCGGCCCGATCAGCCGGCCGGGGCGGTCGACGACGCGATGCCGTTTGACCACATCGTTGTGGTCATGATGGAGAACCATTCGTTCGACAACGTGCTCGGTGGCCTTTCGCGCTCGGGGCAGCCGGCGGCGGATGGCCTGACGTTCGACAGCGGCGGGCGGCCGACAAACATCAATCCGGGTGGTGCCGGCACACCCGCGACGGTCACGGCGTTTGCGTTCCCGAGCACCGCGCAGGGCCCGCACGTTTCGCAAACCTGGAACGCGACGCACGAGCAGATCGACGCAGGCCAGATGGACGGTTTTGTGCGGTCGGTCGACGCGACGCAGCCGATGGGCTACTACCCGCGTGACGTGTTGCCGTTCGCCTACGACCTCGCGGCCACGTTCACCGTAGCCAACCGCTGGTTCTGCTCGGCGCCGTGCATGACCTTCCCCAACCGGCGCTTCCTGATGGCCGGGACCGCCTACGGCAACATCGCCACCGACCTCCAGAGCCTGGGCGGCCCACCGCCTCCCAACGGCACCATCTTTGACCGCCTCCACGCTCACGGGATCAGCTGGCGCGACTACTTCACCGACATCCCGTACACGGCGATCATCCCCTCGATCGTCAAAACGTACCCCGGCCACCTGGCCACGCTCGAGGACTTCTTCGAGGACTGCGCCAAGGGAACCCTGCCGTCGGTCAGCTTCGTCGATCCAGAGGTCGGCGCGCTCTCGCTGATCGGCAAGACGCTCGCCTCGCTCCCCGTGCTCGGCCCCATCCTCGGAACGCTCGGCACGATCGGCGGAGACGAGGAGGCGCCGCAGGACATGTACTACGGCGAGGCATGGGCCCACCGTGTCGTCGAGGCCGTCCTGCGATCACCGGCCTGGCCACGCACGCTGCTCATCTACACCTACGACGAGCACGGCGGCTACTACGACCACGTGCCGCCCCCGCCAGCCATCCCGCCCGACTCGATCCCACTGCAACTCACCCCCGGCGACGCGCCCGGAGGGTACGACGTGTACGGACCGCGGGTGCCCGCCGTCGTCGCGTCGCCGTACGCCAAGCCGCACGCGGTCACCAACGTCGTCCACGACCACACCTCGGTCCTAGCCACCATCGAAGCCAAATGGAACCTGCCCGCGCTCACCTACCGCGACGCGAACGCAGCCACCGTCATGGACTTCCTTGACCCCGGCCACGCCGCGTTCGCGACACCGCCGGACATCCAGGGACCCTCCCTCACCGGCCCATCCGGGCCCGCGGCCTGACGCGCGCCGAGAGCGACTCACGGCAACAGCCGGACCGGCAGCACAACGATCGACCGTGCCAGCCGCAGACCGGTGCCAGCTGGTCCGCCCAGCCGCACCGCTCTCGGCGCACCGACCCTCGCGTACCACCCGCCTCCCGGCACTCCGGCCGGTCGTTCGCTTCGTCGCCCGCAAAGTGCCGCTACGCATCGTGGCCGTCGGGAAATTAGTTGGGGGCCTCCTGAGACGCGCGTCTTGCCGGGCCGTCCGCTTGCCGGCGGCGTCGGGATTGGTCCCGGGGCGGGCGGGCGGCCCGGTTGATCCCTCACGTCCTTGCGGTTGCTATTCGGTGGCTGTGTAGCTTCAGGAAGTTGCGGGTTGCGGTGATCAATCGCCATTCGCTATGCACCGCGGCTCGGCCTCTTCGGTGAAACCGGGTGAGTTTGCGGTTGAACACGGTTTGGGCGAACACCGGCTCGACTGTCACCTGTCGTCTTCGGTATAGCTGGTGACCGTCCCGGGGTAGTCGCGCTATGTCGACTTCGAGAAGCGCCTCATGCATGTGCGCCGGCGACCGGACGCGCTACCAAGCGGTGGAGGATCGACTCGTCATAGGATCCGCCCGGCGCGGCGGTGCACGATCGCCTAGTGGCCGACGCGACGGCGGGGGCGTCGAGGCGCAAGACGCGGATGCGATCGTGCCGTCGACTTAGTCCGCGTGATCGGAAGCGTGGCGGAGCAGGCGCCAGCGCCGGGGGGAACTGACACGTCCTACGTCGCCGATCCGATCGCGCCGGTTGTAGCCGAGCCGGCGATCACATTCGGGGATTGCGATCGTCCGCCATGCCGGCGCCGAGTGCTGCTGGCAGGCGATGGCATCGCCACGGCCAGCTCGTTGGCCTTGAGCGGTACGCTGGGTCGTGCGTCATCCCGTGGCCGGCGGATACACCAAGGTCGAAGTTGAAGTCGCTTTCGTGGCTGGAGGCCCAGTTGAAGCTCCAGCCCATGCGCTCCGCGTGAGCTCCTTCTCGCGCGTCAGCAGCTCGGAGCGAGCCGCGGCCCAATCTTCACGTGTTCCGGTCTCGTGATCAGGCATCGTTCGTCACCTTGCTTCTCGTTCTCGAGTGGTTGGCCTGCGCTCCTACGGCGCTCACGTCAACCGCCAGCAGCGGGCAGGATCACGGACCTCCTCTCCCGTCACTCGCAGCGGTCTTCGCCGTGCCAGCGCCCCCGCCCGGCGCTGGTCTCGTCGCGTTGACACGCGGTCGAGCCACTCATTCGTTTCCGCCGGGCGTGAGGACGATCACCGGGATCATGCGATCGGTCTTGCCTGCGACTTCGTGAAGCTGCGGGTAGCGTTCAGCTGCAGTTGCGAACAGGCGCTCGCGTTCCGCGCCGGTTGCTTCCTCGGCGAGGACGTCGATCGTTTCGCTCCCGACGTCGATGCTCGTGTTCGGATGCGCTTTGAGGTTGTGGTACCAGTCGGGGTTGTTCGGCGCTCCTCCGTTGGCAGCCCAGATGAAGTAGCGCCTGCCGTCGGGCAGGTATGCGACCGGGTTGACGCGGCTCACGCGGGATCTCGCGCCGGTATGGTGGAGCAGCAGCAGTGGCGTTTCTTCCCACATGCCGCCGACGTGTCCTTGGCTGGCGCGGAACTCCGCGATGATCTTGGCGTTGTACTCAGCGGGGTTGTCGTACTCATCGTGGCGGCGCCACCAGTACCCGGTCTCGTTGCGGCCGAGCGGCGCGAGGTCTAGGAACCGGTAGGTCCCCATCAGCTGCTCGACCCCACGCGCGTAGGTGGAGTAGGTGTGGTAGACGATCCCGTCGTCGAGCGCGAACGCGCTCATCCCCGGCGCCTGCTGGCCGGGATCGTCGATGTGGCGGAAGTTGTATTCGGCGCCGCTTCGCTGCTGCTCGTCGGTGAAGGCGGCGCCGAAGTCGTACTTGAAGTCGCTGCCGAGCGACGAGACCCAGGGGAATCGCCAGCCCATGCGCTGCTTGTACCGGCGAAGATCCTCAAGCCGGCCGATCGACTCGGCCACAAGCGTCACGTCGTGGCCGTTGAGATGCGGGACGGCGGCGTCGAAGTGGTCGGCGACGAACGAGCAGGCGGTACAGCCCGGGTTGTCCTCGTCGACGTAGTCTCCGTAGCCGAACATGAAGTGATAGACGAGCAGCTGCGATCGTCCTCTAAACAGCTCAGCGAGCGACGCTGTGCCCTCGTCGGTCTCGAACCGGTACTCCTTCTCGATCCTGACCCAGGGCAGCTCCTGCCGCCGTCGTGCCAGCTCGTCGGCCTGCCTTGTGTGCTCCTTTTCCGCTTGGAGCAGCTCCAGCCGCGCTGCAAGCCATTCCTCACGTGTTCCTGTCTTGCGATTGGTCACCTTGCCTCCTTCTTACTCTCACAACAGCTCTCGCTCGCCCGCACCACCGAAATGTCACACGGTGGCATGAGCCCGGAAGCGACTCGGGACGCGACGACGATCAAGGCCCCGGAATGGCCGCATCAGGAACTCCACGCGGCGAGATCGATCGCGATACCTAAGCGCCGATGTCCGTGCCGCTGATGCCGCTGGCCAAGTGCGCCGGCCCCCGAAGGTTGCGACTCGCTCCGGTGGCCAACCTGTGGAAGGGTCATCGTCTCCTCCGTCAGTCGATTTGGTCGAGCGGGCCCCGCGTCGCCGGCCGCTCGACCAGGCCCACCGCGCGGAGGCCGGCTGCGACGAGTGCTGCGCCGGTCCGGTGGCCGAGGTGTCGGTCCGGATCTCGAACAGGCGCCGCTGGGCATCGTCGAGCTCGGTCCAAACGCGGCGGGCTTCGCTCCACCCAATGACGCCGTCATGTTCGGCGCCGCTTTCGGTGAGCTAGGCGGGCCCAGCCGTACCCCGGCGTGCTCGCCCTGACGTTCCGGCTCGTCACGTAGCGCGACGGCTGGCTGATGGCCGGACCGATTCATGCCCTCCTCCCGGCGTCTCGTTGCGAATCCCGCCGCGAGCTCATTACCCGCCGTCGGCCGGCCGCGTACGCGTAGGGGTGATGGAACACGATGAGCGCGTCGGTGGGATCGACCCGGAAGGTGAGCGACTCGCCTGAGCCCTCGTCGACCACGGCAAGCGAGAGCCGGTCGGTGCGTGCGTCCCACAGCGGCGTGGCGTCGATGCCGTCGTTGCGGCGGTGGTCGAGCTCGCGAACGGATGTTGCCGTCGCGGTCATCGCTCTACCACCCTCCTCTCTGGCCAGTCTCGTCGGCCGGTACGGCGCCGTTGTTCCGGGCGGCGTCTCGGCGCACGAGACCTTCAACGCTCGGGGAAACCGAGACCCCTGGGCGCAGGCCGGGCGAGGGCTGGGGCTTGCCGTAGCTCGTGTGGAGGGGAATCACACCGGCCCAGGTGTCGCGCTCGGCGTCGGGCGAGGAGTCATCATCCGGGGGCGCGCTGCGCGTCTTGACCGACGCCTCGCCGATCTGCATCGCGAGCACTGTGGTCGCCTTGAGCTCCTTGCGGTTTGGCGGGCGCACCTCGCGCCAGCGGCCGGGGAGCAGGCGCTCGAGGAACATCTCCAGCGCGGCAAGCTTCTCGTCGGGGTCGGTGATGGGTTGGAAGGTTCCGATCAGGACAGCCGAGTCGTAGTTGACGCTGTGCTCGAACGCCGACCGAGCGAGCACGAGGCCGTCGAGGATCGTCACCGTCACGCACGCCGACGCACCCGCGGCCAGGCGCCGGACCATCCGGCTGGCGGAGGAGCCGTGGATCAGCAGCCGATTCCCGGTCCGCGCGTGCAGGGTCGGGATGCAGAACGGCTGTCCCTCGTCGACGAAGGCGACGTGTGCTAGTTGGCCGCGGTCCAGCACCCGGCAGATCCACTCGGATTCATAGCGCGCCCGCTTGGGCGCCCGGCGAACCCTGATCCTTGTTGATGTTGATGCGGCTTTGTTCATGGGGCGGTAGTCTGGGCCGTCGGTGGCCGCATGGCTAGAGCCACGGACACGCGTTTTGATGAGGCCAGCCCGTGGGCGCTCGAGCGCCGATCGGAGGAGTCGCTGCGCGCCTGCCTGGAGCGCACTCTGCGCGAGGCGATCAAGGAAGGGTCGCTGCGCGCCGGGGTCGAGCTGCCAGCTTCACGACAGCTGGCGGCACAGCTCCGGGTTTCGCGGGGGGTCACCAGCGATGCGTACGGCGAGCTAGAGGCGCAGGGCTATCTGCACGTCAGCCCGCGCCGCCCGCCAGTCGTCGCGGAGGTACCGAGCGGCACGCGCAAGCCGGCTGCGCCACCCCCGTCGCTGCAGCCGCCGCCGCGGTTTGACATGACCCCGACCACGCCGGACGTCACACTCTTCCCGAGGCGGGAATGGTCGGCCGCACTCACGGCCGCGGTGCGAGAAGCGCCGGCGGGCGCGCTTGACTACGGACCGTTTCAAGGCGATGGCTCGCTGCGCTCGACACTGGCCGCCGAGCTCGGTCGCACCCGCGGGGTGATCTGCGACCCGTCGCAGATCGTCATCGTCCAGGGCACCACCCAGGGGGTCGACCTCGCGCTCCGCGTGCTACAAGACCGCGGCGCCAGGCGAGTCGCCGTCGAAGACCCGTCGCTGCAACGACAGCACGACCAGATCCGCGGACTCGGGCTGAGCCTGGTCGGACAGCCGGTCGACGACGAGGGCCTGATCGTCGACGGCCTCGACGCCGACGTGGTGATCGTGTCCCCGGCCCACCAGTTTCCGACCGGCGCCGTGCTGTCGGGAACCCGGCGGCGAGCGCTCCTCAACTGGAGCCGCGACACCGGAGGCCTCGTGATCGAGGACGACTACGACGCCGAGTTCCGCTACGACCGCGAGCCCGTCCGCGCGCTACAAGGTCTTCACCCCGAGGGAGTGATCTACATAGGTACGGTCTCGAAGACGCTCGCTCCCGCGCTGCGGCTTGGATGGCTCGTCCTGCCCGAGCCGCTCGTCCCACAGGCGGCGGCTACCAAGCGGCTGCTCGACGACTTCTCGCCGACGCTCGGACAACTCGCCTTCGCGCAGATGCTCGAGCGGGGCGACTACCAGCGACAGATCCGGAAGGCTCGCGCCGTGTACCGCGCGCGCCGCGACCGGCTCGTCGCCGTGCTCGCAGAGCAATTTCCCGAACTGACCGTGTCCGGCGTGTCCGCGGGACTCCACGTGCTGCTCAACCTCCCCGCCGCGGTAGACGACAACGGGCTCGAACGCTCGGCGCTCGAGGCCGGCATCCGCCTCGAGGCACTGGCCCGCTACACGATCCAGGATCGCGGCAAACGCGGCATACTGCTCGGCTACGGGCGCGTGCACGAAACCGCCCTCGCCGCGGCGATCGCCAAGCTCGCCCCCACGCTGAGGGCTCTCGCTTAATCGTAGCTGCCTCACGCTGCTGAGATCGGACACGACCGGTCACGCCGGACCCGCCGGCGACGACATCGACGATTAACTCGCCCAAGTCCCCGGCGACAGTTCCGGTCGGCGCTGTCCCTCGTCGTCCGGACCGGTTATGCCGTTGTCGGCATAATCGCTCTCATGCCGAGCGGCTGGTTATGCCGAGTGGGGGTCCGGCTGGCACGGCTCTCCCTGCTCACAGCGATTTAGGCTCGACAGCTGCTCGGCATAATCGGCCGCGTTGACGCGAGCCTCGACAGCTGCGCCATCGGAGATCTGAGGGCCGCACCGCTCCGGACCGGGTGGTGCTGGTGAGCGACTTGTAGCTGTTATCGCCTTACGCGGCGGGCGATTGCGGCACCGTGCCGCTGTCAGGCGACCGGCGCCACACCGCTGTCGATCGCGAATACCTACCTCGAGACCGTCAGGGCAACTCCCATGAAGCGCGGCGATTATGCCGAGTGCACGACGCACCGATTGCCCGCCACGCAGCGGAAACGTTGGTCCGCAAGGCCTTCGCTCGGCATAACCAGCCGCTCGGCATGAGACCAGCAGCGTCGTCCAGCATCGCCGGAGTGGCTGCTCGGCCACGCGAGCGAGACCCAGGTGCGCTTGCACGTCGCCGTGGATCTGGCCGGCAGCAAGCACACCGGCGACTCCCGCAATCGCGGCAAAGCGGGTCCGCGGACCGGTCGCTCATGACGCCGGGGTGGCCGGCGAGCCGACCGGTTGTGCAAATGGCGAGACGCGAGACTGGCCAAAGCAGCGAGGCCAGACCTCATAGGTTTCTTCCTTGCGCGGGCTATAGGGTAGATCGCCCGGATCTCGTGACTGCGAGGCGATTGCTTCAGGGAGTTACACGGTCGGGGCCTCGGAACGTACGGCTACAAGGCCTAGTCATCCGTTTGGGATGATGCGACTGCGGGGTGCGGCTGCGACTGTCGGCCGGGTGTGGACAGGTCGCCGGGTCTCGGCCGAGCAGATCCCGCGAGTCAAGCCGCCAGTGACTGGACGGGAGGATCTCTGTGCCTGAGGGTCTCTCGGCTAGTGAGGTTGGCAAGGAGATCGCCGAGCATCGTGAGCACACGGAGCATGCGGAGCATGCGGAGCATGCGGACAATGCGCCGGCCGAGCATGCTCAGCGTGACCGCTGGGTCGCGATCTTTGAGGCGGTGCTGCTGTCGATCGTGGCGCTGCTGGCCGCCTGGTCGGGATACTCGGCAGCCAAGTGGGGCACGGAATCCTCGCTTTCGCTTGCGAAGGCTTCCTCGACGCGGACCAAATCGAGCCTCGCCCTGATCCAAGCCAACCAGATCCGCACGCAGGACTCCGTGTCGTTTAACGCCGCCGAAACGGCCTACGCGACGGGCAACGCCAAGCTCTTCCAACTGGACCTCAATCGGATGCGCCCGGGCTACCGCCCGGCGGTCGAGGCGTGGCTCGCGCTGCACCCGCTGAAGAACCCTCACGCTCCGCCTGATCCGTCATACATGCCCCAGTACCGAATCCCACAACAGAACGCGGGACTGGCGCTCAGCGCGCAGGCCGACGCGTATTTCAAAGCAGGCGAGTCAGCCGCGGGAACGGCGGACAAGTACGTGCGGCTCACCGTCTTCTTGGCCGCCGTCCTTTTCCTCGTTGGCATCGGCAGCCGCTTCCCGGTCCGCGCGGCGCGCTACGGGCTGGTCGGTGTTGCCGCGCTGCTGCTTGTCATCTCAGTAGTGCAACTCCTTAGCCTTCCCGGACCGCCATCCTGATCCCGGGCCAATGGAGCCATCCCAGGAGATCCAGGCGATCGCAGCCTCAGCGTCGATGGCACCGCCCTCCCATGCACGGGACCGCATCGTCGCGACAGATCGGCGCGCGCTAAACGGGTCAACCCACGATCGCGCGAGTCGCCTTCCCGCGGTCGTGCTTTCCCTTGCCGACGGGCACATTGCCAACGACGATCTGCTGCCCGCAAAGCGCGGAACTCGAGACCGTCAGCGTTGCGACGGCCGCCGGGAAGGGGCGAAGCACCCGCCCCTGCCGCATGAACTCGCCTAGGAGGATCGGCCGTAGCGGTTCCGCGATCGGCGGCCGACGGCGCGCGAGCTTGCGCTCGACAGCGAGCGCTGGGAGGTGCCAACGCGCTGCGAGCGCGGCTACACGACCCAACTCCCCGACCTCGCTGTCTGGCTGAAGCCGTCCGGCCCGCCATGGGCCGTGATCGCCGAGAGCGACGAGCGCCGCGAGGATCGTCAGAAGCTGACTCGAAGGGTGGCGCGACGCAGTCCACGGCAGACGCTACGCCCCCGTGCGCTACGACTGCGCGAGCGCATCGGTCGCGAGTTCGATCGGCCGCCTCGCAAAGAAGGTCTGGCTGACGCCGCCCGATCTCAGCGTGACCTTGCAGAGCACCGCGGAGGAGATCGCCACTTTCGCCCGCGTCGATGCGGAGGCCGAGGGCCAGTCCGCCGCTGAGCCCGAGACCACCGGTGGCGCCGCACGCACCAAATGCCTCCGCCAACACGAAGCCAGGGCCCGCGGCCGGCCGATCCACGGCGCTGCGGAGACTCGGACGTCAGCCGGCGCGACGCTGACCTTCCCGCTGGGGATCTGCCCGTGGCGTTCGCCTGGCTCGCTATGTCCCGAGAGCGGCCACGAGGGCCGTGCTCAGCGCCCGCTCTTGACGACTCTTCCTCCCCGAGAGCAGCAGCGTCGTCGCCGGCGCACGGCGGAGTGGGATGGGACGCTGACTGCGGTTGACGCACCGGGCGGCCGGTGTGCTCGTCGGGAGCTGAGTGCTCGGGCAAAGCGAGTGCTCAGTGGGGCGTTAGAGTTAGACGGTGATCGGGGGACGCCAAGGCTTCGGCTTTGGGGCCGATGTGAGTGCTTGTATGAGGTCGGCGGAGCTACGTTGGGAGTGACGCGTGCGCGGCGCGGGGCAATGCGATGCGGAGTTCTCGGCGCGAGGTGATGTCGAGCTTTGTGAAGACCTTGCGGAGGTGCCATTCGACGGTTCTGGGGCTGAGGAACAGCTGCGCTCCGATCTCGGGGTTGGTTCGGCCATCGCTGGCGAGTCGGGCGATCTGGGCCTCCTGCGCGGTCAGGTCGTCGCGTGTCTCGGCGGTGCGTTTGCGGACCGTCTCGCCTGTCGCGAGCAGTTCTCGACGGGTGCGTTCGGCGAACGCCTCGGTCCCCATCGCGCTGAAGCGATCGTGCGCGATGCGGAGCTGCTCGCGCGCGTCCAGTCGCCGGTTGGTGCGGCGCAGCCACTCGCCGTAGAGCAGGTGAGTCCGTGCGAGTTCGACTCGGATGCGGGTACGTCCGAGCCGGTCGATGGCGTCGCGGTAGCCGGCCTCGGCAGCGTCACCGTCGGTCAGGAGCGCCCGGGACCGCGCTTCGATGCCTAGGCCCCAGTCGGTGCCGCTGGCGCGGGTCGTGTCGGTGAGCTGGCTCAGGGCGTCAGCCGCTACGTCGGGCATGCCGCTTCTGGTCGCGGCCTCGATCAGTTCAACTAGCGACCAGGTGGAGAACCCAAGCTCGGGTGGATACTCGCGTGCATGCTTTGCGGCGAGGAGCGCGTCGTCGTACCGGCCCATGCCGTTGCAGAGCACCGCGCGAGCCCATTGGGTGACGGTGACCCCGATCCCTTCGCCGCGTGGCAGGACCTCGCGGATGATCGCCTCGATCAGGCCGTCGGTCTCGCCGGCCCGGCCGCGCCAGGCGGCGAGCCCCAGCGCGCCGTAGCGGGCAAAGTTGCTTCCGGTGATCTCTCTGACCGTCTCGACTTCGGCGACGAGCGAGGAGGCGGCCGCAAGGTCGCCATCGAGCAGGTGAACGAAGACTCGCGAGTTGAGGGCGAGTGGAAGTTCCCCGAGAGCGCCTACTTCACGCGCCAGTTGACCGTGGCGGCTGACGAGGAGGTTCCAGGCGTCGTCATCCCACAGAGCCATCGCGGCGCGGCCGGCCAGCCACGACCAGCGCAGCCCTTCCTCGGTGGAGATGTCCTGGCTGCCGAACGTGCTCAGCGCTCGCCGGAGCAGGGGGGCCCCTGCGTCATACCCGTCGGCGGTCAGCGACGCGAGGCCGTCGAGCAGCAGGTCCTGCGCGCGAGGCGATGTCGATGCCGAGGGCGCCGAGCGCGCGGCTGCGGCCACCCGCTCGACCGCGCGCGAGAGCCGGGCGCCGATCAATCCGGCCGACAGGGCGTCCAGGTACGTGTCGCGCGCGAGCGCGGGATCGAGCGGCTCCAGTCGCCTGGCGGCGGCGAGCAACAGGGTGGGACTGTCTGTGTCTCGCCTTGACGCGGACGCAATCTGGGCGCGGACGAGATCGGCCCGGGCGTTGTGCAGTTCATCGAGCTGTGCGGACTCGGCAGCGGCCAACAACACCAGCGCGGCCTCCGGCGCCCCGGCCAGTTGTTGCGCCTGGGCTGCCGCGAGCGCGCGTCGGGCGCGCCGTGCCGGGTCGGGGGTCAACTCAACGGCGCGTTCGAGAAACGCCGCGACCGCTGCAGCGCCGCCGCGCGCCTGAGCGCGGCCAGCCGATCGCTCCAGCTCGACGGCGACGTTCTCGTCAAACCCGACGAGCGCGCGGGCGAGAGGCCACGCGCGACGATCGGGGTCACGCAGTGGATCGGTGGCGTCGGCCAGGGCGCGATGGGCGTCCCGAAGGTCCTGTGGGCCCGCGGCGCGGCATGCCGCCGAACGGACCAACGGATGCCGGAACCGGACGCGCGTCCCGATCTCGATCAGTCCGGCCGCGTCGGCAGCGGCCGCCGCCGAAGCGGCGATGCCCTGCCCGTCTGCGGCGCGCCACAGCAATGCCACGTCGCCGATCGGCTCGACCGCCGCCAGTAACAGAAGGCGACGAGTCTCGGCCGGTAGCGGCTCCAGCTGGCGCATGAAGCCTTCCTCAATGCGGCTGGCGAGTGGCCTGGTGTCGGGTAGGCCGAAGCCGCCGGCGAGCTCGGAGGGGGTGAGCCCGCGCGGCAGCTCGAGCAATGCCAAGGGGTTGCCGTGCGTCTCGGCGACGATGCGCTCCCGTACCGCGGCGTCGAGAGGGGCGTGGAGCTCGTCGGATCTCCGGCGTGACCGTGTGGCGGTGGCTGTCAGAAGACGCGATCCGCCCGTGGAACTACCGCTCGTGGATCTTCCCGCGCGACCCGCACTTCAGGGCCAAGGCCGGGCCGATCCTCGACCTCTACTACGGCCGCTGGGAAGGCGAACTGTTGCACCCCGGCGACTTCGTCGTGTGCTGCGACGAAAAGCCATCCATCCAAGCCAGAGCTCGCAAACACCCAAGCGAGGCGCCCAAGCCCGGTGGTGACGGCCAGCTCGTCGAGCACGAATACGGACGCCAGGGAGCGCTCTGCTACCTCGCCGGCTGGGACGTCAAGCATGCCAGGATCTTCGACCGTTGCGCCCCCAAGGACGGGATCGGACCGTTCGATCAGCTCGTCGAGCAGTTCATGAGCACCAAGCCCTACAACAAGGCGCAGCGCGTTTTCGTAATCGTCGACAACGGCTCCGCCCACCGCGGCCAGCGCTCGATCGACCGCCTCCAAGGCACCTGGCCAAACCTGATCCTCGTTCACACTCCGGTGCACGCCAGCTGGCTCAACCAGGCAGAAATCTACTTCTCGGTCGTGCAGCGCAAAGCGCTGCAACCCAACAATTTCACCGACCTCGACACGCTCGAGCAGCACCTACTCAACTTCGGGCGCCGCTACCAGCAGATCGCCCAGCCGTTCGAGTGGAAGTTCACTCGCCAAGACCTCGATCGCGTCCTCAACAAGCTCGATGCCCCACAGACGTCCAACCAGCTCGCTGCCTGAACCGATACGTGCGCGAACTTCCGAGCCAGACCACTTAGCAGTGCCCGTGCATCGGCGTTCTTGAGGCCACCGATCGACACCTCAGGCAGTCCACGAAGGCCCTCGGCCTCGGTGTCCGGGCGCGCAGCGAACACGAGCGCGACCGATTCCGCCAGGAGCCGGCGGGCGACAAAGGCCAGCGTTTGTGAGGAGACCCGATCAAGCCAATGCGCGTCGTCGACGAGGCAGATGAGCGGCTGCTGTTCGGCGATCTCGGCCAACAGACTGAGCACGGCAAGACCGACGAGGAAGCGGTCCGGGGGTTCTCCGTCCGTAAGGCCGAATGCGATCGACAACCCGTCGCGTTGCGGTGCGGGGAGCCGATCGAGACGCCCGAGCATCGGCGCGCACAGCTGCTGCACCCCCGCGAATGCGAGCTCGATCTCGGACTCGTCGCCGGCGGCTCGTTCGATACGGCATCCGGCCGCATGTACCGACAGGTAGTCCAACAGCGCGGTCTTCCCGACCCCAGCATCCCCGCGCAGGATGAGCACCTGGCTCTGACCCGTTGCCACGGTCGCCACCAGTCGGTCGAGCACTTCGCACTCGTCACGCCGGCCCCGCAGCCCTGGCCCCGGCGCACGATCGAACATAGTCGCCATCGAGCCTAGAGGCGGTGTACGGGTTTTGCAAACGCCGTGATGCAGGGCTTCGGGAGTCCCGGATCGTGACCAAGCGCGTGGTCGTCATCGGTCCTCCGGTGATCAGGACGGGTACCACGACGGCGGGCAGGGCCCCCGGAATCCGACCAGGGACATTGAGTCAACGGGCAGCGCGATGCTCGTCGGGGATTGCTCCTCGTCGTGCGTCCTGATTGCGCTCGACGTCTGCCGGGCGCCGACGTCCAGGGGCAGACCCGTGTGCGAACCCGGGACTTTGCCAGGCGCCTTCTGCGGCGAACCACGCGACCGTTGTCGCATCAACCAGCTCGACCGAAGGAGCTTGAACATGAGCCAGCTCGCGACCCTCACGCCGTCCAACCTCACCGCGCCCAACCAGTTCGTCACGGCCACCAACGGCGTGACGTTCGCATACCGTCGCTTCGGCAACACCGCCGGCACGACCCTGCCGCTGGTCTGCTTCCAGCACTACCGCGGCAACCTCGACAACTGGGACCCCGCCCTAGTCGACGCTATCGCGCAGCACCGCGAGGTCATCCTGTTCGACAACGCCGGCGTCGGCGGGTCAACCGGCGTCGTTCCGCGGACGGTGACCCCGATGGCCTACGACGCCCTCGCGTTCCTCGCCGCCCTCGACCTGAAGGGGATCGACGTCCTCGGGTACTCGATGGGCGGCTTCGTCGCCCAGAAGCTCACGCTCATCCGGCCGCGGCTCGTCCGCCGGCTCGTGCTGGCCGGGACCGGCCCTCAGGGCGGCCCGGAGCTGCACGGCTACCGCGACGAGGTCTACGGCAACGCAACCGCCGACGAGCCCGGCGCGGACGACCTATTGGCGCTGTTCTTCGAACGAAGCCAGACGAGCATCGCCAAGGGGCAGGAGTTCATCCAAGGATCTTCGAGCGCACCGAGGGCCGCGATGACGCCACCAGCCTCGAGACGCGCGACCACCAGCTCGACGCCGTCACGTCCTGGGGCATCCCCGACGCCAGCCGACTAGACCGGCTAGCCGGGATCACCCAGCCGGTGCTTGCGGCGAACGGCGACAACGACCGCATGGTCCCGACGATCAACACGCTCCTACTCGCCGAGCGGCTGCCCAACGCGGAGCTGAAGATCTACCCGGACGCCGGGCACGGCTTCCTGTTCCAGTACCCGGCCGAGTTCGCGCACGAGCTCGACGCCTTCCTCTCCTAGTCCTTGCACCACGCAAGCGGCGTCGATCGACGCCGACACTCATCCATCAAGGAGCATCACATGTCGACAACGACACCCCCCATTGACGCACCCCAGGCCGACACCGCGATCCGACCCTCCCGGGTCGACGTGCCCGAGGCCGAGCTCGTCGAGCTCCGCCGACGCATCGCCGCGACGCGGCTGCCCAGCAAAGAGCTCGTCGCAGATCGCTCCCAAGGCGTTCAGCTGGCAACGATCCGGGAGCTCACCCGCTATTGGGCCACGGAGCACGATTGGCGCGCCTGCGAGGCGAAGCTGAACGCGCTGCCGCAGTTCAAGACCGAGATCGACGGCGTGGACATCCACTTCATCCACGTGAAGTCGCGGCACGAGGACGCGTTGCCGCTGATCATGACCCACGGCTGGCCGGGCTCGGTGATCGAGTTGCTCGACGTCGTCGGCCCGCTTACGGACCCGACGGCGTACGGCGGGCGCGCCGAGGACGCGTTCGACCTCGTGCTGCCGTCCCTCCCCGGTTACGGGTTCTCCGGTGAGGCGACCGAGGTCGGCTGGGACGTCGGCCGCGTCGCGGTCGCCTGGGCGGAGCTGATGCGCCGCCTCGGGTACACCCGTTATGTCGCCCAGGGCGGCGACGTGGGCTCCGCCGTGACCGACGCGATGGGCCGCCAGGCGCCCGACGGGCTGCTCGGCATCCACGTCAACCTGCTCCTCGCGGGGCTGCTCAGCCCCGGCCCTTGGCCGGCCGAATCTGAAAGCGAGCGCACGGCGGTCGATGCGGTCGCCACGTTCAACACGAGCGGAAACGGCTACTTCCTGGACCAGGCCACACGGCCGCAGACGATCGGGTACGCCCTGCTCGATTCACCCGTCGCGCTGGCCGCCTGGCTGCTCGACCACGACACCGACAGCTACCAGAAGATCTCCCGCGCGTTTCTCGACGGCCAGCCCGCGGGCCATCTCACCCCGGACCGGATCGTCGACAACATCACCCTGTACTGGCTGACCGGCACCGGCGCCACAGCGGCCAGGTCCTACTGGGAGAACGGACGAGCCGCAGCTATTGCGGCCGGCCAGGCTCCACCGGACGTCTCGGTCCCGGTCGGCTTCACCACGTTCCCGGGCGAGCTCTTCGCCGCCCCGCGCAGTTGGGTCGAGGGGGTCTACCCCACCCTCACTTACTTCAACGAGGTCGACAGGGGCGGCCACTTCGCGGCCTGGGAGGAGCCCCAGCTCTTCTCCGAGGAGATGCGCGCGGCATTCCGATCGCTGCGCTAGACAGACCGGCGGAGACGGCGCGCAAAACGTGCGCGCGCCGTCTCCGCCCCGCTGGCCCAACCATCGAGAGGACACAACATGCTCGCCCCGGCGCGGAGCCCGCGCCTACGTGTTCACCTGCGGCTGAGCGACCTCCTCCGCAGAGGAACAGGCACACCCTCCGAGCAGCAACGAATGACCCAGGGAGACCCGCGAGGCACGCGGCCTCCAGGTAACCTCGGTGCGCTGATGAGCGGAGATTGAATTGCCCGGAGCCATTCATCACTCGGTGGTCGCGGTCGGCGATCTCGACATCAGTCTGAGGTTCTATCGGGACGGGCTGGGTCTCGACCTCCTGCTCGACCGTCAGGTCGAGGGTGATTGGCCGGAGCTACTCGGGGCCCCAAGCCGCAGCCTGCGGGCGGTCTTCCTGGGCGACGAGCGATTTCCGGACGACCACTCCGGCGTTCTCGAGCTCAATCTGTTCGACGGGTACCTCGAAACAGTGCCGCCGCGCCCAGCTCCGACGGCTGGATTCTTCCTGTTGTCCTTCTTCGTTGACGTGGAGGCAACGCTCGCTCGCCTGGCCGCCCTTGAACTCAGCGGCCCGCCGCGGCGGGTCAGTCGGACGGGCCCGAGCGGACCGATGACTCTGGCAACGGTGCGCGATCCTGACGGAGTCCTCGTGCTGCTCGTGCCAGGTTCGATCACCCAAAACGCATAACGAAACCGCGGCGAGACGGCCGCCTCATAACCAGCGACGGAAGGCGCGAACGTCGGCCACCGCTGCAAGCCTCGGAGCACGTTTACGAACCCACCGCTCCTGCCCGCGAGCTCGGACCTCGGCACCTGCTATCGATCCGGCGCACGCCTCAGCGATCGTCCGTTGGAAGACCTGTTCAGCGCGGGAAGCGCAGCCACAGGAGCTCGAAGATGTTGGACGGTTCGGTGGACTGTTTTGTCAGCGAACCAGCGGTTTCTGGCGGTTCGTAGCGGTCCCAAGCCGCACGACCGCATCCGCGGAATCCCCCGTAAACAAAGGGAATCCCCGCAAACAACGTGATGCCGGAGGAGGGACTCGGACCCTCGCCGGGAGTGGTTCATGGGGGAGAACGATCTGGTCTTCTGCAACGACGTCGGCGACCATTTCGACGATTCCGCGCTTCGGCCTCGGTTCTACACGGCGCGCGCATCCGCCGGCCTTAAGCGCATCCGCTTCCACGACCTGAGGCATACCTTCGGCACGCTCGCCGTCCAGGTGTTCCCACTCTCCGATGTCAAGGCCTTCATGGGCCACGCCGACATCGCTACCACGATGATCTACGTCCACTACGTGCCGCAGCTCGACGCGGCGGACCGGCTGTCGCGGGCATTGAGGGCCGCCGGCCGGCGTCGAGTCGACTTCGGCCTTCGATGCGCTGCTCGAGGGCGCTGCTCGCGCGTGAAGGTAAGCGACGTGATTCGCGTCCTGGAGGCTCACGGCTGGCGGTTGGAGCGCCAGCGCGGCAGCCATCGCATCTTCCGCCACGAAACGAGGCCCGGTACCGTGACGGTGGCCGGCAAGCCGAACACCGACATCCCACCGGGTACGCTGGGATCCATCCGGCGTCAGTCGGGGCTAGAGGACGAGCTGCGTTGAGCGAATACGTCGTCATTTACGAGCAGGGACCGACGAGCTGGGGCGCATGGGTGCCCGACCTCCCGGGGTGCGTCGCGGCCGGCGAGACGCGCGCCGAGGTTGAGCGCCTGATCCGGGAGGCCATCGACGACCACATCGAGAGCCTCCGCGAGCACGGCGAACCGGTGCCTGAGCCTTCCTCGACGGCCGGGATGGTCGAGGCGCGCACCGTCTGAGCCCCGCTTGCTCGGACATCTTGGGGCAACTTGCGGCTGAGCAGGGGTTTTCTCGCTGTTGGACCCACGTACCGGGCCATTTTTCGGTTCGGACGGACATCTAGGGACATCTTGCCCCAGCACTGAGTGCGTGGAGTGTGTTGCTGCTCATGGGTGACTGTGCGCCTGCTGGTGCTAAACGACGTTGGGGCGCGCCGGCGCCCCAACACAGGTGCCAATCAGCGCGGACGGGCGGCGCTGTCAAGCAGCGCCGATACCAGTGGCGCATCGAGGCGACTCGGGTACTACGGGTGCGATCGAGGCGCTGCTTGACAGGTCGACAACCGGACGCGCTACCAAGCGGTGGAGGATCGACCAGTCATCGGATTCGCCCGGCGCGCTGGCGCGATCGCGTAGTTCGCGATGGATGGGGCGGCGGGGCCGCAAGACGCGGATGCGATCGTGCCGTCGCGTTCGTCCGCGTGATCGGAAGCGTGGCATTGCAGTGACGCCATCGCGAGAGGCCGCGCGATCGCATTCACGCGGGCGAAGTCGGGGCGACGGCGGGTGCGGGACCGGTCCGCTTGCTCGCTAGCGGTTAGCGCCGAGACGTCGCGAGATTTACGTTTGGTCGCCGAAGCGATCACGCGGCGTACGCACGACAGAGAACGAAAGCGATAGTGCGAACCGCCCATCGGCATGCCTCGATCGGGCAGCAGGCGGTGTCAGACGTCCCGTTGCGGACGTTGGTGTTGAGCGCGCGTGAGGGACTGCGTCGAGGCATTTCTCGAGGCGGTGTGCGAGTGTCACGTGCGGGGGGCGCGCAGCTCTGCGAGCCCGTCGTCGAGGGACTTCACGGGCACGTAGCCGAGTTCATGGCGAGCCTTGTCAATCCTGATCGTGCATTCCTGTGCGGACGCCCAATACGCAAAGCGTGTAAGCGGCGGCCGGCCGGGAAGCGGGAGCGTGCGCCACGCGGTCTCGCTAATGCTCGCCAGAACGCCGGCGACCGGCGCCGGGAGGGTGCGGTTTGGCGGCGTGACGCCCTGCGTCTCAAGCAGTCGTGTAACGAATTCGCGGAATACAACCGGCTCGCCGTCCGTGACGAAGTAGGCGTTGCCGGGCCGTCCCCGGTCGGCGCCGAGCAAGAGGCCCTCCACCGTGTTCTCGACGTGCGTCGTCGAGGTGAAATGGCGACCGCCGCCAATCCACGCCCAGCGACCTGAGCGGACCAGCTGCGCCATTGCCGGAAGCAAGGTCGTGTCACCTGGTCCCCAGACGAAGCGCGGGCGGACGACGACCGTCTCGAACCCGACACGATTCGCATCCAGCACGAGCCGCTCGGCCCGCGCCTTGGATGAGCTGTATAGCGCTGGCGAGTCGGGTCGCAGCGGCGCCGTTTCGTCGACATTGACCAGTCGCTGGCCTGCGAGCAGCGCAGCCTCCGTCCCCACATGGACGCAACGATGCACGCCAGCGTCCGCGCACGCTGTCAGCAAGTTGAGCGTTCCCTGCACGTTGTGCCGTTCGAAGTCATCGCGCTTGCCCCAATCGTCGACCATCGCCGCAGCATGGAACGCGAGCTCGCACCCAAGTGCTCCCGAACGCATCGCGTCGATGTCTGACAGGTTGCCCCGGACCGGTTCGCCGCCCCGCTCGCTGATCCGCGCCGCGGCGTGCTCGGAGCGAGCGAGCCCACGCACGGTGTGTCCACCGGCGACCAGCCGTTGGATCAGGCGACCGCCGATGAACCCTGAGCCGCCGGTGACGAAGACGGTGCTCACGGTCGTGAGCGTATCCCAGCCCGCCCTGCGCGCGGAATCCGCGAGAGACGCCTGGCGGGGGGGACGAGCGGCTGCGGTGCGTCGAAGCGAGTCGAGTCGCAAATTCGTCCCGACTGACTGGTTTGATCCGGCCACCCAAGCGCGATCGCGTGATCTGGCGTCGCCAATTCGATCGCCCGTCTGGACCGGCACAGGACAACGCCATCGTGCGGACACGTGGCTTGACGCTGACGATGCAACTTGACGGCGGCTCAGATCGAGTGGTCCTCGTCCGCGTTCGATGGGAGCGGGCACGATGATCTCCGTGGTGGTCTGCTAAAACGCGTTGACGCATGCCCGACACCGTGCGCGCCGCTCGCCTCCATCGCCACGGCGAGCCGCTGGTCGTCGAGGAGGTGGAGCTGCGCGAGCCGTCCGGAGATCAGGTGCGCGTCGAGCTCGAGTTCGGGGGAGTCAATCCGGTCGACACATACGTCGCCGCGGGGCGCTTGAATCCCGATGGTCGGTTGCCGCGGACGCTCGGCGGCGAGGCCGCCGGAGTCCTCGACGGGCGCCCTGTGCTGGTCGCTGGCGAAGGTCTCGGCGTCGCGCGCGACGGCGTCTGGGCCCACGGAGCGATCGTGCCCGAGCTGGCACTGACGCCGCTGCCCGAAGGCGTTCAGTCGCGCGACGCGGCCGTGATGGGCGGCGCGGGCCTGACCGCGCTCAACGTCGTCCGCGAGCTCGCTCGGGTGACGGCCGATGACCGGGTGCTCGTGCTCGGCGCTTCGGGAGGGGTAGGGACAATGATTGTCTCGATCGCGCATGCGGTGGGCGCGACCGTCTGGGGTCAAACCGCAACCCAGCGCAGGACCGCCGAGATCATCGAGCAGGGCGCCGACCGAGCGATCATCGACGGCCCCGACGAGCTCGGCGCGCAGGCCGCCGAGTTCGAGCCGACGGTCGTGTTCGACCCACTTGGGGTGGGCTTCATGGCCCCGGTGATCGCCGCGACCGCGATACGGGGGAGAACAGTTTTGTTCGGTACCTCCGCCGGGGCAGAAGTCACCTTCAACCTGCAGGACCTCTACCGGAAGATGATCTCGCTACTCGGCTACGGCGAACTGCAGCTACGCCACGACAAACGAGGCCATGGGCTCGAGCGTGCGCTCCAGGCGCTGGCTGATGGCTCGATCAAGGTGCGGATCGACTCCGTGCTGGCGCTCGAGGACATCAACGAAGCGTTCCATCGCCTCCAGAGCCGCACTCACCAGGGAAAGCTGGTGCTCGACCTGACCTCCTGACCGGCCAGGGCCGCCCGGGTGAGCGACCCCGAGCGACTGCCTGGGCCGAAGCACCAGTCCGCGTCGCCGCCAGCTCAAGCATGAAACGCTCGGCCGAGCGCCAGCCGCGTTGCTCCCTTGCCACGCTGAGCAGGCGCCAGGAAAACGCGGCAGCGCGCTCTCCCAACTCGTCCTGAGCACAAGAGATCCTCGCCGGGGTGGCGGCTGATGCTCTCCCATGAATGGAGCACATCGCCAAGTCGGACGATCGTTTGCGGGTCGCCGAGCATCCGCGCGATGAGCAAGCACCACGCACGACCGCTGCGACCTCGGCCAGTGTTAGCTGGCCGGACGTGGCCGGCAAGCGGCCCGGCGAGCCCGCTCTCGCAATCGTGGCGGAGCGGCACAGTCGAGACGCCGCCCGACCAGGAGTAGCGCAACTTGTCCCAAGCAGCAGCCGACCCGAGGTTCGGTTCGCACTTCCGGTTCGGCCGTTCGTGCTTGCTCGTCGTGAGATGCCAGCAAACACCACCGGCGAGGTGGTCAATGGCGGGCGTCCGTAATACGAGGGCAACGCTCAGCAAACGTCCCGTCTTGAGCGACTGCCGCTTCGCGATCGCCGAGCAGCAGCGCGACACCGCCGGCCTCAAAGCACACGCGCAATTCGCCCGCCGCGCGCGTCTCTCAGCGCCGGCGGCGACGCCTGCACCTCGCGCGAAGCGGGAGTAAGCCGACTGACTGACGGCCGCTCGACTGCGCGAGCAGGGGCCGCCGAGCGCCTAGCCCGGTGAACGCTGTTTGCGCTGTGGCACGGCGCAGACCGGTGACCGCCGCGCGGTGCGCATCAGCCAAGCAGACTCCGCCCTATCGGGATCGGCTCGTGCTTCCGATGCTCGGCCCGCTCCCGGTTGAGCATCCTCGGGTAGATGAACCAGTAGCACCAGCCGTCGATCCCGAGGTAGTGGTTCGTCATTACGTAGTCGGGCCGGTACGGCGCCCGGTACGTGGCCCGGTAGCCCTTGGTCTTGATCAGCCGCACGAACGCATCGAACAAGTTGGCGTCCACTTCGCGCCAGCTCTTGATCACGTACTCGTGCGGGTCCGGTGTCTTGCCGGTGTCGCCCACATCGACGATCTTGACCGCACGCCACGGGACGGCGGCGATGAACTCCCTGGCCTCGCGCATGGTGTCATGGGCGCGCTACTCATCGACGTGATCGGCCGCGTCCGCTCGCACCGTTTCGCAGAACCAGTCGAATACACGTTTGATCGCGTCAAGGGCCTCGTGGTCGGCGAGCACGGCAAGCTGGATGCCTCCCCGGCGGGTGATGGCATCTTCGGGGATCGAAACACCGTCGATGGCGTTCAGTCGGCGGAGGAGGTCGCGACGCAGGTCGATTTCGTCGAACGGCCGGCGGGTCATATGGTGGAACGAGATCTCTACCTTCCCCCTGGCGGTCACGATCCCGAACGGATAGTGGGGCTGACCGGCGTGCTCGAGCACGGGCCCGAACGTGCCCTCGATCCTGCCGGTGCCCCACCACAGTCGCAGTCGTTGACCCCGCGCCCACTCGATGAGCTCATACGCGGCCTTTGCTTCGCCTGTACCGTGCCTCGCCTCGATCTCGCGAAGGAAGGATGCCTCGTCCCACTGGCGCTTCTCGCGCGAGCCCTTGCGCGTCTCGGCCGCCGCGGTCTGTCCGAGAACCCGGGGGACCAACGTACGCAGCCCGTCCGGGCCGACGTACTGCTTGACCTCGACTGCGATCACCTCCGCCGCCATCTGCTCGTTCAAGAACTCGACGACGCGCCGGAGCTCGCGCGGGATCTCGTCTGCGACGAAGACGAGCCTGATGCGTCCCGCCTTCAGGTTCGCGGCCGCTTGCTCCCAGTAAGCCTCGGCGTCTGCGTCGGGTCCGATGACCGCTGCGAGCTCGGCGTCCGCATCGCGGCCTTCGCGCTCAAGCCGCGACTCGAACGCGGCGCGCAGCGTCTCAATTGGCCAGTAGACGACGGCGTTCGCCGCGTAGTCGATCAGCTGCCCGACTACCTCGCGTCGGAGGCGGGTGTCGGAGCTTCGCTTCACCTCGACGAGCGTAGCCACGCCGTCCTGGTCCAGGAAAACGTGGTCGACTGACCAGCGTCCCGGTCCTTTCTCCGAGTCGGGCAGGGCGGACTCGCGGCCGATCAAGATCCAACGTCGTGCTTCAGCGCCCGTGAGCTGATCGCCGGCGAGGAGATCGGGGAACTTGGCGAGCAGCTCTTGCAGCACGTCTTCGCTGTCGTAGGGAGCTTCCGTCATCGGCACGAGATCGTCCTCGCCGCGCAGGAGGAAGATGCCGCCGCTCACGCAGACGAGTCTATGACCCGGCGAAGGGGTCCGGGGACAGTCACGGTCGTCGGCGAGTTCGCCTGTGGCTCGCATTTGGGCGTGCATGCGAGCCCTGCACCCGCGTGACCGCTGATGCCCGCTACCGACGTTGAGCGAGCGTGTCCGGCCTTCCGGCCTGGCACTCCCGAGACACGCGCAGTTCGTCCCGTGCAACAAAGCTCGGCTTCCCTGCCGTTTTGCCATCGGATATCAGAACTCTCGTGGTCAGTCTGGAGACTGCCGGCTGCCACTGACACGAGCGTTCGTGTTGAGGGAACGATCAGCGGATGGCCGCGCAATTGTCGTGTCGGGGCGATCGGTCATTGACGACCGGCTATCAATGTGATATCATCGTGGTAGGTAATCGGGGCGCCGATGGCACTGCCACAGGAGGCGGGTTCCATGAACACACCCAACGACCACACCGCTGCGAAAGGTCTGCGCGGGTGGTGGCAATCTCCCCCGCGACACGGCATGGCACGCGTGCTCGCGCCATATGAGTACCGCCACCTCCGCTTCTGCGGGGTCACGCGTATTCTCGGCGGCACTATTGCCGCCGTCGCGGGCCTCATCTGCCTCTCCTACAGCGTGTACGGCTGGGCAGCCTTCTTCCTGATCATTGGGGCGCTGAATCTCGCGGGCGGCTACTGGGAACTCACCCTCGCTCGCTCCGCACCGGCCCGAATGTGACCGTTGTCAGACCCCCGGCCGGGGCGGCGATGTCCGTACTCGCGGATCTTTGCGGGGCATGCCGATCACCTCGGCAGCCTGCAGCTCCACCTGGTCATGAGCTGGCCCGAAGTGCTCGGTATCCCGCAGGCCCGCATATGCGAGGGGCTCCTTAGGATGGAGTGGACGGCGGCGCAAGAGCGCGAGAGAGACAGGTTGTGAAGGGGTTTGCGGACAAGCTTGCGATCGTGACGGGCGGCGGCTCGGGGATGGGCCGTGAGCTTGTCCGCCAGCTGGCGGCGCAGGGGTGCTCGGTCGCGACCTGTGACTGGAACGCCGCGGCCGTCACGGAGACAGTGGCGATGGCGCGCGCCGGTGCTCCGGCCGGCGTCATTGTGAGCGGCCACGCCTGCGATGTCTCCGACGAGTTTGAGGTGCAGCGGTTCCGCGACGAGCTCCTTCGCGAGCATGCGGCCGACCACGTCGACCTAGTCTTCAGCAACGCCGGCATCGGCGGCGGCGCCAGCTTCCTCGAGAGCAGTCGGGAGGAGTGGGAGCGCACGTTCGAGGTCAACTGGTGGGGGACGTACTACTGCGCCCGTACGTTCCTGCCGCTGCTGATCCCCAGCGGCGACGGGGTGCTGGTCAATACCAGCAGCGTCAACGGCTTCTGGGCGAGCCTGGGACCCCGCATGCCGAACAGCGCCTACGCCACCGCCAAGTTCGCGATCAAAGGCTTCACCGAGGCGCTGATCGAAGACCTGCGCACCAATGCGCCACAGGTCCGGGTCGCGCTCGTGATGCCCGGGCACGTGGGGACCGACATCCTCGCGAACACCCGCCGCGCCCACGGCCTCCCCGAGCCCGAGGACGTGAGCGCCGTGCGCATCGAGACCGCATTCCGGGAGAAGGGACTCACCGCGGCCGCCGCAGCCACGATCATCCTCGACGAGGTGCGATCGGGCGCCTGGCGGATCCTCGTCGGCGACGACGCCAAGGCCCTTGACGCGGCGATTCGCGCCAGACCCGACGCGGCCTACGACTACGCCAAGCTGGCCATGGCAGCCGTAAAGGCAGCGGTCGAAGGCCGAGCGAGCAACTGGTTGGCCACGATCCGCTCCTTGGTCGACTCGCTAACGCGCAGCGATTAGGCCAATTACCGGTACCCAGCCGAGAATTACAACCGGCCAAGGCAAAGCAGATGGAATTCCCCCGATTTTCCGGACACCGGAGCGCTTGCGATGAGCGAGCCTCGAAAGGATGGTGTCCAGCATGCCCAAGTCCCGCCCACCGTACCCGGAGGAGTTCCGAAGGGAAGCCGTCACGCTCGTGTGCGCAGGGCGCACGATCCCGGACGTGGCGACGTCGCTGGGGGTGACCGAGCAGTCGCTGCGCAACTGGGTCAAGCGCGATCAGCTCGAGCGACGAGAACGCGATGACGGCCTCACGCTGGCAGAGCGTGAGGAGCTCCGGGACCTGCGGCGGCAGGTCAAGCGCCTGGAGCAGGAGCGCGATCTGCTCAAACGAGCCGCGGCCTTCTTCGCGAGGGAGACCGAGACCCGGTGAGTGCCTACCGGATCATCTCGGCGGAGAAGGCCAGCGGGGTCCCGGTCTCCCTGGCGTGCGAGCTGCTGGAGGTGTCGCGTTCGGGTTACTACGAGTGGTCGACCCGCGCCCCTAGCGATCGCGAGCTCGGCGATGCGTGGCTGACGGAGAAGATCCGCCAGATCCACGCCGAGAACCGCGGGGTGTACGGCGCCCCGAGGATTCACGCGGAGCTGCGGATCGCTCACGGGATTCATGTCGGTCGCAAGCGAGTCGAGCGGCTGATGGCAGCGGCCGGGATCTCGGGGCTTGTGATCCGCAAGCGGGGGCGCACAACCGTCCGGGTGCAGGGAGTTCGCGTCGCCGATGACCTGGTCAAGCGTCAGTTCCGTCCCGAGCAGCCCGACGTGCTGTGGATCGCCGACTTCAGCTACCTGCGGACCTGGGAGGGGTGGCTGTACCTCGCGGCCGTGCAGGACGCGTTCTCGCGGCGGATCGTCGGCTGGTGCATGGCCGACCACATGCGCGAGGAGCTGGTCATCGACGCGCTCACGATGGCCCTCAGGCGCCGCCGGCCGCCTGAGGGGCTGATCCATCACTCCGACCAGGGCGGGCAATACGTGAGCCTCGGGTTCGGGCTGGCGTGCACGCGGGCCGGGATCTCCCGCTCGATGGGATCGGTCGGGGACTGCTATGACAACGCGGTCGCGGAGACGTTCTTCGCGACCCTGAAGAAGGAGCTCGTCTACCGGCGCTCATGGCCGACCCGTCAGGAGCTGTGCTCGGAGGTGTTCGAGTACATCGAGGGGTTCTACAACCCGCGGCGGCGGCACTCCACACTCGGGATGCTCAGCCCCGTCGAGTTCGAGGAGCAGCACGCCGCCCTCGCGCGCACGCGCGCGCGAAAAATCTCAACGGCATGTTGAAAACTCTTCGAGTTTCCAACATCAACGACAACTACTACAACGACAACGACTAGGCTTTCGACTCAAGCGCTGAAGTGTCCGGGGAAGCGGGGGAGGTCCAGTGCTCTATAGGTCGAGGCCGGCGCTGGCGTGCATCATCGGCCAGTCGTGGAGAGGTGCGAGTGCCCGAGCTGGCGTTGGATCAGCGGCAGCGGGACACCCTCGTGCAGCAGCTCCACAGCGTGCGCATGGCGGAGCTGGTGGGGGGCGAAGCGCCGGCGAACGCCTGCCTCGAGCGCGATCTGGTGCAGCTGCAGGCGGGCGGCGCCGGCTGACCAGGCGTGTCCGCGTGTGGGGTCCGGCGATCACGCAGAACAACGGGCCGACCGGCAACGTTGCCCGCTCGGACAGCCACGGTTGTAGCGCCGTCCATCCCCATGCGTCCATCGCGACCTCGCGGCGGCGGTCGTTCTTGCCATGCCTGACCAGGATCGATCCGCGCCGCTCATCCAGATCGGTTTCGGTCAGCGAGAGCGCTTCGTTGATCCGTAGCCCGCCGTGCCACAGCACGACGATCAGCCCGTTGAGGCGATTGCCGTACCGGGCGTGACGAGCGTGGCGCATGACGGCGATGATCTCATTGACGGTGGGTGGGTCAGCCGCGTACCGTTGACCTTTGTTCCCCGGCGCTTTGCCGGCGTGAAACTCCGGTAGCGTCGCCGGCGAGCGGTGGCGGCCGGCAGTATCGAGCCGGTGCTGAGCAGAAGACATGGCTCCCTCCTTTGAGAGCTGAACGTTGACCGCTCGAGCTCTACCGCCCCCGGGACCCGTGATTCATGTTCGAGCGCGATCGCTGACACCGCGCCCCCTAACCCGCATCGTGCAGTAAGACCCGCGCCCCCGGGGTTCGGGGGCGCGGAGTCGTCCGGCTGAGCAGGGATTCTTGGGTTGCTGAAGTCCTGAATCCCGAGCTTGGAGGTTCACCTTGAAGGTGATGCGTGATGGACGCCCGGTAACCGTAGAAGTCACGGCGGACGGATCGGGGTTGGTGTCGCACGCGGGGACCGCGCTGCTGGGGCAGGTCGCGGACAAGCTGGGGCTCACGAGCGCGTTGTCGGTGCGTCTGGCAGGGCTCAAGCAGCGGCGTCGTGGTCATGACCCGGGTCGGGTGGTCCGCGATCTCGCGGTGATGCTCGCCGACGGCGGCGAGTGCGTGTCTGACTTGGGCGCGACCCGTGATCAGGACGCGCTGTTCGGGAAGGTGGCATCGGACTCGACCGCGTTTCGGATGGTCGACCGGATCGCGTCGACACCAGGGCTCCTGGCCGCTGTCAGGGACGCGCATGCCAGGGCGCGGGCGCGCTTCTGGGAGCTTGATGGTGCGCCGGAGCGGTTGACGATCGACGTGGACGCGACGCTGATCACCGCGCATTCGGAGAAGGAGAAGGCGGCCGGGAACTACAAGCACGGGTATGGGTTCCATCCGTTGGGCGCGTATGCGGACGAAACCCGGGAGGCGCTCGCGATGCTGTTGCGGCCGGGGAATGCCGGGTCGAACACCGCCGCGGACCACAAGACGGTGATCGACCTGGCGCTGGCGCAGATCCCCGCCGAGCAGATCGAGAGCATCGCGATCCTGGTCAGGGCCGATTCGGCCGGCGCGACGCACGAGACCGCTGAGCACTGTCATGAGGGGAATCTGCGGTTCTCGTTCGGTTACGAGCTGACCGAGACGGTCCGCGCCGCGATCCTCGAAACCCCCGCTGAGGACTGGATCGCGGCGCTCGAGCAGGACGGATCCGTGCGGGAGAACGGCGAGGTTTCAGAGCTCACCGATCGCCTTGACCTCAGCACCTGGCCTGAGGGGTCCCGGTTGATCGTCCGCCGTGAGCGCCCGCACCCCGGCGCGCAGCTGTCGTTCACCGATCACGACGGGTACCGCTTCCAGGCGATCCTCACCGACCAGAGTGACCCCGAGATCGCGGTCCTCGAACGTCGTCACCGTCAGCGCGCCCGGGTTGAGGACCGAATCCGCGACGACAAGGACACCGGCCTGGCGAAGCTCCCGTTCAAGGCGTTCGCGCTCAACGAGGTGTGGTTGGAGATCGTGATGCTCGCGCACGACCTGCTCGTCTGGACCCAAGCACTCGTCCTCAACGGAGAGCTGGCCAAGGCCGAGCCCAAGCGCCTGCGCTACCGGCTCCTGCACATCGCCGCCCGGCTCGCGTTCTCCGGACGGCGTGGCAAGCTGCACCTCCCCGCAGCCTGGCCGTGGACCGAAGCGCTCAAGGCCGCGTTCGAGAAGCTCGAGACGCTCCCCGCCGCAAGCGGCTGACCACCAGCCGCCGCGCAGCCCACGCCACAGCAGACCTCCCGGCCGCCGGCCTCGATCACCGCTGCCCGAAACCCAGGCGAACACGAGCCAACGCTCCCGCGGAAACGCTCCGAGACCCCAATATCGACGTTCACCATCACCACCGCCAGGCAAAACACCGCCGACCGCCACCCGAAGTCACCTCCGAGCGCTTACTGCACGTTCCGGGCTAACTCTCGCCAGGTTCAGCGGCGCCAGCGGCGGTAGACCTCCATCCATTCCGCGCCGTCCGGCGCCGGATCCGGGAGCGGGAGCTCGAGGACCGGGGTCGCCTGTTTGTGATTGTCGCGGCGGCAGATCGCGACGATCTCGTTTCCCGTGGTCAGGTCGATCTTCGTCACGGTGGCGGTCACGCCGAGCACGGTCGTTTGGAACGGGAGCGCGAGGTGCTCCTCGAGCATCGTGAACAGGCCCGTGACCTGTTCCTCGTCGTTGTAGGCATCGACTGTCGCTTCTTCGATCATGGCGTCGAGCAGCTTGTTGCTGGGCTTCGGTCGCGGCGAGCTCATCACGTCGCGAAGAGGCTGGGGGCGAGCCGGTCGGTGGCCGGACGCCATTTCCTCACGTGTGCGTTCGGGTCAGCGGCCGCGAGGTGCCGCGCGGTCTCGGGGCCGTCCAGTTCGCACAGATGCTCGAGCGCGGCGATGCGCACGCTTCCCTGTGCCGCACGGAGCCCGCGGTCGATGAATGTTCGCCTTCCCGGTTCGTCGAGCCCGCCGGCGGCGTCGAGCAGCCCGTTGATCGCGGCGTGACGGTGGCGCGGCTCGAACCGCTCGGCGGTGCTGAGCAGCTCAGCGAGCCGCTCCGGGTGCGTGTGGGGCGCTTGGCGTGCCGCCCAGCGACGCAGCGGCGGGTCGGGCCGGATGCGGTGCTGTGCCGGGGTGTCCTCGGTCACCGTGTAGGTGCGGCCGGTCCCATTCGTGCAGGCTCAAGCCACTGCGGGGAGGCCCACGCCAACGGGTAGGAGATCACGTGGTCGTGGGCGATAAACGCATCGGCTAGCTCGTCGAGCTCGGCGTTGTGGAGCAGCCCGCTGTCGTGGATCGCGGCGATCAGCTTCGCGGTGACCCAGTCCCACCGCCGGCACGTGCACACCAGCACGACGGCGAGCGTGCACGGCAACTCGCCGGTGCCGTGCACGCGGGTGAGCAGCTCGACCGCCTCGGCGTGCCGGGTGCTGCGCCCCCAACCGCCCGGATTGCCGAGCAGCAGCCGACACAGCTCATCGGCGTTCCTGACGGCAACGAGCTCGTCGATCTTGTCCTCGCTGATCCTCAGCACCGATCGGCAGCGTAGGCACGCCGGCGGACATCGAGCCACGGGACCCGTCAGGACGCGGGGGTAGATTGCGCTTCGCGATGCCGGACACGGTGACGATCGATCATGCGCTCGACGCGTTCCTGCGTGACCAGCGCGCGCGGCTGTCCGATCGGACGTATCGCAACTACGAGGACGTGATCCGGCTGCTGCGCGACAGCCTGAACCGCTACGCGTATTCGTCGCTGGACGCCAGGGATGCCAAGCGGTGGCAGAAGGCGTTCGACGCCGGGGACGAGGACGCGTTCTGCAAGCTGTTCGGACCACAGGAGATCCCGCCGCACCTCGGCGAGTTCCTCGGCTATTTCATGGTCCGCAAGGTGAGCGCCGGCCAGGAGCTGCTCAAGGCCGCGGGGACGGTCACCGGCAAGCTCGCACGCTGGCTTGAGCAGCACGACCACATCGGAACTGACGCGGCCGAGATCGCGGTCGACCGCGCGCGCGACAGCGCACGCGAGCTCCCCGCGGCAGACCGTCTCACCGACCTGCTCGTCGAGGTCGCGATGAAGGCGCCGGACATCGACGTCGACGATGTCAGCGACGAGGACTGGGTCGAGGATCAGCTGATGATCGACCAGATCGAGCCTGGGAAGATCTGGTTCGAGGGCGGTATCGGCCCGATCCAGGTCCCCAAGCGCGCGAGCGAGCTCGCTCAGCCCGGCTGGATGGTGTTCATCGTCGCCGCGCGCCGTGCAGGCCGGTGGCATCTGCTCGAGGTCGGCTCCGTCTACCCATAGCCGACCCGCACGCCCTCGATCTTCACAGACCTTCCCAGGAACGCCCAACCGTGGGGCAGGCGCCCGGTCTCAGACGAGCCGGACGGTCCGCGCGGGCGGCTTGGCCCGGGGTAGGCTGCGCCGCTGGGTAGCGATCAACTGGACGGTGCATGAAGCCTGAGCATGACGAGCGGTTTCGGCGGATCGCCGATGACTACCTTGACCGTCCCGGCGGCGACTATGCGGAGCTGTTGGCCCGCGGACAGGTCAGCTCCCCTGACGGTGTTGACCCGGAAAAGTGGCGAGCGGAGATCCGCTCCAAAGCGCGCGCGGACAAGATCCGGGTGATGACAATCCGCTCCGGGGACCGGACGATCGCGGTGCGACGGCTCAGCATCCCCAAGGACCAGGAGCTCGCCGTGCTGTCCGCGACGATGCAGCGCGGCGAACTGCTCCACGGCGTCGCTGAGCGAGCGCGGCAGCTCGGGCACGAGATCGTGCGGTGGGTCGCGCACGACCAGGAGAGCATCGCGATGTGCCCCCGCTGCCAGGCCCGGCTGTATGTCCGGCTTGACGCGGTCCCGCCGGTCCTGGACGGTGAGGCGCTCGATCACGTCTGCCCGGGCTGACCGGGGTGCCCAAAGCTCTCCAGAAAACGGCCGGTAGCGGCCGGGCCGGGTACCGGCCGGCACGACGCGATCGATCGCCGTCGGCTCGACTTTCTGTCGGTGTGGACATGGCTGGGCCGCCCCGGCCAGGATGATCGCTCCGCGCGTAAGCAACAGCCAGCCGCCACTGTTCGTGCCGTGGCAAGGCGCTCGTCGGCACGTCCGGCGACGGACGAGTGCTCCTCCGTCGGAGCACTCGTCTCTTCTCGAGCAAGTCGGCGATGAATGCGATCGCCGGATTCGCGGGCGACGGGTGAGCGCCCCCGGGAGCCGATTCACGCGAACAGGATCGTCAGCTTGACGGCCTCGCGAATTGACTCGGTTGGGGTCACGGGACGGTTATCCGGCGTGGGCTCTGGATGACTGCTTGGCGGTAGAGGATTCGCGGGTCGTGAATGCGCGACGGTAGTTCAATGAGGACTCTTTGCGCGTGCGAGGACTCGAGTACTGTTCGCGAGGCCGCCCTCGGTCGTGGTCGTCGGCGTCTGCTCGGGGGAGCTGACGGGGCACCGACTGCGGCCCGGTCCCGGTCTGGTCATTCCTGCCGCGCGCCGTCTGATCGTCGAGCCCTTGTTGGAAGGCGTTCTGCCTGGACGAGGCAGATTCCGGGGCTGTGGCGGTGGGGGTACCGGACCCGGAACGTGTCGGGCGGGCACGGCGGTTTGGGTGTGGTGGCGCGGGAGCGGTGCCGGCGTGGGTCTGGTAGGTTGAGTGGTGGTAGGTGGCGGGAAGCGCCCTGATTGGAACTGGGGGTGAGGGCGATGGTCGTGCACGAGGGTCGTTGGGTTGGGTCGATGCGCTCTCTCTCGCTGGGGGTGGCAGTTCGTCTGTTCGCGGCGACGGCTGGCGCGCTCGCGGTGTATGTGTCTGCGTTCGCGACGTCGGCTGTGGCGTTGCCGCCGGGCTGCGTGGCGTCCGCGAACACGGTCACGTGCACGTTCTCGTCCACTGGCAACGAGCAGACGTTCGCGGTGCCTACGGGCGTGAGCTCGGTCAGTGCAGCCGCGGTCGGCGGCCGTGGCGCTACGGGCGCTGGCACCGATCCCGGATCTAGCGGGGGAGCGGGCGGCTTTGGCGCCCAGGTCACGGGCGATCTTGCGGTGACTGGAGGGGAGACCTTGTACGTCGAGGTCGCCGGCAACGGCGCGGGTCAGACGGGCGGGTTCAGTGGCGGCGCCGGCAGTGGCGCTGCCGCCTGCATCGGCGGCGGAGGCGGTGGCGCGTCGGACATCCGTACGTCGTCTAGCGCGGCGGGCGGTTCGTCGGGCTCGCGGCTGCTCGTCGCTGCGGGCGGAGGCGGAGGCGGCGGGGGCGCCAGCTTCCCATGCGGCTTTGACACTGGTCCGGGTGGCGGCGGCGGTTCCGCTGGCCAGCCGGGCACGGGCGTCGCCGGCGGCGGCGGCGGCGCCGGGACCGCAACGGCCGGCGGTTCGAGCGGCACAGCGGAGGCGGGATGCCCTGGCTGCGTCGCTGGCGGACAGGGCGTACTTGCCGCCGGCGGCGCTGGTGCGGGCGTCAGCGCCATCGGTGGCGGTGGTGGCGGCGGCGGTTACTTCGGTGGTGGTGGTGGCGGTGGAGCCGGCGGCGCGATCGGTGGTGGCGGCGGCGGCGGCGGGGGATCTAACCTCGTCCCGGCGGGCGGCTCCGCGGCCACCGACACCACCGGCACGCCATCAGTCTCGATCAGCTATACCGGCTCGGCCCCTGCCATCACCAGCGCCTCGAATACAACGTTCCAGACGGGTCGGGCCGGCAACTTCACGGTTACCACGACCGGCGTGCCGACGCCGTCGCTGAGCGAGTCGGGGGCGCTGCCATCCGGCGTTTCGTTCACCGACAACGGCGACGGGACCGCCACGCTCTCTGGGACCCCAGCGGACGGAACCGGCGGTACGTATCCCCTCACGATCACAGCCTCGAACGGGATCTCGCCGGACGCTTCGCAGACGTTCACGCTGACGGTGCAGGAGCCAACCACGACGTCTGCGTCGAGCGTGTCGACGTCGTTCTCGAGCTCGGCGCAGAGCGTGACGCTGAATGCGACAGTGACCTCGCCGGCGGGGACGGTGAACGAGGGGACGGTCACCTTCACGGTGCGGGAGGGCGCGACGGTGATCGGGACTTCGACCACGTCGGGTACGGTGTCGGGCGGCGCGGCGAGCGTGACCTATTCGCTGCCGGCCGGAACGGCTGTGGGTACGTACACGATCCAGGCCGTGTACAACCCTGGGCCCGATTTTGAGGGCAGCTCCGACTCAACGCAGACGCTCACGGTCTCGCCGGCGTCGAGCGCGACGTCTGCGTCGAGCGCGTCGACGTCGTTCTCAAGCTCGGCGCAGAGCGTGACGCTGAATGCGACGGTGACCTCGCCGGCGGGGACGGTGAACGAGGGGACGGTCACGTTCACGGTCAAACAGGGCGCGACGGTGATCGGCGCCGCGACCACGTCGGGCACGGTGTCGGGCGGCGCGGCGAGCGTGAGCTATTCGCTGCCGGCCGGAACCGCTCCGGGCACCTACACGATCCTGGCCGTATACAACGGCACGACGGAGTTCACGGGCAGCGTCGACTCGACGCACACGCTCACGATCGCGGGCGCGCCGACGGCCTCGATCTCCGCGCCTGCGTCGGGTGGTATCTATGCAGTCGGCCAGGTGGTGTCGACGAGCTTCGGCTGCTCGCTGGGGGCGAGCGGCGCGGGACTGACCTCGTGCACGGACGGCAACGGCTCGAACTCCCCGGGCCGTCTGGACACCTCCACCACCGGGTCGCACACCTACACGGTCACGGCGACTTCGACGGACGGGCAGACCGGGACCCAGTCGATCAGCTACACCGTCGCCGGCGCGCCGTCGGCCTCGATCAACTCCCCCGCGCCCGCGGGAACGTACGCGGCCGGTCAGGTCGTCCCGGCGCGCTTTTCGTGCACTGAGGGCGCTAGCGGTCCCGGGATCGGGACATGTAAGGACAGCAACGGGTCGAGCAGCCCGGGACAGCTGGACACGTCGACCACGGGCTCGCACACCTACACGGTGACCGCGACCTCGACGGACGGTCAGACCGCGACCAGATCGATCACCTACACGGTCGCGGGGGCGCCGTCGATCACGATCACCACCCCGGCGTCTGGCGCCCATTTCGCCTTCGGCCAATCCGTCCCGGCCGCTTACGCCTGCCAGGACGGGCCAAGCGGCCCTGGGCTCAGCGCCTGCCAGGGCACGGTCAAGAGCGGCGCGAGCGTCGATACGAACACTCCGGGCGCGCACAGCTTCGCGGTCACCGCGACCAGCCTTGACGGCCAGTCCACCACCCGGACCGTCACCTACAGCGTCGCGTTCCCGCGCAACCACCTCGTCACCCGACCGCACCTCACTCCCCGCGCCAATGGACGCTTCGTGGTGGTGGTCAAAGTGCCCGGGTCAGGCCGCGTCGACATCCTGGTCACCGCCTGGGACGACAACCTGGCCCACGCGGCCACGCTACTCAACCCCGCGCCGCGCCGGTTCGTGTTCGCGCGCGCCAAAGCCACCACATCAAAGGCGACCGCCCTGCGAATCCTCGTCTACCCCAACGCCAAAGGACGGCTGCTAGTCAAGCACCACCGCTACCGAGTCACCCTACGGCTGTGGGTCACCTACACCCCAACGAACGGGCGGCCCCGCAGCATCGGGTACTACGGGCTCCACCTACCCTGAGGATTCCGCTCCCAGAGACGATCCAGGAGCGCGCCGGACTGCGTCTCGCGTTCGCCCCTGGACGAGCTGGGAACCCCGCTGCCGCATCTTCGGGCTTCTCCTCACGTTTGCGGAAGTCCGTCTCGATCGGGCTGCTCGCCGCCAGCGTCGACTTTCGGGCCGTATGCAATCCGAACATCCCGAGGTTGCAGAGACGAAAGGGCATGTCACTTCCCCAAGGACGAGTTGTGGTGCTACCCGAAAGCGCACGTGAACCTCGGCGCAGTCGGGAGGTCCTGCTCGAAAAAGCGACCCCGCACGAGCACGGGGTTGCTTGGTGTGCGCGTCCCTACCTCCCGATGGCGCCCGAAAATGACAGGCCCGGCCGCTTCGCCAACTGGACGGGACGCACCACGCTGGCCAGGCTGCCGCCTCCTCGGAAGGAGACGGCGACGACTGCCTTGACAGCAGCCGCGGGCGCAACTCCGATGGCCCAGCCGCGGCCTCTACCCGACGAGTGCCTTTGTGGTTTACGCGGCCCGGGTCCTGCCGCTGCCTTCGCGACGAAGGAGCCGTACGACGGCCCGATCGCCGACGAGTGCTTGGCCACGCCAGCGCCAGTGGCGGCTGGTTGCTGCTTACGCGCGGAGCGATCGTGTAAGACGGGGCAGGCGTTGGCTGGGTCGGGAGCGCGTCGACGCGCTCCTGCGTGATGCTCTACAGGGGCGAGGCCGTCGCTGCGTACATCGTCGCCGACGACCGGCGCGATCAACGCTGGGCCACGGAGGCGCGAGTGCTCGCAGCTCCTCGGGCCGATGAGGCCGCGCGAGCGCCGACTGGTTGAGGAGAGCGCGCCGTCCGGAGCGTTCCGTATGTGACCGCGGCCGGTCTGCGCAATGGTTGCGCGCAGCTTGTGGCCAATGGCTACCTTCGTCGATTGCGTTTGGCCCGGTGGGTTTCGGGCCGCCTGAATCCTTGAACTCGTGTCTTGCGCGCGGCGTCACGTGCCTGCTCAACCCGTGCTAGATCGTTTAGCGCCTCTTGGGTGGCTGGGTGATCATTACCCAGTAGTCTCCGTCGCGTCTCGACGACCGTCTCTTGGAGCTTCCGAGATACCCCATATTGGCCGGCGCCGAATAGCGTTCCTGCAAGCGCCGTAGTTGCCAGCAGCGTGTCGGGATCATCTGGCCCAAATAGACGGAGGAGTTCGTCGCGCAGGTCGGTCAGCAGACGCTCCGCATGCTTCAAATCACCAGAGTCTCGGACCATGGTCGCGAGCGACAGCCTTGCACGTAGCGTCTTGCGGTCCGTATCCCCCAACATCTTCCGGCGGCGCTCGATGACGGCGTTTTGCAGTTGTTGCGCATCGCTGTGCTCCGCCAGCGCAGTCAAAGTCAGAGCGAGATTAGTCGCCGCCCCGAGGGTGCGGTCGTCATCCAGGCTGTGCCGGCGCCGAAGGGTGTCGAAAGCCGCTTCCTGCAGTAGCCGAGCTTCTCCGTACTCTTGTCGGCGAGAGAGGGTATGTCCGAGGTTCGCTATCGCCATTGTGGTCTCGGGGTGATCCTCGCCGAAGATTCTCCGTGCCCCCTCGAGCGCTCGCCCTCCAAACTCCAGGGCGCCATCAAGGTCGCCAAGCTCCTTGACTGTCGTTGCTATGCGCCGTAGCTGCAAGATCGTGCTCGGAGCGTCGTCGCCAAAGGCTAGGCGCGATTCGCGCAACACCTCCTCTTGAAGCGCCAACGCCCGGGCCAAGTCGCCGCGCTGGAACGCGACGCCAGCGAGGTTGTCGATCGCGACAAGCGTGTCCGGATGCCGATCGCCGAGGAGACGACGCCGTCCCTCGACAACGGTCTCCTGTAGCTCGAGTGCGCGATCGGAATCGCCTTGTGCCTTGAGCGTGCCCGCGAGGTTGTTCATTGCGAGCAGAGTGGAGGGATCGTCGGGACCACTCAACTGCAGCCTGGCTTCGAGCACTCGCTCTTCAAGAGCTCGCGCGGTCTCCAGATCGCCCATCTGGCGAAATGTAGTCGCGAGATTACCCACGACGAATAGCGTGTCTGCGTCTTCGGCGACGAGTTCAGTTCGAGCGATTTTGAGGGCGTCCCGCTGCAAGGCCTGCGAGGCTTCAACATCGCCCAGTTCCAATAAGGTCTCCGCCAGTTCGTTCATCGCCAACGGTGTCCCGGCGTGTCCGTCGCCCAGAGTTTCCCGGTAGACGCGCAGCACATGTTCTTGCAGGTCGCGAGCCCGAGTTAGCTCCCCGAGGCTTCTAAGCGTTCGCGCAAGATGCATCTCGGCGGTGAGCGTCGCTACGTGGTCGCGGCCGAGCGTCTCTTGCCGAGTTGCAAGGATCGATTCTTGACTTGCACGAGCCGCTAAATAGTCGCCGCTGCGAAACTCGTATCTGGCCAGCGAATCCGCAATACGACCGAGTGCACTCACTGGGCCCGCTGTTAGCCGGAGCGCTCGGCCGTGCGCGATCAATGATTGAATGTCAGGATCGGGTACGCCTGGCTGCAGGGAGCTATCTATGAGCTCGGCAAGTGGCAAACTTACCGCCGCGTGCAGTTGGTCGGCACGCTCAACCTCATGGTCCCGGAACCTCATTGTGCGTGAGACAAGTGCGTGTACAAGTCGAGTCTTCCCGACCGGGTCAGCTACCTCTGCGAGGCAGTAGCGATCTACCGCAGCGACGGCACGCTTGGCGCGATCAAGCGCCTCGACCGCCGCTAGGCCGTCCGCGCGCTCCAGCGTGCTGACGATGAGCCGAGTCGGAGTCGGCGCCACGGCCAAGCCGGCCGCCAGGCGCAGGAGGTCGCGACCGTTTTCGTCAAGCATCGCAATGCTTCGAAGCAGTGTCGCCGCGATGCTCGGCTCGTGGCCTGTGGGGAGCTCGTCGGCGAGTTGAGCCGCGAGTTCCAACGCGTCATGCGAGGGATCGGCTAACGAGGCTTGATATTCGGCAAACGTGCGCATTCCCGCCTCGATCCTGAGCTCCGCTCCGCAGACGGCCAACGCAAGCGGATGGCTAGCGAGCGTCTCGACGATTTGCCGAGCGGCATCTTGCTCGTCGCGACCGGTAGGCCTTCGGCGGGAAGTCAGGAGGGAATACCCGTCGGGTCCGGAGAGCCCTCCGATGTAGACCTCCTCCGCTAGATTCGCATACTCACGGGTTTTGCACGTGAGAAGTGTGGTGGCATTCGCATGCGGAGCAAGCCAACCTCGAACCTGATGCGCATCGAGTCCAGCAGGAAGATCATCCACGACCCAGAGGCAGGGCCCCTCGGCCGTCTCAATCACAGCCCGCATATCCGCGGTGATCTCGTCGGCGGATCGGCCCTCAGTTAAAACCTGCAGCTGCGCCGCGATCGTCCGTAGCTGCGAGGCCCGCGAACCGTCGCGGTCAGTCCCATCGTCGAAGGCGTCCGCGGCACTAAGCCAGAAAACGCCACCGGGCCAGGCGGCCGCAAACCTCAGTACATACTCTTCAGCGAGGAGCGACTTGCCTCCGCCGGCGACGCCGGTGAGCGCGACCGCACCGCCGTCATAGGCACCGGTGACCTGCACTGCCTCCCCCGCAGTGAGAGCGGAGTGGAGCGCCCAGAGCTCACGTAGGCGCCCGACAAACGCGGGCGAGCTGATCGGACGGATGCCGAACGAACGCGATAAAAGCGTCTGCCCGCCACCAAGGAGTCCCTCAACCCGTTCGAGGTGCCGCACAATCCTGTCGGCAAGCGCAGCGAGCCCGGCGGCATCACCTGGCTCGGGGGCCATCGCAAACACGGCATCGCGGAGCTGAACCGGCTCAATGTGGTCAACTTCCGCGCCGCCCGCCAGTTGACGTTCGGGATTTACGACCAGGATCCGATCACGAGGATCGCCGTCACGCTGTGCGGCAAGGAACGCAGCGGTCAGCTCCCACTGGCATGCTCGTCGGGTTGGGTATCGGTCCGAGTAGTACGCGAGAAGCACGCGTGATCTGGCGACACCATCACGTACTCCGCGGGTAATCGCTTCAAACGTGTCGATCTCATCCTCGTCGCGCCAGACCCGGAGGCCTCTTGCTTCGAGGGCCTTCTGGATCGGGGCGACAGCGGCCAGATCGAGGCGCGCGTAGCTTAGGAAGACATCCCAATCCTCTGTCGGCGCCTTCACTTCCGATCCTTTTGCACGCGGCGCCTAAGCTGCTCTGGGCCATCGGGTGCTCGGGCACCCGCGCCGCTGCAAGTCGAGCTAACCCGAGCGCGACCATGAGTTACCAACGGGACCATGACCGGCTCGACGTTAGCGTGCGAGGCAAAGGCTGACTTGCATGACCATCGAAGTGTGGCTGCTCCCTCGTGAGTGCTCTCCGAACGATCGCTTTCTCGGCCGCCGCGCGGTTGCTTTGATAGGGCATGGGGTGGCTCGCAACGCACTCAGCCGTGGTGGCGCGGGCGCGCGGAGGACTGCACGGGCGCCGATGATGCGAAAGCCGAACCGCGCGAGGGCGACGTCAGACGCCGCGCTACTGCTTCTGAAGGGCATCGGACTGCTGGTTCGCCACGACTGGAATCGCTCGCTCGCGCGGCCATGCGTCACCACAACGCGGACGACGTCGATCGACTCTGCGTAAGCAGCGCGGCGAGCCTGAGGGTGGTGGCCTCGTCCCTGCTATCGGCGACGAGCGCGGTTCCGATTCGCCGGGGCCCGCGATCGCATTTCGCGAAAACGATCGTACGGATCGCAGTCGAGCTGACGATGCCTACGGCGACGCACGAGTGGCCCGCACGGCCAAGACCGACCACTCGTTGGTCACGGACGGGAGCGCGCTAACCGAGCCGGCGACGCGGCCGCGTAGTTAGACGTCCGGGCCCACGCCCGGCTCACACACGACCGCGACCGCGACCACGAAGCCCGCTCCTACGGCAGACCGCACGAGGCTTTGGCCTCGGCTCAAGCGCGGCGGGCCCGCCGCATCTCCGATCTGCGGGTCCGAGACCGCGGACCAGCGTTAGCCGAGGTCTAGCTAGGTTGCCGAGGCGTATCCCATGGCGAGCTGGGAGATCTGGAATTGCCCGGCAAGCAGGGCTACTGAAGCCGGACCTCCTCGTTGATGGTGTCGACCAGCGTCCTCGCCTGAGAGGATGAAACTGAAGGTCCGGGCACATTGATCCGTGGCGCCCATACAGGGAGCCACCCTTCGTTCCGGTCCGCGACCTTGAGGAGGCGTGAATGAGCGATTTCACCACCTACACCGACACCGGGCTCTACGCCGAGCTGGCAGGGCGTGAAAGCACCCTCGCCCTCAAGGGCATGGCAGCAAGGCTGAACGACCGCGAGATCTCCAAGATCCGTCGTGAGCTCGAGAGTCGCAAGCTCCCGATGAAGCAACCCCGAGGTCCACGGACTGGCACGTTTTACGTGCTGTCGTACTGCGAGCCTCCGTTCAACGTGGGGGTGCTGCACACCGACCCGCGCTGCAGTCTCATCGACGAGCATGCGGCCACGGCCAAGCGCCCGGCCGAGGTGAGGGTCGCAACGCAGACGAGGTTGCACGTCAGGCTGGCTGCAAGGTCTGCGAGGCACGGCCATGAGGGCTGGGCTGTGAGCGACATGCATGGGCAGCTGCTTCAGATCCCCGACTGCGCCCTGCTCAGGCGGTAGCCCCATCGACAGCCTTAGTCCGCTGTCCCAGAGCCCGACCTGGTCCCAGTGGACTCGTCTCCTCGGCCGCCACACCCCGTATGAGCGCTTTGACCCGAGGCACCGGCACGGGGTGCGCTATCGCTTCGGCGACGAGGCGATGGCCCGCTACCGGCGAGTTGTCGAGAGCCGGGTCTCGAGAAGCACTCGCCGCGGCCTACCGGCGGCACGAAGGCTCCTATGTCAAGTTCCTCCTTGGCGGAAGGGTGGCGCGCGGCCACCGATCGCCGTCAAGGATGCGGCTGCGCGGCTCGCTGCGCTCGGCCCTGTCGGGCCATCCTTGACTGCGCGGCGCCCGCGCACGGTCAGGCGGCCAGGAGGGATTGATCGGGGAGCTGGGCGTGCAGGTCGCGGATCATGCGCCGGTAGATGACGTTGGAGAGGTGGCGCTTGAGCACGCGGCGGGCCTCCTTCTTGGTGTGCCCGCCCGCGCGCGCGTTGGCGTAGATGCGCTGGGCGCGCGGTTCGCAGCGCAGCTGGGTGACCGCCATCCGGTGAAGGATCGCGTTCACCCGCCGGTTGCCGCCGGGGTTGTAGCGGTGGCGGATCGGCTCGCCGGGCCCCTCTGCGGTGGAGGCGGGCAGCGGCGCTGAGCCGTTGAAGCGCGCGAACCCGCCCTCGGTGAACCGCCGGGGGTCGCCGACCTCGACCAGCAGCTCGGCGACCGACCGGGTGCTCAGGCCTGACAGCTCGCCGAGGGTCGAGCCGCTCCGGCGCACAAGCGCGTCGAGCTGCGCGACCACTTGCTTCTCCTCGAGGTCCAGCGCCTTGATCTGCGTGCGATAGCCGTCGAGCAGCTGCAGGCGCAGCCGGGTCGGCGCGTCGTAGCGCCGGCGGCGGTTGCGCCGTTCGAGCGCCGCGAGCCGTGGCTTGACCGCCTTGGTGTCGGGCAGCTGCTCTGAGAGCTCCAGCGGCAGCTCGCAGAGCAGGTACTCGGCCTCGTCGACCAGGTGCTGGCGGCTGGTGAGGATCGACCGGCGGCGGTTGTTCCACAAGGCCAGCAGCTGGTGCTGCTCGTCGGGGCCGTGCTCCTCCCCGGCGCGCTTGAACGCCTTGGGCAGCAGCGGGTGAGCGAGCACCTCTCTGGCGATCCGCTCGGAATCCAGCGTGTCTGACTTCCCGCGCTGGCGCGCGCGATCAGACCGGGGTGTGCGGTTCGCGCACACATCGCGCACGTCGTGGCCGCGGCCGATCAGGAACACCGCCGTGTGCCGACCCCAGCTCGCCGACCCCTCGATCCCCCAGCGGGCGATCTGCCCGAACTGCCGCGCCCACGCCTCGAGCTCGCGGTGCCCCTCGCCCGAGACACGGAAGTGCGCCGAGGCCAAGATCCCGCCACGCGCGTCGGCGACCGTCGCGGTCAACGTCCGCTTGTGCGGGTCGACCCCGACCACGTTGCCCGCATGATCGGGCGTCATCAACAAATGCGACGGTCCCGGACCGCGCCTCTTCGCTCTTCTCATTGCTTGCCCTGAACCTCCAGGCGTTATGTTGTTGACGGCGGATCGGCCGACAACATCCCGGTGGGCGCCCTCAGCGGGGCGAACGCTCCTATCAAGTCAGGCCGATCCTCGAAGGCAAGAACCGAGGCCGACACTTCGTGCGGAAGACACCCTCGCCGGGAAGTCAGATCGCTTTCGAGTCAGGCCTCGGTTCAGCCTTCGAGCCTACGCCGGCCTTCGCCCGCGCAGACAGCACAAGTGAACACCGGGATCGCTTTCGCGGCCGCCGCCGTCGAGAATGATTGCCGCGGGACCAGAAACCGCATCCTTTGCCACGGCGGCAGTCGCGAGAGCGCGCCATCCTCGGCGCGGAGCAGTCGTGAGAAGGTCCCGCTACCGCATCCGCGAGGAGCAGTCGTCCGCCGCCGTTGCTGCAGCCGTGGCAAAGGGCTCGTCCGGACCTGGCCCACCGCGCGATCGCTCCTCTGCGATTTGCGATAGCGCGACTCCAGAAGCCTGTACGACGAAAGCGATCACGACCGAGGACCCTTGTCGCCGGGTCGGCTGAGGGCCGGGATCGTCGCTCTGTGGACGCCGAGCACAAGATGGCGCGCGAGCGAGAAATCGCCCCCAGAAGCTGGGGGCGCTCAGGCCTTCAAGAAGGGGCAGGAGCAGTGGTCTGGCGTCAGGTGATCGAGGACGCCCTCACAGAACACGTTCAAGCGCGGGACGACATCCGACGGCCGCCTAACCACGTGGCATATGCCCACAACCACCGAGATAGCATTGGTAATCGTCGTCGCAGTGGATCGAGAATTCGCTTTCTGAGCGGCGTGTCCGGCAGCTTGCGGCTGGGCCGAGAGCTTGCAACGGCAGCGGTTCCAGAAGGCATCGGCCAGGTATTTGGGCTAATCAAGGCATCGTGCTCTCTCTACGGATGCGACGCGGCGCCACACGATGGCAGGTAGGCGAAGCTCTGGTCGGAATCGCGTTCCGGTTTGCACTGTTGCGGATGTACTACCGACACCAGAAGCGCTTCTATAGTGCAGCAAGCGCTTGCGATCACTGCTGATTCCACCGCGAGAAATGAGAGGCGTGCCGCGACCGTCCGAACTGACGCGACCGTCGCGCCTATCCATGTGGATAGGCGCGGCAGGTCGACGTCAGGTCGCTAAACGGGGCGGCCTGGGCGGGGCCTGTGGGGGTTCGCCTATCTCGCCCAGCAGCGCTTCACCCTGAGCGGCGACCCAACCGTCGGGGTCTTGGGCCAATCGTTCTGCGAGGTCTCGTGGCACCGCTAGCGGATCGACGGAGGCGACGTCCCGAACCGCGGTCGCCGCCGGCCTGTACCGACGTGACTTCCTCGCTGCCCGCGAGGGTGTCGAAGAGGATCCCAGCGGAACGACGGCGCAGCATCAGTAACTTCGCAGCAGCCATCGCCGGGGCTTCGACGTAGCGGTTTCGTCCGCTCGACGCGCGAGTGGGCCTGGAAGCCCAAGGGGGACGTCTGCGGGCGCGACCTCCGCTCGGTCCCAAAAACATGGTCGCCGCGATCGAGCGGGCGGAGAAATCTTCGGAACGCGCGAGTTCCTCCACCAGATCAAGGCCGACCAGGGTCAGGTAGAGACTGATTTGGTGATTTCCAGTTTCAACCCAGCTGCGAGCGTCTTCGCGTTGTCCTCGTCGAGGCTCGACGACCGCAAGAACTCTCGGAGGGCAGCCACGACCGCCACCTGCGTCGCGCGATTCACTGCTCTTAGCCCGCATCGTGCAGAAGACCCGCGCCCCCGGGTTCGGGGGCGCGGAGTCGTCCGGCTGAGCAGGGATACTTGGGTTGCTGAAGTCCTGAATCCCGAGCTTGGAGGTTCACCTTGAAGGTGATGCGTGATGGACGCCCGGTAACCGTAGAAGTCACGGCGGACGGATCGGGGTTGGTGTCGCACGCGGGGACCGCGCTGCTGGGGCAGGTCGCGGACAAGCTGGGGCTCACGAGCGCGTTGTCGGTGCGTCTGGCAGGGCTCAAGCAGCGGCGTCGTGGTCATGACCCGGGTCGGGTGGTCCGCGATCTCGCGGTGATGCTCGCCGACGGCGGCGAGTGCGTGTCTGACTTGGGCGCGACCCGTGATCAGGACGCGCTGTTCGGGAAGGTGGCATCGGACTCGACCGCGTTTCGGATGGTCGACCGGATCGCGTCGACACCAGGGCTCCTGGCCGCTGTCAGGGACGCGCATGCCAGGGCGCGGGCGCGCTTCTGGGAGCTTGATGGTGCGCCGGAGCGGTTGACGATCGACGTGGACGCGACGCTGATCACCGCGCATTCGGAGAAGGAGAAGGCGGCCGGGAACTACAAGCACGGGTATGGGTTCCATCCGTTGGGCGCGTATGCGGACGAAACCCGGGAGGCGCTCGCGATGCTGTTGCGGCCGGGGAATGCCGGGTCGAACACCGCCGCGGACCACAAGACGGTGATCGACCTGGCGCTGGCGCAGATCCCCGCCGAGCAGATCGAGAGCATCGCGATCCTGGTCAGGGCCGATTCGGCCGGCGCGACGCACGAGACCGCTGAGCACTGTCATGAGGGGAATCTGCGGTTCTCGTTCGGTTACGAGCTGACCGAGACGGTCCGCGCCGCGATCCTCGAAACCCCCGCTGAGGACTGGATCGCGGCGCTCGAGCAGGACGATCCGTGCGGGAGAACGGCGAGGTTTCAGAGCTCACCGATCGCCTTGACCTCAGCACCTGGCCTGAGGGGTCCCGGTTGATCGTCCGCCGTGAGCGCCCGCACCCCGGCGCGCAGCTGTCGTTCACCGATCACGACGGGTACCGCTTCCAGGCGATCCTCACCGACCAGAGTGACCCGAGATCGCGGTCCTCGAACGTCGTCACCGTCAGCGCGCCCGGGTTGAGGACCGAATCCGCGACGACAAGGACACCGGCCTGGCGAAGCTCCCGTTCAAGGCGTTCGCGCTCAACGAGGTGTGGTTGGAGATCGTGATGCTCGCGCACGACCTGCTCGTCTGGACCCAAGCACTCGTCCTCAACGGAGAGCTGGCCAAGGCCGAGCCCAAGCGCCTGCGCTACCGGCTCCTGCACATCGCCGCCCGGCTCGCGTTCTCCGGACGGCGTGGCAAGCTGCACCTCCCCGCAGCCTGGCCGTGGACCGAAGCGCTCAAGGCCGCGTTCGAGAAGCTCGAGACGCTCCCCGCCGCAAGCGGCTGACCACCAGCCGCCGCGCAGCCCACGCCACAGCAGACCTCCCGGCCGCCGGCCTCGATCACCGCTGCCCGAAACCCAGGCGAACACGAGCCAACGCTCCCGCGGAAACGCTCCGAGACCCCAATATCGACGTTCACCATCACCACCGCCAGGCAAAACACCGCCGACCGCCACCCGAAGTCACCTCCGAGCGCTTACTGCACGTTCCGGGCTAGCAGGACGAACACGCGGACCCTCGCTTTCTCGACGTCGCCAACGTCAATTCCCTGGATGAGCGCTTCGGCGCTGATGACCGGTGGCTCGGACGGCGCAACGTCATCCACGCCCTTCGGCTTGGCAGAAGAACCCCCCACGTGTCCAACTGCCGCACGACCGCGTCGACGACCGTGTCAAGTCGAACCACATCGAGCGGCTCGTAAACGGGGTTGATGTTGCTCGGGAGCCTGACCGATGGGGCACGGAAGACCTGAATCCGAGAGCGAAGATGGGGCTTCTGAACAGCACGCTGGATCTCGTCGATGATGTTCTGCCGCGTCTGCACCGTTCCGTCGCTTAGTTCGTCGTCTGGGGTACCCAGAGCGACGAACGCGTCCGACGCGTCGAGGTATGACTCGACTTTCTGATGTGGGTCGCTGGATGTGCCCGGCAGTAGCGGCTCTTCGCTCAGGATGATGCCCCGTATCCCGTGCTCGGCAAGCCCGCTTCGGACAGGAACCGCGACGACTAACTGAAGACGTTCGGACATCGATAAGAACACGGTCGGCCGGCCTTCAAGCATCGTGACGCCAGCCTAAGCCTCTCGGTGGCGCTCGCAGCCCTTCCGCCTAAGTGGTCCTCCTCATAAATAGCCGCACGTATTAGACGTCTGCATCCGGCCGTAGCTTCTGTGGCATCCTGTCCTCTGGTTGAGGGGTCTAGATGCCCAGACGCAGCCCGTATCCGATCGAGCTAACCGAGGAGCAACGCTCAGCACTGGAGTCACTCGCGCGTTCATATACGTTGCCGTATTGGCAAGTGATCCGCGCTCAAATGGTGCTCCTCGCTGCACAGGGGTTACGCAACGATCAAATCGCGCAACGGTTGAACTGCCGCCGCGAAGTTGTCTCGCAGTGGCGCAAGCGCTTCTTCGAGCAAGGTATGGCCGGGCTCGAGGACCGACCCAGAGCGGGGCCGGCCCCCGGCTTTCCCCCCCACAGGTACGCGCTGAAGTCATCGCGCTGGCGTGCGGACTGTCCGCCGAGCATGGCGTGCCGCTCTCGCGCTGGTCCTCCCGGGAGCTGGCCACGAGGCCGTCGCCCCGTGGGATCGTCGAGCAGATCTCCGGCGTGACCTGGTGGCGGTGGCTGTCGGAAGAGAGCGCGATCCGCCCGTGGAACTACCGCTCGTGGATCTTCCCGCGCGACCCGCACTTCAGGGCCAAGGCCGGGCCGATACCTCGACCTCTACTACGGCCGCTGGGAAGGCGAACTGTTGCACCCCGGCGACTTCGTCGTGTGCTGCGACGAAAAGCCATCCATCCAAGCCAGAGCTCGCAAACACCCAAGCGAGGCGCCCAAGCCCGGTGGTGACGGCCAGCTCGTCGAGCACGAATACGGACGCCAGGGAGCGCTCTGCTACCTCGCCGGCTGGGACGTCAAGCATGCCAGGATCTTCGACCGTTGCGCCCCCAAGGACGGGATCGGACCGTTCGATCAGCTCGTCGAGCAGTTCATGAGCACCAAGCCCTACAACAAGGCGCAGCGCGTTTTCGTAATCGTCGACAACGGCTCCGCCCACCGCGGCCAGCGCTCGATCGACCGCCTCCAAGGCACCTGGCCAAACCTGATCCTCGTTCACACTCCGGTGCACGCCAGCTGGCTCAACCAGGCAGAAATCTACTTCTCGGTGGTGCAGCGCAAAGCGCTGCAACCCAACAATTTCACCGACCTCGACACGCTCGAGCAGCACCTACTCAACTTCGGGCGCCGCTACCAGCAGATCGCCCAGCCGTTCGAGTGGAAGTTCACTCGCCAAGACCTCGATCGCGTCCTCAACAAGCTCGATGCCCCACAGACGTCCAACCAGCTCGCTGCCTGAACCGATACGTGCGCGAACTTCCGGCCCAGACCACTAAGGCCCCGTGGTTCCGCAGCGACCACTTGTCAAGGCCGGTCTCAGGTTGCGTACTGTAGCGAACGCGCTCGTCCGGTCGGCTCAAGCACGAAAGCGGTCGTGTCGGCGGTGTCCACGTCGCTGCTTTGGCAGGACGGAGCGGGCGCCTGCGACGAGCGCCGGCGCCTCCTAGGTCCTCAATCTGGTGTGACACTAATTCCACCAATCTCGGTTACCGAGACGCAGGCCCGTGGGTCTTGACAGATCGCAATGCTCCGCGTACGCTTGATATGAATCAAGCGTATAGGGAGGTCTCAAAATGGGTCAAAGAATCGATCTCGCTCAACTCATTACAACCGCTGACATCGCACCAGAGACTACTGGACGTGTCCCCTCAAAGAGCCCATCAGCTCGTGCGGCTGGAGCGGTTCCCTCGGCCCGTCGGCAGGGTGGGAAGTTCCACGGTCTGGCGCGCATCCGATATCGAGAGGTGGCGCGGCCAGCGCGCCAAGCAGCGATGGATCGCGAACGCTGTCGCTCTAGTTCCGCGGACCGGCGGTGTCCTGCAGGGCATGTTTCGCTCAGTACTTCAGAACCGGCTGTCGAATGCCCTCGGTAAAGTTCCGGACATGCCCGACGCTTCGGTCGCGGAAGTCGTCCACGCAGCGATCGATTCCGTCAGGGACTACGGAGTACCTCGGTTCGACCCGCTCCTCTTGAGGCTCGAGTGGCCTAGCTGAGCCGAGTCTCCGCCGGTGGCGCCTCCACCCCAGACGGGCGGGTGACGTCCGCAGACCCGCGATGCAGGTCTCGATCGCCGCGCGGGTGATGTCGTGCCGCTCGCGTGGGTGTTTCGGGCAGCGGAATGGGGTCCGAGACCCGACACCAACCCAGCCGACCTTCGGGCCTATTCTGCGGGCCAAAGTACGTCGATGGGTGACTCTCTTGCCTCCAGCTGGGCAGTCTGGTCAAGTGCCCGTACACGATGCTGCTCCAACTCGGAGAGCGGCTCCTTGCCGGTAGATGCCTGGCGCAGCGGCTCGTCCGCGGCGTAAGCGGCGAGCTCAGCCGCAAACCCGTCGACGCCGCGCAGGACGGCGTCGTCGGTTCCGGTTCCATGTGTCAGCGCATTGCGCTGCCGCTCGGTTCGTTTGAGCAGGCGGTCAAAGCGGACGGCGAGCTCAGCCAGCCGGTCATGTGCTCCCTTCGCCGAGTTCAGTACAGCATGAGCGTCGCGAATGAGCCGATGCTCCATGGAGCCCACGAGAAGTTCGGCCATTAGGTCCGACGTCAGCGGCGCGAGGCCGCGGGCGATGACAGATGCCGGATTGAAGTAGTCAGGCGATGCGAACATGACCGGTCTGAGCCGTTCAAGCATCTCGGCTGCGCCGCGCTTCTCTAATCCGTTGAACGCCGCGAGGCCCGCGTCGAATACCTCGCGGTTCAACTTATTCTCAATCCACAGAGCGCGCAAGAAGCGACCCGCCGGCTCCGTCCAGCTGTCGTCCCGGCCCTCCCGCACCTGACCCAGCGTCCTCTCGACGGTGCGGATGGCGAGCATGATTCGCTGCGCGGCGGTCGGTGCCCGTTCCACGGCGACCCACCACAGGCCATCTTCGACGGCATCGACCGCGACGGTCTCCCTCCTGAGCCAGCGCCGCATAAGGTCGCCGCTGGAATGCTGCAAGTTCCGTGCGGTGGCGACGTCCGTTTGTCCAGCCTCAGTGGACGCGGGTTCCTCGAATGGAGTTCCCGACCAGCCTCGCCCACGACGCCAGGAGACGGCGCCTTCGAGGATCGTCCACCCCGAGTTCGGGTTCGCAAGGTCTATCAGGTTCTGTACTCCGTCTCGCGCGTGCTGGCGTGCAAGGGTCGGCGTCGTGTCCTCGACGAAGACGCGGACAAAGGTGCGCTCGGCGTGGGCGTCGAGGCGCTCGAACATCGGCTTTGCGCTCTCCCAGTCTGAGAGTTCGACCGGTGGAGTCCACTCCTTCTGTCCGTCGCTGCTTCGACCTGCGCGGACTCGCTCGGGCCAGAGAACGCCCGCAAAAAGCTGTACGGGCCCTATTTCTTGGTACTCGTCCGCCGGGCTCGCATGATTGATGACGAGCCAAACCGCGACGTCGGAGCGGGTCGGAAGCCGTGCCAGCGTTAGCTCGCACAGCTCTATGCGCCTCTGTTCCTCGACCCCACCGTGGTTCTTGCCGGACTGGATTGCCTCAGCCATGTCTTCGCCCGCGTCGCTGAGCGCGTGCGGTTCGTCACCGAGGATGCGCTCAGCCAGGCTTGCCCAGGAGTCGAAGTCCACCCCGCGGTGCTCCGCCAAGTCCGCGAGCTGAGCAAGCCGCAGTTCGCAGTCGTCCGCTCGGGTGTCACAATCGACGAATGCGTCGACGGTGTCCTGCCATGCGCCGCCGACTATTTGGTCGTCGGCGAGGCGCGTTCCCAGGATTCGCACTGAAAGCTGCGTGACGCGCGCTCCCTGCGGGGCTATCAAGTCGCGCGGAGACGTTTGGAATCTCTCTCTGAAAGTCGGTGAATGGCCTGCCGGCCGCCTTCCGAGTCTTTGGTACGAGGCTCTTCAGCGCCAGTGAAACGTCGTTGGTAAGCGAGGGCCTGTTTGTCTTATTAGGGCCGCCGCGTCCGGACACCATGCCTATGCATATCGAGTCAAGTTCTCGAAGCGCCGAGATCGGCGTCAGGATGTCGGGCGGAGCGTACGCGCCCTGAGCCGGGAGTTGACGGCGGAGCGCGCGAAGCCCCGCTTCGCCGGCGGGCTCGTACGCATAGACAACGGACTGAGGTCGCATCTCGTCTGCAACTCTTTCATGAGAAGGACAGCCGGGCGCGCCTCCGCCACGGCCGGGAGTCCGGTTGGCGCCGCCTGCCGAGCGACCCGGAGCAGCGCTTGTCTGGGCCGTCCGGGTGCGACGGGTCCGCCGGTGGCGCTTGGCGAGACCCGGCATCGCAACAGCGAGCGCCCCGTCACGGAGGGCCGACACGGGTTGAGAATCGTTTGTTTGACGGACACGGGATCTGCCTTGCACGCGCACCAGCTGATCGAGCAGCCTGATCGCTGCGGAGAAATCTCTCGCTGAGCACGCCGTCTTCCCAGTCCACCCTTAACGGCGAGCTAGAACTCAAATCCGACGTGATGAAATCATGCCCGGTACGGCAGGCTGATGAAGATCTAGAGCGTCGGTCCCTGCAGCAAATCAGTGTGGTCCCCACGGACGAGTGCTTGCTTGATCCGTCATCGCCGAGCCACATCGCGTTGGCCACATCTCAATGCCCCCGTCCCATGTGGTTTCCCAGGCGGGCCGACACCAGGTCGCGAAACGGTGCCCCAGTCCCATCCGCTCCGCGCTGCCCGTGGCGTCCGTGCAAACCCCGATGCTTTCCCAGGCATGTTTGACGAGCACCTAAATCGCCAGCACCGCCTGAGCTACGTCGCCCGTGGCCCGGAGTGGGCATTCGCCATTCCCCAGGGCGATCTCGACGCGCTGGAGTGGGTGATGCGCCGCTGCTCGACCTTCTGGAACGGGGTCGGGACGGTGCTCGTCCCCGTTGGGGCCGACGGGCGGATCCCGGCGAGCGTCAAACGGTTCCTGCAGATACGTCCCGTCGACGCGTGTTACACCCACGAGCGTCTGGGTGGAGACCGCCCGCCGAGGCCGTTCAGCGACTCACCGGGGCAGTCCCGATGTGGGAGGGGTTCGACAGCAGGGAACTCGGCCCTGCCGACCTTCTCGGGCGGCGAGAGGCCGTGTCGACCGGGCTCATGGAGCGACCTCGGTTCGGCACGGCCGGCCTGCGCCGCGCCGCACTCGCCATCTGGGGCCACATCCCGGAGGAGGTCGAGCGCGGCGTATTGGGAGAACCGCTACGAGGTCGTGTTCCGCGAGGGCGAGCACGCTCATGGCGCGCTGCTGCGCGGCCAGGTTCAAGGCCAGGCTGCTTCCCCCGCTCCGGTTCACCTCGCTCTACATGCAGGCGGCGCACCAGGTGGCCCCGCTCGACAGACCATGCATCTGGATCATCGGAAGCCCCACGTTCGACAACCTGGTCGACTTCTGGAACTTCCGCGCGCGGTGTCTTGCCCACGCCAACGGAGCGGGCGTCATCGGCATTCCGCGTGAATCCTTGGGCCATCCTGGGCAGCTCGGAGCGCTGGCCACGTGGGTGGTTCGCTACCCATTGGTGCGCCGGACGCCCGGATGTGCTCGTCTCCTGCCCCTCGGAGCTCGACGACGAGCTCCGAGCCGTGTTGCTCGCTCTGCCGTTTGTAGAGGACACCGGCGACGGCATCGAGGAGCAATGGGGGCTTCTATTCCGACCCAAGGCACCGGTCACCTTCCGCTTCGCCCAGCCCCGTATTCGAGGACAGTGCATCCGCGGCACATCCGGTAACGCGCTCGTCGCCTTCGCCAACGGCCGCTCGTCGCTTGCCCTGCCCGCACCACAGAGCTTCAAGGCGCGCAGCTTCGGGCACACGCGCTTGGTCTTCCGCAATCTGCCTCTGCCGCTTGCAGTGACGCCGACAGTCGCCAGGGGACATAGCGACGGCCAGGCAAAGGACGGTGTGATGTTGCTGACGAACGCTCCGGACCAGTGGAACTTCGACATCCGCCTTCCCACGGCGGGGGAAGCGCTCGCCGAGTGGGTCGGCGACCACGGGTTCGGGTTCGAGCGCACCCAGAACGGTCACGATGCCGACGCCCTGCTGACCAGGCTCGGCTCCCTCGACGCGCTCGATGTCCTCGCCGACCCGAAGCGTGTCGCCGTGCTGGATGCGCTCGCGCCGCGCAACCGCGACAAGCTCGCCGCGGCGTTTGTCGCCGAGGCCAAAGAGGAGGCCGGCGTTGAGCTCGACGCGAACGCGTTGGTGGAGAAGCTGTCCGACCTCGGCCTCTTCCTGGAGGTGGAGACTCGGACCGCCGGCGACATCGCGTCGGTAGATGGGTCCGGGGAATCGCAAGCGTGACGTGCTGGGCCTCCTGCCGACTTTGGTTGAGGCCGGGTTCGTCCGCCGCGCCCGCGAGCTTCGATGCCCCCGCTGCCGCTTCCGGATGTATCTGGGACTGACCGAGCTCGCTGAACAAATCCCCTAAGGGCGTGCGGACAGGAGGCCGCGCTGCCCGTCGTCGACGAATCAGGTGTTACCAACCCGACTACTACTACCAGCTCGACGGGCTCATGGCCCGCATCATGGACCAGGACATCCTCCCCGTCTTGCTGACGGTGCGAGCACTACGACCACCGACCGAGACCGGGGAGCTCTACTTCGCCTGGCCGGGCGTAGGAAGCTCAAAGGCGACCGGCCAAAGTTCGATATTGACCTCGTGGTCTGTCACACGGCACCAACGCCGACGGCACAAGCAACGTGTGGTGCATCGAGTGCAAGAAGACCGCCACGAGTCTCGGCGAAAAACAGGCTCTCCGGGCATGATCGTAGGTGAAGTCATGCGAGCGCTTGTTCGTGTGGGAGTGTGAGGGTGAGCGGTCCGCAGGTGAGGTGAACGAGCGCGAGCGCGGCCTGTGCGGAGTGGAATCCGTAGGCGCGGCGAACGATCAGCTTGACGCGGTTGTTCATGGCCTCGGCTCTGGCGTTGCTCAAGTTCAATCTTCGGGCAGCGAGGATCCCGTCACGGTGTTTGCGGATCGTTTTGCCGAGTCGGATGAACGGTTTCAGGCGGCAGCGTGAGAGGCGGGCGAGGAGCCGGTCGAGCAGCTCGTCGACGGCCTCGACGGTCAGGCCGGGCGCGAAGATCGCGCGGACCATCTCTTTCATCGCCCAGGCACGCGCGGTCTTCCCGCGCCCGCTTGGATCTGGGCGAGCGTGGCGGCTTGCTGGTCGTTGAGGTCGTTGGGGTTCTTCAGCAGCGACCAGCGGCTGTGCTTGAACGTCTTCGCGGCGCCGGGGTCGCCCGTTGCGCGCAGCTCGTTCCAGTGCTCGCGTCGGACCTCGTCAAGCGCCTTGGACGCGAGTTGGACGACGTGGTAGTTGTCGATCACGATTGTCGCTTGCGGCGCGCGCTCGCGGACGCTCTTGGCGTACCCGCCGGTCATGTCCATCGAGACGGCTGTGAGTCGGGAGGCGCGCGCGAAGATCGCGGGCTCGAGCTCCTCGCCATGCTGCAGCCATCCGCCCGGGATACCGTGCCCGGCGGGCACGGTGGGCTCGGGCCGAACGGGACCATGATCGCCGGCACGGGCTGCCACGATCGCTGCTCGGCGTGCGCAGACGGTTCCGCGGGCGGCGGGTCAAGCTCGTCAAAGAACTCATCGGCGGCGGCCTGGCCCTTGCCCTCGGTGCCCCACACCACGCAGCCGCGGTCGTGGTCGCCGACCAGCGTCAAGTACCGATGGCCTTTGCGCCACGCGACCTCGTCGATCGAGATCTCGAACAGACCGCTGAGACGGTCGGTGTCGATCAGCTCGTCAGCGACCCGCTTGATCACCCGGCCGATCGTCTGCCAGTCGATCCTGGTCAGCCGACAGGTCGCGGTCTTGTGGTCTTCGTCGCCAACCACGCGACGAGGTCATCGAAATCGCGAGTGAAGCGCGCGCCGTCGCGCGCGAACGGGACGCCCTCGACGTGCACGCCGTGCTCGGGGCAGCGCAGCCGTCGCAGCCGGGCGTGGACCTCTAGGCGCCAGGTCCCGAGATCGAGATGCCGCCAGATCGAGTCGTGATGCTGCTCGTGCTCCCGCGCCATCGTCGAGAACGCGCACTTCGGGCAGACGAGCTTCTTACGCCGCAAGGCGACGTGAACGACCACCCGGCCAGGCTCGAAGCTGACCTTGCGGACCCACACCCCCGGCAAGGAAAGCAGGCGGAGAATGCAGCGCTGACGCGCATGAGCGACGACCTCCAAGTTCGGACCATCAGACAGCCCGAACCTACGGTCTGAACTCGTGCGCGTCCCTGGACGCCCGCCCGACACCCCGCAAGCAGCACAGAAAGCCTGCTCAGCCCCCGAAACCCGAGCCCGTCGCAGTCTCCAAGTTACCTACGATCACCCTCGGAGCCCGGAAAAACAGCTGTCCCGACTGCTCGAAGTGGCCGCCGAGCTCGAATCCCGTCCAGGTATCGCCGCCATGCAAGGCGAGTTTCCCGAGGAGTTCGCCGGGCCCGTGCTGGAAGCCGGCGGACACGTGCTCACTGCCGAGCGCCTCTTCGCGCGCCGGTCGGGAGAGGGATAGCCGGGCGGTGCGAGCACGGGCGGGGGAGGGTTGGGGCGACTCGTGAACTCGTGGATTGTGCCGCAGGAGAGTCGCACTGCGGTCGCAGCAAGAAGGCCCTCACGGGCAGCTCCGGACGAAGGGGGCACCAGCTGCCAACTCGACGCGGCGGATGTTTAGCGGTTGTGACTGCGAGTCGTCCACCCTCAGCTCCGGCATCGTCAGCAGACCCTGGGCGCGCGGGCTCGCTCCGAGCCGCGCCGGAGGGACGCTGGCTCGCTTTCGCGAGCGCTCCGGCTGCCTCTCCGCGTCTCACGCCTAATCTCAACCTCAGGCGACGCAGCGCTGGCCGATTTTGCGCGGAACGAATGCGAGTCTTACGAGCTCGGCGACAAAGCAGGCGTAGAGACTTGCCAGCGGTCGCGTCTTCCTATGCCACGCACTCGGCAGTCTCGCCGCGCTCCGCGGGACGAGTGCATCGCCCGGATGATGCGCGAGCGCGGCTCGAGATGGCGGACCGCACTCGGGCTCAAAGATCATCCTGTAGTTGCTGACGCGTGGGAGAGGGCAGCGCTGCTGGGGAGGGGAAAGCAGACCGCCCCTCCGGCGAAGGTAGGCGAGGAGCTGCACATGACGTCCGGTGTAAGGCCCCCTCTATGAGGGTGCGCAACTAGCTCTCGCTGCTCGGGGCAAACTCGAGGGCCGAGCCCGAGAGGTCGTGGAGAGTTACGCTGGTGTTGATTAGGCGTCGGAGAAGCACGATGTGCGGGTGCGGATGCGGCGGGCGAGGCGATGGGCGGCACGTTGGCGCGCATGCCGAGCAGGTTTGCGGTCGTTGTGCCGGCAGCTGGTGCGGTTGGAGGTTGAGCTGGTCGCGGTCGAGCGGCCGGACGGTCTGTTGGTGGAGCGGTTGTTGGACGCGGGGTTGCGGGTGCTGGCACTGCATCCCAACCAGGTGGCGGCGGCGCGTGATCGGTTTCGCGTCTCAGGCGGAAGTCCGATCGCTTTGACGCGTTCGTGCTGTGTGAGCTGGCGCGCACCGATCATCCACCACTTCCGGGTGCTCGAGCCGACTCGGACGCCACGAAGGCGCTGCGGGCGCTGACCCGGGCACGCGAGGGGTCTGGTTGGCACGCGGACGGCGCTGACCAACCAGCTGCGCGCGGAGCTTGACCGGTTCTGGCCCGGACCGCTTCACCTGTTGAGCGATCTGGTCAGCCGGATCTCGCTGGCATTCCTGGCGCGCTACCCAAGCCGGCCGACGCGCGCGGGCTGGGCGAGGCGCGCCTCGCCGCTTCCTAGCCCGCGAGCGCTATAGCGGCCGGCAGAAGCCCGCCCAGCTGCTTGCCAAGCTCCGGCGCGCAGCACACGGTCGCGTCGGCGAGCTCGAGCTGAGCACCCGCCGACAGCTCGTCCTGACGTTCGTGGCTGCGATCAAGACCCTGAACGCGCAGATCAAGGAGACCGAGCGTCAGATCGCGATCGCGATCCGAACATCCCGACGGCGCGATCTTTCTGTCGCTGTTCAAAGGCACCGTGATCACGGCCGCGGAGCTGCTCGCGAAATGGGCGACTGTCGCGCCGCTATGCGTTACGAGCCGGCCAGCGATGCTGGCCAGCTGGAATTCCCCCGATTTTCCGGACACCGGAGCGCTTGCGATGAGCGAGCCTCGAAAGGATGGTGTCCAGCATGCCCAAGTCCCGCCCACCGTACCCGGAGGAGTTCCGAAGGGAAGCCGTCACGCTCGTGCGCGCAGGGCGCACGATCCCGGACGTGGCGACGTCGCTGGGGGTGACCGAGCAGTCGCTGCGCAACTGGGTCAAGCGCGATCAGCTCGAGCGACGAGAACGCGATGACGGCCTCACGCTGGCAGAGCGTGAGGAGCTCCGGGACCTGCGGCGGCAGGTCAAGCGCCTGGAGCAGGAGCGCGATCTGCTCAAACGAGCCGCGGCCTTCTTCGCGAGGGAGACCGAGACCCGGTGAGTGCCTACCGGATCATCTCGGCGGAGAAGGCCAGCGGGGTCCCGGTCTCCCTGGCGTGCGAGCTGCTGGAGGTGTCGCGTTCGGGTTACTACGAGTGGTCGACCCGCGCCCCTAGCGATCGCGAGCTCGGCGATGCGTGGCTGACGGAGAAGATCCGCCAGATCCACGCCGAGAACCGCGGGGTGTACGGCGCCCCGAGGATTCACGCGGAGCTGCGGATCGCTCACGGGATTCATGTCGGTCGCAAGCGAGTCGAGCGGCTGATGGCAGCGGCCGGGATCTCGGGGCTTGTGATCCGCAAGCGGGGGCGCACAACCGTCCGGGTGCAGGGAGTTCGCGTCGCCGATGACCTGGTCAAGCGTCAGTTCCGTCCCGAGCAGCCCGACGTGCTGTGGATCGCCGACTTCAGCTACCTGCGGACCTGGGAGGGGTGGCTGTACCTCGCGGCCGTGCAGGACGCGTTCTCGCGGCGGATCGTCGGCTGGTGCATGGCCGACCACATGCGCGAGGAGCTGGTCATCGACGCGCTCACGATGGCCCTCAGGCGCCGCCGGCCGCCTGAGGGGCTGATCCATCACTCCGACCAGGGCGGGCAATACGTGAGCCTCGGGTTCGGGCTGGCGTGCACGCGGGCCGGGATCTCCCGCTCGATGGGATCGGTCGGGGACTGCTATGACAACGCGGTCGCGGAGACGTTCTTCGCGACCCTGAAGAAGGAGCTCGTCTACCGGCGCTCATGGCCGACCCGTCAGGAGCTGTGCTCGGAGGTGTTCGAGTACATCGAGGGGTTCTACAACCCGCGGCGGCGGCACTCCACACTCGGGATGCTCAGCCCCGTCGAGTTCGAGGAGCAGCACGCCGCCCTCGCGCGCACGCGCGCGCGAAAAATCTCAACGGCATGTTGAAAACTCTTCGAGTTTCCAACATCAACGACAACTACTACAACGACAACGACTAGGCTTTCGACTCAAGCGCTGAAGTGTCCGGGGAAGCGGGGGAGGTCCAGCCGCGGTCGCGATCGAGTCGGGCAAACGCAAGGCCGCCTGCTTTCGGCGGGGCTGCAACAAGCGTCTGCGCGGCGCGCGTTCTGCGCGCTGGCGGACAGCACCCGCCACTGGCACCCCTGGGCGCACGACGTGTACGCCTCCGCTCGCGCGCGCGGCCACGACCACCCCGCGCGCTACGCACCCTCGGACGCGCCTGAGTGCCGAATCGTGTGGCAGTGCTGGCAGAAACGGCGTGCCATATGACCCCGCCCGCCGCCGCACTGCAGCGCCAGGTCACTGTCACCATTCCCACACCTTCGGGCCCCCGGCCCGATACAGCCGCCACCCAGCGGATGGCCGGCGCCGCCGTCGCCCGAAGGGCGGCCCGCAGGGCCGAGCGCGCAGCGCTTGACGGCAAGCCGGCGGCCGCTAAGCCGACCGCTCGACGCGCCAAACGCCAAGGAGGTTGACACAGGACGTCTGCTTTCATCGGGTGTGAGACTGCTGGTTCGCCACGATCTGGATCGTCAGCGCCAGCCCGGGGGCGAGGCGAAGCGATGTTCACGCGCTGCGCGCTTTCGGCGCGGGGGTCAGCTGCCCGGGGTCCGCAGGCGGACGGTGGTGAGCAGCTCGCCCTGGTCGCTTGTGACGAGCAGGTTGTGCTTCTCGCGCGGAGAGCGAGGCGAGCGTGGCGATGACGTACTGGTAGGCGCTGCCGTCGGGCATCGGGATCGCGCGGCCGAGCAGGCGGAGCTTGTGGTCGGAGCGGATGAAGCGGATGAATTCGACGCTGCCCTGCTCGGGCCACTCGGCGGGGAGCTCGGCGAGCGGGCGCGGCGCGCGCGGCTGGTTCGGCGTGGTCTGCTCGGGCGTCACGCCGCCGGTGGCGCTGTAGCGGTGCTGGGGGTTGTGGAAGCGCTCGAACGCGCCGGCGCGCTCGGTGAGGTGCTCGAGGCCGGTGAAGCGCTCTTGGCGGAAGAAGCGCTTGTCGAAGGTGTCGTTGAAGTGCTCGATCGTGCCGTTGCGCCATGGCTCCCGGGGCGGGATGAACACCGGCGTGGCGCCCTGGTGCAGACACACGCGCACCACCTCGCCCAGCCCGGTCGGGGAGCAGAACGGGCCGCCGTTGTCGAACTGGATCCGGCCGGGCACGTCGTGGCGGGACCAAAGCGCATGCAGCGCGCCAAGCACCGGCTGATCGCCGCGATCCTGCACGATCTCGATCCCGGCGTGGTGGGAGGCGAGGTCGATCTGGTTGAGCGCGTGGAAGCGCACCCCGCCGTCCAGGTGGCGCGGGCCGACCAGGTCGACCTGCGCCACGTCCCCGGGCCGCCTGGCGGCCGGCGCCGGGTACGGGATCCCCTTGCTCGCCCGGCGGCCGGGACGCTGGCGCTTGGTCGCGCCGGCGCGTGCGATGATCCGCTCGATCGTGCGCTCGGGCGGCACCACCGCGCCGAGCTTCTCAAGCTCCCACGCGATCGCCGGCGCGCCGACCTGCGCCCACGGGTTCTCCTCCAAGCGCTTGCGCACCTCGAGCACCGGCGCCTCGACCTCAGCGCCGGTGCGACGCGCCACCTGCTTGGGCGCCCGCGAGCGGTCCTCCGCCCACCACGGATCGTGCGGGTCATAGCGCGCCGCCCACTTCGCCACCCACTGCCGCGTCCGCCCCAGCTCCCGGGCGATCGACCGCGGCGACTCGCCCGCCAGCCGTCGGCGCGCCGCCTCGCGACGCACCGCGATCTCAGGATCGTCCATCCCGACCTCCCACGCTCGATTGACACGAGCGCGCGAGCCTCAACCGTGGCCCGGATGGAAACGATGTGTTGGCGGCTCAACCGCCAGCCCGGTAAACGATGTGCTGGCGGCTACCGGTAAACGATGTGTTGGCGGCCGTCACCTAGGTAGGTCGCGACTTCCGTACGCCTTCCCGTGAGCCCCGCTCTCGGCGAGAAACGAGGTCCCGGCCGACGATCGCATTCATCGCTCGCCTGTGGCCGGACCGGACTAGCGCCTTGGCGACGATCCAGCGCTCCGACGGCGTCGGTGCCAGCAAGCGCTTTACGACTCAGTGAAAGGCTTTTGCGCTCGGACTGAGCAATCGGCGCCGCGTGGCCCGCGTCTGCGCCAACAGCGGCCGCGCACAACACTCCGGTGCTGAAGACCGGATAGATCGGGACGCCGTCGGCCGCGTCCCAGCTCGTCAGCCGCCGGGGCTGATCGTGACCGTCCAAGGCCCGTCTCCGCCTTCGACTTGGAAGTCGGTGTACGTCCCCGCATCGACGACGGTCTGCCCGGTGGTCTGGTCTAACGCGTTGACCTCGATCTGATTGGCGTCGTTCGGGTTGTTGTTGATGATGAAGTTGTCATTCGAGCAACTCGGGCACGACCAGCGCAGCAACGATTGAGACGGCACGTTCACGGTCCCCATGTTCTCCGTCCCCTGGCCAGTGAGCGTGAGGACTCCGCTCGAGGAGGTCTGCCCCTGGCTTGCCACAGGTCCAGCAGTTCGCGTCTGCGTGACGGTCGTCGTGTCGTGAAGCGTCACGGTGCCCGCATGGTGGACCACCGTGTCCGTCGTCGTCAGCGATGTGGTGGTGGTCGTCGTAGTTGTCTGGATGACGGTTGTGGTCGTTGTCTCACCACACCCGCTCAAGCCGAACGCGCACGCCACCGCGCCAAGAGGGATAAGCCTCGTTCGCATCTCCGCCCCTTCGATTCAATTGTGGCCCCGATCCTTCAAGCGGAACCTATCTGGCCCACGCGCTGATCGTCAAGCCACCGGATGAGCCGAAACGGCGTTTGGTCAGATCCCATACAGACCCCGTCCCAGCCCACAAATACGCAAGCCGGATGAGCCGGAATGCCCCCGTATGCGGAGTCGGCGTTTCGATCGTGCGCTCACTGAGCAGCGAACGATCCAAGCGGTTCTCAGCGACGGCGTTCCCGCGTGCCTGGGCGACGCGTCGGGGCCGCCCCGAGCCGTCGATCGCAGCGAGAGCGGGGTAGACGTCACGATGTCGCTCGGACACCCCCCTGACGGAAAGAGCTAGCGATTAACCGGGCTCCAAGGGTGATCGTAGGTAACTTGGAGACCACGGGCTTGGGTCTCCGGGGCTGAGGAGGTCTTGCTGCGCCGCTTGCGGGGTGTCGGGTGGCGGTCCAGGGACGCGCACTAGTTCTGACACGGAGCCACCGGCTGTCTGATGGTCCAAACTTGGAGGTCGTCGCTGATGCGCGTTAGCGCTGCATTCTCTCGCCTGCTTTTCCTTGCCTGGGGCGCGGGTCCGCAAGGTCAGCTTCGAGCCTGGCCGGGTGGTCGTTCACGTTGCCTTGCGGCGTGAGAAGCTCGTCTGCCCGAGGATGCTCTTCCTCGATCTATGGCGCGGGAGCACGAGCAGCATCACGACTCGATCTGGGCGGCATCTCGATCTCGGGACCCGGCGCTGGGAGGTCGACGCCCGGCTGCGAATCGGTCCTGCGCTGCCCCGAGCACGGGGCGTGCACGTCGAGGAGGCGTCCCGTTCGCGCGGCGCCACGGCGCGCGCTTCACTTGCGATTTCGATGACCTCGTCGCGTGGTTGGCGACGAAGACCGACAAGATGCGACCTGTTGGCTGACCAGGCATCGAGTGGTAGACGATCGGCCGGGTCATCTAGCGGTAGTCGCTGACGAGCTGATCGACACAGCGCCACCGTCTGAGCGGTCTGTTCGAGATCTGGATCGACGAGGTTGCGTGGCGCAAAGGTCATTGGTACTGACGCTGGTCGGCGACCACGACCGCGGGCTGGTGTGGTGTGGGGCACCCAGGGCAAGGGCCAGGCCGCCGCCGATGAGTTCTTTGAATCAAGCTTGACCCGCCGCCCGCGGAACCGTCTGCGCACGCCGAGCAGCGATCTCGTGGGCAGCCTGTACGGGCTATCATACTACCGGTCTTGCCCGAGCCCGACCGCGCCCGCCGGGCACGGAATCCCGGGCGGCATGGCTGCAGCATGGCGATCAGCTTGCAGCCCGCCGACCTCCGCGCGCGCCTCCTCGTCGACCACAGCCGTCTCGATGGACATGACCGGCGGGTACGCCAAGAGCGTCCGCGAGCGCGCGCCGCAAGCGACAATCGTGATCAATAATCACCACGCTGTCGAACTCGCGTCCAAGGCGCTTGACGAGCTCCGACGAGGAGTACTGGAACGAGCTGCGCGCAATGGGCGACCCCGGCGCCGCGAAGATGTTCAAGCACAGCCGCCGGTCGCTGCTGAAGAACCCCAACGACCTCAACCACGCCAGCAACCCGCCACGCTCGCCCAGATCCCAGCCAGCGGCGGGAATACTGCGCGCGCCTAGGCCATGAAAGAGACGGCTCCGGCGCGATCTTCGCGCCCGGCCTGACCGTCTTCGAGGCCGTCGATCAGCTGCTCGACCGGCTCCTCGCCCGCCTCTCACGCTGCCGCCTGAAACCGTTCATCCGACTCGGCAAAACGATCCGCAAACACCGTGACGTATAATAAATGGCCGAAGATTCGACGTTGAGCAACGCCAGGAGCCGAGGCCATGAACAACCGCGTCAAGCTGATCTGTTCGCCGCGCCTACGGATTCCACTCCGCACAGGCCGCGCTCGCGCTCGTTCACCTCACCTGCTGAGCATGCTCACCCTCACACTCCCACACGAACAAGCGCTCGCATGACTTCACCTACGATCATGCCCGGAGAGCCCGATTAACTGGGGTGCCTCCCTGGTGCGAGCGTGACGGCGTCTGAGCTACGTTCTGACGGTAGCGATGAGGGACCGCTAGTCAGAAGCGACGGAGAGGGCACGGATTATGAGGGTTAGGATCCTTGGAAGCATCGTTGCCGGCGCTGCTGCGCTTAGTTTGGCGGCGTGCGGCACGAGTACGAGCAGCTCGGCCGAGACAACAAGTACCAGCGCACCGACCGCGGCTGCGGTCGTTACTCAGGTAGTGACCAAGACGGTTGAGACCCCGGCGGCTCAGCCCCGGAGCGCGAAGCCGAAGTCAACGTCCACACGTAATCCCGCGCCCACTACAACGGCTTCGCCGCACACCTCAACGTCGGCCCCGCCGCCCGTTACAACGTCGGCCCCGGCTACCACTGGTCCAATCATGCCCAATGTCGTGGCGAAGGACCTAGATACCGCAACCGGCGAACTCGACAGCAAGGGCATTCAGTACGCCCTGAACAGCAACGGCGAGCACGTGATTCTCAAGTTCGACTGGGGCGTCTGCTCGACCTCACCGGCGGCGGGTCAGCCCGTGACCGGAGTGGCAGTCCTCAACCTTGGCCATTTCACGTGCGGGGCGTAGACGGCCTAGGACACGGCTCGCGACCTATTCGAAAAGAATCGTTGCCAAGCGATCAGGTTGGGTGGGCATTTTAGGATCACTCGGGAGCCTAACTACGGGACCGCACATGCGCCGCTCCAAGCTGATGCCCAGCGTCTTCGCCGTCAAGCTTGAGTCGCGAGCGTACGAGCACGTCGGACGGTTGAACAGCCCCGCTGCTTCCTCCGGGCTTAGAGCCGCAACGGTTCCGCGGTAGGGATTCGCCTCTCTGAGACTGCCGCTAGCTGACAGACCCGCGCGCACGGGGCTCAGCGCCTCGCGACTGCTTTGTGCGTTCGACGGCATGCGAAGCCGACGATCGCTGCCCGACCAAGGAGTCATTAGCGCGCCAACTGGCGGACGAGCGGTTCGCCACGATCTCGATCGTCAGGGCCAGCCCGGCGCCTTCGCGCAGATCCGAGCGCCGCACGGGCGCCATATCAGCCGGTACACGTGGCAGCCCCGTATAGGTGGGCCCCATCTTCGGGCCCCTTCCCGTGAGCCCTGCAATCGGCGAAATCAGCGCACCTTGGGACGACTCCTCTTTCGCCCCGGGCCGCTCGGGAACGAACGACTGCTTCGGCCAGGCAACGCCATACTGCCCATGGGGCGTGTCTTGGACCTACGCCAGTGGTGATGACTCCCGAGCTCTTACAGCTACCGGACCGAGTGACTGGGCAAGGTCGGCTAGCGTTCGGAGCTGCGCGCTGTCGTGCGCGGTCGGCCAGACAAGCCCGAGAGGCAAAGGCGGCAGATCCGTGATGGGGACGGCGGCCAGGTCGTCTCGGGATAAGTAGATGCTGCGGGCGGTTATGGGGTGCACGATCCGCCCACGAGCCACAGCGGCCCACAGCTCGTAGGTGCTTCCGCGGAAGGTCCGTCGAAGGGGCCGTCCGGACGATGTGCACGGTGGGATGACCGCGTCGGCAAGCTCCAGTGGAAACGATGGCGGCGGTCGAAGAATTCTTCGTCAACGAGGTCCTCCAAGCTGACCGACGTCCGGCTGGCGAGGCGGTGGCCACTGGCCACCGCCAGCACACGGTCGTAGTGGGCCACGGGCGGTCCGGTGGTGAGGTCGTCTGGTCGACCACGAGCCAATTGAGCAGCACGTCGAGCTCTTGGGTTCGCAGTAGTGTGTAGGGATCCCAAGGGTTCACCTCGTGCAGGCTGACGGTGTGGTTTGGGTGTCGCTTCTCGAACGTCTTGACAAGGCGGGTAAATGGCGGTCCGTCGCTGTTTGTTGTGATGCCGATCCGGAGCGGGCCGGCTAGGCCCTCGGCGATCCCACGTACTTCCCTTAGCGCTCGGTCGAGGGTCTCGCACGCCGGTCTTACCTGGCGCTCGAGCTCCTGACCTCGGGAGGTAAGACGGACTCGCCGGCTCGTGCGTTCGACAGCTTTCCGCCGAGACGCGCCTCGAGCGCACGCACGGCCTCGCTGACCGTTGGTTGCGAGACCCGAGCCGCTCGGCGGTGCGTCCGAAGTGCAGTTCCTCGACGAGCGCGAGAAAGATCCGCAGCTCCCGGAGGACTCAACTGTGGACCACATCGATCGGGAATCCTAATGGATCTCATCGTCGATTCGGGGTTGATCGTGACTAGCCGCGGTCGCATGATGGACATCCGCTTTGACGTCGACCATCAGGGCCACGATCAAAGCCCGCTGGCCGCAGACCGTGGCAGTAGCGAGCAGCCTGACCAGCGCGCGAATTTCCGCGCGTGGGCTCGGCTGCCACCAAGCTCGTTTGTGTGAGAGAGAGGATTAATCTGATCAGACTTCGTTTGGCATACGTGTTCGGGGCTGTCTTGGCCCTTTCGCTTGGCCCTGCGGCTTTTGCTCATCAGGCGTTCGGGGCCCGGGACCAGGCGCGGCGCGTTGCCGTGCTGCCTGCCCTGCTTCATCATCCTTTGCGGGCTCGGCGTCGCGAGCCAGCTCGGTGGTCTTCGCGGGGCAGTGGTCGAGCGACCCGGCTTACGATTCGTGTTGTTCAACCCGCATCCGGGCTTGGTCAGCGGGGGCGAGGTGCTGCTGCGGATCGCCACGGGCGGTGTGCCGGCGGACCGGGTGAGCGTCATGCTCCATCGGTCCGACGTGACGTCGGACTTCAAGCTTCAGCCCGACGGGACCTTGCTTGGTCTTGTCGGCGGTCTTTCGCTCGGACGAAATGAGATCGCCGCGCACGTCCAAGGCAGTCGGCCATCGAGCGTGGTGGTGGTGAATGATCGTCCGAGCACGGGGCGGGTGTTCTCTGGTCCGTGGCAGGTGCCGACGCCCGGACAGGCGCCGGTGTGGTACTGCACGTATTCGGCGTTTCCGGCCGCGTTTCCGGGTGGTGCTGCCGGTCTAAAGGCGGCACCGGGGGCAGCTGGCCAAAGTCCAGTCTGTTCGGCTGAGACGTCCGTGTCTTATGGGTATTACACGAGCGCCGTTCTACAGTCCACAGCGTCCGGCGCGGTGACGAGCGGCAGTCCGTCGATCACAGACTTGGCGTCGACACAAGGCTTGACGATCGGCGAGACCGTCTCGGACGCGGATGGGAATATCCCGGCAGGGGCGACCATTGCGGACATTCCGACGTCCACGTCGATTGTTTTGAGCAGCGCGGCTACCGGTAGCGCGACCGAGGCCCTCGTGTTCGGGGCGGTGGCTGCGGGGTTCGCAGCGTACCCGAGCGTCGACCTGTCCCACGGACTGCCCTTGTGGCCTGCGCACGCAGGGTCAACGCGCCGGCCAACCTTGGGTACGCGTCCGTGAGCGAGAACGTCTCTGGACCGATAGCCCCGGTCACGGTGCCGGAGATCGTTCGGGTTGAGGAAGGCACGATCGACCGCGGCATCTATCAGATCGCGGCGCTGTATAACGGCATCGCGACCCCGACCCCGACCATCCTGATTGGAACCCGAGTTGGAACGGCCGGCTCGTGTATCAGTTCGGCGGCGGGTGCGGTATGACCTACGGCCAGGGGGCCTCGACCGGTGGGGTCCTGCTCCAGGAGGCGCTGAGCGAAGGGTATGCCGTTGCCTCGACTCGCTGAATACCAACGCATACAACTGCGGGATGGTGCTCGCAGCCGAGGCGGCGATGATGACCAAGGAGCATTTCATCGACGAGTATCGGCCGGTCGCACACACCATCGGCTGGGGCGGCTCCGCGGGTCGATCCAGCAATACGGGATCGATGACATGTACCCGGAATCGTCGACGGCACAATCGCACAGCGGTCCTTCCCGAACGGGAACGGAACGGCCTGGGACGGCATGGTCACCGACTGCCGCCTCCTGGACGACTACTTTGGACGGCCAGCCCCAGCCTGTGGGGCACCGATCCCATGACGGGCGCCGAGACGAGTGGCAGCACGACCGTGACCGTGCCCTCGACCGCGGGCCTGTACGTCGGGGACATCGTCTATGGCACAGGGATCCCGCTGACGAACCTAAACGACGGCGGGTATGTGGATGTCACCTCAATCATCAATGGCACCACATTCACGATCAATCAGCCGGCCACGAGCGGCGGTGTCGTGCACCTGTCATTCGTGACGGCGTCCACGCTGGATGCCGTCGAGGGCGTCGGCTACCCGATCACCTGCCCGACCTGGGATGGCTCATTCTCGACGCCATCCGGGCAGGAGCGCCCCGTCGACGTCCTTCTACGCGCCGGAATGTTCGATCCCAGCGTGGACCTCCGGACCACCGAACTCCGCGCTGCTGTGGAACGCCCGGGGAATCCGGACGGCGTGAAGTGCATGACCGAGGAGGATTACCTCAACCAGGTCGGCGCGAACATGAGCACCGGCTTCGCGAACGCCGTAGTCGATAACCAGGGCGTGGAGTACGGCCTCGATGCGCTCGACTCGGGGGCCATAACACCGGCTCAGTTCATCGACCTCAACAAGCGAATCGGCGGGTTCGACCCTCAAGGCAATGCCGTGCAGGGCGCCGATCGGTCATCGAACCGGACCGTCGCCAGCCCGGAAGCGCTTTTCCGTTACTACAGCGACGACCTGAACGTGTGTGGGTGCGAGGGCCTGCGGGACACTCCGATGATCACGGACCTTCTTGACCTCGACGCGGCCGGAGGAATTTGGCCGATTCATAGCAGCCAGTGGAACTTCGTGATCCGAGCACGCTTGACGAACGCCGGCGACGCGACCAATCAAGTCATCCTCGAGAACAACACCACCCCGAGTGGGAGCACAACGCCCAACTTCAATGGCGATTTGCCGTTTGAGTTGAACGCGATGGACGCCTGGCTGAACCGGATCGACCGCGATCCGACGCCGCTTTCCGTCGGAAAGATCGCGCGCGATCGACCCTTTGTGATGAATAGTGGTCACGACCAGCTGGAGGACGGCTGCTTCACGAACTCTAATCAAACGGTTCCAGTCCCGGAAAAGCCAGGAACGGAGATCTCACTCACCGCGACTGGGAACATCGGACCTTGCGAGGCCCATGAGCCGTATAGCGCGGGACCGCCGTATCCGAATCCGGCCGGCACCACCCCGATATTTGCCGACCCCAGGCTCGCCGCCGGCCAGCCCGAGGACGAGTACACGCTCGCTTGCGCGCGCAAGCCGGTGCAACAGAGTGACTATACGGTTGGCCTGACCAAAGCCGAGCTCGACGGGATATCAAACGACTTCTCGTCGGGAGTGTGCAACTACAGCAAGCCCGGGCCAGAAGAGGTGCGGCCACTCGGTGACTGGGCTGATTACGGCGACGGCGATATTCCGCTGCTAAACAACGGACGAGGAATCAACCCCTTCCCACCGTTCCCAGGCGCCTGGCAATTTCCGGGAGCCAAGGGATCATTGTAGAGCCAGCAGAAGATGGGACGCGAGGCGTGCTTTACCTGCAATAGCAGCCGGCCCCCCCACGACTGACCGGTCGCCCCATCAATTCGACCGAGAGCCGGAGGTCTACCCATGAGTCGCGCAGTGATCTACGAGAAGTTTGGAGGCCCCGAAGTATTGGAACTGCGGGATGTGCCTGAGCCGCACGCGGGACCCGGCGAGATCCGGATCCGAGTTGCAGCGGTTGGCCTGAACCCGATGGACCCGGCCTTCGCCGCCATGCCCGAGCTCGCGGCACGGTTCAACATCACACCGCCGTCCGGGTTCGGTTATGACTTCGCCGGGCGCGTCGACGAGGTTCGTGATGGGGCCGACGGATACAAGGTGGGCGACCGTGTGTACGGCGGCGTCATGGAGCGAGCTGCAGCGGACTTCGTCGTGATCGAGCTGGCCACTTCAAACCGCATCTTTCACACTCCCGAAGGACTCAGCGACGAGGTGGCGAGCACGCTGCCGGTCGCCGCTGGGACGGCGGCAGCCGTGCTCGCCGCACTCGACCTCTCCTCGGCGGACACGGTTCTGGTCGGCGGAGCAGCCGGCGGGGTCGGCGTTTTCGTCGTGCAGCTGGCTCGGCTCGCTGGCGCGGCGGTGATCGGAACGGCGTCGGAGGGCACGTTCGCGTTCCTACGCGATCTCGGGGCGCAACCGGTCACCTACGGCCCCGGCCTGGAGGACCGCGTCAGGGCGTACGCGCCCGGCGGCGTCACCGCAGCGATCGACCTCTTCGGCACGGAGACGATCGAAACCGCGCTGGCTCTCGGCGTGGCACCGGACCGCATCGTCGCCATCGCCGCTGGCCCCAACCCTCCCGGCGGCGCCCGCGCAGTCGTCGGCGGCGACGCCCAGCCCGACGCGATACCTCAGGTCGCCGCGGCAATCGTCGCCAAGCAGCTGACCGTGCCGATCGCGGCAAGATTCCCGATCGAGCAGATCAGCGAGGCTGCGGCGCTCCAAGCCGACCGACACGTCCACGGCAAGATCGTCGTCACGCTCTAGCGCGGGCGGCTCGAAGCAACTCGGGCCGGCGGGGTCGTACGAGCCCCAGGGCAGACGCCGGCGACCCAGGGGAACAACGAACAGTCGCTCGACCCGCCAGCGGGCTCATTGCTGCTCGCAGTGCGACCGAGACTCCGACGGGCGTCGCAACGCTAGAGCAGGTCGGAACCGCCCCCTCGGGGCTGGTCTCGCTCCTCGCCTCTATGAACGAGGGCCCGTTGTCAACCCCCGTGCTTCGGCGGGACGGAGCGTGGCTGCGAGAGGTGGTCGCCCGACGGCATGGACGCCGGCGGAGCTCCGGCCGGATGTGGGGTGCTGGCGGCCGCTATGGACCGCGGGTGGGTTGGTGGTGGTGTGGAGCAGTGCCCATGTCTCTATCGCTTCATCAACTTCGAGGACCAGGTGTTATCGGGGCTCGCTCCGGCGGCGCATGTCAAAAAAGGACTGTCAGGCAGTCAGGCGAGAAATGGCGCTTGCCGGAGCGAAGGGCTTGAACGGTTGGTTGCGGGTCAGCATGTACCAGATCGCCTCGGTCAGCTTGCGAGCGAGTTCGATCTGGGCGACCTTCGCGCCGCGCTGGCGGCCCAGGCGCCGCTTGGTGCGCTGGTAGCGCTGCTTGTAGAGCGGGTGCGTGGAGGCGTGGATCGCTGCTTCCATCAGTCCCCAGCGCAGGTATCTGGGGCCGTGCTTGGACAGCGGGCCGCGACGGTCCATGTCCCCGGACTGCACCACCCTGGGGCACAGGCCGGTGTATCCGGTGAGTTTGACCGGCGAGGAGAAGCGGCTGATGTCGCCGATCTCGGCGGCGATCGTGAAGCCGGTGATCCAGCCGATCCCGGGCGCGGTCATCAACAGCCGGATGTAGCGGTGATCGGCGCCTGAGCGCTGCAGCCACCGCTCGATCTCCGCTATCCGCCGGTCGAGATCGTCGATCAGCTCAACGCTCGCCCGGACGTGACCAAGCCACGGCTCCGGGAAATCCAGGCCGGCGAGTAGCTTGCGCCCGCCGACGCCGAACAGGTCGGCCATCGGAACCTGATGGCCGAACGCGATCAGCGACGCGTGCACTCGGTTCTTGAGGATCGAACGATGCTTGACCAGGTGCAGGCGCCACCTCGAGCGCTCACGCTCTTGGCGGAGCTCGGGCGTCGGCAGCCAGATCGCCGGCACCAGATCGCGGAACGACAGCTCCGCGAGCACGCGCGCGTCGATCTTGTCGGTCTTGCACGCCAACGGCGCCAGCCCCTTGACCCGCTGCGCGTCGGCGACCAGCACCTCCCACCCGTAGCGGACCAACTCGTCGTGCACGAACCGAGCGCCGTTCATCGACTCGACCACCCCGCGCACCGGCTCCCCGTACACCGCGACCCGCCGGCTCAGCCCGTACAGGCCGTCGCGGTCCGCCGGCGCCCGGAAGTGCTCAACCAGCTCTCCCTCGCTCGAGATCAAGCACACGTCGACCCGCCTGCGGCTCAGATCCAACCCAACGTGCAGCACAGCAACTCCCTCCTTCCGAGGAAGACGAGCAGGATCAGCCCGGCCCACCGCGTAACGTGAGCCGAGGTCGGTCCTCCATATTTCGCTAGCCCGGCCGCGCGGCTGCTACCGCGCGTCGCCTGACCCAAAGCTTTCGATCCGGAGGGCCGGCCTCCTGCCGGCGACGCCCTGGGCCAACCCTCGTTCAATCACAGTCAGAAGCGAGCATGCCTCGCATCGCGAACGGCCCGGTCCGATCGCCGATTGGTGCTGGCTGAAGTCCGGAGAGCTGCAAGCACAAAACGGTCACGATGACCGTCGAGCGCGCCGCTGCTGCTTGAGGCGTCCAAGCACGCGCACGCCGGCGATGGCGCTGACGACTGCTTTGCTCGTCCGACGGTCCCGAGGCCGACGCGCGCTTTGGCTGCAAGCAGGCGTCGGCGGGGCCGCCGTGCGGCGACTCCTATGCCACGGACCCGTGTATCGCTCCACAAGACGCGGACTACTGCATCCTCCCGGACGTGCGATCGTCGACCGGCTCGGGACCGCGTGGGCGATCCGCGCTGCCGCTCTCGTTGGGGATGCAATAGCGGGCCTGAGCGGAAGCCGGCATGCGAAGCAATAGTCGGCGCCGGGCGCCACCCGTCACTGCTCTCGGGTGTTAGCGATCGTCAGCTCCCGGTCGACGGCGCTGTGCGTATGCCACGTTTCCGATCACGTGGACGGAGTCGACGGCTCGATTGCATCCATGTCGCGCGGCCTCGACGCCCAGGCCACCGCTTCGGACCCGTTCTATTCGTGCCGGTTCCTGCCTCACCTAATTGCTGCCGGCGGCAGTCCCGTGCTTTGTGGGGCAGGCGCTGGAGAGCCAGAGAGGGGGAGGAGCCATTGATCTGGGCCTCCGATGTTGGGACACCTCGGGGACACATTCGATCCCGTACCCGAAGTTGAAGATAGGAAATGTCGCCATTTCCAGGTCTTTCCCTGATGCCGGAGGAGGGACTCGAACCCCCGACACGCGGATTATGATTCCGCTCGTTTTCCCAGCGGTTCCGGGCGATTCGGCCGATTTTGGACGGGAAATTGGACTGTTTTGTCACGGGACCTGCACGAGATCCGGGTCTCGAGACTTCGCTCAGCGTGCCGTTCTACGAAACCGGGAGAGCGACGCTGTCGAACGCGAGGACCTCGGCCAACCGGCCGAAATGCGCATCCCTGTGCAGCACGGCGAGACCTCCCTGCTCGGCGGCCGCCGCGGCGATGAGGGCGTCGGGGAGCGGCACTCGGTGGTAGCCGTCTCCGCGCTCCGCAAGTTCACGTAGCGCCGACATGGCCGCGTCTGCGGCACCACGATCGTTGCGGAGCATCCGCATCGCGGACAGCTCAGCGTCGACTTGCGCGTACTCGGAGGCGGTCCGGGTCGAATAGAGAATCTCGATCCGCACGATCGGAGTGATCAGCGCCCGGCCGGCGACTATCGCCGCTCCGAGTGGTTGAGCTAGATCCGCCGGAAGTTTCCGAGCTCGCCACCACGTGGACGTGTCGAGCACGAACGGGTCCTCACCGCTCAGCAGGTCAGCGGCAGTCATTCCCGTTATTGACTGCGTTCAGTCAGCTGCTCGACGTTCTCGAGCGTCTCCCAATCCAGACCATCCGGATCGAGCATTCGTCGCCAGAGCGCTTCGAGCCTCGCAGCTCGTTCCTGATCGGACATCTCGGGCTCCTCGATCACCGAGGCCATGCTCGTCTGCGCCGGCTTCATGTGCTCAGGTTATCGCCAGCCGCGGCCCGCCCGATTAACTCATCTCATCCAGTCTGCTTCACGTCGGGTGTCGCTCTGAGCTCAGCCAACGATCCAGGCCGGAAGACAACGCCGTCGACGTCGCTCGGCCACCACCACCAGCCGCCGGCCTGCTCGACGAGCCAGTTGAAGGCCGAGTCTTCGGCACGCGCCATCGCTATCTGAAGGTCAATCCGCCAGCCCGCGCAGCAGTTCGCCTCGCTCCACCACTCCATGTAGCGCAGGAGTGCCTGTCCGGGCGGCTGTTCGCCTGTCAAGCGGGTGCTGGAGCTTTCCGACTCGCGTGCGTTCATCACTAACGCAGCTTGTCCGTCAGTCCTCAGCGCCAGCCCAGCTCACTGAGCGCGCCGGCGCAAATACGCGTTCAGCCGGTCGGCTGGATCGGTCTCGTCGAGAGGTGGCAAGAGCTTGACGTAGCGCTCGGTCGCCTGCAGCGAGCTATGGCCCATGTACTCCATCAGCTCCCGGAGTGTGTAGCTGGCGGCCATCCGGAAGCTCGCGTAAGTGTGTCGGCACTCGTGCAGCGTGATCGGCTCAAGGCCAGCGGCGGCCCAGCGCTTCCGTGCGCGCTCGGCGATCTTGCCCGACATGACCGAGACGGCGCTCACCGCTCCGCTGTCCCGCCGCCCCTGCCTCATGAACTCACCGAGCAGGATCGGCCGAAGTGGCTCGGCGATCGGCGGCCGCCGGCCTGTCCCCGCCCGGCTCTTGGCCTTCCGCACGACGAGGCGGTAGCCGTCGAGCTCGACGGCGGGCCAATCGAGCCGCTTGATCTCGGCACGCCGCAGGCCGGCGTAGAAGGCGAGCGCGGACGGAACCATGTCGGTAGGATCCAAGGCGGCGATGAGCGCGGCCGCCTCGTCGGCATTCGCGACTCTCGTGCGCGGCTTCTCATCGTTCGGCGGCAACTCGACGCCCAGGAGCGGGTTGCGCTCGACGATCCGGCGCGTCGGGCGGCTCGCCCAGCCGTAGATCGCGCGAGCAACGGCAAGGTGGTTCGCGATGCGCGAACGCGACAGGCCCTTACGACTGAGTCGGTCGACCCAGGTCTGCCACTCCCGGTCGTCGATCTCCCCAGCCGGCCGACCGCCGAACTCGGGCGTCAGGACGTAGCGCAGTGATCGCTCGTATCCCTCCAACGTCGTCGGCGAGTAACCGATGCCTTTCTTTCCTCGGCGCCGGCCCGCGGCCCCTGTGTGGACACCGTCGAGCCACTCGTCAGCGAGCGCCCGGAACGTCGGCCCGGCCGCCTCGGCCTCGTCGACGGCCTCCTGCCCCTTGAGCGTGGCGGCGAGCCAGCTGAGGACCTCAGCGCGGTCTGCGAACGTCGCGGACCACACCATGTCCTGTTTGCCCGAATCCCAGCGACCGCCGCGGTATGACGGCCGGCACCGGCATCGCGCCCCGTCGCCGCCGTTGGCGGGGCACCGCGCCTGGTGGCGCACGTAGACGCCTGCGGTCTTTGTCTTGCGGTACTCGGGCACAACCGTCTCCTGATCCGGGTCCATCCAGCGTACGCCTGGGTCAGGCGGCATCAAGCGGTCTGCTTGAAGAACGAGCGTGCGTTGTCATGAGCCCAGCGCCGCAGCTCGTCAGGCGGCACCTGGATGAGCGCTCCGCAGGGCACAACGCGGATGAACGGCTGTACACGCCGCTCGAACGTGTCGACGCTCATGCCCAGCGCCGTAGCGGCCTCCTCGCGCGTGTAGAGGATCCGCTCCACTGGCGCGACCGGCCGCTGCGCTCGGGCACGGCCACTCACAGGAACCTGCTCATCGACGCGGCTGATGAGTTGGACCGGGCGAACATCTGACGACTTCCGAGAACCCTGCTCGATTCGTTGGCGGACGACCAGATCGCATGGTAGCTTAATAGCGCCAACAGCGCTGATAACTTTAGCGCTAAGCCAGGAGACCGAGTGAACGATCCCGAGCCCAATCCGCACGACGATCCCTGGTTGACGGTCGCGGAGTTCGCGCAGGAGATGCGGGTTCGGCCGGTGACGGTCCGGTCGTGGATCGCGAAGGGTCAGCTGAAGGCCACCCGCGCTGGGCAGCGGAAGTGGTTGGTCCGTCGGTCCGAGGTGGCGCGAATGCTGGAGCAGGGCGACGGTGTGACGGCGCTTCCCGCGCCGCCGGCTCTGCGGGCGGCCGAGTTCCTGGAGCCTGATGACCGCCCGCCGGAGATGTGGGAGCGGATGGCCGAGGAGGCCATGGAGCTGGAGCGAGAGCGGCAGGGTCAGGACTACGCGATGGCCAGCTATGAGTGGGAGATCGCGCTTGAGCAGAGTCGGATGGCTCCGCCCGACGCTCGTTTCGCGAGCCGGATCCGTCATATCGCGCAGGCGGCCGCGGGCCGCGCAGCCGCGATCAGAGAGTGCACCGAGGATCCGGGCTTTGTGTGGAAGCCGATCGCGGACTCGGCAGGGATGACGCTGTCCTACGAGCTGCGTCCCGGTGGCGCTCGGCCCGGTCCGAAGGACGCATGGGATCGCGTCGACCGAGTCGTCGCCCGTCTCGGAATTGCGTTGGAAGGCGAGTCAGGTAGTGCGGTGGCGAGCGCTCTGCGTGACCTGTCGAGTGCGATGACCGGCGTTGCCGACGCGATCGAGAACCGGCCGGCACGCGCGCCGCTGACCGACGGCGCAGCCGAGCCGCCGCAGCCGGACGCTGAGTGAGCTGATCGTGGGCTCGTGCCACAGGCCATGGTCGTGCTCGTGGGGTCCGCTAGGTGGTCCGCGAACTGTGGAGAGAACTATGGAATTCGATTACATAGTTTGCGGACCGGGTGGCTGGCCGTCGGCCCCGCCCTCACTGAGCTTTCGCTCCGGCGTGGTCTCTTTGTGGAGCCAGACTACCCGCCCCCCACGTAGTGACATGAACGGTGTTTTAGGGCGGGTAGTCTGGCTCCAGTCAAGACCCGGTGTCTGCAGGGTGATGGCGGGGCGGACGGCCAATCGAGCGTGGGCGAGTCAAGGCAGGTCGTGGGTGGTTGAGCGGGGGGTGGAAATCGGGCCCGGGTCGATGCGGGTGGGGCGATTCATCGGAAGGCTGGGGGTGGTGCCGGTGCCGGCGGTCGAACGCGGTTTGGGGCTCGTGGATCGGGTGGTACGACGGCATGTGGCGAAGCTCGAAAAGGTCGGATGGTGCGAGCGGACATCGGCAGTACGCGGCGAGGGGATGCTGGTGTGGATGACCGCGACGGGGCTCCAGGGGGTTGGGCTGGCCGGGCTGCCGGCGCCCCGCGCGCCGGACCCGTTCTCACCGCAGACTATGCGCAGCATCCGGGTCGCGTGGGCGGCCGCTGACATCGAGCACGCCGGCCATCAATGGATCGCAAGCCGCGAGCTCGCCCTCGCACCGGACGGGTTGGGCGCGGAGATCGCCAACGAGCGCGGCGGCTACAGCCGCCGGCTCCCGGACCTCGTGTTCTGGCCCCCTTTCGATCGCAGGCGGCAAGCGCCAGTGGTGCTCGCCCCGGGGCTGTCCAATCCCCGCCGCGAACGGGCGGCCCTTGAGGGCTGGCAGCGCTCCATCCTGGCCGGTCGATATGCACAGGTCCACTTCCTGGCCGGCCCCGCCTTCGTTAGCCACCTGCGACGTGTGGCCGAGGACGTCGGCCTGACCGCCCCGCAGCTCATCGTCGGTGAACGTGTCATGGTCGACGAGCTTCCTCTGCTTGCCTTGGTCACTGAGAACGTCGACGAGGAGTCCGCGGCGTAGAGATGCCCGAGCGGGCATCTGAACGCCAAGCTAATTATCGAGGTCCTCGGCCATGGGAAGCCCGCTCGCCGGCGGCGCTGGCGACGCGGTCGAGTTGGAAGCCGGCGCAGGACCGTCCGTTTAGCGGGGGCTTGTGCGAATTTTTACGCACACCCCTTATGCAACAGGCGAGGACCACGGCAAGTGATGCTTACCGCTCGGGCGTGCGCTGTTCGTTGGTCGATCCTTGTGAGACGCCCGCATCGTCCATGGCCGTTTCGGCGAGGAGAAGCCGCCTGGTCGATGCTGGCCCGGGGGCGATGATCCAGAAGCGATATGAGGGGGCGGATGGCGCTCCGTCGTTATGAGGGAGCGTGGCTGAGCGGTGCTCGGCGGCACCTCCGGCATCGGCCCAGCCGGTACGTGTGAGCTCGAGGTCTCACTGCGCCCAGGGTGGGACCATGGTCTGCTCGCCGATGGTCGCCGTGAGTCCTGCGGTGGTCGTCACCCACGCGGTGGCGCCGTCGGGGCCACCGTCGACTTTGAAGTCGCTCCCAGCGGGTACGTGAATGACGCCGCCGGAGGCGACGTCTCGGCTGATCCCGTCCAGGGTGACACGCAGTTGGCCGCGCAGGAGCAGGATGACCTCTTCGTGGCTGGGGCGGTGCGCGACGCCGGCCGTGTTCGGCTCGACTTCCAGGCGCCAGGCGCACAGCGACGACGCGCCGCGAGCGGTGCGGACGAAGGACGCGAACTGGCTACCGTGCGCTTGAAAGTCGTCAGCGTCGGTTGGCGAGTAGATAGGCATGCCAAACTCCTTAAGTAGACAAGGCTCTTGTCTTACTAATGTAGCCGCTCCATTCCCGATCAGTCAAGATGCTTGTCTATGCCCGACCGCGCCGATCCGTGGCTGACCGCAATGGCCGCTCTCCGGCTCAGCAGCCGACTGATCGACGAGATCCAGGCTGGAGTGACCGCCGCCGGCTTTGACGACGTCACGCCCTTGCATGGGTTCGCCTTTGCACGCATCGCCGGCGGGGGTGCCACCACCGCGGACTTGGCCTCACACCTCGGAGTCAGCAAGCAGGCCGCCGCCCAGCTGACTGAGCGTCTGGTCGGAGCCGGCTATGTCCGCCGCGGGGCCCATCCTCGAGACCAACGCTCGCGGCTGCTGACACTCACCGCCCGCGGGCAAGCATGCACCCACGCCGCGCGCCGCGCCGCCGAGACCGCCGTCCGACGCTGGCGTAAAGAGCTTCCGGACACCGATATCGAGGGCTTCGAATCCTCGCTACGGACGCTCACCGCATCGATTTCCACACTCCGCCCGCCCTTGTGAGCTCACCAGCAATGGGGTGCGTGCTCGACGCCGAGGACCAGATCGATCACTGCGGGAAACGCCGCCATCCCCGGCCGAGGCCACGGTCGCAGTCAGCGTTCGGCTTGCGGGAGGACACTGAGGTGCATGACGTCCGCCCGATGAGTTTCCGAACGGCGCCGGGTCTGTGCTGACATGACTACTTCAAACGACCGGATCGAGGACTTGATCATGAACTGGACGCTGGAGGTCGTGGTCTTGCCCGTGACCGACGTCGACATCGCGACGGCGGAGGCGTGATGACGACGGTCGAGACGGACGGCGTCACGCTCGAGCACTTCGGCGACGCGGCGCCGCCGCTCGTTCTGCTCGCGGGCGGCACGACCATGCTCTTCTGGCCCGACGCGTTCTGTGCGGCGCTCGCGCGCGGCGGGCGCCACGTCGTGCGATACGACCTGCGCGACTCCGGCGGGTCAACCACCGTCGATCCGGAGGCTCCCGCATACACGCTGCGAGATCTTGCCGCGGACGCCGCGGCGCTCGTCCGCGAGCTCGATGACCGGCCGGCGCACCTGGCGGGCATCGGCGTCGGCGGGATGGTCGCCCAGGTCGCCGCGCTCGACCACCCGGACGCGTTCTCGGCGCTCACCGTCGCAGGGTCGCGGCCCGTCGCTCCAGGCCCGGTCGACGGCGACCTGCCTGATCATGACGCGGCGACGATGGACCGGCTGTTCTCGCGCGCGATGCCCGACTGGTCTGATCGCGCTGCCGTGGCGCAGTTCGCCGCCGGTGGCGCGGAGATCCTCGGCGATGATCCCGCGGCCGTGCGCGCGACCGCCGAACGTATCTGGGACCGCACGCCGGGCACGGAGCCCGCGGTGCAGATGGCTAACCAGATGGGCATGGTGTTCTCCAAGCTCGACTGCAAGCCACGCTGGCGCGAGCGCCTGCCCGAGCTTGCGATCCCGGCGTTGGTCGTGCACGGTCGCCGCGATCCGTTCTTCCCTGTCGGCAACGGCGAGGCGCTCGCGCGCGAGATCCCCGGTGCTCGGCTGCTGGTGCTCGAACGGGCCGCGACGGCGATCCCCGATGCGACCGCCGATGAGGTCGCATCGGCGATGTTCGCGCTCTAGCGAACCCGGCACGCCGCAATCGACGCGGTCGAGCTGCCGTCCTGCTCGCGGCCCCAGAACAGCGGCGCGTTCCTCAGTCCGTGTCCCGCTCAGGGATGCCGTTCTGCGACGAGGCGTCCTTTCCGCGCCATGCAGGTGCGCCGGCGCTGCGGCGAGGATGCTCGTCCGGAGGCGAAAGCAGTTCTGGCGGCGTTATGAGCCAGGCCGGGTTCCACGGAGTACCGCTGACGAGCGAGCACAGTCGGGCATAACCGGCTCCCTGTCCAGCTCCGCATCTCGCTGGCCCCGGCGCCACACTCCTGAGGCTCGTCGGCTACCGCCACCGCAGGACGCCTAGCGTGGAGGATTTGGGTCTCGGGATGCTCGCCAGGACAGTCGCATTGAGTCTCCCCGCCGATACCACCGCGCCTTCGTCTGTGTATTCGCCATCAACCGCGTAATCGGATCGGGCGCGTGGAAATGGAACTCTCGCCGACTGAGTTGCGACTCCGGAACAGATCAGAGCGATCCTGGACTAAGCATCGCCTCCCCGACGAGCGCGAGGTGGGTCTGGGGAGGCCTTAGGCGAAACAGGTTGAGCGGCTAGCAGCTCCCGCACGAACTGCGAACGCAGTAACCAACTGCCAGGCTGAGCTTCGGTGTGGTGCTGTTCGGATGGGCACGAGAGTCGGGCGCGGAGACGGTAACCGCCTCCTAATCGCTTGCGTGCTTGCCTCGGCCTTCGGTGAATCCCGACAGCCGTTCCTCAGCCGTTGAGTTCGTCCTGGGGCGGGCCCAATCGAAGGATGATTTTCGTGTCGGTATCTGCCACGCCGAGCTTGAGGCGAAGCGTGCGCAACAGGCTGTCGAGCTCGGCCGTGTCGTGACATGCGACCCGCAGCTGGTAATCAGGGGTTCCGGCGAGGTGCAGCACCTCGCTCACGGGCGCGAGCTTGTCGCTCATGGTCGCGAATTCGTCGGAGTCGGTACCGGGAAGCAGCGTAACCGAGATCACTGCCTCCAGTTGGCGGCCGCCAGCTGCCGGATCGATCTGCGCCGCGAAACCGGTGATGATCCGGGCCTTGCGGAGCCGGCGCACTCGGTCGGCTGCGGCGTTCGCGCTCAAGCCGACTGCAGCCCCCAGGTCACGCCACGACATTCGAGCATCTCCTCGGAGGATACTGAGGATAGCGCTGTCGATCTCGTCCACGGCAGCGATTATCGCAGCTTTAGCGGCTTGTGGCTTGTGTTCACGCTGGCCGGATGGTACCCAAGGCGATATGAACGTTCCCGCAGCCTTAGTCGCAGGCCTTCTAGCGGGCGGCGCAATCGCGACGCAGTTCGGCGGCGTCAGTGCGCTGCTTTTGGAGACTGCGGTTGTGGCTGGTCCGGGACGGGCAGCGGCAGCCGGCCTCGGCGTCGCAAGCGCCGATTTCGCCTACGCCGCGTTGGCGGTCGGAGCCGGCGCCTTCGCTCGCGTGGTTCTGGCCAGTCACGAAGCCGAGATCAAGGCGGCCGCCGCGCTAGCCCAGACCGTGCAATAAGAACCGCGCCCGAGGGCGCGGTTCTGTCCGACTGAGCAGGGATTCTGTGGGTTGCTGAAGCCCAGATTCCCGAGCTTGGAGGTTCACCTTGAAGGTGATGCGCAATGGACGCTCTGTAACCGTAGAAGTCACGGCGGACGGAACTGGCCTGGTATCGCACGCCGGCACGGCGCTGGTGGCGCAGGTCGCCGACAAGGTCGGGCTCACCAGAGCGCTGTCGCTGCGGCTGGGCTGTCTGAAGCAGCGGCGTCGGGGGCATGACCCGGGGCGGGTGATCCGTGATCTCGCGGTGATGCTCACCGACGGCGGCGAGTGCGTGTCCGATCTCGGCGCGGTTCGTGACCAGCAGGCGCTGTTCGGGGCGGTCGCGTCGGACTCGACAGCGTTCCGGACGGTCGACAAGATCGCGTCGATGAGCGGCGGGTTGGACGCCTTGCGTTCGGCGCACGTGCGAGCGCGCGAGCGGTTCTGGGAGCTGCACGGCGCGCCGGAGCGGTTGACGATCGACGTCGACGCGACGCTGATCACCGCCCACTCGGAGAAGGAGCAGGCGGCCGGGAACTACAAGGGCGGCTACGGGTTCCATCCGTTGCAGGTCTACCTGGATGAGACCCGGGAGGCGCTGGCGGGTTTGCTGCGGCCGGGTAACGCGGGCTCCAACACCGCTGAGGATCACAAGACGGTGATCGACCTGGCGCTCGCGCAGGTCCCGCCCAAGTACATCGAGACCTTGGAGATCCTCGTGCGCGCCGATTCAGCGGGCGCCACGCACGGGCTGATCGACTACTGCCGTGAGGGCAACATGCGCTTCTCGGTCGGCTACGAGCTGACCGAGCCGGTCCGGCAAGCGATCCTCCAGATCCTCGAGGACGCCTGGGTTCCGGCGCTGGACCAGGACGGCACCATGCGCGACAACGGTGAGGTCGCGGAGATCACCGACACCGTCGATCTGTCCGCCTGGGGCGACGGGGTCCGGCTGATCGTCCGGCGCGAGCGCCCGCACCCCGGCGCGCAACTCTCGTTCACCGACCATGACGGCTACCGCTTCCAGGCGATCCTGACCGACCAGACCGACGAGAACATCGCCGACATCGAGCGTCGCCACCGCCAGCACGCGCACGTCGAGGACCGCATCCGCGACGACAAGGACACCGGCCTTCAGAAGTTCCCGTTCAAGGAGTTCGCGCTGAACGAGGTGTGGTTGGAGATCGTGATGCTCGCGCACGACCTGATCGTATGGACCCAAGCCCTGGCGCTCGACCGCGAGCTCGCCAAGGCCGAACCCAAGCGGCTCCGCTACCAACTCTTTCACGTCGCTGGCAAGCTCGCGTTCTCCGGACGCCGCGCGAAGCTCCGCCTCGACCACGACTGGCCTTGGGTCGCCGAGCTCACCGCAGCATTCCGCAAGCTCGAAACGCTGCAAGCCGCGACCTGCTGACCGCCGCCACCGGTCGACCACCACCATCGAGCAGCACCCCCGGCCACGGCCACGATCACCGCTGCCCGCAGACGCCCCCACCAGCACCCGCACGGCCCGCGGACCCGCCCGCGTCGCGCCCGGCACGCCCAACAGCACCCCGATCACCACCACTCACACCCCAACCGGCCCGAGCAAGTGACTCTCACGTGCTTACTGCACGTTCCGGGCTAGCGCTCATGTTCGTTGCTGTTCGAGGGCTCCGGAGCATCATCCGAGATCCAGCCCGGCCACGGGCGGCGGCCTCGGAGCCGACGGTAGGCGCAACGAGGCGATCTCTACCGGAGCGCGACCAGTACCTGCGTTTTGTAGCGCTAACGGCGATCAACCCGCTGACGATCGTGTACTTCGCGTCGGTTGCCACTTCCGTGTCGCTCGGGGGAGTGCCGTCCCGCTTCGCGTTCGTGACCGGAGCGGGTGGTGCCTCTGCCGTATGGCACCTGTCATTGACTCTTGCCGCCGGACACGTCGGGCGTCGGCTCACCCCAGCAATCCAGCGCGCCATCTCGATTGTCGGCAGGTTGGTCGTCCTCGCCGTCGCAGTCCGGCTAGCCCTCGGCGCCTGATCAGAGCCTTGCCCCCCGATCAACGGATACCGACGTGAGCTTGCTAGAAGTTCCACAAGCCCCGAGCAGTGAACGTCCAGCCAACTGGCGAGCAGGCCTAGGCACGGGGTTCTGGGCTCTGTGCGCGGGCACGTTCATCAACCGGGCTGGCACGATGGTCGTGCCTTTCATGACGCTGTATCTGGTCAGCGCAAGGGGGTTCTCGGTTGTCGCTGCCGGCGAAGTGGTGGCAGGGTTCGGCGGCGGAGCGATCATCGCCCCGTTGATCGGCGGCGCGCTGGCTGACCACGTCGGGCGGCGGATTACGTTGCTTACCGCCACGCTAATTACTGCCGCGGTCATGGTCGTGCTCGCGTACGTCCGTTCCACCGCGCTCATAGTTGCTCTAGTCGTGCTTCTCGGCGTCGGGCTCGAGGCACCCCGTCCAGTGACACAAGCGCTTGTCGCGGATCTTGTGGCGGAGAAGGACCGCGTACGCGCCTATGCGGTGCTCTTTTGGGTTGGCAATCTGGGGTTTGCGACTGCGATGGCAACAGCGGGGTTCGTTGCGCAGTCAGGGTTCGTTCTCGTCTTCTGGATCGACGCCATCACCGGCTGCCTGTTTGGCGGTCTCGTGTGGAGATTCGTGTCCGAGAAAGACCGCCGCGCCGCAGGCGTCGAGCCGCTCTCAGGTGGCTACAGGCAGGTGCTGAACCATCGTCCAATGGTCGCTTTCACCGTCGCGGTGATGATCTACTACTTCGTCTACTTGCAATCAGACGCGACGCTCTCGCTCGCCGTGCGCGATTCTGGCCTGCCGCCGCACGTGTACGGACTCTGCATGGCTCTCAACGGCGTGCTGATTTGTGTCGCGCAGCCGGTCCTCGCGCCACGGCTGATGCGGCTCGACCCTGGCCGCGTCTGGGCCGCGGGACTCGTGATCGTTGGCGTCGGATTCGGGTTGACTGCCGCCGCGTCGACGGCTGCCGGCTACCTGCTGTCGGTCGCCATATGGACCATTGGGGAGATCTTCCCAGCGACCGTGAGTGGCGCGATCGTCATACGACTGGCCCCGGAGCACCTCCGCGGCCGGTACTCCGGCCTCTACGGATTCGCCCTCGCGTCAGGCTGGCTCACATCATCAATCGGCGGGACCAGACTCCTCGCGGCCAGCCCCCTGGCTCTGTGGGGAACCTGCGCCGCGCTGTGTGCCGCCGCAGCATGCGGCGTGCTTCGCCTAAGTCCGAGCCTGACGAGTGGAGCCTCATACCACCAGTGATAAAGAGGAAGAAAAAAAAAAAAAAAAGAAGAGGGATGAGGCGGGGCTGGTAAATGGTGAACGAGCGAGCTCTGAGGTGTCTGAAAGAAGGGAAAAGAAGGAGTCAGTAAAGAAGGGAGACAGAAAAAAAGAGAAAATAAAAAAAAGAGGGAGAGGGGAGAGAACGGTATGAGAGCCGAGAGAACGCTAGGTCGCTCGACTCGAAAGAAAGGAGAGGAGAAAGAGAGAAGAAACGAGGAGGCGAGGGAGAGGCGGATGGCGGGCTCGCGGCTGTGATAGTGGAAAAAGGGGGAGAAGAAAAAGAAAGAGGAGAGGAGAAGAAAAGAGAAGAAAAAGGAGAGGAAAGGGGAGAGATAGGAGACGAGGAAGGCGGGGACGGTGAGGCCGGTGAGGGCGGCCAGCCGGGGAGAGTGAGAGCCAGAACAGAGGGCGCCCGGGCCGGCCGTGATGCGGGAGAGATAGCTAGCGCACTGTAGATCCCCTCGTCTGACCCAAGAGACGGGGAATTGACCAGAATTGCCGCGAAGCCGCTGAACGCGTTCGCCGTCGACGCACCAAGGGCTGCCGCGGGGTACGGGGCGACTTACCGGCCGATGTGCAACCGAACCCGCTCCATCGCAAGGGGCTAGACCACGAGTCCTTGCGGCCTCCGAGACACGGTTGCGATCGACGGCTTCGGCGGGTCAGGCCGGCCAAGCTGAAGGATCTCAGTCGGCTGCGCGTACTTGAGTTACTCCGGCGGCGACAAGCTCGACAGCTGGCACCGGATCACCCGCGAGCAGCAGGTGCCGCCCAGACGCCTGCAGCTCGACGGCTCGACGCACGGCCGCCTCTGCCGTCTGCTGGCGCCAGACCCGCGTCATCGCCAACGGCCTCTCGGAGAGATGCAAGAGCTCGACGCACTCAACCGTCGGCGAGAGCTCAGGCGCGACGAGCGCCCGGACTGTGGACTTACCAACGCCGCTGGCACCGGTTATAAGCAGCAGCACGCCAGCGACTATCGCAAACCGTCGCACGGATGCCGGCTCTCCCGGTTGCCCCGGCAGGGCAGCGAGTCGCTCGCCGCGCGTGGGGGACTCGGCCGCTGTGCTTCGAGATGCCCGCGCAGTCACGGAGGCGGGGCTGGGCGGTCGGGACGCTGATCGGACGGATGGTGCTGCTGCTGGCTATGCGAGTCACGCGTGCGGGGCTGCCTCTCAAGCGATAACGCCCGCGCCGGGGGGGCGTGCTTCGCCGGGGAGCACCGGGGGGTTGCTGGGTCATGGTCCGGCGCGAGCGAGTACACCGAGTGTTGCGGCCGGCGCTCGCGTGCGCTCGCGAGCAGGGTTCGCCGGCGCCGGCGCCGACGGTGGCGATGTGCCGGTGGGCTCACGGTCGGGGCCAGGGGGTGTGTCTAAACACTGTCGTCGGGCACCAGCAGGTCGCGGACCGCGTCTCGAACGAGCTCGGAGAGCTTCTCCGGCGGCACCTCGCCGAAGACCCCGCCATAGCCGCCGATTACGGCCATCACCGCGCCGATCGAGCAGGCCATCCGCACACGCTGCGCGAGCGCGAGATCGCTGCTGGCGAGCAGGCGAGTAAGGCGCTGTTGCAGATCCTCGTTCTCGGCCACATGGCGCTCGTCGTGGTGCATTTGGTCTAGCGCGTTGTAGTTCCGCAGATGAAGCAGGATCAGCTCGCGGTTGCTCAAGAGCAGGTCGATGAAGTGATCGAAGACCGCTGGCCAGGCATCCGCGCGTTGCTGGTCGCTGTCGAGGCTCTCGAGGTAATCGAGCGCGTTCAAACCAAGCGTATGCAGGCGCAGGTGCAGCTCGAGAAGGATGTCTTCCTTGCGCTCGAAGTGGTAGTAGAGCGCGGCCTTCGTGACGTCGAGTCGGTCGGCGATCTCCCGCAGTGAGGTCTTGTCGTAGCCCTGCTCGTTGAACAGCTCGAGTGACACGTCGAGGATGCGCTCGCGCATCGTCCCTCGGGCCGCCGGCGTGGGGCGCGCTTCCGCGGTGGGCGGCTTAGCCTTGATCCGCCGTTCCTGGGTGGGGAGTCGTCCGGGCCGCAGATTTAAATGACCTCCTGAGCAGGCAGAAAGCTGTCGTGTCGGGCGACGGCGGGCCTGCGCCAGGAGGTCACTCACATGGTGCACGGTCTGCCGGACGCGACGAGGGTGGTCTTCGATGACGAGCGGGTGGTCGCGAACGCGGGGGTCCTGCTTCCAGCGCTGCTCGCCGACCGGCTCGGGATCGAGGGTCTGGTCGACCGGGCGGTTGATCTCGGCGACCGGGCGAGGAGCCACTTTGTCGTTCAGTCAGTCGATGTCGCTGCCGCGGATTCGCCGCAGCCCGGCCAGAAGCGGCACCCCTATCCAGAGCGCCAGGGTGGTTGCGACGTGCTCCCATTCGAGCGCGCTTAGCGGCTGTAGGGTCAGCGGTGCGAGGGTGTGGGCGCTGTCGAGCCACACGGCGATGTCGGCCAGCGAGTTGACCCGGCCGACGACCGCGTCCCAGATTGTCGGCAGGAGCAGGAAGGCGACGATTGCCGGGGCGCTGGTCAGAAACGCCGCACCGAATGCCAGTCCCATAAGCATCCCGGCGCTGAGGTAGAGCCAACCCTGCACTATCACCGCGACCGGAAGGCTTCCAGGGCCGCTGGGGACGTGCCCGAACGTCGCCGCCAGCACCATCGAGGCCGCCAGCGAGGCGACCAGCGCGGCCGCCGAGACGAGCAGGCTGGCCGTCACCTTGGCGAAGATCGCCCGGCGTCGGACGGGCACCAGGGTAAACGTGGTCAGCGTGGTGCGCTGGGTCCACTCGCCGCAGATGAGCAGGATGCCGACTACCGGCAGCAGGTATGCCGACGGCAGCGAGGCGTCGTGGAACACGTGGGTGTAGGTCGCGCCGCGGCCACCGTGGTTGGTCACGCTGATGGGCGCCACGAGCATCGTCATGACTGCCACGCTGATCAGGACCCAGAACCCGGAGCGCGTGTTGACCATCTTCCGCAGCTCGACCGCGGTCAGTCTGGCCGGTGGCGGCCGGCGATCCTCGGCGACGCGCCCGGGACTACGTCTGGTCGGGGCGGGCGTTGGGTTGATCGAGAGTGTGCTCATCGGAGGGTCTCCTTCGGGGCGCGGTCTTGGCGTACGTCGGAGGCCGACGTCGGGGTGGACGCCAGCTGGTCGCCGCCGGTCAACTGGAAGAACAGGCCCTCCAGGCTGTTGCCGTCGTGGGCCGGCCGAAGCTCCTGCAGCGCTACTCCGCCGTCCAGGGCGGCACGGCCGACCTCGGCCGGCTCGGCGTCGGCCAGCAGGAATCCATCGGTGCCGTCCCGAACCGCGATCGACGCGCGTTCGAGAACCTCGCGCAGCGGGGCAGCCGCGTCAGGGCCACCGGCAGGGCGAACCGCGGTTCGGGGGACGTCACTGAGCAGCTCCTGCACCGTTCCTTGGGCGGCAATGCGGCCGTGGGAGATCACGACGAGACGATCAGCGATCGCCTCGACCTCACGCAGGAGGTGGGACGAGAGCAGCACCGTGCCACCGCGTCGGGCGAAATCGCTCAGCAGGCCACGCATCCAGCGCATCCCCTCCGGATCCAAGCCGTTCGCGGGCTCGTCGAGGATCAGGATCTGCGGATCGCCGATCAACGCATGAGCGATCCCGAGCCGCTGGCGCATGCCGAGCGAGTATTGGGCGACACGCTTGCCCGCCGCGACAGCGTCCAGGCCGGCCAGCTCGAGCATTTGCTCGACACGGTGCGAGTCGACTCCAATCAGCTGGGCGGAGGTGGCGAGCACCTCGGCCCCCCGGCGACCACGGTGCTGAGCGGAGGCATCGAGCAGCACACCGACCCGACACCCCGGGTTTGGGAGATCCTGAAACGGTACCCCGTGGACGCGTGCCCGGCCGGAGGTGGGCGCGGCCAGGCCGCAGATCATTTTCAACGTCGTCGACTTTCCTGCGCCGTTGGGACCGAGGAAGCCGGTAACCGTGCCGGGGGCGCAGGTGAACGACACATTTTCGACGGCGGTTCTCCCGCCGTAGCGTTTCGTGAGCGATTGAGCTTCGATCATGACCGCCACGATCGCCGTTGCGGAGCAAGACCGCTACGGCCGACGGTCTGGACTTGGGCCGTCTCATGGCTGGCGTCGGGATGTCTTTCGGCGCCGCGCGATCGACTTAAGTCGGTGGCGCTCACCGCGCGATCGTCATACCGTGGGCGGGTAGTGAACTCGTCGGCCGGATCGGCGGCTGGTGTCAGCCCCCCAGAGCTCCAGGGGTCGCTGCCGCGTTGGCAGCGGCTGCTGTTGCCCGCGATGCTTGGAGCGGCCGAAGCGGACCCAACGGACAGCGAGGCGCGACAGCTGCCGCGCTCGGTCCGCGATTGGGCGGTCGACACGATCCTGTTTGCACTGGCTGCGATCGCGGCCGTGATCGTGGCCGCGGTTGGTCACTCGCATCGGACCCCGGGCACCACACTGCTGGTGATTGACGGACTGCTGGCGATCCCGGCCTGCCTGTCATTGTGGGTGCGGCGACGGTATCCTGTCGGCGTGGCGTGGGCGGCGGTCGCGCTCTGCAGCGTCAGCAATTGCGCTGCCGCGGCTGCCCTCGTTGCGATCTTCAGTGCCGGGATCCATGCGCGCCCACGCCAAGCGCTGTCGGTGACGGCCGGCGCCGTCGTAGCAGGTGCCGTCACCGCGGCGATCTATACGAATGGCGGCGGCTACAGATGGCCAGAGCTCGCCTTCTGGGCGGTGCTCGCGGTCGCTGCGCTCGCGTGCGGATCGTTTGTCCGGGTCCGCCGGCAGCTCGTGCTGTCGTTGCGCGAGCAAACCCTGCGGCTCGTATCCGAGCAACACCTGCGGGTGCGAGACGCCCAGCTTGCCGAGCGCGCACGGATCGCGCGGGAGATGCATGACGTGCTCGCGCATCGGATCTCGCTGCTGAGCGTCCACGCGGGCGCGCTCGAGTTCAACCCCGGCGCCTCGCCCGAGGAGATCGCCCGGGCCGCAGGTGTGATCCGCAGCAGCGCTCGCGCCGCGCAGGAGGAACTTCGCGAGGTGATCGGCGTGCTGCGCGCGCACCCGGAAGATCAGACGGTGCAGCCGCCACAGCCGACGAGCGCCGACCTCGGCAAGCTAGTCGAGGAGTCCCGGCACGCCGGCATGAACGTGACTCTGGTCGACGAGCTTGCCGACAGGCCTCTACCGACGCTACTCGGCAGGACCGTCTACCGGGTCGTCCAGGAGGCGCTCACCAACGCGCGCAAGCACGCCCCCACCCAGCCGGTCTCGATCGCGATCCGCGGTCACCCTGGCACGGAAGTCAAAATCGAGGTATCGAACCGACCAGTGGTGGGTGAGGCGAGCAGATGGACCGGCGGCCGATCCGAGCAGGTCGGCTCGGGGACAGGCCTGGTCGGGCTCGCTGAACGGGTGGCGCTTGCTGGTGGCACACTCGAGCACCGTCCGCTCCCAGCCGGCGGCTACCGGCTGGACGCGAGCGTCCCTTGGCCGACCGCAACCGCGGACCGAGAAAGTGACGGGGGCAGGGAAGCGTGAGTGCGCCGATCCGCGTGCTGATCGTCGACGATGACGCCTTGGTTCGCGCAGGCTTGAAGATGATGCTCGGCGGCGCTCCAGGGATTGCGGTGATCGGTGAGGCCGCGGACGGCAGCGAGGTCCTGGGCGCACTTGACCACCATCGGGCAGACGTGATCCTGCTGGACCTCCGGATGCCAAGACTGGACGGCCTCAGCACACTCGACCTGGTCCACGCGCAGCCGAACCCGCCAGCCGTGCTCGTCCTCGCCACGTTCGACACCGACGACCATGTGCTGCGGGCATTGCGCCGCGGCGCCGCCGGCTTCCTCCTCAAGGACACTCCTCCCGCTGAGATCGTCAGGGCGATCGAGCTTGTCGCCGCCGGCGAGAGCATGCTCTCGCCCACCGTCACCCGCCGCCTCATCGACCGTCTCTCCGGCGACCCTGATGCCGAACGACGCCACGCCGAAGCTGTCACCCAGCTCGACGCGCTCTCACCCCGCGACCGCGACATCGCCGAGGCGATCGCACAGGGCAAGACGAACGCTCAGGTCGCCGCAGACCTGCACCTCAGTATCGCGACCGTGAAGAGCACGTATCAGCGATCCTGAAAAAGCTGGCGCTTGAGAACCGCGTGCAGATCGCTCTGATGGTGCAAGACGTACAGCGCCGATAGCACGGCTCGCCGACAAGCAGCCGTACCCGAGCAGCGATGTGGCTTCGATGCGTTGGACGAGCGGGCTGCCGCCCCAAAGCCAGAGCAGCGGGTCTACCAAGGGGGGACTCCCGCTCGAGCTGCTGAGGCAGCGAGATCGCACGGGGAGTCAGAGGGTCAGGTTGAGCTGGTGGGTGGGGAGCCGGGCGTGCAGGACCAGCAGCGCGAACCCGACGGTGTCGGTACCGCCCGGGAGCCTGCGGCGGTCGCGGATGCGGCGTGCGTAGGCGAGCGTATCCGCGGTGCCGCTCGGCGTTAGCGGCAAGCGTTTCCTCATAACTCGTCCAATCGTCCTGACTGGCTACCCATTCGAACGCGATGTCGAAGCCCGCTTCCCTGACCGCCGCGCGCAGGCCGTCGAGGTCCGAGAGCTCGTCGGCGGACGCCCCGCCCACGGCGGCGAGAAAGCCATCGGATGGGGGTCGCTCCCAGAACCCCTCGCCGTACAGTGCCGGCTCCTCCTAAGGTGTGCAAAGCATTCAGAGCGACCGGGAAGCCGCCGTGCGCGTGCGATGCGACGACGTTGATGACGGTGTCGAAGGACCCCTCGATCGTCGAGGCGTCCCGAACCTCGAACCGCGCTGGCAAGCCCGCGGCGCGTTCACGGGCCTCGGCGACCGCGTCCGCGTCAAGGTCGACGCCCAGTCCCCTCGCTCCGGCATGCCTGCGCACTACGCGTAGCAGAATCTCGCCGCTGCCACAACGGCTATCGAGCACGAGCGCGTCTGAGGGAAGCCGCAGCACGGCGATGGCGGCATCCACCGCTGCATCCGATAGGGGGTTCGCAAACGCCATGCCGCCGTGAGCGATACGCGAAGCGCTCGGCATACCGGCAGGCTGGCAGATCAACCGCGCGCGTCGCAGAGCGAGGTGCCTGCTCCTCCAGGCAGGGCGACATGCTCGTGCGCGACGTTTCCCCGAGCGTGCCGAAGACGACGGACCGCCGTCGATAAAAGGTGGCGAGGACTTCAAGTGTGCGGTCGACGTCTTCTTCATCGGTGTAGAGGTGGCAGCTGAGCCGTACCCGGGTGTGGCCGATGACGTCGCCGGCGGCCGTCACCGTCGAGAGGGCAGGCCCCCGGCCGAGAACACCAGCGTCACGCCGGTCACGGCGGCCGCATAGCGATATGGCACGGCGTGGGTCACACGATCGCTGCCGATGAGCATGTCGAGGCATTTCGTCATTCCCGTCGCGCACGGGTCTCCGGCTCAGACAAAGTGCCCGTTTGCCGGCGGTACGGCACCCGTGCCGGCGACTTCCGCTTCGCGCCTCGCACGGCTCGGAGCAGCAGCGGCTTGGTGCCGGGCCGCGGTGGTGTTTGGCGTTGACATGGACATGGTTGCGTCTCCTTTGCGGTTTGGGATCGGGATTGGTGTCGAGGGTCAGTCGGCGCCAGCGAGTGCTGGCTGGGGCTCGCGGACCGTGGTCTTGGCCACGGCGTCTATGAGCTCCTCGCGGCGGATCAGCACGAAGATCGCGGGGAGCGCGAGCAGCGCGATCGCGCCGAGGACCCAGAACGCTGACTGGAAGCCGCCGGTGAGCGCGTTGGGCGCGGTGTTGCCGGCCTGGACCAGCGTCTTGGTGTGGCTGGCGGCGACGCCTGCGGCGGCGCGATCCCGATCGCGCCGCCGAGCTGCTGGGAGGTGTTCAAAAGCCCGGACGCGAGCCCCGCCTGGTGCTCCTGAACGCCCGCGAGCGCGGCGATCGAGACTGGGATGAACGCGAACGCGGTCCCGGCGCCGGCGACCACCATCGGGCCCGCGAGGTTGGACAGGTAGTGCCCGTGGACGGGCACCTGGGTCGCCCAGATCACGCCCGCGGCGATCAGCGTCATCCCGATCGCCATTACGACCTTAGCTCCCACGCGGGTCACCAGCAGCTGTGAGAGACCGGCGAGCGCGATCGACGTCAAGGACGTGGCCAGCCACGCTACCCCGCTCTGAAGCGCGCTGTAGTGCAGTACCTGCTGCATGTACAGGGTGCCGACGAAGAACAACCCGAAGAAGCTGCCACCCAACAGCAGCCCCGCGGTGTTCGCACCGGTGAGGGTGCGCAGCCGGAAGATCGAGAGCGGCAAGAGCGGCGACTCGACCCGATTCTCGATCACCAGGAACGCAACGAGCAGAGCCGCGGACGCCGCGAGCACGGCGATCGTTCTCGTCGCGCCCCAGCCGCACTGCGGTGCCTGGGAGATCGCGTACACGAGCAGCACCAGCGCACCTGTGCCGGAGATCGCGCCGAGCACGTCGAACCGCCGGCGCGTCGTGGAGAGCCGGCTGTCGGGGACGATCCGGGGTGCGAGCGCCAGCGCGGCCGCCCCGATCGGGACGTTCAGATAGAAGATGTACTGCCATCCGGCGTAGCGGGTGAGAACCCCACCCGTGATCAGCCCGACGGTCGCGCCGGTGGCACCGAGCGCGCCCCAGATCCCGAGCGCCTTGTTGCGCTCGACACCCTCTTCGAACATGTTCATCACGATCGATAGGGCGGCAGGCAGCATGATCGCCGCGCCCACCCCCTGAACGGCCCGGCTTCCGATCAGGAACGCCTCGCCGGTGGCGAGCCCGCACGCCAGCGAAGCCGCGGTGAACACGGACAGGCCGAGCATCAAGACCCGGCGGCGGCCAAGCAGATCCGCGGCACGCCCGCCGAGCAGCAAAAAGCCGCCGAACGTGAGCGAGTAAGCGGTCACCACCCATTGCAGGCTGGTCTCGCTGAAGCGCAGATCCCGGCCGATCGTCGGCAACGACGTGTTGACGATCGTCAGATCGATGACCACCATGAAGAAGGCCACCGCCAACAGCGCGAACGCGCGCCAACGCTTGATATTTGGGGTCGGCAGAACTGGTTTGTCCGCGATTGTCATTTCGGCCTCCTATGCGGTGTTGCTCGTTGTGGTCATCACCTCTGTAGGCGTCGGGATGTCGCGAAATTCAGCGACGAATTTCCGCCGCCCGCGACGTCTAAAAAGCGTTGGCCAACAACCAGAGGTTCAATGCGAGGATGCGGACATGACCCAACGCACGCTGACGCTGGCCCGTGCCGGGGATGAGAACGCGTTTCGTGAACTCACCGACCCCCACCGGCGTGAGCTCCAACTGCACTGCTACAGAATCGTCGGCTCGACCCAGGATGCAGAGGACCTGGTCCAGGAGACACTGCTGGCCGCTTGGCGCGGACTGGACCAGTTCACTGAGCGGGCCTCGATCCGGACCTGGCTGTACAGAATTGCCACCAACCGATCGCTGGACGCGCTGCGCGCGACCGCGCGCCGGCCACAGCGCCTCGAACCGTTGAACGATCCGCCCACTCCCAGTCGCATCGCCGAGCCGATCTGGCTGGAGCCCTACCCTGACGCGCTGATCGATGCAGTCGCCGACGACGCACCCGGGCCCGAGGCCCGCTACGAGCACCGGGAAGCGACGGCCCTCGCGTTCGTGGCCGGCCTGCAATATCTCTCTCACCGCAGCAGCGGGCGGTTCTCGTCCTGCGCGACGTCCTGGGCTTCCGCGCCGCAGAGGTGGCCGCGATCCTCGACACCGGCGAAGCCGCCGTGAACAGCCTGTTGCGCCGCGCCCGTTCCGCGCTGGAGAGTCGCTTGCCCGCTGCCGCGCGCGACCGAGCGCCGCTGCCTAACTCCCGGCGCGAGCGCGAGGTGGTGGGGCAGTTCGCGAACGCGATCGAGGACGGCGACATCGACACTGTCGTCGCGTTGCTGACCGACGATGCCTGGCTGACGATGCCGCCCTACCCCTACCAATACCAAGGCGGTGCAGCCATCGGAAACTTCTTGCGCGTCCGCGGCGCCCGCCACGAGACGCCCCTGCGGCTCGTCCCGACCCGGGCCAACGGTCAACCCGCTTTCGGCTGCTACCGCCCCTGCCTGCACACCGACATCGCACGCGCGTACGGGTTGATGGTGCTCACACTCGCAGGCAGCCATATCGCCGAGATCACCTTCTTCGCCGACAGCAGCGTGTTCCCCCACTTCGGGCTGCCGCGCACTATGCCCAAACACTGAGCGCCGGCTACCACGAGGTCGGTCGCGCGTCCGCGTCAGGTGCCCACGAAAACATCCACTGCGAGAACACGCTGACACAGAGCTGCCGCCGCCGCCTGGTCGCCGGCGCGCCTGCTCAACTGGATGGGACCGACAGCTCAAGCATCGGCAATCGGCGGCCGGTGGCTGAGCCGCTGGGGACGTCGCCGATCCTAACCGCGCCCGCTCGGAGGTAGAAGCTTTCAGCGTTCGGATCCGCCTCGATCATGAGCCGCGTTATGGCGAGACGCGTTGCCTGCTCGATCGCACACTCGAGAAGCCGTCGTCCCACCCCGGAGCCGATCGCCGCAGGATCAACGAACAGGTCCGCAAGCTCGGCGGCCGGCGGCTCGCCGTCGAGGCGGACAAAGCTCACGACATTGCCGGTGTGCTCGGCCACGAACAGGTGCACGCCGTCGCACTGCTCAGGTCGAACCGTGAGCTCATCTCGGCAGGCGTCGAGGAAGGCGGCGCTCTAGCCCCAGTGGCCTTTGCTGCGGACAGACCGACCCGCTCGGCGATACGCGAAGTGGCTTGTCGCAGAGGCAGAGCAGGTTCGGGAGCGGTGTCGCTTGACCGCTAGGGCGGTCATGTGCGTAGCGGGCACCCTCAATTCGCGATGAGCCCGGGGCTGGCCGACACGACTGATCTACGAAGAGAGTTGCGGCTAGTCTGCGAGGATTACGCTCGTGCCGAGCACCTCGCACATCGCGCACGGTGGCCTGCTGTTTGCGAACCCGATATCGGAGGCGGCGGTCGACGCGGCCATCGCCGCTCTACCGCTCCCGCCGGGCCCGTCGGTCCTCGACACCGGCTGTGGTCGCGGAGAGATCCTGCTCCGCACGGCGCGGGGCCATTCCGCCGCACGGGGGCTAGGGGTCGACCTCGACGCAGACGCAATCGCCGATGCCCGCGTTCGGACAGATGAGCTGCCTGTGCGCTTTGAAGTGCAGGACGCCTCTCACGTTGAGGGGCCATTCGACGCAGTGATCAATGTCGGCTCTTCGCAGGCGCATGGGGGCTTTCCGCTGGCACTAGCCGTCGTGCGGTCCCTGGCACCGGTCGCGCTGTACGGGGAGGGATTCTGGCGGCGCGCACCCTCAGATGACTTCCTCGACGCTCTCGGCGGTGCGACCGCCGATGAGCTCGATGACCTGACAGGTCTTCGCGGTGCAATCAGGGACGTCGGTTTCGAGATCGTGCACGAGTCTGTGGCCAGCGGAGACGACTGGGCCCACTACGAGGAGACGCTCGTTGCCAACGCCCAACGCCACGGCACGCCTGAGGCGCTGGCCTACGCGCGGCGAATTCGTGATCGACGCGCCCTGCCGCACGGCACGGACACGCTCGGATTCGCGCTCCTGGTTCTCCGCGCCTGAACGCGCCGGGACACCTCGTGCGCTCTTAGTTCCGCCCCCGTCGATCCGCACCCGTCGATCCGCAATCGCACGACCGATCTCAGGGCGAGATCGCGACGCTGCCACCACCGGCCCAGGCAGGCACCAAGCCACCGCCCTTTCGTGCTCGCCCCAGCAGCGCGGGCCTTGAACTGCGTGCGACCCGGCACCTCCTCCTCGCGAGCGCAACTAGCGACTGCACCGCGAGCGCCTGTCGCGGCCAACGTCCTGCAGTCCGCGCAAAGGTGGGCTCGCGTCCTGGCCAACGGGAGTACCGTACGGGGACGAGAGCGGGTCTTCCGTCGGCTGGCTCGGCATGCGCCGAGGCTGTTGGATGTTACATGCAGGGTTCGCGCAGCAGGAGTCCGGCGATGGTGCGCGCGCTGGCGACACGCGAAGACCAGCTCAGTGTGTCTGATCGTCGGGTCCACGCACATCCGATGAGCCAGCTGGGATGACGATGGCCTTCGAACGCGGGGCGCGTGACGGAGTGATCTACCGTGGCGCGCGTGACGACATCGGTGGCCGTCGGCGGGCGCGGAGGAGATTGCGCGGCGATCGCGGTTTAAGCGGCCCGCAAGCTTGCGGAGGCGTCGGCGAACTCCGTAATCAGCGCGGCGAGCTGGTCGGGTTGGTCGATCATTGAGAACGTCTTGCTGCTGTCGATGACTTCCAGGCGCGAGTCGGGCAGGGCGGCGGCGAGCCGGCGGCCATCCTCGAGCGGGAAGAATGCATCGTCGGCAGACCACGCGATGAGCGCGGGCTTCGTGAAACGGGGCAGGCGCGCGGCCGCCGTAAGGGTCGTCTGTTGGTCGAGGGACGCCGTGAGTCGCCGTAGATCCTCACGGACGCTGCGATCGCCGAGCGCGGGTTTGAGCCAATCGCTGACGAGGTGGTCGATGTCGGCGTGCGCGAGCGCGCCATACGCGCGCCCTCGTCCGATCCGGGTTCGTAGGGGCTGGAGCGCTACCCAGTACGCGGGGGCGAATCTCGCGGCGGCGATGAGCGGCTTGAGGATCGGTGGTGGGAAGTGCTCGAACGCGTCGCAGCTGGTCAAGACCAGCTTGCCGAGCCGCGCCGGCGTGGTGGTGGCCACGACTTGGGCGATCGCGCCGCCCGTATCGTTGCCGACGAGCACCACGTCCTGCAGGGACAGTTCGTCAAGCAACTCGCCGACCATCGCCGCAATCGCCTCGATCGTCAGCTCCGCATCTTTCCGCATCGGATTGGCGTGCGCACCAAGCGGCCACGTCGGAGCAATGCACAGAAAACGGCCGGGGGCCAGCCGCTCGACGAGCGGCTCCCAAAGCGAGCGGCCCATCGCGTAGCCGTGGACGAACACCACCGGGCGGCCGTCATCCGGGCCAGACTTCTCATAGTCGATGGTTCCTGCGTTCAGCGTGGCCGTGGGCATGTGATCCTTCCGGTGTTGGCGTTGCGTGTGCGTTTCGTCATCACCGCACGGTAGGCAACAGATGGTCCACTGCCCAGGGCCAATCTTCAGGTCGCTTCCGGGACCAATGGATCCGCGGGGGTGATCGCGACACTCTTGTCCGGCAGCGCGGCGGGTGTCAGTCGCGGGATTGGATTGACTCGGTGAGGAGCTCGAGCAGCAGCTCGAAGTCGGCGTCGCGCTGCCGGGCAGTCTGGCGTAGAGGCGGCCTGCGACCTTGCTGAGCGCGAAGCCGAGGACGGCGGTGCTCAGCAGTCGCTGCATCTGGTCGGTGCGTTCCTTGGGGATGCCGGCGTCCGCGATCGCGAGGCCGATCGCGTCGCGTGCTTGACGGGCCGCGGCGGTGGCCGTAGGTCGCTCGAGCAGGAGCGGGAAGACGTCGTCGTCACGCCTAGGCGCTGGGCAAGCGCGGCCATGGTCACCGCGTCAAGTCCGCGCTCGTCGTCGGTGCTGGCTACGACACCCGCGCGCACCGTCTGGACTGCCTCTCAGACCGCGTGGTCTATGAGATCGACCACTCCGATACCCAGACGGTCAAGCGCACTGTCCTCGCCTGCGCCACGGCATCCGCGGCGGCGGCGCCAAGGCACGTGGCGGTCGACTCCGAGCGCGACGAGCTCATCGCCGCGCTGATCGCGTCTGCCATCAGCCTGTCGGCAGCATGTTTCTCTGCACGCGCGGGTTCTGCCTAGTGGCTCATCCTTCAAGTTCGTTGCATCGGGTAGGTTCCCTGCTTGTGGCCTCGAAGTCCTCGCTGACAAGTTCGGCGAGGATGGAGGTTGGCGATGGGTGTCATCAAGCAGATCGAGGTGTCATTAGAGGATCGGGCGGAGCTCGAGCGGATCGTCCGCGCGGTGAGTTCTGAGGTGCGGATGGTCGAGCGGGCGCGGATCGTGTTGGCGGCGGCGGAGGGGTTGAAGGGTGTGGAGATCGCCGAGCGGGTGGGGTGTTCGTGAGCCGACGGTGGTGAAGTGGCGTGGGCGCTATGCCGAGCAAGGGATCGCGGGGCTGAACGACGCGCCGCGGTCGGGCGCGCCGTTGACGCACGGCCCGGAGACGAGGGCGTTGTTGATCGCGAAGGCGTGCACCCGCCCTGAGCCGATTGCGGAGGGCGCCAGGCGGGAGCGGTGGACCTATGAGGAGCTCGGAGCGGAGGTGGGCATGTCCGCGTCGCAGGCGCACGTGATCCTCTCCCGTGCGGAGATCAAGCCGCACCGGACCGACTACTGGATGATGACCGACTACTCGCGGCCCGAGTTCGAGGAGCGCCTCTCGGAGATCTGCGGGCTGTATATCGACCCGCCGGCGAACGTGCTGGTCGTCTCGATCGACGAGAAGACCGGGATCCAGGCCAAGGCGCCGACCCAGCCCGACCAACCGCCCCAGCCGGGCAAGCCCGCGCGGCGCGAGCACGAGTACACCAGAAACGGCACCCAGTGCCTGTTCGCGTGCCTCAACGTGCACGAGGGTGACGTGCTGGCGATGCCGTCCAAGACCCGCAACCGGTGGGACCTGATCCGCTTCCTCGATCACCTCGACGACGAGATCCCGGTCGCGGAGGGTCAGGAGATCGTGGCGATCACCGACAACCTCTCCACCCGCGGCACCGACCAAGTCGAGCAGTGGCTGACCGACCATCCGCGGTGGAGCTTTCAGTTCACCCCCAAGCACGCGTCGTGGCTCAACCAGATCGAGATCTTCTTCTCGATCCTCTGGCGCCGGCTGCTCAAGCACGGCATCTTTACCAGCGAGACCGACCTCGCCTGCCAGATGCTCGCGTTCGTCGAGACCTACAACCAGACCGCCAAGCCGTTCAAGTGGACGTACACCGGCAAGGTCCTCGAGGCGTAGAAAAGTAAGTAACTCAATCAACTAACAGGATGAACCACTAGTAAGCGATCTCACGACGCGCCAGGCAGGCGAGCAGCTACTTCGCCCCGCTGGGATGACCCGAGCGCGGCTCGGACTTGTACCACGTCGCCACGGCAACAATCAGCTAACGGCGACCCTCGCGCGCACCGTCACCGTGGTCCCGCTTCGGCGCCACCCGGGTGGTTACGATGCCCTCTCCGCAGGATCCGGCGGCAACCACGGGCGTGTCCGAGCTTCCCTGGTCCTCGCCACTTGCGAGACGTGCGAGGGGTGGCTGGATGGCGTTGCCGGGATGAGCCGGGTCAGACGCCCAAAGGACCCTTTGGACTAGTACGCGTGAGAGATCCGCCGTGAGGTTTAGAGCAGGTCACGGAGCCCCATCAGCTCAACAGGTCGCGGGGTCGTTTCGCTCCGAGCCCGAGCGCGATGACCCGACCTCGCTGTGACCGCGCCATGGTGCAGCGGATGGTCTGCCGGCTTTGGGTGCGAGCTGGTCGCCGCGATCGGCTCCAACGAGGTCCGGCGCCGCGCTCGCCGCTGCGAAGATCTCCGCTGCGAACCCCTCGATGCCGTCGATGACGGCCTCGAAGCGGATCGAGGTGAGGAGGTCGAACGAGTGCTGGGCTCCGGGCAGCTCGACGTAGACGACAGGGTTGCCGGAGACGCTGCGGGCTTGGTCGGCGAGCGCGCGGGCGGTCTTCGCAGAGGTCAGCGTGTCCTGGTCGCCATGAACGATAAGAAGCGGCGCACAGCCGCGCTCGGCGTAGTCAAACGGCGAGGAGGGCAGCGATTGGCGGCTGGCGATCCCGCCGTAGTAGCCGTAGAGCCCTACGACCGCCGCTACGGACGTGTCGGCGTGTTCGAACCCCGGCTGGAAGGCAGGGTCGTTCGCGGTGAAGCCCGCCAGTGTCGCCAGGCCGGCCCTCACCCCCGGTGGCGAACATGCCCAGGAGAGCTATCATCACCGTGCTGCCGGCCAGCAGGATCGCCCGCCCCGAAGTGTCCATGGCCTGTAGCACCGAGTGCTGCACGTCCCCGAACTTCAGGTAGTTCTCCTTGAAGCGGGTCACGATGAACAGCGCGTAGTCGATTCCCACCCCCAGCCCGATCATCAGCGCCAGCTGAGGGGCGACGTTGGACATGCTCGTGACATGCGTCGCCAGCCCGATGAGCGCCACTCCGGTGATCAGGCCAAGACCGGCGGTGATCAGCGGCATCCCGGCCGCGGTCAGCGAGCCGAACGTCAACAGCAAGATGATCAGCGCCGCGATGACCCCGACGCCGTCGCCGGACCGATGCTGAACCCCTCGGCCTGCTCGATCACCTGACCGCCGGCCGCGACCCGCAGGCCCGGCACGTGAATCGCCTTGATCCCGTCCAGGATCGGCGTGCCGGTTTTGTTGGGCAACAGGTTGGCCCGCTTGTCGTAGTAGACCGTCGCGAACGCGGTCATCCCGTTGCGCGACACCTGCTGGGCGTCACGCGGGCTGTAGGGGCTCACCACCCCGGCCACGTGCGGCAAACCGCTCGCCCGTCCCAAGAACGGCGCGATCGCCGCACGCACCGCCGGGGACGCGACGGTCCCATGAGAGACATGGAAGACGATCGTGTCGAGGTCGCCGCTCTGGGTCTTGAACTCGTGTTGGAGGAGGTCACTCGCGCGCTGTGACTCGGTCCCCGGCAGGCTGAAGTTGGTCGCGTACTGACGTCCCACGGCCGGCCAGGACCGTGGCCAGGACCGCGATCGCCACCCAGCCCATGACGACCTGACGACGATGAGATGTGCACCAGCGCGTGAGCTTCAACATTGCGTGACTCCTATTCGGTTGACCTGAGCTTCATAGGACCGGGACGCGGCGGCTTCTCGATCGAGCGCGGCTGTGTATGCGGCAAAGGTGAGCGCTCGGACGTCCGTGGCTGCGCTCGAGAAGCGCTCGTAGGCGGCGTGCACCGCGGCGCATTCCTCGCGCCAGTCGCAGTAGAGCTCGATCAGCCGGTCGATCACCTCAGGGCGGACCTGAGCATTCAGGGTCTTGGCGGTTTCCATGTTCTAGATCACCTCGTGAGCGAGCTTGTGTCGTACGATCCGGACGCCGGCTGCGTGTAGCGTGGGTTCGAGGTCGTTCAGGACGAACACCTCCTCGGGGTCAAAGCACCCCGGCCGCTGTCGCCGTCCGTGCTGAGCGCTGGCGAAGACGACGGTGCTGCGGGCGGCGCCCACGAAGTCGCCCTCGCATTCGACCGTGAGCGCGGCCAGCCGCTGTCCACGGTGCGACGCCGCGACCCAGTGCGCGACAGGCTCTTTACTGGCCTTGCCGGGCTGAGCCGGCGGCTTGGCAGCAAACGCTGAGCGGGGGAGTTTGCTCAGCTGGCCGCGGGCGTTGAGCGCCAGCATGCGCTGGTGCGCTTCCGGCTCGGCGATGCAGAGGTAGGGGCGAATGACGCGGTCTTCGGCGAGGCCGCCCAGCCAGCCGGCGTCGCTTTCGCAGAATCCCAGGCAGCATCGCTCGCCAAACGGTTCGGGCAGCGGGATGAGCGTCGTTCGATGTCGAGCGCTGCCCGTCAAGCCGCGATGTACGAAGTCCGCGCTCGCGGGTCCACGCGGTGCCGTCGCCGAGGCCATGAACACCATCTCAAGTTCGTCAGTCTCCGGGTAGCCGGTCAGTAACTCCGCGGCGGCCAGGTTCGTCACCCCGGGCGCAAGCCCCGCGTTCATCAGCACGGTCCCGCGGGCGTCACCGGCAATCGCACGCAGTGCCCTGCCTGACGCGGCGGGAAGGGCTGAGATGTTGATCAGCGCACCACCGCGTTCAAGGACCGTCCGCTCGGCCGTCAACCCGCGATGTGCGACCGTGTTGACGACGAGCTCGTCTTGCCTTACCTCGGCGGCGATCGTCTCGGGTTGGTCGAGGTCGATGAACACGCCGCCGAGATGCGGTTGGCGAGTTGCGGGCCGGACTGCCCATCCGTCATCCTGAAAAGCACCGACGACGAGCGCTCCGAGGACTCCCTGGGCTCCGATCACCAGCACTTGCTTGTTCCCGGGTGGATGCATGACCGCGACGGTAGGCGGCCCCTGGGTCTTATGAGAAGCACCAATCAATGACGCCAACACGAGACCAATGCCGCACGGAACGGCTTGAGGGCTGGTCGCCGCGCGAGCTGTCCAGCTACAGGCGCGCCGCGTCTGCCAGTTCCGCGACGGCGCGGGGGATTGCCGGCTCGGCGATCAAACCGTAGCCAAGCAGCAGAGCCGGATTCGCCGGCGCGACGACGAAGCAATCGCGGTGCAGGGTGTGGATCGCGACCCCCCGCGAAGCGGCCCGGTCGGCGATAGCCTGCTCGTCCGCGCCGTCGGGAAGCCACGCGATCAGGTGCAGACCCGCCGAAGCACCGCCGACCCGGGCCTCCGGCAGGTACTGCACCAGCGCTCCGGCCATGGCATCGCGGCGTGCGCGGTAGCGGCGACGGGTCTGTCGCAGGTGCCGGTCGATCACACCGCTGTCCAGTAGCGTGGCGTACGCCGCCTGGACGATCACGTTCGGGACGGCGTAGGTGACGCCGTGCTGGGCAGCCAGCTCGCCGACGAGATGGCTGGGAACCAGCATCCACGCCAGCCGTAAGCCGGGCGCCAGGGTCTTGCTGGTCGTGCCGGCGTACACGACGCAGTCGGGCGCCATGCCCTGCAGCGAGGCGATCGGATCGCGGTCATAGCGATACTCGGCGTCATAGTCGTCTTCCACGATCAGCGCACCCCGCCGGCGAGCCCAGGCGATCAGGCCGGCGCGACGTCCGGGGCTCAGCACCGCGCCGGTGGGGTACTGGTGGGCGGGAGAGAGAACCACGGCATCGACGTCCGCCGTCTCGAGCTCGTCGAGGAGTAGGCCCTGGGCGTCGACGCCAACGGCGACAACTTCAAGCCCCGCCTGCACGACAGTCTCGGGAATCCGCGGCCAGGCCGGGTCTTCCACCGCGATCTTTCGAGCGCCGCGCTCGCGCAACGTGTGCCAGAGGATGCTCTGACCGTGCGCCGACCCCGCGCTGATGAATATACGTTCGGGCTCAGCGACGACCGCCCGCACCCGCGCGAGGTAGATCGTCAGTGCGCTGCGCAGCTGCCGCAGCCCACGACGTGAACCGTAGCCCAAGGCAGCATCAGGCAACTCGCGCACTGCCTTCGCAAGCGCGGCCTGCCATTCCCGGCGCGGAAAGAGCGACAGATCAGGCATCCCACTGCGCAGCTCATACCGGACTCGCGGAGCCCGGGCCGCCGGCGCTCGCGGCGCCGGCGGCTGCTGCGCGATCGCCTCAGCGACGCGTGTTCCATCGCCGGGACGCGCGACCAGGTAGCCCTCGGCGATCAGCTGCGAGTACGCCTCGACGACCACCCCTCGCGAAACCTCAAGCTCATCGGCAAGCACGCGGCTGGGAGGAAGCCTTGACCTCGCCCGCAGACGACCTGAACGGATCGCGTCGCGCAACTCGCGTTCGAGCTGGGCTCGCAGCGGCGCCTTACGGTCCAGGACGAGGTGCAGGTCCATTGGTCTCCAAACAGAGATCGTAGACCGAGCAGCCGTCCAGGCCAATCCGCGACTCTCCTCGCTTGGTTCCCCTCCCGATGGCGCGATTGGACCTTCTCAGGGAGCCATTGCTGACCTACGTTCGTGCCATGTCGCGAATCACATCCGACAAAAACGGAACCTCGCAGTGCACCAGCCATCAGTCGAAGGGGCGATCAATGAGCACATCAATACTGTCTCGCCTCCGTCGGATCGTCAGTCGCGTGAGCCAGACATGGGCTGAGCTTGACTACGCGCAGAGGCGGCTACTGGAGATACGTACAGGCATCCCCAACCTGACCCCACCGAACCGGCCCAGGATCAGCCGACGCGTCAGCGAACTTGAGGCTCTCTACGCGCTCGAGGTCGCCGGCCGCCGCCTGGACGGCTCGGCGACATGACCACGATCTCCGAGGCGATCCCCGCGGAGCCGCCGCTGCCACCGTCATCACGACGATCTTCAAGGAGATACGCGAGTCGACGACGCCGATCCTCAAGCCCGTCTTCTCAGCCGCACAATGGCCGCCCGCACCCCAGGCCGCGCTCCAGCCGAAGACAGCTCACCCCACGTGGTCCGATCCTCGGCTCATGAGTCATCCATATCTGCTCATGCTGCTCGCCAGGGCTCGCACGGACGATCTCTACAGAGACGCTGCCGTCGCGCGACGGGCCGCGGAAGCCGGACGAGCCTCGAAAACACGCCCGTCCGCGAGGGCGCGGGGTCAGCGGCGCTCCGGTCTGGCGACCGAGCTGGCTACCCCTGAGCAGGCGCTGACACTCCGGCGCTACTCGGCCGAGGACCACGATCCGCTCGCCCGTCTGGCGGCGCTCGATAGCTCCATGCCTCCACATCAGCCCGTGGTGGTCGCTGAGGTCGGGGGTGAGCTTCGCGCGGCCTTGTCGCTGAACGACGGCTCGCTCGTAGCCGATCCCTTCCATCTGACCGGGGGCGTAGCCGACTTGTTGCGTGCGTACGCGCGGCGGCTCGATGTGCAGCCCGAGACGCGCGCCCGGGCTGACTCGTCGAGCAGTTCGCCCGACATGTCGTGCGCTGAAGGCGGGCTGACGTGACGTCGGTCCAGTTAGCCCGATCCCGAGGATAAGTCATGAAGCGCAAGCCCCTGATCCTGGCCGTAGTGACGAGAGGGATGTGATCATGCGCATCTTCCTCGCCGGGGCGAGCGGCGTGATCGGTGTCCGGCTGCTGCGGCTGCTGGTGGCGGCCGGACACGAGGTCGCCGCGATGACTCGCTCACCTGAAAGATCGATCGCCTGAGAGCGCTCGGCGGCGAACCGATCCTGTGCGACGTGCACAACGCCGACGGGTTGCGAGCCGCCGTGGTCCAGTTCCAGCCCGACGCGGTGATGCATCAGCTCACGGATCTCCCGGATGACGCGGCGAAGATCGCCGAGTTCGGCGCGCGCAACGACCGGATGCGAGGGGAGGGAACACAGAACCTGCTGGCTGGCGCCACCGCCGCGGAGTCCGACCGGATCCTCGCTCAGAGCATCGCTGGGAACGGCCCGGGGATCGTGGCGTCACCACCCGCGAGTACGAGAACTCCGTGCTGAACGTCGGCGGTGTCGTGATCCGCTACGGACAGCTCTACGGTCCCGGAACGTACTTCGACTCCGAGAAGCCGGCGCCGCCCCGGATTCAAATCGACAAGGCGGCAAGGCGGACTGTGCCGATCCTGGATGCGCCCTCAGGCATCGTCGAAGTTGTCGAGTAACGGCGCGCCGACAAATAACCATCACCGCTAGCCGAACACGGAGGCAACCGCAGACGAACACCACCGACGACATGCCCGGCACCGCCGCGGGCGCAGGGGCGACCGACGGGTCGATGCGGCTGCTGGTGACAGCCGGGACCGGAGTCCTCGGCCGGCCGACAAGTAAGGAGTTGTTGTGGCGAACGCATTGATGATCGAAGCTCAAGGCCTGACGAAGCGGTTCGGCTCGACCGTTGCGCTCGACGGGCTCGACCTCGAGGTCCCGGCCGGGGCGATCCTTGGCGTGCTCGGCCCTAACGGTGCCGGCAAGACGACGGCGGTTCGGATCCTCACGACGTTGTCGCGCCCAGATAGCGGCTCGGCGCGGGTCGCCGGCTTTGACGTCGTCCATGACGCGCCGAGCGTGCAGCGCAGCATCGGCGTCACCGCGCAGGACGCGACCCTCGATGAGGTCCTCAGCGGCCGCCAGAACCTCGTGATGATCGGACGTCTCAGTGGGCTGCGACGCGCCGAAGCGAAGGCGCGAGCGGGTGAGCTGCTCGAGCGCTTCGACCTCGCCGATGCCGCTGACCGGGTGCTGAAGGGCTACTCCGGCGGGATGCGGCGGCGCCTCGATCTCGCCGCCGGACTCGTGACGCGGCCACCTGTGCTGTTCCTCGACGAGCCGACAACCGGGCTTGACCCGACGAGCAGGGTGCGGATGTGGGGCGTGATCCGCGACCTCGTCGCCGACGGCGTCACGCTGCTGCTGACTACCCAGTACCTCGACGAGGCCGACGAGCTCGCCGACCGGATCGTGGTCGTCGATCATGGTCGCGTCATCGCCGACGGCACAGCAGCCGAGCTCAAGGCCCAGACCGGCGGTGCGCGGCTCGAGGTCATGCTCACCGATCCCGACCCCGGCGCGCCTGCCGCGCTCGAGCGCTACGTCGCCGGTGAGATCACGGTCAGCCACGACGGGCGCCGCCTGCGTGCCCCCGTACTCAGTGCTGCGGGGTTCGCAACGACCATCGTGCGCGCGCTCGACGCGGCGGAAATCTCCGTCGATGACATCGACGTTCACCAACCCTCGCTCGACGACGTCTTCTTCGCCCTCACCGGCCACGCGACAGACGCCGATGCCGGGATCGACCCCGACCAGTCCGAGTCAGCCCTGGAGGTTGCACACCGATGACCGCCACGATGCTTGCCCCCAACGTGCCAGTCGGGCGGCCGCCGCGGTCGCCTGGCCTGGTGCGCCAGCTCCTCGACGTGGCCGTGCTCACTGGACGAAACCTCGTCCACATCGCCCGCGAGCCGCTCCAGCTCTCCGACGTCACCGTCCAACCGGTGCTGTTCACCCTGCTGTTCGTCTACGTCTTCGGCTCCGGCGTCGTCCTGCCGCACGGCGGCAGCTACACCGACCACGCGATCGCCGGCCTGCTCGCGCTCAACCTCACCACCTCAGCAATGGGAACCGCCGTCGGGCTCAGCGCCGACCTCGGCAGCGGCGTGATCGACCGCTTCAGAACACTCCCGATGTGGCGCCCGGCGATGCTCGTCGGACGCTCGCTCGCGGATCTCCTCACAGCTGGAATCTGCACGGCGTTCGTCGTCGTAACGGGCCTGATCATCGGCTGGCGACCGGAAGGCGATATCGGATCGACGATCGCCGGGTTCGCGATCTTCCTCTTCTTCAGCTACGCCCTGTCGTGGACGTGTGCCTGCCTCGGGATGGTGAGCGAGAGCCCCGAATCCGCGCAGAGCACGGGCCTCGTCATCTTCTTTCCGCTCGCGATCATCTCGAACGCGCTCGTTCCGACGCAGCACATGCCGCTGGTGCTACGGACGATCGCCGACTGGAACCCCGTGAGCGCCGTCACCGCCGCGGCCCGCGAGCTATGGGGAAACCCCAACCCATCCTCGGCGATCCACGCCTGGCCGATGCAGCATCCCGTGCTCGCCTCGCTGCTGCGGTCGGTCGCGATCCTCGCGATCTTCGCGCCACTCGCGACACACCTCTACCGCCATCGCACCACCGACTGAGCCGACGACCTCGCCCAACCCAAGCTCCGACGGACCAGCACGCTAAACGACTCTGGACATTCACCGCACGCCCACTCCTCCGACCGCACAGCATCGAGAGCAACGGCAGCAAACGGCCGACGCTCGCAGGGGACGGCGACCAACAATCTCATTGCTGTCAGGAAGACTGCTGCTCGAGCCCGACGATTCGGAAGGGTGCGGCTTCGCCCAGGAGCAACGCTACCGCCTGCACCGCGAACGAGCCACGACGTCGATGCCCTGGCTGCTGCTCAGCGCGACTGCTGTCGGACAACGGGAGTCACAACGACCGCGCTGGCTCGGCGTACACGCGCCGACCCGAACGCAGGTCTCGGTCCCGTGCGTCCAGACGCACCTGCGCGTCGCCAGATCCGCGTCTCTCGGCGGTGTTCGCTGAGGGTTGGACTGTGCGACGGGTTCGAGCGCTCTCTGCGCACCCGAGTGGAGGTCAGATGCGGCGGTCTGTCGCTTCGATCAATCCACGTGGTGACGACGGGCCGTGTCGCTCCGTTGCGATCGACCGTCGCGCGATGTTGCAAGACTCTGGAGCCTTACACCGGCACAGGCCCGCCCGGAGCGGGGGCGTGGCGGACCTGATCGATTTGGCGAACGAGCGGAGGAAGCGGAGATGAGCACGCCCGACGGTGACCTAGGCTGGTCTGATGCGCTCGTGCTGTTCGGCGCGACCGGCGACCTCGCTCACAAGAAGATCTTTCCCGCCCTTTATGCGATGGCGAAGCGACGCGATCTCGCGGTACCGGTGATCGGAGTCGCCCGTTCGAAGTGGGACCTTGAGCGCTTCCAGGCGCGGGTCCGCGACAGCATTGCGCAGGACGTCGGCGGAATCGACGACGAGCAGGCCCTGGGCCGTCTGATCTCGTTGCTCGGTTACGTCAGCATCGATTACAGCGACCCTGCCGCGCTCACCATGCTCAGGGGAGCGCTTGGAGATGCGACGCGCCCGGCGTATTACCTCGCGATCCCGCCGTCGGTTTTTGAGACCGTCATCGCGGGGCTAGGTGCCGCGGGCCTTGCAGGCGGCGCGCGCCTGATCGTCGAGAAGCCGTTCGGGCGCGATCTCGCGTCGGCGAAGGAGCTCAATCGTTTCGCGCGGTCGGTGTTTTCGGAGGATTCGATCTTCCGCATTGATCACTACCTCGCGAAGGAGGAGATCATGAACCTCCTCTACTTTCGCTTTGCGAACTCGTTTTTGGAGCCGATCTGGAACCGCAACTACGTGGCCAGCTTCCAGATCACATTGGCGGAGGATTTCGGCGTCGAGGGCCGCGGCGCGTTCTACGAGACCGCTGGCTGCCTGCGTGACGTGATCGAGAACCACCTGTTCCAGGTGGTTGCACTGCTTGCCATGGAGCCGCCGACCTATAGAGATTTCGGTGCCTTGCATAGCGAGAAGACCGACGTCTTCAAGGCGATGAAGCCGCTGGCCGCGGACGATCTCGTGCGCGGCCAGTTCGTCGGCTACCACGACGAGCCCGGTGTTGCGGAGGACTCCGACGTGGAGACCTTCTGCGCCCTGCGCCTGCAGATCGACTCGTGGCGCTGGGCGGGGGTACCGTGGTACCTGCGCTCCGGCAAGTGCCTGCCCGAGACGGTCACCGAGATCTTGGTAGAGCTAAAGCCGCCACCGCAGCAACTATTTGAGGACTCCTGGCCGGCAGGCGGCCCGGCGAACTACCTCCGCTTCCAGCTCGCTCCCGACGCCGCGATCGCTCTCGCCGCGCGGGTCAAGCGCGCCGGCGAAGAGTTCCTCGGCGACCAGCGTGAGCTTCTGCTGCTCGATACGCAACCGGACAAAGAAGCGCCCTACGAACGACTCCTCGGCGACGCAATGGCCGGCAACGGCGCTCTGTTCACACGAGAGGACACGGTCGAGGCCGCCTGGGCGGTCGTCGATCCCGTCCTCTCCATCCACCACCGGTCGCACCCCTACAAGCCGGGCACCTGGGGACCCAAGCAAGCCGACAAGCTCATTGCCCCCGACGGCCGCTGGCAAAAGCTCGAGCCCGCACACGCAGCGTCGAAGCAGCCGACACGATGAGCGATGCCCCGCCGCACTTGGCCTCATGATGAACGTCGACGAGATCTTAATCACGACGGACAGAGCTCCCAAGCCCTCGCTCTATCCGTGCCAGCACTTGGCAATTGGCGGCGCAATACTGAGTTGGCCTCGACCCGAGGGTCGTGGGTTGGCCGGACAGCGTTCGGTTAGCGTTGGTTCGCGAGACGGCCGCGACATTAGCGTCGGCGCCAAGGGCGACCCGGGAGGTTGCGCGTCCGGTCGCCTGAGGACAAGCGCGACGACTGCCTACGCGTCCCCGCAAGGCGCAGCCGTACCCAAGCGGAGATCGCGCCGCTTGACATCGTCGCCGCGGCCGCGCAGCGAGCTAAGGAGATGTCGGGGCAGAGCCTCGACATCTCCGGACCTGATTTCCCCCCAAGGGCAGGCATCCCCTCGAGGGACTGGGGTGCAGTCGAGACGTCCTTCTCGTTGGACTGTTCGTTGGACTGTTCGTTGGACTGTTTTGTCAGCCAGCGAGCGGTTTGTGGCGGTTCGTAGCGGTCGCGCCTTACGGCCGTAAAGACGTAAAGATATACGTATTTACAGGGCTTTTCGCTGCAAACTGAAATGCCGGAGGAGGGACTCGAACCCCCGACACGCGGATTATGATTCCGCGTGTGGGACTCGACTATCGCCCGTAAACACGGGCGATTCGGGCCGAAAGGATGGCGGGTGGACACGAAGGTGGACACACCTGCCAATCGGCGTGCATGAGTTGGTCCCGTGGGGGTCCGCTGCGCGGCGTTGGAATCTGTGGGGCACCGACAGGTCGTCGTTGAGATCGCCGGGAACCGGAGCTCCGATTCGAGGGCGCTAGTAAAGCCTCAGCGTCGGAGCACGAGTGCCACCGGGGTGTCTCTAGCTTGCTTCGTCGGCTAGCCGTAGCCGGCGCGGGTCGCCCGGGAGGCCGTGCCAGATCTCGCTACGGTTGACGGTCGGCCAGTGCTCGTGTGAGACGTTGAGCGCGAAGAGGGCGAGGGTTTCCCCGAGCCCGGTAGCGGCTGGCGCGAGGATCCCGCCGAGACCGAGCTGGTGGGCGGCGGAGGCGATCGCTTGGCACGGGCGGTAGTCGCCGACTTCCGATCGAAGCTGCTCGTCCGTGAGGCCGACGCGCTCCCGGGCCGTGGTCGGACGGAGATCGAGCACGTTGGGAACGGCGACACTCATGGTGTATAGGCGGCGCTCGACAACTGCTTCGGCGAGCTCGGCTGGGTGGTCGAGGTCGTCGTCGACGAGGTGTCGGTATGCCTCGACGATCACGCTTTCGGGCGGCCGGCCGAGGTAGAGGACTTCGAAGGCGCCGCGCTCACCCCAGCGCCCGCCGGCGGCGCTCGGACGGAGTCCGTCCCATCGGAGGGAGCAATGGCGCTGGAAGCTGCCGCGGGCCTCGATCGGGTCGAGGTCTGAGATTGCGACCAGGAGCTCGTTATGCCTCACATTGCTCCCGATTGCAGGCGCTCGACGGCGGCGAGCACTTCTTCGTATTCGCCGGCGGCGAGCAAATCAATCGGGCGCCGACCGTCGAGGCTGCGCTTGCGTCCATGCAGCCAGATCTCGGCACCCTCGTGCGTATAAACATCGCGCAGTAGCTGCGAGACGTAGTGGAGCTGCAAGAGGCGATCGCGGTTGCGGCCGCTCGGCGTGTTGGCGCCGGCGCTCCAGTTGCGCACCTGGCGCTCGGCGACGCCGATGAGCCGCGCCATCTCGGACACGCTCAGGCCGCCGTCGCGAACGTCGTCGACGACGCGCGAGTACAGCAGCTCGCTCGCGCCGGCACGCACGGGCTCGTTGTCTGTGTCCGGCCCACGTGCTGTACTGCCTCGCGCCACTAGTTCCCCCTTATCGCCATGATGTTCTTCATTGCAGACTTCCAGATTTCTTCCGCTACAATAGCACGCCGTGATGTCGACAAACGTGGTGCCCATGACCGCTGAGCTCCTGATTCGACCGTCGTTCAACGACCACAAGGTCGTCGCTGACCTCTTGGCACCAGCAGTTGCGAGCTCGGGGCGTCCAATCTCGCGACTCGTGCTCTCCGCGCAGGACGTGGCGCGGCGCAACGAACTCGCCGACGTCGCGGCCAAGAGCGGGACGCCGCTCCTGATCGACCCGATGACGATCCTGTTCCAGGGCGTCGTAGGTGCCGACGATCCGTGGGTGACGCACGTGCCATTCGGACGATCCGAGGGCTACACGTCAGAGCAGCTCGAGAACCCTTTCGTATTGGACTCGATCGTCGCCGGGACCCTACATTTCCAAGTCGACCACGGGGCGAGCGCAATCATCGCGCCGTACTTTTACGCCGAGCGGCCCGACTCGCCCGCCTTCGCCGCCAGCCTTGCCGCGATCTCGCGCACAGCGAAGCGGATGCGCATCGACGGGATCGCGCTGCCGCTTGTGGCCATTCTCTGCGCGCAGCTTCGTGGGTTCGCCCACCGCGCCGGCTGGCAAGGAGCGCTGGACCGCTTTGCCTCAGCCGCAATCGACGTCGGCCCACAGGCCCTCGGGCTTTATCTGTCCCCCGTCGGGCGCGGCGACGACAGCTACGCCAAGGTGCTCGAGCTGATCCTCGCCGGGAGGCACCTCGGTACGTTCGGCGTACCGGTCCTCGCCTGGCGCCAAGGCGTCTACGGACCGGCGCTCGTCGCCGCTGGCCTCTCCGGCTATGAGTGCGGCATGGGGATCGGCGAGCACGCCAACGCTCGCGGCTACATCAACCAGCACAAACCACGCGACGCAGGCGGCACTGCGTTCGCCGCGCAAGGCATCTACATGCCCGCCTTGGGGCGGAGCGTCATACCGAAAGTAGCCCGCACGCTGCTCAGCGACCGCGCCCTCCGCGGTCGGCTGGTGTGCGACTCCCCCCGATGCTGTCCACGCGGCGCCGAAAGCATGCTCAGCCCACGAGGGCGTGAACACGCCGTTCGCGCACGTGCGAGAGAACTTAACGACATCGTCTCCATAGCGGATGCCGGATGGCGCCTGCACCACGTCGCGAAAAAGGCCGCGAGCGCACACGTCCTCGCGACAAAAGCTAACGAGGCGCTCCGCGTAGCGGGCCTCAACGCGACGATCCACACCGAGGGATACGCCGCGCTCGAGCAAGCCGCCGAGTTCCTCCGCACCCAGGGACCGGCCGGAGCTCGCGACCTGGCCTGAAGTCGCGTCGTTTCTTCGGTAGGCGCAGCCGCGACCCCATCCTCGAAGCTAACTTCCGCATCCTCGGGAGGGTTCAAAAGACCGCACGCCGCGTCCTAACGCTCTTGCGTCTCGTCCAGACCAGCAGCGCCGTCGAGCCTCGCCGGCGTGGCTGCTCACCCAGGGGGAGCGGAAGCCGCCAGCGCTGGCCGCGCGGTCGACCGTCGACTGCTGGATTGCCCCAATTCCGGCCACCTCGTCGCACGGCTGGCGGCCGCCTTTGTCCGGGAGCAGTCGCGCCACCGACGTGTTTCGGCGATGGCACGGCTGCTCCTCTCGTCATGGAGTGGTAGAGATCGTCGGCATTGCAGGCGCGCCGAGTGAAACCGAACGGAGTGTGTGACCTCCGTATGACGGCAATCGGGCGGATTTTCTGAGCTGAGCTCGTTCGGTCAGTGGACCGGTTGGTTGGAGCGGATCAGGTTGTCCGGGTCGAGGGTCGTCTTGATGCGGCGAAGCCGCTGCTGGGCCGTCTCGGTCCAGAGGGTGTGCGGATCCCGCTTGGTCTCGGCGAAGTTGAGGTAGGCGTGCTCGGCGGCCCAGGGGCGGAGGGCGTCCATCACGATCTCGATGTGTGCTCTGACTTGCGCCCCGGCTTCCGGGGTGGGGGCGATGCCGACTGCGTAGAGAACGTAGTCGGCGTCGACGGCGGCGAGTGCTCCGCTGTCGGGATGTGCCCGCCCGAGCTCGCCGCCGAGCTGGCGCACCTCGAGGGAGACGAGCGGCGAGGATGAGGCCGCGCCCGCGGTCTGGATGAGCTCGTCGATCGCTTCAGGTGGGAGCTTCTGCAGGAGGATGCCGTCGCCCGTGGCAGGGACGGGGTGCTCGGGGTCCATGTGCATGTGGCTGAGCGCGGGCGTCGGGATGCGCTGGATGGTGTCCATCACGGGGCCGAGGGCGCGGAGTGGGGCGAGCAGCTCGGCGGCCTCTTCGGGCTCGCCGAGGTGGATCGCCTCGACAACGATGAACGACTTCCCCCGGATCGGTTCGGGGATGTCCGGCTGGGACGGCAGCCGGAGGTACCGGCCGACCGTGGTCAGCTCGTCCGGCAGCTCGTGGCGGGTCAGCTCGGCCCAGGCGTGCAGGACCTCCCGGTCTCGCTCGATCGGCCACCAGAGGATGCCTGCGTAGGCCTCGCGGACGGGGATCAGCCGGAGCTCGAGTGCGGTGACGATCCCGAAGCTGCCGCCGCCGCGGAGCGCCCAGAAGAGCTCGGGCTCGTGTTCGCGGTCGGCGCGGACGAGTCGTCCCTCGGCGGTCACGAGCTCGATCGCGTGGACGTTGCTTGCCGCGAGTCCGTGCTTGCGGCCGAACCAGCTGAGACCGCCGCCGAGGGTGTAGCCGACGACGCCGACATCGGGCGAGGAGCCGGCGAGCGGGGCGAGGCCGTGCTGTGCAGCGGCCTCGACGAGCTCGAGTGAGCGGACGCCGGCGTCGATGCGCGCGATCCGGGCCTCGGGGTCGATCTCGATCCCGCGCATGCGCTCGGTCTTGACGAGCACGGTGTCCTCGAGCGGTCCGAGCGGGGCGGCGTTGTGGCCGGTTCCCTGGGCGGTGACGCGGAGCTCGAAGGCCCGGGCGAGTTCGACGGCGGCGATCACGTCCTGTGCCGATTCGGGGAAGACGACGGCGGCCGGCTGCTGGTCGACGGCGAGGTTCCAGGCGAGCCGTGCCTCGTCCCAGTTCGGGTGCTCGGGGAGGACGACGATTCCGCCGGTGAGCGCGGCGACCGAGCGCTTGAGCTTTCGTGTGGGTGCGGTGGTGGTCATCTGAGGTCTCGTGTTCTCGTGGTGGTGATGGTCAGGCGGGGTCCGGGACCAGCTCTCCTGGTCGATTGCGGGTGGCTCATGTGGCGTTGGCTGCGCTCAGGCCCGTGAGCGCGGGATCGACACCGTGAAGATCGCCAGGGGCGCAGCGTCGAACATGCTCGAGGTGAGTGGCGGTGCCGGCCGTGACCGGCCCGCTGTTAGCGCTCGCTCGAGGTTGATTGGCTGCTGCCCCTCGCGTCTACTCGTCGTCCCGCCCAGTGGTCACCCGTCATGCATGGCAGTGCGCCCGCGCGGGCGTTTAAGGGGCGAGGGGCTACACGGTCGCCGAGCACGTCCTGTATCGGCGGCTCGGCGACCGGTAGAGGACTTAGGCGGGGGCGAGGGCGGCTTGCGAGTTCGCCATTTCCAGGTGCGCACGGCTGTCACGCGTGCGGATCAGGATCAGTGCGGCGAGGAACCCGAGTGCCGCGATTACCGAGCCACCGATGAAGGCGTGCTGGAAGCCGGCGGTCAGCGCCTGCGGCAGGTTCGAACCGCCGCTCGCGAGCACGTGATGGGTCTTGGTGATCGCGAGCGTAGAGAGCACGGCCAGGCCGAGGGCTCCGCCGATCTGCTGGGAGGCGTTGATGAGGCCGCTCGCAACTCCCTGCTCGCGTCCCTCGACCCCGGAGACAGCGGCGATGGTCGAGGTTACGAAGCTGAATCCGAGGCCGATCGCCGCCAGCAGCGAGGGGCCGAGGATGTCGGCCAGGAAGCTCCCTCCCGTGCCGATCCGGCTGAAGTACACGAGCCCTCCGGCCGTGAACAGCATCCCGGCCGCCAGGATCGGCTTGAAGCCGAACCGCGTGACCAGCTGGCCGCCGAAGCCGGCCGCGATGACGATCGTCACGGCGAGCGGCAGGTACGAGAGCCCGGCGTGGATCGGGCTGTAGTGGAGCACCTGCTGCATGTACAGCGAGATGAAGTAGAACATCGAGAACAGCGAGGCGCCGAGCAGGATCCCGACGACGTTCGCGCCGGTCAGCGTCCGGAGCCTGAAGATCCGGAACGGGATGAGCGGCGAGCGCGAGCGAAGCTCGATCGCGATGAACGCCGCGATCAATGCCACGGCAGCCGCGAGCAGGCCGATGATCTTGGTGGAACCCCACCCGGCGCTGCTCGCGTCCAGCATCGCGTATGCGAGGAGCGACAGGCCGGCCGTGATGGTGACCGCGCCGGCAGCGTCGAAGTGCCGCGTCTCTGAGTCCGAGCGGCTCTCGGGGATCAGACCGGGCGTCAGTGCGAGCGCGATCAGTGTCACGGGTACGTTGACCCACAGCACCCAGTTCCAGCTGAGCCCGCTCGTGAGGACGCCGCCGAGGAGCACGCCCACTGCGCCGGCGGAACCGGCGACAGCACCCCAAGCGCCGAGGGCCTTGTTGCGCTCGGCTCCATCACGGAAGAGGTTGGTCACGATCGATAGTGCGGCCGGTGAGAGGATCGCAGCGCCCAAGCCCTGCGCGGCACGGGCAGCGATCAGCTCGCCTTGGCTGGTGGCGAACCCCGCGAGCAGCGAGGCGACCGCAACAACGATCAGCCCGCCCATGAACACGCGGCGCCTGCCGAGCAGGTCGGCGGCGCGGCCTCCGAGCAGCAAGAACCCGCCAAAGGCGATCAAGTATGCGTTGACCACCCAGGGGAGGTTCTGATTGGAGAAGTGGAGAGCCTTGCCGATGCTCGGAAGGGCGACGTTGACGATCGATGCGTCGAGGACCACGACGAACTCCGCCACGCAAAGCAAGATCAGGGCGGTCCATCGGCGGTCGAGGTAACTCTTCGTGGTTGTCATGTCATGCTCCTCTCGGTGACGCCCGCATCGCTGGCGCCGTTGCGGTTGATGGTTGCCCGGATATGGGTCGGTGTGCGCATCGCTCTCTCCTCGGGTTGATCTAGTGAGATCACGTGCCGCTCAGCCTCGTCGTCGCCCGGATGAGCCCGCATCGCATCGTTCAGACGATTCGGGCCCGTAACTCGGTGCCCGTGTCCGCGTGCCCGCTCGTTGCGGCCTGCTCCTGTCAAGCGCGGCGAGGTACGCCGAATCGATCAGCGAGCTCGAGCGACGGCGGCCCGGGTCAGCGCTTGAGCGAGGAGGGCGAGAGCAGGCCGAGCTCGCGCGCCCGCTTCACCGCGTCTGCGCGGCTGTGCACGCCGAGCTTGGCGTACACGTTGCGCAAGTGGGTCCTGATCGTGCTCAGCGACACGAACAGCTCCGCCGCGATCTCGGGGCCCCGGAGGTTGGTCGGCAGGTAGCGCAGCACACGCAGCTCGCTCTCGGAGAGGGGTTCCTCGAGCGGCGCGGCCTCCTTGGCCCGGGCCGCCGGAGTGTGTCCGGAGAGCAGGTTCAGGATCTCGGCGATCAGCGAGGCGTGAGTGGTCCGAAGTCGCGTCTGGCGCTCCAGCAGCTCCGCGGTCGGGTAGAGCAGGAACGGAAGCAGCAGGCCGCCGGGCTCGGCGACGTCGAGCGCGCGCTCGAGCGCGCGCGACGCCGCTCCGGGATCGCCAAGCGCGTCGCGCGCGATCGCCTCCAGCAGCAACGCCTCGATGTCCCACACCGACGCCTCGACCGGGGTCGAGTCGTCAAGGAGGGGTGCGAGGACGTCCACGGCGGCCTCGGGATCGTCGCGGGCTAGTCTCAGAGCCGCGAGTACGACCCGCATCTGGCTCGTTTCGCGAACCTCCTCGTCCGTCTCCGCGAGGGCCCGCTCCACCCGTTCGGTCTCGCCCACGCGGACGAGCATCTCGAGCTTGAGCGCTTGCATGCGCGTCGTGAGCGTGTGCGGCATGACAAGCAGCCCCTCCATCCGCTCGACATCCCGATAGGCTGCAGCCGCCTCCGCGTGCCGGCCACGCGCGAACGCCGACACCGTCCGTGTCGCGTACAGCATCAGCGCCGGGGTCGGTTGGGTGTCGCGCTCGAGGACGCGTTCGGCCAGGTCTAGCCACGGCTCTGCCTCTCGGAGCCGCCCGCGCCAGACCGTCGCCCGGCCGAGCACGACGTAGGCGGTCGCGGCCGCGGGTGCGGTCTCCTCCCAACCGTGCTTGCGGGCCAGCTCGATCGCCTGCGTGGCGCGCAGCTCCGCCGTCGCCGGAGAGCGAAAGGAGCTCAGGAGCGCCCAGTTTGCCAGCGCTTGGAGTTCGAGCATCGGTCTGGAGATCCGCCGGGCCTCCTCCAGCCCCTGCTCGAGGTGGCGCTCGGCGTCCTCCAGTCGACCGGCCCACATCTCGGCGATCCCGAGGTCGGTCAACACGCTTGTGCGCACCTCCTCGCCGAGGCCAAATTCCGTCGCCTCGGTTGAGGCGAGCAGTCGCTGCGCCTCCTCGGCAACGGCCCCAAGGTCGTTGCGGGCCCGAGCGAGCGCCAGTCGCTCGATCCCAAGCACGATCGTAAAGCGCCCGCGACGGTCTTCGAGCACCGACGCCGCCATCCCCGTTGCGCGCTTCAGGTACCACTCAGACTCACGCAAGGACCCCGCCGCCCGCTTGTCGCCCCCGGCGAGCACCACCAGCTCGGGATCGGTCGCGATCCTGTCGGTGGGAAACCCAGACAGAAGCGCACGGCGGGTGGCGAGCCGCCCATCGAAGTGCAACCCGAACCAGTTGTCCGCGAGCAGCCGCGCCGCCAAGCCCCAGTTCTCGGCCGCCTGCGCGTGGCGAATCGCCTCGACCGGATACCCGTGTTCGGCCCACCACTCGGCCGCGATCGTGTGCAGGCCAGGCACCTCCTGCGGGGCGGTCCGCCGCAGCTCCAGCGCGAGCAGATCCCCAAACAGGTGGTGGTAGCGAAACCAGCTTCGCTCCGGATCCACAGCGACCACGAACGCGCCCGCGTCCTCAAGCTCCATCAGGATTCGCTCAGAGCCCGAGCTTCCCGTCAGCCGGTCAGCGAGCGGCCCGCTGACCCGCTCCAGCAGCGAAGTTCGCAACAGCAGCTGCCTCACCTCCGCCGACTGGCGCTCAAGCACCTCCGCCACCAGGTAGTCGGCCACCGCGCGCTCACGCCCCGAGAAGCTGACCGCGAAGCGCTCGGGATCCGGGTGGCGAGCAAGCGACAATGCCACCAGTCGCAGCCCCGCCGCCCAGCCTTCGGTCCTCACGACCACCGACTCGAGCGCACCGTCGGACAGCCGCACCCCCGCCGCCTCCAGCAGCGCGCGCGACTCCTCGAGCGTGAAGCGAAGATCCTCGCCCCGGATCTCGGTCAGCTCCCCCTCCACACGCAACCGGTGCAGCCCGAGGCGCAGATCGCGGCGTGTCACCAGCACGAATCGCAGCGCCGCCGGCGCGGTCCCGAGCAACACCTCAACCTGGCGGATGGCCTCCTCGGCCTGCAGCTCGTGCAGGTCGTCGATCACCAGCCACAGCGGCTCCTGGAGCGAGCTCAGATCCTCCGCCAGCCGATGGACGACGTTCGCGCCGTCCAGACCAGGCGCGGCGGTCAGCTCCCGTACCCGCTCCGATCCAGCACCGGTCTGGCGCAGCGAGTCCAGGACCGACAGCCAAAACGCCTGCGGATCGTGCTCCTGACGCCCCACCGACACCCACGCAACGCGCTCCTCCAGACCCTCCGCCGCGATCCACGAGCGCAACAGAAACGTCTTCCCGCTCCCCGCCGGCGCCGACACATGCACCACACGCCCCGCCGCGCCCAACAGCTCGAACAGGCCGAGCCGCGGAACCAACCACGCCCTCACACCAGGGACGGCGTGTTCGACGGCTGCTCCCGAGTCGGCCACGACACACATGGTTGCACCCCGCTGGCGCTCAACCCGACCATCGGAATCAGCCGAACGAGACGATGCACGCTCATCCCACCGACGCCGAACCTAATCGCATGCCAGCAAAGAAGAGAGCGACCAGCGGTCGCGAACCGCGGCGCTACGAGATCCGCGTCCGCGGGCCGATCGGCCCGACGATGATCCAAGCGTTCCCGACGCTGGCCGCGGCGACCCGCGGACAGGACACGCTGCTGCGCGGCTCGCTCCCGGACCAGTCCGCCCTGTACGGCGTCACACACCAGCTCGAGGCACTCGGCCTAGAGCTGCTGGAGATCCGCTGTCTGTTAACCGTCCTGCGATCGAGCGCCTGTGAGAGGCGCTCGTAGCCAGCAAACGACGAGAAGGAGAAGGAAGGAGCACTCGTGAAGATCACGACTTCCGGAGATGGAACCACCGAGCCGGCGGAATCGCCGACAGTGTCCTCATGCTCGCCGGGGACGACGCCGGGTGGATCACCGGCCAGACGATCATGGCCAACGGCGGGAACGCACTCAGCTTTTGAACAACACGCGTGCCTGAGCGGCGGCCCAGGCGCGATACGTGACACCGACGGGAGATGAACTGTGTTTGTTGAACTGGAGACACGCCAAAGCGACGGGTTGACTGTTTCGCTGGAGTGGGAACGCGAAACCGGTAAGACGCACATCGTCGTCGAAGACGCCCGGGATGACTGTCAGATCGTGGTGGCGGTTCCGGGGGCATGCGCCGGCGACGCGTTCCGCCATCCCTTCAGATACGCGCCGTGAGCGAACCGAAGGAGTGGCGAGATGACAACGGCTAGAGCAGACCCGGTCGTGACCGCTCGTCGGACACACTCAACGGATCTGGTGCCGAGTGGCCAACCTGCGCGTTCCTCCTCCTGGTTTCGGCGCCCGACGTCATCGCCCAGTACGCGATCCTCGGATCCATCAGCGCTTCTCCCTCGCCAGCTACGGGATTGCGGTTCTCGGTGGCACAGCGTTCGTGCTATTCGTCGCAGCGTGTCAGGCCGTGATAGGGATATCCGGCACGGCGCTGGCGGCTGCCCGGAGCGATTCGACGGGCCGAGCGTCTTCGCGGCGGTGCTTGACCGCCGCCGGGGCGGGTTCTACAGAGTCGCCCCCACCGACCGGGGCGCGACCGGAGTTCGCCGAGGTTCCGCCGGTCGGCGGGTACGCGAGCTGAGCGAGGTGTTCACGTGCCCGTGATCCGGCATCCAGCCTTTCCTGTCGCGCCGTGGGCGGTGCGTGAGACGGAGCTTCAGCTCGACAGGCTCGCGCAGACGGAGTCGTTGTTCGCGCTCGCCAACGGCCACTTCGGTCTGCGCGCAAACCTCGACGAGGGCGAACCCTTCGGCCTCCCTGGTACGTACTTAGGGGGTTTCTATGAGATCCGGCCGCTGCCGTATCCCGAGGGCGGCTACGGCTACCCGGAGGCCGGGCAGGCCGTGGTGAATGTGACCAATGGCAAGATCGTTCGGCTGCTGGTTGACGATGAGCCGTTCGATGTCCGCTACGGCGAGCTGCGACGTCATGAGCGCGAGCTTGACCTTCGTGCCGGGGTTCTCCGGCGCAACGTCGAGTGGGTCTCGCCGACGGGGCGCGCCGTCCGTGTCTCCTCGACCCGGCTGGTGTCGTTCTCGCAGCGGGCGGTCGCAGCGATTCTCTACGAGGTCGAGCCGCTGGACGGGGAAGCGCCGGTGGTCGTGCAGTCGGAGCTCGTGGCCAACGAGCGACTCCCGTCCGGCGATGATGACCCGCGCGCCGCGGCGGCGCTGGCGTCTCCGTTGAGGTCGGAGCTGTTCGTTGCCCGGCATACGAGCGCCCTTCTCGTCCATTCAACGCGGGCGAGCGGGCTGACGATGGCCGCGGCGATGGCCCACGTGATCGACGGGCCGCTCGATACCGATGTGAGCGCCGAGGGCTTCGAGGACCTCGTCCGCGTCGCGATCACGGCGAGCGTCGCACCCGGACGACGCCTGCGGATCGTGAAGTTCCTCGCGTACGGATGGTCGGGCCAGCGCTCGCTGCCGGCGATCCGCGACCAGGTCGCGGCGGCGCTCAGCGAGGCGCGCCACACCGGCTGGGAGGGGCTCTTATCCCAGCAGCGCGCCTACCTGGATGACTTCTGGGACCGCGCCGACGTCGAAATCGACGGCGATCCGGAGCTTCAGCAGGCCGTTCGCTTCGCCCTGTTCCACGTGCTGCAGGCCGGCGCCAGAGCGGAACAGCGAGCGATAGCTGCGAAGGGGCTGACCGGCCCCGGCTACGACGGACACACGTTCTGGGACACCGAGACGTTCGTCCTGCCGGTTCTCACGTACACCGCGCCGCGGGCGGCGCGCGATGCGCTGCGCTGGCGTCACCTAACGCTCGACCTAGCCCGGGAGCGCGCGCGAACGCTAGGGCTCCAGGGAGCGGCGTTCCCGTGGCGCACGATCCGGGGACAGGAAAGCTCCGGTTACTGGCCTGCGGGCACGGCCGCGTTTCACGTCAACGCCGACATCGCCGACGCGGTGAGCCGCTACCAGGCGGCGAGCGGCGACGAGGAGTTCGAGCGCGAGGCCGGGCTCGAACTGCTGGTCGAGACCGCGAGATTGTGGCGCTCGCTCGGACACCTCGACACGCAGGGACGGTTCCGCATCGACGGGGTCACCGGGCCCGACGAGTACAGCGCGATCGCCGACAACAACGTCTACACCAACCTGATGGCCCAGCGCAACCTCCGCGCCGCCGCAGACGCAGCCGAGCGCCACCCCGACCATCCCGGCGTCCTCGCCGTCAGCCAAGACGAGGTGGCGGCCTGGCGCGACGCGGCCGACGCGATGTTCGTGCCGTTTGACGCGGACCTCGGGGTGCACCCCCAGGCCGAGGGCTTCACGCAGCACGAGGTCTGGAACTTCGAGACCGCCCGACCGGACCAGTATCCGCTGCTGCTGCACGTCCCGTACTTCGAGCTGTATCGCAAGCAGGTCGTAAAGCAGGCGGATCTCGTACTCGCGATGCACCTGCGAGGAGACGCGTTCAGCGCCGAGGAGAAGGCGCGCAACTTCGCGTACTACGAGCGGCTCACGGTCCGCGACTCCTCGCTGTCCGCCACCACGCAGGCGGTGATCGCCGCCGAGATCGGCGAACTCGACCTCGCGTATGACTACTTCGCCGAGGCCGCGCTCATGGACCTCAACGATCTCGAGCACAACACCCACGACGGCGTTCACATCGCGTCACTAGCAGGAACGTGGATCGCGGCCGTGTCCGGATTCGGAGGAATGCGAGACCACGACGGCCACCTGAGCTTCGCGCCGCGGCTGCCCGCCGCGCTCACCCGGTTGACGTTCCGCCTCAGCTTCCGTGGCCGGCGACTGCTGGTGGCGGTGGAGCCGGAACGCGCGACCTACTCGTTGCTCGACGGCCCGCCACTCGAGATCGCTCACTTCGGCCGTCAAATGCGGGTCACACGAGCGAGGCCGATAGCCCTCCAGATCCCCGCGCTCAGCCCACGAGAGCCAGCGACTCAACCGCCGGGACGGGCCCCAGCCCGTCGCAGTCGCTCACAAGCGCAGATCGTCGCTCACGACCCACGGGATCGCCCGCCCGAACAAACCAAACCCCGCTCGCCCGCGATCACACTGCCCGCCGACTACGGCGACAGGCGATCCACCGACGAAGACACGGCGGAAGCCGCCTAAGCCGACAAGCCTCCCCGGCGGGCGCCCGTCTCCGGTCTCCCAACTTCGATCACCACGCCGGACGCGGCGTGGCACACGGTCACGCCGATGCGGGCCTGCGTCTCGCCTCCGTGTAGACGGACGTCACGCTGAGCCTGGCGGATCGCGGGTCGATCGCGGGTCACACTGCCACCGACTTCAACGATCGCCCAGCACACAGGTCTCTCCAAGACAGCGCCGCCGATCATCGTGCGGATCGCTGAGATTGGCCCAGACTGATCGGGCCGCGCGTTCTTAGACGTTAAGCGCACCGTCCCTTGGTGACCTGAGCCCGCCGTTCGTAGGGCGGACGGGTTCTCGTCGATCGGTGCGAAGGCGTCGCCCCAGGTGACGAAGCTGGGGGCGTGACCAATGACGCCGCCGAGGACGCCCAGCTCGAAGGTGCATATCAGCGCTCCGCAGGCGTTCCATTCGAGTACCGCGAGTACGCAGGTCTGCGCGAGAAGTGGAGCGCCGATAGCGAGGGTGACAGCGGCTCATCGGACTCCGGACATGGCAGGTGGGTCCTTTGGTGGTTCGGGGAATGGCGGGGTCTTGGGCGCGAAGTGGCGGAGGGTGAGGTCGGCCCAGCCACAGCGGCTCCCGGAGCGAGCTCAGATCTTCCAGCAACCGTCCGACGACGTTCGCGCCGTCCAGATGAGGGGCGGCCGTCAGCTCCCGCACCCGTTCAGATCCGGCGCCGGTCTGGCGCAGCGAGTCGAGAACGGAGAGCCAGAACACCTGCGGATCGTGCTCCCCACGCCCCACCGACACCCACGCCGCCCGATCACCCAGACCCGCCGCCGCGATCCACGAGCGCAGCAGGAACGTCTTCCCGCTCCCCGCCGGCGCCGACACGTGGACCACCCGCCGCGCCGCGCCCAACACCTCGAACAGGCCGGGCCGCGGGATGGACGACGCCCTACTTAGACCGGCGGCGGCGTGTTCGACGGCTGCTCCCGAGTCAGCCACGACGTACATGGTTGCACCCTTCTGACCTTCAACCGGACGGTCGGATTCATCTGAACGATGCGATGCGCGCTCATCCTCCGGACGGCGACCCTGATCGCATGCCAAACACGAGAGCGACCCGCACCAGCGACCCGCGGCGCTACGAGATCCGCGTCCGCGGGCCGATCGGCCCGACGCTCATGCAAGCGTTCCCGACGCTGGCCGCGGCGAGCCGCGGACACGACACGCTGCTCACCGGCTCGCTCCCGGACCAGAGCGCGCTGTACGGCGTCATCCACCAGCTCGAGGCACTCGGCCTGCAGCTGCTGGAGATCCACCGTCTCCCGACCAGCGTTAGACCGGACATAACCAATAAAGAACCAATGACCTAATGGAGCGTGTCCTCACGGGGCGGAGCTCCGGCCGGCGCGAGCTGCGCCCACTCCAAACTCACCCCAAAAACCAATCACAAGTAAAGGACCAGAACTCATGATTTTGATCACCGGATCCACCGGCCACATCGGGTCGGAACTCATCACAGCACTCCTCCCCGCCCAGGCAGGCCACATACGGGTCCTCACCCGCAATCCTGGCGCGGTTTTCCCCGACGGCACCCAGAAGGTCGTGGCCGATCTCGGTGACAGCGACCTGGCACCCGTGCTGGACGGTGTACATGCCGTGTTCTTGCTAACCGACGGGCTCAACATCGCCGCACACGATCACCGGCTCATAGCCGCGGCGCAGCAAGCGGGGGTGGAGCGGATCGTCAAGCTGTCCGTGCTCAGCGTCCGACACGACGCCACCGACCCGATCACCACCTCGCACCGGGCCGGCGAGGAGACGATCCGCGACAGCGGCATCGGGTGGACGTTCCTGCGGCCTACCGCGCTCATGTCCAACGCGCTCAACTGGGCGCCGATGATCGCGGCCGATCAGGTCGTGCACGCCCCCTTCGCCGCTGGCCGGGCCGCTGTCGTTGACCCGGCGGACATCGCAGCGGTCGCCGCGGCCAGCCTCACCCAAGACGGCCACAACCACCGGGTCTACGAGCTCACCGGCCCCGAACCGCTCAGCCCCACCGACCAGGTCGCAATCCTCAGCCAGGTGCTCGGCCGCGACCTGCGCTACGCCGAAACCGACCCGGCCGACACGCTCGCGGAGATGGTGTCCTACGGCATGCCCGAAGAGCTGGCGGACGCCATCATCGAGATGTTCCGCTCCACCCTGGAACCGTACAACTCCGAGCCGACAGGCGACATCACCACAGTCACGAGCTGCCCGGCACGCAGCTTCACTGACTGGGCCCAGGCCCACCGCACCGAGCTCCTCACCACCGCCAGCTGGTGAAAGTAATGCCGGCGGCGGGGCGTGCGTACCTGCCCGGGTGGCGGGGGCATGACCGACCCTAACGCGGCTGCTGCTCAACCCGGGCGGTCAGGTGCTAGAGGTGTCGGCCAATTGCCTGCTTGACCACCCCCGGATCGCCCGCCCGGTCCACGATGACCGGGCGGGCGTTCTCGAACTCACCGACCGAAAGGAGCGCAAACCTGCTTGTGAGCTGCGAAGGGTATCTGCGCGTCGGCCCGGCCTTCCTTTGCGCGGATATGAGGGACCGGACGCCTGCCGAGTCTGCTGCCCGACGCATCGCCCTCAACTTCGCCCAGACCGTCGAGACAAACGCCGAGTCGAGCTGAATGGCCAGCAGGCAGGACGGCGACCGGCCGGATCTCGGCCTACTTGTCACTTGGTGCCGCGTTCCTTAACGGCACCCCTGGATGCGGGTTGGGAGCTCAATCGGCGAGCGCCGATTCCCCCGAGGCGCCGGCGAGGAAGACCTGCGCTCAGGCGCCGAGGTGAAGCGCCATAAAGAAGACCGTCAATACGATGATCAGCAGCAAGATCGATCCGACGATCAGTACCTGCTTGTTCAGTGCCTCGTATTCGGCGCTCCATGTGACCTCGGCGTCTGGGGCGGTCTCGGCGACGTCACGTGCGGCGAGCTTCGCCAGCTTGCCCTCCCGCGTTCCGAGGAAGCCACCGCCAATCCCGCCGATGACGACGACCGCGCCCAATCCCCACAGCACGTAGAACCTGCTCCACTGATGCTCGTGGGAGGCCAGATAGATGCCGGCGATGAGAATCACCGCCAGCCCGGGGGCAACCAGGTAGCGGCCAAACAGCTCCTGCATCCGGTGATACCAGGGCATCGCGCGGCGGTCCATCTTGGTCGCGACCAGGGACACGATGGGGTACGCGAAAAGCACCCCAAAGCCGATCACCGCGGCGAGGATGTGAATCGCGAGGATCGCGTCGGAGAAACTGGCGGCTAGGCCAGTCATCAGAACGTTGGTTTGTACTCGCCGAGCCCGTCCCGCATGGCGCCGCAGACCTCACCTATCGAACGGCGGTCCCGTCTGGCGATGATACCTGGATCGTGGAAGGCGTTTGGAGCAGGGCCGCACCTTGGTAGGTGGCGAACAAGGGGTTCGAAGGCGTTCCTGGTCGGCGCCGGCTTCACCGTCGCCCGTGCGACCCTGGCCATCGTGCTGATCTCCTCGCGAGACAGGCACGAGCACCCGATGGCCGCCGGCAGCGGCGACCCGGCTGCCGCAGCCGCCGCCGGCTGGCCTCCCCCCATGGCTTGGCGAGCGCGCGGCTTTCAGGACTTCCGCGCGTACTCGCCGAGCCGCGGCGCCACGGCACGACCGCGCGCTTCCAGCCCTCCGCGGCGGTAACGAGCGCAACAGCCACACCCCAACCACGCCCGCGCGTCCGGCCGGGCCCCGCTCTTGACGCACGCCGAACAGCGCGACCCCGAGGACGACGTTCGCTGCGGAACGGGAGCGTGCACCAAGCACCTCCTTGATGAGCACCAGCAGCTCGAGCGCCGAATCTCCTCACTCCTCCTTTGCCGCCACGACGAGCATCTCGGCGTCGGCGCCCGGGGACCCGCAACGCGCGGGAAGGGCGCCTCTGCCGTCGTGCCGGCGCCTTGCGCGTCGTCGACGCGGCGACGGACCCCGAGTTCCGCGCCAAGCAGGGCGCATGGCTCTGTTCCCTGCTCCGCCGGCGAAGCGGGGCGCGCAAAGAGGCCGATCGGACGTCGACGCCGCCCTGCTCTCGCGAGAAAGCAGGCGCGCCGGCCGAGCCCTTTGCACTGCCCGCCGCACGTCGACAGCGAGATGCGCGAGTTTGGCGAGTTGCGGGGCGGACGCAGCCTGCGGGGTCGAGCCCTGCTCTTGGGTTCGCGGGGTATCTCGCGGGTCGGCGCCAGCGCGGCTGCTCGTGTCCGAACGCAGTTGTCCGGGCGGTGCCGCCGAGGCTGCTGCTCTTGTGCTTGCTACTCAGGACTTCGTGGCTAACGGTGGATGGCGACCGTCATGTCGACGCCGCCGGAGTGCTGCATCGCCGGGGCGGACGGGCAGCCGTGGCCGGGTCGGTCGACGTGGCTGGTTGCGTTCGGAAGCAGCGCCGTTGGAGAGTCCGACGAGCTCGATCGAGACGACTGCCTGTAGCCCCTTGCGACACGCTGGAATTCGGCGATCGGGCTGGTGCTTGCCGCTTTGAATGCGGCAGCCAGGTCGGCCGGTGCTCCTGCTCGTTCGTGTCGTCCTTTCACTCGATCCAGCACTCTGGCGCTCAGCATGTTCGTTTCGCTACACTCGACGCACCGCTCTGTTCTTCGGCGCGTCGGGTTTCTACGGATGGGGAACGATGCCGATCGGATCAAGGTTAGTCGCCAGGTCCGATTACCGACGGTCGGAAGGGGACGAAAGGACGGCTGACGGTGCGTCATTGGCGAAAGATGACTCATGCCGTGACGTGAGGGGCGATTCGAGAACCGAGGAAAGGAAGACCATGCCTGGCCGATCGACCAAAGTTGTGCTCGCGACCGTGGCGGCTGCGCTGCTCGCCGCGCTCACGGCGCCGACAGCGCTCGCAGCCACCGGGCCTTCGTGTTTTCAGATCGCAACTGACTCGCATGGGTTTGCGCCGGGCACGGGAGTGGATTTGGTGGACGTCAAGCCCACCACGGCGACCGTCGTCGTGAACTACCTCAAAACCTTCCCGTGTCTCGGACCGGGGCAGCTGTGGGCGGAGTTGGGCAAAGGCAAAACCGACGTCAGCTATCACGCGACCCAGCGTGTTGGTGCCGGGCCCGTGAGCAACTCCTACCAGCAACAGCGCTTTGACATGAGCGATCTAACGCCGAACACCGTCTACTCAGCGCGCGGGGGGCTGGGCTATGCGTTCCAGGACTACCGCACCGGGGCCGAAACCTTCCGTACAGCTCCGGATCTCGCTCGTAACGCGGACATCGTCCGCTTTGGGCGCTTCGGACAGGGCGCCAAGTACGGTTGGTCGTTCGAGTTTTCACCGAATTTCATGGCCTCAAGATTTGGCGAGACATTTCTCTCCATCGAGTACGGGACGACGGTCGAGCATGGGACCAGGGGTAAGTTCGACCACCGCTCGCGGGAGCATCGGTGCTATCCGGTCGAGCGCTTTGGCAACCGCTGTGCCAATGGTGCGTTCAACATAGATGCACCAGGGCTGCGCAATGGCGAGCCCAATCACCTCGTCACCTACGAGGCCCGGCTGCTGGTCCGCAACACCGTGAGCGGCTCACAGCCAGGCCCGGGCTTCCAGTTTGCCTGCACGCCAGACGGTCATTGCCTGACGATCTCCAGTCCTCGTTCCTAGCGCTCGTCTGGCAGTGTTGGCCGAAGGCGAGGCTGCCGGATCTTCGGAAAGCAGCAGCCTCGTTTGCTTGCCGGTCGCGTCCCTTTGCTGCTGTAAATTCGCCGTGGTTTAGGTTCCCGGGGTGACTCTAGTGAGTCAGGTCGTGTTGGTGGTGGTGACCTCCTTGTTGTTGGCGCGTGCTCGCTCTGGTTTGGGGGGTCGTATCGGTCGGGGGTGTTCGTCGCGGAGGCTTAGACGGGCTCACAGCGCGCCGATGTGCAACGCTGCGGTTGCTGGTCGGGGCTGATTGGCCGGTTTGGGGGCTCAGGCGGCTGTCACCTCCTCGTCGACGGTTTGCTCGTTGCCCTGGTAGCGCGCTCGTTTGAGGCGTTGGCGGTCGAGCGCGTTGAAGTGGATGCCGTTCGTCTGGTGAGTGATCAGCAGGTCGAGCACCGCCCAGACCAAGGTCAGGCAGCTGCTCTCGCCGGGGAACCGGCCCATCACCTTGGTGCGGCGTTTGACCTCGCCGAGCGAGCGCTCGAGTAGGTTCGTCGACCGCCACCGCCGGCGATGCCGGACTGGGTAGCGCAGGTGCACCACGAGCGCGTCGAGGTCGTCGGCGAGGCAGCGCGCGGCGGCGGTGAACCCGCCCTTGTCGAGGTTGTTGACGAGCGCCTGGAGTCGGTGTTTGGCGTCCTGTTCGCTGATCGCGTCATCCAACGCTTGCCAGTAGGCGTGCTTGACGCGTTCACGCTCGCGGTCGGGCAGCTTGGCGTACAGGTTCCGCGCGCGGTGAACGCAGCACCGCTGGCGGTCTGACGCCGGCCAGCACTGCTCGATCGCCTTGACCAGGCCGGGGGCGCCGTCGGCGACGATCAGCATCGGCGCTCCCAGTCCGCGGCTGATCAGGTCGCGGCCTAGGGTCTGCCAGTCCTCGAACGACTCGCGCATCCCCAGGCTCACCGCCAACAGCACACGTTCGCCGTCCTCGGTGAACCCCCACGCGACCTGAACGCCCTCCTTCGGCCCGTCCGGTCTGACGGCGATGAACGTCGCATCGAGGAACAACGCGACGAGCCGGATCTCGTACAGGTCACGCCGTTTGAACGCTTCGAAGCGTTCCTTGAGCTCCTCACACATCCGCGACGCGGTCGACTTCGACAGCTTCCCCAACCCGGCCTGCTCGCACAACGACTCGACATCGCGCATCGACAGGCCGCGCACGAACGCGCCGATCACTAACGCCTTCAACGGCTCCGTTCGCAACAGCTTCGGGGTCCGGGGGAACAGCTTCGACGCGAACGTCTCAGCCGCTTGGCGAACCTGCGGGATCTCGATCTCAAGCTCCCCCTCCGCCGTCTGCAACGTGCGCGGACGGAACCCGTTCCGCAGCCCGGTCTCCTCGCCGCGCTCCTCGCCCCGCTCGCCGGCACGCCGTTCATACCGGGCGCGGCCCAACCACGCGTCGAACTCGTCCTCCACTGCTCGCTGGATGATCAGCCGCGCGCCGAGCCTGGCCAGCTCCGAGAGCGACTCGCGCGGGTTCTCACCGACCCCGACCGACAGCATGTGCTCGATCCGGGCTTCTATCTCCGCCGACGTCTCTCCTATGTCAAGCGTTTCTCGGTGATTGCGGGCTCTGCTACGTGAGGCATCGCATCGGCGTGGTGCCATGGATGTCCGGGTCGACGTCGCGGCGTTGACGGGGGCGCTCGGGGATCGGGTCGAGTTGGGCTCGCTCGGGGGTCTGGGCTGGCAGCGAGAGGAGGTGATGGAAGCGCCTGGCGAGATGTCGTTTGAGGCAGCGCAAGGCTCCTTTCTTGGTCTTGCCTTCGGCTAGTTTGCGTTCCAGGAACGCCCGAGTCTCGGGGTCGACGCGGGCGCGGGTAACCGCGACGATGTGCACCGCCCGGTTGAGTTGACGGTCGCCTCCGCGGTTGAGGCGGTACTGGCGATGTTGCCCGGAGGAGCAAGGGATTGGCGCGATGCCGGCCTGCAGCGCGAAGCTGGCGTCGCTCTTGAACCGTTTGGCGCCGGCGGTGCGGCCGATCATGATCGCAGCGACGAGGGCGCCGCAGCCGGTCTCTTCAAGCAGCCACGGGCGCTGGGCTTTGATCAGCTCGAGCAGCTGCTGCTTGAGTTCGTTGATGTCGCCGGTCAGTTCGCGGATCTTGGATACCAGCTCGCGCGCGATCCGTCCCCGGACGGTGGCCGGCAGCCGCCGCAGGCGTCGCTCGACTCGGTCAAGCTCGCGCGTGTGTGAGAGCGCGCTTGGTTTCAGCGACGCCTCGAGCTCCGGGGCAAGCTGGACGAGATGCCACCGCAGTCGGGACTGCATGCGGGTGCGCTCAGCAACGAGGTCCTGGCGGTGATCGGAGAGCAGGCGGACTTCCATCGCCTGCTCGTCCAGGTACGCGACGGGGAACTCGTCGACGCCGTCCTTGACGACTGCACGGGCGATCGCGATCGCATCGATCTGATCGGACTTGCCGGGCTGCCGCTCGCCGCGGCGAGAAGCGCCCATCCGGTGCGGAGCGACACGCACGACGCGCTCGCCGGCCGCCAGCAGCGCCTGCTCAAACCGCCGCGAGACCGCGCGACAGTCTTCGATCGCCCACACCCGCTCGTCATCTAGCCCACGAGCCCATCTGACCGCAGCCAGATGCCCGGGCTCGTCCGCCTTGATCTCCCGCTGCCCGCGGACCCGGCCCGTGCCCTCGTCAACCGCCGCCAACGCGTGCGAGCCCTTGTGCGTGTCCGTCCCGATCACGATCATATGCGCCGTCCCTTCATTTGGTTGACCTCCGATGAAGCGGATCTCGGCGGACAAACCTCAGTTGGGGCGGATGCCACGCTCCTATCAAGTCACGCCGAAGGTCCTCGGGCGGCGACCGGCGACAAGACGAACGGCAAGTCAGGCCAACCAGCCGACAGGCGGTACGAGAGTCAGCCCGCCGCCAGCCCGAGACCTACCTGGCGGGTCGGACGTCACCGACCTTGATCAGAGACGATGACACTGAGGCGGTACGGTACGTCTCACGGCGTAGGCCTCCTTCAATCGTCTTGCAGGACATCGAGGGAACCTACGCCGTCGCTCTGACGGCACCGCCGCTATTTACAGCACTTCTGAGACGCGACCTGCTTGCCGGAGGAGTGCCCGTTTGATCGAGACCCAGCCGTCTGGCCGACGCTGCTGCTCGCTGAGCGACACGGGCCACCCCAGCGAACAGCGACCTGCTGCCGTTTTCCGGGGGAGCGGCAGCGACAGGACGACGACTGCCGTGTGGGTGTGAGCAGTGACGGGCTTGGCTCGGGACTGGTAGAGCGGGTTGGTCAACAGTCTGCTCTCGAAGGGAGGGAGCGATGTCTTCTGAGTTGTTGCTCGACGCCGCCGGCCGGCGGCGTTCACCCGCGGCGATGCCCGGCTACAACGCCGGGCACGCGCCAAGGAACAAGGGGCACGTGTATCCGGCGGATCCACCGACGGTCGATGAGATCGTCGCGGTGATGCGCCAGACACCCGCCGATAAGCACGGGCTGCGGCTGCGGGCGCTGATCGTGGTGTTGTGGCGTGGCGGGCTGCGGATCCAGGAAGCGCTGTCGCTGATCGAGTCAGATCTCGACCCGCGACGCGGATCGATTCTGATCCGCCGAGGCAAAGGTAATCGCCGCCGAGAGGTGGGGATGGACGCGTGGGCGTGGCGCGATCATCTCGCTCCGTGGCTCGTCGCGCGGGTCGAGCTGCCGATCGGTGCGCTGTTCTGCGTGATCGATGGACCGACCCGCGGGCGGCCGTGGTCAGCGACCGCCGCGCGCGGCGAGCTACGACGCTACGCCACAGCGGCAGGCGTGCGGCGCAGGTTTGCGCCGCATCAGCTCCGTCATGCTCACGCAGTCGAGCTCGCCCGGGAGGGAGTGCCGCTACCGGTGATCCAGCGCCAGCTCGGACATTCGTACGTCTCGACTACGAGTGTTTACCTACAAGGGATCGATGTCGAGGAGATCATCGGCACGATCCATGCGCGGCGCGCGCCGATGATGCACGTCAGCGCTGGCCTCGAGTTCTGAGACCTGGGCCAGCTGACAGGCGGGCGGGAGCGCTGCACAACGCAACCGCCCGCCGGCCCCCCGCCTGACTCGGCCGCCTTCTCGAGATTGCGGCAGCAACTCGCTCTTCGCTGGGGTGGCCCGTGTGCTCACGAGCAGCAGCGCCGGCCAGACGGCTGGATCTCGATCAAAGCAGAGGTACGCGGCGCCTGCGTCCGCACTCCGAAGGAGCGGGCTCCAGAAAAAGGGGCGACGCTTCGGTTCTCGTCTCACGGCGGGGGGCCCCGAAGTTGTTCGGCTTGAGGGCTTGGGCGATCGTGAGCCCGAAGCCGATGTGGGTGCCGAAGACTTCCATCCCAAGAGCTTGGAACATGGGCGGAGGCGTGATCGCGTTGGGCTGCTTGGTAGATACGACTTCGATGGTCGTCCGGCGAGCGGGCGAGTACATGGCGGTTGATTCGTAGCCGGCGAAGCTGCCGGTTCCGCCGATGAACCCGCCGGACTCGACGAAGCCGAGGCCGTACTTCCAACGCCCGGGCCCGTTGTAGTTAAGAGCAAACTTGAACGGAATCGCATTCTTTTTCGCCTCTCGCCACACCCATGGTTTGAGCAGCGCACCAGTCCCAAGGGCCCGGGACCAGACGCGCATCTCGGCGAGCGTTGAGACCATCCCGCCGTGGGCCCAGAGGCACGATGCCGGCAGGGCCGTGGCGTCATCCGAGGCCTTGGGCGCCTGGGTGGGCGCGACCTCGCCAGTCCCGTAGCCGTGGGTGAACGGCGGCCGGAGGCCGTTGCCGGAGGTTGGAAGGTAGGTTCGGTGCAGGCCGAGCGGCACGGCGATCCGCTTTCGAATTGCCGTGCTCAGGTTCTGACCGGTGGCCAGCTCCACCACTCGCCCGAGCAGGTTGTAGCCGTAGTTGCTGTAGGACCACTTCGTGCCGGGCGCCGCGACCGGAGGCGCCTTCGCCTCGGTCTTGAGCAAGTAGCGGACGGTACAGCCGGTAGCCAAGTGCGATTGGATGGCCGGGAGCGAGAAGCCGTCCGCGAGCCCGCTCGTGTGGTTCAGAAGCTCACGGATCGTGATCCGGTGACCGTTGGGCACACCCGCAACCCACTTGGAAATGTGGTCACTGAGGGAGATCTTGCCCTCACCCACCAACTGAAGGATGAGGTTGGCGGTGAACGTCTTGGTCTGGCTGGCGATCTTGAACTGCATGTTGGGCTTCAGCGGCCTCCCCGTCGCGAGATTGGCGACGCCCCTCGCGGTGACCGACGTTCCCTTTGGGCTCCAGATTCCGATCAGGACTCCCGGGGTGCGGTTGGTGTCCTTGAACCGACGGACGATCTGCCGCACCTTGGCAAGCGTCCGCGCGGGAAGAGGACCCCTCGCTGCGGGCCCCGCGGCCCGCGACGCCGCGCTAGCCCCGCTCCACCCGAATGCCGACGCTCCTCCCAACAACGCCCCGACCAGCGCGAGGGCACCGATCCGCCGTGCCCACGTACGGATCCCAGTCACTTCGCCCTCCTTGCGTCGCAGTTGCGGGTGCCACCGGCCACAACGCGTACGACCCGCTCCGTTAACGCGGATCCTATCCGCGACCGACGCCGCGCGTCAACCACCCCGGTGCCACTACTCCTCTGGGCTACAGGCAGTCGTCTCGATCGAGCTCGTCGGACTCTCCAACGGCGCTGCTTCCGAACGCAACCAGCCACGTCGACCGACCCGGCCACGGCTGCCCGTCCGCCCGGGCGATGCAGCACTCCGGCGGCGCCGATCCGACGGCCGCCCTCCACCATTAGCCAAGAACTCCTGATTAGCAAGCACAAGAGCGGCAGCCTCGCCGCCTCAGGCACGCTGCCGCTTCAGGCGAAGGGGAAGGCGTTCGCGTTCGCGGCGGTGGATGGCGGCACCTGCCCGGTCACGAGCTCGACGTGCAACTCACCCCGGAGCCTGTCCGAACCGGCTCCTTTTGGCGAGCGTTTCCCGACCGGTCGAGCCGTGTGTGTCGGAGCGAGGCGGACATGAACCCGTGTGGGAAATGCAGCTATGTCGAGCCTGGCGCAGGAACACCTGCGAATCCGGAAGCTCCGCGTCGATGACATGTCAGCAACGTCAGGCTCCGGCTCAGGCCGAGAAGCCGCCGCGAACGGCGATCAGCTCGGGTCGAGCTGCCAGCGAGACTGCTCGTTCACGCCTGAAGCGGCAGCGTGCCTGAGGCGGCGAGGCTGCCGCTCTTGTGCTTGCTAATCAGGAGTTCTTGGCTAATGGTGGAGGGCGGCCGTCGGATCGGCGCCGCCGGAGTGCTGCATCGCCCGGGCGGACGGGCAGCCGTGGCCGGGTCGGTCGACGTGGCTGGTTGCGTTCGAAACCAGGGACGCCCAGGTCGACGGTCACGGGGACCATCGCGCCGATGCCTCGGAGATGCCCGAGATTGGCGAATACGAGGGCTCCACCCCGCACGCAGGACACACCCGCATCCGCGGGCCCGCGATCTGAGGGTGGACTTGGTCGACGCGGTCGGGATCGTCCCAAGAGCGGCGATCGATGCGCTGGGGTTAGGCGGGGTTAGGTCGTTGTCGCGCGGTGAAGGAGCTCGTCGATCAACGCGCCGCAGCGCTCGGGGTCGTCGAGGAAGGGAGCGTGGCGGCCTGGGATCACCTCAAGGCGCGCGTCCGGTAGGAGCGCGCAGGCACGTCGGCCGATCTCTGGGCCGCCGTAGGGGTCCTCGTCGCCCCAGATCATGAGCACCGGCACCGTGAGCTGCCGCAGCTCGGCCTCTGAGAGGAAGTTCTCGGGGCGGGGCCGGCCGAGCCGCATCGCGAGCCGCATGTGACTGAGCATCGCCGTCCGAAAGCCGGGCTGGCGCATCCCCTCGAGGACGACCTCGAAGAACGCATCAGGCGTCCGCTCGGTGGCGCGAGGGCCGATGACCCCGCGGGCCCCAGACCGGCGTACCGTCGCGACGTTCGGCGGGCGGATCCGCGAGGCGAGCTGGCGCACGCCGGGTGTTGAGAGCGCGGTGAAGAACGGGTCGCCGTGCATGCCGGGCAGCGCGACCGCGGGGACCCCGAGCGACACCACGGCGGCAACCCGGTCCGGCGCGTCGAGGGCCACGCAGAGCGCCCACATCCCGCCCAGCGAGGTGCCGACGATCGGCACCCGCTCGAGGCCGAGCGCGTCCAACAGCGAGGTGAGCTGGGCAACCGCGTGCGCTCGGAGCGATCGGCCGCTGTAGCCAAATGAGTCGCTGAGGCCGAACCCGGGGAGGTCGAAGGCGATCAGACGGCGCGCTCCCAGATACGGCATCAGCGGCGCCCACGTCGAGGCGCTCATGCCACTACCGTGCACCAGGACGAGCGGCGGGCCGTCGCCAGCCTCCAGGACGCGCACGGCAACCGGCGGATCAGCGAGACGCACGCGGCGGCTTGTGACCTGCACGTCACATGCGGCAAACAGCCGGTGCTCGGCCTGCTCGAACGCTGCGGTCGCTTGATCGCTTGCCCACTGAGGCATCGCTCGGTCCCTCCGTCGTCGTGGTCGGTGCTGAGATGATCCCGGGTCGTGGACCGCTACGACCGCGCGCATCGAATCAGCCGCTCATAGATCTCTGTGGCCGACACCGTCGACAACCTGATCCTTGAGCTCCTTGAATGGATCGGCCCGAGCCCCCGCGCGTACGCCGACGTGCTCGAGGCATGGCGGACTTCGTGTCCGCGCCTACCTGTGTGGGAGGAGGCGAACAACCGCGGCTTCATCGTGCGCCATCGTGCGCCGGAGCGTGGCGCCGTTGTCTCGGTGACTGCCGCCGGGAGGGAGTACTTGCGGACCCACGGCCATCTGTCGACGTTCTGAACGCTTGCCGCCCAGGCGGCCTCGTTCGCGAAGCCGCGCGCACGCATCGGCGGCGCGCTCGCTCATAGGACAAGCTTTGGTTGCCTCGACCGCCGCCGGGAGAGGGCCACGATCGCTTGCCCTTTAGTGGAGGGCCTGCCAAAGACCAGCCCGTCCCGACGGTGGTGAGGTGCCGCGAGCGGCAACAGGACGTAGCCCCGAGTTGCGAGGGCCTTGTCTATGAGCACCCGCAACGGTACCTCCAGGTCGGGGCGCTGTGAAGGTGACTCGATCACTGGAGGGTGGAGATGGCGGAGCGGTATGCCGGGATCGATTGGGCGTCGGACAAGCACGACGTGCTCGTGGCTGACGAGACGGGCACGGAGCTGCTGGCGGGGACTTATGCGCATGACGAGAAGGGCGTGATCGCGTTGTGTCGCGTGCTGGTGCGTCTGGAGGTCGTGTTGGTTGCGATCGAGCGGCCGGACGGGCTGCTGGTCGAGCGGCTCTTGGACGCGGGGTTGCGGGTGCTGGCGCTGCACCCGAACAAGGTGGCGGCGGCGCGTGACCGGTTCCGGGTCGCGGGTGGGAAGTCCGATCGGTTTGACGCATTCGTGCTCTGTGAGCTCGCGCGCACCGATCATCACCGCTTCCGGGTGCTCGAGCCCGATTGCGATCAGACGAAGGCGATCCGGGCGCTGACCCGCGCGCGCGAGGATCTCGTCGCGGCGCGCACGGGGATCGTCAACCAGCTCCGTGCCGAGCTTGAGCGGTTCTGGCCCGGCCCGTTACGGTTGTTCAGTCACATGGACGCGGAGATCTTTCTCGCGTTCCTTGAGCGCTACCCAAGCCCGGCGGACGCTCGCGGTCTGGGAGTGGCTCGGATGCAGGCGTTTCTAGTGCGCGAGCGGTATTCGGGCGGGCAGCATCCGACGGCGTTGATGGCGAAGCTCCGTAGTGCGCCACGCGCGAGGGTCGGAGAGCTCGAGCTCGCCGTCCGCCGGCAGCTGGTGCTCGGGTTCGTGCAGGTGGTCCGGACGCTCAACGCGCAGGTCAAGCAGCTCGAAGCCGAGATCAGAGTGCAGGTCCGTGCGCATCCGGACGGGCGGATCTTCCTCTCGCTGTTCAAATCACCGAACAGCGTGATCACGGCCGCGGAGCTGCTCGCGGAGATCGGCGATTGTCGTGAGCGCTACCCCGACCGGGACGCGCTCGCCGCCGACGCCGGCCAAGCCGCGGTCGCCGTGGAGTCCGGCAAATGGAAGACCGCCGGCTTCCGCCGCGCGTGCAACAAGAGGCTGCGTGTCGCGTTCTGTCGGCTCGCGGACTCAAGCCGCCACTGGCACCCCTGGGCACAGAGTCTCTACGCGCAGGCACTCCAGCGCGGTCACGAGCACCCGCGCGCGATCCGGACCGTCGGCCGTGCGTGGTGCCGAGTCGTGTGGCAATGCTGGCGCAACCACACCCCATACGACCCTGAGCAACACCGCGCACTACAGCGCCACATCACAGTGACCATCCCAAGGCAGTCGGGCCCAGTGCCCGACCTCACTGCCACCCAGCGGATGGCCGGCGCCACTGTCACCCAACGGGCGGCCCGCCCGGGCCGAGCGCGAAGCGCTTGATAGCCAGCCGCCATCCGCTAACCACAGGAGGTTGACACAGGACGTCTTTGGCGCACGACGGGCAGGTTGTTGCCACCGACAAGAGACCTGCCTTGCGCGGACACTGGGGCTGCGTTCTTCGGCGAGATGTTGGAAATCGATCGCAGCGACGGCCTGGGAAGGGGACCGTCTTACCGCTCGAACCCACTCCACTGCCCGCGGAGGAGTGACGCGATGCGCTTGACGATGCACCAGGTTCCACATTTGTGCTCTCAGGTTGAAAGGCCAGGACGCAGCTGGACGGGGCGAAAGACCTGATCGCCTGGAGCGTCTCCCAGTCCAAGCAAGCCGTCGAGGATGTAGCGGCCGGGCGTGCTTGGAGTTAGCGCCGCGGCGTTCATCACTTGTAGCGCCGGAAGGCGGCGCCTTCGGCTCGAATCGGGGAGACTGTGGGAGTGAACGTGGGTCGTGTGGGCTTTGCGGTCTTGCCTGTCGCCGCGGCGGCAGGGTTTGGTGGGCTCGCCTCGCGGAAGGCCTCGGCCGTCTATGCACGACTCAGCAAGCCGTCGTGGGCGCCTCCGGCCTCCGCGTTTGGGCCGGTGTGGTCGACGTTGTATGTTGCGATTGCCGTCGCCGGGTGGCGTATCTATGCGACCGCCTCTCCCATGACAAGGCGGCTCCACCTCACCCAACTCGCGCTGAACGGCGCATGGCCAGCAGCCTTCTTCGGAATCCGGGATAAACGCACTGCGCTGGTGATCATCGCTTCGCTCGACCTCTCGCTCGGCCTCGAGGTCGCAAGGTTGCGCCAAGAAGATCGCCGCGCTGCCGGCCTCCTGGTGCCATATCTCGCGTGGTGCGGCTTCGCGACGGCGCTCAACGCAGCGGTCAGCGAGCCCGAGGCGAACCACTCGAAGTAGGTATCCCGCCGCACGCCGTAAGAAAGCTTGCAATTCCCAGTGCCGCCGCTTGCTCGGCCGAGTGCGCTACAGAGGCTGCTGCTCGGGGGCTACTTGCGACAGCGACGCCGGCGGGTCCGGACCTGCTTTCCTCCCGCGACGCGTCTTCGCCGTGCTCGGGTTGAATGCCCCCTTCGCGCGGATGGGAGGGAGGCGCCAGCCGACTCAGCCGCCCTGGACGTCACCGCGTCGGCGCCGAACCCGTTGCTAGCGAAAAGCACGCCGCTCGTGGATGGCGAGGCCACACCTGCGTTCGTCCTCGCGCGGGTGTGCGCCACTGCGTCTCGGCATTGGCACCGCGATCAACTGGTTAGGTCGGCTATCGGTGTTGTTCGATGAGCAGCTTGGCCATTGCTTGGGCGCGTTTGCCGGCCTCGGTGTCGCCTGCGGCAGCGCAAACGATCGATCCTTTCATCAGGATGTGCCAGGAGCGTGTGAACGACTCGGTGGCGCGCAGGCCGGCTTCCTCGGCCAGCTTCGTGATGATCGCGCGGACGTTCCCGAGGTGCTCGATGCTGGCCCTGCCGGCGGGGTGGGTGGGGCCCAGCTCGAGGAGGACGTTGACGAAGGAGTCGGCCTCGAAGTCTTCGCGATGAAACCATTCGTCGAACAGGTCGAAGATCGTCAGTAGCTGTTCCTCGGGGGTGTCGGCGCGGTGCCTGGCTTCCGTGTCGATCCAGGCCAGCGTCCAGCGTTCCTCGCGCAGGTTCAGGAACTCGAGCACGAGAGCGTCCTTGGAGGCGAAGTGGTGGTAGAAGGTCGCCTTGGCGACGCCTGCCCGTCGGATGATTTCGTCAACGCCGATGGCCTGGATGCCGTGGCGGGCGAACAGCTCGTATGCCGTTTCGAGGATTCGGTCGCGGGCACCCGGCCTAGCAGTTGCGTCTCGGCTGGTTGTCACGGCACTACAGCCTAGCGTACAGACAGGTCTTTCTCTAGGCAACGTAACGGTCTGTCTGGCAGCGCAAGCGGTGACCGATTCGGGCGCCGACCGTGTCGGCTTGGGGAACGCCGTGGCACAGTCGCCCTTGACAGACCGGTCCGTCTAGTGTAGATAGAAAGGTCTGTCTACCTTCGTGTTGAGGAGAGATCAGATGGACGGCTCGACCGATGAGGGCTGGATTCGCGATCTTGGCGCTGATGACGTCGTCGATATGGCGGATGACCAGGTCGTGACGACGGATTTCGAGGTCCACGCGGGGACACCCGTTGAGCCGACGCCGGCCCGACTGGAGGTCCGCCGCGTCGATCATCCGCTCGGCGTGGTCTTGACTTTGAGCGGCGAGTTGGATCTCGCCACCGCGCCGGTGCTGCAGGCTCGGCTAGATCCAGTCATGCGCGGCAGCGGGATGGTGGTGATCAACCTGTCTCGGCTGGAATTCATCGACTCGTCCGGTCTACACACTCTGGTGCGAGCGGAGCGGCACCTGCGCCGATCGGGCGGGCAACTCGTGCTGGTGCGCGGCCCGCGGGCTGTGCACCGCATCTTTGAGATCACGAGCTTGGATTCCCACTTCGAGTTGTACGACTCCCCAAGCGTGGCCTTACGAACAGCAAGTGCGCGACGCACCGGGTCGCGGGGGGGCCCCTACGCCGGCGCGAACCGACAGACAGCGGCCGAGTTCGACCGCGACCTCGGAGAAGTGAGGTGGTCATGAGTACAGCTGCGACAGACCGGGAAAGAGCGCTCCGCGGGTTGTTCGAGCGCTGGCAACGCGACAACGATCCTCGCGCGCGGGAGTGTCTGGTCGAGTGCTACCTGCCGCTTGCTCGCAAGCTTGCCGCTCGCTATCGCAGGGGGGCCGGAGAGCCGTTTGACGATCTGGTCCAGGTCGCAAGCCTCGGACTGCTGAAAGCGATAGACCGGTTCGACCCCGACCTGGGGACGGCGTTCTCTTCGTTTGCCGTACCGACGATCCTGGGCGAGCTGAAGCGCTACTTTCGTGACACGGGATGGTCCGTTCACGTCCCCCGCGCCGCGCAGGAGCTGGCGCTCAAGGTGCAGGAGGCCGAGCGAGCGATCAGTCCGCGGCTCGGGCGATCAGCGACGGCCGGCGAGCTTGCGGTGTACATGGAGGTGACGGTTGAGCATGTGATCGATGGGCTCGAGGCCGCGTCGGCGCACCACGCATCCTCGCTGGAGGAGCCGCACGACGAGCTCGCTGGCGGGTCGCGGTCGCTGTCAGATGTGCTCGGCGAAGACGATCCTCGCTTTGAGCGGATCGACGCGAGCCTGACGATTGCGTCGGCTGCAACACAGCTCTCCGAACTCGAGCAGCGTGTTCTCGAGCTGCGCTTCTATCGCGAGCTCACGCAGAGCGAGATCGCTAAACAGCTCGGCGTCTCGCAGATGCAGGTTTCCCGGATCCTCCGCCGGGCACTAGCGCGCCTGCGTGAGCTCGCCCTCGCCGAGGATCACTCCCATCGGCCTGTGTAGTCGGCCGGGACCGAGGACGAAAACCGTCGGAGGGCTGCTTCTCTCGCCACGCCGCGCGGCGCGAGGCAAGGACGTTCGGTGTCGCCAGCGGCGACCGGATTCGCCGCGAGATGACCCGGGTTCCTCGCGGGGGTCAAACCAAGCACCGGACCCCTGTTTCGGGCTCGGTACGGCACTTCGCACAAGCGTCGCGAAGTTTTGCCTTGGATGGGAGGGAAGGCGACACGGCCTGGGCAGCCGGCGTGACCAGCCGCCCTGCTGCTGGCCCGACGCGGCGCGCCCTCCAGACGGAAACCGGCCACGGCTCGTCCTCGGCGAGGCTGCCGGTCCTGGCATCTCGAGCACCGGGGACGCCCGGCCGCCCGGCCCTGCTTCCGTTTCCCGGCGTGCATCTCGGAGTCCGAAGGTTGCGTCCCACAACTGCTGTAAATGCGCGCCGGGTGCTGTCAGAGCGACGGCGTAGGTTCCCTCAAGTCCTGGCAGACGATGAAGGAGGCCTACGCCGTGAGACGCACCGTACCGCCTCAGTGTCATCGTCTCTGATCAAGGTCGGTGACGTCCGACCCGCCAGGTAGGTCTCGGGCTGGCGGCGGGCTGACTCTCGTACCGCCTGTCGGCTGGTTGGCCTGACTTGCCGTTCGTCTTGTCGCCGGTCGCCGCCCGAGGACCTTCGGCGTGACTTGATAGGAGCGTGGCATCCGCCCCAACTGAGGTTTGTCCGCCGAGATCCGCTTCATCGGAGGTCAACCAAATGAAGGGACGGCGCATATGATCGTGATCGGGACGGACACGCACAAGGGCTCGCACGCGTTGGCGGCGGTTGACGAGGGCACGGGCCGGGTCCGCGGGCAGCGGGAGATCAAGGCGGACGAGCCCGGGCATCTGGCTGCGGTCAGATGGGCTCGTGGGCTAGATGACGAGCGGGTGTGGGCGATCGAAGACTGTCGCGCGGTCTCGCGGCGGTTTGAGCAGGCGCTGCTGGCGGCCGGCGAGCGCGTCGTGCGTGTCGCTCCGCACCGGATGGGCGCTTCTCGCCGCGGCGAGCGGCAGCCCGGCAAGTCCGATCAGATCGATGCGATCGCGATCGCCCGTGCAGTCGTCAAGGACGGCGTCGACGAGTTCCCCGTCGCGTACCTGGACGAGCAGGCGATGGAAGTCCGCCTGCTCTCCGATCACCGCCAGGACCTCGTTGCTGAGCGCACCCGCATGCAGTCCCGACTGCGGTGGCATCTCGTCCAGCTTGCCCCGGAGCTCGAGGCGTCGCTGAAACCAAGCGCGCTCTCACACACGCGCGAGCTTGACCGAGTCGAGCGACGCCTGCGGCGGCTGCCGGCCACCGTCCGGGGACGGATCGCGCGCGAGCTGGTATCCAAGATCCGCGAACTGACCGGCGACATCAACGAACTCAAGCAGCAGCTGCTCGAGCTGATCAAAGCCCAGCGCCCGTGGCTGCTTGAAGAGACCGGCTGCGGCGCCCTCGTCGCTGCGATCATGATCGGCCGCACCGCCGGCGCCAAACGGTTCAAGAGCGACGCCAGCTTCGCGCTGCAGGCCGGCATCGCGCCAATCCCTTGCTCCTCCGGGCAACATCGCCAGTACCGCCTCAACCGCGGAGGCGACCGTCAACTCAACCGGGCGGTGCACATCGTCGCGGTTACCCGCGCCCGCGTCGACCCCGAGACTCGGGCGTTCCTGGAACGCAAACTAGCCGAAGGCAAGACCAAGAAAGGAGCCTTGCGCTGCCTCAAACGACATCTCGCCAGGCGCTTCCATCACCTCCTCTCGCTGCCAGCCCAGACCCCCGAGCGAGCCCAACTCGACCCGATCCCCGAGCGCCCCCGTCAACGCCGCGACGTCGACCCGGACATCCATGGCACCACGCCGATGCGATGCCTCACGTAGCAGAGCCCGCAATCACCGAGAAACGCTTGACATAGGAGAGACGTCGGCGGAGATACAAGCGAGCATCGACAAGCTGCTGTCGAAGGGCGGCGTCGATGATCCGCAGAAGATGTTGTCCGAGCTCGCCCGGCTCGGCGCTCGGTTGATCATCCAGCGGGCGGTCGAGGAGGAGTTCGACACCTGGTTGGGCCGGGCCCGCTATGAGCGTCGGCCCGAGGCGGAGTCGGGGAAGCGCAACGGGTTCCGACCTCGGCATCTGCAGACGGCTGAAGGTGAGCTGCGGATCGAGATCCCGCAGGTCCGGGAAGCGGTCCGGCCGTTCGTCTCGAAGCTGTTCCCGAAGTGGCACTGCAAGCGGTTACTGCGGACCGATCCGTTGAAGGCGCTGATCATCGGCGGGTTCGTCCGCGGCCTGTCGATGCGCGACGTCGAGTCGCTGTGCGAAGAGGCCGGGCTCGCGAAGACGTCGAAGTCGACCGTGTCCCGGGTGTGCGCGGAGCTGCACGAGCGGTTCGATGCGTTCTGTCGCCGCTCGCTCTACGACGTCAACCTAGTCGTGCTGTTCCTCGACGCGATCTATCTCCCGGTCCGCCCGAGCGGCCCGAAGGAGGGCGTGATCTGCGCCTGGGGAATCACCGAAACCGGCAGCAGAGAGCTGGTTTCCGTGCGGTTGGGAGCGCGCGAGGCCAAGGAGGACTGGCTTGAGCTCGGCCGCGATCTGATCAGCCGCGGACTCGCCGCACCCAGGCTTGTCGTGGCCGACGGCGCGCCCCGGGCTGATCTCAGCGGTCGAGGAGATCTGGCCGCGTGCCGATCGTCAGCACTGCGCTGTCCACCGCCTGCGCAACCTGCTGGCGAAGCTGCCGAAGTCAGAGCAGGACCGGATCCGGTTCAACTACTGGTCAGCGCTCACCGACGCGACCAGTGTCAAGGACGGCAAGCTCCGCCTCAAGGTCGTCATCTCAGAGCTCGAGCACGGCGGCTACGAGTCCGCCGCCCGCTGCCTCTCAGACGACCTCGACGCGCTCGTCGCGCACCTGCGCTACCCGCTCAGACACCGCGAACGGTGGCGGTCTACCAACCTCCTCGAACGATCGCTCGGCGAGGTTCGCCGGCGCACCAAGGTGATGGGTCGCTTCCCCGGCGAGACCAGCTGCCTCTCACTCGTCTGGGCGGTCCTCGACCTGTTCTTCAGCCACGCCAGCAACGGCGCGACCTTCACCGCCCTCGACCGACAACACCTCTACCGAATCAAGTACCAGCAAGCCGACCCAGACACGCTCGACGAGGAGGTGACCGCCGCATAGACTCACCAGCGGGAACCTGAACCGCGCGCGAATTTACAGCGGCAAAGGGACGCAACCGAGTCCGAGTCGCCTGCCCCCGTTTGCGCGGCGAGCAGGGCGACCAACTCACCTCCGCCGACGGAACTCGCCACGGGTCGCGTTCGTGGCGAATGAGAGGTGCCTACCGACGCGCGGGTCGAGACCCGCATTGCTGCTCGAACGGGCATGAGAGTCCAGCGGCTTCGTGCCTGCGTGCGTCCTTCAGGACGGCCGGCCCGAACGCCGTCGAGATTTCGTGGGTGGCATGTGAGCGGTGCCGAGGCTGGCTCCCCGGGTGGCTCCGCCGCCGTCCTGTCACCTCGGTCCGCTACTTTCGGGCATAGTTCGGGTTTGGAGGCCCGGGGGCGCCGATCGAATGGACTTGGAGATCGGAGATTCGCGTGAACACAGGGAATTCGTTCAGCTGCGCTGCCATCGTGCTGTGCGTCGCTCTGGCGCTCTCCGTCGGCCTGTGGAGCCCCGGCGCAAGCGCGGCGATCTCGGCGGAGCCGGTGTTCTCCGTGGGCAGCGGATCGATCCTGCCGAACGGCGGCGGAGCAGCCGAGGTCAGCATTTCCTGTCCCGACGGCGCGACCGGCGCGTGTCACGGCAGCCTCACGCTGGTACCTCGCGGCAATACCGTGCGGACGCTCGGTTCCCGCACGCTCGCTCGCTCTTCGTTCAGGCTCGCCGATGGCGCGGATGCCGATCTGAAGCTGCGGCTCAGCACGTCGGCCCGCAACGCACTCTCACGCGGCCCGCTCTACGTCACTGCAGTGCTTCGTGCAGCGGGATCGCCGGTCATTGCGAAGCTGCCGGCGACGCTCGCAGCCGAACGCCCGTTTACAGCCTCGACGCCACCGAGTGTCGCGGCTCCTTATGAGTGTTGGCCGAACGCGCACTGCGTGGACTTCTCCTGGAGCTGGAAGAAGATTCCGGCCGCCCACTACCTCGTCATGAAGAGCTTCTCGTGTCCCGCCGATGAGCCGCGAGTGGCTCCGGGCAACCCAATCCCTCGCCAGGCCCGAGACGGCACATGGTTCAACTCCTTTAGGGGGAAGCTCGAGGCTTCGGCCAGCAACGGCACCGAATATGCGGGCTTCAACAAGTCAAACGTGTCTAGATTCGATGACCCCGAACGCCGGGGGAATGGAAACGGGGTCTACCACATGCTCGGCTGGCCCCAGGGCAGCGTCTTCGACAACAGCATCTGGGCACCGCTCACGCGCGACGGCCAATTCAGCCTGAAGGTCACATGCACAAGCGCCCCGGGGTATGGCGCCGCCTACCTCGATAGCGGGTTCTCGAAATTTGAGGCAATGTTCTTCCCCTGGGGCTAGTGACCCCGGCGCGATCAGCCCACGCGGCACAGGCTTCGACCCGCGGCTAAGTCGCTCCTTTCCCGCGACCCTGTCGCGGGGCCAGCCCACCGCCACTCTTGAGGTGCGACGCCCTGCCGAGCACGATGCCAATCGACTCGGCCTCTCGCCGCAGCACTCGAGCAGCGGGCGCCGCGCCCTGACCGCTACAACCCGTGGAGGAGACGCTCGGGCCGCTTGCGACGGGCTCACGTAGACCCGCCTTCGTTGTCATACGGGCACCTCGTCGGCGACTACACGGGTCGTGCTCAGCGCGGACAGGAGGACGCGCGGTGCGGTAGCTGGCAGCTCTTCCCGCGGTACGGCCGCTCAGCTCGAATAGCAGCGCACCATCAACCTATCCCCACCAAGGGAGGATTCATGGAATCCGTGCTGCTGTAGAAACGATGGCTTGCACTGGCCCCGGCGCGATGGCTTGAAGTGGCCCCACCTGGCGTCGGTTGTTGTTGGTGTTGATGTTGCCTGATTGCCCTGTTGGATGGCATGCCGCGGCTGTCGTCGCGAAGGCCGAGCCCGTAGGGCGAGTGCCTGAGTGACGATAGCCGCGGGCGCGGCTCCGGGGCGGGGGGTCATGCCTTCTTGCGTCCTTGGCGTTCGAGGCCGTGGCGGAATCGCCAGCTCTCGTTGCCGGTGTCGATGATGTGCGCTCGGTGGGTGAGCCGGTCAACGACCGCCTTTGCGAGGCGCGGGTCGGGGAACACCTTGGTCCACTCACCGAACGGCAGGTTGGTGGTGACGATCAGGCTGCCGCGTTCGTGGCGCTCGGAGAGGACCTGGAAGACGAGCTCGGCGGCACCGTCGGGCAACGCCAGATATCCCAGTTCGTCGCAGACGAGAAGCTCGGTGCGGGCGTAGCGGCCGATGACCCGTTCGAGTTCGCGGTTGCCTTGGGCTTCTTGGAGTTCGTTCGCGAGCGCGGCGAGCGTCGTGAATCTGACGCGTCGTCCTTGGTGGCAGGCGCAGACCGCCAGGGCTGTGGCCAGCATCGTCTTGCCGGTCCCGGAGTCGCCGATGAAGATCACTGACTCGCGGTCATCGATCCAGGATCCCTCCGCGAGCGCGGCGATCGTGGCTTGCGGGACCTTCGGGTTGTCCTGGAAGCGGAAGTCCTCCAGTCGCTTGATCTGCGGGAACCGGGCGTCGATTAGGCGGCGTTTCTCGCGCCGCTCGGCGCGTTCTGACATCTCGGCCTCGAGCAGCGCGCCGAGGTACGCGATCGGGGTCTGCTGCTCGCGGAGCGCTTCGGCGGCCAGGGCCTTGAACCGGCGCCGGACGGTCGGGAGTTTCAGCTCGATCGCGTGCGCCTCGATCAGCGCCTCCAAGGCGGCGGTCTGCGCGTTGCGGGCGGGTGTGTTGGTCATCGGGATCCTCCGAGCAGCTGGTCGTAGTCGGTGAGGTCAGGCGCGGGTCGCTGATGCGCGGTCAGGCGTGCGTCCAGTTCGCTCAGCGGTTCGGGCGGGACCCGGCCGGTGGTCTGCGCGCGGCGGGCGAGAACCGCGACCGCGCGACCGTCGATCGCGCCCGCGGCGAGCGCGCCACGAACCGCGAGCTCCACCCGGGCCGGTCCGTGGTCGCGGCAGAGCAGCAGCACGTCGACCATCTGCCGGGCGGCGTCCGAGCGCCCGTAACGGCCGGTCAGCCCACCCCACAGCTCGTCGAAGCAGTCGGGCCAGGCGCCGCGGTCGCGCTCCTGGGACAGCGCGACGGAGTGCTCAAGCCCGCCGGGCTTGTGGGCGAGCAGCTCGAGGTAGTGGTCGAGCTGGGCGCTGGTCCCGAACTTGCCGTGCAGCCGCTCATGCCGGGCGACCTCCCGGCCTGAGTGGTTGACCGTGATCTCCCTGGCGCCGATCCTGACACTGACCTTCAACCCGGCGAGCGCGACCGGGACCGAGTAGCGGTTCTGACGGATCGTGACCAACGACTTCGCATCCACGCGCGGCACGGCGGTCTCGCACGCGTCGAACGCGTCGGCCGGCAAGTCGCGCAGCAACGGGCGCTCCACAGCCCACGCCTCCCGGACCGTCACCGACCGTCCGTCGATCCGCCGGCCAAGATCCTGCTCGCAGGCGGCGAGCAGCAGCGCGTTGAGCTCGGCGAGATCGCGCAGCTCAGGGACAGGTACCAGATGGTTGCGGCGGTAGCGGCCAACTTCGCCCTCGACGCCACCCTTCTCATGGGCACCTTCCAGGCCTGGGGTCGTGAACTGCGACACGAACAGATAGTGCGAGCGCAACGCCACGAACCGGTCGGTCTCGACCCGCCGGCGGCCCTTCAGCACCCGCTTCACCGCCGACTTCAGATTGTCAAAGCGGATCTCCGCGAACACGCCACCGAACCACTCGAACGCCTGCACGTGCAACTCCAGGAACGCCTGCTGGGTCTCGACCAGCGACGCCTGGCAGAACGCCGCACCGGAGAACGACGCGCGCATCACGAACAGATGCACCTTCACCGACACGCCGCCGAGCACCACCAGCGCCTCGCCCCAATCGACCTCCGCCTCCAAGCCCGGGGCGTGGACCTGCGGCACGAACACCTCCCCGACCGGCCACCCCAGCTCGCGCTTGCGCAACCTGACGTGCTGACGGACCGTGACCTCGGCGACATCAGCACCGTGCTCATCAACCAGCCGCCGCCAGATCCGCCTGGCGGTATGCCGCTGCTTCGGCGGCGCGTCGCGATCCGCCAAAAGCCACTCGTCGATCACCGCCCGATACGCACCAAGCTTCGGCGCCGGCCTGCGCACCGGCGAACGCTTCGCCGGCGGCACCGGCGAAGCCAGCGCCTGCTTCACCGTCCGGCGATGAACCCCATGCCGGACCGCCAGACCACGGATCGAGAGGCCCTCCCGATCACGGTCTCGTCTGATCTGCTCGAACTGCTCCACCCTGGATCCCATTCCTTCTGGCGCCTCCCGCTCGAGCTCGATGAAGCTCGAACAGTCGGCCGCCCGTCGGACGGAGGTGGGGCCAGTTCAGACCATCGCAGTGGGGCCAGTTGAGACATCGTTCCCACTGCTGGACTTCGCCGGTCACCGTCGCTCCCCGGCGACCATGCCCGGCTACCACCGAGGCCGCCCGCCCCGCAACAAGGGCGAGCAGTACCCGGCCGATCCGCCGACGGTCGAGGAGATCGTTGCTGTGATGCGCACTGTTAGTAACCACACCGACGGCCACCGGCTCCGAGCGCTGATCGTGCTGCTCTGGCGTGCCGGGCTTCGGATCGGCGAAGCGCTCGCACTACAGGAGAGCGACTTGGACCGATCCCGTGGCGCGGTGCTCGTCCGGCGTGGAAAGGGCGGCAAGCGCCGCGAGGTCGGGATGGACCGTTGGGCGTGGGGCCAGCTCGACCCATGGCTCGAGATCCGTCGACAGCTCCCGATTGGCGCATTGCTGTGCGTGATTCACGGGCCGACTGCTGGCCGGTGTTGGGAGGCGTCGGCCGCGCGCAAACAGCTGCATCACGCGGCCACTGGAGCGGGCGTCAGGCGTCGGTTCGCACCGCATCAGCTGCGGCACGCGCACGCGGTCGAGATGGCGCACGAGGGCGTTCCGCTGGTTGTGATCCAGCGGCAGCTCGGACACGCCAACCTCGGCATCACCAGCATCTACCTGCAGGGCATAGATAGCAGCGAGATCATCAGCACCGTCCACGGACGACCGTCGCCGACGATTTCAGCCAGCGCCGGCCTCCGGATGAGGCGATAGATCGAACCGCGACCGGGTCGGTCCGGCGTCTGCCGGCCCGACCCGACGCCATACCCCGAGCTGGCGAGAAGCGGGGCCGCGGACGCCTACGGTGCGCGGACCCGCGTTCGTGTTGGCGCGGGTATTGCCGCCGGCGACGTTCGCGTGGCTGCGATGTCGGAGGCTGTCGGGCAAGCCTAGGCGTACATGGCGCCTTCCCAGCCAGCCGCCGCGGCCGCCTCACGGGCTGGTGAACGGCGCTCGGGTGCGCGTTGGCGTCCGCGGGCGGTCCGTTATTTAGGTTCGATCGCAGAGAGCTTAAATCCGGCGCTCGTCGATGACTCGAACATGCGGGCCTCCATCTTGCAGGCATCGGTGGAGTTGGACATTTGCTCATCCGGGCATTACGATCGGCGGGTGGCGCAGGAGGGGGGCTTCTCGCGTCCGGTGATGTATGACTGTGATCTCGAGGTGGATGCGGTGAACGGAATGTTGGTTTTGGCGCGGGCACGTCGCGTGATGCTGGTGGCGGCTTTAGCGGCTATGGCTGTGCCTGCAAGCTCGGCGATGGCGACGACGATCGGTCGCGGGAGTAGTGATGGTGTCGCCCCGCCCTTGATCGCTCAGGCGTTCAGCCCGAAGCAGGTGCCGCGCGGTGGGACAAGCAGGCTAAGGCTCACCGTCAGTAACCCGTCTGAGAACACGGTGGCGCTGACTGGCGTGGCGTTCAGTGACACGCTGCCGAGCGGTGTTGTGGTCGCGACCCCGAACGGGCTGACCAGCGATTGCGAGGGGACAGCTTCCGCTACGGCCGGGGGAAATTCGATCTCGCTCGCTGCGGGGTCCATACCGGCCGAGTCAAGCTGCACGGTCGCGGTCAACGTCACCGGCACCACCGCGGGTACGAAGGAGAATACCGCAGGCCCCGTCATCTCGACCAACGGCGGCACCGGTAACAAAGCCACCGCTACCTTGACCGTCGTCGTCGTCGCTCCGCCGTCGATCACGATGGCTTTCGACCCGAAGCAGGTGCCGGCGAATGCGCCGAGCAAGCTGGAGGTTACGATCAGCAACCCCTCTGAGAACACGGTAGCGCTGAGCGGCGTGGCGTTCAGCGACGTGTTGCCTAGCGGTGGTCTGGTCGCGACCCCGAACGGGCTGAGCAGCGATTGCGAGGGGGAAGCTTCAGCCGCCGCCGGGGGAAATTCGATCGTGCTCATCGACGGGTCTATCCCAGTCAAGTCAAGCTGCACGTTCGAGGTCAATGTCACCGGCACAACCGCAGCCAGGCACGAGATCACTGTAGGTCCCGTGAGCTCGGCCAACGGGGGTACTGGTAACAAAGCCACCGCCACCCTGACCGTCGTCGGTCCGCCGTACCTTGCGATGCAATTCACCGGGCCCAGTATGGAGAGGGTTGTGGGTAAACCCATCGATCTGGACTTTCGCGTCGGCAACCGCGCTGCAAACACGGCGGCGCTGACGGGTCTGGCGTTCAGTGACACGCTGCCCAGTGGGCTTGTCGTCGCGCCCTCCACTGAGCCACGGCACAACGACTGCGGCGGGACGCTCTCCGCTACCCCAGGGGGAACTTCGATCTCGCTGCGCGATGGCTTCCTGGGGCGCCCGGGACTGGAATGCCGGGTGGCCGTCTACGTGATCGCCAGCAAGGAAGGTACGTTCACGAACACGACGGACCCGGTGAGTTCGACCAACGGCGGCACCGGTAACAAAGCCACCGCCACCGTCACCATCGGCCCCCCGCGCCTCGGCTTAGATGATTTTCGTCATCTCCTGGCCGATTCGCGCAGCGTGGGACCGGGAAAAACCCTCGTGCGCAAGGTGAAGCTCGCCAAGGCCAAGTACACGGCCGGTGACCTCGCCGGCGCGTGCAGGGCGCTCGGCGGCTACATCCGCGAGGTCAAAAGGCAAACGTGCAGGACCATCACGCGAGCTCAAGCACGCGATCTGATCGCAGACGCCCGCCGGACGGGAAAAGCGATCGGCTGCGCGAACGGCTAACCCCAAAGCCATGCACACGTTGTCGCTGCTCCCGAGCCGCCACGCGACGGCCCCAGTCCGAAAAGCAGCCTGACCCTCTGGACTACCCGCGCTTGTCTCATCGCGCCCGTAACAAGGCTGCATCGCTCCGACGCTTCAGCAGTCAGTCGTACGATCCGGCAGCCGGGCTAGCCGCTGAGCGCGACCAGGTTCGGCGGCGCCCGGCAGGGGATCCCGATCGGGACACCCGCTTCGCCGGCGAAGGGCACATTGCCGGTGAACACGGCACTTCCCCTGCATCGCGCGGATAGGCGGGGCCCGCGTCTGCCTCCGACGGCATGGCGCGGGCTCGGGCGCTCCCGGTCCCATGCTGGCCGCGCTTAGCGGGTGCGGCAGCAGGCGCGGGGGCGGCTCGTGCCGTGGTGGATGCAGGAGCCGGCAAGCCCCGCCTCGCGCCATTGTTCTGATCGCGTTTCCGGACGCCCTTGTGCAACCCAGAGGTTGCTAATAATCTCGGGTCATGTCCGAAGGATTCAGTGGCGAGGTAGCGGATCTCTACGAGCGCTACCGACACGGATACCCGCCGGAGATCGTGGCCGCCGTCGGCGAAGCGTTCGGTCTGGGCGCCGTTGATGTGGCCGTCGATCTGGGGTGCGGAACGGGGCAGCTGACGCTGCCGCTGGCAGCTCGTGCACGCGCGGTCATCGGCATCGACCCCGAGCCCGACATGCTGACGGTGGCGCGACGTGCGGCCGAGCGTTCGGGGGTGCGCAATGTCAGCTGGATGGTTGGCAGCGACCGCGACGTGCCAGCGCTCGGGCGAGCCCTGGGGGATCGATCGATCGCCGCGATCACGGTCGGCCAGGCGCTGCATTGGATGGATCACCGCGACCTCTTCACGCGGGCGCGCAAGCTGCTGCGAGCCGGCGGTGGGATCGCGATCCTCACCAACGGCACCCCGCTGTGGCTCCAGGACAGCGACTGGTCGCGCGCGCTGCGCGCGTTCCTCGAGCGGTGGCTGGACTGCGAGTTGACGGCGCAATGCGGCACAGACGAGCACAGCCAGCAGCAATACCGCGACGATCTCGCCGCGGCCGGATATGAGGTCCGCGGTGGCGCCCGCGACTGGGTCGCCGAACTCGACTTCGATCGACTGCTCGGCGGGATCCTATCCGCGATGAGCGAGGACCAGCTGCCCACTGGCGAGCGGCGCGCCTCGTTCGCCGCTGGTGTGCGCGAAGCTGTCGGCGCCGCGGAGTGGTACCACGAGCCGGTGCACGTCGTGCTCCTGACCGGCCGGATCCGATGACGCTCCCCCGGCGCCGCCCGCGCCCGCAGCCCCGCGGATCGGTGTGTCGGCACCGAGAGCATCCCCGAGCGGGATCGCCCTCGGTCAACAGCCCTCCGCTGCCAAGAGCCGATCAAATCAGCGCGGTCGCTAGTGACGCGACGCTCACCGCGAGCAGCTCTCCCGACCGTACCCGTCGTCTGAACGAAGCAGGACGCGACCGCACGACAGAGCCGCACCCGCAATTCGCCACCGGCGGGTTCGTGACGCCGTCAGGCCCGGGCGCCGTCATCAGGGTCGGCCTCAACGCCCCTGCTTTTCTCCTCGCGCGGGTACGTGGACCCGGCGCCGCAGACCCGCCCGGCGCCCCGCTTTGAGTGCGCGACAGGTCTCTTGGCCGAAACCTTACGCGCCCTCCTGTTCGCCAGTTGCGCAACCGGCCGCGTCGCTGGCCACCTCGGCGTCGTGAGCGACCCGTCTGGGCCCTGCTTATCCTCGGAAGGAGGAGCGGGTGCTTGCTCGATTCTGGCTAATCCCTACCGCCCCGATTCGGCGGAGCGGGACCGACGGCGCGACGATCGCATTCCTCGAGAGCGATCGCCCCGACGCGCCCCGAGCTGGCGATGGCTATGGCGACTGGGCATTCGTCCTGTGCGCGATCCGGTCCGGCGCGACGCACGACTGGATCGTCGCTGATGCACTCGTCGGCTCAGCGACGTCGGCGACGAGCAAAGCAGCCATGAGCGGTTGCGCTGACAGCTCCTTGCGTCACCCGCCCCGCCCGACGCGGGCGCTAGGGTGGCGATCGATGACTGTCTCCGAAGACGCCGAGGACTTCATCGTCGCCGAATGGCATGCCGCATTGGTGGACGCGGGGCTTGACGATGGCGATGTCCATCTCGTCGTCTGTTCGGGCGCCGCATTGGCGGGGCCCCCGAAAGGCGCGTCCTACAACCGTGGCGACGCGCTGACAGGTGCTCCCGACGCAGACGGCATCGTGGTCACGACGGAGAAGCTCGCGGAGGCGAACGCCCCAGAGAACCTCTCCCGGTACCGGGTCGCCGTCCTCGAAGATATTGACCCGGACGACCCCGTCGAGGTCGCGTTTCTCGCTGCGGTCATGCGCCATGAGCTGGAGCACTGCAGGCAGTGGGAGGCGGGCTCGCAGGCGTCCGAGTTGTATGGCCTCGTCGACAAGGTCACCAGGCTCGTCTGCGGCGATGATGAGGAGCGCTGCAGCGAGCTCATCAACATCCAGCCGATTGAGGGCGATGCCAACGCCGCCTCGTCGGCATACCTGCGCCGGCGCTACCCGGACGCCATCCCCGCGCTGGCTGCCGGAGACGACCACTTCCTGGCGGACCGGGTCGATCCTCCTGGCCAGCCCCGGGAACTCGTTGAGCGCACGGTCGTCTTCCTGCACCAGTTTGCGGATGTCTGCAACAACCCCGAGGGCCGGCCCGTAACCACAACGTTTGCCGACATCCTCGACCGGTGGTTGCCGGGTAGCGGCGATATCTGGCGGCAGCTCGACGCCGGCGACTGAGCAGCGGGCCGGCTCCGTAGCCACGACTTGCTCAGCTGAGCATCGGCACCGGTAGGTCGGACTTGCGAGCCGGATCCTCGGATCGCGCCGACCGACCCCAGCGTCGCCAAGGCGGTCGCGCACAGCACATCACCACCGGGACGCATGCGATTCGCTGAGAGCGCTGCAAATGGGTTCGCCGTGCCGTCCCTGATGCCGGCGCCTCCCGTCAGACGCCAATACGCTGCGTACCGGGCCGGCGATCGCACGTAGACTCACGGCGTCATCACGTGAACGCGAGGGCCGTGTGGGCGAAAGCCAGAACCTATTCACGCTGGGACGCAACTGGGGTAGTGAGGATCAGCTCACCGAAATGCTTGCGTGGCTCGTAGCGCTTGTGCCCGCGGTGGGCGCGAAGCTAATCACGCTCGCCATGCCGGGCGGAGATCCGAAGGGACCGCCCATCGCGGTGACTCAGAAGGTCATTTCGGGCGGTCGTTTGGATCTCGTGCTCGAAGCCGATGACATACGGGTCGTGATCGAGAGCAAGCTCGCGAGCAGCTATCACAACGACCAGCTGGGACGCTACACCGAGTGGCTGGCGCACCAGCCGGACGGCAAGCGCTCGGCGTTGCTGACGCTCGCCAAGCATCCGGGTGAGTGGACGCCGGAGGAGATCGCACAGGCCGAGCGGCTCGGCGTCGAGCACGCTGCCCACCGATGGCAGGAGCTCCATGCGTTATTGGATGGAATTCCGGCTGGGGAAGACCAGCCGGTGTCAGCTCGTCTCGTGCAGGAGTTTCGAGAACTACTGGAGGAGGAGGGGCTGATTCCCATGAAGCCGCTCACCGGCCAAGATCTTGCCCGCGCCTGGCCTGAGGCCCGTGCCGTGATCGCGCACCACCACGATTTCTTCAAGTCAGCGATCGGCCAGATCTCAGAGGCCATCGGAGCCAAGCCGACCGGCGGAAAGGGCGCCTCGACCTGGTGGACGTACCAGACCTTCGAGCGTGACTCGGGCGAGCGTCCGACCGTGGGAATCAGTTGCGGCGGCGAGGCTCCTTTTCTGTGGATTTCGATCGATGCTTCAGCCCTCGCTTCCGCGACCGCAGCGAACATCCTCGTTTCGAAGCCGCCTGGCGGATGGTGGTCGCAGGCTGCTGGGCGCACTGGAGGCTGGTCCGGCCAGCCGATCATCGGGCGGCCTCTGCGCGACGTGATCTCCTCCGAAGCGTTGGAGGACCAGCAGGCCGAACTTGCCAAGGCAACCGGCGACGCTCTAACCGCGTGGTTGGCAGTCCTCGAGTAGTTGGCCTGCAAGCCACTCCGGCGGGTTCCAGATCATCTCGCGGACACGCTCGACGGCGAGTCTCAGCGGGGACGCCCACGAGCGGTTGTCGTTCATCGGGGTGGTCTTGTTCGGCGGCGGCGGGGGCTGGTTGCGTCCGTCGCATACCGGCATCACGCACTGGGTCGGTTCGGCGTCGCGACTGTGGCACCGGACGTTGCAAAACGAGCGTCCGGCTTCCCGCCGGACCGCACGATCGCGTGCGTCTTCCAGCCAACGCAGAGGGGGCGAGCGCTCTTCGGCGACAGAAGGATTGCGGGCGCGACGCTCGCTCCGCGCTTCCGCCTAATCCAGCAATATCGTACGGGGCAGAACACATGTTCGTATTGTCTCCGACCCGCGCCGCCGAGTACGAAGTCCGCCCTCTCCGCCGGATAGCATCGCCGTCCACGATGCCCTACCCGGTAGTCACCTACAGCTCGCAGGTGCTGCCGACAAACTGCGAAGCGCCTCGCCCGCGATGGCAGGAGTGGTTCTCGTGGGCATTTGTGCAATCGGTCGCTAACGCCGCCGGTCTGGTGGCGCAGGTTCCAACGATCGACAGCAACAAGAAGGACGTCATGCTCGAACGTGGAGACCGCTGAATGGCCGAATGCGTGTCGTTGGGCTCCAACTGAAGTCGACCTTCAACCCAACTTTTGTGGACAACGAAACCCATGTGGCATTCGATCTTGACCGCGACGACTACAACGGGATGCTGATCGAAGGCACCGTGCCGCGGTTCCTCGTTGTCGTCGCTGTGCCGAGGCCTCCGACTGCGCTAGTGGCGCTGAGCAGCGACGCTGCGGCGCTGAACGCCGCTGCCTGGTGGGGCAGAGTCGATGGAGAGCCTACGGCCCAGGTGACAAAACGAGTGAAGATCCCTGTGGATCAACGCCTCGATACGAATGGACTGCTTCAAATGTTGGGCCAATCGTGACGGGAGAGCAGATCTCGAGGGGGCAGCTGCGGACGTTCTTGCAGTGCGCCGGATGGAACCAACTGCCGGACCGTAGCCCCGTCGGCGAAAGCTGGGTGCTCGGAGACGACGAGACCGCACCGGCGATACTCGTACCGGACGACCCGGCGGACCGCGATTATGTCAGCCTCATGCGGTCCGCATCCAGCGCCTACTGTGGGTCACTGGGCTGTCTGAATCTGAGCTTGTCTCTCGAATCACCGATATCAGTACGGATGTACTTGAGGTAAGCGTTGTCGATCCCACGACGGTAACGGGTCGGATTGCGCTTGATCGTGGCGTGTTGCTTACCCAAGCATTGCGAGCCGTCGTCATGAACGGAGCGCGTCTGCAGTTCGCAGGTGGGCGGGTAGCTCACAGTGGAGGTCTGACCGAGTCAGCTCGTCGAATCGTGGACCAGCTGGAACTCGCGCCGCCGAGTCCCGGCAGCTTTCGGCTCGAAGTGTTTGCCCCTCTTGAGCAATTGCAGCTCATCGAAGATGAGGCCGCTCCGTCCAGCGCCGTGCACGAAACCCTCGCGTCGGCGATGAGGGCGCTAGAAGCGGTGAAGCAGACCACGGCACACGAGATCCCAGACGATGCCGAGGCGCTAGAAGAGGCCGTCTCTCAGGGCGTCTCGACGAACGTAGTCCGCGCAGTCAGCAGATTAGATACGCAAAGTCCGGCACTACAGGTGGTGTTCCGAGGGCGATGGACGAAGCCGGATCCCGCTGCTCCAGAGCTAGTCGCGCTTGAGCCTCAGCACCTTGCGAGGCTGCCCCGGCTTGAGGAGTTGCTGCGCCGATATGACCCCAAAGAGAGGTTCGCGCTCCGCGGCTGGATCAAAGCAACCTCGGCCGACGCGCTTGCACTGGAGGACATTCCACTTACTGGAGTGGCTGTTGTGGAAACTCGAATCGAGGGTCGGACCCGCGACGTCCGTGTCGAGCTCGGCGGCGAAGCGCTCAAACGAGCTGCAGCCGGCATCGGTGAGCAGCACCTAAACGCGGAGGGAACGTTAGAGCGCATCGGACGCGATTGGTACCTAACGAACCCCAAGGATCTGCGTATCGGCGACGTTGGGGAACTACCTAAAGGCGAAGGAAGAGACAACTAGCGCCTTTCCGAACCTGGCTTGGCGCGCCGATGTTCAGAACTGTCGGCGGCCTCCCCATGTCGAGGTCATGACATCGACGAGATTCTTAGCGCCGGTGGGCATCACCGAGAGTGTCGCATCGGGCCAGCCCACTACCAGCCGGACGCCCCGCGTCGGGGTCTTGCTTTCCCTGGAGGCGACAGCCAGCGAGTGCGTCTCGGCGTCATGGCAATCGCGTAAACGCGGAGGCGCTGGTTCCGCGCCGTCGCGGCTCGGCTGGAACCGCCGAC
>CAWJXO010000011.1:0-387247 GCA_963846765.1 uncultured Solirubrobacterales bacterium
TAAGCGCAAGCGGTCGCTCGGCCATAGAGGTCGACTCATGTTCGTTGGTCTTCGCCTAAGGCTCGACCCCGTCGTCGCTTTTACTCGTCTGCTCGCAGCCTCCACGTCGGGCCTCCGCTGGCGGTAATCGCGTTCTGCATGGTCTCGCCGGCGCTGCAGCGATGCCCGCGCCAACCCGGGCGCGAACGACCAGGACGGACGCGGCGTCTGTCACTCGTGGTGGGGCTAATCGCAGTGGGTTATGGCTGGCCGAGCGCCGCGCTGGGCATGGCGACCGAGTATCTGCATCGCACCCGGCGCTCGCTTGGACAGTCGGTCGATCTCCGCGTCTGCGAGTACCTCGCACTCGCCGGTGTGCACGCCGGCCCTCGGCCGAGACCTGCTCTAGGACCGCCGCGTGGCGGGGCCGAGCGAGCGGCGGATCACGCACCTCCGGTCCTCACGGCCAGAAGCAATTTGTTGGAGCTGAGAAAGAGCCGGCGCTTCGATCCGCCCGGAAACCGCCAGGTAGCTGGGCTTTTATGAAGGTGAGCGATGGGACTCGAACCCACGACCGCCTGGACCACAATAGGCGCCGGCGCGTTTTGGGGACCTAACGATTTGCCAGTATTTGCGCTGCAAAACCGTTCTTTCGGAGGTGATGCGAGTTGCTCAGAGTTGAGAGGACTTGCGGCCGAAGTGGTACAACGAGTGGTACAACGGGATGGCGCCTTCAGAGGCAAAACGAACCGCAGTCGCCCGGACCCAACGCGGCGCTCGGTACGGCAGCGGGACGCTCGTCAAGCGCGCCGGCCCCAACGGTGACACCTGGATCGCGAAGTGGCGCGCCGGCGGGCGCCAGGTGCAGCGCGGTCTCGGCTTCGTCCATGGCAAGAAGCACCCTGACGGACTGACGAGAGCGGAGGCCGAGGCGGCGCTCGGCAAGCTGCGTGAACAGGTGGGGATCGAGCGTGCCGCGGCACGCGCGGCGGAGGCGAAACGGGCGGTCGAGGACCGTCGAACGCTCGCACAGGTCGGCGAGGCGCTGATCGCGGGCAAGCGCGCCGCCGGCCGCAAGCCCTCGACGATCGAGGCCTACTCCTACTGGCTGCGGATTCACATCATCGACTACTTCGGGCCCACGCCCGTCTACGAAATCACGCGCGAGGACGTCCGCGGCTTCTCGGCGGCCCTCGAGCGTAAGGGCCTCGCCCCCAAGTCGCGGGCCAACGCGCTGGGGACGCTGCACTCGCTGATCGAGTTCGCGATCGACGAGGGATGGACGAGTGGCGAGAACCCGGTCAAGCGCGTCGAGAGGCCGGCGCTCGCCACGACCGACCCCGACATCCACTTCCTCGATACCGAAGAGGTCGAGGCGCTGCTGCGCGCCGTGCCCGGCGATCCGCTCGGCCGCGTCGAGCGCGTCATGTACCTGACGGCCGCGATGACCGGGATGCGCCAGGGCGAGCTGTTCGCGCTGCGCTGGCGCGACGTCGACTGGTCGGCGCGTCGGATCCGCGTGCGGCGCAACTACGTCCGCGGCGAGTTCGGGACCCCCAAGTCCAAGCGCTCGGCCCGCAGCGTCCCGCTCGCGACCCGAGTCGCCACCGAGCTCGACCTACTGTTCCAGGACTCACCCCGCAAACGCGACGACGACCTCGTGTTCGCGCACCCCGAGAGCGGCCAGCCGATCGACCGCTCGAAGCTGCTCAAGCGCTTCAAAGCCGCGCTCCGTGATGCAGATGTTCGCGCCGTTCGCTTTCACGACCTCAGGCACACCTTCGGTACCCGGATGGCCGGGCGGGGTGTGCCGATGCGCGTGCTGCAGGAGATGATGGGCCACCGCGACTTCAAGACCACGCTGATCTACGCCGACTACGCCCCGAGCGAGCGCGAAGCCGAGTGGGTCGAGGAGGCGTTCCGCCCGCCGGCCTCCGACACAATCAATCCGACGCCTCCGGCCGGCCGCGCGGCGGCGGCGCTCAACTGACCGCGAGCTCGGGCGCCGGCGCGATCTCACGCTCGGACCCCTCGTCCGGCACCTGGCGCTCGATCCCGATCAGCAGCTCCTCGTCGAGGACGCGCAGGATTCGCTGCAGGACCGAAATTGTCGGGATGTGGTCGCCACTCTCGAGCTTCGAGACGTACGAGTGCGACGTCCCAGCCCGCTCGGCGACCTCCTGCTGGGTCAGCTCCAGCTCGTAGCGCCGCTCCCTGACATGAGCAGCGATCCAGTTCTTCTTTCGCAGCTCCCGGATGGCCCGGTATTCGTCCCGCGCTGCGCGGTACTCCTCGCTCTCGGCAGCACGCCGATCACCGGCGTCGGAGGCGCGCGTCCCGACGGGGCTGATGCTCTCGGCCTTTAGGCGCTTGGCGGACATGCTCTTCACCTTATCGATTTTGATAAATCCTTCAAGTCGATAATCGGCTCGATGGCGGCGCGGCTTGACCAGCCGCGCGAGGCGGGACGCGCCGCTCCGCATCCATCCGGCGCGTGAAGTCCCCCATGCGCTGCTTGGCCAGATCGACGTCGGCCTGCGGGATCGCGCCTGTGTGCTTCTCGATGGCGTGCAGGAGCACCATGGGGTTGCCCGAGCGCTGGTACAGCACGCGATAGCGCACGTTCGCGAAGCGCACGCGCAGCTCACAAAGCTCGCCGTCAACCTGGGAGGTGATCGGGAACTCCGGCGGCGGCGCGGCAGGCGAGCGACCATTCAGGTACTCCTCGACGTATTCGTCGATCTTCGCCGCCCGCTTCGGCGAAAGGCGCTCGATGAACTCGTCGACGGGCTCGCGCCCATTCGGATCCCGGTAGTAGACGGCCTGCGTCCGTGCCACGAGCCGAGCATGCCAGCGCACGCGGCGTGTCCTCCCCAGCTGTCTGCCAGGACTGCGTGCCCCGAGGCCGGGAGGTCGTTCGACGTGCGATCCATGCATCGATGTCCTCCGGCCGGTACCGGACCTCACGCGCCCCGATCCGCGCAGTGGGGATCTCGCCCCTCCGGCTCATCGACCAAACCCGTGTCTTGGGCACCGCCAGCAGCTCCGCGACTTGCACCGCTGTCAGCAACCGTTCACCCGTGCGAAAGCGTTCCGGTGACTTGGCGACGTCCGACTCGTGCATGATCGTGATGGCGGCGATAGCTGACTCGATAGCGTTGAGATTAGCTACGATAACGCAATTGTGCCAATTGCGATAGACGGAGCGGCCCAAACTAACCCAGTGTCCGATCCCGATCCTGACTACGTCGACAGCGATCCGTGGCTCACGGTCGCCGAGATCGCTGACGAGCTCCGCGTCAACCCCGCGACGGTCAGGCTGTGGATCTCCAAAGGCAGGCTGCCGGCAAAGCGCGCTGGACAGCGAAAGCTGCTGATCCGCCGCTCGGACCTGGACCGGATGCTCCAGGTCGCCAAGGGTGAGCCTCCGGCTCGCGGATACCAGCCCCGACCGCGGGACCCGCAAGGCCGGATGGGGCCGCCGCAGTCGCTCAGTCAGCTCTCCACGGCCGATATCCACGGCCGTCAAGCCTCGGCCGGCGAGACGCAGGAGATCATCGAGGAGCTACAGCTGGCCGATGAGCTTTGGCAACGCTCGCAGGAGGCAAGCGAGAACGCACCGCCCGATCCCGGCTTTCCTCACCGGGTGCGCGCGCTCGCCGTGGCATGCGAGCAACAAGGAGCGGCACTCGCCAGGGCCGGCTGGACGGAGGGCTTCGCCTGGACCCCCCTCCCCGACCGCCGGTACATGGCGCTCTCGCACGAGCTGCGCCCTGGCGGCAATCGGCCGGGGCCTCCTGGGCTGTGGGCCGAGTTCGATCGCGCCGTCCAGCGGCTGGGAATTGCGATGGAGGGAAATCTGATGTACGCCGTCGCGTTCCAATACCGCGACCTTGCCGCGGTCATGCACAAGATCGCCGACGTGCTCCTCGGCGAGACAGCCAAGACGCGCGAGGGCCACGAATGACCGCCCGTACCCGGTCCGCGATCCGGTCCGCATTTCATAGACCTGGGCGGACAGGGTTCGGACCACGTGTGATCGCCGTCCGCCCCGCCCGCACGGGCTTTTCGCGGTCCCCCGGCGCTCTTTGTGGCAGCTGACTACCTGCCCTCCACGTATTCGTTCGGGTAGTCAGCTGCCAGTCGAGACCGGGGTCTCATTCTTCGTGCCGGGCGAGGCGGACGGCGACCGGTAGGCAGGATCCTCAGGTGGCAGGGTTGTGATGGGCAGGGAGGCGGGTTCAGGCCCTGGGACTCTGCGGGTTGGGCGGTTCATCGGAAGGGTGGGAGTGGTGTCGTTGCCGGCTGTGGAGGCTGGACTTGATCTTGATCAGCGGGTCGTGCGGCGGCATGTCGCGAGGCTCGAGGCGGCGGGCTGGCTGCGGCGGGCGCCGTGGGTGTGGGGCGAGGGGTCGGTCGCGTGGTTGACAGGCCTCGGCGTCGAGAGCTCGGGACTTGGCGGCTTGCGAGCGGTCAAGGCGCCGCCGTCTCCGACCACGATCGCTCACGGCGTCCTCGTCGGGTAGTCGGCGGCACGGCAGAGAAACGCGGCCGGGTGTGGAAATCGGCGCGCGAGCTCGCGCGCAAGCCGGACCGGTGGGAGGTGACGATGCGGTGCGAAGGCGGCTACACGAAGCAGTTGCCCGACCTCGCGGTGTGGCTGAAGCGCTCCGGCCCGCCGATCGCGCTGATCTCCGAGAGCGGTGGGCGGCGCGAGGACCGGCAGAAGAAGGTCCTCGAAGGCTGGCGAGACGGGGTTTACGTCGGCCAGTATTCCGCGGTGCTCGGACGACTGCGCGGATGATTCAGTCGCGCACCGGATCAGCCGGCTGGCCACGAAGGTACGGCTCACGCGGTCGGAGTTCACCGTGGTCGTCCAGGCGCGCGCGGAGGAGATCGGCACCCTCGCCCCCGCCGCCGACAACAACGTGCCGCCGGCGAGCAGTTCCGACACCGACATGCCGTCCTCCCCCGAGGTCGAGATCGAACCCGCTCGCGCACCCGCCCCTCCTCTGCGGGTTCCGGCAGTGCAACCTGCGGAGCCGCCGAAGCCACACCCCGAAACGCCTGAGGAGGCCGCAGAGCGCGAGCGTCGCTATCGCGAGATCTTCGGAATTCCTGAGCCTCGATCGCGCCGACGATGGCGCCCGGCTCACTAATCCCTGCGCCGGTGGTGGGCTCGCCGTTACGCGCCAATGCCGGTTCCAATTGACCTGTTGGCTTGAGTGGCATCGCCGGCATCGCGGCTTTCTTCGCTGTCACCATCCGCGCTGGCCCAGCAAACGTCCGGGTAGAGCGCGGACGACGTCAGCACGTACGCGCGACGTCCGGATAGCCGGAGTGATTGCGAATCTTTCGCGGACGGGGTATCTGCGACATGGCGGTCCCTTCCGCCACGGGGGCCGATGCACGCGTAGGTACGCACGCCCGTGGATCGGCTACTGCGACGCGAGGGTCGAGCTTCGCCGAACGCGCTTTTCCGCGGCTACGCTTACTATGTGGCACAGAAGCTTTCTAAGAAAGATACATTGCGGGAAAGGAAAATGTTAAGCCGCGCGGACCTGGTCGGTGACGCCCTCGCCGCGATCCGCCGCCTCGGCACCGAGGTCGACGGCCTCGATCAGCGCGCCGCCAGCCATTTCGGGATGAGCCGCACCGATCTGCACCTGATCGACAGACTGCGCAGCGAAGGGCCACAGACCCCATCCGAGCTCGCAAGATCGGTCGGCCTGACCAGCGGCGGCCTGTCGATCGCGCTCGAACGGCTCGAGCGGATCGGCTACATCCGCCGCTCCCAGCACCCGGACGACCGGCGCAGCGTCCTCGTCGAGGCGACCGACGCGATCGTCCCCCTCGAAACCGAGGTGTTCGGCCCATTGATCCAACAGATGCGCTCGCTCCTCGCGACCTACGACGAGCGCAACCTTGCGACCATTCGCGATTACCTCGATCGCGCCGCGACCGTCATCAGCCAATCCGGGCCGGGCGCCTCACTCACTCCTGACGCCGACAGGGTTCGGGCATCCACAAGCCGTCGGAGCGAACCGCGCAGCCGCAAGCCGGCAAGCAAGTCCCGCGGCCAGCGCGGGCATTAGCCTCGCCGCAATCGCGCCACGGGCAAGATAGGCGACGAAGTCGCGCTGCCCGCGGTGGGGGAGAACGTCGCCCGCCGCGCTTCAGATGCACATAACGGCACAGGAGCAGGTCTCGGTGGCGGCGCTTTCAGGCGGAAATACGCACAGCCGATCGTAGTGTTCCGCTGAGCGTCACGAGCTGGGCGGCGAGGCGGCGCGCCGGTCGGTCGGGAGCGCCGACCCCGCCGTTGAAGCCGTACGAGGGCGGTCAGCTCGTGAAGGGGTGGTTGCTCGCAGCATCTCGGCACGCTCTTTGACCCCCAGGAGCATGCGGCGGGTCATAATGAACGCCGCCGGCTCCATCATCCGCATGCCCACCCACGCGAAAGGTGTGTTGGGGACACGCTCCGTGCCGCGTGACACCAGTCGCGTCCGCTGGGTGTCGAGTGGATACAGGCCAAACTGCCACACCCACTCCATGCCGTGAGCCTCGGAGCTCAGAACGAGCGCGCGAGGCGAGTCCAGTGCTGACACGGTCAGTTCCTCGCGCGGCCCGAGAAGAACCTTTTCCCCCACGGCGAGGTGCTGAAACTCGGGGAGGATGCGAGTCGCGCTGGGACGATCGAGGAAGCCAAACAGTCGGTCGAGCCAGTCGTAGCTGTAGAGCCCGCCACGCTGGTAGCCGATCTGCACGAGCCACGGCCAGATGTCCTGTGGCGGTGCATTCACGGTGACCGCCTGCGTATCCGTTTTCGTCGGATCGGGGATCAGTGCATCGCCGGGCATCACGCGCGCCAGCTCGTCGGGCATCGTCCCCCACCGGCCGAACCAACGCCGGACCGGAAACCAATAGACGGTCGCGAGAGTGACGCCTGCGACAAGTTTCGGAAGCCATCCGTTGTGCTGCCCGCGCCTGGGCAGTTCGTGCCGATGCGTCACGTCGCCGCCTCCACGGTCTCTGTGTGCACGGGATCGCGCCGCTCAGTGCGCACCGGTTAGGCGGTCCATCTCTCGCCGGATCTCGCTCTCGCTGATCGGCTTCTTGCGGTACGTGTTCCAGGCGTCGATCGCGAGAATCACGCCTATACCGATCAGTGGATAGATGATCCAGATGTTCCAGACGTGCGGGATGCTGGAGCTCTGGCTGAAGCCGTTCGTCGGCCAGCCGCCCGCGTTGTTGTACTCCGAGATCGCCCAGATGATCACGAGCACGACGCTCCCGGCCGCGGCCGAGAACGCGCGCATCCGAAAGCGGCGCTTTCGCTCGATCTGCTTGACCGCGAGCTCGCGAACCTGCTGCTCGTCCTCCGTGCTGACGATGGGGGTCTTCTCACTAGTGGCCTCGGTTGGCATGGCGACTCCTCCGTCGCTGATGGCGTGAACAGATATGAGTCCAGACCCAAAGCGTCGTCACGTCCAGCATGCGCTTCATCGGTATTTCGGCGCAGACCAGCGGGGCTTTGTACCGCTCCGGCTCCCCGATACCAGCCGCTTGGCGCGCGTTTTCCTGGCCGGCAGCCTTTCCTCGTTTCCGCGCAGAGCAGGGCCGGTGTAGTCGCCGAGGAGATCCCCGTGCAACAACGAAGGCACGTCTCGTCGACCGTCGGCGAGCCGGCCCGACCGTGACTCCTGCACGCCTACACCGGTCGCGTGACGGCGTGACCGCATTGCGCTGCAACCGGCGACGCCACCGACACGTACCCCGCCGCGACGGTTAGGGCCGGTAGGACGCGACGAGGTCAATCATGGAGTCGAGCCCTTGTTCCAGGCGGCTTGCGCTGCGTGTGATCTGAGTGAGCAACAGTCCGCCTTCTAGTACGGCGAGAATGGCGAGCGCGAGGCTGTCGGGATCGGCTGCCGCGCTGATCTCGCCGGACTCGCGCATTCGCTCAAGTCCGTGGCGGATCGCCTCGTGCCACCGTTCGAATGCGGCGGCGAACGCTTGGCGGCTGCGTGGGTCGCGGTCGCTGAGTTCACCGACGAGTGATCCGATTAGGCATCCGTCTTTGCACTCGCGGCCTTCCTGGAGCGCGACGAGGGCGTCACGCCAGAGTCGTAGGCCCTCGATGCTGTCGAGGTCAGCGAGGAGCGAGTTTTGGTGGCTGAGGACCTGCTCGACGCGGTCGGCGATGACTGCTGCGACGAGATCGTCTCTGTCCGTGAAGTAGTGGTACAGCTGCGAGTGACTCGCGCCGGCCACGGCGAGGATGTTGTCGTTCGAGCTTGCCGTCACGCCGCGCTCGGAGAATGCGTCGCTTGCCGGCGAGATGATGCGCTGGCGGGTCGCTTTCCCCTTTGCGGTGAGACGAGGTCCCCCGGGTGCGTGTTCGGCAGGCCCCGGGTTGGCGTTACCGTCTTGCCAGCGCTCGGTGTTTTGCATCTGTTGCTTGGCCTCTTGAATACAGGGAATTGAATGGTGGATTCTGGCGGTGGTCGCAACAGTAGGTAGATTATGCATCGGCCGGGTGTCACTCTTTGTGCCCATCACGTCCCCATTGGTGGACTTTACCATGACACAGGTGAAGAGGTGACAGGTGACGTTTCCGTCCGTGCCCATTCCGCTTGGGCCATCCATGGCCATCGGGCGACCCCCTCACGCAGGCAGCCTCCAACCCCGGAAGCGGGGAACGGGTGGTGCTCACCACGCGCTGCCGCCACGCAGCCCGCACAGCTCGGCGATGCGCTCGCTGGGCTTGTAGAACCCCAGCCGCTTGCGCGGCCGGTCGTTGAGCTCGTCAGCGACGCGATCCAGATCGGCATCGGTCAGCGTGCTGAGATCGGTGCCCTTGGGGAAGTACTGGCGCAGCAGGCCGTTGGTGTTCTCGTTGGTCCCGCGTTGCCAGGGCGAGTGGGGGTCGCAGAAGTACACCTCGATGCCGGCGTCGACGCGGATCTGCTTCCAGTCGCGCATCTCGGGGCCCTGGTCCCAGGTCAGCGAGCGGCGCAGGCTGTCGGGCAGCGTCTGGATCTTGGCCGCCAGCGCGGGCGCGACCTGCTCAGGCTTGTAGCCGTCAGGCAGTGCGACCAGCAGTGCATACCCGGTGGTTCGCTCGACCAGCGTCGCGATCGCTGACCGGTTGGCCTTACCGATCAGTAGATCGCCCTCCCAATGGCCGGGAACGGCGCGATCATCGGCCTCCTGAGGCCGCTTGGCGATATTGATCATGTCCGGCGCCCGGTTGCGCGCCGCCGCCCGCGGGCCCGGCTTACGCAACGAGCGGCCGGTCCGCAGACACGCGGCCAGCTCCCGGCGCAAGGCTCCTCGAGAGGTCACATACAACGACTGATAGATCGTCTCGGCAGACACCCGCATCTCCGGATCATCGGGAAACGCCAGCCGCAGCCGGCCCGCGATCTGCTCCGGAGAGTACTTGCGCTCCAGATCTCGCTGCACGACCTCGCGCAACCGCCCGTTGACGTGAAGCTTGGCCGGCTTGGGACGACACGCCCGCTCCCTGGAATTCCCCCGATTTTCCGGACACCGGAGCGCTTGCGATGAGCGAGCCTCGAAAGGATGGTGTCCAGCATGCCCAAGTCCCGCCCACCGTACCCGGAGGAGTTCCGAAGGGAAGCCGTCACGCTCGTGCGCGCAGGGCGCACGATCCCGGACGTGGCGACGTCGCTGGGGGTGACCGAGCAGTCGCTGCGCAACTGGGTCAAGCGCGATCAGCTCGAGCGACGAGAACGCGATGACGGCCTCACGCTGGCAGAGCGTGAGGAGCTCCGGGACCTGCGGCGGCAGGTCAAGCGCCTGGAGCAGGAGCGCGATCTGCTCAAACGAGCCGCGGCCTTCTTCGCGAGGGAGACCGAGACCCGGTGAGTGCCTACCGGATCATCTCGGCGGAGAAGGCCAGCGGGGTCCCGGTCTCCCTGGCGTGCGAGCTGCTGGAGGTATCGCGTTCGGGTTACTACGAGTGGTCGACCCGCGCCCCTAGCGATCGCGAGCTCGGCGATGCGTGGCTGACGGAGAAGATCCGCCAGATCCACGCCGAGAACCGCGGGGTGTACGGCGCCCCGAGGATTCACGCGGAGCTGCGGATCGCTCACGGGATTCATGTCGGTCGCAAGCGAGTCGAGCGGCTGATGGCAGCGGCCGGGATCTCGGGGCTTGTGATCCGCAAGCGGGGGCGCACAACCGTCCGGGTGCAGGGAGTTCGCGTCGCCGATGACCTGGTCAAGCGTCAGTTCCGTCCCGAGCAGCCCGACGTGCTGTGGATCGCCGACTTCAGCTACCTGCGGACCTGGGAGGGGTGGCTGTACCTCGCGGCCGTGCAGGACGCGTTCTCGCGGCGGATCGTCGGCTGGTGCATGGCCGACCACATCCGCGAGGAGCTGGTCATCGACGCGCTCACGATGGCCCTCAGGCGCCGCCGGCCGCCTGAGGGGCTGATCCATCACTCCGACCAGGGCGGGCAATACGTGAGCCTCGGGTTCGGGCTGGCGTGCACGCGGGCCGGGATCTCCCGCTCGATGGGATCGGTCGGGGACTGCTATGACAACGCGGTCGCGGAGACGTTCTTCGCGACCCTGAAGAAGGAGCTCGTCTACCGGCGCTCATGGCCGACCCGTCAGGAGCTGTGCTCGGAGGTGTTCGAGTACATCGAGGGGTTCTACAACCCGCGGCGGCGGCACTCCACACTCGGGATGCTCAGCCCCGTCGAGTTCGAGGAGCAGCACGCCGCCCTCGCGCGCACGCGCGCGCGAAAATCTCAACGGCATGTTGAAAACTCTTCGAGTTTCCAACATCAACGACAACTACTACAACGACAACGACTAGGCTTTCGACTCAAGCGCTGAAGTGTCCGGGGAAGCGGGGGAGGTCCATGTCGTGTACCTCTCGCAGCTTGCGGCCGACCAGCAGTCCCCCGATCGCTACCTGCGCTATCACGGTGCCGTCGAGGCGGCCCTGAGAAACTCGACCGTCGGTTGGACGTTCCTGCGCCCCAACCTGATCCTGCAGGCTTACGTCCCATTCGCGCCGCTCATCGCCCAGGGCGCGTTGCAGGCCCCGATCGGTGACGCGTCGGTCAGCGTCGTGGACGCCCGCGACATCGCGGCGGTCGCCGCAGCTGCTCTAGCCGAAGACGGGCACATCGGCAAGACGTACACCATCACCGGGCCCGCCGCCGTGACCCACGCCGAGATCGCCACCGAGCTCGGCAACGCCATCGGCCGCCCGGTCCGGTTCGAGCGCATTCCCCCCGAGGCCTTCCTCGCCGCAGTCACCGGGGTCGGCATGCCCAAGTGGCAAGCCGAGGGCCTCGTCGAGGACTATGCCCACTATGACCGGGGCGAGGCCAGCGCCGTCTCACCCGACGTGGCGCAGGTCACCGGAACTAGCCCTCGCACCTTGCACGACTTCGCGCACGACTACGCCCACGCCTTCGGAGCACCCAATTCGTCGGCCAGCAACCGCTGACACAGCTTCTTGCCGGCGAGCGCAAGTTCGACCGGCACACCACGAGCGACGGCTGGATCGTCACGAGTGGTCGTTCTGCTCGTCGAGGGGCTGGTAGCGGGCGTCGTGGACGACCTCGACGATCAGCACCCAGGCGTTGGCGCTGCGGGCGGCACGGCCCACAACACGGCTCCGGCAAGCCAGTAGAGCGAGGCGCACACGTTGATGATCAGCAGGAGGCCGGCCACCGCGACGCCGTCGTTGCTCTCAGTGGCCCTGCGAGGAGCGGGGCTCTAAGCCCGAGCGACACTGCCGGTTCGTCGCCGAAGCGGCAGCGCGGCCACCGACCGGCCGCGCGCTCGCGTTTGAGTAGCACCGACCACGCCGGCGGCAAGGGCCTTACTGCCGCAATATCGAGAAGCGGCTCGGTCCGGGCGGGGGCGGGCAGGCGGGCGCGCCGCGCAGCGCTCCCGCCCGTCTATTCGGCTCGGCCAGCTCTCAGAGCTCGAGACCAGCGCTGACGTGCATCATCGGCGCGCGCCGCGCATGGATCGTGCCGATGATCTCCTCGACATCGATCCCTTGTAGATACACGCTCGTGATCGAGACATATGAATGCCCGAGCTGCCGCTGGATCACCGGCAGCGGCACCCCCTCCCGGGCGACCTCGACCGCGTGAGCATGACGAAGCTGATGATTGTGCCGACGTCGGCACAAGCATCATTAAGCCGACCCGCTCGTTATGCCGACGTGTGCACGAAGTTCCTGCTCAGAAGCGATCAGACGTAAGAATCGGTCGGCATATTCCCAAGCCTCCAGGACGAGCATGAGCGCGTCACGGAGGCGATAGGCGCCCTAGCTTCTCAGGGCGAGCAGGTTGACGCGGTCGATCGTCAGCCCCTTCTGGGTCATGTCGGCGTGCAGCCATACGTTGGTTGCCGCAATTTGCTCGCTGCTCAAGCTGAGAACGTCCACCGCGACGTCGATCGACGGGTGCAGCAGATCGTTCTCGAGGAGCGGACCGAGAACGACGGTCACAGGTGTCCGCGTTATGCCGATCCAAATGCGACGTGCACCTGTATTCCGCGCACTTCCTGGTTGAGATCGGCTTAATTAACGAGCGGGTCGGCTTAATGATGCGGCGCAAACCTGCGCCGCACACGGGCCGCCGCCGCGTAGCGGCGCAGCTCACCGCGCGCGGCGGTCGCTGACCACGGCCGCCCGCGCGTCGGCCCGTCGATCACGCAAAACAGCGCACCGACCGGCAGCTCAATTCGTGCGGCGAGCCACGGACCGAGATGATCGCTCCACGCCCATGCGTCCATCCCGACCTCCCGGCGGCGATTACCTTTGCCTCGACGAATCAGAATCGATCCGCGTCGCGGGTCGAGATCCGACTCGATCAGCCACAAGGCTTCCTGGATCCGCAGCCCGCCGCGCCACAGCACCACGATCAGCGCCCGCAGCCGCAGACCGTGCTTGTTAGCCGGTGTCTGACGCATCACCGCCACGATCTCATCGACCGTCGGCGGATCGGCCGGATACACACGGCCCTTGTTCCTTGGCGCGTGCCCGACGTTGTGGCCAGGCATCGCCGGTGAACGCCGCCGACCGGCGGCGTCGAGCAACAACTCAGAAGACATCGCTCCCTCCCTTCGAGAGCAGACCGTTGACCAGCCCGCTCTACCGGCCCGAAGCCGAGCCCGCCACTCCTCACACCCCCACACCGGCGTCGGTCCTGGTGCTGCCCGCTCCCCCGGAAAGCGGCAGCAACCCCCTCGCCGCCGGCGGGGCCGGTGCTGCTCAAAACCATGAGCGTCGCCAGAGTCAAGCCGACACTGCTGCACTGCCTGGGGATGCGGGCGTATCGATTGCGCAATCAGTCCGGCCGGCCGCGGTAGGCTCGCGTTATGCCCGAGTCAAATCGCCGTTTCATTTTGCGCAGCCGCCCGGACGGGAGGATCACACCCGAGACGTTCGAGCTCGTCGAGGAGGCGATCCCCGAGATCCAGACGGGCGAGGCGCTTGTCCGGACGCAGTGGATCTCACTCGATCCGACCAACCGCACGTGGATCAACGAGACACCGACGTATCTCCCGCCGGTTGCGATCGGTGAGGTCATGCGCGGCGTTGGGCTTGGTCAGGTAGCCGCTTCGAAGCACGACGCCTATCGGGAAGGCCAGCTCGTGGCGGGTCTGACCGGCTGGCAAGAGTGGGCTGTTGCATCCGATGCTGCCCCGTTTCGTCCGGTTGCCGAGGTTCCCGGGGTCTCGCCAAGCGTCCATCTAGGCGTGCTCGGGATCACGGGCTTGACGGCCTGGGTCGGAATCAAGGACATCGGCCGCCCACAGCCCGGCGAGACCGTCGTGGTGTCGGCCGCGGCCGGTGCGGTCGGCTCGGTCACCGGGCAGATCGCAAAGATCAACGGCGCGCGCGTGGTCGGGATCGCGGGTGGCGGCGCGAAGTGCGCGCTGCTGACCGAACGGCTCGGGTTCGACGCCGCGGTCGACCACAAAGCATCGGACTGGCACGACCAGCTGCTCGCGGCCACGCCGAACGGCGTCGACGTCGACTTTGAAAACGTCGGCGGCGAGATCATGGACGCCGTCTTCGGACGCCTGAACCTACGCGCGCGAGTGGCGCTCTGTGGGCTGATCTCCACTTACAACGATCCCGACCCCCCACCAGGGCCACGCAGCTTCAGAAACCTACTGATCCAGCGCGTACTGATGCAGGGCTTTATCGTGATCGATCATTTGGCTCGCATGCCCGAGGCCATCGCCGAGCTGGCGGGCTGGATGCGCGAAGGGAAGCTCGAGCAGCTCGAGACCGTCGTCGACGGGTTCGAGCAACTCCCGACCGCGATCAACATGCTGTTTGACGGCGCCAACACCGGCAAGCTCGTCTTACGCGTCGCCGACTAGAACGATCGCCCGCATCGAAGCAATGCCGCGATCGCCGGGCGGCTTACGGGCTGTCATTAGGCCTCGTGCGCGGATGCGGACGCCCGCGACCGGCGCGCTCACGCCTGCGTCGACGATTGGCAGCGATTCACGAGTTCGCCGCACTGAAATGCTCGGATTCGCAGGCGGAGCAGCAGCGGCGGGCACGCCCGCGACTACTCCTGCATTGGAACGCCAACAGACACGCTGACCGACACGGCCAAGGCTGCCTGCCCGCCCCGGTGATGCGGCAGTCCGGCGGCGCTGATCTGACGGCGCCTTTCAGCGTTAGCCACGAACTCCTGAGTAGCAAGCACAACAGCAGCAGCCTCGGCGGCAGCACCCGGACTGCTGCGTCAGGCGTGGAGGAGGCACGCTCGAACGGGCTCGCGACGGCTGACGCAGACCTGTCTTCGTTGTCGTACGGCATCTGGTCGGCGACTCCACAGGCCCTGCTCAGCGCGGGATGCTGGTCGCCGAGCATCGCGAGACCGCTGTCCGAATAGCGATCCTCAGGTTCATGCGGTGGTCGCAACACTCCCCCCTGATTGGAGCGTTGTCGATGCTATTCAGTAGTCGCATGGTTTCTGAAATTGTGCAGCCGTTTTGGGCTGCTTTGCAGCGCGGCGAGTTCATCACTGGTGCCGCGGAGTCGGTCGGGTCCTATCGAGTTCAGGGCAGGCGGTGGATCGTCGCGGCGGGCGGGGTGCGTCCTCGCCGGGGTCGTGATATGAAGGGCCGGTATTTGTCGTTCTCAGAGCGCGAAGAGATCGCTGTGGCCAGGGCGGCGGGAGAGTCGGTGCGGTGCATCGCTCGGCGGCTGGGGCGCTCGCCGTCGACCGTGTCGCGAGAGCTGGCGCGCAATGCCGATCGCCGCGGGGAGTATCGGGCGACCACGGCACACGCGCAGGCCTGGGAGCGGGCGTGTCGTCCCAAGCCGGCCAAGCTTCACGTCAACGGGCGGTTGCGCGAGGTCGTGCAGCGAGATCTGGAGCGCAAGTACTCTCCGGAGCAGATCGCGGGCCGGCTGCGGCTGGCGTTTCCCGATGATCCGGAGATGCGGGTGTCTGCCGAGACGATCTATCAGTCGTTGTATGTGACCTCTCGAGCCCGTCTGCGACGCGACCACTTTCCGCGTCGCGGGGGCCGCTGACAACGCGGCGGTGGCGCGTGCGGTGAGACTGCGCGAGTCGTTGTGGCCGTCAGCCTGGCCAGTCCTCTATTGGTGTGGCGTCTTGCTGCGTGTCGACGCGGCGCGCGTTCGGTGCGAGAACCGGATCGCTGAGGAGATCGCTGATGAGAGCGTCCGGACCCCCAATGCAGGCCCAGCCGTCATCCCAGAGGAACGAGACCAGCCAGGAGCGATCATCGGGGAACATCACCTCGGGCAGTTCGGTGGACTTCCAGTTGGGTTGACCGCCGGGCGCTGGTCGCCAGCCTGCGGCTTGGTCGGGGCCGGCGAGCACCAACACGTAGGACCAGCCGTAATACAGCGTCACCTTGGGTGCGTCCCAGAACACGATGTCGCTGGCGCCGGTGTCGAGATATCCGATCCACCATGGCCGGTCGCCGCTGTGGCGGCGCAGCACATCGACAAACGCAAGATCCTGGCGGCGCTCAAGGCTGAGGTCGCGTGGTCGATCCTCGTCCGCTAAGGCGTCTGTCAGGGTCGCGTAGTCGTCAAACAACGGCGGGATCGCAGCGGTGATCCGGCGGCCGGCTTCGGTTCCCTCGGTGATCCAGTCGACCTGCGCCTGACCTCCGACCGGCCAGGCAACACCATTTTTGAAGCATGTCTCTCTCAGCTCAGGCACGCCTTCGATCCTAGGCAACGATGACAAACCCAAAAGCCATGCCAACTTTGCCGTCACCGACCCCGGCGAGCGCCGGCGTGGCGAAGCAGTCACGAGGGAAGTCGTTCGCCACTGCGTTGCCGGAACCTGCGCGGTGCCTGTCGCGGCGCCAGAGCAGACCGGACCCGAGTCAGCGATCTTCCAGGCTCTTCGCCAACTCAGGCCCGGCACCTCCCGAGCGATTGTCGTGGAACCTTCCCAGCCGGTCGCCTGGGCTGGGAGGCTCAGAGCCGGCGAGGGCGTCGCGCGAGATGCGGGGCGATTGCCGTGTGACGCGGCGCGAGTTCGCTCGTGGTGCCGTTGCTTGCGACACTCTGGGTGATGGTCCCTCGCCGGTTTGGATCTGCGTCACGCGTCGCTCTGTTCCTTGCGGCTCGGGGGCGCTGCGCGGAGTGCGGAGCTCCGCTGCTGCCGGGCTGGCACGCTGATCACGTGAAGCCCGTTCGTGCTGGCGGCGAAACCGCCGCGGCGAACGGCAGGGCCCTGTGCCCGCGATGCAACCTGCGCAAGGGCGGGCGGGTGCCGTGAGCCCGGGTGGGGGCGCCGCGAGCGGCGCGCTGCGACCGTGGCAGGCGGAGTTCATCTCGTTTCAGGCAGCCGCGCCCGGCCCCGACTTCCTGCTCGTCGCGACGCCGGGCGCGGGTAAGACGCTCGCCGCCTGTCACGCCGCCCGGGCGGCAGGGGTTGAGCAGGTGATTGTCGTCTGCCCGACGGTCGCGCTCCGAGCGCATTGGGCCGACGCCGCCGACCTCGTTGGCCTGCATCTGGATCCGCGCTGGCGCAACGCCGATGGAGCATGGCACCCAGATGTCGACGGCGTGGTCGTGACCTATCAGCAAGTCGCCTCCGCTCCGGACCTGTTCGCGCATCACCTCAGGCGATCGACGTTCGTGGTGCTCGACGAGATCCATCACGCCGGCGACCTCGCGACGTGGGGGACGGCTTTGCGGGCGGCGTTCGAGAGCGCGCATCGCCGGCTCGCGCTGTCGGGGACGCCGTTTCGCTCGGACGCGCGCGCGATCCCGTTTGTCCGCTACGACGAGGACCGCCGCTGCGCGCCCGACTACGTCTACGGCTACGGCGACGCTGTCGCTGACGGAGTCTGCCGACCACTCGCGTTCCGGCTGATCGACGCGACGCTCCGGTGGCGTATCGACGAGCAGCAGATGATCGCCGCCTTCGCCGACGAGCTCGAGCCTCAGGACGACGCAAGGCGGCTGCGGACGGCGATCGATCCCGCGACGCCGCTGCTGCCGCAGATGCTCCGCGACGCCGACGCCCTGCTGCGCAAGGCCCGCACCGTCGTTCCCGACGCGGCCGGGCTGGTGCTCTGTGACGACCGCGCTCACGCGCGCGCTGTCGGCGCACTGATCAGGACGATCGCCGGGGAAAAGCCGGTCGTCGTCGTCAGCGACGAGTTGGGCGCGCACGCGAGGATCGACAAGTTCGCCCGCGGGGACGCCGACAGCCCCAGATGGCTCGTGGCCGTGAACATGGTCAGCGAAGGCGTCGACGTGCCACGACTCCTCGTCGCGGCCTACGCGACGGTCAAGCGAACCGACCTGTTCTTCCGCCAGGCGGTCGGGCGGATCGTGAGGCGCCGCGCCGGGGACCCCGACGATCTCCTCGCGACGGTGTTCATGCCCGCCGATCCGACCCTCAAGCATTGCGCCGAGCGGGTCGAGGTCGAGCTCCGCCAGCAGGTCAGCGACGAGATCGGCGCGGCATTCGACATCGAGCCGCCCCCCGGTCTCGCCCGCCGCGCCGACTTCGAGGCGCTCGACGCCGACATCCAGGCCGGCGGAATGATCATCGCCGGCGTCCACTATCGCAGCGAGGAGGTCGACGCCGGCCGGAGACTGCTGCGAGAGCTGGGACAACCAGAGCGCGCGCTCCGCTCGGTACTCGAGTTCGTTCGACGCGAGCGCGTGGCGACCGGTCCCGCGGCGTCCACCCAGCCCGCCCCCTCGACCGCAGCTCCGACGACGCCGATCCCCACCCATCGCCGGATCGAGGCCAAACGCCAGGCGCTCGACCGCCTCGCACGCCGCTGGGCGGAGCTCCGCCGAGCGATCGACCCGGGCTACAGCTGGCCGATGGCCCAATCACGCGTCAACCGCGCGATGGGCGTCGACCGCCGCCCCGAGGCAGGTGAGCGCCAACTCGACGAGGGCATCGCCTTCCTGCGCTCAGAGCTGGCAAAACTAGCCCAGGCGTATCCCGAACAAGCCGAACGCCTGCGGATCCCAGGAAGCGTCGAAGCGATCGATGGCCGGCTCATCGCCGCAACCGGAGACACCGGACCCCGACGGCAGCGCTGACGCGCCTGTCCGATCACCGATCCTTCCACGAATGCGACTCCCGGTGCGATGCCTCCGCACATGCTCCGAGGCGGCGACGCGTCCGCTCACCGATCGGCTTCTGCAGCGAGCCCTGCGTTCCGCGCGTTGCAGGTCGGTCTCCGACAGCCACGAGATGCTCGTTCTGCGAGGAATGCATGAGCGGCGCGGGTCGGCGGCGGAGCTTCGCAAGTCCCCAAGAGCGGTCACGCTCGCGACGTGTGCCGACGCTCCGCAATGCGAGGCGGGGCGGCACTCTGGACCAGCGCCGGCAGTGGTGCAACGCCGGCGCTGCCGAAGGCGGAACGTTGTTCGCGCTGATCGGCTATCCAGCTGGGAAGGATCATCAGACGCTGGCGATGTGGGAGCGGGGGACACCGTGGCGCCGCTGCTTTCTCGATCCAGGGAAGGCGGGTAGCTCAGCCGAGCGCCACCACAGATCGCGGGGTGCCGCAGCGCGGGCTGACCGCCAGTCGGAGAGGCGTGCACCTGCAGACCAGCGCGGATCGCCGGTCGCTCACCCGGTCGCGATGCCGCGTCCGATGAACACGACCGCGAGGACGACGAGGATGCCGAACGGCACCCAACTTGCGGTCAGCGCGGCGAGGATCGCTAACGCCAGGCACCCGAGTCCGAATCCTAGGTTTCGTGTCCGGGCGGGCACGCGGCGGATCGGGGGCATTGACGGCTGATCGTGATCCTTTGGCATCTCAGGCGGGTCTCCTTGTGGTCTCGCCGGCATCCCGGTGTGCTGGCTGATCCCCCGGGCGAGTCGTAAAGATACCTTGACAAGCGCCTGTTGTCAAGATATCTTGACAAGCGTGGAGCAAGTTCGCTCGCCTTTGCAGCTCGACCGCGAGGTCATGGCCCTGATGTTGTCCACCAACGTGCAGTTGGTGGCCGATGTGCTGCGCGCCGACGAGCAGTCCGAGGACCAGGTGATGCGGGCGATCGCCGCGACTCGTAGCCTCGACGCGCTCGTCGAGGAGACTCTGCGCGGGCTCGTCGAGCAGGCGCGCACCGCCGGCCATACGTGGGCCGAGATCGGTGAACTGCTGCATGTCAGCCGTCAGGCGGCGTTTCAGCGTTTCGGCGGCGGACCTCGCACCATCTCCGCAGGCGGGGCGGTTGCAACACCGGTGGATGGCGCGGTCGAGCATGCCATCCCGGTGCTCGAAGCGTTTCTCGACGGCCGCTTTGAGGACGCGCGCGCGATGTTCGGTAAGCGGATGCTCGAGGCGGTCTCGCTCGAGCTGCTGGCCGATGTGCGCGAGAAGGTGCGCCGTGAGGCCGGCGAGGTTCACGCGCTCGGTACCCCACGTGTGTCGGTGCGTGACGGCTACACGGTCGTTGACATCCCGGTCGCGCTCGAGCGCGCCGACGGGATCGGCCGCGTCGTGATCGATGCCGACCGGCAGGTCGCGGGCTTCTTAGTACGCCCAGCGGAGTCGGTCGCGTGAACGGGCGTCCTCCGCAACTGTCCCCCCACCGCCTGTTGGCGGGGCTCCTGTTGCCTCTGGTCGCCTACACGATCATCCGCGCCATGATCGGCTCGGCCACCGGCGCGCTCGCGATCACCACCGCGATCCCCGGCACCTGGCTGGTCGTCGTCGGGATTGCCCGCCGCCGGCTTGACCCGGTCGGCGTCTTCGTCCTCGTCACGACCGTGGTCGCGCTCGCCGCGTTCGCTAACGGGCGGCGACGTGCTGGCGCTCAAACTACGCCGGGGTGCCGTCACCGGCCCGATGGGACTCGCCGCGCTCGCGTCAGTCGCGCTCGGTCGCCCGGTGCTGCTGCTTGTGGCCGAGCACGTGGCGAAGCTGAACCCCGGCCGCCGAGCCGAGATGGAGGCTCGGCTGGCAGATCCCCGACGCCGGCGGTTGGTCACCATCCTCACCGCGATCGTCGGCGCATTCTTCACACTCGACGGCGCCAGTCAAATTGCGCTCGGACTGACTGTCCCGACCGGGAGCTTCGTCGCCGACTCCACCGTGGCACGAATCATCGTCGTCGGGACCGGCGTGATCGTTACAGCCACCTACCTACGCCACCAACAGCAGCGCCTAAACCAAGTCCCCGGCAACCGCAGCTAAGGCTCGAGCCGCACTCGTTCCACGCACCCTGTCGAATCGATGCGGGCCGAGTAGTTTGACCACCGCAAAGCGGGTGTAACCCCCAACGGTCCCGAGCGATCCGCTCGTCGCCAAATTCGAGGCCGACGCCGATCGGCGTGTCTGTTCGCTGAGCGTTCCCTTGCGGGCGCGCCCTATGAGGCCCGGAGATCCTCCAGGGTGCAGGGACTATCCGCGAGACTGAGCAGCTCGGGGTCGCCTGTAAGTAGCGTGAGGCCGTGGGCCGCGGCGGTCACGGCTGCGAAGCAGTCGGCCAGCGCGATCGGAGCGCGAGCCTTCAGTCGGGCGGCTTCGATCATGCGAACCGTGCCGGGCAGTTCGGCGCGGAGCGATGCTCGCAGCGAGCTCAGTGTTTCGTCGGCGGTATGGCGTCCGTGACCGCGCTCTATGCGGTAATAGACCTCGACGAGGTTGATCCAGCTGATCATGGGTCGCGTGTCAAGGATTTCGTTCACGCGGGACAGCGCGGGCTCCTCGCCGTCAAGCCACGATAGGACAGCCCAGGAGTCCAGGCAGACGCTCAACGAGGCTCGCGCGCGCGGTCCTCGAGAAGACGAGCCGCCATGCCGCTTCTAGCGAACCGGCCGCCCAAACGAGCTGGGTGGCGGCGTGCCACGAGAACGATCTCGTCGTCGCGAAGCTCGACGTCGACTTCGTCGCCGGGGTGCAGATCCACTCGGTCGCGGATTGCTTTTGGGATTACCACTTGGCCCTTCGCGCCAACTCTTGAAGTCATACCAGCTAAGTATAACTTCGGGTCGAGCGGCGAGCGAAACGATCATGAGAAGCGCAGTTCCTCGCTGGACATGAGTCTCTCGACGCGATTGCACCCGACGCCTCGCGTGCCAGAAGGCGGCCTCGTTCGTAGTGCTGGTGACGGACTCGATGAGCGAACAGTGGGGATCGGCCGCACCTACCGCCGGATTTGCGCTGAGCCGGCGCGATCGGGTTGGCGCCATTCCGGCGCCGCGTGGGATCTTGATCGGCTATGCGCGGTGTTCGACCGAGCGTCAAGACCTCACGGCTCAGCGGCGGACGTTGAGCGACCTTGGTGTCGCCGATGACCGCGTGTATCTCGATCACGGGCTGACAGGCCGCAACCGCTCTCGGCCCGGGCTGACGCAGGCGCTGGCTGCGCTCCGGGAGGGCGACACGCTGGTGGTGCCCAAGCTCGACCGCCTCGCCCGATCGGTTCCAGGCGCTCGAGCCATCGGCGACTCCTTAGCGGCCCGCGGCGTGCGTCTGTCCTTGGGCGGCACGGTCTATGACCCTGCCGACCCAATGGGCAAGTGCTTCTTCAACATCCTGGCCACGTTCGCCGAGTTCGAGGTCGATCTGCTGCGAATGCGCACACGCGAGGGCATGGCGATCGCGCGCGCGAAGGGCAAGCTCAAGGGCAAGCCGCCGAAGCTCAGCACAACTCAGCGCGCGCTGCTGCTCAAGCTCCACAGAGGCGGGGAGCACACGATCGCCGAGCTAGCCGAGCTGTTCTCCGTTAGTCGCGCGACCGTCTACGAGAACTCGGTCGAGGGCGCCCGCCTAGCGCCAGAGCGCCGTCTCGTTGACCCTCCGACGAAAGTGACGGCGCTACCGACGGGACCGGGTACCGTCGAGATGACACCGAGCGTTCGCACAGCGATCGCCGATTGAGAGGCGCGGCTGTCGGTCATCCGGCCGCGCTGTTGCTACGGACCTGAATGATCTCGGATATGCGGGAGTTGCTCGTGATCGAGGACGGGCGGAGGATTCGGCTTGAGGGTCGGCCGGCTCAGGGCACACGGCACGAGGTGCTCTTTGGCGTCATCCCGGACACCGCCGAGCCGGTCGTCGTCAAGCTCGAACGGGTCCCGGGCGCTCTGGAGCGCGAGCGAACTGCCCTGGCCTGGCTGACCGCGGAGCGCGGGCCCGTGCCGCGGCTGCTCTTCGCCGGCACCGCGACGATCGGTGATGAGCGCGCCGCGTGCTTGGTCACCGAGCGGCGTCCCGGTTCACCGCCTGCAACCACTGACGGATGGCGGCGCATGGGCCGGGCGTACGCACGGCTCAGCGACTTTGGGCACCCTGCGGACAGCCTTATGACTCTGGACCCGATCATGTTCGGGCGACGTCACGCTCAGCGCGTCAGCGATCTCGGGGATCGGCTCGCACCAGTAGCTGCCTCGGTTCCTGATTGGGAGCATCTCGTGTCCCCAGAGGTTCCAGGATCGCCGCTGCCTGTCATCACCCATGGCGACCCTGGCCCTGGGAACTTCCTCGACGATGGTGATGAGGGGACCATCATCGACTGGGAAGAGGCTCACATCGCTCCCCGCGGCCTTGATCTCGCGCGGCTCGTGTTCATCGCTCTACTTGGTGTCGGGCCAAGCGGATACGTCGCACGTGACCATCGCGAGCGTGCCAGCGCGGCGCTGGACGGCTATCTGGGTGCCCTGCGCGACCGCTGGCGGCCGTCTCGTGACGAATCTCGCTGGTGGACGACCGTCGCAGGGATCCAATTCGTCCACCGCCGCTGGAAGGGACGCGGCCGACCCGCACCCTGGGAGGACGCCGCGGAAGTGCTTCAGGGGGCTCTTGCCGACGATCTCGTTTGGTCGGGTGGCTAGCCGCGAACCCTCCGCTGCCGCGTCGGGGGGCCGCCGCATCGACTGACTACGCCCGGGCGGCAACGAGAACCTGTCACTCTACGCACCAGACGCCTTGCTCACACGGCGTTCGGCGACTGAGACGGACTCGGCCGCTCGCACCGGCCGCTTGGCCTGCCTGGACGCGTTCGATGGTCGATCCTTGGGCGGACGCCGTGCCGCCCGGCGGCGGCGTCTCATAGACCGAAGGCCCAGCGGACGTCCGCCAGTCGGATCAGAACTCCGGAACGGGCGCCGGCATGAGCCCTACGGAGAGCTCCAGGAAACGACTCTCGCGAGCTCAGCTGCTCGCCACTTCGAATCAAGGCATGTCGCCGGCTCAACAAAAGCCGTGGACGCGCGCGCCCGGAACGGGCGGTTCGGGACAATTACTGCATGTCCGGCTACTTCACCGACGAGTCGATAATCCGTCGCATCCACCGCCAGCATGTGGTCGCGCTCTCGGGAGCCCGGGCGCTGCTGATGCAGGCCGCGCATCCTGTCGCGTTCGCCGGCTTCTTCATGTCGACCGGCGGTCTCGATCGGCCCTACGAGCGCCTGCAGCGCACGGCGCGCGTGCTCGACACCGTCTTCTTCGGTGAGCGGGCGGCCGCGGACCGGGCCACCGCCGCCGTGCGCCGCGTGCACGCCGAGATGTGTGGGACTCTGCCCGAGGCGGTCGGGAAGTTCCCCGCCGGCACGACGTGGGCGGCCGACGATCCGGCACTGCTGCTCTGGATCCTCGCCACGCTCGCCGACTCCGGCGCGCTTGTCTACGGGCGCTACGTGGGCGCGCTGCGTCGCGCCGACCGCGACGCCTACTGGGCCGACTACCGCGTCGTCGGCTCGCTGTTCGGCCTGTCCGGCGCGGACATGCCGGCCGACAGCCGGGAGCTCGAGGTCTACATGCACGACATGCTGAGCAGCGATGTGCTGCACGTCTCTGAGCAGGCGCGCGAGCTCGGTGTCGAGATCGTGCTGCGGCCGCCCGTTGCGCTCACCCACCGTCCGTTGCTCGAGCTGGCGAACTTCATCATCGTTGGCCTCCTGCCGGGGCAGATCCGCCGCCAGTACCAGCTCGGTTGGGACCCTGTCCGGGCCGTCACGCTCCGGGTCGGGGCCGAGTACGCCAAGCGTCTGCTGATGCCGGTGCTGCCGCAGCGGGTGCGCTTGCGCCCCGCGCGCATGCTCGCCGCGTGACAGGAGCCCGGGTCAGTGGAGACCCGGTCGAGCTCGAGGCCCCACCCCACGGTGCTCCTCTGCCCGCCGTCGAAGCAGAAGTCGCCATCCGAGTTCGCAGGCCAAGTCGCCATCGTTTGCTCGATCGAATCAGGAGCGAAGCTGGGCAATGCGCTGCCCAACCGGTTCGCCACGGGATGTCGCCACCCCGATACCAGTCCGACCCCGGGGGCGTGCCCACTGGTCCTGAAGTCCGCTACCGCAGGTATCTCACTTGGAACCTCGATCGGACGCCCGCTTGCCAGCCGACACGGGGTGCCGCGAGGTTCGGAGCCACCCCCGTTCGTAGCCCCGTCATGGCCAGGAGGGCTCACCAGCGCGATCAGCTTGCGCCGGGACGGGTCCCCTTAGGTACGTAATCAAAGAAGCGGTGCGTCACGCCAGCGGAGGTCCACTCGGACCTTAGTGCTGATTGTCGGAAGTTCCGTCCAGGTCATGCGGCGAGTTGCGTCGAGTCGGCTTCGTGGGAGCTGATGCGGGCGAGCCACGCGTTCATCTTGTCTCGGGTGAAGTTCCAGACAAACGGTTCGGCGATCTGGTTGTAGAGCCGCTCGAAGTCGGCCAGGCGTTGCTGGACCTGGTCGAGGTCGTCGAAGTCGTTCGGGGTCAGGACCTTGCGCTGCACGATCGAGAAGTAGATCTCGATTTGGTTGAGCCAGGAGGCGTGCACGGGGGTGTGGACCAGCACGAGGTTCGGCCACTCGCCCTGCAACCGGCGGACAGAGCGCTTGCCGCGGTGTGAGCTGCCGTTGTCAACGATCCAGAACACGCGCTGCGCGGAGGCGTATGGCTCGGCGGTCATGACCTGCTCAACGAGTCGACCGAACGGGAAGATCCCGCCCTTGGGCTCGCAGCGGCCGCTCACCCCGCCACGGCGCACGTCCCACGCCGCGAGATAGGTCAGTGCGCCTTTGCGCTCGTAGGTGTGCTCGACACGCTGCCCGCGCGGTACCCCCGCTCGCGGCGGCAGCGTCGGGGCGATCCGGTCGCGCGCTTGGATCGAGGGCTTCTCATCGGCCGAGACGACCATATCGCCCGGGTGCAACAGCTCGCCCTCCCAGCGGCCCTGGTAGAGATCGAGCACCCGGCCCGCCTTGACAGCGAACTCCGGATCGGTCGGGAAGATCCACGAGCGGTACTGCCACGAGCGGATCGCGTCCTCGCGCAACCACCGCACGATCGTCGACGCCGACGCGTCGCTGATCCCGCGCTCGATCACCAGCCGGTGAACGTCAGCGACCGACCGCCGCGACAGCGGCGCGCCCTTGGCCGGCGGCTCGCACGCGACCGCCTTGACCTCGGCGATCTGCTCCGGGAGGAAAACGACGCGGTCGACCCGACCGCGCTTGATCCGCCAGACCAGCCAGGCGATCGGCCGCGAATCTTCGCCGCCACTGACTGACAACCCTCGTGCTCATCCCCACCCGCCGCGCGATCACCGCGTTCCTGTGACCACGTCGGCGAGCCGTGTGATCTGGCCTTGCACGGGATTGCGCAGAACTTGCTCGATCGCGGCTGGATCGTCGGAGCTCACATCGGCCACCAGGTAGAAGGGCTGCTCGGTCATCGATTCCCAGATTGTCACGGTCGGCGACCTATAGACAGGCGAGGGACGGGTGATTTCCGTCAATCTCATGGCGTGCAACCCGGCGTGCGCCATGGAACGACGCCCGGACGCTGCCGGGCGGAGGACTCGGCGCGGGCGGTCCGCGTCCCTCCCGGAGCTCGTCTGATTCTCGAACGATCAACGAGACCGCAGAACGACCTCGGTCCGGGGCGTTGACGGCACCGCAGACCGGCCGGCACGGACATCACCGCCAAGGCCGCCAAGCTCCGAGCAGTCCCAGAAGCTGGGCACCCGCGATGTACGCGAGCACCCAAGGATCATGATGCGGAAGGCTGGACGAGGATCTTGACGTTTTCCTCCTTGTTGTTGATCAGCTCGTCGAAGCCGTCCTTGACGATGTCGTCAAGGGCGATCCGTCCGGTGATGAACTGGAACGGGTCGACCTTTCCGCTCGCGATCATCTCGATCGTGGCGGGATGGTCGTTCGCATAGGCGAGGCTTCCCAGCACGTTGACCTCGTGGAACACGAGGTCGTTCATCGCCACCGATGCCTCGTGGCCCCAGATCGCGACGTTCACGCACGTCCCGCCGGCTCGGGTCGACAGTATGGCCGACTTCAGGACGGCGTCGATGCCGGCGCACTCGAACGAGACGTCGGCCCCGCGTCCCTTGGTGAGCTCGCGCACCTCACTCACGACGTCGGAGGTCGTGGGGTCGATCACGTGATCGGCTCCGGCGATCGGTGCCTTTTGCTTGCGCACGGCGGCCGGCTCAACCACGATGATCTGCTCCACCCCGGAAGCACGCAGAGCCGCCGTTGTTACGAGTCCGATCGGGCCCGCTCCGAAGACCAGGGCTGAGTGGTTGGGCTGGGCGCCGGACAACCTGACCGCGTGGTAGGCGACCGCCAAGGGCTCCACCAGAGCACCGAGGTCGGTGCCGAGATCGCCGAGCGGGTGGATCCAACGACGCTCCGCGACCACTAACTGCGAGAACCCTCCCCCGAAACCCGACAGGCCGACGAAACCGAGAGACTCACAGACGTTGTACTTGCCCTGCGCACAGGCGTCGCAATGTCCGCAGATGATGTACGGCTCGACGACGACGCGGTCACCGACGTGGAGGTCATCGACACCGTCACCCAGCTCGTGGACTACCCCGGCGAACTCGTGACCGAGCGTGATCGGAAGCGTCTCACCGGTGAGCGGGTGCGGAGCGTCTGCAGCCGGAACGAAGATCGGCCCCTCGAGGTACTCGTGCAGGTCGGTGCCGCAGATGCCGCACCACTCGACCTTGACCATGACCGTCCCCGGACGCGTCCGCGGCTCCGGAACGTCGTCGATGCGGATGTCGCCCGGACCGTAGTAACGGGCAGCTTTCATAAGGAAATCTCCTTAGGTTCGAGTGTGAGCTGCATCAGTCGATTGACGTCCCCGGGCGCCTCCATATGGGGCGAGTGGCCGCTGCCCTCCAGCACGTGCACGTCCGCGCTCTCGGGCACCCGCCGAGCGTGCTCAGCTGGGAGGATCCGGTCCTCCGCACCCCAAACGACCAGAAGCGGGACCTGGAGCTCGGCGAGGCGATCGCCGATGAGCTCGTGCTGGTGCCCGCCGCCGAAGACCTGATCGGCGATCGAGCGCAGGGCGGCGTCGACGCCGTCGATGCGCTTGTACTTGAGCACGTCGTCGACTAGCTGGCGGGTGACCTGGCTGCTGTCGGCGAACAGCAGCTCGAGCGCGGGCTTCAGCTCGCGCCGGCTGCCGGCCGAGATGAACCGATCGAGGTACTCGCCGTTAATCTCCTCGCCGAGGCCGGCGCTCGCGACGAGCGACAGCGACCGCGCGCGATCGGGGCTGCGCAACGCAAGGCTGGCGGCCACGAGGCCGCCGAGGGAGTGGCCGACGAGGTGCACGCGCTCGAGCCTCAGGGCGTCAAGGAACTGCTGTACCGCATCGACCAGGAACTCAAGATCGCCCGCGCCTACGTCCTTCGAGGAGCCGCCGTGGCCGGGCAACTCGAGCGCGTAGACGACGTGGTCGGCCGCCAAGGCGGGAGCAACGAACAGCCAGTTGTTGAGATCGCCACCAAACCCGTGCAGGAGCACGACAGGCTCGCCGGCCTCCCCCTGCCGTAGGTAGCGCAGCGTTCCTGCAGGGACCCGCACGGTCTCAGCTGCGGGACCGGCGTCCTCTTCTGACTCCCCGGGCACGAACGAGGCCTGGAACTCCGCCACGAAAGCATCGATGTCCGCGTCCGCCACGCCGGCTTCGGCGACCACGCCAAGGAGGCCGCCGACCGGGATCAGGTCACCCGGCGCGGCAACGCGCCGGCGCAAGACGCCCGCGACCGGGCTCTCCACGGCGCCGTTGAGCTTGTCGGTCTCGACCTCGGCCACCTCGTCACCAACGGCGACGTCGGTCCCTTCGTCGACGAGCCACTCGAGCAGGCGCCCCTCGGTCATCGACAGCCCCCATTTGGGCATCCCGAGCTTTTGGATCTCGCCGCTCATGCCGGCGTCGCGTGCGCCGCGCCTGCAACCTCACGTACGGCGGCTGCGATCTGATCGGGGCTCGGCACGTAGGCGTCCTCGAGTACGGGGCTGAACGGCACCGGCGAGTGGGGCGGGGTCACCATCCGCGGCGCGGCCTTGAGGTCCCCGAACGCCGCCTGCGCCACCTGCGCGACGATGTCGGCCGCGAAGCCGCAGCGCGGATTCGCCTCGTCGACGACGACCAGGTGACCGGTGCTCGCGACGCTCTCGAGGATCGAGTCGAGGTCGAGTGGCGAGGTCGTGCGCGGATCGATGATCTCGCATGAAATGCCTTCGCCGTCGAGCTCGGCGGCCGCCTCCTGCGCGAGCAGCGCCATCCGACCGAGCGCGACGATCGTCACGTCGTCGCCCTCGCGGACGAAGTTGGCCTCGCCGAACGGAATGGTGTAGAGCTCCTCGGGCACCTCGCCCTCGGTTCCGTAAAGGACCTTATGCTCGAGGAAGATCACCGGGTCGTCGTCGCGGATCGCCTGGATCAGCAGGCCCTTGGCGTCGTAAGGGGTCGACGGCGCGACGACCTTGAGTCCCGGGATGTGCGTGAAGATCGGGTGCAGCGCCTGCGAGTGTTGCGAGGCGGCCCGGATTCCCGCTCCCCACATCGTCCGGATCACGATCGGCGTCCTGGCGTTGCCGCCGAACATGTAGCGGAACTTCGCGGCTTGGTTGAAGATCTGGTCGAAGCAGACGCCCAGGAAGTCCACGAACATCAGCTCCGCCACTGGCCGCAGCCCGGCGGCGGCGGCACCGGCCGCCGCGCCGATGTAGGCCGATTCGCTGATCGGTGTGTCCAGGACCCGATCTGGGAACCTGGGGTACAGCCCCTTGGTCACGCCGAGCACTCCGCCCCACGCGTCCTCCTCCCCGGGTGAGCCCATGCCGCCGGACACATCCTCGCCGAACAGCACGACCGTCGGGTCACGCTCCATCTCCTGGGCGAGCGCTTCGTTGATCGCCTGCTGGTAGGTGATGGTTCGAGCCATCTCGTTCTCCTCGCTCAGTAGCTCACGTACACGTCGGTGCCGACATCGGAGGGGTCTGGTTCGGGGGCCGCCTTGGCTTCGGCGACCGCCTCGTCGATCAGCGCGCGCGTCTGCTCGTCGATCGCCTCCAGCTCCCCCGGATCGATTGCGCCGGCGCTGGTGGCGCGACCGGCGAAGGCCAGCAGACAGTCACGGGTGCGGCGCAGCTCTTCGACTTCGCCCGGGGCGCGGTAGGTCTGCTGGTCTCCCTCGAAATGACCGTAGTAGCGCGACGCCTTGCACTCGATCAGCGTCGCTCCACCGCCGGCCCGCGCGCGGGCGATCGCCTCGCTCGCCGCCTCGCGGACGGCGAAGAAGTCGAAGCCGTCGAGGCTGATGCCCGGCAGACCGCAGCCCTCTGCACGCTTGATCAGGTCTACGCCCGCCTGGTGGAAGTTCGGCGACGTGGATTCCGCGTAGCCGTTGTTCTCGATCACGAACACGACCGGTAGATGCCACGCCGCCGCCAGGTTCAGGCTCTCCAGGAACGTCCCCTGATTCGAGCCGCCGTCGCCGGTAAACGACACCGCGACCTGATCGCTCTGCCTCACGCGAGCGGTCAGTCCGACGCCACACGCCAGCGGGGGGCCGCCGCCAACGATGCCGTTGGCGCCGAGCATGCCCCGAGACAAATCGGCGATGTGCATGCTGCCACCCTTGCCGTGGCACAGGCCCGTCTTCTTTCCGTAGATCTCGGCCATCATCCCCTTGACATCACAGCCCTTAGCGATCGCGTGGCCGTGTCCGCGGTGAGTGCTCGCAACATAGTCGTCATCGCGCAGCAGCAGACAGACGCCGGCGGCGATCGCCTCCTCTCCCGCGTAAAGATGCACGAACCCGGGGATCTCGCCGGTGGCGAACTCCAGGTGGACTCGCTCTTCGAACTCGCGGATCGTCCGCATCACGCGGTACGCCTCGAGCAGCTCGGCCCGGCTGAGCTGCCGGTCGGCGGGGGGTGCCACGGTCGACATCAGCTCTTACTCCTGTCGCGTCGCTGGACGCAGCTAAACCTAGCTCCCTTCAGGTTGCAACCAGGTTGCGCGCTCAGCCGCGGCGTGCCTCATGACCTCGTCAATGTCGATGCGCGTCGGTCCGGTCGTCAGGCGGACGGTCGCCGACTCGTCGCGGCCGAGCTCGATCTCGCGCTCACCGTCGAGCGCCAGCACGCCGCCCCCGCCGCGGAGGGCGACGGTGTCGCCCAGCTCGAGCTCGCGGAACTCGCTGATCGCGACCGGCGCCACGAGCCCGGGCGCCAGCGGGACCTGCAGCACTGTCCGAGCTTGCGCGGGGTGGGAGGCGAAGCGAACGTGCAACCCGTGCCCGCCGATCTGACCCCCTGGGGCGAGCAGTCCGGCCACCGCCGACAGCCCGATGGCCGCAGGATTGCAGGTGGCAGCGACCAGCTCGCTCACGTTCTCGGGATGCCACAGCGCCCGCGCGGCGACGAACCGGTCGCTGGTCACCGCGACATCCACCAGTGCGAGGTCATCGGCGGCGCCGCCCCCGCGGTGGACCGTCAGCCCCACCGTCCGCCGGTACGCCCGTGGGCCGCCGCGTCCGGTGATCGCCAACGCCGTCGCCATTCCGGCGATCGTCGCCTCGCGCATCTCCGGAAACGCGTTGTTGGTGCCGGTCGAAAGCGCACAGATCGGCACCATCCCGCACGCCTTCGCGACCACGCGATGTGTCCCGTCTCCGCCCAGGACGACGAGCGCATCGACTCCGGCCTCGCACATCTGCGCCACCGCCATAGTGGTGTCACGCGCGGTGCCCGTGAGACGAATCGGGAGCACCTCGAGATCGGGGAGGGTCTGCGACGCGCCATCGCGGGAATGCGACCACAGCTGCGACTCCAGAGCGGCACCTAGCCCGTCAGCTGCCGGCATCAGCAGGGCACGCCGGACTCCGCAGGCGCCGAGACCGACCAGCAGACGCATCACCATGCCGGCTTTGTCGGCGTTGCCGAACACCGACGCGCCCGTCACCAGGCGACGGATGTCCCGGCCGGAGGCTGGGTTGGCGATGATCCCCACGCAAGCCACAGCGACACCGTAGTCGCCGGGAGGTTGCAACCTGGATGCTGCCTGGCGCCGACTGTAAGCTGGCCCACTCGGTGTCGTGGCCCGCGCAGCAATGTTGACACCGACGAGCACCTGGTCCCTCGAGTGACACGATCATCCCCCAGCGGATCGGGACCTCTGGGGAACTCACGATCCCGCATGGGCCGAGAGGGGCACTTCGTAGGGGCGGACTACTCAATCAAGTTGCACGGCACCACGGATGACGTGACCCCCTTCCCAGCGTACGCTCATTAGGGCGGGATCGAAGGTCGGGATATTCCGGTGATCCATCTCGACGGTTCTTCCGGTGATCCATTTCGACGGTTCTGGGTCTCGTTCACTGACTCACACCATCACCTGAATCGGTGGGCGAACGCTTGCCGAGGCTTTTCGAGGAGAGATGCGCAATCTATTCGTTGCGGTTGAAGCTGGGACCGACCTCCGGGCTCGGGCGCGCGTCCTGCGGCGTTCGTGGGAGAGCGCGATGGGCGGTGCCACCAACTGCGATGTGCGGCCTGTGGTGGAGCGCTCCTGGCGACGGCTGGCGTCGGCCGGCATCGATCCCGACCGGCTGGAGCCGCGCCGCGCGATCGACCACGCAGAGCTCGACTACGTTCGCGCCAGCTCCCCGCTCAGCCACGTCATCGACGTTTTGCGCCGCTGCCTCGTGCGCTTCGCTGATGATTCCGAGCACGTGATGGTGGTCGTCGACAACCTCGGCCGGGTGCTCTGGATGGAGGGCCACAACAGTGTGCACCACCGCGCCGACAAGATCATGTTCCGCGAGGGCATGTACTGGACCGAGGACAGCGCCGGGACCAACGCCATCGGCACCGCGCTCGCCATCGACCACGCCGTCCAGATCTTCTCGGCCGAGCACTTCCTGCGCGAGCAGCACCCGTGGTGGTGCTCGGCCGCCCCGATTCACAACCCGTCGACCGGCCAAACGATCGGGATCGTCGATCTGAGCGGCGCGCTCCGGACCGCCCATCCGGACAGTCTCGCTCTGGTCGTCGCGGCCGCCGGCATAGCTGAGGAGGCGCTAGCGCTGAGACAGGCCGCGCAAGATGACCGGCTGCGCCAGGCGTTCCTCAACCAGACGCCGGGGCGTACTCGGGGTCGGCGGGCGCTGCTGACGCCGGACGGGCGCATCCTCCTGGCCGAGCCCGCCGGCTGGCTCGAAGGACGGCTGGCTCCGCCACTCGAAGGCTGCGCCATCCTTCACAGTGGCGTCGAAGCCGAGGCCGAGCCGCTCGACGGCGGCGGCTGGGTGATCAGGGAGCCCGCCCAGCGCTCGAGATCGGCGTACGCCGCAGCACTGTTGCAGCTGCGGGTGCTCGGCCATGGCCCGTACAGCGCTCAGGTCGCTGCAGCCGCGCCGGTCGTGCTGAGCGTCCGTCACGCCGAGATCCTGGCTCTGCTGGCGATGCATCCCGAGGGCCTCACCTGCCAGGAGCTTACGCTGCACCTGTACGGCGAGCGTGGGAACCCGATCTCCACCCGCGCCGAGATGTCGAGGCTGAGACGGCTGATGGGGGCGGCCCTGTCCGCGAGGCCTTACCGCCTGACCGGCGAGGTGAGCGGAGACTTCCTCGAGGTTGAACGCCAGCTGTCCATCGGAAACGTCAGAGCGGCGCTCGAGACCTATTGCGGACCGCTGCTCCCGTCCTCTCAAGCACCCGGAATCGAGCGGGCGCGCGACGAGCTCGAGGCCGTGCTCGCGCGTGCAGTTAGAAGCGGACCCGAATTGCTGTGGCGTTGGCTGAAGACCGAGCACGGCCGCCAGGACGAAGCGGCGATGGCCAGCTTCATTCGCTCCGTGCCCGCAGCCGACCCGCGCCGTGCGGTCGTAGCCGCCCGGCTGCGCTCGCTTCAAGTGCACGCGCACACCCTGGCGTAACCAGCGCTTGCCGCTGCGGCTTACCTGCCACCGACCGCGAGGCAAGACCACTCACGGGCCCCGCGAGTCATCGCCGGCGCAGGCACCGGCCACCGCGAAGAAGGAGAGTTCACATGAGCCACAACAACGGCAGCACCGAACGGCGAACCGCACTGGTCATGGGAGCCGGCGGCGATATCTGCCGAGGGATTGCTTGCGCGTTACGCATGACGGTCTCGACGTGGCGGTGGCCTCCCTACCCAGCGTGCGCGAGCCCACCAACGCCGTGGTCGACGAGGTGCGCTCGGCGGGAAGGCAATCGGTGGCGATCAATTCGACGTGACCAGCGCATCAGGTCGAGATGACGGCGCGCACGACCGAACCGAGCTCGGTCTGCAGGAGAGGCAACGTGCGCGATCCTTCAGCCGATGGGCTGCAAATGGTCAGCGCGCGCGAGCAGCAGGCTGGTCTTGCCGTAGCATTGAGCCGCGACGAGGCGCACGTTCGGAGGCGCTGGGTGCAACGGTCCAGATCGGCCGAAGCACGCGTCGCAATGTGGATCCACGAGCGAACGTCTATCGGGGTTCCCGTCTCGAAAGAGGCCTGGAGCGAGGATGAGGTCGCGGTTACTCCCAGAACGGACGGTATGGCGCGCGTGCGTTGATCATCCTTAGTGAGCCGGCCCTCCGGCGGTCGGGCGCTTTCGAGCGAGTTCTCGATCGATGGTCGCGCGGCTCACCGAGAACAGCTCCGCGAGCTCGGCGATCGTATGCTCCCCGGCTCTGTGGAGCTTGAGCAGCAGCGCCCGCTGGGTTGGGCTGAGCTTCGGTGGCTTGCCTTTGGGCTTGCCTTTCGCACGAGCGATGGCCATTCCCTCGCGAGTGCGCATCCGGAGCAGGTCGACCTCGAACTCGGCGAACGTCGCCAGGATGTTGAAGAAGCACTTGCCCATCGGGTCGTTGGGGTCATAGACCGTCCCGCCCAGCGACAGGCGCACGCCTTGAGTGGCGAGCGAGTCTCCGATTGCCCTGGCGTCCGGCACGGACCGTGCGAGGCGGTCGAGCTTGGGAACAACCAACGTGTCGCCCTCCCGCAGCGCGGCCAGGGCCTGGGTCAGCCCTGGACGGGATCGGTTGCGGCCGGTCAGCCCATGATCGAGATACACGCGGTCATCGGCCACGCCGAGATCGCTCAGAATCCGCCGCTGAGCGCTGAGGTCTTGCCGCTCGGTCGAGCAGCGCGCGTATCCGATCAGCATCCCTCGCGCGAACATCGGACCAACGCGAGCACCATCGCGCGGCCCGCGGTCCGGCTCGACGACCTCGCCAGCTTCGCCCAATAGCCACTCCGAGCTCATCAAAATCCCTCACGAGCGCTACGCACAATGACCGCCCCCGATCACACCACGCCATCGCGTACGGTCAGGAACCCTGAGCGAACAGGAGGCTTGCGCCGGCGACCGGACGGTCTCGCGACGACCAGGACTGGTTCGGCGCCCGGAATTCGTCGGTGCGGGTCAGCAGTTCGTCGGATCGCGCTGTGCGCAGTAAGCGAGCGGCGTTGTTACGGCGCCTCGTAGTTGCTTTCGGAGGGTTGCGTCGACGTTGGTTGTGAGATGGTTGAGGAGCAGCTGTTGCTGGGCGTGGTTGGCACCGCCAGCGATCACCAGCCACCACTTTTCGATCTGCTTGACCGTTTCCAGCGGGTGGAACAGATTCGCGGGCACGATGAACTCGCTCGGGTTGTTTCTGATCGGCTTGACCGTGTGGACGATCGTGTTGCGCCAGGGGGGTCGAAGCTTGTTGCAGGGGACAAACACGCGCGGTCCTGGGCAGTCCTTGGTCCCGAGCGCGATGGTGGCGCTGATCGGCCAGCGCTGCTGGTAGTAGAAAGTTGCCCTCGCGCAGGTCGGAGGAAAAAGCGCGTCGAGCTGGATGCGCCGGCTGACAGCTTGGTCGGCGAGCGCGAGGGCGGCCTGGTCGGCGGCGATCCGCGCGCGATCGTGTGGGAACCGCGCCTGGTCCTGGGTCAGTCGCGCGTACGCGGCGTTCGCGATCCTCTGCCCCGCGTTGTAGAACGCCTGGCGTGTGTCGCGCGGGCTCGTGATCGCGTCCTCGGTGGTCTCCTGCAACCCGGGCGCGTGCGTGTAGCCGATCGTGCATAGGCTGCCTGCTGGCGGCGACACCGGGCCCTCGGCGGCGAGGTCGATGGGACCGACAGTCAGATCGCCGATCGCGCTGATCCGTTCGCTGGTGCCGCTGCCGCCGATCACCACCAGCCACGCGTCGCCGCGGCGCTCGGCGGTCATTCCCGGGCGATCGGGGCCTGCGGTCGGCAGCTCCGCGTCTGGGCGGTCGAACACGCCGGGTCGTCCGGGCACCGCTCGCATGTCGGGCAGTGCCGCAGGTGGCGCGCCGGGCTGCTTGGCGTTTAGCAGCAGGCTTGCCTGCATCGCGCCCTCGAACGATCCGCGCTGTCCGCCGGCCGGCATCGTCGCCATGTACAGGTCGGTGTCGATGCACGGGAGGAACGCCTGCCCAGTGATTTCGGGCACGGCGATCAGGTCGGTCACGACGGCTCCGGACCCGGTGTACAGGCCGCTGTGTGGCCTGGCGGCAAGCGAGCAGCTGCCCCCTGTCGGCGGCGCTGGATAAAGCCACGATCGGGTCGGCTCAACCGGCGGTCCCGACGCGCCGTCCCCGATCGGTCGCCCCGAGGAGTCAAGCGGCGTGACCAACTGCGACGCGCCTCCGGGAATGCTGAGGTCGCGGTTAGAAGGGGATGGGGCTTTGTACTCGAACACGGCGGCGCGGTAGCCATACGGCAGCCGCCGGTCGCTACGTGTCATGACCGTAGGTCCGCCGGCGATCCTGACCGCCGCGACCTGCCGGCTGGTGAACACGTACGCCAGACCGCCGCCATACCCGCCCAGATCGCTCGCGCCGAAGATCGGCGATCCGGATGTCGGCGCGCCGGCGTCACAAGTCCCAGTCCCGAGATCATCAGGCCGCCCAGAGCGCTCGTAGGTACTGATCGAGGCGCACCACGAGACCTGTCCTGCCTGGACCGACGGCGCGATCTCGATGTCGTAGCGTGTTCCCGCGACCAGCGCCGTATGCGGCTGCTGCCCGGGAGGAACGATCGAGGACAACGGAGCCGACCGCTGCCCCGACAGGGTGATCGCTGCGGCCGTCGACCCGGACACGACGATCGCGGCGGCGAGAGGCAGCAGCCCACGCGGCCGCGCGCGCAGCCACGCGCGAACGGAACTGATGACCCCCCGGCCCGCCCGAGCCTGTTGGTCACGACGGACGGCATCCACCAGCGCTGTCTCCACCTCAGGCAGCAACGTCATCGACCTTCTCCCTCCTGCTCAAATCGCCGCCGCACCGCAGCCAGGCCGCGGCTGACCCGCTGGCGCGCCGCCGCCGGCGACACGCGCGCGGTCGACGCGAGCTCCTCATAGTCCAGCCCATCTATAACCCGAGCGCGAACCGCCTCGCGCTGCTCCGCCGGCAACCCCTCAAGCAGCTCGAGCGCGCCGCACCCGCGCAGCTCCTCGAGCGCCGCGAGGCTCTCATCGGTCAACTCGACCCGCTGCACCCCGAGTCTCCTCAGCGCGAAGGACTCGGCGCGACGGTCCCGCAGACTCCGCCGCAGCTTGTTACGGGCGATCCCCAAAAGCCACGCACCTGCGGGCTCCGGACCCTCGCGGAACCGCGGCGCAGCAAGATACGCAGCGGCGAACACCTCAGCGGTCAGATCCGCCGCCATTTCGACGTCTCCCGTCCGGCGCACCAGCCAGCCAGCCACCAGCCGCTCGTAGCGGCGATAGAAGACCGCGAACGCCTCAGCGCTAGATCCGCTTAGTTGCAGCAACTCGAAGTCGCTCGCGTCGGCTAGATCAGCGCGCACCTCGACCGATACTTCCGCCTCGGCCCGAAACTGTGACCGGGGCATATCCGTTCTTGGCTAAACGTCGATCGGCGAACGCGTCCACGGCGCTAACCTGCCCCGCACTCGATCGGGTGTCAATCGGCGATCGACGACCGACCACCGGCCGGGCAGGCGAGTCGACGGACCAGCACGATCGCCGTCGCGTCGCAGCCGGCCCCGATTAGCGGACGCGCCGGCAGGAGTCCGCAGGGGAGGCCTCAGCGAACTTGGCTTCTCGCGACTGCCTGGTCTTGGCTATCTGGGGATACTTCGGGTTCGATGGAACCTTTGGGGGTGCTCGGGGGTCAGAGGTACGTGAACGAGGTGAGCAGGCGCGCTGCGCAGGTCCCGGCTGTTGCCGGGGACCACGGGTTCGGTGACTTCTACGTGCGTGAGTACGACCAGGCCGTTCGGCTGGCGTGGTTGTTGACCGGCTCGCAGCCGGTTGCCGAGGACGTGGTTCAGGATGCGATGGCGGCCGTGTACCGGGCGTTTGACCGTGCCGAGTCGCCTGGCGCGTACCTGCGGCGTGCGGTGATCAACACGGCCAGATCGTGGTATCGCGGCGTGCGACGCTTCTCGCCCGCGGCGCTTCGGCGCTCGAGCCGGGCGATGCTGAGTTGCTTGAAGCGATCAGCCGACTGCCTTATCGCCAGCGGGTGGTGATTGTGGCCCGGTACTGGGGCGGGTGGTCAGAGGTCGAGATCGCCCGGGCGCTCGGTTGCCGCCCGGGGACTGTTAAGTCGCTCGCCTCCCGTGCCCTCGACCGTCTCCGAGGAGAGGTAAAGCAATGACCGCGTACCAAGAGGACCTTGAGGATCGCCTGCGTCGTGTGCTGCACGAGCAGGCAGGCTCGCTCCGGGTACGGCCTACCGCGTGGCCGAATTCGGCAGTGAGCGATCCTCAGCGGACCGCGCGCCGGTTTGGCCCGGCTGGGAATCGGAGCCTGGGGGAAAACCGTGTCCGTGGCGGTGGCGCCATTCGCCGGCTGCCTTTCGGGGGGTTGGCGGTCGCGTTCGGCGCCGCCGTCACCGTGCTCGTCGCGGTGGTGGCGGTGCTTGTGGTGGGCCACCATACCCCCGCGAGTGAATCTGGAGGCGATGTCCCCGCGCGGGCGCGTTCGCTCGGTTCGCTCGTCTCCGAGCTGGCCATCCTCCGCCGTCCACAGACGATTGCCGACCGCCACGCCCCCGCCTCGGTCACGAGCGGGCCAGAGGTGGTTCACAACCTGACGCGGCTGGCTGCGACGGTCTCAGCGCCAGGAGCCGAGACCGTCCGGGTATATCTCGTCGTCCGAATGTTGTTGGGCGGCAGCAGCGGCACGTTGGGGGCCAGGTATGGCTCTGTAGCCGCGGTGGTGACCGCCACCATCGTCTCGGCCACGGGCCGCGTTGGGGTGGTTGGAAATGGTTGGGCTGGCTCGCTTACCCGGCCGGTTGGTGTCAGTCAGGCGAACGGCCTGGACGCCAGCATCGTGCCCGACGGCGTCGCGCGCGTGAAATGGGTGTTCGCCGAGGCGGGCACCGCCTCCGCGGTCCGCCAGCTCATCACTGCGTACCCCACCGTCAGCAACAACGTCGCACTCGCACCGGTCGCCCGCCACCAAGGACCGCTCGCCAACGTCACTTGGTACGACGCCAACGGCCACGTGATCCGAACCTTCAACGCTGCGGCGGAGCGCGCGCGGCACACTCGCGAGATCGAGCAGGCCATCAGCGCTAGCAGCAGGCGTCGCGTGTCGTCGGCGCTGATCAATAGCTTGGCCGTTCTGCGCGCTCCGCGCCCTGCTGGCTCTCCGCGCTTGCCATCCGGCACGGCGGCCGCGCTGGCTGAGCAGGGCGGCTACGGGTTGAACATCACGCAAGCGAGGTTTGTCACTGCCGACGGTCACGGGTTCTGGCTTGTGCCCGGGACCTCTGGGGTCTGCCTGAGCGGTCCGACTCCAAGTGGGCTCACCGGATGCAACACGGTGAAAGCCGTAGACGACGTGGGACTGGTCGGCGGCACCGCTGGTCCCGGCTGGGAGATGCTCGAAGGCGTCGCCCCGGACGGCAACCCAACCATCTCGATCGTTCTCTCTAACGGCCAGACCAAGCACGTCGCCGTCGTCGACAACGTCTATGCGGTCACCGTGCACGTCAAACCCACAGCCTTGATCGTCAGGAACTCGGCCGGTCGTCTTCGCAGACTGACACTATGAGCCGATTCCCCTCGGGCTCTGTGGAAGCGGCAGGCGGGAGACGCGACTCGGCAGCGGCGTGGAGCCATTTCCCGCTCGGGAGATAGAGCCATCCCTACGACGGCCGGGCTGAGCCGGACCCTGCCGACGAGTCAGAGTGCGCCGGGTCTCGTTAGCGGACGGATCGCGAGGCTTCTGCTTACCAACGTTTTCCGAACGGCCATCTCGCCGTATAGATCGCTCGCAGCAGTCTGCGACGCATCACCGGCCTCCTCCTACTGGCTGTGAGCGGCGGTTTGGCGACGGCCCCCGACCCGTCTCACATTCGATCGGTGAACGGACTGGCGAAGAGGCTGCCGCTTTCTGGAAACGGACGCTTGTGCGCCGACCTCCCTGGCTGTGTCGATATCAGGCGGATACTCAGAGGGTCCGAGAGGTGCCGGTGATCCAAGGACCCGGGTGCCCGAAGAACCACTGGGAGAGGATCTGCCGAGCGGCGGGTGCGGCGGCGTGGGCGCCGAAGCCGCCCTGCTGCACGGTGACGACGACGACGACGGGTTTTGCGGCGGCGCTGGCGGGCACGTATCCGGCGTACCACGCGTCGTCCTGGTGGCCGGTGATCTGGGCGCTGCCGGTAGCGCCGTAGACCTGCTCGGGGAAGTTCCCGAACACGTCGTCCGAGGTGCCGCCCGGCTGCGACGCCGCCGCGCGAAGGCCGGTTCTGACTGCTTTGAGGTAGAGCGGATCGAGCTGTGGGTGGTGTGTCGGTGCTGGGTCGATCTGCCTCAGCACGGCCCCGTTGGGCCGCTCGATCGCAAGTCCGAGGTGAGGGGTGACGATCTTGCCTCCGTTGGCGATCGCCGCGTAGATGACGGCGAGTTGTAGCGGTGTGACCTGCACGTCTCCCTGGCCCGCGGCGAGGCTCTCGTTGTCGCCGACCGACCACGGGCGGTTGGTACCGTCGGCGATCCCGCAGCCGCCGGGGGGGTGTTTGGGCCGGCCCGCGTACGGCCCCGTGGCTGCGTCGCACTCGGCTTCGAGCTGGTAGCGCTGCGCTAGCCACTTTGGCGTGGGGAGCGTGCCCGCGCTCTCCCCGGGCAGGTCCACTCCGGTCTGCTGGCCGATCCCGAACACGCGCGCCCACGCGTCGAGCGCGCCCGCTGGCCGGGCGGATCCGGTGAGCGCGCCAAGGTTGTAGAAGAAATCGTTCGATGAGATCTGGAGCGCGTTCGCGAGTTCGAGCACGCCGTCGACCGCGTGTCCCGAGTTGTGCCGGCACTGTTCCTGGAAGCAGAACTGGCCGGTGTCGTCGAACGTGTCGCCGACGCTCCACGCGCCGCTCTCGAGTGCCGCGAGCGCGGTGATCGGGGCGAACGTCGATCCGATCGGGCTTGCGCTCTGGGTCGCGCGGTTGACCAGCGGATCCCCGCTGGACGGGCTGAACAGCCGACGCATCACCGTCGTGGGGATCGGTCTGCTGAACACGTTGGCGTTATAGGTCGGGAGCGAGCCCATCGCGTAGACCTGCCCGTTCTCGGGATCGAGCGCGACGAACGCCCCACCGTTCGCCGGGTAGTTCGCGTCGATCGCATGCTGCAGGGCGCGCTGGCCGACGCGCTGCAGCGCCACGTCGAGGGTGGTCTTGAGCGTGTCGCCGCTACGCAGGACGGAGTTGTAGTAGCCCTCGAGCCCGGACTGCCCGACGGCCGCCGTGGGGGCCACCCCGTGATCGCCGCTGTCCCGCGCAGTGAATGGGCCGACCGTACCCAACACTTGTGCCGCGAGCGCGTTCTGCGGATAGGCGCGCACGCGGTTGCGCGCGATCTCGACGCCGGGGAACCGGCGCTCGTGGCGAGCCACGTAGTTGCCTGCTCCTGGGGTGATGTCGAGCCCCGAAAGAGATGTCATCGCTGTTGCTGACCTTGCGAGCAGCGGCTGGAGCTGCACCTTGAGCGCCCGGGAAAGCTGTTCGAGCTCGGCGGCCCGCGCGGAGCGAGTTCGCGGGAGGTCCGACTGGATGATCTGTAGGTAGGTCACCTGGTGCGTGCTGCTCTTTGCCAGCACCTCGCCGTTGCGATCCAGGATCTCCCCGCGGATGCCGGTCGACCGTCCGGCTCCGGCCGGGGTGTGCGGGCGGAGCGTGACGATCGCCACCGCGACGACCACAAGCGTGGCGCCGACCGCCAGCAGCACCGGGGCCACCCCCATGCCCCGCCTGAATACCGATCTGGCGGGCCGTCGGCGTGAGGCGTGCACTCGGTCGAGCACCGCCTGTGCTTGCGCCCCCGCTGGCGAGAGCTCTTCCTCCGGAACGGCAGGCCGAGCACTCCGGACGGCGTCGAGCAGCTCGTCCTCAAGAACATGATCGATCACGTTTCAGACCTCCTGACCGCCTCGGTCGGGCCAACCTGGCCACGCGACGACTGTCGGCTTGGGCCGCCTCGTTGGATCCCGAGCAGGTCCGCCAACCGCATCCGGGCGCGGTGAAGCCGCGTCCGCGCCGCCGTCGGCGTCAGCCCAAGAACACTCGCCGCCTGCGCGGGGCTCAGCCCGTCCCACGCGACGAGCAGCACGAGCTCGCGGTCGCTCTCGGCCAGCGCATCCAACGCCCGACGAATATCGCGCCACCCCGGGATACTGGGCTCGGGCGGCGGGGCACTCTCCCCGGGCGCAGGCAGACGCTCGACCAGCGCCCGATCACGAGCCTGCCGACGGCGATGGTTGCGCAGTTGATTGAGCGCCACCGTCAGCAGCCACGGCACCGCCGCGTCGCCCGTGGGCACCACGTCGAGGCGCCGCCAGGCAACCTCATACGTCGCGGCGATCAGATCCTCGCCGTCATGGCCAACCAGCCCGCGGTGGCGCACAAACCGCACCACCGCTGGATAGGTCGCATCAAACAGCGCGCGGAATCGCGCCTCAGCATCCATCAACTCATCTATGTCGCGAATCCCATGAGCGTTGCAGAGCAGGTCCGACTGCCATCGGGCATCGCTCGCTAAAGGCAACCGTGAGAACTCCCGAGCCACGCACGGCACCCGCATGCCTTCGCTCGATCGAGAAGAAGCACGCCCGGTTCCGCATTCAGGCCCGTCGATGTGGCTGCTCTGCCTAGTCCCTCGTCAGCCGTCTCGTATGCCGATCGCCGAGCGCACGTCTGTCGGGTTCCCGTCTCCGAAGAGGTCCGAGGCGCGGATGCAGTCGCAGTCGGTCCCCGAAACGGACGGTCTGGCGTGCGTGCGTTGATCATCCTTGATGAGACGGTGCCCGAGCGGTCGGGTGCTTTCGAGCGAGTTCTCGATAAATGGTCGCGCGGCTCACCGAGAGCAGCTCCGCGAGCTCGGCGATCGTGTGCTCCCCGGCTTTGTGGAGCTTGAGCAGCAGCGCCCGCTGGGTTGGGCTGAGCTTCGGTGGCATGCCTTTGAGCTTGCCTTTCGCGCGGGCGATGGCCATCCCCTCGCGAGTGCGCATCCGGAGCAGGTCGACCTCGAACTCGGCGAACGTCGCCAGGATGTTGAAAAAGCACTTGCCCATCGGGTCGTTGGGGTCATAGACCGTCCCGCCTAGGGACAGGCGCACGCCGCGAGCGGCGAGCGAGTCTCCGATCGCTCTGGCGTCCGGGACCGACCGTGCGAGGCGGTCGAGCTTGGGAACAACCAACGTGTCGCCCTCCCGCAGCGCGGCCAGCGCCTGGGTCAGCCCCGGACGGGATCGGTTGCGGCCGGTCAGCCCATGATCGAGATACACGCGATCATCAGCCACGCCGAACTCGCTCAGAATCCGCCGCTGCGCCGTTAGGTCCTGCCGTTCGGTCGAACACCGCGCATAGCCGATCAGGATCCCACCGGGCACCGGAATGGCGGCAGGGCGATCGTGCCGGCCCAGCTCGAATCCGGCGACAGCGCCAGAGCCAGCCGATGACCACCGTGCGCTCATCGAATTCCTCACCACCGCTACGAACGATCACCGCCGCCGATCACACCGCCTCGTACAACGACATCCTGTCCGGTCAGGAACGCTCACTGCGGCGAGATCCCGCTTCTGCGCTGCATGCCCGCGTCGAGCCAACGCACTCCACTGCGAATATGCTGCTCGAGGTGGCCGACCTAAACCCAGCGGCGCAGAATCCCGAACCGCAGGGTCGATGCGTCTGTGGCGAGAAGGTCACTATCGCCGACGCGCACGAGATAACCCTGCCCAACGGTCGACCGGGCTGGGAGGGCTACTGTCCCATTTGTAGGGCCCCGTTGTTTGCGATCCGCCGCGGATCGCGAGCGAGCAGCTAGCACCAGGGCAGGAGACCGCCGGTCGGCCGCGCCGTGCGCGGCCACCTCCGGCGCCGGCCAACGGCCCGGCGGATCGGTCGCGCGACCGCACGGCGTCGCAGTGCGGAACGCTCACCGAACAGCGGGCTCGTTGGGTCAAGACTCCCTTCCGGCGAACACGAGGGAAGCCTGCCTCCACCGGGGCGAGACCTCCAATGCGGTCAGCGCGGTAATCCGTACATGCGCGGAACCGAGTCGGGCTCGTCCGCTTCCCGCGGGAGCGTCAGCAAGCCAGGAAACCGGATGGGCTCGCGCTGCTGGTCCAAACCAGCGACGTCGTCTGGGCCGATCGAGATACTCGCGTTGATGAAGATTCAGAAGTCATCGTGCTTGACTGCGCGCGCGTCGCGGACTGTCCCAGCGCTTGCTAAGTCGGGGGTCACGTAACGCGGGCGGCTCCGGCCAGCTCCGAACAGCTCGGAGAACGATCAGCGGGTCGGTCTCGCTGTCCGGGATCCACGCTAGGTCGTGGCGGGTTTCGCAGGCGCAGGGTCGATTGGTGGTGTCCGGCCGCGTGAATGGAGAAGTGTGCGATTGGTTCAGGGCCCGGCTCGAGGACCGTGACTGCTGCGACCTCTAGCACTCCGCCCTGCTCGAGGGCCGCTTCTGTCTTCGATCAGACGCCGCCTCGGTTAGCTGGCCGAGCTGGGCTTGTTGCCGTCGACGAGCGCGTCGACGAGTGGCCCGATCGGGAGGTCGGCGAGGAGGGAATGCCGGAGCTGGGCTCCGCGGTTGATCGTGTAGCGGTTGCGGCGGCCGTCTCTGGTGCGGGTGACGTATCCGTCGGCGACGAGGTCGGCGATGATCTTCTGGGCGGCGCGCTCGCCGATGCCGACGCGGTCAGCGAGCTCGCTGATCCGGATGGACGGGTCGCGTGCGATGCAGAGCAGCACGTAGCCATGGTTGCTGAGGAAGAGCCAGCTGGGACGGGTGGGGGTTGTGGACATGCGCGATAGACGCCGAAAAAAACACGTCTCTTGACACGTGGTTTCTAGTTCGCCTATTATAGCTGAGCCCGCACGTGGGTCTCGTGCAGCGTCAGAGCGCATCGTCCGACAGCTCCTGTGAACGACGGAGCCTCCGTCCATGGCCGCTAGCGGAGCGCGTAGCCGATAGCCCATCGTGTTGCGTCCGTTCGGTCGCCGGAAGGCCACGCGATCGATCTCGTGGCCGGCGAGCTGCAGCGCGTAGATGGCCTGGGCGGGCGCCTCGACCCCGCGGTCCCGCAGCCAATCGTCACCGGCCCGGGCCGATCGCCGCCGAGCAGCGCCAGCACCCGCGCGGGCCCATGATCCTGCGCACCGCCGCGCGGACTTTGTCGGTCGGCCCCTTTTCCGCGGGCGGCTCGGATGCTCATCATCTCCCGCTCCGCTGTTGACTCAGCCGATCGGCGTTCGCCAGAGCGGCCGCCGCGGGAGTCGTGGGAGCGGGCTCGGGCTCGCTCGCGTTCCGGTAGACCCGCTCGTAGCCCTGAGGCCGTGACGGAGATGTCGTAGCGCTCGGCCACACTTGAGCGGCAGCGCAGCGGGTCAATCGAGCCCACCTGCTCGACCGCATGCACACCGCGATGGGATTGGGCACGACGGCGCCGATCCGCACGTCGGCACGCGCGCTGGCGGCCTGCGAGCGGCTGATCGCGAAGCCGCGCCTTCCCTCCGTGGCGCTGATAGACGCGCGACGTGTCGCCGTCAAAAGCGCCGTCGATGGTGTGCACCACCGGCACGTTCACCCGATCGGCCATCGCCAGCGCTGTGAACCCCGAATGGTCGTGCACCAGGTCGAATGCGCAGCCGCGGTCGGCCGCCGGCTCGATCTGTTCTCACGCGCAGGCAACATGGTCCGACTCGTGCAGCGACGAGGCGACCGCGCCGGGGTGGGATTGCTCGAGCAGCGGATGAACGCGCGCCGGGGCGCGCGCACCGGGAGGGGCGAAAGGGGTCACGTCATCCCGGCGCGCGGCGAGCGCTTCGCAGAGCAGCTCGACGACCGCCTCGATGTCGCCGTACCCGGGGGGTGGCAGCGTGATCCAGGGCAGTGCCAGCACCGCGATCCGAAGCCGCCGCGCGCTGGCGTCGTCGCAGTGACGCGATCGCAGCGAGGCGCCCGATGTGCTCCTCGCACGGCCCAGCTCGGGGGCGAGCAGACCCTTCAGTGCGAGCCTCGCTGGTTGATGGTGGCCCCCCGCCGCCCTGTGTCGGGCACCGAGCCCTCGGGATACAGTTCCGCCGGTGGCAGCGGGGAGGCGAACAACGTGACGGGGATCTGGGCACGCGCCATGCACCGCGGGCAGTGCTCAATCACCAGCCAACGCGCCCGCGGCCTCATGCTCAGCCCGCAACGCGGGCAGTTCAGGAACAGCGAACCGTCAATGCCCACCGCCGGATTGTGAACGCGGGTCACGAACGGAACACCGGGTCGTGACCTTCGGCTCGTTCGAACACGTGCTTCGCCTCGAAGGCTGAGGTCCGACGAGCCGACCCTGGCCTCTGGTGCCAGCCACGCACTCCTATCGGAGCCCGACCTCGGCGCCACCACCGCGAGCGCGCCAGATCCATGCGGACCGTAATGTCCCCGACGAAACCCGCCATCGGTAGTCGGCCGCTCCCACCGACCGTAGTTGCCCGCAAGCTCTCCGGGGTGGGGCCGAGCTGTCGGCCGCGCTCAGAGCATCCGGCGAGCGCGCTTCACCGGCGCTCACGGGACGAGCCCGAGGTGTTCGATCATGTCGGGGTCGGTGAGGTAGTGGTGCGCGGCGACGATCAGGCCGCCGGCGAGACGGTGCAGCCCGCAGAACGGACCGATGTCCGGCTCTCCGGCGAGGCTGAGCGAACCGACGGCGGTCACCTGCTCCTCGCCAACGGCTCGCACATCGGAGACGACGATGCGATGCTCGTCGCACAGGCGTCGCAGTTGCGCGAAGCATTCCATGACGCCCTCGTGCCCGTGGTGGGAGGGAGCGAGCCCGCTCAGCCTCAGCGGATGGAAGCGAACCTCGGCGCCCAGGCACGCAAGCATCGCGTCGAGATCGCGCCCGTTGAACGCGTCGACCCATCGCGACACGACGTGCTCGGAGATCTGGGCAACCGGTAGCGACACCGTCACGGCTTTAGCTCAGCGGCCTCATCGACCTCGGCTGGAGGCCTCTGGCCGGGCGAGATCGCACGCGAGTCGGTCTGCAGTACAGCGAGCGTCTTGCCGAGCACGCCGGCGGGGCTGGGTCGCCGGCGAGCGGCGTGGAGAGGCTGCGAGCAGCGCGGGCACGTGTCGCCCACCGCCCACAGGACCGTCACTGGCACGGCAGACCGGCAAACCGGACAGCGGACTCGGGCTTGTTCGACCATTGGCCCCTCCGTAAGAGGCTTAGTCCGACAGGCCGATCCAAGTGTTGGCACCCGGCCGCGCCCATCATCCAGAAGCGGCGCCACCGTCACCCCGGAGAGCACGGCAAACGCCGAGGAAGACTCTACCGCTCGTCGACGCGCGAATCAATGCAATTTGCCGTTCCGGCGACAGCGTCTAGACTGGGGGTTCCTGTTCGCTGGATCTGTTCCGGCTCGCTCTCAATCCTCCGCGCGGGCGCATCGAACTGAGAAGCCGGAAGAGGAGACGCGCAACATGGCAAGCGGAGATCGCTTGAGAGGCGGTGAGCTGAACGCCGCTCTAACCGACGAGCTCGTCGGCATCCAAACCGGGTACCTCGGCCGCGGACCCAAGACCGCGTTTACGTTCCACCGCGGCAACGTCGTGGTCACGATGATGCACGACCTACTCACCAAGGCCGAAAAGATCCTCGCGCAGACGGGAGGACACCGCGAGGTGACCATCGCGCACGGCCTGTTCCGCCAACAGATGGAGGGCGACCTTCGAGCTGTCGTGGAGCGCCTGACCGGCCGAAGGGTGCTCGCCTTCCTCGGCGCCAATCACACCGACCCCGACGTGGCAGCGGTGATTTTCATCCTCGACGATGCCGTCTGACAAAGCGTCGGTCGCGTCTGTGCTAGGTTGCCCGCGCGCGGGCGTGCTCCTCGGGGTGGCGCCCACGTGGTCTTACGACTGATGGGTGCGCGCGGGACCACAGCCCGGCGTCGGCTCGTCTCAAGGAGCCCGCGAATCCGTATGGCCGACCGCGCCGCCACCCGTCCCATCCAGGATCCGCTCTCCGCCCTGCGAGACTCGCGCTAGCCGATGGCCGAACCGAGGCAGCTCACTGGCGGGGAGCTGAACGCTGCGATCACGAGCGCGCTGGTCGGGATTCAAACCGAGTACCACGGCCGCGGACCAACCAGCGCTTCGACGTTCTACCACGCCAACGTGGTAGTGACCATCATGCACGGAGTCCTCACCAACGCCGAGAAATCCCTCGCGAAGACCGAGCACGCTCCCGCCGTGAAGAACATGCGCCAACTCCTGCACCAAACCCAGGAAGCGGATACCTGCGAGGCGATAGAACGGCTCACCGGTCGCAAAGTCGTTGCGTTCATCAGCGGCAACCATCTCGATCCCGACATCGCCGTCGAGCTGTACATCCTCGACGCGCCCCTCTGACTGCCGCCTGACGGGCCCCGCCTCCCGCTCCGCGCGGGCTGATCAGCGCCGGGCGCGGGAAGCAGGCGGGCGGGGCCCCGCGGTGATGACCACGCCGTCAGCCGGATAGACGATCGACTCGTGCTGCTCGTCCCAGCGCACCCGGTAGTGCTCGTGTCCCTCGTGGCCCAGCAGCTCGACGATCTCGCCTCGTCGGGCTGACTCACCGTGTATCCCCCGCGCTTCGATCTTGTCGCCTACGTGCGCGCCGCTGCTGGCTGTCTGTTCGGTCGCCAAGTGATCACCTCCGGCGCTGAATCTAACCGTTAACAGCGAGCGGTTGCATCGGGGTCGGTCGCTGAATCCGCCTGCGGTCATCTACTGAGTCGGTCCCGACCGTCGGCGGCGCCTCGAGGCCACCGGTAGGAGGAGCACCGGGATGCTGGTGTGTGCGAGCTTCTCGGACACCACGTGAGCGTGGCCCTCGCCAAGGGTCTGTCGCCAGACCAGGACGATCAGGTCGGAGGCGGTCTCGCTGGCCACGGCGACGATGTCGTCGGCCGGCATGCCGAGACGGCGGACCAGCCGCGGGCCGTCGATTGAGCGCTTGCCGACCGCGGTAGCGCCTGCACGGTGGCGGGTCTGCAAGCGAGCGCATGCCTTGCGGGCGGGGACGCGATCGGAAGGCCGATTTCCACAGTCGACGGTCGAGCGCGATCACAGTTGTGCCACTCCTCCTGCCCAAAGAAGCAGTGGACAAACGCTAGTGCCGGATCACGGTGACACCTCCGATCGTTCACGAATGCGGTTGTAAAGGTCCTCGCTCTCGCTTGGGACTGAGGCCATCGCTCAAACGCGCCGGTCGCCGGGGTCGCCCGGTGCGGTTGGTGGCGGCCTCGACGAAACGGAGCAGCCTTGGCGGCGGCCTCTTCCGGCCAGAGTGAGACGCCTCGTTTTCGTCCAGGGGAGCACGGATGTGTCGAGGCCAAGCCGGGCTTCTGGAGCCCCTTGGAGAGCAGCACTCGAGCGGGCTGGACTTCGGGCCGGTCGGGTCGTCGCGTGCTCACAGCCGACCATTAGCGCGTGCAAGCGGGCGCACTCCTGACACGCTAGGAGATCCGTCCCGTCGTCGCTCACCGCCGACGAGGACCGATCCGGTGCCTTGAGCCTGGCGCGCTTATCTCATTGCGGCTAAGCCGGTTGCATCACTTGGAGGGAGACGCAGACGATGGGAGATTCGTTGCCGGCTTCCCAGTTCATGCCGTCGAGCGTAGGAGTGGGTGGCTGTTTGGGAGTCCGTCTCGTCAGTGTCTTTGGGGAGTCGCCAGGCCTCCGCGAACTGCTCATACGTGGGCCCGTCGACCACCCCCGCCCACGTGCGTGAGGGTGTTGGGTCGTCAAGCTGGTCCTCGGTCATGGTCAGAGAGCCGAGTCCTTCAACTCTGGCGCGATCCATTCCAGCGACCGCCCGTATCTAGGTTGCCAGTCGTATTGGACTGTGATGGTGATGTGTCGCGGCTCAACCACTGGCTCGCACCGCCTTTCACGCCAGACTTCTCCCGGATCCTGGCAGCTGGCGTCGCCGGAGGGATCCGGTGGGACCCCAGATTCGTTTAGCGGCTTCGCCGCAGAGCCGGGCGCCGCGTAGTTCTCCGCACGACAACCGGTAGAGCGGGCTGATGGTCCGAGGGACCGCGGCTTGTAGCGTGGCACCTTGGGACAGGAGCGCAGTGGTCACCATAGTCATCAACTTGCCTGATTCTGCGGGCCTGCGCGCAGCGCGCCTGGGAAGGGTGCGGGCAGGCGGGCTGCGCCTTCCGTGGGTCATCGGGGATCTGGTTGGCCGCTGAACCCGATGGGCGAAAAGCGGTACGCGGCGGGCGACTTTACGCTCGCCTATGAGGGCTTCGCGCTGGAAGATGAGGGGCTGCGCGAGGCCCTGACCTCGACTGGTAATGGCTATTTCTGTGTTCGTGGTTCGGCGGAGTGGGAGGACGCCAGCGACGTGCACTATCCGGGCACGTACGCGCATGGCGTATATAACCGAGAGTCGACGGTCCTGGGTGCCCATCCTGTCCCCAACGAGGACCTGGTCAACTTGCCCCGGTGCTGGTCGCTCCGGCTCTGCCTCGAGGGTGAGGAACCTTTGCGGTTTGCGAACATTCTGCTGCTCTCCTATCGGCACTCATACGATGTGCGCCACGCGGTGCTGACGCGTGAGCTGCGCTTCAGAGATCGCGCCGGGCGCGAGACGAGCCTGCGCAGCCGGCGGTTTGTCAGCATGGGGAGGATGCACCTCGCGGCGCTCGAGTGGACGATCGTGGCCGAAAACTGGTCCGGGCGCGTGCAGGTGCTTTCCGCCCTCGACGGACGGGTCCTCAACCGTGGCGTTGCGCGCTATCAGCAGCTGTGGGGGCGGCACCTTGATCCTCAGGGACCTCGCATTCACGCTGCGGACGTGATTGCGCTCAAGGTCCGCACCCGGCAGTCAAGGATCGAGATCGCCGAGGCGGCGCGTACGCGCGTTTATCGGGGTGAGGATGAGTTGAGGGTTGAGCGTCGCACTGATCAGATGGAGGACTACATCCAGCAGACTCTCACCTTCGACGTGCAGCAGCAGGAGCCGGCAAGGGTGGAGAAGATGGTGGCGCTGTATACCTCGCGCGATCGCGGGATCCAAGAGCCGCTGCTGAACGCGGGCAAGAGCGCGAGCCGGTATCCGACCTTCCGTGAAGCGTTCGACGGTCATGAGCATGCGTGGCGGGAGTTGTGGGAGGTGTGCGACATCGCGCTGCCCCGGGACCCACAGGTGCAGTTCCTGCTGCGTTTCCACATCTCGCACCTACTCCAGACGTGCTCTAGGCTGACTCCGCATCACGACGCCGGCGTCCCGGCCCGCGGGCTGAACGGCGAGGCCTATCGCGGCCACGTGTTTTGGGACGAACTGTACGTCTACCCGTTCCTGAACTACCGCCTGCCGGAGATCACCAGGGGGCTGTTGATGTACCGCTACCGCCGCATCGGCGAGGCGCGAGCCAACGCCGAAGAAGCGGGGTTCAGGGGCGCGATGTACCCGTGGCAGAGCGGCAGCGACGGCGAAGAGGAGACGCAGGTCACGCACATCAACCCACTCACCGGACGGTGGGACCCGGACCTCAGCCGCAACCAGCGCCACGTGAACGCGGCGATCTTCTACAACGTGTGGCACTACTACCAGGTCACGCACGACCTCGAGTTTCTACGCGAGCATGGAGCCGAGATGATGCTCGAGATCGCGCGGTTCTGGTCCTCGATCGCGCACTACAACCCCGAGCGTGACCGCTACGAGATCCACGGCGTCATGGGCCCAGACGAGTTCCACGAGAAGTACCCCGACGCTGCCGAGGGCGGCCTGCGCAACAACGCTTACACGAACGTCATGGTCGCCTGGATCTGTCGGATCGCACGCGAGGCGCTCGAGTTGCTCCCGGCCAGCCGGCGCGAGGTGCTACGAGCACGAACCAGGCTCACCGAGGCGGAGCTCGAACGCTGGCAGGAGATGAGCCACAAGATGTTCGTACCTTTCCACGCCGACGGAGTCATCAGTCAGTTCGAAGGATATGAAGAGCTGGAAGAACTCGACTGGGAGGGCTACCGCGCGCGCTACGGGAACATCCAGCGCCTCGACCGAATCCTACGCGCCGAGGGCGACACCCCGGACCGCTACAAGGCGAGCAAACAGGCGGACACGGTGATGCTCTTCTTCCTGTTCTCCCAGCGCGAGCTGCAAGAACTGTTCACCGATCTCGGCTACGAATACACACCAGAAACTGCTCGTAGGACGATCGACTACTACGACCGCCGCACCTCCCACGGCTCGACGCTCAGCCACGTCACCCACGCGCGCGTGCTCGCCGAGCTCGATCCCGAATCGTCGTGGCAACGCTTCCTCCTCGCCCTGCAGACCGACATCGATGATGTGCAGTCCGGCACCACCAAAGAGGGGATCCATCTCGGAGTGATGGCCGGCACGCTGGACCTCCTCCAGCGCGGGTACCTCGGCACCGAGATCGTCGACGACGTCGTCCACTTCAAACCGACCGCACTCGACCGCCTCGACGGCCTACGACTCCCGCTGCAGATCCGTCGCACCCCGATCACCGTCTCGATCAACCGCCGTCGAGTCACGGTCACCGTGCTAGCCGAAGGCTACACGCGACCGATCACAGTCAGCATCCACGGCACCGCCCGCGAGCTAAAGGGCGGCGAGAGCTGCACCTTCGAGCTGCAGCCGCGGCCCGACGCGATCGAAGACACCGAGCACCCGGCCGGCAAGGCACTAGCGTAGCTCGCCGAGTAACACACGAACCAGTCCTCGACTCGCTGAGCCCCGAGGCTCGAGTCCCAGCGTTGGCTTTCCGCTATGGCCACCGGCCAGGCGTTTCAGGGGATCAGCGTCCGTACGGTCATACAACCGGGTTGCGCGGAAATTCCCTGATTCCACCCTTCGGCGCTTGCCCGATGATTTAGCCAATGCTCAAGCGCGAGGACACCGTCCGTCCGCACGATGACGAAGTCCGCGCGCGCTTCGCGATTCGTAGGGGACTGAGCGCGATGGAAGCCGACGAACGGGAAATGGAGCGGGCCATGAAAGCGTTCGAAGAGGACGCCGACCAGGCCAAGCGATACATCGAGGCTGAGTGGCGCAGGGAGCGATGGGGACACAAACCCGAGCGTCCCCGTGCGTGGGAAACTCACTGATGGCACCCGAGTAGGGCCCAGCTGGCAGCCCCTCGCGGGGCTGCGGTGGCGCGACGGCATACGGCGATGTGCGTCCCGGAGATGCGCCCTCTGCCCTGACGCGGATAGGTGATTTCCCCCACCGGGCTTGCAGAGTCATACGGATGTCGTCAGGGGCCAACCGGCGTATATGAACATAAGAAGGAGGTAACGCGATATGGCTTGGAAGCGCTCGGTACTCCTGGTGGCGAACGTCACGGCGTCATCTAGGGAACTCGCTGACGCGTTGAAGGACCGGACAGCGGGCGAGTCGACGACGTTTACGCTGATCGTTCCGGCCACAGGCGGGCGAGCGGCCGCGGGCGAAAGGCTTGCCGAGGCGCTCGACTATCTGCGTGATCAGGGACTCGAGGTCGAAGGGAGCGTCGGTCACACGGATCCGTTGGTCGCGGTCGTCGAGGCGTGGGATCCCGCGCGCCACGACGAGATCATCGTCTCGACGCTCCCGGCGGACATCTCCATGTGGCTTCACGCAGGGCTTCCGCACCGGATCAAGAAGCTGACGGGCGCTCCGGTCAGCCACGTTGTCTCGCGGCCGCCACGGCCACCGGTGCAGGTAACCGAGCCGCGGGCGCACGCGCGCACTGGGGTCGTGTTCGATCCGATTTCCATCCTCCGCAAGGGCGCGCCCGTGGAGGGATCGACTCGTGCATCACTCGAGGCAACGACGATCGCCGAGCACGAGGTCGAGCACGTCGCCCAGGCGAACGCATCAGGCCGCCAGCCGGTGGTGTTCATCCACGGCCTATGGCTGCTACCCAGCAGCTGGAACCGATGGGCGGCCCTTTTCGAGGAGGCCGGTTATTTCGCGCTCACCCCCGGTTGGCCCGACGACCCGGAGACGGTAGAGGAGGCGAAGGCCAACCCGGAGTTGTTCGCCCACAAGACAATCGGACAGGTCGCCAACCACTTCGCCGTGATCATCGGGAGGCTTGAGAAGAAGCCAGCCTTGATAGGACACTCATTCGGCGGGCTGTTGGCACAGATCCTCGCTGGCCGCGGTCTCGCAACGGTTTCCGTCGCAATCGACCCTGCACCGTTCCGGGGCGTGCTCCCGCTGCCGATCTCCGCGCTGAAGTCCGCTCGCCCCGTTCTCGGCAATCCGGCAAACCGCAACCGCGCGGTACCGCTCACCTACGATCAGTTCCGCTACGCGTTCGCCAACGCTGTCAGCGAAGACGAGGCCAAACAGCTCTACGAGGAGTTCGCCGTGCCCGCCTCTGTCACCACTCTCTTCCAGGCAGCGGCCGCCAACCTCAATCCCTGGACCGAGGCGAAAGTCAACACGGAAAACCCGGAGCGGGGGCCGCTTCTCATCATCACCGGCGAGGAGAACCACGCCGTTCCCTGGGCGGTCGCAAACGCCGCTTACAAACACCAGAAGCACAACGAGAGCGTCACAGAGATCGTCAAGATGCCCGGCCGCGGACACGCGCTGACCATCGACAGCGGCTGGCGCGAGGTCGCCGCCACCACCCTCGAGTTCGTTCGCCGCTTCGCCCGCCCGGAAACCGCAGCCGACCCTCCGGCCCCGCCGGCTCCGACAAAGGCAGGAGTAGGCGATCGAGCACCGCGCTGACCCTGGCGTCAACTCTGTTTCACGACGTCATACACGGACGCTTCGAAGCGTCGATCACGATCTTCCCGATCCGGACGCAACGGCGATCGAGCTCTCGACACGCGATCCGCTCGCTCCTGCCCTGCTCATCGAGCAGGGCGGCCATGCCCAGATATAGACACGCTCGACCTTCTGCTCGGCCTCGATCGCCTCGTCCGCGGCCGCAGTGGCGGCGTCGGCGTCGCCACCGAGGCGGACCAGGACCTGGTCAACGTGACGTACCGCCTTCCCCGGAGCATGCGAAGGAGCCACACCGCCTCCCTCACCGCTTGAGGCGTGGATCGGCGCCGGTTGGTCGCCAGCGCGGCAGATCCCCGCGGCAGCCCCACCTCGCCGACTCGTCAGGCGTCACCGATCGGGTCCGAGAGAAGCAGCGCGCAGCGGTGCCGGCGATCGCGAAATCGTGACTGCTTCGCGCCGGCGCGCTCGCGTTCCGTTGCCCCTGCTGTGGGGCGGCGCGGCGCTTGCAGCTATCGGCGTTCCGGGTAACGCTGGACTCGCAGTCAACGTCGCGCGACAGCTGTTCTGTGCCGCCTGACACCTGCCCTGGGATGCCGAGGCGCTGCCCGAGACCGCGGAGGCGACCGACCCCGACCATCCCGAGCGACATGGTCAGCGCTCGCAGCCCGAGGCTAGGCCGAGTCGCATCTCAGCAAGCGCACGCGGCTGATGCTTCCGTGGGAACTCGAGCGTCTTGCGGAGCCAATTTCAGAGTTGTGGAATGGACGACCGACCACCACTCGGGCCAGACTGCCGGTTCTTCGCGAAGGAGAAGACGGCGACTGCGGGAGGCAGCCCGCGGGCGCAGCTGTGAGGGCCCAGCCGCGCCCTTGACCCGCCGACTGCTCTTGTGCTCCAGTCGGCGCGGGTCCCGCCACTCCTTTGGCGACTAAACGCATACCCGGCCGCGCGTGGTGCTAGCCGCCACGTCGTCGGCCTGCTAACGCCCGCGCTACTGCTCCGCCAAGGACGCAGGCACCGGGCACAGCCCAATACTGGCTTCCGGAGTCATGCCGCGTGGCCGGTTATGCCGAGCGTGTCGCGTTTTTGGCTGCTTAGGGGCAATTGTGGGGGTGTGTTGTTCGGCATAATCAGATCAGAGGTCTTGTAGGAACGCGATCAGCGCGTCGGAGGGGCGGTATCGGCCGGGCTTGACGCCGAGCGGGGTGATCCTCGCGACGGCTTGTTCTTTGAGTTTCGGGTCGGCGTGCGCGTAGATGTGGGTGGTCTTGGTGCTCTCGTGCCCGAGCCAGAGGGCGATTGTCGCGATGTCGATGTTGCCGGCTCTGAGCAGTATCGCGTTGGTGTGTCGCAGCGTGTGCGGGGTGACTCGTTTGCTGGCAAGCGACGGGCAGTGGGTGGCGGCGGCGTTTGCGTGCTTGGTGACGAGCCGTTCGACCGCGTCGCGGCTGAGTGGCGTTCCGCGGCGGGTGGGGAACACTGGGTCCTCGGGCTGGCCCCGGCGTTCTTTGCGCCATCCGCGGAGCACCGCGACGGCCTCGGGGTCAGGATGATCGTGCGCCGTTTCCGTCCCTTGCCCGTCACCTTGATGTGGGCGCCGGTGGCCAGGCTCACGTTGCCGACTGTCAGCGTGACGAGCTCGGTGACGCGCACGCCGGTAAGGATTGCGAGCAGCATGAGCGCGTGGTCGCGACGGCCGAACCAGCTGCCGCGGTCCGGCGCGCTGAGCAACGCTTTGATCTCGTCGAGGTCGAGGTAGCTGACTGTGTTTTGCTCGTAGCGCTTGGTCGGGATCGCGAGCACCCGCCCGAGCGTCGCCAGGTGCTCTGGGTGTCTGAGGGCGGCGTAGCGGCAGAACGCGTGGGTCGCCGCCAGCCGGTTGTTGGGTGTCCGGGGGCTGTTGCCTTGGTCGTGTTCGAGGTGGTTGAGGAACGCGTCGATCAGCGGCGCGTCGAGGTCGTCGATGTTCAGCCGGCAGGGCTGGTTGCCGGTCCGCTGTGAGGCGAAGTCGAGTAGCAGCCGGAACGTGTCGCGGTAGGACGCGACGGTGTGCGGGCTTGAGTCGCGCTGGGTGATGAGCCGTTCGGTGAAGAACGCCTGCATCGTCGGTGCGAGGAGACTCATGGGAGCACCTCCGGTACCAGGTGGAGCCGGCGGCTGATTAGTGCCATCAGCTCCGGGACGGCCTCCAGGTACCAGTACGTCGAGGCGGGGTCGACGTGCCCGAGCAGCATTGAGAGCTCCGGCATCCGCCGGTCGACGTCCTCGCCGGCGTGATGCAAGTCAAGCAGCGTGCGCACCGCCATCGTATGCCGCAAGTCATGTGGGCGCGGGCGGGCACGCTCGCCCGCTCCCTCCAGGCCGACTGGGCGATGAGCTTCGCGAAGTGGTGGTTGAACTCGGACGTGCTCAGCCGTCCTCCGCGCGTGTTGATGAAGAACGCCGGCGACGGGGGCTTGGGCCAGTGGCGGTCACGTCGGCGCGCGTATTCGCGCAGTGCTCTGGTGACGGTGGGGTGCAGTGGCACCTCGCTGTTTGTGCTGCCGGGCGCGCACGTGCACCGCACCGTCGGTGAGATCGACGTCGGCGCGGTCGAGCCAGAGCGCTTCGCCGAGCCGCAGCCCGGTTGAGGCCATCAGTCCGATCACGGTTTTGAATGCCGCCGCGCGCATCGGTGGTGTCAACGCCCCCGCCGCTCGCATCAGCGCGGCGATCTCGGCGGGCGAGTAGATGTATGGCGCCACCCTGGCCTGGCGGGCTGGCAGCAGGTCGGTGGAGGGGATCTCGCTGGACGGGTCGAGCGTCGCCACATATCGGGCGAAGCCGCGCACGATCCCGAGCCGCTGACGCCACCGGTGCGGGCGAGCGTCGACTGGCCGCCTGGCCCACATCAGCGCCAGCTCGGTCGTGATCCGTTCCGCTCCCGCCTGCTCCAGGAAGTCGACGAAGTTCTCAAGCAGCCGCTGGTCGGCTTTGAGCTTGAACCCGACACGGCGGCGGATCCGCAGATAGTCCTCGAGCGCCCGGCGTAGCGGGATCATGCCGCACCGCCTTCCGGCCACGGCCGCGCCAGCCGTCGCAGCGTCCGGCGGTCGACCTTGGCATAGATCGCCGTCGTCTTCTGCTCGCGATGCCGGAGCACCTCACCGATCTCCGAAAGCGAGGCGCCCCGCTTGAGCATCTCGGCCGCCGCCGTGTGACGCAGCGCGTGCGAACCGACCGACGACACCCCCGCCCGCTCGCACGCGCAGCGAACGATCGCCGACACGGCACTCGTGCGCACCGCGCCCGCCGGGGCCGTCACGCGCAAGAACAACGCGCGTTCCTGGATCCGCGGACGGCGGCGCAGATACGAGACGATCGCCTCGCCGAGATCGACCGGCAAAGGCAGCCGGTCATACCGGCCACCCTTGCCAGCAACCAGCAGTTCACCCGAATGCCAATCGAGATCGTCGAGCGTGAGCGCGGCCACCTCGCCCGCGCGCAACCCCAGCCGCGAGAGCAACAGCAAGATCGCGTAATCGCGTCGCCCGACCGTCCGCCGCCGATCGCAGCTCCCGAGCAGCCGCTTCACCACCGCCGGCTCAAGACCACGCGGCAGCGACCGATCCCGCAGATCCGCGACCCCGGGCACCGCCCACTGAAGCGGCATCGCGATCAACCCCGCAATGTGCAGGTAGCGCAGAAGCGAGCGCAGCGCCACCACCAACTCCCTCGCGCCGGCGACGCTGCGCCACGGGCACTCGCGCGCCAAGAACGAACTCACCTCCGAGGCGGTCAAGCGCTCGAGCTCCAAGCCCCCGGCACCCATCACCCCATCCAGGAACAGACGCGCCACCGGCACGTAACGCACCAGCACCGTGTGCTCAGTTAAGGCGCGCTCATCGAACAGATACCGGCCGTAGTCCGCCAGCAGCCGCCCGACGGGATCGTCGGTGAAACCCGACGCGGTCACCGCCGACACGACGCCCAGCTCGCGCAGGTACTCAAACGGCAGTGCCGTGCTACGCACCGACAGCCAGGCTGAGCAGCCAGCCGCCCGACGTGCAGCCACGAATGCCTCCACGCGCTCCACCAAAAGCTCGCCAGGCAACAAGCCCTCGCGCTCCAACCACCGACTCAGCAGATCAAGCTGCCACAACCGATGACTGACAGTCCACCGCGAATAGCCCCGGGCCGCCAACCACGACCCATACCCGGGCGCATACGACGCCAACGGGCCAGAAACCACCGGCACCCACAACCGCGAAACCATCAACGCCTCCCGTCAGATCGAGAAAACCGAACGCGGGAAGGCTCCCCCGCACCACGGAAGTTATGCCGAGCAGCTCACCAACTCAAATCGCAATTTCCAGGGAAAACAACCCGTCACCCGCCCCCACTCGGCATAACAAGCCGCGCGGCATGACTCCGGTTATGCCGATGTCGGCATAACCGGAGCGGACGATCTGCGGCACTGAGCTCGAACCGGGTGACGAGACTCCCGGATTCCCAGCCGAGGAGCAGCCGGCGCGGGGCGGGTGCTAGCTCGGTTCCGGCTAGCACGTCATAGCGCTTTGGACGAGGAGCGCGCGCGAGAACTCGGAGCCGTCGCGCACCCGCTCAAGCAGGCGAAGCAGGAGTCCGAAGGGCGGAGCCGGCGGATGTCCTCCGCGTTCGCTGAGGGTTGGTCAACGGACGCGGACAACGCGTCCGCTCGGGCACCGCTCTTAGACGAGTCGGAGATGGTGACTTTCGCTGTGGCGTCCTGGATGTCAGCCGGGCTTTACCCTGCGGCGCGCCGCTTCGGAGGCGCGGCGGGGGCGATGCTGGGCGTACCGTAGGGCGTCATGAACCCTCGGGCCATACGATTTCGGCGAACTTGCGGCGTAGCTTCTCCCCCCGTTGGGGGTTGAGTGAGTCGACCCAGCTGATCCGTCCGATCAGGTGGGCTTGGAAGTTTGGGATCGCCTGGCGGTTTTGCGTGTGCGGTCCGTGGGCGGCCGAATTGTGGAGGATGGCCTTGAGATTGTCGTACTCGCGGCGCGGCGTGTTCAAGCGGTCGTTTACGACGACACCGCACACACGCTGACTTCCGGCGCGGGTGGCGAGCATCGACTTGGCCTCGTTGACGGCGAATCCTTCTTCGCGGGCGATGTTGGCGACCGCGCGGCGCAGTGTGCCCGCGCCGCGAACGAGCCGCGGGTCGCCCGAGAACGTGAGGTCGTCCGCGTAGCGGCTGTAGTTGATTTCGAGTGCCCTCGCGAGTCCGTCCAGCCGTCGGTCGAGCCGGAAAGCGGCGAGGTTCGCGAGCGCGGGCGAGGTCGGTGCCCCTTGTGGAAGATGTGGAGTGGCGAGTCGCCGGCCGAGTTGATGGTGGGCACCGAGCTGACGGGGATCGACTGGTCGCGGGAGCTTGTGCCAGTGGGCCGCTGGGACGACGTTCGTCGTGAGCGCCGTGAGCATGTACGCGACCGACTCTGGATACCCGGCGGTCCGGAAGATGCCGTATACGCGGCCGGCTGTGATCGAGGCGAAGAAGTCCTCCAGGTCGAACCGGACGACGACGAACCGCCCCACGTGTCTGCGGGCATGAGTACGGACCGACCGACCGCGGGTGAAGCCGTGAGCTGCCTCGTGCGCGGGAATCCAGTCGAGCAACTCGTGTAGCACTTGCCGTTGGATCGACTTGAGCCGATGCTTGGGATGCTCGATGACTCGCACCGGCCGACCGGTCCGAGGCAACGCCGCGTACCGGTAGTGGCGCAGCCGCTCATCCCCGACCGTTCGCTCAAGAGCGCGCGCGTCCGCCAACCACGCCAGCTCGCCATCGCTCACGCGCAGGAACGCCGCCAGCGCGCCGACCGAGGCGAGCTCCGGAACCGGCCAGCGGCGCCGGCCCATAGCTGGTTCCGGCACGAGCCACCGGCGAACCCGCGGCGGGCGTGGACCATCCGCAGGCGCCGGACGTTTCTGCATTGCGAGATCGATGAACCGCGCGAGCTCGCGCGGTCGGTCGGCGGGCGGGTGGTGATACACCGCCAGGACCTCCCGGGCGACGGCGCGGACCCACCGGGGTCGGCGATCCAGGGCGCGACCCGCTCGATCAACCAGCGCGCGCTCGTTCCAGACGCCAGCGAGGAACGCGTCCGCCAGGCACCGAGCGAGGAAGGCTCTGGCTCGCGCGTCGTACATCGGACAATCATCGCGACGTCGCGCGCCGACTGCACTTCGTCGTGCGTGCCCGGAGCTGCTTCCGACCGGACGCAGTCGAGGGCTCGCGATGCGCTGGCCTGGTCACAAGGGTGTCCCCGGGGTAGCCCCGGAGAGGGCTCAGCGCCCGAAGGCGCCTCGACCCACCTCGGTCGCGCAACGCCGCGGCGCCAGACGCTACCGGACGCGCGGCCGATCAGGAACCACCACCCACACGGAACTGTGCGCAGAGCGTTCCAAATTGAGACGCCGGCAGCGGATGCCGCCAGCCTGGAGGAATAGTCAAGACGTTCTGGGAGCTGGCGAGGAAGTCCCACGACAACGCCGTGAGGTGCCTCCCGGTGGAGCGCGCGGCCGAGCTCGCAGCCGGAACGCTCGCCCTTCCTGACCTCAGAGCGTCGAGGATCTCACCGCGCTGCTGACCTCTCGGGGGAGCGCTGAGGTCGAGACAGGTACCGCTTCCGGACTGCGTAGGTCAGGTGGGTCACCCGCTGCGTCGGCTCCGCTCGGACCGGCTCCAGGGCCACGCGGCCCGCGTCCACGCCGTCGAACAGGCGGATTCCGGAGTCGAACAGCACGGGTGAGAGCGCGATCGTGAACTCGTCGATCAGGCCCGCGTTCACGTACTCCAGGATCGTTGCGCCGCCGCCCGCGATCCGGACGTCCCGGTCGCCGGCGGCCTCGCGGGCCTGCTCGAGCGTGGGCTCGATGCCGTCGTTGACGAAGTAGAAGGTGGTACCACCCGGCCGTTCCCAGGGTTCACGCTTCTCGTGGGTCACGACGAACACCGGCGTGTGGAACGGCGCTTCCTCCGGCCACGCCCGCTCACCGGCTTCGAACATGCGCTTGCCCATGACATTCGCGCCGGTGCGCTCGAACGTCTCCCGCACGATGTCGTTCTCGCGCCCTTCCTCGCCGCCCTCGCCGAGCTTCAGGTTCTCCCGGAAGAACCGCTGCGGGAATATCCACTGCTGCAGTTCCATCCACCGCGGCCCGATCAAGTCCTCTATGGACTCGGGCGCGATGAACCCGTCCAGCGACATCGTCACGCTGAAGAACACCTTCCCGGCCATCAGTCCTCAACTCCCTTCCGAATGATCTCGGTGACGTAGGCAGCCAGGTTGTTCAGGGTCTGCTGGCCGCCCTCGATTGCGTGGTACTTGTCGACCGCCTGGTCGCGCAGCTGCTTGGTGGGGAACAGCGTCCGCATCTCGATCCGGGTCGTCGCGCCTTCGGGCGCGAACGTCAAGACTGACTCGAAGGCGTTCGGGTCGCCGCGGGACTCACCGTGCCGCAGCGCGATCCGCTCCGGTGGTGCGATCTCGGTCCAGGAGATCCACTCCTGGTAGTCCGTGCCGTCCGGTCCGTGCATCACGAAGTCCCACTCCCCGCCGACGCGGAACTCGAACGCCCGCGTGGTGGTGGTGAACCCTTCCGGTCCCCACCACCGCGACAGGTGCCGCACCTCGGTGAACGCCTCGAACACCAGCTCCCGTGGGGCACCGATGACCCGGGAGATCACGATCTCGCGGTCGGCCGTCGCGGACTGGGCCGGCGCTCCTCGTCCCGTCGCGTTCATCAGCTACTCCCCCTGCCTTGGCTGCTTGAGGTCCTGCACGTACTCGTCCAGCCGATCGAAGCTCTCGTTCCAGAACCGCTCGAACCCGCCGGTCCACTCGTGCACCGGTCGCAGCCCGCTGGCGTCAAGGCCGTACAGGCGTTGCTGGCCTGCCTTGCGGACCCGCACCAGTCCGACCTCCCGGAGCACCCGCAAGTGTTTGGACGCCCCCGGCAGGGTCATCCCCAGCTCCCGGGCCAACTCGGTCACCGGCCCCTCACCCGCCCGCAGCAGCCCCAGAATCTCCCGACGCTGCTGCTCGGCGATCGCGTTGAAGACGTCCGACGTCGTCGCTGCTCGTGCCACGAGCGAATCATATTTTCCGATATCGGCAAATGTCAAGCCGGGAGGAATCAGGCAGCGTCCCTCGGCTCGGCGGGCTCACTTCGCCCGCCGAGGGTTCGCATATGCGACGGTCGGGCGCCGCGCGGCATGGGCGGTTTGGCGAAGCGGCGCGGGCTAGCTGGGGGTTGGTTTGCCGATTGGTCGGCTGGCCGTTTCGGTGCGCGCGGCGGCTGCCGCGGGCTGCTTGACTGTGAGCGAGATGGGTGAGCTCATCAGCGTCAACGTTGGTGTCGCACGACAGATCGGCGTTTCCCGCCGAGGGCGGCCCGTGATCAGCGCAATCGGCAAGTCCCCGCTGACCGGGCGGGTCGCGGTGCGAGGGGTCAACCTCGCCGGCGATGACCAGGCCGATCGCAGCGTCCACGGTGGGCGAGAGAAGGCCGTCTATGCCTACGCCAGCGAGGACAGCGCGTGGTGGGCAACCGTTCTCGGCTTCGAGGTCGCGCCCGGCGCGTTTGGTGAGAACCTGACCACTGCCGGGGTGGACGTGTCCGGCGCGGTCATCGGCGAGCGCTGGCGGATCGGCTCGACCGAGCTCGAGGTCTGCCAACCCCGCCAGCCGTGCTACAAGCTCAGCGTCGCTTTTCAGGACCCCGGAATGGTGCGACGGTTCGCCCGCGCCGGCCGGCCAGGGGCCTACCTGCGCATCGTGAGCGAGGGTGAGCTCGGCGCGGGTGACGCGGTCGAGATCGTCTCGCGCCCTGACCATGGGATCACGATCGCACTCGTGGCCCACGCGATCATCTCTGACCACGGGCCGCTGGCCATCGCCGCTCGCGCTCCCGCACTACCGCCAAGCCTTGCTGCCTGGATGCGCGAGCGCGCCGACATCGCCCAAGGCGCCGCGTGAGCAGCCCGCTTGCTCCTCAGTCTCACTCGGTACCGCGCGGCCGCCTCCGAGCCGCTCGACCCGCGACCGGCCCGATCGCGAGGTAGTGGGTGGGTCCCGACCCACCGGTACCGTCCGATCGCCCTTTGTTTACGCACACGGCCATTCGGCGGCCGTCCGACGGCTAGCGAGCGTGATCTCATCAGCCTGTCGGCCCAGCCGTCATGCTTCGCGCATGAACGTCCGGCGCGTGGTGCCCGATTTTCAGGCCGCGGATCCCGCTGGCAGCACGGAGTTCTACGCCGAAGTGCTCGGTCTCGAGCCAGCAATGGACCTCGGGTGGATCGTGACGTTCGCCGCCCCCGGCAACCCATCCGCGCAGATCAGCGTGTTGAGGGAGGATGCAACCGCGTCGGTGGTGCCGGCCGCATCGATCGAGGTTGAGGATGTCGACGCGGCTTACGCTTCCGCCCAGCGCCTCGGGTGCGAGATCGTCCATCCTCTGACTGATGAGTCTTGGGGAGTGCGCCGCTTCTTTGTTCGGGACCCCTCCGGCAACGTCCTCAACATCCTCAGTCATCCCCGGCGATTGATCTGATCACAGGGCGGGGGATCGGGTTTCCGCGCGGCTGACGAGCGGAGCGTCCGCCAATGGTTCCGCTACCGGACTCGGCGCTCGTTCGTCAGACGCGGGGAGCGACCTTTCCGATGAGATCGCGCAGATCGCCGGCGCGCGGGTAAAGAGCTCTCACTGGGGTGCTGGCCAGGCGAGCAGCAGCCCGTCGCCGACGGTCAGAAGCACGTTGTGGAGCCGTTCGTGTTCCTGCACCCGGCGGGCGAAGTCGAGTACGCCGCGACTCGCCTCGTCCTCGCTGGCGGGCGGGAGGGTGGCGCCGTCGCGGAATAGGTTGTCGGCGACGATGATCCCGCGCGGCGTGAGCTTGGGCACCACCAGATCCAGGTAGCGCGGGTAGTCGGCCTTCCAGGCGTCGATCCACACGAGGTCGAACGGTCCAGGTAGCCGCGGGAGCGTCTCGCGGGCGTCGCCCTGGATCAACTCGATCCGGTCGGCTTGCGGGCTGGCTGCGATGTGGCGCCGGGCCACGGCGGCGTTGTCCGGGTCAAGCTCGAGTGTCACGACGCGGCCGCCCGCGGGCAACGCGGCGGCCATCGCCAGCGCGCCAACGCCCGTGAACGTTCCCAGCTCGAGCACCGAGCGAGCACCCGAAACCACGATCAGCGCCTCGAGCAGCCGCGCCTCCGACAGGCCGGCCATCATCCCCGGCCACGACGTATTCGCGTGAGTCCAGTCCGAGGCCGCGGCCAGCGCGCCGTCAAACGGGGTGGTGTGCGCGGCCGCGAACTCCTCGGCCGCCTGTGAAATCAGCTCATTCATCGACGGGAGACTAGCCCCGGGCGCTCTAGCCAACGGCGCTGAATGTGCGGGTCGACTGATGTGAGCAGAGCATGTTCGTCGAGCGTCGGTATACGGACGGCGCTATCCCGTTCGATCAGGGCGGCCATCTGAGACTGGCGGACGACGGAGCGCTCCGTCGTGCCGTCCAGCGTGCGCGGCTGTCGAATGGCGATCGGCAATTGGGCGCGTTGTCGCGTTCAGCCCTGAGTGGCACTCGTGCCTCAGACGCCCGGTTCGCCATAGCAGAGCTGAACTCTGCGGCCCACGCGGCGTACCGCTGGATCGTCTCAACCAAGGAGCACCAACTCGCCTTGCACGACACCGGGCGACGCCGGTAGACATGCAGCATGAGACTCCGGGCGCCGGCCATGGACGACGCATCCGCCGTCCTCGAGGTGCTCGTGGCCCGAGATATCGCCGACATCGGCGTGCCCGACTACGTGCTGGAGGACCTGCTCGACGAATGGCGCGCCAGTGAGCTCGACCTCGCAGCGGATTCAGAGTGGTCGAGTTGGACGGGCGGATCGTCGCGTACGCGATGGCGCGCGGGCCAGGAACGCTCGTGGCCGTCGCTCCCGGGTACGAGGGCCGGGGGATCGGGGCGCGCCTGCTGGATTGGGCGGAAGCGCGCGAGCGCGAGCTGGGCCGCTCGCAACACCGGCAGTGGATCGGCTCCGGCAACGAGCGCGGCAAGACGCTGCTGCGAGCGGCGGGGTACGCGCTAGCGCGCAGCTACTGGCGGATGGGGCTCCGACTCGAGGAGCTGCGCGATTACCCGGATACCGCTCCAGCGGGCCTGCGACTGCGCTCGCTCGATGTCGACCGGGACGCCAGCACCCTGCACGCGCTCGACGCCACGAGCTTCGCCGGCGCTCCGGACTACCACCCCGAATCGCTTCAGGCCTACCGGGAGGAGCACCTCGGCGCCCACGACCTCGATCCGGAGCTGAGCCGCGTCGCCGAGCTCGGCGGCCAGATCGCCGGCTTCCTGCTGGCGCGGCACTGGACCGAGGCGCCAGTCGGGTTCGTCGACATCCTCGCCGTTCATCCCGATCACCAGCGCAACGGGATCGGGACGAAGCTGCCGCTCGAGGCATTCCGTCGGTTCCGGGCCGCAGGGCTCCAAGAAGCCCAGCTCGGGGTCGCGTCAACCAACCCGCGGGCCCTCAGGGTCTACGAGCGGCTCGGCATGGCGTCTCGATTCCGCTACGACACCTACGAACGGCCGGTGGTCCATTCTGGTCAGTCCGCGACAGCTCCCGAGCAATCTGGGCAACCGACTCCCAGCAACCCGTAGAGGCCGTACAGCGGCTCGCACCGACACCGCGCAGCTGGCATCGCGGACCGAGCGCAGGCACGGACTCCGCCGATCCCACGTGGCTCGCCCGCTGCGGGTCCCCGACGAGCGCGCGTTCGTGGAGAACTTCCCTGCCCTCGCCAGAACTGGGCCGAGCCCGCGTCACACGCCGTGCGCTGAAGGTTGGTCACCGGACGCCGCCAACGCAGTCCGCCCAGGTGGCCACACGAGACCGATCAACGATGGCGCGCTCCGGTCCGCGCCGAGCGGCCGCGGGCACGCGGATGGCGATCGAATGTGAGACGGGTCGGGGGCGGTCGCCGACCGCCGCTCTTAGTCAGTAGGAGGAGGCCGGTATGCCGTCGCGGACTACTGCGAGCGGCAAAGGAGCCATCTGTGTGTCGAGATGGACGCGGCTAGTGTCGGCTGAGAGCAGGAGTGAGTTAGCCCCCGGAGCATCGGGTCGGCACCATGTGGTCGTGTCGGATGACCCCACGATCTGCTGTACGTCAGCGTTCCCACCTGCGCGTCGAGCGTCGTCACGATCCCAAGCTCGGCGCGTGCCTCCTCCGCCAGCTCGGGCGGCACCGTCAGCTGCTCGAATTCCAGCACTGCGTGGGCGGGCGCACTCGTGACCGACTAATGATCTCGGCCCCCGCGCTATATGCGGCGGAGCCGGCGTTGCGCTCTTGCGGCCAACCTGAGTGCCTCGGCGGCTTGGGCCGGGTTGTCGAGGTCGAGTTGCGCGAGCTCGGCAATCACCTCGAACAGATCGACCCCCCAGCAGGTCTGGGGCTCCTCCTTGCGATCGATCCGGCGCGCGTGGAAGAGGTCCTTCTCCCGCCACACTGCGATCTTCGCTCCCGAGCTTGCCCCGAGCGTCACCTTCATGCCTTCGACCTCCATTTCCCAACCGAGTGCGGGAGACCGCGGGGAAAGCGATCCTTCCCACAAACTCATGCTCCCCATTAACGTGTCGAGTGGCGCGGCGCTTTGGGCGGTGGGGCTGCTCTCCACGAGCGACATCGTTCCTCGAGCCCGACCTGCTGGCGCCGCGCAGTCGGTCGCTCTCACCGGTCGCCTCAGCGGGTCGTCGCGCGTGCGGGCGGCATCACGCTCTGGTCGAAGACGATCTGCTCGTTCTCGGTGTCGGCGTGAAGGCGAGCGACGGCGTCGGCGCCCTTGCCAGGATCGCCGCCCGCGGTCATGACTCGAGCGCCTGCGCTGGCCAGCGCCTTGGCCGTGTCGTATCCCACCCCTCCGTAGCCGCCGGTCAGCGATCGTCTCCTTCCCAGCCAGATCGTGGCCGGCGATCATTTCGGCCGCCGTCGCCTGGCACGAGGCACAGCAGGCCCGTCGACCACGGCCGGGATCGTCCTTCGTGATCCCTCGACGCTGCGGCACGGCGTCTTGTGCGCGCTCGACGCGGCCCGGCCGCCGAGCTGGCCGAGCTGGCTGAGCTGATCGAGCAGGCGTCGAGCCCTAGTGCGACCGGTCCGGCTGGTCAAGTGCACGCCCTTGACAAACTGCTCGGCGTCGAGCGAACCGGCACCGGCCTACAGATCCGGGACGCGACGATCCCTCACCACGGCAGCGTCATGTTCGGCATGAACGGTCACCACGCTGCCGCCTTGATCGCGGCACTCCGGCGGGCGAGCTGACTGTGTCATGGGCGAGGAGTCACACAGCCCAGCGCTCCAGGCGCTCGATCCGGCGGATGAGATCTTCGCCGGCCGTTTATTCACCTTCACTTCATCCCGCGGGATCACGAGGAGACGATCCGCAGGCAGCTGCTTGGGGAACCTTCCCAGGATTAGCGAACACGCCCGATTCCTGGCGGTACCGCTCAGTCACGCGCTCGATCGACCCAGAAACGGTCGGCATCCCATCGGAGTCGTGACTCAAGAACGTGGAGGGAACCGAGGCCATACCTGTGCAAAATCAGTGGCCCCCTAACCTTGCCACTTCCCTCGCGTTGAGTTAGTCAGGCTCCTGTCTGGGGCGACTGGGCGAAAACTGGACCAGGGATGGGGCTCGGGAGGGCGAGTGCTCATTGCCCCCAAACAACGACGCTCGTCCTCCCACCTAGGTCAAGGGGGTAGCAAACTACCGGTCCGTTGGCGGATGTCGGTGATCTGAATGGCGTCGTCCTCTCCGGTCCCCCAGGAGCCGACGCGGGCCAAGGCGACACATGACCAGGGGGGACGACCTGGAACCGCTCCAGCGCCCGGCGCATAAGCCCACAGGGGGCCGACGCTGACCGACCGCTGTCGAACCCCACCTTGGAAGTCGAACGAGCACAGAGACCCACCAGCTCTCGTGGGGGCTCTTGTCATCCGCGTGAGCGCAAGCGACAATCCCACCGGGACCGATGAGCAGCACACCACGCGTCGGCGCCGACGGCACGGCTGACGCGACACCGCGCTGAGGGCAAGCATTTGCAACGGAGACACTCACGCCGCGAGGAGTGCGTCCCGCATTGAAACTCCCGTCCGGTCCCGGCGCCACCCTTAGCCTCCTTACGAGTCTACGTCTTTCGCACGGCGCAGGTAAACCGTGCAAAGGATGGCTCCGACCCGGCTTCTGCAATGATCGAGATCCGGCGCTCTCGGTACCCGCGCGATCCAACGACCCGCTGGGAGCGTTGCCCGTCGACCGTTGCAGGGCGCGCGCTGTTCATGCTGAATCGGATTCGCCTGCTCAGCCCCTGGCCAGGTTTGCGACACCATCCTCGATCAGGCGGCCGCTGAACGCAGCCGGTCGCGTCACGGCCGGTGAGCCGATCGATGTGTCGCGTGGGACCCGACGTCAGGGCTGCGGCAGGGAATTCGACCCCACCACGGCCCGCAGCAATGCCGCAGATGTCAGCAACACCACAAATACGACGCCCAGCGACGCCGCGAAGATCAGACCCGGACGCGGTCCTGCGAGCGGCTCTGGGAAGTTGAGATGGCGCGCATGTCCCGTACCCAGGACCGCGACAGCGGAGCGGCCGCGCATCATGGCGAGCGCGACGAACACCCCGAGAACAAGCGTCACAGCACTGACGGTCCCGATCAAACGTCCGAGCCGGACACGCGGCTGCCCCACAGAGCGATTGATCGGAAGGTCGGCGAGGAGCGCGTCGAGTTCACCGTAGGTCCGGGCCGCATACAACGCTTCAAGCCGTTGGTCAAGCTCATCCGCGCTGAGCCGCCCCTCAGCCGTGGCATGCCGCAGCCGTTCAGCAACCTGCTCCCGATCGGAGTCTGAAGCGCGAAGCGACGTCACGACCTGCACTGGCTCCTTCTACCAAGGCCGGGATCACACGGACGTCACAGACTGACGGCAGACTGTTGAATTCGTCTACAGGGGCCAGGCCCCGACCGACGGCGGCCGGACTGCTCGGTTCACGAAGCACCGGCAGCATCGACTGGCCCCGAACCATCAATTGAGACCGGTGGATCTGGCTGGCTCCGGCTACCACTGGCCGATCAAAACGACACTCCGAGCGCTTCCGCGATCTGGGCTTACTCAGAGGTGCCAGGCGAAGACGCGGTGGTGCGTCGTGAGGATCCAGCCGCCGTCGGGTTCGCGCGGGATCGCTGACGCCAGCCGTTTGACCAGCTCATCGATTGCGGCGTCGAGAAAGAAGGCGACAACCGTCAGGAGATCGTCGTAAGACGATGCGATGGCGCGGCTGGCGATCGTGTGCGAGCGGAACGGGGTTCCGGCGACGGCGAAGAGGCGTTCAATGCGCTGTGCGTGCCCGAAGTGGTCGAGGAAGTGTGGGTCTGTCCCGGCGGCCTCCCGGCAGATGTCCGCCTGTGTGCCAGTGTCGTCCAGAACGACCGCGAGCGAGCCCGCCCGCGGCTGGCTGTACGTCGCCAGCTCGACGAACAATGCCTGCGGGTCGGCCACCAACGCGAGCACGTGCGAGAAGACAAGCGCATCGAAGGCGGGGGTTTCTTCAGCCAACGCAGTCGACGGGCCGCGCACTGGATCAACGATCAGGATGCGATCGCTTGTCCGAGACGCCTTGGCCACAAGCTCGCCCGTCCCGCCGCCGAAGTCGAGAATGTTGAGGCTGGCGTTGTTGACGCGGCTTGCGTCCAAGAACGCGCGGACCTCTTCGGAAAGCACCGCCGCCTCGTCCGTTAGCTCTCGAAATCGGGCGAAGAGTTCAGCATGGCTCGCGGTCCAGATTGCAGGAGACCACCTCAGCTCATCATCGGGGACTCCTCCTATGTGCCGACACTACGGAGCTGTCGAGCGAATGTCGAGATCGCGGACCATGCCACCATCAAGCTGGACCCGTCCGCTTCCGCCTCGGTCTAAAGGGGGCAGGCGGCGTATCGCCACTCCGCGTCGTTTTCGTTGAGGGTTGCTCGAATCAGACGGGCTGCGGGGACCCTCGGCGCCTAGACAAGGGCCAGCACATAGCCGTCGCGATCGGTTGTTCGAGTACTCCCGGCATGCGGCGATGAACCGCGCGAATCTGCCAGAGAATTTGGGGCCGCCCCAAGTGGTACAACGAACTGGTACAACGACGGCATCGCGGACGGGCGCTCGGCGGGGCCCAATCGAAAAACCCCCGCAAACCGGAGCTTTTCGTGAAGGTGAGCGATGGGACTCGAACCCACGACCGCCTGGACCACAACCAGGAGCTCTACCAACTGAGCTACGCCCACCGCGGGAAGCTGAATCTACCATTGCCGCCACCGCGGGACCGGACCAGCCTGACGATTGGAGCGTGTGGCTGAATGAGCCTTCCCCCGCCGGCGCCGGATTCGATCGCGCTCGTCACCGGAGCCTCCTCGGGCATCGGCGAGCAGTACGCCCGTCAGCTGTCAGCGCGGGGCCATCGGTTGGCGCTTGTCGCGCGCCGTGAAGACCGGCTGGCGAGGCTCGCCGGTGAGCTTGGCGGCCCGGAGCGGGCGGTGGCGATCGCGGCCGATCTGTCCGTGCCGAGGATCGCGACCGGCTCGCGACGCGGCTCCACGAGCTCGCGGCCCGGGTCGAGGTGCTCGTCAACAACGCCGGCTTCGGCGTCTAGGCGCCGTTCGTCGAATCCGGCCGCGAGCGCGAGCTGAGCCAGCTGGCGGGTGCTCGTCGAGGCGCCGGTCGACCTGATGGGCCGGTACCCGCCGGGAATGGTCGAGCGTCGGCGTGGCGCGGTCATCAACATGTCCTCCTCGGCGGGTTTCCAGGCGCTCCCCTACAACGCCGGCTACTCGGCGGTCAAGGCGTACCTTTTGCTGCTGTCCGAGGCCGTCCACGCCGAGGTGGAGGAGTACGGCGTGACGGTCACGGTGGTGGCTCCCGGACCGGTCCCGAGCGGGTTCCAGCAGGCGAGCGACGCCGGCTACTTCGCCAATCGGCTGCCCGGATTCACGTTCGTATCCGCCGAGCGGGTGGCGCGGGACGCCTTGGCGGCCGCCGACAAGGGCAAGATCTCGGTGATTCCCGGCGGTCCGCAGGTGAAGGCGATGCTCGCGCCAAACGGCAAGTTGCCGCGGTGGCTCACGCTGCCCGTGAGCAAGCGCATGATGGCGAGACGGTGACCCGTCCCGAGATGGGACGATGACGGCATGGATACGTCAACGATCGATCAGAACTATCAGCAGCTCCAGACCGAGTTTCAGGACGTCGCGAACTCGATCCAGACGCTCGCCCCGAAGCTTCAGGCGGCCGCCCAGGCCGGCGACACCAACGCCAGGGAATGGCTGCTCGACCTCAAGCAAATCGCACTCGACGTCAAGGACGAGCAGATCCAGGTGAACGGCCTCCTCCAGGCGATCCACAGCTTCGTCGACAACTCGCACCAGCAATACCAAAACAGCAGTATCAGCAGTATCAGCAGTATCAGCAGCAGCCCCACCAGATGGGGCGGCGGGATGTTCGGTGGCGGCGGCGGTGGCGGCGGCGGAATGCTCGGCGGTCTCCTCAACAGCGGTTTCGGCCGCGCGATGGAGGTCGGAGCCGGCATCGGCCTCGGGGAAGATCTGATCAACAGCATCTTCTAGCGGGCACCGAGCTCGCCACGCCTGCCCGAACCCGCCCCACTCGCCCCCACCCCCTGCGCCACTCGCCCCGTACCCATTGCGCGCTCGCGCCGTACTGTTTGTAGGGACTCGCCCCCGTAGCTCAGCTGGATAGAGCGACGGCCTTCTAAGCCGTGGGTCGCAGGTTCGAGTCCTGCCGGGGGCGCTTCAGGAAAGTGCTGCAAACCCGCGGCTATTTGCTTCGATCCGACCTCTGCTTCAAGAGCCTGGTCGTGAGCGGGCAACCGTTGCGCGCAACCATCGCGGCGTTCAGCTCGCCTGAATTGGCGCAGCCCGGCCGCGGGTTACGGTTGCGTCCCGACCCCGCCACCGGAGAGTTCGGACGGGCCGCCTCCAGCTCGTTCGGAGCGCGATCGCGGCTGTCGAGCCGCGCCGGCGGGTGTCGCTTAAGCCCGAAGCGGAAGCAAGCTCGAGCAACATGCACAAAAGTTGCAGCACTCCATTGAGTCGGAGGATGATCGAACGATCGTGCTCGTATTGGACGACGCACTCGAGGGTCGGAGGAGAGAGGTCATGGCTGGAAAGGTGTTGATCAACCTGGCGACGGGGCTTGAGGACCAAGAGCGTGTGACCGTGGCGTTCCTGGTGGGGGGCGCCGCGCTCGCCCGAGGCGACAAGGTGGCGATGTTCCTGACCAAGGAGTCAGTCCGGCTTGCGCTCCCCGGTCACGCCATCGGCGTCGCGTGTGAGGGCTGTCCCCCGCTGCCCAAGCTGTTCGAGCAGTACGCGGACGGCGGTGGCGAGCTATTGGTCTGCCCGATCTGCTTTGCGGCCCGGCAGCTTGATCAGGCCTCGTTGGTCCCTAACGCACGTGTCGCCGGGGCCACGCCGATGTTCGAGTGGATTGGCGACGATCACGCGATCGTGTTCAGCTACTGACAAGCCCTAATCGCGCTGACAGCGGTCTCTCGCTCCTCCCCCTTGATCGAGCACCGACACTCTCGAACGCTTGAGCGGTGCGATCGAAAGGGGGGTTCAGGCTGGTGGCTGGGGGGTGGGACGGTCGAGCTTGTCGAGCGCGAGTGGTGGACAGCGAAGCTCGCCGCTGCGGAATCGTCCGATCGGGCGCAGGAGGCGGACCGTGACGCTGTGATTGTCGAGGTCGATGATTTCGCCGTGCTCGCCCTGTAGGTAGCGGGGTCGGGCGTTGCGGTTGATCCGGACGGGATCGCCGATGCACAGTTCGGCGATTGCGGTCGCTGCTCGGACGGTGTGCAGCCGAGCGCGACGCGCATGGACGGCGTCGGCGATCGCGACGAGGTGGTGGTCGAGCTCGCCGGAGGCGATCTGGTCGAGAAGCAACCGCTCGGGCGTGTCTAAGGACGGTTGCTTGGCCTCGGGCCAGAGAGGCGGGTAAGCATGTCGGTCAGCGCCGAGGGCCACGGTGTAGATGATGTCGGCGACGGCGGACCGATCGCCGGCGACCCGGTCTCGCACGGCCGCCTCGATTCAGCAGCCGGTGGTGCTGCCGAGAGCCGCGCCGAGCGTCGAGCGCCGGACGTGCCGGTTCTGAAAGACATGTATTGGTGGAGCCAGCGCGGGTCCGACGAACGATCGGGCGAGTTGTAGTTTTCAGATCGTGTCCAGCACGCCAAGCGAGCTCGTGGTCATCTCGCCGCTCAAGGACTGGGCGTGCAGCTCGTGCGGCGGGACGGGCGAGTTGTTGATCATGGACGACTCCGGGCCGCTCTGCATGCAGTGCGCCGAGCTGGATCACCTCGTGTTCCTCCGCTCAGGCGACGCCGCGCTGACCAGGCGAGCGAGGCGAGACAGCCGCTTGTCAGCTGTGGTTGTGCGGTTCAGCCGTGCCCGTGGACGCTACGAGCGCCGAGGAGTCCTGGTCGAGGAGGCGGCACTCGAACAGGCAGAAGCCGACTGCCTCGCCGATCAGCCGGCGCGCGCCCGCCGCCGAGAACGCGATGCCGCCAGACGCGCGAACCAGGATCTCAAGCTTCAAGACGAGATGGCGGCCGCGATCACCAAGCTGTATCCCGGATGCCCAACCGAACGCGCGCATGCGATCGCCCAGCATGCCGCGGCCCGCGGCAGCGGACGCGTCGGACGATCCGCCGCCGGCCGCGCCCTCAACCAGCATGCGCTCGAGCTGGCGGTCACCGCCTCGGTCCGCCACCAGGACACGCCCTACGACAACCTACTGATGAAAGGAGTCGATCGCAGCGAAGCCCGCGAACTCGTACGCGACGCAGTCAACAGCATCCTCGACGCGTGGCGACAAGCTGAACGCGCGGCCCGCGGTACGCGGTGAAATTAACCCCGCGAGCTGGCGACACTGTTGAGTCTCGATCGAAGCGACATTCTCGCCGTTGGCCGTCGGACCGCCGGAGACGACCAATTCTTCGTGAAGGCGGCGGTCTGAGTGAATAATGCACCGGGCGATGGAGCACAACCGCGAACTCTGGAGCGAACTCCTCGGAATCGCGCTTGACTCGGTCGCCGAGGGCCGTCTCCCGCCCGACGCTGTGCTGCCTGGTGTCCGAGCGCTTGACCTCTGGTCCGACGGCGTCTTCGGGTCGATGCTCTTCTGGGCGGACGCGGAAGCAGCCCAGGACGCCCGCGGACACCCCGAGCTAGGCGACGTCACCGTCACGTGTGCCGATGGGCCGTGGCGTGCAATGGGCTCCGCCACCGCCACGGAGAAGCCGTGGGGTGATTTCCTCGCGAGCGCCGGTTCGGGCCTCACCCGCTGCGGTGGAAGCATGTCCGGCAGCCGGGACCGGCGGGATATGACCACCTGGCACAAGGTTTGTCTGACATGGGCGACGGCGGGTTCCGACGTGGCCGTCGTTCGCCTACGCGATCAGGAGGGCAACGTGCGAGATCGCCGCCCAGGCCGAGACGGCTTCACGCTCCTGGGGGTCACGCCCGAGGACCCGCTCACAATTGCCTACGGGATCGGCCACGACGGAGACCAACTCCCAGGAGAGCCGATCACGCTCTGGTATGCGCCCTACGACACCAGTTCTACGCGCTGACAAACACACCGCTCCCGCTGGTCGCCGACGCGGTAGCCAGAAACTGACTGCTGGTTCGGGCTGACGCCGTCGCACAAATCCGGGGAGTTAAGACCACCTCAGCCGCCTACACAGAATTCGGGACGCCCCCCCAAATGTCCCAAGATGTCCGGCAGCCTGGTGTGTGCCGAGGGTGTACTGAGCCCGGTGCCGGGGCGCTGAAGACGGTTCCGCGGAACACCCGCACTTCGAGTGCCGTCGTGGCGAAGAACATAACGGCGGGCGACAGCGACGTCCGAGCCGGTCAAGGCTGCTCCGCTGTCGTGGAATCGGGTCTGTTGAAGATGAAGACACGGTCGAGGTTGCCGCGCCGCTTCTACGTTTGGGCTATAGATCCTGGTCCTGCTGTTCATCTGCGTTCCCGGCGGCGTTTGCGGGGCCTGGGAACGTCGGGACATACACCCGTTGGGGGACGATACGCGCGATCACTCGTTGCGCGCCTGGCTCGGGAGGTGGGGTGGCGCCGCCCATGTGGATGTCGTAAATCTCCTGGTGAAACGCCCCGTTTGGGTCGTCGGTGAGTTCTACGGTGCCCGTGATGGTGGCGTAGTTCGGCCCGTCGCCGGCATAGCTCGGACGGTCGACGGGGAGGCCCTGGATGAGCAGGTTCACCCGGGAGTCGTGGCTCATGTTGATCGTCTTGCGGCGGCCCTTGATGGTGCTGAACAGGATGTGATCGCCGTCTCGCTTGACGAAGATCACCGACGTCTGGGGCTTCCCGTCGGGGTCGGTGGTGGCGAGGACGCTGAGATGGGGGCCGTCGAGGATGTAGCGGACGGCCTCGTTGAGGAGCGGATGGTCGAGATCGGTCATACATGTTTCGACTCGCCAGCAGGCCGCGAGGAATCGCGCGACCGACCGATTCCTTTCCGGAACCTCGGCAGTCAACATGGCGATGACGATGACCGGCACTGAGCCTGACCGTTTCGAGGCGGCGACCAGCCCGTACCGGCGGGAACTGCTGGCGCACTGCTACCGGATGACCGGGTCGGCTCACGATGCTGAGGATCTGACGCAGGAGACCTACCTGCGTGCCTGGCGGGCGTTTGGCCGCTTCGAGGAGCGCTCGTCGGTACGGACCTGGCGGTACCGGATCGCGACCAACGTGTGCCTGACCTCGCTGAACAGCCGCCACCGGCGGCTGCTGCCATCCGGGCTCGGGCCACCATCATCCGATCCGTACGCGCTGGCGGTCCCGGCGGTCGGCGAGGTTGCCTGGCTTGAGCCGGTTCCAGACGGACTGGTTGTTGACGAGCGCGGTGATCCGGCGGAGGTCGCCGCTACGCGCCAGAGCGTGCGCCTCGCGCTGATCGCCACCGCGCAAATCCTGCCGCCACGCCAACGAGCCGCCTTCCTGCTCTGCGACGTTCTCGCCCAACCGGCTTCAGAGGCGGCGGCGATGCTCGACGTGTCGATCCCAGCCCTCAAGAGTCTGCTCCAGCGCGCGCGAGCCCGGCTTGAGCAGCACACCTGGCCGGTAGAGGAAATCGCCGAGCCCGGCGACGAGCGTTCCCGGCTGGTCCTCGACCGCTACCTGACCGCGTTTGAGCAATCCGACATGCGTGCGATCGAGCGACTGCTCGCCGATGACGCCGTCCTGGAGATGACCGGCACCACGACCTGGTTCTCCGGCAAGGCGACCTGCGTGCCATTCATCGCCGCCCAGGCGATCGGCCAAGCCGGCGACTGGCGGATGATCCCCCTGCTCGCCAATGGCCAGCTGGCTGCCGCGGCCTACCACCTCGGCAACGGGGCTTACCGCCCTTTCGCGATCGTCGTCTTGGCCACGACCTTGACCCATCTCAACCGCATCGCCCTATTCGCCGAACCCGGGCTGTTCGACCGGTTCGAACTACCCGCGACCATCGCGGCCGGACAGTGACTCGGGACCCACCCGTCACGAGATGGCGACGGGTTGATTGCCACACGGAAGCAGAAGTGCAGACCCACCGAGGTGCCGGCAGCCGCGTGGTCGTGACTGCAGGCGTCGCGTCCGCACCCGCGAGCCACGAGCTCGAGGAGCGCCGCGTCAGCGAACGCTGATCAGGTCCACGACGAACACGAGGGTCTCGTCGGGTCCGATCGCCCGGCCGGCGCCGCGCTTGCCGTAAGCGAGCATTGGCGGGATCGTGATCCGCCGACGACCGCCGACCCTCATCCCGGCCACGCCCTGATCCCAGCCGGCGATGACCTGGCCCTTACCCAGACCGAACTTGAAGGTGCTGCCACGATCCCATGACGCGTCGAACTGCTGCCCGGTCTTCCATGAGACGCCGACGTAGTGGACCTCCACAACGCGGCCGGAGACGGCTTCATCACCGTCGCCGACGACGATGTCCTCGATCTCAAGCTGATACGACGGCGCCTGATCGGACGGCACGACGACATTCGGCTTCTCACCCATCGCCACAAGCGCAACCTACCGGTCCGCGCTCGCCGGCGTCGGAACGACGCTGGCTGGATCGCCACGAGCGATCGCGATGAGGACGCTTGTCACAAACGTCGGGCCGAATGTCATATACGGACCAGTGGACAACGACGAGTTGATCGCGGCGCGCTCGGGTGCTCGGAATCCGTCGTCCGCCAGAGGGTCGGTCGCGGGCTGGCGCGAGCCAGCGCGCCTGTCGGAGCTACCCGAAACGGAGGACTGACCGGTGGCCGACTACTTCGACCGTCTGGAGCTCGAGCTGCGGCGGGCGGTCCCACGCTCGACCGCTCACCCGCACGGGCAGCCACACCGAAGCCGGCCGCGCCCCGGCAACCTCGTCGTCGGGCTCAGCGTCGCCGTTACCGTGGCCGTCGTCGTGCTCGCGGTGGCGCTGGTTGGTCATGCCCACACGGCGGCGCACGCCTCCCCGCCGGCGTCCTCGGCGCACGCCTCCCCGCCGGCGTCCTCGGCGCACGCCTCCCCGCCGGCGTCCTCGGCGCCCGCGCCCGCAGTCGCCACGCCCGCCAACAACGAGCGTCACCGGATCAGCGACGTACTCACCGGCGACGGCATCGGCCGGGTCAAGTTCGGCCAGTCGCGCGTGGCCGTGATCGCCGCGGTCACCCGGCTGCTCGGGCCGTCGAGCACGGGGCTCCTCGGACCGTCAAGCACTAGCTACGACCGCGTGGAAGCGGAGTGCGGAGTGGACCACGCGATGACCTGGGTGAACGGGCCCGCCTACGGCAAGCACTACCCGCTCGACCCGGAGCTGACCGTGTGGTTCTCGCACTCGCGGTTCGTCGGCTACCAGTACGGCGAGCAGGGAACCAAGCTCGCTCCGCGCGCTCCGTCGCTCGGCACCGTGCTCGCGACAACGCGGGGGCTGACCGTCGGCGACAAGCTCTCGCGCGGGCGGCAGCTGTACGGCGCCGCGTTCAGGACGAGCACCGCCCAGGGCGGGGTGTTCCTGATCAGTGCGCCGGCGGGCCGGATCGACGGATACGCCTGGGGCTCGCCGAAGTACGGGGACGTCAGCCTCCAGAGCCTGGTGGCGACGATTGACGCGGGGAATGTCGGCTGCCCCGCCCTGTCGCCCTGACACGGGCGCCCGAAACGGCGCCGGCGAAAGAGCGACCGATCGGGGCGCCCGGATTCGAACCGGGGACCTCAAGCACCCAAAGCTTGCGCGCTAACCAGGCTGCGCTACGCCCCGTGTGTCGCCGCCCGAGTCTAGTGGAGGTGCCGACCCACCCGGACTCCGAGTCGGTAGCCTGGAGCCCCGGCATGGCCGATGTCGAACCGCTGCGGGCGCTGCATTACAACCTGGAACGGACCGGGGGCCTTCAGGACGTGGTGGCCCCTCCGTACGACGTGATCGACGAGGACCAGCGCGCCGACCTCGAGGCCAGCTCGCCGTACAACGTGGTGCGGCTCGACCTGCCAATCGGCCTCGACCCTTACGACAACGCGGCGCGACTACTCAACGCATGGCGCGAGGAGGAAGTGATCGTCCGCGACGAGCAGCCGGCGCTGTGGGCGCTTGAGCAGGACTACACCGGGCCTGACGGGCGGGTGCGCAAGCGCACCGGGTTCCTCGCGCGCGTGCGCGTGGAGGACTACGGACCGGGCCGGATCCGGCCCCACGAGCGCACGCACCCGGGCCCCAAGGAGGACCGCCTCAGGCTCACGCGCGCCACCGAGGCCAACCTGTCGCCGATCTTCTCGTTGTACGACGACCCCGCCGGCTCCGCGACCCGCGCGCTCGCGCATGCCACCAACGGACACGACCCATGGGGACTGGCAACCGACGACGACGGCACCGTCAACCGCCTGTGGCGAATCGACGACGCGGCCACGATCGCGACCATCCACGACGCGCTCGAAACCACCGAGCTGCTGATCGCCGACGGCCACCACCGGTACGAGACCGCGCGCGTTTACGCCCAGGAGATCGGCGGCGAGGGCCCGCAGCGGTACGTGCTGATGTGCCTGGTGTCGCTCGAGGATCCCGGGCTGACCGTGTTCCCGACCCACCGGCTGGTACGCGATCTTCGCCCTGACCAGCACGAGACCCTCGCGAACGTGATCAGACGGGACTTCGATATCAAGCAGCTGGACAGCACCGACGAGCTTGTCCCGACCTATGGGCAGCCGGTGAGCCTCGGCTACATCGACGCCCACTTCCGCAAGCCGTGGATGCTCACGCTCAAGGACCAGGCGATCGCCGATGCCGCGCTCGCCGACCACGCACCGCCCTACCGCCGGCTCGACACCGCGGTGCTCGAGGCGCTGATCCTCAAGGGCGCCCTCGGCATGACCGACGACGACATCGACCACCTTGCGGGCCTCGGGTACGCCCGCGATTTCGACCAGGCGCTCCAACTCGTCAACGACGGCGACTACGACGCCGCGTTCTTCGTCGCGGCCACTCCGATCGACGAGGTCCGGGCGGTCGCCGCCGCAGGCGAAAGCATGCCCCCGAAGTCGACGTATTTCTTCCCGAAGGTCCCGACAGGGCTGCTGTTCAACCCTCTGTCGGAAGAGCTCGAACGGCCGGCAAAACCGCCGCTAGGATGAGCATTGTGACTACGTTCAACCAGCAAGGATCAAACCGATGAAGGCCATCGCGCGCCGCACCGCACGGACAGCATTCACGCATCGCATCGACGTCAGGCAGCATCGGCTGGTGGCCGATGAGCCGACGGAGCATGGCGGCGACGACGACGGCCCGAGTCCCCAGGAGCTGCTCGCCGCGAGCCTGGCCTCGTGCACCGCGGTGACGATTGAGATGTACGCCAAGCGGAAGGGCTGGGACATCGGCCCGGTCGAGGTCCAGTGCGAGTACACCCCCGCCGAGCGCGGGTGCATGACCAACTTCAAGCTGATCATGCGGCTCCCCAGCGACTGCTCCGAGGAGCAGATCGAACGCCTGCGGGTGATCGCCGCCAAGTGCCCGGTTCACCGCACGCTGGACGGCGAGGTCAATTTCGACGAGCGCATCGAGCTGGTCACGCCGGCCGCCGTCTAGTCGACGACCGAAACCCCGGCCGCGCGCAGCTCTTCCACCGCCCGCTCGCCGTCACCCGGCGACACCTCGACCGCACGGGTCGCGCCCCGGTGGACAGTTACATCGAAACCGGCGCGCCTGGCGTCGAGCGCGGTGGCCTTCACGCAGTAGTCGAGCGCCAGCCCGGCCACGTCGACCGCGTCGACACCCCGGTCGCGGAGCAGCCGCTCGAGGTCGGTGCCCTCGAACCCCGAGTACCCCTCGAGCTCAGCGTCCCGTCCCTTGTCGACGACCACATCGATCTCACGACGCTCGATCCCCGGGTGCAGCTCCGCCCCCTCACTCCCCCGGACGCAGTGGACCGGCCACACGCCGCCCTGCGCCGCGAACGAGCCGTGATCCGCCGGATGCCAATCGCGCGTCGCCACCACGAACGACGCCTCGCCGGCCAACCGGTTCACCATCTCCACGACGGCGTCGCCGTCGGGAACCGCGAGCGCACCACCGGGACAGAAGTCGTTCTGCACGTCGACCACGATCAGGGCCCGCATGACACCCGAATATAGTCACCGGATGGCGTCGGCCAATGACCACCTCCGCGAGGATCTGGGCCAGGTACTGCTGACCCCCGAGGACGCGTTGACGCTCGACGTGCGAGGCAAGACCGACGCCGCGGTGCTGGTTCCACTGTACGTGGAACACGGCCGGCTCCACACGGTGTTCACCAAGCGCCACGACGACCTGCGCCGGCACCCCGGCGAGATCTCGTTCCCGGGAGGGCGCTACGACGAGGGCGAGCGCGATCTGCGCGCGACCGCGCTACGCGAGGCGCAGGAGGAGATCGGCCTGCCCGCCGACGCGGTCGAGATCGTCGGGGCGCTCCAGCCGACGCCGACGATCGTCACCGGCTACGCCGTGTACCCGTTCGTCGGGCTGATCGAGCCGGGGCGCACATGGACGCCGAGCGTCCGCGAGGTCAGCGAGGTGCTCGAGCTGCCGCTGTCCGAGCTACTGGCCGGATACGCGCGCCGGCGCCTGATCCGGCGTGGCGTCCCGATCCGCACGGACACCTACCTGGTCGGCGATCACCTGATCTGGGGAGCCACGGCCCGAATCCTGGCCGACCTGTTCGACCGGATCGGGCCGCTGCTCAAACAGCGCGAGTCGGGCGCTCGGCTCAGCCCTTCTCGATCGGCACGTTGACGAGGTTCCCCCACTCGGTCCACGAGCCGTCGTAGTTCTTGACGTCCGCCTCGCCGAGCAACTCGTGGAGCACGAACCAGGTGTGCGCCGAGCGCTCGCCGATGCGGCAGTACGCGATGATCGGATTGCCCGAGAGCACGCCCTTGCCGCCATATAGGTCGCGCAGGTCCTCGGCCGACTTGAACGTCCCGTCCTCCTTCACCGCCTGCGCCCACGGGATCGACTTGGCGCCGGGGATGTGGCCGGAACGCTGCGCGCCCTCGTTCTCGTAGCCCGGCATCGCGATCAGCTCGCCGGAGTACTCCTGCGGTGAGCGGACGTCGACGAGCTCCTTCGAGTCGGTCAGCGCGGCGAGGACCTCATCGCGCTTGGCGCGGATCGCGTCGTCGCCCGGCTTGGCCGTGAACGTCGTCTCCGAATAGCTCGGGAGATCGACCGTGGTCGGGCGCCCCTCCGCGATCCACCGCTCGCGGGGACCGTTCAGGAGCTTGACGTTGTCGTGCCCGTAGTACTTCAGGTACCAGTACGTGTAGGCCGCAAACCAGTTGTTGCGGTCGCCGTAGAGGATCACCTGGTGGTCGTTCGAGATCCCGCGCCCGCCGAACAGCGCGCCGAAATCCTCGGGTCCGAGGAAGTCGCGCTTGACCTGGTCCTGGAGGTCCAGCCGCCAGTCGAATCCGATCGCGCCGGGAATGTGCGCCTCGCGGTACAGGCCCGGATTCTCATCGACCTCGACGATCCGGATCGCGTCGTCATTCAGGTGCTGCTCGAGCCACTCCGGCTCGACCAACACGTCGTTCGCATAGTCAGCCACTGCGTCCTCCTGGTATTCCCGGTCGTCTTTTATCTATTTTGGATTTTTCAGTTTATCGTGGGCCGCCCGAGCCGCCATCGAGCGCGCTGTTGACCGCGGCCACGGCCGCGGCGGTCCAAGCCCCGACGGGCCCGGGATCGGCTCGAAGCAGCGCGTACGGGATTCGCGCGTCCTCGCAGCACTCACGCACACGTGCTGCGCCGGCCTCGAGAACGGTCGCCTCCACCGAGCCGGACGCCTCGTACACGATCCCGCGCACCGTGGTGTCGACCATCCGCGTGAGCAGCATCTCGAGTCTCGTCCCGTGGAGCGCCGCCAGTTGCTCGCGCGACCCGACCGCCGAGCCGAGCAGCACGCACGCCACGCTCACGTGCTCGAGCGAGCGCACGAGCGTCGCGACCACATCGGGGTCGCCGACGACCGCTTCGACTCCCTCCGCCTCGATCTCGCCCACGCGTCCTCGGTCGCGCGTCGTTCCGCGCACCGCGTGACCCGTGGCGATCAGCTCACGCGCGAGCGCGAGCCCGCGGCAGCCACACCCGATGATCAGGCAGCGGGCTATTTCCGATTGCTCCGCCGCTGCTCGGACAGCTCGCCGGAGGCGCCGCCGTCAGGCGCCGCCGACCGTCGTCCAAACACCCGCACCTCGACCTCCTCGGCGGTTACCTCGGCCTCGCCTCGCGCCCGCCGGCGTTCGTTGTGGGCCGCGAGCATCTGATCGAGGTCCTCGGCCTCGAGCGCCTCGCGACGCTCAACGAGCTCGCGAGCCGACCTCTGGCCGACCTGCTCGAGCCCCGACCCCGGGTAGTACCTCCCGAGGAGCCAGAACACGATCCCGACGGCAACCAAGCCACCGACCACGACTCCGGTAAACGGGTCCACGAAACGCGAGTCTAAAGGGAAGCGCAACTTCGCCCTGGATAGTGTGTTTTCAGGGGCGTTCCATTAGCCGCCGCCTGGTAGGGAGCCGGGATCCCAGCGGAGGCAACACATAATCCACGCTGGGAAAGGAGCCTAATGCGCCTTCGCCTTGCCGTGCTCGCCACACTGGTGACAACGCTTGCGGCCTTTGCCGTCACGAGCGTAGCCAGTGCTGCCCCCGGGCACAACCGCGGCCTCACGATCAACGCCATCCCCAATCCAATCGATGCTGGGGAAGGCGTGTTCATCTACGGCCACCTCAACGTTGGCCCGGTGGGTGGTCAGACGATCATCCTGTATCACCACCTCGCCGGCACCAACCTCGGGTACACCAAGGTCGGTCGGGCAACGACCGACTCACGCGGGTTCTATGAGTTCACTCGTGCCGAGGATGTGGTGCTGACCAACCGCAGCTGGTTCGTGCGTGAGCAGGGTGCGCATTTCATCCACAGTCGCACCGTGTCCGAGCGCGTGGCCGCGCTGGTCAGTATCGCCGCCGGCACCACAACCGCGATGACCGCGCAGCCGGTCACGTTCACCGGATCGGTGACCCCGGGTCACGCCGGCGAGCGCGTCGTTCTCCAGGAGGAGACACAGTCCGGCGACTGGCGTGACCTCAAGGCCGGCCGCCTTGACGGCCGGTCGAACTACTCGATCACGTACGCTTGGCGGTTCGCCGGCGACCACACGATCCGCGTCCTGTTCCCGCGCGATGTGCGCAACATCGCCGGCGTCTCGGACACGGTCACGGTCGCGGTTCAGCAGAAGCAGGTGCCCGGGTTCACGATCGCGAGTTCCGACCAGCTGATCTCCTACGGTCAGGCGGTCACGATCTCTGGCGTGCTCGATGAGCCGAGCTCGACGACCACGCCGGATCCGAACATCCCGGTGACCCTCTGGGCGCGTAACGCGTACCAGACTCAGTTCACCCCGGTGGCCGACACGACGACCGGTACGGACGGGAGTTACTCGTTCGCCCCGCAGGCGCCGGGTTACAACACCGTGTATCAGGTGCGGACCACGCTGGCCCCGGCGCGTCACAGCGCGGTGCTGTTCGAGGGCGTCCAGGACGTGCTCTCGATGACACCGAGCTCGACCACGTCGGAGATCGGTGGGCGTGTCACGTTCACCGGCACGGTCCTTCCCGACAAGGCCGGTCACGTGATCTACCTGCAGCGTCTCGGCGCCGATGGTGACTGGCACAACGAGGAGATTCGAGTCGTCTCGAACGCCTCCACGTTCCAGTTCGGCTGGGTGTTTGGGAAGGCGGGCACGTATCAGTTCCGTGCCCGGATCACCGGCAATCGCGGGAACGTCGGTGGAGCCTCGGCACCGGTGACGATCACCGTGTCGCCGGCCGTGTCGACGATGACGCTCCCGCCCGCGTCGTAGAGACAGGGGACGTCGTGCCTTCGGCCCCCGCCGCCACGGTCGGCGACGGGGGCCGCTCGGTCTTAAGCCAGGGCGTGAAGCGTCGGGCACGAGCGCGGGCGGCGGCATTCCGGCCAGCGCTTCCGGTAGCGTGCCGCGCATGGACTTCGAGCTCACCGACGAGCAGCGCCTGGTCCGCGAGACGGCGCGTGCTTTCACCGACAACGAGATCGTCGAGCGCGCACGAGAGAACGATCGCAACGAGCACTTCGACCTCGACCTGGTTGAGAAGATCGCGGCGCAGGGCTACCTCGGGGCGATCGTCCCCCGCGAGTACGGCGGTGCCGGACTCGACTATCTGACCTACGGGCTGATCGTCGAGGAGGTCGGCCGCGGGGACTCCGCGATGCGGACCGTGGTCTCCGTGCAGACCTCGCTCGTGTGCTCGGCGCTCGTGCGCTGGGGCACCGAGGAGCAGAAGCAGCACTATCTGCCGAAGCTGTGCTCGGGCGAGTGGCTCGGGTGCTTTGGCCTGACCGAGCCCGACACCGGTTCGGACGCCGCCAATCAGCGCACCCGCGCGAAGAAGACCGACTCGGGCTGGGTGATCAACGGGGCCAAGATGTTCATCTCGATGGGCAACTACGCGAAGCTCGCGCTCGTGTTCGCCCAGACCGATCCGGACAAGGCTCATCGCGGGCTGGCGTGTTTCCTCGTCGACACCGACCAGCCCGGCTACCAGCCTTCGGCGGTCCACCACAAGCTCGGGCTGCGCGGATCCGACACCGCGGAGATCGCGCTGAACGACGTCGAGGTGCCCGACGACGCGATGCTCGGCGAGATCGGCGACGGCTTCAAGGTCGCGATGAGCTCGCTTGACTCCGGGCGCTACAGCGTCGCCGCCGGTTGCGTCGGCATCTGCCAGGGCTGCCTCGACGCATCGGTTCGCTACTCGAAGGAACGCCAGCAGTTCGGCCGCCCGATCGCGAGCTTCCAGCTCGTACAGGAGATGCTCGCCGACATGGCGCTCGAGACCGACGCGTCGCGCATGCTCGTCTGGCGCGCGGGCTACCTGAAGGACACCGGCCAGCCGAACACCACCGAGACCTCGGTCGCGAAGTTGTATGCCACCGAGGCCGCGGTCAAGTGCGCCAACGCAGCGATCCAGGTCCACGGCGGGTCGGGCTATGTCGACGATTACCCGGTCGAGCGCTACCTCCGCGACGCGCGCGTGACGACGCTCTACGAGGGAACCTCGCAAATCCAGAAGCTGATCATCGGGCGCGCCCTGACGGGGATCAACGCGCTCGTCCCTTCATAGACCCCGGCCCCACGGACGGATGACCCCAATCCCCGGCGCAGCCGGCACCATTGGAGTCGCCGGCGCCGGGACGATGGGCGCCGGGATCGCGCAGCTCGGCTGCCTGTCCGGGGCGCTCACGCTGCTCCACGACCCTGACGCCGCGGCGCTCGAGCGCGGCCTCGACGGGATCCGGGCGCGCTTGGGGCGCGCCGTCGAGCGCGGCCGCCTGAGCGAATCGGAGGCCGAGCAGGCGTCCGGGCGGCTCGAAGCAGCCCCGGCGCTCGAGGACTTCGCCTCGTGCGACCTCGTGATCGAGGCGGCACCCGAGCGCCTCGAGATCAAGCGCGAGCTGTTCGCGCGCCTGTCCGAGCACGTCGTCTCGGACGAGTGCGTGCTCGCGACCAACACCTCCTCGCTGCTCGTGACCGCGGTGGCGAGCGCGGCCGTGCGGCCCGAGCGCGTCGTCGGGATGCACTTCTTCAACCCGGCGCCGGTGATGCGTCTGCTCGAGGTCGTGGCCGGCGAGCAATCCTCGGCGCCGGCGCTCGCGCTGGCGCGCGCCACCGGTAAGGCGATGGGCAAGCACGTGATCGACGCCGCCGACGGCCCCGGCTTCCTCGTCAATCGCTGCAATCGCCCGTTCGGGCTCGAGGCGCTCAAGCTGCTCGAGGAGCGGATCGCATCGATCGAGGACATCGACCGCATCTGCCGGCTGGCCGGTGGCTTCCGCATGGGGCCGTTCGAGCTGATGGACCTCGTGGGGGTTGACACCGGCCTGGACGTCTCGTGCTCGTTCTATGAGCAGAGCTTCGGCGAGCCTCGCTGGCGGCCCTCGCCGATCACCGTGCGGACGGTCGCCGCCGGTCGCTTCGGCCGCAAGAGCGGGCGCGGCTACTACGACTACAGCGATGGTCCGGGGAAGCACCGGCCGCCCGACCCCGGGGCGCCAGCGGCGGGCGGCGGAGACGGCCTGATCGTGATCGCCGGCCATTCCGCGCTCGCCCACGACCTCGAGGACGCCGCGGCCGACGCCGGCTGGGACGTGGCTTCGCCCGAGGAGGCGCAGGGCCTCGAGGCGCCGTTCCTGATCCTCGACCTCGAGCCGGGCGAGGATCTCGAGGCTCCGCTCCAGGGCGGCCCTCAGGCGATCTGCTGCGCCGCCGGGTCGCTCGCGATGCTCGATCCCGGCAGCGGCGCCGTCGGCTTCCACGCGCTCCCGCCGCTCGAGGACGCGACGCTCGTCGAGTTGACTCGCGGGTCGGATACCGCGCGGTCGGCCGCGGCGGCCACCGAGCGGTTCTTCGCCACGCTCGGCAAGCACACGGCATGGGTCGGCGACGCTCCCGGCCTCGTGCTCGGGCGCATCGTCTGTCAGGTGGTCAACGAGGCGGCGTTCGCAGTTACGTACGGCGTCGGTAGCGCCCCGGACATCGACGCCGGGATGGTCCACGGCCTCAACTACCCCCGCGGGATCCTCGGATGGGCCGACGCGATCGGGCTAGACCACGCGCTCGCCGTAATCGACGGTCTGTACGAGGAGCGCCGGGAGGAGCGCTACCGCGCGGCGCCGCTGCTGCGGTCGCTCGTCATGTCCGGACGGCTGGGCAGGCAGACCGGCGAAGGTTTCTTCCTTCACGAGGACTAACCGGCTCGTGTTCCGGGTACAAGGCCGGCGGGGTTCGCGGGAGGACCCGGAATGTGGACGTTTTGTGTCCGCTCGAGTCACTTTCGCATCAGTTTTGCCAGTCGATTGGCCATTTAACCTAACGCGCCTGTGAGGGACCCCGCCTTGCTGCCGATCTTCCCCCCTGTGCCGCGCCGCCCCTCCCAAGGTTCGAAACCAACTTCGGGCGCGCGCCACCATCAAACCCGTATCGCGATCGCCCTGATCGCGATCCTCTCCGCCGTCGCCCTGACCGTTGTCCCCGCGGCGATCGCGAGTACCTCGAGCACCAAGCCGCTCCCCCGGTTCCGCCACCGGCGCGCCAAGGCGGCAAGCAACTGCGCCTACGCGAACGCCGTCGTCGGCCGCGCGAACGCCCGGGCGCTCCGCATGGCCGTCGTGTGCCTGATCAACCAGCAGCGGACGCGCCGCCACCTCCCGCCGCTGCGCGCGTCCCTGCTGCTCGACCGCTCGGCGCAGAGCTGGACGAACGCGATGGTCTCGAGCGACGTATTCAGCCACGGCACCAACTTCTCCGCGCGGATCACCGCCGCCGGCTACGTGTGGCGCTCCGCTGGCGAGAACATCGCCACCGGCTTTCAGACTCCCCGCTCGGTCGTGAACGCCTGGATGGCCAGCACGGGCCATTGCCAGAACATCCTCAATCCGACCTACGGCAACGTCGGAACCGGCGTCAGCCGCGCGCCGGTGCGGGGCTGGGCGTCGGGCTCGGGGACCTGGACGCAGGACTTCGCGCTGTCGATGTTCAAGTCGCCGCCGTCGGGCAACTATGGCCCGATGGACGGCTGCCCCTACTAGCTCCGGTACGTGCCCGCATCGGGTGCCGGCGCTTCCCGCTCTGGGTTGTTGGGCTGCTGTATCGGACGCGAGGCACCCGATTGGGGCACGCACCTACGCAGCTTGGCTAGCGGCCGGACGCTAGGCTGAGGCGGTGGCGCCGGCCGTGTCCGTGAGCGGAAACGGCGTGTCGCGCAGGTACCACTCGGCGTCGAGCGCGGCCTGACAGCCGGATCCCGCCGCCGTGACCGCCTGGCGGTAGGTGTGGTCGACGAGGTCTCCGGCGGCGAACACGCCGGGGATGCCGGTGAGCGTCGAGCGGCCGATGGTGATCACGTAGCCGGCGGCGTCGGTCTCGACCTGCCCCTCGACGAGCTGTGATTGAGGGTCGTGGCCGACCGCGATGAACGCGCCCGTGGCCTCGACGTCGCGCGCCGAGCCGTCGACCGTGTTGCGCAACCTTGCGATCGCCAGCGAGGTTCCGTCGCCGGGGAGGAACTCCTCGACCGCGTACGGCGTGAGGAACTCGATGTTGGGGATTGCCCGGGCGCGTTCGAGCATGATGCTCGACGCGCGGAACTCGTCCCGGCGGTGCACGATCATGACCTTCTTGGCGAACTTCGAGAGGAACATCGCCTCCTCCATCGCGGAGTCGCCGCCGCCCACGATCAGGGTCGGCGCCTCGCGGAAGAACGCGGCGTCGCAGGTGGCGCAGTAGCTGACGCCACGGCCGGAGAGCTCGAGCTCGCCGGGGACGCCTAGCTTGCGGTGCTGCGCGCCCATCGCCAGGATCAGCGCGCGCGTGACGTGCATGTCCTCGCCCGTCCAAACCTTGTGCAGCCCGCCGTCCTTGGAAATCTCGATCTGCGTGACGTCGTCGGTCTCCAGCCGGGCCCCGAACCGCTCGGCCTGGTCACGGAAGTGCTGCATCAACTCCGGGCCCATGATCCCCTCGGGGAAGCCCGGATAATTCTCGACGTCGGTCGTCTGCTGGAGCAGCCCGCCCCAGGCGAAGCCTTCCACCACGAACGGCTCCAGGTTGGCGCGCGCCGTGTAGAGCGCTGCGGTGTAGCCAGCGGGGCCGCTCCCGACGATGATCACGTTCTCTACGCGCTGATCGTCCACTTCACAAAGTATAGCGTCGGAGGTTGGCGATGACCATTACAGCGCTATTACACCGGATCGGACGCGCCGCGGAGCACGCCGGGCGTCTCGGTGCTCCAGCGATGGACCGTGCGCCGTAACTGTATGTACGCGACGGCCCCCGGCAGCGTCGGCAGCCAGAACGCGAACGCCCGGTAGGAGAGCACAGCGATCACGGCCAGTTCGGCGTCGACGCCGAACGCCACGAACGCGCCGATCATCCCGCCGTCAACGCCCCCGATCCCGCCCGGGAGCGGCAGCGTGTTCGCGAGCATCCCGAGGAAGTACGACATCACGATCACGCCCTTGGGCGGCGAGGCGCCGAACGCGTGGAAGCTCGCCCACAGCACGGCGATGTCGAACCCCCACCACGCGACCGCGCCGAGCAGACTCGGATTGCGCGAGCGGACGAGGCCGATCGCCGTGCGAATGCCAGTCGTCGCCGTAGCCGAGGCGGCGGCGAGGCGGAACACGATCCGCTCGGCCCGGTGACGGCCGGAGGTCCATCGCCCCACCGTCCGGTCGATGTCGTGCGGCAGGGCCGAGAGCCCGACGAACAGCGCGATCACCACCGCGCCGAAGATCGCGGGACCCATCGTGATCGCGAACGACCCGCCGCCCGGGATCACGCCCAGGTACAGGCCGACGCCGTCGAGCACCATCGTGATCATGTAGACCGCGTACAGGATCACCGTGAAGGCGATCAGCCGGCGGGCAACGGTCCGACGCGGCATCCCGGAGCGACGCAGCGCCCAGGCGGTCAGCGCGATCCCGCCGGCCCCGGCGGCGGCGAACAGGCGCGTAGCCGCCAGCCCCGCCATCGTGATCTGGTAGCTCTCGCGCCACTCGATCCGCGAGTCCTTGCCGACGAACACGCCGCGGAACAGCCACACGTACCCGAAGAACGAGCACACCTCCAGCACCGCGGCCAGCCCGAACCACCACGCGTCCCCGTGGCGGATCCGGTCCCAGGTCTCGTGCAGGCCCAGCAGCTTTGGCAGCACGAAGTACAGGAACGCCAGCGCGGAGGCGACGAACAGCAGCGTTCCGACCACCCGTCCACGGGTGAACAGCACTCGTGGCGGCGCTTCGGGACTCGCGTCCGGGCGAGCCGATCCCGTGTCTGAAGCTTCCGTCCCCGGCGACTCGTCGAAGACGTCGTCGGGCGCCTCCCAGCGCTTTCCCCCCCGCCGCAACTACGTCCCCGCGCGCAGCTCGAGCACCTGCAGGCCTGCCGACACGCGGCGGTAGAGCGGCTCCAGGCGCGGCGCGGCTGCCCGAACCCCCTCCGCGAGCGCTGCTCCCCCGATCAGATCAATCGCGTAGTGCTCGCCCAGGTACACGAGCGCGAGGCCCAGCGTCACGGCGTACGTCCACCCCACGGCCCCCGCGACCGGCCCGACCTCCGAGAGCAGGTGCGCAGCCATGAGGGACGTGGCGAAGTGCAGCGACGGCATGGCAGCAAGCGGATTTCCTCCGAGGACATCGTAGAGGGCACCCCAGCGGTCACCCCAGAACTCCTGTCCGTACTCGATCATCATCCGCCGCACGTGCAGCGCCTCACCGTCGTCGAGGCGACCTTTCGAGGCCGCATACCACGGGGGCGCCGTCGGGATCGCCCAGTAGAACACGGCGCCGGCGTCGAACACGCCGTACATCCGCGCCGCCGCGCTCGGGAACCGGTCCGGGGCTCGCCACCAGACGTACGCGACGGTCGCGTGAGGCACGAAGAACCACATCCAGTGGCTCCACACCAGCACGCGCTCGAGGCGGTTGATCTTGCCCGGGGTAGAGAGGCGTTGCAGGCGGAGCGTCGGCGGCACCCCGAGGCCGAGGACCCGGTCGATCGCAATCGGGTAGTCCACGTGCACCCGGGCCTCGAGCCGCTCGGGGTCGTCGTGCGGCATCTCGTACGCGGCCAGGTAGGCCCACATGTTGAGCAGGCATACCCCGGCGTCGCGCGGCCGGGACCGCGGCACCGCCACGCACAGCGCGGCCGGCGTGAGGGCGGCGGCGCCGAGCACCAGCGCCGGCGTGATCTTGACTCGTCGCCGCAGGACGGGCAGCGCCACGCCCGCCGCGACGAGGACCCAAGCCGTGGCTTTGATGGCCCTCCGTGCGCGCAAGGGCGGCGAGTATATGGCGTGCCCCACGAAGGCCCGGCGCGCGCGGCCCTTGTGGCACTCGCAACGACCGTCGCGCGGGGATCAAGGCGAGGGCGGCCTAGATAGAATCCCGCGGCCTTGCGATCCGACGCCTCCGACGCCCAGCGCCGACGCCGTACGCCTCTGCTCCTAGGCGCCGCCCTCGCGTCGTCCGTCCTCGTCTCTCTGGTGCTCGCCCCGAGCGCGTTCGCGAACTTCATCACGCCCAAGACCGGGGGCTCCCCGAACGCCAACCAGATCCACTCGCTGTACCTGATCATCCTGTATATCGCGGCGGTCGTGTTCGTGATCGTCGAGGGGGCGCTGTTCTACTCGGTCTACAGGTTCCGCGCCAAAAAGGTGCGCACGGCGGCCCAGATCCACGGCAACACGCGGCTCGAGATCTCGTGGACGATCGCCGCGGCGGCCATTCTCGTGGTGCTGACCGTGGTCACGTTCATCAAGCTCCCGAGCATCCTCAACCCGCCCAACTCGAGCGCCTCGTTCCTCGAATCGTCGCTCACCCAGCCGAGTCCGCCGAACGGGAAAAAGCTGACGATCTGCGTTCAGGGCCGGCAGTACATCTGGCGCTACGTGTACGGCGCCGGGTGCGAGCACAACCCGTTCGCGTTGAAGCTGCCCTACTCCTACCAGGAGATGGTCGTCCCGGAGAACACCACGGTCGTGATCAGCATCACCTCGGTCGACGTGATCCACTCGTGGTGGGTTCCGTCGCTCGGAGGCAAGGTGGACGCGGTGCCCGGCTACACGACGTACACCTGGTTCAAGGCCAAGGGCCCGGCCCTCTATCACGGCCAGTGTGCGCAGTTGTGCGGGCGCCAGCACGCGTTCATGACGGCGCTCGTCGACGTCGTCTCACCCGCGGCCTACCAGGCCTGGCTCGCGCGCCAATCTCAGCTGATCCAGACCGCCAACTCGCAGGTCACCCAGCTGCGCTCGTACCTGACACGAACCGGAAACCTCTAGGAGACTGCGAATGTCCGTGATTGCCGAGCCAGCCGCCCGATCGGTCGCCGGAGCAGTCCGACCGGTCCCGGAGGTGCTCACGCACGAGGTGGCCGGGACGCGCACGAGCAAGCGCTGGGTCGAATGGATCGTGACCACCGATCACAAGAAGATCGGGATCATGTACCTGGTCCTCACGTTCGTGTTCTTCATGCTTGGCGGCGTCGAGGCGCTGCTGATGCGGGTGCAGCTGGCCGAGCCGAGCAACACGCTGCTGGGCGGCGAGCGCTACAACGAACTGCTGACGCTCCACGGCACGACGATGATCTTCCTGTTCGTCGTGCCGGTGATGGCCGGGTTCGGCAACTACTTCGTGCCGCTGATGATCGGCGCGCGGGACATGGCGTTCCCGCGCCTCAACGCGCTTTCGTTCTGGCTGCTGCTCGCGGGCGGGATCGTCTTCTACGCGACGCTCTTCTGGCACCCGCCGGAGGCCGGCTGGTGGAGCTACCCGCCGCTTTCGAGCATTCAGTATTCCCCAAGCGGGGGTCAGGACGCGTGGATCTTCCTGATCCACCTCACCGGCATCTCCTCCCTGCTCGGTGCGATCAACTTCTACGCGACGATCGTGAACATGCGCGCTCCCGGAATGACCTGGGGACGCCTGCCACTGTTCATCTGGACGATCCTCGTCTACGCGATCCTGCTGATCATCGCGCTGCCGGTCGTCGCGGCGGCGGTGACGATGCTGCTGACCGACCGGCACTTCGGCACCCACTGGTTCGATCCGACCGCGCACGGCTCGCCGGTCCTGTGGCAGCACCTGTTCTGGTTCTTCGGGCACCCCGAGGTCTACATCATGGTGTTGCCTGGCTTCGGGATCATCTCCGAGGTCATCCCGGTGTTCTCGCGCAAGCCGATCTTCGGCTACAAGGCAATCGCCGCCTCGACGGTCGTGATCGCGTTCCTGGCCACGCTCGTCTGGGCCCACCACATGTTCGCCTCGCCGATCCCGGTGGTCGTCCTCGGCTTCTTCATGCTGAGCTCGTTCCTGATCGGCGTTCCGACCGGGGTCAAGATCTTCAACTGGATATCGACCCTGTGGCGAGGATCGATCGTGATGACGACCTCGCTCTATTACGCGGTCGGGATGATCGCGATCTTCACCATCGGCGGGATCACTGGGATCTTTTTGGCGGTATTCCCGGTCGACTGGCAGCTGAACGACACCTACTTCGTCGTCGCCCACTTCCACTACACGATTTTCGGCGGGGCGGTGTTCCCGGTGCTCGCGGGGATCTACTACTGGTTCCCGAAGATGACCGGTAGGTTGCTGAACGAACGTCTGGGCAAGGTGTCGTTCTGGTTCGTGTTCATCGGCTTCAACGCGACGTTCTTCGTCCAGCACGCGCTCGGTCTGTCCGGGATGCCGCGGCGGATCTACACCTACCAACCCGGGCTCGGATGGTCGACCTACAACCTGATCTCGACGATCGGCGCGTTCATCCTGGCCGTGGGGATCCTGATGACGGTCGTCAACATCGCGATGAACTACAAGACCGGGCCGTTGGCGGGACCTGACCCGTGGAAGGGGAACACGCTCGAGTGGTTCGTGCCGTCGCCGCCACCGGTCAACAACTTCGACGAGATCCCGCGGGTGAGGTCGGTAGAACCCATGCGCGATATCCGCCGCCAGATCGAGCGCAATACCGGCGTCAGCCAGAAGACGGGCGGTAGCGAGCGGTTCGCCAGGGCGTAGGCTGTCCGGCATGGACGCCTCGTCGGTAAGCCAGGTCCCGTCGGGAGCGGCTGCCCAGATCCCGTCGCCGGCGGCCGCGTCGGGCGTCCGGCAGGTAGTGGCCGACTACTTCGAGCTGACCAAGCCGAAGGTCCAGACGCTGCTGCTGTTCACGACGATCACGACGATGGAGATCGCGGGGAGCCCGCCGGTCTCGAAGATCGCCCTGACCTGCCTCGGCGGCTACCTGTCCGCCGGTGGCGCCGGCGCGGTCAACCACTATTACGACCGCGACATCGACGCCCAGATGAAGCGGACCGCCACGCGACCGATTCCCGCCGGCCGGATCTCGCCCCGGGCGGCGCTGATCTTCGGGTTCGTGCTGTGCGGCCTCTCGTTTGCGTTGCTGTCGCTGACGGTAAACCTGTTGGCTGCTTCGCTGGCGCTCGCCGGGTTCGTCGGCTACGTCGGCATCTACACGATCTGGCTCAAGCGCCGCAGCCCTCAGAACATCGTGATCGGCGGCGCCGCCGGAGCGGTGCCCCCGCTCGTCGGCTGGGCCGCCACGCGCGGCTCGCTGTCGTGGACCGCGGTGTACCTGTTCGCGATCGTCTTCTACTGGACCCCGCCGCACTTCTGGTCGCTCAGCCTGCTGATGAAGGAGGAATACGCGAAGGTGGGCGTTCCGATGATGCCGGTCGTCCGCGGCGAGCGTGAGACGCGCCGGCAGATCGTCCTGTACACGCTGCTGCTGTACGCGGTCACGCAGCTGCCGTTCTGCGCCGGCGAGTTCGGGATCGCGTACCTGTTCGCGTCGATCGTGCTCGGTCTGGCGTTCATCGCCGGCGCGCTCTGGCTATACCGCCAGGCCGACCGGCGCGCGGCCCTCCGCCTGTACCTGTTCTCCCTGGCCTACCTCGCGCTGCTGTTCGGCGCGATGGTCGCGGACGTGAAGCTGTAGCCTTTCCGCCGTAATGGACCGAAGGCTTGCACGCAAGAACCTCCGTTCCGGTCTGATCGCAGGCGCGCTCTGCCTCGTCATGTTCGGCCTCACGTTCGTGGCGTCCGCGATCTACGTCCATCCGTGAACGACTCAGAGCACCCGACTCAGGCGCCCCCGGCCGGCGAGCAGCTGCACCTGCCCGGGCCGAGCATCAAGCCGTTCTTGACCGCGATCTCGATCACGTTGGTCGTGATCGGGACCACGATCAACATCATCCTCAGCATCGTCGGGTTGATCGCACTCGTGATCATCGTCGTGATGTGGGTCGGGGACACCCGGCGCGACATCGCCGAGCTCCCCGAAGAACACCACTAGGGACCGCACCGCCCCCCGGCGGACGGACAACGGTGACGCAGCTGGGCGCTAGGCCTGGGCGGCCTCGGCCGGAACGCTGCTGGTGGCCCCGTCCTCGATCCAGCAGCGCATGATGTCCCGCATCGACAGAACGCCCGCGAGCTCGCCGCCGTCGTACACGACCAGGTGGCGGAAGCGGCCCCGGACCATCGTCGCCGCTGCCCGCTCGAGCGACCAGTCGGGAGATGCGAGCGTCAGGTTCGAGGTCGAGTGATTGGAGACCAGCTCTCGGTCGGGGTCCTCACCGCTGCCGACCGCCTGGAGGATGTCGCGCTCGGTGATGACGCTCGGGCCTTGTGCGTCCGGATCGACCACCACCGCCGCGCCGACGTTGCGCCGGCACATCGCCTCGGCGGCGTCCCGCAGCGTGTGGCTCGGGCCGATCGTCAACACGGTCTCGGACATCCCCTCACGTACCTGCATCACGCCTCCTGGCTAGATTGCAACAATTGCCTCAATCATAGTTGAACCGGTGGCGCGGCTCGCAAGAAAATCGCGCCGCGGTTTCGGGGCGTTCGGTCTATCCGAACGCGGCTCGGCGGCCTCGCCGGCCCGTTGGGCCGCGCCTTGGCGTCCTTCGTCGACCAGAACGCTTAGGATGCGAGGCCGAGTGACGCTCGAGGGCCCGCAGACTCAAGACCAGCGTGCGTAACCGCCCGATTCTGCAGATGGTCGTGATCGGTGTGATCGCCAGCGCGATCGCGGTCCCGCTCGCGCTGATCATCCCGTGGTTCCCGTCGAAGGGCTCGGTCCAGGCCGGCAACATCCGCACGCTCTACGACGTGCTGCTGATCACCACGATCCCGATCTTCGTGCTGGTCGAGACCGTCGTGCTGTTCTCGGTCTGGAAGTTCCGGATGCGGCCCGGCCAGGAGGAGATGGACGGCCCGCCGATCCACGGCAACACGCGCCTCGAAGTCGTGTGGACCGCGGTCCCCGCGATCCTGATCGTGTCGCTGTGTGCCTACGCGTACTCGGTGCTGCGCACAAATGAGGCGAGCAAGACGAACGCGATGACCGTGAACGTCACCACGCGCCAGTTCGCGTTCGAGTTCTCGTATCCACAGTCGCCGGGCAAACAGGTCGTCTCCTCGGAGCTGTACCTGCCCGAGGGCCGGCCGGTCGTGTTCAAGCTCCGCTCGCTCGACGTGATCCACAGCTTCTTCGTACCGAACTTCTCGGAGAAGCTCGACGCGGTACCCGGAATCGTCACGACTCTCCGGGTGACGCCCGACGTGCTCGGCACGTACCCGGTCGAGTGCACCGAGTTGTGTGGCGCCGGCCACTCGCTGATGCGGAGTAGCGCCCATGTGCTGACCCCGGCCGCGTTCGCAAGCTGGCTGAAGTCCCAGCCGATCAACGGCCCGCCGCCGGTCGGAACCCCGCCCGCGACCGTGACGCAGGCGGTCCCGGATTACGACGCAGTGCCAAACGGCGGCGGCTCGGCTTCGTCGGCGCCGAGCACGTCCTCCTCGTCGACGTCGTCCAGCACCAGCGCCGCCGCCGGCCAGGCCGTGTTCACGGGCTCGGCGGGGTGCAGCGGGTGCCACACGCTGGCTGCGGCGTCGGCCACAGGAACGGTCGGGCCCAATCTCGATGCCAGGCTTCGGACAGATTGCGCGAACCCCGCCTCCGAGAAGGTCCGCGGCACGGCACTTAAGCAATGCATCGAGACCGCGATCACCAAGCCCTACGCGTACCTGCCGACCGGCTACAGCGCGGGAATCATGCCGTCGAACTTCGCTCAGCGGCTCACGCCGGACCAGATCCAGGCGCTCGTCAACTTCCTCTCGAGCGCGGCCAAGTGAGCGACCGTGACGCCCTCGCAAAGGAGGTATCGTCCAGATGATGGATAGCGGTAGCCGTCGCGGGTCCGTGTGCGTCGGCCTCGTCCGTAGCGGGACCAGTCTCGGAGAGGAGCGCTACTGATGGCAGTCACAACCGCGGCACATGAGGCCCCGGTCACGCGGCGTACCCGCGTCCCGCTTCCGCCGAGCCTGCGCCGGCCGGGGTGGTATCGCGCGGCGCTTTCCGAGGTGATCGGGTTTGCCTTCGCGTTTGGACTGACCGTCCTGATCCGTGCGCTGATGCACGAGCATCCCGTGGTCGACGGCCACGCGATCACGATCGTGGCACTGCTCGCGGTTCCGATCTTCTTCATGTTCGGGCTCGGCACGGCTGACTACTGGCTCTACTGGGCCGCCGGCCGCCCGACGCGACCGGAGGACCACTCGGGTCACGGCGCCTACAGCTGGCGCGACTACTTCCGGGTCAATACCGACCACAAGGTGATCGGCATCCAGTACGTGGTCACCTCGTTCTTCTTCCTTCTGGTCGGCGGCATGCTGGCGATGCTGATCCGCGCGCAGCTGGCCAAGCCGGGAATGCAGTTCCTGACCCCCGAGGAGTACAACGGCGTGTTCTCGGTCCACGCCACGATCCTGATCTTCCTGTTCGTGATCCCGGTGTTCGCGGGCCTGGCCAACTTCGTCCTGCCGCTGATGATCGGCGCGCCGGACATGGCCTTCCCACGCCTGAACGCGCTGTCGTACTGGCTGCTGCCGCTGGCCGGGATCATGATGCTGATGAGCTTCCTGGCCCCGGGTGGCTCTTTCGCGGCCGGCTGGACGGCTTACGCGCCGCTGTCGACGACGATGCCGCTCGGGCAGATGTTCTTCTCGATAGCGGTGCAGTTAGCGGGTGCGTCGTCGATCGCCACCGCGCTGAATTTCCTCGTGACGATCATCACTATGCGTGCGCCCGGAATGAGTTTCTTCCGCATGCCGCTGCTCGTGTGGGCGAATTTCTCGACCTCGCTGCTCGTCGTGATTGCCACGCCGTTCATCGCGGCGTCGCAGTTCTTCATCCTGCTCGACGTCGCGCTCCACTTCCACTTCTTCGATGCGTTCGTGGGACCGGACAAGAACGGCAACGTGCTCATGTACCAGCACGTGTTCTGGTTCTACTCCCACCCGGCCGTCTACATCATGATGTTGCCGGGGTTCGGGATCATCTCCGAGGTCATCGCCGTCAAGTCGAGAAAGCCGATCTTCGGTTACCGGATGATGGCGTTCTCGCTGCTCGCGATCGTCGTGCTCGGCTTCACCGTGTGGGCGCACCACATGTTCGTGTCGGGAATGGCGCCGTGGATCCGCATTCCGATGATGATCACGACGTCGATCATCGCGATCCCCACGGGGATCAAGATCTTCTCGTGGCTGGCGACGCTGTGGCGCGGGGTGCTCCACCTCGACACGCCGATGCTGTTCGCGCTCGGGTTCCTGACGGCCTTCACGCTCGGTGGAATCAGCGGCGTGATGCTGGCGATGATTCCGTTCGACATTCACGTCAGCCAGACGTACTTCATCGTCGCCCACATCCACTACGTGCTGTTCGGCGGCTCGCTGTTCACGATCTTCGCCGGCGTCTACTACTGGTTCCCGAAGATGACCGGTCGGATGTACGACGAACGGCTGGGCAAGTGGCACTTCTGGATGACGTTCATCTTCTTCAACCTGACGTTCGGGCCGATGCACCTGATCGGGATCCAGGGCATGCCCCGTCGCGTCGCCGAGTACGCGGCGAAGTTCGCCGACTGGAACCTGTTCATCTCGATCTGTGGGTTCATCCTCGGCTTCAGCACGCTGATCTTCCTCTACAACATGATCGTCAGCTGGCGCGGCGGGCCGCGCGCCCCGTCCAACCCGTGGCGGGCCATGACGCTCGAGTGGCAGGTCTCCTCGCCACCGCCGATCTTCAACTTCGACGCGATCCCGACCGTTGTCGGCGGTCCCTACGAGTACGGCGTCCCGGGCGCCGTGCACGGCATCTTCAAGCCGCCCGCTGAGGCAGGGCGCGTGACGGCCGGAACGGTCACCGCGGGCTCGAGCCAGGGGGGCCATACGTGAAGACGATCCTGGTAGTCGCCAACGAGACCCTCGGCGGCCGGTCGCTGCTCGAGGCGATCCGCGAACGAGCCGCCAAGGGGGATGTGCGGTTCGTGCTCGTCGCCCCCCAGAACCGGCCACGCGCAGGGCTGGTCGTCTACGACGACTCCGTGTTCGACGCCGCCCAGACGCGCATCGATCTCGCGCTCGAGTTCGCTCGCGCCGAGCACATCAACGCGATCGGCGAGGTCGGCGACAGCGACGCCTACTCCGCGACGATCGACGCCGTCCACGCCTATCGGCCCGACGAGATCGTCATCTCGACGTATCCGGCGACGCGCTCCGGATGGCTGCGGCGCGACCTGATCGAGCGCGTTCGCGACGCCACCCGTCTTCCCGTGGAGCACGTGGTCGCGGACCCCGACACGGAGGGACTGCCGTTCGTCGTCACGCTGGCGGTCGCGAATCGCACCGCGAGCGGCGACGAGTTGCTCGACGCGCTCAAGGCCAAAGCCGACTCGGACCCCGACGACCGTCCTCGCCTGTTCGTGGTCGTCGTGCCTCAGGAGGGAGGCGGCGGCCAGGACGCGAACCGGGCGCGCACGCGGCTCAAACTCGTGCTCGACCGGCTTCACGCGGCGGGCATGTTCGCCGCCGGGATGATCGGCGACCCCGACCCGTTCAACGCCATCATGAACGCGCTTCAGTACTTCCGCGTCGACGACATCGTGATCTCGACCTTCCCCGACACCAAGTCGGGCTGGCTCCGTACCGACCTGATCGAACGGGTGCGGCGCACCACCGGTAAACCCGTCGAGCACGTCGTCCACGAGGACGTCGCGTCGAGCACCGCGTAGCCATGGAAGCCGCCTCGATCGCCCACGGCCACGCCGAGCATCACGGACCGCCGGCCGCGCACCAGTCCTCGAGGGTGCACGCGCCGACGCTCGGCATGCTCCTTTTCATCATGTCGGAGATCATGATCTTCGGCGGGTTCTTCACCGCCTACTTCTTCATCCGGATCGTCACCCACAACCCCTGGCCGGCCCGCGGAACCGTCGTGCCCGAGGCCGTGGCCGGTGTCAACACGGCGATCCTGCTGTCCTCGTCGCTGACGCTGCACTGGGCGCTGACCTCGGCCAAGAACGGAAACCGCTTCGGCATGCGGGCCGGGATGGCCTCGACGTTCATGCTCGGCCTGACCTTCCTGTTCATCCAGATCAACGAATACATCCACCTCGGGTGGGCCCCGCATGACTCGGCTCAGGCAACTGTCTTCTACTCGCTGACCGGCCTCCACGGCATCCACGTGTTCATCGGACTGTGCCTGCTCCTGATGGTGACTATCCGCACATTCCGCGGTCACTACTCCCCGGAGAACCACGCGGGGATGGAAGTGCCAGGAATCTACTGGCACTTCGTCGACATCATGTGGATCGTCGTGTACACGTCGGTGTACGTGCTCTAGCCGCGAGCGTCGTGTCTTGGCGAATCCGCTGCGTTACGAGGCCGATGCCTTCCGGGTGTTCCTCTATTGCCTCGCCGTGATCGCCGCGATCGTTGTGATCGTGTTGATCGTTCGCGCGCTGACCTAGCCGATCTGGCGTTGGTGCGCCACCATTGGGTGTAGTCGTGGCCCTGATTTCGCTCCCGCTCGCCGGCGTCGGCCCGATCAACGGCATCCTCCCGTCGGTCATCGTGCTGTTGTGCTGGCTGCCGTATCGCGCGCGCGTGCAGACGCTTTCGCACGAGCGCCGTGCGGTTCCGGGCTGGCGGCAGGGGTGCTTCGCGGCCGGGCTCGTGACGCTGGCGATCGCGCTGAGCTACCCGGTCGATTCGCTCGCCGATCAGTTGCTCGTGGCGCACATGGCCGAGCATCTCGTGATCGGCGACATCTCGGCGCTGCTGATCGTGCTCGGCTTCACCGGCCCGCTACTCGCGCCACTCCTCCGCCGCCGGTACGTCGGCAAGCTCCGAGTGCTCGCCCACCCGCTGGTGGCGTTCCCGGCCTGGGCGATCAACTTCTACGTGTGGCATCTGCCGGTGCTCTACCAGGCGGCGCTTCGCCACGAGCTGATCCACGGCCTCCAGCACGCGTGCTTCCTGGCGTTCGGCATGGCGATGTGGATGGCGCTGCTCGGCCCCCTGCCGAAGCCCAGCTGGTTCGGAAACGCCGCCCGCCTCGGCTACATCATCGCGGTCCGTCTGGCGGGGACGATCCTCGCCAACATCATGATCTTCTCGGGCACGGTGCTCTACCCGATCTACCGCGCCGGCGACGCTAAATGGCATATCAGCCCCATGGGCGACCAGATCGCCGCCGCCGGCCTGATGATGGTCGAGGAAAGCCTGCTCACCATCGGCCTGTTCTGCTGGCTGTTCATGAAGGTCGCGCGCGAGGCCGAGGAACGACAGACGCTGCTCGACGCCGCGGCCGCCCAGGGGTACGAGCTCGACGAGCAGCGGGCGGCACGGGCCGTGGCGGCGGGGCGCGGCGACGAGCTGCTCGAGCGGATCACGACGCGCGGGTCGGGCGCTACGGTGTCCTGAGCGGGTCCGGGCGTCGATAACGGGCGTCCCCCGGGGCGCTGGGTACGGAAGGCGAGCTAGTGCGTCGCCGAGTCCAGGAACGCCACCAGCGCCTGGATCTGACTCGGGCTGAGCGTCTTGCTGAACGTGTTGGGCATTATGCCGGAGTGGTAGCCCGTCGGGATGTACTTGTACGGATCGGTGATCGCGGTCGTCACGCACTTCTCGAACGTCGAGCCGCGCGCCTGCTGGGAGGTCGGCGTGGCGCAGGCGGCCTTCAGGGTGTTCAGATTCGGTCCGACCGTTCCGGTCGTCCCGGCGGCCGCCAGCGTATGACAGGACCCGCACCCGCCGACGCCGGTGAAGATCGCCTTCCCGTTAGCGGCCGTGGGCGCCACCGTCTCCGCCACGGCCGTCGCCAGCGCGCCCGTGTCCTGACCCGGCTTCGCCGCGACCGCCGCCACGTACGCCGCGACGTCCTGGGCCTGCTGGCCCTTCACGAGCATCGGCGGCATCACGCCCTCGGTGTTCGGGTACTGGATCCAGAACGAGATCAGCCCCTCGATCGAGGTGCTCTTGACGCCGTCGATGCGATCCTGCCGGAACGCGTCGTCCAGGTTCGGCCCGACCGTGCCGGTCGAGTTCGCATGGGCCAGCGTGTGGCAGGAGGCGCAGTTCGTCGCGAACAGCTTCTTGCCCTCCACCAGGTTGCCGGTGGGATGTTTGATTGCGCAACCCCCTACGGTGATCGCGATCGTGGCCGCCGCTATAAGCGTGGCAATGCGTCCCAGCGACTTCTCCATACCTTGAGGGGCGGCACTCTATCCAAGCCGTCGGCAGGGGGGCTCACCGGCGCGTCCGGCGCCCCTGCGCGGTCCTCGAGTGGCTCCGGGTCGGCGGCGGACGTCCGTCCCCTGCTATACGATGGCTGAGAATGAGGTTGCGTCAGAAGTACCGGATGAGGACGCCATCCACGGGTCGCGAGGTCGTGATCGATGCGGAGGTCGGACGGACCTACGTCGATCGAGAGACCGGCGAGCCGCTGGAGGTCGTCGGGCAGTTGCTGCCCCTGGCACCGACCCCATCCGAGCTGCCGTGGGCGGTTGAGAACCTTCGCTTTTGCAACTGGTGCGATCAGCATTGCCAGAAGGACCTCAACGACTGCCCGCATTGCGGCAGGCGGATGGACCCGCTTGAAGTCTGAGGCGCTGGTCGTGCCCGGGCGTCCAGCCGTCATTCGCGCTACGCGTAGGCTTGCCGTGCTCGGCGCCGGCGCCGCGGCCGCGGCGGCTATCGCCGCGTGCGGTGGCGGCGGCGCGGCGACGGACACCTCGGGCGCGCCGCCGCTGACCGTCCCGACGGCGACGATCACAACGCCGGCGTCCGCCGGAACGGCGTCAACCACGTCGACCTCGAAGACCACCTCGACCACGTCGTCGAGCGGATCCTCGGGGTCGAACTCAGCGTCGGCGTCGTCCGGCAGCGGGAGCTCGTCCGGGACCTCATCCGGCGGCAACACGAGCGCCGGGAACACTGGCGGTGGCGGCACCGGCGGCGGAGGAAACTCGACCGCCCCGAGCCAGCCGGCCGGTGGTGGCGGGGGCGCCACGCCAAACGGCGCGACCTCCACCGGCACCAACTCGGGCTCCTCCGGCTCGGGCAGCGGCGGCGGCGGACTCCCCTAGCCGCCGCTCGGCGCGGCCGACGCTCAGCTCACCTCTTCTTCGGTGTCGTGCCCGTCGTCTTGGTCGTCGTGTTCGGGACCGCGTTCGTCACCTCGGTGGCGCTGTACTCGACCCGCGTCCCCGGGTAGTCGCACGAATACGACGCGTTCTGGCCAACGGTGACCTGTGCCTGCGACTTGCTGGGCGGAAGATTGCAGTTGCGGCTGCGGCTCTGCCGGTAGGCGAAGTGGCTCGTTGACAGGTCGATCGTCAGGACCGGCGCCCACGTTGGTGTTGTGAGCGCGATCGCCTCGCCGCGAACGACCGGAATCGACGTCGTGAGCGCGAACTGGGCCACCTGCCCCAGATAGGGCTGGACATCCACCAGGGGACTCTGTGCGACCACTGACCATGCCCAGGCGGTCTTCTTGCCGACGGGCTTAAGCACGGTGATTCCGACCTGCGCATCGCCACCGTAGGTCTTGTCGAGGAACTTCGTGTCGCTGAGCGCGGTGGTTGGGCTGGTGGAAAGCGCGGACAGCCCGACCGTGAACGCCACGATCCGTCCGGCCTGCTTGACCTTGGACGGGTAGGCGATGTTGTCCCTGATCGTCTCGAGCGCAGTCGCTCGAGTCAGGATGATCGTGCATTGCGAGGGCGGTACGCCCTTCGGACATGCCGGCGAGACGAGCGGCGACGTAGTGGCGCCAAGCTCGCTGATCATCGCGTCGGCGGCCGCTGGAAGCAGCCCGCAGAGGGCGACTACGCCAGCTGTGGCCAAGAGAAAACGTTTCATGTCCAGATTCAACACGACACCCCGGCGCCAGTTGCGCCGCATGAGGGCGGCGATCGCCATCCTGGCGCCGGTAGGTCGCGTTATCTACTACAAAACGGCCAGGTACAACCGCCGCTAGAGCTTGGAGACGTTAACCGCCTTCGGCCCTTTCGGACCGGCCTCCTCCTCGTACGAAACCTTGATGCCCTCGGACAGCGAGCGATAGCCGTCCCCCACGATGCCAGTGAAATGAACGAACAAGTCGCGCCCGCCGTCGTCGGGCGTTATGAAGCCGAAGCCCTTGTCGTCGCTGAACCACTTGACGGTACCCGTTGCCATGTACTCCCCTTATAGCCTGCTATCGGACACGCCGGTTGGGTGCCCGAGGGCCCCGACCAACCCGGGGAAGGTAGCAAGTAAGTGCAGTTGATTGCTTTCTGGAGTGATTCGACGCAGCTTCGCGGGCGCGGAACCAGCCGAACCGGGCTGTGAAACGGGTCCGCAGCCGGTCAGCGCGGCGCTTTTCGAACGAACTCACTGTCCCGCGAGTGCCGGCGTGGCAACCCTACCGGTCGACGACGGAGCTGCCCGCCCCGCCAACGATCGCCCGCGCTCGATCAATCGCCTGCTCACGCGAGGTGATCTCCCCCGCGAAGCTCGCCTCCTCGAGCTCGGCGAGGACCTCGCCGAGCTCCGGGCCGGGTCGGAGACCGACCGCCCGCGCGAGCTCATCACCACGCACAAGCGGGCGCGGACGGCGCTCGCGCCACGCGAGCGCCTCCCCGAGCAGGTCCTGAGCGAGCGCGAGATGGCGCATGATCGCCTCGTCGGACCCGCGCCCGCGCGTTGCCAGCCGATCCGCGACGCTGAGCAGCGTCACGTCGACCTGCACCGGGTCGCACGCGCGCAGATAGCGATAGATCGCCCGCCGGCTGATCGGCATCTCGTGGACGAGGAAGCCGAGCCGTAGGTGGTTGCGCGTCAGCCCAGCGACGTAGTCCCGGAGGCGGTCGCTCGCCTTGAAGCGGGACAGCACCTCCGACGCCACCTCGGCTCCGACGATGTCATGCCCGATGAACGTGATCCGACCCTCCGCGGTCACCCGCCGCGTCTCCGGCTTGGCGACGTCGTGCAGCAGGGCTCCGAACCGCAGCGCCTGACCGCGCGTCAGCTCGTTCGCCAGCGGCTCGGCCAGAAACTCCCTGACGGCCTCCGAGTACTCGCCGAGCCATCGCTCGGGCCGGCTGGACAGCTCGATCGCCGAAGCCAGCACCGACAGCGTGTGCTCGTACACGTCGAGATGGTGGTAGGGGCTCTGCTCGACCCCCCGCAACCGGGTCAGCTCCGGCAGGATCAAGCCGGTCGCGCCGACGGCGTCCATAAGCTCGAGGCCGTCGAGCGCTCGCCCAGCGCTCACGATCCGCTTGAGCTCGGCGAAGATGCGCTCGGGCGCGACCTCGGGGAGCGTGCCGGCGCTCGCCGCGGCGGCGCGCCGCGTGTCCTCGTCGATCTCGAGCTCGAGCTCGCAGGCAAGCCGGGCGAGGCGGAGCGTGCGCAGCGGGTCGTCGGTGAACGCGTGCGTGGACACCATCCTCAGCCGGCGCCGGCGCAGGTCCTCGAGACCTCCGAACGGGTCGATGTACCCGCCGCCGACGAGCGGCTCGGCGATCGCGTTGATCGTGAAGTCGCGCCGGGCCAGATCGGACTCGATCGAGTCACCGAGAACCGGCAGCACGTCGACCTGCCAGCTGCGATCCCGCGCGACCACGCGCCACGCGCCGAATGCCTCCGACAGTGCGAACACGTGCGCGTTGACGGCGGACGCGAGCGAGCGGGCCAGCCGGCGCGCGTCGCCCTCAACCACGACGTCGTAGTCGTCGGTCGGGCGCCCCAGGACCCGGTCGCGCACCGCCCCACCCACCAGCCAGGCAGGCCCGTCGGCGATGCCGGCGAGCGCCTCGAGCGGGTCGGCGGCGCTCACGCCGGCGTACCGTCCCGGTGGTAGATCCTCGGCACCCGCGGCGTCAACCCGCAGACGATCTCGTAGCTGATCGTGCCGACCCGGCGCGCCACCTCCTCCGCTGTCTGGCGCTCGTCGCCGTCGCCACCGATGACCGTAACGCGATCTCCGACGCCAACCGCATCGGGCGTACCGACCTCGACCGTGATGTTGTCCATGCTGACGGTGCCCACCAGCGGATAGCGCCGGCCGCCGATGAGCACGTCGCAGTTGTTGGTCAGCGCCCGGCGGATCCCGTCCGCGTAGCCGATCGGCACCGTCGCCACCCACGTGTCCGACCGCGCCACCCACCGCCGACCGTAGCCGGCGCTCTCTCCGGCGCGTGCGAGCTTCACGGCCGCCACGTACGAGGTCAGCTCGAGCGCAGGCTCGAGGCCGTGCGAGGCGGGATCGTCGTTCATCGGGTCGCAACCGTAGATCGCGATCCCGCACCGGACAAGGTCGAACTGGCTGGCGGGCTCGCGCAGCGTCGCGGCGCTGTTGGCGGCGTGCACGACGATCCCCGGCCACCGCTCGCGCATCGCCGCCACAAACGGCACGAACCGCCCAAGCTGTGCCGACGTGAACGACGGATCCTCGTCGGCGCTCGCGAAATGGGTCATCGCCCCCGCGAGCTCGAGCGCAGGGCCGGCCTCTACGACGCGCTCGGCGACGCGCAGAGCCTCGTCCGGATCTCTGGTCCCGAGCCGGCCCATGCCGGTGTCGAGCTTGACGTGGACGCGCACCGGGGCCGGAGCCGAGCCGGCCGAGGCCGAAGCCGGGCCAGCGCCCGCGCGCGCCCACCCGAGCCGTTCCACGAACGACTCGGTCCAGGCGACCAGCTCGCACCGAGCCCCCAGCGCCACCGGCAGCTCCTCGTCGCTCACCGCCCCCATCACGAGCACGGGCGCCTCAATCCCGCCGGCCCGCAACTCGGCCGCCTCGCCGGCCGTCGCCACCGCGAGCATCCGCGCCCCGCCGGCGAGCGCCGCGCGAGCCGCCGGCAGCGCCCCGTGCCCGTAGCCGCCGCCCTTCACGACCGCGCACAGGCCCACGCCATCCGCGAGCCCGCCGCGCAGCCGTTCGACGTTCCGTTCGATCGCGGCGAGGTTCACGCGGGCCAGCGCGCGCACCGCCATGGCTAGCGCACCGCCATGGCTACAGAAGACTCGTCAGCGCGCGGGGCAGGGCGCGAATCACATCGCCGGCGATCACGCCCTCGGGGCCGATCTCCTGCGCGCACAGCTGCCCGGCACGGCCGTGGACGAGCACGCCGGCGCACGCCGCCGCGAATGGGTCCATGTGCTTGCCCAGGTACGCCCCGATCACCCCCGACAGCACGTCGCCCGTGCCCGCGGTCGCGAGCGCCGACGACGCGCCCCGGTTCACCGCCGCACGGCCGTCCGGCGCGGCCACGATCGAGTCGTCACCCTTCAAGACGACGATCGCCTGTGCCTCGCGCGCCGCCCTGCGAGCGCTCTCCAACCGCCGCGCCCCGATCGACGCGCTGTCCGACTCGAGCAGGCGCGCCAGCTCCCCGGCGTGCGGCGTGAGCACGGTCGCGGCCTCGCGGTCGGCGAGCAGGCCGAGGGCACCAGCGTGCGCGTTCAGCCCGTCGGCGTCGAGCAGGAGCGGGATCGGGGCGGCCTGGGCCAGCTGCAACGCAAACTCCTGGGCCCCGCTCACCCGCCCCAACCCAGGTCCGAGCACGATGGCGTCCGACCGGTCGGCGCGCTCGAGCACCTGCTCGACGCCGCGTGGCTCGAGCGAGCCGTCGGTGTCGGGCAACGGAATCGTCATGACCTCGAGCAGCTGCGATTCGAACACGAGGTTCAACGACCCGGGGATGCACGCCGTCACGTAGCCCGACCCGGCGCGCATGGCGGATTCGGAGGCCATGCAGGGCGCCCCGGTAAGCCCTCGCGACCCTCCGCAGACCAGCACGCTGCCGGCCGCGAATTTGTTCGACTCGCGGCCGCGTCGCGGGATCGCAGCCGCCACGCGGGCGGAGATCAGCCCGACGCGCGGCTCCACCGGCCCGCCGGGGGGGATCCCGATGTCGATCACGTGCACCTCACCGGCGTGCGTCTTGCCTGGCTCGATCCACAGCCCCGGCTTGCCGGCGTTGAAGGTCGCGGTGGCGCGCGTCCGCACCGCCCTGCCCACGATCTCACCGGTCGAGGCGTCGACCCCGCTCGGGACGTCGCACGCGATCACGCAGGCCTCAGAAGCCGCGGCAGCGTCGTTGATCGCCTCGATCGCGCCGGCCGCGGGCTCGCGCGGCTCCCCGGAGAAGCCGGTGCCGAGGACGGCGTCGACGATCCCCGCCGCGCCGCCGAGCCGCGACGCCTCGAACCCGACCGGCGCCGAGCCCGGCAGCCGCTCCAGGTTCGTCGCGGCATCCCCCCGGAACTCGCCCGGATCGCCGAGGAGCAGCACGTCGACCTCGCGGCCGCGCTCGCGCAGCACGCGCGCCGTGACCAGCCCGTCGCCACCGTTGTTCCCCTTGCCGCAGACGACCACGACCCGCCCCTCGGGGACGAGCGACCCGACCAGGTCGGCCAGTCCCGTCCCCGCGCGCTCCATCAGCTCGAGCCCGGGGATTCCGCACTCGTTGATCGCCCAATCGTCGAGCGCCCGCTGCTCGGCGGCATCTGGGAGCGGATCAAGCCACTCGGGAAGACTCACGCCCGGGAATCTAGACGTCAGACGGCGATTGCGACCGCGGCGGCCTCACGGTCGGTGTGCGTGAGCGACACCTCGATCTGCACCCCGAGCTCGGCCGCCCGCGCCGCGGCGCTGCCCGATAGCCTGATCCGAGGCGGCCCGCCGGTCCCGATCACCTCAACCTCGTGGAAGTTCCACGACTCGACCCCGAGCGCCTTGGCCACCGCCTCCTTGGCGCAGAAGCGTGCCGCCAGGTGCTGCCCCGGCCGCCCGCGCGAGGCCGCATACTCCCGCTCGCCGGGCGTGAACAGGCGCTCGGCGAGCCGCGGCGTGCGCTCGAGCGCCCGCTCCAGCCGGTCGATCTCGAGCAGGTCGATCCCGACTCGGAGACCGACCCCGCCCACCCGGCTCACTCCACCGTGACCGTCTTGGCCAGATTCCGCGGTTGGTCGACGTTCAGCCCGCGACGGCGGGCGATGTGGTAGGCCAGCAGCTGGAGCGGGATCACAGCCAGCAGCGGCGCGAGCATCCACTCGGTGCGCGGCACCTCGATCACCTCGTCGGCGTGCTGGGCGATCTGGTCGTCGCCCTCGGTGGCGATCGCGATCACGCGCGCACCCCGCGCCCGCACCTCCTGGATGTTCGAGATCACCTTCTCGAGCACGGGCGACTCGGTCGCGACCACGACGACGGGCGTGCTCTGGTCGAGCAGCGCGATCGGGCCGTGCTTCATCTCGCCGGCGGCGTACGCGTCGGTCGCGATGTAGGAGATCTCCTTGAGCTTCAGCGCCCCTTCGAGGGCGACCGGCAGCCCTACATGCCGCCCGAGGTATAGGAAGAACTCGGCTTCGCTCACGCGCTCGGCGACCGCCTGCACGCCGCCCATGTCGCGCTCGAACATCTCGGCGATCCGGTGGGGCAGGCGCTTTACCTCGCTGATCGTGGCCTTCAGCTGGTCGGGCTCGAGCGTGCCGCGCAACTCGGCAAGCCTCAGCGCGAGCAGGTACATGGCCACGACCTGGCTGACGAACGTCTTGGTGGCCGCGACCCCGATCTCGAGGCCGGCGCGCGTGTACAGAACGCCATCGGCGTCACGCGTGGCCTGGGACCCCATGATGTTCGTGATGGCCAGGACGAGAGCGCCGCGCTCCCGCGCGGTGCGCATCGCCGCGAGCGTGTCCGCGGTCTCGCCGGACTGCGAGATCCCGATAACGAGGTCGCCGGGCCCGACAATCGGATTGCGGTAGCGGTATTCCGAGGCGATCTCGACCTCGACCGGCACGCGCGAGAACTCCTCGATCGCGTACCGACCGATCAGCCCGGCGTGGTAGGACGTGCCGCAGGCGACGACCACGATCCGCTTCACGGTGCGAAGCGTCTCGTCGTCGATCGGGCCGAGGTCGCCGAGGTCGATTCCGACCCCGCGGGCGGCGCGCTCGCCGATCGTCTCGGCGACCGCGTCGGCCTGCTCGTGGATCTCCTTGAGCATGAACGTCTCGTAGCCCTGCTTCTCGGCCGTGTCCGCGTCCCAGTCGATCTCGGTGATCTCCCGGTCGAGCGGGGTGCCGTCGGCGGTGGAGAACTCGACGTCATCCGGGCGGAGCACGACGATCTCGTCGTTCTCGATGTACTGGACGCGGCGGGTGTGGCGCAGGAACGCCGGAATCGCGGACGCGATGAACTGCTCCCCGTCACCGCGGCCGATGATCAGCGGGCACTCCTTGCGCGCGCCGACGAGCAAGCCCGGCTCGTCCGCGGTCATCGCCACGAACGCATAGTGGCCGCGAAGGTCGGCGTACGCCCGGCGCACGGCGTCGACGAGGTCGCCGTCGTTGTAGTGGGCGACCAGGTGCGCGATCACCTCGGCGTCGGTCTCGGAGGTGAACTCGGCGCCCTCGGCGACAAGGCGGCGCTTCAGCGAGATGTAGTTCTCGACGATCCCGTTGACGACGATGTGGACGCGGTCGGTGTTGTCGAAGTGCGGGTGGGCGTTCTCCTGGGTGACGCGACCGTGCGTGGCCCAGCGGGTGTGGCCGATGCCCGTTCCCGGCACGGGCCGCTCGGCGAGCGCGACCGCGCCGCCGCCGGCGTGATCGTGGCCGCCGCAGGACGCGATCGCGTCGCGCAGCGCGCTTAGGTTGCCGACGGCGCGAACCGCATCGATCCGGTCGCCGTGGAGCACCGAGATGCCGGCGCTGTCGTAGCCGCGGTATTCGAGCTTTTCCAGTCCCGCGAGCAGCAGCGGGCGCGCTTTACGCGGTCCGACGTAGCCGACGATTCCACACATACGCGCTTACTTCCCCTTTCGTGGCGGGCAATCCTCACGATCGCCTTCCGGTAGCTCGTCAGAGGAGTTCGACGATGTTAGCCGGAAGCATGGTCGCCTCTATCAACGCATGAGGTTATGCGGGACTCGCGGCGATCCCGCGGTGCGTTAAGGGCGGCGACTGAGTAGTGGCGGGCCATCATGCGAGGGCGGTCTCCACTACCTGCCGCAACCGAGCGCAGATCTCGTCGGTTTCCCGCTGGCTCGGCGCCTCGACCATCACGCGGATCAGCGGCTCGGTGCCCGACGCCCGCACGAGTACGCGTCCACGGCCGGTCAGCCCGGCGTGCTCACGCGCCACCGCCTCCTCCACACCGGGATCGGCCATCGCGGCGGCAAGCCCGGCGCGATCGGACGCGCGGATGTTGACCAGCCGCTGCGGCAGCTTCTCCATTGCCCCGCGGTCGGCCAGATCGCGGCCCCCGAGCGCCTCGAGCGTCAGCAGCGCGCTCGCGGTCCCGTCGCCGGAGGGCCCGAAACCGAGATCGATGATGTGGCCCGACTGCTCGCCTCCGAGCGTCCAACCTCGCCGGCGAAGCTCGTCGAGCACGTAGCGGTCGCCGACGGAGGTCGTTGCCACCTCGATACCTGCCGCCGCCATCGCCTGGTGGAACCCATAGTTGGTCATCACCGTCACCACAACCCCGTCGCCTGGCAGGCGGCCTTGCTCGCGCAGGTGAAGCGCGGCGAGTGCGATCAGCTCGTCACCGTCGACGACGGCACCGCGGCCGTCCACCGCCAGCACCCGATCGCCGTCGCCGTCGAACGCGAACGCGACGTGGTAGTCCCCACCGGTGACGCGCTCGACGACCCCGGCGAGATGGGTCGAGCCACACCCCTGGTTGATGTTCATTCCGTCGGGCCGATCGGCAAGCACGTCGACATCCGCCCCGAGTCGCCGGAAGATCTCGGGCGCCACCTCGAACGTGGCGCCGTTGGCGCAGTCGAGGAGCACGCGCACGCCGGACAGGTGCAGACCGGAGAAGCGGCTCTCGAGCGCCTGGAGGTAGTCCTCGTGGGCGCCTTCAAACCGGCGCACGCGGCCGATGTGGGCCGGCGGAGGCGGTGCCGTCCCGAGCTCGGCCTCGATCGCGTGCTCGGTGTCGTCGTGGAGCTTGAATCCGTCCGCGGCGAACAGCTTGATGCCGTTGTCCTCGTACGGGTTGTGGGACGCGGAGATCACCGCAGCGAGGTGGAAGCCGTGCCGGCGCACGAGCAGCGGCGCCGCTGGCGTCGGGAGCACCCCCGCGAGCAGCGCGTCACCCCCGGCCGCGGTCACGCCCGCGGCGATCGCCGACTCGAGCATCTCGCCCGACTCGCGCGTGTCGCGGATGATCAGCACCTGCGGGCGCTCGGCCTGCAGCCGCGCCACCGCGGTGCGGGCCAGGGCGAGCGCGAGGTCGGCGGTCAGGAAGTATCCCGCCCGGCCGCGGACACCGTCCGTGCCAAACAGCTGGCGCGCCATAGCGGGGTCAGCGCTTGGAGAACTGCGGCCGCTTGCGGGCCTTCTTCAGCCCGGCCTTCTTGCGCTCCTTGACACGCGGGTCGCGCGTCAGGAAGCCACGGCGCTTGAGCTCGCCGCGCAGGTTGGGGTCGGCCACGATCAGCGCGCGCGAGATCCCGTGCCGCAGCGCACCGGCCTGTGCCGACACGCCGCCACCGTGCATCCGCGCGACCACGTCCATCCGCGATTCGTAGCCGACGGTCTCGAGCGGCTGGCGGATGATGCGGCGGAGCGTCTCACGCGGGAAGAACGCCTCGAGCGTCTTTCCGTTGATCACGTAAGTGCCGGTGCCGGGCTTGAGGATCACCCGCGCGACCGCGGTCTTGCGCTTTCCGGTCGAGGTGTAGCGGGCGCCCGCTGCGAGATCGATCGCAGCGTCGGCGATCGGGCTCGAGTGATCCTCGGCCTCCCGCTCGCGCGCCGCCGCGGCCTCGGCGTCGGCCTCGGCGGCCGCCTGCGCCTCGGCGTCGAGGAACTGCTCGGGAGAGACGATGTCGGGGATCAGATCGGCGCCCGGAATCTCCGGCTTCTGGCGAGGCGTGTCCTCGATCTCCTCGAGCTCCTCGTCCTCGAGCGGGTTCTGCTCGGCCTCGACCGTCACGTCGGGCTCGACCGCGTCCGGGTCGCCAACCTCGGCCTCGGCCGCGATTGCAGGCTCCTCGGCCCCGGCCGGCGGCTCCTCAGCCGGCGACTCCTCGGACTCGGCTACCGGCTCCTCGACGGCCTCGGCTACCGGCTCCTCGGCGCGCTCGGCTACCGGCTCCTCGACGGCCTCGGCTACCGGCTCCTCGACGGCCTCGGCTACCGGCTCCTCGGCGCGCTCGGCTACCGGCTCCTCGACGGCCTCGGCTACCGGCTCCTCGACGCTCTCGGCTGCCGGCTCTTCGGCCTCCGCCACGGGCTCTTCGGCCGCTGGCTCCTCGGGAGCGCTCGGCTCCTGGTCGTCGGCCTGCTGCTCGTCCTCGGGGTGCTCGGTCAAGACTTGATCTCCATCGGTTGCGGCTGCTGTGCGACGTGGGGGTGTTCGGGGCCCGCGTAGACCTTGAGCTTCGTCAGCTGCTTTCGCGCGAGGCGGTTGCGCGGCAGCATTCCCTTGACCGCGAGGCGGATTACCTCTTCGGGCCGGCGCTCGAGCATGTCGTTGAGGCTGCGCGACTTGAGCCCGCCGGGATACCCGGAGTGGCGGTAGTAGCGCTTGTCGGCTCGCTTGTTGCCCGTCACCGTGATCTTCTCGGCGTTGACGACGATCACGAAGTCGCCCGTGTCGACGTGCGGCGTGTAAGTCGGCTTGCGCTTCCCGCGAAGCGAGTCGGCGATCTGCGTCGCGAGCCGCCCGAGCGTTTGCCCGGAGGCGTCGACGATCAGCCAGTTGCGTTCGCGGTCGGCGGGGGTGGCTACGTAGGTCTTCATGGCATGCACAAGCCGCGCGACGATCGCGCGGCTTCGCCCATGATAGGCGATCGAACGCGACACGGCCGTTCGTGGCGAAGCCTATGCTCAAGGCGCATGAAGCCGTCGATCAAGGTCCGCCGCGCCGCGATCCGCTGCGCGTATATCGGGCTGCGGTTGTACTGGTTCGTGTTCCGCCCGAAGGTGGTCGGGGTCAAATGCGTGGTACGGCACGACGACGACGTGCTGCTCGTGCGCCACACCTACGGTCCGCCGATCTGGGACTTGCCCGGGGGCACCGTCCGGCGCCGCCGCGAGGCGCCTGTCGACGCCGCGCGTCGGGAGATGCGCGAGGAGCTGGGCCGCCAGATCGACGATTGGCAGTCGCTCGGCCAGCTGTTCACCGCGGGCAGCCACCACCGCGACGACCTGCATCTGTTCCAGGCCAGCGTCGGCGACCCGCAGCTCGACATCGACCTCATCGAGCTCGCCCAGGCCCACTGGTTCCGCCGGGATCAGCTACCCCCCGACGTCGGCCGCCTCGTCGGTGAGATCCTCGCGCGCGCCGCGGCCGCTAGCCAATCCTGAACGCCGCGACCCGCGTGGTCGTGGTCGTCTGCGTGGCGTGGGAGCTCGCGGTCAGGGTCAGCTTCAGCGAGACGCGCTGGTGGCGGCGGGTCGCCGCCCGCAACGCGCTCAGCACACTGCTCGAGGGCTTGAGCACAAGCACGGTCGGTCGGCCGGCCGTGACCGTCGTGCGGATGGTCCCAAAGTCCAGCGTGAACGCCTTGAACCTGCGCTTGCGCGCTCCGACGGCCTTGCCGATGACCGTCACGTTCGCCCGCGCGTCGCAGTTCACGAGTACGCCCAGAAGCGCGGGGTGACCTTTGAGCCTGGCCGACAGCGCCTTCAGCGTGCATCGCTGGGCGCGCACCCCGACGATCGCGCTGTCCGAACTCGCCACGTGCGCGTCGTCGCCGCCGTACGCCGCGTCGATCCGGGCCTGCGTGGGCGGGAGCTGAGTCGGCGTGAACTGGACCTCGCAGATCGCTTCTCCGGGCGTCCCGCTCGCCCCGAGAACGCATCCAGAGTCGGCGGCGAACGATGCTCCGGGCGTCGGCGAGCCGAACGCGACCGTGCCCGTGGGAGTGATCGGGCCGTCCGCGCCGACATCTGAGACCGTCGCGGTGCAGACCGTCGAGGCGGTCACCGCCACCGGTGAGGGAGCGCACGAAACGCTCGTCACCGTCGCACGCGGCCCAACCTGGATCTGGGTCTGGCTTGTTTGCTCGGGGCCGCCCGAGTCATCCACGGTGACCTGGGCGGTGTAGCTCCCGGTCTCGGCATAGGCGTGGCTGCCGGTGACCACGAGCGTGCCGCCGGCGCCCGGCGCGATCGCGCCGGACGTTCTGGTTCCGTCGCCCCAGTCGATCGTCGCGCGCGGAGTGGCGCTCGGGTTCGTCTCGATGAAGGTGTCGAGCGGCGAAGTCACGGGGACGCCGGCGGTGGTCGCCACCGCAGGGGCCGGCGCCGGCTCGGCCAGCGCCATGTCTTCGCCCGCGACGAGGGTGTTCGGGTCGGTCCCGCCCTGCATGGCCTGGCTCCCGTCGAAGCTGAAGATCTCCGCCGACCCGAGCGTGATCACGACGCGCGTGACAACGGCGTCCGGGAACAGCATCCCCGCAAACGAGGTGTTGCCGGTCGGGGCGTACACCTGCCCCAGCGGGATGTCACCATCGAAGTACTGAATCCCGGTGGTGCTGGCCGCCTCGACGTTCAGGAATGTCACGCCGAGCCCTCTCGTCTGCGCCGCGACCGGCGTGCCCGCCTGTGTCATCGGCGCGACCACCTGCAGGTCGGCTGTGTTCGCGTTGAACGGCGCCCACGAGATTGGCGTGCCGGACAGACCCGAGGCGCTCGGGTTGACCGACGTGAAGCCGTCGTTGGCCACCGCCACATCGGACCCCAGCTCGAGTCCCCACGGCTGCAGACGACCGCGGGACAGAGCGGCGACGTGGCCACGGGCGATAACGGTCGACCCGGGATCGCTGCCGTCGGCGGCCACCCCGAGCCACGTGATATGTCGATAGCCGCCGCCCTGCTCGCCGGCGGCGGTCCCGTTGTCGGCGCCGCCTGCCCCTGACGTGAAGCCGGCCAGCGAGTAGACCGCGGTCCCCCGGCCGGCGTCCGGCACCGACAGCGATGCGTCCGCCGCGGGCGCCAGCGCGGCGCACGCGAACACGCTCGCCATCGCCGCCACGACAACCACAAGCCCCCGACGAACTGCCCCACCCATCAGCACGGTCCGGTCAGGTTACTCCCACTCGATGGTGCCGGGCGGCTTGCTCGTAATGTCGAGGACTACTCGTCCGACGGGACGGATCTCGCCGATCATCCGAGCGGCGATCTGTTCGAGCAGGTCGTAGGGCAGGCGCGCCCAGTCGGCGGTCATCGCGTCGTCGCTCGTCACGGCGCGGATCACGATCACGTTTCCATACGTCCGCACGTCCCCCTGGACGCCCACGGTGCGGATGTCCGGGAGCACGCAGAAGGACTGCCACAGCTCCTGGTAGAGCCCGGCCTTGCGGATCTCGTCCTGGAGGATCGCGTCGGCGTCGCGGAGGATGTCGAGCCGCTCGCGCGTCGCCTCGCCGCCGACGATCCGGATCGCGAGGCCGGGTCCGGGGAACGGCTGGCGCCACACGAGCCGCTTGGGCAGCCCGAGCTCTTCGCCGACCGCGCGGACCTCGTCCTTGAACAGCGCCCGCAGCGGCTCGACCAGCTCGAACTCGAGGTCGTCGGGCAGCCCGCCGACGTTATGGTGGGACTTGATCGTCGCCGCGCCGGTGCTGCCGCCGGACTCGATCACGTCCGAGTACAGCGTGCCCTGCACGAGGAAGTGGACGTCGTCGAGCTCGCGGGCCTCCTCCTCGAACACCCGAATGAACTCGGCGCCGATGATCTTTCGCTTCTGCTCGGGGTCGGTCACGCCCTGCAGCCGCCCGAGGAACCGTTCGGACGCGTCGACGGCGATCAGGGGGATCTGGAAGGTGTCACGGAAAGTCGAGACGACCTGATCGCTTTCGTTCTTGCGCATGAAGCCGTGATCGACGAACACGCAGGTCAGCCGGTCGCCGATCGCGCGGTGGACGAGCAGCGCCGCCACGCTCGAGTCGACGCCGCCGGACAGCCCGCAGATCGCCCGCCCGTCGCCGACCTGAGCGCGGATCCTCTCGATCTGCTCATCGATCACCGACCGCGGGCTCCAGGTGCGCTCGCACCCGCACGCGTCCTCGAGGAAGTTCGTCAGCACCTGCTGGCCGTACGGCGTGTGGACCACCTCGGGGTGGAACTGGATCCCGTAGATGCCGCGGTCGGTCGACTCGAATGCTGCCACCGGCGAGGCCGTCGAGGACGCGAGCGCTGCGAACCCGGGCGGGGGCGCGAACACCGTGTCGCGGTGGGACATCCAGCAGCTCTGCTGCGCCGGCGTTCCCGCCAGCAACCGGCCGGGCTCGCTGACGGTCAGCTCCGAGCGCCCGAACTCGCCCACCTCGGCGCCTTCGACGCGGCCGCCCAGCTCGCGCGCGATCAGCTGCATCCCGTAGCAGATGCCCAGCACCGGCACGCCAAGCTCGAGCAGCGCACGGTCGAGCGCGGGCGCGCCCTCCTCGTACACCGAGGCGGGACCGCCGGACAGGATCACGCCCTTCGGCCGGCGGCGCTTGATCTCCTCGACCCCGACGTGGTGCGGGAGAAGCTCCGAGAACACGCCGCACTCGCGCACGCGGCGGGCGATCAGCTGCGAGTACTGGCCTCCGAAGTCGAGGACAACGACCTCTTCGTTTACTTGGGGCCCTCCAGTGCTGGCCCGCTCGGCATCCAGCCTCGCCAAATCCGGGCCGCCCTGGAGTCCTCCGGCTGCGGCGTCAGTGGGACCGTCAGGGCCCGTCCGGACCGTGGTCGTACTCACGCGTGAGCCCCCAGGTCAGTCGACACTGACAGTGGCGGCCGTCGGCTTGGCGCCCATGCCCACGCCCTGCTCTCGCTGCAGGTGCTTGCCCTCCGTCTGCAATGCCGGCGCCACCGCTAGCTCCGCGCGGTTGAACTCCGCGATGTCCCGGTAGCCGCACGTGGCCATCGACGTGCGGAGCGCGCCCATCAGGTTGAAAGTCCCGTCGTTCTCGCGCGCCGGGCCCTTGACGATCTCCTCGAGCGTGCCGTTCGGCGTGGTCGCGACACGGGCGCCGCGGGGGAGCGTGGGATGGAACGTCGCCATCCCCCAGTTGTAACCACGGCCGGGCGCTTCGTAGGCCCGTGCGAGGGCGGAGCCGAGCATCACCGCGTCGGCGCCGCAGGCGATCGCCTTGGCGATGTCGCCTCCGTTGCGCATCCCGCCGTCGGCGACGACCTTGACCATCTCGCCGGTCTCGAGCATGTGCTGCGAGCGCGCGGCGGCAACGTCGGCGATCGCAGTCGCCTGCGGTACTCCTATCCCGAGCACGCCGCGAGTGGTGCAGATCGCGCCCGGACCAACGCCGACGAGCACGCCGGCGGCTCCGGTCCGCATCAGGTGCAGACCCGTGTGGTAGGACGCGCAACCGCCGACGATCACCGGCGTCGGTGCCAGCTCTCGGATGAACTCCTTGAGGTTGAGCGGCGGCCGGCTCTCGTCCCGCGAGACGTGTTCGGCGGACACGACCGTTCCCTGGATCACGAGGATGTCGAGCCCCGCCTCGAGCGCCACCTCGTAGTAAGTGCGCACCTTCTGCGGGGTCAGGGACGCCGCCGCGACCACGCCCTGCGCCTTGATCTCCGAGATCCGCTGGGCGATCAGCTCCGGCTTCACCGGCTCGCGGTAGATGTCCTGCATCTCACGCGTCGCGATGTCCTTGGAGAACGTCGAGATCCGCTCGAGCTGCGAGTCGGCGTCCTCGTAGCGACAGAAAATGCCCTCGAGGTTCAGCACCGCGAGCCCGCCGAGCTTGCCGATCACGCCCGCGGTCTCGGGCGAGACGACGCCGTCGAGCGCGGCGCCCATCAGCGGCAGCTCGAACAGATACGGCCCGAGGTTCCACGAGATGTCGACGTCGTCCGGGTCGCGCGTACGCCGTGACGGCACGATCGCGATCTCGTCGAAGCCGTACGCCCGCCGGGCCTTCTTGCCGCGTCCGATCTCTACTTCCATTGCGGCATCGTATTAGTCGCGGCGGACGGGAAAGTCCACCGTGTGAGAGGGCAGCGCGGCACGAGAATCCCGATGCTAGCAGTGCGTTATGGAGCTTCCGGCGAGCCGTTTGCCCCTAATTCCGGGGTGTTCGTCAGCCGATCTCCGCGCCGATCTGAAGATGCTCGAGCTCGACCTCCGGCAGCAGCCGGTCCACGGCTGCCGGATCGAGCAGCCCGGCTCCGAAGTGCTGCACCGATTCGGCGCCGCAGGCGACCCCGTAGCGCAGGCACTCCGTCGGCGACCGCCCGAGGTAGCGGGCGGCGATGTAGCCGGCCAGGAACGCGTCGCCCGAGCCGATCGCAGAGCGCTCCTCCTGCTCGTCGATCCGGACCCGGAAGAGGGCGTGTCCGCCGCCCTCGAGCACGTGCGCGTAGCACCCGTCGGAGACCGTCATGATCGCCTCGGCGGGGCCGAGCCGGGTCATCTCGATCACCGCGCGGGCCCGGTCGTCGGCGTCGTTGAACTCGTGGCCGACCAGCTCCTCGCTCTCGAGCTCGTTCGGCGACACCAGGTCGGGCTCGGCGCGCACCGCGAGCCGCAGCGGCTCGCCCTCGGTGTCGACGATCGTGGTCACGCCGAGCTTCCTGAGCTCGCGGATCAACCCCGCGTACACGTCGGGCGCTACGCCCCGGGGGAGGCTGCCGGCGAACACGCAGATGCTCGCGCCCTTGGCCAGGTACAGCAGCTTGTCGCGGAACAGCTCGAGGTCCTGGGCGGAGACTGACGGCCCACGCTCGTTGATCTCGGTCTGGAGCCCGCTCGTTGGGTCGAGCACCGCGGTGTTCGTGCGAGACTCCTCGCGGATCCGGACGAACCCGTTGAGGATCGCCTCGCCGTTGAGCGCATCGACGATCTGGTTGCCGGTGGCACCGCCGGCGAGGCCCGTCGCGATCACCGGCTGACCGAGGCGCTTCAGCGCGCGGGCGATGTTGACGCCCTTACCGCCCGGCATCGTGGTCTGCTCCACCGACCGATGGCGACGCCCAACCCTGAAGTTCGGCACCTCCAGCGTCTTGTCGAGCGCAGCGTTCAGCGTGACGGTGATGATCATCGAGGCTTCGTGGACCTAGGCCTGCCGCCCCTCGTCCCCCTCGTCCATTCGCGCCAGAACATTGTCAGCCCGATCACCGCACCCACTGCCACCAGAAGTCCGGACAGCGTAACCGATACGACCACTGCGCTTGCCACGGGATGGGACTTCTTGATCGCCGGCACCGCCGACACCAGCAGCAGCGGGACTCGGGTGACGACCCGGTGGTTCTCGACCACTGACACCCAGCCGACGGACGACTGTGCGGGCAGCGGGCCGGTGACCTGCGCCGGCGCGTGCACGCGAAGCGTCACCGACGCCGAGCGCGGGAATACGTGCGTATAGGTCGAGGCCGCGATCAGCCGTGCGTGCGTGGCCGGCGTGCTTCCCGTAATCACCGGCCGCGCCAGCACCTTGCCGGCGTGGACGGGCGTCCGCAGGCCGAAGTTGGAGAACCCCCATTGCAGGAGCGCGAGCGCGTTCGAGTCGCGGGCGGCCTCGCTCGAGGTGCCGAGCACCGCGTCGATCAACGTCATGCCGCCCTGGGTTCCGGAGGCCACGAGCACATAGCCGGCGTCGAGCGTGTGCCCGGTCTTGACGCCGTTGATCCACGGGAACCGCAGCAGGCCATTGAGGTTGGTGACGGAGCGGACGTGGTTTCCGGTCCGTAGCACCGCGTGCGTCTGGCGGACCGCGAACCTGAAGAACGGCTCGTGCTGGAGGTCGTATCGCGCCAGCTTGACGAGATCGTTCGCGCTCGAGTAGTTGCCCGGCGTGTCGAGGCCGCTCGGAGTCGCGTAGTGAGTGTGCGTGAGCCCGAGTTGGCGCGCGCGAGCGTTCATCATTCCGATGAACCGGCTGATCGATCTGTGGCCGACGTTGTAGGCGAGATCGATGGCCGCGTCGTCGGCGCTCGGCAGCAGCATCGCGAGCAGCAGGTCGTGGACGCTCATCCGTTCCCCGGGCTCGAGGCCGATCTGCGAGTCCTCCGAGGAGAGGTACTCGTCCGGATCGGCGAACACCCGGTTCAGCCGTGTGTGCTCGAGTGTGATCAGCGCGGTCATCAGCTTGGTCGTGCTCGCGATGGCAAGCTCGCCGTTCGCGTTCTCGCCGAACAGCGGCTGGTCGCTCGACTCCTCGATCAGCGCCGCGGCGCGGACCCCGAGTCGCGGCGGGGGCGGGGTGGCGTCGCGCGCCGCCGATGGCTTGGCGGCGGTGCTGCTGCCGGGGCTCTGTGCGGTCGTGGTCGCAGCGCGGGCCGGCGGGGCGCCGGTGAGCCCGCCCAGGGGCGATCCCGCGATGACCGCGCCAAAGGCCGCGAGCGCGACCACCACCGAGACCGCCGCCGCGGCCGCCCGCCGGATCACCGCCACCTCACTGGCGCAGCTTGAGCCGCTGCGAGGGCTGGAGGGCGTTCGGGTTGAGGTGCGGGTTGAGCGACTCGATCGTCGCGATCGGTACGCCGGTCTTCGCCGCGATCCCGGACAGCGAGTCCCCCGGTTTGACGACGTAGAACTTCGTCTTCGCACTCGCGGACCCCGTGTGCCCGGGGTGGTGGGCAACCGTGGTCGTCGTCTGCACAGTGGTAGTCGTGGTCGAGGAGTGCTTGTTCGCGAGCGCGTGGTGAACGATCAGGTACGTCGCGGTAACCGACGCGGCCAGCGCTAGCGGCACGATGTAGCGCGCCGGGTTCCTCCACCCCTCCATCGCACCGGCGATCATACCTGCGCCCGGGGCGCGAACCGTTTCTCGGCCGGCGGTCGTCAGGGTGCCGGCCGCGCCACCCGGATCCGCGCCGGCGGCGGCGTGTCCGGAACCGGCTGCTCCAGGAGGTCACGCCGTCAAACGCCAGGCGAGCTCGCGGAGGCGGCCCGCCTCTCGCGCGGCAGCGGCGGCCGGGTCACCGCCGGCGCGTTCGTGCGCCGCCACGATCCCGCGTGAGGCGGCGATCAATCCGCCCGCCGGCCCGCAGGCGAAGGCCGGCGCGAGCTCCTCGACGTTTCCCCCCTGCGCGCCGACTCCGGGCAACAGGAACGAGGCGTGCGGCATGCGCTCGCGAAGCGCCGCGAGCCGCTCCGGGGCGGTGGCGCCGACGACCGCGCCGATGTCCGACAGGGCCATCCTCCCCACCCCACCGGCCCCGATGTCCGCCACCAGATCGGCGATGCGCTCGCTGACCGCCGTCCCGTCGGCGAGCGCCCGCTCCTGCACGTCCGCCGCGCCGGGGTTGGACGTGCGGACGAGTACGAACAGCCCGCGGCCGTGAGCGCGGGCGGTCGTCACGAACGGCTCGAGCGAGTCGCGTCCGAGCAGCGGGTTGACCGTCATGGCGTCGAAACCGAGGCCCGCGATCGCGCCGAACGGGCTCGGTGTCTCGCCGAGGAAGGCCTGCGCGTAGGCCTTCGCGGTGACGTCGACATCGCCTCGCTTGGCGTCGGCGATCACAAGCAGGCCGTGGTCGCGCGCCACCGCGACGGTCTCGGCCAGGACGCTCCAGCCCGCCGCTCCGAGCCGCTCAAAGCAAGCGACCTGGAGTTTGACCGCGACGCACTCCTTGGCCGTCGCCTCGATCGCGAGCGCGCAATGAGCGGCGACCGCGCGGGCGGCTCGGACGGCTGGGGCACCTCGGGCCGCGGTCCGTTCGCCGGCCGCGCCGACTTCCGGCCCCGCTGAAGCGCCGGCAAGCCCCACCACGCCGGCTTCCTGTCCCCCCGGAGCGCCGGCAAGCCCCACCACGCCGGCTTCCGGTCCCCCCGGAGCGCCGGCAAGCCCCACCACGCCGGCTTCCGGTCCCCCCGGAGCGCAGGCAAGCCACGCCGATTCGGCGCGCCGTACCGCTTCGGGCCACAGCCGCGCCGGATCCGGGTCGAGACCGAGGACCACCTGCGACCGGCGGGCAGCCACTCGTTCCGCCAGCCGATCGCCGAAGCTCTTGACCACCTGTTCCCCCGGATCGGCGGACATGGATGCGCCTTGGATCGAAGCCAAGGTCACGACGTTCCGCACGCGAGTCGAGTGGACGCGCCGATCATCGGCGCCAGCATGCGGTGTCGATGGACGCCACGGTCACGGCGTCCCGCTCGCGACCGCAGCATCCAGCGTCCGGCACGTGCTACTTGACGGCCTTCTTCAGGCCCGCCCCAGCCGTGAACCTCGGGACACGCGATGCCGCGATCTGGATCTTCTCGCCGGTCGCCGGATTCCGCCCCTCGCGAGCGCTGCGCTGCGAGACGCTGAACTTGCCAAACCCGGAGAAGGACACGTCGCTTCCGCGCTTGAGGGCGTCCTCGACCGTGGTCAGAAACGCATCGACCGCGTCGCCGGCATCCTTCTTGCTCAGTCCGGCACGATCAGCAACCTGGTCCACGAATTCTTGTTTGGTCACTTGCTCCCTCCTTCGAGGTGGTAGGAATTCCCGACGTTAACACGGGCCGCGGACGGCCGACCTCGTGCCGTCGCCGGAGAACAGGGCCATTTTCCCCAGTCAGTACTACCCCCTGCGCGGCCAAATAGCGGGATTTCCGGAATTTGCGTAATTCGCCGACCACAACCGACAGCGTCGAACGCCCGCCGGACTCCGCGGACTCAAACGTCGGCGAGGACAGCCACAATCACGACGTGGAACCGGATCAGAATACTGTCGTGGATCTCGGTCGACTCGCCTGGCTGGGAACGGTCGGAGTGTGCCTGATCGTCGTGCTGATCCTCGTGCTGCAGGGCTACTACGGCTATGCGGCGGTGACATTCGCGGTGGCGCTGGCGGCGGGGATCAACCTGTTCTAGCGGCCGATTCCTGGGTCTGGCGCCCAATACGCCGGATTCCTGTAAGGATTCGTGAGCGGGCGCCGACTTCGTGACCGGGCGCCGGCACGCGCCGCCGTCCCGGTGGCGGGGTGATGGCGGCCCCGGATCTGGCGGCCCCGGATCCGTGCCCCGCGGCTCCGGATCCGCAGCCCCGCGGCCCCGTATCCGTGCCGCCGGGGGCCGCGAGCATTCCCGCCCGAGACCGGCGGACAACTCCGCCGGACAATTCAGGCGCGGAACCATCTGGTGAGCGCGCGCACCGCGTGGCCGCGATGGCTGATCGCGTCCTTCTCGGCGTCGGTGAGCTCAGCCATGGTTCGGTTGTCCCCGGTGGCGTCGGGAATGAATACCGGGTCGTAACCGAAACCGTTCGACCCTGCGCGGACACGGGCGAGCCGCCCGCGGCAATCGCCGAAGAACACGCGCTCCTCGCCGGTCTCCGGATTGACGTAGGCGAGCGCGCACACGTAGCGCAGGCGGCTGTCCGCCGGCGCCTCGAGCACGAGTTTCTCGAGGTTCTGCTCGTCGGTCGCGGTCGGTCCGGCAAACCGCGCTGACCGGACACCCGGCGCGCCCCCGAGCGCGGTGGCCTCGATCCCGGAGTCGTCCGCGATCGACGGGCGGCCGGTGCCGGCCGCGGCGGTCTGCGCCTTGAGGAGCGCGTTGTCGGCGAATGTCAGACCGTCCTCGGGCGGCAGCTCGACCTCGTCGGGGAGCGGCACCACGTCGGTCCCGGCGGGCTCGAGCAGCCGGCGCATCTCGGTCACCTTGTGGGGGTTGCGCGTGGCGAGCACGACCGCGCGGCCGGACGAAGGGGCTTCAGTCGACATCGCCTCAGCCCGTGGCGGCGGCCACCGCCGCGTCCTGCACCGCGCGGAGCTCGGCTATGCCCTTGGCCGCGAGCGCGAGCAGATCGTCCAGGTGGGCACGGGACAGCGGTGTGCGCTCGGCGGTCGCCTGGACCTCGACGAGGCCGCCGTCCCCCGTCATCACCACGTTGGCGTCAACCTCTGCGGAGGAGTCCTCGCGGTAGTCGAGGTCGAGCAGCGGCACGCCGTCGACGATCCCGCACGAGACCGCGGCTACCGTTCCCGTCAGGGGCAACTTCTCCAGGGCGCCCTCGCCGATCAGACGCTGGCACGCGAGTTGCAGCGCCACCAGGCCGCCGGTGATCGATGCGCAGCGGGTGCCGCCGTCGGCCTGGAGCACGTCGCAATCGATGTAGACGGTCCGCTCCCCGAGCAACGAGAAGTCGACCACCCCGCGCAAAGATCGACCGATCAGCCGCTGGATCTCGACCGAGCGGCCGTCGAGCTTGCCGCGGCTGATGTCGCGCTGCTTGCGCTCGCCGGTCGAGGCGGGAAGCATCCCGTACTCGGCCGTCACCCAGCCGCGGCCCGATCCGGCGAGCCAGCGCGGCACGCTCCCCTGGACCGAGGCCGTGCAGATGACCCGGGTCTCGCCGGCCGAGATCAGCGCCGAGCCGGTCGCGGTCCGGACGAACCCGGGCTCGATCGACAGCGGCCGCAGCGCGTCCGGCGCGCGCCCGTAGCTGCGCTCAATGGATCCCGACCCGCTCACGCCGCCGCCCGAGACGCCACGTCAACGTGCGCCACCTCGCCCAGCGGCATCTGCAGAAAACGCGTCCCGACCGCGCGGAACGAATCCGCGTCGCCGGTGCAGAGAAAGCGATAGGTGCCCTCGCCCGCCTGCGGGTTGAGCAGCTCGCGCGACGCCAGCGCGCGCTCGACGCTGCGAGCGACTCCGATCCCGGCGGACACCAGCGTGACGCCGCGACCAAGCATGCGCTGCAAGATCGCCGCACACAGGGGGTAGTGAGTGGAGCCGAGAATCACGGTGTCGACGTGGGCCGCGCGGAGCGGCACACAGTATCCGCGTACGGTCGCCACCACCGCGTCGTCAAACGGAAACCCGCCCTGGATGATCGGTGCGAGGTCGGGACAGGCCACGCTCTCGAGGTGAACGTGGGGGTCGGCCGCCTCGACAGCCCGCTCGTAGGCCGAGCTCGCCACCGTGGCCGGCGTCGCCAGCAGCCCGATCCGCCCGGTATGGCTCGCGACCACCGCCAGCTGCGCCGCGGGACGAAGCACTCCGATCACATCGACATCGCGACCGCTCAACCGCAGATGCCGCTCGACCGCGTCCAACGCCGCCGCGCTCGCCGAGTTGCACGCGATCACGAGCAGCTTCGCGCCGGCGGCGAGGAGGTGCTCGGCGATCTCGATTGAGAACGCCTCGAGTTCACCCTGCGTGCGATCGCCGTATGGGAACCGGGCGGTGTCTCCCAGATACAGATAGTCCTCGCCGGGCAACGACACGAGCAGCTCGTGCAGCACGGTCAGCCCGCCGACGCCGGAATCGAACACGCCGATCGGCTGGTGAGGAAGTCGGGACACGCGGGGGGATGGTGCCAGAGCCGGAGGCCGCTACGCTCGCCGCGCCCCCGATGCGAGCGCTGATCGTCACGAACATGTACCCGACGGCGGCCCGGCCCGCGCTCGGGAGCTTCGTCCGCGACCAGGTCGAGGCGCTGCGCCGGATCGAGGGGATCGACGTCGAGTTATTCGCGTTCGCGCCCGGAGGCGGCAGCGCGTACGCGCGGGCGGCGACCGACCTGATCCGGCGCCACCGCTACGACCGGTTCGACGTCGTCCACGCCCACTACGGCCTGACCGCGTGGCCGGCGTTCGCCGCGAGAGGCAAGGTGCGGGCCGTGACCCTCCACGGCACCGACCTGGCCGACCCCCGCGCGCGCCCGGTCACGCTCGCGGCGCTCCCGTTCGTCGACCTCGTCGCAGCCGTGTCCGAGCCGCTCGCGAACGAGATCCCGCGCTGGGCCGTCCGGGGACGACGCGCCGTGCTCCCGGTCGGCGTGGACGTCGCGCGCTTCCGCCCGATCCTTCGAGCCGAGGCGCGAGCGGCGCTCGGGCTCGACCCGGACGGCCCATATCTGCTGTTCCCATCCGATCCGCAACGGCCGGAGAAGCGCTACGACCGCGCGCTGGCGGTCGCGAACGGGGTTCCGCTGCTCACCCTCGGTCAGATCGAAGCGGCGCAGGTCCCGCTGTACGTCAACGCCGCGAACGCCGTGCTTGTCCCGTCCGAGCGTGAGGGGTTCGGCCTCGCCGTGCTCGAGGCGCTGGCGTGCGACGTCCCGGCGCTCGCCACACCTGTGGGCATCCATCCGGCCGCCCTCACCGATATCGCCGGAACCTACTGTGGACCGTTCGACGAGGCCGCGTGGCGCACCGCGCTCGCGCCGCACATCGCGACGGCCGATCCGCGAATCCACGGACGCGCGCGCGCCGAGGAGTTCTCGACCGACCGTATGGCGGCGAAGCTGGTCGCCGCGTGGCGGTCGCTTCGCTAGACGACGAGCCTCTGGCGCGTCCGTGACACAGCGAGCCACCAGGCGAGGACCGCGAACGCGCACAGCGCACCCACGTGCACCAGGTCGGCCAACGGGTCCAGGCCGAACGCGCAGTGGCGCACCAACTCGACGCAGTGATACAGCGGGTTGAGCTGAGCCAGCGACTGCAGCCACTGCGGCATCCGGTTGAGCGGGAAGAACGTGCCCGCGACCAGGAACAGCGGCGTGATCACGCCGCTGATCACGTAGCTGAAGCCGTCGTACGTGCTCACCATCGCCGCGAACCACATGCCGAGCGCGGCGAACCCGATCCCGGTCAGGACCCCGATCAGCGGCACGAGCACCATCGCCGGCTCCGGCCGCAGGCCGAACAGGAACGCCACCAGGAGCGGCGCCACCCCGTAGACCCCGGCACGCACGCCCAAAAACAGCGACTCGCCGGTGACGATCTCGTCGACGTCGACCGGCGCCGCCAGCATTGCGTCGTACACGCGCTGGTAGCGGCGCTTGTAGAGCGCGTCGAACATCGCCGAGAACACCGCGCTGAACAGCACGGCGGTGGCGACCGCCCCCGTCCCGACGAACTGGATGTACGGGATTCCGTCGATCTCCGAGACGAGCTTGCCGAAGCCGAACCCGAACGCGAGCAGCGTGATAACGGGCTCGACGATCGCCGCGAACGTGCGCGTCCGCCAGTAGTAGCGGAACACGGTCCACTCGCGGATCCACACGGCGACCAACGCCGGCGTCTCGATTCGCCCGAGCCGCACGCGCACCGCGCTCATTCGACGTAATCCCCCGTGAGCCGCACGAACACGTCCTCGAGGCTCGCGCGCCGGCGCGAACCAGGCGGCACCCGCCCGTCCATCGCGTCGGCGTGCAGATAGGTCAGCGACGGCCCCGAATGGCGCGTCGGCAGCCCTTCAGCGTCCGCGCGCGACCGGAGCGACGCCAGCTCCGCCGCCGATCCGTGCACGTCGACGACCTCGCGTCCGGCGTGCGCGAGGATCAGCTCGGCCGGCGTGCCCTCCGCGACCACGCGTCCCGCGGACATGATCGCCACCCGGTCGGCGAGCCGCTGCGCCTCCTCGATGTAGTGAGTCGACATAAGCACGGTGGTGCCGCTCTCCCGGAGCGAGACGATCAGCGACCACAGCTCCTGGCGAATCTGGGGATCGAGTCCGACCGTCGGCTCGTCGAGCAGCACGACCTCGGGCTCGTGGATCAGCGCCCGCGCGATCAGCAGCCGGCGCTGCATCCCTCCCGACAGCGTCTCCGCGCGATCGTTCGCGCGCTGCTCGAGGCCGGCGACCGACAGCGCTCGATCGACCGCGGCCGCCCGCTCCCGGGGCGACACCCGGTACAGGCGCGCGAACACCTGGAGGATGTCGCGCACGCCCAGGTCGACGTCGAGGTTGCTCTCCTGCGGGCAGACGCCCATCCGCGCCCGCGCGAGCTTCGATTCGGCCGGCAGACGATGCCCTAGCACCTCGACCGAGCCGCCGTCGGCCACGGCCTGGCCGGTGAGGATCCGCATGGTCGTCGACTTGCCGGCGCCGTTGGGTCCGAGCAGGCCGTAGCAGAGCCCCGCCCGCACCTCGAGGTCGAGGCCGTTGACGGCGCGCAAGTCGCCGAATCGCTTGACCACGCCGTGCAGCGACACCGCGACCCCATCGCGCGACGCGACTTTCCCGGCGGCGGCGGGACTCGACGATAGTGGTGGGTTACTACTAACCGGCAACGGACCTCCAGGGAACGACAAGAGCAGCGGAGCCGACGCCTAAGCGACGACTAGGACAAACGCGGCTTCAGAACCTGGTGAGATCCATCTGGTTGAACTGTACCGCCTCGGTCCAGCGCATTCAGGCGAGCGCCGGCCACCACTCAGCGAGCCTCTCGCGCGCCTGGCGGGCGACCGGCGGGACCTCGGCTCGAGCTACCGAACCGTCGGTCGACAGCGGCCCGTTCAGGGCCGCGAGCGTGGCCGCCACCGACCGCGCGAGCGCTCCCAGCGCGTACCCGCCCTCGAGCACGCAGCCAACCGGGACGCCGAGGGTCTCGCACACCCCGCGGATCGATCGTGTCATCGCGGCGAACCCGTCCTCGGTCAGTTCGCACGCCGCGAGTGGATCGTCGCGATGGGCGTCGTATCCGGCCGAGACCAGCACGAGTTGGGGACTGAACGACTCAGCCAGCGGAACGACCACGTGATCGACGAGCGAGCAGAACATCGAGTCGCCGGCCCCGGGGCGCACCGGCAAATTCACGGTGAACCCGCGGCCGTCTCCGGATCCGACATCAGACGCCGGTCCGGTCCCCGGGTACAGCGGCGACTGATGGATCGAGACGAACAGCACCCGATCGCTCGCGTGGAAGATGTCGTTGGTCCCGTTTCCGTGGTGCACGTCCCAGTCGACGATCATCACGCGGTCGAGCCCGCGGGCATCGAGCGCGTACTGCGCGGCGACCGCGATGTTGTTGAACAGGCAGAAGCCCATCGCGCGTAACGGCAGGGCGTGATGGCCGGGCGGGCGGTGCGCGCTGAACCCGGTCGGCGCAGCGCCGTCGAGCAGCAGGTCGACCATCCGGACGGCTCCGCCCGCGGCGTGTAGCGCGGCCTCGAACGAGTGCGGGCTGACCACCGTATCGGCGTCGAGATAACCCCCGCCGTCCGCGCACGCCTGCTCGACCGACGCGATGTAGGCCTCGGGGTGGACGGCCCCGAGCACGGCGCGATCCACCGCCGGCGAGCTGACGCGCTCGAACCCCAGCCAGTCGCGCGCTGACAGCTCCCGCTGGATCGCCGTGATCCGCGGCGGCTGCTCCGGATGCGGGCGCGTCTCGTGCAACAGCGAGGACGGATGCTCGAGCCACACGGGCGGGGACGGCATCGGGGTACGGTATCGGTCCACGTGCAGGTTCTTGCCGCTCAGGTCACGGTGGTAGGCGCAGGCGCCGCCGGTCTGTACACCGCCGTGTGTGCCGCCCGCGACGGCGCGCGCGTCACGCTGGTCTCGGCCACGCCGCTGGCGGAGTCCTCGAGTTGGTGGGCGCAGGGTGGGCTGGCGGCCGCGGTGTCGGCCGATGACAGCCCGGAGCTTCACCTCCGCGACACGATCGTGGCCGGCCGGGACGCTGTGCGCGAGTCCGCGGCCCGCGTCCTGTGCGAGGAGGCGCCGGTCGCGGTGACGGACCTCGGCCGGCTCGGCGTCCGCTTCGACGCCGACCGGAACGGGCGTCTGGCGCTCGGGCTCGAGGGCGGCCACTCGCGTCGCCGGATCGTGCACGCCGGCGGGGCGGCGACCGGGCGCCGGCTCGTGAGGCAGCTGAGCGCGGTCGTGGCCGAGGACCCCGGCATCGACGTGCTCGAGGGCCGGCGCGTGGTGGAGGTGCTCGCCGGCGACGGCCGGTGCGTCGGCGTTCGACTCGACGACGGCCGCCTGATCGCAAGCGGCGCCGTCGTGCTCGCGACCGGTGGCGCCGCCGCGCTGTGGTCGCGCACCACGAACCCGGCCGTCGCCGTCGGCGCGGGCCTGCTGCTGGCGGCCGCGGCGGGCGCGACGCTCGCCGACCTCGAATTCGTCCAGTTCCACCCCACCGCCGTCGTCGGCAACGGCGCCGACGGGTTCCTCGTGACCGAGGCGATTCGCGGCGAAGGGGCCAGACTCCTCGACGCGGCCGGCGAGCGCTTCGTCGACGAACTCGCCCCGCGCGACGAGGTGGCGCGGGCGGTGGCGCAGCAGATGCTCCTGACGGGGGCGCCGTCGGTCGACCTTGACATGCGCGACGTCGACCCGGCGCTGTTCCCGAACGTCGTCACCGCGCTGCGCCACGCGGGGATCGACCCCGAGCGCGAGCTGATCCCAGTCGCGCCGGCTGCGCACTACATGATGGGCGGGATTGCGACCGACGTCCACGCCCGCGCGTCGCTCGCGGGACTGCACGCCGTCGGGGAGTGCTCGTGCACCGGCCTGCATGGCGCCAACCGCCTCGCCTCGAATTCACTGACCGAGTGCTTCGTGTTCGGCGCCCGCGCGGCGCGATCAGCCGCCGCTCACCCCGAACCCGATCCGGCTACGGTCGCCGACCTTGCATCGGCTCGCGACAGCGCGAGCGAGCCTCTGGCGATTTCGCCCTCGAGCCGCGAGGCGCTGTGGCGCGACGCGGGGCTCGAACGCGACGAGACCGGCCTTCTGGAGCTGGCGGCCGACCCCCATCCGCTCGTCCGGCTGATCGCGCAGTGCGCGCTCGCCCGCACCGAGAGCCGCGGCGCGCATCAACGTCGCGATTTCCCGGACCGGGACTCGCGCTTCGACGAGGAGCATGTGACGATCGGCGCGGGGCGCGAGCCTGTCCTGCAACACTGGACGTAGCGCCGCTCAGGCGCCCCTTCAGGCCCCTCCGAACCGCACGGGGCTTGAACGCACCAACTTCCGGGTTAACGTCAACTTAATAATTGACACCGCTGTAACTTCACACATCCCGGGTAGCACGGTTTTGCGCTAACCAGACCGCCCTGGCGGGGGCACGGATCTAGGAGTGGGTGTTTCCATATGTATCGGTTCAGCCGAGCCATCTACCGTGAGCTTGCCGACGAGGTCATCGAAGACCCACACGGTGGGCTATATCTGAATCACGAGCGCGTCCTGAAGGCGTGCGAATCGGCCGTCGAGCGCCTTGCGACCGACCGGCACTACTTCGCGCATCCATCGCGGACGCTGTTCAACGACATCCGGGTGTACTTCCCGATGACCTCGCAGCTTCGGGTGCTGCGCGTCATCCAGAGGTACCTGGAGCTGGCGGATCAGTTCCTGCGCCGCCTGCCGCAGAACGGCTTCGACGCCTACGGCAACCCGCTGCAGTGCCGGGCGAGCACCCGAAAGGGCACGCCCTGTCAGCGGATGCCGTTGCCGCACAACGGCTACTGCCCCTCGCATCAGCACCTCGTGGAGACCGAGGAGCTCGAGGCGCCGCTCGCCGCCTAGCGGTTTTCGCCGCGGCCGCGGGAGGGTCGCGACGGTGAAATTCAGCCGTCTTGCCGGCCGCGCGCGCGGGTCGAGCCCTCGGGCCCGCGCGCCGGCCGTGCCAGCGAAAGTAACGTTCGCCCGATGCTGATCGGCGTCGATGTGGGCGGGACCTTCACCGACGCCGTGCTCGCGCTCCATGGTCGCGTGATTACCGCGAAGGCGCCGACCACGCCTGAAGATCAGTCCGAGGGCGTGCTCGCCGCGATCGAGGCGGCGCTGGCCAAGGCCGGCGCGAACGCAGACCAGGTCGAGGAGTTCTCCCACGGGATGACGGTCGCGACCAACGCGCTGCTCGAAGGGCGTGGCGCCACCACCGCGTTCGTCGCCACCGACGGGTTCACGGACCTGATCGCGCTCGGCCGCCAGGATCGCCCCCAGCTGTACCGCCTGTGCGCCGCGCGGCCGGCGCCGCTCGCCCCGGAGGATCTGCGCTTCGGCGTGCCGGAGCGGATGACGCCGGACGGCCCGCTGACCGAGCTCACGGCGCAAGCGGCAAGTGAAGTCGCCGACCGCGTCGCCGAGGCCAAGCCCGAGGCGGTGGCGGTGACGCTGCTCCATTCCTACCGCCACCCCGACCACGAGAAGGCGATCGGCGAGGCACTGGCCGACGCTCTCCCAGAAGCCCACATCTCGCTCTCGCACGAGGTCGTCGGCACCTTCCGCGAATTCGAGCGGGCCGCGACCACCGAGATCGACGCGGCGCTGTCCCCGCTGCTGGCGAGCTATCTGCGCCGGCTCGCCGAGCGCGTCGGTGAAGCGAACCTCCCCAAGCCCACGATCATGCAGTCGAACGGTGGCCTGATCGACGTCGAGGCGGCCGCCGGTCACGCGTCGTGGACGGTCCTCTCGGGACCGGCGGGCGGCGCCGCGGGGGCCGCATTCGTCGCACGCACGGCCGGCGTGAACGACGCCTTATGCCTCGACATGGGCGGGACGTCGTGCGACGTGTGCGTGGTCGACGGCGGCAGCGTGCAGGAGCAATCGAGCGGCGAGATCGCGGGCCGGCCGCTGGCGCTGCCGATGCTCGCGGTCCACACCGTCGGCGCCGGTGGCGGCTCGATTGCGTGGCGGGACGCCGGCGGGGCGCTTCGCGTCGGGCCCCGGTCGGCGGGCGCCGATCCCGGCCCCGCGTGCTACGGGCGCGGCGGGACCGAGCCGACCGTCACCGACGCGAACCTCGTGCTCGGCTACCTGTCCTCGGACGCGCCCCTCGGGGGCGACGTCGAGCTCGACCGCGAGGCGGCCCGTAAAGCGGTCAGCGATCTCGCCGACCAACTCGGCCTCGACGACGTCGAGGCGTGCGCCGAGGGGATCCGCCGCGTCGCCGGCGCCGAGATGATCCGCGCGCTGCGGGTCGTCACCGTGCAGCGGGGCATCGACCCGCGGCGGTACGCGCTGATGGCGTTCGGTGGCGCCGGGGGGCTGCACGCGGCGCAGATCGCCGACGAGCTCGGAATCGACACGATTCTGTGCCCGAGGGCCTCGGGGGTCCTCGCGGCGCTCGGCCTGGTCGTCTCGCCGCGCCGGCGCGACGTCCAGCGGAGCGTGCTCCTCAGCGGCGACGGACTCACCGCGGAGGCGATCGAGCAACACGTGAAGGAGCTCGGCGGGCGCGCGCGCGAGGCGATGCACGAGCCCGAGGCCGGCCTGGACGTCGTCTACGAGCTCCGCTACCGCGGCCAGTCGTTCGAGCTCCCGATCTCCGGCTCGCCGTCGGCCGACCCGGACGGCCTGCGCGACGCGTTCGAGACCGAGCACGAGGAGCGTTACGGCTACCGCGACGCCGATCAGGAGCTCGAGCTCGTCACGATCCGGGTGACCGCCACCTCGGCCGGGGTCGACGTCGAGCTCGCGGGCGACGATGACTCGCCGGATCTCGACCACACCAGCCGCCAGGCCACACTCAATGGCGAGCGAATCGAGCTCGAGGTGCTGCACGGCATTCCGAGACCGGGCACCGAGCAAAACGGTCCGGCCGTGGTAGAGCTGCCCGAGTCGACGCTTCTGATCCCGCCGGGCTGGACGAGCGAGGTCGACGACACCGGCACGATCCACATGACTCGGTCAGAGCGATGACCCCCGATCAGATCGATCCAGTCGAACTTCAGGTCCTCACCGGGGCGCTGCGAGCCGTGTGCGAGGAGATGGGAGCCGTGCTGATCCGCTCGGCCCACTCCGCGAACATCAAGGAACGGCGCGATGCGTCGACGGCGCTGTTCAACCCGAGCGGCGAGATGGTGATGCAGGCCGAGCACATCCCGGTCCACCTCGGCGCGATGCCCGCGGCGGTCGCCGCGATCCTGGACGAGGAGCACGCGCCGGACCGCAGCTGGATCCTCAACGATCCATACGCCGGGGGCACGCACCTCCCCGACATCACCGTGATCACGCCTATCTTCGCCGGAGAATCGCCCTCCGGGCGATTCTCCAATGGGATCGGCGCCAGCCGATCCCACGAGCTCATAGCGTTCGCGGCCAGCCGCGCCCACCACGCCGACGTCGGCGGCCCGACCCCCGGCTCGATGCCCGCCGACAGCACCACGCTCGACGAGGAGGGCGTGGTGATCAGCCCCCGGATCCTGGACGACGAAGCGATCGCCGAGCTGAGCGCGCAGATGCGCCGGCCCGATCAGCGCCGGGCGGACCTTCGCGCGCAGCTCGCGGCCGGGCGGGTCGGCTCACGGCGCCTGCTCGAGCTGTACGAGCGCTACGGCGCCGCCAAGCTGGCGCAGGCGTTCACCGAGGTCCTCGACTACGCCGAACGCCGCACGCGCGCCTGCGTCGAGGAGCTCGACGACGGCACCTACGAGGCCAGCGACGTGCTCGAGGCCCGTGAGGGCGACCTCGAGATCGCGCTGAAGGCGACGGTCGAGAAGGACCGGCTGACGCTCGACTTCACCGGCACCGCCGACCAGCACGAGGGCAACCTCAACTGCCCGCTGGCCGTCACGCGCTCGGCGTGCTACTTCGCGATCCGAGTGCTGACCGATCCCGACATCCCGCCGAGCGCTGGCGCCTACCGGCCGGTCGACGTGATCGCGCCCGAGGGGTCCCTGCTCAACGCGCGCTCGCCCGCGGCGGTGGTCGGCGGCAATGTCGAGACGTCCTCGCGGGTGGCCGACGTTGTTCTAAAGGCTTTCGGGAGAGCCCTTGGACAGGGGACGATGAACAACGTCACGCTCGGGACCGAGGACGTCATCTACTACGAGACGATCGGCGGCGGGCAGGGCGCCTGTCCGGACGCGGACGGGCCGAGCGGCGTGCACGTGGCGATGAGCAACACGCTCAACACGCCCATCGAGGCGCTCGAGCTCGAGTTTCCGATGCGGATGGTCGAGTACGCGCTGCGGCGAGGCTCGGGCGGGGCCGGCGCCCACGCTGGCGGTGACGGCGTGATTCGCGAGCTCGAGGCGCTCGAGCCGCTCAGCTACTCGCTGATCACCGAGCGCCGGCGCCACCGGCCGCCCGGGGCGAACGGGGGCGAGCCCGGGGCAGCCGGCCGCAACCTGCTCGACGGCAAGGAGCTGCCGGCGAAGTCGATCGGCCGGCTCGATAAGGGGCAGCGGCTACGGATCGAGACGCCGGGTGGCGGCGGCCACGGCCGCCCTGAGTTGCGCGTTTGACGAGTGCTTGCTGCTAACTAGTGCAAATTGTTACAAACACCGCCGCGTTCGCCATCCGGCGAGTTGTTCGACAGGCGGGCATTTTGATGGAACCGGTTTCACCTGCACGTGCCGCAGATCCCGAAATACCCCTATACCCAGCGTTAGTGGCGATTCACACACGTTCGGCGCGAGTTTTTCAGCACGCGCACGAGTTCACCCTGAGACCCCCGAAGCAAACCCACCGATTTGCGGTCACATTTGGCGATTTGCCAAACCTCGCGTACAATCAGGTCCTCCCGTGCCGCAGTTGCAATGCGTACCGCGCACGGGTTTCCTCAGTTCTATCCCCCGTTTTCTTCTATTCCTAAATGCCGATTGCCTTCAAAGAATGGGCTGTGACCGTGCGAGCCCTTGCCGAGGGAGAGCAGCTTCTGACTCTCCGCAAGGGTGGCATCCGGGAGCCCGACAAGCACTTCAAGCTGGACTACGACCGTTTCTTTCTGTACCCGACGTTCGATCACCAGTGCTCTGACCTGGTGCGCGAGTCACATCAACCCGAGCTCGTCCGCGCGCTCGAGGAGGGTGTCTGGAGCGACGGTGAGCCGCCGCCCCACTCGCTGCGCCGCAACCGCGAGATCCCACAGCCGGACCGGGTGCGCATCCGCGCCTGGGCCGAGGTGGCCGCGCATTTCACGATCACCGACCGGCGCACGGTCGACGCGTTGTCGCCGTTCTACGTGTGGACGACCGACTACGCCGAGAAGCGCCTGGCGTGGAAGCGGCGTCATCCGCTCCACGTGATCCTGCTGCGGACCTACCGGATCCCGCGGCCGGTCACCGTGAAGGTGCGCGACGACTACGGCGGATGTCGCTCGTGGCTGGAGCTCACCCGTGACCTCCCATTCGAGGGCACGCCGGTGCTGTCCGACGACGAGTTCGAGCGGGCCTCGGAGGAGATCGCTTCGATCGCGTCGGACCGCGAGCCGGTTCTGGTCTGACCCCGGCAACGGGTAAAGCAGCGCACTAACGCGTCAGGTGGCATGGGTCGAGTCGGCGTCGCCGTCCTTTCGGGCACGGCACGAGTCGACCCATGCCGATGACGTGGATCGGGTCCTGAACTCGCTCGAGCGCACGCGCGAGCGTCTGGCTCGTCACTTCCCGAGCACGGTCGACGGGATGACCGTCGTGTTCCACTCCGGCGTGACGTCGCTGTCGGTTGCGTGTCCGATGGTTCCGCTCGCGTGGGCGGCGGCCGCGCCGGCGGCGCGCCGGTATGTCGCCGGCTGGTCGGGCCGCGACGAGCTGCACCTGCTGCGTCCGGACCTGCTCGAGGCACGGGCGTCGACCGTGCCCGGATCGCGCGAGATGCTCGCCACGACGGCGTCGGCGTTGTACGCGCGCCGAGTGGTCATCGAGAACAACCCGGATATCCCGCTGCGCACGACGCCACGCCGGATCCGCGCCGAGCTGCGCTGGGGCTGGCTGATCGAAGGCGCCGCACGCTGGTTCGGCGGCCAGACCGCGCACGCCCGCCCCGCGATCGCGCGCCGCCTGCGCGAGGGTCGCGAGCCGAGCTTCCCGCCCGGCCCCCGCGACGCCCCGGTGCTTGGCGGGACGGTGATCGATCTGCTCGTGCGCGAGCGCGAGGAGGAGGCTGCGGCCCGGCTCGCCTGCCGGCTGCACCCGCGCGGAAGACGCGCCGCCCTACGCGAGGCGTTCGGCGGCATCTCGCCGGCCCGGATCGAGGAGGCGTGGCGCGAGCACCTCGCCCGGCTGGCCGCCGGAAACTAGTGCACGATCTGGCTCGCCAGCCACACGACCAGCGCGCCGATCACCAGCGCCACCAGCAGCCCGACGAGCAGCTTCCCCGGCGCCACCACCCGCTCCGGCGGCTTGTCCGAGATCAGCTCACCCGCGAGCAACATCTCGCGCGCCGTCAAAACCGCTGCCTCGGGCACGAGCACGTCGCGCGGACCGGCGGCGAGGAAGTCCGGCACGTCGAAGCCGGCGCTGCGGCGGAGCATGCTGGGGACCCCCTCCTCGAGCAGCAGCCCCTGGATGAACTCTGCCTCCGCCTGGTTGCGCGCCCACGCCACCCGCACGAGCGGGCCCTCGGTGAGCTGGGGCTTGATCTTGCGAGCTCGCTCGTGGCTCGCGCTGACCCCCTCCATCTCCGCCGGGCCGGCGTGATCGCTATACACGAGCGGCAGCTTGCAGGTCGCGCAGAACCGCTCGGGCTCGACGTAGGACGTGCCGCACACCGGGCAGAAGAGCTCGCCGGCTCTCACTGCCCGCTTGCTCATCAGTCCACGACCAGTTCGGCGTCCGACACCTGCGCGCCGTCGATCTGCCAGGTCTGAACGTCAACTTCCCCGTTGGCAAGTCCGACGATGATCCACAGGACGCCGGGCCACAGCTTGGCGAAGTTGATGTCGGTCTGCGACGGCCTCGGCGCCGTCCGCGTGTGCGAGTGGTAGATCGCCCCGAGCTCGAGCCCGGCGTCCTCGATCTTGGTGTGGAGCTCGAGTTGCTCCTCGGGATCGATCCGGAACCGCAGCGGGCTCGCCTCGGCGTTCACCGCGCGGTATACGGCGAGCGCCTGGCCATTGTTCGAGCCCACCATCCCGCAGCACTCGTTCGGCGCCTCCTCGCGGGCGTGGGCAACGATCTCGTCGTATAGGTCTCGCGCGATCTTCATGGTCAGGTCGAGGCTACCAACGCGGCCCTCGCAGCCCAAGCCGATTCAGCTGCTGCCGGTCACGAACGGCCAAGGCACCGCCTTGACGTATTCGCCGGGGTTCCGGAGGCCGCTCACCGCGGTCCAGTGCTGGGCCTCGCACGCCATGATCTGCGCGGCGAGGCGTTGGAGCGGTTGGGTGCTCAGCGTCGCCAGCGCGGTGAAGTAGATCCCCTCGGCAAGCGACTCCAGATCGACGAGCAACCGCAGGCTGTCCGTCTGCGAGTGCAGACCGGTGAGGCTCACCGGGATGTTGTGCTTCGACAGCAGATTGCCGGCGGCACCGAGACCGAGGGGGCTCGTGTCAGCGTGAACGCCCATCGCCCCAAGCGCTCCCGCGACCGCGGACACGTGCTCGACCTCGTGCCCCAGATACGGCGTGATAGCCCGCTCGATGTCGGGTGTGAGCGTCCCAGACGCCAGGACTCGCCGGTAGGCGAGCACGATCAGCCGCTCGACCTCGAGCGCCTTGGTCAGCGCCTGCGCGTCGCTCACCGGCGCCGTGTCGGCGAGCGCCGGATTCGCCCCCACGGCCGCGAGGCCCGCGGCGCCGCCCGCCACCGCGAACGCGCCGGCAAAGATCTCGCGTCGTGTCGGCATGCGCTCCACGGTCAGTCCCGGCCGGTCACGAACGCTGAGGGGATCGCGGACTGCCCGAGCGCCGCGCGCACGACCGCCACGTGCTGGGCGTCGTTGGCGAGGATCGACGCGACCTGCTGCTTGACGACCCCCGGTTCGAGCTGCTGGATCGCGTAGAGGTAGCCGGCGATCTGCGCGTTCTCGACCGCGTGCAGCAGCATCAGCACCTCCTCGCTCGTGCGCGGATGGCCGAGCGCATAGCTCGGCGCGGGCTTGATCGGCTTGCCCCCCGCCTCCCGGACGAGCCCGGCGACGTCGCCCGCATGGGAGATCTCGTCGTTCAGGAACAGCTGCCCGGCCTTGGCGGTCGGTTGCTCCAACAACGGGATGCCCGCCGTATACGCCGCGATCGCCGTGTGCTCGAGGTGGAGCAGGTGGTTCAGCAGGTCGACGTCGTTCGAGAGCGCCGCCTGCGAGTTGTGCACCTGCTGCTTGATCGACTCTCCCCCGCACCCGGCGAGCAGCGCGCCCGCGAGGCCGGTGCCCGCGGCCAGCAGCAAATTCCGGCGCGAGGAGGGTTCGCGCTCAGAGGAGGCCTCAGTCGTCATCGAACGGCAGGCGCCCGGCGTACAGCGTCCCCGGACCTCACCACCAGACGGTGGAGTCCAGGTTCTCGATCTCTTCGATGGGACGAGTGTAGATGCCGGAGGAGAAGTATTTCCAGCCGTCGTCGGCGACGAGGAACACGACGTTGCCCTCGTCGAGTTCGTTGGCGATCCGCAGCGCCACCCGCGCGATCGCCCCCGATGAGACGCCGACGAACAACCCCTCTTCGTCGAGCAGCCGGCGCGTGAACACGATCGCGTCAGTGTTGGTCACGAAGATCTTGCGGTCGAGCAGCGACAGATCGATGATCGGCGGGATGAAGCCGTCCTCGAGCGAGCGCAGTCCCTGGACCGGCTCGCCCTGCATCGGCTCGGCAGCGACGATCTTTACCGAGTCGCCGAGTTCCTCCTTGAGGCGGCGCCCGTTGCCCATCAGGGTCCCGCCGGTCCCCAGGCCGGCCACGAACGCGGCGACCTCGTCGAGCTCCTCGAGGATCTCGAGCGCGGTTCCGTTGTAATGCGCGTTCGGGTTGGCCTGGTTCCCGTACTGGTAGGGCATGTAGTACGAGGCGTCCTTCTCGGCCATGTCGAGCGCCAGCTCGACCGCCCCGTTGGAGCCTTTGGAGCCCTCTGAGTAAACGATCTCGGCGCCGTACATACGGAGCAACTCGCTGCGCTCGCGGGTCACGTTCTCAGGCATGACCACTTTCACCGGGTAACCCTTGTGGCTGCAGATCATCGCCAACGAGATGCCCGTATTGCCCGACGTGGGCTCGAGGATCGTCTGTCCGGGCCGGATCAGACCCTTGTCCTCGGCGTCCTCGATCATCGCGCGCGCCACCCGGTCCTTGACCGAGCCGGTGGGGTTGCGAGACTCGAGCTTGGCCCACAGCCGCACTCCGGGCTTCGGGCTAAGACGCTTCAGCTCGACCAGCGGCGTGTGGCCGATCGCCTGGATGATGTCGCCGTATCGGCCCCCGCAGGGCTTGTTCTCGAGGCGCTCAGCGGCCATCGCTTCAGGAAGTGTAGCGAGGCGGCCTCGCCCACTGGACGGCCCGCCTCGAATGCGCTAGCGCGTCAGTACCCCATTGGATACGGATTCGGATTGGGGGTCGGGTTGCTCGGCTGGTTCGTGTTGGCGGACGTCGAGCCCGACGCGGTCACGACATGCCAGGTCCCGCCGAAACCGACCACGTGGTCCCCGGTCGCGTCGTGCTTCTTGGTGTCGGGGGCGAACGTGTAGATCGGGTGCCCGCCGAGCACGGCCTGGTTGAAGCCGTCGCGCGTCCAGCTGGTCAGCTTGCCGCTGATCCCAGATGCCTTGCTCAGGGCCTTGGCCGACGCGGCCGTCACCGGCGGCCAGAACTTGAAGCATCCGTTGGCCTGCGTGCACTTCGGGTGACTCTTGGAGTCGCCGCTCAGCCAGTAGACCGCGAAGCCCCTGCCGTTGACTCCGATGTTCTCATGCGTCGTTGCCATCGTCTGCGCGTTCGTGACCGTCGCGTTCTTCGCGACGTTCAACGTGAACGTCTTCGCGAGCGCGACCGCCGCCACGGCGAGCATGGCGACGATGACGGCGCCCGCAATCAGCGTCGCCCCGCGGGCACGGGTAAGTCGAGTTGACATCCTCCGGCTCCCTTCAGTCGTGGGTCTACGCCTAGGGACGCCGGGGTTGGCCGAAGCCTTCCCGAGCCCTCGCCCGCGCGCGGCACCCAGCCGGCGCGATCAGGCGAGCGAGCCGCCGGCCATCGCCGGCAGGATCACAAGCGTGTCGCCCTCGCCGACGGACGTATCGAGCCCGTCAAGCACCCGCACGTCCTCGTCGTTCAAGTACACGTTGACGTACCGGTTGAGCCCGCCGTCGGCTGCGAACAGCTGCGACTGCGTGTCGGGATGAGCTTCGGCCACCGAACGGAGCACCTCGCCCACGGAGCCGCCCGAAGCGGTGAGCTCTTTCTCGCCGCCGACCGATGGCCTTAGAACCGGTGGGATTCGAATCTTCGCCATAGCTGAGGACATGGAACCCTAGTGCGCGCCGGCGCAGAATGCCTCGTAGTCGGGGAATACGCCGAGCTCGTCATCGGAGATCGACTCGGGCTCGCGTGAGCAGATCGGGCAGTCGGGGTCACGCCGGACCTTGACCTCGGAGACGGTCGCCGACAGCGCGTCGTACATGAGCAGGCGCCCGATCAGCGGATCGCCCTCGTCGAGGATCAGTTTGATCACCTCGGTCGCCTGGAGCAGGCCCATCGTCCCCGGCAGCACGCCGAGCACGCCGTTCGCGCCGCACGAGGGCGCGAGCTCGGCCGGCGGCGGCACCGGGAACAGGCACCGGTAGCACGGGCCGTCGTAGGGCTTGAACACCGATAGCTGGCCCTCGAACCCGAGGATCGCCGCCGACACGACCGGGATCCCCAGCCGCACCGACGCGTCGTTCAGCAGGTACCGGGTCGGGAAGTTGTCGAGACCGTCGACGACCACGTCCCAGCCGGCCTCGAGCACCTCCATGATGTTCTCGGGGCCCAGCCGCAGCGCGTACTTCTCGACCTTCACGTCCGGGTTCAGCGAGTTGATCGTCTGCTCCGCCGAGTCGACCTTGGCTACGCCGATGCGCTCGCTCGAGTGGATCACCTGGCGCTGGAGGTTCGACAGGTCGACCTCGTCGTTGTCGACGATCCCGAGCGTGCCAACGCCGGCGGCGGCCAGATACAGAGCAGCGGGCGAACCGAGTCCGCCGGCGCCCAGCAGCAGGACACGCGCGTCGAGCAGCTTCTGCTGCCCGTCGACACCGACCTCGGGCAGAAGCAGATGGCGGGAATAGCGCTCGCGCTGCTCGGCCGTAAGGGTCCGCGGCACGTCGACCTCGTAGCCGCGATCCTTCCAGAGCGTGAAGCCCCCGGTCATCGACTCGACGTGTTCGTAACCGAGGTCCTCGGTCAGCGTGCGCGCGGCCCATGCCGAGCGGTTGCCCGAGGCGCAGTACAGGACGACATGATCGGAGCGATCGGGAACCGCACCTTCAATCCGCGACTCGAAATAGCTCTTTGGCACGTGGATCGCGCCGGGGATGTGCCCGGCCGCCCACTCCTCGGGCTCACGGACGTCGATGATCACCGCGCCGTTGCCGACCTGCTCGTGGACGGCGGCGGGATCGACCTCATCGATCCGGCTCTTTATCTGGCGGAGAACCTCGGCTCCGGACGGACTCATCGTCGAAAACTCCTCAAATGCGGTATGGATTCAATACTTCAGAGAGTATAGCGACACAGGAAGGCCATGTCAGAACCTCTTTTTCCAAGTCTGACGGACCCCGACGGCCGCGAGGCGATCAGGATCGGGGACGCGACCCTCAGCTACAAGGAGCTTGCGCAAGCCGCCGCGACGACCGCGGATGCGCTGCACGGCGCGGGTCGGGTCGCGGTGTGGGCGCAGCCCACGCTCGAGCTTGCGATCGCGGTCGTCGGAGCCCTTGCCGCCGGCGTCGCGGTGGTCCCGATCAACCCCGGACTCGGCTCCCGCGAGCTCGGTCACATCGTCGACGACAGCGCCCCCGAGCGGTTCGTCGCCTGGCCGGGGGTCGACCCGCCCGGGCGGCTGCAAAGCCTCCCCCGCATCGACGTGAGCCGCCAGAGCGCCGCCGGCAACGAACCGATCCCCGACGAGCTCGACCCCGAAGACGTTGCGTTCGTGATGTACACGTCAGGGACCACCGGCCCGCCCAAGGGAGCGCAGATCCCGCGCCGGGCGATCACGAGCAACCTCGACGCGCTCGCCGAGATCTGGCAGTGGACGGCCGAGGATCGCCTCACCCACGCGCTGCCGGTGTTCCACGTCCACGGCCTCGTGATCGGGATCCTAGGGCCGCTCCGCCGCAACGCCCAGCTCGAGCACGTCGGCCGCTTCTCGCCCCAGGCCCTCGCGAGGGCCCTACAGAACGGCGCCACGATGGTGTTCGGCGTCCCCACGATGTACAGCCGGATCGCAAGGGAGGCCGAGACCGACACAGACCTCGCGCAGGCCTTCGCCGCCGCGCGCGTGCTCGTCTCCGGCTCCGCGGCCCTCCCGACCACCGTCCACGACGCGATGAGGCGGCTCACCGGCCAGCAGATCCTCGAGCGCTACGGGCTCACCGAGACGCTGATGAACGCCGGCGTCCGGCTCGGCGATGAGATCACCCCCGGCCGTGTCGGCCCACCGCTGCCCGGGGTCGAAGTGCAACTCCGAGACGAGGACGGCGCCACGATCGAAGGGGGCGACGACGAGACGATCGGCGAGCTCGCCGTCCGCGGCCCGAACGTGTTCAAGGGCTACCTGAACCGCCCCGACGCCACCGAGGAGGCGACGCGCGACGGGTGGTTCATGACCGGGGATATGGCCACCCGCGACGCACACGGCTCGCTCAAGCTCGTCGGGCGCAAGAGCACCGACCTGATCAAGTCTGCCGGGTACCGGATCGGCGCCGGCGAGATCGAGGGCGCGCTCTTAGAGCACCCGGCGGTCGCCGAGGTGGCCGTAACCGCAAAGCCGGACGACGATCTCGGCGAGCGGATCGTCGCCTGGGTCGTGCCCGAGCCGGGCCAAAACACGACCGCCGAAGAGCTCGAAACCCACGTGGCCAACCTGCTGACGAAGCACAAGCGTCCTCGGGAGGTCCACTTCATCGACGCCCTCCCCCGGAACGCGATGGGCAAGGTGATGAAGCGCGAGCTGACCGCTCGGGAAGAAACTCGGAAATAGTCCGGGTTTCTTCCCAAACGCAGGCGGGGCGTCCCCAAACCCCTAAGGGGACGCCCCGCAAAACCAGAGACCCAATCAACCGTCACAGCCGCCCGGTCGGCCCCACGCCCGGGAAATTCTGTGGAGGCTTGCAGTCGGAATTATCGGCCCGCCCCGCTCCGGTCGATATCGGGCCTAGACCCCATCTTGCTCCCTGCGCCAGTCACCGATACCGGCTGTAGGGAGCCGCCTGATGCTCATGAAATCGCGCTCGCTGCTGGCCCAGATCCTGTCCGTGAACCTGCTGCTCATAGTGGGTACGTTCCTGGTCGCCCTAGTCGCGCTTGACGAGCGCGTCGGGAACGCCTTCCAGGGCCGCGAGATGCTCGTGCTCGGACTCGCGCTGGTCGCGGCCATGCTCGGCAACTGGCTGCTGCTCCGCCGGCGGTTCATCCCGCTCGACCGGCTGATCTCCTCGATGGAGCAGGTTGATCTCGCCACTCCCGACAAGCAATTGCTCGCGAGCGACCGAATCGACAGCGCCGAGGCCCACCGCCTCGAGGCCGCGATCAACCAGATGCTGGCCCGACTCGAATCAGCCCGCCGCGCCGCCGGCCGGGCCTCTATCGAGGCCCAGGAGCGCGAGCGCCGGCGGATCGCCCAGGACCTTCACGACGAGGTCAACCAGGCGCTGACCGCGGTCTCGCTGCGCCTCCAGGCCTCGATCGAGCACGCACCGCCCACGCTGCGGCGCGAGCTGATGGAGACCAAGCGCCTCGCCGGCCAGGCGATGGAGGAGCTGCTCATGCTGGCGCGCCAGCTCCGTCCGGCGGTGCTCGACGACCACGGCCTGCTGCCGGCGCTGCACAGCCAGGTGCGCGACTTCTCCGACCAGACCGGCATCCACGCCGGGTTCAACGTACGCGGCCAGGCGCCAGCGCTCACCCCCGAGCAGCAACTCGTCGTCTACCGCGTGACCCAGGAGAGCCTGTCCAACGTGGCGCAGCACTCCGAGGCCGAGAGGGTCGACGTCGAGCTCTCATTCATCGGCCGCACGGTGCTGCGGATCACCGACGACGGTCAGGGATTCGTCTCGCGCCGCGAGGGCGGGCTGGGGCTATCGGGCATGCGCGAGCGCGCGCTGCTCGTCGGGGGTCATCTTTCGATTTGGTCCGGAACGGGCCGGGGAACGCGAGTCGAGCTGACGCTCGCATGAATAGAGAGGAGCACGGATGCGAATCTTGGTAGCCGACGATCACGGGATCGTCCGATCGGGGATCAGGCTGCTGCTCGAACGACAGGCGGGGATGGACGTGGTGGCAGAAGCCGCCGACGGGGTCGAGGCGGTCGAGCAGGCGCTCGCCTCGCGACCCGACCTTTGCATCCTCGATGTCGGCATGCCGCGGATGACGGGCCTGCAGGCGGCGCGGGAGATCCGCGCCCAGCTCAAGGACGTCCGGGTGCTGATGCTGTCGATGCACGACGACGAGCACTACCTGTTCGAGGCGCTCAAGGCCGGCGCCTCGGGCTACGTGCTCAAGCGCGAGGCTGACCAAGACCTGGTCGGGGCCGTGCACGCGGTCGGGCGCGGCGAGGCGTTCCTGACCAACGCGGCCGAGCGCTCGATCATCCGCCGCTGGATGGAGGGCGACGAGGGCGGCCCGTCGGTGTCGCTCACCCCGCGCGAGGAGGAGGTGGTCAAGCTGATCGCCGAGGCGTTCACCAACGCCCAGATCGCCGAGATCCTCCACCTGTCCGAGAAGACCGTCGAGTCGCACCGCGGCAACGTGCTGCGCAAGCTCGGGATGCGCGACCGGGTCGAACTGGTCAGGTACGCGATCCGGCGGGGACTCGTCGAGGCGTAGGGATATTTGGGGCCGGCTTCGCCGGCGTCCGTGGGAAATCCGACGCGGAACGTTCCGGAGACCGAACGCGTACGCGTCGGATTTCCTAAGGGAATTCGGCGCCACTTCGGGGTTGTACGGCGGGCACCTGGAGATGAGTGCGGTGGTCCCCGGAGACGGATCGCGGCTCCCGGATCATGCGTAACACGCCACTCGAGGCGGTTCCGGCTGACCGTGGCCTACTAGGCATGTGGGGCATGCGTGAGAGGCCACGGTCACGGGAAACGAGGTCGAGTGGCAGGTTATGCATGCTCGGCGAGCCGCCTCGCGCCGACAGCCCAGCCCCGCCCCCTCTCCAGGTGCCCGCCGTTACAAACCGATCTGCCCTCGACCGCCACGGAAACAGCGACCCCGACCGCCCAGCGCAGCGAGGCCCCTAGCATCCGTCATTCGTGCGCGCACCCGTCGACCACATCGCCGCCCCGCCGCTCCCGCCCGGCCTCCAGTGGATAGACGAGCGCCCGCAGGGCCTTCCGATGCTGGTCGAGTTCTGGGACTTCTGCCGCGTGCAGTCGCTGCGGACGCTCCCGTACATGAAGGCGTGGCGCGAGCGCTACCCGGACCTGACGGTCGTCGGCGTCCACGCGGCAGGGTTCCCGCCGTCGCAGCACCCCGACGCCGTCCGCGACGCGGTGGCGCGGCTCGCGGTCCCCTATCCGGTGGCGATCGACACCGCGTTCGACGTATGGGAGCTGTACGGGAACCTCGGATGGCCGGCGCGATATCTGTTCGACCGGCGCGGGATGCTGCTGCACTACCACTACGGGGAGGGCGGCTACGACGAGACCGAGCGCGCAATCCAGGAGATCCTCGGCTCAAATCGGCCGCTGCTGGCCCCGTTCCGGCCCGAGGAGACGCCCGACGCGCTGCTCGAGCCGCAGACCGACGACGTCGAGGGTCCCTATTCGGGCCCGTACACGGCCGGCGGCGTGTGGGCGGTGCTCGACGGGAGCGGGACGGTCGAGGTCAACGGGCGCGCGATCGCCGTCGACCACCCCGGTGCGTACGAGCTGATCGCGCACGACCGGAGCACGACCGGGCAACTGGCGCTCGAGGTCGGAGACGGCGTGACGTGCTACGCCGTCTGCTTCACACCGGGTCTAGCAAGTTGACCAGCTCCGGCGGTCCGTCCGATCCGACGATGGCGGCGAACCCGGGCCGGTAGGGGCTACCGAGCGGGTCATCGCCGACGAACTGCGCCTCGTAGACCCAGCTCCCGACGTTGAGGAGCCGCCCCCACTCGCTTCGGTCGTCGCCGGGCAGCGGCCCGGCGCGATGCGTGTGCCCGAAGATCACGTGGGCCGCCGGCACGCCGAGACGGGCGAGCGACTCGCTGAACCCCGCGAGCGCGCCGCGCCGCAGCGCGACTCCGGACACGTCGGCCCTGAGCGGCCCGACCCCCGCGCGGTTCAGCCCCGCCACCGCCGCGGTCAGGCCGAGCGCCATCGCCCGGCTGCTAACGCTTCGACGCGCGCCCGCGCCGCCGTTCAGGCGCTGCCACGCCGCGATCTGGAAGCTCCCGCCGCCCCCGATGTGCAGCCCGCCGCTCTGGGCGACCGTGTCCGCCCACGCGTACATCGGCGCGAGCGCGGCCTCGTAGTCCTCGGCGCGCGCCGGCCCGCCGGCGGGTTCGCCGGCGACGCGCACGGTGAGCCCCGCGCCGAGTCGCTCGAGGATTGGAACGGTGTTGTGCCGGTCGCCGTAGTGGCCGTGAATCGCGTAGACGTCCTCGCGCAACCACACGCCCGGGTAGGCGACGCGGACGCGGGCCGGCGCCAACGCCTCGACCAGCGACCCGAGCGGCTCGCGCTCATACCAATCGACCGCTGATTCGAGGCCGAGCGGCACCGACGGATCGCGGCGCTCGATCCAGCCTCGGAGCAGCGCATGGTCGTGATTGCCGGGCACCACCATGATCTCGCCACCTCCGCCGAGCGCGCGCGCCATCTCCGCCAGCACGGGCGCGCCCGCCGCCAGCGCATCGCGTACCGGCCCGTGTCGGAGCTCGAGCGTGTCGCCGAGCAGCACGAGCCGGTCGAACTCGGGCAGTCGCGCGAGCAGCGCCGCGCGCTCGCGATCACGGCGCAGGATGTCGGGCCGCCCGTTCGCGCCGAGGTGGAGATCCGAGATGACGAGCGTGCGCAGCGGTCTAGGCGGCGCCGGCCTGCCGGATCACCTTCGGGAGCATGAAGCGAACGTCCTCCTGCACCACTTCGAGCTCCTGCACGTCGGTGGTCCCGCGGACCTTGAACGACTCGACCAGCCGCTGCACCAGCGACTCGGGCGCACTCGCCCCCGAGGTGATGCCGACGACGCGCTTGCCGGCGAGCCACTCTTCGCGGACCTCGCTCTCGTTGTCGATCAGATGCGAGTCGGCGCCGTGCTCGCGCGCGACCTCGACCAGACGGTTCGAGTTCGACGAGTTGCGCGAGCCGATCACCAGCACGAGGTCGCACTGGACCGCAAGCTGCTTGACCGCCGCCTGGCGGTTCGTGGTCGCGTAGCAGATGTCGTCGGTGCGGGGCCCGACGATCGCGGGGAACCGCTGGCGCAGCCGGTTGATGATCGAGCGGGTCTCGTCGACCGACAGCGTGGTCTGGGAGATGTATGCGATCCGGCTCGGATCGTCGACCTCGAGAGCGTCAACGTCCTCCTCGCTTTCCACCAGGACGATGTGGTCCGGGACCTCGCCCATCGTGCCCTCGACCTCCTCGTGGCCGGCGTGGCCGATCAACACGATCGTGTAGCCATCGGCGGCGAACTTCTTGGCCTCGACGTGGACCTTGGTCACGAGCGGGCAGGTCGCGTCGATGGTCTCGAGCTTCCGCCGCCGCGCGCCGGCGTGCACCGCCGGGGAGACACCGTGGGCCGAGAATACGACGGTCGCGCCCTCGGGCACGTCGGCCTCCGACTCGACGAACACCGCGCCCCGCTCGCGCAACTGCTCGACCACGAACTTGTTGTGGACGATCTCCTTGCGCACGTAGACCGGCGCGCCGTAAAGCTCGAGCGCCCGCTCCACGGTCTGCACGGCACGATCGACGCCTGCGCAATAGCCGCGCGGCGCCGCGAGCAGCAGCTTCTCGGGCATCGACCCCATTGGGGGAGAGTGTAGGTGGGAAGTGCGAACATACGCCGGACCCATGCCGCAACGCCACCTCGACCGTCTCAGCTCGACCGACGCCTCGTTCCTCCACCAGGAGGGACCGACGTCGCACATGCACATCGGCGGCGTGCTGATCTTCCAGGGGCCGCCGCCGCCGTTCGTCGACTACCTCAACCACATCCGCAGCCGCCTGCACCTGGTGCCGCGCTACCGGCAGAAGCTGGCCACGCCGCCGCTCGAGTCCGGGCGGCAGCTGTGGGTCGACGATCCCGACTTCAATATCGAGTACCACGTGCGCCACACCGCGCTCCCGGCGCCCGGTAGCGAGGAGCAGCTGTTCCTGCTCACCTCGCGGATCGCCTCCCAGCAGCTCGACCGAGACAAGCCACTGTGGGAGAACTGGCTGGTCGAGGGGCTCGAGGGCGACCGGTTCGCGCTGATCTCGAAGACCCACCACTCGCTCGTCGACGGCGTCTCCGGCATCGATCTGGCGACCGTGCTGCTCGACCTCGAGCCTGATCCGCCGGCACAGCAACAGGAACTCGAGCCATGGAAGCCCAGGCGCGAGCCGTCCTCGATCGAGCTCGTCGCGGCCGGGGTCCGGGGGATGGTCGGCGTGACCACCGGGATCATGACGCGGGCGGTGTCGGCGGCGACCCATCCGGCGAGCTCGCTCGCCAAGCTCCGAGATTCGGCTGAGGGCGTCGGTGAGATCGTCTGGGCCGGGCTCAACCCGGCGCCCGAGACGCCGCTGAACGTCGAGATCGGCCCCCACCGCCGGTATGCGGTCGTCCGTCAGCAGCTGGCCGAATACAAGGCGGTCAAGAACGCGTTCGGCGGCACCGTCAACGATGTCGTGCTAACGGTCGTCTCGGGCGCTCTGGCGCGCTGGCTCGAGTCGCGCGGAATCCGCACTGAGGGTCTCGAGATGCGCGCGCTCGTGCCGGTGTCGGTCCGCAACGACACGCATCAGGGGACGCTCGGCAACCAGCTCACGGTGATGCGCGGCCCCCTCCCGCTCTACATCCACGATCCGGTGGCGCGCCTGGCGTTCGTCAGGCGGGCGATGGACGGGCTCAAAGAATCCAAGCAGGCCGTCGGCGCCGCGACGCTAACCGCCGTCAACGACCTCGCGCCGCCGACGATCCTCGCCGAGGCCTCGCGGCTGAACTTCTCGACGCGCCTGTTCAACCTGCTGGTCACCAATATCCCCGGCCCGCAGATCCCGCTTTACGTGCTCGGGCGCCAGCTCGAGGACCTGTTCCCCCTCGCGTTCCTGCCCAAGAACCACGCGCTCGCGGTGGCGATCATGTCCTACAACGGCGGGCTCGACTACGGCCTGCTCGGTGACTACGACGCCCTCCCGGACATCGACGTGATCGCCGATGGGATCGAGGCGTCGCTACAGGAGCTGCTCGCCGCCGCAAAGGCCCGGTCGAGCTCGGCGGCCAATGGCGGCGACAAATCGCGTAAGGGTGCCGAGAAGTCCGAGAAGTCGCGTAACGGGGGACCGACGCAAATCCTGCCCACCGCCGGCGCCCGGCCCAAGCGGGGACCGGCGTCGGACATGCGGGCGAAGCGGGCCAAGCGGTCCGGGCGCGCGCCTGGCCAATCCGGGGGCTGAGGCACACCTTGCCGTTTCGCCTGCAAACGGCTACCGTTTCGCGCACATGGACGATCTGATCGCCCCCGACGAGATCGCGTACCGGCTGGACCTCACCGCGGCGCAGCTCAAGATCGTCCACACCGCGCTCAAATCGCTGTACGACGACCTCGGTCACGAGGAGCACGACGTCAAGCAGGTCGTCTCAGCGGTGCTCGACAAGCTCCCCGGCGAGCACGAGATCCGCGCTATCGATCTGAACCGCGAGCTACGCCGCAGCAAGCCGGCGGCTTAGAACCCGAGCGCGAACTTCGCGTCCTCGCTCATCCGCTCGGGCGTCCACGGCGGCGAGAACGTCATCGTCGGACGGACCTCGTCGACCCCATCGAGCTCCGAGACGAACTCCTCGATCTGCTCGGACACCTGGGGTCCGATCGGGCATCCGGGACTGGTCAGCGTGTAGGTCACATTGACTGTCGAGCCCTCGACCTCGATGTCGTAGATGAGCCCGAGCTCGACGAAATCGAGCCCCAACTCGGGGTCGATCACATCGCGCAGGGCGTCCGTGACGTCGTCGACAGTTGCCATTGTGTGGCCAGTTTAGAGGGTTCACACGGTTCGCTCTTGCGGGCACTGCACCAATTTGTGTAGGTTTTGCCGCATCGTCGACTTCGATGAACACTCGGCCACTCTGCGGGTTTGCGGAGACGAGGACCGGTCAACGCAGGGCGGGAGGCGGCGCGCGATGGTCCGCGCGCTTCGCTCCCAGACGGATGTGACCGTCGACCTGACCGAGCTGGCGTTCGCGGACGCGTCCGTGATGCTCGACCTCGCGGTCCTGGCCCGTCGGCTGCGCGCCAAGGGGCGCGAGATCCTGGTGCGCGGCGCTCAGCCCCAGGTGATGGCGCTGATCAAGCACGTCGGACTGCACCGCCTGCCGGCGGTCCGGTTCGAAGGCGTCTCGCCGGCGTTCGCCTAGCTCGACACGCGCTCGCCTACCTCGGGACCGCCTCGTGCCCGTCCCGCTCAGGTGTTACGCCATTTGTCACGGCCGCGATCGGCTCGCGCAGCAGCTCCGCGACGTCTGAGCCCTCCTCGCCGAACCGCGGGAACCGCTTCCCCTCGGCCTCGCCGATCGCGACGAGCTGCTCTCCGACCGCGCGCATGTCATCGATCAAACGCCGGCGCTCGCGCCAGATCGTCTCGGCACTCCGGGCGAGCTCGCGGGCGCGCGTCTCGGCCGACTCGCGCATCTCATCGGCGTCCCGCCGCGCGGCGGCGAGCGTCTCCTCGGCGTCGCGCTGGGTGGTGGCACGCAGTTGCTGGGTCTCGCGCGCGACCTTCTCGCGGAGCGCGGTCACCTCACGGTCGGCCGTGGCGCGTTGTTCGGCGACGTCGCGATCGGCGGTCGCTCGGAGCTCCGCGACCTCGCGGTCGGCCGTCTCGCGGATTTGGTCCGCCTCCGCCTTGGCCGCGTCGCGCGCCTCGGCGGCTCGGCGCAAGGCGGACTGGTGCAGCTCCTCGCTCTCGTGCTCGGCCTGCTGGAACCGGTCGTCGGCCTTGGAGCGCGAGCGCGCGGTGATCTCGTCGGCGGTCTGGTGGGCACGCTGGAGGATGTCGCGGGTCTCCTCGCTGACCTCATCCAATGCATGCCGGACGGCCGCCTCGGGCGAGGACGACATCTCGAGCTCGGTGATCAGGCGGCTCATCCGCTCCACGTAGCGGTCCACGGCGCCGCGCTCGTACCCGCGCAGCCCCACCGGGAACTCGACCGAGCGCGCATCATTGAGGATCCGGTCGCGGTCGGCCGCGGTCAGCACGCGGGTGGACCCGAACCGCCGGCCCGAGCGCTCGTCGTCGCCGGCCCGCGCCCCGACGAGCTCCGCCGCCTGGCTCTCGACCTCGGGTGAAATCCCTGGCTCCGTCTTCCCGGTCTCGGTCCCCCGCATGTCCGCACGCGCCATGACGGAACGCTCCCTTCCTCGCTTGTCATTCGGGGCTACGAGTGGCAGGCACACGAACCCCCACAGCATCAAGCTACCCCCTTGGTCAAGGGTGGTCGAGGGTTGTGCAGGATTGGTCGCCTACCAGCTCGCGTACTAGCCTGTGAGCATGTTCTTCCTGCTGTTCGTGGTCGTCTGGATCGCCGCCGAGCTGTTCGTGGCGATCGAGGTCGCGAATGTGATCGGGGTGCTCGCGACGGTGGTGCTGCTGGTCCTCAGCTGGCCGCTCGGCTCGTGGTTACTGCGCTCGCAGGGGCGCGCCGCGTGGCGGCGGCTCGGGGACGCGGTGTCGGCGGGCCGCTCGCCAGGGCAGGAGGTCCTCGACGGCGCGCTCGTGCTGCTCGGCGGCGTGCTGCTGATCATCCCCGGGTTCATCTCCGACGCGCTTGGCCTGCTCGCGCTATTTCCGCCGACGCGGGCGCTGCTGCGCCGTCCGCTCGCACGCAATCTTCAGAGTCGCCTGGTGGTCCGCGCGACGAGGTACGCGGGCGACTCGCGGTCATACGATGTCGACTCCACCGCGAGCGACATCGACCAACCGCAACTCCACCCATGAGCTCCTCCCCAGCCGCATTGCGAACGCTCGCGTTCGGCGACGTCACGCGGACGGTCTGGGGCGCGGCATGGATTCCCGGCGGCGATGGCTCGGCAGTGGCCATGATCGGAGGCGACGCCGTCGCCCCCGTCGTGTCGAGCTTGCGCCTGTCCGTAGCCGATAACGGCAGCGAATGGCGGCTCGAGGGCGTGGGTTTCACCCTGATCGCCGTGCCGGCCGGCGAGATCGTCGACGTCCAGGCCGAGGACGAGAACATCGTCGGCTCCGATCAGCTGTGTCGGGTCACCGGCCGGTTCGAGCAGAGCGGTGGCGAGCACGCGGTCGACTGCCTCGGGCTGCGGTCCTCGCGCTCCGGGGGATTTGATCTGGGCAAGCTCGAGTCTGTGCGGGCCGTGTCGACCTGGTTCGAAGAGCCCGACGAGGGCTTTGCCCTCACGGCGTTCCGCGGGCGGAAGGCCAAGCATCACGACTCCGACGTCCTCACCGCCACGGTACTCGGCCCTGAACCGTCGCCGCCGGTCGAGGACCCCCGGCTGTCGACCACCTACGACGCCGGCGGATGGCCGGTCCGCGCCGGCCTCGAACTGTGGCTCGCCGCCGAGGGCGGGGACGAGGACACGCAGCAGTTCCCGCGTCGCGCGGCCGGCGAGGCTGCGGGCGCCCGGACCGAGACGGCGGCCGGCGATCTCGACCTGCGCGCCGAGCCGTTCCGCTGGCACAGCCGCGGGCGCGAGGGCGCCGGGATGTACCTCCTGGCCCGCCGGCGATGAGCCGAGTGCGCGCCGTCATCAGCGACTTCGGCGGCGTGCTCACCTCGCCGTTGCTCGAGTCGTTCGCGGGCCTGATGCAGGCCTCGGGAATCTCGCTCGAGTCGGTCGGCAAGGCAATGGCGACGATCGCCGGCCGCGACGGATCCAACCCGCTGTTCGAGCTCGAGACCGGACGGCTCACCGAAGCGGCGTTCTTCGCCGCGATCTCCGAGCAGCTGTCGGCCGACCGCGGGAGTGAGGTCAGCCTCGACGGATTCGGCGAGCGCTACTTCCAGCACCTGGAGCCGAACCAGCCGATGATCGACTACATGCGCGAGCTGCGCGGACGTGGCCACAAGATGGCGATCTGCACCAACAACATCCGCGAGTGGGAGGCGCACTGGCGGGCGATGCTCCCGGTCGACGAGATCTTCGACGTGGTTGTCGACTCGGCGTTCGTCGGGAGCCGCAAGCCCGAGCCACAGATCTACGAGATTACGCTCGAGCGGCTCGGCGCCGCCCCCGAGGAGGCGGTCTTCATCGACGACGTCGAGCTCAACTGCGAGGGCGCGCGCCAGCTCGGCATTACCGCGATCAGATTCCGATCGACCGAGCAGGCGATCGAGCAGATCGAGGCGGCGCTGCGTGAGACCTGAGACGTCCGCGGCGATCATCGAGATCGCGCACAGCGCGTTCGTGACCCTCGACGCGGACGGCCGGGTGCAGGAATGGAATCGCCGGGCCACCGAGCTGTTCGGGTACTCGCGCGAGGAGGCCATCGGCGCCGAGTTGGCCGAGTTGATCGTTCCCGCGCGCTACCGTGACCGCCACCGCGAGGGGCTCCGCCGAGCCGGCGCAACGCGGCCGCGCCTGGTGGTCGAGGCGCTCCGTAGGGACGGCAGCGAGTTCCCGGTCGAGGTGTCGATCACGATGGTCCGGGACAGCGATGAGGGCGGAGGAGCTGTCTTCCACGCCTGGATCCAGGACGTGTCCGAGCGCGCCCAGCTGCTGCGAGAGCTCGAAGCCCAGCTGCGCGGGCGCGACCCGGGGTTCGGCGAGATCCTCGACGCACTGGCCGAGGCGGTCACGATCCGCGATTCGCACCACCACATCCTGTACGCGAACCGCGCCGCGATCGAGTCGATGGGCTTCTCCTCGCTCGAGGACATGCAGCGCCATCCTCCGCACTCGATCTTCGCCGATTACATCGTGCAGGGGGAGCACGGCGAGGAGCTCACGATGGATGCGGTCCCGTCGGTGCGCCTGCTCGCCGGCGAGCCGGCGGAGCCGCTCGTGATGCGAACGATCAACCGCTCGACCGGCGAGCTCAAGTGGCAGATGCTCAAGGCGGCGCCGCTCCACGACGCGGACGGTCAGCCGGTCGCCGCGGTGACGATCATCGAGGACATCACGCGCGAGCGGATCGCCGAGCTGCACGATCGGTTTCTGGCACGCGCGACCGAGACGCTGATGTCCTCGCTCGAGTACGAGGAGACCCTGCGCAACGTGGCCTGGCTCGCGGTCCCCGAGATCGCAGACTGGTGCGTGATCGAACTCGTCGATGACCGCCGCAGCCGCCAGCGAGTCGTGGTCGCGCATCGCGACCCGTCGAAGCTCGAGCTGGCCGAGCGCCTGCGGCAATTCGAGCCCGAGGAACTCAGCCCCGAGCGCGGCGTCGGCCGGATCTTGCACACGGGAGCGTCCGAGCTCTACCAGGACATCCCCGACGAGGCGCTGGCCGCGGCCGCGGTCGATGACGAGCACCTGACGCTGCTGCTCTCGCTCGGGTTCCGCTCGGTGATACTCGTGCCGCTGACCGCGCGCGGGCGGACCTTCGGCGTCATGACGCTGGTCACCGCGGAGTCGATGCGCCGGTTCGAGGACGCCGATCGCGAGTTCGCCGAGCAATTGGCGGGACGAGCCGCGGTCGCGGTCGACAACTCGAGGCTCGCCACCGCCCGCCGTCAGACCGCGGATACGCTTCAGCGGAGCCTCCTCCCCGACATGGTCCCGCCGATCGAGGGATGGAACGTCGCCACGCTCTACCGCGCCGCTCGCGCCGCGGAGGAGGTCGAGGTCGGAGGCGACTTCTACGACTTCTACGAGAACGGCGACGGCTGGATCGTCCTGCTCGGTGACGTCACCGGCAAGGGCGTCGAGGCGGCCGCGCTGACCTCGCTCGTACGCCACGGGGCGCGCTTCCTCAGTATGTACGAGCGAAGCCCGAGCCGGATCCTGGTTCGCTTGAACGAGGCGCTGAGCGAGCAGCCGGGGCTGTGGCTGTGCACGGCGGTGTGCGTGCGCCTGGAGCGCGAGCAGGCGGTGATCGCGTCGGCCGGCCACCCGGCGCCGCTGATCGTCCGGGGCGACGGGCGCGTGCGCGAGATCGGGGCCGTCGGCCCGATCCTCGGCGCGTGGACGGGAGATCAGTCGGTCGACCGCGCAGTGCCGGTGGCCGCGGAGGAGACGCTGTTCCTCTACACCGACGGGGTGATCGACGCGCTCGGGGCGGAAGAGCGGTTCGGCTCCGAGCGGCTCAAGCGACTCCTGGCCGAGCACGCGGGCGAGGCGCCCGAGGGGCTGCTGCGTGCGCTCGCCGCCGGGCTCGACCGCTTCCAGGTCGGCCCCCAGGCCGATGACACCGCGGCGCTCGCGATCCGGCCGGTGCCCGTTGCGGCCGGCGCCGGCGCGCAGGCATCGCATCCAAGCCACGGGTCTCGTACCCTTCCGGTGAGTTGACAGAGGGCGGCGCAGTGGGTCCTCCGCCCAGCTTCCATATCGACACGCTCGAGAACCCATTCGGGATCACGATCAAGCTCGCGGGAGAGCTCGATAGCGCGACGTGCGCGGCGCTGCTCGACCGCTTCGAGCAGACATTGCCGGCGCTCCGCGGTCGCGAGCTCGTGATCGATCTCGACGACGTGTCGTTCATCGACTCGTCGGGGATGCGAGCGATCATCGTGATCGAGCGGCGCTCGAGCGAGGAGCGAATCGCATTGGCGCTCGCGCCGCCGCCGGCGCGAGTCACCGAACTGCTACAGATCACGGGGATCGCCGACCGCGTGCCGCTGGCGCCGCGACCGGACTACGCGCCGCCGTCGGAGCCGTTCCTCGAGCGAGTCGAGATCGCGCTCACCCGCGACGCCGATGCGCCGGCGCGGGCGCGTGCCGAGCTGCGCCAGGCGATCGCCGGGCGGCTGTCGGATCCCGACGGCGCCACCGCGACGTTGCTCACCTCCGAGCTCGTCACGAACGCCGTTATCCATCCCGGGCAGGGCGTCGGCGGCGATGTCGGGCTGCGGATCACCGCCTACGGCGACCGCATCCGCGTCGAGGTCACTGACGCGGGGTCGGGGTTTGACCCGGCGAGCCCTCGGCCGGCGAAGCCACCTGAGGCCGGCGGCCACGGCCTCGTCGTGGTCGACGGGCTGTCGAGCCGCTGGGGAATCGCGCGTCGCGTCGTCGACGGCGTCGACGTGTTCTGTGTGTGGTTCGAGCTCGACGCCGGGCCCGCGCTTGAAGACGCCGGTGCTGAGGTCGGGATCGAGGTCGGGGGCGCCGGCTCAGAGCGGGCCGGCGCCGCGCAGGGTTAAGGACCGCGACTGAAGTCGCGGGCCCTCAGTTCTCGACGCCGAGCCGATCCCAGCAGTACAGCTCGAGGCACTCCTTGGCGAGCTCGACACATCGCGCCTCGGACAGCCACGGAAGCACCGTGTCGAACGCTTGATCCTCGCCCACACCCGCCTCGAACGCCTCCTCGCCACGGAATCCGGCGGCGATCTTCAGCGCCTCGCGCCGGTGGTCCCCGAGCGAGGGGAACACGTTGACGAGGAACTCCCGGTTGGGCAGCGGATGTCCTACCTCGAGCGATGCATGCCACGCCGCCAGCAGCGACAGATCGTGCTCGTCGAGGTCGGCAAGCGCCTTTGCGTAGTGCGATTCGAGCTCGGACTCGGGGATCTCGTCCACCCACGCCCGAACGACCTCGCCGAGGATCTGGCGACGCGCCTCGCGCCCCACCGACTCGGCGATAACGCGGATGGCGTCCTGAGGTTCGATGAAGCAGAGTGACATTGCGTCTCCGTTACGGGGATCCGAACGCCGCAGACGGTAAGCGGTCGACCGGACGTAACGGCTGACGCGGCTACTTCACTCTGACGGTGACCGTCGGCGAGTTCGAGCGGTTGTTCCGGGCGTCGGCCTGGAGCACTGCCCGGAGCTTGACCGCGCCGGCCTGGGTGAACCGGTGCGACATCGTGTACGTCGACGCGTGTCCGAGTCGCGGCCGCGCGATCACGGCCCACGAGGCACCCCGGCTCTGCTCGATCAGTACGACCTGACCGGCGTGGGACGGGGTCACGCGCCCCTTCAGTACCAAAGGGCTCCCGGCCGCCACCGACCGCGATGACGCGGACAGACCGACGACCGCGTTTACCGTCTGGCTGACCGTCGGACTCTGGACGCCGTTCGCCGTCGCGTACCACTTCTGGTCGGCCTTGACCGACCCGCGCTTCATCGTGATCTTGTACTGCCCGGCGCTGTCGGTCGTCGTCTGCGTGACCTGGTGGAAGCTCGTTTGGCCGGACAGCTCGCGCCATAGCACCACGGTGGCACCCGGCACCGGGTTGCTGGTCAGCCCACCTGAGATCACGACCTGCCGACCGGTCGTGGATGGGTCAGGCGAGGCTGCGATCGTCAAGCCGGTGGGGGTGCACGCCGTGCAGCAGGTCGCCGTGCAGCACGTCGCCATGCAGCAGGTCGTCGTGCAACACGTCGTCGATGTGCAGCAGGTGCCGTTGGTCGGGGTTGCGCAGCACGGGATGAAATTCGGCCGGGCCGCGGCGTTCTCCGGCCCGTTGGTGGGGAGCGGACAGCACGTCTGAGCCCCTTGTTGTGGGCACAACGTGGGGGGCTCGGCCCCGGCCCCGGCTGCGCCGGCTGGGCTGACCAACGCCGCGACGCACAAGAGCGCGGCGAGCGAAAGGAGCGACGACGGAACGATTAAACGGCGCATCGGAGAAAACACCGGGACTGCGGATACCCGGATTTGTGAAGCCTAACGCAGTTTTTGAGGATCTCGCCCGCTTGGATCAGAGCCCGAGCGCCGCGGATATAGCCGCGACCGCGTCAGGACCCGGCTCGGAATCCTCGCCCAGGCCGAGCGTCACGCGGTCGCCGTGCTGCCAGTTATGCAGGCCCAGATCGAGCGCCTCGATCGGAAGTCCGCACGCGCCGGCGAGGTCCGAGGCCCGGCGCTCCAGCAGCAAAGTGTCGCCGATGCCGAACGCGCGCTTGGCCCCGACCGTGACCTCGTTGACGCCACCGAGCATGAGCGACGCCGCCCGGAGGTCGTATACGCCGAGCCGGCCGAGCGTCACGAGCAAGTCGTACCGCGCGTCGCGGTGGAGGCCGGGTAAGGCCAGCCTCTCGAACGCTCGCGCGAACCGCCGCTCGGGCGGCCACGCCGTGTCGCCGGTGTACGCGGCCGCCTGGGAGCCGCTGCGCGCAGCCCACGCACGGTAGGCCTCGAGCGTCCGCGCGCCCCGGCTCGGATCATGGGCCGTACGGGGCCCGCACTGCACCCCGTCGAGGTCCGGCATCTCGCCTCCGGCCCACGATGTCCGGACGCGCTCGATCTCCTCGAACGGCTCCGGACCCTCGAGCGGGCACAGGTACGCGATCAGGAACGCCAGCCAGCTGCGCTCCTCGACGTCGGCGCCGGCATCCGCGACCTGCCGGTAGAGCCCGGGCGGGTCGTGCTCGAGTCGCGACAGACGGTAATCGGCGAACGCGAGTTCCTCGGCGAGCCGCGTGGCGTCAGTGCTCGACTTCAACCCGATCGCGAGCGGCGACCGGTAGCCGTCGTCGGCACCGCGCGCCACCCGGCGCACGGTGAGACCGCTGCTCGAGCCGCCCGAGCGTGACGCCGACCCGCTGCGCGCACGGCTCAGACCCGGCGTGTTCGGACGCGGCTGCGCGGTCCGCGGCTGGCTCGAGGTCACGATCGGACGCAGCTCGACTGCCTGCTCCTTCGAGCAGATCGGGCAGTTCTGAACGAGGCGGTTGTGTCGGCAGAAGGTCGGCACTTGGGGCGGGGCTTTCGAATGCGCCAGGACACAGGGTAGGCGCTAGCCGCTCGCCGCGGCGCGGCGCTCGCCGCCCACTGCGGCGCGGCGCTCGCGGAACGCACGGGCCTTGGCCCGGTTACCGCACCCTTCCATGCTGCACCACGCGCCCGAGCGGTTCTTGGTGTGGTCGTAGAACGCCCATTCGCACTCGTGGTCGCGGCAAACCTTGAGGCGGCTCCACGTGCCCTGCGCGATCGAGTCGTGCACAGTCGCCACGAGCCGTCCGAGCGCGCCGGTCACCCCACCGGCCTCTGGCGCCAGCAAGGCGCTCCCGTCGTCGCTGAAGCGCACGCGCAGGCGCGCCCGTGCCGCGGCCTCGTCGAGCGCCCGGCACGCGTCCGCGAGCGCGGCGCCGGGGTCGGCGGCGCGGCGGGGGCCGGCGGCGTCGTCGTCGGCACGGTCGTGCGCGAGCAGGATCGCGCGGAGCGCCTCGCGCAGCGCGACCGCTCGCGCGAGGTCGGCGCGCGTCGCGGGCGTCGCGGGCGTCGCGGGCGTCGCGGCGGGCGCGAGTCCCTCCTGCTCGAGCCACGCGGCCAGCGCCGATGGGTCGCTCAGTCGGTCGGTCACCTGACCGACCGAGCGCGTGTTGACGAACCGCCTGACGCGCTCGAGCTCCCCGGGTGCCTGCCGCTGCTTGCTCATGACCATCAATCTTACTTGGATGGTTACGAACCAGCTATAATCTGTTGGTGGTTATGAGTTCTGCTGTCGACATTCCCCTTGGTCTGACGCTCCGCTTGGCCACAGAGGACGATGCCGACCGCCTTCGGCGGCTCGCGCAGCTCGACAGCGCCCGGGTCCCCTCCGGACCGGTGTTGATCGCCGAGGTCGATGGTCGCCTCCAGGCGGCGCTCCCGCTCGAGGCCGGCTCGCCGATCGCCGACCCGTTCCGCCGCTCGGCGGACCTGGTGGCGCTGCTGCGGATGCGCGCGGCGCAGATGTCAGACGCGCCTGGTCAGCGACGCGGGCCGTTAGCCACTACCCTCTCCGCGCTTGAGCGCCGATTCACCCACGTTCGACCTCCAAAGCCACTCGCTCCACTCTGATGGCGCCCTGCCGGCGGCTGAGGTGGTGGCCGCAGCTGCGCAGGCCGGCGTCGAACTGCTCGCGCTGAGCGACCACGACACGGTCGATGGCGTCCAGCAGGCGCTCGATGCGGCGTCGGGCGCGGGGATCCGGATCGTCACCGCAGTCGAGATCTCCTCGGTTGACCGCGACCAGCAGGACCTGCACATTCTCGGCTACGTGGTCGATCACCACGACGCGGTGCTACGCGAGCGGCTGCGGTCCTGGCGCGGGGATCGGGAGCAGCGCGCCGACGCGATGGCCGCGGCGCTGCGCGCGCTCGGGTACGAGCTTGACGATTCCGAGCTCGAGCGGCGCAAGGCCGAGGGCAAAACGATCGGCCGCCCCCACCTCGCCGACGCCGTGGTCCGCCACCCGGGGAACTCGGAGCGCCTCCGCTCTGAAGGTCTCGATGAGCGCTCTGCGTTTCTCGAGGCGTACCTGATCGACGGCAAGCCGGCGTTCAAGCCGCGCACGAAGCCGACCGTCGGCGAGTCGATCGCCGCCATCCACGACGCCGGCGGGGTCGCGGTGTGGGCGCACCCGTTCTGGGACGTCAAGGTTGCGCCCGAGGTGCTCGAGACCATCGACCGTTTCCGCGCGTGGGGCCTCGACGGCGTCGAGTGCTTCTACGTCACCCACACCCGCGAGCAGGCCGAGCTGCTCGCCGACCGTTGCGCGTCGCTAGGGCTGTTAGCCACCGGCTCGTCGGACTTCCACGGGCCGGAGCATCGGCTGTTCTCGAAGTTTCGCGCGTTCAGCACCTACGGGCGGGAACCTTCGCTCGGCCCGATCGCGGGCTAGGCCCGCTCCATCCGGCTACCGCGGCTCGCCCAACACTCCCCGCGCCCGCAGCTCCGCGACCAGCCGCTCGACCAGCTCCTCGATCGTCTGCTCGCACGGACGGAGCTCTACGTCGGCGTCCCGCGGTCGTTCATACGGCGCGTCCACGCCGGTGAAGCCGGTGATCTTCCCGACCCGAGCCCGCGCGTACTGCCCCTTGGGGTCGCGGCGCTCGCACTCTTCGAGCGGCGTGTTCACCCATACCTCGAGGAACTCGAGCTCGCCACCCTCGTGAATGCTGCGCGCGACCTGTCGATCGACCTCGTACGGGCTGATCACACTGACGATCGCGATCGCCCCCGAGTCGGCGAACAGGCTCGCGACGTGCGCCACCCGGCGGATGTTCTCGGCCCGGTCGCCGGGCTCGAAGCCGAGATCGCTGTTGAGCCCGTACCGGAGGTTGTCGCCGTCGAGCCGGTACGCCCGGTAACCGTCCCGCGCGATCCGCTCCTCCAGCGCCGCGGCGATCGTCGACTTGCCGGCGGCCGGGAGGCCGGTGAGCCACACGGTGGCGCCGCGCTGTCCGAGCAGCGCCCAGCGGGCGCCCCGCGCGAGCCGGCTTCGATCCCAGACCACGTCGGCGCGCTGGGACTCGGGGCGGTCGATGTGCGCCTCGATGATCATGCCGGCGCCGACCGTGCCGTTGGTCGCCTCGTCGATCAGGATGAAGCTCCCGGTGGTCCGGTTCCGCCGGTACTCGTCGAAGATGATCGGGACCGTCGTGCGGAGCCTGACCCGGCCGATGTCGTTGATCCCGAGCTCGGATGCCTGCGGGTCGCGGTGCAACGTGTTGACGTCGATCCGGTAGCGCACCTGCTCGACGATCGCGCGCGCCGAGCGGGTCGTGTGCTTGATCGCGTACATGCCGCCGGCGGCCACCGGGTCCTCGCCCATCCAGCACACGATCGCCTCGAGGTGGCGGTCGACCGTCGGCCGGTTGTTGGGGCGGCAGATCATGTCCCCGCGGGAGATGTCGAGGTCGCCCTCGAGGCGGATCGTGACCGACATCGGCGCGCACGCCTCCCCCAGCGACCCCTCCGCGGTGTCGACCGACGCAATCCGAGCCTCCTCGCCACCGGGAAGCACCACCACCGGATCACCGGAGCGGAACACGCCGGCGGCAATCTGGCCGGCGTAGCCGCGGTAGTCGGGGTCGGCTGACCCGGGGCCGGGCCGGACCACCCACTGCACCGGGAACCGGCAGTCGATCAGGTTGCGGTCCGAGGAGATGTGGACGTGCTCGAGGTGGTAGAGCAGCGCCGGGCCCTGGTACCAGGGCATGTGCTCCGAGCGCTCGACGATGTTCTCGCCGTGGACGGCCGAGGTGGGGATGAACGTCACGTCGGTCGTCTCCAGCCGCGCGCAGAACTCCCGGAACTCTTGCTCGACCTGCTCGAACCGCAGCTGCGTGTAGCCGACCAGGTCCATCTTGTTGACGCACACGACCAGATGCCGGATCCCGAGCAGCGACGCGATGAACGCGTGCCGGCGGGTCTGCTCGACCACGCCCTTGCGGGCGTCGATCAGGAGCACCGCGACGTCGGCTGTCGAGGCGCCCGTCACCATGTTGCGCGTGTAGCGTTCGTGCCCGGGCGTGTCGGCGATGATGAACTTCCGGTGCGGGGTCTGGAAGTACCGGTAGGCGACGTCGATCGTGATCCCTTGCTCGCGCTCGGCCCGCAGGCCGTCGGTCAGGAGCGACAGGTCGAGTCCGCGCTCGCCGTTCCGGCGCTCGGACGCCGCACGCAGGGCCTCGAGTTGATCGTTGAGGATCTGCTTGGAGTCGTACAGCAGCCGGCCGATGAGCGTCGACTTGCCGTCGTCGACCGATCCGGTGATGACCAGACGAAGCATCGCCGAAGCCGGCGGCTGCTCGAGCGTCGATGGCAGGGTTTGCCCTGCAGTGCTGGTCATCATGCCGCCGACCGTAGCGCAGGGCACGGATCCGCGCCGAGGCTGTGTAAGCGCGCTGTCAAGTCGTTCATTACCAACACCAACACGGTCACACGTTCGCCGTTCCGCTGACGGTCCCTTGCTGAGTACGAGCACCGCCGGACGGCGCCACCGGCAACCGGAACCCCGCCTCTCGCGCCCGGCGCGCCCCGGCCTTAAGCTCCCGCCGCAGCGCGAACAGGTAATCGTCGAAGTCGACCTCCATCGTGTGGCGCGGCGACGCCACATAACGGCGGCGCATCCGATCGCGCTCGCGGCGAATGTCGGACTCCATCTCGCCGACCGGCGGCAGCCTGTACTCCCCGCGGAGGTATGCCGCGACCCACCGCCCCTGCGCCTCGGCGAGCGGCATCGTGGCGCCGAGTGGCTGGAGCAGCGCGATGAAGAACAGGTTGTCGATCCCCGGCTTGAACACGCGACGGTACAGCGGCAGTTCGTTCCGCGGCGCACAGATGAAGCCCTCGTCGAAGAACGGGAACGTCACCTTGTATCCCGTGCACCAGACGATCACGTCGACCGGCTCGATCGTCCCGTCGACGAACCGAACCCGGTCGCCCTCGAGCGAGTCGATCCCCGGCTTCCACGTCACCTCGCCCTGCGCGATCCGGCCCAGGAAGTCCGCCGAAACCGTCGGATGGGCCTCGAGCAGGCGGTGGTCAGGCGCCGGCAGCCCGTAGTCCTCGACCCGACCGACCGCGATTCGGTACAGCGCGGTGAAGAACGCCCGCCGGACTCCGAACGGCAGAAGCGGAGCGAGCGGGCTCACCGCGATCTGGTCGAGCGGGCGCCCGAACAGGTACTTGGGAACGACGTGCGCGCCGCGGCGGGCGCACAGCCACGTTCGCCGCGCCACGAAGCTCGACTCGACCGCGATGTCCATCGCGCTGTTCCCGATCCCGACGACGAGCACGTTCCGGTCCTGAAAGTCACGAGCGTCGACGTAGTGGTGCGAATGCAGTTGCACTCCGTCGAAACCACCCGGGTACGGCGGCTCGGGCCATCGCGGATCCCAGTGGTGACCGTTGGCGACCAGCAGCGCGTCGTACCGGCGCGAGTGCCCCGTATCGAGCTTGACCGTCCACACCCCATCCGAGCCCCGGACCGTGCGCTCGATCCCGGTCTCGAACGTGATCGAGTCCTCCAGACCGAAATGCGAGACGTAATCGGAGAAGTACTGCGCGATCTGGGTGTTATGAGGGAAGTCCGGATACGAGTCCGGCATCGGGAAGTCCGAGTACTCCATGCGCTCGCGCGAGGTGTTGGCGTGGAGCGAGCGGTACGCCGACGACATCCCGTTCTTGTTGGCGAACACCCAGTTGCCGCCGACGCGGTCGGACTTCTCGAAGCAGTCAACTGGAATCCCCCGCTCGCGCAAGGCCTTTACCGCGGCGATCCCCGACGACCCGGCGCCGATCACGCACGCGCTCGGTAGGCCTGCCACCTGACGAGAGTAACGAGCGGCCGGCTGGAGCGTCAAGCCCGCACCGCCACGCTCTCGTCGCTCCGGTCCGTCCCCTCCCCGCGCCGGTGCGCCCTCCCCCGCGCGATCACCTCCCGGAAGCTCTTGAAGCGGAAGATCAGCACGAGCGCGGCGAACCCGAGCACCGAGGTCAGCACGGCGGTCGCGATCTGCTGCCCGACCGAGAACGAGGCGACGTACGGGTTGTGCGTGAAGATCGTGAGCAGCAGCGCCTGCTGGACCCCCGCACCGCCCGGCGTGAACGGAAACACCGAGGCGACGACCTGGACGGCGAGCACGAGCAGCGCGTTTCGGACCGACCCCCCGATGTGGAACGCGTCGAGCAGCGCCCAGTAGGAGGCGAACCGCGCGATCCAGCTCGCGAATTGCCAGCTCGCCATCTCCCGCCGGTAGCGGCGACGGTCGTGAAGGATCGTGAATCCCTGCCGGACCCGCTGCCAGAACGCCTTGACCCGCGCTGAGAGGAGCGCGAAAGCGATCAGGAACGCGATTCCCAGCACCGTCAGCAGGAACAGCGTGAAGCGCATGTTCGACGCGAAGAAGCTGATGTCGAAGGCCGGAAGCTTCGAGAAGTCGGGCGGTTTGGGGAACACCCCCTGGGTGAACGCGAAGCACATCACGAGCAGGCCCATCGCCCAGTCGAAGATCACGCCGGTCGACAGCGCCGCGGCGACCGTCGGGTAGCTCGAGTCCTCGATCGCCACCCGCGTCAGGAACAGCTGCGCAATGTTGCCGCCCCCCAGCGGGAACACGTTGTTGATCGCGTAGCCGACCATGTACGCGCCCCACACGTCGCGCCACCGGATCCGCTCGCCCGGATACGCCGCCCGCAGCGCGCCCCAGAGCGCGCGCGAGCGCAGCAAGAGATAAAGCGCGTAGAGCGCGAGTCCGAGCAACAGCGAGAACCAGTTGAGGCTCGCCAGCTGGGAGAAGAACGTCCCCGCCGCGTCGAGCAGCTGGGTGATCGTCGATCCGACCGAGGCGTGGTGCTGGCCGCTCGCAGCCGTCACCGCCGCTGCCGCGAGCGCTGGCATGCCCTCAATTAAAGAGCCCGGGGGACCCAGATCCATCTGGGTCCCCCGGAGAGTCAGGGAAGTGGGGGCGCAGTTCCCTGACCGACAGGGGCGAGTTTCCCCGTCCCAAGCTGTCTCTAAACCTTAATTTTGCTCCGCAGGCCGCTCCGCCACGCGAATCGCGTTCCAACACTAGCATTCCCGCCGCAAGCGCAGGCGAAACGCGGGGCGGGTCTCTCGTTGGTTTCGAACGTCGATTCGGATCTATTTTTCAGCCGACCGGCTACCGGTGCGAAGCGGCCGGCGCTCAGCGCCCCTGCGCCCCCGGGCCGGTGAAGAACTCCTCGCCGGCCCTGACCGTTCCGGCCGCCTCCGCCTCGTGGCGGAGCGTCCGATCGGCCTCGCCGCTCCACGCGCCGATCGCCAGCATCTCGCGGTCGGCGTCCATCGGGCTGCCGCCGAGGTCGCGGTTGACGACGCGTGCACACTTGCGCCCCTCGGCGATCGCGGTGACGATCAGCGACTGCCCGATTCGCGCGTCGCCGCACGCGTACACGCCCTTCGTCGAGCTGCGATAGGTCATCTCCGTACGGATGTTCCCACGCTTGTCGAGCTCGAGATCGAAAGCCTCGATCGGGCCGGCGCGCTCGGGCCCCTCGAACCCGATCGCGATCAGCACGAGGTCTGCCTCGACCACGAACTCGCTTCCGGGCACCGGCGTCAGGTCGCGAGACGACGTGCCCGTGACCTTTCGCGCGTACACGTGGCTGACGCGGCCCTCGCGGCCGCCGAACCCGGTCACCTCGGTGCCCCAGCGCCGCTTTCCGCCCTCGTCGAGCGCGTACGTGGACAGCGTGCGCTTCGGCGGCAGCGGCCACGGATGCCGGTCGTCCCGGCCGCTGTCGGGGATCGCGGCGTACACGTCGAGCAGGACCACGCCCGCCGCACCCTCGCGATGGGAGTTCGAGATGCAGTCCATGCCGGTGTCGCCACCGCCGACCACGATCACCTTCTTGCCCGCAGCGCTGATCTCGGTCCCGGCTTCCGGCACCCGCGAGGGCCGCCCTTCCTGAGCCGCCACCCACCGGTTGCGCTGGTACAGGTAGTCCATCGCGAAGTGGATGCCGCTCAGGCCTCGGCCCGGCGCGTCGAGGTCGCGGTGCACGCGCGAACCGGTCGCGACCACCAGGGCGTCGTGCCGATCTTTGATCTCGTCCGTTGACACCGTCACTCCCACATCGGTGTCGTAGACGAACTGGATCCCTTCTGCGGCCAGGATCTCCACCCGCCGGTCGATCACCTGCTTCTCGAGCTTGGCGTCTGGTACGCCGAACCGCATCATCCCGCCCGGGCCCTCGTCGCGTTCGAACACGGTCACGCTGTGGCCGCAGCGGTTGAGCTCGTCCGCGACCGCGAGGCCGGCCGGCCCGGACCCGATCACCGCCACGGTCTTGCCGGTACGCCGTGGCGGCGGGCTCGGGACGATCCAGCCTTCGTTGAACGCGCGCTCGGCGATCGCGAGCTCGATCTGCTCGATCGTCACCGCGTCGTCATTGATCGCCAGCACGCACGCCGACTCGCACGGGGCGGGGCAGATCCGCCCGGTGAACTCCGGGAAGTTGTTGGTGGCGTGGAGCTGATCGATCGCCTCGCGCCATTTCCCGCGGTAGACGAGGTCGTTCCAGTCGGGGATCAGGTTGCCGAGCGGACACCCCTCGTGGCAGAACGGGATCCCGCAGTCCATGCACCGGGCGCCCTGCTTTTGCAGCTCAATCTCGGGCTGCAGTCCGAAATACTGCTTGTAGTCGTGGACCCGCTGCTCCGGGTCTCGCTTCTCGAAGCCGACCCGGTGGATCTTCAGGAAAGCGCCGAGCTCACCCATTACGCGGCGGCTGCCTCACGCTCGGCGGCGTCGGCCAGGGCGCGCTTGTAGTCGCGCGGCATCACCTTGACCATCCGCTCCCCGGCGCCGCGGTCCCACGACGCGAGCACGTTGCGCGCGACGATCGACCCCGTCCGCGCGGCGTGCTCGGAGATCAGGTCCCGGACGAGCCCCTCGTCGTCTTCGGAGAGCTCCTCCAGATCCACTAGCTCGAGATTGCAGCGCCCCTCGAAGCGCCGGTCGACGTCGTACACGTACGCGATTCCTCCGCTCATCCCGGCGGCGAAGTTGCGACCGGTGCGCCCGAGCACGACCACGCGACCACCGGTCATGTACTCGCAGCCGTGGTCACCGACGCCCTCGACGACGGCGGATGCGCCCGAGTTACGAACCGCGAAGCGTTCGCCGGCGAGTCCGCGGAAGAACGCGCGGCCTGCGGTGGCGCCGTACAGCACCGTGTTGCCGACGATCATGTTCTCCTCGGCGCGGAAGTTGTGCTTCTCCGGCGGACGTACCGACACGACCCCGCCGGACAGGCCCTTACCGGCGTAGTCGTTCGTCTCGCCCCGCAGCGAGAACACGATCCCGGGCGCGAGCCAGGCGGCGAAGCTCTGCCCGGCCGACCCGCTGAACGAGATCTCGATCGTCCCCTCGGAAAGGCCAACCGCGCCGTACCGGCGCGCGATCTCGCCGCTCAGGATCCCGCCGACGGTCCTGTTCACATTTCTCACGGGGATCGGGCCGAGTTTGACCCGCTCGCGCCCGTCGAGCGCCGGCGCGCACCGCCGCAAGAGCTCCCAGTCCAGCGCGTCGTCGAGCACCGGCTGCTGCGCCCGCGTCCGCCGGCGAGGCGTCCCGGGCGGCAGGTCCGGCGAGTCGAGCACCATCGTCAAGTCGACGCGGCTGGCCTTCCAGTGGTCGATCGCACGGTCCGTGTCGAGCAGGTCGCTGCGGCCGATCAGATCCTCGAAGCGGCGCACGCCGAGTGAGGCCATGATCTCGCGCACCTCCTCGGCCACCAGCATCAGGAAGTTGACGACCTGCTCGGGGGTGCCCCGAAAGCGCTTGCGCAGCTCGGGATCCTGGGTCGCGATCCCGACCGGGCACGTGTTCAGGTGGCAGACGCGCATCATGATGCAGCCCATCGCGATCAGCGGCGCGGTCGAGAAGCCAAACTCGTCGGCGCCGAGGAGGGCGCCCACGATCACGTCGCGGCCGGTCCGCATCCCGCCGTCGACCTCGATCGTGATCCGGGTGCGCAGGTCGTTCAGCAGCAGCGTCTGCTGGGTCTCGGCGAGCCCGATCTCCCACGGTACGCCAGCGCCCTGGACTGAGGACTGGGGCGAGGCGCCGGTGCCGCCGTCGTGGCCGGCGATCGTGACGTGGTCGGCGTTCGCCTTCGCCACCCCCGCCGCGACCGTGCCGACCCCGACCTCGGACACGAGCTTGACCGAGACCGACGCGGTCGGGTTGGCGCACCGGAGGTCGTAGATCAGCTGCTTGAGGTCCTCGATCGAGTAGATGTCGTGGTGCGGCGGCGGCGAGATCAGCCCGACGCCCGGGGTTGAGTTGCGCAGCCACGCGATGTAGTCGTCGACCTTGTGGCCCGGCAACTGGCCGCCCTCGCCGGGCTTGGCCCCCTGGGCCATCTTGATCTGGAGCTGGTCGCAGTTGACGAGATAGTGGACCGTGACGCCGAACCGCCCGGAGGCGACCTGCTTGATCGCCGAGCGGCGCAGATCCCCGTTCGCGTCGGGCTCGTAACGTGAGGCGTCCTCGCCACCCTCGCCCGTGTTGGAGCGCGCGCCGATGCGGTTCATCGCGATCGCGAGGGTCTCGTGGGCCTCGCGTCCGAGCGCTCCCAGCGACATCGCCCCGGTCGTGAACCGTTTGACGATCGATGTCGCCGGCTCGACCTCGTCGAGCGGCACGTGCTCCTCGGCCGTGCGGAACGTCATCAGGCCCCTTAGGAGCCCGCGTCGGACCGAATCCTCGTTGGCCAGGCGCGCGTACTCCGTGTACGTCTTGCGCGGATCGCCGTTCCCGTTCGGGTGGCCGGGGCTCCCGACGGCGTGCTGGAGGTTCGCGATCGTGTCGGGGTTCCACACGTGGAGCTCGCCGTTGCGCCGCCACTGGAGCACGCCGCCGACGGGAAGCACATCTCGATCCGTCCGCGGATACGCGCGGAAGTGCCGCTCGATCGCCTCCTGGGCGAGCTGCTCGAGCCCGACCCCGCCGATCCGCGACGCCGTGCCCGTGAAGTGCTTGTCGATCAGCGCCCGCTCGAGCCCGACCGCCTCGAAGATCTGCGCGCCGCAGTAGGACTGGATCGTCGAGATCCCCATCTTCGAGATCGTCTTCATCAGGCCCTTGCCGATCGCCTTGACGATCCGCATCTCGGCCTCCTCGCGCCCCAGGTCCTCGGGCAGCAATGAGCGGTCGGCGAGCTCGTCGAGCGACTCGAACATCACGTACGGGTTGATAGCGGCGGCGCCGAACCCGATCAGCGTCGCCATGCTATGGATATCGCGCGGCTCGCCCGACTCGATCACGAGCCCCGTCCGCAACCGCGTCCCCATCCGCACCAGATGGTGGTGGACCGCCGCGACCGCGAGCAGCGAGGGCGTCGCGACCCGCTCGGCACCGAGGTTGCGGTCGGACAGGATCAGGATGTTCGCGCCGTTGTCGACGTACCGGGCGGCCTCCTCGCACAGCGCCTCGAGCCGGGTCTCCATTCCCTGATGCCCCTGCTCGATCGGCCAGGTGATGTCGAGCGTGGCCGCGAAGAAGATCTCGTGCGAGACCTGCCGGAGCTTTTCGAGCTCGTGGTTGCGCAGGATCGGCTGGTCCATCACGAGCTGGTGGGCCTGCTCGGGGTTCTCGTTCAGCAGGTTGACCTCGGCGCCGACGCCGGCCTGCAACGACATCACGACGTTCTCGCGGATCGGGTCGATCGGCGGGTTCGTGACCTGCGCGAACAGCTGCTTGAAGTACGCGAACAGCGGCGGCTGGCGGTCTGACAGCACCGCCAGCGCAGCGTCGTTGCCCATGCTCGCGACCGGCTCCTCGGCCTTAGTCGCCATCGGCGCGATGATCAGCCGCAGGTCCTCCTGCGAATAGCCGAACGCGAGCTGCTTGGAGCGCAGCGGCTCGATCCGGGGCGTGCGCGGGTCGCGGTCGGGGAGGTCGTCGATGTGCACGACCGAGCGCTCGTACCACTCGGCGTACGGCTGGCGGCGGGCGACGCGGCGCTTGATGTCCTCGTCCTCGATGATCTTGCCTTCCTCGAGGTCGAGCAGGAACACCTTGCCGGGGGCGAGGCGGCCCTTGCGCTGGACGTGCTCGGGCGCCACCGTCATGACGCCGGTCTCCGATGCGAGCACGACGTAGCCCTCGGTGTCCTGAATCCAGCGCCCCGGCCGCAGCCCGTTGCGGTCGAGCACCGCGCCGGCGACGCGCCCGTCGGTGAACACGACCGCCGCGGGACCGTCCCACGGCTCCATCAGGCACGAGTGGAAGTCGTAGAAGCCCTTGACGTCCGGATCGAGATCCCTCCGTGTCCGGTACGCCTCGGGGACCATCATCATCACCGCGTGCGGGATCGACCGGCCGCTGAGCACGAGCAGCTCGAGCACGTTGTCGAAGATCGCCGAGTCCGAGCCGCCCTCCCGGACAACCGGGATCACCTTCTCGAGGTCGTCGCCGAACAGCTCGGAGGCGAGCTGCGACTCCCGCGCCCGCATCCAGTTGACGTTGCCGCGCAGCGTGTTGACCTCGCCGTTGTGGGCGATCATCCGGTACGGGTGGGCGAGCTCCCAGCTCGGGAACGTGTTGGTGCTGAAGCGCGAATGGACGAGCGCCAGTCGTGACGCCACCCGCGGGTCTCTGAGGTCCGTGAAGTACCGCGGGAGCTGGGGCGCGGTCAGCATCCCCTTGTAGATCAGCGTGCGGCTGCTGAAGCTGGGCAGCGCCAGGTCACGGCCGGCCGCGCGCTCGATCACACGTCGGATCACGTACAGCTTGCGCTCGAACTCGTCCTGGTCCTCGATCTTGTCCGAGGCCGCGATCAGCACCTGGCGGATGACCGGCGCCGACAGGCGGGCCGTCTCGCCCACGTGGCGCTCGTCGATCGGCACATCGCGCCACCAGATCGCGCGTTGACCCTCGGCCTCGATCGTGTCCGCGATCAGCTGCTCGAGGACCGCGCGGCGCTCCTCGTCGCCCGGCAGGTAGCAGACCCCGACCCCGTACCGACCGCGCGGCGGCAGCTCGACGCCGGCGACCGCGGCCCTCAGGAAGCCGTCAGGAATCTGCAGCAGGATGCCGGCGCCGTCGCCCGTGTTCGGGTCCGCCCCCTCGGCGCCACGATGCTCGAGATTCTCCAGCGCATCCAGGGCTTTTTCGACCACGGCATGGCTCGCCTCGCCCCACAGCTTGGCCACGAGCGCGATGCCGCAGCCATCGTGTTCGTTGGCGGGGTCGTAGAGGCCAGTGGCCCCTGGGGGAGCGATGCGTCGGTACATGGAGGAGGGTGGTGGCGAAACACAGAGGGGTGCAGACTGGACGCCGAAATGTACCAGCGAGTGTTGGCGGCTCGTGAAGGTGGCTTTTGGGCCTCGCTGCGCTCGGCATCCGTGGGGCCAGGTTCCCCGTCCTGACAGGGGATGCAGCGAGTCCCGTCCGGATAAATGGGCGGTGCCGGGCCCTCGACCCGCCGGCACCTGCCCCTCCCTGGACCGGAGCCCTTCGCCTACGTCTTGGCCTTCGCCTTGCTCCGGGACTTGCTGCCGGAGCCGTCCTCGGATTTCGAAGATTCTCGCCGGCGCGGCTTGGGCGCCTCATCGTCGTCGCCGCTGCGCACGGCGGCCAGGCTGGCCTCGAGCGCGGCCATCAGATCGGGCGCCGCAGCGGGCTCCTCGGTCTCAGGCTGGACCGTGATCTCCTCGCCGGCGGCCTTGCGCTCGATCAGGTCGAGCACTCGCTCGCGGTACTCGTCGTGGAACTTCGAGGGCTCGAATTCGGCTGAGAGCGAGTCGATCAGCTGCTCGGCCATCTTCAGCTCGCGGTCGCTCGCGGGCGCGTCCTCAACCGCCTCGAGCTCGTCGAGCCGGTCGGGCGAGAGCACCTCGTCGCCCCACAGCATCGTGGTCAGCGCCAGCGCGTCGCCGGTCGGCCTGAGCGCCGCGAGCTGCTGTTTGGACCGCAGCACCACACGGCCGATCCCGACCTTGCCGGCCTCGCGCATCGCGTCGAGCAGCAGCCGGTAGGCCTTGGCCCCGCCGGCGGTCGGCGCGAGGTAATAGTTGTGGTCGAAGTAGATCGGGTCGATCTCGGACTGGTCGACGAACTCCTCGATGTCGATCGTCCTGGTGGCCTTCGGGTCGAGCGCATCGAGCTCCTCGTCGGTGATCACCACGTAGCGATCGGGCGTGATCTCGTAGCCCTTGACGATGTCCTCGTACGGCACTTCCTCGTCGGTCGTCGGATCGACCCGCTTCTGCCGGATGCGAGCACCGGTCTTGCTCGACAGCTGGTTGAAGCGGACGGACTTGGGTGAGGTGGCGCTGTACAGCTTGACGGGGACGTTGACCAGTCCGAAGCTGATCGCGCCTGACCAGATTGCTCGAGCCATATAGAGACTTGTATAGCGAACGTCTGTGCGGATCAAGCGCTGACCGCGGTATTGCCGGCGCCGGCGTCCGCCAAGATCTCACGAGATGCCGCGCCGGCGCGTTTCATCAGCGGTGAACCTTCCGCCTTTCCAGCAGCTTCTCGACGACTACGGCCGCGATGTCCACCGGTTCCTGATCGCCACCGTGGGCCGCATCGACGCCGACGACTGCTACCAGGAGACCTGGGTCGCGGCGCTCCGCGCGTATCCGAAGCTGCGCGACGCGTCGAACCTGCGCTCGTGGATCTTCACGGTGGCGCACCGCAAGGCGATCGACCACGTGCGGTCCGGACGCCGCGCTCCGGTGCTCGCGGGCAACGTCCCGGAGACCGTGGACACGCGCGCTTCGCCACCCGAAGAGCCTGACCAGGGCCTGTGGTCGCTCGTCCGCGAGCTCCCCACCAAGCAGCGGACCGCGCTCGCGCTGCGCTACGTCGCCGACGCCGGCTACGACGAGATCTCGGCCGTGATGGGCACGACCGAAGACGCGGCGCGCCGCAACGTCCACGAAGCACTGAAAAGACTGCGAACGGAGTACCAGCAATGAGCATCCCGGATCAGATCGAACGCGCGCTCAGGCAGAGCGCGCCCGCGCCCGCACAGGACCCGCCGGACCTCACCGCCGCCGCCGCCGCGGCGGGCCTGCTCGACGTCGCGTACGCGACGCTCGACTCCCCGGTCGGGAAATTGCTGCTCGCCGTCACCCCTCGGGGGCTCGTGCGGCTCGCCTACCTCGAAGGTGGCGAGGACGAGGCCGAGGTGCTCGAGCAGCTCGCGACCAAGGTCTCTCCGCGCGTACTCGCTGCGCCGACCCGGCTCGACGATCCACGCCGTGAGCTCGACCAGTACTTCGCCGGCCGCCGCCGGCAGTTCGACTTCCCGCTCGACTGGCAGCTGACGCGCGGCTTCGCCCGGCGCGTGCTCGAGGCCACCAACCGGATCCCGTACGGCGGCACCGCGACCTACAAGCAGGTCGCGACCCAGGCCGGCAACGAGCGGGCGTTCCGCGCCGCCGGCAACGCGCTCGGCTCGAACCCGATCCCGATCATCGTGCCCTGCCACCGGATCCTCCACTCAGGCGGGGGCCTCGGCGGCTACACCGGCGGGCTCGACCGCAAGCGCGTGCTGCTGGCCGTCGAGGGCGCTACAGCGGGTTGAAGCAGCCGTAGATGACGAACAGCGGGTTGACGACCGAGTTGCCGGCGGCGTTCTTCATCGTCTGCTGGCCGACGAACGACGGCGGCGACTCGGCCTTGTAGCAGCCGTTCGACTGGACGCTCACGTCGTAGGTGACGGGGGTCTGCTGGAACGGCTCGGCGCCCGGCTGCGGGATGAACACGTCGAGCGTGCAGATCCAGTCGCCCGGCCCGGACGGGGTGGCGGCGCGCCGGCTGCAGTTCGTGAGCACGTTGAGCTTGGCCCCAGGCGCCACCGTCCGCCCGAGCTCGCGCTGCTGGAGGATCGTCAGGTTGTTGAACGACGGGTCGATGCTCGCCTTCAGCTTCGCGGCCGTGTCGCCGGCCGGGCCCCAGTTGCTGGCGATCGCGAGGAACGCGACCAACACCGCCGAGCCGACCGCGACCCGGACCGGCACCACCCAGCCCGGACGCCGGCTGACCGGCGTGCCGGCGAAATCGCGCCGGCGGATGATCAGCCACGACCCCCCGAGGCAGGCCACGATCCAGATCACGCTGACGATCCACGCGATCACGAGCGGCCCGAAGTACGGGTGGGCGGTGAACAGCGCGTACCAATCCTGGAACGCGGAGGCGGCCAGCAGCATGTGGAGCCACACGCCCGACCCGACGAGCAGCAGTAGCTGCATCACGAGGTCGACGAGCGCTGGGCCGACCACGCCCACGATCCCGTTGCGGCTCACGATCGACAGCAGCACGGCGAGGCTCGTGAACGCGAGCATCGGGAGAAGGTTGAGCAGCCACGCCGCGAGCACCAGCAGCAGGCTGTGCCCGGTCGACAGCGTCCTGCCGCCCAGATCGACGAGCGCGCCGTCGCCGACCAGTAGCAAGCCCGCCGCCAGGCTCGAGATCGCGAGCAGGACCAGCAGCCCGGCCGAGAACGTCATCGCCGCGAGCAGCTTCCCCGCGAACAGGCTTCGGCGTGTCGAGGACCTGGTCAGCACCATCTTCCACGTCCCGTACCGGTCCTCGGAGGCGAAGATGTCGCCCGCGAGGATGCCGGCGAGGACCGGGAAACCCCACGCGCCGCAGAACGACAGCACGACCAGCGACAGCGCAAATCCGGACTGGTGGACCCACACGCCGAACAGCGTGTCGGCGGGGCTGCCGGTCTGGATCTTTAGCACGCCGGCGAAGGCGAACGGGCCGAGCACGCAAATTAGCGCCAGCAGCCGGGTCGGGAGCTGCGTCCCGAGCTTGCGCCGCTCGGCCCGGTAGACGCTCCAGACGCCCCCGTGGCGCCGCGAGCTGGCGCCCGGGATCGCTTCGCCGGGTCTCAGGGCATGGGTGGCGCTCATATCCGGGCGAGCGCCGCTTCGGCGAGCTCGGCGAGCCCGGCCGAGTCGAGCTCGACGTCGGTGGTCAGCGCGAAGAACATCGATTCGAGCGGGCTCACGACCAGCTCGAGCCGCCGGACCGCAATGTCGGCCCGCCCCAGGTCGAGCACGTACGCATCGACGCGGCCCTGCACCGCGAGCCGGATCTCGCCGGTCTGCGCACGCGTCGCGTGGATCTGCGGATGCTGCCCGGCGATCTCGAGGGCGCGCGCGTCGTCGCTCGTCGCCAGCCGGAAGGCCGACCCGGGCGCCTGATCGCGGAGTTGCACAGCGCTGCCGTTCCAGACGACGTTGCCGCGGCGGAGCACGGTGAACGAGTCGCACACGTGCTCGAGGTCGCCGATCAGGTGACTCGAGAGCAGCACCGCCGCCCCGTCGGCGGCAAGCCGGCGTACGAGCCGCCCCATGTCGCGCGCTCCCGCCGGATCAAGCCCGCTGGTCGGCTCGTCAAGCAACAACAGCCGCGGCGAGCGCAGCAGCGCCGCGGCGATCCCCAGGCGCTGGCGCATGCCGGTCGAGTAGCCGCTGACGCGGTCCCCGCCCCGGGCCGAGAGGCCAACCTGTTCGAGCACCTCGTCGATGCGCCCCCCGTCGGCGCCGCCGTCGAGCTCGGCGTACAGCTCGAGGTTCACCCGTCCCGGCAGGTAGGGGTAGAACGTCGGCTCCTCGACGAACCCGGCCACGCCGTCGAGATTGGTGGCCTCGGACGAGCCGAGCGGGCGGCCGAACAGCTCGATGTGGCCCTCGTCGGGCGCGATCAGGCCGAACAGTAGGCGGAGCAGCGTCGTCTTGCCGGCGCCGTTAGGGCCAAGCAGTCCGCGCACCTCTCCTTCTTCAACCGCAAGATCGACGCCGTCCAGCGCGACCGTCGTCTCGAACCTCTTGACGAGGCCGCTCGCACGTACAGCTGCCACCGCCGTCACTATACGGCCACGCTTCTTCGCAATTTCGCCGGGTAGGACCTCGACAAGCGTGGACCTCCTTCGTCCCATCCGAGTGTTTGACCGCTACCAGCAGCGGCATCCGGCGTGGGCGGTACCGATGGCGGTGGTCAGGAAGTTCGGCAACGACCAGGCCGGGAGCCTTGCCGCGCTGATCGCCTACTACGCGTTCTTCTCGATCTTCCCGCTGCTGCTCGTGTTCACGACGATCCTCGGGTTCGTGCTCCAGCACAACACCGAGCTGTACAACGACGTCAAGACCTCCGTGCTCGGCCAGTTCCCGGTCGTCGGCGACCAGTTGCAGTCGCACGCGCTGAGCGGGAAGGTCACCGCGCTCGTGATTGGGCTGCTCACCGCGCTCTGGGGCGGGCTGGGCGTGACGATCGCGGCGCAGAACGCGTTCAACAAGATCTGGGCGGTCCCGTTCAAGGATCGGCCAGACTTCCTCCGGACGCGATTGAGGGGTCTGCTGCTGCTGGTGACCCTGGGAGTCCTGTTCGTGGTCTCGACCTCGCTCGCCGGGCTCGTGACGGCGATCGGCGGGCCCCTGGTCAAGGTCGGCGGGTACGCGCTCACGCTGGTGGTCAACTTCGGCTTGTACGTGGCCGCGTTCAGGTTCCTGACCACGGCGACGATCCCCACGCGATCGCTGTGGCTGGGCGCCGCCGTGGGGGCGGTGTTCCTCACGATCCTCTCGCTGGTCGGCGGCATCTACATCAACCACGTCGTCAGCCACGCCAGCAACACGTACGGGACCTTCGCCACGGTCATCGGGCTGCTCGTCTGGCTGCACCTGATCGCGCAGCTGACGATATACGCGGCCGAGATCAACACGGTAGTGGTCCGCCGGTTGTGGCCGCGGAGCCTGCTCGGGCCGCCCGAATCTCCCGCCGACCAGGCCACGCTGCGTGCGCTGGCCAAGGTGGAGGAGCGTCATGAGGGAGAGTCGGTCGAGGTCCGGTTCGAGGACTTCTGACCGGGCGCCGTCGTCCTCAGGACGTGATCGTGGCCCTTAGGACGTGATCGTGATCCTCAGGACGTGATCGTGATCGTCTCCGGGTTGGATCCCTGACCGGACACCGTGACCGTCACCGTCGCCGTCCCCGGGGTGAGCGGGAACGACCCGCTGTCGGGCGGCAGCTGGAACGTGATCGAGCCGTCACTCCAGCTGCTGATCGTCAGCTTCGCGCCGTCGTATGGCGCTCCCCAACTAGTCCCGCCCTGGGCGAGGGTCAGATAGCTCGAGCCCTGGCTCGCACCGAAGTGCTGGCCGGTCAGGGTGACCGCTGTTCCAGGGGCGGGGCTTGCCGGAGAGGTCGAGGTGATCGTCGGCGGCGGAAGCGGCGCCGGCGTGGGCGGGCCCGGCTGGCTCGCGGTCACCTGCTCCGCCCGGCCGGCGCTCCGGTAGGACGCGGTGGCGATCAGCGTTGCGGTCGCCGGCGAGCTCGACCCCGACGGCGCGGTCACCGTCCAGGACTGCGTGGCCGACTGTCCGTCCGCCAGATCCCCGCCGGATACCGGGGAGGCCGGCGTGACCGTCCAGCCGGCCGGTGCGCTCAGCGCCACCGACAGACCACGGGCGCCGCCCGGACCGTCGTCGCGCTCAGTCGTCGTCACCGTGTGCGGCCGCCGCACACGGCAGGCACGGCAAGGGCGGCGACGGCGACGACGGACGCGACCGCTGCAATCCGCGGACAGGTGTGCATTTCCCAACCTCCACGCCGGCGGCACGGTCCCCCCGGGCAGCCTACCACTCACCCGGCGGACTCAGAACAGCCGGTCGGGGGCCTCGCGCCGCGTCATCTCGAGCGGCCACGAGCACAGCCCGCCTTCGGCCGGGCACCCGTCGCAGACGGCGCGATGGGGCAGGTCCGTGACCCTGAAGTCACGCTCGAGCACGCCGCGGGCCAGCGCCAGCAGCCGGCTCTCGAGCGCCGGCGCCTGATCGCTCGTGAAGGTGGCGACCGCGGGGCGCTGGGGGCGCTCGAGGAAGGTGTGGATGACCTCGACCTCGGTCGCGCTGGCGCGCAGCGCCGCCAGCGCGTAGACCAGCCGCTGGGTTCCGTACGCGCGGTCGGCGAGCGCCTGCGGGTCGGCGCCCTCGAGCCGATCCGTCTTGTAGTCGACGACGAGCGTCCGGCCCGCGGGCTCGCGCGCGATCACGTCGAACACGCCTCCGATCAGCACGCCTCCCGCGCCTCCGCCCCCGAGCAGGAACCGGAAGCGTGCCTCGCGCCGAACGGCGGTCGCGCGTGCGAGCCGCCCGCACACCTCGCCCACGGCGAACCTCTCCACCAGCTCGGCCACCTGGGCGGCGTCGTCCCCTACGGGCGCGGCTCCCAGCCCCGAGCGCCGGGCCGCGTCGGCGATCATCGCCTCGGTCGGGCGTACCGGGCGGCGAAAGTCGAGCCGCTCGAGCAGCGCGTGGACGAGCGTGCCGCGATCGAGCGCGCTGAGCGCGCCCGTTGTATGTACGGCCGGCGCGTCGCCGCCGTGCCCCGGGAGCGGCGGCAGCCGCAGAACGCGCTCGGCGTAGAACCGGTAGCCGCAGCGCTCGTACTCGGCGAGCGAGGAGTAGCTGAGCGCGCTCACCGGTGGCGCAGGGCCGACCGGTGGCGCAGAGGCGATCGCTGCCGTGAACGTCACGGCCACCGGAGCAGGAGTGGCCGCCGATTCGGGCGGCGCCACCGGGGCGGGAGCCACCCGCACCGTGGGCACGTCCTCCGGGCGCACGAACGTGACCGCCACCCCGTCGAGCGGCTCGACCGCCGGCCCGATCCACGCGATCGGGCCGCCGCCACCGCCGTTCTCGAGCGCCGGCCAGGCGTCGAGCTTGGCCGCGCCGCTCAGAATCAGGCGTTCGCGAGCGCGGGTCATCGCGACGTAGAACAGGCGCCGCTCCTCGCGGGACTCGGTCGCGACCCGCTCCTCGCCGAGCGCCTTGTAGTCGAGCGCCGACTCGCGCCGGCCAGTCCCGGGCTCGGCGAGCCGGAGCCCGAAGCGGCCGTCCCGACCGACCCGCATCAGCTCGGCCCGCCACCGCGGTCCGCGCCCGAGATCGGCGACGCACACCACATCGAACTCGAGGCCCTTGGCCCGGTGGATCGTCATCAGCCGCACGGCGTCGAGCGCCTCTCCCTCGACCGGCGCCTCGCTCTCGCGCGCGTCGCCCGACTCCGACGCCGAGCCGCCGCGGACCCGCCGCGCGACCAGGTCGAGGAACGCGCGCAGCCCCGGCCCGTGCGCCGCCTCGTGCTCGCGGGCGAGACGCATGAGCTTGCGCACGTTGGCGAGCCGCCGCTGGCCGCCGGGCATCCCCAGGACGGCCAGGTCGTACCCGGTCCGCTGGAGCACGCGGTCGATCAGCTCCTCGACGCCGGCGCGGGCGGCCACCTCCCGCTCGATCGCGAACCAGTCGGCGAACCGGCCCAGTAAATCCCTATCCCCAATCCCAAGCCGATCGAACGCGCCGTGCGGCTCGCGCAGCACCGACCACGGATCGCACTTGCGGTCGCGCGCGATCGCGGCGAGCACGACGAGCGCGTCCGCGGACACGCCCACGAGCGGCGAGACCAGCGCGGTGAACAGCGCCTCCTCGGCGCGCGGGTTGGCGATCGCCTCGAGGTAGCAGACCATGTCGATCACCTGCGGGTGGGCCCAGTAGCCGCGGCCGCCGATCACGTAGGTCGGGATCCCCCGGTCCTCGAGCGCGCGCTCATACACGCGCAGGTCGGTGGTGGCGCGAGTCAGCAGCACGACGTCCCGGGCGGCGGTCCCGTCGGCCAGCAGCCGTCCTACACGAGCCGCGAGCGCGCGCGCCTCGGCCACCCGCCACGGCGCGCCGAGGCCCTCCATCGCCCAGTCCGCGCCCTTGTCGGCGACGAGCAGCTCGACTCGGGGGCCTTCGCCCACGTCTGGTGCATCGGGGCGACCGGCGCGGAGCGGGCGGAACTGGTCGCCGAGCTGGGCCTCGAACACCCCGTTGATCACGTCGAGGATCTCCGGACGCGAGCGGAAGTTGGTGTCCAGCGTGGCCCGCGCGCCGACGGCGGCGAGCCGCTCACCGCGCTGCTCGAACAGCTCGACATCCGCGTGGCGGAAGCCGTAGATCGACTGCTGGGCGTCGCCGACCGTGAACAGGTTGCCGTCCGCGATCAGCTCGATCAGCTCAAGCTGCACCTGGTTGGTGTCCTGGAGCTCGTCGACCATGATCCGTTCGAACCGCGCCTTGTACCGCTCGCGGAGTTGAGCGTCTGAGCGGAGCAGCTCGCGGCATTCGAGCTCGAGGTCCTCGAAGTCGAGCCCCGACACCTCGCCCTTGGCGCGCGCGTATCGCTCGCCGAACAGGCGGAGCAGGCGGTCGAGCAGCTCGTGCGCCCGGACCGCTCGCCGGTGTTCCACTGCGCCGCGGAAGTCGGCGAGGGCGTCTGAGTACCGCACACACACCTCGGTCGACAGTGCGGCCCCGTTGCCGCCGGGCAACGCCACCCCCCAGAGGTCGCCGGGCCAGGGATCCGCGGCACCGATCACGTCAGGCACGCGCTCGAGCCGGGCGATCGCCTGGAGCACCTTGGCCCCGGGCTCCGCGATTGCGGCCAGCTCGGCGAGCGCCGCTGCGGCGGCCCGCTGCAGCTGTTCGCGCGCCGGCCCGAGCTCCGGCGCCGCCGCCACCGGCGGCAGCCGCGGTCGGCGCTCGCCGCGCGAGCGGAGCTCGTCGTGCACCTGGGTGATCGCATTGCGCAGGCCGCCGGCGCCGTAGGAGGCGATCAAGTCGATCGCGCCGGGCGCGCCGCGGGCAAGCTCCTCGAGCGCCTCGTCGAACGCCTCCTCAGCGAGCCGCTCGGCGTCCTGAGCGTCGAGCACGGTGAACGACGGGTCGAGCCCGGCGGCGAGCGCGTGCCCGCGCAGCACGCGCGCGCAGAAGCCGTGGATCGTCGAGATGAACGCGCCCTCGGTCGCTCGCGCGGCCTCGTCGGCGTCGAGCTCGCGCAGGCGCCGGCGAATCCGGTCGCGCATCTCGGCCGCCGCCTTCTCGGTGAACGTGATCGTGAGGATCGCGCCCACCTCGACCCCATCCTCGAGCACCGAGCGCACGAATCGTTCGACCAGAACCGACGTCTTGCCGCTGCCGGCGCCGGCGTCGAGGAGCAGGTCGCCGTCGCGCCGCTCGATCGCCACCAGCTGCTCATCGGTGAACGAGCGTGCCTCCATCAGGGTCTCAAGCACGGCAGATTCCGGGGTAGCGGCACCCGTCGCGGGAGCACGTCACCGGGCAGGGCTCGAGCTCGCCCCGGCGCAGCCGGACGGCGAGCGCCACCGCGCGCTCACGCGCATCCTCGAGCAGCTCGTCGAGCTCCTCCCGGTCGCGAGCATCGTTGGCGACGACCGAGCCGCCGACCTCCGCGCCCTCGAGGAACACCCCCCGCGCACGCAAATCGCCACCGCCGAGCGGCTGGTAGAAGCCGGCGACAGGGTCGAGGCCGAGCAGCTCGCGCACGACCAGCATGTACAGCGCTACCTGGAGCTGGCGGTCGAGCGCCCAGCGCGCGCCCTGGTACTCGGGGCGGGCGCCACCGCTCTTGTAGTCGCGGACGACCGCGCGTCCTCCGGAGTCGACGTCGACGCGGTCGACGATCCCGCGCGCTCGCACGTCTTCGCCGAGCTCGAGTGGCGGGAGCGACCCCTCCGGGTCGTCGTCGCCCTCAAAGCCGAACCGGAGCTCGAGGCCACGCGGCGGCCAATCGAGCCCGTCGCGCGCCTCGTGCGCGAGGTACCGGCGGAGGTCGGCGCCGGCTCCGCGCGCCGCGGCCGCCCGCACGGCCGGGCCGCCGCCCAGAGCGATCGCGTGCGGCTGCTGGGCCATGACGTCATCGAGGATGTCGAGCGCGTGCGGCAGCGACTCGCGCGTGACCGGCCCGGCGAGCCGGCGCAGCACCTGCTCGATCACGCTGTGCATATAGCCGCCCCGGACGAGCGGATCCGGGTCGGGCTCGAGCGCCACCGGCTGGAGCTCGCGCTCGATCAACCAGCGCACCGGGCAGCCGGCGTAGGACTCGAGCGCGCCGGCGGACAGGATCTGGCGGTGGCGGACGTGCTCGAGCGCGACCTCAGACAGCGCGCCGATCGGCGAGGGCACCTCGCCGGCGAGCGGCGCGAGGGCCGCCGCGTGTGCGCGCGCCAGCTCCCGCTCGGTCGGGGCTTCCGAAGCCGGCCACACGACGTCGGCGAGCATCCGGCGCCGGCGCCGGTCGGGCCAATCTTCGGCGAGCAGTTCGGAGACGTCGGCCAGAAACGGGGAGGGCAGCGCGAGGTTCCCCTCCTCGTCGGAGCTCCGATACGCCAGGACCACCTTTTCGGTCGCGCGCGAGACGCTCGTGTAGAACAGGTAGCGCTCACGGGCAAGCGTATCCTCGCGCGGGCGCAGGCGCAGCCCGCTGCATACGGCAAGCTCGCGGCGGAGCTCGTCCGACAGGAACGGCTCGGGCGCCGGCGCGAGCGGGAACTCGTTCTCCTGGAGGCCGCACACAAGCACGGCGCGAAACCGTCTCGCCCGGATCGCGAGTGGGTCGGTCAGCAGCACCGCGCCCGGCCCGGCCGGCGGGCCCGCCGGCAGCTCGAGTGTCTCGAGCAGCTCGATCAGCTCGTTGGCTCCGGGCCGCTCGCCGAGCTCATCGAGCTCGGCCAGGGCGCGGGTCAGGGTGCCGACCGCGCGGGCGTCGAGCTCCTCCCCGGCGTCGAGCACGGGGGCTTGAAGCCGGTGCGGAGCGGCCAGCAGCCGCCGGGCGTGCGCGAGCAGCTCAGGCCCCGGATCCTCGGCAGCGCGCAGGGCGTCGATCTCCGGAAGCTCGAACTCCGCCCGCTGGCGCGCCTCGGCCGCGGTTCGGAGCGCGCGGCGGCGGACCAACGACTCCAGTCGGTCGACGGCGTCGGCGCGGTCTGCCATGCCCGGACCCCGCAGGTACTCGAGCAGATCCTCGGCGGACGCCTCGCCGTCTCCGTCGCCGATGAGCGCGACCCGCGCGAGCGCAAGCAGTGAATGGCCGAGCGGGGTGCGGTGGAGCGCCGTGCGCCCGTCGATCGCCACCGGGATCCCGTAGCTGCCGAACACGTGCTCGACGAGCGTCTCCGCATGCGCCGGCGAGCGGTACACGACGGCGATCTCGTCCCCGGGCACGCCGGACCGGATCAGCGATAGAACCTCGGCCGCAGCCAGCTCCGCTTCGGCCAGCTCGCCCCCGGCCTCGAGCAGCTGGATCGCTCTTCCGGGGTCGACCCGCTCGGGCTCGAGCTCGAACAGTTCGCGCTCGAGGTGGTGCAGGGCGTGGCGGCTTTCCGGGTCGTAGTGCTCCGCGGACGCCGGCAGTTGGTGCACGCGGTCGGCGCAGGGCCGGAGCTCCTCGACCACCTCGGCACGCGCGGTGAGCGCTGAGCGGCCCGCCTCGTACGTCAGCGACACCGTGACCTCGGCGCCGACCACGCGCGCGAGCGTCTCGATCGCGTCGCGCTCGAGCGGGTGCAGATCGTCAAACCCGTAGAAGAACAGCGACTCGGTCCCCCACCGGCCCGGGGCGGCGCGGAGCGCGTCGAGCGCCCGCCAGGTGTAGAGCTCCGGGTCGACCCGGCCCAGGCGCTCGAGCTCGACCGCGTACGCGCTGTAGATGGCCGCGACGTCGCGCGCATACGATCGCCGGCGCGGGTCCTCGTCCGCCCATGAGCTCATCGCGCCGGCGAACCGCTGCGGCGTGATCAGCGACCGCTGCAGCTCGGCGATCAGCTCCCCGGCGGCCTGCGGGAACCCGGCGGTGGCGGCCGCGGCGCGGAGGGCGTCGAACTGGGTGGCTCCGAGCGCCTTCGCGAGGACCCGGTCGCGTTGCAGCGGGGTCAGCCGCCGGGCGGCGTAGCCGGCGCGGTCGGCGATCTCGCTCGCCAGCCCGTTGAAGGTGAGGACCGAGCCGAGGACGGCGCCGTCGCGCGCCAGCTCGCGAGAGAAGTGGTCGGCGTCGACGGCGGTGGGCACAACCAGGATCGCGCCGCGTTGTGCGGCGGCGGCGAAGCCGCCGAGTACCTCTCCGGCCTTGGCGGAGTTGGCGGGTCCGAGTACGAGTGTGAGGGACACGTCCCCCATGGTGGCGCGCGGGGCAGACGGGGTGATTTCGACCCCTCTCGCGGCTCTTAAGTCCTATGCGACCGACAAAACCCGTGACTGTGGCGGGAAAACGCATATCGATCGCGTGATCGACCACGCGATTGCTGCGTTGGCCGAGCGCCAGCACGGTGTGGTGGCGATCTGGCAGCTGCTGGCGCTGGGCCTTGGTACCGACGCCATTCAGTACCGGGTGTCGATCGGCCGCCTGCACCGCCGCCCGCTCCACGAAGAGGACCGCACTACGCACGACGGGATCCCGATCACCACCGTCACGCGGACGATCTTCGACCTCGCGGCACGAACCCGCGAGGACGGGCTGACGTACCTCATCGAGGAGGCGGACCGCAAAGACCGCCTCGACCTGCAGGCCCTCGAGCGCGCAATCGCGCGGCGGCCCAGAGCCGCGGGCACGAAACGTCTGAACGCCGTGCTCGCGACCTACCGCGGGCCCGCCGACACACGGTCACACCTCGAGCGGGGCTTCCGGAAGCTCATCGCCAAGGCACGCCTCCCCCAACGCCTCGACCACGACGCGAATGGCGTCCTCGCCGACATCATCGCGCTCGCCAGAGCGTGACCATGCGTCCAGCCGCCCCCCGCCGGTTCAAACAACTCCCGGCGCGGCTCGATGAATACCGCCTGAGCATGGAAGCAATGTCTTCCCGAAGGCCAGTGCCGGGTATGCCCGAGATCACGGAGATCTCTGGACGGCGCTGCGGGACGACTCGATTTGGAGGACCGGATGAAAGGGACATGGAAGGCGCTCGCCTTCCTGGTTGCCGTTGCGAGCGCTGGACTCGCGCTGTCGACGTCCGCGCTCGCGGTCGGCGCTGGCTCGAGCCACCCCCAAGCCCAATGGAAGGCCACGCTCGGACGCGCCACCTGGTCCGGGAAGCTGACCGCGCTCTATCCGGGCGCCACCAACAACACCGAGCTCATCCCGTTCGTGGTCACCAACGCCAGCAACGCCAGGCAGCGCCTGAACCGTACAGTCGCATCGGTTCCGGAGACCGCCGGCGGCGACGCGCAGACCGCGGCCGGCGCCGACATCCGCGGGTGCCGGGCAACCTGGTTCGCGGTCATCGTCGACCATGCCGATCGAACACTGCCGCTCGAGCTCGCTCGCAGTGCCTCCTACCGCGGAAAGGTCGAGCTCACGATGCGCGACACCGGCGCGAACCAGGACGCCTGTAAGGGTGCCTCGCCGGCGATAACCGTCACGGTGAGGTAGCTAGGCCAGCGTCAGCGCGGGGCCGGTGAAGCTCACCGAGCCCGCGGTTCCGTTTGCCCCGGCGCCACCCCCGGCGCTGCCGCCGCCGTCCGAGGCGGACGTCACGGTGACGGTGTAGTTGTTCGAGCTGCTCTGGGTCCCGCCGGTGTAGGCCGAGCCACCGCCACCGCCGCCGGCGAAGTTGCTGCTCCCGCTCCTGGCGGCACCACCGGCGCCTCCCGAGGCCTCGCCGCCGCCACCGCCACCCGCGCCAAAGGTGGCGCCGCTGCCGGCAGTTCCGCCCGGACCGCAGGCGCCCGCGCTGCACACGCCGCCGGTGCCGCCCGCCGAGACCGATCCGGTGCCGCCCACGCCGCCCGTGTTGGTGAGGGCGAACGGGAAGGAGCCCGCGGTGAGTGTGCTGCCGCCGGCGCCGCCGACGGCCGAGGACACCGTAGTCCCGCTGCCCGCCGTGTTGGTTCCGGGATTGCTCGTCGGGCCGCCGCCTCCGGCACCACCAGTCCCCGTGGCGCTACCAGCGCCCCCGCCACCGCCGCCGCCCACGGTGACGATCGCGCCGACGGGTGCTCCGGCCAGGTACAGGCAGGTCGCTCCGCCGCCGCCACCCCCACCGGCGCCTCCCGTCGTGCCGGTCCCGCCGCTACCGCCGGCCGCACAACCCGTGCCGGACGCGCCGCCGGCGCCGCCGGTCAAGCCGGTCGCACCCGCGCCCGCTCCGCCCACGACGACGGTGAACGTGGTGCTCGTGGCGCTGCCAGGGATCGTGATCGTCCCGCTCACCGTTCCGCCACCGCCCCCGGCCGCCCCGCTACGTCCGCCGCCACCGCCGGCGCCGTTGATCGTGAACGTGAACGAGGTGGCGCCCGCCGGCACCGTCAGCGTGTAGGCGCCGGCCGCCATCTTCGTCACGGTGGTCGCGCCCGCGGCCGTGAACGTCGAGCTGGTCGCGGTTAGCGTCCCGTCGGTCGCGTTCAGCTGATAGCCGGTGCCGCTGAGGCTCACCTGGCAGCCCGAGAACGTGGTCACGCCCGCCGACAGCACGCTCGTGCAGCCGCTCAATACGGCGCCGGTCGGACCGGTGCCGCTCTTGATCGACAGCGTCACGGTCTTGGCGTACCCGGTGGCCACGTTGCCGTAGGCGTCCTTAGCGGTCACGACCGGCTGGGTGGTGAACGAGGCGCCAGCGGTCACGCCGGCGGGTTGGGTGCTGAACGTCAGGGAGGCGGCGCTGGAAGGCCCGACCGTGAACGATCCGGACACCCCGGTCAGGCTGCCCTGCGTCGCGGTCAGCGTGGTGGTCTGCGCGTCGTACAACGTGATCGACGGGCTTCCGACTCCGCTCGCGAAGGTCACGGAGGCCGGATACGACGGCGCGGTCCCGCCCGGAGAGCTCGACGGCCCCGAGAACGCCACGGTCTTTGACCCGGTGTAGGAGGTCGCCGTGTTCCCGAACGCGTCGAGCGCAGTGATCGCCTCGCTGAACGCGACGCCCGCGGTCGGCGACGCCGGAGTGGCCACGCGGAACGAGCTCGCCGTCGCCGGCCCGACCACGATCGCGCCCGAGGCCACGCCAGCGAACCCGTCCGTCGTGTCGCTGGCCGTGATCGTCGTCGTCTGGGCGTCCTTGAGCGTCACCGACGCCGTCGCGTGGCCGGAGCTGAAGCGGGCGGTGGCCGGGTACACCGGCGCGCTCCCGTTGGGCGAGCTCGCCGGCCCCGAGAAGCTCAGGCTCTTGGTCCCGGACAGGGTCCCCGGCGTGTTCCCCCAAGCGTCCTGCGCGGTCAGAGTCACGCTGAACGCGGTCCCGGCGGTCCGCGGCGAGGTCGCGCTGGCCGCGATCTGATGGTTGGCACCGGCCCCGACGGTGATCGAGCCGGACGTCCCGCTCGCACCTCCCTGGGCCGCAGTCAGCGTCGTGCTCTGGGCGTCGTACAACGTGACCGAGGCAGTGCCCACCCCGGCAGAGAAGCTGACCGAGCCCGGATATGCCGGCGCGGTTCCGCCCGGCGAATTGGACGGACCGGAGAAGCTGATCGCCTGCGAACCGGTGTAGGCGACGACCGTGTTCCCGGCGCTGTCCTGCGCGGTCAGCGTGACCGAGACCGAGGCGCCCGCGGTGGCGCTGCCCGGCGCGCTGACAATTAACCGGGCGAGCGCGCCGGAGCTCACGGTCACCCCCGTGGCGGTGCTAACGGACGTCCACGACTGCCAGATCGCGGTGACGGTGTAGCTGTAGCTGCCCTTCGACAAGTCTGAATCCGTGCACGTCGTGCTGGTCGTAGCGCCGGCCGCGGAGCTCGGGCAAGTACCGCCGACCGTTCCGCCGGCCCGGGTCACGTAGTAGGTGACGGTGGCGCCGGCCGGGGCGCTCACCGCGGTCCAGCTAAGCGCGACCGTTCCGGCGCCGGCGGTGGCCGTGATCGTGGTGGCCGGGAGCGCGCCGACGGTCGCCGACGCCGTCGCCGATCCGGCAGCGCCGGTCAGGTAGGCCTGGGCGACCCCGGGCATGACCCCAGCCAGCAACACGACGCTGCAGGCGGCGATGAACCGCCTGCAGCGCCGGCTGCCGGCCGGGAACCTGGTGGAGCGCTTTGCGTGCACGCGCGGGGTCAGACCCGGTGGTCCGGGCTCACCGCCCCCGCCCTCCGTGGCGAGCGGGTCAGCCGAGGACGTGTGGGACTACGAAGCGGTGATCGTGACCGTGGGGGCCTTGCCCTGGCACGCGTCCTGAACGACGCTGAGGTCCTGCATCGTCAGGTCGATCGTGCCGCTGTACGTTCCGCCGGGCGCGAGATCGGGCAACGCGAGATTGCCCGGGTCGGTGATGGCGGTGAACCAGCTGGCGAGGCACCCCGGGACACCGCTCGGGGCCTGCACGGTCGCCGTGATGCCCGTGATCGACTGGTGGCCGGAGCCGTTGTTTTTCACGGTGAACGGGATCAACTCGGTGTCGTTGGTAGCGCCGGGGTAGAGCGCGGTGAGGGTACCCGACCAGGTGGGCGTGCCGGCAGTGATCGCCCAGGGGGTCGATGACCCGACGGTGCCCGATGCGGTGACGGAGCCAGAGCCGCCGGTGAAGTATGCGACCGCGATGCCGGACACAGCCAGCACCGCGACCAATGCAACCGCAGCGAGACGTTTCTTCGACAGCCATCTGAACATGGGGTTCCTACCTTCGGTTTCAAGGCCCATGGCGGGCCGGTCCCAACTGCAATCTCGGGTTACCGAGACCCACGCTTTCGCGTCCCCCGCTCGCGCCTGGAGTGCCCCTCGGCAGTCGCTTGCCCGAACGTCATCGTCTGTTCGGTTGAGTTTTCCTAGCCCGTCTGGACGGATGTTCGAGGCGCGTTGGCTCGGTTGAGCAGGTTTTGCGCGGTTTGATGTCCGCGGCCCGGTTCAAGGTCCGCGCGACGGTGGCGATCAGGCCGCTTCGGGCTGCTGCTGCGCGGCGGTGGCGACGGCCTCCGCAGAAGGCTCTGATTCTTCGGCCTCGGGCGGCTTCGCGCCCTCCTTGGCCCACGGCTCGTCGAACTCGACCCGCCACTTGCCATCCTCGGTCTGCTGCAGCGCCAGCCGGGCGCGGAAGCTCTTGCCCGAGCGTCCCTTGAACCCGGTGACGGCTTTCTCCGTGCGGCCCGTCTTGATCAACTCGCGCGCGACCGCCACCGGCAGCGTCTTGCCCGCCTTCGACTTCCAGATCACGAACCCGCAGCCCGGGTCCTCGCGCGACCAGCACGAGTAGCCCTTGCGGTTCTCGACGATGTCGTGGCCGCACACCGGGCAGGGGCCGAGGTTCGCCCGCGGAATCCGCACGTCCTTCAGATTGCGATCGAGCTCGCCGACCGTGCTCTCGGTGAACTTGACGATGTCGCCCATGAACGCCTCGCGCGAGTCGCCGCCCGTCTCGATCAGCGCGAGCCGCCGTTCCCAGTCGCCGGTCAGCCCGGGCGAGGTCAGCGCGTGCTCGCCGAGCAGGCGGATCACGTTCAGGCCCTTCTCGCTGACCACCAAAGCGCGGCCGTCGCGCTCGACGTAGCCGACCTGGATCAGCCGCTCGATGATCGCCGCGCGGGTTGCCGGCGTGCCGATCCCCGACTCCTTCATCGCCTCGCGCAGCTCCTCGTCGTCGACGAGCTTGCCGGCGGTCTCCATCGCGCCCAGCAGCGAGTTGTCGTTGTAGCGCGCCGGCGGCTTGGTCAGCTTCTCCTCGGAGGCGATATCGGTCACGCCGACCGGCTCGCCGCGGACCAGCTTGGGCAGTTGCTGCTCGCGCCCCTCGTCGTCGTCGGACTGCTCCGCGTCGGGCATCTCGCCGTAGACCGCACGCCACCCCGCAACGAGCAAAACCTTCCCACGTGTCCGGAAGATGTGCGACGCCACGGTCGTCTCGACCCGCGTGTTCTCGAACACGGCCTCCGGATGGAAGATCGCCAGAAATCGGCGAACGACCAGGTCATAGATCCGACGGTCGTCGTCGCTCATCTTGTCGACCGGGTGGCGCTCGGCGCGAGTCGGGATGATCGCGTGGTGATCGGTGACCTTGGCGTCGTTGACCACCCGCCCGAGCGGCAGCACATCGAGCCCGAGCACGTACTGAGCGGCCTGGGCGTACTCGGACTGATCACCGAGCAGCCGGGCGATCGGCTTGATCTCCGGGATCATGTCGCCGGTCAAATAACGTGAGTTCGTACGCGGATACGTGAGCGCCTTGTGCTCCTCGTACAGCCGCTGCGCCGCGGCCAAGGTGCGCCGGGCGGTGAAGCCGTAACGCCGGTTCGCGTGACGCTGGAGCGAAGTCAGGTCGTACAGGAGCTCCGGGCGCTCCTTGCGCTCAGACTTGTCGAGCTTGGTGATCTCGCCGGCCTGGCCGCGACAGGCCTCCACGATCGCCGTGGCCTCCTCCGCGGTCTTTAGCCGCGGATTCGCGCCCAAGTGGTAGCGCCCTTCGTAAGTACGAGGAGGCTCGTTGTCGACCGGATCGAGCACCGCGTCCACGAGCCAATACGGCTCGGCAACAAAGTCGCGGATCTCCTGCTCGCGCCGGGCCAGGATCGCCAACGTGGGCGTCTGCACCCGGCCCAGAGACACGGCACCGTCGAAGGACGAACGCAGCCGGATCGTCGCGGCGCGCGTGGCGTTCATCCCGACGATCCAGTCGGCTTCCGACCGCGAGCGGGCGGCCTGCTCGAGCGTCGCAAGCTCGGCACCGGGCCGCAGATCGCCAAACGCGTTCCTGATCGCGTCCTTGGTCATCGAGTTCAGCCACAGCCTCATCACCGGCTTCTTCGAACCGGCCTTCTCGTACAGGTAGGCGAAGATCAGCTCGCCCTCGCGCCCGGCGTCACAGGCGTTGACGACACGATCGACGTCGTCGCGGTCGAGCAGCCGCTTGACCACGTTCATCTGCTTCTTCGAGCGTTCGTCGCGGACGACCAGCTTGAAGCGGTCGGGGACGATCGGCAGATCGGCCATCCGCCACTTTTTGAAGCGATCGTCGTATTCGTCGGGGTCGGCAAGCTGGACCAGGTGGCCGACGGCCCAGGTGACGACGTGCTCCGGGCCCTCGAGGTAGCCCTCGTGCTTGGTGAAGGCGCCCGGCAGCACCGCGACGAGGTCGCGTCCGACCGACGGCTTCTCTGCGATGACCAAGGTCAAGCTCATGAGTTCGCGAGGGTAGCGCTCGTGTCAACGGACCACGGGCGCCGGTGGTTTTCTTGTGGAGATGGTGACGCCCGCATGAGCCGCCCTCGGTCACTCCTCGTGTCGATCGCGATCGGGCTCGTCCTCGCCCTGGCGTCGATCGCGGTCGCGAACCCCGGTTCGGCGACCAGGGCAGCCGTGCTCAAGGTCGGCGGTCCCGCCGCCACCCCGCCAATTCCAGCGGGTTTCCTCGGTCTCTCGCTCGAGTACTTCGCGGTCCCGGCGTACGCCGGCACGAACCCCTCGGCAACCAACCCGGTGTTCGTCCAGCTGATCCGCAACCTCGCCGGCGGCAGCCCACCGGAGCTCCGGATCGGCGGCGACACCACCGACCGGACGTGGTGGCCGGTCCCTGTGGGCGCTCGACTCGATGCTCAACATGGCCCGGGTCGGGGTCGACGGCGTCAACATCGCGACCTTCCCGGGCGCGTCGTTCCAAGTGCCGCCCGCGAGCGCCGCGATGCTGACGCTGCCGCCGGGTTAGGCCCCCTCGAGCGCCGCGATCTTGCGCGCCACCGCGCCGAGCCCGAGCTCGGCGGCGGTCCGCCCCGCCGCGGCCCGCAACTCGGCCGCGCGCGGGCCGGGACCGAGCGCCCGGGCGTAGTCGACCCGGGAGCGGGCGAGGCAGGCCGGCGCCCCGAGCGCGGCGTTGGCTCGGAGCGCGCGCTCGAAATGGCTCGCCGCGAGGTCGATCCGCCCCATCGTGCCGGCCAGCCTTCCCAGGAAGCTCTCGGCTGACCCGAGGCACACCGCGGCCAGCCCGATCACGACGTTGACGTCCGCGTACGGCTCGAGCTTCACGTACAGGAGCGCGGCCCTGTCCCCGTCCGCCAGGTCCGCGCACACGTCACTCAAAAGGACCATCGCGATCATCCAATCCAGGTCCTTGGGGATGTCTTCGAAATCACCGGCAGCCAGCCGTGAGAACTCCTCGCGCGCCTCATCCAGACGACCCTCGTCGCACAGCAGGGTCGCCAGCGCCGCGCGCCACGCCGGGCGGCTTGGGTTCTCCTCGATCAGTCGCCGCGCGGCCGGCTCGAGCTCCCCCATCCTCCCCTGCTCGCGCCGGATCCCGAGCACCTGAATCGCGTAGTACTGGGACACGGTGACGGCCTCCGCCGGCGCGCCGGCGGCGAGCGCCTCGGCGGCCAACTGGTCGGCGAGCGACAGCGATCCGGCCAGCAGCGCCCGCATCGCCCGCCACATGATCGAGTTCCATTCGAACAGCGGCTGCCGCAGCCGACCTGCGCCGGCCTCGAACGCCTCGATCTGGGCGTCGACAGCGTCGCGATCTCCGCGCTCGAGCAGATCGACCACGAGCCATGCGTGCGCCTGAAGCTGGAGCTCGAGGTTGCCGATCTGGCGCGCGAACGTGAGCATCTCGGTCGAGACCTCGATCCGTTCGGCGAGGTGCGGCGCATCCCACAGCACCCGGCGCCGCGCCGAGCAGGCGTACGCGCGTGCCTCCGGGTCTCCCAGCTCCACCGCGATCGACATCGCCTCGTCGCTGAGCGCCGCCATCCGGTCGCGCTCGGGCGAGTAGTAGATCGCTCCGCACAGGCACTCGAGCAAGCGGACCCGAACGAGCGACCGGTCGCGCTCGAGCTCGAGCGCGCGCTCGATCATCGCGATCAGCTCGGTGTCGACCACCCCGGGCGGCTGCACGTAGCGGCGCGAGGCGCCGATCGCGGCGCGCGCCAGCGAGGCGCCGTCACCGAGCCGCTCGGCGAGCGCGGCCGCCTCGCGGAACGCCGAGGACCCGAGCGCCCGCTCGCCACCCCGGACCCGCGCCTCGCCGAGCCGCAGCAGCAGCTCGCACCGGCGTTCGTACGCCTCGGGCTGAAACCGCCCCTGCACGTCGATCGCGCGGGCATAATGCTCGGCCGCCTCCTCGTGCGCGAGCATCGTGGTCGCCAGATCGGCGGCGCGCAGCGCGTAGGTGATCGCCTTCTCGGCGTCCTCGGGGTCGGCGCCGCGCGTGAAGTGGTAGGCGAGCTCTGGGAGGTATCGCTCATGCCGGCGCCCCTGCTCTGCCTCGATCGCCTCCCCCACCCGCTTGTGGATCCTGGCCCGCCGCGTCGCGGACATGCTCTCGTACAGGGTCTCCCGGATCAGCGCGTGGGTGAACAGGTAGGACCCCGGCCCGTCGTCGGACTCCACGAGCAGCACCGCGCCGATCGTCTCGTCGACCGCGGCCAGGAACTCGTCCTCGGTCAGGACCACGACGCGCTCGAGCAGCGCCGCGTCGACATCGCGGCCGATCACGGCGGCGACGCGCAGTAGCTCGGCCGCCGGCGCCTCGAGCCGCATGAGCCGGAACGCGATCACCTGCTTGACGCCCTCCGGAAGTCCGAAGCGCTGGAGCTCGGACGCGCTGGCGCTGCCGACGCGGACGCCCGCCTCGATCAGGTGGCGGATGATCTCCTCGACGAAGAACGGGTTGCCCTCGGTTTCCTCGTACAGGGCCCGGGCGAAGGCCCGCGCCGGCGCCTCCCCCGCCCGCGCGCGCACCAGCTCGGCCGTCTCGGACTCGCCCAGTCCCTTGATGTCGAGCTCGGAGGCGAGCCGGTCCCGGCGGAGTTCGGTCAGGGCGTTCGTGAACGTGTCGCCGCGCTCGGCCGAGCGGTAGGCGACGAGGATCAGCAGACGCGCCGGGTTCGTCGCCCGGGCCAGGTGACGGAGCAGCAGCAGCGTCGGCCGATCGGCCCACTGAAGATCGTCGAGTACCAGCAGCACCGGTGCAGAGCGCGAAAGCTCGGTCAGGAGACCGACGACGGCCTCGAACAGCCGGTAGCGCTCGGTCTCGGGCTCGTCCTGTGGCGGCGGCGGAAGGTCGGGCACGCGCCGGCGCAGCTCGGGAATCAGGCGCGCGAGCTCGGGTCCGTACTCACGCGTATACGCCCGTAGATCGGCGACAAACGCGTTGAGGGCCCAGTGCCGCAGCGCCTCGAGGAACGGCTGGTATGGAACCACGGTCTCGCGCGGCGAGCGCCCCGCGAGGACGATCGCGCCGGCGTCGTGGACCCGTCGCGCCAGCTCGGCGCTGAGCGTCGTCTTGCCGATCCCAGCGTCGCCCGCCAGCAGCACGACCCGGCCGCCGGCAGCGTCGGAGTCAGGGCCCCGAACGGAACCCCGACCCCCAGCCGAGCCACCCGCCCCACCGCACGCCAGATCCCACCGCCACTGGAGCGCGGCCAGCTCCTGCTCGCGCCCGATCAGCGGGGACTGCGCGCGGTGGCGGAGCTCAGCCGGCAGTGGGATCGCCGGCATTCCCTGATCGCCGCGCTCGCCCACGTCGGCGCCGCGGGGCTCGGGACGCAGCAACCGCTCGTGCGCGGCGATCGCCTCGGGCGATGGGTTCGTGCCGAGCTCGTCGCGCAGCAGCGTCCGCAGCCCGTCGAACACGCGCAGCGCCTCGGCGACGTTGCCGCGCGCGGCGAGCGCCTCCATCAACAGGACGTAGCCCGACTCGCGGTACGGCTCAGTCTCGATCAGCGTTCGCGCCGCGCGCTCGGCCGATTGCAGCTGGGTGCCGCCCATCACGAGGCCCGCGCGGCCGATCACCTCAAGCGCCTGCTGGCGCACGTCCTCGAGCTCGCGGCGCGGAGCCTCGAGCCAGTTCGCCTGCGCCCCCGGGAGCAACCCGCGGCTGGCGATGTTCAGCGGCACCTGAGCGAGCGCCCACGCGCGGCGCGCGTCCCCGCGCGCAAGCGCGTCGAGCGCTCGCGAGACCTCGGCCGCCGCCGCCTCGACGTCGATCCACACCGGCTCGGGGAGCGTCAGGATCAGCTCGTCGCGTCCGGCGAGCGTCTCCGACCCGAGCGAGGAGCGCAGCCGCGAGAGCAGCGTCCGCAGCGCCGCGTCCTGAGAGACCGGCGGCTCCTCGGGCCACAGCGCGTCGATCAGCTCGTCGCGAGCGACGTGTCGCGCTCGGTTGAGCACCAGGTAGGCGAGCAGCAGTGGGACCTGTTTGCCGCGCAAACGCTCGGAAATTTGCACGCCACCGATCTCTACGGACAACCGTCCACAGAGCTGGATCCGAGTCATCTCGAGGGCGCGCTCTGCCTGCGGCAACGTTCTGGAAACGTATCGACAACGGCAAAGTTGCATCTTGCCCGACCAGTGAGCACCAAGGTTTCACGCAGCGACGCCCTCGGCGGGGCGCAACAAGAGGTGACCGAGGATCCGGTTGACGACGGCCTCACGACCAGAATCGACGGAAAGCACCGGCGGATCGCCCACTGCGAGTGCGGGGCGCTACTCGCGGGCGACGACGAGCACGAGCTATTCCTTGCGGCTCAGCGGCACCTTGCACATCACCATCCACAGCTCCTGGGGGCGCTGGGGCCTGGGATGGTGAGTCAAATGGCCGAGGACGTCGGGGGGCAAGAGACCTTAGGGGCCCCCGGGGGCATGCACCTAGGGGCGGGCGGTGCGCAGACCACCGCCCGCCACTAGGAGGCTCGCTTTTCGCGAGGGGGAGCGATCCCGCGCCCCATTGCGAGCGGGATCTCGCCTACCTGGTTAAGCGATATCGCGCACCTAACCGGCGCACGACTCGGTGCTGACCGGGTTGGTGCGCGTCTGAGCGATCGCGAGCTGGGCGGCCACGAGCGCGTTCGGGACCGCGAACCCGCCACGGCCCTCCGTCGACCCCGTGATTGCCGCGAACACGGTCGCGACTACCTGGCCGGCGTGGTCGATCATCGGACCGCCGGAGTTGCCCGGCCGGACGAGCCCGCGCAGCGCGGTGATGCTGCGCGTCACCGGCCCGTTGCCGTAGGCGTCCTCGGTGCTGACAGTCTCGGTCTGGCCGATGCGCCCTGGCTCGACGTCGAAGCCGCCGTCGAGCGGATACCCGAGGATCGCCGCCGCGGTCCCCGCCTTTGGGTTCTGGGCGAGCTTGAGCACGGGCTCGTTCAGGCCGTGCACACGCAGGATCGCGATGTCGTCGTGGGGGTCGAAGTCGATCACGTCGGCGTCGAGCCCGGGCGGGTTGCCGCCGACCTGGACGGTGGTGTCGTTCTCTCCGGCGACGACGTGCGCGTTCGTGACCACGATGCCGGGGGCCGCGACCCAGCCGCTGCCCTCGATCCCCAGCCCGCACGCGGTGCCGAGCACCTTGACGACGCTCGAGCCTGCGTGCTTGACGCCGCGAGTGGCGAGAATCCCCCGCGTGGGCGCCGGTACGTCCGCCTCCGGGCCGCGCACCGACGGCAGCGGATCGATCCGCGCGAGCGCGTTCAGCAGCGGCGCCGAGGGCGGCAGCAGCTCGTTCAGCTCGGTGAGGATCGCCGAGCGTTGGATGTCGCGCCGCAGCACCGGCGATCCGGCGGACTGGTAGGCCACAGCCCCGACGATCCACGCGATACCCAAAGCCACCGAGGCCGTCAGGAGCGCGCCCAACACGCCGTCGACCAGGCGCAGCCCCGGGAGCCGCAGGACCACGCGGGCTCGCGCCCCGAGACCCTGCAGTCCGCTGGCCAGCACCGCACCGGCGAGCAACGCTCCGAGCAGACCGAACAGCGGCGCGTACTGCGAATGCGAGCCGCCCGGCAGCACGAGCGGCCCGAGGTGACTTCCCAGGAACGCACCGACCCCGAAGCCGAGTAGCGACAGCGCGCCGACGATGAAGCCCTGCGCGTAGCCATACAGCGCGAGCAGCACCGTGAAGGCGACGATCAGCCAGTCGACTTCTGTCACCGTCAGGAGGTTATTGCGACCGGTGCCGTACCGTTTCAGGCTAGGTGGCAGAAGGGGTTCTAAGAGGTGGAGTATCGGAGAGGGGTCCGAGATCCAGACGCCGGCGGCGACGTTGGCAGAAACGGCTGAGGCTGTTGGTGCCGATCGGGGTGATCGCGGCGATCGCGGTCGGGGTCGTGCTCGTGATCAACGCGGAGTCCGCCGGCTCGGAGCGCCACCTGGTCACTGACTATGTGGGGGCGTGGACCGCCGGCGATTACGGCCACATGTACTCGCTGCTCGATCCGGCCTCCAAGCAGAGCACGACCGAGGCCAAATTCGCCTCGGCGTACCGCCACGACGAGATGACCGCGACGGTCCTGAAGCTCACCGCCGAGCACGTCGGCAAGCGGCGCGGCGACTACATCCCGGTGCAGATGATCATCGATACGCGCCTGTTCGGGACGCTCGACGAGACGCTCGAGGTACCGATCACCGGAAGCGGATCGGGCGCCACCGTGCATTACACCCGGAGCCTTCTGTTCCCGGGGCTCCAGAGCAACGAGCGGCTCGGCCGTCACATGTCGCTCCCGCCGCGGGCGACCCTGTTCGCCGCCGACGGCACGCCGCTCGCCGAAGGGCCCGACCGGACCTCGCCGATCTCCGGCGTGGCGTCGGAGATCGTCGGCACGCTCGGCCCGATCCCGCGAGCCGCCGCCGCCACCTACATGGCCCAGGGCTACCCGGCCAACTCCCAGATCGGCCTTGACGGCCTCGAGCGCGCCTTCCAGAAGCAGCTCGCCGGGACCCCCGGAGGCGTGCTGCTCGCCGGCAAGCGCGTGCTCGCCCGGACCGCGCCCACGCCCGGGCACAACGTGACGACCACGATCGTGCCGTCGCTCGAGACCGCCGCGATCAACGCGCTCGGCAACAGCTACGCGGGCATCGTGGCCATGGACCCCCGCACCGGCGGCCTGCTCGCGCTCGCCGGGATCGCGTTCTCCGCGGCCCAGCCGCCCGGCTCGACGATGAAAATCGTCACCTCGACGGCGGCGCTCACGGCCGGGATCGTGAAGCTGAGCACCGTGTTCCCGTACAGCACTCAGGCGATCCTCGACGGTTACACGCTCCACAACGCGAGTGGCGAGGACTGCGGCGGGACGCTGCTGAACTCGTTCGCGGTGTCGTGCAACTCGGTGTTCGCGCCGCTCGGGGCGCGGGTCGGCGGGAAGCGTTTGCTCGCGATGGCCGATCGGTTCGGCTTCAACCAGACCCCGACGATTCCCGGCGCCGTCGAGAGCTCAATCCCGCCGAACAGCCTGGGCAGCGATCTCGAAACCGGTTCATCGGCGATCGGCCAGGGCCAGGTCCTGGCGACCCCGCTCGAAATGACCGACGTCGGGGCGACGATCGCGATGGGCGGCCGGCGCCCGTTGCCGACGCTTCAGGCCCACCTGCCGCCGAAGTTCGTCCGCGTCACGAGCGGCCACGTTGCCGGCGAGGTCCAGCGGATGATGGTCGCCGTCGTCGACTACGGGACCGGCACCGCGGCTGCGATCCCGGGCGTGACCGTCGCCGGCAAGACCGGGACCGCCGAGCTCGCCAACACCACGACCGCAAGCGGCGGGAGCGTCGCCAACGCCAACCAGCTCACCGACGCCTGGTTCGTCGGCTACGCGCCGGTGGGTCATCCGCGGATCGTCGTCGGCGCGCTGTTCCCGAACCAGGGCGCCGGCGGGGCGACGGCGGCGCCGGCTGTCCGCCAGGTGCTGGTTGCCGGCCTCCAGGGGCAATAGAACGAGCGCCGCCCCACCAAAGCCGCGACCCGAACCACCCCCGCGCTACAGGTCGAGCGAGATGATCGCCGGGTGGCCGGTCGGCGGGTAGATGTTGAGCGTCAGCGGGCGGTCCGAGTACACCGACGTCGGCAGCTTGAACAGGATCAGCCCGCCCTGCGTGGGACCGAGGCTCGCGGTCGTGCTCGGCGCCGGCTCGATCCCGGAAGGCTCGAGCAGCTGCGGCGTCCACGCATACCCGTTGAGCTCCGCGTCCAGCGGAGTCGGGTGATACACGTTGCCGGAGGTGTCGACGACAGTGAACCTGTCCGCGGTGAGGTGGGGATGGTTCGTCTGGTTCTTGGCCCACAGGAATACCCCGTACCAGAACTGGTCGGGGGTGAGCGTGCCCTGGCCGCGGGGCAGCCCCGACAGGTACTGACTGTCCTCGGTCGTGTACTGGTTCAACTGCCGGGACACCTGGAGTTGGTAGGTGATCGGCCCGGCGTCGACGTACACGCCGTCGTTCTCCGCACTCGTCGGATCCGCTACCTGGCCACAGGCTGCGAGTCCGACGGCCAGCGCCAGGGCGCAGACGAGGATCCACAGGCGGCGAGCGCTCACGGGGGCGGAAGTGTAATAGCGGCGGCGCACGAGGGTCAGCGACCCGCGACCGTGGCACGCTTGCCGCGCCCGCGGTCCTCCTCGAGGATCGTCGTCAACCGGCGCAACGCCTTGGCCGTCTGCCGGCGGGTCCACCGGGCCACGATGAGCGAGTCCATCAGCTTGTCCGAAAGCAGCAGGGGCACGGTCTCCAGCGTGTACTCGAGCCTCGTGCTGCCACCCGCGCCTGGCTGCAGCGTGTAGGTGCCGACCATCCGGATGCGGTTGTACTTGCCGCCGCGGCCGCGCTCGACGATCCGGAACGGCGGCTCGACCTCGGCGAACGTGATGTCCCCCCAGGCGAACCGGCTAAGCGGCGCCTTCATCTTGAAGCGTGCGCCCGCGCCGGTCCCGTAGGAGTCCTCACGCGTGAGCCGCCAGTCGACCAGGTAGTGATCGGTGAATTCGGGATGGTTGGCGATGTCCGCGAGGTATTCGAACACCTCCTCGCGGGGTTTCGAGATCGTCGCGGTCGCGGTGAACGGCTCCACGAGCGGGATTCTAAGTTCGAGCCCGCCGCGGGGCTCCGCCGACGGCCCTACGCCGCCCGGTGATCGGTCAGCTTCATCGTGTGCCCGTACTCGGGGCCGTGCACGAGCCGCGCCTGCATCGGCGGGTCCGGCTCGAGCGCGCGGCACAGTTCACATAGCACCGCGCCGTGTCTGAGTACGTACACAGTTTCCCCGATTAGCGGGGTTCTGTGGCATCCATGGCACCGCTCCTGAACGGCGTCACGGCGCCCTACCCCATCCTTCAGCAGAGCCAGCTCGAGCTCTGGATTCCCTTTGTCAGACGCCTGCATGAACGGTCATTTCGGCGCTGCGGGAGGGGTTCCTGCCGAACTCATATCTACGTCGGATAAACGGTTCTAGGCGCCTCCACCATCCGTCCAGGGACCTATTCCGCGCTTTGACTCGGGGGCTATCATGGGTTCACCGGCTTGTCCAAGTCGGCGTGTTCGCAGCGTTTCCTAGGGAAAAGGCGGCTCAATGAAAGCTTGGATGTCGGGCAATGTCGCGGGGACCGGAACTTTTCGATGCACGGATTGTGACTACCCCGTGTCGCTCGACGCGGTTGACGAGCTGCCGACCTGCCCCAACTGCGGCGGGACCGAGTTCGTCCGGGCTTCTCTGTTCACGACCGCCCAGACGAGCGTGCTCGAGGTCGCGGCGGACGACGACGATCAGGGCTGGCTCGACGAGATTCGCGACTCGCTGAGTGAACCGGGCCAGTACCTCGCGTACCGCACCGAGGGCGAGAGCCGGATCGCGTACGCCCTCCAGCGCGAGTGGACTCGGATCGGCCGCAGCCTCGCCGCCGACATTCGCTTCGACGACCCGACGGTGTCGCGCCGCCACGCCTTGATCGTGCGCCAGCCCGACGGTCTGCGCGTGCTCGACGATCGCAGCCTCAACGGCGTGTTCGTCAACGGCGAGCGCGTCGAGTGGAGCACGCTGGCCGACGGCGACGAGGTCGTGATCGGACGCCACCACCTGCATTTCGTCGATGTGCCGGTCGTCTCGGGCATGCGCGCGGTCCACGCCTCGGACTCGGGCGCGACCGCCTAGACGAGCCGATCCGGCGGGCGCGGGTCAGGCCGACCGGCTAGTTCGTCGCCGCCTATAGTGGCCCGGTCGATGGCGTCGATAGTTTCCGTTCTCTCGCAGAAGGGCGGCACGGGCAAGACCACGGCCGTGCGGACCCTGACCGACGTTTTTCGTCGGGTCGATCTGCGCGTGCTCGCAATCGATCTCGACCCGCAGGGCAACTTGTCGGACTATCTCGACGTCGACCCCGACGTCGCGCCGACGATCGGCGATGTCCTCGCGGGCCGGGCCAAGGCGCGGGCGGCGGTCCACGACGGGATCATCCCCGCCAACCTGGGTCTCGCCGAGGCCGAGCTCGCGCTCGGAGGCAAGATGGGCCGCGAGCTCGCGCTCAAGAAGGCGCTGCGCGAGCTCCGGGACGACTACGACCTGATCATGATCGACTGCCCGCCGGCGCTCGGGCTGCTGACGGTCAACGCGCTCGTCGCCGCCGATCACGCGCTGATCTCGGCCGAGGCGCAGTACTTCGCGCTCCAGGGCGTCGAGCAGGCGCTCGAGGTGATCGAACTGGCTCGCGAGAACCTCAACCCCGATCTCGAGTGGCTCGGCGTGGTCCTGAACATCGCCGACATGCGCACCCGCCACTCGCGCGAGGCGTTCGACTCCCTGCGCCAGCACTACGGCGAGAAGCTGCTCGACACCACGATCCGCTCCTCGATCGCCTACGCCGAGTCGGCCGAGCGGGCGCTGTCGATCCTCGACTACCGGCCCGACCTCGCCACCGACTACCTGGCCGTCGCCGAGGAGTTGCTGCGCCGGCTCGGGTTGGGAGCGGCGGGGCGTCGCGTCGCGTCGCTCGCCGGCGGCGTGCGGGTTTCGTAGCTTCTTAGGGTCCCTCTTAGGCGACCGGCACCTGGAGAGGGGTGGGGTCGTCCCGGGGACGGATCGTGGGGCGCCAGCATGCGTAACCTGCCAGTCGACCTCGGATCGGCCGACCGTGGCATACCGCGCATGCCCACATGCATAGTCGGCCATGGTCACACAGAAGACGCTCGAGTGGCAGGTTATGCATGATCGGCGCGCCGCCTCGCGCCGGCAGCTCAGCCCCGGCCCCTCTCCAGGTGCCCGCCGTTCAAAAACCCGATCTGCCCACGACCGCCGCGGGATCAGCGACCACGCCCGGCCGGGCATGGATGCCCGGCCGGAACGGCCCCACGGATGCTGCGTCAGCAGCCCAAAATCACACCGACCGCTGATACGAGTGGAACGCCCTGGTCGCGAACGCCACCGACAGCGCCAGCAGCGCCACCAGGAACCCGGCGCGCGCGGCGATCAGCCCCCAGTCAGCGCTGGACGAGACCGCCGAGCGGCCCGCCACCACGGCCCAGTTCACCGGGTTGAAGTCGGCCACGTGGGCGATCCACCCCGGCATGATGTTCGCGGCCAGGAACGTGGTCGAGAGGAACGTGAGCGGCAGCAGGATGAACTGCGTCGCCCCGATCAGCGCCTCCTCCTGGCCCATGATCAGCGCGAAGCCGTTCGACAGCGCCCCGAACATCGCGCCGAGCAGCGCGGACAGGACGAACAGCAATGCGACGCCCCCGACTCCGCCCGGGAAGCTCGCCCCCACGATCAGCGCCAGCGCGACGATGATCAGCGACTGGATCACGACCACCACCGCCTCCTTGAGGATCCGCCCCGCGATCAGCGCTTCCCGGCGCACCGGCGAGACGAGGAAGCGCGCGGTGACCCCACGCCGCATGTCGTCGATCAACGACATCCCGCTCCAGGCGGCGTTGAACATCGCGGTCATCACGACCACACCGGGCGCGAGGAACGCGATGTAGGAGTGGCTGTGGAAGCCCGGGATCTCGATCACCTTCTTGAACAGCGCGCCGAACAGCAGCAGCCAGATCACCGGCTGGACGAGCGTCACCGCCACGAACCACGGCTGGCGCCACAGCTCGCGCAGGTGGCGCAGGGTCATGTACAGGGTGTGCCTGATCACAGTCATCGGGTACTCGCCTCCGCGTCGGCCGCGTCGAACGTACGGCCCGTGTACTTGAGGTAGACGTCGTCGAGCGACGGTCGCGCGACCCGCACCGAGGACACCGCTACGCCGGCCGACTCGAGCGCTCCGAGCACGGCGGGCACCGCCCGGCCTCCATCGTCGGCGCGGGCGCGCAGCGTGCGCCCGTCTACCACCACGTCGCGAATCGCAGGCAAACCCGTCAGAGCACCACTGACCGCGCCGTTGTACTCGCGCTCGAGGTCGACGTGGATCGCGTCGCCGTGCAGTTCGCGCTTGAGCTCGTCGGGCGTTCCCTCCGCCACGACCTTGCCGCGGTCGACGATCGCGATCTGCCCAGCGAGCTGGTCGGCCTCCTCGAGGTAGTGCGTGGTAAGCAGCACGCTCTTGCCCCGCGCGGCGGCGAGCCGAGAAATCTCGTTCCACATGTCGGCGCGGACCTCGGGATCGAGGCCGGTAGTCGGCTCGTCGAGGAACAGCACCGCGGGGTCGTGGACAAGCGCCATCGCGATGTCGAGGCGCCGCTGCATGCCGCCGCTGTAGCCCCGCGCGATGCGGTCGGCGGCCTCGGCCAGCCCGAATCGCTCGAGCAGCTCCTGGGCGCGCTGCTCGAGCGCCTGCCCGCGCATCCCGTAGATCTGCCCCTGCAGGCGCAGGTTCTCCCGGCCGGTGGCCTGGATGTCGACTGCCGACCCCTGCGCGACGACGCCGATCGTCCGGCGCACGGCGTCGGGGTTCGCGACCACGTCGAGCCGACCGACAAGCGCCTTGCCCCCGTCGGGCGTGGCCAGCGTCGTGAGGATCTTGACCGCGGTCGACTTGCCGGCGCCGTTCGGCCCGAGCAACGCGAACACGGTGCCGCGGGCGACGCTGAACGACAGCCCGTCGAGCGCCGTCACGCCCTTCGGGTAAGACTTGACGAGACCGATGGCCTCGATCGCCTGCTCCATGCCTGCTTCACCTCCGGATACTATTCGCTTACGCGCCAAGCATCTTAGTAACTAAGAGATTTAGATGTCAAGAGAACCTTCCCAGGAGCGCCTACAGCTGTACGCCGAACTCGGCGACGAGGTGCGCGCCAGCCAGCGCTCCACCGATGTGGTCGACGACCTCATCTGCCAGCTGCTCGGGGTCAACCGCACCGACGCGCGGTGCCTGGACGTCCTCGATCAGCACGGGAGCATGAGCGCCGGGGACCTTGCCGAAGCCACCCGCCTCACCACGGGCGCGATCACCGCCGTGATCGACCGGCTAGAACGCGCCGGGTTGGCCCGGCGGGTGGCCGACCCGACCGACCGCCGACGGGTACTGGTCGAGCCGACGGAGAAGGCCTTCGAGCTCGCGAACGAGCTGATGGTCGAGCCGATGAGGAGGCTGTACACGCCGATGGCGGACGCCTACAGCGAGGACGACCTGCGGCTGATCCTCGACTTCACCCGCCGTGGGCGCGAGCTCCAGGACCACCACGCCGAGTGGCTCCGCGAGCGGCTGGCCGAGGGGGGCTCTCGGACGGCCTAGAGCGAGCGCACGTCGGCGCCCTGAGGCTCGAAGCCCGCGCGCATCACGTGCGCCCAGCCGGCGGTCTCGCGCCTGAGCGCCTCGACCACGACAGCGGTCTGGTCGTAGCGACACCACACGAGCACGGTCGGCCCCGCACCCGAGATCGTGGCCCCGAGCGCCCCCAGGCTGCGCGCGTGCTCGAGCAGGTCCGCCGACCGCGGGTACAGATGGGCACGCTGGGGCTGATGGAGCCGATCGCGCAGGCCGGCTGAGATCAGATCCCAGTCGGCCGTGGCGAGTCCGAGCGTCAGCATCGCCGCATGGGAGATGTTGAACACCGCGGACTGGATCGGGACGGTCGCCGGGAGCGCCTCGCGCGCCTCCTCGGTCGGCGGTCCCTCGTCGGGGACGACGAGCACGGCCTCGAGGCCCGGCGGGGCCTCGAACCGGTGCGCCCGAGCTCCATTGCAGACCACGAACCCGCCGTAAAGCGCCGCGCCGACGTTATCGGGATGACCCTCGAGCTCGGCGGCAAGCGAGAACACGTCGGCGTCGAGCTCGAACAGGTGGTCGGCGGCCATCAGCCCCGCGACCACGGCCGCGGCGCTCGAGCCGAGACCACCGCTCAGCGGGATGTCCGAGTTGATGCGGAACTCGAATCCGTCCGCGGGGTGAAGGCGCTCGAACGCCTTGACGACGAGGTTGTCGGGGCCGGTCGGGACGGGCAGGTCGGTGTTGACGGCGAACGTCCCGGTCTCGACCACCTCGAGCTCGAGGTGCAGCGCGAGGGCCGCCCCGAGCACGTCGAAGCCTGGTCCGAGGTTCGCGGACGACGCCGGCACGCGCACCACGCGCCGGCGCGCCAGACCCGGTGTCACTCGAGCACCGCGCGCTCAATCGCGCTGAGCTCAGGGTCGCAGGCCACGACCGAGCCGGCCTGGTCGAGCGCGGTGTCGGGGTCTTTGAGCCCGTGGCCGGTGAGCACGCACACCACCCGGCGGACGCCCTCGCCGGCGCCGTGGACAAGCAGGCCGGCGACGCTCGCGGCGGAGGCGGGCTCGCAGAACACGCCCTCGTTCGCGGCGAGGAACCGGTACGCCATCAGGATCTCGGTGTCGCTCACGGCCTTGACCGCACCCCCGCTCGAGGTCATCGCGTTCATGGCCTCCTCCCAGCGCGCGGGGTTGCCGATCCGGATCGCGCTCGCCACGGTCTCGGGGTGCTCGATCGGCTTGCCTTCCACCAGCGGCGCCGCACCCGCCGCCTGGAATCCGCGCATGCGCGGTTTCACGCCGGCTTCGTTGAAACCTTTCCAGTACGCGGTGATGTTGCCGGCGTTCCCGACCGGGATGCAGAGCGCGTCGAGCTCGCCCGCGAGCTGCTCGAGGATCTCGAACGCGGCGGTCTTCTGCCCCTCGATCCTGAAGTCGTTGACGGAGTTGACGAGCGCCACCGGGTGCCGGTCCGCCAGCTCGCGGACCAGCTTCAGCGCCTCGTCGAAGTTGCCCCTCAGCGCCACCACCCGCGCGCCGTGCATGAGCGCCTGCGCGAGCTTGCCGGTGGCGATCTTGCCCTCGGGGACGATCACCGCGCCTCTCAGCCCCGCTCGGGCGGAGTAGGCCGCGGCGGAGGCGGCGGTGTTGCCGGTCGAGGCGCAGATCACGGCCTGGGCGCCCTCGCGGACGGCGGCGGACACCGCGCACGTCATGCCCCGGTCCTTGAACGAGCCGGTCGGATTGGCGCCCTCGAGCTTCAGCCACACCTCGACGCCGGCGCGTTCGGACAGGCGCTCGGCGAGCACCAGCGGGGTCGAACCCTCCTCGAGGGACACCACGGGGTCGCCGGTCGCGAACGGCAGGCGTTCCCGGTAGCGCTCGATGATCCCCGGCATGCGCGGAGCATGTCAGAGCGCGCGCTGTCGCCGACTTAAGAGCTGATCTCGAGCACGACCTTGCCGGTCGCGCCGCGGCCGTCGATCAGCTCGAGCGCGTCGCCGGCTTGCTCGAGCGGGAACCGAGCGCCGACCACCGGTCGCACGAACCCGTCGGCGATCAGCCGGTCGATCGCGTCGCCGATCTCCTGATTGAGCTTCGGCTTGCGCATCACGAAGTTGCCCCACCCGGCTCCGATCACCTCGGTGTTCGCGAGCAGCAGCCGGTTGACGCGCACCTCGGGTATCGAGCCGCCGGTGAACCCTACGACGACGACCCGCCCACCCTCGCGCAGCGAGCGCAGGCTATCGGTGAACCGGTCGCCGCCAACCGGGTCGATCACGAGATCGACGCCGCCTTCGGAGATCTCCTTCGCCTCGTCCTTCCACGGCCCGTCACTGCGGACCACGTGGTCGGCGCCCGCCTCGCGCGCGACGCGCTCCTTGTCGTCGGTGGATACGACCGCGATCGTCTGCGCGCCGAGTCCCTTCGCGATCTGGAGGGTGGCGGTTCCGACGCCGCCGGCCGCGCCGTGCACGAGGACCGTCTCCCCCTCGTCGAGCCGGCCGCGGGTCACGAGCGAGAAGAACGCCGTGTGGTAGTTCAGGACGAGGCCGGCGCCCTGGCCGAAGTCGAGCGCGCCGGGGAGCTTGAACGTGAAGAACGCCGGCGCCACCGCGACCTCGGCCCACCCGCCGAGCATGCAGAACGCAGCCACGCGATCGCCGGGCTCCAGGGCACAGTCCTCGGGAGCGCTTCGCACCGTTCCGCCGACCTCGCTCCCAGGCGTGAACGGGAGCTCGGGCTTGACCTGGTATTCGCCGCGGGTCTGGAGGACCTCGGGGAACGACACGCCGGCGGCGTGGACGTCGACCAGCACGCCCTGCCCCGGGGTCGCGGGGTGATTCGCCTCGGGTTCCGGGGCGTCGTCGACGATACGGAGCGCCGACTGCGGGCCCGTGAGCTCGACGATCTGGACGGCCTTCATTGGACGCGGACCCTAGCCGAAGTGGTGGCGGTGGCGCGCGATGGTCGCCGGCGGTGGCGCACGGTGGTCGTGGGCGGTGGCGCGCGCAACCCAGCCCCGCGATTGTGGCTAACCGCTCATTCGCCCCCCCGCGCGCGGTGAATGCGCGTTCAGCCACCTCCTGTGTGGTCAACCCCACACTCGGCCGCGGCGGGTGTCGAGTGAGGGGTTGGCCCCACCGCAGCCCCGGCCGCCCCGGCCCGCAACGCCGGCTGCCGGCCTACCCGAACTCCTCTTCCAGCACCCTGATCGCGCGCGGTGGCGACCGCAGCACGTCGAGCCGCGCCAGCTCGGCCATCGCCCCGCTGAAGCGCGACTCGAGCACCGGGTGGACGACCATCACGAGCCGCGCCTGATCGCCGAGGCCCCGCTGGACGACCGACTTGACCGACACGTCCTGGGTGGCCAGCACCTGCGCCACGCGCGCCAGCACCCCCGACTCGTCGGCGACGTCCAGGTGCAGATAGAACGCCGACACCACGTCCTGGACGATCTCGAGCACCTGGCTCGTCGGCGGGGTCGAGGCCGGCGGGATCATCGCGCTGATCACGTCGCCGAGGACGGCGCTCGCGGTCTGCGGCCCGCCGGCCCCCGGCCCGGACATCGTGATCTCGGTGATCGCCTCGGATTCGACCGTGACCGCGTTGAACGGCCCGCTGACCGAGGCCAGCGGGTGGTGCGGGTACAGGAACGCGGGGTGTACGCGCACGGACAGCCCCGACCCGATCCGCTCGGCCGTCCCGATCAGCTTCAACTGCAACCCGAGCTCATCCGCGTACGCGAGGTCGTCGGGCTGGATGTGCTCGATCCCCTCGTACCGGACCTGGTCCAGGTGCACGGGCGTGTCGAACGCGAGTCGCGCCAGGATCGCCATCTTGGCCGCGGCGTCGCGGCCGTCGACGTCCTCGGACGGATCCGCCTCGGCGTACCCGAGCCGCTGCGCCTCGACCAGCGCCTCCGCGAACGTCATCCCGGTCCGCGCCATCTCGGTCAGGATGAAGTTGGTCGTGCCGTTGACGATTCCGTGCACGCGGTCGATCGTCGCGCCGGCGAGCGACTCCTGGAGCACGCGGATCACGGGCACGACGCCGGCGACCGACCCCTCGAACCGCAGCTGCACGCCATGCGAACGCGCGGCATCCCACAGCTCCTCGCCGTGCTGGGACAGCAGTTGCTTGTTGGCGGTGACGACGTGCCGTCCCGCGCTCATCGCCTGCAACAGATACGAGCGCGCCGGCTCGATCCCGCCGATCAGCTCGACGATCAGATCCGACGCCTCGAGTATCTCCTCAAACGACCCGGAGCTGCGGGTCATCACCCCGGACAGCTCAGGGCGAAGCCCGGTCGTACGCTCGATCCGGTCCGCGTGCTGGGGCAGCAGCGACGCGAACGCCGATCCCACGGTCCCGTGGCCGAGCAGCCCGACCCGGAAGATCGAATTGGGATGGTCGGCGGCGCCTGACGGCGGCGCCTTAGAGTCAGCCGAGGTCACGGGCGGCGAGGTCCTCGTAGCTCTCGCGGCGGACGACCACGCGCGCCTCGCCCTCACGGCAGAAGATCACCGGCGGCCGGGGGACGCCGTTGTAGTTGTTGGCCAGCGAGTATCCGTACGCGCCGGTCACCGGAGTCACGATCACGTCGCCGGGGACCGGGTCGGCGAGCGAAACATCGCGCACGATCACATCGCCCGACTCGCAGTGCTTGCCCGCGAGCCGACAGCCCACGTTCGCCTCCGCGAGCACGCGGTCGGCGACGAGCGCTTCATAGCGAGAGCCGTACAGCATCGGGCGCAGGTTGTCGGACATCCCGCCATCGACCGCGACCCAGGTCGACACGTTGCGCTTGACCGTCTGGACCGTGTACAGGGTGACCGCCGAGTTCGCGACCAGCGCGCGGCCGGGCTCGAGCAGCAACCGCTTGTCCCGGCCGAGCTCCGAATGCACGGTCGACACGACCGCGTCGACGTAGTCGGCGATCGCCGGCGGCTGGTCCGAGGCGCCGTAGGCCACGCCGAGGCCGCCACCGACGTTGTAGACCGGGAAGTCGCCGAGCGAAGCCAGCGTCCGCACCGCCGCGCGGAACGGCTCGAGCTCGAGCAGCTGCGATCCGATGTGGAAGTGCAGCCCGACCAGGTCGAGATGCGCCGCGCCGGCGAGCCGATCGATCGCGACACGGGCATCAACTGGGGCGAACCCGAACTTCGAGTCGGTCTGGCCGGTCGAGATCGCGTGATGGGTGTCGCCCGCCACGCCCGGCGTAATCCGGATCAGCACCTCCTGCCGGCGACCTCCACCAAGAGACGCTGCGATCCCCTCGAGCCGGGCGAGCTCATCCAGCGAATCGATCACGATGTGGCCCACGCCCGCCGCCATCGCCTCGCGTATCTCCGAAGACGACTTGGCGTTGCCGTGGAAATAGATCCGCGGCGGCTCGAATCCGCCCCGCAGCGCCAGGAACAGCTCGCCGCCCGAGGCCACATCGCACGCGAGCCCCTCCTCGGCGAGCAGCCGGTACACCGCCGTGCAGGGAAACGCCTTCGACGCGAACAGCACGTCGAAGTCGCCGTGGCGCGCGCCGACCGCGTCCATGAACGAGCGCGCCCGGGCGCGCATGTCATCCTCGGCGACGACGTACGCGGGGGTCCCGAACTCGCGCGCGAGCTCGACCGTGTCGCACCCGCCGACCTCGAGCCGTCCCCGGTCGTTGACCCGCGAGCCGAGCGGATAAACGTGCGACAGCGTGGCGGCCGTGACGGACATGGCGGGGTCGATCATGCCATGCCCAACGCGTGCCTGGCATGATCGGCGCGTGCCGCGGCCGCGCACCGTCACGCCACAGCTCCCGAGCGAGATCGGCGTGCACGACGGCCTCGCCTACTCGCTGTGGCTGCCGGCGAAGGCACCCCCCGCCGGCGTGGTCACGCTCCACGGCGCCGGCTCGTGCAAGGAGAACCACCACGACTTCGCGCGGGCCGTGCTGGGCGCCGGACTCGCGGCGATCGCGTTCGACCAGCGTGGGCACGGCGACAGCCAGGGCCCGCTCGACGGCCGCGCCATCGACGACGTCCTGGCCATCGCGGCACTCCTCAAGGCCCGGATCGGCGGCGATCCCGAGCCGCCGATCGCGCTCAGGGGCTCGAGCATGGGCGGCTACCTGGCGCTCGTCTCGGCCGCAGCCGTCGGCGCCGGCGCCGTGGTCGCCATCTGCCCGGCCAGCGGCGAGGGACTTCGCCGCGGCCTCTCAGGCGGGCGGTTCACGTTCGACGCCGACCGGCCCGCGCTCGACCGCTTCCTCGCCGAGCACGACGTCGAGGCGGCCACAGGCGCCCTTGAGGTTCCTGTGCTGCTGCTCCACGCCGAGGGCGACGAGCAGGTCCCGGTCGAGCACTCGCGCGAGTTGGCGGCGCTGCTCCGCTCGCCGGGCAGTCGGCTGATCACCCTGCCGGGCGGCCACCACCGCTCGATCCAGCATGACTCGGAGATGCAGGCGGTCAGCCTGCGATTCATCAAACGAGAGCTACGGCGCGCGGAGGAGGCGGCGAGTCCCGAGCGGGGCTAGTGCCCCCCGAGGCCCTTCAGCACCCCGCCGAGCGCCTGGGTCGCTCCGCTGACCGTCTTTGCGGCCCCTGAGCCGACGGTGCTGACCGCGCCACCGGCCGGCGGGCTGACCTGGCCGACCGCGCCCGCGACGCCGTTCGTGGTCTGCTGAACGGAGGAGCCGAGGTGGCTGCCCGTGTCCGTCACGACCGTGCCGAGCGTGTTAGCCGCCTGGGAAAGCGTCTGCTGCACCTGCTGGACCGGGGTCGGCGAGGGCGAGGGCGAGGGCGACGCCGGTGTCCCGCATCCGCTCGTGCACGTCGAACCCCCGGCCGTGCTCACCGGGACCGACGTGCTCGCGGGCGCGCCGATCGCATGGCGCGGCGCCCGTGGTTGCCCGAGCCCGCGTCCCGCCGCGGAGGGCGCCGGACGGCCGCCGGCCCCACCCGCGCCGCCCGCGCCCGCACCACCCGGACCGCCGGCGCCGGGCGCTCCCGCGACCAACGCGAGCCGGCGCGCCGCGAGCGTGCCCGTCGACCCAGCCTGGTGCGGGGAGACGACGACCTCGCCCGGCGATGTCGCCGCCGCGACGTGCGGCCAGCCACGGAAGGCCACGAGCGCACTGGCTACGATGAATACAAGCGCAGCCACGGCCAGCAAAGAGCCGGTGGTGCCGGCGCCGGCGAGGTACGCCCGGGCGCCATGCACCAGCCCCCTAGACCGGACGCGACCGCGAATTCCCATCACTTCTCATATTCATAGAGACGCCTCAGAAACTAGTTACCCCGTCTGCCACCATTAAGAGCACCATGGCCACTAAAAACTCATTTGGTCGCGATACCGGACTCCAGGCCCGAATGCTGTTCACGATCTTCCTGCTCGGGCTCGTGTATGCCGTCCTTGTCGCGGTACTGATCGCCTCCGGCGCCGGCGCCGTGACGATCGCGATCGTCGCCGCCGGCCTGTTCGCCCTCCAGCTGTTCACCTCGGACAAGATCGCGCTCGCCTCGATGGGCGCGCGGCAGGTGACCCCGGAGCAGGCGCCCCAACTGCACGCGATCATCGATCGCCTCTGCGTCCAGGCCAACATCCCCAAGCCGCGGGTTGCGGTAGCGCAGACTCCGATGCCGAACGCGTTCGCCGTCGGGCGCTCCCCGAAGACCGCCACCGTGTGCGCCACCACCGGGATCCTCCAGCTGCTCGACCCCGTTGAGCTCGAGGCCGTCCTCGGCCACGAGATCACGCACGTGCAGAACCGCGACGTCGTCGTGATGACGATCGCGAGCTTCTTCGCCTCGATCGCCGCGTTCATCACCCAGTTCGGGTTCCTGTTCGGCGGCGGGTTCGGCGGCGGCAACCGCAATAACCAGAACAACAACGGCTTCTTCGTCGTGATCCTGGTGTCCGCGGCCGTGTACGTCATTTCGTTCCTGCTGCTCCAGGCGCTATCGCGCTATCGCGAGTTCGCCGCCGACCGAGGCTCGGCGATCCTCACCGGCCGCCCGAGCGCGCTTATCAGCGCCCTCCTCAAGATCGACGGCGGCATGGCGCGCGTCCCCCAGCGCGACCTGCGCGCCGCCTCGAGCGAGCTCGCGGCGTTCTACATCTTCCCGCCGAAGGTCAAGCAGACAGTTGGCGGCCTGTTCTCGACGCACCCGCCGCTGACGGCGCGGATCGAGCGGCTGCAGCGCCTCGAGGCTCAGCTCCAGGGCACCGCCTGACAAGCGTGGGCTTCCTCGACGTCCTGATGGGTCGTCGCAAGCTGGCGCAGCCGGCGCCCGATCGGCTGTTCGCGATGAGCACTGCGTACGTGACGATGGAGACGTCGATGGGCCTGACCACCCGCGGCGCGGCCGCGATCGTGTTCCAGCCGCTCGCCACCGCGGACTTCGACGCAATCGTCCGCGACATGGAGGAAGTCGTCCGCGCCACCGCGTCGGACAGCGGCACCACCGTGACGAGCTCTGACGACACGTATGGCTTCCGGTGGCTCGTGCTCCGCGGCAGCGACTTCGACGACCTCGTCGTCGGCATCAACGCCGTCAGCAGCGCACTCGAGGCCGGTGGCTACGGCGACCGCGTGCTGTGCGCCGTGTTCGGGTTCAACGACGAGCGCAGCAAACGCGCCGTGTACTGGATCTACAACTACAAGCGCGGGGCGTTCTATCCGTTCGCCCCGGCCCCGGGTGGCGAGAAGCGCGACAACGAGCGCGAGTTCGTGCTCAAGGCCCAGATCGGCAAGGAACTGCCGGTCGAGCAGGAGCTCGAGCGATGGTTCCCGCTCTGGGGAACGCCGATCTAGCAGCTCTTTAGGGGCCTCGCTCCGCTCGGCATCCATGGGACCGTTCCGCCGGGCGTCCATGCCCGGCGGTCGTGGTCGCGTTCCGTTTAGCGGTCGACGTCCTGACGCCGGGAGTCGGCGGCGACTTCCTCGCGCCCGTCGATGCCGCGCTCGTCGATGCCGCGCTCGTCGATGCCGCGCTCGTCGATGCCGCGCTCGTCGATGCCGCCGTCGTCAACGCGCTCGCGCCCGGTCTCATTCGGGTCGTCGCTCATGAGCTGGTCGTCGGCAAGCCCGAGCTCGTGCGCGCGGGCGCTCTCTTCGTGCAACCGCGCCTCGGCCCGGTCACGCTCGGCCCTGGCGGTTGCCAGTCGGGCGCGATGCTCGGATTCCTCTGCGCGCCCGGTACGGGCCTCCGCCACCTGACGGTGCTCGGTGACGGCCTGCTCCCGCCGGGATTCCAGCACGCGCTGGCGACGTCGCTCCGCCGCGACGCGACGGCCACGAGTCATGGCGAATAGCAGCGCGGATACGACGATGATCGCGACCACGACGATCACGATGATCAGTACGGTGGACATACTCTCTACCTCCTCTTCTCTTTCGAAGAGGCTTCCCGCTGAACGTCGCGTGAAACTGACGGGCGCCGCGCCCAGGCCTGACTCAGCCCGGAATCAGGCCCTCGCCGCTGAATTCCGCCCTGGCCTCCTCGAAGGAGACGTCGGGCGGCGGCAGGATGACGTCGGAGGCGTCGAGCCGATCCTCTCCGACCGGGTGCCCCCTCTCGCGGACGAACGCGATCAGGCGCGCGAACGTCTCGTTGAACCGCTGCTCGTCCGCGCCCTCACAGCTTGCCACCGCCTCGTTGTCGAGCCGTTCCAACTCGGGGACGTCATCGTCGCCGATCTCGTACTGCGCGTCGGTGGCGATCCGGACGATCACGGGGCCTGCCCCTGCGACGGGCCGGCCTGCTCGGCCTCAGCCGGCGCGGCGCCGGCGCCAAGCTCGCCCGCGCTGGCGGGCGACCCGCTTCCGAGCTCGGCCTTCATCTTCGCCAGCTCGGAGTCGACCTCGCTGGTGCTCGACAGCTCCCTGAGCTGACGGTCGATGTCGTCCTCGCCGGAGCCGAGCTGGGTCAGGTCCTCGAACGTGCCGGCCGCCTCCAGCTCCTGGACGGCGTCCGCGCGCGCCCTCATGTTCTCGGTCTTGTCGAGCGCGCGCTGCATCGCGAGTCCCACGTCGGCCATCTCCTCGCCGACCCCCGTCGCGGCCTCGGAGATCCGGACCTGCGCCTCGGCGGCCGAGTACTGGGCCTTGATGACCTCCTTCTTCGACCGGAACTGCTCGATCTTGGCGCGCAGCTTTTGCTCGGAGGCGGTCATCTGCTCCTGCTGCTGCTCGAGCTGCGCGATCTGCGAGTCGAGCGACTGGAGCTCGGTCTGGGCGACGTTCTTGCGCTCGAGCGCGGTGCGAGCGAGCTCCTCGTTGCCGGCGGCGAGCGCCTGGCGGGCCTGCGTGTCGAGCTTCACCACCTGGTCGCGGAGCTTCTGCTCCTGAAGCTGCAGGCGCTTCTTGGAGGTGACGACGTCGGCGATCCCCTTCTTGACGTTCTGGAGCAGCTCGATCTGCTTCTGGTAGCTGTATTCGAGCGTCTCCGCGGGGTCCTCGGCGCGGTCCAGCAGCTTCGAGATCTTCGCTTTGATGACTGTCGACATGCGCCCGGAAAGGCCCGGCATCGCATCCTCCTTGGCTGTTTCTGTGCGAGCCCTTCAAGCGTAGCGGGGCGGAACGCGCGAGCGCACCCTCCGTGGGGGCCGCACGCAGGGAAATGACGCCGGGCGCCGCGCGCTCGCTACAGCCCGACGGGGTGCCGGGCCATGAACCCGGCGGTGCTCGTCATCACGGGACGCCACCGCGGGCCGGTGCCCGGAGGCGGATTCGGGTCCTGCTCGGCCGACGTGTCGAGCCGGATCCCCGCGACCTCGATGAACGCGTGCCCAGGGTTCGTGTAGACCGTGATCCACTGACCGGCGCGGCTCTGTCCCCACGTCTCGAACTCGCTCGAGTCCATCGACACATTCAACAGGTGCGCCGCGTGCAGGACGTACGAGACGGTGCCCGAGCAGTCATATCCGGCGTCGTTCCACTTTCCGTGGCCGCCGGCGTAGATGTAGGGCTTGAACCGGATCTTGTCGCCCGCCCAGATCACTTCCTGGACCTGCAGCGGCGCGTCGGCGGGCGCGTAGGCGAGCCCGTTGATGATCTTGCCGGTCATGCCCGACACGGTCGGGTGGGGGCATGGGAGCGCGGCGCTGGTCGCGTTCGTGCTGCCCGCGCCGCCGATGCCGGCGCCGCCGGATGAGGCGGTGGCGGAGGGGGTGGCCGTGCATTGGCCAGGGCCCTGCGTCGGACCGCTGAAGCTGGGCTCGGTCACGGCGCCGGCGCTGGTCGGCGTTGCGGCGCTCGCGCCGCCGGCCGAGGTGGCTCCGCCCCGCGTGTTGGCGCTCGCGGTCGGGGCCCCAGCCAGCGCCAACGCAGTCAGGGTCGGGAGTATCAGATGGGCTACCCGCAAAACTCTCTTTCGTGGGCCTGCGGGGTTAGCTGACGGGCTGGCGCTAAAAGAGCCTGCGCCTCCCGCGGGTTCACCGCGGGACTCGCCCCAAGGAACTGGGTCCCCCGCTCCGCGGATGTCGAGGCCCGCGGATTCGGCGTCGCGGCAATATACATCGACCGGAGACTTCGCCGTCGGCCGCCAGGTTCCGCTTTTCCCGCACGTTGCGTAGATCGGGCTTCTACGCAACGTGCGCCGATTGACCACCCGCCTCGCTAACGTCCGGCGCGATGCGATGGATTGCGTGGATTGTCGGGCTCGCCGCCTGCGTGTTGATCGCCGGGTGCGGCGGCGGCGCCACCCGGCTGATCATCAGGACCACGAGCACCGGTTCGAGTGCGGCGCTGCCCGCCGCCGGCACCGGCTTCCCCATCCTCGCCACCAAGAACACGACGCGGGTGTCCGGCGTTGACCCGATCTCCGACGCCGCCGGTGTCGCGCTCGCGGTGTTTCCATCGCAGGTGGCAGGCACCCACCCCGCGGCGGTGACGATCGCCCCGACCGACGACTGGGAGGCCGCGATCGCCGCCTCCGTGCTGATGGCGCCTCCGATCCGAGCGCCGATCCTCCTCTCCGGGAGCGGGGCGCTGCCACCGGCCACCACGAACGCGCTCAACCTGCTCGCCCCGACAGGCTCCGGCTCGATCAGGGGAGCCCAGGTGATCCGCATCGGCGATGTCCCCGCGGCCAAGGGCCTGCGCAGCGCGCAGATCGCCGCGACCGGGCCGTACGCGCTGACCGCGGCGATCGACAAGTTCGCGACCGCCGCTTCCGGCAACCCGGTTTCCGACGTCGTGATCGCCTCGGCCGACGACCCCGCGTACGCGATGCCGGCGGCCGGTTGGGCCGCTGAGAGCGGCGATCCGGTCCTGTTCGTGAACTCGACCGGGATTCCGTCCGCGACCGCGTTGGCGCTGCAGTCCGATCAGATGCCCCACATCTACGTCCTCGGCCCGCCCAGCGTGATCCCCAACACGATCCTCACCCAGCTTCAGAAGTACGGCACCGTCGCCCGGGTAGGGGCGCAGGACCCGGCGGCGAACTCGGTGGCGTTCGCTGTCTACCGCGACCCCCCGTGCCCGTTCGGACAGGCGTGCGTCCACGTTCCCGGCAGCTTCGGGTGGGCGATGCGGAGCCCCGGCCACGGCTACACGCTGCTCAACGCCAGCCGCCCGCTCGACGCGGCCGCCTCCGCCCCGCTGTCGGCCAGCGGCAGCTACGGCCCGCAGTTGCTGCTCGACAGCCCCACCGTGCTTCCCCAGTCGGTTCTGAGCTTCTTCCTGGACTACGCCACGCCCGGCTACACGGCCGAGGGCCCGACCGCGGCGGTGTACAACCACGGGTGGGTGATCGGCGACCCGAGCACGATCTCGGTAGCAGTTCAGGCTCAGATGGATAGCCTTCTAGAAGTGGTCCCGCAGACAACGCAGAAATGAGCCAAGAGGAGCATCCAGACCGGCTGCGCCCCGGGCACGAAGTGACGATCGAGGACGTTCGTCAGCTGATGGGCGCATCGACGCCGCATTTCGCGCTGCAATTGCGCGAGCGAATCCGCAAGCTGATCCGCGGGCTACCGGTCGACCACCCCGCCCGGATCGAGGGCGAGCGCGAGATCGCTCGGCTGAACCGGATCGCGTTCGTGGGCGAGGTCCGCGGCCATCAGGCCGAGCCTGGCCTGACGCCGTTGCCCAGTGTCACCGCTTCCGCGACGACCGCTTCCGCGGCGACCGCTTCCGACGCCGCCTCGGGCGACGCTGGCGTCTGAGGCGGTCGTGAACACCCCCAGGTCCGTCTCGGTGATCGGTCTCGGGCGCGTGGGGCTGCCGCTCGCGCTGTGCTTCGCCGACCGTGGGCTGAGCGTGCTCGGCGTCGACCACAACCACACCGTGCTCGACGCGATCCGCGCCGGCCGGATGCCGTTCAGCGAGGCCGGGACCCAGGAAATGCTCGACCGCGTGATCGCCAGCGGGCGCCTCGACCTTGCCGAGCGTGCCGTGGATGCGGCCCGGGCCGACGACATCGTGATCACGATCGGGACGCCGTCGTTCTCCCATATCGAGAGCGACCTGCGCCAGGTGCGCGCGGCCGTCGACGATCTGCTCCCGATGCTGCGCCCCGGGCACGCCCTGATCCTTCGCTCGACGATCGCGCCCGGGACCACCGAGTTCGTCGCCGGCTATCTCGAGAAGCGACGGCGGCTGCGCGTCGGCGAGGACCTGTTCGTGGCGCACGCTCCCGAGCGGATCGCGGCCGGGCGGTTCGTCGAGGAGATCTCGACGCTTCCCTGCATCATCGGCGGCGTCGGCGAGGCCTCGACCGAGCGCGCCGCGAGCACGTTCTCGGTGTTCGGCGCCCCGATCGTCAGGACCACCCCGGTCCAGGCCGAGCTCGCGAAGATCTGGACGAACATCCTCCGCTACACGACCTTCGCGCTCCCGAACCTGCTGATGATGGACTGCGAGCGCTACGGCGCCAACGTGTTCGAGGTGATCGACCTGATCAACCGCGACTATCCCCGCGGCGGGATCGCGCGGCCGGGGATGACCGCCGGCACCTGCTTGCGCAAGGACTTCGCGTTCTCGGAGGAGCGGTCCGCCGCGCCCGGCATGCTGCTCGCCGTCTCGCGCGTCAACGAGTCGGTGCCGCTGTTCCTGGTCGAGGGGATCAAGCGGCGGATCGGGTCGCTGTCGAACCGCAAGGTGGCCGTCCTCGGGCTGACTTTCAAGCGCGACACCGACGATGAGCGCGACTCGCTCTCGCCCAAGCTGATCAGGCTGCTCGAGCGCGAGCTGGCCGACGTCGCCGTGTGCGATCCGCACGCTCCGTCGCCGACCCAGCCCCTCGATCAGGCGGTCGCCGACGCCGATGTCGTGATCGTCGCCACCAACCACTCGGCGTTCGAAGGACGCGCGGCGCTCGCCGAGATCGTGGATCGAGCCTCCCCGGACTGCCTGCTCGTCGATCCGTGGGACGCGCTCGGCACCGGGCAGGTGTTCGTCTACGGCGCCGAGACCTCGGCGCTGCTCCGCGCCGCCGGCTCGGTCTCGGCGCCCGAAGGCAGGCCGTCCGGATGAGCCGCGTGCTCGTCACGGGTGGCGCCGGGACGATCGGCTCGGCCGTGGTCAGGCGCCTATTGGCCGACAGCCAGTGGGAGGTGCGCGTCGCCGACTACCGCCGGCCGCCGCTGTGGATGCGCGAGGGATGCGAGATCCACACGACCGACCTGCGCGAGTCAGCCACGGCTCACGCGGCCGTCGACGGCTGCTCGCACGTGATCCACCTGGCCGCGATCGTCGGCGGGATCGCCAACTTCCACAAGCTCCCGTTCACGCTCACAGAGGTCAACAACGCCCTCACCGGCGCGGTCGTCCATGCCGCGGTCAATCTCGACGTGGAGCGCCTGGTGTACGTCTCGTCCTCCATGGTGTTCGAGCGCGCGACCGAGTTCCCTACGACCGAGGAGCACCTGGCCGATTGCCTGACCCCGCGCTCCGCCTACGGGTTCTCGAAGCTCGCCGGCGAGGTCTACACCCGCGCCGCGCACGACCAGCACGGGCTGAGCTACACGATCTGCCGGCCGTTCAACGCGTACGGCCCGGGCGAGATGCCCGACGCCGACGAGCCCGGGATCGCCCACGCCGTGCCCGACCTGATCCACAAGGCGCTGACCGGCCGACGCCCGCTCGAGATCTTCGGCTCCGGCGAACAGTCGCGGACGATCACCCACGTCGACGACATCGCGGACGGAATCGTGACCGCGATGGCGTCGCCCGCCGGCGAGAACGAGGACTTCAACATCTCCGCCTCGCAGGAGCTGACGGTGGCCGAGCTCGCGCGGCTGATCTGGGAGGTGTGCGGCAATGACCCGGCGCAGTTCGAGCTCCGCCACCTCCCCACCTTCGAGGTCGACGTGCAGCGGCGCTGGCCGTCCGTCGAGAAGGCGCGGCGGCTGCTCGGGTGGGAGGCGCGGATCGATGTTCGCGCCGGGCTCGCCGAGACGGTCGCGTGGCTGCGAGATCAGGAACGCGACGCGGCGATCAACTCGTCCCGCTGAAGCTGAACGCGCACCCGCGCGTTTCGAGCTCCGCGAACATCAGACCGGGATCGATGCAGCGCTCGGGTGGATGGGCGCCGGTCTTGGTCAGCTCACCGCGCGCGAACAGCCGAACGCACGCCGCCGACGGCGCCGCGGTCGACACGACCGACCCGCCGAGCCCAAAATGGGGGCTCGTGATCGCGCGGGCGATCATGATCTCGCCATCGACGGCACGGGCGATCACGAGGTGGACCGACACCGTCTCGTTCGACGGCGAGGCGGCCTCGCGGGCGGCCGCCTGCACCTCTTCCGGCGTCGCGTGCGCGAGTTGCTGAAGGCGCTCTAGCAGCGCCGGCGCCAGCGACAGGCGGAACGTCGCGCCCTGGCACCCGAAGCTCTCTCCGAACGTCGCGAGCTCGGAATGCAGCGTGTAGATCGTCTCGGCCGAGCCGATCGGGTCGCCGTAGTCGACGGTCCCGCCCGGGCTGAGCGGCTCGATCTCGGCCGGGTACCCGTCCTCGAGCACCACCGGTTTCAACGTGAGCTCGTCGATCAGCGTCTGGATCGCGTAGGGCGGCCGGAGCCGGCCGTCGTTCGGCGCGGCCGGGTCGCGGCCGGCGGCGCAGACCTCGATCTTCTCGATCCCCTCGGCACCCTCGCCCAGCCGCGCCACGGCCTCCGCGGCCATCAGGTTGGTCTTGCCCGGGCTCGACCCGATCCCGAGCACCGCCAACCGCCCGGCCCGCTCGAACTCGGCGGACAGCTCGAGCTGCTCCAGCGTGACGTGGTAGAGGCCCCCGAGGTCGAGGTAGTGGCATCCGGCCTTCAGGCAGGCGCGCATCGCGTCGAGGTTGATCCGGTACGAGGCGGTGTTCAGCAGCACATCGGCGCCTTCGATGGCTTCGGCGAGCGCGGCGACGTCCCGCGCGTCCGCCTGCGCGGCGGTCGCCTTGCCACCTCCATGCTCGTTCGCCACCGTGGCTGCCTTGCCGGCGTCGAGGTCGAGCAGCGCCATGCTCGCGACCTCCTCCGATTCGGCGAGGTCGTGCACGATCGCCGGCGCAATCGTTCCCGCGGCGCCAAGAACGGCGACCGACACCTGAGCTTCAGCCATCTCGGCGCACCGTACCGGCGGGGCCTTTGGACGTTCCGTCCAAAGGAGCCATACTTTGTGATCCACTAGCGCCTTGCCACCCCGCGGTGGTCCGCATAGGTTTCGCAGCACTTTGGAGAGCTCAACCATCACTTCCGAGCCTGGGGTCGTCGACACCAGCGCTCCCGGCGCCAAGGGCCTGAAACCCGACGCGCTCGGCTACATCTCGAACCTCGTCATCGCGATCGCATCGACCGCGCCGGCGTACAGCCTCGCCGCCACGCTCGGATTCATCGTCGCTGTCACCGGCGTTGGCGTGCATGCGCCGGCGGTCCTGATCGTCTCGTTCATCCCGATCCTGTTCGTATCGGTCGGCTACCGCTTCCTCAACCTCGCCGATCCCGACGCAGGGACGACGTTCGCGTGGGTGACCCGCGCGTTCGGACCGCAGATCGGGTGGATCAACGGGTGGGCGATCTTCCTCGCCGACATCATCGTGATGGCGTCGCTGGCGGCAATTGCCAGCAGCTACACCTTCCTCCTCTTCCGCTCAGCTGGCGCGCCCAACAACTTCTGGCTGATCGTGGGTGCGGTCGTCTGGATCGTGGTCATGACGTGGATCTGTTACCGCGGAATCGAGCTCTCGGCGCGCGTCCAGACGATTCTGCTGGGATTCGAGATCGTGACGCTCGCGCTGTTCACGGTCGTCGCTCTGGTCAAGGTGTATGCAAACAACCCGACCGGCTCGATTCACGTCACGGCGTCGTGGTTCAACCCATTCGACCTCAGCTGGGGCGCGCTAGTCCCCGCGGTGCTGTTGGGCATATTCATCTATTGGGGCTGGGACTCGGGCGTGGCAGTCAACGAGGAGTCGCGCGACCGCCACCGCGGACCGGGCAAGGCCGCGGTCGTCTCGACCCTGATCCTGCTGCTGATCTATGTCCTGGTCACCGCCGCCGGCCAGGCGTACCACGGAACCGCATTCCTCGCCAATCCGAACAATCAGAACGACGTGCTGAATGCACTCGGCAAGGCAGTGTTCGGCTCCCCGCTCGACAAGCTGCTCATCATCGCGGTCCTGACATCGGCGTCGGCATCGACGCAGACGACAATCCTGCCGACCGCTCGCACAACACTGTCGATGGCCAAGTGGGACGCGATCCCGTCCGCATTCGGACGGGTGCATCCGCGCTTCTTGACCCCAAGCTACTCGACGGTCCTGATGGGCGGCCTGTCAATCCTGTGGACAGTGGCTCTGCTCGCCCTCAACCCCAACCAAAACGTGCTCGGCGACACGATCTCGGCCCTCGGCTTCGCCGTCTGCTTCTACTACGGGTTCACCGGGCTCGCCTGCGCCGTGTACTTCCGTCGCGACCTGTTCAAGAGCGTCCGCAATTTCTTCCTCGCGGGCCTCATCCCGGTCGTGGGCGGCATCATGATGGCCTACGTCGGCATCAGGGCGTACCAGTACTACAACACGGCGGGCAACAACTACTCCAAGCCGTTCATCGGGATCCAGGTTCCGATCTTCGTCGGAATCGGCGGTTTGATCCTCGGGGTGATCCTGATGTTCGCTTCGTGGCCGTTCTTCCCGACCTTCTTCCACCGGAAGTGGTTCCAGACCGCGGACTCGGCGGTGCTCGAGGCAGACGCCATCCACGGCAAGGTCGTGTTGACCCCGGACGAGCCTCCCGAGACCGACCCCGATCAGCACGGATACCCCTAGCGCGCGGGTCCCGTTTAGCGGGTCGTGAAGCTCTTGGCCGCCACGGACCGAGCCGAGGCACTTGCGCACAGCGCCTACCGGGTATAGGTTGCGGCTCGCATCGTGACAACCGGCCCGTGCGTGGGGCGGGCCCCATATCGGGAGGCGCAGATGACTTGGTGTATGCCGGTCTGCAACCGTTGTGTGGCGTGGCGGCGTATTCCTCGGTTGGTGGCCGTGTTGCTCGCCGCCGTCGCGGTGACTTACGCATCTGCCGCGGTGGCGTCGGCGAGCAGCGGAGGCATTCGGCCAAATGCCGCCAACGAACTCGACTGCAACGGCTGGAGCAGCGGATATCAGGCCGTGAAGCCGGATCTGGGCGGCCTGTGCACCGATCCAATCGCGATCAAGAATGGCAAGGCCACCCGCTTTGTCGACAACGGCTGGTACGTCGGGCACGACGAGCCGAGCATCAAGTTCATCTCGAACAAGCCCGGCTCCGGCAACCAGATGACGTACTTCATGCAGCTCCCGGTCGACCCCCGGAAACCGCCGACGCCCACCGGAAGCGTGACCGACTACGGCGAGTTGAGCGTCGCGCCGTGGTTCGGGCTGCCGATCTGCGACCCGAACTCCTATCCGCAGAACCCATGCAAGCCCGACAGCGACAAGAACTCGGGACTGATCAGCGATCCGAACGGAGCGGGTTCCGCCTTCCTTGAGCTACAGCTGTATCCGCCCGGCTTCACCCCGTTCATCGACAGCGAAAGCTGCAGTACGACGAAGTGGTGTTCGGCGCTGACCATCGACAGCCTGGAGTGCACGTTCAACTTCGCGACCTGCAACCCGGCCTGCGAAGAGCCGGTCAACTTTGCCTATCTCCAGAACGACGGCGTCCCGGCCGGACCGCCGAGCGCGCAACTCACCGACGTCAGTACGTTTTTGGCCAACCGGCACACGCTGGAGATGAACGGCGGGGACGTGCTCGAGATCTCGATGTTCGATCCACCGCAGGGGTTGACCGCGGTCATTAAGGATCTGACCACAGGACAGACCGGCTTCATGGTCGCGAGCGCGGGCAACGGTTTCATGAACACCAACATCGCCACTTGTAACGGCACTCCGTTCACGTTCCACGCTGAGTACAACAGCGCCAAGCAGCAGAACCAGGTGCCGTGGGCGGCGCTTGAGGGTGGCGTGCTGATGGAGCAGGAGATCGGTCATGGCGAGAGCTGCAACTCCCTGAGCAACCAGGACCCGTTCTCTACGTCATACCCGGACGGCTCGACCTACTCCGATATGTACACCTACGACACGTGCAACGGAGGCTCGGAAAGCCCCACAGCCACCGGCGAGGGACCGTGCAACCCCACCACCTTCATCTGCCAGAACGCGACGACCCAGGGACCCACGGGACCAGTCGCGTGTCCCACGAACAACGCGGCGAGCGGCGCGTTGTGTGAGTTCGCCGACGGCTTCTGCTTCCCCAAGGGCGACCGTACGGTGCTCATCAACGGGACGCCTACGACGGAAAGCGCGCCGCTGAACTTCTGCTTCGCCGACCGATACCAGAACGGCGATCTAGACTTCGATGGGACCGACTACCAGTCGTTTACCTGGCCCGATGGGACGGGGAACCACCCGACCCCGGCGAGCTACATAGGCCCGTTCACCGGCGGGAAACCCTACCCGACGATTCAGTTCGAGTCCGACATCGGCGGATCGTCGGCCCTTTGCGACGTGGCCACCGGCGCCGACTGTACCGTCCCGCCGATCAGTGCGGCCTTCTATCCGTTCTGGAGCCTCGCCAACTCCGGTCGGCAGTCGTGGTCGGGGCCGGCGCCATCCGGTGTCTGTGTCTGGAACTTCGGCAACTCGATTCGTGGCCTCACCACGCAGAACTTCGGCGGGGACGCCCAGTACGGCACGCCGAACGTGGCCCGGTATGGCGGGACGATCATCAGCCAGCCGATGAAGAACCCCGAGTTCAACGGGAGCTGCGGCGAGCAGAAATACTGATCGGAGTGAGTGACCCGGCCGGCGTGGACTTACGCGCCGGCCGGGTCCGCCAGGCGGACCCGGCCGGGCGCATTACACGCCCGACAGATCCGCCACACGGTCGCGGTGCCAGCGCGAGTCGCCGAACGCGTGCGCGTTCGCGAACGCCCGCTTGAGGAAGAAGTGGAGGTCGTGCTCGTACGTGAAGCCGATTCCGCCGTGCACCTGAAGCGCCGATGCGGTCACGCGGAAGCCCGCGTCGCCGGCGTATGCCTTGGCCATCGACGCGGCGCGGGGCGCGGTGTCAGGCTCGTTGTCAAGCGCCCAGCCGGCCCAGTAGGACAGCGACCGCGCGCCCTCGACCTCGAGCAGCATCTGCGCGCAGCGGTGCGAGACGGCCTGGTATGAGCCGATCGGCCGGTCGAACTGGGTGCGGTCCTTGGCGTATGCGACCGCCATCTCCATCGCGCGCTGAGCCGCGCCGACGTTCTCGGCGGCGAGCAGGGTGACGATCGCCGCGTACACGCCCCCGATCCGGTCGGGCACGTGCTCGAGCGCCTGCGCCGGAGCGCCGTCGAGGATCACCCGGTAAAGCTTGCGCGTGGGGTCGATCGGCGCCTCGGGCTCGACCGTAACGCCCGGCGCATCGCGCTCGACCAGGTAGTGCCGGCCGTCGGCTCCGCTGAGGATCAGGAACGAGGCCGCGTCGGCGTCGGGCACGGCGATCTTGGTGACCGACAGGGTGCCGTCCGGCGTGGGCTCGACCTCCGAGTGGTCGGGCGCCCACCCCGAGTGCTCGTCCCACACGGCCAGCGTGCCTCGCCGCTCGCCGCTCGCCAGCGGCTCGAGCCAGCGCTCGCGCTGCTCCTCCGTGCCGGCCGCCGTCACCATCAACGCCGCGCACGTGGTCGAGAACCACGGGCTGGGCGCGAGCGCGTAGCCCATCTCCTCGGCGATCACCACCAGCTCGACGACGCCGAGGCCGAGGCCGCCGCTGTCCTCGGGGATGATCACCCCGGGCCACCCGAGCTCGACGAGTTCCTGCCACTGCGCGTCGGTGAACCCGCGGTCGTCCTCGGCGAGTTGGCGCACGGTCGCGAGCGGATAGCGTGCGGCCAGGAAATCACGGGCCGTGCGCTTGATCGCCTGCTGGTCGTCGGAGAATCCGAAGTTCATCTATTGATCGGCTCCTTGGCGCTCGTGGCGCGGTCAGCGCATCCGCGGGAGTCCGAGGACCCGCTCGGCGACGATGTTCTTAAGGATCTCGGTCGTCCCGCCTTCGATCGAGTTGGCCCGGGAGCGCAGGAAGCGGTAGGTCCAGTTGTCGTCGGCCAGCATCGCTCGCGGCCCGGCGATCTCCATCGCGACTTCGGCCAGCGACTGGTTGACCTCGGACCAGTGCCACTTGCCGAGCGATCCCTCAGGACCCGGGACGCCCGAGCGCATGATCGCAGTGAGCCCGCGGTAGGCGTTGAGGCGGAGTACCTCCGACTCGATCACCAGTTGCGCGAGGTGCTGCCTGATCACCGGATCCTCGGTGGCGACGTGCCCGTTCTCCCCGCGGGATTCGTGCGCGGAGTCGATCAGCTCTCGCAGCGCGATCTGGACGCTCACCTGGAGGCCGAACGCCAGCGTTGCGCGCTCGTGCATGAGCGTGGTGATCGCCACCGCCCACCCCTCGCCCTCGGCGCCGACGATGTTCTCGTGCGGGATCCGCGCCTCTTCGATGAACAGCTCGTTGAACTCCGACTCGCCGGTGATCTGGCGCAGCGGACGGACCTGAACGGCGTCCTGCTCCATGTCCATCAGGAAGTAGGTCAGCCCCTTGTGCTTGGGCGCGTCGGGGTCGGTCCTCGCCACCAGCATGCACCATTTGGCGTGGTGCGCGAACGTCGTCCACACCTTCTGCCCGGTCACGACCCATTCGTCGCCGTGGCGCACCGCGCGCGTCTTCAGCGATGCCAGGTCCGAGCCGGCGCCGGGCTCGGAGAACCCCTGGCACCAGATCTCGTCGCCGGACAGGATCGGCGGCAGGTAGCGCTTTCGCTGCTCCTCCGTCCCGTGCGCGATCACGGTCGGGCCGCCCATCGCCAGCGCGAGTACGTTGGCCACCGACGGCGTCCGCGCGCGGACCACCTCCTCGTTGAAGATCGCCTGCTCGATCAGCGTGGCGCCGCGACCGCCGTATTCCTTGGGCCAGGAGACGCCGGCCCATCCGGCCTCGTGCAGCTTGCGCTGCCAAGCGAGACGGAACTCGAACGCGGCCTCGTCGCCGGCCGGCTCGCGCCCGGGGTTGTTGGCCGCGAGCCATTCCCGCAGCTCGTCGCGGAACGCCTCCTCGGCCGGTGACAGTGTCAGATCCATAGCCGGGCATCGTATCCGTGCGGCGCTGCCGGGTCTCCCGGTAGCCTCGGTCAGACGATGTGCCCGACTCATTCTGCGGCCGCTACCGAAGCGATTCCCGACAGCGACCTGCCCGGGCCCTGGCCCGTCGGCGATTACGCGGCCAAGCTAAAGCGCAGGCTGCTCGAGTTCGCGCGCGTCCAGTTGGTCGGCGAGGTCTGGGGGTTCAGATCGAGCCGGGCGCGGGTCTACTTCGAGCTGCGCGACGCCCAGGGGGCACTCCCATGCTCGATGTGGGCCTCTGATTTCGAGGCTCTGGGCGTCCCTCTCCTCGACGGGCTTCGGGTCGTGATCGGCGGTGGCTGCGACTACTACCCTGGCAGCGCCTCGTCCTCCCCGTCGTTCACGTTCGCGGTCTCAGAGCTGCGGATCGCCGGTGAGGGCGACCTGCTCGTCCAGCTCGAGCAGCTCCGCCGGCGGTTGCACGCCGACGGCCTGTTCGAGCCACAGAAGCGGTTGGAACGACCGCTGCTCCCGCGCACGATCGGGGTGGTCACCGGGGAACGCGGTAAGGCTCGCGACGACGTCTTGGCGGGGTTGCGCCGGCGCGGCTGGTCCGGGCGGCTCGTGTGGGCGTTCGTGCCCGTCCAGGACCGCCACGCGGCGCCCCGGATCGCCGGTGCGCTACGCGAGCTGGCGGCGATCCCCGAGGTCGATGTCGTGATCGTCGCGCGCGGCGGCGGCTCGCTGGCCGACCTGTTCGCGTTCTGCGACGAGGCGCTGTGCCGGACGGTCGCGCTGCTGCGGGTGCCGGTGATCTCCTCGGTCGGCCACCACACCGACCGCACGCTGATCGACGACGTGGCCGCCGTCTGCTGCTCGACGCCGACCCACGCCGCCGAAGCCGCCGTCCCGGTCGATTGCGACGCCGCTCGGGCGGCTCTGCTCGCCACCGCACGCCGCCTGGACGTCCATAGCCGCCGCGCGATCCTCGACCGGGCCCGGACGCTCGAGCGCCTCGCCGCCGCGCCGGCACAACACGTCACTCGCCAGCGCCGCCACCTGCACCAGCTGACACGGGAGATGCGCGCGAGCGCGCGCCGCGCGGTTTCGGATGGCCGCGCCCGGACCGGGCGGCACCTGCTCGTGCTCGGTCGGAGCGTCGAGCGGGCGCGGACGTCCGATCGGTCCGGGCGCGAGCGCGAGCTCCAGCGGCTGGCGCTCGCGCTCGCGGCGCACGACCCCGCGCGGACGCTCGCGCGTGGCTACGCGCTCGTCGAGGACCGCGCCGGCGAGCCATTGGGCTCGGCCGCGGCCGCCCGCGCCGCCCGCGAGGTTCGGCTGCGTTTCCACGACGACGCCGTCGACGCGGAGGTCCGATGAACGCCCCGGAGCCCGTCCCCGCGGGCGCCACCACCGCTACCTACGAGACCGCGGTCGCCCGGATCGAGGAGATCATCCGCCGGCTCGACTCCGGTCAGGCCGGGCTGCGCGAGACCCTGTCGCTCGTCAAGGAGGGGCGCGACCTTGTCGAGTACTGCGCCGGCGAGCTGGACGCCGTCGGCCAAGGCCTCGAGGAGCTGAAGCTCGACGACCTGGTGGCGCGGCTCGAGGGAGCCCAGTCCGGGCGGGGTGAGCGATGAGCACGTTCGACCTGCTCGCCGACCTGGAGATCGAGGTTGACGGATACACGCTCGAGGGCCTGGAGGCTCAGGTCTCGAGCGGCTTCGACCGCCTGAGCACCGTGGTCCATCTGACCGGCGGCGGGCTCGAGGGCGTCGGCGAGGACGTCGTCTATGACGCCCTGGACCACATCGCATTCCAGGACGCCGGTCCGGTCCATGCGTCTGCGCTGTCCGGACGGTTCACGCTCGGGGAGTTCTGTGCGCTCGTTGACTCGCTTGACCTGTTTCCAGTCGAGCCCGTCCGCGACGTCTCGCGCCTCTACCGCCGCTGGACGTTCCACAGCGCCGCACTTGACCTCGCGCTCGCCCAGGCCGGCCAGCCGCTGTGGAAGCGCCTCGGTCGCGAGCCCCGGCCGCTGACGTTCGTGGTCTCACTCCGCCTCGGCGAGCCGCCGACGCTCGACCCGATCCGTCGCCGGCTCGACCTGTACCCGACGCTGCGTTTCAAGCTCGACCCGACGTCCTCCTGGACCCCGGAGCTGATCGCGGCGCTGGTGGCGACCGGTGCGGTCGACTCGGTCGACTTCAAGAGCCTCTACACGGGGACGATCGTCGACCAGCCTCCCGACCCGGTGCTCTATCAGCGCGTCGTCGAGGCATTCTCGAACGCCTGGATCGAGGATCCGGACGTGGTCACGCCCGAGACAGCGGCCGTGCTGGCGAACGAGCACGATCGGATCACGTGGGACGCCCCGATCCACTCCATCGCCGACATCGAGGCGCTGCCGTTCGCGCCGAGGATGGTCAACCTCAAGCCGTCGCGGATCGGTGGGCTGGAAAAGCTGTGCGCGACCTACGACTATTGCGCCGAGCGCGGCATTGGTGCCTACAGCGGCGGGCAGTTCGAGCTCGGGCCCGGCCGCGGACAGGCCCAGTACCTGGCCTCGCTGTTCCATCCCGACACCCCGAACGACCTGGCGCCGGTGCCGTTCAACCAGAACGAGCCGCCGCCCGGGCTGCCGGTGAGCCCGCTCACCCCCGCGCCGTCGCGGGTCGGGTTCCGCTGGGACGCCTCATGACTCTCGACGGCACCGTCGCGCTCGTCACCGGCGCCTCGTCCGGCATCGGGCAGCGACGGCCCACGCGCTCGCCGAGCACGGCGCGGCGGTGGCGATCGCGGCTCGGCGCGTCGAGCGGCTCGAGGCGCTGGCGCAGCGGATTCGCGACGGCGGCGCCACCGCTCTGGTGATCGAGGCCGACCTCACCGACCAGGCGCAGGCGCGGGCGGCGGTCGAGCGCACCGTGACGGAGCTCGGCCGGCTCGACACGCTGATCAACAAAGCTCGGTCGCCGGTCGCGTGGTCCGGCGGGGTAGCGCCGTCTACAACCTCACCAAGCACCGGATTGGCGCCTTCAGCGAGTCGGTGCGCCAGGAGGTGGCCGAGCGCCAGGTGCGCGTGGCGCTCGTCGAGCCCGGGGCTACCGCCACCGAGCTCTCGAGCCACAACCGCCCCGAGATCCGCGAAGGGATCCAGCAGCGCTTCGCCGGCGTGCAGCGGCTCGAGGCCACCGATGTCGCCGACGCGATCCTCTACATCGTTTCGCGTCCGTCGTACGTGGCGATCAACGAGCTGTTGATGCGCCCGACCGCACAGGCGGACTGACGCTCACACGCGCTGGATCAGCGTTCCCGTACCAAGCCCGCCACCGCAGCACATCGTCACGAGCCCGACCTCCTTGTCGGAGCGCTCGAGCTCGTGCAGCAGCGTCGTGATCAGCCGCGCGCCGGTGGATCCGAGCGGGTGCCCGAGCGCCATCGCGCCGCCGTTGACGTTGACGCGGTCCATGTCGGGCTCGAGCTCGCGCCGCCAGGCCGCGACCACGGGCGCGAACGCCTCGTTGATCTCAACCAGGTCGATGTCGTCCATCGTCATTCCGTTGCGCTCGAGCAGCTTCTGCGTCGCGGGGATCGGGCCGGTGAGCATGATCACCGGGTCGACGCCCACGGTCGTCTGATCCACGATCCGGGCGCGAGGCTTCAGCCCTAGCGCGTCGGCCCTCTCCCGCGCCATCAGCAGCACCGCCGCGGCGCCGTCGGAGATCTGGGAGCTGTTGCCGGCGGTGATGCGGCCATCCTCCTTGAACACCGGCTTGAGCTCGGACAGCGCCTCGATCGTCGTCTGCGGCCGGATGCCCTGGTCTGAGACGTAGGTCGAGCCGTTGACCTTGAACGGGATGATCTCCCGCTCGAACCGTCCCTCCTCGGTGGCCCGGTGGGCCAGTTGGTGGGAGCGAACCCCGAGCTCGTCGAGCTCCGAGCGCGGGATCTCCCACTGGTCGGCGATCATCTCCGCCGACAGACCCTGCGGGATCAGGTCGTAACGCTCCATCAGCTCCGCCGGCCAGGGCGAGCCGACCTCGCCGACCCAGTTGAAGCCGACGCCCATCGGCACATGGCCCATGTGTTCGACGCCCGAGCCGATCGCGACGTCGTGCACGCCGGCGGCGATCAGCGCCGCGGCGAAGTTCACCGCCTGCTGGGCCGATCCACACTGGCGGTCGACGGTGGTGGCCGGCGTCTCCATCGGAAGGCCCGCCTGCAGCCAGGCGTTGCGGGCGACGTTGAACATCTGCTCGCCGTACTGCTGGACGCAGCCGGCCACGACGTCCTCCACCTCGCCGGCCGGGATCCCAGCGCGTTCGATCACCTCGGTGTAGCAGCGGCCGAGCAGCTCGTTCGGGTGGGTGTCCTTGTAGTAGCCCTTCTCCTTGTGTCCTCGCCCGATCGGGGTCCGGACGGCTTCGACGATGACTACTTCGCGACCAGATTGCGGCACGAGCTGCTCCTTTTTACGGACTCGGATGCCGGAAGGCCCCGATGGCGCGTTCCCAATGATTCGTTATTACTGTACTGAAGCTTTCCTGGAGCCAACCCGACCAGACAGGAGCTGACTTGCGGGAACGAGTAGGAATCGCCGGCTCGGGCGTTATCGCCTGCGGCTTGGCCGTCACTGCCGCCGAGCACGGCGATGTGCTGCTGTGGGCGCGATCGGATGACTCGGCCGTGCGAGCCCGTGCGCGCGTGGTGAAGACGTGCTCGAAGATGGAGGGCTACGACCCCGACCACGTTCGGATCGTGACCGAGCTCGACGATCTGGCCGATGCGACCTTCCTGGTCGAGGCGGTGGTCGAGCACCACGGCAGCAAGACCGCCGTGCTATCGGATCTCGGCGAGCTGGCGCGCCACGCCGGCGCCGGCGCCGTTCTTGCCACCACGACCTCGTCGCTCTCGATCACAGAGCTGGCGGTCGCCAGCGGGCATCCAGAGAACTTCGTCGGCTTCCACCCCTTCAACCCGGTGCCCCGGATGCAGCTGATCGAGCTGTCCTTTCCGCGTGAGGCCTCGCAGGAGACCCGTGAGCGGGCCCGGGGCCTGTGCGAGGCGCTCGGCAAGACGCCGGTCGAGGTCCCGGACATCCCCGGGTTCGTCGTCAACCGGCTGCTGTTCCCTTATCTGTTCAGTGCGGTCGAACTGCTGTCGGAGACCGATCTGAGCCCCGAGGACGTCGACAACTGCATGACGCTCGGCGCCGGTATGCCGATGGGCCCGATCGCGCTGCTCGACTATGTCGGGCTCGACGTCTCACAAGCGATCGGCGAGTCGATCGGCGCCCGCGTCCCGGAAAGGCTGCGCGAGCTGGTTCAGGAAGGCTCGCTGGGTCGCAAGTCGGGCGCCGGCTTCTATAAGTACGACTGAAGCAGCTGAGAGAAAGTATTTAGGGATCGTTCAGGTGCGGGCCCCAGACTTCATGTCGCGACGTACCTCATAGCAGCACCTCCTCCCCAGAAGCACGGAGCCGGCCCGTCCCCAGCGGGCCGGCTTCTTTTTTGCCCCTGAATCCCTTTTCGACCCTCGAAACCTCGCACGCAGGGTCGAAGCCGGCCCACCTGGCGGGCCGGCTCCGTCTCTCCTCTCAACCACCGGGAAAGTTGTCCGCGCTAGCTCGCGACTCTCCGGCCGTTGCCTGAAGCGGGAAATGTAACGAATGGCGCGAGAGCGCGAGGTCTGCGCCGCACCCCCCGTTTGCGGTATCTACGCCGCGACTCGGCGCTGGCGGATCCGCACCGCCTCGATCCGGTTCTGGCGCACCGACTCGACCCGGATCGAAAACCCGTTGGCGGCGATCGTGTCGCCCCGCTTGGGAAGCCGCCCGAGCTCGGCGAACACGAACCCGCCGACCGAGTTGTAGGCATCGGTGTCGACGGGCAGCTCCAGGCCGTAGTCCTCGAGGTCGGCCACCGCCACGTGCCCGCGCACGAACCAGTCGCCGTTCGCCAGCCGGCGCACGGCCCCGCCGGCGGGGTCGGTCTCGTCGGAGATCTCGCCGACCACCTCCTCGATGATGTCCTCGATCGTGACGATCCCGGCTGTGCGTCCGTATTCGTCGATGACGATCGCGAGCTCGGTCCGCTCGCGCTGCAGGTCGGCCAGGAGGTCGTCGAGCGGCTTGGTCTCAGGCACGATCGGGGCCGCGCGGACAAGGCCGTCGAGACGCGCGTCCATCCCCTCATTGAGCATCTTCTTGACGAGCTGGTTGACGTGGACGATCCCCTTGACGCGGTCCTGGTTGTCGTCCTCGGTCACGACCAGGCGGGAGTGCCCGGTCTGGACGCACCGCCGCAGAGCGGTCTCGACGGTATCCGAGACGTCGACGGTCACGACGGCAGGGATCGGGGTCATGACCTGCCGCGCCTCCTGCTCGTGTAGGTGGAAGACGCCGGTCAGCATCTTGCCCTCGCCCACGTCGAGCTGGCCGCCCGTGGTCGACTGCGCGATCAGCCGCTTGAGATCCTCCGGCGTCCCGCCTTCGGCCACGGCGTCGGGATCGGTGCCGAGCATCCGCAGAATCGAGTCCGACGCCCAGTTCAGCACGATGATGAACGGGTGGAACAGGACCCGGAAGAACTGGATCGGCCGCGCGATCCGCCTCGCCAGACCCTCGGCGTGCTGGATCGTGTAGAGCTTCGGGACGATCTCCCCGACGACGCTCAACGCGACCGTGATCAGGAGGTACGAGATCACGACCGAGACCGCGATCGCGGCGGTGTGACCGATCGGGCTGCCGAGCAGCGGCTCGAACACGTGCGCGATCGCCGGCTCGCCGAGCGCACCGATGCCGATCGACGCCATCGTGATCCCGACCTGGCAGGCGGCGATGTAGTCGCCGATGTTGTCTACCTGCCGGAGCGCCAGCCGGGCTCCCCGCGCCCCCTCGTCGGCGAGCGCCTCGAGCCTCTCCTTGCGCGATCGGACGAGCGCGTACTCCGCGATCACGAAGAACGCGTTGACCAGGACCAGAAGCCCCGCCAGGATGATGAACAAGGCCTTCACCGGTGCGTGGGCACCCGCCACACCCGCGACCGGGCGACCCCACCAGCGGCCCGTCTGGGGCGATGCTCCGTCCGCACTGGGCAGCCCTTCGTCTGTGAGCTGCTACTTCGGGATGGATCGTCGTCGTTCATGCAGCGACGGAGAAACGGTAGCAGCCGCACCACCCTCCCCGATAGCGCCGCCGCCCTCGCCGGCATTAAGTCGCCGCCGCCCTTCGCCGGCGCGACCGGCGCCGGCGAAGGGGAGTGGCAAATCCCGTTGCTCTAGCCGCAGACGGGTGCGCTCGGCGGCGTCGATGCCCCCGCCAGGGTCTTCGAATCGCTGATCAGGCGGTCGGCCTCCCCGACCAGGTAGAACGCCTGCCAGTTCGAGACCGGCGCCTGGCCGCTCTCGGCGGCCTGGAGCACCGACTGGATCTGGCCCGCCAGGGAGGTCCGCTTACTCTCGCACGCCTGTAGCTGAGAGGTCGTCTTCGTGTAGGTGGCGTCCTGGGCCGTGTTGCTCGCGAGCGCGCTCGTGTCCGCATCGAGCGTGTTCAGCCCGAACTCACCGAACGGCGCGTCGAGCTGCTGATACGCCGCGGTGAGTTCCTCGTAGCCGCGCTCGTTGACCCTGATCGTCCAGGGCAGAGCGCTCTGCCCGCGACCCCACCAGTCCCAGCCGTTGCGAACTTGGCCGATGATCTGGGCGATCGCGGCGCCGTCCCAGCTGTAGTCGTCGTGCAGGCCGAGCACCGTCATCAGCGTCGGGCGCGCGTCAGTGTGGTCAGTCCAGATGCTCGAGGTCTCACCGAGGTTCTTGATCCCCGGCCCGACCCAGCCCTGCCAGGTGGTCGCGATCTCGGGCTGGATGTCGCCGTGATTCCAGGCGAACCCATTGTTCTGGATGGGACACCCGGGGTCAGTGCTCGCGCCCGTGTCGCAGGAGCTCTGGAAGTAGAGCGCCGGAATCTGCTCGATGTCCGACGGGACGTTGGAGTTGTCGCGCACGAGGTGGACGTTGTCGAACTGCACGACGATCACGTGCTTGATCGACCCACCCGGCCCGAGCTGACAGCCCGTGGCCGCCGCCGCCGAACCGGCCGACAGCGCCATCACCGCACCTACACCGGCGAGCAGCAGCGCGGCCGTCGACACACGCGCGACTCTCCGGACAGAACCTAGCCTGGCGTTCACCCCACGGCTCCTTTGCTTGTCGCCCTTGTGGACGGCGAGAACCTATGGCGAGCGTCAGGCGCACGCGTGACCGAGTTGTAGGCGGCTTCGTTATCAGGTTGTGAACCGCGCCCGATCTATCCTGTGGTCGATGCGCATCGTCAGCCTGGTCCCGTCCGCCACCGAGACGCTGTTCGCGCTCGGGCTCGGCGCAGACGTGATCGCCGTCACCCACGAGTGCGACTACCCGCCGGCCGTCCGCGAGCTGCCCAAGATCACGCGCGACGGGCTCCCCGCCGGCCTGACCACGGGGGAGATTGACGCCGCGGTCAAGGAGCGCACGCTCGCCGGCGAGTCGATCTACGAGCTCGACGCCGACCTGCTGCACGACCTGCGACCCGACCTCATCGTCACCCAGGAGCTGTGCTCGGTGTGCGCGGTCTCCTACGACGACGTCTGCGCCGTCGCCGAGGAGATCGATCCGCACCCGCGCGTGATCTCGCTCGACCCCCACACGATCGGTGAGGTATTGGGCGACGTCCGCACGCTCGCCCAGGCGACCGACCGCAAGGACGCCGCCGTCGACCTCATCCGTGACGCCTCGGCGAGGATTGACCGCGTGCGCCTCGCTGTCCGCGGCGCTCGCCGTCCGCGAGTCGCTGCGCTCGAGTGGCTCGACCCTCCGTTCGCCGCCGGTCACTGGACGCCGCAGCTGATCGATTACGCCGGCGGCGAGGACGTGCTCGGCTTCGCCGGCGAGAAGTCCGAGGAGCGCACCTGGCAAGAGGTCGCGGCCTCCCAGCCCGACATCGTGATCGTGATGCCCTGCGGCTTCGACGCCGAGATCGCCCACCGCGAGGCCGAGATGCACCGCGATGAGCTCGCGGCGGTCGGCGCCGGTGAGATCGTGGCCGTCGACGCCGCCGCCTACTTCTCGCGGCCTGGACCGCGCATCATCGACGGCCTCGAGTTGCTCGCGCACGTGATCCATCCCGAGCTGGTGCCCGAGACGCCGGCCGAGGTCTTTACCGTCGAGCTGTAGCGCCTAGAGGCTGAAGCCGATCCCGTTCGGCGTCAGCCCGTGACCGCCGGCCACGACCAGTGAGCCGATGACGCTCGCGACCGCGATCACCGCGCACCCTGCGAGTGCCGCCCACGCCATTCGGCGTCGTTCGGCGACCTCGACGATCAGCCACCCGGTGATGATTCCCCCCACGAGCCCGCCGAGATGGTCTCCGACCGAGATTCCGCGCACGCTGAGCGAGAACAACAGGTTGAACACGAGCACGAACCCGAGTCCGCTCTGCCAGATCGGAATGCCTCGGACTCGGGCGACCACGATCAGCGCGCCGAAGATCCCGAAGATCGCCCCCGACGCGCCGACGGTGGGGATCTGCGGCTGGAACCACAGTGCCCCGAACGAGCCCGCGAGCAGCGAGACGAAGTACACCGCGAGGAAGTTCACGCGCCCGATCGCCGGCTCGAGCACCGAGCCGACAAACCACAACGAGATCATGTTGATGAAGATGTGGAGGAGCCCGTCGTGGAGAAACCCGGCGGTGAGCAGCCGCCAGTACTCGTGCGTGCCCGTGTAGAGCGGGAACGGGTTGCTGCCCGTGATCGCCGGGCCGAACAAAGAACCGTGGAACCACACCGAGCCGCCGCCGCCACCGCCGAGCGGGGCGCCGCCCGCCGTCTCGATCAGGAACACGATCACGTTGATCGCGATCAGCGCCTGGGTCGCCACCGGCGCCGACGGCACCGTCGGCATCCGCCTGACCTTCGTGCGATCGCGCGAGCATTCCGGGCAGCGCATCCCGACGGGCGTCGGGGTCATGCAGTCCGGACAGATCGGCCGTCCGCACGACGAGCACGAGACTCCGGTCTCTCGAGATGGGTGGCGGTAGCAGACGGCCATTGTGAATCCACGCTATCAGCGGCCTGTTACGGCCACGTGAGGACTGCCCCCGGCGGGCTCGTTCAGTGACGGTGCGGGATGATCCGGCGGGCCTCTTCGCCCACGTCGTGGAGGGTCCGCTGGGCGAGCTCGAGCGCGTTGTTCGAGCGCTGCTTGCGGACTCGGTGGCGCGCACGCACCCGCAGAGCGACCAGCGCCGTCCCGGCGGTGACGCCGACCACCGCGGCGGCCGCGGGCCGGACCCAGTTGCGGGGATCGCGCATCGCCCCGAGCTCCCAGGAGTCGAGCTCCTCCTGCGCCAACTCGGTGAGGTTGACCAGCGTCAGCTCGAGTCTCTGAGCGAGATCCGCCGGCGGCTCGACCGGCGACAGCGCCTCGCGCAGCAGGGCTTCGAAGTCGGCGGCACCTGAGCTCATTCTCGCGACCCTCCCGAATCGGTTGCGGGCTCTGAAACCATCCCCTCGAGCTGTCGGATCGCCCGGTGAAGCAGCACCTTGGTGGCCCCGTCAGTGCGCCCGAGCGCTCGCGCGATCTCGCGGTTGTCCATCCCGAGCGCGAATCTCATGATCAGCGCTTCGCGCCGGTCGTCGGGGAGCTGCTGGACCCCCTCGAGGATCGCTTTCAGCTGCTCGCGGCCTTCGACCAGCGACTCGGTCGTGTGCGGCGCGGAGATCATCCCGGCGTCCTCGATACCCGATTCGGGCTTTCGCGAACGATCGCGGTAGAAGTTGGCCGCCAGGTTGTGCGCGATCCGGATGAGCCACGGCCGCAGCGGCCGTCCGTTCGCTTCCCGCAGCGCGCGCTCGAAGTGGCGGTAGGCCTGCAGGAACGTCTGCTCGGTGAGGTCCTCGGCGTCGTGGTGGTTGCCCACCCGGTAGTAGCTGTACGAGTACACGTCGCGCAGATGCGTGCGGTACAGCTCCGTGAACCGCGCGTCGACGTCCGCCTTGGTCGTTGGTAACTCGCCGTCCACAACATCAGAGCCTAGCCTTCGTCACTCGCCGCGGATAGTGGCGGGCCGGGGCGACCTGGTCGGCGGTCATCGTCGCGGTCCACTGCTCGGGCTCGATCCGGCCTTCGACGAGCGCCGCCAGGCTCTCGAGCGCCGGCGCCTCGAGGTGGGCGTCCCGCGCCACACTCGCCAGCAGCGGCGCCGAGTCGACCGCCTCGACGGCGTGGCCGAGCGCATTGCCGATCTCCGACGCCGGCAGGCCCTGAGCGAGCAGCTCGCCCGCCCGGCGGTTCCGAGAGCTCGACGAGACCACCGTCGCGACCAGGTCACCGGCGCCGGCGAGACCCGCGAACGTCTCGGGCCGACCGCCGCGCGCCCGCGCGAGCGCGTCTACCTCCGCGAACACCTTGCCAGCGGCGGCGCCGGCGATGTTCGGGCCGGCGACCAACGCGACCGCCGCGGCCAGCACCGCGACGTTCTTCGCGGTCGCGGCGAGCTCGACGCCGGTCACGTCGCTGCTCTTCGAGACGTCGAGGCCGGCGGCGCCGAGCACATCGGCAAGATTTCGTGCAAACCCGCGGTCGAGCGTGGCGAGCACCACGGACGCACCGTGCTCAAGCACCTCCGCGGCGTCGACCGGGCCTCCGAGCACCGCGATCGCGCGGGCCGCACACCGTTCGGCGACGAACGCCGACGGGAGCGTGCCGAGCGGCGGCACGAGGCCCTTCGACAGCACGAGTACGCCGGCGCTCTGCGGGATGCGCTCACCGTGGGCGGCGAGAACGCTCGGCAGCGCCCGCGCGGGAACGGTCAGACAGATGAGATCGGCGTCGGTGAGGTTGAGCTCGGCCGCGCGCCGGACCTGCACCGGCTCCGGCAGCGTTACGCCCGGCAGGTAGCCGTCGTTCCTTCGGGTGGCTTCTATGGCCGCCGCCTGCTCGCGGGTGCGGGTGCCGAGCTCGACCTCGAGACCGGCACGCGCCAGCAGCACCGCGAGGCTCGTGCCCCACGCGCCGGCGCCGATGATCGCGGCGCGGCGAATCGGGGGCAGCCCGCCGAGCCACTCCCACTGGAGCATGACCATCGGCCAGATGCGGTCGGTGACGGCGCCGGCGAGCGCCGGCGACGCGTTGTCCACCTTGGGGAAGTGCAGCGGCGGGCCCGCGCGGAGCCTGACCTTGCGCGGCCGGAACCGCCATCGCCTGCGAATGTCCTCGGTGCCGATGATCGCGATCGGCACCACCGGCGCGCCGGTCTCGAGCGCGAGCCGCCCGACGCCCCGCCGCGGCTTGCCGAGCGGGCCCGGGCGCGTGCGCGTGCCTTCGGGGAACATCAGCACGATCTCGCCCCGGCCGAGGATGATCTTCGCCGTCTCGATCGTGTCCTGGTCGCCGGAACCCCGCGCCACCGGGAACGCCCCGAGCGCGTTCAGCACCCAGCTCAGCAGCCGGTTGTACATGAACAGCTCCTGCTTGGCGACGTAGTACACCGGGCGCCGCGTCATCGTTCCGATCACGAACGGATCGAAGAAGCTCCGATGGTTCGACGCCAGAATCACCGGGCCCTCCGCGGGTATGTGCTCCCGCCCAATCCGCTGCATCCGCAGGTAGATCAAGAAGAACGGCGTCAGGACCATCCTGACCACGAACAGCACCCATCGGTTGACGCCGCGCTCCCGCGCGCGCCGGTGCAGCTGCTCTTGATCCATCGCACATTGCGGTACCCGCACCGGCCACGCCCGTTACAGTTCTGCCTCCCGTGAGCACCGGCAGCGTCCCCATCCGAACGCTCCGAGGCGCGCTCGCCGGCGCCCTCGCCGCCAGCGTCTGGGCGCTCGAGCAGCCCCTCGACAAGCTCCTGCTCTCCAGCCGCTACGACGACGTCGAGCTCCTCGGCCGAGCCGTCCGCAACGGCCCCGGCTGGTACCGCTTCGGCCTCGTCCTCCACATCCAGAACGGCGCCATGTTCGGCGCCGTCTACGCCAACGTCGCCCCGACCCTCCCATTCGCGCCGGCCCTCCGCGGCCCCGCCCTCGCCGTCGCCGAGCACCTCGCCGGCTGGCCGCTCGTCGCCCTCACCGATCGCTTCCACCCCGCCCGCAGCGACCTGCCCGCCCTCAGCGGCAACCGCCGCGCCTTCGTCCAAGCCACCTGGCGCCACCTCCTGTTCGGCATCGTCCTCGGCGAGCTCGAGCGCCGCATGAACCCGCCGCCCGAACCCGCCCCCGCCCCGCCGGCGCCCAACTACGCCAGCAACGGCCACGGCTCGCTCGAGCGCGCCGTCACGTCCGTGCAAGACTGAGCTCACGTGCCCGCCTAGCTCAACTGGTAGAGCACTTCACTTGTAATGAAGGGGTTGGGGGTTCGAGTCCCCCGGCGGGCTTGGCGATTCGGGCTTTCGTGTCCCCAATATGTCCCAGCATCGGCGTACGATTTCCGTATGCCTGCTGTGGTGTCTGGTCATGTGTTCCGAGTCGAGCGGGCTCGCGGCCCGGTCTGGTACGCGAAGTACCGGCTGCCAACGGACGGCAGGTCCAGCGCAAGATCGGCCCGGAGTGGACGGGCCGAGGCCGACCGGCCACCGGCTATGTGACGAAGCGGCTGGCCGAGGACTGGCTGCGTTCGGTGCTGGAGGAGGCCCGGCGCGGGACGCTGCCGGGGCTCGTCCGCACGGGCGCCACATTCGCGGATGCTGCGGCGGAGTGGCTGCGGTACATCGAGCACGACCGCGGCCGGAAGCCCTCGACCGTCGCCGGCTACAGGGTGATGGTCCGCTCGATGCTGCTGCCGGCGTTCGGCGAGCTCCAACTCGAGGAGATCACGACGCCGATGATCGAGCGCTGGGTCGGTTCGCTCGATCAGTCCGCCAGCACTCGAACGAAGGCGATCGTGTTGATGCACGGCGTCTTCGCGCGCGCGAAGAAGATGTGGGGACTGCCGTCAAATCCGGTCGCCGACGTGGAGAAGCCCCCGTTGACTCGGAGCGGCAACATCGACGTGTTCTCGCCCGAGGAGGTCTACGCGCTCGTCCGCGCCGCGGCGAACGAGCAGGACGCGGCGATCTACCTGACCGCCGCGTTCACCGGCCTGCGCCGTGGCGAGCTGATCGCGCTCCACTGGCGCGACGTCGACTTCGCCGGCTCGACGATTCGCGTTCGGGGCAACTACTCGGAGGGAGTCTTGACTCCGTCGAAGTCCGGCAAGGTGCGGGCTGTGCCGATGACGCCCGACGTGGCCTCCGCGCTCGCACGGCTCGGCGACCGTAAGGACTGGGTCGGCGACGACGACCTGGTGTTCGTCGGCGTGGGCGGCAGCTACCTCGACGGCTCGGCCCTCCGCCGGCGCTACGGCGCGGCCCTGGAGCGCGCCGGCCTCCGCCAGCTCCGCTTCCACGATCTGCGCCACACGTTCGGGACGCGCATGATCGGCAAGGCCGACATTCGCCGCGTCCAGGAATGGATGGGGCACTCGAGCATCCAGACCACGATGCAGTACCTCCACTACGCACCGCGCAGCGAGGACGCCGAGCTCGTCGCCGAAGCGTTCCGAGTGGAGGCGTTGACGTCGGGACATCTCGGGACATCTCCGGACATCTCGGGACGACTTCGTAGATGTCGTTCCCGATCCGTCGCTGGTAGAGCCTGGCTGATCGCGCCGCGTGCTGCCGGCGGTGCTGCGCCTCATGCCTTGCACCGCGGCGGTTGCAGCGTGCAGCGGAGCTGTGCGCACTGGCGCTGCGCGGGTCGATTCGGCCGGGACATCTTGCGGCATCTTGGGGTCAGCAGGCAATGCGCGGAGTGTGTCGCTGCTAATTGGTAGCTGTACGTCGGGGAAGCTGGATGACGTTGGGGCGCGCCAGCGCCCCAACACAGGTGCCAAACAGCGCGGACGGGCGCGGCTGTCCAAGCAGCGCCGGCGCGGTGGCACGTCGAGGCGACTCGCGATTGCCCAGGCGATCGAGGCGCTGCTTGACAGATCGACGACCGGACGTGCTACTCACCGGTGGGCATCGACCCGTCAGCGGATCCGTCGAGCCAGACGGCCACCTTCCGGTCGCGCCGCCGACAGTCGGCTGGCCCGCCGCCGTGCGGCTCAAGAGCATTCCGCCCGGCTCCGATCAGAACTCCATGACCAGCCCCGACCGCCTTCCCGTGAAAGCAGGCCCCGTCCCCGACAAGCTCACGATCTGGCCCGTCGACGACGGGCGCTACGGGCTCGACGCCACCTTCCAGGGCGCATCGGGTTATCAGCGCGCCGAGCATCATCAACAGGAGCTCCAGCGCCGTGGCGTTCCACATACCTTCCGCCAGGAGCTCGGTGGCGGATGGACGCTGCGCTTCGGGCCCTTCCGCGCCATCGATGTGGCGGCCGCCCTGTCGGCATTCGTCTACTGAACCGCCTGAGCGTGCGCGGTCCCTGCCGAGGGGTTGTCGGCGCCGGAAACGCTCGGCCCACGCAGCCCCCTGATGGCGTCGGCGACCGCCTTCTCGCGATTGGGATCGAAGGACCCGCCGCCGAGCTGGCGAGTCCATCCGTGGCGAAGCGGTCGTCCACAGGTTGGCATGTTGGCGTCCCACTTGTTGCCTAAAGCAGTTGCCAGCTCGACGGCGGAACCAAGCGGAAGGCGGTCGTGCCTTGGCGCGATCGCATCCGCTCGCCTGACGGCTGTGCCAGCGATGGGGGACGGTGCTCAACTGCCGCGGAGGGCGGGTACGAGGATGTGCGTCACGGCCACAATGAGGTGGGCACGCTTGAACTGGTCGCGCTTGTCGCGCAGGTACATGATCTGGGCCCACTGGGCCGAGTCGAGCTGCGGCTTGAGGGACAGGTCGGTGATCAGCGCGTCGACATTGGGGAAAGCGGCGTAAGTGTCGGGCTGGAGCTGCTTCATCGCCGCGAGCTTGCCGTCGAGCACTTCGCGCGCGCGGGCGTAGTCGAGCCTGATCAGTTGAGCGTCGCCCGGGCGGGAGACGATCGCGATGTAGGCGAGGTCGGCGTAGTGCTTGACAAGGCGGTGGACGCACCAGCCGAGGATCTTCTCGGCGAGGGTCTCGTGGGGATCCATGATCCACACGGCCGGATCTTCTTCCCAGATGGCGAGGTCGTAGGGGAGCTTGAACGGGACCTCGAGGCCGTCGACGAGCATTCCGCGGAACGACACGTCGGCCTTGAAGCTGCGGTCGTTTTCGTCGGGGATCAGCGAGGCGAACCCGGGCGTGAACCGGACGGGCGCGGACTGCCATGCGGTGCCCCCTTGGTCGTGGGGGAGGAGGTCAGCGGGTGCGATCTCGAGCTCGTCGTCGCTGTAGGCGAGCTTTGGCTTCATCGTCGTGGGCGGATTGACCGTCTCCGACGAGGTCGAGAAGTCCGCGTCGTAGACGGTGAATCGGGGGCTGTCGAAGCAGCGCAGCGCCATCGACCCGGCGAGGACGCTGCGCTTGGAGAAGAAGTCCTTGTTTTTGAGGTTGAGGACCTCGACGACGCGGACGAGGTCGCGGACCAGCACCGGCGCCGGGATCCCGTGCTTTTCGGCGGCCACGGCGATGTCGCGGTCGTTTGGGTAGTCGATCACGGCGTCGCCCCCGCGATCCACCCGCGCAGGTGGTCCTCGGGCACGTTAAGCAGGACCCCGGTGTCGCGGTCTCGCGTGATCTGCTCGGGGCTCAGTTGGAAGCCGTTGCTGCGATCAAGTGGCGTTTTGGCGCCGCGGCCGCTGAGATTGGGGAAGTTGCGCTTGGCCACCGCGCCGAGACCGAGCAGGCGCAGCAGGAGGGCACAGCGGCGCTCCATGCTCGGCCCGCGTCGGGTGCAGATCGCACACACCAGATCCCAATCGGTGTCAGATTGCCGAGCCCGTGCCCAGCAGCCGACGACCGTCTCGATTCCTGCGGCGAGATCAGGCCGCGAGAGGCTGTCGACGAGCGCGCGCTCAATCGTGGCGCGCCAGATGAATTCCTTGGTGTCGGGGAGCGCGCGCACCCGTGCGAGCTCTCGGTCGGGATCGGCCGGCCAGGTGGGTGGGCTGAGACGCACGAGCTGGAGGGTCCCCTCCGGAAGCGCAAAGGTGGTCTCGCCAAATGTGCTCTCCTGACGGATGGCAGCGTAGATCGTGGTGGAGTGCAGGTCGGTGAGGCGGTAGTCGATCAGCGCGGTCAGGTAGCTGATGAAGTAGTCGCCGCGGGCGCCGAGGATCAGCCCGGCGATGAGCTCGGCGGGAGCGGCTTGGGTTGCCGAGAACGTGCCCCGGGGGGCGACGACGTAGCGGCCACGGCCGACGCGATAAAGCAACTGGTTGTCGGCCATGCTCTCCAGCAGGGCGTTGGGATGCCTAGTCCACTGCGACAGCCAGGCGCGGTCCTCCCCGACGCTGATCGAGCGGCGGCGCGAGTCGGCGAGCTTTTCCAGCACGCGGGCAGCGATCGGGCCGGCCGCGCGCACGGCTTTGTCCTCTGTGTCCATGGTGTGATCCTATCATGATTATCGACCTCAGAAGTAGATATCCGTGATAGTTCACCACCAACGGTGTAGTTCCTTAATGATTATCTAGCGGAGAGGTCGATAATCATGATGTCATCGCACCGGCGTTCAGGCTGAGCTTCCGAAGCGGATCTTGCGACAGCATCACCTCCCCACCGCGGCGGTGGCGCAAAGCTCCTCGGGCGATCACCGGGGCGCGTCGCTCGGCAAACGGACGGACGTCCCGATGGCAACTGATCGGGTTGACGCTCGAGCGGTGCACCGCAGCGGACGAGCGGTGCACCGCAGCGGACGCCATTTCTTCGGTCGAGGCCCCAAGGCTGATCCGCCGACGGCGCAAGGATCGGCGGGCTGCCGGGTGTGTACGGCCGTGGCGTGCACGCATTGGACACTGCTCATCGGTGGCACACCAGCCGCTTCCCCGATCGCGGCGACGGCGACGGCTACGGCGACCACTACCAGCAGCAGAGCGGCGACCACCACCATCACGGCGGGAGCGACTATCGCCACGAGAGGTGCGCCGGTGACGATCGCCACCAGGGCTATAGCGACAGCGACGATCGCCACCAGGGCTATAGCGACAGCGACGGTGACGATCGCCACCGCCAGCGTTGCGAAGCCACCAGTGATCACGACCAGCACAGCGACGGCGCCGAGATGGCTAACACCAGCAGCACCGCCGGCACCAGCAGCACCAGCAGCACCAGCAGCACCAGCACGCTGGGGCGGCCACGATCAGTTGCCACGATCGATAGCACCGTCACGGCGATGAGGATGGGGACGGTGGAGATGATGACGACGCGGTGATGACAACGGTGACAAGGACGACGACGAATCCGACCACGAGCGCGCTGGGACGAGGACGACCGCGAACACGAAGCCGAGCACGAACACGAAGCCGAGCACGAACACGAAGCCGAGCACGAACACGAGGCCGTACACGAACACGAGGACGAGGACGAGGACGAACACGAGCGCGAGGAGCGCGAGGAGCGCGAGGAGCGCGAGGAGCGCGAGCGTCGGCGCCGCCGTCATCGAGTCAACGACTGGATGTTCCCCGGGTGGGGGGGGTGATCTGGTTGCCGAGCACAACGCGACGCGGGGGCATCCCCTGCTCGGTCTCGCCGGCGATCGCGTACCTCCGGTCCGGCGATCAGTGCCCAGTCGAGGAGGGGCGGCGAAGGCCTCCGATCGTCCTCGACCTGGTCCGCCCTGAATCGGCGATGGTCAGGCGGTCAAAGGACTCAGAAGGCGGTTGTTTTCGCCATCTCACTGATGGTGACAACCGCCGGCTACCAGAGCGGCGCCCAGCGCGTGGCCGACACCTACGGGATCGTGATCCTCGAGCTGCGCGTCCCGACCGAGCAGGATCTGGCAAACCGCGGGCGGTCGGTGCGGATCGAACTCGTGTCTCGTATGCCGCGGGTGACGGACTTGACGGTCAGTGCGACCGAGCAGCTCGGGGCGCGCGAGCGTGAACGGCACGCTGGGCGAGTTCGTGCTGGACTTCGAGGACGGAACGAGCGAACTGCTCATGGATCACCTGTTGCGCGGCGAGCTGGCCTCGATCGAGGACCCGCCGACTCAGCCGCATCCGGTCACTCGCACGTTTCCTTCCCCCCGTGCTGCTCAGACGCCTCGAGGAACCGGTCGCTCGTGTGATTGAGATCGCAGCCACCGTGTCCGAGGCGGAGGCGGCACCGGTGGTGATCGAGACGCCGAGGGCGCGAGTCGCCTGGATGCTGGCCAACACCCTGACTGGAAGTCGCATCTGGTTCGCCGAGGACGGAGGGATCTGGTCCACGCCCGACTGATATCGGGGAGGCCGGAGTCCTCCTCGGAGTCGACGTCGATCACCTGCGGCCGATTGCTCGTCGATCGCTGTATCACGTGGGCGACCAGCACAGCCGACAATGCGCCAGTGACGACGGGTCGTCGAAGAGAGGCTCGGCCGGCCAGAGTCGGCCCGAACGCGTCGAGACCGGCGAAGCGCCGCGCAACTACCCGGTACGGAGCACAGCGTTTCCACGCCGGGCGATCATTCCTTCGGCGGCCTCGATCCCGTCCGGATGTTCGTCTCGAACGAGCTCTCGCAGCTTGTCATCCGACATAAGGTCGACGCGGGCGAGCAGGCCGAGGACTCGCGGATTCTCGACCTCTCACAACCCCAGACCGTGTTGCAAAGGAGCTAGCGGCAGCGATCCCACCCTACACCGGTACTGTCGGCCAAAAACCGTGTCCCGAAATATGTCCCGAACTCAGCAATTCTGACCCGCTCTAACCTCTCCTAACTAGCAAGAAATCGCCCGTATCTACGGCAATTGCCCTGCAAATGGGCAACTTGTAATGAAGGGGTTGGGGGTTCGAGTCCCCCGGCGGGCTTCATTCATTCACCCCGGCGGGCTTCGCTCGAGTCCCCCGGCGGGCCTCCGCCATCCCACCGACCGGTGGCCCCAAGGTTGTTTCACCGTAGGTGTTCCGCGGAACCGTCCCGGGTTGGCGCACGGTCGTATATCGGTTCGACTGCAATCCCGGCTCGGGCCGAGGCGCGAACCCTTGTCGGTGCTGCCAGCGGGCGACAAATCCAGCTACGACCGGCGTTCGGCGAGCTCCAGCTCGAGGCGATCACGACTCGAATGAGCGAGCGCTGAGTCGGTTTGCTCGATCAGTCCGCCGGCACACGCATGAACGCGATCGTGTTGCTGCAGCGGATCTTCCGCGCGGCCAAGGACGCGGCGGACGATCGCCCTCGTAGTACTCGCGCGACCGCGCTCCGCGAGCCATAGGTCGTGAGAGTGGCCGACCTGGGCGCAGGTTGGGTGGCTACAGCGAGTGTGCGCGGCGGTGCCCCTCGATTTGGCGCAGCACTCCCGCGGTGTCAAACCACGCCTGCTCGCGCGCGATCAGGCCGTCACGCAGCTCAAACACATGCAGCATGCGAAAGCTGACCGGCGCGCCACCACCCTCGACGCCGAGAAAGGATCCCTCCACGTGACCGGTGGCAAGGGCTTCGTCACCGACGTGCCCCGCGTCGCCGAAACGCGACACGGACTCGATATGCAAATCGGGAATCGCCGCCATGATCCCTTCGTACATGCCGGAAGTGGCCGCCTTGCCTTGAACGGGACACGCCGGATTGCCAACGTCGTCCCAGATCACGTCGTCGGTGTAGGTGTCGAGCGTCGCAAGCACATCATGCGCGTTCTCCGCGGCGAAATGCCGCTCGATGATGTCCATATCTCACTCCCTTGATCGCGGTCACAGGTTCCGTCCAGCACCGCCCCCGTTAGATGCAGCTGTGCAAGCAAAGCAGGTGCACGCACCAAGGGCGAACGTTAGAAGCGATCGTGCCGCCGGGTCAGCTCTTGCGTTGTTGTGCTGGCCAGATGCACAGAAGTACTCGCCTGGCCCAGTCCTTGGGGATTGGCTCGCCGCTGAGGTAGCGGGCGTAGAACGAGCCGATCAGCATGTTGGTCGCCGCATCCACGTCCAGATTGAGAGGAAGCTGACCGGCACTCACGCCGTCGACGAGCGCCTGGCGGAGCATCACGCGACGCGGCTGCAGGAGCCGGGTCCTGAATCGTTCGAGTAGGCGGGGGTTTCGATGCTCCTCGGACAGGATCGAGCCGAGCGTGGCCATTGCCAGTGGGCGCTCCAGGTTTCGCTGGAAGTTTGCGAGGATGGCCAACGCATCCGCACGTGGTCCTCTCGCTCGGCGGGGGAGGGGCTCGATACGCAACGAATCGACGACCGCCGCCACGAGATCCATCTTGTTGGGATAGCGGCGGCGTAGAGTCGGGACCGTGGTGCCGGCGGTGGCCGCGACGGATTCCATCGACATTCCGGCGTATCCCTTTCCCTCCAGTTCGTGCTCGGCGGCGGCCAGGATCGCCGCGTCGAGTCGCGCGTCACGAGGCCGACCGCGCTGGCGCCGAGCCGCCGGTGCGTCCGATCGCTTCGGAGCTCGTCGCGGTCGACTTACGGCCTGGGCGCGTTCAGGCATGCGAGCTTTGGTACGGCATTTTCATTACGGTAACCTATCGTAAAGTAATTGCTCCGATCCCAACCCGAAGGAGAGCTCAGATGACCGCAGCGTCGCCTCCGTCAACGGCAGTCATTCGCGTCTCGCGTGCAAACTTCGACCCAGCCCGGTTTCAGGACGTCGAGCAGATGACGCGGGATACCGGCAGGTACCTCATTCCCGCGATCGGCAGATTGGACGGCCTCATCTCCTATTACGTGGGGGCCTCGGTCCAAGGATCAGCCGTCCACGTAAGCCTTTGGCAGACCAACGATCACGCCCAGCAGATGGACCGGCTGAAGGAGATGATTGTCGACGCACGCAGCGACGCAAACGCGGTCGGTGCGACCTTCATCCCGATCGTGAACTATCCGATCGCGTGGAGCATTCAACCCTGACCGGCGCGGCCGACGAAGGCATGTCAGGCCTGCTGACAGAGTGCGATCGGGTTGCCTTCCGGATCCGCCACCGTCGCGATCCGCTCCCCCCACGGCATGTCCTCGGGATCACGCAGGATCGGCACATCGGCGTCGGCAAGCCGCCTCACCATCTCATCCAGGTCGGCAACGTAGATGTACATCTCGAAGCGCGCGCCGTCACCCATCGAGAGCCCGTAACGATCGATTGCCCACTCAACGCTGGTTACTGCGACCTCCGCTTCAGAGGCATCGCTCCGCAGGCCAACGTACCGCGGCTCGCCCTCAGCAGGAAGCTGAAAGTGGCGGCGGAAACCCAGCATCTCCCAGAACCGAGCCGCTCGCTCGACGTCCAACGCGTATACGACTGGGAACGCCCTCGAAACCATCGACAGATCAAGAGCCTAGCCCGCGCGCGGGCATACAATCGGTCGACGGTGGCAGAGCAGCCGTCAGTGACAGTGCCGGCGGTTCAGAGCCCCTGGTCGTTGGTGGGCCGAGCCTCGGAGATCGCGCAGGTCGCCGCAGCCCGCGCCGATACGGCCTGTCCCGGAGCGGTGATCATCGCCCCGGCCGGCGTCGGCAAATCGCGCGTCGCGCGCGAGGCCTGCCTGGCCGCGCAGGCCGAGGGTGCGGTGACGCTGTGGGCTCAGGCGACGGTCTGCTCAGCGGTGATACCGCTTGGTGCCCTGGCCGGGTTGATCCCGGGCGAGGTCCGCTCCGACGACACCCTGGAGCTGATCCAGCGCAGCACGGCCGCGCTGCGCGTGCAGGCCGGCGACCACGAGATGATGCTGGCCGTCGACGACGCGCACCTACTCGACGCGACATCGGCGACGCTGGTCCTGCATCTGGCGTCGGGCTCCGGCGTGTTCGTGTTGGTGACGGTCCGCTCCGGAGAGCCGGTGCCCGACGCCGTCGAATCGCTCTGGAAGGACGCCGGAGCGCGCCGGATCGACCTCGCACAATTCACCGATGACGCGATCTTGCAACTCGTCGAGGCCGGCCTCGACGGCCCAGTCGAGCACGCGACCGCGCAGCGAGTCGTCGAGATGAGCGCCGGCAATCCACTGTACGCCCGCGAGCTGGTGCTCGGCGCCCTCGACCAGGGCACGCTGGCGCTCGACCACGGACTCTGGCGCCTGCGCGGTCGACCCTCGGTTCCGCCGTCCCTGACAGACCTGATCCGGCGGCGGATGGGATCGGTCGGCGATGCCGAACGACGAGCGCTCGAGCTGCTCGCGCTGGGTGAGCCATTGTCACTCGACGAGGTGATCGCGTTGACGTCATACGAGGGCCTTGCGGCAGCCGAGGAACGCGGCATGGTCGCGATCTCGCAGGCCGCCGGCGAGGCGGAGGTGCGGCTCGCTCACCCGCTCTACGGTGAAGTCCTCCGGGAGGCGCTGCCGGTACTCCGTGGGCGAGAGCTTCGCCTGCGGCTCGCCGAGACGATTCAACGCCGCCAGCCGGTGTCGCCCGACGACGCGCTGCGCGCGGCTCGCTGGCTGATCGACGCGGGCGCGGAGGTACCGTCGGTGCTGCTCGTCGACGCGGCGGCCGCGGCGAATCTGGCCGGCGACCCGGACCTCGGCGCTGAGCTCGCCACGCGGGCCATCGACGCGGGAGCGGGGCTCGACGCCGCGCTGCTGCTGGCGCGCGCACACACGGTTCGCAACCGGTTTGAGGATGCCGAAGCGGTCCTGGCCGCCGCCGAGGACACAGTCCCGGGCCATCCGGCGGCGCGAAAGTACCTCGCTCAGCGGGTGCACGTGCTTTTCTGGGGCCTGCGGCGGAGCGTCGAGGCGCGCGCATTCCTAGACCGTGCACAGGGTTGGTGGTCTGATCCGGCCAGCGCGAGGCATCTCGAGTCCTGGCGGGTCGGGTTGGCCGGTTTGACCGACGGCTTCGGGGGGAGGGTCGAGTCCCTCGAGAAGATCCTCGCCGACCCTGGCATGAAGCCCGACCGGCGCCGCTCGCTTGAGGCTGTGTACGCGTACGCGCTGATGACCAGCGGCCGGGCCAAGGAGGCCGACGCTGTAGCCAGGCGCGTACGGCCGACCGTTCCGCTGCGCGACAACTGGGATTCCTATGGACTGTTCGCGATGCGCTTCGTCGGGCTGGAGAGCGGCGAGGACTGGGAGGACCTCGAGGCCTACATGACCGCGGTGCTCGACGAGGGCGTCCGTGTCGCCGACCACGAGGCCGCGGGCCTCGCCGCGTTCACGCTCGGATCGCTGGCCTTGGAGCAGGGACGCTACCGGGGTGCACAACGGTGGCTCACCGAGGCCGCAGCCCAGCTCGAGCACCACGACACCTTCGCGACGGTCTCGTGCATCCGGGCGCTCGAAGCCGGGATCGCGTACTTCACGGGTGACGGAGCACGAGCCCTCGCGGTCCTGGACCGCCTCCGGGCCCAGATCGCCGGGCGTGACCTGCTCCCCGCCCAGCGTGCACACGTGCTCCGCGCTGAAGGCTGGGGAGCCCGGGTGCTCAGCGCCGCGGCCGGGGCTCAGCGCTTTCGCGACGACGCCGAGGAGGCCGAGGACCCGAGCGTGCGATCGCGCCTGCTCTACGAGGCGTTGCGTTCCGGCACGCGGCCGGCCAGCGTCGCCGCCGACCTGGTGGAGTTGACCGGACGCTGTGATTCACGGCTGGTCGCTGCGCGCGCGGCACACGCGGTGGCCCGGGTCGACCGGGACGGCGAAGCACTTCTGGACGCCGGAGTGCTGATGGCCACGATCGGCGCCGACGTGTACGCGCTCGAGGCGGCTGTCGACGCGGCGCGCGAGTTCATCGCTCAGGGACGCATGGACTCCGCCAGGCGAGCAGCGAACGTCGCCCGCGGCCGCTACCACCCTGACCAGGGCGGCGTATTCCCCATGATCGACGGCCTCGACGGCGTGGCCATCGAGCTCACGCGTCGCGAGGCGCAGATTGCCACGCTCGCCGCGCGCGGATTGACCAATCAGGAGATCGCCGACCAGCTCGTGCTCTCGGTCCGCACCGTCGAGACCTACGTCTATCGCGCGATGACAAAGCGCGGCGTGGCCAACCGTCACGAGCTCTGACCCGCGCGAGCCGAGCAACGCTTCCAGCCCGCCCGCCCGCCCGCGCTCGTCGAGGCGGCTCCTTCAAAGCTGCCAGGACTTCAGCTCGACGCGGGCCGTGCCACTGTTGCCGAGGTGGTAGACGGCGATGCTGGCGGGATGGACGGGGAACGAGTCGAATGGCTCGGCCTCGATGCCTTTCAGGTCGTCGAGCGTCGCGAACCCGACGGTTATGTGGGCGACGTGCTTCTCGCCGATCTGGTTGGGCACGTAGCCGTCGACCCAGTCCATCGTGCTCTGGCTGATCTCCTCGCCGTCGTTTCTCACGAACGCCGCATCGGTGCCGCCGGACCCGAGGAACGGCGTGATCGCGGCGAGGAGCCTGGCCTGGAAGTCGAGCACCTCCGGGCTTGGATTGATCACGAGGCCGGTTAGTCCCTGGCCGGGGACGCCCCAGTCGGCGTGCCGGATCGCGACGGCCTGACGGGACAGCGCGGCGATGTCGGTGTCGGCGATCGTCTGCTCGACGGCGTCGTAGACCTTCTCGAGCTCGGCGGTGTGCACGTAGCGCTGGAGCGTTGAGATGTGGGGCTGGTGGGTCGCGTCGAGAGCAAACCCGTCGGGCACGCTCTGGCGCATTCGCGCATTGAACTTCCGGGCATGCTCGAGCGTGGCGTCGTCGGGGTTGACGAGAATGTCGATCGCGGTCAGATCGCTCATTCGACTACTTCTCTCAGAAGACGGTTGCCCAGTCGTCCTTCATGCTCACGACCGTCCAGCCGAGCTGCTTCGCCTTGGCGAGCGACTTCTCGGCCGCCGCCGTGTAGGCGAACTCACGCTCGGGATCGTCGTGGTTGACGAGCACCGCGAACTTCGCGGCTTCGAGCATCTCGATGTCGACGTCGGCGTTCCCGCCGGCGAAGACGGGCAATCGTCCGGTCTGGGCGAAGATGTGCTCGGGCTTGCCGGCGCCCAACGCGAGACCGCCCAGAACCTCCGCTGAGCGAACGATCCTGCCGTCCGCGTACGTGTACGACGCGGCGCTGCCGATCACGTTCTCCTTGTGGATCCCCCACGTCTCCTCGGCGAACACGCGCATGAAGTCGCGGCCGCCGCCGGAGCACACGAACACCCGGAACTCGTGCGCCGTGAGGAACTCGAACAGCTCGAGCATCGGCCGGTACACGAGCTTCACGTACAGCTGGTCGAGTTTCGGCTGCTTGACCGTGTGGCACCACTCGCGGACCTGCGCGTCGAACTCCTCCGGGGTGGTACCCGCCCAAGAGCGGGCGAACCCCTGCTCGAGCGTCGCGACGATCTCCGGGTCCTGTGTCGCCACGCCCTCGAAGAACACCGGGTCCTTCTCGATGACCGCCTTGTACGGCTGCTGGCTCGCTAGCGACGGGTCCGCCTTGATCTCCTTCGCCCACTTGCGGAACACGAAATCGAACTGCGGCGGCATCGGCTGCTCGACCCACAACGTCCCATCGTTGTCAAACGTCGCGATCCGGTCCGCTACGTCAACGAACCCCGGGCCCGGCGTTATCGCAGACTTGACGAAGTCAACGATCGCCTGCTTGGCGGGGCCGTCAATCCAGCTGACAAGCATCTGAGTTCCATCCACGGTCACGGTCATGACTGCCAGGATCGGGGTGCCTTCGCTGGACTGCATCGTCTCGTTCGGGTGAAGCTCGTTGTGCGTGACGATGAGTTCGGCTTGCGCAACGCGTCTGTAGTCGGCTGCAGCGACGGCGCGATCGTGGCGCTGCTCGTCGCGCTGGAACGGCCGGACCTGCTCCGCAAGCTCGTCTTCGTCGCGGGGGTGTTTCATCGAGACAGATGGGCGCCCGGCGTCGTCGATGGAGCGAACACCCCTCCTGAGTTTCTCGAGCGGTTCTACGGCGAGCTGTCCCCGGACGGCCCCGAGCATTATCCGGTCGTCGTCGCCAAGCTCGCAAAGATGCACGTGGACGGATGGCGAGCGTGCCCACCATGGCACCGATCCGCAGAGCCTCACCAGACGAACAGACCGGCCTCGACAGCTAGGGTTCACACGCCGCACCCACCCGCTGCCCAGCCGAGGAGATTGCATGTCCAGCTTTGCGAAGGTAAACCTGCTCGACGTCGAGGACTCCGTCGCCGGGCGGGTCGAAGGACTCGAGGGCCGCTTCGGCCGCAAGCACCTGGACTCGCGCGATCTCGGGATCAGTCTCTTTCGGTACGCCCCGAACCTGCGCAGCCCGATGGCGCACAGCCACAAGGAGCAGGAGGAGGCGTACGTCGTCGTCGCGGGCTCTGGCCGGATCCTGCTCGACGACGAGACCCAAGAGCTTCAGACCTGGGATGTCGTCCGCGTGGCGCCCGAGGTAGTCCGCGCCTTCGAGGCGGGGCCGGACGGGCTCGACATCATCGCCGTCGGCGGCCCCAAGCCCGAGGAGGGCGATGGGGTCCGCGCCACCGCGACCTGGCCCGACTCGGAATAGTCAGGCCGCCGGAGCCCCTCGAGCGGATCAGGTACACGCCGAGCGCGGGGGTCTCCTGGTCCGCGAACCAATGCGGGTGCCGCCAAGACGACGCTGGGACATCAAATCACGGCCGGAGCCGGTAGATCGCCATCGTCGCGGCGGTCGGCTCGGATGGGAGGGTCTCCTCTCGCACAAGCTCGAAGCCGTTCTTCTCGAGCACCCTGCGTGAGGCGAGATTTCTTGCCTCAGGGTCGGCGATGAAGCCAGTGGCCGGCTGCCGTTCGGTGAGGTAGGCGGTCAGCGCCGCGATCACCGACGTGCCCACGCCCTTACCGATACGCCCTGGATCACCGATCGCAAAATCCACCCCGATCTCCCCCGGTTCGGCGCCTACGGCCGCGGCGTGGTCGGGATAGTCCGAGCACTGATACCACTGACACCAGCCGATCGGCCGGCCTCGCTCAAGTATCACCAGCGGATAGGTCGGCTGCTCGCACGCGATGCACTGACGTAACTCGTCGAGCTCCTGCTCGAGCGTCGAGCCGGCCAGGTACCACCTGGCTACGTGCGGCAGGCCGAGCCACGTTCTCACCAGCTCGAGGTCGGCTTCCCGCATCGATCGGAATGTCAACTCGCTTGGCACCACGATGACCACCGCCAAGACGGCGAGCCCCGCCGTCTCGCATCACAACGTACCGCGCCGGACCCCTACCGGCGACAGCTCAAGTATTACGATCGGCGAATGGCGAGTCACACCGCGAGTTCGAGTGACGCCCGCCCGACGGTCACCGTGATCGGGGAGGCGGCGATCCGCACCGAGCCCGACGAAGCGATCGTGTGGATCACGTTGTCAGCAACGGAGACGTCGCCTGGACCCGCGCTGGCGGACGTCGCCAGGCGAAGCGAGGCGCTCGCTCGGATGCTGGACGAGTTCGGCATCGCTCGCCAGGACCGGTCGACCACGGGCGTCACGGTCAGCGAAGAGTTTGAGCACACCAACGACGGCCGGCGCTCGCTCGGTCATCAAGCGCTCGCGAGCATGCTGGTCCGCCTCGCGGATACTGAGACGATCGGTCGGTTGATCATGCGCGCGACCGACGAGCTCGACGCGCGGATCGCCGGACCCAGGTGGCGAATCTCAATGGGCAACCCGGTGCGGCTCGAGGCGGCGACGCGAGCCGCCGAGCACGCCAAGGCGAAGGCGGCCGCATACGCGGCAGGCGTCGACGCGCGTCTCGGAGTGTTGATGGCCATCTCGGAGCCCGACCATCAGGGGATCATCATGACGGCGGCTGCTCGCCGTAGCGGGGGACCCGACATTCATGTCGAGGCGGGCGAGCAGGAGGTCATGGCTACGGTCAGCGTGACGTTCGCGCTCGAGCCGGTGTAGCGCAATCATCGCCCGCGCCCCGGCCGATTCCTGGGCAGCGTGCTCGCGCCGACCACTTCTGGACCTTGGGACCGAAGCCCTCGTACCTGGTCATCGCGCGATCTTCTCAAGCGTCGCGTCGTGCGAGTGCGAGACCACCGGCCACCAGCGCGGCGGCGGCCCAGGCGGCCAGTACCCCCAGCCCCGCCCATGGGCCGATCGGCAAGCCACGCAGGTTCGTGGTCGCCTGGATCGCGAGCCCCGCGGTCATCGGACCGATCTGCTCCAGGTGGCGCCGGAGATGGGGATCGGGAGCGAGCGCCGCGAGGATCGGGAACAGGTAGAGCAGCCCGAGGACGAGCCCGATCGCCACGGCCGGCTCGCGCACGGCAGTGGCGATGCCGAGGCTGAGCAGACCGATCAGCGCGAGGTACAGGACCGACCCGAACGCCGCGCGCCGCGTGGCGCCATGGCCCAGCGAGAGCAGTGGGTAGCCGTGGGCGGCCGTGAACCCCCCCGCCGGAAGTAGCAGCCGTCCGGCGAGCAAGCTGCCGAGGACGGCCAAGGCCCCGGCGGCGAGCGCCAGCGCGGTCAGAATCGTCGCCTTGGCGGCCAGCACGCTGATCCGGCGTGGCATCGCGGTCAGCGTGACCTGGATCATTCCGCTGCTGTATTCGCCGGCGATCGTGAGCACGGCCAGGACCGCGATGATCGCCTGGCCGAGATAGACGCCGGTGAGGCTGAGCCTGGTGACGTCCTGGCCCGAGCCCAGCGAGGGATAGGTGACCGCGAGCGCGACGACGCCGCTGAGCGCGACAGTCAGCGCGACCACGCCGAGCAACAGCCACCCGGTCGCGGCGATCGTCCTCAACTTGGTCCACTCGGCGTGGAGCGCGGAGCTCATGCGTCCCGGGTGCGAAGCACGCGGGACGCGACCAGCATGGCGATGAGCGCGTACGCGGCGAGCACCGCCAGGCCGGCTCCGGGCGCCAGCGGGTAAAAGCCCTCAGCGGGCGTGTAGAGGTACGAGACCTGGTGGTACTGCGGCAGCGTCTGCTCGACTGCGAACGCGGCGCCGGGCGTGACGCGCATCAGCCATTGCGAAGCGCCGGCGGGCAGCGCCGAGGCGAATGCCAGCACGTACGGCACGATGATCAGCGCAATCACTGCGGTGACCGCCCCCGCGCCCCGGCGGAGTGCCGCGCCCAGCGCAAGTGCGAGCACAGCGGCGAGCGCGACCAACGCCCCCGTCCCCAAGATGACCCTCAAGTCGGTGAGCGCGCTCACCGGATAGACGAAGTTGCCGTTCACGCGCAGGATGTGGTTTCCGAGCGGGATCGAGACCGCGGCCGCGCCGGCACCGACGACGAACGCGACCGCCCCGATCACCACCGCCTTCGCGATCAGGACGTGGCCGCGGCGCGGGCTCGCGGTCAGCGTGGTGTGAATCAGCCCGCGGCGGTACTCGACGGTGATGAACATCGCGCCGAGCACGGTCAGCACGATCAGGCCGACGAATACCCCGGTCAGCGCGTTCCGATCGGTGTCGCCGGCGGCGACCGACGGCCCGATGTCCCCCGACCCCGTGACCGTGAAGCCGGCGCCAGAGCCAGATCCGGACCGCTGCGCGCCGACCGAGCTCAGGGTCGGAATCGACCCGTCGTCGCCGACATCCGAAGCGGTCCATGCGCCGCGAGACCATCCACCCTGGAGGCCCGGCGCGCCGAAGGTGGAGGCCGCCCCGGTGGCCACGCCACCGGCGCCGGGCTCCAGCGCCTGTCCGGGCGGTGCGGTCTGCGGGGAGGTTACGAACAGTCCACCTTGGACGGTCCGCGGCCAGCCCGCAACGCCAGCCGAGCCGACCAGCGTCCACGCACGACCGTCCGCCGATTCGTACGCGGTCACGGTCGTGCCCGAACGCGACAGGCGCAGCCACCGCGGCGAGTCCGACGACGCCGCCGGGCCCGCGATGTCGTGGAAGTAGTCGAACTGCAGGCGGACGCCGTGGGCGCCGGTGAGCATGACCGCGACATAGGGCGACCCCGGCTTCGTGGCCGCGCTGAGGATCAGCCCGGCCTTCGCCCAAGGCTGCAACGGACCGGGCGCGCCGGCCATGTCGGCGACGCTCGCCGAACCGTCGCCACCGCCCTGAATGCGTCCGGTCAGAGAGCTGACTCGCACGGTGATGGTCCCGTCTCCCGTAAGCGCGCGGTGGACGGAGTAGTAGGTGTCGGTCACTGCCGCGCCGCCCGGACCGATCGGCGGCGTCGGGTGCAGGAAGCTCCGGCACGTCCCCGTCGCCGGGTTCGGGCCGGAACAGATGCCGCCGTCGTGGTGGGCGAATGTGCCGAGGTACGCGAACCCGACGATCAGGAGCGCCGACGCGATCGCGGTGATCACCCACCCACGGACGGTCCGGAACTTCGTCCACTCGGCGCGCAGCAGCGGCGCGAACCCGTCCCGACCGGCGGACAGGGTCGAGCGGTACGGGGCGGCGGTAGCGCTCATCGGGCGACGAACTCCACCGCATCGCGGGTCAGGTCCATGTACGCCTCCTCGAGGCTCGAGCGATGAACCGTCACCTCGGAGAAGGGGACCCCGGCCCGGCCGAGGACCTCGATGATCTGCTCGGATACGAGCCCCATGACCGTGAGCGTGTCCGGCCCGGTCGCGGCGACCGTCGCGCCGGCGTCCGCCAGCGCGGTCATCGCCTCCGAGCGGGCGCTGGTGCGCAGCGTGACCCGGCCGGCGGAGGCGGCCGCGATCAACTCGGCGACGCTCGTGTCCGCGACGAGCTTGCCACGTCCGATCACGACCAGATGGTCGGCGGTGTCCTCGAGTTCGCTCATCAGGTGACTCGAGACCAGTACGGCTCTCCCCTCCGCCGCCAGCGCCCGCAGAAACCCTCGCATCCACACAATCCCCTCGGGATCCATGCCGTTGAACGGCTCGTCGAGGATCAGAATCGGTGGGTCGCCGAGCATCGCCGCCGCGAGCCCGAGTCGCTGGCGCATCCCGAGCGAGAACCCGCCGGCCTTCCGCCGCGCGACCGATTCGAGCCCGGCCTGCTCGATCACCTGGTCGACGCGCTCGGACGCCAGACCCTGGGAATGAGCAAGCCACAGGAGATGGTTGCGGGCGCTCCGGCTCGGCTGCACGGCGCCCGCGTCCAGCAGCGACCCGACCTGACGGAGCGGATGGCGGAGGGTCGCGTACGGCTGCCCGCCGATGAGCGCGCTGCCCTCGTCGACCGCGTCGAGGCCGAGGATCACCCGCATCGTGGTGGACTTGCCGGCGCCGTTCGGCCCGACGAACCCGGTCACGCTCCCGGGCGTGACCGCGAACGACAGGCCGTCGAGGGCGACCGTGTCCCCGAACCGCTTCAGCACCCGGTTGACTTCGATCGTCGCTTCCATGCCGGAAAAGCTAGGCGGCGAAGGACGTCTTGTCGTCGCGCCGGCGAGCCATTTTTCCCATCGCTGGGCTGAGCTACGAAGGCCGCACGGCGTCCCTCTCAGGGGGGATGATCGGATCGCTGCGCAGAGCGATGCCGAATGGGCGGCCAGCGGGGACAATGACCCATGTGGTGGGAGTAGAGAACTGGCGCCGTGGCAGGTCGGACCACCAGGCGTGGATCACCCCGGGCACGACCGCTCCCCTCCTGACCTACGGATCGCTCGGCGTGCTCGCGGTGGCCGAGTCGATCCTGCGCTCCGCACTCGAAGGCATCAGCGCGCAGCGGGCCCTCGGGCTGTGCGTGGTCGCGCTCGCCACGACGCTGCCGCCCGCGTTCGCGGGCCGAACGGCAGCGGCGGCCGCGATCGTGGCGGCGAGCATCGTGTCGGTGACCCTGTTCGGTGCGCTGACCATCGCGGCGCTCGTCGCCCAGGTCGCGGTCCTGTACTCGCTCGCCCGCGCCGGCGAGCCCCGCCCCCGGGCACAGGTGATCGCCATTTCCCTGTCGGGCACGTTCGTCGTGCTTGCGCTCGCGCATCCCGCGCCGAGCGGCTCCGAGGCCGGGGTGCTCACCCTGCTCCTCGCGTCGCTGGCGCCGGCGTCCGCGTTCGCGGGGATCGCGCAACGAGCGCGCGCCGAGGCCTCGTCGCACGACGCCGCCCGACAGGCGGCCGCCGGCGACCTGCTCGAGCACGTGGCACGGGGCGAGCGAGCGGCGATCGCGCGCGAGTTGCACGACGTCGTTGCCCATCACATCTCGATGATCGCCGTACAGGCCGAGACCGCCCGGGTCTCTACTCCCGGCATGCCCGCCGCCGGCGCGCGGCGGCTCTCGGCGATCGGCGACACGGCGCGAGCCGCGCTCACCGAGATGCGGAGGCTGCTCGGTGTGCTCCGAGAGGACGCCGGCGCCGACACCCCCGCTCTGGAGCCCCAGCCCGGCCTCGAGCAACTCAACGAGCTGCTCGACGCCGCCCGCGACGCTTCGATCTCCGGGGCTCGCCTGATTCTCAGCGGCGCGCCGGTCGCGCTCGATCCGGGAGTCGAGCTGGCCGCGTACCGGATCGTCCAGGAGGCGCTCACGAACGCGCGCCGGCACGCGCCGGGCGCCGGCGTCGACGTCGAGCTCCACTATTCCGAGCGCGCCCTGAGCGTCCGGATCCGCGACACGGGGCCCGGTCCGTCCGAGCACGCGCCCGCGGGCGGCCACGGACTGTCGGGTATGCGGGAACGCGCCGCGGCGGTCGGCGGGGAGCTGCGAACCGGACCTGCGACCGGCGGCGGCTTCCTGGTCGAGGCGACGCTTCCGATCGACGCGAGCGCGGCGCTCCGGTGAGCACGGACGCAGAAGCGGGGACCGCGACCACGCCGCCGGTGCGAATCGTCGTCGCCGACGACCACGAGGTCGTCCGCTCAGGCTTCGCCGAACTGCTCGACATCCAGCCCGACTTCGCCGTGGTGGGCACCGCCGCCAACGGACAGCAGGCGGTCGAGGTCAGTCGCGAGCGCGGCGCGGACGTGGTCTTGATGGACATCCGCATGCCCGGCATGGACGGGATCGAGGCGACCCGACAGCTCGCGAGCGACGGTTCGCGCAAGCCGCGCGTGCTCGTGCTCACGACCTTCGATCTCGACGAGTACGTCTACGACGCCCTCCGCGCCGGCGCGAGCGGCTTCCTGCTCAAGGACGTAACGGCCGAACGGCTGATCGAGGCCGTACGCATCATTGCCGCCGGCGACGCGCTGCTCGCCCCGGGCGTCACCCGCCGGCTGATCAGCGAGTTCGCGCAGCGCCCGGCGGCGAGGCCACAGCCGGTGCCGTCGTTCGGCGACCTCACTCCCCGCGAGACCGAGGTCCTCGGGCTCGTGGCCGAGGGCCTGTCGAACCCCGAGATCGCCGCTCGCCTCGTGGTCACCGAGGAGACAGTGAAGACGCACGTCAGCCGCGTCCTCAACAAGCTCGGGCTGCGCGACCGCACCCAGGCCGTCGTGGCCGCGTACGAGTCCGGGCTGGTGGTGCCCGGCTCGCGCGCGCCGGGCTAGCCGGTGTCCGCGCGCGGGCGCCGGCCGTCTCTGGAGTGAGACGCACCGGCACCGAGCGGCGAGCGCTCAGGAGTTGACGTCGTTGAGCGCCCCGCACTCGGGGCACTCGATGAACACCCCGAACAGCTGCCCGTCGCTGACCCCTTCGGCCAGCACGATGGCGCAGCCGCCGCACAGCAGGTTGTCCGGCCCGTCGCCGCTGAAGGCCATCTTGCCCTTCGGTGGGGCGTGGATGATCGCGCTGGATCGGGGGACCTCGGTGATGACGGTGAGTGTTTGATCGGCCATAAGGGAAACGTACCCGCCTGAGCACGCCGCGGCAAGCGCCGCGCGTCCCCCGGTCCTAGCCGGCGCCGGACGGTTCCATGATCTCGGTGTCGGAATCGCTGTACGCCGGCGCGCACGCGCACACGAGCACCAGGTCCTCGTCCGCCGCCCACAGCTTGTGCGGGGTGCCGGGTGGGATCACGACGCAGTCGCCGGCGACGACCTCGCGCTCGTCGGGGCCGAGGCGCATCCGACCTGCGCCTCTCACGAAGTAATAGATCTCCTCGCTCACGTGGTGGCGGTGCTCGAGCGTCTCGCCGCCGGCCCGGATCGTCGCCTCAGCGAGGCTCTGGTGGCGCGCCTGCGTCCACGCCGGGCCGGCCAGTTCCCGGATCGTCGAGCCGTCGAGCGTGACGAAGCTGTCGACACCGGCACGGTTTGAGATCTGCACGACCGCGAGCTTAGTCGTCCAGTTCGCGACGGCGCGGCTTAAGGCTCGGCGCGGCGTGCCGACCTAGGAACCTAAGAACGACAGTTCTCAGGGTCCCTCATGCCAGACGCATTCGTCGCTCGCCAGCCCATCTTCAACCCCAAGCTCGAGGTTGTCGGCTACGAGCTGCTGTTCCGCGGCGAGGGTTACGCCAACGACGTGGCGATGATCGCCAACCCGGAGCGCGCCACCGCCACCGTGGTCCTGAACGCGCTCACCGAGCTCGACCTGGGCCGGCTCGTCGGGACCCGCACCGCGTGGGTCAACATCTCGCGCGAGTTCGTCACCGGTGGCCTCGCCCACGCGCTGCCGTCCGGCCTGGTCGGCCTCGAGATCCCCGAGACCGCGGAGTTCGACGACGAGATGCTCACCGCGCTCCGGGAGCTCAAGGAGCAGGGGTACAAGCTCGCGCTCGACGACTTCCGCTACCGCGAGGGGTCCGAGGCTCTCATCGAGCTGTTCGATGTCGTCAAGCTCAACATCAACGAGCTCGGGCGCGAGCAGCTCAGCGAACTCGTCCAGCGACTTAAGCCGTACGAGGGCAAGCTCGTCGCCGAGAAGCTTTCCACCCAGGCCGATCACGAGTTCTGCGTCGACGCCGGCTGCGACCTGTTCCAGGGCTACTTCTTCTGCCGGCCGGCGGTCGCGTGCACCCGCGGCATCGCGGCCAACCGGCTCGCGCTGCTCCAGGTGGCCGCGGTGCTCAACGATCCCGACGTTCAGCTCGAGCAGATCGAGCAGCTCATCGTCCACGACGTGGCGCTCAGCTTCCGGCTACTTCGCTACGTCAACTCGGCGTTCTTCGGCCTGCGCGGTGACGTCCGGTCGATCGGTCAGGCGCTCGCGCTGCTCGGCCTCGAGAACGTCAAGCGATGGGCGACGCTCAGCGTGCTCGCGAGCATCGACGACAAGCCGACGGAGCTCACCGTCACCGCGCTCATCCGCGCCCGCTTCTGCGAGCTCGCCGGCGAGCCGCTCGGGATCGCGAGCCCCGCGGAGCTGTTCACGCTCGGCCTGTTCTCGGTGCTCGACGCGATGATGGACGCACCGATGGTCGATGTGATCGCCTCCCTTCCGCTCGCCGCCGAGATGCGCGAGGCACTCGTCTCCCGCAAGGGCAAGCGCGGGCTGTTGCTCGAGTGCGTCACCGGGCTCGAGACCGGCGAGGTCAACGACCTTCCTGTCGTCGTCGAGGGCGCCGGCGAGCTGTACCTCGAGGCGATGATGTGGGCGAACAGCGCCGCCGACTCGCTGTTCAGCGCCGCCGCGCCGAACGCACACGCCAAGAGCACGCCACCGCCGGTGTCGCAGCCGGCCCCCGCGCCTGTTGCGGCGCTTGCCCCCGCCCCCGTCTCGGGTCCGGTCGACGCCGGCCGCGTCGAGCCCGAGCAGAAGCGGGGCCCGTTCGCTCGTACCTTTGCCAGGCTATTCGGCTGGTTCGGGCGCAGGGCCAGCCACGAGCCAGCCTAGAAGGCGTCCCGCAGCGCGCGCTCGGTCGACCAGAACGCGAGCTCGTCCCACGGCAGCTCGTCGACGCTGAACGGGCGTACCTCGGGCGCCTCGGGCGTGGTGTGCGGCGAGCCGATCGCCCGCGCGCGGTAGACGATCAGCACGACGCGATCCTCGGCGCGCGAGTAGACGCCGACCAGCCCCTGCACCTCGATCGCGATGCCGAGCTCCTCGACGGTTTCGCGCCGCGCGGCGTCCTCCACCGACTCGCCCAGATCGACGAACCCGCCCGGGAACGTCCACAGCCCGCGGCCCGGGTCGAACCCCCGGCGCAGCAGGATCACCTGACCGGCGTCATCGACCGGGATCGCGCCGGCGACCGGCTTGGGGTTGTAGTACGCGGCATAGCCGCAATGCGGGCAGATGATCCGCTGCGGGAAATCCACCTCGGCGAGCTCACCGCACCGCGGGCAGAACCGGGCCTCGGCCAGAGCGGGGTTCAACGACGCTTCCATGCATGCGATGCTACGGCCGCCGGGGTGGTGAGGTTCGGTGAGCGCGAGATCCCACACGATGAGCTGAAGACCGGCAAGATCTTCAAGCGCCGGATCCGCGAGCGCTACTGGCAGGACGCCGGTCGCGGCATCTGATCTTGACCGCCACGCTGTATGGTCGCGCCTGAGAAACGATGGGCCAACGGGAAAATGACTCCCGCGAGCTGCGCTCGAGCCTGGTCGCGCAGCTCGAGCAGGCGTTCGCTGCAGCGCTGCTAGCCGGCGACGAGGTCGCGGCCGAGATCACGATCCGCGAGGCCATGGACGCCAGGCTGAGCGCGGCGGAGATCGACGAGGGGATCATCGCCCCGGCGTTATGGCTGCTGGGCGCGCTGTGGGAGCGCGGCGAGATATCGGTGGCCGACGAGCACCTGGCGACCGAGATCGCGCTGCGGGTGCTCGCCCTGCAGCGCGAGGCCGACCGCGTCGCGGAGGCCCGGCGCGGGCACCGGGTGCTGCTCGCGACGCCCTCCGGGGAGCGGCACGTCGTCGCGCTGCGGATGGTGAGCAACCTCCTGAGCGGAGCGGGCTACTGGATCGTGATGCTCGGCGCCGACGTGCCGGCCGACGCGCTCGTCGCCAGCGTGCTCCGCCACCGGCCGGACGTCATCTGCCTGAGCGCGACGATGCCAACGGTCTCGGTCGAGCTCACGGACGCGATCTTCCAGGTCCAGTACGCGTGGCCGCAGGCGCAGTTCGTCCTCGGCGGCCGGGGGCTCGGCGGGCAGCTGCGATCCGAGGCCGGGGTGGGGATCTGCCATCGCGTGTCCGAGGTGGTCGAGGCGGTCGACGCCCGGGTCAAGCGGGCGGAGCTCAACTGACGCCGGCGGCCCCGGCGAACCGTATGCCGGTCACCAACTGGGCCGGGAGCCACACCTACCGGGCACGCGTGATCCACGCCCCGGCGACGCGCGAGCAGGTCCAGGAGATCGTGGCGGCGGCGGCGCACATCCGGGTCCTTGGCTCTCGTCACTCGTTCACCGACATCGCCGACTCGACCGAGCTTGTGACGCTCGAGCACCTCCCGCGGGAGGTGGTGGTCGATCGCGCCGCGATGACCGTCACATGCGCAGGCGGCCTGCGCTACGGCGATCTTGCGCTCGAACTGGCGCGCGAGGGGCTGGCGCTCGCCAATCTGGCGTCGCTTCCGCACATTGCGGTCGCCGGAGCCGCATCGACCGCGACGCACGGATCGGGCGACCGCAATGGCAACCTGGCGACCGCCGTCGCCGCGCTCGAGATCGTCACCTCCGACGGCACCGCAGTGCTCGCGGCCCGCGGGGATCCAGATTTCGACGGGCTCGTCGTCGGGCTCGGTGCGGTCGGAGCGCTGACCGGCGTGACGCTCGATGTCGAGCCCGAGTACCACGTGCGGCAGCGTGTGTTCGAGGGCCTCGAGTGGAGCGACCTGTTCGAGCATTTCGACGCGATCACGTCAAGCGGATACTCGGTCAGCGTGTTCACCAGGTGGGGCGAGAACGTCGACCAGGTGTGGGTCAAGGACCGGGTCCACGAGGAGCTCGAGGTAACCACCGAGGAGCTGTTCGGTGCGGCCGCGTCGACGCAGGACCGCCACCCGATCCTCGGCCTCGATCCGGTCAACTGCACGCCGCAGCTCGGAGTCGCGGGTCCGTGGGCCGACCGCCTGCCCCATTTCCGGATGGGCTTCACGCCGAGCGCCGGCGAGGAGCTCCAGTCCGAGTACATCGTGCATAGGAGCGACGCGGTCGCGGCGATCGAGGCCGTGCGCGGCGTCGCGGCGGCGGTCCGGCCGTTGATCCAGGTGAGCGAGATCCGGACGATCGCGGCCGACGCGCTGTGGATGAGCCCTCAGTACGGCCGCGACACGGTCGCGCTCCACTTCACCTGGAGCCCCGAGCCGGCCGCGGTGCGGCGTGCGCTGGCCGAGGTCGAGCGCGTGCTCGCTCCGTTCGAGGCACGTCCCCATTGGGGCAAGCTGTTCCTCGCCGGCGCCGGCGAGATCGCGCCGCTGTACGAACGGCACGGGGATTTCGTCGCCCTATTGGATCGCATCGACCCGAGCGGGACGTTCCGCAACGACTGGCTTCGAAGGCACGTGCTCGGCCCGGATTAGGGCCCGTAGGAGAATAAGTCCCGTCAAAACCGCGAATTTATTCTTCTACGGGGCCTTAGTCCGGAACAGCTCGCGCCAGCTGAACTCGGCCTTGTAGCCGAGCGTCGCCCGCGCCCGGGAGATGTCGAGCAGAGTGTCGTTGCCCTCGACGCGATCGGCCACTGGGACTCCTGGGAACACCTCGGCCATCAGAATGTGCGCCTCGTCGACGGGGGCGTAGTCGGGCGGCCGCTCGAACGGCAGACCGAGCGTGGTCTCGCTCGACGCCCACACGACGCGCCGCAGACCGAGCCGCGCCGCCGCCTCGAACACGGCGTGCGTGCTCGTCATGTTGGTGCGGAAGACCTGGTCGGGCGGCACGTGGGCCGGCGACGGGATCGCCGCCAGATGGACGACGGCCTCGATCTCAGGTAGGAACTCGACCCCGCTCAGCGCCTCGTGCACCTGGCCGTAGTCGGTCACGTCGACCCGCAGGAACGGGATCGGCGATTCGGGAGAGCTGGACTCGGGCGACGGGGCCCGATCGATGTTGAGGACGTCGCCATTAGCAGACCCGCGGCGGGTTATGCTCGCCGCCATGCCGGCCCGACCGCTCGTGCCCGACCGCGACACGGCGCTGACGTCCGGATACACGAAGGCGGCCGAGGCGCTCGTGCGGTGCGGAGCACGCGTCGACGACCTCGTCTTCGCCGCGGCAGACGGACGCCTCAACGAGGTCGAAGGCTATTTCGACGCCGATGGCGGGCTCGCGCTCGACCGCGGCTGGGGCACCCTCCTCGACGGCCCCTCGGGCTCCCGACTCGAGCGCGACCGGCTGCTCGACTACGCGCTGATCTGGGCGGCGCTCCACGGCCGGCGCGAGGTGGTCGAGTTCCTGCTCGGCAAGCAACCCGATCTCAGCTTCGCCGAGCCGTTCTTCCACAGCACGGCGCGCGGAGCCGCCAGCCACGGCCGGCATGAACAGATCGCGGCGCTGCTCGATCCCGGCTCGTCCTGACGCCCATCACCCGTAATTAGACGCTCGCGACCGCGACAAGCGCCGGGCGGGCGGGCGCGCGCTTAGACTGCCAGCCGTGCCGTCGGGATTCGAGCAGAGCGTCCGCGTCCAGCTGCGCTGGCGCGACATCGACCTGCTCGGCCACCTCAATCAGTCCGTCTACCACGAGCTGCTCGAGGAGGGCCGGGTGGCGCTGATGGCCGAGATCATGCGGCGCGTCGGGGACGATCAAATCCACGGCGGCTTCGTCGTCGCCCACGTCGACCTCGACCATCGCGCCGAGGTGCGCAAGGACCACGAGGAGGTGGACGTTCTCGTCCGCCTGGCACACGTTGGTACGTCGAGCATCGTGCTCGAGCACGAGGTCAGGCTGCTCGACGGCAGGGTGGCCGCGTCGGGCAAGAGCGTGCTGGTCGGTTGGGACCCGTCGACAAGAAGCAAGCGGGCGCTGACCGAGCGCGAGCGCGCCGCGCTCTCCTGAATCCCGGCTCAGCGGTGCAGCCAGAAGACCTCGGTTTCGAGCGCGGACGAACCCGTAGACCTCGTCGAGCAGCTGGCCCCACAAGCCCGGAAACTCCGCCCATGTCGTCGTTTGGGCGACGACCGCCGTCGGACGCAGATCGGCGGTCACGAATTTCACTGGCGGGGTCATGACCAAAGGGACAAGCCGAAGCCTCCGTCGACCCGGAGCACCGCACCCGTCAGATACGCGGCCGCCGGCGAGAGGAGGAAGCTGACGACGCCGGCGAGCTCCTCGGTCTCGGCGAAGCGCCCGAGCGGGATCCGCTCGAGCGCCGCCTCGCGGACGGCCGCGGGCATCGCGCGGACCTTCGGTGACGCGACGAAGCCGGGCATGATCACGTTGCAGCGGATCCCCCGCCCCGCCCACTCCGCCGCCAGCGTGCGCGCCATTCCGACGAGGCCGGCCTTCGACGCGCCGTAGGCGACCTGGCGCGGAATGCCGGTCTCGGCCGCGACCGACGCGATCACGATCACGCGGCCGTCGCCCGACGCCGCCAGTGCCTCGAACGCGGCCTGCGCAAGGAAGAACGCGCCGTACAGGTTCGTCTCCATGTCCTTGCGCCAATCCTCCTCGGAGAACCGCTCGGCCCGGTGGATCGTGTCGACCAGACCGGCGTTGGCGACGACCGCGTCACATCCCCCAAGCGCTGCGATCGCTTCCGCGACCCCCGCGCGAACCGCGGCGCGGTCGCGGACGTCGAAGCTCATCGTGGCAACCGCGCCAGCAACGCCGTCGACCGGCGCACCGGGAGCGTCGCAGGCCGCCACCGGGCAGCCGTTTTCGACGAGGGCGGCGACGATCGCCCGCCCGATCCCGCCACCCGCGCCGGTCACAATCACGCGCCGTCCGCTCGGCACCGTGCTAATCGGCATCCGGGCCCCCGTTCGAGCGGGCCAGCCCGTAACGGTCCCAGTGGCGGCGCGGGATGTCCGCCGGGTCCTTGTACCAGTACCAGGTGCACGCGTCGGTGGCGAAGTCCTCGGGAGGATCGCTCGGATACAGCGGGTAGCCGATCCAGCGGATCGGCAGCGACTCGTTCATGAACGAGCAGTGCGTGCAGTACAGCGGGAAGCCCTCGCGGCCGTAGCTCCAGTCGTGTGCCGCGCGGGTCACCCCGAGCGCGTTTGGCCCCTCGTAACGCCCCATCCGCACGAGCCGCTGGCCGGAGCCGCACGGGTTCATGGCGAACGTGAACTTCTCCTCGTCCTCGGTGATCGTGAACGCCCCCGGATGGGGTCCGGTGCCACTGCAGGAGTGCGCACGCCAGGTCGCTGCCAGCGCGTGCACGATCTCCTTGCGGTCGCGCGCCGCGATCTTCTCGACGTCGCGACGCCACCCGCGGCCCTGGCCGTCGGTCCACGCGTCGGCCACGCCGTCGTCGCCGAGCCGCTCCTGCACGAACGAGATCAGCCCGCCGATGCCCTCGACCATCAGGTCGTGCAGGTAGCGCCACTCGTGCTTCATCTGCTCACACAGCGCCCGTGCCTCCTCCGTGTCGCCACGATCGAGCGCCTCGATTGCCCGGTCCATCGTCGGCCGCGACATCTGCTCGAGCTCCTCCTCGGAGAACCACCGCTCCGCCATCACTCCTCCAATCGTCGCCCTTGCGAACGCGATCCTATGGCCACACGGGCGGCGGTCGGCGCGACCGCGGCGGTGCTGTGTATTCGCCAGCCCCGCCGGGATCGCTCATCCCTCCTCGAACGCCACCGCGAAATCGCAGTCTGGCCCGCGGGTCTCGTCGGGCGGGTCGCTGGCGATGTATGTGACCCGGTGGCCGAGATCGCTCGGCCGGATCTTCTGCCCCTCGGCCCACGCGTGCAGCGACTCCGACACCAGCTGCCACTGCGCCGGGCTGACCTGCGTCGCCTGGCCGAGGCTGACGAACGCCTCGCGGTGGGCGGGCTCGGTGCGCAGGATGAGCTCCGGAAACTCGCCGGCGAGTTGCTCCGCCTGGTCATCGGGGACGGGGCGGCACCACTCGAGCGGGCCGTCACTGTCCTCGCTGACCTCGCTCCAATAGATGCAGAACGCCGGGCCGGCCGGTCCCTGCACTCGAGGCACCGGCCGGGACCTCAGAATCGCGACGAACTCCTTGCCGAGCGCCCATGCCTGATCCCATCCGGTGACGTTGCGCTTGAGGCAGAGCACGCTGCGGCTCGGCATCTCGCGTGTGTTGACTTCGTACATGATCGACCTCTTTCCGTTGATCCGGTCGACGAGGAAGGCGGCAAGCCGGCGACGGGACGAGTGCTCGGACTCGACGGCGTCCCAGTACTCGGCGACGGCGCGCGCGGCGGCCGGCGGCTCGAGCGCGAGGATCGCCTTGATCTCAGCCAGCGGCATCTGGAGCTGACGCAACGACGCGACCAGACGGGCCTGCTCGAGCTGATCGGCGACGTAGAACCGATAGCCCGAGCTGTCGTCGACGCGCACGGGCGTCAGCAGACCCAGCTCGTCGTACAGGCGAAGTGCCTTCGGCGACAGCCGGGACCTTCTGGCGAACTCTCCGATGCTCATCTCGCTCAAGGCGCCGCTCCTCGTTGACTGGAGTGGTTGTCCGCGCCAGTGTGCGGCTTCCCCAAGGGTCAAAGTCAAGGCCCCGTTCGTGACGTACGCTACGGCGCCTGAACCGCGCTGGCTGGCTTGACGCCTCGGAGCTCCGCATCGGCCTCGGCTGCATGCGTCTGTCGACGGACCCGGACCGCGACGAGGAGAGCGCGCGGCAGACGATCGCGGCCGCGGTGGCCGCGGGCGTGACGGTGTTCGACACCGCGCACGCATACGGCCGCGACGGGACGGAGCTCGGGCACAACGAGCGGCTGCTGGCTCGGGTGCTCCGCGAGACCGGGATGCCGCGCGGCCCCGACGCACACCCGAGCCCGCGGATCGTGACCAAGGGCGGGATGACCCGGCCCTCCGGCGCCTGGATCCCGGACGGCCGCGCCAAGGCGATCCTCGCCGACTGCGACGCGAGCCTCGCCGCACTAGACGGTCTGGCGATCGACCTGTACCTGATTCACGCCCCGGACCCGCGAACGCCGTGGCGAACCTCGGTGCGCGCGCTCGCCCGCCTCCTCGACCAGCAGCTGGTCAGCCGCGTCGGCCTGTCGAACGTCAACCGCCGGCAGCTCGACGAGGCGATCGAGCTCGCGCCGGTCGCGGCCGTGGAGGTCGCCCTCACCGTCCACGACGACCGCGCGCTTCGAGGCGGGATCGTCGAGCGCTGCGCCGAGCTGGGTATCGCCGTGATCGCGCACTCCCCGCTGGGAGGACCGCGCCGCGCCGGCGCGCTCGGCAGGCGCATACCGGCGCTCGCCGACGCCGCCAATAAGCTCGGCGCCACGCCGGCCGAGGCCGCGCTCGCCTGGCTGCTCGGCCTCGATCCGAACGTGGTCCCGATCCCGGGCGCGCGCCGGCCCGAGGCCGCGCGCTCCGCCGCCCGCGCGGCCCTGCGCGAGCTCGCGGATGCGCTCGAGACCGGGCTGTCCTCGGGCGTGCGCCGGATCGTCCTCGACAACACCTACCTGACGCGCGCGGCGCGCAGCCACGTGATCGAGACCGCGCACCGCTACGGGGTCGCGGCGCGGTGCGTGTGGCTCGACACGCCGCTCGCGCAGGCCCAGGTCAACCTCGTCGAGCGCATGCTCGCCCAGTTCGGCATGCTGCCGGCGCCCGGCGAACTCAAACAGCTCGCCCGCCGCCACCCTGGCGTGCTCGCGCCGACCTCGCAGATGCGGACCGCCCGCGAGCTCGAGCCGCCCGCGATTGACGAGGGGTTCGAGCACGTCGAAGCGATCGCGTTCGTGCGCCACCCCGCCCCGGACCGGGCACCCCCACGCGCCAGCGCGTTCGTCGCCGCCGCCGCGCTCGAACGACCAGGCTGGGAGCAGGCGCTCGAGCAGGGCGACCGCGACGCGCCCCACCTGCTGTTCCACTGGAGCCCAGGCGACAAACCCGACGTGCTCGCGCCCTATCGCGCCCGCCTCGCCGCCGCCGTCGCCGGCCCGGTGGACACGGCGCTGTGCCCGCACCCCGGCGGACCCCCGACGTGCTGGTGCCGTCCGCCGCTCCCGGGGCTGCCGCTCGCGTTCGCGCGCGCCCACGGCGCGGACCCGGCTGCCTCGATCCTGATCGGGACCGGGCCTGCGCACCGCAACCTCGCGGCCGCGCTCGGCGCGCGGTACATCGCCGTATAGCCTCGTCAACCAGGTGGTTGAGCGCGAGCCCGATCCCTCAACTACGGCTGGGCCCGGGCCGATGCTCACTGGTGTGACCGAGATCGCACTGTCCGGGGTGATCGGCGCGCTGTCCTACGCGCTCGACATCGCCGAGGGACAGCCGCCGGGCCACGCAATCCGCTCGTGCCTGATCGGGATGCGCCTGGCCGCGGAGATCGACCTCAGCGACCCCGATCGCTCCGACCTGTTCTACGCGCTGCTGCTGAAGGACGCGGGCTGCTCGGCGAACGCGAACCGCATGGCGGTCCTGTTCGCCGCCGACGACCGCGCGGCCAAGGCGACCTCGAAGCTCGTCGACTGGACGAACCCGCGCGCCGCGTTCGTGTGGTCGCTGCGCACGGTCGCGCCCGGAACCGGGCTGCGGCGGCGGATCGAGGTGCTCAAGGGGATCCGCGACGAGGGCGAGGTCACGCGCAAGTTCATGGAGGCCCGCTGCGACCGCGGCGCCGAGATCGCCCGCATGCTGTTCCTGTCCGAGGAGACCGCCGCGGCGATCCGGAGCCTCGACGAGCACTGGGACGGGCGCGGGATGCCCGATGGGCTCGGCGGCGAGGAGATCCCGCTGGCCGCCCGGATCCTGTGCCTGGCCCAGACGGTCGAGGTTTTCCACGCCGCCGGCGGCGTCAAGGCGGCGCGGCGGATGGCCGAACACCGGCGCGGCAAGTGGTTCGACCCCGCGCTCGTCGACGCGTTCCTGCGGTTCTGCGGCGACCGGGACTTCTGGGCCGCGCTCGAGGCGCCCGACGTGTCCGAATGGGAGCCGCCCGACTTCGCGCTCGCCGGCGACGACGCCCGCCTTGACCGGATCGCCGAGGCGTTCGCGCGCGTGATCGACGCCAAGTCTCCGTTCACCGCCCGGCATTCGGTGCGCGTCGCCGAGATCGCAGATGGGATCGCCGCGGTGCTCCGGTTCGACTCCGACGGCCGGAAAACGCTGAAACGGGCGAGCCTGCTCCACGACATCGGCAAGCTCGCGATCTCGAGCCGGATCCTCGACAAGCCGGACAAGCTGACCGACGAGGAGTTCCGCGCGATCCAGACCCACCCCGTGCACACGCTGCGGATCCTCGAGCGCGCGCCCTGCTTCACCGACCTCGCCGACCTCGCCGCCAACCATCACGAGAAGCTCGACGGCACCGGCTACCCCCGCGCGCTCGACGCCGGCCACCTCGACCTGCCGATGCGGGTGCTCGCGGTGGCCGACGTGTACGAGGCGCTGACCGCGGACCGCCCCTACCGCGGACCGATGCCCGTCGAGGACGCGCTCGCGATCATCGACCGCGACGTCCCCCACAAGCTCGACGCGGATGCCCGCAGCGCGTTGGAGCTTTACGTCGGCCAGGGAACGAACACAGCCTCGGCCTTGCCGATCCTCACCTGAGTGAAGAACTTCTCGGCTCCGTCGGGCCTACGCGCCGTCCGCCGGCTGATCCACAGCCGGAGCGGCTTGCGGCGCTGCTCCCGGTCGAGCGAGCGTCGCACTTGGACTTCGGAAACGGGGGTTGTCGTGTCGATCATGCTGCCTCCAATTCGAATTCCACAGGGTTCTCCTCGCGCAGGTCGGCGACAACCTCGGCCGAGCGCCCCGACGGACGCAGCCACACGACCGCGATCAGCGCCCCGACCAACACCGCGCCGGCACCGATCGCCCACGCGACGTGAAAGCCACCGGTAAGGGCCTGCACAGGGTGCTGTCCGAGCCCGGTCAGCACCTTGGTCCGCTGGGCCGCAACCGTCCCCAGCGCCGCGATCCCGATCGCCGCCGAGATCTGCAGCGAGGCGTTGACGATCCCCGAAGCCAGACCGGCGTCCGCGAGCGGCACGTTCGCCATCGCCATCGTCATCAGCGGCAGGAACGACAGCCCGGCACCGAAGCCAAGCAGCGCGAACGGGACGACGATCGTCGGGAAGTAGCTAGCGTGCGCCGGCACCTGCGACAGCAGCACCAGCGAGGCCGCGATCGCGGCCAGCCCGACGAGCAGGACGCGAAGCGGTCCGAACCGCCCCATCAGCCGGGCGGTCACGCCCAGCGACATCACGCCCATGATCAGCGTCAGCGGCAGGAACGCAAACCCGGTCTCGAGCGCGCCGTAGCCGCGCACGTGCTGCAGGTACAGCACCCCGAGCAGGAACGTCGAGAACATGCCGGTGACCAGGAAGGCGCGTACCACGCTCGAGGCGGCCAGCCCTGGCACGCGCAGGATCCGCAGCGGGAACATCGGGTTCGCCACACGCGACTCGACCGCGACGAACGCCGCCAGCAGTGCCAGCGACGCCCCGCCGAAGCCGAGCGTATGCGCCGAGACCCAGCCGTACTCGGTGACCTTGACGATCGCGTACACGCCGAGCATCAGCGACACCGTCACGAGCACCGCGCCGAGTACGTCGATGCCCTGACCGCGTCCGGTGCGCTCGGTCTCGCTGATCAGCGCCCGGCCGAGCGCGAACGTCACGATCCCGATCGGCAGGTTGATGAAGAAGATCCAGTGCCAGCTGAGCGATTGCGTGAGCACGCCGCCGGCGAGCAGGCCGATCGAGCCGCCGCTCGAGACGATGAACGTGTACACGCTCATCGCGATCGCGCGCTCCGCCGGCTTCGGGAACTCGGTCACGAGCAGCGCCAGCACCGCAGCCGACGCGACCGCTCCGCCGAGCCCCTGGATGAACCGCGCCACGATCAGCAGCCCCTGGCTGTCGGAAAGTCCGCAGGCCGCCGAGGCAAGCGTGAACAGCACGAGACCGCCCAAGAACATACGCTTGCGCCCGAAAAGGTCGCCGAGCCGGCCGCCCAGGAGCAGGAAGCTTCCGAACGCGATCAGGTAGGCGTCGATCACCCACGCCAGGTTGGCCTGCGAGAAGCCCAGGTCGCGCTGCATCGAGGGCAGCGCGACGTTGACGATCGTCGCGTCGAGCACCATCATCAACTGGCCCATGCAGACGACCGCGAGCGTGACCCACCGCCGCCGTTCTCCACTAATTAGACTATTGATAGTGATCATCCCCTCTGCATAGCTCGTCGCTCATCGAGTGATGATCACCGTATCATGGACTATCATCTGGTGCAAGATGATAATCCTGGTACCCTGCAAATCGCGATGGCTGTAGACACCTCGCCCGGGACGGTGGTGATGCTGCTGCGGCTGGCGAAGGTCATCCACAAGCGCAGCACCGACGAGCGGCTGGGCATCAAGCTGAGGCAGCTGATGCTCTTGAGCTACCTGCGTAACGGCGCCCCCGCCCTCCAGCAGCAGCTGTGCGAGTCGCTGTGGCTCGACCCCAACAACTGCGTTTTGCTGCTCAACGAGCTCGAAGAGATGGGCTATGTCGAGCGGCGGCGAGACCCCACCGACCGGCGCCGGCACATGGTCGACATCACCGACGAGGGACGGGTCGCCCTCGAGCATGCCCAGCGTGCCCAGGAAGCGATCGGCGACGAACTCCTGTCCGCGCTCAGCGACGAGGAGCGCGCAACGCTCCGGTCCCTGCTGAGCCGCGTCGTCGCTTGACGTGAGCCGGGCGGTACTCGTCACCGGTGCCTCGCGGGGCATCGGTGCCGCCGTAGCCGCCGCGTTCGCGCGATCTGGCGAACGCGTGGCGATCCACTACGGCTCACGTGAGGACCAGGCCCTCGAGGTCCGGGCGTCGCTGCCCGGCGACGGTCATCTCGTCGTCGGTGCCGACCTGCTCGACGCCGGCGCCGTCCGCCGCATGGTCGACGAGGTCGCCGAAGCGTTCGGCGGGGTCGACGTGCTCGTCAACAACGCGGGGATCTTCGAGCCCCACCCGATCACCGACACCTCTTACTTCGAGTGGCAGGAGTCGTGGCGGCGCACACTCGGCGTCAACCTGATCGGCGCCGCCAACGTGACGTGGTGCGTGATCCAGCACATGCGGGGCGGCGGGCGGATCGTCAACGTCGCCTCGCGCGGGGCGTTCCGCGGAGAGCCCGATCAGCCCGGCTACGGCGCCAGCAAGGCCGGCCTGATCGCGTTCGGACAGTCGCTGGCGCGCGCGCTTGGCCCGCGCGGGATCGCCGTCACCGCGGTGGCACCGGGCTTCACCGAGACCGACATGGCGGCGGCCGAGCTCAGCGGCGAGGGCGGCGTCCGGCGCCGCGCCGAGAGCCCGTTGGGGCGCGTGGCCACACCCGAGGAGGTGGCGGCCGCGGTGCTCTACCTGGCTTCGCCCGAGGCCGAGATGGCGAGCGGCACGGTGCTCGACGTCAATGGGGCGTCGTATCTGAGGATGTGACTTCGCCGCGGCCGGCGGCGACGCTGGCGCGGAGCAGGGCAGCCATGTCGGCCAGCGGCCCGAGGTGGGCGAGCTTGTCCGGGTTGACGACGGAGTTCACGCCCTGGATCTCGCCGCCCCCGATCTCGAGCTCCCACACGCCGACGAGGCGGCCATTGCCGTCGAGCAGGAGGGCTCCCGGCATCCCGTTGACCTCGACCTCGCGGATCGAGGCGCCCGGGACCCGGGATCCGAGGCGGATCCAGCTCATCAGGGTCTGCGCGACGCGGGTCCGGCCCGCCACCGGGTGGCCGAGCGCCGGCACCTTGCCGCCGCCGTCCCCGGTGAGCACGACGTCATGGGCCAGCAGCGCCTCGAGTCCGGCGAGGTCGCCCTGCGTGGCCGCCGCGAAGAACCGCCGCGCGAGCTCATCCCGCTGCTCGCGCGAGCTCTGAAAGCGCGGCCGGCCGGCGTCGACGTGCGACCGCGCGCGCGAGGCAAGCTGGCGCACGTTGTCCTCGTTCTTGCCGATGATCTGAGCGATTTCGCCGTAGCCGTAGTCGAACACGTCGCGCAGGAGCAGCACCGCGCGCTGCTCGGGGGATAGGGTCTCGAGCAGGACGAGCATCGCGATCGAGAGCGAGTCCGCGATCTCGGCGTGCTGCGCCGGGTCGTCGCGGCTGTCGGTGAGGATCGGCTCGGGAAGCCACTCGCCGACGTAGCGCTCCCGGCGCGCCCGCGCCGAGCGCAGCTCGTCGATCGCCAGCCGTGTCGTGATCGTGGCGACGAACGCGCGCGGCGACTCGATCTGCTCGCCGGCCTCGAGCGCACGATGGACGCGCAGTAGCGCCTCCTGGACCACGTCCTCGGCCTCGGCGACGCTGCCGAGCATTCGGTAGGCGATCGCGAACGACGCCGGGCGAAGCTCGACGAGCAGGGCCTCGTTTGAGTTCGGGCTCGAGCTCGAGCTCATGCGGCGAACCCCTGGCGCCAGCTCGGGTGGCGCGGCTCCCAGCCGAGGTCGCGCTTGGCCTTGGTGTTGGACGCGCCGCGCATCTCGGTCATCATCACGATCCCGGGCTCGCCCGCGAACATGCGCCCGACGAACGTCGGGACATGCCACGGCTTCGGTGCGCCGATCGCCTGCGCCAGCGCGGGCAGCCACTCGGCGACCGCCGCCGGCTCGTCGTCGACGACGTTGTAGATCCCGCGCTTGCCGTGCTCGACGGCGGCGACGGTGGCCTCGGCGGCGTCCGCGATGTGCACGAACGACCACACGCCGGCGCCGCTGCCGACCACCGGGTATTTCCGCTTGCGCAACATCTCGAATTGCTCTCCGCCCGGAGACAGGGACGTGCCGGGGCCGTAGAACCCGCCGTACCGGAGCACGATCCCCTCGGTCCAGTCTGCCCCGGTGACCGCCGACTCGAGGTGGCGGATCGCCTCGAGCGACTCGCGCATCTCACGCGGTGGCGTCGGGTCGAGCGGATCGCCCTCGGTCTTGACCGGCCCGCCGGTCCGCGCGTACGGCCAGCTCGTGTAGCTCTGGATCACGAATCGCTTGAGGCCGACCGCGCGCGCCGCCGACAGTAGGTGATCGGTGCCCTCGGTCCTCAGACGGTTGGTCATCGCGAAGCTGCGGTCGAAGTGGCGCAGGTCGAGCGTCTCGATCGACGTTAGCTCGTGCACGATCGCATCGGGCTGCGCCTGGGCGACGGCCGCGGCGACCTGGTCGGGATCGAGCGCGTCGAGCACGACCGGTGTGGCGCCGAGCGCGTACAGCTCCGCCTGCTTGGACTCGCTCCGCGTGGTGCCGACGACCCCGTGGCCGGCGGCGACCAGCCGGGGAACGAGCTGCTTTCCCATGGCGCCCGTGGCGCCTGCAACGAAGACTTTCATGGTCTGCTCCTAGATTCCGAATTGCACCAGCTCTGACGGGGTAACCCGCGCGGCTGTGACAACGCATTCGGCGACTGCTCCCCGTTCGGCACGGGTACCCACATACAGACATGGCGCTGCGTGACCCGTTCTACCTAGGCTGGCGCGCACGCCACCGGCGCGCGCACCCGCCGGAGCCGCCTCGTTCAGCTCGCCGGGTCCAGCGCGGCGCGCAGCGCCGCGAGGTCGGCTGACCCGAATACCACCCGGTTTCGGGTGGCGACGTAGACGAGGTCGAGATCGACGCCGGCCTTGGCGATCTTGCGGGTCAGATCGGCGAGCACGCCCGGCCTGTCCTCGACGTCGACGACGACGACCTCGCGCTCGCGGCTGACCGCGAGATGGGAGATCGCGAGCGAGTGCCGGGCGGCTTCGGCATGCGGCACGAGAATGTGCATCTCGGCCCTCTCGCCGTTGCCGATGCACGTCGCAGCGGCGATGTTGACGCCCGCGTCGCTGATCGCCGCAGCCACGCGCGCGAGCGCGCCGTGGGTGTTCTCGATGTCGATGACCAGGTCGAAGGCCATGCCGCTGGGACCGTCAGCCTAACCGCTCGGGCAGCCTCCAGCCACCTCACCGCGCGCGGCGACGGAACAGGATCCCGGACAGTGCGACCGAGACGGCGATGATGCCGAGGCTCCACGCGATCGCGTGCCAGGCATCGGCCCCGACGTGGCCGCCGTTCAGGAGCGCGCGCATCGAGTCGATGACGGCGGTCGCGGGCTGGTTGTTCGCCACCGTCTGCAACGCGACCGGCATCGTGTGGATCGGGACGAACGCGCTGCTCACGTACGGGAGAAAGCTCACCAGGAACGCGATCCCCTGCGCCGCCTCGGGCGACCGAGCGACGATCCCGATCGCCGCCGCCAGCCAGGACAGCGCCAGCACGTACAGAGCGAGGATCCCCGCGGCCCCGAGCCACCCGGCGACGTCGGCGTGCGGACGAAACCCGATCGCGAACGCGACTACGACAACGACCGCAGCCGACAGCAGGCTGCGCGCGACGCTCGCGATCACGTGGCCGTTGATCAGCGCCTCGCCGCGGACATCCATCGAGCGGAACCGGTCGATGATCCCGCCGCCCAGGTCGTGGGCGACGCTGATCGCGGTCGTGCCGGCGCCGAACCCGACGCACACGAGCAGCACGCCCGGGACGACATAGTCCACGTACCGGGTGCCGGTCGAGATCGCCCCGCCGAACAGGTACACGAACATCAGCATCAGCAGCACCGGCAGGACGAGTGCGGTCATCATGCCGTCGACGTTGCGCAGCGACAGCCGGAACGCGCGGGCGATCATCGGCTGGATGGCGTATTCAGCGCACGGTCGTCGTCTTGCCGGCGCCGTTGGGGCCGAGCAGCGCGAACACCGTGCCGGCGGGCACGCGGAGATCGATCCCGTCGAGCACCCGAACCGCGCGATAGGACTTGGACAGGCCCTGGACCTCGATTGCTCCGTTTTCGCAACGATGTCGCTGTATCGCTACGTCACCGCCAAGGACGAGCTGCTGACGCTGATGGTCGACGAGGTGCTCGGGTCCCCGCCGGCGGCGCCACCCGGCGAGGACTGGCGCTCGGGCCTGACCCGGTGGGCGGTCGGGCTTCGGGACGCCTATCGGCGCCACCCGTGGGCGCTGCGCGTCCCGATCAGCGCGCCGCCGCTCGGCCCGAACAACGTCGCCTGGCTCGACAACGCGCTCAGGACCCTGACCGAGACGCCGCTGTCCGAGCAGGAGAAGCTGTCCACGGTTCTGCTCGTGAGCGGCTTCGTCCGCAACGACGCCACCCTGAACCTCGACCTGGCCGCGGGTGCGGCTGGCGCGGGCGGCGGGCAGGTCATGCCCATGTACGCCCGGATGCTCGGGGCGCTGATCGAAGGCGGCGATTTCCCGGCCCTGGCGGACGCGGTGGCGTCCGGCGCGCTCGAGGACGAGGACGATCCCGACAGCGAGTTCGAGTTCGGGCTGGAGCGGATCCTCGACGGCGTGGCGGCGCTGATCGCCCGCCACGAGTCATGAAGCTCGCGTGCGCTAGAAGATGTCGGGCGCCGGCCCAGGGACCGGCTTGCCAAAGCTCGCGTACGTGTCGGATGCCGGGGTCGACTCGTCCGGGACGCCAGCGCCACGGGCCGCGGCGAATGGCTCGAATGGATAGCGCACGCTGGCCTTTTCCTTCCGCGCCCCCACCTCGCCCTCTCCCCCGAACCGGCACAGGTCGCGCATCTCGTTGTGAATCCACCGGGCGTCGCGCGCGTTGACGACGAACCAACCGCCGGTGACGGGGACGCCGTCCTCGAGCCTGGCCTCGCTCACGCCGGCGCCGCAGCGAGCTGGCCGGCGGTGATCGCCTCGAGCGCCTCGCGGAGGACCGCAACGCGATCGGCGCCGAAGCGCTCGGCCCACTCTTGCTCGATCTCGTCGATCAGCCCGATGCCGAGCGACTGAGCGGCGCGTCCGCGCTCGGTCAAGCGGATGATCTTCGCCCGGCCATCGCTCGGGTCGGGTACCCGCTCCACGTAGCCGCGCTGCTCGAGGTCGCTCGTGACCTCTCCGACCGACTGCTTGGTCATGCGAGCGCGCTCGGCGAGGTCGGTCAGCCGGGTCCCTTCGGGGTCGATGTTCCCGAACACGCACCCGTGGCTGATGCGGATGTCGTCGTACGGCGTGTCCGCCAGGCGCCGTTCCAGCAACGTGCAGAAGTCGTCGAAAGCGACGCTGAGCAGGCGGATCATCAGCGGCGCGCGGGGGTTTTGAATTTCGGTTGACATTTCGTCAGGACTCCTGATAAGTTCTCCAGACAGTTCGGAAGCCTTACAAGGTTGCCTGACGATTTTAGCACCGAACCCGGAGGAAACAAAATGTCTAGAAAGTGGTGGACCCTACTGGCGGTGAGCGTCGGCACCTTCATGTTGCTGCTCGACATCACCGTCGTGAACACGGCGCTCCCGTCGATCGAGAAGGACCTCTCTGCGAGCTTCACCGACGTGCAGTGGGTGATCGACGCGTACACGCTGTCGCTCGCCGCGGTCGTCCTGACCGCCGGGTCGCTCGCCGATCGCCTCGGACGCAGAGCCGTGTTCGCGGTCGGTCTGGCGATCTTCTCGGCCGCGTCGCTGGCCGCGGGCCTCGCGCCTGACGCGACGTTCCTCAACATTTCCCGCGCGATTCAGGGAATCGGCGGCGCCGCGATGTTCGCGGTCTCGCTGGCGCTCGTCGCGCAGGAGTTCGCGGCCGGGCGAGAGCGCGCGATGGCGATGGGCGTGTACGGCGCCACAATCGGCGTCGCGGTGGCGGTCGGGCCGCTGGTCGGCGGCGCGATCACCAGCGCATTCGGCTGGCGATGGGTGTTCTTCCTCAACGTGCCGATCGGCATCCTTGCGATCGCCGTAACCTTCCTGCGGATCCGGGAGTCCCGCGATCCGAACGCGACCCGCATCGACTGGCTCGGGCTCGTCAGCTTCAGCAGTGCGCTGGTGATGCTCGTGCTGGCGCTCCTGCGGGGCAACGACGACGGCTGGGGCAGCCCGCTGATCCTCGGCCTGTTCGGCGGGGCCGCCGCGATGCTGGCGGCGTTCACGACGATCGAGCAGCGGGTGCAGGAGCCGATGCTGCCGCTTGAGCTGTTCCGCCGGCGCGCGTTCACCGGCGTCCAGCTCGCGGCGGCCGCGGTATCGGCCTCGCTGTTCGCGCTGTTCCTGTACCTGACGCTGTATTTGCAGAACTACCTCGGCTACTCACCGCTGCAAGCCGGGCTTCGCTACCTGCCGATCACACTGGTCCCGTTCCTGGTGGCGCCGCTTGCGGTCGCGCTGATGGGCCGGGTCCGCGCGCGGGTCCTGATGGCGATCAGCCTCGCGCTGGTCGGCGGCGGCCTGCTGCTGATGTCGGGACTGACCGCCAGCGACGGCTGGACCGCGCTGCTGCCGGGCTTCATCGTCGCCGGCATCGGCGTCGGCCTGCTCAACCCGGTGATCGCCGACGTCGCCGTGAGCGTCGTCTCCAAGGAGCGGAGCGGCATGGCGGCGGGAATCAACGACACGTTCCGCCAGGTCGCGATCGCGGTCGGCGTCGCCGCCTGGGGAGCGATCTTCCTCGGGCGCGGCGCGGCCAAGATCTCGGCGCTGACGGCGGGCACACCGGCGGCCACCGGGGGCCATCCCCGCGAGCTGATCGAGGCTGCGTCGGGCGGGAAGCTCGCGCAGGCGCTCCAGGCGGTGCCGCATAGCACCCGCGCGCTCGTCGAGAAGGCCACTCGCCAGGGGTTCCTGAGCGGTCTGGACACGATCCTCGTGATCGGCTCGCTGCTCGCCTTCGCCGGCGCGGCGCTCGCGCTGTGGCTGGTCCGCGAGCACGAGATCGAGCGCGAGCAGCTGCCCGACGTGACCGGGGTCCCCGAGCCCGAGATCGAGGCGATCGCGGCGTGAGAGGGCTCTAATTCACGGCGAGCCGGAATGGGTAGGCATCAGTCGGGATGTCCGGCTCGCTCGATTCGGTGCTGTCAGGGATCGACTCGGTCGTAGGCGACGGCGTCGAGACGGCGGTGCGCGCCAAGCATCGGTGGCGCCTCCGCCGCCTCGGCTGGAGTCGGGCGCTCGCGCCCCCGGACGACGGGTTGTGGGCGGCGGGCGCCCCCCCACCCCGCGCCGGCTGCGCGCTCGACGTGCTCGTCGACGGCGCGGAGGCGTTCCCGGCGATCGCACACGCGATCGAACACGCCCGCAGCTACGTCCACGTCGCCGGTTGGCACGTCGCGGCGTACTTCGAGCTCGTCCGGGGCGAGCGGCCGGGGGTGCTCGGCGAGCTGCTGGCCGAGGCGGCCGAGCGGGTCGACGTCAGGGTGCTGGTGTGGGCGGGCGCGCCGGTGCCGGCGTTTCACCCCACGCGCAAGGAGGTGCGCGAGGGCGTCGACAACCTGATCCGCGGCACGCGGATCCGCTGCGAGGTCGATCCGCGCGAGCATCCGTTCCACTGCCATCACGAAAAGGCGGTGGTCGTCGACGGCGAAATCGCCTTCGTCGGCGGCATCGACATGACCGACTACGCCGGCGACAGGTTCGACACGAGCGACCATCCGGCCCGGCGCCGGCTCGGCTGGCACGACGTCGGCACGCGCCTGCGCGGCCCCGCCCTCGCCGACGTCGAGGATCACCTCGCGCTCCGCTGGCGGGAGCTGACCGGCGAACAGCTCGACCGGCCGGCCGCGCCCCCACCCGCCGGCGGTCACACCGTCCAAGTCGTGCGGACGATCGCGAACGGCATGTACGACGCGATCCCGGACGGCGAGTACCGGATCCTCGAGAGCTACGTGCGTGCGCTCAGCGGCGCGCGGGACTTCGTCTACCTCGAGAACCAGTTCCTGTGGTCGCCGGAGATCGTCCGGCTGCTCGCGGACAAGCTCCGACGGCCACCGCGCGACGAGTTCCGAGTCGTGATCGTGCTGCCCGCCAAGGCCAACAACGGACACGACGACACGCTCGGACAGCTTGGCGTGCTCGCCGCCGCCGACGACGGCGCCGGACGGCTCCTCGCCACCACGATCCGCTCGCTCAGCGGCGATCGCGACGACCGGCTTTACGTGCACGCCAAGGTGGGGATCGTCGACGATCGCTGGCTGACGATCGGCTCGGCGAACCTCAACGCGCACTCGCTGATGAACGACACCGAGATGAACGTCGTCACCGACGACGCCGAGCTCGCCCGCGCCACGCGTCTGCGACTGTGGGCCGAGCACCTCGACGTCGACGCTTCGACGATCGCGGGCGACCACCCGCGGACGGTCGTCGACGACCGCTGGCGGCCGATCGCGTTCGAGCAGCTCGAGCGCCTCCGTGCCGGCGCGGCGCCGACCCACCGGCTGCTCGCGCTCCCCGGCCTGTCCCGGCGCTCCCGTCGCCTACTCGGTCCGCTGGTCGGTCTCGTCGACGACGGCTGAGTCAGGCCCAGGCCGGCTCGCGCTCGTTCTCGCGCACCCATTGGCCGACGAGCCCGCGCAGGTGCGCGACGAAGCGCTCGTGCTCGTCCGCCGGGTACGTCGCCCGGACGGTGTTCACGAGCAGCCGGTCGAAGTCGGCCGAGCTCACCCAGTCGAGCACGAGCTCGTCGACGTGGCCGAGTCGGCTGGCGCAGAAGTCGCGATAACGGTCGGCCTCGAAGTAGTCGTTCGACAGGCGTCGGTAGGCCGCGAGCTTGTCCTCGTAGCTCAAGTCCTCGCGGTCGCCGACCTCGAAGTAGCGCCGGGTGTCGAGGTCGACCCGCGGGTGTCGGCCGGTGACCAGGCAGAACGTGCACCACCTGAGCAGCGCCTTCATCGCCCAAGGGAAGTAGTAGTGCAAGCTCGTCAGCGCCACATCGGGTGAGGCGTTGGCGTAATCGATCGGATGGACCTGGTCGCCTACGACGAGACACTCGCACGAGTTGAACTCCCACCGGAAGAACGCGTTGACGAGCCGGCTGATCGTCAGCACCTCCTCGCCGAGCTCCGGCGCGAGGAAGTCGTGCGCGACCTCGTAGCGGTCGTGCATCGGCCGGTCCGGGCGGAACTTCATGACCATCGTCTCGGGACCGATCGACAGCGACCGCGCGAACACATCGAAGTCCTCGATCGAGGCCTGCAGATGCATCAGCCTCCGCCCCGAGGCGTCGTAGGCGCGCTCCAGCTCCTCCCGGTTGCGCACGCGGCTGACGCCGATCCATTGCCCGCCGTCGTAGGGCTTCATGAACAGCGGGTAGCCGATCTGCTCGGCGATCGCGGGCAGGTCGAACGACTGGTTGTACCGGGCGGCCGTGTACTGGAAGCGGGCGTTGTCCGGCGGGTCCTTGTGCGGGACGAGCACCGTTGGCGGCACCTTGAGCCCGAGCCGGATCATCGCGCAGTACGCGGCGTGCTTCTCCATCGCCTGGAACGTGAACGGGCTGTTCAGGAGGTAGACGTCGTTCATCAGCGCGACCTTCTTCAGCCACTCGCGCGGGAGGTAGTACCAATACGCGAGCCGGTCGATGACGAGCTCGTAGCGCGGCCGGTCGCGCAGGTCGAACGGCTCCATCGTGATCCGCTCGGTGGCGATCCGGTGCTTGTGCCCCGAGGCGTCGGTGATCGGCCCGAGTCGCGCCACGAGCGTCTCGAACGCCGTCGGCCAGTCGTCCTCGGTCCCCAGCAGCAACCCAATCAGATGCTTGGTCTCCGCCATCAGTCAGACGAAGCGTGGCAGATGGTGCGCCAGCTGCGCGCGCCACGACGGCCAATCGTGCGCCACGTCGTGTCCCCAAAGGTCGAGCTCGCAGCGGATGTCCTTGGACCCGAGCAGCCCGGCGAAGCGGCGCGTCGACTCGAGCGCGCCGGTCGTGTCCTCCCACTGGCCCTGCCCGCACACGAGCAGCAGGCTGAGGCGCCTCCGCAGCCAGTCAAGGTGGTCGCCACCGAGGTTGCCGACGTAGTCCATCGGATTGTTGAAGTACGTGGCCTCGCCGCGCTCGCCCCAGCCGTCCCAGGCGGACGGGTCGTAGTTGCCCGACAGGCCGATCGCGAGCGGGAACAGGTCGGCGCGCTTGAGCGCGAAGTTCGCGGCGTGGAACGCGCCGAGGCTGACCCCGCAGGTGATCATGTCGCTCGCGCCGCCGCAATCGCGGTGGACGAACGGCACGACCTCGTCGAGGATCCATGACTCGTACACTCGGTGGCGGCGGGCCCGCTCCTCGAGCGGAATGCCGCGGTTCGACCACGTCTCGTGGTCGAACGAGTCGACGCAGTACAGCTTGACCCGGCCGGCCTCGATCAGGCCCCCGACCGCTCCCACCATCCCGCGGCGCTCGAACTCGCCGGCGTCGCCGCGCTCGGCCGGGAACGCGAGCAGCGGGCGGCCCCAGTGTCCGTAGACCGCCACGCCGTTCAACAGACCTGCCCCCACAGACCCGCGAGCAGGCGCGTCAGGTGCGGATCCAGCGCGTCGCGCCAGTTCGTGTAGTTGTGAAGGTCGGGCACCTCGGCCAGCTGCGCGTCGTAGCCCTGGGCGGCCAGCGCGCTCGCCACCAGCCGGTTGTTGTGGATGTTCTCCTCCTCGGCGCCGCACGTCATCGACACCGGCACCGGCTCGTCGAACGTCGCGGTTCGCAGCACGCGCCGCACGAACCGCACGATCCGCGCGTAGCGCGGGAACCGGGACTCGTGGCGATCGAAGCGCGGAACGAAGAAGCTCGCCGACTGGAGGAACAGGCCCCCGAAGACCCCCGGCCAGGTCCGCTGCGCCTGGAGCATCGCCAGGGCGCCGAGACTCGCGCCCATCCCGACCGGGAGCCCGGATACGGCGACTTCCTCGCGGACCGCGGGCACGATCCGATTGCACAATGCCCGGCCGTACGCCGCCGACGCCGAGTACCACTCGTCCCGATCCCCGGGCGGCAGCAGCGCGACTCGGAACGGCCGGACAGCGCCGCGCTCGATCATCGCGCCCGCGTACCGGGTGAGCGCGGCTAGCTCGTCGTACTCGGGCCCGTCGTGAGCGACGAGCAGCGGCAGCTCGCCTTCCGCCGGCGACCAGATGCCGATCTCCAGGGCGCGGCCAAGCACGCTGATCGCGACCGGCTTGAGCTCGCCGGCAACGGCGGGCGCCTCGAGCCACGCCGGTGGGCGGTACCCGTCCGCGAGCAGCACGGATTTCTCGCCGAACGCGCCAGGGGCGCGCTCGGGATTGTCCGGATCGCACACGACAACGGTGTCGCCGTCGCGAGTTGACAGCTCGAGCTGGTACTCGAGGCGGGCGAGCCCGGTGGGCGGAAGGTCGAGCATCCAGCCGCCATCCTCGCGAACGAACGACGGGTCGGCGAGCGGCAGGTCCGAGCACAGACGGACCGCGGCTAATCGCTGCTCGGGGTCCTCGACGCGCAGGCTGGCGAACACCGGGCCGGAAGGTAGCGATACTGTCGCGCCCGTGGGCTACTCGACCAGGCGGGCGGTCAGCCGGTCGAGACGGTTACGCTGGACATCACGACCGCGGGCGTCGGAGCGCCGTCCTGGGGCGGGTTCGTGGGTAGCGCGCCGATCTTCTCGACGACGTTGATCCCCGAAGTGACCTTGCCGAGCAGCGCGTAGTCGGGCGTCAGCCCGGCGGACTGCGTGACGTTCGGGGCGGTCACGATGAAGAACTGACTCCCCGACGCGCCTGCCGGCTGGGTCTGGGTCTTGGCCATCGCGACGTCACCGAGCACGTACTGCGTGTTCTTCGGCGGAGCCTCGACCACGGTGTAACCAGGGCCGCCGGCGCCGGTGCCGGTCGGGTCGCCGCCCTGGATGACGAACCCGGCGGCCACCCGGTGGAAGGTCAGCCCGTCGAAGAAACCGCGTTTGACCAGCGAATAGAACGAGGCCGAGGTCGTCGGCGACTGCGCGACATCGAGGGTGAACGCGAACGTCCCGCAGTTGGTGACGATCGTGACCGTGTATGTCTTGTGCGGGTCGAGCCGCACGTGCGGCGCGGACAGGTGCCCGTTGGGCTTCGGCGGCGGCACCCGGGCCGTCGTGCAGACGTGCCTCGTGGATGGCGCCGACGCCGTCGTGGACGGCGTCGACGCCGAGGCACTCGCAGCGGTTGTCGACGCGCTGCTACTGCTGCCGCCGCCGCAGCCGGCGAGCGCGGCCGTGATGGCGACGGCGAGGACGAGGGTCAGGCCTGCTCGGCGCACAGCGCACAAGCAAACCAGATCCGGTCACGGGGAGACGCTGCTGCTCTGCACCCCGGCCTGGCCGCCGCCGGTCCCGCTGGCGTGGCCGGAGAACGACACGCTGCCGCCGGACGTGACCTGCCCGCCCCCGCCGATGGCCTGCGAGCCGCTGATCGATGCGCCGCTCGCCCCGCCTGAGCACGGCAGCGGGCCGCACGGACCGCCGTTCGGGAGGTCGAACGTCTGCGTCGACGTTCCGGACGGCGTCGTGACGGCGGCGGACTTGGCGGCCTGCGAGCCAGGCCACCACGCGACGAACCAGCCGTTCGCGACCGTCGCCTGCACGCTGGTGCCGTCGTCGAGGGTCAGCGTCACCGCGCTCACGTCGTCGCCGGTCCGCCCGTCGGCCCACGAGTACGCGCCGCCGTGGTTGCTCGCATGCGAGCTCGACAGCATGATGTGGCCGGCGGGGACCGTGATCGGCGCGCTCGTCGAGTTGGTCGCCACGGCGGTGAGGGTCGGGCCCTTGATGCAGGTCGCGCTCGAGTTGCTGTCGGCGTACACCGAGAACGTGAACGGCCCGCGGGTGTCGGCGAGCTTCAGCGGCAGCCCGGCGATCGGCGACTGCGTCTGACAGTCGGCGCTCGCGGCGGCGAGCTGATCGGGCGCCGCCGGGGTCGGCCTCGGACTCCACCCCGCGAACGCGTTCGACGCGCCCGCGCTGAGCGAGATCACGATCGCCGCGGCGCCGGCGGCGCCGGCCGCGCTCGCGAGCGCTCCGATCGCCAACGGCGGTCGCAGCCGGCGGGTGCGTGGGCGGTAGTCGACGTGGGTCAGCCGGGCGATGCTCGCCGCGGGCACCTGGGCTGCATGCTCGCGGAGCGCCGTGCGCAGCTCGGATTCGAGTTGCTCGGTCATGTCGGGATGCTCCTTGTGTCGTTGGTCGTCCGCAGCGTCTGCTCGAGTCGCGCGAGTCCACGAGAAGCCGTGCTTTTCACCGTGCCGAGTGAGCACTTCATGGCGGCCGCCACCTCGGCTTCGGGAAGGTCAAGGAAGTAGCGCAGCACGAGCACGGTGCGCTGGCGCGGCGGCAGCGCCGCGAGCGCGCGCATCAGCTCGTCCTGTGCGTCGATGGCGTCGGACTCGCCCGGCTCGTGGCCGTGATCGGGGAGCGCCTCGCCGGTGAGCTCGCGCCGGCGCCGGCCGCGGCGGGCGGCGCCACCCAGCGCGAGGTTCACGAGGATCCGGCTCGCGTACGCGACCGGATGCTCCATCCGCCGGACGCGGGACCAGCGACCGGCCACCTTGAGCAGCGTGTCCTGCACCAGGTCCTCCGCCTCCGGCAGGTCCCCGACGATCAGGTACGCGGTACGCAGCAGCGCATCGGTGCTCTGCGCCACGAAGCTGTCGAAGTCGGCTCGCCGTTGGTCCATGTGCCTCTACACGGTTAAGGGGCCGTGCGCGGCAAAAGGTTGAGTCCGGCGGTTACGCGTGGAGGCGGGTCGACGATCGAGTCGTGCCTACGGACGCCAAGGCGCCTGGAACCGCCAGTAGTTCACGTCGGCGTCGGGGTCGTCGATCGGATCGGCGACGCGCCACAGCAGCGGAAGCCCCACCAAGGCGATGGGCACCAGGACGAATATCGCGTAATCGCCGAACGCCGCGAACACCACAACCACCCCCAGCAGGCAGAGCGGGAACGTCCACGGAAGCCACCACCCCTTCATGGCTGCAAGATACTCCCGCGCCGGGCCGATTCCTAGAGCGCGGAGCCCCGGGCGTGACCCGAGTCGGTCGGACTCAGGTCACGCTAAGGGTTCGCTTGCTGCTGCCGACATTAGGGGTGTGATCGAAGCGGGCGCCCAGGCTGGAAGGGCCGCGCTCGCGGGGTGAGCTTCGGCGACTCACCAACCCGCCTCAATCATCCCTCTGTCAGCTCGGGCTCAGCTGATGTGGATCGCCTTCTCGAGCGCCTGCGCCAGCAGGCTCTGCCCGGCGTAGCTCGGATGGATTCCACAGCCGCCGGTCGACAGCTGCGTCAGCAGCCCGGCGGTGCAGCTGTTCCCGCCGGAGTGCGCGGCCGCGGCTCCGAACTCGCCGAAGCCGTCAACGACGATCACGTGGAACGGCTTGGCCGCCGTGTCCTGCGTCGCGTTGAGCAGCTCCGACTGCTCGTTCCCGGCCGTGCTGCTGTAGTTGAGCGAGTAGTAGTTGACGATCGCGATCTGCCCGCCGTAGTGAGCCTTGTTGCGGATGCCCGACAGAATCGTCTTGACGTTCTTGGAGACCGCGGCGCCGACCGCCGCCTCCTCGGGGAGGCTCGCGCAATGGTCCGCGGTCGTCTCCTGGCACAGGAAGAAGTCGTTGGCACCGATCATCAGCGACACCAGCCGGACATTCTTGTGCGTCTTCAGGTACGACACCGCGTAGTCGAGCTGCGAGCCGCTGTACTTGACGTGCAGCGGGAACATCGTGCGATAGCCAGGGCCACCGCCCGGCGAGTTCTCGCAGCCGTTACTTGGCGCGGTCGCGTCGATCAGGCTCGAAGACGTCTCGCCTGAGCACGCGGCGTTCGCCACCCTCAGGTGGAGCTCGGAGCCGAGCAGCTCTGGGTAGCCGAGGAAGCTCGCGGCGTCCGCATAGTTCGGCGCCGGAACGACCTGCTGCTCCTCGTACCCGAACGTGACCGAGTCACCGAGCGCGAGGTAACCGGATCCGGGTGTGACCGGCGTGTGGATCGTGATCTTCGACGCGGTCGGCTTCTTTGCCGGCTTCTTCGCCAGCGCCGGAGCGCTCACGAGCGCTAGACCGAGCGCCGCGCAAGCCGTCAGAACGACAAAAGTGAGCGTACGCCGCGCGGTCACGCGCGTACCTCGTTGGAGACCTTCCATACCGTGTGTACTCCTTCCCCACGGGTCGGGCGCGCCCCGGCCTGGCCACGCACTGATTAGCGCCGACGGATGCTAGCCGGGGGCGCCGCGGGATGTGTCCAGCCTGTGAACGCGGATCGCGCAACCGCATGAGGCAATCGTCACTACAATCCCCCGCGTCGCGACCGAGCTTTCGATCAACCGCAGGGACGAGGCCGGGGGTGTAGTGCTCGTGCTCAATGGCGAGCTCGACGTGGTCTCCGCCCCGGAGCTCGCCCAATGCCTGAACGAGGCACTGGCGGCCGACCATGCCCGCGTGACGCTCGATCTCAGCGAGCTCGAGTTCGTCGACAGCGCCGGGGTCAGCGTGCTGATCAAGGCCAAGCAGGACGCCGAGTCGAACGGACGCACGCTCGTTCTCGGCCATCCGACCGAGCAGGTGCACCGTGTGTTCGCACTCGTCGGGCTCGCGGACTGGCTGTCGGACTGAGAACGGCTACGACGCTGCGCCCTTAGCGACCCGCTTGCAAGCGTCGCGGATCGCGAACCGCAGCAGAACCGCGGTGATCGGGCCCGCCCGGTCGTACGTCGCGCTCCACCGCACGAGCGTGCCGCCCTGCGCGGTCGGCTCGAGCGTGACCTCGGCCCTGTAGCCGCGGACACGCATTCCTTCGAGCAGCTCGTAGCCCATGCGCGCGTCGGGCTCCCAGGTGGTGACGCGCTCACGCAGGTGAAACGGCGTGCGCACGAGCGCCCGGACCGAGCCCGGTCCTTGCGCGCCGCCACCCTCGATCTCGACTTTCGACCACGCGCCCCACTCCTGCCACTTGTTCGCGTCGGCGAGCAACGCCCAGACCGCGGCAAGCGGCGCGGATGTAGTCGCCGCGGCCTCGATCGTCCCCATCGGGACGATCATCGCAGTTCGCGCCGCGTAAGCGCCGCGTAGGGTTTAAGGCGTGAACCAGTACTCCGAGCGCCTGGTCTCGTCCGCGCCCGCCTGCTGCACCTGGGAGCAGCGGACAACCGGCGTCACCGTGCAGCGCGTCGTTCCCGACGCGTGCGTCGACCTGATCTGGTCGGGCGAACGGTTGATCATCGCCGGGCCGGACACGCGGGCGCGTCTAGTGGCACTCGCGCCGGGCGCGCGGATGGTCGGAGTGCGGCTGCGCCCCGGCGCCGCCGGCGCCGTCCTCGGGCTGCCGGCCGGCGAACTGTGCGACGCGTACCCCGACGCCGCCGACGTGCTCGGGCGCGACCAGGCCGAGGCGCTGCTCGACGCGCTTTCGACGCTCGGCGCCGGGGACGATCCGCACGCAGTCCTCCTTTCGGCCATCGAGCGCCGGCCCCACTCAGGTCTCGATCCGCTGGTTCGCGCCGCGGTCGCCGCGCTCGACCGTCCGCACGCGCGCGTCGCGGGGGTCGCCGCCGAGTTGGGCCTGAGCGCGCGGCAACTCCAGCGACGCGTCGGCGACGCGGTCGGGTACGGGCCGAAGATGCTCGCGCGCGTACTGCGTTTCCGCCGCCTCCAGGCGCTGCCGGCGGCGCCGCTCGTCTCATTGGCGCTCGAGGCCGGGTACGCCGACCAGGCGCACATGACCGCCGAGGTCACCGATCTCGCCGGCATCCCGCCCGTCCGGTTTCTCAAAGACCGCACGCCGACCGCCGCCTAGTCTCCGGCGCATGCCGATCGATCGCACGGCCGCCGAGACGTTCATTTGGTCCGCCGCCCGCCTCGTGGACCGCCACCGCTACGCGACGCTGTTCCTCGACGGGTCGTCGGATCCAGTGCTCGCGGCGCTGAGCGGCTACCGGAACCTCGACGGAGGGTTCGGTCATGCGCTCGAGCCGGACCTTCGCTGCCCGGGGAGTCAGCCCGCGGCGACCCTGCAAGCGCTCGAGATATTGCACGAGGCGGGAAGGCTCGACTCCGAGATGGCGCGCGGCGCGGCCGCCTGGATTGCGTCCATTGCCGCGGCGGAGGGCGGCATCCCGCAGGCGCTGCCCGACTTCGAGCGCTACCCGCACGCCCCGTGGTGGTCGTCGGCTCCGAACTCGATGCTGACGTTCGCGATCGCCGGCGTGCTGCACGCGGGAGCGGTCACCGGCGACGACTGGCTCGAGCGTGCAACCGGCTGGTGCTGGCGTGCGATCGACGATGTCACCGAGCCAGGCGGCTACTGGCTCAAATTCGCCTGCGCGTTCCTCGACGCCGTTCCCGACGATCGCCGTGCGCGCGCCGCGGTCGCATCGCTGCGCCCGAAGGTCAACCCAGAGGCCTTCGCACCGGCAGGCGGCACCGAGGGCGAACGGCTCCGCGAGCTCGATATCTCACCCCGACCAGGGAGCCGGAGCCGCGAGCTGTTCTCCGATGCCGACATCGCCGCACACCTCGACGAAGTGGAGGCCGGCCAGCGGGCCGACGGCGGCTGGATGTTCGACTGGCTCGCCTGGTCGCCCGAGCAGACGTCCGCGTGGCGAGGGATCGTCACGATCCGCGCGCTGACATGGCTACGGGACAACGGCCGCTCGGCCTAGGTGAGCTTCAGGAGCTCGCGGCCTTATCCACAGCGGTACGTCTCGCGGTTTAGCTCATCGCGGCGCGCACGCCCGGATCGACGGCTCGGTGGCGACGAACCGGCGCAGCGGCGCCCAGTTCTCACCCGGCTGCGCGTCCCTGAGATCGAGCAGGTTGCCGTACAGGTATGTCAGCGCCCGCCGACAGGGGCCGGCTGCGAGTGGATGAATCGTGGAGAGATCGGTCAGTCCCAGGGCCCCGGCATAACTCCTGAAGTGGGCGGTGCGATGTGGGGCCAGCCCGACGTTGCGCGTCCGGGCCGCCGCCTTGATCTGCTCCCAGTCCGCGTGATCGGGCCATTTTGGGAGGGCGGCGGACGCGACCGCAACCGTCGCGGAGCCCAGCATGAGAAGCACGATGATGGCGATCACGGTCAGCGTGCGTGTGCGCATGGTGAGACTCCTCCGTGCTCGACGGCCCGTCGGCCCATTCTATGGTGGAGACCGCGGTAGCCTGACCCGTGTGACCACCTTTTCCGACGACGCGCCGCCCGCCGCCGGCCCCTACCTGCAGACCGTCTCCGGCCGCTGGGTGAACCCGTTCGACCCAGACCCCGAGCAACTCGACGCCGGCGACATCGCGCGTGCGCTCGCGAACCAGTGCCGGTTTGGCGGCCACAGCCGCGTCTTCTATTCGGTCGCCCAGCATTGCGTGATCGTCTCGCGCGTCGTCGAGGAGCGCGGTGGCGACGTCGAGGACGTGTTCGCAGCGCTCATGCACGACGCCGGCGAGGCGTACCTGGGCGATATGCCGCATCCGATCAAGCACCGCAGCGCGCTCGGCGCCGCGTTCCGGGATGCCGAGGGTCGGCTCGAGCAAGCGATCCGAGACCGGTTCAAGATCAAGTCGGACGTTCCGGAAGTCAAGATCGTCGACCGCTCCCTGCTGGCCACCGAGCGGCGGGCGTTCAGCGCCGAGGCATGGCACTGGCCCGAGCTCGCGGATGTCGAGCCGCTCGACCTCGAGCTCATCGCATGGTCGCCGGACCAGGCCGCCGACGAGTTCGCCAGGCGCTACGCCGAGCTCGAAGCCAGGCGCTGAACAACCGGCGACACCGAAGCCGGTTTCGCCACGGCATGACCGGGTAGCGGCGTGCGTCGAGGAGGTAGAGGAATGCGGACAGCAAACGCGCTCATCGTGCGAGGTATCGCGGCAATCGCGGTGGTGCTCGCGGTCACAGCGTCGATCGGAGGCGCCGTCTCGAAGGCATCCCAGGGGGCTGCGGCGCAGGCGGCACCGGGTGGCCCGGGTGCCCAGTCGTACCTGGATCTCGCGCGTAAGGACTGCTTCGGAACCGCGCGCAACACGACGTCGAAGGTCTGGTTCACGGTCGCCGACGGCGTCCTATCGGACACGTTCAGCCCGTCGATCCAGAACAGCAATCTGAACACGCTGCAATACATCGTCACCGACGGGCGGTCGTTCGCCGACCTGCAGCAGCGCGACATGACCTACACGGTCAGCTCGCCCGACCGCAGCGGAATGGTCTGCCAGATCACCAGCCGCGATTCCAAGCACGGCTTTGCGCTGGTCACCGACTACTTCACCGACCCGGCGCGCGACAGCGTCCTGATGCACACGACGCTCGAGCCGCTGCCCGGCACCACGGCGGCCGCGATCGGTCGGCTGAAGGTGTACGTCCGCTACGACGCGCAGATCGACAACACCGGCGGCGGCGGGCAGACCAACGCGCTGCCGAACAACGCGGTCATCGACCGCTCGACCGGCGCCCTGGTCGCATCCGATACGACGCCGCCGACCGGTCCCTGGGCCGCCCAGGTCGTCGGCGCGCTCACCGCCGACCATCGATTCGCCGGCGAGTCGAGTGGCTTCGTCGGAACGCCAAGCGATGGTCTCGCCCAGCTCGACACCTACCACCACCTGCGGTTCGACTTCGGCTCGGCGACCGACGGCAACGTGGTCCAGACGGCGCAGATCAGCGATGCGGCGCGTCCGTTCACACTCGCCCTCGGTTTCGGCCCGACCTCGAACGCGGCCGTAAACACCGCGCAGGCCAGCGCGACACGGCCGTGGAGCGCTACGCTCGAGAGCTACGTCGGCGGCTGGCACGCCTATGACGCGAGGCTGAACGCCCCTCCGACGGCAGACGCAAGCTCGTACTGGCTGGCGGCCAACGTGATCAAGTCAGCCGAGGACAAGACCCACCCCGGCGCGTTTGTGGCCGCGCCCGTCGACCCGTGGGGCCAGTCGATGCTGGCGGTCGCGACCCACGCGGGATACACCTATCGGTCGGTGTTCGCGCGCGACAGCTACGAGACGTTCACGGGCCTGCTCGCCGACGGGGATCTGGCAAGCGCGCGGCAGATGGTCGCGTTCCTGTTCGACCGCGTGCAGCAGCCGGACGGGAGCTTCCCTCGCGATTCCGAGCTCGACGGCTCGGTCGCACCTGACACCTACGGCCTGTACGAGATCGATGAGGACGCGTACCCGTTGCTGATGGCGTGGGACGCGGGCTTCGCCGGCGACAAGTCTCTGTATGACGGGCACATCCGACCGGACGCCGACTTCATCGTCGAACACGGACCCGCCTACGGGGAAGACCGCTGGGAGGAGCACATCGCCTACTCGCCTTCGACGATCGCCGCCGAGATTGCCGGGCTCACCGCGGCCGCGCATCTGGCCCAGGCGGCCGGTGATCCGGCGCGGGCGATGCTGTACCAAGCCACCGCCGACGATTATCAGCGCAACGTGAAGTCCTGGACGGTCACCGACACCGGGCCCTACGGCGACCATCGCTACTTCATCCGCCTGTCACCGGCCGGCGACCCGAACGCGGCCGAGACGTACAACCTCAACAACGGCAGCCTCAACAACGTCGATCAGCGGAGCGTGGTCGACGCCGGCTTCCTCGAGCTGACCCGGCTCGGCGCGCTTTCGGCGACCGACCCGGACGTTCAGGCCTCGCTGAAGATCGTCGACTCGATCATCGAACGGCAGACGCCGTCCGGCCCCGGATGGCATCGCTATGGAGTGCAGGCCAACGGCTCCACCGACGGCTACGGCGACTGTTACGAGCCCGACCCGACCGACTGCTCCCCGAGCGGCGCGCCGTCTTACAACGGCGTCGGGTCCGGGCACCTGTGGCCGCTGCTCGATGGCGAGCGGGCCGAGCAGGAGGAGCAGACCGGCGACCTGACCGGCGCAGAGAGCCTGGCGTCCACCATGGACCGCATGTCATGGGGGATCGGCCTGATGCCCGAGCAGGTCTGGGAGGACCGGGACATCCCGGCCGCGCCCTACGGCTCGAATCCAGCCACGGCATCGATCGGATTCGTCGACGGCAAGGCAGCCGGCTCGGCCACACCGCTGATCTGGGGCGAGGGCCAATACGTGCGGCTGATTCGCGATCTGCAGACCGGAACGCTCGTAGACCAACCGGCGATCACCCGCGACCGGTACGTGACCGGCGGCCCGCCGGCCGTGGTGCCCGTCACGATCGCGTCGCCGGCTGGCGGCGCGACGGTCGGCGGGTCGACAACTATCACCGGAACGACAACCCCCGGCGCCAAGGTGACCATTTCCGCCGGCCAGCCCGGCTCGCCCGCCGACAGCACGACCGTCGCCAGCACCGCAGCCGGGTCCGGCGGTCATTTCTCGGCGACAGTTCCCACGCCGGCCGGGAGCAACCTGTTGACCGTCGCGGTCAACACCGGCCGGCACTCCACGGGCTGGGCGCAGGAGACGGTGGCTGGTTCGTAGGCCGCCGAAAAGCCGGCGCAGGCGAGGACGCGCCGGTCGGCGTCCCGTGCGCCGCTAGCCTGGTTTGGTCAGCGCCTGCTGATTCTTGCCGGTCCGGCCGCCTTCGAACTCGTGAAGAAAATCGGATTCCTGTCCTTCGGTCATTGGAGCACCGGCGCGCACTCGCGGACGCGCTCGGGCGCGGATGCGCTGCTGCAGTCGATCGAGCTCGCGGTCGCGGCCGAAGAACTGGGCGCCGATGGCGCGTACTTCCGGGTTCATCATTTTGCGCGTCAGCTGGGCTCGCCGTTCCCGCTGTTGGCGGCGGTCGGCGCGAGGACTTCTCGGATCGAGATCGGCACGGCCGTGATCGACATGCGCTACGAGAACCCGCTGTACTTCGCGGAGGACGCCGGGGCGGCTGATCTGATCGCCGGTGGCCGGCTGCAACTGGGGATCAGCCGGGGATCGCCCGAGCAGGTGATCGATGGCTGGCGGTATTTCGGCTACGCGCCCGCCGACGGCGACAGCGATGCCGACATGGCGCGCAAGCACGCCGAGGTGGCGCTGGAAGTTCTGCGTGGCGAAGGGTTCGCGCAGCCGAACCCGCGGCCGATGTTCGCCAATCCGCCCGGGCTGTTGCGGGTCGAGCCGCATTCGCCGGGCTTGCGAGAGCGGATCTGGTGGGGATCGAGTTCGAACGCGACGAGCATCTGGGCGGCCCAGCTTGGGCTCAACCTTCAGAGCTCGACGCTCAAGGACGACGAGACCGGGGAGCCGCTGCACGTCCAGCAGCGCAAGCAGATCGAGGCCTACCGCGAGGCGTGGAAAGAGGCCGGGCACGAACGTGAGCCACGGGTGTCGGTCAGCCGCAGCATCTTCGCGCTTACCACCGACACCGACCGCGCCTACTTCGGGGGCGGCCGCGACTCTCAAGACCAGATCGGGATGATCGACGAGAACACCCGCGCGATCTTCGGCCGCTCCTACGCGGCCGAGCCCGACGTCCTCGTCGAGGAGATCCGGACGGACGAGGCGATCCAGGCGGCGGACACGCTGTTACTCACCGTGCCTAACCAGCTCGGCGTTGAGTACAACGCTCACGTCATCGAGAACATCCTCGTCCACGTCGCCCCGGCCCTGGGCTGGCGCTGAGCCGACGGCGTCTCACGACGTCTGGACCGAGCCAGCTTGATCGCCGTCGACTCCTGGCGGTAACGTCTGCGTCACGTAGCGTCCGTGCGTCACTGAGGAGGTCGACTTGTCCGGTACGTCCTTCGGTTCGCGTGAGATCCGCGCTCTGACGTGGGGCTGGTGGCTGGCGCTGCTGATCGGCGCGCTCAGCATCGTCGCAGGGATCATCGTGATCCTGAAGCCGAGCAACAGCCTGTCCACGCTCGCGGTGATCCTCGGGATCTTCATTCTTATTGACGGCATCTTCGAGATCGTCGGCGCGATCCTCGGCGACACAGAGAGCCGGGGGTTGCTGGCGGTGATCGGCGCGTTGAGCGTGATCGCCGGTGTGCTGCTCATTCGCCACCCGCTCGGAGGTGTTCGGGCGGTGGCGCTGTTGCTCGGAATCTGGTTGATCGCCGCCGGCGTCGTCCGGCTGATCTCTGCGTTTGCCTTCCCGGGCGACCGGATCTGGCGCATCATCGTCGCGCTCGTGCTCGGGATCTTCGGGATTGTGATCGTGTCGGCGCCCCACATCGGATACGCGACGTTGGCAGTAATCGCCGGTATCTGTTTCATCTGCTACGGGATCGGGATGCTCGCGGTGGGATGGGCAATGCGCGCGATCCGACAGGAAGGCGCCGCGATCGAGCCAGACGCCAGAGCGCCGACCTAACCTCGATAGGCACCGGGTCCGCGTCGGACGCTCCGGGACGGTGTCAAGCGCTCTGGTGGCTGGCCGCAAGCATCGCAGCCAGCGCCTCGGCCTCGTCGGCCAGCTTACGGTACTCGGCCAGCATCTCGGGGGAGTCGATTTCAGGCAGCTGGCGGCGGAGTGCCAGCACGTACGCGTAGCCAGCGGTCGGAAAGACATCCTCCACCGCCTCGTAGGCGGCCTTCACGCGGGCTTGCTCTTCGGTCAGCGGCATCGGTCTCCTAGAGAAGATCGTCGGCGGTCCCGGCAGTGTTAGCAAAGCGGGGACTGCGATCGATCGTGACAGGTGGATGACGAGCCGTGTCAGGCCATGCCTGCCAATCATTGTTGGGTGGGCGAGACGCTGTACTCGGCTGAAGGGTTCGTACAAGTTGGTCAGGGCAAGACGTACTGGCATCACCTCAACGCGTCGGTATAAATCGGAAGTCCATGATCGAACGACTCACAGACATGCCGCCTGGCACGACCGGATTCCGTGTGGCCGGTGAGATCGAGCGCAAGGATTACGACGAGGTGCTCGTCCCCGACCTCCAGCAAGCGCTCGACGCGGGAACTGGGCTGCGGACGCTCTACGTGATCGATGATCTCGACGAGATCGACCCCGGAGCGCTCTGGGCCGACGCGAAGGTCGGATTCAACCTCGGGATCCGGCACCGCGAGTCATGGGTGCGGTCGGCGGTCGTCACCGACATCGAGTGGATCGTTCGCTCGACCAAACTGTTCGCGTGGATGATCCCCGGCGAGGCGCGTGTGTTCGCGCGCGCTGAACTCGAACCGGCAAAGGCCTGGGTCGCCGGCGGCTGAGCTTTCGCGTGCCGCTCTCCGATACGAGCGGGTACGACTTGCTCGAGCGCGACGCTGAGCTCGACACGCCGAGATCGCGTTCGAGCTCGCACTGGCGCTGTTCGGCGTGCTGCGGAACGGAGACGCGGTGGCGGTCATCGACGATGCGCTGCAATCCGAATCCGAGCTCGAGCGAGCGGCGACGGCCCGCAGGCCGCCGACGGGCTCGGCAACGGAGATAGCGCAGGCCTGTGAAGGTGCGATGAGGCGTCACGCCGACGGGGGCGTCGGCGGGACGCTAGGTGCTGTCACTGGGAGATGATCGACGGGAGGTGTACGACGCGACTGGCCGGGCACGCACCGGAGCCGGAGTGATGCTCGGCCTCGGCGCGGGTTACTATACGTGCTGCCAGAGGCTACCTGTCGCTTAGAACTCGTGACGACGACACACTGCTAAAAGCGTCGGTGATCTGCTCGACGCTGCTCGAAAGTGCCCCGAAGGGACGGTGACCGAGGCCTACGCGGTGATGGTCACGGGATCGTGGCCGGCATCGAGGAGGGCCAGGCACCGAGGATAGATCGTCGAGTCGGCGAAGACGCCGCGGTGCTCGAGCGGGCGGCGTCGCGGCGTTGGCGCGATAATAGTCGGCGTGGGCGCCGGACCCGAGGGTGGCGACCCCCACCGGACGCATGCGCAGCGGTCGTGATCTTCCAGCGCCGGACCGCAGCAGTTTCAACGGCGCGGGCTCGGCGTTCGCTCCTGCGGACTGTTGTGCAGCTGCGCAAGTGGGGGGCGCGACACGGACCGTTTCGCGATGCGACCGCCGTGGGCGAGCCGCTGTATTCGGCTGAAGGGTTCGTACAAGTTGGTCAGGGCAAGACGTACTGGCATCACCTCAACGCGTCGGTATAAATCGGAAGTCCATGATCGAACGACTCACAGACATGCCGCCTGGCACGACCGGATTCCGTGTGGCCGGTGAGATCGAGCGCAAGGATTACGACGAGGTGCTCGTCCCCGACCTCCAGCAAGCGCTCGACGCGGGAACTGGGCTGCGGACGCTCTACGTGATCGATGATCTCGACGAGATCGACCCCGGAGCGCTCTGGGCCGACGCGAAGGTCGGATTCAACCTCGGGATCCGGCACCGCGAGTCATGGGTGCGGTCGGCGGTCGTCACCGACATCGAGTGGATCGTTCGCTCGACCAAACTGTTCGCGTGGATGATCCCCGGCGAGGCGCGTGTGTTCGCGCGCGCTGAACTCGAACCGGCAAAGGCCTGGGTCGCCGGCGGCTGAGCTTTCGCGTGCCGCTCTCCGATACGAGCGGGTACGACTTGCTCGAGCGCGACGCTGAGCTCGACACGCCGAGATCGCGTTCGAGCTCGCACTGGCGCTGTTCGGCGTGCTGCGGAACGGAGACGCGGTGGCGGTCATCGACGATGCGCTGCAATCCGAATCCGAGCTCGAGCGAGCGGCGGACGGCCCGCATGGCCGCCGACGGGCTCGGCAATCGCGAGATCGCGCAGGCCCTGTTCGTGTCCACCAAGACCGTCGAGACGCAGCTCTCGCGGGCGTACGAGAAGCTCGGCATCCGCAGCCGCGGCGAGCTTCCGGCGGCGCTGAACCTCAGCGGGCCGTAATCAGCCCGGCACCGCGCAGGCGGCAATCGGCTGAGGATGCGGGGTCCGGGCCGGCCACCTGCATCGTTCGGGCCGGCGTGTTCCGGGTAAGAGGCCCGTATGTCAAATCGAATCTGGTTCATTACTGGTACCTCCCGCGGCTTTGGTCGGTCGTTCGCCCGGGCCGCGCTCGCGGCCGGCGACCGCGTCGCCGCCACCGCCCGCGACACTTCCTCCCTCGACGACATCGTCGCCGAGCACGGCGACGCCGTGCTCCCGATCGAGCTCGATGTCACCGACCGCGACGCCGCCTTCGCCGCGGTCCGGCACGCGCGCGACCACTTCGGTCGCCTGGACGTGGTCGTCAATAACGCGGGCTATGGCGTGTCGGGCGCGATCGAAGAGCTATCAGAAGCGCAGGCTCGCAGGCAGATCGAGGTCAACCTGTTCGGCCCGCTCTGGGTCACACAGGCCGCGCTGCCGATCATGCGCGAGCAGGGCTCAGGCTGGATCGTTCAGGTCTCCTCGATCGGGGGGCTGGCTGCGTTCCCGCTCACGGGCATCTACCACGCGAGCAAGTGGGCGCTCGAGGGGTTCTCTGAGACGCTACGCCAAGAAGTCGAGCCCTTCGGGATCAAGATCCTGATGGTTGAGCCGAGCGGCTTCCGGACGGACTGGGCGGGCCCCTCGATGGACCGCGCCGAGCCTATCGAGGCGTACGAGGAGATCGACCTGATCGCCCAGCGCCGCGCATTCCAGCAGGAGGAGAACAACGGGTCACAGCCGGGCAACCCCGAGCTCGCCGCACAAGCGCTGCTCGACACGCTCGATCTGGACGATCCGCCGTTCCGGCTGCTGCTCGGGAATGTCGCCTACGACGTCGCCGTCGACCGCTACGAAGCGCGCTTGAGCGAGTTTCGCGCCGGCGAGCAGGTCGCGCGCGGCACCGACGACCGCTGAGACGCCAACGCCCCCGCGGGGCCGCCCGTCAAACGAAGCCGAGCGTGCGGTTCAGGAAGTCGTGCTCCGCGGCGAGCGCGAGGTCGGCCACGGTCATCGGCAGCGAGACGAACCCGTGCGGCGCCTCGGGCCAGACGCGCAACTCGGTGGCGTGACCTGCGGCCCGCCACCGCGCCTCCATGAACAGCGAGTCGTCGAGCAGCGGATCGGCGGTGCCGACCGTGAAGATCGCGGGCGGCATCCCCGCCAGATCGGCGAACAGCGGCGAGATGTCCGGGTCCCGGCGCTGCTCGCGGTCTCGGCCGGGCAGGAACTGGTCGCCAAACCAGATCATGATCGGCCCCGACAGCACCAGGTTGCGATCGCCCCACAGCCGCTGGCTCGGGGTCATCGACAGGTCAAAGCTGCCGTACTGGAGCACCGCCGCGTCGAACGCGCCGGTGATCCCGTGACGGTCGCGCAGACGGAGCAGCGTGCAGGCCGCAAGCTGCCCGCCTGCCGAGTCACCGCCGATCGCGCGCGGCCCCGAGGCGGCCGAAACGCCGACCGCCGCGGCGCCCGCGTCGCTCAGTAGCCACAACGCCGCGGCTTCGCAGTCCTCGGGCCCGGCCGGATACGGATTCTCGGGCGCAAGCCGGTAGTTGACGCTTACGACGGTCAGCCCAGTATCGCGCGCCAGCCGCTGTAGGCGCGGGTCCTGCCCGTCGGCCTCACCCAGCGTCCACCCGCCCCCGTGAAGGTGCAGAAACGTTCCGCGCGCCGAACCCTCAGGGGCGATGATCCGCAGCCCGATCGGCCCTCCGAGGCCGTCGATCTCGACCGCGCGTGCCTCGGGCACGTACACCGGCGCGGGGAAGATCCCGCGGCCCTCGCGCCGCGCCCGCCGGCTCTCCTCCGGGGGCACCGTGTTGACCGGGGGGATCGTAGCCAGCCGGCGCTCGAGCTCGGCGTTGAACGCCAGCGTGTCGGCGAACAGCGTGTCGGCATCGGGCGTGGTCACGGGACGAGCGACTGTATCGTGGGCCCGTGGGGCGCGTGGTCACGATCGGGGTGTACGACTGGGACCTCAGCAGCTTCCTCGGTGCGCTCGCCGGCGCCGACGTACGGCTTCTGATCGACGTGCGCCAGCGCCGCGGCGTCCGCGGCCCTCAGTACGCGTGGGCGAACGCCGCCCGGCTACAGTCCGCGCTCGCGCAGGAGGGCATCGCCTACCGCCACCACAAGGAGCTGGCGCCGACGACCGAGTTGCGCCAACTCCAGTACGCCGAGGATGCGCGACGCGGCGAGGGCAAGCGATCGCGGACGGTGCTCGCGCCGGAGTACACCACCCGTTACACGCACGAGATCCTCGACCCGGTACCACTCGAACCCGTGGTCGCCGAGCTCCCGTCCGACGGCGCCGGCGCACTGTTCTGCGTCGAGCGCGACCCCGAGGCCTGCCACCGGTCGATCATCGCCGAGCGCCTCGCCAGCGAGCACCGCGTGGACGTGCGCCATCTGCGGCCCGAGCCCTCATCCGCCTAACGTAGGTCATATCTGGGTCCCCTTGACATTGGGGAGAAGGGACCACTACGTTTTGTCACGTTCGCCTGTAGACGGATTGTTCGTATCACGAACAATCCTCTCGTTTGGAGGAACCATTCAAGCCGGTCGCCCAGCTGTGGTCCCGATCCGATGGCTCAGGGCTGAAACGCCCGCCGTCGAGCCGCCGCAGCTGGGCGCCGTGCTGACAGTCGTGACGGGCTGTGCGAACGCCGTGGGGACCTCGCGCTGCCCGCAACCCGCGCGGGCGGCGCCGGTACAGTCCGCGCGATGCTCGACCTCGACGCGTACCTCGACCGCATCGGACTCGCCGGCCGCCCGGGCCTGGCCGAGGTCCACCGCGCGCACGTCACCTCGGTCCCGTTCGAGAACCTCGATCCCCGGCGCGGGATCCCCGTGTCGCTCGAGCTCGAGGACCTCGAGCGCAAGGTCGTGACCGACCGCCGCGGCGGCTACTGTTTCGAGCAGAACCTGCTGCTGAAGGCGGCGCTCGAGGAGCTCGGCTTCGACGCCGACATGTTCCTCGCGCGCGTGCGCGTCGGCTCCCCGCATGGCCATGCGCGGCCGAGGAGCCACCTGCTGCTGGGAGTGCAGGACGATGGCGCCCGCTGGCACGCCGACGTCGGCTTCGGCCACGGCACGCTGCTCGAGCCGATTCCGTTCGGCCCGGGCGGCGAGCACGAGCAATCGGGGTGGCGTCACCGCGTTGTCGAGGACGGGCCCGAACTGGTCGCGCAGTCGATGGGTGAGAGCGGCGACTGGGTCGATCTGTACGGGTTCGTCCCCGAGCCGGTCCCGCTGATCGATGTCGTGACCAGCAACTGGTACACGTGCACGTACCCGCGCTCACCGTTCGTGACCGGACTCGTCGTGAGCATGCAGCGCCCCGACGGCACGCGCGAATCGCTCAGTGACTGGAACCATTCGCTGTCGCTCACCGTGGAGACGCCCGCCGGCGCCGCCGTCACCGAGGTAGATGCGGAGGCGGTACCGGAGCTGATCGCGGCCCGCTTCGGTCTCGAGGCCACCCTTGTCTGACGGCGGCCTGACCGTAGCGGTCACCGGCCCGACCGGGACGTTCGGCTTCGGGCTGATCCCGCTGCTCCAGGCGGACGACCGCATCGAGCACATCATCGGGATCGCGCGAAGGCCGTTCGATCCGGCCGAGCACGGCTGGACCAAGCTTCGATACCGGCAGGGCGACGTCCGCGATCCGGACGTGCTCCGCGTCGCGTTCGAGGAAGCCGATGTGGTCGTCCACCTCGCGTTCATGATCACGGGGACGGCGTCCCGCGAGACGATCCGCGCGATCAACGTGGACGGCACACTGAACGCGTTCGGAGCAGCGGCCGCCGCCGGCGCCACACGGTTCGTCTACGCGTCGTCGGTCGCGGCCTACGGCTTCCACGAAGACAACCCGATCGGGATGACCGAGGACTGGCCGACCCGCCCGGCCAGCCGGCTGTTCTACGCCCAGGAGAAGGCTGAGCTCGAGCGCTTGCTGCATGAGCAGGCCGACGCACATCCCGAGGTCGACCTGTACCTGCTGCGCCCCCCGATCGTGCTCGGGCCGCACGCGGTCGGAGCCAAGGACACACTGCCAGAGCCCCTGGCCTCGCTGACCCAGCGTGCCCTCGACTTCGCGATGCGTCTGCCGCTCCCGATCCCGGTTCCGGTCCCCGACCTGCCCATGCAATTCATTCACGAGGACGACGTCGGCCAGGCGCTGATCAAGTGCGTGGTGGCCGACGGGCCGCCGGGCGCCTACAACATCGCGGGCGACGGAATCGTGACCGCCGCCGACGTCGTGCGCGAGCTCGGCTTCACACCGGTCACCGTGCCCGCCGGCATCGCGGAAACCGCGGCTCGCGCGGCCGCGTCAATTCCGCTCCCTTCGTTCGCCCCTCCCGTCGCCGAGTGGGTCGAGGCGGCGAGCCATCCGGCGATCATGGACACCGGGAAAGCCAAGCGCGAGCTCGGTTGGGAGCCGAAATACACGGGCCTCGAGGCCCTGCGGGCAACGCTCCGCCGCGAGGCGCCGTAGGGCCTCAGCCGAGCCAGACCGAGACCACGACGCCGGCGTCGAGCGGGATGTCGACGGTGACAAAGCCGTTGTCCGGCGCGTGCATGCGCTCCACGTAGGTGACCTGATCGGGATCGTCCGCGCTGAGGTCGGCGATCACCAGCGCGCCCGGCGACAGGCGCGGTGCAAGCAACTCGACGACCGGCTCATACAGGTTGTTCCAGCCGTCGAGGAACAACAGATCGACATTCTCGACGTCGGCGAGCGTCGTCAACGCGTCGCCCACCCGCATCTCGACCAGGTCGTCGAGGCCCGCCGCGACAAGATTTCGTTGCGCGGCCGCGACCTTGGCAGGCTCGATCTCGGTGGTGATCACACGGCAGGAGCCGACGTCGCGGGCGGCCGCCGCGAGATGAATCGTTGAGAACCCGTGCGACGCGCCGAACTCGACGATCGTGCGGGGTCGGCGCGCCAGCACCAGCACGGACAGCAGGTCCCCCACCTCGGGCGTGATCGAAAGCGGGGCGTCGCCGTACGCCTGCGCTCGCTCCGCGCCCCACACTCTGTGGCCGAGCTCGCGCTCGCGATCGAGCACGCGCGCCTTCGCCGCCGGGTCCTCCGCCTCGCCGAGCCGCCGGAGCTCCACCAGGACGCGAGCGACTTGGTCGCTGCGAAGAGTGCTACTGGAAGATCTCAGTCGTGCAGTCCCCGCCGGGAAGGTGGATCTCGTGCGGGCGGCGCCTCCTGGTGTGCCGTCGCTCTGCCGGTCGAGCTTCGTGAGCCAGCCTTTGATCCCCGGATAGAACTGGTTGTCCCACGTCGAGAACAGCGAGTTGGTGACGTACACGCGGTCGCCGTCAAGCGAGTTCTGGATCATTTGTTCAGTTAGTGCCTGACAGCCGCAGCGTGACGAGTCCAAGATTACGCACTCGCCAAGGACACGTGCCCGCCCGCGGCGGGGCCGGACGCCGCGGGCGGGACACGAGGGGGCGAGGGACTGTTGGCTCAGGGCGTGGGCGCGCTGCGCAGCGCGCGCAGCGCGCGCATTACCAGGTCCTGGCGGTTCAGGGCGTGGGCGCGCTGCGCGCAATCACCCACGTGCGCTGCGGTGCCTGCACCACCGCCACGCGCTGGCCTGCCGTGAGGCTCGACAGTGTCGATGCCTGACGGTTGTCGCGCACCTTCGCGTTCGACGGGATCGTGAGCGCCACGGTCTTGTACGTCGTCTTCTTCGTCCCTTCGCGAATCGTCAGCTGCTGGCCGCTCACCGACTGCACGAAGCCGCGGTCGATCGTGACGGTGGCGAAGCCCGTCCTGGTGGCCACAACCACGTTCGCCTGGACGGTGCGGCGCTCGAGCGCGCGGGCGCGCGCGGTCTTGGCGTTCGTCGAATTCGCCCCGCTGCTGCCCGTGGTCGCGGTCGTCGTCCCGGTGCTGGCGGCGCCGGCGGTGGCAATCGCGCTCCCCGCGGCGCCGATGGCGACGCACGCGGCCGCGACCGTGATGAGCTTCAAGTGTTTACGCAGGTATGTCACTTCGGAACCTCCCGTAGTCAGTGGATGCCGACACCCTGGCAGACACCTGCAAAGCGGCGGTCAGGTAAAGGTCAACTGCGTGTAAAAAGTGCGGCGCCGACCCCGGCATGCCCGCCTACGATCTCTGCCATGCCGGCCACAATCCTCGTCGTCGAGGACGAGCAGAACATCGGTGCGCTCGTGGGCGCCTACCTCCGGCGCGAGGGATACGAAGTGGTGTGGGTCCGTCGGGGCGAGGACGCGCTCGTCGAGCTTCGTCGCCATCCGGTCAAGCTCGTGGTGCTGGACGTCCGCCTGCCGGGGATCGACGGGTTCGAGGTGTGCCGCCAGATCGGCGGAACCGTGCCGGTGATCATGCTCACCGCGCGCGACGAGGAAGCCGACCGCGTCGCGGGCCTCGAGTTGGGCGCCGACGACTACGTCACCAAGCCGTTCTCGCCACGCGAGCTGGTCGCGCGGATCAAGGCCGTGCTGCGGCGGGCGGCCGCTCCTCCGCCGGCGAGCGACGTCGCCCGCATCGGACCGGTGACGGTCGCGCGCGGGGCCCGCGAGGTGCACGTCGACGGCCGCAAGGTCGTGCTCACCCAGCGCGAGTTCGATCTGCTCGACTATCTCGTGCGCCGGGCCGGCCAGGTCGTGACGCGCGACGAGCTGCTCGAGTCGGTGTGGGGATTCATGTCACCCGGCGAGACACGCACGGTGGAGGTCCATGTCGCCCAACTGCGCAAGAAGCTCGGCCGCCCGGACCTGATCGAGACCGTGCGCGGCCTCGGCTACAAGGCGGCCCAGCCGGCATGAGGCTCCAGCGCCGGGTCCTCGGCTACCTGGCGGCAGCGGCGATCGCTTCGTGCGTGCTCACGGTCGGGGTCGGCGTGGTGCTGGTCAGGCACCAGATCGCCAAGCAACGACTGTCCGCGCTCGAGGCACAGGCCGACCTCGTCGCCGCCGTCGGTGGCCCGGCCGGGGCGTTGTCGCCCGGCAATCACGTGTACCGGGTCGGGAGCGGGCGCCCCCGCCGGCTCGGACCGCGGGCGCAGGACGTCGTGCTCGCGGCACTCCCGTCTGCGGGCGCCGGTCAGGGGACGGTCGACGTCGCCGGCCGGTCGCTGATCTACGCGGCGCGGCCGACGCTCACCGGCGAGATCGTCTTGATCCGTCCCGCGAGCCTCGCGTTCTCCGAGTGGCGGCCGTTCATGGGAAGCCTGCTCCTGGCCGGACTCGGGGGCGTTCTGCTCGCCGTGGTGCTCTCGTTCCTGCTCGCGCGGCGCCTCACCCGCCCGATCGGCGAGCTGTCAGCGGCGACCCGCCGCCTCGCGACCGGCGAGGCCGGCGTGTCGGTGCCCGTCCGCGGCGAAGACGAGTTGTCCGACCTGGGGGCGTCGTTCAACGAGATGTCCGACGAGCTCGCGCGCGCCCGCGAGGCGCAGGGACGCTTCCTCGAATCGGTCAGCCACGAGCTGCGGACGCCGCTGACCTCGATCCGCGGGTACGCGGAGGCGCTGGAGGAGGAGGCGATCGCGCCAGCCGAGTCGGCGCGGGTGATCGGCGCCGAGGCCGACCGGCTCGAGCGGTTGGTCGCCGATCTACTCGACCTCGCGCGCTTCGGACGCTCTGGCTTCTCGGTCGCCCGCGAGCCCGTCGATCTTGCCGCCGTGGTCGAGCAGGCGGTGGAGCGCCATCTCCCGCGGGCGCGCGACGGCGGCGTCGGACTGTCAGGCGCGGCGGCTCCCGACAGCTGGGCGCTCGGCGACCAAGACCGGATCCTCCAGGCCGTCTCGAACCTGATCGAGAACGCGCTGCGGGTGACGCCGGCGGGCGGGGCGGTCGCGGTCCACGCCGCGGACGGGGCGATCACCGTCCGCGACACCGGCCCCGGGCTCGATCCCGAGGACATACCGCGGGCGTTTGAGCGCTTCTACCTCTACGGCCGCCACCGCAGCGAACGGCCGGTCGGCTCGGGGCTCGGCCTGGCGATCGTGCGGGAGCTCGTCGGCGCGATGGGCGGAACGGTGGAGGCGTCCACGGCGCCGCCTGGCGGAATTTCGCGCGGAGCCACCTTCACGATCCGGCTGCCGTCTATGCCGGCACGCTCCGCTCGGCCAGATGCGCTCCGACCTTTCGCTTGACCCGCTGCAGAGCGTTGTCGACGGTCTTGCAGTCGCATCCGATCCGCCGACCCACTTCCTCGTAGGAGTGGCCGTCGAGGTACAGCGCCAGCACTCGGGACTCGAGCTCGGAGAGCGCGGTCGAGATGCAGGCCACGAGCGCGCGCAGCTCCTCCGAGCTGATCACCTGGTTGACCGGGTCGTGAACGGGCGACCCGGGGATGATCTCGTCGAGCGTCGGCTCCCCCTCCGACGAGGACGCCGGCGAACTCGAGAACGACACGTACTGGTTGAGTGGCGAGTGCTTGTTCCGCGTCGCGGTCTTCACGGCGGTGATGATCTGGCGCGTGATGCACAGCTCCGCGAAGTTGCGGAAGCTCGACTCCCGGTCGGTGCGGTAGTCGCGCACGGCCTTGTACAGCCCGACGAGGCCTTCCTGGATCAGATCGTCGGCGTCGCCGCCGGCCAGGAAGTACGACGAGGCCTTCAGGCGAACGAATCCGTAGTAGCGGCGGACGATGCAATCGTACGCAACCGGATTTCCCTGCTTGGCAAGGGCGATTAGATAACCATCCTCAACCTGAAGTTGAGGGTGCGAGTACGGGGAAAGCCGTGCCACGAGTAATCCCTTCTCGACCCCGCCAACGGATCGGTCAGATTTCGTGGCGCACTACCTCCCCTGGCGCCTGATGTGCGATTCAGTTGAGGCGCGGCCGGTGTCCGGCGCACCCTCTACAACCCGGTGAGTCTAAAGCTTTACTCTACCGTTACTCTCCCGCGCGGGAGCTTTGCAGAGGGCCGCGGGCTTGTCAAGCGGCTTCGGTGCCGTCCCCCTCGGGCGACGCGCGTTTCGTCCCGGATCGTCTGACGCGCTGGATCGAACGCGAGTCACCCGAGCGGGACATCCACCTCCGCAGCCAGAGCGCCGACGGGACCGCACCCGAAGCTATGCGGCCGGAAGCAGCTCCGGTCCGTCAGGGCCGTCGCGGACCTCCCAGCCGTGCGCGCGAATCTCGTCCCGTAGCCGGTCGGCCTCGGCGTAGTCGCGCGCGGCGCGGGCCAGCTCGCGGGCCGCCGACAGCTCGACGATCTCGGCCGGGGCGTCGACCGCCGCAACATCAAGCAGGTTGTCCAGCGCGAGCACGCCGAGCATGTCGCGCAGGTCGGCGTCGCCGGCGCCCGCCTCCCCGCGATTGGCCTCGCGGACCCACTCGAACACCGCCGCCAGTGCCGCCGGCGTGTTGAAGTCGTCGGCAAGCGATTCGAAGAACCGCTCGTGCAGCGGCGCCGACCACGCCGGCGAGGGGCCGAGCGCGAGCCTGCGCGCCGCCTCCTCGATCCTCTCCACGCGCGCCCGGGCCTCGGTCAGGCGCTCGTCGTCGAACTCGACCGGCTGGCGATAGTGGCCCCCGCAGAAGTACATGATCAGCGCGTCCCGTCCGTAGGCGTCAAGCGCCTGGTGGAGCAGGAAGATGTTCCCGACCGACTTGGACATCTTGGCCTGGTCGAGTCGGACCATCCCGTTGTGGACCCACAACTGGGCGAGCGGCACGCCGTGGGCGGCGCACGTCTGCGCGGCCTCGTTCTCGTGGTGGGGGAAGATCAGGTCCGCGCCACCGCCGTGGATCTCGAACCCGACGCCGAGGATTTCCTCGGCCATCGCGGAGCATTCGATGTGCCATCCAGGCCGGCCGAGCCCCCAGGGCGCGTCCCACGCGGTGTCCTCGCCCGGCTTGTGCGCCTTCCACAGCGCGAAGTCGGCGGGATCGCGCTTGCGCTCGGCCCCCTCGACCCCCTCGCCCTGGTCCATCTCGTCGACGTCGCGGTGCGATATCTCCCCATATTCCGGGTAGCTGCGCACCGAGAAGTAGACGTCGCCGTCGACCGCATAGGCATGGCCGCCCTCGATCAACTCCCCGATCAGCTCGACGATCTCCGAGATCGTCTCGCTCGCGCGCGGCTCGTGGTCGGGCCGGCCCAGACGCAGACGGTCGGTGTCGGCGATGTAGGCGTCCGACATCTCCCGCGCCAGTTGCTCGCTCCCTACTCCGGCGGTCAGGGCCGCGGCGTAAATCTTGTCGTTGACGTCCGTTATGTTGGTAACGAATGTGACTTTGTAGCCCTCATGGACGAACAGACGCGCCAGCAACGAGAACACGACGTAGGGGCGGGCATTTCCGACGTGGATCCGCCCGTACACGGTCGGCCCGCAGGCGTAGATCCGGACCACGCCGTCGGCGTTCGGATGCACCGGCAGCACCTGGCCGGTACGCGTGTCATGCAGGCGAATCGTTCTGGGCACGATCCGGCAACCCTAGCGCCAGCAGTCGCGTCCGGCCGGGACGGCCGGTAGGGTGGCGCAAGTGGCGGGGAAGCCGTCATCCAACCAGCGACTGATCGCCGTCGAGCAGGCGTTCAGATCGCTCCCCGACCGCTATCTCGGCGCCGACCCCGGCTTCGACGCCACCTACCAGATCACGCTTTGTGACCTCGGCCACACCTGGGAGGTGCGTTGCACGAGCGGCGCCGCTCGCGTGCGAAAGGGCGGATCGCGCCGGATCCCGGACGTGACGATGTCCACCGATGCCGATACCTGGCTGCGCCTGCGCCGGGGCGAGTTCTCGGGCATCGACGCGTTTCAGCAGCGGCGGCTGGCCGTGCGCGGCAATCTCGACTTCGCGATCGCGTTCGAAGGCATGTTCCGCCTCGTCGGCGGCCGCCGGCCACTGGTCGAGATCCACGACATCCCCGTCGGACGTCATCGCGTCTCGACGCTGACCATGGGCCGCGGGCCCGACGTGCTCCTGCTCCACGGCCTCGGCGGAACGCGGGCTTCGCTGTTCGAGACCGCCGCGGCGCTCAGCCAGGCCTATCGCGTCCACGCGCCCGACCTCCCCGGCTTCGGCTCGTCCTCCAAGCCGTCGCTCGGCGGCTACAACGCCCGCTGGTTCGCCGAGATCATGTTCGGGCTCATGGATCAGCTCGGCATCGCCCGGGCGAATGTCGTCGGCAACTCGATGGGCGGCCGGGTCGGGATCGAGATGGGCCTGACCACGCCCGAGCGGATCGGCGCGCTCGGACTGCTGTGCCCCGCAGTGGCCTGGATCCGGCGAGGGCTCCATCCGGTCGTCCGGCTGCTCCGACCGGAATTCGGCCTCCTCCCCCACACGTTCCGCCGCTCAGTCGTCGCGTCGCAGTTCTGGAGCATGTTCCACGACCGCGACCTGATCGATCCCGCCGTCGCCGACCTCGTCGTCGACGAGTTCCAGCGGATCTACCACACCGCCGGCGCCCGCTATGCCCTGCTCGCGAGCGCCCGCAACATCTATCTGGAGGCGCCGTTCGGACGCCACGGGTTCTACCGCCGGCTGGCCGAACTGCAGCCTCCCGCGCTGTTCGTGTGGGGCAGCCACGATCGCCTGGTGCCACCCGGCTTCTCGCGTCACGTGCACAAGTGGCTCCCCGGGTCGGAGCAGGTCACGATCGACGGCTGCGGCCATGTCCCGCAGGTGGAGCGCCCGGACGAGACGAACGAGTTGTTGCTGAGCTTCTTCCGCCGGGCGGAGAGGAACCGGGCGGTTGGCCACGGGGGTTACCGAGCGGACGTCGAGGCCGCCTGACCCCCGAGCCATGGCCCAGGCCGACACGACCCACTCCGCGCGCCGCAACGGACACGAGCCCACCCTCCCGGTCGGAGACCCCGAGGCCACGGAGTCGCGCTCACCGTCACTCGCCGGCCGAGCGTGGCGCGAGCTCGCGGGCGTCGTTCAGCGGCGCATCCCCCGCGCTGACCTCGACGAGCGCGACCCCGATTACATCCGCGAGCAGCTCCCGCGGTTCTGGCTGCTCTCGAGCATCTGGTTCCGCGGCGAGGTCCGCGGACTGGGCAACATCCCCGACGAGGGTCCCGTGCTGCTCGTGGGCAACCACTCGGGCGGGAACATGATCCCGGACACGATGGTGTTCACGGTGGCGTTCAGCACTTACTTCGGGGTCGAGCGCGCCTTCTACCAGCTCGCGCACAACCTGGTGCTGTCGTTGCCCGGCCTGAGCTGGCTGCGGAAGTTCGGCACGGTGGCGGCGTCGCCTGAGAACGCGCGCAAGGCGCTCTCCTCGGGAGCCGCGCTACTGGTCTATCCCGGCGGGGACCACGAGGTTCATCGCCCGAGCTGGGAGGGCAACCGGGTCGACTTCGGCGGGCGCAAGGGGTTCATCCGCCTGGCGCTCGAGCAGGAGGTTCCGATCGTCCCCGTGGTCGCGATCGGCGGCCAGGAGACCGCGCTGTTCCTGACGCGCGGCGAGCGGCTCGCCCGCCTGCTCGCGCTCGACCGGGTGCTCCGCCTCAAGGTCCTGCCGATCTCGCTGTCGCTTCCGTGGATTGTGAACATCGGCGACTTCGGCCACATCCCGCTCCCGGCGAAGATCACGATTGAGACGTTGCCACCGATCGACCTGCGCGCCGAGTTCGGCCCCGACCCCGACCTCGAGGAGGTCTACGACCACCTGATCCGACTGATGCAGGACGCGCTCGATGCGCTCGCCGCCGAGCGGCGCTTTCCGGTGATCGGATGAGGGTCACCTCCGACATCGCCGTGGCCGCCCCGGTCCACGACGTCTGGTCGATCGTCACCGACCCCGAGCGCGTGCTCAGCTACATGTCCGGCATCACCCGCTGGGAGGTCGCGAGCGATCTGCCCGCCGGACTGGGAGCTCGCTACCGGATGCTGTTCCGCGTCGGCGCCGCCGAGGTCGGCGGGCTGATCGAGGTCGTCGAGTTCGCTGAGCCGTTCGAGTTCGCGTGGACGTCGATCACGGGGCTCGACCAGCGCGGCCGCTGGCGCTTACGCGAGATTCCGGGCGGTCGCACGCGGATCGAGCTCCGCCTCGCCTACGGCATCGCCGGCGCCGGCCTGAGCGGCTGGCTGGCCGAGCGACTCGCCGCGCCCAGCGTCTCGCGCCACGTGCGCCAGACGCTGCAGCAGCTCGGCCGGATCGTCGAACACGAGCAGCTGCGCTCGCGGGCGGCGGAGCGCCGCGCCGGCGCCCGCTAGGCACGCCGGGACCTGCACGATCTGCCAATCGCCGCACGAACCCATGACCGTGGCAGTCGACGCATGTGGTGCATGCGCCGTCTGACACAGCGCCGCCCGCCAGCGTCGAATGACAGGTTATGCATGATCCGCGATGCCCCGCGCGCCGGCGATCCGCCGCCCCCACCCCACCTCCAGGTGCCCGCCGTTTATAAGCCGCCCGCGCGCAGCACCCGAGGCCACAGCGAAAAACGCCCAGCTAGCCGGCCTTCGTCGCCTGCCAGCGAAACGACCGCCCGCCGACCTTGACCTCGGTCCCGGACATCCCGGCCGCCTCGAGCCGCTGCGGCAGCGTGTCGGGGTCAATCAGGTTCAGCGTGTCCCCGATGTGGATCAGCTTGAACACGAGGCCGTTGCCGAGGCTGTCGGTGCCTGCGAACGTGCCTCCGGGGCGGAGCACCCGCGCTATCTCTGAGAACGCGCGGTCCTGGAGGTCGAGCGACGGGATGTGGTGCAGCATCGTGAAGCACAGCACGCTCGAGAAGCGGCCATCCGGATACGGCAGCTTCGTCGCGTCGCCCTGGGTGACGGTGACCGCGTCGCCCAGCGAAGCACGCAGCCGCCGGCAGTAGCGCGCGTCCAGCTCGAGCACGTTGACCCTGCCGAACCGCTGGACCAGGACCCGCGTGGTGGCGCCGAACCCGGGTCCGATCTCGAGCACGTCGTCACCGGCATCCACGCCCTTCAAGCCGAACGGGATCAGCTCGAACTCCGCGCGCCGCGCCCACCACCCCGACGAGCACAGGACGTTGTGGACGCTGTTCACCGCTCGACCGTAGCAATGGCGAGCGCCGCGGCGCCCTCACCGCGCCCAACGAACCCCATCCCCTCCCCGCGCGTCGCCTTGACGCTCACGTGCTCGGGCGAGATCCCGATCGCCTGGGCCAGCGAGAACCGTATGTCGTCCCGGACCGGCGCGACGTGCGGCCGCTCGATCACCACCGTCGCATCGACGTGCACGACCGAGAACCCCCGCCCCCTCAGCATCGCGACCGTCGTGCGCAGCAGCTCGAGCGAGTCGGCGTCGCGGTAGCGCTCGTCGGTGTCGGGGAAGTGTTCGCCGATATCCCCGAGCGCCGCCGCGCCCAGCAGCGCGTCGATGATCGCGTGCGTGAGCACGTCGGCATCCGAGTGACCGGCGAGGCCTCGGTCGTGCTCGAGCTCGACTCCGCCGAGGATGAGCCGCCGGCCGTCGGCGAACCGGTGGCAGTCGTAGCCGAGCCCGGTCGTGACCGTCGTGCCGCGCCCGCCCCCGTCGGCCTTCATTCGCCGCCCTCCGCAAGCAGCAACTCGGCCAGCTTCAGGTCGGTCGGCGTCGTGATCTTGATGTTCCCGGGCGCGGCCTCCACGACCTGCACCGAACCGCCGTCGCGCTCGACCAGCCACGCATCGTCGGTCGCCTTCGCGAGCAGTTCGTCGTCCGCGCCGAACAACGCGCGAACGAGCGCCTCGCGACGGAACACCTGCGGCGTTTGCACGGCCCACAGCCGCGAGCGTTCGAGGGTCCGCTCCACGGTGCGAGCGTCGCTGGCGACCTGCTTGATCGTGTCGGACACGCGTGTGGCTGCGATCACTGCGTCGACGCCCGAGACCTCCAGCGCGAACAGGGCGCGCTCGAACAGCTCGGCCGGCGCGAGCGGTCGCGCCGCGTCATGCACGACGACCGGGTTCCCACCCGGCGACGCCGCGAGCGCCGCGCGCACGGACTCGGAGCGGACCGCGCCACCGGCGACCGCCACGGTCCCCTCGGGCGCGGCGTCGAGGGCGCTCGCCGGCAGCGCCACCACGATCCGTTCGATCTCGCGCACGCCCCGCAGCGTGGCGACGCTCCATTCGAGCATCGGCCTGCCCCCGAGCGTGACAAGCGCCTTGGGCCGGTCCGACCCAAGGCGCTCACCACGCCCTGCGGCCACGATCAACGCGACCGCCATACGCGCCGCGGGCGCCTATTTGGCGCCGACGGTCACCTTTCCGTTCTTGCCGTTCTTCCCGTGGAAGGACTCCAAGAGCAGGCCCTGGAGGTGCTCCTCGACCTCGTCCTCGTTCATCCCGAGCGCGTACATCAGCTCTGAGGCGAGGATCTTCTTCGCGCGCGTGAACATCTGCTTCTCGCCCGTCGACAGCCCCTTCTCGGCTTCGCGGATGGCGAGGTTGCGCACGACTTCGGCGAGCTCGTAGATATCGCCGGTCTTGATCTTGTCGCGGTTGTACTTGAAGCGACGGTTCCAGTTCTTGGGCATCTCCGAGCACTCGTCCTGGAGGACGCCCAGCACCTTCTGCACCGTCTCCTCGTCGATCACCCGGCGGAGGCCCGCCAGCGCCGCGTTCTCAGTCGGGACCATCACGGTCATGTCGTTGTGCAGGATCTTGATGGTCAGATACTCGCGTCGCTCGCCGAGGATCTCCTTTTGCTCCTTGCGAATCACCTTTCCCGCCCCGTGGTGGGGGTATACGACGTTGTCGCCGATTTCGAACTCGATGTGAACTACCTCTACTTCTTCCTCGGCGATCTCGAGGTCCTCCAGCTGCTCTTCCATTAGCTCTGTGATGGTGTCCTCCTCTTTCCGGGACGGGCGTGAGTCCTGAGACCCCGCGCTCGATCATTCTCTCCCTAACTACGTTTGCAGGTACCTGTCCACGAGGTTGATCTCCTGCTGACGCCGGAGACCCTCACGGATGTCCTTCGCACGGATCTCGCCGACTCCGTCGACGGTCTCCAGCTCGCCGTCTGTGGCGGCGAGCAACTCCTCGAGCCCTCCGAACTCGCTCACGATCCGCTGCACAACGAGCTTGGGCAGACGTGGAATCCGGCCCAGGATGCGGAAGCCGCGCGGAGATGTCGGATAGTCGAGGGTGTTCAACTTGCGGTCGTAGCCGAGCAACTCGGCGAGGCGACCGAAGTCCAATAGGTCCTGGTTGGGTAGGCGCACGAGCTGATCGAACGCCGTCGCGAACGTCTCGTCGGTGTCCTCGCTCAGGTAGTCGTGAACCAGCGCCGTCTTGTCCGCCGATACGCCCACCATGGTCTCGTCGAGCTGCATCTCGATCAACCGGCCCTCCGTGCCTAGCTCGACGATATAACGCTCGATCTCCACCGCCATTCGCGTCACGAGTTCGGCTCGCTGAAGAACCGTCAAAACGTCGTGCAGCGTCGCGCCGCCCTCGAACTCGAGCGCGGTGAGGCGCGTCGACACCTGGTCGAGGCGACTGCGGTACTTGTCGAGCGTGGCCAGCGCCTGGTTGGCCTTGGCCAGCACCACGGGGATGTCCTCGAGGATGTACTTGATGCCGTCGACGTACAGCGAGACGACCTCGCGGCGCTCCGAGATCGCCACGACGAGCGCGTCGGTCTGCTTGGAGACGCGCTCGGCCGTGCGGTGACGAGTGCCGGTCTCGAACGTCAGGATCGTCGGATCCGGCGTCAGCTGGACGTTGACGTGGACGATCTTGGTGGCATTCGAGCTGAGGACGATCGCACCGTCCATCTTCGCCAGCTCGTACAGCAGCGCGGGCGAGTAGTCCAAATCGAGCTTGATCCCGCCCGAGAACAGGAAGGCCAGCTCGTCGGGGTCGCCGATGACGATCAGCCCGCCGGTGCGCGCGTGGAGGATGTTGTCGATCCCCTCCCGGAGAGCCGTTCCAGGAGCGACCATTTCCAGCGCCCTTACCAGCCGGGAATCCTGTCGAGATTCGAGCTCTCCCTTGAGCTCTTCCCCGGAACGCGGCGGCATGAAGGCCGATTTTACCGCTTCTTGACAAACGATTGCGCGCCTCGTCCCGATGCATGAGCCGCTGGTGCGTGCACGGGGCGGTCGCCGGTTCGCAATCCGCACCGTAGACCGGAATACCGTAAAACGAATGGGCCGCTCGAACCTCAGGCCGCGCGCACGGCGCCGCGCTCGCTCCCCAATGCGGCGGCGAGCGCGGCCCGCAATGTTTGATGCGCGCCCGGCTCGAGCACCGGACCGAGCCCGAACTTGGCCGCCTCGGCCATCCGCCGGTCGGCGTGAGCGACGGTTCGCAGCTCGCCGGTCAGTCCGAGTTCCCCGAAGCACGCGAGCGGCTGGCCGCCGGCGCTGCTGAGAGCCGTCCCCTTGACGGCGCTGGCGACCGCCAGGGCCACCGCCAGATCCGCGCCCGGCTCGTCGACGCGCACGCCGCCGACGACGTTGACGAACACGTCGCTCGTGCCCGCCCCGATCCCCGCATGGCGCCCGAGCACGGCCAGGACCAGCGCCAAGCGGTTGCGATCGATGCCCGACACGACCCGGCGCGGCGGCACCAGCTCCGAGGTCGAGACCAGCGCCTGGACCTCGACGAGCAGCGGACGCGAGCCTTCGATCGCGCACAGGACGACGCTGCCGGGAGCGCGGGTGGCCTCGCCCACGAACCGCGCCGACGCGTCCAGGACCTCGACCAGACCGTCGTCGCGCATCTCGACACGCCCGCCTCGTTCGTCGAGCCGAACGGGGTCTTGTTCGCGCGGACCGTGCGATAGTTCCTTCGCGCTCGCCCTCGAGCGAAAGCACGCAGTCAACCAGGTGCTCGAGCACCCACGGCCCCGCGAGGGAGCCGTCACTGGTCACGTGCCCGACCACAACGCCGCGACCGCAGGCCTTCGCCACCGCATCAGCTCGCCGGCCACCTCGCGGACCTGGCCGACGGACCCGGCCGCGCTCGAGAGCTCCGTCGAGTGAAGCGTCTGCACGGAGTCGATCACGCACACCTCGGGGCGCACGTGCTCGAGCGTGGCCAGCACGGTCTCGAGGTCGGTCTCGGCGATCACCGGGATGTCCAGCGCGTCCGCGCGCAGGCGCTCGGCCCGCAACCGGATCTGCGCGGCCGACTCCTCGGCGGACACGTACAGCGTGCGCCGGCCGGCGGCGTGCAGGTTGGCGAGCACCATCGTCGTGAGCGTCGACTTGCCAATGCCCGGAGACCCTCCGATCAGCACGAGCGAGCCGGGCACGATCCCGCCACCGAGCACGTTGTCGAGCTCACCGATGCCGGTGGGCAGACGCTCGCGCTCGGCCGCGGCGACGTCGCGGAGCGCCACCGGCTGGACCAGGCCGCCGCTGCCGGCGCCCGGGCGGCCTCCGGCGCGTCCCGAGCCACCGCCCCGGCCGCCACCGCCTCGCGCGCCCGTCCTTGCGCGGCGGACCTCCTCGACCAGCGTGTTCCATTCGCCGCAGCCCGGGCATTGCCCCGCCCAGCGGGAGCTCTCGTGCCCGCAGCCTGAGCAGACGTGGATCGAGGTCGGTCGCGGCATGGCGGTGTAGCCGAGGCTACGCGGCGGGCCCGACGGAAAGGATGGAAGCAGCAGCGTCCTCGAGGCGATCGTCGCCCCAGAACAGCTCCTCGCCGACCGCGACCGTGGGAACGCCGAACACGCCGCGCTCGTGCGCCGCCTCGGTGGCCTCGCGCAGCGCCGCCTTGATGTCCGGATCACCCATCGCCTCGTTCGCCTCGCCACGCTCCAGGCCGGCCCGTGCTGCCGCGTCGAGGACATGCGCCCTGATGCTGAGGTCGCGACCCCGCGCGAACGAGTCCGCGAACATGCGGGCCGCGACCTCTCGCCCACTGCCGACCCGGAACGCGTGCGTCACCAGGCGCATCGCCGCCAGGTAGTCGCTCGGCCACGGGTCGGGCCACACGATCGGAGGCAGCCCGTACCCGCGGGCGCGCCGCTCGATCTCGGCCATCCCGCGCTGGCGCCGGCGGTAGTCCCCTAGCGCCCAGGAACTCCGGCCGGTGAGCTTGAACAGCCCGCCGAGCAGGACCGGCTGCCAGTGGACCGGACCCGGCAGCACCCGCTCGGCGCGCTCGGCGGCGAGGTACGCGTACGGCGATCCGACATCGAAGAAGAAGGTGACGGGCGGCACTGGGCTTAAACGAGCGTCCTCGATCGGGCGTGAGACCGTTCGATAAACTGAACGATCTGTTCTCTATGGTAACCCATGCGCCCTCACCCCGGCCACAGGACGTTCTGGCCGCGAACCTCCGTCGACTGCGGATCGCCCGCCGCGTCTCGCTGTCCGAGCTGGCCCGGGCCACGGGCATGAGCAAGGCGACGCTGTCGAGCGTCGAGAGCGGCCGGTCCAACCCGACGATCGAGACGCTGTCGGCACTCGCGGCCGCACTCCGGGTATCGCTCGGCGAGCTGCTGGAGGAGCCCCCGCTCGACGAGGTTCGGATCGTCCGCCACGGCCGTCACGAGGTGCTCGACCGGAGCGATGACGACGGCATCGAGGTCGTGGAACGCGCGTGGGGCGCTCGGCAGGTGGACGAGCGGGAACCCGGGCCCGCCGGGAGCCGGGCCGGCGTCTATGTGCTCGAGGGCAAGCTCCTGGCCGGCCCGGTCGAGCGGATCACCGAGCTGTCTGCGGGCGATTACGCGTCGTTCCCGACCGACATGCCTCATGTGTACGAGACGGGGCGGGCGGCCGCTCGCGGGCTGATCCTCACGTACGGGAGGTGAGACACGTTAAGGGCGCGAGATGCCGGGAATCACGATTCGTCAGCTCGCGGCCTCGGACCGCCGGGCCGGCGCCTACCAAAGGAATACGCGATCTACGCGACGCTTCTCTTGATGGTGGCGGTGTGGAGCCCGGTGCCGATTACCCCACTGAAGTCGGTCGACCGATACCTACTGACGATCTTCCCGCTGTGGATCTTCGCGGCCATGTGGCTGAAACAGCGCCGACTGATCGCGGCCGTCCTCGCCGTCGAGTTGATCGGGCTGATCGATGCTGCGCGACAACGTGGCCGCTCGCGCCCTCGCGCGCAAGCTGGGTCCGCCCGCCAAGCCGGCGACGGTGGTCGGCGCCGCCGGCAATATCGTGGAGCTGAGCTACTCGCTCGCGGGAGCGTCGTCCGCCCCGGCCGGGCCGTCCTCGGACCCCGACGACTCGCCGCCGTCCTCGGGCGGTCCACCCTCGGCGCCGACCCCGACGGGCGTCGGCTCGGCGCCGGCTCGATCACCGTCAGCTTGACCTCGGCGTCCGGCTCCATTCGCGCTCGCTTCGCCGTCCGGCGCGTCGACCAACACGGTCGAGCCCGACGGGACCTGCGAGCGCAGCACGAAGTCGGCCAGCGGATCCTCGACGTAGCGCTGGATCGCGCGACGCAGCGGGCGGGCGCCCATCGCCGGGTCCCAGCCCTTCTCGACGAGCAGATCCTTGGTCGCTCGGAGAGCTCGAGCTGAAGCTCGCGCTCGGCCATCGACTCGCGGATCCGCCGCAGCAGCAGGTCGACGATCTCCTTGATCTCGTCCTTGGAGAGCTTGTGGAAGACGATCACCTCGTCGATCCGGTTGAGGAACTCAGGCCGGAAGACCTTCTTCAGCTCGCCCATGATCCGGCTCTTCATGTCGTCGTAGGTGATGCCGGTCTCGTCGTCGAAGACGGCGAACCCGAGCGGCGTGTTGCGCGCGATCTCCGACGCCCCGATGTTCGAGGTCATGATCACGATCGTGTGCCGGAAATCGACGGTGCGGCCCTGAGCGTCGGTCAGGCGCCCGTCCTCGAGGATCTGGAGCAGGATGTTGAACACGTCCGGGTGCGCCTTCTCGATCTCGTCGAGCAGCAGCACGCTGTAGGGCTTGCGCCGCACGGCCTCGGTGAGCTGGCCGCCCTCGTCGTAGCCGATGTAGCCCGGAGGCGAACCGACCAGCCGGGACACCGCGTGCTTCTCCATGTACTCGGACATGTCGATCCGGATCATCGTGTCCTCGTCGCCGAACAGGAACTCGGCGAGCGTCCGCGCGAGCTCGGTCTTGCCGACGCCGGACGGGCCCAGGAAGATGAACGAGCCGGTCGGCCGCTTCGGATCCTTGAGGCCGGCCCGCGAGCGCCGGATCGCCTTCGAGACGACCTCTATCGCCGGGTGCTGGCCGATCACGCGCTTGTGGAGCTCTTCCTCCATGCGCATCAGCTTCGCCGTCTCGGCCTCGGTCAGCTTGAACACGGGGATGCCGGTCCACATCGAGACGATGTCGGCGATCTCCTCCTCGCCGATCGCGGGACGCTCGGTCGACTCGCCGGCCTCCCACTGCTCGGCCAGCTCGCGCTTGCGCTGGGTCAGCCGGCGCTCCTTGTCGCGCAGGTTGGCGGCCTTCTCGAACTCCTGGTTCTCGATCGCCTCCTCCTTGGCGCGCCGCGTCTCCTCGATCTCGTCCTCGAGCTCGCGGTACACCGGCGGGGAGGTCATCGACTTGATCCGCATCCGCGACGCGGCCTCGTCGATCAGGTCGATCGCCTTGTCGGGAAGGAACCGGTCGGAGATGTACCGATCGGCCAGCTCGGCGGCCGCCTCGAGCGCCTCGTCGGTGATGTTCACCTTGTGGTGCTGCTCGTAGCGATCCCGGAGACCCTTCAAAATCTGGACCGTCTCCTCGGTCGACGGCTGGTCGACCGTGATCTTCTGGAAGCGCCGCTCGAGCGCGGAGTCCCGCTCGAGGTACTTGCGGTACTCCTCCAGAGTCGTGGCGCCGATCGTCTGGAGCTCACCGCGCGCCAGGGCTGGCTTCAGGATCGAGGCCGCGTCGATCGCGCCCTCGGCCGCGCCCGCGCCGACGAGGTTGTGGAGCTCGTCGATGAACAGGATGATGTCGCCGCGCTGGGTGATCTCCTTCATCACCTTCTTGAGGCGCTCCTCGAACTCACCGCGGTACTTCGAGCCCGCGACCAGGGCCGCCAGATCGAGCGTGTAGATCTGCTTGCCCTTGAGCAGCTCGGGGACCTCGCCGTGCGTGATCCGCTGCGCAAGGCCCTCGACGACGGCGGTCTTGCCGACGCCGGGCTCGCCCACGAGCACCGGGTTGTTCTTCGTGCGGCGCGAGAGGATCTGCATGATCCGCTCGATCTCGGTCTCGCGACCGACGACCGGATCCAGCTTGCTCTCAGCGGCCAGCTTGGTCAGGTTGCGCCCGAACTGGTCGAGCAGCTTCGAGGACTTCTTGCTCTCGCCCTGGGCGGCAGCGGCCGCACCACTGGCGCCGGCGCCGCGCTGGCGGCTGCCGGGTCCGGACAGCATCCGGATGACCTCGTTGCGAATCTTTTCGGAATCGGCGTCGAAATCGAGCAGGATCCGGGCCGCCACGCCCTCGTTCTCGCGCACCAGCCCGAGCAGGATGTGCTCGGTGCCGATGTAGTTGTGGCCGAGGCTCAGCGCCTCGCGCAGCGCGAGCTCGAGCACCTTCTTGGCCCGCGGCGTGAACGGGATCTGGCCCGACGTGACCTCTTCACCGGATCCGACGATCCGAACGACCTGAGCGCGTACGCGCTCGACCGTGATGTCCAACGACTCGAGGACACGCGCGGCGAGTCCTTCCTCTTCGCGGAGGAGGCCGAGCAAGATGTGCTCGGTGCCGATGTAGTTGTGCTTGAGCGTCCGCGCTTCTTCCTGGGCCAGGACGACCACCTGGCGCGCACGCTCTGTGAATCGCTCGAACATGATCCTTCTCTTCTCTGGCGGGTCTCGGTCTGTTCGGTCGGGTTGTTTTCCGGTCTGCTCCTCGCCTACCTGCTTCGGTACATGGTAGTTCGCGAATGCGGGGACACCGACGATTCCGTTCTACCCAACGTAATCGGCGCTTAGCCGCGATCTGATGAGCGAAACGGTCTCGAGTTTTCGGGCCATACGCCAGTTTACCAGCGGGTCTGCGCGCAACTTCGATACCGGATGCGCTTCACCGGTTGTTCATGTTCCCCGCCTGCGACCGGATCCCACGCGTACTCGATCTGTTTCGCGGTCCTTGCGGCGAGTTCTCGGCCCGCGAACCGCTCGACGAGGTGCAGCGACATCGCGATGCCCGAGCTGAGCCCGCCGGATGTGACGACGTCGCCGGCGTCGACCCACCGCACCCAGGCCTCGCCGCGACCCTCGACTCGCTCAGCGAGCGCGGGGACGTCCTCCCAGTGGGTGGTCCAGGGCCGTTCCCCGATCACCCCGAGCGCCCCGAGGATGAACGCCCCGGTGCACACCGACGCGACGACCCCGGCGGCCCGCGCGGACACCCCGACCGCGGCCATCAAACCCGCGTCTGCGATCACATCATCGATCGCGATCGCGCCCGGTACGACGAGCACGTCGAGCGCGCCGGACGCTTCGAGCGACGCGTGCGGGGTCAGGCGCAGCCCTCCGTAGGCCGTGACCGCATCCGGCGTCACGCCGACCGTGAGCACCTCGAACGGCGGCTCGCCGCCGTCGCGGACGACCAGGCGGGACGCCGTCAGGAAGACCTCGTACGGCCCGCCGACGTCGAGTAAGTCCACCTGGTCGTATAAGAGAATGCCTATACGCACTCTGACTTTTTCCCCGGGGGGCTCCCCGGTAACTGCGGGGCTAGTCGCGCATCGCGGGGAACAGTACGACCTCGCGAATCGAGCGCTTCCCGGTAATCACCATTACCAACCGGTCGATTCCGATCCCGATTCCCCCGGTCGGAGGCATGCCCTGCTCCAGCGCCTCGAGGAACCCCTCGTCGTACGGCTGCGTCTCCTCGTCGCCGGCACCGGCCAGCGCCCGCTGCTCCTCGAACCGCCGGCGCTGCTCGTCGGGGTCGTTCAGCTCGGTGAAAGCGTTCGCGATCTCGAACCCGCCCACGTACGCCTCGAATCGCTCGACGAGCCCGGGAATCAAGCGGTGGCGCTTGGCGAACGGAGACAGCGCCACCGGATAGTCCATCAGGAACGTGGGCTCGATCAGCGTCGGCTCGACGTGCTTGGACAGCAACTCGTCGACCAGCTGCGGCCAGGTGTCGTCGCTGTTGACGGCCAGTCCGCGCGCAGTCATCGACTGCGCGAGCTGCTCCCGGGTGGACAGCTCCATGATGTCGATCCCGGTCCGCTCGAGGATCGCCTGCGGGAGCCGCTCCCGCCGCCACGGCGGCGTCAGGTCGATCTCGCCCGAGTAGCCGGCTTCCGCAGCCGCGTACGCGATCAGCCGCTCGCACCGCGTCGCGATGTCGTCGTAGTCGGCGTACGCCTCGTACCACTCGAGCATCGTGAACTCGGGGTTGTGGGTGGTGTCGACGCCCTCGTTGCGGAAGTCCTTGCCGAGCTCGTACACGCGCTCGAGCCCGCCGACGATCAGCCGCTTGAGGTAAAGCTCGGTGGCGATGCGCAGGTAAAACTCGCGGTTCAGGGCGTTGTGGTGCGTCGTAAACGGCCGCGCGAGCGCACCTCCGTAGAGAGGTTGAAGCACCGGCGTCTCGACCTCGATGAAGCCTTCGGAGTCGAGGAAGCGGCGGATCGCGGAGATCACGCGCGCGCGCGTGATGAACAACTCGCGAGCCTCGTCGTTCGCGATCAGGTCAAGCTCGCGCCGACGAAAGCGGGTCTCGACGTCGGTCAGGCCGTGGTGCTTCTCCGGAGGGGGGCGGAGCGACTTGGCGAGCAGCGTGAAGTCGAGCACCCTCAAGGTGAGCTCGCCCCTCCGGGACATGAACGCGACCCCGTCGACGCCGATCAGGTCACCCAGATCCAACCCGAGCAGCCGGTCCATGCCCTCCTGCCCGAGCTCGTCGACGCGCGCTTGCAGCTGGATCCGACCGGAACGGTCGACGAGGTCCAGGAACGCCATCTTCCCCTGGCCCCGGCGGGCAGCGAGGCGCCCGGCGACGCGGTGGCGCACGTCGGTCTCGTCCCCGGGCGACAGATCCGCATGCCCCGCGCGGACGGAAGCGATCGGCTCCACCCCATCGAATTCGTGCGGGAACGGGTCGATCCCGGCGTCGCGTAGCGACTCGAGCTTGTGCCGGCGCGCGGCCAGCAGCTCGTCACCGCCGTCGGCTCGGTCACTCACGGCCGTGGGCGCGCGAGCTAAGCCGACGCGACGTCGATCTTGGTGATCTTGAGGTGCCGCTCGCCCCTCGGGGTCGTGATCACGACCTCGTCGCCGCGCTTGCGACCGAGTAGCGCCTTCCCTACCGGCGACTCGTTGGAGAGCTTCATCTCGGCGGGGCTTGCCTCGGCCGAGCCGACGATCGTGTACTTGTTCGACTTGCCGGCGTCGTCCTTGACGTGCACGACTGAGCCGACCCGCACCAAATCGGTGCCGAGATCGGACTGGTCGATCACCGTCGCCGAGCGCAGCTTCTCCTCGAGCGACGCGATCCGCGCCTCGAGCATCGCCTGCTCGTTCTTGGCGTCGTCGTACTCGGCGTTCTCGGAGATATCGCCGAACTCGCGCGCCTCCTTGATCCGGGCGGCAACCTCTCGACGACGTGTGGTTGTCAGCTGGTCGAGCTCCGCCTTGAGGTTGGCGAGCCCTTCGGGTGTGATGATGACGTCCTTGGGCATGTCGCAGACCTGTATTCGGTGGGGGAACCGCCGCAAACAACCGACGGTCCTGGACGAGAAAAAACCCGCCTGCTAAGCGGGGATTTAATACGCAGTTGGGGTGCGTGGGCGGATGAGTATAGACGCCCGGTTCGGCCAGTTGGGCTCGGTCTACGAGAGGACTCTTATCAGGGCCGGTGGCCCTGGATCTCGTCCGCCTGCTGGAACGTCGGGCGGTTGACCCACTCGATCAGCGGTTGGCTGATCACGCCGATCGCGCGGAACTGGATCGAGTCCGAGCACATCTGATCGCCGGCGGCGCACACGCTGTCCGCCGGATACACCTGCTGCCGGGACTCGGCGATCGCCTGGCTGAGCGAGGACTCGAGCGCCGCTCGGCAGTTGACCAGCGATCCGCCCCCGCAATAGACGCGATTCAGCGGCCCGGCGACGTCGTCGCCGAGGACCGACCGCAGGTCCTTCTGGACGATGCCGTAGAAGCCGACGTCGAACGCAGACCCAAGATGGGCGCCGGACACGCCGTGCCCCGGCTCGTCGTTGATCGGGAAGTCGGTTTCGACCTGGTTCAGCAGATCCGAGCCCAACGTGGGGCCGAACTCGGCGTTGACGAGCAGCGGCCACCACGCATCCATGATCCGCACCGCGTCGGTCTGGTCGTAGTCGCCCGACGCGCCCGGGTGCTCCCGGTTGATCCGGTGGGCGCCGCTCGCCACCCACGCCTGCAGTTCGCTGACCGCGGTCGCGAGCGTCGGGTCGCTGGGGTGGCCGATGATCTGGAGCGCGTACGGGAGAACCTCGACGCCGCGCAGATCCTGGGTCCCGGCGGTGGCCATCGCGTTGATCAGGTCCGCCAGCGTCATCTTGTTACCGCTCGCGGCGAGCTGGGCGTTGATGTTGTTGTCGAGCAGCTGGGAGCGGTAGACCGACGAGTACTCCTGACCGGTGGCGGCGTCGTTGTAGCCCGGCGCCTGCTTGTTGTTCCAGCTCGTCAGGTAGGCCTGGTTGACCGCCTGCGGATGCGCGCTCTCCGGCGTCTGATCCTCGGTCACGCTCTGCGGCGTCATCTGCGCCGTCGGGTGCATGCCCTTCCAAGCGTCGCTGGCCCAGGACGGGAACAGCGGGTCGGTGTTGGCGGCGCGCACCGGGTTCAGCCCTGAGTTGAAGTACGCGATGTTCTTGTCGTCGGTGTAGAACCAGTTGAACGTGTAGCCGATGTGGTAGGCCGCGTTCATGAAGTCCTGCGGGTTGCGCATGATCGCGGGCTCGTTGAACATCTCGAACCCGAGCGCCGAATCGAGCTCGTGCATGTACGTCGAGCGCAGGTTCGTGTAGACGACCGGCTGCCCCTTGACCCGCGCCCGCGCGACCACGATCCCGTAGGCGGTTCGCTTGGTCTGGAACGTCACCGAGCCGGCCGGCGTCGAGTCGCCCAGGTTTGGCTGCCAGGACTCGGTGCGCGTCAGCGTCTCCATCTGAACGCACTGCCCGTTCAGCATGTAGTAGTCCGAGTCGATCGAGACCGTGCCGCCGCTCGGGTTGCACAGGGGCTCCGCGAACGTGTCGATGATGTTCTGGCCCGCGGACGTCGCCGACCACGCGTAGTCGGGGCCGTGGCCGAGCTCGACGTACAGGTTGACGCCCGGGAAGGCCGCGCCCTCGGCTTCGATCCCCGGTCCGTGGATGTCCTCCTCCATCAGGATCTCGGGGCTGAAGTAGCTGACCTGCGGACCCATCACCGCGAGCGGATGACCGCTGGCGCTGTCGGCAGCGCTCACGAGCAGCGCGTTCGACATCGAGCGCGGGAACTGGAGCAGGCCCTGCCCGGCGTCCTGCGCCATGCCCGCCGTATAGCTGCTGTTCGATGACCTGATCTTCGACCCAGTCGTCGCCTGGCCGCTCTCGCCTGCGGGGACCGCGCCGGCCGTCACCGGATTCACGTACGACACCGAGCCGGCGTCGGGCAGCGCGATCGTGCTCTGCACCGCCTTGCTCGGCCTCGGGAGCGTCTGATACGGGAACGATTTGCCGTGGACGGTCGTCGGTGCCTCGGGGTCGTTCGGGTCGTCGAAGCTCATGAACGTGGCGAAGCCGGAGTCGTCCTTCGAGATCTTGCCGGCGCCGAGCGCCGCCTTGCCGGCGCGACGCGTGGTGGGCTTGGCGGGCTTGTGCGCGCGGGCGATCGCCGCCACCACGAGGTCGGCTGCCTTCTTCGGCTTCGCCTTCCCCTTGTGCTTCTTCGGCTTGCGCTTCTTCTTCTTGCTCGCGGGCTGCGCGTTCAGCTCGGGCGACCCCGCCACCGTGAAACGCTCGGGCCCGAACTTCTGCAGCATGTTCTCGTACAGGACCGCGTTCGACAGCTGCTGGCCGCCGCCGTTGCCGAAGATCCCACCGACGAGCGTGGCGATCGAGACGAGGTCCTCGACCGTGAACGGCGCCGGGCCCCTGGGTTGGCCAATCGCGGCGTATTCGGCCGGCATCATCGTCAACGCCCCCAGCGGACTCTCGGCCTTGGCGATGTAGGCGTTGATCCCGTCGACGTAGCTGGTCGCGTCGCTGAGGATCTGCGGCCCGTCGGGCGAGCTAGACGCGGCCCAGTTGATCTGGTTGACGAGGTCCTGCTGGGTGTAGGGCTCGTTCGCCCACACGTCCTCGTCCATCGCCACGTTCGCGCCGCCGGCGAACGAGGCGAGGTCGCCCTGGCCCGAGTGCCTGAGCACGTCGATGAAGAAGAGCCGGTCCTCGGCGGTGGCGTAGCCGATCCCGAACATCAACTCGGCCCGCGTGTCGCCATAGATGTGCGGCACGCCAAACCCCGAGTCGCGCTCGATCGTCACGCCGGCCTCGGGGCTCTCGGTGCTCGCGACATCCCCGGCGGGCACCCCGAACGTCGCGTCCTTGTAGAACTGCGGGATCTGCGCCTCGGTGATCGGGACCGCCGTCGTCAGGTTCGAGTACATGCCGAGCTGATCGTTCGAGTGCGGCGGGTACGCGCCGGTGGCCTTGAACTGCGCGGCCTGCGCGAGGTCGTCGAGGCCGTTCTGGCCCGGCGGCAGGATGTTGCGGAAGCCGCCGTAGTCGTCGTAGCCGTACGGCTCCACCTGGGCGACGGCCGCGGGGGCGAACGCCAGCGCGACGGCGAGCGCGAACGCGCCAACGACCGCCGTCACCCTGCCGATGCACCGGAACACGGGCGGGCAACCTACACACCCGTCGGCGGGCGTGCGCCGGTTCCCTACGCGGCGGCTGCCTCCACCCCGGCGTCGCGCAGCAACGTCCGGGCGGCGTCGAGGGTCGGTGCTGTCTGGAGCGACCCCTGGAGCGCGCGGCCGCCGCCGAGCCGCTCGACGTACCAGGGGTAGAACTTGCGCAGGTACCGGGTGGCGCGGTCCTCGCCAAGGTGCTGGACCGCGCGAGTCGATCACCCAGTCGAGCTCGACCAGGATCTCGTCCCGCCCGGGCTCGTCGACCGCGCACCCCGAGCACCTGCTCGAACAGCCACGGGTTGCCGAGCGAGCCGCGGGCCAGCAGCACGCCGGCCGCGCCCGTGACCTCGAACGCGTGCCGCACCGCCGGAGCCGTCTGCAGCCCGCCCGGACACGAGCACCGGCACCGGCAGCTCTTCGACAAGCTCGCGCACGAGCGAGTAGTTCGGCTGGCCCTTGTGGCGCTGGGACGCGTGCCGCGGATGGATCGAGATCCCGCAAACGCCGCCGTCGAACACGAGCCGCCGCGCGACCTCGAGCCCGCTCAGGTCGCCGGGCCGCTGCCCGGAGCGCAGCTTGACGGTCACCGGCAGCCCGCTCCCGCGCGCCGCCGCCCGCGCGACCGCGACCGCCCGCGACGGCTCCTCCAGCAGCGCCGCGCCGGCGCCGGTCTTGCACACCTTGGGAACCGGGCAGCCCATGTTGATGTCGATCAGGTCCGCGCCCGCCGCGGCCACGCGCTCGGCCGCCGAGGCCATCACGTCAGGATCGTTGCCGAACAGCTGCACCGACACCGGGTGCTCCTGCGGGTGGATGCGCAGCAGCTCGCGACATGTACGCTCGTTGCGGTAGTGCACCGCGAAGCTCGAGACCATCTCCGACACCACGAGTCCGGCCCCGTGGCGCTTGGCCTGGAGGCGCACGAACCAGTTGCCGATTCCGGCCAGCGGCGCGAGCACGACGCGGTTGGGAATCGCGACGCCGCCGAGCTGCCAGGGATCGGTGAGCGATCGGGACATCGGGTTTCATGGTACGAATCAGGCAATGAACCTGTTTGACGAGCTGCGCCCCTGGTCCGAGGTGGTGCTCGACCAGGTGCCGGCGCTCGAGTTGTTCGACGCCCACACCCACCTGGGGCAGAACGACCCGGACGGGATGAAGCAGACCGGTCCGGAGCTCGTGACCGCGCTCGAGCTCGCCGGCGCCCGGGGAGCGTTCGCGTTCCCGTTCCACGAGCCCGACGGCTACCGTGCCGCCAACGACGACGTGCTCGCGGCGGCGCGCGAGTCGAACGGCTTGCTCGTCCCGTTCTGCCGGGTCAACCCGCACGACAGTCCGGTGCCCGAAGCCGAGCGGAGCCTCCAGAACGGCGCCAAGGGGATCAAGCTTCACCCACGCGCCGAGGAGTTCACGCTCGACCACCCCCAGGTCCGGTCGATCGTCGCGCTCGCGAACGAGCGCTCGTTGCCGGTCCTGATCCACGCCGGCCGGGGGATCCCCGCGCTCGGCTTGCATGCCGTCGAGCTCGCCGAGGAGTTCCCGGATGCGCGGCTGATCCTCGCCCACGCCGGCATCTGCGACCTGTCCTGGATCTGGCGCGTCGCCGGCGACCTCCCGAATCTGCTGTTCGACACCGCGTGGTGGATCCCGGCCGACCTCGAGGCGCTGTTCTCGCTCGTCCCGCCGGGGCAGATCGTGTTCGCGAGCGACGCCCCCTACGGCAACACCTTCATCTCGGCCGCGTTCCAGCTTCGCTGGGGGCTCCAGCTCGGCATGTCTCACGAGCAGATCCGCTCGATCGCGTCCGAGCAGTCGCTCCGGATCGCCGCCGGCGAGCCGCTGAAGCCAGCCGGTCCGGCGATCGGTGAGCGGGAGCGGGCCCCCCATCTGCTGCTGGATCGCGTCGCGTTCTTCCTGCTGTTCAGCGCGCTCGGGGCGATGCGCGGCGTCGACCCGACCGAGATGCTGGCGCTCGCGCGGCTGGCCTGCGACGTCCCCGACGAGATCGACGACGCGCCCGTGTTCGCCGCGATTCGCTCGCTGCTCGACGGCTACGAGGTGTACGCGGCCGAGAACCCGGACGAGCGCCGGCGGATCACGTTCCTGATCCTCGCTGCCACCGTCGCCAAGACGCCGGACGTGCCCATCCCGCCGGCGGTCGTCAACCGAGAGAGTTCCGCTCCCAGATCAGCCGAAGCCCGGTCAGCGTGAGCAGGTCGTCGACCTCGTCGATCGCCTCGCGGACGTGAGGCACGAGCACGCCGGCGAGGCCGCCGGTCGCGATCACGTGCGTGGACGCGCCCAGCTCGGCGCGTAGCCGGCGGACGATCCCCTCGACCTGACCGGCGAACCCGTACACGATTCCGCTGCGGATCGCGTCGACCGTCGACTTGCCGATCAGCGCCCGCGGCTCGGCGAGCTCGACCTTCGGCAGCTTGGCGGCGCGGTCGTACAGGGCGTCGATCGAGATCTCCGCGCCGGGGGTGATGATCCCACCCAGGTACTCGCCGGCGGCCGACACGATGTCGTACGTGATCGCGGTGCCGAAGTCCACGACGACGACCGTGTCGTGGACCCGGTCGTACGCCGCCACAGCGTTCGCGAGCCGATCCGCGCCCACCTCATGCGGGTTGTCGTAGCGGATCGGCATCCCGGTGCGGATCGTCGGCCCGACGACGAGCATTTCGTGGCCGAGGTAGTGCCGGGCCATCTGCGTCCATTGATGCGAGAGCTGAGGCACGGTCGAGGACACGATCGAGCGGTCGACGTCGGTCAACGACAGTCCCCGGAGCCCGAGCAGGTTCGCCAATGCGGCGCCGAGCTCGTCGCCGGTCGAATCCCGCACGGTGGCGAACCGCCAATGCTGCGAGACGTTCGTCTCCCCGTCCCGGAACAGGCCGAAGTGCGTTTGGGTGTTTCCGACGTCGACAACCAGCAGCATGGCCGAACCCTAGACGAGCGGGTCCCCTGCGCGCCGGACCTCCTGGCCGTCGCCTCCGAGCGCATTCAGAGTGTCGGCCAGCGACGTGCCGTCCGGAAGAATCAGGCCCGGGTCGAGCTCGAGCAGCGGCACGAGCACGAACCGCCGCGAGGTCACCTCGGGGTGGGGCAGCGTCAGGCGGTCCGAGGCGTACTCGAGTGCGTCGAGCAGCAGCACGTCGACGTCGATCGGCCGCGGACCGTGCCGCGGCCCACCTGGTTCACGCCCCAGCGAGCGCTCCACCTCCTTGCACACTCTGAGCAGCTCCTCCGGGCCGTGGTCGGTCTCGATCGCCAGGCACGCGTTGTAGAACTCGCGCTGATCGAGCACGAGCCCGACGGGCTCGGTCTCGTACACCGAGGAGGACGCCAGCACGTTCACCCCCTGCGCCGGCAATGCGGCGACGGCGTCCTGGAGATGCGCCCGCCGGTCGCCGATATTCGATCCGAGGCCGAGAAAGCCGCGCGTCATCGCTTCGTGTGTCGCCACCGCGGGCTCGCCGCGCTCCGGCGATGACGCGGCGTCATTCGGCCTCGCGCCACACCTCGACCGACACCTCGCTGACCGGCAGCGCCATCGGCGGCTCCGGCTTGGCCGCCTTGACCCACACGGCGTTCGCTTCGTACTGCTCGAGCAACCGGTCGGCAATTGCGGCGCACAGCCGCTCGAGCGTCTTGTAGCTGCGCTGTTGGGCCACGAGGTTCGCGGTGTCGCATACCTGGGCGTAGTCGACCGTGTCCTCGATCCGGTCGGTGACGGTCGCGTCGCACTCGCCCACGTCGATGCGCAGGTCGAGCAGCAACCGCTGGCCCACCTCGCGTTCGGCCGCGGTCACGCCCACGTGCGTGAACAGCGACAGCCCGCTGACTTCGATCGTGACCTCGGGCTCGGGGTGCTCCTCCCCCTCGTCCTCGTCTACCTCGTCGTACTCGTCGGGGTCGTCCATCGCGCGCTGACCGTAGCAGCCGTGACCGCGAGGGCGTCGTTTACCTGGGCCACGTCGTGGACCCGGAACACGCGAGCGCCCCGCTCGTACGCAAGCACGTTGGTCGCGATCGTCGCGGCGACACGATCGTCGACCTCGCGCCCAGTGATCTTGCCGAGGAACGACTTGCGCGAGGTCCCGATCACGACCGGACGCCCGAGCTCGACCAGCTCCCCCAGCCGCCGCAGCAGCTCGAGGTTGTGCTCGACCGTCTTGCCGAACCCGATCCCTGGGTCGAGCATGATCCGCTCCTCGGCGATGCCGCTCGCAATCGCGTATCCCATCCGCTCCTCGAGAAACGCCTTGATATCGCCGACGACGTCGTCGTAGCGGGGGTCGTCCTGCATCGTCCGCGGAGTGCCGAGCATGTGCATCAGGCAGCAGTCGGCGTCCGCCTCCGCCACCACGCCGGCGATCTCCGGGTCGTCGCGGAACGCCGTGACGTCGTTGACCAGCGTCGCCCCTGCCGCCAGCGCGCGAGCGGCCACCCTGCTCTTGGAGGTGTCGATCGAGATCTGGGCCCGGCACCCCGCCGCGATCAACCCTTCGATCACCGGGAGCACGCGCCTCAGCTCCTCGTCCTCGGGCACCGGCGCTGCGCCGGGCCTCGTCGACTCGCCGCCGACGTCGAGGAGCGCGGCGCCCTCGGCCTCGAGCTCGAGCCCGTGGGCGGTCGCGAGCGCCGCGTCTAGGTACTGACCGCCGTCCGAGAACGAGTCGGGGGTGACGTTGATCACGCCCATGATCCGGTAGTCGCCCCCGTCATTCATCGGGCCACCGTCCGTACCGGTCGAAGTACTCGCGTGCCTCCTCCTCGCGGTCGCGGTCGCGGTTGCTCTGCACGCTGATCCGGTACATCCAGTTGACCATCCAGACGATCAGACCGCAGAGCACGAGCGACACGCCGGCACCGGCGACGATGTCGTCCTTGCCCCCGCCGACCACGATCCCGACGAGGCCGACGACCGCGATCCCCACCGGGATCCAAATCCTCGTGATCGCGAGCAGGAACGCTCCGCCGCGCCGGCGCCGCTTGCCATGGATTGCACTCTGGTTGGACATCCGCACGAGATAGTGTCCCGCACCATGCGCCGTTCGACCCCACCGTCTCCCATCGATCACACGATCACCCGCCGTTCGCTGCTCGGCGCCGCCGCCGGCAGCGCGGCAGGGAAGGGGGGGGGGGAGGAGAGGGGGGGGAGAGAGAGAGAGAGAGAAAGAGAAAAAGAGGAGTGAAGAAGGAGAAAGATAGTAGAAAAGGAGGATGGTCCACGAGGTGGCGGGGAGAAAAGGTAGAAGGAAGGAGATAAGAGAAAGGGAAGAGGGTGAACGACGAAGAAGACGAGAAGGGAACGAGGACACGAGACGAAGAAGGCTAGAGAGAAGCTAGACGGCGAGAAGAAGAGCTGGAACGAGAGCACGAGCAGAAGGGACGAGGGCAGACAGCGGCCGAGGCGAAGCGCTGGGCAACGACCCGCCGACCGCGGCGAGCACGCCGAACGGGAGAGGTACGGGGGTGGCCCCAATGACCGACTACTTCAACTTCCGCCACGCCGCGTTCGCGACGCCGCCGAAGCTGGCCGCCGCGCCGTCGCTCGGGCCGGGCTCGCAAAGTGCCACGCCGCAGGGCTGAACCCGCCGCTGAGCGGCGGCGTCTCCTGAGCGGCGTCCGGAGTCCGTCAGCTACTCGGCGGTGCCGCCGGCGAGGCCAGGCCGCGGCAGCGGACGCGGACCCTCACGGCGTTCACCGGCCGGCGTGCCCGGAATCGGCACCTCGGGCGGCGGGGGAGCCTCGGCGCCGAACACATCTTCCTCGGTGCCACCTGACAGGAGCGCCTCGAACTGCTCCTTCTCGATCGTCTCGCGCTTGATCAGGATCTCCGACAGCTTCGACAGCGACTCGCGATGAGCGCTGAGGATGTCCTTGGCCTGGATGTGCGCCTGCTCGACGATCCGCCGGATCTCGTCGTCGATCTCGCGGGCGATCTCGTCCGAGTAGTCGGGCTCTGCGGAGAATTCGCGCCCGAGGAACGGCTGGCCGTGATCGTGACCGAACACCCGCGGACCGAGCTTCTCGGACATCCCAAAGCGCATGACCATCTGCTTGGCCGTCGCGGTGACCTTCTCGAGATCGTTCGACGCGCCGGTCGTGACCTCTCCGAACACGGTCTCCTCGGCGGCGCGGCCGCCCAGCGTCATCGCCATCTGGTCCTGCAGCTCGGCGCGCGTCGTCAGGAACTTGTCCTCGGTCGGCAGCGAGATCGTGTAGCCGAGCGCTTGCCCGCGAGAGATGACCGAGATCTTGTGGACAGGATCGGAGTGCGGCAGGTAATGGCCGACGATCGCGTGGCCCATCTCGTGGTAAGCGGTGATCCGCCGCTCCTTGTCGGACATCACGCGGGTCTTCTTTTCGGGACCCGCGATCACGCGCATGATCCCTTCCTCGAGCTCGATCTGGGTGATCTCGCGCTTGCCGTTGCGGGCGGCGAGCAGCGCTGCCTCGTTGACGAGGTTCGAGAGATCCGCGCCGGTGAAGCCGGGGGTCTGGCCCGCCAGCGCGTCGACGTCGATCTCGCGCGCCAGCGGCTTGCCGCGCGTGTGGACGTCGAGGATCTTCCTGCGCCCGAGGCGATCTGGGCGGTCGACGACGATCTGGCGGTCGAAACGGCCAGGGCGCAGCAGCGCCGGGATCGAGGATGTCCGGGCGGTTGGTGGCGGCGATCAAGATGATGTTGTCCTTCATCTCGAACCCGTCCATCTCGACCAGCAGCTGGTTGAGCGTCTGCTCGCGCTCGTCGTGACCGCCGCCGAGCCCGGCGCCGCGGTGGCGACCGACGGCGTCGATCTCGTCCATGAAGATGATGCACGGGGAGTTCTGCTTGGCCTGCTCGAACAGGTCACGCACGCGCGAGGCGCCCACGCCGACGAACATCTCGACGAAGTCCGATCCGGAGATGCTGAAGAACGGCACGCCGGCCTCGCCCGCCACGGCGCGAGCCAGCAGGGTCTTACCGGTCCCGGGCGGCCCGTACAGGAGCACGCCCTTGGGGATTCGCGCCCCCAGGGCCTGGAATTTCTTGGGGTTCTCCAAGAACTCCTTGATTTCGTGCAACTCCTCAACGGCCTCGTCGACCCCCGCGACGTCCCGGAACGTGATCTTGGGGGAGTCCACCGACATTCGCTTGGCGCGCGATTTGCCGAACGACATCACCTTCGACCCGCCGCCCTGCACCTGATTCATGAGGAATATCCAGAACCCGATGAAGATCACGAACGGCAGGATGTACGTGAGCAGCGACAGCCAGCCGTTGGACGTCTTGCCCTGAATGTCGAAGTCGCCCGGCGAGATGTTCTTGTCCGCCGCGGTGATGATCTGCGAGACGTAACCGTCGGGGTAACCGACCGTGTACTTCTGCCCGCTCGTCGTGGTGACGTTCGCGGTGTTGTCCTTCTCGTGCAGCGACAGGCTCTGAATTCCGCCGTGATCTAGCTGGTAGATCATGTCGCCGAAGGTCTGCTTCTCCGACTTGCTCGAGCTGCCGATCAGCTTCTGCGCGAAGAAGGCGAGCACGACCACGATGAGGATCGGGAATGCTGCGCTCTTGAAAAACCTGCTCATGACGGATAAATGCGGCGCAACCCGCGCCAGGACTCCGGGTTTGGGACTGTCAAGCGTAGCATCTGGTTTGCGCCCGCTGAACAGGCCTGCATGCAGCTGTTCATAGCCTGGAATGGCCTACCCGGTCGGGCTGCGCTCCGTTTTCTCATTCCGGCGTTCATTCCTTCAACGCGGCCACGTAAGGCAAGTTGCGGTACCGCTCGGCGTGGTCGAGCCCGTACCCGATCGCGAACCGGTTGGGGATCTCGAAGCCCACATACTTGGTGCGTAGATCGACCTTTTGCCGATCGGGCTTGATCAGCAGCGCGCACACTTCGAGAGACCGGGGGTTTCGGCCCGCCAAATTGCGCAATAGGTATTGCAGGGTCAGCCCCGAGTCGACGATGTCCTCGACGATCAGCACGTCCCTGCCCTCGATCACTGCGTCCAGGTCCTTCAGGATCCTGACCACGCCCGAGGATTTGGTCGCCGAGCCGTAGGACGCGACCGCCATGAAGTCGACCTCGCACGGCACGTCGAGCTGGCGCATCAGGTCCGAAAGGAACAGGACGGCGCCCTTCAGCACGCCGACCAGCACGAGGTCTTTCCCCTGGTAGTCGCGGGAAACCTCCTCGGCCAGCTCCTGGACGCGGCGCTTCAGGTCCTCGGCTGGGACGAGGATCTCCCCGATCGCGTCGTCGCCTTCCACAATTTTGAATTATGGGCGCGCATTCGCGCGCTTGTGTTCTCGTCCCGGTTCTCGTCACGTCTCGCCCGCCTCAAGCAATGAACGGGCGGTGGGCTGGTTGCCTCACGCGGTCGCCGTCGAGGCGCGGTCTCACGCGGTCGCCGTCGAGGTCAGCTTCGGCAGCTGAGCCGGACCGCCTCGCGCGTGGCCGGGGTCACCTTAAATGGCTCCGCGGTGGCGACGCCGGCGACCCAGGCGATCTCGCCGCCCGACTCGACCACCGGAACCGCCCCTCGCTCGAGCCTCGGCACACGCCTCGCGGTGAACAGGTCCTGCAGGCTCTTCGTCCCGCCGAGCCCGAGCGGCGCCATCCGGTCGCCGGGCCGCCACGATCGGACCACCAGTTCGGTCCCGAGCGAGGCACGGTCGAGCATCCCCGCCTCGCGCGCGGGCTCGGCGAGCTCGCAGCGCACCTCGACCGATCCGAACGAAACGCTCCCCGGGATCGGGAGCACAACCGCCGCTCCGGGCAGTGCCCCGCCCGGGCCGGTGCCGAGCGGCCCGAACCGTAGCGCGCCGTACTCCGCGATCGCCCGCAGCCCGTTACCGACGTCGAGCCTCGCCGTTCCGCGGTCGCTCAGCGCCGCGATCTCATCGGCTCGTCCGCCCACGCCCGGGGCGAAGCCGCTCGCGGCGTCGTCGGCCATCCGTTGGACCACGAGCCGCCGCAGCGCCGGAGGCAGCGAGCGGAGCACCGACAGCGACACGGACGACCCTTCACCCACAACCTCGTCTACGAGCGCGTCCAGCACCTCCCCCTCCTCGCGCAGGATCCGCGCCACCGCCAGCACGTTGTCCTCGGCCGCGGCGTGGACGCCTCGCAGCGCCGGCACCACCTCGGCGCGGATCCGGTTGCGCGCGTACGCCGGCGACCCGTTGCTCTCGTCCTCGCGCCACTGCAGACCGCGCTCGACGCAGTACGTCGCGGTCTCCTCGCGCGTGAACCCGAGTAGCGGCCGGACCAGGTTCCCTTCGCGCGGACGCATCCCCAGCAGCGCCCGCCGGCTCGGCGATGACGCCAGCCGGTAGAGGATCGTCTCGACCTGATCGGTCCTCGTGTGGCCGGCGGCAACGTCAGCGCCGCGCCCGCCGGCAAGCTCGGCCGCGGCCCGGTAGCGGACCTCTCGAGCCCATGCCTGGACGTTCCCGCTCGATGGCGGCCCCGGCGGCCGGCATACCCCGAGCCCGACCCCGAGGCTCGCGCACAGCGCGTGGCAATGGCGATCGTCCTCGCCCGCCGATTCCCGAATCCCATAATTCACATGCAGTGCCGTCACGGCGCTCACACCGGCCACGCGGACCGCGAGGTCGAGCAGGCAGGTCGAATCTCGTCCACCCGAGAGCAACACGAGCACAGGTTGACCGAAGGACAGCAGGCCGCCTTCGCGCACGCGCGTGAACATCGCCGCCTGGTTCATGCCGCGTCCCGCTCGCGCGCGACGAAAATCTCGGTCGACTCGCTGAAGCCCTTCAACCGGACGTCGGCGATCCGCGCCGGCACGCGCCCAGCCTCGAGGCGCTGGAAGGCCACCGCCCAATCGGCCAGCGCCGCCGGGTCGGAGCCGACGATCATGACCGCGTCGCCGATCGTCTTGATCACGCGCGCGTCGTCGGGCAGGGTGCCCTTCACCATCTCGACGAACCGCTCGACGGCGTCGACCGCCTCGATCTCGCCCTGCTCCTCGGTCAGCCGCGTGTACCCGGTCAGGTCGGCGAACGCTACCGCCACCCGCATCCGCCCGAGATCGATCGCGTCGTCCTCGAGGTCAGACTCCATGTGGCCGACGACGGCGTCTGCGACTCGCGCCATCGCCTGCCCATATACACGCACGAGCTGAAGCAGCGCCACCAGCGGCAGGCCCGCGTCGAGCACGGCGGCGACGTACCGGAGCAACGCGATGTCGTCCGCGGACCGGCGCTCGACCTGCGCCGGTGCCGTGCCCAGCGCGCTCACCACTCTGACGATCAGCGCCGGGTCGAGCCCCGTCGCGCGCGATGCCTCGGGGCCGGTTCCGTTCCGACGGTTGTGACTGTTGACGCGTTCAGTGAACATCCCCTGTGGATGTTCCTACCCCCGCCAGGCGCCCCGGTTGCGCGCGTCCGGACGACGGTCCGGAGCCTACATAGTCGGCGGCGGGGCCTCGACGAGCACGAAGCCCCGCCGCCCGCGGGACTAACGGCCCGCTGCGTCGGCCGTTGGCGCTCGTCACGTTTCCGGCGGCGCCTCGCGAACGCGCACCCCAGCTGGCCTGGGCAGCCCGTCACGGTCCGGCCTGGTGCCTTTTTCAGTGACCCTAGGTCTACTCGTCAATCCCCGATCTGTCAATGGCAGACACAGGTAGGAGGGCATAAATAACAATAGGTGCGATGACCGCTCCGAACGCGCTGCAACCGACCGCTGCGCTCGGCGAGCGGGTGTTGCTGCCGGGCGATCCGGGCCGCGCTCTGTTGCTCGCCGAGTCACTGCTCGAGGGAGCCAAGATGTTCAACCACAATCGAGGCCTGTGGGGTTACACGGGGCTCGCGCCCGACGGCGAGCCGCTCACGGTCCAGAGCACCGGGATAGGCGGTCCGAGCGCTGGGATCGTGATCCACGAGTTGATCGAGCTCGGCGCACGGCGGCTGCTGCGAGTGGGCACATGCGGCGCCCTGAACGAGGGTCTGGCGCTCGGCGATCTCGTCGTTGCGACCGAGGCGATCGCAGCCGATGGGACGAGCCGCGCGCTCGGCGGCGGCGACCGGGTGGCGGCGAGCCCGGATCTCCTGGCGGTGGTGATCGCGACCGCGGATGCGCCGGGCCACCGGACCCACCAGGGCCCGATCGTGACCAGCGACGTGTTCTACGACGACCGCGGCCTGGAGCCCGGGTGGAGCGCCGCCGGTGCGCTCGCCGTCGAGATGGAAGCCGCGACGCTGTTCACGCTTGCGGACGCTCGGGGGGTGGAGGCCGCAGCACTGCTCGTCGTGTCAGACATCATCCTCCCGGACCGGATTCGGATCGGCCAAGACGAATTACGCGCCGCGGAACAGCGGATGGGCGCGGCGGCGCTGCGCGCACTGACCGCCGGCCCGGTCCGTCGGCCCGCTCAGCCCTCGGGCGCCTGATCGCCGGCGGGCACCTGGTCGCCGGCGTGCTCGGCGAGCGACGCCTCGAGCCGCGCCAGTACCTCCTCGATCGCGGCCAGACGCCGGTCCAGCGCGCTCGAGGAGCCGAGCGTCTCGATTCGCTGTTCGACCCGGTCGAGGGCGTCCTCGATCGCCTCGAGCCTCTGGGAGACGCTCCGCAGCCGGCGCGTGAGCCGCTCGAGATCCCCGGCTGACGGCAGGTTCAGCGCGCTCATGGCGAGTTCCTGCGCGCGGGTTGCACGCTCGCGCGTCTCGAACGCCGCCGAGAGCGCCTTGTTCACGACGGGGTTCTCGAGCATTCCCTGCGTCACCTTCCCGATAGCTTCCTGCCCCGAGCGGGTAGCCCGGTTCCGCAGACCATCATCGTCGCTCATCTTTACGCGCCTCTCGTAGTTGGTCCAACGCTCATGACAGCACTCTCACAACGATGACCCTAAGTCTCAAGTCGAGGCTTAGCTGATGCTTAGACAACACGGCGATCGCTACAGTGCTAGGGGGATCGTGCCGATTGACATGGTTGCCTGGACGTCCGTGACCAACGTCACGAGGCGTTGGTACCCGAACAGACATCCGAGACACCGACGGTTCCGAATTGCAAAGCTCGGCGGCAGCAAGTAGCGTCCCTGAAAGCGTATCTGTGATCGTAGCTGGGACGAATTTACGCGTGGCACGCCGTGGGAGGAGTAGGCCACAGTGTTGAGAAGGCGCAACCTGTCGATTGCGGCCGTGACCTTGTTCTGCCTGGTCGCGGTGTTTGGCTTGGGCGCGATCCCGAGCGCCTCCGCGGACGGATGCACGGTGGTGATCACCGTCGCCGGCGGCCAGCAGTTCACGTTCCAGGGCGTGGCGCCGGGCACGAACCCGAACTCGCTGCCCCTCCCGGTCCAGCTCCCGATCGTCAGCGTCTCCCAGACGTGCCCGCCCGTGGCGGCGACCACGCCGGCCCTTACCGTCACGACCACCACCCAGGCGCCGACGACCTCGACCTCGACTTCAACCCCGACTTCGACGTCCACCAAGCGGGCGCCGTCGAAGCCGAAGCCGAAGCCGACGGCCTCGACGAACAAGACGACGACGGGGACGACGTCCGCCCCGACGCGGACGACCACTACTAACCGCGCGAGCGCGCTGAGCAGCATCTCCCCCGGGAAGGCCCTCTCCAAGGCGGGCAAGGTCGAGAAGGGAAAGAAGCCGCACAAGAAGAGCAAGGCGAAGAAGAAGCCCGCCGCTACGACTCCGCCGCCGCCGGTCACCAAGAGCGGCGTGCCGACCCCGTCTAACCCGACCTACTCGCTCGCGCTGCCCGGGCCCGCGCCGATCGGAGTCCCGAACTTCTTCATCGACAGCTTCGAGATCCCGCCGTTCCTCCTGCCGATCTATCAGGCCGCCGGGATCCAGTACGACGTGCCGTGGCAGGTGCTCGCGGCGATCAACGAGATCGAGACCGACTACGGCCGCAACCTGTCGGTGTCGACCGCCGGCGCCGTCGGCTGGATGCAGTTCCTGCCCTCGACGTGGCAGCGGTGGGCCGTCGACGCGAACGGTGACGGCATCGCCGACCCGTACAACCCCGCCGACGCGATCTTCACCGCGGCCCGCTACCTGCAGGCGGCCGGCGCCTCCAAGAACCTCTCGCAGGCGATCTTCGCCTACAACCACGCGGGCTGGTACGTCCAATCCGTGCTGCTTCGCGCGCAGCTCATCGGTGGGATGCCCAAGGGCGTCATCGGCGCGCTGACCGGTCTGGTCGAAGGGCACTTCCCGGTCGCGGCGCCCGCCAAGTACGCCGACGACTCCGTCCTCAAGCTCGCCAAGACGCGCGTGAAGGGGTCCAACGCGGCGGTCACGGTCTCGTCAAGCTCGAAGACCACAGGTACCGGGATCTACGCCAAGCAGGGCTCACCGGTGATCGCGGCCAACGACGGCAAGATCGTCAAGATCGGCAATAGCCCCAAGCTCGGGCGCTACGTGGAGCTCCAGGACGCGACGGGCAACACCTACACGTATGCGAACCTCGGGTCGATCCCGGCGGAATACCCGGTGCCCAAGCCGGTGAGCGTGAGCTCCACCTCGATCGCCAAGGCGCTCCTCGCCCCGGCGTCCGGGGCGCCCAAGCAGGCCGCAACCGCCGGCTCCCAGAAGCCAGCTCCGATCGTCAGCACGGCGAAGGCGACCAAGGAGGCCAAGAGCAGCCCGATCTCGCTGCCCGTCGCCCCCGCCACCGCCGGGACGCAGTCGACCAGCGGGGCGCCTTCCAGCGGCGCGACCCAGTCCGCCGCGTCGGGGTCCCCCACATCGCAGCCCGCGAGCGCCGGCACGCAAAGCGGGACCCCGACCACCACCGCGCAGCCGGTGGCCACGCCGACGATCAGTGCGCCGCTGGTCAAGGAGCGGCTGTTCGCTAACCCGTCGCTCCCGGCCTCGTACGCCGCGGGCGGAAAGCTCCAGGTCGCGACCCCCTCGGCGCCCCAGATAGGGAGCTTCGACAACTACTTCTCCGACGTGCTGCACCTGGCCAAGAACCAGTACACGCTCGAGCCGCTCAAGGTCGGCTCGGTCGTGGTCGCCGGCACGATCCTCGGCCGGTTGGGCGCGGGCACCCCGACCGACGCCTCGCACCTCCAGTTTATGATCCAGCCGGCCGGCAAGAACGCTCCCTACATCGATCCCAAGCCGATTCTCGACGGGTGGAAGTTGCTCGAGGCGACCGCCGTCTACCGCGCCGCCGGCGTCGACCCGTTCGTCGGCTCCGGAGCGAAGAACGCGACCATCGGCCAGATCCTGCTGATGTCCAAGGAGCAGCTCCAGTACCGCGTCCTCCAGGATCCGAACGTGCAGATCTACCCGTGCGGCCGTCGTGACATCGAGGACGGCGCGGTCGACCGCCGCATCCTCGCGGTGATCGAGTTCCTGTCCGCTTCGAGCCTGAAGCCCGACGTCAGCGGGCTCAAGTGCGGTCACACCGCGAACGCCTCCGACGGCGTCGACAGTGCCGGCGCGACCGGCGAGAGCGTCGACATCTCGGCGATCAACGGCATCCCGATCCAGGGTCACCAGGGCAAGGGCTCGATCACCGACCTCACCGTACGCCGCCTGCTCACGCTTCAGGGCGCGATGCAGCCGGACGAGATCGTGTCGCTGATGAGCTACAAGGGCCAGTCGACCGCGATGTCGCTGCGCGACCACGCGAACCGGATCCAGATCGCCTACACGCCGCTGTACGGGGCGAACAAGCAGGTGTCGGCCGAGCTCTCGAGCATCCTGCAGCCTCAGCAGTGGACGCAGCTGATCAACCACATCAGCCAGATCAGCGAGCCGATCGTCCCGATCTCGCCGAGCAAGTACGCGATCAAGACCGCGGGCCAGTAGCCCGCGGGCAGGTCGCAGGCAGTGGACGCGCCCGCAAGTCCCGCGGCGTTCGAGAGGCCCCACTCTCGGTGCCGCACGACTTGCGGCCGAGCCGACTAGCCTCCCGCGATCGCTCCTCTGTTCCGCTTCACCCAGCTCGAGGTGCCCTGGGCGCTCGGTCCGCCGGACGGCCGCTACCTCATCCGCCCCGGGGGATCCGGCCCGAACGCCGCCCCCTCGCACGTACTTGTGCTCGCGGCGCTGGGGGCCCAGAAACGCAGTCGGATAGGGCCTTCCCGGAGACAACATAAGGCTCTACCTGAACCTGAGCCCGCGCCCGTATCGACCACCAGGGCGACCGTTGTGGACGTCGGCGAGCCGTTCGACGGCGACGGCGCGGCCGCCGCGTGGCTGAGCGGCGCCGGCGAGGACGATCTGGCGGCCGGGATCGCCGTGCTCAACCGCGCGCTCCACTCCTACCGGCTCGCGTCGGCCGACCCCCACGTCCACGGCATCGGCCGGCGCGACGCGCTCGTCGCCCGCCTCGGCTACGGCGCCGGCGAGGAGGTCGCCGACGGTCTGTGGACCGACGCCCGGGAGCTGGTCGGCGCCACGGCGGGCCGCCGCCACGCTCGGCGGATCCCCGCGGCCCAGGCCCGTCTGGCCGCGCTGCTCACCGGCCGCCATGACGAGCTCGCGACCGAAGAGCTGGCGCTGCGCGCGCGGCTCGACCTCGACGAGGGACGTACGCGCGAGGCGGCGCTCCAGGTCCTGGTCGCGCTCGACGCCGCGCTCGCCGAGCTCGTCGCCGACCCGGCCGCCCCGGCGTTGGTCGACCGCCTGGAGGAGTTGCGCGGACTGCGCGACGGCGTCGCCGCGGCGGCACGCGCCGCGCTCGGCCCGGAACCGCTCGGCGACTCCGACCGGGAGGCGACCCGGTTCGCGCTCGGCCGGATCGAGGCCGCGCTCAGGGCCCGGGCGATGGCGCTGCCGGGATAGGCAGCTCGAGCGCGGCCAGCACGGCTTCGAGCTCGTCCACGACGTCGCCGCCGAGCCGAACCGCAGCGTGGCGGTCGAACGGCGTTCGGCTCTTGGTCACGATCGCGATCTGGCCACCGCTCGACAGCGTCGTCTCGGGCAGCTGCGCCACGGGGTACACCTCGAGCGAGGAGCCGATGCACAGCATCAGATCGGCGCCCGCCGCGAGCGCCTCCGCGCGCGTAACCGCGCCGGCCGGAAGGTACTCGCCGAACAGCACCACGTCGGGCTTCAACGGCGCGCTGCAGTCGCATCGCGGCACCCCATCCGGGGCCAACTGGACGAGCCGGCGCACGTCTCCCAATTCATATCGTGAACGACAGACAAGACAGGACGAATGCGAGATCGAGCCGTGCACCTCGACCAGGTTGCGCGTCCCGGCCCGCTCGTGCAGCCGGTCGATGTTCTGCGTGATCACCGCATCGAGCAGCCCAGCCCGCTCGAGCTCGACGAGCGCGGCGTGCGCGCGGTTTGGCTGCTTGTCCCCGAGCGTCTGGAAGCGATGGCCATAGAAGCTCCAGAATCGCGCCGGGTCGCGGCGGAAGGCGTCGATGTGGGCGACCTCCATCGGATCGACATTCGCCCACAGCCCGGTCCCCGGCGAGCGGAAGTCGGGGATTCCGGACGGCACGGAGATCCCGGCGCCGGTCAGCGCCACGACCGAGTCGGCCTCGTTGATCAGGCTCGCCAGCCTGACCGCAGCGGTCTCCGTCGCACTCACTTCCGCACTCACTTCCCGCGGAACTGGGCCTTGCGCTTCTGGACGAACGCCGAGATCCCCTCGCGCGCGTCCTCGGAGAAGAACACCTGGAGGAACGCCTCCTGCTCGCGCGCGATCCCCTCGTCGATATCTCCGGCGGCCGACACGCGCTTGATCTGCTCAACCGCGAGCGGTGCCTGCTCGGACAGCCGGCGCGCCCACGCGAGCGCGGTATCGAACAACTCCTCATCGGCTGCCACCCGGTTGGCCAGACCGAGCGCGTAGGCCTCGTCGGCCGCGATCGGATCGCCCGTCAGGTTCAGCTCACGTGCTCGCCCCTCGCCGACGAGCCGCGGCAGCCGCTGCGTCCCGCCGAACCCGGGAATGATCCCGAGGTTGATCTCGGGCTGGCCGAACATCGCCGACTCCGCCGCAATCCGCAGATCGCACGCCATCGCGAGCTCGCAACCTCCCCCGAGTGCGATCCCGTTGACCGCGGCGATGCTCACCACCGGCGCCGTCTCGATCTCCCTGAGCAGCGCGTGCATCCCATCGAGAAGCTCCTTGCCGGCGGCCTCGTCCATCGTCGTGAACGCCTTGATGTCGGCGCCGGCACAGAACAGCATCGGGTTGGCCGAGGCGATCACGAGTGCGCGCACCGTGCCCGCGCTCCGGATCTGATCCCACAGCTTCCGCAGCGCGTTCATCACCTCCGGCGAGATCGAGTTCGCCGGCGGGCGGTCGAGCCACGCGATCGCGACCTCGCCGCGCGTCTCGAGCTTGACCGGGCTCTCCTCCCAGCCCGGGTCCGGCCGGGCGTAGGGGAAGAAGCCCTGGCCGCTCTTGACACCGAGCCGGCCTTGCGCCACGAGCCGCCGCAGGATCGTGGGCGGCTCGAACCCCTCGCCCCACTCGGTGGCGGCGCGCTCGAGCCGGACGAGCACCTCGTCGAGCCCGAGCTGGTCGGCGCGCGCGAACGGCGGCGGGATGATGCCGGCCCCGGCCATCATGCCGAGGTCGACGTCCTTCATCGATGCGACGCCCTCCTCGACCACGAGGCAGCTCTCGACCAGCGCCTTGAGCGTGAACCGCTCGACGATCGCGGCGGTGTCAACGCCGGCAGCGGCCCCGCCCGCACCGCCGCCCCGGCCCGGCTCGCCGGCGCCGTCAGCTCCCGTGCTCATAGAACCCCTTCCCCGTCTTCGCCCCGAGCCGACCCTCGGCCACCAGCTCGCGCATCCGCTCGGGCACGAAGAAGCGATCGCCGTAGGAGTCGCGCAGGTGCTCGGCGACGTGCAGGACGGTGTCCAGGCCGAGCAGGTCGCACAGGATGAACGGGCCGACCGGCGCGGCCTTCGACTCGGCCACGATCCGGTCGATCTCCCTGACTTCGATCCCGGTCTCCTCCTGGACGCGCCACAGCTCGGACGCGCTCGAGTTCAGGATCCGGTTGACCACGAATCCCGGCGCCTCGCCGCAGCGGATCGCCGTCTTGCGGATCGCCTGTGCGAAGTTGACCGCCTCCTGGACGGTCTCGGGCGAGGTCTCCTCGCCCTCGATCACCTCGATCAGCCGCATCACGGACGCCGGATAGAAGAAGTGAAAGCCGACCACTCGATCGGGGCGGCTGGTGGCCAGCGCCATCTCGGTGATCGACAGCGAGGACGTGTTCGAGGCCAGAATCGCGTGGCCCGGTGTGACCTCGTCGAGCTCGGCGAACACCGTCTGCTTGATCTCGATCCGCTCGGGCACGGCCTCGATTACGAAGTCGACGTCGCCGAACGCCCCATATCCGAGCGTCGGCGTGATCAGCCCGAGCAAGCGGTCGCGCTCGGACGCCTCGAGCTTGCCGGCGTCGACGCGCGCCTGCCACAGCGATCGGGCCTTCTCGAGTCCCTGATCGAGGAACTTCTGATCGACGTCCTTGAGCCCCACCGGGATACCGGCATTGGCGATCACCTGCGCGATCTCCCCGCCCATCGTGCCGGCGCCGACGACGCCCGCCTTGAACACGAACATGGCCGTTACGCTACCCCAGCGTAAGGTTCGAAGGCAGTACGCTCCATGGGAGGTGCCGGAGACCCTCCCTGATCACATCGAGCCGTACAAGGGGATCTCTTCCAAGGCGTACGAGCATCCCGCCGACCGCGCCGCGACCGCGGCGCTCAAGGCGGTGCCGATGCTCGACACGGTCGTTCGCAGGCTGATCGAGTGGGGCTACGAGCGCGCGGTGCGGCAGTACTACCTGGGCAACTCGATCAAGGTCTCCGAGAACCAGCTGCCGGACCTGTGGGCGTCCCACGAGAGCGTGTGCCGGATCCTCGACATGCCCGAGGTCTACCACCTGTACGTTACCTCGCCGGTGCCGGGTATCGCCCAGGCGATCGGCTCGACCAAGCCGATGATCGTGATGGACGCCCGCGCGCTCGTGAACCTCGAGTCAGGCGAGCAGCGCGCGCTGATCGGACACGAGGTCGGCCACATCCTCTCGGATCACATGGTCTACAGGACCGCGCTCATCATCCTGCTGAGCGCCGGCGGCAGCCTCCCGTTCTTCCTCGGGATGCCGTTCCGGGCGGTGACGGCCGTCCTGCTCGAGTGGTTCCGGGCCGCCGAGCTCAGCTGCGATCGAGCCTCGGCGATCGTCGTCCGTGATCCGCAGATCGTTTGCCGGCTGCAGATGACCCTCTCGGGATCCATGCACGTGCGCGACCTCAACCTGGACGCGTTCATGGCCCAGGCGATGGAGTACGAGGCGTGGGATGACCCCAGCGACCGCGTCCGCCGGTTCTTCAACGAGCTCGGGAAGACCCATCCGGACTCGGTCCGGCGCGTGTCGGAGGTCATGAAATGGGTGCAGAGCGGCGACTACGACCGGATCATTCGTGGCGATTACCGCACCCGCGACCAGGACGCGAACGCCAGCGTCCGCGACGAGGCCGGCGACGCCGTCGAGTTCTACGCCGAGCGCTTCCGCAGCATCTTCCGCGAGGTCGGCGAGAACATAAACAAGGCCGGCTCGCAGATCGGCGGCATGGCCGAGCAGCTCGCCGACTGGCTCCGCCAGCGCAATTCGGGCGATTAGGACCGGGCCAACGAAAGCACGGCCGCGGCGCCCCTCCGGGGCCGCTTGCGGACGGCCGCGGCGCCCCTCCGGGGCCGCTTGCGGACGGCCGCGCACGAGCTTGCGCGGTTCTTGACAAGCGATATTCGACGATATATCGTTAATACATCGTTCGACAGTCTTTCAAGGAGCAACCATGAGTCAAGAAGATTGGGCCTCCCCGTGGCCGTTCCTCAGCCGGATCGCCTCGATGAAGGCGGCGAATCGCGGCCGGCACGGTCGCTACGGCAACATCGATGACCTCGAGCGGCTCGCCGCCCTGCGCCACATGCGCGGCGGCCCGTTCGGCGGACCCCCGCCGGGTGGACCGTTCGGAGGCGGCCGGGGTCGACGCCGGCGTGGCGACGTCAGGGCGGCGGTGCTGATCCTGCTCGCCGAGGAGCCGCGCAACGGTTACCAGCTGATGCAGACGATCGAGGAGCGCAGCCGCGGAACCTGGCGCCCGAGCCCTGGCTCGATGTATCCAACCCTCGCCCAACTCGAGGACGAGGGCCTGATCCGCGGGGTCGAGCGCGACGGGAGCAAGCTGTTCGAGCTGACCGACGCAGGCCGGGAGCAGGCAGCCCAGTACGCCGACCGCACGGCGCCATGGGCCGAGGACGAAGCGGCCGACGGACGCTCGATCCCTGAGATCGCCTCGCTCGTCGTCCAGATCGGCAAGGCGGCGTGGCAGGTGGCGCACGAGGGCGACGAACGCCAGGTCGAGAAGGCGTGCCAGACGCTGGCCGAGACCCGGCGGTCGCTGTACGGAATCCTCGCCGAGGAACCCGACGCCGGCGAGGACACGGACGCCGACGAGGACACGGGCGCCACCGCGTAACGTGTATCAGCGTAATGACGGGCGGGAACGGCAATAGAGACATGAACGATGGCCTCGCGATCGAGGTGCGAGGCCTCGTCAAGAACTACGACGAGGTCGAGGCGGTCCGAGGCGTCGAGTTCGAGGTCGCCACCGGCGAAGTGTTCGGATTCCTCGGACCCAACGGCGCCGGCAAGACGACCACGATCAGCATGCTGTGCACGCTGGTCACACCGACGGCAGGCTCCGCGAGCGTCGCCGGCCACGACATCGTGCGCGAGCGCGACGACGTCCGCCGCAACATCGGCCTCGTGTTCCAGGATCCGACGCTCGACGGCTACCTGACCGCCGAGCAGAACCTTCGCCTGCACGCCGAGCTGTACGGCGTCGAGTCGGCGCTGGTCAAGCCGCGGATGCAGCAGGTGATGACGATGGTCGGGCTGTGGGATCGCAAGGACTCGGTCGTCGGCACGTTCTCGGGCGGCATGCGCCGGCGCCTGGAGATCGCCCGCGGCCTGATGCACTCCCCCCGCGTCCTGTTCCTCGATGAGCCGACGATCGGCCTTGACCCGCAGACGCGACGGTCGATCTGGGAGTACATCGGCGAGCTCAAGGAGCGCGAGGACATCACGATCTTCATGACCACCCACTACATGGACGAGGCGGAGTGGTGCGACCGGATCGCGATCATGGACCACGGCGAGATCGTCGCGCTCGACTCGCCGGAGACGCTCAAGGCCGGCGTCGGCACCGACCGCATCGCGATCCAGACCGACGACGACGCTGCCGCGATCGCCGCCCTCGCCGACCGCTTCGGGATCGAGGCCCGGATGTCGGAGGGCGCGGTCACGTTCGGCGTTCCCGAGGGCGAGCAATTCGTGCCGCGACTGTTCGCCGAGCTCGGCATCCCGATCAAAGCCGTCCACGTTTCCCGCCCGACCCTCGACGACGTGTTCATGTCCTACACGGGCTCGACGATCCGCGACGCCGAGGAGGACCAGGGCAAGGATCGCAACCGCAGGATGATGCAGATGATGAGCGGAGCTAGGCGATGAGCACGACGACCGACCCGCGCGAGTCCGCAAGCGCGACGGTCGAGGCGCCCGCGCCTCCGGTCGTCCGGGTCACGGTCCCAAAGCGCAGCTTCGCCTCCGAGCTGCGCGCGATCAAGATCGTCTGGCGCCGGGAGATCATCCGCTACCGCAGTGACCGGCTGCGGATGGTCACGACGCTGGTCCAACCGCTGCTGTTCCTATTCGTGCTCGGGTCCGGCCTCCAGCAGCTGTCGGCGGCCAGCACCCACGGCGTCAACCTGAAGACCTTCATCTACCCGGGGATCCTGTGTATCTCGGTGATGTTCACCGGGATGTTCTCGGCCGCGTCGATCGTGTGGGACCGGGAGTTCGGCTTCCTGCGAGAGATGATGGTGGCGCCGATCCGGCGGAGCTCGATCGTGATCGGCAAAGTCATCGGCGGCGCCACCGTGGCGTGTTTCCAGGGCGTGATCGTGATTGCCCTCGCGGGATTCGTAGGCGTGCCCTATGCCCCGCTGCTGATCATCGGGATCTTCATCCTGCAGCTATTCCTCGCGTTCGCGATCACGGCGTTCGGGGTGATGATCGCGGTCCGGATCAAGCAGATGCAGTCGTTCATGGGCGTCATGCAGATGATCGTGATGCCGATGTTCTTCATCTCCGGCGCGCTGTTCCCGGTCGCGAACCTTCCGGGCTGGCTGGCGGTTCTCAACCGGCTCGACCCGCTTACGTACGCCGTTGATCCGATGCGGCGGCTGGTGTTCAACCACCTGACGATCTCGCCGCTGGCCCGCGCGGCCCTCGATCCCGGCGTGACCTGGTTCGGCTGGCACGTGCCGGCGCTGCTCGAGGCCGCAATGATCGTCGCGATCGGGCTGGTCATGCTCGGGATCGCGATCTGGGAGTTCTCAACGACGGAATGAGCCCGATCTGTAAGAACGGGCTCATTTTTTCACGGGCAGTTCCTCCCGTGTGAGCGCGACAAGCCCAGCTCGATGTAGGCAGCCCGGCGCCGCCGCCGCCTCCCCGGCATCGAGGAGGGCGGCGGCTACGTCCGGGGCGCCAGTCCCGTGCCGGGTTACGCCTTGGCGGGGGCGGGTTCTTCTGCCCGGCGCGGGAGGAGCGTCTCTCGCGCGATCACCAGCCGCTGGATCTGGGCCGTGCCCTCGTACAGCTGGAGGATCTTGGCGTCGCGCATCAACTTCTCGACCTTGTATTCCTTGATGAAGCCGTAGCCGCCGTAGACCTGGACGGCGTCGGTCGTGACCTCCATCGCGGAGTCCGCCGCGAACCGCTTCGCGTGCGAGGACTCGAGCGTGTTGCGCTTGCCCTGGTCGAGCAGCACGGCCGAGTTCCACGTCGCCAGCCGCGACAGGTGAACCTTGGTCGCCATGTCGGCGATGATGAACTGGATCGCCTGGTGCATGGCGATCGGCACGCCGAACTGGACGCGCTCCTTGGAGTACGCGATCGCGAACTCCATCGCGGCGCGCGCGACGCCGGTGGCCATCGCGGCGACGCCCGGACGCGTCCGATCGAGCGTCATCATCGCGATCTTGAAGCCCTTGTTCTCCTCTCCGACGAGGTGGTCGAGCGGGATCTCGACGTCGTTGAAGGTCACTGTCGCCGTGTTGGACGCGCGCTGACCCATCTTGTCCTCGTGCTTGTCGACGACCACTCCGGCGTCGCGCGGGACGACGAAGCAGGAGATCCCGCGGTGGCCGGCTTCCTTGTCGGTCTTCGCGTACACCGTGTACCAGTTCGCGTACTCGCCGTTGGTGATGAAGCACTTGGAGCCGTTGATGACCCACTTGTCGCCCTTACGGACGGCGTTGGTCTTCATTCCGGACACGTCCGATCCGGCGTCGGGCTCGGTCAGACAGAACGAAGCGAGCAGCGGCGCCTCGGACAGCCGCCCGATGTACTCCTTCTTGATCTCATCGGAGGCGGCCAGCAGCACCGGCGCCGTCGCGAGCCCGTTGCAGGTCACCGAAGTACTGATGCCCGAGCAGCCCCACGCGAGCTCCTCCTCGATGATGCAGCCTTCGAGATAGCCGAGCCCGGGACCGCCGTATTCGACCGGAAAGTGGTTGTTCATCAGGCCCAGGTCCCAGGCCTTGTCGATGATGTCCTGCGGCCACGTGCCGTCCTTGTCGTATTCCCAGGCGACCGGACGGATCTCCTTCTCGGCAAAGTCGTGCGCCATCTCGCGCATGCTCTGCTGCTCGTCGGTGAGCGTGAAATCAACCACGGTGGGTCTCTCCTTGGAAGCGCATCGATAGATTGACTAGTCAGTCAACGGCATAAATGGTACCCGATGAACGGGCGGATCGAACCCGAAATTCCGCGAGAGGCGGCGCTCTCGCCGGCGCGGCGCGGCCTCTCACCGGCACCGGCCCGGCTCTCACCCAAAACGAGGCGGCCCTCCCCCCATTCGGGATGCGCGAGACTTCGATCCGGTGCATTCAGCGTTCAACGTCGTTATCTGGGTCGTGTGCGTACTCGCCGTGCTGATCGCCTTCGGCGTCCTGATCTTCGGCCGCAAGACCTGGGAGGACTTCGGTAAGGGTGGGTTCGTGATGGATCGCGACCCCTCCGAGGGCTCCCGGGGCGTGACGGGGGGCGCGGTGGCCGAGCGCGACACCGAGATCCGCCAGATGCTCGAGGCGCGCAACGAGCGCCGGGCGCGCCGGGGTGAGCCGCCGGTAGACGTCGAGCAGGAGCTGACGAGGTTGACCACGCCGGCGCCCGCGGTCGATCCGGCGCTGCGCGAGGAGATCCGCCAGCTGGTCGTCGCGCGCAACCATCGGCGGGTCCGCGCCGGCAAGCCGCCGCTCGACGTCGAGGCCGAGATCGAGCGTGAGATCGCCGGGCTCGGCGGGCTGATGTAGGCTGCCTCGGATGGCAGATCCACGCCGTTTTGAACTCGACGAGCTGGTCAACCGTCCCGGCTCCTACTTCAACCCCCAGACCGAGGTCCTGGTCGTCGTCGACGACTCTCCCGAGATGGACGCCGAGATCTTCAACATGGAAGAGTTCGAGGGCGCCGACTGGGTCCTGATCTCCGACGAGGTGCCGGTCGACGAGGACCAGCGGGACCGGCTGCTCGAGGCCTTCCAGACGCGCCACGCCGGGGCGGACCTCGAAGCTGATCCCGACGAGGAGCCCGAGGAGTTCGAGGAAGAAGTCGAGGAGCTGGGGCGCGAGTAGCCGGGCGGCCTAGCCGCGGCCGCTCCGCGCTAGCCCCCGCTGCTCAGCAGCGAGGCGCACTTCTGGACCTTCTGGATGTCGGTGCCGGCTTTCTGCAAGCACTGGCTGTAGCGGCTGACCCCTGCCGACGCCGATCCAGTGGTCGTCGTGCCTCCACCGGTGCCGGCACCGCTGCTGCCGGTGCCGCCGGCGGCCATCAGGCCCGAGAGCGACTGTACGAACGAGTTGAGCTTGGCCTGGAACTGGCTGAAGGGCTTCACGTTCGTCGGCGCGTTGATCGTCTGCGGCTGGTTGAGATCCGAGTACTGCAGGGTGAGCCCGATATCGGCCGATGTGACCCCGCCGAGCTGCGTGGACGTCTTACCGCTGACCGGGACCGTCAGCGTGATCGTCAGGCGGCGGATTGTGTGGTCGCTCGTGCCAGTCCAGATGTCGACGCTCGGGTTCTTGACCTCGGCGGCGATCTTGCTCCGATCGGCGGCCGGGATCCCGCCGGAGAGCGCCTTCGCGGCCGTGCCGCCTGCCAGCCCGAGCGAGTAGGACTTCGTGAGCGCGGTGCTCAGATCATTCAGCATCGCGTCGACGTTCACGCCGGCGTGGATGTGGTCCGTCTGCGCGCCGCCCACGTTCTCGGTCCCGACGACGGTCGGGTTCGTCAACCAGTTCAGCGGGTGGATGCCGAGCTTGGTCAGCGCGCTCGACCCCGAGCTCGTGCCCTGCGATGTGGACAGCTGACTGAAGCTCGATTCGAGCTTCTGGAAGCTCGCCGCCGGCAACTGGTAGCTCGAGCCCTGGAACGTCACGTAGCCGGCGGTCCCGGTCGAGATCACGCCGACCAGCACGTTGTGGCCAAGCGCGCTGGCGCTCACCGTGAAGTTGGACTCGGGCAGCTTGCCGGCGCCGCGGCTCTGGAAGGGACCGCCGAAGGTGAACGTGATCGGGCCGTTGAGTAGGCTCGACCCGGACGGATCGATCGTCAGCGTCAGATCGATGTCACCGCTCGTGACCGTGTGCTTGCCGGTGAAGGTGTCCTTCAGCAGCGTGTTGGGATTGGCGGAGCCACTGCTCGAGCCGCCACATGCTGCGGTGGCCGCCACCGTGAGCACGGCGAGCATGAGCATGACCGCACTCCTGAACGCGGTCTTTCGGTGATGCATTGCGATCAGGCCCTCCCCCTGTCAACAGTCGGTACGAACCTGTCCGAATCTATCAGGCGTACCCGCCCCCTCGCGCCTATTCGGGATCCGGCGCGAGCGCCTAGACTCGCCCGGATCATGACGCCACGCACAATCCTCTACACGGGCAAGGGCGGCGTCGGCAAGACATCCGTCGCCGCCTCCACGGCACGCGCGTGCGCCGCGTCCGGACTTCGCACGCTCGTCATCTCGACCGACCCCGCGCACAGCCTGTCGGAATCGCTCGGCGCGGCGCTCGGGCCCGAGCCGTGCCCCGCCGGTGACCGTCTGTGGGCCCAGGAGGTCAACGCGCAGGAGGAGATGGAGCGTCACTGGTCAGGCGTGCAGGAGTGGCTCGGCGAGCTGTTCATCGAGCGCGGCGTCGACCGAATCTCCGCCCAGGAGCTGACTGTCCCGCCGGGGATGGACGAGCTGTTCTCGCTGCTCCGCCTCCAGGCGGCGCACAAGTCGCCGAACTGGGACGCGATCGTCGTCGACTGCGCACCGACAGGCGAGACGCTCCGTCTGCTCTCGTTTCCCGACGTGGCGCGCTGGTGGATCGAGAAGGTGTTCCCGCTCGAGCGCCAGCTCCTCGCCGCCGCCCGCCCGCTCGCGCGCTCCCTGCTCGACATCCAGCTCCCGAGCCAGGCGGTGTTCGCCGACATCCAGCGGCTGTCGCAGAACCTGATCGAGATGAACGAGATCCTCCGCGACCGCGAGCGCTGCACCGTCCGCCTCGTCATGAATCCCGACAAGATGGTGATCGGCGAGGCGATGCGCACGTTCACGTACCTGAACCTTTACGGCTATCTGACCGACGCCGTGATCGTCAACCGGATCTTCCCGTCCGAGGTCGGCGACTACTTCGCCGGCTGGCGCCGCATGCAGGAGGAGCACCTCGAGCTGGTCCGATCGGCGTTCGCGCCGGTCCCGGTGCTGTGCGCCCCGTACTTCGACACCGAGGTGCTCGGCGCGGACATGCTTGACCGGTTAGGGGACGCGCTGTTCGGCACGGGCGGGCACGATCCCGCCGCCGTCCTCCACGACACGCTCAGTCAGGAGCTGCTCGTGTCCGAGGACGGAGCCCAGCTTCGGCTGCTGCTGCCGTTCGCGCGCAAGGGCGATATCTCACTCAAGAAGATCGGGCTCGAGCTGATCGTCGGCGTCGACGGCCAGCGGCGGACAATCCTCCTGCCCTCGGCGATGGCGGCGTTCCAGCCGACATCCGCCACGTTCGAGGAAGGCACGCTCGCGGTCACGTTCCAGGGGGCGTCAGATGCCGCCCACGCCTGACCCCGGCGGGCCGGCTCCCGAGAGCCGCGAGCCGCGGAGCGTCCCCGAGCCGAGGTCACCCGAGGAAACGCTGCGCCGGCTCGAGCAGCGGCTCGACCAGGCATCCGCCGCGGCCGAGCGGCTGATCGCACAGGCGGCCGCGGAGGCAGCCCGCGCCGGCATCCAGGCCGCGAGCGCCGGCAACCCAGACGCGAGCGCCGGGAACCCGGACGCGGGCGCCGGCAACCCAGACGCGAGCGCCGGCAACCCAGACGCGGCCGCCCGCAACCCAGACGGTGGTGGCACCGGCAACCCCGGCGCCGGCGACGGGCCTGACCCGCCGCCGGCGGGCTGGCAGACCGCCGAGGACAACTCACGCGGGCCGACCCCAGAGCTCGACCCGTTCGTGGCGCTGGTCCAGGCCATGCGTGACCTCATCCCCCCCGACCTCCAACGCCGGCTGATCGCGGCGCTCCGCGAGGTGCTCCTGGCGCTCCGGGCACTGATCGACTGGTACCTCGAACGGCTCGAGCGTAAGCGCGAGCAGGGCTTCGAGGTCCAGGACATCCCGATCCTTTAGTTGGGCGCTTCCGCCGCCCGTACAATCGGGCTGTGGCAGGCTTGCGCGCATGAGCGAACGGCGCACGGCGGCGGGCGCTGCGCAGCGCGTGGGGTCGGGGACGAGTCGCCTGGTACGCGCCTGGAAGGCGCTGCCGAACGAGTCCCGCCTCGCCGCCTACGCCTCGGGCGCCCTGTTTTTCACCCTGTTCCTCCCCTGGTACCAGGTGACGCTCATCGCGCCGGCAAAGGCCGAGAAGCTGCAGTCCGCGAGCGCCTCGATCACCGGTTGGGGCGCGTTCTCGTTCGTTGAGGCAGCGGTCCTGCTCGTGGCCGCCGGCGTGCTCATACTGCTGTTCCAGCGCGCGGAGGGACGGGCCTTCCACCTGCCCGGCGGCGACGGCGGCGTGATCTTCGCGGCCGGGCTGTGGACCTGCCTGTTGATCGTGTGGCGGATCTTCGACAAGCAGGGCGCGACGACCAGCGGCCCCTCGGCCACCACGTCGGGGATCGAGTGGGGAATCTTCGTCGCCCTGGCGGCGGCGGCGTTTCTCGCCTACGCCGGCTCCCGCATCCGCGCCGCGCACCGACCCGAGCCACCGCTGCCCGGCGAGGACGAGGCGCCGGCTGGATCGAGCGCCGCCGCCACCTTGCCGCTCACGCCGCGGACGCCCGAGGCGCGCCGGCGCCGCGAGGAGCGCAGACCCAGGCCGGCTGAAGGAAGAAGGCCGTCCGAGCCGCCGCCGTCCGCCGCGCCGCCGTCCGCCGCGCCGCCGTCCGCCACGGCGCCCCCAGCCACGGCGCCCCCAGCCACGGTGCCCCCAGCCACGGCGCCGGCAAAAGCTCGCAAGCCGCCGCCACCGCGCCGGCGCCCGCGCCCGCCAGTGGCCGAGCCCCGCCCCGTGGCCGCCGCGCCCCGGCCCGTCGCCGCCGAGCCCCGGCCGGTGGTCGAGCCCCCGTCCGCGGCGCCACGCCCGCGCCGGCGAGTCTCCGCAGCCGAGTTGTTCGAGCGCGTCGTCCCCGACGATCCCCCGGCGGTGCCGTTTGGGCGAGTCAAGCCGGCGGACGTGGACGAGACGATCAGAATGAACTCCAAGTCGGCGGACGCGCCTGAACCCGAGACACCACCGGACGAGCAGCTGACGATGCGCCTCGTCAGCGACGACGAGACGCTCCGCCTCGATCGCGACCGCTAATCGCCGGCGGCCCGGCGTGCGAGCGCCTGCGCCACCCTTGTGGCGTCGGGAGAGGCTGATCGTCGAGCTCGACAGTCCGACGTTCCACGCTGGCCCACGGGCGTTTCAGAACGACCGCGAGAAGGACCTTTTCTATCGGGACGCCCGCTTTGACTGCCTCCGGATCACGCGCGAGCACACCGTCGACGCGCCGGCGCGGGTGCTGGTCGACGCGCGAGTCCCTCTTCGACCACGTCGACGAGCTCGTACGGCGCCACCGCGGCGATCTCGAGCACCGCGCGGGAGGGAGAGCTGACCCAGAGCCCGTCGCGATGCCGAAGCTCACGCGGGTCGATTGTCTTGATGCGATGGACGGTGATCCCGTCGCGCGAGGCGCAGCACCGCCCCACGACCGTGACCTCGACCGGCGCCGGCGCGGTCTTTCGCATGCCCCAGAAGAAGGGCGGCAGAGGGGCCGCTCAGGAAGGCGCCGCGTCCGCACGCCAGCAGGGCCGCCTGCTCGCGCGCGAGCGGCGGCAACTCGCCGCATCCGAACGAGTACACGCCGAAGAAGACGAGGTGGAGCCTGCCGGTCCTGGCCCGGTGCCTAATCGCTTCCGATCGCATCCCGCAAGCCGCCAGCTGCTCGCAGCTAACAATCGTCCGCTGCTTGGCGGCGATGCGTGCGGCCCCCTGATCGCGCGAGTCAGCCATCACACCGATCAGGCTGCACTCGAGCTCCCTCGTGCCTCGAGTGCGGCCCTTTCGTTGCCATGCCGAATCGAATATGCATTCGGCCCGCGGGGGCGGCGAGTGCTGGGGAATCGTGGTGCGATCGGCGCGGCCGTCCGGGCACATGCGAGCCAGTGTGCACCCGGCCCGCGCCCCCAAAGCCGCTTGGAACACATTTGTTGCCGCGCCGTACCTGTATTTTGAGTTTCGTCGCCATGTCCACGACAGAGCCAGCCACCGCCGCCGACCTCGCCGCCGGCCTCCGCAACGCCGGCTACCTTCCCGGCGAATCGACGGCGCTCGTCTCGTTCCTCGCCACCAAGCTCGGCAAGCCCGTCCTCGTCGAGGGCCCGGCCGGCGTGGGCAAGACCGAACTCGCCAAGTCCTTGGCGAAATACCTCAACCGCACCCTCGTCAGGCTCCAGTGCTACGAGGGCCTGGACGAGGCGAAGGCGCTGTACGAGTGGAACTACCGCAAGCAGCTGCTCCGGATCCAGGTCGAATCACAACAAGCCGGCTGGCAGGACGTCCAGGAGGACATCTTCGGCGAGGAGTTCCTCCTCCCCCGCCCCCTCATGACCGCGATCGCATCGCCGGAGCCGGTCGTCCTCCTCATCGACGAGATCGACAAGACCGACCAGGAGTTCGAGGCGATGCTGCTCGAGCTGCTCTCGGACTTCCAGATCAGCATCCCGGAGCTCGGCCGGATCGAGGCAAAGACGAGGCCGGTCGTCCTCCTCACGAGTAACAACACGCGTGAGCTCACCGAGGCCCTGAAGCGCCGCTGCCTGTACCTGTGGCTCGACTACCCCGACCTCGAGCACGAGCTCCAGATCGTCCGCCTCCATGCCCCCGAGCTGGACGAAGCGGTGGCGAGAAAACTGACCGAGATCATCCACCAGGTCCGCCAGCTCGACCTCAAGAAACCGCCGAGCATCGCCGAGTCGATCGACTGGGCCCGCACGCTGCTGCTGCTCGGGGCCAACGACATCGACCACGACACGTTCATCCAGACAATGAGCGTGATCGTCAAGCACCGCACGGACCTGGACACGGTGGCGGCGCGAGTCGGCGTGGCCCTTCAGCAGGCCGATGCCGCCTAGCCCCAAGAACGCGGCGATCTACGGCGGGATCCCCGAGCAGCCGCCCGGCAACCTGGACGGCCACCTCCTCTCGTTCGCCGAGGAGCTCCGAACCGAGGGCGTCGCGATCGGCACCTCCGAGATCCTCGACGCGTTCGAGGCGCTGAACCTCGTCGCGTGGACCGATCAGCGCGACTTCAAGGAGGCGCTGGCAACCACGCTGGCGAAATCGAACGACGACCGCAGAGTGTTCGATCTCGTGTTCGACCGGTTCTTCTTCCGCGCCACCGAGGCGCAGGCGGCGCGCAAGCGCATCACGGAGGCCCAAGCTGGAGGCGAGCCGCCGAGCGACATCAACCTGGACACGCTGAGACAGCAGATCGCCGCCGCGCTACGGGACGGCTCGGACGCCGCGCTCAGGGACCTGGCCCGGCTCGCGATCGCCGCGTTCGGCCGGGGCGAAGGCTCGGGCGTCCTCGGCGTCGACGTGCAGCGAATCCGAAGAGCCCTCGGACTCAGAACCGAGCCGCAGCCCGATCTGCCAACCGACGACCCCCGCCACGACGGCCTCCCGCGCGATCAGCTCAGGAAATTCGAGCAGCACCTCAGGCGTGAGCTCGAAAGAAACCTGATCGAGCGCACCGCGAGCCTCCCCCCCAAGCGCCCGCTCAACGAGCTCGATCGCGCGCTTCCGTCCGGCCCGATCCAGGACCTCGCGGCCGTGCACCGAGTGGTGGCGCAGCTGAAGCGGCGGCTCGCCACCCAGGGACACGAATTAAAGGGGCACAACCGCCACGCCCACGTCGACTTCCGCAGAACGATGCGGGCCTCGCTCCAGACCGGCGGCGTGCCGATCGACCTCAAGTACCGCCCGAAACGCCCAAGAAGACCCGAGATCTTCGTGCTGTGCGACGTGTCCACATCCGTCACCAGCGCGTCCACGTTCTTCCTGTCGGTCCTCCACGCCCTCCACGACGCGTTCCGGAAGCTCCGCAGCTTCGTGTTCATCGAGCGGATCTCCGAGGTCACCGAAGTGTTCGAACGCGAGCGCGACTTCCGCGCCGCCAGCGAGGCCATATCGAAAGACGCCGGCGTCGCCGACATCTCCGGCTACACCGACTACGGACGGGTCTGGCTGGAGTTCCTGACAACCATCGAGGACGAGCTTCATCCCCGCGCCACCGTGATCGTGCTCGGCGACGCCCGCACCAATGGCCGCCCACCACGAGACGACATCTTCGCCGCGATCACCGCCAAGGCGGGACGCACGTTCTGGCTGAACCCCGAGCCGCGCCTGTACTGGAACTACGGCGACAGCGTGATCGCCGCGTACGAGAAGCACTGCACCGCGTTCGAGTGCTGGCGCACCGACCAGCTCGAGGAGTTCGTCAAGGCGCTCACACGCCCCGCGGTGGCATAAGCCTCAAACGGGCTGCGCCACCGCCTCCAGGAACAGGTTCTGAAGCCCGGCCGCGTCGGTCTCGCGAGCCTCCGCGAGCGTCATACCCGAACCGTCGAACAGGCCGTCCGCTTCCCAACGCGAAGGATCGAGCGACACCGCGTACGGGTTGATCTTGTCGTCATCCCCCGGCGCGGCGTCGCCCAGGTTCTGAGCCGCCCGACTAAAGGCCAGCACGGCGAACGCCTCCATCATGTCCGCCGTGGCGGTGAGGTGAGCGCGAACGCCGTCGTCGTCGAACCCGCCGGCCATGTCGACATGGCGCTGGAACATCCCGGGGAACGCCTGCGTGGGAACGATCGCTCGCCGCCACTCGCGATCCTCCAGCACGTTCCACTCCCGGTACATCGCCTCGAGCTGGCGCGTGATCGCCCAGATTCGCTCCAGATCGGGCCGCACGGAGGCCATGAAGTCGACGTCGGCGTACTTGTCGTGGAAGAACAGCAGGCACTCGGTGCCCCAGTACAGGATGTTGTTGGCACAGATCTTGACCGTCATCACCATCGGGTTGTGCCAGAACTCGTACTGACCCTCGTACTGAGTCAAATTCACGCGATAGGTACTCAGGTACAGATCGTCAAACGCCTTGGCGCGCTCACTAACGTCCTCACCATCGAGGAACCGACTGATCAAGTCAGTGCTCAGCGTGTTCGAGATCGCGATGAAATCCGACCCCGGCGAGTAGAACGGGTCGAGGAACGCGCCCGCCTCTCCCACCAGCGACCAGTGACCGTCACCGGAGTAGCACTGCTTGCAGCCGTACGAGAAGTCCGACACCTTCAAGAAGTCCTCGACCTGGTCGATCCGCCCGTCGAGCGACTCCCCCAGCTGCGGCTCGTGCCGCCGGATCCAGTCCAGGGCTCCATCGAGGGTCTTCATCTCGTCGTACGGGTGGAAGCGCGGGTCCGCGACGATCCCGATCGAGATCGGCCCGGACGAGAGCGGGATCATCCACACCCAGTAGCCCTGACCACACAGGTGGTTGGTCGAGTACTTGCGCAGCCCCTTCTCGGACATCCGACCGAAGAACTCCTCGTCGTCCGCCTCGGCCCAGTCCTCGATGTCGAGTCCGCCGTCGAGCCGGAACCACGCCGAGTTGACCTCGTGCCCGTTCTCCTCCAGCAGATCAAGCTTGCGCTTGAGCAAGAAGGCCCGCCCCGCGGCGTCGACCACCCAGCGCGCCCGCACCTCGCGATCCTCACCCTGATACGTGACGCGGATCACGTGTGGATCGACCGAGACGTCGACGTCCTGGACGCGACAGTCACCGAACAGGTCAACGCCCTCCGACAGCGCCTTCTCCCCCAGGTAGTTCTCGAACCGCCCGCGGTCGAGCTGGAAGCTCGGCTCGGGCAGCGGCTTGTTGATCCCGCGCTCGATCCGCTCCGCGATCGACGTGTTCCCGGCCGCCGGGAACCACCAGCGCAGCCCGAACTTGTGAAGCTCGTCGTTGTCCATGTGCTCCCGCGCGCCGATGACATCGGCGAAATAGTGCGCCGACACTTCGACGGTCGATTCCCCGACCTTGAACGCCGCCTCGGGCGCCCGGCCCTTCCGCTTCTCGGCGATGAAGACGCTCGTCTCGGGACGTGCCTGCTTGAGTTGGATCCCGAGTGTCAACCCGGCCAGGCCGCCGCCGAGGATCGCCACGTCGTAGCTGTCAGCCGGCTGCCTATCAGTGCCCACGTTGCACTCCTTGTTGCGAGGTTTTCACGTCCACTCCCGACCGAACTAAGCCGCCACCACGGCGCCGCGCGCCTCGAGGTCCATCTCCTCGATCCCCGGCAGCATCTCGCGCGCCTGCACTAGGCTGATCCCGTCGTCGGAGTACAGGCCGTCGGCCTCCCACTGATCGGGATGTAGGCTGATCGCCAGCCAGTTGATCCCCCGGTTCTCGTCCGGCTGCTCGGGGAGGTTCCGGGCCGCCCGGTGGAAGATCCAAACCGCGAGCGCATTGAGGTACCGGAGGTTCCGCCGTGCGATCTCGAACGTCTCGTCACCCTCGGCCGGACGCGCCATCTCGGCCTGCGCCTGGATGTACGGCGCCAGCTGGTTGCACAGGACCGATACGCCCTCGAACGGCGTCTGCTCGATCGCGTTCCAGTCGCGGAACAGCTGCTGCATCCTCGGAACCATCTGGATTGCCTCGTGCACGATCCCCTCGAGGCGCTTGATGTCCTCGGGCTTGCGCATCCGCTGGTGACACCACGCGTTCCCGATCCCGACGAAGTACGTCGAGGAGTCATACACGAACTTCAGGACCATCACCTGCGGGTTGCCGAACAGCTGGTAGTTGTCGCGGTAAAGGTGAGCCGTGGTGTTGAACAGGTTCAGGTAGAAGTCGTTGTAGAACTCGGCGAGCTCGGTCACGTCCTCGCCGTCGAGCTCGCGCTCGATCAGCTCGCAGCTGAACGTGTTCGAGAAGCCGATGAAGTCCGACCCGGGCGAGTACAGCGCGTCGAGGAAACCGCCGGCCTCGCCGACCAGCGTCCACCGGTCGGGCGAGAAGAACCGGCTTGACCCGTACGAGAAGTCCTTAACACGGAGGAAGTCGAGCACGTCCTCGCGCCGGCCGTCGATCTCGGCGTGGAGCTGGGGCTCGTTGCGCTTCATCCAGTCCATGAACCCTTCGAAGCTGTTGATCTCCTCCCAGGGATGGAAACGCTCATCCGCGCAGACTCCGATCGAGATCGGGCCCGACTCGAGCTGGATCAGCCACAGCCAGTACCCCGGCTGGATCAAGTGCGAGGTCGAGTGGATCCGCAGCCCCTTCTCGGGCATCCGGCCGAGCCACTCCTCATCGTCGGTCCAGTCCTCGAAGTCCATGCCGCCGGCGAGCCGGATCCACGCCGCGTTGCATTTGTGGCCGGTGTCCACGCCCGCACCGAGATCCAATTTGCGCCGCAGGATGTTCGCTCGCCCGCTGGCGTCGACGATCCACCGAGCGGTGGCGATGACCTCCTCGTCCTCCTGAGACATGAGGATCGTGTGCCTGTCCGCACCCAGCTGGACGTCCTGCACCCGCCATCCACGGAACGCGTCCGCCCCCGCCTTCTTCGCCCGGCGGAACAGCTCGTTCTCGAACCGCCCGCGGTCGATCTGGTGCGTGAACGCGTCGAGGTGGCCCGGCGTGCAGAACTCCACGCGCTTGGTGATGTCGGAGTTGTCGCCGGCCGGCAGGAAGAAGCGCAGACCGAGCTTGCGCTGCTGGTAGCGCTCGAGATGGTCGCGCATGCCGACCATCTCGCGGTAGTAGTAGGCGCCGATCTCGACGCTCGACTCACCAACCTTGAAAGCGGCCTCGGGCGCGGGCTCGGCACGCTTGTCAGTGACCAGGACGCGGGTTTCGGGACGCTCACGCTTGAGCTGAATCGCGATCGTAAGTCCGGCGAGTCCGCCGCCGAGGACCGCAACGTCGTAATGGCCGTGCGGTGCGTCGATCGCCATCGTCTCGAGCATCGACGCCGAACGGTCGTCTGCCATTAGCTCCTCCTCGATTTGTCCAGGTCACATGCCCCGCGCAGCCTGGGACGACGAGGCGTCGCGCGGCACCGGCCCGCGCGCCGACCATGCGCGGTCGCCGCATCCAAGCCCCGGTTACAACCCCCTCGTCGATCCACGTCCATGGCGCATGATGACGGAACCCCGACCCGGCTGCAACTCACGCCGGCCCGCAGTTCATGAGCCGTTTATGGGCCTCGCTGCGCTCGGCATCCATGGGGCCAGTTCCGCGGGACATCCATGTCCCGCGGCCCATAGGAGCCGCTAGAACAACTGGTTCTCCCCCCCGAACACCCCGCTCACGGACCCGTCCGTGAAGATCTGGCGGATCGTGTCCGCGAGCAGGCCCGCGGTCGAGAGCACCACGACTTTGTCCGGCGCACCCTCGCGGAGCGGGATCGTGTCGGTGACGATCACCTGCTCGAACGGCGACTCGGCCAGCCGCTCGTACGCGGGTCCGGAGAACACCGGGTGGGTGCAGGCGGCGAACACGCGCGCGGCGCCCTCGTCGAGCACGGTCTGGCCGGCGGCGGTCAGCGTACCCGCGGTGTCGATGATGTCGTCGAGGATCACGGCGGTCTTGCCGCGGACGTCGCCGATCACGTACCCGACCTCGGCGACCTGCTGCGCCGGTCGCTCCTTGGTCATCAACGCGAGGTCGGCGCCGAGCATGTCGGCGAACTTGTGGTTGAGCTTCACGCGCCCGACGTCGGGGGCGACGACCACCAGGTCGTCAAGCTCGAGCCCGGCGAAGTAGTCGGCGATCAGCAGCAGCGCGGTCATGTGGTCGACGGGCTTGCGGAAGAAGCCCTGGACCTGGCCGGCGTGGAGGTCGATCGTCAGGATCCGGTCGACGCCGGCCGTCTCGAGCAGCTGGGCCACCAGCCGGGCGGTGATCGGCTCGCGCAGTGCGGATTTCTTGTCCTGGCGGGAGTAGCCGTACCAGGGCATGACCGCGATCACCCGGTGCGCCGAGGCCCCGACCGCGGCGTCGATCATCACCAGCAGCTCCATCATCGCGTCGTTGGCGGAGACGCCGGTCTCCGGGTTGCCGCACGTCGGCTGGACGATGAACACGTCGGCGCCGCGAACCGACTCGTCGATCCGGCAGTAAACCTCGCCCGCCGAGAATGTCTTGAGCGTGATGTGGCCGAGCTCGACCCCGAGCTTGTGTCCGATCGCGGACGCGAGCCCGGGATTGGCCCGCCCAGAGAACAGCATCAGCTTCTTTCCGGTGACGATCGGCACGCTTCCAGTGGCGCCCCGGGCTGCACTCGTGTCCATGCCGGCGTGAGTCTATACACGCGACCTTACGCTGCTGTGACGATTTCTTTCCTTGACGAGCGCGCAGGGTCCCGCTTAGGCTCCTGTCGGAAATGACTTCCACAGCGAGCCAGTCCTAGCGAAATGGCCCGGGACGGTTCGCTCGGCGGCAGTCGTCTGTTCGAGGGGCTGACCGACGAACAGCTCGAGGTCGTCATTTCGCGGATGCGCAGGCGGCAGTTCGCGCCGGGCGAGCAGCTGTGCGCCGCCGGCGACCCAAGCGACCGCATCTGGCTGATCACCGGCGGACTGGTCATCTGGACCGCCGGAACCACCGCCGGCGGTGGCGAGATCGAGCTGCGGATGCGAAAAGGCGATGTGATCGGCGCCCAGGACGCGATCACCGGCACCGAGCGGACGGCGACGGTGTCGGCAAGCACGATCGCCGACACCCTCGAGCTCGACGCCGCCGACCTGCTCGAGCTGGCCGGGCAGTTCCCCCGCATCCTCATCAACGTGATCAATACCCAGCGCGAGCGGCTGTTTCGGGCCAGCGCGCACAGCGCGGCGCTGTTCAGCGCCAGCGTTCGCAGTAGCTCCACCCGCGGCGAGGAGATCGGGCTTGTCGCCGGTCCCTCGCTCAAGGGAGTCATCAGCCGCCTCGTGGCCGCCGCCCGCACGGCCAGCCCGCGTCCAGTGTCGGTGCTCGACCGGTCGCTGTCGCTGGCCGGCGCGCTCACCGCGTCGGACGAGGCGGCGAGCGAGAACAACACCGTCCTGATCCCGAGCGAGTTCGATCCCGACACCGTCGCCGTGCTGCTCGACGAGGCCGATCGCGTGGTGGCGCTCGTCGGGAGTGCCGACGAGGCCAATCGTCTCGGACGGGTCGCCGAAGCGGCCGCGGGCCGCCGGCTCGAGATCGTCCTGGTCTCGGACGAGGCGCGCTCGGCCAGCCAGATGTGGCATCCGGGCGCTCTGAAGCTGGTCGTGCGCGAATGCCCGCGCCAGCCCGATTTCCCCCTCGCGGACGCCGACGTGGCATGGATCGCACGCCACCTCACGCGCACCAAGCTGGGCCTCGCGCTCGGCGCGGGTGGCGCCAAGGGATACGCGCACGTCGGCGCACTCAAGGTGCTCCAGGAGTCGGGCTACACCGTCGACTACGTCGGCGGCAGCAGCATCGGCGGGTTCGTGGCCTCGCAGGTCGCGCTCGGCTACGGCGCCGCCGAGGTCGACGAACGCTTCCGCACCGCCTTCAGTGCCGATAACGTCGGCCAGCTGTTCAAGTCACCACTCGTGGGCTCGGCGGGCCTCGAGACGCTCACCGGGCTGCTCAAGGAGGCCACGCAGGGCGCGTTCTTCTCGCACACCCAGGTTCCGCTCGCGATCATGGCGGTCGACCTGACCGATCGGGCTCCGGTGGTGCAGCGCCATGGGCCGCTGTGGGAGGCGCTCCTGGCGGCGCTCTCGGTCGCCGGCGTGTTCCCGACGCAGGAGCGAGACGGGCATCGGCTGATCGACGCGATCGCGCTCGTCCCGGTACCGACCGCAGCCGTGCTCGAGGACGGGGCCGACATCGTCGTGTCGGTGAACCTGCTCGGAACCGAGTCGTTGGAGAGCTGGCCGGGCGTCCCCGACGATCCGGAAGACGAGCCTGCCAAGCCAAGGCGCCGCGGGCCGCTCGACACCATCCTCGAGGCGATGGACCTCAGCCAGCTCGACACCAGCGCCCGCCATGCGGCGCTGGCTGACGTCGTGATCACCCCCCGGTTCGGGCCTGCCGAATGGCGCGACTTTCACCTCGCGGACCGGTTCCTCGAGGCGGGCCGGACCGCCGCGCTCGAGCAACTGCCGGCTCTGCGAGCGTTGTCGCACCCAATCAACCTGGACGCGGTCCGGCGCGAGGCCAGCCTGGTTTAACTCCAGGTTCACTCGGAGCCACCGTTCGGCTTCCCGATCGTGGACAGCGCGGGGTCGTTGAACCTGACCCCCCACGGCCGCCTCCTGTTCGTGGTCAACGCCGGGGACAACAGCGTCAGCTCGTTCCAGATCACCTCGTCGGGGCCGAAGACCTCCTGGTCACCGACGCGGGCTTCGTCGAGACCCCGTCAGGTACGCAACCGAACCCGTTCGATCCGGCGCAGTTCACCGGCTCGACTGACTCGTTCAGCCTCCATCCCTCAGGCGCGCTCGTCTTCAAGGGTTCGTTCCCGAGCGGCGGCCGCGCTGCGTGCTGGGTCGTGATCAGCAAGGACGGTCGGTACGCGTTCGTGACCAACACGCTGGGCGGGCCGGCCGGATCCCCGTCCGGCGTCTTCACAGGAACCGACGCCGTGTCGACCTACGCGATCTCCCCGCACGGGCGACTGACCCTGCTGGGCGAGACTGCCGCCGGCCAGGGCTTCCCCCGGTGAGGAGGCGATCTCGAGCGACGGCCGGTATCTGTACATGCTCGAGCCGTTCGTCATGGGCGGCCCCAGCCACATCAACGTGTACAAGATCGGTCCGGGCGGAAGCCTGACCCACGTTCAAGCCACGCCGAACGACCTCCCGAACGGCGTCTCGGGCCTGGGCGCCTTCTAGCCGCTCTCAGAGCAGCGCAACCGGACAGTCACGCCCCCGCTGCGGCGGGGGCGTGACCCCGCGCTCAGGCGGGCGTCGCGATCGCCTCCATGAACAGGTTCTCCATCCCGCCCGCCGGCGACTGGCGAGCCTCAGCGACGGTGAGCCCCTCGCCGCCCAGCATCCCGTCTGCTTCCCAGCGGTCGGGATCCAACGACACCGCGTAGGGGTTGATCCTCTCGTCCTCCCCAGGCGCCGCATCCCCGAGGTTCTGCGCGGCCCGGTTGAACGCGAGCACCGCGTAGGCCTCGAGCAGGTCGGCGTTGGCGGCCATCCTGGCCTTGAGCGCTTTGTCGTCGAAGCCGGCGATCATGTCCCGGTGGCGATCGAACATCGCCGGGAACGCGGATGACGGAACCATCGCCCGCCGCCACTCCCGCTGCTCGAGCTCGTTCCATTCGCGGTACATCGCCTCGAGTCGCGTGATGATCGCCTGCATCCGGTCCACATCGGGACGGACCGCCGCCATCAGCTCGAGGTCGGTGAGCTTGCGGTGGAAGAACAGCAGCGCCAGGCAACCCCAGTAGTAGATGTTGTTCCCGCTGATCTTCACGTTCATGACCGCCGGGTTGTCCCAGAACACGTACTGACCCTCGTACTGCGTGAGATGGACCCGGTAGGCGTTCAGGTAGAAGTCGTTGTGTGCTTGGGCGCGCCGTACGACGTCCTCCCCGTCCAGCCCACGCGAGACCAGGTCGGCGGCGAGCGTGTTGGAGAGCGCGATGAAGTCCGAGCCGGGCGAGTAGAACGGATCCAGGAACGCCCCCGCCTCCCCGACCAAGCACCACCGGTCGCGGCCGTCGAAGGCCTGCTTGCAGCCATACGAGAAGTCCTCGACCTTGAGAAAGTCCTCGACCTGATTGCGCCGTGCGTCGACCGCCTCGCCGAGCTGCGGCTCGTGCTCTCGGATCCAGTCGATCGCCTTGTCAAGCGTGTTCATCTCGTCCATCGAGTGGAAGCTCGGATCCGCCACGATCCCGATCGAAATCGCGCCGGAGGAGAGTGGGATCATCCACATCCAGTAGCCCTTGCCGCACAGGTGGTTGGTGCTGAACTGGCGCAGCCCGCGCTCGGACATGCGCCCGAAGAACTCCTCGTCGTCGGGGTCGGCCCAGTCCTCGATGTTCAGACTCCCGGCCAGCCTGAACCAGGACGAGTTGACCACGTGCCCGTTGTCCTCGAGCAGACCGAGCTTCTGCTTGAGGATCCACGACCGGCCGCTGGCATCGACGAGCCAGCGGGCCCGGACCGTCGTCGCATCCCCGCCGGCGCGGGGGACGATCGTCACCGTGTGGGGATCACCGACCTCGACGTCCGTGACGCGAGTGGCGCCGAACAGGTCGATCCCGGCCTCGACGTTCCGCTCCCCAAGGTAGTTCTCGAACCGGCCCCGATCGAACTGCCAGCTCGGGACGGGGGCATGCGCCGTCGGCCCGCGCTCGATCCGTTCGGCGAGGCTGCCGTTGTCACCCGCCGGGAACCAGAAGCGCAGTCCGCACTTACGGATCTGGTCGCGCTCCATGTGATCCATCAGCCCGAGCACCTCGCCGAAGTAGTTGCAGGCGATTTCCTGGGTCGACTCCCCAACCTTGAACGCGGCCTCGGGCGCGCGCCCGGCCCGTTTCTCGGCGACGAAGATGCTCGTGTCGGGACGCGCCTGCTTTAGCTGCAGCGCCAGCGTCAACCCGGCGAGCCCTCCACCGAGTATCGCCACGTCGTAGGCCTCGGCAGGGTGCCTATCGTCACTCACGTTGTCTCCTCTCGCGCGTTGCCCCGGCAGTCGGCGGCGAGATGCTCGCCGGTTGGATCTTATCCGTGGCGAGGACCTCCACAAGCGGTTTTATGAGACCCCGACGCTGGGCGCTGCGCCCGCGTCCGCGTCCGCGGGCACGGTGCCGGCACCCTGGCCCTTGGCCAGCTCGAGCACCTCGTCGACGGTCCACTGGTCGTAGGCATGCTCGCCGTACTTGCTGGCGATGACGTGGCCGTCGGAGGCGATGAGGAAATCGCCCGGCAGCCCGAACGAGCCTCCCTTGGGCGTCAGCGGCGTGAGATGCTCCTCGCCCTTGCCCACGGCGCCGACGTGGCGAGCCAGGCCGCGAAAGACCGCCGGCCACGCGCGCGGATTGAGCACGGAGCGCGCCGATTTCTCGACGCCGAACTCGGCGTAGAGCTTCTTGTCGGGATCGGCGATCACCGCGACCGGCAATTCGGCCTGGTACTTGCGCAGCTCGTCGTCGGTGGAGTGGAACACCACCACTTCCCTGATGCCCGCGGCCGCGAGCTCGTCCCTGCGCTGCACCACCGAGCGGAGATGCAGGTTGCAGATCGGGCAGCCGGCAAAGCGGCGCAGCTCGAGGTGGACCAGTTGCCCCGGGTCGGGGACGCTGACTGTCTCGCCCGAGATCGCTACGAATTGGTGCGGCGAGACCGTGGCACCGGGCTGCAGCCGGTGGGCAGACGTCGGATCGGCCATCGAAGACCCTCCATCGGTTAGGAACAGGAGTACAGGGTCGCCAAGTTCGTGAGGTTTGGACGGCTTTGCGCATTCCCACGTCCCCAGGTGTGCGCGCGGCGATCATATACCAGGCGCGATACCCCAACTGGACTAGTTGGGCAAGTTTTCGATCACCCCTTGTTTACAAATGGGTCCCGTGCTGTACCCTGCCCGCCGACAACCAGCGCGGGCCGGGCGCTACGAGGACACACAACGGAGGGCACTTTATGGGATGTGATGTGAGGCTCTGGCGGCTGCTGGGGATCATGGTGGCGGCCGTGGCGTTGACCACGCCGGCGCTGGCGAGCGCCGCGCAGAAGGGCGCCGCGAAGAAGGTCAACTACGACGCTGTCTATACGACCAGCAACGATCCTTCGGGCAACTCGGTGATCGTGTTCACCCGCGCGGCGAACGGCACGCTGACGCAGCGAAAGGTCGTCTCGACGGGCGGAAAGGGGATCGCGAGCACACCGCCGTTCGGGTTCCCGATTGCCGATGGCTCGGGCTCGGTGAACTTGACGCCTGACGGCAAGCTGTTGTTCGTCGTGAATGCCGGAGACAACAGCGTCAGCTCGTTCCTGATCACGGCGTCGGGGCCGAAGCTGGTCTCCCACGTCCCCTCGCACGGGAAGCTACCGATCAGTCTGACCAGCAGCGGCGATTTGCTGTACGTGGTCAACGAGACGAGCCAGAACATCTTCGGCTGGAAGTTCTCGGCCACCGGCAAGCTGACGCCGGTCGCCGGGTCGAACCGCAAGCTCACGGCCGTGACGCCGAAGGGCAAGACGGCTAAGGTCGGCGTGACCGCGGGCATCGGCTTCGCCGACAACGGCGGCGTGATCGCCGTCACCCAGCGCGGACTTCCACGCACGTACGGCGACATCGACACGTTCGTGATCAGCCATAACGGCTCGGCGGGTCCGTCGCAAGCGTTCGCCACCCCGGGCATCGCGAACCCGTTCGGATTCTCGTCCTCCGGCAACCGGATCCTCGTTAGCAACGCCGGCTTCGTCGCGACGCCCTCGGGCGCCATGCCGAACCCGGCCGACCCGACGCAGTTCAACGGCTCGGCGGCGACCTACAACGTGTCGTCGACCGGCAAGCTGAAGCTCGTCAAGAACACGCCGACCAAGGGGCGCGCGGCGTGCTGGCTCGTGGTGTCTAAGGACGGTACGTGGGCATACGTGTCGAACACGCTCTCGGACTCGGTGCCGGACACGTTCAGCGGAAAGGGCAGCGTGTCCGTCATGTCCGTCAGCCACAGCGGCAAGATGACGCTGCACGCCCAGGGCGATGCCGGCGGCATGGGGTTCCCGAGCGATGAGGCCCTGAGCAGCAACGATCACTACCTGTACGTGATCGATGCGTTCGTGATGGGCGGCCCCAGCCACATCGACGTGTACAAGGTGGGCTCGAACGGGAGCATCAAGCACATCCAGACGACGCCCTCGACGCTGCCGAACGGCATCTCGGGAGCCGGGGCGTTCTAACCGCCACTCGGGTGACGGCGACGGCCCGGCGGGGTCGTCGCCGTCACGTCCGATCGGAGCGGCTGGGAAGGGCCTGAAGCGAGCCGCAGGAACCCTTAACAATCCCTTTCCAGCCCCCGCCAACCCATTAGACGCCCGCCAGGCGATGCGCTACAGTCGCGGCCCCCACGAACGGGGGACCAACTGGTCTCGGGGCGATGATTGCTATAGAGTCGCGCGCGGGCACAAACGAGGGGAGTTTTACGTGATTTCGTTGGGGCGTTTCATGCCCGGCAAGCGCTGGTCGTTGCCGGGTCTTCTGGTGGCGGTATCCGTCGCTGTGTTCGCGCTGCCTGGGATAGCGAGCGCGAAGAGTCCAAGTAAGTCCAAGGCCAAGCCGGTCGGGAGGGTCTACACCGAGACCAACAGCCCCAAGCGGAACGAGGTCTTGATCTTCAACCGCTACTCGAACGGGCAGTTGAAGTTCCTCAAGGCGGTCGCCACCGGTGGCAAGGGCGGCCAGCAGCTTCAGCCCGGCTGCGCCCCGACATGTCCATTCCTCGACACCCAGGGCGAGCTCGCCCAGACGGCCGACGGAACGCACGTGTTCGCTGTCAACGCCGGCAGCAACTCGGTCAGCTCTTTCCTGGCGACCCCGACCGGCCTCAAGCTGGTCGCGGTGCACTCCTCGGGCGGCAAGTTCCCGAACAGTCTCACGACTCACGGCAACCTGCTGTATGTCCTCGACTCGGGGATCTTCCCGATGCCCGGACCGCCCGTACCCGGCAACATCGCCGGGCTGCGCTTCAACGCGGCCGGCCACCTGACGCCGGTGTCGGGCTCGATCCGGCCGTTGACGCCAACGGTTCCCGGGCTGGCGCGGCAGGTGGGCTTCAACAACAACGGCAAGCTGCTCGTGGTCTCGCTGCTCGGCGATCCGACGCTGCCGACTCCGGTCGCGACCGACTCGATCGACACGTTCAAGATCGGCGCGAGCGGAGCCGCGAGTGCACCTACGGCGCACGACGCGACGACGCCGTTCCCGTTCGGGTTCGCGTTTGATCCGAACGGCCACCTGATCATGTCGCAGGTCACGAGCCTGTCGGTCCCGGGCGCGGGCGACACCGCCAGCTACAACGTGGCCGCCTCGGGTGCGCTGACGCCGATCGCGACTGTCGGCACCAACGGCACCGCCCCGTGCTGGGTGTCGGTCACCGGAAACGGGAAGTACGCCTACGTCGTCAACACGGGCGGCGGGGCGCCCACCGGGGCCTTCACCTCGGAGTACAGGGTGTTCCCGGGCGGCGGCCTGAAGCTGCTCGGCCACACGCCGGTGCGCAAGGAGTTCGCGGCCACCGATGAGACGCTCTCGAGCGACAGCCAATACCTGTACGTGCTGTCGACCGCGGCGACCCCGGCGACGCATCACATCGACGAGTACAGGGTCGGAGCGAACGGCATCCTGACGTTCATCGGCCAGACTCCCGCGATGGCAGTGCCGGGCGCGAGCGGCCTGGTCGGGACGTAGTCGGAGCCGCAGGGGCGTAGGGAATTGGGACCTGGGACCGGGAGACCGCAGGAGATGCATCGAGTAGATGGCATCTCAGCGGTCTCCCGCGATCCCATATGAGGTTCGGTGGCATGTCGCCGACCGCGCCACCGGGCCAGACGCACGTGACCGACGATCGCCTCACAAACCCCAGCCTCGGCACCCGAGTCAAGGTCTGCGGGATCGTCGAGCGAGCGGAGATCGACCTGCTGGCGGCACACCGAGTCGACTTCGTCGGGCTGTGGTGGGGAGTGCCCGGAGGCCCGCACGACCTCGAGCTCGCACAGTGGCGCGCGCTCGCGGAGGCGGCCGCCGCGACGGAGGGCGTGACGCCGGTGCTGGTCACGTTCGCCAAGGATGCCGAGCAGCTCCGCGAGACGCTCGAGGGCTCACCCGTGCGGTGGATCCAGCTCCACGGGTATCCGACCCCGGGGACGATCCGCAAGATCAAGGCGATCGAGGCGGGCGGGCACGGGGTCAAGGTGATCAAGGTGCTCCATGTGAAGGGCGGCGAGTGCGTCGAGGCGCCGCTACTCGCCTCCTACGAGAAGGCCGGCGTCGACGTGTTCCTGTTCGACGTAGTCTCCGACGACGGCCGAGTCGGCAGCACCGGACAGGCGATCGACCCGGCCGTCGTGGCCCCGCTCGCCGACAAGCTGACCCGCCCATTCCTGCTCGCCGGCGGGATCTCCGCCGCCAACCGGGCAGAGTACGAGGCGCTCGCCGCGCATCCCCAATTTCTCGGCATCGATGTTGATACCAACGCGCGCACCGAAGATGGGAAGATCTCGTCTGACAACGTCGAGGCGATCAGCCGTGTGTGGAAGGACGAGCCGCGAGAGTGAGTGACCAAGATGGCTAGCCCGTTCACCGACGCCCTTCTCGCCGGGCGCCTGCCGATCATCATGGAGGTCAAGCGCCAGGACGGCGAGGGCGCCGAGCTCCTGGGCGACCGAACGATCCCCGAGATCGTCAGCCAGTACATCGCGGTCGGCGCGCCGTGCATCTCGGTCGTGACCGGCCGCTGGTTCGGCGGCAACGACGACATGCTCAGTGAGGTCTCCGGCCTGACCGATCTCCCCCTGCTCAAGAAGGACTTCATCACCCGCGAGAAGCAGATCGTCGCCGCCAAGGAGCTGGGCGCCTCGGCGGTCTTGCTCACCGCGAAGATCCTGCCCGCCAAGACGTTCCGGCACCTGATCGAGCTCGCCCTCGATCACGGGCTCACGCCGTTCGTGGAGATCGTCGACCAGACCGAGCTCGAGAGCGTGATCCACCCGGGGGACTGCATCATCGCGGTCAACAACAAGGACATCAACACACGCGAGCGTGAGCCCGGGGACATCGACACCAGCCGCTCGCTGCTCGAAGCGACGATCCAGACAGGCACGCCCTGCCCGGTCAGCGCGAGCGCGATCATCGACCCGCGGATCGCCGCCGAGCTGGTCGATGCCGGCTTCAAGGGGCTCCTGATCGGGACCGGGCTGTTGCGCGCCGACAGCATCCAGGGCTGGGTCGAGGAGTTCGAGCGCCACCGCGCCGAGCTGGAGACTCCGATAACGCCGAGGTCGTCATGAGCCAGACCGCCACACGATCGATCGCCGATCACTTCGCCGAGCAGGCCGCGCGCCGTCCCGACGCGCCGGCGCTGATCTGGGACGGACAGCCGATCTCCTACGCCGAGCTCCAGGGGCTCGCCGACGCCGCGTTCGCCGAGCTCGAGGCCGCGCGCCTACCCACCGACCGTCCGATCGGGGTCCGGGCCAAGAAGTCGCCCGAGGCAATCGCGCTGATCCTCGCGTGCCTACGCGCCGGAGCCCCGTTCCTGCTCCCGTCGATCGAGCTCGCGCCCGAGACGCTCGCGCAGCTGTTCGCCCAGGCGGGCACGAGCCAGGTGATCTCGCCCCACGGCCCGCGCAGCGAGAGCGCCGCCAGCCTGCGAGCGCTCGTCGAAGACACCCGTTCCCAGCCCGAGGCGGCGGGGTCCGAGTGGCCGCCGGCGGGCGGCGGCGAGGGCGTGACCTTCATGCTGACCACCTCGGGCTCGACCGGGCTGCCGAAGATCGTCCCGCTCCAGGCGGCCGGCGTCGACGCGTTCACCGATTGGGCGGCCGAGCAGTTCGACATCAAGCCCGGCACGGCGGTCGCCAACTACGCCCCACTCAACTTCGATCTGTGCCTGCTCGACATCTGGACCACGCTCAAGCACGGCGGCACGGTCGCGCTCGTCGACCAGGACCGCGCCACGCAGGGCGCGTATCTCGCCGACCTGGTCAACGACAACCAGGTCAACGTGCTCCAGGCGGTGCCGATGCTGTACCGCCTGCTGATCGACGTCAACCGCGAGGACGGCCGGACGTTCCCGAGCGTCCGGCACGTGATCACCACCGGCGACAAGATCCCGCCGAGCTCGCTGGCCGAGCTGCCGAAGCTATTCCCCAACGCGCGCTTCTACAACGTGTACGGCTGCACCGAGACCAACGACAGCCTCCTCCACGAGTTCCTGGGGCTCGCCGAGGGCAACGTGCCCACGAACATTCCCGTCGGCCAGCCGATCCCGGGCGTGATAGTCCGCGTGCAGCAAGAGGACGGGACCCCGCTCGAAGGCACCGGCACCGGCGAATTCATGGTGTGGACGCCATTCCAGACCCGGGGCTACCTGAAGTCGTCGTTGAACGAGGGCAGGTTCGTGACCGTCGAGGATGACGGCGGGCGCACTTACTACAAGAGCGGCGACATCGTCCGCCGCCACGAGGACGGCACGCTGACGCTCGAGGGCCGCTCTGACTTTTACGTCAAGGTCCGCGGCGTGCGCGTCTCGACGCAGGTCGTCGAGCAGGCGATCCAGGAGCACCCCGCGGTCGTCGAGGTCGCGGTCATCGCCGTGCCCGACGAGCTCGCCGGCGCCAGGCTGCACGCGACCGTGCGCCGCGAGCCCGACGCGAAGCTCAACAGCCTGCAGCTCCGCCAGCACTGCGCCACCCGGCTGGCTCGCACCGAGATGCCGTCGACGATTCAGATCGTGACCGAGCCCTTGCCCAAAACATCAACCGGAAAAGTCGACCGCAAAGCGGTCGCGGCCGAGCTAGAGAGGAGCCGTGCGAATGGATGAAACCACCGCGAAGATCAAGGCGTTCATCGTCGAGGAGTTCATGCCGGATGTCCCGGTCGAGGATCTCGAGGACGACTACGACCTCCTGACCGGCGGGGTCGTGGACAGCCTGGGGCTGCTGAAGGTCGTGGCCTGGCTCGAGGACGAGTTCGACATCGGCGTCGACGACTCCGAGCTCGGACCCGACAGCTTCCGCACGGTGGCCGCGATCAAAGCGTACGTGGACCAGGCGCAAGCCGGGGCGCATGCCGAGTAAGACTCCGTCAGCGGCGCTGGCGGCGCTGGTCACCCAGCGCTACCCGATCCCCGAGGAGGTCTGGGGCGATTTCTGGGATCGGCTGGCCGCGAAGAGCCTGCACCCGGGCGAGGCACTCGCGGTGCTGTCCTCGCTGACCACCCGGATGCCGGACGGCACGTCGGTGAGCACGCTGCTGAGCTCACTCAAGGAGCGCAACCCCCGTCCCGATCCGCCGCCGCGCCGCACCGTCAACATCGTCGGCACCGGCGGCGGTCCGAGCACGTTCAACCTGTCCACCGCCTCCGCGTTCGTCGCCGCGGCGATGGGCGCGCGCGTGATCAAGACCGGCTCACGCGCCTACGCCAGCCGCACCGGCTCGGTCGATCTGCTCGATCGGCTGGGCATCCGCCAGACGAGCTCCTACGAACAGACGGAGGAGATGCTGGACACGTTCGGGATGGCCTGCGCCGGCCCGTTCGTGTATCCGAAGGAGCTACGCACGCTGGCCCGCCAGATACTGCCGTTCGACATGAAGACCGTCGGGCGGTTCTTCAACCTGATCGGGCCGTTCCTGGCCGCGGTGCCGGTGTCCCTGCAGATCACGGGCGTGTCGGACCACAGCGTGCTGCCCACGTTCCGCGGACTCGTCTCCGAAGACCCCAGCAAGGACTACTGGGTGGTCTGGAACGACGTCGGCGTCGACGAGCTGATGAGCGTCGTCGATTGCCACGTGTACGACAGCGCGCGGGGCGAGGAGTTCACGATCCGCCCGTCCGAGTTCGGCCTGAGTGATCGGCCGTTCGAGGACCTTCACCCGGTGGCCGACCTCGAGCAGACCGTCGACCACTTCCTCGGCCTGATCGGCGGCGACGGCCCGCCCGGGGCGATCGAGAGCATCAGGCTGAACGCCGCCGCCCTGGCCATCAACTGCGAGGTCGCACCCGACTGGCCCACGGCCCTGGAACTGGCCTCCAACACGATGAGCGCCGGCGTTCCCGCGCGGCTGATCGAGCGGATGCGCGCGCACGGTCAGGTAGCCGCCAAGGCATGAGTTTCTTCGCCGATCGCCGACCCGGGCGGCCCGGACTGGCGCTGTTCCTGAACGCCGGAGATCCGCCGCTCCCCATATTCCACGAGCTCGTGCTGATGCTCGACGAGGCCAAGGTCGACTGCCTCGAACTCGCGATCCCGTTCCCGAACTCGGCCAGCGACGGGCCGGTGATCCGGGCCTCGGCCAGCCGCGCGCTCGAGGACGGCGTCGACCGGGAAGCCGTGCTCGCATTCATCGGCGATGTGCGTCCCGAGCTCGAGCATCTGAAGATCGCGCTGCTGGCCGACTGGAGCTACTCGATCAAGGGGACGCCGATGCGCGAGTTCCTCGAGCGGGTGCAGGTGTCCGGCGCCGACGGGCTGCTCGTACACGGCCTGCCGCCCCGGCTGAAACCCGAGTACTACGAGGCGGCCGGGTTGGTCGACCTGCCGATCGTGACCACCTGCTACGCGACGTCGGATCCAGCCATCCTGAACGAGGCCGCCGAGCACGGCTCGGCCTACATCTACCTGGTCGCCGCGTACGGGCGCAGCGGCACGGTCGGGCCACCCGATCACAGCACGCTGATCCCGGTGCTCGAGACGCTGCGCGCGCAGACCGACGTACCGGTCGCGGTGGGGTTCGGAGTGAAGGACAAGAGCCACATCGACGGGCTCGGGGCGGTCGGCGCCGACGCCGCGATCGTCGGCAGCACGTGCGTGGCGCGCGTCACCGACGCGCGGGCCGCCGGGCGTGATGTGGTCGAAGACTTCCGCGGGTTACTCGTGGAATTGGGACAAATCCCAGCGTGACAGGACAAAACAACAAAGGGGCCATACATGATCATTCGCAAGCTCGATGAAGTGAAGACGGTGGAGTGGGGCAACGGCCTGAGCCGGCGCTTTCTGCTCGAGGCCGACGGGCTCGGCTACACCGTCACCGACACGATCGTGCGCAAGGGGTCAGCAAATCTCGGCTCGAATACAAGAACCATCTCGAGTCCTGTTACTGCATCGAGGGCAGCGGCAAGGTCATTGAGCTGGACGGCACCGAGCACGAGATCGTGCCCGGCACGATCTACTCGCTCAACGAGCACGACGCTCACGATCTGGTCGCGTCCGACGACGAAGACCTGCGGCTCGTGTGCATGTTCACCCCCGCGCTGACCGGCGACGAGGCACACCGCCTGACGGAGTCCGGGATCCACTCATCCGTCTACTAGAGGAGCGAGGATGGCACTGACCGCCCCAACCGGTGAATGGACCGACGAGCAGAAGACACTCCGCAAGTCACTGAACGAGTACTTCGACGCGCTCAACGAGGGTCACCTCGAGGATGACGCCGCGAACCGGTTCAACCGCGACAAATGGGAGCTGATCCGTAAGTCCGGCGTGCTGCGGATCCCGTTCGACGCGCAGTGGGGCGGTCAGGGCCTCGACGTACTGACACTCGTGTACGTGCTCGAGAACCTCGGCTACGGCTGCCGCGACACCGGACTGCTGTTCGGCGCCGCGACGCAGGTCGTGAGCGCCGCGATTCCGCTGCAGAAGTTCGGGTCGGACGAGCTCAAGGAGCGCTATCTGGCGCGGCTCGTCGACGGCGAGATCCTGAGCGCGCACGCGATCTCAGAGCCCGGCGCGGGGTCGGATGCGACCGCGATGGCTACGACCGCCATCGAGGACGGCGACGACTACGTCATCAACGGGAAGAAGATCTGGATCACGAGCGGCCCGCTCGCCGACGTCATCACCGTCTACGCCAAGACGGGAACGGAGGGCGGCGCCGCCGGGATCACCGCGTTCCTCGTGCCGACCGACACGCCCGGGTTCCATGTGGGCGAGCCGATCGAGAAGCTTGGCCTGAACACGTGCCCGTTCTGCGAGCTCGAGTTCTCTGACTGCCGGGTGCCGAGCGACAGCATCCTCGGCAAGCCGGGCTCGGGCTTCTTCATCCTCGAGCACGTCATGAACTACGAGATCCTGTGCATCTTCATGATGATGGTCGGCGAGATGCAGGAGCGGCTGGATCGCTGCATCAAGTACGCGAAGGAGCGTCAGGCGTTCGGCCGGTCGATCGGCTCCAACCAATACATCGCGGGGAAGATCGTCGACATGAAGATCGGCCTGGAGAACTCGCGCAAGCACCTGTACGACACCGCACGGCGGTTCGCCAGGGGACGCAGCGTCACCACCGAGATCTCGATGGCGAAGCTGATCACGAGCGAGGCCAATGTGGCCTCGGCGCTGTCGGCGATCCAGATCTTCGGGGCCCGCGGCTACACGCGCGAGTACGGGCTGGAGAAGGGCCTGCGCGACGCGATCGGCGCGCCGATCTACTCCGGGACGAACGAGACCCAGCGGGTCCGGATCGCCTCGATGCTCGGACTGTAGGGCGCCTTCGACGGACGGACCCTCATCTGAGGACCCACCGATCTCGCTCGCGTGACGGACCCCGTACAGGGGGCTATGAGCCGCGCGGCCCGGGGCATCCGCCTCGGGCCGGAGCGGCGGTGCGGGCGCGTAACTCGTAACATGCGACCTGTGCGGGCGCGACTCATCGCCGGCGCCGTCCTGGCCGGGGTGATCCTCGTCCCTGGGGTCGCGGACGCGAGCCTTCCACCGCCCGGCTTCGGGCGGTCGGTCGACATCGGGCTGGTGTCGGGGACGGTGATCGTGACGCCACCCGGTGGGCACGCGTTCATACTCGGCACCAACGACCGCAACGTCCCGCTCGGGTCGCTGATCGATACCACGCACGGCCGCGTCGATCTCCGCGCCGCCCCTCCCCCATCCCGCGCCCGCGCCCGCGCCGGCGACCGCGCCACCGCCGCCCGCGTCGAGGACGCCCAGTTCTACGACGGCGCGTTCCGCGTGACGCAGTCCGCGGGAAGCCCGACGGCGCAGATCCGGCTCGCCGGCGGAAACACGGCGCCGTGCACGGCGCACGCGGCCGACCGCGATGCCCTTGTGCCCCGGCGCAGGCCGCCGCACAAGGTCGTGCGCCTCCTATGGGCGAGCGGCTCGGGGACCTTCCGAACCGTGGGGCATTACTCAGCCGCGACCGTGCTCGGCACGCGGTGGCTGACCGAGGACTTCTGCGACGGCACGCTCGTGCGGGTCGCCAGGGGCGTGGTCGTCGTCGAGGACCTCGCGACTCACGCCACCGTGACGGTGCGCGCCGGCCACAGCGTGTTCACCCCCGCGGCAGCGGCAGCACGGCGCTGACGGACGTAGCGCCGCCGTCGGACGACCGGACCCACAACCGGCCACCGGCAAGCAGCGCGCGCTCGCGCATCCCGGTCAATCCGAACCCGGCGACGCCGCCACCTGGATCGGAGCCTTGGCCATCGTCCTCGATCACGAGTTGCACCCCCTCGGCGATCACGATCGTGATGGGCGCGGTCGACATCCGCGCCTCAGCGTCCGGTCACGGCGCCTTGGCCAGGTATGTCTGCCCGGTGCGCACGACCACCGTCTTGTGCGACACGAAATCCTCGACAGCCACCACGCCCCGGCGGACCACGGTCAACGTGCCGTCGCAGCGGTCCCGGACGCCCCAGTTGGTCCCGAGCACGGTCGCCGCGGAGAACCGGCCGACGGTGCGGAAGTGGCCCTTCGCGTTGCCCCGAAGGAGACCGAGGATCCGCCTGGACAGCGCGGCCGCGTGCGCCGGAGGCGGCTTGCAGCCCGATTGTCGGGTGGTCGTATCGCGGAGCAAGAGGCTCACCAGTCCTCCGCCGCGGCGACTCTGCCTGATCTGGAAAGTCCCCTTGAAGAACTGACCGCTCTGGACGCTGCCGGGCTGCGGGTTCGCGGAGGTGAGCCTAACCCTGCCGGCGGTCGTGTCGACCACGGTGCCGACCGGCACGATGCGCGCCGCAGTGAGGAGTGCGGAGTAGGCCGCGCCGGGCGTGCGGATCAGAACCTGGCCGCTCACCGGCGCCAGGAGAACGGTCTTGGCGAACGTAGGCGAAAGCGGGGCGGCCGTGGCGGTCGCGCCGATCGACAGCGCGCACGCCAACGACACTCCGGCTGACCCCCAGATCCTTGATCGTCGCCCTGATCTCACCGTTCGGTCCCTCCGAGACGGTAGACGGCGCTCCTGTCGCTCGTCAACCTTACCGCCGGGGGGCGCCTTGTCCCCTTGGGCACCAGGGCGTAGACTCACCGGGGTGTTTTCGCCTGCCGCGGCCGAGGGCGAGCACCAGGGGCGAAACGGGGTCAATGCGCGAGGGTGATGTGACATGAAGAGGACGCGGCTTTTCGGGAACAACCGGAACCTCAAGGTGCTGATGCTGGCGCTGGTCGCGCTCGGGTCGGCGGGGCTTGCGATCGCGGCGTACGGGACAAACCTGCTCCGCACGCTCGACCTCAACACGATGAACACGCGGTACTCGATCCGCGGCACCCAGCACCCGAACCACAACATCACTGTTGGTCAACCTCGACGCCACAAGTCTGTCTCAGATCCCGCAGCAGTGGCCGTTCCCGCGCGCGATCGACGGCAAGGTGATCGACAACATC
>CAWJXO010000012.1:0-21867 GCA_963846765.1 uncultured Solirubrobacterales bacterium
CCCCTCTCGGCCGGCGGCTCATCGTACGTGTAGGTCGCGCGCCGGCGGCCCTGCATCACATACACGTCGGGCGACGTGCGCTCGAACCCCATTCCCGCGGTCAGGAGCCGGTCCTCGGCGTCGCCGTCACCGACCCGCCCGTACGCGCGGACACCCTCGAACCCGAGGAGCCTGTGCTCGGCCGGGATGTCCGGCGCATCCGCGCTCAGCGGCTCATCGCCGGTGTCGATCGCGGCGAACTCGAGCGCGAGTCCCTCAGGGTCCTCGAACACGATCGCGCGTGCGACCTGGTCGTGCGCGACCTCGACGCCCTCGGCCGTGAGCCGGTCGACCCAGAACGTGAGCGCGTCGTCGGAGGCGACCCGCCAGACCAGGCGGTGGACCATGCCCGCGCCGGCGCGGCCGCGCGCCGCGTCCGGGAACTCGAAGAACGTCAGGATCGAGCCAGGCGCGCCCCGCTCGTCCCCGAAGTACAGGTGGTAGACGTCGGGGGCGTCGAAATTGACCGTCTTCTTGACCAGCCGCAGACCGAGCACTCGCGCGTAGAAATCGACGTTGCCCGGCGCGTCGGCGGTGATGCAGGTGATGTGGTGAATCCCGTCCAGCTCCATGGTCCCTCGTTTCGTCTCGGTCGGGGCGCGTTCACGCACACCCACCTTGACAAAGTCGTCAAGGAGCGCGGCGAAACTTGTCCGTTGGAGCTACTGCCAGAAGCGCTCGACCGTGTCGGCGTCGCGGACGTGGACGGCGTCGGGGTCGCCCCCGGCGTCGCGGGCTGCGCGCCGCTGGCGGAGCAGATCCCAGCAGCGGTCGAGCTCGATCTCGACGTCGCGCAGGCGCTGCTGATCGGCCTCGAGCGCGTCGTCGTCCGCCGCGTCGGATTGCTCGCGGCTGCGAAGCACGTGCTCCTCGGCGACCAGACTTTCGATCCGTGCGGTGATGGTTTCGTCGCTCATCTGTTTAAGCCTACGCTAGTCCCGGTTGTGGTTCACGACCTCGATGTTGTTGCCGTCGGGGTCGAACACGAACGCGGCGTAGTAGCCGGGGTGGTACCGGCGGCGCTCGCCGGGGCCGCCGTTGCTGGCGTAGCCGGCCGCGGTCGCGGCCTCGTGGAACCGGTCGACGACCGCGTTATCGTGCGTGGTGAAGGCGATGTGGACGTGCTCGGTCGGCGTGCCTTCAAGCAGCGAGAACGAGCCACCGGCCGGGCCGCGGTACTGGACGCGCTCGGGCGTGTCGGCGCCGAGGATCAGACCGGCCTGGGGCGCGATCGCGTCGTAGAACGCCTTCGCGGCCGTGAGGTTCGCGACCCGGATCCACAGGTGATCGATGATCCCCCTGCGGTTCGGCGCGGAGTCGTTGACGGCCTCGACGCTGTTGCCGTCGGGATCGAGCAGGAATGCCCCGTAGTAATCGTGGCTGTATTCGGGCCGCGGCCCCGGGGGACCGTCGTCGCGGTAGCCCGCCTCGGTGCCGACCCGCCAGAACTGGCCGACCTGGTCACGCGTCGGCGCCACGAAGCCAACATGGGGGCCCGTCGTAGGCGGGTTCTCAGCGTCGGCGGCGGTCAGGATGAACTCTCCCCACTGCGAGAACGCGTTGGTCCGGTAGCTCTCGTCGATCCCGAGCGGTCCCAGCACAGCGTTATAGAAGCGTTCTGAGGCGTCTCGGTCGGTGACCCGGATCGTCACGTGGTCAAACATCGGGGTGGGCGGGATCGGGTGCGGGTCCGTGGCCCGGGTGAGCGGGTACGTCGAGCGCCGGGTTGCGGTCGAAGAAGCCGACCGGCTTGAGCCAGAACGAGACCGTGTCGACGGGCATCACCGGCCAGTCCTCGGGCCTCGTCACGTGGTTGATGCCGAACACATACCAGAGGACGACGTCGGTGTTCTCAATCGGCCGGTCGCGCGCGGTCCAGACCGGCAGGCCCGAGTCCTCGGCGCTGAGGTTCGGGAACTCGCCGCACGGCCAGCGCTCGTCCTCGGCGTAGCGCGTGATCCACAGCGTGTGCTCGATCGCGCGCGCCCGGCGGACGACAGGCGAGTCGGGGTCGAGCAGCGACGGGATCGCGGCGCTGGGCTCGAGCTTGTAGCCGACCGGGGTGCCGAGGCCGTTGGCGACGTTGTCGTTCAGCACCTTCCAGGTGCGCTGGCGGCGCCAGTCGTAGTCCTGGATGCCCTCGCGCTCGGACTTCAGGGGCGTGAGTTCTTGTGTGAGCGCGAGGCCGTGGGGGTTGTCGGGACCGGTCGGCAGCGGAACGGCATCAGCGGCGTACACGGTGTTGTCCTCGCCGTCGACGTCGAGGTCGAGCCGGGCGACTATGAAGTGCTGATGGAACGGCCCGTACGTGCGGTTGTCGATCAGCGTCCCGTACGGCGGCTGATCGCCGGCAAACGGGGTGGTGACCATCAGCCCGGTGGCGCGCACCTCGCACTCGATGTTCCCGTCCTGGTGGAAGCGCCAGTACACGAGGTACTCGTAGTTGGCCACGGTGGCGTGGAAGGAGACGACCAGGCGGCGCATCCGGCGGGTCTCGGCGCCGGTGTGGTCGTCGACGTGCTTCCACAGCACACCGTTGTCCTCCTCGTGGATGCAGATCGCGTTCTTGATCGTGTGCGGCTCGCCGCGTGAGTCGTGAAGGACCGCGTCGAGGTACGCGATCTCGCCCAGGCAGTCGCAGCCGAGCTCGAGCGAGGTCGTCATCAGGCCGAGCCCCCACTCGCCGATGTCGAACGCGGTGCGGCGGTAGTGGTCGGGCGTCGGGTCGCGGTACGGCACGACCATCTCGGCGAACGACATCCGGTGGGCGACCTTGCGGGTCCGGCCGGCGTCGTCGTAGGTCAGGGTGTGGATCACGAGGCCCTCGCGGAAGTTGAACCCGAGCCGCATCGACCACTTCTGCCATTGGAGGTGGTTGCCGTCCAGCGCGAACGACGGTCCGTCGGGCTGGGTGATCTCGAGGACTCTGACGTCCTTGCGCTGCTCGAGGCCAGGGACGAGCGCGGGCGTGTACTCGCCCATGATCGCCGGCGCCGGGCCGGAGTCGACGTCCTCGAGCTCGAGCAGCTCCATCGTGTTCACGTCGACGACCGGATGCAGCCCGCTGACCATGTTCGCGTACGGGTTTGCCTCCGGCGAGTTCCGGTGCCAGACGTCGGTCCAGCCGATTCGCCGGCCGCGGTAGCGCTCGGGGACGAGCTCGGCGCCGTATGCCCACGTGTCGAACAGGACGAGGTCCATGTCGATGACGCCTCTTCGCGCCAGGGCCTCGACGACCTGGGGGTGCGTGCGGAGCGCGAGGTCGACCTCGTGGAACTCGTCGGGCGTCATCGGCGGGTACTCCCCCGGGCGCGGCTCCCAGGTCAGGACGCGCTGGTCGGTGAGCGACACGACGCCCTTGTAGGCGTTGCCATCGTCGCGATTCCAGCACACGATCTCGGCGGTCCGCGGGGGAGCTTGGGCGCTGTCGGCGAGCGCTTGCTTTGACGGCTCCTTCAGGTCGATCGAGGCAAAGCGCCAGCGGTCGGTGATGCCGCATTGCGCGCGGACGATCGCGGCGGCGGCGCGGATCTCCTCGGCGGTGAGTGGATCGAGCGGGTGGCGAGAGCTCATGCGAGCGCAATCCTATGTGTAGGTTTACGCGCGATGCTCGACCCGATGCGGCGCTGGCGGGAGTACGGCGAGAAGCCCGACTACGCCGGACCGCTCACGTTCGGCGGCGTGCCGTGCACGCAGGACGCGGCCGAGCTGGCCGGCTTCGACGTCGCGATCGTCGGCGCCCCGATGGACGAGCTGGTGTCCGATCGCCCCGGCGCGCGGTTCGCACCACGCGCGATCCGCGCCGCGAGCTGCCCGTCGGGGCCGGATCTGGAGACGGGCGTCGACGCGTTCGCCGTCTTGCGGATCGTCGATTTCGGCGACGCACCCGTCGTCCCCGCGCAGCCCGAGCGGAGCCACGCCGCGATCGAGGCGACCGTAGGCGAGGTCGTAGGCGCTGGGTTGATGCCGGTGATCATCGGCGGCGACCACTCGATCACCGCGCCGAACACGCGCGCCTGTGCGGCGCGCCACGGGCCGCTCGGGCTCGTGCACTTCGACACCCACACCGACACGGGCGAGCAGGTGTTTGGGGCGACCCTGTCACACGGGACGGTGATGCGGCAGATCGTCGACGAGGGCGTGATCGACCCTCGCCGCTACGTGCAGATCGGGCTGCGCGGCTATTGGCCGGGGCCGGCCGAGTTCACCTGGCAGGCCGAGCTCGGGATCGCGAGCCTGTTCATGCACGAGGTGCGTGACCGCGGGATCGCCGAAGTCATCGCGCAGGCGATCAAGGTGGTTGGCCCGGGCCCCGTGTTCCTGACCGTCGACATCGACGTGCTCGATCCGGCATTCATTCCCGGCGGCACCGGGACCCCGGAGCCGGGCGGGATGACGACCGTGGACCTGCTGTGGGCGGCGCGTACGGTCGCGGCCGGACTGGACGTCGTCGGCGCGGATTTGGTCGAGGTGATCCCGACGGGCATCGGCTCCGCGGATCCCGCCGCCCTCGCCGGCGAGCGGATCGTTCGCGAGATCCTCACCGGGATCGCGATGCGGCGCGTGGATTAGGGGCCGCCTACGGCGGCATCCGTGGGACCGGTTCCGCCCGACATCCATGCCGCGCGGGCGGGGTCGCTGATCCGGCGGTGGTCGAGGGCAGATCGGGTTCTTAACAGCGGGCACCTGGACAGGGGCCGGGGCTGGGCCGCCGGCGCGAGGCGGCTCGCCGATCATGCATAACCTGCCACTCGACCTCGTTTCCCGCGACCGCGGCCTTTCACGCATGCCCCACATGCCTAGTAGGCCACGGTCAGCCGGAACTCGCGCCGCTGGCATGTTATGCATGCTCGCGCCCCGCGATCCGCCCCCGGGACGACCCGCCCCTCTCCAGGTGCCCGCCTTTAGAAGGCCTGCGGTCACGCCTCGCGCAGCACATTGATCGTGCGGAATCGGGAATCGCTCGCCCCGTGGAGCCGCGCCCCGGTCATCGCGAGCTCGGTCAGGTGCGCGACGATCTCGCCCGAGATCCGCTCGCCCGGGAGCAGCTGCGGCACGCCCGGCGGGTAGCTCGCGATCGATTCGCACGAGATCCGTCCGACGGCGTCGGCGACCGGCACGACGTCGGCCTCGCCCAGAAACGCGTCGCGCGGTGGAACGGCCATCTCGCCGAGCAGCATCTTCGCCGGCCCGACGATCGCCGCGGTCGTGCCCGGCCTGGCGATCCGCCTGACGGTCTCCTCGATGTCGCCGGCGACCCGCCGGAGGGCCTTGGCGGTGTCGGCCAGCCCGACGATCAGCACGATCGTCGCCTGGGTCGGCAGCTCGACGTGGACGTCGTAGGAGCGGCGCAGCGCGTCCGCCACCTCGTACCCGGTGCAGCCGGTGCCGCGCACGTCGACCACGATCCGCATCGGGTCGTACCCGGCGATCCCGAACCGTCCGACCCAGGAGGAGTCGACGAGGCGGATCCCCTCGATCGTCTCGAGCTTGGCGCGCGCCACCGCGATCGCCTCGAGCGCCTCGTGCAGCAACTGCTCGCCGTGGAGAGCGAGTTGCCGGCGCGCCCCGTCGAGCGAGGCCAGCAGCAGCGACGAGGGGCTCGTGGTGCGCAGGAGCCGCAGCGCCCGCGCCACCGACTCGGGGTCGATCCGGCCGCTCAGGCCGACGTGCAGCATCGCGCTCTGGGTGAGCGAGCCGGCGATCTTGTGGGTGCTGGTCAGCATCGCGTCCGCTCCCTGGACGAGGGCCGGCGGGGGCAGCGCCTCGTGGAAGCCGAAGTGGGGTCCCCAGGCCTGGTCGACCACCAACGGCATCCCGAACGCGTGGGCGACCTCGGCCAGCCCGGCTATGTCGGCCGCCATCCCGTAATACGTCGGCGAGACGACCCAAGCGGCGCGGGCGTCGGGCGTGGCTTCCAGTGCAGCGGCGAGGGTGTCCGGCGTGACGCAGTGCGTTATCCCGAGCTCCTCGTCGTACTCGGGCACGACGAAGCTCGGGAGTCCGCCGCTCAACACGAGCCCGTCGACTACCGAGGCGTGCGAGTTGCGCTGAACGACAACCCGTGCCCCGAGCGGCGCGAGCGCGAGGCACAGCGCGTGGTTGCCCTGGGTCGCGCCGTTGGTGAGGAACCAGCTTCGGGCGGCGCCGAACGCCTCGGCGGCCATCGCCTCCGCCCGCTCGTACGGCGTCGGCGACGCCCCGACGTCGATCCCGTGGATCAGCTGCGGCACGTCGGCCGCGAGCGCGTCGAGCCCGATCGCCTTGACCACGCCCGGGTCGGCTCCCGGGCCACCCTTGTGGCCCGGGACGTGATAGCGCGCCGCACCCCGGAACGCGTATTCGACGACCGCGTCGAGATACGGCGCGACCGGCTGCTCGGGGACGGTCACGCCTCGATGTGGCTCATCACGTGCTTGATGCGCGTGTAGTCCTCGAGGCCGTAGTGCGACAGGTCCTTGCCGTAGCCCGAGTGCTTGAAGCCTCCGTGCGGCATCTCGGCGACGAGCGGGATGTGGGTGTTGATCCACACGCAGCCAAAGTTCAGCCGCTTGGAAACGCGCATCGCGCGGCCGTGGTCCTTGGTCCACACGCTCGAGGCCAGCCCGTATTGGACGTCGTTGGCCCACCGGACCGCCTCGTCCTCGTCGCTGAACGGCTGCACGGTGATGACCGGCCCGAAGACCTCGGACTTCGAGAGCTCGTCGTTCTCCTGGAGTCCGTCGATCACGGTCGGCTCGAAGAAGTAGCCCTTGTCGCGCGCGCGGTGCCCGCCGGTGACGATCTTCGCGTGGTCGGGCGTGCGGTCGACCATCCCGGTCACGTGGCCGAGCTGGTTGGCGTTGTTCAGCGGGCCGTAGAGCACGTCCTCGTCGGGCGCACCGGTGGCCGTGCCCTTGGCCTGCTCGACCAGACCATCGACGAACTCCTCGTGGACGCGCGGGGAGACCAGCACGCGGGTTGCCGCCGTGCAGTCCTGTCCCGCGTTGAAGTAGCCGGCGACCGCGATCTCCTCCGCTGCCCTGGCGAGATCGGCGTCGTCGAAGATCACCACCGGCGCCTTGCCGCCGAGCTCGAGATGGACGCGCTTGACGTCGGACGCCGCCGACGCGGCAACCGCCATGCCCGCGCGGACGCTGCCGGTGATCGAAACCATCTGCGGGATCTTGTTGGCCACGAGCGCGGCGCCCGTGTCGCGGTCGCCGAGCACGACGTTGAACACGCCGTCGGGCAGGAACTCGGCCATCAGCTCGGCCATCCAGACGGTGCTCGCGGGGGTCGTGTCGGACGGCTTCAGCACCATCGTGTTGCCCGCGGCGAGCGCCGGCGCCCACTTCCACACGGCCATCATCGCGGGGTAGTTCCAGGGCGTTACCGCCGCGCACACGCCGATCGGCTCGCGCCGGATGAACGACGTGTAGCCCTTCATATACTCGCCGGCCGAGGTCCCCTCGAGCACGCGGGCGGCCCCCGCGAAGAACCGGATCTGATCGACCATCGGCGGCACCTCCTCGGACAGGACGAGCGCCTTGGGCTTGCCGGTGTTCTCGCTCTCGACCGCGACCAGCTCCTCGGCCCGCGCCTCGATTGCATCGGCGATCTTCAGCAGCGCGAGCTGGCGCTCGGACGGGGTCGTCTGCCCCCAGCTCTCGAACGCGCGCGCCGCCGCCTTACAAGCCGCGTCGATCTCCTCCTCGGAGGACACCGCCGCCTTGGCGAACACCTCCTCGGTGACCGGGTCGACGAGCTCAAGGTCGCGGCCGTTCTGGCCGGCGACCTGACCGTCGACGAAGTTCGTCAGCGTTTTGGTCATAGCCTCTCCTTTGCCTCATCGAAAGATTGAGTCATCATCATGCCGTCGGGCCAACGGTATTCCGCGCGACCATCGGCGGGGAAGTAGATCGCCGTATAAAGCGTCCCGAAGCCACTCGCCAAATCGTCGCGGTGGAGCGGCTCGTCGAGGAACGCCTGGACGAGCCGGTCACCACTCATGCCGGGGGTTCGAAGCAGCTCGAGCAATCGCCGCTCGCGCTCGAACGTGCCGACCGCACGCTCGTACTCGGGCCAGTCGCCACGGTGCTGGTGGTTGGTCGCCACGGGCACCGTCAGCACCTCAGGCTCGCGATCGGGACCGACCCGGACGGTCGCGAAGTCGCCACCGCGGTCGATCAGCGTGACGTTCTGGACCGCATGGACGGGGATCTGGCGGAGGACGCCGCAGGCCGCCTCGACGTCCTCGCACACCTCGAGTACGTAGCGGATCACGAGCGGGATACCAAACCCGTCCCCGACCGCGGGTCGCCCGCCGACCGTCAGCGACGCCGCCAGACCGCCGTCGTTGACCCCGTCGAGTAGCCCCCACAGGCAGTCGCTCATCCCGATCACCCCGCGGCCGGTCCACGATGTGCGGTACACGATCCCCTCGACCCGCGAGGCCGGGTAGTCGTAGTTCCGGATCAGAACCGGGCCGCCCTCGCCGGTGAACGCCGCCTGCGAGCAGCCGACGACGAACCCGGGCGGCCGGTACATCGACAGGAAGCGGGCGGCGAGGGGGTCGCCCTCCGCGAGCTCGACCAGGCGCTCGAACGTCGGCACGAGCTCGGGCATCCACGTGTCGAGCATCGCCCGGCAGGTGCCGAGATCCGGACGCGCCGACTCGCCCTCCTTCAGCCACCATGCCCGGTAGGCCGGCCACATCGCGCCGAACGCCGCCTCCCAGTTCTCGCCCGGCTGCGGTTCGTCGACGATCCGGAAGCCCGGTGGCGCGGTGTGCGCCGGGAGCAGCTGGAACTCGAGGTGGTCGGGGGTCGGCACACCCCCAACGCTACACACGGCCCGATCGTCATCCGCGTGCGAGCCCGCACCAGCCGTCGATGAAGAGCGCCAGCGCCAGCGCGGTCTGAAGCACCGAGGGCAGCGACACCCGCTCGTCGACGCTGTGGATCGACTCCGCGTGCGGCCCGAAGCAGACCGCCGGCGTCCCCGCGTACAGCGCGAGCCGGCAGTGGAGCACGCTCTCGGCGGCGACTGTGGATGGCCAGTCGCCGCCCCGGATCATCCCGATGTTCAGGTTGATCGGGTGCTCGTAGATGTCGTACGGGGCCGGCGGCGCCACGTTCAGCTCGGCCTCGAGCGCCCGCAGCGCCGAGATCACCGGGTGGCTCGCCTCGATCGCGTTCAGCCCGATCGGGGCGTCGCCGGCGTGGGCGGGGCGGCCGCGCACGACCACCTGGAACCACAGCACGCCGACCTGCGAGGTCTGGATCGTCAGGCTGGTCGGCTCGGTGACGATCACCGCGTCGGCCGGCCGTCCGGACAGCACGCACTGGAACGCGCCGTTGCCCGTGCACTCCTCCTCGACCACGCATTGCAGTTCGACTGTGGCGAGCGGTTGCAAATCGAGGCGTCGCAGCCCGCGCACCGCGCCGACGATCGCGGCCAGCCCGGCCTTCATGTCGCCGGCGCCGCGCCCGTACAGCCAGTCGCCGTCGCGGCGGGCGACGAACGGTGGCGATGCCCACATGTCGAGCGGCCCGGGGTCGACCACGTCGATGTGACCGTTGAGGATCAGCGAACGCCCGCCGGCTCGGGCATCGGCCCCGGTCCCGGGACCCCAGCTGGCCACCACGTTGGCCTTGTCTTCGACGCCCCAGCTGAACGGCGACGCCCCGGCGTGCTCGCGCAGGGCCTCGGGGTCGAGGGGGACATCGCACGGCTCGAGCCCGAGGTCCGCGAACGCGGCCCGCATGATCTCCTGACCGGGGCCCTCCTCGCCTAACAGCGTCGGCGCCTGCACCAGATCGATCAGCAGCTGCTCGGTCGCGGCCTGCTCGGCGGCGACCGCAGCCAGGATCTCATCCCGCTCCGCCAAGCTCAACCCGTCTTGAACGCGAGCGCGTCGCGGATCGGCGGCGGCGCCTCGGGTTCCGAGGATTCGCAGGTAGAAGCCCTCGGACTCGTCGCCGAGGCCGTGCCAGTCGACCGCGGGCCGGCTGAAGGTCATCTGCCCGTCGTCGTGCAGGCGCCAGATGCCGGTCCGGGGCGCGTCGGTGAGCAACTCGATTCCATCGTCGGGCTCCTTGAGGATGATCTGCCCCCACACGTCGGTCAGGTGGTCGCTGCCCCACCGCCGGCGCAGATCGTCGACGTCGAGCTCGAAGTCGACGCCGAGGTGCTCGGCGAGATGGAACAGGAACAGCGGCATGTCGGCGTACGCGCTCGCGCTGACGTTGGTCATCGAGCTGATCCCGCTGAGCCGCGGGTTGAGCTCCCCCAGATACAGCTCGTCGGTGACGGCATCGACGAGGTAGTCGACCTCGAGCTGGCCGCGGTACCCCTCCTGGGCGAGGCGATCACCGAGCCGGCGGGTGAAGTCGAGCGCCCGCTCGCGATTGGCCGCCGACAGCGCGCCCGGGAAGGACGCACGGATGGCCGCCGTCGAACGAGTCGAAGTAGTTGACGTAGTAGAACCGCCGTACCCACCGGTCGATCCCGAGCAGGTTGAACGCGATCGGCGAGATGAAATAGACCGGCGTCTGGTTGGTGCGAAAGAAGCCGCGCAGCTCCGAGATGTCGCGCAGTATCGTCCCGTTTTCGGCCATCGCTCTCCTCCGTCTGGTCGCCGGGGGGCGATTCTAGTTTTGGCAGTCCGTGCTCGGGTGATTTGTGGCCGCCACCTCCTGCCAGGTTCGCCCCGTTCGGACGCTCTCGGGGCGCTCGGCGACGATGTCCGACCCGGGCCGGGCGTCCGCGTCGCGAGCCTTGACGAGGATCCAGCGATCGGGTCCGGTGCGGGTCAAACCAAAGCGGCCGTGGAGCTTGCTCCCCGCGAGCACGAACGACAAGTGGTCGGGGTCGCCGGCGTCGATCTCGGCCGTGCCCTCGTCCCAGATGACCACCGCGCCGGTCCCGCGCGAGCTCCCTTCGTGGACGCCCTCGAACTCGCCCGCTTGCAGCGAATGATCCTCGACCGGCACGGCCAGTCGCCGCGCCGCCGGGTCGAGCGACGGGCCCTTCGGCACCGCCCACGAGCGCAGCACGTCGCCGATCTGGAGGCGAAGGTCGAAGTGCAGCGTGGTCGCATCGTGAAGCTGTACGACAAAGCGCGGCACGCCAGGCACGGTAACGTGCGCGGCGTGGGTGATCGTCGCAAGCGACTCGCTTTGGTCGCGGCGATCATGGGGTCGTTCGTAGCCGGGCTCGACTCGACCGCCGTGAACGTCGCGTTGCCGGCGATTCGCGCCGACCTCGGCGGCGGCCTCGCCGGCCAGCAGTGGGTGTCCAACGCGTACCTGCTCACGCTCGGCTCGCTGATCCTGGTCGGTGGGTCGCTGGGGGACCTGTATGGCGAGCGGCGCGTGTTCTCGATCGGCGTCGGCGGGTTCGGCGTCGTCTCGCTGCTGTGCGCGATTTCCCCCAGCATCGGCTTCCTGATCGCCTGCCGTGGACTTCAGGGCGCGTTCGGAGCCCTGCTGATGCCCAGCTCGCTCGCGGTGATCGTGCACGCGTTCAATCGCGAGGAGCGCGGCGGCGCGATCGGCTCGTGGACGGCCTGGTCGGGGATCGCGACCGTGATCGGGCCGCTCGCCGGCGGATGGCTGGTCGACGCGGTGTCGTGGCGGTTGATCTTCGCCGTGAACATCCCGTTCGTGATCGCCACGCTCGTGCTCGTGTCGATCGCGGTGCCGCCGCGCGCACCCGGGACGACGCACGCTCGCGTCGACTGGCTCGGCGCCGTGCTGACGTTCTTCGGCCTCGCCGGTCCGGTGCTGGCGCTGATCCGCCAGCCGGTCGTCGGCTGGGGCAGCCCGCAGGTTTGGGTGCCCGGGCTCGGCGGGCTGGCGCTGCTCGCCGTGTTCGTCGACCACGAGCGGCGCACCCCGGCGCCGATGCTGCCGCTCGGCCTGTTCAAGCGCCGAAATTTCGCGGTCGGGAACGTGCAAACGTTCACGATGTACGGTGGCCTCAGCATCACCTTCTTCCTGCTCGTGCTGTACCTCCAGGAGGTCGCGGGCTACAGCGCGCTCGACGCCGGCTTTGCGCTGATGCCCTCGACGATCGTGATGTTCTTTCTGTCCAAGCGCATGGGGAGGCTCGCCGATCGTTACGGTCCGCGGTTGTTCATGGGCCTCGGGCCGCTGATTGCGGCCGTCGGGCTGGGCCTGATGACGACGTTCGGCGCCCACGTGAACTACTTCACCGATCTGCTGCCGGCGCTGGTGGTGTTCTCGCTCGGGCTCGCCGCCACGGTCGCTCCGCTGACGGCGGCGGTGCTCTCAGACGCCGACGAGTCGGACGCCGGGATCGCGTCGGGCGTCAATAACGCGGTCGCGCGCGTGGCCGGCCTGATCGCGATCGCGGCGATCGGGGCGGTGATAAGCGCCCAATTCAAGTCGTCGCTCGATCAGCGCCTGGCCGGCATCAGGCTCACCGCGGCGGCGCGGGCCGCGGTGGCACAGGCGCGAGGGGAGACGCTCGCCCGCGTCGATCCGGCGCGCGCCGGCGTCCAGGTCGCCCACGCCGTTCAGTCGGCGGCGGTCGGGGCGTTCCACCTCGGGGTCGGGATCTCGGCGGTGCTCGTTGCACTCGGCGGCCTGCTGGGACTCGTCGGGATTCAGAACCCGCGGCGGCAGGTGCGCTGCGAGGACTGCGCCGGCGGGCAGATCGCCGGTCAGCCACTCGACGTCGCCCGTGACCAGACGCCGGCGGGCGCCTCGCGCCGCCGGCTCCGCGTGGCGCCAAAGGCGCACGCGCCATGAGCGTGGCGTCAGGCCGGCGAGCCGTGTCGAGCAGTTCCAGGTCACCGGCTAGACGGTGAACTCGAGCACGCCGCGGCGTAGCTGTGAGATCGCACCGTCGCGTACAGCGAAGATGCACCGCGTCGTAGCTGGCCGTCAAGCGACCGCCTGGCTGTCTTCCTCCAGAGTGCGATCCTGCGCCGGCGCCGGGACCCACACTTCGGTTGGCGGCAGCTTTGGCCTGCGGACCGGCCGCATTCCCAGCGCCACCAGCTCGACAGCGGCAAGGGCGTACGCATCGGGCGTCGTGCAGTCCTCGAGCACGACCAGGACCGAGCCGTCGTTGACGAAATCGTGTAGAAGCGAGCGCTACCCCTGCTGCTCGGCCTGGACGGCGCGCGCCTGGGCGCCGTCCATCCAGATCTCCCACCGCCGTGACGCCGCCTGCTTCGGGTCGTGGAAGTGGTAAGGCCGGCGCCCGTCGAACTCCATCCGGCGCAGATGGCAGACCCCGCCGAGCACCGACGCGATCCGGCGCCTCGGCCACCCGATCGCGTCCTCGATCTCCGGGAACGGCCGTGGCTGATCGGGCGCGGCGGCCAGCCCGTCGAGCAACTCGCGCATCAGGCCACTGCAGCGGTCGTAGAAGCGCGCAATCTCGCCGGAATCGGTCATCGCGTTCTCGGGGACGCACTCCCCGAGCGTTGACGTTCTCACGGTCGCGGCCATCTCTTGCCGCCCAAGGCTACTCGCGGCGCGGAGATAGACTCGCGCCCCGGTCCGGGGGCGCCCGTAGTTAGGCGTGCACCCCCGCCACGCCCGCGAAAGGACAGCGATGGGGTCGACGCCGACATTCGACGAGGAGCTGCTCGGGTGGCTCGGGGAGGAGTCCGCCGCGCTCCGTGCCGCCGATGCGGCGCTGGTTCGCGAGATCGCCGCGGAGTTCGCGATGGGGTTCGACCGGCTCGCCGGGATCGGCCCCGCCGTGACCGTGTTCGGCTCGGCGCGCACGCCGCGCGAGCACGAGCACTACGCGCAGATGCGTGAGGTCGGCGGGGCGCTCGGGCGGGCCGGATTCGCGGTCATCACAGGCGGCGGGAGCGGGGTGATGGAGGCCGCCAACCGCGGCGCGCGGGACGCCGGCGCGCTGTCGGTCGGTTGCAACGTCGAGCTTCCGCACGAGCAGCGCCAGAACGACTACCTCGACATCGCGCTGCGCTTCCGTCACTTCTTCGCGCGCAAAGTGATGTTCGTGCGCTACGCGAGCGCGTTCGTCGCCGGCCCCGGAGGCTTCGGCACGCTCGACGAGCTATTCGAGGTGCTGACGCTGATCCAGACCGGCACGATCCGGCACTTCCCCGCGATCCTCGTCGGCGAGGGCGAGTGGGATGGGCTGATCGAGTGGCTGCGGTCGCGTGCGCTCGCCGACCACCGGATCGAACTGCCGGATGTGGCCGAGCTACAGGTCGTCAGCGATCCGGAGAGGGTGGCGTCAATCGTCGTGGGGGCCCGTGAGCGAGCGCTTCGGGGCGCTGGACGATGAGCGTTGTCCGGCGCTGTCGCGACGACGAGCGCGCCGAGATGCTGCGAATCGTCAACCTCGCCGCCGAGGCCTACCGCGGGGTGATCCCGGCCGACCGCTGGCACGAGCCGTACATGCCGGCGAGCGAGCTCGACGAGGAGATCGCCGCCGGCGTCGTGTTCTGGGGCTACGAGGCCGACGGCGAGCTGCTGGGGGTGATGGGGATCCAGCCGGTTCGCGACGTCGATCTGATCCGGCATGCCTATGTGGCGCCGGGGCGCCAGCGCGGCGGGGTCGGCAGCTCGTTGCTCGACCACCTGGTGGCCGCGAGCACGCAACGGATGCTGGTCGGGACGTGGGCCGCGGCCGAGTGGGCCATCCGGTTCTACCGCCGGCACGGATTCGAGCTGGTCACCCCCGAGCAGAAGACGGCGCTGCTCCGGAGCTACTGGTCGATCCCCGAGCGCCAGGTGGAAACCTCGGTAGTGCTCGCAAATCCTCCGCTCGACGCGCCGGCGGGCTGAAGATCCGGGACCGGCCTGCCGATCACAGGGCTGACTCCCTCGATCGAAAGCCAGACCTCTCGTGGACATCCAGTCAGTCGGCGTGGCCGCCTACACCTCGCAGCTCGGCACGGCCGGGGGCGCGACGCAGGGTGCCTCGACCACCGACCTGGCACAGCAAAACGGTGTCTCGCGCGACTCGCCCGATCAGCTCGTCGATCGCTCGCTCGATCACGACCGCGGGGAGGGCGCCGGCACCGATCAGTCCGGGCCCGAGGAAACGCCGCTCGCCGGCTACACCGCCAACGCCCAGCGGATCGCGGGCCGCGGCGGCGCGTCGGGAACGATCTCGATCCTGGCGTAGCCGAGCCCAGCGGGCCTTTACTAGGCTGCCGGCGCCAGCCCTCGACCCAGGAGGTCCGATGATCGCCCGCGTCTGGCGCGGCGCCGTCGCCCAAGCCGACGGTGACGCGTACGCCGAGTACATGCACGGGACCGGGATGACCGGTTACACGAACACCCCGGGAAACCGGGGCGCATGGATGCTGCGCCGCGACGTCGACGGGAAGACCGAGTTCGTGATGTTCACCCTGTGGGACTCAATGGAGGCGATCCAGGCATTTGCCGGGCAGAAGCCCGAGGTCGCGGTGTTCTACCCCGAGGATGACCGCTACCTCGTCGAGCGCGAGGAGACCGTTTCGCACTACGAGGTCGCCGAGTCCGTGTGGCCGTGACCGCCCGGCGGGTGGTGGCGATGGGCGGCGGCGGGCTCTTGATGGAGCCCGACAACCCGCTGCTCGACCGGTTTGTGCTGTCACTGGCGCGTTCACCGCGGCCGCGCGTGTGCTTCGTCCCGACGGCCACCGGCGACGCCGAGGGATCCGTCGCCCGCTTCTACCGTGCGTTCGCCGCGCTCGACGGCCGGCCGGCCGACCTGCAGCTGTTCTTTCGGACGGTCGGCGACCTCGAGGCGTTTGTGCTCGCGCAGGACGTGATCTACGTCGGAGGCGGGAACACGGCAAACCTGCTCGCGGTCTGGCGCGTCCACGGCCTCGACCGGATCCTGCGTCGCGCCTGGGAGAAAGGCGTCGTGCTCTGCGGCCTCAGCGCCGGCATGAACTGCTGGTTTGCTGAATCCGTCACCGACTCGTTCGGCTTCGCGGAGCTCGAGCCGCTCCATGACGGGCTCGGCCTGTTACCCGGCAGCGCCTGCCCGCATTACGACGGCGAGGAGGAGCGGCGGCCGGCGTTCACCCGGCTCGTGGCGGCGGGCGAGCTCGCCGACGGCTGGGCGGCCGACGACGGTGCCGCGCTTGTGTTCGCGGGCACAGAGCTCGAAGAGGTTGTGACCTCGCGGCCGCACGCCCGTGCGTACCGGGTCGAGCGGAGCGGCGACGGGGTCACCGAACGGCCGTTGCCGGCGCGGTACCTGGGCGAATAGCTCGCGCCCCGCGACTGATAAAACTGCGCCTGGATGCCTCGCGCGGTGCGGTTCGATCATTACGGCGACATCGATGTCCTGAACGTCATCGAGGTCGAGCGCCCGGTCCCGGGGCCCGGCGAGGTGCTCGTCAGGGTTAAGGCGGCCGGGATCAACCCGGGCGAGGCTTCGATCCGGAAGGGGCTGCTCGCCGAGCAGTTTCCGGCAACGTTCCCGTCCGGCGAGGGGAGCGACCTCGCCGGGGTCGTCGAGGAGCTCGGACCCGGAGTCGAGGGGATCGAGATCGACGAGCCGGTGCTCGGGTGGACGGATCAGCGAGCGAGCCACGCCGAGCTCGTCGTGGTGCCCATCGACCAGCTGACGCGAAAGCCCGAGGGAGTCTCGTGGGAGGCCGCCGGCGCGCTGTTCGTCGCCGGCACGACCGCGTACGCCACCGTGCGCGCGGTCGGCGCGGGGTCCGGCGACACCGTTGTCGTGTCCGGAGCCGCGGGCGGCGTCGGGTCGCTCGCCGTGCAGCTTGCCGTGATCGCCGGCGCCGCCGTGATCGGTCTCGCCGGCGAGACCAACCACCAGTGGCTGCTCGAGCACGGCGCGATCCCGGTCGCCTACGGCGACGGCGTCGCCGACCGCATCCGTGAGGTCTCCGAGGGGAAGGTCGACGCGTTCATCGACACGTTCGGATCGGGCTACGTCGCGCTGGCCGTGGACGAGCTGGGCGTGGCCCCCGACCGGGTCGACACGATCATCGATTGGGAGGCGGGCCCGAAGTACGGGGTCAAGATGGAGGGGACGGCTGCCGCCGCCAGCGTCGACGTGCTCGCCGAGCTGGCGAAGCTGATCGACGAGGGGCGGCTCGAGGTGCCGATCGCGCGCGTCTACGCGCTGGACGATGTCCGCGACGCGTTCCGCGAGCTCGAGCAGCGCCACACGCGCGGCAAGATCGTGCTCCGCCCATAACGCGGGCGTCGTTCTGCACCCATAAAGCGGGCGCTCCGCCTAACCTCGGGCGTGAACGAGCGACAAGGAGAGCACGAAATGGAATACCGGCAACTCGGACGGTCCGGCCTGCGCATCTCGAAGCTGACGATGGGGACGATGACGTTCGGCGGACGCGACAAGTTCCGCGACGTCGGCGCCACCGACCTCGATGGGGCCCGCCGGCAGATCGCGATGGCGCTCGACGCCGGCGTGAACCTGATCGACACGGCAGACGTGTACTCCGCGGGGGCCGCGGAGGAGATCGTCGGTCAGGCGCTGCGCGGCGCGCGCGATCGGGTGCTCGTGGCGACCAAGGCCCGGTTCCCGATGGGCGAGGGTCCCAACGACGCCGGCCTGTCGCGCCACCACCTGATCCAGGCCTGCGAGGCGAGCCTGCGCCGCCTCGAGACCGACCACATCGACCTCTACCAGGTCCACGAGTGGGACGGGCAGACCCCGCTCGAGGAGACGCTCGCGGCGCTCGAGCACCTCGTCGAGAGCGGCAAGGTCCGCTACGTGGGCTGCTCGAACTTCGCCGGCTGGCAGGTGATGAAGGCGCTCGGGATCGCGGACCGCACGGGGTTGCCGCGGTTCGTCAGCCAGCAGGTGCACCTGTCGCTCCAGGCGCGCGAAGCCGAGTACGAGATCGTGCCCTCGGCGATCGACCAGGGCCTCGGGTTGCTGATCTGGAGCCCGCTCGCGGGCGGGCTGCTGTCCGGGAAGTACCGCCGCGGAAAGGACGCGCCCGCGGGGTCGCGCCACGCGACGGAGTGGTCAGAGCCGCCGATCTACGACGAGGACAAGATGTACGACACGATCGAGGCTCTCGTCGAGGTCGCCGAGGGGCGCGGCGTCTCACCGGCGCAGGCCGCGCTGGCGTGGCTGCTCGGGCGACCCGGGGTCACGAGCGTGATCGTCGGGGCCCGCACCGACGAGCAACTCGCCGACAACCTCGCCGCGGCGGACCTGTCGCTGTCGGCGGACGAGACCGCGCGGCTCGAGGCCGTGAGCCGGCCGCCCCTGATCTATCCGTTCTGGCATCAGCGTGACAGTGCGAGTGACCGTCTCGGCAAGGCCGACCTGTCGCTGATCGCGCCGTATCTGGAGGACGATCAGTAGGGAAGCGTGCCGTGCCCGCGCCAGACGGCGAGCTTCACGAGCGCGTCGAGCGGAACGTCGACGCCCGAGAGCACGCACGTGTGGCCGCGCCGCAACCACATGACGACCAGCCGGTGCCGGGTCGTCGCGAACGTGCCCATCGAGAGTCCGCCGCGCCGGATCGTCCGGACGTCGTGGCCCGCGCGCAGCGACGCGCCGGAGACGATCGTGTAGGCGACCCGACTGCCGTGGCCGCGATAGAAGACCGTGGTCAGGAGCCGGCCGTCGACGTCGTCGCGACGGACGCCGGTGGCGACCCAGCCGAAGCGGTCCTCCCAGTACGGGAACGGAAGTCCGGCGGCGCGCAGCTGCGGGAGCATCGTCCCGTCATCGGGCGGCTCAGCAACATTGCCCGTCGCCGGGCGGACCGCGACCGTGGCCGCGTTGGCAACGGTCACCACCCCCTGGCTTCCCCCGAGCGCGGCCAGCACCAACACGAGCGCTGCGAGGACGCCGGCCAACCCGAGCCCGAGCGCGGGAACGCGCATCCGGGATAACCGGGCGGCCCGGGGACGCGCTGCGCGGGGACCCGACGCCCGCGGAGCCACGGCGCGGGCCAGCAAACGCCGGCGCATCCGCAAAGTCGCCGGGGCCCGCTGGGACGCGAGCGTGCGCACCGCGGCCAGCGCACGGAGCTGCTCGTCGAGCCGGGCCTGAAGCTCGGTCGAGGCGGCGACGGAGCGCTCCACGTCGTCAACACGGGCGGGGTCGATCGTGCCGTCGGCAAGGCGCGCGAGATCATGCTCGAGGACGCGGGGGTGTCGGCTGCTATGGCGCACCGATGTCTAGCCGATCGCGCCGTCGGACGGGCTTCGCTCGTTGCCAAGCGACTGCGCAAGCCGCTGCCGGGCTCGGTAGAGGCGGGTCGTGATCGTCGCCTCGCGAACGCGCAGTGCGCGTGCCGCCTCGCGGTAGGACAGCCCGACGACGTCGATCGCGACGAGCGCCTCGCGAAACGAATCGGGAAGCTCGGCGATCATCCGGTAGAGCTCGGAGGCGTCGAGTGCCGCGTCGGGCGCGCTGGCGGAGACATCGACGACGCGATCGAGCTCGTCCGGCAGCGGGTCGGTCCGCGGGCGGCGCGCGGCGGCGCGCAGCCGGGAGAAGTAGGTGTTGCGCAGGACCCGCAGGAGGTATCCGAGGTCGTCGTCCGAGCGCAGCAGCCGCGGTTTCTGAAGGACGCGGGCATACGTCTCCTGGACGAGATCCTCGGCGTCCTCACGGGAGCCACACAGCGCCCAGGCCGCGCGGTACAGCCGGTCGATGTGGTCGCCGAGACGATCGGGATCGAGCCGGCGTGCCGGAGTCGAAACCGGGCCAGACCGCGGCAGCGCGTGATCGGCGGCGAACGGCACGGCTGGTTAACGGTCGGCGGTCATTGGCGGAAGCCTTCAGGCGGATAGACCCCGTCTTGTCGGAGATCCTTCCCGCGGAGTCGGAGTCGGAGTCGGAGTCGGAGTCGGGTTCGGGGGCGCGGCGGCGCGCGGCGGGAGCTATCCCGCCCGCGAGCGAGGGCGCTAAGTCGCCGCCGGCAAGCTGAACCGGACGCGCGTCCCGATCGCCGCATCCGCGAGCCAGATGCGGCCGCCGTGCGCCTCGACGATCGCGCGCGACACCGCGAGCCCGAGTCCGGCCCCCGGGCTCGTGCGCGCGGCCTCGGTGCCGCCGCGATAGAACGCGGTGAACACATGCTCGCGCTCCTCGGGGCGGATCCCGTCGCCCGTGTCGGCGACCTCGAACTCGATCCCGGCGGCGACCGGCTCGGCGCGCACGACTACGCTGCCGTCCGCCGGCGTGTGCCGGATCGCGTTCTGGATCAGGTTGAACAGGACCCGCTGGAGCTTCTCGGGGTTGGCCTGCGCGGGGCACAGCGTTTCCGGAACCTCGGCCACGACCGCCACGCCCTTGGCCTCGGCCTGCACGCGCATCGCCTCGACGGTCTCGCCGACGAGCTCCTGGAGCGGCACCTGCTCGATCGTCCAGCTGATGTCGCCGGCCTCGAGCCGGGACAGCTCGAACAGGTCGTCGATCAGCACGCTCAGCGCGTCGATGTGGGTGGTCATCCGCCGCAGGTAGGCGCGGCGCGTATCGGGGTCCTCGAAGATGTCGTCGCCGATCGCCTCGGCGAGCAGGCGCAGCGAGGTGATCGGCGTGCGGAGGTCATGCGACACCGCCGCGATCAGGTCCCGGCGGGCGGCTTCGGATTGATCGCGCGCCGTCTCCTCGTCGCGCAGCTGGGCGATCATCACGTTTGCCGCCGCCGCGAGCTCGGCGAGCTCGTCGTGGGCGGAGGTCTCGATCCGCACCTCCCGCTTGCCGCGCCCGACCGCCGCCAGCCCGTCGCGGATCGCCTCGACGTCGCGAAGGATGCCGCCGGCGACGAGCCGCGCGGCGACGACCGCGACGAGGCCGGCGGCCGCGACGATCGCGGCCACCAGCTCGGCCCCGCCGTCGGACACGACCATCAGCGACCCCACCACGACGAGCGCCACCAGCACCGGCGCCACCACGATCGCCACCACCAGCGCGAACTGCCGCGGCAGCGAGCCGGCGCGCTCGCGAGCCCAGCCGGCGATCTTGCGCACGGTCACGGCTGGAACCGGTAGCCGACCCCCCAGACCGTCTGGATGTGATTGGGCTGGGCGGGATCGGCTTCGATCTTCGACCGAAGACGGCGGATGTGCACGGTCACGGTCGACGTGTCGGTGTAGAACGAGTACTGCCACACGGCGTCCATCAACTGGTTGCGCGAGAACGCTTGGCCCGGGTGCCGGGCGAGGTACAGGAGGACGTCGAACTCGCGGTGGGTGAGCTGGACTTCCTCGTCGCGGACGAACACCCGCCGGGCGGTGGGGTCGATCGTCATATCGCTGAGCTCGATTTGCGCCTGCTGCTCCTTGGAGGTGTCGAACCGTCTGAGCACGGCGTCGACCCGCGCCACCAACTCCGCCGGCGAGAACGGCTTGACCACGTAATCGTCGGCGCCCAGGCGCAGGCCGATGACGCGATCGGATTCCTCGCCCTTGGCGGTCAGCAGGATCACGGCCACCCGGTCGCGATCCTGATCGCGGAGCCGCCGCATGACCTCGAGCCCGTCGATGCCGGGGAGCATGAGGTCGAGCACGACGAGGTCGGGACGCTGGCTGGCGGCGGCGTCGAGCGCCTCGCGCCCGTTGGCCGCGACCCGCGTCGCGTATCCCGCGCGGTTCAGATAGCGGGCAACCACCTCAGCGATCGTGGGCTCATCGTCGACCACGAGCACCGAGCCGCGGACATGGTCCTCCATGGGCTGATTGTCGCAGCGTTCGACGGCCGAATCGACCGCGCCGGCGGCGCATTCATCGGTTGTTCAGATCCGCTCTTGCCGCCCTCGCGGCTGGATAAGCGCCCCGGTGGCGCTTATATCGCCGAACCGGCGAGGAACGGACGGCTTTGCTGCGTTGCGCACTGGGTTAGCCCCCACCCTTACGTGCGCTTGTAGTAGTCCAG
>CAWJXO010000013.1:0-44241 GCA_963846765.1 uncultured Solirubrobacterales bacterium
GTAGCAACGGGCCGGCCGGGCCGGCGGCGTATTCGGGGGCACCATTACGGATTCCTAACCATTACCGGCGCGCGCGATAAGTAACAAAGTGTGGCCAAACCGCGCCGCGCGTGGCCTCGACCCGAGGCGGTCGATCGGCTGGAGCGCGCGCTGGAGGCGCCTCGGCATCCGTCGCCAGGTGTACGTGAGCGCGTGCAGTTCCGGGACGAGGCCGGCGTCGCGGGCGTGCGCGACCAGCTCCCGAGGTGACAGGGGGATGTCGTCGCGGGTTCCGTGGATCGCCGGACCGGCACCGACCCGGTTCGCGATCGACAGGCCCATGCCGACCGGATGCCACAGTCCGGGCTCGATCGCGACCAGCGCGCCGCCGGGACGGAGCAGGCGCCCCGCCTCGGCGAAGCACGGCCCGATCGGCCCCTGGTAGGCCAGGTGATGCATGACGAGCCGGTACAGGACGACGTCGAACGAGCCGTCCGGGAACTCGAGCCGTCCGGCGTAGCCGATCCGGGCCTCGTCCGCGTGCCCGCCGGCGACCACCCCGGCGACACGGTCCGGATCGGAGTCGACCGCCGTGAGCCTGAACCCCGGCGCCGGAAACAGATGACGTCCCGGGTGCCAGCCGCAACCCACCGAAAGCACATCGCCGCTTGGGATTCGCAACCGAGCCAGCAGGACCTCCTGCTCGCGGGCCATCTCGTGGCGATACTGGAAATCGAGCGTCGACTGCTGCGTCAGCCCGTCGAGCAGGTTGTCGCGGTCGTACGGCGCCGATCGTTCGGATTGGACGCCGATCACGTCGCTCCCAGAATCTGGTCGGGCGCCGGATCTCGCCGCGCCAGGAACGCGAACTGGCCGCAGAAAAGGAGCTTGGTCGCGTTCAGGAGGCGGGGGTCGAGGCGGGCCGCCCGGCCGTACAGATCGAGCGCCCGATTGAGCGGAGACGGGCGCGCCCACCACCGGCCGAACCACGCCGGGCGGCCGGTCATGCGCCACGCGATCAGCGTCAGCGAGTCGATCCCGGGGCGGACCTCGGCCGGCGTCAGACCGGCGTCGCGCATCAGCGCCGACAGGCCGACCGCCGTGTAGTTCCACACGCTCAGCGAGTGGTACGGCTCTAGCTGCGATGTCGAGCCCGCGAACCAGCCGCCGGGCGCGAGCACCCGCGCCACCTCCGCGAGCAGCGGCTCGGGGTGGCGCACGTGCTCCAGCACCTGCTTGCAGAACACGAGGTCGAAGCTGCCGTCGGGGAACGGGAGCGCGAGTCCGTCGAACGTCTCAAAGCGGGCGTCGGTGCGAATCCGCTCGCGCGCCTCCGGAGAGCCCGGGACGTCGATGCCGATCCAATCGACGTGCGGGTCGCGCGCGCGGAAGGCGTCGACGGAGTCGCCGACGCCGCAACCGAGGTCGAGCACGCGCCACGGACGCCCGGGCTCGCGACCGATTTCCCGGTCGATGTAATGGTCGGCGAGCACCTGACCGGCGTGGTCCGCAGGGAGCGCGTCGCCGAGTAGCTCCGTCATGTCCCGGCCTGGAAGCCTCACGAGCGTGCGCGCATGTTCGCATCTACTCTCGCTGTCGGAATGGAGGACGCTTCCGGACTGGAGCCCCCGACCGCCTCGGTCGTGATCCCGACCCGTAACCGGGCGGAGTACCTGGCGGTGGCGCTGGCGTCGCTTCGGCGCCAGCCGCTCGACCGTCCCTACGAGGTGCTCGTGGTCGACGACGGCTCGTCCGACGATACCGCCCAGGTGGCGCGGGCCGCCGGGGTCAGATATCTGCTCCAGGACCCCGCCCGCGGCCTGAACGCCGCCCGCAACACCGGAGTGAGGATGACCGCGGCGCCGCTCATCGCGTTCCTCGACGACGACGTCGAGGTACCCGCCGGGTGGCTCGCGGCGCTCCTCGACGGCGCCGACCGGCACCCCGATGCGGACGCGTTCGGCGGGCCGATCCGGGCGCGCCTGGAGGGACGCGCCCCGGGATCCTGCGGCCGCGAGGAACCGCCGATCACTGCGCTCGACCTGGGTCCCGAGGACTCGGTGGCCGACATGGTGTGGGGAGCGAACCTGGCGATCAGGCGCAGCGCGTTCGAGCGCCTCGGCCCGTTCGACGAGGCCGTGGCCGGGCATGGCGACGAGGAGGATTGGCTGCGGGCGCTTCAGCGAGCCGGCGGCAAGATCGTCTACCTCGCCGCCGCGGGCCTCGATCATCGCCGCGCCGGCGCCGACGCGCGCCTGCCGGCGCTGGCGAGGGCGGCTTACCATCGCGGCCGGGCTGCGCGGGTGAGCGACCAGCGCCGCGGCACGGCCCCGGGCCTCGCGCGCGAGATGCGCGTGCTCGTCGGGTGCGGGTGGCACATCGTCCGCTACGCCTGCCCGCAGGGAGCGGTGATGGGCGCCCATGCCGCCGGGCGGCTCACGCAGGCGCTCTCCCCTGGGCATCGCACCGATGCGGACCACGGCGTCACGTCCACGTCCGGTGGGTGACGAGCGTGCGCTGCGCTTCGCGCGCGCTCGTGTACGGCCGGCCGGACAGGAATTGCCTCGCCTCGGCGAGCGCGTCCGAGCGGTCGTAGGTGCTTGCGATCTCGCGCGTGCCGTGGGTGATCGGGGTCGCGTCGACCACGCCTTGCTTCCAGCCCTGCTCGCGGGCCACCGCCGACCAGTGCAGATCGAGCCCCCAGCCGGCCCGGAGCTCGGGGAACGGCAGGAGCAGATCGAACGTCGCCCGATGCAAGGCGAGCACCGGTCCGATCTCGACGAACGCCGTCTCGCGGACGACCGAGCCGGGGCGCCGCCGCGTCACGTCCCAGGCCGCGTGCGAGCGGCTGCGGTGCGCCGGCTGAGCCAGGCGCAGCGAGAAGCGTTCGGTCAGGAAGATGAACTCGTCGAGGAACCCCTGCGGGAGCGTGACGTCGTCGTCGACCACGACCAGCCAGTCGCAGTCGGACGGCGGATTATCGGCGAGCAGCGCGTTGAGATTCTCGAACTTCCCGCGGTCGGCGGCCACGGCGCCGGCGAAGCGGACCTGGTGGTGGGAGCTGAGAAGCTCGCGGCGGGCGCGATCGAGCAGGTTCGGCTGATCCGGACGCTCGATCCCAAGCGCGAGCACGCGGCGGGGTGGCGCCGAGCTCGCCGCCCGGCGGAGCCGCCGGCGCAGGCCCGCGGCGACGGCCACGGTATCCGCGAGCGCGTCGGCGACGAGCGCCCGGCTCGTCGCGCGGATCCCGGTCACCATCCCCGCGTCCCCCGAGACGAAGTCGTCGGGTGCGGCGTTGCCCGAGAGGAAGTCGTCGGGCTCGGGAACCTGTGCCATCTCGCGTCGCCTAGTGGCAGGCACTACGAGGACTTGCGGCCGGCGTTGCGGTGCGCGGCCAGCTGGCGGGCGAACGCGCCCACGAAGCGGGGGTTGTAGCGCAGGTAGCGCCGCCACAGGCGCCGCGGCTCTTGGGCGAGCCGGTAGGCCCACTCGAGCCCCGCGCGCTGTATCCACGGGGGTGCCTGCGGCACCAGTCCGGCATGGAAGTCGAAGGCGGCGCCGACGCCGATCAGCACGGGCGCGTCGAGCAGCGGGCGAAGTGTCGCCATCCACTTCTCCTGCTTGGGGACGCCGATGCCGACCCACACGACGTCGGGATCGGCGTCGTTGATCTCGGCGACGATCGCGGCCTGCTCCTCGGCGTTCAGGGGCCGGTGCGGGGGTGAGTACCCGCCGACGATCCGGATCCCGGGGTAACGCCGGCGGAGGTTCAGCGAGAGCTGCACGAGCGCTCCCTGGTTGCGGCCCCCATAGAGGTAAAAACGCTGGCCGTTCGACGCGGCCGCGGCGCACGCGCGCGCCATCAACTCGGGGCCGTACACCCGGTCGGGAAGCGAGTGGCCGAGCGCGCCGAGCGCCCACACGAGCGGCTGGCCGTCAGGCACGTTGAGCGATGAGCCCATCAGCGCCGAGCGCAGTTCGGGGTCCTCGTGCGACGCCATCACCGTGTGTACATTGCACACACAGACATAGCCCTGCTCGCGTGCGGCAGCCATCGCGTCCAGCCACTCGAGCATCCGCCCGTAGTCGGTCAGGGCCAGCGGGACGCCGAGGACCTCCACGGTCGCGGTGACCGGGATCGAACTCGGCAGGGGTTGCACGGGGGTGTCGGGACGCATCGGTTCTGGGCTGAGCCGCTCAGTTCGACAGGGAAACGGTCGGCGTTATGAGAACGACAACGAGATTCGCCTGCGCAGGTTGCGTATTTTCGGGACTCCTCGTCATTTGGGGGTGAATCGGGGGGTTTGATCGGTTCCCGGTGCTGCCGTGAGCGCAGTGCCGGCTGTGCCGGCGCTGGTTGCCAGATAGCGGGGCCGAAGCCCGGGTCAAGCGGCCGAACCTGCCGCAAACGCGGGGGTTCGCGAAGCCCGGTCGCTGACTGTGGGTGCCGCTTGACGCGCGGCGCGCGGCTCCGCTACCTCGATCCGGCGGGCTTCTCGGAGGAGGGGTTTTGCAAGTTGCGCACGTGCCCGGGCGACCCGCCGCCGTCCTTCTGCGGCAGTCTGCTGGCTGTCTGAAGGTCAGCGACTACGAGGAGGACGACGTGCGGGTCACCACGGCATATAACCGGATGCTCGGGCTGTCGGGCGCGTGGGTCAGGGATGTGGCGTTCGGGGCCGAGGGGATGATCGTGACGGTGGCGCTGCGCCGCAAACGGCCGCTGTGTTCGGGGTGCGGCGCCGGCGGTCTGCCGATTAAGGATCAGCGCGTCAAGCGCTGGCGGCATCTGGATGTCGGCGGCGGCCGCTGCTGGGTGGAGTGTCGGCTCAGGCGGCTGTACTGCCCGGGCTGCGGTGATCTGCCCGAGATGGTCGAGTGGGCGCGAGGCGGCGCCAGGTACACGCGCGACTTCGACGACCTCACCGCGTGGCTGGCGCAGCAGATGAACCAGACGCAGCTCACCAAGCTGATGCGAATCGGCTGGGAGACGGTCGGGAACATCCTCGCGCGGGTCGTTGCCGAGAAGCTCCCCGCTGGCCGGTTGGACGGCCTGGCGCTGATCGGCGTGGATGAGGTCAACTATGGCGCCGATCACAAGTTCCTCACGTGCGTGGCCAACCACGAGACCGGCGGGATCGTGTGGGCGACCGAAGGCCGCAACGCCGCCAGCCTGCAAGCGTTCTTCGACGGGCTCACGCCCGAGCAGAAGGCGTCGATCCGGGCGGTCTCGATCGACATGTCCGCCGGCTACGAAAAGGCGATCACTCACGCCGTCCCCGACGCCCAGGTGTGCTTTGACCCGTTCCACGTCTGCCAGCTCGGCGGCAAGGCCGCCGACCAGGTCCGCCGCGCCGAGTACAACCAGCACGGCCGCTCGAGCACCGGCGAGGGCAAATGGATCAAAGGCACCCGCTACAGCCTGCTCAAGGACCCCTCAAACCAGAGCCCGACGCAGCTGCTCAAGCTCGCCGAGGTCGTGCTCACCAACCGCCGCATGTATCGCGCGTTCCTGCTCTACGGCGAGCTGCGCTACATCTACCGGCTGCCCTACCCGGAGGCCGTCGAGCGGCTCGACGCGTGGCTGGCGTGGGCGTCCCGCTCACGGCTCAAACCGTTCATCAAACTCGCCCGCACGATCCGAAAACACAAGTCAGGCGTGCTCGCCGCGATCAAGATCGGAATCAGCAACGCGCGCCTGGAAGCACTGAACAGCAAGGTGAGGCTGCTCTCACACCGCGCATACGGATTCCACTCCGCCGACGCGCTGATCGCCATGATCTACCTCTGCTGCGCCGGCATCACGATCGCCCTCCCTCACCGATAAGTCACCCCCAAACCGAGAGGAGAGCCGTATTTTCGCCTGGAGCGGTTTGAATGCGCCGGGTCGTACGACGGGCCTACCCGGCCTTAGCCATACGTCCAACTTATGTCCAGGATGCTTGACGTCGTCCGTTCTTGCAGCGCTATGCTAGGCATCGACACGGAGGTCACACGGGCCCGCGAGCATCGCCCCCTTTCTCGCGGGTCTTCGGACGGCCCCCAGCCCTACCAGGGTCGTCCTTCGGTCGGGCCCGTACCGCCTTCGCGGTACGGGCCCGCCACCCTTTCGGGTGACGGTCGGACCGGTCTCTTATGTCTCTTATCGTAGGCCCGTGCGTCCGCGGGGTCTGGTCCTACTGCTGATCGGTCTGGCGCTGCTCGGCACGGCGTGGGTGTTCTCAACGCCGCCCGGGTGGGCGCCCGACGAGCCGGTCCAGTACCTCCGGGCGCTCGGGATCAGCGAGGGAACTCTGCTCGGTCCGCGTGAGCCGCTCAACCCGTCGAACCTTGCCGAACTGCGCGAGGGAGCAGTGCTGGCGGCTCAACAGCTCTGGAACGACAAGGATCGGCGCGGCGTAGTGGTTCCGGCGTCGCTCTCGCCACCCGGCGAGCCGTGCACCACCAACCTTTCCGACACGACGGGCAGCTGCACCGAGGTCAGCTACACGGGCGACTATTACCCGCTCGCCTACCTACTTCCGGCGGTCGGCATCGCGGCATCGAACGCGTGGCAGACGGCGTTGCTGCTCTCGCGGGTGGGATCCCTCGTGCAGATGCTGATCTTCCTCGGCCTGGCGGTGCTCCTGACAGGCCCGAAGGCCGGCTGGCGGCTGGTCGGGCTGCTGGCGGCGATGACCCCGATGGTCCTGTTCATCGGCTCGATGATGAATCCAAACGGACTCGAGATCGCCGCGAACCTCGCGTTCGTCGCGGCCTTGCTGAGACTGCGACGTGACCCGACGGGCTTCCCCGGCTGGGGGTGGATCAGCCTGATCGCGAGCGGGGTCGTGACCGTTCTGGCTTGGCAGCTGGGGCCGCTCTTCGCGGCGGTCGACATCGCCGCGTGGGCGGGCCTGATGGGGACCCGCGGTCTCCGCGCGCTGTACTCCGCCCGCGGTTCGCGGGTGCTGGGCGCCGCAGCGATCATGACCGCGGCGGTCGCGCTGTTTGTCGGCTACGGCGGCGCCGCCGGCGTCCTTCACTCCACGGTGAGCCTCGCCTCGCCGCTCACCTACCTGAACGACTCGCTCAATCAGCTCAAGCCGTCGTTGCAGGGAGCGGTCGGCAACTTCGGAGCGCTGACCGTGCCGCTGCCCTCAGCGATGATCACGGGTTGGTGGGTGGCGGTAGTCCTGTTGTTCGCCGGCGGCCTGTGGCTCGGCAGCCTCCGAGAACGCGTCGTGCTGGTGCTCACCGCGTTGATCGGACTTGCGTTCCCGGTCGTGTTCTTCGCGTTCTCCTACCGCTTCAGCGGTTACGGCGTCCAGGGCCGCTACATCCTCCCAATCCTCGCCATCTCCCCGATGGTCGCCGGCGATGTGATCGACGCCGGCGCCGTACGCTTGCGCAGGGGCCGCGTCGTCGCGCGCCTGTGGCCCGCGTTCCTCGCCGCGTTCGGGCTGTTCCAGCTCGGCGCCTGGTGGGTGAACGCCCACCACTACGTTCCGCTGGGCGTGCTGTCAGGAGGCGAGCTGTGGAGCCCGCCGCTCGGGTGGACGTTCTGGCTGGTCGTGGCCTGCGTGGGCGCGGCGGCGATCGCCGGCGCCGCCGTGGCGAATGTCGTTGGCGCCGCGGGCGCCGCGGTGCCTGCCGGACGACGGCCCGCAGAGCGCCTCGATTAAGCTGGCGCGGTGCTCATGAACTGCGTGGTCACGGGCGGAGCCGGATTCATCGGGTCGAACTTGGTCGACGCGCTGGTGGAGCGGGGCGATCGTGTGACCGTGATCGACAACCTGTCGTCGGGTAAGCGCGCGAACCTGGACGGCGCGGTCGAGCGCGGCGCGGAACTGATGGTCGCCGACGTCTTCGACGCTGGTGCGATCGCGGACATCTTCGCGGCGGCGCAACCGGACGTCGCGTTCCATCTGGGCGCGCAGATCGATGTGCGGGTTTCGGTGACCGACCCCGCGGCCGATGCAAACGTGAACGTGCTCGGCACGATCGCGGTGCTCGAGGCGGCGCGAATGGCCGGCACGCGACGGGTCGTGAACAGCTCCACCGGAGGAGGGCTCTACGGCGACGCCGACGTCCTGCCGACGCCCGAGGACCACCCGATCAGACCACTCGCGCCCTACGGCCAGGGCAAGCTCGCGGCCGAGGGGTACTGCGACCTGTACGCGAGGCTCCACGGGCTGTCGACGATCTCGCTCCGGTACGGCAACGTCTACGGCCCGCGCCAGGACGTGCACGGCGAGGCTGGTGTGGTGGCGATCTTCTGCGGCTGCCTGGTCGACAAGCGGACGCCGACAGTGTTCGGAGACGGGCGCCAGACGCGGGATTGGGTCGACGTGTCCGATGTCGTCCGGGCGAACCTCCTCGCCGCCGACTCCACGCTGACCAGCCCGGTCAACGTCGGCCACGGGCGGGAGACCGCCGTACTCGACCTGATCGAGGCGCTGAACGACGTGTCGGACGGGGCAATGCCCGCGCCGCGTTTTGCCCCGGATCGGCCTGGCGAGGTGCGGCGCAGCTGCCTCGACGTGACCCGGGCTCGGCGAGAGCTGGGCTGGGAGGCGGAGGTCGAGCTGCGCGACGGGCTGGCGCGGATCCTGGCCCAGCTGTAGTCGCGGTCCCCGTGCCGCCGTGTGCCGGGACGGCGCTGGGTACCCTCTGGCCAATGCCACCGTCCCCGGAGGGACGCTTGCCCGCGGTCGCCGCGCGCAGCGTCAACAAGACTTTCCGGCTTCCGGAGCACCAGGTTCACACGCTCAAGGAGCGCGCGCTGCACCCACGCCGCCGGAACCGTTACCAGACTTTCCGGGCGCTGAACGATGTCTCGTTCGCGGTCGCGCCGGGCGAGTTCTTCGGGATCGCCGGGCGCAACGGCAGCGGGAAGAGCACGCTGCTCAAATGCATCGCGGGCATCTACCGGTGCGACGGGGACATCTGGTGCCGCGGCCGGCTGTCGACGCTAATCGAGCTCGGCGTCGGCTTCAACATGGAATTGGCGGCGCGCGACAACGTGGTACTGAACGGGATCATGATGGGGCTGTCGCCGAAGGAGGCGCGTAAGCGCTACGACAGCGTGATCGAGTTCGCCGATCTCGACGAGTTCCGTGAGCTGAAGCTCAAGAACTACTCCTCGGGCATGCAGGTCCGGCTCGCGTTCTCGGTGGCGATCCAGGTCGATGCCGACATCCTGCTGATCGACGAGGTGCTCGCGGTCGGCGACGCCGCGTTTCAGCAGAAGTGCTTCGACGTGTTCCACCGGATGCGTGCCGAGGGGAAGACGATCGTGTTCGTGACCCACGACATGGCCGCGATGCAGCGCTTCTGTCACCGCGCTCTGCTGCTCGAGCGCGGTTCGATGGTGCACATCGGGGACACGGCCGAGGTCGCCGATCGATATCTCGAGCTCAACTTCAGCCGTCAGCCCGAACTGTCGGAGGGCGTCGACAGCTTGCAAGGGGACGGCGATGCACGAGTGCTGGAGGTATGGCTCGAGGACGAGGAGGGCAGGCGCCTGTCAGCCGCGCCCCAAGGTGCCCGGATCACGTTGCGCGCGCTCGTGCAATTCCACATCGACGTCGAGGATCCCGAGGCGGGAGTGCACATTCACAACGAGGATCAGAAGGCGGTAATGATCGCCGCGACGTGGCTCCAGTACCCGCACAGCGGTCGCTTTGCCTCGGGTGAACGTGTGATCTTCTCCTTCACCTTCCAGAACGTCCTGGCTCCGGGGCGCTACAGCCCGGTTATCGTCCTCGGCCATCGTGGCTCGGTCGTGCTGAACGTCAGTGACCGATTCGAACGGGGGTTCACGTTCCCGGTCACCGCCACCGCCCCGATGGGCGGTATCGTCGACGTTCCAACCGAGGTCACGATCGAACGGGCCGACTCCGCGGTGGCACACGAGGTCGAGCCGTGAGCATCGCCGACCCCGTCTACGAATCGCTCGGGCGACCGATCAGAGGCCCCGAGGCGCTGACGCGTGATTGGCGCCGCTTCTGGCATCTGACTTTCAACATCGCGCGTACCGAATGGAAGCTCCGCTTCTTCGGCTCCGTGCTCGGCTACTTCTGGCAGCTGATGCGGCCGCTGCTGCTGTTCGGCGTCCTGTATGTGTTCTTCACCGTGATCGGACACGTCGGCTCCGGGGCGGACGCGAAGCCCGGTCAACCCAACCACTTCTACGGGATGCAGCTGCTCGCGTCGATCGTGCTGTTCACATTCTTCAGCGAGGCGACGGGAGGCTCGGTGACGAGCGTGCTCAACCGCGAGGCACTCGTCCGGAAGATTCATTTCCCGCGCATCGTCATACCGCTGGCGATCGTGCTCGGTGCGCTGTTCAACCTGGGTCTCAACCTAATCGTCGTTCTGGTGTTCGCGCTCGCCTCCGGAGTGCGGCCGATGCTCACGTGGCTCGAGATTCCGCTGATCGTCGCACTGCTGGTCATATTCGCCACCGGACTGTCGCTGCTCCTGTCGTCGCTGTACGTCTATTTCCGAGACGCGGCTCCGATCTGGGAGGTTCTCTCCCAGATCCTGTTCTACTGCTCGCCGGTAATCGTGCCGCTGACACTCGTGCAGCAGAAGCTGAGTCCGACGCTGGTCAAGGTGTACATGCTCAATCCGCTGGCGACGATCTTCCAGCAGTTCCGCCACGCGGTGATCAATCACGCCGCGCCTGGGGCCTCCGAGATCCTCGGGGCCGGTGGCGTGCTGGTGGTGGTTGCGATTGTGTTCGCGGTGTTCGCGCTCGGCTTCGTCGTGTTCAACCGGACCGCGCCGTACGTAGCCGAGAATCTCTGATCCGTTCGTGGCTCGCCTGATCGCGCTTTCCGTGACGCGCCCGGTCGCCGCAAGGCGCCTGTCGTTCCGCGCCGGCGGTCGTCTCGCCGGGTGGGTCAGGTCGGTGTACGCAAAGCCGCGGTGGGTGGTCGGGGCGATCGTCCTGGTCAGCGCGGCGCTCGCCGCGACGTTCTCGCTGCAGATCGTGTCGTTCGAGCCCGACGAGCTCGGCTACACGCACCTGGCGATCGGTATCGCCCATTCGCTGACGCCGATCACGCTCTCGCATGGGGGTGCCCAGAAGCTCAACCAGTTGTACCCGCTGCTGATCGCACCGCTGTGGGGAACGTTCGGCAACGTCACCGCGTTCCAGTTGACACACGCGTGGAACGCGCTGCTGATGGCGAGCGCGGCGATTCCCACGTATCTGCTTGCGGAAGAGGTCGTCCGGGTTCGCTGGGCGGCGTACCTCGCGGCCGCGCTGGTGGCGGTCGCGCCGTGGCTGACGCTGTCGACCGGCGAGTTGACCGAGGTCGCGGCATTTCCAGCGTGCGTCTGGGCGCTGCTCGCGATGCAGCGTTCGCTGGATGAGCCGAGCCCCCGGCGGGACGTGATCGCGCTCGCGGCGATCGTGATCGCCGCCTACGGGCGGCTGCAGTTGATCCTGCTCGCGCCGGCGTTCGTGATCGCGATGCTCGTTCACGAACTGGGCTACCCAATCACCGTGCGGGGCCGGCGCCGCGAGGGGCTTGGCGAAGGGGTGAGCCGAATCGTGCGCCGGCATGCGGTCCTGAGTGCCGCCGGCGCGGCCGGAGTGCTGATCGGCGTGCCTCTCCTGGTCAGCGGCAAGCTCGCCAGCGCCGCGGGCTTCTACGGCGACGCGCTCACCGGCGCGACGATCAATAGCGCGACGTTCGACCTGGCGCGGAGCTACCTCACGTTCACCGCGCTCGGGCTGGCGGTGATTCCGGTGGCGCTGGCCTTCGGGTTCGCGTTCGTGACGCTGCCGACGCCGGTGTCGCGTCGAGCGCACGCGTTCGCGTCGATGGCGATCGTCACCGTGTGCGCGATCACCATCCAGGTGGCTGAGATCAGCGTGCGCTTCAACGGGTCCACGCTCCAGGAGCGCTACATCTTCTACATCGCGCCGCTGTTCATCGTGGGGATGTTCGCGGCGTTGCTGGCGACCCGCCGGCCGTGGATCGCGGCGCTGTCGGGCACGGTCGTGCTCGCGCTCTTGGTGGCGACCACCCATTACGAGTCCGCGCTCAGCGCGTTCTGGTACCAGGTGTCGCCGGGCATGACGAGCTTCTACGACCTGCTCGGCTCGGCGCTCGGAGCGAGCCACGGATCGAAGGGTGCGGGGGGCTCGGGAAGCCTGCTGCTGACGGGCGCGATTGTGCTGGGGATCGGCGTGGTGCTGACCCTGCTCGTCTGGCGCTTGAACCCCGCGCGCGTGCTCGCCGTGACCGGCGTCGTGCTGGTCGTGGTGTGCTCGGCGGAGACCACGCACGCCCTGTGGACGGTGGTGCACGGCAACTCGAGCGGGGCCGGCCTGGGCAGCGGCAGCCTCCGCGACGTCGATTGGGTCGACCGCGCGGTGCCGGCCGGCGCCTCCGTGGAGCAGTGGGTGGACAACCTCGGCGGGCTCGATACGGCCCGGGTGCTGTGGGAGGGAGAGACCCTTTGGAACCGGTCCGTAGTCGGCGCCTACACCATCGACGGCTTCGGCGATCCGTTTCTGACCACGACCGAGCTGCGCCTCGACTCGCGCACCGGCGCGATCACGACCGCGAGCGGGGCGGCCCCCGCGCGGTACGTGGCCTTGCCGGCCCGCGGCTTCCCGGCGGTGCCTGCGGGGGTCGTGCTCGCTCGCTCTCCGAACCGCAAGCTCGAGTTGTTGCGAGTGGCGATGCCGATGCACGCTGCCTGGGCGGTCTCCGGGTTCTCGCCGGACGGGTGGCTCGGCCTGTACCGGCCCGCCACCGTTCGCCTGTATGCGCTACGTGGGGCGATCGGTCGCTGCGCGACGGTCGGAATCACGTTGTCGCTCAGCGCGATCGTGTCCTCCGCACAAGCGGTGACGGTGAGCGCCGGCGGCGTGGACCGGCTGATGAGCATCGAGCCGGGGAGGACCCAGACCGTCGACACGCGGGTGTGCGGCTCGGCGGGGAGCGCGCCTGCACTGAAGCTGACCCCCGTTCAGCCTGCGGCGCAGGCGCCACCGGTGCTCACGCCCCAACTGGTTCGGGTGACGGTGGCGCCGGCGTGAGCGCTCACCGCCCCATTGCCGTTCGGGGCCTCGCGGCGATCGTCGCCGCGGTGTTGCTCGCCGCCTGCGGCAGCGCCACATCACAGCGCAGACCGACCCCGCTCCGGAGCACCGAGGCGGCCAGCCGAACCCCGGCTCCGGGGTGTGCGCAGCTGATGAACCTCCGCGCGCAGGCGCCGGTGCGCGTGGGGAAGGGCGCCGGCGCCCTGCTCGTCGACGGCGGCGCCGTGTGGGTAGCGCGCGCACAGGCCGGCACGGTCACTCGGATCGCGGCCGGCGCCCGGAGCGTCGTCGATCTCGGAGGGGCGCCGGTGAGCCTGGCGGCGGGCTTCGGACAGGTGTGGGTCGCGCTCCGCGACGGCGATCGCGTCGCCGCGCTGGACCCGACCACGCTAAAACGCGGCCTCGCGACCCCGATGCAAACCCCGGTGAGCGTCGTCGCGGGACCGACGGAGATGTGGGCCTTGAGCCTCGACGACGCGGCCGTGTACCCGGTCGGACCGACTCCGGGGGTGCTCGGCAGCCCGGTCTACTCGCCGGTGCAGGCCCCAAGCGAGATGGTGCTGTTGGGTAGCGATATGTGGGTGCTCGGCGGGACGGGCGGGCTGTCCCCGGTGAACGTCAGCCTCGGCCGGATCGTCCAGTCCGGCATCAGCCTTCCGGGGCGATCGCTCGCCGGCCTTAGCGGGTCCGACGGGGCGCTCTGGCTCGGCGAGCCTGGTCGAGGCGATCTCATCCGCCTGGACCGGGGTACGGTAAGCGCCAGGGAACTCTCGGCGCCCGACGGCCTGCGCCCGTCGTCGACCGCCGCCGGCCGATGCGGTGTTTGGGTCGCGGAGGATTCCGGCAGGGTCGCCTTGATCGATCCCAACACCGGCGCGCCGATCGGCCCGGCGGTTCGCATTGGTCGCTCGATCGCGGCGCTCGCTCCGTCTGGGACCGGAGTGTGGGCGAGCGACCCCGTCGACGGCACGATCGTCTATATCGTGGCTCGCCCGGCCGCCTGATGCGTACAGGCGATCCGCAGACCGTCCTGCACCTGCTCGGCGGCCCGGCTCCACGTCCGACCCTCCATCAGGGCGATCCCCGCCTGCGCGACGCGATCGCGGAGCGCCCCGTCGTCTAGCAAGCGCTCGAGCGTCGAGCACACAGAGAGCGGGTCGGGCTCGGCGAGCTGCAGCGGTCCGCCGGCGCCGAACGTGGCCAGCACCGCCTCGCTCGCGAGCTCAACACAGGGCAGACCCGCGGCCATCATGTCGAGGCAGATCAGCGACGGGTTGGTGAGCGAGAACACCATCCCCACGGTCGCGTGGGAGTACAGCTCGGCGAGCGTGCCGGAGTCGACGACGCCGAGGCTCGTATGTGCAAACGCCGCAGGGAGCGGCCACTCGTCGCCGAACAGCGCGATCTCAAGCTCTGGCCGGCGGCGCGCGAGTTCCTCGAGCGCGAGCAGTCCCAGCGGGACGGCGCGGCGCGGCGTAGCCGCCCGGGCATAGAACACGAGCAGGTCCCCGCGGCGGCGGGCGTCGCTCGGGCGATAGATCGTGTGGTTCACGCCGAGATCGAAATGCGACGTTTCCGCGCCGTAGCGGTCACGCAGGAGCCCGGCGAGCCAGGGGCTGGCCGCGATGCAGTGCAGACCCTGGCCATAGGTCTCCTCCGCGAACAGCGCCTCGGCTGAGGGGCCGTAGAAGTCGGGCTCGTGGTCCTGCACCAGGTAGGCCCTGGCTTTCGCACCAGGCAGGAGCAGTGCGCGTGGAACGGTCTGCCAGCCGGTCGCGAGCACGACGTCGGCGCCGGTCCAGCCGTCGAACCCGACGTGGAGCGTCAGCTCAGCGGCATCGAAGAGCTCGGCGAAATTCCGCTGGATCACCGCGGGCGACACGCCGCTGGGGCGAGCCTCGAAGTCGTCGAGCCACAGCGAAACCGAGTGCCCGAGGCGGGTGAGCTCATGCATGAGGCGGACGATCGTCGAATGCCCGCCACTCCCGCGCCGGAATGGTGGGATCACGGTGGCAATGCTCAGCTGCTCCAGCCGATCGACCGGCTCGCGTGACGGCGGAGCCGGTCCGGAACGGGCGAGTTCGAGGACCGTGGCCGGAACCGTCGGCGGCGGAGCCCGCCGCCGACGCGGTCGCAGGGCCGCGGCGGATAAACGCCGCCGTCCCGGCGCGGTCACGAACGGGGCCGCCGAGTGAATCGCCGCGCCGACCCGGTCGCCAGGCGAGCGGCTCGGCTGCGCAGCATCAGCGCCCGGCGAAAGACCCGGTCTCCGCCGACGCGCTCGATCGGGCGCTCGAACCTTCGCGCGCGGCGGTGCCAGTCCCTGCGCTGGCTCAGGAGTACCTCCTGGATCTCGATCCCGCTGCGAAGGTCAGTCAGCAGGCCGCTACTGGCTGCGGACACATTCGGCTCCGGTCCGTCGCGGACTGCCAGCAGAGCAGTGGCCATGACTCGGCTCGACTGCTCCCAATCGGGCCAGGCGCGCGCCGTCCGGAGCGCGTTCTCTCGTAGGAACCGGAGCAGCTCGCGGTCGCGCGCAAGGAGGTCCAGCTGTCGGGCCGTCCCGCGTAGGTCGTCCCAGTCGGTCAATAGTCCGTTGTGGCCGTGCTCCACGTATTCCTCGTGACCGGTCACCGGGGTCACCACGCAGGTTGCGCCGCAGTGAAAGCCCTCGAGCGGCGGTCCGAACATGCCTTCGACGCTCGACAGCTTGAGCACGACATCGGTGCTCCGATACACGTCCGCCATCTGGCGGGGGTCGAGCGGGCCAACGACCATGTCCGCGGTGACTTCCCCGAGTGCGTCGCGGTCGCCGCACACGACCGTGACGTGACGAGGCTCGCGCATGTACTCGGTCGCGCGGACCGCGTCGCGGACGTGCTTGAACCAGACCCGCGGAGATCCCTCGATCAGAATCCGCATGGGACGGTGGGGCGTCGCACGGGCGGCCTCGGCAGGCGGGGCGAAGATCTCCTTGTCGACGCCGTTGGGGACCAGATGGCATGTCGCGTCCGGGCGCAGCTCGGCCAGCGTCTCAGCGATCCAATGCGCCTCGGTGATGAACACCACGGGGAGGTCGATCGTCGCGGTGGCGCCCAGCCGCCCGGCCTCGTCATAGCGGTAGAACCTGTCCTCGAGGCTTTGCACGAAGTACGCGTAGCGGTCCGCGGACATGTCGAACAGCGTGAGCGTCGTTTCCCACCAGGTCGCCACGGCGACGTCGAAGTGGTCTGCCATCGCCTCGCGGCGAGAGCGGACATGCAGGTCGGGGAGGTGCTGGTAACCACGCCAGCTGGGCCCCTCGTCCTCGCGCACGAGCACAAGCGTCACGTCCCAGTCGTCCATCAGGCTCAGCCGGCGAGCGTGCTGGATGACGACTCCGACCCCGCCCGAAAGCTGCAGATCGTTGACCAGGAAGGCGATCTTCATGTACGGGTTCGGTTGGCCCGGCCGTGGCCGGAGGTGCCGCTATCGTACCGATGCCGATGAGCGCCGAAGCCGTGCCAAGCGTCTCGACGGTCCGAGCGCGGCCCGGCGGACAGCCCCACCGCATCGCGTTTCTAGGCTCGCGGGTATGGCTCGACGGATGCTGTCCTCCCGCGGTCACCGAGAGCCTGAGCTCCACGCGCGTGGAATTCGGTGCGCGCTTGGACGAAACCCGGGCGCTGGCCGCGGTGCAGGAATGCGAGCCGCACGTGACCGTCGTGTTCGATCCGCTCGACCTGCCGGCGGAGATGCTTCGTGCGCTCCCGGGAGTGACGCTTGGCGTCCTGATCGGCGGCCGGCCCGCGAGGCGCTCGACACAGGCGATCGATCACCTGGATCGGGTCGTGTCGTTCCGGCCCGCGCTGACCGGCGAGCGTTTCGGCGGCACGCGGGTGTGGCGGGCGATACCACCTCCGGTCAGCGATGCCCTGTTCGGCGAGGTGCGTCGCCTGGAAGATGGGCCGCGCGCGATGACCGTCGGTCGCTACACGAGATATCGCGAGGCGATGTTGTCGTTCGCCAAGCACGAACACGATCTGCTTCAGGTGATGCACGGCGTGACCGGCCCGTCCCTTATCGAGCTTCTGCGCGAATGCGACGTCGGCGTCTACGTCGCACCTCGGCGCGGCGGCGGCTTCGGCCACCAGGTGGGCATGCATCTGGCCGCCGGGCATCTGTTGCTCACCGAACGGCTCGTGCCGGCGCACGGGCTCGAGCGCAATATCGACTACGTGCAGTTCTACTCGCGTGAGGAGCTGGCATGGGCGCTTCTGCGCTTGAGGCGGTTCCCGGACATGCATCACCGGATTCGGGTGCGCGGTCGCCTCAAGGCGGAGCAGTTCCGGGCCTCCCGGGTGTTCAGTCGGATCACGCACGATCTGCTCGCGGACGTCGCCGCGTTCGGGTCCGACGGCGCGGCCGCCTGACACGGCGGCGCGGAGCTAGGCGGCGCGCCGGCGGGGGCTTCCGTGCTCGCCGACATCCGACAGCGCGTCCCGGATGAGCTGCGGATACACGGCCGACGCCCGAAATCGCTCAGCCTGCTCGCGTCCCGCCCGCTGGACGTCGAGATAGGCGCCGGGGTCGCGAGCAAGCTCGTCCACGAGAGCCTTGATCCCGGCCGCCCCGTCAGCCTCGAGGTGGTCGTTGCCCGGAATGAGGCCGTGGCGCGGGCTCAGTGGTTCGGAGACGACCAGATGCCCGGCGGCCAACGCGATGCACACCCGGTTCTCGAACGTCGGATACGGGTTGTTGTGCAGGTTGAGTTGGACGTCGGCGCGCTGCAGGGCATGCTCGAGCGCCGGGCCGCCGAGGCCATGCCCGATGTGCACGATGGAGTGGCTCCGTCTGATGGGAGCCAGGATCTTTTCGCGGTGCTCAGTCGGCCGTCCCAGGAACAGGAGACGCGGTGGCCGACCGCGCTCATGCACGTCGGCGAACAGGCTGTCGTCGACCGGAATCGGCAGCGATCGCCAGACCGAGATCACGCTGCCGGCGGTCTGCTCGATCAACGGGTCGAACGACACGATCCGGTCGAAGTTGCCGGGATCGACCTGTCTCAACCACCACATGCGCGCCCGCAGGTCGGTGTGATGCAAGAACTTCCTGCGCGGCAAGGGCTCAGTGAGGTATCCGATCGTCACCGCGCGGAGCGCGTCGAACAGGCCATGCGGGATCACCTCGGGGCGGAAGACGACGACCACGTCGGGATCGAGCCCCTCCAACTCTCCGAGGAGCGGCCCGTGCGGGGCGGTGGCCCGGTAGTCGAAGAACGTCGGCTCGAGTCCGCCCGCGGCGCTCGTGAGCGAGCACTGCCGGAAGTAGACGCTCTGGCCGACGAACGCGACCTTCAGCCGCGATGGCTCGGCTTCGGGGTCCGCTGGCCTCGAGGCAGTTGCCAGGCCCTCCGGCGCCATTGCTAGCGCCGCCGGCGCAGCCCGAGGATCGAGAGCAGGAACGAGGAGAAGAAGACCTGGATACCGACGATGATGAGCGTCGCCGCCAGCACCGCGAGCCGCTCGTAAGCGAGGGCTCCGAACCCGTGGTTGATCCACTCGATCACGATGTAGGCCCCGAAGGCCAGGCCGGCAAAGGCCACGCTGCCGCCGACCAGCAGGCCGTGCTCGAGCTTGAAGCGCCTCCGCATCCGGTCGAACCAGCGGTCCTGCTCGCCCATGAAGTACGTGCCGTAGGCGTGGGCGCAGATCCCCAGCGCGACGACCTGGGTGCCGACGATCGCGAGCAGCGCGCCGCCGATCAGCGCATGGATGTCCCATTCGCGGCCGAACACCGCCAGCTGGGTGACCACGATCAGCTCGACGGTGAAGCCGAGCCCCGCCATGATCGCCCCCGGCAGGATGAACAGGTAATTGGGCGAGTGGACGAGCAGGAAGCGCAGGTGCCGCCACCCGTCGCGGAAGCTCGAGAGCTTCGATTCGCCGGCTCGCGGGTGGTACTCGATCGCGAATTGGCGGACCTTCAGGTGCTCTTTTGAGGCACGGATCACCATCTCGGAGGCGAACTCCATGCCGGTGGTTCGCAGATCGAGGCGTGGCAGCAGATCGCGGCGCAGGGCGCGCATGCCGCAGTGCACGTCGTCGACGCCGGAGCGGAAAAGGATGTTCAGCACCCCGGAGAGCACGGGGTTGCCTATGTACCGGTGATGCCACGGCATCGCACCCGGATGGATGTTGTGCATCCGGTTGCCGATCACCATGTCGGCGCCGTCCTCGAGCTCGCTCAGGAAGTGGGGGATCTCGTTGAAGTCATAGGTGAGGTCGGCGTCGGCCATCACGATGTACGTGCCGCGAGCAACGGCGAACCCGGCCAGATACGCGCTCCCGTACCCGCGCTCGGGTTCACGCACGACGAACGCGCCCGCGGCGGCCGCCAGATGGTCGCTCCCATCGTCCGATCCGTTGTCGACGACGATGATCTCGCCAACGATGTTGCCCGAGTCCAACACGTGCCGGGCGATGCGGACGCATTCGGCGATCGTGCCGGCCTCGTTGAGACACGGGATCACCACCGACACGAGCACCGCGGCGTCGCGATCCAGGGTCGTCCGGGCGAGGTTCTCGTGCTCGATTGTGCTCATGCGCGGCGCAGGTCGGTCAGCGACTCGACACAGGTGATAACGGCTTTAGAAGGCAAAGGTCGCGCTTCAGCGCTGCGATCCTAGCGCCTGAACTGGAATCCTTACTTCCCGCATGCGCGTTTGCCTCGTATACGACTGCCTGTTTCCTTGCACCGTCGGGGGAGCGGAGCGCTGGTACCGCAATCTCGCGGAGCGCTTGGCGGCCGAAGGTCATGAGGTCAGATATCTGACCCTCCGTCAATGGGAGCGGGGAACGGTCCCAGTAGTCGCCGGCGTGGATGTGCACGCGGTGGGGCCGCGCATGCGACTTTACGCCGAAAGCGGGCGGCGACGGACGCTGCCTCCGATCGTGTTCGGCGTCGGTGTGTTCTGGCACCTGATCCGGCACGGTCATCGGTACGACGTGGTCCATACCTGCTCGTTCCCATATTTCTCATTGTTGGCGGCCGCGATTTTGCGTCGGCGGGGCCGATATCGGCTGGTGGTGGATTGGTTTGAGGTCTGGACCCGCAGTTACTGGCGCGACTACTTGGGGCGGCTCGGCGGCGACGTCGGCTGGTTCGTTCAGCGACTCTGCGCGCTCGTTCCGCAACGGGCCTTCTGCTTCTCACGTCTATACGCGGCGCGACTGCGCGACGAAGGTCTGAGAGGGACGGTCACCGTCCTCGCCGGCGTGTACGACGGGCCGCTCGCGGTCCGCATCACGTCCAACACCGAGCCGATGGTGCTCTTCGCCGGGCGACATATTCCCGAGAAACGTGCCGCTGCAATTGTGCCAGCGATCGCGCGGGTGCGGACCACGCTACCGGAGGCGCGTGCGGCGATCGTCGGCGATGGACCGGAGCGCCCGGAGGTGTTGCGGCTTGTCGCCGAACTGGGTCTTCGAGAATCGGTTTACGTCCCAGGCTTCGTCGCGACCGAGACGGTGGATGAGCTCATGGGTCGCGCCATGTGTATGGTGCTGCCGTCGCGCCGCGAGGGCTACGGTCTGGTCGTGATCGAGGCTGCGGCTCGGGGGACCCCCAGCGTGGTTGTCGAAGGTCCCGATAACGCAGCGGTCGAGCTGATCGCGGAGGACGTCAACGGGGTCGTCGCAGCTTCCGCGTCCGCCGAGGATTTGGCGGCAGCGATCCTGAGGATTCACGAGGCAGGCCCGCGGCTGCGTCGCTCGACAGCAGATTGGTTCGCCGCGAATGCCCGGCGTCTCTCGCTGCAGAGCTCGCTGGAGGCGGTGGCGGACAGCTACCAGGGGTTGAGCCACCCCCCCGGCCCAGTCCGGTGAGCGCCGACCCACAGGGCATTGTGACCGGCCGCCGGGCCAGGACACCCGTCTAGGGCAGTCGCGACCACGTGTGCTCATACACCGATAGCGTTTCGGTTGCGGTTGCCGCCCAACTGAACGTCGCCGCCCGCGCCAGCCCGGCCGCCCGCAGCCGGTCGACCTCGGCCCGGTCGCCGAGCAGACGCTCGACCGCGGAGGCGATTGCGGCCGCGGACCGGGGATCGAAGCGGAGCGCGGCATCGCCTGCGACCTCGCCGAGAGCGCCTTCCGCCGAGCACGCAACCGGCACTCCGCGAGCCATCGCCTCGAGGACCGGCAGCCCGAACCCCTCGAGCAGGGATGGGAACACGAAACATGCAGCGGCGGCGTACAGGCCCTCGAGCTCCTCAGCGCCAACCCATCCGAGGAATCGGATGTCGTCACCCACCCCGAGCGCCGCGGCGCGCTGCCGCAGCTCATCCTCGTGCGGGGTCCGGTAGCCGGGGAGGACGAGCAGGGGCCGCCGGTCGGCGGGGATGAGAGCGAGGCCGTCCACGAGCCGGAGCAGATTTTTGTGTGGCCGTTTCGCTGACACGCTCAGCACGATGGGGCGAGCGTCGGCGTTCAATCTGGCTCGTATCTCGGATGCAGGCAGCACTGTGACTCGACGCCAAGCGCCGAGGCCCAGCGGCACCACATCGACCTTGGACGGCGGGACTCTGAGCAACCGATCCAGGTCATCGCGCGTGCTCGCCGCGTCGACGATGATGCGGTGAGATCGATGCGCCCCGAGGGGCACGAGGACACGCATCCCTAGGCCCATCACGCCAAGATGGGCTTCGGGCGCCAGTCGGTGGGCAAGGTCGTGGATCGTGACCACGCGCCGGAAGCGTCCCCAGGCCGGCGCCGTGTTCCCAAGGCTGTGAACCAGGTCGACGCCGGCACGCTCGGCGAGGGCCGGTAGGAGGAGCTGCTCGCCCCGGACCCAATCGAACCGGTTCCGGGCACGGACCGGCACGGTGACCGCAGGGATGAGGTCGCCCCACGGCCTGCCGCGTTCTGCGGCGGCCTCTCGATTGACGAACGCGGTGAAGCGAACGTGCGGGGCCGCCGCGACCAGCTCCGGGATGAGCTCCTGGGCGTAGGTCTCGGTGCCCCCGGTGTACCCCGGCACGAGGAACACAAGGTTGAGGCCGACGTGCATGTGGCGCCGCAGCGTGGCAGATCGACGTTTCCTACGATGCGCCGTTGTGCCCGGCTCGATCGACGTCGTGATCCCCGCCCTCAACCATTACGAGCTGACCGACGGCTGCCTGCGCCATCTCGAGGCCCAGACCGTGTCGCATCGGGTGATCGTGGTGGACGACGGCTCGACGGACGGGACCGCGGATCGCCTGCGCGAGTGTTGGCCGCAAGTCACTGTAGAGCGGTCCGAGACCAGCCGCGGATTCGCGGAGGCATGCAACCGGGGGGTCGCCGCCGGCACTGGCGAGATCGTGGTCCTGCTCAACAACGACGTCAACTGCCGCCCCGATTTCATCGAGCGGCTCGTGGCGCCGTTCAATTCCGATTCGCGCGTCGGCGCGGTCGCGGCGCTGCTGCTCCAGCCGGGAGAGGCGACAATCGACAGCATGGGCCTCTGCGCAGATGTCACGCTGGCGGCGTTCCCGCGTTTCCACGGGCGGCCGGTCGCCTCCGCCTGCAATACGAGTCCGCGTCTGACCTGCCCCGCGGGAGCGGCGGCCGCCTACCGGCGCAGCGCTTGGCTCGAGGTGGGGGGCCTTGACGAGGCGATGTTCGCCTACATGGAGGACTTCGACCTCGGCCTGCGCATCCGCGCCGCCGGCTGGCACGTGGCCGGGGCGCCCGAGGCGGTCGGCGTGCACCTGGGGTCGGCCACTCACGGCCATCGCTCGGCTCGCCAGCGCCGCCACGGCGGGTTCAGCCGCTCGTACCTTCTCCGTCGCTACGGCGTAGTGCGCGGTCACGCCGCGGCGCGGACTCTGGCCACTGAGGCGATCGTGAGCGTCGTCGATCTGTTTGTCTCCCGTGACCTCGCCGCGCTCCGTGGCCGGGTGGATGGGTGGCGGGCGGCGGGCGGGCTCCCGCCCCGGCCGGCCCCGCCGGCAGTTGCGATCGATGCCGGCATCGGCTTCCGGGATTCGATGGCGCTCCGGCGGGGCGTCTACGAGAGGCGCGCGGCATGACCGCGACCGGGTTGCCCTGCCCGATCTGCGGCGCTCAGCTGGGCGAGCCGACGATCCACGCGCCCGACCGGCTGCACGGCACCGGCGGTACGCACCAGGTCGCCCGGTGCGGGGTCTGCGGTGCCGGGGTGACGCTGCCGCGCGTCAGCGACGAGGCGCTCGAGGTGTTCTATCCCGACGAGTACGGCCCGTATAGCGAGCGGATGAGCCCGCTCGAGCGCGTGGCGTCGCGGATGATCAGGGCGTGGCAGGGCCGGAGCGCGATGCGCGCCGCCCCGCTCGCGGTGCTGCGCGACCGCCAGCCTGGCCGCGGAGTCGACGTCGGCTGCGGCCGGGGCGACATCGCCGCGGCACTCGTCGCTCGCGGCTGGGCCATGACTGGGGTCGAGCCCTCGGCATCAGCGTGCGCCGCCGCCGCGAGCCGCGGGATCGACGCTCGCAACGGAACCCTCTCGACGGTCGCCCTTGAGCCGGACCGCTATGACGCCGCGCTGTTCCGACATTCGCTCGAGCACATCAATGATCCAGTCGACGCGCTGGGGCGCGTACGGTCCGCGCTCGTCCCCGGTGGCCTCGTGCTGATCACCGTTCCGAACTTCGGCTGCTGGCAGGCGCGCCGGTTCGCGGGATTTTGGTTTCACCTCGATCTGCCCCGCCACCGCTGCCACTTCACGACGGAATCCCTCGGGCGCGCACTGTCGGCCGCGGAGCTCGAGGTCGTGTCGGTCTCGTCGTCCTCGAGCACCGTCGGCCTGCCGGGGTCGCTTCAGTACCGCGCGTTCGGCCGTTGCATGTTTCCCGGCGGCTTTCGCCTGCGCGCGGTGGCGGCCCTGTGCACGCTGGCATTTCCCCTCGCGCTCGCGCTCGACGCCGCCACCGGCGGCGGCGACCAGCTGCACGTCGTGGCCCGACGACCCGGCTGAGCTGCGCTACGGTCGCCGACCATGCGTCGCATCCTGCTCGTCACCTACTACCACCCACCGATGCCGTTCCTCGGCGGCGACCCGTGGAGCGGCCTGGCGCGCCACGTACGCAAGCTAGGCCACGAGTTGACGATCGTCACCACCGGCGCCCATGGCGACCTGCCGACCGACGGCGATCGCGGCGTGGTGCGCACTCCCGACCTGATCTCGGTCGGCGCGCTCCGCCGCGTCCTGCGCCGGCCGGCGATCGCGCGTGAGGGCGAGGCGCCTGACGTCGCCAAGCCGCCGCCGGCGATTCTCACAAGGGTGGTCGTCCCCGACGCCTACCTGCTGAGCTGGGCGACGTGGGCCGTCCCCATGGTCCGCCGCCTGATCCGCCGCCGCGCAATCGAGTGCGTGATCACGACCTCTCCTCCGGACTCGACCCATCTCGTCGGACTCGGGCTCGGGCGCGACCGCCCGGCGTGGATCGCCGACTTCCGGGACGGCTGGATGTTCGACGGCCTGCGCGATCCGTTCCCGACCGAGCCTCAGCGTCGTCTGGACGGCTGGCTCGAGGCGCAGGTAGCGCGACGCGCGGACCACGTGATCGCCCACTCAGCGCCGCTAGTGGAGGACTTCGCCTCGCGGTATGGACGCAACGGGGCCGTCGTCCCGAACGCCTGGGACACCGACCTCGAGCCCGAGGTCGCGCGCGCGACGCCCCCGGCGCTCGAGGGCGCGCGCGTGAACCTCGTCTACACCGGGACGTTCCTCGGCGTGCCCGTGCACGAGGATCGCGGGTTGCTCGAGGCGCTGCGGCAGATCGTCCGCGAGGACGGAGAGACGGCGCGCAGCCTCCGGCTCGTGATCGCCGGGCGCCTGCTCGATGAAGAGGCGAACGTGCTGCGAGCACCGGACCTCGCGCCCGTGGTGCACGTCGCCGGCGCGCTTCCCAGGCCGGCGGCGATCGCGCTCCAGCGGCGTGCCGATGCGCTGCTGCTCGTCAGCTCGCACCTAACGTCGCACGCCACCGGAAAGCTGTTCGAGTACCTGACCGCGGATCGGCCGATCCTGGCGCTCGCCGGCGAAAACGAGGCCGCGCGGATCGTCCGTGAGACCGGGACCGGCGAGGTGGTGGCGCCCGACGACGTCGACGGCATCGTCGCCGCGCTGCGGCGCGTGGCCGAGCGGTCGCTACCCTTCGCGCCCCGTGGCCTCGCGCGCTACACCTATACGGCGGCGGCGCGGCAGCTGGCCGAAGAGGTCGAGGTCGCGATCGCGAGGCGCGATGCGGGATGATATGGACATGACAGTCGAACGCGGGCAGGTGCAGCTGGACGACGCGAATGCAGACTTCTGGTCTGAGCTCTGCGGCTCGTATCTCGCGCGCACAGTCGGGGTTGAGGACACGTCCGCCGAGAGCCTGGCCCGCTTCGATCGTGCGTACTTGGGCATGTATCCGTACCTCGACCGGTACCTTCCGTGGCACTCGGGCGAACGGCTGCTGGAGATCGGACTCGGCTACGGGACCGTCGGCAAGCTGCTCGCCGAGCGCGGCCTCGACTACCACGGGCTCGACATCTCTCCGGGGCCGGTCGGGATGATGATCCACCGCCTCGAGATGCTGGGGGCGACGGACGCCCATGCGCGGGTCCAGCAGGGGTCGGCGCTCTCGATCCCGCATCCCGACGGGTCGTTCGATCTGGTCGTAAGCATCGGTTGTCTGCACCACACCGGGGATCTAGCCGGCGCTATCGGCGAAGTCCACCGCGTCCTGCGCCCGGGCGGCGAGGCGATGATCATGGTTTACAACCGCCATTCCTTTCGACATGTCGTCTGGCTTCCGGCAATGGCGCTGAAACGCGGCGTTTGGCGCAACCACGGCCGGCGAGCAGAGTTCCTCCGCGCGAGTTACGACATGAACCTTGGAGGTACCGCGGCCCCTGCCACTGAGTTCAGCACGTCGGGCAGCGTCCGCCGCATGTTCGCCGCGTTCTCCGAAGTCCGCGTCAGACGCGAGAATTTCGAGGACCTGGTACTGCCGCTCGCCGGGAAAACCCTTGCCATCCCTCGCGCCTATTTCCTGAACAACGCGGCGCGGCTTGTCGGTTCCGACCTATACGTCGTCGCGAGAAAGTGAGTGCCAGGACCGTTTCGGGGATCTTGGTCGTCTACCATCGCCCCGACTACTTATTCCCGCTTACTCCGTTCGCAGATGCCGCCACGGTCCGGGAGCACATCCATGCGTTCGCCGCGCATTCCCGATTTGCGGTATGGGAGGTCAACACTCACCTCGGGTTTCCGAGTCACCTGAGAGGGGTTCATCCCGCGGCCGTGTTCCTACACTACTCACTGTGGGCAACGACCGGTTACTTGATCCCGAAGCGGATGACCAACTGGCTCAGACGTGTTGACGCCTTAAAGGTCGCGTTCTTCCAGGACGAGTTCCACTATTGCCAGCGGCGCTTTCACTTCGTCAACGACGTCGGTATCGACCTCGTTTACACACACGTCCATCCCGAGGACATCCCCGGGGTGTGGGGGCGATACACGCCCGTCGCGAGGGCGCGCTTCAACTACCCGGGCTACGTTGACAGCGAGATGGTGGACGCCGCTGCGAGGTTCGCTCGTCCAGACGCCGAGCGCGAAATCGACGTCGGATATCGCGGACGTCCGTTGCAGCCCTACATGGGCTCCGGCTCGCTCGAGAAGTCGTTCATCGGGGAGCGCTTCAAGCAGCTCGCCGCGGACACCGGGTTGAAAATGGACATCGACACGAGCGAGGAAGGGCGGCTCTACGGCGAAAACTGGTACCGCTTCCTCGGTTGCTGCCGAGCCATGCTGGGCGTGGAGTCGGGGACCTCGTACATCGACCTCGAGGATGAGGTCCTCCACGATTACGAGGCGCGGCTTGCCGACGGCCGGCCGGTCACGCTCGCAGCTCTCCAAGAGGGCCCGCTGGGGCGCTGGGACCACAACTACTCCTACCGCACGATAAGCCCGCGCCACTTCGAGGCAGCTGCGTTCCGCATCCTCCAGGTCCTATTCGAAGGCGAGTACTCGGGCGTGCTCGAGCCGATGGTTCACTACGTGCCCCTCAAGAAGGACTTCTCGAACTTGGAGCAGGTTGTCGCGCTGATCGGCGACCGCGCGGTACGCGAACAGATAGTGGAGAACGCCCATCGGGACCTGATCCGGTCGGACGTGTACTCGTACGAGCGGTTCGTCGCGGGCGTTGACGATGAGCTGGTCGCAGCGGGCTTGGATCCTGCCGTGGAGCCGGCGCGGCGAGCGACAGTGGTCCGAGCGATCTCTCGCGGCAGCATCTGGCGCCGTGCGGTGAGCGAGACGCGCTATCTGAGCATCATCCCGCGGCTGATCATCGCGCGGCGGGTTCCGTGGAGGTGGGCGCACGAACTGCTGCGGATACCGGAGGAGGCGCTTTCCGCGGAGAAGTGATCTTCGCTCGGGGCCATCAATCGGCCGACTGCACAGACGCGGCTCCCGCCGCCGTGCCGGCCAGCCGGCGACGGATGAAGCCGACGACGGGCTTCGGGAATCTACCCAACGCGAATGTGCGGAGGGACATCGCCACCCTGACCCACAGTGCCACCTTGATCCACGCGGCACGGTCAGTGACGCTGGCCCACCGATGGAGCAGTTCTAGTCGCCGAGACCGACCCCGCCGAGGAGTGCCCGCGAGCGCCACCTCCTCGACCTCGCGGACAAATCGCTCGTACGTGTAGGCCCCTGAGGCCACGACGTCCCGGTAGGCGGCTTCGGTCAACCTGGCGCGCTCACGATCCCTCTCGATCTGGTCGAGAACGTCCTCGAGGTTGCTGAAGTCGCGGCGCAGCTCGATGAAGTGCTCGCCCGGGCGCAGGATTCCGTTGTACGTGCCCTCGACGAGCACCTGGGCGGTGCGGGTCGCGCACGCTTCGAGGTGGCGCGGAGAGATCGCGAAATACCTGAGGCCGCCGTCCAATCCGGGAAAGCAGGCCGCCTCAACGTCCTCGAAGGAAGCGCCGGGATGGTCGGCGAGGTAGCGACGGGTAGCCTCCTGCAGAGCGCCGTCCGGATCTGCAACGCTCGCGCCGCCCTCGACGCCGAGCGTGTACTTGCACTTCGCCAAGAACCGATACCAGTCGTCGCCGCGAATCGTCGCCGACACGCCGGTGGCGATGTCGACGGAGAGCCCGTGCGCTTTGGCCGCTTCACCGACGCGCTTGGCAATCTCCGTCTTCAGCTGTCCGTGGCGGCCGACCGACGGCGGAAGCCGAGAGGCCCGGTAGCCGATAGTGATCGGGCGCTCGTCGCTCGCGGCCACGATCGCTTCGATGCGCTGCAACGTGTCCGGAGCGAGATAGGCGGTTAACGTCGGCGATATCCCCACGCGGCCGCGATCAACTCCCTCGTAGAGCCTATCCCACTCTGATTCGGGCGCGACCGAGAAGATGTGGTCGATGTCGAGTTCGGCGATCAGCCGAACGAGAGTACGGGTGTGCAGGAATTCGTCCTGGGGGAGCGCGATGCGATGTCGACCGATCCCGGCCAGCCGCCGGAGCTCCCTCATGTGTTGCTCAAGACGAGGCGGGTTGTCCCGATCCCAGAGCATGCTCATGTGGAAGATTACGGCGTCGAACGGGACCCTTCGCAGCCACGCCGGGACGCGGCGAATACCAAGGTGCAGATACCAGCAACGCGCCCGAGAGTGACGCTCGAAACAGTAAAGTGAATCGCGGACGGTTGCCGTCGGCGGGGAGCGGACGTGGCTGTAGACGATCAGGATGTTGGCCATGCAGCGCTGCCGATCTCGACCGGCGAGACCTCGCGGGCCTCGCCCCAACTGGCATGCGGCCTGATGTAGCCCCGCACGACGGGCCACGGGTAGCTCTCTTCATCGGCCAGGGGCACGTTCAGGGCAGTGAAGCGCATCGCGCGGTACACGAAGTCAGCGGTCACCCCATCCACGGTATGGAGCGCAATGGCCAGCGTGAACTCGCCTGGAAGGAGCGTCACGGAGATATCCGCCGTGATCTCGACCGTTCCGGAGTCGAGGTGCAGAGACGCGCCGGCACGGTCGGCGGTCTGCATGGTTGCGAAGCGCTGGCCATCTGCGGTGCAGATGCCGATCTCGGCGACGGCCTCGGGGATCGACTCGAACACTTCGAACGTCATCGTCACGCGAAACGCCTGTCCGAGCCGAATGCTGCTAGTCGGCTCTCCGTCCGCATCGGCCAAAACGACGCGGCGCAGCCTCGCCGCCCCCGAGCCCTCGAAGCGCTCGACGTCCTCGCCGATCACCGCGACCCCCACCTGCTCCCCGGGATTGGTCCGATCGAAGTAGGCTGCCACGACCTCGGCGGCAGTGCCCTCGGCGGCGAGACGTCCATTGTCGATCAAAAACCCGCGCGAGCAGAGTCGCTGGACCGCCGCCATATTGTGGCTGACGAACACGACCGTCCGTCCAGCCTCTGAGACCTCCTCCATCTTGCCGAGGCACTTGCGCTGGAACTCGGCGTCGCCGACGGCGAGGACCTCGTCCACGAGAAGGATCTCAGGCTGAAGGTGCGCCGCCACTGCGAAGGCCAGCCGGACATACATCCCGCTTGAGTACCGCTTGACCGGAGTGTCGATGAATCGCTCGACCCCCGAGAACGCGACGATCTCCTCAAAGCGTCCCTCGATCTCCCGGCGTCGCATACCGAGGATCGCGCCGTTGACAAAGATGTTCTCGCGCCCGGTCAGCTCGGGATGAAACCCGGTGCCGACCTCGAGCAACGTCGCGACGCGACCGCGGAGCGTGATCCGTCCCTCGGTTGGCAGCGTAATCCGCGACATCAGTTTGAGCAGCGTGCTCTTGCCGGCGCCGTTTGGGCCGATCAGCGCCACCGCCTCACCCGCGCCAATCTCGAGCGATACGTCGCGCAGCGCCCACAGCGACTCGCGGGCCTTGCTGCCAGGCGCGAGATGACTCGAAGCCGGCGGGTTACGACGGAAACGGCCGAGCGGGGCGAGGAGCGCTTCCTGCAGGCGCTCTGACAGCTGCCCGGCGCCCGAGGTGGCTGTTCCCAACTCGTAGCTCTTGCCGAGTCCCTCGATGCGGATCGCGGGGTCACGCATGGGCACACTCAGATGATGTCGGCGAAAGCCGTCTCCGAGCGCTGGAAGTACGCGGCGCCAGTGAGCACCAGGAGGGCGCCTTCCGCGATCGGAACGAACACGAGCGGGCCTGGCCACCCGGCGCTCGGAAACAGCATCCACCGGTAGGTCTCGAGTATGCCGACGAGCGGGTTGATCGCGTAGACAGCCCTGAGGTCGTGCGGCACCAGGTGGAACGGATAGGTGATCGGGCTGATGAACAAGCCCAGGAGGATCAGGAACGGGATGGCCGCGGCTATATCCCGGTAGCGCACGTTCAGCGCCGACAGCCACAGGCCGATGCCGATCGCGACAGTGAGTGTCATGCCCACAAGGAGCGGTATCAGGAAGATCTGGATCGGGGGTACGATCCCGTACACAAGAATGGCCAGGACGACGATGACGAACGCGATGCAGAAGTCGACCAGCGGCGGCGACACGGCCGCGAGCGGAATGATGATCCGCGGAAAATAGACCTTCGAGATCAGCGCCTCGTTAGCGACGGTGCTCTCAGCAGCCTTCGCCACGGCGCCCGCGAAAAAAAGCCACAGCACCATCCCTGAGAGAGCGAAAGGCGCGTACGGGACGCCCGCCTCCGAGGGCACCTTTGCGAGATGCCCGAAGAACACACTGAACACAACCGCTAGGAGCAGCGGCTGAAGCAGCACCCAGAAAACGCCGATCACCGACTGCTTGTAACGCGCTGAAATCTCACGGCGTCCGAGGAAGTACACGAGCTCGCGGTGCTCCCAGAGCTCCCGTACCGACGGCAACGCAAACCCTTTGGGGGGTTCAATCACGCGCAGCGGTGGTGAGCTACCGGCCTCCATGCTCAATCAGGCCGCCGCTTGCAGCGCCTGCACACGCTCGGAGTGCTTGGCGATACAGGTCTCGATCCAGTCGAGGTTGTCACGCGTCCACGCGATCGTGCGCTCGAGCCCTTCGCGCAGATCGGTGTCGGCGGAGAATCCGATCTCCGCGCGAGCTTTGTCGGTGGCGCCGTAACGCTGACCCGAATGATCCCAGTCACGGGCCGGCGTCAAGGCGATCGGCGTCGGATTGCCCGTCAGTACGTTGATCAACTCGGCGAGCTCCCGGATCGGGGTCTCGGCGCCGCTCGCGAGGTTGTAGACGCCACCGGGCTCACCGCGCGTCGCGCACGCGATCAGTCCCTGTGCCATGTCGCCCACGTAGATGAAGTCGCGGGTGGCGATGCCGCCGTTCTCAACCGGCAGCGCCTCGTGGTGCAGCGCCTTGTAGATGAACGTCGGAACAACGTTGCGCCAGACGGTGTTGACGGTCCCTCGCCACCGGCCCGCGCCCAGGACTTCGCCTGGACCGTAGACGTTCTGGAACCGAGCCTTGACCGCAGGCAGGCCGTGGCGCGTGAAGTAGTAGTTCGAGTAGTACTCGCCGATGATCTTCGAGATCTGGTACGGGCTGTCGAGCCACAGCGACACCGGGGCGTCCTCGGTTGTCGCCTCCGCGCCGTCGAACGTCTTCTCAGCTACCGTGCAGCCGGCCGAGGCATACACCACCCGGTTGATGCTCGGAACGTCCTTGATCGCCTCGTACAGCCGCAGCGTCGAGAACGTGTTGTGCTCGTGATCGGCGAGTGGATCCACCATCGAGCTCTGGTTGCCGTGATAGGTCGCGAGCTGGAACACGAAGTCGAGATCGCTCGGCAGGCGCGCGAGCGTAGCGTCCTCGGTGATGGAGCCCTCGATCAACGAGATCACGGGATCGTCAGGAAGGTTCTCGCGCTCGCTCGAGAGCAGGTTGTCGACGACCACGATCCGCTGTGGAGCGTGATCCACCAGCGCCCGGACGAGATTGGAGCCTACGAAGCCGGCGCCTCCGACGACGAGGATCCGCGCGCCGCCGAGCGAAGCTTCGGTCATTCGCCCACCCGCAAATGCGTATACGTCTCCGAGATCCCCTGCTCGCGGTAATAGCCGATCGCCTGCGCGACGCCCTGCTCGAGCGGCACCGTCACGTCCCAGCCGAAGTCGGCCCGAATCCGCGAGGGATCGAGCAGGATCGTGTATGCATCGTCCTCGCCGCGCGGCCGCACCTCCACGTCCTCGTCGAGGGTGATCCCGAGGGCTTCGACAGTCGCGTCGAACAGCTCCTTGATCGAGTAATCGGAACCGGTGGAGACGTGGTAGTGGCGGTGGCCTGTGCCATCGACGACGGCCTGCATGACGACGTTGACGAGGTCGTCGACGTAGATGAAGTCGCGCCGCGTGTCCATGACGAAGCACCGCTTGTTCTCGGTCAGGCGCTGGAAGAACGTTGGTAGGGGTCCCGAGATGTTCCGCGGCCCGTACGCGTTCGCGAGCCGGAAGGACACGAAGTCCAGCCCGCTCAGCTCGATGTACTGTTCGCCGGCGGTCTTCGAGATCGCGTAGCTCGAGTCCGGCCGAATCGGATGGTCGAGCGTGATCGGCTGCTCGATTGGGCGCGTTCCGTAACAGAGCGCGGTCTGGAAGTAGATCAGTCGCTGGGTGCCCGCAGCCAGCGTCGCCTTGACGACATTGGCGGTTCCGAGCGCGTTGGTCCGCACGTCCTCGGCCCAGTTGTCGGGATCCTTGTACGACGCCGCGGCGTGGACGACGCACTCCGGTCCGAAATTGTCGAAGGCGGCGGAGACGGCGTCGGCGTCCGCGATCGTGTCCTCGACGACGGTCAGCGCCTCGTGCTCGGTCAGGTTGTCACGACGCCCCGTCGCGAAGTTGTCGATGACGAGGACCTCGTGACCGTCAGCCAGCAGCCGATCGGCGAGGTGGGAGCCGATAAACCCGCTCCCGCCCGTGATCAGAACCTTCATGCAACTTGTCCTTTCGTTGTCAGCAGCGACTTGAAGTGCGATTCGCGGTCGTGGAAGGTCTGGTGCCACAGCTCCAGGCACAGCAGACCCCAGATCTTTCGCCCGAAGCGTGACTCGCCCTCGAGGCCGGCCAGCACCTTGCGGTTGTCGACAAGGACACGACCCTGCGCCGCCGTGCTCGAAAGCGTATCGATCGCGAACTGGCGAGCATCGCCGTGAAGCCATTCGGTCAGCGGGACCGGGAAGCCCATCTTGTCCTTGCGCTCGGCGATGACATCCGGCACCAGCGAACGGAGGGATCGCTTGAAGACGTGCTTCATCGTGCCGTCCTTGAACTTGATGTCGGCCGGGATCGTCGCGGCGAGCTCGACGAGGCGATGATCGAGCAGTGGTACCCGGGACTCGAGACCGTGCGCCATGCTCACGCGGTCTTCGACCTGGAGCAGCGCTGGCAGAAGCGTCTTGAAGTCGAAGTGGGTCATCTTGTCGAAATAGGCCTGGTGGCCGACGTTCGGGCCGTTGAAGATCGTGCGGAAGGTCTCGAACGGCGAGTACTCGCCGAGCGCGTCGAGATCGACCTCGCCGTCCAGGTGGGGCGTGCGGTTGATCAGCTGGAAGTAGCGGGCGTCGATCTCATCAAACAGGCCGCTGCGCCAGAACTCCTGGAGCATCGGCTTGTAGTTCCTGAGCGCGACCAGGTTCGGGATGATCGACTCGTAGGTGACGACGAAGTTGCCGTCGCGCATCGTCCCGTCGATCGCGGCTCTGATGCACTGCTCGAAGTAGGCGACCAGGTAGCGCGTATACCCGCCGAAGATCTCGTCGCCGCCCTGGCCTCCGAGGATCACCTTGCAGTGACGGCTCGCCTCCTGGGAGACCATGAACTGCGGGAACGAGCCCGGGCCGGCGACCGGGAAGTCGAGGTGATAGACGACGTCGCCGAGATGGCCGACGAAGTCGTCGACGGTGATGTCGATCTCGTGTAGCTCCAGGCCGCGCCACTCGGCCAGAGCCCGGGCGTAGCGGCTCTCGTCGTAGCGCTCGTCCTCGGAGAATTTGCCGGTGAACGCCTGCATCGCGGCGGTGCCGTGGGCGCCGGCCGCCGAGGCCACGACGCTCGAGTCGAAGCCACCGCTCAGATACGCCGAGACCGGCACGTCGCTTCGCAGGTGAAGCTCAACGGATTCGCTCAGCAGCGCCTCGATCTGCTCCTCGAAATACTGCGCCGTATGGGCGAAATCGAGCTCGTAGTAGACCTCCCAGTACCGGATCGGTTGGGAAGCGCCTCGGCCCGGGCGCAGGAAATGGCCGGGGAGGAGCTCCTGGATGCCGGCGAACAGCGTCTTCCCGGCGAGGCAGAACTGGAACGCGAGGTAGTCCTTCAGCGCATCGAGATCCGTCTCGATCGACGGCAGGAATGGGAGCACCGCTTTCGCTTCCGAGGCGAAGTAGACGACGTCTCCGACGGTGGCGTAGTACAGCGGCTTGATGCCGAACCGGTCACGTACGAGGACCAGTTCGCCGGTCGGCTCGTCCCACAGGGCATAGGCGAACATCCCTCGGAGCCGGTTGAGCCCGTCGGTGCCCCAGCGCTCGTAGGCGCGGAGCGCCACCTCCGTATCGGAGGTCGTCTGGAACCGGTCGGCGCCGATCTCCCGTCGCAGCTCTGGGTAGTTGTAGATCTCTCCGTTGTACGTGATCCAACGGTTTCGCTCGTCCCTCATCGGCTGGTGCCCATGCTCGAGATCGATGATGCTGAGGCGCCGGTGGGCGAGCCCTACATGGCCGCGGGGATGGGTCCAGAGTCCGTCGTCGTCCGGGCCGCGGTGGGCGATCAGCGCGTTCATGACCTCGAGCCGCCGCTCGAGGTCGGGGATCGGCCTTCCGGTCAGATCAATGGCGCCACAGATCCCGCACATCGCTCAGTCACTGCTCCGCTCGGAGGGGTCTTCTTGATGGTTGGGTCGAGTCGCTGTCGGTCGCATCGTGGCCGGTTCGCGGAGGGGTTGAGTTCGCGCGGGCGTTGGCGCCGTGCGCCAGCGGCACGAGATGAAACGCGGATCACTGATTATGGTTGCGCTTCAACCGGCCGACGGCCCATTCTAAAGAAGTGGCGGGCAATTCCGGCCGGTCCAAGGGGCGCGTCACTCGACAACCAGCGACACCGCTTCTGCGGCGTGGCCGACCCGCGCGGACTGGTCGAGCGCGTTCTGGAGCCCTTCGAGCACCCGCACGACGCGCAGCCCACTCTCGCCGTCGGAGGTCGGCGTCCGGCCGGCTCGCACGCACTCGATGAAGTGCTCGCACTCGAGCCGGAGCGGCTCGGCATTACCGATTGCCGGGCTGTAGATGTCGCCCGAGCGCGCCACGTACTCGCCCCAATTGTGCGCCTTGCCGTCGAACCCCTTGTCGTACACGGTCACTTTGCGCTCGAAGTCCATGTCGTCGAACGTGGCCATCCGCTTGGATCCGACGACCGTGAACCGCCGCTCCTTGTGCGGGTCGAGCCAAGAGAGATGCATGTGGGCGCTGAGCCCCGACGTGAAGCGCAGGAAGCAGAACACGACGTCCTCGACGCCGGGCCGGAGGTAGGACTCGCCGTGGGCGGCGACCTCATGGGGCTCCTCACCGGCGAGGTGCAGCACCACCGAGACGTCGTGCGCGCCGAGGCTCCAGAGGGCGTTCTCATCGGCGCGGAGCTTGCCCAGGTTCAGGCGGTTGGAGTAGATGTAGTGGACGTCCCCGAGTTCGCCGGAGTCGACGATCTGCTTGAGCTTCTGAACGCCTGGGTGGTACTCCAGCAGGTGCCCAACCATTAGCGTCCGGCCGGTCAGCCGCTGCGCCTCGAGCACCCGCGTCGCGTCCGCAGCGGTCAGGGCGAGGGGCTTCTCGACGAAGCAGTGCTTGCCCGCCTCGAGTACGCGGGTGGCGAGCTCGGCGTGCGATGGCACGGGTGTGGCTACGACGACCGCGTCGAGGGTGGGATCGGTCAGCAGGTCCTCGAATTCGCCCGTGAAGCGGGCGCGCGGAAACATCGGCGCGAAGCGCTCGCGGGCCTCGGGCCGGCCGTCGCAGCACCAGGCGAGATCGCTGTGGCGGATCGCATCGAAGTTGCGCGCCAGATTCGGGCCCCAATAGCCCAGTCCGACCACGCCGACGTTCACGGTTTGCGGATTCACAAGCGCGTCACAGTACAGCGAGGACGCCGCTGGTGACGCCGGCCCGGTGGGGCGACCCTGCTCGCGCGGGGCGGCTCCGACACCTTGTAGCCTCGGGCGCGTGTCTGAGCGTCCGTCTGCACTGATCACCGGGATCACCGGCCAGGACGGCTCGTACCTGGCGGAGCTTCTACTCGAGAAGGGCTATGACGTCCACGGCATGGTCCGACGCTCATCCACCGAGCGGTTCGAGCGGATCGAGCACCTGCGCGACAAGGTCACGCTGCACCAGGCCGATCTGCTCGATGAACGGTCGCTGGTCGACGCGCTGCGGGCCGCTAGGCCCAGCGAGATCTACAACCTGGCCGCGATGTCGTTCGTCGCGGTCTCCTGGATCCAGCCGACGCTGACCGCGGAATTCACCGGCGTCGGAGTGACGAGGATGCTCGAGGCGATGCGGGAGGTGTGCCCGGAGGCGCGCTTCTACCAGGCCTCCTCGAGCGAGATGTTCGGCAGGGTCCGAGAAGTGCCCCAGACCGAGTCGACCGCGTTCTATCCGCGATCCCCGTACGGGGTCGCCAAGGCTTACGGGCACTTCATCACGGTCAACTATCGCGAGTCCTACGACCTGCATGCCATCAGCGGGATCCTCTTCAATCACGAGTCGCCCCGCCGGGGGCTCGAGTTCGTCACCCGCAAGATCACGTGGCATGCCGCCGCGATCAAGCTCGGGCTGATCGAGACGCTGTCGCTCGGCAACCTCGATGCCGAGCGCGACTGGGGTTATGCCAAGGACTACGTCGAGGCAATGTGGCTGATGCTCCAGCAGGACAGGCCCGAGGATTTCGTGATCGCCACCGGCGTCGCACACTCGGTCCGTGACTGTGTCGAGATTGCGTTCGACCAGGCCGGAATCGAGCTCGACAATCACGTCTTGATCGATGATTCGCTGAAGCGGCCAGCGGAGGTCGACCATCTGATCGGCGACCCGTCTAAGGCCAGGCGCGAGCTCGGCTGGGTGCCGCGGACCAGCTTCGAGGAGCTGATCCGGCTGATGGTCGACGCCGATTGCCAGCTGCTCAGCAGGGGCGCCGAGCCGCGCAGCGCCCAGCTCGGACGCGCCCGCTCAGAAGCGACCTCGTCGTCGCCGTAGCGTCGCGCGTGGCGAATCCAGCCCAGGGCCGCCGCGCCGCGCTCGTGACCGGTCTGACCGGCCAGGACGGCTCGTTCCTGGCCGAGCTGCTCCTCCACAAGGGCTACGCGGTCATCGGTCTCGTCCGACCGGAGGGGGCCGTGCGGCTGGGCCTCGCCGAGCATCTGCGCGACCGCATCGAGGTCATCGAGGGAGACCTGCTCGATCCCGAGACCCTCATCGCAGCAGTCGGTGAGGTCCGACCGGCCGAGCTTTATCACCTCGCGGCGCCGTCGTTCACGCCGGACTCCTGGGAGCGGCCGAGGCTGACGCTGGCGGCGATCGCCGGCGCGACGGCGACGGTGCTCGAGGCCGTTCGTGCCACGAGCCCTCAGACCCGTGTGTTCGTGGCCGCGTCGGGCGCGATGTTCGGCGAAGCGCGGGAGAGCCCCCAGCGCGAGGACACCCCGTGCCGGCCGCAGACGCCGTATGCGACCGCAAAGCTCGCCGCCCACCTGCTCACGGGCCAGCTGCGGGAGCACGACGGGATGTTCGCCTGCTCGGGGATCCTCTACAACCACGAGTCCGAGCGCCGGCCCGAGCACTTCGTCTCTCGGAAGATCACGCGGGCGGCGGCCGCGATCAAGCTCGGTCTCGCCGACCACGTCGTCCTCGGCGACCTGAGTGCGGTTCGCGACTGGTCGTTCGCCGGCGATGTCATGCGGGGCGTATGGCTGATGCTCCAGCAAGAGGACCCGGATGACTACGTCCTGGCCAGCGGCCTTGGTCACACCGTCGGCGAGCTCGCCGAGATCGCCTTCGAGCACGTCGGCCTCGCCGCAGACGACTACATCCGGGTCGATCCCGAACTCGTCCGGGCGCCCGAGACGACGCGGCAGGTCGGCGATCCGAGCCGCGCCCGCGACCGGCTGCGGTGGCGACCCGAGCTGTCGTTCGAGCAGCTAATCCATCGGATGGTCGACGCGGACCTCCGGGCGCTCGAGGGGCCTCGCGCCTAGGCTCGACCAATAGCATTACGGCTGGTGCGCGACCGTCTCGCCGTAACCCCGCTCCAGTTCCGCCGCGTCGCCTACGCCACGCTGGCCGCGCTCACGCTGATCGTCTTCACGGGCGCGGCGGTGCGGCTGACCGACTCCGGGCTCGGTTGCGCGAACTGGCCGAAGTGCGGGGGCACGCCGCTGCCGCCGCTCAGCTCGCACGCACTGATCGAGTTCGGTAACCGGGCCGTGTCGGCGGTCGTCGGGGTCATCACGGTGGCCGCGGCGGTGCTGGCGTTCACGCGCCGGCCGTACCGGAAGGACCTGGCGATCCTGGCGCTGCTGCTGCCGCTCGGCGTCGTCGCCCAGGCGGTGCTCGGCGGGTTCACGGTCCTCAACCACCTGGCGCCCGGGTTTGTGATGGCGCACTTCAGCCTCTCGCTGATGATCCTGGTGGCCGCGTTTGCGCTGGCGTGGCGAAGCGCGTACGAGCCCGGGAGCCGGCCGCTCGCCGCGGACCGGGTGACGGTCTGGTCGGTGCGAGCACTGCTTCCGCTCGGGGCGCTGACGATCTTCGCGGGCACGGCCGCGACGGCCGCCGGGCCCCATTCGGGGGGCTTCACCGGCCAGGTCGTCCACCGGCTGCATTTCAAGGGCGCCGACACGCTCGAATGGACGATTCACCAGCACGCGACGATCGCCGCGCTGTTCGGGGTGGCGGTGATCGGAATCTGGTTCCTGTACCGGCGCCGCGGCGCCTCAGCACAGGAGCTCGAGCCGCTGACCGTGCTCGGCGTCCTGCTGGCCGCCCAGGGCCTCGTCGGCAGCGTCCAGTACGAGCTGAAGCTGCCTAGCGAGATGGTCTGGGTCCACGTCTGTCTGGCCACGGTGACATGGCTGGTGTTGCTGTGGACGGTGGCGGCGGCCGGGCGGCTCGCGCCGCGCGCGGTCGAGGTTCCAGCCGGCGGTCCAGAGGCCCGCGCGCGCGAGCTGGAGCTGGTCGGCCGCGTGGAATAGGCCCCGCTCGGCGCTACGATCGGCGTCGGATAAATGTCAGCGCAACACACCACCACGCAGACTCAGAACTCCGGCACACGCAGCGCCGACGCCTCGCTGATCATCCTCGTCGTCGACGACGAATCCGACCTCCGGGAGATGCTCACGCGGTCGTTCTCGCGCGAGGGTCACCGGGTGATGGCGGTCGGCGACGGGCGCTCGGCGATCGACCGGGCCAGCACCGACCATTTCGACATCATCCTGCTTGACGTCGCGCTCGGGCCGGGTCCGGACGGGTACGAGGTGTGCCGCACGCTGCGCGCACGGCGCAACGTGGTCCCGATCATCATGCTGACCGCGCTCGACTCCGAGGCGGACGCCGTGCTCGGGCTGGAGGCCGGGGCCGACGACTACGTGACGAAGCCGTTCGGGCTGGCCGAGCTGCGCAGCCGCATCCGCGCGGTGCTCCGCCGCGCCGGCACGCGCGCGATGGGCGACGAGGTGCTCGTGGTCGGCCCGATCGTGCTCGATCGCGCTCAACGCGAGGTCGTCATGGACGGGCGCCCGGTGCGCCTGACGTTCTCGGAGTTCGAGTTGCTCGACGCGCTGATGGCCGACCCCGGACGGCTGCTCAACCGCCAGGAGTTGCTGCGCGCGATCTGGGGCGACAGCGCCTATCGCGATCCGCGCGCGATCGACGTGCACATCCGGCACCTGCGCGAGAAGCTCGAGCCCGAGGCCGACAAGCCGCGCTTCATCCTGACGGTGCGAGGAGCCGGTTATCGACTCCGGGGGCCGTAGGAGGTTCTGATGGCAAAGCGGGCGCGATCGCGACGCGGCGCCTTTGGTCTTCAGGGCAGGATCGTCGGCGCGGTGCTGGTGACGAGCTTGGCCACGCTGGCGGTGGCGGCGGTTGCGCTACTTGGGCCGCTCGAGAGCTCGCTGCGCAACGCCGACAAGAAGACGCTCGAGAGCGAGATCGAAGGGACCAAGCCGGACATCGCGAAGACCACTGCGCCGTTCCAGAAGCTCAGGCTTGACCTTCTGACCGACGCCGCTGTCCCCGTGACCTCGCCCGGGCCCGGAACGGGGTCGCCGTCGGGTGGCGCGGGACTCGGCCCCAACCCCAAGCGTGCCATCGCCGAGGAGCAGAACCTCGCCACTGAGGGGAGGGAGGTCCGCAACCAGGTCGTGAACCAGGTGCGCGCCCTCTCGTTCGCGACCGGCGGCTCCGAGGTCGCCCTGCTCGGCTACCCCGACGCCTCGGGGAGGTTCCGCCCGCCGCTCGTGGTCTACCCGGATACCCCCAGCGCGAAGGCCGACGCGTATAACGATGTCCCCAAGGCATTCCGCACGAAGCGGCCGAACTACACGTTCGGCTCGATCGGGAACTCGGAGTACGCGCGCGCGGCGATCCCGTTCACCACGGGCGGCGTGAAGGCGCCCGTCTACCACTGGGTGCTGGTCGTGCGCAAGTCGCTCGACACCCTCAGCGACGCCGTGTCCACCGTGCGCCGAGCGTTCCTGTATGCGGCGCTGGCTGGCCTCGCGCTGACGCTGATCCTCGGCATCCCCCTGTCGGCCACGATCGTCCGCCGCCTGCGCCGGCTGCGCGAGGCCGCCACCGAACTCGCGCACGACGGCCCGCCGGTCGAGGTGCCCGCGGTCCGGGCCCGTGACGAGGTCGGAGACCTGGCCCGCGCGTTCGAGCAGATGCAGCAGCGTCTGCTGCAGCAGGAACAGGCGCGCCGCGCGTTCGTCTCGACCGCGTCGCACGAGCTGCGCACCCCGTTGGCCTCGCTCGACGGGATGCTCGAGCTGCTCGACGACGACCTCGGCAGCGGCGACCCCGACATCGCCGACGCGCGTTCGCTGCTCGACCGCGCCCGCATGCAGTCGCGCCGGCTGTCCCGGCTGGCGGCGGATCTGCTCGACCTGAGCCGACTCGACGCGCAGGTGCAGCTGCGATCGGAGCCCGTCGAGCTCGGAGAGCTGAGCCGCGCGGTGCTTGCCGAATTCGAGCTCGGGACCGAGGAGCGGGGGATCGTCTCGACGCTCGACGACGGCGCCGGCCAGGTGTGGGCGCGCGGCGACCCGGGCGGGATCGCGCGGATCGTCCGGATCCTGCTCGACAACGCGGTCCGCGTCAGCCCCCAGGGCGGCGAGATCACGATCGAGTTGCGCAACGGCGACCACGCCTCGCTGACCGTTCGCGACGAGGGTCCCGGGGTGCCGCCAGACGAGCAGGATCTGATCTTCGAGCGCTTCCAGCGCGGGCGCGCAGCCGGCGGGACCGCCGGGTTCGGGCTCGGTCTCGCGATCGGCCGCGAGCTGGCGGACCGGATGGGCGGCGAGCTCGTCCTCGACCGGGCGGACGCGCCAGGCGCTAAGTTCACTTTGCGCCTCCCGGTGGCGCAGGCTCAGGAGGAAGAGCCGCTCGCGGTCGTGTGACGCCGACGGCGGCCTTGTTTTTGCGACTCCTGTCCGGACGGGGCACCTGGCCCCACGGACGCCGAGCGTGGGCAATTCGGCTGCGCGACGTAACGGGCCTAGTACGGTGACGAAGCCGAATTGCCTTAAGGGAATCCGGCCCACGCACGTACGAAGGACGGGCGGGTCTTGGCCGGATTCCCCAGCGAGGCCCCTAATCGGCGCGGGCCCACACTCCCGACTTGACAGGATTGACATCTATGGACGAACGCTTGATGAACGCGATGCTGGAGCTCGACGATCGGCACTGGTGGTACCGCGGTCGGCGCCGCATCATCCGCGCCGAGCTCGACCGATTACCGCTCCGGCCGGGCGCGCGTGTGCTCGACGCGGGCTGCGGCTCGGGCCGGACGCTCGAGGAGCTCGCGCCCTACGGCGAGGTCCACGGCGTCGAGCTCGATCCGGGTGCCGCCGATGTGGCGCGGGCCCGGGGACGTGGCGAGGTGCAGATCGGCCGCCTCGAGGAGCTGCCGTGGGAGGACGGATCGTTCGACCTGATCACGTGCCTGGACGTGATCGAGCACACGCCCGATGACGGCGTGACGCTCGGCGAGCTCCGGCGCGTTTCCCGTCCCGGGGCCTACCTGCTCGTCACCGTGCCGGCTTACCAGGGCCTGTGGTCGATGCACGACGTAGCCAACCATCATTACCGGCGGTACTCGCGGCCGCGGCTGCGCGCGGCGGCGGTCGACGCCGGCTGGCGCGTGACGCGGATGACGTCGTTCAACGGGCTGCTGCTCGCGCCGGCCGCAGCCGTGAGGCTGGCCGAGCGCCGGCGGCTGCGCGAGCTCGACGGCGACTACAAGCCCGAGTTGGCGCTCGCGCCCGAATGGCTCAACTCGCTGCTCGAGCAACCGCTCCGGCTCGAGGCGCGTTGGCTGTCGTCCGGTCGCACGATGCCCGCGGGGCTGTCGCTCCTGGCGGTGTTCGAGAACCCGGGCGGGGGCGCCTGACGGCCGGCGGCGTGTGAATGGGGGGTCTCGCGGCGATCGTCGTCGGTTCTCTTGCCGCGATCTTTGGCTTGTCGAATAGCCTCGGCTACCTGCTGCCGGCGATCATCGGGCTCGAGTCGCTGGGGATCCCGTCGCCCGGGGAGACCGCGCTCGTGGCTGCGGCGGTTCTGGCCAGCCAGGGCAAGCTCGAGATCGGGCTGGTCATCCTGATCGGCGTGACGTCGGCGATCGTCGGCGACAACATCGGCTATCTGCTCGGCCGGCGGTTCGGGCGCAGCGCGTTCACCGCGCCCGGGCCGTTCATGAATCAGCGGGTGCGCGCGATCCGGGCCGGCGACCAGTTCTTCGACCGCCACGGGCCCAAGGCGGTGTTCATCGGGCGCTGGATCGCGCTCGTGCGGTTCGCCACCGCCTGGCTGGCCGGGATCAACCGGATGCCGTTCAAGCAGTTCTTCTTCTGGAACGCGCTCGGCGGAATCACGTGGGGGGTGACGTACGGGCTCGTCGGCTATTACGGCGGCCAGGCGGCCGCGCACGTGCTGGCGGAGGCCGGCATCGTCGGCCTAGTGGTGCTGCTGATACTGCCCGTGGTGATCTACTTCGTGGTCAAGCGCCGCGAGCGGCGGTCGGTGGGGCGCTCGTCGGATTAGCGGTCGCTCAGGACTTGTTCGCGTCGAGGTCGAGCGCGCACGAGTTGATGCAGTAGCGCAGCCCGGTCGGCGCGGGTCCGTCCTCGAACACGTGGCCGAGGTGTCCGCCGCACGCCTTGCACAGGACCTCGGTGCGCCGCATGAACCGGGTGCGGTCCTCGCGCGTCTCGACGTTCGCCGCCACCGCGGGCTCGTAGAAGCTCGGCCACCCAGTGCCCGAATCGAACTTCGTGTCGGAGTTGAACAGCTCCGCGCCGCAACCGGCGCACCGGTACGTGCCGTCGTCCTTGACGTGGACATAATCGCCGGTGAACGGCCGCTCGGTCCCGTGCTGGCGGAGGATGTGGTACTGCTCGGGCGACAGGCGCTGGCGCCACTCCTCGTCGGAGAGCTGAACGTCCCGCGCGGTGTCGGTGTGTTCGGTAGCCATGGTGCTTACGGTAGCGCGGGGACTGGCTGCGATAGCGTCCCGGCCGGTGAACGGGAGATGAAATTCGGCGTGGCGATCTTCCCGACGGACGCGGTCCAGCCGCCGGGAGAGATCGCGCGGATGGCCGAGGAGCGGGGTTTCGAGTGCCTCCTGTTCCCCGAGCACACCCACATCCCGGCCGGGCGGGAGAGCAGGTGGCCGGGCGGCGACGAGCTCCCGGGCTACTACGCGCGGACGTACGACCCGTTCGTCGCGTGCACGGCCGCCGCCGCTGGGAGTGAGCGGCTGCTGATCGGGACCGGGATCTGCCTGGTGATCGAGCGCGACCCGATCATCACCGCCAAGGAGGTGGCGTCGATCGACGTCCTGTCCGGCGGCCGGTTCCTGTTCGGGGTCGGCGCCGGCTGGAACGTCGAAGAGATGGCGAACCACGGGACCGATGCGTCGCGCCGGTTCGGGGTGATGGGCGAGCGGATCGAGGCG
>CAWJXO010000014.1:0-443991 GCA_963846765.1 uncultured Solirubrobacterales bacterium
ATTCCCCCGATTTTCCGGACACCGGAGCGCTTGCGATGAGCGAGCCTCGAAAGGATGGTGTCCAGCATGCCCAAGTCCCGCCCACCGTACCCGGAGGAGTTCCGAAGGGAAGCCGTCACGCTCGTGTGCGCAGGGCGCACGATCCCGGACGTGGCGACGTCGCTGGGGGTGACCGAGCAGTCGCTGCGCAACTGGGTCAAGCGCGATCAGCTCGAGCGACGAGAACGCGATGACGGCCTCACGCTGGCAGAGCGTGAGGAGCTCCGGGACCTGCGGCGGCAGGTCAAGCGCCTGGAGCAGGAGCGCGATCTGCTCAAACGAGCCGCGGCCTTCTTCGCGAGGGAGACCGAGACCCGGTGAGTGCCTACCGGATCATCTCGGCGGAGAAGGCCAGCGGGGTCCCGGTCTCCCTGGCGTGCGAGCTGCTGGAGGTGTCGCGTTCGGGTTACTACGAGTGGTCGACCCGCGCCCCTAGCGATCGCGAGCTCGGCGATGCGTGGCTGACGGAGAAGATCCGCCAGATCCACGCCGAGAACCGCGGGGTGTACGGCGCCCCGAGGATTCACGCGGAGCTGCGGATCGCTCACGGGATTCATGTCGGTCGCAAGCGAGTCGAGCGGCTGATGGCAGCGGCCGGGATCTCGGGGCTTGTGATCCGCAAGCGGGGGCGCACAACCGTCCGGGTGCAGGGAGTTCGCGTCGCCGATGACCTGGTCAAGCGTCAGTTCCGTCCCGAGCAGCCCGACGTGCTGTGGATCGCCGACTTCAGCTACCTGCGGACCTGGGAGGGGTGGCTGTACCTCGCGGCCGTGCAGGACGCGTTCTCGCGGCGGATCGTCGGCTGGTGCATGGCCGACCACATCCGCGAGGAGCTGGTCATCGACGCGCTCACGATGGCCCTCAGGCGCCGCCGGCCGCCTGAGGGGCTGATCCATCACTCCGACCAGGGCGGGCAATACGTGAGCCTCGGGTTCGGGCTGGCGTGCACGCGGGCCGGGATCTCCCGCTCGATGGGATCGGTCGGGGACTGCTATGACAACGCGGTCGCGGAGACGTTCTTCGCGACCCTGAAGAAGGAGCTCGTCTACCGGCGCTCATGGCCGACCCGTCAGGAGCTGTGCTCGGAGGTGTTCGAGTACATCGAGGGGTTCTACAACCCGCGGCGGCGGCACTCCACACTCGGGATGCTCAGCCCCGTCGAGTTCGAGGAGCAGCACGCCGCCCTCGCGCGCACGCGCGCGCGAAAAATCTCAACGGCATGTTGAAAACTCTTCGAGTTTCCAACATCAACGACAACTACTACAACGACAACGACTAGGCTTTCGACTCAAGCGCTGAAGTGTCCGGGGAAGCGGGGGAGGTCCACCCAGCCTTTCGCGCGCCGCCGACGCCGCCTACTCGGCCTGCTCGTACCGGCCTTGAGCTGCGCGGTGGTGATCGGCGTGATGGTCATGGCTGTAACGCTGCTACACGCCGATCGCAACGGCAGCCGTCAACACGCCGCAACCGGTAAACACCACAGCCCAAACGCAACGATCCCGACGACGTCAGCGCCGACCCCGTCGGCCCCGGCCGGCGGGATGCCAGGGGTCGTGACCGTCTGGGGCGCCGCGTTCAACTCCGCCGGGGACGGGGTGATTTCGCTACAGCAGTGCCTGCGCTGCGAGCCGAACGGCAATCAGACGCGCCACTCGTCCGATACCGAATGGCTGCTGACGACCAGCGACGGCGGGCGCAGCTGGACGCGCTCCGTTCGTGGCTACTACCTCCGGCGTCCGCTGCTCGCGGGCCAGGACGGGTGGGCCGGTGGTCTGCAGATGCAGACCCGAAGTCAGGCTGGACCCGCGGCGTGGGAGCCAGGCTCGGGGTTCGAGCGTTACTTCGTGACCCATGATGCCGGCCACAGCTGGACCGTCGGCCCGAGTAGCGCCCCGGCCTGGGGCGGATCGCCCGCCTCACTGGTGGGCGGCGAGGTGTGGGCCGTTGGCCTCAGCAACGAGGAGATCCTCCACAGCCCGGCACGCGGAGCCGCGTTGAGCGCCACGTCTTCTCAGCCGATCACGGGTCCGAACGCGAACGTCGGAGTCGTAGGTGCGGGCGCCGATACCGCCTACGCCGTCAATGCCAACGTACCTCGGCAAGCGTTCGCGACGCATGACGACGGCCGCAGCTGGACGCGGCTGACAGTACCGCCGTGCACCGGAAAGTACGCGTTCGCGGGACTCGAGGCAGCCTATGGGCAGACCGTTTGGCTTACCTGCTCGGGCCTCCCCGGTCCGACGGCGAGGCTTGTCCGCTCGCTCGACGGCGGGCGCAGCTGGCGGCAACTGCCCGATGACTGGGGCAACGGCCGCCTACAGCAACTGGCGCCGGTCAACCCGCGCGTCGCGTGGGCGCTCAACGGCAGCGGCGATCTGTTCCGGACCATCAACGCCGGGGCCAGCTGGCAGCCCGTCTGGTCAGCGACAGACCCGCGTGAGTCCCCGTTGAGCAGCCCCATCACGAAGTTGACAGCGAGCCCGCTGCCGATCCTGTCGGTCCAGTCCGCAACCTCCGCGAGCATCGTGAGCCTGGCCAACCGGAGCACGACCAGACGGGCGCCGAAGCTCACCAACCTCGTCGTATACCGCACCAGCAACGGCGGCCAGAGCTGGGAGACATACCCCGTGGGACTCTGACAGCCGCTAACCGCCCGGCCGGCCTTGTGCTTCTCGGCGAGACTCCTCCTCGAGGCATCGGGCGCTCGTCCTAACGCGCAGCCTCGAAGGCACGGCCGCCGTCCCTATTCGGGGCTCGGACTGTCGGATCATCTCGATGCGGAAGTACGCCCGCTGGCTGTGGCCTGCCGACCGACCTTAAGGCCAGCTACCGGTCGCCGAGCAAAGCAGACGCCACGCGGGCGTCGTGACCGGTGTAGGCGGCATGGAGCAGCGGCCCGTGACCGATAGGCGCCTGGCCCGGCCAGTCCTGCATCCGTGGCCGCACGGGCACCTTGGCGCCCGCGCCGACCGTCTCGCAATGCGCGGAACTCAGGTCTGCCGAGGACGCACACGACGAGCCCCTGACGCATCCGACCGCGTCCGCAAGCCGATCCTCAGGTTCATGCGGTGGTCGCAACACTCCCCCCTGATTGGAGCGTTGTCGATGCTATTCAGTAGTCGCATGGTTTCTGAAATTGTGCAGCCGTTTTGGGCTGCTTTGCAGCGCGGCGAGTTCATCACTGGTGCCGCGGAGTCGGTCGGGTCCTATCGAGTTCAGGGCAGGCGGTGGATCGTCGCGGCGGGCGGGGTGCGTCCTCGCCGGGGTCGTGATCTGAAGGGCCGGTATTTGTCGTTCTCAGAGCGCGAAGAGATCGCTGTGGCCAGGGCGGCGGGAGAGTCGGTGCGGTGCATCGCTCGGCGGCTGGGGCGCTCGCCGTCGACCGTGTCGCGAGAGCTGGCGCGCAATGCCGATCGCCGCGGGGAGTATCGGGCGACCACGGCACACGCGCAGGCCTGGGAGCGGGCGTGTCGTCCCAAGCCGGCCAAGCTTCACGTCAACGGGCGGTTGCGCGAGGTCGTGCAGCGAGATCTGGAGCGCAAGTACTCTCCGGAGCGGATCGCGGGCCGGCTGCGGCTGGCGTTTCCCGATGATCCGGAGATGCGGGTGTCTGCCGAGACGATCTATCAGTCGTTGTATGTGACCTCTCGAGGAGCCTTGCGCCGGGAGCTGGCCGCGTGTCTGCGGACCGGCCGCTCGTTGCGTAAGCCGGGCCCGCGGGCGGCGGCGCGCAACCGGGCGCCGGACATGATCAATATCGCCAAGCGGCCTCAGGAGGCCGATGATCGCGCCGTTCCCGGCCATTGGGAGGGCGATCTACTGATCGGTAAGGCCAACCGGTCAGCGATCGCGACGCTGGTGGAGCGAACCACCGGGTATGCACTGCTGGTCGCACTGCCTGACGGCTACAAGCCTGAGCAGGTCGCGCCCGCGCTGGCGGCCAAGATCCAGACGCTGCCCGACAGCCTGCGCCGCTCGCTGACCTGGGACCAGGGCCCCGAGATGCGCGACTGGAAGCAGATCCGCGTCGACGCCGGCATCGAGGTGTACTTCTGCGACCCCCACTCGCCCTGGCAACGCGGGACCAACGAGAACACCAACGGCCTGCTGCGCCAGTACTTCCCCAAGGGCACCGATCTCAGCACGCTGACCGATGCCGATCTGGATCGCGTCGCTGACGAGCTCAACGACCGGCCGCGCAAGCGGCTGGGGTTCTACAAGCCCAGCGAGCGCATCGCCGAGCTGTGCGGGCTGCGTGGCGGCAGCGCGTGGTGAGCACCCACCCGTTCCCCGCTTCCGGGGTTGGAGGCTGCCTGCGTGAGGGGGTCGCCCGATGGCCATGGATGGCCCAAGCGGAATGGGCACGGACGGAAACGTCACCTGTCACCTCTTCACCTGTGTCATGGTAAAGTCCACCAATGGGGACGTGATGGGCACAAAGAGTGACACCCGGCCGATGCATAATCTACCTACTGTTGCGACCACCGCCAGAATCCACCGATCCATCACCGAACGAGCGGCTGTTCACATCCGCGGTTGATCGCGGGTGGATGGCGATGTCTCAAACGAGGTGTTCGATGACTTTCGCGATGAGCCCCGGCTATCCGAACACGACGGCGCGCCACTTAGGGCTCCTCTCGCTGGGTTGATGAACGAGCGGTAAGCCGCGTCTGCCAGAGAGTCCTGCTTCGCTATGGCGGACCGGGCGTCTGAGTCACGAGTGCCGCCCCGGACGGGTAGGCCCGGCACATTGCTGTGCCGGGCCCCCCTCAGAACCAGGGCGTGCCCGTTTCCGAGCACCCGGCTCAAGCAAGCCCCGCAGGCTCGTAGGCGGGCAGAAGTGCCGGGCTGCTGCCGTCGCGGCAGCGGACGTGTGCGAGACGGGGTTCGTGTTCGTCCGGCTCGGGGGCTTGCGGGATGACTACCTTGGCGAGCCCCTTGCGGGCGCCCGTCAGCCACTGCTCCCACTCGCGCGGGTTTTGCGGCCGGTCGTCGTCGGGCAGGAGCACGGACCCGCAGATCGCGCAGCGACCGTCCTGGGCTTTGAGGAGCCGCAGGCTGGTCTTGTCGATCGGCAGGCGCGCCTTGCGCCGCCGCTTCGCCCAGTAGTCGGCAAGGGCGGGGTCGTCGATTGACGCCACGCCCATGACGATCCTGTGCCGGACGATGTTGGTCCACTTGAACTTGTGCAGGTAGGCGCCGCTTTTGCGGTCGCCGAATACCCACCGGTCTTGGCGGGCCTTGTTGAGGCGCCCCCAGTACCGGGCGACGACCCATCGGGTCGGCTTGTTCGCGTGGCTGAACCTGGCCCACTTGAACGTGAGCTCCCACAGGTACTGATCGAGTGCATCGAACACCTCGGCTGATACCTGTGTCCGGTAGTAGGCGGCCCACCCCCGGATGATGGGGTTGAGTTTCTTGATCACCGCGGGCGCGTTGCTCCCGCGCAGGGAGCGCAACTCGGTGCGCAGCCTCTCCCGGATCCGTCTGCTGGCCGCCTTGCTCGGCTTGATCAGCGGCTTGGTGCCGTAGCGGCGGACGTTGAATCCCAGGAAGTCGAAGCCCTCCGCGAGGGAGACGATATGCGTCTTGTCCTCGTTGAAGGCAAGACCCCTGGGCGCCAGCCAGCGGGCGAGCCGTGCCTTGACATCGAGTGCCTCCTGCCGGGAGTGGCAGAGGACAATGAAGTCGTCGGCGTATCTGATCGTTGCCGGGCAGCCCTTCGCGATCCGAGCGCCCCACAGGCCGCTCTTCTCATACCGGACTCCGGCGGCCTCCTCCATCCCGTGCAGGGCGACGTTCAACAGCAGCGGACTGACCACGCCGCCCTGAGGAACACCGTCCTCGGTGCGATGCAGCCTGCCCTGCTCGACCACGCCCGCCTTCAGCCATTGCGCGACCATTCCCCGGGCGGGGAACGTGCCGGGCATGGCCAGGATGTGGTCGTGCGCGATGCGGTCGAACGCCCCGGCCAGATCGGCGTCCAGCGCCCACAGGCGTTTCGGGCGTCTGCCCTTGACGACCTCGTAGACGGCCTGGATCGCGTCATGGCAGCCGCGGCCCGGCCGAAACCCGTAGGACCTCGGCTCGAACCTGGCCTCCCACTCGGGCTCCAACGCGGCGACGACCCGTGCCTGGTGGCATCGATCGGCGATCACGGGGACAGTGGCTTCATACTGCACCTCCTGCAGCCCTGATTTTGGTTTCGGCCGGTAGGTGAATCGAGCTGGCGACCAGCCGACGGCATTGTTGCTCGACGTCCGGCGGGAACGGGATGTAGATGCGGTTGGCGGGCCCGCGGCGGGCGGCGAGCTTGCCGGTTGAGATCCAGGCGTAAACGACCCTGTTCGAGACGCCGAGCCGCTCGGCGAGGTGTGTGACGGTGACCTCGCCGTCGCCCAGGAGCTGTTCGGGGTCGGTCAGGATCCGGTAGCGCCAGCGCAGCCATCTGACGGCCCTCTCGTCGAACGGCTCGCCTTTGCCGGTGCGCAGGCCGGCGGCGCCCAGCTGCTCGGCGATCTGCGCGTTGGTGTGGTCGGGAGCGAGGCGCCGGGTCAGCTCGACGGCGGGGGATGGTGTGCGCTGCGCGTCGGCCGGTTTGGGCGGTCGTTGGATCGTGTGTTGCTCGCTGGCGCCCGAGCGCCAGCGGATCCCGACCTGAAGCTCGCGTCCTTCGGGCTGTGAGGTGAGGGTGACGTCTGCGATCAGCGCGCGCAGCAGCCGCTTGCGGTCCCGGTCGGCGGTGGTCTTCGCGGCCCACAGCGCCGGCAGGTCGCGGGCAAGCGCCTCGAGCTGCTCGCGCGAGGGCTCGACTGCGGGCACGACGTGCTCGGCGAGCTCGGCCTCGGCGTCCTTTAGCTCCCTGAGCTTCTTTTCCCAGCGGTTCTCGAGGCTGCGCGCGACGAGGCGGTTGTCCGGCTCGCAGGCGTGGAACGCGCGCTCGGCGCGGATCGCCTCATACCGGGCGCGCTCGACGCGGAGCTCGAGCGCGCGGTCCGAGCGCGCGCGGCGATCGGCGTGCTCGTCGGCGGCCGCCAGCGCGAGCGCGATCTCTTCAGGCGCAAGCGTCTCGAGCAGCCGGCGGGCGATCAGCGCATCGACGACGGTCGCCTTGACCGAGCGGCAGCCGGGCGTGTTGATGTGATCGGCGCGCGAGTGCCCGCACTCGTAGTAGCTGCCCTCGCGGCGGTGAAGCGTGCTCATCGACCCTCCGCACGCGCCGCAGCGCACAATCCCCTGGCAGATCGCCTGGCCCTCGCGGGGCGGGCGGGCTCCCTTGCGCGTGTGGTTCTGAGCCAGCCGCTCTTGGTTGGCGAGGAACTGCTCCCAGCTGATGTATCCCTCGTGGTGGTCTTGGATCAGCACCGCCCACTCCGAGCGTGGCAGCTCGACCATCTTGCTCACGATCGTGCCGTCGGGTCTGACGACGCGGCGGTAGCGGTAGCGCCCGAACACGTACGCGCCGGCGTAGGACGGGTTGCGCAGCACGCCGCGCACGCGCGCGTGCGTCAGTCTGCCCCAGCGCAGCTCCCCCGCCCACGCGCCGCCGTACGCGCGGCGGGGGAAGCGCCTGCCGTTGAAGGCGCCGACCACGCCGTAGGCCGAGCCGGTCTGCCAAAACGCCTTGAACACGTCGCCGATCGCGGCCTTGACCTCCTCGTCGGGGTCGATGATCGTGTTGCCCTCGGTCTCATAGACGAGGCCGACCGGGAGCGGGAAGTGCAGCTCGCCGCGCTCGGCCGCGTGCCGCTTGGCGCCCTGCAGGCGCACGCCCATCATGTGCAGCTCGGCCTGGGCGAGCTGACCCTTGACGCCGAGGACGAGCTGATCGTTGAATTCCCTGAGGTCGTAGATCCCGTCGGTGTCGATCACGAGCGTGTCGGTCAGCCCGCAGTACTCGAGCAGCCGCTGGGTCTCGGCGCTCGAGCGCGCCAGCCGCGAGACCTCAAGCCCGAAGATCGCGCCGACCTCACCCAGGCACACGCGCGCGACCAGCTCCTTGAACCCCCCGCGCGCCTGGCCGTCCGAGAACCGGCCCGAGACGCCGAGATCGCCGTCGACCGTCACGACCCGCTCCGGCGCCCAGCCGAGGCGGACCGCCTCCTCCGAGAGCCCGTACTGACGCTCGGTCGAGCGGAAGTTCTCGCGCAACTGCCTGGGCGAGGACTGCCGCAGGTAGATCATCGCCACGCGCTCCAGGTGCGTGCTCGTGATCTTCTGCGTTGAGCCTGTCATCGGCTCCCGCCCCAAGCGCCGAGCCGAGCATGTTCGCCACCACCCAGGCCGCCTCGGCGCCGATGCCCGCCACCGACCATCACCGCAGCGCCCGGCGCCTGAGCAGCTCGAGGTTGACCCGCGAGATCTCCAACATCAGCGCCTCGCCCTGGCGCGTCGCCTCGACATGCTCTGAGGTGATCGCGGCCAGCGCCTGCGGCACGTACACCGTCCGGCTGCGCCCCTCGCCGTACACAGTGAGATACGCGTAGGGGCCGTGCAGCTCGCCTGAGCGGCAGCGACAGTTCTCGCTCGAGCAACGCCGCAGGTCGTGATGAAGCGCGCCGCGCAGCGTCAGCGCCGGATCGTGAACGCCCGCCGCCAGCCGCCGCCGGAGCGCGAACAGCTGACGCTCGGTGAGCTCTGAGAGGTTGGTGGTCGTGCCTGTGCTCGTGCTCATCCTGTATCCGATCCGGCGTGCATCTGATTCGACGACAGGCCAGCGAGTCCCTCTCCACGACGCTCATCGGACCCTCGCCCCGGCGAGCTCGTGCACGTCGGCGCGCCGCGCATCCTCCTCGCTCCAGCCGGTGGCGCACAGCGCCTCGATCAGCTGCTGGGAGAGCTCGCCGACGTCGACCGCCAGCTGGCGGCGCTCCTCGCACGCCGACTGGTACGCGCAAAACGAACAATGGATCGCCGAGTGGATCTCCTGCAGCGCCCCGAGCACCGCGGTGTCGGTATCCGGCCCGCCGGCGCTGCGCGCGTCACGCATCAGCTTGGCGATCTGGCTCTCGCCGGCGGGCGCGGCCCCGTCGTAGACCAGCCCGAACGCGTCCGGCGCCAGCCCCAACCACAGCCGCTCGTTGGCGTCGCGCAGGCGGCTCTGCGCGTCGTTCAGCCGCCCCACAATCTCGACATCGCGCTCGAACAACGCCGACAGCCGAGCGGCCAGCTCACGCGCACGCGCCGGGACGGTGAGCTCATCAGTCAGGCCCGCGGCGATCATCGCGCCACCCCCTGCTCGCCGGTGAGCTCGACGACGAGCGCGACAAGCGCCGCCAGAACCTCGATGCTCAGCGGCCGCTCAGCCGGCCCCGCGCCACGATCGGTCGCGTCCTCCGGCAGCGACACGCTGCCCAAAGGACCGCCCTCGCACACGTAGATGCGACTGGCGCCGATCCGACGCACGAACAACACCACAAGGCGCTCGCCGCGCAACGGATGAAACGGATGTGTGACGACCAACGAACCCAAAGGCCGCCTGCACGACCTTGTGGTATGCGATGACCGTCGGGATTCCTAGTGGCCTGCGCTTGCGGCTCCCTGGCTTGGGGATGTACACGCGCCTGACCGGCAGGGCCTTGAACGGTTCGGTCATCTGGTGCACCCTGTCGGCCAGTCTTGCTTTGGCCTCGGGGGTGAGCACCACCTCGCCATCCACGCCCGCCGTCAGACGACCAGCGTTGCGCTCGGTCACCCGCCGCACGCTCAAGAGCGTGTTGGCGCGCGACCTCATCATCAACTTCTGCAGGCTGCGGACCCTCTTCAGGTCCCCCGCCTTCGACGCCGTGAAGATCCGCTGCCGCAGCCGCCGTACGTCATCCTCGATCCGCCGCCAGTCAACCTGGCGCCAGTCGAAGGGCGCGTCCTCTGGTCCGCTCACCATGCCGACCGCGGCCGACATGGCGTCCAACTTGTCCTCGGGTTCGGGGGCTTCGATCATCTTTCTCCTCACAGGCTCACCTGACCGCGTCAGCACCCTTTCGGGCCGGACCACCAGGGTCCGTATCCGGCCGGTTATCCGAAACGACCGCCTGGAGGAGGCGGCCAACGTGTCCCGGTTTCCCGCTGCCTTTCGGCTGCCGGCATTTCGCTTCTCGGTCATCCTGTTCCCGCCGAGGAGTTGGGCCCTCCTTGCGGTCGGCTTACCGGACCTGGGTCCGGACCTCGACGGGGTTACCGCGTTCCGCACGCATGAGCTACGACCGGGGTGGGTGCCCTCTCTACCCCGAGGACGGCGGTGCTCACCCGGCCAAGTCGTCTCCTTGACCGGCGCCTGCCGCTCTACCGCGGCTAGTCCTTCCATCCCCGCCACCAGCAATCCATCGACGGGGCCTCCTTTACAAGGCATCAACGAGGGTTCAAGCAATTCACCCGTCCGGCCATTCCCCTCGCCCGCGGCCGCCCAGACAGAACGGGCCGCCGCTTAGGCTTTCCCCCGAGCTCCGCACCCCGCCGACCAGGAGCCGACGACGCACGTCGAGGTGGGGACAGGCCATCGAGCACGGACCTGGAACTACTCGCTCAACATCACATCGGGTTGATCCTCCAATCGGGTAGTTCACTCACAACGTGCGACCTCGCGTCGCACGACGAAACGGAGCAGCGCTTATCGCGGCAGCGATGAGATGACCGCTTCGCCCTAGCCGAGCAGCAGCCTCGTGATCGAGGTCGCGGCGACCGTCGGTACGGTCTCCGCCTGCGCACGAACGTGGCGCTGCTTGCTCGGAATCGGGATTCAGCAAATTCGTTGCCGTGTCGTGATCGCGCACATCCAGGCCTGTTGGTCCCTGGGGGCGCCACGACTGCTTCGGCTCTCGCGGCTGGACCGGGCTCGCTATGCCTTTGCCACGAACGCGCTCGTCTGCGCCGGCCAACGCTGACGACTCCTCTCCCCGAGAAGCGGTCGTATGCACGGCCGCCGCGAGACGACTCCTATCACCCAATCTCGAACGTCCGCGAGACCAGCCCGGCGCTGATGCTTTGCTAGGGATTGCGAGTGCGCAGCCAGTCGTCGTCGGCGCTGTCGCAAGGGAGACGAGTTCCAGTACTGTCGGGGCGCGGCCGCGGCGACCCTCGTCGGAGTGCCGCAACTCGTCCGGACCGGTTATGCCGATGTCGGCATAACCCCTCTCATGCCGAGCGGCTGGTTATGCCGAGTGGGGGTCCGGCTGGCACGGCTCTCCCTGCTCACAGCGATTTAGGCTCGACAGCTGCTCGGCATAATCGGCCGCGTTGACGCGAGCCTCGACAGCTGCGCCATCAGAGATCTGAGGGCCGCACCGCTCCGGACCGGGTGGTGCTGGTGAGCGACTTGTAGCTGTTATCGCCTTACGCGGTGGGCGATTGCGGCACCGTGCCGCTGTCAGGCGACCGGCGCCACACCGCTGTCGATCGCGAATACCTACCTCGAGACCGTCAGGGCAACTCCCATGAAGCGCGGCGATTATGCCGAGTGCACGACGCACCGATTGCCCGCCACGCAGCGGAAACGTTGGTCCGCAAGGCCTTCACTCGGCATAACCAGCCGCTCGGCATGAGACCGGTAGCGAGGTCGGCGTCGACGAGGGTGGCTGCTCGCCCACGCGAGCGAGAGCCAGGTGCGCTTGCAAGTCGTCGCGGATCAGGCCGGCAGCAAGCACACCGGCGACTCCCGGAATCGCGGCAAAGGAGGCCAGCCCACGTGGCCGATCACAACGCCGGACGTCGAGGGCGTGGAGATGCGCACCTTTGTGGAGGAGCGGGGAAGATGCCTCAACTCGAGCCGGTCTTGCGCTTGTCGCGCGGCGGGGCTGCGGAATTCCAGGCGCGACGCCGGGCCAGACGAAGGCTCGGCATAGCGATGGCTAACGCTGGACGTCGAACCAGAGATCTATCACTCTCCTCGACTGGCGGGCCTCTCGCAGTTTGAGCTGCGATCGGCAGCTCCCGCCGGCGAACATCGGGACGCCCTGCCCGAGAGTGACCGGCGCAAGGTGAATGAGGATCTCGTCGAGCTCTCCGGCTTCCAGCAGTGCGCGACCAGCCTGCTGCCCGAGCGCCGCTACATAGCGGTCGCCGGCGATGTCACGCGCGGAGCTCGCCACACGAGCCATCGAGCCGTTCAGGAACTGAAATCCGGGCGGCGCAGAACCCGGATCGCCACGGGTGAGCACCAAGTACGGCACCTGGATCGCGCCGCCATATGGTCTCGCGGCCTCGGAAGCCAGGACACCACGGTAGGTCCGGCCGCCCATCAAGATCGCGCCGATCAGTGGCAGGACCTTCTGGACGGTCTCGTTCGGCCCCACGAACGGCGCCATCCAAGACATCTCGTCACCAGGGAGCGCGACGAATCCGTCGACGCTCATCGTGTTATGCCACAGGATCCTCGCCATGGGCAAAGTCTTACAGCCGCCAGGACTTGGCCCGACTTTTAGCCGAGGACCGGACTGCCACTCGATCACGCGCCCCCGCACGTGCTTCTCGCTCGCGACGAATACCTTGACCACCTGCTTCATTGCACTCGCTTAGCGCGGCAAGCGCGCCTCAGCCGTCGCGCTAGGCATCATCGACGCCAGCGAACGGCAGCGGGCCCCGAGATCCGCGCATTGGGGGACTGTCGGCGCCGGCTCTAGGATGCCTGTGGCGGTCGCAGAGCAGGTCTGGGTGGGCCACGGCTGCTCCCCTGCGCATGGAGCGTGTTTGCCGCGCCGGGCGCCGGTCGGACTGACGACGCTGGGTGTCGCTACGAGCCGTTGCCCGAGCGCGACCCGCCCGCTCCTCCAGCACGACGGACCGCGCGTTACACGGTGGATCGCGAGATCGTAGGGAACCTCGAGGATGTCCGCGATCGTGTACTCGCCGCCACGGTATAGCTCGACCAGCCCCTCAAGGGGTTATTCGGGGGACGTCGGCAAAGCGACGAGCCGCTTGGAGCAGCCCGTCGTGATCGGCCCGGCAGCTGGGAGAGCTGAGATGAATCGCGGTGCCACGGAGCGTCGCGCCGGATCCTCGCCGGCGGCTCCACCTCGACATAGCGGTCCGGGACGTCCACGGCGGCAGAGCCGGCATCCCCGTCCCGGGCGCGCAGCAGCTCATCGACGCGGCAGCATCGCTCACCTCGGCACGTCCTCCGCGACCACCGGGTGCCCGGCGGCGGCCATACTCGCGCGAAGCCTGCGCCGCGCGTCGAACAGGTTCTTATATATCGCGTTGCGGTTCGAGCCCAGCCGGAATGCCACCGCATCGATCGGCACATCGTTGAGGGCCACCGCCACGAACACCTCGCGTTGTCGCTCTGACAAGTCCTCGACCGCTGACGACAAGGCAGCCAGTTGCTCGCTCCACTCGATCCGCTCCCCCGGGAGCGAGGCTCGCGCGTCGGCCAGCTGCTCCCACGCGGGCTCCTCGACATTTGGAGGCTGACGCCGCCAGGCGTGCCGCGCGACCTTTGCCGAAACCTCGAACATCACGAAACTGTAGGCCCATGTCGTAAACCGGCTCAACCCCCGAAGCTCAGGGAGCTTGGCCAAGATGCTGACCAGCGCGTCATCGGCGGCCTGGTGAGCGAGATCGTCGAACTCAGGGCCGCTGATCGACCCCAGCCGACCCCGTCGCCGCGACAGCTCGTGAAACGCCACCCGCAGCAGTAGCTGATGCAGCCGGCGCATCGTCTGATCACGCTGTGGGTTCTCCGGTCCCAGCTGCGCCACCCATCGTTGAGAGTCACGATCCAGCGACGACGGCGCCTTGAGCGTCCTGGCGCCCCCAGCGGCTTTCTCGGAGTCAGGAGCCATCACCGGCTCCAGGCAGCCGGTTGACGCTGATCAGCTCGATGCCCAGGTCGCGCAGCTGGTCGAGCAGGCCGTAAAGCTGCGACTGGTCGCGAACCTCGCAGCGCAGCACAGTGGTTCCCTCCCCGGGCGCCAGGGTTACACCTTCAAACACTGTCTCATAGCGGCGGCTGAGCCGGCCGCGGACGACGATCTCACAGGCGACCATGCGTAAACCTTGCGGGCCGCAGGGGTGAGCTGTCATCACCCGGCGCGCGGATCACCCGGGTGATACGCCGTCGGGTAAGAGACCGTTCGGCCTGGCGCAAACCGGTCATGAGCCGACACGGGACCATGTTCGGGATGGATGGTTGCGCCGCCGTCCACGCCGCCTAACGCGACCAGCTTACTCGCCGGTCGCGCGCCCAGATGCCCGGCGAGAGAGACCGCTGATGGGACCGATCTCACGCGGGTTTCGTGGTCGCCGGCGAGCCATCAGCGACCCTCTCGGGTCCCGCCGGGCCAGTACGTGACCAGAGGCCTTCCGGTGCTGTCGGCCGGTCCGACGCCGCACACGCCGCTGGCGGAGTGGAGCTTTACGATCCACGGCGCGGTCGCCGAGCCGGTGTCCCGGTCGTGAGGGAAGTTCCCAGCGCTGCCATCGGAGACGATCACGACCGACATCCACTGCGTGACCAAGTGGTCAAAGCTCGATACGAGTTGGCGCGGGGTGTCGCTGGACACGCTGCTCGAAGCAGCCGACACGTCGGCCCGGCTACCACCGCGTTCTGAGACGGCGGCTACAGCAACCTGGCGCTTCAGGAAGTCGCCGGCGGGCGCGCTTGGGTGGCCCACGAGTTCGGCGGCGAGCCGCTTGCCCCAGAGCACGGCGGTCCGGCCCGACTGCTGGTCCCGCACCTGTACTTCTGGAAGAGCGCCGAGTGGGTGCGCGGGCTGACGCTGACCGTCGGCGATCAGCCCGGCTTCTGGGAGGGTACGGCTACCACAACCCCGGCGACCCATGGCTCGAGCAGCGCAACCTCGGAGACCGAGCTGGCACACCGCCATCCTCGTCGAGGCGATCGAAGAAACCCACGGCGAAGACCCTCATCTTCGACGCGCCCGGCTGGGTCAGTCACCGCGCCGGGCAGCATCGACGTGCGGCTCAGCGCCGAGAACGGCCACCAGGCCCACCACAGCTACTCAGTCGCCTCCGCGCCCGAGGATGAGCGCCTCGCGCTAACCGTCGAGCGCCTTCCCGACGGAGAAGTTTCGCCACCTGGTCGACGAGCTCGAGGCGGGAGATCAGCTGGAGCTGCCCGGGCCGATCGACGGCTACTTCGTATGGGAGCGGGCGCTGGCCGGCCCGGTGCTGCTGGTCCCCGGCGGCTCGGGCGTGGTGCCCTTGCGCGCGATGCTGCGCCACCACGTCGCCGCCCACAGCCCCGCCACGATGCGGCTCCTGTACTCCGTGCGGTCGCCTCGCGACCTCGTCTACGGCCAGGAGCTCAGTCGCCTGGCCGATGTCGATCCCGGAGTCGACGTCCAGCTCACCTTCACCCGACACTGGCCCGCGAACTGGAACGGGCACCGTGGACGGATAGACCGCGGGCCGCTCGAGCGCATTCGCCCTGGACGCCGGCGCAGCGACCGCTGATCTACGTGTGCGGACCCAGCGGGTTCGTGGAGGCCGTCGCCAACGGGCTGGTGGACAACGGCCATCTCCCAGAGCAGTCTCTTGAGTCGATGGCCCGACGAGTCGGTCACGGCGGGGTGACGTGCCCGAACTGGCGGGTAGCCTCGAGCAGGCCGTCGTGATCTAGGCGACACGCCGGGCATGCGCGCAGATGGATGGCGGTGCCGGGGTAGGTGGTCGCGGGGTCCTCGCCCGCGAGCTCAAGCTCGATGTAGGCGTCGAGAATGTCGATGCCTGCGTTGCATCCAGGGTCCCCGTCTTCGGCGCGCAGCAGGTCTTGGAGGCGCTGGTCGTCAGTCATGGTTTCTATCCTCCATAAAGACGGGGTGACCATTAGCGGCCATGCTCATCCGCAGGCTGCGGCGGGCGTCGAACAGATTCTTGTACACCGCGTTTCGCGTGGAGTCGAGCTTGATCGCCAGGACGTCGATCGGCGCGTCGTTGAGCGCGACCGCCACGAACACCTCGCGCTGGCGCTCGGTGAGCCGATCAACCGCTGACGCAAGCACAGCGAGCTGCTCACTGCGCTCAAGGTGTTGTGCGGGATCTGTCGTCGGCGAGTCGGCAAGTCGCTCCCAGACAAGTTCATCGGCACGCGGCGGCTGGCGCTGCCAAGCGTGTCTGCTCACCAAGCGGGAGATCTCGAAGATGACGAACTTGTAGGCCCACGTGGTGAAGCGGCTGAGCCCGGCGAACCGCCCGAGCTTGGCCAAAATATTCACCAGGGCATCGTCGGCCGCCTGCTGAGCGAGATCGTCGAACTCTGGGCCGCTCACCGATCCCAGTTGAGCGCGGCGTCGGGATAGCTCGTGGTAGGCGCTACGCAGGAGGACCGCGTGCAGTTCGGTCACGGTCTCATCGCGCCTCGGATGACCCGTCCGCAGTTGCTCGGTCCAGCGTCTCGACGCCTGATCGCCTGCCGGAGGCGGCGTCCGGAGGGCGCCTGTCCGTTGGCGTGAGTCTGCGCTCATGCGCAGGATCGTACCTCGCGCGGTCGGCCTCCGAGCGTGGGCGGCAGCTGATTGGCGACGACGAAGGGCGCGAGGTGACCGCGACCAGTTGCAGGAGCGCACGGCCCCGTCCGGTCCCTGAGCATCGGTTTCCGCTGCTCGGGCTCGCTCCCGCCGCGCACTATGCCGCCGGAGATCCGCCGAGCTGGGTAACGAGGAAATCGCGAGTGAGATCTGCGATCTGGTCGGCTTGCTCCTCGAGGGCGAAGTGGCCGCCGTCGAGCAGGTGCACCTCTGCGCCGGGCACGTCGCGCTTGTAGGCCGCGGCCTCCGCGGCCTCGAAGGACGGGTCGTAGCGACCCCAGGTCACCAGCAGCGGCGGTTGATGAGCCCGAAGCCACTCCTGCCACGCGCGGTAGCTCGCGACGTTCGTTTGGTAATCGAAGAACAGGTCTGTCTGGATGTCGGCCTGGCCGGGGCGCCGCAGGAACGCGAGCTCATCGGTCCAGAGATCCGGATCGTAACTCTCTGGCGTAGGGCTCGTGCCGACGTGGCGCAGGCGGGTCGCGTTGGGCGAGAAGAAGTTCTCGCGTAGCGCCGTCTCATGTTCGGCGCGGTGAGCCCAGAATTGGCGGCGAGCCTCCCACAGCGGCCCGAGCCCGTCTTCGTGGGCGACGGCGTTCTGCACGATCAGCGCCTGGATCCGCTCGGGGTGCGCCAGCGCCAGCCTGAACCCGATCGGCCCGCCGTAATCTTGCAAAAACAGGACGTATCGCGTGAGACCGAGCTTGGTGGTGAAGCCGTCGATGACCTCGGCGAGGTGATCGAACGTGTAGGCGAAGCCAGCCGGGTCTGGCGTGTCGCTGTGCCCGAAGCCGGGATAGTCCGGCGCGACCAGATGGAAGGTATCCCCCAGCCGGGTCAGTAGCGGCTCCCACATGCGCGATGACGACGGAAAGCCGTGCAGCAGCAGGATGGTCCGTGCATCGCCGGGGCCCGCCTCGCGGTAGAAGATCTCGATTCCATCGACCTCAACCGTGCGGTACGTCGTCATCTGGCCTCACCTTCGGTCGCCGTTCCACGAACTGCCGTTTCACTATGGGCCCCGCGCGAAAGACGGTTCTTACCGCCGCAACCATCGATCGGCGCAACACGCGGTGGGTGCGAGCGCGCGCGGCGGGTTGGGCCGGGAATTTGCTGCAGGCCAGTAAGACCCCATCGCGCTCGGGGACAAAAGACACGCAGGCCAGCAACAAGGAGCGTGAAGCGCGAAGCGTCTTCAGGCGACCAGCGTGCGGCCTCCGCGTGCGCGGCGGCTGCGTTCATCAGTGTGCACCTCAGATCAGGAAAAGGAACCCGTACATGGGCATCAGCGACACCCAGATCCACCACCGTCGGACCGACGTCTCGGGCGTCGAGATCTTCTACCGCGAGGCCGGCGATCCCGAGGCGGGGGCGATCGTGTTGCTTCCGGGTCACCCCAGTGGCGCGCACGCCTACGACGGCTTGACCGAGCGCCTGGCCTCGCACTGGCACGTGATCGCTCCGGACTATCCCGGCTACGGGTTCAGCGCCGCGCCCACGGACGCGCCGTGGACGTTCGACTGGATCGCGGAGACGATCGACGGCCTGCTTGAGCAGCTCGGCCTCGATCGCTACGCGCTGTACATGTTCGACTTCGGAGCGCCCGTCGGGTTCCGGATCGCCGTCGCCCACCCTGACCGAGTCGCCGGCATCGTCACTCAGAACGGCAACATCTACACCGACGGCCTCGGTCCCGGCGTTGCTGCGCTGGCGAGCTGGTGGGAGGATCGCGCCAAAGGTCAGGCAGACATCGACGGCTTCCTGACGCTCGCGGGCACCCGGCTGCAGTGGGAGGCCGGCGCCCGCGACAGCTCGGCGATCGACCCGGCCAACTGGACACTGGATCAGGCGCTGCTCGACCAGCCGGGCCACAAGGAGGCCGCCGAGGCGCTGCTCTGGAACTACCAGACCAACCCTAGGCGCTATCCCGAATTTCAGGGATACCTGCGCGAGCACCAGCCGCCCCTCACTGCGGTGTGGGGCAAAAACGACCCGTTCTTCATCCCGCCGGGCGCGGAGGCCTACAAGCGAGACGTCCCCGACGCTGAGATCGTCCTGCTCGACACCGGCCACTTCGCCCTTGCCGAGGAAGCGGCCGCGATCGCCGATCACGTCGACGCCCTCCTTCGGCGGGCTTACGCCTGACACCGACCCCGTCCGCTGTGCGGGACCCCTCATGACCGGGCCGACACAGCCAAGCCCAGCGACAGATCGTCATCAAGTCTCCGAGACGACCTGCCCAGACTCCACGCAGCCGCCTGATAACCGGGCGTCCATCCGCGAGGCAACAAAAACAACGCCTCGAGCCGCACTGAGGCCCGCCGGCCATCCCCGCAGCACAGGGCGAGGAGATGACACGGGCGCTCCCGCAGCACCAGAGTCACCTCACGCAGGGCGGCTGTGGTCATTGGCACTGGTCCCGGTCTGCCTGGGCTACTTCATGGTGATCCTGGACACGACGATCGTCAACGTCGCCGTACCCGCGGTGCGCGCGGGATTGCGTACCGACACGGCGGACCTGGAGTGGGTGATCGACGGCTACCTGCTCATGCTCGCCGCACTCGTGCTCTCAGGCGGGGCGCTGGCCGACCGCATCGGGGCCCGCCGCGTCTTTCAGGTCGGGCTGGGTGTGTTCATCGCCGCGTCGGTGATCTGCGGGGTTGCGCCTAACGTGATCGTGCTTGTCATCGCCCGTCTCATCCAGGGCGCCGGCGCCGCGATGTCGGTGCCCGCCTCTCTGGCACTGCTGCGCGCCGCCTTCCCCGACGCGCGGCTGAGGGCGCGAGCGATCGGGGTGTGGGGCGCGATTGCGGGCGTGGCCGCCGCGTCAGGTCCCATCCTAGGAGGCATCCTCGTCACCGCGGGCAGCTGGCGGCTGGTGTTCTTTGTCAACGTCCCGACCGGACTGGCCGCGATGGTCTTGACCGCCCGCCACGTCCCCGCAGCTCAACCGCACAAGCGAACCCTCCAGCCAGCCGCGCAGATGATCGGGGTGCTCGCGCTGGCAGCGCTGACCACAGCCCTCATCCAGGGCGGCTCCTCGGGTCTGACCCCACTGGCGGCCACCGCGGGCGCGGTGTTCCTCGTCGCCACGGCCGCGTTTATCACGATCGAGCGTCGCAGCACCGATCCGATGCTGCCGCTCACGCTGTTCTCCAATAGCTCGTTTGCGGCGGGCAACGCGATTGGGCTGCTTATCAACCTCGGCTTTTACGGCGAGCTGTTCGTGCTCAACCTCTACCTGCAACAGGTACTCGGCTACTCGGCACTCGTGGCCGGCATCGCCCTGCTGCCCCAGATGGGCGTGGTCACCCTCGGCTCGGCCCTGTCGGGACGGTTCACCGCCCACATCGGCAGCCCCCGCCCAACCCTCCTGATCGGCCTCACCGTCGGCGGCGCAGGCCTACTGGGATTGCTCGTCACCGGCGCGCACACGCCCTACGTGCTGCTGATCGGACCGCTCGTCGCCACCGGGTTCGGCATGTCGTTCACGATGCCGGCTGCCACCACCGCGGTGGTCGACGGCGCACCCGCTGACCGGGGTGGCCTGGCGTCCGGCGCCATCAACGCCGCCCGCCAGCTCGGCGGCGTGATCGGGACCGCGGTGCTCGGCGCGCTGATCGCCGGCAGCGGAGCCGGCTTCATCGCCGGCCTGCACATCGCGGTCATCATCGCGGGGATCGCGTTCTGGCTCGGCGCTGCAATAGCCGCCATCGCCGTCCGCGACACGCGGCGCCCTCACCGCACTTCGGCCAAGTCCGCGCGGCGAAACGCACTGCCAAGCCTGAACGCAACCAGGCCGTCCTGCCGCCAACACGGCGAGACCCCTGGGCTGTCGGACCGCCGGACCACCAAGCGAGAAAGAACGACGTCACGCGACCGATATCGCCGATGACAGAGCGTTACGCGGTGTCGGCAGAGGACCGGAACACCGGCCTCGCTCAGGGCCCCGCACCGAACTACTGACCCCGAACTCGACTGCAAAGGAAGCCCATGCACAATCACGCAGCAGCCGGCAAGCACATCGTCATCACTGGAGGCACCTCTGGAGTAGGCCTCGAGACAGCGCGGCTGCTCGTCGCCGCTGAGGGCACGGTCTTCGTGATCGGATCCGACGAGGCCAAAGGCGCCGCCGCCGAGCAGACCCTCGACGAAGCAGCCAGCGGCAGCGGCCTCGCGACTTACGTCCGGGCCGACCTCGCTTCGCTGGAGGATGTCCGAGCACTTGCGGCCACCATCAAGGCTCAGGTCAACCACCTCGATGTCCTGATCAACAACGCGGGCATCGTGGACACCGAACGCCGCGAAACCGTCGACGGCCTCGAGCGAACATTCGCGGTGAACTATCTCGCGCCGTTCGCGCTGACCAGTGCGCTGCTGCCGCTGCTGCGCGAATCGGCTCCGTCGCGCGTGTTGTCACTGACAGCTGCGGTGGAGCCGATCGGTCGGCTGACCTTCTCAGATCTCCAAGGGGACCGACATTACGGCGGGCTCCGCGCATACTCACAGTCCAAGAAAGCCCTTGCGATGTACACGACGGAACTGGCGCGGCGCGAGCGCGAGCTGGGCAGCGGGGTGAGCGCAAACGTCATCGATCCGTTCCTGGTCAAGACAGGTCTGACCGGCGCGGAGACGGTCCCCTTGCTCTTCAAGCTCGCCCGCCCACTCATGGTCCGCCCGGCCACGTCAGCGCGCTGCGTGGCCCGGGCTGCGCTCGACAGCCGACTTGCGGACACGACGGGTCGGCACTTCATCCTGGGCCACCGGATTCCCAGCCTTTCGGCAAACCACAGCCGGCGTCAGGCAAACCGGCTCTGGGAGATCTCGACCAGACTGACAACATCGTCCGGAACCCCCGTCCGCTGAAGATGCCACCGCGTCGCTCAGGCATAAGACCCAGGCTCTTGGATCGCGGTGACCGTTCAACAGTTTCCGCCTCGTGGAAGCGGCACTCTTCGGGCTCCGCTCGGGCTATCGGAACAGTTCGGAGTCGTGAGCGGCGAAGCTGCGAGCCGGGTCGTCGGCGCCCTGGGCGTGAAGGGCGCTGATCAATGCCTGGATTCGCGGAGTCATCACCAGCAGATATCGAGCCGGCTGTCCGGGTCGGGCGTTCCCGAAGGTGTGCGGGACGCCCTTCGCCGCGAGGACGGAGTCTCCGACGGTCGCCTCGAAGGTCTCGTCTCGGAGTCCGGGGATCCGGACGGCCTCGTGCTGCTTCTCCCCACAGCGGAGCTTCACTCGTCGGACGTCGCGTCCTCCCCGATGGCAACATGCTCTGAGGAGATCGTGCAGCTGATCACCGCGTGCCGTCCGACACAGGTCACCTCTCAAGGGGCATCGTGGCCAGGCCCGAGAGCCGATGCCTGCGCGCGGAGCAGCTCGCCGTTGAAGCGGTCAGCTTTCGGCGCAGCTGCTCGGCTGACCTCCGGTATGGGCTAGCGTGATGAGCGCGAACAAGGTTGACGACCCGGCTCGCCCGGTCGAGGGTCTCGCCCGAGCCGCAAGCCGCGCGGTAACCGACCGTCTGTGGGCGTATTCGGACGGCGTCTTCGCCGTGATCGTGACGATCATGGTGCTCCAGCTCAGACCGCCTCATTCGGCGGACCTGTCGGCACTGAGCACGCTATGGCCAACGTTCGTCAGCTACGTCGTCAGCTATGTGTTCATTGCAATCATCTGGATCAACCACCACTACCTGACGCGCTTTATCGACCAGCCGTCCCTGGCTTTGACGTGGACTAACTTCATCCACCTCTTGTTCGTGTCCTTGGTTCCGTTCACCACAGCGTGGATGGCGCAGACAAAACTCTCTCGGTCTCCGGTGATGGTCTACGCGGCGTTGTTCCTCTGCGCCGCCACCGCCTACAACGTGCTGGAGCGCCACATCCTCAGCCACACGGACTTACTGTCGGCGCGCACCCGTAAGATTGCCCGGCGACGCTCGCTGGTGGCTCTGTCGCTTTTTACGGCCGCGACCTTGGCGTCGGCGGTACGGCCTTGGCTCGGCTTCAGCTTGGTCTGCTCGGCCCTCGTGCTTCACGTGAAGCCAGACGTCGGCGCACCATCTGATGGTCGCGGCTCCGGCGAATCGGGTTGCCCCGACGATCCAAGTCCCGCTTGAGCGTTGCGCACTGCCTCGAGTCCTGGTGCGGATGACGGCACCGTGATAGCCGGCCGTCGCCAGCGCGCAGGAATGGTTCCGTCGCAAGCGAAAGCGGCGGTTCGCAGATCGATGGAGTTTCCCCTGAGCCAGGCCGGGTTTCGCGGAGGCTTTGATCTGCCCCGGATTCGGTGGAGTCAGTGACTCCGTGGAACCCGGTCCGGCTCAGTGCGCCTCCCGGGTGTGGCCCGGGCGCTCCGGGCCACACAGGCGACGGTCAACGGTCGGCGACAGCGCATCGCTCCGCGCCGACAATTTGGGCGGGTCTGATGCCCGAGGCCGCCGTGTGTCGGTGATGGCGTCATGAGGTGGCTCCCGCCTCTTTCTGGCAGCCCCGACCTCGATCGCCGAAACTCCGCGACGGGCCGGTTCGTCCAGATGGACGCTGCGAGGGTAAGACCGCGGCTTCCACGCTGGCCAATCAAGCGTCGAACCCACACCGATCCTCCGGAGGCAACCAATGACACCCGTCAGCGACCATCCCCAACAGCAGAACAGTCCGGACCAGTCGGCGGCCGGCAGGCCGACGATCGTGCTCGTGCACGGCGCATTCGCCGATTCGAGCAGCTGGGTTGCGGTGGACCGCGCCCTGGCCGCGGAGGGCTACACGGCTATCTCGGTCGCCAATCCGCTGCGGGGCCTCGACGGCGACGCCGCCTACGCGGCAAGCGTCGCGGCGACGATCGACGGACCGGTCGTGCTCGTCGGCCACTCCTACGCCGGCGCAGTTATCACCCAGGCGGCTGCGGCGCTGGAGAACGTGGTCGGCCTGGTCTACGTCGCTGCGTTCATCCCCGAGATCGGCGAGACAGCGAACGATCTGAACGCGAGATTCCCCGGGTCGTTGCTCGTTCCGGAGAACCTGATCGTCCGGCCGACCGCGGACGGCAAGACGGACCTGTACATCCGTCCCGAGCGTTTCGGCGACATTGTGGGCGGTCCATCCTCTGACGCCGTCGTCGCGGCAGCCATCGCGCAACGGCCGATCACCGTCGAGGCGCTGGGGGGCGCGCTGCGCGAGGCGCCGGCCCGGTCGCTGCCGATGGTGCAGGTCGCCGCTCAGGATGACCATGCCGTTCCGACGCAGCTTCAGCACTTCATGGCCGAGCGTGCCGGGGCCCACGTCGTCGAAGCGGATTGTGGGCATGGAGTGCCGGTGTTGCGGCCCGACGTCGCGGTGGGAGCGATCATCGAGCTGGCAAGCTCGGCCGTGACGACGGTCTGAGCGCGCTCGACCCAACGATCGAGCTCGCGCCGGGCGGGGGTTCTCGCGCCGACGCAAAGCGGGCCTTCGGGGACCTCGCCAGGCGCGCGGCCGCGGCCCAAGCCCGCCGGTGACCGGAGGCGGCTTGCCGCCTCACGCTCGCAGGACGAGTTGGGGGCGGGGCCGGCGGGCCCGGCCCCCGACGAGTCTCAAGCGTTGCGCGCGGTCACCGGTCTGGGCGGCCGACGCGCGGCAGCGTCAGCGGACCCTTCCGGACGTGCGGGACGCACCCGCCGACGCGTGTGGCTCTAGCGGCGCCGGGCGACTGACGTAAGACAGCGCCGATCTTTGACGCTTACGTCTCACCGGACTTCCCGTCGACCTTCCGGAACGAGTGCACATCGATGATCTCCCGTCCCCCGTTGCCGCCGTTCACCCGCGAGACCGCGATCCAGAAGATCCGCGCCGCTGAGGACGCGTGGAACTCCCGGGACCCGGAGCGCTGCGCGAGCGCTTACACACCGGACAGCCGGTGGCGCAACCGCTCGACGTTCCTCGCCGGGCGGACGGAGATCATCGCGTTCCTCGCCGTCAAATGGAAGCGCGAGCACGAGTACCGGTTGATCAAGGAGCTGTGGGCATTTATGGAGAACCGGATCGCGGTGCGCTTTGCCTATGAATGGCACTCCGACGCCGGGCAGTGGTTCCGCGCGTACGGCAACGAGAACTGGGAGTTCTCGGAGGAGGGGCTGATGGCCTACCGCCACGCCAGCATCAACGACGTTGCCATCGAGGAGTCCGAGAGGAAGTTCCACTGGGACCGCTCGGGCCCGCGCCCCACCGACCACCAGGGGCTCACGGACCTCGGGCTATAGCCGCGAGCCGACCAACCGCCGACGACCGAACTGGATAACGCCGCTATGTCGCTACTTGCACCCGGGGACCCGTTCCCTCAGCTCACCATCACGGCTCCCGACGTGGATCCGCTGCTCGTCTCGGACATCTTCGCGGATCGCTTCGGGATCCTGCTGTTCTACCGCGGCTCGTGGTGCCCGTACTGCCAGACCCAACTTCGGGGCTTTCAGCGAGCCCAGGCAACGCTCACCGAGCTCGGGGCCACGACGGTAGCGGTCTCCGTCGACGACGAGGCAACGACACGCGAGACGATCAGCAAGCACGGCCTCACCTTCCTTGTCGGACACAGCGCCGATGCAGACATGCTCGCGGCGGCCACGGGCGCGTTCGTCAACCCAGAGCCACCGCTACGTGCAATCGACTGGGTTCGTCCTTGACCCGAGCGGCGCCGTGATCGTCAGCGTATACTCGAGCGGGGCCATCGGCCCCCTCGTCGCCGAGGACGTGGTCGGGCTCATTCGCTACATCAAAGAGCATCCGGCGGCCTAGCTGCGGCCCAAGGCCCGGTAAGAAGCAACTGGGCCGCGGCGCTGGTCGAGGACGGGATGCGGGTCGGCCTCGGCACCGACTCGACGGTCGCCTACCTGCTGCATGCGCTTGCCGCCCGCAAGCTGACCTTGCGCTGCGTCTCGACCTCGCCAGAAACCGCCGCTAAGGCCCCGGCGCCGGGGCTCTACTCGAGTCCTTCGACGACCGCGACGCGCTGCCCCGGCTCGACATGGCAATCGACGGCGCCGACCAGGTCGCCCCCTCGGGCCGGCTGATCAAGGGTGGCGGCGGTGCCCACTCCCGCGAGGAGATCGTGGCGGCGGCGGCCGACCGGTTCGTTGTGATCGTCTCGGCGAATAAACTGGTCGGGCGGATCGTGCCGCCGGTGCCGCTGGAGCTGTTCGAGTTCGGCCTCGCGGCGAGGCTCGCGCAGCTTGGAGACCTCCGCCTGCGCGTCGCCCCCCATAGCCCCGACGGTGGCATCATCGCCGGCTTCACTTGCAAGTTCGACGACCCGGAGGAGTTGGCCGCTCGGCTGTCGCATACGGCCGGCGTCGTCGACCACGGCTTGGTCGGGCCGGCGCTCGTCAGCGACGTTCTCGTCGCCGGCGGCGAGCAGATCGAACGCATCGAGGTGCCGGTCCGTGGTGGCGCTCACCTCATTCACCGGCGCAGGAGCCAGCGGAACGGCATCGACGCTCGCGCTGCCGCGCCTGCGAAGTAGATGGTGTGACAACCAGGCCCGTGGCGAAGTAGGCGAGCAGGCCGTCCAACGCGTGGGCGGTCGCCGAGGCCGCTGCCAGCGCACACCCGGCGGCTCCGACGTTCCAGATCGATCCTGTCCTGGTGGCGGGCATCGGGCGGGCCGGCATCGTCCCCCCGCGATCAGCGCGATGAGCGCAAAGCCCGCGCCCAGCAGGAACAGCAGTGCCTGGACAGTGCCGAACCGCCCGTGCGCGGTCGCCAGCACGACGCTGCCGCTACCAGCCGCCAGGGTGTAACCGTAGGGCATCGCGGCATGGTCGACAACGTCGTGCAGCCGGCGACGGAATTCGCCGTTTGCCGCCGGCTCCACCCGGCCATCCGTGGCTGGGATCGCGCTCTGCCGCTGCTCGTGCCCATGAGGCAGGACCGGGTCCGGCATGTTCTCCAGTACCCGCGGACGCGTTCGTCTTATATGCGCGCCCGTGGGATTTCTCGTCACCACCGCGTAAGACCGGTCCCAGGGGCGGACGCATATCCCTCAGTCTGCTGATCCACCCATGCGAAAGGTTGCCAGATGAAATTCAAGACCGTCGCCGTCGACGGCGTGGAGCTGTTCTACCGGGAGGCCGGCGATCCGGGCAACCCGAAGGTGGTCCTGCTCGGCGGCTTCCCGTCCTCCTCTCATCAGTGGCGCAACCTGATGCCGGCGCTCGCCGAGAGAGGGTTCCACGTCGTTTCTCCGGATTACCCAGGCTTCGGGTACACCGTCTATCCGGACGACTTCACCTTCACGTTCGACCGGATCTCGGAGATCATCGAAGGCTGGCTCGTCGAGCTCGAATTCACTCACTTCGGCCTCTACCACCAGGACTACGGCGGACCGATCGGCAACCGCATCGTCGGCCGACACCCCGAGTGGCTCGAGTGGCAGACGGTGCAGAACTCGAACGCGTACGAGGAGGGGTTCACCGCCACCTGGGACGGCATCCGCTTCAAGCTCTGGAAGGAGCGCACGAAGGAGACCGAAGATGCGCTGCGCCCCTTCCTCGAAACCGAGGGCATCAAGTCGATCTACCTCGCAGGCCACGCCAACCCGGAGTTGATCAGCCCCGACAATTGGCTCGTAGACAACGGATTCCTCGAGATGCCCGGGCGCCGCGAGATCCAGCTCGATCTGCTCGAGGACTACAAGACCAACCCGCCGCTGTACGCCTCCTGGCGGCAGTTCATGCGTGAGCGCCAGCCGAAGACGATCATCTTCTGGGGCCAGGGCGACGTGTTCTTCACCCCAGAAGGCGGCGACGCGTACCTGCGGGACCTGCCCGACGCCGAGATCCATCGTCTCGACGCCGGACATTTCGCGGTCGAGGACCACGTCGCGAAGATCGCCGACGACATGACCCAGTTCTACGCGACGAGGGTCGCGGGCAGCTGAGCCCGCGCCGCACGGGCGTGCTGGCACATCCGGACACGGTCGCCGGCCACATCGGGCTGGCGGCCACCGGCGCGGCGCAAGGTGCGCCGGCCGTCGCGGGCGGCTGGGCCGTCATCGCAAGAACAACATTCGACTGTTCCGCCGACAGACGCTTGTGATCTCCCTTCCAGGGTCGGACTGCAAGACGGAAGGTGTCTGGGTGAGTGGGCACTAACACGGCACAACCGCAGGGAACTGAACGGGCAACATGGACACGACGACACCCGCAGGCGTCTTTCATGAAGGAGAGATCGAGGCCCAGGAGCGCGCCGGCGTCCGCTCCCAAGCGGCCGAGCTCGGACCTCGAATGGTGCAGCAGCAGCTCGATTGGCAGCTGGCGGCATTCCTCAGAGAGCAGCCATTCGTGATCGCCGCGAGCGCGACCCCGGATGGGCACGTGTGGGCATCGGTGCTGGCGGGACGCCCTGGATTCGCCGCCGCGACGGCCCCCGACCACGTCGTGATCCGCTCGGCGATCGGCGTCGGCGACCCGCTCGCTGACGCGCTCGACGGCGCCGGCGCCCAGCTCGGGCTACTCGTGATCGAGCCGGAGAGTCGGAGCCGGATCCGGCTCAACGGCACCGCTCGCCGGACCCGGGACGGTCTCGAGCTCGATCTCGCCGAGGTGTTCGGCAACTGCCCGAAGTACATACAGCGCCGCATCCCGACCAGCTTGATCGAGGACGTGACGAGGTCCGGCACTCGGGTCGGCGAGGCGATCGATGCCGATCAGAGCGGGTTTGTCGCTCACTCGGACACGTTCTTCGTCGCGAGTCGGCACCCCGCCGGCGGCACGGACGCGTCCCACCGTGGTGGAAGGCCCGGCTTCGTGGCTGTCAGCCAGGGTGGGCTGACGCTCACGTTTCCCGACTACCAGGGAAACAACATGTTCCAGACGCTTGGGAACCTCACGGTCGATCCAGCGGTCGGCCTGCTGTTCATCGACTGGGGCACAGGAGGCACGCTCCAGATCACCGGCAAGGCCCAAATCATCTGGGATGACGCGACACGTCTCACGGCGTGGCCGGGCGCGATCCGGCTGGTCGACGTGAGAATCGAGAAGGTGATCGATCGGGCTCACGGGTCCCCGCTACGGTGGCAGTTCCGCGAGGCCCACCGCCTCAACCCGCCCGTCCCAACCGGGTAACGAGGAAATCGCGAGTGAGATCTGCGATCTGGTCGGCTTGCTCCTCGAGGGCGAAGTGGCCGCCGTCGAGCAGGTGCACCTCTGCGCCGGGCACGTCGCGCTTGTAGGCCGCGGCCTCCGCGGCCTCGAAGCCGCGGAGTTGGATGACAAACGGCTGGTGGTGGCCTGACGTCGACGGTTGCGGGCCCGACGTCAAGCACTCGCCCGCGCGGGCCGCCGCAGCCTTGTTCCTGCGCTTCTCGACGATGTCGGACGGGCGAGCGAAGTCGGGCGAGCGGCCGATGACGGTGAGTCGCGGCTGGCTCCGGCGTCGCCGGTAAGAATTCGGGGGTTCTGCACCACAGATCTCATGAACGCGGCACGACGAGCACGTGAGTGAAAGGAGTAGCTATGGGTTTGGCTTGGCAGCAGGGCCCACTGGCGCCGAGTGCGGCCGGGACGTTTTTGGTCTCTGAGCCGCTTCCCGCGCGGTTGCTGTACGCGGAACCGCTACGGCGTCGGATGGGGGTCATCTTCGGAGGTCAGTCGATCGCCGAGAGCGATGACGTGGTTCTGCTTCACGAACCCGCGCGCTACCCGGTCGCGTATTTCCCCAGGAGCTCGATCTTGCGGAGCGCCCTGGTCGCCACCGATAAGCGGACCAGTCACCCAGACCTGGGCGAGATGACCTGGTTCGAGGTGAAGGGCGGGGACAGGAGTGTGCCGCGCGGCGCGTGGGAGCACACTGCGCTTCCGCCGTTCGCCCGGGTGCTCGAGGATCACGTCGCGTTCGCGTGGCATGCGATGGACGGTTTCTATGAGGAAGCCGAGCGAATCGTTGGCCACGCAGCTGATTTCTACCACCGCATCGACATCCGTCGGAGTGCCCGCCACGTGGCGGTGAGCAGCCACGGCACGCAGCTTGCCGAGACCGATCGCGCAATCGTGCTGTACGAGTCAGGCTTCGCCCCCCGCTGGTATGTGCCGCGGAGCGATATCGCCGACGGGCTGCTCACCCCCGTTCAACGGGAGACGTTCTGCCCGTATAAGGGGATCTGCAGCTACTACGACGCGGGCGAGACCCATCGGGCGGCCTGGGCCTACTTGCAGCCCTACCGGGAGGTCAACCGAATCGACGGTTACGTGTCCTTTGAGCCCGACAAGGTCGAAGTGACCATCGACGGTCAGCGACTTGAGCCCGAGCCCGGTCAGCACGTCGTGGCCCATGGGCCCGACCGGAGTTTGGCCACCGATGAAGCCGGAACAGAGGCGCTCCCTGAGTCGCTGCGGCCGATCGGTGCCTCAGCATGATGTGTTGCGCACTCACAGACCACGGCCACGCCATGTCGCATCTCCGCACTCTGGTACCCAAGCTCGCGGCTACTGCCGCCGCTGCCGGCGATCCGTACCCCCTCCTTGTGCTCGAGGCATCCAGGCGTCACCCAAAGCCAGCAGGTCCGAGCGACGCATGTGGTCAACAACCCCAGCTCCCCGACCGTCGTGCGCAGCGGCTGCGGAACGGCCTCGGATTGCGTCCTCAAACGAGCCCGACGCTGAGCAGCCGCACGTGACCGGAGTTCAGCCCTATCACGACGACGCTTCAGCCGTCGGGGATGCGGTCGCGGTCGGCCGGCTGATCTCGGTCAACGTCGGACGGCCTCGGGACATCCTGTGGGAAGGACGAACCGTTCGCACGGCAGTGTGGAAGAGGCCGGTGACGGGGCCGGTCAATGTCCGTCACGACAACGTCGACGGCGACGAACAGGCCGACAAGGTCGGTCACGGGGGCGAGCATCGAGCCGTCTTCGTCTACCAGCTCGACTCCTACGAGTACTGGGCGGAACATCTCGGACGCAACGACTTCACGTATGGCCAATTCGGCGAAAACTTCACCGTCGATGGCCTCAGCGATGACAAGGTCTGCATCGGGGATCGCTACCGGATCGGCGAGGCGGTTTCGAGGTCACGCAACCTCGGGTCACGTGCTTTCGTATCGGAATCCGGATGAACGAGCCGGACATGCCGTCCCTGCTCGTTGCTCACCACCGCCCGGGCTTCTACCTTCGCGTCCTGACCGAGGGCCGGGTGCAGAGCGGCCAGATCATCGAACGGCTCGCGGTCGGCCCTGAGCAGGTCAGCGTCGCTGACCTCGACGGGCTGCTCTATCTCCCAAACAAGTCGGCTCTGACCCTCCAGCGCGCTTTACGGATACCTGCGCTCAGCGAGGGCTGGCGGGCGTCGTTTGAAACCATGGCCGCCAAACCGGTCGTCCAACCCACCGCGGCATGGGCTGGTTTCGTGCCGCTGCGGGTGGCTGGTGTCCAGAGAGAGAGCGACGCGATCATCTCGTTTGCCCTCAAACCGCTCAGTGACCAAGGACCGACGCCCCGCAGCTTGGCCGGCCAGTACCTCACGCTTCGCCTGCAACCCGACGGTGAGAGTGGATCCCCGGTCATTCGCAGCTACTCGATGTCGAGCGTGGCGGGCAAGGACGGATATCGAATCAGCGTTCGCCTCGTTCCCCATGGTGCCGGCAGCAGCTACCTGCACGAGCGCGTCCACTTGGGCGACACCGTCGCGGCGGCTGCCCCTCGCGGCAGCTTCCTGCTTCGCGACGGTCAGCGTCCGGTCGTGCTACTGAGTGCGGGGGTCGGAGCGACCCCGGTGCTGGCAATGCTGCAGGCGCTGGTCAACCGGCAAGATCACCGGGAGATCTGGTGGGTTCACGGAGCTCGGAACCGCGCTGCGCACGCGTTCGGCTCGGAAGTGGATGGGTTGTTGGGAGCGCTACCGCATTCACATCGACTGGTCAGCTACAGCAGTCCCAACTCGAAGGAAACGGACAGCCCGGACTTCGACGCCGTGGGGCGCATCTCGGGCGGGACCCTGCGCCAGGCGGGGGTTCCAGTCGACGCGGACTACTACCTGTGCGGCCCCGACGCGTTCATGAAAACGCTCTCTTCCTCGATCGCGGCCCAAGGCACGCCGCCTGAGCAGATCTCGATGGAGCTCTTCGGCGCGCGCTCGACCAGGATGCCGCCCGGGATGACGCGCGGGCCAGCCCCGCATCTACCGCATCCTGATCGCGGGACGGGTCCCATGGTCAGCTTCAGCCGCAGCAATCTGACCGTGCGATGGGATCCCGGCCACGGCAATCTGCTCGAGTTCGCCGAGGCGTGCGACGTGCCTGTAGGCTTCGGCTGTCGCAATGGGGTCTGCCACGCTTGCGAGAGCGAGCTTCTCAGCGGGGCGGTCGATTACGTCAACGCGCCACTGGAAACTCCAGGCGATCACCGAGTGTTACTGTGCTGTGCTGCACCAAGATCTGACCTCGCTCTCGAGCTATGAGACGACCCAGGCAGACCTCGAAACGGCTGTGCTGGCTGTGATGAAGGGACGCACTCGACGCTTGGACGCTGACGAATCGGACGCTGCATAAAACGGATTCCTTCGACTTGATCTTGATCGCTCGGGTGTGTCGCGATGAACGAATCGCCATTATCGCGGCTATATCTGTGGTGCGGATGCGGCCGGGCGAAGATCGGCGTCCTGGCAGATGCAAAACCGCCCGGATGCCTCGTCGGAGGAGGGCATCTGCTGCGGGTCAAGGCCGGGGGTGTTCCATAAGACCCGCTCGATGAAGTGTGAATCCGTGCTGGGATTGATAGAGGGTCGGGTCTGCCCGCGTTTCGGTGAAGTCGAGGGTCTGAAGTCAGGCGGTTTGATGGGCCCTCCGATCCGGTCCGTGCCGCATGTCGCGATCTAGGTCTAGGTCGCGCGACGCGATTCGGGTCGTGGGAGACCTAGGTCTAGGTCGCGCGACGCGATTCGGGTCGTGGGAGACCTAGGTGGTCGCGGAGGGTGCGGCCTTCATATTCACGGCGGAAGAGATTCCGCCGCTGAAGAATCGGGACGACGTGGTCGACGAACAGCGCAAGGTCCTCCGGGACGGTCGCCGGCTGCAGGGTGAAGCCGTCGCTCGCGCCGCGGCTGACCCATTCCTCGACGAGGTCCGCGAGTTGGTCAGGGTTGCCGGTGAACTCAAGTCCTCCGGGAAGTCCCGTGAATGAGGCGGCGAGCTCTCCGAAGGGTTGCGCTGTCTGAAGCGCCTGCTCGACAATGTTCTTGGCGAAGCTCGTAGGCGGGGCGCTTGCTGCGACCTCGGCCGATAGCGGCTCGGTCGGGTCGATCTTGCTGATGTCCAACCCGGCGTTTGTGGCAAGCATCTGCCAACGGAACGTGGGGTCGACGCTCTCCTCCAGATGCTGCCGTCGCTCTCGGGCTTCGGCTTCGGTGCTGCCAAGCACATACCCCAACCCAGGCAGGATTCGAACGTCACCCACATTCCGGCTGTGCCGCTCGGCCGCGGCGCCGATCTTCTGCCGAAACTCGATCCCCGCCTCGACCGACCTCTGAGGCGTGAAGACGACGTCAGCGGTCTGGCCGGCCAGGTCGATCCCGGCCGGGGATGAACCCGCCTGCGCCAGCACGGGATGGCCTTGCGGTGAACGCGGCACTGACAATGCGCCGGCGACGGAGTAGTAGTCACCGTCAAAAGCGGCGGGGTGGATGCGATCGGGGTCAGCCCATATCCCGGCGGCCGGGTCACGTATGAGAGCGCCGTCTTCCCAGGAGTCCCACAGTCGCTTGACGACCTCGACGAACTCGGTCGCTCGCGCATAGCGGTCGTCGTGCTCGGGCAGGGGGACCCCGAAGTTCTCGGCGGCGTTGGGATCGTAAGTGGTGACGACGTTCCAGCCGATCCGCCCGGCGCTGATGTGGTCCAGCGTGGCGAAGCGCCGGGCAAGGTCCCACGGATTGCTGAACGTCGTCGATGCGGTCGCGATCAGCCCGACTCGGCTGCTGGCCACCGCCAGCGCCGCCAGCATCTGCACCGGGTCATGATGGGTCTGCGGGAAGGCCCGGGCGCGGAACGGCGTGAGCGCGAGCCGATCGGCGAAGAAGGCGGCGTCGAGCAGCCCGCGCTCGCAGATCGCCGTCGAACGGATGTAGCTCTGCAGGCCGATCGGGTCGCTGCCGTCGAACTCATGCATCCGCCAGCCCGCTTCGTGGTACCCGTCCGATGTCAGGAACACGATGAAGTGGGCGACGCGCTGCGTGGTCATAGGGCTCTCCCGGTCGGGCCGTCAGCAGCGTGAACACACGAGCTGACGGGTGATCTGCGGTGGGAGGGAGAACCACCGAGAGCCCGGTACCAGGAAACTGAGCCGGCCGGCGCCAGCCGAAACGGCCGAATGGTCAGGTCCATGAAGACGGCAAGCGTGGTTGCGGTTGAGGCACGCGACATGAGTGCCCGGTTGCAGCCGGCTCTTACCGGGCGGCGCCCGCCGTCAGCTGACTGACGCGAAATTTTGGGCGGCGCGGTCAGAGCGGCGCCCGGTGGCTCACGAATAGACCCAACGCCCGTCCGAGAGTGTCCGACCTCGGGTTTGATCATCGTCTCTTCAGGAAGGAACTTCTCGATGCCTCCCATCCGCCAGCGCACGATCACCGTCGACAGCCTGAACATCTTCGTCCGCGAGGCAGGGTCGCGCTCGCGTGGCGGGCGATGGACGGCTTCAACGAGGAGGACGACCGCATCCTCGGCCACGCTGCCGACCCCTACCATCGCATCGATATCCGCCCACCTCGCGCCACCTCCTTGTGCGCGCCGGCGACCGCGGCGCCGCCGACACCATGAGCCCCATCGTGCCCTCCGAATTCGCCTTCGCGCCACGCTGGTACGTGCCTCGGGCCGACGTCGCCGCGGCCGGGCTGGCGCCGACAGGGCTGCAGACGTCCTGCCCGTACAAGGGCATCGCCTCCCACTACGACATCGACGCCACGAAAAATGCCGGCTGGTCCTACCGCGCACCGTTCGACGACATGGCGGCGATCGGCGACCTGGTCTCGTTCGAGCCAGACCGCGTCGAGGTCACCCTCGACGGCCAGCGCCTCGATCTCGAGCCGGGGCAGAACGTCGTCTCGCAGGCATCGACCGCAACCTCGACATCGGCGAGGCCGGCGCAATGACGGCCGTCGTCGAAGGCGCTTCCTGACGACCAACTAGCTATCCATCAAGCCGCCGGCAATATCGACCATGCCGACGCCGGCTGCGAAGCCGCGTGGCGGCGCTCGAGCGCCACCTAGAAACCGAACTCTATGGACACGGAACCGGCCAATGGGCTGACGGAATCGCGGAGCATCTGAGTCGGTGCACGCGTGCCGCACCGATCGCGATGGTCTGCTGACCGCTTCGACCAAGAGGGACTAACTGGTGGGCGGTGCGTTCTCACCGTGGCCAAAAGGCCGCCTCCATGACTCAGATGACGTGTTCGAGGCCGATGCGGCGGGCGTGCGCAGGTCGCCGCCAGGAGCGCGTAGGACGGTTCGGTGAGCGCATGGTCGCTGCGTCGACGCGCGACACGACGGAACCGCGCTGGATGAGTTATTGCGTCAGTCCAGCACCACTCGGAGCGAGCTGGGGCCTAGCCCCGGCTCGCTCCGCATGGTGGTTGGGAGCGCTCCGGCCTAGCTCGTAGTGATGCCTGCAGTGCTGCCGCTACCCGATGCCGGGACAGGAGAGCCGGGCAGCTGCGTCACGGTTCCACCGTGCACCGCGAATTCCCCAACACCGTCGACCTTTGCCATGTTCAGATACAGCGTTTGGCCGTCAGTGCTCAGCGCGACGTCGGTCCCGGTGACGCCGGGGGTCGAGCTGACCGGGGTGTTGCTCAACAGCGTCAGCGTTCCGTCACGGGCGATGGCGTAGCTTGAGATCTCCGCCGATCCGGTGTCGAGTGCGTACAGGTACTGGCCATCGGGACTGATGACCTGCCAGCACGGTGCGGTCTGGAAGTCGGCGAATGACGAGGCGCCGATCGGGGACAGCGTGCCGTTGGGGAGGTCATCGAACGCCGAGACGGTGCCGAGGCCGGTGCCGTTGTGGGCGTTGTCGACGAACAGCTGGTCCGGGTTGGTGGGTCGGAACTGGCTGCCGAATGGCCCAAGTCCTTGGGCGGCGTAGGGTGAACCGGGGGCGGCGTGCGGTCGCCCGCTGCGGTCGAGCGTGAAGCTGTCGATCAGCGAGGTTGTGACCCGCATTCCGGCCAGCCGCGTGTTGTTGCTGTTGAGGACGATCTCCCCGGGTCCAGAACCCGCCGGCAGGGTCACCGTCGATCCCGGGATCGGGCGGAGTTGCCCGCCCCAACTGAGCGTGAAGCCGGTGTAATTGGTTCCGCCTGCGCCGGTGTTCGAGACGTAGACCAAGCCGTGATTGACAGCGATGCTGTCGGGCTCCACCCCTCCTGAGGCAAAGGGACTGCCGACGACCGGCGTCAGCGATCCGTCGTGGCCGATGCGTAGCACTGAGATCTGATTGCTGCCGGCATCAACGGCGAGCAGATATCGGCCGTAGTCCGTGGTCTGGATTGCGCCCTGGGAGGCGAGGCCGGCGCCGAGCCCCGCCCCGCCAGCGGAGAACGGTGATCCCGGCAGCGCGGTCAGAGCGCCATTGGGAGCACGGCTGAAGCCGGAGATCGTGTTCGTCCCGGCGGTGTTGTTGTTGAGGTAGACATAGCCGGTGGCCCGCCCGGCGCCGGTCCGGGTATGCGCGGAGGCGATTGCGGGGGCCGCCAGAACTCCTGCTAGCAGCGCAAACGAGAGCACCATGCGTGAAAGCAAGCGCATTTACTTCTCCTTTTGGTAATCGGTTTACGAGAGGCCCGGTCGCGCCGGCGCCCGCCCTCTGCTTGCGTGCCCGGCGAAGAGACGATCGGTACGGGGTATGTGGCGAGCGGGGGGTGAGTCTTACCGCGGCGGGTACGCCTCGAGGCAGAGTTCAGTTGTCATGCCTGTCCTGGCGTGCAGTCATGTGCGTTCCGCCCCGGCGCCGTGCGGCGTTGTGCCGTCACGGGGATTGGCAATAGTCGGCGCTTCGGCTCTGGGGGCCGAGGGGATTCAGGGCCAGTGCGCCACCGAGCTGGCCTACCCCGGGGGCGAACACCAGGTCGAAGAAGAGCTCAAACCGTGTCGCGAAGCGAGCACCCGGATGCGAGCGCGCGCGACGACTGCGCAGAGAGCGCGCTCTCGCACCGGACGGTCCAAGAGTCAGCGACTCGCGGAATCGACGGCGATTTTTGGAGGCGGGGTAGCGCTCGATCAGCTGGTCGGCGATCGCGTCGAGGTCCTCGCCGATGTAGTCCGGCTGCGGACCGACGTGCAGCGGGGGCGTTGCCCTCGCGGAGGATGAGCCCGGCCTGCCAGCCCGCTCGACGGCACCGCGGGCTCGACGAGCATCACGTGCGCACCGAACGAGGTGAACGCGTCGGCCATCTCGACTCCCACGACTCCGGCGCCGAGCACGATCAACCGGTCGGGCACCGATGCCGCTGTGGTGATCTGCCGGTTGGTCCACGGCGCGAGCGCCGCGAGTCCGGGGACCGGTGGGATCGCCGCCGCCGATCCGGTTGCGACCACAACGGCGCGCCTGGCCTGCAGCACGTCATCCCCGACGCGGACGCGGCGCTCGCCGTCCAGACGACGCCCGTGGCCCCTGATGAGGGTGACGCCGCGGCTGTGAAGCCACGAGAGCTGACCGGAGTCGTCCAGATCGCTGATGATCTCATCGCGACGGGCGAGGATCGCAGCAACGTCGAGCTCGCCCGTGACCGCCTGCGCCGCGCCTTGGTTGGGACGCGCCGCGCCTCGGCAAGCGCCTGCGCGGGACGCAGCAACGCCTTGGAGGGCATGCAGCGTAGTAGTAGCACTCACCGCCAACGAGCTCTGCCTCGATGACCGCGACCGACTCCCCAGCCTCGGCGAGCTTGCCGGCGAGCACCTCCCCGGCGGGGCCGGCTCCGATCACGATCACGTCGAATGTCCGCAAATCTCATCGAAAACCTCCTCGGTCGGTGATGGGAGTCGAGACCGCGGTCCAGCCCGTGACGGTTCAGCGCACATGGCCGTCCCGCCACCGGCCGCGCACGGGGTGACGCCAGGGTCGAGGCCGACGAGCAGGCCGCACCGCACGCGCTGTGGATCTCGACGCCCTGCCAGAAGGCCACGTGGTCGCGGATCTGTACGCCGGCCGGCTTGGGATCGGAGTGGGACCAGGCGGCTGCCGGGTTGCGCTCGTCCTTGACGACGACGTCGAGGTAGCTCGCCTCGCCCTTCCACGGGCAGGTGCTGCGCGCATCGCTCGGGGCGAGCAGCTCGAACGCGACGTCCCGCACCGGAAAGTAGTGATTGCCCTCGTCACGATCGTCCGGTCGCTCTCGGCCAGGACCGCGCCCTTCCATACCGCGCGGACGCGTCCGGTTGCGGGCTCGTGGGCGTGGTCGCTGCGGGGGCCGACGGTGACATGGCGTCGCAGGTTGGTGATCTTCATCTCGCTCCGATCCCTTGTGGGTGGTCTGCTCTGTGGGTCGCCTGCTCTGACGGCTGTCCGAGCCGTGACGATGAGTTCGCCCCTCGAGCGTCCGTGCGTTTGGCAGAGGGTTCTTCACCGCAGGAGGTCGGGATCGGATCCTCGTCGTCCTGCTTCGGTCGAGTTCACCGAGGGTTCGGGTCGTCGACGAGCGTGCCCGCGCTGGCCCCTTTCCGGGAGCCGTGCCTGGCCGGCAGCACGATCAGCGCGATGATCAGGCCGACGCCGAACATCCCGGCCGCCCAGACGAATACCACCATGTCGCCGTGGATCATCGCCGCGATGGCCGTTGCCCGGGGGTGAGCGTGGATCGCGTAGCCGGCGGCCGCGGTGGCGTAGACCGTGCTCAGGATCGAGATGCCGACCGAGCCGCCGACCTGCTGGGAGGTGTTGACCATCGCCGAGGCGACCCCGGCCACCTCGCGGCCGACGCCCAGCGTCGCGGTCGAGAACGCCGGGGCGAAGATGCACCCCATCCCGACGCCGAGCACGATCAGCCCCGGCAGGACGCCGGTGGCGTAGCCACTGCCGGCGCCCAGGCGGGTGAACACGATCATCGCGATCACGCCGAGAGACATCCCGGCGGTCACCAGCGGCTTGGCTCCCGTGCGAGGCACGATACGCGTCTGCACCGTGGTGGCGGTGATGCCGACGGCGCCGGTCAGAGGCAGGAACGCCAGTCCAGTCATCACCGGTGACAGATGGAGGTCGCGCTGCAGGTAGAAGCTGAGAAACAGAAACACGGCAAGCGGCCCGGACCCGGCGAACGCGATCGAGATGAACGCGCCGCCTCGGGCACGGTCCCGCACGACGACCAACGGCAGCAGCGGCTGGCGCACCCGACGCTCGATCGCGACGAACGTCGCCAGCAGCACGGCGCTCGCACACAGTGCCGCGATCGTCAACGGAGCCGACCACGAGTAGGTCTCGGCGTTGGAGAACCCGTACACCAGCGCAAACAGCCCGGTCGATGCGGCCAGCACGCCGGGGAGGTCGATGTGCGGACGCATGTCCGGGCGATGATTGACCAGCAGACGCAGCGCCACGATCGTGGTGGGCACAGCGATCGCCAGGTTGACGTACAGGCACCAGCGCCACGACAGCATCTGGGTCAGCACGCCGCCCAGCAGCAGCCCGACCGACGCGCCTCCGGCGGTGATCGCGCCGAAGATGCCAAACGCCGCGGGGCGATTAGGCGAGCCGGCGAACGTCACGGTCAAAAGCGACAGCGCGGACGGAGCGAGCAACGCCGCGAACGCGCCCTGCAGCGAGCGCGCGGCGACGAGCATCGCGAACGACTGCGACTGCCCCCCGAGCGCCGAGGCGACCGAGAAGCCGATCAGGCCGGCGACGAACGTCGGCTTGCGGCCGAACAGGTCGCCGAGCTTTCCGCCCAGCAGCAGCAGGCTCCCGAACGCCAGCGCGTAGGCGGTGATGATCCACTGCCGGCTGTCGGTGGAGAATTGAAGCGCTCGCTGCGCAGACGGAAGCGCGATGTTGACGATCGTCACGTCGAGCGTGACCATCAGCTGCGCCACCCCCAGCAGAGCGAGGATCGCCCAGCGGTTGGGCTCGCGACGCACGCGGGTCGGCTTGTCCGCGTCCGGGTCGGGGTGGGTGCTCGCGTCGTCTTGGAGGCGACCGGGCGCCGGGGGTGAGACTGTCATCGTCGGTTTCCTCGTCGTGATTGATCCGGTCGCCCGGGCTGACGCGGCGCAGGGCGCATTACGCGATCTCGGGGGCAGTCGACCCCGGCGATCGACGACCCGGGTTGCCTGTGAGTGGTTGGCGACGTCGCGAGCCGCGGTCTTACGAGCACGGATACGTCGTCGGCCAAGCGAGAGCGGCCGCCCGGCCCGGCAGCGGCGGCTAAACGAATGGTCAACTCGCATGCGGGGACCCGTGGTGCGGCCACTCCCGACCGCGCCACCAACGTACCCGCGCGTGTCCGTCAGGAGGTGGCGATCCCCTCGCCGCCGACGGCCTTGGGCACCGTCACCGAGCCGATCTCGGTCGGCGCGCCGTGATCACCGACGCTGTACTCGTCGAGGATCCCGGCGGTGCCGGTCTCATCTCACCCGCGGCGCGCCGCTCGACATGGCCGGCGCCGCGAACCGGTATCTCTACGTGCTGGCCAACGGCCTCAACGAGATCGTCGGCTACCGCGTCGCCTCCAACGGCGGTCTGACCCAGGTGACCACCGTGCCCGTTCCGACCGGCGTGGCCGGAGTCGGCGCCCACTAGACGTCCACGGGACGGGTCCGGACGGACCAGACGTGCTCGCGGGGTCCCTCTCCTCCCCGCGGGCATGCCGTCCTCCGCCTTGCTCGACGTCGCGGCCAGGACGGCGAGAGCGGCGAGGGCGGCGAGGGCCTGTGCACAATCGACATGAGCCACAGCGTGGCTGCGGCGACGCGCCGCGACGCGGTGTTGCCGTTGGGACGCGCCCAGCCGGGTAGGATGGTCGCTGAGAGCGCGGGACGTGGTACGCAGTGGAGAAGACCCGACCGGACACGCGGGACATCAAGCGCCGGACGACCAGGACACCGCAGCCGCGAGAGCCGTCCGGTCAGCAGCTTGTCGTCGCCACCAAGCTCCACATCCCCGGGCCGCGGGACAATCGCGTGGCGCGGTCGTCGCTGGTCGCCAGGCTGGCTGAGGCACGCGCGCGGCTGATCGTCGTGTCCGCGCCTGCCGGAGCGGGCAAGACCACGCTTCTGACCAGCTGGCATGCCGCGCCCGACCGGTCGCGGGAGTTCGCGTGGCTGTCGCTGGACGAGCGCGACAACGACCCGGTCTGCTTTTGGAACGGCGTGCTGGCGGCGCTGCGGACCGTGGAGCCCGAGTTCGGGCGTGGGGTCGACGCCGCGGTGCGCGCTCCGGGAGCCGACATGGTCGAGCTGGCGATGCCGTTGCTGGTCAACGCGCTGACGCTGCTGGGCGACCGGACCGTGCTGGTGCTCGACGATTATCATGAGATCACGAACGTCGATATCCACCGGGCGGTGGCGTTCGTGATCGATCATCTTCCCGAGTCGATCCAGCTGGCGGTGGCTACGCGCAGCGACCCGCCGTTCACGCTCGCTCGGCTGCGGGCCCAGGCAGGGTTGCTTGAGCTGCGAGGGTCAGACCTGCGTCTGAGCGACACGCAGGCCGCCGCATTGCTCAACGACAGCATGCGCCTCGAGCTGCAGCCAGGCCAGGTCCGGAGCCTTCAGGAGCGCACCGAGGGCTGGGCAGCGGGACTGCAGCTGGTCGGACTCTCGTTGGACAAGCATCCCGACCCGCAGGCCTTCATCGACGCGTTCGCGGGCGATGACCGCCAGGTGACCGACTACCTCATGTCCGAGGTCCTGGACCGTCAGGACCCCGCGACGCGCCGTTTCTTGCTGTGCACCTCGATCCTCGAGCGGCTCAGCGGACCGTTGTGCGACGCGGTTCTCGAGACCGAGGGGTCGGCTGAACGGCTGGTGGCGATCGAACGCGCGAACCTGTTCCTCACCGGCCTCGACGGTCGAAGGGTGTGGTACCGCTACCACCAGCTGTTCCGCGACCTGCTCGTGAACGAGCTGCACATGGCCGATGCCCCGCCGCTCGGCGAGCTGCATCGGCGAGCGGCTCGCTGGCACCTCGAGAACGGGTTCGTCGCGGCGGCGATTCATCACGCCGCCGCCGCCGGCGACTTCGAGGACACCGTCGAGCTGATCGCCGCCCACTGGTTGACCTACGTCAACCGCGGTGAGCTACAGACGGTGCAAGCCTGGATGCGAGACCTTCCAGACCGCCTCGCGCGTACCGATCCTCGGATTGGCCTGGCGTGGGCCTGGATGCTGCTGCTGCTCGGCCGCCCGAGCGAGGTCGAGGCTGCGGTCAGAGCGGCCGAGCGCGGCGTCGTGCGCGGCCCGATGCGCGACGGGTCAAGCTCGGTCGAATCCAACGCAGCGACGATCCGCACCTCCGCACACCTGCTGCTCGGCGACGTCGGCCAGGCTGTACGGACCGCAGCGCTGGCCGCCGAGCTCGAACCCGACTGCGCCGGACCGTGGCGCGCACTGGTGAGCAACGCGCGGGGGATGGCGGCGTACTGGTCGGGTGCCAGCGGCGACGCGATGACAGCATTCCAGGAGTCGATTTCCACCACTGGCCTGCCGGCCAACGGCGTCTACGCGCTCGGCTATCTGGCCACGATCTCCGCCGAGGACGCGGACCACGCGGAGGCCCAGCGACTGGCCGAAGCCGCGCTGCGGCTTGCCGGCGAGCACGACCTCGCAGAGCACTGGGTGACGATCATGGCCCACTATGCCAGCGGCGAGACCGCACGCTCACGAGGGGATCTCGACGCCGCCCGGATCGCGACCGAGCGTGGCCTCGGCATCGCCCGGCGTGGCGGCCTGCGTCTGGACACCGTGTACGGCCTGCTGGCGCTGACGCGCATCGCCGCGATGACTGGTGAGCGCATCCAGGCGCGAGACCTCCTGGCACGCGCGGAGCGCCAGCTCGCCGTATGCCCGGATCCCGGGATCCTGCGTGAGCGTGTAGAGCGTGAACAGGGCATGTCTCCTAGGCGGGCGGCTCACGCCCGATCGCTCGCCGACGATCTGTCAGACCGCGAGCTCGACGTGCTGCGGCTCCTGCCCACGCGGCTCTCCCTGCGCGAGATCGCCAGCGAGCTGTACGTGTCGCCGAACACCGTCAAAACCCACGTCCGGCACGTGTACGAGAAACTGCGCGTCTCCAGCCGCACCGAGGCTGTGACCCGCGCCCGCGAGCTGCATCTGCTCTGATCCCGTACCGAGACCATAGCCGCCCGCTCGTACCGTACCGAAAACCGGCGTCGCGCGACCAACCATGCACTGGCGCCATAAGAGCGCCGGCTCTCCTCCCTCCAGTCGGGTGCGGCGCTCGATGCAACGCGGCGCACCCGACGGCCTGGACCGATCGACCCAGCCTTGTCGACGAGGCCGTCAGAGCGTGCGCCGCGTCACCTCGAGTAACGCTCAACGAACAGCGCCCGCTTTGCACGCGCCTCGCTCGTGCGCCGAGAAGCGGGTCGCTCGCCAGCCCCGTCTCGCAGCTCTGCTTTCCCGACGGCGTCGGCATCACTCCGACAAGGGCGTCGCCGACGGATCGCGCCGAGAGCAGGGGCCTCGACGAGAGCGCTCGAGCGGCGAGGATCCGGCAATCGCCCAGACCCGGCTCCGGCCACCTGTTCTAGCTGTCCGCGTGAGCGTGATCGACGTCGCGTCAGTGCTCCAAACTGAACGCGATAACGATGACGCGGCAGGTTCTGGAGGTCCTGCCAGCCACCCCAGCCGGCCAGCGGGCCGCGTGGGTGGGGCAACGGGTTCTAGCGATCGCCGCGGGAGCAGCTGCCCCCGACCGGAGAGAGTTCGAGGAGCATTACGGTCAGGAATGGCTCGATGAAGTACCGATGGAGGAGTCCTTCCCGCAAAACGCCGAAATGCTGGATGGACGCATACGCGCCAGCCTCGGTCAGATGAAAGAGCCGCGGCCAGCGCGTGCTCAGTTCCTGGGGCGTCAATCTTCCAACCGCCTCGGTCCGCTGCATCGGTATCGACTTAGATCTCATCACACGCCGACCCGGCAGACCTGGTCGCGAAGATTCAGGATCCGTCGCTGGCCCAACCTGAGTGTCTCGGATTGAACGCGCGTCGCCGAGTCCGCAACGCGGGTTCGAGATCCGAGTCATAGCGCGGTCTAGCCCGACGATTTATCACCGGACTAAACCTCGACGCCAGGCTATGAATGCTGCTCGACCGCCGCTCGGAATACCGCGGGATCAACGTACTGTCGAAACTCGCCGATCGAATCGCCTTGGACCACCCACACGTGTGCGAATGGGATCTCAAGGCCGGCGCCTGTCTTGCGCCCTTGACCCACAGCTGTTCCCAATGCGATGATCGTCTTGCCGTAGGCGAGCAACTCGTGCTGGACCATTCTCAGACCCTCGACGTCGCGGATCTGAGGCCCGAGTACGTTCTCAACGATCTCGGCCGCCCCTCGATATGGCGTGCCATCCTGGCGAGCGTAGGGCCCTTCTGACATTTCAATACCAAACAACGTCTGGACTCAACAGGCCTAGCGCTGCCGGCGCGTCTTCCGCGAGGAGCGCATCGTAAAACGCCGCTACCACGGCTGCTGGCCCGGTATCGACATCGTCCACCCTCGGCAAAGGGAGGACTGCGACAGAGGAATCTTCTACCCTGTCGGCACCGCTCTCGAAGGCTTGATCGTCTGACATGTTGCTCCTCTGGTTCGGCGTCGGGTTCTGGTGTGCTGCATCTCAATACATGCTCAGCTGACTGCTCGGCCTTGAGGTGCCCTCGTGCACTGGTTGTCCTCGTTTGAGGAATGTCATCCAAGTCCGAGGGCTCTCGGTGCAGGCTTCTTACGTCGTCGACGATCCGGTTGGCGATGTGGTCGGTTGCGAGAGCAGCGATGGCTCTTCGGACGGTCGCGCCGCTGAAAGAAGCACCGGGCAGGGCACCTTCGCTGTCCTTGCATCCGGTCGCTTCGCAGGCTTGGCCACCCAGCCAACGAACGGCGTGTCCGGCCAGGCTTGTCATGCGCCCACACGCCTCAGTCCGCCACAGCGTTGGTCGGCGTGCCTCCGTCGTTGGAGCGCGTCCTCCACGACCGTCGTCCGTAACCAGGTCGGCCTGCGGGCGAGACCTAGCGGAACGCGAGCTCGGGGCTCAGCGAGGGACTCGGCAACTAACAGCGATTCGCCTCGTTTCGCGCAATCCACGTACGCGCCGGACGGGACTGGCCCAGATCACCAAGGAGTAGAACCACCTGACGAAAGGAAGCACTTCTGCGCTTCGGCCGATTTCGGACTCGATGGCCGACCGCTGTCGCCACATCGCGGCACAGCGCGGGCATTCAGGAGGGCGGCACGGCTCGCCTCGGCCAGCCCGGAGAGCGCGTCCTGAAGCTCGCGCCACGTCTCGCTCACCCATGCCTCGCGAAGCCCCGACTCGAGGTGCCCGGTCCGGTCCAGCTCAGCAAGCCGGTGCTGAAGGAGTTCAGTCAGGGCATGCGCGCATCGGCGATCTCCGAAAGCGGGGAGACGGGAGAAGCAGCGCGCCAACCAGGTACGCCACTACGCCCCGCGCGGCCCGACTAGACCGCGTCACTAACCGACTCGGCGTCGTGCGGTAAGAAGCGACGCTGGTGGGTCACTGACTACCGAACGTCAAAGTGGCACGTATGCGTGTTGTCCGCCAGGGCTCTTGTCAGCAGCCGCGGCTGGATCGCGCAGCGCGTGTCCTATACCGATCGGAGGACGAGATGAGCGACACGATGGACACCCCAGAGATGGGCGAGACGACGGAAGCCCCCGAGATGGGCGAGATCTCGGACGCGCCGGCAATGGGCGAGACGATGGAGGCCCCACAGACAGACGACGCGATGAACGGCAGAATGAAGGCGATCAGCCAGGACGAGCTCGGCGGACCCGAAGTCCTCAAGCTGGTCACCCTCCCCACCCCGGAGCCCGGGGTCAGCGAGATCCTGATCCGTGTGCACGCCGCGGGCGTGAATCCGATCGACGGCGCGATCCGCGAGACGGGCGCGTTCGTCGGTCAGCCGCCGTTCGTCCTCGGTTGGGACGTGTCGGGCACCGTGGAGGCCGTTGGCCCCGGCGTCACGCTGTACAAGCCGGGTGACGAGGTGTTCGGCCTGCTGCCCTTCCCTCAGGGGCATGGCGCCTACGCCCAGTACGCCGTCGGTCCCACCCGCGCGTTCGTCCCGAAGCCCGATCGCCTCGACCATGTCCAGGCCGCAGCGATCCCGACGGTCGGGCTCACGGCCTGGCAGGCGCTGGTGGACACGGCCGGCGTCGGCGAGGGCAGCCGGGTTCTGATCACTGGTGCGGCTGGCGGAATCGGGCACCTGGCGGTTCAGATCGCCAAGGCCCGGGGGGCGCACGTCACCGGGCTGGCGTCCGCCGACGACCTCGACTTCGTGCGCTCGCTCGGCGCCGACGAGGCGATCGATTACAACGGGACGGACTTCACGGAAGTTGTCCGCGACCCCGATGTCGTCCTGGATGTTGTCGGCGGCGATTACCCCGCCCGGGCCCTGGACGTTCTCAGGCGAGGGGGCGTCCTCGTGTCCACCCAGCCCCCGACCCTGGCGCCGCTCGGAGAAGTCGCGACCGAACGAGGCATCCGCCTGGCCGGCATCATCGCCGAAGCAGACCAAGTCGGCATGTTCGCCTTGGCCGATCTCGCGGCCACCGGCCAGCTCGTTCCGACCATTGCCGCAACCTTCCCTTTGGAGGAGGCTGCGGGCGCTTCGGCCACGACAGACCTCGCCGCGAGCGACGGACGCTTCCCTCTAGAAGAGGGTGGCCCCGCGGAGTCTGGCAAGCACGGTCCGGGCAAGGTCGTCCTCACGATCGTCTGACGAGGTCGATCACCTCGCCTCCACTGGAGGCACATCGCGTTGCACCGCCGCGTCAGCTCGTTGGGAAGCCGATGACTTTCCGCTGCCGCGGCGGTGCCGCAGTCGTCCAACGGCGCTGCGATCAATCGCCTTAGAGTCATAGAAGGCGGCCACCCCATGCCAACCAGTTGACAGTGAGAGTCAGTGAGCACACACGACGCTAAGGCGATTGACCGCTGGTCGCAACTGAACCGACAGGGGCTGATAGCTCTCGGTAGAACAACCTTATAGAACGACCCGAGGAGCTTGGATGCACGGTGACCCCTCTCTGTCAACGTCCGGCGCGACGCTCACCCGATAGTCGAATCGCTCCTTTCGGCACTGCCCTTCGGCGCGTTCGACGGTTCCAGCTCACACGCCTGTTCCGCTTGCTCGCCAGCCCCATCCGCGGCTACCGCTGGTCCGCGGTTGAGTTGCGACGGGTCGCCATCCACCGGCGGCCTCGCGACCATCCGACGAGAAAGATGTGACATCCGGGATTGCCTTCCGGGAGTCGAGCCGAATATCCCGGCACCTTCTGTCCGGAAATCGGGTCGCCCGCTAACCGTGGTGCCTCCGTGGCGTCGCCTCAAGAGATCGGCCAGATCACACAATGCGGGTAAGACCAGCTCACCATTAGCCACTAAAGCGAGTGCAATGAAGTATCTGACCGACGGGACAAATCTATACGAGATAGCCGCTCAGCGAACGGTGCAGAATTTCGGGCTCACGCGTGGCGTGGTTCGCTACGTCATCATTAGGGACTGCATCAGTGAGGCAACCTCGACAATCGATGAGCTCCAGCTAGCCGCACTATCTGAGGTGCGCTGACATCGATTCGGTGGGTCGGCTTCTGGGCCGGCGTCGCCCGCGATACGGCCACAACGCCGACTAACGCTTTCCTGGCACCCCACCTCCCCGGATCATCACCCGCGCGAGGATCGATTCCGGCGACGCCTATCAACCGCGCCGGTGCCGCCTGGCCTCGCCGTCGCAGACACACACAGCTGGCTCGACTGTAACGATCGCGGCGCGCCATTGACCCACTAACACGAATCTCTCTAAGGAGGCAAAACGCCATGACCACCGCCGTTGCTCCTGACCGCGAGTCACACCATTCCGAAGACCAACAACCGACAACCCCAGGGCGAGATGGTGCCGATAAGGCAGGCCAAGAGCTGGACACGCGCTCATTCGACCCCACGCAAGGACGCACGATCGGCTCGGACCCCTACGACGATCCGACCCAGGGACGCAAGATCGGCTCGAACCCTTACGACGATCCGGCCCAGGGACGCACGATCGGCTCGGACCCCTACGACGATCCGACCCAGGGACGCAAGATCGGCTCGAACCCCTACGACGATCCGACCCAAGGACGCAAGATCGGCTCGAACCCCTATGACGACCCGACCCGAGCTCGCACGAAGACACAACCTCGATTGATCAAGCCAGTTCCCGTGAGTACCACCAACAACCTCCGCCCCAGCGGAACACGACGATCTCAGCAATGAGAGCGCGCCGGTGAGCTATCTGACTGACGGCGTGGACCTACGAGCAGCTCGGCTGGTGCCAGAACTTCGGCTGGACGGCGGCATTGACACCGGGTGGCTCACCGTCCGCGACTGCCTGACCGATCGTCAACCCGGTCTTAGCCGAGCCCGCTGTACCACGAGCGACTCACGCCAGACTTCGAACTCGTATGGAATAACTCTAGGCGAGGATGTCCCGGACGGTGTCGGATCGGGCGTCAGCCCAAGCCCGGCACTCGCAATTTTCGACCTCCGCAGCCCTCAGGTGTTTGGCCATACCCGCACACTTCCGGTAGCCGGACGACTCCGCGGCCGTCTCTACCCCACGTGCTGGATCGACCGTCAACGCAAAACAAACCCACCTCTAGCTGGCGGGCTTGCCCCCCCGAGCAGTCGCATCGGTGGAAGACTCGACGTCGAAACTCCCTCGGGCCGCTCGGTGGAGGTGTTTGTGTCCACACAGCGGCTGGGCGCTCCCTGTTCTGGACCCAGCGTCGCTTTCAACCGGCAAGCCATCGGTTCGCGGCAATCGTGCTGCTGGCGGACGCCGAAGAACCGTACGTCTACCTGGTGCCCAGCACCGAGTGACGAACGCATCCCCTCCCCTCACTGACCGGGGCAACATCGGGAAGCGCAGCGAGGCCGAGTACGGCATCTCGCTCGCTCGGTCATCGCTGGCCGGGCTTCAGCGATACGCCTGGGACGAGAACGGCGGGAACGACGATTTCCGGTAACCCGTCGACCCATCTCCGTTGGGTCTCGGTTCGGCGGCGGCGGGCCCTGCGGCGGTGTGCGACGCCGACAACCGGTGAGCCGCGAGGGTCGTCTAGGTCGATAGTGCGGCGACCGTGCAAATGAGGCGGACGCGCCTGCGATGCCTTTGCATTGCGCGTTGCGCTGCTCGACGCCCGGGATATCTGTGCAGGTGGGCGATCGGATACAACGAGTGGCTGCCGGCACTAGTTCTTCTAGTTGCGTTCTCCCGTGCTGGCTTGATTCGCATTGTCCGCTGCGGCACCGTGTACGCGTCGGTTTCCGATAGCGCAACAGCGCGGACTGGCTCGGGCTATGTCGGTCGGTCGTCACGATCAGTGGTTTGGTGGACGGCCAATGCGGCCAACTGCAGACTGGCAACCAGCAGGTAGAGAACGGTCGCGACCAATGGTCCGAGCAACCAGGGCATAAACCCGTGAATGTCGCTGATCGCGGAGACCGCCGTGACAACAGCCCCGAGCGCAACCCAGTCGAGCCCGCCCGCGAGCACGCGATCCTGGCGGCGCTCGATTGGTCTCGCATGACCGATCGTCCCAATCGCCACGAGTCCGAGCAGGTTGAAGCCGGCGATCGCGCCCGCCACGAACATGGCCGTGTCGGCCAGGCTTGGCGCACCGTGCGATCGCAAGAGCACCGCTCCGCAGCTCCAGATCGCGAGCGTGTAGCCGTACGGAGCGGCGCTCGCCGGCACGACGGTCGCAAGTGACGAGCGCAGCCCGTATCGCCTGTCGCTTTCGCGCTTGGCGGTGACACGGTGGCGGTCCCCCGCGTAGCGCTGCTGGCGATCCCCGCGCGGGAGCTCGCCGCCACTGTCTCGCTTAGGCTTGGACACGGTGCCAACCCGCCGAGCCGCGCGAGACCCATGTCCGGCCACGATCCCACCCGTAACGACTCATCCGGTGGGGCCGAATCGCTCCGTGCGGATCGCTAACGGCGCATGACCGAGCTGTACCAGCAGCTCAGCAACCAGCTCCACGAGCGCCGTCGGACCGCACACGAAGATCCGCGGCATTCGCCCGGGAGCGGGTCCCACGCTCGCCAGCATCTCGGCGTCGATCCGTCGCGCGAAGCCCTGCCAACCCGACGGCGGACGACGCGTGAACGTGTAATGCACGGCTACGCCCTCCCCGCTAGAGAGCTTCGCCAGCTCGTCGCGATACAGGATGTCCTCGCGTGAGCGGGCGGACAAGAGCAACCGCGAATCGATGGTGCTCGAGCTGGCGGCCCGGTGGCGGAGCATCGCCATCAGCGGTACCAGCCCGGAGCCGCCTGCGATCAGCAGCAGCGGGCCGCCGTCCAGGGCGCGCCAGTTGAAGTACCCGCCGAACGGGCCTCGCAGCTCCACCTCGTCGCCCACGCGAAGCTCCTGGGTGAGATACGGGGAGACCTCGCCGTCGTCGATCCGCTCGACCGTAAGGGCGACGGTCGGGTCCTCGGGCGACGAGGCGACCGAGTAAGAGCGCTCGGCTTGGTACCCGTCCTCCGCCGTGAGGCGGATGTCGAGGTGCTGGCCGGCCACGTGTCCCGGCCAGTCCCGCACGTCGAGCACGATCGTCCTGGCGTGCGCGGTCTCATCGATCAGCCCCACGACCCGCGCCAGGCGCCACGCAACGGCCGCGCGACTATCGGTCAGTCGCCCTGGTAGCGCTGCTCTTTCCATGGGTCACCGTAGTTGTGATAGCCGTAGGTTTCCCAGAAGCCGGGCTTATCGTGGTCTAGGAGCTCCAGTCCGCGCACCCACTTGGCGCTCTTCCAGAAATACAGGTGCGGGACCAGGAGTCGCGCCGGACCGCCGTGCTCTGGGGTAAGCGGCTCGCCGCCGAACTCGTACGCGATCCACGCACGCCCTCCCGTCACATCCTCGAGCGGCAAGTTCGTCGTATAGCCGCCGTCACACCAGGCGCTCATGTACTGCGCCTCGCTGTCGACCGCCGCGAGCAGTGTGTCGACGGAGACGCCCTTCCACGTGGTACCGAGCTTTGACCACTTGGTCACACAATGGATGTCGACCGTCGGCGTCTCGGCCGGAAGCGCGAGCAGCTCCTTCCACGTCCACGAGACTGGCCGATCAACCGCACCGCTGATCAGGAACGTCCACTGATCGAGCGGCGTGTGCGGTGTCGGGCCAGCCGAGAGAACCGGAAAGTCGTGGACCAGGTGCTGGCCTGGCGGCAACCGCACCGTGTCCACCTCAGTGCGACGGCCTCGAAATCCTTGCGAAATTGGCGACAAAGGTCTCTCTCCAGAGGGTTCAGCTGGGGACTGGATCGGCGACTTTTGAATACACCCGCGCCGCTGCGTCTTCGCGATCGAGCGCCGCCGTGTAGGCCGCGTGAGCCACGTCCGCGTCGGCCTTCCCAGCGTTCGACCATCGCCGATAGGCCGCCCACACCGAGGTGCACGACATGCGCCACTCCGCGTACGCGATCACCGGATCCGTGGCCGCCGGCCATTCCCGTAAAGAAGCTGCTAGACGGTTCGCGCTCATCTTCACTCACCTCTGTCAATTCGGCGCCTAACGCTCTTCGCGGTTACGCCATTCGGCGACATGAGAGTCGCCAGGTTGGCGGTTCTTACCGCCCCTGGCGGTGGTATCGCCTCAGCGCACTCTTTAACCATGCGCGAGGCCTGAATCGCCCCCGGACCGATTTTTGTCGCGAGGGCGAGTAAGAGGCGACGCGGAATCGCCACTGATACAGCTGACAAATCCGCCGGCTAAAAGGAACGATGCGGCGTGCGAGGCCTCAACCAAAACCAGGAACACATGACCCGGCTGTCGTGTCGGCACGAACGGCGTACGGGTGACCAGTGGTCTCGAACCGCAGGGGTGCTGTCCGGCCTTACGGCCTCATGGCTGAAGGCGTTCAGTGAGCCGCGCCTGCAGACCATCGTGGAGTCGCTGCTGCCACCGTCCGCTGCTCAGAAGCGAGAGGTCGGAGCGGACCCGAGCGGTCATCCCCAGAACATGCCCCCCGCGGTCATCATCGGGCGGGCTGCCTCGGCACTCGGCTACCCAGGTCTGACTGACGAGCAGCGGGTCCGCGCGCAGCGCGTGATCCACTACGCGTTCGGCGCCGGCCTTGGCGTCGCGTACAGCGGCCTGGCAACGCGGTCGCGGACGGCGACTCGGGGCGCGGGTACCGTGGCCGGACTAGCGATCTACGCCGGCACTCACGGATCTGTGCTCCCGGCGCTCGGAATCCAGCGTCCGCCCTGGCGACTCGCCCCGGCGGCGGTCGCTTGGGAGGCGATCTCGCACATGATCTTCGGAGCGGCGCTCGAGACCGGAAGGCGGCGCCTAGTCGGAGGGCCCCGATGAACGCGAGCGTCACAGAGCCTCGAGTTGGATCCGGCGGGCCACGTCGCCTGGAGGGAAAGAGCGTCCTGGTGACGGGCGGCTCCTCCGGCATCGGACAGGCGATCGCGGTGCGGTTCGCCGGGCAAGGCGCCAATGTCGCGATCAACTACCTGACCTCGCCCGACGAGGCGGCCGAGACCGACGCGCAGGTGCACGCCTGTATGGACAGGGTCCGGCAGCACGGGGTACGCGACGTCCTCGTCCAGGGCGATGTCTCTTCCGAGCAGGACGTCGTGCGGATGGTCGAGGAGGCATCCGAGCGCCTGGGCGGGTTAGACATCCTGGTCAACAACGCCGGTATCCAGATCTCGCGACCGTCCGAGCAGCTCACGAGCGTGGACTTCGACCGGGTCCTGGCAGTGAACCTGCGCGGAGCGTTCCTGTCTGCCCGCGAGGCGATCAAGCGCTTTCTGGCCGGCGGGGTCCCGGGCGTCGTAATCAATGTCTCGAGCGTTCACCAGGCGATCCCGAAGCCGAACTATCTCGGCTACAGCGTCAGCAAGGGTGGGATGCAGAACCTGACCAGCACGCTTGCGCTGGAATACGCCGGCCGGGGCATCCGGGTCAACGGGATCGCGCCCGGCGCCACGATCACCCCGATCAACCGTGGCTGGATCGACGACCCTGAGAAGGCGGCAATGGTGGCCGACCACATTCCGCTCGGTCGGGCCGGCACCGCTGACGAGATGGCCGGCGTGTGCGCGTTCCTGGCGTCCGAGGATGCCGCGTACATCACCGGCCAGACGATCTTTGTCGACGGTGGCCTGACCCTTTACGCCGACTTTCGAGAGCCATGGTCGTCCGAGTAAGCGACGAGGCCACCGCCTGGTGGCCGTCGCCGTTCGGCGACGATGACCAGCTCGGCATGCTGAATCACATCACCGACGCGACCCGCGCGGCGGCGCTTGGGCTGGTGCGGTCAGGCCGGATGTACGACCTGGGGCGAGTGCTGGACGAGCACGTGCCGGTGTTCGCAGGGCGCTATTTCCGCCAGACGCTGGTCACCACCGCCCATCACATCAACCACGGTGGACTTGGAGCCAGCCGCGTCAACTGGATTACCGAGCAGGTCGCGGGCACCCAGCAGCTCGGCACCCACCTCGACGCCTTGAGCCACCTGCAGATCGGCGATCGCGGCTACAACGGCTGGAGCATCGCCGAGCTCGCGGGCACGGCGGGCGTCAAGCGACTTGGCGTGGAGACGGTGCCCCAGATCGTAACCCGAGGGTGGCTCGTCGACGTCGCGCCGCTCGACGCCGGCCAGGTGATCGGCGTCCCGGACATCGATCCCAGGCCGGGTGACGCCGTGCTCTTCCACACCGGGTGGGGCGCCCACTGGCACGATCCCGACACTTACATCTCGGGCCAACCGGGACCGGGCATGGAGCTCGCGAGCTGGCTGGTGGAGCAGGGCGTCGCGCTCACCGGCTGTGACACCTGGAGCTATGGCCCGGTCCCCGCCGAGGACCTGGAGCGGCCGTTCGAGGTCCCACAGTTCCTCAACGCCCGCCACGGCGTGTTCGTCGTCGAGAACCTTGACACGTCCGAGCTCGCGCGCGACGGCGTGCGCGAGTTCGCGCTGATCCTCACCCACCCGAAGCTGCGCGGCGCGACGGGGGCATGGACCTCCCCGATCGCGCTCGTCTAGTCAAGCTAATGGACCACTACGACGTGATCATCATCGGCACCGGCGCCGGCGGCGGCACGCTCGCGCACCGGCTCGCGCCGTCGGGCAAGAACATCCTGCTTCTGGAGCGCGGCGGCTACCTGCCGCGCGAGCGTGAGAACTGGGACTCGGAGGAGGTGTTCAACCGCGAGCGCTACGTCACGACCGAACGCTGGTACGACAAGCACGGGGTCGCGTTCCGGCCGCACGCCCAGTACTTCGTGGGCGGCAACACCAAGGTCTACGGCGGGATCCTGTTCCGCCTGCGCGAGCGCGATTTCCAAGAGGTCAAGCATTACGGCGGGGTTTCGCCGGGCTGGCCCATCTCATACAGTGACCTCGAGCCTTACTACACCCAGGCGGAGCGCCTGTACCTGGTTCACGGCAAGGCCGGTGAGGACCCAACGGAGCCGCCGCGGTCGACCCCGTTCCCCTACCCGGCGGTGTCGCACGAGCCACGGATCCAGCAGCTACACGACGATCTCGTCAGCACCGGCCACAAGCCGTTCCACCTTCCCGTCGGCCTCGATCTCGACGAGACCAACCCGGAGGCGAGCCGTTGCGTGCGCTGCGACCGCTTCGACGGGTTCCCGTGTCTGACCGAGGGCAAAGCCGACGCGCACGTCGTCTGTGTGCGTCCTGCCCTTAAGCATCCGAACGTCACGCTGCGAACTCATGCGAGAGTCACGAAGCTCGGGGTTGACTCGTCGGGGCGGTCGGTAAAGGAGGTCGTGGTCGACCGCGCCGGCAATCGGGAGGTGTTCAGCGCGGACGTCGTGGTCGTCGCTTGCGGCGCGGTGAACTCCGCCGCGCTCCTGCTGCGCTCGGCGAGCGACGCCCATCCCAACGGCCTCGCGAATTCCTCCGATGTCGTCGGCCGGCACTACATGGCGCACCTGAACACCGCCGTGATCGCGATCTCCAAGACTCCGAATGGCACGAAGTTCCAGAAGACGCTTGGACTCAACGACTTCTACTGGGGCGCCGCCGACGCGGACTTTCCGCTCGGGCACATCCAGATGCTCGGTAAGTCGGACCGCAACATCGTGCGTAGCGGCGCGCCCCGGTTCGCCCCCGGGCTCGCACTCGACTACATCGCCAGGCACGCGCTCGACTTCTGGCTCACCACCGAGGACATCCCGCACCCCAACAACCGCGTCACGGTCGACCGCCGCGGCGACGTCCACCTGGCCAAGATCTACCACAACACCGAGCCGCACCGGCGGCTCCTGGGCAAGCTCAAGTCGCTCCTGGCTCCGCTTGGTTGCCACCCGATGACGATTCCACGGTGGTCGGTGCTCAGCCAGCAGATCCCGCTCGCCGGCATCGCACACAACTGCGGCACGGTCCGCTTCGGCACCGACCCCGGGCGCTCCGCCCTGGACGTCGACTGCAAAGCGCACGACCTCGACAACCTCTACGTGGTCGAGACCAGCTTTTTTCCGTCCTCGAGCGCGGTGAACCCGTCGCTGACCGCGATGGCCAACGCACTACGCGTCGGCGACCACCTCCTAGAGCGGCTCGGCGCCCCCGCCGTGACTACCGCCGTCGTGTAAGCGGTGAACCCGTCGCGCTATCCACCAATCGCCGACCACGGGGTGATCGGCAACCTGCACACGGTCGCGCTGATCAGCAGCAGCGGGACGATCGACTGGTACTGCTCCCCGCGGTTCGACTCGCCAAGCATGTTCGCCTCGCTGCTCGACGCCGAACGCGGCGGGCACTTCGCACTGCGGCCGGCTGACGGCGAGTGGCAGCACAGGCAGCTGTACTTCCCTGACACCAACGTGCTGATCACCCGGTTCCTCACCCCGCATGGGGTCGGCGAGGTCCAGGATTTCATGCCCGTCGGGGAACGGATGGGCGCAACTCACCGGGACCGGCTCATTCGACGCGTGCTGAGCGTGCGTGGGCAGATGCGGTTCGAGCTCGAATGCGCACCGCGGTTTGATTTTGGGCGAGAGCGACACCGCGCGGAGCGCCACGCCGGAGGTGTCCTCTTTGAGAGCGCCAGCGCGCGGGTCGCGCTCGAGACCGAAACGCCGGTCGAGGTACGTGACGGTGACGTGCACGCGTCATTCGAGCTCGCGGCGGGGCAGAGCGCGGCCTTCAGTCTCGAACACGTGCCAGGGCAGTACGAGATGCACGGCCACAGCGCGGAGGAGACGACGGAGCTATTCGAGCGCGCCGTTGAGTACTGGCGCGGGTGGTTGGCGCAGTCGCGCTATCGGGGCCGCTGGCGCGAGACCGTGCACCGCTCGGCGCTCACCCTGAAGCTCCTCACCTATGCCCCCACCGGAGCGATCGTCGCCGCCCCCACCACGAGCCTACCCGAGGTCCTCGGCGGCGAGCGCAACTGGGACTACCGCTACACGTGGATCCGCGACGCGGCGTTCTCCGTCTACGCGCTGCTGCGGCTCGGCTTCACCGAGGAGGCGACCGCGTTCATGGACTGGCTGACCGAGCGATTGGCCGGAATGCGCCTCAAGGACAGCAGCCCATTACAGATCATGTACGGCATCGACGGCCGGCGCGAGATCCCCGAGCAGCGGCTCGAGCACCTCGAGGGATACCGCGGCTCCGCCCCGGTAAGGGTCGGAAACAACGCCGCCACCCAGCTCCAGCTCGATATCTACGGCGAGCTGGTCGACTCCATCTACCTGTACGACAAGTACGGCACGCCCATCTCTCACCGCTCCTGGGACGACCTCGCCCACATGGTCAATTGGGTCTGCGAGAACTGGGACCAGGCCGACGAAGGAATCTGGGAGACCCGCGGCGGACGCCAGCAGTTCACCTACTCACGACTGCAGTGCTGGGTTGCGATCGAGAGAGCGCTGCGGATGGCCACCGCCCGCGGACTCCCGACCAACCGGCCCCGCTTCGAAGCGGCCCGGGATCAGATCTACGGTCAGATCCATGAGCGGGGCTGGACGGAGAGCCGAGAGGCGTTCGTCCAGCATTACGGCACGGACGTTCTCGACGCTTCGGTGCTGTTGATGCCGATGATGAAGTTCATCGCCCCCCAGGACCCGCGCTGGCTCTCGACGCTTGACGCGATCGGCAGCGAGTTGGTGTCAGATTCGCTCGTCTATCGCTACAACGCCGAAGCCTCTCCCGACGGGCTGGCCGGACGTGAAGGCACCTTTTCGATCTGCACGTTTTGGTACGTCGAGGCACTGGCGCGCGCGGGCCGCGTGGATGAGGCCCGGCTGATTTTCGAGAAGATGCTCACCTACGCCAACCACCTCGGCCTCTACGCCGAACAGATCGGACCGACCGGCGAGCAGCTCGGCAACTTCCCCCAGGCGTTCACCCACCTTGCGCTGATCAGCGCGGCTGTCAACCTCGACCGTCAACTTGCATGAAGACGGTCTTCCACAGTCGTCGCCGGCTCTCGCACCATCGGTCCGCCGAGCTCGCTGGCGAGCGATAGCCCTGCAGGCCGCGCGCACCGGATCGGCGATCACGCGCCCTAGCTCGCAATCCGGCTGGCAAGGACACTTCTAACTCGGAAGGCCCCATGGCTTCGATTACACACTCCAGTCATCTCCGCGCCATCGCTGTGCCCCACGGGCGCGATGCAGTCGGGGGCAGCTCCAGGCAACGCTGGTCGAGGTGGTCGACCTCTCACTGCAGGGCAAGCAGCTGCACTGGACGGTCGTGGGTCCTCTGTTTCGCCCGCCGCACCTCCAGATAGACGAGTTGGTTGAGGCCTGGCGCGAGCTGCCCGACACCGACGCAGAGAGACTGTCGCGATCGGCTTTTCCCCTGATGGTCAGAGTGCGGCCATCGCAGGGAACACCACTTCGGCCCGTGGCACGCGGCGAGCTTGACGACCACGTCGTCGTGCGCGACCTAACCAGCCACCTCGCCGAGGTGGCCGAACGCGCTCGCGAACGTATAGATCGACTCGGCGAGCTCGATGCAGCCACCCAGGACGTGCAGATCGAAGTCGTCCGCGCCCTGGAGAAGCAGCTGTCGATGATTCGTGTTCAGTTTCCTGACGTCCACAAGCGCTGACCGGTGCATGCCGCCGATCTGGCTCGCGGTGCTGGCATGGATCTCACTTGTGAGCGCGTTCCCGTGCGCGGTCCTCGTCACCGTCGACGTTTTCGTCCGGGGGTATCGGCAAGCCGTTTGGATCATGGACATCGTTTGGCCCCTAACGGCGCCGTATTCGGGACCGCTCGGATGGCTCGCCTATCACCCATGCGGCCGCTTGAACAGCGTCGCCTATCGGCCGCGGACCGCCGGTCCAAGCCACTATCCGTTCTGGGTGTCGGTTGGGATCAGGAACACCACTGCGGGGCCGGATGCTCGCTCGGCGACGTGATCGGCGATGGGTGCTGTTCGCGGCCGGAGCGACGATCGCCGGCGTCTCGCTCTGGCCTGAGTACATCGCAGACCCTTCGCTCGCGCTCATCTTCGGGATCGCGTTCCAATACCTCGCGATCGAGCCCATGCGTCATCTTGCGTTTCGTGGCGGCGTGATCGCGGCGCTGAAGTCCGACACCCTCTCGATGATCACGTTCGAGGTCTGCTTGTTCGGCTGGATGGGCTGACGTTCTTCCTGTTCTTCCCCGACCCTCATCTGAGACCGAACCACGCCGCCTATTGGTTGGTCATGCAGGTCGGAATGATCCTCGGCCTCCTGGCCTCGTATCCCGCTAACCGCTGGCTGATCAGACACGGGATCAAAGAGGGAATGCGACCGCGACCGGCCGGCAATCCGACGCGAGCTCAACCGGGACTCTGCTTCCTCGCCGGCGAGCCACACGAGCGCTGCCCGTTGAGCCGGAAAAGCTCCACCGCCGGGCCCAGACACCTGGTCGAGACAAAGTCGAAGGCCACCACGTGATCCTGCCCGACGCAGTAGAGCCGACCATCGGGTCCGTATCGCGAGCCGCGCGGTGGCCGGGACCACAGCGAAGAGTCAGGAACGAAGACGCGGACGAGTCGTCCGCTCAACCGCTCGTATTCGCGGATGCTGCTCACCGCGTCCGGAGCGCCGAAGGGGTGCTCGCTGGAGACCACCAGGTGGCCGTTCGGAGCGACCGTCAGATCGAGCGGGGTGAGCTCGGGATCGGCGACCAAGCGAGGTGTGCGCTCCGTTCCGCCGCAATCGAACACGACGATTGTCTTGTCCCTCGCCGGACGGTCCGATGCCCGACGCGACACAGAGCCAGCCGCCGCGGGCAAGCCCGAACCCGCGCGGGAACGGGACGACACCATCGGGCAGAAGAGGTTCCGCGCTGCCGTCAAGGGTGGCGGCCATTCCCCAGTATCGTCCGCCGAATCGTCGACCCGCGCGGTCTATCGCTCGATCCGTCAGGCGCGCTCATCTATCTCAACAGCCGCGACGACCGCGCGTTGGCGCTTGATAGGCGCGGAGCTGTGGTACGCGACTCTGGACGGGTACCGGCCTGAACCCGGGCGGAGGCACGTTCGGGCCGATATCAACTCGCCGGCCGTGCGAAACCAAGCACGGCATCGTGGCCCCCACCGTTGGCCTCGCCGATGCTCGTGACGAGAAGTGATCAAAGCGTCACGGCCACCCGACGACGTCCGCACACATGATCCGCTCACGCATCACGCGCGTGCTGTGTCGGAGGTGGTTCGGCCGCCCTTGTCGCCATGAGTGTGGAAAAGGGTCTTTGGTCGCTCGAGTAGGGCTCTCACCACAGCCCGGCGGGCGTGGTCTGACAGCAGGAGCGTGACAATGAGCGTGTGCAAGCGAGCCGAGACCGAGACGGTGCGGGGTGCGCGCAACGAGCGAGGTCCCTGCGGATAACCGAAAACGGCCGAGGACTACATCCACGACTTGTGAGCACCGCGGCCGGGCTTGGAGGGTCAAGCACGCTCGACGCTCGACCCTCGCTCGCCCGGGTGCTGTCAGCTAGCTGCGATGCCCTCACCGCCGACCGGAACGGACCCGATTTCGGTCAGCGCTCCGCCGGGATTGACGGCGAACTCGTCGAGGATCCCCTCGGCACCGGTCTGGACGTAGAGGTAGCGACCGCTCGGAGTTCCCGTGGCGTCAATGGTCCCCGGGTCGGTGGGAGTGTTGCCCAGCGTCGCCAGGGCGCCGGCCAGGTCTGACACCCCGGTCTCCGTAGCGCTGCCGGCGTTGCTGACGTACAGCAGATCCGGGCGCACGGCGGCGATCCAACAACTCGCCGCCTGTCCGGTGGCGACAGTGCTCACCGGGGTCAGCCCGCCGTCGGGCTGGACATCGAAGGAGACGATGCCGCTGGTTCCGGTTTCGGTGACCACCAGATGGCCGGATCGGTCGAACGCCATCGCGAACGGGATCGACCCCGCACTGTTGACCACCGGGGTCGCGGCCAGGCCACCTTGACCGTCGACGCTGAAGACGTCGATTGAGTTGGTGTTCGCCTTGGTGCTCACCAGCAAGTGAGACCCGTCCGGCGTGAAGACCACCTGGCCAGGAGTGTGAACGAACTCGGTCGGGGTGTTTTGGAAGCTTTCGTCGAGCCCGAGACCGCGCCGCCACCAGGTGACCTCGAACAGACGGTCGCCGAGCCGGATGTATCCCTGGACCGAGGCCCCGTCGCGGGCATTCAGGACGTAGACGAGGTCACCGTGGACGGCGATGCTCACCGGAAAGGCGCCGCCCGACGAGACTACCTGAAGGAGGTACAGTCGGTGGCCGCGCACTGCGAACATGCTCACGGTATTGCTGCCCGCGTTCACCGCATACAGCAATCCGGTCGCCCGGTCGAGCACCAGCGAGCCTTGGGAAGCGAGGTGGTCGGCACCGGCCCCTCCCAGAATGCCGCCCAAACCACCCGTCGGATACGTTCCAGCCAACGTGAGCGTCCCGTTACGGTTCCGGTCGTACACCGCGACAGCGTTACCGGCCACGTTGTTGGTCTGTACAAAGACGGCGTGACCGGTTGCCGCGCCGCGCCACCACCCACGCCCGCGAAGATTCGCCGCATGGGCAACAGCAGGACTCGCGGCCACGGCAGCGAGCACCGCGGCGATCCAAAGCCCCGCGGTCACTCGGTTGGTGAATGCATTGAGCGGCCGCCAATTTGGGAAACGCATTTCCACTCCCTTCCTGCTAGAGCTGTGACGAAATCTGCACCTGGTCATACCGGCCGATGTCCCCGCAATAGCAGCTTTCGGCGCTGCCCGGCCGGCTTATTGCTGCCGCCCGGCTCAGAAGGTGCACAACACATCAGTGGGCGATGGACACGCGTTCTTACCACCCGGTGGAGAATCCTCGCACCAGGACCTGGCATACCTACTACGAGCCTCGGGAGCGGAACAAAGGCGTGAGTTCCGCGGGGAAGGCTCGTCCAACGGAACGAGTTGCCGGAGGTGGCGCAACTGGGTCATCGACTACCAACGCGCGCTCGGATGTCGCGGAGGCTGCCCGATCGGATCTCTCGGAAGCGAACTGGCCGAAACCGAGCCGCAAGCCAGAGACCATGTCTCTGCCGGGATGAAACGCTGGGAGGCCGCCATCCGACACGGCCTGCGCGAGATGCACGCACGCGGCCGACTCGCAACCGAAGCCGACCTCGACACGCTCGCGCTCGCGCTCCTCGCAGCACTACAAGGCGGCCTGCTCCTGACCCAGATCGAACGCGACACAAAACCGCTCCAAGCCGCACTCGACGCAGTGCTGGAACTGATCGCCACACACAGCGGCACCACCCAGCGCTAGCACCCGCGACCTGCAGCAGCTAGAGCGTCGCGGCCGCTGGCTCGTGCAAACACGGATTGCAGAAGTAGCGCGTCGAGACCAGAGCAGGCGTCTGCGGCGGCGGCTGTCCGCACCTGAGATTCGCCAAAGGTGCGCATCTGTACGCCCTCGACGCTATGGCGGCGTGATCGGCGACGCCGGCTGCCCTCCTTTGCCGCGATTGCGGGAGTTGCCCGTGTGCTTGCTGCCGGCCTGATCCGCGAGACCTGCAAGCGCACCTGGCTCTCGCTCGCGTGGGCGAGCGGCCACCCTCGTCAACGTCGACCTCGCTCCTGGTCCGGACGAACTGCGAGAGTGGCGCAACCCGTGAGGTACTCGAGTCTCCTTTGAACTGGCGAAGCGGGAGCGCTGGACCGGAAGCACGTCTCAGTCGTCGGCCTGGACCTGCATGTGCATCGCGACGTCGTCGCTAACTCCGTCGGTGACGCCGAGCTAACTGCGGCGCTCCTGCTTCCCCCCGAACTCGCGCACGTGCACGTGGCGCGAGCAGACTGATGAGTTGGACGATCTGCGCCAGTGAGCTCGAGGCTGGCGACCAAGACTTCCGGATTCCCGCGCGAGGAACAGCCGGCGCCGGGGCGGTGCTAGCACGATTCCGGCTAGCACGTCATAGCGCTTTGGACGAACAGCGGGCGTCTCGTGGTGGCGCGGTGATCGCGCCGCCGAGACTACCCCTGATCGATCATTGACGGAAGAGCGGCTGCTGCGGTGGGCCTGCCTCACCTAGCGTCGACCTCGCTGTTGTCGGTCACGAGCCGAGGCGTCCACGGTCGCGTCCTTCCACGTCGAACTCGGGATGAGCGACGACAACCATGGTCGAGTCGATCAGGCGGTGTGCGAGGTGTGGGCAGCCTGCGTTACTCGGCTGGCGTCGCGTTTCAGTTGCCGCAGTTTCTCGCACCAGACGGGCGTCGTCCCGGATCGCTGAGTGTGAGTGCCGGCGCGCCGGGGTTCAGCGCAACTTCGGCGCGGGGGATGTGTTTGCGCGTCTTGGATCGGCGTTTCGATCCCGGGGCACCGGGGATACTGAGCGCGGCTCCGGGAGCGAACGGACATCGAATCGGTCGGCCCGAGTCTCTTTTTCTGGGAAGAGCGGCTCTAGTCGCGGCCGCGTGTCCCGGTTGCTCGGAAACCAATCAGAGGAGTTCTGTTGTGAGTCGATTTAGATCGCTTGTTGTTTCGTCGAGCGTCGTAGCTGCGTGCGTCGTCGGGCTGGCCGGCGGAGTCACCGCTGCGAGCGGCGCGTCCACGCTGCCGACGCTCAACATCGCGCTTAACGGCACGACCGGCGTGTCCGTGTCCGGCAGTGAGGTATCGGGTGCGGTCAACGTCGTGTCCACGTTCACGGGCACCGCGCCGAGTGGTCCCAACGCCAACGGACCCACGTGGGGGCTCGTTCGGCTAAATCCGGGCGCGACGGCCGCGCAAGCCGTCGCTGCGGTCCAGAGCGCCCACGGCGACATCAACGCGCTCACTCCGTACGGATCGCTGCTCGCCGACGCCCCTGCGCCGGGGACCACGCAAACCGTTCTGACGCCCGGCAACTGGGTGGCCCTGAACATCACCGGGAACGGGAACCCGGGACTCGCCGAGTTCACCGTCACCCAGTCCTCATCGCCAGCCGCACTGCCGAACGCGGCGGCGACTGAGACGTCTATCGAGTTCGGCTTCCGCGGGCCCACCGTGCTCCACGACGGCACGATCGTGCGCGCCCAGAACGGAGGCTACCTGGTGCACATGAACATCGCGTTCGGCGTGAAGAACGCCGCCGTCGGGCGGCAGGTCATGGCGCTGCTCCGCGCCGGCAAGGACGGAAAGGCGATGAAGCTGGCCAACCGCCGGTTCATCGGTCTCGCCGGCCCGATCTCTCCCGGCGGCATGCAGCAGGCGGTCCTCACCGCGAAGCCCGGCTGGTACGTGCAAGCCTGCTTCATGGACACCCAGGACCATCGCGAGCACACCCAGCTCGGGATGGAGCGCCTGATCCGAGTCGTCAAGTAACGGTTGCGGTGGCGGTCGCGGCGGTCCGACGCCGCCGCGACCGCCCCAGTCACTTGCGCCTTTTCTCAACTTATCGCCCAACCGGTATGGGCAATTCAAACAGGCAGCCGCGTGCTCGCGCTTACCCCTTCCGGAACGACCAATAATGAGTCGGTCGAGCGGCCTGAGGCGTCTCTCGCCGAACCGGCTCCGCGCTTCCGCCTTGGGCTTACTCGTCTATTTGCAGCACTCTGGTCGAGGCTCCTCACGGAGACGCCCGCTTCCGGTGACAGCGACAGTCAGGACCATGCCTTAGAAGCCTCCCAAGGCTTCTACTTACCCGGGGCAATGCGGGCGTCGCTTGCGGCTGTGCCGCTTCGGACGAGGACCGGGTGTCTCGTACCCAGCGGCCGCACTGCCGCTCGCTCCCGGGGATCCGACAGGCCGGTCCTCTCCGGCGATGCGATGCCGACCCTGACCCTGGAGTGGACGAGCGGAAGGTCGCCAACCCAATCGTGTGCCGCATCCTCGGTCCGAGGGCAAAAGCGATCATCCGAACCCTCGCAGCTGGACAGCGATCCGGCTCGGGGAAACCCGCCAGCCCGTATCTCTGATCGCAGAGCGCCGAGTAGGATCGCGCCATGAAGCGACAGGTCTTGATCCTCGGCGCGGGCTTCGCGGGGCTTGAACTGGCGACGCGCCTCTCGGAAACGGTCTCCGACGCGGTCGACGTCACGTTGCTCGACCGCGACGACTCGTTCTATTTCGGCTTCTCGAAGCTCGAGGTGATGCTCGGCCGGCAGTCGGCCGACGCCGTGCGGTTGCCGTACGGCGACATCGCAAAGGACGGTGTCGAGTTCCGCCAGGAGACGGTGGTCGGCATCGACCCGGTCGCCCGGCGGGTGGTGACCGACGTCGGTACCTACGACGCCGACTTCCTAGTCGTGGCCATGGGTGCGGACTACGACATGGCGGCCACCCCAGGCTTGGAGGAGGGCGGCTACGAGTATTACTCGCTCGCCGGGGCAGAGCGCCTGCGTGATGCGCTCGCCGACTTCGAGGGCGGGCGCGTTCTCGTGTCGGTGCTCGGGCAGCCGTTCAAGTGTCCGCCGGCGCCGTTCGAGGGGTCGTTCCTCCTGCACGAGCACTTCACGCAACAGGGGATTCGCGACGCTGTGGATCTGGCGACGACGTTCCCGATGCAGCGCCCTGTCCCGGTCACGAGCACGGTCTCGCAGATGTTTCGCGACGCGCTGGCCGCGCGCGGGATCGAGGAGCTTCCCCAGCATCTCGTGACCAGCATCGACCCGACCGGCCGCGTGGCCCGTCTGGCGAGCGGTGACACGCTCCCGTACGACCTGTTCGTTGGAATCCCGGTCCACCGAGCGCCCGAGCCGCTCGCGGCCTCTGGCCTGGCGGTCGACGGCTGGGTGCCAGTCGACCAGACTAACCTCCGGACCCGATTCACCCATGTGTACGCCCTCGGCGACGTCTGCACCGGCCCACGAACCGTCGCCAAGGCCGGGATCTTCGCTGAGGCGGCCGCGCTGGTCGTGGCCGCCGACATCACGGCGGAGATCTCCGGTGAGGACCCGCCGGCGCCGTACGAGGGGTCGGGGGTCTGCTACGCCGAGTTCGGTGGCGGGCTCGTCGGCAAGGTGGACGTCAACTTTCTTCGTGGCGAGTCCCCGGCGGCCGAGCGTCACGATCCCTCGCGCGAGTACGCCGCCGAGAAGGCCGAGTTCGGCGCAACGCGTCGTGCGCGCTGGTTCGGATCCTGATCCTCGACCCGTGCGATGTCCGGCCATCGCCTGCGGTCGCAGATGATCGCGCACACGATCGGCACGGCGCTAAGAGTGCAGGCCACCGGAAGCCAGGCGGCCCCAGGGCGCGGACGAGCCGGAGCTTCTAACAATCGGAGTGTCGCGGACGTAGTCGTCCGCCAGGCAAGCGAGCTGACGATCTCGTTCCACTGAGTGGCAAAGGCATAGCGACGCGCCGGCGCCCGGCGTGATCGAGATGTCGCCAACCCGATCGTGCGACGGGCGCACCAGCGGGAGGCCAAAGCGGTGGTGCCTGGAGGAGTCTGATTCACACCCACCACCAAAATGCCGCCGCGTTCCAGCCTCTGGGGCGCTGGCAGAGCGCCTGGCCAGCTCCTGAGCACGGCGGCTGGCCGCGGGGTATGCCCGCGGCCGGCCAGCGTCGATGCTCGACTCAGCTCACAGCAAGTTCAGGAACGACCACAGGTTGAGGGTCGCGCCGGTCTGCTTGTACTGCGTCCCGTTGTGCGTCATCGCGATCCGCAGCCAGACCGTTCCGTTTACGTGGTTCCACGGCTCGATCGGGTCGGTGACCTGAATCCCGATGTTGACCCACATCGACTCCTCGCCACCGTTGGTCTGAGGAATGAAGTAGCAGCCGCCGCTGACGCTCGTGATCGATACAAACGGGCTCGCCCACCCGGCGATGCTGGTGGACAGCTGCGGTCCGCCCGGGCACGAGCCGCTCGTGCCGCTGTTGCCCGTTCCGGTGACGCAGGCCTTTCCGTACATCGTCGCCGAGAACGGTGCGCTGCTGTAGCCGACGCCCACGGGCTGGCAGTAGTTGCTCGATGCATTTGCCACAGCCGCCGTGCCGGTGGACGCGAGCGCAGGTGTGCTCATCGCCGCGGTGCCGGCGACCGTCGCGACGGTCGCGAGCGAGACCGCCGCGAGTCGCGAGCGGAACCGGCCGCGGACTCGCGGCTTCGAAGCATTGATGGTGATCACTGTGTAGCCCCCCTTAGGTGTTGGTCGGTGCCCGTAAGCACTGGTTCCTGTGCTCACGGCAGGCAGGCTATGGTCGGTGCCCTGCCTTTACCAGACCCCGAGGGTGTGAATCCGCGACACCCCCGTCACAGGTCGTGCTCGCTAACCACGCCCGTGTGGAGCGCGTGCTCAATCAGGCGCATGCGCTTCTCGCTTTGCGGCAGCCCGTCCAGCCCGGATCTCGCGTAGAGCGCCTTTAGATGGCTCTTCACCGCCTCCAGACTCAGGCACAGCTCATCCGCGATCTCCTGGTTCGTCGCGGGGCGTGCGAAGGACGGTCGATCCTTATACGGCCGGCAGAGCGAGACCAACACACGTCGCTGGGCGGGCGAGATCAGGAACAGCGGGATGTCACTCGTCTCCAGCACGGCCGTACTCGCGCTGCGCAACTCCGGGTTCCGGTAGCGCACGCTGGTCCGGCCGAACCGAAGCTCGTCCCCATCGCGCAGAGCGCGATAACCGTGCACCCGCTCGTTCCCGACGAACGAGCCGTTCCGTGAAAAGCCGTCGTCGTGCAGGAACCAGATCGCGTTCGTGCACTCGAGCCGGGCGTGGAGGCTCGACACGAGCGGGTCCCAGCTGATGCACAGGTCGCTCGACGGGTGCCTCCCGATTATGATCGGCCGCTCCGAGAGTTCGAGCGTGAGCACCGACTGCCGCTGTTCACCGTCGCGGAAGACGAGGAACGGCGTGCCGGCGCGCTCGGCATCGAGCACATCCTTTAAATCGCGAGGAGACTTCTGCGACCTCGATCGGTCCACCACGGCGCTGATTCTCGCACCTGACAGGCACGGGAGGGACAGTTCGTCGCAGCCTCGATGCGGGTCGCAATCTCGCGCCAGGAGCCTCGGCCGTTCATTGCAAGACTGCCGAAACGAGCTCAATGTCACTGATGCGGCGGACAAGCACAGGCCCTCAGTCGGGTGGGCAGCCAATGGATTCGCCTACGCCGAGGGCGGCGTTTGCGCATTCGACCAGATCCCACCCTGTGCGGCCAACTCTCGGCACGAGTGCCTTTGTTCTCTTGTCTCCGCGGGCCGCGCTATCGCTTCGGCGACATCTCGATGCCGCGACGTGTGTAGCTACGTGGCGGGCGATGCACGAATAGCGATCGTCGGGCTCGATCGCCGAGACGATCGCTTCGGCCGTCCGGGCGCCGGCTCGCGCCGCGATTGCTTCGCCACGAACGCGCTCGTCTGCGCCGGCCGACGCTGACGACTCCTATCCCCGAGAAGCGGTCGTATGCACGGCCGCCGCGAGACGACTCCTATCACCCAGATCCAGCCACGCTGGAAGGGCCTCGGGCCTGCGATCTCGCCAGCCACTCCGGCGCTTCTGTGCCGTCGACTCCGACAGCCGGGCTCGACCCGCCCGCGTGCCTCACGCTCGCCGTCGCCGACCCGCGACCTTGGCTGTCGCTCGCTGAGCCTTGGCTGAGATGAGACGGCGAACAGTGTAGGCATCGTGCAAGCTGCTTCCGCGCCCCCGATGCCGACGGCGGGGGCCAGGGCTGCAGCTTCGCGTCCGGGTGCGGACGTAGATTCATCCACATGTGCTGCGATGCTGGCCGACCGGTGGCGGACTTTCTTACGGCCGAGGACGTCCGTGGTCGGCTCCTTGAGCATTCCCAACTCTCGGACATCACAGACTTCGAGGAACGCCATGCGGACGCCGACGCGGTGTTACCGCTGCGGGTGTGGCGCGCGGTAGCTCACCGCAGCAGCCAGACTGCGCCCGTCTGGGTCAGCGCCGACGCGTTCCTGCAGAAGTTGCACGCCACAGTCGACCCGGGCAGCAGCGACGTGCTAGGCAGTTGCGATTGCTGCCTCTCGCGACTCAGTTGCGCTGGCGACGTAGCCGCTTACCACCGCGGGTTCGCGCTCGCTCTCGTGGACGACGGACAACTGACCGCTCCAGCGTGGTCGGCTGACCGCGACGATGCCGTGCGCCGCTATCTGGACGCGTTGCTGCCAAAGGGCCGGTCGTTCCAGGCGGAGTACGCAGGCGGCTGGTACGGCCTCGGCGTCTGGCGGGTGGAAAGCTCCGGGCTTGGCTTGTGGACGTTTCTGGAACCGGTGGCGGGTTTCGCGCTGGCGCCAACCCGCGGCGCCGACGACAAGACTGATTTCGCTTCGCCCGACCAAGCGGCGGTCTTCCACCTCGGCCGCACTCTGGCCGCCGTAGCTGAGCAAACATAGCGGTCACCCGTCCGGGTGCGCGCGGTCGTCGAATCGACCTTAGCGACAACCAACCCCTTTGCCCAAGGCAGCAACGCCAAGGGCAAGGGGATATCCCCCCCGGGTTCCAGCGAACGCAACCTCCGCACTCGCGCTCGGCGAGACCAACTGCCGGAGAGCCGCATCGCATTGCCTGGCTTGATCGTGTAGCTCGCGCGACCAGACGTCGAGCCGGCAGACCCGTGCTACCCAGCGTCGACGCGCGTCATCGGTCCTAGCTATCCGACCCCCTTGTTGGTAGTCGGCATCTCACAGTTCAAGTACCGGATCGGCGGACAAAGCCCCTCCTGCGGCCACGTCGACGGGACTGCCCGAGCCGCGAGAAGAAGCGCCGCCGCGCCTCACTCGCCGGAAGCGGATCTCTCGCGGAGCGGTCAGGTCCCTGCGATACCTTCGACGCGCATGGGAGCCACTGCGAATCCATCGCTCGACCGCGTCGCAGAGCGCCGACCCGCCGTCGCACTCGCGCGGCATCACCGAGAGGCGGAGGGTATGTCGATTGCACAGATCGCCGGGCGGCTCGGCCGCGCGCCCGCAACGATCACAGGCTACTTCTACGACCCGACGGGCGAGAAGGCACGAGCCGTGAAGCGCCGCTACCAGGGAGTGTGCCGAGGATGCGGAGCTCCAACCACAGCGCGCGGCGGCAAGGGTGACGCGTACGAGTTCTGCAAGAACTGTCATCCGGGGGCAGTCGCGCCGACCCGCACGCGCGACTGGGTGCGCGACGCGATGCATGAATGGCGGCAGCGATACGGCAGGCCACCGTCGTCAGCCGACTGGTCTCGGACGCACGCCCGCAGGCGCGGCGGCGAAGCGCTCGAGCGATTTCAAGCCGGAGACTGGCCTGCGCCTTCGACCGTCATCGACATCTACGGGTCCTGGCCTGCCGCTCACGCAGACGCATTCGCCGACGATTGACGGATAGCGTCGGAGCCATCGGCCCAGATGCCCGGTACCTACCAAACGAGGTGTACGGCGAGCTTTCGCAGCGCAACCACGCAGCCGACCGCGACACGGCGGTGATCGACGACTGGCACGAGCTGTCGGTCGCCAACCCCACCTTCCTGCTCGAGCGCCTCGGCAGCGAGTGCACGGACCTTCAAAGCCTGCGCGAGCTGACCGTCAACGGGCTCGACGCGATCGGCGCGCTCGGCGACCGCGCCGGCGGCCGGGTCGTGTGGGACATGGACTGGCTGCGGTTCGACGCCTCGGGCGGCCGCCTGCGCAAGCTGTCGGTGATCGACACCGGCACCGGGATGACCGCCGAGCAGCTGGGCCGCTACATCAACCAGCTGGCGTCAAGCGGCCGTGAGCAGTCGGCCAGCGGCAACTTCGGTGTCGGCGCAAAGGTCGCCGCGGGCTCCCGCAACCCGCACGGACTCGAGTACCGCTCCTGGAAAGAGGGCCACGGCTCGCTGGTGTGCTTCAAGCGACACCCCGACGGCCGCTGGGGACTTGAACCCCAATGCTGGGAGAACGGCCACACCGACTACTGGCGGCCACTCGACGAGCAGGACAAGCCATGGCTGCTGCGCGGCCAGGCTCACGGCACCCAGGTCGTGCTGCTCGGCCAGCACGAGCGCCACGACACCACCCAGGCGCCGGCCAGCGTCACCGAGGCGCGCCGGGACTGGATCACCCGCTACCTCAACGCCCGCTTCCTGCGGCTCCCCACCGACGTCGAGGTGCTCGTTTGCGAGCAACACGGCCGCGAAGAGTTCGGACAACTGCAGCACGTCCACGGCGAACAGCACCACCTCGAGCGACACGCCCTCGCCGCAGGTGTCGCCGAGCTGAGCGACGCGCTCGCACGCTGGTGGGTGCTCGACAACGATCATCGAGCCCGCCGCCGCGAAGCCACGCTGTGGGCCTCGACCGGCCACGCCGCCGCCGTGCACGGCGACGAGCTCTACGACGCGCTGCCGCAGACCCGAGGCGGCTACGGCCGCCGCCTTCAGGACTTCGGCATCCGCTTCGGCTACGAGCGCGTCGTGCTGCAGCTCCATCCCCAGGTCCACGCCGGCCGCCTCGAGTGCAACACCGCCCGCACGCTGCTCCTCTTGGACCACGAGCCGCTCCCCTGGGCCCGCTGGGGCGAGGAGTTCACGCCCGCGATGCCCGACGACATCCGCCAACTCCAGGAACGCGCCGCCAACGCCGACTGCGTCCCACGCCGGGAAGCGATCCGCGGTCGTATCAGCGCGATCATGCCGCTCTACCGCCTCAGCCGCTACCGCCCAACACAACCGCCACAGCAATCATCCACCGGGTCGGGGGTCAACAGCGCCCGTGCCGGTGATGAGCCTGCCGGTCGGACGTCGACGAGGATCCAGGCGCGCAGCACCCCGCCCGCCGCGAGCTCGGTGCACGCACTCGCCGACGCAGCGTCCGCCGGGGACAGGTCGGGCAGCGAGCCCGCCTCGGAGCATGCCGATCGCCGTGCAGGCTCTGATGCAGCTGTGAATCTGCCGGATGTCGCGTGGATCTCCGCGCGCGACGGCTCCCGCGCCGCCGGGGACCTTGAGGACCAAGCAGCCCGCTACCACCCCGGCCGCCACGAGCTGACCATCAACCGCGACTTCCGGGCGATCACCGACTTGATAACCCACTGGCAGGACCGCTACAAGGGCATACCCGGAGCCCGCGCCGTGATTGAAGCTCACGTGAGCGAATGGTGCGAGCAGATCCTCGTCGAGGTCGTCCTTGCCGCCCGCAACTCGACCTGGAGCGGAGAACAGCTCGAGGCGCTGCTCTCACCGACCTCATTCACCGTCGCCCTGCTGCCCAGACACCTCCTGCACTCGACGCTCGAGAAGCGGCTCGGCCAGAAGCTCGGGCCGCCACGCACCGGAGCGAACCGATGTTTGGAGACGCAGTCTTGAGCGCGCTGGCTACGGCGCTGCTCGCTGAGCTCAACGACGACGCGCTCGACGCGCTCGCCGAGGCGCTGTTCCCGCGCTTGGCTGCAAAGTTCGGTGCCCACGAGGGCTCGACTCCGTGGCTTAGCACCGAGGATGCTGCGCGCCACCTGGCATGCTCACGCGACCGGCTTTACGACCTTGTGCAGCTCGGCAAGCTCAAGCCGCGACGCGACGGTCGCAGGCTGCTGTTCAAGCTTGCCGATCTCGACGCCTACCTCGAGACCTAGCATGCTCCGTAGGAACCGCGGTCTTTCGGCGGACGTGCCCCCGTCGAGTTCGCGTTCCACGCTCGCGCGGGCTGGGAGATCGGGGTCTGAGGCTCCGTCGGCGCCCGGTGAAGAGGCGCCGGCTTGACGGTCTTTGAGCTGGAGGCCGAGAATCGGCGAGCGTGCTCGAATTTGAAGAACAGTGCGAGCCCGTTGCATGGACCGATCCCTCGCGGGCCTTAGCGTTCGTCCCACGCGAGCGCAGCGACACCACAGGAGGCCAGATGCCGAGACACAACGATCACCTCAACCCGGAGGCCCGCTCTGATTGGCCTCCCCTGCCCACACTTGACACAAGGAGGTCGCGAGCCTCCGCTGTAACCTGCTCGCCAGCCGCGCGCAGCCGGACGTGGACGACGTGCACGGTGCCGCTCAGGGCATTCGGCATCGACCTCCGGATCGTGAGCGATCGATCCGACCAAGGGTGGCGCTGATGCCCGCCCCTTTGATCAAGACCAGGACGCCGGGCATCTTCAAGCGCGGGCGCCGTTACGTGTTTAGCTATCGCGTCGAAGGCAAGCAGCGCTGGGAGTCCTGCAGAACTCTTGAGGAGGCGCGTCGGGCCAAGTCCGCGCGTCAGACAGACATCGGCCGTGGAGAGTTCGAGGAGCGCTCCCGGATCACGCTGCGCCTGTTCCTGATCGGTAACCCCGAGAAGGACGAGAAGGGCTGGATCGACATGTATCGCGGCACCGGCAAGCGGGGCTATCGCGAGGAAACCCGCGACGAGGACCGGCGCCTGATCGAGAAGTACGTGCTCGCCTACTTCCCGCCGACGTTGAAGCTCACCGATCTCAAGCCAGGTGGCAAGCCCGGCTCCCGAGATCACATCGCGGGGTTCATCGCATGGCTGTGCGAGCAGCCGAGCAGCCGCGGCGGAACGCTCTTCCGACCGGAGCGTTAGAAACGCGCTCCGGCCCCTCCGCTCAGCTCTGGCGACCGCTCGGCGGGATGGCCTGATCCGCTACAACCCCGCAGCCGAAGCGGCGCTCCCGCATCGCGAGGAGATCGACGAGGACGAGGGCCGTCCGCGCCCGTTCCCGAACGGGACCATGGAGCTGGTCGTCTCGCTGATCCATCCCCGCCACAGAGCGATGTATGAATTGCTGGCCGCGACCGGAGTGCGCCGGTCGGAGCTTCTTGCCTTCGAGGTTCGCCACCTGGCGCTCGACGGCGACGGGCCCCATGTGCAGGTACGCCAGCGCGTCAGGCGCCGGAAGGGAAGCGGGCTGGTGCTCGGCGCGCTCAAGTCCCGGCACGCGCGTCGAGAGCTTCCGATCCCGCTCGAGCTGGCAGACAGGCTGCGTCCGCTGGTCGCTGCCGACGACAAACGGGAGCTCGTGTTCCGGTCCACTACGGGCACGATCCTCGACCCCGACAACCTCCACGAGCGCGTGCTAGCACCGGCGTGCGCCGAGGCTGGTGTCGAGTGGGCCGGACATCACACCTTCCGGCACACCGTGGCGTCACGCCTGTTCGCCGAGGGCCGGAACATCAAGCAGATCCAGAAGTGGCTGGGGCATCACTCGCCGGAGTTCACGCTCAAGACGTACATCCACTTGATCGACGAGGGCGATCTCGGCGGGCCGCTCATCCCGCAGAGTGCAAACAAAGTGCAAACACGCCCCACACCATTGCACGCCATTCGCGAGCCCGCCACGATCGGCAAAACGCAGTGATTAGCAGGGGGATCCTGCTGTGCGCACCATGCCACAACACCCCAATTTCGGTCTACGGAACCGAAGGTCGGGAGTTCGAATCTCTCCGGGCGCGTTACGAAGGCCCCGCATAGCGGGGCTTTTTCTCGTTCTGGATGGCGTCGGAGGTCCCTTGGCGTACAGCGGGCAACTGCCGCGGGCAACGCGGTACCCCACCCGACGCGCCGCGTCGCGAGATTGGCGAGGAGGGGTCTCATGCCGATTCGCGGCCGCGTCCCTGCTTACGCAGCAGCACGGGTGGTTGGCGCGGTGCGCCGCGCGGTGGGGCATCAGCTCGGACCAGGCGGCGCACCTCCGTCCTGTGATCGCGCCGCTCCTCAGGCTCGGCGGCGCGAAGACGTGCGTCTGCCCCTCGCAGGCTCGCTCGAGCTCGCGCATACGCGCCTCGCGGGTCGGCGTTGTCCAGTGGCCTCGTCTTGTACAAGCCGTAGCGCGGACGCGCGTACTGGGCGTGTGCTCGCAGATCGTCGAGATGCCTGGTGGACATGAGCTTTAGGCCTCTCGGGGCGCCCTGGCCGGGCTCCCGCCGCGGTGACGCGTCAGCGCCGGGCGAGCCGACGTCCGCTCTCGGTGTCAGGTGGGGTGTAGTTGAGCTCGAAGTGGTGGTAGAGCGCCGACTCGTCGGCTTGTGAGAGCTCCTCGCCGTGCTGCTCGATGTTCGGCGCGGACTCGACCTGCGCCTTGGTAACCGCTACCTGCAGATCATCGGGACCCACCGTGATCCCACCCAGCGGAACAAAAGTCAGGTGGCGGCCGATGAAGCCCTCCTTGACGGTGGCGAACTGCGGCTGATCGTTCTCAACGTCGACGTATACGTCCTGGAGCTTGCCGATCTTCTCGCCGTCGCGATCGATGAGCATCTTGCCATGCCACTCGGCGACGTTGTAATGGTCAGCCTGCTGATCCTCGGTCATCGTCGAAGCCTCCTCGTCCTTCCTCACGTCTGGCCGTCATCCATCTTAGAAGCAGGCTCCCTATGTCCGGTTTCAGCAGCGCGATGGTGGCCCCGCGCAGATCCGGTGCCCGTGGCGATGGGAAGACCCTCATCAGTGGAAGGCGAACAGGAGGCTACGTCGGCTTCCCATCTGATCCATTTCCGCAGACCGTGTTCGGGCCGATCTCACTTGGAGGCGCCGGGGCCTGAGCCTTGGGAAGAGTGCGCGCGGATGGCCACGCCAGCCATCGTTTTGCCCCCAGATACCCCGGCGCTTGAATCGACGCGCCGCCCGCCCTAACTCAATTGAGTTTAGCTATGTCACACGTCACGGTCACAATTGATGAGCAGGACCTACCGGTGGCCCTCGCAATACTCCGTGAAAAGGAAATAGCCGTTGCAGAGCCCGCCCACGGACGTTGGGTCGGTGGTGAGGTCGGCGGCAGAGTCGGTGAGGTCGACAAAATGGGTGGGGTGTGAGTGGTGGTGTGGGGTGGGGGTGGGGGGGGGGGGTGGGGTGGGTGGGGGTGGGGCGGTGATGTGGGTGGGGGGGTGCCTGATGGTGTGTGACGGTGGCGGCGGTGAGGTGCGGCTGCAGCGTGGTTTGCGGGTGCGGAGCTGGGACAAGGCCAGTCGTGGTGAGAGAGTTCGCGCGGCGTGCGGAGACGCGAGCTGTGAGCGACGTGAAGAGTTGGTAGCGGAGCCGCTGGGTTCGGCCTGGCGAGCTCGCGGTCGAGCGCCAGGGCTGGGTCGATCGGTCGGTGCGAGCATCACGTTCTCCACCACCCTCGATTAGCGCGACTCCTTGAACGGGACTTGTAGGTCGGTGTCCTTGTCGTCGGGATGCGGTCCTCGACGTGTGCGTGCTGGCGGTGGCGACGCTCGATGTCGGCGATGTCTCGTCGGTCTGGTCGGTCGGTCGGGAGCGGTAGCCGTCAGGTCGGTGACGAGAGTTGCGCGCCGGGGTGCGGGCGCTCGTGCCGGACGATCAGCCGGACCCCGTCGCCCCAGGCGGAAGAAAGACGGTGTCGGTGATCTCCGCGACTCAGTAGTCGGCAGGTGCCGTCCTGGTCCAGCGCCGGAACTAGGCGAAGAGGATCTGGAGGATCGCTTGCCGGACCGGCTCGGTCAGCTCGTAGCCGACTGAGAAGCGCATGTGCCCTCACGGCAGTAGTAGATCAGCCCGTGCGGGCGCCCGCGAATCGGCGCGCACGAGGATCTCCAGGTCTCAAGTACTGGGCGGGACCTGCGCGAGCGCCAGGTCGATCACCGTCTTGTGATCCTCAGCGGTGTGGAGCCCGCGTTACCCGGCGAGCAAACGCCAGCGCCTCTAGGGTCTCATCCAAGTAGACCTGCACGGATGGAACCCGTAGCGCTTGTAGTTCCGGTGTCTGCTCCTTCTCCGAGTGGGCGGATCAGCGTCGCGTCGACGTCGATCGAACGCTCCGGCGCGCCTGAGCTCCCAGAAGCTCGCGCGCAGCACGTGCGCCGAACGCAAGGCGTCCAACCCGCGAATAGACGCAAGAAGTCAGGAACGCTGTCAGCTGACGCGACCGCCCCGTACAGCGCCTGCACGAACCGCGCCGAGATCGGACACGCCTCGCCGCCGTCATGAGCATCACCGCGAGATCACGGATCACCCGCCCCGTCTGCCCCCGACGCCGCTGCTTCAGACACACGCACACAGCGCTGACACCTTATCAGCACCTGCGCCACCAGCGTGAAGGAGTGCAAAATAATAAAAATACATATAAATAAAAAAAAATAAAAAAAAAATAAAATAAAATAAAAAAAATTGGCTAGGACGACGAACCCCCCGCGGCCTCACACATCGAACGGAGGGTTGAGCGTGTGTCAGGCGCAGCAGCGATGCTGTGTCATCGAACTCGCATTCATGCGAGCCCGACGGTCCGCTGTGTAGGGGTAGTCGGCACGTCCTCGGTATGACCGCCGTGCGTGACGCTCAGATCCCCATGGGCCACTTTCGTATCGACGGAACGTAGGGCGCGACCCGGCGCCAACGCCGCGCCGCTCATGTACAAGGTGTTCTAGACGTCCGGACTACCGCGGGCCCAGCTGCCACGGGTCTAGGCCCGACCGTCCACCTCGGCGGCGGCCCTTGCTCGCGCGCCCACACGACGGAGTCGTCATCGATGGTGATCGTCCGTTGATCCCGACCCAGCACGGACGCTCGCTCTCGTTACTCCGCCGCTCGGACTCGGACGAGTGGAATCAACGGGCAGCGGAAGCCCCCCTCGGCCTGCGGCGAGCGCCTGCATTCGCTCAGACGCATTGGTGCGACAGCAACCGGCGGCCGCGACACAGCCACGCGCACCGTCGCTAACGCAGCCCAAGCGCCTGCCCCGCCCACCGGGGGTCATGAGAGCCTCCTCTTGAGCACCCGCGGAAGCCAGTTCGGCTGGGTCCAGCACCGCTGCTCCCGGATTGCAGAGCAGAAGAGGCGGTACCGTCGTTGGTTCGTGGCTGGTCGGCCGCTCGGACGATCCGCCGGTGCCCCGCGTCTGACGCCGGCCGCCGCGGGATTCCATAACGCCGTTCGTTTGCGGCTGGTGACACGTTTCTTACCAACGATCCGTGTTGACTCAGCCCACAGAGCCGGGCCTGTGCCGTGGGCGAGGTGGAGGCGCCTCGCGCTCGGCACGCGCCGAATCACGGCGGGGATCGTCGTCGAGTCACAGGCCGACCACCGCTGTGTTCGGGTGCCGAGGTCTACGACGGGAGGGGAGGTTGGGGTTGCTTTCGGAGGAGGCGGTGGCCGCCGACGACCGCGGCGGCGATGTTCGATCGAGCTTTGCCAGTCCTCGACATCGTCGTCTGAGATGTGAGCGAAAACGCCGCGCTTGGAGGCTTCCTTGACGAACCCGGGATCTGGCTCGTGCAGGAGGGCGATGACAGGCAGGCAGCTTCGCGGACGATCTTGTCGATCAGGTCAAGCGCGCGTTCGGAGCTGGCGCCGAGTCCAACGAGCGCGACGTCGGGCCGCTCCCGAGCGGTCACAGGACCGACGTCCTCGACCTCGATCTCGCGGGCGATCAGCTCGTGACCCAAGGCGACCACGATCCGAGCGACGAGCGCGAGGCGGTCCTTGCGCTCATTGGCGAGGAACGCACAGATGCTCGGTCCCGTTCGCGAGCGGTGCCGCGAGCAGATTGTAAATCCTGGGGGCAGACACGCGCCGACTGTTGCGGAACCCAGACGGCGGAGTAGCATCGAGATCAACTTCGCTCCAATCCTTGGCGGGGTATGCCTTTCCGGCTTCAGCGACTCGGCCGGCGCGGGACATCTTTGGGTGTCCGGATGACCATCGGTGGATTCTGGCGGTGGTCGCAACAGTAGGTAGATTATGCATCGGCCGGGTGTCACTCTTTGTGCCCATCACGTCCCCATTGGTGGACTTTACCATGACACAGGTGAAGAGGTGACAGGTGACGTTTCCGTCCGTGCCCATTCCGCTTGGGCCATCCATGGCCATCGGGCGACCCCCTCACGCAGGCAGCCTCCAACCCCGGAAGCGGGGAACGGGTGGGTGCTCACCACGCGCTGCCGCCACGCAGCCCGCACAGCTCGGCGATGCGCTCGCTGGGCTTGTAGAACCCCAGCCGCTTGCGCGGCCGGTCGTTGAGCTCGTCAGCGACGCGATCCAGATCGGCATCGGTCAGCGTGCTGAGATCGGTGCCCTTGGGGAAGTACTGGCGCAGCAGGCCGTTGGTGTTCTCGTTGGTCCCGCGTTGCCAGGGCGAGTGGGGGTCGCAGAAGTACACCTCGATGCCGGCGTCGACGCGGATCTGCTTCCAGTCGCGCATCTCGGGGCCCTGGTCCCAGGTCAGCGAGCGGCGCAGGCTGTCGGGCAGCGTCTGGATCTTGGCCGCCAGCGCGGGCGCGACCTGCTCAGGCTTGTAGCCGTCAGGCAGTGCGACCAGCAGTGCATACCCGGTGGTTCGCTCCACCAGCGTCGCGATCGCTGACCGGTTGGCCTTACCGATCAGTAGATCGCCCTCCCAATGGCCGGGAACGGCGCGATCATCGGCCTCCTGAGGCCGCTTGGCGATATTGATCATGTCCGGCGCCCGGTTGCGCGCCGCCGCCCGCGGGCCCGGCTTACGCAACGAGCGGCCGGTCCGCAGACACGCGGCCAGCTCCCGGCGCAAGGCTCCTCGAGAGGTCACATACAACGACTGATAGATCGTCTCGGCAGACACCCGCATCTCCGGATCATCGGGAAACGCCAGCCGCAGCCGGCCCGCGATCCGCTCCGGAGAGTACTTGCGCTCCAGATCTCGCTGCACGACCTCGCGCAACCGCCCGTTGACGTGAAGCTTGGCCGGCTTGGGACGACACGCCCGCTCCCAGGCCTGCGCGTGTGCCGTGGTCGCCCGATACTCCCCGCGGCGATCGGCATTGCGCGCCAGCTCTCGCGACACGGTCGACGGCGAGCGCCCCAGCCGCCGAGCGATGCACCGCACCGACTCTCCCGCCGCCCTGGCCACAGCGATCTCTTCGCGCTCTGAGAACGACAAATACCGGCCCTTCAGATCACGACCCCGGCGAGGACGCACCCCGCCCGCCGCGACGATCCACCGCCTGCCCTGAACTCGATAGGACCCGACCGACTCCGCGGCACCAGTGATGAACTCGCCGCGCTGCAAAGCAGCCCAAAACGGCTGCACAATTTCAGAAACCATGCGACTACTGAATAGCATCGACAACGCTCCAATCAGGGGGGAGTGTTGCGACCACCGCATGAACCTGAGCATCGCCGTTAGGAGCCCGAGTCCATGAATCTTCTTGCCGAAGCGCCGGTCAGACCGACCGATCCAGCCACGCCTGCTGCCCGCCGCGGCTCTGCCAAAGAGCGGCCGCATGATGATCCTCCTCTGTTACGACGGGTCCGCTGACGCGCAAGCCGCGATCGACCGGGCTGGACTGCTGATGGCTGGTAGTGAGGCGACGGTGCTGGTGATCTGGGAGACGATTCTGGAGACGGTGACCCGCCATGGCTCGTTCGGGATGGGCATGATCGGCTTCTACGGTGATGACGGGGCTGGTGATGCCGCGATCAAGCAGGCGCTCTTGACACCGCCGCCGCGGGCGTGCAACGGGCCGCGGCCGCGAGACTGGTCGCGCAGCCTAGGGTCGTGAATCGAGACGACGAGATGGCCGCTGTGATCGTTGCCGAAGCCGCCGATCTGGACGCCGGCGTGATCGTCTTGGGCACCCGCGGCCTCGGCGGCGTGAAGTCGCTGATGCTGGGCAGCGTCTCGCACGCGGTCCTGCATCAGCGCCGACGGCGCCGTCTTGGTCGTTCCGTCCCCGAGTCTGGCTGAGCAGCGCCATCACTGGGCCGAGCACGCCGAGATCACGGCTGGCATCACATGAACGCCGCGCACGGCGCCAGCGGCTCGCCAGTGCTGCACAACCCATCCAGCATCACCCCAGCAAGAGAGGAAACACCATGTTCGGAGCCTATGTCATCAAGCAGTACGAGCGCGCCGTGGTGTTCAAGCTCGGCAAGGTCAAGGGCCCAGCGCGCGAACCGGGGCTGATGTTCTGCGTACCGTTAATCAACCGCATCCATCGCGTCTCGCTGCGGATCATCACCAGGCCGATCCAGTCCCAAGGGATCATCACCAAGGACAACGTCAGCATCGACGTCTCCGCCGTGGCCTATTACCGGGTCACGGATCCGATCCGGTCGGTGATCGCGATCGAGAACGTGCAGGCGGCGATCGATCAGATCGCCCAGACGACGTTGCGCGCAGTGGTGGGGCGTCACACGCTGGATGAGGCGCTGTCGGAGACTGACTCGATCAACGAGAACATCAAGCAGATCCTTGACGTGCAGACCGAGGAGTGGGGGATCGAGGTGACGGTCGTCGAGCTGCGCGACATCCAGCTGCCCGAGAGCATGCAGCGCGCGATGGCCCGCCAGGCCGAGGCCGAGCGCGAGAAGCGCGCGAAGATCATCGCCGCCCAAGGTGAGGCGCTGGCCGCCGGTGAGCTGGCCGTAGCGTCGGATGTGATGATGGCCCATCCGCTGGCGTTGCAGCTGCGCAACCTGCAGACCTTGGTCGAGGTGGCGGTGGATAAGAACTCGACGGTCGTGTTCCCGGCGCCATTGATGAGCACGATCGGGGAGCTCGGCGCGTTTCTCGCGCGCGAGAGCAAAGCCGCCGCGGAGCTCCCGACCCCGGCGGTCGTGCCGAAAGCATCGACCAACGGAGAGCTGATGCCGTCATGACGACCACACGTGAACATCCGTTGACCTCGGTGCTGGACCCCGAGCGGTTGCCGGCGGACCTGCCGTCCGCGTCCGCTCCGGCTTCGGCTCCTCTGTCCGCGCATCTGTTGGATCGGATCGACCGCTATTGGCGGGCCGCGAACTATCTGTCGGTCGGGCAGCTGTATCTGTATGACAACCCGTTGTTGAAGCGGCCGCTGGAGCTTTCGGATGTGAAGCCGTTGGTGGTCGGGCATTGGGGGACGACGCCCGGGCAGAACTTCATCTACGTGCACCTGAACCGGGTAATCACGAAACATGACCTGGACATGATCTATGTCGCGGGTCCCGGGCATGGTGGCCCGGCGCTGGTCGGCAACACGTATCTCGAGGGTAGCTACAGCGAGATCTATCCGAACGTCAGCCAGGATGAGCTGGGGATGAAGCGGCTGTTTACGCAGTTCTCGTTTCCGGGTGGCATCTCGAGTCATGTCGCGCCGACGACGCCGGGTTCGATTCACGAGGGCGGCGAGCTCGGCTACTCGCTCAGTCACGCATGCGGGGCGGCGTTTGACAACCCCCAGCTGATCGTCGCGTGCGTGGTCGGGGACGGTGAGGCCGAAACCGGGCCGTTGGCGACGGCGTGGCAGTCAACCAAGTTCCTGAACCCCGTCAGCGACGGTGCGGTCCTGCCGATCCTGCATCTCAACGGCTACAAGATCAGCAACCCGACCGTGCTCGCGCGGATCGAGCAGGAGGAGCTCGATCAGTTCATTCGCGGGTGCGGTTGGACGCCGCACTTCGTCGAAGGCGATGACCCCGAGACGATGCATCAGTTGATGGCCGGCACGCTGGAAACGGTCATCGAGGAGATCGGTGAGATCCAACGCCACGCGCGGCAACAGAACGATCCGACGCGTCCGCGGTGGCCGATGATCATCCTGCGCTCACCCAAGGGCTGGACCGGACCGAAGGTCGTCGACGGCGTTCAGGTCGAGGGCACGTTTCGCGCGCATCAGGTGCCGTTGCTGGTCGATTCAGAGCACCCTGAGCATGTCGAGCAGCTCGAAGCCTGGATGCAGAGCTACCGGGCGCAGGAGCTGTTTGACGATGACGGCCGGCTGATGGCAGAGCTCGCGGACCTCGCGCCGAAGGGTGCGCGGCGGATGGCCCGAATCCCCACGCCAACGGTGGCCTGCTGCTGCGCGACCTGCGCCTGCCCGACTTTCACGCCCATGCGGTCGACGTCCCAGCGCCGGGTGCGGTCGAGGGTCAGGACACGTTGGTTCTCGGGAGCTTCTTGCGCGAGGTCGTCGCTCTCAACGAGTCCGAGCACAACTTCCGCCTGGTCGGTCCGGATGAGACGGTCTCGAACCTGCTCGGCGCGGTGTTCGAGGTGACCTCGCGCCAGTGGGAGGGCCGCCTGGAACCCCACGACGAGTTCCTCGCCCCGGCCGGGCGGGTGCTGGACTCGATGCTCTCAGAGCACCAATGCCAGGGATGGCTGGAGGGGTATCTGCTTTCCGGCCGGCACGGCTTGTTCAACTGCTACGAGGCGTTCATCCACATAGTCGATTCGATGTTCAACCAGCACGCCAAGTGGCTCAAGGTCACCAAAGAGCTCCCCTGGCGGCGGCCGATCGCATCGCTGAACTACCTCCTCGCCTCGCACGTTTGGCAGCAGGATCACAACGGCTTCACCCACCAGGATCCCGGCTTCCTTGATCACGTCGTCAACAAGAAGGCCGACATCGTGCGGGTGTATCTGCCACCGGACGCGAACTGTCTTTTGTCGGTCGCCAACCACTGCCTGAACACTCGCAACTACGTCAACGTGATCGTCGCCGGCAAGCACGCGGCGCCGCAATGGCTCACGATGGACGCCGCGGTCGTGCACTGCACGCAGGGCATCGGCATCTGGTCATGGGCCAGCAACGACCAAGACGCCGAGCCCGATGTCGTGATGGCCTGCTGCGGAGACACGCCCACGCTCGAGGTCCTAGCCGCCGTATCGATCCTACGTGACGAGCTGCCCGACCTGAAGATCAGGGTGATCAACGTCGTCGACCTGATGAAACTGCAGTCCGAAAGCGAACATCCGCACGGCCTCAGCGACAACGACTACGACTCACTGTTCACCACCGACAAGCACATCATCTTCGCCTTCCACGGCTACCCGTCGCTGATCCACCGCCTGACCTACCGCCGCCACAACCGCGACCTGCACGTCCGCGGCTACAACGAAGAGGGGACGATCACGACCGCGTTTGACATGCGCGTCCAGAACAAGCTCGACCGCTTCCACCTCGTCGGAGACGTGATCGACCGCGTCCCCGGCCTGGGCGCGCCCGGCAGCTACCTGAAGCAGACGATGCAGGACAAGCTCGTCGAGCACAACCAATACATCGACCAGCACGGCCAGGACCTGCCCGAGATCCGCAACTGGAAATGGGACCAAATCAAGTGACGGCGCAGATGCCGATTCACCCCGCGCACGCGGAGCCCGCCGGCTACGACGGGATCATGGCGATCGACGCGGCGGCCGAGCATATGCTGCGCCATCGCGAAAGCTGCGTCGAGATCGCCGACCGCGGTCAACCCAGCGCGGAGAGACCGAGGCGGGCAGCATGACCGCGACACGCGATAAGGCCACCGAGCGCCGCGGGCGCGCTCGCCGCCGTCAACCTGCAGCCAAGGCTCCGGTCGTGACCGGCGGATCCGTTGGGGATCCAAGCCAGGATCTGAAGGATCTGCCGCTCGCCGAGGTGGAGAAGCGGCTCGAGTCATCGCCGGACGGGCTGACCGCCGATCAGGCGAAGCAGCGCTTGGTGCGGTATGGGCCGAATGAGATCGCGGAGGAAGCGACCAGTCCGCTGCGGGCTCTGCTGGCGTATTTCTGGGGTCCGATCCCGTGGATGATCGAAGTGGCGGTGATTCTGTCGGCCGCGCTCGGGCACTGGGCGGACTTCTTCATCATCCTGCTGCTGCTGGTCGCGAACGCGGGCGTGGGGTTCTCCGAGGAGCGCCAGGCGGGCAAGGCGATCGCCGCGTTGAAGGCGCAGCTGGCGATCAAGGCGCGCGTCCTGCGCGACGGCCAGTGGGTCACCCCTCCAGCGCGCGAGCTGGTACCGGGCGACGTGATCCGGATGCGGATGGGCGACATCGTCCCGGCGGACGCGCGGTTGCTGGACGGCGACCCGGTCGAGGCCGATCAATCGGCGCTGACCGGCGAGTCTCTGCCGGCGGAGAAGAACCCTGGCGAGGCGGTGTTCTCGGGTTCGATCATCCGCCAGGGTGAGATCGGCGCGCTGGTCTACGCCACGGGCACGAACACCTATTTCGGCAAGACCGCGCAGCTCGTCGCGGAGGCGCACACCGTCAGCCACTTCCAGCGCGCGGTGCTGAAGATAGGGACGTACCTGATCGTCCTCGCGCTCGGTCTCGTCGCGCTGATCGTCGCCGTGTCGATCGTGCGCGGCGACCCGCTCTTGACCACGCTGCAGTTCGCGCTGGTGCTGACCGTCGCGGCGATCCCGGTCGCGATGCCGACGGTGCTGTCGGTGACGATGGCGGTCGGCGCGCGTCTGCTGGCCAGCAAGAACGCGATCGTGAGCCGGTTGGTCGCGATCGAGGAGCTCGCCGGCGTGGACGTGCTGTGCTCGGACAAGACCGGCACCCTGACCCAGAACAAGCTCACGCTCGGTGACCCGTTTGCCGTGAGCGGCATCACGGCCGATGAGGTCATCCTCGGCGCCGCGCTCGCGTCACGCGCCGACGACGACGACACGATCGACCTGGCAGTCCTCGGCGGCGTCAAGGATCACGCGGTCCTGGAGTCGTATGACGTCGCGCATTTTGAACCGTTTGACCCGGTCGGTAAGCGCACCGAGGCCACCGTCAAGGCGCCGGATGGCACCGCGTTCAAGGTGACCAAGGGCGCGCCGCAGGTGATCCTTGAGCTGTCCGCGAACGCCGGCGAGGTGAAGGGCAGCGTCGACGAGGCGGTCAACGAATTCGCAGGGCGCGGCTTTCGTTCCTTGGGCGTCGCCCGCGCCGAGGGAGACGGCCCGTGGCTGCTGATCGGTGTGCTGCCGCTGTTTGACCCGCCCCGCGAAGACGCCAAGGCGACGCTCGCCACCGCTCGAGACCTCGGGGTGAAGGTGAAGATGGTCACCGGCGACGCGCTCGCGATCGCGGAGGAAACCGCGAAGAAGCTGGGGCTGGGGGCGAACATCCTCGACGCCGGCGGTCTCGGCGATGCAAAACGTCAAGAGACCGAAGCGGTGACGGCATCGATCGAGGAGGCCGACGGCTTTGCGCAGGTCTTCCCGGAGCACAAGTTCCACATCGTGGACGTTCTGCAGCAAGAGGGGCACATCGTCGGGATGACCGGCGACGGGGTCAACGACGCCCCCGCGCTCAAGAAGGCCGACTGCGGGATCGCGGTATCGGGCGCGACCGACGCCGCGCGCGCCGCGGCGTCGATCGTCCTGATGACGCCGGGCTTGTCGGTGATCATCGATGCGATCAAGGAGAGCCGCAGGATCGTTCAGCGGATGAACAGTTACGCGATCTACCGCATCGCCGAGACTCTCCGCGTGCTCGGGTTCGTGACCCTGGTGATCCTGCTGTTCAACTTCTTCCCGGTGACCGCGATCATGATCGTGTTGCTCGCGCTGCTCAACGACGGCGCGATCCTCACGATCGCGTACGACAACGTCCGCTACAAGCACGAGCCCGAGGCGTGGAACATGCGTCTCGTTCTCGGGATCGCCTCAGTGATCGGTGCCGTCGGCCCGATCGCTGCGCTCGGACTGTTCTACCTCGGCGACAAGGTCATCGACCTCAGCCGACCACAACTCCAAACGATGATGTACCTCATGCTTTCCGTCGCCGGCAGCATGACCATCTACCTCACGCGCACGCGCGGGCCGTTCTGGTCGATCCGCCCAGCACGAAAGCTCCTGATCGCCGTGACCGGCGCGCAGATCATCGCCACCGTGATCTCCGTCGCGGGCATCTTTGTCACCGCGCTCCCCTGGGAATACGCGCTCCTCGTCTGGGGCTATGCGCTCGTCTGGTTCCTCCTCACCGACCGCGTGAAACTAATCGCCTACCAGATCCTCGATCCGGTCAAACACGACACCCCGCCCGATCTGACGCCACCGCTCGCCGACGGGGGTGCGCGTCTCGCTCACGACGGCGGGCGGTGAGATGGTCGCGGTGGTGAGCCGGCGCCGCCGCGCAGAGATCGCGACGATCGTGGAACGGATGCCCAACGCGCACCGCCAGCCGGTGCTGAAAGCTCTGGGGTTTTGGCAGAGGCGGCCGGCAAGTTTCCCGAGCGGGACCGGTCGCCGGGCTGGAAGCTTGATCGGTGACTGCTAACCGGAAGCTCAATGGATCCGGCCACGCGGCAGTTGAGTCCGTGGGTGCCCCGGTGCCGGTTCTATCACGTGCCTCGTTGATCGGGTCGGCGTCGGCGTGGTTGGGGGGTAACCGACTTGGGCTGGCGGTGATCGCGCTGATCGTCGGCGCGGGTGCGGGCTTGGGCGCGGCCGTGTTCCGGGAGCTGATCTACGCGGTCACGTGGCTCGCGACCGGCTATACGCAGTTCGGTCAGCAGGGTCATGCGCCGAGCCTGCACTTCCCGGCGCTCGGGATCTTGTTCGTGCTGGTGATCCCGGTCGTGGGCGGGCTGCTTTACGGGCCGCTGATCCAGCGCTTCGCGAAGGAGGCCCGGGGCCACGGGGTGCCGGAGGTGATGCTCGCGGTTGCCGAGAACGGCGGGCGGATCCGTCCCCAGGTATCGATCGTCAAAGCGCTCGCGTCGGCGATCTGCATCGGCACCGGTGGATCGGTGGGACGCGAAGGACCGATCGTCCAGATCGGAGCGGCTTTCGCTTAGACGCTCGGGCAGCGCGTGCGGATGTCAGAGAATCGGTTGCGGATAGTCGTCGCGTGCGGTGCCGCGGGTGGGATCGCGGCGACGTTCAACGCGCCGATCACCGGGCTGTTCTTCGGGTTTGAGATCGTGCTGCGCGAGTTCTCACTCGACGCTCTGTTCGCGACCAGCCTCGCGGCGGTCACCGGCGATGTCATCAGCCGGGCGTTCTTCGGCTCCGCTCCGTTCTTCACCCAGGTGCCGCACAACCTCGCGGTCCCGATCGACAGCGCCTACCTGCTCGTGGCCGTGCTCGCGCTCGCCGCTGGACTGATCGGGGTCGGCTTCAAGAAGTTCCTGTACTGGCTTGAGGACTTCGTCGACGAGCTTTGGAAGGGCCGCCCGGAATGGGCGCGCCCCGCGGTCGGCGGCGTCGCGCTCGGCCTGGTGCTGCTCGCGCTCCCGCAGATGTATGGGGTGGGCTACCCGGTGATGGGCAAGGCGCTCGCCGGCCAGTACGCCCTGTGGTTCATCGTCATCCTCATGCTCGGGAAAGTCCTCGCCTCCAGCCTGACGCTCTCGATCGGTGGCTCGGGCGGTGTGTTCGCCCCCTCGCTGTTCATCGGCGCGATGCTCGGGCTGGCGTTCGGGACCGTCGCGCACCACCTGTTCGGGCCCGCGATCGGGCCGCCGGCGATGTACGCAGTGGTGGCGATGGGCGGAGTATTCGCGGCGGCCGCGCAAGCGCCGCTGACCGCGATCGCGAGCGTCGCTGAGATGACCGCCAACTTCGGTCTCACCCTCCCGATCATGCTCGCCTGCGGGATCGCGGCCGCGGTCTCAAAGCAGCTCTCCTACGGCAACATCTACACCACGAAGCTACTGCGCCGCGGGATCGACATCGAGCGGCCAAGAACGACCAATCTGCTGCAGCGGCTGACCGTCGCGGATGTCATGCAACCCATTCCACAACCCGAAGGCGACGCACGGCTCCTCCGATCACCGGAGCCCGGCGGCGAACGCGACGCGATCCCGGATGGGCTATGGGAACGCGTGGCGGGCCCGGTAACCGACACGCGCAAACCCCAGGAGCTGTTCGGCGACGAGACACTTGAACAGGCGTTACGGCAGCTCACCCTGTACGACCACGACGGGCTGCCCGTGGTCTCCCACGACCGGCAGCACCTCACAGGCTGGATCACCCGCGCGGACGTGCTCCAAACGCTCGCCAACAGCGCGAGCTCATCCGCCGCCGAGATCGAGCACGGCGCCATCGCCGCTGACTTCGCCGCCCAAGACCCCAAAGCACTCGCCCACACGCCCAGCACACCACTCAGTGGCTACGAGATCATCGAGATCACCATCACCCCCGAGTCGCCCGCGCTCGGCCGGCAGCCCGGCAACATCGCCTGGCCACCCGGAAGCCTGATCGTCGCCATCGGCGAAGGCCACGAGATCACTCCCGTTCGCAACGACACCGAACTCCACGCCGGCGAACGAATCATCCTCCTCGCACCCGCCGCCTCCCCCGTCGATCCAAGCTGAGCCGCTCCGTCGTTCGCGGCTCGGGAAGAACTCTGCGGCGTCGGGGAGGGCGCCTGGTGCGTCGGAGTGCCCGGGACTGCCACGGCGACGAACATCCGATCTCTGGCGTGGAGGTAGGACAATCGGGCGATGGGCGAGACCCGGGCTGAAACGGACGCCGAGACGGGCTCGAACGCCGCCGTGACTGGACCGGAAGCGGCCGGGCGCGACGAGGCGCCGGCGAGCGAGGGACGTTTGCTGCGGCGCTGGCTGGCCTTTAGCGCGCGGCGTGAGCGGCGGCTCGAGCAAACCGGGAGCGACCCCGATCCGCGGTTTACGTTCGCCAACGAACGCACGTTCCTGGCCTGGAACCGCACCGCACTAGCGCTAATCGCCGCCGGCCTGGCGGCGGCGCAGTTCCTGAAGTTCAATTTGCATGGGCTGCGGCTGATCATCGCGGTTCCGCTGATCGTGCTCGGCGCCGCGCTCGCGCTCGCGAGCTACCTCCATTGGGAGGACAGCGAGCGAGCGATGCGACTGCGGCAGCCGCTGCGCTACTCGTGGATGCCGCGCGTGCTGACGGCGGGGATCGCCGTGATCGCCGTGTGCGGCGGAATCCTGGCGATAGTCGACCGACTCGTTCATTGAATCGCCCGCAGTCTCAATCGACTGGTGCAACAGTCACACCGCCGCCCGATACTGACGATCCGGGCCTAGCGCGCGAGCGGACCGCGCTGGCGTGGACGCGATCGGCCCTGACCATGGCCGCGAGCGGCGTGCTCATCGCACGCGCCGCGTTTGTCGGGCATCTGCCCGTGCTCGGCGTCGTCAGTGCGGTAGCGATGGCAATCCTTTCCGCGCTTACGTGGCGCAACGGGCAGGCCATCTACCGTGAGCGTCGCCAGCCTTGGATGCCCCGACATCTGCAGACGGCCGCTTTCGGCCTGTTGACGGCGGCGACGGTGCTGATCGCCGCGATCGCGATCGTGGTGACGGTCGCAATCTGAAGACGGTCGTCTACCCAGGGGCTTCGGCATTTGCTCTGCTCCAGATAGGTTTCGCTGCCGCGTGCGAGATCAGACCGGATGGCGCCGCTGCGCTTGTATGGTTCCAGGTGATGCGGTGGCCGCAGGTACTCGACGATGAGGGGACTCGGCGAGACCGGGCTCGTGATTGGGAGCTGACGGCGGGCGTGACGCTCGCGTTTGCTGTGGGCGCGGGGGTATTGGCTGCGGTCACGAGTCCTCCTTGGGCCTCGGGAGATCTGCTCGTCGCCACGTACTTCGCTGCTGTAAGCCTGATGCTGTGGGGACAAGGCGCTCGAATCAGGCGCGCGAGATCAGAGGCGCCGTTCACCGCGGCCGTGGCGCTTGCGCTCGGGGTTGCGTTTGCCGGCGGAATGCTCCTAGCGGTCGTCGATCTCGCCACGCGCGGTTCGCTCTAGCGGAGCGCATGATGCGGGGATCTGGGTACCCCAGATCTAAAGCAACGCCGCCACCACGTCGACGTCACCGCTTGAGGCGTGCGGAGCAGTCACGACCAACGCTGGTCACAGCCTTGGTCGCAGACCTGCCTTCGTTGTCGCACGGGCATCTTCGCGGCACAAGCGACAGTCTCGCAATTGCGGTGTAATGGTGGAGCGGATCCGCGTAGACCTGTCCGGGGTTCCGGAGACCCTTTTGGGGAATCTCGGCCGACGCGCTGCTGCTGCGCGCTTGGGGGCTCTGAAGGACCCGATGGCTATCGAGGTCGTGGACCAGTTGGAGTATGACTTCGCGGACTCCGGCCGCGGCGTGCGGCTGCATGCGGTTCGGGTGGCCACATTTGACGCGGCTGTCCGCCGTTTCCTGGGCTCGCATCCGGCCGGAACGGTGGTTGCGCTTGGTGAGGGGCTGGAGACGCAGTTCTGGCGGCTGGATAACGGTCAGGTCCGTTGGTTGACCGTGGACGTCCCCGAGACGATGGACCTGCGCCACCGGCTGCTGCCGGACGGTCCACGACAGTCGAGCCATCGCGGATCTGCGCTCCATCTCGACTGGGTCGCGCAGCTCGATCCAACGGACCCGATCCTCGTCACCGCGCAGGGTCTGCTCCCGTACTTTCAGCGCGATCAGGTTCACGACTTGATCGCGGGGATCGCCGAACGGCTCCCCGGCTCGCTCCTTGTGTTCGACGCGGTGCCCGAGGCGATGCTGGACCTGGTCCGACGCGCGTCGGGTCGGGAGCGTGACCTTGCGGTCGAGTTGTGGACGTGGCTGATCGATCCCGGCGAACGCGCCGCCATCCAAGCGATCCCCCGTATCGAGGAACTTCGCGACCTCGCCCCGCCGCTCACGTCCGTTGTGACATCGCTAGGGATCGCCGCCATCGGTGTACTCCCAAAGCGGTTGCGCTACTCAATGCCAGTGTTCGTCATCCTGCAGGCCAGATTCCGTAACGGCTCCGCCGACTAACGTCGGTGTGAGAGCGACGGTCTCCGGCGCTTCGCCGCACGTCCACGACGTGCCGATCGACCTCGTGCCAGTACTGGCGGAATCGCAGCAGCGGCCAGTTTCGTCAAGCTGCGCGATGAAGCATCCAATCAGCGTGCCCTGCTCGTCGGGCTTGGTCATCGTCGTCCAGAACTCGCCGACGACCTGCGTCCGTACCCTTCGACGAACGCCAGCGCCATGTCTCGATTCATCCGGCGACAACCTACGCGGCCCAGCGGACATCGGACTGCTAGAAGCGGTAGTCCCGCGAGGACCTGCTGTTTGTCGACAGCTGGCATTTGTTCTCGCCGGGCAGACGACGCGTGCACCGCCGGGGACCGGCTGCCCGATCGATCCCGCGCGCTACGAGCCCTCGCCGATCAAGCCCAGCTGGGTGAGCAGGCCGAGCTGGTCGTGATAGGTGTGGTAGGAGACGATCGCTCCAGCACGAACGCGCAACAGCTCGACAAACCGTCGGTCGACGCCCGCGCCGGTCGGCTCGACGTCCCCGTCGTCGTCATCAACGGCCCGGTATCCGACCCGAAACCACGCGGCGTCAGTTTGGGTTGACAATGGACCTGTTGTCAGTCTAGACTGACGGTCATGAACGCCGAAGACATCGCCTCCGCGATCGCGTCCGACGACCCGGCGCTGGGGCTCCGAGCCTCGTTGGCGCTCCATCGCCTGGCCGAGCGGGTCGAAGCGGACCACGTCAGATCGGCCCGGGAAAAGGGCTGGTCGTGGCAGCAGATCGGAGACGCCTTGGGCGTCACCCGCCAATCCGTGCACACCAAATACAACAAGGACTCATCATGACCACCGAATCCGCTGCGCCAGAGACGCTTCACGCCTGGGCCATCTATCTGCGGGCCAGCGAGGAAGCTCGTCGCCGAGGCGATCGCCGCACGGGCACCGATCACCTCCTGCTCGCCCTGTTCGAGGACCCCTCGATCGAAGCCGTGCTGGGCGTGAACCTGCAGCAAGCTCGCCAAGCCCTCGAGTCGCTCGATCACGAAGCCCTGGACGCCCTCGGCCTGGGGGCCGGCGCCGACGCTCCCCCACTGCCGATGCGCGCCGTGCCGAAGAAACCGAGGATCAAAGACGTCGCGAAAAAAGATCGCTTCCGCATGACCCCCGCGGCAAAGAAAGTGCTCGAGGCAGCGTACAAGCCCAAGGGTCATCGGAAGCTCCAGGTCACCGGCCCCGAGGTGCTGGCCCAGATCCTCACGCTCCAACCACCAGATCCTGCAGCAGTGCTGCTGGGCGCTCTCGGCGTGAACACGTCCGAAGCGCTGCGCGAACTCGCATCCGCGTTCACTCAATCTGACCAGACACGGGGCCGCAGGTGACAGCGGTCGTCAAAGCCGAGTCGCTGACCAAGCGCTTTGGCGAGGTTATTGCGGTCACGGACCTTTCGTTCGTGCTGGAAGCGGGGACGATCACGGGCTTCCTCGGACCAAACGGGGCCGGCAAGACGACGACGCTTCGCATGGTCCTGGGCCTGGCGTCGCCGACGAGCAGGCGCTCGTGTTCGACGGCCCCTACGCCGAGCTTGAGCGTCCTGCACTGCGGATCGGCGCTGTGTTGGAGGCGACCGATTTTCACCCCGGTCGCTCAGGCCGCGACCACCTGCGGATGCTCGGACGCGCTGTTGATGTTCCTGACTCGCGCGTCGATGAGGTGCTGCGCTTGGTGGAGCTCACCGGGGCGGCTCACCGGCGCGTGAAAGGGTACTCGCTGGGGATGCGCCAGCGGCTCGGGCTCGCGGCGGCGCTGCTGGGCGACCCGGAGCTGCTGATCCTCGATGAGCCGGCCAACGGGCTTGACCCGGAGGGCGTGCGCTGGCTGCGTGACTTCCTGCGCCGGCTCGCGTCGGAGGGCCGCACGGTGCTCGTCTCAAGCCACGTACTCGCGGAGGTCGCGCAAACCGTTGACCAGGTGCTGATCATCAGTCGCGGGCGGCTCGTGGTCGAGTCCCCGCTGGCAGAGCTGACCGCCCGCGCCGGCGGCGCGGTCCGCGTCCGCTGCGCCGACCCGCAGCGGCTCACGGCCGCACTGCACAGCAACGATCTACAGGTCACGATCGGTGCCGACCATTCGCTACTCGTACAGGGCGCATCGAGCGAGCGGGTCGGTGAGATCGCATTCGCCGCCGGCGTCCCGGTTCACGAGCTGATGACCGACGGCGGCTCGCTGGAGGACATCTTCCTGCAACTGACGTCGGAGGCGCCGGCATGATCGCGCAGACCAGAGCCGAGCTGCTGAAGATTCGCTCAACCCGGACCACGATCGGGCTGATCCTCGGCGGACGGCTCCGCCGTAGCCGGCCGGACCAACCAGGCACACTCACTTCGGCTAGAACGTGGAGGATTGGTGGCCGACAGCTGGCATACGCGCGGCGGCGGCGCCTGCCGAATCCGCCAGAAAAATGCGCGTTGCGGTCACGCGACGGCTCAGGTTCCATCGGTCGCGCAGACCAAGCTTCGAGAAGATCGAGTTGACGTGCTTCTCGACCGCGCGCTTGGTCAGAGATAGCGATTCCGCGATCGCGCCGTTGCTGTCGCCGAGAGCAATCCTCGACAGCACCTCCCGCTCACGCGGGGTGAGCTCCGACAGTCGGGAGGATGCCGTCCGCACCCTGGCCTCGATGAGCGCACCGACGATCAGTGGATCGAGGACGGAACCACCTCCGGCGACGGCCTCGATCGCCCCGATCAGCTCGTGATGGCTGCGAATGCGCTCCGTCAACAGGCAGGCGCGTCGAGCCGTTCCCTTGTCCAGGAGGGCAAGGACCGACGAGGGCTCGACATAGTCGCCGAGCACGACGACGCCGATCTCGGGACTCTTCTCACGCAGACGGGCCGCGATGCGTATTCCCTCTTCCGCTCCCGAGGGCGGCATTCGGATTCCGGTCAGCACAACGTCGGGTTGGGAGTCCGCGATCGCGGTCTCTAGGTCGTTGCCGTTCGAGCACACGGCGGTTGGTTCCACCTCCGTCGATCTATCCAGCAGCAGGGTGAGGAACTCGCGGACGAGGTATGAGTCATGAGCCACCGCGACGCGAATCGGCCGCGGGTCCCGACGCTTACCCATCGCGTGCCACCAAACGTTGGGCCACCGATCTGCGGGATGCTCGTTCTCCTAATAGTTCGGCCACTTGCTGTCGCAGGAGCACGTTCTCGTCGTTCAGCGCGCGATTCGCGCGCCGCAACGTGGTTACCGCCCCGGCCACGCGCGCCAGCGCCAGTTCGCGGGCTCGATAACGCTTGCGGAGTTTGAGGAGCTCGTCCTCGAGGAGGGCTAGATGGCCGTCGGTGGCGCACCCTCCACCACGCCGGCACTGATCGTGCTTCTCCGCTGCCAGTGTCGTGCGGTCGATCACGGCGACGAGACCCGAATCGCCGGCTGACGTGGCCGGCGCCAGGTGATTGGCGTGGTTCATGCCCATATTGAATCGGCCACTCGCCCCCCAAAAAGGATGGTCGATACTATGCGTGGTGATGGTCCGGGGCGGACAGCCGAGCGAGATCTGCGCGAGCGCCCTTGCATCCCGACACCGCAGTGCCGCCCGTTGAGGGAGACGCGACAAGAACGCCGCAGGGTGGGCGAGGTACTCGGTACCGCCGCGTACCGTGCCTTGTATGAGCACAGCCCCGACGGGGTCCTGTTCACCGTGCCCGACGGGAGCGTGCTTGCCGCGAACCCCGCGGCTTGTCAAATTCTCGGCCGGACCGAAGCCGAGATCTGCTCGCTCGGTCGGCAGGGGTTGGCCGACCTCACCGATGAGCGCTGGCCGCGCATCCTGGCCGAGCGCACGCGCGCCGGCCATGCCCGCGGCGTCGCGCGAATGCTCCGCGCCGACGGCACGCCAATCGAGGTCGAGATGAGCGCGAAGATCTTCAACGACGCCGCCGGCGAGAAGCGCACGTGCACCATCATCCGCGACGTCACCGATCGCGTAATCATGGAAAGCGAACTGCGTCGCAGCCGTGAGCGGCTGGCAGAGGCCGAGCGCGTCGCGGGGATCGGGAGCTGGGAATGGGACATCGCCAACGACCGGATCAGCTGGTCCGACGGGCTGCTCACCCTCTACGGAATCACTCGGGATGACTTCAATCCCATCGCCACGGCAAGTGTCGAGGAACGCGTCTTTCCCGACGACCGAGGCCGGGTCCTCAAAACCCTGCACCGGGCGCTCTCGGAGCGGTCAGCCTTCACGCTCGAGTACCGCGGCGTCCGCAGCGACGGAAGGGTCCGCACCCTACGAAACCGCGGCGAGGTCATCGTCGACCACCTGGGCGAGCCGATTCGCGTGGTCGGGATCGCCCAGGACATCTCGGATGCCAAACTTGCTCAAGAAGCACTCCAGAGCACATCGTCCGAGCTCGAGCGCCGTGCCACCGAGCTTCAAGAGCTGGCGATTCGAACCGGTGGCGGCCCCGAGACACAACCGCGCGCCCCACTAACCCCCCGCCAGCTACAAATCCTCCGCCTCGTCGCGAAAGGCCTCACCAGCGCAGAGATCTCACGAGAGCTGTTCGTGAGCGAGGCAACCGTCAAGTGGCACGTCAAGCAGATCCTGACCAAGACACGCTCCTCGAATCGCGCCGAAGCCGTCGCCCGCGTGCTCGGCGCATCCAGGTAGCGCGACACCGCGCAGTCCAGGCACGGGGCTAGCGGTGGTGCTGCGGGATGGTGGATCGTGATCTGACCTGGTGGCGCTGGAGTGGCTGAGCTTGGCTTCCAGGAGGCCGAGCAGCCTGTTGCAGTGTCGAATGGCAGAGCCTTGCTCGGGCAGCGCGATGTCGTGGAACGGCTTTACGGCTAGGCCGCCGGGGCCGAGCGGCCCGAAACGGCGAGGGCGCCGCCGAAGCGACGCCCTCGAAACCAGCGTTATTACCTACCGACCGGCGATCAGGTCTGAGTGATGTTCACCTTCACGTTGTGGAACGTGTTCTTCTTCGCGCTGACCTTGCTGCCGTCATTCTTGGTCCAGATCCCGAAGTGGGTGTCGCTGATGGTATTGCCGCGGACCACGATGCCCGTCAGCTTCACCACATCGCTCCCGACCAGGATCCCCACCGTCGCACCCTTGGCGAAGTCAGCCGCGCTGAACTCCGCCTCAGAGTTGTCGTTGACGCCGTCGTGGCTGACCTTGTTGTCGATGATCTTGTTGCCGTTCAGGTCTGCGGCCGGAGCCCCTGGCCCGAAGAAGTGGCTGTGGAGGGTGATGCCGGCGAGACCGTTCCCGTTGGCGGTGTTGCCCTCAATCAGGTTGTTGTAGACGCCAGCGCCGGGTGCGCCGCCGCCCATCAGAATGCCGGCGCCCTGGCCCTTGGTGCCGTCGCCGTCGACGACATTGTCGAGGATCTTGTTGCCGTACACGCCGGCGACCGTGGGCTGCGGCTTGCCGTTCGCGGTGGCCTTCGGGTTGTGGCCGGCGAGGGTGATCCCGCAGTCGTACGCGTTGTCGAGCGAGTCGTTGTGCGAGATTGTGTTGTCGGCCGTCGGACCGAGCTCGTCGGTGAGCAGGATGCCGCCGAGGTTGTCCTTGACCGTGTTCCCGGTCACGATCGAGTGCGTGACCGACATCAGGTGCAGGGCCTCGCCACAATCACCGGGGACCTGACCAGCCGGGGCGCACTCCCCCGTCGGCATGGCTGCCTTGATGCCGAGATCGTTGTCGCGGACCGTGTTGTCCTCGATCGTCAGCTTGGATGCGCTGACCGCCAGGATCCCCTCGAAGGTGGCGTGTTCGACGGTGAACCCGCGAACCAGGGCGCCGCTGGCACCGGGGCCCTTGAGCAGGATGCCGTTGGACTCGCCGGTGGCGTCGATGACCGGATGGCCGCTGGCGAGGAGGCTGATGTCCTTCGTGATCGCTACCTGCTCACGGTAAGTGCCGGATGCGACGCTGACCGTGTCGCCCTTCTTGGCGATCAAGACGGTGTGTCCGATCGTTTTGCAGGGCGCCGTCTTGGTGCATTTGGCGGCGTCCTTGCCCTTCGGCGACACGTACAGCGTGCTGCCGGCCGCGAAAGCGTCGGTCGACAGGACGGCGGCGAGCGCGAACGTCGCGATCAGGCTCGCCCAGAACAGGCAGGTGTCGCGCGCAGGGCGCGTAGTCAGGCCGTACAAGTGGATCTCCTGGGATCGTGTGGTTTTGCGTCCCGGGTCCAGCTTGCGCCCCCGGGTCCAGCCGCTACAAACCGCGCGGGGGCGGGCCAAGTTTCGATTTTGTGAACTCTGGCGCGGAACGATAACACGCCGCACACACGCCGCACACACTCCGCACACACGACGTACGCCGGGGGATAGTGGACGCCGGGGCTTCGAACGGCGGGGGCGCCGAGGCGACAGCCCCTCGTAGGTATGGCGTTACGACTTGACCCCGAACATGCGTCCCATGCCGGGGCAGGTGGCCAGTTCGCCGACGTAGACCGAGCCGCCGCTCGTCCCAACGCCGATGAATGTCTCGTGCTTGAACCCGGTCAACAGGGTCGTCAGGCCGCCGCCGCTCAACGGCATCGACTGGACCTTGGTGGTGCAGACCCGCGGTGGCTGGATCCTGCTACCTATCCGCTACCGAACGCTGGAGCGGCCGATCACGGCCCGCCAGACCCCTAAGGCTCCCCCGCCGCCCGCAAGAGCCGGGCCTTCTGTGCCTGGAATTCCTCCTCGGTGAGCACACCTGAGCTGCGGAGCTTGCCGAGGCGTTCAAGGTAGTCGAGTAACTCTGCCGTTCGCGGCGGGCCTGTCGGCGATGGGTCGGTCTGAGCCGGGCTGGGATCGCCGACCGGAGCGGGTTCCGCAGGCGGAGTGATTCCGGCAAGCCGCATCGCCATTTCATTGACCGTTGCCGCAAATTTCCGCGCATCCTCGTGCACGTGTCGTGCGGCGGCCGGCAACTCCGCTGAGATGGCGACCCGAGGCCCCTCGATCGTCAAGACGACCCGGCGCGTGTCGCGGAGTCCGCGCTGGGCCCCGGACGAGTCGACACGGGCGGTTGCGCCGATGATCGAGCCGGACTTCTTTTGATACTCGATTCGTCCGCTCTCATACACCTTGATCGAGCGGATCGACGGGGCGAAGACGGCGGCGGGTCTCTCCTTATCGGCCATCGATCAATCGAATCCTCAGTCCTGGCTCGGCACGTCCCGTCGCATAGCCTCCTCCTCCAGGAAAGAGGCCGCATGCGCGCCGGCGCGACGATACGTGCGGCGGGAGCCGAACACAAGGTCCACGTTCGGTCGTACGAACATGGTCCATGGTCGCGCCGCAGCGACCGGAAACGCCGCGCGAACCTGGTCTGAGAACAGTTGCGGCTCCTGCGACGCCGCAAAGTGCCCGCCTCGATCGACCTCGTTGAAGTAGATCAGGTTGGGGTACGCGCGCTCGGCCCAGCTGCGCGGTGCTCGATAGCTCTCGCCGGTCCTCGCGAGGAAATGAACCCGGCCAACGGCAGGCCGCAGGCCGCGTCGGACGAAGCAAGCGGCCGCGGGTGCCTGGCTTGGCGCGGCGGTTGATCAGGTTGGACGGTCGCTGGATGGGTCGATGAGGTACTTCGTTCCTGTGCTGCGGCGTGCGACGACGGCGAGGACTTCAGGCTCGAGGACGTCGCGTAGTCCGATGGTCCGTGCGTAGCCCGAGGCGAACGTCGTCTTGGCCTCGGCCAGGACGCGGGCGCGCATCCGCCCGATCGCCTCGCCGCCCAGGCGCGCCAGCGCGTTCGTCAGGAGGTATCCGCCGACGCTCCAGGCGACGCCAAACTTGCGATCGATGACGGTGGGGGAGAAATCGAGCGAGCCATAGATGTAGACCTGCTTGTGCACCGTGGTCCCGTAGGGCGTGTACGACGTGAGCGGCGGCTGCGCGCGTTCCATCGCGGTGAGGATGTCGCCCGCGAGTGAACCACCGCCGATAGCGTCGAAGGCCAGAGTCGCGCCGGTCTCGCAGATCGCGTCGGTGAGCCTGTGGGCGAAGTCCGGCCCTGAGGAGTCCACGACGTGGACAGCGCCGAGGTCGCGCAGCACTTGGGCCTGCTCGGCACGGCGCACGATGTTCACCAGGCCGATTCCGTCGGAGGTGCAGATCCGCACGAGCATCTGCCCGAGGTTGGAGGCGGCGGCGGTGTGGACGAGCGCGCCATGGCCTTCGGCGCGCATTGTCTCGACCATTGATAGCGCGGTGAGTGGGTTGATGAACAGCGCTGCGCCCTCGGCCGTGCTCACGTCGTCGGGTAGCTCCACGACGGCGGCTGCGTCGGCTACGCGGTAGTCAGCCCACATTGACCCGCCGAACATCGCGACGCGACGGCCGATCAGCGTGGCCGCTTCCGGCCCGGCCGCGATAACGGTGCCGGCGCCCTCGTTGCCGACAGGCACGGGCTTGTCCAGGCGGTCGCGATAAAGCCCAAACGCCGCCGGTGGAACTTCGCCCACGAGATCTGCCCCGTCGCTCCGCAGCGCGCCGGGCGCGACCGCACCCAGCAGCATGCCGAGATCCGAGGGGTTGATCGGCGACGCTTCGACGGCCACGACCACCTCACTGCCGCCAGGCTCGGCAACATCACGCTCGGCCAACTCCAGCCGCAGCTCGCCGCTGGAGGAGATGGTCGATCGCAGACTGCGGCCGCGAGCAGGAGTCGCATCGGGAGACATCATGAGAAGCCTTTCGAGTCGGAGATCGCAGCCTACCGAGCAACGGGACGCATCTTCGATGCCTAGACCAGACCCCGGAGCCTTAGACCGGAGCTCCGCGCGGGCTGCTCCGGCGGTCACAGTCTTCTCCGTTCGGGGCAGAAGCGGCAGTCTGGCCGGAGTGGTCGACCTCGCCCGTTTGGGAGCCCGGTGAGGCTGGTTCAGGTTGCGCGAAACGCGGGGGGTTGCGGCAATCTCACGGCGTTACCTCGAAGTACGGGCCTTCGGGCGCCTTGGTCTCGACCAGGTAGCCGATGTACGCGAGGTCCTGGATCACGGCGGGCGTCACGCGCCCGCCGACCGTGCGGGCGACGATCGCCTCGCCGAACTCGAGGCCGAGGAAGTCCGCCGGATCGGTCCTGGGGTCGATGCACGTAATCACGTAGAGGCCCTGGTGAGGAAGAAATGGGAGGCGTGGCGTGTTGTGGCGCACGTCGCTGGCGGCGAACGCGGCGTTGCGGCTAAGCAGAGAATCGATGTCGGACATGTGAGGCGCTCCGTCTGCGTTCATGTGGCCGGTCCTCGAGAGCAACGTATGGACGTAAACCGGAAGGGACGAGGGGCAAGACGGCTGGATTGCGTCAGGATCCGGCCATCCGAGACCACCAGAGGCGGACGAACCGGCACCCCAAATCGGCGCGGAGCTGTCCTTAGAACCGGGGCGTGGGAGCGTTTGCGCTCGCCGCTGCGCTTGACGAAGTACTCCAACGGGATTCTCGTCAAGTTGGCTGGCAGTCCGGGCTCAGCGAAGTAGGCGAGCGCGAGCGCCGGGATGCCGTGAGAGGCAAGCATCGCCGCCCACGTGGCTACGTCGAGCCCGCCCTCGGGGCCGCCCCAACCACGGTCGCGTTTGAGTCGTGCACGACGATGTCGAGAACGGGCCTGCGGCGTCAGGCTTCGAGCTCACCTGCTCCTGTGACCAGAACAGGCACATCGCAGCGAGGCACAGGAACGCCGCGGTACGGACCCGGCGCCAGCTGCATTGGCGCACGCGAAGTGTCATCTGTGGGGTGTTCCAGTTCGGCGCAGGGCGAACCGGATAACCACTGCCCCACCCGTTGCGGACTGGTCTGGCGCGATCGTCCGGGTCGGTGCCGATAACGTCAGCCGGTCGGTAGGCTTCCGTCGATGTCACCACCGCGGCTCTACTACATGCCGCGGACTCGGTCGAGCCGCGTCCTGTGGCTGCTCGAGGAGATCGGCGCGCCGTACGAGTTGACCGAGATCAGAGGGGCGCAGCGCCGCTCCGACGAGCACCTTCGTCGGCATCCGCTCGGACGGGTGCCCGCGCTCGAGCTCGGGGATGGCACGACGATGTTCGAGTCCGCGGCGATTTGCCTGCAGCTGGCCGATCTGAATCCAGACGCTGGATTGATCGGTCCGGTCGGCTCACCCGAGCGAGGACTCGTCTACCAATGGGTTTTGTTCGCGGTCTCCGAACTCGAGGGGCCGCTGTTTCGCTGGATTCGCGACCTCGGCGAAGGAGTCGTCGACTCGCCGGCGCACGATCGCTTCACCGATGCGGCCGCCGCCATGCAGTCCGCGCTCGTCGCGCGTGACTGGCTGGTCGATGATCGTTTCAGCGTCGCCGATGTCATGTGCGCGAGCGTCCTTCAAGGAGCCAACGCCCGAGAGCTGTTGCGACCGTGGCCGGGACTCGAGGCCTACGTCCAGCGCGGAGAAGCACGCCCGGCATACGCGCGGACCGCTGCGATCTCGGATCAACCCCGCTCCTGACAACAGCTCGGTCACCAGCGTCTAGCCGCCACGGACGAGGGCATCACACGTCCGGCATGGAGAGCGGTCTCCCGGTCAAGTACGGTGGAACGATCGATGATTAGCGACGCAAAGCCGCGGCGGACTGCCCGAGACCTCGCCAGGGCAGTCGAGGACGGCCGAGACGTGGGGGCCGCGCTGCGGCACCTGGATGGTCACGGGTCCGAGCCCGGAGCTGTGGGGGTAGCCGAGGCGCTGGCCCGGTTCCTCGTTGCGCGCTGCGATTCGCACCATCGTGGTTGGCGAGTCGTGCGTCAGGTTGTCGTCGATTCGGCGGCTGACGCGCCGTGGGAGAAGTGCGCGCGGCGCGCCGTACCGCTGGTATCAGCGGATCTCCTCAGGCTTGCCGGCGACCGCGGCAGGACGCCACTGGCACGCGCCCAACATATCGCCGCCCAGCGCCGCGCCGAGCAGATCGCGGTTCACGTGGATCAGGCCGTGGTGCTCGCGGACCTGGGGCTGGAGTGCTCTGCCGGGAGTCCCGAACGCTGGAGCGTTGCTCTAGGGTGCGCGGTCCGAGCCCGCTCTCGCGAGCAGGTCGCCCGAGCGGTCGATCGCTCGCTTCGCGCGTAACCGAGCACGAAAGGTGCGGGGCAGGCGCGCGGGGCGCCGGCATGGTTCCTTCGGCGGGTCGGCCGGTCGCTCGTTGCGTGAGCGCGCTCCTGTATTCCCGTCCGGGGGTAAACTGGACGAACAAGGTCACTCGCCGCTTCTGCGGATCCGTTTTGCGCAGGGCCACCGCACGCCCTGGCGCCAGCGGACAGCATCGTTTCTCAGCCTCAGAGAGCCGTGTCTCGACAACAGTCGTCGGAGCGCCCCGCGCGGGCGGTCCGGGGACGCTGAAGGAGGGTCCCATGGTTCTCAAATCGTCGATCGAGCCGCTTGGCTCGCTCAGTTGGAGCGACCCACCCCCGGAGCGCCGGCCTGTCTGCTTACCGGTCTGAATTGATGTCTCGCTCGAACGCGGCTGACGAGGATGTCGTCGCAGAGCACTCGTCGTGCGTATCGAAACACGTCGTGGTCAGGGCAGGCAGGCGCCTGGGGGCGCTCGCCGCTCGCCGGCGCACTCCGCTGACCGTGGTCGGAACCCTGCTGGCGGTGGGCGTGCTCGTTTGCGTTTTGGCCGGCCGATGGGGCCAGTTCGCGCGCGCGGCTACCGGCGCGCCGTGGTGGGCGCTGACCGCCGCGGCGGCACTACAAACGGCTTCGCTGCTGGCACGCACCGAGGCATGGAACGTGACCGTGCACGCCGCCGGTGGCACGGTCGGCCGCCGGCGCCTGTACCGCGCGGCCGGCGTTGGCTACCTCGGCAACATCGTCAACGGCGAAATCGGGTTTGCCGCACGGATTGCGTCGCTTCGGCGTGCCGCGCCGCGGGACACCCCAAAGGCGATCGTCGTCGCGGCTACTGAGATACCGATCGTGCTGATGGAAGTCGCGCTGGCGACGGTGTTCTCGTTCACGCTCGTCGCTCCCTTGGGTTTGCCTTGGTGGACGCCGCTGCTCGGCTTCTGCGCGGTGCTCGCCGTCGTTGCAGGGCTCGCGCGGCTGGCCCGACGCCACCCGAGCGGATGGTGGAAGGGTCTCGCGGCGCTCAGCGAACCGCGTGCCCGCACCCGCGTCGCGATCTTCGTGGCGCTCGCCGTGTGCGGGCAGATCGCGCGGAACTCGCTGATGCTTTACGCCAGCGGCGTCCATGCCTCCGTGTTCGACGCGACCGCGGTGCTGATCGCCGTCGCGGCGCTTGGTGTGCTGCCGATCGGCCCAGGCACCGGTACTGCAGCGATGGTCCTGATTCTCGGGTCCACCGGCGTAGCCGGCGTCAGCGCCGCCGGAGTGCTCCTGACCGCAACCGGCACCGCCGGCGCGCTCGCCTACGGCGGCTGGGCGGTCGCCGACAGGCTCTGGACGACACGAACAGACGAGCTGCGACTTCGCGCCTCCCGCCTCGCGCCGAATCCTCAGCGTCCAGTGACAAATCGCGCGAAGTATGCGCCGCCGATACCCGCGCCGGTCGAAAATCAGGTCACTTGAGGGTTTATGGCGAGGCCCACCCGCGCGGGCCAGCGACGCCACATTCGCTCGAGATGTGAGCCACCAACTGCAGCCCGCGGCATCGCCCAGGAGGTCGTCGCGCCGCGCTAGGTCTGGTGGAGTTCTTGGAGCTTCGTGAGCGCGTGGTGTTCGATCTGGCGGATTCGCTCGCGGGTGACGTTGAACCGGCGCGCGATGTCGACGAGTGTGCGCGGGTGCTGGTCGCCGAGGCCATAGTGCAGCTCGAGCACGCGCCGCTCGCGGTAGGAAAGGTTCTCGAGCGTGTCGCGCAGGGCTTCGTTGGTGAGGATTTCCACGACGCGCTCGTAGGGTGACTCGGCTCGCTCGTCGGCAATCAACTGCCCGAACTCAGACTGCGTCTCGTCGCCGACGGGCTTCTCGAGCGAGATTGGCGTCTGCGCGGAGCGCCGGATCGAGTCGACGTCCTCGGGCTTGATTCCGGTGACCTCGGCGATCTCGTCGGCGGTGGGCTCGCGGCCGAGCCCGGTCAGGAGCTTGCGCTCCGCTCGGCCGATCTTGTTGAGCTTCTCGACGATGTGGACTGGGATCCGGATCGTTCGCGCTTTGTCCGCGAGCGAACGGGCGATCGCCTGGCGGATCCACCAGGTCGCGTAGGTCGAGAACTTGAAGCCTTTGCGGTAGTCGAACTTCTCAGCGGCGCGGACGAGACCGACCGTGCCCTCCTGGATCAGGTCGAGAAAGGGAAGCCCCTGGTTGCGGTAGCGCTTGGCGATCGAGACCACCAGCCGCAGGTTCGACTCGACCATCTTCTGCTTGGCGTCGAGGTCGCCGCGCTCGATCCGCTTGGCGAGATCGACCTCCTCGTGAGCCCTCAGCAGCCGCACCTTGCCGATGCCCTTCAGAAACAGCTGTAGACCGTCCGTCGTCCCGTCCGGCTCCAGATCCAGATCCAGATCCAGCTGGGGCTTGTGCCGGTTCCGCTTCTCGGGCGCCCGCTCGATGCTCGAGCTTGCTTCGGTAGCCGGATCGAGTTCCTCGATCAGCTCGATCTCGCAGCGCTCGAGGACATCGTGCAGCTCCTCGACGTTGGTGTCCTCGAGGTCGAGCTCGGCGGTGGCAGTCGCGATCTCGGCGTACGTAAGCACGCCGATCCGCAAACCGCGCGCGATCAAGCGCTTGACCTCTTCAAGCTCCTTGAGATCGGCTCCTGGCATCGATGGCGTTTCGCGTTCAGTCTGCTGGCTCAAATCGGCCTTCATGAGGTCGGCGCCGCTCCAGAAGGTGTCATCGTCCTGGTGACTCGGTGTGGATTCCATTTCATCGCGCGCCAGCCGATCCAAGGTCGCTGCTAGTCGTGGGCGTACACGTCAGGTACGCGTAGCGGGGATCGCTAGGACCGACCGGGACCGCCTTGGTCCGCGTGCCGCGCGCTCGCCGCACGTTCAAGCCTCGCTGGGCATCGATCGCCGAGCAAACCTGCCGCGACCGATGATCACGCCCCGACTCGCCGCGCCGACGTGCTGACCATTCGTGTTCCGTCCGCTCCATGCCTTCCCAACCCTCTGTTGGGGCCATCCGCTAGGAGAGGGACAGAACCCCCGCGTGTCTGGCCAGATTGGGACGAGGCCACCGGGCCGGTGGGGTAACGCCGGTAGAGCAAGCCACCAGCCCTACGGTCAAAACCAGTAGCCCACGCCTCCCGCCTCGTGACGCAGAACGCGCCGTCGGTGGCATTCGGGCTTGGGGTGAGAATCCCGGCCGCAGGGCCAGCTCACTTACGACTGTACTCCCATTAGCGTGCTCGAACACCCGAACCTCAAAAAGTCTGCCCGGACCCTTCCCCGCGGCCATCGGCGGACTCGCGGCATCCCGTCTGTGAGCAAGCGAGCCGACCACCCGCCTCCAGGGCTATCTCTTGCACGCGGTAGTCCCCTACACAAATGACAGCTTCTACGTGGGTCGAATCAAATTACCATAATTCCGACTATTTTGGTCGGCTTATGCTACAGTCGTTGTTGCGCTCAGTGAGCCTCGCGCTCTTCTCGCTTTCGGAGCGATTTTCGGTCAGAAGAGCAGAGAGGCGGTTGGCGATGGCCACCGCAACAAAGAAGGCTCGGGCGGCTACTCAAGTCGCTCGCCGTGCAGATGCGGCATCCACGTCGACGTCGATGGAGTTCTTCATCTTCGAGGACAACGCCGGCAGGTACGACTGGAGAATCGTTGCCGGCAAGGGCGGAATCCTTGCGCAGTCGGAGAGCTTCGCCTCCTACGAGGACGCGGAACAAGCCGCACACCACGTCCGCGACGGCGCCGCCTCAGCGAGATTCAACACCCGCACCGGTTAGAGCGAGCCGGTTGGGATCTCGTCGCGCGTCGCGCCGCGGGCGCCACACGCGGTAGCTCCGACATCTAATAGCGTCGGCGGGACAAGGCGGCAGCGTCAGCCGCGAACGCGGTTACGAGATCAGCACGTGAGGTGGATTTTCAGCGGCGGTTGCACGGGCTGACCGGCGATCCGGCAATTCCGATAATGAAACGCGTCTGCGCCGTGGGCGTATCACGGCTTGCCGGGCAAACGTACATTATGCAACCACTGAGCGCATGTAACCACCGAGAAAGCCCGGGGCAGTCGACCGAGGTCACGGTGGCGGTTCGAATCGAAACGTGGCTCCAGAACCAGGCCGCGAACGCGTTTAGCTGGTCGTATCGATCATTGGCGCTGGGGGCATCCGAGGGTCGGTGCGACCAGCTAAGCGCGCGCGGGTCACGAAGCTTGCCCGCGACCGGGACCCGGTTCATGGGCGTACGGTGCCGACCCGCTTCACGGGGCCGTCCTAGGTTCACCATGGTCGGTCAGGTAGCCCCAGACGTGTCCCACCCCCGCTCGTTTACCGAGAGCGGATGGCGCGTCCAAAGCGCTCGCCCGGGGCGCATCACTCCGGCGTGGGAGTGCTGGAACGTGCGGCGGGTAGTTGCACCGCCGCGCGGAGCCCCCCAGCGGCACGGGGAGTGAGGGTGAGGGTTCCATCGTGTGCTTCGGTGATGCTCTTGACGATTGCCAGGCCGAGGCCGACACCTGCGTGGTCGGTGCGTACGCGTTTGGTGGCGCGAAGAAACGGCTCGGCAAGCGTGGAGACTAACTGTGGGGTGAGCTTCTCGCCGGTATTCTCGACAGTGAGCACGACATTCTTGGGGTGAGCGCTGGTCGTGACCCACACGGTGCCCTGTTCGGGCAGGTTGTGGACGACTGCGTTGTGCACGAGGTTTGCACTCAACTGGAGCAAGAGCGCGTGTGAGCCGATGGTGGGGGTCATGTCGCCGGAGGTGTCGATGGTGACGCCATGCTTTTCGGCTAGGGGGAGAAGCGTTTCGGTGGCTTCCTCGGCTATCAGGGACAGGTCGACGTGTTCTCGGCTAAAGGACCGTTTGTCGGCGCGGCTGAGCAGGAGCAATGCCTCGGTGAGGTCGATCGCTCGGGTGTTGACGGCGTGGAGGCGGTCGACGAGTTCTCCGTTGGTGTGGCTCGGATCGTTGCGAGCGACGTCGAGCAGTGTCCGCGTGATCGCCAGCGGAGTGCGCAGCTCGTGGGAGGCATTGGCGGCGAATCGCTGCTGTTCGGCGTCGTGCGCTTCGAGCCGTGCGAGCATGGCGTCGAAGCCGTCGGCGAGTTCGCGGAACTCATCGTTGCGGCCTGGTAGCCGGATTCGGTGGGCGAGCGATCCGGTCGCGGCGATTCGGGTGGCGTCGGTGATGCGAGCCAGTGGAGCGAGCATCCGGCCGGCGAGAATCCACCCTCCCAGCAGACCGAAAAAGAGTAGGAAGGCCAGCACTGCGGCTGCCCTGGGAGCGAAAACGTGTAGGAGGCTGGCCCGGACGGGAAAAACGTGAAGAGGGGTGCTTCCGGTGCTCCCGGGGACGATCAGCGCTCGGTCGGGGACGTAACGCAGGAGGAACGCCCACACGGCCGCGAGCAGCAAGGCACCGGCGACCATAATGCAGCCGGCGTAACTGAGCGTGAGCTTGAGGCGAACGCTCAATCCAGGGGCTCTATCCAAGGTCTCCTCCCTCAACGCTCGGTGTCTGGTTGCGTGTCGATGCGGTAACCGGCGCCGGCCACGGTGTCGATGATCGAGGGTGCGCCGAGGCGTTTGCGCAGTGCCGAGACTGTGATGCGCACGGCGTTGGTGAACGGGTCGGCGTTCTCGTCCCACGCTCGTTGCAGTAGCTCTTCGGCGCTGACGACACCGCCTTCGGCAGCGACGAGAACCTCAAGTACCGCGAACTGCTTGCGGGTGAGCGCGACGTAGCGGCCGTCGCGGTACACCTCGCGTCGGAACGGATCCAGACGCAGGTCTGCGATCTCTCGGACGGGTGGCCTGTTGTGGGCGCGCCTGCGGTCGAGCGCTCTGAGACGGAGCACGAGTTCTCGGAGTTCGAAAGGCTTGGTGAGGTAGTCGTCGGCGCCGAGTCCGAACCCGGATGCCTTGTCGTCGATGCGGTCGGCAGCGGTGAGTATGAGTATCGGCATCCCGCTGCCCGAGGCGACGATGCGTTCGGCGATCTCGTCACCGGAGGGGCCGGGAATGTCGCGGTCAAGGACGGCGATGTCGTAGGCGTTGAGGCTCATCAGCTCCAGTGCGGCGTGCCCGTCGCCGGCGATGTCGGCCGCGATCGCTTCCAGCCGTAGGCCATCGCGGATGGCGTCTGCCATGTATGGCTCGTCCTCAACGATCAATACGCGCATGCGCTCGATGCTCCCACCCGGAACATATCGTCGGCATATCGAAAACCACGTGCGTGCTGGTAACTCGACGCTGCGTTGACTGGAGGCGTGGCCCACAACGGACCGGCACGAACAGCTGGCCGGCGCGTGCTGCTCGGCGCGCTCCTTGCCCTACTCCTCGCCCGCATGGCGTTCGCGGCAGCCTGCCACGTGCTCAGCGTACAAGGGCCGCACGTACCTGGGGCCGGTCGGGTGGCCGCAGCTTGGACAGGCGGCGCTGGTGATCGGTAACGGGCGACCGGCGGCGAGCCCGGACGAGCGCCCGGTCCCGATCGCCAACCTGGCAAAGGTGATGACCGCCTACCTGACCCTCGAGCGCTACCCGCTCGGCGGCACACAGGACGGGTTCACGCTCACCGTGTCTGCTGCGCAGGCGCAGGCGGCGGCCAACGACGGCGCCCAGGGCCAGTCGGTCGTGGCGGTGCGGGCAGGCGAGCAGCTGACCGAGCGCCAGCTGCTGGAGGCGCGGCTGATCTCCTCCGGCAACAACATCGCCCAGATACTCGCCACCCAGGTGGCGGGCAGCGAGACGCGCTTCCTCGCCGAGATGAACTCCGAGGCCCGCGCGCTCGGAATGGACCACACGATCTACACCGATCCCAGCGGGTTCGATCCGAGCACGGTCTCTACCACCGCCGATCAGTTGCGCGTCTTCCGGCGGGCGATGCGCTTCCCGGTCTTCGGTCGGATCGTCTCCATTCCCGACGTGACGCTGCCGGTCGCCGGCACGGTCACCAACTACGACCCCGTGATCGCCGAAGGCTACGCCGGCAAGACCGGGTCGGACTCCGCGGCGAAGGGGTGCCTGGCCTTCTTCACCGACGTGACGGTCGGCGGGCGCCGGCAGACCGCGGTCGGCGTGGTATTGGGGCAGGGGCAGGGCAGCGACACGCCGGCGCTCCTCGCCCCCGCGGGCGAGGCCGCCGAGCAACTGGTCGACTCCGTCGTCGCTCGGCCTCGCGGCCCAGGTGGAATAGGCGAGCACTGACCTGCGTCGTTAACCAGTGATCCCGCCACTACCAGTGCGGGCGAGGCGGCCGCCTCCGGGTGGCCGGGAGGGGATGACGGATGCGAAACCAGCATCTAATCGCGGTGCTCGCGACGGCGTCCGTGGCGCTACTGACCGCGGCGCGTGCCGAGGCATCAACGGATCAGACGGTGAGTCCGCGAGACAACTGCGGCGGCTTCAACGGGCACGTGGTCATATCCGACGGGTCCATTCCCACGATGCAGCTCTACGGCGAGGTGTGGGACAGCTCGTGCCCGGGCTCGACGTCGGTGTGGCTCGCGTGGCAAAGCCCCGACTATCACAACATCCGCGTCCAGGCGGCCAACGCGTTGGCGACCGTCGGCGTGAACTACACGACCGCGGCACTGCAGGTTCCTCCGACCAACATCAAGGTGACGGCGTGCAGTACGTACGGCGGATGGCACTGCGGTACACCCGTCAGCATCCCCGATACGAGCGGGCCCACGGGGTCCCCCCAGGGCAGTCAGGGAGGAGGTGGGTCGACGCGCGCCCCCGCGGCACCCAATGCCGGCCCGGCGACGCCGGCGCAGGCAACCAACGGCTCCGGTCGCGAGACGATTCCGGCCACCAAGGTCGACCTGGCGGGCGCCGCCTCCTGGGCGCTGAACGACGTCTTCAGTTCGCCCGGCATTTTCGGCCCCGATGACGGCTTCGCGGATGACTGCACCGACTTCGTCTCGCGGTCGCTCGCGATCGGCGGCGGCGACCCAGAGACGGTCCTCAGTGACGCCAGCACGAGCAACGATCGCTACTGGTATTTCTCCACTTTCAAGTTCGGACGCTGGTGGAGTCACTCGTGGAGCGTGGCCGAGGACCTGGCGGTGCACCTGAACCTTTTGCACAGCACGTGGCTGCGCTACTGGCGTGATGCCCGGCCGGGCGATGTGATCTTCGCCGACTGGACGAGCTCAAGCTTCGCCGGCATCTCTCACGTGGGGATCGTCACCGGCATGAAGGGAGGCGAGCCGCTCATTACCCAGCACACGCCGAGCCAGCGCGGGGTCACGCTGCACTACTGGCAGACTCACCCGCCGAAGCTCGTCGACGGCCGGCCGAACGTACACGTCTGGATCGCCGTGCCCAACGCGGACTGAGCTCGTTCGAGTCAGCCGTCCGTGTTCTTACGGCGCCGCGGCGCTGCAGACCGGGGCGGTGTCAACCGCATGTGATCGCGGACCGGGGTTAGAAGGCCCGTCAGCGTTTCGAGGTCCTCGCGTGAAAGAGGGTCGAGGAGCATGCGGCTCACGACGTCGACGTGGTCGGGCAGGACGCGCGCGATGAGCGCGCGTCCTGCGTCGGTGATGGTGACGTCGACGCTGCGCTCGTCATCGGGCGACGGTGAGCGGCTGATGAGGCCTCTCCTCTCCAGGAGGCCTGCCTGGTAGGTCAGTGCGCTGCGGCTGTAGACGACGCCATCGGCGAGGTCGGTCATCCGGTAGCTGCCGGTTGGGGAGTCGTTGAGACGGGCGAGGATCTGGAACTGCACGTAGCTGAGGTCGCCCTCGGCGCGCAGGTGCTGAGGCTCGTGATGGAGGCAATGCGGTTTCACGAATACGGCGATGCCGACGTACTGCGCGACGAGGATGTCGAGGTACCTGTCCCTGGTCCAGACGAGGCTCGGATCCGCGTGGCTGCCACGGCGTTCAATCCGGTCGACGCGGGCATCCGTGGCGGCTACCTCCAGGCGGCGTTCCCAGTCGCGCTCCCCCACGTGCCCGGAATCGACGTGGCGGGCACGATCGACGCGCTCGGCGCGAACGTCACGGGGCGCCACGCCGGCGATCGTGTCATCGCCTTCCTGCCGATGATCGCCGACGGCTCGGCGGCCGAGTATGTGGTCGCGCCGGCGGAGATCCTCGCCGGGGCACCCGCGAACATCCCGCTGGCCGACGCGGCAGCCCTGCCGTCGGTCGGACTGGCCGCGTGGCAATCGCTGTTCGAGCACGCCGATCTCCGCGCCGGGCAGCGTCTGCTCGTTCACGGGGCCGGCGGAGCGGTCGGCGGCTACGCCGTCCAGCTCGCCAAGCGCGCCGGCGCGCACGTGACCGCCACGGCCAGCCCTCGCAGCGCCCAGCGGGTCCGGGCGGCGGGCGCCGATGAGGTCATCGATCGCACGGCGACCAGCGTCGCCGAAGCGGTGGGCCGGCCCGTCGACGTCATCCTGAACCTCGCGCCGATCGCGCCCGCGGAGCTCGCTACTCTCGCGGGATTGGTCGGCGCCCGCGGCGTCGTGCTCAGCACCGTTCCCGCGGCCACGCCGGACGAGAGGAGCGGCGTCCGCACCGGCGTCCGCGCCGTGGCGGTGTTCGCCCGCAGCGACGCCGACCAGCTCGCCGATCTGGTGCGGTTGATCGACGCGGGCGAACTACGCGTCGACGTCGCCGAGCGCCTCTCGCTCAGTGAGCTTCCGGCCGTTCATGCCCGGTCCGATGCCGGAGCCCTACCGGGCAAGGTCGTTCTCATTCCTGCGGCCGCCTGACCCCGTCGAGACACGAATGATCGACCCGCGCCCGCGGTCATCGTTGACGGCGCGTACGCTTCCGCCGACGTTTGCATCGACCGATAGGAGCTGGAGATGGGACTACGCGACAAGCTCACGGACCTCCGCGACCAGGCCCAGCAGGCGGTGTCCGAGCACAAGGACGAGATCAAGGGCGCGATGGAGACCGCCGGCGCGACCGTCGACCAGAAGACGCACGGCAAGTACACCGACAAGATCGCCAAGTACGGGCAGAAGGCAACCGACGCGGTTGAGAAGTTCAGCAGCGATGGCTCGAGTGAATCGGCCGAGCAGCCGGACGCGCCGGCGGCGGACGCTGGGGATGTCCGGAGATAAACGGACTCGTCGGTCCGCTACGATTTCGCGCATGGCCGAGTCGCCCGCCCAGGCCGCGCAACCCGAGGGGCTTGATCGCGAGACGCTGATCGTCGCGGGCGTCGTGATGCTGGGCGCGGTCATGTCGATCCTCGACACGACCGTCGTCAACGTCGCCATCGATCACCTCGCGGTTGCGTTCCATTCCTCGCTGACCGAGATCCAGTGGGTCATCACCGGCTACACCCTGGCGCTCGCGACCGTGATCCCGGTGAGCGGCTGGGCCGCGGACCGGTTCGGCACCAAGCGCATCTACATGTCGTCGCTCGTGCTGTTCACGCTCGGCTCGGTGCTGTCGGGGCTGGCGTGGAGCGCCGGCTCTCTGATCTTCTTCCGCGTCCTGCAGGGCTTCGGTGGCGGAATGATCATGCCGGCGGTCATGACGATCCTGACCCGGAAGGCCGGTCCTCACCGGATGGGGCGCGTCATGGGCGTACTCGGGGTACCGATGCTGATCGCGCCGATCCTGGGCCCAATCCTCGGCGGCTGGCTCGTCGATAACGCCTCCTGGCGCTGGATCTTCTTCATCAACCTGCCGATCGGGATTGTCGCGTTCATCCTCGCGCTGATCGTGCTCGATCGCGATCAGCCTCAGCCCGCCCACCGGCTCGACTGGGTCGGGATGCTGCTGCTCTCCCCCGGGCTGGCGGTGTTCATCTTCGGCCTCGCCGAATCGTCGACGTATGGGGTCGGCTCGGTGCGCTCCTGGGGCCCGACGCTCCTCGGCGTGGCGCTGATCGCCGCCTGGTTCGTCCACACCTGGCGCACCCCGAACCCGTTGATCGACCTGCGGACGTTCGCGCACACGCGCGCGGGCGCAGCCGCCGGCACATTCCTGCTGTTCGCCATCTCGGTGTTCGGGACGATGCTGCTCGTCCCGCTCTACTACCAGACGGTCCGGGGCGCCACAGCGCTCCAAGCCGGCCTGCTGCTGGCGCCGGGCGGCTTGGGCGCGATGTTGATGATGCCGCTCTCAGGCAAGCTGACCGACCGGTACGGACCCACCTGGCTCCCCGCCACCGGCCTGCCGTTCGTGGCGGTCGGGCTGATCCCGTTCGTGTTCGTGGGCGCCCACACTTCCTACGTTCTGCTGTGCGCCGGCAACTTCGTTCAGGGCATCGGGATGGGTCTCGCGATGATGCCGAACATGACCGCCGCGATGCAGGCGGTCCCGCCCGCTGCCATCGCCCGGACGAGCACGGCGATGAACATCATCCGCCAGGCCGGAGCTTCGATCGGGACCGCGGTCCTGTCGGTGATCCTCGCCTCGGCAATCACGAGCAACCTCAGCGGGATCGCCGCAATCCACGCCTCCGGCTCGGGCTCGGGCTCGGGCGGCCTTGCCACTCTGCAGCACCTGCCGGCGGGTGCGCACGCCGCAATCGCGAAGCCGCTCGCCGACGCGTTCAGCTCGACCTTCGTGTGGGCGCTCGTGCTGATCCTCGTCGCGCTCATCCCGGCCGTCGGAATGGCCTTGTCGGGCTGGCGGCGTCCGCTCGCCCGACCCGTCGGCAGCCGCCCGGTCGTCATCGAATAGCACACGCTCGTCACGCACCACACGCCCACGCCAGCAGCAGTTAGTGCTCACGGCCGGGCGTTCAGCCACCCGCGCAGCATCGCCATCAACTCGTCGACGTCGACGGGCTTGGCGATATAATCGGACGCGCCGGCAGCGAGTGCCTTCTCGCGGTCGCGCTGCATGGCCTTCGCGGTCAGCGTGATGATCGGGAGCAGCGCGAACCGGGGGATCGACCGGATGGCCTGCGCGGTCTCGTAGCCGTCCATGCCCGGCATCATGACGTCGAGCAGGACGAGGTCGGTGTCGGCGTGCTGGCTCAGGCGCTCGATCCCCTCGTGGCCGTTCTCGGCGTATACGACCTTCATCCCGTACTGCTCGAGCATCGCGGTGAGCGCGAACCCGGTGCGGACGTCGTCGTCGATCACGAGCACCTTGCGACCGCGCAGCAGCGTCTCGCCGAGACGCGCCGGCGCCGCGGCGTCGCCGGCGGCGTCGAGGGTGGGGGACGCGAGAGCCGCGCCGAGCGGCAGACGCAGTGAGAAGCGGCTGCCCTTGCGTGGCTCGGACTCGACCCGGAGATCGCCGCCAAGCAAGTGCGCAAGCTCGCGGGAGATCGAAAGACCGAGTCCGGTCCCCCCGTACTTGCGCGAGGTCGTCCCGTCCGCCTGCTGGAACGCCTCGAAGATCAGGTTGAGCTTGTCCTCGGGGATCCCTACACCGGTGTCCGCAACCGTGAAGCAGATCGCGCCGGCGGCGTCGCGGAGCGACAGTGTCACCCCGCCGACGTCGGTGAACTTGAACGCGTTCGACAGCAGGTTCTTGAGGATCTGACCGAGCCGCTGCGCATCGGAGACGATCGACGACGGGAGCGCCGGGTCGATCTCGACCCGGAACGACAACCCCTTCTGCTCCGCGTAAAGTCGGAACGCCCGTTCCGCCTCCTGACACACGTCCGACAGAGCGACCGCGGCGAGATCGAGCTCCATCCGTCCCGCCTCCACCTTCGACAGGTCCAGGATGTCGTTGATCAGCGCCAGCAGGTCGTCCCCGGCGGAGTGAATCGTGCGGGCAAACTCGACCTCGCGCTCGGCCAGCGACCCGCTCTCGTTCTCCGCCAGGAGCCGGGAGAGGATCAGCATCGAGTTCAGCGGCGTACGCAGCTCGTGCGACATGTTCGCCAGAAACTCGGACTTGTACTTCGACGACAGGGCCAGCTGCGTGGCTTTTTCCTCGAGCCCGCGCCGAGCGAGCTCGATCTCCTCGTTCTTGACCTCGATGTCGCGGTTCTGTTCGGACAGCAGACGCGCCTTCTCCGCGAGCGCCTCGTTGGTCTCGCGCAACGCGTCGGACCGTCTCTCAAGCTCCTGCGTCAGACCTTGGGACTGCGCGAGCAGGGTCGTGGTGTCACGGTAGGCGGTGCTGAGCGCGAGCGAGTACTCGAGCCGCTGCCGGCGCTCGCGCGCGAGCATCGCCAACAGGCCGACCAGCGGGAGCGCGAGCAGCACGAGACCCGGCCGCGCCACCGCCGACGCGGCTACCAGCAGGCCGATGCACGAGAGACAGACGTCGGTGGCGTACAGCCAGACCATCGGCAGCTGAACGCACGGAGGGATGCGCTCCGCGAACCAGGTACGTCCGAGACCAGCCCCGGCGTCGAACGCGATCTGGGCTCCGAACGCGAACAGCAACAGCGGCCAGTTGTTCCACGAGAAGGTCTGACCGTGAAACACGACCAGCACGAGCGCTGGCCCGAGCGCGTAGAAGCTGTCGCCGACGCGCGCCAGCAGCCGAGTGCACGCGAGCCGTCGCTGAAACGCAGCCGGCGCCTGACCGGCTACCGAGCAGGCCGCGACGATCAAGGGCACCCACGGGGTGGGCAGAACGAACAGCATCGGCACGAACACGAGTTGTGTCGGCGCCGTCCACGAACTTCCCACCGGGTACTGCACCCGCGCGGCGATCAGGTAGGCGACGAGCGTCACCACCAGGGCCGAAACCGACAGCGCACGTGGCGGAGCGCTGAGTCCCGCCAGCAGGCCGGCGCCGATCACGAAGACCACCGCGGCACCGGCCTCGGTCACGAGCAGCCGGCGCGCCGGCGTCGCCACCGAGTGGCGCTCGCGTCCGAGGCGCAGGAGCCTCTCGGCGCCCGGCGTCTCGTATGTGTCGATCAGCAACTGGCCGGTTGGGTGGAGTCCGACGTCGGGTCAGCCGCGGTTCCACGGATCGACGAACACGTCATCGACCTGCGGATTGCCGAGCACGCTGGTCAGCTCCAGCGACACCTGGGCCGTGCCGCCCGATAGCAGGGCGAGCAACGGTGACTCGGTCAGTATCACGGGTGAAGGCTGCCAGTCCCCCGGAGCAGTTACGACGCCAGCCGGGATGGCAAGACCATCATCGACGACACTGACGGCGACCACGCCGCTGCCGGCGATGAAGAATCGCATCGTCGGGTAGCTCGCATCGACGCAGGTCGCCGGAGACTCGGCCGACGAGCCGGCCGGAAGCGACAATGACCACGAGCCGAGCGTCCCCGTCGCCGCGTAGGACTCGCTCCCCGGCACGATCTCCGCGCCACCTTGGAGCGACCACGATGCGGTCTCGAAATCCCCGCCAGGGACGAGCTCGTAAGACGCCGAGTCACCCCAGGGGGCAAACGGCTGACTGGTCGCCGAGGGCGTACAGCTGTTGCCGCCGAGGCCGAGGAGATCGGCTTGCGCTGCCGGCACGGGCGCCACGACGACGCCGAGAGCGCCGAGCGAGAAGGTGATAGACAAGCCGCCAAGCACGCGTCGGATTGGGCTGGTCACTGTCACTCCTAAGAAAACTCGAGGGGTTGGTCTACGTCCGCCGACCGTGCGAGAGAGGTGTCTCCGGTGTGTCACGCCACGCCTCAAAGGTCCCGGTGCACCGCGTACGGGCGCACGCAGCGCTGGAACCCAGGAAGTGTTCGTGTGAACGTCGCCCCAAGTAGGGCCTCGTAAGCCGTTACGAAGTATCTGATGCGGGCTCAGCCCCTAACCCCAACCCGCGGTGGCACATCGCGCGCCGGCACGCAGCTCCCGGAGCGCAACCGTCACCATATACCTTGGCATCAGCGAAGCCAAGCGTCTTCAACGTATGTTCGAGCGCGACCCGCCGCGCCTACCCACGACCGGACGAGGCGTGCCAGTGCGGCTCGGCACCTCGGGCTGGCTCTATCCTTGGCCGCCCACTCGAGGAAGGCCCGCGTGCCGCCGGTCGTCGACTAAGGGCCCGTAGGAGAATAAGTCGTGGAATTTGACGAGTGGCTGGGCGTGTCTGGCGCCGCCGGCTCGCCGCGATAATACCGGGAGTATTTGAGGGCGAGCCGGTGGCGTCAGGCGCGTCCAGACGCCGTCAAAACCGCGAAATTATTCTTCTACGGGGCCTAAGCCCTCCGTGTAGCCCACGCGCAAAAACCAAGGACCCGCACGCTTTTTGGCAAGACTCTCGACGGCGCGTTACGCCGGGAAACGGCTCAGAGGGGTCCGATCCCCCACCGACCACCGGTGGCCGAACGGATCGGTGAACCCTCCCTGCCGGTGGTTTCCCCACGGAGTCTCATGATCGGTGACCGGCTCGACGTCCGTCGCCCCGGCGGCGGCCGCGCGATCGATCAGCGCATCGGCGTCGTCAGCGAAGACCTCGATCCGAGTCGTCGTCATCCCGACATCGTTCGGGCTCGGCTCGCGGGCTCTTCCGGCTACGGCCTCGTGGACGAAGAACGGCGCGCCGGCGAGGCTCAGCCCCGCCACGCCGCCGAGGTCCCAGAGTACCTCCGCGCCGAGCGCGTTCCCATACCACCGGACCGCGGTCTCCCCGCTCGGCACGATCAGCATTACCGACAACGACGTGTCGCCGTGCTCGCCGGTCATCGGTTCCGCCTCACTGCGGCAAACGCTAGCTCAGGCGTCAACCGAACTGGCAGGCTTGGCTGGCTTTCTGAAACGCAGGTGACTGGGGGTTGATCGTGCTCGGAATCGCGAGGATCACTCCTCCGCGGTCTTCGATCGCGCTGTAACCGGCCGGGCTCGAGGGAGCCTTCAGGGTTGGGTCGGGGAAGTCCGAGATCCCGTGCTTGCGCATGCACTCCGAGGTCTCGAGCGCCTGGCGCTCGGCCTGCGCCGACGGCGGCCCGGAGGGAGGTCCGCCGCCCGGCAGCAGCTTGCGACAATGACTCTGGGCGGCCTTGAACGCCGGCGAGAACGGGTTGATTCCCGAACTCGGCGACAGCTGGATGCCGCCGCCTGCGCTCGGGTCGGGGAAGTTCGTCACGCCGTGCGTGCGCATGCACTTGGAGAAGTTGACGAACGCGGTGTGATTGCTGCTCGATTGCGCCGAGCCCGACGCGCTGTAGCTGCTCGCGCCGGTCCCGCAGGCCGCGATCGCGACCGCGCCGCTGACCGCCGCGAGCCCGACCGCAAGACGATGACGATGAGACATGGGCAGCTTTGTACGCCGCCGGCCATAACGCGGTTGTAACGTTGTTACGCGGTCGTTATGCCTGGGCGGAGAGCCAGGCGAGCACTTCAGCGGCGTGCTCGTCCGGCGGGAAGATCGGGTAGAAGACGTGCTCGATCCGGCCGTCGGCGATGATCAGCGTCAGCCGCTTGTAGAGGCGCTGATCGCCGGCCGTGAACGTCGGGAGGTCGAGCGCATCGGCGAGCTCGTGGCCGGTGTCCGAGATGATCTCGAACGGGAGCCCCAGGCGCTCGGAGAGCTCGGCCTGGTAGTCGGTGCTCTGAGACGACATGCCGTAGACGATGGCGGCGCCGGCGGCCTTGAGCTCGGCGTAGTGATCGCGGAACCCGCACGTCTCGGGCGTGCACCCGCGCGCTCCGGGGATCGCGTTCCACCCCTCGGGCAGGTCGACCCCGGGCTGTCCGGTCATCGGATAGATGTAGACCACGGCCCGGCCCGGCCCGAGCTGATCGAGCGTGACCTCGCGGCCCGCGGTGCTCGGCAGCTCGAGGTGCGGCATCGCCGTCCCCGGGAGGTGATCGGCGGCGCCATCGTCGTCGGGGGCGGGCAGGTCGGTGGGCAGGCTCATGTAGTCGGACACGGCGGTTCGATTGCAGGCTACCGGGACACTGGCACGATCCTGTGTAATCCGTCTGTGACTGGGACCATCGGCGTGATCGGCGTGGGGCGCATGGGATTGCCCGTGTGCGGCAGGCTGGCCCGTTCCGGGACCCAAGTGCTGGCCTCGGACAGGCTCCCCGAGCGCGAGCCGGACGTGCTTGCCGCCGGCGCCGGCTGGGACGGCGACACCGCACAGCTGGCAAGCCGGGCCGAGGTGCTGATCACGGTGCTGCCCGGGTCGCGCGAGCTGCGCGACGCGATGTCGATCGCGCTGCCGGCGCTCCCGGAAGGCGCCGCATGGATCGACCTGACCAGCGCCGATCCGGCGACCGGTCGCGAGCTCGTCGCTCGCGCGCACGCGTGCGGGGTCGAATGTCTCGACGCGCCCATCGGAGGCGGCGTGGACGCGGCGCGGGCCGGGAGCCTGCAGCTGTTCGTCGGAGGACGCGCTGACGTGGTCGATCGTCATCGCGCGACGCTCGAGGCGCTCGGACGCGTCGACCACGTCGGCGATCACGGCGCCGGCTACACGACCAAGCTGCTCGTCAACCTGCTCTGGTTCGGGCAGGCGGTAGCCGTGGGTGAGGCGCTGCTGCTCGCGCGCCGCGCCGGCATCGATCTCGACGTGCTGCGATCGGCGATCGGCGCTAGCTCCGCGGCCAGCGTGTTCGTCGAGCGCGACCTGAACACGCTGCTCGACGGCGGCTACCTCGAGTCGTTCGGGCTCGATCGCTGCTGCGACGAGCTCGAGGCGATCGTGGCGCGTGCCGACGAGCTTGCCGTGCCCTTCGAACTGTCGACGGTGGTCGAGCGCTCTTACCGCGCGGCGCTTGAACGGTACGGCGCGGTTGACGGCGAAATGCTCGCGGTGGCGCTGCTCGAGGAGCGCGCGGGCGTGAGACTGCGCCGCAGCGGAGCCAGGTAAGCCTTCAATCCTGCACAGATCCTGCCGTTCTGTAGCCCAAGCTCACTGACGGGGTACTTTGCGAACACAAATCTCTCGTGAGGTCAGCACCCTGTCAACTACGGTTGACAGAATGATGTTCGCCGCTCCGCGGAGGCTTCCCGAACACCCCGCCGACGCGCTCGCCGCCGTCGGCGCGCTCCGGCGCCTGGCCGACCGTGTCGAAGACTCGGCCGTCGAACGCGCAGTGCTCGACGGCTGGACGTGGTCGGAAGTGGCCGAGGCGCTCGGAGTCACGCGACAGGCGGTCCACAAGAAGCACGCGCGCCGGCTTCAGTCGGCCGGCGTCTTCAAAGGAGGGCGCTGATGGCGTTCGAGCGATTCACCAGGGATGCGCGCGCCGCAGTCGTCGGCGCTCGACGGTCGCGGGACCCCCGCCGGCCGCACATGACGACCTCGTTCGACAACGCCGCACAGGTGCTCAGGCCCCGGAGCCGAGCCTCCCGTACCTGCGCATCACCTGGAGCAGCTCGGCGTCGTCGGCCGAACGCGGCAGCACAGCGCTGCCTAGGTAGATCCTCTTCAGACTCGCCGAGCCGGGTCCGAGAAGCTCAGTCGGAGGTGCCGCGTTCGATCATCACCGACGTCGCCTTGACGACCGCGGTGGCGTTGACGCCGGCCGCGAGCCCGAGCTCCTCGACCGAGTCGCGCGTGATCGCGGCGGTGACCAGGAACGGACCGGCCTCGAGCTCGACCAGCGCCATCACGCCGTCGCGCTCGACCGAGCGCACCACGCCCGTGAACCGGTTGCGGGCGGATCGCTCGGTCCCCGTGCGGTGGCGGGCAGGGCGCGTCGTCAGACGCTCGATCTCGGCGGCGGGCACGAGCCGGCGATTGCGAGCGTCGCGGGTGGTCTTGATTCGTCCCTTCCGGTCCCAGCGCCGAAGGGTGTCGACGCTCACCCCGAGCGCCGCGGCGGCCTCGCCGAGCGAAAGGTCTTCGGGCATCTGAGGACAGACGGTACAGGGCGTCGTGACGGCGCGCGTGTCAGGCGACCGTCGCTCCCGGGGTGCCGCACGATCGGATGCCGTAGGCGGTGGCGAGCGCGGCCACCGGGCTCGCCCGGAGCGTGGCCTCGACGCCCGCGACCGTGTCGCTGTCGCCGCTCCTCGCCGCTGACTCGAGCGCGCGGTACGCGGTAGCCACCTGCCCGAGGGCCGCAAGGTACTGCGACAGCATTAGGCGCTCGCGCGCAGTGCCGGGAGGACGCTTGAGCGCGCGGAGTTGGTCGGCCTCCGATTGCACCAGCGGCACCAGGCGGCCCAGGTAGGCGGCCATCGCGCCCGGCTGCGACGTCGATGTGGGCGGCGCGATTGCACGCGTCTGACGCAGTGTGTTCGTGCAGATCGCGTTGGCCTGGTCGATGAAGTCGCTCTTCGTGTACCCGCCGCCGCCGCATCCCGTGACGAGTGCCGCGAGCGCCAGCGCGAGCACCGGCCGGCCGCTGACACGGGCGTTGCGTAGGCCCCACACGACGCCAGAGCCTAACGCCCCTGGCTTACTCGACTCACGTGTGCATATGCAATGCCTATATGCTCACGCAATGCGCAAAACCTCTATTTCCCTTCGTCATCTCGCACGGCCGGGTGCGTTCGATGGCCACGCCGGCGCCAGACGCCGGCTACTTGCCGTCCCCCTGGTCGGGCTTCTGACCGCCGCCGCCCTGCTCATCGCCCCGGCGTTGGCTAGCGCGGATACGTCATCGACGCTCACGATCGTGGGCACCAGCGACGTCAACGACTCGGGTCTCGTCCCGAACCTGATCGAGCCGATGTTCAACAAGGCCTACCCGCAGTTCACGTTCAAGTACGTGGGCTCGGCCACGGGCACGGCGATCCAGAACGCCGAGAACGGAACCGGAGGCCCGAGCGTACTGATCGTGCACGCTGAATCCCTCGAGAACCAGTTCGTCGCGAACGGGTTCTCGTACAACAACCAGTACGGAAACGCGATCTTCACCAACGACTTCGTGCTCGCCGGCCCGACCGGCGATCCCGCGGGCGTGGCCGCGAACGGCGCGAACAACATCGCGGCGGCGTTCGCCGACGTCGCGGCGGCCGGAGCGAGCGGCAACGCGACGTTCTACACGCGCGGCGGCACCACCACCGCGTCCGGGACGACCGTCGAGGAGCATGCGATCTGGGCCCTCGTCAACAGCTCGGGTCTGAGGCCCGCGAGCCTGACTCTGTGTACGGTCAGCGCCGCGGACGGCGGGGGCATGTCGCCGGTCAACTCGACCGCCGTCCCCTCCAACGGCGCCCCCTGTCCGGACAGTGGCACCGTCATCAGCCCGGACAACCCGTCCTGGTACTTCATCAACGCCGGTTCCTCCCAGGGCGCGAACGTGCAGGCCGCCAACGCGTGCACCCACGGTCCCGCGGGCACCTGCTACGTCCTGACCGACCGCGGGACGTATGACTACCTCGCCTCGGGTGCGGATCCAGCCGGGACGATCCCGGCCCTGAAGGTCGTCACCCGCGGGCCCCAGAGCGCATCGGCACCCGGTGGCGTCGACGCGCTGGTCAACTACTTCCACGTCTACATCATCAACCCCACGAAGCCGGGCGAGACGGTGAATCTGACCGCCGCCCAGGACTTCGTGAGCTTTCTCACCTCGCCGGCGTTCCAGGCGCGGTTGAAGACGTACCTGCCGACGAGTGATCCGGCGGGCCCGCCGTTCGTGGCGGACGCGTCACCGAACCTGACCGTGTCCGGACTCCCGAAGAACTACACGGCCAAGAAGCCACTGACTGTGAAGGGAACGCTGGTCAACGCCGAGCCGGGCTATCCGGCGCTGGCCGGGCACTCCGTGTTCGTCGACCAGATCGTCGCCGGCCAGCCGTTGCCGGTCGCGAGCGGCAAGACCAACTCGACCGGCGGTTACAGCATCAAGTTCACGCCGACCTCGAGCGGCTCGTACGAGGTGTCGACCGGTCAGATCTCCGTGGTCGAGAACTCGTCCCTCAGTCCGGTGTACGGTGACATCCTGTCCCCGGCGTCGACCACGCCGGTGAACGTAACCGTGCACGCCGCGACCTCCAACCTCCGAGTGGAGTCGGAAGGCGGCAAGGCGCTCGTGATCGGCACCGTCGGTCCCGGAACCGGACACGTCAGGGGAACGGTCACCGTGCTCGCTCGCGCCGTGGGCAAGCGAGGTGCGTTCCGGAAGGTCGCGACCGAGCGTCTGGCCTCTAGCCAGGGCAACTTCGCGATCCTGGCGGGGCTCGCCCCGGGCAACTGGAACGTGAAGGTGAAGTTCTCCGATCGTGGGCAGGTGGTGGCAGCGACGTCACGGACCGTCAAGGTCACGATCGGCTCCAAGCCGACCTCGGGCATCACGCTGAGCTCGTTCAAGCCCAAGAGCAAAGGGTTCACGCTCGCCGCGACGGCGACGCCGTCCGGTGAGTCGGGTGCGAAGGTCGAACTGCTGAGGATCAATACGGCGACGGGCGCGCCCGCACGGTTCACCGTGTTCGGAAGCGCGAACCTCGGCGCTGGCAAGAACAGGGTGACGTTCCACGCCAAGCTCAGGCGTGCCGCCCGATGGGTGCTGCAACTCGAGTACATCCGGCCCGGCGAGGCACCGAGCTTCTCGGGATTGAGAACGATCACGATCCGTTAGGTCCGTGCCGGACCGAAGCATCCGTTCGGGCGAACATCGACGGCCGGCCGACCGCCGCCCCGGGCTCATCCCGGGGCGGCGGTTCGTGTTGATGCTCGCATGTGGGCTCGCGGCGCTGGGAGCCCCAGCCGCCGTCGCCACGGCGGACCCGAGCTCGGACGAGGTCGTGTCCGCGACCGTGTACTCGCCAAGCGGAACCACGGAGCAGAACGACGCCGTCTCGCTGGCGCAGCTCCAGTCGAACCCACAGTGCACGCCGTACTCGGGGACCGACCTGAACGAGCTCGGCAGAGCCGGATTCGTGGACGTGCCGCTCTCGCCGGACCAGTCCTGGGCGCTCTCGACGGTCCTCGGCTGCCTGTCGACTCCGGTTCCGGTCGCTGCGGTGCGTGGCATCACCGTGATCGACGGCCAGGGAGCTCCCGAGGACGGACCGGGTTCGATGCTCACGGGGAACGACCTCGCCGCCCAGGGATCGACCGACTTCAACAATCCCCAGGAAGCTCCGGTCGTGCAGGCGCTGGGATCGTTGAATCAGTACGACCGGCCCTGGCGCGGGAACGGAGGGGGCCAGACGGACGAGGACCTGCTCGACGAGGTTCAGGGAACCGACAATGATCAGCCGTTGCCGATCGCGATCGAGGTGTTCGAGGGCCAGCTACTCACCGTCACCGTGTCCGCATCGAGGACGACGGTGCCGGCCGGCGGAAGCGTCACCTTCGGCACGACGGTCACCGGCGACAACGGCAGCGCGCTCTCCTACAGCTGGAATTTCGATGGTGGCGCCCCGAACTCGACGGTTGTGGCCCCACAGGTGACGTTCGCCAGCGCCGGCCAGTACGACGTCACCGTGCAGGTGACCGACAGCGCCGGCGGCGGCGGCGGCGCCGAGATTCCGATCAACGTCGGTCCGCCGTCACCGGCAGCCACCGGTAGTCACCCGCAAACCGGATCGGGCAAATCGAGAAAGTCTCACACGCCGACCGGGCCGCGCAAGAGCAAGGGAACCCACCCCGGCGGACGGGCGGGCGGCTCGACCACCGGCAAGTCGACGACGACGGGCACGGGCAACGGCACGAACACGTCGACCACGGGCTCGACGACCTCGACGTCGACGTCGACGACCCGTGCGTCGACCACGTCAGCGTCGGACGGCTCGAGTCATCCGCCCACAGCGCCCGCGCCACACCAGACGGGCACGTCGAAACGGGCGTCCGCGCACACCACCGCGCCCCGGACGCGATCGACGCCGCGCCCGCCGTCGGGCGCACTCGTCGCCGGTCTGCTGGTCAGCGACGTGACGCCGATGGCGCCGGGCGCGAGCCCGCTCGTCAGCGTCGTGCCCGCGGCGGTCGCGACGGCGCCCCCGGCGCGGCAGGCGATCCGCGCCTCGCTGCTGCCGGCGTTCGCCGCCGGCTTCGCGGTCCTCTTGCTGCTGGGTCTCGGAGCCGGGCGCGAGCTGCATGGGCGGCGCCGCCTTCCGACGCCCGGCGCCGGCAGCTGAGATCCTGGCTCTCATCACAGATTTGCCCGTGACCTTCGCTCTCAGCACCAACGGCATCGACCAGGCGATCTTCCACGTCGCGAACGCGCTGGAGGTGCCGGTGCTGATCCTCGCGCTGGCCGCGCTGGCGCTCGTGATCTTCGAGCTTGGCAGTTACATCGTCGAGCTCGCGAGCCGCCGGGGGCGGCGGTTCGCGACGCTTCAGGCCGGCGCCGAGCAGGCCCGCAACGCGCTGCTGGCGGGCGACCGTTCGGCGGCGGCAGCCGCCGTGCGCGGGATTCCGCGGAGCGCCGCGATGACGGCCACGCTCGATTTCATCCTCGAGCAGGCGGGCAAGCCCGGGAGCGAGCACCAGATCAACAAGGCGCTCGCGGACTTCGACTTCGATTCCCAGCGGCGTCTGGCGCGGACACGATTGCTCGTGCGCGCCGGGCCTGCGCTTGGCCTGATGGGAACCCTGATCCCACTCTCGCCCGCGCTCACCGGTCTCGCCGCCGGCAACACCGGGCAGCTCAGTCACGACCTGCGCGTCGCCTTCAGCGTTACGGTGGTGGGCCTGCTGATCGGCGCGGTCGCATTCGGGCTGTCTCTCTCACGCGACCGTCTGTACAGCCAGGATTTGTCAGATCTTCAATACCTCGCGGCGGTCATCACCGACCCACGATCCACAGGAGGCGCAACATCATCTCCGTCACCCCCAACGCCCGAAGCCGCGAGGACCGCGCCGGCGACCCACTCGACGGGCTAGTCAACCTGTTCGATCTCGGGATCGTGCTGTCGGTCGCGTTCCTGCTGGCGGCGCTGTCGTCGCTTCACCTCGGCGCGGCGATCACCAGCCGCGGGCTGCGGGCAAGCAACTCTCAGAGCATCTACATCCAGCCGGGACAGACGGTGGCACCGCTGCCCAAGCCGGGCGCCCGCACGATCGGTCATGGCACCGAGGCCGGAGTCGTTTATCGCCTTGCCAACGGACAGCTCGTGTACGTCCAGAAGGCACCGCCGGCCAGCACCCCCTGAATGGGATACCTCTGGGATCAGCTCCGCAGCGCGATCCCTCTGATCGCGCACGGCAACCCTTACATCATGGGGCTGCTGTGGGTCACGCTCCGGGTCGCCTTCGTGTCGACCGCAGCCGCTCTGGTGGTCGGCCTGCCGATCGGGCTGGCCCTGGGACTCGGCCGCTTCCGCGGCCGGCGCGCCCTTCAGCTGCTCGCAAACGCGAGTCTCGCGTTGCCGTCGGTCGTCGTCGGGATCGGGGTGCTGCTGCTCCTCCTCCCGCAGGGCGCGTTCGGCTCGCTCCGGATCGAGTTCACGCTCACCGCCGTCTATATCGCGCAGGCGGTGCTCGCCCTCCCGTACATCGTCGCACTAACCTCGGCAGCGATCCAGGGCCTTTCGCCCGGCCTCCTCGACCAGGCGCGGGCGCTTGGGGCCAGTCGTATCCAGCTCGGGGTGTTCGCACTCAGAGAGGCGAAGATCGGCGTCATCGCGGCCGTCATCGCCGCGCTCGGGGCCACGATCGCGGAGGTCGGCGCAGTGGTCATCGTCGGCGGAAACTTCCAGGGAAGCGACGAGACCTTGGCTAGCGCCCTGCTCGAGCAGTTCAACTACACGGCGCACGATCCGTACGCCACCGCGATCGCGCTCGTCCTGCTGGCGGTGATCGTCGTTCTGATCGGGGTGCTGACCGTGATCCAGCAGCGCACCGGCGGGGTCCAGTTCCGCTTCCGGACGGCCTGACGTGAGTCTGATCTGGGACGAGATTCGCAGGGCCGTTCCAATGATCCTGCACGGGAACCCGACGCTGTTCAGCGTTATCGGCTTCACGCTCCAGGTCGCGCTGGTCGCGACCGCGGCCGCCACCGTGATCGGCCTGCCGATCGGGCTCGCGATCGGCCTAGGAAGGTTCCGCGGCAGACAGGCTCTCCGCGTGCTCGCGAACGTCAGCCTCGCGATTCCGCCGGTGCTCGTCGGGACGTTCTTGTTCGTGCTGTTCAGCCCCCAGGCGCTACTCGGCTCGCTCCACCTGATCTACACGAGGCGGGTCGTGTTCGTCGCGCAGACGATCCTGGCGCTTCCGTTCGTCGTCGCCCTCACCGCGGCCGCCGTGCAGGGACTTCCGCCCGGGCTCCTGGCTCAGGCGCGGCTGCTCGGCGCCGGTCGGCGCCAGCTGTGGACGCTTGCGCTTCGGGAGGCGAGGATCGGGGTGATGGCGGCCGTGATCGCGGCGCTCGGCACCGCCCTGTCCGAGGTCGCCGCGGTCGTGATCCTCGGCGGCAACATCTACGGCTACAACCAGACACTCGCTAGCGCGACCCTGTACGAGATCAACGGCGGCTACTACGCCGACGCGGTCGCGATCGCGATCGTCCTGATCGCCCTGATCCTAATCCTGATGGGGGCGCTGGCCCTCCTCCAGCATCAGGGCAGCGGCATTCGCATGCGCTTCCGGTCGGCGACGTGAGCGACGCGGATCACGCCCCGCCCGGACCCGTCTTGCTCCGGTGCGAGCACCTGACCGTACGGCGCGGTAAGCGCGACGTGGTCAGCGACGTGAGCGCCGAGCTGCGCGCCGGCGAAATCGTGGCGCTGCTCGGGCCCAACGGCGCCGGCAAGAGCACGCTGCTCGACGCCCTCGCCGGGGTGCTGCCCGCCTCTGAGGGCCGGGTCGAACGCCACGGCCGGGTCGGCGTAGCGCTCCAGTCGCCCGACCTGGCGCGCCGGACCGTGTTGGCGAACGTGACGCTGGCGCTCGCCTGGTGGGGCGTCCCACGACCCGAGCGGGCCGACCGCGCTCGGGAGGCGCTCCGCGCGATCGGCGCCGAGCACCTTGCCCGGCGCCGCGCCGCCACGCTGTCCGGAGGCGAGCGCCGCCGCGTCCACCTCGCCCGCGCGATCGCGGTGCAGCCCGACGTGCTGCTGCTCGATGAGCCGTTCGCCGGGCTCGACGCCGAGGTGCGCGCGAACTTGCTCGAGGACGCGCTGTCGGCGTTGCGCTCGAGCGACCGCGCCACGCTCGTCGTGGTTCACGACCGGGCGGAAGCGTGGGCGCTCGCGGACCGCCTGCTGATCCTGATCGACGGCCGGCTGGTGGCGGCCGGTCCGCCCCGAGAGCTACTCGAGCGGCCGCCGAGCACCGCGGTGGCGCGCTTCCTGGGCTTCGACGGCAGCCTCGAGGACGGTCACGAGCTCCTGCTGACCCGGCCGGCGCACGTCGCGCTCGATCCCGCCGGCCCGTTCGAGGCTCGAGTCACTCGCGCGGTCGCGCTCGAGGACGGCGTCCGCCTCGAGCTCGAGCTCGAGCACGGGCGGCTGTACACGGTCTCCCCGCTTCCGGCTCCGCGGCCCGGCGACAGCGTCCGCGTCCGGATCGACGGCGGCGCACGCTTCCCGCTCGCCGACAGCTCGCGCCCGCCTCACCCCGCGGCTCAGGTGCCGGTCATTCGTCGCGAAGCATGACGGCTGTGATCGCCAAGACGACGAGCACCACCGCCGTGAGAATCGTGAGGGCCGCTGCGTCCGCGTGCAACGTGGCCGCGAGGACCGCGCACGAGATCAGACCGACCACCACGCGTGAGCCGTAGCTGACAAGGCGGTCCGGACCGCTCCCCATACCCGAGCAACGGCGCGGAGCGACGAGAACTGCCGCTCCCGGCGGCGTAGCATCGGACCATGGACCTGCCCCATCGGGCCGTGGACTTGCCGCCCGGCCCGCGCGCGCCCGCCATCTGGCAGACGCTCGCGTGGATGTCCCGACCCGGCGCGTTCCTGCGCCGCGTGCACGCCCGCTTCGGTGACCCGGCGACGATCCGGACCTACTGGACCGAGGAGCCAATGGTCCTGTTCTCCGGCCCTGACGCGGTCCGTTCGGTGTTCCGGCTCGATCCAGCGATCGCGCCCGCGGGCCAGAGCTGGGAGTTCCTGGCGCCGTTCGCCGGCCCGCACTCGATCCTGCTGCTCGACGGCGAGGAGCACATCCGCGAGCGCCGGTTGATGCAGGGCCCGTTCCACGGCGAGCGGATGCGCGCGTTGGCGCCGATGATCGCCGAGCTGGCCCGCCGCGAGCTCGCGACCTGGAACGGTCCGGTGGTCGCGCTCGACCGCATGCGGGAGCTAACGCTCGACATCATCCTGCGCGTCGTGTTCGGCGCGCGCGACGAGGAGCTCGCCCATATGCACGTCGTGATCGAGGACTCGCTCGTGAGCGTCCGCTCGCTTCCGTCGGTGCTGGCGATGGCGGTCGTGCGCAAGGACCTTGGGCCGCGCAGCCCGTGGGGCCGGTTCCGGATCGCGGTCGAGCGGTTCGACGCCGAGCTGTATGCGCTGGTGGCGCGCCGGCGGGCGGAGCAGCGCGACGACTCGATGTTGGCGCTGCTGCTTGAGGCCCGCGACGAGCACGGCAACCCACCGAGCGATCAGCACCTGCGCGATCAGCTCGTGGCGCTGCTCGTCGGCGGCCACGACAGCTCGGCGGCATCGCTGGCGTGGGCGTTCGAGCTGCTCGCCCGCCACCCGGCGGTGCAGGCGCGGCTGCGCGAGGGCGAACCGGGCTACGTCGACGCGGTCGTCAAGGAGGTGCTGCGGGCCCGCCCGGCGCTGACGATCGCGCCGCGTCTCCTGCTCGAGCCGGCGCAGATCGCGGGCCGGACGGTGCCCGCCGGCGTCCAGGTCGCCGCGTGCCTGTGGCTTGCGTGCCGGCGCGAGGATCTGTGGGAGCGCGCCAGCGAGTTCCGGCCCGAGCGCTGGCTCGAGGGGGCCTCGGATCATCCGGTCCCGAACCCGGTGTCGTGGATCCCGTTCGGCGGCGGGGTCCGCCGCTGCGCCGGAGCGCCGTTCGCCGAGATGGAGATGCGCGAGGTGCTGCGCGCAGCCGCCGGCCTGACGCTCCGTCCGGCCCGACCGCAGGCGGAGTGGGCGCGTCGGAGCATGCTCGTGCTGGTGCCGAACCGGGGCGGCGAGGTGCTCGCCGGCTGAGCCCCCGCCAGGTGCGACGCGATAGCGTGCACCCGCGCAATGTCTCGGACTCTCGGCAACACGGACCTGGAGGTCACGCCGCTCGGGCTCGGGCTTGCCGCGCTCGGGCGCCCCGGCTACATCAACCTCGGCCACGCAACGGACCTGGCCGGGCACACCGACGTCAAGTCGATGGAGCGTGCCGCGCACGCCGTGCTCGACGCCGCGTACGCCGGCGGCATCCGCTACTTCGACGCGGCGCGATCCTACGGCCTGGCTGAGGCGTTCCTCGCGCGCTGGCTCGAACAACGCGACCTCGGCCCCGACGACGTCACGGTCGGCTCGAAGTGGGGCTACACGTACACCGCCGGCTGGCGCGTCGACGCCGAGGTCAACGAGGTCAAAGACCTGTCGGAAGCGACGCTCGAGCGCCAGCTGACCGAATCGCAAGAGCTTCTGGGAAACCATCTCCGCCTGTACCAGATCCACTCGGCGACCGTTGACAGCGGCGTGCTCGACGACCCGGCGGTCATGGAGGAGCTCGCGCAGCTCCGCGCCAACGGCATGGCGATCGGGTTCACGTCGACCGGGCCGAATCAGGCACAGACGATCGAGCGCGCGCTCGAGGTCGGCGGCTTCGATTCCGTGCAGGCGACGTGGAACCTGCTCGAGCGTTCGGCTGGCTCCGCGCTGGCCGCGGCTCATGCCGAGGGACTGGGCGTGATCATCAAGGAGGCGCTCGCCAACGGCAGGCTCACGACGCGCGGCGATGTGCCCGAGCTGGCGGCGGCGGCGCGCACGACCGGACGGACCGAGGACGCGCTCGCGCTCGCGTACGTGCTGGCGCAGCCGTGGGTCGACGTCGTGCTGAGCGGCGCCGCCACCGTGGAGGAGCTCGCGAGCAACCTCGTCGCGCGCACCCTCGACCTGGGCCCCGACGTGCTCGAGGGCCTCGACGCGATCGGCGAGGACGCGGAGACGTACTGGGAGAAGCGAAGCGAGCTCCCCTGGAACTAAGTGGTCTGCTGGCTACACTCCTTGTGAGGTCAACTTTCTTTCTGAGGAGCGTTTCGTGGACGTCGAAATCTGGTCGGACATCGCCTGCCCGTGGTGCTACATCGGGAAGCGCCGGTTCGAGGCCGCGCTTGCCGAGTTCGAGCATCGTGACGACGTCCGCGTGACGTGGCGGAGCTTCGAGCTCGATCCCTCCGCGCCCTACGAGCGCGAGGGCGACAACGCGACCCGCATTGCCGAGAAATACGGCATCACGGTCGAGCGGGCCAGGGAGATGGGACGCGCGGTGACCGACGCCGCCACCGGCGAGGGGCTCGACTTCCGCCTGGACATCCAGCGCAGCGGCACCACCTTCGACGGCCACCGCGTCATCCACCTGGCCGCCGAGCATGGCCTCCAGGACGCGATGAAGGAGCGCCTGATGCTCGCCTACTTCACCGAGGGCCAGCTGGTGTCCGATCACGACACGCTCGCCCGCCTCGCGGTCGAGGTCGGCCTCGACGAGGACGAGGTACGCGCCACGCTCGCCTCCGACCGCTACGCCGACGAGGTGCGCGGCGACGAGCGGCTCGCCGGCCAGTTCGGGATCAGCGCGGTGCCGACGTTCGTCGTCGACCGCGCGATCGGCGCGTCGGGCGCCCATCCGCCCGAGGCGCTTTTGCAACTGCTCGAGCAGGGTTGGGAGCGCCGTGCGCCGGCGCCAGTGATCGCCGGCGGCGAGAGCTGCGACGTCGACGGCAACTGCTGAGCACTCCTTCGGTCCGCTGCCGTGGCCCGCGGTCGCGCACCGCGAGCCGGGCCGCCGGCCGGCCCCATCCCTGTACAACGCAGCAAACCTCCATGTCGACGTAGCCATACGCCGAGCCGGGCCGATCGGGGTTGACGTTCAAGCACACGCCGGTGTTCCCGGTCTTGCACATGCGGCACCGCCCGCAGGCGATGTTGAACGGCACCGAGCAGAGGTCGCCCTTCTTGATGAACTCGACCCCAGGCCCGGTCTCGATCACCTCGCCGGTGATCTCGTGCCCGAGGATCAGGCCCTCGGGCGCGGTCGTGCGGCCGCGGACCATGTGCTGGTCGGAGCCGCAAATGTTCGTCGACACGCATTTGAGGATCGCCGCGTGCGGCAGCTTGCGGCCGACGTTGGCCGGGTCGACGCCCGGTCCGTCTTTCAGCTCGAAGGTCCGGGCGTAACCACCGGCCATGCGCGGCTTATCGACTCCCGGCACCCAGACCCTAGTGCGGCGCGTGATCGAGGAGGCCCCGCTTGCCGGCGGCGTAGGCGATTTCGGCGCGGCTGTGGACGCCGAGCTTGCGCATCACGTTGCGCACGTGAAACTTCGCGGTGCTCTCGCTGACGAAGATGCGACGCCCGATCTCCGCGTTGGTCAGCCCGCTCGCGACCAGTTCGGTGACCTCGCGCTCGCGATCGGTGAACCCCGCGTCGGCGGGGGCATGCTCGCCCGCCACGAGCGACCTGACCATCGCGGCGCTGCGTCCGTCGAAGCCGGACTCCCCGTGGGAGACGCGACGGATGATCTTGACCAGCTCGACGACGTCGACCTCTTTGAGCACGTAGGCCTTGGCGCCACGCCGCAGCGACTGGTCGAGCAGGCGCTCGTTGAGGAACGTGGACAGGATCACGACGTTGGACTGCGGTCGGCGGCGGACGATCTCGCTGCACAGGTCGAGCCCCTCGGTGTCGTGCTCCGAGCTCAGCTTCAGATCGAGCACGATCACATCGGGCCTTGAGTGATCGAGGGCCTGCAGCGCATCGTGCCAACCTCCGGCCTCCGCGACGACGGAGATGTCGGGCTCGAGTTCGAGGATCGAGCGCAGCCCCCGGCGGACGATCGCGTGGTCGTCGACCAGCAGGACGCGCGCTGGGGCCGACGCCTCAGGCGGGGCCAACCGACCCTCCGAGCGGTACCTCGACCCTCAGCTTCACGCCCCCGCCGCGCCGACGCTCGAACCAGGTGGCGCCGCCGAGAGTGCGTACCCGCTCGGCGATTCCGGTCAGCCCGAGGTGATCGGAGTTCGGCTGCGAGATGAACAGGTGGTGCTGGAGCTTGCGGTGGTTCCCCGAGCCGTCATCGCCGACGCCCAGCGACACCACCTGGGGCCGCCACCGCAACGTGACCCACGCGTGCTGGGCCTCGGCGTGGCGAACCACGTTGAACAGCGCCTCGCGCGCGATCTGGACCAGGGCGTGCTGGGTGGTGGCGGGCACCGGCTGGGTCTGACCGTAGACCCGCAGCCCAACCTCGAGGCGAGCGCCGGCCTCGACGTCCTCGATCACGTCCCGGAGCGCCTCGGGCAGCCCGATCTGCCCGTCGCTCGACAGCTCGAAGATCACCTCGCGGATCTCGTCCATCGCGGAGCGCGCCAGGCCCTGAGCGCCCAGCATCCGCTCGACCACGAGCGGAGGAACCATCGGATGGCGCCGGCACCACTCGAGATTCATGCCGATCGTCAGCAGCTGCTGCGCGACGCTGTCGTGGAGCTCGCGCGCGATCCGGTTGCGCTCCTCGCTCAGGAGCTGCCGGCGGCCGGCCTGCTCCAGTCGCCGGAGCGTCCCCTCGAGCTCTGAGCCTCGGCGCTCGAGCTCGGCCGCGCGGCGCTCGTTCTCCTGGAACAACGAGGCGTTGTGGAGCGCGACGCCGGCGTGGTTGGCGAGCGTGACCAGGATCGAGACGTCACTCGGCGCGACGTCGACGTCGTCGTGAAGGCCCACCACGAGCATGCCGGCCAGCTTGCCGTGCACGGGCATCGGAGCCGCCGCCGCGGCGCACGGCTCACCGCCGAGCTCGATCCCCTCTTCCTTCGCGACCAGCACGGGGCGTTGGGCGGTGAGCGTCCGCTCGGCGAGCGCCGCGAGCGACTCCGGCGCCACCTCCCAGCGCTGGACGACCGCGTGGCTCGCGTGGACGATGACGCGAGGCATCCTCCCGGCCGCGTCCTCGTCGGAGAACACCATCGCCGCCCACCGCGCGTCGAAGTGGTAGGCGGCCGCCTCGACGACCGCGTCACAGACGGCGATGGGCCCTGCCGGCGCGGCGCATAACGCGGAGGAGATTCGCTCGAGCGTCTCGATCGTATGGTCGAGGCGGTCCGACTTGTCGCGCCAGGCCGCATAGAAGCTTGGCTTGGACGAGCGGACACCGACCAGGCGCTCGAGCGCGAGCCGGTCAACGGCGGCGGGCCGTTCAGTAGGCGGCGACGCAGATCCTGCGGACATCGTCCTCGCTGACGGGTCGTGGGTTGGTCGCGATGTAGGCGTCGCGCAGCGCGTTCACCGCGAACAGGTTGAAGTCGGACGGGTCGACGCCGATCTCGTGCAGGCCGGCCGGAATCGCCAGGGCCCGGCTCAATTCCTCGACGCGCTCGATCGCCCGCTCGGCGGCGGTGGCGTCGTCGAGGCCGTCGGTAGCGACGCCGAGCGCGCCCGCCACGTCGACGTACCGGTCGGCGTGGGTCTCGGCGTTGAACCGCATCACGTGCGGCATCAGGATCGCGTTGAGCAGCCCATGCGGGAGGTCGAGCGCGCCGCCGATCTGGTGGGCGATCGCGTGGGTTGCTCCGAGCAGCGCGTTCGTGAACGCCATGCCGGCCTGCAGGCTGGCCCGCGCCATCCCCTCGCGGGCGGTGAGGTCGAACGGATCCTCGACCGCAACCGGGAGATGCTCGACGATCTCGTGGATCGCGGCGACCGCCAGGCGCTTGCTCAGGAAATCGCAGGCCTCCGACACGCACGACTCGATCGCGTGGCTGAGCGCGTCGAGCCCGGTGTGCGCGGTCAACGCCGCCGGCATCGTCGTGAGCAACTCGGGGTCGGTCACCGAGATATCGGGCACGAGCGCGCGCCCGCCGATCGTCGCCTTGAAACGTCGGTTGGTATCGGTGATCACGCAGAACTGCGACACGTCCGACCCCGAGCCGCCGGTCGTCGGGACCATCACCATCGGCGGGATCGGGTTGTTCGCGTGGTCGATGCCCTCGTACTCGAGGATGTGTCCCCCGTTGCCGCTCAGGATCGCCACGGCTTTGGCGAGGTCGATGCAGCTCCCGCCACCGATCGCGAGCAGCGCGTCGCAACCGCTCTCGAGGTAGACCTCGAACGCCGCCTCGACCTCGAAGTCCTTCGGGTTCGGCGTCAGCTCGTGCCAGAGATGCCACTGGATGCGCACGTCGTCGAGGTGCGGCGTGGCGCGCTCGACCCAGCCGGAAGCGAGCACGCCCCGGTCGCTGACCAGCATCGGGCGGCGGCCGCCGACGCGCCGGACCGCGCCGCCGACCTCGGCGAGCGTCCCGATCCCGAAGATCACCTCAGGGATGAGGAACTTGCTGACGCGTCCGCGACGCGGCGAGTACGCCGGGGCAGGGGAGGACGCGGTGGACGCACCCTCTGCCACCGCGGCTGGTCTCGGGGTAACTTGCTCCAAATCCCTCCTCCTGCAGCGGATTCCAAGTCGATCCTACCGCTCGGCATGTAGGACGGGTGTTGGGAACTTGGAATATGCGTCGCCGGACAACAAAAGGCGATCCGCTGGTCAGCGGATCAGACCCTCAGCCCGCGCCCAATCGACGGTCTTGCGGATCGTCTCGCGGGGGTCGGTGTAGCGCAGGCCAAGCTCGCGCTCGGCCCGCGATCCGTCGTAGCGGTGGCCGTGGAGCAGCGTGCGGACCATCTCGCGGCACACCGGCGGCCGGCGCCCGGCGAGCTTGAACCCACGCTCGACGGCGGCCGCAGCCACGGTGGCGACGCGGCGGGGCAGCAAACGCGGCTTCCGCTCCACGCCGGCGACGTCGGCTGCCAGCGCCAGCGCCTGGCCGATCTCGAGTGTCATTCCATTGACCAGGTAGCGCTCGCCGGCGACGCCCTGCTCGGCCGCGAGCACGTGACCGGTCACGCAGTCGTCGACGTCGACCAGGCTGACGTACGTCGGCACGAATACGCGCAGGCGGCCGTCGAGGTACGCGAGCAGAATCCGGCCCGTGCCGCCGGCGCGCCCGGGCCCCTGGACCGAGGACGGGTTGACCAGCACCAGGTCCTGGCCGACCTCGCGCGAGGTGGCGAGCGCCGCCCGCTCGCCCTCGGTCTTGGTCCGCTCGTACGTCGACAGGTACCAGCCGCGGTGGGGCGTGCGCTCGGTGCCGATCGTCCCCGGAGGTTCGCCGATGGTCGCGGCCGAGGAGGTGTGCACGAGCCTGGCGACGCCCGCGCGGGCGGCGGCGCGGACCGCGGCGACGGCGCCGCCGACGTTCATCCGCTCCATCGGGCGCGGGTCCTCGACGCAGAGCGCGTTGACGCCGGCGACGTTGAACACGAGCGCGCAGCCTTCCATCCCCCGCGTAAGGTCGTCGACGTCGTCTCCCTCGCCGCGGACGACCTCGACGCCTCGGGCCGACAACGTGCCCGCCGCCGCGTCCGACCGCGCCAACCCGACGACCTCGTCGCCGCGCTCGAGCAGACGGGTCACGAGCGCAGTGCCGATCACCCCCGTCCCGCCGGTGACGAATACGCGGCTCACGCGGTCAGGAACGGAGCGCGGCGGAGAACTGAACGATGTAGTCGATTCCGGACCAGGCGGTGACGATCGCGGCGATCACCATCGCCCACTGATCGAGATACGCGCCGGCGATGATCACGTCCGGGCGCAGGATCGCCAGCGTGATCGCGACGAACTGGATCGTCGCCTTCCACTTGCCGAGCATCGAGGTATCGAACCGGCGCCCGCCCGACTCGACCGCGACGCGCAGCCCGAGGATCGTGAACTCGCGGCCGACGATGACGAGCGACACCCAGGGCGACACGCGGTGGACCGCCACCAGCGCGATCAGCGCGCTGGCCACGAGCAGCTTGTCGGCGGTCGTGTCGAGGAACGCGCCGAAGCGCGTCGTGACTCCCCAGCGGCGGGCCAGCCGGCCGTCGAGCCAGTCGGTGCACGCGGCGATCACGAACACGATCGCGGCGGCCGTGTACGAGCGCGTCAGCACGAGCGCCATGACCACGGGGCACAACACGACCCGTAGCCCCGTGCCAGCCGCGAGCATCCTCGATGAGCGCAACGAGCTCAACGTACCGGCTTCCACGGGAGGATGAGGTTACCTCACAGCAAACGGGCGCCGAACGCGCGGGCGGCTGCCGCGCTGTCGGTCGCGAGCGCTGCCTCGGCGGCGGCGCGAGCCTGCTCGAGGTCGACCCCCCGGAGAGCCGCCTTGGCCTCCGGGACCAGCGCCGGCGCCATGCTCAGTTCGGTCACGCCGAGTCCGGCGAACAGGAGCGCGCTCGCCGGATCACCGGCCAGCTCGCCGCACACCCCGACCCAGCGGCCGTGTGCGGCCGCCGCCTGCACCGTCTCCTTGACGAGCCGCAGCACCGCCGGCTGGGGCCCGGTGAGCAGCGGCGCGAGCCGCTCGTCGCCACGCTCGGCCGCCATCGTGTACTGGGTCAGGTCGTTGGTGCCAAGCGAGAAGAAGTCGACGTGCTCGGCCAGCCGCATCGCGGTGAGCGCGGCCGCGGGGACCTCGACCATGATCCCGAACTCGAGCGGCGCGTCCACTCCGGTGGCGGCCCGGGCCTGCTCCAGCGCGGCGCGCGCGGCCTCGATCTCGGCGAGCGTCGCGACCATCGGCAGCATGGCCTTGAGCGGATGCCCCTCGGCCGCGACGCGGAGGATCGCACGAAGCTGAGTGGCCAGCACCTCAGGGCGCTCGAGCCCGAGCCGGATCCCGCGAACGCCGAGGAACGGGTTCGCCTCGGGCGGCATCGGCAGCGCCGGCAACGGCTTGTCCGCGCCGGCGTCGAGCGTGCGCACTACCAATACGCGGCCGTCGAGCGCGACCGCGATCTCCCGCAGCGTCTCGGCCTGCTCGTCCTCGTCCGGGAGCTCGGCGCGGTCGAGGAACAGGAACTCGGTGCGGAGCAGGCCGACGCCTTCGGCGCCGAGCTCGACCGCCCGCGCCGCCTCGCCGGCGGAGCCCAGGTTCGCGAACACCTCGATCCGGGTGCCGTCGCGGGTGGCGCCGGTCTCGTGCGCGCGTTCGCGGGCCGACGCTCGTCTTTGGTCGGCGCGCTCGCGCCGCTCGGTGGCGTCGCGCTTCGCGTCGTCCGGTGGCTCGACCTGGAGCGTGCCGACCTCCCCGTCGATCAGCACGGTCGTGCCGTCGGGGATCTGCAGGATCGTCTCGCCCAGACCGACCACGGCCGGGAGGCCGAGCGCACGCGCGAGGATCGCGGCGTGCGCGGTGGCGGTGCCGTGCGCGGTCGCGATCCCGGTCACGAGTGCCGGATCGAGCGTGGCGGCGTCGCCGGGGGTGAGCTCGCCGGCAATCACGACGCCGGCCGTATCCGTGGCGGTCGCGGGCTCGCCGGTGAGCGCGACGACAACCCGCCGGCCGACGTCGAGCACGTCCGCCGCGCGCTCCTGGAGCAGCGGCTCGTCGAGCGCGCGGTAGAGCTCGGCGACCTGCTGGGCCGCGTCGTACCAGGCGCGTTCCGCGGTGGCGCCGGCCTCGATCGCCTGGTTTGCGGGGTCGAGCATCGCCTCGTCATCGAGAAGCGCGAGGTGGGCATCGAAGATCGCCGCCTCTGCCTTGCCGGCGCGGGTCGCGACAGTGCCGCGGTCGCGCTCGATTGCGGTGCGGGTGGCGGTGATGCCTTGGTTGAGGCGTTCGCGTTCGCGGGGCGGGTCCTCGGCGGCGCGATCCGGTGGCGGGGCGATGGCGCCGTGCAGGTGATGGGCGGGGCCGAACGCGAGCCCGGCCGAGGCGGGGACACCCCGCAGGACCTCGCCGGCGGTCGGTCGCGGCCGGTCAGCCGCGGCGCGCCCCCCGTCCGCGCCCACTTCGGACGCGCCCTCCTTTCGAGCCTGGCTGGCTGGCCAGCCAGGCGAGTAAGCGGTGGAGGTTGCGGTGGCGCGCGAAGCTGCGGCGGCGGGTGGGGGCGCGGAGGTGGGTCGGGTGGCGGTGGCGCTGCTCGGCGGTGGCGCGCCCGCTGCCATCCCGTCGCCAAACCCCTCGTCCGCGAGCTGCGCCAGCGCCAGCAAGACGTCATCCGCCTCAGCCCCCGATGCGGTGACTGACAGCGAGTCGCCGAACCGCGCCCCAAGCGCCACCACGTTGGTCAGGCTTCTCGCGCTTACCGGCGCGCCACCGCCGACCTTGGCGACCCGCACGTCGGCGTCGAACCGCCGGACGGTCTCGACGAACCGTGCCGCCGGGCGCGCGTGCAGCCCGATCGCGTTGCGGACCTCGAGGACGGCCTGGGCGTCGGCCGGTGTCACGGCCGCGGTGTCGGGCGCCGGCGCGGCGTCGGGCGCCGGCGCGGCGGCGGCGCCACCGAGTTGCGAGGTCTTCATCGCGAGCGCGCCGCGGGCCTCGGCGGCCACCTCGTCCAGCGACGCGCCGCCGCTCGCCGATGCCGCGGCCGCCACCGTCCCCTCGACCAGCGGTGCCTCGCTCAGCACGACCCGCCCCGGCGTCTCGCCGAGCAGGTCAACCGCGAGCTCGGTGCTCATCAGCGCGCTCCCGAGATCCATCAGCACGAGCACCCCATCGGGGGACATCGCCTCCTCGATCGCCGCCATCACGCGGGTCGCGTCGGTGCCGAGCACCCCCGGCTCGTCGGTACCGCCGGCGGCTACGAGCACCAGGTTCTCGCCGCCCATCTCGCGCGCGAGCGTGACGACGCCCTCGGCCAGCGCGTCGCTATGGGACACGACCACGATTCCGACCACGCTCAGCCCTCAGAGCCCGTAGGCGCGGTGCAGGTAGTCGATCGGGTGCACGGACTTCTCTCCGGTGGCGTGGGTGATCTGCCACCGGCAGGTCTCGCTGTCGCACGCGACTTCACCTGCCCCCGACTCGCGGATCTGGCTGAACAGGTCCGCCCCGACCGCCATCGCGATGTCGTACTTCTCGACCTTGAGGCCGTAGGTGCCGGCGATTCCGCAGCAGCGCGCGTTCCCCTCGGTGACCTCCAACCCCGGGATCAGCGCGAACAACTCGAGTGCCGGCTTGCCGATCCAGTGGCCCTGCTGCTGGCAGGGCGCGTGGTAGAAGATGTGCTCGTTGACCGGCTTGAAATCGGTCTTGAGCTCGCCGCGGTCGTTCATCTCGAGCAGCAGCTCGCAGATGTCGTAGGTGCGCTCGGAGACGAGCTTGAGGTCCGGATCGTCCTCGAGCGAGAGGATCTCGCGCGCCTCGCGCTTGAGCATCAGCGTGCAACTCGTGGCGTTGCCGACGATGATCGTGTTCGGGTCGTCGCGGACGTATGGGGCCAGGTTGCGCGCCAAACGCAGGACGACCTTGCGCGCGTCGTCGAACAGTCCGCTCGACTGGAGCGGCAGCCCGCAGCAGTCCTGCTTGGGCACGACGACCTCGAAGCCATGGTGCTCGAGGATCGCCACGACCTTCTCCCCCTCCCACGGCTCGTAGTACTCGGTGCCGCAGCCGTGAAAATAGACAATTCGACGGCCGGTGGAGGGACTCGGGTGCTTGCGCGCCCAGCGCGAGAAGCGCCGGCCCGCAAAGTCCGGCGCGGCCGCGTCGCGGTGAATCTTGAGCAGCTTCTCGCCGAGGATCCGGGCCGGCCGAAAATCGATCGTGAAGTTGGCCAGCGGCGCCACCGGCGTGCCCGCGCGGCCGAGCCAGGTCGGGCGCGTGATGATCCGGTCGCGGAGCGGGATGCCCTTCTGCTGCTTGAGCTTGTTGCGCGCCTGAGAGTTGATCTCGGCGATCTTTACCCCCTGCGGGCAGGACATCGAGCAGATCCCGCACCCCGAGCAGTAATCGACCGACGAGTCGACCGACGGCTCGCCGGCGACCCGGTAGCGCTCGGCCTGGGGGCCGGCGTACTTCGGCCCCGGGAACAGCGGCGTCACGTTCGACACCGGGCACTGGGTCTCGCAGATCGTGCACTTCACGCAGTGATCGAGCGATCCGCGCATCAGCTCTTCGAGCACGCCACCGACCTGGTCCATGCCGGCCGGCCCCGCGCTCATGCCGCGGCCCCCGCCGGTGCGCCGGCAGCTGCCAACACCATCTGGGCGGCGTGCGAGCCGCTCGCGAGCGCGATCCCCTCGCCCGACCCCTCGCGCCACGGCACCGCACCCGGAAGTGCCGCGCCGGCGACGAGCACGTTGTCCGCATCCGTCGAGCGCAGCTCCGAATCGACCGCCACGCCGACCCGCGCCATCGGCTGCTCGGCCAGGTAGTCGCCGACGAATCGCGGGTGGTCCGGCCCCCGGGACGCCATGGAGCGGCAGGCCGAACACGCGCTCGTGCATGGCCCAGCGCGAGTCGAGCTCGATCGCGCCCGACCCGAACCCGCCCGCCGCGAGCACGAACCAGGGCGCCGCGTAGCGCGAGTCGTGACCGGCCGACCGCGTCGCCACGGACGTCACGCGCGCGCCGTCGCGCTCGGCGGAAACGACCTCGGCGCCGACCACCAGCCGACCGCCGGCGCGGCGCAGCGCCGAGCGGAGGATTTCGTATACGCGCATCCCCGGAACCGACGGGGGCAGCGTCGGGATCTCGAATACGGGGCGACCGAGACGGTGCTCGAGATCTGACCAGGCGCCGTGCGGGTCGCGGATCCCGAGCATCGCCGGGAGGCCGACGCGCTCGTCGGCCTGGAGCTTCAAGGCCAGCCGCGCCGCGAACGCCCCGCGCCAGGCGGGATCGTCGAACCGTCGCGCGAGCCCGAGCGCGTTCTGGTCGGCCCGCTCGGCCTCGATCTCCACCTCGACCGAGCGCGCCGTGACGCCGCCCCGGGCGAGGTTGGCCGCGCACAGGGAGGCGTGGAAGTCGCGCAGCGCGCGCGTGCCGACCACGCACACGTGGCCGAGCGCCGAGGACGCGTCGCCGGCGGCCATCGTCTCGGGCACGAGCGCGGACGGGCGCAGCGCGCCGACCGCGGTCGGCAGCAGCATGTTCTTCTCGGTTTCGCCGATGTACCGGTACCCCGGGAGCGGGCCGGCGGCGACGCATGAGGCAAACCACCGCACCGCCTCGAACACCGCTTCGACACCGAGCAGCGCGTACGGATGGTCGGGATGCGCGGCGGCCAGCTCCTCGATCCCGGCGGCCGGAGAGGCTACCCGCGCCGGCGTATAGCCGAGCACGTCGATCGTCCCGGGCGCGAGATGCGTCGAACCGACGCCCTTGGACAGCACGCACACGCGCGCGCCGCCCTCGGCCAGCCGTACGCCCGCGACGAGACCGGCGGTCCCCGCGCCGATAACGACCGCGTCGTAGTGGAGCTCGCCCCTCACGAAGATGCCACCGACTCCAGCTCGCTCGATGGCAGATGCGCCACGTCCAGCACCCCCTGAAAAATCCAATCATCAAAGCGCGCCTGGCGAAGCTGATCCCCGTACAGGACCGGCCACATTCCCTTCCACCGCTCCTGGAGGAAGTGCAGCAGCGACTCGTCGGCCTGCTCGCCGGTGAGCCCGTCGAGCCCGTGCAAGACGCCGGTGGCGCGGTAGATGCAGAACCCGCCCTGGCATGGCCCCATCCCGAGCCGCAGCAGCCGGCGGACGTCGTCGAGGTTCGTCGTGGCGCGGCGCTCGATCGCCTGCTCGAGCTTCTCGCGCGAGACCATCTCGCACTCGCAGATCAACTGCTCGTCGGCGAGATGCGCCTCCTTGCGGCTCAACCGCTCGCCGAGGTGATAGGTCGCGCCCTCCTCCGAGCCCGGTAGCAATTCGGTCTTGGTCGTGCACGGACGCTCCTCGCCGAGCTGCTTGGAGACCGCGTTCATCGTCTCCTCGGCCATCAGCCGGAACGTCGTGACCTTGCCGCCGGTAATCGTCACGAACCCGTGCACGCCGTCGCGCTCGGCGTGGTCGAGCAGAGCATGCGCGCGGGTGACGTCGCGCGAGTCGGTGTCGGCCGCCTTGGAGTCCTCGAACAGCGGACGCACGCCGGTCCACACCCGCAGCGCCCGAGCCTGGCGGAAGCCGGGCACGAGCTTCTCGCCGTCATCGAACATCGCGTCGACCTCGGACTGGATCACGGAGTGGTCGTCGGGGTCGTCGGTGTTCACGTCGGTCGTCCCGATCACGCACACGGTCCGGATCGGCACGATGATGTCGCCGTCGGTGGGCATCTGGCAGCGATTGACGCACGTGTTCACGAGTCGGTGGTTCATCGCGATCATGATCCCCCGCCCCGGCAGCACACGGACGCCCTCGATCCCGGCCATATCGGCAACTTCGCCGGCCCAGGCCCCGGACGCGTTCACCGTCACGCGGGCCTCGATGTCGATCTCCTCGCCGGTGGCGGCGCCGCGCACCCGGGCTCCGGTGACCTCAGCGCCGCTCCGATGGATCGCGACGACGGCGTGGTAGGGGAGCACGCGCCCGCCCCGCTGCTGGATGCCGCGGGCCATCGCCCACACGGTCTTCCAGATGTCGATGTTCGCGTCGGGAACGCGGAACACCCGCGAGATGCCCGGGTGAAGCAGCGGCTCCTCGCGGAGTGCCTGCGCCGGGTCGATCTCCTCGCAGTCGACGCCGGTGTCGCGGCATCCCTTGGCGAACACGTCCGCGTACGCGGGGTCGTCGAACGGCGTGGTGACGAAGAACCCGCCGATGTCCTCGATCGAGTCCGGCGAGACCTTCTTCAGGATCCGGTTCTCGGCGATGCACTCCTCGGCCGCTCGCGGGTCCTTGACCGCGTAGCGCCCGCCCGAATGCAGCAGGCCGTGGAACCGCCCGCTCGTGCCCTCGGCGAGATCGGCGCGGTCGACGAGCACGACATCGAAACCACGGAGTGCGGCGTCCCAGGCCACTCCGGCGCCGGTGGCGCCTCCACCGATCACCAATACGTCGGTACTTAATGTGGCCATGGTGTGAGCCTAACTCGTCGAAGGCGGCCCGGGTGGACCGCCTTCAACGTTACTCGCCCCCTAAGAGTGCCCGCTAGTCGACCCAATCGAAGGTCCGGGTGACGGCCTTCTTCCACTCGCGGTAGTACGCGTCCCGCTTGGCGGCGTCCATCTTGGGCTCCCAGCGCTTGTCCTCGGCCCAGTTGTCGCGGACCTCCTGGGTGCTGCTCCAGAACCCGACGGCCATGCCGGCCGCGTAGGAAGCACCGAGCGCGGTCGTCTCGGCCACCTCGGGTCGGATCACCGGGACCCCGAGGATGTCGGCCTGGAACTGCATCAGCAGGTCGTTTTGAACCATGCCGCCGTCGACCTTGAGCTCGTTGAGCGTGACGCCCGAGTCCGACTCCATCGCATCCATCACCTCGCGGGTCTGGAACGCCGTCGCCTCGAGTGTGGCGCGCGCGATGTGGCCGGCATTGACGTAGCGGGTCAGGCCGGCGAACACGCCGCGGGCGCTCGACTTCCAGTACGGCGCGAACAGGCCGCTGAACGCCGGCACGATGTACAGGCCGCCGTTGTCGTCCACGGACTTGGCCAGCTCCTCGACCTGCGGAGCGGCCTGGATCATGTGCAGGTTGTCGCGCAGCCACTGCACGAGCGCCCCGGTGATCGCAATCGAGCCCTCGAGCGCATACACCGCGGCCTCGTCGCCGATCTTGTAACAGACCGTCGTCAGCAGGCCCGCCTTGGACTGGACGGCCTCGGTGCTGGTGTTGAGCAGCATGAAGTTGCCCGTGCCGTACGTGTTCTTGGCATCGCCGGCGTCGAAGCACGCCTGGCCGAACGTCGCCGCCTGCTGGTCACCCAGGTCGCCCGCGATGTTGATGCCGGTCAGATTGCCGGTCGTCACCTCACCATAGACCTCGCTCGAGGCCCTGATCTCGGGCAGCATCGACATCGGCACGCCGATCGTGTCGGCGATGTCCTTGTCCCAGGACAGCGTCTTGAGGTCCATGAGCATCGTCCGGCTGGCGTTCGTCACGTCGGTGATGTGTAGACCGCCCTTGGGGCCGCCGGTGAGGTTCCAGATGCACCACGTGTCCATGTTGCCGAACACCAGGTCGCCGGCCTCCGCCTTGGCGCGGGCGCCGTCCACGTTGTCGAGGATCCACCGGACCTTAGGCCCCGAGAAGTACGTGGCGAGCGGCAGACCGACCGCTTCGCGGAAGCGATCCTGACCGCCGTCGGCGGACAGCTCGTCGACGAGCTTGTCCGTGCGCGTGTCCTGCCACACGATCGCGTTCATCACCGGCTCGCCGGTGTTGCGGTCCCACACCACCGCGGTCTCGCGCTGGTTCGTGATCCCGAGCGCGGCGATGTCGTCCCGGCTCGCACCGGCCTTCTCGACCGCCTCGTCTATCACCTCCTGGCAGCGCGCCCAGACCTCCATCGGATCGTGCTCGACCCAGCCCGGCTTGGGATAGATCTGCTCGTGCTCCTTCTGCGAGACCGCGACGACGTGTCCCGAGTGGTCGAAGACCATCGCTCGCGAGCTGGTCGTCCCCTGATCCAGTGCAACTGAGTACTTCGGCATACGTGTTCTCCTTGTCAGCCCGCGAACGCCTCGGCGGCGCTCTTGAAGAGGTAGTAGGTGGAGGTCGCTCCCGGGTCTTGGTGGTCCTTGCTCCGCTCTCCCAGGTAGCTGGCGCGGCCCTTGCGGGCGATGAGCGGGATCGTGGCCTTCATCCCGCCCTCCGCGGCGTCCGTTGCCGCGCGCAGGCCGCTGTCCAGATCGGACGCGGCCTCGAGCGCCTCAACGCCCGGGATCAGCGCGTCCACCATCGTCTTGTCCTCTGCCACGGCTTTGCCGCGTGCCTGCACTCCCTCGAGGCCCTTGCGCCAGGCCGCTGCGTAGGCGGGCAGATCGACCTCGGCCTGACCCGCCAGCGCGTTGCCCATCTGCAGGAACAGCGTCCCGTACAGCGGTCCCGCCGCCCCGCCGACGCTTGAGATCAGTGCCATCGCGACGGTCTTGAGCACGGCGCCGGCGTCGGCCTGCTCGGACGCCGAGATCTTCTCGAGCGCCTTCGTCATCCCACGGTTCATGTTCGTGCCGTGGTCGCCGTCGCCGATCGCGGTGTCGAGCGCGACGAGCTCCTGGCGATGCTCGGCCATCTCACCCGCGAACCGGTTCATCCAGTCAACGGTGCCGTCGCGTGTGATCGCCACTGTTTCGGACGCTCGCGCTAGGCACCCCAGCGCAATGCCGGAGTGTTCACCGGCGCATCCCAGTAGCGGACCATCTCGTCGTCGAGCTTGACCAGCGTGATCGAGCATCCCTGCATCTCGAGCGAGGTGATGTAGTTGCCGATGAGGTTGCGCTCGATCTTCAGCCCGTGGCCGTCGGCGATCTTCGCGACCTCGTTGTACATCACGTAGAGCTCGATCAGGGGCGTGCCGCCCATTCCGTTCATGAACACGAGCACGCGATCGCCCGACGAGAATGGAAGGTCCTCGAGGATCGGCGTCATCAGCCGCTCGGCGATCTGCGACGCCGGCCCGATCTTCTCGCGGAACCGACCCGGCTCGCCGTGGATTCCGATCCCGATCTCGACCTCGTCGTCGGCGAGCTCGAAGCTCGGGTTGCCCGAGGCCGGGGTGATGCACGGGGTCAGCGCCATGCCCATCGAGCGTCCGTTGGCGTTGACGCGGCGACCGAGCTCGGCGACTTCCTGGAGGTTGCGGCCGTCCTCCGCGGCGCCGCCGCAGATCTTCTCGACCAGCACCGTGACGCCGACGCCGCGGCGGCCGGCGGTGTACAGCGAGTCCTCGACCGCCACGTCGTCGTTGGTGAGCACGGTCTCGACCTCGATGTCGTCGCCCTTGCCCATATCGGCGGCCATGTCGAAATTCATCACGTCGCCCGTGTAGTTCTTGACGATGTGGACGACGCCCGCGCCGCCGTCTACGGCCTTGGTCGCCTCCAGCATCTGATCGGGCGTCGGCGAGGTGAACACCTCGCCCGGACAGGCGGCATCGAGCATGCCGGGACCGACGTAGCCCCCGTGCATCGGCTCGTGGCCTGAGCCGCCGCCGGAGATGAGCCCGACCTTGCCCTTGACGGGCGCGTCTATGCGGACGATCACCGCGGGCTCGTAGATGACCCGAACGCGGTCGCCGTGTGCTGCTTCAACGCCGTGGAGCGCGTCCTGCAGGACCGCGTCGGGCGAATTGATGAGCTTCTTCATGCCCTTTCCCTCTAAGCCGGAACTGATTGGACAGAACGCTCGACGGGAAGATCCATCCGGCGCCGATGACGAGCCGGATGCCTGGTCCCGGGTGCGGGGTGCGGGCACGCGTGCAAGTGCTCGACCGCAGCCCACCGGAACCGGCCGCCCGCGGTCACTTCAGCACCGATAATGCCCAGCAAGCACCCTCCTTCTGGACTAAACGCTCTCCACCCACGAGCCTCGATTGCGACAATAACGGAAACAGTGCGACAATGTCAAACATCGTTCGCACTGACGATCGGGGTTGTAGGGGTGGGTACCTGAGCGACAACGGAAGTGCCCGGGCGCATTCAATCCATTGAGCGCGCAGCCGCGATTCTGCGGCTGCTGTCCGGGCGCTCGCGACGGCTCGGAGTGGCCGAGCTGGCCGGTGAGCTGCACCTCCCGAAGGGCACCGTCTACGGAATCCTGCGCACGCTCCAGGCGGTCGGGTTCGTGGAGCAGGACAGGGAATCCGGCAAGTATCAGCTCGGTCCGGCGCTGCTCCACATGGGCTCGAGCTACCTCGACGGCAACGAGTTACGCACTCGCGCGTTGAACTGGGCCGATGGGCTGGCGACGCGCAGCGGGGAAAGCGTTCGCATCGGCACGCTCCACGAGAACCAAGTGCTGATCGTCCACCACGTGTTCCGGCCTGACGACAGCCGCCAGGCGCTCGATGTCGGGAGCCTGTTGCCGGCCCACGCCACCGCGCTCGGCAAGGCGCTCCTTGCCAACCACGACTACATCGCCGCCACGCTCGCCGACGGCGCGCTCGCGAGCTTCACGCCCGCCACGGTGACCGACATCTATCGCTTCCGCCAGGAACTGGAGGAGATCGCCAACCGCGGGTGGGCCAGCGACGTTGGCGAGCTGTTCCACGGGTCCGCCTCGATCGCCGCGCCGATCGAGGACCGGCGCCGAGTGACGGTCGGGGCGATAGGCATCGCCGGGCCGATCGAGCGGCTGTGCGAGGACGGGAGCCGTCCGCGGGCTGAGTTCGTCAACTACGTGCTGGAGGCGGCGCGCGCTGTTTCCAGAGAGCTCGGCGCGATCCCTTGGTAGAGGCGCCGCCGGGCAGGGATGCCAGGTGGAACTGGCCGAAGGCGGCCCAGCACAGGTCCCGGACACCTGTACGTGCATAGACTTGCCGCTACGTGAGCACGACCGGGCGATACGTGGCCTCGATCGACCAGGGGACGGCGTCGTCTAGGTGCTTCGTGTTCGACGACCGGGCGCGGGTCGTGTCGGTGGCCCAGCAGGAGCACCGCCAGCACTTCCCGAGGCCGGGGTGGGTCGAGCACGACCCACAGGAGATCATGCGCAACGTCCTGCTCGTGGTGCGGGTGGCGCTCGACAAGGCTGACCTGTCGCCGGCCGACCTGTGCGCACTCGGCATCGCCAACCAGCGCGAGACCACCGTGCTGTGGGACCGGCGCACCGGCGCCCCCGTGCACAACGCGATCAACTGGCAGGACACGCGGACTGATCGGTTGTGCCGAGAACTCGCGCGCCAGTTCGGACAGACCATGTTCCGCGAGAAGACCGGCCTGCCGGTGACCACGTACTTCTCCGGCCCCAAGATCCGATGGCTGCTCGATCGAATCCCAGGGCTGCGCGAGCGCGCCGAGGCCGGCGAGGTCCTGTTCGGGACGATCGACTCGTGGCTGATCTGGAACCTGTGCGCCCGCCACGTGACCGATGTGACCAACGCGAGCCGGACGCTGCTGATGAACCTCCACACGCTCGACTGGGATCCGGAGCTGCTCGACGCGATCGGCGTGCCCGCCGCGATGCTTCCCGAGATCCGCAGCTCCTCGGAGGCCTACGGCGAGGCCGGGCCACCGATCGCCGGTGTCCCCGTCGCCTCGGCGCTCGGCGACCAGCACGCGGCGCTCGTCGGGCAGACCTGCTTCAACGCCGGCGACGCCAAATGCACGTTCGGGACCGGCAGCTTCTTCGTGCTGAACACCGGCGCTCGACCGGTGACGTCCAACAGCGGTCTGCTGACCACGCTCGCTTACAAGCTCGGGTCGGCCGACCCGGCGTACGCGCTCGAGGGATCAATCGCGATCACCGGCGCGCTCGTGCAGTGGTTCCGCGACAACATCGGGCTGATCGGCAGCGCGCCCGAGATCGAGACGCTCGCGCTGACCGTCGAGGACAACGGCGGCTGTTACTTCGTGCCCGCGTTCTCGGGGCTGTTCGCGCCGCATTGGCGCAGCGACGCGCGTGGCGTGATCGCCGGGCTCACCGGCTACATCAACCGCGGTCACCTGGCGCGTGCCGTGCTCGAGGCGACCGCCTGGCAGACCCGTGAGGTCGTCGAGGCGATGAACACCGATTACGGCAGCCCGCTGTCCGAGTTGCGCGTCGACGGCGGGATGACCGCCAACAACCTGCTGATGCAGAACCTCGCGGACGTCCTCGACGTACCGGTGACGCGACCGATCGTCGCCGAGACGGTGTCGCTCGGCGCCGCCTACACCGCGGGCCTCGCGGTGGGCTTCTGGTCGGACACCAACGTCCTCAAGAAGAACTGGCACAAGGCGGCCGAGTGGCTCCCGAGCATGGACGGGGGGTTGCGCGAGCGCGGCTACCGGAAGTGGAAGAAGGCGGTGGCGCTGGCGGTCGACTGGGTCGACGACGACGAGTAGCTGTTTAAGCGCGGAGGGCGGCGGCGCCATCCGCGCGCCGCCGCCCCACGCTGTCAGTTACGGCCGAGCTCTTCTATTACTGGAACTCGGGGCCGGGCCGGTCCTGAACCGTCTCGCCCTCGGCGACGACCCCGGGCTCCGGCGGCTTGCGTGCCACCAGGATGTCATGGATGAACACGTCGTAGAACACCGATGCCAGCGCGCCTCCGATCAACGGCCCCACGATTGGGACCCAGAAGTAACCGCTGATGTTGGCGTAGTCCCCTGGCATCGCCACTTTCCCCCAACCCGCGATCCAGGCGAAGATGCGCGGGCCGAAGTCACGCGCCGGGTTGATCGCGTATCCGGCGTTGGCTCCGAACGAGATACCGACTGCCATCACGATCATGCCGACGATCCACGGGGTCATGTTTGCCCCGACCGGCAAGCCGTACTCATCAGTCACGGCCCACACGAACAGGACGAGGAAGAACGTACCCACGATCTGGTCGATGAGCGGTCCTAAGACGCTGTGGAAGTACGGCGCCGGGAAGGTGGCAAACGTACTGTATGTGGCTACAGACGCCGGCGTCCCCTTCACGATGTGGTTCATCTGGTCGAAGTGGTTGATCGCGTTGTTGTAGACCAGAAACACGAGCGCAGCGCCGACGAAGCACCCGAGCACCTGCGCGATCCAGTACGGAGCCACCTTGTTCCACGGGAGCTGGCGCCGGATCGCGGCACCAAACGTGACTGCCGGGTTGATGTGCGCACCTGTGACGCCACCCACGGTGTAGACGGCGAAGCAGACCGCCAATGCCCATCCCCAGGTGATGAGCAGCCAGTCGCCCGAAGACTGGAGAGCTCCGGCGGAGCTGCGTCCAGACCCGATCAGGGCCCAGAGCATCGCGACCACTCCGTCGCCGAAACAGATGAGGATGAAGCAACCGAAGAACTCGGCCCATAGCTCTCCGATCAAGCCCTGCCGCCAGCGAAGCGGCAGCGGCCGGACCGCTCTTGACTCAGCTACTGCTGACACACAACCTCCTCCGAGACGTTGGGTTCAGGAAATGGCGCCTCGCGCTCGCAGGATCGCTCGCGTCATCGTCTGAGGGCGACATTCCCCTCTGGGACCGCATTTCCTTCTCCCAGCGGACGTATACGTCAACCCGCTAGTGGCCATGTCCGTCCGCCGGCAACCGGCGATCTCCAGCGTCGGCCGTTGAGGCCCGACTCCGGTCGTGGCTGAATTCAAGTGGACACCCTCAGATCCTCCGCCCAATGCGGGCGTTCGCGGCGACCCACTGAGATCCGCGATTGGCCGAGATTACCAGTCTGCGTGCGACAATGTCAAACGGCGTTTCGAATGCAAACGCGTTGAAAACGCCCGTGTTCCGGCGTTCTCAGGTGGTTCTCAGCGCTCGCTCTTGACCGTCTCTCGCGAGCGGTAAGGCGACCGGTACGGGGTCGGCGCGCCGCCGTTCTCGAAGAACCCGCGGACGGACTCCATCAACTCCGTGGGGTCGCCATTGGCATTGATCGGCTCCCCGAACGAGACCTCGATCCGGTGGCGCTTGGGCACCGGCTTGTTGCGCAGGCGCCTGGGCCACAGCCGCCCGGGCGGCATCGCCTGGCCGGTGCCGGTGACTCGGATCGGCACGATCGTGAGGTGATGAGCCACCGCGAGCACGGCCGCTCCGCGCCGCAGCGGACCCTGCCCGCCGCCGCGCGAGCGGGTGCCCTCCGGGTACAGCAGCACGCTCCAGCCCTGATCGAGCAGCTTGTCGAGGTGGCTGCCGTGCTTCGACACCCCGCCGCCGCCGTGGCGTTCGATCGGCACCGTGTTGAAGATCAACGAGACGAGCGAGGCGACCACCCGGTTCTTGTAGAAGTAGTCCGCCGCCGCCGCGACCACCGTCCGCTTGCGCAGCCTGCGCGGGAGCGCCGACAGGATCACCGGGGTGTCCATGTGGCTGGCGTGGTTGGCGACCAGGATCACCGGACCCTTGACCCCGTCGAGCTTCTCCTTCCCGGTTGCGCGCCGCGCGGCGTAGTAGTCCATCGTCGGGTTGAGCACGAACCGCAGGAAGTTCTCGCGGATCACGCCTGCGAACCACGACCGCGCCCACGGTATGTCAAGCTGCGCGGCGGCCTTGCGCAACTCGCGGCCACGGGCGGGCGCGGCGCGCGCGGCATCGAGGAAGCGCTGCTTGCGCGAGCGCTTACGGCGGAAGGAGAACACCGGGAGTTAATACCCACTGTGTGACTTTCGTTACAGATCGTTCACGAGCGGTTCGCGGGCCGCGACCGAGCCGTCCGGCGACAACTACGATTAGCCGGGTTCGTGCTCCAGCGGCGCTTCTCTCCGGACCCGTTTCGGCCGGCTCAGCTCTCGACTGAAGACCGGCGCGGCCATCGTGTCATCCAGACACTCCTGCGCCGGCGCGCGGAGGGCTCGGTGCCGGGTGCGCGAACCGACGGGCGGCGGGTGGCGCTCGTGATCGAGGGAGGCGGGATGCGCGGGGCCGTGTCGGCGGGGATGACAGCGGCGATCGAGCAACTTGGGTTGCGCGACGCATTCGACGAGGTGCACGGTGCGTCCGCGGGGGCGTTCAACGCCGCATTCCTGCTCGCGGGCCAGGCCTCCTATGTGGTCACGCTGTACCAGTACGGCTTCGGCGATCCCCGGTTCGTGAGCGTCTCGCGGGCGATGCGAGGCGGCCCCGCGTTCGACATGGATCACGTGATCAACCACGTATGGACGTTCGAGCGCCCGCTCCGGTTCGACGCGGTCCTGTCGAGCGGGATCGATCTGCACTGCACCGCCACCGACGCCGACCAGGCCGCGATCGTCGATCTGACCGGGTTGCGCGACGCGGAGGAGATCCGCTGCGCGCTACGCGCCTCTGGCCGGCTGCCGTGGCTGGCCGGCGGGCCGGTCAGCTTCCGCGGCATGCGACTGCTCGACGCCACGCTGGCCGAGGCGATCCCCGTGCACGTCGCGTGCGCGTCGCACGCGACCGACGTCCTCGTACTGATGACGCGCCCGGAGGGCGTGGCCCACGCCGGCCTCTCGCGGCCGGTGGCGTGGCTGACCGACCGCTACCTGCGGTCTTTGAATCCGGCGCTGGTCGAGTTGCGCGCGACCCGCTCACCCCGGTACGACGCGCTCACCGCTTCGCTCGCCGAGCGGGCGGCGGACCCGGACTGCTCGCCGGCGATCTGCGTGATCCGCCCCGGCGCGGGGTCGCTGATGGTCTCCCAACTCGAATCGCGGGCGCTCGCACTCCAGACCGCCGCGAGCCACGGCCTGCGCTCGGCGTGGATGGCGCTCGCCGGCGAGGACCCGGAGGTGATCGGGACGTTGCGGGCGTATCCGCGGGGGGCGGCGGATGTGCTCGGGGACGCAAGCGAGAACGGCGGTGCCCGGAGCGCTGCCCGGCTCACTTCCTAGGTCGATCCGGACCTGCGTAGCCTGCCAATCAAGCCGCAAGGCGCGGACCGTGGCAGACCGTGCATGTGGCGCATGCGCGGTATGCCACGGTCCCCGGTAAGCCGCTCGTTTGGCAGATCATGCATGTCGGGCGGACCCGGCAGCACGCTGATGCTCGGTCGCTAGACCTGCGCCGGCTCTGGCTCCACCGGCTCGCCCGGTTCCGCCGTCCGCTCGGCAAGCTGGGCGCGCGCCGAGGTGCCTTCGATGTTGATGTGCGGGAGCCGCTCGTCGAGCCACTTCGGCAGCCACCAGGTCCGCGGCCCGATCAGCTCGAGCACCGCCGGCAGGAGGATGCAGCGGACGATCACGGCGTCGAGCAGCACGGCGACCGCGAGCCCGAAACCGAACTCTTTGAGCACGCGTTCGTTGCCGAACATGAACGACAGGAACACGCAGATCATGATCGCGGCCGCCGCCGTGATCACTCGTCCGGTGAACGCGATGCCGTCGGCGACGGCCTCGGACGCGTCGTGGCGTCGGATCCACTGCTCGCGCACGCGCGAGATCAGGAACACCTCGTAGTCCATGGACAGGCCGAACACCACGGCGAACATCAGCACCGGGATCCACGGCTCGACCGGCCCCTTCTCGACGCCGATCACACTGGCGAACCAGCCCTTCTGGAACACGAGCACGGTGACGCCGAGCGCGCCGCCGATGCTGAGCAGGTTCATCAGCGCCGCCTGGATCGGGATCACGATCGACCGGAAGATCACGAACAGCAGCAGCGCTGAGAGGACCACGACGATCCCGATGAACAGCGGCAGCTTGTTCGCGAGCACGTGCGAGAAGTCGATCGAGCCCGCGGTGAACCCGCCGACGAGCATGGTCGCGCCGGTCTGGTGCTGGATCGGTGGGGCCACGTCGTTGCGGAGATGGTTGACCAGGTCCGTGGTGGCAACAGCCTGCGGGGCCGAGCTCGGGTAGGCCTCGAACACCGCGATGTTCCCCGCCGGCGACACCCGCGGGGGCGTGACGGCCACGACGCCGGGCGTCTTGGCGACCGCGGTGCTGATCGCCTCCTGCGCCGCGGCCTGGTTCTGGCTCGGGAGCTCGGTCACGATCAGCAGCGGGCCGTTGAACCCGGCGCCGAAGCCCTGCGCGAGCAGGTCGAACGCCTCGCGCGTGTTCGTACCCGACGGATCGTTGCCCGCGTCGCTGCTCTCGAGGCGCAGCCCGAACACCGGCAACAGCAGCGCGACCATCACGGCGGTCGAGACGATCGCCAGAGGCCACGGCCGCCGCTGGACCGTCCGGCTCCACTCACGCCAGCGCGAGCGCGACGCAGCCTTCATGACCTCATCCTTGGAGTCGGCGACCGCCGGCGCGGCGCCTCGACGACCCAGCCGGCGGGTGCGCGGACGCACGACCCGGTCCCCGTACTTCGACAGCATCGCGGGCAGCACGGTCAGCGACGCGATCATCGTCGCCAGCACGGCGCACACCGAGGCGATCGCCAGCCCGTACAGGAAGCTGACCCCGGTGGCGAACATCCCGAGCAGGGCGATCGTCACGGTAGTGCCGGCGAGCAGGATCGCTCGTCCGGACGTATCCATCGCCTCCACTACCGACTGCTCCACGTCGCCGAACGCGAGATAGTTCTCGCGGAAGCGCGTGACGATGAACAGCGCGTAGTCGACCCCGACGCCGAGGCCGATCATCAGCGCGAGGTCCGTCGAGACGTTCGGAATGCTCGTCACGTGCGTCGCCAGTCCGATCAGCGCGACTCCGGTGATCAGGCCGAATCCGGCGGTCACCAGTGGCATCCCCGCGGCGACGAGCGAGCCAAATGTGAACAGCAGGATGATCAGCGCCGCGATCGCCCCGATCAGCGTCGCCGGGCCGACGCTGAAGCCCTCGGCGTTCTCCATGACCTGACCGCCCGCGGCCACCTTCAGTCCCGGCACGTTTACCGCCGCGATCTGGTTGAGCACAGGTTTGCCGGCGTCGTTCGGGACGATGTTGGACGGGTGGTCGTAATTGATCGTCGCGAACGCGGTCCGCCGGTCCTTTGAGACCTGGACCGCCCCCTCCGGCCCATACGGACTGCGCACCGCCACGACATGCGGATCGCCGGACACCTGGTCGAGCAGCTTCGTCATCGCGGCCTTGACCTGCGGGTCGTCGATCGTCCCGTTCGCGGTGTGGAACACGATCGTGTCGACGTCGCCGCTCTGCGCGGGGAACTCCTTCTTGAGCAGGTCAAGCGCTTTCTGGGACTGCGTTCCGGGCAGGCTGAAGTTCGTGGCGTAATTGCGCCCGGCAGCGCTCGCGACGACCGTGGTGAGGACCGCCACAACAAGCCAGGCCACGAACACGCGGCCCCGGTGGGCGATGCACCAGCGTGTGAGTTTCAGCACTATGTGACTCCTGATCCGGTCTCGGCGAGTGGCCACGCTGCGCCCCTGCGCTCGCGGAGTGACCCGGTCTGCCTTAACTTTTTAGCACGGACGCTATGTGGGCTTGTGACCTTCCCGGTCGGCGCGCCCGAGCGATTCGAATGCTTGTGACAGTCGCGGTGGCGCAGTCGCCGACACAAACGTTTGTGGCGCTCGCGCCGATCGCGATCGGCTCCACAAACGCGAGTCCGCTCGCGCACAGTGAGCCGAACCCGTCGCGGATGACACCGCTTCCTGGAACCGTCGCCACCGTCCGGCCCGCGGATCGATCCGCGCAGCCCCGGCTCCCCCAGCGGCGCCGAAAGTCAGGCGAGCGCGTTGGCGGGGCGGCCGCTGCCAGCCCGGCCGACGTCGAGATCCGCCGGACGCTCAGGCGGCGCCACCGCCACGTGGGCGCTGTTGCGCCCACGTCGGCGTGGGCGCCACACGCGCAGGTACTGAGCCCCCACGTAGGAGCCGATCACGAGGCCGAGGGCGATGAACTGGCCGACGAACGTCTGCCAATTCGGGAACAGCGAGAACCAGGTCCCCATCCAAGCGGGGATGTTCAGCCCGGAGACCGGGGTGGTGCCGATCCAGCCCGCCAACTGCATCTCGTTGACCTCCTCGCCGACCGACACGAGCAGGACGAACAGGAGCATCACGCCGGTGATGATCAGCAGCCGGCGGTAGGGCAGTCGCTGGTGGAGCGCAAACGTGAGCACGCCGGCGGCAGCCGTGAACAGGCAGCCGATGACGACGCCCTCGAGCACCACGGCTGAGCCGTAAAGCTCGCGCAGGTTCTGCAGGAAGATCACGACCTCGAAGCACTCGCGGTATACCGAAGTGAACCCCAGGAGCGCCAGCCCGAACAGCATTCTCCGCTTCTGCGTCTCGGGATCGGCCGACAGCAGACCGCGCCGGCGCTTGTGGTGATTGGAGATCCAGCCGGTCCAGTAGACCTTGTGGAAGAACCAGTTCATCACGATCAGCAGCACGATCAGCGAGGGCAGCCCGGTGGCCGCCTGCACGTCGAACTCGCCACCGTGGAAGCGGCCGATCAGCCACACGACGAACAGCCACGTGGCCACGCCGGCGCCGATAGCGGCCGCGCCGCCGCCGACGACCGGGCGACGGTAGATCCGGTTGCCGCCCAGGAAGCTGGCTGTGACCGCGGCCAGGACGAGGATCGTCTCGAGTCCCTCGCGGAACACCAGGATCGCGCTGTCGATGACCACGGTCGTGTGGTTCAACCGATGCCCGGGGGGAAGCGCGGTCGGGTCCGTCGTACCGCCGCGCGCGTGCCAGCTGAGCACGACGATCACCACAGAGGCCGCGAGCACGAGCGCGGTCCAGACGTAAAAGCTGAGGCGCTCGGTCGGACGGGGGCGGGAAGATTTCGCAGGCTTTCGGGGTGCGACCTGCGGCATTTCGGGGGCTCCTCGGGGCATCCGCGGCATTAGGGTACCCTAATGCCGCGAGCGGTGCACACATTAGCGGCGGGGCCCAACTTCCGGGGCATCGTATAACGGTCCATATTCACGACACATTCGCTACAGGTTTTGCTGAAACCTGCCGATGAGAGAAGGGGGCTCTCTAGCCTCGTCCTCTGCCGCATGAGACGGATCGCCGACAGCTTCCCCGAAGCCCCGTTGTGTTTGCGTTCACAGCGGACGCGCCGGGGCCCGATGGCGAAGCTCTACGCGGCGGCGCTCCTGGCGCTCGTCGCCGCACTTTTCCCGGCCGTGAGCGCTGCGTCGGCGCAGGCGCCCGCGAGCATCACCGACGCTACGACCGGCCTGTCGGACGCGTCCGCGGTCGCCCCGCTGCAAGCTTGCGCTGCGGCCACGGCGTTCCGTGCGACGTGCCTCGCGCAGATCCTCGGCCTGCGCGGCACCGACACGCTCGTGCATCCCCGGCTGCGCCAGCCGTCCTCCCCGTACCGGCTGCGTAAGCCGCGGCCGCGAGGCAGCCACGCCGCGTTGCCGGCGATCGCGGCGGCTGGGGCGCCTCAGCCCGGTACCCCGGCGTATCTGCAGCAGGCCTACGACCTCTCGTATCTCTCGGAAACCGCGGGCGCGACTGAGACCGTCGCGATCATCGACGCGTTCGACGATCCGGGCGCCGAGTCCGACCTCGCCGCCTACCGTGCCGAGTTTGGCCTTCCCGCGTGCACCTCGGCCGGCGGGTGCTTCAAGAAGGTGGATCAGAACGGCGGCACGAACTACCCGACGAGCGACACCGGGTGGGAGCTCGAGATCTCGCTCGACCTGGACGCGGTGTCCGCGCTGTGCCCGAACTGTCACATCGACCTCGTGGAAGCCAATAGCGCCGGGACGAGCGACCTCGCGGCTGCCGAGCTCGAGGCCGACGAGCTCGGTGCCAACGTGATCTCGGACAGCTGGAACATTCCGCTGAGCGGCCGCCTGGCGCGCCAGTTCCCACAGACGGGCGACTACACGTTCAACGGCGTCACGACGGTCGCGGCCTCGGGCGACGCCGGCTACCCCGGAGCGTCCACGAACGACTTTCCGGCGGCGCTCCCGGACGTGACCGCGGCCGGCGGGACGACGCTTGAGCCGGCCAGCGCGAGCGGTGTGGCAAGCGCGCGCGAGTTCACCGAGTCCGCGTGGTACGACGCCGGCTCGGGTTGCAACCTCGGGGCGTCCAAGCCGGCCTGGCAGGCCGACAGCGGTTGCACGGGTCGCGCCTACGCCGATATCTCGGCCGACGCCGACCCCGACACCGGGATGCAGGTCTACGACTCAACCGACGGCGGCTGGGTTGTCGTCGGGGGGACCAGCGAGGCCGCGCCGCTGATCGCCGCCTACTACGCCCTACTCGGCTCGGCCGCCCAGGGCCCGTCGTGGGCGTACGCGAACGCATCGCTGCTAAACGACCCGTCGACCGGTTCGAACGGCTCGTGCGCGACGTCGATCGCCTACATCTGCGACGCCGGGCCCGGCTACGACGGCCCCACCGGGGTCGGAAGCATCTCCGGCGCGGTCACGACCGGGGCGCCTGGGATCTCCGGCCCCGGGACCAACGGCACGTATGCGCTCAGCACGACCGCGACCGGCGCCCAGCTCTCGGGTGGGGTCTACCCGAACGGCATCGACACCACCTACTGGTGGGAGTACGGCCCGACCACCGACTATGGCCAGCAGACCCCGGCGACCGACATCGGCTCGGGCACCGCCCCGGTGGCGGTGTCGGACTCGCTCACCGGGCTGTCGCCGGGGACGACCTACCACTACCGCCTGGTCGCGCAGAACCAGACCGGCACCGAATACGGCTACGACTTCACGCTGACCACCCCGGCTTCCTCCACCACGTCCCCGACCCAGGGCACGGCCATGAACGCGACCACCACCCCGTCTCCGACTCCGACCACGACCACTACGAGCAGTCCGCCCGTCATCGAAAGCGGGGCGGGAAGCTCGGGGACGTCGACGACACCGACCGGCGCCCCGCTCGTGACCAATATCAGGGTCGCCCCGACGGCGATCGCCGCGACGATCAGCGCCACGATCGCGGGCCGGGGAGCGGCCACGACCTACGCGCTCCAGTACGGCCCGACGGCATCGCTCGGGCGCACCACCTCCGGCTCGCTGGCGTCCTCGAAGTCGACCGTGACCTGGGCGCTCCGCAGCCTGTCTCCGGGCAAGGTCTATTACCTGCGCGCGGTGGCGACCAACGCCGCGGGCTCGACCCAGAGCACGCTGATCCGCTTCAGGACCTCGCCGGTGACGATCACGAGGATCGCGACCCGTGGCGGCGACCTGGTGGTAGTGCTGCGCTGCCACGGCTCGGCGCCGTGTCGATTCCGGCTGCAGGGCCGTTCCGGGGCGCGCCTGATGGTCTCGAGCCAGGGCTACATCCGCGGCAACCGCACCGGGACCGTCACGCTCGCACTGACCCGCGCGTTCGAGACGCTCGTCACTCACAGCCGGACGGCGAAGCTGTCGGTGCTCAGCACCTGGAACGGCATCACCGCGTCGGTGACGAGAACGATCTAACGCGCCCGCCCGGCGCTGCACGCCTTCGGATGCGCCCGGGGCGCGCCGCGGGTCGACGCGCCCGCTCTATCGTCAGTGGCCGATGGCATCCCGCCAGGACATCCGCAACCTCGCGATCGTCGCCCACGTCGACCACGGCAAGACGACGCTGGTCGACGCCCTGCTGTGGCAGTCGGGAGCGTTCCGGGCGGGTCAGGACGTGGCCGATCGAGTCATGGACTCGATGGACCTGGAGCGCGAGAAGGGGATCACGATCCTCGCCAAGAACACCGCGGTCCGCTACGGCGGCGTGAAGCTCAACATCGTCGACACCCCCGGTCACGCCGACTTCGGCGGCGAGGTCGAGCGGGGTCTGACCATGGTCGACGGCGTGCTGCTGCTTGTCGACGCCAGCGAGGGACCGCTCCCGCAGACCCGGTTCGTGCTGCGCAAGGCGCTCGAGGCGCGGCTCCCGGTGATCCTCGTCGTCAACAAGGTGGATCGCCCCGACGCCCGCATCGACGAGGTCGTCGACGAGGTCTATGAGCTGTTCCTCGACCTCGACGCCGATGAGTCCCAGATCGAGTTTCCGATCGTGTACACGAACGCCAAGGCCGGGTGGGCGTCGCTCGACCCGGCGGTTCCCGGGAAGGACCTCGGCCCGCTGGTCGATCTGCTGATCACGCACATTCCCGCGCCCGAGTACGACCCCGAGCATCCACTCCAGGCGCACGTCACGAACCTGGACGCCTCGCCCTACGTGGGACGGCTGGCGATCTGCCGGGTGCGCCACGGCACTATCCGGCGCGGCGAGACCGTCGCCTGGTGTCGGGCCGACGGCCAGATCGAGCGCGTGAAGGTCTCCGAGCTGTACGTCACGGAGGCACTCGTCCGCGTCGACGCGGACGAGGCGGCCGCCGGCGAGATCATCTCGGTGGCGGGTATCCCGGAGATCACGATAGGCGAGACGCTCGCGTCCGCCGAAGAACCGCGACCACTCCCCGTGATCACCGTCGATGAGCCCTCTCTGTCGGTCACGATCGGGATCAACACCTCCCCGCTCTCAGGGCAGGACGGCGACAAGCTCACCGCTTCGCAGCTCAAGGCGCGGCTTGACCGCGAGCTCGTCGGGAACGTGTCTCTAAGGGTGATCGATACCGACCGTCCCGACGTGTGGGAGGTTCAAGGCCGGGGCGAGCTCGCGCTCGCGATCCTGGTCGAGCTGATGCGGCGCGAGGGCTACGAGCTCACGGTCGGCAAGCCGCAGGTGGTCATGCGCGAGATCGACGGCCGCCAGTGCGAGCCGGTCGAGCGGATGAGCGTCGACGCGCCCGAGGAGTACGTGGGGGTGATCACGCAGCTGCTTGCGATGCGCAAGGGGCGGCTCGAGCAGATGGTCAACCACGGCACCGGCTGGGTGCGAATGGAGTACCTGGTGCCGGCGCGCGGCCTCATCGGCTTCCGTACCGAGTTCTTGACCGAGACGCGCGGGACCGGGCTCGTGCACCACGTGTTCGACCGCTGGGAGCCGTGGCACGGCGAGCTCCGGACCCGACCGAGCGGGTCGCTGGTGGCCGACCGGCGCGGCACGGTCGCCGCGTTCGCGCTGTTCAACCTCCAGGAGCGTGGCACGCTGTTCGTGGCGCCCGGCGATGAGGTCTACGAGGGGCTGATCGTCGGCGAGAATTCACGTGCCGACGACCTCGACGTCAACGCCACCAAGGAGAAGCACCTGACCAACATGCGCTCCTCGACCGCCGACGAGCTGGTCCGCCTCGTTCCCAAGCGCGAGCTATCGCTCGATCAGGCGCTCGAGTTCCTGCGCGCGGACGAGTGCGTCGAGGTCACGCCACACGCCGTCCGGCTGCGCAAGGTCGTGCTCGACGCGACTGCGCGTCGCAAGCTGACCCGGGCAGCGAGGGCGTGAGCGCGCAGGTCCTGGCCCAGCTCTCGGTCAGGCGCGGACGGGAGGCGGTCGAGTTCTACAAGCAGGCGTTCGGGGCGGTCGAGGTGTACCGGGTCGGGGGCTCCGACGCGAATCCGGCCGTGGTGTCGCAACTCGAGGTCGGCGACGGTTCCTTCTGGGTCGCCGACGAGTCCCCCGAGCACCTCAACTTCAGCCCGGAGACGGTCGGGGGAGGCACCGTCCGGCTGCTGCTGATCGTCGATGACCCGGACGCGGCGATCGAGCGGGCGGTGGCGGCGGGCGCAACGATCGTGCGGCGGGCGGCCAACGAGCACGGCTGGCGCCTGGGGCGGATCGCGGACCCGTTCGGGCACCACTGGGAGGTCGGCAAGCCGCTGCGGCCTTGGCCGCCGGCTCGCTAAGACTCGAGTCCGGCGAGCGCCGCCAGCCCGTTGGCGGCGTCGACGAGCTCGTCGAGGTCGAGCAGCAGCGCCTCGCCGTCGGCGTCGTGCGGGGCGGCGCGCTCGAGCGCGTCGTAGCTCGCGCGCAGGTCCGGCACCGCCGGGCCCGGCGTGCCCGCCGGGACCCCGTTCGCTCCGGCCCGCACCGTGGTGTCGACGGTCCCGAGCAGCTCGTCGACACCGGTCGCGAGCGGCGCGAGCGCCGGCACCGGCCGCCGGTTCCGCTTCTCCTGGGCGTCGAGCCGCAGCACGTGCGCGGCTTGGACCAGCCGCCGCGACGCGGCGAGCATGCCTTGGCTGTGCTCGGCATCGATCCGGCGCGTCGCCGGCTCCGACAGCGACCGCGCGACGGTCGCCTCGGCGGCGGTCCGGGCGATCCGAGCCTCCCGGCTGAGCACGCGTATCTCGCCGTCGTCGGGTCGGTGGCCGTGGACGATCGCCTCCAGCGTCGCCCGCACGTACGCTCGCTGGGCTTCGACCAGGTTGGCCAGGGAGTTGCGTGCGGAGCTCTCAGACCAAGTCGGCCACAGCGCGTAGGCAAGCAGGCCGAGCGCGCCTCCGACCAGCGTGTCGACCAGGCGCGCCCACGCGGTCGCGAGCGTATCCGGGCTGATCGCGTTCAGCAGGAACACAACGACCGCGGTGATGAATGCGAAACCGACCGCGAAGCTCGCCGGGAACAGCGCGTACCCGGCCCACGCGAGCACACCAACGAGGAGCACGGTCACGCCCCCGGTCGGGTGCAGCGCGACCGCGATCGCTCCCGCCAGCCCGACGCCGAGCGCGGTCCCGCCGAGGCGCTCCGCGCCACGCGTGAACGTCGCGCCGAACTCGGGGCGGAGCGTGGTGGCGGCCGCAACGACCATCCAGTAGCTGCGACTGAGGGGCAGGTGACGGGAGATCAGCTCGGCGACCAACACCACGACCGCGAGGCGCAGCGCGTGACGACCCGCGGGCGAGTCGAGGCTGGCGTTCGCGCGCAGTACCCCGATACCGGCCTTGAACCGCTCGGTCGGGCGGTTCGTGCGCGCTTGCGGGCGCCGATCGCGGAACCCACTGGCCTCGCCGGCGCTCACCGCCAGCGCCCCGATCGCGCGCAGCTGCCCCGCAAGCGCGCGGAGCCGCCGCGACAGCGCCATCCCGGAGGCGTCGGGCGTAAGCGCGTGCTCCGCGGTGTCCGAGCTCAGCCTGTCCATATGCGCGGGAAGCTCGTGAGCGGCGGCGCGGTCGCCCTCGATAGCGCGCGCAGCGAGATCGAGTCCCTCGCTCGTGAGCGCAAGGATCCGGTCCGCGCCCTGGTCAGGCGGATCCGGACCGCCGCCCGGGTCGGCCTGCCGGCGCCTCAACAGCGAATGGATAGCGGTCAACCCGACCCGCATCCGGTGTCCTTCGTTGACGAGGCTGCGCAGGGTCAGCACGACCGGGTCCCCGAACAGCACCGGCGACGAGAGCGTTTCCTGCGCTGCATCGAGCGCGGTGGCGGCCGGAAGCGTCGAGCTTTCCGCCGTGGCGCCAGCCAGGCGCGACAGGGCCCGGTAGGCCTCGGCGGTCGCGTGGCGTTGCCACCTGAGTGGCGGCGGCCAGCGCGCGAGGCTCTGGAACAGGACCTGAGCGAAGCCTCCGATGAGCACGAGCAAGGCGAGCCCTGCCGCGGACCCGGCGGGCTGGCTGAACCGTCCGAACACGACGAACGCGATGATCGACTGGGTCCCGACGGCCCCGCCACGGTTGCCGAGCGCCACGAGCAGCCCGCCCGCGAGCGACCACGCACACAGCACGACGAAGTGAAGCCACGGCATGGATCCCGTCACGCACCCCACGAATGTCGAGATCGACATCAGCGAGGCATCGATCGCGAGCACCGGAATCGGTGGGCGGCCGCCCCCGACCCGCCACGCGACCCCGACGAGCATCGCGCCGGCGCCCATCGTGACGCCGGCCACGGCGCTCCACGCGACGGTGCCAATCGCGAGCACGGCGGCGACCGGGATCGCGGCGAGCAGGCCGGCCTGGATCGAGATCGCGCGGCGGTCGAACTGCAACGCGTCGCGCAAGGCCGAGGACAGCGCTCCGCGCGGTTGCGAGGATCCCTTGTCCGGGCGCTCGGGCACTGGGCTCGAGCCCGGCTAGCGACCTTCGAGCCAGCCGTCGCGGTAGCCGACCTCGACGTCGGGCTTCACGTCCGCGTACGCCTCGCTCGGCTCGCGCGTCTCCCGCTCGACGCCGGCGTTGTGGCGAAGCGCGACGTCGGCCCGGGGATAGATCACGGCCTTCCCGGATCGTGTCGAGACGGCCAGCAGCGCGCACGGACCATCGCCCGCGCCGACGAACACGTGCTCGGTCCACGGCGGACAGTGGACGAAGTCCCACTGCTTGAGAGGTCGTTCCTCGCCCTCGATCAGCAGCAGGCACTCGCCGGCGAGCACCAGGAAGTCCTCCGGGTCCTCCTCGCCGTGGTACATGCAGGAGGGCTGGCCGGGAGCCAACACGCCGATGTTGAAGCCGAGGCTCGGGAACCGCGCTTCTCCCTCGAAACGCGTGTAGGCGCCGAACTCTCCGTCGAGCCATTTCGCCTCGCGCGCGTTGAGGACGAACCAGCCCTCATCGGCGGGCTCGAGGCCGCGCTCGGTCCGTTTCAGGTGCGCCTCCGGGACCACGTCAGGCATTATGGCCGCCATCGTTAACCTGCGCTTCAGTGAGTAGGGGAGCCGTCCCGACCGACCGAACTCGCACGCCCGCGGTCGAAGTCGCCGGGCTTGTCAAGCGGTATCCGAAGTCGCCGGTCAACGCCGTCGACGGGATCACGTTCGCGGTGGGGTCCGGCGAAGTGTTCGGCCTGCTCGGTCCCAATGGCGCCGGCAAGACGACCACGGTCGGGATGCTCACCACGCGCGTGAAGCCCACCGACGGCCGAGCGATGGTCGGTGGCGTCGACGTCGGTTTGGACCCCGTCCGGGCCCGGAGCATGCTCGCGGTCGTGCCCCAGCGGAGCAACCTGGATCGCTCGCTGTCGATCCGCCGAAACCTCACCTTCCACGCCGCCTACCATGGCGTGCCGGCGGCCGAGGCTTCCGCGAGGGCCGACGAACTGCTCGAGCAGTTCGGGCTGCGCGAACGGGGCAATGTCAAGCCCGACCTGTTCTCGGGCGGGCAGTCGCAGCGCGTGATGATCGCCCGGGCGCTCATGCACGAGCCGGAGGTGCTGTTCCTCGACGAGCCGACGACCGGGCTCGACCCGGCCGCGCGGTTGTTCGTGTGGGACCGGCTGCGGGAGCTCCGCCAGCGCGGAGTCACTTTGTTTTTGACTACCCACGACATGCACGAGGCTGCGCTGCTGGCCGACCGGGTCGGGATCATGGACCACGGCAAGCTGCTCGCGCTCGATACACCCGAGGCGCTTATGCGCGGACTGCCGGGGAGCTCGACGCTCGAGCTGAGCGTTCACGCCGGCGACAACGGGCACTCGCCCGAGTCGGTCATCGATGCCTTCGAGGCGCTGCCCGGGGTGGAGCGGGTCGAGCCACTCCCGGGCGAGGACGGTCCGGAGCCCGATGACCCGCAGTGGCGCGTGCGGCTGTACGTGTCCGGCGAGGCGTCGGCGCTGGTGGCGCCGACCGCGACGCTGCTCGCCGACCGCGGACTCAGCCTGAGCGGAGTCGAGCTCGGGAAGCCGACGCTCGAGGACGTGTTCATCCACCTGACCGGGCGGACGTTGCGATGACCGCGGCCGCGGTCATTGCTCCGCCGGTCAAGCAGCGGCGCGCGTTCGCCGCGGTGCTCCGCCGCGACCTGCTCGTGACCTGGTCGGAGCTGCCGGTGTTCCTCGCGCAGGTGATCCTCCAGCCGCTGTTCCTGCTGTTCGTGTTCGGCAAGGTGCTCGGGTCGCTCGGGTACACGCAGCACGGCTACTCCGACCTGCTGTTCCCCGGGCTGCTCGCTCTGACCGCGGTGATCACCGGCATGCAGACACTGGCGTTCCCGCTCGTGATCGAGTTCGGGTGGACCAAAGAGATCGAGGATCGGCTACTGGCGCCCATGTCGACGGCGCTGGTGGCGGCCGAGAAAGTCCTGTTCGCGTCGCTCCGCGCGCTCACCGCGACGCTCGTGATGATCCCGGTCGGGATCCTCGTGCTGGGATCGATTCCGTGGCGGTGGAGCGGAGTGCCACTGATGGTGCTGGCGATGGTGCTCGGCGCCCTGCTCGGCGCCGGCCTGGGCCTGGTGCTGGGCACGCTCGTCGTGCCGCAGCGGATCAACATCGTGTTCTCGCTGGTGTTCACGCCGCTGCTGTTCACCGGCTGCAGCCAGTACCCGTGGCCGTCGCTGTCGCGCCTGCGGTGGTTCCAGATCGTGACCGCGTGCAATCCGATGACGTATGTGAGCGAGATGATGCGCGCCGCGCTCGTTCCTGAGGTCCCGCACATCACCCCGTGGGTCTGCATCGTCGTGCTCGTCTGCTCGCTCATGGTGCTGATGGCGATCGGCCTGCGCGGCTTCTACCGCCGCGCGATCGACTGAAGGCGCTGCGCGGCGTGAAGTACCGCAGAGCCAAGTGCGACGTGCTCGATTACAAGTCTATGCGGCGCGCGCTGCGCGGGATCGACGTGCTGTTCCACGTCGCCGGCAACGTCGCCTCGAATCCGGTGCAGAGCGTCTGGGAGCTCAACGCGGAGGGTCGCGGTCGAGGCCGCGGCGGCCGAGGGCGTCCGCCGCGTCGTGCTGACTTCGACGATCTCCGCGATCGGGACCGCCAACGGCAATGGGCCGGCGGAGGAGTCCACGCGCTACCCCGAGGACTGGCTCGGGCTCACCTACCCGGACTCCGGGCACGCCGGCGAACGCGCCGCGCTCGAGGCCGCCGAGCGGCACGGCATCGACGTCGTCGTCGTCAACCCCGCGTATGTGCTGGGCGTGCCCGTCGAGCACCGGCAAGGGTGTGACACCTCGACGCGAACGATCGCCAACTACCTTCGCGGCCGCCTGCCGGGGGTGCTAGACGCCCCGACGAACTTCGTCGAGTCGAGGATGTCGCCGCCTCGATGCGGATGGCCTCGCGGCTCGGGCTGCTCGCCCCGGTTCGGTTGGGGCAGCGCGTGATCGGGCGGCAGATCGTCGCCGGCGGGTAGCCGGCGGGTAGCCGGCGGGTAGCCGCGGGGGGCGCGTTGCCGGCGAGCCCTCCGGGTCCCGTCGCGGTGGCGCCCGGAGCCGAGATACGGTTGTGACCGGAATGCCGACGTCGAGACCGACCCTCCTGCTCAGCGTCGACTACGAGGACTGGCATCAGCTCGTCCGCCGGCGCGTCGGCGCGTCGAACTGGGACGAGCCCGGGCCGGCGCTGACCAGGCAGACAGACGCCCTCCTCACCCTGCTCGACGAGCTTCACGCGCGCGCGACGTTCTTCGTGCTGGGGATGGCGGCGCGCGCACACCCCGAGCTGCTCGACCGGATCGTCGCCGCCGGCCACGAGATCGGGTGCCACGGCGACGCCCATCTGCCCGTGCACACGCAGACCCCGGAGGACTTCGCCACCGACCTGCGCGCCGCCCGCGCGACGATCACTGGGCTGACCGGACGCACCCCGGTCGGCTACCGCGCGCCCGCGTTCTCGATCACGAAGTCATCGGAGGGCTGGGCCTACCGAGTGCTGGCGCAGGAAGGGTTCGCCTACGACGCGAGCCGGCACGACTCGCCGGCGCTGCGTGACCGGACGCAAGGGTCGACGACGGCTCCCCATCGCCTCGGCGGGCTGTGGGAGTTTCCCGTCGCGGTCTGGCACACCGACCGCCTCGGCGGGATCCGGATCCCCGTCGGCGGCGCGTCGTACTGGCAGGTCCTCCCGACCCCGACGATCCTCAAGGGCCTGACCGAAGCCGGTCCGCTCGCCGGCCTGTACCTGCACCCGAACGAGTTCGACCCAGAGCCGCTGCGCGCCGACCTACCCAACACCGCAACCCCCAAGCAACGAGCCCACGCCAGGCTCCGCGAGGCCCAGCGCAACGGCGCCCGGCGCCGGGCCCCGGGCGTCCTCAAAGCGATAGCCCGGAAGTTCGAGCTGATCCCCTATGGTGAGGCCCATGCACGACTCGACGGCAGCGCCTGAGCGCGTCCGCACCCGGTTCGAAGACAAGGCGCAGCAGTTCGACGACCTCTACGAGGACGAGCGCTGGCTCGTCCGCACGCTGCGCCCCGGCCTGTTCCGCCGGCGCAAGCTCGCGGTCGACACCGTCGCCGCATACGCTAATCCACGAGTGCTCGACGTCGGGTGCGGGTCCGGCCGGATCGGCGAGTTCGTCCTCGCGGCGGGCGCGTCGCATTACGTCGGCGTCGACTTCTCGGCGCCGATGATCGATATGTCCCGCGCTCGGCTCGCACGCTTCGCCGACCACACGCAACTCATCGTCGACGACTTCCTGGCCGCGCCGCTCGACGGCCCGTTCGAGGTGATCCTCGCGGTCGGGCTGTTCGACTACCTGCCCGAGCCACAACGATTCGCCCGCCGCATGTTCGAGCTGTGTGCACCGGGAGGATGCGTGGTCGGGTCGTTCCCGACTTGGTCGCTGCTCAAGGGGCCGGTACGCAAGGTCCGCTACGAGTGGATCGGCAACTGCCCGATCTTCAACTACAGCCGCCGCGAACTCGAGCTGATGTTCGGCGCGAGCGGGTTCGAACGGGTCGAGATCGCGAGCCCCGGCCGCAGCGGCTACCTCGTGCGCGCCTACCGGACGTAACGACCGGGACCGAGCCGGGCACTAACAACCGATGCCGCCGCTGCACGCCCTGGCCATCTTCGCCGCGGGCATCGCCGCGGGGGGGATCAACACGCTGGTCGGCAGCGGCACGCTGATCACGTTCCCGATCCTGCTCGCGTTCGGCTACGCGCCGGTCACCGCGAACGTCTCGAACACGGTCGGGCTCGTTCCGGGCTCGGTCGCGGGCGCGATCGGGTACCGGCGTGAGTTGGAGGGACAGCGCGCGCGGGCGCTCCGGTTCGCGACCGTGTCCACGGCCGGCGGGATCGTTGGCGCGGTGCTGCTGCTGAGCCTGCCGGCGTCGGCGTTCAAGGACATCGTGCCCGCGTTCATCGTGATCGCGCTCGTGCTGATCGTGCTGCAGCCGCGGATCGGGCGGGCGCTCGAATCCCGGCGATCGCGTGAGAAGCACGAGGCAGGGCCGCTGGGGATGCTCGCGGTGTTCGGCACCGGCATCTACGGCGGTTACTTCGGTGCCGCGCAGGGGATCATGCTGCTCGCGATTCTCGGGCTGTCGCTCCCGACCGAGAATCTTCAGCGGGTCAACGCGCTCAAGGTCGTGCTCGCCGGGCTCGTCAACCTGGTCGCGGGGATCATCTTCGTCTTCTCCTCGCACATCGCCTGGCTGCCGGCGCTGCTGATCGCGATCGGGTCGATCATCGGCGGGATCGCCGGGGCCCGCTGGGGTCGGCGCCTGCCGCCGGTGGCGCTCCGTGCGGTGATCGTGGTCGTCGGGATCACCGCGATCGTCCGCCTCCTCTAGGACCGCGGAACGCGAAACTCCTTGCGCGCGCGAGTCGCCTGCGCGCGCGCAGCGCAACCGGTCATGTGGTCATTCACGAGACCCATCGCCTGCATGAACGCGTATACGGTCGTCGGCCCGACGAACCGCCAGCCGCGGCGCTTGAGGTCCTTGGCCATCGCGAGCGACTCATCGGTCTGAGCCGGAATATCTCCCCGGTTCACGGTCCCCCGGCCACGGCGCGCCGGCTCGAACCGCCACACGTACGCCGCCAGCGAGCCCTCGGAGTCGACCAACTCGACCGCGCGACCGGCATTGTTGATGACCGCTTCGATCTTGCCGCGGTGGCGGATGATCGACGCGTCGCCGAGCAGCCGCGCGACGTCGCGCTCGCCGAAGCGCGCGACCGTGTTGTAGTCGAACCCGGCGAACGCCCGCCTGAAGTTCTCGCGCTTGCGCAGGATCGTCAGCCACGAGAGCCCCGCCTGAAACCCCTCGAGGCTCAGCTTCTCGAACAGGCGGACGTCGTCGTCGACCGGGAAGCCCCACTCGCGGTCGTGGTAGGCGCGGTACTCGGGCGCCGAGTCCGCCCAGGAGCACCGCCGCACGCCGTCCTCGCCGCGGACGATCCCGTCGGTCATGTCGCCCGGGCCAGGCAGAGCAGCGTCACGTAGTGCATCCGGAAACTCCCACCGTGGACGTCAAGCGTGGCGCCGATGTCGGACAGGAGCCCATCCCGCTCGGGCGGCTCGAGGATCAGACATGCGGAGTGAGTGCCGAGCAGGTCGAGATACTCGGCGGTCGTGTATTCGGAGTGCCACGAGTAGCGGCGCACCTCGGCGGCGCCGAAGCCGGATGTGCCGGCGATCTCGGTCGCCCAGTCATCCTCCCCCGAACGGGACGCAGGATTCAGCGGGTCGTCCGTATCGCCGGCACGACCGTGGCGCCGGTAGACGTAGGCCAGTGACTCCCGAAGGTCGCAGAGCGACCAGTCGGGCACGTTCCAGAAAGCCGCCAGCGCGCCGCCGTCCTCGAGCGCCGCGCGGGCCGCCACGTAGCGCACGTCCGGAGCGATCCAGTGCCACGCCTGGCCCGAGAACAGCAGCCGGTACTCGTGCCCAGAAGGTCGCCAACGCTCGAACTCGGTCTGCTCGATCGTGACGTTGGCGTACCCCGCGAAGTTGCGCCGGGCGATCTGCGCCATCTCCGCGCTCGGCTCGATCGCCACCACGCTCAGCCCGCGGGCTGCGAACAGCGCGGTGGCCTTGCCCGTGCCGGCGCCGACCTCGACCGCGCGATCCGACGTGGCTCCGGCTGCCGCGGCGTATTCGACCACATCGTCGACCAGCGGGATCGGGTAGGACGGCCGCGCATGGTCATACAGCTCGGCCACGCTCCCGAAGCTGAGTCTCCGTCGTTCGTCCACGCCCGACAGTCAACCAGCCTCGCCGTCCGCCGGCTAACGCGATTCCTACAGGGAGTCGCTAGGCTCGGACCGAGGTATGGGACGACGCTTGAGAGCTGGGGCACTCACGTGGGCGTGCGCGCTCGGGGCAACGCTGTTGATCGCCTCGCCCGCGATGGCCGCCGGACCCGTGCGGCTCGGGTCGGCGCCGGCGGTGCCCGACGGCGCGCGGATTGTCAGCGCCGTGCCCGCGACCACACAGCTGCACGTCACGGTCACGCTCCAATCGCAGGACCCTGCCGGCCTGGCCGCGTTCGCGACCGAGGTTTCGACGCCCGGCTCCCCGCTCTACCGCGACTACATCACCCCGGCGGAGTTCGCCCAGCGCTTCGGCGCAACCCCGCAGGCCGTGCAGGCGGTCGATTCTTCGCTCGAGTCCCACGGGCTCGTGCCTGGGGCGATCAGCGCCAACTCGCTGTCGATCCCGGTCACGGCGTCCGCCGGATCGCTGTCGGCGGCGTTCGCGACATCGTTCTCGCGGGTCGCGCTGGCAGACGGTTCGAGCGCAATCGTCAATAGCCAGGCGCCGTCGCTCGATTCGACGATCGCCCCCGACGTGCAGGGCGTGCTCGGGCTGAGCACGGTGTCGGTGGCCAAGCCGCTGTTGATCCAGGCCCATGACGCCACCGCGCACGCGGCCGCGGCAAGACCCCACGTCGTGACCGGCGGCCCGCAGCCGACTTGCTCGGCAGAGGGGCAGGAGAGTCAGGGCGGCTTCACCGCCGATCAGATTGCGGCGGCCTATGGGCTGTCCGGCCTCTACCAGGCAGGCGGTCCCAATTCCACGCCCGACGAGGGCGCCGGCCAGACGGTCGCGATCCTTGAGCTCGAGCCCTTTGACCCCAGCGACATCCAGCACTTCGCGCGCTGCTACGCGCTGAACGGACAACCGCTGGATCCCCAGATCGCGACCGTCTCGGTCGACACCGGAGCCGGCACCGGGCCCGGGCAGGGCGAGGCTGCGCTCGACATCGAGAACGTGATGTCGCTCGCGCCTCAGGCGAACATCGCCGTCTACGAAGGCCCGAACTCGGGCAGCGGCCCGTACGACACGATGGCCGCGATCATCAGCGGGAGCAAGGCGCAGGTGGTCACCACGTCGTGGGGGCAGTGCGAGCAGCTCGAGGGCCAGCAGTCGGCCGCCTCAGAGGACACCCTGTTCAAGGAGGCGGCGGCGCAGGGCATGACGGTCGTCTCGGCGTCGGGCGACGACGGGTCCGAGGACTGCTTCCCGACGCCGGCAACGCTCCAGGTCGACGACCCGGCGAGCCAGCCGTTCGTGACCGGGGTCGGCGGCACAAGCCTGGCCACGAACGCGACGGCCGGCGCCCGCGCGAGCGAGACCGTGTGGAACGACGGCACGGATGTCGGCGCCAGCGGCGGCGGCGTGTCGAGCATCTGGCCGATGCCGAGCTACCAGTCGGGCGCGCCGGGGTTCCTGCACGTGATCAACGGCAACTCCACGGGCTCGACCTGCCCCGGTGCCGGCTCCGGCGATTGCCGTGAGGTCCCCGATGTATCCGCGGACGGCGACCCCGGCACGGGGTACGTGATCTACTGGAACGGGAGCGGTGACGCCACGGGGTTCCCGCCGCCCACCCCGGGATGGCAAGTCGTCGGCGGCACGAGCGCTGCCGCGCCCGCGTGGGCCGCATTGATCGCGCTGGCCGACGCTTCGGGCCGGTGCGGCGGGATCCCGATCGGCTTCGCCAATCCCGCTCTGTACGACGCCGCGGCGAACGCCTACAGCACCGACTTCAACGACATCACGTCGGGCAACAACGACATGACCGGCGTCAACGGGGGGCTGTACCCCGCGGGCGGGGGCTACGATATGGCCACCGGCCTCGGGTCGCCGAACGGCGCCGCGCTCGTCCAGTCGCTGTGCTCCGATGCGATCTCGATGCCGAACCCGGGGACGCAGTACTCCACGGTCAAGAAGGCCGTGAGCCTGCAACTCAAGGCCGTCTCCACGCGCGGCGACGGAGTGACCTACAAGGCGACCGGATTGCCGAGTGGCCTGTCGCTCGACGCGTCGACCGGCAAGGTCACCGGCAAGCCGAACCGGCTCGGGACCTCGACCGTGACCGTCACCGCCACCGACGCCGCCGACACCAGCACGCAGACCACCTTCCGCTGGACGATCGAGAACCCGCCTGCGCTTTCGCGCGTGTCGCTCTCGAGCGTCGGCGCGTCCCGGCCCACGCTGTCTTTCACGGTGACGGCCGGGCGTGACGAACCCGCGCTGAAGTCGATCAGCATCGTCCTACCGCGCGGACTGCATTTCACGAAATCACGCTCCACGGTGTCCGTCACGGGTCCGCGGGGCAAGCATCTGCGGTTCACGGCGAGCCTCAAGGATGGCGGGCTCGTGGTGACGCTGCGGACGGCGACGCCGCAGGCGCGCGTCACGATTTCCTCGCCGCGCCTGGCCGCGAGCGGCAGCCTGAACGCGGCGCTGGCACGTCACCAAGCGACGCGGGTCACGCTCACCGTGCGGGTGACCGACGCCGTCAGGCTGACGACGCGCCTCACGGGGAGGACGAAGGCGAGCTGATCGGCGCCGGCGCGCTTACACGGCGGCCGGCTCCTCGGTGTACCGCTTGGCCACGTCGGTCAGGATCTTGATCATCGTGCGCGCGGCCGGGGCCACGCCGGCCGCGACGATCGTCGCCGCCACCACCCGTCGCGCCGGGCTCCGCGGCGCGAGCGCCCGCACGACGATGCCCGGGTGCACGTGCGTGAGCGCGAGTTGCGGGATCAGCGCCACCCCGACGCCGGCCGCCACCAACCCCTGCACCGTCTCGTAGTCATCTGACTCGAACGTGACCTGGGGTTCGAACCCGGCGGCCACGCACGAGCGGACGACGTGGCGCGCGCACGGACTCGTGGCCGAGGTCTGCACCCAGTCCTGGTCGCGTAGATCGGACAGCGAGAGCGCCGGCTTGCCGGCGAGCGCGTGCTCGGCGGGCAGCGCCACCAGCATCGGATCCTCGAGCAGCAGATGCGTCCGGAGCCGGGCGCCGTGCCGCTCGCGCGTGCCCGGGAACTCGAACAGCAGCGCCAGGTCGAACTCGCCGGCGCGCAGCCGGGGCGCGATCTCCTCGGGCTCGCCCTCGGCGAGCGTGATCGCGACGTCGGGGTGGCGCTCGCGGAACATCGCGATCGCGAGCGGCATCAGCGTGGCCCCGGCGGACGGGAACGAGGCCATCCGCAGGCGGCCGGCCCGCACCCCCAGCACCGCCGCCAGGTCGGCCTCGGCCGCCTCGATCCGGGCGAAGATCGCCTCGGCGTGCTCGACCAGGCTTGCGCCCGCGGCGGTCGGCCGGACGCCTCCGCGGTCCCGGACAATCAGGGTCGCGCCGGTTTCCGCCTCGAGCCGAGCGACCGCCTGCGACACCGCGGACTGGGTGTAAGACAACGCCTCAGCGGCGCGCGAGAACGACCCCCTCCGGACCACCTCGGACAGCACCCTCACGCGGCCCACATGCAGCATTAGCAAAGCTTATCAATGGCATGATCAACTTCATTAGCGCTGATAGTTGGTAGATGCGATCCTCGCGCCGAACAGGACGGCCACGACTTCTTCCGAGGACTGGAGGACCCCGCATGTCACCCCGTGCGCTCATCTCATACGACGACACGCCCGGCGATCACGACGCGCTGATGCTCGGACGCATCCTCGCCGACGCCGGCGCCGAGTTGACGCTCGCGTACGTGCGCCACTGCACGCACGGCGACTGCACCCAGGAGGAGCGCGAGGAGAGCAGCGCCGAGCTGCTGCTCGAGCGGGGCGCCGAGTGGTTCTCGGGATTGCACGTCGATACCCGCGTCGTCGTCAGCCCGTCGACCGCGGAGGGACTGCGCGGGCTGGCCGAGCGCGAGCAGGCCGACATCGTCGTGTTCGGCTCGGACTACCGGACCGCGCCCGGGCATGTGGCTCCCCAGCGGTCGACCCAGGCCCTGCTCGAGGGCGGGGCGACCGCGGTTGCGATCGCGCCGGCCGGCTACCACGACGAGTGGGCACCGAGGATCCACCGCATCGGCGTACTCACGATCCCAGGGGATGACGCCACGTTGGCCACCGCCCGCGCGCTCGCCGACAGCTTCGGCGCGACGCTGACGCGCGACGAGCCCCAGATAGACCTGCTCGTCGTCGGATCGCGCCTCGAAGCCGCGCCGGGACGCGTGCTGATCAGCGCTCACGCGCAGAACGAGATCGAGAACGCCACGTGCCCGGTGCTGGTCGTGCCGCACGGCGTCACGATCGACTTCCCGGCCGTGCTCGCCCACGCCGCGTAATCCGGCTCGACCGCGGTCCTCAGTCCAACCCGGATCGGCCGGATTACGTTAAGGGAATTCGGCCGAGTCGCGTTACTTGACGCGGACGTCCCGGGGCCGAATTCCCCCGCTTACGGAAGGATCAGGTGCGAGTCGCCGAACTCGTGCCATAGGTACCCGGCGTCGAGCGCGGCGCCGTACGAGCGGGCGAGCAGCTCGGGACCGGCGATCGCCTCGAGCATCATCAGGTGCGACGCCTCGGGCTCGTGCCAGCCGGTGACGAGACCGTCGACGATCGACACGCCGCAGTCCGGGGTGACGACCAGGCCGGTCCATCCCGAGCGCGCGCAGCTGCAGCGCTCGGGACCGCCGGCGGACTCGAGCGCGCGGACGACCGTCGTGCCGACCGCGATCACCCGGCCGCCACGGCGACGTGCCTCCGCGATCCGCTCCACCGTCCGCTCGGGCACCTCGTACCACTCGGGGAACGGCGGCTCGTGGCTCTCGGGGGAGGACACGCCGCAGTGCAGCGTGATCGGGGCCACCGCGATCTCGCGCGCGACCAGGCGGGAGATCAGCTCCCGGGTGATCGGCCGGCCGGCGCTCGGCATCTCGGCGCTGCCCGGGCTGACCGCGTACACGTTCTGATAGGCCTCGAGCGGCCACGGCTCGCTCACGTGGGAGTAGCGGATCGGCTCGCCGTTGCGTTCAAGGTACTCGTCGACCAGCAATGCGCAACAGAACCGCGCGAGCATCAGTCGCTGTCCGGACGCGTACGGCGCGATGAGGTCGAGCGCGGCGCCACCGGGGAGCTCGAGCCGCTCGCCCGCTCCGAGACGGTGTGGCGTGGTGCCGTCAGCGCTGCGGATCTCGACTACGCGCCAGTCGTCGTCGAGTTGTGGAGCACGGGTCGCGAAATGGACGCGCACCGCGGTACCGTCCGAAGCGGTCGCGGGCAGCGCCGCCGGAATCGTCGCTGAGATGTTGATCACGACCACGTCGCCGGGCTCGAGCAGCTCCGGCAGCTCGGAGAACAAGTGGTGGCTGATCGACCGCTCCCCGCGGCGGGCGACCAGAAGCCGCACCTCGTCGCGGGCGAGGCCGCGAGCCTCGGGCGGCTCGTGAGCCTCGAGCGCGGGCCTGAGCTCGAACGCGAGCGCGGTCACGCCGGCACCGCCGAGAGCCGGGTCGTGGGCAGCTCGCGCGCTCGGTAGCGGCCGCTCGGAAGGTCGCCCTCGATCAGCTCGAGCAGGCCGGGCACGCTGTCCTCGGGCGGCGGGCGGTCGGAGATGTCCTCGCCCGGGAACGCGTCCTGGTGCATCTGGGTGCGCATGTCGCCGGGGTCGACCGAGTAGATCCGGAGCGCCGGGTGCTCCTCGGCAAGGATCGCCGAGGACTGGTCGAGCGCGGCCTTCGAGGACCCGTACCCGCCCCAGCCGGTGTACGGCTCGACGGCGGCGTCGGAGCTGACGTTGATGATCACGCCGCCGTCGGGCATGCGCGGCAGGACTAGCTGGGCGAGCCCGATCGGGGCCACGAGATTGACCCGGTAGACGCGCTCGAGCACGTCGAGCGGGTACCGGCCGAGCGACGGCTGGGGGCTCGGCCCGAGCATCGAGGCGTTGTTGACGAGCAGGTCGACGCGCTCGCCGGCGGCGTCGACGAGCGCTCCCCGGTGCCAGTCGTCGGCGACGTCGCCCGCGAGCGCCACGACCTCGGTGAGCTGTCCGAGCTCGCGTGCTGCGCGCTCGAGCTCCGAGGCGCCGCGGGCGTCGATCACGAGTGCCCAGTGGCGCTCGGCGAGCGAGCGCGCCAGGGCGAGGCCGAGGCCTCGGGAACTTCCGGTGATGATGGCGAGTGGCATAGCCGCCACGGTAGGACGGTGGCGGTCCCGGTTACCAGGGGCAATTGGTCCTAAGACCCAGGTTCGACGAGTCCGTTTTGCACCGCGAGCACGGCCGCCTGCGTCCGGTCGGTGACACCGAGCTTCGCGAGCAGATGGCCGACGTGGGTCTTGACGGTCTTTTCGGAGATCCCCAGCTCGAGCGCGATCCGCTTGTTCGAGCGCCCGCGCGCGATCAGCATGAGGACGTCGTGCTCGCGCCCGGTCAGGTGATCGAGCATCGTCCTATCGCGGGCGGCGACCGGCCCCCGTTCCGACAGCGCGTGCACGAGCCGCGCGGCGACCGTCGGGTCGATGATCGCCTCGCCCGCGTGGGCGGCGCGCACCGCCCGCGCGAGCTCGGCCGGCTGGGAGTTCTTGAGCAGGTAGCCGGCGGCCCCCGCCTCGAGCGCGGGCAGCAGCCGGTCGTCCTCGAGGAAGCTCGTGAGCACGATCACTCGGCTCCGGGAAGCGCGCTCCTTGAGCACCTGCATCGCGCTGACTCCATCGCGGTTGGGCATCACGAGGTCCATCAAGATCACGTCGGGGTCGAGTTGCTCGGCCTGCTCGACGGCCTCCTCGCCGTCCGCCGCCTCGCCCACGATCTCGAACCCGTCCTGGAGCCCGAGGAACGTGCGCAGGCCCTCGCGCACGACCGCGTGGTCGTCGACGACCAGGATCGTGATCGCGTCAGGCATCGGCGGCGAGTTCGATCCGCACGGTGGTTCCGGTCCCGGGCTTCGAGTGGATCCGGAGCCGCCCCCGGAGCTCGCGGGCGCGCTCCTCCATCGAGGTCAGGCCGAGGTGCATCGAGCGCAGATCGGGGCGGTCGGGGTCGAATCCGATCCCGTCGTCGGTGACCTCGACGACAAGGCCGCCGCCGGCGCCGCTGACGCGGACGGTCACGTGCCCGGCGCGGGCGTGACGGACGGCGTTGTGGAGCGCCTCGTGCGCGATCCGGAGCAGTGCAGCCTCACGATCGCCGGTTTCGATCGAGAACCCGGGCTCGATCTGAAGCTCGACGTTCGTGCCGTGTACGGCGCCGATCATCTCGACCTCCTTGCGGAGCGCCCCCTCGAGGCCGTCGCGTTCGAGCTCGGGGGGACGCAGGCCAAGGATCAGCGCGCGGAGCTCGTCGAGGGCCTCGCGGGCCAGCTCGCGCAGGCGCTCGATCTGCGCCCGCGCGGCGACCGGGTCGCGATCCATCTGCGTCGCGGCGGCCTCGGCGGTCAGCATCACGCTGAACAGCTTCTGGCTCACCACGTCGTGGAGCTCGAGCGCGAGGCGGTTGCGCTCGGACAGGATCGACAGCTCACGGCTCTGCTCGTACAGCCGGGCGTTGGTGATCGCGATCGAGGCGTGCGCCGCGAGCAGCTCGATCAGCTCCTGATCCTCGGCGTCGAACGTGGCCGCACCGTCTTTCTCGGTCAGGTAGAACGCGCCGATGATCGTCCCGCCGGGCGAGACGATCGGGACGCCCAGGAACGAGCGCATGTCCGGGTGCCGGCGAGGCCACCAACCGCGAAACCGGGGATCGTCGTGGATGTCGTCGGTCCGGTACGGCTCGCGTCCTTCGAGCATCGCGCCGAGCATTCCGTGGGTGCGAGGCAGCGGACCCATCGACGCGATCAGCTCGTCGCCCATGCCGGCGACCAGGAAGCGGCGGAAGCCTCCCTCCCCGTCGGGGATACCCAGCGCGGCGTACCGCGCGCCCGCGAGCTCGCGAGCCGCGTCCACAAGCTTCTGCAGCACTTCGTCCACCGACAGGTTCGCGGCCACGGCGAGGACCGCGTCGCTGACGGCCTTCAGCGTCGGGTTGAGCTGCTGGGCCATTCTTACGGACGATAGAGAGCCAGGCCGCTAGCTTTAGTGGCTGTGCCACGTCATTGGATCTGGATGCAGGTCGCGATCCTCGTGTTCGTGCTCGCCGGCATGGTGATCGCGATCACCAAGCTCGCCTAGGCCCGGCCGTGTTCAAGTCGATTCTCGTCGGTACTGACGGATCCGAGACCGCCCACACCGCCGTGGGGCGCGCGATCGACCTGGCCGCGGGGCTCGGCGCCCGCCTGCAGATCGTCAGCGCCTACGAGCCCGTGTCCGATCAGCGGCTGCGTGGCGAGCAGGTGAACCTGCCCGCTGATCTTCAGTGGATGATCAACCCCCACGACGCCGTGATGGCGCTGCTCGAGGCCGCCCAGGCCGAGGCGCACGCGGGGGGTCTCACCGAGGTCGAGACGTTCGCGCGGCAGGGCGACGCTGCCGACGCGATCGTCGACGTCGCCGAGGAGCAGGGCTCGGACCTGATCGTCGTTGGCAACAAGGGCATGACCGGGGCCAAGCGCTTCCTGCTCGGGTCGGTGCCCAACAAGGTCTCGCACCACGCGCCGTGCTCGGTGCTGATCGTCCGGACGACCTAGCGGCCATCGCGTGGCAGCGGGCGGCTGCGGTGCTCGCCTAGCGGCGGGCGGGCGCAGTGGTCGGGAGCGGCGCGGTCGCGGCGCCGGCGTTGACCAGGCCCCAGCCGTAGTTCTCGTTCGGCTGGGAGCCGCCGAGCGGCGTCGCCGTCTGCTCGAGGTGGGTCAGGATCTGATTCGGCGAAGGATGCGGGCCGAGGACACGGCTCGCGATCACGAGTGCGGCGGTCGCCGCCACCTCGGGCGAGGCCATCGACGTCCCGTAGCTTCCGGGGTAACTGAACCGGTCCGGATTGGCGCCGGGGACGAGCGAGTCGAAGTCGCTGAACGTCATCTGATGAACCGGCGGAAGGTTGGCGAGCGGACGGCAATCGGGGTCGTCCGGCAGCGCCGCGTCGTCGCCACCGCCGGGCGCCACCAGGTCGAGCTTCGCGCCGACGTTCGAATACCCGGCGAGGCACCGGTCGATCGTCGTCGCCCCGACCGAGATCACCGACGGCGCAGCGGCCGGATAGTCGAGCCGCCGCGCGCTGTCGTTGCCGGCGGCGGCGACTATGACCACCCCATGGCGGTGGGCGAAATTGACCGCGCTGATGATGTCCGGGACCTCCGACGCGGTGACCGAGTTGTCGAACACGAGGCTCAGATTGATCACCTGCGCACCGTGCTTGACCGCGTAGCGGATGCCGCGCGCGATCGTCGCCGAGTCGCCGTTGCCGTCGGCGTCGAGCACGCGCACCGGCATGATCTTCGCGCCGTAGGCCAGCCCGGTCAGCCCGAGCCCATTGTTGGTCGCCTCGGCGATCATCCCCGCGACGAACGTCCCATGCCCCTCGCGATCGAGCGGGAACGCGTCGTTCGCGACAAAGTCGTAGGGGTCGACGAAGTGGGTGCCGGCGAAGTCGGGCGATTTACGGAATCCGCCCCAGTTCCGGTAGGCGACGCCGGTGTCGAGCACCGCGATGACCACGCCGCGACCGCCGGGGCGGTGGTCGGCGAACATGTGCCCCCATGCGTCGGGCGCGTCGATCCCGGCGCCGGGCAGGAAGTTCCACTGGAGCAGCCGCCACCCCTGGGGGTGATGGCTGATGCCGGGATCGTTGGGGATCCAGCCTGCGGCGTGGGCGACGTAGTCGGGGACGGCGTAGGCGACGCCACGCTGGCGGCGCAGCCGCGCGATCACCCGCCAGACGCTCTCGCCGCGCGGCACGCGGACGACCTGCTCGGTGGGATCGTCCGAGCTTGGTGTGGCCGGGAGCGCGCGGACTCCCATCGTCCGGGCGATGTGTGCGGCCGCGGAGGCCTCCGACGCCTCGGGAGCGGGCGCGTACCCGACGACCACCTCGCCCGGGACGTAGTCGGCGGCCCGTGCCGGCACCGCCCCCCGGCTCGCGGCGGCAGCCAATGCCAGCGCGAAGACGAGCATCGCGAGCATCAGGCAGCGGGTGCGTTTGGCCGAGAACAATGAGTGGACGGGGAAGCCGGCCCCAGCGACCGGACGGGGAAAATCGGCCCCCAAGCGCTAAGACAACAGCGCAGCCGCAAAAGTTTCCCTGCTGAAAGGTAGCGTCGCCCGTAGCGTGAGCACCCATTTCTTCCCCCGCGAGGAGTACTTCATGCGCCTGGCGCTGCGCGAGGCCGCACGAGCGCCCGAGCACGACGACGTCCCCATCGGCGCCGTGATCGTCCACGGGGGCGAGGTGATCGGCACCGGCCACAACGAGCGCGAGGTCCGCGCCGACCCCACCGCCCACGCCGAGATGATCGCCTTGCGCGAGGCCGCCCGCGCGCTCGGCAGCTGGCGCGTCCTCGACTCGGTGATGTACGTCACGCTCGAGCCGTGCGCGATGTGCGCCGGCGCGATCGTGCTCGCGCGCCTGCCCCGCGTCGTGTTCGGCGCCAGCGACCCCAAGGCCGGCGCCGCCGGGAGCGTGCTCAACGTACTCGACGAGCCGCGGCTCAACCACCGCCCGCAGGTGGAGAGCGGGCTGCTCGCCGAGGAGTGCGCCGATCTGCTGCGGGCGTTCTTCGCGCCCCGCCGCTAAGCGGTCCGGCGACGGGGGTCAGCGACACGGGTCGCCGGCACCGGGGTTATGGAGACCATCCCCGGCGCGCCGCGCCCGTGAGCGCCCCCTTTTCGTCTAACTTGTCTACGCCCCACCGGAGAGGTGGCAGAGCGGTTGAATGCGCCGGTCTCGAAAACCGGTTCGGGTCTTTCGGTCCGACGAGGGTTCGAATCCCTCCCTCTCCGTTAGGCCCCGCTGATCGCTAGGAATGCCGAGGGGCTCAGGCCTCACGGTGCGGTGGCGCGCCGCCGCAGGTGGGTCAACGCAGGCCAGCGCGAGCCAACGCAGGCCAACTCGCCAAGCGCTTCATTCCCTCCACGCGTTGCCTTCGGCCCGCCTCTCGACCCTCAGCGCGTCGTGCATGCGTTTCTTCTGTCGATGCATGTTTCGATCATGGTGTTGAGCACGTGGAATCGAGCCTGCCACAAACGTCGATCTACCTGATCGACCTGGTTCGCCTTGGGAATCTGGTCTCCCGGCCCGTCTTCATCGGCTTGAACTAGCTGAGGCCAGTGCAGCCTGCCTTTACGATAAGGTAAAGGCATGCCACGAATTTCCTCCAAGCATCAGGTCACCTTGCCGGTCGAGACGCTCGATCATGCCGGGCTGGCGGCCGGTGACGAAGTCGCGATCGAGGCTGAAGGGCCCGATCGGATCGTGATCAGGCGCGCAATGCGCGACCCCGAGCGGGCACTGGGGATCTTTGACGGCCTCTACCAGCCCGACTACCTGCAACGACTACGCGATGGCGAGCGCGCTTGAGCGCTTGCGTGCTCGACACGGACGTCGTGATCGCTGCGCTGGATCGCAGGGATGCCCACTATCGGGAGGCGGCTACTGCGATCAAGCACATGATCGCCGACGAGGTTGAGCTCCTGGTGTCGATGATCAACTATGCCGAGGCTCTGGTCCGGCCCGCCGAGAACGAGAAGACACTGAGCGTCGCTATCGATGCCCTCGCGGCTCTGGGCGTCCGACCGATCAGCCCGACGGCGGCGGTCGCCCGCGACGCTGCGCGTTTCCGATCGCTCAACATCAGCCTTGCAGACGGCTTCGCGCTCGCAACCGCCCGGCACCAATCGGCTGCCGTCGCCTCATTCGATCGCCGCGTCAGGCGCGCCATGTCCAAGCTTGGCCTCAACCTGCCCGAACCTCTCGCGGGTGAGTCCGAGGTGGCCGGCGATAGCGCGTAGCTGGGACATGCTGCGGGCGCGAAGCGCTCATGCTGCGAAACGCTCGCTTCCGGAGGCAAGCCGAAAGTCCACGCCGTCAGCTTCACCCACAGGGCGACCACGGCCAAAGGCCCGGCGTGGTCAACGCCCCCGAGCTACGCCGCGAGTCCCTCGTTGTATTGCTCGATGAATGCGTTCAGCCCGTCGGGATCCGCCGCGATCGACCCCCGCCTTCTGGGCGGCGACCGCGAACGTTTTCGCCGGCCCCCACGCCTCGGGGTCGTTGACCGTCTCAAGCATCTCACCGCGGAACTCTTGGACCGCTCCGACCGCCTCCTCGAGGGGCGCGGTGGGCACGCCTCGCATCCGGGCGGCATAGCGGACCCAGTCAGGCAGCACCTCGGCCACCCGCTCGACGGCAGCCAGCGAACTGCGTGCCGCCGGCGCCGCTACGGGCAGGCCGCCGACAGACGGCGCCGTATTGCTGACTCCGCAGCAATTGGAGATCGCCCAGCTCGCCGCTCAGGGACTGACCAACAAGCAGATCGGCGAGCGTCTCTTCCTCTCGCACAGAACGGTCGGAACCCACCTCTACCAGGTCTATCCCAAGCTCGGGATCACGTCCCGGGCCGCGCTCAGCGATGCGCTCGCCGCTATAACCCAGCCCGGGCCCGCAGATCCGAACGCGAAGTCGCCCCGCCGATGAGGGCCTAGAGCCCAGTCAAATGACGTAAGCGGCCCAGTCGATCTCCCGAAAGACACCGGCGAAGGCCCGCCGTAGTGTCGCCGATGGTGCGCCAATCACAACCATCGACAGGACGGAGATCCAAGCATGTCTGAACCACGCAATGTCGTTCTCGTTCACGGGGGTTTCGTGGACGGATCCGGATGGCGGGGCGTCTACGACCTGCTGACGGCCGACGGCTTCAACGTCAGCGTCGTGCAGGACCAGACCATCTCGCTCGAGGGCGACGTCGCGACCACCCGCCAGGTGCTCGACCAGCAGGACGGTCCGACGATCCTCGTCGGCCACTCCTACGGCGGGGCCGTGATCAGCGAGTCCGGCACGCACGACTCGGTCGCGGGCCTCGTGTACATCTGCGCGTTTGCGCCAGATCAGGGTGAGTCGGTCAGCTCGCTGCTGGCCGATCTGCCCCCGGACGGGCCGGTGCCGCCGATCCTGCCGCCAGTCGACGGGTTCCTGTTCCTCGATCGCGACAAGTTCGCAGATGCGTTCGCCGCCGATGTCCCCGCGCGCGACGCGGCGTTCATGGCCGACTCGCAGGTCCCGTGGGGTGTCGAGGCGCTCGGTGGGATGGTCAGCGATCCCGCGTGGCGCAGCAAGCCGAGCTGGTATCTGGTCACGACCGAGGACCGGATGATCCCGCCCCCGCTACAGCGGACGATGGCCGAGCGAGCCGGCGCGACCACCACCGAAGTGTCCGGCAGCCATGCCATCTACGTCTCCCAGCCGCCTGCCGTCGCCAGCCTGATCACCCTGGCGGCACGGTCCCTGCGCGACACCGCTGGAGTCCCCGCGGGCGCAGGCGGCGTCGCCTGAAACATCCCCCGGTTGGCCGGCGGGACATCCCAACGTCCTGCCGGCCACCGGCCTCTGTCCTGGTCGCTTGCCGGCGACAAGACGACCGGACCGGAATAGGTCCTCGGGTCGGGGCGATCCACCTGCCGGCGGCGCCCAGTTAGTGGACGCTCAATGGACGTCGCCGGGGAGTCTCACCTCCTCCACGCCTGGAGCGGCGGTCCTGGCGCCGATGCCGTCGTGGCCGGTTTGGTGCTTGCGGCTCCCCGACCCGGCTCCGCTGGGTCGTCTCCGGGCAGCGTCCGTCGGCCCCCTGGCGATATCCGCGGCCATCCCGGGCCCGCGTCGCACGGCTCCCAGCGTCAGCAAGCGACAGGCCACCGGCGCCGGCATCGCCAGGTCCATCGCCCAACGTGCCGGAGCCACGGTCACCGAGATCGACTGCGGCTCACTAGCCTAGCTCGCCGCACCGCTACTAGGTAGGGCTGCCCCTACCCAGCTCCTCGGGAACCCGCGGGCGACTTCTCTGGCGGACCCGTCTGTACGCAAACCGGGCCTGATGCGACCGTCAAGGCATTGCACAGCAACTGAAGAGGTTCGAATGACTGCTACACAGCTCGCAACGAACAGGCTGGGCGCGACCGGCCTCGAGATAACTCGCGTCGGCCTCGGCGCCTGGGCGATCGGGGGTGGCGGATGGGAACACGGCTGGGGGCCGCAGGATGACGATGAGTCGGTCGCCGCGATCCGGTACGCGCTGGATCGGGGCATCAACTGGATCGACACCGCGGCGGTCTACGGTTTCGGTCACTCCGAGCACGTCGTCGGTCGCGCGCTGGAAGGCCTCGCCGAGCGCCCGTACGTGTTCACCAAGGCCTCCCAGCTCGAAGGCCGGGACCACCAAGTCGTGCACAGCCTCAAGCGAGATTCGATCCTGCGTGAGGCCGACGAGAGCTTGCGGCGACTCGGAGTGGACGCGATCGACGTGTACCAGATTCACTGGCCGATTCCTGATGAGGACATCGAGGAGGGCTGGGCGGCTTTCGCCGAGCTTCGCGACCAGGGCCTCGTGCGCCACATCGGCGTTTCCAACTTTGATGTCGAGCAGCTTCGCCGAATTCAGCAGATCGCCCCCGTCGAGACGCTGCAGCCGCAGTACTCGCTGATCGAGCGAGGAGTCGAGCCGGAGATCCTTCCGTTCGCCGTCCACAACAGGATCGGCGTGATCGCCTACTCGCCGATGGGCTCCGGGATGCTGACTGGAGCAATGACTCGCGAGCGGATCGCCAATCTCCCCGACGACGATTGGCGCGGACACGATCAGCGCTTCAACGAGCCGCAGTTGTCGCGGAACCTTGACCTCGTCGAGCGACTGAAGAAGGTCGCCGAGCGCCACGACAGCTCGCCGGGCGCGATCGCGGTCGCCTGGGCGCTGCGTCACCCGGCGGTCGACGGCGCGATCGTGGGCTTCCGCCGTCCGGACCAGGTCGACTCGATCCTGCCCGCAGTGACTTTGGAGCTCACCGACGAAGACGCGGCCGAGCTTGAAGGCGGCGCGCGATGAGCACGTCCGAATCGCATCAGCGCTTGCGGGCGCCGATGACCAGGTCGCGTTCGTCGTGATCGCCACCGCATGCCCTTCAACCCGTCCGGCTCGCGGCCGAGTGCTCTCGTGCCCGGATAGAACGCAAACGCTCCAGCGAAAGGAACAGCTATGACCATCTCCGCAACCTCAGTCACGCCCACCGGCACCTTTTTGATCGGCGGCGACGAGACCGTGCACCGACTCGGGTACGGGACGATGCAGCTGCCGGGCCCTGGCGTGTGGGGCGAGCCACGCGATCGCGGCGCGGCAATCGCGGTGCTGCGCCGCGCGGTCGAACTCGGCGTCGACCTGTTCGACACCGCCGATTCCTACGGGCCGTTCGTCGCCGAGGATCTGCTTCGCGAGGCGCTTCACCCGTACGAGGGCATCACGATCGCGACCAAGGGCGGTCTCACTCGGACGGGCCCCGGCGAGTGGCATCCCGTCGGTCGTCCCGAGTACCTGCGCCAGTGCGTGGAGATGAGCCTCCGCCGGCTCGACGTCGAGATCATCGATCTCTACCAGCTGCACCGCATCGACTCCCAGGTCCCGCTCGAAGACCAGCTTGGGGCGCTGGCGGACATGCAAGCCGCGGGCAAGATCCGTCACATCGGCCTGTCCGAGGTAGGGGTCGAGCAAATCCGAGCTGCCCGACAGATCGCCCCGATCGTGTCGGTACAGAACCTCTACAACCTGGTCAACCGCTCCGCGGAGCCGGTGCTCGAGTACTGCGAGCGCGAGGGGATCGGGTTCATCCCGTGGTTCCCGATCGCCAACCGCGCGCTCGCCAACCCCAACGGCCCCCTCGGCTCGCTGGCGACGGAGCTCGGTGCCACCCCGACGCAGCTCGCGCTGGCGTGGCTGCTTCGACGCTCGCCGGTGATGCTCCCGATCCCGGGCACGAGCTCGCTGGAGCACCTCGAGGAGAACGTCGCCGCCGCCGGGCTCGAACTGTCCGACGAGCAGGCAAGCCGGTTGGAGGAGCTGAGCTGAGTTGCTCGTCGATCTCCGCGACACCGGTCACGCAGCACCGGGAGCCCCCCGGGGCTCTCGGTCGGCGCGCCCAGCGCGCGGCGCGAGCCTCGCGCTACGGCGGGTGGGAATGCTCCTTCACCCGACGCGCGACCCGGTCTCGACCCTTACGGCGATCAGCCGCTGGGCGGCCCGCTACCACATCGACGTCATAGCCGCCGGCAGCGAGCTCCATCGCCTTCCGCCTGGCATCGCGCCCGTAGCGCTCGACCAGCTACCGGATCGAGTGGACGTGCTGTTTGCCGTGGGCGGGGACGGGACTGCTCTCCGGGCCCTGCACCTCGCCGCTCCCCATGACGTTCCAGTTCTCGCGATCAACCTCGGACACCTTGGCTATCTCGCCGACGTGGATACCTCGCAGCTCGACGCGGCCCTCGAAGCCCTTACCCGCGGACGCTACACAATGGAACCGTGGCGGGCGCTCGAGCTCCGCAGCGCAGCTCGAGAACCAGCCCTCGGTTTCAACGACGTAGTGCTCCGGCGTACCGCGGGTGCGCGACCGGTCGCGATCGCCGTTGGCATCGAAGGTGAGCTGCTCGCGCGCTACTCCGGCGACGGCCTGATCGTCGCAACCGCAGCCGGCTCGACCGCATACAGCTTCGCGGCCGGCGGACCGATTGTCTCGCCCGCCCTCGCCGCCACCGTCCTCACACCCCTGGCGCCACACGCAACGTTCAACCGACCCCTCGTCGTCTCAGCCGGTGAATCAGTGGAGATCGACCTCCTCGCCTCAAGCTCTCGACCGTCGATCGAGATCGACGGGCAAGAACTCGGAGAAGCAGGACCAGGCGACCGACTCAGCATCGGAGCATCGGCGCTCGCGGCACGGCGAGTCCGCCTACAGCAGGTCGGCTTCGCGGCGCGGGCACGGTCGAAGCTCCGCATCACTGATGCCGGCGAGCTGAACCTCTAATTGGCCACACCGGGCCCGGTGTCGCTTCTAATCATCCAGACCGCCCAGCGCGCCCAGATGCCCGAGGAGCCCGGGCCCAGGCCCTGGGCGACAATCGTGCTCAGGCGGGATACGCTTGGCGTCGATGCGCACGCGCGTCCCGTCGCTGCCGGTGCGCCCGACGTCGGGAGGGCGCTATTGAGCGGTGCGGACCTGAGTGGGCTGGCCGCGGAGCAGGCGGCGCTGCGACGGGTCGCGACACTGGTGGCGCGCGGTACACCCGAGGAGCGGTTGTTCGCGGCGGTGACCGAGGAGGTTGGGCATCTGCTCCGGGTCGAGTACACGCTCGTGGGGCGCTACGAACCCGACGGTGCGCTCACGGTCGTCGGTAGCTGGGGCATGGCGAGCGGCGACGTTCCGGTTGGCAGGCGGCACACGCTCGAAGGAAGGAACCTCGCGACGATCGTCTTCAAGACGGGTCGTTCTGCCCGAATCGACGACTACGCCGCAGTTAGCGGCCCATTCGGCGTCGCCGCCCGGGATACCGGGATCCGCTCAGCCGTCGCGACCCCGATCACGGTGGCGGGCCGCCTATGGGGAATCGCGTTCGCGGGCTCACGCACCGAGCAGCCGCTGCCCGCGCATACCGAGGCGCGCCTCGCGTCCTTCACGGAGCTGGTGGCGACGGCCATCGCGAACGCGGACAATCGCGTCGCTCTGGCCCGGCTCGCGGACGAGCAGGCGGCGCTCCGGCGCGTAGCCACGCTCGTGGCGCGAGGAGCACGACCCGAGGACGTGTTCAGGGCCGTCAACGAGGAGGTGGCAAGACTGTTTCCGGTCACGAGCGCGGCCATGGGCCGATACGAGCCCGACGGCACATGCAGCACCGTCGCAGCTTGGAGCACCGGCGGTGGACATGCCTTCCCGATCGGCGATCGTTGGGACTGCAGGGGGAACCACGTCACCGGAATCGTTCTCAGAACGGGTCGACCGGCCCGCCTCGATGACTTCACGGATGCCTCGGGGCCGATCGGCATCAATGCGCGGGATGCCGGCTACCGGTCGGCCGTCGGAAGCCCGATCAAAGTGGAGGGCCGACTGTGGGGCGTCATGAGCGCCGCCTCGAACGCAGTGGAGCCGCTCCCAGCGGATACGGAGGCACGTCTTGCGTCGTTCACCGAGCTAGTGGCGACGGCGATCGCGAACGCGGAGAGCCGCGTCGCGCTGGCCCGGCTCGCGGAGGAGCAGGCGGCGTTGCGACGGATCGCGACGTTGGTCGCCCGCGGCGTGCCGCCCGAGGAGGTGTTCGCGGCGGTCACCGACGAGGTCGTGCGGCTGCTCCCGGTCGATTTCGCTCATATGGGGCGCTATGAACCCGACGCAGTCGTCACCGTCCTCGCCGCCTCGGGCAGCACGGCCGAGCACTTTCCCGTTGGCCGCGCATGGAGCCTCGGGGGAAAGAACGTCGCCACGATCGTGTTCGAGACCGGGCGTCCTGGCCGGCTCGACTACTATGGCGACGCGCACGGCGTGCTCGGTCTCACCGGTCGTGAGCTGGGCATGCGCTCATCGGCCGGAACGCCGATCATCGTCGAGCGCAAGGTGTGGGGCGTCGTGGTCGCTGGTTCGACCGCGAGGCAGTCGCTGCCGCCGGGCATTGAGGGGCGCCTCGGATCGTTCACGGAGCTGGTGGCGACGGCGGTCGCGAACGCCGAGAGCCGCGCCGCCCTCGCCGCTTCGCGAGCGCGGATCGTCGCAGCCGCGGATGAGAGCCGGCGGCGCATCGAGCGTGATCTGCATGACGGCGCGCAGCAGCGTCTGGTGCACGCGGTGATCGTGCAGAAGCTCGCGCTCCAAGCGCTGTCAAACGGGGAGGCGAACGCGGGCGAGCTGGTGGCCGAAGCGCTGCGGTACACCGAGCAGGCAAACGCCGAGCTGCGGGAGCTGGCGCATGGGATTCTGCCCGCGGCGCTCATCAGAGGCGGGCTGCGCGCGGGAGTCGAGGCACTTGTGTCCCGGGTCCCGCTGCCCGTGAGCGTGGATGTGCCGGGTGAGCGCCTGCCGGCTGGGATCGAAGCAACGGCTTATTTCGTGATCAGCGAGGCGCTGACGAATGTGGTCAAGCACGCTCGGGCAGCTGGCGCCCGGGTGACGGCCCGGGTCGAGTACGGGGAGCTGCGCGTAGAGGTTCGCGACGACGGTGTCGGAGGCGCCCGAGGCGGTCACCTCACAGGCTTGGGCGGTCTGGAAGATCGGGTGTCCGCCCTGGATGGGCGGCTGGTGCTGGAGAGTCCGCCGAGCGGGGGCACGCGGGTGTGCGCGCTGCTGCCTGTGCCGACTGGTCGTTAGTTGTCGGGTGTGTTGCGGAGGAGGTGAGGACAGCGAGGACGTCGCGTTCGCGGGGGCCTGAGGCGGTCAAGGAGGGCTGTTGCATTGGCGGCGGCCGAGCATCCGTCCGACCTCGGGGGGCAGCGCGCTGCCGCCGCCGGCGACGCGGGTGACGGCGTCGATGCAGCTCTCGAGGTCGCCGACGCGTTCTTTGAGGAGGTAGCCGACCCCCTAGGCGCGCGAGAGCCGGGCTTGGCGGTCAAGGCTGGCCGAGCAGCCGGGCCAGGGGAGCGCCCGGGAGGTCGGCCTTATTGAGGAACGCGCTCGCGCCGGCTCGCTGGGCCTCCTCGCAGGTGGTGATCTCCCCGTCGATCGAGGTGAGCACGATCCGCGGGCGCCAGGGCAGCGCCGATAGCTCGCGCGCGAGCGTGACGCCGTCCCCGTCGGGTAGCTCAACGTCGAGCAGGATCGCCGAGTGCTCCAACCGGGCGACCGCGGCCCGCGCAGCCGCGACGCTGCCGGCCTCACCAACCACGGTCAGACCGTTAGCGGCGAGTAACCGACCTGCGAGCCGGCGGAACTCCGGGTCGTCGTCAACCACCAAAACCGATCCAGTCACGGGACTAATCATCGCCGCCCCGACACCACCACGAGGTAGGGAAACCCGGAAACCCGCCCGCCAGTAGGGCTGCCCCTACCCAACCCCTCCGGAACCCAGAGACAAGCCCTCCGGCCGAACCGCATATACGCAACGGACAGCCATTGAGAGCCTGATCACGTAGCCCAACCCGACCTTGGCAACGACGCGATCGAGGTGATCCCCATAGCCGTGTTGGACCCTCCCCAAACGGATGAACTCCCGCGGCCGGACCCGTCAGGCCCAAGGCGGCGCCTCGGCAGGGCGGTGGTGCTCGGTGCCGTTCTGGTCTCGGCGCTGGTCGGCGGCTTGATCGTGGCCCTGGGAGCCGGGGGCGGGGCGACGCACGGCCCGCTGGCCTCGCCCAGGGGCCTTGACGTGTTGCCGTTTCCCGGCACCGAGGACGCTTCCCCGAAGTCGCAGATCAGCTTCCCCGCGCTCATCCCGCCGCAGCTGAGGACGGTGATCGTCCGCGGATCGCGCAGCGGGGTGCACGCCGGCCGGCTGAGCGCGTTGCCCGACCGCCGCGGAAGCGCGTTCGCCCCCGACCGTCGATTCACCGCAGGCGAGCAGGTGTTGGTCAGCGCCACGCTCAGTTCGCCCGCGGCAGGCACCGCCTTAGGCGCGCCAAACTCGACGCACCTCAGCTTCAAGTTCACGGTCGCCACGCCTCCGGCGAGCTCCGGCCAGCCGGTCGCCAGCGCTCCGGCAAAAGGCAGGAGCGCTGCCAAGCCACCGGCCACGCAGAGCTTTCACTCGAGCTCCGTGCGCCCGCCGGTCGTGTCCGTGTCCAGCCCGGCCGCCGACATCGGCTCGGGTGACATTTTTGTGGACGCGTCGGGCGGAGCCGAGGACGGTCCGATGATTCTCGACAGGGAGGGTCGCCTAGTTTGGTTTGACCCTCTCCCGACGGGCGCATTGGCAGAGGACGTCAACGAGCAGAGCTACCGAGGCCAGCCGGTTCTAACCTGGTGGCAAGGACAGGTCGCCTCCGGGTACGGGCTCGGCGACGACCTGATTCTGAACAGTTCGTACCAGACGGTCGCGACCGTGCACGCAGGCGAGGGCTACCAGGCCGACTTGCACGAGTTCCAGATCACGCCCGAGGGCACCGCTCTGATCACCGCCTACCAGCCTGCGCAGGCCGACCTGTCCTCGGTCGGGGGACCCCGAAACGGAACCGTCTTGGACTCGATCGTGCAAGAGATCGACATCAAGACAGGCCGTGTGCTGTGGGAATGGCACGCGCTCGGTCACGTGCCGCTGAGCGCGTCGGAAACCGGCAAGCCGACCGCCGCCACCGCGTACGACTACTTCCACATAAACTCGATCCAGCAACTCGATAACGGGAACCTGCTCGTCTCCGCGCGCAACACCTGGGCTGTGTACGAGATCAGCCGCAACACCGGCAAGGTCGTATGGACGCTCGGCGGCAAGGAGTCAAGCTTCAAGATGGGTTCCGGAACCCGGTTCGAATGGCAGCACGACGCCCGTATGCAACCCAACGGGACGGTGACCCTGTTCGACGATGCCGCCACCCCCAAGGAGGAGCGCCAATCCCGGGGGATCCAACTCACGCTCGACACAGACACCATGAGCGTGTCGCTTGACCGCAGCTACACGCACACGCCGTCGCTGCTCGCCAGCAGCCAGGGCGACTACCAGACGCTGGCCGACGGCAACGCGTTCGTCGGGTGGGGCGCCGAGCCTTACTTCTCCGAATACACCCCGAGCGGACAGCAGATCTTCAGCGGGTGCTTCTCAGCCCCGGTGACGTCATATCGCGCCTTCCGCCACCCGTGGACGGCGGAGCCCACCAGCCGCCCGTCGATATCCGTAAGCACAGCCCCAGCCGGGCGCCTCGCAATCTACGCCAGCTGGAACGGCGCCACCAACGTCGCCGACTGGCAGCTCATCGCAGGGCCAGCCCCGAAGGACCTCACGCCACAGGGCTCGCCAGCCCCACCGACGGGGTTTGAGACCACCATCGCGACCGCTATGTCACAGCGCTACCTCGCAGTCCGGGCGCTTGACAGCACCGGCCGCGTGCTGGCGACCTCGGCTGCCGTCAGCCGCTGACCCGCCCGAGTCATGAGCGTGCTCGCGATCGCTTGCGCCAGCTCACGCCCCACACGTTCCCTGCCTACCAGACCCGAGTAGGGATTTCCCTACCGAGCCCATCCGGAAGTCGTGCATGCCGTCTCCGGCAGATCCGTATGTACGCCGACGCGGACGGGTGCAACGCTGACCACGGTTCAGTCGACCGGCCAGTACGCGAGCGGGTCACTCACTCCCTTCGGAACGGAGAAGCAAATGTCAAGCGAGCCACAACCCGGCGGAGACTCAAGGCATGCGGAGCGACCGGACAGCACACGAAGGCCGCTTAAGAAAATGCACATTGGGAAACGGTCGGCCGCGAGCTAACGTGGAGAGAATGAATTTGCGTGCGCGACCCGAGAGCAACGTAGATTGGAGCGGCTGGCCGGTCGAGACGCGCGCCCTGACCAAGCGTTACCGAGAGACTCCCGTCGTCGACGGCATTGACCTGATGGTCGGACCCGGTGAGACCTACGGGTTCCTGGGACCGAACGGGGCGGGGAAGACGACCACGATGCGGATGCTGCTGGGCCTGGTGCGACGCGACGCGGGCGCGATCCGGCTGTTCGGGCGCGATCCGGCGGACGACGCGATCGCAGCGCTTCATGGCGTCTCCGGGATCATCGAGGAGCCCCGCCTCTATCCGTATCTGAGTGGCCGAGCGAACTTGGAGCTGCTATCGGATCTCGACTTGGGCCGCCCAGGCCGACGGCGAGTCGAGGAGGTGCTCGAGACCGTGGAGCTCCGAGACCGCGCCAAGGATCGCGTGAGCGAGTACTCGCAGGGTATGCGCCAACGGCTCGGCATCGCGGCTTGCCTGGTGCGCAACCCGAAGCTGATGCTGCTGGACGAACCCGCCAACGGCGTCGACCCGGCCGGCATGCGGTTCTTGCGCCAGCTCCTGTTGACGCTGCGCGAGGAAGGCGTCACCGTCTTTCTCTCCAGCCACCTGCTGGCAGAGGTGCAGGAGATATGCACGCGGGTCGCGATCATCTCGGCTGGCAGGATCGCGTACGAGGGACCGCTCGATGAGCTGCTCGCGAGGGCCGGACGGCGGTACTGGCTCGAGACCTCGCAGCTCGAGCGGGCGGCCGAGATCTGCCGGGATGTTGCCGGACTGTCGGGGATCGAAGTCGAGGGGGATCGGATCGGCTTCGCCGTCGACGGGGAGCGCGCCCTGGTCGAGCTTGCCGGTGCGCTCGCGGGGGCCGAAATTGCGATTGAGGCGCTCACGCCGGAACAGGTGACACTCGAGCGAGTCTTCTTCGAGCTGACCGAGACCTCGATGCATCCCGAGGAGGCGATCGCCTGATGACCGCCACGCTCGTCGCGTACCGATGGGAGCTTCGCAAGCTGGCCGCCCAGAACCGCACTTACCTAGGCATCGCGATCGCCGCCGTGGGACCGATCGTGTACCTGATGCTGGCGATCGCCCAGGGCTACCCGCACGCCCCACTGGCCGACAATTTCGGGCACACTGGCGTTGCGTTCTCGCTGGTCGTGTTCAAGCTCATCGTGGTCATCGGCCCCGCGATCATCGCGTCGCTGGTCGCGGGTGACATCGTCGCCGCCGAGGACCTCGGGGGCACACTCAAGACGATCCTGATCCGCTCCGTCCGCCGAGGCCAGCTGCTCGCGGCCAAGGCGCTCGCGTTGTACACGTATCTAGCCATTGCGATGGCCGTGTTCTTCATGGTCGCGACGGTGGCCGGTGTCATCGCCTGGGGGTTTAACCCCGTGATCAACATCTCAGGGCACCAGCTCACCGCTCTTGACGCGCTGCTGCTCGGCGCTGCCTCGGTCGTCGTCTACCTGCTGCCGGTCTTCGCGCTGGCGAGCTTCGGCCTGTTCCTCTCCGTTGCCACGCGACAGAGCGTGGCCGCGGTCGGCGGAACGCTCCTGTACGCGATGTCGCTGCAGGGGCTCGCCGTGATCTCGGCGATCAAGGCCGTGCACCCCTACCTCCTGACCAACCAGCTGACCGCCTGGCACGACCTCTTCCAGACGCCTGTGACGGGTGGTGCGATCCTCCGCTCGCTCTGGGTCTCCGTCGTTTTCGCACTGCCACCGCTGATCGCCGCCTGGGTGATCTTCACTCGCCGCGATGTAACGACCTAGCGCGGTCAGTACTCGCCGGGCCTCGCACGCGTACGCTTGGCGTTCGATGCCGAGCGATGACGACCTAGGTCCGCTGGCCGATGAGCAGGCGGCGCTGCGCCGGGTCGCGTCTCTGGTGGCAGCTGGGGTGGCGCCGGAGAGGGTCTTCGCGGCGGTGACGGACGAGGTCGGGCGGCTGCTGCCGGTCGACGTCGCGATCATGGGGCGGTACGAGACTGACGGCACGGTCACCTGCGTCGCCGCCTGGGGCGCCTCAGCCGTCCGCTTCCCGGTCGGCAGCCGGTCGAAGCTCGAGGGAGAGAACCTCGTGACGATCGTGCGCGAGACCGGTCGTCGGTCGCGGGTCGACGACTTTGCGCATGCCTCCGGTCCGATCGGTGTCGCCGGCCGCAGAAGCGGGTTTCACTCAGCGGTCGGGACGCCGATCGTTGTCGAGGGGCATCTGTGGGGGGTGATGACGGTCAGTTCGACCGCCGCGCACCGCCCGCTCCCGCCTGATATGGAGGTGCGGCTCGAGTCTTTCACGGAGCTGGTGGCCACCGCGGTCGCGAATGCCGAGAGCCTCACTGGGCTCGCCCAGCTGGCCGAGGAGCAGGCGGCGTTGCGGCGGGTCGCGACGCTTGTGGCGAGCGGGGCGACACCCGACGATGTGTTCGCGGCGGTGAGCGAGGAGGTCGCACGACTGCTTCCCGTCGATTTTGCGGACGTAGGCCGCTACGAGTCCGATGGTACGGTCACCGTCGTCGGCGTCTGGGGCAAGGCGGTCGACCATTTTTCGGTTGGCACCCGTTGGCCGCTTGGGGGGAAGAACCTCAGCACGATCGTCGCGCACACCGGCCGTTCGGCCCGGATGGACAGCTACGCCGATGCGTCCGGCCCAATCGGTGTCGCCTCCCGCGAGACCGGGGTCCGCTCAGGGGTCGCGACGCCAATCGTGGTCGACGGGCGCCTGTGGGGCGTGATGCCGGCCGACTCGACGCGTGAGCAGCCACTGCCGGCGGACACGGAAGCGCGCCTGGCGTCGTTCACGGAGCTGGTGGCGACGTCGATTGCGAACGCGGAGAGTCGCGCGGCGCTCGCCCGGCTCGCGGAGGAGCAGGCGGCGCTGCGGCGGGTCGCGACGCTGGTCGCGCGCGGGGTTTCGCCAGAGGAAGTGTTCGCGGCGGTAGTGACTGAGGTTGGGCAGCTGCTCGGGGTCGACCTGGCGAGCCTGGCCCGTTACGAGCCAGACGGCACGTTGACCTTCGTCGCAACCTTGGGCGCCGCGGGGGAGCCTTTTCCCGCTGGAAGTCGACAGAGGCTCGGGGGAAACAACCTCGGCACGGTCGTGTTCGAGACCGGCCGTTCGGCCCGGATGGATCGGTATGCCGAGGGCTCGTCCGGTCCGCTCGGTGTTGGCGTCCGCGAGGCGGGCATACGCTCATCGGTCGCGACGCCGATCATGGTAGAGGGCCGTCTGTGGGGCGTGATCGCCGCTGGCTCGACTCGGGAGGCGCCGCTGCCGGCGGACGCAGAGGACCGCCTCGCGTCTTTCACCGATCTGGTGGCGACAGCCGTGGGGAACGTCCAGAGCCGAGCCGCCCTGGTGGCCTCCCGCGCCCGGATCGTGGCCGCCGTTGATGAGAGCCGGCGGCGCATAGAGCGCGATCTGCATGACGGCGCGCAGCAGCGGCTGGTGCACGCGGTGATCGTGCAGAAGCTCGCGCTCCGGGCGCTGTCAAACGGGGAGGCGAACGCGGGCGAGCTGGTGGCGGAAGCGCTGCAGCACTCAGAGCAGGCAAGGGCCGAGCTCCAGGAACTGGCGCATGGGATCCTGCCCGCGGCGTTGACCCGTGGCGGGCTCCGCGCGGGCGTCGAGGCGCTTGTGTCCCGGGTCTCACTGCCGGTGAGCGTGGATGTACCGGGGGAGCGCTTGCCGACTGGGGTCGAGGCAACCGCGTATTTCTTGGTCGGCGAGGCGTTGACCAACGTGGTCAAGCATGCTCGGGCAGGAGGCGCCCAGGTCACGGCTCGGGTCGAGCGCGGGCAGCTGCGCGTGGAGGTTCGCGACGACGGTGTCGGAGGCGCCCGAAGCGGTCACGGCACCGGCTTGGGTGGTCTGGAGGATCGGGTGGCGGCGGTGGGCGGCCGCCTCGTGGTCGAGAGCCCGCCGGGCAGTGGCACGCGCGTGTGCGCGCTGCTACCGGTGCTCGCCCCCGGCTAAATGATCCCGCGACGGACGAACCCAGAGACCCACCGGGGTAGGGCTTTCCCTACCTCACTTCTCCAGAGCACGGGAGCCGGTTCTCCGGCCGGGCCTTATGTACGCAGACGAGGGCCAGTGAGAAGGTGGCTCACGTGCTCAATGGATTTCCAGAGTCCGACGCCGCCGCAGCATTTGCCCGCGAGCGTCGTCGCGCGTCCCTGGCGCGCGTCGCTTCGCGCCTGACGCCAAGACGTGAGGACGCATCGGCGCTGCTGCCGTTCGCTGACGTGGTGGCAGCCCTGGGAAGGGTCTCGGAACGCGACCTCGGTCTCCAGACGATCGTCCTCGACTCGATCGTCGGCACCGTCGATCGCCGGAGCGGCGAGTTTGACCGGCGATTTCGACCGCGTGTCCGGCGAATCCAAAGCCGATGGCAGACGCCGGTAGGGCTCCCGTACGCCGCCGCTCCGGAACTCGGGAGCGAGTTCTCCAGCGAGCCCCAATGTACGCACCTGTCGGCCGATCAGAACCTCGATAACGTAATGGCACACACCGATTTCCCACCAACTTCGCGAGCAGGACACCGGAGCTCCGGCTTTTGGCTTGTCGCGGTAGCGCTGAGCCTGGGCTTGGGAGCTACGGGATTATCGCTCTGTGATTGCGCCGGTCGTTTCGGCTTGTCGGTGGCGCTGCCTTGCTCCCGCGTCAGTCCTCGAGACGCCGGCCATCCGGAGGTCTCAGCGGCGCATAGGCGATGCGCAGTTGGTGTGCAGCTACCCGCCAGCCTGCAGGAAGGTGCGGGATGAGATCTGAGAGCGACCGGTCGCGTGGAGCGACTCACGCGTCAGATTGTCCGGCTGACCGATTGGAGCGCAGCAGATATGAAGAGTCCCAATGACACAAGCCGCCGCGATGAGTCGCGTGCGGTATCTCAGCACCAGCGCGGCCGCGCGAAGCTGCGGCGAGGACCGTTGCGCAAGCGCATCCTGGGCGTCGGGGTCACGCTGTTCGTTCCGGCGTTAGCGGTTGGGCTTGCGGCGTGTGGTGGTGGTTCGAGCTCGGCCGCTACCACAACCGCGTCAGCCACTGCGACGCAGGCCAGCGCCTCAACCGGTTCCACCGGGTCGGGCGGGGGGTCCAACGCCCGGTCGACGAACGCTGCCGGCGGAACGGTCGGCACAGTCGCGAGCGTGTCCGCGTCGAGCTTTACGGTGTCGACCCCGACCGGTGAGAAGGTCACCGTCAAGCAAACCTCATCGACAGTCTTTGAGAAGGGCACGAGCAAGGCGGCGGCGAGCGCCGTGACCAAGGGCTCGACCGTGCTCGTGCTCGGCACGGTCGACAGTACGACGCTTACCGCCTCTCGGGTCGTCGTGGGACCCGCGATCAATCTGTCAACGGCGTCGGCGAACGTGGTCGCGTTCAAGAGTCCTAACCAGAGCGAGTCGAAGAGTGTCGGGCAGATCCCGGCCAGCTACAAGCAGGGGACGGGCACGATCGTCAGTGGTACCGCGGCGACCGAGGCCACCGAAGCGGCGTTGACCTCGTACGCCGGCGGGGTCGTGGACCGGGTCGTGCGCCTGAGCAACGGCGAGTACGAAGTCCACAACATCGGCGTCAACTGGCCCCATCACATCTTCGTCACCAGCGCCTTCAAGGTCGTCGGCGCCAACGACTAAACCGCGGCGTGATGGCGCTAGGTCCAGGCTGGCCGTTCGTATACACCGTCGCGCCGACCACGCAACTATCGACCGATGACCCCCACACGAACGGCATTCGCCCCCAGTGATCGAGCGGCGCAGATGAGAACCGTCACCAACCGCGATACGGGACGAGCTTTGCATACCTCAACTTCCCGGGCCGATACCGGGAGGCGACGGCGTCGCTTGACGTTGTTCGCGCGTGTTCTGATTACCAATACGGTGCTGCTGGTGCTGGCGCCGCTGGTCGAGGGGCTTGTGCACCCGTCGGGCAGGCGTCATTTCGACCCCCGGTTTGCGCTCGCCGCCGCGATGCCGCTGTCGTTCCTGTGGGTGTTGAACTTCTATTTCCTGCGCGGAGCGTTCACTCCGCTGCGAAAGCTGAGCGAGTTCGCCGATCGCGTCGATCTGCTCCATCCGGGCCGGCGCCTGACGGTGGAGTCGCGCACCGCGGAGGTCGTCGTGTTGACCGATGCCATCAACCGGATGCTGTCGCGGTTGGAGCAGGAGCAGCGCTCCGGCGCTAGGCGTGCCGTGGCCGCGCAGGAGTCCGAGCGACAACGGATCGCTCAGGAGCTGCACGACGAGGTCGGGCAGACCCTCACGGCTGTACTGCTCGAGCTCGATCACGCCGCCCGGCGAGCGCCGCCCGATTTGCGAAGGCAGCTGATGCAGACGCTGGAGGACGCACGCGCGAGCCTTGAGGACATCAGGCGGATCGCGACCGATTTGAGACCGGAGGCACTCGACGAGCTCGGCCTGGCCGGCGCGCTGATAACCCTGTCGGATCGGTTCGGCCAGCAAGCGGAGCTGACGATCGAGCGCGAGATCGAGCGGAAGCTTCCGTCGCTGACCGAAGAGCAGGAGCTCGTGATCTACCGTGTCGCCCAGGAGGCGCTGACCAATGTCGCGCGTCACTCGGGCAGCCCGACCGCTCGCGTGGTCCTGCGCGCAGACGACGGCTGGGTTTCGCTGGAGGTCATCGACCGTGGGCGCGGACTGGTGGGCGGGCAGCCGGGCACGGGTGTGGTGGGGATGCGCGAGCGCGCGAATCTCGTCGGCGGTTCGCTGTCGATCGCCGACGGCCGCGAGGGTGGCACCGTTGTTGGCTTGACCCTCGACAGCACCGGCGCGTCAATTGATGAGTAGTCCTCTGAAGATTCGGATCCTTCTGGCCGACGACCACGCGCTGGTACGTCGCGGGCTGCGGATGGTGCTCGACAGCCAGCCCGACCTCGAGGTTGTGGCCGAGGTTGGGGACGGTGCGCAGGCGGTGCAACGAGCGCTGCTGCCGGACGTCGATTTGGCGATCCTTGATGTGACGATGCCGCGGATGACCGGTCTGGCAGCCGCGCGCGAGCTCGGGCGCCGACGCCCGGAGCTGCGGGTGCTGATCCTCTCCATGCACGAGAACGAACAGTTTCTGTATGAAGCGCTGAAGGCGGGCGCCTCAGGATACGTACTGAAATCGGCCGCCGATCGCGACCTCGTGGAGGCCTGCCGCGCAGCCATGCGCGGAGAGCCGTTCCTCTACCCGGGCGCGGTCACCGCCTTGATCCGCGACTACCTTAATCGCGGACGCAATGGTGACCCCTTGCGCGAGGACCCCCTGACCCCCCGCGAGCAGGAGGTCGTCAAGCTGATCGCGGAGAGCTACAGCAACCAGCAGATCGCCGACGCGCTCGTGATCAGCGTCAAAACCGTCGAGCGCCACCGCGCGAACATCCTCGAGAAGCTCGGCATGCACGACCGGGTGCAGCTCACCCGCTACGCGATCCGCCGCGGGCTGATCGAACCCTGAGGCAGCTCATGGCGTCACCGCGCCCTACGAATGAGGTCGGCAATCCATTCCGGTATCTCCATCCATGGATCACACTGGTGTCACACAGTCCACTCACCATCCGCAGAAGGCATCATGACCAACGACCACCTGACACCACCCGAGAACGAAGTCACACCCAGCGCCGAACGCCACCGAGCAGCACGCAGTCGTCCGAGCGTCCGGCGCCTAGCGCTCATCGGCACGGACGGGTCGCGCTTTAGGCTCGTCGCGGCACCCAGCGCGCTCGTGCCCAGGCGCGCATGATGCTCGGCCGCCGGCTCGGCGAAACATGGGCGCTCGCGGGCTTCCCTTACCGTCGTCAAACGATCACTCCGACACCCAGGGCGGCGGTCAGTCTGCCCTTGGGTTTCGGAACACGGCTGTGGGGTCACGAGCGCCACGAGATGCAGCGCCGACTCCATTCTCAAGAGTCGCACCACAAGCCAAGATTCATGTTGTCACCAAAACCTAGATTCGACAGGAGACGCAGATGCAACTGTTGACCAACCTATCCGCCAACGCGGACTTCATTGACTTCGGCGACAGCGGCGGCCAAGTAGTCGCCAGCTATCCCATCTACGGCGAGGCACAGCAGGCGATCGACCGCTTGGCCGACGCCGCATTTCCCGTTCAGTACAGCGAGATCATCGGGCGCGACGTGCGCCTAGTCGAGCGGGTCACCGGCCGGATGAGCGACGCACGGGCGGCGGCAGCGGGCGCTGTCACCGGTGCCTGGTTCGGATTGTTCATCGGGCTGCTCGTCGGCCTGTTCACGTTCGGCCCCGCCTGGATCGGACTCATTCTCGGGGGGCTGCTGATCGGCTCGCTCTGGGGCGCCCTGTTCGCCTTCCTCGCTTACCGGATGGGAAGCGGACGGCACGACTTCGCGTCCCTGCGCTCGCTGGCGGCCAGCCGCTACGACGTGACGATCGCCGACGCGTACGCGGATCGCGCCAGGCAGCTGCTCTCCCCGCTCGCCTGACCACACGGACCGAGACGCAAAGCCCATCAATCACGCAGACATAGGAGACAAAACATGACCCCCACCCTCAGCTATCTCGCCGTCCAAGCTCACCTCGGCGACCTCCATCGCGACGCCCGGCGCCACCCCGGCTACGAGGCACGCGTGCGCCGGATGACGAGGCACACCCCACCCCCTAGGGTGACTCGCCGGACGCGCCACGTTCCCCTCGCCAGCCACCACTGAGCAGACGCTTGAACGCCTAATACATCGATCGCGAGCGCGTCTCGAGCGGCTCGAGACGCGCTCATCCCGTCCCTTGAAGAGAGACTCGTCATGACCGCTATTTCCCTAAACCCATCACTACGAGGTGTAGACCGCTCGGCAACGCCTCCGGCACCCCCACATCGCAATCCCGAAGGCGGTATGCACGTGCTACTGGCCGGCGATCACCACGCCACGAGCGACCAAATCCGGGCGTTACTCACCGGCCAGAGCGATATTCGCGAGCTCAGCACTGGCGAGAGCGTCCAGGAGGTGCTGAGCCTCGCCGCGCGAAACGCCTTCGATCTGGGGATGGTCTCAGCCGCATTCGGAGGCAACCACGGTTTGTGCCTTGCCTATCGCCTCAAGCATCTCCCGCAGGCGCTCCCCGTGCTCATCTACGCCAACCCGGTCGACGCCCGACTGGCGGGAGCCGCGATCATCGCCGGCGCCGACGGCGTGTTCGACCCGAAGACAGGCGACACGGAACTCGCCAACCTACTCGGGCGCATCGCCACCGGAGCGCAGGCCTTTCCGCCGCTCGAGCCGGACCCGTTCCACGAACTCGCAGACCGCGTCGATGAAGAGAATCGACAGATCGTGGGAATGCTGCTCCTGCGGCTCGCTCCCGACGAGATCGCCAATCTACTGGGGATCAGCGCACGCTCGTTCAGAGTGCGACGTGAGGCGATCGTCCGACGCCTCGACGAAGGCTGTGCGGCGACCACCCTGATCAAGGAGATGTCCAACTTACCGATCGGGTCGTCCATCCCAGCCGGCCGCCCCGAATCGCCGTCGGCCGCCCGCCAAGATCGCCGCGCGGATCCGCGTGGACTGTTGCTCAGCCCCCGTCGACGAGCGCTTGAGCTCTATCGCGCCGCGCCGATCGCGTCTGCTGGCCGAGGGGCCTCAGCAGCGTCCGACGGGCCTGGCTAGTCTCTTCCTGCTAGCGTGCCGCCCCGTCCGCCCGTTCTTCGCCGACCACGACATGCATGACGGGCATGTCGAGCTCGCGTTGCAAGCGCTCAAGTTCGCCCCTCTCTTGCCAGGTTTGGCTCGCGCTCGGGTGGGTGACCACGATCACCTCGTCGGCGCCAAACCGCCTGAGCTCATCCTGGATTGCTGTCGTCGGGCTTGGATCCCCGAGCGTGCCTCGGACGGCGATTCCCTGCTCTCGCGCCCATGCCAATGAGCGCTCGAGACGGTCGCGAGCGTCAGCGAACTCCCGGTCGGTATCTGACACTGCATAGTGGACGCGAGAGGTCAGGACCGGGGCGAGCACGTCCACCAGGACGTCGCCATCATCCTGTTCCAGGATGCGCTCTCGTAAGTCACTCCCGGCGAGCGGTTGGTTGGCGATGACCAGCACATGCCGCCTCCTCCGAGCGGATTTCGGGCTAAAAGTCTCGGCGGCCGCCTCCTGGAGAACCACACGCCGGTCCCGTCGCGCGACATATAGGTAACGGATGACCGATACAACCACCGCGAGCGAAAACACGCCTAGCCCGACCCATGGATCGGTCAACCATCCAACTAAGACCGACACGGCAACGGTCCCCGTGCCGCCTAGCGTGAAGCGGAAAGCGTCGGATTCTGATCTGAAAGGTGCGCGCATAGTTATGCCTCCGGTTGGATCCTCGATGGGACGAGACCACATCGTCCGTTTGGGGTGATTCGTCTGCGGCGGGTTTGCACGCAGACGAGCGGCCGGCCATTGGTGAGTCCATCGGCAGCCCAGCTTCGGCGGTCGCCACCGAGGACGCCCGAGTCAGTGATGCCGCTGAGAGTCCGTAGACAGTGGGTCCCCTGGACCCCCCGTAGCGGGTGGACGGGAACATATGACCGGCTCCCCGCCCGCCCGAAGTTCATCGAGACAGTGACCGCGACTCGATCGCTGCCGGCCAAAACTCGATGGATTGAACGAGTCATGTAGATCTCCTTTACCGTGGAAAGACGGATTGGTTGATGGTCCGCCGCCGTGGCGGTCATCCTCTGGGCAGCACGCCCCGGCGCCCAGAATTTCGGTGGCGCCCTCGGCCGCGCCTAGCGCGAGAACCCCGGTGCCTGAGCCGCCGAGGAGCGGTCCGACGCCGAGTATCGCGAAATTGCGGAGTCTGACAGTTGTAACAACGCTTACTTTTAGGCCAGAAGTCACTCACCTGCATACTGAGGGGTGAGCACCGCGGATGGTTCGGATATCTGTGATGCGGGTTTGGCGCCGGCTACGTCCGACTGCTCGCCGCTCGGAAGGCGCCGCTCGCGGCCGCCTGCTGGGCGGACAGGCATGGCTCGGTGACCCCGCCGCTGGGTGACGACAAGTACGCTCGCTGGGATAAGGGCCACCAGGGTCGCGCCGAGCGCCCACCAGAACGTATGACCGAAGGCGCTTGCCAGCGGCCCGGCGACCCGGGCACGGACGGTCGGCGAAAGCGTCTGGAGCACCCCGCCGCTGCCGGCGCCCGACCCGAGCGCTCCGCGCGCCTGATCCGTGAGCACGACGGCGAGCAGCGCCGTGCCGATCGATCCTCCAAGGCGCTGAAGCGTGTTCAGGATGCTCGTCCCTCCCGGCACCTGGTCCCGGCTCAGCACGGCGTAAGCCGAGGCCATGGTCGGCATCATCGAGCAGCCCAGGCCGACGCCGCGAAGCAGCAGCACGAACGCCAGCCATCCGTAGGAGGTCCCCGGGCCGACGGCGACTAGCGGGATCGTAGCCAGGGTCATCACGGTGATGCCGAATAGGGCGACGCGCCCTCCGCCGATCCGGTCGGTGACCCGGCCGGAGATAGGCATCACCAGCGCGGCTCCGATCCCCTGCGGTGCCATCAGCAGACCGGCGCTCAGAGCACTCGCGCCGCGGTCGACCTGGTAGTAGAGCGGCAGCAGGAGCATCGAGCCGAACAGCCCCGCGCCGAGCAGGAAGGTGGTCCCAGCGGCGGCGCTGAAGCCAGCGGAGCGGAACAGATGCATGTCCAGCAGCGGGCGCGGGGCGTGGAGCACGTGGCGCACGAACAGCGCAATCAGCACCACCCCGGCGGCAATCGGGGCCCAGGCGATCGGGGAGCTCAGGCCGCCGCTGGTCTCGGTCTGTGCCAGGCCGAACACGGCTCCGGCAAGCCCGGGGCAGAGCAGCATGACGCCCAGCCAGTCCAGCCGTCCGGCATCCGCGCGTCCCTCTGCCGAACTCAGCAGCCGCGCGGCGAGGATCAGAGCCACCACCGCGACCGGCACGTTGACGTAGAAGATCCATTGCCACGCGGCGTTGGTCACGATCAATCCGCCGAGCACGGGGCCGAGTACCGGCCCGAGGAGCATCGGCATGCCGATGACCGACATCACCCGGCCCATGTGCGCAGGACCAGCGGTCTGGGCCAATACGCTCATGCCAACCGGCATGATCAGTCCGCCGCCGAAGCCCTGGAGAACGCGGAAGAAGATCAGGGACCCTGCTGAGGAGGCGGTCCCGCACAAGGCTGAGCCGACGGCGAAGACCGCGACGGCGATCATCCACACTCGCTTGGACCCGAAGCGCTCTGACAGCCACCCGGCGAGTGGGATCACCATCGCCAGGGACAAGAGATAGCCGGTTGAAACCCACTGGATCGTGCTCAGCGGCGAATGCAACTCGCGCGAGAGAGTGTCGAGCGCGACGTTCACGATTGTCGTGTCGAGGACCGACATGACCACCCCGAGCACAACCACGCCGGCGACGACCTTAACTTCTCGGCTCAGTCCCTGATCGGAGGTTGAAACCGTCCTGCGATGCGGAAAGCTGAAACGCGCCACAGGGCCGCCATCAGGCCGCCGTACGAGCGATCTCGGATTCATCTGGAGATCCAGCTAACACGCTCGACGTGATCGGCGCAGGTACGCGCGGCCTGCTCCTCGCGCCACGAGCCGTAACACTCGAAGAGCTCATCGACCGCCCACCGGCCAAGCGCCGTATCGCTGCCGAATTCGGTTCTCATCTTGCTGCTCTGTCCCTGTTCGTGGGGTCCTCGATCTCAGATCAGATTCTCATTCGCTCTAACGCGCGTACATACGGCTCCGCCCGAGAAGCCGGCGCCGAGGTCCGGAGGGGCCGGGTAGGGGAAGCCCTACTGGCTGTAGAAGAAGCAGGAGCCGGACCGGACGCGTGACGCGCATTTCCGGGTTTCCCTACCTTGCAGCACGAGCGAGACGGCGATCATTGGAGGCGTGATGGGATCGCGATCAGTATTGGTGGTGGACGACGACCCGGAGTTCCGCCGGCTGGCCGGGCTGCTGCTCGCCGACAGCGGGCTGACCGTCGTCGGAGAGGCCGACAGCGTCGCGGCGGCGCGGGCGGCGGCCGGTCGCTTGGAGCCCTCAGCGATCCTGGTCGACGTGGAGCTACCCGATGGGGACGGAGTCGCGCTCGCACGTGAACTCGCGGCGCTGCCGTGGGCCCCGCGAATCGTGCTCACCTCGATCAACGGCGACATCACCACCTCTGAGGAGGCCCGGGAGGCCGGCGCTCGCGCGTTCGTGCACAAAGCTGAGCTCCCCAACGCGCCGATGGCGCAACTGCTCGGCGGCGAATAGCCACTAACCCATCATCCGCGGTACGGTTCCCCCATGTCGGTGCCATCACTACGAGTGGTGATCGGCGAGGACGATGTCCTGCTTCGCGAGGGGATCGCGCGGCTGCTCGCCGAGGGCGGGTTCGACGTCGTCGGTCAAGCCGGCGACGCCCCGGATCTCTTGCGCAAGGGCCTTGCACACCGTCCCTCGGTCGTGATCGCCGACGTCAACATGCCCCCGGGGCACGGGGACGACGGTCTGCGCGCCGCCATCGAGCTACGCCGGCAGCGGCCCGAGACCGGTGTGCTGGTGCTCTCCCAGTATTACGAGGAGCGCTACGCACTGGATCTGATCGGGGAGCGCGCCGAGGGCGTGGGCTACCTGCTCAAAGAGCGCGTTGGTGATGTCGACAGCTTCATCGACGCGGTCACGCGGGTCGCCGGGGGCGGCAGCGCGCTCGACCCGGAGGTCGTTGGGCGGATGCTCGGACGCCGCCAGCGCGACCGTCCGCTTGACCGGCTGAGCCCGCGCGAGCGCGACGTGTTGGCCGCGATGGCAGAGGGGAAGTCCAACCAAGGCGTCGCTCGGGCGCTTCTGGTCAGCCAGGCGGCGGTGGAGAAGCACGTCACGAGCATCTTCCACAAGCTCGAGCTCGATCCCGCCCAGACCGAACACCGGCGGGTGCTGGCGGTCCTGGCCTACCTGCGTGACCCGTCGGCCGGATAGCCCTGATCCGCGACCGGCAGTCGCGCAGACATGCGCGTGCCCTCGCTGGGCGGACTCTCCAGCACGAGGCGTCCACCGAGTGCCGACAACCGATCCTCCAGACCGCCCAAGCCGCTGGTGTGATCGCCGCGGGCGCCCCCGACACAATCGTCACGAGCGTCGACTCGCAGCTCCCCGCACTCGACTCGCGCGGTGACCGAGGCACCGGCCGCACCAGCGTGCTTGAGCACGTTCCAGACGCGCCGCGGTAGCGACTGAGTCCTGCTGAGCGCGCGGCGCTATGTCATAGCGCTGATGATCTTGGACCTCGTCGACGGCGATCGGATCGACTTACCGAGGCGACCAACGAGTCTGACTGCCGAGCGGCGACGCATGAGGAGGGACCCTGGGTCGGCGGGCACGTCGGGCTAGCCCTACTTCGGGTCTATGGGACTCCTGGGGATCGATTCTGGCCGAGGGGTATGCCGGAATCGGCACGTGAGGCCAATAGTCCATGTGGATCCGCTTGACCTTGGAGAGGCATATGGCACACACACTCCGCAGTCCACTCGTACCCGCCCACCCGCTCCAGCGGGTCCACGGCATCCAGAGGGCGTGTCACCACCTGCATCACGTTGGACCCTGCGCCTCGTGTCAGCGCGGCCACGTGGCGCGGTGGCACGCACACGACCGGACCTAAGTCCCGGGCGGCAGTCGCCGCGTGACCAGCAGCGCTGGCCCGATCGCGGCATCGGCGCTGAAGATAGTCTACGGCGCGCGAAACAACGGCTCTGCCGCACTTCTGCTGGCGATCGAGCAGACGGCCTCAGCCAACGGCATCGCTGACGTGCTGTAAGACGAATGGAAGCTGTCGCTCGCGACGTCCTTCGACGCCGGGCAAGCTGCCGGATTTCGCGAGGCCCCGGCCGAGGTGTTCTCGAAACCGGCCGCCTCAAGGCGGCGCTGAGCGGACGACCTAGTCGGAGCAGCCTACTCGGCGCTCTCGGTTTTGGGCACAAAATTGTTGGTGTCGAAGTGTTCCTGGTGGACGAACTCGGCAATGATGCGTGCCCATCCGTCCGGCGTCGTGCTGATCGGCCGGTATCCCGGACCGGACTGGGGACGCTCGGTGGCGTTCCGGCGATCGGTGACGGCGCCAACGGGCTGGATGACGCGTCGGTTGTCGGTTGGCTCGCCTCCGCCGAGCCCTAGCCTAGCTCGAACCGGCCACCAGCCGGCTCCCCTGGCCGATCAGCGTCCCGATCAGCGCGAACGTGTCGAGGAACGCAGGCGAGGGTCGGCGTCGAACGCGTTGATTTGAAAGCGCGCGTTGCGACGGGGCAGCGCCGTCGCGAGACGGAAACGTCGCGACGGCGCCTCCGACCGAGCGCATCTGGAGAAGCAACCGCGCAGCTGCGGGATCTCGGCGATCCGCTCCACCCGCCTGCCTATTCAGGCGATCGCTGGCCCGTCGAGCTCATAGATGGCCGCCAGGTCCTGGTCGGCGAGGTCCTGGCTTGCAGTCATGAAGCGCTCGAGGACGACATCCAGCACGGGCATGGCGGCGCGGGAGCTCTGCTCGACCTCGCGGACGAGCTGTAGATCCTTCAACGCGAGCCGAACCGGAAAGCCCGCCGGGTACTCATGGCGGCGCATCTCCTCCAACTTCTGCACGGCGTACACCGAGCCCAGCGGCCCGCCGTCCAGCAGCTCGATGAACTGCTGCTGATCTAATCCCATGGCCTGGCAGAGACGCATCGACTCGGCGAGGGCGCCGACCATCGTGATCATCCAGTGGTTAGCCGCCATTTTTAGACGCGACCCCATCCCGGCCTCTCCCACCCACAGCACCCGCGACGCCAGCGCGTCAAAGATCGGCTTGACGGCGTTGCGGGCGGTGTCAGGTCCGGAGGCCAGGATCGTCAGCTGGCCCTCCTCCGCGGGGTGGGTGCTGCCCGATACGGGGGCGTCGACGAGGGTGATTGCGTGGGCCTCGGCGACCCGCGTCAACCGGTCCGCTTCGGCTGCCCCGACGCTGCTCATCTGCAACCAGACGGTGTCCTGAGGCCAGTCCTCGAGCAGCGGCTCGACCACATCGAGCACGATGTCGGCGGTTGGGAGCATCGTGATCACGACCCCGGCGCCGCTCACAACCTCGCGCGGCTCTTTGGCCGCCTCGGCACCGCGACTTTCGATCGCGCGAACATGCTCAGCGTCGTGGTCCCACGCAATCACCGCGATGCCCTGATCGAGAAGCCGACCGGCCATAGCGGAACCCATCAGGCCGATACCCAGCAACCCGACACGGGTGGTGTTGAGGTCGGTGTGTCGAAGCTGCGTTGTCTCGAGTGCTGTCTGCTCCATGGTTTTCCTCTCAGTCGGAAGTGGGTTAGACCAGGTTCCCACCGGCCCGCGTAGTCGTACATACGGATCCGCCAGAGAACGCGCCCCCGCGTTCCGGATGAGGCGGGTAGGGAAAGCCCTACCCCGCGGAGCTCGCGGTGAAATCCGCGAGCGCGACCACGGCGCGGTCGTTGGCGCTGCGCCGTGCGAGGTCCAGGACACGCAGCGTGGCGCCGCCACCACCAACCCCTCCGTCGCTGCAATCAGCGGCGCGTGGAAGAAGCGACCGGCGAGCCCGTAACCGATGATCGCCGCACGCAGATCCGACACTAGCCCGCGCCGCCGTAGGCGTGGATCGTCGGTATTAGCGCCAATGCCAGCGCTACACCGCCGCCGGCAGCGGCGGCCACCAACATCGCGCGCGCCCCGGCGCCCGGAACCGCACGACGGCGCGCTGCGGTCCAGTCGACACGCAGTGAGCGCACGACGCGCGGCACGTAGGCGAGAAAGTGGACCGCCAGCAGCACCCCGAACACGATGAAGCTCACCTTGTGAATTGTCAGCATCATGCTCGACTTGTGTCCGATCGCGAGCAGCAGCACTCCGCTCGCGAGCACGGCGATCGTGCTCGCGACGAGCACCGGGGCGATCAGGCGGAGCGGCAGCAACGGCGGGCCGTTCTCGCGATACGCCCGCGCGCCGGCGTAGTAGCTGACCATCCGGTAGCCGGTACTCGCGAGCTTGAGCGCCACGGGTGGGATCAGCACCAGGCCGATGAACATATGCGCGCTCAAGAGGCCGCGCATATGCACGATCGTGATCCCCTCGGCTATGAGCAAGCCAACGAGGACGACCGCCGCCGCGCTTGTAAGGATCTCGTTGCCCTCCGCTCCACCGAACCGCCAGCGACGCACGAGTTGTCGCCGGCGCCGCGTCACGGAGCCTCGATCGGTGAGATGCGTGCCTGCGTTCATGCCGTCGCAACGCCTGCGATTTCGGCGAGGTCCTCGTCGGTCAGCTCGAGGCTCGCGGCGCCCAGGATCGGGTCGACCTGGGCCGGTCGGCGGAAACCGACGATTGCGCCGTCGACCGCCGGGTTGCGCAGCGTCCACGCGACCGCTACTGCGCCCGGCGTGGTGTCGTAACGGTCGGCAACCGCCTTGAGGCGCTCGACCAGGTCGAGGTTCCGCGACAGCTGCGGCTCGTTGAAGCGCGCGTCGTGCTTGCGCCAGTCATCGTCGGCCAGGCTGGCGATCCGCGCGCGGGTCATCCCGCCGGTCAGCATCCCGGACCCCATCGGCGAGTACACGATCACGCCAATCCCCTCACGCTCGGCGAACGGGAGGAGCTCCCGCTCGGCGTCTCGCTCGATCAGGGAATACTGCGGCTGGAGCGTCTCCACCGGGGCGATCTGCTGGATCCGGCGCAACTGCTCGACGTCGAAGTTGGAGACGCCGATGTGGCGCACGACGCCTTGCTGCTTGAGCTCCGCGAGCGTCGCCCAGCCCTCCTCGATGTCCTCCTCGGGGATCGGCCAGTGGATCTGGTACAGATCGATCGCATCGACCCCGAGCCGCCGAAGGCTGGCGTCCGCCTCGCGCAGGATCGAGTCCCGCTTGAGGTTGTGCACGACCCGGCGGTCGGGCCCTTCGAGGAGCGATGCCTTCGTGAACACGTACGGCCGGTCCTGGAGACCTTCCAGAGCACGACCCACGACCTCTTCCGAGCGGCCGAACCCGTACGCGGCGGCGGTGTCGATCCAGTTGACGCCGAGATTCAGCGCGTGGTGAATCGCCTCGATTGACTCGTCGTCCTCCTGGGGTCCCCAGCCGAATTCCCAGCCGCCGCCTCCGATCGCCCAGGCGCCAAGACCGAGGCGCGTTATCTCGAGCCCGGTCTCCCCGAGCTGTGTTGTCGTGACTGATGTCTGGTACATGTTCATTCCTCTCAGATCGCGGTGGGTTGGGTTACGAGGTTGGACCGTCTCAGAATCACGTGGCGATCCGCGCGACACGCTCAACATGGCCGGCATAGGTTCGTGCGGCCCGCTCTTCCCGGTCGAGGGCTGCGACATACCCGGCATAGGCCAGCCCCCACTCGCATGGGTCCGAGTCGGACCACTGTTGATACGCCATCCGAACCGCACCACACTCCTCGCGCCAGGAGATGTAACGCTCGAGCATCTCATCGATCGCCCACTGTCCGAATGCGCTAGTGCTGTCAGTAACGGTGTCCATCTGCTCCCCGCTGCATATGGATTGATGGACCGTCCCTGCCGAGGTCGCGCAGCCGAGTGTTCATCGCTTCGATCTGGGCTTCAAAATCGGCAATGGCCTGTCCGAGGTACCTGCGGGGTGAGCGTGGCTCGCGTCGATACTCGCTTTCGCGTTGGCGGAGCATGCCGACCGCGACCGTCAGCCGTCGCACGCGACGCGCGAGGCGGTCACGCTCGAGCTCCGCGCCCAGGGTGTGGGTGGACGTATGCGGCGTGGCACTCATGTTGGAGAGCAGGTTCTCATCGACGCTGACGTACGTACATACGGATCGACCGGAAAATCGGCCCCCGAGTCCCGGAGGGGTCGGGTAGGGCTAGCCCTACCCGGACGTACGGAGCCGGGAGCCGGAGACGAGTCGCCAGCTGGCATCGTTCAGGCCGGGTGTGGGGCGTGCGCTTCCGATCGCCCGGCGGCGCGGGCGCGAGTGGCCGGGCGGTGGGTGCGCGCGAGCAGGATCAGCACGGTCGCCGACACCGCCGCGACCAGGGCGGCGAACGTCAGCCCGGCAGCGCGCAGGCCGACTGCCTGGGTGAGAACGCCTGCGCCGATGACCGGCACCGAGATCGCGAGGTACATCACCACGAAGAAGCTCGATGCCACCGCGCCGCGCTGGGCCGCCGGTGAGTGTTCGTTCACCTGCGCCAGTCCGCCTCGGAAGCTCAGTCCTTGGCCGAACCCGGCAATCACGATCCCGAGCACGAGCAACGCGAGCGACGGGTCGGCCAACCCGAGGGCGAGCGATCCCATGCCCGCGATCAGTGCGCCGGCGCCGGCGGGGATCGCCGCGCGTTCAGGGATGAACTCGAGGGCCAGCTGTCCGGCGAGCGAGGCGGCGAACAGGGCAAACACCACCAGACCCACGATCGCGCGGCTCGTCACTCCGAGCTCCTGCCCGAGGAAGGCGGGCGCCACGGCGGTCACCAGGCCCAGGACCGCGAAGCCCGCGAAGCCGGCGAGCGCGGCTTCGAGGAAGATCGAGCGCATCTCCGTGGGGATCTTCAGAGCCTGGGGTCGCAGGTGTGGGTGGCTGGTAACGGAAACAGGCTCGGGCATCGCCCAGATGCCGATCGCCGCGGGTACCAGCAACGCGAGGTCGACCCAGAATGCCAGCCGTAGCGGTGAACCAGCCCACTGCGAGAGGACCCCGGTGAGGAGCGGTCCGGCTCCGAGCGCGCCCATGTTCGCCATCGCCGCGACAAGCGTCGCCCGACTGCGGCGGCCCGCCGGAGCGAGATCAATCAACGTCGCGGTCGCGGTACCGGTGAAGATGCCCGCTGACAGCCCCGAGAGGACACGACCCGCGAGGAGCAGCGGCAGCGCGCTGGCGGTCAGGAAGCATACGGCGCTGAGCGCGGAGAGCCCGAGTCCGGGCAACAACAACCTCCGACGGCCAATCTGGTCAGACAGCCTGCCGAACAGAAGCAGCGACGCGATCACCCCCGCGGCATAAGTCGCGAAGATCACCGTGATCATCAGCTCTGAGAACCCGAACTGCTGGCGATACAGCCCATACAGCGGGGTCGGCAGCGTCGTCCCCAGCATCCCCACGGCGAGCGCGAACGCCGCGGCGGCAAAACCAAACCTGCGCATCCTGGTTATCGAAGGGTGCATCGTCTTCCTCTCGTTGCTACGGCCCGCTTCGCCGGCTCGTGGGCGCGGCGACGCAATCGGGACCAGGTTCTCACCGGCTTGCGGGTGCGGACATACGGACCGGCCCGACAATTCAGTTCGACGCGCCGGAGGGGGCGGGTAGGGCCACCCCTACCAGCTGCCCCGGTGCCGGTGTGCTTGCCGAGGCAAGGACAGGCGGGCGTCGCTCGTGTGACCTTACGGCTCGGTGGTCGACAATGACCCGGAGCTCCGCGCGTTGGCGCGGTGCCGTCGGCCGCTGTCAGTCGTGGGCGAGGCCGGCCGTTTTGGCCTGGTCGCAGTCCGCCGAGCTTGGGGGCGCGAGCTGGCCGAAAGCCCTCACGTCACCGCCGTGGGTGATCAGACCTGTGACTCGACCAGCATGCGAATGGCATCGAGCGTTGCGGCAACATCGTGATCGCTCGGACCCGGGTGCGGCGTGTCGAGGAAGAGCGTGAGTCGCGAGCCACCGCCATCCGCATCGACCTGCATCCAGCCGCGGTAGCCGCTCGGAGCGCCCCACTGGATTCTGCGCGTGGTGTCGTCGGCTTCGAAGGACGCCTCGCCGTGTTGTTCATGTCCCTCGTACCGCGCGTCCACTTCGATGCGTCCTTCGCCGATTGCTCGCGCGGACGTCAGCTGTGGCACAAACCTCGGCAGGTTGCCGACGTCCGAAATGGCTGCGTAGACGGCTGCCGGCGACGCCGCCACGTGCTCGGTGTGCTCATGCTGCATGTCGGGCTCCTCTGCTTGGGAACGCTGGGCTGACCCTACCTCCTGGTCGGCGCGTGGGCAAACGCGCGCCGGCTCGGCGCCCGCCTGTCGCACGCCCGGGTAGGGATCGCGCTACCCAGCCCCTTCACACCACGTTGCTTGATCTGTCGCGCTGGCAGTGGGCCCTGACCGCGGCCATGCACATCACGTTCCCGGCGGTGACGGTGGGAACGAGCGTGTCCCTGATCGTGTGTTACGCGATATGTATGCGCACGGACGAGGATGTGTGGCCGCGGATGTTCCGGCTCTGGCGGCGGATCTTCGCGATCGGGTTCGCGTTCGGGGCGGTATCGGGGATTGTGCTGACGTTCGAGTTCGGCTTGAACTGGGGGCTGTACGCGCACGATGTCGGTCCGATCGTCGGGGTGATGATCATGAGTGAGCGGAGGCGCGCCGCCGTCTCGCGTCGGCCGAGCCAAGCCGTGAAGCGCGCGACCTCAGCACCGACGTCGAACGGCGCGGGCCGCCATGCTGGAATCTCCGCTCGAGCAGTTTCCACCGCTCTCCCCAAACGACCGCAAGGTGCTCGACGCGATGACCCGCAGTCTCACCCGGACGGTGCTACAGCGAGTCGGTGGGGAGCCAGGGATACGCTTGCCAATGCATGCGCAAGCTTGCCGCCGCTGCTGATAGTCCGGACGGCGCGTCTCGTCACGCGATTGGCCGAGGCCGCCGTGAGCGGTGACGAGCTGCATCAGCTGGCCGAGGAGCAGGCGGCCTTGCGGCGAGTGGCGACGCTGGTCGCGCTCGGGACGGCGCCGCAGGAGGTGTTCGCGGCGGTTATCGAGGAGGTCGAGCGGCTGCTAAGGGCCGATTTGGCGGTCATGGGCCGGTACGGGCACGACGGCACGGTCACTTCTGTCGCCCGCTCGGGCGGGCCGGGCGACCACCTTCCGGTTGGAACTCAATGGAAGCTTGGGGGGAAGAACCTCGGCACGATCGTGTTCGAGACCGGCGGTCCGGCGCGGATCGACGGCTACGCCGATACCGCCTCCGGCTCACTCGGCAGCGCCATCCACGAGGCGGGCATACGCTCGTCGGTCGCGACGCCGATCACCGTCGAGGGCCGCCTCTGGGGCGTGATCGCCGCGGGCTGGACTCTGCAGCAGCCGGTGCCTCCGGAGACCGAGGCTCGCCTGGCGGATTTCACCGAATTGGTGGCGACCGCGATCGCGAACGCCGAGAGCCGCGCCGACCTACACCGGCTGGCCGGGCAGCAGGCGGCGCTGCGCCGCGTCGCGACGCTAGTGGCGCGCGGGACACTGCCCGAGGAGGTGTTCGCGGCGGTTATCGACGAGGTCGTGCAGCTGTTTCCGGTCGATTACGCCGGCATGGCCCGCTATGACCCCAACGATATGGTCACCGCCGTCGCGACCCGGGGCACGACCCACTTTCCCGTCGGTAGCAGCCGCATCCTTGGCGGGAAGAACACCGCCACGCTCGTGTTCGAGACTGGCCGTCCGGTCCGGATCGATGGCTACGGCGATGCCTCCGGCCCGATGGGTGACAGCGCTCGCGAGAAAGGTGTCCGGTCGTCGGTGGCGGCGCCGATCATCGTGGATGGTCGCCTGTGGGGCACGATCGGCGCCGGTTCGACTGCGGAGCAGCCGCTGCCGCCGGACACGGAGGCGCGCCTCGCCGATTTCACCGAAATAGTCGCAACCGCGATCGCTAACGGCGAGAGCCGCGCGGGGCTCGCTCGCCTGGCTGAGGAGCAGGCTGCGCTGCGCAGAGTGGCGACCCTAGTGGCGCGCGGGACCGCGCCGGATAAGTTGTTCGACGCGGTCGTGGAGGCGATCGGACGGCTGCTGCCCGTCGATCTGGCGAACATGTGCCGCTACGCGCCCGATCGCACGCAGACGTTCGTCGCGACCTGGGGCCGGCCAGGTAAGCGCTTTCCCTTGGGCAGCCGGTGGCCCCTCGGGGGGAAGAACATCGGCACGATGGTGTTCGAGACCGGCCGTCCGGCCCGGATCGAGAACTACTCCGACGCCTCCGGCCCGGTGAACGTCATCGCTCGCGAGGTGGACCTCCGCTCGGCGGTCGGGACGCCAATCTTCGTCGAGGGTCGCCTGTGGGGCATGATTGGCGTCGGGTCGAGCCAGGAGCGGCCGCTGCCGCCGGACACGGAGGCGCGCCTCGCGTCGTTTACGGAGCTGGTGGTGACCGCGATCGCGAATGCTGAGAGCCGCGCGGCTCTGGCCGCTTCGCGCGCGCGGATCGTCGCTGCTGCGGATGAGAGCCGGCGGCGGATCGAGCGCGATCTGCACGATGGGGCGCAGCAGCGTCTCGTGCACGCGGTGATCGTCCTCAAGCTCGCGCTGCGGGCGCTGTCCGCCGGTGATGCGGGTGCGGGTGAAATGGTGGCCGAGGCGCTGCGGCATGCCGAGCAGGCGAGTACCGAGTTGCGTGAGTTGGCGCACGGGATTCTGCCCGCGGCGCTCACTCGGGGCGGGCTGCAAGCCGGGGTCGAGGCGCTGGTATCCCGAGCCTTGCTGCCGGTGAGCGTGGACATGGCTGTCGAGCGCCTGCCGGGCACCGTGGAAGCAACTGCCTATTTTGTCGTCAGCGAGGCGCTGACGAACGTGGTGAAGCACGCGCATGCGACGGGCGCCCAAGTCACGGCGCGAATTGAGGATGGGGAGCTCTGGATAGAGGTTTGCGACGACGGTGTCGGAGGGGCGCGCGGCGATCACACCAGCGGCTTGGGCGGTCTGGAGGATCGGGTGTCGGCCCTCGGTGGACGCCTCGTGCTGGAGAGCCCATCGGGTGGGGGCACGCGCGTGCGGGCGCAGCTGCCCGTCCCGGGTCTGGGGTAGGCGCTCGAGGTCTCGCGGACGCCCGGCAGGGATCGCCCTACCCGGCACCTCCGGAACGCGGGAGTGATTCCAAAGAGAGGTTCCCGGCGAGACACGGTCGCGTCACTGGCGACGAGGAGTACAGATCCGCCATGCTCAGATAGCCCGTTCAGATCGGAGGCGAGGGTGACCGAGGATCTCTCTATGCCACCACCGGTTTCTCGCGCCGGACGCCGGGAGCCTCAGGGGCCTGGCTGACGCCCGTCATCGGTAGCGATCGTGCCGCCGAACTAGCCGAAGCCGTGTCGATGCCGCCCCACGGCGACAGCCTCCCGGATATGGCACGAGAGCCACGATGACTGACCGCAGAAGACTCGAGGTCAGTCGTTGGCGCCGACTACTTTGAAGTCGTGGTTGACGAAGATGTGGTGGGGCCAGTTGACGCCGATGTTGTGGACCTCGTAATCGCCGTTGCTCAGCTGCACGACTCGATCGACGACGCCACCTGAGTAGGTCAGCAAAGCGGCTTCGGTGGCCTTGCTCGCTGCGGTTCCGCTCAGGATGGCGCCGGTTCCTTGCTTGTAGCTGGCGGGGATCTGACCAACGGCTTTTGAGTTGTCGCCCGTTCCGCGGTTGAAGGCAACCACTTGGGACGCGGTCGTGGAGTTGGGCTTGGGCGGTCCCACGATGATCTCCGTGGCGGTGATCGTGGTGTTGTCGTCCGTTCCCAGCACGAGGACTGTCGCGCCTTGTGTGATAGCGCTCTTCGACGCCACGGTCGTGTCCTGCTCGTATTTGGTGGACGATGTCGGCTTGATGGTCACCTTCTCACCGGCCGAGGTCGACAGGGTGAAGCCCGACGTGGAGACGCTGCTCACGGTGCCGATCGAGCCACCCGCGGCCGGCCCGGACCGGGCGTTGGATCCTCCGCCGCCGGATCCGAAGGCACCTGCACCCGCGGCATATGCTGCCGGTGTCGAGGAGGTGGTAGCCGCAGGCGAGCTGCCGCCGCTGGTGAGGCTGATGACTCCCAATGCGGCTCCGGCGAGGATGAGCGCGATGGCAGCGATAGCGATGGACTTCGTGAGTTTATGGGAAAACATGCGGGGCTCCGTTCGCTGAGGTGACATCTCTCAGACTGAAGGGCGACGCTGGGATGGTCCTGGGATCGGGCTGAGAGTTCTCTGGGAGCGGCGGCCTTCCCGGGAGCACCGAAGGGGCGCGCCGCGAGGCGGGCGGCATACGAGCTGGCGCGCGCGCTCGGGCGCCGGCAGCCCGCTGGTCGCGCTGACGGTAGGGTCTCGAACCCTGGCGGGTCAGGTGCCACTTGCGGCTGTCGGCCTCGATGCCGACGCGCTGCTCAGGCCAGGTGCAGTCGACGCGGATCGCTGGGCCACCATCTGCGAGCACGACGAACTTGTTGATTTCCGGATCCGAGATCCCGAGCGGCTTGCGATCGCCAGCGGCGCCTCCTCGTTCTCGCTCCACGTGGGCGTCCCGCCGATGTAGTGCTTCTCGAGGACCTCGCGGACGGCCTCGGCGCCGGCCCCGCTCGGGTTGCGCGCGAGCTGGTCCTCGATCGCGGTTTGACCGATGAGTAACGCACAGGCTTGGCAGCTCGTGGCGCGGTGATCGTCGGCCAGTAGGACGTCGATATCGCCTTTCGGACTGTGAGGTCGTCGTGTCTCTGAGCAGTAGCGGAGCCGTCGACACCTGATAGTGAGGAACTTACGGGGTTAGCGGTGGTCATGACAAGTCTCGTTTCATTACGGGTCGGTCACCCGCGGAGGGGAGCGATGCTCATTGGGGTCTAGCCTGAGTTGGTGCGCTGTCCGGGCGCTCCGCAGGCTTTGAACGCAGCCTGACGCGTGGGGTTGGAGGCCGCCGCGCCGGCGGGCGGCGTTCCGGTGTGTGTGGTCGACGTCCCAGTCCCTGCGGGGTGTGACGGGATGGTGAAGCCGTGTTGCTCCAAGCATTTCTGGAACGCGGCGCGGTCGCTCGTGCTGCTTCCGCTCGCTGAAGCCGTGGCCGAGGCGGACGTCGCGGTCTTGCTCGTGGTTGTGCTGCCGCCGGTGCTGCTGCCGCAGGCGGCGATCACCACGCTGGTCGCGAGTGCGGCGACGCCGAGCATCACGCGGCGCGCTCGCCGGGGGGTGGGGTTACGGAGGTTCATCTCAGATGTCCTTTGATTGGGTGTGTGTTTCAGCCGGCGGTGCCTGTCGGACTCGAGCCGCTGCCCGTGGTGGCCGCGCTACCGCCCGGGGCGATACCGTCGCTTCCGGCAGCGCGCGCGCCGGAGTCGCTGACCGAGGTCGCGGTGATCGTGCCGCTCGAGCTCTTGACGCCTTGGATCACGACCGCGTCGCCGGGCCGGATGGATGCCTTGGACACGCTCTCGTTCTTGGTGATCTCGGTCGCGGAGGAGAGCGTGACCTTGACGGTGTTGCCCGAGCTGTCAGTCAGGTAGATGGTGTTGCCGTTGACGCTTGAGACGGTGCCGAACGAGGCGTTGCCGCCTCCTCCTGCCGCGCCGCCCGCGAAGGCGTCTCGCGCCCCCGCGCCCCCGCCGGCGCCGCCCGTCGCGCCGGCCCCCGCCGCCGCGGGCGTGGCGGCCGTCGCGGTGCTGCCGAGCTGGCTCTTCTCGACGCGGACCCCGCCGTAGAAGCCCCCGGCACAGGTGATGACTGCAGCGAGCGCGGCGCTTTTTCGGTTGAGCCACCGCCGTCGCGGCCGGCCGGGGGTGGTCGCTTGTCCGCGCTCATGGCCGAATTCGGGGTTGTCCCAGTCGTGGGTCTGGTTCTCGTATGGGATGGTGCTCATGGCGTCCTCTCGCTATGGGTGGGTTCATTCGAATCGCAGCGCCTGGATCGGGCGCATCGCCGCCGCACGGGTCGCGGGGTAGGTGCCGAAGAACAGGCCGGTCACCAACGCGGCGCCGAACGCCAGCGCGACCGAGTAGGGGGCGATCACCGGATGCACGCCGGCGATCGTGAACTGGCTCCCGATCACGCCGGTGAGAACACCCGCGATGCCGCCGAGCAGCGACACGAGCACGGCTTCGATCAGGAACTGGGTCAGGATGTCCGACCGGCGCGCTCCGACCGCCTTGCGGATTCCGATCTCGCGAGTTCGCTCGGTGACCGAGACGAGCATGATGTTCATCACGCCGATCCCTCCGACCAGCAGCGAGATCGCCGCGACCTCTCCCAGCAGCGTGGTGAACACGCTGCTGCTCGACGCAGAGGTCTGCAGGATCGACCCCTGGTTGATCACGCTGAAGTTGCTCGTCCCTCCCGAACCCGGCGTGGGCGGGTCAAGCTGGTTGAGGATGTCGGTGACCTCGGTCTGGGCAGCGCTCAGCTGCGGCTCGGACTTCGCCTGTACGACAATCTGGCTGATCGATCCGTAGCCGGTCAGGGTGTCCTGCACCGCGGTCAGCGGGGCGAAAGCGACGTCGTCCTGGTTGGAGGTCCCGTTCGATCCCTTCGAGGCGGTGACGCCGATGATCTCGTAGTTGGTGCCGTTTACCTGAACGGTGTCGCCGACCGGGTCCTGCCCGTTGAACAGCTCGCTGACAACGGTCGGGCCGACGACGAGCACGCGGCTGTGGTCGTTCTCCTGAGCGCTGGTGAACCAGGACCCCTCGGCCGTGCTGTAGCTGCGCGCCTGCTCGTAGCTCGGAGTTGTGCCGACGAACGTGGACGGCGAGTACGTCGTGCCGTCGTAGGTCAGGGTCACGCCGTTGGCGTTGACCACCGGCGACACGCTCTGCACATCGGGCGCCTGGAAGCTGTTCTGCAGCCCGGTGGCGTCGGACAGCGTGAGGGAGGTGCTGGACGTGGACGCGCCACGGAACCCGCCGAGGGACGGAGTGCTCTGCACCAGCAGCACGTTGGAGCCCAACGCGTCGATCTGTTGCTGCACCGCGTCCGAGGAGCCGGTGCCCACGGCGATCAGCACGATCACCGACCCGACACCGATCATCAGCCCGAGGATCGTCAGGCCGGAGCGGAGCTTGTTGGCGATCAGTCCCGCGAACGCCACGCGGATCGTCTCGATCATGCGACCCTCCCCTCGGCCTCGGTCCGCTCGTCGGTGACGATCGCGCCGTTTCGGATCCGAATCACACGCCGCGCATGGGCGGCGACTTCTTCTTCGTGGGTGATGAGGACGATGGTTCGTCCTTCCTCGCTGAGCCGTGCGAAGATCCCGAGCACCTCTTCGCCCGAGGCGGTATCGAGGTTTCCCGTCGGCTCATCGGCCAGGATCAATGCCGGGTCTGTGACCAGCGCTCGCGCGATCGCAACGCGCTGTTGCTGGTTTCCGGACAGTTCGGAGGGCTCGTGGTTGACACGGTCGCCCAGACCCACCGCCGCGAGCGCGGCGAGCGCACGCTCGCGTCGCCGCGCGCGCGGCACGCCCTGGTAGGCGAGCGGCAGCTCGACGTTCGCGTGCGCCCGCGTGCGCGGGATCAGGTTGAAGCTCTGGAACACGAACCCGATGAACCGATTGCGCACATCCGACAAGGAGTCCTCATCGACGTCGCGCACGTCCAGGCCGCGGAGCAGGTAGGTGCCGCTGGTGGGCGTGTCGAGGCACCCGAGGATATTCATCAGCGTCGTCTTGCCGCTGCCCGAGTGCCCCATGATCGCGACGTACTCCCCGCGCTCGATGCGCAGACTGACACCGCGCAGTGCGCGCACGGGGATGTCACCGACCTGGTAGGTCTTGTGTACACCGCGAATGTCGATCACCGGCACATCGCCTCGAGGCGGTCGCGGCGGCCTCGCCGCAGGCTGCGGCGGGCGGGTCGCGTGCCGCCGCTGGGGCAGACGCGAGGCCAGCCGACGGAACTCGTGCAGGTCGCCGCGCATTACCTCGCACCTCCCGCGGCCCCGCCGGCCCCACCACCCGCTCCGCCGAACCCGCCGGCTCCGCCGAACCCGGCTCGGGAGCCCGTGCCACCGAGCGTCCCGGTGGACGAGCTGGTGGTGCCAGTCGGCGTCGAGGTGAAGGACGGCAGGGTCGTCTTGATGACCACCTGCTCGCCGGCGCTCAAGCCGCTGACGATCCGGGTGCGGCTGTCGCCTCGCAGGCCGACCGCCACCTGTTGCTGAGTCTGCTTGCCGTTGCGCAGGACCGTGACCGTGGCCAGCGATCCAGTCCCGGTCACGGCGGCGTTCGGGACGTTGACGCCCTGGGCCTGGGCGACGATCACCGCCACGGAGGCGCTCATGCCCGGCTTCACGCTTGAGTCGCTCTGATCGAGCGTCAGCGTCACGTCGTAGGAGACGACGCCGCTGCTCGTCGTCCCGACTGGCGAGATCGCGCTCACGTGAGCGCCGAGGTCGACGCCGCTGAGGGCTTCGGGCGTGACCGTCGCGGTCTGCCCCACCTTCAGCTTGTCGACGTCGGACTCACTGAAGGGGACGGTCATCGTCATTGTGCTGGTGTTGACGATCTCTGCGAACGGCGAGCTCGAGCTGCCTGACCCTGAGGACGAAGTCGAAGTGCTAGAACCACCGAGACTGCCCGCTGTGGTCCCAGAAGCCGTGCCGGTGGAGGATCCCGACGAGGACGAGGTTGTGCTCGACCCGCTCGAGGTACCAGACGACGACGCGCTGCCGGTCGAGCCGGCGGACACGGAATTACCCGGGGACAGACCAGCCAGTGAGACGATCGTCCCGCTGATCGGCGCATACAGGTTCGTGTCGTTGAATGCGGTCTGCGCGTTGTCAAGGCTCGCCTGCGCGCTGTCGACCGCCGCCTGCGCCGAGGCGATGCTCGCCGCCGAGGACGTCGTGCTGCTGGACGCAGTCGTGCCCGAGCCGGCGCCTGATGCCGAGTCGCCGGTCGTGGACGTGCCGGATTCTGCGCTGCTCAGCTGGTCCTGGGCCGCAGTCAGGGTCTGTTCTGCCTGGTCGAGGGTGAGCTGTGCGGTGCTCTGGTCAAGGGTGGCCAGCAGCTGGCCCTTGTTGACGTGCTGGCCGACCTGCACGGCGACGCTTGACAGCGTCCCGCTGATCTGGAAGTTCACGTCGAGGTCGGTCCCCGCCTCGATGTTGCCGCTGCCGGTGACCGTCGTTTGAACGACGCCCTGCTCGGCGGTGACGGTTTGCGTAGAGGTTCGGGCCGAGCTGGCCGGCGGGCCGATTTCGGACACCGCCAGGACAGTCATCAGGACAGCCAGCGCCAGCAGGAGGTACAGGTGCCACGGACGACGTCGGGGCTCAGCCATGATGCGCCCCGTGCGTTCCGAAGGGCTGCTCTTGCGTCGGGCTGTGCTGGGCGGGAATATCGGATACGAGATTGATCATGCGATCAATCTCGCTCGCCCGGGTGAGACTTGCGTGAGCTGAAGCTGAGATCTCGCTGAGAGCGAGCCGCGCCGGCGCTCAGGCGTGCTCGCCGGCGCGAGCCGGCTTGCCGGCCTGACGCTGTGAACCAGCGTCCGCGCCGGTGGCGTCTTGCATGATCGGCAGACTCACGCGAAACACTGCCCCACCGTCGGAGGCGTTGTGGGCGTGAATCTCACCGTGGTGTGCTTCCACGATCGCCTTGACGATCGCCAGACCGAGCCCGGCGCCGCCGCGCCCGCGGGTGCGTCCACCTTCGCTGCGCCAGAAGCGCTCGAACACGTGGTCGCCCGCGTCGGCCGGCAGACCGGGGCCGTGATCGCGGACCTCGAGCAGAGCCTGGTTACCCTGCCGGGCCACGCTGATCTCGATCGGGGTGTCCGGTGGTGTGTGGATCACCGCGTTGCGGGTGAGGTTTGATAGGACCTGACGCAGCCGCTCCGGATCCGCGCGCACCCACACGGGCCCCGACGCCTGGAGCACGACCTCACGTTTCGGTGCGCCCGCTCGTGTGTCCTGCGCGGCGTGCTCAGCCAGCTCGCGTAGGTCGACCGCGACCACCGGAGTCTCCGGAACCTCATCGATCCGCGCGAGCAACAGCAGGTTCTCGACCAGGGCGCTCATCCTCGTCGCCTCGGCCTCGATTCGCCCCATCGCGCGTTCGACCTCGGCCGGGTCACTGGCCGCACCGAGGCGAAACAGCTCCGCGTAACCACGGATCGAAGTGAGCGGGGTGCGCAACTCGTGCGACGCGTCGGACAGGAAGCGACGCAGACGATCCTCACTCTCGCTGCGGTCGGCGAACGCCTGCTCGATCTGTCCAAGCATCTCGTTGAGCGACGTCCCGAGACGACCCACCTCGGTTCGGTCGTTCGCCGGGCTGACACGACGGGAGAGATCGCCGTGCGCGATCTCGCTCGCCACGCGTCCCATCCGCGCCAATGGTCGCAGGCCCACGCCAATCACCATCCACCCGAGCGCAATCAGGGCCAGAATCACGCCGGCGCCTACCAGCGCTTCGACCTCGATCAGGCGATGGAGCGTCTGATCGGCGTCATGGAGGGGAACCGCGACCACGAGTACGCGACCACCGCTGATGGCGAACGCTGCGGCGCGATAGCGCAAGCTCGAACCAGCCGCCGAATTGACCGTGAACAGGCGAACGGGCCCGGAGTTGAACTGCGAGATAGGAAACCCGCGGGGCAGGGCCGGCGGCGACGGTGCGGGCTCACCGTAGGTGAACGAATGACTTTCGATCAGCTTCCCGTTGGCGTCTAACACGAGGCCGTACGTGCCCGAGGTCTGAAACGTGCTCAGGGCACTGCCGGGGCCCGAGGCAGCCGGCGGTCGGGTCGACGCCGATCCTCCCGGGTGAATCAGACCGAGCGCGACCGAGACCGGAGTCCGCGAGTCGCCGACCTGCTGGTCTACTCGAGCGAGCAGGAACGAACGCTGCTCCTCATAGGTCACCACGGCCATCACGCCAAGCCCGACCGCGGCAAGGGCGACGAGACCGATCAGCAGGCGCGCTCGCAGCGACAGCGCGCTCACTCCCTGGGAAGCCGCAGCGCGTACCCGACACCGCGCACGGTGTGCAGCAGCGGCGGCCCGTCGGCGTCGATCTTCTTGCGCAGATAGCTGATGTAGGTCTCGAGCACGCGCGCGTCACCACCAAAGTCGTAACTCCAGACGTGATCAAGCAGCTGCGCGCGGGTGAGCACCCGCCGGGGGTTGAGCATCAAGTAGCGCAGCAATCGGAACTCGGTCGCCGTGAGCTCGATCGGACGGCCGGCCCTGGACACCTCGAACGTGTCCTCGTCGAGTTCCAGATCCGAGAACCTCAGACGGCCCGACGATTCCCCGAGTGCCCCCGTGCGGCGCAGGATGTTCCGGAGCCGGGCGATCAGCTCCTCGAGGCTGAACGGCTTGGTCACATAGTCATCGCCACCGGTGGTCAGGCCGCGAACCTTGTCGGCCGTGGTATCCCGCGCGCTGAGGAACAGAATCGGCACCTCGGCATGCTCTGCGGACAGGCGCCTGGCGACCTCGAAGCCCTCCATGTCGGGGAGCATCACGTCGAGCACTATCACGTGGGGGCGCCACCGGCGGACCCGGTCTAGCGCCTGCTCGCCGCTCCCGGCCGACTCGACCCCGAAGCCGTTGTGGCGCAGCGCCATCGAGATCACATCGACGATGCTCGGCTCATCGTCTACCACCAGTACGCGCACGCCCTCGGACTGATCTTCCACGCCACGATTATCGACCCCGAAGCTGGGAGAAGGCTGAGAGTGCACGCATACGCGCGGGTGGCGCAGTACCTCGGCGAACGCTCGGCCACGGGGTCGGCCGGATTCGGCCTCCGGGGACTTTGTGCTCGCGCCCGCCAATGCGGGCGTCCTCGCCGCTATGAGCCGCGCTCTTGCTGCGGGACGCCAGCGGGCTCGGCGATTTGATCGCTCCGGCGCGCGGGTAATTTGCGTACGCTCGGCAAAAGATGTCTCTCTACCTAGCCGAGGAGCAGTTCAGATGCCTGACCAAGAACAGCTGCAGGAACTGATCGCTAACAACAGCGAGGGCATCCTGAAAGCGGTGACTAAGGCAGGCTATCCCCATCTGACGAACGTGCTGTACGGATGGAGTGCCGCCGACCGGATAGCTCGGGTCTCGACCACGGCACATCGCGTGAAGGCTCGTACCTTGCGGCGCGACCCGCGCGCAGCGTTGCACGTAACAGGCGCTCACTTCTGATCCTATGCAGTCGCCGAGTGTGACGCCGAGGTTTCCAACGTCGCCACTACGCCCGCTGACGAGACATGCCAGGAATTGCTCGAGGTTCACTCGGCGTTCTACAGCAAGATCGCCGACGAGAACGCGTTCTTCGCACAAATGATCGAGGCTGAGAGGCTCGTGGTCCGGCTCCGAGTGAGGCGTCTGTACGGCGTTTCGCTTGACAAGCCGCCCGGCACCTGAGGTCGCGTCGCCTCCCCGATCGTGCGAGAGGCGAGCGCTACCCGGCACGCCTACATCTGCGGTCCTCTGATGCCAGCCGTGCTGCTCGTTTCATCGGACGGAGCACTGCGGGGACCCGGGGGTTGGGGGACCGCAGCTCAGACGACGTCCCGTAGAGAACTCTTCGCTGCTTACGACGTTTGTCTCACACGCGGGCGCGAATCTCTGATTCAGTCATGTATCTCTCCCGCAAGAGCCTTCTCCCACTCGCGCTCGTCGTCGGTCTGTTCGGTACGCCGGCGCTCGCGCCGGTTCACGTCCCGGGCGCGTCCGGGGGCGTGGCTCATCCGCTGGTTGTGCAGGTCGCGGCCGACGAGCGCGGGATTCGCCGGCGCCGCAAGAACCGAGGCGCAAAGGTGCGCTTCGTCCTGAGGCGGGCCGTTACTGCGGTGCGTGGCGCCGGGAGACGGATCAGAGCGGCGGGCCAGCGTATTGAGACGCGTCGTCCGCCCCATGATTGGTTCGCGCGCGGGCCGCCTCGATCGCCCGGTCTTTGACCTCGAGGCGGGACGGCGCCACGCGCCGCCCCGCTCTCGTCTCACGACGTCGCTGTCATCCGCCCCGAACACGCCCATTTCAAGTTGCGGCCCATCCGCGGATCGCTCGAAGCAAAGTAGGACCGAAAAGCGACGGGGCGGCCCACGGCCGCCCCGTTCCGCTTCACCCGTACGCACAACCCGGAGGCGTAGCAGGACTGGATGGCTGACCTCCGCTTCTCCAACGCTAATACGAGGGCGACGGATCAGGCCGGCAGCAAGCAAACCACCGGCGACTCCCGCAGGCGGCAAACCGGGGCTCCGCTCCGATCGGTCGCGGCGGCCCGCCCACTTGCGCCAGGACCGCGCCGTTCATGCGACGAGGTATGTTGCGTAGGTCACGCCGGCAGGCTGTCGGCCGGCGACGCTGACGAAGACGCCTTTGTTCAGCCAGTCGAGTTCTGGTGCGGCGGTTTCGAGCTGCGTGGCGGCGCGGAACGTGTACTCGCTTGGATCTACGTTCTCACCGCGGCCCAAGCGGGCCAGCACCTCGGCGGGTCCGTGGCGGATCGACCGCGATTGGACGTAGAGCAGATCGCCGCCGCTCGTCCGCAGCGTGTAGCGGATGTCGCCGAGCGCGGTCCCGTCGGGCATGACGGTCTGCCAGTCCGCACTGGCGCCTGAGACAAGCGTCCCGTTGAGTTCCGGACCGCTGAAGGATCCGCCGGTCAGAGGCACGATGCGGCGGTGACCGAGCGCGTTGTCACCGAGATCAAGTGGCTCGCCGAGGGTGGCCTCGAGGCGATAGACCGGGGTCAGGCGGGGCTCTGGGAGTCCGAACAACCCGACTGCTTCTTGCTCCATGTCGACCTCCGTTCAGTGGTATGGCTCACAGAACCCGCCACCGCATGCTCGCCGAGGCGCCGCGCAAACGCAAAACCGAGGACGTTGCGAGGGTGGCGTCGCCGTCGTGTCGGCTGCAGACCAGGCGCACAACCAGGGAGTGTTACGGGCGCGAGGAGCGCCAGAAGGGAGGACGGTTGCAGCCAGGCGATAATTAGCTGCGGACCGTGAGGTGGTGCGGCCAGAAACCTAGGAGGAGTGATGTCCGCTACGACTTCGACGGACCCGGCGCCCGGGGACCAGACCGCGATCCGCCCACTTCAGGTGCGGTTCTCAGACGCCGAACTGGCTGACCTGCGCAAGCGCGTAAGCGCGACCAGGTGGCCAGAGCGCGAGACGGTCACCGACGACTCGCAGGGCGTGCCGCTTCAGACGATGCAGGACCTCGCGCAGTATTGGGCGACCGACTACGACTGGCGCAAATGCGAGGCGAAGCTCAACGCACTACCGAACTTCATCACCGAGATCGATGGGCTCGACATACATTTCATTCACATCCGCTCCCAGCACGAGGGCGCGCTGCCGCTGATCGTCACGCACGGGTGGCCCGGCTCGATCATCGAGCAGCTGAAGATCATCGAGCCGCTCACCAACCCCACGTCCGACGGCGCGAGTGCCGGGGATGCCTTCCATCTCGTCATCCCCTCGCTGCCAGGGCACGGGTTCTCGGGCAAGCCGACCGCCACCGGTTGGGACCCGGTGCGGACGGCGCGGGCCTGGGTCGTGCTGATGAAGCGGCTTGGATATGAGCAGTTCGTCGCACAGGGCGGCGATTGGGGCGCCGCGGTCACGCAGACGATGGGCATACAGGCCGCCCCGGGATTGCTGGGCATCCACTCCAACATGCCGGGTACCGCGCCAGCCGATCTGGTCAAGGGGTTCGAGCAGGGCGACCCACCGCCATCCGATCTCTCAGGCGATGAGCTACGCGCCTACGAGCAGCTGAGCAACTTCTACGCCAAGCACGTCGCCTACGCGCAGATCATGGCCACGCGCCCACAGACGCTCTACGGGTTCGCCGACTCACCCATCGACCTGGCGGCGTTCGCGATCGACCACGGCGACGGCACGGGACAGCCGGGCCTCATTCAGCAGGTCCTCCGCGGCACGTACGAGAGCGCCCTCACGCGCGACGACATCCTCGACAACATCACGCTGTACTGGCTGACGAATACCGGGGTCTCGGCCGCCCGCCTCTACTGGGAGAACAAGGCGGATTTCTTCGACGCCAAGCCGATCACGATCCCGTTTGCCATAAGTGTCTTTCCAGACGAGCTCTACCAAGCCCCGCAGAGCTGGGCCGAGCGCGCGTACCCCCACAACCTCATCCATTACAACGAGCTCGACCGCGGCGGCCACTTCGCAGCCTGGGAGCAGCCGCAACTGTTCTCGGAGGAGATGCGCGCCAGCTTCAGAACGCTGCGCAACTAGTGGCCACCGCTCGATGATCGTCCACTAGTAGCATCGGAGGCGGATGCGGCGGTCGGGCAGACTTGGAATCTGGCTGGGTGCGCTCGTCGGCGTCGGGCTGCTGTTCGCGGCCGTCGCCGGCGCGCACGCTGCGGTGGTGTCCAACTTCGGCAACCCCGACGGGCACTTCTACGTGCCGCCCTCCGGCCGCGCGGTGGACACCGTGCATCCCAACCACGTGATCGGGGACGGGAGGCCGGCGAGTTGCACGTCGGCCGCCGTGGTGCGCGCGGTCGCCGCGGGCGGCATCATCACGTTCCACTGCGGACCCAATCCCGTCACGATCGTGATGACCAGGACCGCGAGCGTGATCAAGACCCGCCGCTTGGTCGTGTTAGACGGTGGCGGCCTGGTCACGCTGAGCGGAGGCGGCAAGCGCCGGATCCTGTACTCGGACACCTGCGCCGGCACCTGGTCCACCGACGACTGCGTCAACCAGCCGTATCCGCGGATCGTGGTGCAGAACATCACCTTCGAGGACGGCTACAACGGCGTCCATCAGGCCACCTGCACGGCGAACGCTCCGAGCTGCTGGTACGGCGGGGTCGACGGCGGAGGGGCCATCTACGTCGAGGGCGGCCAGTTCAAGGCGGTCAACTCGCAGTTCCTCGACAACCGCTGCTACAGCTACGGCCCCGACCTCGGCGGGGGCGCGATCCGCGCCCTGGCCCAGTACGAGAATCGCCCCGTTTACATCACCAACGACACGTTCAGCGGTGGGCGCTGCTCCAACGGTGGGGCCCTGAGCAGCATCAGCGTCCAGTGGGACATCCTGAACAGCCGGTTCACGGACAACAAGGCGATCGGCTGGGGAGCCAACCCGGCCTCTCGGGGCACGCCGGGCGGGGGCAGCGGTGGAGCCGTCTACCTCGACGGCCGGGACGACAACGTCCTGATCGCCGGGACCGTGATGGACGACGACAGCGCCAGAGAGGGCGGCGGCGCCGTGTTCGACGTCGTGGACACCGGTTGGGGCGCGCTCACGTTCAACCAGTCGCATCTGCAGGGTGACGTCAGCGGACAGTTCCAGACGTTCCCCGGCGTCTACTACGACATCGACGGGCACGACACGGCCCCGGCGATGATCAAGTCCACCGACAACTGATCCGTTCACCGCCCCGCGTCGAGCCCGGCGGTCCTGGTGCGCGTTAGCATCCCGACGGTGCGCCGGAGGATGCGATCCGCGTCGCTACTGCTGGTCGGGCCGCTCGTCGTCCTGCCGTCCGCGGGCGCGGTTTGGGCGGCGACGTTACCCGTGCTCCAGCCGGTCGTGCTGCCGCGCGACCACGGGGCGCATCCCGCGTTCCAGGTCGAATGGTGGTACACGGCCGGGACCATCGCCGGCGCGCGCGGCGAGGACTACTTCTGGTTCGCGACGATGTGGTCGGGCGAGGGGTTTGTCGTGGCCAGGGTGAACCTCGTCGACCTGCGCTCGGATCGCATCGTCCTCTCGAAGGAGTACCTGGGCGTGGGCGCGCTGGCCACCGGTCAGACGCGGTTCAACGTTGGCGACTTCACGCTCGGCTGGCGGGCGCACGGCGCATGGGGGCGCTGGTCGATCGACGCGCCGGTGCCCGGCGCCGGCTCGTTGGCGCTCACGTTGACCCCGGTACAGCCTTACGTCCTCAACGGCCCGCACGGAATCGTCGCCGAAGGACCGGGAGCCACCTCGGCTTATTACTCGGACCCGCGGCTGGTCGCGCATGGGACGCTGGTGCTCGACGGGCGCCGCAGTGCGGTGACCGGCCAGGGCTGGCTTGACCATCAGTGGGGAAACTTCGCCACCAACGCCGCGTCGTGGCACTGGAATTGGTTCGCCTGCCAGTTCGACAATGGCAGCGATCTGATGCTCTATCAGTTCATCTCCGCGTCGGGCCGGCCGACGGGCGTGCAGAGCGGCACGTTCGTCTCAGCTCGCGGGGCCGTCACCCATCCGATCCGGTACCAGGTGATACCGCTCAGGCCCGACATCCACCCGCCGGGCGCGACCGGCGCCTACCCACTCCGCTGGCAGCTCAAGGTGCCCTCGGCCCACGTCGATATCGCGCTCGACGCGCGGGCGCGTCACCAGTTCATCTCGAACCAGTACATCCCCGGCTTTTGGGAGGGCGCGGCCGCGATCACACGCGGCAGGTCCGGCGGCTGCATCGTCGAGTCGACGCGCGAGACCACCAGCGGCTTCTAGTCCGCGGGCTTCTCACTCCCGGTGACCGCAGCGACCAGCTCGTAATAGATCGGGTTCCCGCTGGTCGACACGCGGTGCTCGAAGCGCGAGCGGCGGATCAGCCGCAGCCGACCTGACGCGAGCAAACGGGAAATCACCGTGCGGAACCCACCCGAGCCGTCGGTTCCGGTCCAGCGCTCGTCGATCGTGAACACGACGGGAACCCCGGTCGGGAGCAGGTCGATCGCGTTGATGAGTGCTGCCGCGGGGGCGTGGGTGCCGCCGAGGGCGCCGGCGGAGATCAGCGCGGTCGGGCGATGAGCCTCCAGGGTGGTGAGGAGATCGCGAGTCGGAGTGGCGAGGTCTCCGACGAGGTAGTCGGCGTAGATGCCCGGGCGGTCGCGCAGGCAGGCGGTACGCGCCGCGTCGAGCGCATCGAGACCGACGATCGTCGAGATTCCGCCCGCGCTCGCGAGCTCGCCGACGATGCCGGTGCCGGCGCCCAGGTCGAACAGCACGACCTCGGACGGATCGAGGGCGAGGCCGGTCAGTGCCTCCGCGAGCGCGTCGGCTGCGACCTCGGGCGAGCGGCAGCCGAGTAGCTCCTGGACGATGTGCTCATAGAGGCCGGGGACGCGATAGAGCCGCTCGTAGTCGTGCAGGTGAATGATCTCCTCGTCCGCTCCCGGCTCGCGCAACGCCACGTACTCTCCGTCGGCTTCGGGAGGTCCGATCAGACGCACGACGGGGTGGGGCGCGCTCATGTGGACGCCAAGACTAGGGTGCCGGTTCAGTTGCCGGAAGGAGTGGGCGGGAGCGGATGGCCGTGTGCGTAAAGACGGACGGGGAGGGCTCCTGCCGGGCGCTTCTCCTTGTCCGCGCGGTCGTTGTAGCGGGTGTAGATCGCACGCACCTCGTCCATTATCTCCGTGAGTTCCGCCGCAGTTACGTACGAGACGCTGTCCGTCATGAACGCGGCGCGTCGCCACTTCACCGGATAGGTCAGGCGTCGCGACCACCATTCGCGCAGCTGCTTGATCCGGCTGTCAACGAACGTCCGCTCGAGCGTCTCACCGGCGGCGGCCGCCTCAGGATCTGCCATGCTCGTCTCGAAACTGCGCGTGTCGCTCGTGAGCCGCCACGGACGGCTCCTCCCCCGGCCCTCGCCCGTTTCCTCGACGAAGCCATACTTGGCCAGCGTCTGGAGGTGCCAGGACATGTTCCCGGGGCTCTCGTCGAGCAGTTCCGCCGCCCGCGTGGCCGTGATCGCTCCATCGCGCCGCATTGCCTCCAGCAACGCCACGCGGAGCGGGTGCGCGAGTGCGCGCATGGCTCGCGCGTCGGTGACCAGCTCGGGGGACGACGGCGTGGGTCGGTTCGGCATCATCGCTACCCACCGGCCATCGGACGATTCGTGCCGGCGCGAGGCATAACCAGCCGCAGACCCATATCGACCAGGAGCCACCCGGTTCGCAGGCGCGCGGCGGCGATCACACTCGGGGTGCGCGGGTTGCGTTCGACACGCGCTGCTGCCTCGGCGCTCCGCCGAAGCTCAGCGACGCGATCGCGGACCAGCACCCCGGCCAGAGCTTGGTGGTGATACATGCCTTCCTCCTCTCAACAAGATCTCTTGTGACAAGACTACTTGTCGCAAGGACTCTTGTCAACCGGATCCGTTGATCCGGACATGAGAGCGACGCCTATAGGCTTGCCGGCGTGAGGGAGAGACTGGTCGGCGGCATCGCGGTTCGTGAATGGGGCGACCCCGCCGCGCCCGCGGTTCTCCTGTGGCCAGGGCTTGGTTCGACGAGTGCGTACTTCGCGGCCATGGCTGGATCTTTGGGCGGCAGGGCTGTTGCCGTGGATCCTCCCGGGTTCGGTCGGTCGGCACCGCCCGATGGGTATGCGTTCGAGCGCCTGGGTCACCTCGCCGGTCGTGTCGTCGAGGCGTGCAACTGTTGGGCCATCGTCGGTCATTCACTCGGTGCGAACCTCGCCGTCGGCGTGGCCGGGGAGCCGCCGGCCACGCTGCGCGCGGCGGTGCTCCTCGACGGTGGTTACATGGACGCCGAGGCTTTGGCCGAGGTTGGCATGCCGGTCACCGCCGGGCGGGACGGGTTGACTGCCTGGATGGGAACGAACACGCCGCGCTTCGCGGACTGGGATGCCGCAATCGGTGAAATGCGGAAGATGATCGGCGGCGGCCCCACCGAGGTGCTCGAGACCTACCTCCGGGAGGTGTTCGACGAGGTCGATGGCGAGGTTCGTCAAGCCGCGCCGGTCGACCGGATGGCTGATCTCGTGCTCGCCGTGATGGATCAGGATGTGCTCGCTCGCGCTGCGCGTATCCGCGTCCCGACGCTCCTGCTGGCGAGCGGTCAACCAGCGGAGGGCCGAATTACCAGAGAACGAGCGTGGCGGCAGTTCGCCGAGGCATCTCCGCTGATCGAGTTACAGGTCATGGACGCCTGGGGTCATAACGCGATCTTGCAGGACCCCGGAGGATCAGCGCGGCTGATCGCAGACTGGCTCGCACAGCATCAGCGATTCAGCAGTTCCTTGTAGGCGCCGTGCACCGCGGTGAGGCGCAGCCGGCGCGAGCCGCCCCACACGTTGAATAGCGTCCGCAGGTGAGGCTTATCGATGATCGCGACGGCGTTATGTGAGTCGAGCGAGGCGATGATCGCTTTTGCCACGTAGTCGGGCGACATTGCCTTGTCCGGGGGGACGCCGCCGGTCGGCCCCCATTGGTGCTCCTGGTCGAGCTGGTCGGTGCGGACATCGCCGGGGCAGACGGCACACGCGCGGACTCCGCTGCCGGCGAGCTCGTGCCAGAGGACCTCGGCAAGGCCAACGAGCGCGAACTTGCTGGCGCAGTAGGAGGCATACGACGGACCGCCGAACAAGCCGAGCTCGGAGGCGACAAACACGATCCGTCCGAATTCACGCTCGCGCATCCCGGGGAGTACTCGCTGTGTCAGCCACAGCGCCGCTCCCACGTTGATCCGATAACTGTCCTCGAAGTCCTCCGGTTTGACGTCGCTGACGAAGTCACGGCGAAGGACACCTGCGTTGCTGACCAGCACATCCACAGGACCAAGCGCCTCCTCAACCTCGTCGACAGCGCGTACACACTCCTGTGGGTCGGCTAGATCCGCCGCCACCGCGCAGCACGAATCGCCGAGGTCCGCCGCGACCGACCGTAAGCGGTCGGCATCCCGAGCGACGAGACCAACGCGCGCCCCGTCGGAGTGAGCGCGCGTCGCCGTCGCCAGCCCGATGCCACGCGAGGCCCCCGTAACCAGCACCGTCCGTCCACTGAGACGCGCCATTACCCCACACTCCTTGACGAGCAGTTGAGCCCCGGCCGGCACCGGGCGCGGACACGGCAGTCTGCCAGAGAACTCCTTGTCGGCCGTTCTCCTGCTCCGAACGGGCAGCTATTCGTCGAGGTTCTCGACGATCTCGTTCGCCCGCGACCAGTGCTCGGGTGGGACGACGAGGTAGATGTCACCCCGACCGAACCGATCCAAGAGTCGATCGGCAACGCAACAGGCTGGGACGTTCATCTCGCGCAGCCGATCGCGCCATGCCACCGCAGTCGCCCGCTCCTCGAACGTACTGACCGTCTCCCAGCCCTCCATGCGGGGGTCGCCGATGGATACATCCGGCTCTTTCGCCCGGGCGGACTTGCGGAACAGGGTCACCCGATAATCGTAGGCGCATCCATCGCGCCGAGAAGCTGAATCGCGCGGTCGCGGTTCAGGCGTGCGGCCGCAAGCACGGTGTGATCGGCACGGCCCGCTCGATCCCGTTGGCGATTCCGGCGGTGTAAGCGTGGAAATTGAAGCCGATGTCGCCGTCCTCGTTGTAGATCCAGGGGAACCGCTGGTCGACGACCTGGACGATTGAGATGTTGCCGTAGGCCGGCAGACCACGGGACTTGGGGAAGCTCTCGTCGAGCGGAGCCACATCCACCCCGTCGCCGGCAGCGGCGCGCGCCCGTTGGATGATCTTGGCATCTCGCTCGGACTCGGCTGCGACGCGCCCGTTGGTGAAGCGGATGGTGTCGCCGTTCGAGATGTTGGTGCGGTAACGGCCGACCTGTTGGGGGGTGACGCCGAAATGGGCGTTGGCGTCTCCAAAGGGGATCCCGCCGCTGTAGTGCAGGCTGACCGCGATCGTCGCGTGGTCGTCGATGGCCGCGCGAACCCGTTCGAGCAGCCCGACGTTCTCGTCCGCGCTCGACTTGGTGAGGTCCGCGATGTAGCCGTCGGAGCGGAGGACCTTCTGGATCCGAAGCGCCGCCTGCCACATGGTGACGCGCTCGCCCGGGGCCCCGCCGTTGTCGATCGACATGATGCCGGAATGGTCGAGGTCGACCGGGTGAAACGTGATCCCCAGGGCGATCACCGGTCTGGGCCCGTCGACCTCAGCCGTGGAGTCGAAGTTTGGGCCGCCCGAATGTCCCGGATCCAGCACCACGACCGGACGCTTCGCCGTGCACACCGGCGCGGGAGCAGAGGGCTGAGTCGATGTTGCGGTGACCGGACCCGCCCTGGAGACGGAGACAGCGCCGGAGGCGACGCAAGCGGCAGCCAAGCAAGCGACGACTACAAGCGCAGCCGCGACCGAGGGGCTGCGGAGCTGTTCTGTCTTCCGTCTCATCGTTCGTTCAGTCGACAGTGTGCCCGGTAATCTCGGTCAGCCGCTGCCCGCCGGTTCGCCGCTACCGGCCCGGTGCGCTCGCCCTCAGACCGATCCCGAAGCCGCTGGAGAACGTAGACGCGATCTGGGCCACGACCGATCCGCCGGGCGAGCGCACCGTCGTCATCCCGTGAGCGGGGTCAGGACGCTCGCCTGCGCGTGGCTTCCAGCTCGGCCGCACGCACACGGATCCGGTCCTCGTCGGTGATCTGGTGCCAGCGAGTGCCGCGGCGTTGCCCGGTTCGCCGGACCCGGCCGGCCGCCTCCAACTCTCGGAGCAGCCCGAGCACGTGGTCGCGGCTCGCATCGGCGCGGGCGGCGAGCTCCGACGTGCTCAGCCCGCCGTTCCCGGACAACAGCGACTCGACTTGGTCGGCGGGCACTGCGCGCAGTGCCCGCCGAGCCCGCGGGGGTGGGGTCTTCCGTCGCGCCCGCTCGCGCTGATCGAGCGCGGAGCGCGCGGACTCCAAGGTCTCGATTTGGTCGCTCAGTTCGACAAGCCGGGTGTCTATTGAATCGACGATTTCTTCGGTTGTTCTCATGTCTTCGATGCTACGTGGGCGCCCGGCGATACGGCTCCGTGTCCTCCCGGAGAGCCAGGACTTCCGGGGGTCAGGCGGCCTGGCCGGCGTGCTCGGCGCCGCCGATGAGCTGCTCGACCCACTCGCCGGTGATCTGGCGCGTGGCGGCGTTGATGCGGTTCCAGGCGTTGATCCCCGCAATCGTGATCACCAGCCCCGCGAGTTGCGACTCGTCGTAGTGACGCGCCGCCTCGTCCCACACCTCGTCGGGGACGCCGTCCGGGCTGTCGGCGAGCCGGGTGAGCGCCTCGGTCAGCGCCAGCGCAGCGCGCTCGGCGTCGGTGTAGTAGGGAGCCTCACGCCAGGCGCCGACCATGAAGATGCGCTCGTCGGGCTCGCCGGCGTTCTTGAGCTCGCGCGTGTGCATGTCCAGGCAGACGCTGCATCCGTTGATCTGGCTCGCTCGCACCTCGACGAGGTACAGCGTCGTGGCGGGCACCCCGGACCTCCGGGCGCCGGCGGCGAGCTTCTGCAGCGCGGCCATCGCGCCGGGGACGACCATCGCGGGGTTTGTCATTCGCGGTTCCATGTTGGTCCTCCAGTCATTGATGGGTCCGCGCTAATTTTGTGTTGATAGCGCGGTCTACCTCATTTGACACGACAGAGTGTTCGAATGTGACAGCGCGCGGCGCCGCCGTTCAGCGGACCGCCGCTGTCACGTCGCTGAACACGAACCCGTCCCGCTCGACGGTCTCGCCGACCTCGACGGCGATCGGCTCGGGCAGGACCGGCCCGGCGTAGACGAACGTGTGGAACTCGCCGTTCTCGCCGCAGGGGTCGACGCCGGCGGGAAGATCGTCGAGCAGCCGCTGGTCGAACCGGCGTCCGGCGAACGAGCCGTCGAGCTTGGTCGGATCGACGCAGACGATGATCGCCTCGAAGCCCACCGCGATGAACTCGCACGCGAGCGCGGCGGTGTCGCGGTGCCACAGCGGGAAGCATCCCCGTCTGCCCGCCGCCGCCAGGCGCTCCTCGCGGTAGGCCCGTATGTCCTCGAGGAACAGATCGCCGAACGCGACCGCCTCGACGCTCGCGAGCGGCTCGGACGCGAACGCCTGCGCCATGCGCCGTTCGTACACCTCGCTGGTACACCCCACCGGGATCTCGACCTCGACGAGTGGGATTCCGATCACCTCGACCTGCCGCGTGAGCAGCGACCGGCGCACCCCGTGCATCGAGATGCGCTCGTAGACGTCGGTGACGGTCGTGATCAACGCCCGCGGAACGACCTCGTGCTCGCGGCCGAGCACCCACAGCGCGAGCGCCGAGTCCTTGCCGCCGCTCCACGACAGCGCGAGCGGGCTGCGCGCCCGGTCGTTCATGGATTCGCTCGACTGAGCATCGGGCGGCCCATCCTAACGTTGCCCCGGGCGGCGACTCCGGCCCAGCGTCAATCTGCTTGACACGAGCCAGCAGGGGCGTAAGGTTCGGATCGTTAGAGGGAAGGGAGGCCGGTAGCTCGATCGCTCCATCGGCGCTGGCCGAACGCTCGTCCACAGCCCACCAGAAGGAGGATCGTTCACATGGGTCGTCCGCTGCCCGCCGGCCTCTCACGTGAGAGCCGGGTCATCGCTTTCGCCGCACTCCTCGCGCTGGCCATGATCGCCGTAGCTGCGGCCCCCGCCGCCGCCCGGTCGGCCCACCGGGGCACCGTCCGGGCGACGCACGGCACCGCGTTCCGGTCGATGCGCCAGTTCTCGCCCGAGGTGATCCACACCGGGACCGCGCCCACCGGCTACGAGGTCACGTTCCGCTACTACGACCCCTCCGCCACCACCGTCCAGGTCCGCGGCGAGTGGTTCTTCTCGAACGCCGCGAGCACGTCGACGACCTCGTCGGCGGGGCTGCTCCCGTCACAGTGGGCGCCCGGCGACTTCCCGATCGCTTCCCCCAACGAGGGACCCGCGCCGAACTGGCCGGTGGCGCAGATGACACTGGATAGTTCGACCGGGGTCTGGTCGTATACCACGCCGCTCCCGTCCGGAACCTTCACCTATGGCTTCTACGTCAATTGCACGAGTCCGCCGCCGGGGCTGACCGGGTGCACGGAGCTGGCCGATCCGAGCAATCCGCCGTGGAACACGAGCGGCTCGATCGAACCCGACAGCCAGGTCTACGTGCCCTCGGACCCGAGGTTCGGAACCCCGAACATGTCCTGGGAGGCGCCGAGCCGCCGCGTGCACGGGTCGCTGTTCGACGTGTCCTACGCGGACCCGCAATCGACGAACCCGGTCGGTAGTCACCCGCTGGCGATCTATCTCCCGCCCGGCTACAACCCGCACCGCCGCACGCCGTACCCGACGCTCTACTTGAGTCACGGCGGGGGCGGCAACGAGGTCGATTGGACCACGCAGGGAGTCGCGAACCGCATCATCGACAACCTGATCGCCGCGCGCATGGTCCAGCCGATGGTGATCGTCATGACCGACTTCAACAATCTCGGCAGCTGCTCGCTGTTCGATGGGTCGTGCTACGCGACCGACGTGTCGAACTACGTCATCCCGTACGTGAACGCGCACTACAACGTGTCCCAGAACCCGAATGACCGGGCGTTCGCCGGTCTGTCGCTCGGCGGGCTGATGGCCAATTACCTGCTATTCAACGACACCACGCTGTTCGGCTATTACGGCAGCTGGAGCATCGCCGACCTCGGCGCCCCGCCATACCCCTCGACCGCGTGGCAGAACCCCGCACTGAAGACCCGGCTCGGGATCGAGCTCGGCGGCGGGAACTTCGACGAGCTGACGATCCCGGGGCTGAACAGCTACGAGGCGGACTTCACCGCGACCGGGATCCCGTTCACCGACGCCCGGCTGGATGCGGGACACGAGTGGTACACGTGGCGCCAGCTGCTGTACGACTACGCCACCACGGTCGCCTTCCGGCACACGACGACGACCGTTCAGGTGGCCGGCGGACGGTGGCACGGCGACCGCCGCGCTGCGGTCGCCACCGTGGCCGGCGACACGACCGAGCCGGTGCCGCCCGGCGGGACCGTGCAGTTCTACATCGACGGCCAGAGGGCCGGGCGGCCGGAGCGCCTCGACCGCGGCCGCGCGTTCCTGCCGCTGTTCGGCGCAAACGGATCAGTGACCGCTGTCTACCGCGGCGACAACTATTACAACACGAGCACGAGCCAGCCGATCCCCGTGTCCTGACCACTGCGATCATGCCGCGATGCTCACTCCCGATCTGCTCGCGTTCGTCAGGTCGTCGCTGCCCGAGCCGCCGTCGCGGATCCTCGAGATCGGCGCCGGCGGCGGAGAGCTCGCCGGCGAGTTGCGCGGCGCCGGCTGGGAGGTGACCGCGATCGATCCGTCCGAGAACGCCGGCCCGGCCGTCGAACGGATCCCGCTGCTCGAGGCCAGCGGGACGTTCGACGCGGCTGTCGCGGTGGTGTCGCTGCACCACGTTGACCCACTCGAGGATTCCTGTGCCCATCTGGCCACGCTGATCGCGCGCGGCGGGCGGCTGGTGATCGACGAACTCGATGTCGCCCGCTACGACGACCGCGCGGTCGACTGGTGGATCGCCCAGCGCCGGACGCTCGGCCCCGTCGATCACGACCTCGACAGGGACCGGATACTCCGGATGCTACGCGAGCACATCCATCCGCTCGCCGCCGTGTGCGCGGCGCTCGCGCCCTACTTCGAGGTCGGGGAGCCCGTCCCCGGGCCTTACCTGCATCGCTGGGAGCTCCGCCCGAGTCTCCAGGCCGTCGAGGTCGGGCTGATCGCCGAGGGGCTGTTGCCCGCGACCGGCGCGCGGTTGATCGCGACGCGCCGCGAGCCCTGACCGCCGCCCGCCGACGACCGGGACCGTCCGGCGATCAGGCGTCGTGCCGCCAGCTCGCGCCGAGCGTGCGCCCCGCGATCTCGACCGGCTGGGCGTCGAGCAGGATCCACGCGAACCGGCACGGAACGGTCCCGCGGTTATGCCACAGGTGGTTGGTACCGCGCTGGACGATCACGTCACCCGCCCGCACGGTCACCGTCTCGCCGCCGTCGAGCTCCATGTCGCACTCGCCCTCGAGGCAGATGCCGTAGTCGAGGCTCTCGGTCCGGTGCATCGGCGACCGCGTGCCCGGCGCGAGCACGCCGATCCGGAGCACGGAGCCCGTACCCGACCCGTGGGTCGTGGTCGCGCTGCCTTCGCGCTGGCGCGCCATCGCCTCGTTGCCGAGGTCGACCGGCATCTCGTGCGTGGCCCAGACGTGGAAGAAGGTCGCGTTGGTGCGGCCCGCGTCCTCGGCCAGGCCCGTGCCGGCCATCTGTTCGTCAGCCGCGACGACGGCCTCGCCCGCCTCGTTGTGGCCGGTGACGATGCGCCTGACCCGTTGTTCGCTGAGCTTCCCCCCAAGGCGACTCATGGTCGCACCGCGTCGGACAGCGCCTTGGCAGTACCGCCGCTCGACAGCCCGCCGTCGACCGGGATCTCCGCGCCGGACAGGAACGGGCATTCGGCTGACATCAGGAAAACCATCAGCGCGGCCACCTCCTCGGCGGACCCGACCCGCCCGAGCGGCGTCAGCGCCTGGTTCGCGGCCTTGAACGCCGCCGGCGCGGTCGCCGTCATCGGCGTCTCGATGTAGCCCGGGTGCACGGCGTTGACGCGGATGCCGCGCGGACCGAGTTCCATCGCGGCAACCCGGGTGAGGCCGCGGAGGCCCCACTTGCTCGCGGTGTAGGCCGCGGTGTAATGCGCGGTGAGCCCGGCGACCGAGCCCACGTTGACGATCGACCCGCCTTCGCCCATCAGCGGCGAGAGCGTCTGGATGCCGAGCATCGGCCCCGTCAGGTTGACCGCGAGCGCGCGGTTCCACTCTTCGACGGCGACCTCGTCGAGACGCGCCCGACTGGTCGTACCGGCGTTGTTGATCAGGCCGTCTACGCGCCCGAACCCGGTGCGGAGCCACTCGGCCAGGGCCTGCCAGTGCTCCGGCGAGGTGACATCGAGGCTGCGGCGGTGAACGCGCTCGGGCGCGTCGCCGGCGAAGCTCTGCGCGTCGGTGGCGATGACGACCGCGCCCTCGTCGTGGAGGGCGGCGACCTCGGCGGCGCCCTGGCCGGAGGCGGCGCCGGTGACGACGATCACGCGGTCCTCGACCCGGCCGGTCATCGGGAGGGCGCGGGAACCGGAGACGTTGACAGTGGCATGTGCGCCCGATAGCTTATCCGAACCAGTATTCGGAATCGGAGATTTCTCTCCTGGAGGGACAGAGGGTGAAGGTTCTCATCGTCGGCGGCGGCATCGGAGGTCTTTCCACCACGCTGGCGCTGCGCCGCCGCGGCGTCGATGTGGACGTCGTCGAGCGCGACCCTGAGTGGGGCGTGTACGGCGTGGGCATCATCCAGCCGGGCAACGCACTGCGCGCGCTCGACGAGCTGGGGCTGGCGGAGGCGTGCGTCGAGGCCGGCTACCCGATCCGCGGGGACCGAACGTGGCTCGCCGACGGGAAGACCGTGATCGCCGGGCACGAGTGGCCGGCCCTGGTCGGGCATCTGCCGCCCGGGAACGGCCTGACCCGCCCGAAGCTCCACGAGATCCTCACTTCCCGGACGCTGGCCTCCGGAGCCGACGTCCGCACGGGCGTCACCTTCACCGACATCGACGCCTCGGACGACCTCGTCGACGTGGCGTTCACCGACGGCGAGCGCCGCCGGTACGACCTCGTGATCGGCGCCGACGGCCTCTACTCCAAGGTCCGCGAGCGCGTGTTCGGCGCCGGCCTGATGCCCCGCTTCACCGGCCAGGTGTGCTGGCGCTACAACCTCCCGCGGCTCGAGGGGCTCGAGGAGATATGGATGTGGTTCGGCCCGGACGGGAGCGCCGGCTTCGTCCCCCTTGGGGAGGACCTGATGTACATCCTGACGATCGAGACGCCGATTCCGGACTGGCGAGCCGCGATCGAACGCGACGGCGCGGCGGCGGTGTACCGGCAGCGTCTGGCCACGTTCGCGGGGCCGGTGGCGGACGCACGGGAGCAGATCGTCGACGACGACGCGATCGTGGTGCGCCCGATCGAGAACATCATCGTGCCCGCGCCGTGGCACCGCGGTCGGATCGTGCTGATCGGCGACGCCGCCCACGGAGCCACGCCCCATTGCGGCCAGGGCGCGGCCCAGGCGATCGAGGACGGAATCGTGCTCGCCGAGGAGCTCGCCAAGGGCGTGTCGGTGACCGACGCGCTCGAGGCGTTCACGGAGCGACGCTACGAGCGCTGCCGCGCGATCGTCGAGGGGTCCGAGAAGGTCGGCCAGTGGGAGCAGGATCACTCGCTGCCGATCGACCCCGACGCGACTCGGAACGCGGTCATCATGACCGCCTCGGCCCCCATCTGACGCCAAGGAGATCGAAATTGCGGATCGGAAGAGTCGACCACGGGGACAGCCCCCGCGCGGCGATCATCGACGGCGAGACGGTCAGGGTTTTGGAATCGGGTGTGTCGGTGCTCGACGTCCTCGGCGCGGACCCCGTCGAGCGCGACCGAATCGCGGGGCAGGTCGACGCGGAGCTGCCATTGGCTGGCGCGCGTCTGCTGGCGCCGGTCGAGCCTCCCGCGATGCGCGACTTCTCCGTGTTCGAGCAGCACATCGAGGGCGTGATCAAGGATGCGAATCCCGACGCGACGGTCCCGCCTGTCTGGTACCAGTCGCCGTTCTGCTACTTCACCAATCCGAACGCGGTGACCGGCCCGGACGAGGAGATACCGGTGCCGCCCGGATGCCGGCGGCTCGACCTCGAGCTCGAGGTGGCGGCCGTGATCGGTCGCCCCGGGCGGAACCTCACGCCGGATGAGGCGAGCGATCACATCGCCGGCTACACGATCTTCAACGACTGGTCGGCGCGTGATCTGCAGATGGCCGAGATGCGCCTCGGACTGGGCATGTGCAAGGGCAAGGATTTCGCCAACACGCTCGGGCCGTGGATCGTCACGTCCGATGAGCTCGAGGACTTCGTCGACGGGGACCGGCTCGATCTGGAGATGCGCGCCGAGGTAAACGGAAGCGCGCTCGGAACCGACACGCTCGCGAACATGGCGTGGAGCTTCCCCGAGCTCGTCTCCTACGCCTCCCGCGGGACGTGGGTCCGGCCCGGGGACGTGCTCGGGTCAGGGACGTGCGGCAGCGGCTGCCTGCTCGAGTTGTGGGGCCGGCAAGGCCCGGACTTTCACGCGCCGCTCGCGCCCGGCGATGTGGTCTCGCTCCACGTCGAGGGGATCGGGACGCTGACGAACAGAGTGGTTGCCGGCGTCGAGGCCCACATGCTGCCGGCCGCTCGGACCGGTCGCCGCGCGCCGCGGTCGGCGGCGGCATGAGCGCGGTCCGGCCGCCCAAGCAGCGGCGCAGCCGCGAGTCCTACGAACGGGTCCTCGAAGCGGCGCACACGCTGCTCGAGGAGAACGGCTTCGACGGGTTCACGGTCCAGGAGGTCGCGGCACGCTCGGGCGTGTCGGTCGGCGCCATCTACGAGCGCTTCGGCAACAAGGAGAGCCTGCTCCGTTCGGTCCACGCGCGCTTGATGGAGTCGATGTCCGAAGCCAACGCGGCGGCCGAGGCCCCCGCCGCGAGCGCCGAGGACGCCGCGGCCGCGATCGTGGCCTCGGTCGCCGGGATGGCGCGAGTCATGAACGACAACCGCAAGGCGCTGCGCGCGTTCATGCACCTGGGCGCGGTCGACGACGTGATCTCCGCGCGCGGGTCGGAGGCCAGCATCGCCCTGAGCAGGGAGTTCAAGCGCTCGCTGAAGCCCTACGCGGATGAATTCCGGCATCCGCAGCCCGACGTCGCTCTCGACGTGGCTTTCCGGATCGCCTATTCCACGCTGGCCCGGCAGGTGATGTACGGCCCCGTGTTCGAGTCCGACCGGCGGCTCAGCTGGAAGCGGCTGGTCGACGAGATCGCCGGCGCGTGTGCCGCCTACCTCCTGCACTGGTAACCAACCCACACCGACCCGAGGAGAAGAGAGATGGCCCTGCCCCTTCTGTCCCAGCTGGCTCATGTCGAGCTCACGACGCCGACCCCACAGGAGTCGCTCGAGTTCTGGACGCAGGTGGTGGGCCTCGAGGAGACGGCTCGAGACGGCCAGTCGGTGTACCTGCGCGCCTGGGGCGATCGGTTCCATCACACGCTTCAGCTCACCGAGGGCCCCGAGGTCGGGCTCGGGCACGTCGGTTGGCGCGCCGCCGGCCCGGAGCAGCTCGAGACCGCGACCCGGCGCCTGTCGGCGGCCGGCGCCGGCGAGGCCTGGGTCGAGAACTCGGTCGGGCACGGTCGGGCCTTCCGCTATCGGGCGCCCGGCGGCCACCTGCACGAGGTGTTCTGGGAGGTCGAGCGCTACACGCCGCCCCCGGGCATGGAGTCTCCGTTCCCGAACCGGCCCCAGCGGTACGTCCCCCGCGGCGTCGCGGCGCGGTGCATTGACCACGTGACGATCACCGCGGCCAACCCCCGCGGCGACGCCGAGTGGTACCGCGACACGCTCGGTCACCGGTTCATGGAGTACACGGTGATCCCAGACCGGCCCGACTTTCCCGTGTTCTGCATGACCACGGTGTGCGAGCGCTCGCACGACCTCGGGATCGTGTGGGACCCGACTCCGGTGCCCGGGCGGATCAACCACTTCGCGTACTTCGTCGACTCGCGCGAGGAGTTGCTCCGCGCCGCCGACGTGTTCCTGAACCAGGACGTGTCGATCGAGTTCGGCCCCGGCCGACACGGGATGGGCGAGCAGGACTACCTGTACGTTCGCGATCCGAGCGGCATGCGCGTCGAAATCAACGCAGGCGGCTACCGCAACTACGAGCCCGATTGGGAGCCGGTCCGGTTCGAGCCCCAGCAGGGCTCGAACGTGTTCTACAAGAACCTGGCGATGCCGCCCTCGATGTTCGAGTCGTTCCCGGCCGCCGGCGCGCCGCCCGAGGACGACCGGGAGGCGCAGGAGAAGACCGGCCTGTTCGTCTGATGCCTGCGGCAGCCGACGACACGCTCGCCAACGGCAAGGCGTGGCTGCTGACGCGGCTCGAGCGCGGCGCGCACCCGCTCGACGGCCTTGACCCCGACGCGGCGCGCAGCACGATCGACGCGCTGACCGGGCTCGATCCCGAGCCGTGGACGGCGGCGTGGGGAGCGCTCGCCGACGATTTCGGCGCGCGCGCGCAGGCGTCGACCGACCGGGCGACCGAGCGCGAATTGTGGTTCCAGGCGTACCGCGCCGCGTTCATGGGGCGCTACCCGGTGCCGAACCACCCTTTGAAGGAGCGCCAGTACGAGCGCGCGCGCGAGTTCTTCCTGAAGGCGACGGCGCTCGAGAATCCGCCGCTCGAGGTGATCGAGCTTCCGTTCGAGAACTCGAGGCTCCGCTTCTACCTCACGCGCCCCGCGGCCGGCGAGAACCGGCCGCCGGTGGCGATGGTGTGGGCGGGGATCGACACTTGGAAGGAAGAGATGCACGGACGGCTGGGGGCGCTGTTTCGTTCGCGCGGGTTCGCGGTGCTGCTCGTCGACATGCCCGGGGTCGGCGAGTCGCCAGTACTTGCCGCGGGCGACGCCGAACGCCAGTGGACGCCTATCTTCGACTGGCTAGCTACGCGCGAGGACCTCGACGGCACGCGCTGCGCGGCGATCGGCGGCTCGTTCGGCGGCTACTGGGCGATGAAGCTCGCCTACACGCACCGCGACCGACTCCGCGCCGCGGTCAACTGGGGCGGCGGCGTGCACATCACGTTCACCCCTGAGTGGCAGCAGCGCTCGCGCAACGCCTCCTCCTACCTGATGGACCTTATGAACGCCCGCGCGCGGATCTTCGGCGGCGAGACCTTCGACGACTTCGTGGCGCGGTGCCCCGAGCTGTCGCTGCTCGACCAGGGGCTGCTCGACCAGCCGTCGGCTCCGCTATTGCTCGTCAACGGCCGCGACGACGTCCAGAACTCGATCGACGACATCTACCTGTCGCTCGACCACGGCGACCCCAAGGCCGCGCGCGTGTTCGACGGCGGACACATGGGCGAGGGCCCGGTGGCGCCGACGATCGTCGCCTGGGTGACCCGGATGCTCGAACGCGAGTAACCAAAGTGACCCGAGTCCTGACCGTCGGCGGCGGCCCCGCGGGAATGACCGCGGCGATCGCTCTGGCGCAGCAGGGGATCGGCAGAGCGCGCACCCGACGCTCCCGGGGCCGACCCGGGCGGCTGATACGTGACACCTTCAGGGCGCTGTCCGCGCCGATCTAGCTCGCGCGGTCGGCTGAGCTCGCGACGTTGGTCTCATCGGCGAAGCTCGCCGCCGGGACCGTCGTACCCAGGCGCGCCGCCCACCATTCGACGGGGACGATGCGCAGGGCCAGCTCGAGGGTCGTCCGGTCGAGTCCTTCGGCGAGTTGCGTGATCGCGGCGATCCTGTCGGTCAGGGTGTCGTCGTCGACATCTCCCGTGATCTGGATCGCCGGGCTGGCCGCGCCCCTGCGTCGCCTGATGAAGTCGTCGGTCGGATGCCTGCTGTCCAGCAGGCTCTCGAGCCAGGCGACGTCGCTCGCGAGCTCGACGTGCCTGTCGATGATCTCTGCATACGCGTTCGCGTTCAGCATGACCCCCGCCCATCGCCCGAGCACCTCGTCGCCATGCGCGACGAACGCGGAGACCCCTCGTGCAGCCGGCGCTGTTTAGCGTCGTCCGCGACCGCCTCCCGGATCGCGGCCTTCAACGTATCGGTGTCGCGGGCGGTTTGGGCGGCGGCATCGATCGAGGCAGAGTCGGTCGCGTCCGGCGCCATCAGGCCGGCAACCTCCATCACGCTGGTCCAAACGAGCCGCGCCTGACGGACGAGTTCGAGCATCACGTATTGGGCGAGGACGGCCCATCGCCGGCGGTTGCGGCGCTCGACCGCCTCGTTGAAGACCGCGGCCGACAGCACCACGATGATCAGGCTCGAGAGGAGGTCCGCTAAGAGGTCGTTGCGGGCCCAGAAGTGCTCCGTCGTGAGGTCGAGGACCACGCCGCCGACGAGCACGAGCAGCGCCACAAGTGCTCCGACTCGGGTCTCGACGAGGTAGGAATTGACCGAGCTCGAGCGGTACGGGCCTTGATCGTGCCGAGCCACGCCGCGAGCTTACGCTTGCCGATAGGTTCCCGCCCCATGAAGCGGAGCACGGCCCGGATCCTGACGACGCACGCCGGCGGCCTCCCCCAGGCGCTCCAACCACGCGCTGGCGAACATTCCCGAAGAGCTCGGGTTTGGGCCTTGATCTAGGTGACAGCTCCTTGACATCCATGTAGTATCTACGTGATATCATAGACACGTAGAGGAGGACGCTGTGAGAGCTTCAGATATCCGTCTGGGGGTGGGCGTCGCGATGGCGGCAGCCCTGGCACTCGCTGCCTGTGGCGGGTCGGGCGGTTCGAGCAACAAGCCAACCGGCGCGCTCGCTGCCTGCGGGTCCGGCGCGAAGACGGCGATCGCTCCCGCGCCGACAACCTCAGAATCGTGGCCGTATCCGAACGGCGACCTCGCGAACACCCGGGACGCCGCAAGCTCGACGATCTCCGCGGCGAACGTATCGCGGCTCGCGCAGGCATGGACGTTCAAGCTCACGGGGATGGCCGCGGTCGGGATCGCACCGTACGGATCGCTGGCCGCGAATCCGGTCGTGCAGAACGGGGTCGTGTATATGCAGGACCTCTACTCGAACGTGTACGCGCTCGCGCTCTCGACCGGAAGGCTCATGTGGGAGTGCCGCCTCGATCAAGGCGAGAAGAGCGGACCGGGACCCAACGGCGTCGCGGTCGCAGGCGGCGTCGTCTACGGAGCCTCGCCGACCACGGTGTTCGCGCTGAACGCCGCGACCGGCCACGCGATCTGGGCCAACAGCGACCTGCTCAGCTCCGCCCAGGGCACGTTCGGGATCCAGCCGGAGGTCGCAAACGGCCGCGTATATCTCGCCAGCCAGTACGGCTCGGGGTCCGGCGGCGGCGTGCTGCTCGCGCTCAACGCCTCCAACGGCAAGTTGCTGTGGAAGTTCAACACGGTGGTTGGCCCCGAACCGGGCGTGCAGTCGCTCGGCCTCGGCTCCGGTGGCGCCTGGGAGACGCCGCTCGTCTCTAGCGACGGGTCGGTGACCTACGGCATCGGCAATCCATATCAGTCGCCGGCCCAGGCGATCGCGCATCCTTCCGCCCAGCTCTACACAGACAGCGATGTGAACCTCGACGCCACGACCGGGAAGCTGCGCTGGTACTACCAGGGCGTGACCGATGACTTCGAGGACCACGACATGCAGACCTCGCCGATCTCGGCGAGTGTCAACGGAGTGCCCGTCGTCATCGGCAGCGGCAAGATGGGCTACGTCTACGAAATGAACGCCACTACCGGCAAGCTGATGTGGAAGACCCCTGTCGGCGAGCACAACGGCCACGACGACGACTCGCTCCTGGCGCTCGAGCACAAGCTCACGCTGAGGGCGCCCTACACGATCCTCCCCGGATCGCTCGGCGGCGTGTTGAGCGACCTGTCGGTCGGGGGCAACAGCGTGTACGTGGCCACCATCGACCTGCCGCTCACCTACACAAATCTGAACTACCCCGTCCCTGTCAAGGCCGCCGGTCCGTTGAGGGGAGAGGTGGAGGCGCTCAACCTCGCCACCGGCAAGGTGCAGTGGGACACGAAGGTCCCCCAGTTCCCGCTCGGCGCGACGACGGTGTCCAATGATCTCGTCTTTGCCACGCTGTACGACGGCGTGCTGATCGCGCTGGACCGCGCTACCGGCAAGATCGTCTATCGGCACCAGTTGGCCACATCGACGAACGCGCCGCTCGCGATCGCCGGCGATACCGTGATCGTTCCGGCCGGCGGCCCGAGGACGGCGACCGTGAGCGGGAACCCACAGGTGGTCGCCTACACGGTGCGGTGAGCGGTCACTCGCTCGCGATCGCGGCGAGCACGTCGAGGTTCGCAGCCCGGCGCGCCGGCCACGTGGCCGCGATCAGACCGAGCACCGCCGACAGGATCAGGAACGCGATCAGGCTCGGGATCGGAACCGCGACGTTGGTGACGCCGCTGCGACGAAGCGACGAGGCCAGGGCGACGCCGAGCCCCGCCCCGACGACGATGCCGACGACGGCTCCGAACAGCGCGACGATCACGGCCTCGGAGCGGATCATCGCCCGGACCTGGCGGCGCTTCATCCCGACGGCGCGGAGCAGGCCGATCTCACGCGTGCGCTCGAACACCGACAGCATCAGCGTGTTGACGATCCCGATCAGCGCGACGAGCACCGCCAGCGCGAGCAGCACGTACACGAGCCCAAGCTCCTGGTTGATCGTGTTCTGCTGTGACTGCTCGAACTGGGCGCGCGTCTTGTAGCCGACGTTCGCGTACGGCGTCAGCACGCGGCCCAGCGCCGGGCCCAGATCGGGGGCACCGGGTGACGTCCTGAGCAGGACACCGATCGGAAGTGGATTGTCGAAATGCGAGAGAAAGAAACCGGCTCCGACCACGAAGCTGCCGACCAGAGGGTTCGGCTTGTAGATCCCCCCGATCGTCATCATCGCGGCACCGGTCTGCGCGAACTTGACCGGCACGACCGAGCCGACGTGGAGGTTGTCGGCATTCGCGGTGTTGGTGTCGACCAGCAACTGGCCGGCCGCCATCGCGGGCGCGCCGCCGCCGGAGGTGACATGAAGCGTGACCGTTCGGTTCAGCTCGTTCGGGGTCGCCGCCACGAGCGTCGAGAGCGAGCCCTTGAACTCGAACTGACCCTGATAGATCGTCGTGGTCGTCGTGACCCCGGGGAGGCCCGCGACACTGGGAGCGACCGACTTGCTGAAACCGCCCGACCCGGTGATGACGTAGTCGGCACTGATCGCGCTGTCGACGCTGTTCTTCGCCGACGTGCTCAGCGACGCGCCGAGGACGGCGATCGTCGACACGAGCGCGAGCCCGATCATCAGGGCCGACGCGGTCTGCGCCGTCCGTCGGGGGTTGCGCATCGAGTTCTCGCGCCCGAGCTTTCCCGGCGTGCCGACGAGCCTCGCGAGCGGTCGTCCGAGCGCGCTCGAGAGCGGCCGGGCGACGACCGGGACGAGCATGCCGACCGCGACGAACACGATCAGCGCGCCGAGGCCGACGAGCGCGACCGTCGGCTTGGCCACCCCTGTGGCCACGACGACGACGCCGAGCACGGCCGCGCCGATACCGGCGGCGACGCGCCCCCGCCGCACGGTGTCGCCCTCCGAGCCGCCGTCCTCCACCAGTGCGGCCACAGGGGCGATCCTGACCGCGCGCCGAGCCGGGAGAATCGCAGAGATCACCGTCACGCCGACGCCGACGACGATCGCGACCACCACCGTGCGGGCCTCGAACACCAACGGCGACGAGGGCAGCTCGATGCCGAACGCCTTGAGCAGCGCCTTGAGGCCAAGCGCCGCGAGGACGCCGAGCCCGAGGCCGATCAGCGAAGCGACGAGCCCGGTGAGCGCAGCTTCGCCGACGACCGAGCGGAAAACCTGCCTCCGGCTCGCGCCGACGACGCGCAACAGCGCGAGCTCGCGGGTTCGCTGGCCGACGGTGATCGAGAACGTGTTGAAGATCGTGAAGCCGCCGACGAACAGCGAGATCGCCGCGAAGATCAAGAGCACGGTGGAGATGAACCCGAGCGAGTTGTCAACCGCGCTCGAAAGCTCGTTGGCGACCGCCTCGCCGCTGACGACCTCGACGCCGGGTGGCAACAGCTTCGCGATCGCACGCGCGAGGTTCACGTTGTTCGCTCCGGGCGCCGCCAGCACGTTGATCGTGTCGTAGTTCCCCCGCGAATTGAAGATCCTCTGCGCGGTCTGCAGATCGAAACCGGCGAGCGTGACACCCGCAAGGTTGTCGTCGCTGCCATAGGTGACGATGCCGGTGATCGTGAACGTCTGCGGACGATTCGGGAGGTTGATCAGCACGCGGTCGCCAACCGCAAAGTCATGCTTGGTCGCCGTCGCCTTGTCCATCACGACGTCATCGGCCGTGGTCGGGGCCTTGCCCTCGACCAGCCGGTAGGGAGAGAGTTGCGTGTTGGGGCCGAATGAGAACCCGAGCGTCGAGCCGCCGCCGCCCCCGATCGCGTTGTCGTCGCGGTCGAGGAATTGGGCATAGCCCTGGACCGAGCCGTGCACGAACGCGACGCCCGGGACGTGGCTGACGGCGGTCGCGATCGACTCCGGGACCGGCTTGCGGTCGGTCGTGCCCTGCACGGCGGCCGTGCCACTCTCGTTCAGTACTGCCTTGCCGCGGATCTCGAAGCTGACGTGCTGATACGCGGTGCCGATCAGGTTGTTGAACGTGCTGTTGAGCGTGTCACCGAGGATCAGCGTCCCGGTGACGAACGTGACCCCGAGCACGATCGCCAGCGCCGTGAGCGCCAGGCGCAGCTTGCGGGCAAGGAGTCCGCTGATGGTCACCTTGCGCACGTCAGCTCCCGAGCTTCTTGATCTGTTCGAGGACGGCGTCGGCGGTCGGCGAGGACAGCTCTCCCACCACCTGGCCGTCGGCGAGGAACACGACCCGATCGGCGTAGGCGGCCGCGTAGGCGTCGTGGGTCACCATCACGACCGACTGACCGTCGTCGGTGACCGACCGGCGCAGGAACTCGAGCACCTCCGCGGACGCGCCCGAGTCGAGGTTGCCGGTCGGCTCGTCGGCGAAGATCAGCTCGGGGCGTCCGATCAGGGCCCGCGCGCACGCGACCCGCTGCTGCTGGCCGCCGGACAGCTCGCTCGGACGATGCGATAGCCGCGCTGCGATTCCCAGCCGGTCGACGAGGTAGTCGAACCACTCCCGGTCGATCGGCCTTCCAGCGAGGTCACCCGGGAGCGTGATGTTGTCGCCTGCCGTGAGCGTCGGCACCAAGTTGAACGATTGGAACACGAACCCGACGCGATCTCGTCGCAACTGTGTCAGCGCCGCGTCGTCGAGTCGCCCGATCTCGTCGTCACCGACGAAGGCATGACCCGACGTCGGCGCGTCGAGCCCGGCCATGCAGTGCATGAGCGTCGACTTGCCGGACCCCGACGGACCCATCACCGCCGCGAAGCGGCCACGCTCGAACGTGACGTTGACCCCATCGACCGCACGGACGGCGACATCGCCCGTGCCGTACGTCTTGGTCAGGTCCACGGCACGGGCTGCGGGGGCCGTGGTGGTTGTGTCCAGCATGGTCGAAAGGCTGACGATCGAGACGGGTTCTGAACAGCCGGACAGCCGGAGTCCTTCGCGGTAGGGCTAGCGGTACCCGGGGTGCTAGGCCGATCGCCGGCGATCGCGATCGGTCATAACATCCGGCGCGTGTTCGATCTCACCGGTCGCCCAAGCAGACGGACGCCATGATCACGGTCGCGGGCGAGGCGTTGATCGATCTCGTGATCGATGGGTCCGGATCGGTCACCGCGGTGCCGGGGGGCGCACCGTTCAACGTCGCGCGCATGATCGCGCGGCTTGGCGCCGACTGCCAGTTCCTCGGCAGGCTGTCTGACGACGGATTCGGCGAGCAACTCCGCGCCACGCTCGTCCACGACGGCGTCCGAATCGCGGTCCCGGACCCCACGCCCGCACCGACGACGCTCGCGATCGCCCGGCTCGACGACCTCGGTGCCGCTGAATACAAGTTCTACCTCGAGCGAACCTCGGCGGCGGAGCTCACGAGCGCCGACCTTCCGTCCGAGATCCTTGACGGCTCGAACGCGATCGCATTGGGCGGCCTGGGACTGCTGGTCGAACCGACGGCCTCGACCCTGACCGCGCTGATTCAGCAGCGGCCACCCGGGGCGACGATCCTGCTCGACCCCAACTGTCGCCCGGCGGCCGTGACCGATCTGCCCGCCTACCGCGAGACGATCGACACGTACGTGCGTCAGGTCGACGTCGTCAAGGTGAGCACCGACGACCTGAGGCTGCTCCGCCCCGGGGACGCCCCGGTCAGGGCCGCGCGCGGGCTACTCGACCTGGGGCCCGCCGCCGTGCTCGTCACCGACGGATCGTCGCCCGCGACCGTCCTGACGGAGGTCGGCGAACGGTCGGTGCCGGTTCCGGCCGTGGAGGTGGTCGACACGATCGGGGCCGGGGATGCGTTCGTCGCGGGCTTCCTGACCTGGTGGACGACGCACGCGCTGAACCAGCACAACGCGGGCGACCTCCACGCGCTGTTGAAGGCCGCGACCGCCGCGGTCGAGGTGGCGGCGGCGGACTGCACGGTACGCGGGGCCAACCTGCCGGCGGAGTTTCGCTGGTCGACGAAGCCCGGGGGCTCAGCGGTCGGGGCGCGTTGATCCCCTGGCCACGCCGGCGAGCACCGCGCAGGCCGCGGCGGTCAGGCCGAACGCGATGACGCCGGCGAGGGTCAGCGAGCCGTGGCCCGCGGCGGCGTGGCCGAGGATCAGCAGCGCTCCGCCGATGACGGCGGTCGCGGTGATCAGCCACGGGAGCAGCCAGAGCACGATCACGACTGCTCCGACCGGATTGTTCGGGTCGAGCGTGAGAATCCGGCCGAGCAGGCCCTCGTCGACCCGGCCACCCCGGCGCGCGGACAGCGCGGCGCACAGAACCGCAGTGGCGACTGTCGGTGCCAGCACGGTCGGGATCAACAGAAGCGCGCCGGCGCTGGCGGCGCCCGCCGCCACGGTGGCGACGATCGCGGTGGCGGCGACCGTGGACAGAGCGAGCGCCGGGATCGCGCAGTGCGCGAGCAACACGCGAGCGAACGGCCACGACAAGAGCAGCGCGCTCGTGTCGGGAGCATCGACGTCGAGCCGGAGCGGCTCGCACAGCAACCCGGCGGCGAGGTACAGCGCGACTGCCGCGACGCCCGCGGGGATCGCTCGTCCCGGATGGGTGAGCGCCTCCACGGTGGCGGCGGCGGCGAACAGCGTCGCCCAGCCCAGACGGGACGGCTCGCGCGCCATCGCGATCGCGTCGCGCCACACGACCACCAGCCGCGGCCGCGCCGGACGGGGCACCCGAACCCGCCGGGCCAATCGGGCCGGCAGGGCCGAGCGGTAGGCGAGCGCCGCCGACCGGTAGTCGAGCGTGACCGCCGAGGCGGTCAGGCCGGACCGGGTCTCGGCTCGGGCCAGGAACACATGAGCGCCGGCGGCACCGGACCGGCGCCGGGCGATGACCGCTACCGCCGCCGCGGTGCTCAGGAGCAAGCCGACCGCGACCGGCCAACCTGGGCTCCCCGCCAACGGCGCGATTGCCCAGCCCCACGGGCCCGACCAGACGGCGACCGAGCGGGAGGCCGGGATGGCGCCGGCCGCGAGCAGCGCGGCACCGATCACGAGTGCGGCGGGGCTCGCGCGACGCACGAGCCCCCGCGCTGTTCGCGAGGACTCGACCAGCCAGCTCGCGGCGACCCCCAGCACCGCGAACGCTGCCATGCCGGCGACCGTACCGAGTGCCCTGGGGAGCCCGGAGCCTCCGGTCATGACCAGGAGGGCGACTCCCGCGACCGCCGCTCCGACGACGGCGCCGACCCACACGCCCTGGTCTAGCTTCGGCCGCACCAGTGCGGCGATCGCGATCGGCGCGGTCAGCAGGAAGCTCACGTCGGCGGTCGAGAAGCCGACCGGGCCCTGCCAGGTACCGAACCGGAGCAACGCCAGGAGCGCGAGGAACAGCAGGACCGGGCCGAACACGAGCACCTTGTGCGCGTTCAGGCTGCCGCCGATCGCCTCGGACACGGCATTGCCGGCGAGCGCGCCGGCGATCCCGCCCACGACTAGCGTGGCGTAGACCTGGTAGGCGGTGGGCCGGAACCGGGTGCGCCGCGAGCGAAGGAACGCGCGCACCGCCCGCGCCGACTGAGCGCGAGCCCGAGTATCCGCCCGGCCGGCGCCAGTCATGGCGACCCCAGCCCGTCGATCCACCCGGCGTCGACGACCTCGTCATACGGGCCTTCGGCGACTACGACCCCGTCCGCGAGCACTACCGCGCGGTCGGCGATCCCTCGCGCGAACTCGAGCTGGTGGGTGGTCATCATCACCGCCACGCCGGCGGCCTTGGCCTCGAGCAGCAGCGCTCGAAGCGTCTGCTGCGAAGCGGGATCGAGGCCGACCACAGGCTCGTCGAGCACCAGCAGGCGGTGCGGGCGGATCAGCGCGCACGCGAGCTGGACCTTCTGCCGCATCCCTCGCGAGAGCGCACCCGGCTGCGCGTCGCGCTTGCCCTCGAGGCCTAGCCGGCTCAGCAGCTGATCGATCCGCTCGTCGAGGTCCGCGCCGGCGACGCCGTGCGCGATCGCGACCAGCTCGAGGTGCTCGCGCACCGTCAGGTCCGGGTACAGCGCGGGCGTGTCGAGCACCATCGCCATCGCCGCCCGGGCCTCGATCCCGGCGGGCTCCTCGTGCACGGGCCAGCCGACCACCTCGACGGATCCGGCGCTCGGGTCGAGCAGACCGGCGATCGTCCGCACCGCGGTGGTCTTCCCCGACCCGTTGTGCCCGACGATCGCGACACACTCGCCGGCGGCGATCTCGAGGTCGAGATCATGCAGCGCTTCGAAGCCGCCGTAGCTGCGGCTTAGACCACGAACCGTCAGCCCGGGCGCCGTCTGCATTCAGGAAAACGTACCGGGTGCGTCACGCCTCGAGCGTGTGGACGATCCAGACGTTCGGCTCCCAGTAGGAGCCGAGATTTCGCTCGTGGTCGATCTCGACCGGCGCCAGCCCGTCGGGAAACGTGTACACGCCGTCACCTGGGAATCGCATTCCGGTCCAACTCTCCCACTCGGCGACGGTGCCGGTGATCAGCATCGAATGCGGGATCGGCTTGGCGACCTTCCCGCCGCGGCGCAGGTGGATCCGGACCCACGGGTCGAACGGCTCGCCGTTCGGGCGGGCCCACTCCAGGTAGCGCTCGATCGGCGTGATCGGATAGCGATCTTTGAAGCTCGGTCGGACCGGTGCGAGCAGATGCCCGAGGCCGGCGTCCCGGCCGACGGCCGACATCGCGTCGAGAATCCGGTCGGCCAGGCCCCCGCCCTGGAATCGCGGACGAACCTCCGCCGCAAGCGCGCACAGCGCGGTCGGTCGGCGGCGTGCCTCGCGGGCCTCGAATGCCGCGACCATCATCGTGTCGATCCCATCCCCCAGACCTTCGGTCGTCCCGTCCCAGTCGCACGGCGCCGTGTGCCCCTCGGCGATGACCTCCCGGGCCTCCGCGTCGAACAGGGCGAACTGGTAGTCCGGGAAGTCATCGAACAGCGGCCCCCAATAGCGGCCGACGACCGTCCCGTGCTGGTTGTACTCCGGCCAAACCTCGCGCGTGATCGCCGCCGAGTTCTCCCAGAGGTCGGGGCGCTCGGAGTATCGGATGACGGTGAAGCCCACGGGCGCCCAGGTCCGCTCAAGAGCGAGCGTCGGCGATCAGCTCGCCGAGGGTCCGCTTCTGCTCCCCGGCATCGTCCTGGTTGTCCGGGCTGAGCCATGCGCGGAAGCTGGCGCGCACGGCCGGCCACTCGTCGTCGGTGATCGCGAACCAGGCGGTGTCGCGGTTGCGCCCCTTGACCACCATGTGGCTGCGGAACACGCCCTCGAAGCGAAAGCCGAACCGGTCCGCGGCCCGGCGCGAGGCCTGGTTGAGCGAGTCGCACTTCCACTCGAGCCGGCGATATCCGAGGTCGTCGAACGCGTGCGCCGCGAGCAGATAGATCGCCTCGGTCGCGGCGATCGTGCGCCGCAGCGACGCGCCGAACCAGATGTGGCCGATCTCGATCACGCCGTGCTCGGGCGTGATCCGCAGGTATGAGGCGACGCCCGCGGGCCGCTCGGCGGGCAGCAGCACCAGCGTGAAGAACAACGGATCCTCCGACGCGGCAGCGATCCGGAGCGCGTCGCGCAACTCGGCGGGATCGCGGTACGGGCCGTTCGGGAGGTACGTCCAGAGCCCCGGGTACGCGAACGGCGGATGAGACTCGGCGTACAGCGGCTGGGCATCGTGGTCCGCATCGAGCGGCCGTAGCAGCACGTGCGCTCCCCGTAGCGCGCTCCGCGCGGGGCGCTCGGCCGGGCGCCAGTCGAGATCGGGCCCGACCGGCCGGTCGACGGCGCTCGGGTGATCAGTCGCCATCCGCGGATCGAACCACACGCGCGGCGAGAATGCCCGGCGAGCTGGTGCCCGGCGGACGGTGGGCCGACGGCCGCGGGAGGCGGATGACCGAGGTCGCGAGCCCGAGACCGACGAGGATGATCGCGGCGCCGGCAAGCTCCCCGGCGCTCGGCGACTCCCCGAGCGCGATCCACGACGCCGCGATCCCGATGGGCGGGACCAGCAGGCTGGCCGGCGCCACCCGCGAGGCGGGATGCCGGCGCAGGAGCCAGGTCCACGTCCCGAACCCGAACCCGGTCGACACGATCACCACGTAGAGGAGCGCCAGGAGCCCGCCCGGTCCGAGGTTCCAGAGCGCGGCGCCGATCTCCTGCCGGCCCTCGAGCACGAGCGAAAGCGCGAACAGCGGGAGGGGCGGGACGAGGCTCGACCAAACGAGCAGCGCGAGCGCGTCGGGCGCCCGGGCGCGGCGATTGCAGATGTTCCCGACCCCCCACGAGGCGGCGGCCCCGACGCACAGGAGCACCGCGCCGAACGGCACGCCGTGGGCGCGGCCGACCGCGATCACGACCACCCCGCCGACCGCGACCGCCGCACCCGCGAGCTGCGCGCGGCGAGGACGCTCGCCGAGGAACACGGTCGCGAGCGCGATCGTGAACACGGTCTGGGTCGGGAGGATGACCGACGCGAGTCCGGGCGGCACCCCGCGGTGGATCGCCACGAACAGCAGCGCGAACTGCCCGGCGCTCATGAAGGTGCCGACGCCGATCACCCAGCGGAGCGGCACTCGCGGCCGGGGAACCAGGAGCACCGCCGGGAACGCGACGAGCGTGAACCGCAGGGCGGCGAACAGCAACGGCGGAAACGAGCCGAGGCCCACGTCGATCAGGACGAAGTTGATGCCCCACACGAAGGCCACGGCGACCGCGAGGAGGACGTGGCCGGTCGGCATGCCCTCGACTTTGACGACGTCGTTAGCTAAGTACGACTAGACCTTCTTGACCGAACTCGTAACCTGCTCTTCATGATCGACCTCCGCCGCCTGCGAGCCCTGCGCGAGCTTGCGAACCGCGGCACGATCGCGGCTGCGGCCGACGCGCTCTACCTCACTCCCTCGGCGGTCTCGCAGCAGCTGGCCGCGCTCGAGCAGCAGGTGGGGCAGCCGCTGCTGATCCCGAACGGGCGCACGGTCAGGCTGACCCCCGCGGCCGAAGCGGTTCTCGGCCACGCCGACGCCGTGTTCAGCGAGCTCGAGCGGATGGACGCGACGCTCGCCGCGCTGGCCGGCGGCGAGCGCGGGCGTGTCCGGATCGGGTCGTTCGCGACCGGGATCGTCGGCCTTGTCGTGCCCGCGGTCGGGCTGGTGCGGGAGCGGGCGCCGGCCGTCGAGCTGTCGGTGCAGGAGTTCGAAAACCCCGAGTTATTCCACGTCCTCGCGCGCGGGGAACTCGACCTCGGGCTCTCGATGGAGTCCGACACCGCGCCACGCCACGACGACGAGCGCTTCACCCGCATTCCGCTGATGCGCGACGTGCTCGACGTGGCGCTGCCTCTCGATCACCCGCTCGCGAGCGAGTCGGCGGTCCCGCTCGCGGCGCTCGCGTCCGAGCCGTTCGTTGCCCCGCCCCGCGGCTGGTCGTGCGAGGACGTGATCCGCGTCGGCTGCGCGGCGGCCGGGTTCTCGCCCGCGGTCGCGCACCGCTCCGCCGACTGGACCGCCGTGATGGCGCTCGTCGGAGCCGGGCTCGGCGTCGCGTGCGTACCGCGCCTGGCGCAGGACGAGCCGCCGCCCGGCGTCGCGATCCGTCCGATCGCCGGCGAGCCACCCTGCCGGCACCTGTTCATCGCGTGCCGGCGCGGCGCCGAGGAGCACCCCGCGCTCCTGGCCGTCGTCGAGGCGTTGCACACGGCCGCCTCGCAGGTCGTCGCCGGCGCGCGTTAGGGCGCGCCCGGGACGGTCGGCCAGAGTTCACGCCGTAACGTTCCTCCACGCGGTCAGCGCGGGTTTGTCTGCCTGTTGCCGTCCGTCCCGAAGTGCGCTTTGCTTGATGAGAAGTCTCGCGCGCGCGCCGGTCGGACATAAGTACCCCTTGGGGTTGGTCCATACACCTCGCGCCGCAGCGACCGCGCTTGCCCGCTCGCGCGCGCGATGGGATTCTTGTGACGTGTTGGAGCGATTCACCGAGCGAGCCCGACGCGTCGTGGTCATGGCCAGCGAAGAGGCGCGCGGGTTCAAGCACGACTCGATCGGGACCGAGCACATCCTGCTCGGCCTGGTGTCGCTGAACGACGGCGCAGCGGCACGGATCCTGCTCGACCTCGACGCCAGTCCGAAGAAGATCCGCGGCGAGACCGTCGCGCCGGTCCTCGAGGACCTCGGCGTCGACGAGGCCGCGGTGCTGGAGGCGCTCGCACGAACGCGGCGAACCTAGCCGGAGCACCGGCTCGCTGATCCGAGCCGGGCCCTATATTCCCCGCCCTGGCAGGGAGGTTGGTGGCGGAGGCGCTCGATCGGCTGGGATATGACCGCGTCGACGTCCTCGGCTACTCGCTTCGGTGGCGTGGTCGCGCAGGAACTGGCCCACCGCGCGCCAGATCGGGTGGACCGGCTCGTTCTGTGCGCCACGTCCGCGGGCCTCCGGAGCGTTCCGCCGAGTCCGCTCGTGGCGGCGCTGATGCTCACGCCGGCGCGTTACTGGAACCGGCAGCTCGCCGAGCTGATCCTGCCGATCATCGCCGGCGGCCGCACCGCGCGCGACAAGGACGCGCTCCAGGCGCAGATCAAAGAGCGGCTGGCGCATCCGCCGACTGCGCTCGGCTACCTCTTCCAGCTATACGCGGTATCGGGGTGGAGCAGCCACTCCTGGCTCGGACAGCTCCGCCATCGCGCGCTGGTCGTGCACGGCGACCGCGATCCGGTCGTGCCGCTGGCCAACGGGCGGTACCTCGCCGACACGCTGCCGCACGGACGGCTCGAGGTGATCCCGGGCGCCGGCCATCTGCTCCTGCTCGACGACCCGGCGAGCGCGACGCCGCAAATCGAGACGTTTCTGGCTACCTGACCCGGCGCCGGGCGACGTCGATCTCGCCCGACTCGACCTCGTGGCCGGCGGCGCAGCGCAATTCCACGCCGACGGGCTCTCCGCAGTCGCGGTGGAGCAACTCAATCGGGCCGCCCCGGTCGTCGAGCCACCGGTCGCCCCACTTCATCAACGCGACCAGCACCGGGAACAGGTCGGCGCCCTTCTCGGTCAGCCGGTACTGCTGGCGGGTGCGCTGCCCCGGCTCTCGGTAGTCCTCGCGCTCGAGCAGGCCCTCGTCGACGAGCTCGCGTAGTCGCGCCGCGGCGACCGGCTCGCTAATGCCGACGCGCTCGGCGAAGTCGTCGAATCGAGTCGTCCCGTAGAACGCCTCCCGGAGGATCAGGATCGCGGAACGCGTGCTAACGATGTCGATCGCCTTTGCGATCGTGCAGCGCTCGGCCTTCCATCCCTCACGGGGATCGAGGTCTCCGGTGAGTCGAACTGTTGCGGACATGGGGACATCATAGCTGACTTTTGCCTTCATAAGCCAGCATGATACAGTGCCTGACTATGCCCACGCTAAGCCAGCTCTCAGCCGCCGCCGGCCGTCGCAAGACCGCCGCGTCGCCGAACCTCGTCCTGTTGATCGTCTGCGCCGGCGTCGTGCTGGCGAGCCTCGATCTGTTCATCGTCAACGTCGCGCTGCCGCAGATGGCCAAGAGCTTCGGCTCGTCCGGTCTCGGCGACTTATCGTGGGTGCTGAACGCCTACGCGATCGTGTACGCGTCGCTGCTCGTGCTGTTCGGTCGCCTCGCCGACCGCTACCCGCGCGAGCGCGGCTTCCTGGTCGGGGTATCGGTTTTCGTCGCCGCGTCGGCGGCGTGCGCGGCGGCGACGAGCCTGCCGATGCTGATTGCCTTCCGGGTTGTCCAGGCCGCCGGCGCAGCCCTCCTGACGCCGACCTCGCTCGGGCTGATCCTCGCCACATTTCCCGCCGAGCGCCGCCAGAGCGCCGTGCGGACCTGGACCGCGGCCGGCGGGTTCGCGGCCGCGCTCGGGCCGGCGGTCGGCGGAATCCTCGTCGCGGCGAGCTGGCGGTGGGTGTTTCTCGTCAACGTCCCGATCGGCGTCGCCGCCCTGATAGCGGGCTGGCGCCTGCTGCCGGACGTCCCGGGGCACCCGATCCCGTGGCCCGACGGGTTGAGCGCGATGCTGATCACCGCGGGCGTGGGCGCACTCACCCTGGGACTCGTCGAAGGCGGAACGTGGGGATGGGGCAGCACGCGCACGGTCGCGGTCCTCCTGGCCGCCTTCGGGCTTCTGAGCTTGTTCGCGCTGCGGACCGCCCGAAGCCGCAATCCGCTGATCGACCGCGCGCTGTTCCGGGTCAGGCCGTTCACCGGCGCGTCGGTGGTTGCCCTGCTGTTCTCGATCGCGTTCGGCGGGATGCTGCTGTCCCGGGTCCTTTGGGCCCAGGACGTGTGGCACTGGTCGGCGCTGACCACCGGGTTCTCGATCGTGCCCGGCCCGATCATGGTCCCGCTGTTCTCGTTCCTCGTCGCCGGCCGGCTGATCGCGCGCTTCGGTCCCGGCGCCGTAATCGCGGCGGGCTCGACGATCTTCGCGGCCGGCATGGCCTGGATGGCGCTGGCGGTCGGCCTACGCCCGGACTACGTCGGTGATGTGCTCGGCGGTCTGTTGCTGACCGGCATCGGTGTTGGCCTGACACTGCCGACCCTGATGGCGACCGCAGCCGGATCGCTTCCACCGACGTCGTTCGCGACCGGGTCCGCCGTCGTGAACATGCTCCGCCAGGTCGGTCTCGCGATCGGCGTCGCCGTGCTGATCGCGGTGCTGGGCACGCCCCATTCGCCGGCCGAGGTGCTCGCCGCCTACCAGCGCGCCTGGACCGTGATCGCGGCGATCGCATTCGCCGGCGGGATCGTCGGGTTCCTAATGCTCGTGCGCCGGCCCGCGGCGGCGATCGCGTCCGAGGCGCCGGCCATCGCTGCCGAACCGGTGGCGAGCCCGTCGGGGGAGCTTGTCGCCATCGGCGGCGAGAATCTGTGACCGGACCGGAACCGGACACGGGAGCGCGGCCATATGCCAGACCTAGTAACCGCGAGCGACTTCATGCGCTTGCTCGAGATCGAGTTCGACGAGCGCGGACCGGCGCGCGTCACCGGGTCGGTCGCCGCCGATGAGCGCCACCACCAGCCGTGGGGCCTCGTCCACGGCGGTCTCTATACGAGCGTGATCGAGACGTTCGCGACGACCGGGGCGTTCGAGGCCGTCAAGGATCAAGGCATGCAGGCCGTCGGCGTGTCGAACCTCACCGACTTCCTGCGCCCGCACCGGACCGGCCGCCTGAACGTGGAGGCGACCGCCATCCATCAGGGCCGGACGCAGCAGCTCTGGCAGGTCGAGATCCGGCGCCCCGACGATCACAAGCTGGTCGCGCGAGGGCAGGTCCGGCTCCAGAACATAGAGTCCAACGGATGACCGACCTGCAAGCCGCCGCCACGGGCACGTGGGGTCCGCCTCGTACGAAGACCGCCACCTGGTATGACCCGTCGATCTCGGCCGAAGCGACGATGTCGCTCCCGGGGCGCGAGTTCCTCCAGGCGATCGTCGACGGAAAGTTGCCGCGGCCGCCGATGGCCGAGCTGACCGGCGCTCGGCTGGTCTCGGCCGGCGACGGCGAGGCGGTGTTTCGCTGCACCCCCGACGAGTCGACCTACAACCCGGTCGGGCTCGTCCACGGCGGCCTCTTGTGCACACTGTTGGACTCGGCCGCGGGTTGCGCTGTTCACTCGCTGCTCCCCGCCGGGGTCGGCCTTTCATCGATCGAGATCAAGGTCAGCTTCCTGAGCGCGGTGCGAGCCGACAGTGGCGAGCTCGAGATCACCGGCCGGGCGCTCCGGGTCGGGCGTCAGGTCGCCTTCGCCGAGGCGCACGCACGCGCTGCCGACGGCAAGCTCGTAGGGCAAGCGACGACGTCGATCGCGCTGGTCCGTCCGTGACGGCACCCGAACCCGGCTAACCCGACATTCGGCGCCGGCGCGAGCTCGAGTGAGTCGTTAGCCACGCGGTAGGTGGCTGAACCTGAATTCACCGGGGAGCGGGGTGGCGAGTGCGGGGTTAGCCCCCCCGGGACAAGTCCGCGCGCCACCTCGTCCTCGCTCGGAATCCGGCACGATCCCGATCGCCGCACGACCCCCGATGAGGCCGGATTTCGCTTACTCGTAGGAGAGCGCTTGGAGCACGTTGAGCCGGCCGGCGCGCCGCGCCGGCCAGATCGCCGCGATCAACCCCGCGATCACCGCCGCGATCACGAACACGATCAGCGTGCCCACCGGGATCGTGAACGACCCGAAGCCGATCGTCGCGCCGATCAGCGCCGCGAGCAGGATTCCCAACGGGATCCCGAACGCCGCGCCGAGCAGCGCGGTGATCACGCTCTCGTGGCGAATCATCCGCCGCACCTGACGCCGGCTCATCCCCACCGCCCGGAGCATTCCGAGCTCGCGGGTCCGCTCGAACACGGTCAGCACCAGCGTGTTCACGATCCCGAACAGGCTGACCACGATCGACAGCGACAGGAGCACGTAGAGCAGGTTGAGCAGCAGGGTGAGGCCCTGCAGCTGGTTGTTGATGAACTGCGACTTCGTCTGGAGCTTGGCGTCCGGGAATCCGGCCAGGGCCGTATTCAGCTTGTTGGTGTTGGCCGAGCTGACGCCGCCCTGGATGTTCACGAACGTGAACAGGTTCTGCGGGTTCTGGTATTCGCGGTCGAACAGCGCCGTGGAGATCGAGATGTCTCCGTATGGCGAGCCGCCCTTCGGCGGGTTGGTGATGCCGATGAGCTTCAGATGCAGGAACTTGCCAGTCGGAGTCTCGAACGAGAGCGGCGAACCGATCTGCAGGTGCTCGGCCTTGGCGTACGCCTTGTCGACGAACGCGCCGTCATTCCCGAGCTGTGCCGGAATACCCGGGCCGCCCTCCGACCAATCGACGTGGATGGCCTGGCCGGCGTTGGGAGGGACGCCGGTGACGTTGATGTGGGACCCGAACGCCTTCCCGTCGCCCGCCCGCACTCCGACGATGCCGGTCACTCCGGGGACGCTCCGCACCGCCTGCTCGGACGACAGGCTGATCGGCGAGAAGTTGTTGGAGGCCGTGATCGCGTAGTCGGCGACGAACGCCTTGTCGACGGAGTTCTTGAACCCGGTCCGCAGTCCGGCCGCCAGCACGCCGACCAGCGTGACGAGCGCGAGGCCGATCATCAGCGCTGACGCGGTCGATGCGGTCCGCGCCGGATTACGGGCCGAGTTGCCCTGCGCGAGCTTTCCCGCGGAACCTCCGATCTTCGACGCCGGCCAACCGAGCACACGGACGAGCGGGGGCACCAGCTTCGGCGCGAGCATCGAGAAGCCGATGAACAGCGCAATCGCCCCGACGCCGACGGCGAGCAGGCGCAGCCCGGTCGACAACCCGCTGGCCAGCAGCCCGATGAGCATCAGCACGATCGCGCCGACCACGGTCGCTGCGGCTGCATGCGGGCCGTACTTGGCCCACCGCGACGGCGGCAGCAGGGCGCCCTCGCGCGCCGCGGCGATCGGTGCCACACGGGTCGCGCGCAGCGCCGGCCGGACCGCCGCGACCATCGTGATGATGATCCCGACCGCCAACGCGACGATGACCGTCCGCGTCTTGAACACGGTCGACGCCTGGGGCAGGTTGATCCCGAACGACACCAGCAGCGAGTTGAGCGCCTTGGCCAGCAGCAGGCCGACGAACAGCCCGACGATCGACGCGAGCGTGCCGATCACGAACGCCTCGACGAGCACCGAGCGGAGAACCTGGCGGCGGGTCGCCCCCAGGGTGCGGAGCGTGGCCAGCTCCCGGGTGCGCTGGGCGATCGTGATCGACAGCGTGTTGGCGATCACGAAGCTTCCGACGAACAGGGCGATGCCGCCGAACGCGAGTAGGAAATCCTGGAAGATGTTGAGGAACCCGCTGGTGTCGTTGGTCGCCTGCTGGGCCTGCTGCTGACCGGTCTTGACCTGCGCGCTCGGCCCGAGCAGCGGCTTGATCTGACTGACGACCTGCTGGGGCGAGTACCCGTGCTTGGCGGCGACGCTGATCGAGTCGTATCTGCCGACCTTGTTGAACAGCTCTTGCGCCTTGGCCAGCGTGAACACCGAGATCGTCGCACCCCCAAGCGAAGAGACGCCGCCGATCTTGACGGTCCCTGCGATCTGGAACCGCTCCACGGGCCCCCGCGCGACGACGCCGATCTCGTCTCCGACCTTGTAGTTGTGCTTGCTCGCGGTCGAGGCGTCGATGTCGATCTCGTTCGGGCTGGTCGGGAACCGGCCGCTGGTGAGCTGGAGCGGGTTGAAGTGCTCGCCGGCGGGCGAGTAGCTGAAGGCCAGTCCCGGCGCGCCGCCGCTCGAGATGACCTTGCCGTTCCGCCCGACCAGCTGCGCGGTGTCCGAGATGCCACCCGATGCGATTCCGACCGACGGCAGCGCTCGCACCTGGGTCAGGAGCGAAGCCGGCAGCGAGGGCGTCGTCGGCGCGTTGCCGTTGTTGCTCGACGAGATCGCGCTCTTGCCGGTGATTACCGCGTCGGTGTTCTGGTAGACGGTGGTGAACACCGTCGTGAACGCCGCCTTGATCGTGTCGGTGAGCACAAATGTCCCGCTCACCATCGCCACGCCGATCACGATCGCGAACGCCGTCAGAGCGGCGCGGAGCTTCCGCCCGAGCAGGCCGCGGAGCGCGACCCTGGTCACGACTGAAGCGTGCTCATCACTTCGAGCACTTGGGCAGCATCCGTGTCGGTGAGCTCCTTGACGATCAGTCCGTCCGCGAGGAAGAGGATGCGATCGGCGATCGCGGCGGCCCGTGCCTCGTGGGTCACCATCACGATCGTCTGGTTGTAATCGCGCGCGGAGTCGCGCAGCAGATTTAGGATTTCGCCGCCCGTCTTCGAGTCGAGGTTTCCGGTCGGCTCGTCGGCGAACAGGATCGTCGGCTTCGTCACGAGCGCGCGGGCGATCGCCACCCGCTGCTGCTGGCCCCCCGACAGCTCCGAGGGGCGGTGCTGGCGCCGATCGGACAGCCCGGTCTTGCTCAGCAACTCCTCGAGCCACTGCCTGTCAGGCTTCTCGCCGGCGATCGACAGCGGCAGCAGCACGTTCTCCTCCGCAGTCAGCATCGGTAGCAGGTTGAAGAACTGGAACACAAAGCCGATGTGGTCCCGGCGTAGGTGGGTCATGTGCGCGTCGTCGAGACCGGTGATCTCGGTGCCCGCAATCGTCACCGTCCCGCTCGTCGGCTTGTCGAGCCCGGCGAGGATGTGCATCAGCGTCGACTTGCCCGAGCCGGACGGCCCCATGACCGCCACCAGCTGGGCGCGCTCCACTGCAAGCGACACTCCGCGCAGCGCGTGTACCGCTGTCTCGCCCTCGCCGTATTGGCGCTCTATATCGCGCGCCTCAACGACGACCCCGCCGACGGCGGTGGCCACCGAAGCGGCGACTTCGGTTTCCTCTGCCGGCACCAATCGGTGTATAGCACCTGAAACGCGTTTCAGCCCTTGCCCGGCAGGACCAATATCGGTCTTCTCACGGGTACCAATTACGTGCCATTCAGGCCGGCGTCTTCACGAATTGCTCACGTAACGCGATCTTCTTGAACTTGCCGGTTGCAGTTCGCGGGATCTCGTCGATGAACTCGACGCGCTCGGGGACCTGCCACTTCGCGAATCCCGTCGCCAGGTGCTCGCGCAGATCCTCGGCACTGGCCTCGGAGCCGTCCTTGAGCACCACCACGGCCATCGGCCGCTCGCCCCACTTGTCGTCAGGGATCGCGATCACGGCCGCCTCGGCCACGGCCGAATGCGCCATCAGCAGGTTCTCCATGTCGACCGAGGAGATCCATTCGCCGCCCGACTTGACCAGGTCCTTGGTGCGGTCGGTGATCCGCAGGCAGCCGTGGCTGTCGATGCGCACCACGTCGCCGGTCTGGAACCAGCCGTCGTCGGTGAACTTCTCGGCGCCGCTCCCCTGGAAGTAAGCCGCCGCCACCCACGGCCCGCGCACCTCGAGCTCGCCCATCGCCTGATCGTCCCAGGGGATCAGCTCGCCGTCATCGCCGCGCGCGCGGATGTCGACGAACGCGGCCGGCGTGCCCTGGCGGGCGCGGTACTCGAACTTCTCCTCGTCGGTGGCGTCGTCCATCTCCGGCGGCACGATCGCGGTGCTCGCGAGCGGGGAGGTCTCGGTCATGCCCCAGCCCTGCACGATGAACAGCCCGTGGCGCTGGTAGCCGGCGATCATGCTCTTGGGGACGGCCGCGCCACCCACCAACAGGCGCCTCAGCGAGCTCAGATCCCATCGCTCGGGCTCGGCCTCGATCGCGTTCAGCATCGCCATCCACACGGTCGGGACGCCGGCGGTCATCGTCACGTGCTCGTCCGCGAGCAGCTCGAGCACGTTCTCAGCGTCGAGCCGCGGCCCGGGCAGCACGAGCGCCGCCCCGACCATGCTGGCGGTGTAAGGGATGCCCCAGGCGTTGGCGTGGAACATCGGCACGACCGGCAAAACGGTGTCGCGAGTCGACATGTTCATCGCGTCCGGCAACGCCGCGGCCATCGAGTGCAGGACGAGCGCCCGGTGTGAGTAGAGGACGCCCTTGGGCCGGCCGGTCGTCCCCGACGTGTAACAGATCGCGGCTGCCCGGCGCTCGTGCGGCGCCGGCCACGACATCGGCTCCGCCCCCGCGATCAGCGACTCGTAGTCGAGCGCGCCGTCCACCACCGCGCCGGATTGCGAGACGACGATCACGTGCTCGAACTCGTGGGCAGCGCGGAACCCGTCGAACGCCGGCAGCAGCGATTCGTCCACCACGATCGCACGGTCCCCGGCGTCGCCGGCGATGAACCCGAGCTCGTCGGGGTGCAGGCGGGGATTGAGCGTGTGAACGACGGCGCCCATCGCAGGGACGCCGTAGTACAGCTCGAGGTGCTCGGGCTGGTTCCACAAGAGCGTGCCGACCCGATCGCCCTCGCCGATTCCGAGCTCGGCGAGCGCCGTGGCGAGCCGGCGCGCGCGCCCCGCGCACTCTCCCATCGTGGTCCGGTGAATCGTGCCGTCGGGTCGTCTCGAGACGACCTTGCGGTCGCCGGTGAGCGACTCCGCGCGCTCGACGATCGCGGTCAACGACAGCGGATAGTCGTCCATCATCAGCCCGGTCAACATCGGCTCGCTCATACGCTCCTCTCCTCCTGGCCGCGGTGCCGCGATGCTACGCGCTATCTGCGACCAGCGCGCCGAAGAACTCGATGTCCTCGCGCTGGAGCTGGCAGACCTCGAGCCAGTGCCCGAGCTCGGCGGTCGTGTCGACGTAGCCGGCGCGGACGCGGTTCGGGATCAGCACCGTGTAGTCGACCTTCAGGCCGGACGCGGCCAGCAGGCCGCCGACCCGCGCCCACTCCTCGTCGCCGGTCTCGATGAATGTGGCGATGTGATGGAGGCGCACTGCAAACGATCCGTCGGGCGGCAGCACCCGCGTGTAGAAGTCGACGTGGCCGGCCACCGGCTCGATCAGCTCGACGATCTTGCCGCCGCGCGCGCCCATCGCAAACTTGGCGTCCCACTCGGCGAGCTCATCGCCGACCAGGAACGTGGCGCCGCCCGCCGGCAATTTGAGGCAATGCTCGAGCCCGAACCGATCCGACATGAACTCGACCGCGCGGTCCAGATCGTTCGTGACGTACCCGAATTGCCACACGTTCGCGAGCAGGTCGGCCAGCGCATCGATCCGCCGAGGCGGCGCGAACAGCCCCTCGGCGGGACGGATCGCCTGGGAGCCGTTCATCCCGGAAACGTCATGCCACGAGCTGCTCGCGGCCGGCCGTCAGCTGGCCGCCGGCGCCCGAATCGAGGTAGTCGGCTAGTCGCGCGGCGAGCGCCATGATCGTCAGCGACGGGTTCACCGACAGCGTGCGCGGGTGCGCCGAGCTGTCTCCCACGTACAGGCGCCGAATCTCGTGCGACTGGCCGTGGGTGTCGACGACCGAGGTGGCCGGGTCGGCACCCATCCGGCAGCTGCCCTGCATATGCGTGGTGGAGAGGCCGGACCACAGGATCTGGGAGGCGCCGGCCGCCTCGAGCACGCGTGCCGAGAAAGCGCGCGCGTTGTTGATCCGCTCGAGCTCGTGCCGCTGGAAGTCCGACAGGAACAGCTCGTTGCCGTTCTCGTCCAGCGACACGCTCGCGTTGTTGTCGTCGTTGGACATGTTCAGCAGCCCGATCCAGCGCCGGTACTTCTTGGCCGCCTCCACCAGCGGCTCGCCCCACATCGGCCCGTTCTGGTCGCACAGGCTGGCGGCGAATCCGATCGGGTCCTGCACGGTCGCCGCCTCGACCGCGAACCCGCCGTCCTCGTCGGCCGCGAAGTCGTAGCAGTGTCCGGTGATCGGGGCCACCATGTGGGCGTCCTGGGGCTCGTCGAACAGGCCGAACACGAACTGTGTGGGGTGCAGGCCGAGGTGCTTGCCGATGTTCGGGTTCACGATCTCCGAGCGCAGCAGCACCTGCGGCGTGCGCAGCGACCCCGCCGCGACGACGACGACGTCGGCATCGACCCGCCGGGCTTCCCCGTAGGCATCGGTGTACTCGACGCCCGTCGCCTCGGGCCCGTCGCCGCGGTCCTCGATCAGCACCCGCTGGACGAACGAGTTCGGCCTGAGCACGAGCGCTCCCGAGAGCACGTTCCGCTGGATGTAGGTGTTCATCGTCGACTTGCCGGCGTTCGTCGGGCAGCCCTGAAGGCACGAGCCGCACTGCTCGCAGTTCTCGTCGACGTAGGCGCGGACCGGCTCGAGTGTCGCGCCGACGGCCTCGAAGCCGCGCTTGGCGGTCTGTACGCACCGCTTGAGGTCCCAGTCGGTCGAGCGGTCGCGAACGCCGAGATAGCGCTCGACCCGCTCGTAGTACGGGTCGAGGTCGGCGCACGAGATCGGCTCGCCGCGCTCGTTGCACAGGCCGCTGGCGGCGTGCCACTTGTCGAGCTCTCGCTGGGTCGCGCGCAGCGCGACCTTCGTGTTGATCGTCGTGCTGCCGCCGACGCAACAGCCGCTGATCATGACCACCGGGCCGAGGCCGAAATCGCCGGCCGGGAACGCGAAGCCGAGCGGCCACCAGTAGTCGTGCGAAGCCCGGCTCTCCCAGCGGGTGAAGTCAGCGGCGACGTAGTGGCCACCGGCCTCGAGCAGCAGCACCGAGCGGCCCCGCTCGGCGAGCTCGCCGGCGACGACGCCGCCGCCCGCGCCCGATCCGACTACGACCACCTCGAACCGCTCGCTCACCCGACGACCCCCGGGAGTTCCGCGCCAGCGGAACTCCCAGTGGAATCGCCCGCAGGGCGATTCCACAGGTAAGACCAATCCTTCTTGATCCGCATCGCCAACGGCGAGTGGAAGTCGATCTCCTCGTACGCGCTCGGACCACTCGCGCCCGGGGCGACGAAGTCGCTGTAGAAAGCCTCGACCGCGAGCGCCCGGATGAGCTGGAACGCCGGCGTGGCCGCGTGCGGTCTCAGCGCCTCGGCACCACCCGGAGCCGCCTCGGCGAGCGCGTCGATCGAGCCGATCACGCCAGCCCGGACCGGCGCAGGCATCTCGGACATGATCGCGTCGATGTAGACGACCGGCCCGACGCGCGCCGATCCCGGGACGATCGCGTCGCACAACGACTCGAGCACCGCCGCGCGCCGCTCGTCGAGGTTGCGCAGTGCGCTCGTCACCCGGCCGACTCTACGCCTCGGGCGCGGGCGCCTGCATGACGGTGCGGGCGCGGAAGGTTGTCTATGCGTGCACGGCAAAGGGGTGGCATCCTGGTCAAAAGCCATGCGTGCCGACACCACCGACAAGATCCACGCGCTCGCGGACCTGATCGTCCGGTTCGGCGCCAACGTCCAGCCCGGTCAGATCGTCTCCCTCAGCTCGGCGCCTGGGAAGGAGCCGCTGACGCGTGCCATCGCGGAGGCCGCCTATAAGGCCGGCGCGAAGTTCGTCGATCTGTCGGTGTTCGACATCTATCTCAAGCGCGCCCGAGCGCTGTACGCGGCTCCGGACACGCTCGGGTACGTGCCGCCCTGGTACGGCGAGCGGATGCTCGCGATCGCCGAGCAGCGCGGCGCGAACATCGCGCTCACCGGCCCGGTGGCGCCCCACGTGATGGACGGGGTCGACCCATCGCTGCTCGGCAAGGATCTGCTGCCCGCGCTGCGCGAGGCGGTCGAGGTCGTCAACCAGCGGACCACGAACTGGACGGCGGCGCCGTGCCCCACAGCGGCCTGGGCCGAGCTCGTCCGTCCCGAGCTGCCGCCGGCCGAGGCGCTCGAGCGCCTGTGGCAGGACGTCATTCACGTCTGCCGCGTCGACGAGGACGACCCCGTGGCGGCGTGGGAGGAGCGAATGGACCGTCTGACGGCGGTCGCGCACAGGCTCGACGAACTGGCACTCGAGGGGCTGCGCTTCGAGGGGCCCGGAACCGATCTGACGGTAGGGCTTTTCCCATCCTGCCACTGGTACTGCGCTCGGATCACGACCGTCGACGGAATCGTGCACGCCCCCAACCTGCCGACTGAGGAGGTGTTCACCACCCCGGACCCCGCTCGGGTCGACGGCTATGCGAGCTCGACGAAGCCGCTGTTCGTCTCGGGGGTGCTGATCACGGGGCTCCGGGTCCGGTTCGAGGGCGGGACCGCGGTCGAGATCGACGCGGACCAGGGCGCGGACACGTTGCGCGCGCTGTCAAAGCGCGATCCGGGCGCGGCACGCCTCGGCGAGGTCGCGCTCGTCGATCGCGACAGCCGGATCGGCAGCCTCGACACGGTGTTCTTCGACACGCTGCTCGACGAGAACGCCGCGAGCCACATCGCGCTCGGCGAGGGGCTCGACTTCACCGTGCTCGACGAGCGCGATCAGGAGCACATCAACCGCAGCGAGCTCCACATCGACTTCATGATCGGATCGAACGAGGTCGCGGTGACGGGCATCCAGGCCGGCGGCGCCGAGGTTCCGCTGCTCCGCGACGGGGTCTGGCAAGTCTGAGCGAGCCGGGCGGCCGGGCCGACGCTTTCCCGGCTCCTGGGGCGATACGCTTGCAGCGCCCGACGGAGAGGTGCCGGAGCGGTTGAACGGGCGCGACTGGAAATCGCGTAACGGGGGTTGACCTCGTTCGGGGGTTCGAATCCCCCCCTCTCCGCTGGCTGGGCTGGCCGGTGGCAAGGACGCCTGCGCCGGCGCATGTGCGATGGCGCCCCGAAAGTGGTGCGAAACCGACCACTTTGCGGGGTCCCACCCCCCAGCTGGGGGGACACAAAGAATTTAAGGAGAGGGAACCCGCCCTCGTGGGTATGTCAACGCTCACAAAAGCAGTCCGTGGGAGCGGAGGAGGAGAGGATTAGCGCAATTTGCGTGCGCGCGGGTGCCGCAAGGCGGCTTCGTGCGCGCTCAACGGCGGCGAGGCCAATTCGTCCAGGCGCCACCGTCTATCGTCAGGGCTGGCCCAAAGCAGGCCGACGGGGCTTACAACCTGCACAATTGTTCGGCGGTCGCTTCCTTTCCGTCAAACCAAGAGTTAGCATCCGCGTAGGGGCAATGAGTGGAATCACTGATCTTCGTCCAGCACTGAGACTCGTACAGCCGGCGGTCGGTGAGCCGGTTGAGTTCACGTGGTTCTGCGGGCACTGCGCGGCTCCCTCGAAGGAGGCTCAGCCGCCGGCGCCGATGGCCCGCGTGTGCCGTTCGTGCGGTCTCGGAGTCATGCTGGAGACGCGCGCGGACATCGTTCCGAGCCATCGCGACGCGTTCCTCGTGATCGACAGCTCGCTGCTGGTCCAGGCGATGTCGTGGCGCGCCGAGACGCTGCTCGGCGTGACCGAGGACAGCGCGGTGAACCATCCGGTCATTCAACTGCTGGTCCCCGCCGACGCCGAGGCCGGCCGGCCGGCGCGCTTCGCCGCCGCCCTGGTCGAGGCCGCCGCCGGCGCCGATGAGCCGGTCAGCGCGTTTGTCCGGCCCTGGAACACGTTCGGCGTACGGCTCCGGGCACGGGTGGCGTCATGCGGGCCTCCGCGCGCGGCGCTCGTGGTCCTGGAGGACCAGCCGGCGCGGCCGCTCCGCGTCGTCAGCTGAGCCTCGATCCGCGGCTGCGGTCTAATCGCCCGCCGGCGGCAGCACCTCGGGCGCGCCCGCCGCGACGAGTGGCGCCGGCAGCCGCACCGACCCGTCGTCCTGCTGCCCGTTCTCGAGCAGCGCGATGATCGTCCGCCCGACCGCAACAGCCGTCCCGTTCAACGTGTTGACGTGCTCTGGCCGGCCGTCCGCGGGCCGGTAGCGGATCCCTAGCCGGCGGGCCTGGTAGTCGGTCGTGTTCGAGCACGAGGTCAGCTCGCGGTAGCGGCCCTGACCCGGCAGCCACGCCTCGCAGTCGTACTTCTTGGCCGCGGAGGCGCCGAGTTCGTCGACCGCGATCGCCACGACGCGGTACGGGATCTCGAGCGCCTTGAGGATCGACTCCTCGGTCGCGAGCAGCCGTTCGTGCTCGGCGGCCGCCTCCGACGGCGCCACGAAGCTGAACATCTCGACCTTGTCGAACTGATGGACCCGGAAGATCCCGCGCGTGTCCTTGCCGGCGGCTCCCGCCTCGCGCCGGAAGCAGGTCGAGAAGCCGGCGTAGCGAAGCGGCAGATCGTCCTGGGCCAGGATCTCGTCGTCGTGGAGCGACGCCAGGGCCACCTCGGAGGTGCCGACCAGGTACAGGTCGTCGTCGGGGAGGCGGTAGATCTGCTGCTCGGTGTCGGGCAGGAAGCCGGTCCCGTAGAGGGCGCGTTCGCGCACTAGCACCGGCGGCACCACGGGCTCGAATCCCTCCCCGCGGAGCCGCTCGAGCGCAAACCGAACGAGCGCGAACTCGAGCATCACGAGGTCCCCGAGCAGGTATGCGAACCGCGACCCTGATAGCCGCGCGCCCCGTTCCATGTCGATCCGGTCGCCGGCGAGCTCGAGATGGTCCTTGCCGGTGGCGCCGGCCTCCCCGACCTCGTAGAGCACGGTGTCCTCCGCCGGGGCGTCCTCGGCGGGCAGGTTCGGCAGCGAGGCCAGCTCGCGGTCCCGTTCTGCGTGCACGGCCGTCTCCGCATCGCTCAGCTCGCGACCTCGTGCGGCCATCGACGCGAGTTGCTCGCGCTCCTCGGGCGTCGGCGGCCCCTTGCGTCCCTTGGTGGCGCGGTTCTGCTCGGCGCGCAGCTCCTCGAGCTCGGTCGTGATCGCTCGCCAGCGCTGATCGAGCTCCAGCACGCGGTCGACGGCGGCCGACGCCGCGTCTCCTCGTCGACTCAGCGCGGCACGGACCGCGTCCGGTTCACGTCGGATCAGCTGGATGTCAAGCACGGGTCCCTCGCGGCGGCACTAGTTCGTGGACGCCATGCGATCAGGGCTTCTTCTTGACCACCGTCCCGGAGGTGGTGATCACCCACCAAAGGCCCCCAGTGAGGTTGACGTCCTGCCCAGCCGCACTACCGGGCGTCGTGTCGGCGACGTAGGTATAAAGCGGCCAGCCGTGGTAGGTGACGACCTTGCCACCCGCGGGATCAGGAGCTGAGGAGAGCAGCGACGCCATCACGCCGTTGGTGCCCACCGCGTGCCCGCCGGCGGGCAGATACTCGGGCGGCCACACCGCCGCGCAGGCGCCGGTGCAGGTCACCTTCGTGGCGTTATCGGGCGCGAACACGTAGAGCGTGTGCCCCGCGCTGTTGACGAGGACGTCACCGAGCCCGGGGATCGTCCTGGACGAGATCGTCACGGCCTTGCCGCTTGGAGCCGTGGATTTGGACTTGGTCGGCTTGGGGGTCGGGCTCGTCGCGGTGACCGTGCCTGGCAACGGAGTGGTGCTCGTGGCGGTCGTGGTCAGCGCCGCCTCGATCGACCCGACCGGAACCTGCTGGCACGGCACCACGCCGGGTACCTTCGGCGCCTTCCGGCCCGAGTAGGTCGCGACGAACTGCGCCACCGCATCCGCCTGTTCACCGACGACGATGTTCTGCGGCATGATCGCGCCGGAGAAGCCGCCGTTCTGGATCGCGTACAGCACCCGCGCCACCGGCCGCTCGCAGCGGATGTCGAAGTTCGGGCCGTTGTTCTCCTGAGCCGTGCGGACGTTCTCGGCCGATCCGTGGGTGGCCGCGTAGGACAGCGTGTGGCATCCGGAGCAGCGCTGGTTGAACAGCACCGCGCCCTGGTGGAGCACCGGTTGCGACTTTGGGACGGAGATCGTTTCCGTCCCGCACGCGGTCGTCGTTAGGGCCGCTGACGCAAGCAACGCGCCCATTAGAAGGACCTTGGCGGGTCGGCTCATCCGGGGCAGGATCATACGGAAAGGAGCAGGACCCGCGGCCCCTGCGCCGAAGCACTGCCCAACCCCGGCGCCGGCCGGAACGACGTTCGCTCAGGCCAATCCCCAAACAACGCGATCGTCCCCACGGCGGCAACCAGAGGGGCCGGCGCCGGGTCACGTGACCGCCGTAAGTGGTCGGCACGCGCGTGGGCGCGCGCTATAACGAACTCGTGACGACAACGCCGGCCGATCCTGAGCTGTTCCGCGAGGTGTTCGGGCGGTTCGCGACGGGCGTCGCGGTGATCACGAGCGCGGCCTCGGCGGCCTCCGGCGGCATGACCGCCAACGCGCTGTGCTCGCTGTCGCTGGAACCGCTGCTGGCGCTCGTGTGCTTCGAGAACAACGCCCGTACGCTCGGGATCGTCCGCGAGGCCGGCCGCTTCGGGGTCAACGTGCTGGGCGCCGATCAGGAGGACGTGGCCGAGGTGTTCGCCTCCAAGATGCCCGAGGCCGAGAAGCTCGAGGCGGTGGCGCACCGCTACGAAGCGGAGGTTCCGATCATCGACGGCGCCTTGTCGTGGGTCGCGTGCACGCTGCGCGAGTTGATCGCCGGCGGTGACCACACGATCGCGATCGGCGAGGTGGTGGCGATGGGTCTGGGCGGCGGGGACCCGCTGCTGTGGTACGGCGGGCGCTACCACGACGTGGGTCTGGTCGCCGAACGCTGATTTTTTTTGGGCCGCCTGCGGCCCCCAAAACCCCTAGTGCGTCATCGCCGCGCGCGCGAGCAACGCCGTATTCACGAGCGCCGCAAGCGCCATCACCCCGATCTCGCGCCGCATGATCGTTCGCACGATCTCCTGCTGCTCGGCGTCGGGCAGCGCACCGACCTCCTGAGCGGACTCGAAACCGCCCTTGTCGAGCACCATCTGCGCGGCCGAGATCCGTAGCTGCTCGGCGATGAACGAGACGAACAACGGCAGCACCCCGTACAGGGTGTGCAGACCCGGGGATTTGTGCCCCAGGAGCAGGAGAATGCCCCCGAGCGCCGCCTCGACGACGATCGCCACCTGCGAGGCTCGGAGCAGCCGCCAGAACCAGCGGCTGTTGCTGACCTGCCACCAGCACCACACGCCATAGACGGCGGCGCCGGCTGACAGCACGATCGTCAGAACCCCAACAACGAGGTGAATCTGCTTCATTTGTTACCGATCACTTAGACGCAATCATCACTAAGTAACACAGTGTTACAAGGTCCGCACCAGCGGTGATATAACGGTCAGCGGTGCTACGCGATTATCTGCCTGCGATCGTCTTTCTGATCCTAGGATCGGCGGTGGGTGTGCTGTTCGCCACGCTCAACATGATGGTCTCGCGGCGGGTGCCGAACAGCTCGAAGGTCGAGCCGTACGAATGCGGGCTCCCCTCGGAGGTCCAGAGCGGCTTCCGCTTCGGCATCAGCTTCTACCTCGTGGCGATGCTGTTCATCCTGTTCGACATCGAGGTGATCTTCCTCTTCCCGATCGCGGTCCAGCTGCGGGCGTTCGGGAAGTTCGCGATGTTCGAGACCTTGACGTTCGTGGTCCTGCTGATGATCGCGTTCGGCTACGTGTGGCGCCGAGGAGCACTGGCATGGAGATAAAGCGCGAGCCGCTCACCGACTTCCGCGTCCGGCAGTTGAAGGCGCGGGACATGCTGCGCGGCATGGACGACGAGGAGCTCGATCGCTACGTCGAGGAGCGCGTGCTCACGACCACGGTCGACAAAGCGGTCGCGTGGGCACAGGGAAACTCGATCTACCCGCTCACGTTCGGCCTCGCGTGCTGCGCGATCGAGATGATGGCGATCGTCGCCGCAAGGGCGGACATCGCTCGGTTCGGGTGGGAGGCGTTGCGCGCATCGCCGCGCCAGGCCGACCTGATCATCCTGTCCGGCCGGGTGTCGATCAAGATGGCGCCGGTGATCCGGCGGCTGTGGGACCAGATGCTCGAGCCCAAGTGGGCGATCTCGATGGGCGCCTGCTGCTCGTCGCAGGGCGTGTTCAACAACTACGCGATCGTGCCGTCAGACAAGTTCATGCCGATCGAGGTCCACGTGCCGGGCTGCCCGCCCCGCCCCGAGGCGCTGATGCACGGGATCCTCCGGCTCCGCGACAAGATTCAGGGCAACGAGCCCGAGGGCTGGCGCGAGCGCTACGCGGCAAAGGGCACCGAAGAGCTGCTTCCGAACGAAGCGTCGCTGGGCAGCGCCGACATCAGCGTGTTCAAGCCCGGAGACACCGCAGGTGCCTGACGCCACAGAGCTCGAGCTGACGGCCCAGGAACTCCGCGACGCGCACAGCGACTCGGTCCTCGATACCGAATTCCACCGCGGCCGGGCCGTGCTCGTGGCCAATCCGCTCCGGATCAAGGCCGTGATCGAGCATCTTCGCAACAAGGGCTACACGATGCTCGCCAGCCTTCACGGCGTCGACTACTACCCGCACGAGCCGCGGCTCGGCGTGCTCTACGAGATGCTCGACCGCACGCGCGTCGACCGGATCTCGGTCAAGGCGAGGGTCTCGACCGAGAAACCGCACATCGACTCGGTCGTCGAGTTGTTCCCGGGCGCCGACTTCCCCGAGCGCGAGGTCTACGACATGTTCGGCGTGGTGTTCGAGGGCCATCCCGATCTGCGCCGGATCCTGATGCCCGAGGACTACGAGGGCCACCCGCAGCGGCGCGATTTCCCGGTCGGCGGCGAGCCGGTCCTGTTCACCTACAACGAAGAGCAGAACTACGGGAAGTACGTATGACCGTCACCGGCTCGAGCACGGGCGAGGGACCGACCCTCACCCCGGAGGATTACCGCCAGCGCGAGGAATCGATCACGCTGTCGAGCTCGCCGAGCCCCGGCGAGAGCCATGAGCTGCTGACGCTCAACATCGGGCCGCACCACCCGGCCACGCACGGCGTGCTGCGCCTGCTCACCACGCTCGAGGGCGAGGTCGTGCGCGACGTCAAGCCGATCATCGGCTACGTCCACACGGGGATCGAGAAGACCGCGGAGGACAAGGCCTACTGGAAGGTCATCCCGGTCGTCGAGCGGATGGACTACCTGAGCTATTACTTCAACGCGATGGCGTTCTGCGGCGCGGTCGAGACGCTGCTCGACGTCGAGGTGCCGCCGCGCGCGCAGTACCTGCGTGTGATTCACCTCGAGCTCAACCGGATCGCGTCGCATCTGCTGTGGCTCGGCACGAGCGCGCTCGACCTCGGCGCGATTTCGATGTTCTGGTACACGTGGCGCGAGCGCGAGGCGTGCCTGGACCTGTTCGAGATGTCCTCGGGCCAGCGCATGCACACGCGCTATTTCCAGGTCGGGGGCGTGTTCGAGGACATCCCGCCGGGGTTCGAGGCCAAGGTCCGCAAGTACATCAAAGAGATGCCCAAGCGGGCCGACCAGTACGCCGACCTGCTCGAGAAGAACCAGATCGTGCTCGAGCGGCTGCGCGGTACCTGCGCGCTCGACAAGGAAACCCTGCTCATGCTCGGCGTCACCGGGCCGCTGCTACGCGCGGCCGGCGAGCCTTGGGATCTGCGCAAGGCGCACCCGTACTCGAGCTATGACCACTTCGAGTTCAAGATCCCGGTCGGGACCGTCGGGGACAATTACGACCGCTACCGGGTCCGCCACGCCGAGTTCTACGAGTCGTGCAAGATCATCGAGCAGGCGCTCGACGGTCTGCCCGAAGGCCCGCACATCACCACCGATCGCAAGGTCGCGCTCCCGCCCCGTCACGAGCTCGCGACCTCGATGGAGGCGCTGATCCACCATTTCAAGCTCGTCACCGAGGGCTTCCGGGTGCCGCCGGGCGAGGCGTACTACCCGATCGAAGGCCCGCGCGGGGAGCTCGGCTGCTTCGTGCGCTCGGACGGGTCGGCGAAGCCCGCGCGCGTGCACATGCGCGACCCGAGCTTCGTGAACCTCCAGGCGCTCGCACCGATGGTCAAGGACGGCTACATCGCGGACCTGATCGCGACACTCGCGATGCTCGACCCGATCCTCGGAGGTATAGACCGGTGAGCGCTACCAGGCCGCCGGTCCCGCGGTTCGGCCACGGGTCGCGCGTCCCCGGGTGGGACGACGCGGTCGACCTCACCAAGGATCCGGCGACCGTCCCCGACCCGGCGACGACGCCGGTCCCCCCCGGGCTGAAGGAGACGATCGAGGCGGCGATGGCCAAGTACCCCGACCGGCGCTCGGCCGCGATCCCGGCGCTCCACGCCGCCCAGGAGGTGTACGGCTGGTGCTCGCCGCAGGCGATCGACGAGGTCGCCTCGGTGATGGCGCTCACCCCGGCGTACCTCGCCTCGGTGGCGACGTTCTATGACATGTTCTCGACCGTCCCCAAGCCGCGCAACGACGTCTACGTGTGCACGAACATCTCGTGCTCGCTGCTCGGCGCCGACGAGTTCTTCGAGGCGATGCTGGCGGCGGCCGAGGGCAACCCCAACGTCAACGTCAAGGCGTTCGAGTGCCTGGGCGCGTGCGACATCGCCCCGATGGCGTCGGTCAACGGCGAGTACGTCGGGCCGCTCGATCTCGCGGACGCCGAGCGGATCGTCGCGGACCTGGACGCCGGCCACACCGTGCTCGAGCACAAGCAGCTTCGCTACCGCCGGAGCGCCGATCCCGAGGTGGCCGAGGAGGCCCGCGAGTTCGGACCCCCGACGCCCGAGGTGACGGACATGGCCGATACTGCCGGGCTTGGGCCCGAAGGGGACACAGAGGACCGCCCGGGCCCGACGGCCGCGATCGAGATGACCTCAGACCAACTCGCCGAACACCCGGAGCCCGAGACGCACGTCGACACCGATCAGCACCCCGCCGAAGGGGAGGACGCGCAGTGAAGATCCTGTTCGACCGGATCGACGAGCCGGGGCTCAACACGCTGGCGGTGTATGAGCGGCGCGGCGGCTACGAGTCGCTCCGCAAGGCTCTCCAGATGACCCCCGAGGAGGTCACGAGCAACCTGCTCGACTCGGGCATTCGCGGCCGCGGCGGCGCCGGCTTCCCGATGGGCCGGAAGGTCTCGTTCCTCCCCCACGGCGACATGGACAAATACCTCGTGTGCAACGCGGACGAGTCCGAGCCCGGGACGTTCAAGGACCGCGAGATCATGCAGAAGAACCCGCACATGCTGATCGAAGGTCTGCTGATCGCATCGTGGGCGGCGGGGACGAGCCGCACGTTCATCTACATCCGCGGCGAGTACGCCCACCAGGCCGACATCCTCGAGGCGGCGATCGCCGAGGCGCGCGACGCCGGGTACATCGGCGAGCGGATCCTCGGATCCGACCACAGCGTCTCGCTCGTGCTCCACCGCGGCGCGGGCGCGTACATCTGCGGCGAGGAGACCGGGTTGCTCGATTCACTCGAGGGCAAGCGCGGCAACCCGCGCCTGAAGCCGCCGTTCCCCGCGATCGAAGGCCTCTACCACGGTCCCACGCTGATCAACAACGTCGAGACACTGGCGACCGTGCCGGCGATCATCCGGATGGGCGGCAAGGAGTACGCGGAGCTCGGAACCGAGACTTCGACGGGCACGAAGCTCGTGTCGGTCTCGGGCGACGTGCAGCGGCCCGGCAACTACGAGATCGAGCTCGGGATCTCGTCGCGGGAGCTCATCTACGGGCTCGCCGGGGGTCCTCCGGAGGGACGCGGGATCAAGTTCTGGTTCCCCGGCGGCTCGAGCTCGCCGGTGCTGACCAAGGACGACCTCGACGTCCCCTACGACTTCGACTCGATGGCCAAGGCGGGATCGATGCTCGGCTCGGGCGCGGTCATCGTGGTCGACGACTCGCACACCGTGCTCGAGGTCGCGATGAAGGTGGCCAAGTTCTACGCGCACGAGTCGTGTGGGAAGTGCGTGCCGTGCCGCGAGGGCACGAACTGGACGGTCAAGATGCTCGAGCGGATCCAGTCGGGGGAGGCGACCCCGATGGATCTCGACATCATGGCGTCCGTGCAAGAGCAGATCATCGGCAACTGCCTGTGCGTTTTGGGCGACGCGATGGCGATGCCGATCGGTTCGATGGTCGAGAAGTTCAGGAGCGAACTCGAGGACGAGATCGAGGCAGCGCGCGAGCGTGCCGAGGGGGCGGATTTGGACGACGTGATCCCGATCGGGGTCGCCGACGAGCACGCCGGCCCATTCCCCGTGCACTGATTGCACCGACCCTCGGCTGAATGCCCCGACCCCAAGAGAACATCATCCAGCTGACGATCGACGGCCGCGAGGTGCGCGCCGTCGAGGGGTCGATGCTCGTCGACGCGGCCAAGCAGGGCAACATCGAGATCCCCTACTTCTGCTACGAGCCGAGTCTCGGCGCCCCGGTCGGCGCGTGCCGGATGTGCCTGGTCGAGATCGAGGGGATACCGAAGCTCCAGACCTCGTGCTCGACGCCGGTCAAGGACGGCATGGTCGTCCACACCCAGACCGACCGGGTGCATCACGCCCAGAACGCGATCGTCGAGTTCCTGCTCGTCAACCATCCGCTCGACTGCCCGGTGTGCGACAAGGGCGGCGAGTGCCCGCTCCAGGACATCACGTTCGGATGGGGTCTCGGCCGGTCCCGGTTCATCGAGCCCAAGCGCCACTTCGAGAAGCCGCTCGCGCTGTCGCCGCTGATCGCGATCGATCGCGAGCGATGCATCCTCTGCTATCGCTGCGTGCGGTTTTCGCAGGAGATCTCCGAGGACTACCAGCTGATCTTCACCGAGCGCGGCGCCCACACGTTCGTGGGCACGTTCGACGGTCATCCGTACGTGGCGCCGTTCAGCGGCAACGTCATCGAGCTGTGCCCGGTCGGCGCGTTGACGTCCCAGGCGTACCGCTTCCGCGCGCGTCCGTGGGATATCGAGGGCGCCGGCGGAATCTGCACACTGTGTCCGTCGCAGTGCAACGTCGAGTTCACCGTCCGCGACGAGAAGGTCGTGCGGGTGCGGAGCCGCGACGCCACCGGCGCGGCCACCGGCGGCGGTCCCGTGGGCAATGCGGACGTCGACGACGGCTGGCTGTGCGACAAGGGCCGGTTCGCATACCAGGCGATCCACGTCGACGAGCGGATCACGCAGCCGCTGGTGCGCGACGGCGGTTCGCTGCGCGCGGTGTCGTGGGATCGGGCGATGGACGCCGCCGCCGGTCTGGCGCGGCACCGCGGTTCCGTCGGAACGCTCGTCGGCGGACAGGCGACGAACGAAGAGGGCTTCCTGATCGGGCGTGTGATGCGCGAGGCGCTTCAGTCCTCGGACGTCGACTCGCGCGAGGGTTCGGCGCTGTCCTCGGATCTGATGCGCGCGCTCGCCGCCCCGGCGCTCCAGGCCACCGTGGTCGACCTCGAGTTCGCCCACACGATCCTGATGATCGGCTGCGAGCCGCTCGACGACGCCCCGATCTTCGACCTGCGGATCCGCAAGGGCGTCCGGCGCAACGGGGTGAAGCTGGCGATCGCGACGTCGCGCCCGAGTGCGCTCGACCCGAACGCGCGGCTGTCGGTGCGCATCCCGCCCGGTGGCGAGGCCTCGTTCCTGGCAGCACTCGACGTGGCGCTGGCCGGCTCGGGGTCGGGGTCCGGCTCTGGTTCGTCTGGGTCTGACTCGTCCGATGCGGGCCGGCTCGCGGAGCTCCTACGCGACGGCGGCGAGGACGTCGTGATCCTGTGGGGCGAGCGGTCGCTCTCGGCGGACGCGCTCGGAACGCTGCTGAGCGTCGCCGGGCGGCTCGGCCTCCACGGCCGCGACGGCGCCGGCCTGCTCGAGATCCCCGCCGGCGCGAACGGGCGCGGGCTCCGCGAGGCCGGAGCGCTCCCGGGCACCGGGCCGGGCTACAGCGAGATTTCATCGCCGGGGCGCGGGGGCTCGGACATCGCCCAGGCCGTGCTTGACGGCGAGATCAGCGCGCTGTGGCTGTTCCAGACCGATCCGATCCGCGATCGTCCCGACCGGGCCCTGTGGGAGCGCGCGCTCCACGCCGCGGGGTTGGTGGTCGCGCATGCCTCGGCCCTCACCGAGGGGCTCGCCGAGCACGCGAACGTGATCTTCCCCGCCGACTCGTACGCCGAGAAGGAGGGAACGGTCGTCCACCCCGACGGTCGCCTGCAGCGGTTGCGGACCGCGATCGCCCACCCCGGCTCGGTCCGCGCCGGCTGGTCGGTGATCGCCGACATCGGCCGACGCGCCGGGCTCGACACAGGCGTGCTGACCTCGCCGATGGCGTTCGCGCAGCTCGTCGAGGCGGTCCCGTTCTACCGGGGGATCTCGCTCGAGGCGATCGGCGGGCGCGGCGTGCGCTGGCCTGCGCTCGACGTCGCCTCCGAGCTGCCGGCGCCGGCTTCCGACCAGGCCCGGCCGGCGAAGCCGCCCGCGCGCGGGGCGTCCGCCCGCCGAGACGGCGCGGCGCCCTCGAACGGAGCCTTGCGACTCGGGACGTACCGCTCGATCTGGGCCGCGCCCGAGGTCGAGATCTCGCCCGCGCTCAAGTTCACCATCGCCTACCAGCAGGTCGAGCTCTCGCCCGAGGACGCCGAGCGGCTGGGTATCGGGAACGGAGATGCGGTCAACCTCGCGCAGAACGGGACGCGGCTTCGCGGCACCGCTCACGTCCGGACCGGCGTTCCCGCCGGAACCGTGTTTGTCGCTGACGGCATCGCCGACGAATCCGCCAACGCTTTGACGGAACCGGTCGTCGAGGTGCAGAAGCCATGACGGTCCTGCTCGCCGACGTCAACTACTTCGAGCCCTGGTGGGCCCAGATCGTCAAGTCGCTGCTGATCTTCGCCGTGATCTTCGCGATTCTCCCGATGCTGATCGTCTACGAGCGCAAGCTGCTCGGCCGGTTCCAGGCGCGTTACGGCCCCAACCGCGTCGGGCCGTTCGGATTGCTCCAGCCGATGGCGGAGATCGTCAAGTTCGCGATGAAGGAGCCGTTCCGGCCCACCACATCGGTCGGCTACCTGTTCCGAGCCGCACCGGCGATCTCGATCATCACCGCCGTCGGGGCGCTCGCGATCATCCCCTGGGGCGACGTCCAGCACGTCTTCGGGGAGCGGATCGGCCTGTACGGGATCGACGTATCGATCGGCCCGCTGTACGTGTTCGCGCTCGCCGGCATCTCGTTCTACGGGATCATGCTCGGCGGTTGGGCCTCGGGCTCGAAGTACTCGTTCCTCGGATCGATGCGCGGCGCCGCGCAGCTCATCTCCTACGAGGTCTCACAGGGCCTCTCGATCATCGGCGTGGTCATGACCGCCCAGACGCTGTCGCTGACCGGGATCGTGCACGCCCAGGAGGGCATGTGGTACTTCATCCCGCAGTTCGTCGGGTTCCTGATCTTCCTGGTGGCGTCGTTCGCGGAGACCAACCGTGCTCCGTTCGACCTGATCGAGGCCGACGCCGAGCTTGTCGGCGGCTACTTCACCGAGTACGGCGGTACCGCGTTCGTGGCCTATCTGTTCGCCGAGTACGCGAACATGATCGTGGTGTCCGCAATGGCCGTGACGCTGTTCTTCGGCGGCTGGCTCCTGCCGTTCGGGATCGACCCGCCCGGCTGGGTCGACCCGTTCGTCGTGCTGGCAAAGATCTTCCTCGTGTTCACCTTCTTCGTCTGGATCCGGGCGACGCTCCCCCGCCTCCGCTACGACCAGCTGATGTCGTTCGGCTGGAAGATCCTGCTCCCGCTGGCAACCCTCAACCTCGTGGTCACCGCGATCATCGTCGCCTCATGAGCCCGTACGACGTCTCAGACGATGTGATCCAGGTCATTCGGTCGCCCGCCCGCGGCGCGGCAGCCGGCGCGTACCGCGCGTTCGGCGAGACGCTCCGGGGGTTGAAGACCACATTGGCGCGCGTCGCCGAGGGCCCGGTCACGATCCAGTACCCGGAGGAGAAGACGCCCGTGTACCCCCGTTTCCGGGGGCGTCATCGCCTGCATCGCTTCGAGGACACCGGCCTCGAGAAGTGCGTCGGCTGCTCGCTGTGCGCGGCGGCCTGCCCGGCGGACTGCATCCGCGTGGTCGCGGCCGAGAACACGCCCGAGAATCGCGTGTCGGCCGGCGAGCGGTACGCCGCGGTCTACGAGATCAACCTCAGCCGCTGCATCTTCTGCGGCTACTGCGAGGTCGCGTGCCCGTTCGACGCGATCACGATGGGCCACGACTACGAGATGTCCGACTACACCCGGTCGGACCTGATCTTCACAAAGGAGATGCTGCTGGCCGAGCCGATCGAGCGCACGCCGCTGCGCCGGGAGGGCGAGTAGGCGTGGTGTTCACCGCGATCATCTTCTTCATCGCCGCGATCGGCGCGATCACCGGCGCGTTCGGCGTCGTCCTGCTGCGCAACCCGTTCTACAGCGTGCTCGCGCTCGCGGTCCACCTGGTCTCGCTCGCCGCGCTGTTCCTGCTGCTCCGCGCCGAGTTCGTCGCCGCTGCCCAGGTCATCGTGTACGCCGGCGCGGTCATGGTCCTGTACGTGTTCGTGGTGGCGTACGTCGGCGGCGGCGAGCAGCTTCGCAGTGGTGGCGTGTTGCGGGTGCTCGGCCCGCTGTTCGCGCTGGCGCTGGCGATCGAGCTTTGCATCGCGATGCTGGGCGCCGGTCTGAAGGGCGTCAACTCGAAGGGCGCGGCGTACGTGCCCGGCTTCGGCAGCCCGCGCTCGATCGGCGAGTTGTTCCTGACCAAGTTCCTGTTCCCGTTCGAGGCGGCGTCGATCCTGCTGCTGGTGGCGGCGGTCGGCGCGGTCGTGCTCGCGCGACGGCGGCACGGGCTCGAGCCCGACGAGCAGTTCGAACGCCAGGTCCACGTTCCCCGGCCGGCGTGGACCGGGACGATGGCCGAGGCTGGCGGACTCACCATGCCGGCCCACGCCGAGGAGCGCACGCTCGTCGAGGGCGAGCCGGTCGCGACGCCCGGTAGCGATCGCCCCGATCAGGAGGGCGGCTGGTGAACATCGGCTGGTACCTGTCGGTCTCCGCGATCATCTTCTGTATCGGCGCGGGCGGCGTGCTGGTCCGCCGCAACCCGCTCGTGGTCCTGCTGTGCCTCGAGCTGATGCTGAACGCCGCGAACCTCGCCCTGGTGGCGTTCGCGCGCATGTGGGGGAACGAGGACGGCCAGATCTTCGCGCTGATCGTGATGGTCGTCGCCGCGTGCGAGGTCACCGTCGGGCTCGGGCTGGTCGTCGCGATCTACCGTCGCCGGCTGCCGATCGATGTCGATGGGTTGAACGAGCTCCAGGGATGAGCGCCACCACCTTCGGTTGGCTGGTCCTCGCGTGCCCGCTCGTGGGCTCGATCCTGATCGGGTTCGGCTACGCCCGGTGGCCGGGGCGGCTGGCCGGATGGATCGCGACGTTCGCGATCGGAGTGTCGTTCGTGTTCGCGGTGCTGACCTTGATCAAGCTGCTCGGGCTGAGCCCCGACCACCGCCAGCTCACGTCGTCGCTGTGGAACTACGACGTTTCGGCCGGCGTCGACGCCAAGCTCCAGATCCTCGTCGACCCGCTGTCGGTGTTCATGATCCTCGTGGTCTCGGGGGTCTCGACGCTGATCCACCTGTACTCGGTGTCGTACATGACGTTCGACCGGGGTTACTCGCGCTACTTCAGCTACCTGAACTACTTCGTGTTCTCGATGCTGTTGCTGGTACTGGCCGGGAACTTCGTGCTGCTGATCGTCGGTTGGGCGTTCGTCGGCGCCGCGTCCTACCTGCTGATCTCGTTCTGGTACCGACGCACGACCGCCACCCGCGCCGGCCTCAAGGCGTTCGTGATCAACGTCGTCGGTGACGTCGGCCTCGTGATCGCCACGTTCATCATCTTCCAGCACACCGGGACGGTGCAGTTCCTCCCGGTGTTCCACTCCGTCCATCAGCACTTCGCGTACAACGGGGCGCCGATCGTCGTCGCCTGCCTGCTGTTGCTCGTCGGTGCGTTCGCGAAGTCCGCGCAGATCCCGCTGCACACGTGGCTTCCCGACGCGATGGAGGGCCCGACGCCGGTCTCCGCGCTGATCCACGCCGCCACGATGGTCACCGCCGGCGTCTACCTGATCGCACGCATGCATGTGCTGTTCGAGTGGGCGCCGACCGCGGCCGACGTCGGCGCGATCGGCGGCTGCGTGACGCTCTTCGTCGCGGCGACCGTCGCTCTGGTGATGACCGACATCAAGCGCGTCATCGCGTACTCGACGATGTCCCAGATCGGCTACATGATCATGGGCGTCTGCGTCGGTGCCTACTCGGCCGGCCTGTTCCACCTGATGACCCACGCCTTCTTCAAGGCGCTGCTGTTCATGGCCGCCGGGTCGATCATCGGCGCCATGGCGGGCGACCAGTCGCTCGACCACATGGGCGGATTCCGCAAGGCGCTGCCGTTCACGCTCATCTGTTTCCTCGTCGGCGGGCTGGCCCTGTCGGGCATGCCGCCGTTCTCGGGCTGGTTGTCGAAGGACGACATCATCGGGTTCCTCGACCATCGCGGCGGCGGCTTCGAGATCCTCGGGATCGTCGGCTACGGGGGCGCGCTGTTGACCGGCATCTACACGTTCCGGATGATCTTCCGCGCGTTCTGGGGCGAGCCGGTCGAGGAGGCGCGCGAGCTCGAGCACGGCCATCTCCACCACGCCGACGTGCCGCGCAACCCGATGACGGGCGAGGAGGAGGACACCGACGTCGGCTTCCCCGGGCCCGGCCACTTCATCGCCGAGCGCGAGCTGCCCATGAAGATCGCGATGGGCGCGCTCGCGGTGCTCGCGGTGGTTGGTGGCCTCGTTCAGATTCCCGGCATCGATGACGCGGTCACTCGTTTCCTCGAGCCCTCGTTCGCGGACTCGAAGTACGTGCACGTCGAGGTGAGCAGTGGTCCGGCGTGGCTGGGTCTGGTAATCGGCGCGCTGATCGCGATCGCGGGGGTGACGATCGCGTACCGCATCTGGGTCGCGCAGCCCGGGACCTCGCTGCGGATCCGGGAGCGGTTCTCGGGCGCGTACGTGTTCCTTTCGCACAAGTGGTACTTCGACGAGATCATCGACTTCGCGATCGTCCGGCCGACGCTGTGGATGGGACGCGTCGTCGCCACGACGTTCGAGCGCGGCGTGATCACCGGGGTGGTCACCGACGGCACGACCAGCGTCGTGCGCGCCGGATCGGCGGCGGTGCGCCGCGCCCAGACCGGGTTCCTGCGCTACTACGCCGCGCTGATGATCGTGGCCCTCTTTGGGGTCGCCCTCTACTTCCTGGTCTCGAGCACGTGAGATGACGCTGTCGATTCTCATCTGGCTGCCGCTGGCGATCTCGCTGGTGGCCGCGGTGTTCCCGCGAGACATCGTCGGACGCTTTGCCGCCGTTGGCAGTCTCGTGACCCTGGGCGTCGCGATCTCGTTCGTGGCGCGCTTCAAGCTCGGTCACTCCGGCCTCCAGTTCGTCACCGACAAGGTGTGGATCTCGGCGCTCGGGATTCACTACAAGCTCGGCTTGGACGGGCTGAACCTCGTGCTGGTTCTGCTCACGACCGTGCTGTTCAGCGCATCGCTGTGGTGGTCGTCCTTCCGCGAGTGGGACCGTCCGCGGAGCTACTACTTCCACTTCGGCCTGGCCGAGAGCGCCGTGCTCGGCGCGTTCTGCGCCCAGGACCTCGCGCTGTTCGTCGCGTTCTTCGACCTGATGCTGATCCCGTTCTACTTCCTGGTCGGGATGTGGGGCTCGGGCGACCGTGTGCGGGCGACGACCAAGCTCGTGATCTACACGCTCGTCGGCTCGTTCCTGATGCTCGCCGGCGCGGTCGCCACCGGGGTGCTCACCGCGAATCAGACCGGGGGGTCGTTGAACTTCGCCCTGTCGGCGCTCCAGCAGGTGCACCTGTCGCACAGCTCGCAGGACTGGATCTTCTTGTGCTTCGCCGTGGCGTTCCTGGTCAAAATGCCGCTGGCCCCGTTCCACGGCTGGCTCGCCGACGGCTACAAGTCGATGCCGATCCCGGCGGTCGCGGTGTTCAGTGGCGTCGTCTCGAAGGTCGCCGCCTACGGGTTCCTGCGGATCGTTCTGCCGCTGTTCCCGTACGCATCGGTGCACTTCCAGATGCCAATGCTGGTGCTCTGTCTGATCTCCATCGGGTGGGGCACGATGGTCGCGTTCACGACCAACGACGCTCGGATGGTCGTCGCGTACTCGAGCATCGCGCAGCTCAGCTTCATCACGCTCGGCATCTTCTCGCTGAAGACCCCGGGCGGTCAGGGCGCGCTGTTGAACATGGTCAACCATGGCCTCGTGACCGCGCCGCTGTTCTTCATCGTCGCCGCCGCCGCAGCGCGCGCGGGCGGATCGGAGGACCTGCGGGAAATGGGTGGGATCGCATTCCGAGCGCCCGTGCTCGCCGCGCTCGCGCTGATCGTGGCGCTCGCGACGCTCGCGATGCCGGGCTCGTCGAACTTCATCGGCGAGTTCATGATCCTGCTCGGCACCTTCCAGGCCAAGAGCGCGGTCTCCGTTATCGCGTTCCTCGGGGTCATCGGCGCCGCCGTGTACGCGCTGCGGCTGTTCATCACCGCATTCCACAACCGCGTCGGGCGGTCGGTGACCTCGCGTGAGGTGGTGTTCGGCGAGGCCGTGGCGATCGTACCGATCGTCGTCGTGATCCTTGTGCTCGCGTTCTATCCGCAGTTCGGGCTCAAGCGCTCGGAGCCCTCGCTGCGCACGGCGATCGCGCCGGCGCAGGCCCAGGTCGCGGCGGGTCGTGCTGCGAAGTTGGCGAGCACGCACGCGGTGAGGGTGGTGGCGAGCCGATGACGCCGCTGCTGCTCGCCACCGCCCACATCAAGGGCCCGCACATCGACTGGAAGGCGTTCTCGCCGCTCCTATGTCTGAGCGTCGGCGGTCTGATCGTGCTGGTCGTCGGCTTGTTCCGGCAGGCAGTGATCCGCGAGAAGGTCGTGCCGGCGCTGGCGGTAATCGCGTTCGCGTGCACGATCGCGGCGTGCATCTGGCGCTTCCATCACACCAAGTCGATCCTCTCCGGCGCGCTCCGGATGGACAACCTCGCGCTCGAGCTCGACATGCTGTTCGCGACCGCGGGGATCGCCACCGTGCTCATGTCCTGGCGCGCGGTCGCCCCGCGCGAGTCCGGGCACGGCGAGTACTTCGCGCTGCTGTTGTTCAGCGCGTTCGGGATGGCCGTGTTCGTCTCGGCCCAGAACCTGATCACGCTGTTCCTCGGGATCGAGCTGCTCTCGATCCCCCTGTACATCCTATGCGCGTCCGAGACCCGGCGCGAGAGCTCGCTCGAGTCCGGGCTCAAGTATCTGATCGTCGGCTCGGTCGGCTCGGCCACGCTCGTGTACGGGTTGGCGCTCGTCTACGGCGCCACCGGCTCGACCGACTTCGCCGTGATCGGCCAGGCTATGTCGCTGAACAAGTTCTCCGGCGGCGTGCTCGGTAACGCGATGGTCCTGACCGGCCTCGGCCTCACGATCGTCGGGTTCGCGTTCAAGGCGTCGGTGGCGCCGTTCCACCAGTGGACGCCAGACGTGTACGAGGGCGCCCCCACCCCGATCACAGCGTTCATGGCCACCGCCACAAAGGCGGCGGCGATGGGCGCGTTCATCCGCTTCTTCGACTTCGCCGCGCTCGGGGCCCAGGACACGTGGGCGCCGCTGCTGGCGACGATCGCGGCGATCACGATGATCGTCGGCAACGCCGGCGCGCTCGGGCAGACGTCGATGAAGCGGATGCTCGGCTACTCCGGCGTGGCGCAGGCGGGCTACATGCTCGGCGGCGTCGTCGTCGGCACGCGGCTCGGGGTCCAGGCCACCATGTTCTATTTGATGGCGTACCTGTTCATGAACATCGCGTCGTTCGCGGTGATCGCGTGCGAGGAGCACGAGCGTCCCGACGGGGACTACCTGAGCGGCCTGTCGGGCCTCGGCGCCCGAAAACCATGGCTCGCCTGGCCGATGACGATCGGCATGCTCGGCCTCGCCGGCATCCCGGGCACGATCGGCTTCATCGGCAAGTTCCAGCTGATCGACGCGCTGGTCTCGGGCGACTACACCTGGCTCGCGATCGTGCTCGTGGTCGGGTCGATGATCTCGCTCGGCTACTACCTGCGGGTTGTCGCCACGATCTGGATGCGACCGCCGGTGGCGGTGCCGGTGGTTTCTCCGGTCGCCGGTCCGGGTCCCGGTCCGGGTCGCGCGGGCCTCGCGCCGATCGCCGGCGGGTCCCTCGAGGCCGACGAATGGGACACGGGCGGGCCGGCGGCCGCGGGCGCTGCGTTCCGCTACCCCGAGGTCGTGTTCGTCGCGGTGGCGTTCGCTGTGGCCACTGTCGTGTTCGGGATCTTCCCGTCGCCGCTGTTCCATCTGGCGACGCACGCGGCGAACGCACTCAGTGGGTTGATGTAGGCGCGGCGGCGGGGTCGCCGGGCGGCGGCGGGGTCGCCGGCGGCGGCGGGGTCGCCGGCGGTGGCGGGGTCGCCGGCGGTGGCGGGGTCGCCGGCGGCGGCGGTTCCCCCAGTGAGCGCTGCGTCGCGCGACTGGGCGCCGAGCCCATGTATTTCGCGCCAAACTCCGCCGCGCGAACCCGCAAAGCGCTGATAAGCACCCCCTCGGCGCTTATGTTGCCGATGCGGGTGCGGACGGGAAGCTTTGGCGACTTTTACACAGTCGCCAAGCTGGATCCCGTCGCGAGAGCGCTAATCGGTCAGCGAGAACTGCTGGGAGGCCTCGAGCAGGCGATCGGCGGTCGTGGCGAGATCCGCCAGCGAGGCGCTCAGCTCGTGCGACTGGGCGCTCGTCTCCTGCGTCGCGGAGGACATCTCCTCCGCCGAGGCGGATGACTGCTCGGCCACGGTGGCGATCTCGGTCGAAGTCTCGGTCATTCCGTCGACGCTGTCGGAGATCGCGGCGATCGCCTGGCCGATATCGCCGAACGCCTGCTGCGCGAGCTCGGACCTCTCCACGCCCTGGTCGGCGAGCGCGGCAGCCTGCTGCACGAGGTCGACGACGCGGTCGATCTCCTGCTGGATCTCCTTGACCAGGTCGGCGATCGTGGTCGCCGAATCGCCCGATTCCTCGGCGAGCTTGCGGACCTGCTCGGCCACCACCGCGAAGCCGCGACCATGTTCGCCGGCGCGCGCCGCCTCGATCGCGGCGTTCAGCGCCAAGAGGTTTGTTTGGTCGGCGATGCCGGTGATCGTCTCGAGGATGCCGCCGATCTCGTTCGACTTGCGCGCGAGCTCGTCGATCCCGGCCTGCGCCTCCTGCCCGGAGACGCGGACGCGCTGCATCACCCCGTTGGCTTCGACGGCGGCGTCGACGCCCTGGTTGCCGAGCTCCCGCGCCCGGGCAGTGGCGGCCGAGACCTCGTCGGCGAGCTCGCGGCTGCGCTGGAGCATCAGCGCCTGGCGCTCGGCGCCCTGGGCGACCTCGGCGCTCGCCGCGGCGATCCCGTTCATCGCGTGGGACGTCTGATCGACGTTGCCGCGCACCTGGGCGAACACATCGTGCATGCTCTGCGAGGAGTCGATGAACAGGCGCAGCGACTCGTGCACGGTCGACTTGAGCTCGGACGTGCGGTCTGACAGGTCGGTCACGTCGCCACGCTTGCGCACCGCGGCGAGATCGACCCCCATGGTCGCGAACGTGTCGAAGTAGAAGGCGTCCGTGATCGCCTGAAGGTCGTAGTTGAAGACGATCCCGATCGCGCGCTCGACCTCGGCGAGGACCGCGGGATCAACGCCGTCGCCGCCGCGGCGGAGCACTCCCCGACGTCGTCCCTCGGTGCCGGCGGCCCGGGGCGGGTTCTCGCGCAGTTGCCGGCGCATGGCGCCGAGATACGCCGGGTACCGCCCGAGGTACCACTTCATCGGCAGGTTCATCCGGTTGTAGCCCGCGCCGGCTGCGAGCAGCTTGGCGAAGTACTCGATCCCAAACGGCTCGGGTCGGGCGGGCTCGGCGAAGATTCCTCGCCAGTGGGCGGCGCGTGCCGCGTGCCACTCGGCGCGAAGCGCCGCGAACTCGACTCCCCGCTCGGCTGCGTGCGTGCGGAAGAAGTCCGCGGTCGCGGTGCTGCGGAAGTGATGGTCGGTCACCTCGGCCGCAATCTCATCGGCGACCTCATCCCCCCACGGGCGAAGGTCGGCCAGCAGCGCCACGAGCTCGTCGTCGAGACCGATGAACGCGCGCCGAAGCGCCAGGTTCTCAGGGGTGATGTGGTACAGCGCGGCCAATGACTCCATGAATGCGTTTTCTCCTCGTCTTCACGAAGGGGCACGCCGGACGCGCGGCCCCCCGGTCCATGGCCACCTAGATCGTCTGTCGCACCAAAAACCTTTAGTGGTGGTTGGGCCGGGACGCGGCGGAGCGCGTGGGTTCGACGTCCGGGATCGACGGCGAGCGACCGGGGCGCTCGCTACCCTCCGGCGTCCGTGCAATATCCGGTCGAGAGCTTCACGGAGGCTGAGCGCGAGCGACTCCGCCCCCACTTCACGAACCTCGACCGGCCCGTGTTCGCGCTCGTGAACCTGCCCGAGACGGTCAAGGCCGCGCTGTTCGCGCGCTATTCGCGCTACCCGGGAACGCTCCGGCGGTTATTCCTCGACGAGTTTGCCGGCGACCTCCCGGACGCGGCGGCGCTCATCGACCAGGGCGAGGGCAGACGCGCGGCGGAGCTGTACGAGCGGATCTTCCTCGGCTACGGCGATGACTCGGTGGCGCAACTCGGGGGCGCCCACGTCGCCTGCGAGTGGGTCTCGAACGTCCTCACCAAGGTCCTCCAGCGGCCTCGGCTGGCCGGCTACCTCGAGCAGTCGACCCGCTACATCGCCTACGACGCGCCGATGCCGGTGCCGCCCGGCGGCTACCGCTACTACCGCGACGACTCGCTCGGCCCCGACTACGAGCGCGCGATGGACGAGCTGTTCGGGATCTACTCGGCCTCGCTGCCGCGGGTCTGCGCGTGGGCGGAGCGTGAGTTCCCTCGGGAGGCCGACGAGCCCGACGCCGCGCACGCCCGCGCGATCAAGGCCAAGGCGTTCGATCTGCTGCGCGGGCTGCTCCCCGCCAGCTCGCTGTCGCACATGGGCATCTTCGCCACCGGCCAGTCCTACGAGCAGCTGATCCTCCACCTGCTGGCCCACCCGCTCGACGAGGCTCGAACCTACGGGCAGATGATCCTCGAGGAGCTGAACACCGTGATGCCGAGCTTCCTCACCCGCGTCGAGCGCCCGGATCGCGGCGGCCAGTGGATCAGCTATCTCGAGTCGCGCGACCGCGCCGGCGAGCGGTGGGCGAGACGGCTCGGGATCGACGGCGCCGGGGAAGCCCCGGCGGGCCCGTCGGTCACGCTTCTGCGCGTCGACGGGGACGAGGACGATTTGCTCTCAGCGCTGCTGTTCGAGGCCGGCGCCTCATCCGAGGAGCATGTGCGTGAGGCGATCGCCACGCTCGACACCGACACGCGCGCCGAGCTGCTCGCCGACCTCGCCGGCGAGCGCGCGAACCGCCGCCACCGCCCCGGGCGCGGCCTCGAGGCGCTTCGCTACCGGTTCGAGATCGTCGCGGACTACGGGGCGTTCCGCGACCTCCAGCGCCACCGGATGCTCACCGTGCAGTGGCAGTCGCTGACCCCGGATCTGGGCGCGGACGTACCCGAGCAGGTCGAGCTCGCCGGGTGTGGCGATGAGTACCGGCGCGCGCTCGAGGTCTCGCGCCGCGAATACGAACGCCTCGCCGAGCGCGGTCTCGCCACCGCCGCTCCTTACGCGCTCTGCCTCGGCTACCGGATCCGGTTCGTGCTCGACCTCAACGCCCGCGAGGCGATGCAGCTGATCGAGCTGCGCTCGGGGCGCGAGGGGCACCCGAGCTACCGGGCGGTGGCGCACGAGATGCACACTCAGATCAGCGCCGTGCACCCGTCGGTCGGCGCGCTCATGACTCATGTCGACCGCGATACCGAGCCGCGGCTCGAGCGGATCCTGGCCGAGATGCGCAGCCATGCGCGCGTGGCAGCCGGCTCCTGAACCTTCAGAATGTCTTGACGGTCAGCGCGAGCCTCGCCCGCGCGCCGCCCGATCCGCCCGTGACGAGCACGAGCCGGACGGCCTTCAGCCGGTGCGACCGCACGCGGCCGGCGACCGCTCTGCTCACCGTGAACGCCCGCGGCTCGATCGTGATGTGCACCGCACCCGCCGTCCGCGCCAGGTCGATCGTCACCGTCTGGCCCTTCACCGTCACCGAGAACGCCTTCGAGCGACCGCGCAGCTGGACGACGATTCCGCCAGCGAGCTCGGTACTGCCGGCGCTGGACAGCCGCAGGACGCTCGGAAGCTCGACCGCAACGCTCCGCAGCGGCGGCTCCCGCGGCCCGGACGTGAGAGTGAACGCCAGCCTTGCGTTTCGCTTCGACAGTCCTGTCAGCGACAGCCGCGATGCCGACACCGCGACCAGCGGCCTCACCACCTTGGTGGAGGCCGAGGTCGCGCCGGACCCCTCACCGGCGATGTTCGCTGCCCACTCCTCGACGCGGATCCGGCGGCCGACGTCGGCCCGGGCAAGCACGTACATCTGCCCGGTGCCACCCGCAATCGCCCGACACGCGCGTCCGGCGGCGTTGCATCGCTCCCACTGATACCGGTACGAGGTCGGGGCGCCCGACCACTTCCCGTGCCGGTCGCTCAGGCTCCGGCCCTGCGTCGCCGTGCCCGCGATCGACGGTGAAGCTTGCCTCACGGGCGGCGGCGGCAGCGGCCCGCTCGACCCGACGAACGCGTCGCCCGGTGCGTCGACCGCCACGCACTCGAGCGCTGACGGACACGCCAGCCCGCTGAGCGCGCCGCCGGAGGTGAGCGCGTTCGCCGTCCACGCCCCGTTGCCGCGCGGATCGCCCTCCACGTCGCGACCGGCGGCGTCGGCGGCGACGCAGTCGGTCGGCGTCCGGCAGGCGATCGCGTTCAACTGCTCGCCGCTGTCAATGACCGCGACCGAAGCGTCCGACGGCGACTGCGGATCGAACGTCGCCCGCTGTCCGATGGCGTCGACCGCGGTGCACTGAGTCGTCTCCGGACAGGCGAGGGCGACGGCCGGACCCGGGTCGACCGCGGCCACGGCCGGTTCACCGGGCGCCTGCGGGTCGAACGTGACCTCGCCGCCACCGCCGTCGAGCGCCGTGCACTGCGATGTCGACGGGCACGCGACCGCGGGCAGCGCGTTGCCGGCGTCGATCGCCACCGGCGTTGTAATGCCGGGGGCAAGCGGGTTGAACGTGACCTCCCGACCGTCGGCGTCGACGGCTGTGCACTGCGACGCCGACGGACAGGCGACGTCGAACAGGGCATGGCCCGGGTCGATCGCGGCCGGCGTGGAGCCTCCAGGGGACTGAGGATTGAACGTCGCCTCGCGTCCGTCGCCGTCGACCACGGTGCACTGCGCTGCCGACGGGCACGCGATGCCGTAGGCGGCGTTCGTGCCCGCGTCGACGGGAGCGAGTGTGGGTGCCGCCGGCGCACCGGGCTCGAACGTTGCCTCGACGCCGCTGACATCGGTCGCGATGCACTCGCTCGCCGAGGGGCAGGCAAGCCCGCTGAGCCTGGTGCTTCCATCGATCGCGACCGGCGCGGGATTGCCGGGAGACTGAGGATCGAACGTGACCACGTTGCCGCCGACGTCGACGGCCGTGCATTGGCTCTGGGACGGGCACGACACGCTGGTGAGGACGTTGCCGGCGTCGACGGGGCCCGACACGGTCGGGGTGGTCGATGAGGGACCGGGATCGAACGTGACCTCGTTGCCGTCGACGTCGACCGCGGTGCACTCGTTTCCGGAGCCGGTGGACGGGCCGCCTGGGTAACACGTCAGCGCGCTCAGCGCGGTCGACCCGTCGAGCGGTGACGTCGACGACAGGCCGGGGCCAAACGTGCCGGCGCGGCCGCCGCCGTTCACCTCGACGCAGATGCTCGTGGACGGACAGGCCAGGGCGGTCGGCGAGGAGAGGAGCGTCGACACCGGCGCCGGGGCAGTCGATGCCGAGGCCGGGTCGAATGTAACCTGCCCCTCGTTGCTGTCGAGCGCCGTGCACGCGCTGCCCGAGGTCGTGGCTTGGTCCGGATAGCACGACAGCGCCACGAAAACCTGACCGGGGTCGATCGCTTTCGGGCCGATCAAGCCGGCCCCGGTGGGCAACTGCGGGTTGAACGTGACCTCCCCGCCGTCGACGTCGACCGCGGCGCAGAGCGTCGCCGACGGGCACGCGACCGAGGTCAGCGGAACGCCCGGGTCGATCGCCGTGGGGGTTACGCCGACCGGCGACTGCGGGTCGAACGTCACCTCCTCCCCGCCCAGCCCGACCCCGGTGCACTGCGTCACTGCCGGACACGCGACGGACGTGAGGGCGTCCGCGCCCAGCGAGGCGACCGCCGCGCCCGCGGGCGACTGCGGGTTAAACGTGACCTCCTGTCCGTGGACATCGACCGCCGTGCACTGGGTCGCCGCCGGGCACGCCACGGCGGTTATGGCGATGCCGGCGATGTGGTGGTCGAGCGCCATCGGTGCCGTCCACGACAGGCTCGCGTTCGCCGCCGCCGGCGCGACCATCGCCGCGAGCAGGCATGGCAGCAATCGCCAGATCAGCATGTGCGCGCATCGTCTCCGCATGTCAATGCACCGTGTTGGCCAGTTCCTGGCGCTCCTGGTCGATCCGCGCGGAGAGCTCCGCGAGTTTCTCTGACTGTGAGTCGTAGGCGCGGATCGAGGCGATCTGCGCCTTCTGGACAGCGCGGCTCTGGGTGCTCAGGGCGGCGCGATCGAAGTCGGTCAGCAGCTGCTGGACGTCGCCCTGCGCCCCGGCACCGAGCGCGGTCGCGAGCTTGCCGGCGCCGACGCTCATGCCGGCGAGGGCCGCCAGCTGAGCGTGATAGCCGGACTCGGACACCTGGGGTGGGTGCAACTGCTGCAACCGGCCGCGAATGGCGTCCACAGCTCCCTGGAACCGTCGTAGCGCGGCAGCCTTGGTCGCATAGGCGGCGGCGACGGCCGCCGCTCCGTAGGCGCCCCGCTGCGACAGGGTCAGCTCGAGCCGCTGGGTGGCCGGGCCGAGCGGCGCCAGCGCCGCCGCGAACTGCGGCACGAACAGGACGAGCCTCGCCAGCTCGCGGGTGGAGCTCGCCTGGAGGTCGGTCAGGTCAAGGAGCATCGTCCGCAGGCGAGCGGCCGGCGCCGGCGCCGTCACCGCCGCGAGACGGCGGCGTAAGGACTCGATCTGGGCCCAAGCGCGCAGCAGCGAATACTCCTCGGAGTTACCCAGTACCCGGCCGTCCGAGGTCGCGTGGCCACCGCTCTGGTCCGAGGCGAACTCGGCTCCAGACTGGCTCACGGCGCCAAGCGGCGTGGCCAGCTGCGCCTCGATCTGCCCGGCCTGCTTGATGTATCGGGCGACCGCGGGCCGCTGGTCCTGGCTCTGCTGACCGCCGCACCCGGAGACCATGAGGCCGGCACACGCGGCCGATAGGACCGCCACCACGGCTGCCGGCATCACCCGCGCCCGCACCGTTACCTGATCAGCTCTACGACCGAGGTGCTCCCGTCGCGGTGATGGAACACCAGCTTGACGAGGCCCATGCCCGGCGCGAGCCACATCGTCCGGACGCCGCTTCCGAACGGATGGCCGGGCTGCGTGAGGACGCTTCTGACCACGAGCGCGCGGAACCTACCGGCCGGGACCCGGACCCAGCGAATGCCGACCAGCGTCGTCGTGCCGGTGACGCCGTAGATCTGGAAGTCACGCGGATCGCCGCTCTTCCATTTGCTGCCCAGCACCGGGTACGCCGGGAGCAGCGGGTTGAATCCGTACGTCATCAGGTCGAGCGGCGTGAAGAAGTGCCGGCCGTGACCGAGCGAGGGAAACTTCGCGAGGCTCGCCGCCGACGTCGAACCGAAGATGTTGCGCACGCCGTCGAGCCTCACGGTGAAGCCATACGAGCCGACCACTCGGATGGGGCCGGAGACGCTCTTGACGTCGATCCGCGCCGAGCGGTTGCTGACCGCGTCGACCGCGACCTTCTCGATCTCCGCCTGGCGCAGATGCTTGGTATTCGTCCACTTGTAGGTTCCGGTCAGGCCCTGGGTCAGCGGGAAGTAGTTCTGGTCGGGCAGCGCCGGCATCGGCGTGAGGTTCGTCTGGAGCAGGGAGACGTCCGAGACGCTGCCGTCGACGTGATCGAACTCCACCTTCACCGGCCCCACCCCGTACACCCACCACGTGGTGCGCGTGCCGCTGCCGTAGTCGTCTCCGAACGTGCCTCCGAGCGCGATCTGCGACCGGACCGCGGCGGCGACCACGCCACTCGGAAACGCCGGCACCTTGACTGCCTCGAGGCCGAGGTATCGCGAGGTGCTCGTGGCCTCGTTCGACGCGCCACCGGTGCTGTTCCACGTCGTCCCCTGGAGCAGCGGCTCGGACAGCACCGGCGAGCGACTGCCCCAGATCACGTCGTAGAGGGCGCTCGCAAGGCTGTTCGGGCAACCGCTCACGGTCGCGCACAGGATCGGCATGTCGGCCGGCGGTGGCGTGCTGTTCCAGTTGGTGTTGACCACGCCGAAGTCCTGGTCGGCGAAGCACACGGTGCCGGTGTCGGCCAGCCCGGTCAGCGAAGCGCTCGGCGCCGACCACTGCAGCGTCCAGCCGCAGCCGCTGGGGTCGTTCTCGCTGCCGACGGTGACGTCCTCGACAGTGCCCACGGTGTTATAGGTGCTGTCTGTCCATTCGTACTGCCACTGCGCGTTGGACTGGTGCGGATACCAGTTGTCCGCGTGCGCGGAGGCGGCCGCAACCAGGGAAACACACACCGCCCCAGCGGTCACCAACCTCCTCGAAAACCGTCCACGCCCCACCGTCCACAAGGATACCGGAGGGGTGTGAACGCAGCCGGCTGGTTCTGGCTGCAACGCCGGCGGTTTAGTGAAGTTAAGCGAGCTTCGGCGAGGTCACCTCGCGGACATCCTCCGCGCCACCGTGCGCAGGAGGTGAAGCTCGAGCCCTCGGGGCGGCGGCTGTTCGAAGCTCGACAGCACGATCTCCGCGATCGCCGTGCCGCGCCCGACGACGAACATGTCAAGGTAGACGTCGACGATCTGATCGGGCAGCGACGCCGTCCCGCTGGCGCGGTAGCCCGCCGCCGGCGCCGGCAGTCCGGGCAGGCCGAGCGTGCGCTGGCCGGTCACCGTGAACGTGACGCCGTCGCCGCCACCGCGGCGCAGGCTCGCGGCCGCGCACCGAACGAGGCCGGGCCGCGCGAGCGCCTGCCACACCGTCGCCTGTTCGCCCGCGGTCGCGTAGGCGTGCGATGCCTCGGACACGAACGGGCCGCTGGGCCCAGCCCCGAACGTCGGCGACGCCGCCGCGCCGGTCTGGATCGCACCGCCGACGCTCGGGTCGAAGCCGGGGCAGGCCAGGCCCGGAACCTTGGCCGGCGGGGGTGACTGCTGACTCCAGCCGCGGCCGAGGTCGCCGCGGCGCAGCAGCGCCGCGCGGGCGACCGCCAAGCCGGTCGGCGTGTGGCGGGGGCTGACGGCAGCAGCGGATGACGCCACCACGCCCGCCGCGGCGGTCACCAGAACCGCCGCGGTTGCCGCGTTGATCGCGATCACGGACCGCAGATCACATACGCCTGCACGGTTGCGGTATCGCCGTTGAACATACGGCTGATGGCCACGGTTCCAGTGTATGCGTCAGCGGCGGTACCGGCCGCGGGCAGGCTCGCCGGCGCCTGACCCGTGACCCCGTCCCCCGGATACGAGGATTCGATCGCGAGGATGTCGGGCGTTGCGGTGGTTGGATGGGGGACAACCGAGACGCCGCCTCCGTAGGCCTCGCGGTTGGCGCCGTTGAGCGCCTTGTCGCAGCCCGCGGTCGAGGTGGCGATGCTGCCGCTGGGCGCGGTGCCGACGAGCGTCACCGCCGGTCCCTGGACGACCTCTGTGTTCGCCGGCCCGGTCGGGCCGGCCGGCCCGACCGGGCCAGGTGCACGATTGTCAAGGATCAAGGAGCGCTCGCTTCGGGCGCACCGAGCATGCAGGCCCACGACTCGCGCCGCCCCCGTCCTCTTGGACACGCACAGGTGCAGGACCTTCGTCGTCGTGCCGGACGGCTTCTTGGCTTTCGCCGCGCTTGTGCTGGCGCTGGCGCTGGACAGCCCGATCAGGCCCCCGATCACCACGCACACGAGCGGGGCGAGCCACGTGCGCGCTCGAAGGCGCGCGAGTCGATTGTGACGGTCGCGATGCATGCTCACTCCTTACTTGGTCTTGTGAACGTGGCGGCGCAGGGTCAGCCGGAGGTGCTTGGTCTTCGTCTTGTGGCCTGGCTTACCTTTGTGCTTGGTCTTCGTCTTGTGGGTCGGCTTGCCCTTGTGCTTGGTCTTCGTCTTGTGGGTCGGCTTGCCCTTGTGCTTGCGAGTTGGCCGCGGCGGATGCTTCAGGGCCCTCGGCGAGCTCCATCGATGGTGCTTGTTCGAGTAGGTCGCCCGACCGCCGGCGCCGACGACGAGATAGCCGGACGGCGAGGAGACGGTACTGCCCGATCCCGCGGGGAGGATCACGACACCCTTGCTGCCCGGGGCTCCCTGGCCGTCTCGTCCTGCGATCGTGACCCGATCCGTACCGGAGAAGCCGGGGAACCGACCTTCGGCCACCACGGGCCGGCCGTTCGAGTCGTAGTCGATCTCCCCGTTGGCCGCGATCACGACGCTGTCGCCCGGCCCCACGTTGATCGTGTTGTTCCCGGAGCCGCCGATGATCTGCGAGTCGCCGGGGCCCGTGATGATGGTGTTGCCGGCGAGGGGGTCGTGGCCCGAAACCCACGGGTTGGTGCTCACCACCTGGGCGATGTGCCCGTTCGAGAACTGCACGGAGCCCTCGTTGCCGAGGATCACAGCACCGCCGGCGGTCTTGATGAAGTTGCTGCCGGCACCGCCAATGATCACCCCTGCCCCGCGGCCCGTGACGATTCGGTCGCTGCCGCCGTACCGCGGGTCGCTCGAAGCCACCAGAGCCAGGTTCGAGAACCAGGCACCAACCGTCTGGAAATACTCAGGCGCGGCGAACTCGACCACGCCGTCGTCGCCGATCACGACGTTCGGCGAAGAACTGCGGCCGGCCGCCAGGTCGACCAAGTCGTTGCCGTTGCCGGCGATCACGATCGCGCTACCCGACCCACCGTAGATCTGGTCGTTGGCCGACACGCTCGGGTCGATCGAGTAGACAGCGGTGACCCCGCCGGTGGTGAGCAGCCGGTTGACCCCTGGCGCCTGCGCAATCACGCCGCGGTGCCCGATGATGATGTCGTTGCCGGCGCCGGCGAAGATCGTCTGGGACGAGTCGGTCAGCGGGTCGCTGGTGGGCGAGGCCGGACCAGACGGATCGTTGACGACGGACAGGATCTGCGTGCCCTGCGCGAGGCTCTGCGCCAGCGACCTGGACAGATCGACGTTGAATCCGGCGTTGCCGTAGATATCGTCGTTGCCGGAGCCGGCGAAGATCGTATCGGTCCCCGAGCCACCCGCGATCTGATCGCCGCCCCCGCCCCCGTAGATCGTGACGTTGCTGGTGCCGCCGTACAGGACGACGCTGTTCGGATCGTTGCGGGCATCGAGCACGCCGGTGTTGGGGTGGCTGGGGTCGACCGAGTAGGCGACCGCGCTGCCGAGCGCCGAGTTGTAGTAGCTGCCGTCCTGGCTGGTCCCGGCGAACAGGATCAGCGGCGCCTGCGGTCCGCCGCCGCCGTTGGCGATCAGGTCGTTGCTGCCGCCGCCTCCCTGGATGACGGTGATCGACCCGGGCACCGTTCCGTTGACCGTGAATGTGTCGTTGCCACCGCCCAGCATCACGTCGACGACGTCGATGCCCGTGTAGGAGATACCGCCACCACCCATGCTCAGCCCGGCGAGGTTCCCAGTGCCGGACGTGGCCGACAGCGAGCCCGCCTGTCCCGTCCCGCTGAGGTCGTCGAACACATTCAGCGTGGTGAGGTTGGATGAAGCCGCACTCGACCCTGGCGTCGAATCGAGGGTCGTCGGTAGGTGCACGCCACCGACGGCCACCGGCGCCGACGACGGGGCGCCGTTGATGACGAGCGTGCCGGCCAACATGCCCGTGTCGTGCGGCCCGGCGAGCGACGTTGACAGCGACGCGACGGTACCAGCCGGTGCGATCACATCGCCCTCGACGTTGAACGTGTCGCTGCCGGACGGCCCGCCGTTGAGCGTCATCACGGTGCCGGCCTGCGTCCCGAGCACGGTAAAGGTGTCGTTGCCGCCGAGTCCGTTCACGTTGAGGCTCGCGATATTCGAGTAGGACACGATTAGCCCCGCGCTGAGCACGCACCCCGCGGTGCCGGACGCCGACCCGCAGATCGCCGGCATCCCGGCGACCCCGGCCGGACTCACCACATACTGCTCGCCGGCGCCGTTTCCAATCACAGCTAGCGAGTCCTGGCCGCTTCCTCTGACACCCATGTACAGGCCTGTGCCGGCGCTGATCGGGCCGATGGCACCTCCTCCCGTGTGTTCGATCAGCACCGCGTCGGACGGTGAACCGATCGCGTTCGTCGCCGTCAGCAGGATCTGACCGGCGGTCACGTCCACCGCGGCGTCGTTGCCGGTGTCGAGGATCGAGCCGCCGGCCGTGATCGTGGCAGTGCCGGCGCCGGCGCCGAAGCTCCCGTCGGCGGCGAACGACACATCGGCTCCCGCGGTCGCGGCGATCGCACCGCCACCACTCGTCACCGCGGCATTGACGACGATCCCGGCACCCGCCGTCGCGGTGATCGGACCGCCGTCACTCGTCACCGCTGCGTTGATCACGATCCCGTCGCCAGCCGTCAGCACCTCGGCGAAGCCGCCCGAGTCCACGGGCTGGTTGATCGTCAGCGTGCTGTGCAGCGTCAGGTGGAGCTGACCCGCACTGGTCAGGCCCTTGATCCCGAAGCCCGGAATCTGGTCGACCACCAGGTCGCCGTAGTTGACCATCCACATGTCGCCGAGCGAGAGGACGTCGAGCGTGCCGAGCTTCGTCTCGAGCGGATCGCTCTGGGTGCCGATGCCGACGCCGGCCCTTAGCACCGCGCTCGGCGCGGTGATGTTCGGCACCGCGGCGGCGTCGGTGGTCGGCGGCGGTTCTGCGTCGCCGACCTCGTAAATGCCATCGTCGGCGAAGATGTCGACCGTTTCGCCGGCGACGATCGAGGTTATGTTCGTGTCGCCCTCGACGAGAAGCGTCACGGCGCCGTTCGCGGCCTCGATGCTCGACACGTTCAGCGTGTTATTGGGACCGATCGTGCCCATGTAGGCGCCTGTCGGCGCGGTGACGGTCACCGAGCCGGAGATCTTCACCTCGACGGGATCGGTCGGCGTGCCCACGGCGCCGGACGCGTTCACCGTCAGCGTCGGGGCGACGATGTCGGTGATCAGCGGAGTGTTCTGGAAGAGGCTCCCGGCCGGCACGAGCAGCGCGACGTCGGTCTTAGCGGTTACCGCGTCGAAGGTGAGGTTCCCGGTCGTCTGCTCCACCGACAGGTGGCCGCCGGCCTCGGCCGAGCTGAGCACGCCGCCGACATCGATCATGAGCGGCGAAGCCACCCCAGCGGACACCGACGCGGCGATGTCACCCCCGGCGAGCAGCGTGAGGTTGCCTCCGGTCCGCACCTGCGGAGACGAGGTGCCGGCGCTCAGAATGCTGCCCGGTGCGGTGAGGCTCGCGTCGGTCCCGGCCGTGACCGAGTTGAGAGCGAGATTCTGCGTCGTGCTCTGCACGAACGCCGAGGCGCCGGCGCTCGCCGTCAGGGTTCCGAGGGCGCCGACGAAGAACGGCGCTATCTGAGCCACGTCGACTTCGGTCACCGTGACGCTGTTGCCGGCGCCATCGACACCGAACAGGCTCCCGTCGGAGTGCTCGCCCTGGATCGTGACCGCCCCGGCGGCGCCCTTCACGCCCGCCACGCTGAGCGAGCCGGTGGCCGCGTTGATCACGAACGTGACCGCCCCGGAGATCCCGGAGTCCGTGCCGACGAGCGCGACATCGCCCGGGGCGGTCGCGAGCGCCAGCGCGCCGATCTGCTGGGTCGTGAGCGTGCCAGTGCGCAGGTCGGCGAGCGTGATCTGCGCCGGCTGAGCCAGGCGGCCGATCGACCCACCGGCCGTCAGCGTGACGTTGCGACCGCTGACGTTCGGGGTGCCGACGCCGACGGGCGTGCCGGAGCTCGCTCCGAGCCCGGCCTGGTTGATCGCGTAGCTGAGCTCGTTCGCGGTCCACAGGGCGTCGCCCATCAGTGCGGTGCTCTCGGCCGCGGACGGCGTGAACGTGAAGTTCGGGTTGAACGTGGTGAAGTCGGGGCTCGACTGCCAGCCGGCGCCGAGGAGCGGGCCGGAGAAGCCCGGCAGCGGCTGACCGACCTGGGCCACCGTCAATCCATTCCCGTCGGGCTCCTGGTAGCCGCACGGGTTGACCGGCCCCGTGCACGGCTGCGATGGACCGACGACGTTGTTGAAGAAGTCGATGGTCTCGGCGTACAGGTAGGCGGCGTAGCTCGCGACCTCGGCGTTCGTGGGGCTGGCGATGTCCAGCGCAGTCGAGGTGTCGGGCAGGAACAGCGCTACCGAGGACGGGCTCAGCGTGTAGGTGCCGTCCGATGCGACCGCGCCGTTCAACAGCAGGCGCCAATACTGGGCGTAGTAGCGCTCGACCTCGTTGACGAACGCCGTGGTGGCTGCCATTTCGGTCGCGGACGAGTCCTCGATGCCGAGCGCCTGCCAGATCGCCTGGATCTGGCTCGGCGCGAGCGTCTGCGCGGCGGTCTGCCCGCTGGCGTCGAGGATCGATCCGGCGGCCTGCAGCACCACGTTGCCGCCACTAGAGGCGATCGCTCCGACCAGCAGGTCTCCGGCGACCTGATCCAGGTTGATGTCCCCCGGGGCGGTGGCGTCGACGACGCCTCCGATCGCTGCACCGTTGATCGCGGTGTCGGAGTGCGCGTCGATCTTGAGCGGCGCGGCGGTCGACCCGATCGCGCCGGTCCCGGTCGTGAGCGTGATGCTGTCACCGATGATCTCGGTTGCGGCGGAGGCGGGCGTGAGGCTGCCGTTGGCCGACACGACGACGTCGCCGAACCCGCCCGGATCGGTCGCGGAGATCTGCCCGATCGTCGTACCCCCCGCGAGGTTGAGGTTCAGATAGACGCCTTCGGACCCGCCCAGCGCGGAGAAGGTTCCGCCCGTGGTCACGGTCACGGGCAATGGGGCGGACGACATTCCGATCGACCCGCCCGCGGCGATCAGCGTCAGCTGCTGCGAGGTGATCGAGCCTCCCGCGCCGTTGGCGCCGCCGGCCGTCGCGATGATCGAGCCGGTCGCGGATATTGTCGTTGTCCCTTCGGGATTCGTGATCGCGCCGACGAGCGTGACCGGCGCGTTTGAGGTGACGTTTACGGTGCCGGTCGACTGACCCGAGAAGTCAACGGTGATCGGGTTGCTCGCGGTGACCGACATCAGCGTCCACAGCTGCGCGTCGCTTGGGTTCCAGTAGGTCCAGTTCGCGCACGGGGAGTCACCCGCACAGTCGCCGCCGGAGGCGTTCTGGCTGAACCCGAAGTGACACGTGGGCCCGCAGCCGTGGTACGAGATCGTCCAGCCGCTGGCAAACAGGTTCACGCTCGCCGAGATCGTTTGGTCGAACACGTTGGGGTCGGTCGAACCGGTGACGAGCCACCCCGCCGGCTCGTTGCTGACGGTCGTACAGCTGGAGTTGGTGCAGTATTGCCACGGGTCGTTAGCGCCGCCGAGGGGGTTGTTCGAGGTCCACTGCCACTGGCCGACGGTGTAGTTGTTCGAGTCGCCGGCGCCGGTGATCTGGCGCGTCAAGGTAGCGGTCAGCTCCCAGTCCCAGCGCTGCCCTGACAGCGGGTCGTAGGTGACCGTCGTGCCGGAGCTCGGAGTGGCCGTGCCCTGCTCGAGTTGGGTGGCGGTCTGGAGCGGGTTGCCCTGGTTGTCGAGACCACCGGTATAGGTCGACACCTGGCCGTTCTGGTAGACGTAGACCGTGTGCCCGGTCGACTGGCGGCTCGAGCCGACCAGTGCGGTGTCGATTATCTCGACGGTGCTCGCCACGCTGCTTGCAGTGCTGCCCGCGTACAGATTCTGCACGGTCAGTGGTATGCCGGTCTGGTTGTCGATGTTGATCGTTCCCAGACCGCCGTTGACGTGGATGTCGCCGATTGGGTTGGTGCTCATCAGCCCGCCGTCGATCAAGATGCTCGACGATCCCGAAGAGGCGTTGACGTCGTCGACGATGATGCGGCCGCCGTTGCGCGCATCGTAGGTGGCGCCGATCTGCTGCGTCCCCACGTCGGCGCTGACGGGCAGAGCGACCGTCGGCCCGACCACCCCGAGCGCGTAGAAGAAGTTGTAGAGCGTGATGAACGAGTCGAGACTGCTCGGCAGCTCGAGCGACCAGTCCGTCGACTGGCCCGCGACGATCTTCGCGTCGAGGTCGATGATGTTGCCGGTGATCGTGACCCGGCCGCCGTAGATCAGCGTTCCCTCGGAGGCCAGCTCGCTTTGGATGTTGCCCCAGCTGGACAGCGACATGCTGAGCGGCTCGGCAGGTACGAGCGGGAACGATCGCTGGTCGAAGTCGCTGCCTGAGATCACCTGTGACCCGCCGAGCGGGCTGAGCGAGTTGGCGACCCCCGCCGGGCACGTGGACTGCAGATCCGAGGAGTCCGCGAAGGCGTTGCAGTAGCCGTAGAACACGTAGCTCGCTTGCTGGCCGAAGCCGTCCGTGCTTCCGGCGAATCCGATCAGGTCGGAGGTCAGCGTCGAGGCGCAGGGGATCGGGTTCGAACTGCAGCTGCTGTTCCAGACGTTCGGGAACTCGTAGTTCGCCACCCAGGCCGCCGCAAGATTGGGGTCGGGGTTGAACTCGTTGCCCGGCCAGATCAACTGGCTCATCCACTCCGAGTACGGGTTGCTGCCGACGAATGGCGCGGCGGGATCTTCGGGCAGCACGACCTCCCCGTTGGGGATGTTCATGTTCACCGATTGGCCGAAGATGCTCGCGGTCGGCGCTTTGAAGAACGAGCCGGAGTCGTTGATGATGTTGATTGCGCCGCCAAGGTTGTTGAGGTCGCCGGTGTCGTACAGGGCCGGACCAAGCGGCGAGCTGTCCGCCGGCGGGGTGCCGACGCAAGTCGGGGCTCCGACGGTGCAGGTGAAGGTGTTCTCGATCGTGATCGCGCCCTGCTGGGCGGAGCCGGTGCCGTTCTGGGCCGAGCAGGACGGCGTGCATGCGAGTCCCGCATGGGTGGCGTCGCTGCCCTGAGCCGCTCCGGTGAATACGACCGCGCCGCCGGGGATGTCGGGGATTGTGGCCTGGCCCGTGATCAGGTAGTACGGGCTCTGGTTGTCGACCGTTATCGACGGACTCCCGAACGAGGTGAGCGAGCCGCTGCCGTTGATCGTGCCTGTGTCGACGGTCACCAGCCCGCCCGAGGCGAACAGCGGGCCGAGCATGACTGCACCGACGTCCGTGGTGGAGACGCCGGCGTCGACCGCAGCTACCAGCGATGCGGGGAACAGCGAGGCGTCGAACGTGTCCGGCGAAAAGCCGCCGGGGTCGTTGCACGCGGTCGTCGACGGACTCGCCGGGTTGCAGAAGCTCGACAGGAACGGGAACCCGCCGGGCGCCACCGACACCGGGTTGCAGCTCGTGTTCGAGCCGCAGTCGGCGATCGTGATCGACAGCAGGTGGTAGATGCCGGCGGTCGCGGTGCCGTTCATCGTGAACGTCGCGCTGCTGCCCGAGGTCGAGGTGTTGCCGTCGTGGTTGGTGACCGGGATGAATCCGAGCTCGTAGCCGTGCGCGGTTCCGTCCGAGACCGGGCTGAGCACGCCGTCGGTCGCCTCGAGCGCAGTGTTCTCGCCGCTGACGATCGTCACGCCTTGATTCACCGTCAGCGTGGAGACGCTCGTGATGTTGCTGTGGGCGGATGCCACCGGGATCGCGATCAGGCCGCGGACATACCCCTCGGCCGCGGAGTTCGCCGATAGGGTCGTCGGGAACGCGCCGGCCGGATCGCCGCCGGCGGTGAGCGTCGCGTTGCCGAGCGCGGAGATCAGCTCGGGGCCGCCGATCGTCAACATCTGGGTGGCGTTGACGGTCGTGTTCGCGTGCGTGACTCCGACGGCTGCCAGCCCCCAGGTGTCGACACCGGCGGAAGTCGAAGCCGTGCTCGTGGCGTACGTCCCGAGCGCGATGTTGCCGTTCGACACGAGCGACCCGCCGGCGTCGATCGTCACGGTCGGCGTCTCGTTCACGGTCATGTCGGCCTCGGTGCCGGCGCCGTCGATCGCGCCGCCCGTCGTCAGGTCGACGCTGTCCGCGACCGCGGCCGTGTTCGAGGCGCTGATCAGGATTCCGTCGGTCGACAGCGGCGACGACGACGCGACGTTGAGGTTGACGCCGCTCATGATGTGGACGGTCGTCGTGCCGGTCAGCGTTGTGCTGGATGTCGCCGCGGTCGCCGTGATGCCGCCGCCGGAAGCGGCGGAGACCGTGTCGGAGGTGCTCGTCAGCCGCACGAACCGGTTCTCGGCGGTGATCGCGATCCCGTGGCTGGCCAGGATCGTGATATTCGCACCGACGTTGGTCTGAACCGGGGTGGTCGCGGTCGCGGTGGCGGTCGCCCCGCTGCCGCCGATTACCGAGGCCTGCACGGAGTTCGCGGTGGCCAGGTAGCCGCTGATGTGCGACGCGTCGACCGTCACCGCTCCGGTGTTGATCGTCTCGGTCCCGCTCGCGGGCCCGGTGATCGTGGCGGTCACGCTCGATGTGTCTCCGGTAGTCCCTTCCGAGGCGTTGCCGGAGATCACCCCGCCGCTGCCCGCCATCGTGTTGGCGGTGTTGTAGTCGGTGCCGGCAGCCTGGACGGTGAGCGATCCCGACCGGCCCGGGCTCGTGATGGGGCCAGCTCCGAGGGTGGCGGAGGTGATGACCTGTGACGTGGCGTTGGCGATGCTCGCGCCGGCCCCGATCACGCCGGCGGCGAAGCCGGACGCATCGGCCTCCTGGCTGGTGGTGTCGGTGGCCATGACCGCGACGGCGCCGTTCGGGAGCGTCACGCCGCTGCCGATGCTCGCGGTCACGCGCCCGTTGCCGGTGGCGGTGGCGGTCGACGCGTCGACGCCGATCAGCGCACCCGAGCTCGCGTCCGAGTTCGAATGCGAGCTGTCGGTTCCGGCGCCGCCGGCCAGGCCGCGCGTGGCGCTGACCGACAGCGAGCCGGCATTGATGTTCGCGCCGTCAGGCACCGTCGCCGTCACGTCGGCGGTCGTGGTGCTCGTTGCAATCGAGGCGCCGACGCTGACACCGCCGTAGGCGCCGCCGAAGGCGGTCGCGTACGAGCCTAGATTGAAAGTCGACTGCACCTCGACGGCGCCCGTGACCGTTATCTCGCCGGTCGCGAGGTAGGCCGTGGCGGCCGGATCGCCATTGCCGTCGGCCACCGCGTTCGAGGTCGCGCTCGAGCCCGCGCCGGAGATGATCCCGCCCGACACGGCGAGCGCACTGCTCTGCGGCGCCTCGGTGTTCAACGCGGTCACGGTCAGCGAGGCGCCGCCGACGACCGAGGTCGAGACGTAGGCGGCGGTCGCGCCGTTCGCGGTCGCGGTCGCGGTCGACGAGCCGACGCCGACGGCCCCGCCGGCGATGCCGGTGGTGCTCGCGGACGGCGCCGACCAGGAGGCCGCCACCACGGAGATCGCGCCCTGGGCCGACGGCGCGCCGCCGCTGATGTAGGTCTGCACGCTGGCGCTGTCGGTCGCGGTGGCGTTCGCCCCGCTGCCGGCGATGATCGCGCCCGATGACGTCTCAGCGTAGGCGACGGCTCCGAGCGGCGTCGAGTTGGTCGCCGCGCTCGAGCCGTCGGCGTTCGCGTTGTACTCCGAGCTGAGCGAGATCCCGCCGCCGGTGCTCGTGACCGAGTTGCCCGATATGAACGTCTGGATCTGCGGCGCGATCGTCGCCGTGCTGTTCGACCCGGCCGCCGAGACGCCGGTCGAGAACGAGTTGCCGTACGTGCTCGCGTTCCCGTAATCCATCGTCTCGGACGACAGCGCGATGTTGCCGGCGGCGGTCACCGAGGACGTATCGATCGAAGCCTGGACGGTCGGCGTCACGCTGCTGGTCGCGACCCCGCCCGCGGCCGCGAACGAGAGCAGGCCGAGGCTCGCGGCGGTCGCGATCACGGTGGCGGACGCGCTCGAGGAGTCGCTCGCGCCGATCGTCAGCCCGCCGCCGAGGTTGAGCGTGCTCCCGGTGACGCGCGCCTTGATCGTGTCGCCCTCGGTCGCGCTGTCGCTGGCGCCGCCGCCGGCCAGCGACGGGCCGATTGTGATCCCGATCGCCACGGCCGCCGCCGCCGACGTCGAGGAGATCGTCGCGGTCTCGCTCGCCATGACCGACAGCGCGCCCGTGGTCGTAGTGACCTTGGCGTCGGACACATACGCCTCGATGTCGTTGGACACCGTGTTGATCCCGATCGCGACGCCGACCGAGGCCGCGCCGCCGCCCATCGGCCCGATCGCGGCGGCGATCGACGCCGCGATGCCCAGCGCTGTGATCGTCGAGGTGTCGCTCGCGGTCAGGCCGATCGCGCCGGCGGCGCTCACGCCGGTCCCGGTCGTGTTAGAGATGTACGCCTGCACCTGCGTGTCAACGACATTCGACATGCCCTCGCCGGCGCCCGCTCCGGCGACCGCGATATCGCCGCCGGCGATCGCCACGGCGCCACCCGCGACGTTGGCCATGATCGTCGAGCTCGAGGTCGCGCTCAGCGTGACCGAGCCGCCGGCGCCGACGCTGGAGCCGGTGATGTACGCGAGCACCTGGGCCGGGTTCTGGCTCTGATCGGGGTTGTAGCCGATCAGGTTCTCGGCCGAGGCGGAGCCGATCGCGGCGCCTCCGGCTCCTGCGCCGCCGGCGAACGCCGCGGAGACCGACACGACCGTCGCGCTGATGCTCGCCGTGTCCGACGCGGTGAGCGACACGCCGCCGGTGGTCGTGACGTTACTGGCGTTGATGAACGAGTTGGTCTTGGTCAGGATCACGTTCTGCGCGTTCGCGCCCGACGCGGCGAAGCTCACTCCGACGAAGCCGCCTCCGATCGCGGCGCTGGCCGCGGTGGCGATCGCGCTGATCGTCGCGCCCTCGGTGGCGGTCGCGGTGATCCCGCCGAGCGTCACCGGCTGCCAGTCGGCCGTGTCGCCGTAGTTCTGCGCCCCCAGGTTGAGCGTCGCGGCCGGACCGGTGTACACGTACACGTTGCCGACCGTCCCGATCACCTGCTGCCAGAGCTGGGTGTTCGCGTAGTTCTGGGCGTTGAGGTTCAGCCCGCGGCCCTGTGCGGCGGAGCCGACGAACAGGTAGCTCGCGCCCGAGCCGCCGCCGATCAGCACCCATGCGCTGGTCGTGTAGTCCTCCGTCGACAGGTTGAGCGATGAGGTGCCCGTGCCCGCGTACGCGTACGTGGCCCCCGGGGTGCCGCCGCCGGCGTAGCCGGGCAGCAGCGTCACGCGCGTCCCGGGCGAGACCGAGCAGCTCTCGCAGTCGGTGGTGAAGCCACCCGCGGCGTACGTCGAGCTCAGCGTAACGACCTGCCCCGGCGTCACGTTCACGACGTTCGGAGCGCCCACCGTCGCCGTGAAGTTCGCGCTCGGCGGACCGGTGACCAGTACGGTGTCGCCGGGTGCGATGCTCGCGGCGGTCTCGGTGTTCGTATGACCAGCCTGGGTACTGACTCCTGGGGTCGCCACCCCGTCGATCGAGGTCGTGACCACGTTCGAGATCTCGTTCTGAGCGCTGTCGGCGCTCACCGACAGTCCGACACCGGCCATCCCGAACGCCGCGGCCAGCGCCGCCGATCCGGCAACCGCCGTGATCGACGAGCTGTCCATCGCCGATTGCGTGATGCTCGCCGCGTGCACCGCCGACGTCGCGCCGGCGATCGTCGCGGTCGTCTGGACCGCGATCTCGTTCAGCACACCCGCGCCGGCTCCACCAAGCCCCACGCCGGCGTCGGCGCCCCCGGCGATCGCGACCGACCCCGACTCCACCGTGGCGTTGATCGTCGCGCTGTCGGTCGCGGTCTCGGACAGCGTTCCGCCGCTCGCGATCACGGACCCCGTGATGTTGGCGCCGACGGCGAGCGGGGTGCGGGTCCCGTCCGCCGTCCAGCCGATCAGGTTCTGCGCGATCGCGGCTCCAATCGAGGCGCCGATGCCGGTGCTCCCGCCACCCCCGGCCGCCACCGAGGCCGCGACGACGATCGCGGTGATCTGCGAGCTGTCGGTCGCTCCCAGCGACACGCCGCCGACACTGTGCACCGTGCTCGAGTCGACATGCGCGAGCACCGAGCCGAGGATCACGTTCGTGGCGTCCGCTCCCGCGCCGCTGACCGCGATGCCCGCGGTCCCGCCAATCGCCGCACCGAGCGACGCGGCCGCGCTCGTGGCGCTGATCGCGGCACTGTCCGTGGCGGTCAGCGAGACGCCGCCCGGATTGGTAGTGAGCGAGGGGCCGGTCGTGTTCGTACCCGACGGCGAGATGTAGGCCTCAACGTCGTCGGTGATCTGGTTGATGGCGATCGCGACGCCGATCGTCAGCGCCCCGCCGCCGCCGCCGAAGCCTCCGGCGATCGACGCCGCCCCGGTGACGATCGTGATCGACTCGGAGTCGGTCGCGCGAAGCGTCGCCGAGGTGGCGCTGATCGCGGTGCCGGCGCTGCCTGAGATGTAGGCGTTGACGGTCTCGGCAATCGTGTTCTGGGCGCCGGCACCGGCGCCGGCAGCTCCGATGCCCACCGTTCCACCGGCGACCGCCACCGAGCCCGCGACCACCGTCGCCGTGACCTGACCGGTGCTGGTGGCGATCACCGAGAGCGCGCCGGCTGCGGCGATGCTCGAGTCCTGTACGTAAGCCAGCACCTGCGCGGACGCCGCCACCGGCGGGACCGCCTGCCACAACGCGGTGTTGTCGTAGTTCTGCGCCGACGGGTCGAGGTTGACGCTCCCGGTCAGCGGGGTCCCGACGTACCGATAGACATCGCCGGTGTGTACCCCCGAGACGAGACGGACCGTCGTCCCGTCGCTGAGGCCGTTGACCGTCTGGTCGGACGTGTCCGTCGCGCTGACCAGCGTCGGATCCCACCCGATGAAGTTGCGCGCCAGCGCGACCCCGAGCGAGGCCCCGACGCCCGCCGTCCCGCCGCCGCCGACCGCGGCCGAGGCGGCGGCGATCGTGGCCGTGATCGACGCGCTGTCGTGCGCGGTCGCGGAAACCGCGCCGTCGGCCACCAGCGTGGAGTCGAGCACGTACGCCTCGTCGGCCGTGAGGATCGTGTTGAGAGCCGCCGCGCCGGCCCCCGAGACCGAGACGCCGGCGGTGCCGCCGATCCCCACCGCCAGCGAGGCGGCAGCCGAGGTCGCCTCGACGGTGGCGCCCTCGTCGGCCTCAAGCGTGATCCCGCCGGCGGTGGCGTTCGCCGTGTCCGCCGTATTCGCGACATCGGCGATGTAGGCCTCGACGTCGTTGGCGATGCGGTTCTGGGCCAGCGCCACGCCGATCGAAAGCGCGACGCCCGCGGTGCCCGCGACCGACGCCGCGATCGAGGCGGCGCCGGCAACGACCGTGATGCTCGAGGTGTCCTGAGCCGTCAGGGAGATCGAGGTTGCGGCGATCCCGACCGTAGTCGCGCCCGGCGCGCTGTCGCCGTCGATGTAAGCCTTGACGTCGGTGGCCATCTGGTTGATCACCGACACGCCCGATCCCGACAGCGACACCCCGACCGTGCCGCCGCCGCTGATCGCGGCCGACGCGGCCACCACGGTGGCGTTGATCGTCTCGGACGCCGTGGCCTCCTCGGTCAGGGCACCGCCGGCGTTGATGCTCGAGTCCTGCACGTAGGCGAGCACCTGGTTGGTCGCCGTGCTGAGATCGGCGTTGAAGCCGATCAGGTTCTCGGCCAGCGACGCGCCGATCGCAGCGGCGACGCCGCCCGTCCCGCCGCCACCACCGGATGCCGCCACCGCCGCGATCGTGGCCGTGATCGACGAGCTGTCGGCCGCGGTCAGCGTGAGCGCGCCGGCTGCCCACAGGACGCTGTTTGTCACGTACGCCTCGGTATTGCCGAGGATCACGTTATTGGCTTGCGCGCCGCCACCCGCCACCGACACGCCCGCCGTGCCGCCGCCGCTGACCGCCACCGAGGCCGCGACGGCGGTGGCGGTGATCGTTGCGTGCCGCGTGGCGCTGAGGCTGACCGCCCCGCCCGCCGGACTCAGGTGGTTGTCGATGCCGGTCACGTAGGCCTCGACGTCATCGTTGATCTGGTTCTCGGCCGCGGTCGTTCCGATCGCCAGGGCGGCACCCCCGGTGCCGCCACCGGAGCCCGAGATTGCCCCGCTGATCGCCAGCACGCCGATCGTGGGCGTGTCCTCGGCCGACAGCTCCAGGTCCGCGGCGGTCTGGGTCGAGGCGCCCGAGACGTAGGCCTTGACCGTGTCGGTGATCGTGTTGACCGCCACCGAGACGCCGAGCGTGGCCGCGCCGCCACCGGTGCCGCCGCCCGCGCCGGCGACCGCGAGGCCGCCCGCGTCGGCGGTGATCGAGGCCGCGTTCTTGGCGGTCAGCCACAGCGAGCCGTTCAGCGCGGAGGTGCCGCTGGTCACCCCGGTCGGGTCATTGATGTAGGCCTGGACCGTGTTGTCGATCGTGTTCGACGATCCCGCGCCCGCGGCCGCGCCGGCGACACCGACGCCGCCTCCACCCGCGGCCGCCACGGCGCCGCCGATGGTGATGGTGTTGATCGTGGCCGATTCGACGGCCGAGAGAGCGACATTGCCGGCGGCGGTTACGCCGGAGCTGTCGATGAAGGACTCGGTGGTGTCGGTTACCGAGTTGACCGCGGCGGCGACGCCGAGCGAGGCGCCCACGCCGTTCGAGCCGCCACCGCCGACCCCGATTCCGAGCCCGCCTCCATTGGCGATGATCGTGGCGCAGTCGGTGGCGCTGAGGTACACATCGCCGTCGGTGCCCGGAGGGCCGCGGGCCTGGCTCGAGCTGCACGCGGCACTCGGCGGGTTGGGGGTGATGATCGGGATCACACCGCCACCGGTCTGCGCTGTGGTCACGGTGCTCGAGTTGTCGATAAAGGCCTCGATGTGGTTGGTGATCGTGTTGCCCGATCCGGCTCCCGCAGCGCCGACGCCGATGCCGTTGGATCCGCCACCGCCGACGCCGACCGCACCGCCGATCGTCAGCGCGTTGATGCTCGCGCCCTCGGTCGCGGTGAGGTCGACCTCGTGGCTGGTGCCGCTCGGCGCCTCCGCGCTGACCGACGAGTGCGAGATCCAGGCCTCGACCGTGTTCGTGATCGTATTGACGGCAGCGGAGAATCCGACGGTCACGCCGACGCCGTTACTGCTGCCGGCGCCGACCGCGACACCGACGCCGCCCGCGTTGGCGGTGATCTGCGAGCTGTCCGTCGCGCTGATCAGCGCCGCTCCGTCGTTCGCGGTGACCCCGCTGGCGGTCGCCTGGCCGACGTAGGCCTCGACGTCATCGGTGATCGAGTTGCTCGACGCCGCGCCGGCCGCCGCGACGCCGACGCCGTTCCCGCCGGTGGACGCGCCGACGGCGAGCGCGCCGCCGAGCGTCCAGGCGACGACCGAGGCGGCCTCGGTGGCGGACGCTGACACGCCCCCGGCCGAGCTCACGGTCGAGTTCGCGACGAATGCCTTGACCGTGCTGTGGACCGTGTTGTTGGCCGCCGCGATCCCGATCGACACCCCGACGCCCGTGCCGCCTCCCGAAGCGCCGACCGCGATACCGAGGCCGCCGGCGTAGGCCTGAATCGAGGAGCCGTCCATCGCGGTCAGGGTGACGTCACCGCTCGTGGTCGTCGTGGCCGAGCTCGCGTCTTCGATCGCCGCTTCCACGTCGTCGGTGACGCCGTTGCCCGAGCCCGCGCCGGCGGCCGCGCCCGCTCCGGCGCTCTGGCTACTCGCTCCGACCGCGATCGCACCACCGATCGTCAGCGCCCAGATCTTCGACATCCCGCTCGCGCTCAGTCCGACGTCTCCGTTCGTGGCGCTCACATCGGAGTTGCCGATCGTCGCGTACACGGTGTCGGTCACCGTGTTGACCGCGACCGACTCCCCGACGGTCGCGCCGGCGCCGGTGCCGCCCGACGATTCGCTGACTGCGATCCCGAGGCCGCCGCCGTTGGCGGTAATCGTCGACCCGTCGGAGGCCGTCAGCATCACGGCACCGTCGTTTGCGGTGACGCCGTTCGAGGCCCCGTTCGTGTCGCTGTCGAGCACGTAGCTCTTGACGGTGTTGTCGACCGTGTTCAGCGAGTCGGCCCCGGCAAGGGCTACGGTGGTCGCGCCACCACCGCTCGACGACGCCGCCGCGACCGCTCCTCCGACGGTCAGGGCCCAGATGCTGGCCGCCTCGGTCGCGTTCAGCGAGGCCGCCGTGCCGGCCGTCACCGCCGAGTCCTCCACGAAGGCCAGGACCGTGTTCGTGATGTTGTTGTAGGCGAGCGCCACGCCGGCCGAGACACCGGTTGAGCCTTGCTGGCCGAGGATCACGCCGATGCCGACGCCGCCGGCGTTCGCGACGACCTTCGAAGCGTCATTGGCGGACAGTCCGACCGCCCCGCCGGCGCCGACCGTCACCGCACCGCGCAGGTAGGCCTCGACCGAGTTCGTGATCGTGTTGCCGGTTCCGGCGCCGGCCAGCCCGATCGCGTTCCCGCCTCCGCCGCCGCCCCCGGCGCTGGCGGCCGCGAGCGCCCCGCCGATGGCGAACGTGAGAATCCCGGTGTTCGCCGAGGCGCTGAGGCTCACCGCTCCGGCCGCGTCGACGATCGTTGCGACCGGCGTGGCCGGGAGCGCGCTGCCGTCGTCGACGTACCCGACGTACGCGTGGACGCGGTTGGTGATGAGCGTGACCGCGGCGGCGAGCCCGACGGTCACGGCGTTGCTCGACATCGAGCTTCCCGCGGTCGCGCCGTCCTCCGAATCCTGATCCGACGACGGGCCCGGATTGATCGCGACCCCGATCGCGCCGGCGACGCTCAGCACGCTGATCGCGGCGTTCGCCCGCAGCGTGACTCCCTGCTGCGGTGCCAGGCCGGTGACGCCGGCGTTGACGGTCGCGCCCGGCGCGATGTAGGCCTCGACGTCGTTGTTGAGGTCGGCCGCGGCGGCGGATCCCGCGACCGATACGCGCTCGGAGCCGACCCCGCCGGCGCCGAACCCGTACAGGTTCTCGGTCGCGTTGGCGTTGATCAAAAGGCCGTTGCCCGAGACCGCGCCCGACGCGTTCGCGATCGGCGCGCCGTCGCCCTTGGCCACGATCGTCGTGCCGGCGCCGACATACGCCTTGACCACGAGCGTGACCTCGCCGAAGCCGACGCTCGCGCCGATCCCGAGGTTCTTGCCGAACGCCCCGGAGCCGCCGACGACGATCATCATGCTCTGGTCGGTCGCGTCGATCAGGAGGTTGCCGTTGGTCTTGACGGTGGCGCCGCTGTCGATGTAGGCCTGCACCGTCGGGTCCAGGAAGTCGACCGCGGCGGCTCCCACGAGGCCCAGGTTCTTGCGGGCGATCGCGAGCTGGGCCGCGACCGAGATGACGGTCTCGTTCCCCGAGGCGGCGAGCTCGACGTTGCCGGTCGGCTCGATGTCGGCACCGGCGCCGATCAGCGCCGCGACCGTGTCGTGGACGATCTCCACGTCAGCGCCGGCACCGATGCCGTACTGGCCGGTGTAAGCAGCGCCGCCGGCGGCCGACACGAGGAAGATCGAGCTGCTGGCGTTGATCGTGACCTTCGCCGGGGTGACGCCGTCGCCCACGGTGTCGGTCGTGCCCGATTGCAGCGCCGCGAGTGTGTTGAAATCGAGTTGGTCGAGGCCGACCGAACCGATCAGCGCGACGTTCCCGCTGCTCCCCGCGAGCGCACCGCCGAGCGCGAACGTGAACAGGTTCGCCGTGTTGGTCGCGGTCACGGACAGATTGGTGGCGTGGAGCGTCACCCCGTTCGCGTAGGCCTCGACGGTCCGCTCGTTGCCGCTCCCGTCCGCGCCGAGGTCGTCCCAGGCGAACGCGCCGGCCAGCGCGCTGCCGTCGCCTGAGGTCTTGTTCTTCGGGTCGGCCGTGGCCTTCGTGCTACCGCCGGCGATCGTGATGTCGAGCAGCGTGGCCGTGGCACTCAGACCGAGGGTGCCGCCGGCGACGACCGTCACGCCGTTCGCGATGTAGGCCTCGGTGGCATCGTTGTGCAGATCGTTGATCGAGACCGCGCCCGAGATCCCGATGCCGCCATGCTGCTCGGCGCCCTCGGCAGGCGCCTCCTCGCCGTTCGGCTCGGTGGGTGCGCCGCCGCTCTCGTCGGTCAGCATGCCGGCGATCGACTCGCCCTCGGTGACGTCGTTGCCGGCGCCGTTCGAGTCGATGTTCGAGAACGCGCCGTTGTCGGTGCCCGGACCCGACCCCGACCCCGCGTCGCCCGATTCGATCCCAGAGCCGTCGCCGGAGTTCTCGGTGCTCGACGTCTCGCCGCTGGTGCCCTCCGGCTCGCTGTGGCTGCCACCGCTCACCGACGTGCCGGCGCTCGTGAAGCTGGCGACGATCTCGGACGTCGAGGCTCCCACGGTGACGTCACCGGCGGCCGACACGAGGCCGGCCGGGAGGTTGCTGGAGTCGCCGGGGGCCGTGGCGATGAACGCGCGCGTGTCGTTGGTGAAGACGTTCCACCCGATCGAGGCGCCGACCGCGAGCGAGGCGCCGCCCGAGCTGGCCCGGGTGAACGTCACCCCGAGCAGCGTGTAGGTGGAGCTCACGCCGACGTTCCGGCCGGCGTTGACCGTCGCCGAGGCGGCGATGTACGCGTAGCCGTGGTTCGTGAGGTTCGTGTAGGCGGCGCCGCCCTCGACTCCCCACGAGTGGGCCTCCCCACCCTGGAAGGTGAAGTTGACCACGAACGCATTCGTGTTCGTGGTCACGGTCACGTCGGTCGCCGAATTGACCAGCGCGCCGTCTCCGATGTACGCGTTCCCGGAGTTGCCGAGCGACAGATAGACGACGGTGGCGCCGATCCCCACGCCCTGGCTGTGCAGGTTCGCGCCGAACGTGCCGCCGAACAGAGATGAGGCCGCGCCGAGCAAGCCGAATGGGGCCGCGGTGATGCCGCCGGCGTTGATCGCGTAGATCGCGTCGTCGGACTCGACGTTGACCGACTGGTCGGTGACCAGGGCCGGGTAGGCGTCGATCAGCAGCAGGTGGTTGAGCGTCTCGAGCTGCTCGGCGGTAGGGCTGGTGAGGGCGAGCAGCGCCTGGGTGGCCGCCGACAGCGTGACGTTCGAGAAGTCGGCCAGCGTGTTGAGCGCCTTGCCCCCGCCGATGACTGCGTTCAGGCCCGCGACGAGCGTCGCCGTGATCTGGGCCGGGGTGGAGCTCGCCGACTGAAGCGTGGCCTGCTGTGCCGCGGTCAGCGAATTCCACAGGTAGAACGAGACCGGATCGGTGGTGCTCGTCGGCTGGCCGGCCTGCGCGACCAGCTTTTGGGCGAGCGTCGCGGCGTCGAGCAGGTTGAGGCTCGAGACCACGTCGGTGGGTGGCGCATACGCGGGGTTCTGGTTGATCTTGGCGCCGGCCCCGATCCACGCCTTGCCGGCGTTGTCGATCGACAGGTAGTCGAACGTCGCCGAGATCGCGGCCTTGCCCGGGAACTGCGTGTTCGGGTCGTCGCTTCCGGCCACCGACGCCGCGCCGACGTACGTGGTCGTGATGTTCTCGGGCGCGCCGAGCTCGGCGCTGATGTACGAGAGCGGATCGCCGGCGATCCCCGCGGCGATATCCGCGCGACCGAGGTATTCCTGGAGCAGATCGGCCTGCTGAGCGTTGAGGTCGCCGCCGAGCAGCTGCGTGCCCACGGTGAACAGCGTTTGGAAGAAGCCGCCCACCGACAATCCGAGCTGATCTCCGGAGGGATTGATCAGATTCGGGCCGTAGAAGTCCTCGACCAGCAGCCGGTTGAACTCGACCAGGTCGCCGCCCGTGGGGAAGCTCGTCTTGACGTCGCCCGCTCCGAACGAGACCGTCTGCGTGAAGCTTTGGGAGGCGCCGACGCCCGCAGACGTGAGCGGAATATAGATCGGCACCGGGGCATTCGTGAACCCGGGCACGTCGAACGCGATCGTGTGCGGATCGATCACGTGGATGACGTACGTGGAGCCGCTGGTAAGCCCGCCGATTGCGGTACCGCCGATGCCGACGTTGTAGATCACGGTCTCGCCGTCGACGAGACCGTCGGGGCTCGTGAACTGAAGCTCGTTGCCGCCCACGATCGTCGCGGTCGAGGCATCGAACGTGAGACTCTCGACGCCATCGTTCTCGGTCAGCGTCTGCGTCCCGGCCGAGCCCTGCATCAGGTGGATCGCGATCCCCGCGAGCGCGTTCGCTTTGGTCGTCGCGAGCTTGATCGTGCTGTTGTCGATCTTGATCACGTAGTAGGGCGTGTTGTTCGACAGCTCGGGGATCGCGGTACCACCGGGAGCCACCGTGTAGATCATCTCGTCGCCGGTGGCCAGCGGGGTTGCATTGACCGCGATCGCGTCGAATTTGTCGAGGTAAACGTCGGTGGCGGCCGAGAACGTGACCCCCTCGAAGAGGGTCGGGTTGTACAGCGCGGTGCCGTTGTCGATCACGCCGTTGATCGCCTCGGCGAGCGTGCTCTGAAGCGTCGCGTTGTCGGGGACGGCCACCGGGACGAAGCCGTCCGAAGTCGCCTCCGCCGTCGATCCGACGAACGCGGTCGCCGTATAGGCCACCTTGCCGGCGGTCAGGTCGGCCTGGGTGACCGTGTATGTGCCGGTGCACGTCAGTGACTGCCCGGGGGCGAGCGTGGCCGGCGACCCCGAGCAGCTGAAGTTCGTCAGCGTCGGGTCGCTGATCGTCACGTTGCTCAGCGTCGTCGTGCCGTCGTTGAGCGCGGTGAGCGTGTAGTTGAGGACGTCGCCCACATTCGCGAACGTCAGCGTCGGTATAGCTGATCCCGAGGTGGTCCCCGTCGGCTGCGTCGGCGCAGAGACCACGGGCGCGGTCGGGTTCCCGGCGACCTTGGTCAGCGTGATGTGGGAGATCGACGTATAGGTGAACCCACCTGAACCGTTCGGCGTGGCCAGCGGAATCGTGCTCGTGTCGCCCGCGGTGACCGTGCTCAGGCTGGGCGCCGTCCCGGTGGCGTTCGGGCTGTCGGTGACAGAGCCGGCGGCCACATCTGCCGCGGTGACCGTGTGCGTGCCGGTGCAGCTGATGACATCGCCCGGGTTGAGCGTCACGGGAAGCGCCGCCGGACCGGCGGCGTTCTGACACCCCAGCGCTCCGAGCAGTGGATCGGTGACCGTGACGCCGGTCAGCGTCACGTTGCCGTCGTTCGCGAGCGACAACGTGTATGCGAGCTGGTCACCGACCTGCTGGAAGAACGGCGTGTGCGTCTCGGTCAAGGTGAGATGCGGCGTGGAGTCCGCGGACTCGAGCAGCGTGTTCTGCTCGGCCGTCGTGAACTCCTGGAACAGCGCCTGCGACAGCGGATCGGGCTGGGCGGCGGTCAGATCGCTCACCAGCGTGGGGGCGTCGACGAAGTCGCCGGTGGTGAACAGCGCTCCCCCGGGCGATGACTCGTTCTCGATGAACTCCTTGAGCTGGGTGTATTGCTGGATCGGGAGGACCGCCAGCGGGATGTTGGCCTGGCCCTGGACTTCGAGTCGGCCGCTGACGTTGACGCCCACCGTGCTCTCCACCGAGGCGTTGGAGTGATTGGTTTCAATCGCGACGGACACCGCGCCGCCGATCGCGACCTCGGACTCGGTCAGTCCGGCGCCGATCGCGGCCGCGCGGATCGGGTCCTCGGAATCGGACGTGACCGACAGGCCCCCGAACACGTTCACAGCGCCGGTGGTGCCGATGTGCGCCTCGGCGTCGTTGTTGCTTTGAACGTAGGTGATCGCGGCCGACGCGCCGAACTGGCCGGGGTTCTGTCGGATGTTGTTGAGGTTGAACTTCGAGTTCTCCCATACCGCTGTGTTGCGAATCACCGACGTGGCGATCGTGTTGTCGGTGTGGTCGTCGGACAGCGCCCCGAGCGTCGCGCTGCCGTTGGCGTTGACGGTCCCGTTGATCTCGGCGGTGGCGTTCGAGCCGAGATCGCTGACCGCGACCCCGATCCCCTCGCCCTGGTTGGCGGCGGTGTTCTTCGAATCGCTAGCGCCGATCGCGTTGAGCGGCATCTGGCCGTTGAGCGTCGGATTGAACAGACCGGGAGCCACCTGCTGGCTGCTCGCCGTGACGTCGAAGTCGTTGGCGTTATTGGCGTTGATCTCGACGCCGGCGGCGCTAACGGTCGCGCCGGCATCGATCAGCGCCGATGAGGTCGAGCGGGCCTTACCGTACGAGACCGAGATCGACGGCCCGGGCACCTTCACGCCGGTGGTGTCGAGCTTCGCGTTCGCGAGCGCGGTCACGAACGGGAAGATCGTGCCCGACTCGACGCTCACGTTGGAAGCCATCGTGTTCGTCACCTGCGCGAGGAACGTGAAGTCGCCTACAGCGGTGATCGTCGTGCCGGTGCTCAGCTCGTTGGTCGCGGTTCCCTCGGAGTCGGCATACGTGACGCCGATGTCGAACGCGCCGAGAAGACCCGGTGTTTGTGCCTGCGCGGTCGTGACGCTCGACGATTCGATGTCGACCCCGCCGGCCGCGGTGATCGTGGTCGTGCCGAGCGTCAGGACGGTGCTGGTGGCGTGCGAGCTGACGCCAAAGAACGGGTTGATCCCGGGTGGCGAGATCAGCGCCTCGAGCAGGCTGCTGGAGACCAGCAGCTGCCCGAAGCCAGTCAGGAGGTTCGAGGCCGAGATACCCGTCTGGGCCTGCGTCGGGCTCGTCCCCGTCGTGTCATATTGGCCGTTTGGCCCGACCGTCATGATTGGCGTCTGCTGAGGCAGGATCGACGACAGCACCTGCTTGATCGTTGCGGTGCCGTGGTCGGTCTCGTTGACCAGGCTCTCGTTCGGCGCCAGCGTGATCGTCGACGGCGTCACGTTGGCGATCGTGTAGTCGTTGGCGTCGTTGTATTGCGAGCCGATGATCGCGATCTGCTGGCCGATCTTGAAGGCGTCGGCGATCCAGTCGCCCTCCGAGCGAGTGATCGTCGACCCGTTCCCCCCAGGCCCGTCCGCGAAGGTCAGGTCGGTCGAGGCCGGGTTGGATTCATCGCCGACGTTCATCCCGGCGACGAGGCTCGCCCAGCCGTCGCTGAACACGTCGTACCCGGCGAAGCTGTTCGTCGAGGCGCTGGCGAACACGCTGATGTCGTTGCCCTCGAGCGTGGCGCCGTCGAGCACCACCGAGGCGTCGGCCGTGCGCACCTTGTACGGCAGCAGGTTGACCAGGTTGAAGACGAACGCGACCGCGGCGGAAGCGTTCAGCTCGACGTTCCCGGCGGTGAAAGTCGAGCCCGAGGCGTTGATGGCGTCGGCCCGCAGCTGGGTGCCGGGGCCGAGCGTGATCGTCGGGGCCGCAAGCGTCAGCGGTCCCGAGTTGCCGGTCGAGTCGGCGGTCGTCGGGTTCGCGCCCGGTGCCACCGTGCGGGTCGAGATGACCGGGGCGCTGGTGTTCAGCACAGTCACCGTGAGCGGATCGCCGACACTGGCTGGATCGTCGAAGGTGACGGTGTCGCCCTTCGCGTAGCCGCTTCCGAAGCTCATCAGCGCCGCCGTCGGGTTGCCGCTCGAGTCGGTGGTGACCTGCACCGTCATGCCCGTGCCGCTGCCGCCGGTCGACGCCGCCACGACGCCGGTGTAGGTCGTGCTCGGCGTCCACGCCTTGCCGGGCAGCTGGGTGATCGTGCCGAGGAACGTATACGTCGCCATGATCGGGTCGGCAGTGTTCCCGGCATCGCCGCTTACCCCGACCGCGGGCAGCGAGTCGAACACCAGCGCGTCTCCGGGGTGGTAGCCGGTTCCGGGATCGACCAGCGTGATCTGGGGCGTCCCCTGGCTGTCGCTCGTGATGTCGACGGTCAGCCCGGTTCCCGTCCCCGACTCGGTCGTCGCCGACACGTCGTTCCAGGTCTCGTTGGGCAGCCAGTTGACGTTTACCTGCTGGGCCAGTTCTGAGGCAGTGATCGTGGCGGTGATCGGGTCGCCGATGCCGTCGGGCGGATCAAATGTCACGGTGTCGCCAATCGCGTAGCCGGTGCCGATCACCCCGCCCAGGTTGAGGGTCGGAATGCCGTTTGCGTCGACGGTCACGCGCGCGGTCATTCCGGTGCCCGCCCCCGAGGTGGTCGACATCTGGACCTGGGTGTAGTTCTGGCTCGGAGTCCACGGCGTGAAGCCGGACGGGAGCTGGGCCTGGGTGAGCACCGGCTGCAGCTGCACCTCGACCGGGCTCCCGACACCGTTCGGCGGGTCGAAGAACATCTCGTCGCCGAGCGCGTAGCCGGTGCCCGCCTGATCGATCGTGGCGGTCGGCTGGCCGTACTGGTCGACGCTGATGTCGACGGTCATGCCAGTGCCGGCGCTCGTGCAGGTCGTCCCGCTCGACGGCACGCAGTCGGGCTGGGTCGTGGCGACCGGCGCGACGCCCGTGTACACGATCGGCGTGGTCCCGCTCGCGGGCGTCCACGAAGAGAAGTTCACCGGGAGGTTGTTCTGGATCAGCTCGGGGACGTCGGCAACCTGCACCCTGATCGGCGTACCCACGCCATTGGGCGGATCGAACACGACGACATCGCCGATCGAGTAGCCCTGGCCAAAGCCGTTGAGCGTGGCGGTCGGGAGCCCGTTCGCGTCGACGGTGATGTTCACGGTCATGCCGGAGCCGCCGGCGCTCGTGCTCGCTCCCGTGTCCTCGGCCACCGCCGTGTAGCTGGCGTTGGGCGTCCAGTCCACGCGTGGCGCCTGCGTGTCATCGCCGATCTCCGGGCCGGCGCTGATCTGGTTGACCGCGGTGGCGGTCAGCCCGTTCGGCGCGTTGATCGTTCCGAGCGTCAGCGTGTCGCCGGAGTTGACCGTGATCGTCGCCACGAACGACGACTCGAGCGGATCGACGGCGAGCGTCGACGTGCCGGTGCCCGGATCAACCTCGACCGAGGAGACGCCGGCGTTGGCGAACGTCACGTCCGAGAACGTGCCGTTGTCGCTGTGAATCGTGGTCTGCCCGCTGCCGGCGTCGAGCAGGTGGACCTCGTCGCCGTTGTTCGTGCCTTTGACGATGATCTTGTCGTTGCCGCCGCCGCCGTTGAACGTCAGGGGCAGCGCCGCGCCTCCGGCGCTCATGTCGACCGTGAGGGCGTCCTGCTCGCTGCCGGCGTCGATCGTCAGGCTCGTGATGCCGGAGTTGAGCCCGATCGAATTGCCGTTCACCGTGAGCGTGACGCTGCTCGAGGTGATCGTGACGTTGATCGGGCATGGAATCGGAACGCCTGTTGCGACGCATTCCGCGGTCACGTCGACCGTCTCGGGGTCGGTGTTCGCGCCGGCTATGTAGGTCGAGAAGTGCGGCAGGCCGGCGGAGACGGTGCCACTGCCCGCGTCGTACGTCGACGCGATCGGCTGCGCACCCTGGGTCGGGCTCAGGTAGTAGATCTGCGACCCGGGCTTCGAGCCCGCGACCGCGAGCACCGGCGGCGAGTTGAACTGCTCGATTCGTGCTCCCGTGCTCGTGTCGATCGCCTGAAGGTCGTATGCGACGGTCGAGCCGAGGACCGGGGTGCTGAGCGTAACGGGCGTGATCGACACGTACGCGTCATCCGGCAGGCTGCCTGGCGCGAACGTGAGCGTCGCGGGTCCCGAAGTGACCGTGCCGCCCTGGGCGGCCGTGATCAGCACGGAGCCGGAAGGCGGAGGGCCACGGCCGCTGCCCGGCACCGCGGCCGGATCGGTTGCCGACGGGTCGACGCTCGTAAGCGCGGTCGCGCCATCCGACGGCGGCGGCGCGATCGAATCAGAAGCTGCGGTTGAGGGTGAGGCTGTGCCTCCCGGGTTGGCGGTCGCCGGAGCGGTGGAGATCGTCGCGTAGATGCTCGGCGAGGAATCGGAGCCGGACGCGATCAGCGGTGCCGCCGCGGTCGCAGGCGCGGACGAGATCGTCGTGGGCTCCGCGGGCACCGTGGCGCTCACCGCGAAGGTGGGGGCGGCGGACGCGGTCGCCGCGAGCATCGTTGCGGTCGTCGTGGTCACGACGGTCGTCGGCACGCTGACCGTCTGAGTCGTTTCGGTCGTGGTCGTCGTCGAGATCGTGCTCTGCGTTGTTTCGGTGACCGACTGTGGCTGCGCCGTGACCGTCGTCGTCGAAGGAGACTGGATGCTCGTCGTGGCCGGCGCCGAGCTGATCGGGGCGCTCTTCGGCGTGCCGATCGGAGCCGACGCCGTGGTCGGCGTCCGGGCCGCCGGCGCGGCTGTGCTGGTCGGTGCCGTTGCCGGCGTCTGCGGTGAGTCGGCCGGCGCCTGTTGCGGATTGGCCGGCGGCTGCTGTGAGTCGGGCAGCACCTGCTGCGAGTCGGACGGGACCTGCTGCGCGTCTGCCGGCGTCGAGGGATGGGCCGGCGCGGTGCCGGCCGATCCATCAGACTGCGCCGCCGTCGAGGGCCCGGTCGATTGCCCGGCCGCTGTCGTCGTCGGCGCCGCCGTCGACTGACCGGTGTCCGTCGAGCTGTCGGTCGCGCCCGCCTGCGTCGAGGCCCCAGCGGGTGGGGCGCTCGAGTCCGTGGTCGTCGCCGAGGAGTCGGCGCTCGCCGCCGAACTCGCGCTCGAGTCGCTCGCCGTGTGAGCGGCAAGGCGGATCGAGGACGAGTACGCCCCCGACGCCGGGGACGAGGGAGTCCTTGAGCCGCCCGGGGCGGCGCTGCCCGATGGCGCCGGCGAGGGCGTGCCCGCCGGCGCCGGGGTTGGGCTCGTGGATGATGGGGCCACGCTCGCCGGCATTGGCGGAGGCGGTGGTGACGAGCTCACCACCTCCGGGGCGCCGGCCACCGCCTGTGCGAGCGCATTCGCCGCGGCCGAGCCCGCGAGATTGCGGGTCCCGCTCGCCTTGCGCGTCGGCGGCTCGGTTGAGTAGGACGAGTTGACGACCGGGACGCGGACCTGACGGACGACGTGCACCCGGTTGACCTGAGTCGTGTGCGTCGTCGTCACCGTGCGGGTGCGAGACCCGGTCACCACGTGGGAGGCGGACGCCTGCGTCGCCGAGGGAGCCTCGCGGATCGCGGGCACCCGGTGCAGCCTCGGAACCGCGATCTGCGGAAAGCGGACGCTGGGTAAGGTCAATGCCGGCATCGACACCGGGATCGCGGGCGCGTCGATCTGCGCCCGGATGACCGCGGTGAACATCACGGCGTACGGAAGCGCCAGCGCGATGACACCGGCCAGTCCGAACCAGTACCGCTGACGGCGCGTGCCGAGGCTCCCGAGTCCAAACGCCCGGCTGCCTCTGGAGGCGCCCGCGTAGGCAGGCGTCAGCATCCCAGTCTCATGAGTCTCTTTCTTACCTAAATGGGACTACGTGATCCCCGCGCCTGGCCCCTACCTCCAAGCGCCCCAACCGGTCCCGTCCCCCCCGAACCGGCGGGGGCGACCCTTCCATATCGGGTGGGTCCTGTCAAGCCACCGCCGCGCGGATGTTCGAATCCGCACCGCACACGGCGACGAGGACGTGCATTACCCGTGCATTTATCCCTGACCGGCGCCCGTGACCCGCTCGTGCTCCTGCTGGCGCAGCTCGATCCGCCGGATCTTCCCCGTCAGTGTCTTGGGGAGATCGGGCACGAATTCGATCAGGCGAGGGTAGGCATAGGCGGAGTGGCGATCGCGCACGAACGCCTTGATCTCCTCGGCCAGCTCTTCGGAGGGATCGTGCCCGGACGCCACCACGACGAACGCCTTGACGACGTTGCCGCGGCGCTCGTCCGGTGAGGCAACCGCGGCCGCCTCGGCCACCGCGGGGTGCTCGAGACACGCCGACTCGACCTCGAACGGGCCGATCCGATATCCGGCGGAGATGATCACGTCGTCGGCACGGCCCTCGTACCAGAAGTATCCGTCCTCGTCGGCGCGAGCCGCGTCCTTGGTGTGGAACCAATCGCCGCCGAACGCCTCCTGGGTGTCCTCCTCGGGCCGGTTCCAGTATCCGAGCGGGTAGTGCGGGTTCGACCGCGCCTTCAGGCAGATCTCGCCACGCTCGCCGCCCGCGACCGGGCGCTCGTCCTCGTCGAGGATCGACACCTCCCAGCCGGGCATCGGGCGGCCCATCGAGCCCTCACGGACCTGCATGAACGGGTAGTTCGCGCACAGGGGATAGGACTCGGTGAGGCCGTAGTAGTCGAGCACGGTGATTCCGTACTGCTCGCGGACCCAGCGGATCGCCTCGGGGTTGAGCGGCTCGCCGGCCGAGCACACGATCCGGAACCTCTGCGGATAGCGCGTGCCGGCGTCGGGGATCGACATCATCGAGCGGATCGCGGTCGGCGTCCCGAACACGTTGGTGACGCCGTGGCGCGAGAGGAAGTCGAGCTGCTTGTGCGGATCGAAGCCACCCTCCCGCTGGTAGACCGCCTGCACGGCGCCGAGACGCCACGGGCCCAGCAGCGGGCAGATCCCCGCCGCCCATGCCCACTCGCCCATGCCGTGGAACACCTCGCCGTCGCGGAGGTCGTGGCAGTAGAGGAACTCCTCGTGGGCGAGGATGTACCGATGGGCGTGGAGGATGCCCTTCGCGAGTCCGGTCGTGCCCGATGAGTAGTAAAGCTGGGCGGGGTCATCGGCCGCCGTGTCCACAACGTCGAACGTGGTCGAGCCGCGCCCGAGCAACTCGTCGTCGAGGATCAGCACGTGCTCGACCATCGACCGTTCGATCCGCCCTGTGTTCTCGGCGTTCGTGAGCAAGACCTTCGGCTTGGAGTCGCCGACGCGATGGCGGATGCCCTCGTCGCCGTACAGGACCGACATCGACAAGAGGATCGCGCCGGCCTTCCACACGCCGAAGAACGCGGCCGCGGTCTCCGGGGTTGGCGGCAGTAGCATCGCGACGCGGTCGCCGGCCTCCACGCCATGGGCCCGCAGTACGTTCGCGAACCGGTTCGAGTCGTCCTGGAGCTCGCCCCAGTTGACCTCCTGGATTCGCCCGCGGAAGTCCTCGTGGATCATCGCCAGCTTGTCGCGTGGGTGCCGGTCGCACACGTCGACCGCGATGTTGTAGCGCTCCGGCACTTCCCAGCGGTGCTGCTCGCATGCCTGCTCATAGGAGGAAAAGGTTGTGGTCGAGCTCATGTCCCCATGATCGCGCCCGTGTCCAACCGGCACAAGGCGGCCGCGCCGCGCCGGTGGGTCCGGCCGCCCGGCGCGTCAGCAGACGGACCATCTCCCCCGAACCTACGGGCCTCGGCGTAACAACCGTCACAAGCGCCGGTAACCTGTTAAAGGCTCACCATGGATCCGGCTCTGGGCGTAGTACTGGGCATCGGGATCGCCGCGGCGCTCGCCGCGGTGTTGCGGGCCGTGCGCGGCCGCTCGACGGGAATCCCCGAGGACGGAATGCAGGCCGCCCTGCACGCCGCCACCGCCACCCTCCCGCACCTGCGCCGGGGCCTGTCCAGCCGCACCGCCGAGAGGGCCGTCCCGTATCTGCGCGCGCTGACCGGCGCGGCCGCGATCGCGCTCGCCGACACGCGCTCGGTGCTCGCGATCGACGGCGAGGGCCGCGAGCAGGTGCGGCCCGGGGATCTGCTCTCGCGCTTGCTCGAGCGCGCCGGCGACAACCGCCTGCACATCGTCCCTCGGCTGGTGTCCTCGGATCCGACCTGTCCGCTGAGGTCAGCGGTACTCGCGCCGCTGGTCGCTCAGGACAAGCGGATCGGCACGCTGATCGCCTTCTACAGGTCGACCGGCCGCCCGAGCCACCACGAGCTGCGAGTCGTGCAGGAAGCGGCGAGCCTCGTCTCCGCACAGGTCGAGCTGTCGCTGGTTGCCGCGCAGGAGGAACGCCTGGCCCAAGCCGAGCTGCGGGCGCTGCGGGCGCAGATCTCTCCGCACTTCATCTACAACGCGCTGGCCGCCGTCGCCGGCGACATCCATGCCCGCCCGGAGGAGGCGCGCGACCTCCTGATCGACTTCGCCGAGTTCACCCGCTACCTGTTCCGCGACGGTCGCTCGTACGTGACGCTGGGCGAGGAGATCGACCACGTGGAGCGCTACCTGCGCCTCGAGCAGGCGCGGTTCCGCGAGAGCCTGCACGTCACGATCGACGTTCCCGAGTCGACCCGCGGCACCGTGGTGCCGGCCATGTCGCTGCAGCCGCTCGTCGAGAACGCCGTCCGTCACGGCGTCGAGCGGGGCGCGGGCAGGGGGCGCGTGACGATCTCCGCCCAGATCGCGGGCGGGGACGTCGAGCTGCGCGTGTCCGACGACGGCGTCGGGATCGAACCCGAGCGGCTCGGGGCGGTGCTCGCGGGGGCGGGTGGGGGCATCGGCGTCTCGAACGTCGACAGCAGGCTCCGGGCGACGTTCGGCGAGCGCTATGCGCTCAGGATCGAATCCGACCTCGGCGAGGGCACGACCGCGGTCATGACCGTGCCCCACCTCCGCGGCGAGATCCCGGCTTCGGCGCTCGTCTCGCCGGCATGAGCTCGGACCGGCTGACGATCCTGGCCGTCGACGACGAGCACACGCAGCTCCAGGACCTCGCCCGGCTGCTGCGGAGCTTCTCGGGCGTGCACGACGTGGAGTGCGCGTTCGGCGGCCACGACGCCCTGCTCAAGGCCTCGAGCCAAGCCTACGACGCGATCTTCCTCGACGTCCGCATGCCCGACCTCGACGGCGTCGAGCTGGGGCGCGTGCTGAGGCGGTTCGCCGCGCCGCCGCAACTCGTGTTCGTGAGCGCCCACGACACTGCTGCGGTCGATGCGTTCGAGCTGCGCGCGGTCGATTATCTGCGCAAGCCGGTCAGCCGGCGCCGGCTCGAGGAGGCGCTCGAGCGGGTGGCCGCGGCCGTGGAGGCGACCGAGATGCAGCCGGAAGGGAACGGTCGTCGCGTGCGCGCCGCCGAGTCTCCGGCCGCGAGCGAGATGATCGCGGTGTCCGGCGCGCGCCCTGGCTCGACGCGGCTGATCAACCGCGGTTCGATCCTGTACGTCCAATCCCATGGCGATTTCGTTCGCATCGTGACCGAGGACGGGCGCTACCTGCTGCGCGCGACGCTCAACGAGATCGAGCGCCGCTGGGAGCAGTTCGAGTTCGTGCGGGTGCACCGACAGTACGTGGCCAACCTCGCGCGGGCCGTCGAGCTGCGGCCGCTGTTCGGAGGCACCGCCGAACTCGCCCTCGCCGGCGGCCAGTCGATCCCCGTGGCGCGCCGGCACGTGGCCGACCTCAGCCGCAGGCTCGGGATCTAGCGCAGGAGCTCGGGATCCCAGCCCAGGCAAACGCAGCCGTAGCGCTGACCGTGGACGTACAGCGGGACCGATAGCGTCGTCAGGACCGCGCCGGTGTCGCGGGCGTAGGTCTGGAGCAGGAACGGGCGGTTATCGTGCGCGGGCTCTCGGAGCCGGGCGCCGGCGGCGCTGATCTGGGCGCGGGTGAGGACCTCGCCGGGCAGCTCGACACCTAGCTCCATCCGCGATGCACGGGTCAGGGCGCCCGACTCGAGGAAGAAGCGCTTTGTCCGGTTCCCAACCAGATCCTTGGCTGCGTCACCGGTGATGTCCTTCGAGTACACGCTGTTGTGCGCGGGCGCCCACGCGTTGAGGTCGAACGGCAGCGCGAACGTCAGCTTCGGCTCGGCCGCGAGGACCGCGTCCATCCGCTGCATCATCGCGCGGTCGACGACCGCGTCGTAGGCGGTGTGGTACTTCGGCGGCGAGAACCCGGACGGATCCGCCCGGGTCACGTCGAACAGCCTGCCGAACCGGTCGATGAGCGGTCCGGTCGCTTCCTGGTAGCGAAGCTCGAGAACGCCCGAGAGGCTCACCCGGCGCTCGTCGACCGCCGTCTCGAGAATCGCCCGCAGCTCGCCGGCGAGGTCTTCGCACCGGCCTCGGAGCCGCGAGATCAGGCCGCCCGTGTCGAACCTCGACAGCACCAGCGATGCCCGCTCGGTGCTCTCGGAGACGTCGAGTTGTGCCCGTGCCACCGACTCCGCGTGCTGCTCGATCTCGGCACTGCCCGCGGTGATCGCCTGAAGATTTCCGTCGATCTCCTGGACGTCGGTGAGCTGCTCGCGCGCGAGCGTCGCAATCTGGGTCGCGGTGTCGTTCGAGGAGTCGATCAGCCCCGAGATTCGCTGAAGGATCTCCCGACCGGCGTCAGCGTTCTCGCTGCTCTTGGCCGTCTGCTCGCGCGCGGTCGCTGCGGCGGCGACGACCTCGTCCATCTGAGACCGCGTGCGAGTCACCGTCTCCCGGATCCGCGAAGTCTGCGAGGAGGTCTCCGAGGCAAGCTTTCCGACCTCGTCGGCCACGACGGCGAAGCCGCGTCCGTGCTCGCCGGCGCGTGCCGCTTCGATCGCGGCATTGAGGGCCAGCAGCTTCGTCTGGCTCGCGATCCGGTGAATGATTCCCGAGAACTCTTCGATGCTCGCGAGCTCGTTGGCGGCGAGCGTCTCGACCAGCTCATGGACGCGGACGACGCCTTCGCTGATCTGGCGGATCGCGTCGATCAGCGGCCCGAGCACGTCGAGGCCCCGAGCGCTCTCGACCGAGAGCTGCTCGATCAGCCCCGCCGACTCGCCGGCCGATTCGGCGGTCTGCGCGGAAGAGACGCGCAGCGACCCCGAGCTCGCACTCAGCTCCTCGAGCTGGTCACGCAGGCGCTGCATGTTGGCGCAGATGACCGACACCGCGACCGAGCTCCGCGCGGACCCGCACGAGAACTCCGACGTGGTCTGCGCGAGCTCGTCGAGCGCGCGCGCAACGTCGCGACTCAACTCACCCAGTTCGCCGCCCTGCTCGGCCAGCGCGAGCAGCGGCCAGCTTGCGCCAGCCTCCCGCGGTGACGCGGACTCGGCGTGGTCCCTGCTGAGTTCTTCGATCGCCATTTGCGCCAAACCTGGAGGGGTCGCCTTGAATGATCGGCCGCGGGACCGCTTTCTTGAGCTACGGAGCTAGGCGGCGCGAGCCCGCACTGGCATACGCGCCGCGAGGTCTATCTCAACCTCGACGCCGTGCGCATCCCACCGGACGGCGACCGGATAGCCGCAGCGCTCGAACACGGCGATCATCGCGCGGTTGCCCGGGAGCACTTCGGCCACCAGCGTCGAGACGCCCCGCTGCTCGGCGTCCTGCACGAGGCGTGACAGCATCAGGGCCCCGAGGCCCCGCCGCTGCCAGACGTCGGTGACGAGGAACGCAACCTCGGCCCGGGCGGCGTCGATCCGGAACGATGCCCCGTGCGCGACGATGTCGGTCGAAGAGGCCGCTTGCGCGACCAGGCCGACGTCCCGGCGCCGCAGCCGCCGACCAGCGACGTCGCCACACGCGCGGGATCAGTGGCGCCGCAGAAGCGCCGACGGAGCGACTCAGGCGAGACACCTTCGAGGAAGGCCCGCATCGCGCGCTCGTCGTGCGCCGCAACTGGTCGCAGACACACGGCCGACCCGTCCCCTAGCGTGACCGCGCTCGGCGGCCCGGCAAGACCGATATGACGGACAACCGCGCTCATTCAGGCGGCAGATCGGGCGATCTGCCGCCATCAGCGAGCTAACCCGGCGGATGCGGACGGATGACCGCCCGTATCCGCCGTTAGAGGCGGCTACGACTCCTCTTGCTTCTGCTCTTCCTGGACCTTGCCCTCGAGCTGCTTCATCACGTCGGGGTCGCGCAACGTGGTGACGTCGCCGAGCGCACGGCCTTCGGCGATGTCCCGCAGCAGCCGGCGCATGATCTTGCCCGAGCGCGTCTTGGGGAGGTCGTCGGCCCAGATGATCCGCTTGGGCCGCGCCAACTTGCCGATCCGCTTGGCGACCGTCTCGTTGATATCCGACGCCAGGTCGTCCGACCCTTCGGTGTCGTCCCCCTCGAGCGTCACGAACGCGCAGATCGCCTGGCCGCTGTCCTCGTCGGCCTGGCCGATCACCGCCGCCTCGGCCACCTTCGGGTGGGCGACGATCGCGGACTCGACCTCGGCCGTCGACATCCGGTGCCCGGACACGTTCACGACGTCGTCGATCCGCCCGATGATCCAGAAGTAGCCGTCCTTATCCTTGCGAGCGGCGTCCCCGACCAGGTAGGTCTCCTTGCCGAACTTCTCGAAGTACGTCTCGACGAACCGGTCGTCCTCCTTGTACAACGTGCGCAGCATCGACGGCCACGGGCGCTTGATGACGAGCAGTCCCTGACCGTCGTCGACCGGCTTGCCGTCGCGCTCGTCGACGACGTCCGCGGAGATGCCGGGGAACGGGCGCGTGGCCGAGCCCGGCTTGGTTGCGACGATCCCAGGGAGCGGCGTGATCATGATCGCGCCGGTCTCGGTCTGCCACCACGTGTCGACGATCGGGCAGCGCTCGCCGCCGACGACCACGCGGTACCAGAGCCACGCCTTCGGGTTGATCGGCTCGCCGACCGTTCCGAGCAGCTTCAGCTTCGACAGGTCGTGCTTCTCGACGTGCTCGACGCCCCACTTCATGCAGGCTCGGATTGCCGTGGGCGCCGTGTAGAACTTCGTCACGCCGTAGCGCTCGCACAGCTCCCACCAGATGCCCTTATGGGGATAGTCGGGCGCGCCCTCGAACATCACGCTGGTCGCGCCGTTCAGCATCGGCCCGTAGACGATGTACGAGTGGCCGGTCACCCAGCCGACGTCGGCCGAGCACCAGTACACGTCCTCGTCCGGACGCAGGTCGAACACGTACCGGTGCGTCGACGCGACGCCGGTCAGATAACCGCCGGTGGTGTGCAGCACGCCCTTCGGCTTGGCCGTCGATCCGCTCGTGTACAGCACGTACAGCGGATGCTCGGCGTCCAGCTCCTCCGCGGGGCAGTCGTCGTCGGCCTTGTCGAGGATCTCGTGGTACCAGACGTCGCGGCCGTCCTTCATCTCACAGTCGGCGTCGGTTCGCTTGACCACGACGATGTGCTCGAGCGAGCCGAGGTCGTTCATCTCCTCGTCGACCGCCTGCTTGATGTTCGCGGTCTTGCCCTTGCGCCGGGCGCCGTCGACGGTGATCAGCGCCTTGGCCTCGGAGAACTCCATCCGCTCGCGCACCGAGCCCGCCGAGAACCCGCCGAACACCACGTTGTGGGGCGCACCGATCCGGGCGCACGCCAGCATCGCCACCACGACCTCGGGAATCATCGGCAGGAAGATGCCGACGATCTCGCCCTTCTCGATCCCGAGTTCCTTCAGCGCGTTGGCGAACTTCTGCACGTCGCGGTGCAGGTCGGCGTAGGTGATGTCCTCCTCCTCGCCTTCCTCGCCGCGCCAGTGGAACGCGATGCGGTCGCCGTTTCCGGCCTCCACGTGGCGGTCCAGGCAGTTGTAGGAGGCGTTGATCCTGCCGTCCGCGAACCACTTGTAGAACGGCGGTTTGGACTCGTCGACGTCCTCGGTGGGCTCCTTGAACCAGTGGAGCTCCTTCGCCTGCTTCATCCACCAGCCCTTCCAGTCCTTCTCGGCCTCGTCGTAGACCGACGGATCGTGGAGGAGCGCGTGCTCGGCGAACTCCTCGGGAGGCTCGAACTTCTCTGTCTCGAGCATCTCCTCGAGCTTGGACTCGAGGGTCTTCTCGGACGTGTGGGTCGTTGCCGTGTCTGCCACAGGCATCTCTCCTTCCGCTCGTTTTGAGCGTTCTCTCTCTAGGTCTGCTACCCAGAGGTGCGGACGCGGAACCGCGCCCGATCGGTGGACCGGGCGCGGTATCAGCTATGAGAAACGCCCAGTGGGCGGCTACTCGGCCTGCCCGTACGCGGCGATCTCCGCCTTCTCCTGCTCGGAGAGCTCGCGCGGGACGTCGCCCTTGGCCGACTTCTCGGCGTGCACGTGGCGGCGGATGTCCTCGACGATCTCGGGGTTGGCGAGTGTCATCACGTCGCCGACGTCGGTGAAGTTCGAGATGCTCGCGATCACGCGCCGCATGATCTTCCCCGACCGGGTCTTCGGCATGTCTTGGACGATCCACACGTTCTTGGGCCGCGCGATCGCCCCGATCTCCCTGACGATCGCGTCGGACACCTTCTTGTCGATGCCCGCATCGGCGGGGACCCCGGGCTTCAACGAGATGTACATCTCGACGATCTTCCCGCGCACCTCGTCGACCACCGGCACGGCGGCCGCCTCGGCCACCTCATCGACGGTGATCGCGGCGGACTCGAGCTCCTTGGTCCCGAGCCGGTGCCCGGCGACGTTGATCACGTCATCGATCCGGCCCAGGATCCGGAAGTAGCCGTCTTCGGACTCCATGGCGCCGTCTCCGCACATGAACGGCCAGTCCCGCCAGTCTTTGCTGTTCGGGTCCCGGTTGAACTTGGCGTAGTAGGTGTCGATGAACCGCTGGTCCTGGCCCCACACCGTGAGCATCCGGCCCGGCCACGGATTGCGGACGCATATGTAGCCCGCCTTGCCGGTGCCCTTGGGGATCTCGTGGCCGTTGTCGTCGTAGATCACGAGCTGGATTCCGAGCGCCTCCGGTCCGCAACTGCCGGGCTTCATCGGTTGCAACCCCGGCAGCGTCGAGCCGAGGAAGCCGCCGGTCTCGGTCATCCACCACGTGTCGGTGATCGCTGCCTGGCCCTTGCCGACGAAGTGGTAGTACCAGCGCCAAACGTCTGGCTCGATCGGCTCACCGACCGTCGTCATCGTCTTGAAGTGGTAGCTGTACTTCTCCGGCTCCTCCGGACCGACCTTACGCAGCATCCGGATCGTCGTCGGGGCCGTGTGGAAGATGTCCACGCCGAGCTTCTCGGCGATCCGCCACGGGCGGCCGGGATCCGGATAGGTCGGCACGCCTTCGTACATCACGCTGGTGGTGCCGAGCGCCAGCGGCCCGTAGACGATGTAGGAGTGCCCGGTGATCCAACCGATGTCCGCGAAGCACCAGTAGGTGTCGTCGGGATGGATGTCCTGGTAGTACTTCGAGGTGCCGGTCACGTAGCTCAGATAGCCGCCGATCGTGTGCTGGGCTCCCTTCGGGCGGCCTGTGGTGCCGCTCGTGTACATCAGGAACAGCGTGTCGTCGGCGGCCAGCGACTCTGGCTCCACCTGCTGCCCGCTGTAGTCGCCGAGCAGGTCGTCGACGAAATAGTCACGCCCCTCGACCATCGGGCTCTCGGAGTGGTACTCGCCGGGGATCCTCCTCCAGACCAGCACCTTCTCGACCTCGGTCCCCTCCTTCCGTGCCTCCTCGATCGCCTGATCGGCCTTTGCCTTGTGATCGATCAGATCGCCGTTGCGGTAGTAGCCGTCAATCGTGACGAGGACCGTGCTCTTCGCGTCGGCCATGCGCTGACCGCACGCGGCGCCGCTGAACCCACCGAACACCTCGGAGTGGATCACGCCGAGCCGCGCACACGCGAGCATCGCCACCGGCAGCTCCGGCACCATCGGCATGTGGAACGTGACCCGGTCGCCCGCTTTCACGCCGGCAAAGTCACGAAGGAGCGCCGCGAACTCGTTGACGCGGCGATGGAGCTCCGCGTACGTGATCTCGACCGGCTCCACGTCCTCGGGCTCGGGCACCCAGATCAGCGCGTTCTTGTCGCCGCGGGTTTCGAGGTGCCGGTCGACGCAGTTGACGCACGCGTTCAACCGCCCGCCGACGAACCACTTGAAGAACGGCGGATTGCTCGTGTCGAGCAGCGTGTCCCACTTCTTGTCCCACGTGAGCATGTCGGCGTACTCGACGTAGCAATCCGGGAAGTGCTCGGGGCTGAAGCGCTCGAGGATCGCCGGATCGTTCGCGTTGGCCTGCGCGGCGAACGCTGCCGGCGGCTCGAAGTACTCCTCCTCCCGCCAGTGAACTGCGATCTGCGCCTCGGAGGTCGCGTCCTCGGCGGCCTCGTCCTCAGTCGGCGCGGGCTTGGTCGTGTCGGCCATTTACGTCTCTCCTTCCAGCATGGCGGCAACCGGTTTGCTCACAGCCCAGAGCGCCGGCGTTGCCGCCGGCGCTCCGCTGCTGTTCTCTTTACGAGGCGAGTTCTACTCCAAGCAGCCTCGCGATGCTCGTTTCTTGCGGTCGTCAGCGCCTGAGAGGGACAACTGGCGCGACGACCCGGCCGTAGGTCGAGTTGATCACCGCGGCGAATGACGCGTACCAAGCGCAGATCGCAGTCACGATGCCGAACCAGCCGCCGAGCTTGATCGTGCCGTTGATCGCGGCGTGACCGCCGGCCAGCGACGCGTTCCCGATCCCGAGGATGAAGAACGTGATCGCCAGCAGCAGGAACACGAGCGCGACAGCCCCGGTCGTCCTCAGCGACGCGATGAACATGTAGGTGGTGAAGATGCCCCACATCCACAGGTACAGCCCGAGTCCGCTGAACACCTCGGTCGGCGCGTTCTTGCCTACCGACTGGACGATGAAGAAGAACGAGATCCAGAACGCTCCGTAGGAGCAGAACGCGACCGCGCCGAACGTGTTGCCGGTCCGGAACTCCCACAGCCCGGCCGTGAACTGCGCGATCCCGCCGTAAGCGAGGGCGAGCGCCGCCACCATGGGCAGCAGTCCACCGCCCGGTAGGAGGTGCGTGCCGACCAGGCCGGAGTTGATCAGGCTGAGCATGAACGTCGTTCCCGCGAACGCCGCCAGGCCCAGCGGGCCCGGATCGGCCGGGGTCCAACCAGCGAGCCGGCCACCGGTCGGATCAGCAGCAGGGGCGACGTCCGCTTCGCGCCCACCGAGGTTTGCGGCTTCCATCTAATCCTCCTGTGAGGGGTTGACAGTCGGCGCGAACGTTTGCACTCGCCCGGCGCTTCACAAGTGCCGGATCGGTGAACGGGGCCGGTTTCGCTGCGAGCGGTGGAAAAGCCACGACGAACGGCGACCGCCGGGCGGCGTTCGGCCGCCCGGCGGTTGCCAACTCGAGCCCGCACAGCTCCAGTCCGGTTCCCGACGCCCCAGGCGAGGTGCCCCGGGATCGGATCAGAGCTGAGTGTTACGCCCCTCCAGATACGGCTGGCGAAGCGAACCTGTCCCGGCTCCCGGCGTGGACAGGAGCCGGGACAGCTTGATCCATGATCGGCAGCGCCCCGCCGCGGGCACCGCGCGGCGCACGGTTGCGGACGGATGTCTGATCCGCCTCGGCCGGGGTCTATTTACGCCGTTTGCGCTTGCGCTTGGGGGTCGTCGACCGGGTGCTGCTGGGCGCCGGCGCCCCGGCTGGCTGCGGTGCAGGCTCCGCCGCCGGCTTGGCCCGTCCGCGGCCGAGGAGCGGTTCCCGCGGCGGGCGGCCGGGCGGCCGGCCCGGCCAGCGCTCGATGTGGCCCGTGCTCCAGGCCGGCGGCACGCCGCTCGGCCACCGTCCACTGATCAGGTATGCGAGCGCGAGCAGCCAGTACGCCTCGATGATCGGGATCGGCACCACCGGAATGATCGTGAGGATGCCCGCGATGATCCCGAGATAGCCCAGGAAGCGGGTGAGCAGACCGACCCGCATCGCGCTCATCGACACCAGGACGAGTCCGACCGCGGTGAGGAGCAAGCCGAGGTCGTTGGTGAGCTGCGGGATCACCAACGACGGCGTGGTCAGGAGCGCGTTGGCCTCCGGATAGGTCTGGCTGCCGTTGGTGACGAAGTGATGTGCCTGGATGCCGTAGACCGTGATGTACGCGACGACGCTCACGGCGGACAGCACGCACCCGGTAACCGCAATGATGCCGACGAAGCGAGGCTTGGCGTCGGGATCACGCGCGCGCGTGGAGCCCCACAGATAGCCGAGCGTCCCCGCCAGCGACAGGAAGCCGATCGCACTGATGATCGAGCCGATCAGGTCGCGCGTGAACCGCTTGTTCTCGGTGACGAGCCCGAGCGTCTGCTCGTTGACCTTGACGTGGGGTCCGCCGAGCTGGAGGACCACTGCCAGCATCAGCAGGATCCCGGCGGCCGCCGCGAGCACGACCTGCCGCGTGCGCACGCGGGCCTCGTATGCGAGCCGCTCGTCGGGCGTCATCAGACGCCAGTCTAGGTGGTGTCCGTTCACCTCGAATCCTCGCGAGCACGCGGGGCGGCTACCATTCAGGCCATGGAAGGAAGTGGATTCGGAGGCCTGTTCGGCGATCCCGATGAGCTGCAGCGCCGGCTGGGCGAGTTTGCCGAGCAGATGCAGGGCGCCCAGCGCCTCGCCTGGGCTGACAACGCGATCAAGCTAGCGGTCGATCTGACCGTCGCGGCGATGAACCGCATCAACATCCAGGGGACGACCGAGCAGCAGGCCGAGCAGCTGCGGACCGTGATGGCGCACATCTTCCCCGAGGCCGTGACGCTCGTGCGCGAAGCGCGCGAGGGCCTTCAGTAACGCGCCCTAGCTCCCAGCCAGCGCCCCGAGCACGAGATCATCGTGCCCGTCGGGCTTGACGTTCCGGAACACGTCCCGGATCGTTCCGTCAGGCCCGATCACGAACGTCGTGCGCTCGTTGCCCATGTACGTGCGGCCGTACCGGTTCTTCTCGACCCACACTCCGTACGCCTCCGCCACCGCGTGGTCTTCGTCGGATAGCAGCGGGAAGCCCAGGCCGAACTTCTCGTCGAATTTCGCGATCGGCTTGACGGGATCGGGCGACACGCCCAGGACCACCGCGTCGGCCTGCTCGTAGCTCGTCCGATGGTCGCGGATCCCGCACGCCTGGGTCGTGCAACCCGGCGTGTCCGCCTTGGGGTAGAAGTAGAGGACGACGGTCTTGCCCTGCAGGCCCGACAGCGACACCGGATCGCCGTGCTGGTCGGGGAGGGTGAAGTCGGGGGCCTTGTCGCCGGGCTCGAGGGCCATGCGCGGGGATCCTACTTCAGCAGTCGCGACAGCCGCCGGTCCTTGAGCAGCTTGCCCTCGGTCTGGCACGTCGGGCAGTAGCACATCACGTAATCCTCGTAGAAGACCGCTTCGAGTTGGTCGCCGCAGCGCGGGCACGGCTCGCCGTTGCGTCGGTGGACGGTCAGCGGCATCGGCAACTTGTCGGGGATCGGGAGCGCGAGCGCGGCCTCGTAATGGGCGATCGCGTCGCCGAGCACGCGCACGGTCGTCTCGCGCAACCGCTCGGCCTCGTCGGCGTCGAGATCGGACCCGCGCTTGAACGGCGAGATCATCGCCGCGTGGAGGATCTCGTCGACCCAGGAGCGGCCGATCCCGGCGATCACGTGCTGATCGCGCAGAAGCGCGTACAGCGGCCGCGGCCGGTCGAGCAGCACGGCGAACGGCGGCGGATCGGGCCAGGCCTCGGGGCCGAGCGCCGCGATCGTCTCCTCGGCGTCGACCTCGCCGGCGCGCAGGACCTTGACCCACGCGCGCTGGCGGGTCCCGAACTCGCGCAGCCGCAGCTCGCGACCGTCGGCTAACCGCACGAGGAACCGCGACGTGCGGTCGCGCAACGATGCGCGCGTGTCGAACAGCTGCAGGCGGCCGGCCGACATCAGGTGGATCTCGATTGCCTCCTCGCCGTCGAGCTCGATCACGAACAGCTTTCCGCGGCGCCCGATCCGCTCGAACCGGCGCCCCTCGAGCGCCGTCAGCGGCGGGTCGAACGTCTTCAGCGCGTTGATCCCCGGCGCGAGCGCGGACTCGATCTCAGCGCCGGCGACGGCGGCACCGACGAGGCGCGCGGTGATCTCGACTTCGGGTAACTCGGGCATAGGGGATGTATCGAGAGTAGCCGCCGCACGGACCTCGCCCGGTACCCTGGCTGGCGCCATGCCCGTCGAGCTCGCACCCGACGACATCGTGCGCACGTCCGCCAATGCGGCGGCCAACGAGCGCGAGCCGCTGCTGGTGCTCGAACCGCTGATCGAGTTCCTCGGCGGCGCCGGCCTCGAGGCGCCGGCGGACCTGTCCGCGACGCCGATCGGCGACGGCCACTCGAACGTCACGTTCGCGCTGTCGACCGGGACGGTGCTGCGCCGCCCGCCGCGCGGCCCGCTGCCACCGAGCGCCCACGACGTGCTGCGCGAGGCGCGGCTGCTCCGCGCGCTTGAGGCGACGGCGGTGCGGTCGCCCGAGGTGCTCGCGGTGTGCGACGACCCGGGCGTGATCGGCGCGCCGTTCTACGTGATGGAGCGGATCGCCGGCGAGGTCATCACCGACTCCGTCCCGGCCGCGCTCGACTCACCCGAGCAGCACCGGCGGATCGCGGACGAGCTGATCGACGCCCTGGTCGAACTGCACGCCACGGACTGGGTGGACGCGGGACTCGAGGCGTTCGGCAAGCCGACGGGCTATCTCGAGCGCCAGTTGCGCCGGTTCAACGGGCTGTGGGAGCACAACCGAACGCGCGAGTTGCCGCAGTTCGAACAGGTCGGCGGATGGCTGGCGTCACGGATTCCAGAGTCGCCGCCGGCGACGATCGTTCACGGCGATTACCGGCTCGGGAACACGATGTTCGCCGCCGGCGCGCCGGCGCGGCTGATCGCGATCTTCGATTGGGAGATGGCGACGATCGGCGACCCGCTCGCCGACGTCGGCTACATGCTGATGCAGTGGACAGAGCCCGGCGATGCCCTGGGCAAGTTCAACCTGAACAACGTGACCCTTCGGCCCGGGTTCCCCACGCGGGCGGAACTGACCGCGCGCTACGAGGAGCGCTCGGGCCGCTCCGTCCAGGCGCTCGACTGGTACGTCACGCTGGCGCTGTGGAAGGCCGTGGTGTTCATGGAGGGCAACTACAAGCGGGCGCTCGCCGGCTCAACCGACGACCCGTACCTGAAGTCGTTCGGCGAGGGGGTCATCGAGATCGCCGACCGCGCGCTTGCCGTCTCGCGGCATGGCCTCTGAGGAATGAGGCGCCGCGTGTGGCGCACGCTCGGTCTCCCGGCGTGCGCCACCCGCTAGTCACTCACCTATAGCGACGACAGCTTGATCTTCTCGGTGCACGTCAGATGCACCGTGTCCGCGCTAGCGCACTTGATCGTCCCGGTCTTGCCCGCGGCGGTCGAGTACGAGCCGCTGCCGCCGGTCACCGTCACGGTGCCGACCCAGGTCTCGCTCGTGAAACTCGTCGGCGAGAGCGCCGTCCCCTCCTGCGGGGTCAGGTTGAACTTTCCGCGAATCGAGCCGGTGCTGAAGTACTGCCAGTACTTACCGACCGTGTTACCGCTTTCGGGCACGTTGAACGTAGCCGCCTCGACGCCGGTACCAACCGACGGACAATGGACCGCCCCATACGAGGCACCCTGCGACGGCGGCTGGTCCACCGTGTTAGACCCGGCCGGGGGCACGGTGGCCAGGCTCATATGACACTTCAGGACGACGGTGTGGCTAGCGGCTCCTGCCACTGAAATTCCGAGCACGAAGGGGAGCGCGGCAAGCGCACACCCGACGAGCAAGATACGACGCTTCACGAGAACCTCCAGGTCTTTCTGGTATCGATCATGCCTTTCGACGGCCAGACCCCACGCGAAAGGCCAAGCTTCATGGAAATCGCCGTCAGGCCCGGGCGGAGTTCCGCCCGGGCCCGACAGACGAGGGTCTCATCAGACGCTCAATTGACTCCGTTCAGCGTGCCTCTGTCGGCCGCGAGCACGACCTTGGGCAGCGGGGCGAAGTCGAGCGAGGGCCCGAAGTGCTGGCCTCCGCCGAGTGCGTAGCCGATGAACGACTTCAGCAGGGTGCCCTGCGAGGCGCTCGTCGGGACCATGACGTAGGTGAACGTCGAGATCGGGTACGCGCTCTTCGCGCGCTTCGGCGGGTCGACGATCGTGACCTGGTTCCCTTGCGGGACGTGCTTGACGACCGCCGCTGCGGCCTCAATCGCGGTCAGGTTCGGAACCACGTAGTTGCCGCCGGCGTTCTTGACGCCGATGGCCGGGAGGTTGTCGGCGATCAGGTAGGACACCGCGATGTACGCGATGGCACCGTTGGTGCCCCCGAGCGCCGTCGCCATGCCCGAGTTCCCCTTGGCGCCGACGCCGGTCGGGAAGCTGACCGTGGTCGAGCTGCCGACCTTCGATGCGAACGATCCCGACACGTCAGACAGGTACCGCGTGAACGCGAACGTGTCACCCGACGAATCGCTTCGCCAGAGGGGCTCGATCGGGGTGCTCGGAATGCTCGCGCCCTTGTTGAGCTTCTTGATCGCAGGGCTGTCCCAGTTCGTGATCTGCCCGAGGTAGATCTGGGCGAGCACGGAGCCGGTCAGGTGGAGGTTCGTGTGGCGAGGCAGGCGCAGGCCGTTGATGTGGTAGCTGACGCCGGTCGCGGTCAACGCCCACGGGATCTGGACGAGGTTGCCGGGGACGCCCGAGTACACCGACAGCGGAGCGTCGGAGGCGCCGAAGTCGACGAGGCCCTTGGCGATGTCCGACTCACCACTACCGGAGCCAACGGCGGCGTAGGTCACGGAGTTGCCAGTGGAGTTACCCCACGCGGCCGCCCATTCAGCTTCGATCGGAGCGACGAGGGTGGAGCCGGCACCAGTGAGGGTCGCCGCGGACGCGGCTGCGGTGCTCAGGCCAAAGACCAGCCCTGCGGACAATCCCGCGCACAGCAGGCTGGCCAATCTCTTGGAGCGCAATGCAGTCTTCCTTTCCTTGATGGGGAATTCCCAGTACGGCTCTCGACGTGGCCCGGCCGCCCCTAGCGAGATTGCTAAGCATCTACGCGCCCCTGTGGCCACTTGTGGCCAATTTGTGACCACATTGTTGAAAAACTGTGAGCGATCGCCGGGCCGCCACATGCCCTCGGAGCCTTTTCCGTACCCTTGCGCGCCGTGTCCTCGAGGGCAAGGTTGACGTTCGGGCGGCAGGATCGCCGCACTGGCACAGGATCGCGAACACGGACGCGTCGGGCCGGCAAGCTGGGCGACCGCGTGATGTTCGGGCTGTGCGCTGCCGCCGGCGTGCTCGTCGTCGTCACGCTTGTCGACGTCGTCTATCAGCTGGTCGTCAACGCGCAGCCCGCAATCTCAAAGTTCGGCTTGGGCTTCATCGGGCACACGGACTGGAAGCCAGGGTTCCACATCGAGGGCGCCGGGGCGCTGATCTACGGGACGGCCGTCACTTCGCTGATGGCGATCGTGCTGGCGACGCCGCTCGGAATCGCGATCGGGCTGTTCCTCAGCATGATGGCCCCGGTGAGGGTGCGGGCGGTCGTCGGCCCGCTGGTGGAGATGCTCGCGGCCGTTCCCAGCATCATCTACGGGTTCTGGGGCCTGGTCGTGCTCGTCCCGTTCGTCGACAAGCTCGAACCGGGTCTGCACAGCGCGCTCGGATTCATCCCGCTGTTCGGCACCCCGTCGCCGATCGGGATCAGCTTCTTCGCCGCCGGTCTCGTTCTGACCGTGATGATCCTGCCGATCATCTCGGCGCTCAGCCGCGACCTGTTCTTGACCGTGCCCACCGAGCTCAAGGACGGCGCGGCCGCGCTCGGGGCCACGCAGTGGGAGATCATCCGAGGGATCGTCCTGCCGACCACGGTGTCGGGCGTCAGCGCCGCGGTCGTGCTCGGGCTCGGCCGCGCGCTCGGCGAGGCGATCGCCGTGTCGTTCGTGATCGGCAGCGTGACCAGAACCCAGCCTTCGTTATTCGCACCGGGCTCGACACTCGCGTCTCTGATCGCCAACCAGTTCACGGCGCCGGTGGACCCGCTGCACCTGGCCGCGATGTTCTACGCCGGCCTCCTCCTGGTGATCATCGGGATGCTCACCAGCCTCGCCGCCCGCGCGATCGCCGGGCGGTTCGACGTCACCCAACGGGTCATATGAGCGCGGCGTCCGAGACAGCGCCGTACGAGGGCATGCCATTTGACCCGATGGCGCCGCTGACGCCGTCGGGCAACCTCCGCCGTCGGGCAGCCGTAAGCCGGCTCGTGCAGGTCACGGCGACCGCCGCGGCCGCGTTCGCGATCGTCGTGCTCGTGATCGTGTGCGTGGGGGTCGCCACTCGCGGCGCCGCCGCGTTGAGCTTCGGCTTCGTCGTCGGCAACCCGCAGGGTCTCGTCAGCGGCGGGATCTTCAACTCGCTTCTCGGCACGCTCGAGCTCGTCGCTTTCGGCGCTCTGATCGCGCTCCCGCTCGGAGTCATGACCGGGCTGTACCTGACCGAGTTCGCCGGCCCCCGGTCACGCACCGCAAGCTTGCTCAAGACCGCGCTCGACGTGATGGCGGGCCTCCCCACGATCGTCGTCGGGCTGTTCGTGTACGGCCTGATCGTGATTCCGCAGCACAAGGAGTCCGGCTTCGCCGGCGGGATCGCGCTGGCAATCGTGATGCTGCCGCTGATGGCAAGGTCGAGCCAGGAGGTCTTGCTGCTGGTACCGAACAGCCTCCGCGAGGCCGCGGATGCGCTCGGCGTGAGTCGCTGGAGGACGGTCCTGAGCGTGATCCTGCCCGCCGCGGTCGGCGGGATCCTGACCGGCGCGATTCTCGCCACCGCCCGCGCGGCGGGCGAGACCGCGCCGCTCCTGATCTGTAACTCGCTGTTCAACCCGGACTCGACCGCGCTGAACCTTTCCCACGGGGTCCCGAGCGTCTCGATGTTCATCTACACGTCGTTCGACCTTCCGATACCGGAGGCCGTCACCCGCGCCTGGGGCGCCGCGTTCGTCTTGATGGTGTTGATTCTGATCGCGAACGTCGGCGCTCGCCTGTTGCTGGCGCGCAGCCGTGCGAAGATGGCCGGATGACCGACTGGGACGATCGAACCACGACCCAGATCATTCGCGGCGAGATGCCGGCGGGGCGCGTCCGACTCCGCACCGATCCGGTCCTTCCGGCGATCCGCCCGAAGGACAACAGCGAAACTCCCGACGACCACGCGGTGGTGTTCGACATCCGCGACATGACCGTGTACTACGGCCAGAGCCGGGCGCTCGCCGGCGCCTCGCTGAAGATCTACCGCAACCAGGTGACCGCAGTGATCGGTCCTTCGGGGTGCGGCAAGTCGACGTTCATCCGGAGTCTCAACCGGATGAACGATGCGATCCCTGGGTTCCGGATCGAGGGCCATGTGCTGTACCACGGTCACGATCTGTACGGGAGCGGCGCCAACCGGGTCGAGGTGCGGCGCCGAATCGGGATGGTGTTCCAGAAGCCCAACCCGTTCCCGAAGTCGATCTACGACAACATCGCGTGGGCGGCCCGGAACCTGGGGATGAAGGACAAGCTCGACGACCGCGTCGAGCAGGCCCTCCGGCAGGCCGCGCTCTGGGACGAGGTCAAGGACCGCCTGCGCGACAGCGCGCTCGGCCTGTCGGGCGGACAGCAGCAACGGCTGTGCATTGCGCGCGCGATCGCGATCGAGCCCGACGTGTTGCTGCTCGACGAGCCGGCATCGGCGCTCGATCCGGTGGCGACCGCGTCAATCGAGGATCTGATGCACAACCTCAAGCACCGCTTCACGATCGTGATCGTCACCCACAACATGCAACAGGCGGCGCGCGTCGCCGACCGCACGGCGTTCTTCAGCCTCGACACCACCGGTCCGGCCCGGGTCGGAACGCTGATCGAGTACGACGACACCGCCACGATCTTCCGGGGCGCCGCCGACCCCCGCACGCGGGACTACGTCGCGGGCAAGTTCGGCTGACAGGAAGCGCGCCCAGCCGACGAGGCGGGCGCGGCCTCAGCGGAAGATCGAGTCGCTCGAGACCTGCTGCAGGATCGGCTGGCCGCACTGCCAGCAGTACGACGCGCCGGTGCTGTGCGGCGCTGCACACGACGCGCAGACGCCGGCGGTGGCGCTGTGCTCGAGTCGCAGGATCCGCTCGATCTCAGACAGCTCGGAGTCGGCGTCCTGGAGGAGGGCTGCGCGCTTGACGAGCACATCGACGTGGATCTGGTCCCGGATCGCCATCTCATATACGAGCCCGCCCAGGTCCCACTGTATCTCGGCGACCCGCGCCTTGAGCGTGTCGCGCCGGCGCTCGAGATCGACGACCTGGCTCTCGGTCGGAGGCGCTCCTGCCGCACCCGGGGGCGGCGCCACCGGGGGCTGGCTCACGCCCTGAGGCGCTCCAGCGCTCGCCGGGCTATCGGTGGGAGCTGCGTTCCGGTCGGTGCCGCGCTTAGGTAGCCGCATGCTCAGTTCCCGAAGAAGTTGCCCGTGAACTTGTGGTTCTGACACCCAGCGCCGCCGCTACAGGCTCCGCCCTGGCTGGTAGTCGGCGCCGCCAGGTGGCTCGAGTTACCGAGAACCTTCCCGGCGGCCTGAGTGGCCTTCTGCTGTACCGCTGCCGACGGCGGAGCCGTCTGATCAGCCGCCTTCTTCAGCTTCCCGCTCAGGCCCTTTGGCGTACTGCTGGCAGTGGTCCTGGTGGTCGTCGTGGGGGTGCTGGTGGTCGCGCCGCCGCTGCCGCCGTTGACGGTCACGACCTGAACGGCAGGAGTGCTCGCGGCCTTCTGGTTCGAGTTCGTGTGCCCGATGCGCCCGATCAGCACGCCCAGCCCGATTGCGAGCAGCAGCACGCCCACGCCGGCCACGAGCGTGGTGCCGGACGACATGCGCTGGCCGCGCGGCGGCCGCGAGGACCGGCTTCGGCGCGTCTGGACCACGGCCGTCGGCTGGGCCTGGGCCGTCGGAAATCTCGACTGTCCGCGACGCTCGCCGCACTGCACGCAGTAGCGCTGATCGTGCGCGAGCGGCGCGCCGCAGTTCGTGCATCGGTCCTCTGACCCGGTGGTCGGCACGGTCGTGAGTTCTCGCGTCGGGGCGTCCGCCCGCGGCGTGTCCCCGGCCGCTCCTCGTCCGTCGCCGCTCTCTAGATCGGTCGCCAGCGATTCGTCTCCGTACTCGTCATTCTTGGGTGCTCACGGGCCCACGGCTCGGACCCAGTATCAGGCGCGGCGCTGCCACAATTGTGACCAACCTGTGACCGAGTTCACCCGACTCGCCCGAAAGTTCAGGGGTCACGCTCGGCCTCAAGATGTTCACAACTGACCGGATTACGGACACCACACTGGCACACCGGCGATGAGCACCTCGGACCATACGGCTGGCGAACCGCGGAGCATGCTCCGATGCGCCGAATGCGATGCGGCCCTAGCCCACGACCAGCGCTACTGCGTGCAATGTGGCGCCCGCCGCGGTCCGTTGCCGCCGGAGATCGCAGGACTCGTCGGGGCGATTCACGAGCAGGGGCCCGAACCGGACCTGCCTCCCGGAACGCCGCTCGCCGACTCGTTCGCTGGTGACGGCCCGAGAGCGCCGGCATTCGGGTTCGCGATGCCCGGACCCCGCGCCGCCGCCGCCGCGGTGATGGCGATGCTCGGGTTCGGCGTGATCGTCGGCTCGCTCGTCGGCGGGACCAGCGTGGTGACGCTCGCGAGCGCTCCGCTGATCGTCGTCGGCATGGATCACCCGGCCGCCACGCGGGCGGCGCAGACGGTGGTGGTCGCGCAATCGGGCGGCGGTGGTGGCGGCGGTGGGGGTGGCGGCGGTGGCGGTGGCGGTGGCGTCGCTGGTAACAGCGCGGCAGCCGCGCAGAACGACGTGGCGGTGTCCGCGGCGCCGGCCACATCGCCGACGTCGACCACCGGCACGGATACGACGTCAGCGGGTCTGAACGGCCTCCCGCCGGTCAAGCACGTGTTCATGATCGTTCTCTCGGATCGCGGCTTCACGCAGTCCTTTGGCTCCGCCTCGAGCGCGGGTTATGTCGCCGGTTCGCTCCGCCGCGAGGGAGAACTCGCGCAGAATTACTACGCGGTCGCCGGGTCACCGCTCGCGAACGAGATCGCGCTCGTCAGCGGCCAGGGGCCAACCGCACAGAACGCGGCCGACTGCCCGGTGTTCTCCCACCTCAAGCACGCGACCAAGGGACCCCGCGGGCAGGTGGTCGGGAACGGATGCGCTTACCCGGGCGCCACAAAGACGCTGGCCAGCGAGCTCACTCACGCGGGTGACACCTGGAAGGCGTACCTCCAGGGAGTCCCGTCGAGCGCGAAGTCCGCCTGCCGCGTTCCGAAGATCGGCAGCAAGGTACCCCAGGACGCGACCGCCAAGGACACGTACCTCGCGTGGCGCAACCCGTTCCTGTACTTCACCTCGCTGACCAGCGGATCCGCCTGCCACAAGGACGAGGTCGGACTCGGCCAGCTGAAGACGGATCTGAAGAGCTCGAGCACGACGCCCACGCTCGCCTACATCATCCCGGCGCCGTGCTCGGACGGCAGCGAGGCGGCGTGCAAGCCGAACGCGAAGCCGGGGCTGACCGGTGCCAACGAGTTTCTGAAGACGGTGGTGCCGCAGATCAAGAAATCGCCGGCGTATAAAGATGGCGGGATGATCGCGGTCACATTCGACCAGGCGCCGCAATCGGGGCAGTACGCCGACCCGAGCGCATGCTGCTCGAGCCCCACGTCGTATCCGAACCTGCGCGACTTACCGGCGGGGACGCCCGCGGTACCGGCCGGGGCGATGGGACCCGCGGTGCCTGGGACGACCACCGGAACGTCGAGCGGGACGACCACCACGGACACGACCACGACCGACACGACCCCGGGGGCGACGACTACGACCGGCACGACGACGACCGGCACGACCACCACGACGCCGGTGTCCCTGGGTAGCGGCGAGACCACACCGACCGGCGGCGGCGGCCAGGTCGGGCTACTGCTGATCTCGCCCTACGTCAAGGCGAACAGCACCGACGTGGTCGACTACTTCAACCACTTCTCGCTGCTGGGCACGATCGAGAACATGTTCGGGCTCCACCGCCTCGGCTATTCCGACGCTCCCGGGCTGCCGCTGTTCAGCACCGGCGTGTTCAACAACTACGCCGGTTAGCGGCTCAGCCGAGATCGATCGAGGTGATCACCGGAGGGTCGACGGGACGGTCGCCCGCGCCGGTCTTGACGCCCTCGATCGCGTCGACGATGTCCATCCCCTCGGTGACCTCGCCAAACACCGTGTGCTTGCCGTCGAGCCACGGCGCCGCCTGGGTGGTGACGATGAAGAACTGCGAGCCGTTCGTGTTGGGGCCGGCGTTGGCCATCGCCAGCGCGCCGCGCACGACCTTGTGGTCGTTGAACTCGTCCTTGAACGTGTAGCCGGGGCCGCCCATGCCGGTTCCGTCCGGATCCCCACCCTGGATCATGAAGTCCGGGATGATCCGGTGGAAGATGACCCCGTCGTAGAAGCCGTCGCCCGCGAGCTTGCGGAAGTTGGCGACGGTCTCGGGCGCGTCCTCGTCGAACAGTTCGATCGAGATCGCGCCAAGGCTTGTGTTCATCTGAGCTGTTGACATGGCCCGCAGCCTAGTAGGCGCGGTCAGTTGTCGTCGTCGACGGCGGTTTGGACGGCGTGGATCGTCGCGGTGATGCCGATGCTCGGCGCCGGACTCGCCGGCGTGACGGTGTCCGTGCAATTGATCGCCAGGGTCTGCGGCGAACCGGCGACGGAGACCGGGGCGACGAGCGGGATCGTCCCCTTTGCATCGGTGGCATTGCCGCCGCCGAGGTTCGAGTCGAAGTCGCCCTGGGTGCCCGGCGCGCCGGGTGCCGACATCGAGCAGGAGACGTCGACCGCCTGGGAACCGGTCCCCCCGACCTCGGCGATCTGCACGGTCCCGAACGCCAGGTAGGAGGAGCCCGCCTGGGTACCGGGGAGTGAGACGCTCGCGATCTGCGTCTGGCTTCCGGTGAGCGTCGCCGTCTGGGGCTGGGTCCCGTACTCGTTGGGCAGCGCCGGCGTGCACGTCACATTCCCGGCCTGGCTCAGCGACTGGATCGCGCCGATCGAACAGGAACTCGTGACCCGCAGCTGCACCTGGGTCGGGTCGACCTGCGTGGCGCCGACCGAGGCGGGGATGATCTTGCGCGGGCCGACGGAGTTCGGACCGAGCTTGACGTTGCCCACCGAGAAGTTCTTGAGCTGGGCGCTGCCCACGCTGTTCGGCGGTAGATGGATGGCCGCCCAGCTGACTCCGCCGAGCGCGACGAACAGGGCCAGGAATGACACCGCGAGCGGCGCCGAGGGGCGCGGTAGACGCATCGCATTTCCTCCCACATCTGCGGTCCCGGCCGAGACGGCCGGCTGTCGACGCGAACGCTACTCGGGCAGGCAACCCCCGACGGCCGGCCTCGCGCCCCCGCGAGGCCGGCCGTATCCCTTGGGACGGACGCCGCAGGCTCGTCAGTTGTTGCTGGCGGTCTGGATCGCGCTGAGCGTCGTGTCGACCGCGACCGGCGCCGGCGGTGTCGCCGGCGTGCCCGTAGTCGTCTGCGTGCACTTGACGGTCGCGGGCTGAACGCTCGTCGACGACGCCACCGGCAGCACGAGCGGGATCGTCCCGGCGCTGAAGTGCGTGCTCGAGAGGTCCACCGCAAGGCTCTTGGTCGTGGTCGTCGGGTTCGCCGGCGGCGGCGTGCCCGAGCCTGCCGGCACCGACAGCGTGCAGCCCACCTCGACGTGCTGGCCGGAAAGGCCGCTGATCACGACGTGCGGATACGCCATCACAAGGTACGACGACCCAGCGGCCAGCGACTGCGTGGCCACCTGCGTCGCGCTCGACCCGACCGTGGTGGCGGCCGTGTTCGAGCCGTACTCGTTGCCGACCGTCGGCGTGCAGGTCACGCTCCCGGACAGCCCGACGGCAGAGATCGCGCCGGTCGAGCACGAGGACGCCACCCGGAGCTGCACCTGGCTCGAGTTGACCTGCTTGGCGCCGACGGAGCCGTTGATGATCTTGCGCGCGCCGACCGCATTGGACTTGAGCTTCCAGTTGCCGACGCTGCCGTTCTGGAGCTGTGCCGTGCCCACGCTATTTGCCGGCAGCTGCGTGGCGGCGTAACTCGCGCCGCCGAGGGCAACGAACAGAGCCACGAACGACACGACCATCGGCGCTGACGGACGCCGTCTGACGAGTGATTTCAGCCGCAAAATCGGTACCTCCGCGTGTTAGGTTCTCGGCTTACCAGCCGCCTATTGATCGCAACACGCCGACGCGACCCGAAGTCGCGCCCACCTTCACGGGAGCTGACGTAGATCTGACGCGGCCGCGTCAGGTCGCCGCGGGCTCGAGCACCACGCGCTGACCGAGCAGCTCGGTGCCGCTGACCCGATCGACCACGCGGTCCACGTCCTGCTCGGGGACGTCGAGCAGCGTGTACCGCTCGAGCACGCGGACGTTGCGGACGTGCTCGCCGTCGAGGCCCGTGGCGGCGGTGATCGCGTGGATGATGTCCGACGGCTCGAGCCCGGCGGCCCGTCCCATCGAAACGATCACCTTGCGCGGGCGGCCATCGCCGTCGGTGGAGTCGTGCGGCTTGGAGTGGCGCCGCGGCTTGGTCTTGACCGGGGTCGGCGCGACGCGCGCATCCTCGACCCAAGGTGCGAGCGTGACGCCGGCGTGTTTCTCGATCGCCGTGATCTCGCGGCGCTGCTGGGGCTCGAAGAACGTGATCGCGCGGCCGCTGCGACCGACGCGTCCGGTGCGGCCGATCCGGTGGACGTACACGTCGGGCGAGGTCGGGACGTCGTAGTTGATCACGTGCGAGACACCCGAGATGTCGAGCCCGCGTGCGGCCACGTCGGTCGCGACCAGCAGCGGCAGGCGCCCGTCCTTGAACGAGATCATCACGCCGTCGCGGCCTCCCTGGGTCATGTCGCCGTGAAGCGCCTTGACGTTCATCCCGCGGTCGCGGAGCGTTCGGTAGAGCTGCTCGGTCCGAATCTTGGTGCGGACGAACACGAGCGCCTGCTCCGGCCGCTCGGCGCTCAGAACCTCGACGAGTTTGTCCGCCTTGTCGCGGGCTTTGACCTCGAGCGCGAACTGCTCGACGGTCTCGACCGTCAGCGTCGCCGTCTGCACCCGGACCGTCACCGGGTCGTACAGGTACTGGTCGGCCAGACGCCGGATCTCGGGCGGCATCGTCGCCGAGAACAGCGCCGTCTGACGGCTCGACGGGGTGAGCGCCAGGATCTTCTCGACGTCCTCGAGAAAGCCGAGGTCGAGCATCTCGTCGGCCTCGTCGAGCACGACGAAGCGGCACCCGTGCAGCATCAGCGAGTGGCGCGAGATCAGGTCCTTGACCCGTCCGACCGTGCCCACGACGACCTGCCCGCCGGCCCTCAGTTGCGCCTGCTGGGAGCGGATCGGCGCTCCGCCGAACACCGCCACCACGTCGACTCCCTTGCGCCGGCCGTACGCGCGGAGCGCCTGGGTGACCTGGATGCACAGCTCGCGGGTCGGCGTGAGTACGAGGCCCTGGACGTCCTGCTCCCCCGGATTGACGTATTGGAGCATCGGCAGCCCGAACGCCGCTGTCTTGCCGGACCCGGTCTGAGCCTGACCGATTACGTCGTGGCCCTGGAGCAGCGGCGGAATCGCCTCCTCCTGAATCGGGCTCGGCGATTCGTACCCAACATCGTGAACGGCCTCGAGGATGTCCGGCTCGAGGCCAAGGTCGGCAAAACTCGGCATTACCACTGACGATAGACGGACATCGGCAATCGCCCATGTCCGGCTGGCGTTTGGGGCCCTTGACAGGGAATCATTCGGAGCCTAATGTTTCGGAGCCGATGGATCTTCGCGGGAGTCAGGCGCGGTGAGCGCGGGCGAAGAGGCCGGCGACCCGATCAGCGCGCACGTCTGGCGCATCAGCGCGGTGGTGATCGTCGGGTCGATCATGTCGATCCTCGACACGACGATCGTCAACGTCGCGCTGGCCACGCTGAGCCACGAGCTGCACTCGACGATCGACCAGATCCAGTGGGTCGTGACCGGATACTTGCTGGCGCTTGCGGCGGTGATCCCGGTCACCGGATGGGCAGCCCGGCGCTTCGGTGCCAAGCAGGTCTACCTGGTCTCGCTGGTGCTGTTCACGACGGGATCCGCGCTATGCGGGCTCGCGACCTCGACGACCGAGCTGATCGTGTTCCGCGTCCTCCAGGGCGTGGGAGGCGGCATGATCCTGCCGATCGGCCAGCTGATGATGGCCGAGGCCGCCGGGCCCAAGCGGATGGGAAGAGTCATGAGCGTCGTCGCGGTACCGGCGATGCTGGCGCCGATCCTCGGCCCGACGATCGGCGGTCTGATCATCCAGAACGCGAGCTGGCGCTGGATCTTCTACGTGAACGTTCCGATTGGTGCGATCGCCGTGTTCGCGGCACTGCGCTACCTGCCGTGGATCAAGCCGGACCAGGTCGAGAAGCTCGATACGCGCGGGCTGCTCCTGATGGCCACGGGCCTTACGCTGCTCACCTACGGTCTCGCGGAGATCGGCGCGACCGGCGGCTTCACTTCGCTCAAGGTCATCATCCCGTGCATCGTCGGACCCGTCCTGGTCGCGGCGTTCGTCCTCCACGCGCTGCGGGTGCCAAAGCCGCTGCTCGACATGCGCCTGTACCGCAAAGCGACGTTCTCCTCGGCCTCGTTCGCGATGTTCTGCCTCGGCGCCGCGCTGTTCGGCGGAATGATCCTGCTGCCCCTGTACTGGCAGGACGTCCGCCTCGAGAGCGTCGTCGACACCGGCCTGCTGACAGCGCCGCAGGGTCTCGGCGCGGCGCTCGCAATGCCGATCGCCGGCAAGCTGACCGACCGCTGGGGCGGGGGCGGGCCTCGCGCTGTTCGGCGTGATCCTCTGCACGGTCGCGACGATTCCATTCGGCCTGATCTGCGCCCACTCGTCGATCCTCGGGTTGTCCGTGGCGATGTTCGTGCGCGGGATAGGGATCGGCTTTGGCTTCCTGCCCGCGATGGCGGCGGCATTCGCGGCGCTCGAACGGTCCGAGCTCTCAAGTGCGACCCCGCAGCTGAACGTGATCCAGCGCGTGGGCGGCTCGATCGGCACGGCCATCCTCGCGGTCGTGCTCCAGCGCGCCCTCGCCGGCGCCCACGGCCTCAGCGGAGCCGCCGCCGCCTACGGCACGGCGTTCTGGGTGGCGGCCGGGCTGACGGCGGCAGCGATCATTCCGTGCATCATCCTGATGCGCGCCGAGCGCGCCGCGCGGCGTCGCAAGGGAGCGACTGCGGAGCCATCGGCCGAGACGATGGCGGAGGCGATCGCGGCGTGACCGCAGCGGCCAGAGAGGCGCTATCGGCGCTTGGAGACGTGGTAGGCGAGCGCGAGCACGGCGACGCCACCGAGGAGGTTGCGCGATCGTTCAAGCGTGCGCTGGCCGCGCTTCGAAGGATGCGCGGTCGCGAGACCCACTGCCCGGGCGAGCTCACCGACGCGCAGTACAGCCTGCTGTTCTGCCTTCGCGACCAGAGTCAGCTGTCGGTGCGCGACCTCGCGGAAGCCGCCGACCTCAGTCCGGCGAGCGTCACCGAGATGCTGGAGGGGCTCGCCGCAGCCGGCTTCGTCGAGCGCCACCGTTCTGAGCGCGACCGGCGCGTGGTGCTCACCTCGCTCACTGACAGCGGGCGTGGGCTGGTCGAACGGCGCCGGGCCCGGTTCGAGCCGCTCCTCCGCGCCGCACTCGAGCCCTTCGCCGAGGACGAACTCGTGGTAGCCGCTGCCGTGCTCGATCGACTCCGCGGCATGTTCGAGCAGGTCGACGATGAGCGACGTATCGGCACCGAGGGCTAGCGCCGCCGGCCGGTCGAGTTCGATCAGCTCGTCGAGCAGTCCGATGATCGCGCCGTGCTCCTCGTCCGACCAGCGACCGCGGCGCGATCCGCGGCGGCCGGCGAGCGCGCCCACGACGTAGTACGCGATCTCGTCGCGCGGGCCCTCGGGATCGGGCGGCGAGAGAATGGTTGCCGCCGCGGCGCTCGTAGCGAGCGACCGCCCAGTCGAGCGCCGCGTCGGCACGGAGGCGCTGAACCGCGTAGTCGCGCCGGGTGTCGACCGCGTCGGCGGCGGACCGGTACAGGTCCTGGCGCCGATCGTCGTCGACGTTGTCGTTATAGACGCGGAGGATCGCCCCGATCACGGGGCAGACCGACGGCGGGCGATCGCCGAACCGCTCGCCGGCGAGCATCGACGCGAGCTCCATCACGCAGACGATCTTGCCCGGGCGCGGATGGCGGCCCGGTCCGAGGCGCACGTTCTGATGCGAGATCGCCGAAGGGCACGCCGAGGAAGCCATTGCCCACGGTTATCGACCGGGGGGCCCGGAGGCTGAGCCCGAGGAGTCCTCCGTCTGAGTGAGGTGCCCGGCGGCCGGGCGCTGTCTCGCAAGTACGATCTTCGGCCGATGAAGGCAAGGGGGACGCGAAGGCAGTTCATGGCTGCGGCGGGAGCGGCCGGGGTCGGAGCGACGCTCCGCGCGGGAACGCCCGCGGCGCGCGCCGCTGGGGCTGCCCGCGCCGGTGCACCCGACGGCAAGGCCGTGCCGTTCTACGGTGCGCATCAGGCCGGGATCGCGACACCGACCCAGGAGCACGTGCACTTCCTCGCGCTCGACGTGGTCAGCGACTCCTCGACCGACCTCCGCGCGCTCCTGGCCGCGCTGTCGGCCGGCGCCGCTGCGCTAACGTCGGGAAACCCGGTGGGCGCGGTGAGCACGGGTGTCGACCCGCCGGTCGATACCGGCGAGGCGCTGGGCCTCGGCCCCTCGCGTCTCACCGTCACGTTCGGGCTCGGGCCGTCGGTGTTCGCGGCGGGACGCTTCAGCGGGCTCGAGACGCTACGCCCGGCACCGCTCGTCGACCTGCCCCCGTTCGCCAGCGACTCGCTCCAACCCGGCATCTGCGACGGGGACATCGCGGTGCAGGCGTGCTCGGACGATCCGCAGGTGGCGTTTCACGCCATCCACGACCTGATCCGACTCGATCAGCCTCGAGCAGCAGGAGCGGACCTTCGGTCGCCACAAGCCGTCGGGCGCGCCACTCGGCGAGAAGCACGAGCACGATCCGATCGACCTGCACAAGATCGTGAGCGGACGACTGGCGATCTCGCCACTGGCGCACATCCGCCTGGCCAGCCCCGCCTACAACCACGGCCAGCGGCTCCTGCGCCGGGGCTGCTCGTACAGCGACGGGATCTACGAGGGCGCCATCGCGGGCGGGCAGCTGTTCATCTGCTTCCAGCGCGATCCGCGCGCGCAGTTCATTCCCATGCAGAACCAGCTCGCGCTCAGCGACCTGCTGAACGAGCACACCGAGCACATCGGAAGCGCGATCTTCGCCTGCCCTCCGGGTGCCGCGCCGGGGACGTTCGTCGGCCAGGGGCTGTTCGACTGAATCAGCCGGAGTAGACGAGGCCGTCGAGATGGGAGCGGCCCTTGCGCGGGTCGCGGACGCCGAACTGTATGGCGAACCCGGGTTCTCCTCCGGGTCCGTCGGCCTCACAGAACTCGACCTTCCCCGGCAGCAGGATCGGCTTCTTGAACGCGACGTCGACCGTGAACGCGTCGGGCAGCCTCGGCTCGAGCGCCGCGAGGCACCGCGCCTTGGTCCACATCCCGTGCGCGATCGCCGACGGAAACCCGAACAGGCGAGCGCTCAGCGGGTGCACGTGAATCGGGTTGTAGTCGCCCGACACCGAGGCGTAGCGCCGGCCGAGGTCGCCCGGCAGCGTCCACGTCGCGGTCGCGGGCAGGTCCTCGGCCCGCGGAAGCTCGCTCCCCGGCGCGTTGGCGGGCTCCGACCCTCCCCCGCGCTTCAGGTTCGTCGAGACCTCCTCCCACACGAGCTCGTCGCCGACGCGTACCTCGGTACGCAGCGAGAACTGCTTCCCGCGCGGGTGATCCTCGACGGGCGTCCCCCACACGTCGATCTGCAACCGCTCCGAGCGACGGATCGGGCGGTGCTGGGTGATCCGGTTGGCGATATGCACAAGCCCGATCGCCCGGAACGGAAAGCTCGGATCGGTCATCAGCGACAGCTGCAGCGGAAACGCGAGCATGTGCGGGTACGTGGGCGGGAGGACGTCCCGCAGCGCGAACCCGCACACCTGGTCGTAATCGGCGACGCGGGCGCCGTCGATCTCGGCGTCCGTCAACCGCAACGTCAGCTCGGGAACGTCGCGGCCGCCGCCGCCCACGAACGGCAGCTGCGAGGCTCCGGGGATCATCGCCGCGCCGGCGCGCGCGAAGAGCGCGGCCATCGACGGCGAGCTGCGGAGCTCGCGCGTGGCCATCACGCCCCCACGAGGCTCTGCCCACAGACCCTGACGACGTTCCCGTTGACACCGCCGCTGGCGGGACTCGCGAGCCAGGCGATCGTCTCGGCGACGTCGACCGGCAGGCCGCCCTGGGCGAGGCTGTTCATCCGCCGCCCCGCCTCACGCGTAGCGATCGGCATCGCCGCCGTCATCTGGGTCTCGATGAACCCGGGCGCCACCGCGTTGATCGTCAACCGCTTCTTGCCGACCGGCGCCGCCATCGACTCGACCATCCCGATCACGCCGGCCTTCGACGCTGCGTAGTTGGTCTGGCCGGCGTTACCGGCGATCCCGCCCATCGACGACACGCACACGATCCGGCCGTTCTCGCGGATCGCCTCGCGTGCGAGCAGCTCGTCGTTGATGCGCTCCTGCGCGGCCAGGTTGATCGACAGCACCTTGTCCCACCGATCCTCGTCCATCCGCCCGAGCGTCTTGTCCCGAGTAACCCCGGCGTTGTGTACGACGACGTCGACCCCGCCGTGATCCTCGAGCAGGTGGGTGGCGATCCGAGCCGGTGCGTCGTCGTCGGTGATGTCCAGCACGAGCGTCGAGCCGCCGAGCTCGCCGATCGTCTCCTCGAGCTCGCGCTGCAGTCCGGGCACGTCGAGGCCGATGACGTGCGCGCCGTCGCGCGCGAGCACCTTGGCGATCGCCTTGCCGATCCCTCGCGACGCGCCCGTGACCAGCGCGAACTTGCCGCTCAGCGGAAGCTCCCAGTCGATCTCGTCGGCGCTGAGGGCGGTCGCGCCGACGCGGATCACCTGACCCGACACGTACGCGGATTTCGGCGAGAGCACGAACCGGAGCGTCGACTCGATCTGCGGCTCGGCCTTCGTCCCGACGTAGACCAGCTGGGCCGTCGCGCCCTTGCGCACCTCCTTGCCGACCGAGCGCACGAACCCCTCGAGCGCCCGCTGCGCGGTCGCCTGGTGCGGGTGCTTGCAGTCCTCGGGCGGCGTCCCGAGCACGATCACGCGCCCCGACCTTCGCACCAGCCGGATCGTCGGGTGAAAGAACGCCCACAGCTCGTGCAGCTGCGCACTGTCCGCGATCCCGCTGGCGTCGAATACGAGCGCCTTGAACGTCTGGTCCTCGGGCGCCGCGTCGGGGCCCCACACCTTCGCCTCGAGGTGCACCTCGGCGGCCGCCGTCCGCACCTCGTCCTGCATCGGCGTGTGGACCTCGGCGTCGATCGCCGCGAGCACCTTGGCGGTGGCGCCGGCGAGCCTTCCGCCAGGCGCCGCCCCGAGCAGGACGGCGCCGTTGATAACCGGCTGCCCGCGCTCATAGCGCTCGAGCTTGACCGGGTTCGGGAGGCCGATCTGCTTGGAGACGATCTTGCCGATCGGCGTGTTCACGAGTTGCTGGTAGCGGTCGCTCATGCTGTTGCCTCCATGATCGCGGTGACGCCGAGGCCGCCGGCCGCGCAGATCGAGATCAGTCCCCGGCCAGCGCCTTTCTCCTTCAATGTCTTCGCCAGGCTGGCGACGATCCGCCCGCCGGTGGCGCCGAACGGATGCCCCGCCGCCAGCGAGCCGCCGTGAGTGTTGAGCTTGGCGGTATCGATCGACCCGAGTGGCCCCTCGAGCCCGAGCCGCTCGCGGCAGTAGACCGGGTCCTCCCACGCCTTCAGCGTGCACAGCACCTGGGAGGCGAACGCCTCGTGGATCTCGTAGAAGTCGAAGTCGCCCAGGCTCAGGTTGTTGCGCTCGAGCAGCTTCGGAACGGCGTAGGTGGGCGCCATCAGCAGGCCCTCCCGCGCGTGTACGTGGTCGACGGCGGCGGTCTGGGCGTCCGTCAGGTAAGCCAGAACCGGGATGTCGCGCTCCGCCGCCCAGTCTTCGCTGGACAGCAGCACGGCGGACGCGCCGTCGCTGAGCGGCGTCGAGTTGCCGGCGGTCATGGTTCCCTGTTCCCCGCCGAACACCGGCTTCAACTTCGCGAGCTTCTCAACGCTCGTGTCGGGCCTGAGGTTCTGGTCGCGCTCGAGGCCGAGAAACGGGACGACGAGATCGTCGAGGAAGCCGGTGTCGTAGGCGGCGGCGAGGTTCCTGTGGCTGCGGACGGTCAGTTCGTCCTGCTCCTCGCGCGAGATCCCCCACTCCTTGGCCATGATCGCGGCGTGCTCGCCCATCGACAGCCCGGTTCGGGGCTCGGCGTTGCGCGGAAGCTGCGGGACGATCTGCTGCGGGCGGAGCTTCGCGAGCGCCTTCAGCCGCGCCGCGTTGCTCCCCGATCGGTTGATTTGGAGCAGCACCTGGCGCAGGTCCTCGTTGATCGCGATCGGCGCGTCGGAGGTCGTGTCGAACCCGCCTGCGATGCCGGAGTCGACCTGCCCGAGCGCGATCTTGTTCGCGACGAGGATCGCGGCCTCGAGCCCGGTGCCGCAAGCCTGCTGGACGTCGTACGCCGGCGTGTGCGGGTTCAGGCGCGTGCCGAGCACGGCCTCGCGCGTCAGGTTGAAGTCGCGGCTGTGCTTGAGCACGCCGCCGGCGGCGACCTCGCCGAGCGTCTCGTCCTCGATCGAGAACTTGCCGATCAGCGCTTCGAGCGTGGCGGTCAGCATGTCCTGGTTCGAGGCCCTCGCGTAGGGCCCGTTTTGCCGCGCGAATGGGATTCGGGTGCCGCCGAGCACTGCCACCCGGCGGGTACTTGCGTTCATGGGTGATTACTCCCTGGAGTTTTCTTAGCTACACGTCTGTAGCTTAGTGCCGCGCGTCTTTGGCGGTCGCGGTTGTGAACGTCCCGCTCGACGTCGCGCGCCGGACCAGACCGGGGACGAGGACACGCGCCGCCGCCGCCAGCCAGTAGTAGCGGGGCACGTACCGCTCCGCCTTGCCGCGTAATCCGCACTCGACGATCGCCTCGGCGACCTTGTCGGGCTTCGAGACAATCAACCGCAACACCGGGTGGCGGCGAAGCTCGGTCGCCGGGAACCCCTCGGTGGCGATGAACCCCGGGAGCACGAGGCCGACGTGGACGGCGTGCGCGCTCTCCTCGGCCGCCAGCGAGTCGCTCCAGCCGGCGAGCGCGAACTTGCTCGCGGAGTAGGCGCCCGCGCCCGGGCGGCCCACGCGACCGGACGTGCTCGACACGTTGACGATCGCCGTCGGCGGGCGCTTGCCGGCGGTCGCCGCGGGCGCGTGTTTGGCAGCGGTCGCTCGGAGCAACGGGAGCAGTTCCTCGGTCAACCTGACGGGTGCCTCGAAGTTGAGCTTCATGTGCCGCTCGACGTTCTCCCAGCCGGTCTCGGCGAACCCGCCGCGCCAGGAGCCGCCGGCGTTGTTGACCAGCAGATGCAGTTCGCCGTACGCCCGCGCCACCGCCGCCAGCACCTCGGCCGGCGCCTCGGGCTCGGTCAGGTCGATGGCGACGACGGTCGCGCCACCGAGCTCGTGAGCGAGCGCGTCGAGCCGTTCCCGCCGGCGCGCCACAAGCACTAGCTTCGCGCCCGGCTCGCGCGCCAGCCGGCGCGCGGTCGCCTCGCCGATGCCGCTCGACGCGCCGGTCACGATGGCTACGAATGGATCCGCCACGGCGCCGGCAAGGCTACCCGCGCCGGCCCGTGGACGCGGCCGCCGGCCGCCGCGCTCGGGCGCGCGGGTTCTCGATCCCGACCAGCGAGACCACGCCGCCGAGCACGACGAGCACGCCGGCGATCCCGATCCCGATCCGGAACGCGTGCACGGACGCGTCGACGAGTGCCGTGTGGACGCGCGGCCGGTCGCCGGTCGCCACTCCGGAGGTGGTGGTGACGAGCGGTCGCGTGCGGGCTTGGTGCAGCGCGGCCCGGGTTTGCCGGCTGAGCGGGTCGTGCGCGAGGTTGTGATCGAACCGTGCCGCGAACGTGGTCGACACGACGGCGCCCACGCCGGCGATCGCGAGCAGCCCCGCGATTCGTGCGACCGCGTTGTTGGCGCCGCTGGCAAGACCGGAGTGACCGGGGTCGACGGACCCCAGCACGGCTGCTGTCAGCGGCGCCACCGTGGCCGCGAGGCCGAGCGCGAACACGAGCACGCCGGGCAGGATCGTCGTCAGGTAGTCGGGATGGGCGTCGAGGCGGGTCAACAGCAGCAAGCCGACACCCGCGAGCACCGGTCCGCCGGACATGAACAGGCGCGGGCCGATGCGGTCGGACAGCGCGCCGAACCGTCTGGACAGGGCGAAGATCACGAGCGTGATCGGGAGTAGCGCCAAGCCGGCCTCGAGCGGCGTGTATCCGGCCACTTGCTGGAGGAACACGACGAGGAAGAACGTCGACACGCCGAGGCCGCCGTACATCGCCAGCGTGGTCGCATTCCCGACCGCGAAGTTGCGCACCGCGAACAGTTGCAGCGGGATCATCGGCTCGGGTACCCGCGCCTCCCACAACAGGAAGGTGATCAACAGGCCGATTCCGGCGATCAGCGGAACGAACACGCGCGGATCCCCCCAGCCGTAGACCGAGTGCTCGATCAGCCCGAACACGGTCCCGCCGAGGCCGGCCACGCACAGCAGGCCTCCGCCCCAGTCGACCCGGCCCGGCGCGCGGCGATCCGCCGGCAGCCGGCGCACCATCACCACGGCGATCGCCACGAAGATCGGGTTGATCAAGAAGATCCACCGCCACGACGCCGCCTGCACGAGCGCCCCGCCGCCCAGCGGGCCGATCACGGTGGCGATCCCGGTCCACGCCGTCCACGTCCCGATCGCGGCCGCCCGCTCGCCCTCCTTGAACGTGTCGATGATCAGCGCCAGCGAGCTCGGCACGAGCAGGGCGCCGGCAACTCCCTGCACCCCGCGCGCCACGATCAGCACCTCGCTGCTCTGCGCGAGCGCGCACACCACCGAGCACACGCCGAACCCGATCAACCCGGCCTGGAACACGCGCCGGCGGCCGAGCACATCCCCCAGGGAACCACCGAGCAACAGGAGCGAGGACAGCGTCAGCAGGTACGCCTCGACGACCCACTGCTGCTCGGCGAGGCTGCCGTTGAGGCTCGCGCGGATCGACGGCAGCGCGACGTTGACGATCGTCTGGTCGAGGAACACGATCCCCGAACCGAGGATGCTCGCGATCAGGACGGCGCGCTTGGTCGCGTCGCTATCCAGCGCCTGCATCCAGGACGGAGTTCGGCTCGTACCCGGAGAACGTGACGCTGTTCTGGAAGGGGAGATCTCGGTTGACGATCACGCAATAGCTGCGCGTGCCGTCGACGCTTGGCACGCAGGCCCGATAGATAGTTCCGGGCACGATCGCGAGCAGGCTGACGAACCGGAGGTTGCGGCGGAACGTGTCCGGGGCGCGGTCCCCGATCCAGGCCTGGGCGCGGGCGATCGCGTCGTCGGTGTCGCGCTGGCGCGCCTGGATCTGCGGTCGGTGCGCGATGCCGGCGATCGTGAGCACCGCGGTGACCGCGACGACGACCACCGTCCCGGCGTAGTCGCGCGCCACCACGCCCGGCATGTCGGGCCGGACCCGGCGCAGCAGCATGCCGAGCGGGCGCGAGAGCAGGATCACCAGGAGCACGTTGACGACCAGCCCGAGGAGCGTGGCCGCGACGAGCGTCTCGGTTGTGCCGGCGGGCGGGAGCGTGTGGCCCACCACTCCGTCGACCACGGTCAGCGCCACGAACGTCGGCCACAGCCACGCGCCCGTGCGTCGCCACCTCATGCGAACATAGCGATCGCGCGCGCGCGACAGCCAGGCGGGCCGTGCGCCGTCCATCTGGCAAGAGTACGCGCCGCCGCCGGAAGCCGGCCGACGGTCTGGCCACGGCTAGGCGGCGACGTCCGCGCCGCCGGCCGTGCGGCTATCCGTCGATAAACTCGACTGTGCCCGACCACGACGCCCGAACCGGAGATCCCGGAGGGCTGGTGAACCGGGGTCAGGAAGCGGAGATCCCGGTCCGGCCCACGGAGAGAAAGGGAATCGCAGAGATGGCCACTCACATGGCGCAGGTCGCGGACGGCGGAACCGACGCGGCGACTGAGCACCTAACGGCAGAGGACCGGGTCTGGCTGCTGCGCGCGATGCTGCTGATGCGCGGCCTCGAGGAGCGCGCGATGAGCCTCTACCGCCAGGGGCGGGTGCCGGGCTCGTTCTACGACGGGTACGGACAGGAGGCCGTGTCGGCCGGCGCGGCGTTCGCGATGGGACCGAAGGACCGGCTCTGCATCCTGCACCGTGACCTCGCGGCGCACCTGATTCGCGGCGTCACGCCGGCTCGGATCCTGTCGCAATACATGGGCCGCGCGGCCGGCATCACGCACGGACGCGACGGCAACGTCCACTTCGGCGACCGCAAGCTCGGCTGCGTCGGGATGGTCTCGATGCTGCCCGACATGATGCTGGTCGCCACCGGGATGGCGATGGCGTTCAAGCTCCGCGGCGAGAAGCGCTGCGCGCTGACCTGGTTCGGCGACGGCTCGACCTCGCGCGGCGACTTCCACGAGGCGATGAACTGGGCCGGGGTACAGAAGCTGCCGGTCGTGTTCGTGCTCGAGAACAACCAGTACGCGTACTCGACTCCAGTCGACAAGCAGTACGCGGTCGACCCGGTGGAGCGCGCCGCCGCCTACGGCTTTGTCGGGGTCACCGTCGACGGCAACGACGCCGAAGCGATGTTCGAGGCCACCCGCGTGGCTCGGGAGCGCGCCTTGAACGGCGACGGCCCGACGCTGATCGAGGCGCTCACGATGCGGATGCACGGCCACGCCGCGCACGACGACATGAAGTACGTGCCCAAGGAGCAGGTCGAGGAGTGGCGCAAGCGCGACCCGATCGAGCGCCAGGAGACCAGGTTGAGCGCACTCGGGGTCGACATCGACGCGCTGCGCGCGTCGGTCAAGGAGGAGATCGACGCCGCTGCCGAGGAGGCGCTCGCGGGCCCGATGCCCGATCCGGCCACCGCCGTCGACGGCGTCTTCTGCGAGGGCGAGGCCGAGCCGCTCGGCGACGGCCAGGCACCGTGGAGTGGGTTCGCCTCGACGGGCGGTGATCACTGATGCCCACGCTGACTTACCTGCAAGCCATTTCGTCCGCCCTGCGCGACGAGTTGCGCGCGGACGACCGCGTCCTGCTGATGGGCGAGGACATCGGCGTGTTCGGTGGCGCGTTCAAGGTCACCGACGGGTTCGTCGAGGAGTTCGGGACCGACCGGGTGATGGACACGCCGCTCGCCGAGTCGGGGATCATCGGAACCGCGGTCGGCGCCGCCGTCGTCGGCATGCGCCCGGTGTGCGAGATGCAGTTCTCGGACTTCATCTCGTGCGGCTTCGACCAGTTGGTCAACGTCGCCGGCAAGATGCACTACCGCCAGGGGTTGGCCGTGCCGATTACCGTGCGCTTGCCATCCGGCGGCGGCTTCTCCGGCGGTCCGTTCCACTCGCAGAACCCGGAGGCGTGGTTCATGCACTCGCCGGGGATCAAGGTGGTGGCGCCATCAACGGCCGAGGACGCGAAGGGATTGCTCCACGCCGCGATCCACGACCCCAATCCGGTCTGCTACATGGAGCACAAGCACTTGTATCGCCGGGTCAAGGGCGAGGTGCCCTCGGGCGTGTTTGAGACGCCGTTTACCGCCCGCGTCGCCCGGCCCGGATCCGACCTCGTCGTGATCGCGTACGGCGCGATGGTGTCGGTGGCTCTCGAGGCCACCGAGGATCTCGAGGGGGCGTCGGTCGAGGTGCTTGACCTGCGGTCGCTGGTCCCGCTGGACGAGGAGGCGATCCTCGACTCGGTCGAGCGCTGCTCGAAGGTCGTGATCATCGACGAGGCCAACGCGACCTGCGCGGCAGGCGCGCAAGTGGCAGCGTTGATCGCGGAACGCGGGTTCGAGTCGCTCGACGGGCCCGTCGTCAGGGTCGCGACGCCCGACGTTCCGATCCCGTTCTCGCCACCGCTCGAAGCGGCCGTATTGCCGGGCGTCGATCGCGTGAAGGAGGCTTGCCGTGAGCTCCTCGCCTACTGAGACCCTGGTCGACGTCACGATGCCCCAGATGGGCGTCTCGGTCGCCGAGGGCACGGTCGTCGCGTGGCGCGTCGAGCCGGGCGACCGGATCGAGGCCGAGGCGACGATCTGCGAGATCTCGACCGACAAGATCGACACCGAGGTGCCGTCGCCGGCGTCCGGGGTCGTGACCGAGATCCTCGTGCCGATCGGCGAGACCGTCGACGTCGGGACGGTGATGGCGCGGATCGCCGTTAGCGGCGGTCGCTCGCCGGAGCAGCCGCTCGATGGCGGAACGGCCGGCGTATCGACCCCTGAGCCGTCCCAGCCGCTCGATGGCGGTCACGCCGGCCCCTCGGTCACCGAACCAAAATCCTCATCATCATCAGCATCCCACGGGCCGGCTGTCCGGAACGGCAATCGGCGGTACTCACCCGTCGTCCAACGGATCGCGTCCGAGCATGGAATCGACCTGAGTCAGGTCCCGGGGACCGGCCGCGGCGGACGCGTGCGCAAGCAGGACGTCATGGCTTTCGTGGAGTCCGGCCCGGTCGAGGAGCCGCCGCTCCATATCGAGAGCCCGTACCGGCCCGACCCGGTTGCGCCGCCGGCGCCGGCGGCTGCGCCTGCGGTCGGCGGTGGCGAGCTGTCGCGAATGCGCCGGCAGATCGGCGAGCACATGAAGCGCTCGCTGGACACCGCGGCGACGTGCACGACGTGGATCGAGGTCGACATGAGCCGGGTGGAGGCTGCCCGGGCGCGCCTCGGCGTGACCGCGCTCGCGTTCGTCTCGCGGGCGTGCATCGACGCGATCCGCGAGCACCCGGCGATCAACGCGTGGCTCGAGGGCGATCGCTACACCCAGCACACGGATGTGAATCTGGGGATCGCGGTGTCGCTCGGCGACGACGGGCTGATCGTGCCGGTCATCCCGCGCGCGCAAGAGCTGTCGGTCGAGGGGCTGGCCGCTCGTGTACGGGACATCGCGAAGCGGGCGCGGGCCCGCCAGCTGACCCCGGACGACGTCCACGGCGGCACGTTCACGATCACCAACCCCGGCCAGTACGGGTCGATCATGGCCACGCCGATCATCAACCAGCCGCAGGTCGCGATCCTCGATCTCGAGGCCGTCGTGAAGCGTCCGGTAGTGGTCACGGACGCCGATGGCGATGATTCGATCGCGATCCGTCCGATGACGATCCTCGGCCTGAGCTGGGATCACCGCGCGCTCGACGGCGCGCTCTCTGCCCAGTTCCTGGCGACGGTCAAGCGCAATCTGGAGAGCGTGTCGTGACCCCTGAGATGTGGGTGTGCCATCTGGGGGTGGTCGAGTACCGCGAGGCGCTGTCGTTGCAGGAGCGAATCCGGGAGGCGCGTCAGGACGGTGAGCTACCGGACGTGCTGCTGACGCTCGAGCACCCGCCGGTGTACACGCGCGGGCGCCGGTCGGTGGCGGGGGAGCTGCCGTTCGGTGAGGACTGGTATTTGCAGCGGGGGATCGACATCGTCGAGACGGGTCGCGGCGGGAAGGTCACGTATCACGGTCCCGGTCAGCTCGTGGGCTACCCGATCGTGGGCGTCGACGACGTGGTGGCGTACGTGCGTTTGTTGGAGGACGCGCTGGTGACGGCGCTCGCTGACGAGGGCGTCGCGGCCCGGTCGCGGCCGCGCGAGGGGCACCGGTTCACCGGCGTCTGGGTCGGCGACCGCAAGATCGCGTCGATCGGGGTGCACCTGTCGCGCGCCGTCTCGATGCACGGATTCGCGGTGAACGTCGACAACGACCTCGAGCCGTTCAGCTGGATCGTGCCGTGCGGGCTGGACGGGGTGGCGATGACGTCGCTGGTTGCGGAGACGGGTCGGGCATCCGGAGGCATGAAGTGCTTCCGCCGGCGGGTTCAATGGCGGGTGGCCGAGGCGCTTGGGCGCCGGCAACGGCTGGTCAGCCGTGAGCGGCTCGAGACCCGGGTGCCAGTAGCTTGAGGAGAAGCGGCCGCAGTTCGTGCGGCCGGTCGGTCATCTGCTTCCAGGTGGTCCGGATGATCGTCCACCCGGCCGCGGTGAGTCGCTGGTCGCTCACGCGGTCCTGTTCGAATCGCTGGCGCGTGTTATGCCATTTCTTGCTGTCCGCCTCGACGATGACGCGCTGGTCGCGCCAGACGAAGTCCGCCTTGATCGGTGGGCCACCGTCGTCGAGGATGACGAAGGCGTTGGTGTCCGGATCGGGGATGCCGAGCGCGCGTGTGATCGCGAGCAGCGCCTCCTCGTTCTCGTTCACGGTGGGCGTCTTGCCGATGTAGTGCTCCGTGGCGAAAAACATGTCACGGGTGTGCGACACGCTGTTCCAATCCCACGCAACGGAGCCCCTAAACTCACGTGTATGCCAACGCGGTCGCGTGCAAACCCTGGTGGGAACCAGAACGTCTTGGACATTCTTGGCCCAGATGTGCTCCCGCTCCGGGCGCGCAAGCCCTCGTGGTTCAAGGTCCCGGCGCCCGGCAGCGCGAAGTACCGCCAGCTCAAGGGCCTGATCGAGTCCGAGAACCTCCACACGGTCTGCCAGGAAGCCGCGTGCCCGAACATCGGCGAGTGCTGGCAGCGTGGCACCGCCACGTTCATGATCCTCGGGGACACCTGTACACGGCGCTGCGGGTTCTGCAACGTCAAGACCGGCAAGCCGACGTGGAACGACCCGCTCGAGCCCGCCCGTGTGGCGAGAAGCGTGGCCAGAATGGGCCTGCGGCACGCGGTGATCACGAGCGTCGACCGCGACGACCTCCCGGACCTGGGCGCGTCAGCGTTCGTCGGGGTGATCCGGCAGATAAGGCGACAGGCGCCGAGGTGCCGCGTAGAGGTCCTGACCCCGGACTTCCGCGGCGAGGAGATGCCGCTCGCCAAGGTGATCGCCGAACGCCCCGACGTGTTCAACCACAACGTCGAGGTCGTCCCCCGTCTTTACGCCCTGGCGCGCCGAGGCTCCAAGTTCGACAGATCGTGTCGGGTGCTTCGCAACGCGAAGGAAATCGGCGGTGATCAAATAACCACCAAGTCGGGCCTGATGGTCGGCCTGGGAGAATCGTTCGACGAGATGATCGACGCGCTCGGCACCCTTCGCGAGAATCACGTCCAGGTCCTGACCGTGGGGCAATACCTGAGGCCGACCGAGAACCACCTCCCGATCGTCCGTTATTGGCACCCCGACGAGTTCGAGGAACTTGAACAAGCCGCATACGCGCTCGGGTTCGAGCACGTCGCCGCCGGCCCGCTCGTGCGCTCCAGCTACCACGCCGATCAGCACGTCCCTCAGCGCGAGCCGGGCATCGGCCCGCTCGCAGCGGAGGCGGGGGTATGACGCGCAAGCGCCTCGTCCTGCTCGTCGGACTGGCGATCGCGCTCGCCGCCCTGGTCCTCGCCCCCGCGGCGCTCGCCTCCGCCGGTGGCGGCTCTGCGGGCTTCGGAGGCGGCGGTGGCGGTGGCGGTGAAGGCGGGGTGGTGGCGGTGGCGTCGGTGTCTTCATCCTGATCCAGATCCTGATCCGGATCGCCGTGCTCGGCCACGGACTCGGCGCGCTCGTGCTGATCGCGCTGGCCATCGCATACCTGATCATCACCCGGGTCATGCCCGGCGCCTCGCAGTCCTGGGCAGCCCGCAAGGGCTCCGGACCGAAGGCGAAACGGCGCGTCGCCGAACGCCAGCGTCGCGTGCAGGCAGCCGCGGCCGAGGCCGCCGAGGACGACGCCGCGTTCGCGGCCGACGCCGTCAAGGCCAACGCCACCGCGCTGTTCAAGCAGGTCGAGTCCGCCTGGGACCGCGGCGACCGCGCCGCACTGGGCCGCCTGGTCGCGCCCGACCTGCTCAAGGAATGGGAGCGCCGGCTCGACGACCTCGACCGACGCGGGTGGCGCAACCGCGTCCAGGTGATCGGCGAGCCGAACGTCGAGTACGTCGGCCTCAACCACAAGGGCGACAAATCCACGGACACCGTCACGGTGCGGGTCGAGGCCAAGCTCCGCGACTACGTCGAGGATCGCCTCGGCAACCACATCAAACATGTTGGGCGCCTGTCCGAGACCGTCCGCCTGAGAGAGTTCTGGACGCTCCGCCATACGGGCGGACGCTGGATGCTCGTGTCGATCGAGCAGGGTGCCGAGGGTATGCACGCGATCGACGAGGCGATCGTCGCGACCGAGTGGTCGGACGAGACGGCGCTGAAAGATGAGGCGCTGATCGAGGGCGCGGTGCAAGACGCGGTCCCAGCAAATACCGCGATCGCCGAGGTGGCCGACCTCGACTTCAAGGGCGACGCCCATGCCGCCGCGCTCGACCTGAGCCTCGCCGACGGCCGGTTCGCGCCGGACGTGCTCGAGGTGACCGCCCGCCGGGCGGTGAACGCCTGGGCCGAGGCCGTTGATGGCGACGACGCGCGGCTGCGGTCGATCGCGCACGGCCAAGCGGTCAGAGCTCTCCTCTACCCAGGCGACCCGAGCGGTCACACCCGGCTTGTCGTGCGAGGCCCAAAGGTCAACCACATCAGGATCACCGGGCTCGACGCCGCCGCCCAGCCGCCGACGATGACGGTCGAGGTCGAGATCGAAGGCCGCCGCTACATCGAGGATCGGGACACAACCGCGATCCTCGCCGGCAGCAAGTCCCGCCCGGCGAAGTTCACCGAGCATTGGACGTTCGCGCTCGACGGCGACTCCCGGCAGCCGTGGCTGCTCGCCGGCGTCGGCGCCCCGGTTCAGCTGGCGTAGCGCGACTCCAGAGGGGCCTAAGCTCCTCAAGCCGCCTGTGATCCCGCTGAAGGACAACATCCCGACGGATCGCTTCCCGTTCGTGACGTTCGCGGTGATCGTCGTGAACGTGATCGCGTACATCCTGGCCGTCCGCCACGGGGGTTCGCTGATCAGCGGCCCGACGCCGGCGCAGGAGGTCAAGTACGGCGCGATCCCGTACGCGCTCACCCACCCCGGGGATCAGTGCGGCGTGGTCCAGACGGCGGCCGGCCAGGCGATCGGTTGCGTCAAGGGAACGCTCCCGGGCGCGCTCCCCCCCTGGGAGACCGTATTCACGGCGATGTTCATGCACGCCTCGATCATCCACATCGCCGGCAACATGATCTTCCTGTGGATCTTCGGCAACAACATCGAGAACGCGATGGGACCGGTCAAGTACTTCTTCTTCTACATCCTCGGCGGAATCGCGGCGCTGGCGCTCCAGGTCGCGATCAGCCCGAACTCGCTCACGCCCACGCTCGGGGCCTCGGGCGCGATCGCCGCCGTTCTCGGCGGCTACATCATTCTGTATCCAAAAGCCCGCGTGCTCACGCTCGTGATCATCATCTTCTTCTTCACCGTGATCGAGTTGCCGGCCGTGGTGATGCTCGGCATCTGGTTCGCCGAGCAAGCGGTGTTCGCCGCCGCCGGGCTCACGACCGCGACCGGGTCGAGCGGTGGCGTCGCCTACTTCGCCCACGTCGGCGGGTTCGTGTTCGGCCTCCTGACGATCAAGCTGCTCGCGACCCGCCGTCGCCAGATCAGGCCTCCCTCGCCGGCGTACTGATCGTTTGCGGCTGCTCGTCCTCACGATCGCCCTGCTATTCGACGCGGCCCTGGGCGCGCTCACGGTCAGGGACATCCACACGCACGGCGTAACGCCCGTCGCCGTCCTCGCGATCATCATCGTCGTGGTGTTCACGATCGGAATCGTCGGGGCTTTGCTTCATTCTCCACGACGATGAGCGTTCTCTCAGGAGGGCGAACCCGCCGGAGGTCCCGACGCCACCGGCCGGGGTCCGCGCGCCGGAGATCCGGTGAGCAGGGCTCGGCGCTGCAGCGCGTGGCGCTGGCGATCGGGCTGATCGCGCTCACGAGCGGCCTGCTGCTCGTCGTGTTGGTCGCGACCGCCGCAGGGCCGGTGCCGACGGCCGCGACGGGCCGGATCCGGGCACTCGCCCCGCACCGGGCAGCTCGACCGGCGACGCCGGTCCGCGGCAGCTATGGGATCGCGCTCGCCCCGCCCGGCCAGCGTGTGGCGGTCAAGCTCAAGCTCCCCCTGAAGAGCGGGATCCTGTTCGACGTGAACTCCGGGCGGGTGCTGTGGGAGCGAAACCCGACGCAGGTCGTGCCGATCGCGAGCCTCACGAAGATGATGACCGCACTCGTCGTCGTCGCCCATGCCCGCCCGAGCGCCAAGGTCCTGATTACCCAGGACGCGCTCGACTACACGGGCTCCGGCGTCGGTCTCCTGCCCAAGGGCAAGCACGTGCCGCTCATAGCCCTGCTTTACGGACTATTGCTCCCCTCCGGAAACGACGCCGCGATCGCGCTCGCGGACCACGTCGCCGGGACTCAGACGAACTTCATAAAGCTGATGAACCAACGCGCGCACGCGATGGGGCTGAGCTGCACCCACTACACGACCGTGTCGGGGATCGTCGATCAGGGCAACCACTCGTGCGCGTCGGATCTCGCGCTGGTCGCGCACAGGGTGCTCGAGCAGCCGGTGCTGGCCCCGATCGTCGGCTCGCGCAGCGCGGTCGTGCCGTTCCCGATCAAGGGCCGAAAGCTGTTCCTTTACAACAACAATCCGCTGCTCGCGCTCCAATATCCGGGCGCCGACGGGGTCAAGACGGGGTTCACCGACCCCGCCGGGGAGTGCCTCGTTGCGACCGCGCGTCGGGGACGGCGGTGGCTCGGCGTCGTCCTGCTCCACTCGGGCAACTGGTACGACCAAGCCGTGCAGCTGCTGAACGCGGGCTTCGCGAAGCCCGCCGCGGCCTGAGCGCTTAAGGCGGTTGCCATGCGTGAATTCGCGTGCTCGCGGGTAATTCAACGCACACCAGGTTCGTTAGAGCGCACAGAAGGAAGGCAGATGTCCCCCGTCAGTTACCAGACGATCCGGCTCAGCAAGGGCAAGCACACCGATCCCGAGGACGGCGCGTGCGTGATGGAGCTTGCCTCGATGCTCGCCGGTGAGCCGTTCACCGACCATCCGGCGTCCGTATGTCCCGTCATCGGGTCGTTCCTGCGCTCGTATAACGACTCCGTCGACTCGGGCCGCCGCCAGTCGCTGTACGACTACGCGTCCAAAGTCGTGGGCAGCCGCGCGAACGCAAGCACGCAGCAGGCGCGAGCCGCCCGGTTGGCGGAATGGGCCGAGGAGATGCAGCGGAGCCGGCGGACGTGGTTCCTCGTGCGGCCGCTGCGGACGATCGGGCGCCTTCGCCGGCCCCCGATCGACGCGATCGGCAGTTACGCGGTGCACTCGATCCGCAAGCACACGGACCGGACCCACGCCGCGGCGATGGCCCTGGTCGACGAGTTGCTCGCGATCTCCGCCCGCGACCAGCGAGTGTCCGCGCGGGTGCTGGCCGCCTATTCGCGCCCGCTCGACACGGCTGTCTGATCCGAGAGCCGGGACGCCCCGCTGGGCGCCGGCGCACCAACCAAGACTGGACGGCGTAAAGATGAGCAGTATCACTCGGATCCTCGCGGACGACCCCGAGCTCACCGACGGCCTCACCGGCGAACGGCTCAACGCCGCGATCCAGGAGTGCGTGGCGGGAACCTGGGACTGCCCCGTCGGCGCCTGGTCGCCGCCCGAGGAGGCCGCCGACATGAGCTACGGGATCGGGCTTCTGATCCTCGACGGGCTGATCGCCAGGCGGGTCGGCGTCGCAGGACGGTTCGGCGCGGAGCTGCTCGGGGACGGCGACCTGATGAACCCGTTCCACGGCTCGGATATGGGCACGTCACTGCCGCGGACCGGACGGTGGCGCGTGCTTCGCGCGAGCCGCATCGCGATCCTCGACAGCGAGTTCTCCCGGCGCGCCACCCGGTACCCGGAGGTCGTCTCGGCGCTGGTCACGCGTGCGCTCCGACGCTCGCGCCACATCGCCACCAACATGGCGATCGTCCAGCAGCCCCGGATCGACCTGCGTCTGCACATGCTGTTCTGGGAGCTTGCCGACCGCTGGGGGACCGTTCACCAGGACGGCGTCCACGTGCGGCTGCATCTGACCCACGCGATGCTCTCGGACCTGGTCGCGGCGCGCCGGCCAACCGTCACGAAGGCGCTCGGCGAGCTCGCATCGCGCTCGGCCGTGGTATGGACCGGCACCGACTGGCTGCTGCCCGGAGATCCCCCGGCCGAGCTGGACGACCTCGGGTCGCTGACGATCGCCGGCGCCGCCTAAGCGACGCCTAAGCGCCGCCTGAACCTTCCGCGGGACCCGCTCGCGCGCCGGGGTCGCGGGTATGCAAAGCTTCTCCGCGCCTTGGCCAACGTCGTCGGACAACGGATTCGCCGCCGGGAGGATCCTCGCTTCCTCAGAGGCGAGGGCCACTACGTCGACGACATGTCGCTGCCGGGCGCGCTGCATCTGACGTTCGTTCGCTCGTACATGGCGCACGCCAAGATCAACGGGATCGACGCGTCGGCCGCACAGGAGGCCGGGGCGCAGGTGTTCCTCGCCGCCGATACCGGCCCGATCGTCAGCGCCCCGCCACCGTTCATCCCGGTCGACCCCCAGATGTTCCGGCCGCTGCTGGCCTCCGACACGGCGCGGTTCGTGGGCGACATCGTGGCGGTCGTACTCGCCGAGAGCCGTGAGGCGAGCGTCGACGCCGCCGAGCTTGTCGACGTCGACTACGAGCCGCTCGAGTCGGTCACCGACCCCGAGGAGGCGGTGCGCGACGAGACAGTGATCTACTCGGGCGTCGGCACGAACGTGTGCATCCACGTTCCGCCTCAGAGCCCCGACCCGGACCTGTTCGCCTCCTCTGAGGTCGTCGTCAAGGGCAAGGTCGTCAGCCAGCGGCTGGCCGCGTGCCCGATCGAGCCGCGCTCGAGCGCGGCGCAATGGGGCGACGACGAACGCCTGACGCTGTGGATCAGCTCGCAGACGCCCCACCAGGACAAGATGGTCCTGGGCATGCTCCTCGGCCTCGAGCCCGAGAACGTGCGCGTGGTCGCGCCCGACGTCGGCGGCGGCTTCGGCGCCAAGGGAATCGCCGTCGAGGACGTGCTCGTCGGCTGGGCCGCCCGCGCCACCGGCAAGCCGATCCGCTGGACCGAGACCCGCAGCGAGAACATGGTCGCGATGCACCACGGCCGGGCGTCGCACATGGACTTCGAGCTCGGCGCGAGCCGCGAGGGCAAGATCGATGCGCTCCGGCTGAACATCGTCGCGGACGCCGGCGCCTATCCCGGCATCGGCGCGTTCCTCCCGAACCTGACCGCGATGATGGCCTGCGGCGTGTACGAGATCCCGAAGGTCGAGATCGACGTCAAGGCGGTCGTGACCAACACAACCCCGATCGGACCGGTGCGGGGCGCGGGACGTCCGGAGGCGACGCAGATGCTCGAGCGCGCGATGGACCTGCTCGCCGCCGAGCTGTCGCTCGACCCCGCCGAAGTCCGCAGGCGGAACTTCATCCCCAACGACGCGTTCCCGTACACGACCCCGTCGGGGGCCAACTACGACATCGGGGATTACGATGGCGCGCTCGACCTGGCGCTCGAGGCCGCGGACTACGAGAGCCTGCGCCGCGAGCAGGCCGACCGGCGCGCGAACGGCGGCTCGCGCCAGCTCGGCATCGGCCTGAGCGCGTACGTCGAGGTGACCAACGGGATCTCCGAGAGCGAGTTCGGTGGGGTCTCGATCACCCCGACCGGCGAGGCGATCGTGCGTACGGGCTCGTTCTCACAGGGCCAGGGCCACGAGACCACGTTCGCGCAGATCGCGTCAGAGCGGCTCGGGATCCCGATCGAGAAGATCACCGTGAGCAAGGGAGACACCGACATCGTCCCCCGCGGCACCGGCACGTACGGATCGAAGTCCACGCAGATCGGCGGCGTGGCCGCCGGCCAGGCGTCCGAGGAGGTGGTCGAGATCGGCAAACGCCTCGCGGCCGCTGAGCTGGAGGCCGCGCCCGAGGACATGGTGCTCGACGTCGACCGGGGCCTGTTCCACGTGACCGGCGCGCCTGCGCCCGCGCTCAGCTGGGGAGACCTCGCCTCGAAGCTCGACTCCGCGGGCCGGCTCGGCGAGCTGAGCGCCGAGGTCGACTTCCAGGCGGCGCAGCCGACGTTCCCGTTCGGCGCGCACGTGGCGGTGGTCGAGGTCGACACCGAGACGGGCTCGGTCGAGCTGCGGCGAATGGTCGCGGTCGACGACGCCGGCCGGATCATCAACCCGATGGTCGCCGAGGGACAGGTCCATGGCGGGGTCGTCGCCGGCATCGCCCAGGCCCTCTACGAGGAGCTGACCTACGACACCGAGGGCAACCCGCAGAACGCCAACCTGGTCACGTACGGGATCCCCGCCGCCACCGAACTGCCGTCGATCGAGGTGGTCGCGATGGAGACCCCGACGCCGATCAATCCGCTTGGGGTGAAGGGAATCGGCGAGTCGGGCACGATCGGGGCGACGCCCGCGGTCCACAACGCCGTGATCGACGCGCTGTCGCCCTACGGCGTGCGCCACATCGACATGCCGGTCAACGGCGAGACGGTGTGGCGGGCGATCCAGAACGCTGACGGTTAGGCGTCGGTGAAGGCCGCGCGGCGCGGCCGCGCGGTCTGCGAGCATCCCCAGTCAACCGGTCCGGGGCATCGTCGCGTGAAACAGTTCTCCGATCCGCACCTCGCGGCGTTGTTGACGCTGGTCGTGGGCGTCGCCGCCAGCGTCTGGGGGGCGCGCCGGCACCCCGGCCGGTGGATGCGGTGGTTCTCGATCGCCCTGGCGGCGCTGATCTTCGCGGGCTGGATCGGCGAGTACGTCGCCGACGTGATCCTCGGCACGTGGTCGGTCCGGTACACGCTCCCCCTCCAGCTCACGGACGCGGTCTCGGCCGTGTCGATCGCGGCGCTGCTGACCCGCCGGCAGATGCTCGTCGAGCTCACGTACTTCTGGTCCTACACCGCCTCGCTTCAGGCGGTGCTCACCCCCGACCTCGCCCAGAACTTCCCGAGCGTCTTCTACTTCACGTACTTCATCTACCACGTCGGCGCGATCGTGGCGGCGAGCTTCCTGGTCTTCGGATGCCGTCTGTACCCGCGACGCGGCGCGGTCTGGCGCGTGTTCTGGATCACGATCGGATGGACGGCGATCGCCGGTACCGCCGACGTGGTCACCGGCGGCAACTACATGTACCTGGCGAGCAAGCCCGCGCACAACTCGCTGCTGAGCCTGATGGGTCCCTGGCCGTGGTACATCGCCGGCGGGCTCGTGCTGGGGCTCGCCCTGCTGCTCCTCGTCGACGGGTTGACGAGGGCCTTCGGGGGATTGCCGGACCCAAGGAGCGTCCCCGAGCCTTCACTTCGGTAGCGTTCGGCGCCGCGATGCGCGCGATTGTGTTCGAGCGGAACGGAGGCCCGGAGGTTCTCGAGCTCCACGAGCGGCCGCAGCCCACCCCGGGCGACGGCGAGGTGCTCGTCAACGTCGACGCGATCGGCGTCAACTACCGCGACGTGTACGAGCGCAACGGCGGCGGTTACGGCTCGTCGCCGCCGGCGGTCATCGGCGTGGAGGGCGCCGGCATGATCGCCGGCACGGGCGAGCGCGTCGCCTGGGCGCACGTCGACGGCAGCTACGCCGAGCAGATCGTCGCGCCGCGCGACAAGCTCGTGTCGATCCCCGACGACGTTTCAGCCGAGGACGCGGCGGCGGCGATCCTCCAGGGCATGACCGCCCATTACCTCGCCGCCGACTCCTATCCGGTCGCCGAGGGCGACTGGGTGCTCGTTCACGCGGCCGCGGGGGGCGTGGGACTGCTCCTGACCCAGCTCGCAAAATTGCGCGACGGTCGCGTGATCGCGACGACCTCGACTGACGAGAAGGCACAGCTGGCGCGCCGCGCCGGCGCCGACGAGGTGATCGGCTATGACGGATTCGCCGAGCGCGTGCGGGAGATCACGGGCGGCGAGGGCGTCAAAGCCGTGTACGACGGCGTCGGCAAGGCAACGTTCCTGGAGGGCCTCAGGGCGCTCGCGCCGACCGGGCGGATGATCCTGTACGGCGCCGCCAGCGGCCAGCCCGATCCGCTGGCGCTGTCCGCGCTCGCGCCGGCCGGCTCGCTGTACGTGCAGCGACCGACGCTCCAGACGTACACGCGCACCCCCGAGCTTCTGCGCGGCCGCGCCGCCGAGCTGTTCGAGCTGATCGAGTCCGGCGCGCTTGACGTTCGCATCGGCGCCCGTTATCCGCTCGATCAGGCGCGCCAGGCGCACGAGGACCTCGAGGCGCGCAGGACGACCGGCAAGCTGCTGCTGATTCCTTGAGGCGACGGTGAAGGAGCTGCAGGGAAGCGCGATCGCCGAGATCGAGCTGCCGATGGACGAATGCTTCGCGCTGCTCGCCTCGATCGATCGCTACCCGGGCTGGTTCGAGCTGATCCGTGCGGTCGAGGTGCTCAAACGCAAGCGCAACGGCTTCCCGTCGCTGGCGCGAGTCGAGCTCCACGTTCCCCAGAGCCCGTTCGGCACCGACTTCGAGCTCGTGATGGCGATCGAGGCCGAGCGTCCCGGAGCCGTGCAGTTCACGAAGCTGCCCGCCGGCCCCACCGACCAGGATCGCCTCGAGATCAGCTGGCGCATGCGCGAGAACGGCAACACCGAGATCGAGTTCGAGTTCGATGCCGCGGTGTCGTTCGTGCCGGGCTACCTGCCGGTCGGCAGCGCCGGCGACGCGATCGCCGAGGCGATCCTCGGCGCAGCCGCGAACGCGTTCGGCGATGCCGACCGATAAGAACCTGGCCCGGCTGGCCGAGGCGGCGTTTGAGCGGCGCGGCGACTACGAGTCGCTGCTGTTCGAGGATCGCTGGCACCGCTCGGGCGAGTTGTTCTCGCGGGCCGCGCGGGTCGCCGGCGGGTTCGCGTCGCTCGGCGTCGCCCCGGGTGAGCGCGTGGTGGTCAGCATGGCCAACCGCCCCGAGGTGAGTGTCGTCTACCAGGCGCTGTGGCGCGCGGGCGCCGTGGTCACGCCGGCGACGTTCCTGCTCCCCGCCGAGGACCTCCGCCACGTGATCGTCGACTCGGGCGCGTGCGGCGTGATCACCACTTCGGAGTTCGTCGACAAGGTCCGGGAGGCCGTCGCGGGGCTGCCGGAGGTGCGGTTCGTCGTGTCCACAGACGGCGACGCCGTCGGCGAGGGCAAGGACGAGGACGTGATCGCGCTGAGCGCGCTCGAGCAGCGCGATCCCCTGCCGATAGTCGCGCGCGACGACGACGACCTGGCCGCGCTGCTGTACACCGGAGGCACGACGGGGCGAGCCAAGGGCGTCATGCTGTCGCACGCCAACCTGTACTTCTCGGGCCAGGCCGTGCAACGCGCTTCTTACGTCGCAGGTCTCGCGAGATCGCTGATGACGCTGCCGCTGTCGCACTCGTACGGGATCCTGGTGACGATCTCGGCGATGCACTCGCCCGAGCGGCCGGTAACGGTGTTGCTCCGCTGGTTCGACCCGGCGGCGTTCCTCGAGCTGATCGAGCGCCACCAACTGCAGACGAGCGCCGTGGTCCCGTCGATGATCCACCTGCTGCTCGCGCAGCCGCTCGAACGCCACAACCTCTCATCGCTCGTCTATCTGGGCTGCGGGGCCGCTCCCCTCGCCCCCAAGGCGACCGAGGAGATCGAGCGCCGGATCCCATCGGTGACGGTCCGCCAGGGCTACGGGCTGACCGAGACCGCGGCGCTGATCTCGACCAATCCGGCCGGGCGCGAGAAGCCTGGTTCGGTGGGGCTGCCGATCCCCGGGGTCGAGGTGCGGATCGTCGACGACTCCGGGGCCGAGCTCCCGTCTGGCGAGGCCGGGGAGATCTGCTGCCGCTCGCCGGCGGTGATGCGCGGCTACTGGAACGCGGGTGGGCGGGATCCAATTCTGACGGCGGAGGCGCTCCGCGACGGCTGGCTCCACACCGGGGACGTCGGCTACCTCGACGATGAGGGCTACCTGTTCATCGTCGATCGCAAGAAGGACCTGATCATCCGCGGCGGGTTCAACGTGTACCCGCGCGACGTCGAGGACGCACTACTCGAGCACCCGGGCGTGGCCGCCGCCGGCGTGGTCGGGCGGCCCGACGAGCGCCACGGCGAGGAGGTGGTCGCTTTTGTGTCGCTGAGCGCGCCCGGCGACGGTTTATCGGCGGATGAGCTCGTGGCCTGGGCACGGGAGCGGATCGGCGGCTACAAGTACCCGCGTGAGATCCACATCGTCGACTCGGTGCCGCTCACCGCAGTCGGAAAGCTCGACCGCAAAGCGCTGCGCGCCCGTCTGCTATAGACCTCTGAAGTGGCCGCTCTCCCCACACGTTTGCTCGGTGATGACGGGCCCGAGGTGTCGGTCATCGGGCTCGGATGCAACAACTTTGGCCGGCGGGTCGACCTCGAGGGCACGCGCGCGGTCGTGGACGCCGCGCTCGAAGCGGGGATCACGTTCTTCGACACCTCCAACACCTACGGGAGTCCACACGGACGCGGCGAGGAGTTCCTCGGCGAGGTGCTCCAGGGACGCCGCGACCGAGTGGTACTCGCGACCAAATTCGGGATGGACATGGGCGACGGTCTCGGTCCGCGCGGCTCCCGCGACTACATCCTCCAAGCGGTGGAGGCTTCACTACGCCGGCTGCGCACCGAAGTGATCGACTACTACTGGTACCACCAGCCCGACGGCGTGACCCCGATCGCCGAGACGCTCGAGGCGCTTGATGGACTCGTGCGTGCGGGCACCGTCCGCGCCATCGGCGCCTCGAACTTCAGCGCGCAGCAGATCGAGGAAGCCGACGCGGTGGCGCGCGAGCGTGGGTTCGCCCGGTTCACGTCGATCCAGAACCAGTACAGCCTGCTCGTCCGCGATCCCGAGCGCGAGGTGCTGCCGACTTGCGAGCGGCTCGGCCTCGGGTTCGTCCCGTTCTTCCCGCTCGCGTCGGGGCTGCTCACCGGCAAGTACCGGCGCGGCGCGGCGGCGCCGGCCGGGACGCGGCTGGCCGACCGCGCGCAGGTCGCGACCGATGAGCAGTTCGACGTCGTCGAAGCGCTGGCGCGGTTCGCAGCCGACCGTGGGATATCGATGATCGACGTCGCGATCGGTGCGCTCCTGGCCGAAACGCCCGTCTCAACGGTGATCGCCGGCGCCACCAAGCCCGAGCAGGTGGTCGTGAACGTCGCCGCCGCGCGGTGGGCGCCCAGCGACAGCGACCTGACCGAGTTGGAGGAGCTACTGAACCGATGAGCGCATACGACATCCACCTCGACGACAAGTACGGCAGCCTCGCGCTGATCGACCTGCCCGCCGAGATCGCGGCCCACGAGCCGTGGTTCAACCAGACGCTGACCACGGTCAACGACGCGGTCGTCCGGTTCGGCTTGATAGAGGGCGACTTCCACTGGCACCACCACGATCACACCGACGAGTTCTTCTTCGTGTTGGAAGGGCAGCTGCTGATCGACATCGAGGGCCGCGACACGGTCGTGCTCGAACCCCATCAGGGGTACACGGTGCCCAAGCAGGTCGAGCACCGGACCCGCGCACCCGTCCGGACCGCGATCCTGATGGTCGAGGCGGCCGGGGTGCAGCCGACCGGAGACTGAAGCTTTTCGATGGCGCGTCTTCTGAGGTCCGATGCACGCGTGAGCCGTGGTCTGCGCGAGTGCTTCGAGGCCGGCGAGATGGTGCTGGCGCCGGGCTGCTACGACGCGCTGGGGGCGCGGCTGATCGAGGAGGCCGGGTTCCCGGCCGCGTACATGACCGGTTTCGGGACCGCGGCGTCGCAGCTGGGACGCCCCGACATCGGACTGGTGTCTTTAACCGAGATGGTCGACAACGCCCACCGGATCGCGGAGGCGGTCGACATCCCGGTGATCGCCGACGCCGACACCGGCTACGGCAACTCGATCAACGTGATCCGGACCGTGCGTGAGTACGAGGCCGCCGGGGTCAGCGCGATCCACCTCGAGGATCAGGTGATGCCGAAGAGGTGCGGCCACCTGGAGGGCAAGGTGGTCGTGCCCGCCGGCGAGATGGCGGCCAAGGTCGCGGCCGCCGTGGCCGCGCGGCGCTCGCCCGACTTCCTGATCATCGCCCGGACCGACGCGCGCGCCGTCGAGGGTCTCGATGCGGCGCTTTCGCGTGCCCAGGCGTATCGCGAGGCGGGAGCGGACGCGCTGTTCGTCGAGGCGCCGCAGTCCGAGGCGGAGATCGAAGCGGTGGCGCGCGCGTTCCCCGACGTGCCGCTGCTGTTCAATTACGCCGAGGGCGGCAAGACGCCGCCGGTCAGCCATGCGTTCCTGCGCGATTTGGGCTTCAAGCTGGTGATCTTCCCGCTGACGGTTCTGCTCGCGGCGACCGGAGCGATCCGGTCGGCACTCGCGCGGGTCAAGGCGGACGGCACCCCACTCGAACTGCTGCCGTCGCTCCCCGGGTTCGGCGAGTTCCTCGACTTCATCGGGCTGCCCGAGATCCGCGAGCTCGAGTCTCGGTTCGCGGAGGGCTGATCGCTCGTGAGGCCGTTCCGGGTTCTGCTCGAGTCGGGGTTACGTCCGGAGGAGGCGGTCGCGTGGCTGCGCGGCGAGGACCGGCCGTTCGCGCTGGTCGGCGAGTGGTTCGGGGGCCTCACGATGCTCGGGTCACATCCGGCGCGCGTCGCCGGTTCCCGCGAAGACCCGTTCGCGCTTCTGGATGACCAACCCGAGGTCGCTGGCGGGGAAGCGATCGTCGGAGGCGGGTGGGTCGGGTGGCTCGGCTACGGACTTGGCGCGCGCGTCGAGCAGCTGCCCCCGAGCCCGCCGGCGCCGGTCCCGTGCCCGGCGTTCTCGCTCGCGTTCTACGACCACGTCGTGCTCTACGACGGTGAGCGTTGGTGGTTCGAGGGGCTGCGGTCCGCCGAGCGATCTTCGTTCTTGGACAAGCGCTTGCGCGTCTGGAGGGATCGCCTCATGGGCCCGCCGGCGCGCCTCGGCGAGTCGCCGGATCGCGCGCCGACGCCGTTCGTGCTCGCCGCCAACGGCGGGGCCGGGCACGTCGACGCGGTGGCCGATTCCCGGCGCCGGATCGAGGCCGGCGAGCTGTACCAGGCGAACCTGTGCGTGCGCCTTCAGGCGCGGTACGACGGAGACCCGCTCGATCTGTTCGCGCGCGCCCTGCCGCGGGCTCAGCCGCGCCTCGGCGCGTTCGTCGGCGGGGTCGTGAGCCTGTCGCCCGAGCGGTTCCTGCGGCGATCCGGGCGAGACGTCTGGACCGAGCCGATCAAGGGGACGCGCCCGCGGACCGGCTTCGCCGACGCGGACTCGGCCGCGCGCGAGGAGCTGCTCGCCTCGACCAAGGACGCCGCCGAGCACGTGATGATCGTCGACCTGATGCGCAACGACATCGGCCGGGTCTGCGCGTACGGGTCGGTGCAGGCGCAGAAGCCCCGGATCGAGGGACACGCCGGCGTGTGGCACCTGGTCTCGACGGTGAGCGGCCGGCTCCGCGACGGCGTGCGCGACGGCGAACTGCTGCGGGCTACGTTCCCTCCCGGCTCGGTGACCGGGGCGCCGAAGGTCCAGGCGATGAAGGTGATCGCCACCCTCGAGGCGACGCGCCGCGAGGTCTACACGGGCGCGATCGGGATCGCGAGCCCGATCGCCGGGCTCGATACGAGCGTCGTGATCCGGACGTTCGAGACCGCCGGAGACGCGATCTGGATCGGCGCCGGCGGCGCGATCGTCGCCGATTCCGACCCCGAGCAGGAGCTGTCGGAGGCGCTCACGAAGGCGGCCGGGCCGGTCGCGGCGATCGGCGGATCGCTGGCCCGGCCGCGCGAGCGGCCGCCGACCCCACCCGAGCTGTGCGTTCATCCCGGGCGGGCGGTCGAGCGCGCGCTGCTCTACGGATGGCGCCCAGATCATTCGGCGGGCGTGTTCGACACGATGCTGGTGCAGAACGGCCGGCCGGTCGCGCCCGAACTGCATCTGCGGCGGCTCGCCGCCTCCGTGAGCGAGGTGTACGGCGCGACGCTCCCTCGCACGCTCGCCGCCGGCGTGCAGGCGGCCGCGGCCGAAGCGGCCAGCGCCGACGGCCGGGCGCGGCTGCGGATCGACGTCGACGTCGACGCTGATGTCCGCGTGCGAATCACCTTGTCGCCTGCCGGGCCACCTCGGTTGGAGGCGGCGGTGCTCGAGCCGTACGCCCTGCCCGGAGGCCTCGGCGCCCACAAGTGGCGCGATCGCCGTCTGCTCGATGCGCTCGCCGCGCTCAGCCCCGGCACGGTGCCACTGCTCGTCGACACCGACGGCCTGGTGCTCGAGGCCGCGTACGCGAACGTCTGGATCGTCGAGGGCGACGATCTGCTCACGCCTCCGGCCGACGGCCGGATCCTGCCAGGGACGGTGCGCGCCACGCTACTGGCGAGCGAGCCCGGCGCCCGCGAGGCGCCAATCGAGTTGGAGCGCCTCGCGAGCGCCGAGTCGATCTTCCTGACGTCGTCGATCAGTGTCCGCCGGCCGGCGCGCCTGCGCCGGCAGGTACTCGTGCCGGTCCCCGTAGCGGCGCTTCTCTGAGCAGGAGCACGACGATCAGCGCGATCGCGGCGATCGGCGCCGCGGTGAGGAACACGGCCTGGACCCCGTGGATCACGTCGGCGCGGGCCCCGGGGCTCAGGTGCCGAAGGTTCGCGGCGGCCGTGGTGCCGACGCCGGTGCGGGCGGTGAAGATCGCGCCGAGCACCGCCGCTCCGACCGCTCCGCCGAGGCCGCGGAAGAACGACGTGGTCGCCATCGCGACGCCCAGGTCTTTGCGCGGAACGCTGTTCTGGACGGCCGCGATCAGCACCTGCCCGACCATCCCGAATCCGAGCCCGAACAACACGAGGCCGATCGCGACGGCGGTCCGGCTCGGGTGCGGGACAAGTACCGCGAGCACCACGAGCGCGACGGTCATGAGCCCCAGACCTAGGATCGGGTAGCGCTTGTAGCGCCCGGTCTTCGACATCGCGACCCCCGCGAGGTTCGTCGACACGGTGATGCCGACCATCATCGGCACGAGCAGGAGCCCTGCCTGGGTCGGCGTCGCGTGCGTGGCTGTCTGCAGGTACAGGGGGACGAACACCGTGATCGAGAACAGGGCGGCGGTGGTCAGGAACAGAGCGACGCTCGAGACCGCCACCGGACGCAGCCGCAGCAGGTTCAGTGGCACGATCGGGTCGGCCACGCGCCGCTCGCGCGCGACCAGCGCGACCGCCAGCGCGACGCCGCCGGCGATCAGCGCGATGATCGTCGCCGAGCCCCACGCGTACCGGTCGCCGCCCCAGATGCACGCGAGCATCAGCGCGATCGTGGAGCCGGCGAGCAGACCCGCGCCGGCGAGGTCAAGATGCTTTGCCGGTTGGTGTGCCGGCTCGGGCGCGGGCAGCTTGAAGTACAGCCCCGCGAGCGCGACGGCGCCGACCGGAAGGTTGACGTAAAAGACCCAGCGCCAGCTCGCATGCTCGACGAGCACGCCTCCGATCAGCGGTCCGACCACGGTGGCGAGCGCGAACGCGATCGCGATGTAGCCCTGGTAGCGCCCGCGCTCCCGGGGTGAGACCAGATCGCCGACCGCCGCCATCGCCAGCGACATCAGACCGCCGGCCGCCGCACCCTGCGCCGCGCGCGAGACGATCAACCAGGTCATGTCCTGCGCGACGCCGCACACCGCCGAGGCCGCGAGGAACATCGCCAGCGATACCTGGAGCATTCGTTTGCGTCCGAGGCGGTCGCCGAGCTTGCCCCACAGCGGCGTGGTCGCGGCGGCGGCGACCACGTAGGCCGCGATCACCCAGGACACATCGGTGAGCCGTCCCAGGTCGTGAGCGATCGTCGGCAGGGCGGTCGCGAGGATCGTCTGGTCCAACACGGCCGGCAGCATCGCCAGCACGATCGCGGCGAACGCGACGCGAGGGCTTGATATGGGTGAGGGGGATTCGTTCATGTCGAAAGCTTAGATATCTAATTCTTTGATGTCAAGTGATTCTTTGGTATGATGGGTCTGGTCATGAGTTCACGCCCGGCGTCACCTCCGATCGGACTGAAGCTGGCTCGCGCCTCGCGCGCGGTCACGCAGGCGTTCGAGCGGGCGATGGCGGAGGCCGGTGGCTCCGTGTCGACCTGGCAGGTGCTGCTGCTGGTCCGATCGGCCAGCTGGGACACGCAGTCGGAGATGGCCGAGCAGCTCGGGATCACCGGGGCGACGCTCACCCACCATCTGAACGCGCTCGAGCGCAAGGGCCTCGTGCGGCGCTGGCGCGAGGACAACAACCGCCGCGTCCAGCGGGCCGAGCTCACCGACGCGGGGGTCGAGCTGTTCAACCGGCTGCGCGCGGTCGCCCAGCGCCACGACCGGCTGCTGCGCTCGCAACTCAGCGACGACGAGGTCGAGCAGCTCGGGGCGCTGCTCGATCGACTCGAGGCCGGCGTGCAGGCGTCGGCGGGCTGACCCGTACTCTTAGCCGATGGCCAAGACCGTCGTCGTCCTCGGTGCGCGCAACCTCGGTGGCGCGATCATCGATCACTTCCAGGAGCTCGAGTGGAACGCCGCCGGCGTCGCGCGCAGCGACGACACGCTGGCCCGCGTGCGTGAGCGCGGCGCCCTGGAGTTGCAGGCCGACGCGTCCGATCCGGAGGAGCTTGGCACGGCACTCGCCGACGTTCGCGCCCACTTCGGCTCGGTCGATGCCGTGGTCAACGCGGTCTCAGCGAACCGCCTCACCGGCGGACCGTTCGGCGGCGGCGAGCTGGCCGACGCGGATCTGAGCGCGTTCGACGCCTGGACGGTCGCCGTCGCCCAGCAGGCATTCGTGTTCCTGACGACCGGCATCGCTGCGCTCGAACAGAACGACGAAGGTGGCGCGCTGATCCAGATCACGGGCGGCTCCTCCCGGCGCGCGATGCCCGGCCGCGGGCTATGGGCCGCGGGCGCGTTCGCGACCCGCGCGCTCGTCCAGGCCGCTGCGCAGGAGATGCGCGCCACGGGCATCCACGTGGCGCTGCTGGTCGTCGACGCCACGATCCAGTCGCCGAAGACCGAGGTGTTCACCCAGGGCACGCCCGAAGGAGCGCTGGCCGAAATGGGAGAGATCGCCGACGCGGTGGCGTACCTGGTACAGCAGGGCGTGCGCGCGTACACGCACGAGATGGTGGTCACGCCGGCCGGCGAGCGCTGGGTGCCCTAAGGCCCCGTAAGTGGTCGCTTAAGCCGGCTGGCGGACGCGACTGCGGAACCCGACGGCGATCACCGCCGCGAGCAGCGCGGCCAGGCACGCGATCACGAACGGCGCGCCGACGCCGGCGGACCCGATCACCGCGCCGCCGATCGCCGACCCCGCGGCGAGCCCGCCGATCAGGGCCGCCGACACCCAGGTGAACGCTTCGGTCTCGCTGCCCCGCGTGACCGCGCGGCCGACCAGCGCGTACTGGCACGAGAACACGGGCGCGATCGCGAGACCGGCGAGCAGGCTACAGACGATGCCGGCGGGAATCGACCGCGCCGCGATCAGCGGGGCGGTGCAGACCAGGAGCGCCACCAGCAACACCTGGTAGCGCGTGGCGAGCGGCGAGCGCCACACGCGTCCGCCGTACCAGAGTCCGCCGGTCATGCTGCCGAGGCTCCACAGCGCGAGCAGCAGACCGGAGGCCGGCCGGGACCCGGCGTGGAGCGCGAGCGATGGCAGCCCGACCTCGACCGCCCCGAGCGCGGTTCCGGTCAGCGCCACCGGGCCGAGCAGCGCGCGCAACTCGGGACTCGATAAAGCAGGCACACGCTCGTAGCCCGAGCCGTGGGACGTAGACGACCAGCGCACCACCGGAGAGCGCAGGAACAGCGACGTTCCGACGATGCACACCGCGCCGAGTATCGCCACCGCCGCGTCCGGCGACGTGACCGCGATGACCAGCGCCACGATCAGGGGGCCCGCGATCCAAACCGTCTCCTGGAGGATCGACTCGAGCGCGTAGGCGGTGTCGAGCACCTCCTCGTCTTCGAACACCTCGCGGAGTAGCGCCCTGACCGCCGGCGCGATCGGCGGCAACAGCGCGCCGCACAGGGCGGACAGCAGGACGAGCACCACGACGCCTGCGCCGGCGTGCGCGGCCACGACGAGCAGCACATACACGCACGCCTGGCCGCACGCGAACGGAAGCAGCACCCGGGTGCGGCCGAAGCGGTCGACGAGCCGGCCGAGCACCGGCGCGCAGGTCGCGGTGGCGAGCGCGAACCCTCCGACCGCGACGCCGGCGGCGGCGTACGAATGCGTCGTCGCGCGCACGAGCAGCAGGATCGCCAGCGACGACATGCCCTGCGGGAGCCGCGCCACGAGCGCGCTCCCGAACAGCCGCGTCGCGCCCGGCGCGGACAGCACCGCGTGGTACTTCGAGACCATCACTCCGAGCCTACAAGGCCGTCTGCGTTTGCAGGTCGTGGCGCTCGCGCGATTACGATTGGCCGCGATGACTCGCGAGGTGATCAGCGATCTGGGCATGCTCGAACGGCTCGTGCCCCCCTCCGGGAAGGACGTCGTCGACGTCGGCTGCGGCCCCGGCTCGCTCGTCCGCGCGCTGAGCGAGCGCGGCGCGCGCGTGACCGGCGTGGAGATCTCGGAGTCGCAGATGGCGGAGGCGATCGAACGCGACGACGGACGCGGCGCCCGGTTTCTCGTGGGCCGCGCGGAGCGCCTCCCGCTCAAGGACGCGTCGGTCGACATCCTGGTGTTCATGCGCTCGTTCCACCACGTACCGCAGGCGGATCTCGGCGCGGCGCTGGCCGAGGCTCGCCGGGTGATCCGGCCCCAAGGCGCCGTGTACATCGCCGAGCCGCTGGCCGAAGGCGCGTTCTTCGAGCTCACGCGGATGGTCGACGACGAGACCGAGGTGCGCGCCGGGGCTCAGGCCGCGCTCGCGCGGGCCTCGGACACCGGCCTCGAGCGGGCGACCACGGTCGACTACGACGCGCCGCTGACGATCGCCGGCCTGCCGGGTCTGCGCGGACGGGTGGTGGCCGCCGATCCGGCAAGGGCGGACCGGTTCGAGGAGCTGTCCGCCGAGCTCGCCGAGGGGATCGAGCGCCTCGGGGAGCCCGGCGAGCGCGCCGGCGAGTGGCGCTTCCTACACCCGATGCGCGCCGACTTGCTCCGCCCGGCGCCCGGCTGACCCCGCGTTAGAGCGACGCGTACAGCGCCCCCTCGAACGCCTGATACATCGCCAGCGCCGGCGCGGTCAAGAACGGCAGCGTCTGGCTGTAGATCGCGGCGGTGATCCCGGTCGTCCGGTCGACCCAGAAATGGGTGTTGAGCAGACCGGCCCAGCTCCCGCTGCCGGCGCGGCGCGCGCCCGGTATGTCCTCGATGTTCAGCAGCAGACCGTAGCCCCACGTGAAACCGGGCCCGGCGGCGAAGTCGCAGGTGGCGGTCGGGTCGGCGGTCTTCAGCTCGGCGGGAAAGCCCAGGTCGCCGATCTGGTTGGTGAACGCCGTGTCGACGGTCGCCGACTCGAGGACCTTGACGCCATCCGGCGAGGTGCCGTTGCCGAGCAGCATCTGCTGGAACCTCATGTAGTCGCGCGGCGTCGAGTGGAGCCCATGGCCGCCGGCCCAGTATTCCGGCTCCTGCACGAGGTCGATCTCGGTCGCAGCCCAGGTGCCGTCCTCGCCTTGCAGGTGAACCGGGACCGAGTTGGCGCGCTGCGTGTCGCTCATCACGAACGCCGTCTCGGTCATCCCGAGCGGCTCGGTGACGCCGTGCACGATCGCCTCGTCGAGCTTCATCCCGCTCGCGGCCTCGATCACCCGGCCGAGCCATTCGAGGTTGATGCCGTAGATGAACCTCGAGCCGGGGTCGTCGATCATCGGCGCCTTGAAGATCGCCGTGAGTCCCGAGAGCACGTTCGGGACGCCGGTGACCGACTCCCACTTCACGAGCTCGGGGCTGAAGAACCAGTAGCCGAGTCCTGCGGTGTGGGTCACGAGCTGCTTTACCGTCGCCTTGGTCGCCGGCGGGCGCGTCCGTGGCGTGTCGCCGTCGAAGCCCTCTAGCACCTCGACCTCTGCGAACTCGGGGCAGTAGCGCTCGACCGGCGCATCGAGATCGAGCTTGCCCTGCTCGATGAGCTGGAGCGCGACGGTCGTCGCGACCATCTTCGTCATCGACATGATGCGGAAGTGGGTGTCGACCGTGACCGGGTCATCGCCGCCGGCCACCCGCGGCCCCGCAGCACCCTCGTAGATGATCCCGTCGCGGTCCGCGGCGATCGCGGCGACGCTCGGGACGGCGCCGTCGGCGACCGCCCGCGCGAGCACCTCGTCGACGCTAGTGCGTGAAACCGTGGCCATGTCGCTACGCCTCCTCGGGGAAACGGCGGCCGCCGACCTCGAGCTCGCGCACCTTCAGCGAACCGATCTCGATCTCTTCCGCCTTGAGCTTGCGAATGACCGCTTCGGCGATCACCAGCCGCCCGATCGCGATCGCCCCGACGGCGCTGACCGCGATCGCGAGCGGCCCCATCGCCGAGGGGCCTAACAGGCGCGCGCCGATGACGCGGGCGCCGGTGACATGCGCCCCGGTGACTTCGGCGGCGGCGGCCTTGGCGCGCCGGTGCGTGATGCTGCGACCCATGGGGGACCTCCTCGGGTTGTTGCGTGCCCGTGGTCTACAGGGCGCGGGGGGCGCGGGTCAAGGGGCACCGGCCGCCCAGAGGCGGTCGCCGCCCGGTGCCGCGGGTCGCGGGCGTCAGGGGGCGCCGACCTGCCAGAGGCGGTCCCCGGCCCAGCCACCCTCGATCACTGTGTCGGGATCGAAACCCCTCGCATCGGCCAGATCGGACGCGAGCTTCTGGAGGCGAACCGTCAGCGGGATCTGCGCGAGCACCGGGTGGAGTCCCTCGGGCTCTCTGATCGTCGTGACTTGCATGCCCTCGCTTGCGGCAGCCTCGGCCAAGAGGCCGAGCATCCCGAAGCGGTCAGCGGAGGGCTGGATCGCGATCAGCCCGTCCCCCGGGCCGAGCGGCACAGCGGTGCCGTGGAGCAGGTACTCGGCCTCATACCCCTCGGCCGGGAACCGAGCCCCCTCTCGCAGCTTGAGCGCGCCCTCGCGCGCCGTCACCGCACCGGGGCCCACGCCGGCGAGCACGAGCAGGCGCTCGGGGGCGGCGTCTCGTGGGGTTGGCACCTGAGCCGCCGCACGCACTCGGTCCGGTAGCGCCGACAGCTGGCGATCATCGAAGCCCGGCTCCCCCACGGCCAGGCTCAGGCGCGCGAGCACGAGCAGCGCCGCGAGATAGCTGACCGTGTACGTCTCGGCGCGCTCGTGCGCCACCGTCGCTACGGCCTCGGGCCACCCTCGTCCCTGTGCGGTGATCGACACCACCTCGGCGCCCGACTCGAGTGCGTGCGCCCGAGCCCGCCGCGCGAACGCCGTCTCGGTTGTGTGCGAGATGATCACCACAGCGTCGGTTTGGGTGAGTTTGGGCGGATCGAAGCAGAACGTCGCCGAGGAGCGCCAGCGCGCGTCTCGCCTCTCCGAGTCGAACATCAGCGCGCCGAGCTCAGCCGCGTGCTGGCTGGTTCCGGTGCCGACGAGCCAGACGCGGTCAGACCGGTCGATCCGCTCGGCGGCGGCGTCGATGGGCACCGTCAGGACCGGTTCGAGCAGGTCGCCCTGGGCTGCGATCGTCTCCGAGAGTGCCGTCATGGGGAGAGATTGTGCCTGGGGAGGCCTCGATGCGTGGATGCGGGCGCCGCGCGTAGCTTGAGCCGGATGACTGGACAACGGTCCGGGTAGCGCGCTTCGGCGGCTCGAGCTAGTTCTCGCCGTCCCAGTAGTCGAGATTGGCCTCGGGGCGAGTCATGATGATGCGCTCGCCGGAGGCGTCGCGTAGCCCGAACTTGCCGCTGTCGGGGTAGTGGAGGATCTCTGGCATGAGCTTGGTCGAGAGCATCAGCACGCGAATCGGCGCGTCGGTCCGGTTGAGCACCTGGTGCAAACCAGCGTCCCCGCGCGGGAATGCCACCACGTCACCTTCGGTCAGGTCGCGTTCACCCTCTTGTGTACGCAGCGTCGGGCGCCCGCGCACGACGAGCACCCATTCCTCGTTGTGGTGGTGGGCGTGGTAGGGAAACAGACGGTCGCCCGGCTCGAGTTCGTACAGGCTGCCGCCGAGCAACTCCGCGCCGATGTGTGCGCCGACCCACGCGTCCTTGCTCCGCCACCCCGGACGATCCTCGGCACGGTCCCACTCGTCGCCGAAGAGGTTGAAGACCTTTGGCACGCTTCGGAGCGTACGCCTCCGAGCAGTCGCCGGATCAGGCGGCGCGGCGGAGCAGCGCGTGGCGGCCCCGGCGTGGATCAGGGCCCGCGATGTGCTCCGCGCGCAGTCGCAGCAGCTGCACGAGGCCGCGCGTCTCCACGAACGGATTGGCGATCACGCGCCTGTCGTCGAGCGACATCGCGGCCTCAACCTCACCGTCGAGCAGCGCGACCAGTACGCGTCCCTCGAGCGCGGACTGATCGTCCAGCGCGGCCAGCCGCCTGACCACCGCGGCCTCGTCGCGCTCGGCGAGCCGGAGCGCGACCGTCGGCGCCTGCGAATCAGACGACCATCTGCGGATCGGTGTTACAGCCATTTCAGATCCTCCTGTTCGTTATCCACGATGATGGAGCGCGAGCCTCCGGCGCACATCGGGCAAACGGAGCGAGGTGAGCGCGATCACCCCTTACACCGGAAACGCCCACGCCTTAGCTTGCTTCTGTGAGAGGCTGTGGCCATGGCCGACGGCCTCGACATCACCGGGATCCGCTCTCGCTTCTCGGCGCTCTCACGCGAGGTCGACGGCGTTCCCGTCGTGTACCTGGACGGTCCGGGCGGCTCGCAGACGCCCGACTCGGTCGCTGGCGCGGTGGCCGACTACCTCCTGAGCGCAAACGCGAACGTCGGCGGACCGTTCTTGACCTCGGCCGCTACCGACGCGTTGCTCCTCGACGCGCATCTAGCCGCGGCCGACTTCCTCGGCTGCACCGAGGAGGAGGTCGTGTTCGGCGCGAACACGACCACGATCAACTTCCTGCTCGCACACGCCCTGGCGCGGACGCTCAACCCTGGTGACGAGATCATCGTCACCGAGATCGACCACGATGCCAACGTCTCGCCCTGGCTGCTGATCGCCGGCGACCGGGACCTCACAGTCCACACGGCGCCGCTCGATCCGGAGGACGGCACGCTCGACCTGGACGCGGTGGAGGGGCTGATCACGGCGCGCACACGGGTAGTCGCGTTCACGCTCGCGTCCAACGCGCTCGGCTCGATCCCCGATGCCGCGCGTCTGGCGAACGCGGCGCATTCGGCAGGCGCGCTCGTCTGGGTCGATGGCGTCCACCTGGCGCCCCACCGGCAGGTCAATCGCGCCGCTCTCGACGCCGACGTGCTGCTCACCTCGGCCTACAAGTACTTCGGGCCGCACCTCGGCGTCGCCGCCGTCCGCGCCGATCTGGCGCGCTCATTGCCGGCCGACAGGGTTCGCCCCGCGCTCGAGGTGCCGGCGGGCCATCGCTTCGAGACCGGCACCCTGTGCCACGAGGCGCTTGCCGGCTTCATCGCCGCGATCGAGTACCTCGAGTCACTGGGATTTGAGGCGAGCGACCGACGCGGTCGGCTCGACCTCGCGTACGAGCGGATCGAGGCGTACGAGCGCGACCTGACCCGCCGGACATTGGAGCGACTTAGGGAGATCCCGGGCCTCACGCTGTACGGCATCGGAGACCCCTCTCGCGCCGACGAGCGCACGCCGACGTTCTGCTTCAACTTCTACGGCTGGACCCCGGAGGAGCTCAGCACCGCGCTCGGCGAGCGCGGGCTGTTCACCTACCCCGGCAACTACTACGCTCTCGGCGTGATGACCGCGCTCGGCCTCGAGGAGTCCGGTGGCGCCGTCCGCGCCGGCTACCTCCACTACACGACGTCGCAGGAAGCCGACCGGCTGTGCGACGCGGTCGCGTCGCTCGCCTGAACCGTTCGACCGGGCGCCGTCACTTCTTACGTTCATGCCCGCCGCAGGCGGCCCCGAGCCCGCCGCCGTGCGACCAGGAACCATCGGGGCAATGCACCACCGTGCCGCCAAGCGCGATGTCGCGCTTCCAGTTCCCGATGCACGCGTGCCCGTCGCACTCCACGTTGTTCGCGCATCCCGCGAGCGCGCACGCCACCAGGAGCGCGGCGATCAACTTCGGTGTCCGCACGCACGTATCGTCGCACCCGTCAGGCCGCTCGGAGCAGCGCATCGGACGGGGGCAATGTGGCGGCGGGGAAGTCGCGCAGCAGCGGCCCGAGGATGTCCTCCACCCTACGGCTGTAGAAGAAGTGGCCGCCGGTCGGATCCACGCGCGCCTCGCAACCCGGTATCGCCGCCGCAAGCGCAAGCGTGTGCGAGAGCGGGACCAGGCGGTCACCGCGTCCGTGCCACAGCGTCACCGGCGTCGCGATATCCGCGAGATCGAAGCCCCAGGGGCTCCGGCACACCAGGTAGTCGTCGATCATCGCCCGCGCGCACGTCTGGCGCTGGAGGCCTAGGGCGCGCAGGCTCGCATGGGCGATCGCGGGGCCGGCACGCGGTGAGCCGAAGGGAACCAGCGGGATCCGGTACCTCAGACTAGGGCTCGCGCCCGGGCCGTCCGCCGGACCGAGCGGGCTCACGGCCGCGAGGCCGACCAGCCTGTCGGTGAGCGCCCAGGCGCACGCCAGTGCGTACGGCGCGCCGGCGGAAACCCCGACGACCGAGAATCGGTCGTGCCCGAGGATGCTCATCAACTCTCCCAGGTCGTGGGCGTGACCGACCACAGCGCGGCCCGGGCTCGGGTCCGATCCCGCGAAGCCGGGACGGTTGACGACCAGGTAGCGGATCCCCAGGCGCTCGATCACCTCACCGAGGCCGGGCGTGTGCCACCGAGGCGATCCGATCGCGCCGTGGCAGTAGACGACGGGGAAGCCGTCCTCGGGTCCGGTGGCGATATACGTCGCCGCGCGCCCGTCCCGCAGGCGGACGACACCAGCACTCCCGATCGTGGCGGTCAGCATCTGGCTCAATGTCCCTGCAAATCACCCTAGGCCAGGCGCGCCAAAGAGTTGTGATGAACCTGTTTCGACTCACAATCGCTCGAGCATCCGGCGGACGGCCGCGACGAATTCCTCCGGACGTTCCACTTGAGGCACGTGCGCGGCGCGAGGAATCGTGATCACGAGCACGTCCGGACGGGTGGCGCGGATCTGGCGAAGCGTCGAGATCGGGATGATCCGGTCGCGCCAGCCCCAGATCACGCCGAGGGGCGCGTGCAGGCGCCCGAGGTCGGCCCGCAGATCGGCCCCGAGCACCGCCGCGACCGCCGCGCCGATCTGCGTGGTGCCGCGCGATGCCTGGAGCATCATCCGCGCGTCGTCGGCCGCCAATCGCTGTGGCTCGGCGATCGCTCCCCACAGCAGCGCGCGACGCGCGGCAGGCACGCTCGCGACCGGCGCTCCGACGATGCGCCTCAGCGCGACCGCCGGATCACCTAACGCGCCCGCCACGGCCCGCAGCGCCCGCGGCCCGGGGGCGAACCCCGCCGGCGCGGACAGCACGAGGCGGCGGACGAGGTCGGGCCGCGTGACCGCGAGCCGGAACGCGACCGCGCCGCCCAACGAGTTGCCGAGCAGGTCGAACGGCCCGCCGGCCCGCTCGGCCAGCGGGCCGGCGAGCGCCGCGGCTGCGGAGTCGAGGTCGAATCCGGTCGCCGCCGGCGCAGACTCGCCGAACCCCGGTAGATCGGGAGCGATCACACGTCGATCCTCGGCCAGGGCCGGCGTCACGAGCCGCCACACGGCGCGGCTCGCGCCGACTCCGTGGAGAAGCACGAGCGGCGGGCCCTGTCCCGTCTCGTTAATCGCGATCATCGTGTCCGGCGCGCTCCGGTGACTACCGCTTCACCGGTAAGTAACAAGATGGGGTGCGAACACGACACACAATGTTGATCGTGAACGGTACTGCCGCCGTGCGCACCGCCGACGGGGACCGGTTCGTGGTGTGCGACGTCGCTCTGTTCTACGCGGAGCGGAGCGGTGGAATACGCACCTACCTGAACGAGAAGGCGCGGTTCGCGAGGGCCACCGGCGCGTTCGAGCACCACCTCGTCATACCGGGTAAGCGCATGCTCCACGCGGGAGGACGCCACGAGCTGCCCTCGCTGCAACTCGCCGCCTCGAACGGGTACCGCCTCCCGCTCGGCGTCCGGGCGGTCCGGGACACGCTGCGCGCGGTCAGGCCCGACGTGGTGATCCTGCACGACCCGTTCTGGCGCCCGCTCAGCGTCACGCGCGAGGCACATAGGCTGGGCGCGGCGGTGGTGGCCGTGCACCACGCCTCGCCGGCGCTCCACGCCGCCGGCATCCCCGGTCCCGACGCGCTCTACAAGCCCGCGCTCCGGCGCATCTACCAGCACGCCTACGAGCACGTCGATGCGGTGATGTCGATCGTCGACACCGCGCAGGACTCGGGGCGGTCGGCCGCGATCAAGCTTCAGTTCGGCCTGCATCCGGCGTTCCGGCCCGGTCCCGCGGTGCCGGGAGACCACCTGGTGTTCGTCGGACGCGTGTCGCTCGAGAAGCGGATCGGGGACATCCTCGACGCGATGGCGATCGGTCGCTGGGGGCGCCCGCTCCGGATCGTCGGCGACGGCCCGGCCAGGCCGGTGCTCGAAGCCCGGGCGCGCCGCCTGGGCCTGTCCGGCATGGTCGAGATGCGGCCGTTCGTGGCCGACCGCCGCGCGCTGGCCCGGCTGTACCGCGAGGCCGCATGCGTCGTCGCGCCCGGCCCGCACGAGACGTTCGGTCTGGCCGTGCTCGAGGCGGCCGCCAGCGGCGCCCGCGTCGTGGCGTGCTCGTCGACGCCGGCCGCCGCCCTGGCCACGCCGCTGGTGGGGACGTTCACTCCGAAGGACCCGGTGGATCTGGCGCGCGCGGTCGAGCGAGCGCTGGCCACGCCGGTGGATCCGGTCGCCGCGGCCGCGCTGGGAACATCGATGAGTTGGGAGCGCGTGTTCGAGGCCGAACTGGTCGATCTGCGACGGCTTTGCCGGTAGCCGGCGCAATCCATCCGCGCCGGCTGGCCAGGCTGAGGGACGACGCCCATCGGGTGCTCGCGGGGAACTGGCGCCAGGGGAGTCTCGCCGACGGCACTACGTACGGCTTCACCTGCCCGTCGCCGCCGCGCTATCGCCACCAGTGGTATTGGGACTCGTGCTTTCACGCGATCGTGTGGCGCCACTTCCAGCCCGAGCGGGCGCGCGAAGAGCTGCGCACGCTGATGCGCGGCGGCCGGCTCGACGGCTTCATCCCCCACACGATCTTCTGGCACGACCGGGCCGGCTGGCGCCGGGCGCCGTTCTACGCCACCCACTCGCTGCGTGGCAACCGGGGCACGGCGCACATCCAGACGCCGCTGCTCGCCCTCGCCTGGGAGATGGTGGCGGCCCGTTCGGCGGACGATCCCGGATTCCGCTGCGAGGCGCTCGACGCGCTGCGCCTGCACTACGACTGGCTCGGCCGCCACCGCGATCCCGACGGCGACGGGCTGATCTCGATCATCCACCCCGACGAGTCGGGGCTCGACGACTCACCCAAGTACGACCCGGTGTTCGGCTGGATGAGCCACTACCTGCCGGGCTACTTCTGGCTGGTCGAGCGCTCACGGCGGCTCCGCTACGACTCGCACGCGATCATGGCGCGTTACGACGAGCACATCGAAGACGTGCTCGTCAACGTGTTCTACGCGCTGTCGCTGCGGTCGCTCGCCCGCCTGACCGGCGACGATGTGTACGCCAAGCGAGCCCGGCGGACGGAGCGTGCGCTGGTCGAACACTGCTGGGACGAGGAGCGCGGCCTGTTCTGGGACCTCGCCGGGGCGGAGCAGTCGCCGTTGCGCGTGTCGACCTGGTCCTCGCTCGCACCGCTCGCGCTGCCGTCGCTCCCCGAGTCGATCGCGCGGCGGCTGATCGAGGAGCACCTGCTCCACCCGCGCCGCTACCGAGCGCCGTACGGGATCCCGTCGGTCTCGATGGAGGAGCCGAGCTTCCGGGCCGGATGGCACCTGTTCCGCTGCTGGCGCGGCCCGTCGTGGATAAACACCGTGTGGCTGCTCGTGCCGGCGCTCCGCCGGTTTGGATTTGGGTCGGAGGCGGATCGGATCGTCGCGTCCTGCGTCGAGCTGGTCGAGCGTCACGGGTTCCGCGAGTACTACAACCCTTTGAACGGAGAGGGGTTGGCGGCACGGCGGTTCGGCTGGTCGACGCTGCTCGTCGACCTGCTCGTCGACGTGCCCGGCGGCGGCGGATCCGGGGCCGAGGCGCCGGGCGACGGCCCGTTCGTCGGGAGCGTTCGCGAGGAGCTGCGCGCGATGGGCGCCGAGGCCGCCGGCGAGGCCGCGCGGAGGCTGAATCGCCGGGCCGCCGCCGCGGCTGCCGCGGCGCGTCGGCTGCGGCCGGGGTAGGGGCTAGTCCGCCCGCGCCGCCCGCAACGGAGCGCCGGTCCGCTGATTCATGCCGACGATCTTCCCGGGGTTCAGGTGCTGCCCGGGGTCGGTCCCGTTGAACAACGCCTCGAGCATCGCCACGCCCGGAGCGGAGATGTCCTGCTCGAGCCACTCAGCGTGCTCGGTTCCGACCGCATGGTGATGCGAGAGGGTCGCGCCGTTGTCGACGAACGCCTGCTGGATCGCGGACTTGACCACCTCGTACTCGGCTTCCATCGCTGCCGGGGACGTCGCCTTGAACGCGAACGTGAAGTAAAGGCACGCCCCGGCGTGGTAGCTGTGCGACAGGTGACACATGAGGTAGCCCTGGACGCCTACGCGGGCGAACGCGCCGCTCGCGGCCTTGGTCACCGCTTCGTAGAGCGGCTTCAGATTGCTCCACGTGGTCGCAGTCTCGGACACGTCCCCGGCGGCTCCCCGGTCGAGCAGGAAGTCCCGGATGTACGGGATGTCGAACTTCTTCTGGTCGTACAGCGCCCCCGGGCCCGAGCCGATGCACAGGCCGCCGTGGCGCTTGACGAGCTTGCCGACGGCGCGCCGCTGCGCCGCCACGTGCCGCTCGCTGCCCTCGTAGCCGATGAACGACAGGCACATCTCGTTCAGATCCCACCCGAGCTTTCGGCTGAGGAACACCCGCAGCGCGCGTGACTGCAGCTTGTCCGTCACCGACGGCATGACCCGCATCGCGAACGAGAACTGCGTCTCATTCGCATCTGAGACCCGCGTCACCGACACCGAGTACTCGCTCGCCGCCAGCTCCTGCATCGCGGCGAGCGCGGCCGAGAACGTCGGGAACAGGTAGCCGAGGATCACGCGCTTGTCGGGGATCCGCCGGACGTGGACCGTCGCCTCGGTGATGATCCCCAGCCGACCCTCGCTGCCGAGCACCATCTCGCGAACGCTCGGGCCGGTCGACGTCGCCGGGATCGGCCGGGTCACGAGCGTTCCCGACGGCGTGACCACCCGCAGTCCCTTGGTCATGTCCGCGATGTCCCCGTAGCGGTCTGATTGCATCCCGGACGAGCGCGTCGCGATCCAGCCGCCGAGCGTCGAGTGCGTGAACGAGTCGGGGAAGTGGCCAAACGTGTAGCCGCGAGCCGCGAGTTGCTGCTCGAGGTCAGGACCGAACACGCCGGCCTGGACACGCGCCAATCGCGAGTCGGCGTCGATCTCGAGCACCTTGTTCAGGCGCTCGAGGTCTACCGAGATCACGGTCCGGGTCTCGGTGGCCGGCGCCTCGAGCGAACCGGAGATCGAGGAGCCTCCGCCGAACGCGATCACGACCGCGTCGAATCGCATCGCCGCCTCGAGGATCGCGGCGACCTCGTCCTCGGAGCCGGGGCGCACGACCGCATCGGGAACCCGCGGCAGCTCACCGGCGCGTTGCCAGACCAGGTCGCGCAACGACTTCCCGCGAGCGTGGACGAGCCGGTCGAGCCGGTCGAGGGATACGAACTCGGGGGACACAGCCTGCTCGAGCGCCTCCCACAGGTCGCCCGGGAGTGCCGGATCGGGGATCTCGAGCTGATCGAATCGCAGCGGCGCGGCCCCCTTGCTCCGGACGTCGACGCCGATCGCCTCGAGGATGAACGGCCCCAGAGCGGGCTTGTCCTCGTGCGTGAACTCGACCCCCTCGTGACCCCATCCCCACCACTTCATCGCAGCCATAAACCACCTTCGCTTGCCTGACCGGGGGCCGGGATCGGCGCCCGGCACGCCACCGCAGCGTAGTAGTTCTGTGTCGGCGCGTGCCCCTTCCACCCGCGCGTCCGGGTGCGCCCGTCACCAATCGCCACAACCTGGGCGACCCGATGTGCTACGCCTCCCATATGACCACTCAGACCGGGTCGCGCCCAGACTCCGTGTCCGCCGACGAGCTCGACGCGATGAACGTCTGGTGGCGCGCCGCCAACTACCTCTCGGTCGGGCAGATCTACCTGCTCGCCAACCCCCTGCTCCACGAGCCGCTCCGCCCGGAGCACATCAAGCCGCGGCTGCTCGGCCACTGGGGCACGACCCCCGGCCTCAACTTCCTCTACGTGCACATGAACCGCGCGATCCGGGCGCGCGCGCTGAGCGCGATCTACGTCACCGGGCCCGGTCACGGCGGGCCCGGGCTCGTCGCGAGCGCGTACCTCGACGGGACCTATAGCGAGGTCTATCCGCACATCGGTCGCAATGAGGAGGGGCTGCGCCGGCTGTTTCGCCAGTTCTCGTTCCCGGGCGGGATCCCGAGTCACGTGGCGCCGGAGACGCCGGGCTCGATCCACGAGGGAGGTGAGCTCGGGTACTCGTTGCTCCACGCGTACGGCGCGGTGCTCGACAACCCGGAGCTGCTGGCGCTGTGCGTGATCGGCGACGGCGAGGCGGAGACCGGTCCGCTCGCCGCGAGCTGGCACTCCAACAAGTTCCTGAACCCGGCGCGCGACGGCGCCGTGCTGCCGGTGCTCCACCTGAACGGCTACAAGATCGCCAACCCGACGGTGCTGGCGCGGATCCCCGGCGATGAGCTGCGGGCCCTGCTCGAGGGCTACGGCTACGCGCCGCGGTTCGTCGAGGGCTCGGATCCTGAGGAGATGCACGCGCTGATGGCGGCGGCGTTCGACGACGTGCTCGACGAGATCGCGGCGATCCAAATGCGCGCGCGTGTGGATCACGACCTGACGCGGCCGCGCTGGCCGATGATCGTCATGAAGACGCCCAAGGGGTGGACGGGCCCGAAGGAGGTCGACGGGCTCCCGGTCGAGGGCACGTGGCGTGCACATCAGGTGCCGCTCGCCGAGGTGCGCACCAATCCCCAGCACCTGGCGATGCTCGAGGAATGGATGCGCTCCTACCGGCCCAAGGAGCTGTTCGACGAGACCGGCGCGGTCATCCCGGAGATCACCGCGCTCGCGCCTGAGGGCGAGGCGCGAATGAGCGCGAACCCTCACACGAACGGCGGGCTGATGGTGAAGGATCTAGAGCTGCCCGATTTCCGGGACTACGCGGTGGCGGTGAGCGCGCCGGCGGCCACGTCCAGCGAGGCGACTCGCGTGCTCGGCGACTGGCTGCGAGACGTGATGCGCGCGAACCCCGATCGCTTCCGTTTGATGGGGCCCGACGAGACCGCGTCCAACCGGCTCTCGGCGGTCTTCGAGGCGACCGACCGGGTGTGGGAGGCCGAGTTCCTCCCGACCGACGACCACCTGTCGCGAGACGGGCGGGTCATGGAGGTCCTGTCCGAGCACCTCTGCCAGGGGTGGCTCGAGGGCTACGTGCTCACCGGCCGCCACGGCCTGTTCAACTGCTACGAGGCGTTCATCCACATCATCGACTCGATGTTCAACCAGCATGCGAAGTGGTTGAAGGTGACCCGGCACATACCGTGGCGCCGACCGTTGCCCTCGCTCAATTACCTCCTGTCCTCGCATGTGTGGCGCCAGGACCACAACGGGTTCTCCCACCAGGATCCGGGCTTCATCGACCACGTCGTGAACAAGAAGGCGGAGATCATCCGCGTGTACCTGCCGCCCGACGCCAACTGCCTGCTGTCGGTCGCCGATCACTGCCTGCGCAGCCGGCACTACGTCAACGTGATTGTCGCGGGGAAGCAGCCCGCGCTCAACTATCTGACGATGGAGCAGGCGGTCGCGCACTGCACGCGTGGCATCGGCATCTGGGAATGGGCGTCGAACGACGAGGGTCAGGAGCCCGACGTGGTGATGGGCTGCGCCGGCGACATTCCGACGCTCGAGACGGTGGCGGCGGTCTCGATCCTGCGCAAGCGGGTGCCGGAACTGCGAGTACGCGTCGTGAATGTCGTGGACCTGATGCGCCTCGAGCCCGACACCGAACATCCCCACGGGCTGTCCGACCATGAGTTCGACGCGCTGTTCACGGCGTCGCGGTCGGTGATCTTTGCCTACCACGGCTACCCCACGCTGATCCACCGCCTCACCTACAACCGGAACAACCACGCGAACTTCCACGTGCGCGGATACATGGAAGAGGGCACGACCACGACGCCGTTCGACATGGTCATGCTCAACAACCTCGATCGGTTCCACCTCGTGATGGACGTGATCGACCGCGTGCCCGGGCTCAGCGAGCGGTGCGCACATTTGCGTCAGGACATGTCCGACGCGCGATTGGAGGCGCGCGCGTACACGCGGGAGGTTGGCGACGACATCCCTGTGGTCCGTGACTGGACGTGGGCTGGTGCGGGTGGCCCGGCCGGCGGTGCCGGCGCTGCCTCTGACACCGCGGCGGACCAGTAGACCGCGAAGTTGCGGGTCCTCGTCGTCAACGCCGGCTCGAGCAGCCTCAAGCTGTCGGTCGTCGGACCCGGGGACGAGACGCTGGCTTCTGCGGAGCTGTCCGCGCCTCGGGCGGTGGTCGACGACGACGAGTTGCGCGCCGCTCTTGGCGACGGCGGTCTCGGCGAGGCCGACGCGGTCGGGCACCGGATCGTGCACGGAGGCTCGCGGTTCCTCTCGGCGGTGGTGGTCGACGCGAGCGTACGGCGCGCCCTCGGGGAACTGGTCGACCTGGCGCCGCTCCATCAGCCGAAATCGCTGGCCGCGCTCGACGCGGTGTCGCGGGCGCTCCCGGGGGTGCCGGCGGTGGCGTGCTTCGACACCGCGTTCCACGCCACGTTGCCGGACGCGGCATTTACGTACGCGCTGCCCGCGGATTGGAGTTCGCGATGGGGAGTTCGGCGATACGGATTCCATGGGCTGTCGCACGCGTGGATCGCCCGGCGGGCGCCTTCGTTGGTGGGGGCGTCTTCTTCTTCCGGCTTGCGGATTGTGAGCTGCCACCTGGGAGCTGGGGCGTCCTTGTGCGCGATCGTGGGTGGGCGGTCGGTCGACACGACGATGGGTTTCACGCCGCTCGAGGGCCTCGTGATGGCCACGCGGTCGGGCAGCGTCGACCCGGGCTTGGTCCTGTGGCTGCTCGAGCGGGGAGACCTGTCCGAGGCGGACCTCGGCCACGCGCTCGAGCACGAATCGGGTCTGCTCGGACTGTCGGGCACGGCCGACATGCCCGAGGTCTTGGGTCGAGCCGGCAGCGGGGACGCGGGAGCACGGTTGGCGCTGGACGTGTACCTGCACCGCCTGCGCGGGTTGATCGCGTCGATGACGGCCGCGCTCGGCGGCCTCGACGTGCTCGCGTTCACCGGCGGCGTCGGCGAGCACAGCGCCGAGATCCGGGCGGCTGCCGCCGCGGGGCTTTCGTTTCTCGGCGTTGGTGTAGACGGCGCTCGCAATGAGGGGGCGTCTGGCGATGTGGAGATCTCGGGTGCGGGCGCTGGGGTGCGCACGGTCGTCATTCGCGCCCGCGAGGACCTCGAGATCGCCGGCCAGGTCCGTTCCTTGCTTCGAACCTAGGGTCTTTGTTCTGAATGCGCGAGGCGCGCCGGGTTTGAGCCAGCGCGCCCGTTGCGTTTCGTTGAGGGTTAGTGTTAGTTGACGGCTAGTTGACCACGATTCCGGCCGGGGCGGAACCCGCCGGGAGCGCTGTCGGCGAGCCGGCCAGCTCGGTGAGGTTTCCACCGTCGACCGCGAACGCTCCGACCACGTGGGCCGAGCTCTCGTCGACGAACAGCCAGCGCCCGTCGGGGCTCAGGCGAGCGTCGACCGCGCCAAGGCCGCCGGTGCCTCGGATCGGGGTGCTCCCGAGCAGCGCCAGCGACCCATCACGCCCGATCCCGTACCGGGAAAGCGTGCCCGAGGCCGTGTTCACCGTGAACAGGTACCGACCGTCGTGACTGATCTCGACCCAGCACGGCGCGGTCTGCAGGTCGCCGAAGGGTGATGATCCGATCGGCGTCAGCGTCCCTTGTGGTCCGTCCTGGAACGCGGACACCGTCCCGGTCCCCGCTCCGACGTTGTGGGCGTTCGACACGAACAGCTGGTCTGGATCGGTCGGACGGAACTCGCTCCCGAACGGCCCGAGCCCCTGGGCCGGGAACGGGGAGCCGGGGGCCGCGACGGCGCGTCCCGCGTGGTCGATCGTGAAGCTGTCGATCTGTGAGGCGCCGACGCGCGTGCCCACGAGCCTGGTTCCGTCAGCGTTGAACAGCACGTCACCCGGTTGCGCGTCCGACGGCAGGGCGATCGTCGCACCCGGAATCGGGCGCAAGACGCCCCAGTCGCTGAGCCGGAATCCGCTGTAGTTCGTGTCTGCGGGGCCCGCGTTGGCGACGTAGACGACATCACCGTGGACGGCGACGCTGACCGGCATGGCACCGCCGGACGGGACGACTCCGTTCGGGACGAGGCGCAGCGCTCCGTCCCACTCGATGCGCAGCACCGAGATCTCGTTGCTCCCGGGATCGACGGCGATCACGAAGCGACGGTCGGACGAGAGTTGAATCGCGCCTTGCGAGGCGAGACCAGATCCGGTTCCCGCACCACCCGCGGTGAACGGGGAGCCGGGCTCGGCCGTGAGCGATCCATCGGCATGACGGTCGAATGCCGCGATCGTGTTCACGCCGGTGGTGTTGTCGTTGACGTACACATGACCAACCACTGGCGAGGTGTGGGACGGCGCGGCCGCTGCCGTCGCCGGGATGGCGGCCACGGCCACGAGTCCGAGCAGCAGTCGACCAAGCCACTTCTGTGTCAGAAGTCGCATAGTTACTTCTCCTTACTTGCGCTTGGGGGCTTTGGGCAGGCCTCACCGGCCGTTCCGGGAGAATCGAGTGAGGCCCTCTCGGCTCTTCTCCCAGTGAACGGCGAGCCGCTCACGAGTAGAGCACTTCATCCGCGAGGAATCTCTTAACAATGCAGTCCGGGCGGCACTCGTAAGACTCTCGCAAGCGCTCGTTAAGAACCTGTGGCAGTTTGTTGTCGCAAACCGGCGGCACGAGCTCGCGGGGCGCACGTCTGGTTCACTGGGGTCGGTGGTTGGAAGGCTTCTGTACGCGATCGCGGTTCTCGTGGCCGGCATAACGGCGGGAGTTGCGCCCGCGGCCGGTCCGGTCCGGCACCCCGCCTCGCGACCCAGGGTCCGCCCGCTCGTACAGCGCCTCTCGGTCCAGCAGCTGGCCGGGCAGCGAATCGTCTACGCCTACGCGGGTCTGCGCCCCCCGGCGTCGCTGCTGGCAGCGATCCGTGCGGGCGAGGCGGGCGGCGTGATCTTCTTCGCCCCGAACATCTCGAGCAGCGACCAGCTACGGAGCGTGATCGACGAGCTCCAGAGCGCCAGTCTGGCCAGCCCGCTTCACGACCGGCTGTTGATGCTCACCGACCAGGAGGGCGGCGAGGTCCGGCGCCTTCCCGGGGCCCCGACTCTCTCGGAGAAGCAGATCGGCGAGAGCCCCGGGGGCGCTTCTGCGGCCGCTACGGCCGGGGTCGGCGCCGGTCGGAACCTCCGAGGCGCCGGCCTCAACGTCAACCTCGCTCCCGTGCTCGACGTCTTCCGGCAGTCCGGGAACTTCATCGACGAGTTCCAACGGTCCTACTCGAGCAACCCGAAGACCGTCGCCGCGCTCGGCGCCGCGTTCATCTCGGGGCAGCAGCACCTCGGAGTGGCCGCGACCGCCAAGCACTTCCCGGGGCTTGGCCCGGCTTCCCGCAGTCAGAACACCGATCTTGGACCGGTCACGCTGCGGCTCTCGCTGTCGACGCTCCGTGCGGTCGACGAGGCGCCCTACGTGAACGCGATCGCGTCGGGCGTGAAGCTCGTGATGGACTCGTGGGCGGTCTATCCGGCGCTCGACCCCCGGCTACCGGCCGGTTTGTCGTCGAAGGTGATCCAGGGCGAGCTCAGAGGCCGTCTGCGGTTTGCGGGCGTCACGATCACCGACGGGATCGAAGCCGGCGCGCTCGAGGCGTACGGCGGCGTCGGCCGGCGCTCGGTACTCGCGGCGTCGGCCGGAGCCGACCTGATCCTGTGCGCGGCGACCAATCCCACCAACAACTCGCCTTCGATCGGGACCACCGCCCGCAACGCGATCGCCACTGCGCTCACCCACGGCACGCTCAGCCGGACCGCCGCGGAACAGGCCGCCGGCCGAATCCTCGCGCTGCGCGCCAACCCCTGAGCCACAGGCCCGCCCCTTCGCGGACCGTTACCTTGAGGCCGCATTAGCTGTGCGAAGCCGTCCGAGCGAGTGATCCGAGCGCGCGGGATCGGCAGACTGCGGTGCGAGCGGCGCCTATCGGGGGCGCCCGACTCCAAGGAGGGACCATGAACATGCTTTCGCTGCGCCGGCCCAGTCCAGCGTTGGTGATATCGGTGGTCGCGCTATTCGTCGCTCTCGGTGGCACCAGCTACGCCGCGAGCGAGCTGCGTCACGCGCCGGCCGCGACTCCCGCGAAGGCCAAGCCCAAGCGCAAGCCGGCCAACGCGAACGCCCAGGAGACGGCGCTGATCAAGAGGCTCGCGGCCACGCTGTCGGTCCACTACGCCAATTCAGCGGGCCGCGCCGCCACCGCAGCAAACGCGACGAGCGCCGCGAATGCGGCGAACGCGGTGAATGCGACGAACGCGGTCAATGCGACGAACGCACTCAACTCGGTGAACGCCACGAACGCGCTGACCGCCGCCAGCGCGACGACGGCCGCCAGCGCAACTACCGCGACGGACGCCACGAATGCCACGAACGCCACAAACGCCACAAACGTCGACGGGCACACCTTCGCCCAGATCAACGCCACAGGGACGCCGACGGCCACCGCGCTCAGCAACTTCGGCGGCGTGACCCTGCAGTGCACTTCACCGGGCTCCACGAGCGGCACGGTCACGCTTTCGGTCATCAACAGCTCGTCTAGCAGCGGCACATTCTCGGCGGAGGTGGCAACGACCTCAGGGGAGAACTTGCAGCACGGAACCGTCCTCGGCGCCACGGGCGGCGTGCCTGCCACCACGAACTTCACGTTCCCGACCACCGCTGCCGCGCAGGTGAACTTCTCCTATGAGCTCCCGTCCGTCGCGCCGAGCCAGACCGTCACCGGGACATTCGGTATCACCTTGACGACCAGCGGGCCTAGCGCCGCCTGCAACGTGTTCGGCAATGCACAGGCGTCTTAGCTTAGTGTCGCCAATGCGCCGTGGGGTCAGTATGCGCCGGCTGGGAGCTGGGCCGCTGAGCGGCTAAGCGTCCCCTGTACCGGCAGGCTGGCCGAACTGTCACCCACGTAGACCGCGTAGTCACCGGGGTGACGACCCACTCGCCGGAGGTGGTGTCCCAGTGAGCAAACGAGGTCTCGGGGAGAGGGATCGAGACCGTCTTGCTCTGTCCGGGCTCGAGCCACACCTTCTGGTGCCCCTTCAGTTGCCGGGGCGGCTCGCCCGTCGAGGGCGGCATCCCTACGTACGCCTGGGCGACGTCGGCCCCGTAACGTGACCCGGTGTTCTGGAGGGTGAAGCGGGCCACGGCTCCACTTGAGGTCGGCGTCACCGTCAGATCCGAGAACCGGAACGTCGTGTACGAGAGCCCGAATCCGAACGGGAACAGCGGCGTGACGCCCTTGGCCTGGTACCAGCGGTAGCCGACGAGCAGCCCCTCGCTGTAGATCGAGTGCGGCCCGACGCTGTCGCCGGGCTCGGTGATGCCCGGCCATTGCGCAGCGGCGCTGATCGGCGTCCCCGTCTCGGAAGCCGGGAACGTCTCGGGCAGGTGGGCGGATGGGTCGACGTCGCCGAACAGCAGCGCCGCGAGCGCGTCCCCGTCCTCCTGGCCCGGATACCACGCCTCCATCAGCCCCCTGATCTGGCCGAGCCACGGCATCAGCACCGGCCCGCCGGTGTCGAGCACGACGATCGTGTTCGGGTTCGCCGCCGCAACCGCCGAGATCAGCGCGTTCTGGTCGGACGTCTGCGGGACGCAACCGGCCAGGGTGCACGTCCCTCCCGTGAGCGTGAGACTCGAGCGGTCGGTCCCCTCGCTCTCGGAGTCGCCCACCACGACCCCCGCGACGGACGCCGCCTTGGCCGCCGCCACCGCGTCCGCGGTGGCGGTCCCGTCAGCGTAGAGCACCGTGTCGCCGTCGGCGGCGGCCCGCTGGGTGATCCCCTGGAGCGGGCTCACCACGGGCACGATCCCGGCTTCCGGGACGTGCCCGCTGCCCTCGCCGTTGTACTCGTTCTCGGCGCCGGTCTGCCCGGCGGCCGGGCCGATCAACGCGATCCTCCGCCCCGGACCGGTGAGCGGCAGGATCCCGTCCTGGTTCTTCAGCAGGACCGTCCCCTGCTCGGAGATCGTCCGGGCGAGGGCCACGTGCTCGGGGGTGGATACCGGCGCCGCATACGCCGCCGGCTGAGCCGCGGGCGGGTGGTCGAACACGCCGACAGTGAACATCGCGCGCAGGATCCGCAGCACCATGTCGTTCAGCGTGCTCATCGGGACCTGTCCGTCCTGCACCGCGGTTTCGAGCGCCGACCCGAAGTACGTGCCCGGCGTGACGTTCATCTCGATGTCGAGCCCGTTCAGCGCCGACGCGACCGTCGAGTGGGTCGCGCCCCAGTCCGAGACGACGAACCCAGTGAAGCCGAACTGGCCGTCGAGCATGCCCTTGAGCGTTTGCGGGTTCTGACAGGAGTACACGCTGTTGATGCGGTTATACGAGCACATCACGCCCATCGCTCCGCCCTGATGGATCGCGATGTCGTACTGCGGCGCGTACATCTCCTCGAGCGTCCGCTGATCGACGTCCGCGGAGTCGGTCATCCGGTCGGTCTCCTGACTGTTGGCGATGTAGTGCTTGAGCGTCACGATCACGTGCTGGGATTGGACGCCCCGCACCTCGGCCCCGGTCTCGCCGGACAGGAACGGATCCTCGCTCGCGTACTCCCAGTTGCGCCCGTTCATCGGCACCCGATCCGTCTCGATCCCCGGCGCCAGCTGCACGTCGATCCCCTTCTCCCACGCCTCCTGCCCGAGCGCCGCTCCGAACTGGTACTGAGGCCCCGGATCCCAGCTCGCCGACTGCGCGATCGGTGCCGGGAACGCAGTCGTCCCTGTCTGGGCGTCGCCGACGCCCTGGCCGGCGTCGTTGAACACCAGGTCAGGGATGCACAGGCTCGCGTTTCCAGGGATGTAGCCCGCGGCTCAGTAGTGGTAGTCGAGCGGGTACTGCTGATAGGTCATCGCGACCTTGTCCGACAGGCTCATCGCACCCAACAGCATCTCGGCCCGCGCGTTCGGCGACAGCGCCGGGTTCATCCACGAGCATGACGCCGCGCCGGCCGTTCCGACGCTCGCAGCGAGCACAGCCAAGAGCGCCACGGCCGCGGCCGCCGCACACCGTCGAAAGCGCATGGGACTTCCTCCCTGGTCGCCAGGACGCGAGGTCGCTGGACTGGGGTCACCTGGATTCGGGTGTTCTACCGAAACCTGGGCCGTGCCGCGTCAGTTCCATTGTGATATCCCGTTCCCGATGATCACTCGACTGTGGCACGGCTGGACGCTTCCGGAGAACGCCGATGCGTATGAGCGCTTTTTGCTCTTGGAGCTGTTCCCCTCGATGCGAGACATCCGAGGATTCCGCAGGCTCACGTTTCGTGTGGGGTTACACGGGTGCGGGCCCGGGATTGAGTTTCCCGGCCACGAGGTAGATCATCGCGATGTAGTTGCGGTTGGTGCGATAACCACGGGCTCGGCGTTTGGCGGCCTGGATGAGTGAGTTCAGTCCCTCGAGCAGCCCGTTGGAGACGCGGCTGTGATGCCAGCGCATCACCCCGAGCCAGTGATCCTCGAGCATCCGCGTGAACTTGATCATGGGCGGTAGCCCGCTGGTGTGGACCTCGGCAATCCAGCGGCGAAGATACTCCTCGGCGGCATCGGGATCGTCGAGCTCGTAGAAGTCATCGAACCGCAGCGACAGCTCGTACGCGCGGACGGTCTGGAGCGGCTGCTGCAGCAGCTCATCGAGCAGGTCCTGCTGGCGGGCGGTCAGGTTCTTCGGCCGCTTGAGCCACAGGTACCGCGTGTTCTTCAGCAGCTGCTTGTGCTGCTTGGCCTCCTCGCGGCGGATCTCGTCGATCGCCTTGGACAGGTGCTGGCGGACGTGGTAGCGGTCGAAGGTGATCTCGGCCTGCGGCAGGTGCTTGAGCGTCCCGGCCAGATACGCCTCCGACATGTCCTGGCAGACCTCGCGGACGCGCGCCACCTCGCCGCCGTGAGTCTCAAGAAAGCAGGAAAACTCCTGGACGGTGCCCTGATCGCGACCCTCGGTCACATACACGGCGCGGCGCTCGTCCAGATCGGCAAACACCGACACGTAGTCCTGCCCGCGCTTGGCGCTCGTCTCATCGATCCCCGCGCGCTCAACCCCCGAGAGGTCCTGCGCCTCGACCGCCTCATCGACGTAGTGGTGCATCACCCGCCAGACCCGCATGTCCGTCTCGCCGATCAGATCAGCCACCGCCTTCACCGGCATCTCCTTGACCAGCGCCATCACCAGCGCCTCGAACAGCAACGTGAACCCCGAGCGCTCCCGCGCCCACGGCACCTCGACCTGCTTGACCTTGTGCTCGGGGCAGATGACCCTCGGCACCCGCGCCGTCAGATACGCCTGATGCTGAAAGAAATCCAGATGCCGCCAGGTCTTCTCCTCGGTGTCGTGGACCTCGCACCCCTCCCGACCACACTCCGGGCAAGCGAACCGCGACCCCTTCGGAAAGTCGATCCGCAGATCCAGCCGGCGCTGCTCAGCATCGAACTGAACATCCACCACCCGCCACGGCTCCTGAAGACCGAGCGCTTGCTGGAACAGGTCGACATCGTGCATACCAGGCTCCCATCATCGCGGATCAAAGAAGCCCGGCAGCCTCCCAGCCGCCCCGGACGACTACCCACTCAGAACGTGGAGGAGCCATTCCGCAACGCCGACGTGCTGCGACGCGACGACGGCGGGGAGGTGGCGTTCGTCACGCTGACGCGCTTCGAGAGCCTGGAGGCCATCCGTGGCTTCGCAGGCGAGGACTACGAGACGGCGGTGATAGAGCCGACAGCCCGTGCGCTGCTCTCGCGCTACGACGAGCGGGCCCAGCACTACCGTGCTCGCTCCTTCCCGTGAGCAGGATCCGCGTGGTTCGCCTGATGTTGTCTCGACGTGTCCTGCGCACGGCTCTGCTGTTGACATGCGCTGGCGGTGTAACGGCGGCGGTTGCCACCGCAATGAGCAACCCCACGTCTGGCTCAGCGGTCGGAATCCGAGCTCGCAGTCGGCAATCCGCTCATGGCCATCCGTCGACGATGTACTCGACATTCGTTGGCTCGAGATCGATGTGACATCAGCGTCGTCGGGGCGGTACACGGCTTCACGCCGAATCCCAGTCGCAATGGGTGATTACGCGCCCGAGGGGCGAGCAGATCCCAGCGGGCGTGCGGGAGGTCGACGTAACCAGTAGCTGCCCGGGAGGCCTCCGTTCGTATCGCGCCAGGTGACGAACCGCGCCGAGGTCCGCAGGCTCGTCAGGTTGTTCGATTCGTTTGAAATCATCCAGCCGGGCGCGATCAACTGTCCTGAGTTTTCACCTAACCCCGCAACCGTGGTCATCGACTTACGCCGCGGCGCGACGAGACGGGTCGTCGCCGACGCGAGCATGAGTTCTGAAGCCAGCTTCTTGTGGCCCCCAAACGTTCCAGGATGGGCCTGTTTTCCTGTCGCGTTTACCGTCCGCGAGCGTAACTGGAGCCCACTTAGCGGCAACGTGATTACGCCGATTGAACGTCTGCTGCGCGTCAACCTCGGGTCTTGAACGTTCTAGGCGCAAGCGAATTGACGACTGAGCCTATAGACCTCACGGTCGCGGTGGCCGGCCTTACTCGTACACCGCTCCGTCGATCACTTCTCTGTGCCCGACGGGCTGCGAGAGAGCCACTCGGACCGGCGTTTCCGGGTTTGGTCTTTGGATCTGGAACCCTGACTCAGGCTTGACGTACATCGTCAGCACGAGCTCGTGCTCGCTCTCATAGAGGTCCGGCGCGAGCACGCGGCCGTCGGCCCGGCGGCCGCCCGCGAACGTCTGCTCCGTCACGCATATCCGCAGAACGGTGTCCTCAGGCTTGAGCTCGGCACCTTCGTCCAGGTGCCAAGAGGACGCCCGGATGCCGTCGCGGGTTGCGCGCAGCGGCCGGCCACTGCGCTTGGCTACGCACGACCACGTGGCGCGTTTGGCGTCGTGTTTGACGACGACCGTCAGCAGATCCGGCGGTAGTCCGCGTCCGAACTGCGCCTGAGTGTCGGTCCGCGCGAGCAGCCGCCAGCCCCCGAGCTTCCCATCGAGTTGTGCGGCAAGGGCGGTCACAGCTGGATCCGAGAGATCAAGCGGCTCGGGCGGGCGCTCTAGCAAGAGCGGCGAGAACGGTAGACAGGCTGCATCGCTAACAAACTCGGGTATCCGCGGTGCCTGGAGTGGCTCGAGCACGGGGCAGCGCTCCCAGTCGCGCGCGGAGGGCACGCCCCGCCCGCGCGCCACGAGTCGTGAGAGAAGACCATCGCCGCGGTTCGCCATGTCAACCAGACTACCGCCGTTCGCCCTGCCGCCCCAGCGAGCCGCGGACCGATCAACTGCAATCCAGCACGAGCACTTGGGGCGAGTCCGGCGAGTAGCCGGCCCGGCCCTGCTGCTTTATCGGCGGCGTTCGGCGGCGGTGAGTGCCGTCGTGCCGAAGTTCCACATGTTGTCGGCGATGTTGATGGTGACTCCGGGGGCACGATCTGGTCGATTCGCTCGAGCACTTCCGTGGATGGCTCGATCCCGTCAGCGGCGAGGTACGCGTCGAGGTGCTCCATCGTGCGGGGCCCGATGATCGCGGAGGTGACCGCCGGATGGAGGGTGACGAATCCGATCGCCATCTGGATCAGGGTGATCCCGGCCTCGTCGGCGAGCGCGCCGAGCGCGTCGGCGGCGTGGAGCTTTACTGCGTTCGCGGGGTTCGTGGCGTCGTAGGCGCCCGGGAAGCGCTGCGCGCGGGCGGCCGAGCCCGGTCCGGCGACGTCCTCGCCCTTACGGTATTTGCCGGATAGCCAGCCACCGGCGATTGGGCTGTAGGTCATCACGCCCATTCCGTGCCGCTGGCAGGTCGGGAGTACGTCGTACTCGATCGCGCGCGTGAGCATGGAGTACGGGGGCTGCTCGGTCCGGAACCGGCCGTGGCCGCGGCGCTCAGCGGTCCACTGGCCTTCGACGATCTGAGAGGCGGGGACCTTCGATGCGCCAAAGGAGCGGATCTTGCCCGCGTGGACGAGGTCCGAGAGGGCGCCGAGGGTCTCGTCGATATCGGTGTTCGGGTCGGGAACGCCAACCTGGTAGAGGTCGATCCAGTCGGTCTGGAGCCAGCGCAGCGACCCCTCGACGGCTTCGGTGAGCCACCGCCGTGACGCTCCACGCTTGTTGGGGTCATCACCCAGAAACTGAACGCCTGTCTTGACGGCGAGCACGACGTTCTCGCGCTGTCCGCCGGCGAAGCGCCTTGCCGAGGATCTCTTCTGATTCGCCGGCGGAGTAGCCGTCGGCGGTATCGATGAAGTTGATCCCGGCGTCGAGCGCCTTGTGGATGATCTTGATCGCGTCGTCGTGGTCAGGGTTGCCGAAGGCGCCGAACATCATGGCGCCGAGGCACAGCTGGCTGACGGAGACGCCGGTGCGTCCCAAAGGCCGGTATTCCATTGGATAGCTCCCAGGTAGCAGGTAGCCGCGAGCGGTCGGCGGCGGTCGAGTAGACTCCGTTTTGAAGCGGAGAGGATGTCCAGAACACTGTAGCGGATACCCTCTCCATTTGTGTGATGACAACCCGGACGACATCCGAACCACCCGCCCGACGGGCCGACGCTGAGCGCAACCGCGAGAAGATCCTCACGGCCGCGCGGGCCGCGTTCGCTGACCCGGATGCCGATGTTTCGATGGCCGAGATCTCGCGCCGCGCGGGGGTCGGCATGGCGACCCTCTACCGCAACTTCTCAAACCGCAGAGAGCTTTTGGAAGCGCTCTACATCGACGAGGTCGACGCCGTCTGTAGGGCCGCGGCGACGATCGACGGCGACACCCCGGGAGCAGCTTTCACGGCTTGGCTGCGCCGATTCTTCACTTACTTCACGAGCAAGCGGCACGTCGCCGCCGAGCTACTCGAAGACTCGGACCCAGAAAACCCAGTGTTCGGGGCGGGTCGCCCACGTGTACTCGCGGCCGGTCGCCCGCTGCTCCTAGCCGCACAGGACGCTCACGAGGTCCGGGATGACCTCACCCTGGATCAGATCCTCGACATGGTCGTCGCGATCGCCAAGATCCCGGGAAACCCTGGCTACGTAGAGCCGATCCTAGACGCGACGCTCGACGGTCTCCGGCCGGCCCGCATCGCAGACGCCCACTGACGGAGATTGGACCGGGTCGAACCGACCGTTCGGGAACGAGGTGGCGTTCGCGCGCTCGCACGTGATCGTCGACGCGCGTGATCGCCTGGTCCCGGGAGCCGGGGGGCCGGGTTACTGCCGGGCTGCTCGGGCCAGCACGCCGTCGATAACAACGTCGACGGCGAAGCGAAACCGCTCGTCACCATCGCCGGCGACCATCTGCGCGGCGTGGGCGGCGATCAGAGGGAACCGGTCCGGCGATAGGCCCGCGAAGGTTTGGTAGAGCTTGTCGACATGTTCTTGTCGGTCCCCGTCGTCGCTTCCGCGAGGGCGCCGCACATCGTCCTCACTAGCGACGCCGGTCACCAACAACACGAAGAGGTCGCATGCCCAGGCGGCGTCTTGGGGGTCAAGGCCGCCGGCGAGCAGGATTCCCAGGAGGTTCTCAGTCAGAAGTAGAACCGCTTCGGTCGTGGGTGGATCGGCCACGGTCATCGCGGCGATCCCGGGATGAGCAACCAGTGTTTGGTGCAGGCGCCGAAGCAGTGAGTGCAGCTGAGCACGCCAACGGGAAGGGTCCGGTGGCTCGAGCTCGATCGTGGCGGTGACGCGATCCAGCATCGCCTGCAGCAGGCCCTCGCGGCCGGAAACGTAGACGTAGAGCGACATAGCTCCCGTATCCAGGGCAGCCGCGACCCGGCGCATCGTGACCGCGTCCGGACCCTGTGACTTGAGGATCGCCAGCGCCGCGTCGACGATCGCGTCCTCGCTGAGCGGTGCCTTTGCGGGGCGGTCACGGGTCGAGCGACGACGGGCCGAGGGAGTCATCGGTGGCGGGCCGTCGGTGAGAGACATTGCGGACCGAACTCTACTTGACAAGTACGACGTACGTGACGTACGTTGTACGTAGCGTGAGCCCGAACCACAAAGTTCTCTTCGGCGTCGGGCTGGAGACTGGCGTGCACCAAGTGAGCGAGATGCTCGGGCACGCCCGGCTGGCCGACGATGCGGGTCTTGACATTGTCAGCGTCGGCGACCATCCCTACTTCGCGGAGCGCGTCGACGCCTACGCCGCGCTGGGGTTCGTTCTGGCGCAACCAGCAACGTCACCGGAGCGGTGATCATGACGAACCTGCTCAGCCGTCCCGCTCCCATACTCGCCCGGACCGTCGCAGGACTGTCTACCGTCTCTCGCGGTCGAGTGGTTCTCGGGATCGGTGCCGGCGGGATGGAGGAGGAGATCGTCGCCCTCGGTGTCCCTCGCCTGTCGCCCGGAGCCCGAATACGAGCGCTGGAAGAGGCGATCCTGGTCGTGCGGGCGCTCTCCGGCGGCGGCCAGCCGGTCACGTTCGACGGCGAGTTCTACCACGTCGCCGAGCTGACTCCCGCGGCTGCACCAACGCCACCGATCTGGATCGGATCGGGTGGCCCGAAGGGGCTGGCGGTAACCGGCCGACACGCGGACGGATGGGTACCACCACACGCCGCGGACTGGCGAAGCACGCGGGTTGCCGAGTCACGGCCCATCATCGACGAAGCGGCTGTTTCGGTCGGGAGAAGCCCTACTGATATCGACACCATTTACCTCGTGACAGGGCGCATTAGCCGGGATCCGCTGCCAGAGACACGGGATGACGAGGGCCGCTGGATCGGGGGCGGAGTGACGCAGTGGGTCGAAGAACTCACGTTTGGCGTGCTCGAACGCGATGCCGCCGCTTTCATCTACGTAGTCCGTCCTGGCGAAAGCATCAACGACACGACACTGAACCTCTGGGCACACGAAGTCGCGCCCGCCGTCCGCGAAGCAATCGCCAAGCGCTGACCTCCGGCGACCGACAAGCGAGCTCGCGCTGCCGGCTTGTCGCCATTCCCGCCACTCTCAACCGCGCTGCCACTCACGGCCGGATCGAAAACGCGGCCGAAGCGCGCCTCGCCGACAAAGCAAGTCCGCCGAGGCACACGACGCCTTCCCTGCTCCTCGCGCTAGAAGCGGGGCCAGCGACTTGGTACAACACCCCCGGTCGGAAAGCCCAGCGGCCCCGGACTCCTCGCCGCTGCCGTGCGTCCAACAGCACCGCCGGCCTGATAGCCGCCGCCGTGGTGGCGGCCGGCGACGAGCCGGTCGTGACCCATCGTGTCTGTCAGCAGTCGCGGTCGCCGGCCGCGATACGGCCGAGATCATGACCGCCCGGCACCGAAGCCGGTCACGCGGCCGGCGCGGAGCTTCTGGCCGCATTTCCGCGCCGTGGTGTGTTCGGCGGAGGCGTGGAGTCGTTTGTCGCGGAGGGTGATGGCGCCACGGCGGAGCATCGTGTCGATCAGTTCGGCGGTGAGTGCTTCGGGGGTGGTGTCGAGCAGGCGCGCCGCGTCGGTCAGCCACGCTTGGGTGTGCAGGTAGCGCTCGACCTGATCGGTGGGGATGCCGTCGCGGATCATGAGCGCGAAGGCGAAGATCCGCCGTGCGCCGTGCCATAGGAGCCCGGCCGGGTCGTCGACGAGGCGCTGGGCGCGGGCTAGTGCGTTGGCGAGCGCGGCGTCGGGGTTGGTGGGGATCGGGCCGTGGGAGGGGAGCAGCACCCGCGGGGCGAGGTGTGCCAGTCGCTGTAGGGAGGCGAGTGCGGTGGTGGCCGCGTCGGGTCCGTCGAGCGCGCGGTTGACCCAGCCGATGTCGTAGTCCGAGAGCGCGTCCCCGGCGACCAGGATCCGCTCGTGGGGCTGCCACAGCGAGAGGTGGCCGGGTGCGTGACCGTGAGTGGAAAGGACTTCCCAGTCGGCGTCGCCGAGCCGCAGGAGCTGCCCGTCGTGGAGCGGCTCATCGACCGTGTAGGGGGCGACGGGCTGGTCGAGGTACTCCGCCACGCAGCAGCCGGGGTCTCGCCGGTTGATCGCCTGCGCGTCCGGAGCGCTGGCGGCGATTCCGGCGCCCATGGCCTGCAGCAGCGCGTTACCGCCGACGTGGTCGGAACGCCAGTGGGTGTTCACGACCAGCGTCGCGCGCGCGGTGTGTCGGCGGACCCACGCGGCGGTCTGCTGCGCGTGGCCGACGAAGCCGCTGTCGATGAGAGCGGGCTGCCGGCCCTGGAGGAGGAGCAGGTTGGCGTCGGGGAACGGCCGGCACTGGAATGTCACCCACGCGGGCAGCGGCTCGGGCTCGACCGTCATCGATCGTCGGTCGGGACGGTCCGGCCGATCGGCCGGACCGTGGGTCTCACGATGTGGCTGGGGAGCCTTTGAGCTGCTGCCAGTAGCGCCGGTGCGCGTGCCGAGATTGCTGGTGGGTCATCCCATCATCGGGCAGCTCCTGATCGAGCCGATCAGCCAGCTCGGCGATGTCCCGCAGCGCGCTTGCCTGACACGCGCGCTTGGTGAACGCGTACGTCTGCAGGCAGTCCTCGGGCGTCATCTCGGCGACCGCGACCGCCCGGTCAAGAACCTCGCCGGCCGGCACCAGCTCGTTGACCATCCCCAGCGCGTGCGCCTGTTCGGGCGAGAAGATCTCACCGAACAGACACGTGCGCGCCGCGACCGGGTCCCCCCACGCGTAGGCCAACATCCGCACGTACACCGCCGGCATCGGGATCCCGATCGGGACCTCGTTGAGCCCGAACCTCGCGCCGTCGTTAACGCACACCCGGTAGTCACATACCGCGGCTGTGATCAGCCCACCGGCGAACGCGTGCCCGTTGACCGCGGCGACCATCGGCCGCGGGTACTTGAACAGCCTCATATTCGTCTCGCGGTAGTCCGCGAACCACGACGCCACCGCATCACGGTCCCCGGCGAACAACCGGAAGTGCTCGTCGAGATCAAGCCCCGCCGAGAACCGACCGTCATGACCGGTCAGCACCACCGGCGACTCAGCGTGATCACGCTCGAGCACATCGAACGCCTCATGCAAATCCTCGAAGAACGGACGGCCCTGCGCGTTCACCTTATTGGTGTTCATCCTCACCACGGCAACGCGACCGCGCCGCTCGATCGTCCAGCTCATGCTCATCCCTCCGTTCGGACCACCCGAATCTCGACCATAACCGGCGGTCGATCATGTCGCCACCGTACGCTCGATCACAAGCGCGACAGCGACCGCGACCATCGCGATCCCGGACGCATGGGCGACGATACGGGCGGCTTGCGGTCTCGATCGCAACAGCCGACGAGCGCCCATGGCAACACAGCAGTAGACGACAGCGCAGGCGACGATGTGAACCGCGCCGAGCACGGCGAGCTGCACTGTCACGGGCCAGGGAGCCGTTCGAGTCACGAACTGCGGCAGGACGGCGAAGAACAGCAGCACGCCCTTCGGGTTCAGCCCGCTCGTCGCGGCTCGACGTAGAGCCGACACCGCGCCCGGGTTCTCGCCCGGGAGCGCAGCCGGAGCGCGCGCGACGCGGACGCCCAACCACAGCAGGTAGGCCGCGCCGAGATAGGTCAGGAACTGCATCGCGCTCTGGCTCTCGGCCAGCACCGCGCCGACGCCAGCGACAACAAGCGAGGCCTGCACCAAGTAGCCGCCGGCCAGGCCCGCGACCGCAGGCAAGACCCTTCCGCCGCGCACGCCGGCCGTGATCGCGTATGCCCAGTCCGCGCCTGGGGTCATCACCAACATCACGTCGACCACGATGAACGCGGCGAAGCGAGTCGGATCGATAGTCGCAAGATATGTGCATCCGCCGGCAAAGTGGTTGGCTCTTGCCCTCAGACCGCGGTGATTTGCGCAAAGATATGTGCGATGGACGCCACGGACCGCAAGATCCTTGCCCTTCTCCAAGATGAAGGGCGGCTGACCGTCACGGAGCTCGGCGCCCGGATCCCCCTCAGCGTCTCGCGCTGCCAGCGCCGCCTGCGCGAGCTCGAGACCACCCGCGTCATACGCGGCTACCACGCCGACATCGACCCCGCGATGGTGGACCTCGGGTTCCGCGCGATCGTCTTCGTGACGATGCGCCAAGGAGACAGCAACACCGTCACTGACTTCGAAAAAGCCGCCGCGGCCGTGCCTGCCGTCGTATCGGCACAGCGACTGTTCGGCAACCCCGACTACCTCCTCCACGTCGTCGCCACCGATCTTGCCGCCTACCAACACATCTACGACGAACGCCTCGGCACGCTCCCCGGCGTGCAACGCCTGACCTCGACGCTCGTGATGAAAGAGGTCGTAGCCGACCGCGGCCTCCCACTCCCCGCGCGATAAGTCCCCCACGGGTTCGCTCGAAACGCTCGCTCCTCAGCCGACGGCGATCACGACAGCTCAATCCACACCCGGCCAAAACACCCACAAACGAGCCGTAGCCCGAGGGATACAGCCACGCGACCCGCCCCGCCCTCGTGGCCCCTCTGACGTAAAGGGGCCAACAGGCTCGCGTGGCTCACATAGGCGTGGAGCGCCCGCCCGGGCACGACCATTCAACACCGGGATCCCTTTCGTCCCCGGGCTGCCATCGACAGCGGCTAGTGCTTTGGCGACCTTCTGCTCCTCCGCTCGGGGTCAGGGTCGGCATCGCATCTCCGGAGAGGACCGGCCTGTCGGATCCCCGGCAGCGAGCGGCAGTGCTGCCGCTGGTACGAGGCACCCGGTCCTCGTCCGATCCGGAAGCCTGGAGTGCCGCGAATCATGCGATCGTCCGCTACCGCATTGACGGGGAGGCGGCATGGCGCGTCTCGCCGACTGATTCGGTTACGACGAACAGGCCGCGAATGCTGGAGTCTCGCTCGCCCATCGTGGAGCGGAAGTGGACGGAGATGGCGTCTCCGGCATAGCGGATTTCGTCCAACGTGACAACGCGGACACCGGCGAGCAGCGTGCTCGCAATCCCTGGCAGAGCATCAGCGTTCGCTGCGTCGTCGGCCTGTGCCTCCTTTGGGTTTAGGAGCGGAAGTCCCGCGCTTACGGCCGCTGGGGCGACCGAGCAGGAGCGGCCGCCCACACATCGCGCCTGGCGTTCGGTTCGCCAGTCGACCGCGGCGTCGGAGATCAGGCGATCGACGGGCTCGCCCGTGACGAGGTGGCTCTAGGTCACCCGGCGCAGCAGCCAGTTGTCCTGCCACGCGCTCGCCACAGAGACGGTCGCCCTTGCTCGGCCGGGTCTCCGAAGCTCCCAGGCCCCGGCCAGCGGGAACCACTGGCGCGATTCCTCGGCCCCGATGACAGAGGTCAGGCGTGCCCGCCTTGATCAGGGCGCCTGACTGGCGCATCGGTCGACGCTCTAATGCTGGGGTCGGCGTTCTGCTCGCGGAAAATCAGATCGGATGGTGGATCGAGCTCGCGGGGGTAGAAGTCGGTCGCGTACATGACGCCGCTCGAGCGGCTGCGCGCGGCCCCGATCGCCCCGAAAGCGGTCACGATGATGAGCGCCGTGCCGAGAAGATTCTGCCCAACGATTTCCAGCGCCACACCGACCGCCATAAGGACGACAAACACGACTAGGCCGAGGTGGGCTCGCATCCCGCGACGAGTATATGACCAGGCGTCGTCGGTCGCGCCTAGCTCGCCGGTCTGCACGATTGGGCGTGCTACGAGGAGACGCTCGCCGCCAACGTCGAACACCACAGAACTCCGGGAACCCTTGCCTACACCCGCGGATCCGTCATCGTCGTGCTCTGCCCGGCGGCACCGACACCCTCGGTTTCGCACTCCTGGTTCTGCGCGCCCAAATCGCGTCCCCCAAGCGCAAGCTTTTCACTGCCGCGTTCACGAAGCCCCAGCCGTGTCGCGATGCTGCGTTAGAGCCCGTCGCACTGAATACGGGTGATCGTAGTCGTCAGCGGACGAAGGGCACCACGCAGTCCGTGCAGCGCACGGGCGGTAGCGGGCGAGTCGGCTGCAAGCCCCGGTCGCTGAGCCAGCCGACGACGGAGTTGAGCCAGATTGGCAGTGACTGGTGGACCATGAACAGGTGGGCGGTATCGGGCAGCAGCAGTTGCGTCACATCGCAGCCGCAGTGCTGCTGGTAGTAGGCGTAGTCGGCGTCGGCCGAGGACGGGGGATCGGTCGTGTCCTCCTCGCCCGAGGTGAGCAGCACCGGGACAGAGGGCCCGATCATCGAGATGTAGGCGTCGTTCTGCGCGTACATGACGGCGAGGTCGGTGATTTCGCCGAACGGCGAGTCCAGGAATGGCGGCGCGCAGGCGATGTTGACCACGTACTGAACGACCCCCGGCGGGTAGGTGTTGAAGTCCAAGCAGTTCTGCGTGGTCTGGAAGAACTGGAAGTAGTCGGGATGGTCCGGATCCGGCGTGAACCCGCCTCCGGACGACTGGCCCAACAGCGTCGCGGAGGAGGCCGGGATATCGGCCTGGATCATCGCCGCGACATCGTGGTATTGGCCGGGGTAGCCGGCCACGACCCAGCCGCCGGCACTGTGGCCGATGATCACGACTCGGCGGTTCCGGACCCTGTTCGGCCTCTGTGGCGCTGAGCAGTCGCTACCCGTGGTCGTGGTAAACGCGCCGCTCTGGACCTCCTCGACGATCTGATGCAGCTCGGCCTGGTGGGCCGCTGTCGTCAGCGTGGTGCCGCCCCCGGGCTGGCTGAAGTAGCTGCTCTTGGCGTAGCCGAGGCGATCGTAGGAATAGACGACGTAGCCCGCCGCGGCCAATCCCCTGGCCACCGACCAGGTCGGCGAGAAATCCCAGTTCTCAGTCGACGACGCGATCCCGTGTACCAGAACGATCGCTGGTGTCGACGAGTCGACCCGGGCACCCCGGTCGATGTAGCGCAACCCGTAGAGGGTGCTCTGGCCCCCCGCCGGGTTGGTCACACTGAAGCAGACCGTTGTGATGGCCACCCGACCGCCGAAGTGCATCCGCGGTGCCTGCTGACCGTCGCTGCCGTCCGCCACCGCGCCCGTGGCAAACACCGCCGTGCCCAGCAAGACCAGGACCGCAACCATTGCGGATCTGCGGCCTCGCGACTTCAGGAACCTGCGGTTCGCCCGCAGCCGAACTAGCGGGCCGGCGTCTCCGGTCGTAAACCTGGCCGCGCTTGCAAACATCAGCCACCTCCCTCAACCTGAATAGGCCAGTCCATTTGCGATTGTTGCGCGGCGTGCGCCTTTGTCAAGCACGACCTGCCGCGCCGGGCAGAGCACGCGCGCGGAGGTCGCGTCACCGCAAAGCGGTGATGGTCATAGCGAGATTCCTCATCGCCTCGCCTCCATCACACCGGAGCCGAGGACATCGGAGCCCGCGAGCCCCCCCGATCCAATCCGGCAGGTCCGCCACGCCCGCACGCGTCAAGTCGCTGCGCCGCCCCGGCCCAGCGCGCTGGATCGGCGAGCCGGGGAATCGCGGCCGTCGGCGAAGTGGCAGACGATCGGATCGCGGCCAAGAGGAGCCGTTGCTATGGAGGCCAGCGACGGCCAACACGAGCGCCCGGCAGGAACGGACGTAGGCTCCCGCGGTCGCAAAACGGCCGGTTATGACACTCGCAACCTCCGCGATTGGCTTTTTCACGGCCCCGCGGCTGGCCAAACGGCCATGACTACTCTCACGAAGCCGAGCCAGCTGACCGGCACGCCTCCGGCCAGCCCAGACTTCTCCTTGCGGTCTGCGGGTCGCCCGAAGCAGGAGCCGGTGATCCGACTGCCCGGGCGGCGACGGAGCAGGTGCGCACGCCCGAAGCGACCGCCGCTTCTGCTTATCGCGCGAAGCGGGTCGATCGGGGTGCAGCGAACGCTGATGCTCTGCCAGGGAATGCGGGCACGCAGCGCGCCGCTGTTCGCGTTGTCGCCCCGGACGGGTAGGCCCGGCACATTGCTGTGCCGGGCCCCCCTCAGAACCAGGGCGTGCCCGTTTCCGAGCACCCGGCTCAAGCAAGCCCCGCAGGCTCGTAGGCGGGCAGAAGTGCCGGGCTGCTGCCGTCGCGGCAGCGGACGTGTGCGAGACGGGGTTCGTGTTCGTCCGGCTCGGGGGCTTGCGGGATGACTACCTTGGCGAGCCCCTTGCGGGCGCCCGTCAGCCACTGCTCCCACTCGCGCGGGTTTTGCGGCCGGTCGTCGTCGGGCAGGAGCACGGACCCGCAGATCGCGCAGCGACCGTCCTGGGCTTTGAGGAGCCGCAGGCTGGTCTTGTCGATCGGCAGGCGCGCCTTGCGCCGCCGCTTCGCCCAGTAGTCGGCAAGGGCGGGGTCGTCGATTGACGCCACGCCCATGACGATCCTGTGCCGGACGATGTTGGTCCACTTGAACTTGTGCAGGTAGGCGCCGCTTTTGCGGTCGCCGAATACCCACCGGTCTTGGCGGGCCTTGTTGAGGCGCCCCCAGTACCGGGCGACGACCCATCGGGTCGGCTTGTTCGCGTGGCTGAACCTGGCCCACTTGAACGTGAGCTCCCACAGGTACTGATCGAGTGCATCGAACACCTCGGCTGATACCTGTGTCCGGTAGTAGGCGGCCCACCCCCGGATGATGGGGTTGAGTTTCTTGATCACCGCGGGCGCGTTGCTCCCGCGCAGGGAGCGCAACTCGGTGCGCAGCCTCTCCCGGATCCGTCTGCTGGCCGCCTTGCTCGGCTTGATCAGCGGCTTGGTGCCGTAGCGGCGGACGTTGAATCCCAGGAAGTCGAAGCCCTCCGCGAGGGAGACGATATGCGTCTTGTCCTCGTTGAAGGCAAGACCCCTGGGCGCCAGCCAGCGGGCGAGCCGTGCCTTGACATCGAGTGCCTCCTGCCGGGAGTGGCAGAGGACAATGAAGTCGTCGGCGTATCTGATCGTTGCCGGGCAGCCCTTCGCGATCCGAGCGCCCCACAGGCCGCTCTTCTCATACCGGACTCCGGCGGCCTCCTCCATCCCGTGCAGGGCGACGTTCAACAGCAGCGGACTGACCACGCCGCCCTGAGGAACACCGTCCTCGGTGCGATGCAGCCTGCCCTGCTCGACCACGCCCGCCTTCAGCCATTGCGCGACCATTCCCCGGGCGGGGAACGTGCCGGGCATGGCCAGGATGTGGTCGTGCGCGAGTGCGGTCGAACGCCCCGGCCAGATCGGCGTCCAGCGCCCACAGGCGTTTCGGGCGTCTGCCCTTGACGACCTCGTAGACGGCCTGGATCGCGTCATGGCAGCCGCGGCCCGGCCGAAACCCGTATTGCGACAACGAAGGTGCACGCTGACAAGCGGGCACGCGGAAGGGAGGATCGACTGATGTCGAGCGTGTAGCCCCAGGCTCGTGCTCATGGCCTGGCCCCACCCCGACGTGCGTCGCCGGCTCTTGGTCGGCGGGGTTCGAAGCTCGGGGCAAAGCCCAAGGGTGCCCGTCTCATCCGGGCGTCACAGGCGAGGGGCAGACCGGACGGGTGAAGGGCTTAAACCTCCGTTGATGCCTCGTCATTCGGAACCCCGTTGATGGGAATGCTGGATCGGGGTGCAGGGGCTGGCCGCCGTAGAGCGGCAGGTGCTGGCTGGTGATATGGGCCGGTCAGGAGAGCACCACCGCCCCCGGGGTACAGGAGGCACCCAACCCGGTCGCATCTTGAGCGTGCGCAACGTGGTAACCCCGTCTGGGTCCGGATCTACGGGTCCGGTAAGCCGACCGTAAGGAGGGCCTAACTCCCCGGCGGGTATCGGATGACCGAGAAGCGAAACGCCGGTGGCCGAAAGGCGACGGGAAACCGGGACAAGTATGGCTGGCCCCTCCGCCCGCCGTCCCGCATAACCGGCCGGATACCGGGCCTGGTGCCCGGGCGCGAAAGCGGGCTGACGCGGTCAGGTGAGCCTGTGAAAGGGAAGATGACCAAAGCCCCGGAACCGAAGGACAAGTTGGACGCCACGGCCGTTGCTGTGGCGAACGGACCAGAGGACGCGATCCTGGATTGGGACGCCGTTGATTGGCGTGCCTGCGAGGAGAGCGTACGGCGGCTTCGGCAGCGGATCTTCACGGCCTCGCGGGCACAGGACCTCAAACGGGTCCGCAGCCTGCAGAAGTTGATGCTCTGCTCGCGCGCGAACGCGCTTTTGAGCGTGCGGCGGGTGAGCGAGCGCAACGCGGGTCGTCTGACGGCGGGCATCGATGGCGAGGTGGCGCTGACCTCCAAGGCCAAGGCGAACTTGGTACTACGGATGCAGCGCAAGGCCGAGCCGTTCGTGGCCCTGCCCGTCAGGCGGGTGTACATCCCGAAGAAGGGCCGCAGCGCGAAGCGCCGGCCGCTCGGAATCCCGACGGTCATCGCATACCACAAGGTCGTGCAGGCGGCCTTTGGGTTCGTTGGTCGTCACACATCCGTTTCATCCGTTGCGCGGCGAGCGCCTTGTGGTGTTGTTCGTGCGTCGGATCGGCGCCAGTCGCATCTACGTGTGCGAGGGCGGTCCTTTGGGCAGCGTGTCGCTGCCGGAGGACGCGACCGATCGTGGCGCGGGGCCGGCTGAGCGGCCGCTGAGCATCGAGGTTCTGGCGGCGCTTGTCGCGCTCGTCGTCGAGCTCACCGGCGAGCAGGGGGTGGCGCGATGATCGCCGCGGGCCTGACTGATGAGCTCACCGTCCCGGCGCGTGCGCGTGAGCTGGCCGCTCGGCTGTCGGCGTTGTTCGAGCGCGATGTCGAGATTGTGGGGCGGCTGAACGACGCGCAGAGCCGCCTGCGCGACGCCAACGAGCGGCTGTGGTTGGGGCTGGCGCCGGACGCGTTCGGGCTGGTCTACGACGGGGCCGCGCCCGCCGGCGAGAGCCAGATCGCCAAGCTGATGCGTGACGCGCGCAGCGCCGGCGGGCCGGATACCGACACCGCGGTGCTCGGGGCGCTGCAGGAGATCCACTCGGCGATCCATCGTTCGTTTTGCGCGTACCAGTCGGCGTGCGAGGAGCGCCGCCAGCTGGCGGTCGACGTCGGCGAGCTCTCCCAGCAGCTGATCGAGGCGCTGTGCGCCACCGGCTGGAGCGAGGAGGATGCGCGGCGCGCCGACGTGCACGAGCTCGCCGGGGCGAGGGTCCGATGAGCGTCGTGGAGAGGGACTCGCTGGCCTGTCGTCGAATCAGATGCACGCCGGATCGGATACAGGATGAGCACGAGCACAGGCACGACCACCAACCTCTCAGAGCTCACCGAGCGTCAGCTGTTCGCGCTCCGGCGGCGGCTGGCGGCGGGCGTTCACGATCCGGCGCTGACGCTGCGCGGCGCGCTTCATCACGACCTGCGGCGTTGCTCGAGCGAGAACTGTCGCTGCCGCTCAGGCGAGCTGCACGGCCCCTACGCGTATCTCACTGTGTACGGCGAGGGGCGCAGCCGGACGGTGTACGTGCCGCAGGCGCTGGCCGCGATCACCTCAGAGCATGTCGAGGCGACGCGCCAGGGCGAGGCGCTGATGTTGGAGATCTCGCGGGTCAACCTCGAGCTGCTCAGGCGCCGGGCGCTGCGGTGATGGTCGGTGGCGGGCATCGGCGCCGAGGCGGCCTGGGTGGTGGCGAACATGCTCGGCTCGGCGCTTGGGGCGGGAGCCGATGACAGGCTCAACGCAGAAGATCACGAGCACGCACCTGGAGCGCGTGGCGATGATCTACCTGCGGCAGTCCTCGCCCAGGCAGTTGCGCGAGAACTTCCGCTCGACCGAGCGTCAGTACGGGCTCTCGGAGGAGGCGGTCCGCCTCGGCTGGGCGCCGGAGCGGGTCGTGACGGTCGACGGCGATCTCGGCGTCTCGGGCCGGTTCTCGGACGGCCAGGCGCGCGGGGGGTTCAAGGAGCTGGTCGCGCGCGTGTGCCTGGGTGAGGTCGGCGCGATCTTCGGGCTTGAGGTCTCGCGGCTGGCGCGCTCGAGCGCCGAGACCCAGCGGCTGCTCGAGTACTGCGGGCTGACCGACACGCTCGTGATCGACACCGACGGGATCTACGACCTCAGGGAATTCAACGATCAGCTCGTCCTCGGCGTCAAGGGTCAGCTCGCCCAGGCCGAGCTGCACATGATGGGCGTGCGCCTGCAGGGCGCCAAGCGGCACGCGGCCGAGCGCGGCGAGCTGCACTTCCCGCTCCCGGTCGGCCTCGTCTATGAGACCGAGGGCAACACGATCATCGACCCCGACGAGGAGGTCAAGGCCGCGATCGGCGACGTGTTCAAGGCGTTTTGGCAGACCGGCTCGGCCTACGGCGTGGTCGGCGCCTTCAACGGCAGGCGCTTCCCCCGCCGCGCGTACGGCGGCGCGTGGGCGGGGGAGCTGCGCTGGGGCAGACTGACGCACGCGCGCGTGCGCGGCGTGCTGCGCAACCCGTCCTACGCCGGCGCGTACGTGTTCGGGCGCTACCGCTACCGCCGCGTCGTCAGACCCGACGGCACGATCGTGAGCAAGATGGTCGAGCTGCCACGCTCGGAGTGGGCGGTGCTGATCCAAGACCACCACGAGGGATACATCAGCTGGGAGCAGTTCCTCGCCAACCAAGAGCGGCTGGCTCAGAACCACACGCGCAAGGGAGCCCGCCCGCCCCGCGAGGGCCAGGCGATCTGCCAGGGGATTGTGCGCTGCGGCGCGTGCGGAGGGTCGATGAGCACGCTTCACCGCCGCGAGGGCAGCTACTACGAGTGCGGGCACTCGCGCGCCGATCACATCAACACGCCCGGCTGCCGCTCGGTCAAGGCGACCGTCGTCGATGCGCTGATCGCCCGCCGGCTGCTCGAGACGCTTGCGCCTGAAGAGATCGCGCTCGCGCTGGCGGCCGCCGACGAGCACGCCGATCGCCGCGCGCGCTCGGACCGCGCGCTCGAGCTCCGCGTCGAGCGCGCCCGGTATGAGGCGATCCGCGCCGAGCGCGCGTTCCACGCCTGCGAGCCGGACAACCGCCTCGTCGCGCGCAGCCTCGAGAACCGCTGGGAAAAGAAGCTCAGGGAGCTAAAGGACGCCGAGGCCGAGCTCGCCGAGCACGTCGTGCCCGCAGTCGAGCCCTCGCGCGAGCAGCTCGAGGCGCTTGCCCGCGACCTGCCGGCGCTGTGGGCCGCGAAGACCACCGCCGACCGGGACCGCAAGCGGCTGCTGCGCGCGCTGATCGCAGACGTCACCCTCACCTCACAGCCCGAAGGACGCGAGCTTCAGGTCGGGATCCGCTGGCGCTCGGGCGCCAGCGAGCAACACACGATCCAACGACCGCCCAAACCGGCCGACGCGCAGCGCACACCATCCCCCGCCGTCGAGCTGACCCGGCGCCTCGCTCCCGACCACACCAACGCGCAGATCGCCGAGCAGCTGGGCGCCGCCGGCCTGCGCACCGGCAAAGGCGAGCCGTTCGACGAGAGGGCCGTCAGATGGCTGCGCTGGCGCTACCGGATCCTGACCGACCCCGAACAGCTCCTGGGCGACGGCGAGGTCACCGTCACACACCTCGCCGAGCGGCTCGGCGTCTCGAACAGGGTCGTTTACGCCTGGATCTCAACCGGCAAGCTCGCCGCCCGCCGCGGGCCCGCCAACCGCATCTACATCCCGTTCCCGCCGGACGTCGAGCAACAATGCCGTCGGCTGGTCGCCAGCTCGATTCACCTACCGGCCGAAACCAAAATCAGGGCTGCAGGAGGTGCAGTATGAAGCCACTGTCCCCGTGATCGCCGATCGATGCCACCAGGCACGGGTCGTCGCCGCGTTGGAGCCCGAGTGGGAGGCCAGGTTCGAGCCGAGGTCCGCCGGGTAGGCCGGACGCATTGCTGCGTCCGGCCCCCCTCAGAACCGTGCGAGCGGCTTTCACCGCACACGGCTCAAGCAAGCCCCTGGGGCTCGCGGGCGTGCAGATGCTGCGGGTCTGTGCTGCGTCCGGTGATGTGTCGTCGGAGGCAGCGGATGTGGGTGAGACGGGGTTCGTCGGACGTGCCGTCCGCCCGGGGGGCGGTCTTGATGATCGCCGTGCGGGCGCCCGCCAGCCATCGTTCCCATTCGTGGGGGCTTTGGGGCGGGTCGTCGGTTAGCAGGAGCGAGCCTCCGCAGAGCGGGCAGCGGCCGTGCTGGGCCTCTAGGAGTTCCAGGCTGGTCTTGCCGGTCGGCAGGGGTGTTGTCTTGCGTCGTCGTTCGGCCCAGTAGTCGGCCAGGGTAGGGTCATCAGGGGATGCCGTGCCCTTGACCATCCGGTGTCGGACGATCCGTGTCCAGGCGAACTTCTGCATGTAGCTGCCGCTTTGGCGGTCGCCGAACACCCATCGGTCGTGCCTGGACTTGTTGAACATGCCGTAGTACCGGGAGATGATCCAGGACTTCGGTTTGTTCCAGTGGCTGTAGACAGCCCACTTGTAGGTGAGCCGCCACAGGTGGGTATCGAGCGAGTGGTAGACCTCGCTGGATACCGCTATCCGGTAGTAGGCGGCCCAGCCCCTGATGATGGGGTTGAGCTTGCTGATCACCGCGGTGACGTTGGTCCCGCGCAGGGACCGCGTCTCGGTGCTGAGCCGTTCCCGGATTCGTCTCACTGCCGCCTTGCTGGGCTTGATCAGCAGCTTGCCTCGATACCGGCGGACGTTGTAACCCAGGAAGTCAAAGCCCTCATCGAGAGTGACAATCCGTGTCTTGTCCTCGTTGAAGGCCAGTCCCCTGGGATCAAGCCACCTGGCAAGCCGCGCCTTTACCTCAAGCGCCTGGGCCTGTGTGTGACACAGAGCGACGAGGTCATCGGCGTACCTGATCAGGACCGGAGAGTCTTTCACCGTCTTGCCGGCATGGCTGCCGGCCTTCTGGTAGGAGACTCCGGCGGCGTTCTCCATCCCGTGCAGCGCGATGTTTAACAGCACGGGGCTGACCACGCCACCTTGGGGGGTTCCCTCCTCGGTGCGCGACAGCACCCCGTTCTCGACCACGCCCGCCTTCAGCCATTGCTCGATCATTCCCCGAGCGGGGAACGCGCCGAGCATGGCCAGAATGTGGTCGTGGGCGATCTTGTCAAACGCCGATGCCAGGTCTGCGTCGAGTACCCACCGCCGCTTCGGGCTCTTGCCGTGGGCGGTCTTGTAGATCGCCTCGATCGCGTCATGGCAGCCGCGGCCCGGGCGAAACCCGTAGGACTTCGGCTCAAACCGCGCCTCCCACTCGGGCTCCAACGCGCCCGCGACCATTGCCTGACGGCAGCGGTCGAGGATCACGGGGATTCCGAGCGGCCGGCGCTTCGCGCTGCGGCCCTTCTTCGGGATGTACACCCGCCTGACGGGCAGGGCCACGAACGGCTCGGCCTTGCGCTGCATCCGTAGTACCAAGTTCGCCTTGGCCTTGGAGGTCAGCGCCACCTCGCCATCGATGCCCGCCGTCAGACGACCCGCGTTGCGCTCGCTCACCCGCCGCACGCTCAAAAGCGCGTTCGCGCGCGAGCAGAGCATCAACTTCTGCAGGCTGCGGACCCGTTTGAGGTCCTGTGCCCGCGAGGCCGTGAAGATCCGCTGCCGAAGCCGCCGTACGCTCTCCTCGCAGGCACGCCAATCAACGGCGTCCCAATCCAGGATCGCGTCCTCTGGTCCGTTCGCCACAGCAACGGCCGTGGCGTCCAACTTGTCCTTCGGTTCCGGGGCTTTGGTCATCTTCCCTTTCACAGGCTCACCTGACCGCGTCAGCCCGCTTTCGCGCCCGGGCACCAGGCCCGGTATCCGGCCGGTTATGCGGGACGGCGGGCGGAGGGGCCAGCCATACTTGTCCCGGTTTCCCGTCGCCTTTCGGCCACCGGCGTTCGCTTCTCGGTCATCCGATACCCGCCGGGGAGTTAGGCCCTCCTTACGGTCGGCTTACCGGACCCGTAGATCCGGACCCAGACGGGGTTACCACGTTGCGCACGCTCAAGATGCGACCGGGTTGGGTGCCTCCTGTACCCCGGGGGCGGTGGTGCTCTCCTGACCGGCCCATATCACCAGCCAGCACCTGCCGCTCTACGGCGGCCAGCCCCTGCACCCCGATCCAGCATTCCCATCAACGGGGTTCCGAATGACGAGGCATCAACGGAGGTTTAAGCCCTTCACCCGTCCGGTCTGCCCCTCGCCTGTGACGCCCGGATGAGACGGGCACCCTTGGGCTTTGCCCCGAGCTTCGAACCCCGCCGACCAAGAGCCGGCGACGCACGTCGGGGTGGGGCCAGGCCATGAGCACGAGCCTGGGGCTACACGCTCGACATCAGTCGATCCTCCCTTCCGCGTGCCCGCTTGTCAGCGTGCACCTTCGTTGTCGCAATACGGGTTTCGGCCGGGCCGCGGCTGCCATGACGCGATCCAGGCCGTCTACGAGGTCGTCAAGGGCAGACGCCCGAAACGCCTGTGGGCGCTGGACGCCGATCTGGCCGGGGCGTTCGACCGCATCGCGCACGACCACATCCTGGCCATGCTCGGCACGTTCCCCGCCCGGGGAATGGTCGCGCAATGGCTGAAGGCGGGCGTGGTCGAGCAGGGCAGGCTGCATCGCACCGAGGACGGTGTTCCTCAGGGCGGCGTGGTCAGTCCGCTGCTGTTGAACGTCGCCCTGCACGGGATGGAGGAGGCCGAGCAGCTACGACGAACGAGAGTAGATGCGGCAGGGGCCAATGTATTGCTCGCAGCACAGCATTGAGTTTCTGGCAAACGGCGGCATCTGCCCGCGCGACAACACCTTGCGGGTGATCGATGAGGGCGATCCCTATCTGCAACTGCTCGATGACGTGTTCGCCACGCTCAAGGATGAGCGGCGCGCGGAAGTGCTGTTCTGCTTCGTGCGCAATGAGCTGTCCTCGGCGGCCGTCGTTGAAAGCGACCTGCGCTTGCGGCGGATGGGCATCCGGTTCCGCTCGCTGATCGAGGAAGGGGACAGGTTCTTGCTCTACCCGGCGCGCGAATATCGCTGCCTGCCTAGTCGATTCTTTCACAATAATGCGCAAGTCATCTACGGCGGAAAGTTCGCCACGATGATCCTTGACCCAGAAACTGGCAAGGACGCTTCAGCCATCATTATTTCAAATCCACATATGGCCGCCGTGCAGCGCAAGTTGTTCAACGCCTTGTGGGAGCAGGGCATGAAGCCGGCCGGCAAATCGACAGCGCCACGATCCTATGACTGACACCCTCGCCCCTCGCATTATCAGCATGTTGCCGAGCGCGGTTATCGTCACTGAGCGCGTGTACAAGGCGCGCGTCAAAAGCGGCGCTGAATGGCGGAAGTTCAAGGATCGCATCCGTGTCGAGATAAGTGTCGGCGCTGAGTATCACAACGGCCCGAAGTTCGCGGCCGTCAAAGATTTGATCAATCGAAATCATCTGGCGTGGATCAAAAACTACGGGGACGGGAAGAAAACTCGCGCCGCTGACGATCCGCGTATTGCGGCCGTTGATCTCTGCATTAACTGCACACTGCAACGCCACAATACGATTGCAGAGGGTGTGGACGTAAGGAAGGCGACATTTGCCGCCTTCGAGGAAGGTACGGCGTGGCGCAGCCGGCATCAGCCCTTGATAGATCAAATTCTGGTGCCGGTGACCATTCATCGCTGGCCGGACTGGACTGGTTCTCCGGCCTTCGAAGACAAGTTGCGACGCATCAAGGCTCTCGCCGCAGCGGATCGCGCATTCAGTGACGCGGTTAGTGAGGATATTGAAACGATCCTTGAGCGGCGGAAGAAAAGCGGCAAACAGCCACGCAACGACGGGGCATTTCGAATCTGTTCGTTAGAGTACATACACGAAGAGTTGGCGGCATTTTCTCTCATGCCGCCGGCAGTTGTCATTTATCCCGGCAGCAACCTTGCATCTGTCGAGTATTTTCTCGCGCAGACCGTACCCGGCCTCGAATTGCTGTCTTCCGTGCATCGAATGCGGATTGATTTTGACAAGGGTAACGCGGCAGCGCTCGCCCGCGCCCCGGATCGGCATTCGCCGCCTGCCCGTAAACCCCCCGCGCGCGCATACGATGCCGCCTAATTCCAGCAACCCCTACAAGCTGGTAACGATTCGTTCGCCGGGGTGGTCGGCGTACAAAGCGGCAACACTGCTAATCAGCGTCGGGCAGTCCTACCACGAGGGCGACAAATTCGCGGTCACGGTCGCATGGGCGGCGCGGCATTTCGAGAAACTGCATGTGCTGGGCGCCGACACTCTTCAACGGCACAACGCGCCCGGCGACTGGCGCGCGCGCGGCGCGGCGTGGATCGAGCGCAACCGCAACGCATGGTCGAGCTGCGGACGCGAGGTCACGGTGTCGCGCTGGGATGACTGGCTCGCCAAGCCGGAATTTCCGGGCGTGCTTGAACGGTTCCGGGCGGCGGGAAAGGGAGCGCTGGGCACAGGGATCGAGCACGATGCGCATGCCTTCGTCGCACGCCAAGCCGGCAAGGGCCTTGGCCTGCCGGTCGAACAGTCGCGGGAATATCTCCTCGAGGAGCTGGCGGCGATCACCCTGCAAGCACGGGCGCATCCCGGCGCGCGGGTCTATCCGGGGCCCCAGCTCGAAAGCTTCCGCGCCGTCGCCGCCGGCCTCGTCGCCGAGGCACCGCGCGGTCTCGAACGGCAATACCATACGGCGATCGATTTCAAGCACCGGCGAGCCGCCGCTCTGCGCAAGGTGGCTTAAGCCGGATCTCGACGCGAACGGACTACCCGTCCTCGCGCTGCTGTCGAAGCGCACGCGCTCGGGCCTGGTGATTGTGTGCCCGGATTTTTCGGCGCCGCTGCGCCTTGGCGCTCATGTTGCGGCATTTCGCGCGAGGACCGTGAGGTACCGGTGGCTGATTATCGGCGGCGGCTGGTAGTTGCTGCCGGCGCCGGACAAGCGCCGCGCGGGCAATCGTCGGCACCACGAGATGCCCGTTGTCGCAGGGTAAGGCCTCGCCCTGGTCGAGCCGGTGTTGGACGATGTCGCCGCACCGGCGACACATGGCTTTATAGGTCTCTGGCAACAGAACGCCCTTTTTGCTCCGGTTCATCGAGCGGTTCAGACGTTGGCCATCCACAAGGTCAATCGGGGCCGTTTCCGCGTATTCCTCGGCATCGGCGGTAAAGCTGCGGGTGGTGACGTAAAAACCTCTCTGCGCGTTAGCGGCGATAACAGCGGCGTGCAGGCGTGCGAGGTCACGGGTCTGCGTCGGAGCGGGGTTGGCTGGCGGTGCGCAAGCGGTGATGTATTTGCGCCCGACCTTGGTGGTCACGAGATCGGGCGCGGTCGGATCGGTTATGACGGTATGGCCGAGACGTTCCAGCATGAGGGCGATTTCGTCACGGAACGAGGCGAGCGTCATTGACTGCAACACCTCAAGCCTCGGCGTCACGGCGTCGGCCAACCGCGCAAATTCCTGTCGCCGGAGTTCGTCGGCAGCAAGCTCGAATCGGAAAAGCGGAGGCCCACCAATCATTTCTACGGCTTGGACCGGATCGGCGCGGCCGTCAACCGGGGGTAGGACACGGAAACCCGAGACTCCACCAACCGCGCGTGGCTCGGCCCCCACCAGCTATTATCCCCTGCCGGACGCAAGATATTGAGCGCCGGCATCCCCAAGAGCTGCGGACAGCTCGGCGGAAAACGTCTGAATCCCGCCTTCGGGCGGCGGTGAAAAACTCCGCCACGCCACGGGCAGGCGGCGGCGTGTTGGGGACAAAACCGGCCGCGCCGTGATTGCGCAAAAAAGCGGCAGGGGACTAGGCGTAGTGGATCGGGCGGGCGGTGATCGTCATGCCGGCACGCGCGAGAGCTTGACCCGGCGCTTATCGGCGATTGCAATGGGGAGCTATCGGCAACGCGAAGCACCTGGGGAGCACATTGATGGCCTCCAAATCCCTTCTCGCCTTCACCATGCTCGCTGAGCCGGCCGCCACGAGGCTGAAGCGCACCGTGCGCCTGACGACTCCCTCGTCTCGCTGAGGGGGGCAGCAATGGGCTTCTGGTCGAATTTGGCGGTCAACGCGACGCCATCCGGGGTTCCCGCGCATAGCAGCGAGTGGGAGTCTCTCTTCGGTCAAACCGGGGCGGGTGCGAATATTCCGCTCGGCACCGCGCGCTGGATGGCGCCCGAGGCCGCGGTCGAAAAATTCCGTTACTCCGGTTCTCTCTTTTCAGGCCGTGTGTGGATTGGCGAGGGTTTCGACCGGCAAACCAGCCCTCTGGGGTACCAGGACGATCGTCACGTCTGCCTGGTGAGCGGCTCGCGCGGCGGCAAGGGTGTCGGCGTCATCGTGCCGAACCTGTGCTTCTGGCCCGGCTCCTGCATCGTTGTCGACCCCAAGGGGGAGAACGCCACGGTGACCGCGCGGCGGCGCGGCGGCGGGTCCGAGTACACGCATTCGCTCGGCCAAAAGGTCTGCATCCTCGATCCGTTCGACGAGGTGCAGCTCCCTGCCCCGCTCAAGGCCCGTTACAACCCGCTGGACGCGATCGATCCGAAGAGCGACTTCGCGATCGACGACGCCGGCCGGATCGCGGCCGCCCTTGTCGTCATCGAGAGCCACAATGATCCCTATTGGGAGCAGGCCGCCCGCAACCTGATCAAGGGCCTGATCCTGCATGTGCTCTCGGCCCGCACCTTCAACGGGCAGCGCAATCTCGTGACGGTGCGGCGGTTGCTGACCCAGGGCGACCGCTTCAGCGCCGGCGCGAATGATGCGGGCGATATCAGTGCCTTCGAGCTGTTGTGGACGCGGATGCGGCGCAATCCCGCGTTCAACGGCGTCGTCGCCGGCGTCGGCGAGCAGATGATCGCCATGGCGGACAAGCAGCGATCGGGCGTGCTGGAGTTGGCCAGGGTCAACACCGAGTTTCTCGACAGCACCCCGATGCAGCGACTGCTCGAGAAGTCCGATTTTGAGCTGGGCGAGCTCAAGACCAATCCCAGGGGCCTGACCATCTATTTGACCCTGCCGCAGCGTTTCATGGAAACGCACTACCGCTGGCTGCGGCTGATGATCGTCCTTGCGGTCGGCGAGATGGAGCGGATCAAGGGACGGCCGGCGACCGGGCAGCCGACGCTGTTCCTGCTCGACGAGTTTGCCGGGCTCAAGCGCATGGAGGTGATCGAGAACGCCGCGGCGCAGGCGGCCGGCTTCGGCATAAAATTCATGTTCGTGGTCCAGAACCTGGCGCAGCTCCAGGACATCTATGAAAAAAGCTGGGAGACCTTTTTCGGCAATTCCGGCCTCAAATTGTTCTTCCAGATCGACGACGACTTCACCCGCTCGTATTTGAGCCGCCAGCTTGGCGAGCTCGAAACCGTGCGGGAGACCCGTTCGGGCTCGGAATCCAGGTCCACGTCGTATTCGACGACGACCGGGGATTCAGTTTCGCGGAATACCGGCGGCGGAAAGACCCGCCAGCCGTTCTTCGGGTTTGATTTGAGGACGGGCAGCTCGGAATCGTGGGGCAAGTCGGATTCGACATCCCGATCCGCGTCGCGCGGACGGTCGGACTCGACGACCGAGGGCTGGGGCGAGGGCGTTCACAAGCGACCGCTGCTCAATCCCGACGAGATCGGGCGGCTGCTGGCGCGGGTTGATGACCGAAGGCGCCCCGGCTATCCGGGCCTCGCCCTTGCCCTCGTTCCCGGGGAACACCCGCTGCTGGCGCGCCGGGTGAATTACTTCGAGTTGCCGCGGTTCCTCGGCTATTTCGATCCTCATCCGAACCACCCCCCGCCGCCGACGCTTGCAGAGCTCCGGCGCCAGGGCCCTCAAGAAGCAGAACTGATGCCGCTGGTGCGCACGGCGCCGACGCCGGGGCTGTCGCGAAGAGCAAAAATATTTCTCAAGGTGGTGGCAGTTGGCTTCGGCCTGTATCTCCTTGTCGCCTCGGTTGCTATCGGTGTTACCGGGCTTGTCAGGCACATAGCATCAACCTCGTATGAGACCACTCCGGCGCCGGCCTCGGAGCCGACGACGGCCTATGCGCGCGGGGTCGCCGATTTCGATGCGCAGCAAGCGTGGTTCAATGGGCAGACCGGCGATCGCCGCGCCGGCGCCGATTATTGGTCCGCGAACCGAAACGTGCGGGCTCACGCTTCTTGTGCCAGGGCGGCCGAGAATTACAGAGACGATCGGCAGGAAGAAGCGCTATTTGCCGCCGGCTGTCAGGCTGCCAAGCGCGTGCTCGACCCTATCGATGCGCGCCGCGCGGATCCGCAATATCGCGACGGCTTCAACAACGAGGCGAAACGCTGACCGTTCTAGCGTTCCGGGCCGCTGCGCTCGCGCTCCTGCTGACGCGCTCTCTCGGTCGCTTCGCGCTGCCTGGTCTCCTGGATCGCGGCCTGGGCTTCCTGCAATTCGGCCTGATCCAGCTCCTGGTCTGATTGGGAGGATTCTGCCCCCTCCCCTTCCCGCTCCGCGCCGGGCTTGTCGCTTTCGGCCATCCTGATCTCGATATTTTGTTGGTGCCAAATCATGGCGGACGCTTGCTGCGGGACCATGCCGCCATAGTGGGTCCAGCTCCGCAGCGGGCCGGGCTGTTCGGCGCGTTCTTCCGGTTCCGGAGAATTCTGCTGTTGGTCGACCTGGTGCTGCGTTTCGTGCAGCGCGCCGTAGTTCCTCGGCTGGCGTAGCGGGGCGGGCTCTTCCTGACCCGGCGCGGCCGAAGAATTCAGTCTCCTCGACCCCGGATCGGTCGACATTCCCGGTGCGTGTCGTGCAGCGCACCGTAATTCCTCGTCTGGCGCAACGTCCGCTATCCCGCCGTGGCAAGGCTGATGGCGGTCACTATGATTGATTTCACCCATTCGCCGCTACGCAATTTCGGCCGGACAGCGCATCTCAGCGCGACCGATCCATGCCGCGCACCCGCGCTCGTTCGTGCTGCTCGCGCCTCCGGGTCTCGGCTAAGGCTTCGCGGGCCTCTCGGGCCTCGCGCTGATCTTCGTCTTCCTCGCCGCGCTGACGAGGCGCGCTGTCCGAGGAGTCGGGTCGTGCCTGGCGCCGCCGCGCCGCGGCCTCCTCGACCCGCGCTCGCCGCTCGGCGAGGTTCGCCGGCGCTGCCGGGTCCAGGTTGTCGGCCGCGTGGAACTGCGAGGCGGCGCGGCAATCGTCGACCCGCGCCATCTGCCGGGCGAGCTGGCCGAGATCGCGCGCCGTCTCGGTCGCGACATAGAGGGAGACGTTCTCGCGATGCCGGGTCAGCGCGACATAGCTCGTGGCGCTGCGCCAGTGCTGGCTGTGGTAGAGGTAGGTCTGGTCGAGCGTGCACCCCTGCCCCTTGTAGATCGTGCCGGCATAGCCGTGCCGGAACTGGCCAAACTCGCCGTCCATCTGAGCCGTGCCGGCGACAAACGAAATGAGCCGCTGCGGCGTGCCGGGATTGGTGTCGAGTGCTATCGTGACATAGTCGCCGTCGATCGCGCGGACGGTGCCGGCGGCGCCATTGACGATCCCGGCCCTTCGCTCCTCGAGGCGGCGCGCGGTGCCGGTGAACTGGATCCGGTCGCCTTCGGCAAAGGCGGTAAGGCCGTCCGCCGTCTCCAGGAAATGATCGGGTCCGAGCGCGCCCTGTGCCTTGCGCACGTCGCGTAGCGCGGCGTTGAGCTCTTTGACGTCGGCATTGGTGTAGGCGAACACAAAGCGGGCCTTGTCCGGATCGGCCGCGATGTCCCGGCCCCATTGCTCGACGAGCGCCGCGCGCGCCTCGTCCTGATTGCCGGTCCAATGGATCGCGCCCTGCCGGGCGAAAATGCCGAGCGCCGGCAGGAACTGGCGCTCGTGCATCAGATTGAAGGCGCGTCGCTGCTCGGCGTCGGAGACCCGCACCACCTCGTGCAACTCGGCGCCGCCATGCTGCTCTTTGAGCGCGCCGAAGAGGCCGCCGGCCTCGATGCTGGGGAGCTGCTGGTCGTCGCCGGCGAGGATCAATTTGGCGCCGGCCGCCCTCGCCTGCCCGGTCACAGCCGCCAAATGCTTGGTCGACAGCATCGCCGCCTCGTCGACGATCAGGACCGTGTGCCGGTCCCATCGGGTCGCCTTGCTTTCAAGACGATTGAGCTCGGCGGCAATCGTCGTCGCGTTGTCAAAGCCGTCGCGCTGCAGGTTCTGCACGACCCGGTTCGTCCAGGCCATGCCGATCACCCGGTAGCCGGCTGCTTCGTAGGCGTCGCGCACCGCTGTAAGCGTCGTGCTCTTGCCGGCGCCCGACTCGCCGGCGAGGATCGCGATCCCTTGGGCCTCGGTCATATGCCAGAAGGCCGTGCGCCGCTCGCCGGTGACCTGCCGGTGCCGGTCGAGCGTGGCCTCGCCCTGGGCCGTGGTCAGCCCGTAGCGCGTCCGGCCGGCAAGGGCCGCGGCGTCCTCGATGACCTGGCCTTCGGCCTTCAGCACCGCCCGCGTTGTATAGCGGGACACCGGGGCAGCTTCGCTCTCCTTGAGCCCGACCACGTCGGGCAGCGCCAGAATCTGACCGGTCAGCGCCGCGCGCGCCTGCGGGTCGGGGATCACCTTGGCAAGCTCCCGGTTGAGATCGCCGCGGCTGAAGGTCGAGCGCTTCTCGGTCAATACCTCGAGGATCTTCGGCGGGCTGTGCGTCCGGATCGCCGCTCGCAATTCCCGCTCGGCTTCCCGCCTTGCCCGCTCCGCCGCAAGATCGATGATCTCGGCCGACACCGCCGCCCGGTCGCCGTCGATCCGCTCGCGCTCGGCGTTGCGGGCTTGCGCCGCCGCGGTTGCGGTCGCCGAGATCCGAGCCCTCGCCGTTGCGCTCCATGCCGGAAGCGACCGGCCCCAGATGCACCGTCGCCTCGCGGTCGATACCCTGATCGGCGAAGCTGCGGCAGTCGATGCGGATATCGAGACCGGCTTGTTGCAGCGCGCGATTACCGATTTGTTCCCACATCACGCCGGATCGCCTCGATCTCGCGCGGGCCGGTTTTGAAATCGTCGAGCTCGCGCGTCTTCTGGCCGAACCCGTCCGGCCCGAGACGCCGCGTCGTCATCAGCAAATGCGCGTGATAGTTCCGCTCATCGCCATGCCGGTCGGGAGCGTGAATGGCGAAGTCGATCGCGACGCCGTAGCGCTTGACCAGCGCCGCGGCAAATTCGCGCACCGCGTCGGTGCGCTGCTCGTCGGTGAGCTCATGGGGCAACGCCAGGATGATGTCCCGGCCCGTCGTCGGCGCTGCTCCGTCGAGTTCGATTTATCCTCGGCCCGTTCGGCGGCGTTCCACAGCTCGGCGCGATCCTTGGCCCATTCGGGCGCGCCCTGCGGGGTGATTATCTCGGTGTGCAGGACGCCGCCTTTGCGCGTGAAGTCCCACACCACGCCGAGCCGGTCGTCGCCGATATTCTCGGCCGCGCGATAAGCAGCGGCGGCTACAACGCTGCGGCCGCTGCTTCTGGAGACCGTCTTAACGTGCAGCGAATAGATCGCCACGGGAGGGTCTCGGCAGCGCAGGGTCATGGCCGGCAACGCCGGCCGGCGCACGGGGGTGCAGGGGAACGCCCCTGCCGTCACTGCATTGCCGCAGGTAATGCATAAGTGCGCCCTTCGCAAAATCGCTCGGGATGCCCCGAACCGACTTACCTGACGACACCGAT
>CAWJXO010000015.1:0-26328 GCA_963846765.1 uncultured Solirubrobacterales bacterium
GAGAAGCATGCGCTCCGGCGGAATGCTCGCCGACCGCCCGGCCTCCACCGCACGGTTGACGGTCTCGGCGTCGGCAAACCCGAGTTCGACGACGACGTCGGTCAGAAAGCGACTCGAGCCGCCACGCCGGCGCGGCGGAGTGACGCCGATCGTCGTCTGCGCAGGAGCCGGAGGGCTCTCGGAGACGACCTCGGACTGGACGAGGCGAAGTGGGGCTTCGTGCTCGCTCATCGTGCGCTGGCGGCGCGCCGCATGATCTCGATCGGCGCCGCATGACCCGTGAACAGCTCGAAGCTGAGGGCGCCTTGGCGCACGAGTAACTCACGCCCGCCAACTACGCGGACGCGGCGTGCTCGTGCGGCCTGCACGAGCGGGGTCTCAGTATCCCTGTACACGAGGTCAACCACGCATTCGTAACTCGTCACGTCATCGGCATCGATCGGCAGGGGCTTGAACGGATCCTCCGCGGGATCGAGGCCAACCGAGGTGCAGTTGACGAGCAGATCGGCGGGTTCCGCGCGCGCTACCGGGGTCGCGCCGAGATCCGCGGCCAACTCGCGCGCGCGCTCGGGCGTGCGGTTCCAGACGCGAACCTCGCGCGCGCCGGCGTCGATCAGTGCCCACACCGCGGCGCGGGCGCTGCCGCCGGCTCCGAGCACGAGTGCCGTTCTCCCCGCGGCCGGCATCGGCACAGCGGCGATCATTCCGGGCGCATCGGTGTTGTCGGCGCGGATCTCCCCGCCGCCCTCGAAGATCAGCGTGTTGGCGGCGCCGATCGCGCTTGCCCGCGCCGTCGGATCGGTGGCGAGCGCCAGCGCCGCGTGTTTGTGGGGAATCGTGACGTTGACGCCGCGAAAGCCCACCCCCGCGAGCGCCGCAACGGTCTCGTCGAACAGCTCCGGCGGAATCGGCAGCCGCTGGTAGTGCCAGCCCGCGAGCCCGACCGCCTCGAGCGCCGCGTTCTGCATCGGCGGCGAGACGCTGTGTGCGACCGGCCAGCCGACGACGCCGAGGCGAGTCCGGGGACGGTCCACGGGGCGGCCCTCCACGGGCCGCCTGTCGGCGGCCCCGTCCACTACGAGCAGCGCTCGGGCGATTTCCCGCCGCGCGCGCTCCGCGCCTGCTGGTACTTCTGCGCGTCCGCCAGGAACTGGTTGTAGTTGGACGTGAACACCTGCTCGCCGTTACCGCAGGGCTTGACCACGAAGTAGAGGAAGTTCGTCTGTGCCGGATGAGCCGCGGCCTGCATCGAGGCGAGCCCTGGGTTGTCGATCGGCGTCGGGGTGAGGCCCTTGTGGATCCGGGTGTTGTAGGGCGAGTTCGAGTTCAGCTGCCGCGCGGTCAGGGGCTGCGTGTAGTTGCCGGTCGCGTAGCGCGTGGTCGCGTCGATTTGGAGCGGCATCCCGAGGCGGAGGCGGTTGTAAATCACCGACGCGATCAGCGGACGGTCGTGGGCGGTCGCGGCCTCGGCCTGGACCATCGAGGCGATGATCAAGACGTCGTACGGCGTCAGGTGCTTGCTGCGGGCGTAGCCGAGGTTGACCTGGCCCCACTCCGTCCGGAACGTCTTGAGCTGATCGTCGACAAGCTTCGGGATGCTGATCGGCTCCACGAGTTGGTAGGTGTCCGGGAACAGGAACCCCTCGAGATCGGGCGTGTGCCGGGGCGCGCCGTACGCGGCGAAGTTGATCAGCGGCGACCGACGCGTCGCCACGTAGTAGCTGCCCTTGACCCCCTGGACCTTGAGCAGATCGTTGATCTGGGCGCGGGTCCTGCCCTCGATAATCGTAATATTCGTGACCTTCGCCGCGGTCGGCGGCGTGGTCAGGAGCTTCAGTACCGCGCTGTAGGTCATGCCCTGCTGGAGGTCGTACGTGCCCGCCCGCATGTCCCCGCGCTCGCCGGCCAGCGTCGCCCGCAGGTTGAAGAAGAAGCTCGAGGAGATGACTCCGTCACGGACCAGTTCGTCGCCGATGTCGCCGGAGGTCGAATGCGGCGGGATCGTCACCGTCACGGTCCCGTGCGGAGAGCCGTGGAACGGCTGGTAGAGCTCGAACATGAACCAGATCAGTCCGCCGGCGAGGGCGAGCGCGAGCACCGCAAGGAATCGGCCACCCCACTTCCGCGATCGGGACGGGCGGCTCGGCCGCCGGCGCTGGGGGGCCGCCCGGCGCTGACGCGAACCGTTCGTCGGGCGGCCCGACGCCCGCTGGCGCCTTGCCTCCTCGCGGTCCGCGGCGGTCCGCTCGGATCCGTCAGGCATCGCTTGCCTCCAGCGGCGATCCACCAGAGTCCGGGTCTCCCCCACGAACTGAGCCTGGCTGGCTAGCCAGCCAGCTTTCCAACAGGTGTGCGGCCGCACGCGAGTCCTCGTCGGCCCGGCCCCCGGTCCGCTCCGCCAGGCGCGTCGTGAAGCGCTCGTCGTAGAGCACGACCGGGACCGGCAGCTCCCGCTCCAGGCGAGCCGCAAACGCGCGCGTCTCGATGGTCTGCGCGGAATCCCGGCCAGACAACGACACAGGCAATCCCACCACAACGCGCTCGGCGCCCAGCTCGCGGACGAGCGTGCGCAGGCGCGCGAGGCCTCGCCGCGTGGTCGGGGCGATCACCGCTTCCACGGGGGATGCGAGCACGCCAGTGGGGTCGCTGACCGCGCAGCCGCACCTCGCCCGGCCGTAATCGAGCGCAAGCACGCGCATGACCTTACCCGTTGAGGCGGGCGCTTTTCCTCACGGCGCCTGTCAACGCCTTTGCGAGAGACGGCACGAGGTCAAACGCCGAGCGCGGCGTCGATCGCCCCGAGGGCGGCCTCGAATGCCTTGGGGAGCCCGGCGGGATCGCGCCCGCCCGCGCGCGCGAGGGTGTCCCGTCCGCCGCCACCGCCGCCGACCTCGGCAGCCGCCAGCTTGACGATCTCACCGGCACGGACGCCGCGCTCGACTAGCGACGGCGAGACGCTCGCGACCAGGTCGACGCGGTTCTCGCCGGTGCTCGCGAGCACGATCGCCGCGTCGCCGAGCTTGTTCTTCAGCCGGTCGGCGACATCGAGCAGCGCCTTGCCGTCGGGCGCCTGCACGGACGCGACCAGGACGCGGGCGCCGTCGCGCTCGACCGCGGCGCCGGCAAGCCGCTCGAAGTCGATGCCGTCCTCGGCCGCGTCGCGGCGCGAAGCGCGCTCGAGCTCGCGAACGCGCGAGCGCAGCCCGGTGACCGCGTTGGTGACCTGTTCAGGCGGGACGCGGAGGACCTTTGCGGACTCCGCGAGCGTGCGGTCGTGGGTGCGCATCAGCTCGACCCCGGCGGGACCCGTGAGCGCCTCGATGCGGCGGATGTTGGCCGCGCTCGAGCTCTCGCTCAGCACCTTGAACAGGCCGACCTCGGCCGTGTTGTGGACGTGCGTGCCGCCGCACAGCTCGCGCGAGAACGATCCGTCGCCGACCTCGACCATCCGCACCACGTCGCCGTACTTCTCGCCGAACAGCGCCATCGCTCCGAGCCGCTTGGCCTCCTCCAGCGTCGTCGTGAGCGCGCGGACCGGCTGGCTCTCGAGGACCCAGCGGTTGACCTGGTCCTCGATGTCGGCGAGCTCCTCGGGCGTCAGCGCCTTGCCGTGCGTGAAGTCGAAGCGCAGCTTGTCGGGCCCGACATAGGAGCCGGCCTGCCGTACGTGGGACCCGAGCCGCTGGCGGAGCGCCGCGTGCAACAGGTGGGTCGCGGTGTGGTTGCACTCGGTCGCGTGCCGGGTCGAGCGGTCGACGTGCGCGTGAACGCGCTCGCCGACGTCGATCGTCCCGCGCTCGGGGACGACCGCCAGCACCTGGTCGTCGCCGATCCGCAGCACGTCCTCGACGCGCGCGCGGCAGTTGCCCTCCAGGCACTCGACGTAGCCCGAATCGGAGACCTGGCCGCCGCCGGTCGCATAGAACGGAGACTCGACGAGCTTGACCAACACCCGTCCGTCCTCGCTCTCGGCCGCCCCAATCGTGGTCTCGGCGTCGGTGGTCTCGTAGCCGACGAAGTCGGTCGCGAAGTCCGTGTGGCGGTTCAGCGCCTCGGCCCGAATTCGCAGGTCCTCGCCGCCCGCGAATCGGCCCGCCCCGGCCCGAGCCCGCCCGCGCTGCTCGTCCATCAGAGCCTCGAAACCCTGCTCGTCGACGCCGAGGCCCGCCTCGGCGACGAGCTCGAGCGTCAGGTCGATCGGAAACCCGTACGTGTCGTGGAGCAGGAACGCGTCGGCGGCGGCGATCCCCTCCTCGTCGGACTCGCGCGCGTGCTCGATCAGCTCGGACAGCCGCTTGAGCCCCTGCTCGAGCGTTCGCCCGAAGCCCTCCTCCTCGGACTCGAGCCACTTCTGGATCGAGTCGCGCTGCTGGTGGAGCTCCCCGTACTCCGATCCCATGATGTCGGTGACGCGATCGGCGTACACGCACAGGAAGCCCGGGCCGACCTCGAGCGCGCGGCCCTGCTGGATCGCCCGGCGCATGATCCGGCGCAGCACGTAGCCTCGATCCTCGTTCGAGGGAACGACGCCGTCGGCGATCAGGAACGTCATCGCGCGCGCATGGTCGGCGAGCAGGCGTAGCGCCCGGTCGGTCGGATAATCCTGGCCGTAACGCCTGCCCGACAGCTCCTCCCCGAGCTCGATCAGCGGCCAGAACTGGTCGGTCTCGAACACCGAGGGCTTGCCCTGGACGATCGACGCCAGCCGGTTGAGCCCAAGGCCGGTGTCGATGTTCTTCGCCGGTAGCGGCGCGAGCGTGTTCACCGGGTTCTGGTCGAACTGCATGAACACGAGGTTCCAGTACTCGAGGAAGCGCTCGTTGTCGCCGCCTGGCAGGTCGTCGGGCTTGCCGAACTCGAGGCCGCGATCGAGGTACAGCTCCGAGCACGGGCCGCAGGGGCCGGTCGGGCCCGCCTGCCAGAAGTTCTCCGACCGGGGGCACTCGACGATCCGCTCGCGCGGAACCCCGATCTCGAGCCAGGCGTCGATCGCATCTTGATCGGGGCCGAGCCCCAGTTCGTCGTCGCCGGCGAACACCGTGATCCAGATCAGCTCGGGCGGGAACCCGAACCCTTCGGTCGACAGCTCCCAGGCGAACCGCGTCGCCTGGTTCTTGAAGTAGTCGCCGAACGAGAAGTTGCCCAACATCTCGAAGAACGTCAAATGGCGCGAGGTCGTGCCGATGATGTCGATGTCGACGGTCCGGAACGTCTTCTGGCAGGTGGTGACGCGCGGGTGCGGCGGCGCCTCCCGACCGAGGAAATACGGCTTCAGCGGGTGCATGCCGGCGACCGTGAACAGCGCCGACGGGTCGTGCTCGGCGGGCACCAGTGAAGCCGACGGGAGCCGTAGGTGATCGCGCGCCTCGAAGAACTCGAGGTACGTGCTCCTGATCTCGTCGGAGGTCATTGGCTTGAGCGGCATGGACGTACGTGAGTGTAGGCGGACGCCCGTCGAGGTCGGGCCGCTGAGATCAAGCTTCTCGGGCGTTTCGCCGACCTAATCGCGATGCACCGCTTGCGTCGCCTCATAATCGTGCCCGTCGCCGTGCTCGGCGCGCTGCTCGCGCCCGCCGGCGCTCATGCCGACGCGTCGTCTGACCCGAGCGGCTTCCGGCTCGCGTCGTCCGCGCTGACCGTGAACGAGAACGCCGGCCAGGCGGTGATCACCGTCGAACGCACCGACACGAGCGAGGACGCCCAGATCCGCTACATCACGCTCGGTGATGGCGTCCCCTGCGGACCCACCGAATGCACCGCTGTCGATCCGGACGACTTCACCTCGGTCAAGGGCGAGCTCGACTTCCCGGTCGGAGTGGCCAGCGAGACATTCACGATGCCGATCGTCGACCACGGCGTACAGACCGTCCCGAAGACGATCCAGGTCTCGCTGTTCGGCCCGTCGCCGATCGGCCTGGCCTCCCCCAGCAAGGCCGTGCTGACGATCCTCAACGAGGACCCGGTAACTCCCCGGGACCCGCTGAACCCGCTGGCCCTTCCGGTCGCGCCCGGTGCCGGCAACCCGCTGTCGGGCGCCAACTTCTTCGTCGACCCCGAGAGCGAGGCGGCCCACGCGGCGCTCACGAATTCCGCGCTCGACGTGATCGCGCACGAGCCCGGGACCGCGCGCTTCGGCAAGTTCAGCTTCGGCTCCAACGGGGTGCCCGACATCCAGACCGCCGTCTCACGCTATCTCGCCCGCGCGCAGGTCGAGGAGCCTGGCACCGTGCCGCTATTGGCGACCTATCGGATCCTGCACGGGTTGTGCGGTCACGCCTCCGATTCGCGGGCGGACGCCGCCTCCTACCACAACTTCATCGAGGGCTTCGCGCAGGGGATCGGGTCCTATCGCGCGGTGCTGTTCCTCGAAATGGACTCGATCATCACGATGCCCTGCCTGTCCCCGCACGGCAAGGCGGTCCGCGAGCACGAACTCCGCGACGCGATCAACATCCTCACCGCCGACTGTCCGCACCTCGTGATCTACCTCGACGCGGGCGCGGCCGACGCGCTCTCCGCCCACGACGCAGCCAAGTACCTGCGAGCGTCCGGCGTCGCAGAGATCCAGGGCTTCTTCCTCAACGCCACCCACTTCGACTGGACCTCGCACGAGATCCGGTACGGCGACCAGATCTCGCGCCTCACGGGAGGCAAGCACTTCGTGGTCAACACCGGCGAGAACGGTCAGGGTCCGCTCCGGCCGCGCGACATCGTGCACGCCGGCCTCGAGGTTCTGTGCAATCCGCCCGGCCGCGGCCTCGGCCCGCTCCCGACCGCGAACACCGGCTACCGCAACGTCGACATGTTCGCCTGGACCAGCAACCCCGGTGAGTCCGGCGGCAGCTGCGTCGCGGGCGCACCGCCGACCGGCGAGTACTGGCCCGCCTACGCGGCGATGCTGGTGCAGAACGCCGACTTCAACGTCCGGTAGCGAGCGATCGTTCGGATCCCCGCTCGCTGTTAGGAGGGCACCAACACGTAGCTTCGCTGCGCCGAACGTCCACAGTTCCTGATCGACCTCCGGAGATTCTGCGGCGCGGTAAGCCCGTTCTTACGATGTCTGCGGTGCTTCGATGTGCACTGATGTTTGCCGTGCTCGCATCCGCGTGCGCGCTCTCGCTGGTCGCCCGTTCCGCCACCGCGCCGGCCGCCGCTGCGAAGAACGACCCGACCGGCTTTCGCCTCGAGTCGACGTCGCTGACCCTGAACGAGGACGCTGGGGTGGCGTAGATCACGATCGAGCGAAGTGACACGAGCGAGGACGCGCAGATCCGTTACATCACGCTCGCACCACCAACCCGGGTGTCGCGATATCTGACGCGGGCGGAGGTCGAGGAGCCGGGCACGGTGCCGCTGCTCGCGGCCTACCGGGTCGTCCACGGATTGTGCGGGCACGCATCCGACACGCCCGCGGACGTGGCGAGCTACCTCGACGCCGGCGCCGCCGACGCGCTCTCCGCCCGGCAGGCGGCCCGGTACCTGCGTCGCTCGGGCGTGGCGAAGATCCAGGGCTTCTTCCTCAACGCCACCCACTTCGACTGGACCTCGAACGAGATCCGCTACGGCGAACAGATCTCGCGCCTCACCGGCGGCAAGCACTTCGTGGTCAACACCGGCGACAACGGACGTGGTCCACTGCGACCGCCCGACCGCGTTCACTCGGGCAACGAGATCCTTTGCAACCCCGCCGGCCGCGGGCTCGGACCGCGCCCGACCGCCGACACCGGGTTCCCGAACGTCGACATGTTCGCGTGGATGACCAATCCCGGCGAGTCCGGCGGCCCGTGCGTTCCCGGCGCACCGAAGACGGGCGTGTTCTGGCCCGCCTACGCGCTGATGCTCGTGCGCAACGCGAACTTCAACTCGGGGTAGCGATGGGCTTCGATCGGGCGCGGCGGTTGTCGCGCTCGGCCGGACGCGCGATCGTCCCCCACCCGACCACGAGGTCCCCGTCCATCAGGCACGCGAGCTGGCCCGGAGCGGCGCCGTCGACTGCCCCTGCCAGCTCGATCTCGAGCGTCCCGTGACGGCCGGGCTCGAGGTCGCGGGCGAGGCGGCACTCGAGCGGCGGTGACCGGTAGCGAAGCTTGACCCGGTTCACGCGGGCGCCGGCGCGGTGAAGCCGCGCGTCACGGACATGCACGCGAGTGGTGCGAAGCGCCGATCGGGGCCCGACGATGACCTCGTTGCGAGACGCGTCCTTGTCGAGCACGTACAGCGGCTCGCCCGCGGCGATCCCGAGCCCGCGTCGCTGGCCAACCGTGAACCGGTGCTGGCCGTCGTGCCGGCCGACGACGTTGCCGGCGCCGTCGAGCACCGCACCGGGCGCGTCGCCGAGTCCGCCGTGCCGGGCCAGGAACCGCGCCCGTGTGGTCCCCGCGAGGAAGCAGAGATCCTGCGAGTCGGCCTTGCTTGCGACCGGTAGCCCGGCCGCGGCGGCCAGCTTCCTGGCCTGGGGCTTCGTCAGATCCCCGAGCGGGAATCGCATCCGTGCGAGCGATCTCGGCGACAGCGCCGCGAGCATGTAGGTCTGATCCTTGGCGGGATCGGCCGCGACCCGCAGCAGCGGACCAGCCGGGTCCCCGGATTCCGCCACCCGCGCGTAATGACCGGTGGCCAGGCACTCCGCGCCGAGGCGCGTGGCGAGGTCCAGCATCGCGTCGAGGCGGATGTGGCCGTTGCAGCCGACGCACGGGTTCGGCGTCTCTCCGCCTGCGAACGAGGCCATGAACGGCTCCACCACGCCGGCCCGAAACTCGTCCCGCAGATCGATCGTGAAGTGCGCAAGGCCCATCGAGTGCGCGAGCGAGCGAGCCTGCGCGACCGCGGAGGCCGAGCAGCAGCTGCTCTCGGCGTCATTCTCCCGATCGGACCACAACTCGAGCGTGACCGCGACCGCCTCGCCCGCGCGCGAGCACAGCAGCGCCGCCACCGAGCTGTCGACCCCGCCGCTCATCGCGACGAGCGTGCGCCCGCCGTCGGTCCCGCCCGGTCCGTCCGGCGGTGACAGGCGCGCGCGATCGCGCACCGCCGCCCCGAGAGCGCGGGCGAGCGCCTCGGACGCGACCTCGGCGGCGTGGAGCTTGCCGGGACTCAGCCCGCCGAGCTCAGCCGCGATCTGCGCCGCCCCGATTCGCGCCGCGTCGATCACCTGCGCGCCGCGCACCAGCGTGACGGCGGCGCTCCCCGCGGCGGTCACGGCGCCGCAGCCGTGGGCGTCGAAGCCGGCGTCGGTCACGCGGTCGCGGTCAACCATCAGCGACAAAGTGACCTGGTCGCGGCACGCACCTCCGTCGACGGTCGCCGCGTGCCCGTCACTCGGGAGCCTGCGGTGACCCTGCGGAGAGGTCAGGTGATGCTCGAAGGCGATGACATCCATCGCCTCGCGAGGATAGAAGGCCCTACTTCGCGGCGAGCGCGTCGTCGATGCGCTGGCTGATCTCGTCCGTGTCGGCGAACCCGGTGAGCGTCGTCGCCTGGCGGTTGGCATCGATCAACACCAGGGTGGGCGCCGTAACGACCGGGATCTGCTGGGTGATGATCGAGAAGTTCGTGAGCTCGGACACCGGCACCGCGAGCCTGACGACGTGGCCTCCGTGCGTCGACACCGTGCCGAGTTCCTTGGCCATGGCCTGGTCGTCCGCGGCCGAGGTGTTGTAGAACAGCACGGCGACGACCTTGCGCGACTCGATCGCGCTCGTGATCAGGCTCACCTGCTGCGCCGTCGTGAGGGCCTTCGCCGCGTGCTTCGCTGTCTTGGTCGTGGCGGCCTTGGTCTTCGTCGTGGCGGTCTTGGGCTTCGTGGCGGTCTTTGTCGTGGTCGCGCCCTTGGTCGCGGGCTTGACTGCCGTGGCGGTCGCCGCGGCGGGCTTGGCCGCCGTGGCGGTCTTCGCCGGCGTCGGGGAGTTCGGCGCGGCGCCGGTGGACGTCGGCGCACCGAGGCGGGCGTTGGCGGCGCCCGAAATCTTCACGGCCTGGTGTGCCTGGTTGATCGCCGACTGGTACTGGCCGACGCCGCCCTGCGAGCTGCCCGACGAGGAGGAGCTCGGCTTCAGCTCGACGTACCACAGGCCGAACGCGGCCAGGGTCGCGACGAGCAATCCAATAAGAGGTCTCGGGAGACTTGCCATCTCATGCCCTTGTTCGGCAGCTGGGGCGCTTGTATTGAGCCCGTTTCGACGGAAGCGGACGCTCAGACGGTGCTAGAGGCGCCGCAGGCCGAGCTCGCGGAGCTGCGCGGGGTCAACCGGGGCGGGCGCGCCGGTCAGCGGATCGGCGCCGCTCGCGGCCTTCGGGAACGCGATCACGTCGCGGATCGACTCGACGCCGGCGAGCGCGGTGATGATCCGATCGATGCCCATCGCGATCCCGCCGTGCGGGGGCGCGCCGTAGCGGAGCGCGTCGAGGAAGAAGCCGAACCGAGCCTCCGCTTCCTCCGGCCCGATCCCCAGCAGCTCGAACACCTTCTGCTGGATGTCGAGCCGGTTGATACGGATCGACCCGCCACCGATCTCGGCGCCGTCGAGCACGAGGTCGTACGCACGCGAGCTCAGGTGCGCCGGATCGTTCATATCGCCGGACGGGGCGGTGAACGGGTGGTGCGCCGCGTCCCAGCGCTGCCCGTCCTCGTCCCAGAAGAACGCCGGGAACTCGACCACCCAGAGGATGTCGTGGCGGTCGTTCGGGATCAGATCGAAGCGCCGCGCGATCTCCATCCGCAGCGCGCTGAGTGTCTGGCCGGCGGTCGAGACCTGGTCGGCAACGATCAGCAGCAGGTCGCCCGGCTTCGCGCCCAGGTGCGTGTTCACTGCCGCGATCTCCCCTTCGGTGAGGAACTTGGCGATCGGCGAGCGCCATCCCTCGTCCTGGACGAACGCCCACACGAGGCCCTTGGCGCCGTGCTGCTTGGCCAGCTCGGTCAGCGTGTCGAGGTCCGAGCGGGCCAGGTCGCGCTGGCCGGCGTTGATCCCGCGCACCACGCCGCCCGACTCGAGCGCGCCGGCGAACACCTTGAACTCGGTGCCGGCGAGCGCTTCGCCGAGGTCGTGCAACTCGAGCCCGAAGCGCGTATCGGGACGGTCGATGCCGTAGCGCGAGACCGCCTCGGCGAACGTCATCCGCGGCCACGGCGGCGGCGGAACGTCGAACTGCTCTCGCTCGAACACCGCTCCCATCACCGCTTCCATCACGTCGATCACGTCGTCCTCGTCGACGAACGCCATCTCCACGTCGAGCTGGGTGAACTCGGGCTGGCGGTCGGCGCGCGTGTCCTCGTCACGGAAACAGCGGGCGATCTGGTAGTAGCGCTCGAACCCGCCGATCATCAGCAGCTGCTTGAACAGCTGAGGCGATTGCGGCAGCGCGTAGAACGAGCCGGGCTGGATCCGCGCCGGCACCAAGTAGTCGCGCGCGCCCTCGGGAGTCGAGCGGGTGAGGTACGGGGTCTCGATCTCGAGGAAGTCGCGCTCGTTCAGGATCTCGCGCATCGTCGCGATCACGCGGTGACGGAGCGCGAGCGCGCGCTGAAGCGGCGTGCGGCGGAGGTCGACGGCACGGTGGCGCAGTCGGATGATTTCGTCCGTGTCCCCGCCGTTATCGACCGGGAACGGGGGCGTCTCGGCGTCGGCGAGGATCTCGAGCTCGGACACCGCGAGCTCGATCTCGCCCGTCGCGAGGTTGGGGTTCACGTTCTCGGGATCGCGCCTGGTCACGGTCCCGCCCACGCTGATCACATCCTCGGACCGGAGCGCGTGGGCACGCTCGTGCGCCTCGGGTGCGTTCTCGGGATGGAAGACGAGCTGAAGGATCCCCGAGCGGTCGCGCACGTCGATGAAGATCAGCCCGCCGTGGTCGCGCCGGCGGTGCACCCAGCCGGCCACCCGCGCCTGGGTGTCGGCGCGGTCGGCGGTCAGCTGGCCGCACCAGACGTCGCGGTATTCGTTCGGCCGGGGCGCGTGCTTCACAGCTGCCGTCCCTGGCGGAGGATTTCGGGGATCACATCCGCGATCGGCGCGTCGTGCTCATCGCCCGACTCCATGTTCTTGAGCCGCGCCGATCCGTTCTGGCCGACGATCGCGACATACCGGGCGCCGATCCGGTCGGCGTGCCGGAGCTGGCCCTTCAGCGACCGGCCGGCGAGCTCGAGCTGCGCCTGCAGCCCCGCGCGGCGCGCCTCGACCGCCAGCTCGAACGCCGTGCGCGAGCCCTGGCGATCGCCGATCGCAACGTACAGGTCGACAAGCTCGGCCGGGGTCGGGAGCTCGCTCGTCGCCAGCAATATCCGCTCGACCCCGGCCGCCCAGCCGGAGGCCGGGGTCGGGGGCCCGTCGAGCAGCTCGATCAGGCCGTCGTAGCGCCCGCCGCCGCCCACGCCGGACTGTGCCCCGAGCTCGTCGCTGGTGAACTCGAACACCGTGCGTGTGTAGTAATCCAGCCCGCGCACCAGGGTCGGGTCGAGCTCGTAGCGCAGCCCGGCATCGTCGAGCAGGGAGCGGACGCGCGCGAAGTGCTCGGAGTCCTCGGGATCGAGCCGGTCCAGCAGCTTCGGCGCGTCGCGCATAACCGCCTGTGTACTCCGGTCGCCGGAGTCGAACGCTCGCATCGGGTTCAGGTCGATGCGGTCGCGCACGTCCTCGGCGAGCTGATCCTCGCGCGCCCGCAAGAACGCCTTCAGCTCCTCCCGGTACTCCACGCGGGTGGCCGGGGTGCCCAGGCTCGACAGCCGCAGCCGGGTGCGCTTGACCCCGGCGGCCTCGAGCAGGTCGGCCAGCAGGACGATCAGCTCAGCGTCGGTCTCGGGCGCGTCGGAGCCGATCGCCTCGGCGCCGAACTGCCAGAACTGTCGGTAGCGGCCTCGCTGCGGCGCCTCCGCGCGGAAGCAGCTCGACAGGTACCAGAGCTTCACGGGCTGGGGCAGCTTGCGCATCCCGTGCTCGAGATAGGCCCGGCAGACGGGCGCGGTGATCTCGGGGCGAAGCGTCAGCGAGCGTCCGCCGCCATCATCGAACGTGTACATCTCCTTCTGCACGATGTCGGTGGCCTCCCCCACCCCGCGCGCGAACACCTCGGTCGCCTCGAACGTCGGCGTCTCGATCCGGCGGTAGCCGGCGGCGCCGAGGATCTTGTCCGCCTGCTCCTCGAGGACCTTCCGCCGCGCCGCCGATTCCGGGAGGATGTCGAATGTGCCGCGGGGGGCCTGAATCACAGAACGCTCACCGCTCCGCGAGCTCGCGCAGGAACGGGTTGGTGGCGCGCTCGCGCCCGAGCGTCGTGATCCCCATGTGGCCGGGATAAACGGTGGTCTCGGGCCCGTACGTGCTCGTGAGCTTCTCGATCGAGCCCAGCAGCGTCGGCCAGTCGCCGCCCGGCAGGTCGACCCGCCCGACCGAGCCCTGGAACAGGACGTCGCCCGAGAACACCGCGTCCTCGTCGGCGATCGCGTACGTGACATGTCCGGGGCTGTGGCCCGGGGTGAACACCACATCGAGCGTCAGGCCCGCCAGCTCGAGCTTCTCGCCACCGGCGACGGTGTGATCGGCTTCGTAGCTCTCGAACGGTCCAAACCCGGGCCACGGGACATAGTCCATGATGTTCGCCAAGATCTCTTTTTCAAGTTCCGGCACGTACACGGGGGCGTTCGTCGCCTTGGCCACGGGCGCGACCGCGCCGACGTGGTCGAAGTGGGTGTGGGTGATCAGGATCGCCTCGACCGTCTCGATGCCGAGGTTGTCGAGCGCGGCCAGGAGTTTGTCGGCCTCATCACCGGGGTCGACGATCAGTGCGTTCGCGGCGTCCTTGCGGCGCAGGATGAAGGAGTTCTCCTGCACCGGGCCGACCGTGAACATCCGGACGTCGATCATTTTCCGGCGCCTTGCTGCCTCTTCGCGAGCCGGCGGCGATACATGATCGACTCGATGTAGTAACCGCCGGGGATGTACAGCGCCAGCGATATCACGGCCAGGATCGCGGCGCTCACGACCCGGTTCGACCCGCGACCGAGCAGCGACAGGATGATGAACAGCCCGACCGCGATGACGCCGGCGCGGATTACCGACGCCTTCCAGGTCGGCGGCGTGTTGAGCCGCTTCTCACGCGCGTCCGTTTTTGACTGCTTCTTGCGATCCTCGGCGGTCGGCGGACGGCCGGTCCGACCGCGGGCCTGGATCGTTCCCGCGGGCGTCCCGCGGTGCTTGGTGCGGCGCTTGCGCTTGGTCTGAGCCATGATGAATGCAGCTTAGTATCCGGAGGTGCGGTCGCGCTACTCCGCGAGCGCATCCTCGACCACTCGGCGGTTCAGGACCGGCAGGTCGTTCGGGAATCCGTCGAACGCCGCCCGCGGCGCCAGCCCGACCAGCTCGGCCTGGCTCGGCGTCGCGTGCCGCGCGATCGCTTCGACGACGCGCGCGAGTGGCGTCGCGCGATGGTCCTCGACGTTGGTCGACACCTGGGCGACGTCGCGCGCCGCGAGCCACAGCCCGATCGCGCGGACTGAGTGGAGGCCCTCGGGGCCGCCCTCCCGAATCGCGGCCGCGATCGCCCGCGCGTCATCGAGCGTCGCCGGCGGGGCCAGCTCGACATTGAAGGCCACGAGCGGCGGGCGCGCCGCCACCAGCACCGCGCCGGCGGTCGGATGAAGCTTGTGCGGACCGAAGTCGGGTTTCAGTTCGCCGGAGTCGATCCGCTTCGCGAGGGTTGCCGGGCCGCCTTTGCGGAGCTCGGCCCGGGTCCGTCCCTGCGCGAGCTCGCCGTAGAGGAACACGGCCAGTTCGAGCTCCTCGCCGAGCAGGTCGCCGAGGACGAGTGCCTCCGCGCACGCGGCGCCCCGGTCGTCGGGATCGAGGTAGACGATCGGCGCGACGTCGATCGCGCCCACGCGCGGGTGGATGCCCTCGTGGGCATCGAGGTTTACCTGTCTGATCGCTTCGGCGGCACCGTTAGCGACCACCTGCGCCAGCTCGCCGGGTTCGCCCGCGAGTGTGAACACGCTCCGGTGGTGGTCGGTGTCCGAGTGGACGTCGAGCAGGCGCGCGTCGAACGCGTTTGCGATCGCGTCGATCGCGGCCTGGTCCCGACCCTCCGACACGTTCGGGATCGCAAGCAGCGTCACGTCGCGCGCGGGTGCTCGTTCAATCCAGGACGTAGCGTCCGTGGTCGAGCACCGTCTGCCCGTCCACCTCGAGGCTCGCGTCGAGGATCACGACGTCGAGGTGGATCGGGACCGACACCTTGCCTCCGATTCCCGCGCTCGCACCGAACGCGACGTGCACCGTGCCGAGGATCTTCTCGTCCTCGAGGATGTTGCCGGTCAGCTGCGCACGGCCGTTCGTGCCGACTCCGAGTTCGGCGAGATTGGTTCCGAGCTCACCCTGCGACAGCAACAGCTCGATGAACCGCGGACCGAGGCCCCCGTCGGCCGCGGCGATCCGCCCCTCGACGACCGTCAGCGTCGCGGGTTCCTCGCCGATCCCGAACGGCGCGAGGCTCGAGGCCAGCACCGTCCCTTCTCCGAACGCCGGCGCGATGAAGCCCTCGCCGCAGGGCAGATTGCCGAACGCGCCCCTCGCGCTGAGCTCGCCATCGTCCGCGAGCCCGGCCCGGCCGTCGAGCGCAAGCTCCAGGTCGGTTCCCTTCGGGCACGTCACGCGAGCGCGGGTGCCGCGGTCGAGCAGGTCGGCCACGGCCTTCGACCGCGCCGCCATCGTGTCGAAGTCGACCGCCATCACGCGCGCAAGCATGTCCTCGGTGACCCCGGGCATCGTCGCGCCGCGGGCCCCATTATCGGTGGCACGCTTACGGGCGCTCGTGTGGCTGAGCGACTTGGTCGTCGGCGCGAGGAACACGTCGCACGCCGCCAGCGCCGCCGCCACCGCCGGCGGCGGCTCGGTGCCGTGGGTCGCCCGCTCGTCCATCACGATCAGCACCGCGTCGGCGCCGGCCGCGGCGGCCTCGTCCCGCAGCGCATCCCCGATCGCCCGCGTCGCGGGATCGACCACGACCACCACGTCCTCGCCCTCCTTGACCGCCAGGCACTTTTCGATCACGGTCCGTACGGCCGGGGCGAGGTCGCTCATCGCCGCTGGATCATATGCACGGCGTGTCGCCGCCGACCGCCCCCGGTGCTCCTGGGGCTACACTCGCGGGCGCGCCGGAGTAGCTCAGTCGGTTAGAGCAGCGGAATCATAATCCGCGTGTCGGGGGTTCGAGTCCCTCCTCCGGCATCTCAGCGCGACTCGGCAAACATGCCTATAAGCAGGGCTTTTGTGTGAGTTAGAGCGAAGCGAGCTCGCTTCCGCCGGGCCTGCCCAGGTGTGTCCACCTTTGTGTCCACCTCTCGACACGAAGCAAGACACCAGTCCGACCGGTCCGTTAGAGCCACGGAATCCGGATCCGGCGCCGATGCTTCGATGTGCAGCCCCTCCTCGACTGGCCGCATGTCAACAGTCGTGCCGGTTGCGCCGCCGCTGGGGCGCGTCATACGTCGGCGCAGACTGGAAGACGACCGCGATCGTTGGACGTCTGTGCCGAGACGGCGAGTGCTTCGGGACCGTTCCGGTTGCCGCGCCCAGCCGCGTCGAGGTCGAACCGCATGGTGCTCACTTGCTCGCACGGGTCCATCCCGAGCGCGTCGCCAGCCTCGAGATCAGCCCGAACGGGTGCCAGACAAGGCTCGGCGATAGCGGTGCCTTCGTGCCCACGCAGTACTTCTCCAATTACTGATGGCAGTAGAGACGGCCGGAACTACGCCGACTCGTGCAGCTCGTCCAGACCAGCAGCGCCGTCGAGCCTCGCCGGTGTGGCTGCTCACCCAGGGGGAGCGGAAGCCGCCGAGCGCCCACCGCGCGGTCGACCGTCGACTGCTGGATTGCACCAGAAGCAGCGACCTCGCGGTCGTGGGGTCACGTGGATGCATTACGCCTTAAGCAGCAGTCTCGAGCTCGTGGCTGCTCCGACGACGAAGCAGGAGCAGCAGCGTAGTCGGAGAGCGGGAGCTACTGAGCAGTGGATCTGCCGAGGGCGTCAGCCACGTCCTTTATGAGCGCTCCAGTGTCGGCGGTGAATGACCTCTTCTTCGGGGCGGCGATGAGCGCTGATGTCCTTCGCAGGTTCTGCCGGGTAGCCGACCGAGATCGCGCGGATGGGCCGGAACTCCTTCGGCACGCCGAACGCCTCGCGGAACGCGCGTACGTCGAGAGCTTCGGCGGACGCGTCCGCGACGAGCTCCTCTCGGTGGAGCTGTTCTCCTGCCTCCCCGAGGCGCAGGTCCTGATCGAGGACTGGCGCCAGGACTACAACCACCGCCGACCGCACAGCGCGCTCGGGATGATGACCCCCGCCGCGTTCGCCGTCGGCTAGCCCCATTTTCCGCGCTAGGCGAGAGTAAGGGCGGCCGGTGTTTGCTCGGGCCAGGGTGGTGTGATCTGGAGGAGTTCGAGGACGCGGCGTTGTGTGTGGGTGAGGCGGTCGAGCTGGATGCCGGCGTGTGTGTAGGTGAGGCCGAGGCCTTGGAAGACGCTGAGGACGTTACGTCCGGTGGGTTTCGCTGAGCGGTTCTCGGGCAGCAGGCCGGGGAGCAGTTCGGTTTCGCCGAGTGCTTTGCGAGTCTCGGTTTCGATCAGTCCGAAGATCAGGAGCGCGATCCCGATGATGCTGGTGAGCGCGTAGATCCGGTCGTCGTTGTGGAGGAAGATCGGCCGGACTTTGAGAGTCTGTTTGTAGTCGCGGTGGCGGCGCTCGACTATTTGCTGGCCTTTGTAGTCGCGCAGGATCTGCCCGGCGGTTAGGCGCTTGTTGGGGAGGTTGGTCGCGAGCGCGTAGATCCCGTCGGTGCGGGCGGCCGTGTTGATCGCGTCCTGGTCGCGCATCCAGGTGAGTGTCGGCTTACCGTTGCGGGTGCCGGTGCGTGTCGTGATCAGCCCCTCGATGTTCGGGGCGATGATCCTGGCGACGCGCGTCTGGACCTGTTTGCGGGTTTTGTAGTAGCGCCCGCCAAGCCCGTTCTTGACGCGCTGTAGTTGCTCCTCGGCCTTCGTGAGCGCGCGCTCGCGCGCGGCGGCCGTCTCGCGGTGCTCCTCTGAGGAGTGGATATACGCGACGCGGAAACGACGCGGCCCGCCGGTCTCTGGGTCGGTCACCTCCCACTCCCTGAGCGCGCCGCGATACTTCGTGCGCTGCTGGACCGGGAGCTTTCGCTCGCGTGCTGAGAGGTAGCGCAGCGCTCTGAGCCCGTCAGGGCCGACGTCGGCCAAAAACCGCTCCCGGAACCCGGTCTGAGCACGCAACGGCACGATGAACGACAGACCTGAGCGCGCGATCTCGCACAGCGTCTTGGGGTGCCCGCACGCGGAGTCGAGGATCAGCAACCCGCCCGGCCCCGACAGCGCTCTGAGTCGCTCGAGGCTCTGCGCGATCAGTGACACCTCGGCCGTGTTCCCGGGCTCCGGACGCACGTACAGCGACACGCCATCCGCGGTCGCGGCCTGCAACGCGCGGACCTGACGATCGACACCCTGGCCTTGCGCCCACCCGTTCGCTACCAACGCCGAGTTCTCGTACGCGCCACAGACTCGCAGGGCAGTCAGATCGACATGCAACCGGCCGACGTCGATCCCGAAGGTCTCGATCGCGCGGGCGGCCAGCGTGCCGCGCAACGTCTCCGCGTACACCGCGAGGATCTCCAGCGCCCGCCCCAACCGGTCGTCGTTCAAGAGCACGGCGGGGATCCCGAGCAGCTCCTGCAACGCCGCTCCGGACGCCCACCCGGCGATGTCATACAACGGCGAGGGGGAGCACAGCCGGCTGCAGATCAGCGCCGCGACCGCCTCTCCGACCGATAGCTGCTGACGGCCGCGCTGCGGCAACGCCCGGTCGACAGTGCCGATCAGATCAAGCTGCGTGATGAAGTGCCCGGCCAGCAGCAGCGGCCCGACGTCGCGGCGGACCCCCGCCAGCGGCGGATCCAACCTCGCGAACGAGCCCATCAGCTGCTCGAGTTGGCCCGACGCTTTGAGCTCGTCCTCACGCCCGAGCGTCTTCAGCACCCGGTGACGCACCTGCCCGCGCTCATCGCGATACGCCTGCACCAAGCGGAGATACACGTAGCGCTTCGCGCCCCGACGCACCGTGTGACGCTTGACATACATGTTGGCCCTACATTAACGAACCTGCCGGACGGACCAATGGCCCAGCGCGCAAGGCCCTATCCCACGAACCGAGCAGCCGACAGTACCAATGTTTGGCCCTACACACCCCAGGCTTGCGGAACCGCGCCGCCGACCAGCATCGCGCCCACGATGCCAGCAAACACCGGCCGACGCGCCCAACCAAGCCGCGAACGACGACCCCACCTACCGCATCAACACGCGGAAAATGGGGCTAGCAGGCGGCCCACCTTGCTGCCGCGCCCGCCAGCGCCGAACTCCGCGATCGCTACGCGCTCGCTCCGTTCGACGCTGGCGGCACCCATACCCTGCAGTCACCCACCAACCACCAGCTCACAGCAGGTGGACCGACGAGCGGGTCCGGTCAGCACGCCGTCGCCGGCATCACCTTCACCGGCTGGCGGGCGTGAGGAGCTCGGTGCGGTGGGCCTGGGCCCAGTCGGTGAAGCTGCGTGCCGGGCGGCTCGTGACTGTGGTGATGTCGCCTGTCGGCTCGGAGTTGTACGGTTTCAGAGTGGAGCGGAACATCTCGATGATGGCGTGCGCCAGCTCCTCGGGCATGCCGTAGGACACCATCTGCGCGGTCGTGTCGGCCGGGTCGGTTTCGGCGTAGCGCAGGTCGCGGCCGAGTACCTGGCTGAGGATTGCGACCTGGTCGGTGGGGCTGAGCGGTTCGGGGCCGGTGAGCTCGTAGACCCGGTGGTTGTGGCCGTCATCGGTGAGGCTGGCGGCGGCGACGGCTGCGATGTCGGCCGGGTCGACGACAGCGGCCCGGCCAGCGGCGAAGGGGGCGTGCACGACCTGATCGGCCGCGATCATCGGCGCCCAGTTGAGCGCGTTGGACATGAGCGCGGTCGGTCGCAGGAACGTCCACCCGAGGCCGCTGTCGCGGATCGCCTCCTCGCCGGCCCGGTGCCAGGCGGTGATCGGGTCGGTGGCGTCGTGTCCGACGCTGCGCACGGACAGCTTGACGATCCGCTCCACGCCCGCTTGCTGCGCCGCGGCTATGAGCCGGTGATCGTGTGCGGCGATGTTGAGCCCGTCGGTTAGCAAGAACACGGCGTGTACACCGTCCAGCCCGGGTGCCAGGTCGCTGTCACCGAGATCGGCCACGATCTTCTCGGTGCCGTCGGGGAAAACCGCGTCAGGATTGCGGGTGAGGACCCGTAGGTGGGCTGCCTGGGCGGGGAGGAGTGCTGCGATTAGTTCCGACCCGATGTGGCCGGTGGCTCCGGTGATTAAAATCATGAGTTCTGGTCCTTTGCTTGTGATTGGTTTTGGGGTGAGTTTGGGGTGGTCGCAGCTCCGGCGGGAGGGAGCTCCGCCCCGCGAGGACACGGTGGGGCCTAGGTGAGGTCGTCGCGGGAGAAGTGCAGGTGAGCGCCGATCGACGGCAGCGCGACGTTGACGATCGACGCGTCGATCACGATCACGAACTGCGTCGTCGCCAGCAGCGCCAGCGCGAGATTCTTGGTGCGGGGCGTGAGCGCGGTCACAGGCTCATCCCCAGCATCCGGCCCAAGCCCGACAGCGACGCGAAGGCAAATCGCTGCAGCCGCGAGGTGCGGATCGCGGTCGGGTGCGCGTTGAACAGCATCGCCACGTAGATCGCTTGACGCGGACTGTGAGGTATTCCGGCGCCCATCCTCCCGGTCGATGCCAGCGACGCCATATCGCGAAAGAACCCCTCGTTATCGGCGGCGGGGCGGTGGCGATTGATGAACCTCACCGGCTCATCGTGACTGTTTCGCAGGGTGTGCCGGTGACCGGGAGCCGCTGCGGCGCGCTCCCCTGGACCATAGGTACGCCAAGTCCCGTCGAGCTTCACATCAAGCCGGCCCTCGACGATCTCAAAACTGTCTTCAACATTGTCGTGCACGTGCACAGGCGGGCTGGGGCTGTGAGGACCGAGCCAGGCATTTGCCTCGAGAAGTTCACCGTCGGTGTCCTCGCCGTTGCGCAGGATTTCCCAAACCATGTCCTGGCCCGGGCGAAAGTCGATGCGCCGAGTCGCGGTGGGGCTGTTTGCAGGGTCATGAGAAGAAGTAATCACAGGGCTCCTTTAGGTCATTGGTTCTTTATTGGTTATGTCCGGTCTAACGCTGGTCTGCAGACAGCGGATCTCCAGCAGCTCTAGGCCGAGTGCCTCAAGCTGGTGGATGACGCCGTACAGAGCGGACTGGTCCGGGAGCGAGCCGGTGAGCAGCGTGTCGTGTCCGCGGCTCGCCGCGGCCAGCGTCGGGAACGCTTGCATCATCGTCGGGCCGATCGGCCCGCGGACGCGGATCTCGTAGCGCCGCGGTTCGCGACCGCTGGTCGCTCTCTTCTTTGCTGGCATGCGATCAGGCTCGCCGTCCGGAGGATGAGCGCGCATCGTCTCGTTCGGCTGATTCCGACGGTCGGGTTGAGCGCCAGCGGGGTGCAACCATGTGTGTCGTGGCCGACTCGGGAGCAGCCGTCGAACACGCCAACTCCGGTGGAACGGAGCAGCAGCCCATCGGGTTCGACTAGGTCGAGCGCGCGCTCGAGCGCGCGCGACGCCGCTCGGTTGAGGCGAGCAGTCGCTGCGCCTCCTCGGCAACGGCCCGAAGGTCGTTGCGCGCCGGATCGCCGCGGCGGGTCTGAGCGAGCGCACGGCGTGGGTGTCGGCCGGGCGCCAGGAGCACGATCCGCAAGTGTTCTGGCTCTCCGTTCTCGACTCGCTGCGCCATACCGGTGCCGGATCTGAACGGGTGCGGGAGCTGACGGCCGCCCCTCATCTGGACGGCGCGAACGTCGTCGGACGGCCGCCGTCGCTCGAGCTCGCTGATCGATTCGGCGTACCTCGCCGCGCTTGACAGGAGCAGGCCGCAACGAGCGGGCACGCGGAGACGCTCACGGAGTTACGGGGCGAATCGTCTGAACGATCCGATGCGGGCTCATCCGGGCGACGAGGAGGCTGAGCGGCACGTGAAGGTCGAATCCCGAGAGCCGAGGAGTAAGCGATGCGCACACCGACCCATATCCGAGCAGCCTCCAACGGAAACGGCGCCGGCGATGCGGGGTTGCGCCCGGCGGCCAGTGCCCCGGCGACACTGCAAGACGATGACCGGTCGGCGTCGGCAGCCAGCACGGTTGGGGTGCTCCGGCCGGTGGGGGTCGTTCTGACGATCGGCCTGATCTTCGTGACCGTCTACCTATCGGCCTTTCACGCTCCGCGGCCGCATCACCTCCCCGTGGCGGCGGTCGGGACAAGCCAGCAGGCACGAACGCTCACCGCTTCGCTTGACCACAACATCCCCGGCGGGTTCACGGTGACCCGAATGACCAACGACCGCCAGGCCCGCGATGCCATCGAGCATCGTCGCGCTTACGCCGCGCTGGTCAGCGACGGGAGGACGCGAACGCTGCTGTATGCCGGGGCCAACGGTACCGGGGTGACCAGCCTGCTTCAGAGTGTCTCCGCCGGGGTGGCCGGAGGGCCGATCACCAGGCAAGACGTTCGGCCGGCCGCGGCAGGGGACACTCGCAGCCTAGCCATCTTCTACGCCGCGTTCGGCGTCGTCGTAGCCGCGTTCCTGTTCGGGACGCTCACCTACCAGAGCGCACCGCGACTCGCGCTACCGCCTCGGCTCGCGAGCCTCACGCTGTTCGGCGCGGCCGGGGGAGCGCTCATCGTGCTGATCGCCAAGGCATTCGGCGCGATGCCCGGTCCGTACGCCGCGCTCGCCGCAGTGATCGCGCTGATGGCCATCGCCGCCGGCGCCGCATCGATGACACTGATCCGATTGCTTGGCGCCGCCGGCGTGAGCGTCAGCTCCGTGGTCCTGCTCGTGCTGGGCAACAGCACCAGCGGGGGCGTCCTCCCGCCCGACTTCCTTCCGGGATGGCTGCATCCGCTCTCAGAGGTGCTGCCGGTCGGCGTGGGCGTGAGAGCCGTGAACGGGCTCGCGTATTTCCGTGACGACGGCCTGATTACCGGGCTGGCCGTGCTGCTCGGATGGATCGCGATCTGCGTCGCCGCCCTGTACGCCGAGGACACGCTGAGCGCACGCCGGTCGCGCGCCAAACGCGCGAATCTTCCCGCGCCCACCACCGGCGAGTCGCTGGCGCAGGCCGCCTGAGCGCCCGCAATGCCAGCTCTAAGATCACCAGTGAATCGTGAACACCGAGCGCGCCGATCGGAGCAGAGCCTCGGATTCACGCGCAGCGATCCCGCTGAGAATCAACGCGACCCACTCAGGACGGACGCGCGAGCCGATCCCGGCCAGCCTCGGTCTCCGGGGGCGGGCAGTACGTATCGGCTTGGCACGCTGGCACGACGGGCGATCACGCTGGCCGTCGTGATGGCTGCCGGGACGACGATCGTGTTCACGGTCCCCTCGCTCGGTTCGGTCCGCCACGACCTTGCAACGATCGATCCGTGGTGGGTGGTCGCCGCGGTAGGCCTGGAGATTGCGTCGTGTGTGTCCTTCCTCCCTCTGGTCGGCGCCTTCTTCGACGAGATCCCCGGCCCGCTGGCCCGACGTGTGGGCTGGATCGAGGAGGGTTCGGGTGCCCTGCTACCGGCGGGCGGCGTGACCAGCTACGCGCTCGGCGGCGTGTTTCTGCATCGCGCTGGGATGCGGACCCGACGGATTGTCACCCGCTCGGGCGGGGTGTTCTGGTTCACGACCGCCGTCAACGCACTCGTCCTCCTGCTGGGCGCTCTGCTGCTGCTGCTCGGACTTGCACCCGGCCCGACCGACTTCCTGCGGGCGGGACTGCCACTTGTGATCGTCGCCCCGCTCACCCTCGCCGTGGCCGCCGTGCCACGGCTCCTACCCCATGGCAACGAGCAGACGCGGGCGCACCCCTGGCTCGTCGGTCTCGTCGACGGCGTTAGCGACGCATGGCGCGCGGCCAGGCACCCCAGCTGGCGGTTACTGGGCGCCATCGGCTACCTGTGCTTCGACATGGCCGTGCTGTTCTGCCTCTTCCGCGGCCTGGGCTACCACGTCTCCTGCGGCGTGCTGATCGTCGCCTACCTGATCGGCTACCTCGCGGCGATCATTCCTGTACCCGGCGGGATTGGTGTGCTTGAGGGCGGACTCGCTGGGGCCCTCGTCCTCTACGGCGCGCCCGCCGCGACGAGTGCCGCCGCAGTGCTCGTCTACCACGCGATCGCCTTCTGGGTCCCGTCGCTCGGTGGCCTCGGCGCCTGGGCCGACCTCACCCTCCGCCACTTCGCGCCCAAGACTCCGCCATTCCCCGAACCACCAAAGGACCCACCTGCCATGTCCGGAGTCCGATGAGCCGCTGTCACCCTCGCTATCGGCGCTCTACTTCTCGCGCAGACCTGCGTACTCGCGGTACTCGAATGGAACGCCTGCGGAGCGCTGAATCAAATGCGCCGTGCGAACCTCGAAATGCTGCGGTGCCATCGGCTTCCCTGCCCCCCACTGCCGCCCGGCCCCCCTCTCCTTCCCTGATATGCACCTTCGAGCTGGGCGTCCTCGGCGGCGTCATTGGTCACGCCCTCAGCTTCGTCACCTGGGGCGACGCCTTCGCACCGATCGACGAGAACCCGTCCGCCCTACGAACGGCGGGCTCAGGTCACCAAGGGACGGTGCGCTTAACGTCTAAGAACGCGCGGCCCGATCAGTCTGGGCCAATCTCAGCGATCCGCACGATGATCGGCGGCGCTGTCTTGGAGAGACCTGTGTGCTGGGCGATCGTTGAAGTCGGTGGCAGCGTGACCCGCGATCGACCCGCGATCCGCCAGGCTCAGCGTGACGTCCGTCTACACGGAGGCGAGACGCAGGCCCGCATCGGCGTGACCGTGTGCCACGCCGCGTCCGGCGTGGTGATCGAAGTTGGGAGACCGGAGACGGGCGCCCGCCGGTGAGGCTTGTCGGCTTAGGCGGCTTCCGCCGTGTCTTCGTCGTTGGATCGCCTGTCGCCGTAGTCGGCGGGCAGTGTGATCGCGGGCGAGCGGGGTTTGGTTTGTTCGGGCGGGCGATCCCGTGGGTCGTGAGCGACGATCCGCGCTTGTGAGCGACTGCGACGGGCTGGGGCCCGTCCCGGCGGTTGAGTCGCTGGCTCTCGTGGGCTGAGCGCGGGGATCTGGAGGGCTGTCGGCCTCGCTCGTGTGACCCACATTTGACGGCCGAAGTGAGCGATCTCGAGTGGCGGGCCGTCGAGCAACGAGTAGGTCGCGCGTTCCGGCTCCACCGCCACCAGCAGTCGCCGGCCACGGAAGCTGAGGCGGAACGTCAACCGGGTGAGCGCGGCGGGCAGCCGCGGCGCGAAGCTCAGGTGGCCGTCGTGGTCTCGCATTCCTCCGAATCCGGACACGGCCGCGATCCACGTTCCTGCTAGTGACGCGATGTGAACGCCGTCGTGGGTGTTGTGCTCGAGATCGTTGAGGTCCATGAGCGCGGCCTCGGCGAAGTAGTCATACGCGAGGTCGAGTTCGCCGATCTCGGCGGCGATCACCGCCTGCGTGGTGGCGGACAGCGAGGAGTCGCGGACCGTGAGCCGCTCGTAGTACGCGAAGTTGCGCGCCTTCTCCTCGGCGCTGAACGCGTCTCCTCGCAGGTGCATCGCGAGTACGAGATCCGCCTGCTTTACGACCTGCTTGCGATACAGCTCGAAGTACGGGACGTGCAGCAGCAGCGGATACTGGTCCGGTCGGGCGGTCTCGAAGTTCCAGACCTCGTGCTGCGTGAAGCCCTCGGCCTGGGGGTGCACCCCGAGGTCCGCGTCAAACGGCACGAACATCGCGTCGGCCGCGTCGCGCCAGGCCGCCACCTCGTCTTGGCTGACGGCGAGGACGCCGGGATGGTCGGGGTGGCGCTCGGCTGCGTCTGCGGCGGCGCGGAGGTTGCGCTGGGCCATCAGGTTGGTGTAGACGTTGTTGTCGGCGATCGCGCTGTACTCGTCGGGCCCGGTGACCCCGTCGATGCGGAACCGTCCCTGCGTGTCGAGGTGTCCGAGCGAGCGCCACAATCTCGCGGTCTCGACCAGCAGTTCGAGCCCGGCCTCGCGCTCGAACTCCTCGTCGCCGCTCGCCGCCTGGTAGCGGCTCACCGCGTCGGCGATGTCGGCGTTGACGTGAAACGCGGCCGTGCCCGCAGGCCAGTAACCGGAGCTTTCCTGTCCCCGGATCGTGCGCCACGGGAACGCCGCTCCCTGGAGCCCTAGCGTTCGC
>CAWJXO010000016.1:0-31068 GCA_963846765.1 uncultured Solirubrobacterales bacterium
CAGTTAGTGCCTGACAGCCGCAGCGTGACGAGTCCAAGATTACGCACTCGCCAAGGACACGTGCCCGCCCGCGGCGGGGCCGGACGCCGCGGGCGGGAGGCGAGGGACTGTTGGCTCAGGGCGTGGGCGCGCTGCGCGGGCGCGCTGCGCGGGCGCGCTGCGCGCCATTACCCAGGTCCTGGCGGTTCAGGGCGTGGGCGCGCTGCGCGCAATCACCCACGTGCGCTGCGGTGCCTGCACCACCGCCACGCGCTGGCCTGCCGTGAGGCTCGACAGTGTCGATGCCTGACGGTTGTCGCGCACCTTCGCGTTCGACGGGATCGTGAGCGCCACGGTCTTGTACGTCGTCTTCTTCGTCCCTTCGCGAATCGTCAGCTGCTGGCCGCTCACCGACTGCACGAAGCCGCGGTCGATCGTGACGGTGGCGAAGCCCGTCCTGGTGGCCACAACCACGTTCGCCTGGACGGTGCGGCGCTCGAGCGCGCGGGCGCGCGCGGTCTTGGCGTTCGTCGAATTCGCCCCGCTGCTGCCCGTGGTCGCGGTCGTCGTCCCGGTGCTGGCGGCGCCGGCGGTGGCAATCGCGCTCCCCGCGGCGCCGATGGCGACGCACGCGGCCGCGACCGTGATGAGCTTCAAGTGTTTACGCAGGTATGTCACTTCGGAACCTCCCGTAGTCAGTGGATGCCGACACCCTGGCAGACACCTGCAAAGCGGCGGTCAGGTAAAGGTCAACTGCGTGTAAAAAGGGCTCTCCTCTCGGTTTGGGGGTGACTTATCGGTGAGGGAGGGCGATCGTGATGCCGGCGCAGCAGAGGTAGATCATCGCGATCAGGGCGTCGGCGGAGTGGAATCCGTATGCGCGGTGTGAGAGCAACCTGACCTTGCTGTTCAGTGCTTCCAGGCGCGCGTTGCTGATTCCGATCTTGATCGCGCCGAGCACGCCCGTCCTGTGTTTTCGGATCGTGCGGGCGAGTTTGATGAACGGTTTGAGCCGGGAGCGCGACGCCCACGCCAGCCACGCGTCGAGCCGCTCGATGGCCTCCGGGTAGGGCAGCCGGTAGATGTAGCGCAGCTCGCCGTAGAGCAAGAACGCGCGATACATGCGGCGGTTGGTGAGCACGACCTCGGCGAGCTTGAGCAGCTGCGTCGGGCTCTGGTTTGAGGGGTCCTTGAGCAGGCTGTAACGGGTGCCCTTGATCCATTTGCCCTCGCCGGTGCTCGAGCGACCGTGCTGGTTGTACTCGGCGCGGCGGACCTGGTCGGCGGCCTTGCCGCCGAGCTGGCAGACGTGGAACGGGTCAAAGCACACCTGGGCGTCGGGGACCGCCTTGCTGATTGCCTTTTCGTAGCCGGCGGACATGTCGATCGAGACCGCCCGGATCGACGCCTTCTGCTCCGAGGTGAGCCCGTCGAAGAACGCTTGCAGGCTGGCGGCGTTGCGGCCTTCGGTCGCCCACACGATCGCGCCGGTCTCGTGGTTGGCCACGCACGTCAGGAACTTGTGATCGGCGCCATAGTTGACCTCATCCACGCCGATGCGTGTAAAAAGTGCGGCGCCGACCCCGGCATGCCCGCCTACGATCTCTGCCATGCCGGCCACAATCCTCGTCGTCGAGGACGAGCAGAACATCGGTGCGCTCGTGGGCGCCTACCTCCGGCGCGAGGGATACGAAGTGGTGTGGGTCCGTCGGGGCGAGGACGCGCTCGTCGAGCTTCGTCGCCATCCGGTCAAGCTCGTGGTGCTGGACGTCCGCCTGCCGGGGATCGACGGGTTCGAGGTGTGCCGCCAGATCGGCGGAACCGTGCCGGTGATCATGCTCACCGCGCGCGACGAGGAAGCCGACCGCGTCGCGGGCCTCGAGTTGGGCGCCGACGACTACGTCACCAAGCCGTTCTCGCCACGCGAGCTGGTCGCGCGGATCAAGGCCGTGCTGCGGCGGGCGGCCGCTCCTCCGCCGGCGAGCGACGTCGCCCACATCGGACCGGTGACGGTCGCGCGCGGGGCCCGCGAGGTGCACGTCGACGGCCGCAAGGTCGTGCTCACCCAGCGCGAGTTCGATCTGCTCGACTATCTCGTGCGCCGGGCCGGCCAGGTCGTGACGCGCGACGAGCTGCTCGAGTCGGTGTGGGGATTCATGTCACCCGGCGAGACACGCACGGTGGAGGTCCATGTCGCCCAACTGCGCAAGAAGCTCGGCCGCCCGGACCTGATCGAGACCGTGCGCGGCCTCGGCTACAAGGCGGCCCAGCCGGCATGAGGCTCCAGCGCCGGGTCCTCGGCTACCTGGCGGCAGCGGCGATCGCTTCGTGCGTGCTCACGGTCGGGGTCGGCGTGGTGCTGGTCAGGCACCAGATCGCCAAGCAACGACTGTCCGCGCTCGAGGCACAGGCCGACCTCGTCGCCGCCGTCGGTGGCCCGGCCGGGGCGTTGTCGCCCGGCAATCACGTGTACCGGGTCGGGAGCGGGCGCCCCCGCCGGCTCGGACCGCGGGCGCAGGACGTCGTGCTCGCGGCACTCCCGTCTGCGGGCGCCGGTCAGGGGACGGTCGACGTCGCCGGCCGGTCGCTGATCTACGCGGCGCGGCCGACGCTCACCGGCGAGATCGTCTTGATCCGTCCCGCGAGCCTCGCGTTCTCCGAGTGGCGGCCGTTCATGGGAAGCCTGCTCCTGGCCGGACTCGGGGGCGTTCTGCTCGCCGTGGTGCTCTCGTTCCTGCTCGCGCGGCGCCTCACCCGCCCGATCGGCGAGCTGTCAGCGGCGACCCGCCGCCTCGCGACCGGCGAGGCCGGCGTGTTGGTGCCCGTCCGCGGCGAAGACGAGTTGTCCGACCTGGGGGCGTCGTTCAACGAGATGTCCGACGAGCTCGCGCGCGCCCGCGAGGCGCAGGGACGCTTCCTCGAATCGGTCAGCCACGAGCTGCGGACGCCGCTGACCTCGATCCGCGGGTACGCGGAGGCGCTGGAGGAGGAGGCGATCGCGCCAGCCGAGTCGGCGCGGGTGATCGGCGCCGAGGCCGACCGGCTCGAGCGGTTGGTCGCCGATCTACTCGACCTCGCGCGCTTCGGACGCTCTGGCTTCTCGGTCGCCCGCGAGCCCGTCGATCTTGCCGCCGTGGTCGAGCAGGCGGTGGAGCGCCATCTCCCGCGGGCGCGCGACGGCGGCGTCGGACTGTCAGGCGCGGCGGCTCCCGACAGCTGGGCGCTCGGCGACCAAGACCGGATCCTCCAGGCCGTCTCGAACCTGATCGAGAACGCGCTGCGGGTGACGCCGGCGGGCGGGGCGGTCGCGGTCCACGCCGCGGACGGGGCGATCACCGTCCGCGACACCGGCCCCGGGCTCGATCCCGAGGACATACCGCGGGCGTTTGAGCGCTTCTACCTCTACGGCCGCCACCGCAGCGAACGGCCGGTCGGCTCGGGGCTCGGCCTGGCGATCGTGCGGGAGCTCGTCGGCGCGATGGGCGGAACGGTGGAGGCGTCCACGGCGCCGCCTGGCGGAATTTCGCGCGGAGCCACCTTCACGATCCGGCTGCCGTCTATGCCGGCACGCTCCGCTCGGCCAGATGCGCTCCGACCTTTCGCTTGACCCGCTGCAGAGCGTTGTCGACGGTCTTGCAGTCGCATCCGATCCGCCGACCCACTTCCTCGTAGGAGTGGCCGTCGAGGTACAGCGCCAGCACTCGGGACTCGAGCTCGGAGAGCGCGGTCGAGATGCAGGCCACGAGCGCGCGCAGCTCCTCCGAGCTGATCACCTGGTTGACCGGGTCGTGAACGGGCGACCCGGGGATGATCTCGTCGAGCGTCGGCTCCCCCTCCGACGAGGACGCCGGCGAACTCGAGAACGACACGTACTGGTTGAGTGGCGAGTGCTTGTTCCGCGTCGCGGTCTTCACGGCGGTGATGATCTGGCGCGTGATGCACAGCTCCGCGAAGTTGCGGAAGCTCGACTCCCGGTCGGTGCGGTAGTCGCGCACGGCCTTGTACAGCCCGACGAGGCCTTCCTGGATCAGATCGTCGGCGTCGCCGCCGGCCAGGAAGTACGACGAGGCCTTCAGGCGAACGAATCCGTAGTAGCGGCGGACGATGCAATCGTACGCAACCGGATTTCCCTGCTTGGCAAGGGCGATTAGATAACCATCCTCAACCTGAAGTTGAGGGTGCGAGTACGGGGAAAGCCGTGCCACGAGTAATCCCTTCTCGACCCCGCCAACGGATCGGTCAGATTTCGTGGCGCACTACCTCCCCTGGCGCCTGATGTGCGATTCAGTTGAGGCGCGGCCGGTGTCCGGCGCACCCTCTACAACCCGGTGAGTCTAAAGCTTTACTCTACCGTTACTCTCCCGCGCGGGAGCTTTGCAGAGGGCCGCGGGCTTGTCAAGCGGCTTCGGTGCCGTCCCCCTCGGGCGACGCGCGTTTCGTCCCGGATCGTCTGACGCGCTGGATCGAACGCGAGTCACCCGAGCGGGACATCCACCTCCGCAGCCAGAGCGCCGACGGGACCGCACCCGAAGCTATGCGGCCGGAAGCAGCTCCGGTCCGTCAGGGCCGTCGCGGACCTCCCAGCCGTGCGCGCGAATCTCGTCCCGTAGCCGGTCGGCCTCGGCGTAGTCGCGCGCGGCGCGGGCCAGCTCGCGGGCCGCCGACAGCTCGACGATCTCGGCCGGGGCGTCGACCGCCGCAACATCAAGCAGGTTGTCCAGCGCGAGCACGCCGAGCATGTCGCGCAGGTCGGCGTCGCCGGCGCCCGCCTCCCCGCGATTGGCCTCGCGGACCCACTCGAACACCGCCGCCAGTGCCGCCGGCGTGTTGAAGTCGTCGGCAAGCGATTCGAAGAACCGCTCGTGCAGCGGCGCCGACCACGCCGGCGAGGGGCCGAGCGCGAGCCTGCGCGCCGCCTCCTCGATCCTCTCCACGCGCGCCCGGGCCTCGGTCAGGCGCTCGTCGTCGAACTCGACCGGCTGGCGATAGTGGCCCCCGCAGAAGTACATGATCAGCGCGTCCCGTCCGTAGGCGTCAAGCGCCTGGTGGAGCAGGAAGATGTTCCCGACCGACTTGGACATCTTGGCCTGGTCGAGTCGGACCATCCCGTTGTGGACCCACAACTGGGCGAGCGGCACGCCGTGGGCGGCGCACGTCTGCGCGGCCTCGTTCTCGTGGTGGGGGAAGATCAGGTCCGCGCCACCGCCGTGGATCTCGAACCCGACGCCGAGGATTTCCTCGGCCATCGCGGAGCATTCGATGTGCCATCCAGGCCGGCCGAGCCCCCAGGGCGCGTCCCACGCGGTGTCCTCGCCCGGCTTGTGCGCCTTCCACAGCGCGAAGTCGGCGGGATCGCGCTTGCGCTCGGCCCCCTCGACCCCCTCGCCCTGGTCCATCTCGTCGACGTCGCGGTGCGATATCTCCCCATATTCCGGGTAGCTGCGCACCGAGAAGTAGACGTCGCCGTCGACCGCATAGGCATGGCCGCCCTCGATCAACTCCCCGATCAGCTCGACGATCTCCGAGATCGTCTCGCTCGCGCGCGGCTCGTGGTCGGGCCGGCCCAGACGCAGACGGTCGGTGTCGGCGATGTAGGCGTCCGACATCTCCCGCGCCAGTTGCTCGCTCCCTACTCCGGCGGTCAGGGCCGCGGCGTAAATCTTGTCGTTGACGTCCGTTATGTTGGTAACGAATGTGACTTTGTAGCCCTCATGGACGAACAGACGCGCCAGCAACGAGAACACGACGTAGGGGCGGGCATTTCCGACGTGGATCCGCCCGTACACGGTCGGCCCGCAGGCGTAGATCCGGACCACGCCGTCGGCGTTCGGATGCACCGGCAGCACCTGGCCGGTACGCGTGTCATGCAGGCGAATCGTTCTGGGCACGATCCGGCAACCCTAGCGCCAGCAGTCGCGTCCGGCCGGGACGGCCGGTAGGGTGGCGCAAGTGGCGGGGAAGCCGTCATCCAACCAGCGACTGATCGCCGTCGAGCAGGCGTTCAGATCGCTCCCCGACCGCTATCTCGGCGCCGACCCCGGCTTCGACGCCACCTACCAGATCACGCTTTGTGACCTCGGCCACACCTGGGAGGTGCGTTGCACGAGCGGCGCCGCTCGCGTGCGAAAGGGCGGATCGCGCCGGATCCCGGACGTGACGATGTCCACCGATGCCGATACCTGGCTGCGCCTGCGCCGGGGCGAGTTCTCGGGCATCGACGCGTTTCAGCAGCGGCGGCTGGCCGTGCGCGGCAATCTCGACTTCGCGATCGCGTTCGAAGGCATGTTCCGCCTCGTCGGCGGCCGCCGGCCACTGGTCGAGATCCACGACATCCCCGTCGGACGTCATCGCGTCTCGACGCTGACCATGGGCCGCGGGCCCGACGTGCTCCTGCTCCACGGCCTCGGCGGAACGCGGGCTTCGCTGTTCGAGACCGCCGCGGCGCTCAGCCAGGCCTATCGCGTCCACGCGCCCGACCTCCCCGGCTTCGGCTCGTCCTCCAAGCCGTCGCTCGGCGGCTACAACGCCCGCTGGTTCGCCGAGATCATGTTCGGGCTCATGGATCAGCTCGGCATCGCCCGGGCGAATGTCGTCGGCAACTCGATGGGCGGCCGGGTCGGGATCGAGATGGGCCTGACCACGCCCGAGCGGATCGGCGCGCTCGGACTGCTGTGCCCCGCAGTGGCCTGGATCCGGCGAGGGCTCCATCCGGTCGTCCGGCTGCTCCGACCGGAATTCGGCCTCCTCCCCCACACGTTCCGCCGCTCAGTCGTCGCGTCGCAGTTCTGGAGCATGTTCCACGACCGCGACCTGATCGATCCCGCCGTCGCCGACCTCGTCGTCGACGAGTTCCAGCGGATCTACCACACCGCCGGCGCCCGCTATGCCCTGCTCGCGAGCGCCCGCAACATCTATCTGGAGGCGCCGTTCGGACGCCACGGGTTCTACCGCCGGCTGGCCGAACTGCAGCCTCCCGCGCTGTTCGTGTGGGGCAGCCACGATCGCCTGGTGCCACCCGGCTTCTCGCGTCACGTGCACAAGTGGCTCCCCGGGTCGGAGCAGGTCACGATCGACGGCTGCGGCCATGTCCCGCAGGTGGAGCGCCCGGACGAGACGAACGAGTTGTTGCTGAGCTTCTTCCGCCGGGCGGAGAGGAACCGGGCGGTTGGCCACGGGGGTTACCGAGCGGACGTCGAGGCCGCCTGACCCCCGAGCCATGGCCCAGGCCGACACGACCCACTCCGCGCGCCGCAACGGACACGAGCCCACCCTCCCGGTCGGAGACCCCGAGGCCACGGAGTCGCGCTCACCGTCACTCGCCGGCCGAGCGTGGCGCGAGCTCGCGGGCGTCGTTCAGCGGCGCATCCCCCGCGCTGACCTCGACGAGCGCGACCCCGATTACATCCGCGAGCAGCTCCCGCGGTTCTGGCTGCTCTCGAGCATCTGGTTCCGCGGCGAGGTCCGCGGACTGGGCAACATCCCCGACGAGGGTCCCGTGCTGCTCGTGGGCAACCATTCGGGCGGGAACATGATCCCGGACACGATGGTGTTCACGGTGGCGTTCAGCACTTACTTCGGGGTCGAGCGCGCCTTCTACCAGCTCGCGCACAACCTGGTGCTGTCGTTGCCCGGCCTGAGCTGGCTGCGGAAGTTCGGCACGGTGGCGGCGTCGCCTGAGAACGCGCGCAAGGCGCTCTCCTCGGGAGCCGCGCTACTGGTCTATCCCGGCGGGGACCACGAGGTTCATCGCCCGAGCTGGGAGGGCAACCGGGTCGACTTCGGCGGGCGCAAGGGGTTCATCCGCCTGGCGCTCGAGCAGGAGGTTCCGATCGTCCCCGTGGTCGCGATCGGCGGCCAGGAGACCGCGCTGTTCCTGACGCGCGGCGAGCGGCTCGCCCGCCTGCTCGCGCTCGACCGGGTGCTCCGCCTCAAGGTCCTGCCGATCTCGCTGTCGCTTCCGTGGATCGTGAACATCGGCGACTTCGGCCACATCCCGCTCCCGGCGAAGATCACGATTGAGACGTTGCCGCCGATCGACCTGCGCGCCGAGTTCGGCCCCGACCCCGACGTCGAGGAGGTCTACGACCACCTGATCCGACTGATGCAGGACGCGCTCGATGCGCTCGCCGCCGAGCGGCGCTTTCCGGTGATCGGATGAGGGTCACCTCCGACATCGCCGTGGCCGCCCCGGTCCACGACGTCTGGTCGATCGTCACCGACCCCGAGCGCGTGCTCAGCTACATGTCCGGCATCACCCGCTGGGAGGTCGCGAGCGATCTGCCCGCCGGACTGGGAGCTCGCTACCGGATGCTGTTCCGCGTCGGCGCCGCCGAGGTCGGCGGGCTGATCGAGGTCGTCGAGTTCGCTGAGCCGTTCGAGTTCGCGTGGACGTCGATCACGGGGCTCGACCAGCGCGGCCGCTGGCGCTTACGCGAGATTCCGGGCGGTCGCACGCGGATCGAGCTCCGCCTCGCCTACGGCATCGCCGGCGCCGGCCTGAGCGGCTGGCTGGCCGAGCGACTCGCCGCGCCCAGCGTCTCGCGCCACGTGCGCCAGACGCTGCAGCAGCTCGGCCGGATCGTCGAACACGAGCAGCTGCGCTCGCGGGCGGCGGAGCGCCGCGCCGGCGCCCGCTAGGCACGCCGGGACCTGCACGATCTGCCAATCGCCGCACGAACCCATGACCGTGGCAGTCGACGCATGTGGTGCATGCGCCGTCTGACACAGCGCCGCCCGCCAGTGTCGAATGACAGGTTATGCATGATCCGCGATGCCCCGCGCGCCGGCGATCCGCCGCCCCCACCCCACCTCCAGGTGCCCGCCGTTTATAAGCCGCCCGCGCGCAGCACCCGAGGCCACAGCGAAAAACGCCCAGCTAGCCGGCCTTCGTCGCCTGCCAGCGAAACGACCGCCCGCCGACCTTGACCTCGGTCCCGGACATCCCGGCCGCCTCGAGCCGCTGCGGCAGCGTGTCGGGGTCAATCAGGTTCAGCGTGTCCCCGATGTGGATCAGCTTGAACACGAGGCCGTTGCCGAGGCTGTCGGTGCCTGCGAACGTGCCTCCGGGGCGGAGCACCCGCGCTATCTCTGAGAACGCGCGGTCCTGGAGGTCGAGCGACGGGATGTGGTGCAGCATCGTGAAGCACAGCACGCTCGAGAAGCGGCCATCCGGATACGGCAGCCTCGTCGCGTCGCCCTGGGTGACGGTGACCGCGTCGCCCAGCGAAGCACGCAGCCGCCGGCAGTAGCGCGCGTCCAGCTCGAGCACGTTGACCCTGCCGAACCGCTGGACCAGGACCCGCGTGGTGGCGCCGAACCCGGGTCCGATCTCGAGCACGTCGTCACCGGCATCCACGCCCTTCAAGCCGAACGGGATCAGCTCGAACTCCGCGCGCCGCGCCCACCACCCCGACGAGCACAGGACGTTGTGGACGCTGTTCACCGCTCGACCGTAGCAATGGCGAGCGCCGCGGCGCCCTCACCGCGCCCAACGAACCCCATCCCCTCCCCGCGCGTCGCCTTGACGCTCACGTGCTCGGGCGAGATCCCGATCGCCTGGGCCAGCGAGAACCGTATGTCGTCCCGGACCGGCGCGACGTGCGGCCGCTCGATCACCACCGTCGCATCGACGTGCACGACCGAGAACCCCCGCCCCCTCAGCATCGCGACCGTCGTGCGCAGCAGCTCGAGCGAGTCGGCGTCGCGGTAGCGCTCGTCGGTGTCGGGGAAGTGTTCGCCGATATCCCCGAGCGCCGCCGCGCCCAGCAGCGCGTCGATGATCGCGTGCGTGAGCACGTCGGCATCCGAGTGACCGGCGAGGCCTCGGTCGTGCTCGAGCTCGACTCCGCCGAGGATGAGCCGCCGGCCGTCGGCGAACCGGTGGCAGTCGTAGCCGAGCCCGGTCGTGACCGTCGTGCCGCGCCCGCCCCCGTCGGCCTTCATTCGCCGCCCTCCGCAAGCAGCAACTCGGCCAGCTTCAGGTCGGTCGGCGTCGTGATCTTGATGTTCCCGGGCGCGGCCTCCACGACCTGCACCGAACCGCCGTCGCGCTCGACCAGCCACGCATCGTCGGTCGCCTTCGCGAGCAGTTCGTCGTCCGCGCCGAACAACGCGCGAACGAGCGCCTCGCGACGGAACACCTGCGGCGTTTGCACGGCCCACAGCCGCGAGCGTTCGAGGGTCCGCTCCACGGTGCGAGCGTCGCTGGCGACCTGCTTGATCGTGTCGGACACGCGTGTGGCTGCGATCACTGCGTCGACGCCCGAGACCTCCAGCGCGAACAGGGCGCGCTCGAACAGCTCGGCCGGCGCGAGCGGTCGCGCCGCGTCATGCACGACGACCGGGTTCCCACCCGGCGACGCCGCGAGCGCCGCGCGCACGGACTCGGAGCGGACCGCGCCACCGGCGACCGCCACGGTCCCCTCGGGCGCGGCGTCGAGGGCGCTCGCCGGCAGCGCCACCACGATCCGTTCGATCTCGCGCACGCCCCGCAGCGTGGCGACGCTCCATTCGAGCATCGGCCTGCCCCCGAGCGTGACAAGCGCCTTGGGCCGGTCCGACCCAAGGCGCTCACCACGCCCTGCGGCCACGATCAACGCGACCGCCATACGCGCCGCGGGCGCCTATTTGGCGCCGACGGTCACCTTTCCGTTCTTGCCGTTCTTCCCGTGGAAGGACTCCAAGAGCAGGCCCTGGAGGTGCTCCTCGACCTCGTCCTCGTTCATCCCGAGCGCGTACATCAGCTCTGAGGCGAGGATCTTCTTCGCGCGCGTGAACATCTGCTTCTCGCCCGTCGACAGCCCCTTCTCGGCTTCGCGGATGGCGAGGTTGCGCACGACTTCGGCGAGCTCGTAGATATCGCCGGTCTTGATCTTGTCGCGGTTGTACTTGAAGCGACGGTTCCAGTTCTTGGGCATCTCCGAGCACTCGTCCTGGAGGACGCCCAGCACCTTCTGCACCGTCTCCTCGTCGATCACCCGGCGGAGGCCCGCCAGCGCCGCGTTCTCAGTCGGGACCATCACGGTCATGTCGTTGTGCAGGATCTTGATGGTCAGATACTCGCGTCGCTCGCCGAGGATCTCCTTTTGCTCCTTGCGAATCACCTTTCCCGCCCCGTGGTGGGGGTATACGACGTTGTCGCCGATTTCGAACTCGATGTGAACTACCTCTACTTCTTCCTCGGCGATCTCGAGGTCCTCCAGCTGCTCTTCCATTAGCTCTGTGATGGTGTCCTCCTCTTTCCGGGACGGGCGTGAGTCCTGAGACCCCGCGCTCGATCATTCTCTCCCTAACTACGTTTGCAGGTACCTGTCCACGAGGTTGATCTCCTGCTGACGCCGGAGACCCTCACGGATGTCCTTCGCACGGATCTCGCCGACTCCGTCGACGGTCTCCAGCTCGCCGTCTGTGGCGGCGAGCAACTCCTCGAGCCCTCCGAACTCGCTCACGATCCGCTGCACAACGAGCTTGGGCAGACGTGGAATCCGGCCCAGGATGCGGAAGCCGCGCGGAGATGTCGGATAGTCGAGGGTGTTCAACTTGCGGTCGTAGCCGAGCAACTCGGCGAGGCGACCGAAGTCCAATAGGTCCTGGTTGGGTAGGCGCACGAGCTGATCGAACGCCGTCGCGAACGTCTCGTCGGTGTCCTCGCTCAGGTAGTCGTGAACCAGCGCCGTCTTGTCCGCCGATACGCCCACCATGGTCTCGTCGAGCTGCATCTCGATCAACCGGCCCTCCGTGCCTAGCTCGACGATATAACGCTCGATCTCCACCGCCATTCGCGTCACGAGTTCGGCTCGCTGAAGAACCGTCAAAACGTCGTGCAGCGTCGCGCCGCCCTCGAACTCGAGCGCGGTGAGGCGCGTCGACACCTGGTCGAGGCGACTGCGGTACTTGTCGAGCGTGGCCAGCGCCTGGTTGGCCTTGGCCAGCACCACGGGGATGTCCTCGAGGATGTACTTGATGCCGTCGACGTACAGCGAGACGACCTCGCGGCGCTCCGAGATCGCCACGACGAGCGCGTCGGTCTGCTTGGAGACGCGCTCGGCCGTGCGGTGACGAGTGCCGGTCTCGAACGTCAGGATCGTCGGATCCGGCGTCAGCTGGACGTTGACGTGGACGATCTTGGTGGCATTCGAGCTGAGGACGATCGCACCGTCCATCTTCGCCAGCTCGTACAGCAGCGCGGGCGAGTAGTCCAAATCGAGCTTGATCCCGCCCGAGAACAGGAAGGCCAGCTCGTCGGGGTCGCCGATGACGATCAGCCCGCCGGTGCGCGCGTGGAGGATGTTGTCGATCCCCTCCCGGAGAGCCGTTCCAGGAGCGACCATTTCCAGCGCCCTTACCAGCCGGGAATCCTGTCGAGATTCGAGCTCTCCCTTGAGCTCTTCCCCGGAACGCGGCGGCATGAAGGCCGATTTTACCGCTTCTTGACAAACGATTGCGCGCCTCGTCCCGATGCATGAGCCGCTGGTGCGTGCACGGGGCGGTCGCCGGTTCGCAATCCGCACCGTAGACCGGAATACCGTAAAACGAATGGGCCGCTCGAACCTCAGGCCGCGCGCACGGCGCCGCGCTCGCTCCCCAATGCGGCGGCGAGCGCGGCCCGCAATGTTTGATGCGCGCCCGGCTCGAGCACCGGACCGAGCCCGAACTTGGCCGCCTCGGCCATCCGCCGGTCGGCGTGAGCGACGGTTCGCAGCTCGCCGGTCAGTCCGAGTTCCCCGAAGCACGCGAGCGGCTGGCCGCCGGCGCTGCTGAGAGCCGTCCCCCTGACGGCGCTGGCGACCGCCAGGGCCACCGCCAGATCCGCGCCCGGCTCGTCGACGCGCACGCCGCCGACGACGTTGACGAACACGTCGCTCGTGCCCGCCCCGATCCCCGCATGGCGCCCGAGCACGGCCAGGACCAGCGCCAAGCGGTTGCGATCGATGCCCGACACGACCCGGCGCGGCGGCACCAGCTCCGAGGTCGAGACCAGCGCCTGGACCTCGACGAGCAGCGGACGCGAGCCTTCGATCGCGCACAGGACGACGCTGCCGGGAGCGCGGGTGGCCTCGCCCACGAACCGCGCCGACGCGTCCAGGACCTCGACCAGACCGTCGTCGCGCATCTCGAACACGCCCGCCTCGTTCGTCGAGCCGAACCGGTTCTTGATCGCGCGGACCGTGCGATAGGTCCGTTCGCGCTCGCCCTCGAACGAAAGCACGCAGTCGACCAGGTGCTCGAGCACCCGCGGCCCCGCGAGGGAGCCGTCCTTGGTCACGTGCCCGACCAGCAACACCGCGACCCGCAAGGCCTTCGCCACCCGCATCAGCTCGCCGGCCACCTCGCGGACCTGGCCGACGGACCCGGCCGCGCTCGAGAGCTCCGTCGAGTGAAGCGTCTGCACGGAGTCGATCACGCACACCTCGGGGCGCACGTGCTCGAGCGTGGCCAGCACGGTCTCGAGGTCGGTCTCGGCGATCACCGGGATGTCCAGCGCGTCCGCGCGCAGGCGCTCGGCCCGCAACCGGATCTGCGCGGCCGACTCCTCGGCCGACACGTACAGCGTGCGCCGGCCGGCGGCGTGCAGGTTGGCGAGCACCATCGTCGTGAGCGTCGACTTGCCAATGCCCGGAGACCCTCCGATCAGCACGAGCGAGCCGGGCACGATCCCGCCACCGAGCACGTTGTCGAGCTCACCGATGCCGGTGGGCAGACGCTCGCGCTCGGCCGCGGCGACGTCGCGGAGCGCCACCGGCTGGACCAGGCCGCCGCTGCCGGCGCCCGGGCGGCCTCCGGCGCGTCCCGAGCCACCGCCCCGGCCGCCACCGCCTCGCGCGCCCGTCCTTGCGCGGCGGACCTCCTCGACCAGCGTGTTCCATTCGCCGCAGCCCGGGCATTGCCCCGCCCAGCGGGAGCTCTCGTGCCCGCAGCCTGAGCAGACGTGGATCGAGGTCGGTCGCGGCATGGCGGTGTAGCCGAGGCTACGCGGCGGGCCCGACGGAAAGGATGGAAGCAGCAGCGTCCTCGAGGCGATCGTCGCCCCAGAACAGCTCCTCGCCGACCGCGACCGTAGGAACGCCGAACACGCGAGCCGCAACCTCTCGCCCAGTTCCGACCCGGAACGCGTGCGTCACCAGGCGCATCGCCGCCAGGTAGTCGCTCGGCCACGGGTCGGGCCACACGATCGGAGGCAGCCCGTACCCGCGGGCGCGCCGCTCGATCTCGGCCATCCCGCGCTGGCGCCGGCGGTAGTCCCCTAGCGCCCAGGAACTCCGGCCGGTGAGCTTGAACAGCCCGCCGAGCAGGACCGGCTGCCAGTGGACCGGACCCGGCAGCACCCGCTCGGCGCGCTCGGCGGCGAGGTACGCGTACGGCGATCCGACATCGAAGAAGAAGGTGACGGGCGGCACTGGGCTTAAACGAGCGTCCTCGATCGGGCGTGAGACCGTTCGATAAACTGAACGATCTGTTCTCTATGGTAACCCATGCGCCCTCACCCCGGCCACAGGACGTTCTGGCCGCGAACCTCCGTCGACTGCGGATCGCCCGCCGCGTCTCGCTGTCCGAGCTGGCCCGGGCCACGGGCATGAGCAAGGCGACGCTGTCGAGCGTCGAGAGCGGCCGGTCCAACCCGACGATCGAGACGCTGTCGGCACTCGCGGCCGCACTCCGGGTATCGCTCGGCGAGCTGCTGGAGGAGCCCCCGCTCGACGAGGTTCGGATCGTCCGCCACGGCCGTCACGAGGTGCTCGACCGGAGCGATGACGACGGCATCGAGGTCGTGGAACGCGCGTGGGGCGCTCGGCAGGTGGACGAGCGGGAACCCGGGCCCGCCGGGAGCCGGGCCGGCGTCTATGTGCTCGAGGGCAAGCTCCTGGCCGGCCCGGTCGAGCGGATCACCGAGCTGTCTGCGGGCGATTACGCGTCGTTCCCGACCGACATGCCTCATGTGTACGAGACGGGGCGGGCGGCCGCTCGCGGGCTGATCCTCACGTACGGGAGGTGAGACACGTTAAGGGCGCGAGATGCCGGGAATCACGATTCGTCAGCTCGCGGCCTCGGACCGCCGGGCCGTCGCGTTCACGTGTCGATGCTGCGCGACAACGTGGCCGCTCGCGCCCTCGCGCGCAAGCTGGGTCCGCCCGCCAAGCCGGCGACGGTGGTCGGCGCCGCCGGCAATATCGTGGAGCTGAGCTACTCGCTCGCGGGAGCGTCGTCCGCCCCGGCCGGGCCGTCCTCGGACCCCGACGACTCGCCGCCGCTCTCGCCGCCACCCTCGGCACCGACCCCGACCGGGGTGGGCTGGGGGGCCGGCTCGATTACCGTGAGCTTGACCTCGGCGTCCGCGGGAGGCTCGGCGCCGTCCTCGCCCGCCGGCCAGTCGACCATGACGGTCGAGCCCGACGGCACCTGCGAGCGCAGCACGAAGTCCGCGAGCGGATCCTCGACGTAGCGCTGGATCGCGCGGCGCAGGGGCCGGGCGCCCATCGCCGGGTCCCAGCCCTTCTCGACGAGCATCTCCTTGGTCGGCTCGGACAGCTCCAGCTGTAGCTCGCGGTCCGCCATCGACTCGCGGATCCTCCGCAGCAGCAGGTCGACGATCTCCTTGATCTCGTCCTTGGCCAGCTTGTGGAAGACGATGACGTCGTCGATCCGGTTGAGGAACTCGGGCCGGAACACCTTCTTGAGCTCGCCCGTGATCCGGGTCTTCATGTCTTCGTACGTGATGCCGGTCTCGTCGTCGGACACCGCGAATCCGAGCGGGGTGTTACGGGCGATCTCGGAGGCCCCGATGTTCGACGTCATGATCACGATGCAGTGGCGGAAATCGACGGTCCGTCCCTGCGCGTCCGTGAGGCGTCCGTCCTCCAGGATCTGGAGCAGGATGTTGAACACGTCGGGGTGCGCCTTCTCGATCTCGTCGAGCAGCAGCACGCTGTAGGGCTTGCGCCGTACGGCCTCGGTGAGCTGGCCGCCCTCGTCGTAGCCGATGTAGCCCGGGGGCGACCCGACCAGGCGCGAGACCGCGTGCTTCTCCATGTACTCGGACATGTCGATCCGGATCATGGTGTCCTCGTCGCCGAACAGGAATTCGGCCAAAGTCCGGGCGAGCTCGGTCTTACCGACCCCGCTCGGGCCCAGGAAAATGAACGAACCGGTCGGCCGCTTCGGATCCTTGAGGCCGGCCCGACTCCGCCGGATGGCCTTCGAGACCACTTCGATCGCCGGGTGCTGGCCGATCACGCGCTTGTGGAGCTCTTCCTCCATGCGCATCAGCTTCGCGGTCTCGGCCTCGGTCAGCTTGAACACGGGGATGCCGGTCCACATCGAGACGATGTCGGCGATCTCCTCCTCGCCGATCGCGGGACGCTCGGTCGACTCGCCGGCCTCCCACTGTTCGGCCAGCTCGCGCTTGCGCTGGGTCAGCCGGCGCTCCTTGTCGCGCAGGTTGGCGGCCTTCTCGAACTCCTGGTTCTCGATCGCCTCCTCCTTGGCGCGCCGCGTCTCCTCGATCTCGTCCTCGAGCTCGCGATACACAGGCGGGGAGGTCATCGACTTGATCCGCATCCGCGAGGCGGCCTCATCGATCAGGTCGATCGCCTTGTCGGGCAGGAACCGGTCGGAGATGTACCGATCGGCCAGCTCGGCGGCGGCCTCGAGCGCCTCGTCGGTGATGTTCACCTTGTGGTGCTGCTCATAGCGATCCCGGAGACCCTTCAAAATCTGCACCGTCTCCTCGGTCGACGGCTGGTCGACGGTGATCTTCTGGAAGCGCCGCTCGAGAGCAGAGTCCCGCTCCAGATACTTGCGGTACTCCTCCAAGGTCGTCGCGCCGATCGTCTGCAGCTCACCGCGTGCCAGCGCCGGCTTCAGGATCGAAGCGGCGTCGATCGCGCCCTCGGCGGCTCCCGCGCCGACGAGGTTGTGGAGCTCGTCGATGAACAGGATGATGTCGCCGCGCTGGGTGATCTCCTTCATGACCTTCTTGAGGCGCTCCTCGAACTCACCGCGGTACTTCGAGCCCGCGACCAGGGCGGCCAGGTCAAGCGTGTAGATCTGCTTGCCCTTGAGCAACTCGGGAACCTCGCCGTGCGTGATCCGCTGCGCGAGGCCCTCGACGACCGCGGTCTTGCCGACGCCGGGCTCGCCCACGAGCACGGGGTTGTTCTTCGTGCGGCGCGAGAGGATCTGCATGATCCGCTCGATCTCGGTCTCCCGACCGACGACCGGATCAAGCTTCGACTCGGCGGCGAGCTTGGTCAGGTTGCGCCCGAACTGGTCGAGCAGCTTCGAGGACTTCTTGCTCTCGCCCTGGGCGGCAGCAGCCGCACCGGTGGCACCGGCGCCGCGCTGGCGGCTACCGGGTCCGGAGAGCATCCGGATGACCTCGTTGCGAATCTTTTCGGAATCTGCGTCGAAATCGAGCAGGATCCGGGCCGCCACGCCCTCGTTCTCGCGCACCAGTCCGAGCAGGATGTGCTCGGTGCCGATGTAGTTGTGGCCGAGGCTCAGCGCCTCGCGCAGCGCGAGCTCGAGCACCTTCTTGGCCCGTGGCGTGAACGGGATCTGGCCCGACGTGACTTCCTCACCGGAACCGACGATTCGAACGACCTGAGCGCGCACACGCTCGACCGTGATATCCAGCGACTCGAGTACGCGCGCGGCCAGTCCTTCCTCTTCGCGGAGGAGGCCGAGCAGGATGTGCTCGGTGCCGATGTAGTTGTGCTTGAGCGTCCGCGCTTCTTCCTGGGCCAGGACGACCACCTGGCGCGCACGCTCTGTGAATCGCTCGAACATGATCCTTCTCTTCTCTGGCGGGTCTCGGTCTGTTCGGTCGGGTGGTTTTCCGGTCTGCTCCGCCTACCTGCTTCGTCACATAGTAGTTCGCGAATGCGGGGACACCGACGATTCCGTTCTACCCACGTAATCGGCGGCTAGCCGCGATCTGATAAGCAAAACGGTCTCGAGTTTTCGGGCCATACGCCAGTTTACCAGCGGGTCTACGCGCAACTTCGATACCGGACGCGCTTCACGGGTTGTTCATGTTCCCTCGCCGGCGACCGGATTCCACTCGTATTCGATCTGTTTCGCCGTCCTTGCGGCGAGTTCTCGGCCCGCCAACCGGTCGACGAGGTGCAGCGACATCGCGATTCCCGAGCTGAGGCCGCCGGATGTGACGACCTCGCCGGCGTCGACCCACCGCACCCAGGCTTCGCCGCGACCTTCGACTCGCTCGGCGAGCTCCGGGACGTCCTCCCAGTGGGTCGTCCACGGGCGCTCTCCGATCAGGCCCAGCGCTCCGAGGATAAACGCCCCGGTACAAACGGACGCGACGATCCCGGCATCGCGCGCGGACGATCCGACCGCGGCCATCAGCCCAGCGTCCGCGATCACCTCATCGATCGCGATCGCGCCGGGAACGACGAGCACGTCAAGCGCTTCGCACGCCTCGAGCGACGCGTGCGGGGTCAGACGCAGTCCCCCGTAAGCGGTGAGCGGATCTGGCGTCAAGCCCACCGTGAGCACTTCGAACGGCGGCTCCCCGCCGTCGCGGACGACCAGGCGGGACGCCGTGAGGAACACCTCGTACGGACCCCCGACGTCGAGTAGGTCCACCTGCTCGAATAAGAGAATGCCTATCCGCAATCGCCTGTTTTCCCCCGGTGGGGCTGTCCCCGGTGAACGCGGGCGCCGGCTCTAGTCGCGCATCGCGGGAAACAGTACGACCTCGCGAATCGAGCGCTTACCGGTAATCACCATTACCAGGCGGTCGATGCCGATCCCGATTCCGCCCGTCGGGGGCATGCCCTGCTCGAGCGCCTCGAGGAACGCCTCGTCGTACGGCTGAGTCTCCTCGTCGCCGGCGCTGGCCAGCGCCCGCTGCTCCTCGAATCGCCGGCGCTGCTCGTCGGGGTCGTTAAGCTCGGTGAACGCGTTGGCGATCTCGATCCCGCCCACGTACGCTTCGAATCGCTCGACGAGGCCGGGAATCGAGCGGTGGCGCTTGGCAAACGGCGACAACGCCACCGGATAGTCGATCAGGAACGTCGGCTCGATCAGGGTCGGCTCGACGTGCTTGGACAACAACTCGTCGACCAACTGGGGCCACGTGTCGTCGCTCTTGACGGCCAGTCCGCGCGCCGCCATCGACTCCGCGAGCTGCTCCCGAGATGTCAGCTCCATGATGTCGATCCCGGTCCGGTCGAGGATCGCCTGCGGCAGCCGTTCACGCCGCCACGGCGGCGACAGGTCGATCTCCCCCGAGTAGCCGGCTTCCGACGCGGCATACGCGATCAATCGCTCACACCGCTCGGCGATGTCCTCGTAGTCGGCGTATGCCTCGTACCACTCGAGCATCGTGAATTCGGGGTTGTGGGTGGTGTCGACGCCCTCGTTGCGGAAGTCCTTGCCGAGCTCGTACACGCGCTCAAGGCCACCGACGATCAGCCGTTTGAGGTAGAGCTCGGTGGCGATACGCAGGTAAAACTCGCGGTTCAAGGCGTTGTGGTGCGTCGTGAACGGCCGCGCGAGCGCGCCCCCGTAAAGAGGCTGGAGCACCGGCGTCTCGACCTCGATGAAGCCTTCCGCGTCGAGGAAGCGGCGAACGGCGGAGATCACGCGGGCCCGCGTGATAAATAGATCGCGGGCCTCCTCGTTGGCGATCAGATCGAGTTCGCGACGGCGAAACCGCGTCTCGACGTCGGTGAGGCCGTGGTGCTTCTCGGGCGGGGGCCGGAGTGACTTGGCCAGCAGCGTGAAGTCGAGCACCCTCAACGTGAGCTCGCCCCGCCTGGACATGAACGCGGTCCCGTCGACGCCGATCAAGTCGCCGAGATCGAGGCCGAGCAGCCGGTCCATTCCCTCTTGCCCGAGCTCGTCGACGCGTGCCTGGAGCTGGATCCGCCCCGACCGGTCGACGAGGTCGAGGAACGCCATCTTCCCCTGGCCCCGGCGCGCAGCGAGGCGCCCGGCGACGCGGTGGCGCACGTCGGTCTCGTCCCCGGACGACAGATCCGCATGCCTCCCGCGGACGGACGCGATCGGCTCGACACCGTCGAACTCGTGCGGGAACGGGTCGATTCCGGCGTCGCGCAGCGACTCGAGCTTGTGGCGGCGCGCCGCCAGCAGCTCGTCGGCGCCGTCGGCTCGATCACTCACGGCCGCACGGCGAGCGAGCTAAGCGGACGCGACGTCGATCTTGGTGATCTTGAGGTGACGCTCGCCCCTCGGGGTCGTGATCACGACCTCATCGCCGCGCTTCCGACCGAGCAGCGCCTTGCCGACCGGCGACTCGTTGGAGAGCTTCATCTCGGCGGGGCTGGCCTCGGCCGACCCGACGATCGTGTACTTGTTCGACTTGCCGGCGTCGTCCTTGACGTGCACGACCGATCCGACCCGCACCTGATCGGTGCCGAGATCGGTCTGGTCGATCACCGTCGCCGACCGGAGCTTCTCCTCGAGCGACGCGATCCGCGCCTCGAGCATCGCCTGCTCGTTCTTGGCGTCGTCGTACTCGGCATTTTCGGAGATGTCGCCGAACTCACGCGCCTCTTTGATCCGGGCGGCAACTTCGCGACGACGCGTGGTTGTCAGTTGGTCGAGCTCTGCCTTGAGGTTGGCGAGCCCTTCGGGTGTGATGATGACGTCCTTGGGCATGTCGCAGACCTGTATTGAGGGGGGAACCGCCGCAAACAACCGACGGTCCTGGACGAGAAAAAACCCGCCTGCTAAGCGGGGATTTAGTACGCAGTTGGGGTGCGTGGGCGGATGAGTATAGGGCCCAATCGCCTTGGGGGCGATTGGGCTTAAGGAATTGCCCGGGGGGCAATTCTCCTGGCCCCGCCACCACGACCTCAGGAGATTTGCGCGAAACCCCGCCCTACGGGCGGTGACCCTCGATCTGGTCAGCCTGCTGGAACGTCGGCCGGTTGACCCATTCGATCAGCGGCTGGCTGATCACGCCGATCGCGCGGAACTGGATCGAGTCCGAGCACATCTGGTCGCCGGCGGCGCACACGCTGTCCGCCGGAGACACCTGCTGCGGGGACTCGGCGATCGCCTGGCTGAGCGAGGACTCGAGCGCCGTGCGGCACTTGGCCAGCGATCCGGCCTGCCGATGCACCGGAACACGGGCGGGCAACCTACACACCCGTCGGCTCGCGTGCGCCGGTTCGGTTCCTACGCGGCCGCGAGCCGTGGCTCGGCGTGCAGTAGCTCCCGGGCGGCGTCGAGCGACGGCGCAGTCTGGAGCGCCCCCTGGAGCGCGCGTCCGCCGCCGAGCCGCTCGACGTACCAGGGGTAGAACTTGCGCAGGTATCGGGTGGCGCGATCCTCGCCGAGGTGCTCGATCGCGGAGTCGATCACCCAGTCGAGCTCGGCCAGGATCTCCTCAGGCCCGGGCGGGTCCTCGCGCACCCCGAGGACCTGCTCGAACAGCCACGGGTTCCCGAGCGAGCCGCGCGCGAGTAGCACGCCGGCCGCCCCGGTGACCTCGAACGCGTTGCGCACCGCCGAAGCCGACTGCAGCCCGCCGGACACGAGCACCGGCACCGGCAACTCGTCGACCAGCTCGCGCACGAGCGCGTAGTTCGGCAGGCCCTTGTGCCTCTGAGAGGCATGCCGCGGATGGATGCTGATGCCGGACACGCCGCCGTCGAACACGAGCCGCCGCGCGACCTCGAGCCCGCTCAGGTCCCCGGGTCGCTGCCCCGAGCGCAGCTTGACCGTGACCGGCAGCCCGCTCCCCCGCGCCGCCGCCCGCGCCACCGCGACCGCCCGCGCCGGCTCCTCCAGCAGGGCCGCGCCGGCCCCGGTCTTGCACACCTTGGGAACCGGGCAGCCCATGTTGATGTCGATCAGGTCCGCGCCCGCCGCGGCCACGCGCTCGGCCGCCGAGGCCATCACATCGGGATCGTTTCCGAATAGCTGCACCGACACCGGGTGCTCCTGCGGGTGGATTCTGAGCAGCTCGCGACATGTACGCTCGTTCCGATAGTGCACCGCGAAGCTCGAGACCATCTCGGATACCACGAGCCCGGCCCCGTGCCGCTTGGCCTGGAGGCGAACGAACCAGTTGCCGATTCCGGCCAGCGGCGCGAGCACGACGCGATTGGGAATCGCGACGCCGCCGAGCTGCCAGGGATCGGTGAGCGATCGGGACATCGGGTTTCATGGTACGAATCAGCCGATGAACCTGTTTGACGAGCTGCACCCCTGGTCCGAGGTGGTGCTCGACCAGGTGCCGGCGCTCGAGTTGTTCGACGCCCACACCCACCTGGGGCAGAACGACCCGGACGGGATGAAGCAGACCGGTCCGGAGCTCGTGACCGCGCTCGAGCTCGCCGATGCCCGGGGAGCGTTCGCGTTCCCGTTCCACGAGCCCGACGGCTACCGTGCCGCCAACGACGACGTGCTCGCGGCGGCGCGCGAGTCGAACGGCTTGCTCGTCCCGTTCTGCCGGGTCAACCCGCACGACAGTCCGGTGCCCGAAGCCGAGCGGAGCCTCCAGAACGGCGCCAAGGGGATCAAGCTTCACCCACGCGCCGAGGAGTTCACGCTCGACCACCCCCAGGTCCGGTCGATCGTCGCGCTCGCGAACGAGCGCTCGTTGCCGGTCCTGATCCACGCCGGCCGGGGCATCCCCGCGCTCGGATTGCATGCCGTCGAGCTCGCCGAGGAGTTCCCGGATGCGCGGCTGATCCTCGCGCACGCCGGCATCTGCGACCTGTCCTGGATCTGGCGCGCCGCCGGCGACCTCCCGAATCTGTTGTTCGACACCGCGTGGTGGATCCCGGCCGACCTCGAAGCGCTGTTCTCGCTCGTCCCGCCGGGGCAGATCGTGTTCGCGAGCGACGCCCCCTACGGCAACACCTTCATCTCCGCCGCGTTCCAGCTTCGCTGGGGGCTCCAGCTCGGCATGTCTCACGAGCAGATCCGCTCGATCGCGTCCGAGCAGTCGCTCCGGATCGCCGCCGGCGAGCCGCTGAAGCCAACCGGTCCGGCGATCGGTGAGCGGGAGCGGGCCCCCCATCTGCTGCTGGATCGCGTCGCGTTCTTCCTGCTGTTCAGCGCGCTCGGGGCGATGCGCGGCGTCGACCCGACCGAGATGCTGGCGCTCGCGCGGCTGGCCTGCGACGTCCCCGACGAGATCGACGACGCGCCCGTGTTCGCCGCGATTCGCTCGCTGCTCGACAGCTACGAGGTGTACGCGGCCGAGAACCCGGACGAGCGCCGGCGGATCACGTTCCTGATCCTCGCTGCCACCGTCGCCAAGACGCCGGACGTGCCCATCCCGCCGGCGGTCGTCAACCGAGAGAGTTCCGCTCCCAGATCAGCCGAAGCCCGGTCAGCGTGAGCAGGTCGTCGACCTCGTCGATCGCCTCGCGGACGTGAGGCACGAGCACGCCGGCGAGGCCGCCGGTCGCGATCACGTGCGTGGACGCGCCCAGCTCGGCGCGTAGCCGGCGGACGATCCCCTCGACCTGACCGGCGAACCCGTACACGATTCCGCTGCGGATCGCGTCGACCGTCGACTTGCCGATCAGCGCCCGCGGCTCGGCGAGCTCGACCTTCGGCAGCTTGGCGGCGCGGTCGTACAGGGCGTCGATCGAGATCTCCGCGCCGGGGGTGATGATCCCACCCAGGTACTCGCCGGCGGCCGACACGATGTCGTACGTGATCGCGGTGCCGAAGTCCACGACGACGACCGTGTCGTGGACCCGGTCGTACGCCGCCACAGCGTTCGCGAGCCGATCCGCGCCCACCTCATGCGGGTTGTCGTAGCGGATCGGCATCCCGGTGCGGATCGTCGGCCCGACGACGAGCATTTCGTGGCCGAGGTAGTGCCGGGCCATCTGCGTCCATTGATGCGAGAGCTGAGGCACGGTCGAGGACACGATCGAGCGGTCGACGTCGGTCAACGACAGTCCCCGGAGCCCGAGCAGGTTCGCCAATGCGGCGCCGAGCTCGTCGCCGGTCGAATCCCGCACGGTGGCGAACCGCCAATGCTGCGAGACGTTCGTCTCCCCGTCCCGGAACAGGCCGAAGTGCGTTTGGGTGTTTCCGACGTCGACAACCAGCAGCATGGCCGAACCCTAGACGAGCGGGTCCCCTGCGCGCCGGACCTCCTGGCCGTCGCCTCCGAGCGCATTCAGAGTGTCGGCCAGCGACGTGCCGTCCGGAAGAATCAGGCCCGGGTCGAGCTCGAGCAGCGGCACGAGCACGAACCGCCGCGAGGTCACCTCGGGGTGGGGCAGCGTCAGGCGGTCCGAGGCGTACTCGAGTGCGTCGAGCAGCAGCACGTCGACGTCGATCGGCCGCGGACCGTGCCGCGGCCCACCTGGTTCACGCCCCAGCGAGCGCTCCACCTCCTTGCACACTCTGAGCAGCTCCTCCGGGCCGTGGTCGGTCTCGATCGCCAGGCACGCGTTGTAGAACTCGCGCTGATCGAGCACGAGCCCGACGGGCTCGGTCTCGTACACCGAGGAGGACGCCAGCACGTTCACCCCCTGCGCCGGCAATGCGGCGACGGCGTCCTGGAGATGCGCCCGCCGGTCGCCGATATTCGATCCGAGGCCGAGAAAGCCGCGCGTCATCGCTTCGTGTGTCGCCACCGCGGGCTCGCCGCGCTCCGGCGATGACGCGGCGTCATTCGGCCTCGCGCCACACCTCGACCGACACCTCGCTGACCGGCAGCGCCATCGGCGGCTCCGGCTTGGCCGCCTTGACCCACACGGCGTTCGCTTCGTACTGCTCGAGCAACCGGTCGGCAATTGCGGCGCACAGCCGCTCGAGCGTCTTGTAGCTGCGCTGTTGGGCCACGAGGTTCGCGGTGTCGCATACCTGGGCGTAGTCGACCGTGTCCTCGATCCGGTCGGTGACGGTCGCGTCGCACTCGCCCACGTCGATGCGCAGGTCGAGCAGCAACCGCTGGCCCACCTCGCGTTCGGCCGCGGTCACGCCCACGTGCGTGAACAGCGACAGCCCGCTGACTTCGATCGTGACCTCGGGCTCGGGGTGCTCCTCCCCCTCGTCCTCGTCTACCTCGTCGTACTCGTCGGGGTCGTCCATCGCGCGCTGACCGTAGCAGCCGTGACCGCGAGGGCGTCGTTTACCTGGGCCACGTCGTGGACCCGGAACACGCGAGCGCCCCGCTCGTACGCAAGCACGTTGGTCGCGATCGTCGCGGCGACACGATCGTCGACCTCGCGCCCAGTGATCTTGCCGAGGAACGACTTGCGCGAGGTCCCGATCACGACCGGACGCCCGAGCTCGACCAGCTCCCCCAGCCGCCGCAGCAGCTCGAGGTTGTGCTCGACCGTCTTGCCGAACCCGATCCCTGGGTCGAGCATGATCCGCTCCTCGGCGATGCCGCTCGCAATCGCGTATCCCATCCGCTCCTCGAGAAACGCCTTGATATCGCCGACGACGTCGTCGTAGCGGGGGTCGTCCTGCATCGTCCGCGGAGTGCCGAGCATGTGCATCAGGCAGCAGTCGGCGTCCGCCTCCGCCACCACGCCGGCGATCTCCGGGTCGTCGCGGAACGCCGTGACGTCGTTGACCAGCGTCGCCCCTGCCGCCAGCGCGCGAGCGGCCACCCTGCTCTTGGAGGTGTCGATCGAGATCTGGGCCCGGCACCCCGCCGCGATCAACCCTTCGATCACCGGGAGCACGCGCCTCAGCTCCTCGTCCTCGGGCACCGGCGCTGCGCCGGGCCTCGTCGACTCGCCGCCGACGTCGAGGAGCGCGGCGCCCTCGGCCTCGAGCTCGAGCCCGTGGGCGGTCGCGAGCGCCGCGTCTAGGTACTGACCGCCGTCCGAGAACGAGTCGGGGGTGACGTTGATCACGCCCATGATCCGGTAGTCGCCCCCGTCATTCATCGGGCCACCGTCCGTACCGGTCGAAGTACTCGCGTGCCTCCTCCTCGCGGTCGCGGTCGCGGTTGCTCTGCACGCTGATCCGGTACATCCAGTTGACCATCCAGACGATCAGACCGCAGAGCACGAGCGACACGCCGGCACCGGCGACGATGTCGTCCTTGCCCCCGCCGACCACGATCCCGACGAGGCCGACGACCGCGATCCCCACCGGGATCCAAATCCTCGTGATCGCGAGCAGGAACGCTCCGCCGCGCCGGCGCCGCTTGCCATGGATTGCACTCTGGTTGGACATCCGCACGAGATAGTGTCCCGCACCATGCGCCGTTCGACCCCACCGTCTCCCATCGATCACACGATCACCCGCCGTTCGCTGCTCGGCGCCGCCGCCGGCAGCGCGGCACCCAATGACCGACTACTTCAACTTCCGCCACGCCGCGTTCGCGACGCCGCCGAAGCTGGCCGCCGCGCCGTCGCTCGGGCCGGGCTCGCAAAGTGCCACGCCGCAGGGCTGAACCCGCCGCTGAGCGGCGGCGTCTCCTGAGCGGCGTCCGGAGTCCGTCAGCTACTCGGCGGTGCCGCCGGCGAGGCCAGGCCGCGGCAGCGGACGCGGACCCTCACGGCGTTCACCCGCCGGCGTGCCCGGAATCGGCACCTCGGGCGGCGGGGGAGCCTCGGCGCCGAACACATCTTCCTCGGTGCCACCTGACAGGAGCGCCTCGAACTGCTCCTTCTCGATCGTCTCGCGCTTGATCAGGATCTCCGACAGCTTCGACAGCGACTCGCGATGAGCGCTGAGGATGTCCTTGGCCTGGATGTGCGCCTGCTCGACGATCCGCCGGATCTCGTCGTCGATCTCGCGGGCGATCTCGTCCGAGTAGTCGGGCTCTGCGGAGAATTCGCGCCCGAGGAACGGCTGGCCGTGATCGTGACCGAACACCCGCGGACCGAGCTTCTCGGACATCCCAAAGCGCATGACCATCTGCTTGGCCGTCGCGGTGACCTTCTCGAGATCGTTCGACGCGCCGGTCGTGACCTCTCCGAACACGGTCTCCTCGGCGGCGCGGCCGCCCAGCGTCATCGCCATCTGGTCCTGCAGCTCGGCGCGCGTCGTCAGGAACTTGTCCTCGGTGGGCAGCGAGATCGTGTAGCCGAGCGCTTGCCCGCGAGAGATGACCGAGATCTTGTGGACAGGATCGGAGTGCGGCAGGTAATGGCCGACGATCGCGTGGCCCATCTCGTGGTAAGCGGTGATCCGCCGCTCCTTGTCGGACATCACGCGGGTCTTCTTTTCGGGACCCGCGATCACGCGCATGATCCCTTCCTCGAGCTCGATCTGGGTGATCTCGCGCTTGCCGTTGCGGGCGGCGAGCAGCGCTGCCTCGTTGACGAGGTTCGAGAGATCCGCGCCGGTGAAGCCGGGGGTCTGGCCCGCCAGCGCGTCGACGTCGATCTCGCGCGCCAGCGGCTTGCCGCGCGTGTGGACGTCGAGGATCTTCCTGCGCCCGAGGCGATCTGGGCGGTCGACGACGATCTGGCGGTCGAAGCGGCCAGGACGGAGCAGCGCCGGGTCGAGGATGTCCGGCCGGTTGGTGGCCGCGATCAAGATGATGTTGTCCTTCATCTCGAACCCGTCCATCTCGACCAGCAGCTGGTTGAGCGTCTGCTCGCGCTCGTCGTGACCGCCGCCGAGCCCGGCGCCGCGGTGGCGACCGACGGCGTCGATCTCATCCATGAAGATGATGCACGGGGAGTTCTGCTTGGCCTGCTCGAACAGGTCACGCACGCGCGAGGCGCCCACGCCGACGAACATCTCGACGAAGTCCGATCCGGAGATGCTGAAGAACGGCACGCCGGCCTCGCCCGCCACGGCGCGAGCCAGCAGGGTCTTACCGGTCCCGGGCGGCCCGTACAGGAGCACGCCCTTGGGGATTCGCGCCCCCAGGGCCTGGAATTTCTTGGGGTTCTCCAAGAACTCCTTGATTTCGTGCAACTCCTCAACGGCCTCGTCGACCCCCGCGACGTCCCGGAACGTGATCTTGGGGGAGTCCACCGACATTCGCTTGGCGCGCGATTTGCCGAACGACATCACCTTCGACCCGCCGCCCTGCACCTGATTCATGAGGAATATCCAGAACCCGATGAAGATCACGAACGGCAGGATGTACGTGAGCAGCGACAGCCAGCCGTTGGACGTCTTGCCCTGAATGTCGAAGTCGCCCGGCGAGATGTTCTTGTCCGCCGCGGTGATGATCTGCGAGACGTAACCGTCGGGGTAACCGACCGTGTACTTCTGCCCGCTCGTCGTGGTGACGTTCGCGGTGTTGTCCTTCTCGTGCAGCGACAGGCTCTGAATTCCGCCGTGATCTAGCTGGTAGATCATGTCGCCGAAGGTCTGCTTCTCCGACTTGCTCGAGCTGCCGATCAGCTTCTGCGCGAAGAAGGCGAGCACGACCACGATGAGGATCGGGAATGCTGCGCTCTTGAAAAACCTGCTCATGACCGATAAATGCGGCGCAACCCGCGCCAGGACTCCGGGTTTGGGACTGTCAAGCGTAGCATCTGGTTTGCGCCCGCTGAACAGGCCTGCATGCAGCTGTTCATAGCCTGGAATGGCCTACCCGGTCGGGCTGCGCTCCGTTTTCTCATTCCGGCGTTCATTCCTTCAACGCGGCCACGTAAGGCAAGTTGCGGTACCGCTCGGCGTGGTCGAGCCCGTACCCGATCGCGAACCGGTTGGGGATCTCGAAGCCCACATACTTGGTGCGTAGATCGACCTTTTGCCGATCGGGCTTGATCAGCAGCGCGCACACTTCGAGAGACCGGGGGTTTCGGCCCGCCAAATTGCGCAATAGGTATTGCAGGGTCAGCCCCGAGTCGACGATGTCCTCGACGATCAGCACGTCCCTGCCCTCGATCACTGCGTCCAGGTCCTTCAGGATCCTGACCACGCCCGAGGATTTGGTCGCCGAGCCGTAGGACGCGACCGCCATGAAGTCGACCTCGCACGGCACGTCGAGCTGGCGCATCAGGTCCGAAAGGAACAGGACGGCGCCCTTCAGCACGCCGACCAGCACGAGGTCTTTCCCCTGGTAGTCGCGGGAAACCTCCTCGGCCAGCTCCTGGACGCGGCGCTTCAGGTCCTCGGCTGGGACGAGGATCTCCCCGATCGCGTCGTCGCCTTCCACAATTTTGAATTATGGGCGCGCATTCGCGCGCTTGTGTTCTCGTCCCGGTTCTCGTCACGTCTCGCCCGCCTCAAGCAATGAACGGGCGGTGGGCTGGTTGCCTCACGCGGTCGCCGTCGAGGCGCGGTCTCACGCGGTCGCCGTCGAGGTCAGCTTCGGCAGCTGAGCCGGACCGCCTCGCGCGTGGCCGGGGTCACCTTAAATGGCTCCGCGGTGGCGACGCCGGCGACCCAGGCGATCTCGCCGCCCGACTCGACCACCGGAACCGCCCCTCGCTCGAGCCTCGGCACACGCCTCGCGGTGAACAGGTCCTGCAGGCTCTTCGTCCCGCCGAGCCCGAGCGGCGCCATCCGGTCGCCGGGCCGCCACGATCGGACCACCAGTTCGGTCCCGAGCGAGGCACGGTCGAGCATCCCCGCCTCGCGCGCGGGCTCGGCGAGCTCGCAGCGCACCTCGACCGATCCGAACGAAACGCTCCCCGGGATCGGGAGCACAACCGCCGCTCCGGGCAGTGCCCCGCCCGGGCCGGTGCCGAGCGGCCCGAACCGTAGCGCGCCGTACTCCGCGATCGCCCGCAGCCCGTTACCGACGTCGAGCCTCGCCGTTCCGCGGTCGCTCAGCGCCGCGATCTCATCGGCTCGTCCGCCCACGCCCGGGGCGAAGCCGCTCGCGGCGTCGTCGGCCATCCGTTGGACCACGAGCCGCCGCAGCGCCGGAGGCAGCGAGCGGAGCACCGACAGCGACACGGACGACCCTTCACCCACAACCTCGTCTACGAGCGCGTCCAGCACCTCCCCCTCCTCGCGCAGGATCCGCGCCACCGCCAGCACGTTGTCCTCGGCCGCGGCGTGGACGCCTCGCAGCGCCGGCACCACCTCGGCGCGGATCCGGTTGCGCGCGTACGCCGGCGACCTGTTGCTCTCGTCCTCGCGCCACTGCAGACCGCGCTCGACGCAGTACGTCGCGGTCTCCTCGCGCGTGAACTCGAGTAGCGGCCGGACCAGGTTCCCTTCGCGCGGACGCATCCCCAGCAGCGCCCGCCGGCTCGGCGATGACGCCAGCCGGTAGAGGATCGTCTCGACCTGATCGGTCCTCGTGTGGCCGGCGGCAACGTCAGCGCCGCGCCCGCCGGCAAGCTCGGCCGCGGCCCGGTAGCGGACCTCTCGAGCCCATGCCTGGACGTTCCCGCTCGATGGCGGCCCCGGCGGCCGGCATACCCCGAGCCCGACCCCGAGGCTCGCGCACAGCGCGTGGCAATGGCGATCGTCCTCGCCCGCCGATTCCCGAATCCCATAATTCACATGCAGTGCCGTCACGGCGCTCACACCGGCCACGCGGACCGCGAGGTCGAGCAGGCAGGTCGAATCTCGTCCACCCGAGAGCAACACGAGCACAGGTTGACCGAAGGACAGCAGGCCGCCTTCGCGCACGCGCGTGAACATCGCCGCCTGGTTCATGCCGCGTCCCGCTCGCGCGCGACGAAAATCTCGGTCGACTCGCTGAAGCCCTTCAACCGGACGTCGGCGATCCGCGCTGGTGCGCGCCCAGCCTCGAGGCGCTGGAAGGCCACCGCCCAATCGGCCAGCGCCGCCGGGTCGGAGCCGACGATCATGACCGCGTCGCCGATCGTCTTGATCACGCGCGCGTCGTCGGGCAGGGTGCCCTTCACCATCTCGACGAACCGCTCGACGGCGTCGACCGCCTCGATCTCGCCCTGCTCCTCGGTCAGCCGCGTGTACCCGGTCAGGTCGGCGAACGCTACCGCCACCCGCATCCGCCCGAGATCGATCGCGTCGTCCTCGAGGTCAGACTCCATGTGGCCGACGACGGCGTCTGCGACTCGCGCCATCGCCTGCCCATATACACGCACGAGCTGAAGCAGCGCCATCAGCGGCAGGCCCGCGTCGAGCACGGCGGCGACGTACCGGAGCAACGCGATGTCGTCCGCGGACCGGCGCTCGACCTGCGCCGGTGCCGTGCCCAGCGCGCTCACCACTCTGACGATCAGCGCCGGGTCGAGCCCCGTCGCGCGCGATGCC
>CAWJXO010000017.1:0-109269 GCA_963846765.1 uncultured Solirubrobacterales bacterium
GAAGCCCGGCCCGTACTAATCCAGCTCGCCGGCCAGCTTCGACCGGAGCCGCAGAACCGCTTTGGTGTGCAGCTGCGACACGCGTGACTCGGTAACCCCGAGCACCTCGCCGATCTCGCGCAGCGTCAGGTTCTCGTAGTAATAAAGCGCTACGACCAGCTTCTCGCGCTCGGGGAGCGCCGCGATCGCGTCCGCGATGCGGTCGCGCAGCTCTGACTGGTCCATCAACTGCTCGGGATCGGGGGCGCCGCGGTCGGGCAGCGTGTCGAGCAGCGAGATGGCGTCACCGGTCGAGTCCGACACGCTCCACAGCTCGTCTAGCGCGACGATCGTCGAGTTCGAGATCTGGATCAGCGCCTCCTGAAAGGACTCGACCGTCAGCGACAGCTCGGTGGCCATCTCCTCGTCCGTCGGGGCGCGCTGGAAGCGGGCCTCCAGCTTCATGTTCGCCCGCTCGATCTCCCGGGCGCGGGCGCGGACCGAGCGCGGGACCCAGTCGAGCGTCCGGAGCTCGTCGATGATCGCGCCGCGGATCCGGGTGATCGCGTAGGTCTCGAACTTGATCTCGCGCGTGAGGTCGAACCGCTGGATTGCCGAGATGAGGCCTCCCAGCCCGTACGAGATCAGATCTGATTCCTCGACGTGGGCCGGCAGGCCCGAGCTCATCCGCCCGGCGACGTACTTGACCAGAGGCGAGTACGCGACCACGAGCCGCTCACGCGCCCGCTCGTCGCCGGTCGCCTTGAACCGCCTCCACAGATCTTGTAGCTCGATCGCTTTGACGTTGGTTTCCAAGTTCCCCCAGACGTTATTAGGCCCGCCTCACGCGCGGGGATGTGCGCGCAAATAGGTAGACCTTAGGCGGGCCGACTCAACGCGAGTGTAAACCTGAGTTGTCGATATGGTCGCATGGCCCAGCAGTTCCTGGATCGCCCGCAGGTCGGCGCCGCCGTCGAGCAGATGGGTCGCAAACGAGTGCCTGAGCGCATGCGGGTGGGCCTGTGCCAGGCCTGGCGAGTGGGACACGGCGCGCCTCGCCCAGCCGTTCAGCCGGCGCCTCACGTCTGAGGTCGACAGCCGGCGCCCGGACTTCGACAGGAACAGCGCGCGATCGCGCGTGCGGTCAGTTTCACCCGCGAGCGCCGGGCGGCCGCGTCGCAGGTAACGCTCGAGCGCGCCAAGCGCGTGCTCTCCCACTGGGACCAGCCGAGTCTTCCCCCCCTTCCCCTCGACCCGCACCGACTCGGCGTCGAAGTCGATCGCCTCGAGGTCGAGCGTGACTAACTCCTCGGCGCGCAGGCCGCACGCGTACGCGAGCTCGAACAGCGCGCGGTCACGCAGCTCGAGTGGCGTCGTAGCGGGGATTGAGTCGAGCAGCGCCGCCACGTCGGTGGCCTTGAGGACGCGCGGCAGGCGCTGGGGCTTCTTCGGTGAGCTCAGCAGCTCGGCCGGGTTGTCCTGGCGCGCACCGATCTCCATCTGACTGCGGAACAGCCCCCTCAGCGCGGCCAGCCGGCGGGCGATCGTGGCCGGGGCGATCCCGTCCTCCGACAACCCGGCCGCGTACCGGCGAAGCGTGCGGATGTCAACCTGGGCGGGCTCGGTGGGATGGGCGGGGTCGGATTCCCGGGCCCAGGCCGCGAAATGCCGGCAGTCGGCGCTGTACGCATCTCGCGTCTTCTCGGCGACGGCCCGGCGCGTCAGGTCGCGGTCGAACGCCTGGAGCGCCGCCGGCCACGAGGAGGTTTCGCCGGGCGCTGGCATCGACGCACCGTATTCGCTGCGGGCGCTGCATTGCCTGCTTGGAGGCTTGCCGCCGGTCAGCCGGCGGACGCTACGTGACGTCGACGATCGTCCCGATCGGCGTGTACGGGTACACGGCGCCGGCTTCGGAGTACGGCATCTCGACGCAGCCGAGGCTCTGCGCGAAGCCGTAGGAGGCACGGAGGAAGCCGTGCAGGGCGTCTCCCCCGTTGAAGTAGCTCACGTACGGAACGCCCGGATCGCTGTAGTGGCTCCCGTCCGGATTGGTGCCGCTCATCGTCACCGATAGCGCGTGCTCGAACACTGCGAACACGCCCTGCGCGGTCGGCGCCGCCGGGATGCCGGTGTTGACGGCGCCAGAGACAACGGTCTTGCCGTTGTGCCACGTCGACTCGGTCTCGGGAGAGCCCTCGCTCACGTAAACGAACGTGTAGCCGAACGCGTTGGTCTTGCCCTGCACGACGGCGGTGATGAGCGCGTCCCAGACCTGAGGCCCGGCGACCCCGTCGGCGGTCATCCCGTGCTGGTCCTCGAACATCATGATCGCGCCCTTGGTCAACTCGCCGAACGTGCCGGGCGCCCACATGTTGACGAGCGCGCTCGGGGTGTTCGGGTAGCGCCACGTGAAGTTGCCCGCGGGCGGCTTGACCGCGGCCGCGAGCTCGTTGGCGGTGTTGGGGCCGGGCCCGGTGCCGGCGTAGTGGAAGCGGAGCGGGAGATAACCGAGCACCGCCAGCAACTGCTGGAGGCGCAGCGTGGTGCCCTGGGGCACCGTCCAGCCGCTCCAGGCGTCTCCGCTCTGCTTGGCGCCGAGCAGCCGGACCCCGTTCGGGAGCCCGATGCTGACGTGCGCGCCGAGTCCGTAGCCGAAGCCGGTGGGCTGGAACTGGATCGAGCGGTCGCTGATCTTGTGCCACGTGCCCGCGGTCTGCGGTGAGACCGGCGGCATCGAGCCGCCCAGCGCCTTGGACACGGGCTTCGAGAAGGTGAGCGTGATCGGCGTGGTCGCGGTGATCGTGCTGCCGGGCGCCGGGTAGGCCAACGCGCTGGTCGACGAGCCGGCGGGGAACCAGCTGACGAGCGCGGCGGACGACGTCTCCCACGAGCGCGGCGCGGCGGCGACATAAATCGTGCCCGCCTCCGCGGTCCGCGCAAGCGTCACCGATGACTGCGGCGCGCCGAACTGCTGCCGGCGCAGGCTCGTCGTCGACGAGCCCGTGGAGACCGTGGACACGGGCTCGGCGAACTTCAGCTGGAGGGGCTGACCCGAGGCGACGGTCAGGAAGTGGGCCTTCAGGTGCGCGCTCGGCGTGGTCAGCGTGAGGTTCAGGCGCTGGGTCTTGCCGGTGACCCACGCGACCGAGCTTGGACGCTTGACCACGGCCTGGACCGTCAGCGTCTCGTGGGCGGGGATCCGCGCGTTCGGCCAGATCTGGTTGCCGGTCAGGTGCACCGGAATGGCCGAGTTGGTCTTACCGCCGTAGACCCTGACGCTCTGGACCGTTCCGCCGCCGAGCGGCAGCGTCACCTTCGCCAGCGCGGTCGGATCGGTGGTCAGTGTCGCCTTCGAGCTCTTCAGCGCGATCGCGACCGCAGCCGCCGCGCCGACGAGGATCACGACGATCCCCAATGCGACGTACGGCCCCCGTCTACGTGATGTGCGAGCTACCCCGGAGGCCCGACGCGGCTGTCTCGATGGCCTCGCCGGGCTGCGCTCAGGGCGTAGATATGTCGCTCGCGCTCGTGCCAGCTAAGACCACCCCATGACGACAATCGTACCGATCACCTCGTCTGATCTTTGTTTGGGCAGCGTTTTGTTCAGACTTCTGCAACCCGAATTTCATTCTCGCGCCCCGTTTGGGGGTGCAGGCACGTAGGCCTAGCGCGTGACCGCGCCCAGAGATGCGCTCGAGACGAGCCGGGCGTATTTGGCGAGCGCAGCGGCGGGCGCCGGCCGCTCGGGCGGCCGGTAATCCTTGAGGCGGGCGGCGATTTCGTCGTCTGAGAGGTCGAGGTCGAGGCGGCGGGCGTCGACGTCGAGCGTTATCTCGTCGCCGTCGCGGACGATCCCGATCGGGCCGCCGCGGACCGATTCCGGCGCCACGTGACCGGCCATCAGGCCGTGGGTGGCGCCCGAGAAGCGCCCGTCGGTGAGCAGCGCGACGTCCTCACCGAGGCCCTCGCCGACGAGCGCGGCGGTGACCGCGAGCATCTCGCGCATCCCGGGCCCACCCGCCGGTCCTTCGTTGCGAATCACGACGACATCGCCGGCCTTGATGCCCTGGCTCCGAACCGCGGCCATCGCGTCCTCCTCGGACTCGAACACCCGAGCAGGCCCCGTCTGCTTGCGCCGCTCGTACCCGGCGACCTTGACGACGCACCCCTCGGGCGCGAGGTTGCCCTTGAGGATCACGAGACCCCCGGTGTCCTTGAGCGGGTCGCTCAGGGGGCGGACGACCTCCTGGCCCGCTTGCTCGGTTGCCTCGTCGGCATGCTGACCGACGGTCTTGCCCGTGACGGTCTGGGCGCTCTCGTGCAGGATGCCCGCCTCCTTAAGCCGCTTCATGACCAGCGGGACGCCACCGGCCACGTACAGGTCGGGGGCGACGAACCGGCCGCTCGGCTTGAGGTCACACAGCAGCGGCGTGCGCTCGCTGATCCGGTCGAAGTCGTCGATGTCGAGGTCGACGCCGATCTCCTCGGCGACCGCGAGCAGGTGGAGCACGCCGTTGGTCGAGCCGCCGCTGCACGCGATCGCGGCGATCGCGTTCTCGAGGCTGTCGCGGGTGATGATGTCGCTGGGTGTCTGGCCGCGCTTGAGGACATCCATGACGAGGCGGCCGGCCTCCTTGGCGACGTCGGCCTTGTGCGGGTCTTCGGCCGGAACCCCCGAGGAAAACGGCGAGATCCCGAGCACCTGGAACGCCATCGCCATCGTGTTGGCGGTGAACTGGCCGCCGCAGGCGCCGTAGCCGGGCGACGCAGCCTCCTCGATCGCGGTCAGCTCCTCGTCGGTGATCCGGCCGGCGGCGTGGGCGCCGATCGCCTCGAACACCTCCTGGATGGTGATGCTCTGACCGTTGTAGTGCCCGGGGTAGATCGAGCCGCCGTACAGCATCAGGCTCGGCAGGTTCAGGCGGGCCAGCGCCATCACAGTGGCGGGGATCGTCTTGTCGCAGGCGCTGATCGCGATCACCGCGTCGAACGCCTGAGCGAACGCGACCAGCTCGATCGAGTCGGCAATCACCTCGCGGCTGACCAGCGACGCCTTCATCCCCTCGGTGCCCATCGTGATTCCGTCCGAGATCGCGATCGTGTTGAACTCCATCGGCGTCCCGCCCGCCTCGCGAATCCCCTCCTTGACCTTGGCGCCGAGCGCCCGCAGGTGGAAGTTGCACGGCATCGTCTCGATCCAGGTGTTGGCGACGCCGATGAGGGGCTTAGCCAGCGCCTCGTCGTCGTAGCCGATGCCCTTCAGCTGGGCGCGGGCGGCGGCGCGCTCGGGGCCCTCGGTGAGGGCGCGGCTCTTGTGCTTGAGGTCCATGGGGCGCGGAACGTTAGCCGGTGGGGATCATCGGGGCCGGCTCGAGAAAGCGTCGTCACAGGACGCTTTCTCGAGCCGGCTCCTCCTACGCGGCGCGGTGGCGATCGCCCGGGTCAGCCGAGGGCGTCCCGCCGGGGCCCGCCGCGTCGCGCATCCGCGCGCGCTCCCACTGCGACAGCCGCCACAGGTCGCGCCGGACCTGAGCCGGATCGAGCTGGCGGCCGGGGAGGTGCATGTTCGCGGTGGAAACGAGCCGGCGCTCGTCGCCGGTCAGCGCCATCCACTTGGCAAGCACGTCGTCGGAGTCCGGGAGCCGCGAGCTTCCGTACGGGCGGGTCTCGTCGGGGAACGTCACGCAATATTCGTTGAGCAGGCGATGGGTCTGGGCCAGGTAGGCGAGGATCGGCCGGTGGGGGTAGATCAGGTACGCGTACGGGGCGCCACCGGTGCCGCCCAGATCGTCGGGTCCGTCGGCGAGCGAGCCCCACACGCGGAGGAAGCCGAGGTCGCGGTACATCGCCCACTCTTCCTCGTTGACACACGACCGGAGCAGCGCGCGGGCGCGCGACTCGGCCCGGCGCTCGCGTCCGGGGTCGTACGACCAGGTCGGGGCGCGCTGCCGGCGCGCCTTGTACCGGCTCCAGAGCTCGTCGATCCGCGGGACGATCAGGTCAGACAGAAGCGCAAGAGCGACAAGCGCGGTCGCTGCGAGCGCCAGCACCATGGGGCCGCCGACCTACCTGCCGCCTGCTGCCCGCGGGAAGAAGATCACGCGGTCGGCGTCCCCGGGAATCTCCTCGAACGAGCGGACCATGATCGACTCTCGCCGGCCCTGCCGGCGCGAGACCGGCACCGCCGCCCACAGTCCCGCGTCCAGCTGCCGGCGGAACTCCTCGATCAGACGCTGCTCGTCTTCAGCGCGCTCAACGTCTCCCTCGGCGATCAGGACCTCTCCGTGGCCTGGCTTCATCCTAAGAAAACGCACGTGGAGATTATGTCAAAACCGTGTCGGCTCCCGACCGCTCTTAACCGCCCAAAACTGCCCAAACGTCCGGTTTGCAGGCAATCCCGAGGATGTCGACGGGGCCGGGGCCGGCGCCGATCTCCCGCAGCCCCTGCGCCACCGCGCGAGACGCGAGCTCTCGGGCCGCTTTGGCGGCCTCGAGCGGCTCGTCACCGTGGGCCAGACGCGCGGCGAGCACCGAGGAGTGCGTGCAGCCCGAGCCGTGTGCCGCACCGTCCTGGTGGCGCTCTCCGTGCAGCTCGACGAGCTGCCGGCCGTCGAAGAACACGTCGGTCACGGGTTCGCGGTGGCCGCCGGTGACGACCACTGCCTTTGGCCCGAGCGCGTGGACGGCGCGCGCCAGGGCGTGTGGATCGAGGTCCGCCGCGGCGACATCGTCGGTAGCGCCACCACCCACCAGCGTCCGCGCCTCCGGGAGGTTCGGGGTGAGAACCGTGGCTCTCGGGAGCAGCAGCTCCATGAGCGCGGAGCGGGCGTGCGGGTCGAGCAGGACGGCCCCGGACTCAGCCACCATCACCGGATCGAGCACGACCGGGGTGTCCTCCGGGAGCTCGCTGAGCGCGCGCGCCACCGCCTCGATCGTCGTCCGGTCCCCGAGCATCCCGATCTTGACCGCGTCGACGCCGATGTCGCTCGCCACCGCTCGCACCTGGGCGAGGATCACGTCCGGCGGGATCGGGTGGACGGCGGTGACGCCGACCGTGTTCTGGGCGGTGATCGCGGTGATCGCGGTCATCCCGTGGACGCCGCAGGCGGCGAACGCCTTCAGGTCGGCCTGGATGCCGGCGCCGGCGCCGGAGTCCGACCCGGCAATCGATAGGACCCTCGGGAGCACGACCACGAGCGTACCCCGCCCACGCGTATGCGTTTTTGGGCAACTATTGCCTGAAACGTCGGGTCGCATCAGGTCGCAACCCGGAAGCGACCGCCGGCGCCACGCCTCACAAATCCCCCGAGTTCGAGCTCCGCAAGGGCTGCGAGACCCCGATCGGGCGCAAGCCCGGCCCGTGCCAGCGCCGCGGCGGTCTCGTGCCCCTCGGCGATCGCGGCCAGCAGCGGGCGAAGCTCGGCGGGCGGTTGCTCGCGGGTCGCGCTCGCGACGGTCCGCACGCCTGCCCCGAACAGGTGATCGAGCACGTCCTGGGGCCCGCGGACGACGCACGCCCGGCCGCTCGCCAGAAGCGCGTTCGGTCCCACCGCTTGCGGCGTCGTGACCCGCCCGGGTACCGCCCCCACCGGGCGCCCGATCCCGTGCGCCAGCCGCGCCGTGACCAGCGAGCCCGAGCGCTCGCCGGCCTCGACCACCACGGTCATCGCCGCCAGCGCCGCGATGATGCGGTTGCGGGCCAGAAACATCCACCGCCGCACGCCGGTCCCCGGCGCGATTTCGGAGAGCGCGGCACCGGTGGCGACGATCCGGCGGTGCAGGCCACGCTTGGCGGCGGGGTAGGGCCGGTCGGCCGGACCCGGCAGGACCGCGACCGTGGGGCGATCAGCCTCGAGCGCGCCGGCGTGGGCGGCCGAGTCGATCCCGTGGGCCATGCCGCTCACGACCGTGAGCCCGGCGACCGCGAGACCCCGCCCGAGCGACTGCGCGACGTCCAGCCCGTACGGCGACGCCTTCCGCGCGCCGACGATCGCAGCCGGATCTTCGCCGGTGAGCTTTACCAGCCGCTCGAGCCCGCCGGCGACGTAGAGCACTGCCGGTGGCGCGGCCAGCGCCCGCAGCCCGGCCGGATACGCGTCATCGCACTCGCACACGGTCTCGAGGCCGGCGGCGCGCGCTCGCGAGCGCACTGCGCCGAGGTCCGCGGCCTCGTACTCGCTCTCCAGTTGCGCCTTTCTCCGCCCTCCGACCCCCAAGATCAGCGACTCGTGGTCGAGCGCGAGCACCTGATCGATCCGGCCACGCGCATTGTCGAGGTGTCCGGCGAGCCGTCCCAGCAGCCACGAGCGCGCCATGCAGGCGTCGCACGCGTGCTCGGTCATGCCGCCAGCGTCCGCTCGGCGTCGCCGCGCTGGCGCAGGCTGAGCGCGGTCAGCAGGTTCGCGTGCGTGACCCGGTCGTGAGCCTCGAGGTCGGCGATCGTCTGGGCGACGCGCACGACCCGGTGGCGACCACGCGCGCTCAGCGCCCCGACCGCGTATGCCTGGGACAGCGCGTGCTCGGCCGCCTCCTCGAGCCGGACGTGGCGACGCACCAGCCGTGCGTCCATCTCTCCGTTGCACCCGGCGGCGGAGTCCGCCAGCCGGAATCGCTGGCGTTCGCGAGCGTGGGCAACCCGCTCACGCGCCCGCGCCGAGGAGGTATAAGGCGCGGCGCGCAGGTCGTCCTCGGTGGGCCGCTCGACGTTGATCAGCAAGTCCATTCGGTCGAGCAGGGGACCGCTGAGCCGGCGGCTGTGGCGCCGGAGGTCGGCCTCGCCGCACCGGCACCGGTCCCCGACGCCGGCGAACCCGCACGGGCACGGGTTGGTGGCGGCGACCAGCATGAACCGCGTCGGGAACACCAGCGCCCGCTGCCCGCGAACGATCGTCACGCACCCGTCCTCGAGTGGCTGCCGCAAGGCGTCGAGGCTCGAGCGCCGGAATTCGGCGAGCTCGTCGAGAAACAGAACCCCGTGATTGGCGAGCGTCGCTTCTCCGGGCCGCGGCGGCGCACCGCCGCCCACCAGCCCCGCCGAGGAGATCGTGTGGTGAGGAGCCCGGAACGGCCGCGCCTGCACCAGGCCGGCCGCGTGCAGGCCGGCGATGCTGTGGATCCGCGTCACCTCGATCGCCTCAGCGCGGGTCAGCGCGGGCAGGATCGACGGGATCCTGCGGGCGAGCATCGTCTTTCCGGTGCCCGGCGCGCCCTCGAACAGCAGGTTGTGGCCGCCGGCGGCCGCGATCTCGAGCGCCAGCAATGGGGCTGCGTGCCCCCGAATGTCCGCGAGATCGGGCTCGGCCGGCGCGATGCCCACGGCGTGCGCCGGCGCCGGCAGCGGAGGTAGCGCGGCGCCTGCGAGCACCTGCGCCGCGGCGCGCAGCGTCGGGACCCCGGCGACGGCGAGATCCTCGACCAGCGCCGCCTCGCGCGCACGCTCGCGCGGAACGATCAGCCGTTTCAGTCCGGCCCGGCGGGTTCCTTCGGCGACGGCGAGCGCCCCCGGCGAGTCGCGCAGCTCGCCGCTCAGCGAGAGCTCACCGAACACCGCGTAGGCGGCGAGCGCGTCGGTCGGAATCTGCTCGCTGGCGGCGAGCACGCCGAGCGCCAGAGCCGCGTCGAACCCGGGACCGACCTTCCGCAGGAACGCGGGCGCGAGGTTCGCGGTGATCCTGGTCTGCGGGAACTCGAAGCCCGAGTTCGCGATCGCCGAGCGGACCCGGTCCCGCGACTCGCGCACCGCCGCGTCCCCCAGCCCGACGACCGTGAACGCGGGCAGACCGCTGCGGATGTCGACTTCGACCCACACCTGGCGCGGGTCGATCCCGTCGATCGCGAACGTGGCGACACGCGCAAGCATCGGGTCAACGTACGCGGCGGCGCGTCAGAGGTGGGTGACGCCGCGTTCCAATCCTGCTTACGCCGGACGGCTCGGCTTGCGCAGGATTGGAACAGCGCGTGAACCACGCCTAACGCGCGCCGGCGTAGCGTCGCGAACATGGCTAGCGACTCCTCGCCCGCGTGACCAGCGACCCCCGTCCCGCGCTCGGCCAACTAGGTGAACAACTCGCCGCCGAGCACCTCATCAGGCGGGGCTTCGAGATCGTCGAGCGCAACTACCGCACGCGCTGGGGCGAGCTCGACATCGTCGCGTTCGACGGCCGGGTCTTGACGTTCTGCGAGGTTAAGACGCGCCGCGCCCGCGCGACCGGCGTCAGCCCGCTCGAGGCGGTACGGCCGCTTAAGCGCTCCCAGGTGCGCAAGATGGCCGGGCGCTGGCTGGTCGAGCGGACCGACCGGCCGTACGCAGACACCGTCCGTTTCGACGCGATCGGCGTGACGCTCGACGCAGGCGGGAGGCTGGTCAGCCTCGAGCACCTCGAGGGCGCGTTCTAGGGCAGCGTCAGCTGCTGGTAGGCCATCGATTGAAACGACCGGCGGTGCAACGGCGATACGCCGAGCCGCTCGATCGCCTCACGATGCTCCGGGGTCGAATACCCCACGTGCTGGGCGAACTCCCATCCCGGATGAGTGGTGTCGGCGCGGCGCATGTAGCGGTCCCGGGTCTCCTTGGCAATCACCGAGGCGGCGGCGATCGCCGCGCTCTTGGCGTCGCCGTCGACCACGGCCCGCTGATCGTGGCCGGTCGGCCTCACCGGAAAGCCGTCGCTGAGGCAGATGCAGCCCTCGCACGCGACCTTTGTCAGCGCGTCGCGCAACGCGGCGAGATTCGTCTTGTGCAGACCGCGGGCGTCGATCCCCGGCGCGCACCGCGATACGACCACAACCTTCGCGGCCAGCCGCAGGATGATCGGGAACAGCTCCGCGCGAGCCTCGTGGGTCTGCTGCTTGGAATCGTTCAACGAGCCGAGGGCACGGACCTCTCCGGGACCGATCGCGTCGAGGTCGAACAGCACCGCGGCGGCAACCAGCGGCCCGGCGAGGCAGCCTCGCCCGGCTTCATCCGCACCGGCGACGAACCGCACGCCCAGCGAGCGGTCGAACTTGAACAGCCGGCGAGCCGGGGGAACCGAGCGCTTGCGCCGCGCGGTTCCGTTGGCTCGGCTCGACGCTCCGTTCGTCCGGCTAGAGGAACCCGATCCGGTCGGGGGGCCAGTACGTGAAGAACGCGGTACCGATGATCCATTTACCTGGGACTGGGCCCCAATAACGACTGTCCTCCGAGTCCGGGCGGTTGTCCCCCATCATGAAGTAATCGCCGGGCGGAATCTTGATTGGTTTGCCGAAAGTGCAAGTAGAAATTCCGCCGCAGGGGATCGTGTACGAGTCCTTCTCGCGGACTCCGTTGCGGATCACGTGGCCGTTGAGGATCTGAATCGTGTCGCCGGGAAGGCCCACGACGCGCTTGATGAACGTCTGGCTGGACGCCGTCGGGGTCGGCTGGCCGCAGGCCTGGACGGTCAGCCCGCCCTCCTGGCCGCCCTGATTGGGGTCGCCGCACACCGGGTTGGTGAAGTCGGCCCCGTGGGGCGGGTGGAACACGACCACGTCGTAGAGACCCGGATTCCCGGCGAGGCGGTCGGTGAGCACCCGTTGACCGATGTCGAGGGTCGGAACCATCGACGGGCTCGGGATGCGGTAGGGCTTGACGATGAACGCCTGGATCAGCAGCGCCAGCGCCACCGCGATCGCCACGGTGACGACCAACTCGATCAATCCCCTCATCGGCGCGCTCCGGCCACCGGCTACGACCCAACCTGCTGAGCCACTAGAAGAATCCGATCCGATCGGGCGGCCAGTACGTCAGGAAGGCCTTGCCGATGATCCAGGACCGTGGCACCGGTCCCCAGAAGCGGCTGTCCTCCGAGTCAGGCCGGTTGTCTCCCATCATGTAGTAGTAGCCCTCGGGAACGGTGATCGTCTGCGGGAAATTGCACGACGCGTCACCGTCGCACTGGACGATGTAGTGATCGGCTTCCGGCTTGCCGTTGCGGATGACGTGTCCGTTGACGATCGATAGATGGTCGCCGGGGAGCCCGACCACGCGCTTGATGAACGTCTGGGACGACGGTTGCTTCCAGGGCACCGCGCAAGCCGCTGGGGCATCCTGCCCGCCGACGTTCTGTCCCTCGTTCGGATCGGCGCAGCCGTCGTCGTAGTTCTTGGGCGGGTGGAACACGACGATGTCGCCTACGTGCGGCGAGGAGAAGTCCATGCCGATCCGGTCCACGAGCACGCGCTGGTTGACTCGGACGGTTGGGAGCATCGACCCGCTCGGGATCCGGTAGGGCTTCACCAGGAACGCCTGGATCCCGAGGGCCAAGGCGAGCGCGGTCACGACAATCACCGCGAGCTCTAACAGCGCGCTCGCGGGCGACCTCTTCGCCTTCGTCACTCCTGCTGTTCGCCGGCGGAGTCCTCCGGGGCCGCCGGACTGGCGTCCTGCGGCGCCGTCGGGGGGGTGGAATCCGCGGACTCCTCAGCGCTCGAACCCTCCGCGCCCGACTCGGCCTGTGTCTCAGCGTCTGCCTCAGCTTGCGTGTCAACGAGCTCCGCCTCGGCCTGTGTCCCTTCGAGATCCTCCGCGGTGAGCTCGTCCGCAGCCGGCTCCGCAGCGACCGGCGCGTGCAGCAACTCGCGCTCGACCGCAACCTCGGGCACGTTGCTCCGCCGCTCGCGGACGCGAGCTCGCTTGCCCACTCGACCGCGCAGGTAGTAGAGCTTGGCGCGCCGGACGTCGCCGCGGGCGGCCACCTCGATCCGCTCGATCTTCGGCGAGTGGAGCGGGAAGGTTCGCTCGACGCCGACCCCGAACGACTGTTTGCGCACGGTGAAGGTCTCGCGAGCGCCGTGCCCCTGGCGCCTTATGACAACGCCTTCGAACACCTGGGTCCTGCGCCTCGTGCCCTCGATCACCTGGAAGTGGACGCGCAGACGATCGCCGGCGTCGAAGCTCGGTACACGGCGGAGCTGTGCGCGCTCCAGACTGTCGATCACGGTGCTCATGACGTTGTGGATCCCTGCCACACCTGGTGGTGTTCGCTGGTGGGGACTAGTTCGCAGCGCAGCGTGCTCCTGCGCGGGCGGCCTATGGTAGCGGACCGCCTGTGGGGCCGACTCCCCTCGCAGCGCTCTGTTCAAGGCGCCACTCCCGGATCCGCGCGTGATGCCCGGACAGGAGCACGTCGGGCACCCGCCATCCGCGGTACTCGGCGGGGCGCGTGTAGTGCGGATATTCGGGCGCGCCGGCTAGGGCCTCGCTGAAGGACTCCTCGATCACCGACTCGGGATGACCAAGGGCACCCGGCAACTTGCGCAGGACCGCGTCGCACACGACCATCGCCGCGAGCTCGCCGCCGGCGAGCACGTACCGGCCAATCGACACCTCGTCGGTCGCGAAGTGATCGACGATCCGTTGGTCGAACCCCTCGTACCGCCCCGACAGAAGCGTCAGAGCGTCCTCGCGGGCCAGCTCCCCGACGAGCGCGTCGTCGAGCAGCCTCCCGCCCGGTGTCAGCGCGATCACTCGCCGCTCGCCGCCCAGCTCCACCGGGTCGCGGCCGTAGCGGGACCGCAAGGCGGCCTCGACGACGTCGACCCGCAGGACCATTCCCGCCCCCCCGCCGAATGGGGTGTCGTCGACCTGGCCAGCGCTCAGCGGCGTGTGATCACGGTAATTGACGTACTCCAGGCGATGTCCGGCCGCCAGCGCGTTGGCCACGTGGCGCTGGCCCTCGAACCACGCGAACGCCTCCGGGAACAGCGTGAAGATGTCGATCCGCAGGGGAGGCCCGCTCACTACGCCTCGCCGAGGAACTCGAGGTCGATGTCGATCGTGCGCCGGTCGATATCGACTTCGCGCACCGCGTCGGTGACCAGCGGGACGAGCAGATCGCCGGCTCCACCCGGCCGCTCGACCTCGAGCACCTCGCACGAGGGAAGCTCCAGCATTCGCCGGACGGTCCCCACGTGGCGATCGCCGTCGAGAACGGCGCAACCGGCGAGATCTTCGGCCCACCACTCCTCAGGACCCAGCTCCGGGGCCAACCCGCGCGGCACCATCAGGTCTTTGCCGCGCAGCGACTCGGCGGCCGCCCGGTCGTCGTGGTCGGCTACCCGCAGAATCGGGCTCCGCTGGGTACCCGCCAGGCGTGTGATGTCGAGCTCGTGATCGTCGATGAGGACGCTCGACGCCGCCTGGAGCAGCTGAGCGTTCGGTCGCGTGACGTGAAAGCTGCCGTCGAGCCCGTGTGGCCGGCCCACGCGGCCCGCGAGCAGCCACTCAGGTGAGGCGCTCACCTGGCAACGGCGCTCACGCGTCCACGATGTCGACGAACACGCGGCGCTTGTCCTTGACCGCGGCCGCCTTGACGACCGTGCGCAATGCCGCGGCGGTGCGGCCGCCCCGGCCGATCACGTTCCCGTAATCGTCGTCGGCGACTGACAGCTCGAGCACGATCGCGCCGTCGTCCTCGTGGACCTCGTTGACGCGCACGGCGTCGGGGTCATCGACCAGACCACGCGCCAGATACTCGAGCAGCTCCTTCATCGTCGCCGCGGGCGTTACTGGATGCCCTGGATGCGCAGCAGCTTTCGGACCGTGTCCGTGGGCTGGGCGCCGCGGTCGAGCCAGTCGCGGACCCGCTCCTCGTTCAGCGTGATCGTCGAAGGGTTCGTCTGGGCGTTGTAGTGCCCGACGATCTCGATCACGCGTCCGTCGCGCTTGGCGCGTTGGTCCGCGACGACCACTCGCCAGACCGGGTTCTTGCGCCCACCGATGCGCGTAAGCCTTAGTCGTACAGACATTCGAGCGATGAGGGTAGCGGGTAAGGGCGAATGTTCGACGGCCGGGGTCGCGGGCGCACGCTCAGCGCGCCTGGCGCATCAGCGCGCCGAGGTCGGGCATCCGTCCCTGGGCCACCTGGCGCATGACCTTGCGCATCTGCTCGAACTGCTTGATCAGCGCTTTTACCGCCTGCACGTTGGTGCCCGAACCCTTCGCGATCCGCAGCCGGCGCGAGCCCTTGATCAGCTCAGGATGGCGGCGCTCCTGGGGCGTCATCGACAGGATGATCGCTTGGATCCGGTCGAACTCGCGCTCGTCGATCTTGGCCCCGCGGAGCTCCTTGCCCATCCCCGGGATCATCCCGATCAACGACTGCAGCGGACCCAGGCGCCGGATCTGCCGCATCTGCTCGAGGAAGTCGTCGAGCCCGAACTCCGACTTTCGCAGCTTGCGCTCGAGCTCGGCCGCCTGCTGCCCGTCGTACGCGGTCTCGGCCTTCTCGATCAGCGTCATCACGTCGCCCATCCCGAGGATCCGCTGCGCCATCCGGTCGGGGTGGAAGCGCTCGAACTGGTCGAGCTTCTCGCCCGTCGACGCGAACATGATCGGCTTGCCGGTGATCGCCTTGACCGACAGCGCGGCGCCACCGCGAGCGTCGCCGTCGAGCTTGGTCATCACGACGCCGTCGAACTGGACCACCTCGGCGAACTGCTCGGCCACGTTGACCGCGTCCTGGCCGGTCATCGCGTCGACCACGAGCAGCACGTCGTGGGGCTTGACCGCCTTCTTGATGTTGGCCAGCTCGGCCATCAGCTCCTGGTCGACGTGCAGCCGGCCGCTCGTGTCGATGATCAGCACGTCCTTGCCCTCGGAGATCGCGCGGTCGCGCGCCCAGGCGGCGATCTTGACCGGATCGCGGTCGGTGCCCTGCTCATACACGGCGGCTCCGGCCTGGGTGCCGACCTTGATCAGCTGATCGACAGCCGCCGGGCGGTAGACATCGCACGCGGCGACCGCCACCGAGGAGCCGTGCTCCTCCTTCAGGTAGCGGGCGAGCTTGCCGGTGGCGGTCGTCTTGCCCGAGCCCTGGAGCCCGGCCATCACCACCACAGTTGGCGGGCGTGGCGAGAACGACAGCTCGTGCGCGGAGCCACCCATCAGCTCGGTCAGCTCATCCGAGACGATCTTGACGACCTGCTGGCCGGGGTTCAGCTTGCCGATCACGTCGGACCCGAGCGCCCGCTCCTTGACCGCGTTCGTGAAGCTCTTGACGACCTTGAAGTTGACGTCGGCCTCGAGCAGCGCGAGGCGGATCTCGCGCATCGCCGCATTGACGTCGGCCTCGGTCAGGGTCCCGCGTCCGCGAACGTCGGAAAGCGTGGCCTGAAGCTTTTCGGCGAGCGAGTCGAACATGGAGCGATCAGCGTACTCCGCGATCCCTACTCGGTCACCAGCGCCCGTGCGAAGTCGTCCGAGTCGAACGGGCGGAGGTCCTCGAGCTGCTCGCCGATCCCGATCAGCTTGACCGGGATCCCGAGCTCGTGGGCGATCGCGAGCGCGATCCCACCCTTCGCGGTTCCGTCGAGCTTGGTCAGCACCAGACCGCTGACCGGCACCGTCTCGGAGAACAGGCGCGCCTGGCGCAGGCCGTTCTGCCCGGTGGTGGCGTCCACGGTGAGCAGCGTCTCATGTGGGGCCTCCGGGATCTGCTTGCCGATGACCCGCTTGATCTTTGCCAACTCGGCCATCAGGTCATCCTGGGTGTGCAGCCGGCCGGCGGTGTCGATGATCACGACGTCGGCGCCGTCGCGGCTCGCGGCGGCGACCGCGTCGAAGGCGACCGAGCCCGGGTCGGCGCTGGGCGGCCCCTTCACGAACCCCGCCCCGGCCCGCTGGGCCCACACCTCGAGCTGCTCGACGCCGGCCGCGCGGAACGTGTCCGCCGCTCCCACCACCACCGTCTGGCCGAGCTCCTTGCTCAGATGCCACGCGAGCTTGCCGACCGTGGTCGTCTTGCCGGTGCCGTTCACGCCGGCGACGAGGATCACCGTTGGTTTCGGGGTGAGATCGATCCGGTCATCACCGTCCGTGCGCGCGATCTGGGCGAGCAGCTCGGTCAGGCGCCCGGTGAGCGCCTCGCCACCGGAGATGCCGCCCTCGGTCGCCTCGCGCTCGAGCTGCTCGACGACCTCTGCGGTCGTCTTGGCGCCGACGTCGGCGTAGATCAGTGCCTCCTCGAGCCGCTCCCAGGTCTCGTCGCTCAGATCCTCGAACAGCGTCGCCTGGATCTCGGTGGTGAGCGCCTGGCGGGTCTTGCGCAGGTTCTCGCGCAGCCGGCGGAACATGCCCCGGCGTCGCTCCTGGGTCTCGGGCGCGGCCTCGCTATCTGGCCCCGCCCGGCCGGTCCCGCCGTCGACGATGAACAGGTCTCGCCAGTCTCGTGCCATCGGTCGGCGAGGTTACGCTGCTTGGTCCTGAGCGGGCAGCCGGCGCGAGATGACCTTGGAGATGCCGTCCGACCCCATCGACACGCCGTACAGCGAGTCGGCCGCCTCCATCGTCCGCTTCTGGTGCGTGACGACAATGAACTGGGCCTGGCCCGAGTAGGTGCGCAGCAGCTCGAGGAAGCGATCGATGTTGAGGTCGTCGAGGGCGGCTTCAACCTCGTCGAGGATGTAGAACGGGCACGGCCGCGCGAGGAACACCGCGAACAGGAAGGCGAGCGCGGTCATCGACTTCTCGCCGCCGGACAGGAGCGTGAGTCGCTTCATCTCCTTGCCGGCCGGGGTGATCTCGATCTCGACGCCGAGCAGATCCTCCTCTTCGGGCTCGTCCTGCGACCCCCGGGGCTCGCCGTCGTCGCCCTCCTCGGAATCGGGCTTGGCGTCGTCGGGCGCCGGCGCGCCGCCGAGCACCCGCGCCGGGCCGTCGCGCTCGGTGACGAGCCGCAGCCGGCCGCGGCCTCCCGGGAACAGCCGGGCCGCGACCTGCTCGAAGTTCCGCGCGGCCGCCTCGAACATCTGCTCGAAGCTCTCGCGGATCTGGCGGTCGGTGTCGGAGATCAGCTTGTTCAGCTCCCGCAGCGCAGTCTCGAGGTCGTCGCGCTGGCGCTCGAGCTCCTCGACGTGCGCCACGGCCTCCTCGTACTCGGTCTGCGCGAGCGGGTTGACGGGGCCGATCTGCTCGCGTCGGCGGGCCAGCCGCTCGAGCCGGCTCGTCAGCGCCTCGCGTTCCTCGGCGGAGAGCTCCGCGGCGGCGGGCTCGGCTTCGAGCTCGAGGCGACCCGCGAGGCCGTTCAACTCCTGCGTTGATTCGTCGACCCGGTCGCCGGCGCGGCCCAGGCGAACCTGGCTCTCGGTCAGGCGCTCGTTGCCCTGGCGCAGTTGCCCGTGCAGTGCCGCCTCCTGCTGGGCGCACTCCTTGAGCTCCACCGCGACATGCTCGCCGACCTGGCGGTCGGAGCTGAGCTCGAGCTCGAACCGCTCGCGGCGTCCTGAGATTGCACTCGCCACGTGCTCGAGTGAGGCGATCACCGCGCGGACGTCCGGCAGCAGCGCCTCGTCGCGGGTCGTCGCGGCGCGCAGGCGGTCGATCCGCGCCTGGCGCTCCTCGCGCTCGCGCTGCTCGCGCTCGCGGGCGGCGCGCGCGGCGGACAGCTCCGCTGACACCTGCATGCGGCGTCCGGCGTCGGGGCCGTCGTCCGGGGCGGCTCTCCGGCGCTGGATCGACGCCGCGATCCGCCGTTCCTCCTCGCTCGCCTCGTCGCGCTGGGTGACGGCGGCGCGATGCCTCGCGATCGCCTGCTCGGACTCGGTCTCCACCCGCGCCACCGCCTCGCCGTGGCGCTCGAGCGCCGCGCGGGCGCCGTGCTCGGCCTGCACGGCGGCCTCGCTCGCCCGGACCAGCGCGTCCCGGCGGTTGCGTTCGGCCAGCACGCGCTCCTCGCCGACCGCCGGCGCCTGGCGCAGCTCGCGCGTGCGGGACGACCACACGCGGCCCGAGCGCGTCACCGCCACGCCGTCGAACCGATCGGACAGGTGCTCGAGGCTCTCGACGACCCACACGTCGGCGAGCAGGCGGCGTGCGCTGCCGGCCACGTCAGCCGGTCCGTGCACATGGTCGCCGAGCGCCTCGGCCCCGTGGTGCGGCGCGGGTGCCGACGGCCCGGTCGCGTCCGGAGCGCCATCGGACCCCACGATCAGGGCCCGGCCGCCGTCGGCGCCGGCGCGGTCGAGCAGCGCCCCCGCGGCGGGCCGGTCCCCGAGGACCGCCGCGCGAAGCCGTCCGTCGAGCGCCGCGGCGACCGCGAGCTCGTACCCCGGATCGACGTCGAGCCGGTCAGCCAGCACGGCGGCGCCGCCCGGTGCCGCGGTCTGGCTGCGCAGGAACTGGTTGCAAGCGGCGAGCTCACCACCGACCCGCGCCGCCTCGCGGCGCGCGGCCTCGACCGTCCGCTCGGCGTCCCGCTGCTCCGCGCGAGCCCGCTCGAGCTGCCCGCGGGCCTGCTCGCGCGCGGCCTGCGCTCGCTCGACGTCTGCCGAGCGGTCGCCGACGGCTGCCCGTGCGGCCTCGAGCTGACCCTCGAGCTCGGCGAGCTGGCGCGCCAGCTCGGCGTCTCGGTCGCGGTCGAGCCGCGCCAGCGCCTGCTCGAGCTCGGCGATTCGGGCGTCGGCTTGAACGTCCGGGGCGTCGGCGAGTGCGGCCTCGCTGAGGCGGGCGAGGCGCTCGCGGTCGCCGCGCAGGCGGCCCTCGAGGTCACGTGCCGCGGCGCGGACCGCGTCGGCGCGGTACGACACGCGATCGCCGGCGGACTGGGCCACGAAGCAGCGTCGCGACAGCTCCTCGCGATGGGCGCTCCGCTGCGCCAGGGCCTCCTCCGCGGCCTCCCGACGGCCGGCGACGGCCGTCAGCTCACGCTCGACCTGCTCGCACCTCGCGCGCGCCTGGGTGGCGGCTTCCTGTGCGGCGGCGAGCTCGGTCTGGTGGCGGCGCACGTCATCGCGCGCAAGCTCCCACCGAGCCTCGAGCGTCTGGCGCTCGATCCGCGCATGCAGCTCGGCGGCTTCGGCCTGGCGCTTGAGCGGGCGCAGGCGCGAGCGTGCCTCGCGCTCCACATCGAGCGCTCGATCGAGGTTGTCCTGGGTGCGCGCGAGCTTCAGCTGCGCCCGGCGCCGGCGCTTGCGGTGCTTGCCGAGTCCCGCGGCCTCCTCGATCAGCATCCGGCGGTCGCGCGGCTTGGAGGTCACGATCGACTCGACCCTGCCCTGGGAGATGACGGAGTGCATCTCCTTGCCGAGTCCGGTGTCCGACAGCACCTCGATCACGTCGACCAGCCGGCAGCGAGCGCCGGCGAGCCGATACTCGCCCTCGCCGCTGCGATCGAGCCGGCGCACGATCGAGACCTCGGGCGCGCCCAGCCCGAGCTTTCCCTCGCTGTCGTCGAGGACGAGTTCGACCTCGGCGCCGCGGGCTCCCTGGCGCCCGGCGGTCCCGCCGAAGATCACATCCTGCATCGACTGCCCCCGGACGGCGAGGGGAGACTGTTCCCCGAGTGCCCACAGCACGGCGTCGGTGATGTTGGACTTCCCCGATCCGTTCGGTCCGACGATCACGCTGACGCCGGGGCCGAACTCGAGCCGGGTGCGGTCGGGGAACGACTTGAAGCCCTTGAGGACGATCGACTTCAGGTACACGGCGAGGTCCTCATTCCAACGCCTCCAGCGCAACCTGCGCGGCGATCTGCTCGGCGTCCTTCTTGCTCCGGCCTCGGCCCCGTCCAACCTCGACGCCCGCGATCGTTGCACTGACCGAGAACACCCGGTCGTGCGGCGGGCCCTCCTCGTCGACGACGTCGTAGGTCACGAGCGCGCCCCTGCGCGCGAGTCGCTCCTGGAGCGCCGACTTGAAGTCGACCGGGTGCTCCAGCGCCTCCTCGATCTCCGGCGTGAACGCCTCGACGACCGCCTCGGCGGTGCGCTCGTAGCCGTACGCGAGGAAGCACGCGCCGATCACCGCCTCGATCACCGACGCCAACACCCGTTCGGTGCTTACCAGGGCCGGCACCGTCGAGGTCATGCCGGTGGGCGCGGCGGCGCTGAGCCGCTGCGGCACCCCGAGTCGTTCGGCGACCTCGCGACACGACCGGCCCGACACCGCCTGCGCCCGGATCTTGGTCAGCCGGCCGGGACCGTAGCGCTCGGCCTCGAGTCGCGGATAGAGGTGCGACGTCACCGCCAGCGACAGCACGCTGTCGCCCAGGAACGCGAGCCGTTCGTAGGACTCGGAGCGCCGTGCCGTCCAGGAGGCATGGGTGAAAACCGCCGCCGCCAGGTCCTGCGGAAGCCCGTCGAGCAGCTCCTGAAGGAGCACCGGCGAGTCAGTCGCAAGTGAACGGCGGTTCGCGCTCACTCAGCATCGGGGCCCGCGCCCGTCGACGCCGATGCGTGCGCCTCACCTCCGGTCACATCGAGCACGTAGTCGACGGCCTGGCCGACGGTCTGGATCTTGGCCGCCTGCTCGTCGGAGATCCGCACACCGTAGGAATCCTCCAGCTCCTGCACGAGCGTGTAGAGGTCCAGCGAGTCGGCGTCGAGGTCTTCTTTGAAGCGAGTGGACTCGATGATCCTCTCGGGCTCCACCTCTAGCTCGTCGACGAGGTGACCGCGGATCACCTGGAAGATCTCTTCGCGCGTCATCGGTGTCTCCCCGTGGGGCGCTCGGATGCGGTGGTGTCTGCGGGGGGAGCCACTAAGTCGAAACCGTAGCCGCCGGTTCGGACGGGCCATCCGCCAGCTCGCGTTGCGCGCCGTCGCGTCCCGGGGCGGGCCGGAGCGCGCCCGCCTCCTGCAACGCGGTCCGGGTGGCGCCGATCACGTCCTGCGTGACGCCGCGGGCCGCGACTTCGATCGCGCGAGCGAAGCCGCGGGCGCTGAACCGGCCGTGGGCGACGACGCCGAGCTGTCGCAGCCCTAGCATGTAGGCGCCGCCCGGTCCCTCGGGGTCGATCGACTCGCGCAGCTGCTCCATCGCCGGCCCGATCAGGCTGTTACCGAGCCGCCCCCGGGCCGTGGTGGCGGCGGTCTCGGTGACGACCCGGAGCGCGCGGCTCGAGACCCCTTCGATCAGCTTGAGTGTGATGTTGCCGGTGAACCCGTCCATCACGACCACGTCGGCGGCGCCTTCGAAAATCTGCGTCCCCTCGATGTTGCCGGCGAAGTTGAGCCCGGTGCCGCGCGAGCCCGCGAGCTGCTGGTGCGCGGCGACGAGCTCGGGCGTGCCCTTGCCGGGCTCCTCGCCGTTGGACAGGAGCGCCACCCGCGGCGCGTCAATGCCGAGCACGGCCTGCGCGAAGGCCGATCCCATGTGGGCGAACTGCACGAGGTGTTCAGGCCGGCAGGTCACGTTGGCGCCCACGTCGAGCAGCAGGATCGGCGAGCGGCCCGGGTTGGGGATCGGCAATGCCAGCGCCGGCCGGTACACACCGCGGTCCCGCCGCAGGTTGAACAGCGCGGCCGCAAGCGCCGGACCGGTCGACCCTCCGGAGACGAATGCCTGTGCCCGGCCCTCGGCGACGGCCCGGGTCGCCTGGACGATCGACGCCTCCGGCGTCGTGCGGACCGCGTTCGCGGGGTCCGCTTTCTTAGCGATCGACACGGGCGCGTCGACAAGCTCGACCCCGGAGGGCACGCCTCCGATCTCGCGGGCCGGGCCGAACAGCAGGACCTGGATGCCCTCAGCGGCCGCACGGGCAGCGCCCGCCGCGACCTCGCGGGGGCCGAGGTCGGCTCCGCCCGCATCCACGGCGACGGTGACCACGCGTGGCGCCCTCAGGCGATCCGCTCGTCCCGATCCGGAACGATGACCTCGCGGCCCTTGTAATTGCCGCACACCGGGCAAACCCGGTGGGGAAGCCGAGGGCTGTGGCACTGCGGGCACGCGTTGTAGGTCGGCGCGGTGATCTTGTGCTGAGACCGGCGCTGCGTGGTCCGCGCGTGGGACTGCTTCTGCTTGGGGACGGCCATGCGCGCAGTGTAGCCGCCGCAGGCGCGACGAAACGCCGCCGTGCCGGCTAGTCGAACCGGAGCTCCGACAGCGCGGCCCAGCGCGGATCGGGCTCGCGCTCGTGCTCGTGACCGGGTCCGGCCTCGTTCAGGTTGACCCCGCAGACCGGGCACAGCCCCGCACAATCTTCGCGGCACAGGATGTTCGCGGGCAATGCCAGCGCGAGCGCATCGCGCGCCCAGCTGTGCAGATCCAGCACTTCCTCCTCGACGTACGGCGAGAGCAGGTCGTCGCTCTCGGGCTCGTGATCCTGACGGCGTCGTCCGGAGGCCTCGCCACCGTGGGCCCGAGCCTGATTCGGCTGCCAGACCTCGCGGGCGTCGACGGTAATGACCGGAGCAGCGGGCTCGAGGCAACGCATGCACGGACCGACGATCGAGGCCTCGAATCGCAGCCGAAGCGCGTAGCCGTTGCCCGTGGTTCTCGAGATGTCCAGGCGCACAGGTACCGGCGACGGCTCGACCGGGTAGCGCTCTCCGGCGAGCGAGAACGGCTCGATCGCTACGGCCAGGTCTAGCCTGCGCCCCTCGCCGGACGTGAGGCGCAACCCACCGAGGTCGAACGTATCGGTGCGCAGCGATGACATCTCAAGCGTCGAGCTTATCGCCGAGCCGCGATCATCCAGAGCGTGTCGCGCTGGTTCCGGTCCTATGGCTTCGCCGACGTCTCCGACAACCTGATCGTCGGCGCGTATCCGCTCGATCAGGACGATGTCGACACGCTCGCTCGTCTGGGGATCGCGCGCGTGTTGAACCTGACCGAGGACGACGAGTACCCGCCCGGCGACCGCCCGGAGGTCGTCCGTGCGCTCGCTGACGCCGGCATCGCCGAGTTCCGCCTGCCGCTCACCGACTACGGCGGCCTCCCCGCCCGCGATCTCGAGACCGCGGTTCGTGCCGTCAGTACATGGCTGGACCAGGACGAGCGAACCTATGTCCACTGCCGGGCGGGCTGGCAAAGGTCGGCCGCGGTGGCCGCCGGCGTGGTAGCGGCCCGTACCGGGATGGACATCGACGAGGCGCTCGACGCGGTCCGCCTGCGCAAGCCGTCGGCCGACCCGCTCCCCCACCAGCGCGAGGATCTGCGGCGGTGGTGGGAGGGCCGGCGCGGGGCCGGCGGCGGGTGACAGCCGACGCCGACGGCGCCCTCTACTCAGCCGCGCGTAGCCTCCGCATCGTCAGCTGCTCGTGTCCGTCGTCCCGCCGGCGCGGCTCGCCGGCGACCAGCTCGGCGGCGTGGACGCTCCGTGCGCTGACCGTGACCGGCTCCATCTCGGGGAGCTCCCGGCCGGCTGCGACCGACCCGTGGTCCTCGAACCGGCGCGCGGCGGGCAGGACCCGCGCCTCGTAGGAGCCGACCGCGTCGTTGTAGGCGCGCACGGTGCTGTTCAGACGGGTACCGAGCGTGGCCAGCAGGGTTGAGAGCTTCACCAGCCGACCGTGCAGCTCCCGGCCGAGCTCGGAGATCGCCTGGGCGGACTCGGCCACGCGCTCCTGCTGCCACCCATAGGCGACGGCGTGCAGCATCGCGAGCAGCGTCGTGGGCGTGGCGATCAGCACCCGCCGCGCCATCGCATCCTCGATCAGCGCGGGATCGGCCTCGAGCGCGGCGCCGTACAGATGCTCGCCCGGCAGGAACATCACGACGAGGTCGGGCGCCGAGTCGAGCCCCGCCCAGTAGGCCTTGTCGGCGAGAGCCTTGACGTGGCGGCGGAGCAGCCGCGCGTGATCGCGCAGATGCTGCTGGCGCTCCGCCTCGTCCCGCGCCTGGTACGCGTCGAGCACCCCCTGCAGCGGCGCCTTGGCGTCGACGACGACGTGCTTGCCGCCCGGGAGATTGACGACCAGGTCCGGTCGCAGCGTCGTCTCGTCGCCGGCAACCGGCAGCTGCTCGGCGAAGTCGCAATACCTCACCATGCCGGCGAGCTCGACCACGTTGCGCAGCTGCATCTGGCCCCACTGCCCGCGCGCGTTGGGCTTGCGCAGCGCGGTCACGAGCGCGCCGGTCTCGGTCCTCAGCTTCTCGCCGGTCTCGGCGAGCGTCCGGAGCTGTGCCTCGAGACGCCCGCGGGACTCGCGCCGATCCTGATCGAACGCCACCAGCTGGGCGTCGACCCGGCCGAGTTGCTCCTTCAGCGGCCCGACGAGCTGCTCGACCGCCTGGCGGCGGCTGTCGAGGTCTCCCCTGGCCTCGGCCCTGGCGGCGTTCAGCTGCGCTCGGTTGAGTTCGGTGAGCTGGTCGATGCTCGACTTGAGCGCGTCCGCGCTCAGCGCCTTGAACGAGGCCGACAGCTGCTCCTGGGCATCGGTGAGCGTGGCCAGCCGCTCTTGCGCGAGCGTGCGCTCGTGCTCGAGGTCAGACCGAGCGCGCACGAGCTCGCGTTCGAGCTCCCCGGCGCGGGACGCCTCGCGCGACGAGGAGCGCATGCGGGGACGGAGCGCGACGAGCACGGCTCCGCCACCGAGGACCAATCCGAGCAGTAACCACAGTTCGTTCATGGGGCCACTCAGCATTGCGCGGGCCTCGGACAGAACGAAATCCCAGCAAAACGCCAGAACCTGAGCGCATGCCAGAATCGCGTTCCGTGGCGGCCCAGCGCATACGCCGGCGGGTGGTCGTGCGAGGCCGCGTGCAGGGGGTGTTCTTCCGCGACTCGGTCCGCGAGCGCGCTCGGGCCCACGGCGTGTCCGGCTGGATCTGCAACCGATCCGACGGCACCGTCGAGGCCGTGCTCGAAGGCCGGCTCGATCACGTCGAGCGCGTGGTCAGGTTCTGCAAGATCGGCCCGCGCCAGGCCTCGGTCGCTCAGATCGACGTCACCGAGGAACAGCCCGAGGGGCTCAGCGGGTTCGAGATCCGCTAGACCCAGCCGCAGCGACGCGATCGAGGAACACGTCGAACAGCGCGAGCGCCCGGGCTCGGTTGTCGTCGTCGTAATTCCGGGCTTCGGCGGCGAGCCGCTCGGGGTCGATCCCCTCGCGCTCGAGCTCGCCGCGGCCGCCGGCAACCCAGCGGGCCACGATCTCGGGCGTCACCTCGGGATGGAACTGGACGCCCATACTCCTCCCGATCGTGTACGCCTGCGGACCCGCGGGGCTGCGCGCGAGCACGGTGGCGCCCGCGGGTGCGGTGAACGTGTCGTGGTGCCATTGGAGCCACGGGCCCGCCGGCACGAGCGAGGGCTCGCGAGAGTCGATCTCGATCCACCCGATCTCAGAATGCTCCGCCCGCATCGCTCGCCCACCGAGCGCACGCGCCAGCGACTGGCTCCCGAAGCAGATCCCGAGCACCGCCACGTCGGCGGCGAACGCGTCGCGGAGCAGCTGCTGCTCGAGCGCCACCCACGGCACCGTGTCGTCGTAGGCCGCGGTCTCGGAGCCGAGCGTCACGACCAGGTCGTACGCGCCAGGATCCGGTTCGCGGGAATCGGTGGCTATGCGCCACGCATCGAGGTCCGCGCCGCGACCGGACAGCCATTCCTCCACGAGCCCGGCGGGCACGCCGGGGTCGTGTTCGATCACCAGGACGCGCATAAGCCAAGACTCTGGCGATTAAGCCCCGTATTTGTCAGCTTCAGCGCCAAACTCCGGATGGGCCAAGCGCACCCCTCCGCGAGGCGCTAGTCACGACACTTCGGCAGGCTCTTCCTTGCCCGCGAGGCGCTAGTCACGACACTTCGGCAGGCTCTTCCTTGCCCGCGAGCCGCTCCCGCCCGCGCCGCACGGCCGCGATGAACTTGGACAGGTTCACCTCGAGCGTGTTCAGGATCTCGTCGGCGTAGTCCTCCGCGCCGAGCCGGATCTCGCGCTCACGCGCGCGAGCGTCCTCGATGATGTCCTCGGCGCCGCGCTCGGCCTGCTTGGTGATCTCCTCCTCGGAGACCATCCGCTCCTGGCGCTCGCGCGCCTCCTTGACGATCCGCTCGGCCTCGCGCTTGGCCTCGGCGAGCATCTCCTGGCGCTCCTTGACGATCCAGCGCGCCTGCTTGATCTCCTCGGGGATCGTGGCGCGCATCTGGTCGAGGATGTCGTAGATCTCTTCCTTGTCGACTCGCACCTGATCGGTCAACGGCACCGCCCGCGCGTTGTGCACGAGGTCGTCCAGCTTGTCGATCAGTACCAGGACATCCATCTTTATGTACCTCTGTTTCGTTAGCGGCCGAGCCGATCCTTCAACGCGCCGGCCACCTCTGCGGGAACCAGATCATCGATGTCCCCGCCGAACGTGGCAAGTTCCTTGATGCCGCTCGAGCTCAGGAAACTGTACTTGGCGGACGCCATCAGGTAAACGGACTCAATCTCCGGGTCCTGCCGGCGGTTCAGCTGATTCATCTCGAGCTCGTACTCGAAGTCCGAGATCGCGCGCAGGCCCTTGACGATCGCCATCGCGCCACGCTCGCGCGCGAAATCGACCAGCAGCGTGCTGAACGGCTCGACTTCGACATTCGCGAACTCCCGGGTCGCGCTCTGCAGGAACCCCACTCGTTCCTCGGTGCTGAACACCGTGCTCCCCTTGCGCCACGGGAGGTTCACGACGGCCACGATCACGCGGTCGTACAGCTTCGACGAGCGGGCGATGACGTCGAGATGGCCGTTCGTTACGGGATCGAACGTACCGGGGCAGATCGCGGTGCGGTTGTCAGTAACCATGAATTCGAATCAGTGTGTCGCCGTACCGCCGCTCGTCGAGCAGAGTCAGGTCGAGCTCGAGCGGCGCCCGCCGGTCGCTCTCGGCCACTACCCGCGCCGCGGGTGCCAGAACCGGTCGAAGCGCCGACGAAAGCTCCCGCCCGAGAGCGCTGGCGTGCCGATATGGAGGATCGAGGAACACCAGATCGTAAAGACGAGCGTCGCGACGTGCCCCCTCGAGGTACTGGAGCGCGTCCTGACGGCGAACGCCCGCGTCCACTCCGACCGCCGACAAGTTGCGCCGGATCGCCGCTATCGCGGCCGGCGAGGAGTCGACCAGGACGGCCTCAAGAGCGCCCCGGGACAGCGCCTCGATTGCCAAAGCGCCCGAGCCCGCGAACAGGTCGAGCACCCGCGCGCCCTCTAGCGAGTCCGCGCCGACGAGGATCGAGAACAGCGCCTCGCGGACGCGGTCAGAGGTGGGCCGGGTGGCGCGCCCCCGCGGCGCCACCAGGCTATGGCCACCAAACCGTCCCGCGACGACGCGCACGCCTCACGCCTCACGCCCGGATCGGCGCGAGCGCCTCCGCCCCGAATGTCCCCACCAGCGCATCGCCGAGCAGCGCATGCTCGGGCTCGGACAGCTCGGGATCGTGCGCCACGACCTCCTGGGCGTAGCGACGCGCGCGCTCGAGCAACGCCCCGTCGCGGGGCAGCTCGGCGACTCGGTACTGCGCCTCCCCGTGCTGACGTGTCCCCACGAGCTCCCCCTCGCCGCGCAGCTCGAGATCGATAGCGGCCAGCTCGAACCCGTCGGTGTGCTCGGCCAGGGCCCGCAGCCGCAATGAGTCCTTGGACCCGAACAGGAGGCAAACCGAATCGTGCGACCCGCGTCCGATGCGCCCTCGCAGCTGGTGCAGCTGCGAGATCCCGTAGCGGTCGGCGTCTTCGACCAGCATCACGGTGGCGTTGGGCACGTCGATCCCGACCTCGATCACCGACGTCGCCACGAGCACGTCCGCGGACCCCGAGGCGAACGCGGCCATCGCCGCCTGCTTTGCCGCCGGGCGCAGCTGGCCATGCACGAGCACGACCTCGAAGTCGCGGAACTCCGTAGACCGCAATCGCTCGAACTCAACCGTCGCAGCGCGCGCCTGCAGCAGCTCGGATTCCTCCACCAGCGGGCAGACCACGAACGCCTGCCGGCCCGCGCGGAGCTCCTCCCGAATCCGGTCATAGGCACGCTGGCGCTCGCCGGCGCTCGCGCAAACGAACGTGCTGATCGGTCGGCGCCCCGCGGGCAGCTCCTGGAGCAGCGTCTGGTCGAGGTCCCCGTAGCCGGCGAGCGCGAGCGTCCGCGGGATCGGCGTCGCAGTCATGTGAAGGACATGGGGCCGCTCGGGGCGGGCGGGGTCCACGTCACCCTTCGCATCGAGGGCTGCCCGCTGCCGGACGCCGAACCGATGCTGCTCGTCGACCACCGCGACCCCCAACCGGGCGAACCGCACCGAATCCTCGATCAGCGCGTGAGTTCCGACGATCAGCGGCAGCTCGCCCGAGTCCAGCTTGCTGAGCAGATCCGTCCGGCGCCGCCCGGGCGTCGAGCCGGTTAGCAGCCCGATCGGGACCACCGAGCCCGGCATCAGCCGCTGGATCGTCGCGAAGTGCTGCTCCGCGAGCGTCTCGGTCGGTGCCATCAACGCGCCCTGGTAGCCGTGCTCGACCGCGCGCAGCAGGGTGTAGAGCGCCACCACGGTCTTGCCGGATCCGACCTCCCCCATCAGCAGCCGTTGCATCGGAACCCCCTGGGCCAGATCCCCGTCGAGCGCGTCGAGCGCGCGCGTCTGGTCGCCCGTCAGCGTGAACGGCAGCATCTCGGCGAGCCAGCGCGCGGTCAGATCACGCTCCCCGGCCAGTACGGGAGCCTTGCTCGAGGACCTGCGGCGCAGGCGCCGGCGCAACAACACGAGCTGCGCGAGCAGCAGCTCGTCGAACGCCAGCCGACCCCGCGCGAGCCCGAGCCCCGCGTCGGAGACCGCGAAGTGCGCCTCGGTCATCGCCGCCGAGCGGTCCGGGAGCCGCTCGCGCACCCGCACGCGAGTCGGCAGCGGCTCGACGACCTCATCGAACGCCTCCCTGTGCTCGCGCACGAGCGCGAGGATCTGGGTCGAGGTCAGACCCTCCGTGGCCGGGTAATGCGCCACGGTCGCGTCGCCCCCGGAGACCGCGTCGCCGGTCCGCGCGTGGGCCTGAACCCGGAACCTCCGGCGGCCCTCGAACTTGCCGTGCAGCGCCAGCCGGGTGCCGACCGGATACCGCTGCTCGAGCCACGGCTGGTTGAAGAACGTGGCCTTCATCGCGCCGCTGTCGTCCGCCACCGTCGCCTCGACCAGCGGCCGCATCCCTCGCCGTCGCACGGATCGCGAGGAGATGCTCCTGACCTGAACGACGACGGTGGCGTTGTCGCCGGGCACGAGGTCGGCGACGGCGCGAGCCTCGCGGCGGTCGCGCGGGAGATGCGCCAGCAGGTCCCCGACGGTCTCGAGCCCGAGCGTCTCCGCGGCGCGCCGCATCTTCGCGCCCTCGAACGACAGCTCGGCTTCCAGCGCCGACGGCCGCGGATAGCGAACCGGAGCCGTCTCAAGCTCGGAGCGCTTGAGCGCCTCCGACGTGGCGAACGCGGTGGGGCCCATGTCGCGCGCGTTCATTTCCTGCAGATCATGACCGTCGCCGCGGTCGGCCGGACCCAACGAGCGCACCGGTCAGCTTTCCGACAAGTCAATGCGTCGAGCCCACTCAAGGTCGATCAAACAGCTCGCGCAAACGGACGAGGTAGACCCGAATGGACCAGACCGACGCACCGAGAACCGTGCCGAGCGCCGAGGAGGACACTCGCGCCGTGCTGCTCGCGCGGAGCGGGCTGCTCGATCCGGCGCCGGACGCCGAGGTCGATCACTGGACCTCGGTGCTTCGCCGCGCCACCGGCGCGTCGGTGGTGGCGGTGTCGGTCCAGACCGAGGACGGCACGCTGATCAGGGGGATGTGGGCCGGCGACGCGACCGAGCCCGAGACGATCGAGATCCCCGCAGGGGAGCCCGTCGAGCGGTTCGTCACCGCCAGGGTCCCCGCCGAGTCGCAGAGGGCGCCGCGGGCCTACCTCGCGGGGCCGGTGAAGGTCGACGGTCATGTGATGTGCACGATCAGCCTCGCGGACGCGGCCCCGCGCGACTGGACCGGGCGTGACCTCCAGACGCTCGAGAACGCCACCGCGGCCATGGCGGTGCAGGTTCGGCTTCGCCTGGCCAATCACGATGCGGTCCGCTTCCACGAGCTGGTCGCTTCCCACAACCGCGTTCACGAGTTGATCGCCGTCGGCGCGCCGCTTCAGCAGGTGCTCGTCGAGCTGGTCGAGGGCATCGAGCGCCACGATCCTTCAGTGATCCCGTGCGTGGTCCTGCTCGACCGCGAGGCCGGCGCGCTGCGCCCGGGTGCGGCTCCGTCGCTTCCGCCCCACTTCTTCGCCGCGATCGACGGCGTCGTGATCGGGCCCAACGTCGGCTCCTGCGGGTCGGCTGCCTGGTCCGGGCAGCTCACGATCGCGCAGGACATCGCCGAGGACCCGAAATGGGCTCCGATCCGCGATTTCGCGGTCGGCGCGGGGCTGCGCCACTGCTGGTCGATGCCGATCAAGAACTCGGCCGGCGACGTGCAGGGCACGTTGGCGCTGTACGGACCACGCCCGCGCCGGCCGCTTCCCGAGCACCTGACGCTAATGGAGGACGGCGCGCGTCTGGCGGGGATCGCGATCGAGCGTCACCGCGCGTTCGAGCGCCTCGTCCACGACGCGCGGCACGACGGCCTGAGCGGGCTTCCGAACCGCACAGCGATCTTCGAGTCGCTCGACGAGGCGATCGTTCGAAACGATTCCAGCGCGTCGGTCGCCGTCCTGTTCGTGGATCTCGACGGCCTCAAGATGCTCAACGACACGCTCGGACACGACCGCGCCGACGAGATGATCCGCGAGGTCGGTCAGCGCCTCGCGAGCGCCGTCCGGAGCACGGACTTCGTCGGTCGCTTTGGCGGCGACGAGTTCATCGTCGTCGCCGAGGAGATGCGCAGCGAGGAGGAAGCGTCCAAGCTCGGCTTCCGGCTGCTCGATGCGATCTCGCAGCCAATGTCGGCGATCGAGTCGACGGTCCTCACCGCCAGCATCGGAATCGCGATGATCGGCGGCACGCGCACCGACGCCCGCGAGGCCATCCGCCGGGCCGACAGCGCGATGTACGAGGCCAAGCGCGCGGGTGGCGACCGGATGGTCTTCTACCGCGGCAGCCATCGCGTCCGCGAGGGACGCCGGCTGGCGCTCGCCCGCGAGCTGCGCGGATCGGAGCTGCGCGGCGAGCTCGGGCTCGTGTTCCAGCCCGTGTTCGAGCTGGGGACCGGCAGGATCGCGGCGGTCGAGGCGCTCCTGCGCTGGAACAGCCCGGCCCTCGGCCAGGTCCCCCCCGCTGAGCTGATCCCGGTCGCCGAAGACACCGGCACGATCGTCCCGATCGGGGCCTGGGTGCTCCGTGAGAGCTGCGAGACCGTCGCGCGGATCGCGCAGCGCACCGGTCGAGAGCTCGAGCTGTCGGTCAACGTGTCTGCCCACCAGATCGCCCATACGGGCTTCGCGCGGTCGGTTCAGCTCACGCTGTCCCACGCCGAGCTCTCCCCCAAGCAGCTGACGCTCGAGATCACCGAGACCGCCCTGATCCGCGGCGACGAGGTGATCGCGCGAACGCTGCGTGAGCTCGAGTCCCATGGCATTCGCATCGTGCTCGACGACTTCGGCACGGGCGTCTTGTCGCTGTCCTGGCTCAAGGAGCACCCGGTGGGGGCGCTCAAGATCGATCGCGGTTTCGTGAGCGGTCTCGCCGACGACGTTCGCGATCAGGCGATCGTGTCCTCGCTCATCTCCATGTCGCGGGCGCTCGGCTGCACGGTGACCGCGGAGGGCGTCGAGACCGATGAGCAGCTCGACGCGCTGCGTGCGCTCGACTGCGAGCGCGCTCAGGGCTTCCTGCTCGCCCGTCCCCTTCCGGCGGCGGAGCTCGAGGCTCTGCTCGTCAGCGACAACGTCGTCGCTATTCGGCCGCCAGCAGCCACCACTGGGCCTGCTGACCTCCGTCAGACAGCTCGAACTCGACATCACCATGAGCGAGCGCCTGAACCGTCCCATCGTCCAGGGGTGCTTCGGCTCCCCGCAAGCAGGTGATCAGTTCGGCGTCGTGCGCGAGTTGCTCGAGCACCTCACGTAGCGCCTCCCGCGGCCGCCCCCAGGCGACGATCTCTTCCTCGACGAACCCGACCGCGTCACCGGCGCGGAACCGGCCCTGAGCGTCGTCGAGCGCCGCCGGAGCGACCGCACCGGTGCGGACGTGCTCCAGCGCCCTGGTCATCGACGCGGCGTTCTGACCCGAGTTGCGGGTCGGATCGAGCACGACCGCGGCCGCGAGGCCCGCCTGGGGCGACAGCGACGGGACGACGCAGACCGCTTTGTCCGACAGTTGCGCAGCGCGACGCGCCGCCTCCAGCGCATTCGGGCTGTTGGGCAGCACCACGACCTGCTCGGCCGCGATCGCGTGGATCGCCGCCAGCATGTCGTAGCTCGAGGGCGTGAGCGACGGTCCCCCGTCGAGCGCGCGCACGCCGAGGCTCTCGAACAGCGACTGCATCCCGGCGCCCGTCGCGACCGCCACAGCGCCGCACACAACCGGATCGGCCGCCGGGACGCGGTCGCCACGCCCTGACAGCTGCTCGCGCATGTCCGCCACGTCCAGGTGCGAGACGGTTCCGTGCGGCGCGAACACGGCGGTGGCCGCGTCGGGATCGTCCGTGTGGATGTGCACCCTGAGCGTCGCCTGGTCGCCGACGATCAACAGCGAGTCCCCCAGGCGCTCGAGCGCCGGCGCGAACCGCCACTGCTCGAGATTGCTGCCGGTGACCGCGAAGCTCGCGCAATAGCGGTAGGTCGACGACGAGTGCTGCGGATGGGTGACGCGGGCGCCCGCGCGGTGCTCGCGCAGCGGCGGCTGCCCGCCCGCGAGCGCGCCAACGATGCCCGCAACGAACACCGTAAGGGCGTAGCCGCCGGCGTCGACGACGCCGGCCTCGCGAAGTGCCGGCAACAGCTCGGGGCCGCGCTGCACGGAACTCTCGCCGGCCTGGAGCGCGCGGATGATCACGCGCGCGATCGCCGCGTTCTGCTCCTCGGCGCCCGCGTCCGCGGGAAGCCGGGCATCGGGCATTCGCGCGGTCTCGGAGGCGACCTGCGCCCCCATCTCCCGGACCACGGTGAGGATCGTGCCCTCGACGGGCTCGCGCACCGATCCATACGCCTGGTCGGAGGCGCGAGCCAGGGCGGCGCTGATCAGCACCGGGTCGACCAGCTCACCCGGCCGACTGGCGAACTCCTCGGCCGCGCCGCGGATCAGCTGCGACAGGATCACGCCCGAATTGCCGCGGGCGCCGAGCAGGGCGGCACGGGCGACCGAGGCGACGATCTCGTCGCGTCCGACGCGCTCGATCGTCCCCTCCGGCGGTGCTGTCGCGAGACGGTCGAGTTCATACAAGACCGCTCGGAGCGTCATGACCATGTTGTCGCCGGTGTCGCCGTCGGCGACCGGGAACACGTTGATTTCGTTGATCTCCTCCCGGCGCGCCTCGAGCGCCGCGAGCCCGGCTTCAAGGACGGCGCGGAACCGGAGGAGACTGTGGTCCGACCCGGTGGGCGGGTCGGGGCTCGGGTCCGGCGCGGGAGCCCGAGCCGGCTCGATCACTTGGCTTTGGTGACCTTGCCGGCCTTGAGGCAACGGGTGCACACGTAGACCCGGCGCGGCGTTCCGTCGTCGTCGATCCGGACCCGCTGCAGGTTCGGATCGAAGCGCCGCCTGGTGGCGCGCATCGAGTGGCTCCGCGTGTTACCGAAAGCCGGACCCTTGCTACAGACGTGGCATACCTTGGCCATGGGCGGCCAGTATAGGGCGCAATCGGCCTGGGGGCCGATTGCGCTTGGGAGAATTGCCCGGGGGGCAATTCTCCTGGCGCGGGGGCAGTTCTCCCGGCCTGGGGCAATTTTCCGGCGCCGGCGAGAACGACGCGGGAGGCGGATTGCGACAGTTTCCTGCGAGGTTCGTATTCTTCCCCGAGGGTAATGAGGCGTTTCGATGGGTAATCAATCCCACCCTGACGCGCGCGCCCGGAAGGACTTGGGGCTTCCGGAGCGGTACGCGGCGCTCCGCCACGTCGCCAACGGCGGCATGGCGTCGGTGTGGTGTGCCCGCGATCAGGCGCTGCGCCGTAACGTCGCGATCAAGCTGCTGGCCGAGCGGTTCGCCGACGACGACGACGCGAACGCGCGGTTCCTCCGGGAGGCCCGCGCGGCCGCGCGACTCTCGGGCCATCCGAACGTCGTGATGATCTACGACGTCGGCGAGGCGGCCGCGGACGGTCGTGCGTTCATCGTGATGGAGTTCCTCGCCGGGGGCACGGTCGCCGACGCGCTCCGGGTGGACTCAGTCCGGCGCGTGCACGCGATCAAGTGGGTTCGGGAGGCGGCCTCGGCGCTCGATTACGCCCACAGCCGCGGCGTGCTGCACCGCGACATCAAGCCGGCTAACCTGCTGCTCGACCGCGACCGGACGCTGCATGTCGCCGACTTCGGCATCGCCCGCCTCGGGACCGAGGACACGATCACGGGCGACGGCCAGGTGCTCGGGACCGCCTCCTATCTCGCCCCCGAGCGAGCGCTCGGCCAGCCCGCCACCGATGCCAGCGACCGGTATTCGCTCGCGGTGGTCGCGTTCGAGTCGCTGGTCGGGGAGCGGCCGTTCACCTCCCAGCACTTCGCCGCGCAGGCCCGCCAGCACGTCGAGGAGGAGCCGCCGGCCGCCAGCGAGCGCAACCGCGCGCTTCCGCCGGCCGTCGACGCCGTACTCGCCCGCGGCATGGCCAAGAGGCCCGAGGACCGCTGGCCGTCGGCGCAGGACTTCGCCCAGGCGCTCGAGACAGCGCTCACCGAGGCGGCAACCAAGTCCCACCGGGTCGCGGCGGCTTCCCGACCCACCAGGGCCACGGCCGCGGGGGCCGCGGGGGCCGCGGCAGCCGCGGGGGCCGCGGGAGCAGCGGGGGCCGGGGCGGCCGCGGGAGCAGCGGGAGTAACGGAGGCCGCGCGGCGTCCCACGAGGGCCACGCAGCCGACCACGGGGCGCCGGACGGCGCCACGGACGGGGTCGCACCCGCCCGTCGCCTACGCGCCTTCCAGGCGGCGTCGGGGCCGGATCCCCGCCCTGGCCGCGCTGATCGCGGGAGCGGCCGCGGCGGTTGCGATCGCGGGCACGATCGGCAGCGGTGGACAGTCGGCGCGACGCACGGCGAGCGTCCAGCGGGAGGCGTCTGCGAGCGCGCACAAGACCGCTCCGGCGCCGGCGAAGCCCGCCGCTCCGAAGCCGAAGACACCGCCGACGACCGTCACCGGCACCCCCGCCGCCGCGACCACGGCGCCGCCGACCGCTGACACGCTCGAGGCGCGCGGGCACCAGCTACTGAGCGAGGGCGACTACAACGCGGCGGTTCCGATGCTGCGCCAGGCGGTCAGCGCGGCGAGCCCGGACAGCCTCACGTACGCCTACGCGCTGTATGACTACGGCAAGGCGCTCCTGCTGGCCGGCGACCCGAAGGACGCTGTCACGGTGCTCTACCAGCGCCTGCAGATCCCCAACCAGACCGGCGCGGTCCGGCAAGAGCTCCAGGCCGCGCTGCTCGCGCTCGGGCAGAACGCGAGCGGTGGTGCCGGCGCGACACCGCCTGGGAAGGGGCACGGCCACCACGGGCTCGGGGTCGGACCGCCCGCCGGACCTGGCGCGGGCCCGGGCACCGGACCGCAGCCGCCAGGTCAGTCCGGCAACTCGCAGGGCGACTGACTAAGTGGTCGCTTTCCACTAAGGGTACGCGCGCCCACCCTACGAGCGCGGGGAAGTTAAGCGACCGCGTACCGGCCGTACCAGCTCCGCCTTGACCGCGAGCGACGCGAGTGCCGCCTCCGCGGCATGGCGTCCGGTGTCGCGCTTTGACCCGCCCATCACGCGGTCGAGCGCCTGCGCCATCGTGTCGACGGTGAGCACGCCGAAGCCGCACGGCACGCCGGTCTCGAGCTGGACCGCCTGGATCCCGCGGGCGGCCTCCCCGCACACGTACTCGTAGTGGTCGGTCTCGCCTCGGATCACCGCGCCCAGGCACACGATCGCGCCGTAGCGCCGCGATTGCGCCGCGTATTTGGCGATCAACGGAAGCTCGAACGCGCCGGGGACCTCAAACCGGTCAACATCGACGACGCCGGCCTCCTCGAGCGCCTCACGCGCGCCGGCCTCGAGCCTCTCGGCCAGCTCGGTGTAGAAAGTCGCCACGCACAACGCGACGCGACTCCCGGCAATCGCGTCCTGCGTCATTCGTCCGAGGGATGCTTCAGCCGGGCTCGGTCGTGCTCGTGCTCGTCGTGCAGCATCTGCTCGTCGAGCGCGAGTCCCTGGTGGTGCAGCGTGTGACCCAGCCGGTCGCGCTTGGCGCGCAGGTAGGCCTCGTTGTGCGGGTTCGGCATGTGCTGGATCGGGATCTGATCGGTCACCGACAGCCCGTACCCGGCGAGGCCGGAGATCTTCTTGGGGTTGTTGGTGAGGATCCGGATGCTCGTGAGCCCGAGGTCGACGAGGATCTGCGCTCCGATCCCGTAGTCGCGCAGGTCGGCGGGGAGCCCGAGCTTGAGGTTGGCGTCGACGGTGTCGAGCCCCTCCTCCTGGAGCTTGTACGCCCGCAGCTTGTTGAGCAGGCCGATCCCGCGCCCCTCTTGCGAGAGGTACAGCAGCACGCCGGACCCCTCGGACTCGATCATCGACAGCGCCGACTCGAGTTGCTCGCCGCAGTCGCACCGCAGTGAGTGGAACACGTCCCCGGTCAGGCATTCGGAGTGGACGCGGACGAGCACGTCGTCCCGCCCATCGACGTCCCCCTTGACGAGCGCGACGTGGTGCTTGTTGTCGACCAGCGAGCGATATCCGACGGCCATGAACTCGCCGAACCCGGTCGGGAGCTTCGTCGAGACGACGCGCTCGACGAGCTTCTCGTGCTTCCGGCGATACGCGACGAGGTCCGCCACCGTGACCATCCTCAGCCCGTGGCGCTCGCAATAGGGCTCGAGGTCGCGCACGCGCGCCATCGTCCCATCGTCGTTCATGATCTCGCAGATCACGCCGGCGGGAATGAGGCCCGCAAGCCGCGCGAGGTCGACGGCGGCCTCGGTCTGGCCGACGCGCTCGAGTACGCCGCCCGGCTTCGCCTTCAGAGGAAAGACGTGCCCCGGCTGCACGAGCTCGCGCGGGCTCGCCCTGGGGTCGATCGCGACCTGGATCGTGCGCGCGCGGTCGGCTGCCGAGATGCCCGTGCTGACGCCCGAGCGCGCCTCGATCGAGATCGTGAACGCCGTCTCGAACGCCGATTCGTTCTTGGCCGCCATCAGGTCGAGCCCGAGCTCGTCGCACCGCTCGGGGGTGAGCGACAGGCAGATCAGCCCGCGCCCCTCCTTGGCCATGAAATTGATCGCCTCCGGGGTCACGAACTGGGCGGCCATCGTCAGGTCGCCCTCGTTCTCACGGTTCTCGTCGTCGACGACGACCACCATCTTCCCCTGGCGGATGTCCTCGATCGCATCCTCGATCGTCGCGAACCGCGTGCTCACCGAGCTCATGAGGCCGTCACCATCAGCTTCTCCACGTATTTCGCCAGCACGTCGACCTCCACGTTAACTCGCCTGCCCGTATCAGCGGCGCCGAGATTCGTGCGCTGCAGCGTCTCGGGGATGAGAGAAACGGTAAACGATCGCTCGTCCACCTCTGTGACGGTCAGCGAAACTCCGTCGACGGCGATCGAGCCCTTCTCGACGACGTAACGGAGCACCTCGGGCCCCGCCCCGATCCGGATCCGCCGCGCGAACCCATCGTCGGTCGCGTCCAGGATCGAGCCGAGGCCGTCGACGTGCCCCTGCACGACATGGCCGCCGAGACGATCGGTGGCCCGCAACGGGAGCTCGAGATTCACGTCCGAGCCGGGGACCAGGTCGCCCAGCGAGGTGCGCGCGAGCGTCTCGTTCATCGCGTCGGCCACGAACGAGTCGTCGCGGAGCGTCACCGCGGTCAGGCACACGCCGTTGATCGCGACCGAGTCACCGGCGCTGAGCTCGGCGACGAGCGGCGTGGCGATCGTGACCCGCGCGCCGTCGGCCGAGCGCTCGATCGCGGCCACCGAGCCGATTCCTTGAACTAGCCCGGTAAACACGACGCGATCTCACCATTCCTTGATCCGCGCGGAGACGAGCAGGTCCTCGCCGACGCGCTCGCATTCGAGCGTCAGCGCGCGCGCCGCGTCCGCGATCGCGTCGACGCCCTCGCCCTCGAGCGGGTCCCGCGCGGTCCGGCCGCCGAGCACCATCGGCGCCAGGAACAGGCGCATCTCGTCGACCTCGCCCGCGTCCATGAACGCGCCGGCGAGGTGGGGCCCGCCCTCGAGCAGGATCGAGCCGACGCCGTCCGCGCCGAGCTGGTCGAGCGCCGAGCGCACGCGGGCGGGCTCGTGCTGCCCGGTGGCGACAATCACCTCGGCGCCGTGGGTGGCGAGCGCGTCGGTGGCGGTCCGGGGCGCGGCGCGCGACACCACGACGGTGAGCGGGACCTCGCGGGCGCCACGGACGAGCTGCGAGTCGAGCGGCAGGCGCGCAAGCGAGTCGAACACGACCCGCTGCGGCTGCCGGATCACGCCGTCGATGCGGGCGGTCAGCTGGGGATCGTCGGCGAGCGCGGTCCCGATCCCGACCGCGACCGCATCGCATTGCGACCGCCACTGGTGGGCGAGCCGACGGCTCTCCTCACCGGAGATCCACTTCGAGTCGCCGCCGTGCGTGGCGACCTTGCCGTCGAGCGTCATCGCGGACTTGAACAGGACCCACGGACGCCCGGTGCGAGCGTGCTTGCGAAACGACTGGTTGAGCAGGCGCGCCCGGATGGCGAGGTCGCCATCGGCGACCACGACCTCGATGCCCTCGTCGCGCAGAATGCCCAGTCCGCGGCCGGAGGCGTGCTCGCTCGGGTCGTCCGATGCGACCACGAGCCGCTCGATCCCGGCCTCCCGGATCGCGTCGGTGCACGGCGGGGTCCGGCCGTGGTGGCAGCACGGTTCGAGCGACACGTACAGCGTGGCTCCGCCCAGATCCCGCCCCGCGGCGGCGCGGATCGCCTCGATCTCGGCGTGCGGCTCGCCGAGCGCCTGATGAAAGCCCTCGCCCAGCACCTCGTCGTGGCGCCCGATGACCGCGCCCACGAGCGGGTTCGGGCTGACCCGGCCCCGGCCGCCCTCGGCCAGTTCGATCGCGCGGGCGAGATGGCGGCGATCGATGTCGGCGGGCGAGGACATGGCGGAACCCTGGAGAATAAGGGCAGTTGACTCGCTTGCGGCGGCGGTTCTCGGACGCCCCTATCGCTACCGTTGTCAGACCAGCCCTTGGGACGTACCGCGCTCCATCCTGCCGGAGTCCTCGTTTAAGAACGCGACTCGGCCGTTGTCCATGAAGCTCATCATCCAAGTTCCATGTTTCAACGAGGAGGCCCAGCTTCCGCTGACGCTCGGGCACCTTCCGCGCGAGATCCCCGGGTTCGACGCCGTCGAGTGGCTGATCATCGACGACGGGTCGACTGATCGCACGATCGAGGTCGCCCGCGAGCACAACGTCGACCACATCGTCCGGCTGACGAACAACAAAGGCCTCGCGGCGGCGTTCCAGGCGGGTCTCGACGCCGGCCTCAAACTCGGCGCGGACGTGATCGTCAACACCGACGCCGACAACCAGTACGAAGGGGCCGACATCCCCAAGCTCGTCGAGCCGATCCTGCGCGGCGACGCCGACATGGTCGTAGGCGACCGGCAAGTGGAGACGATCGAGCACTTCTCGGCGCCCAAGAAGCTGCTCCAGCGGCTCGGCTCGTGGGTCGTACGCCACGCGTCCTCGACCGAGATCCCCGACACCACCTCGGGCTTCCGCGCTTACAACCGGGAGGCGGCGCTGCAGGTGCAGGCGGTGTCGAAGTTCACCTACACGCTCGAGACGATCATCCAGGCGGGACGCCTCCAGGTCGCGGTCGACCACGTCCCGATCCGCACCAATCCGAAGACCCGGGAGTCACGCCTGTTCCCATCGACGACGGCGTACGTGCGCAGAAATGCGCTTTCGATCTTCCGGGTGTACTCCCAGTACCAGCCGCTCAGAGTGTTCTGGACCGGCGCGCTGATCCTCGGCGTGGCCGCGATGGCGATCTTCCTCCGGTTCCTGGTCTTCTTCGTCCAGCACCCGGACGCGGGGACCCGTCACATCCAGGAGCTGATCGCGGGCGGCGTCCTGTTCAACGCGGCAATGCTCCTCGGCGCTCTCGGGGTGATCGGCGATCTTCTCGACGCGCAGCGCACGCTGTCGCAGCGGACGTTCGAGCGCGTCCGGCGGATCGAGCTGCAACTCGGCGTCAAGCCGTCTCACTACGAGCGCGGAGCCCCGCCGGCGACGCAGACGCCGCCGGCCAGCAACGGCCAGACGGGCACCGAGGCACCGGACCGCAAGGCGCTCGAAGTATGAGCTCCGCTCCGGAGGTCGCCACCGCCGGCGACCCCATCGACGTACCGACCGGCAACACGTTCGACAAGTACGGCTCGACGAACCCGGTCGTGCGCCGGCTGATGTCAGGCTTCGAGGGAACCTTGGGGCGTCTGTTCGAACGGGCGGGGCCGGAATCGGTACTCGACGTCGGATGCGGCGAGGGGGTCCTGACCTACAGGTGGGCTTGGGCGCTGGGCGATCGGCCGGTGCTCGGAGTCGACCTCGCCGACCCAAAGCTCGAGGCCGAATGGCGCGCTCGAGAGCGCTCGAACCTCGAGTTTCGCGCGATGACCCCCGAAGACCTGCAGGACCTGCCGTTCCCGGACGCCGCGTTCGACCTCGCGGCGGCGATCGAGGTGCTCGAGCACGTGCCCGACCCTGAGCGCACACTTGCCGAGATGGCGCGCGTCGCCGCCCGTCACGTGCTCGTGTCGGTCCCGCGCGAGCCGCTGTGGCGCGCGCTCAACGTCGCCCGGGGTGCCTATGTGCGGGATCTGGGTAACACCCCGGGTCATGTCAATCACTGGTCGAAATCGAGCTTCGTGAAGATGGCCGCCCGCCACGGCGACGTGCTCGAGGCCTGCTCGCCGTTTCCGTGGACGATGCTCCTGGTGCGCGTCCGATGACGCCGCCGCACGACGCGACGACCGCTCCGGCGCCGCCGGCGACGAACGAAGCTGACGCCCAGCCGCCGAATGGCACGCCCGACGGATCGGGGCAGCCGTCTTATGCCTCGGGCGCCCGCGTGCTCTCGATCGGCATCGCCTCGACGGGCATCTTCACGTTCCTCTACCTCGCCCTCGCGAGCCGCTCGCTCGACCCGGCCTCATACAGCCGGATCTCGCTGTGCTGGGCGATCATGTTCGTGATCCTGTCGGTGATCTACCGCCCGATCGAGCAGCTGCTCTCGCGGACGATCGCCGACCGACGGGCGCGTGGCTTGCACGGCCATCCGCTCCGGATCCCGGCACTGATCCAGTTCAGCTTCGCGACGCTGTTCCTGATCGTCGCGCTCGCGCTCCGGACGAAGATCGAGCAGGGGATCTTCGACGGCTCGACCGCGCTGTACTGGATCCTCGTGATCGGCGTGCTCGCGTACGCCGCCAGCTACTTCGCCCGCGGCTGGCTCGCCGGCCACCAGCGGTTCGCGCTGTACGGCGGGCTGGTGTTCCTCGAGTCAACCTCGCGCTTCCTGTTCGCGCTCGCGGTCGCGGTCGGGATCGCCTCGGGCCAGGCGGCGGTCGGTCTCGGCATGGCGGTGGCGCCGTTCGCGTCGCTGTGCGTGATCCCGCTCGCGTTCTCGCGACTCCGACTCAAGGGCCCCGCCGGCGTGCCGGTCGCCGACGCCGCTCGCGAGGGCCCCGCCCACGCTGAGATCGAGGAGGCAAACGCCGACCTCAGCTTCAAGGGCGGATCCGGGTTTGCCGTGTCGGTCGTCGGGATCATGCTCGCCGAGCAGACGCTGATGAACGCAGGGGTGTTGATCGTCGCCGCCAACGCCGGGAGCAAGGCGGGGCTGACCGTCGGCATCACCGGGTTCGTGTTCAACGTGCTGCTGATCGTGCGAGCGCCGCTCCAGCTGTTCCAGGCGATTCAGACGTCGATCCTTCCCCATCTCGCGAGCCTGGAGGCGCACGATTCCGCCGACGAGTTCGACCGGGCGATCAAGATCACGATCAAGGCGATCGCGGCGTTCGCGGGCGCGGTCGCGATCGGGCTGCTTGCGATCGGCCCAATCGTGATGACCGCGCTACTCGGCGACAAGGGCTTTCACTACGGGCGAGTCGGCCTCGCGGTGGTCGGCCTCGGCATGGGCCTCCACCTGGCCGCGGGCACTCTCAACCAGGCCGCGCTCGCCCGAGGCCGCGCTCCCCTGGCTGCGATCGCCTGGCTGTCCTCGGCGGCGCTGTTCGTCCTGTTCATGCTCTCGGACGCGATCAGCAACGAGGTGACGCGCGTCGAGGTCGCGTACTTCACCGGCGCGCTGATCCTGTGCGGTCTGTTGTCGGCGGTCTACCGGCGCGGGCCGGCGCCGGTCCGCGGTGACGCCGTGGGCGCCGGCGCTGGCGCTATCTGACGATCAGCCGTTGCTGAGGCTCTTGCAGGCGGCCTGGCTCCCCGCGGCCTTCTCGATTTCGGGGTTGCTGAACCCGCTCGAGTCGATGTTGTTGAGCGAGGACTTGACGCTCGCGCCGAGCGCCTGAGCCGCGGTCCGGAACGACGAGGGGGAGTCGGTGGGCAGCGAGTGCGACTTGGTCAGCGCAACCTTCATCGCATCGCGCAACTGAGTGAACGCCTTGACGATGGTCCCGGCCACCGCCTTGCCGTTCGAGATGTCCGGCGTGCCGGCGGCTTGGATTTTGCTGAGCGCATTGTTGCTGTCGGACTCAACGGCAACCAAGAAGCCCTGGAGAGCCTTCTTCGCCTGCGTGGCGTTGGCGGCGGTGGCGCCGTTGAGCGCGCTGCTGCGGCTCACGACGTCCTTCTCGAGCGGGGTGATCGCCGAGCACACCGAACCGACGTAGGTGCTGGCGCTGACCTTCGAGGATCCGCTCGACCCGCACGCTGCGCATAAGGCCGCCGTGAGCAACACGGCAACGCCGGTCCGAAGACTCCCAAAACGCATCATCGTTCAGGCTAGCGGCGGATCGGAGTCGATGCTGCCCGGGACCGGGCGGTCAGACGGCCCCGGCGGCCGCGACGATGGCGGCGTAGGCGGCGGCCGGATCGGCCGATCCGAACACCGCGGAGCCCGTCACGAGCAGGTTCGCGCCGGCTTCCACACACGGCCCGGCGGTGGCGTCGTGGACGCCCCCGTCGACCTCGAGCGCAACGTGGTCGGGCAGCGCACGGCGCAGCCTCGCGAGCTTGTCGAGCGACCAGGGGATGAACTGCTGGTTGCCCCAACCCGGGTTGACGCTCATGCACAGCGCCATGTCGAGCAACTCATGGGCAATCTCATCGAGGCTGCTGGCCGGGGTTCCGGGGTTGACCGCCGCCGCGGCCGCGCACCCCGCGTCGTGGATCGCGTTCAGCGCGTAGTTCAGGTGCGGGGTCGCCTCGACGTGGACCGTGATGCTGTCGGCCCCCGCCTTGGCGATGTCGCCGATGTGGCGCTCCGGGCGCTCCACCATCAGGTGGACGTCGATGATCGCGCCGGCCGCGTGGACCCGCTCGGCGAGCGCGTCGACGATCAGGGCGCCGAACGTGATCGGAGGCACGAAGTGACCGTCCATCACGTCGACGTGGATCACCCGAGCGCCGGCCGCGAGCACCTCCTCGACGTGGGCGCCGAGGCGAGAGAAGTCCGCCGACAGTATCGACGGAGCGACCCGGCGCTCGCGGAGCAGCCCCAGGGTCGCCTCGGCGGGCCGATGGGCCGTCACCGCCACCTCACCACTTAGACCGCCCGGAGCATGCTGCCGTGACAGTGGTTGCAGGCGACGACCGCGGTGCTTGACATGCGCACGATCGTCGAATGCTCGCCGCAGTTCGGGCAGACCGAGACGAGCTCGTAGCGCTGCAGGCAATAGACGCATCGGTACCGCCCGGGTGCCGCGGTCGGTCGAAGCCAGGGCTCTCCGCACCCCGGGCACTCCGGACCGAGCTTTGGCATCTGATCGGTCACGGTACGGGGACAGGTTAACGAGCCGCACGGGCGGCTCAACCCCAGCCGCCGTGTCAGCCTGCCGAGGCACGGCCCAGGCGGGCGATGAAGAACCCGTCGGTGCCCGCGCGATGGGGCAGCAGCTGGACGCGTTCCTGGGCAACAAAATCGCCGTGTTCGAGCAGGAAAGCGTCGATGACGCCCTCGCTCTCGGCCCGCGAGATCGTGCACACGGAGTACACGAGCGCGCCGCCCGGGGCCAGCGCCTCCGCCCCGGCGGCGAGGATCCGCGCCTGGAGCGACGCGAGCTCGCCGATCGCCTCGGGGCGGGCCCGCCAGCGCAGGTCCGGCCGGGACTGGAGCGTCCCGAGCCCGCTGCACGGCGGGTCGACCAGGACCTTGTCGAACGGCCCGTCCGTCCGAACGGACGCGGCGTCGCCAACCTCGACGAGCACGCACGAGGCGCCCAGCCGCGCCCGGGTGCGCGCGAGCGCGGACGCTCGGCCCGGATGCCGCTCGACCGCCACCACCTTGCCCCGATCCTCCATCAGCGCGGCCAGGTGCGTGGTCTTGCCGCCCGGAGCGGCGCACAGATCGAGCACCCGGTCGCCGGGGCGCGGCGCGAGGGTCCTCGAGACGAGCATCGAGGCCCGCGACTGGGGCTGGACTGCCCCACGCGCCCACAGGTCGGACCCCTGGACGTCAAACGGGCCGTCGAGCACGAGTCCCTCGGGCAGGTCCGGCGCGGGACGGCTCGGCACGGGCAAGGCGGCGGCGACGTCGGGCGTCGTAGCCATGAGCGAGTTGACCCGGAGCACGTTCTCCGCCGGGTCGTTGATCACCCGAAGCAGCGCGCGCGCCTCGTCGGCTCCGAGCTCATCCCACCACTTGCTGGCCAGCCAGCCAGGTACCGAATGGAACACGGCGGCGGACTCCGGAGACTCGTCATCCAGCCGCGCGAGGATCGCCGGGCCCTCTCGCGCCCCACGCCGCAGGACGGCGTTGACGAGGCCCGCCGCGTGCGGTCGAGCCTGCTTGATCAGCCCTACGTTCTCGTTCACCGCCGCATGCTCGGCCGTCCCGCCCATATACAGAAGCTCGAACAGACCGAGGCGGAGGACGGCCAGCACGGGCGGGTCGAGGCGCTCGAGCCGGCGGTCGGTCAACTGCGCGGCGACGTGATCGAGCGTCGCCCGCCGCTGGACGGTCCCGTACGCGAGCGCCATCGCCAGCGCTCGGTCGCGCGGCTCGAGCCCGGCCGCCTCGCCGGTGAACGCGCGATCGGCGTAGGCCCCGTCCTCGAACACGCGCCGGATCACGCTGAGCGCGCAGACCCGCGCAGGCGAGACGCGGCTCTGGGTGTTCGTCGCCGGCACGCGGTTACCGCCTTCGCCCACGCAGGTAGTCCGCGCCGCTCATCGGACGGCGCCCCGGTGGCTGAACCGTGAGCAGCTCGAGCGCCCCCGACGCGCACCCGAGCACCGGAACGGGCCCGTCGAACGAAACCTCGCCCTCGGGCGGCCCGCCGTCGGGCCGCACGCGCGCCTCGATCACGCCGAGCGACGTCGCGTCGGCGAGCGTCACGTACGCGCCGATGTGCGGCGTCAGCGCGCGCACGACTCGCTCGAGCTCGACCGCCGTGCGCGCCGGCATCAGCTCGCGGTCCTGGGGGCTGATCTTGTGCGCATAGGTGGCGTGGGCCTCGTCCTGCGGGGCGCACGCGGGGCCGCTCGTCGAGCGTACGCACAAGCAACTCGGCCCCGAGCTCCTCGAGGCGTGCGGCGAGCGTGCCGTAGGTATCGAGCCCCGCGATCGGCACGGTCGCCTGGGCGCATACGGGCCCGTCGTCGAGCCCCTCCCCCACGCGCATGATCGAAACACCGGTGACGTCGTCGCCGGCCATGATCGCCCGCTCGACCGGGGCGGCGCCACGCCACCGCGGAAGCAGCGACGGGTGTACGTTCAGCATCTCCCAGCGCGACAGCAGCGGCTCGGCGATGAGAGCGCCGAAAGCGCACACCAGCACCGCGTCCGGCCGCGCCCGCGCGATCGTCTCGATCGCGGACTCGGCGTTGACCGAGACTGGCTGGTCGAGCGCGATCCCGAGCTCGCGGGCGGCCTCGGCGACCGGCGGCGGGGACAGCTTGCGGCCGCGGCCGCGGGGCCGGTCGGGACGGGTGACGACCAGTTCGGGCCGATGAGGCGACTCCGCGAGCCGTCGCAGCACCACTGCGGCGAACTCCGAGGTGCCCAGGTAGACGGTGCGCACGCTCCGGTTCAGCGCTCTGGGGCCAGCCGCAGGCTAGGCGGCCTGCTGCGCCTCGCGGAGGATGCGCATCGCTTCCTTGCGCTGCTCCCGGCTGGTCCGGTCGAGGATCAGCACGCCGTCGAGGTGATCGATCTCGTGCTGGATTACGCGGGCCTCGAGTCCCGAAGCCTCGATCACGATCGGCTCGCCGTTCTCGTTGAGCGCGCGGACACGGACGTGAACCGGCCGGTCGACGTCGACGAGCACGCCGGGGAGGCTCAGGCAGCCCTCCTCCATCGACTCGGTGTCGCGACCGGACCATTCGACCTCGGGGTTGATCAGCGCGGCCACCTCAGCGTCCTGCTGTACCCGGTAGACGAGCAGGCGGTGAACGACCCCTACCTGCGTCGCCGCCAGGCCCACGCCGATCGCGTCCTCCATGAGCTGGCCCATCCGCTCGATTTCTTCGCGCAGCTCGCCGTCGAACCGATCGATCGGGCGCGCCTTCGTGCGCAGCACGGGGTCGCCGAACTGGCGGATGTGGGCGAGGGCCTGCTTCCGGCGGGCCGCGGTCTCGGGATCGAGCTCGGCCTCTCGGGGCTCGGCGTCGGCACCCGCCTCGAGGTCCTCTTCCAGGGCCTCCTCGGCAGTGATCTCAGTGGTCGAATCGGACACGAAATCAGCTTAGTGCGTCGAGCAAAACGCCGTGTGGTCGGGGACCTCGTTTCCGGACTCACTGCGGGTCGACGTCGACGCTCACGCTGACCCCGCGCCGCACGGCGTCGGCGGCGATCTCGTCGACCGCGGTGCCAACCGCGAGCACCGTGGCCGCCCGGTCGCCGCTTTTGATCACGAGCTGGCTGCGCGAGCGTCCACGCAGCCGGAACAGCGGTGCCGGCCCGAGCACGGTCGCCCCTGAGGGCGCGATCAGGGCGTGCAGGCGGGTCGCCAACGCGAGCGCCTCGGCGGCCCCGTTCGCCACGGCGGCCCCGTTCGCGACGGACCCCCCCGAGGCCTCGGGGCCCGAGCACACGATGCGGATCAGCGAGCCGTGCGGCGGATACCCGAGCAGCTTGCGCCGGGTGAGCTCGGCCGCGAGGAATCCGTCCGAGTCGTGGCGGGCGGCGAACGCGAGCGACTCGGCGTCGGGCGCCAGCGTCTGGACGAGGACTCTGGCGGCTGGCCCGGAGTCCGCCCCGCGGCCGACCCGTCCGGCCAGCTGCGTGATCAGCGCGAACGTCCGCTCCTCGGCGCGGAAGTCCGGGAAGCGGAGCGTCTGGTCGGCGTCGAGCACGACGCCGAGGCTTACGCCGTCAAAGTCGTGTCCCTTGGCCACCATCTGGGTTCCGACGAGAACGCCGGCGGGCGCGGCCTCGAATGCCGCGAGCGTGCTCGTGAGCCGGCCCTTGCCGGAAGCCGCGTCGGCGTCGAGCCGAAACACCGGGAGCTCCTCGCCGAAGGCCTCGCGGAACTCCTGCTCGACGCTCTCGGTGCCGGCGCCGTGGCGGGCGACCGCGACCGACCCGCACTCATCGCACCGGTTCGGCGCCCGGCGGCGGTGGCCGCAGTGGTGGCACGCGAGTTGGCCGGCGGCGCGATGGAGCACGAGCGCGACATCGCAGTTCGGGCACATCCACACATGACCGCAGCCGCGGCAGCACAGGAAGTTCGACCAGCCGCGCCGGTTGAGCAGCACGATCGCCTTGCCGCCCGCGGCGCGCACGTCGGCCAGGGCCATCCGCGTCCGGGGGTGGAGCGAATGGTGAGCACCGCGCATGTCGAGCAGCTCGACCGGCGGCAGCGACCGGCGATCGATGCGGTTCGGCAGGCGCAGCCGGGTGAGCGCCACGGCGCTCTCCGGGCGTGGGGTCGCGCTCCCCGCAAGCAGCACCGCGCCGTGCTGCTCGGCCCGGCGGAAGGCGACCGAGCGGGCGTCGTAGCGAGGATCCCCCTCGTGCTTGTAGGACGCGTCGTGCTCCTCGTCGACGACGATCAGGCCAACGTCGGCGAGCGGCGCGAACACCGCCGAGCGCGGCCCGACGCACACGCGAGCCTCGCCCGAGCGCAGCCGCAGCCACTCGTCGTGGCGCTCGCCCAGGCCGAGCCCGGAGTGGAGCACGGCAACGACGTCGCCGAACCGTGCCTGGAACCGCCCGACGGTCTGCGGCGTGAGCGCGATCTCGGGGACGAGCACGATCGCACCGCGACCGGCCGCGAGCGTCTCCTGCACCGCCCGCAGGTACACCTCGGTCTTGCCCGACCCGGTGACTCCGTGGAGCAGAAACCGCCCGCCGGCGCCGGCACGCAGCGCGCCGAGGACCGCGTCGAGCGCGGCCTGCTGCTCGCCGGTCAGCGCCGGCGCGCCGGCGAGCCGGCGGCCGATCGCCGTCGACGCCGGGCGGCGGCGCTGGTCAGTCAGCGCCATCGCCACGAGGCCGCGCCCCTCGAGCCGGCGCAGCATCGGGGTGCCGAGCGCGGCCGCCACCGTGGGGCCGTCACGCTCGAGCGCCTCGAGCACGGCTCGCTGGCGGTCGTTCAGCGGGCCCTCGCCGCGCAGCGCCCGCGCGCCCGCGTCGGTGAGCTCGGCCACCAGCACGCGCTTGCGCGACACCCCGCCGGCGGTTCCCGGCGGCAGCACGAGCGTCAGTGCCCGCGCGGGCGTCGAGCAATACTCCCGCGCGATCCAGCCCGCGAGCGCGACCAGGTCGGCGGGGACGCCGGGCGGAACGACGGCGTCGGGCTCGGCCAGCCGCTCGGGCGCGAGCTCGGACTCGGTGGCGAGCTCGAGCACCACCGCGAGCGTCGTCCGGTGGTTGAACTTGACCCGCAGCAGCGAGCCGACGCCGACGTCGGACTGCTCCGGGCGCAGCCGGTAGTCGAACGGCCCGCGGACCGCCCGCGTCAGCGTGAGCGGCTCGACGCGGGCGATAAGTTGCGGGCTGGCAGAGGGGGCGTGCATCGGTGCAGCTGAGGGTAAAGTCCGACGAGGATGACGGCCGATAGTCCCGCCCAGAGCACGCGGGAGCCCATTCCTGGCCGTAGCGATCGCGCCGCACTGGGCCTACCCGCACCCACGATCCTGTCGCTGTGCGACGGGCTGCTGGGCGAGGCGGGACGCCGGCACCACATGTTCGCTTGGCTCCGCGCGCCCGGGGCGGGCACGGGCGACTGGCTCGCCGTCGACGCGTACTACCCGCGCGCTCGTCTCGTGGTGATCTGCCGCTCGGGGTCCGGGCCACACGACTCGCTGTTTCGGGAGCAGATCCCGGCCCACGGGCTTGGGCTGCTGATGCTCGATCCGGCCGTGCTCGGGAGCGACCGGGAGGCCGTCAAGGCATCGCTCGCGGCGAAGTTCTTCGACCTCGAGCACGTCCAGCGACGGCGTCCGCGGCCATCGCGTTCACCCGCGGATCGGCAGCCCCCGGCCCCGGAGAGGGAGTCCGGTTCGCGCCGGGCGGCGGATCAAGGCGCGCCGTCACCGGAGTGGACGCCGGTCAAGGTCGAGCGCACCCCCGTCCCGCGCGGATTCGTGCAGGGCCTGGGGATACTCGCCGGGCTCGCGTTCGCCGCGCTTCTGATCGGCGAGCTGTACCTCGGCGTGATAAAGGTCGCCTTTGGAGACGGCCGGCTCCTGTTGGGGCTGGCGATCGTGCTCGAGTTGCTCTCGCGCGCCCTGGGCACGGTCGCGGCTGAACGCAGCGGGGAGCGCGGGTGGGCGTGTGCGTGCGCGATCGTCGGAGCCCCGGTCGTGGCCTGGGCCACGTTGTTGCGGCGCCCGCGCATCGACGTCGAACCGGCTCCGCTGGCGGCGCTGCTCGCGGTGCTTGCCGGCGCGGTCACGATCCTCGCGCTCGTCCTCGGCAGCTAAGGGGCCACGACTGACGCGCCCGGTACGCTCAGCCACGGTGGATCCGGAGCCCGGAGAAGAGGTGTTCTTCCACGGCCACCCGTCGTGGCGTTCGATGCTCGCGTTCTACGTCCGAGGGCTGCTGGTGGCGATCGTCGCGGGTGTGGTCGCGGGCGTCGTCACGCGGATCGCCAACGGCGGCGTGCAGGCGGGCTGGGTGGGTACCGCGGTGGCCGTGATCTTCCTGATCGTGTTGCTGTGGGGCCTGATCCGGCGGATCAGCACCACGTACTCGATCACCAACCGGCGGCTGACGATCAGGACCGGCCTGGTGTCACGGGAGATGCACGAAACCCGGCTCGAGCGCGTCCAGAACGTCAACTCGCGCCAGCGGCTGCTCGAGCGGATGCTCCGGGTCGGAACCGTCGACTTCGACACCGCCGGCGGCGCGTCGTATGACTTCAAGTTCCGAGGCGTCGACCACCCGGACCAGATCGTCCGTACGGTCGACCGGGCGCTGCACGAGCTTCGGCTCACGCATCCGCAGGTGTGATCCGAAGCCGCCGAGCGCCTACGCCCGGACGGCTGCGGGGTCTAGACCCGCGGCGGCGCGGAGGGCGGCCGCCTTGTCGGTCCGCTCCCATGTGAAATCGTGATCCTCGCGGCCGAAGTGGCCGTATGCAGCGGTCTTCTGATAGATCGGCCGGTGCAGGCGCAGGTACTGACGGAACGCGCCCGGCCGCAGGTCGAACTGGTCCCGGATCAACTCGAGGATCTTCGACCGGGAGATCTTCTCGGTGCCGAACGCCTCGACCATCACGGACACCGGATGCGCGACGCCGATCGCGTACGCCACCTGGACCTCGGCGCGGTCGGCGAGACCCGCGGCGACCACGTTCTTGGCCACATACCGAGCCGCGTACGCTGCACTCCGGTCGACCTTCGACGGGTCCTTGCCCGAGAACGCGCCACCGCCGTGGCGCGCCATCCCGCCGTACGTATCGACGATGATCTTCCGCCCGGTCAGGCCGCAGTCGCCCATCGGACCGCCGATCACGAACCGGCCCGTCGGGTTCACCAGCAGCGTCCGGTGCAGCTTGCGCGCGTCGTACAGGTCCTCGGGGATCACGGGCTCGATCACGTGCTCCCACAGGTCGTCCCTGAGCAGCGACTCGGCGCCGTCGCGGTGCTGGGTCGAGATCAGGACCTTCTCGACCTCGACGGGGCGCCCGTCGACGTAGCGCACCGTGACCTGCGTTTTCCCGTCTGGACGGAGGTACGGCAGGATCTCGGCGCGCCGAACGTCCGCGAGCCGCTTGGCCAGCTTGTGCGCGAGCGAGATCGGCAGCGGCATCAGCTCCTCGGTCTCGGTCGTCGCGTAGCCGAACATCATCCCCTGATCGCCGGCGCCGGCGAGGTCGAGCTCGTCGTCATCGCCGGGGTCGATCCGCGACTCCCACGCCCGGTCGACGCCCTGAGCGATGTCCGGCGATTGCTTGTCGATCGCGTTGATCACCGCGCACGTGTGGTAGTCGAAGCCGTACTCGGCGTTCGTGTACCCGATCCGCTTGATCGTCTCGCGCGCCACATCGGGAATGTCGACATAGGTGGTCGTGGTGATCTCGCCCGAGACCACCACCAACCCGGTGTTCACCAGCGTCTCGCACGCCACCCGGCCGTTCGGATCATCCCGGAGCACGGCGTCCAGCACCCCGTCTGAGATCTGATCGGCGACCTTGTCAGGGTGACCTTCGGTCACCGACTCGGACGTGAACAGGTATTCGTTGTCCGAAAGCATCTTCATGGGATCTCGACGTGTAGCTCCGTGGTCGTGTCGCTCTTGCCGCCGGTCGAGCTCAAACCGATCGCGCGGACCTTGACTAGGTCGGGGAGCAGCGCGCGCGTTCGCGTGCCACTCGTCAGTCCGGTCTGCTCGCCGAGGTTGAGGAGCTGGCTGAAGTCGACAAAGAGTAGCGAGGACACCTGCCCCGGCTGATCCGCGAGCACGGTTTTGTACGCGTTGTCCACGGCGAGCGAACGGCTGCGGCTCGCAACCTGATCGATCGCGCGCACGCTGGTCGACACGACCACGAGCCCGTTGAATACGGCGTAGTCGATCTGAAGTCCGGGCCCGAGGCCGAGCTCGTGGACGGTGACCCCGCCGACCTGCTGATCGGCCAGCCCCGGGATCTGTCCCGGCCCGGCGGTCGGCGCCGGGAACAGCGCGGTGAGCGGCGCCTCGAGGCCCGCGAGCTCGCTCTGGGTCGCCGCCTGATGAGACGTGCGGGACACGATCAGCAGCGATGGCGTCGGGGCCGGCGACAGGGCCACCGCCGTCTCGCCACCGAAGATCGAGCTCAACACCTTCTCAACGCTGACGCCTTGACCGGTGAGCGACGTCCCCAGCCGGGACAGGAGCGGCGCGAGGTTGGCGGCGACCCCAGCGGTCGCGAACGCGCCCAGCAGCTGCGGGCCGGCGCGATCGAGGCCGTCGACGTCGAGCATCAGCGTCGAGCCCGCCGGCAGCACCGACTGGAGCGTCGGCGAGAACGAGATCGGGGGCGACAGGCTCGCCCGCGACCGAGTCGCCCGGCTCGCCGGTGCCCCGCCCGGCCGCACAGTGCTGTGGATCTGCACGTCCGCGCCGCCTGAGACCGCGGATACCGACAGCGTGGTACCCACCAGCGCCGGCCGGTCAAGCAGCCCGGCGATCGCTCCGATTACGCCTTCGCGCGGCTCGAGCACGCGGCGCAGTCCGGCGGCGGGCAGATACGCGTCGAGCACACGGCCAGCGGGCTCGCCCGCGGTAGCCCGCTGATACGCGGGATCGGCGGCGAGCGAGCGGGCACGTCCGGTTCCGGCGGCGATCGCGCCGCGAACGGCGCCGTCCGGACCGACCACGAGGTAGTGGCTGACGAACGCGAGCTCGGTTCCCGAGCTGTAGCCGAGGATCCGCACCCCGTCGTAGACCGCGACGGGGGACGCGCCGGCGCTAACCAGGAACCGCTGCGCTCCCTTGCGGCTCGAGACGTCGAGCACGATCAGCGATGGCGCCGAGGCGCCCGGCGTGTCGAGCAGCGCAAACGCCGCCTCCTTGCCGAGCCACGGACGGATGCCGGTGGCGAAATCGACCGAGCTCGAGCCGCCGACGATCGCCGTGAGCCGGCTGACCGCTGCCGCGTAGGCGAGCGGAAGATCGGGGAACTTCCTGGCGAGCGCCTCGGCGTCGCGCACCGCCGGTCGGCCTGGATCGATCGACAGGTTCACGTACCCGAGGACGTCCGCGGGCACCAACCGGGCGGCACCCGTGGCGGGCGGCACGGGACCGGAGCCGCTGAACACGAGCACCGCGACGACCGCGATCACCACCGCGAGCGGCACGCCCGCCAATGCGAGGCGCCGGCGGAGGAACTCCCGCTCGCGGTCGGGATCGCGCCCGCCGCCGGGGCGCGGGAGCGCGCTTCGCTCGCGCCGTTCGGGCACGGTCGGGACGGGGGCACGTGGCCGCGTGATGCTCGACATCGGCACGTTCACTGAAGCATTTCCTGGCGCCCTTTGCGCCACTTGGCGGCCGGTTGTTGAACCGAGTGGCCCCGACACCCTTCCCGGTGCTGAAAGCTGGCAAACCCGGGTGATCGCTACGCCGCGCGGCGAGGGCGACCGCGGCGCTCGTTGCGCTCGACGAAGTCGATGATCACCGGAACGCCCTCGAGCCGGTAGCGCTCGCGCAGCCGGTTCTCGATGAAGTACGCGTAGTCCCGCGTCACCCTCGCGCGCGAGTTGACCTGGATCGAGAACCGCGGCGGCCGCTCGTCCGTCTGTGTCATGTACAGCAGCTTGAGGCGGTGGCCGCCCTGCCTCGGTCCGCCCGCCGGCGGCTGGCGCGCGGCGACCACGTCGGACAGGAAGCGGTTGAGCTGCGGGGTGGGGATGCGAGTGCCGCGGCGGTCGGCGATCGCGATCGCCTCGACCAGCAGCCGTTCGACATGCCGACCGGTCTTCGCACTCGCTGTCAGCACCCGCGGACGCAGGCGGAGCTTCTGGTGGGCGCGGGCGCGCTCGTAATCGAGGTCGATTTCGCTCGCGATGTCCCACTTGTTGAGCACGAGCGCGGTCGCGCAACCGCTCCGCATCGCCAGCTCGGCCACGCGCAGGTCCTGCGCGGTGATGCCGTCGGTCGCGTCGCATACGACGAGCGCGACGTCGGCGCGCTCGGCCGCGCGCCGCGAGCGCAGCGACGTGTAGTACTCGATCGACTCCCCCACCTTGGCCTGCCGCCGCAGCCCGGCTGTGTCGACGAGGATCAGCGAGCGCCCCTCGAACTCGATCGGCAGGTCGATCGCGTCGCGCGTCGTGCCCGCGACCGGCGAGACGATCACCCGCTCGGCGCCCGCGAACCGATTGATGAGCGAGGACTTGCCGACGTTGGGGCGGCCGATCACCGCCAGGCGCACGGCATCCTCGGCCGGCTGATCGCGCTCGGGCGCGTCGGCGGCCAGCACGACGATCCGGTCGAGCAGGTCGCCGGTGCCGAGCCCCTGCGCCGCGGACACCGCGATCGGGTCGCCGAGGCCGAGCTTGTGGAACTCGGCCGCGAGCGGGATGTCGCGCGCCGAGTCGATCTTGTTGGCGGCGACCAGGACCGGCAGCGGCGCGCGGCGCAGCAGATCAGCGACCTCGTGGTCGCCGGGCCGCGCACCCGCCCGCGCATCAACCACGAGCACGGCGGCGTCGGCATCGGCCAGCGCGGCCCGGACCTGCTCGTGCACGGCGGCGGCGAGCTCGGCGCGGTCGTCGAGATCCACCCCACCGGTGTCGATCAGCGTCAGCGACCGCCCGTTCCAGTCGGTGTGGAGCTCCTTGCGGTCGCGCGTGACGCCGGGGCGCTCGTGCACGACCGCCTCGCGCGACTCGGTGAGGCGGTTGACGAGCGAGGACTTGCCGACGTTCGGGTATCCGACGATTGCGACCTTCATGGCGGACCCGAGCGTAGCTTGTGTCCCGGGTCCGCCAATCAGCGGTCGAAAACCGTCAGATGCGAATCACCCGGTGGGAAGGTCCGTTCCCGCGCCGGCGCAGTATCCGGCGCCCTCGGCGGAGTTGTTGCTCCACAGCGACTGGACCGCGAACGTGCCGCCTGCGTTGCCCTTGACGTCGCCGATCGCGCCCGGGATCGGCTCCGGCGGGCCCTGCGCCGTGAGCAGGTTCTCGCCGACCCAGGCGCACTTGTCGCCGTTCTCGTTGGCGTCGAGCGGGTCGTACCACCCGCCGATCTGCTGCGCGCTCGTCCCGGTGCCGATCACGTCCTCGGCGCCCGGATCGGTGACGGTCTCTTCGATCTCGTGCCCGAGCACGATCGAGAACCCGTCGAGCTTGCCCGCGGCGCCGCTGTTGACCGCGTTCTCGCCGCACTCGTTGGTGCCGCCCGAGTTGATCGCGAGCGAGTAGGGCATGTTCGTCCATGCGATCCCGGGCTGGACGTCGTTGTAGATGCCGCCCTCGAGGCCGGGCTGGGTGTAGTCGTGGAACGCGCAGTAGCCCGACGACAGCGCGTTCGGGTCGCTGAAGTTCGGCGGCTGGGCGATGATGATGTTGGAGTTGGCGAGGTCGGTGATGCCGAAGTGCGCCACCGCTCGCTGCGCCTCTGTCGCCAGGTCCGTGTAGGTGTTCGTCGCCCCCGGCGGGTTGCTCGAGGACGTGCCCTTGAGCGTGCTCGCGTCGTTCGTGTCGTCGACCCAGATGCCCTGGAGCTGGTCGGTCGGGTTCGTGATGTGCTCCTGGGCCCCGGACGAATCGGTCTCGTAGTACTGGGTCTGCTCGCCCGCCCACTGCGTGCCGCCGAGCTGCTGCACCCAGTCGGCCATGTACTTGCCGGCGCCATCGGGGTCGCATGCCAGCGTGGCGGTGATCGACCCCTCGGTGATGTTCTCCGACTGGCAGGCTTCGGAAGCCGGGAACGCTCCCGCCTCGCCCCAGCCCCAGAACACCAGGTACTCCTTCGGGGTCGTCTGCACGTGACCGCCGTAATAGGACATGTTGCCGAGCACGGGAAGCGTCGTCGCCGGGAACTCGGGGAGGCCGCAGTTCGAGAACGGCGAGGGGAGCATGCCGTTCTCAGGACAAGGCGGCGCCGGCGGCTGAAGCGATCCGACCGGGGCGAACACGTGCTGCTGCCAGTACGCGCGCTGCATCTGCACTTCCTTCTGCAGCGTCGGCATGAAAATCGTCTTGGCCGACGCCGCGACCGCGCCGCCGCCGAATAGCCCAGCGACCACCGCGGCCGCCCCAACCCCGCGAAGCAAACGACTCCTCATGTTATGACCCTCTGTTTCAGCCCCTGCCCAGGGCAATTGATGGATGTGGGCTCGTTTCTACCCCGGCGCCGAAAGCCCCATCCCCGCCAACCGCCGGGGTAAGAGGATCCTCACCCGGTCGCGTCGCGGACGAGCGCGCTGATCCGGCCGACCACGTCCGCGAACGCCATGCCGGTGGTGTCGATCACCACCGCGCCCTCGGCGGGAGCCAGCGGCGAGTGCTCGCGCGTGCGGTCGCGCTCGTCGCGGATCGTCTGCTCGGCGAGCACGGTCGCCGCGTCGACCCCGAGCTCCGCCGCCCGCCGTCGGGCCCGCTCGGCCGGGTCGGCGGTCAGGAACACCTTGACCTCGGCGTCGGGGGCGACGACGGTACCGATGTCGCGCCCCTCGGCCACCCAGTCGCCGGTGGACAGCCGCCGCTGCTGCTCCGCCACGACCGCACGTCGCACCTCGGGATCGGCCGCCACCCGCGAGGCGACCTCGGACACCGCCGGCGTGCGGATCTCGTCGGTCACATCGCGGCCGTCGAGCAGCGTCCGCTCGCCGGGCTCGATCCTCAGCGACGCCGCGATCGCGGCGGCCGGCACGCCGCGCTCGGTGGCGGCCAGCGCCACGGCTCGGTACATCGCGCCCGTGTCCAGGTAGGTGAAGCCGAGCGCGCCGGCGACCGCGCGGGCCACCGTCGACTTGCCGGCGCCCGCCGGCCCGTCGATCGCGACCACGGTCACCCGATCACCCCGACGATGCTCACGCGATCAGCCCCGCCACGCCTTCGGCGAATCCCGGATATGACACCTCGGCAGCTTCCATCCCGATCACCTCCACCCCCTCCTCTGACGCGAGCCCGGCGACGGCCCCGAGCAGCGCCAGCCGGTGGTCGCCGTGAGCGTCGAGGTGCCCGCCGCGGAGCCCGCCCGTCCCCGTCACGACAAACCCGTCGGGCAACGCCTCAATAACGGCCCCCAGGCCGCGGAGGCCTTCGACGACCGTGGCGATCCGGTCGGACTCCTTGACCCGCAGCTCGCCCGCGCCCCGCACCACGGTGTCGCCGTCGGCAAAGCAACCGAGCAGCGCCACCAGCGGCAGCTCGTCGATCGCGAGCGGCACCTCCTCGGCCTCGACGGTGGTGGCCTCGATCGGGGCGTTGCGCACGTCGATGTCGGCGATCGGCTCCACCGGCTGGAACGTTCCCCGGGGCTCGACGTCGGCGAGCACGATCGCGCCCATCCGCTCGAGGATCCGCAGGAACCCGGCGCGGGTCCAGTTGACTCCGACGCGCTCGAGCACTAGCCGGGAGTCGCGCACGAGCACGCCGGCGGCGATCAGGAACGCCGCCGAGGACGGGTCGCCGGGCACCTCGACGAGGTCCAGCTCGAGCTCGTCGGTGTTGCCCAGGGTCGTGCGGAACCCGGCTCCGGACCCATCGCGCTCGCGTGCGACCGGGGCGCCGGCGGCGGCCAGCATCCGCTCGGTGTGGTCGCGGGTGGGGACGGGCTCGATCACGGTGGTCGCGTCGGTGACCAGCCCGGCGAGCAGCGTGCACGACTTGACCTGCGCGCTCGCCACCGGCAGCTCGTAGGTGATTCCGGTCAGCGGCGCGCCGTGGACGGTGAACGGGGGGAACCTTCCCTCGCGAGCCTCGATCCGCGCGCCCATGCGCTCGAGCGGCTCGGCGATCCGGTCGACCGGGCGCCGGCGGATCGAGTCGTCGCCGTCGAGCTCGAAGCTCGAGCCCTGCTGGAAGGCCAGCCAGCCCGGCAGCAGCCGCATCAGCGTGCCGGCGTTGCCGACGTCGATCGGCTCGCGCTGCGGGAGCGCGTTGCGCATGCCGCACCCCCGGATCACGAGCTCGCCGTCGTCGCGACGCTCGACGATCGCGCCGAGTTGCGTCACCGCCGCGAGCGTCGAGCGCGTGTCCGCGGCATCGAGGTAATTCCGGACGTGCACCGGCTCCGAAGCCATCGCCCCGATCAGCGCCGCGCGGTGCGAGATCGACTTGTCCGCCGGCACGGTTACCCGCCCTCGCAACGGACCGGATGGGTCGAAGCGCATGTTCATGCCCGCGCCACCGGGAAGCCGAGCTCGCCGACGAGCTCCTCGGTTCGCCGCGCCTCCTGCTCGCCGGCGATCCACAGCGCCACCACCCCCTCGCTCATGTCCGGCGCGGGATACAGCGCCATGTCGGTGATGTTCACTCCGGCGCGCCCCAACTCCAGCGCGAGTTGCGCCACCACGCCCGGGCGGTTCGGGACCGACGCTCTGAGCTCGAACAGCGGTCCCCCCGCGAGCTGGGCCTCGAGCAGCCGGCGCCGGTCATCGGCGGCGCGGTCGTTCCAGTCGGCGATGCCGTCCGCGTCCGCGCCGGCGAGCGCATCCCGTACAGCGGTCAGGCGCGCGATCGTGTCGTCGATCCGCGCCGCCAGCGCGTCGCGGTTCGAGATGTAGATGTCGGTCCAGATCGCACTCGGCGCGCCGGCGACGCGGGTCGCATCCCGAAACGACGGGCCGGTGGCGGGCAGCCGCTGGGGCGGACCAGGGCCGGCGTCAAGCGTGCGCGCGGCCTGGGCGACGAGCACGTTGGCGAGCACGTGGGGCAGGTGCGAGACCGTGGCCAGGATGGTGTCGTGAGCGTCGGGGTCGATCGCGGTGGCGCGAGCGCCGATGCCGTGCACGAAGCGGTGCAGGCGCTCGTACAGGATCCCCGACGTGGTCGAGGTCGGCGTCAGGTACCAGGTGGCGCCGTCGAACAGGTCAGCGCGCGCGTGCCGAACCCCCGAGGTCTCGGCGCCGGCAAGGGGATGGCCGCCGACGAACCGCGGGTCGTCGTGCGCGGCCACGATCGCCCGCTTGGTCGACCCGACGTCGCTCACCGTGCAGTCCCGCGGCGCGGCGCTCAGCGCCGCCGCGACCGCGTCCGGGAGCGCCCCCACCGGGGCCGCCACGAACACCGCCTCGGCGTCGGCGACCGCGCCCGCGACGCCGTCGCACGCACGGTCTATGGCGCCGCGCTGGAGCGCGATCTCCAGCGCCTCCGGGCTCGGGTCATAACCCGCCACCGAAGCGTCGAGCCGCTCGCGCGCGGCGAGTCCGATCGAGCCGCCGATCAGCCCGACGCCGACGAGCGCGATCCTCACTTAGACGGCGGCCAGCGCCTTCCCCGCGACCGCCGCGGCGGCCTGGACGCGCTCCACGTACTCGCCGAACTCGTCCGCGTACAGCTGCTGCGGCCCGTCGCAGATCGCCTGCTCCGGATGGGGGTGAACCTCGACGATGATGCCGTCGGCGCCCGCGGCGGCCGCCGCCAGCGACAGCGGCATCACGAGATCGCGCCGGCCCGCGGCGTGGCTCGGGTCGACGATCACCGGCAGGTGGCTCAGCTCCTTCAGCACCGGCACGGCCATCAGGTCGAGCGTGAACCGGTAGGCGGTCTCGAACGTCCGGATCCCGCGCTCGCACAGCATCACGGCCTCGTTGCCTTCCTTGAGCACGTACTCCGCCGCCATCAGGAGCTCCTCGAGCGTCGAGGAGAATCCGCGCTTGAGCAGCACCGGGCAGCCGGAGCGCCCGACCTCGGCCAGCAGCGTGTAGTTCTGCATGTTGCGCGCGCCGATCTGGATCACGTCGGCCACCTCGAGCACCTGGTCGAGGTCGCGCTGGTCCATCAGTTCGGTGACGATCGGAAGGCCGGTCTCGGCCTTGGCCTCGGCGAGCAGCCGCAGCCCCTCCTGGCCGAGTCCCTGGAACGCGTACGGCGAGGTGCGGGGCTTGTAGGCACCGCCTCGGAACAGCGTCCCGCCGGCGTCGCGCACCGCGCGCGCCGTCTCGAGCGTCTGCTCGCGCGACTCGACCGTGCACGGCCCGGCGATCATCGCGAAGCTGTTTCCCCCGACCTTCCGCCCGGCGATGTCGAGCACGGTGCGTTCGCCGTGCTTGAACTGCGTCGAGGACAGCTTGTAGGGCTTCGAGATCGGCACTACGCGGTCGACCCCGGGTGCGCCGTCGAGCTCGAGCCGCGCCACGTGTTCTCGGTCGCCGATAGCGCCGATCACGGTCAGCTCGTCGCCGCGGCTGAGATGCGCGCGGGCGCCGACGCTCTGGACTCGGTCGACGACGGCCTGCACCTCCTGTTCAGTGGCCGTCGATTTCATCACGATCATCATTTCTCGGTCCTCTCTGGTGCCTGGTGAACTGTACGAAAGCGAGCGGGACGGGTTTCACCCGACCGGGGGGTTTTTCGGCGCTCGGCCTTTGCGGTGGTCCGCCTCGGTGGGCGGACGTCGACGAGGGCGTTGCCGAGCGCCTAGCTAAATCGCCAGGCGTATGCGTACGCGTAGCCGCGGGGGGTGTAGGCGGTGCGGCTACCGGTACTCACGCGGCGGTTTTTACCAGATGGTCGCCGCGATGCCAAGGCGTTGCTGGATTTGGGTCCACTGTGGGCCCAAATCCAGCACGCGTCTCAGAGGACCGCTGCCAGAGCGGTCGCGAAGCGTTCGTTCTCGGTGTCGGTACCCACCGTCACGCGGAGCGACCGCTCCCGGCCGAGCGCGGCGCCGGCGCGGACCAAAACCCCACGATCTCGCAACCCGGAAACCACGTCGGCCTCCTCGACCGTCTCGGGCAGGTGCAACCAGATGAAGTTCGCGTCGGACTTCGCCACCCACAGCCCGAGTGCCCGCACCGCGTCCTCCATCTCGAGCCGCCCCGCGATCGTCTCGGTGACGCGCCACTCGACGTCGTCCTGGTGCTTCAGCGCCTCGACGGCGGCGGCCTGCGCCGCGGCGTTCAGGTAGAACGGCTGGCGCACCTGGTCGACCGCGACGCGGAAGTCCTCGGCGCCGCAGAGCGCGTACCCGACCCGCAGCGCCGCGAGCCCGTAGACCTTCGAGAACGTCCGCAGCAGCACGAGGTTCGGGTATTTGCGCAGCAAGTCGAGCGAGGCATATGTGTCGCCGAGCGTCAGCGAGAACTCGCAGTACGCCTCGTCGAGGATCACGGCCACGTGACTGGGGATCCGCTGCACGAATGCGTCAATCTCGTCGAGCCCGATCGCGGTCGAGGTCGGGTTGTTCGGGTTGCAGATCAGCACGAGCCGCGTCGCCACCGTGACCTCGGTGGCGATCGCGTCGAGGTCGTGGCGGTCCTCGTCGTCGAGCGGCACCTGGATCGCCCGCGCGCCTGACGCGGCCGCCAGGTGCGGGTACACGCTGAACGCCGGCCACGCGTACACGACCTCGGCGCCCGGCTCGAGCAGCGCCTCGCCGGCGGCGAGCAGGATGTCGCACGAGCCGTTGCCAAGGGCGATCCGCTGTGGCGGGATCCCGTAGCGGTCCGCCAGCGCGCGCCGGATCGGCTCATACGCCGGATCCGGGTAGCGGTGCGCGCCGCTCAGCGCGCGGCCGGCGGCCTCGACGACCTCCGGCAGCGGCGCGAAGCAGCACTCGTTCGAGGCGAGCATCGCGACGTCGGCGCCGAGGTCGTAGCCGGCGGCCAGCGGATAGACCGGCATCCGGCGGACCCGTTCTCCGAATTCGATCGGCATCGCGCGGCCTAGGGTATCTACTAGGCCTCGCATCGGAATCCGGCTCGAGAGCGTCAGAGCGCACATCCGCATGGGCCGGATTCCGCACGCTCGCGAAGCGCAGCCCCTATTGAGCGGACTCGAGATCCGCTCGGAGCACGCGCGCCTCCCCCAGGTACACGTGCCTGGGTTCGTGGTCCTCGGCTGCGTAGTAGTGGACCATCACCCGGATCACGCGCGGCAGCGAGCCGGGCACCGGCACCTCGCGCGCGCACAGCAGCGGAACGCGACTCAGGCCGAGCGCGCGCGCCGCCACCGCGGGGAACTCGGCGTCGAGGTCGTCGGTCAGCGTGAAGATGCAGCTGACCATCGCGTCCGCCCCGAGCGCGTTTCGCTCCATCAACTCGCGCATCAACTCGTCGGTGGCGCCGAGAATCGCGTCGGCCTCGTTGGCGGGAACGGTGTTGGCGCCGCGGAGCGCGAAGAGCCGCATGGGAGCGGCAGTGTGTCAGTTGTTGACCATCCCTCGAATCCCCGCCCACTTCGCGCGCTGATTCTCGGGCTGGCCCACTACCCAGCGTGCACGACGGACGACGTGGCGAGCGTGCGGCCGGCGCTGTCGAGCGCCTGGACCGCGACGTAGGGCTGGGCCGGGATCGTCACCTGGCTTTCGAACCCCTGCTTGGACGCGGTCGTGATCGCCTGAAGCGTGCTCGCACTCGCGCCCCCGAGCACGCGCCACGAGCTCACCTGGGTGTCGCCGTTCCAGCTCACGTACACGTTGGTGCTCGCGCCGGTGCTCGACGCGCTCACCGACGGGAGCGTGGCCGGCGTACCGATCCACGGGAAGCGGTACGCGCGATAGCTCGAGTTGTTGCCCACGAACCGACCGTCGAAGTCGACCTGACCCTTCGAGTTGAACTCACTGAAGTACGGTTGCTGCCCCCACCCGACGAAGTCGTCGCCGCCCGGTAGTTCCTGGACGTTCCCTTCGAAGCTCGCCGCCAGCGCCGGCGAGTGCAGATCCTGGGTCTGGAGTGTCGCGGTCTTGGTCTTGCTGTCCAGGTGGACGGTAATCGCGCGCGACTCGGTGTGGGCCCGCGGGGGGCCTCCGCCGTCGTCGAATATGGTCACTGTCGGGTCTGCGTCGGTGTGCAGGCGTACGTCGTGCTGGAACGCGAACTGGACTTCCGACCCGAGCTTGTAGCTCGAGTTCTTGCCCCCCAGCGTCCACATGATCGCGCCGGTCTGGTGGTCTACCTCGTAGGCGGCCCACGTGTTGCGCGCCGAGATGAGCAGGTTTCCGTCCTGCTCGAGCTGGACCGAGTTGATGTGGAAATAGTCGTACGGCGCGCCCGCCGACTTGACGGCCGGCTCGTACGTGTCGGTCAGCGGGACGTGGTCGAGGCTGTCCCACTCGAACAGCAGCAACCCGGTCTTGACGTCGATCTCCTGGACCACCGAGTCGAGCACGATCTGGCGAGACGACATGTGCAGGTCGGTCGCGTCCCAGTACACCGGGTAATACGCGGTGATCAGCGCGGTGCCCTGCGGCGTCAGTCGGAACTCGTGCAGGTCGGCGCTCAGCCCGTTGGCGGCATGCACTACGGCGATCTGGCGGTATGAGGAGTTCTCGATCACGTCCTCGCCGGCGCCGACGCCAGCCCCCGAATAGCCCTGCCACCAGGTCAGCACGTGCTGGCCCTCGTAGCGCTGCACTTGGAGGTCGGCCGCCATATCCCCCTGGGGCACGGGCTGGAACCACAGCAGCGTGCCCTGCTTGTTGAGGATCATCACGCCGTTCTGCGTCGGGCCCTGCTGCGGGGTGAGGAAGATGTCGTCGGCGTCGGGCCCAGGATCGGGATCGTCCTTGGTGATCTCGACCGAGGCTGGCGTCAGGTCCGGCTGCGAATGGAACGTGAGCTCGTCGCCCGGGACCCGCGCGGCCGGCGGCAGCGGCATGGCCGGAACCGATCCCGACGGCGTGGCGACGGTGAAGTGGAACGTTCCCGGGGTCTTGGCGCCGAGGATGCTCAGGGTGGTCCGGACCGTGACCACCTCGCCGGGGACGAACGGCTTCGCCGGCAGGAAGCTACCGCCATCGTGATCGGAGTCCGATTCAAACCGCCCCGTGTGGACGCCGCTGCGGGAGCCCGTCACGACCACTTTGCCTACCTGGTCGATCGGCACGCCGCGAAACGCGATCTGCGTCTGAGGCGACGCGACGCGGGCGCCCGGGATCGGGAACACGGTGACCGTCGGCGTCGCCGCGGACACGGCGCCGCCGCACCCCGCCAGCGACAGCCCAATGAGGATCGAGGCGACGGCGATCAGCGCACCCCCGCCGGCCCGGCGCTGGCGCCCACTCACCCCAAGCTGCCGGCGTCCGTGCCTGATCCAGCGGCGGTTACTCGACCTCATACACCGCCGCGCATCCAAATCCGTGCGCCGAGCGGATGATCGGGCCGAGCAGTTTCGGCAAGTCTGCGGTGGTCTGGCAGTCCGCGAGCACGAATCGGACGCCGCTGCCGAGCACGAAACTCTGAGCGGCTGCCGGGGTCGCGTTTCCTTGGAACAGCCATTGCGCGTTGTAACTCAGCCCGAGGCAGTCCGGCTCGGACCACAAGCAATCACCGACGTACGTGCGCCTTCCAGTTTTACCGGGCACGGCGGCGCCAAGATAGCTGCGCGTCATCACGCTCCCCGGCTGCTTGAGTTGCGCCAGGTAATCGAGCGCGTTGCGCTCATCGCTCGTGATGAAGTTCGCGTTATTCGCCGTCGGCGCCGCCAGGCCGTGCGCGATCTTCAGCTCCTCGAACGTGGTCGGGATCGTGAACAGCGCGACCAGGACCGCGCCGGCCAGCACCGGGCGCTGGAGCCGTTGCCAGCCGATGATCTGGAGCCCCTCGACGGCGAGCACCGCCAGCGGGATCGTGATGCCCTGGAACGAATGCAGCGGCGTCGCGCCGAGGCTCGTCCCGGACAGCACGAAGATCGCGTACGCCGCCACCGGCCAGGTTCGCGTCGCCGCGGCCAGGAACGTCGTCGGGCGCCTGGTGTACGCGATGGCCGCGGGAACCAGCAGAGGAACGATCGCGATCGTGATCGACCAGAACGAGAACGCGTGCTTGCTCGCCACCTGGGCGAGCTTCCAGCTGATGTCGGTCTTGTCGAGGATCGCGTAATACAGCAGCGGGATCCCCGTGCCGACGACCGTGGCGATCGTCAGCTTGACGTGGGCGCGTTCGTACCGGCGGCCGAACGCGAGCACAGCCTCGGCCGTGAGCACCACTCCGATCAGCAGCTCGCCGTTCCACGGGTGGAGCAGGCTCGCCAGCCCGCCGAGTAGTCCCGCCAGCCAGATGCGGCGTGCGTTCAGCCGGGAGTCGTGGTGCGCGACCAGCGCCCACACCATCGCCGCCAACGCCATGACGCCGAACACATAGCCCCATGTCAGGAAGCCGGGGAACAGGTCGCCGAGAACGCTGAAGCTCCCATACACGTTGGTGAACGAGCCGAAGAACAGAGCCAGCACGAGCGCCGCCCGCCGCGGCCACACGCCGATCAGCAGCCGGTAGGCGAACCCCCGCACGGCGAAAAAGAACCCGATCACCGCGACCGGCTTCCACAGCAGGAGCGACAGCCACGGCGCCATCCCGAGCGCAGTGAGCCCGCCGGACACGACTACAGCCGGATTGAAGTAGTCCGCCGGCGTGTCGCGCAGCACGAACAGGTTGGACGCCAGGACGTGCTTGGAGGCGTCCTTGATCCAGGCCAGGTACTGCATCTGGTCGACGATGTAGACGCCGTCGGTGCCGGTCCAGACGCGGCCATCGAACACGACCCGCCACACGTCAAGCGCCACGACCCACATCGAAACGGCCGCGAACGCGAGCAGCACCGACCACTCGAAGCGGTCGAGGCGGCGACGGCGAGGTGGGGAGATCCGAACCGGGGGTAGGTCGGGCGCCGGACCGCCTCGGCCACCGTCGACCAACTCGATTTCAAAACGCATTGGCGCGCGACGCTAACACGATGCTAATAATCACGGCATAAACCCGGCGACGGATTGGGGACTCGGCTCACGCCGGACGCGACGCTGGGGCGTTCCGGCCAAATGAAGCCACGGCACCCGCGGGCCGGCCAACCCGCGGTATGAACGTACTTACCATATCGCCGCCGTCAGCGGCGAGGCCTCATACGGTTGCGGGGTCGGTCGGCGTCGCCGCAGCTACGGCTGGGCCTGAAGCGCCTGCCACGCCTGTGGGGAATACGACGATAGCTTCGCCTGGAGCGTCGAGGAGGCCTGGCCGGCCGAGCCGCTCAGCGGGTTGAAGTCGATCAGACTCCAGAGCTTCCCCGACGAGGGCAGGAACACCAGCACCAGGAACACGGTCAACCCCAGTGCGACGCGCCGCAAGCGCACGCTCGACCCGAGCGCCGCCAGCGGCAGCAGCCAGATCACGTACCAGGGCATCACCCAGCCGAGACTCGCGATCAGGGCGAACGTCGCCCAGCCCGCACGCGAGAGCCAGTCTCCCCGCCGGCGAAGCAGCAGCAGAACCGCTACGACCAGCGCCAGGTCAGCAAGGCGCAGGATGCCCGAGGTGCCGCCGCCCACGCCGAGGAAGTAGCCGAACAGGTTGGGGAAGCTGAACGGCGTCAGCAGGCTCCCCTGTTGAGACAGGTTGGGGATCGAGAGCCCGAACAGCAGCAGGCTCATGACGAGCAGCGGTATTCCCGCGATCAGGCATCCGTAGATCACCTGGAGCCGGCGCCGGGTCGGGCGCGCCGCGACGAGCAGGAACGGCAGCAGCAGCACCGCGCTGAACTTGACCGCGACCGCGATCACCAACATCGCGCCCGCCGACTTGTCGCGGCGCGCGAGCAGGAACGCAATCGACGCCGTCAGCGGAACGAGCATGAAGAAGTCGTTGTGGAACCCGCCCACCGCGTACACGAGGTAAATCGGGTTGAGCCCGACGAGCACCGCGGCGTAGCGTGGGTCGCGGCCGAGACGCTTCGCGCACCACCACACGATCCCGATGAACGTGAGGCTCAGCAGGACCGTGACGACCTTGACTATCCAGTACGCGACAGGGATGGGCAGGAACGCCAGCGGATAGCTGAGCGCGGTGAACAGCTCCCCGTACGGGCTGTGTAGGTTGTTCCAGGTCGCGAAGTGGTAGATCGGGTCGTGCATCTCCTGCCCGATCACGTGCGTGTACGGGTTCAGCCCGTGCAGGCCGCCGAGCCGCGCGTACCCGAGGTAGTTGCCCATGTCGGTCAGCTGGAACGGCGGTGCCAGCATCAGGAGCAGGTTCGCGGCGACGATCGTGCTCACGATCATCCGCGTCGTCAGTGTCCGCAGCGCCAACAGCGCGACGGCGTACGCCCCGAGCAGTGCCAGGATGAGCGCGCTCAACGAGTAGTTGGTGACGGCCGTTCCAACGTGGACGCCGCTGAGCACGAACCGCAATGGCCCCGCTTCCCACGGCGCGAAGATCACACTCGAGCGCGGCACCAGGATCGTCGGGCCGTGGGTCGAGTAGAGCACCATCAGGAAGATCCCGCCGACGATCGTGGCCAGCGCGATCTTCCCCGCCCTGGCCTCCTCCAGTGCACGCGGGATCCGGAGCGCCGGCGCCTTCGGCAGCCGGCCGATGCCGGGCAGCGTTACCGCGCCGTCGACGCTCGCGGAGGCGGCGCCGGCACCGCTCGGCGCGAGCGCCGGTTGGGATGCCGTGCTCGAAGCAAGCACCGGCGTGCCGTCAACGTGGCCTGACTCGTGTCGCATCGCTTTAAGGAATGTTGCCCGGTGGGTGAGCCGCCTGCCCTGTCAGCGGGTTGAAATCTTGTTAAGCGCTCACCGTACGGGACCGCGGCTGCAACTGACCCTAACATCCCGCGCGTGAGCGTCGGCACGGCGGCACCGGACCTTCGCCGCCCCGCGGCGCGCACGCACGCCTCGCGGACTCGCACGCTGTTCGCCGACCCGGCGGTGCTCGCGGTAGCCGCACTGACGCTGCTCGCCGCAGTCCTGCGCTTCTACCGGCTCGGTCATCAGGGGTTCTGGTTCGACGAGGGCAACACCGCGCTGCTCGTGCATTTCTCTCCGGGCAAGATGCTCGGGCTGATCCCGCAGACAGAGTCCACTCCCCCGCTCTACTACTGCGTGGCGTGGGTGTGGGCGCGCGTGTTCGGCTATTCCGAGACCGGGTTGCGATCGCTGTCGGCGGTGTGCGGAGTGGTTCTGGTGCCGGTCGTGTACTCCGGGGGAGCGAAGCTGATTTCGCGGCGCGCGGGCGTGATCGCGGCCGCGTTCGCCGCCTGTAGCCCTTTGCTGATCTGGTATTCGCAGGAGGCGCGCTCGTACGAGATGCTCGCGCTGCTCTCGGGCCTGTCGCTGCTCGCGTTCGCCTACTCGCGCGCCGACCCGACGCCGCGGGCCTTGACCTTCTGGGTCGTCGCCTCCGCACTCGCGCTCGCGACGCATTACTACGCGGTGCTGGCGGTCGCGCCCGAGGCGGTTTGGCTGCTCTGGATTCACCGTACGCGCCGGCCGGTACAGATCGCGTTCGCCGTCGTCGGCCTGTGTGGCCTCGGCCTGATCCCGCTGGCAATCAGCCAGCACGGCACCGGCCGCGGCAATTGGATCTCGAACGCGCCGTTCTGGCGACGGCTCGGCCAGATCGTGCCCCAGTTCTCGAGCGGGTTCGAGGGACCCGCGCACGGCGTGTTCGAGGCGCTGGCGATCGCGATCGTCGTTCTGTCGTTGGTTCTGCTCCTGACCCGGTCGTCGGCCGAGGCGCGGCGCGGGGCGCTGCTCGCCGGTGGGCTCGCGCTGGCCGGGTTCGTGCTCAGCCTGATCCTGGTCGCGGTTGGCTTCGACGACCTGTTGACGCGCAACATGCTGGCGATCTGGACGGCCTGCGCGCTGCTCGTCGCCGGCGGGCTGTCGGTGCCGCGCCCGCGGTTCCTGGGGGCGGTCGGCGCGATCGTCCTGTGCGTCATGGGTGTGACGACCGCGCTCGGCGTTGCCTTCGATCGCAACTACGAGCGGCCCGACTGGCGCGTGGTGGAGCGGGCGCTCGGCACGCACGCGCCCCCGGGCGGCCGCGCGATCCTCGTGCAGCACTATCGCGACCTGTTGCCGCTGTCGCTGTACATGCCGGGCTTGAAGTTCTGGCGGAGCGGTCAGCCGATGCGGGTCCGCGAGTTCGACGTTGTGTCGTTCACCTCGCCGGCGAGCGCCGGCTTCTGCTGGTGGGGTTCGGCGTGCAACCTGTGGCCGTCGCGGACGCAATCGTCGTATCCGATCGCCGGCTTCCGCCCGGTGTCGGAGCGGCGTGTCCTCCAGTTCACCGTCATCCGCATGGTGGCTTCTCGACCGGTGCGGGTGACGCCGGCGGAGGTATCCCGGGTGCTGACGGCGACGCACCTCGTCAACGACGAGCTGATCCTTCAGAGGTAGCGCGCGTCTTCGCTACTCCCGGCCGCCGAACGAACTCCGTCAGCTCGTCGACCTCGGCCGGACTCAGCTTGCGCCACCGCCCGCGGGGCAGCTCCCCGAGCGCCAACGGGCCGAACGCCACGCGCTCGAGCCGCTTCACCGGATGCCCGACGGCCTCGCACATGCGCTTGACCTGGCGCTTGCGGCCCTCGTGGATCGTAATCTCGATCGTGTCGGCCGCCACGCGGCGGACCTTGGCCGGCGCGGTCCGCCCGTCGTCGAGGTCGATGCCGTCGCGGAGCGCGCGCAGCTCGGGCTCGCGCACTGGCGGCCCGGAGACGACCGCGCGATAGGTCTTCTCGACCTCGAAGCTGGGGTGGGTCAGTCGGTGCGCGAGATCGCCCTCGTTAGTGAGCAGGATCAGCCCGGTGGTGTCGATGTCGAGCCGGCCCACCGGATACAAGCGCTCGGTCTGCGGCACCATCGTGACGACGGTCGGACGCCCCTGCGGATCGCGCGCGGTCGAGACGACGCCCGCCGGTTTGTTCAGCGCGTAGACGACGCGCTCGATGTGGCCGTGGGCGACCGGCTTGCCGTCCACCGCCACCGCATCCTCCGGGCCGACATCGCGCGCCGGGTCGGTCACGGTTTCGCCGTTCAACGTCACGCGCCCCGCTCTGATCACGGGCTCGGACGCGCGCCGCGAGGCGACACCGGCGGTGGCTAGGTACTTGGCGAGCCGCATGGGTCGGCTGTCACCATAGTCAGCGTGGATCTTCGGCTTCTCGATAGCAAGCTGACCGAACTCGGGGAGCCCCGCTACCGCTCAGTCCAGGTGTGGCGATGGGCGGCGCGCGGCGCCAGCGGCTTCTCCGACATGTCCGATCTCCCGCTCACCCTGCGCGAAACGCTCACTGAGGCAGTGCCGTTCAGCAGCCTGTCGGTCGAGCGCGAGGCCCACGCCGCCGATGGGACGGTCAAGGCGCTGTTCTCCACCGCCGACGGGCGCCCCGTCGAGGCCGTGCTGATGCGCTACCGGGACGGCCGGCGGTCGATCTGCCTGTCCTCGCAGTCCGGGTGCCCGCTCACCTGCGCGTTCTGCGCCACCGGACAGATGAGGTTCGGGCGCAACCTGACGGCGTCGGAGATCCTCGACCAGGCGCTCCACTTCCGGCGGGCGGGCGAGGTCGACCACGCGGTATTCATGGGCATGGGCGAGCCGATGATGAACCTCGACAACGTGCTCGCAGCGTGCGAGCGCCTCCCCGACATCGGGATCGGGCACCGCCGCACCGCGATCTCGACGATCGGGTGGATCCCGGGAATCGAGCGTTTGGCCGTCGCCCCGATGCCGATCCGCCTCGCGCTCTCGCTCCACGCGGCCGACGAAGCGCTCCGCACCGAGTTGATGCCGGTCAACGAGCGCTACCCGCTCCTCGACGTGATCGCCGCGTGCGAGGCGTACTACGAACGCAAGCGACGCAAGGTGTTCGTCGAATATGTGATGCTCGCGGGCGTCAACGACTCGTTCGCGCAGGCGGCGCAGCTGGCGACCGTGCTCGACCCAAGGATGTTCAAGGTCAACCTGATCCCGTACAACCCGACCGACTCCGGGTACACCGGTTCGAGCCCCAAGGCGATTGCGGCATTCCGCGACGAGCTCGAGCGGCGCGGCGTCGACGCCACCGTTCGCCTCACTCGCGGCCGCGACATCGACGCCGCCTGCGGTCAGCTGGCGGCTCGCTCGCCCCTTGCGGCGGTCGGCTCAGCCGAACCCGACCGGGGGCGGCGGGGCGACGACCGCGACGGTCGCGTGGGCGACGTTGTTGCTTAGGTTCGGGTCGTAGGTGTCGGTGCCCACGACCGCGCGGTTCTTGAAGCCGCGCGACTCCCGGGTCAGTCGCAACCGAACCGTTACGTGGACGCTCTGCCCCGGTTTGAGCGTGCCGAGGTAACAGGTCACCGGGAGGGTCATCTTGCACTTCCCGATCTCTGTCTCGACCGACACGACCGCCGCGCCGGCGGACGGCGCGTCGCCGAGGATGACATCTGCCGAGTCATCGGCGCCGTGGTTCTTCACCGTGATGTCGTACGTGACGACGCCTCCGAGCATCACGACCGGCGGCGAGGCCGTCTTCGTGACGGAAATATCGCTCCAGGGCGAGCTGGGCTGATCGGGGTCTGGAAGCGGTGGGACCGGCGGCTCGGGCGGGAGCGGCTTGGGTGGCTCCGGGCCCGGCTCGGGCGCCGGCGTCGCCGACAGCGAGTCGCTGAAGACGCAGCGCTCGGCCGGCTGCGCGCGGGTCAGCGTCACTTCGGTGCTGCCCTGTTCGAACGGCATCAACTCGCCGTTGCACTCGACCTGGACCAGCGTCCAATCGCCGGCGTGTGTGACCAGGGGCGGCTGCTCGGTTATCCGGTAGGTGCCGAGGTCGAGCGTGTCCGTGGCGTCCGCCGGTGTGTCCGGGACGGCGTCGGCCGCCACCCCCTCGCTCGTCGTGGTCGCCGTCTGTAGGTATGTCGCAGGCTCTCCGAACGTCGGCTCAACCTGGAAGCTCGCCGATCCGGTGCCGCCAACGGTCAGCTTGGCGAGCGAGATCGAGCCTCGCGGTGTGAACGCGTTCGTGAACAGGCAGGTCACCTGCGCGCCGCTCGCGATCGTCACCGTCACCGGCCCGTTGGCGGATCGACCAACGCCGTTGCAGTTCACGCTCCGCAGGGTCCACGTCCCGCCCGAGTTGCTCGGTGGACGCTCCTGAACCTGGTATGTACCGGGCGCAAGGGCACCCAGCGACGGAACCGCGCTGACCGGAACGCCCGGGGTTGTGGTCGTCGCCTTGGCGTGCTGCACCGTGCCGCCTGACGCGGGCGTCACCGAGTAGGAGAAAGTCCCCACCCCGCCGCGCGTGATCTTGCTGATGGTGAGACCGCCCGGTGGAGGCGTGTACGTGTTGGTGTAGGTGCAGGTGACGTGGTCGAGCGCCGCCAGGTGAACCGTCGCCGTTGCTCCGCTGTAAGTGGCCGTGCTCGCGCCGGTCGCGCTCAGGCAGACGAGGGATGTGAGGCGATAGTTGTCGACCGCGCCCTCGGTCACGGTCCAGTCGCCCCCAGCCGCGCGGTAGAAGTCGAGCGATTGACCGTCTGTGAGCTGGAACCCACTTGGGTCGAACGAGAGATTGCCGTTGAACGGGAAGGCCGGATTGGTCCCGGCGGGAGCACCGACAACGTCCTTCTTGATCGTGATGGTTCCGCTCGTCGGCGGCGGCTTGACGTAGTAGCCGTAGCAGAAGACGTGGTTGACGCCCTCGGGGAAGTAGATGAACTCGACGTTGTCTCCGTTTAGGTTGTCGGTCGCGCAGCGCAGCGTTCCGAACGCGTACTCAGGATCCCCGGGGGCGGTGATGAAGAACTTGTTCGCGAGCACGGGGTCGGTCGGAATGCCTCCCTGCGCCCACAACCGATCCGGCTCGCCGGCTTGTTCGATCTGATCGTGGTTCAGATAGACGGTGACGGCGCCGGCGAGGAACGCGCCCGGGACCGGCCGGCCGTTCTGATTCAGAAGCGGCGTGGCGAGCTTCGTGACGATCGAATTGTCGTAGGCGCCGGTGACCTTCGACAACGAGCCCCACACCCCGGTCACGGCGCGGCTCTCGTAGTCCGTGCCGAGCGCGAACTCCCAGCCCGGGAGCGGCTGGCAGGCGTCCTGGGGAGGCAGGCCCTCATAGGCCGGATTGATCAGGATGCCGCTGTCGTCGTACTGGGTGTCGGGCCCCAGGTCCATCAGGCTTTCGACGATGTCGTTGCGCGCCCGGTTGGCGTAGATGTCGGTGTACGCCGGACACGAGCGGGCAACGAAGGTGACCGAGTACCTCAACCCATGTCCGCGTGCCAGCGCTGGCGTCGCGGTCGCCGCGAACACGAGCCACACCGCGCACAGCGACCCTGCTAGCAGCACCGTGCGAAGACGCGCTCGCGCCGTCGGCGTATTGGACGATCCGCTTCCCACCTCAGTGAGCACCCTATAAGCGCCGCTTTAGTAATCCGAGGGTGTACGCAAGCGTCTCGCCCGGGTGCAGGCAAGAGTCTCGCCGCCGCCGGTGCGCCAGATGTTCAGCTCGCCGCGCGGGCCTCGCCGGCCTGGAGCAGCCGCTCACGCAGCTCGGCCTCGAGCTCGGGCGACGGATCGAACGCCTCGATGCCCGGCAGCTCGTCGAGCGCGGTGAGCCCGAAGAGCTTCAGGAACAGATCGGTGGTCCGGTACAGGACCGCCCCGAACTGCGAACGGCCGGACTCCTCGACGAGCCCGCGCTCGAGCAGCGTCGACGCGGCCGACTCGGCGTTGACGCCCCTGATCCGGGCGATCTCGGGCCGGGACACGGGCTGCAGGTACGCGACGATCGCGAGCGTCTCTGCCTGGGCGGGCGTGAGCGCCGGGGTGCGCGGCTTGGCCAGCAGCCGGCGCGCGGCGGGTTCGGCGGCGGGGTGCGTCGATAGCGCCCAGCCGCCGGCGAGCTCCCGCAGCACGAGTCCGCGCCGCTCGAACTCGTAATGCTCGCGGAGCCGCTCGAGCCCCGAGACGACCTCGTGCAGCTCGGCGCCGGTGGCGTCGGCGAGCGCGTCGGCCTCGACCGGGTCCGGGCTGAGGAACAAGAGCGCCTCGATCGTGCTCTCGAGCCCGAGGCTCACGCGGTCAGCCGCTCCGCGGGCCGGATCGCCGCCCTTCCGTGGTGGGCGCCGTTCGCGGCGATCGTGATGTCGCCGAACGGCTCGTCCTGGGTCCAGGTGAGCTCGCCCTGCTTGTGGAGCTCGAGCACCGCGTACAGCGTGACCGCGATCGTCACCCGATCGGCCTGGGCGACCGCCTCGTCGAACGAGAAGCTCCCGCGCCGCAGCATCGTGCGCAGGTGCGCAAGCCGCTCGGCCACGGTCACGCGCGATCCGACCATGTGGCTCACGTTGACCGGCTCGGGGATCTCGAGCAGGCCGCCGAGCGCCGCCGCCAGCGTCGCCGGGTCGTAGACCGCGGTGGCCTCGGTCATCGACGCGCGCCGCAGCGACGGCGGCAGCGGCGCCGAACGGAACCGATGCCCCTCCTGGGCGGTGAGGCGTTCGCGCAACTCCGACGACGCGGCACGGTAGCGGTGCGCGTCGAGCAGCCGCGCGAGCAGCTCTTCGGCGGCCTCGCCCGGATCGAGCTCGATCAGCTCCTGCATATCCTCGCCGGGCAGCAGCAGCCGCGATTTCAGCTCGAGCAGCGCCGCGATCAGCACCAGGAACTCGGTGGCGGCCTCGAGCTCGAGCTCGCCGCGGCTCTCGAGATGGTCGATGTACGCGATCACGACATCGGCCAGATCGACCTCGAGCAGGTCGATCTCCTCGCGCAGGATCAGCGTCAGCAGCAGGTCGAATGGACCGGCGAAGACGTCTAGGTCCAGCTCGAGGTCGGCGATCCGCATCGCTCTGGCAGGCTAGCGGCGGGGGCGGACCGGTCCGACGCCCATGGCCTGGCGGACGTCGAGGAGCGTGTCGGCGGCGATCGCGTGCGCCTTCCCGGCGCCGTCGCCGAGAATCCGCTCGAGCGCCGGCTCGTCGGCGCGGAGCTCCTGGTAGCGCTCGCGAACGGGCGCCAGGTATTCGACGACGGCCTCGCCGACGGCCTGCTTGAACGCCCCGTAGCCCGATCCGTCGAACGTCTGTTCGATCTCCTCGGGCGGGGTACCGCGAACCGCCGCGAGGATCTCGATCAGGTTGGTGATCCCGGCCTTGTCGGGGGCCCGGACGACGTCGCTCCCGGAGTCGGTCACGGCGGAGCGGAATTTCTTCAGGATCGCGTCGGGCTCGTCGAGCACGAGCACGGTCCCCTGAGGGCTGCCGCCGGTCGTCGACATCTTCTTGTCGGGCACCTGGAGGTCCATGATCCGGGCGCCGACCGCGGGCAGTCGAAGCTCGGGCACGACCAGCGTCTCCCCGAAGCGACCGTTGAACCGCTCGGCGACGTCGCGCATCAACTCGACGTGCTGGCGCTGGTCCTCCCCCACCGGCACCTCGTTCGCCCGGTAGGCGAGCACATCGGCGGCCTGGAGCACCGGGTAGAAGAACAGCCCGCCGGACACGAGGTCGCGCTGGGCGCCCGCCTTGTCCTTGAACTGGGTCATCCGGTTGAGCTCGCCGAACGAGGTCACGCTCGAGAGCAGCCAGCACAGCTCTGAGTGCTCCTGGACGTCGCCTTGGCGGAAGAAGATGCACCGCTCCGGGTGCAGGCCGGCCGCGAGCAGCATCGCCGCGGTGTCGTAGACCGCCTCGCGCAGCGCCGCGGGCTCGTACGGGACCGTGATCGCGTGCAGGTCGACGAGGCAGTAGATCGCCTCGCCGCGATCCTGGCCGGCGACCCATTGCTCGATCGCGCCGATGTAGTTGCCGAGGTGCTTGCGTCCGGTCGGCTGGATGCCCGAGAAGATCCGCATCGCCGTCTCAGGCTACCCGGAGCGGGCGCGACGCGGCTAGCTGTCGGCGAGCAGCTTGTCGAGCGGCGTCTGCGGGGTGGTCCGGGCCGGCTTCGGGGGACGTTCGTTCCGCAGCATGTACGCGGCCACCACCCCGCCGATGGCCCCGCACACGTGCCCCTGCCAGGAGATCCCGGTGTGCGGTACGACGCTCGAGTACAGCGCGCCGCCCCAGACCACGCCGACGACCAGGCCGATCAGGAGCTCGAGGATGTTTCGGTTGAAGAACCCTCGCGTGAACAGGTAGGTGGCGTATCCGAACACGACGCCGCTGGCGCCGATCGTGTAGACCGGATACCCGCTCGAGGTGTGGGCCGGAGAGACCAGCCACGTCCCGATCCCGCCGACGACGATCACGATCAGCGTCACCAGCGCGAACCGCTTGGCCCCCTGGAACGCGATGATCACGCCCATGAACACGAACGGGACCGTGTTCGCGATCAGGTGCTGCCAGCTCGCGTGGATGAACGGCGCAGTGAAGATGCCCCAGATGTGATCGATGCTCCGCGGCAGGATTCCGTCGCTGTCCAGGTGATTCGAGTCGAGCGTGTTGATGAGCTCGATGAACCACATCAGCACCACGACCCCGGCCAGCACCGCGAGCCCTTCGAGCTGCGTCTGACCTGTGCGTGCGCGAGGCGGGCGAGACGCTCGGGGCGCTGTCGGTGGGCCTGGAACCGTGGTGCTCACGCGCTTAAGGATCGCAGGTGGCTCGCAGATCCGGTGAAGCGCTCGCTAAGAATCAAGCACGGCGACCGCAACCGCCAGCGCCACCTCCGCGCGCGAACGCAAAGAGGGCGCGTGGACGAACTCCTCGGGGGTGTGGGCGCCGCCGCCACGGGGTCCGAGCCCGTCGACGGTCAGGGGGATGTGAGGCGCGAAATGGCTGGCGTCGCTCGCGCCGCCCCGGGGAGCGCCGATGATCGGGCGCTCGAGCCTCGCGCCGGCACGCTCGAGCAAGCCGCGCGTCGCCTCGCGCGAGTCCATCCCGGGCCAGATCCGCAGCATCTTGGTCTCGAGGGCGACGTCGTCGAGCTCGTCGGGCACCGCCGCGCACACCGCGTCGAACGCCTCGCTCCGGTCGGCCCGCATGTCGAACAGCAACTCACCGTCGGCGGGCACGACGTTGAAGGCGTCGCCCGACCGCATCACGGTCGGGACCACGCTGAGCCGCTCGGCGCCACCCGGGTCGTGATGCTTGGCGAGGTCGATGGCGGTCGCGGCGAGCGCCAGCAGCGCATTACGTCCCCGGTCGGGTGCGCTGCCGGAATGCGATGCGCGACCGGTCGCGACCACCCGCATGGTCCCGGCCGCCTTGCGGCGCACGACCACCGCCTCGTCGCCCTCGGGGGTCAGCTGCCCGCCCTCGAAGCACAGGCAGGCGTCGTAGCCGGAGAACCGCTCGATGTGCCCGAACTCGTGCCGGCGCCACTCCTCGTCGGTGACGAGCAGCACGGTCACCTCGGCGAACAGCTCGGGGCGCGGTGCGAGCGCGCGCGCGACCCCCAGCGCGAGCACGTCGCCACCCTTCATGTCGACGGTGCCGGGGCCGTACAGCCGGTCGCCGTCGCGCCGCAGCGGCGCGTGCGACGCGTGCTCGATTACGGTGTCGACGTGGCCGAGCAGCAGCAGCCGCCCCGATCCCTGGCCGGCGATCCGCGCCACCATGTCATCGGCGCTCCCAGGCGTCGAGCACGGGACCCGCTCGATCTCGGCCTGCGGCGGGAGGAACGCGGCGCACAGTGCGATCGCCTCCTCGGCTCCCTCGACGTCGCCCGAGGGCGAGGACACGGCCACGAGCGCCTCCAGCTCGCGCGTTGCCCGCGCGGCGATCTCGGCGGCGGCGTCAGCGACGAACTGGTCCATCCGCGTACTGTCCGGACCGGGCGAGCCCCAGCACCTCGCCGGCGGGCAGCGTCTGAGGAGCGCGCCGCTCGCGCACGTGGCGCGCCGACAGCTCGCACAGGGCGTCGTTCACCGGGGTCGCCACCCGGTGCAGGCGACCGAGCAGCGCGATCTCGCCGTTCAGGTAGTCGGTCTCCACCGTCGGCATCCCCCGGGCGATGCTCTGGCGGGTCGAGGAGCCGGCGCGCTCGCGGCCGGCGATCGGCTGCACGTCGAGCCGCTCCCAGCGGTCCTCGACCTCGTTGACGGTTTCGGCGACGAACTCGATGCCCGCGGCGTTCAGCGCGGCGCGGCCCTCCTCCTTAGCCAGCTCGATCAGCTCGCCGGCGGCTGGCCCCGGCTCGCAGATCGCGTCGACGGCGTTGGCCAGGTTCCCGAGCAGCTTCGCGTACTTGAAGCGCATGATGTCCGGGCGCGCGACCGAGCTGAAGTCGGACCCGCCGAGCGCCTGCACGATCTCCTCGCACAGCGCGTCGAGGCCCTCCGGGTAGCAGCCGACGTCGATCACGCCCGTACCCTGGGTCCCGTAGGACTGGACGATCCCCGGCTCGAGGTGCGCGGTCGGCGACATCACGACCGCGCCGTATACGTTCGCAAACAGCCGCAGCGCGAGCCGCTCGTTCTCGACCGCGTTCTGGAGGCACACCACCGGCGTACTCGCCGGCGCGGCAGCGCGCAGCGCCTCGAGCGCGCCTGCCGTGTCCTGGCTCTTGGTCGACACCATGACGACCTCCTCGCCCACGAACTCGAGCGCGGACGGTGAGTCCGCCACCGGGATCTCGAGCACCGCGCTCCGGCGCGGCGTCTCGAGCTTCAGGCCGTGGTCGCGGATCGCGTCGTAGTGAGCGCCTCGGGCGATCAGCGCGACGTCGTAGCCGGCCTGGTGCAGGTTCGCGCCGACGACACCGCCGATCGCGCCCGCGCCGAAGATGATGAAACGCATGTGGTGCGGCTAGTTCCCGGCCATCGCCTGGCGGACGATCGGGCGCCGGGCGGCGGCCGCCTCGTCCAGGCGCCTCACGGGCGTGGTGTACGGCGCGGCCCGCGCGATCTCGGGGTCCTCGCCGGCCTCTCTGAGGATGTCGGCCACGATCTCGGCGAAGTGGTCGAGCGTCTCCTTCGTCTCGGTCTCGGTCGGCTCGACCATCAACGCCTCCTCGACCACGAGCGGGAAGTACACCGTCGGCGGATGCACGCCGTGGTCGAGCAGCCGTTTGGCCAGGTCGAGCGTCTTGATCTGCAGATCGCGGCGCATCGGCTCGCCCGAGAGCACGAACTCGTGCATGCACAGCCGGTCGTAGGCGACCGGCAGGTATTCGGCGACACCCGCTTGTCGCAGTTTGGCAACGAGGTAGTTGGCGTTGAGCACCGCGGTCTCCGAGGCCTCGCGCAACCCGGGCGCGCCCAGCGACCGGATGTAAGCGTACGAGCGCACGAACACCCCGTAGTTGCCCTGGAACCCGCGCAGGCGCCCGATCGACTTCGGGCGGTCGTAGTCGAGGTCGTAGAACGCGTTGGCTCCGTTGGTGGTCGATTCGCGGCGGACGACCTGCGGCCGCGGCAGGTACGGCTCGATCCGCTCGGACACCGCCACCGGACCGGCGCCGGGACCGCCGCCGCCGTGGGGCTGCGTGAACGACTTGTGCAGGTTGAAGTGGACGATGTCGAAGCCCATGTCGCCCGGGCGGCTGATCCCCATGATCGCGTTGAGGTTCGCGCCGTCGTAATAGAGCGTCGCCCCGACCCCGTGCACGATCCGCTCGATCTCCTCGATCCCCGTCTCGAACAACCCGAGCGTCGAGGGATTGGTGAGCATCAGGCACGCGACGTCCTCGTCGGCCTTCGAGCGCAGGTCGTCGAGGTCGACGTTGCCGCTGGAGTCGATGCCGACCTTGACCACCTCGTAACCGGCCATCGTCACCGTCGCCGGGTTCGTGCCGTGCGCGGTGTCGGGCGTCAGCACCTTGGTCCGGTGCTCGCCGCGGTCCTCGTGGAGCGCTCGCGTGAGCAGCACGCCGGCAAGCTCGCCCTGCGACCCGGCGCTCGGTTGGAGCGAGACGTGTGGGAGGCCGGCGATCTCGCCGAGCGCGTCCTGGAGGCGCCACATGAGCTCGAGCGCGCCTTGCGCGTAGCGCGGATCCTGGAGCGGGTGAAGCCGCGCGTGGCCCGGCAACCCGGCGACCCGCTCGTGCAGCTTGGGGTTGTGCTTCATCGTGCACGAGCCGAGCGGGTAGAAGCCGGTGTCGAGGTCGAAGTTCCGCTTGGACAGGCGGTTGTAGTGGCGCACGATCTCGGGCTCGGCGACCTCAGGCAGGCGGGGCGGCTCGGCGCGCCTGGTGTCCGCCGGGAGCAGCTCGTCGAGCGGCCGCTCGGGCACGTCGAGCTTCGGGGCGGTGAACGCCCTGCGGCCGTCCTTCGAGCGCTCGAAGATCGTGAGGGTGTCGTCGGCTTCGCGGATCATGCTCGTGTCTTTGGCGCCCCGGCCGTGCGTTCCGCCGCGATCGCGGCGTTGAGCGCGTCGGCCAGACGATCGATATCGGCGCGTGTGCGCCGCTCGGTGATCGCGACCAGGAGCCCGTTGTCGTACTCGGGGTAGTCGCGTCCGAGCGCGTAGCCCGGGTTGATCCCCTGCTCCTGGCAGCGGGCGATGACCCGCTGGACGGGCGCGTCGAGGTTGATCGCGAACTCGCGAACCACAGCGCGGTCGTGGATTTGCGTCACGCCATCGATCGCGTTGAGGCGGTCGCGCGCGTACGCGGTCCGCTGGAGCATCAGCTCGACCAGCTCGACGATCCCCTGCCGCCCGAGCCAGCTCAGGTAGATCACGCCGGCGAGCGCGTTCAGCGCCTGCGCCGTGCAGATGTTCGAGGTCGCCTTCTCGCGCCGGATGTGCTGCTCGCGCGTCTGGAGCGTCAGCACGAACCCGCGCTTGCCGTCGAGGTCCTTCGTCTCGCCCGCGATCCGGCCGGGCATCCGGCGCATCAGCGCCTCGGTGGCGGCGAAGAACCCGAATGACGGGCCGCCGAAGTCGAGGCGGTTGCCGAGCGTCTGGCCCTCGCCGACCGCGATGTCGACGCCGCACTCGGCGGGCGTCTTGAGCAGCGCGAGCGGGAGTGGGTCACACGCTGCGATTGTGAGCGCGCCGGCCTGTTTTGCTGTGTCGGCGAGGGCGGTCAGGTCCTCGACCGCTCCGAGGAAGTTCGGCTGCTGGACGATCACCGCGCTGACGTCGTCGCCGAGGCTTTCCAGCGCGGTGACCCCGTTATCGAGCGGAGCCTCGACGACCTCCATCTCCCAGGCGTGCGCGAGCGTGCGCAGGCACTCGCGGGAGTGGGGATGGACGCCTCGGGAGATCACGAAGCGCTTTCGGTTATTCGTGTTCTTGGCCACGTAGCCCGCGGCCGCCACGGCACTCGGTCCCTCGTACACCGACGCGTTCGACACCGGCAAACCGGTGAGCTCGGAGATCGCCGTCTGGTATTCGAACATCGCCTGCAGGCCGCCCTGGGAGATCTCCGGCTGGTAGGGCGTGTACGGGGTGAGGAACTCCGAGCGCAGGATGATCGAGTCGATCAGCGCCGGCGCGTAGTGGTCGTACATGCCCGCGCCGAGGAATGACACCTCGTCCTCGGCCGAGGTGCTTCGGGCGGCGAGCGCGCGCAGCTCCTCGAACACCTCCTGTTCGGACAAGCCCTCGCCCAGCGACAGCGGTCGGCCCAGCCGCAGGCCGGCGGGGATGTCGGCGAACAGGTCCTCGATCGAGCCGACGCCGATCGCGCCGAGCATTTCGCTCAGATCGGCGTCGGTGACTGAGGTGTAACGGGTCATTTAGTCGAGGGTCGCCTGGTATTCGGAGGAGTCCATCAGCGCATCGACCTCGGACGGGTCGGACAGCTTCACCTTGACGAGCCAGCCTTCCCCGTAGGGGTCCTCGTTGATCGTCTCTGGCTTGTCAGCCAGCGACTCATTGATCTCAGTGACTTTGCCCGACAGCGGCGCGAACACGTCGGAGACCGCCTTCACCGACTCGACCTCGGTGTACGGCTGGCCCTTGCTCACCTCGGCGCCGACTTTCGGCGCGTCGAAGAACACGACCTCGCCGAGGGCGTCCTGGGCGTACCAGGTGATCCCGAAGGTGGCGCTGTCTCCGTCGATCCGAGCCCAGTCGTGCTCGGCGAAGTACTTCAGATCTTCCGGATAGCTCGGGTCGGCCATGTCGTCAGTCACGCTTCCTTTCTGTAGAGAGGCCTGCGCATGATCACGGCCGGACGCACCCGGCCGCGCACGTCGATCTCGATCTGCGTGCCCTCGTCGGCACGCGCGCTGGAAACGTACGCCATCCCGATCCCGCGCTCCAGACACGGCGAGAACGTGCCGCTCGTGACCTCGCCACCGCCGACGACGGAGTTGCCCTGGCGCGGAATCCCCTGCCCCTCGATCGCGAATGGCACGAGCTTTTCCGCGGTGCCCTCCTTGCGGGCTTTGGCCACGGCCTCGGAGCCGATGAAGCCGGTCTGCTCCTTGCAGCACCACCCGAGGCCGGCCTCAATCGGGTTCCGGCCCTCGTCCATGTCGTTGCCGTACAGGTGGAAGCACACCTCGAGGCGCAGCGTGTCCCGCGCGCCGAGGCCGACCGGCGTCGCGCCGGCCTGCGTGATCGCGTCCCACACGCTTGGCGCGTCGTCGGGGCGGAGCAGCAACTCAACCCCGTCCTCGCCGGTGTAGCCGGTGCCGCACACGAGCATCGCGGCTCCCGCCACCGTGCGCTCACAGACGCGGAATCGCCCCGGCAGGTTACCGTCGGCCAGGCTGCGCACGAGCCGTCGGGCCTTCGGGCCCTGCACCGCAAGCATGGCGAAATCCGCGGCGCGGTCGAACACGTCGACGTCGAACTCACCGGCGTGAGCCTGCATCCACGCGAGGTCCTTCTCGTGGTTGGCGGCGTTGGTGACGGTCAGGAACGTGTTGTCGGACAGGCGGTATGTGAACAGGTCGTCGATCACGCCACCGTCCTCTTTCAACATCACGCTGTACTGCGCCCCGCCCTCGGGCATCCGGCGCAGGTCGTTGGAGAGAACGCGCTGGAGGAACTCGAGCGCCTGCGGGCCGCTCGTCTCGACCTGGCCCATGTGCGAGACGTCGAACACGCCGGCGCGCTCGCGGACCGCGACGTGCTCCTCGCGGATTCCGGCGTACTGGACCGGCATCTCCCAGCCGGCGAACGGAACCAGCCTCGCGCCCGCCGCGGCGTGGCGGTCATACAGGGGCGTGCGGCGCAGTTCGGTGGTGGACGACACCGTCACGGGAGGGTAGTACGCGAGCGGTGGCGGTGGCAGCCGTCCGTCGTGGCGCCTGTGCCGCGGTGGCTTGCGCCCGTACGGAAGGCCGCCACGCGACCGACCGGAGGCCCCGCACCGCACCCCGTGAGCCCCTAGGGGGGCGCGATCTGCTGCGTCGAGTGGTAGATCTGCGACACGACCGACCACGCCGGCTTGAAGTTGCCGTCGAAGTCGACGAGCCCCTTCTGGTTGAACGGCGGATCCGGCCGCGGGTCGCCGCCCGAGTACGTCGGGAACGCGACGTAGTCCTGCAGGGCGAAGTACATCGCCCCCGACAGCCATGGCTTGGTCGCGAACACCCCCAGGTGGAACGCCACCGAGTTGGCCTGGAACAGGTAGGTGCCGCGCTCCTCGACCGGCCCGTCGCGGTTCGCATCAAAGCCGAACTCGGTGACCATGATCGCCTTGGTCGGGTAGCAGGCGCGAACGGTGTCGAGGAATGGGCCGAGCGCGTCGCGGTCGTCGTCGCCACCGCCGCCGGCGTCGAACCAGCCGAAATATTCGTTGTCACCGATCACGTCGAGCGGCGCGTAGGCGCTCTGGCAGCCAAGGCCAGGCCAGTTGCTGACCGCCATCCCGACCGGCCGGGTGGGGTCGAGCTTCTTCGCGAGCGCGGCCGCGCCGGCGATGTAGCGCGCCTCGGCTCCCGTTGCCGGCGAGGGCAGCTCGTTGCCGATCGACCACAGCAGGATCGACGGGTGGTTCTCGTTGGAGACGATGTTGTCCTCGAGCATCGCGTGAGCCTGGGCGAGCCAGCCGGGCTGGCCGAGGTACTGCGACTGCACCTGGTAGACGGGGATCTCCGACCAGATCAGGATCCCGTCGCGGTCGGCCATCTCCTCCATCTCGGGACCGACCGGGTAGTGGGCGCGGATCACGGTGGCACCGAGTTGCTGCACCCACGACATCAGCTGCGCGTCCTGCGCCGGCGTCATCGCGGCCCCCGTCTGCAGCGTCTGCTCGTGCAGGTCCACGCCGCGGAGGTTCAAAAACCGCCCATTCAACTCCAGACGTCCGCCCACCATCTGGATCGTCCGGATACCGCTGTAGGTGAAGTAGCCCTCCAGACGCCGGCCGCGGGAGTCCGACAACGTCAGCGTGCTCGCGTACAGCTTGGGGTGCCCGGGCGCCCACAGCGACGGATGCGGGATCAGGACCGAGGCGTGCGCGGTCCACGAACCGCCCGGCCCCAGCGTCGCCGACCCGAACTTGAGCGGCTTGCCCCCGTACACGCCGGCCAGCGCCACCTTCTGCCGCGAGCCGGTCACGTTGCGCACCAGCACCTGCTCGACGATGTCGGCGTCGCACTTCGGACAGCGGTGGAGCGTCTGGATCTGGACCTGCGACAGGTCGGCGGTCTGCACCGCGCGCAGGTAGACCTCGCGGAGGATCCCGCCATAGTTCCACCACTGGCCGCCCGGACCGGGCGGCAGGTCGGCGGCGGTCCGCTCGTTGTCGACGCGAACGACCAGGCGGTTGACGCCACTGCGCAGACCGGTCAGTTTGAGCTCCCATGGCACGTAGGCGCCGGCGTGGGTGCCGATCTCGCGCCCGTTGAGCCATACGGTGGCGCGGTAGTTGACCGACTCGAAGCGGATGTTCCAGTGCCGGTTGGCCTTCGGGACGTAGCTCGCGAACGCGCCGGCCGGGAGCGTGAAATCCCGCCGATACCAGCCGACGTAGCCGTTCATGCTCGTCTGCGAGAAGTCGCCGGCGTTGTAGGCGTTGGGAATCGTGGTCGTCGACCACCCGTCGGTCGAGGCGACGTTCCGGTACCAGCCCTCGGAGAGCCCCACGTCGGACATATCGGCGCGGTACAGCCACGTGCCCCCGAGCAGGTAGCGGCCGGATTGACCGTCGCTGTACCACGCCCCCTTCGTCGGCGGCGAGGGGCTGTACGCAGGTCCCTGGGCGTGAGCGCGCGAGCTCGCGGCCAGCGGCACCACGAACACGAACGCCAGGATCACCGCGCGCCGAATCACTTGCCCCCGGACCCCGACTTGCCGCCCGCCGACGCCGACCGGATCTTCACGTGCCGCACCACCTTGGTCTGATTGCCGGCGCGGTCGACGACTGTGACCGTGATCGTGTAACGGCCCGCCCTGCGGTACGCGTGCGCGATCCGGTGGGTGCCGAGCTTGACGCGCGTGGTCGTCCGGTCACCCCAGCGGATCGTCACCGTGGCCACGCCCGAGGCCGGCGCCGGGTCGCGGTAACTGACGCGAAGGATCTCGTTCGAGCGCGCCCGCCGCGGACCCGACTCCGTCACCTTCAACACCGGCGGCACCGTGTCGACGAACACCCTCGCGACCTTCGAGGACGCGGTCAGGCCCGCCGGATTGCCTCCGGTGACGAACCAGGTATTCGAGCCGTTGCGGAGCGCCGCCGGGACGCGGAGCGAGCTGCCCTGGGTCTGCCCGACCTCCGACCCGTCGAGGCTCACGGTGTAGGTGATCGGTCCCCACCGGCCACTCGCCGGCGTCCAGCTGAGCACCGGCTGCACGCTTCTCGAGTACGAGACCGCCTTGGGCACGGTCGCCGCGCCCGGCGGCTGGTACAGCTGATCGGCCACGATCTGCGTGCCGGCGCCGCTCCCCTGCACCCACGCGACCGCGGCGTCACCGCCCGCGTCGCCGCCGGCCGCGAGCCCGAGCGAAGCGTTGGTGGCGCCGTCGGCCGGCGAGGACAGCACCTGCTCGGGGCCGAGCGTCGAGGCGCGCGGTTCGTACCGAAGCCGGATCTCAGAGGGTCCGGTCGTGCCGGGAGTCTGCTGCCAGGCGACGAGGGTCGAGAACAGCCCGGCGATCGCGGGGACGGCATACGGGGGCGAGGTGCCCTGGAGGCTGTTGATCTGCAGGACGGTCCCGGCGGCACCGTTGTTTCCCAGCTCCATCGCCACGACGTCGTTCGTCTGCTGGCCGGCCGAGGTCACGAACCCCTGGCCGTATTCGGTCATCGCGACGTCGGGGTCATCGGCGCTGGCCGCGCCGGGCGTAGAGAGCCCGTCGACCGGGTCGATCCCGTCGTACTCCGAACCGCGCAGCCGGTTCATCAGCACGCGGGTCTGGTCGACCCCGGCGCACGACACGAGCTCCTGGAAGGCGACGTCGGCGTATGAGGAGTCGCCCCCGGCGGCGACCGCCGGTTGGCCGGCCGACACCTCACCACATCCCGACAGCGATGGGACGTCGGCCTGCTCGTCGACCACGCTCGGCGCGGTTCCCCAGACCTTCCGCGTAAAGATGTGCCCGCCCTCGCCCCAGGCGACGATCGCCACCCCGTCGCCCGCGGCGGCGACGGCCGGCGCCCCCGCGCCGGTTCCGGCGTCGTCGGCGGGGGTGACGTTAAGTGCGCCGGTCTCGAGCGCCCACGCGCCGCTGTCGTAATACGCGGCCCGGACGTCGTGTCCGCTGCCGTCGACGACGGTGAAGGCCAGGTACGCCTTGCCGAAGTTGGTCATTTCGAGCGACGGGTTGCTCGCGCCGGCGGCGAGCGCATCCGGGGCGCCGAACGCCGCCGTAGTGCTCCCACGGTCGACCACGTACAGCTGTCCGGCGTTGATGAACCCGATCAGGAGCACGCCCCCATTGCCGGCGGCGATCACCGGCTGGGACGAAGCGCCGGCGAGCCCGGCGTCGACCTCAACCGGCGCTTGGAACTGGCCGCCGACGAGCGCCGAGACGAACACGTGCTGGATCCCGGAGACGAGCTTCGTGTACACGAGGGCGCCGCTGCCGTCCCGGGCGATCGATAGCCCGCTGAGCCCCGTGATCGCGGCGCTCGGCCCGTCGATCACGATCGGCGGCGCCTGCGAGGGCTGGGCCAGCGCCGCGCCGGGCCACGCGGCCGGCGCGGCCGCCGCCCCGATCGCAACCGAAACCACAACGACCGTGCCGAAAGCGGGCAGCGCGAACCGCGGCGACCCACCCTGCATCAGTTGTCGGCCGTAACGTCTGACCGGACTACAACAACCAGCACGCCGTAGGGTTGCGGCGCACCGGATGAAGGATCGTTAAGAGACGGTCAGCGGTCCTTGAGGAACGACGGGATGTCGATCTCGTCGTCGCGGATCTCGAGCGAGGAGCGCTGGTCGTCGTCCATGGTGACGTCCCGGTCTCGCCCGCGCCGGCGGGTGGACTCGCGAGCCTGGCTCGGCCGCGCGTAGCGGTGGTCGAAGCCGGTGGCGATCACCGTGACGCGGACCTCGTCGCCCATCGAGTCGTCGATGACCGCGCCGAAGATGATGTTCGAGTTCTGGTCGGCGGCGCTCTGGACGATCTCCGCGGCCTCGTTGACCTCGAACAGTCCGAGATCGTGGCCACCGGTGATATTGAGCAGGATGCCGGTGGCGCCCTCGACGGACTCCTCGAGCAGCGGCGAGGAGATCGCCGCCTTGGCCGCCTCGGCCGCCCGGTTCTCGCCGCCGGCGTTCCCGATTCCCATCAGCGCCGTGCCGGCGTCGTGCATGATCGTGCGGACGTCGGCGAAGTCGAGGTTGATCAGACCCGGGATCGTGATCAGGTCGGTGATGCCCTGGACGCCCTGTCGCAGGACATTGTCCGCCTCGCGGAAGGCGTCAAGGATCGTCGTGCGCCGCTCGACGATCGCCAGCAGCTTCTCGTTGGGGATCACGATCAGCGTGTCGACGTTCTCGCGCAGCTTGGCGATGCCGTCCTGAGCCTGGCGGGCGCGCTGCGTGCCCTCGAACGCGAACGGCCGGGTGACGCATCCGACGGTCAGCGCGCCAATCTCGTTCTTGGCGATCTCAGCGATCACGGGGGCCGCGCCGGTGCCGGTGCCGCCTCCCTCGCCCGCCGTGACGAACACCATGTCGGCGCCCTTCAGCGCCTCCTTGATCTCGTCGCGGGATTCGGCCGCCGCACCCTGGCCGACCTCTGGGTTGGCGCCCGCGCCGAGACCCTTGGTCAGGTCGTGGCCGATGTTCAGCTTGATGTCGGCGTCGCACATCGCGAGCGCCTGGGCATCGGTGTTGCAGGCTATGAACTCGACCCCGCGCAAGCCGGCATCCACCATGCGGTTGACCGCATTGGTGCCGCCGCCGCCGACGCCGACGACTTTGATGACTGCGAGATAACTGCCGCTTTCCATTGATGACCGTCCGACCCTTGAGTTAGCGTTGAGCGTTTTGTGGTCAGTCGCTCTTAGCGGGAGTTTCGCACGTTATTCCCTGGAGTTGCGCGAAGTCAACGTCAGCGCCCCTGACGCAAGGTCTATTGCAGATCGCCCAACCCTCGACGACCGGCAAAGACTTGCCAAATTTTGAGGCTAAAGCTCTAGTCGAGGGTTAGGTTCCGCCGGTCGAGGCTGAGGCTTGGGCGGGCGAGGCGGTCTGGCCGGCGGCGCTATCGGCGCTTGTCTGCAAGCCGGTGGTCGCCAGACCCGCCGCTGAGAGCGCCTCCGAGCCGACGCCCGCGGCCGGTCTCGCCGGGTCCGCCACGTCGATATACGTCGCGCCTGCCGAGGTCGGCGCGGCCAGCACCTCGGTCGCCGCAACCCACTTCGCGTGCAACAGGTTTGGGGTGCCGAAGTAGATCGTCGGGCCGTTGCGAAGCTGCACGACTAGGCCGTGCGGCGCGCTCGTCGTGACCTGGCTGATCTTCGCCAGGAGCGGCTCGGGTGTCGCCGCGAGGAGCGCCAGCGCGTTCAAAGCGGTCGGGTCGGTGACGCGCGACCCCCCCGGGAACGCCCCCACCGCGACCTCCGGCAGCGAGGCCGTGGGCGCATCGTGGATCAGCGTGCCGTCGGGGCTGGCGGCGACCTTCTGCCCGCCCGCGACAAGCGCGGCCACCGGAAGCTGCTCGACCACGTGGATCCGCATCCCGTGCGGGAACTGGGTGCTGACCTCAAGATCCTTGACCACCGGGTAAGGCGCCACCGCGGTATGAAGCGGACCGAGCCTGACGTCGAGGGTGGTCATGTTCCGCGCCGCCAGCACGAGCACCGAGCGGATCTGGCCCGCGTCCGGACCCGAGACGCCAGTGACCGCGACTCGCCTCACGGCGACGAGCGACGAGTCGCGGAGCCACACCCACCCGCCTCCGAGCAACACGAGTGTCGCGAGCCCCGCCGCGATCAGCTTGACCCGGAGCCGCACCCGGCCCTTCGCGACGATCATGCGTGCGCCTTCGCGATCGTCATGCCCGGCTCCACTCGGCCGGGAACTCGACCGGTCCGAGCGCCTGGACCTCGGGCTCGAGCTCGATGCCGAACCGCTCCTTGACCCGCCGGCGCCCCTCGGCCATGACCGCGACGACGTCGGCGGTCGTCGCGTCGCCGTGGTTCTCGACGAAGTTGGCGTGCTTGGCGGAGAACCCGGCGCCCCCGACGCGCAGTCCCCGGCAGCCGGCGGCGTCGAGCAGCTGCCCGGCGGTGCGGTTCTCGGCCCGCGGGTCGTCGGGGTTCTTGAAGGTCGACCCGAACGTCTTGATCCCCGACGGCTGGGCGGCCTTCCGGCGCGCTCGCATGTCGGCGAGCGTCGCCTTGACCTCCTCGCTCACGGCCTCGGCGAGGGCGAACGAGGCCCGCGCCACGACCTCGCCGGGCACGAGGCTCGACCGCCGGTAGGCGAACCCGAGCTCGTCCGGGGTCCGGCGCATGGTTCCGCTCGGCCCGACGACGTCGACCCATTCGAGCACGCGCGCGAGCTCTCCCCCGTATGCGTTGGCGTTCATCCGCACCGCGCCGCCGACCGTCCCGGGGATGCTGACGCCGAATTCGATGCCGGTCAGCCCGGCCTGCGCAGCACGAGCCGACACGGTCGGCAACCGCGCGCCGCCCCCGCAGCGAATGTGCGTTCCGTCGAGTTCGATCGTGCTCAGCTCCTTGTCCAGCTTGAGGACCAGTCCGCGGACGCCCACGTCCGCCACGAGGAGGTTCGACCCCGACCCGACGACCCCTACCTCATGACCCTCGGCATCGGCCCACGCGAGCAGCCGCTCGAGGCCCGCGAGCGACCCGGGTCGCGCGAACAGCTCGGCCGGCCCGCCGGTGCGGATCGTCGTCAGGCGGGCCAGCGGGTAGTCTCGCTCCACGCCACGGGGCAACTCCGTCATGACGTGGAGGCTAGATACCGGCCCGGCGACTCCCCTCCTCACGCGGCGGGGCGGTATTGGGCGGCCTTGACGCGGTTCTGGCATGCGATGCTGAGAAACGCCGGGATCCATTGCGCGAGACGTCGACGAACACGCGCTCGCACGGGCCCGGCGCACACCCCGAGCCGGTCGCCGTGGCCGCTGCCGAGCGCGTACGCGAGCGACCGCGCACCCCGCCGTCCAGCCCCGCACGAAACCGACATCCGGTTGGTGGAAGTGGAGATGCCAGGGCCCGTTGCCGTCGCGGTGGAGGTGCGGGGCCGCTCCGCACAGGAGCCATCACGTCATTGAGGAGCTTGGCCGCGTCGTCCGAGCGACCGCCATCGATCGCGCCGAATATCTGCCTGAGCGTCCCGGCGAGCTCCCGCAGCCCGCGAGCCTGCTCGGCATCGAGGGATGCGTCGGGCCAGCCGGCCTCACGCAGCGCGCGCGTAGGCCCGGGCTCGCAAGTCGTCATCCCCATCGGGCGCCGGGACTGGACGACCCCCCGCCATGTCGATCGCGAGCTCGTTGACGAGCGCCGACGCTAACTTCGATGCGAGCGACCAAGTCACTGCCAAAAAGACACTTGACCAGGTACGGCAGTCGGATCTAGAATCACTGGCTAATGCTACAACGCAAGTGACGAGGAGAGGACGAATGGGTGTGACGACCACATGGCTCGATCGGTGGGACGCCCAGCAGGAGACCTATCTGCCCGAACGCGAGGAGCGCTTCGAGGTACATCGTCGACTTGCTCGAGGCGACCGCCGGCCCGCGCCCGAGAGTCCTCGACCTGGCCTGCGGGCCTGCGTCTCTCGACGTTGCGCGTGCTCGCGCGGCTGCCCGAGGCCTCGGTCGTCGGCGTCGACACCGATCCGGTTTTGCTCGCCCTCGCCCGCGCGGCCGCGCCGGCAAGCCTCGAGCTGGTGGACGCCGACCTGCGCCGGCCGGACTGGCCCGAACGGATCCCGGCCGGCCCTTACGACGCCGTGCTCTCGACGACCGCGCTCCACTGGCTCGAACCCGACGCGCTCCGGTGCGTGTACGCGGCGTGCGCGCGGCTCCTGCGTCCGGGCGGCCTCCTGGCCAACGGCGATCACCTCCACGACCTAGAGAGTCCGAAGCTCGACAAGCTCGCGCGCGAGCTCGACCGGCGCCGGACCGAGCGCCACCCGGGTGACGGTGAGGCTGGTCGGGCTGGGGGACGCGATCCGCGCCGACCCCGAGCTCAGCCAGGCCGTGGCCGAGCGCGACCAACTCCAGTTCGAGCACCCGGAGAAGACGGAGACGAACCTGGCGGTCAGAGCGCGCGTCCGGAGGGGGATGCCGTGCTGTGGCGCAAGGGCACCAACGCGGTGCTTGTCGCGCTGCGGTAGCTAGGCGACCAGCGACCGGGCCAGGGCGTCGACGTTGCCAGCGCCCATCGCCAGACAGAGATCCCCGGGACGCAGCGTGTCCGATAGGAACCGCGAGGCGTCCTCGAACTTGGGCAGCCACGCCACCCGGCGCCCCTCGGCAAAGTCGGCCGCGGCGGCGGCGACCAGGTGCCCGTCGACGCCCGGGAAGTCCTCGACGAGCTCGCGAGCGGGGTACACCGCGAGCACGACCGAGATGTCAGCGCCGGCGAGCGCGCGGCCGAAATCCCGCGCGAGCGCGCGCGTGCGCGAGTAAAGGTGCGGCTGGAACACCGCCACCAGCCGCACCGGCGCGAGCGTCCGGGCGGCGGCGATCGTCGCGGCGACCTCGGTCGGGTGGTGGGCGTAGTCGTCGTACACCGGCACGCCGGCCGCCGTCGCCCCGAGCAGCTCGAACCGCCGGCGCGCGCCTTGAAAGTCCGCGAGCGACGCCGCGGCACGCGCCGGGTCGGCCCCCGCGAGCGCCGACGCGGTCAGCGCGCCGGCGGCGTTGAGAGCGTTGTGTTCGCCGGGGACGGCCAGCGCCACCTCGAGCCCGCGCCAGTGAAACCGCGATCCGCGCGCCGTCAGCGCCGCATCGGTGGCGTCATAGGGGACCGCGCGCTCGGGGCACAGCGCCCGCAGCGCCGGGCGGTCCCACACCACCGCGCCGAGCTGCGCGCGCCCCATGAACTCGCGCAGCGTCTGCTCCAGATCGAGCCGCGAGCTATAGGTCGAGTGATGGTCGAGCTCGGCGTTGGTCAGCACCGCGATTTCGGGCCACAGCCGAAGGAGCGAGCGGTCGGACTCATCGGCCTCGACGACGATCCACTCGCCGCTCCCCCAGCCGGCGTTGACCCCGGTGTCACGAAGCTCGCCCCCGACCACGTAGGCCGGGTCGAGCCCGCAGCCGCGCAGGATGTGCACGATCATGGCGGCGGTCGTCGTCTTGCCGTGCGTGCCGGTGACCGCCAGGCAGCGCCGAAGCGCCGCGATCTGCGCGAGCAGCTCCGAGCGATGGAGCTCGCGTCCTTCGGCGGCAAGACGCTCGGGGTTGTCGGCCGGCACCGCGGTCGAGTACACGACCTCGGCGCCCGCGGGGACGTTCTCCGCTCGGTGCCCGAGCACGGGCTCGATCCCGTGCTCGCGCAGGCGATCGGTGTAGCTCGACCGAGCTCGGTCAGAGCCGGTGACCGCGGCGCCGAGCTCGCGAGCGATGATCGCGAGCCCGCTCATCCCCGCCCCGCCGATGCCGACGAAATGAAGCCTCCGTGCGGACCAGTCCTCGGCGGGGCGGGTCACTCCTCGCGCTCGAGCACGACCACCGGGATCTCCCGAGCCGTCTTACGCTGGTACTCGTCGTAGGCGGGCCAGCGTTCGGCCATCATCTTCCAGAGGCCGGGCTTCTCGTCAGATGAGGCGGTTCGCGCCCGCGCCTTGAAGCGGTCACCGCGCACCTGCACGGCCACCTCCGGTTCCGCCGACAGGTTCAGATACCACGCCGGATATTCGTCGGCGCCTCCCTTCGACCCGACCACCACGAAGTCGTCGCCGTGCTGTCCGTAGATCAGCGGCGTGCTGCGCTGATCGCCGGATCGCCGGCCGGTCGTCGTCAAGATCAATACGGTCGTACCCTGCCAGTCGTGTCCCTCGACGCCATCGGTCTTCAGGTATCGCCTGACGTGCTCCTGGCCGAACAGCATCCCTACACCTCGTTTCGGGGTTTCCGGGGCGAGGCTATACAAAGCGTCCGTATCAGGGGTTTTGGGGCCGGCTGCGCCGGCGTCCGTGGGGCCGGTCGCGTGCCCGTCATCCAGCCCGGCCGGGGTCAGCGTCCACGCCGGCCGGGCAAGGATGCCCGGCGGACCGGCCCCATGGATGCCGCCGAAGCCGGCCCCGGGGAATCCGGCTCGACGCAACCCAGCAATCTGAAAGTCGAGGCGCCGGATTCCCTTAAGGAAATTCGGCCCCATCACGCCACTCACCCGAGACGTACTGAGCCGAATTTCCCATCAACGTTTCCGCGCCACCGCCAGCACCTCGTGCGCGATATCCCGAGCGGCGTCCGGACGCGCGAGCGCCGCCGACGCCTGCGCCATCGCCGCCAACCGACCCCGATCGGCGAGCAGGCCCCCGACCTCGTTCGCGAGGCGGGCGCCCGTCAGCTCGCCGTCCGGGATCACCACCGCGGCGCCGGCACGGGCCATGAAGTCCGCGTTGGCCGTCTGGTGGTCGGCGGTCGCGTACGGATAGGGCACGAGCACGGCGGGCTTGCCGTGCGCGGCGATCTCGAAGATCGAGCCGCCGGCTCGCGCCACGACCAAGTCGCTCGCGAGCAGCGCCTCGCCGAACTGCGGGATGTACCCGCGCAGGTCGTAGTGCGGCCCGGGCGCCACCAGGTCCTCGAGATCGCGCAAATCGCGCTCGCCGGCGGCGTGCAGGACCCGAAACCGCGCGCCGGCGAACGCGTCCAACGCTGCCCGGTTGATCGAACGGGCGCCCTGGGAACCGCCGAACACGACCACGCACGACTCGTGCATGCCGATCCCGAAGCGGGCCCGCGCCGCGCGCCGGTCGGTGGCGGGCGCGGGCACCGGGCGCCCCGTGACCACGTAGCGAGAGCCGTGGCGACCCTCAATCGGAAACGCGAGGCACACGCGACGAGCGAATGGCGCCAGCAGTCGGTTGGTCAGCCCGAGATGGCTGTCGGCCTCGGTCAGCACCAGCGGAACCCGCGCGAGCACCGCGGCCACGCCCACGGGCCCGGCGACGTAGCCACCGCCCCCCAGAACCGCTGCCGGGCGGAGCTCGCGGACGATCCGGCGCGCGTCCCGCACCGCTCCGGCCGCGACCACCGCCGCCCGAGCCGCCGCCACCGGACGTCCGCGCGGCAACGGCGCCACGCGCAGTCTGCGGAGCTCGTACCCGGCGGCCGGCACGAGCTCGACCTCGGCGCGGTCGCCGCCGACGAACGTGACCTCGGCGCCCTCAGCTCGCAGCGCGTCGGCTACTGCCAGCGCCGGCACGACGTGCCCGGCGGTCCCGCCGGCGCCGATCACGATCCTCGGCGCTGTCAACTTTCGGTGTCCGGACGACTTGCAGCCGCCGCCCCGGGCGAGCGATGTTGAGCAGCAGGCCGACGCCGGCCAGCAGCACGCACAGATTCGTCGGCGCGTAGGAGATGAACGGCAGCGGCACGCCGGTCAGCGGGGCGATCCCGAGGACGACGAAGATGTTGAGGATCCCCTGACAAAGAATCAGCGAGGTCAGCCCGGTCGCCAGCAGCTTGGCATACCGGTCCGCGGCACGGCGCGCGGTCCGCAGGCCCGCGTAGGCGATCATCCCGTACAGGCAGACGACGCCGAGGATCCCGAGCACGCCGAGCTCCTCGCCGATGACCGCGAGGATGAAGTCGGTCTGAGCCTCGGGCAGGTAGAAGATCTTCTGCACCGAGCGCCCCAGCCCGACCCCGAACAGCCCGCCCGACCCGAGCGCGATCTGCCCCTGAACCGCCTGATAGCTCGCGCCGGACTTGGTCGCGGTCGCAAACGGGTGCAGGAACGACGTGAGCCGGGCACGCTCGTACGGCTGCGCGGTGGCGAGCAGGATCACGCACACGGCGACGACTCCCGCGAGCAGCACGACGTAGCGCAACGGCAACCCAGCGGCAACCAGCAACGCCGCGACCGACAGCGCCACCACGAGCGTCGTCCCGAGGTCCGGCTCGACCACGATCAGCAGGCACGCGGGGCCGGCGAGCACCGCGATCGGCGCCACCGCCTGGCGGAAGCTCCGCATGCGCTTGGGATGGTCGGCGAGATAGCGGGCGACGTACAGGACGATCGCGAGCTTCATCAGCTCCGAGGGCTGGAACTGGATCGGGCCGGCCGCGAACCAGCGCCGCGCGCCGTTGACGACCACGCCGAAGCCGGGCACGAGCACGAGCACGAGCAGCGCGAACGAGACCATCAGCAGCCCGTTCACGAGCTTCGGCGTGAAGATCTCGAGGCCTCGGCGTGAGAGCACGTGCATGGCTGCGAGCCCGAGCACGCCGAACACCAGGTACCGCACGAACTCGCCGGCGCCGCTTCCGCCACTCGACAGCGCCCCCAGCGGCGAGGACGCGCTGTAGACCATCACCGCCCCGAACGCGAGCAGGCACAGCGTCGCGGTCATCAGGATGCGGTGCTCGAGTGGCGGTGGGACGCGGCGCGCCGCGGAGCGCTTGGCCCCTCCCGCGCGCGAAGCGCCCTCGCGGGGCGCGCCGCGGGCGCTGCGCGCGGTCGCCGCCCGCGCCATCAGGCGGCGCCCTCCACAAGTGCGCGGAAGAAATCCCCGCGCGCCTCGAAGTCCGTGAACTGGTCGTAGCTCGCGCACGCCGGCGAGAGCAGCACGACATCGCCGGCCACCGCCGCGGCGCGCGCCAGCGCGACCGCGTGCTCGAGATCGCCGGCCTGGTGCAGCGGAACCCCGGACCCCGCGAGCGCATCGGCCAGCTCGCCGGCCGCCTCGCCGATCAGGTACACCGCGCGGCAGCGCTCGGCCACCAGCGGCGCCAGCGGCGAGAAGTCCTGTCGCTTGCCGCGCCCGCCCGCGATCAGGTGGATCGGCCTTCGAACGCCTCCAGCGCGACGATCGTGCTGGCGACGTTGGTCGCCTTGGAGTCGTTGATCCAGGCGACGCCGTCCTTGACCGCGATCGGCTCGAGCCGGTGGCGAACCCCGGCGAACGTGCGTAGCCCGGTCGCGACCACTTCGGCGTCGATCCCGCGCGCCAGGCACGTCGCGGCGGTCGCCATCGCGTTCTGGACGTTGTGCGCGCCCGGCAGCGCGATCTCCTCGCCGCGGATCAGCGGCTGTTCGTCCCACCAGAGGTAGCCGGCGCGGTCGGAGAGCTCAGGGCCGGGTCCGGGGCCGAACAGGACCCGGCGCGCGCACCCACCGAGGTCCTCCACACCCAGGTCCGCCGGCGCCACCGCCAGGTCATAGTTGCCCTGGTTGACGAAGATCCGGAGCTTGGCGGCGACGTAGTCGTCGTAGGTCCCGTGCCGGTCGAGGTGGTCCGGGGACAGGTTCAGCAGGACCGCCGCCTCCGGCGAGAACGCCACCGTGTCCTCGAGTTGGAACGAGGACGCCTCGCACACCACCGTGACATCGGAAGCCAGTCGATCGACCAGCGTCGTCGCCGCGGTACCCACGTTGCCGGCGACCGCCACCGGGAGCCCGGCCTCGCGATGAATGTGGCCGATCCACTCGGTCGTGGTCGTCTTGCCGTTGGTTCCGGTCACCGCGATGAACTCGTTGGGGATGAGCCGCCACGCGAGTTCGAGCTCACCGAGCACGACGGCGCCACGGGCCCGCGCCGCGGTGATCGCGGGCGCGTCCTGGGGTACGCCGGGGCTCTTGATGAGCGTCCTGGCGCGGGCGGCAAGGTCGACGCCTGACGCATCCAGCCGTACTTCGACGCCCGCGTCGCGAAGCCTTCCCGCGGCCTCGGCGAGCGCGCGGTGGCCGGCACCGCCGGCGTCGACGCCGATCACAGTCTCGCCGCGAGCCCGGAGCGCGAGCGCGGCGGCGACGCCCGACCGGGCCAGCCCGACCACCAGATACGGCCCCGGCGGAAGCGGGGGCCGCGGCTTGGAGATCATCCCCGAATGCTGAGGCGGTACACCGTGAACGCGATCGCCGCGCAGGCCGCCGCCACGATCCAGAAGCGCAGGATGATCTTCGTCTCCGACCAGGCCTGGAGCTCGAAGTGGTGGTGGATCGGCGCCATCAGGAACACGCGCTTGCGGAACAGCTGGAACGAGAACACCTGGATCAGCACGGACAGCGCCTCGATCACGAAGATCCCGCCGAGCAGGATCAACAGCACCTCGGTATTGGTCATCACCGCGAGGCCCGCGATCGCGCCCCCGATCCCGAGCGATCCCGTATCGCCCATGAAGATGCTGGCCGGAAAGCTGTTGAACCACAGAAAGCCAATGCAGGCGCCGACCAGACACGCCGCGAGCAGCGTCAGGTCGGCCTGGCCGCTCGTGATGAAGGTGATCCCGATGTACGCCAGCAGCACGATCGCGGCGCACCCGGCGGCGAGTCCGTCGAGCCCGTCGGTCAGGTTGACCGCACTGGTGGTACCTGCGACCACCAGGTAGATGAGCACGGGGAATACCGGCCCGAGGTCGACTGTGGCGTCGACGAAGCGCAGACTGATCGTCTCGTTGACACCGGCCTTCTTGGTCGCGACCCACCACAGCCCGAGGGAGATCGCGATCGTGACCACCAGCTTGGTTCGGGCGCGCAACCCCAGCGAGCGACGCTTGACGATCTTCGTGTAATCGTCAGCCAAGCCGAGCAGCGCGCAGGCCACCGCGCCGCCGAACACCCCGAGTGATTGGGCATCACGGGTCGAGAGGATCAGGAACGGGACCGCGAACGCGATCATGATGATGATCCCGCCCATCGTCGGCGTGCCGGCCTTGGTCTTGTGCCCCGCGGGGCCCTCCTCGCGGATGTTCTGGCCGAATTCCCGCCGGCGCAGGAACTCGATGAACTTGGGGCTGAGGAAAAGGCATAGCAAGAGCGATGCGGTGCCCGCGATCAGGACGCGCCCGGAGACCGATCCCATCAGGCGTGGGCCCCCACGCCGCTGGTCGCGGTCGCGGACGCCTTCAGCGCCCGGCAAACCCGCTCGAGGCCGACCGCGAGCGAGCCCTTGACCAAAACCACGTCGCCGGGGCGGACCAGCCCCGGAACCAGTTCGGCCGCGGCCCCCGCGTCGGGTACGGAGCGGACCTCGCCGCGGAAAGGTTCAGCGATCGCCTGCGCGAGCGGACCGACCGTGACCAGCAGCCCCACGCCGGCGCGGGCGACCTGCCGGCCGAGTTCGACGTGGTAGCCGCGCGCGCCGGGACCGAGCTCGCGCATGTCCCCGAGCACGGCCACGAGCCGGCCGTCGGATGCCCGCCCGGCAGTCTGCACGAGGTCCTCGAGAGCGGCGCGCATCGACATCGGGTTGGCGTTGTAGCAGCCATCGATCAAAGTCACGTCCCCGGGAAGCGCGACGTGTTGACCCCGGCCGGCGGTCAGCTCGAGCGCGACGGATCCGTGCGGGTTCACGCCCACCGCGGCCGCAGCGGCCACCGCGGGGAGAAGGTTGCGGCGCAGATGTGCCTGCGTGAACGGGACCTCGAGCACGATCGGCCGGCCGCGCAGGTCGATCTCCACACGGTCCTCGTCCGAGCGTCGGAGCTGCACGTCTCCCCCTTCCCCGAACGTGATCGTCTCGACATCGTCCCGCATGTGCGGTTCGAGCAGGGGCTCGCGCGCGGGCAGGATCGCGGTCGCGCCCGGCGCCAGTGCCGCGATCAGCTCGGCCTTGGCCGCGGCGATCGCCTCGATCGTGCCGAGGAACTCGAGGTGCACCGGCCCGACGCTGACGATCACGCCGACGTCGGGCTCAGCGATCCTGGCCAGCTCGGCGATCTGGCCGGCGCCGCGCATCGCCATCTCGAGCACCAGGACCTCGGTGCCTCCAGGAGCTGAGAGGATCTCGAGCGGCACCCCGATCTCGGTGTTGTAGTTGGCGCGAGAGGCAACCGTGCGCCGGTGCGGTGAGAGCAGCGCGAGCAGGAGGTCCTTCGTCGAGGTCTTGCCGGTGGACCCGGTGACGCCGATCACTTTCGCGTCCAGTTCGCGGCGCCAGGCGGTGGCGAGGCGCTGCATTGCTTGGAGCGGGTCATCGGCTGCGATCAGCGCGCCGGGTGGGGCGCATCGGGCGTCGTCGGCGTGCTGGGGCGTCGTCAGCACCCCCCACGCGCCGGCGGCCAGCGCCTGCGGGGCGAAGCGGCCGCCGTCGTCGTTCTCGCCTCGGAGGCCGACGAACAGCGCTCCGGGCCCGGCCTGGCGCGAGTCGATGACCGCGCTCTCAGGACCCGTCGCGCTCGGAGGCGGGGCGACGAGCCGGGCCCCTGCTGCCCGTGCGACTTGCTCGGGTGTCCAGGTCCTCATGCTCTGATTCGGGAGGGTACTGGCCGGATCGGGCGTCAGTGGACTACGACGCGATCCGCACGGCTTCGAGGGTCTCGCGGGCGACGGTCATGTCGTCGAACGGGATCTTGCGCCCGCCTTCGAACTCCTGGCCCTGCTCGTGGCCTTTGCCCGCGATGACCACCACATCGCCCGGCCGCGCGCCGGCGAGCGCCGCCTGGATAGCCGCGCGGCGATCGGCGTCGTGCTCGATCTGCGGTCCGGTGCCGGCGAGGATCTCTTCGATGATCGCGTCGGGGTCCTCCGAGCGCGGGTTGTCCGAGGTGACAATCACCCGGTCGGCCAGGCGCACCGCGATTTCGCCCATCAGCGGGCGCTTGCCTCGGTCGCGGTCGCCGCCACATCCGAACACGACGTGGACCCGGGCCCCCTCGCTCTCGGTCACCAACCCTCGAGCGGCGCGCAATACGTTTTCGAGCGAGTCCGGGGTGTGCGCGTAATCGACCAGCACAGCGAACCCCTGCCCGACGTCGACGGGCTGAAACCGCCCGGGGACGTGGCCGGCGGTCTCGATCGCGGCGGCCGCGACCTCGATCGGCACGCCGACGGCGCGGACGGCGGCGAGCGCCCCGAGCACGTTGTAGACGTTGAAGCGCCCGGGCAGCGGCGAGCGCAGGTCGGTGGCGCCGTCGGGGCCGTGCACGGTGAAGCGCGAGCCGGCCGAGGTCGGTGCTCGAGCGTCGCTCGCGCGGTACGTCGCATCGCTTCGACCGCGAACGTCACCGCCCCGCGGGATCTCGCGCGGCCAGACGGGCCCCGTAGGGGTCGTCGACGTTGATCACGGCGATCTGCGGCCCCCGCTCGGTGAACAGCAGGCGTTTCGCCTGGAAGTACTCCTCCATCGTGCCGTGGAAGTCGAGATGGTCCTGGGTGAGGTTGGTGAAGATCGCCACCGCGAAGTGGATCGCGTCGGCCCGGTGGAGCTCGAGCGCGTGGGAGGACACCTCGATCGCGCACGCGACGTCGCCTCCGTCGAGCATCTCCCGGAACGTTCGCTGGAGGTCGATCGCCTCGGGGGTGGTGCGCTCGACCGGGCGCTCGGCGCCGCCGATCACGCTCTTGACCGTCCCCAGCAGCCCGGTCTGGCGCTGGTCCGCCTCGAGCAGCGCGTGAACGAGGAATGCCGTGGTCGTCTTGCCGTTGGTGCCGGTCACGCCGATCGTGGTGAGGCGCGCGGTCGGGTCGCCGTAGAAGGCCGCCGCGGCCGGCGCCATCGCCGCCCGGACGCTCGGCACTCTGATCTCTGGGACGCCCAGATCGAGCGGGCGCTCGACGACCAGGGCCACGGCGCCCCGGGCGATCGCGTCGGGCGCGAACTCGTGACCGTCGCGGGTGAACCCGGGCACGCAGAAGAACAGCGTCCCGGGCGTGACGGCGCGGTTGCGTCCCGCACGGCGCGGTCATCGTACGCGAGCCTGGTGATCTCAAGGTTGCCGGCTTGTGCCGGGGACTCGGCTATCACACGGTGCAGCTGCATGGGCGCAGAGCGTACTTGGCGATCGGACACTGCCCCCGGGAGGCGGCGCGGTAATCGCCTCGCTTGCGCTCTAAGCTCGGTTGCGACGAGGAACTCCCGTGGCCAGCGCTTTGTGTGCGATACGACGCTTGGTTCGCTTCGGCGCCTTATGCCTGTTGGGCTTCGGACCCCGCCCGTCGTCGACGATTGCCCCCTCGTGCCGATCGCAGTGATCCGCGGACGTATTGCCCGGTGCAGAGTGCTCAGCCACTTGCGACCGAACGCCGTCATCCGTAGGACCAGCTCGACCTTCTTACCGCCCACCACGTGCGCGGTCACCTTGGCGACCGGCTGGCCGCTTCGCGAGCCGACAGGCACGGCCATGACGCTCACCACGCATGACGGCAGCACTCGACGCCGACCTTGAGGCCGTCCCGCCTCGCGTGCTTGATCGCGACTCTAGCCGGGGCTCTCAGAAGTACCCACGGAGCGGATTTAGTCGTCGGGACGACACGCTGGGTTGATCCGCGCTGGCCGCTCGCGTTCATGCTCGGCGCGCTCGGGGTGACGACGGTCGGCGGTGCCGGCGAGCACCAGATCGCGTCGACCGCGGCTGCAGGTGCGCTCGAGGCGGTTCGCGATCGCCCGCAGCTCGACGCGTCCGTTCACGCTCGCCAACGTCCGCTCCGGTGGCCACGCCGGTCCGTGGAGCAGGCGGTGGCACAACCTTCCGGAGTAGTACCGGACGCGACGGCGGGAATCGACGGCGAGGCGCCGGGCGTACCGGAAGGGCTGGAGGGCACGGAACCTCCACCTGACCCGCGGTGGCATCGAGACCGTGCCGACCTCCGTGTCGACACGCACCACCAGATCGACCCCCTCGCCTCGGTCAATCAGCTGGCCGACGAGCTCGTAGGCGATCAGTCCGCCGAACGAGAACCCGCCGAGCGTGTACGGACCGGTCGCGGCGCGGCGATGATGCTCTCCAGGTAGATCGCGCCATCTCCTCGATATTCCCCTGCGGCGGCTCGTCGCCGTCGTAGCCACGGCCTGTGTCGCGAGGACCGGGCGCGGCGTGTCGATCGCGTCGGCCATCGGCCGCGCGGTGTGGGGCGCACCGTAGGAGGTGTGAACCAGGAAGATCGGCCGGCCCGTACCCCCTCGCAGCTCGACCAGCGTACGCAGACGCGCGGGACCAGCCGGGCGCGGTGGCGCGGTCCCGGCCGGATCGGCGCGGGCGAGCTCGATCGTCGACTCCAGCAAGGCGATCCCGGCTCGAGCCGAGCTCGAGCATCGCGAGCGGCAGCTCCACCCCGAGTCGCTCCTCGAGGTCGACCAGCAGCGTCACGATCGAGAGCGAACCGAGGACGCCGGTGGTGATGAGATAGCCGTCCCGCGCCGGAAGCTCGATGCCGAGCCGGTCCTTGAGCAACGCCTCGATCTCGCTGATCACAACGCTCATCTCTGCTCCTGGCGATCCCGCCGCACGCCAGCGTACCCCAAACCGGTGTGGTGCCCGCCACCCGGCGAGCATGCCGGGCGGCGACCATCAGAGGACAGCGAGACGGGTGAGCTCGGAACGCAGCAACGTCTCGGCCTCGGGCAGCCCCTCGAACGCTCCGATGAGCTCGAGCGGACGGTCGGCTTCCCGCAGTGTCGCTGAGTCGATGCCGTCCTCGGCCCGAACGACCAAGCCCAACTCGGCGAGCTTGTCCGCGAGCTGCACCTGGTGGTCGTCGACGTGCTCGCCGAGCTCCCGCAGACGCGCGGCGACGATCGGCCGATGGCCGGCGGTGAGCGCCGAGGAGATGAGGCCCGCACCGCAGTGACCGACGACGTAGCGCGCCGCCGATAGGCGGGATGCGAACTCACTCGGCGCCAGCACGGGAGCGAGCTCCATCCGCGGCGACTGGAGTGAGGACACGCCCGACTGCACAGCGCACGGCGCCGGCAGCCGCCCGGCATGCAGCGCTTCGTCGACGAGCGCCAGCAGGCGGTCGAATGGCTGCGTGTGCGTGCCGAGGCTGACGAAGGTGCCGACGGCTTCGGGCGAGCGCCGTCGCGCCTGGCGTGGCAGGAGCACCGGACGGCACAGCCGCGCGCGGGGGAAGAGCTCGACCAGCTCCGGCCACTGCACGAGGTGTAGCACCGACAGCCGCGCCAGGATGCTCCCGGCTCGGCTCGGCTTCGAGACGCGGGCCATCGTCTCGGCGAACACGATCCGGGCACCGAGCAACCTGGCGACGAGCGCAAAGGTGACGACGACGCCCGCGCCGGTGGTGACGATCACCTCGGGCCGCAGCCGCAGCGCCAGCCAGATCGACCGCAGCGGATTCGAGAGGTTCAGATGCGAGGAGTCGAAGGTCGGCACGGTCACTACACGCTCGCCTCGGTCTGTCAGCATCCGGCTGCGCGGGCCCTCGACGCTGAGCCACTCGCGACGCGCCGTCGGGACGACCCTTGCGAGCGCGAACAGCAAATCGAAATGGCCTCCACCCGACGCAGCAAGGACAACCACCGAGCGTCCGAGGAGCCGGTTGCGCAGCGACCGGCGGGAGCCGGTCACACCACGGATCCGTGTCAGTTGTGACACTGGCCACGAGCGCGGCACCGGCGGGAGTATAGGTCCGCCTCCTCTATAGACTCGGCCTCGTGAGGATGGCGCTTGTCATCTCGTTCCGCGACGAGGAACGACACCTCCGTAGACTGTTCGCTTCGATCGCACGTCAGACCGAGCCTGCCGACGAGGTGATCCTCGTCGATGACGGCTCGGTCGATTCCTCCGCCCAGCTCGCGCACGCGTTCGCCGATGGCGATGACCGCGTCCGGCTCCTCCAGCGCAGACGCACCGGCGCGGAAGGCGCCGCCCACCAGAGTGCGCGTGACCGCCTGGCGGCGGCGCCGGAGCTGCAGGCGTTCCGGTGGGGGGTCGAGCATCTCTCGCCGGGCGCGGAGATCGTCGCCAAGCTCGACGGCGACCTCGAGCTGCCGGAGACACTCCTGGCAGAAGTGCGCGCGGCGATGCGAGCGGATGCCAGGCTCGGCGTCGTCGGCTCATACCTCAGCGTGATCGGCCCGGCCGGACCTATCCGGGAGCACACTCCCTCCTACCACGTACGCGGCCCGAACAAGTTCTACCGGCGCGAGTGCCTGCTCGAGATCGATCCGCTGCCCGCTTTTCTCGGTTGGGACACGATCGACGAGATCCGAGCCCGGCAACGCGGGTGGCGTACGTACAGCATCGACGTTCGCTCCGGCGACATCATCCACCTGCGCCCGACCGGCAGCCACGACGGTCGGCTGCGGGCCTTCTGGCGCTGGGGACGCTGCGCCTGGGGCTACGGCGCCCACCCACTCGCGGTCCTCGCGGGCGCGGCCCGCCGCAGCCTCCGCCAGCCGTATCTCGTCGGAGGCGTGAGCTACTTCGCCGGCTGGGCCGCGGCCGGGCTGCGCGGCGTGCCGCGAGCCGAGCCGGAGACTCGCGAGGCGTGTCACCGCGAGGATCTCTGGCGCATCCGCCAGGCCCTCGCCGCCTGCGGCGGTAGCGCCACGCGCCGATACGACATGCGTTCAGATCGCGGCGGGCGCGTTGCGGGCGAACGCCGACACCGCCGATGAGGTTCCCGAGCCCAGGGCACGGATTCGCCCCGGGGCTGCTGACAACTCGGAACGGACTCCTCATCGTGCGGCGCATCTTCACCTTCGTCTTTCTCTCTGCCATGCTCGTGGCGTGCGGCGGCGCGCAGGCGCGGCACACACGCGCGGGCCTCGCCTTCATCGGGTCGGCGCAGATCGGCCGTCATGCGGTCGCGATCAAGCTCGGCAAGCCGACCGTCTTCTTCGGCTCGGACCTTCGCTCGAGCGCGGCGTCGGCGGCCCCGGTGAGCCTAGCGACGCAGATCGCGAGCGCCCCGAACGGCACGGTCATCCACCTTGCTGCCGGGTCGTACCCGCAGATCAAGGATTACGCCGCGCGCACCGGTTGGGTGACGATCTCCGGCCAGGGTGACACCACGCCTCCGCGGATTGCGGGCGGAATGCTGTGGGGTGCTCAGTTCGTCCGTTTCCTCGACATCAAATTCACCTCAGCGGTGTACATCAACCGCACGCCGTACCTCAACTCCACACAGACGGCGAACAACATCGCGATCCTGAACAGTGAGTTCGACTGCGGCTCGACGGCTGCATCTCCGGTCACGATGGGCATCTTCCTGCGGGGCGGATCCTCGAACGTGACGATCAGCGGCAACTTCATCCACAACTGCGTCGACGGATTCACCTCGATTCCGCAGGATCCGCTCACGACAAACGTGTCGATCACCCACAACACGTTCGCCAACATCACCGGGGACGCGATTGACCTCGGCGGGCTGCAGGATGTGACGATCAGCCACAACGTCGTCACCAACGTCTCCGACCCGGCGGGCTCGTTCCACAACGACGGCATCCAGTTCTTCGGCAACGTCCACGACGTCGACATCACTGACAACGTGCTCTCGAACTCCCGGGCGCAGCTGATCTTCATCCAGGACGCGCTCGCTGGAAGGGTCAGCGGCGTTCGGAGCAACACGGACATCCTGATTGCCCACAACCTGATCTACGGAGCCGGTGGAGTCGCGATCCAGGATCAGGGCGGGATCAACGTCCGCTTCATCGGCAACACGATGTGGGACAACTACTACGCCTCGCTGTGGCTGCGGGCGAGTCCCTACAGCGGTATCCGCCCGCAGAACACGGTGATCACCGACAACATCATCCAGGGGTTCGAGCTGCTCGACTCCTCACAGCCGGCCTCTGAGTCCGACAACCTGATCGATGTCGGGCCGGCGGCCTATCACTACTCCGCCGGGGGCCTCGCGCTTGTCGGCACCACCCCGACCGGGTACCGGTTCGGCGGCGGCGATCTGATCAACGTCAACCCGCGGTTCGTGGGCGAGGCGAGCGGCGACTTCCAGGCTCGCGGCCGGATCGCCCGCCGTCGGCGTCGGCACCGCGTCGTACGGAACCGGCGTGAGCAGCACCACGAGCGGGAGCGCCAACGGTGTGACGGCTGACCTGCTCGGAAGGAACATCACCTCTCCGGTCTCGCTCGGGGCGCTCCAGCCCGGCGGCCCCTCGGTGGCGTTCGGTGCTCCGGCACATACGCCGAGCACCCGCACACCTTCGGCTGATCGCGCCTCTACGCTACATTCCGCCATGCACCACGCCGAGGGCGGCGCGCGATAGGCCAGCTGTCCAGCCTCGAAGCGCGGAGAACCCAGCCGATGGATGTCTCGACAGCACTCAGCGGATTGCAGGCGCACAGGCTGCTGCTGACGCTCGCACTCCTGATCGCGATAATCGTGGCGGTCCTCACGCGCTACTCGGTCGCCTCGTCGGGCCTGAGGGAGAAGGTCAGCTCCCACTCCACGAGCAACACCCAGGTGTCGTCGACACCCGCCTCTCGGCGCTCGCCGCGCTCAACCTACCCGCGACGGCGAGCGAGATCACCCAGCGCGCCCCGCTGTTCGCGGACTACGCCGCGAGCCTCCCGGTCAAGAACATGATCGCGGCCCGCGCTGGAATCCCGCCGGGCAAGCTGTCGGTGGTAGCCTCGACGGCGGGACCGCGCTTCCCTCCGGCGGCATCCAGAGCACCTCGTACAACGCGGCGCCCGCGCCGGTCGGTTCCGACGAGGTCGTCCTGACCGCCACCGATCTCCTGCCGCTCGTGCAGGTGCATGCGACGGCACCGACCGCCGCCAAGGCGGCGGGGCTCGTGCTGGCGACCGTCTCGGCGCTGCGCACGTCGGTCAGCCAGCTCGAGGCTCAGCAGCACGTCAAGGGACCCGCGCGGATCGTGCTGAAGCCACTCGGCAACCCGGTCGGCACGACCGTCACGACGTCGCCGTCGCTTGCCAAGACCGTCCTCGCGGAAGCGGTCGTCCTGCTCGTGCTCGTGCTGCTGATCCTCCTCTACGACAACGTACAACAGGGCCGCGACGGCGGTCGCCGGCCAGCCACCGGAGTAAGCGGTGGGCGCCGCCAGTTCTGGGCCAGGGCGTAAATCGCGCCGACGCGCAGACGAGAACGAGCTCGCGTACGGCATCTGCGGCCGGCTGCTGATCTCGAGCGGGCGGAGTGGACCGTGTACTTGACCGGCGTCGCCTACGGCGTCTGGCAGATGAAGTGGCGCTGCCTGCTGCTGTTGCTCGTGTCGACCGCGGCCGCGATCGCGCTGACCTTCAATGTCTCGCTCGCAAAGTGGACGATCCGGGCGAAACCGCTCAGCTTCGGCGTCGCCGCCACCCAGGTGCTGGTCGACTCGGGCCGGTCGCCGCTCGGCGACGTCACCGTGCTCACCCAGGACATCGACCTGCTCGCCGAGAACATCGCCGTGATCGGACGGACGTCGCAGGTGCTAGACGCGGTCGCCAAGTCGGTCGGGGTGGCGCCGTCGAGGATCTCGACGGAGGCCCAGCTGATCCAGAACGTCTCGTTCGAGGAGTCCGCTGCGCTCGAGGCCCAGCGGGGCGAGCAGATCATCGACTCGGGTCGCCGCTCTCCGTCCTGTTGCGGGTGGACGCGCAGACGTTCATCGTGCAGATCTTCACGCAGGCGCGGACCGGTGGTGAGGCGGTGCGGATGGCGAACGCGGAGGCCTCAGCGTTGTCCCGCTACATCGCCTCGCTCGTCAGCAGCGGGCGGGATTCGGAAGCCTCGGTCGGTGATCCTGCGCCAGATCGGGACCGCGTACGGAGGCACGGTCGACCGGCACCTGGCGGTGTCGGCCGCTGTCCTACTGGCTGCGTTCTTCTTCTCGATGGGCGTGATCGCGCTGTTCGCGAACCGCCGCTGGCGACTCGGTCGGCCGGTGGCCGCGTAGGGATCGGTGGCCTTCGAGCATCGCCGGCGGCCACGCGACCGTCCCCGCCGACACCGCCCCTGGACTGTGCCTGCAGCGGCCGCCGGGCGTTCCGCGCCAAGATCGCGCCCCGGCGGCGTGGCCGAGCTCGCCGACGACTGGCCCCACACGCGTCGCTGGCTGCCGTGGCTGGTCGCGTCACTGCTGGTGATGGTCTACTCGGTCTCGTCGAGTCGATCAACCTGCCCATCTCGCTGCCGATCGACTCCGAGCTCGATCGCTTCGTCGTCGGCTTCGTGTTCGGCGTGTGGGTGCTCATCGCGGTCGCCGCGCCCCGGTTCGTGACGTTCCGCTCGGCGCCGACGAATCAGGCGCTCTACCTGTTCATCGCCGTCGCCGTCGTCAGCATCGCCGTCAACTTTCGCCAGCTCGCTTGGGACGGCGACCTCACGCTCGCGATCAAGCAGCTGTCGCTGATCATGTCCTACACCGCCGTCTACCTCGTCGTCGCCACCTCGATCCGGCGATCCGAGGTGGAGCCGTTCGCGAAGCTGCTC
>CAWJXO010000018.1:0-127600 GCA_963846765.1 uncultured Solirubrobacterales bacterium
CTCTTCGAGCCGCCGCGTGATGAAGTCCTGCTCGGCCGGGTTCCGGGTCAGCTCGAGCGCCCGGCGGTAGGCGTCGCCGGCCTCCGCCGGTCGATCGAGCCGGCGCAGGAAATCCGCCCGCACGGCGTGCAGGAGGTGGTAGCGCTCGAGTCCCTCGATCTGGTTGACGAGCTCGAGCCCGTCCTCGGGCCGTCCCGCCTCCGCCACCGCCACCGCGCGGTTGAGCGCGACGACCGGCGAGGGGAGGAACACCAGCAGCTGCTCGTACAGCGCCGCGATCTGCTCCCAGTCGATCTCGTCAGCCGACGGCGCGGAGGCGTGCAGCGCGGCGATCGCCGCCTCGAGCTGGTAGCGGCCGGGGCGCCGGAGCCGGAGCGCGTGGTTCAGCACGCGGACTCCCTCCTCGATCTCCGGCTGGTCCCAGAGCGAGCGGTCCTGGTCGGAGAGCAGGATCAGCTCGCCCTCGGGGCCCGTGCGCGTGCCGCGCCGCGAGTCGTGAAACAGCATCAGCGCGAGCAGGCCGAGCACCTCGGGCTGATCGGGCATCAGCGATGCCAGCAGCTTGCCCACGCGCAGCGCCTCGGCGCACAACTCGGTCCGCACCAGATCCGCGCCCGCGGTGGCGGCATAGCCCTCGTTGAAGATCAGGTAGATGACCGCCAGCACGGCGTCGAGGCGGTCGGGCAGCGCCGCGTCACCCGGAAGGTCGAATGAGATCCCGGCGTCGCGGATCTTTCGCTTGGCGCGCACCAGGCGCTGCGACATGGTGGCGTCCGGCACCAGGAATGCGCGTGCGATCTCGGCGCCCGTCAGCCCGCCGACCGCCTGCAGCGTCAGCGCGACCCGAGCCTCGGGCGCGAGCGCCGGATGGCAGCACGTGAACAGCAGCGACAGGCGCTCGTCGCCGACCTCGGCGAGCTTCTCGGGGAGCGGGTCCGGCGCCTCCCGGGACTCCTCGGGGGCGGCCAACTCCTCGAGCTTCTGCTCGGCGGTTCGACGGTGGCGCAGCCGGTCGATGGCGCGGTTGCGCGCCACCGTGTACAGCCACGCGCCGGGGTTTCGCGGCGCGCCATCACGCGGCCAGCGCTCGAGCGCGAGCGCGAACGCCTCCTGGAGCGCGTCCTCGGCCAACTCGAAGTCGCGCAGGCCGCCGACGAGCGCGGCAAGGACGCGCGTGCGGTGCTCGCGAAACGCCTCCTCGACCGCGCTCGTGCCCAGTGACTCGTCGTTCGGCGACATCGCCCGCAACGTTACCTTTGCGGCTGTGATTGTCCGCAGGGCACGCCATGATGACCTGGAGGCGGCGGCCGACGTCATGGCCGCGGTCGCGCCCGAGGGCTTCCTCGGCGCGCAGCCGCCGGTCGACGTCGAAGAGCGCGCCGAGCGCTTCCGCGAGCTGATCGAGCGCGGCGATCCGGCCGCGCTCTGGGTGCTCCAGGACGACGACGGCCAGGTGGTCGGGCACGCCGCCGTCGAGGAGACCGTCGAGCGGCGTCCTGACGCTGGGGATGGCGATCGTCGCGGCGGCCCGCGGGCAGGGCGGGGGACGCGCGCTTGCTGCAGCGCGGTACAGGAGCACGCCCGGTCCTGCGGCGCCCACAAGATCTCCCTCGAGGTGTGGACCGACAACGCCCGTGCGATCTCGCTGTATGCGGCGGCCGGCTTCGAGGTCGAGGGCCTCCGACGCGATCACTACCGCCGCCGCGATGGACGGCTGCGCAGCACGCTGATCATGGCGTGGCGCGCGGATCAGCTGAAAATTACCGGCGGCTCGGCTGGGTAACTAACCTCTGAGACGTACCCCACGAACGGAGCGAGAAGATGAGCAATCCACTGCGCGACATCGAGGCCCTCGGCCAGTCGATCTGGCAGGACAACATCAGCCGGCAGCTCCTCGACGGGGGGACCTTGCGCCGCCTGATCGAGGACGACGGGATCAGCGGCGTGACCTCCAACCCGACGATCTTCGAGAAGGCGATGGGCCACTCCGACCGCTACGACGACGCCTTCCGCGAGCAGCTCGGCGAGACCAGCGACGTCGAGGAGATCTTCAACCAGCTCGCCTACAAGGACATCCGCGACGCGGCCGACCTGCTGCGGCCCACGTGGGACCGCACGAACGGCGCTGACGGCCACGTGTCGTTCGAGGTGGCGGCATCGCTGGCGTACGATGCCGACAAGACGATCGAAGCAGCCAAGCATCATCGCGCCGCGATCGATCGCCCCAACGTGCTGATCAAGGTGCCGGGCACTGACCCGGGCGTGCGCGCGTTCGAGGAGCTGACCGCGATCGGCCTGAACGTCAACGTCACGCTGCTGTTCGCCGTGTCCCGCTACGAGGCGATCGCCGAGGCCTACATCCGCGGGCTCGAGCGTCGCGCCGAGCGGGGCGAGTCGCTCGAGTCAGCCGCGTCGGTGGCGAGCTTCTTCGTCTCGCGCGTCGACACCAAGGTCGACGCCGCGCTCGAGGGCACCGGACGCGAGGACCTGCGCGGCAAGGCGGCGGTCGCCAACGCGAAGATCGCCTACCGCTCGTTCCAGCGGCTGTTCAGCGGGCCGCGCTGGGAGGCGCTCGCCGCCAAGGGCGCGCGTGTTCAGCGCCCGCTGTGGGCTTCGACCTCGACCAAGAACCCCGACTACCCCGACACGCTGTACGTCGACAATCTGATCGGTCCGGACACCGTCAACACGATGCCCGACCAGACGATCGACGCCACGCGCGACCACGGCACCGCCAAGCGGACGGTCGACGTCGACGTGGACAAGGCGGTCGAGGAGATGAAGGAGATCGAGGCCGCCGGCGTCGACGTCGAGGACATCGTCCTGCACCAGCTCGTCGACGAGGGCGTGGCGTCGTTCGCGAAGTCGTATCAGGACCTGCTGGACTCGATCGAGAAGAAGGCCTCAGAGCTCGCGCACGCGTAGCTGATCGGGCGAAGCATGCGGTTCGTCGTTGTCGGTGGCGGGATCCTCGGTCTCGCCACCGCCCGCTTGCTCGCCGTGTCTCAGCCCGGCGCGGAGGTGCTTGTGCTCGAGGGGGAGCGCTCGATTGCCCAGCACCAGACCTCTCACAACAGCGGCGTGGTTCATGCTGGGATCTACTACGCGCCGGGGTCGCTCAAGGCGCGCCTGTGCCGCCGGGGCCTCGGTCTGCTTCGCGACTTCTGCCAAGAACGCGGCCTGCCTTACGACGCGTGTGGCAAGGTCGTCGTGGCCATCGACGAACGCGAAATTGAGCCGCTGCGGCGCCTCGAGGAGCGGGCCACCGCCAACGGTGTGCCCGGGCTCCGCTGGCTGGAGTCACGCGAGCTCGCCGAGGTCGAGCCGTACGTGACGGGCGTGGCCGGGCTTCACTCACCTGAGACCGCGATCGCCGACTTCGCGGCGGTGGCCCGGGCGTACGCGAACGACGTGACCGCCGCGGGGGGCGAGATCCGGACGGGGGTTGCGGTTGCCCGCGTACGCCAGAACGGACGGAACCCGCAAGTCGAGCTGGCCGACGGCAGCACGATCGAGGGCGACAAGGTGATCGTCTGCGCCGGCCTTCAGGCGGACCGACTGGCGATGGCCTCAGGCGAACCGGCCGAGCCACGGATCGTCCCGTTCCGCGGCGAGTACTGGCGGCTGCGGCCCGAGCGTGCCCACCTGGTCCGGGGTCTCATCTATCCCGTCCCCGATCCGGCGCTGCCGTTTTTGGGCGTCCACCTGACGCGCAAGATCGATGGCACGGTCGTCCTCGGGCCCAACGCGATCCTGTCGACCGCGCGTCACGCGTACGAGCGCCGGAAGTTTGTCCTGCGCGACACGTACGACGCGCTCAGCTGGCCCGGCACATTTCGGATGCTCCGCAAGCACTGGCGGGCGGGGGCGGGCGAGATCATGCGTTCCGCCTCCAAGCGACAATTCGTCCGCGAGGTCGCGCGGTATGTGCCCGCGGTCGATCCCGCGGACGTGCTCCCCGCCTCGGCTGGGGTTCGCGCCCAGGCGATCGATCGCGACGGTTCGCTGGTCGACGACTTCCGGCTCGCCACCCACGGCAACGTCACGTGGGTTCGTAACGCGCCCTCGCCGGCCGCGACCTCGTCACTGGCGATAGCTGAAGAGCTTGTTTCGGACGCGGTCTGAGCCGCCGCGGCTCAGGCCAAGCGGCCCGGCGTTCCGAATGCGGCCTGGAGAGCCCGCCGGACTTGCTCCACGGTGACCACGCCACGGAGCACGCCGTCGGCGTCGACCGCCATCAGCGCCCCGAGGCGACCGAGGTTCTCCGAGGACAGGACCTCGCTGATCGGCCGGTCCTCGTTTACCTGCCAGCCGCCGTCCTGCTCGGGCTCGAGCACCGCCTCGACCGTGAGCCAGTCCTCGCCGCGATCCTGGGCGGCGGCCAGGCGCTCCTGGCGGGCGATTCCGAGGAACCGGCGGCTTTCGTCGACCACCGGGAACCACGACCACCCGTAGCGCAGGAAGAACTCGTCGAGCGCCTGGGCGACGCCGGTCCGCGACGGAATCGCGACGGGCTGGCGGTCCATGATGTCCGCCACCCGCACCCCTTCGATCCGGGCGCTCAGCGCGGTTTGCACCAGCGCCGCCCGGGCCGATTGGTAGAGCAGGAACGCGATCGCGATCAACCACAGCCCGGTGAAGCTGTGATACGCGAGCAGCAGCCATACGCCGAGGCCGGCGACGAGCAGCCCGAAGCCCTGCCCGAGCTTGGCCGCGGTCCGGGTGCCGCGCTGCTTCTGGCCGGTGACCCGCCAGACGAGCGCTCGCGTGATCCGGCCGCCGTCGAGCGGGAACGCCGGCACGAGGTTGAACACCAGGAGGAGAACATTCCAGACCAGTAGCCAGCTCAGCGACAGCAGAACCGGGGTGATCTTGACCGAGTTGTCGAGCGTGGCCGCATCGACGAGCCGGTGCGGACCGACGAGCACGAGGTCGACCACGAGGCACAGCAGGACGAACCCGAATGTCGCCGCCGGTCCCGCGACGGCGATCTTGAAGTCCTCGCCCGGCGTCGCGGCGTCCCGGCTCATCTCGGTCAGCCCACCGAACAGGAACAGGTCGATCCGGCGCACCGCGATCCCCAGCCGGCGCGCCACCAGCGCGTGACCGAGTTCGTGCACAATCAACGACCCGAACAGGATCAGGACGGTCACCACGGTCGTCAGGTAGGCAACGCCGTCGGAGCTGTGCAGCTCTTGCCGGAACTCCCCTGACAACAGGAAGATCAGCAGGAATAGGATCAGAAACCAGCTGCGGTCGACCCCAATCCGAAAACCAAAGAGGTCCATGAGCTTGATCGACGAGGGTCGGCGCCACATGCTGCAATGGTCGCACAGCCGCAAAGCAGGACCGAATCGATGAGAACCGATGTCAAATCCATTTGACCCGCTACGCGAGCACCTCGCGGCGCTTGCGGATCTCAGGAACGTCGCCCAGCTGCTCGACTGGGACCAGCAGACGATGATGCCGCCGGGCGGCGCCCCGGCTCGCGCGGAGACCGCCGCCACCGTCCAGAGGATCAGCCACGAGATGTTCGTCTCCGACCAGACGGGCCGGCTGCTCGAGGCCGCGGAGGCACGTCTCAATGGTGCCCCGACCGATTCCGACGACGCGTCGTTGGTCCGGGTAACGCGGCGCCGATGGGAGAAGGCACGCCGCGTGCCGCCGCATCTCGCCGCCGACCTGGCGCGCGCCGCCTCGATCGGCCACCAGGCGTGGGTGGTGGCCCGGGAGGCGTCGGACTTCGCCGCGTTCATGCCGTACCTGGAGCGGAACTTCGAGCTCGTGCGACGTTACATCGACTGCTTCGACGACTTCGAGTGTGCGTACGACGTCCTGCTCGACGACTACGAGCCCGGTGGACTCACTCGCGAGGTCTCATCCCTGTTCGACGAGCTGAAGGCGGAGCTGCGGCCGATCATCGCCGTTGTGGAACAGCACCAGGACCGAGTCGACGACTCGCTGCTCCACGGTCACTTCCCGGTCGACCGTCAGCGGGACCTCGTCGGCTGGCTGCTCGAGCGCATGGGCTTCGATCGCGCCGGCTGGCGGATCGACGACGCCGTCCATCCGTTCGCGACCGGCTTCAGCAACCACGACGTGCGCATCACCACACGCTGGGACGAGGGCTTCCTCCCGACCTCGGTGTACGGCGCAATGCACGAATGTGGACACGGTCTGTACGAGGAAGGGATCGCGCAGTCGCTGCAGCGCACGCCGCTGGGCCACGCCGAGTCGCTCGCGATGCACGAGTCACAGAGCCGTCTCTGGGAAAACCTTGTGGGACGTGGTCGGCCATTCTGCGGCGTGCTGGCGCCGCAGATCGCGGAGGTGTTCGGGAACGGAATGTCCACGCTCGACGCGGAGTCGCTCTATCGCGCCGTCAACCGAGTCGCACCGTCGCTGATACGCGTCGAGGCCGACGAGGTCACCTATGGACTGCACGTCATCATCCGGTTCGAGCTCGAGCAGGCACTGGTCGACGGACAGCTCGCGATCCGCGACCTACCCGAGGCGTGGAACGCTCGTCACGAGGAGTACCTCGGACTCGAGGTCCCCGACGATGCCCACGGCGTGCTCCAGGATGTGCACTGGGCGGCTGGACTCATCGGTTACTTCCCAACCTATGCTCTCGGCAACCTGATCGCGGGACAACTGTTCCAGCGTGCCCGCGCCGACCTGCCGAATCTCGATTCGCGGGTCGGTGCCGGCGATCTCCACGGGCTGCGCGAATGGCTGCGTGAGCACGTCCATCGTCATGGCGCGAAGTTCTCGACCACGGAACTGCTCGATCGACTGGTCGGCGGTCCCATCGCCGTCGATCCGTTCGTCGACTACCTGAAAGCCAAGCTCGGTCAGGTTTACGACGTCGAGCTTCGCTGAGTGGCGCCGGGCACATGCCGCCGCGCTACTCCGCGGCCACCGGCACGCTAACTTGGCTCAACCGAACCCGAGAAGGAGATGAACCGAAGTGACTGATTCGCCCGTACGAGTAGCCGTCACCGGAGCCGCCGGCCAGATCGGTTACGCGATCCTGTTCCGCATCGCAAGCGGTCAGCTGCTGGGTCCCGACACGCCCGTTCACCTGTCGCTGCTCGAGATCCCGGCTGCGCTGAAGGCGGTCGAAGGCACCGCGATGGAGATCGACGACTGCGCGTTTCCGTTGGTCGCCGGGGTCGACATCACCGATGACCCGAACAAGGCGTTCGACGGCGCCAGCGTCGCGCTGCTAATCGGGGCGCGCCCGCGGAGCAAGGGCATGGAGCGCAGTGACCTGCTCGAAGCGAACGGGGGCATCTTCAAGCCGCAGGGCAAGGCCCTCAACGATCACGCGGCCTCGGACATCAAGGTGCTCGTGGTGGGCAATCCGGCCAACACCAACTGTCTGATCGCCAAGAGCAACGCGCCGGACATTCCGGCCGAGCGCTTTACGTCGATGATGCGGCTCGATCACAACCGCGCGATCGCCCAGCTCGCGGCGAAGGCGGGGGCTACCGTGAGCGACATCACCAACATGACGGTGTGGGGAAACCACTCCCCGACCCAGTACCCCGACATCTTCAACGCGAAGGTCAAGGGAACGAACGCCGCCGAGGCCGTGAACGATCGGGAGTGGCTCGAGAACGACTTCCTCCCGACCGTCCAGAAGCGCGGGGCGGCGGTGATCGAGGCGCGCGGTGCGTCGAGTGCTGCCTCCGCCGCAAACGCAGCGGTCGGTCACGTGCACGACTGGGTGACGGGTACCCCCGAAGGAGACTGGGTCTCGATGGGCATCCCCTCGGACGGGTCTTACGGCGTGGACGAGGGCGTGATCTTCGGCTTCCCCGTCACCTGTTCGGGCGGCGCATACGAGATCGTTCAGGGACTCGACCTGAACGACTTCTCGCGGTCGCGGCTTGACGTGACTGTCAACGAACTCCAGGACGAGCGCGAGACGGTGAAGCAACTCGACCTGATCTGATCTAAGAGAGGGTCCAAACAAACTTGGGAGCCGCCTCGCGGTCGCCCGCCGGCTTCGAGAATGCGAGGCGGCGCTCCCGGTCCTAACTCCGACCTCACGCGAACCTAGCCCGCGGGATGCCAGCCCTGGCCCTCGCGCTTCACCTGACCGTCGGTAAGCAGCCGGGGCATCACGCGGTACAGGTAGTTCGGTTCGATACCCATCTTCTCGGCGATCTGCGGAATCGTGATTCCGGGTGTGCTGCGAACCAGCTCGAGCGCCTGGTTGGCACGCGTGCCACCCCGGCTGCGACCGCGCGGCCGACCAGGACGGCGGCCCGTGCGGCGACGGGTGGTGGTTGCTGCGGCGGCGGCAGTACGCGCGGCGCGTGGGCGACCCGGGCTGCGCCGGGTACCGACGAGCGCTGAGCGTGCCGCCTCGAGCTTCGAGACCTCGTCCTTGAGTTCGCGGAGACGGTCGTCGATTTCCTTCACGGTGCTATCGACAAAACCAGCCAAATGCCTCTCCCTCCTATAGGGATGAACGATACAAGCATCCAACAAGATACAGGTAGTTACTGACGGCGTGTCAGGCGCGTTCGAGCAGTGCCTTCAGACGAGCCAGTGAATTGTTCGCCTCGCGCTCGGACGTAGCCCCGACAATGAAGTTGCTGGCCATGCTGCCCAGCCGACCTCCAGGGGGCGCGAACTCGTTCGTGTACGCGAATGTGGTCGGTCCGTCGTCCGTGCCCGAGAGCTCGTAACGGATACGTGCCAGCGAGTGCGCGGGCCCGTGGCCTTCCCACTCGGCGTGCTTGGGAGAGTTGAGGTCCGTCAGCGTCCAGTGAACATGGAAGGACACGCCACGCATGTGGAGTACCTGCTCCATCGTCGAGCCTCTGCGCAACGGCTCGTCTGAGACATTCCTTACGGATCGGTGAATCGTGACCCAGTCCTTCAGGTGATCGGGGTCCATGACGGTGTCCCACACCCGTTGCACGGGCGCGTCGATCTCGATCGTTGCGTGGACGGTGCTCATGACCGCGCAGACACTAACGGGAGCGGGTGGTGGTCGTCCATGTACCCGCGGTCGCCGCTACCGTGCGGCCAGTCGTTCGGTTGTCTCCCACTCGCGCAGCGCGTGCTCGATCGCGGCGTCGAGTGAGTGGAGCCTGACCTCAAGCAACTCGACGGCGCGGCTGTCCCGAGGCAAGAGATCCTGGTCGAGGCTCTCCATCAGCGGACCGATCAACTCGTGTTGCTCGCCGGCGATCAGCGCGGACACCCGGCTCGCGATCGGTGTCAGGGTGAGCCGCTTGAAGCCGATGGTGGGACGCGCGAGCAGCATGTGATCGCCGATCCTGCCGATCAGCTCGCCGTAGCTCACCGTGTCCGGTCCTCCCAGGTCGAGCGACTGACCGCACACCTCGTCGCGGGTGGCGGCGCGCGCGAGCATCTCGATTACGTCGCGCTCGTCGATCGGAGTTGTGACGTGCGTGCTCCACGCCGGCACCGCGAGCACGGGCAAGCGCTCGACCAATCTCACCAGGAACCGAAAAGATCGGGACTGGGCGCCGATGACGATCGAGGCGCGGAACGCCACCGAGCACGGCGTCGCCGACAGGAGGATTTGCTCGACCGCGAGCCGACTCGCGAGATGAGCCGACGCCGGTCCCCCGGCCGGGACGAGGCCGCCGAGGTAGATGACGCGCGACACCCCGGCCTTCTTTGCTGCCCGCGCGAAGTTCTCTGCTGCCGCGCGCTCCCGCGCGCCGAACGCGGCGGCGGCCCCGTCGGCGGACGCGGAGACGGGCTCCATCGAGTGGATCAGGAAGTAGGCGACGTCGATGTCGCGCAGAGCCTCGGCCAGGCCCTCGCCGGAGACGGCGTCGCCGGTGAGGATGGGGATGGTCGGTGGCGCGGTTGGCGGATCGTTCGGCGAGGCTTCCGGCGGGTGGCGGCTGAACCCGCGGACGCTGTGACCGTCGCGCTCGAGTCGGGGTGCGAGCCGGGAGCCGACGAACCCGGTGATCCCGGTGACGAGGATATTCATCGCCGGGTCGCGTCCCTGGGTGAAAAGCTGGGCGCCATCCGGGGAAGAAAGCTACGGAAATTGCAGCAGGTCTCTGGCCGGTGGCGAAATATCCCGCTGTTTGCAGGTATTTACCCAAGTGTGAACTTCTTGCGATTTCCGGGATTCGTCGTTGCAGGAGGGTGGAGAAGTCCGCTTTGATGCTCGCCGACGAGGTCGAGCTTTTGGTTTAGGAGGACGGGCGTGACGCAGGTACGCACGCGAACGACGAAGGTGAGTTGCGAGGACTGCTTCTTCCGGCAGAACCTCCTGTGCGCGGTGTCTGACGCGGGCCCGTGCGCGACATATCGCCCCAACCATCCCGATGGTCTGCGGCCGCCGAGCCAGCTGCGGTTCGTGTTTCGGCAGGACCGCCGGCTCCAGGTTGCGTGGGCGTTCCCGTCCGCCAGCGAGCAGGTCGCGATGCACGCCGGCGTGTAGTGTTTGCGCCCATGTACTGGCCGTTGATTGGCGGGTTCATCGCCTTCGTGCTCCTCACCATCCTCATCGGCTGGGTCGTCGACGCGCCGCGCCGGCGCGACGCGCGCCGGCACTGAGCACCTCCACCCGCTGCCGGGGTGAACACCCAACAATGGAACGTCTACCGACGAAGCTGTCTGGTGTTGTCCTTCTGAACCCGGTCGTGCACGGAGACGATCGCGGCTTCTTCCTGGAGACGTATCGGCGGAGCTCGCTGGCGGAGTTCGGGATCGATGATGAGTTCGTCCAAGACAATCACTCCCGCTCGCGCGGCGGAGTGGTGCGGGGCATGCACTTCCAGCCCGGCATGGCCAAGCTGATCCGTTGCGCTCGGGGGGCAATCTATGACGTCGTCGTGGACCTGCGTCGAGGGTCCCCGACGTTCGGTCAATGGGAGGGCGCCCGGCTCGACGACTCCACTCATCAGCAGCTCTACTGCCCGGATGGGTTCGGGCACGGCTTCTGCGTGCTCAGCGAGGTGGCTGACGTCGTCTACATGACCTCCGCCTATTACGACCCGTCGCTCGAGAGCGGGTTCGCCTATAACGACCCGGCCGTCGCGATCGAGTGGCCCACGAGCGTCGAGCTCACCGCCTCCCCGCGCGACTCGAGCGCGCCGCCGCTGGCGGAGATCGAGGACTCGCTGCCGTTCGAGTATTCGGAGAGCATCGACGGTTAGGACGGACGCGGCCGCTCTGCGAATCGACGCGGCGATCGGGCGCGAGCCACTACAGTGGCCGTCGACAGAGAGGAGAGGCGTGCGGATCACCGTGCTCGGCAAGTCGCCAGCGTGGCAGGACGCTGGCGGTGCGTGCAGCGGTTACCTGGTCGAGGAGGACGGATTTGTGTTGCTGCTCGACTGCGGCAACGGGGTGTTCTCGAAGCTCCGTCACTACCGCGACTACGTCGAGGTCGACGCGGTGCTGATCAGCCATATGCACGCCGACCACTTCCTCGACCTCGTCCCGTACAGCTACGCGCTCTCCTACGCACCGCGCCAGCAGCCGGTCGCCGTCGCCGGCTGGCCCGGCACCGACGCGCCGGCGCGGCCCGAGCTGTACGCGCCGATGGGGGCCGGTGAGCGCTTTCGGCGGCTCGTGTCCGCGTGGGGCGAAGAGGAGCTGATCGAGCGGGCGTTCCGGCTGCACGAGTACGACGGTCCCGACGAGCTCACGCTCGGCCCGATCAGCGTGCGGTTCTGCGAGGTGCCGCACTACACGCGAACGTTTGCAGTCGAGGTCGCTGGTCGCAGCGGCCGGTTTACCTACAGCGCCGACTGCAGCCCTAACGAGCAGCTCGTGGAGTTTGCGCGGGCGACCGATCTGCTGCTGATCGAGGCGACGCTGCCGCGCCCGGAGCGCACCGGCATGCGCGGACACCTCACGCCGGCCGAGGCCGGCGAACACGGCCGGCGCGCCGGCGCGCACCGGCTGGTCATCACGCACTTCTCGGACGAGCTCGACTCCGAGTGGGCGCGCGCCGAGGCCGACACGGCCTACGGTCGTCCGGTCGAGCTGGCCTCCGAAGGGGCTGTGTACACGTTGCCGGGGGCCGACTCGAACGGCGCGCCCGCCCCGGGCTAGCGGCGTCACCGCGCGCCACCGCGCGCCACCGCGCGACCGCCACCCGCCGCCACCGCGCCACCGCCACCCGCCGCCACCGGGCTAAGCTCCGCATACATGTCCGAGCGTGACCTGTTCGCCAACTTCGAACGGATGCGACGGGAGATGGATCAGCTGTTCGGCGACGTGTTCGAGCGCGCCGGCATGGCGCGCCGGCGGGTTGGCTTCCTGCCGGCGGTCGACGTCGCCTACATGCTCGATCCGCCCCGTGCGATCGTGACCGCGGAGCTGGCCGGGATCGACCCGGCCGAGATCGGGCTCGAGATCGAGGGCCGGAAGCTGATCCTGAGCGGGAATCGGCGGCCGGCGGGATCGCAGACCGACGTCTACCAGCAGGTCGAGATCGAGCGGGGGCCGTTCCAGCGCGTGATCGAACTGGGCGCCGACGTGCGCGGGCAGGAGGCCAAGGCCACCTACGAGGACGGCATGCTGCGCGTGGAGCTGCCGCTGGCGCGCGCCCTGGTCGAGGCGCGCACGGTTCAGGTCACCGAGCTGGACGACGGCACGTGATCGAGGTCGGCACGTGATCGAGGTCCGACTCGTGATCGAGGTCGGCACCGCGGAGCGCCAAGCTCGCGACGTGACCGTGGGCACGGGCCCTGAGCTGCCCCACGAGGTCGGGGTGCTGCCGCTCCGCGACACGGTCACTTTCCCGGACATGCTGATCCCGCTCAACGTCGGCCAGCCGCGGAGCGTCGAGCTGATCAACGCGGTGCTGGGAGGCGACCGGTCGCTCGCGATGGTGGCGAGCCGCAACACCGAGGCCGACACGCCCACGCCCGACGACCTGTACGACGTCGGGGTGCTGGGAACGGTGGCGCGGATGATCCGCGTGCCCGACGGGACGCTGCGCGTGCTGATCCAGGGCAACCAGCGCATCAGAATCGAGCGATGGGTGCGGACCGAGCCGTATCTGGTGGCCGAGATCGTCGAGGCGCCGGACGTGGTCGACCACACTCCCGAGCTGACCGCGCTGATGCGCAACGTCCAGCACACGTTCACGGACATCATCGAGCAGGTCCCGTACCTGCCCGAGGAGCTCCAGATCATGGTCGCCAACGTCGACGACCCGAGCGTGCTCGCGCATCTGATCGCCGGCGCGCTCCGGATCCCGACCGAGGAGAAGCAGGCGCTACTCGAGGAGCTCGATGTGGGCAAACGCCTGAGACGGCTCTCGGAGATCCTGGCGCGTGAGCTCGAGGTGGTGGCAATCGGCTCGAAGATCCAGTCTCAGGTCCAGTCCGAGCTCGACAAGGGGCAGCGCGAGTATTTCCTGCGCCAGCAGCTCAAGGCGATCCAGGAAGAGCTCGGCGAGGCCGACGAGGTCCAGGCCGAGGTCAACGAGCTCCGCAAGCAGCTCGAGGACCTCGAGCTCCCCGAGGTCGTACGCAAGCAGGTCGACCGCGAGCTGGCCCGGCTCGAGCGGCTGCAGCCGGCGATGGCCGAGTACGGCGTGGTCCGCGCCTACCTCGAGTGGATCGCCGCGCTCCCGTGGGACAAGGAGACCGAGGACAACCTCGACCTCGGGCACGCCCGCAAGGTCCTCGACGAGGACCACTACGACATCGAGCAGGTCAAGGACCGGATCCTCGAGTTCCTCGCGGTGCGACGCCTGAAGCCCGACGCGCGTGGCTCGATCCTGTGCTTCCTCGGCCCTCCCGGCGTCGGCAAGACGTCGCTGGGCCGCTCGATGGCGCGCGCGCTGGGGCGCGAGTTCGAGCGGGTCAGCGTCGGCGGGCTGCGCGACGAGGCCGAGATCCGCGGCCACCGGCGGACGTACATCGGCGCGCTGCCGGGCGTGATCATCCGCGCGCTCCGCGACGCCGGCGTCCGCAACCCGCTGCTGATGATCGACGAGATCGACAAGATGGGCTCGGACTTCCGCGGGGACCCGTCGAGCGCGATGCTCGAGGTGCTCGACCCCGAGCAGAACCACACGTTCCGGGACTATTACCTCGACCTTCCGTTCGACCTCTCGGACGTGATGTTCGTGTGCACGGCGAACTCGCTCGACACGATCCCCGGACCCTTACGGGATCGCATGGAGCTGATCCAGCTCGCCGGGTACACCGAGGAGGAGAAGCTCCAGATCGCCAAGCGCTACCTGGTGCCCCGCCAGATCGAACGCAACGGACTCAGCAAGAGCCGGATCGCGTTCGGCGACCCCGCTCTGCGGGTGATCATCGCGGACTACACGCGCGAGGCGGGTGTCCGCCAGCTCGAGCGCGAGATCGGCACGATCTGCCGAAAGATCGCCAGGCAGGTCGCGGAGGGAACCCTCAAGCGGAAGGTCACGATCACAGAGCCACGCGTCCGCGAGCTCCTCGGCAAGCGGAAGTTCTTCTCCGAGACCCGGCGGCGCACGGCGCGCCCGGGCGTCGCGACCGGGCTCGCCTGGACGCCGGTCGGCGGCGAGGTGCTGTTCATCGAGGCGACCTCGATGGCCGGGAACGGCAAGCTGACGATCACCGGCCAGCTCGGCGAGGTGATGCAGGAGTCGGCACAGGCAGCGCTCTCGTACGTACGCAGCAATGCCTCCGAGCTCGTCCCCGAGCTCGCCGAAGACTGGTTCGCGACCCACGACATCCACATTCACGTCCCCGCCGGGGCGACGCCCAAGGACGGTCCGAGCGCGGGCGTGGCGATGATCACGGCACTCGCGTCGCTCCTGACCGGGCGGCTCGTACGGGCGGACGTGGCGATGACCGGCGAGATCACGCTCACCGGACAGGTGCTGCCGATCGGCGGCCTCAAGGAGAAGGCGCTCGCCGCTCAGCGAAACGGCATCCGCTGCGTGATCGCGCCGCGCCTGAACGAGCAGGACGCCGAGGAGATCCCCGAGCACCTGCGAAAGGACATCGAGTTCCGGTTCGTGTCCACGGTCGAGGAGGCGCTCGACACTGCGCTCCAGCGGCGCTCCGCCCCACGGCGCCCGAAGGCCCTGCGCGCCGCGTAAAACGGCCCCCCGGCGGGTCGGCCGCTTGAGCGCGATCGGTTGCGGGGAGAAACGACCGGCGGGCCGTCCTATTCGCGTATCCTGACCTCTGACGACCCCACGCAAAGAGGGAGACCTATGTCAACAAGACGCAAGAAGTCCATGGCGGCTCCATTCAATGCCGTGGACATGGAGACGATCAGCAAGGCGACACCGTACATCCGGCGGATCATCCAAGACGCTCAGCTGCGGGAGAACGTCAAGACCGCGTACGACTCGAGCAGGAGCGCCTACTCGCGCCTGACGAACGGGAAGGCCCCGACCAAGGTGCTGCTCGAGGACAAGAAGCTCCAGCATGATCTGCACGTCGTGGTCGAGGCGCTGCGGGACGCGACCACCGCCCTCACCGAGGCCCCGAAGAAAGAGGTCAAGAAGAGCCGCGGGTTCGCTCGTAAGCTCTTCATCGTGACGCTCGGTTTCGGGCTCGCGCTCGCCGGCAGCGAGAAGCTTCGTACCAAGGTTCTCGACGCGGTGTTCGGCAAGGAAGAGGAGTTCCAGTACACCCCGCCGGCCAGCGCGCCGTCGACCCCTCCGAGCTCGCCGGTCGGAGCCGCTTAGCCGGACGTGAGTCGATATCGACCCCCTGGATCGGAGGCGCCCACCGGCGCCTCCGGCGCGTTAAGGGGCGGCTCCGGCAAACGCGGGCCGGTGGGCGCGCGATCGGGGCTCGACTAGAATCGGCGCGTCTTGGAGGCGGCAACCCAACCAGGCGTCTCGACGCGCCGCGAGCTCACCGGCGACAAGGCCGCCCGGATCGTCGAGGCGATGCGCGCGAGCGTCGCCGCGCGCGGCATCGCCGGTTCGACGTTCGATCACGTCGCGAACGAGGCCGGCGTCTCGCGCGGCCTGCTCCACTACTACTTCGGCACCAAGGAGCGGCTGCTGATCGAGGTCGTACGGCGCGAGTCCGACGTCCGGATCGAGCGCCTCGAGGAGGCGATCGGCGGCGCGGCCGACGCCGAGAGCGTGCTCGACGCGCTCGTGCGGGCCTTCGAGGAGCTGATCGGCGACGGACCCGCCCCGGTGATGATCTACGAGATGCTGACGCTCGCCCAGCGCAACGACGAGATCGCCGCGCAGCTGGCGGAGCTTGGCCGGCGGACGCGCTCTCACCTCAGCGATGCGCTCGAGCAGAAGCGCGCCGGCGGTGTGGTGGCGCTACGGGTCGAGCCCGAGCTGGCCGCGATGTTCCTGGTCGCGTTGGCCGACGGCGTGATGGTCAGGCGGCTCAGCGAGCCTGAGCTCGACATCGGCCCGCTCACCGAGCAGGCGATCATCGCCGCGCGCGCCCTTCTGAGCTGATCGTGCGTCGGCTGACCTGACCGGGCCGTGCGACGGATAGCCGTCCTCGCCACGGCCGGCGTCGTGCTCCTCGTGCTGGTCCTGGCCCAGCTCTTCCTGCCCGGGATCGCGGCGCAGCGGCTCCGCGACGACCTCGAGAAGTCGGGCACCGTGCTCGAGGTGAAAGTGACCGCGTTTCCGGCGATCCAGCTTCTGTGGCATCAGGCGGACAGCGTCGTCGTGCGGATGGGCAGCTACCGCTCGGGGGTCGGTCACCTCGGGAGCACGCTCGCCGGGGCGGTTGACGCGGGCACGATCGACGCCTCGGCGCAGCAGCTCGCGGTGGGGCCGCTGACGCTGCGGAACGGGACGCTGCGCAAGCGGGGCAGCGAGCTCACGGGCGCCGCGACCGTCACCGAGGCGGATCTCCGCTCGGCGGTGTTCTTCCTCGACAACGTCGAGCCGATCGCGTCCGAGAACGGCCGGCTGACGCTCCGTGGCACGGCCAGCTTCCTGGGGCTGACCGCCACCGTCGACGCCACCGTGGCCGCTCAGAACGGCGCGCTGGTGGTCGCGCCGGACGTCCCGTTCGGGGGCATCGCGACGCTCACGCTGTTCAGCAACCCGCACGTCGACGTGCAATCGGTCAGCGCGACGACCGTGCCCGGCGGATTCAGGATCACCGCGGCCGGTAAGGTTCACTAGCGGGGAAGATGACGTCTGAGAAACGCAGTGGCCTAACGCGCCGAGCCGTCCTGCGGGGAGCGGCCGCGGCGGGCGCCGCGTCGCTGGTGCGGCCAACCGGCGCGCTCGCCGCGCTGAGCGCCACGCCGGCCGGCGTGTTCAGCCGCTGGGTCGGGACCGTGTCGGGCGAGTCGGCGACGATCGCCGCGCCCGGGCAGTTCGCGCTCGTCGGCGCGGAGTGGAGCGGGCCGGCGCGCGTTCAGATCGAGCTACGCACGCGGCGGACCGGGGGCGGGGCCTGGGGACCGTGGGCGATCGCCTCGGTCCTCGGTCACGGCCCGGACCGCCCCCTCGAGCCCGGTCGCACCACCCATGCGGACCGCCCCCTCGAGCCGGGCCGCGCCACCGAGCCGGGCCGCGCCACCGAGCCGGGCCGCGCCACCGAGCCGGCGGGGCTGTTCGGCGAGCCGATCTGGAGCGGCCCCGCCGATTACGTGCAATTGCGCAGCTCGCAGGCGGTCCGAGGCGTGCGCCTTCATTTCGTCGCCGCGCGCCCGCTCCCGGACGAGGCGCGCGCCGCCCAGGCGATGCCGCTGGCCCAGCCGGTCCTCGACGCCGGCCCCGGCCAGCCGCAGATCATCGCGCGCTCGGCTTGGGCCCAGGGGCATGCCCCTCCGAACCACGTCCCGGTGTACGGCACGGTCAAGCTCGCGTTCATCCATCACAGCGCAGGTACGAACGGGTACAGCGCCGGCGAGGTCCCGTCGATCCTCCAGTCGATCTTCGACTATCACGTCTACGTCCGTGGCTTCTGGGACATCGCCTACAACTTCGCGGTCGATGCCTACGGCCGGATCTGGGAGGCGCGGGCCGGCGGGGTCGATCTGCCGGTGGTGGGCGCGCACGCCGGCGGTTACAACCAGGAGTCGACCGGGATGGTCGTGCTCGGTACGTTCACCGACGTCGTGCCCTCGCCGGCGGCGATCGGCGCGCTCGAGCACCTGCTCGCCTGGAAGCTCTCGCTCCACGGCGTCCCCGCGCTCGGTCGCGTCACCGTCGAAGTCGCGCCGTATGACGCGTTCTACACGCCGTTCGCGCCGGGCGCCCACGTGTCGCTTCCGCGGATCGCCGGCCATCGCGACGGCGACACCACGGACTGCCCCGGCAACGCCTTCTACGCCCGGCTCCCGTCGATCCGGCCACCGGTGGCCGCGCTGGCTGGCAAGCCGGCGCGCGCCACGATCTCGGCGCCGGCGACGCCGGTCAACTCCGGCACCTCAATAGTCGTGTCGGGCCGCCTGACGGACCTCTCGAGCGGCGCGCCGCTGACCGGCGCCCCGATCGAGCTTCAGCAGATCGCTCCCGAGTCGGAGCACACGATCGCGACCGCCACCACCGACGCCGGTGGGAACTGGAGCATCGCGCTGACACCGACCGCGAACGTTCTCGTGCGCGCGCTGCACCGGCCGGCTCCGGCAGCCGTGTCGGACGTCGCCGCGATCGAGGTGGCCCCGGCGCTCACGCTGACGCTCGACTCGAGCGCGCCGCTCAAGGTCAGCGGCACCGTGTCACCGCACCGGGCGAGCGTCACCGTCGACGTCTACCGCCTCTCGGGCGGGCGTCGGCATCTGATCCGTTCAAAGCAGGTCGCTGCCGGCGCGGGCACGTTCCAGGCGAGCTTCCACACCCCGCGGACCGGGCGTTACGTGCTCGTTGCGCGCACCACCGCCGGCGCCCGCAACGTCGGGGGCGCCTCGCCCCCCGTGGCGCTCACGATCCCGTAGCGAGCGTTACCCGAACAGCTTCGGCGTCCGGACCAGCATCCGCAGCTTGCCGGTCGGACGCACCTTCCCGTGGAGCAGGGAACGCCACGGCTCGGTGCGCCCGGCGGCAATGTCGACCCAGTCCTGCAGGCGACAGTGAAACGTCAGGTCGGGGTCCTCGGCGCGGCCGGACGCCACCGCCGTGGGCGCGCCCGAGCCGGCAATCCGCAGGTGCCAGGGCTCGGCATCGCTGAAGTCCCACTGGATCGTCGCGCCGGGCGCGACCGAGGCGTCGATCTGCCGGCGCAGGCCGTCGAACAGCATCGCGGTCGCCTCAGGGCTCGGTTTGACGCCGCCGTTGCGCTCGCCGAGGTAGCCCGCGCGGAGCAGCGTCAGCCCGCGCGCCGCGCGCGCGGCCGCCGGCATGTCGAACGGCAGTCCGAGCCGCATCGTCATCGGATCGAGACCGGCCGCGCGCAGGCGGCCCTCCATCGCCTCGGCACCCTGGGTGTAGATGTCCTGGAGGGTGAAGCCGAAGCTCGTGATGTAGCGCTCGTCCCAGCCCGGCGGCACGAACACCGCCACCGTGAACGGCAGGACCTCGCGCAGGAGATCGGCGATCGCCGGCTCGCACTCGGGGTCCTCGCGGACCAGGTCGGCGATCATCTTGACGCCGAAGGCGATGTGGCGCTGCTCGTCGCGCGCGACGTTGCCGATGCCCTCGCGGAATCCCGGCAGCAGGTCGCGGCGGCTGAGACCCTCCTCGATGAAGTGCTGCCCGGGCTGCGCCAGCGACGCCTCGATCACGAGGTGGTACAGCGTGATCGCCTGGGCCAGCTTCGGCCGCGAGCGGTCGCGGCGAAGCTCGTCGGCCATCCGGTCCAGGCGCTCGAACACCTTGCGAAAGCCCCAGGTGAGGCGCGAACGCGTCCGCTCCAACGACGAACCGACGTCAGCCCCGGTGCCGGCGACCTCGCGCATGAATCGCGCGAACAGCACCGCATGCCGCGCCTCGTCGACCTGTTGCGTGGCGAGGAAGTACTTCTGCTCCTCGCGCGGCGCCGCGTCGATGAACGGCGACAGGTTGTCGGCGACCGAATCCTCGCCGTGGAAGAACAGCGAGTAGGTCCACAATGCGCCGCGTCGCTCGAGCTCGGTGAACTCATGCTCCCACTGCTCACGATCGGTCGTGAAGTCGAGTTCGGTCGCGCGCCAGTTGCCCTGCTCCCAGCGGGCGTACAGGTCGGCGTAAGAGACCTGGTCGGCGGCGATCGACGGCGTCATCCTTCGCCTGTGTAGTTTGGCACGCGGCCGCCCCGGGGGCGCCGCCGACCCGGACGAAGCTACGCGTCCAGCTTGGGTGACCGCCAGGGCTCGCTCAGCCGACCGCGGATCACGTCGACGAGCTCACCGATGTGTACCCGCACCTGCACGAGGCTGTCGCGATCGCGCAGCGTCACGGTCTGGTCTTCGAGCGACTGGTGGTCGATCGTCACCGCCCACGGAGTGCCGATCTCGTCCTGGCGGCGGTAGCGGCGCCCGATCGCGCCGCCCTCGTCGTACTCGGTCTGGACGTGATCGCGCAGCTCGCGGAACACCTCGGCGGCGAGCTCGGGCTGGCCGTCCTTGCGGACCAGCGGGAGCACCGCGACCTTCACCGGCGCGAGGACCGGGTGCAGCCGCAGGACCGTCCGTTGCTCGCCCTCGATCTCGTCCTCGTCGTAGGCGTCGACGAGGAACGCGAGCATCGCGCGATCGACGCCGGCGGCGGGCTCGATCACGTGCGGCACGTAGCGGTCGCCCGTCGCGGTGTCCACGTACTCGAGCTTCTGGCCCGAGAACTTCGCGTGCTGGGTGAGATCGAAGTCGCCGCGGTTGGCGATTCCCTCGAGCTCGGACCAGCCGATCGGAAACAGGTACTCGACGTCGCTGGTCGCGCTCGAGTAATGCGACAGCTCGTCGGCGTCGTGCGCGCGGAGCCGCAGATGATCGGGACGCAGGCCGAGCGAGGTCCACCAGTTCATCCGCGCCGACAGCCAGTGCTGGTGCCATTTGCCGGCCTCGGGCGGGGGCACGAAGAACTCCATCTCCATCTGCTCGAACTCACGCGTGCGGAAGATGAAGTTCCCGGTCGTGATCTCGTTGCGGAAGCTCTTGCCGATCTGGGCGATTCCGAACGGCGGCTTCTTGCGCGAGAACTGCATGTAGTTCTTGAAGTTCAGGAAGATGCCCTGGGCGGTCTCGGGGCGCAGGTAGACCGTCGACCCCTCCTCCTTGACCGGCCCGACGGTCGTCTGGAACATCAGGTTGAAATCGCGCGACTCGGTCAGGTCGCACTCGGGCGTCTCGCCCGGGTGCTTGGAGGGCTTGCGACCGCAGGCCGACTGGCCCAGGTGGTCCGCCCGGAACCGCAGCTTGCAGGTGCGGCAGTCGACGAGCGGGTCGGTGAAGCCGGCCAGGTGCCCGCTCGCCTCCCACGTCCGCGGATGCTGGATGATCGCCGAGTCGAGCGCGACCACGTCATCGCGCTCCTGGAGCATCGCCCGCCACCACAGGTTCTTGACGTTGTTCTTGAGCAGGACCCCGTAGTGGCCGTAGTCGTAGCTCGACCCCAGCCCACCGTAGATCTCGCTGCTCGGGAACACGAACCCCCGCCGCTTGGACAGCGAGACGATCTTGTCCATCGTGACGACGTCGGTGCGAGCGGGATCATCGGGCACGGCGGCAGATGGTATCCACGACCGGATGCCCCTGCCTTTGGCACTCTACCCTTGAGAGTGCCAAAATCGCCGCCTATACTAAGTGAAGCAATGCCGATCTACGAGTACAGGTGCGAGCACGGCCACACGTTCGAGGTCATGCAGCGCATGAGCGACGACCCGGTCCAGATCTGCGAGACCTGCGAGGCGCCGGTGTCGCGCGTGTTCCACCCGGTCGCGGTGCACTTCAAGGGGTCGGGCTTCTACAACACGGACTACGGCACGCGCAAGCGCGCTCGCGAGAACAGCAGCTCTGAGAAGAGCGAAAGCTCGTCGAGCTCATCGGACTCGAAGTCGGACTCGAAGTCTTCAGACTCGAAGTCGTCGGATTCGAAGTCGGACTCGAAATCGAAGTCCGGGTCCAAGGCGGGCTCCTCGAGCTCCACCGCCTCGAAGTCGTCCGACTGACGCGCGGTCGCTGATCAGCGCTTCAGCGTGATGCTCGCCGAGCGTGTGAGCTTGGCGCCGTGGGGCCCGACCACCATCATCCGGATGGTCACCTGGAGCGGCCCGGCGCCCGCTAGCTCGCGGACCGCGGCCTTCGAGAGCTTCAGCATGATCGTGTAGGTCCCGGCTTCGAGGCTACGACCGCCCGTCTGGAGGAGCACGACCGGCTTGCGATTCAGTCGCTGCGCCCGGCCGGGCCCTCTGCGCTGCCGGGTCTCGGAGCGCGGGATCGTGATCTGGAAGCTGACCGTGCTGCTCGCATTCGTCGAAAGCTGGATGCGCAGGCCGTGTACGGTGGCGGCAGCGAGCCGTTGCTTGTTCGCGGCCGCCAGCGCGACGGTGATCGGCTGTGGCGTGGTGCCAGCCAGGCGGCCGGTCGACGGCGGCGGCGTGGGGGCGGGCGGGGTCGGCGTGACCGTGATCACGCCCGGCGGCGCCGGCGCGCTGACCGTGATCTGCTCCGTTGTGGTCGTGCTGACGCCAAGGTCGTCGGTGGTGGTGAGCGTGACCGTGTAGGTCCCGGGCGACTCAAACGTGTGGAAGGCGTCGGAGCTCCCGCCGCCCTCGGCGACCGCGCTGCCGTCGCCGAAGTTCCAGCTATAGCCGGTGATCGCGCCATCTGGGCCCCCGGACGCGGACGCGCTCGCCTCGAAGTTGACCGTGGCGCCCGGTGCGACGACCGTCGCCGAGGGAGCGAACGTGGCGGTCGGCGGGTCATCGACGGTGACCGTGTGGGTGCTGGTGCTCGTCTGGCCGTAGTTGTTCGTGACCGTGAGCGCGACCGTGTACGTGCCGCGGCTCGCATACGTGTGCTGGATCCCGGCGCTGCCGCCGGCATCCTGGACCGGCGTGCCGTCGCCGAAGTTCCAGCTGTAGTCGGTGATCGTGCCCTCGGGGTCGGTCGAGCCGCTCGCGTCGAAGCTCACGCTCGATCCCGGGGCCGGCGTGCTCGGGGCGATCGTGAACGCGGCAGCGGGCGTGTCGACGGTGATCTGCTCGGTGGCGGTGCCGGTGACGCCGAGGTCGTCGGTGGTGGTGAGCGTCACGGTGTAGGTCCCGGGCGCGGTGTACGCGTGACTTGCGGCGGCGGTCCCGCTGGTGTCGTCGACGGGGGTGCCGTCGCCGAAGTTCCAGCTGTAGTCGTCGATCGTGCCGCCGCTGGCGCCGGGGGCGGACGCGCTCGCGTCGAAGTTGACGGTGGCGCCGGGGGCGGCAACGCTCGCGGACGGGCTGAACGCGGCGGTCGGCGGGTCGTCGATCGATAGGGTGTGGGTGACGGTGCTGGTCTGGCCGTAGTCGTTCGTCACCGTGAGCGTGACCGTACGGGTGCCCCGGTGCCAGAACCGGTGCTGCAGGGTCGCGGTGCTGCCGGTGTCAACGGTGTAGCCGTTGCCGAGGTTCCAGCTGTAGTCGGTGATTGTGCCCTCGGGGTCGGTCGAGCCGCTCGCGTCGAAGCTGACGGTGGCGCCGGGGGCGGACACGGTCGCCGAGGAGGTGAATGCGGCGGTCGGCGTGTCGACGGTGATCTGCTCGGTGGCGGTGCCGGTGACGCCGAGGTCGTCGGTGGTGGTGAGCGTCACGGTGTAGGTCCCGGGCGCGGTGTACGCGTGACTGGCCGTGGCGGTCCCGCTGGTGTCGTCGACGGGGGTGCCGTCGCCGAAGTTCCAGCTGTAGTCGTTGATCGTGCCGCCGCTGGCGCCGGGGGCGGACGCGCTCGCGTCGAAGTTGACGGTGGCGCCGAGGGCGGCGACGGTTGCCGGCGAGCTCGTGAAGGCGGCGGTCGGCGGGTCGTCGACGGTGATCGTGTGGGTGCTGGTGTTCGTCTGCCCGAAGTTGTTCGTAACAGTGAGCGTGACGGTGTAGGTGCCGCGGCTCGCATACGCGCGCTGGATGCTGGTGCTGGTGCCGGCGTCGTCGACCGGGGTGCCGTCGCCGAAGCTCCAGCTGTAGTCAATGATCGTGCCCTTGGGGTCGGTCGAGCCGGTTGCGTCGAAGCTGACGGCGGTTCCGGGCGCGACCACGCTCGCGGGAGAGGTCGTGAACGCCGCCGCCGGTGCGTCGACGGTCACCTGTTGGGTGGAGGTGGTGCTGACGCCGAGGTCGTCGGTGGTGGTCAGTGCGACCGTGTAGATCCCGGGCGAGGCGAACGCGTGCGAGGCGTCGGCGGTCCCGCCCGCGTCGTCGACCGGGGTGCCGTCGCCGAAGTTCCAGCTGTAGTCCGTGATCGTCCCGCTGGGATCGCCGGGTCCCGATGCGCTCGCGTCGAAGCTGACGGTGGCGCCGGGGGCGGCGACGCTCGCCGAGAGGGTGAACGCCGCGGTCGGCGGGTCGTCGACGGTCACGGTCTGCGTGGTGGAGTCGCTTCCCGCCGCGCTGGTGACGGTCAGCGTGACGGGGTAGGTGCCCCGCCGCGTGAAGAGGTGACTGGCGCTTGCCACCGTGCCCGTGTCGACGACGGCGCTTCCGTCGCCGAAGTTCCACTGATAATCGCTGATCGCGGGACCGCTTCCGCCGGTCGACCCGCTCGCGTCGAAGGCCACGCTTCCACCCGGGAACGGCGCGCTCGGCGAGTCCGAGAACGACGCCGTCGGGGTCGTGTCCGACGCCGCCGCGGTGGTGAACGTGTAGTCGTATCCGTAGGTCGTCCCAAGGCTGTTCTCCGCCACGAGCCGGTAGTGGTAGGTGGTTGCCGGCGCGAGCCCCGAGAGGTAGCCGGTGACGGCGACCGGCGCGCTCCCGGCCCCGAGGTCGGCGGCCGCGGTCTGAGTCCCGTACGCGCTCGTCGTGCCGTACTGGATCCACCAGGTCGTGTTCAGGCCGTTCTGGTAGACGCCGCCGGCGATCGTGGCGCCATGGCTGCCGGCGTCCTGCGTGTACGTGTTCAAAGAGCCCGAGCCGATCGAGGGGCCGCCGATGCCCGGCGCCCCGGTGGCGGCCGCGCCCGAGATCGACCCGACCCCGGTCGGACCGTCGTAACCCACGCCGGCGTTGCACACGTAGCTGATCCCGGCAACGCAGCTCCCGGTTGAGCCGGTGACGATGTCGTTCAGCTGAGCGCTGTCGTCATAGGCCCACTGCGGCGTGGAGGCCGGGGCACCGGTGATCGCGTAGTAGGCGGCGATCAGCGGCGTCGAGAGGCTGGTCCCGCCGATCAGGCCCCAGGTGCCGTTGTTATAGACGTTGAGTCCGGTCGAAGGATTGGCATCTGCGGAGAGGTCCGCGTAGGCGCGGCCGGCGCATCCCGCGTCGGGCTGGTAGCTCGGTTGCCCGAAGTTCACGTCGCAGCCGGAGCCCCCGCCGGACCAGGCGCCCTCGTTGAACCCGCGCGCGCCGGCGGTGCTGGCCGGAGTGAGCGTGGTCCCGCCGGCAGCGGTCACGCCGGGGAACGCGGCCGGGTAGTCGTCCTCGCCCGGACCCACGTACCCCTGATCACCGCTGGCGGCCACGGTGGCGACGCCCGGGAACGTGTAGCTACCGGACGGGGTCCCGCTCGCGGTGAACGTCCAACTGGCCGAGATCTGGTTGGCGCCCATGGCCGCGGCGGTCTGCACCCCGGCGTCCAGGTCAGTGTCGTATGAGGACGCCGCCTCGACGAGCAGGATGTGGCAGCGGGGGCAGATGGCGGACACCGCGTCGAGATCGAGCGAGATCTCGACGTCCCACGAGGCGTCGGCTGCGGGCAGCGGCGAGGTCGCACCATTCTCGTTGACCTTGTTGAAGCAGCCGGACTGGCTCGTGCACGCCGGAAGGCCGTAGGTCGAGCGGTACATCGCGAGGTCCGCCTCCGCGGTGGGGTCGTCGTAGGCGTCGACGATCGCCACGGTGTCGGCGCTGCCGCCGGTCTGCGACAGGTACGACAGGTCGTACGCCTGTTCGAGATAGGCCGGCGTGGCCGTCTGGGGCGGACCCGCCGCCGCCGGCTGGGCGGCGAGCTTCGCGCCGGGCCGGGATCGCCCGGACCGGACCCGGCCGAGCGAGGCCTCCGCACCGACGTGCGGGCGGACGGGGGCACCGTTCGAGCGCAGGACGAGCAACTCGCCGGCGCACCTGGCCTGCCGCTTACCGGCCGGCGGGCACACGTCCCGGGTCGTCACCTGCGCCGGCGAGAGACCGGTCGCCTGGTGGAGCGCACGCGACACGGCCGTGCCGGTCGGCGCGGTCGACGGAGTTCCTGGACGTCCTGGGCGTCCGGCTGCGGCGGTCCCGGTGCCGGCTGGGGTGCGGGCCGGCGCGCCCAGTCGCGCTGGCGCAGCCGTTCCCCGCGCCGGCGCCGGCGCCGGCGTGGCAGCGTTCGTCAAAGCGCCGCTGGCAATCGCTTGCGCGCTGTGGGCCGCGGGGTCTCCATGAGCGGTCCCGACCGAGTGCACGACCAGCGCCACGCCGACCGCGAGCACGGCCGCGACCACACCGGCGAGCAGCCGCGCGTGGCGGCGAAGAAAGTCCCGGTGGTCCTTCACCCTGGACGGCTGTTCGACTCTGCGGCGGCCCAGCTGACCGATCTGAGGGCGGAATTCACTCCCTTTCTATCGGCAGAAATCCGAAATCCTCAAGCCCCTGCTGGATTTGGGTCCGCCATGGACCCAAATCCAGCACGCACCCTTGCCGGATCAACCGTTCAGCAGCTTGTTCACCTGGGCCTGCACGTTGGCCTGGTTCGGGATCAGGACGTCCTGGCCGTTATAGGTGCCGTTCGTCTCCTTCAGCAGGCTCGTCGGCGCCGATCCGCCGATCTCGGAGGCCGCGAACATTTGCAGCAGCGTAAGCCCGCCCATGTCGGTCTGGAACACACTCGGGGCATCCCACGCGGCCCACGGCAGGTGGAAGAACGTGTGGAGCGTCAGCAGCTGGGATTTGATCGAGTTGAGGATCTGCTGCTGCGTCGCCTCGCGGGTCAGGTCGTTGCTCGCCGGGTTGCAGGTGTTCTCGCGCGTGCGGGCCAGGACCATCGCCTGCTCCCCGTTCAGGTGGTGGATCCCCGGGCTTAGGTTCAGCGTGAAGCCGCCCCGGGCGGTGCCGCCGGAGATGTTCGAGCAGATCTTGCCCGTCTTGACATTGACGCCACCGATGTCGTTGATGAACTTCGGGAAGTTGGCCAGGTCGATCACGACCAGGTGGTTGATCTGGAGGCCGGTGAACTGCTTGATCACCTTCAGCGCCAGCGCCGGCCCGCCGTAGGGCCAGGCGGCGTTGATCTTCGCCTGGCCGTGGCCGGGAATGTTCACCAGCGTGTCGCGCGGGATCGAGAGCCGCCGCGAGACGCCTCCGCCGACGCGCCACAGCATGATCGTGTCGGTGTTGGCGTCGGCTTCGTTCGTGTTGGCGCCCCCACCCTCCTTGGAGTCCTGACCGCTCGTCGGCCGGTTGTCGAGGCCGAGGATCAGAATCGTGTTGGCCGACGTCAGCATCGGACCGCCCGAGCTCAGCTCGGGCTCGGCGGCCGCCACCAGCGGGCCGCCCGAGTGCGTCTGCGCGCTGATCAGGAACAGCACCAGCGACAACAGCAGCCACGCCGCGATCACGGCGATGACGCCGAGGATCACCCGCTTGGGCGTGATCCGGCGCCCGGTCCCGCGGTCGCGCGAGCCCTTGTATCTGCGGTACTCGACGGGATCCTGAAGCTCGTCGTCCTCGCCCCGCAGGCGGGCCTTCAGGCCCTTGGGGCCGGAGCGGTAGAGCTTGTACGGACGCTGTTCGGTATCGCTAGGCATGGGTGTGCATATAGTGACGGCATGCCGGGCCGGCGCACCATCGGCGTCGACATGGGCGGTACGAAACTGCTAGCCGGCGCGGTCGATTCTGGGCTCTCGGTCCATCACCGCGCCCAGCGCAGCATCAACCGCCTCGACGTCTCGTACCTCCTCGATGTCGTCGTCGACGCCGTCGAAGAAACGGTCGCCGGCGCCGGCGGGGAGGTCGCCGCGGTGGGGTTCGGTATTCCCAGCTTAATCGATCAACGGACGGGCAACGCGGTGATCGCCGTGAACCTCCCGCTGAAGAACATCATGTTCGCCGACGTGATGGCGGAGCGGCTCGACCTGCCCGTGTTCGTCGACAACGACGCAAACTGCGCGATGCTGGCCGAGCATCGCGCCGGGGCCGCCCGCGGCTGCAACGAGGCCGTCCTGCTCACGATCGGCACCGGGATCGGCGGCGGGCTGGTCCTGCGCGGTGAGCTCTACCGCGGGGCGGTCGGGGCGGCCGCCGAGCTCGGGCATGTCGTGATCGACCGGAACGGGCCGCCGTGCCAGGGCAACTGCCCCAACCACGGGTGCGTCGAGTCGCTCGCCTCGGGCACCGCGCTCGCGCGCGAGGCGCTGCGGATGGCCCACGAGCGACCACACTCCGGCCTCGGCCGCGCCCACGCCCAAGGCCGCGAGCTGGTCGGACCGCTGGTCACAGAGCTCGCCCACGACGGCGACGAGGCCGCGATCGAGACGATTGCGACGATCGGCCGTAATCTCGGCGTCGCGATCGCCGGCTTCGTCAACACCTTCAACCCCGAGGTCGTCGTGATCGGCGGTGGCGTGATGGGCGCCGGCGAGCTCCTGCTCGGCCCCGTCCGGGCCGAAGTGGCCGCGCGGGCGCTCCCGCCCTCGCGCGATCTGGTCGAGATCGTGCCGGCGGCGTTCGGCGTCGAGGCGGGGATGATCGGTGCCGCCTCGCTCGCGTTCGACGGATTGCGCCAGCGGGCGGAGGCGGCGGGATGAGCGCCGGCCGCCTCGTCATCTGCCCGACCCCGATCGGCAACCTCGAGGACGTCACGCTGCGCGTGCTCGCGGCGCTCCGTGACGCCGACATCGTCGCCTGCGAGGACACGCGCCGCAGCCGCGTCCTGCTCGACCGCTACGGCGTCGGCGGGAGCCTCGTCAGCTACCACGAGCACAACGAGCGCGCTCGTGCCGCCGAGCTGGTCTCGAAGATGCGCGAGGGCGCGGTTGTCGCTCTGGTGTCCGACGCCGGCACGCCGCTCGTGTCCGACCCCGGGTTCGTGCTCGTCCAGGCGTGCGTGGCCGCCGGGCTGGCGGTCGAGGTGCTCCCGGGGCCGTCGGCGGCGCTGGCGGCGCTGGTGGCGAGCGCGCTTCCCGCCGACCGGTGGCGGTTCGCCGGGTTCCTCCCGCGCAAGAAGGGCGCATTGGAGGCGGTGTTCGGCGCTCCCGAGACGTTGGTCGCGTTCGAGTCGCCAAAGCGCGTGGCCGCGTCGCTCCAGGTGCTCGCCGACCTCGACCCCGGGCGCCCGGTCGCGGTGTGCCGCGAGCTGACCAAGCTCCACGAGGAGATCGTGCGCGGGACCGCGGCCGAGCTCGCCGCCCGGTACGCGTCCGAGCCGCCGCGCGGCGAGGTCGCGCTCGTCGTCGGTGGCGCGCCGTCGGTCGTCGACGAGATCGGGCCGGCTTTGGAAGCGCTGCAACGCCTGGTCGAGGCCGGGGCCAAGCCGCGCCCCGCCGCGGCCGTGGTGTCGGACCTGACCGGGGTCGCGGCGAACCGCTTGTATCGCGCGCTGACGACTAATAGGGGCCGCGAAGCGGCCCATCGTCATAAAGTCAGTCCTGACGATGTCCTTCTACATCACCACCCCGATCTACTACGTGAACGCGCAGCCGCACCTCGGCCACGCGTACACGACGATCGCCGCCGACGTGGTCGCGCGCCACATGCGCCAGCGCGGCGAGGACGTGTTCTTCCTGACCGGGACCGACGAGCACGGCGAGCCGGTCGCCGACGCCGCGGCGGCCCTCGGACTCGAGCCGCGCGAGCTCGCCGACCGGAACGCCGAGAAGTTCAAGGCGCTGGCCCCGATCCTCGACGCCACCAACGACTTCTTCATCCGTACCTCCGACGATGAGCACAAGGAGCGCGTGCAGGAGGTCCTCCAGCGCGTGCACGACAACGGGTACACCTACAAGGGGATCTACGAGGGGTGGTACTGCCCGCGGTGCGCGGACTTCAAGGTCGAGAACGAGATCCTCGAGGGCAACCGGTGCCCGATCCACGAAATCGTGCTCGAGCGCCACCAGGAGGAGAACTGGTTCTTCCGCCTGTCGGCGTTCCAGGAGCCGCTCGAGCGGTTGTTCGACGGGCAGGCCGACTTCGTGATGCCGCCCCACCACTTCAACGAGGCGCGGTCGTTCATCTCGCAGGGCCTCCAGGACATCTCGCTGTCGCGCAAGCGGCTGAAGTGGGGCGTGACCGTGCCGTGGGACCACGAGCACGTGTTCTATGTGTGGTTTGACGCGCTGCTCAACTACTACACGGCGCTGGGGTACGCGCGGCCGGGTGAGGATTTGACCGGTCGATTCTGGCCGGCGACCTACCACCTGATCGGCAAGGACATCCTCAAGTTCCACACGATCTTCTGGCCGGCGATGCTGATGGCGGCCGACCTTCCCGTCCCGAATCACGTGTTCGTGCACGGCTTCCTGCTCGGCGCCGACGGTCGCAAGATGAGCAAGTCGCTCGGCAACGTGCTCGACCCGTTCGAGGTGATCAACGAGTACGGCACCGACGCGCTCCGCTTCTACCTGATGCGTGACGTGTCGTTCGGCGGCGACGGGAGCGTCGGGATCGACGCGGTTCGCGCGCGTTACGACAGCGAGTTGGCGAACGAATACGGGAACCTGGCGAGCCGGACGATCGCGATGCTGCTCCGGTATCGGGACGGTTCGGTTCCCGCGGTGGCGACGGATCCTGCGCTCGCGAGCGAGTTCGAGGGTCTGACGGCCGACGTCGCCACACTGCTCGACCGGCTCGAGGTCACGCAGGCGCTCGAGCTGATCTGGCAGCGTGTTCGGCGGCTGAACCGGTACGTCGAGGAGCGCGCGCCGTGGAAGCTCGCGCGCGATCCGGCGGCCGCCGCCGCGCTCGACGAGACGCTCGCATCGCTGGCCGAAGGCGTGCGCGTCGTCAGCGTGCTGCTGCACCCGTATATCCCGGCGAGCAGCGCGCGTCTGCTCGAGGCGCTCGGCACTCCGCGGTTCGAATACGACGCCGCGTCGTTTTCACCGCACGTTGCCGGCGGTTCGGTGAGCGCGCTCGAGCCGCTGTTCCCGAAACGCGGGTGATTGACAGCCACACCCATTTGGAGCTGTGTGAGCCGCCTGACGCGGAGCTTGTGGCTGCGGCGGCGGAGGTCGGAGTAAGCCGGATCGTCACGGTCGGGACCGACGGCGCATCGTGCCGGGCGGCGCTGGCGGCGGCCGAGGACTTCCCGCAGGTGTACGCGGCGATCGGGCGCCACCCGAACTCGGCCACGGGCTTCGACGATGCCGATCTCGCCGAGCTCGAGGCGCTGGCGGCGCACCCGAAATGCGTGGCGATCGGCGAGACCGGCCTCGACTACTACCGCGACTACGCGCCGGAGACGGACCAGAAGCGGGCGTTCGCCGCCCAGATCGCGCTGGCGAGGTCGGTTGGGAAGCCGCTCGTGATTCACACACGTGCCGCCGAGGACGACACGCTGTCGATGCTGTCTGAGCTCGCGGACGGCGTGCGGGTGATCCTCCACTGCTTCTCGATGGCCGACCGGATCGACGAGTGCTTGGAGCATGACGGTTGGTGGTTCTCGTTCGCCGGCAACGTCACCTATCCCAAGGCTTCCGATTTGCGGTTGGCGGCGGTGCGCGTGCCGGCGGATCGGCTGCTGGTCGAGACCGACGCGCCGTACCTGTCGCCGCAGGTCATGCGGGGGAAGCCGAACCAGCCGGCGCACGTTGCGATGACGGCCGCGGCGCTCGCGGTCGAGCGGCGGGTGGCTTACGAGGAGCTCGACAGGGCTGTCGAGGCGAACGCGGCTGAGGTGTTCGGCTGGTGACGCTCCGGACGGCCAGGCGCGGCGCCAGATGAGCGAGGCCGGATGCCGAGCTGGCGCCAGGCGCCTGGGCCAGAACTTCCTGGTCGACCGGAACATCCTGGACGTGATCGAGCGGCTCGCGGAGCTGTCCCCGGACGACGTCGTGCTCGAGATCGGTGGCGGGCAAGGGGTGCTGTCCGAGCGATTGGCTTCTGCGGTTTCGCATCTGCACGTGGTCGAGGTCGACCGGGGTCTCGAGTCGGCACTCACCGACTCTTTAGTTGGATTTTCCAACGTGACGGTCCATTTTTCCGACGCACTCGCACTCGACTTCGCGGCGCTGGACCCGGCGCCGACCGCCGTCGTCGCGAACCTGCCGTACGGGATCGCCGCGACCGTGATCCTTCGAACGATCGACGAGTTGCCGTCGGTTGGGTCGTGGGTGGTCATGGTCCAGCGCGAGGTCGGCGAGCGGCTGGCGGCGGCGCCCGGCTCGGCGGCGTACGGCGCGCCGTCGGTGCTGGCTCAGCTCGAGTGCGAGGTCAAGGTGCTGAGGCCCGTGTCGCGTACGGTGTTCCGGCCCGTTCCGCGGGTCGACTCGGTGCTCGTCGGGCTGTCGCGGCGGGGGACGGGGTCCGGGTCCGACGGGGTCGATCCCGCGGTTCGGAGGCTCGTGCACGACGCGTTCGCGCACCGGCGCAAAATGCTCGCGGGGTCGCTGGCGCTGGCACCTGGCGCGCCGCCGGGCGTACGCGAGCGCGCCCGCTCGGCGCTGGTGGACATGGGCCATCCGCCGGATGAGCGCGCCGAGCGGCTCGCGCCGTCGGAGTTCCGGGAGCTCGCGGCGAGGCTGGCGGTCCGGTGAAGCTGTTCGCGCGGGCGCCGGGGAAGGTCAACCTGAGCCTGTTCGTGGGATCACGGCGACCCGACGGGCGCCACGAGCTCATCACGCTGATCGAGTCGGTGTCGCTCGCGGACGAGCTCGAGCTGGTCACTCGCGTGGCGCTCGACGACGAGGTCGTGTGCCCGGGGGTCGAGGAGCCGAACATCGTGTCGCGTGCGTTGGCGGGGTTGCGAGACCGCGGGTGGGAGGCTCCGCGGGTCCAGGTCACGATTCGCAAGCACATTCCGATCGCCGCCGGCATGGGCGGCGGATCGGCCGACGCGGCGGCCGTGCTCCGGATGGCGGCGCGGCTGGCGCGGATCGATGGTTCCGCGATCGAGGAGCTCGCCGCCGAGCTCGGCTCCGACGTGCCGAGCCAGCTCGCGCCGGGGCTCGTGCTCGGGACCGGCGCGGGGGACGACGTCGAGCCGAGGGCCGAGCTTGCGCCCCACGCGTTTGTGATCGTGCCGCTGCCCCACCGGCTGTCGACGGCATCGGTGTATGCCGAAGCCGGCCGCCTCGGGGTCGGGGACAACGAGCTCGAGTTTGCGGCGAGGCTGCCCGACCTGTGGTCCGCGCTCAGCCCCGGTCAGCGCTTGCCCGAGCGCCTGATGGTCAACGACCTCGAGCCCGCCGCAATGTCGCTGTGCCCGGACATCGAACCCGCGCTGGCAGCGGTGCGCGACGCGGGTGCCGACCATGCGTTCGTGTCGGGGTCGGGGCCGACAGTCGCCGGGCTGTTTTGGGGGGCGTCGGCGGGCGACGGGCGCGCTCGTGCACAGGCGGCGGCAACCGCGCTCGCGCCCCGGTACCCTGGCGCGTGCGGCGCGGTCCCGGTGCCGCGCGATTTCGGCTTCGCGCTGTTCGTTTGAAGGTGGCGCGGCGGCCGGGGTCGAATCCGTAGTCGGCCATCGCCACCATCGGGCACAATTCCCTCGACATCGATGAGTAACCAACAGATCACCTACCTGGTTGCCGCGGGCCTGGGCGTGTTCGGGCTGCTCGCGTACCTGCTGCTCGTGATCGTCCCCGCGGTCACGGCATATCGGCGCGTACACGAGCGGGTCCTCGCCGTGATGCTCTCGGCGTACGTCCTGGCCGCGCTTGTGGGGGTCGGTGTGTTGCTCGGCGCCGTGGTGGTGGTCGAGTGGCCCAGGGTGTTCTGACCCTGACCGGGACTGCGCCGATTGGCTGATCGCGCCCAGGAGCAGTCCGGGGCAGCCGCGCCCGATCTGGCTGCGCTGGCCGCGATCACGGACGCCGTCGAGGATGGGGCGGGCCTGCCCGCGATCCTGCGCGCGGCGGCGCGCGCGCTCGACACCAGCCTGATCCTGATCGACCGCTCGGCGACCGTGCTGGCCGTCGCAGCGCGTTCGCCGGCGGATGAGCGGTCGTTGATGCGCGACGCCGACGACGTGACGACGATCGAGCTCAAGGTGGCCGAGTCGTCCGTCGGGAGGCTGCGGATGCGGGCATCCGAGCGCCCGACCGACGCGTCGCTGCTGCGGCTGGTCACGACGCTGATCGCGTCGGAGGTCGAGCGAGTGCGCGCGCCCGAGCGGGCGTCCGAGGAGGCGGCGACGGGGTTCATGCGCGCCGTGCTCGATGGACGGATCGAGGGCCGCGAGGACCTGATCGCACGCGGCAAGGAACTCGGCAGCGATCTCGGCTCGGGCGCCAGCGTGGTGATCATCCGCGCCCACCCACGCAACCCCAGCGAGGACGACTGGCGCCGCCGGATGCTGGCGCTGGCGGCTCGCGGCGCGCGGTCGATCGCGCCTGGTTCGATCGCCGCGCCGACGGCCGAAGAGGCCTCCGAGATCGCGGTGCTGCTCCCCGACGCCGACGGCGAGATGGGGCGGCGCGCGGTGTCGGCGGTGCTGCGAGAGCTCGAGTCGGGGCTACCCGGGTTCGCGTTCGCGATCGGCCGCAGCCGGCGTGTCGAGGATCCGCTCGAGCTCCACCGCGCCCGCAACGAGGCACTGCTCGCGGCCAACGTCGTCGAGGGCGAGCCCGAGCGGGTCGAGCTTGGCTACGAGGAGACCGGGACGTATCAGTTGCTGCTGCCGCACATGAACGATCCGATCGAGCTGCGGCGGTTCTACGACGAGACCGTGCGGCCGCTGGTCGCCTACGACGAGCAGTACGAGACCGATCTGCTCGGCACGCTGTCGACGTTCCTCGAGTGCGACGCGAACGTGAACGCAACCGCCCAGCGGCTGATCACCCACCGCCATACGGTCCGGTACCGGTTCGAGCGCGTGCGCGAGCTGACCGGGCTCGACGTCTCGTCCACCGACGGTCGCGAGAAGCTGTCGCTGGGCCTGAAGGCGATGCGCGTCCTCGGCATCGCTCCGCCGCGGGGTCCCGCCCACGAGCGCGGCGCCGAGGGTGGACGCGTACCCCGATAAAGGTCGCCCACCCGCTGGCGGCGTGTGCCGCAATACGGGGCTTTGGGAGTTGAGCGGTTCGCCGGTAGGGTCCCAGCGATGAACAGTCCGGGGCCGGCGGTGCTGATCATGGCTCGGGCGCCGCGCGCCGGCGAGGTCCGGCGGGCGCTCGAGCCCCTGCTCGGCCGCGAGGGCTGCGTCGAGTTGCAGGCGATGCTGATCGCGCACGCGGCGGTCTGGGCTCGACAGGTCTCGCCGGCGCCCCCGCACGTCGCCCACGACCCGCCCGATGCCGGCGCCGAGCTGCGCCGCCTGGTCGGCGGCGATGCCGTGCTGTTCCCTCAGAACGGCGAGGGGATCGCCGGCCGGCTCGCCGACGCCTCAGCCCGCGTGCTCGCCCGTGCCGGCGGTCCGCTGCTGATCGTGTGGCCCGATCTGCCGCGCTTCCGCACCGCGCACGCGTCCGGCGCGCTGGACGATCTGGGTGCCGGCTGCGACGTGGTGTTCGGTCCCGCGATCGACGGCGGCCTGTACCTGGTGGGGATCGCACGGCCGCTGCCCGAGTTGTTCGCGCTGCCCGAGCAGACGTGGCGGAACGATGTCATGGGGGTCGCGCTGACTGCGATCCGCGATGTCGGCTATGAGGTCGGGATTCTCCGGGCCGAGCGCGCGCTGCACCGGCCCGCCGACGTACGCGCGGCGCTTGCCGATCCGCTGGTTCCGGTGGACCTGGCGGCGATCCTGCGGCGCGGTCGGTAGGGCGGATCTGGGGTCAGCCGGCCGCGTTCGGCTCGGCTATTCGTCCAGTTCGGTTTACGACCGCTCAGTGGCCGCTCCGGCGTGCCGACAAACGCATAACGCGCGCGAGCAACCTCCCGCTGCTCGCGCGCGCAATCGACCCACCCGTAATGACCAATGCTCCGCACCTTTGGGCCATCGTCCGCCGAACCTCCCAATTGCCGGGGTGGCGTGGACGTCCGGGCGCCCGGCGGGCGTTTGCGTGCCGTTAACGTGCGACTGCTGGCGATCCGGTTCCTCAAGCAGCGCCCGGGGTGGGCCGATCCATCGGCTGTGAACAAGGGATTCGGGTACCGGGTGCGCGCTCGCGTGGCTTCGCAGCGGGGATTCACGCTGATCGAGGTGCTGGTCAGCGCGCTGGTCACGACGCTGATCGCAACCGCTGTCGCCGGCGCGCTGATCACCAACACCGACATCATCTCCAACCAGACCAGTCGCTCCGAGGCAGAGACGCTCGCCGAGCAGGACCAGGAGCGCCTGAAGGGACTCTCGGCCGAGCAACTCGACAATCTGAGCCAGACCTACAACGTCACCGCCGGCGGGACCGTCTTCACGATCGCCTCGCAGGCCTGGTACCTGAGCAGCAGCAACGGCCAGAGCTGCACAACGTCCGGCGGGGCTTCCGCAACGTACTTCAAGACGATCTCGACGGTCACGAACACGAACTCGTCGGGTGTGACCAAGACGATGGCCACCGACGAGAGCGTGATCTCCCCCGACGCGGGCGGGAGCCTTCTGGTCCAGTTCCACGACCAGACCGCCTCTCCGCTCTCGGGCGTGTCGCTGTCGGCCACCGGTCCCGAGTCGGACTCGGGCACCAGCGACACGACGGGGTGCGTGATCTTCAGCGGGATGAACACAGGCACGTACAACCTGACCTACACCGACATCGGCTACGTCGACCCGAACGGGAACCCCTCGCCGCTGACCGATACCGCGACCGTAGCCAGCACCGGGATCGCGTCGCCGGGCAAGGGCAACCCGATCGAGCTCGGCCAGGCCGGCGGGATCACCGGAAACTTCACGACCACTGACCGCTCGTCGGTCACCGCTTACGCGGACGGGCTGTCGTGGTTCAGCAGCGGCGGGGCCGGGATCCCGATGGCGAGCTACCGCTACAACGCCCACTCGATCACATCATCGATTTCGACCATCACGGCGCCGTCCGGGCCTTCCAGCATGGGTCTGTTCCCGTTCGTGTCCTCGCAGAGCCCAGTCAGTTACACCAACAACTATCAGGTGTGGGCCGGCACCTGTCGCCAGGAGCAGCCGCCGGCCGGCACGGACACGTTCACCGTCACGCCTGGTTCGAACAACCCCCAGTCGATCACCGAGCCGGCGCTCCAGGTCAACTTCACCTGGGCTGGAAACACGAAAGCCCCGACAGACGTGAAGACTGTCTTCACCAGCGGCACCGGCAATACGTGCTCGGACACATGGGCAGATCAGGGGTCCTGGGGCGGTTCCGGACCGTCGGGCTCGTACGTCTACGGGTTGCCGTTCGCGAGCAGCACGACGAGCGGATCGACCGCCAGCGGCTCGGGCCAGACGGGCTCGCTCACCACCTGCGTTGACTACAACAACGGAGGCACCTACTACGACTACACGTCACCGTCATACACGCCGAGCTTCTCGACGCCGTATGCGCTGACGGTTGCGCTCTCCACCACCTCGACCAAGGGCAAGTGCTGAACGTGCCGTCGCTCCGGTCCGAGGAAGGCTTCACCCTGATCGAGCTGCTCGTCACGATGGTCGCCGGCATCGTCGTGCTGATGGCGCTGCTGACGATCATGGACGTAACGCTGCAGTCGACCACGCGCGCGTTCAGCCAGGTCGACGCGAACAATCGCGCGCGCCCAGCGTTCACGTCGATCGAGAACGAGCTCCACTCCGCCTGCTTCGCCGACGAGGAGACGCCGATCCAGGCGGGCAGCAACGGGACCGCCCTGATCTTCCTCACTTCCAGCGGAACCAGCGCGACGCCCACCGAGACGTGGCACGAGATCGACTACAACGGCGCGCCCACCAACGACCTCACGGACACCACGTATCAGACGTCGGAGTCGACGGGGACGAACGGCGCGCCCACCTGGACGCGGGGAAGCCAGGTGTCCACTCGAGTTGTGCTGACCGACGTGAGCCAGACACGCCCGACGCCGACCGCGGCGCTCACACCGGTGTTCCAGTACTTCGCTTACCAGGTCGCGCCGGGAACCGACGCCGCGGGTAATCAGTACGAGATCCTCCCGGACGGGACCGCGCCGATCCCGGGCACCAGCACCACCGTGTTCAATCCGCTCGCGCCCGGCGCGAGCCTGTCCGCCAATCAGGCAGCGACCGCGGCCGAGGTGTTGATCTCGCTGGGCGTCGGGCCCGCCGGCGGAAACAACGAGTCAACCAACTACACGAATGTCGGCACTGCCGTGAGCGATGCGATCGCGTTCCGCTTCACGCCCGCCGCCAACCACGTCGGAGATGGAGCGGTGTTCGACCCATGTCAGTGATCTACAGCGCATCGATCAGAATGCTGCGCTGGGCACGCGCACGCGCCGCGGCCGAGCATGGCTTCACGATGGTGGCGGCGCTTGGCGTCCTGCTCGTCACCAGCCTCCTTCTCACCGCGATGTTCTACGCGATTTCGGGCGACATTCACATCGGGACCGACAACCTCGCGTCCAAGCGTGCCTACGACGCAGCCAACGCGGGCGTTCAGGCGTACCTCTACCAGATGAACCAGAACCCTAACTACTGGGAGACGTGCGGCAACGACATGCAGAGCACCTCGGTGACCGTGCCGGGATCCTCTGACGGCGAGTCATACACGTTCCAGCCGATCTACGCGAACGGCAACACGAGCTGCACGAGCAACGTCATCAACTCGCTGGTCGACAGCACGACCGGCTCGATCCGGCTGGTGTTCACAGGCAAGGCCGGGGCAAATCCCGTTGTGCAACGGGCGATCGTGGTCAGCTTCCGGATGGACAGCCCGCTCGACTTCCTGTGGTACACGCACTTCGAGGCGGTGGACGACGGGATCCCCGGCTACAGCGCGTGCGGCGTCTTCTACCGCAACGGACGGAACTCGGCGTGCAACATCGTGTGGATCTCGGCGGACACGATGAACGGACCGGCGTACACCGACGATCAGTTTCTGATCAACACCAGTGCTTCACCGACGTTCGGACGTACGCCCGCCGACGATATCGAAAGCTCGGCGCCCGGCACCACCGCCGCCGACATCTGCTCCGGTGACAACTGCCAGAACGCGGTGTTCCAGGGTACGCCGGTCTACAACGCCAAGCCGATTCCGACCCCGAGCGACAACTCCGAACTGCTCACCGACGCCCAGAACTACGGCAACGTCTACAGCGGCACGACGAGCGTCCAGTTCAGCGGCACGACCGCCACCGTTGTGACGTGCGCGACGTCCACCGTCTGCACGACCTCCACGGTCAACCTCGTCCAGCAGCCGATCATCTACGTCAACAACACCTCGGGATGCACCCCGGCCGCCTACACGCCGTTCGGGGTGACCTACCCGACAACGAGCTCGGGTCACTTCTACGGCTGCGCCGGGGACGTGTACGTGTCGGGCAACTACACCACGCCGGTCACGATCGGAGCGGCTAACAACGTGATCGTCGACGGCAACCTGACCACCACGGCCGATGGCTCGGGCAACCCCACCGGCGGCGCCACCCTCGGCCTGGTGGCGAACGAGTTCGTGCGCGTGATGCACGGCATCAACGGCAGCGATTCGAGCGGCGGGTGCAGCACGACGAACAACGCCAGCCAGACGCTGACCAACCCCACGATCGACGCCGCGATTTTGGCGCTGAACCACTCGTTCATCGTCGACAACTACAACTGCGGCGCCTCGCCTGGGACCCTCACCGTCCACGGGGCGATCGCCCAGTACTTCCGCGGGCCCGTCGGCATCGCCGGCAGCAACGGGACCGCGCAGGACGGCTACGTCAAGGACTACAACTACGACGACCGCCTCGCGAACATCCTGCCGCCGTACCTGTTCGACATCTCGGACTCGGGCTGGCACATCTCCCGCGAGACGCTGTGCACGCCGCCGGGGACCGGCAGCAACTCCACCACGACCTGCCAGTAGTCGGGATGGCCGGCGTCGCGGCGCGCCGCGACGGATGAGATAACGTCGTCCGGGCTGCTCGTTGGCAATGCATCTGGGGAGTGGTGTAACAGGCAGCACGACGGCCTTTGAAGCCGTTCGCCCCGGTTCGAACCCGGGCTCCCCAGCTTGACGACTCGACGGCGAAAGCGCCTGCATATCGAGGTGTTTTCCGTCCGAGGCACGAACTAATGTTCGGGTATGGCGCGGAAGCCGCGGTACACAGAGGAGCAGGTTCGAGACGCGGTAGCGAGCGCCCACAGCATGGCCGGAGCGCTGCGATCGCTGGGCTTGCGACCGGCTGGCGGCAACCACGCGACGCTGAAGAAGCTAATCGAGCGCCATCGACTCTCGATCGAGCATTTCGATCCGTATTGGGCGCTCCACGCCCGGCGGGCTCGCGTCCCGGCAACCCCCCTCGAGCTGATCCTCGTCGAGCACTCGACGTATCACCGCAACCACCTCAAGCGGCGCCTGTACGACGCCGGTGTGAAGTTGCGAGAGTGCGAGCTGTGCGGGCAGGGCGAGGAGTGGCGCGGTCGATCGATGGCCTTGATCCTCGATCACATCAACGGCGTGCCGACGGACAACCGGCTGGAGAACCTTCAGATCGTTTGTCCGAATTGCGCGGCGACACTCGATACGCATTGCGGCCGCAAGAACCGCCGCGATCGCGAGCCGCGAAGCTGCCTCTGGTGCGGGCAGAAGTTCATTCCCAAGTACACGAGCCACCGATACTGCTCGCCATCGTGCGGTTACCACAGCAAGGGTCCCCGCGAGCCAAGGCCCGAGCGGCGGAAGGCCGGCCGGCCGTCCTACGAGCAGCTGATGGCCGAAGTGGCGTCGATGAGCTTCGTCGCGATCGGGCGGAAGTACGGCGTCTCGGACAACGCGGTGAGGAAGTGGATTCGCTGGTACGAGTACCAGCGGGAGATGGAGGTGCGGAGAAAGCCCGAAGCCGAATCTAGAAAAGACGCAGCCTGAGTCAGCGCGGCGAGGCGTGGCGAGGCGCGATGCCGCGGGCGCCGAAGCCCGCCGGGATCGACGCTCGGTGCGCGATCGCTTACGATCCCTGGCGTGGCCGCGCCTGTCGTCGTGATCCTCGCCGCGGGGCAGGGTACGCGGATGCGCTCCGCGACGCCGAAGCTGCTGCACGAGGTCTGTGGCCGGGCGATCATCGCCTGGCCCGTGGCGGCTGCGTGGGCTGCCGGCGCCGGCAAGGTGGTTGTGGTCGAGGGGCCCGGCCGGCCGCTGCAGGCGTTCTTGGACGGCGAGGTGACGGTGGCGGTGCAGCAGGAGCCTCGTGGAACGGCCGACGCGGTCAAGGCGGCGGCACGGTACATCGATGGGGCTGACACGGTCATCGTGCTGAACGCCGATCACCCGCTGATCACGGCCGAGACGCTGGCTGGGCTGGCCGAGGCGCACTCGCGCTCAGGGGCCGCGGCGACGCTCGCCACGGCGGTGCTCGAGGACCCGAGCGGGTACGGGCGGGTGGTGCGGGCGCCGGATGGCACGGTCGAGCGGGTCGTCGAGACCAAGGCGCCGGGCGACGCGACCGAGCTCGAGCTGCGGATCCGCGAGATCAGCACCGGCATCTATGCGTTCGAGGGCGCGGCGCTGATCGCGGCGCTGGACGAGGTGCGGAGCGATAACGCGCAGGGCGAGCTGTACCTGCCCGACGTGGTGCCGATCATGCGGGCGCGGGAGCGGAGTGTGCGTGCGTACGAGATCGACGACGCCAGCGAGCTGGGCATCAACGACCGGGTCGGGCTGGCGAAAGTCAGGGCCGTGGCCCAGCGGCGGATCCACGAGCGCCACATGCTCGGCGGCGTGACGATCGTCGACCCCGCGACGACCGTGATCGATGTCGACGTGCGGATCGGACAGGACACCGTGATCGCTCCGTTCTCGAGCCTTCACGGGTTCACCGAGATCGGCGGCGGCGCGCGGGTCGGCCCGCTGTCGACGCTGATCGACACGCGCGTCGGGGACGCTGCGAGCATCGTCCACTCGTACCTAAACGGCGCCGATGTCGGCGACGGGGCCAGCGTCGGGCCGTTCACCTACCTGCGACCGGGCGCGGTGCTGCGCGCGGGGTCGAAGGCGGGCGCGTTCGTCGAGATCAAGAACTCCGATATCGGCGCCGGAACGAAGGTGCCCCACCTGTCCTACATCGGCGACACCGACATCGGCGAGGGCACCAACATCGGCGCCGGGACGATCACGGCCAACTACGACGGCAAGAACAAGCACCGCACCTCGATCGGGTCCGGCGCGTTCGTGAGCGTCGACACAATGTTCGTGGCGCCCGTCAGCCTCGGCGACGGTGCCTACACCGGTGCCGGCTCGGTGATCACCGAGGATGTCCCCCCGGGCGCGCTCGGGATCGCTCGCGCGCGGCAGAAGAACCTCGCCGGATACACCGAACGTCGCAAGCAGCGAGATTCAGGTTCGCCGCACGCGGACGGCAGCGACAAGAATGTGCCGGAAAGCACTGGTCCGGGCGGTAGCGAAGCGACAGAATCAGACCCCTCGCGCGAGTAGCTCCGAGACGACGATCCGTCAACCCTCGACCCTACACTCGAACTTGCGATGAGCAGCCTGCTTGAGCAAACCGTCTCCCCGAGCGAGCTGCAGCTGGCTGCCAGCAAGCGGCTGATGCTGGTCTCCGGCCGGGCCAATCCGAACCTGGCCGCGAAGATCGCGTCCAAGCTCGGCGTCGGGCTTGCGGGGATCACGCTGAAGACGTTCACCAACGGCGAGGTCTACTGCCGCTACGAGGAGTCGGTCCGTGGCGCGGACGTGTTCATCGTCCAGCCAACGTGCGGCAACCCGGACACCGGTCTGAGCGCGAACGACGCGCTTATGGAGCTGATGGTGATGGTCGACGCGGCCGTCGGGGGCTCGGCCCACCGGGTGATCGCCGTGACCCCGTGGTACGGGTACTCGCGCCAGGACAAGAAGTCCGCCCCCCGCGAGCCGATCAGCGCCCGGATGGTCGCGCGGATGCTCGAGTCCGCCGGGATCGACCGGATCCTGACCATGGACCTGCACCAGGGTCAGATCCAGGGCTTCTTCCAGAAGCCGTGCGACCACATGACCGCGCTGTTCATGCTCACGCAGTACTTCCGCGATCTCGGACTGGATGACCTCGTGGTGGTGGCGCCCGACGCCGGCCGAGTCAAGCTGAACAAGCAGTTCGCGCAGAAGATCGGCGCCGACCTGGCCATCCTCAACAAGGAGCGCCCCAACCAGCAGGTGGCGGAGATCGGGTACATCATCGGCGACGTGCGCGGCAAGACCGCGGTACTCGTCGACGACATCATCGACACGGCCGGCACCCTCCGGGCAGCCGCCGAGGCCGTGTACGACGCCGGCGCTCGGCGCGTGTACGCCGCCGCCACTCACGGCGTGTTCTCGGGCGAGCCGTGGGACCAGCTCCAAGCCGCGCGGCTCGAGCAGATCGTCGTCACCGACACGATCCCGCTCCCCGCTGGGGCACCCGACAACGTGCGCGTGCTGTCGTGCGCCGACCTGCTCACGAGCTCGATCCGTCAGATCTTCACCGACGGATCCGTGAGTGACGTGTTCGGCGGCGAGAACCAGCTGTTCTGAGGACGCCGCCCGGCGTCGGTCAGTTGGAAGCTCGAGGGCGTGGCGGCTGAATGGGAGAACGCGACGATCCGCAGCTCGGACGGCGCGCTCAGACCGGTCGGGCCGCGCGCCTGATGGAGCTGCTCGGGCTGACCGAGGATGAGCTGTGCCGCGTGCTCGACACCGATCCGCTCACGCTGCTCTCGGGCCAGCTCGACCACCGGGGTGAGCTGCCGATCCTGCTCGACCTACTCGATGAGGCCGCCGAGCGGGCGGGTCCCGCGGTGCTGGCGCGTTGGGTGAGGGCGGCCGGCCCGTCCGGCCGGCCGATCGACGCGTTACTGCGCCGCGACTTCGGCGCGTTCGAGAGCGCGCTGGCCGAGCTGGCCGATCGCGGGTTCGTGCTCAGGGGCGGTGGCTGAGGCCGGCGTGGGTGCGCCGCTCGTACATACGCTGCGGGTCCGCTACGGCGAGGCCGACCTGCAGGGAATCGCGTTCAACGCGCACTACCTGAACTACTTCGACATCGGGATGACCGAGCTTTGGCGCGGCGCCTACGGGAGCTACCAGGCGATGCTCGAGCGGGGCGTTGACATCGTGCTGGCCGAGGCCCGCCTGAGGTTCCGCAAGCCGGCGAGGTTCGACGACGAGCTGGACCTGTCGGTGGCGGTCACCCATCTGGACACCACGAGCGTCGTCACCCGCCACTTAGCCCGCCGTGGTGGGGACGTGCTGGCCGAGGGAGATCTGCGCCACGTGCTGGTTGACCTACAGACGCTCGGCAAGACGCCGATCCCCGACTGGGCTCGCGAGGGGCTCGCGCCGTGGTACGTGCCCGAGGACGTAAGCGGATAGCCGGCGCTACACGTAGACCATGAGAACGGAGGCGCAGCGATGACTGTGGACCACGAGACGATCTTCACGATGGAGGCGACACCGGTGAAGTTCGGCCGCGGCGCGTCGGCGGAGGCGGGGTGGGAGCTCAGGCGCCTGGGCGTGCGGCGGGCGATGCTTGTGACCGATCCCGGCGTCGCGGCGCTCGGGCACCCCGAGCGGATCAAGGGGCTGATCGAGGCCGAGGGGATCGAGGTCGTCCTGTACTCGCGGGCGCGAGTCGAGCCGACGATCGGGTCGTTCGAGGATGCCGTCGAGTTCGCGCGCGAGCACGAGGTCGACGGGTTCGTGTCGGTCGGGGGCGGCTCGAGCATCGACACGGCCAAGGTCGCCGATCTCGTCACCACCCACCTCGGGCCGGTCATGGACTACGTCAACCCGCCGTTCGGGGCAGGGAAGAAGCCACCGTCGCCGCTCAAGCCTCACCTGGCGATCCCGACGACGTCAGGGACGGGTTCGGAGGCGACCACGGTGGCGGTGCTCGATATTCCGGACCTCAACGTCAAGACGGGCATCTCCCATCGCTATCTGCGGCCCACACAGGCGATCGTCGACCCGGATCTGTCCCGCTCGCTGCCGCCCGAGGTGACGTCGTCGACCGGCCTCGACGTGGTCTGTCACGCCGCGGAATCGTTCCTGTCCAAGCCTTTCGACACTCGTGACCGCCCGGACTCGCCTGAGGACCGGCCGCCGTATCAGGGCTCCAACCCGGTCGCTGACGTGTGGTCGGCGAAGGCGCTCGAGTTCGGGGCCCGGTACCTGAGGCGCGCGGTCGCGGACGGCGACGACGTCGAGGCCCGAGGCTTCATGATGCTCGCCGCCACGATGGCGGGGGTCGGGTTCGGGTCCGCCGGTGTGCACATACCCCACGCGTGCGCCTACCCGATCGCGTCGGTCAAGCACGAGTACCAGCCCCCTGGCTATCCCGATGACCATCCGTTCGTGCCGCACGGCCACTCGGTGATCGTCACCGCCCCGGCCGCGTTCCGGTTCACATACGACGCGATGCCCGATCGCCACACGCACGTCGCCGGGCTGCTCGCGGGAGGGCCGATCGACGACCCCGGCCCCGACCGTCTGCCGGATGTCCTGCGCGAGCTCATGCAAGACATCCAGGCCCCACGCGGCGTCGCCGAACTCGGCTACATCGAGGACGACATCCCGGCGCTGGTCGACGGCGCGCTCAAGCAGCAGCGGCTGCTCGCGGTGGCTCCGAAGGAGGTCACCGAGGACGATCTGCGTCACATCGTCGCCGCCTCGATGACGAACTGGTAGGCGCGAGCTCGCAGGCGCTCAGCCCGCTCGCGGCTCGAGCTCGCGGCGCCGGTCCGCGTCGGTCTCGCTGCGCTGGCCGGGCCAGATCCCCGTCAGGTGGTGGAACGTCCGGGCGCTGACGCGGTTGACGGCGGCCCCGATCGCCGCCATCGTCGCCGCCTCGAGGACGGCCGCGCCCACGATCTTCGGGAAGCTTGCGTCCTCCGTGGTGGGGCTCGGCGGGGCCTCCGCATCGATCCGCGACCACAGGACGTTGAAGATGTTCCGCGCGATCTTGGCCCCGATCAGCGTCGCGATGATCCCAAACGGCTTGTAGAGGATCTTCATCGTGCATGCAGCGTACCCGGGAGATGTGAAGTACAGCTGCGCGATCGGGTAAAAGTTAAGCCTGCAGCAACGTGATGGATGAGGAGGGACCCGAGATGCTCGATGAGGATGCAAGGCACGGGGATAGCTCAGCGGAGGAGTTGCTGCGGCGGGCGCTTCTGGACGAATCCTCCTCGGTGGCGGTCTCGCTCAAGGTCGGCGGCCTGCCCCTGAGCGAGTCGCTCACGGTGATCTTTCACGGCCGCCGCGATCTCGGCACCCTGCAGACGTACGTAGCGCAAGGGAGCCGGGTGGCCGGCACGACCGTGGCCGCGAGCGAGATGCTGCGGGTCCCGTGCGACCTCGACCTGGCTGACGCCGATGACCGGGCCGAGGCGGAGAGGCTGTACATCGAGCAGGCGTCCGCGATGCGTGACGCGCTCCTCAGCGCCGACGTCGTACTCGACGTGTGGCGTGAGCCGCTTGGCGAACTGCTCGGCAGCGACATCAGCGTCGACCACTCGATCGAGCTGTCGGTGCGTCTCCCCGCCCACCGGTTGCTCCCCACCGCGCTGATCGCGCCCGAGTCGCACCTGCTCGTTACGCCGGTGTGCAGTGCGCGGACGCTCGCCGAGGGGAAACCACCGATGGGCATCGCGTGTGCCCAGCAGGACCTGATCCGCATCTATCCGCTCGCCGACGACCCGGAGCGGTGCGTCGAGGACTTCCTCGAGGCGGCGGCCGAGCACGCGCGCGCGCTGGCCCAGAGGCTGGACCACCAGGAGGCATCGGTGGAGCGGTTCCTCGAGCTGAGCGAATAGCCGGCGCGGCCCCGCGCGGCGCGGTTGCGCTTAGCTTCGGGCGATGCGCCGCGTGTACATCGTCGGGATTCTCGTCGCGATCCTTCTGTTCCTCGTGATCAGCGCCATGCTGGCCAGGGTGTTCAGTGCGAACGGCGCCGAGCAGTCCGCGATCACATCACTCGTGCAGTCGGAGGCCGGGGGAGACGTGAACGCGATCCTCGGAGAGATCCAGGGGTGCCGGACCGATCCGGCGTGTCGCACGCGCGCGGCCGTCAACGCGGCGGCGCTAAAGCATGCCGGAACGATTTCGATCATCCAGCTTCAGCCCTCGACCAGCTTCTCGCTCGGCGGCACCGAGGGGACCGCGCGGGTGGCATGGAACGCCGAGTCGTACCGCTATCCGATCGTGCAATGCGTCAAGGTCCGCCGCGCCGGAAACCCGATCAGCGGGCTAAGCGTCGAGCTGCTCGAGGTCAGCCGGCGGATCAAGAGCGACACCGCCTGCCCGGCTCACTACTAGCGCGGTTCAGTGCGATCTGACCGGGGTGCGGTCGGGCTCGCGGGAGGGCCGCCGCTCGCGCTTGGGCAGCTGCTCGGTCAGCGTGCGGTGATCGCGCAGCCGAACCGAGGCCGGCTCGGCGTCGGGAAGCGGGATGCCGCCGCGCGGTGAGTCGGGCGGCTTCGGCGGGAGGTCCGGACCGCGGCCCCAGCCACCGTCCGAGCCCGGATCGGGGCGGCCCGGGGGGTATTCCGGGTTGTCGCGTAGGGCGGGGAGAATCAACACCGCCGCACACACGATCCCCAGGAGGTGCATCCCGGCGATCATCAGCATGAGCTGAGCGTCGCCCGACATAAAGCCAAGCTTAGCGCGCAGTTGTGGGCTGGTGAAGGAGTGTTCACGCAATCGGTTGCAGACCTCGGGGAGGCCCGGTCGGGCCCTCGTGATGGCCCGCCCGCTACCATCACTCGCCGGTCATGGCGACGGCACAGACGACAGCGCTTGCGGTGGAGCGCCGCGAGCCCGCCGGATCGCGGGCGGTGCGCCGGCTGCGCCGCGGCGGCAGCGTTCCCGGTGTGGTCTACGGCGGTGGCGAGGACCCGATTGCGTTCCAGGTCGACGCTCGGGTGCTCCGGAACGCGCTCGCCCACGCCGGCGCGGTGCTCGAGCTGAGCATCGGCGGCGATGCGGCCACGCCGGTCGTGGTCAAGGAGATCGCGCGCCACCCGGTGACCGGCGCCACGATCCACATCGACATGCTGCGGGTGCGGCTCGACGTGGCGATCAGCGCGACGGTCGTGCTTAACCTGGTCGGTTCCGAGGACTCGCCCGGCGTCAAGGAGGGCGGTGTGCTCGAGCAGGTGACGCGTGAGCTGACGATCGAGGCGCTTCCCACCGACATCCCGGACGCCATCCACCACGACGTGTCGAACCTGCAGATCGGCGACACGGTCACGCTGGACGCGGTCACGCCGCCCGGCGGGATCACGCTGCTCGACGACCCGGAGACGGTCCTCGCGACGTTGTCGCCGCCGAAGCTCCAGCTCGAGGAGGAGCCCGGGATCGAAGAGGAGACCGAGCTCGTGGCCGAGGGCGAGACGGCCGACGAGGCCGAGGCGGAAGCCGGCGAAGAGGGTGGCGGCGACAGCGAAGGCGGGGACGAGGGCGAGTAGCCCGCCCGACCCGCATTGCCGGGCGAAGCACCTGTCGAGTGGCTGATCGTCGGCCTCGGGAATCCGGGCGCCGAGTACGACGGCACCCGTCACAACATCGGGTTCGAGGTCGCGGACGAGCTCGCGAAGAGGTGGTCGCTGCCGAAGGCGAAGACGAAGTATCGGGGCCTGATCACCGACGGCCGGACCGGACCGGGCGGACCGCGCGTCGCGATCCTCAAGCCGATGACGTACATGAACGATGCGGGCGATTCGGTGTCGCCGGCGCGCGGCGCCTACAAGGTCGACGACCTCGACCACGTGCTCGTGATCCACGACGAGATCGATCTCCCGTTCGGCGAGATACGAGTCCGCACGGGCGGCGGTCTTGCCGGCCACAACGGGCTGAAATCGCTCAGAGCGAGACTCGGCTCGCCCGACTTCGCCCGCATCCGGATCGGCGTCGGGCGTCCGCCGACCACGGATCCCGATCGCGTCGCGGCGTACGTCCTCGGCCGCTTCAGGGAACCGCCCGACGAGGTGAGGCTGCTGATCGACCGCGCCGCCGATGCCGCCGAGGAAGCGGTCTCAGGCGGGTCCGTGTGACCCGAGCTTCCGCGGGAACGCGAAGCTGACTGGAGGCTGCCGGCGATCGGCCGCCCGGCGCGCGATCGCCGGCGCCGCGTACCACGAGCCGACCACGAACCGCATGACGGGCCCGAACGAGTACGCCGCCGGGGCGCCCGCGAAATGCAGTCCCGGGACCGACGACTCGAGGCCGGCCCCGAGCACCGGGTAGCCGCCGGCCAACCGAATGTCGGCCATCAGCTCGGGCGTCAGGAACGGATAGCGACGCACGTCGATCTTGAAGCCAGTCCCGAGCAGCACGCGATCGACGTCCCGCGTCGAGCCGTCGCTCAGAGACAGCTTGACGCAGTCGCCGTCCGTCCGGGCGTCGAGAACCGAGCGGCCGCACGAGATCGGTACATCAACCAGTCGCGGCCGCAGCCAGCCGGCGCCCGCGGGCCGGATGCAGCGATACGAGATCGTCGGGTGGAGCGACTCGGGAAGGGCGCGAAACACCTCGGGCGCAGCGGCGATCCAGCCGGTCGCGCGGCCGCCGACGTCGGTCGGGGGCGGGGTGACGCCAACGAGCGACCGTGGCTCGCCGCGCGCGCCCGCTCCCCCGGCACCACCGCCCTCGCCGGCCACACGAGCGTCGCCGTCGCCGGCCGCACGACCGTCGAGCTCGCCGAGCCAACGGATCGCCGGCGCCCGCGCCAGCACCTCGACCGCCGCGCCCTCCTCGTGCAGTAGAGCCGCGGACTCGAGCGCGCTCTGACCCGACCCGATCACCGCCGTCCTCAAACCGGCGAACACGCCCAGATCGGCATGCTCGTACGAATGCGAGCAGACCGCCGCCGGCAGCCCGGCAAATGGCTCCGGACGGTCCATGAACGGCGACAGCCCCGCGGCCACGATCACGCGCGAGGCGGCGATCTCCTCGCCACCGTCGACCTGCACGACGAACGCGTCGCCGTCGCGCCCGACCGCGGTCACCCTTCGCGGGTCGACGTCGGGCACGGCGGTGCGCTGGAACCACCGCCCGTAGTCGACGAACTCCTCGAGCGTGATCGTCGGGTCACTGACCCGCGACCGACAAGCCTGCTCGTACGCGCCGATCGTCAGCGCCTGGCGCGGATCGGCGATGTGGGTCGAGCGCCGGCGCGAGCGGAGCAGCATCCCGGCGGGCATGTGCCCGTACCAGGACTCGAGCGGCTTACCGAACGACATGGTCTCGATGCCCGCGTCGCGGAGATGCGCCGCGACCGCGAGCCCGTTCGGTCCCGCCCCGATCACCACCGTCGGCAGTCGGCTCCGAGCAGCAGCCCGGCCCCGATCGCGAGCGCGAGCGCGACCCGAAGAAACCGCGATCCCACCCAGCTCGACCAACCGCGCCACCCCTGGCCCCGGATCCAAGCGACGGCCGAAGGCGTGCACCACGCCCGGGCGCGGACGCAGCACTCCCACCGCCGCCGAGCGGTTGCCTGCGCGCCACTGCCACCAGCCGTGGCGCAGATCGGCGTCCGTCCACCGGTAGAACACGCCAGAGGTGGCCGTCACGGGGTCGGGGTCGTCGCCGAGGAGGTGCCGGCACCACACCGACGGAAGGTTGGCTCCTGCGCCGATCGCGAGCGCGATCGAGCCGTACGGCCGTGGGTTCATGTCGATCGCGTGCCAACGGCCACTGGCAGTTTCGATCAGCTCGAGCTCGAACAGCCCCTCCCACGCGAGGTCCGTCAACAGGGCGACTACCCGCCGGCGCAGGTCGGTCGGGGCATCGGCGGTCTCCGAGTAGCACGCGTTGCCGGCCCGCGGATACCAGGTGCGGTGATAGCGCGAGAACGCCTCGCCGAGCAGCCGCCCGCCCGCGAACACCCCCGCGAACGACACCACCCGGCCCTCGACGCGGCGCTGGACCAGGCCCGTTCCGCCGAAGCCCGCGATCGCCTGCTCGAGCTCGCGTGCGTCGTCTACCCATGCACTGGCGAACCGCCTCGGCGGCGACACGCGGTCATCGACCGACAACATTGGTTTGACGAGCAGCGGGAAGCCGAACCCGCGCGCGGCGGCGACCGCCGCGGCCGAGCCGGCGCACGCGACTGTCGGGGGGGGATCGAGGCCGTGCCGCGATGCCGTGGCCGCGAGATCGGATTTGTCGAGGCTCCGCTCCACGCTTTCGCGAGGCGGCAGCCCGAGGCACACGTGCGGCTCGAGGAGCGCCCGGCCCGACGAGATTCGCAGCAGAGACGCATCGGCGCCCGGGATCAGCACGTCGAAGCCGCCACCGGCTACCGCACGAGAGAGCGCATCCAAGAACGCCTGCGGGGCGGCCAGCGCGTCGGGCACGGCAAGGCGCTCGCCCACCGAGAGCGACAGGTGCGCCGGCGCGAGTCTGGCCGGGGCGGTGGCCGCCACGGCGACGTCGAAGCCGTCGGCGGCCAGGCCGCGAGCGACCCCGACCACCGCTCTGGTCTCGCCGTCGGTAACCAGTACTCGTCGTGTACTCATTTGCGCAGACAACCCAGGTCTCGGTAGCGCCCAGGACTACATCCAGGTGACGAGCCTACGACCTAGACTCGGTAAATAGATGCTCCGCACGCTCCTGACCCACGCCGAAGACGATCCGCAGGTCGCAAAGCTCGCTGAGCAAGGGGGCCGCGCGTTCGTCTCGCAGTCGCTCCGGCCGTACCTGCTCGCGGCGCTGCTCGACCGCGATCCGAGCACGCCCGCGATCGTCGTCGCCGGAGACGACCGGGCCGCGCGCGACCTCGCGGCCGGCCTGAAGACGTGGCTCGAACCTCGCGTCGTGCGCTACTACCCGAGCCGCGGCGTCACGTACGAGTCGCACCTGACTCCGCCCCCACACCTGGTGGGTCTCCGGATCGCGGCGCTCGACGCACTGATCGAAGACACCGCGCACGAGACCGCCCCGGTCGTCGTGGTAAGTGCGGTGGCGCTGTCGGAGAAGGTTCCGGATCCGACGTTGAGACCCCACGGGTTCACGCTGACTCAAGGCGATCTGCTCGATCTCGACGAGACCGCGCTCGACCTCGTCGCCGCAGGCTACGAGCGCGTCGACCAGGTCGAGGACCGGGGCCAGTTCGCGATCCGCGGCGGGCTCCTCGACGTGTTCCCCGCCACCGAGGATCGCGCGGTGCGCGTCGATCTGTTTGGCGACGAGATCGAGTCACTCAGATGGTTCTCCACCTTCACTCAGCGCTCCCTCGGCGACGCCGAACTCGTCGAGATCGAGCCGGCCGCTGAGCTCGCCGAGGAGCACCGCGAGCTCGCCGAGATCGCGGCGCTCGAGAACGAGGACGACCGGCCCGACATCGCCGAGCTGCTCCCGGTCGAGAATTTCCATCCGTTCCTCGAGCTGGCGCCGCAAGACGCGACGATCGTGATCGCCGGCGAGGAAGACGTCGCGCCGGCGCTCGCCGACCACTGGCAGGACGTCAGTGCCGCATTCCGCGACCGTGACGCCCGCCACCTGTACGTCGACGCCGATGCGATCGACCACACCCTGAAGCAGCGCGCAAACATCCGGCTGTCGAGCATCGATCAGGACCAGCCGTTCGAATTCCGCGCCCAGTCGGCCGATCTCCAAGCCAGGAGCCTGAAGGAGGCCGAGCCCGAGCTCGAGAAGCTGCACCGTTCGGGCTACCGCACCGTGGTGACGTTCACGCGCCGGGGCGAGGGCGAGCGCGCCGCTTACAACCTCGGCCGGCTCAAGGTCCGCTGGCTCGACCCGGACGACACCGGCCAGCCGCCGCCGAGAGACGGGCTGATCACGTTCGCCCACGCGCGGCTCCAGAACGGCTTCATCGCGCCGCAGTTGCACCTCGCGGTGATTCCCGAGCACCGGTTGTTCCATCGGCGACGGGCGGCCGAGGAGCCCCAGCGAGCCCGACGAAGAGGCGTTCTCCGCAGCTTCGCCGACCTGCGCACCGGCGACATCGTCGTGCACGAGGACCACGGGATCGCGCGGTTCGCCGGGTTCGACACCAAGACGGTGGCGGACGTCACGCGCGACTACCTGTACCTCGAGTACGCCGGGACGGACAAGGTGTTCGTACCGGTAGACCAGCTCGCCAAGATCAGCCGGTACGTCGGCGCCGGCGGCACCCACCCACCACTGTCCAAGCTCGGCGGCACGCGCTGGGACACGATCAAGGCGCGGGCCAGAAGAGCCGCCCAGGAGCTCGCCGGCGAGTTGCTCAACCTGTACGCCGAGCGCAAGCGCCGCGAAGGCCACGCGTTCCCGCCCGACAGCGACTGGCAGCGCGACTTCGAGGACGCGTTCCCGTTCACCGAGACGCCCGACCAGCGCGACGCGATCGAGATGGTCAAGGCGGACATGGAGGCCCCGCGCCCCATGGACCGGCTGATCTGCGGCGACGTCGGCTACGGAAAGACCGAGGTCGCGCTGCGGGCGGCGTTCAAGGCGGTCCAGGACGGCAAGCAGGTGATGCTGCTCGTCCCGACGACGATCCTCGCCCAGCAGCACTACGGGACGTTCACCGAGCGGCTAAAGGACTTCCCGATCACGATCGAGCACGCCTCGCGCTTTCGCCCGCAAGCCGAGCAAAGAGAAGCCGTGAAGCGCTTCTCCGAGGGAAAGGTCGACATCCTCATCGGCACCCACCGGCTACTGAGCCGGGACGTCCGCCCCAAGGAGCTCGGCCTGCTGATCGTCGACGAGGAGCAGCGATTCGGGGTCAAGCAGAAGGAGCTGCTCCGCCAGCTCAAGCTGAGGGTCGACGTGATCGCGATGAGCGCCACGCCGATCCCGCGCACGCTCCAGATGTCGATCGCCGGGGTTCGCGATATCAGCGTGATCGAGACGCCACCCGAGGGTCGCCGGCCGATCAAGACCTACGTCGGCGAGTACGACGAGGAGCTGGTCAAGACCGCTCTGCTCCGCGAGCACCAGCGCAAGGGCCAGGCGTTCTTCCTGCACAACCGGATCGAGTCGATCGACGAGACCGCCGAGCGGCTGCGCGCGCTGTGCCCGGGGATGAAGTTCGAGGTCGCCCACGGCCAGATGGACGAAAAGGAGCTCGAGCAGCGCATGCTCGCGTTCCTCAGAGGCGACGCGGACGTGCTCGTGTCGACGAGCATCATCGAGTCGGGGATCGACATTCCGGAGGCCAACACCCTGATCGTCGAGCGTGCCGACACGTTCGGCCTCGCGCAGCTGTACCAGATTCGGGGGCGCGTGGGACGCTCGCGAGAGCGGGCGTACGCGTACCTGATGTATCCGAGCGCAGCCGCCCTCACCCCCGACGCGGCGCAAAGACTCTCCGCCCTATCCGACTACACCGAGCTCGGCGCGGGCTTCAAGATCGCGATGCGCGACCTCGAGATTCGCGGGGCCGGCAACCTGCTCGGCGACGAGCAGTCCGGGCACGTGGCGGCGCTCGGATTCGAGCTGTACATGCAGATGCTCGACGAGGCCGTCGCCGCGGCCGAGGACGCCGCATGGGCCGAGGACGAGTGGGAGCCGGTACGCCTCGACGTCAACGTCGACGCCTACGTGCCCGCCGACTACATCCCGTACGAGCAGGCCAAGGTCGACGTGCATCGCCGGATCGCCGGCGCGCGCGAGGTCGCCGACCTGGCGATCCTGCGCGACGAGCTCGAGGATCGCTTCGGCGAGCTCCCGGACCCGCTCAATAACCTGATCGCGCTGCAACAGGCGCGGATCAAGCTCGGCCAGGCCGGCGCCCGCGCGGTCACGTTCCGCAACGGCCGGCTCGCGGTCACCCCGATCGAGCTCGACAGCGTCAGGGCCAAGCGGATCCGCCAGGAGATCCCCGAGGCGCTGTACGAATCCGGCAAGTCACAGCTCTCGGTCCGCGTCCCCGAGGACCCGGTCAAGCGGTTCCCGGCGGTCGTGCGGGCGGCCGACGTGCTGCTGGCGGTGACGAGAGAGGCCGCATAGGCGCATCAGGCACGCCGCCGACTCTTAGCGCATTCTTCATACGGAACGGGCCCTGAGCGCAAGACCCTCGCTACCATCACCCCCCGATGAAGATCCGCAGGTCCATTTCGGCGCTAGGCGCTTTTTTTGTGATCGGAGTCGGCATGGCCGGCTGCGGCAGCGGCGTTCCCGGCGACGCGGTCGTCAACGTCGCCGGCAATCCGATCTCGACCCAGGCGTTCAACCACTGGATGTACGTCGCGGCCAAGAGCCAGGCGGCGCAGACCCCCGGTTCGCCCGTGATCGTGCCCAACGACCCGCCCAATTTCACCTCCTGCATCGCGCAGGCCAAGGCAGACGTCCCGGCCCTCGCCAAGTCGAGCAACGCGACGGTGCGCAGCGAGTGCCAGCAGGCGTTCACCGCGCTCAAGGGCCAGGTGCTGGACTTCCTGATCAAGGCGTACTGGTACCAGGCCGATGCCGCCAAGCTCGGCGTAAAGGTGTCCAACGCCGCAGTGCAGCAGCAGTTCGATGCCGCCAAGAAGTCACAGTTCGGCTCGAACGCCTCCGGGTTCACCACCTTCCTCAGCCAGACCGGCCAGACGGTCGACGACGTGCTGTTCCGCTTCCGCGTCAACGCGATCCTGCAGAAGCTGATCGCCAAGCACAGCACCACCGTCACGCAAGCGGACATCCAGTCCTACTACAACAACCACCTGTCGCAGTTCGGGAAGCAGGAAACCCGAAACATGAAGATCGTGCTGGCCACGAGCGCCGCTAACGCAGCCGCGGCCAAGAAGGCCCTCAGCTCGGGCCAGAGCTGGGCGACAGTGGTGAAGAAGTACTCGACCGACCCGACCACGAAGAGCACAGGCGGCGTGCTCAACGGCGTCACCAAGCAGCAGGAGGACACGGCGCTCGCCAGCGCGTCGTTCTCGGCGCCGGCAGGCAAGCTGCTCGGCCCCGTCAAGGGCCAGTTCGGCTACTACGTGTTCGAGGTCACGAAGATAACTCCGGCCACGCAGCAGACGCTCGCCGAGGCGACGCCCGTGATCAAGCAGCAGCTCAGCTCTCAGTCGCAGACGAGCGCCCAGACCGCGGTCGACAACAAGGCCAAGACGGACTGGCTCAGCCAGACGACGTGCGTCGCCGCGTACGCGATGGCCGACTGCAAGGGCTACAAGGCTCCGAAGACGGCTACGACCAGCACCACCGGCACGTCGACGACGGGGTGACGAACCCCGAGCCTCCGGACCGGGCGGCGGAGGCGCTCGCGCGACTCGACGCGATCACGCGCCGCCTGCGCGTCGAATGCCCTTGGGACCGCGAGCAGGACGAGCGCTCGATCGTGCCCCACACCGTTGAGGAGTCGTACGAGCTGGCCGACGCCGCGCGCCGCCGTGACGACGCGAAGATGATCGACGAACTCGGCGACGTCCTGTTCCAGGTCCAGTTCCTGGCGCTGCTGCTGGAGGAGCGGGGCGCCGGCGACCTCGCGCAGGTCGCCACCGACGTCACCGACAAGCTGATCCGCCGCCATCCGCACGTGTTCGGCGAAGTCGAGGCGGAGACGTCGACGGAGGTTCGCCGAAACTGGGATCAGATCAAGAAGGGCGAGCCCGGCCGCGAGCCCGGTGTGTTCGGCGAGGTGCCCGAGAACCTGCCGGGACCCCTCTACGCGCGCAAGGTCCAGCGCCGCGCCGCCACGAGCGGGTTCGACTTCCCCGGGGTCGAGGGGCCGCTCCAATCGGTTCGCGACGAGCTGGTCGAGCTCGAGGCCGCCGGCACCGAGGACGAGCGTTTCCACGAGCTCGGCGACGTGCTGTTCGCGGTCGTCAACGTGGCGCGCAAGCTGGCCGTCGACCCCGAGCTGGCGCTCCGCGCAGCGGCCGACCGGTTCAGGTCCCGGGTCCAGGCGGGGAGCGATCTCGCCGCATCGGAGAACCGGAACTGGAACGATCTCGCTCCTGACGAGCAACTCGCGTACTACGCCCGGGCGCGCCTGACCGAAGGAGAGCTCCGACCCCAATGAGCCAGATCGAGCACGTACATGCCCGACAGATCCTCGACAGCCGAGGCAATCCGACCGTCGAGGTCGAACTGAGCGTGCGTTCGGGCGCGTGGGGACGCGCCGCGGTGCCGTCCGGGGCTTCGACCGGAGAGTTCGAGGCGACCGAGTTGCGCGACGGCGGCTCTGACTGGAACGGCAAGGGGGTGACGCGCGCCGTCGAGAACGTCAACGGGGAGATCGCCACCGCCGTCCGCGGCCAGGACGCCTCCTCGCAAGCTGCTTTGGATCGCATGCTGATCACGCTCGACGGAACGCCCAACAAGTCGCGGTTGGGTGCTAACGCGATCCTGGCCGTGTCGCTGGCCGCCGCCCACGCCGCCGCGGCCGAGGAGCGGCTGCCGCTGTGGCGCTACCTCGGCGGCGAGAGCGCCCACGTGCTCCCCGTGCCCATGATGAACGTGCTCAACGGGGGCGCCCACGCCGACAACGCGATCGACTTCCAGGAGTTCATGATCGTCCCGGTCGGGGCCCCGAGCTTCCGCGAGGCGCTCCGGATGGGCGACGAGGTGTTCCACACGCTGAAGAAGACGCTGCACGATCGCGGGATGTCGACCGCGGTCGGGGATGAGGGCGGGTTCGCGCCCAATCTGGAGTCGAACGAGGCGGCGCTCGAGGTGCTCGTCGAGGCGATCCGCACGGCGGGCTACATCCCGGGCGACCAGGTCGCGATCGCGCTCGACCCGGCGGTCTCTGGGCTGGCCAAAGACGGCTCGTATGTGCTCGAGCACGAGGGTCGGACGCTCACCGCTGAGCAGCTCGCCGACTATTGGGGCGAGCTCGTCGACCGGTACCCGATCATCTCGCTCGAGGACGGGATGGGCGAGGAGGACTGGCTCGGTTGGGCGCTTCTGACCGAGCGACTCAGCAGCCGGGTCCAGCTCGTCGGCGACGACATCTTCGTCACTAACACCGAGCGACTGCAGCGCGGGATCGACGCCGGCGTCGCGAACTCGATCCTGATCAAGGTCAATCAGATCGGGACCCTCACGGAAACGCTCGCTGCGATGCGCATCGCGCGTGAGAACGGCTACACCTGCGTGATGTCGCACCGGTCGGGGGAGACCGAGGACGTGACGATCGCGGACCTGGCCGTGGCCACCGGCTGCGGACAGATCAAGACCGGCGCGCCGTCGCGGACCGATCGGGTCGCCAAGTACAACCAGTTGCTGCGGATCGAGGAGGCGCTCGGCCCCGACGCCCGCTATCCGGGCCGCAGCGCGTTCCGGTCCTAGTGGGTGTGGGGGCGCCAGCCAGTTCCGGTGGCCGCCGTCCGCCGGTGCAAAACTCGCCAAACCTCCCGCCACCGCTCGAACATGGCGACATAAGCGCCCCGGTGGCGCTTATGTGCGCTCGCCGCCGGCATCGGTCGGGCTTTGGCGGGTTAAGCACCCTACGCACCCCGGTGCAGAATCCCATGCAGGAGGAAGGACCCGGCGCTCGTCGAACGAAGGCCGCAGCGGATGCCTTCAGCCCGTACCGCCACCGCGCCACCGCGCCGGCACACCCGCACCGCGCGGCCGCGATCGAAACCGCGACCTCGGGTGGCGAGCCGTGGACTCCGCGGCCGGGTTCGCTGGGACCGCGTCGGCAGGGTCAGCCTGCTCCTGGTGCTGTGCGTGGTCGCCGGGCTTTACGTGCAGCGCGGGGTCGCGTACCTCTCGGTGCACGCGCAGGCCAACCAGCAGCGCGCGATCGTGCAGCAGCTGACACGCTCGAACGCAAGCCTGCGCGCCCAGCAGCAGTCGCTTGGCGAACCGTCAACGATTGTCACCGACGCCCGCGCGCTCGGGATGGTGCGCCCCGGCGAGCATCCGTACGAGGTGACGGGGCTCCCCGGAGGCTGATCTGCGGCAAGCCGCCCCGGCCGGCGGGGGGCTAGGCGCCGTGCCGATACTTCGGTTCGACGAGGCGCTCGGGCTGTGGCGCGAGGGCGAGCGTCGCCTGGCGCAGGCCGACCCTGACGTCCGCCCGGGACTCGAGCGGGTCACCGAGGAGCTCGTAAACGAGCTGCGCCGGCGCGTCGGCGGAACGTTCACGACCGACGAGCTCGCGCGCTTCTATGGCGACCACGGCACCGACTGGTGCTTCGACATCGCGACCCGGGTGGCGCCCGGCAATCCGGAGGCATGGGATCTGACGACGGTCGTCGGCGCGGCGTTCGCGCGGTACGTACGCGAGGCCAGCGACTTCGCCGGCGGATCGAGGGTCGCCCGGGACAACTAAACGAGCACGGTGACGTCCGGCTCATCAGCGCGGCGCCAACACGCACTCGCCTGATCCACGACGAGCACGAGCTCGGCCGCTGGACGCGCGCCGTGCGCACTCCCGACCCCCGCGTGCGCGGCCTCCTGTACCGCGACCTGCTCGGGTTCGAGCAACGGGACGCGACGTTCCCGAGCTGGCTCGAGCCACCCCGTCCCGCGTATACGTTGATGGTCGACCTCGAAGGGTCGAGCTCGCTCGCCGGTGAGAGGCTCCCGGACGCCTGGATCGGGGGGTTGAGCGATCGCTACGCGGTCGTCGGGTTCGACGCGCGCCGGTACTCCTCGATGGACCTGGAGCTCACGCCGCTGGGCGCGTGGTCCCTAATCGGGCTTCCGCTCCACGAGCTCGAGCGCCAGACCATCACTCTCGAGGACGCTTTCGGCCTCGCCGGCCAAGAGCTCGTCGACGAGCTCCACGACGCCACCAATTGGGATACACGCTTCGACATGACGGCGCTCAGCCGCCCGTGACGATCTATGCCGTCGTCACCGACCCTGACGCCCACCACACGCAAAGCAGAGCGGCCGGCGCCGAGATCGTCCGTGAGCTAGTCGACCAGCCTTACGGCTCGCGCGAGTACGGCGCGCGCGACCTCGAGGGCAACGCGTGGTCTTTCGGAACGTACGACCCGTACGCCGCTTAGACCACCCCAAAAACCAAAAAAGAGCTACTCGCCGTCGCCGTCGCCGTCGCCGTCGCCGTCGCCGTCGTCCGCGTCGTCCTCTCCGACGCGGCGGATGACGATCTGATCCTCTTCGATCGCGACCTCGACGGGACGGTGACCGGCCCAGTACTCGGCGTAGATCGGGTCGTCCTGTACGGCGGGGTCGAGCCACAGGCCGTAGCCCTCTTCCCCGTGGTCAAAGGTCGCTTCGATCGGTGCCCCCTTGCGCCGCGTGGTCCGACGACCGCCCCTGCGGCCGCGCCGGCGCTTGGCCGGCGCCTTCTCGCCCTCTTCTTCCTCGTCCGCGTCCTCGGGCTCCTCGGCGCGCTGGGCCTCGGCCGCTTCCAGCTCGGCGGCGATCAACGCGTCGTCCTCGGCTCTGAGATCGATCTCGTCATCGAAGTCGACGGCGGCACCGGTGTCGGGGTCCGCATCGGGCTCGAGGCCCTGCTCGCGCTTGAACGCCTGGATCTGCTGCACGGTGACCTCGAGTTGGTGGGCGATCCACGCGTCCGTGCGCCCCTGACGAACCCATCCACGGATTCGGTTCAGTTCGGGTCGGAGGGATCGACGTGCCATCTTCCGGCGCGGAGACTAGTACAGCGAACGGTTGGACCGCGGCGGGAGGCTCGCTCGGTCAAGCCTTGTGTAGATCAGATGCCAACCGGTATGCTGGCTTCGGCGGACCGGCCCTCATGGATTTGAGCGTGCCGGTTGCCTCGTTGACGACCAGGCGAGCAGGGAGGCACATCCCCCAATGTTGGTACTCACCCGCAAGTCCAACCAAAGCATCATGATCGGCGACGACATTGAGGTCTCCGTATTGGCGATCATGGGCGAGAAGGTACGAATCGGGATTCAGGCACCGCGTGACATCCCGGTTTTCCGCAAGGAGGTTTATCTGGAGATTCAGCAGGAGCGACTCGGCTCCGGCAAGGGCGCCCGCGAAGAGGTCGACGCGGCGCTGCGTGGGCTTGGAGAAGGCGCCCAGTAGGCACACACGAGCTCTGTGACGGCTCCGGGTCGGATGTCCCGGGCGGCTAGCCGAGCAGGTAGTAGAGCGTTTCGAACATCGCGATCGTCACGACGACGGCCGTTCCGATCAGCGTGGCGATGAGCAGCCAGAAACGAACCGAGCTGCGCTTCCTCTCTCGTGCGCGGCGGCGCTTGCGCGTACGCGAGAGCGCGCTGCGCTTCAGGTGGTCGTCGCGCCGCCGGTCCAGTTGGATCTCGTGCCTGAACTCCTGCTCGAGTTCGGCGAGACTCTGGCGCATCTTCATCGCCATGCCGGCGCGAGACTACCAAGTGGCGACATTCGGCGTTATGGAGATGTAGGAAACGCCAGCTTTAGGGCCTTCGTCCACGCGTGCGCGAGCGATCGCTAGTGAACCGCCTGGCCTTCGTACACCTTCACGAAGTGCAGGTAGTTGTCGGCGATCTGCTTGGCCGCGGTCTCGCGGTCGAGGTCCTTGTCGAGGTAGCCCTTGAGCGCGTCCCACCAGATCGAGCGTCCGATCGCGAAGCCGATGAACCCATCGACCGGCGCCGCCTCACGGAGCCACTGCTCGACCTTCTCGGTCGAAGCGCCGCGCCCGAGCAGTACGCACGTGACGCCCTCGCGGCCGGGGCCGGAGCGGGCCTGCTCGGCGAGCATCGCGGCGTCCGATTGCTCATCCACGCCCTCGATCTTCCACACGTCGACCTCGACGCCGAAGTTCTGGGTGTCCTCGATCGCGCGCCGCATCAGCTCCGGCCGGAGCTCCGCGTCGTAGCGATCGGCGTCGCCGCCCACCGAGGCGAGCTGCTCGTCGGTGGCGGGAACCAGCAGCTCGAACAGGAACTTCCGATCGTTGTCGTGAAGCCAGTCGGCCAGCCGCTTGAGCCGCGTGAGCTGCTCCTTGTTCATGTCGGCGTCGCCCTCGGCGTTGTAGCGGACGAGCACTTTGGAGAAGTCGGGGTTGAACTTTTCGATGTGCGCGGGGAAGTCGTCGCCGTACTGAAAGTCGAAATCGTCCTGCCCGGATTTCTCGACCGGCATCGCGAGCTTCAGGCCGTGCTCGCGCGCCTGCTCGGGGATATTGGAGCCGAACTGCTCATCGACGAGCACGCCGGTGGCGCCGGCCTCCGCGCCCTCGCCCACGGCGACGAGCATGCCTTCGAAGATCAGCCGCTTGGCGTCGGCGATGCGCTCGGTCTCCTCGGGCGTCGGCTCGCCCTGGATCCCGAACATCTTCTTCTGGAACGACCCGCGATGGTCGAACGCGAGGATGTAGAGCTTGCCGTCGTATCCGAGAGCCATCTGCGCTCCCCTTTCGTTCCGGTGAGGTATCTCGTTCAGTCTACGTCCCACGCTAGCCTGACCGCGGATGGAGCACAAGTTCCAGGCCCGGGGAGCTCCGTACACGATCGGAATCGAGGAGGAGCTGATGATCCTCGACGCCGACACGCTCGAGCTCGTCAACGCGATCGAGAGCATGCTCGAGTCCGCGCCGGTGGGCGAGATCAAGCCCGAGCTGATGGAGTCCGTGCTCGAAGTCTCGACCGACCCGTGCAACAACACCGGGGAGGCGGGCGACCAGTTGCGGGCCCTGCGCGCGCAGGTTCGCGAGATCGCGGCGCGCAAGCACCTGACGATCGGCTCGGCGGGCACGCACCCGTTCGCGATGTGGGAGGACCAGCGGATCGTGGCGCGCCCGCGCTACCGGGACCTGGTGTCCGCGCTGCGGTTCGTCGCGCGCCAGGAGCTCATCTTCGGGATGCACGTGCACGTGGCCGTCGACGATCCCGAGCAGGCGATCCACGTCGCCAACGGGATGCGCGTCCACGTCCCGATCCTGCTCGGGCTGTCGGCGAACTCCCCGTTCTGGCGCGCCGAGGCCACGGGCCTCGCCTCGACCCGGACTCCGATCTTCCGGGCCTTCCCGCGCAACGGAATCCCGCCGACGTACAAGAACTGGGAGGACTACGAGCGCCGGATCGAGTTCATGATCAACGCGCGCGTGATCGAGGACTACACCTACCTCTGGCACGACGTCCGGCCACATCCCGAGTTCGGGACGGTCGAGGTCCGGGTGATGGACTCCCAGACGCACGTCGAGCACACCCTCGGGATCGCCGCGCTGGTCCAGGGTCTGGTCCGCGAGCTGTGCGAGCACTACCACGCCGGCAAGCAGCTGTCGCGCTACCCGTTCGAGATGCTCGACGAGAACAAGTGGCTGGCGGCGCGCCACGGTCTCGACGGCGAGCTTGTCGACCTCCCGCAGTGGGATCGCGTGCCGGCGCGGGAGCTCGCCCGCCGGCTTATCGACCGGATCCGCGACCACTGCGTCGACCTCGGCTCGGCCGCCGAGCTCGAAGCTGTCGAGGATCTGCTCGAGCGCGGCAACGGCGCCGCGCGCCAGGTCGTGGTCTACGAGGCCAACCACGATCTCCGCGAAGTGATGGCCGAGATCGTCGCCGCGACCGCCGTCTAGCCGCAAATCATCGCGGATACCCCACGCGGCGCATCCGAGGTCTGTTGCCGACAGCCCCGCCGTCATACAATCGTTCGGGCGATGAGCACCGGCGGCCCGGATTTGTTCGTAATTTGCAAGAACTGCCAGTCCGAGGTAAGCCCGTACATCACGGAGTGCCCGTACTGCGGGAGTCGGCTGCGCAAGCGGGCCCCGAAGCTCGATCGCGAAGGTCGCCCCACCGAGCGCAAACGCCGTGCGCCCGCGCCGACGCTGCCGCGGCTGCGCCCGGGCGAGATCCCGGGGATCCGCGCCGAATCGCGCCCCTACGCGACGATTGTGCTGGTCCTGGCGGGATTCGCGGGCACGCTGCTGTGGCGGGCGGCGCTCGTCGGCAGCACTCACGCGATCCAGCTGTGGGCGCAGTACGGCACGCACCTGTGGTGGCGACTGCTAGTGGCGCCGTTCACCTACACCAACACCGGCTACGCGATCGTGACGCTCGGCGCGATCGCGCTGTACGGCTGGCTACTCGAACGCCGGCACGGTCCGGCGCTCGTCCTGATCCTGTTCGCGATCGCCGCTGTCGGCGGGGCCGCGGTCACCGCCGCCGACTCGACGCTCCCGTTGGCGCTGGGCGCCAACGGCGGCGCGCTGGCCCTCCTGATCGCCTGGGCGATCCCAGATCTGCTCTCGCTCCGCGCCGGCGAGGACATCGACGGCGACCTGCTGGGGACCGCCGTGATCGGGGTCGTCGTGCTGCTGATGCCGCTCGCCGCTCCCGGTGCCAGCTGGATTTCGGCCGGCGTCGGCGTGCTCGCGGGGATCCTGGTCGGATTGCCGCTCGCGCTGACCGGCGAGCGCTGAACAACCTCGGCCGCCCGGACGTATGATCCGAAAGGCCCCGTGGTCGACCGCGCCTACACCGATGCCGAGCTCGAGGCTGCGATCGCAGCGATTGCAGACCCGGAGCGGCTGCGACTCGCGCAGGACGTCGTCGCCCGCACGGCCCCCTCGTTGCAGCGAGTGCTCGCCACCGCGCTCGAGGAGGGTGGATGGTTCGACATGGGGCACAACCAGGTAGTTCAAGAGGCGGCCGGGCACGACGACGCCACCGAGCGGGTCCGGGCCGTGCAGACGCTGCTCGCCGAAGAGACCCGGCTGGGGATGCTCGTCGGCGTCGCGGTGGGGTTCGAACTGGCGCGGGAGCTGGCCGGACCGAAAACGACAGAGGAGGATTGACACTAAATGGACGTTCGCTTTCTGGGCCACGCGTGCTTTGAACTCTCCGACGGGGACACGACCCTCCTGATCGACCCGTTCCTGACCGGGAACCCCAAGGCCGCGATCAGCGCCGCGGACGCTGCCGCCACCACGATCCTCCTCACCCACGGCCACGCCGATCACGTCGGCGATACCGTCGCGATCGCCAAGCGCACCGGCGCGCCGGTGGTGGCGATCACCGAGCTGGCCGGCGAGCTCGGCGAGGAGGGCGTCGATGTGCGCGATCCGAACCTCGGCGGCACGGTCAAGTTCGACTGGGGCTCGGTCAAGATCGTGCCGGCCTGGCACACCTCGACCACGCCCAAGGGCACGGTCAACACACCCGCCGGCATCGTCATCAACTTCGGCGACACGCTCGTCTACCACCTCGGAGACACGTGCGTGTTCTCCGATCTCGCGCTCGTCGGCAAGCGCCAGCCGATCGACATCGCACTGATGTGCATCGGCGGCCACTACACGATGGATCGAGTCGACGCGGTCGACGCGGCCGAGCTGGTCGGGGCGAAGACGGTGATCCCGTGCCACTACAACACGTTCCCGCCGATCGAGACCGACGCCCAGGCGTTCAAATCCGACGTGGAGTCCGCCACGCAGTCGAACGTCGTCGTGCTCGATCCGGGACAGTCGCACTCGACGTGACCCACGCGATCGTCCTGATCCAGGCGGAGCGCTCAGGGCTGGCGACGCTCGGCGGCGAGCTCGCGGACCTCGAGGGCGTGGCCGAGGCGTACTCGGTGACCGGCGAGTGGGACTTCGTCGCGGTCCTGCGCCTGCGCCAGCAGGAGGACCTCGCGAAGGTCGTGGCGGGGCAGATCTCCCAGCTCCCGGGCGTCGCCCGGACGCACACGATGGTGGCGTTCGAGGTCTACTCGCGCCACGACCTCGAGGCGCTGTTCTCCGTCGGGCAATGACCCCTCGCCTGCCGCGTGCGGCGGGCGTTGGCACACTTGACCGGTGAGAGTCGCAGTCCTCGCCGAGTGGTATCCGTCGCCGGCGGACCCGGTCCATGGGATCTGGGCCCACCGCCAGGCCGTCGCGACCGCCGCTCACGGTGCCGACGTTCGGGTGCTTGCTATGCGCCGGCCTGTGCCGCCGATGTCGGTCGTGCGGCGGCTAAAACGGCTCCCGCCGGACCTGCAAGCCCTACGCGGTTGGGCGTCCGGAGCGCGCGCGTCGCTGCGACCGACGACGCTCGATGGCCTGCGCGTCGAGGCCGTTCCGTGGCTCGCGCCGCCTCGGCCCATCTCGTACGGCACCTGGGGCTACTGGATGATTCCACCGCTCCGCGTCGCCCTCGACCGGTTGTACGCGTCATGGCGTTTCGATGTCCTTCACGCTCACCTGCTCGCACCGACGGGTCACGCGGCGGCTCATTGGATCCGCCGCCGGCCGGCCGCGACGCGCCCCGCGTTCGTCGTCTCGGCCCACGGCGGCGACATGATCCACGTGCCCGAGGGCAGCGCGGTGGGGAGGCGATCGGTTCTCACCGCGCTCCGCGCGGCCGACCTCGTCCTGGCGAACAGCGGCTGGGCCCGGCAACGGTGCCAGGAGCTGGGCGGCCGAGAGCTGCCGGTCACGGTCGTTCATCTAGGAGCCACGGTGACTCCCGTCACGCACGAGCCGGATGGACGGCTCCGAATGATCACGGTCGCCCATCTGCAGGCGCGCAAGCGTCACGACATTGTTCTGCGATCGCTCGCCATGCTCGATCCGGAGCGACGTCCCGATTACCTGGTGATCGGCGACGGCGAGCAGCGAGAACCGCTCGAGCGGTTGGCGGCCGACCTCGATCTTTCCGACCGCGTGCGCTTCGCGGGCCAGCTCCCCAACGAGGAGGCGGTCGCCAAGATGGCAGAGTCGGACCTGTTCGTCATGCCCGGGGTGGAGGAGCCCTTCGGAGTGGCGTTCGTGGAGGCGATGGCGGCCGGGATCCCTGCGATCGGTGGCCGGGGAGAGGGCGGGCCGGAAGACATCGCCGCTGCCGGAGAGGGCCTCCTGCTGGTCGAGCCCGGCGACGCCGACGAGCTCGCCGGTGTCATCGCGATGCTCTCGACGGATCGGGCGGAGCTGCGCCGGCTCGGTGATGCCGCCCGGCGGAACGTCGCCGACCACTTCACGTGGGACCGGTGCGGCGAGGTGACCTCCCGTGCCTATGCCGACGCGCTGGCGCGCCGCCGGCGATGACCCGCACTCCCGTCGACGTCCTCGTCCTTTCGCTGGGCACGACTCGCGGCCTGCGGATCGCGGACGGACAGCTCGCCGAGCTCCTCCGCGAGGCGGGCGCCTCGGTCGCGGTGACCGGTGTGCGGCTAGGCGCGGCCGACCGGCTGCGCCGGGCCTACCCGCTCAACGACGTCGTCGAAGCGATCGCGTGTCGCCGGGCCCTCGTCGGCGCGCTGGCGCACTACGCCCCGCGGTCGATCGTCTTCTCCTCGACGACCGCGGCGCTCCTGGCCCGGCCTCCCGAGGGCATCCCGTACGCGGTGTGGCTGGACTCGCCGGCCCTGCTGAATCGACCCGGTCGCCGCAACGCCGGAGTCCGCGCGCTCGAGCGGCGTTGTCTCAGACGGGCGCGGCTCGTGCTCTGCCTGAGCCCGCCGGCCGCGGCCGCCCTGCCGCTCCGGGCCGCCCCGTCCGTGGTCATCGCGCCGCCGCTCCCCGCCGCGCCGCGGACATCGCCCAATCCGTCCCGTGAGCCCGTGGTCGTCGCCTACACACCGGACCCCAAGGCGAAAGGCCTGGCGCTCGTCTGCCGCGCGTGGGCGCTGACGCAGGGCAGCGGCGCGCGGCTCATCGTCACCGGGATCGAGCCCGATCGGGCTCGGGCATTCTTGGCGCGCGCGGGCCTGCCGGTCCCGCTGCGGGTCGAACTGGCCGGCATGCTCGCCCCCGACGACTTCGCGGCGCTGCTGGACCGGGCAAGGGTCTTCCTCAGCGCCGCCCGATGGGAAGACTTCGGTCAGACACCGCTCCAGGCGCTGGATCGCGGTGCCGCGTTGGTCGGCGCTCCCGCCGGGGGCCCGTTTCCGGCGCTCGCTATCGCTCGGGACCTGGCACCCCGGTTTGTCGCATCGGACCACGGCCCCGAGTCCCTTGCCGCCGCGCTGCTGGCCGCGCTGGAGGCGCCGGAGGCCGAGTTGGTTGAGTACCGCGACGCCGCCCAGGCACGTCTGGAGATCTACCGACCTGCTGTCCAGGTCGATCGCCTTCGCGATGAGGTCCTGGCGGCGCTTCTCTAGTCGGTCGGGGGAGCGGCCGCGGGTAGCGACCGCCGCCGGGCCGCGGCTGCTCGCACGGCGGACGTGAACGCCTCGACGTCGCTGCCGTCCACGGCCTTGTCGATCGCCCGGCTCGCAGCACCCATGCGCTCGCGCATGGCCTGGTCGGTCAGCAGACGCGACATCGCGGCGGCGACCGCATCAGTGTGCGCCGGGTCGACCAGGAGGGCGTTGCGCCCGGCCACGGCCACGTCGCCGGCGGTGCCCGCCGTCCGGCTGCAGATGATCGGCAGACCGGCGGCGACCGCCTCCCGGATGGCGATCCCGAACGGCTCGTACGTACTCACCAGGGCGAACACGTCGGCGGCGGCATAGAGCCCCGGCATCTCAGAAGGCGGGACCGCGCCATGGAACACCACGGGGACGTCTAGGCGGTCGGCCAAGGCCCGAAGCTCCGTCTGCGCGAAGCCGATACCGGCAATCTCGAGCCGTGTGCCCTCCGGCGGCACGCTCGCCTGCGCGAACGCCTCGATCAGCGTTGCGAAGTTCTTGTCGGGGACGAGGCGCCCGACGCTCAACACCGTGAGCGGTCGCGCGCCGTTCCAGGCTAGTCCAGACGTGGCGGCGCGGACGGGCTCGAGGTCCCCGGACTGGAGCGCGACCGTGATCCTGTCGGGTGGGACCCCAAACGCCAGCAGCCGCTCGCGCCCCGCCGAGCTGACCGCGATCAGCCCGTCCGCCTGGCGGGCGAGCCAACGATGCAGACGCACCTGGCCCGGCGACAGCATCGGGTTGATCTGAGGTGTGCAGTCGCTGAAGATGACGTACGCCCGGCCGTGCCGGCGGCACCACTGCCAGGCGCGGAGCGAGGCGGGCCCGAACTCCATGGCAACCACGCAATCGGGGTCCGCGGACCGCAAGGCGCGCTCGAGCCCCCGAGGCCAGACGATCGGGCTGCGCCCGGGCCGCCCGCGCTGCCATGACGGCAGGTGTTGCGCCGGGTAAGCGTGCCGCGCCACGAACCACTCGGGCGGGACGTCCCAACTCGGCTGCCCGGCGGACTGGTAGATCACGCAGATGTCGAGGTCGTCGCGCTCGTGCAGTGCCCGGAACAGCGGTTCGCGGTAGGGCACGGGCGTCTGGGGGACGATGGCGCAGCGCACCGCCCGAAGGTTATTGCGAGCTGCGCCCGGCTAACTGGTGCCGACTTGTTAGGCCTAGTTCTGCGACCCGCGGCCGCGCTCGAACCAGATCGCGCGGTCCTTCCAGTCGTGCGCCATCAGCAGGGCCCCGCCGCCGGCGGCTGTGAGCGCCAGAATCGAGCGCGGCGCGCTGTACGGCTTGGCGACCGGCGGCGGATCCGAGACCAGCGTCAGGAACGCCGCGGCCGCAACCACGCTGCCGGTCGCGCCGTGGTGGCATCGCTGCCCGAGGATCCACAGCCGATGGCGTAGCGCGTCGTACTCGACGAACTTTCGGAAGGAGTTGTGTGCGCCCTGTCGCATCTCCCTGATCGCCCCGTTTATCGGCCTTTATCCTGCAAACGTGAGGGGATTCGCAGTTCTTTTGTGCGTCTTGCTACTCGCCACCGGGGTGGGGTGTGGAACGTCGCGATCCGCGACTCAATCGACCACGAAACAGACCGGCACCGCGCGCCCGCCGACGACCCAGAACGCGCAACCGCCGGCCACATCGCCAACGACCCAGACGACGGCACCGACGGCCACCGGGACGCCCCCGACGACCCCCGAGACGACCACGAATCCGGGCGTCCCGGCCACCGGTGGCACGCCCCCTGAGGACGCTCGGATTCCCGCCACGTACACGATCGTGTCCGGCGGCACGCTGAACCCGCCGACGATCACCGCGCCGGCCCACATCCCCGTTCAGGTGACCGTCGTGTCGGGTGACGGACGATCGCATGACGTGGTTCTCCGCACCGAGCCGCCGCGCGCGCTCGTGGTGCCCGCCCACGGCCACGCCACCGTGCTCATTGCCGGCCTCAGGGTCGGGCGCTACACGCTCGACGTCGACGGCAAGCCGCGCGGGGGGCTCGCGATCGGTGGCGCCCCGGGGCCGTAGTCCCGCTCAACCCGATGACCAGCTAGGCGATCCGCGACCCGACCGCGGCCTCCTTGTCGGGCCGGAGCAGCACGACGCCCAAGTCCTCATCCAGCGCGCCCAGAACGAGCACCTCGGACTTGAACCGCGCGATCACGCGCGGCGCCAGGTTTACTACGCCGACGACCAGGCTCCCCTCGAGTTGCTCGCGCGCGTAGTGAGTGATCTGGGCCGAGGAGCGCTTTATCCCGATGTCGGGCCCGAAGTCGATCCTGAGCTTCCAGGCCGGCACGCGCGCTTCGGGAAAGTCTTCGACCGCGACCACGCGGCCGACTCGCATGTCAACCGCCGTGAACTGGCCGACGTCGATCACGCCGGAAGCTTATGTGGTGGTGCCTGGCAGCGTGGGCCGCGAGCGCCCCGGCCCCGGCGGCGCCCAATGCAGATCCCGCGGTCGAGGTCGGTCCCGCACTCGGCGCGCTTGGAGCCGCCGAGTCCGTGGTGGTGGTCGTGGTCGTGGTGGTTGTGCTCGTGGTGGTGGTTGTGCTGGAGCTCGTGGTCGTGCTCGTGGTGGTGGTATTCGGGGTGGCGGTCGTGCTCGTCGGGGTGGAATCGCCGGCGCAGGGCGCGGCCCCGGCATCGGCGCTGCTGCCCGGAGTGGTGGTCGCCGGACTCGTGGTCGCCCCGCTCGTGTCGGTGCTCGTCGAGTCTGTGGCTGGGCTGGTCGTGGTCGTGTCGGTGCTCGTCGAGTCTGGGGCTGGGCTGGTCGTGGTCGTGTCGGTGCTCTGACTCGTGGTCGTCGGAGCAGGAGCCGTACCCGCCGTCGTGCTGTCCGAGCTTGTCGCCGGACAAGACGTCGTTCCGGTCGTCGGGGTGGTCGTAGCGGTCGTCGATCCGCTCAGCACCGTCGAGTCGGTCTGGGTCTGCGTCCGCCCCGGCGGAACCACCGGGGTCGTGTTGGTCTTCGTGCCCGCCTTGGTCGTGTCGGTGGCGTGCTTGGCGACCGTCTTGGCCGCCGGCTTGTGCGCTGTGGTGGCGTTGGCCTTGTGGGCGTGGCCCACCGCGTTGTGATGCGGAATCGCGCCAAGGGCGGCGCCCCCGCTCGGCGTCGCTGACGGCCTCGGGGCGGCGACGGTCGCCGGCGGACTGGGAACGGAAGCGACACGGGTGACGTCGGAGGCGGCGTGATGGTGCACGTGCGGTCGAGCCGGCTGCTCGACCTCGACGGCACCGGCGGTCACGAGCGCCGCCGCGGCCAGGCCCGCTGCCGCCTTGGTCGCGATCGCGCCGATGCTCGCCGACAGGAACCCGGTCGTGGTCGAGCCCATCACCGCGCCGGCGCCGGCCGCGGCGGTGCCTCCGACTGCTGCCGCCTGCCCGGCAGCGCTCGCGCCCGAGGCGCTCGAGCCCGCGCCGGCGCCCGCGGAGTGGCCGATGTGAAGGATCGCGAGCTTGCGCAGCAGGAAGAACCCGCCGACGGGGAGCGCGGCGGCGAGCTGTTTGCTCGTTTCGTTGAGCTGGCCCTTGAAGGTCGAGCAGCGTTCGCACGCCCGCAGGTGCCGGCGGACCAGGGCCCCGGGGCGGCGCTGGAGGCCCTCGGCGACTTCGGCGAGCTCGATGCGAACCTGCTCGCAGGTGAGCAGTCGCGCCTCCGCGGCCTCGGCCAGCGATACCCGTGCGCGTACGAGCAGGGATTTGACGCTCGGCACGGTCGTCTCCATCGCCTCCGCGATCTGCTCGTAGGAGAGCGCGTCCATCTCGCGCAGGACCAGTGCCGTCCGCTGGGTCTCGGGGAGTCCCTGGATGTCGCCGACGAGCATCCGGAACTCCTCGCGCTCGTGGACCTTGTCGGCCGTGGTCGCGCCGTGCTCGGACAGGTGGATGTCCATCGAGTCGACGCCCACGGCCTGGATCCGGCGCAGGTGGTTGAGGCTGCGGTTACGGGCGATCCGATAGAGCCACGGGCGGACGTTGATCGGCCGGTCGTCGTCGAGGATCGCGTTGAACGCGGCGGAGAAGACCTCCTGGAGCACGTCCTCGGCGTCCTCGCGGGACCCGAGCAGATGCCGGCAGAACGCCAGCAGGCGGGCGTGATAGCGCGCGACCAGGACCTCAAAGGCGGCCGTGCTCCCGCGCCGGATCAGCGTCACCAGACGTTCGTCGGACTGCAGCCTCAGCAGCGGCGAGCGCGCGTGTAGGCCGATTCCTCCCGAGTATCTGAGCGCTGAGACTTCCATCCAGACCGCTTGAGGGCCAACCTAAAGGCGGCCGTCGGACGCATGGACACCGTAGCAGCGGATTAGTTGCGGTCCTGCAGAACGGCGCCCGCATACTCCGCCTGGGGGAGATACCCGGGGAGGGACTCGAACCCTCATGCCGCTGGGGCAATCGCTCTTAAGGCGACCGTGTCTGACCAATTCCACCACCCGGGCTGGACCGTAAACGCTATCGGCTGGAGGGACGCTCCCGTGCACGCTCACGCGCGCGCACGCCCGCGCACGCCCGCGCGAGGGAGGTTTGAGCCCGGGTACATATAGCCCATGGGATGGGCACCTTTCGCTTCCGACACCCCTGTCGGTTCGAAATTGACAGTGGATCAAACCCCTTGCTAGGTTCGATCGCAGGCCCGCGTCTGGGACTTCCAGGTTCCCTGCGGGAGGAGATTGGATTGGCAGGTTTGGAGCGGTGAGAAACTCGACCGTGGTCGGCAGGGTGGCCGCAGTCGCCGCGGTGGCGATTGCGGTGATCGTCGTCGGCGTGATCCTGCTTTCCGGTGGAACGAACTACCAGGTTCGGCTCGTGTTCGGAGACGCGAGCCAGATCGTCAGCGGCGATCAGGTCCAGGTGGCCGGGATCCCGGTCGGTTCGGTCTCGAACATCGCGCTGACGCGCGGCGGCCAGGCGCAGCTGACGATCAACATCTCGAACTCATCGTACGAGCCGCTGCACCAGGGCACCGAGGCGACCGTGCGGCTGACGTCGCTGTCGGGGATCGCGAACCGCTACATCGATCTGCGGCTCGGCCCCGGGAACGCGCCGGCGATCCCCAATGACGGGGTCATCGAGACCGACAACACGACCAGCGCGGTCGACCTCGACGAGCTGTTCAACACGCTCAATCCGCCGACGCTGAAGGGGCTCCAGAACCTGATCCAGGGCGCCGGCTCGCAGTTCGCGGGCAAGGGCGCGCAGGCGCAGGCGGCGTGGGCGTATCTGAACCCGGCGGTCGCGGCGAGCAGCACCCTATTCCAGGAGCTCAACCACGACAACGGCGGCGACTTCACGAACTTCGTGGTCCAGTCGTCGAAACTGCTCTCGACGATCGCCGCGAAGTCCTCGACGCTCACGGCGCTGGTCAAGAACCTCGGGACGACCACCGAGGCGCTCGCATCGCAGAAGAACGCGCTCGGCCAGTCGATCCAGGACCTCCCGCAGTTCATGTCGCTCGCGGACACGACGTTCGTGAACCTCCGCAACTCGCTGGACGCCTTGACGCCGCTGGTCGACGACTCAAAGCCGGTGGCCCCGAAGCTCCAGAAGTTCCTCGCTCAGCTCGAGCCGCTGGCCAAGAACGCGGTTCCGACCGTGCGCGACCTGGCCAGCATCATCTGCTCACGAGGCTCCAAGCCCTGCTCGGCGGGCACCCCGGGGCGGAACGACCTGATCCAGCTGCTCGAGCTGAGCGTGCAGCTCTCAGACGTCACCTGCGGCACGAGTGCTGCGGCGAGCGCATGCAACGGGACGCTCGCGGCCGACGGCACGCAGCGGCCGGGCGCGTTCCCGCAGTCAACGTCCGCGCTCAACGACTCGACCCCCGAGCTCGCCACCGCCCGCCCGTACGCGGTCGACCTGACCGGCTGGTTTGAGGGCTACAGCCATCCGGGCACGATCGACGCCAACGGCAGCGCGAGCCGAGTCGCCCCCGTGGTCGGCGTCGGCTCGATCGAGAACGGCAGCCTCAACCTGCTCCCGTCGTTCCTCCAGCCGATCCTGCGCCAGGTGCTGGCGTTCGGCGGCAGCGGCACGGGCACCGGGACGGGGACCAGCACGAGCTCGAGCGGCCTGCTGACCTCGGGCCAGGGAGACCGCTGCCCGGGCTCGATGGAGCGCGGCGCGGTCTACTACCCGGAGCAGGGCTTCCCGTGTAATCCGAGCGAAGTTCCGAGCGGGAACTGATGAGGCGAATCCTTCTCAGCGCCGGAATCGTGCTCGTGCTCGGGGCGTTCATCGTGATCGCCGGCGGGTTTACGAGCGGCCCGAGCAACCCGACCTACAAGCTCGAGTTCGACAACGCGTTCGGGCTCGTCAACGGCGCGCCGTTCAAGGTCGCAGGTGTCCCGGCCGGATCGATCACGTCGATCAACCTCTGTTCCACCGACAAGCACGCGCACTGCCAGAACCCGCTCGACGCGCTGGTCACGGTGCAGGTGACGTCGAAGGGGTTCGGCGCGTTCCGCTCTGACGCGTCGTGCCAGTCGCGGCCGCAGTCGCTGATCGGCGAGTACTTCGTCGACTGCGAGCCCGGCCAATACGGCAAGGCGCTGGCCTCGGGCAGCACGCTGAACGCGTCGCACACGTTCTCGACGATTCCGGCCGACCTGCTCGCGGACATCATGCGGATGCCCGAGCGCGAGCGGTTCACGCTGATCATCAACGAGCTCGGGGCAGCGGTCGCGGGCCGCTCCACAGATCTCCAGACGGCGCTCCAGCGCGCGGTCCCGGCGCTCGATGAGACCGACAACCTGCTCAGCCTGCTCGGGAACGACTCCCAGACGCTCAAGGCGCTGACCGCCAGCTCCAACTCCGTGATCACGGCGCTGGCCAACAACTCGACCCAGGTCCAGGACTTCATCGTCGACGCCGACAAGGCGGCCACCGACACCGCCACCCAGCAGGCGAACCTGAAGACGACCCTGGCGCGATTCCCGGGCTTCCTCGAGCAGCTCAAGCCGGCGATGGCGAAGCTCTCCTCGGCCGCGACCGCGAACACTCCGGTGCTCGCGAACCTCAACGCGGCCTCGGGACAGCTCCACACCCTGTTCACCAACCTGGCCTCGTGCTCGCAGCCGCACACCGGCAGCGACTGCGGGTTCGCGAGTGCGTCGCTGCCGGCGCTGAAGTCGCTCGGTCAGGCGTCGATCACCGGCAAGCAGGCGGTGCAGACCGCGGCGCCGACGGTCTCGATCCTCAACAAGTTCGCCGCGCCGGCGAGCCAGGGCGGCGCCGGCACCGGCGAGCTCGCCCAGAACCTGGCGATCGTGCTCCCGAGCCTCGACACCCAGAGCAACGCGGTCGAGACCGACCCACGCAGCCCCGGCGGCAAGGGCTTCAGTGGTCTCGAGGCGCTGCTCCAGTACGTGTTCAACCAGACACTGGCGGTCAACACGTTCGGTCCGTTCGGCCACATGCTCGCGGTCGACGCGTTCGCGAACCCGATGTGCACGCCGTATGCGACGCCCGGGACGATCTCGGCAAACCTCAAGGAGTACGGCGCCGCATACCGGCAGTGCTACTCGTGGCTGGGGCCGAAGCAGCCGGGAGTCAACGAGACCGACCCGTCGGACCCGAGCGCCTGCGTCCCCGACCCCGGTGGCGCGCCCCCGGGCCAGACGGGGCCCTCGAGCACCGCGTCCAAGTGCCCGGCCGAGGCGCCCAGCACGAACGGGGCGAAGAAGAGCTCGAAGAAGTCGAGCACGCCGGCGACCGGCTCCGGATCGGGCGCGACCAGCTCGCTACCGACGGTCACGACCCCAGCGGGCACCCCAAGCGTGCAGAACGCCCTCGGGGCCGTCAACAAGGCGGCCGGCGGAGTGACCTCGTCGCTCGGCGGAGTCACCTCGTCGGTGCCGAGCGTGCCCTTGCCCACCCAGCCGCAGACCAGCACGAGCACCGCGAATAACGGCGCTCCGTCGGCCCAGCAGGCCCAGCAGCTCCTCAACTACCTCCTGTCGCCATGAAACGCAAGCAGCAATCCGCCTTCGCCAACCCCGTGCTGATCGGTGCGGTCACCGTGCTGGTGTTGCTCGTCGGCGTGTTCCTCGCCTACAACGCGAACGAGGGCCTTCCGTTCGTGCCCACGCGCCAGATCAAGATCGACATCGCGAACGGCTCCGAGCTCGTGGCCGGCAACGACGTGCGGGAGGGCGGCTACCTGATCGGGATCGTGTCCTCGCTGAAGCCGGTCACGCTCGAGAACGGGCAGACCGGCGCACAGCTCACGCTCAACCTCAACAAGGCCTACGGCGATGTCCCGATCGACTCCACGGTCTCGATCCAGCCGCGGTCGGTGCTCGGGCTCAAATACCTCGACCTGCACAAGGGGACCTCCAGCCACATGTTTGCCGACGGCGCGACGCTGCCGATTACGCAGACGAACGTCCCGGTCCAGTTCGACGACGTGTTCAAGATGTTCGATCCCAACACCCGAGCCGCGGTCCAGACGGATCTCGACGGGTTCGGGGACACGCTCGCCTCGCGCGGATCGGCGCTGAACGACACGATCGCGAGCCTGCCGTCGCTGTTCGGTCACCTCGAGCCGGTCGCCCAATACCTGTCGGACCCGAGCACCGAGCTGACCCGGTTCTTCGACGGTCTGAACTCGTTCATGGGTGCGGTGGCACCGGTGGCGCAGGTCAACGCGGAGCTGTTCGGGAAGATGGCGACGACGTTTGGCGCGATCGACCGCAACCCGCCCGACCTCAAGGCGACGATCAGCGAATCGCCGTCGACGCTCCAGGTCTCAACCCAGTCGCTGGCGGCCCAGCAGCCGCTGCTGACCGACCTGACCACCTTCGGGAACAACATGACGCCGGCGACGAAATCGCTCCAGGTGGCGCTGCCGGTGCTGAACCCGGCGCTCGAGCAGGGCACGCAGGTGCTCGGGCGCACACCCGCGCTGAACGCGAGGCTCCAGCAGACGATGCAGGCGCTGAACACGCTCGCGGCGGCGCCGGGCACGAACATCGCGCTCAACGCGCTCGTCAGTACCTCGTCGACGCTCAACCCGATGGTCCGCTACCTCGGCCCGTTCCAGACCGTGTGCGACGACTGGAACTACTGGTGGACGTATCTGGCCGAGCACATCTCCGAGGCGACCTCGTTCGGGACCGCCCAGCGCGTGCTGCTGATGCAGAGCAACTCGGCGCAGAACAACAACGTCTCAGACCAGGGCGCGACCGCGCCGGTCGACGGCGGCAGCTTCGATTCGCCCCAGGGTGGCAACGAGTACCTGCACGGCGAGGTCTACGGCGCGGCCGTCGATGACCAGGGGAACGCCGACTGCGAGACCGGCCAGCGCGGCTTCCCGCAGAAGCTCAACTACTACGACCCGCAGGGCCGCAATCTGGACTCCGATCCGCACACGCCGGGCGACCAGGGGACGACGTTCGCCGGCCAGACCCACGTGCCCGCCGGAGAGACGTTCACCCGCGCACCGCAAACGGGGATCGTCACGCCCCCGGTCCCGGGGAACAACTGATGCGCAAGCGAGCACGCAGAATCGGACTGTCCCCGTTCAAGGCGGGCATGCTCGCGCTGATCGCCATCGTCCTGTTCACATATCTGGGCTTCACCAAATTCGCCAACCCGTTCGCGAGCCCGTACACCGTGCACGCGGTCTTCGCCAACGCCAACGGCCTGCTCCCCGACTCGCTGGTGCGGATCGCGGGCGTCGACGTGGGCAAGGTGGAGAGCGTCGGAGCCGTGCCGGGGTGCAAGGTCGGCGGGACGCCGCAGAAGGCGGTCGCAGGGAACGGCACGCAGTGCAGCGCCGCCGACGTGACGATGACGATCGACAACGACGGGCTGCCGCTCCACAAGGATGCGACGTTCGCGATCCGGCCGCGCACCTTCCTCGAAGGGAACTTCTTCGTCGACGTCAGCCCCGGCACGCCGGAGGCGCCGGTCGCGCCCGACAGTTACACGTTCCCGATCCAGCAGGGGACCGAGCCGGTGCAGTTCGATCAGGTGCTCACCTCGCTGCAGACCAACACCCGTCAGAACCTGCAGACGCTGCTCCAGCAGTTCGGAACCGCGCTGAAGAAGGGCGGGCCGTCCTTCAACGCCTCGATCAAGTACTGGCTCCCGGCGTATGAGTACTCGGCGGTCGTCGCGCACGACGCGCTCGGCATCGACCCGCACGACCTGTCGAACGCGATCAACGACCAGGGGACGGTCTCGGGCGCGATCAACACCCATCCGCAGGTTCTCCAGAACCTGATCACGAACTTCAACACGACCGCGAACTCGTTCGCGCGGGAGAACGTCTCGCTCGAGAACGCCGTGGCCGCGCTGCCCAAGACGCTCCAGGCCGCAATCCCGGCGTTCAACGCACTCAACGCCGCGTTCTGCTCCGGCGCGCAGAAGCCCGACTGCGCGCCCGGGCCACTGCCGCAGCTCGCCAAGGCGCTGATCCCCGGGGTGCAGTCGACCGGCCCGATGATCGACGCGAGCCTTCCGTTCATCACCCAGCTGCGCTACCTGGTCTCGCCCTCGGAGCTGCGGGGCCTGACCGCCGATCTCTCAAAGACGGTGCCCGCGCTCTCCAACCTGACCCGCGCGAGCATCCCGCTGATGGCCAACGGCGTGCGGCCGCTGTCGAGTTGCGTCTCCAACGTCGTGATCCCGTGGACGCACCTGACGATCAACGATCCGAACTTCAATGCCTCGAACGGGTTCCCGGCGCGCCCGGTGTATGTCGAGGCCGTGGATTATCTGCCCGGCCTGGCCGGCGAGTCGCGTGACTTCGACGCCAACGGCCCGTACATCCGAGTCCTCGGCACCGGCGGCACGCTCACCTACTCGCTCCAGCCCGGCCTGTTCGGTCAGGCGCTTTCGCCGCTCCAGGGCGAGCAGCCGCAGCCGCCCCCGGGTGAGCACTCGCCGCCGCTTCAGCCGAACGTGCCGTGCGAGACCCAGCCGGCGATCACCGACCTATCGACCCCGACGGGCGGCCCGCCCCAGCAGATGTCGACCAGCCTGTCGGCGCCGGGCGCGTCACTGCGCTGGGACTCCGCCGCCGCGGAAGCCATCCCGCAGGTTCGCAAGCTCGCGGCGATGTCCGGGCTCGGTCTGAGCACGGCCGCGATGCCGCAGCTCAAGACCGCGAGCGCCACCACCAAGAGCTCGATCGTCCCGGGGAACGCTCGATGAAGCGCGCGATCCGAGAGCACTGGAAGGACTTCGCGGCGATCGTGGGGCTGCTCGTGATCACGGTCGCCGTGGCCGGATACATCCTGACCAACGAGCGCCTCTCGATCCCGTTCATCTCGCCGAGCACGTACACGCTCAACGCGGACTTCCAGACCGCGCAGGCGGTCACCCCGGGTCAGGGCCAGAGCGTCCGGATTTCCGGCGTCCAGATCGGCCTGATCAGCGGGGTCTCGCTGAAGAACGGCGAGGGCGTCGTGACGATGAGCATCGACAAGAAGTACGAGAACGTGATCCGTACGAACTGGACGGCGCTGGTACGCCCGCGCACCGGCCTCGACGACATGTTCGTCGAGCTCAGTCCCGGGATTGGGAACGCGCCGGTGGCCAAGCCGGGCTACACGATCCCGGTGTCGAACACGATGCCGGTGGTCAACCTGGACGAGATCCTGTCCTCGCTCGACTCCGACAGCCGCGAGTACCTCGACCTCCTCGTCAACGGCGCCGGCCAGGGGCTGCAGAACAACGGCGGGGACGAGCTCGCGCAGGTCATGGAGCGGTTCGAGCCGACCCACCGCGACCTCGCGCGGCTCAACGGCGCGGTCGCCCAGCGCGGCACGGACCTCCGTCAGCTGGTCAACTCGCTCAAGCGCCTGAACGTGGCCCTCGCGGCCAAGCAGCCGCAGATCGTGCAGTTGATCGACTCGAGCGAGCAGGTGTTTGGCGCGTTCGCCTCGGAGGATCAGAACGTCAGCCGCGCGGTCGCGGACCTGCCGAGCACGCTCAACCAGACGACCGCGACGCTCGCCAAGGTGCAGGCGTTCGCGAAACAGCTGGGACCTGCGGCCACGAACCTGCTGCCTGCCGCGAACGCGCTGAAGGGCGCCAACCAGGCGCTGACCGCGCTCGCGGTTCCCGGCGCGCCGATCGTGCAGAACCAGATCCGCCCGTTCGTGGTCGCGGCGCGACCGGTCGTCCGCAACCTCCGCCCGGCGGCGGTGAACCTGGCCGCGGCCACGCCGAACCTGACCAAGGTCTTCGGGGTGCTCAACAACTTCGGGAACATGCTCGGCTACAACCCGGGCAACACCGAGCACGGCTACCTGTGGTGGCTGGCCTGGCTCGACCACGATGTGCGCACGCTGTTCTCGGTCCAGGACGCCAACGGCGACTTCCGCCCGCTGTTCCTGCAGGCCAGTTGCGCCACCTTGGCCCAGCTCGCCAACTCCTCGCCGCTGAGCGAAGTGGTGATGAACCTGACGCCGATCCTGACCAGCTCGAACCTGTGCCCGGCCCAGTCCGCGGCCGACCAGGCGGCGTACGCGAAGTACAAGGAGAAGCACCCCGCGACCGCGACCGCATCGTCGACGTCCGGTCTGTCGAACATCTCGGCGCTCACACCGCACGCCGGCTCGAATGGCTCGAGCGGCTCGCTGTTCCTCCCGAAGCTCCCGACTAACTGATGCATACCGGCAGCCCTCCGATCTCACGCGTCATCACTATGGTTCTGTTCGCGCTGTCGTGCGTCGGGTTGCTGCTGTTCCTGTGGCTCTCGTTCGGCGGCACGATCCCGCTCGGCGCGCAGGGCTACCGCATCAACGTGTCGTTCCCGGACGCCCAGGACCTCGCCACCCAGGGGGACGTGCGGATCGCGGGGGTGAATGTCGGCAAGGTGGTCTCGACCGAGCTCGATCCCAGGGGCAACCGAACGCTGGCGACGCTCCAGATCCAGACCCAGTACGAGCCGATCCGCGAGAACACCCACGCGATCCTGCGGACCAAGACGATCCTCGGCGAGACGTACGTGCAGCTGATCCCCGGTACCGGCAAGGCCGCGCCGATCCCCGACGGCGGCACGCTGCCGCGCGGTCAGGTGCAGTCGGAGGTTCAGCTCTCGGACATCTACAACGCGTTCGACCCGACCACGCGCCACGCGTTCCAGGTCTGGCAGCAGCAGCTGTCCAAGGCGATCAGCGGCAACGACCAGAACCTCAACGACGTGCTCGGCAACCTACCCTCGTTCGCGGCCGATGCGACCGACATCCTCCAGGTCCTCGACGTTCAGCACGAGGCGGTCGTCAGCCTCGTGCAGAACGGCGGCACCGTGTTCGGGTCGCTCGGCGCCAACCAGACGGCGCTGCGCAACCTGATCACGAGCGCGGAGACCACGTTCGCCACCACCGCGGCCAACAACAACAAGCTCGCGCAGACCTTCCAGGTGTTTCCGACGTTCCTGAACGAGACCAAGACGACGATGGCGAAGCTCCAGGCGTTCTCGGTCAACACCGACCCGCTGATCAAGGAGCTCAACCCGGTGGCGCAGCAGCTCGGGCCGACCCTCCGCTCGGTCCAGGAGCTCTCGCCGCCGCTGCGTCACCTGTTCACGAACCTCGGGCCGCTGATCACGGTGTCGCGGACCGGCCTGCCCGCGGTCAGCAACATCCTCACCGGCGCCACCCCGTTGCTCGGGTCACTCGGGACGTTCCTCGAGCAGCTCAACCCGATCCTCGGCTGGCTGTCCGACCATCAGCAGCTGATCTCGGACTTCATCTCGAACGGCGCCGCCGGACTCGCGGCCACCACGACCTCGTTCTCGGGCAACGGCGTCGGCCACTACCTGCGCCAGTTCTCGCCGGTCGGATCGGAGACGCTCTCGTTCGCGACGAGCCGCGACTCCAACAACCGCGGGAACACCTATCCCGGGCCGGTCTGGCTCGCTAACGCCGAGAACTTCGCCAAGGGCAACTTCCCCGCGTGGGATTGCAAGAACACCGGCGCGGGCGGCGACGGCTCGACGGCGGGCAACGGTGAACCGTCCAGCACGCCGGGGGCCGAGCAGCCTTGCTGGGTGGCGCCGACCCTGCCAGGCGCGCAGCCGGGTCAGATCCCGCACCTGCTGGCGGCGACTTACCCCGACAAGTAGCGCCGGGCCTGCACCTAAGCGGCGGCGCGGGCGCGGTCCGAGGAGCGTCCGCCGAGTCCGAGCAGGCCGTCGAGCAGCGTGCCGGCGAGCTGCAGGTCGCCGCTCAGCTCGAGCCCGCCACGGTCGCGCTCAGGCGAGAACGCTTTGACCCAGGCCGCGGCCGTGCCAATCACCCTCGCGTCAGCGTCGTCGGCCGACCGTTCCTCGACGGCGACCGAGTCCTCGGCGACCGTGAACGTGTAGGGTGCGCGCCCGTCCGGCCCGTCGACATCGAACTCGACGGTGCCGGTCGCGCCCGGGCGGAGGAGGAGACCGGGGGCGAGCCTGAAGATGGCGCCGAGGTCGATCGACTCCGAGGCGCGGGGCGGGCTCCACGCCCACTCGTAGCCCCATCGGGCCAGCTCGCCGAGAATCGGCATCAGCTCGCGCGCTCGCTCGGTGAGCTCGTAGTCGACGCGCGGCGGGACCTCCCGGTAGCGCTTTCGGGTGAGCATCCCGTCGGCGACCATCCGGTTCAGCCGCGAGCGGAGCTGCTCGGTGGAGATGCCCGGAAGCACGCGTTGAAGCTCGACGAACCGGCGCGGGCCGGCGGCGAGATCGCGGACGATCAGCAGCGTCCATTTGTCGCCGACCAGGTCAAGCGCCCGGGCGTCCGGCGACCATTGATCGTAAGGGTGGCGTTTCGGTGGGGGTACGTGCGGAATCGGATGTCCTCCCGGTGGACGGTGCGTACCTACCAAGTTCGAGTCTAACGGACCGTAAGCCCTCTCACTCCAGGCCAAATGCCCATTTTGTAGTAGTCGAACGGCGGTTCAGGTAAGGGTTTGTGCAGGGAAACAACGCGTGAGAAAGCTTTACGTCAGTTTTGGCCCCCAGCTCCGTTGCTGAGATACATGGGTGAAGTGATCGAGCTGAAGGATCAGCTGGCGGATCGGTCTCGCCCGAGGGGGGTTGTACGCGGAGTCTTCTTCTACGACGTGGCCTGTTCGTTCTCCTACCTGGTGGCCGAACGGGTCGAACGGGTGCTTGGCGAGGTGGAATGGGTTCCCGCCCCGGCGGTCGGGGTCGACGGCGGCGCTCGCTGGTCCCGGTTCGAAGCTACGCGCGAGCTGGTTGAGCGCTACGCGGTCAAGGAGCGCCTGCCTCTCGTGTGGCCGGATGGCTTTCCGGCCAACAGCCGTCACGCGCTGAGGGCGGCGTCGTACGCCGCCGAGAACGGCGCCGGCGCGAGCTTCGCCCTCGCGGCCATGCGTCTCGCGTTCTGCGGGGGGTTCGACCTGGAGGATCCCGACATCCTCGCGATCGCCGCGGCGTCGTCCGGACTAGCGGTTGACGAATGCCTCCTGGCAGCGCGCGAACCGCTTCGTGATCGTGTGCTGTGGGCTACGGCCCGGGGGCTTCGTGCTCGCGGCGTCAGCGTGCTGCCGGCCCTGCGGCTGGGCCGCCGCTTCATCGAGAGCGACCGCATCCTGATCGAGGGTGCGGCGCTGCTCGGGGCGCACGCGCTGTAGCGTCCCGCCCGTGGCGACGGAGACTGACGCCAGCACCCAGGTTCACGGCGGGCGGCTGGTCGCCGCCCGGCTCCGCGCCCACGGCGTGACGAAGCTGTTCACGCTGTCGGGGGGCCACTTGTTCTCGATCTACGACGGCTGCCGTGCCGAGGGCATCGAGATCGTCGACGTCCGCCACGAGCAAGCCGCTGCGTTCGCCGCCGAGGGTTGGGCCAAGGTCACGCGAACCGTCGGCGTCTGCGCGCTGACCGCGGGACCCGGCGTCACCAACGGTATGAGCGCGATCGCGTCCGCGAGCCACAACCGCTCGCCGATGCTGGTGCTCGGAGGGCGGGCCCCGCAGTTTCGCTGGGGGCAGGGATCGCTTCAGGAGATCGATCACCTGCCGTTCGTCCGTCCCCTGGTCAAGCTCGCCGACACGGCGGTTGAGACGGCTGAGATTCCGGCCCTCGTCGACGAGGCGCTGACGGCTGCGGTCACACCGCACTCGGGGCCGGTGTTCCTCGACTTCCCGCTCGACCAGGTGTTTGGCGAGGCCGCTGAGCCGGGCCCGGCCGCGCCGCTGCCCGAGCCCTGGCGCGGGCCCGCCGCCGATGCTCGCGCGATCGAGCGGGCCGCCGCCTTGCTGCGGGACGCCGAGCGGCCGGTGATCATGGCCGGCGCCGGGCTCTACTGGGGCCGCGGCGAGGAGTCGCTGCGGGCGCTCGCGGAGGGGCTGCGGATCCCGGTGTTCCTCAACGGCCTCGCGCGCGGATGCCTGCCCGCCGACCACGAGTTGGCGTTCTCGCGAGCTCGGAGCGTGGGGTTGCAGGGAGCCGACGTCGCGCTCGTGATCGGGGCGCCGCTCGACTTCAGGCTCGGGTTCGGCGCGGCGTTCGCCCAGGACGCCGCGATCGTCGCGATCGACGCCGCCGAGCCTGACCAGGCTCATCCGCGGAAGCTCGCGGCCGAGCTCTACGGGGCGCTGCCGGCCACGCTCGACGCGCTCCGTTTGTCCGCCGGCGTGTCCGCGCCGGGTGCGGTGGGGTCAGAGCGCGAGGCGTGGGTCCAGTCGTTGCGGACGACCGAGGAGGAGCGCCGCGCCGCCGAGGCCGGAGACCTGGCCGACGACCGCGCGCCGCTTCACCCGATGCGCGTGTACGGCGAGCTGATCCACCTGCTCGCCCGCGACACGATCGTGATCGGCGACGGCGGCGACTTCGTCTCCTACGCCGGCCGGCTGATCGACTCGTTCGAGCCGGGGTGCTGGCTCGACCCCGGGCCGCTCGGCTGCCTCGGATCCGGGTTCGGCTACGCGCTCGCCGCCAAACTCGCCCGCCCCGAGCGCCAGGTCGTGCTGCTGCTCGGCGACGGTGCGTTCGGCTTCTCCGGGATGGAGCTGGACACCCTCGCACGCCACGGCGTCGCGGTCCTCGCGATCGTCGGCAACAACGGCATCTGGGCGCTCGAGAAGCACCCGATGGAGGCGATGTACGGCTACTCGGTCGCCGCCGACCTCCGTCCCGCGACCCGCTACGACCAGGTCGCCCAAGCTCTCGGCTGCCACGGCGAGCTCGTGTCCAGGCCGGCGGAATTGCGGCCGGCATTGGAACGGGCCCTCGAGTGCGGCGGCCCCGCGCTCGTGAACGTCCTGACGGACCCAAGCGTGGCCTACCCACGCCGCTCAAATCTGGCTTAGGCCCCCTAGGGGGACGCCGGTGCGGTGCCCGAATACGAAAACCGCCCGCATTCTCAGCGGGCGGCTTCCGATCCAGGTTTGGCCCAATCGGGACGGGCAGGGGTACGTGCCAGAAAGGGCCGGTTAGAGTGGCTCGGACGGCGGGAGGCGCCGATGTCTGCGGCTTCGCCCGAGCCTATGTTGGGAGCCAAGATTAACCCGGCCCCGAAGCAATCATTCCCACTAACGCTCCCCGGGACAATCGTACATTCGTCCAGTTCTGTTTAGGACCGAGGGTGGACATATGTACTAGTCAGTGACCGCCGGGTCGAATAGTCCTCAATTCCGGTCACATATACTGGAAATCGTGGCTCGATTGTTTGCTTTTCCGAATCCCGTCAACGAGAAGGCCGCCCGCGTGGTCGCCGGCGTCGTGCTCGCCATCGTGCTCGTCATCCTCGCGACCGACGCTTACTGGTTGCTGATCCCGCTGACCTACGGGTTCTGGGCGCGCGTGCTCACGGGGCCCACGCTCAGCCCGCTCGGCTGGACTGCGCAGAACGTGGTCGCGCCGCGGCTTGGCGCCAAGAAGCCCGTCCCCGGACCCCCGAAGCGGTTCGCGCAGGGGATGGGCGCGGTGATGGCGACTACTGCGCTCGTGCTCTGGTTGATCCTCGGCGACGACACCGCAGCCGACGTGGTCCTCGGCCTGTTCGTGGTCGCCGCGGGCCTCGAGTCGATCTTCGCGGTCTGCCTCGGGTGCCAGGCGTTCTCGCTGCTGATGCGGATCGGGCTGGTTCCGGCCTCGGTGTGCGAGGAGTGCGCTGACATCAGCCAGCGGCTCCGTGCCACGGCCTGACCCCGCGCGCGCCAGCGTCGCCGCACGGTCGGCCCGGAGAGCCTGCAAAACATGCCATTCGGCCCCCGAATCCGTGACCGTGGCCTAGTACGCATGCCCCACATGCGAGGCATGCCACGCTCAGCACGAATCGCGTCGAATGTCATGTTTTGCAGGTCGCGCGGTGCCGCCGGCGCCGGTTTCGCCTCAGAACAGCCCGAGCGCGGCGCCGCGCAGGATGTCGTGCTCCGACACCTCGAACTCGCTCAGCCCGAACAGCGCCAGCGTCTCGAGCAGGATGATCACGCCGGCGACGATCGTCGGCGCGCGGTCGGGGTGCAGCCCCCGCACCTGCCGGCGCTCCTCCAAACTCACACGCGCTAGCCGCGACAGGATCCGCCGGCAGTCCTCGAGGGTCACGACGTAGCCCTCGACCTTGTCCGGGTCGTAGGGCTCGAGCCCTTGGGCGATCGAGGCCATCGAGGTCGCCGTGCCCGCCACCCCAATCGCCCACGCCACCGACCGCCGAAACCGTTCCGGCACGCCGGAGGCCAGGATCGACCGCACGTCGGACGCGAGCGCGTCCAGCTCGACCGGCTCCGGCGGATCGGAGTGAAGATGGCGCTCGCTCTGGCGGACCACTCCGGCCTGATTTGAGACGTGGAAGGTCATCTCGCGGCCCGTCCCGATCACGAACTCGGTCGAGCCGCCACCGATGTCGAGCACGAGCGTGGGCGTGCGGTCGTCCGGGTCGCGTTCGCTGGTGGCGCCGAGGAACGTGAGCCCGGCCTCCTCGTCTCCGCTCAGCACGTGCGGTTCGAATCCCCACCGCTCGCCGACCGTTGAGGCAAACTCGGCGCCGTTGGCGGTGTCTCTGACGGCGCTGGTCATGACCGCGACACCCTGAGCGCCGCCGCGGCCGTCGATCAGAGCCCGGTACTCGTCGAGCACGACGTAGACGCGCTCCACCGCGTCGTCGGCCAGCCGCCCGTCCGCATCGACGCCCGCGCCCAGGCGCGTGATCACGGTCCGGCGCTCGAGCACGTCGCCGACGACCCCGTCTTCGACGTCCGCCAGGAACAGGCGCGTCGAGTTCGTGCCGATGTCGATGACCGCGCGCCGCACGTCAGCCGGGCACGTCGACCTGGTGGGGCATCGGCCGGCCGTCGAGGCCCGCCAGCAGGTTGTCGACCGCGAGCTCCGCCATCTGCTCGCGTGCGTCGCGGGTCGCCGAGCCGATGTGCGGCGCCACGATCAGGTTCGGGGCGTCGAACAGCGGGTCGTCGGCTGCGAGCGGCTCGGGATCGGTCACGTCGAGCGCGGCACCGGCGATCTCGCCGGCGATCAGCGCGTCCCGGAGTGCGGACTGGTCGACGATCGGCCCGCGCGCGGTGTTGATCAGGATCGCCGTGGGCTTCATCCGCACGAGCGCGGCGCGGTCGATCAAGCGGTAGGTCTCCGGCGTCAGCGGGCAGTGGAGCGAGACGAAGTCCGAGCGTTCGAGCACCGCTTCGACCGATACGCCCCCACCCCCGAAGTCGCCCCCACTCCCGGAGCCCGCCCCGCCCCGGAACCCGGCGTGCAGCACCGTCATGTCGAACCCCGACGCCCGCCGCGCCACCGCCCGCCCGATCCGCCCGAACCCGACAATGCCGAGCGTCGCGCCGAACACCGCGGCGCCCAGATACTGCCCGGGCTCCCACGTCACCCAGTCGCCCGTGCGAACCGCATCGATCGCCTCGGGCAGCTTGCGTGCGGCCGCGAGCAGGAGCGCGAACGTCAGGTCCGCGGTGGCGTCGGTGAGCACGTCGGGGGTGTTCCCGACCGGGATGCCGCGCGCCGCGGTCGCCGCGAGATCGATGTTGTCGTAGCCGACCGCGTAGTTGGCGATCGCGCGCAGTCGTGGACAGCGTTCGAGCAGCGCGGCGTCGACCTTCTCGGTCAGCAGCGTCAGCAGCCCTTCGGCATCGGCGGCGAGCGCGGCAAACTCCTCGGCGGACGGAGGAAGCCGGCCGGGCCACACGTCGACCTCGTGGATCGATCCAAGACGGTCGAGCGCCGGTCCTGGAAGCTGGCGGGTGACGAACACGCGGGCCATCCCGCGCTGCATTGTTCCGGGATCGAGCGCTACGCGCCTTCGGCGGCGATCGTCTGCCGCCGGGCCGCCCGCAGCGAAACCCGAGGCAACCCGACCGCCGCGGTTAGCGCGCCGACCGCCGCGAACGCTGCGGCGAGCCCGAACGCGATCACGAAGCCGTCGGTGAGTGCAGCGTGCACCCCGACCGCGTGGCGGAGTTGGCCGTTCGTGTGCGCGGTCGCGACCGCGGCGAGGATCGCGAGCCCGAGTGCACCGCCGAACAGGCGCGATGTGTTCATCAGCCCCGAGGCAAGGCCTGCCTCGTGGGGCGCGGCGCCCGAGACGGCCGCGATCACCACCGGGACGAATGCCATCCCCATGCCGACTGCCGCCAGTAGCGAAGGCACGAGCACGACGCCGAGGTAGCTTCCGTTGGGCGACAGCTGGGTGAACCACGCCAGGCCGACCGCCAGGAGCGCCATTCCGGCCACAAGCAGCGGCTTGGCTCCGACGCGCGTCACACCGCGCGAGACGAGCGTCGATGTGACGACGATCGCGAGCGTCATCGGCAGGAACGCGAGCCCGGCGGTTAACGGCGAGTACCCGCGCACCTGCTGGAGGTAGAGCGAGAGGAAGAACCAGAGTGGGAACGTCGCGGCGCCGAGCATGAACACGACGATGTTTGACGCGCGCAGCGTGCGCGACGCGTAGATGCGAAGCGGCATCAACGGAGCCTTCGCGAACCGGCCCTCGATCGCGACGAACGCCGCCAGCAGCGCGATGCCTGCGGCTATCAGGGCAAGCGTCGGTTTGGAGCCCCAGCCGGTGACGTCCGTGCGGACGATGCCGAGCACGAGCAGCGACAGCCCGAGCGTCGCGCTGACCGCGCCGGCAAGGTCGAAGTTCCGTTCGCTGCGCTTGGCGGCACCCGCGACGATGTAGCGCTGGGCCAGGACGGCCGCGATGAGGCCGATCGGGACGTTGATGAACAGGATCCAGCGCCAGCTCAAGAGATCGGTGAGGATGCCGCCGAGAAGCACGCCGGCAGCACCGCCGGCGCCTCCCATCGCGCCCCAGATGCCGACCGCGCGGTTACGAGCCGGGCCCTCCTCGAACGTGGTCGTGAGGATCGAAAGCGACGCCGGGGCGACGATCGCGCCGCCGAGGCCCTGGACCGCACGGGCGGCGATCAGAAGGACCTTGGAGTCGGCGAGTCCGCCCGCCAGCGAGGCAAGCGCGAACAGCGTCAGCCCGAACACGAACACGCGCCGGCGCCCGAGCAGGTCCGCGGCGCGACCGCCGAGCAGCAGGAAGCCGGCGAAGGTGACCGTGTAGGCGTTGACGACCCACTGAAGGTCCTGCTCCGAGAAGTGCAGAGAGTTGCGAATCGAGGGAAGCGCGACGTTCACCACGGACACGTCGAGGATCACCATGAACTGGGCCAGGCAGCACAGCAGCAGCGTGGCGCGGAGGTGGGGATGTTCAGAAGTCGGTGTCATATAGAGATGACGATCGGGGCTCGTCCGGTTCGACAAACGCGCCCCGCCGAACCTTGGCCCCGTACTACGATCGTTAGCGAACGATAGCAGATGTTCGATGATCGTCGTACTATGATGGGAGTGAGCTGAATGGGCATCGAGGCCACACAAATCGAGGTTTTCGCGCCGGCCGTGCCGCTTGCCGGGTCGGGCGTGGGGCTTGCGAGCGAGCCGGTGGAGTCGCTCTCGCATCCGTCCGCCGAGGACCTCGAACTGGCCGTGGTGCTCCACGCTCTGAGCGATCCGATGCGCTTGCGGATCGTCGTCGGTCTCGCCGACGGTGATCACCGGCCGTGCGGCAGCTTCGGCCTCCCCGTTACCAAGTCCACGTGCACGCACCACTTCAAGGTGCTGCGCGAGGCGGGCGTGATCCATCAGCGGCTCGAGGGGACGACGCGGCTGAACTCGCTGCGCCGCGACGATCTCGAGCGGCGCTTCCCCGGGCTGCTCGACTCGGTACTCCGCGCCGCCGGCTAGTGGACCCGTCCGCAAGTCCTACGACTGACGGCCGAGCCCACTAACTCGACGCCCGGGCGCGGTGCTCCGCGTAGTCGGGCGGGCGGTTCTCGCTGAACGCCCGCACGCCCTCACGTGATTCCTCGGTCTCGTAGAACAGCCCGAGCCCGCTGAACGACATGCACGCGCGCGTGAACAGGTGGATCAGCTCGTCGACCGTCCTCGCCCGGAAGGCGTTCATCCGGTCGGGCCGGTCGATCGTGATCCAGGCCAGGCCGTTCTCGACTTCGTAGCGGGTGTCGGTCAAGTCCATCCGTCTCTCCTTTGCTCTCTCAGCGACCACTAAGCCATCGTCAGACCGCCGCTGACCGACAGCGTCTGCCCGGTGATGTAGCCCGCGGCGTCCGAGGTCAGGAACGCCACCGCGGCGGCGACATCGTCGGGCCGTCCGAGCCGCCGCATCGGCACGGCGCGGCGGAGCGCCTCCACCATCTTCGCGCTGGCCTCTCCAGCCCCCAGCATCCCCTCGAGCAGCGGCGTCTCGGTCGGCCCCGGGCACACGCTGTTGACGGTGACGCCGCGGCGCGCGACCTCGCGGGCGAGCGTCTTCCCGAACCCCACCTGCGCGGCCTTCGCCCCGGCGTAGACGGCCTCGAGCGAGGAGCCGACGCGCGCGGCATCCGAGGAGATGTTGACCACGCGGCCGTACTCGCGCTCGACCATGCCCGGCACCACCCGGCGACACACGCGCAGGCAGCCCTTGTAGTTGAGCTCGATGATCAGATCCCAGAACGCCTCGTCGGACTCCAGGAACGCCCGGAACTCATCCCAGCCGGCCGTGTTGACGAGGATCTCGATCGGCCCGAGCTCCCTCTCGACTTGCGTGACCGCCGCGTCGACCGAGCCGCTGTGGGTAACGTCGAGGTGCACGGCGAGCGCCGCCTCGTCCGGCGCGCTGTCCGCGATGTCGCCGGCCACGACACGGTGACCGGCGGCGGCCAGTTCGCGCACGATCGCGCGGCCGATGCCACCCGCGCCACCCGTGACCAGGGCTACGCGGGAAGGTTGTCCAGAACTCTCCATTGGGGCTACGCGGGAAGGTTGTCCAGAACTCTCCATTGCCGCGAAGTATTGCGTCGGCGCTCATTACGATGCCGCTCGTGGCGACTTTCGGGCCAGACCGGCTGCCGAGCGCGCTCGTCCTGACGATCGACAATCTCGGCGAGGCGCGCGCCCTGGAGCGCGGGACGCAGCCCCCGGACGTGCCGGTCGGAGACGACCCCTCGGTAACGGTTGCGCTGCCGTGGCTGCTCGATGAGCTCGAGTCGCATCGGTTGAGCGCGACGTTCTTCGTCGAGGCGATCAACACCGAGCTGTATCCCGACGCGCTCGAGCAGATCGCCGCGCGCGGGCACGGGCTCGGGCTCCACGGCTGGAGGCACGAGGAGTGGACGTTGCTGTCGGCCGAGCAGGAACGGGATGTCCTCGCACGGAGCGTCGAGGCGTTCTCGGCGCTGGCGCTCGAGCCGCGCGGCTTCCGCCCGCCGGGGGGCGAGCTCAACGCGCGCTCGCCGTCGCTCCTGGCGCAGGCGGGCTTGCGATGGTGCTCGCCGGCGGGGGGCACACCCGGCGTTCGTCGCGGTCTGGCGTACGTCCCGTTCACGTGGAGCTTTGTCGACGCCTACCACCTGATGGACAGCTTCGCCCCGCTGCGAACCGCCCGCGGCGATCCCGAGCCGGCGCTCGATGCGGTCGAGCTCGCCGATCGGTGGGAGGAGGAGCTCCAGCACCTGGCCGCCACAGGCGGGCTGCGAACGGTGGTTTTGCATCCGTTCCTGATGCTCGATGAGCGCTGGTCCGCCGGGGTGACCCGGCTGTTCGGATTCATGGCCGAGCTCGCGCGCGAGCGGCGGACGTGGGTGGTTTCCGGCGACACGCTCGTCGACTGGCTGCACGGCTCGCCCGACGCGCTCTCGTCCTAGTTCCGCCGCGCTCGCGTCCTAGGAGCGCCCGCATGGCTCAAGTTAAACTCGGCGCGTTGCGACCACGAGGAAGAGGAGCAGGATCATGGCTCGGGGCTTCATCCGCGGTACCCACCACCTGACGTTTTGCGTTGGCGGCGCCCAGGAGGACTACGACTTCCACGTGCGCGTGCTCGGGCTCAAGAGCGTTAAGAAGACCGTGCTGTTTGACGGGGAGATCCCCGTCTACCACCTGTACTACGGCAACGGCCTCGGGGACCCGAGCACGCTGCTGACGGCGTTCCCGTATCGCCAGGCGGGCTGGATGGGCAAGCGCGGCACCAACCAGGCCAAGTCGCTGAACCTGTCGGTGCCGGTCGGCGCGATCGGGTTCTGGGCCGACCGCCTGTCCGAGTTCTCCATCCTTCACGAACCGGGCCAGCTGTTCGGGACCGAGCGGCTGTTCTTCCGCCACCCCTGCGGGATCGAGTATCAGATCGTGGCCGACCCCAATCCCGACGACCGCGAGCCCTATGACGCGCTCGTGCCCGCCGAGTACGCGATCCGCGGCGCCTATGGAACGACGACGTCGGTCCGCGAGCCCGACACGATGAGCTTCTTCGTCACCGAGGGCATGGGCGGCGAGCTGCTCTCATCCGAGGGCGCGCACCACCAGTTCCAGATCGGCGACGACCTGGGGCACGGCCGGATGCTCGAGCTCGTCGAGGAGCCCGATCTTCCCCAGGGCACGTGGAACTTCGGCGAGGGAACGATTCACCACCAGGCGTTCGACGTCGTCTCGGCCGCGAACCAGCAGGAGGTCAAGGACTGGATCGTCGGCCTCGGCTTCACCGACGTCTCGGAGTCCAAGGACCGCGGCTACTTCTTCTCGATGTACTGCCGCAGCCCGAGCGGACTGCTGGTCGAGATCGCCTACGGCACGCCGCAGGGCTTCCTGATCGACGAGTCGGCCTCCGAGCTCGGCACGCACATGTGCATCCCGCCGCACTGGGAGGACCGCCGGTCGGAGATCTCGCAGCTCGAGCCGATCGACACGATCGAGACGGTCGTTGGGTAATTCGGCCCCGGGAGGGTGTTGAGCGCCGTAACCGCTAGAGCCGAATTACCTTAACGGAATCCGGCCCATGCCCATCCGCGTGGCGACGGGCTCTGAGCCGGATTCCGCAGGGGCGCGACCCTACGCGGCGGACAGGGCCTTGGCCTTGATCGCGTCGAACTCGGCCTGGGTGATCGCACCGCTGTCGAGCAGGCCCTTCGCCCGCTCGATCTCGGCTGTCGGGCTGGCGGCGGTGGAGGCAGTCTGGCGGACGTAGTCGTCGAACTGCGACTGCGCGGCCGCGGCGTCCTGGTACTTGCGATCGGCCATGCCCTGGTGGTTGACGATCAGGTAGACCAGGACGCCGATCCAGGGGAGGATCACCACGAAGATGACCCAGGCGGCTTTGGCCCAGCCTGAGATGTCGTGCCGGCGAAAGACGTCGATCAGCACGGTGATGGCGATCCAGAAGAAGATGAACCACGCGGTGATGATGAGGATGTCCCAGAAGATGTTCAGGAACGGGTACGAGGTTGCGACAACAAACACGGCGACTCCGATCTGTCGTGTGCAGGAGCCGACAGTCAACGGCCAACCGGCACGGGACGCATCACCCAACACGGGTGATCCCGCCCGCCTCGATAACGGTCAAGATGGCGGCTCCGAGAGTGCTGACTAGGAGGAAGCGATGACCACGAAGAGCGATTTCACCGAGCAGGAGTGGGACACGGTGCTGAAGGGCCCGCCGGCCGCCGGGCTGATCGTGGCCAGCGCATCGAGGGGCGGGACGTTCAAGGAGAGCTTCGCGATCGCGAAGTCCTATGGCGAGGCGCGCCAGCAGCACGGCGCCAGCGAGCTCCTCGATGCGATCGCGTCCGCCAAGCCCGAGGTCGATCACCACTTCTTCCACTCGGTCGATGACGTGAAGGCCGCCGGGCTGAAGCACGTCCGCGACGCGATCGAGGTGCTCCAGCAGAAGGCGACGCCCGACGAGGTCAACGACTACCGCCGGTTCGTGCTCACGCTGTCGGAGCATGTCGCCAACGCGCACCGGGAGCACGGCGAGGCGGTGAGCGCCGGCGAGCAGGCGGCGATCGCGGACATCACGACCGCGCTCGGCGGCGACGGCAGCTAAGCGGCGCGGTACAGCGTCGCGTTGCGGTCGAGGCGGCCGCCGGCGAATCCCTTCGGCCGGCCGCCCTGCGCGTCGAGGTAGGCGAGCTCGCGGGAGATCGTGCCGAGATCGCCCCGGACAGCGTGGTCGAGCATCCACGTCTGGATCGCGACGCCACCGCCGCGGGTCCGCAGCACCCGGAGCGCGCGGGCCTGCTGGGGGTAGTCGATCAGCGACGCCGTGCTGATCAGCCAGTAGCCACCGGCGGCGTTACCGCGGGGCTCGATCAGGTTGCGGTGGGTGTGGCCGGACAGCGCGGCGATCACGTGCCGGTGGCCGTCGAGTAGCGATAGCAGCGCATCGCCGCCGTCGGACTCCGCCAGCGGCTGATGTGAGACCACCACTACCCAGCGTCCTGCCGCCTCCGCTTGGTCGAGCTGGCTGGCTAGCCAGCCAGGCTGGTCGGGGCGGACGAGTCCGCCGGATCCGCCGCCCCGGCGCGCCAGGTCGAGCACGACCACGCGTAGGTTCGGTCCGACGTCCGCGTGATAATCCAAGCTCGGGAGCCTGGCGGCGCGCGTTTCCGGTTCGGCGCGCGTTTCCGGTTCGGCGAGTGGGGCGGCGGCGCGCAGTTGGTTGACAACCTCAGCCGCGGACATCTCGCGCCGCGACGGATCCGCCGGCACCCGCACCTTCGCCCCGGCGAGCGCCCGCGCGAGGAAGCCGTTCACGAGGCCGGGCAGCGGCGGCCCGTCCGGCGAGCCGCCGGCGGTGAGCGACGTCCCGGGCGGGAGCGACAGGCCCGGTGGCAGCTCCCACAGCGCCTCGTCCCCGACCGCGAGCGCGCGGGTCTCGGCGGTCGGGACGATCTCGCCGGCGACGAGGATGTCGTGGTCGCCGAGGACCGGGTATACCGGCGCCCCCGCACCCGCGCTCAGGAACGGCCGCGAGGCGCGCGAGAGCAGCCCCGGATGCCGTGGAGCGTCGAGGTCAGGCCGGTAGTAGAAGGGATCCGGGTCGCTTGCGAGCTGGACGCCGTAATAGCGGTCGGAAACGACGAGCCCGCCGCGGAGAGCAGCCAGCGCCCAGGTGAGCTCGTTCTGCTGGTCGTTGTCGATGAGGTCGCCACCCTGGATCACGGCGTCCGGACCAAACGCGCGGACGGCGAGCGCCGCGCCGGCGAGCACCTGCCCGGTCAGCGTCTCCTGGGGGCGGAAGGTCGACTCGAACGGCGCCCCGAGTCGGTCGAGAAACGGCACGCGCGCGGGGGAGGAGGCGTCGAGCACGTGGGCGTCGGTGACGTGCGCGAGCGTCGCGATCACGCCGTCGGTAGCGCGAACGGGACCGAGCTCGGTGCGCGCGACCAACGCCTCGCCGGGACCGGGGGCGAGCGTGCCGGTGCCGCCAGGGTCGCTCCAGGTGGATGCGAGCGTCGAGCCCGAGCCGGCGGCGGTCGACCGCTCGCTGCCGCAGCCGGCGGCGAGCAGAGCAGCGCCCCCGAGAAAGAGAGCTTCACGTCGGGTCAGGCTCACGGCGCGCGCATCCCCTCGATCACGCTCTCGCGCGTGGTCTGCCGCGCCACCCACGCCACCGCGGTCGCCCCGGCGAGCGCCAAGCCCGCCAGCACCGCGGCGATCTCGGACGAGCTCGCGCCGAGCGGCAAGGTCACGTAGCTCGCGGCCAGGCGCGACAGCGCGGGGCCGAGCACGAGCCGCTCGAGCAGGATCCCGATCACCGCCGCCGGCAGCACGAGCGCGATCACCGCGCCGGCGAGTAGCCGCCGGACCGCGGCGCCGCCGGCGCCGAACGCGCGCAGCACCGACACCGTGCGCCGGCGCTCCTGGACCGTGAGCGCACACGCCTGGATGAGCGCGTACAGGCAGACGAGGCCGTCGACGATCGCGACCGCGCGCAGGATCGATCGGAGCACGGCGACAAGCGGCACGCCACGGCCGATCGCGCCGGTGGCGGGCGCCGCGGTTGATCCGAGTGCGGCGCTCACCGCGGCGGCGTTTGCGCCCGGGCGGAGCACGACCGCGAGGTGCTCGTCCCCCGCCGCCAACGGGTCCGCGGCGAGCAGCGTGGCCGCGGGCACGTAGGCGACGCGACCGTCGTGGTCGAGCGAGCTCACGACGCCGGCGACCCGCAGCCGCAGCTCCCGACCCGACTCCAACTCGATCGCGAGCGTCGACCCCGGCGACAGCCCGAGGGCCTGCGCCAGCCCGAGGCCGACCTCCGCCTCGCCGTCGCCGCGCAGCCGCGTTCCCGAGACGAGCGGGGGCGCCTCGAACACCGTGTGGTTGCCGGGATACGCGATCACGTCGATCGTCTCGCCCAGCGAGTACGAGTCGACGGCCTCCTCCTCATAGCGCGGCGCCACGGCCTGTACGCCCGGGATCCGGCGCACGCGGGGGACCGCCGAAGCGGGCAGATTCGCGGTCAGCTGGTAGCGCTTGCCAAGCGCCTGCGGGTCGGTCTCGAGCGAGCTGAGCGCGGAGGCGAGCGCGAGCATCAGCAGCACGAACGCGGTCGAGAACCCGAGCGCGGCGACGGTCGCGACCAGGCGCGTCCGGCGAGCCCCGACGAGACGGGCACCGAGCACGGTCAGCCCGGCCCGGGGCGCGGACACACGGGTGGACCGGCGCGCTCCGGCACCGAGCTCCGCGCCGCGGAGCAGCACCACCGGCGGCCGCCCCGCCGCGCGCCACGCCGGCCATGCCGCCGCGAGCACCGGGATCGCGATCGCCGCCAGCCAGGCCGCAGCGAGCGCCGGCGCCAGCGCCGCGCCCGGCGCGGGCTCGTTCAGCAGCACCAGCAGCCGGGTGGTGGGGCTGTAGGTGGCGAGCGCTCCTGTGACCGCCCCGATCGTCGCCGCCGGCGCCGCGACGAACAGCGCCTCGAACGTCTGCGTGCCGACCAGGTGCGCGCGCGAGGCCCCGACCGCGCGGCGGACGCCGATTGCGGCGAGCCGGCGCTGGACCTCGGCGCGTGCGGACGCGGCCAGCATCACGCTCGCCGTGGCGAGCGCGATCAGCGACAGCGCCACCAGCAGGTCGATCACGATCCCGGCCGCCTGGTCGAGCAGCACCCGAACCCCCGAGCGCGTGACGAACCGCAAGCCCTGGAGGCCGTAGCTGGTCGCGCGCGCCTGGACGAGCACCTCGTTCAGGTTGCGCGGGTCGCGCAGCCAGATCTCGGCGAGGTCGGCGGCGAGCGGTCCGGTGGCGCGGTCCGACACGTACACGCGCGGCACCGCCAGCGGATAGGAGACGTTGTCGGGGCTCTCGGAAAAGCCGACGATCCGCTCGGGGCCGAGCCCGTCGATCTGAAGCGCCCCGCCGAGAGAAAGGTGCCACGCGTCGGCCAAACCCCGCTCGACGACGACCTGACCCGGCCCCGTTACATCGCGCCCGGAGACGATCGCGTAGCCACGCCGGCCCTGCCCGACGACCTCGACCGAGCCGTCGCCGGCGAACTCGTCGGCGTTCTGGAGGCCGACATCGGTGACCTCCGTGCGCACCGTGTAGGCCGCGACGTCGGGAAGCGCGGCGATCCGCTGGGCCACCCGGCTCGCCGGTTGCGGGTCGAAGCGGACGATGATGTCCGGCAGGTCCGACGCGCGCGCTGCGCGGTCGAACCCGAACCCGAGGCTGTCGGAGACGACCAGCGCCGCCACCAGCATCGCGGCGGCGAGTGCGATCCCGAGCCCGGTCAGGATCGAGCGGCGGCGCCGGGTGCGCACGCCGTAACGGGCCTCTCGGAACGCGGCCTTCAGGCGGACTCCCGGATCGGGGCCGCCGCGGGCGCGAGCCGGCCGTCCCGCAGGTGCAGCACCCGGTCAGCGATTCCGGCGGCCTCGGGCTCGTGCGTGACGATCACGACCGCGCGGCGGGTGAGGTTGCGCAGCAGCGCGAGCACGGTGGCGCCGTTGTCCTGGTCGAGGTTCCCGGTCGGCTCATCGGCGAGCACCACCTCGGGGTCGTTGACGAGCGCGCGAGCGATCGCGAACCGCTGCTGCTCGCCGCCTGAGAGCTCATGCGGCCGGCGGCTCGCGATCTCGGTCAGGCCAAGCTCATCGATCAGTCTCCGAGCCCGCTGCTCCCCGCCGCGGAGCGCTCCGGGCAGGCGCGCCGGCAGAAGCACGTTCTCCTCGCCGCTCAGTTCCTCGATCAATTGAAAGGACTGGAACACGAACCCGACGTGGCGGAGCCTGGTGCGGGCGAGCGCCCGGGGGCGCTGCTCGGTGATGGCCTGGCCGGCGAGCATGATCGTCCCCGCGTCGGGGCGGTCGAGTCCGCCGAGCAGATGCAGGAGAGTCGACTTGCCGCTTCCCGAGCGGCCGAGGACCGCGATCACCTCGGCGGCGTCGACCTCGAGGCTCACGTCGTCGAGAACGCGGCGGGCTCCACGGCCAGACCCGACCGTCTTCGTGACCCCGCGAGCTTCCAGGACGGGCACTGCGCTTACGGTAGCGTCACCAGCGCGGCGCTTTCCGCAGGCAGCGTGAACTCGTACTGGCCGTGGCTGGGGGCGAGCTTGGCGACGCCCGAGCGCCCGGCGATGCGGCCGGTGGTCGTGCGGGTGCCGAAGCTCTGGCCGCCGAGCGTGACTCCGCTGGTGCTGGTGAGCCGGGGCGCGCGGAGGAGCTCGAGCGCCGCCGGAACCGGATGGGAGCCGGCGGAAGAGACCGCGACGGTACGCCGGTCGAGGCTCTCGTTGATCAACACGACCCGGGTGTGACCCTCTCGCCCGCGCGTGGCCCAGACCACGATCTCCTGAGCGTTCGTGATCGTGGCGGACACCAGGCGCGACCGCGGCGGGGCCGCCTGGGCGAACATGTCCAGGCCGTAGTACTCCGGGGCCACGAACGCACTCCACCCGCGGCGCGAATGGGCGAACGTGAACAGCTGGTAGGTGGCTCCGGGATAGGTGTGGATGTTCACGCCGTCGACGCCGACCCGGGCCATCTCGAACAGCGCGTCGAGCGCCCACAGCGCCGAGGCGAACGCGTTGCTGACGCCGGGCGCGGCGCCGCACGAATCGGTGTTCATCTCGTCGATCCGGAGCGGAACGTGGCGGGCGTGGGCGACCGGGACATAAGGAGCCACCCCGTCGGCGAGGCCCGTCGTCGCGGCGGGGGCGAATAGGTGCGCGAGCGTGGGGTAGATCGGCGAGGACGGCGGGAGGTCGCACGTCTGGAGCGGGTACGCGTGCAGGGTGGCCACGCCGACGCGCGGCTCGGCGGCCAGGAATGCGCCCGTGTCGGGCATCCACGTCTGCGAGCCGGTAGCGGGTCCCGCGAGCGGACCCGGCAGCCCCTTCGCGAACGCGCTGTACTCACCGAGGTACGACGAGAAGTCGTAGCCGGGTGGGCGGCCCGTCACGCGCGTGCCGTCGGGCGCGACGTACCAGACGAGGCTGCCGTACAGGTTGGGCTCGTTGCCGAGTTCGAGCGCGTCGATCCACGGCTTCCCGATCCCCCGCTCGAACGCGCTCGCCTCGCCGTCCGCGGCGGCGCGGCTGTCGGCCTCGAGGTCGACGCCCATGATCAGGCGGGCATTCAGGTCGGCGGCGATCGCGTGCATGACGCCGATCCAGCGCGGTGTGAGCGTGACCCGCACGCCCTTTGGCTTGGTCAGGCCGGGGACCGGGTACCACGCCCAGTCGGTGCTGTCGCCGCCGATCCGGAGCTCCGGCGACTGATCCGGCGTGAGGTTGCGGACCAATTGGAGGAACACCGGGTCTGGGCGCTCGGGGTCGGTTCCGGCGTACGGGATGATCGCGCTGTTCTCGAGCGACAGCCCGAGAAACCCGGGTTCAATCACCGGGCCGGCGGCCGCGTTCGAGACCGTGACGACCGCGACGTCCCGGGGGGCCGGGGTCGACGCCGCGGCGTATCCGGAGAGCGCGACGAGCGTCGAGGAGAGCGTCGCGACAAGCACGAGACGACGGGGGCGAAGGCGAGGCACGGTCAGATCAATTTGCCATGCGGCGGCTGGTTCGATCAAATAGTCAGGTGAGCGCGACCCTTCCGATCGAGCGCCGAGCCCTGGGGCGCTCGGAGCTCACGATCCCGCGCGTCGCGCTCGGATGCGGGAACTTCGGCGGGGTCGGGTCGGCCCCCGAGCTGTTCGGTCAGGGGCTGAGCGAGGGCGAGGCGTTCGCGCTGATGGACGCCGCCTGGGAGCAGGGCCTGAACCACTTCGACACCGCCGACGCCTACGGAGGCGGGCGCAGCGAGCGGATGATCGGCGCCTGGATGCGGAGCCGGGGCGTCCGGCCGATGCTCACGACCAAGACGTACAACCCGATGGACGCCGGCGCCGATCACGGGCTCGCGCCCGAGCGGATCGCGCGCCAGCTCGAGTCGAGCCTCGAGCGGCTCGGGGTCGATCAGGTGGACCTGTACCTCGCCCACGAGTTCGACCCCGACGTGCCGCTGCCCGACACGTTGGCGGCGTTCGAGCGTCTGGCGACGGAGGGCAAGATCCGCGCCTACGGGGTCAGCAACTTCAGCGCGGGACAGCTCGACGTGGCGCTCGAGGTCGGGTCGCCGCAGGCGGTCCAGAACGAGCACTCGCTGCTCGCGCGGGCCGACGAGGCGGAGGTGCTGCCCCTGTGCGAGCGCGAGCGGGTCTCCTACCTCGTGTTCAGCCCGCTCGCGGGAGGGTGGCTGACCGGCAAGTACCGTCGCGACGAGGCGTTTCCGGCGGGATCGCGGATGACCCAGCGCCCGGAGCCGTACGCGCCGTTCGTGTCGGGCCGCGTGTTCGACCAGCTTGAGCAGTTCGATCGGCTGGCCCGGGCGCGCGAGATGTCGATGGCGGGGTTGGCGTTGGCCTGGCTCCTGGCGGACCAGCGCGTCACCCAGATCGTGGTCGGGCCGGGCGGCCCCGAGCATCTGGCGCCCGTCCGCGAGGCGATCGAGCGACCGCTGAGCGGCGACGAGCGCGCCATTCTGGATAGCGTGTTCACGTGAGCTCGGTCCTGATCCTCAGTCACGATGACGTGACAGGGGCGCTCCCGCCGGACGCGTGCGCGGACGCGATGGCCGAGGTCCTGGCGGCGCACGCCCGGGGCGAGGCGCAGATGCCACTACGGTCGCTGGTCCGGTTCGACGGCGCGGCCGGGTTCATGGGGCTGATGCCGGCGTGGCGCGGCGGCGAGGAGCCCGTGTTCGCGCTCAAGACGCTGTGCCTGATGCCCGGCAATCCGGCGCGCGGGCTCGACACCCACCAGGGCACGGTGACCCTGTTCGACGGCGCGACCGGGGTGCCCAGGGCGATCCTCGACGCGTCCGCGGTGACGGCGGTCCGCACCGCGGCGGTGAGCGCCGTTGCGACGCGCATGCTCGCGCGCGAGGACGCGCGCGTGCTGGCGATCCTCGGCGCGGGCGTCCAGGGGAAGGCGCATCTACAGGCACTCGTGGGGGTCAGGGAGTTCGAAGAAGTGCGCGTGTATTCGCCCACGGCGGCGCACGCGCGAGCGTTGGCCGCGGCCGGAGACGGCCTCGCCCGGGTCGTGCGCTCGGCAGAGGATGCCGTCCGCGGCGCCGACGTCGTGGTCACCGCCACGAGCGCGCGAGAGCCGGTGCTCCGGCGCGACTGGCTCGAGGCGGGCGCCCACGTCAACGCGGTCGGCGCGAGCACGCCGAGCGTGCGCGAGCTCGATGTCGACACGGTCGCGGCGTGCGCGCTGTTCTGCGATAGCCGCGAGTCGCTTCGCAACGAGGCCGGCGAATACCGGCTGGCGGTCGAGCAGGGGGCGATCCCGGGCGAGAACCACGTCCGCGGCGAGCTCGGCGAGGTGCTCGCGGGCAGCGCGCCCGGTCGCCTCCACGCCGACGAGCTGACCGTGTTCCGCTCGCTCGGGCTCGCGATCGAGGATCTCGCCGCCGCCGAGTGCGCGGTGACGCGGGCGCGGCGGATGCGAATTGGAACGGAGGTCGAGTTGTGATCGAGCTGTCCGAGATCGAATCGGCCCGGGCGCGCATCGCCGACGTCGCCGTCCGCACGCCGCTCGTGCGGCTGCGCGTCGAGGACGCGCCCGCCGAGATCTACCTGAAGCTCGAAATGCTTCAGCCGATCGGCTCGTTCAAGATCAGGGGCGCGACGAACGCCGTCCGGACGGCCGCGCCCGAGGATCGGGCCCGCGGTCTCGTCACCGCCAGCGCCGGCAACATGGCCCAGGGCGTCGCCTGGGTCGGCCGCGAGCTCGGGTTGCCGGTCACGATCGCCGTTCCCGAACACGCGCCGCAGGCCAAGCTGTCCGCGATCGAGCGCCTCGGCGGGAAGGTCCTGAAGGTCCCCTACGAGGAGTGGTGGCAGGCGATCGTCACGAGCCGCGTCGACGGCGTCGACGGGCTGTTCGTGCATCCGGTCCAGGACGAGGGAGTGATGGCCGGCAACGGGACGATCGGGCTCGAGATCCTCGACGACCTGCCCGACCCCGACGCGGTCGTGATCCCGTACGGCGGTGGTGGGCTCACGGTCGGAATCGCCAGCGCGATCCGCGCGTTCCGTCCCGAGACGAAGATCTTCACGGCCGAACCCGAGACGGGAGCCGCGCTGGCGGCGGCGTTCGCGGCGGGCGGTCCGGCCGATGTCGAGTACAGCCCCTCGTTCGTCGACGGCTCCGGAAGCCGCCGCGTGCTCGACTCGATGTGGCCGCGGGTGCAGCCGCTCGTGGACGACGCGTTCTCGGTCCGCATCGCGGATGCCGCGGCCGCCGTCCGGACGCTCGCCGAGCGCGCCCACGTGATCGCCGAGGGAGCCGGCGCGCTGGCCACCGCGGCCGCGCTCGCCGGCCGCGCCGGGACCGGAAAGGTGGTGTGCATCGTGTCCGGGGGGAACATCGACCTCGCCAAGCTGGCCGGGATCCTCGAAGGAGGTACCTCGTGAACGACGACGCGCAAGACGATCTGCGCGCCCCGGTCCTGCCGGGCACCGGCGGAAGCGACTACGAGCGCTACCTGCGCACCGACGAGCTGCTGTCGCTGCAGAAGACGGCGCAGGAGCGCGTCCACCACGACGAGTCGCTGTTCCAGACCGTGCACCAGTCCTCGGAGCTGTGGCTGAAGTTCGCCACCACCGAGGTCGACGAGGCGGCGGGGTGCCTCGAGGTGGGCAAGCTCGAGCCGGCCGTGCGGTTTCTGCGCCGCGCGGTGCTGAGCCTCCAGTACGTCACCACCCAGATGGAGATGCTCAACCAGATGGATCCGTGGGAGTACTCGCAGATCCGGGTCGTGCTCGGCCACGGCAGCGGCTTCGACTCGCCGGGGTTCCGCCGCGTGCCCATCGTGACCCAGCGCGTGGCCAAGGCGTTCGACCGCCTGCTGTCCGAGGCGCGGCTCGATCTGATCGAGCTCTACCAGCACGGCCGCGAGCACGAGCAGCTCTACCAGGTCGCCGAGCTGCTGACCGAGTGGGACGAGCGGATCTGGATGTGGCGGTTCCGGCACTACGCGATCGTCGCCCGCGCCCTCGGCGAGGACACGGTGGGAACTCAGGGAACACCGGTTCAGGTGCTCGGCAAGCTGATCGCCCAGCGCCAGATTCCGAAGCTTTGGGAGGTGCGGAGCCGCCTGGTCGAGCTGTTCGACGCCGAGCGCAAGGGGAGCGCGGCGTAGCGGGGGCTACCGAGTCCGGAAGCAGTTCCCCTCGGAGACGATCCTGTCGACCGAGCATGGCACCGATGCATCGGCGCCTCACCATGGTGCCCTTCTGCCCACAATTCGTCGTAGGCGGCGACGTCATTCGGGTCCCGGAGTCCCACCTCGGGCCGATTCTCCCGCAGTGGCCGGGAGCTGCGCCGGCCGGGCTCCGATCGCGCGACCGAGCGCGACGAATCCGATCGCGGCGGCGACACCCTCGAACCCACCGCGCTGGATCCCCTCGAGCACCGAGTGCTCGGCGTGCGCTTCGAACGCGCCCATCGCGAACCCGACCGCCAGCGCCGCGAGCGCGCCGAGCAGCCACGGCCGCGGGCGCAGCCAGCTCCACCCGAGCACGGGCAGGTCTTCGAAGATGTCCCCGGCCGGGCCGTTCGCGCCGGAGACGACGCTCCGGGCACGTGCGCGCGTTCGAGCGGCGGCCCACAGGCCGGCGCACGCACCGGCGGCAAGGGACCCGGAGAGGGCGAGCCACCACGCCGGTAGGCGCTGCGAGAAGTCGACGACGTACAACTCGATGCCGGCCATCGTCGCGAAGCCTGCGCCCAGGGCCACCCGGACACGGCGATGGATGAGCGCGATCTCGTCGGCCGGGATGCTCGCCACCCGCCGGCGGCGGACCGCCCGCCATGCCGCGAGGCTTCCGGCCACGAGCGCGATCTGCGGCGCCACGACCATCCCCAGCAGCGCGGGGAAGAACAGCGCCATCGAGATGCCGTTCGAATAGCCCGGATAGTGGGCGAAGCGGCCAAGGGTGATCTGGGAGACGATCAGCACGACCGCGGCGACGGCCAGCGCAGCGAACGCGGCGAACGCCGAAGTCCGTGCCCGCGCGGTGGCGAGCTCGTCGGCGAAGCTCATCGCCAGCGTGCGCGGATCGCCGAGCCGGTCCTCACACCCGGGGTCGCACGCGATGTGGTCGCTGAGCTCAGCGACGATCCGCACGCGGTCGCGGCGGGTGACCCCGCGGGCGTAGAGCTCGCCGGACAGGTCCTCGAGCCAGCTCATCCCATCACCAGCTCGATCGCGTGGGCGAACCGCTTCCACTCGCGGCGGCGCACTTCCAGCGCGGAGGTACCTGCGCGGGTCAGGTTGTACACGCGCCGGCGCCGGCCGCTCCCGGTCGACCACGAGCTACTCAGCAGGCCGTCGCGCTCGAGGCGGTGGAGCGCCGGGTAGATCGTGCCCTCGGCCAGATCGAAGGCGCCGCTCGAGCGATCCTTGAGCCGCTGCAGGATCGCGTAGCCGTGCGCGGGCTCCTCGGCGACGGTGGCAAGGATCATCGGGTCGAGCTGTCCGTTCAACGCATCCGTCTTCACACCTAGCAGCGTAATGCATAGTGACTCTAGGTGTCAAGCCGGTTTCTCGGCGAAAAGCACGCTTAGACTTCGGGAGTGCTCTCGCTTTCGACGGATCGGCTGCTCGCGTTCGCCGTCACCGCGTTCGTCGTGATCGTGATCCCCGGGCCGAGCGTGCTGTTCGTGGTCGGGCGGGCGCTGGCGAGCGGTCGCCGGGTCGCGGTGCTGACCGTCGTCGGCAACGCGCTCGGGGAGTATGTCCAGGTGCTCGCGGTGGCGTTCGGCGTCGGCGCGCTCGCCGAGCGGTCGGTGGCGGCGTTCACCGCGCTGAAGCTGCTGGGCGGCGCGTACCTCGTGTATCTCGGGATCAAGACGTTCCGGCACCGGCGCTCGCTCGCGGCCGCGCTAGCAGCGCCGGTGCAGGCCGGCTCTGACCGGCGCTCGTTCCTGGAGGGCTTCACGGTCGGCGCGACCAACCCCAAGACGGTCGTGTTCCTGGCCGCGATCCTCCCGCAGTTCGTCGACCGCGCCGCGGGTGATGTCGTCGCACAGATCCTCGTGCTCGGGCTGGTGTTCGCGGCGATCGCGGTGGTCTCGGACTCGATCTGGGCACTCGCCGCCGGCAGCTTCCGCGCTTGGTTCGCGCGTTCGCCCCACCGCCTCGAGTTGGTCGGCGGCACCGGCGGGCTCGCGATCGTCGCCGTCGGGGCGGGCCTGATCGTGTCGGGTCGCAAGAACTGAGGACTCCGCTGCTCGAGGGCCTGCGGTGTGACGATGCCCGCGCTCGCGCGTAGGTTCGGTATGGGTACGCGGCTCAGAGCGCTCGCGCTGAGCGGGATCGCGATCGTGCTGGCCGGGCTGGTGGCCGGCTGCGGTTCGACAGCTCGTACCGACCCGCCCGCGACGACCACGGGTTCCACGAGCGCGCCGCCGGCGGGCCCGGCCGTCCCGCCCGCCGTCCCACCCGCCGACGCGGCCGCACTGCGCGACGGGAACGCGCGTTTTGCCGGGCGGCTGCTCGCGACTGTCGCGCGGGGTCCTCAGAACGTCGCGCTGTCGCCGGCGAGCATCTCGCAGGCGGTATCGATGGCGTTCGCCGGCGCCCGCGGAACGACCGCCGCGCAGATCGCCGGGGCGCTCGAGTTCACGCTGCCGCCGGCGCGCCTGAGCGCCGCCTTCGCCGGCCTCGACCATTCGCTGGCCGCCGTCAACGGCCCGGGCCACGAGCTCGATGCCGCCAACGCGATGTACGGCCAGGCCGGACTGGGGTTCCGACGGGCCTTCCTGGCGTTGATGGCACGCGACTACGCCGCCGGGCTGCGGACCGCGGACTTCGCGCGCGACGCCGCGGCGGCGCGGGCCGAGATCAACGCCTGGGTGGCGGCGCAGACGCGCGGGCAGATCTCGCAGTTGATGGGCCCCGGCGACGTCGATCAGACGACGCGGCTCGTGCTGGTCAACGCCGTCTACCTGGACGCCAAGTGGCTCCAGCCGTTCGCCCACGGCGACACCTTCCCGGCCCCGTTCCACGCTCCCGCCGGCACCGTCAAAGTCCCTACGATGCACCAGACCGCGGTATTCGGGTACGTCCAGGGCGCCGGCTACCAGGCGCTCGAATTGCCCTACCAGGGCGGGCGCCTCGCGTTCGACATTCTGCTCCCGAGCCCCGGCGGATACGGATCGTTGCGTTCGCGCCTCGGCAGTGAGGGACCCCTGCCGTTGCTGGCCGGGCTCCGCCGGACGCAGGTCGCGGTCGCGCTGCCGAAGTTCCGCCTGACCACCCACGTCGAGCTGGCCGGCCCGCTGTCGGCGCTCGGGATGCGGCTCGCGTTCGACCCCGGGCGCGCCGACCTGTCCGGAATCGCGGGCATGCCGGGCTACCTGTACATCCACGCGGTCGTGCACGAGGCGTACCTGAGCGTCGACGAGGCCGGCACCCAGGCCGCCGCCGCCACCGGGATCGGCATCAGCGGCACCGCTGTGCCCGCGCCGCCCCGGACCCGTTTCATCGTCGATCGGCCGTTCGTGTTCGTGCTGCGCGACACGCGGACGGGCGCGGTGCTGTTCATGGGGAGCGTCGCCAATCCGTGACGCTTGGCGGATTACGCGGGAATCGTGCGGCCGTTACAAATGGTGGCCGTGCACATCGACACCGCGCGCCTGTACCTCCGGCCGATGACCATCCACGACGTGGACGACCTCGTCGCGCTCCACGCTGATCCCGAGGTCAGCCGGTACATGCGCCCGTTCGACCGCGACGAGGCGGTCGAGCGGCTCCGGCGCGATGACCACGACTGGCGCGAGTACGGGCACGGGCTGTTCGCTCTGCTCGCGTCCGACGACGGTCGCTTCCTCGGCCGGATCGCGCTCAAGTATTGGCCGGAGTTCGAGGAGGCCGAGGTCGGATGGGTGCTGCGGCGCGACGAGTGGGGCCACGGTTACGCCACCGAGGCTGCGCTCGCGTGCGCGGGCTGGGGCTTCCAGGAGTTCGAGTATCCGTACCTGACCGCGATGATCCGCGCCGAGAACGATCGGTCGATCGCGGTCGCGGAGCGGCTCGGGATGACGCGGCTGCGCGACGACCTGCTGTTCGACGCGCCCGTGGTCGTGCACTCGGTGGACCGGGCAACGTTCTCAAATTCATAGCCTGTTGTTTTCAACGGCTCTTCCCTTGGGTACGCGCTTTCGCTGTCACCCGAATTGAGGGAGGGGAAATGTCAGAGAAGTTCGCCGACGCCGTCTGGGTCAAGCCGAGACGGAGGTTCGGTTTCGGCGCTTTCTTAGCGGCCGTTGGACTTGCCGTCGCACTGCTCGTGAGCGGCATGTCCGGATCGTCCAACGCCGCGTCTACGACTCGCCACGTCCAACATGTGCGGCGGCACGACGCGGCGTCGCCGCAGCAGCAGCAGGCGATCAACGCGAAGGTCAACAGGCTGCTGGGCCAGCTGACCGTCGCCGAGAAGTTCGGCCAGCTCGAGATGGCCGGTCCCAGTACGCCGACGGGAAGCGATCTGATTCCGCTGGCCCAGCAGGGAAAGATCGGCTCGGTGCTCGACCTCACCGGCGCCGCGAACATAAATGCGGTCCAGAACGCCGCGGTTTCATCAGCCGCGAACCATCACATCCCGCTGATCTTCGGTCTTGACGTGATCCATGGGTACCGGACGATGTTCCCCGTCCCGCTGGGCGAGGCGGCGACCTGGGATCCGACCCAGGTGGCGCAGGATGAGTCGGTGTCCGCGGACGAGGCGGCGGCCGACGGGATCAAGTGGACGTTCAATCCGATGGTCGATATCAGCCGCGATCCCCGCTGGGGACGCGTGGTGGAGGGCGCCGGGGAGGACCCGTTCCTCGGCTCGGCGATCGCCGCCGCGAAGGTGCGTGGCTACCAAGGCGACAACTTCGCGGCCACGGACAAGGTCGCCGCGACGATCAAGCACTTCGGAGGCTACGGGGCCCCCGTCGCGGGTCGCGAATACAACACGGTCGACATGTCGACCCAGCAGCTGTTCAACGACTACCTACCGCCGTACAAGGCCGCGGTCGACGCCGGCGCGGCGACCGTGATGAGCTCGTTCAACTCGCTCAACGGGGTCCCGAACACCGCCAACCCGTACATGCTCACGCAGATCCTCCGCGATGAGTGGGGCTTCGGCGGAGCCACGTTGAGCGACTACCAGGCGGTCCAAGAGCTCGAGGACTTCGGCTACGCCTCGGACGGCGCCGACGCCGCTCGGCTCGCGCTGACCGCCGGCGAGAACATCGAGATGGCGGTGTCGATGACCTCGACCAACCCGGTCTACGACACGTACGCCAGCTACGGCCCGCAGCTGCTCAAGTCGGGAAAGATCACGATGGCGCAGCTGAACGACGCCGTCCGCCACGTGCTGACGCTCAAGTACCTGGCGGGGATGTTCTCGAACCCGGACCAGGGGAGCGCCACGCGCTACTCCAAGGAAGAGCTGACCCCGGGGAATCTGGGGACGGCGCTGAAGACCGCCGAGGAGTCGTTGGTGCTGCTGAATAACAACAATCACGCGCTGCCGCTCAGCCCGAGCGTGGGGAAGGTCGCCGTGGTCGGTCCGCTGGCCGACGATCCAGTGGATCAGCTCGGGCCGGACGTGCCGATCGGTTACAGCGAGAGCTCGGCCGACACCGGGCCCGGTGGCGCGGACCAGATCGTCACGGTGCGGCAGGGGATCGAGAACGCGGTTGGCGCCGGCAACGTCAACTACGCGGACGGGTGCGCCAACTTCACCGTCGCCGATCCGTGCACCGAGGACAGTGGGTTCAGCGCGGCGGTGCAGGCGGCGCAGAACTCGGCGGTGGCCATCGTCGTCGTCGGCGAGCCGGCCGGGGACTCCGGCGAGGCGTCGTCGCGGACGAGCCTGGACCTGCCGGGGGCGCAAGAGGAGCTGATCCAGCAGATCGCCGCGACCAAAACGCCGTACGTGGTCGTGCTGATGAACGGGCGGCCGCTGACGATCCCGGAGCTCGGTGGCGATCCGGCGACACACGCCGGCGGCGCGCCGGCGATGCTCGAGGCGTGGTACCCCGGCACGACCGGCGGCACCGCGATCGCGAACGCTCTGTTCGGCAAGTACAACCCGAGCGGGAAGCTGACAATGTCGTTCCCGCAGAACGTCGGCCAGATCCCGATGTCGTACGACGAGCTCCCGACCGGCCGGCCGTACGATCCGAACAACAAGTACACGTCGAGGTACCTGGATGTGTCGAACGCGCCGGAGTACCCGTTCGGGTACGGGCTGTCCTACACGACGTTCTCGATCTCGAACGTGTCGGCTCCTTCGAGCGTGTCGCGGAACGGGACGATGAGGGTCACCGCCAAGGTCACGAATACGGGCTCGGTGGCGGGTGCCGACGTCGCGCAGCTCTACATCCACGAGAGCGACACCGCGATCCTGCAGCCTGTCGAGAAGCTCGAGGGGTTCCAGCGGGTGACGCTCGACCCCGGGAAGTCGAAGACGGTCACGTTCACGCTCGGACCGCAGAACCTCGGCTACTACAACAACAACGGCCAGTTCGAGGTCGACCCGGGGACGTTCGACCTGTGGGTTGGCGACAGCTCGACGGCCGACCAGGGTACGCCCGCGACGTTCACGGTCGGATGAGGGTTCGTGGATTGATCGCCGCCGCAGTCGCGGCGGCGATCCTGGTGGTGGCGGCGCCGGCGGGCGCCGCGCCCGGCGCCGGCCGCCCGAAGCAGACGGTCGAACCAGCGGAGCCCGGTGCCGCGTTCAACACTCAGCAGCGCGGCGCCCTTCTCGGGATCGCACGCGGTACGTGGCAGTTCTACTCGGCCGACGTCGACCCGGTGACGCACCTGCCGCTCGACAACCTCGGCCCCGGCACGGTGCGCGGGCAGTACACGTCCGCCGCCAACGTCGGCGTGTACCTGTGGGCGGTCGTCGCCGCCCGCGACCTCGGGTTGATCTCGCAGTCGCGGGCCGACCAGCTCGCGGGCGCGACGATGCGCGAGGTCGCCGGGCTGAAGCGCTACGACGGGTTCATGTACCAGTGGTATGACACCAACAACGGCAATGTGTTATCGAACCCCGGGCAAGCCGACTGCACCGGTACGACCCCGGAGGAGACGGACACCTGCTGGTTTGTCTCGGCGGTCGACAACGGGTGGTACGCCACCGGGCTGATCGAGGTCAAGCAGGCGCTGCCGGCGCTGCGCGGCCTGGCCGACTCACTGCTGAAGCCGATGGACTTCAGCATCTTCTACGACAACCGGCCCCAGACCGACTGCAACGTCAACGCGTCGCTCGGGGGTCAGCCGACGGGCCAGATGTACGGCGGCTACTACGTCGACCAGGGTCCGGCCGGCTACCACAACGGCGCTCTGTACAGCGATCCCAGGATCGCGATGTACATCGGGATGGGGCGCCACCAGATGCCCGGGGACGTGTGGTGGCGGACGTGGCGGACCGACCCGCCGCAGCGCTGCTCCACCGACCCGGCGCCGTCGTTCAGTCCCGGCATCGGCTACTGGCACACCTACACCGACCCGCAATCGGGCAAGCAGTTCCCGGTGTGGGAGGGCCACTACACCTATCCGGGCACCTCGCTGACGTTCGTGCCGACGTTCGCCGGCGGGATGTTCGAGGGGCTGATGGCGAACCTGGTCGTCCCCGAGACGACGTGGGGTCCCCACAGCTTCGGGCTCGACGACCTGCGCTGGGCTCAAGCCCAGGTGTTGTACGCGACCAAGAAGTTGGGCTATCCGGTGTGGGGAATGTCCCCCTCGAGCACGGCCGATGACACCGGCGGCTACGGCGGGTTCGGGGCCGAGGGCCAGGCGTTCGGATCCAGCGGGCCGCTCGCGTGGTGCACGACCTGCGCCACCGAGAACACCGTGAGCCCGCACGCCTCGGCGATCGCGCTGCCGGTGCTGGGGTCCGAAGCTCTCTCGAACCTCGAGAAGTTGCGGTCCCGGTACCCGGGGATCTACACCTCGGACGGCGGGTTCTACGACGCGGTCAACCCGGTCACCGGTCAGGTTGGGCACCGCCGGCTCGTGCTCGACCAGTCGATGATCATGGCCGCGATCGACGACGCGCTCAACGGTGGCGCGATGCAGAAGCACTTCGCGGCAGATCCGGAGTCGTACGCCGCGAAGCTGTATCTCGGCGCGGAAACGATGTCGATCCACTAGACGCGTGTGTTGCTGGATTTGGGCCCATAGTGGGCCCAAATCCAGCACGCGCCTAGTCGGCCAGCGCGTTTAGCGCGTCCACGAGCGCGTCGACTTCTGACTCGGTGTTGTAGTGGATGAACCCGAGCCGGACGGCTTGGTCGGCGTATCCAAGTCGCTGGTAGAGGTTCAGCGAGTACCAGGAGTCGTGGGCCCAGACGCCCATGTTCTGCTCGGCGAGCCGGGCCGCGACGTCCGGGGCGCTGATACCGGCGACGTTGATCAGGAACGTCGGCACCCGGCCCTCCATGCCCGGTAGGCCGTATATCGACACGGCGTCGGAGATCCCGGAGACGAACCGCTCGCCCAGCCCCCGCTCGTAGGGCACGATCAGCTCGAACCCGCCGATCGAGTCCAGGTACTCGAGCGTTGCGTTGAAGCCGGCGAGCAACTCGTACGGCTGCGTTCCGGTCTCGAACCGCCGCCCCAAAGGCGTGCTCGGCGCCGGCCGGGCCTTGTACGGCCGCCACCGCTCGATCACCTCGGCGCGGCCGTACGCCATCCCCAGGTGCGGACCGCAGAACTTGTACGGCGAGCAGAGCAGCACGTCGGCGTCGATCTGGCGGACGTCGATCGGCTCGTGCGCGGCATAGTGGACGGCGTCGATCCAGGCGAGCGCGCCTGCGTCGTGCGCCATCCGGCAAACCCGGGCGGCGTCGACCACCGTCCCGATCGCGTTCGACGCCCAGGCGAACGCCACCACCCGCGTCCGCGGCCCGAGCTTCGACGCCAGATCGTCGTAGTCGAGCCCGGTGTCCTCGTGCAACTCGATGTGGCGCACGACCAGGTCGCGGTCGTACGCGAGCTCGAGCCACGGTGCGACGCCGCCATCGTGATCCAAAGACGAGACGAGGATCTCGTCGCCCGCGGCGAACTCGCGCCCGGCCGTGCGCGACAGCGCGAAGTCCAGCGAGGTCATGTTCGCTCCGAAGATCACCTCGTGCGGCTCGCACCCGAGGAACCGGGCCGCGCCGGCCTCGGCCTGCTCGAGGATCCGCCCGACGCGGCGGCTGGTCTCGTACCCGGCGCCGAGATTCGCGCTCGCCTCGCGGAGCGTGCGGGCAATCGCGTCGCCGACCTCGTCGGGGACCTGCGAGCCGCCGGGGGCGTCAAAGAACATGAATCCCTGCTCCAGGGAGGAGAAGCGCTTGCGGGCGGCATCGACGTCGAGCTTGTCGGCGATCTGAGCCATCTGTAGGCTCCCTTCCTGTCGGGGGGTTCTGGAGGACCCCGCCGGTAACACGGGGCCTAACGCATAACGCAATCGCAAGGTTAGTTGGCTTACTCTCACCCGGCCATGAGCGTCCGCGTCACACGCACCGCCACGGCGAGCTGGCAAGGAGACCTGGCCGAGGGCGGTGGCCGGATCGGCGTGGGCAGCGGTGCCTACGAGGGCCCGTTCACGCTCCGCGCGCGAGTCGACGACGTCGAGCGCTCGACCAATCCGGAGGAGCTGATCGGCGCCGCGCACGCGGGCTGCTTCACGATGTCGCTGGCCAACCTGCTCACCGAGTCCGGCCACCCGCCGGCCGACCTGCAGACGACGGCCAAGGTCCGGCTCGAGCAGCTCGACACCGGATTTGCGATCACGGGCATCGCGCTCCAGACGGCGGGCGACGTCCCCGGGGTCGACGCCGACGAGTTTGCGGCACTGGCCCGGCAGGCAAAGGACACTTGCCCCGTGTCGCGTGCGCTCGCCGGCACGGAGATCACGCTGGAGGCGAAGCTTGCAAGTGAGTGACCCGGCGGCCCAACGCCGCCGGACCCAGCTCGAACAGTCGGTTATCGAATGTGCCCCGAGCACGTCGATCGGCCGGGCCACTGGGGAGGCCGAAGAGGTGCTGTTCGTGCTCGAGGGCAACGGCGACCTGGCCTTGGCAGGCAACCGCTACGGGCTCGAGCCCGAGTCCGGCGCGTATCTCGCGCCCGGCGAGGAGTACGAGCTTCACAACCCGGGGCCCGGGCCGATGCGCGTCGTTTCGGTCCGGATCGACGACCCGGTGGCGTCCGGGGAGGGCACCGCCGCCGAGCGCGCGGTCGTCCGCCGGCTCGCCGACCAGGAGGAGCAGTCGGCCACCACCTCGCGAACGTTCCGGATCGTGGCCGACCCCAGCACTGGCCTTCAGTCGGCGACGCACTTCGTCGGTTACGTGCCGACGGAACGGGCACCGGACCATTTCCACACCTACGACGAAGTTATTTACGTGCTTGAGGGAGAGGGGACACTGCACGCCGGCGGCGACCGGACCTCGGTCGCCGCCGGCTCGTTCCTCGAGCTGCCGGCAGGGACCGTGCATTGCCTGGAGAACACCGGCGAGGACGTCATGCGACTCGTCGCAGTGTTTCGGCCGGCCGGCTCGCCGGCGGCCGCGTATTACCCCGACGGCACCCCGGCATACCCGGGGACGCCGCCGGCCATTACCGCGTGACAGATGTTGTTAAGGACCCAAGAGGAGGAGTTCGAGCGCCAATGAAGGTACGCATCAGTCTCGTTGCCATGGCCGTGACCGCTCTGGTCGCGGCGGGCTGCGGGAGCAGCAACAGCAGCAGCACCACCAGCGCTAGCGCAAGCAGCGCGAGTTCAACCACGGCCGCCGCCTCGAGCAGCGGGAAGTCGTGCACCGCGTCGATCGCGATCGAAGGGCCGTTCACCGGTCCGGTGGCGCAGGTCGGCCTCGAGCAGCTGCACTTCGCGCAGCTGGCCGTCGCCAACGACAACGCCGCAAACCACACCAACGTGACGCTGGCCCAGGACGACACCCAGCTCACGCCTTCGCTCGCGGTGTCGAAGACCCAATCGATCGTCGCCTCCAACGCGGTCGCGTCGATCGGGCCGGCAGGAAGCCAGGAGGTCGAGGCGGTTGGACCGATCTTCGGCCACGCGGGGATGGCGTTCATCTCCGGTTCGGCAACGTTGCCGGCGCTGACGAGCAGCGGTAAGAACCCCACGTTCTTCCGTGTCGTCCCTGACGACAACGTCCAGGGGCCGCAGGACGCCAACTACGCGATCAACCACTTCCACCCGAAGGCCGTGCTGATCATCGACGACGACGAGGCCTACTCACAGGGTCTGGTCAACGTGATGGTTCCGATCCTGAAGAAGGCTGGGATCTCGGTCGATCACCAGACGCTCAACGGCACCGACACCGGCGCGACGCTGGCGGCGGCGATCAAGTCACTCGTGACCTCGCATCTGGCCGCGGACGATGGGGTGGTGTTCCTGCCGTGGCAGACGGCCACGAGCGCGCAGATGTTCGGCCAGGACGCCAAGCAGGCCGGCAAGACGACGATCCTGTTCGGGACCGACGGCACCAACTCGCCGTCGCAGTTCAACATCCCGAACAGCTACGTGTCGGCGTTCGGCCCCGACATCTCGGGCAGCACGAGCGCGCTCGACAAGTCGATCGTCGCCGGAGTCGCCAAGTACGGTCCGTACGGTCCGTTCGGGGTCCCGACGTACGAGGCCGCCGACGTCGCCATGAGGGCGATCGCGTCGGTGTGCAAGTCCGGTGGGACGCCGAGCCGGTCCAACGTGCTCGCCGCGATCAAGACGACGAACATCCCGGCTGCCGAAACCCCGCTCGGGATACCGGTGGCGTTCGCGTCCAACGGCAACCTCGCGGGCAACACCGGCTACCTGTTCAAGATCAACAGCGCCGGCAAGTATGTGGAGATCCCGCCTAAGTGAGGCAGTGACGGATCACTGAGAGTGGCTTCGGACGGCGCCGCCTGCGATGCTCCGCAGGCGGCGCCGCCGGCCATCTAGGACTCATTAACGGCACACGAACGTGCAGGTCTTCATCCAAACACTCGTAAACGGGCTCGTCACCGGGTGCCTGTACGCGCTGATCGCGCTCGGCTACACGATGGTCTACGGCGTGCTCAAGCTGCTCAACTTCGCCCACGGCGACGTGTACATGGTGGGGGCGTACATCGGCTACTTCGTGATCCAGTGGTTCGGCGGTCCGAACCACCTCGCGATCCCCGTGCCGCTGCTGATCGTGTTGATGCTGCTGATCGCTGGACTCGGCACCGGCCTGCTCGGGGTCGCGATCGAGCGGTTCGCCTACCGGCCGCTCCGCGACGCGCCGCGAATAGCACCGCTGATCACCGCGCTCGGCGTCTCGTTCGTGCTCGAGAACACGGTGCTGCTGCTGTTCGGCGGCTTCCAGCGCAGCTACAACACGACCGACTTCATCTCCGACACGAACGGAATTCACATCGCCGGCGCTCACATCGACAGCGTCGAGATCATGATCGTCGTCCTCACCGCCCTCCTGTGCTACGGGCTGGTGCAGCTCGTCGACCGGACCACGCTCGGCAAATCGATGCGCGCGGTCGCGTCCGATCGCGAGGCTGCCGAGATGCTCGGCATCAACGTCGACCGGACGATCGCGCTGACGTTCTTCATCGGGTCGGTATTGGCCGGCTTCGCCGGCGTCATGTCCGGGCTCGAATTCCAAACGATCTCCGCCACGATCGGCTTCCTGGCCGGGCTCAAGGCATTCACCGCCGCCGTCGTCGGCGGCATCGGCAGCATCACCGGCGCGGTGGTCGGCGGCATCTTCATCGGCATGTGCGAGGCATTCAGCCTCAGCTACATCTCGGAGAAGTACTCAGACCTGATCGTGTTCGGGATCCTGATCGTCACGATGCTCGTCCGGCCGACCGGGATCTTCGGCCGCCGAGCGCTCCAGAAGGTGTGAGTGCCCCAGATCGGCGTTGATGAGTGGGTCGCCCAGTCCGGCCAGCGCCGCGAGCAGGGCACGGGCCTGCACCGGGTGCTCTACGAACTCGACACGCGCCTCGCGTGGTGGCAGCGCTTGGCGATCGCGGCGCTCATCGGCGTGGCGTTCGGGCTGACGACCAGCAACGTCAACCTGCTCACGGTCGGTTTCACCTGCCTGCTGTACGCGGTCCTGTCGCTCGGGCTGAACGTGGCGGCCGGGTGGGCAGGGCTGCTCGACCTCGGCTACATCGCGTTCGTCGGCTTCGGCGCGTACGGCTACGCGATCTTCTCGTCAACGGCGCTCGGCGCGGGCGGCCAGGGCGGAGCCCATCTGGCGGCGTTCATCTCGATCCCGATCGTGATGGTCGCCGGCGGCCTCGTCGGCGTGCTGATCGGCCTGGTCGCGCTGCGGCTCGAGGGCGACTACCTGGCGATCGTGACGCTGTTCGTGGGACAGGCGTTCGTCGAGATCGTCAACAACGTCGACCCGGGAACGTTCGGCGGCGTCAACGGGATCTACTCACTCGATTCGCTCCATGGCCTCAGCGGCAACGTGTCGACCCCCCGCGGCCTTTACTTCGTAGCGCTGATCGTCGTCGCGGTCTTAGCCTTGCTCTTGCACCTGCTCGACACCTCGCGAACCGGGCGCGCGTGGCGCGCGCTGCGCGACGACCCGCTGGCCGCGTCGGCGATGACGATTCCGGTCAACAAGCTGAAGGTGATGGCGTTCAGCTTCAGCGCCGCGATCGGCGCCCTCGGGGGCGCCCTGTTCGCCGCGCAGCAGGGGAGCGTGTTCCCGACGAACTTCACCGAGAGCATCCTGATCCTGATCTTCGCGTGTCTCGTGCTCGGCGGAGCCGGGAGCATCGCCGGGGCGATCGCCGGCGGCATCATCGTCTGGGCACTCGAGCAGATGCTCTCGAGCCCGACCGACGCCGGGTACCTGTTCTACGGCCTGATTCTGCTCGCGCTGTTCCTGCGGATCAGGCCGCTGTGGAAGTTCTTCGCGGTGCTCGCCGGCCTCGTCGCGTTCGGCCTCGTCGCGCACGCGATCGTCGGCGCGATCTCGAGTTCGGCTACCGCCGGCCATCCCGGCAGCTTCGGGTGGATCGGCTCCGCGGTCAAGCACTGGGTGATCGTCCCGAGCGACCCGGTCGGCTACGGGAACGTCCTGTTCATTCTGGTGATCGTTCTCGTCCTCGTGCTGATCAGGGTGCAGGGGACCCTGCGGTTGCTGCTGGTGATCCCCACCGTGTACCTCGCGGCGTGCTGCTGGGAGTCGCGACTGATCGTCAACCCGGCAATCACCACCCAGATCATGCTCGGCGTGATCCTGATCGTGACGATGGCGGCGAGACCGAACGGGCTGCTCGGGACGCGACGCGTCGAGGTGGTGTGACGCGGTGATCGACGATGCGCCGCGTCTACCGCTGCTCGAGCTCGACAAGCTGACGCTCGCGTTCGGCGGGCTCAAGGCGCTGACCGAGGTCGAGCTGCAGATCTACGAGCGCGAGATCGTCAGCGTGATCGGACCGAACGGCGCCGGCAAGACGACGATCTTCAACGTGATCACCGGCGTCTACAAGCCGACGTCGGGCGATGTTCGGTTTGCCGGCGAGAGCATCGCCGGCAAGCGCCAGTACGCGATCACCAACCTCGGCATCGCGCGCACGTTCCAGAGCCTGCGCCTGTTTCTCAACATGTCGGTCAAGGAGAACGTCAAGGCCGCCACCTACGGCCACACCAAGGCGTCGCCGGCCGAGTCGATCCTGCGCCTCCCGCGGGCCCGCCGCGAGGAGAAGCAGGTCGAAGCGCTGGCCGCCAAGTCGCTGTCATTCTTCGGCGAGCGGCTGATGGGGTATCGCTGGGACCAGCCCGCGTACGTGCTCTCCTACGCCAACCGCCGCCGGCTCGAGATCGCCCGCGCGCTCGCGACCGAGCCGCGGCTGCTTCTGCTCGACGAGCCCGCTGCCGGGATGAACCCGAACGAGACGCACGAGGTGACCGAGGTGATCAGCCGGCTGCGCGACGAGCTCGGGCTGACGATTCTCGTGATCGAGCACGACATGCACGTGGTCGAGGGGATCTCCGACCGCGTCGTCGCGCTCGACCACGGCGTCAAGATCACCGAGGGCACGTTCGAGCAGGTCGCGACGCACCCGGCCGTGGTCGAGGCGTACCTGGGTCGCGACCCCGAGGCGCTCGCCGAGGCCTGATGCTGCTCGAGCTCGACAACGTCACGACCTACTACGGCCAGATGCGCATCCTCGAGGGCGTCCAGCTCGCGGTCGACGCCGGCGAGCTCGTGTGCCTGCTCGGCGGAAACGCATCGGGCAAGTCGACCACGCTGAAGACGATCCTCGGCATCGTGCGTCCCCGGTCCGGACGCGTCATGCTCGAGGGCGAGGACATGACCCGGTGGCCGGTGGCGCAGCGGATCGCCAACGGGCTGGCGATCGTTCCGGAGAACCGCCGGCTGTTCGGGCAGATGACCGTGCGCGAGAACCTCGAGCTCGGCGCGGTACTCCAAGACGGGTCGACGTTCGACGACGACCTCGCGCGCGTCCACAGCCTGTTCCCGCGTCTGGAGGAGCGCAAGGACCAGCTCGCGGGCACGCTGTCCGGAGGCGAGCAGCAGATGGTCGCGATGGGGCGGGCGCTGATGTCCAGGCCGCGCCTTCTGCTGATGGACGAGCCGTCGATGGGGCTCTCGCCGGCGCTCGTCCAGCAGAACTTCCGGATCATCAAGGAGGTCCACGACTCGGGTGTGGCGGTCCTGATGGTCGAGCAGAACGCGAACATGGCGCTGTCGATCGCCGATCGCGGCTATGTGCTCGCGACCGGCAACGTCGTGCTCAAGGGCACGGCGTCCGAGCTCCTGCACCACGAGGACCTCAAGCGCGCCTACCTCGGGCGGTGACCGGCTCGCACTCGCGGGAGGCGGCCGCGGCCCTCGACGAAGCGGATCCGCTCCGTGCGTTCCGCGACCGGTTCGTGATCGACCCCGAGGTCGTCTATCTCGACGGCAATTCGCTCGGGTGCCTGCCGCGCGCAACGGTCGGGCGGCTCGAACGGCTCGTGGCTGAGTGGGGCCATCGGGGCGTGCGGGGCTGGGACGAGGGGTGGCTCGACCTGCCGCTCGAGGTCGGCGACCGGCTCGGTTCGGCGGTGCTCGGCGCGGCGCCCGGCCAGACCGTGATCGGCGACTCGACCACGGTCTGCTTCTACAAGCTCGTGTGCGCCGCGCTAGACGCCCGTCCCGGCCGATCGGAGATCGTCACCGACCTCGACAACTTCCCCACCGATCGATATGTCCTCGAGGGTGTGGCAGGGGCACGCGGTCTTCGGCTCGTGTGGCTCGACGGCGATCCGGAGACGGTGGCGTCTGTGATCGGGCCGCAGACCGCACTGGTCACGTTCTCGCATGTCTCCTACCGCTCCGCGCGCATCGCCGACATGGCCGCGATAAATCGGATCGTGCGCGACGCGGGCGCGCTCATGTTGTGGGACCTCAGCCACAGCGCCGGCAGCGTCCCCCTCTCGCTCGATGGCGACCACGCCCCGCTCGCCGTCGGCTGCACTTATAAATATCTAAATGGCGGTCCTGGCGCGCCCGCCTACATGTATGTGCGGCACGAGTTGCAGCGTGAGCTCCGCCAGCCGATCTGGGGGTGGCTCGGCCGGCGCGACCCGTTCGAGATGGCGCCCGGTTACGAAGTTGCTGGCGGAATGCAGGGGTTTCTGTCCGGTACGCCGCCTATTCTTGGTCTTGCCGCCGTCGACGAAGGCGTGCGGCTCATAGCCGAGGCCGGGATCGACTCGATCCGGGCCGAGGCGGTTGCGCTGACCGAGTTTGCGATCGCGCTCGCTGACGCGGCGCTGGCACCGTTGGGGGTGTCGGTGGCCTCGCCGCGGGATGCTGCCCGTCGCGGGGCGCACGTGGCGCTCGCGCACCCGGATGCGAAGGCGCTGTGCGCGGCCCTGATCGAGCGGGGCGTGATCCCTGACTTCCGGCGCCCGGACGTGATCCGGTTCGGGTTCTCGCCGCTGACGACGCGGTTCGTCGACGTGTGGGACGGCGTCGAGACGCTGCGCGAGCTGCTTCGCGGCCTTTAGCTCGGCGTAGCCGGCAGGGTCAGCATCGCCGCGCTCGCCGGCGGCATCTTCACGACGTACGCGCCGTGCGCCGCGGTTACCGGGACGGCCGACGAGTGCCCGCTGAGCAGGCCGGTCGCGGTCGCGGTGCCGAAGCTCTGGCCCCCGATCGTGACCCCGGTCTTGGCGGTGACGCCGGGTGCGCGGAGGTATTCGAGCGTGGCGGCCCCGGCCCCGGCCCCAGCCCCGGCCGCGCCCGCGACCCGCACGTCGATCGTGCGCGACTGGGCCGTGTAGTCGTTGATCAGCACGACGTGAACGGTGCCGTCCGGCGCCCGCGTCGCCCACGAGCGGACGCTGCTCAGCGAACCCGAGGTTGACAGCAGGTGCGCGCCGGCCGGAGCTGCCTGGGCGAACATCAGCAGGCCGTAGTACTCGGGGGCGACATACCCGGTCCACTTCCCATGCTTGCGAGCGAATTTGAACAGCTCGTACGGTGCGCCCGGGTAGGTGTGGAAGTTGACCCCGTCGACGCCGACACGGGCCATCTGGAACGTCGCGTCGAGCGCCCACAGCGCTGACACGAACGCGTTGCCGACGCCGGGCGCGCCACCGCAGGAGACCGAGTTCATCTCGTCGATCCGCAGCGCGACGTGCCGCGCGTGGGCGACCCCGACGAGCGAGGCGACACTGTTCGCGAGTCCTTGCGACGCCGACGGCGCGAGGATGTGTGGGACCGACGGGTACTCGGGCGACGCCGCCGGCATGAAGCACTGCTGGAGCGGATAGCGGTGCAACGTAGCCACCTTCACGCGCGGCTCGGCGGGCAGGAACTTGCCGAGCTCGGGGATCCACTTCGGCGCTCCGGTGGCCGGGCCGGCGAGCGGGAGGTTCGGAAGCGCGCGCGCGACCCGTGCGAAGTCCGGGAGGTAGGTCGAGAAGTCGTAGCCGTTGGGCCGGCCCGTCACGTGCTGGCCGGCCGCGTTCTTGTACCAGGAGAAGCTTCCGTACAGCTCGGGCTCGTTGCCGAGCTCGAGCGCCTCGATCGAGCTTGGCCCAATTCCGTTGATGAGCGCCTGCGCCTCGCCTGCGGCGTCGGTCCGGCTGTCGAGCTCGAAGTTGATGCCGAGGATCAGGCGTGCGCCCACCGCGTGCGCGAGTGCGGCGGTCACGTTGACCCAGTTCTTGTCGAGCGACAAGCGGATGCCGCCCGGCTTGGCGACGCCGGCGACCGGCCACCACGTCCAGTCGGTCGTGTCGCCCCCGATCCGCAGGTCGGGCGACTGGCCCGGCGCGAGGTTGCGGATCAGCTGCTCGAACACGGGGTTGACCGCCTTCGCGTCGTTGCCCGCGTACGCCGTGACCGCCGGGTACTCGAGCGACAGCCCGAGGAAGCCGGGCGCGATCGCGCGCCCCGAGGACGTGATGTTCACCGTCAGCTCCGCAGCCCAGGCCGAGGATGGCACGACGGCCGCGTGCGGTTCGTGCGCGCTCGACTTGCGGGAGACGATCAGGCCCGCCACGACGGCGGCCGCAAGAATCGTCGCGAGTGTGATCGCGGTGAGGCTTCGGCGCGACCGGGGACGCACTGTTCACAACACTGTCACACCGGGCGGATTCGTGCTCGTTGTCAGCCCGGCAGCACGGCCACGCCCATCAGCTCGACGAGCGAGTCGGGCTCAAACAGCTCGGTCACCCCGAACAGCCCCATCGCCGGGTAGTGGCGGCCGAAGTGCTTGCGCCAGGCCTCACCGATGTCGGCGCGCGATGCCTTGTAGGCGGCCACGTCGGTCACGAACACTTGGAGCGAGACGAGATCCTCGGGTTTGCCGCCCGCGGCCGTGAGCACGAGGATCAGGTTCCCCGCGGCGCCGTCGAACTGCTCGGCGATCGTCCCGCCGCCGCCGAGCTGGCCCGCCAGATGGACGATCGCGCCGGTCGAGACGATCGCATGCGAGAAGCCGCTCGGCTTGCCGAGCTCGGGTGGGTTGACGATCCGGTGCGCGCTCATCCCCAGTCGCGGCGCCGACGATACCCGGTCCCTGGCGCCGCAAATACGACGATACTTGACATAGAAGTCCGGAGCAATGTCAGGTATTCTCGCGCCGACGCGGTGGCGACGGAGAGCCCGTACTGGAACCCCAAGACTGAGACCCTCGATCGGGAGCGGATCGAGGCGCTCCAGCTTGCCAAGCTGCGCCGCCAGTGCGAGTGGGCGGCCGCCCGTAGCCCCTGGTACCAGCGCCGCTTCGCCGAGGAGCGATTTGGCCCGGCGCAGCTGACAACGCTGGACGACCTGCGCCGCATCCCGGTCTTGACCCGCGACGAGTGGATGGCCTCCCAAGAGGCCAATCCGCCGTACGGCGAGATCCCGACGGTCGGGGGTTCGGGGGCGATTCGCATCCACACCACGTCCGGCACGACCGGCCGGGGCCCGTTGCGGGCGCTCGACTCGCGCAAGGACTGGGCATGGATCGCCGAGATGTGGTGCTACGGGATCTGGGGCTGCGGCGTCCGGCCGGAGGACACCGCCTACATCGCGTTCGGCTACGGGTCGTTCATCGGTTTCTGGGGACTGCACTACGCGATGGAGAAGGTCGGCGTCCTGAACGTGCCAGGCGGCGCCCAGACCACCGAGGCCCGCGTGCTCCAGATCATCGACTTCGGCGCCACGGTCGTCGCGGCCACGCCGACGTACGCGCTGCGACTGGCGCAGGAGGCCGATCAACTCGGGGTCGACCTGTGCGGCTCGAACGTCAGCCGGCTGATCCTGTCGGGCGAGCCGGCGGGCTCGATCCCGCAGACCAAGGCGCTGATCGAAGAGCAGTGGGGCGCCAAGGCGTTCGACACCGCAGGGATGACCGAGATCGGCACGATCATGGTGTTCGAGTGCTCGCACCAGCCCGGCGGGACGCACATCATCGAGGACCACGTGCTCGAGGAGGTGCTCGATCCCCTGACGCTGGAGCCGGTCCCGTACGGCGAGCGCGGGGAGCGTGTCGTGACCTCGTTCGGGCGCGGCACGACGCCGCTGCTCCGCTACCGGACCGGCGATCTCGTTTGTCGCGTCCCCGCGTCGACGTGCTCGTGCGGCCGCGGGTTCGACATCTACGAGGGCGGGATCCAGGGACGGGTCGATGACATGAAGCTGATCCGCGGGACCAACGTCTACCCGCGCGCGATCGAGGCGATCGTCCGCGAGTTCCCCGAGGTCGACGAGTTCCAGGCGGTGATCTTCCACGAGGGCATCCGCGACGAGATCAAGCTGCGCGTCGAGATGAAGCCCGACTGGCCGCCTGACTCGTGGGATCAGCTGTGCGACGCGCTTCACCGGCGGCTCGGGTACGCCCACGAGGGGCTGAACTTCCAGATCGAGCAGGCGGCGGAGGGCGAGCTGCCGCGGTTCGAGCTCAAGGCCAAGCGGATGGTGGACCTTCGCGGGTCGCCCATGTCTCCGGCGGTGGCAAAGTGACCGTCGATCTGCTGGGGGTAGAGCTGAGCCCCTCCGAGGAGCGGCTGCTCGCGATCTACGAGGAGCTCAAGGCGCTGTGCGCCGGGGACCTGCCGCCGAACGCACACTGCGGCGTGCGCGCGTCGCTGGCGCTGATGCACAACGTGGTCAACGGGCTCGCGCTGAAGTACGAGCACCTGAACGACGTCGGCGTGTGAGAGGCAGCATGAGGATTGCCGTAATCGGCGGCGGGCCCGGCGGGCTCTACTTCTCGATCCTGATGCGGAAGATCCGGCCGGACTGCGAGGTCACGGTCTACGATCGGCGCGAGCCGACCGACGCGTTCGGCTTCGGGGTCGTCTTCTCCGACGAGACGCTGACCGTGTTCGAGCACGCCGACCCCGAGACGTACTCGCAGATCGCCGAGCGGTTCACGCGCTGGACCGACATCGACATCCACCATCGCGGGTTGATGACGAAATCCGGCGGGCACGGATTCTCGGCGCTCGGCCGGCGCGAGCTGCTGCGGATTCTGCAGGAGCGGGCGGTGTCGCTTGGTGCCGATGTGCGGTTTGGTTGTGAGGCTCCGGCGGTGTCGGAGCTAGGGTGGGCTGATCTTGTAGTCGGCGCCGACGGGGCGTCGAGCGCGGTCCGGACGGCGCTGTCGCGCGACTTCATCCCCACGCTCGATCGCCGGCACTGCCGGTACATGTGGCTCGGCACCGACCTCGTCTACGACGCGTTCAAGTTCTTCATTGCCGAGACCGAGCACGGCGTGGTGCAGGCGCACGCGTATCCGTACGACGAGCGGATGAGCACGTTCATCGTCGAGATGCACGAACGCACGTGGAAGCGGCTCGGGCTCGGCGATCGCTCGGTCGAGGATGGGGTCGCGTGGTCCTCCGAGGTGTTCGCCGATGCGCTCCAGGGGCACCGGCTGTTCGCGAACAAGTCGCGGTGGATCAACTTCGTGACCGTCCGCAACCGGCGTTGGTGCACCGACAACGTGGTGCTGCTCGGGGACGCGGCGCACACCGCGCACTTCTCGATCGGCTCGGGGACGAAGCTCGCGATGGAGGACGCGGTGTCGCTGGCGTGGGCGTTCCGGTCGTTCGGCGATGACGTGGCGGCTGCGACTGCTTCGTATGAGGCGGAGCGTCGTCCCGTCGTCGAGAGCACCCAGCGCGCCGCCCAGGCCTCGCTCGAATGGTTTGAGGGAATCAAGCGATACGTGGGGCAGGAGCGGTTCCGGTTCGCGTTCAACCTGTTGACGCGGTCGCGGCGTGTGACTTATGAGAATCTGCAGCTGCGTGACCCAGGGTTCGTCTCGGCGGTGCATCCCGACCCGCGTCCGCCGATGTTCACGCCGTTCCGCCTGCGCGGGCTGGAATTGCGCAACCGCGTCGTGGTGTCGCCGATGGACATGTACTCGGCGGTCGACGGGACGCCGGGCGACTTCCATCTCGTGCACCTGGGAGCGCGGGCTCTAGGAGGCGCCGGGCTCGTGATGACCGAGATGATCTGCGTGTCGGACATCGGGCGGATCACGCCGGGCTGCGCCGGGATGTACCGGGACGAGCACGTCGCCGCGTGGAAGCGGATCGTGGACTTTGCGCACGCGAACGGGGGTTCGGCGATCGGCGCCCAGATCGGGCACTCCGGGCGCAAGGGTTCGACTCGGTTGATGTGGGAGGGGATGGACTCGCCGTTGGAGTCTGGGAACTGGTCGTTGCTCGCGCCCTCCGCGATCGCCTACAGCCCGCGTAACCAGGTGCCGCGGGCGATGACGCGGGACGACATGGACGTTGTTCTGGATCAGTTCGTGTCGGCGTGTCGTGGTGCGCTTCAGGCCGGGTTCGATCTGCTCGAGCTGCATATGGCGCACGGCTACCTGCTGTCGAGCTTCCTGTCACCGGTGTCTAATTTGCGCGACGACGAGTACGGCGGATCGTTGGCGGGGCGGGCTCGGTTCCCGCTTGAAGTACTCGACGCCTGTCGTGCGGTCTGGCCGAGCGACCGGCCTGTGAGCGTGAGGATTTCCGCCACCGATTGGATCCCGGGCGGATTTGGGGTCGATGACGCTGTCGTGCTGGCCCGGATGCTGTCCGATCACGGCTGCGACATCGTGGACGTGTCGAGCGGTCAGGTATCCCCACTGGAGAAGCCCGCGTTCGGGCGCAGCTACCAGACCCCGTTCGCCGACCGCATCCGCAGCGAGGCCGGCATCCCGACGGTCGCGGTCGGCGCGATCTCGAGCTACGACGACGTCAACACGATCATCTGCGCGGGCCGTGCCGATCTGTGCGCGCTCGCGCGCCCGCACCTCTACGACCCGGCGTGGACGCTTCACGCGGCGGCGGAGCAGGAGTTCGACATGGGCGCATGGGCCCCGCAGTACCAGGCGGGATCGCGCAAGCCGCCGGCCGGCCGCGACCGCGTGCGGGCCGAGCTCGAGCGGACGTTCGACGAGGTCGAGCTGATCTCGTCCGACGCGCGCCCGTGAGCGGCAGCGACCCTCTCCAACCGCAGGACCTGGTTGTCACGCTTCTCGGGACGTACGTCCGCCCGTTCGGCCGGGCGGTGTGGTCGGGCGGCCTGGTGATGTTGCTGCGCGAGTTCGGGTTCTCCGACGGCGCTGCCCGCGCCGCGCTGACCCGGCTCGTTCGCCGCGACCTGATCGCCCGCGTAAGGTCCGGCAGGCTCGTGCACTACAGCCTTACGCCGCGCTGCGAGCGGCTGCTGATCGAGGGCGACGGCCGGATCTTCACGCTCGGCCGGCTGCCCGCGAACGTCGGTCCGTGGACGGTGCTGTGGCACCAAATCCCCGAGGACCGCCGGCTCGAGCGCGCCCGGCTGGGACGGCGGCTGCGGTTCCTCGGGTTCGGCTCAGTCCAGGACAGCGTCTGGGTCTCGCCGCACGATCACCGCGACGACGTCGCCCAGTTGCTGGTCGAGCTCGGTGTCGTCGAGCACGCGATCGTGTTCATGTCGCTGCTCGGGTCCGGCTCCGGTGGCGGCCTGCCGGCGCTCGTGGCGCGGGCATGGGACCTGAGCGGGCTCGAGGGGCGCTACGAAGCGTTCTGCTCGGGCTTCGACCGTTACCTGGCGCCCGACGTGCCCGCGCTCTCGGATCGCGAGGCGTTCCTCGTCCGCACCCGTCTCACGCACCTGTTCCGCGGGTTCGCCCAGCTCGATCCCGAATTGCCCGAGGAGCTCGCGCCGCTGGCGGCGCCGCGCACCCGGGCCGCGGAGATCTTCGAGGCGCTGTACACGGGGCTGGCGGCGTCGTCGCAG
>CAWJXO010000019.1:0-15087 GCA_963846765.1 uncultured Solirubrobacterales bacterium
GTGCATCGCCACGCCGTCATCACCGCACGTGATGCAATGTTGGGCGACGACTTCGTCGTCGCTCCGAGTTCGACTGGCGTCGAACTCGCGGTCGCTGACCCGGCACGAGCGGGCGGCGCTCACTCGATCACGCTGGCCTTCAGCTCCTCGAGCTCCTGCTCGTAGTCGGCACCCATCCGCACGAGCAGATCGCGGGTCGCGCGCGCCTCCTCCTCGTCGACCCTCGAGATCGCGAATCCCACGTGGATCAGCACCCAATCTCCCGGCCCGACCCCAGCGCCGTCGTTCTCGGAGTCGAGAAGGCCTACGTTGACGTTGCGGCGTACTCCTGCAACGTCGACTTTGGCCAGCCTATTCAGGTCATCGACGATTTCGATGACCTGGCCAGGGATCGCCAGGCACACGTCCGGTGTTCTATCACTCGATCGCGCCCGATTGTGAACGCGGGTAAGCGGAGTTACCAACCAACATCGGCCCTGGTACTCGGCACGATCACCGAGGCATAGACTGGACCGGACGTCGGAGGCCGGAGAGACCAGAGAGGCTGTGTCGTGTCCGTCGAAGACCGAGGGGTTGCCCAGCCCGGACCATTGCGGTGGCCGCGCCATCCGCAGCTGGCGGGCGACCAGCCGGAGTGCATCGCGCTCTATGCGTACCTGCTCGATTCCGACGGGGAGCTCGCCGACGAGTTCGACGTCCGGGCCAGGATCGCGGCCCGGCAGCTAGCGACCGCGAGGGTCATCCAGGTCGCGGTCGGGGCGTGCGACCTGGCGCCGTGGTTCGAGGCCGCTGCGAACGGCCTCGGGCTGCTGATCCTCGACGGCCTGCTGGCGCTAGAGATCCGGGTGGACGGGCGCACCGCGGTAGAGCTGATCGGCCCGGGAGATCTTCTTCAGCCGCTCGGTCCCGCGGCGGATCAGCTGGTCGCGCGCACGTGCGGTTGGCGGGCGCTGCGCCCGACCAAGCTCGCGGTGCTCGACGGCGATTTCGCCGAACGGGTGCGGCCATTCCCGCAGATCGCCCGGATCCTCACGCGCCGCGCATGCCGGCGCCCGCTCGAACTCGACGTGCTCCGCGCGATCACCTCGCAGCCGCGGCTCGAGGTTCGGCTCGTCCTATTGCTGTGGCATCTGTCCGCGCGCTGGGGGAGGGTGGAGCCGAATGGGGTTCGCCTGTCGCTGCCGCTCACCCACCGCCTGCTCGGCCAACTGGTGGCCGCCGAGCGACCGTCGATCTCGCACGCGCTCAAGCGGCTCGCGCAGGCGGGCCTGGTCACCGGGTCGACCGACGATCTCCACCTCCACGAGAGCCTCGAGCACCAGCTCCAGGCATTGGCCGAGCGCGAGCCCGTGCTGACTGAGCGCCCGGTGGCGCATTCACAAAGGGCACGTCGACCGATCGCCTAGCGCATGATCACCGCCGAGCGGCATCCCGTGCACGTCCTCTGGCTTACGAGCGGGCTCGGATGCGACGGCGACTCGCTGGCGATGACCGCGGCGCGCAACCCGAGCTTCGAGGACCTGATCCGGGGGTGCTTCCCTGGCGCTCCCCCGGTGGTCATCTACAACCCGGTGCTGGCGTACGAGACCGGCGAGGAGTTCATGCGGCCGTGGTTCGACGCGGCCGTGGGCAAGCTCGAGCCGTTCATCCTCGTGCTCGAGGGCTCGGTCCCGAATGAGGAGATCAGCGGCGACGGGTACTGGGCGACGATGGGCGTCGACCCGGTCAGCGGAGAGCCAATCCCGACGTGCACGTGGATCGACCGGCTCGCGCCGCGCGCCGCGGCGGTGCTCGCGCTCGGCACCTGCGCGGCTTTCGGCGGCATCCCGGCGATGAGGAACAACCCGACCGGCGCGATGGGGCTGCGCGACTACCTGGGCTGGCGCTGGACCTCGCGCCGGGAGGTGCCGATCGTCAACCTCCCCGGTTGCCCGGTCCAGCCCGACAACATCACCGAGACGTTGCTGCACCTGGCGCTGCACGTCGCCGGCGCCGGCCCGATGATCGACGTCGACGAACACGGCCGCCCCACCTGGCTGTTCGCCCGGACCGTGCAGCAAGGGTGCGGCCGGGCCGGTTTCGCCGAGCAGGGCGAGTTCGCGCGGACGCCCGCCGATCACCGCGGGTGCCTGGTCAAGCTCGGCTGCAAGGGTCCGGTGGCGATGTGCAACGTGCCGCTGCGCGGTTGGGTCGGCGGCGTTGGCGGGTGCCCGAACGTGGGGGGCATCTGCACCGCGTGCACGATGCCCGGCTTTCCCGACAAGTTCATGCCGTTCATGGACGCGAATACGCTCGGCTTGCTGGGGTCCCGGACGGCGCGGTTCACCTACGGGCCGGTGCTCCGGTCGCTCCGCCGGCGCGTGATCCGCAGCCACTACGACCGCGAGCCCGCGTGGCGCTCCCCGGGAGGCAGGCTGACCAGCGGCTACGAGCCGCGGTGGGAGAATCGCTGAGATGCCGGTGTCGGTCGTGTTCGAGTGCGAGATCTGCGGCGTGCGTCCCGACCCCGAGACCCAGGTCGCGCTCGAGCGCCAACTCCTCGACCTCCGTCATGGCGAGTACGTCGACGCCGATCCCGGACGCTGGCTGACCTGGCACGGCCGCGGGATATACGGGCCGCAGCGGTATGCCTGCGGGGCGCACCGAGGCGAGCTCAAGGCGGTGGTGCGCGAGCACTACGGCACGCTCGGCTGGCATCCCTGGGCCAAGGGGCCGCATCCGTGGGCGGGGCGGCGCGGGACCGACCGCGCCCGGACGCTGGTGCGCGCGCTGCGCTCGACGTTCGGCGCGCCCGGAGCGTGAGAATGCCGGGGTCATGACGGTCTCGCACGATGTCCCACCGCTGTCGGTCGACGATGTCGGCCAGGCGGCGCAGTCGCTCCGCGAGTCCGGGCTTCGGCTTTCCACGCCGCGTCGCTTGGTGCTCGAGGCGCTGTTTGCCGCTGATGGCCCGGTCGCCGCCGGCGACCTGGCTCGAGAGCTGGGGATCGACGAATCATCGGTCTACCGCAACCTCGAGGTCCTCGAGCACCACGGCCTGATCCGCCACGTTCACCTAGGGCATTCGGCCGGGCTGTACACGCGAGTCGGCTCGGACGACGTCGAGTATCTGTACTGCGAACGGTGTGCGAGGGTCACCACCGTCGCGCCGTCCCGTCTCGACTCCGTACGCAAACGGATCAAGCAGGAATTCGGATTCACGGCGCGCTTCGCGCACTTCCCGATCGTCGGCGTCTGCGACAAGTGCGACGCAGCCAGGTGATCCTAATTACCAGTCGCTTGCATTAAGACGCCTGCCGAGAGTAGGTTGATCCAAACTCCGGCGGCCCCCGTATATGCGGTCAGCGCTTATCCGAGCTCGTGATCGATGAAGGAGGACACGATGGAAGCAGCGACGTCTGGCGCGAAGCGGCGACCGGGTGTCCGGGCGTTCTGGGCTTCGCTGACCCGGAGTCAGAGGCGGACCTTGCTGATGATGATCGGGGTTGTCGTCGGGCTGCATGTGTTCGGGTTCGTGACGTTGATCTCGCTGGTGGCGCCACGGCACTACCGGCTGGGGACGGCGGGGGCGTTCACGATCGGGATTGGGGTGACCGCCTACACGCTGGGGTTGCGGCATGCATTCGATGCCGATCACATCTCGGCGATCGATAACACGACGCGGAAGTTGATGGCCGAGGGCAAGCGTCCGCTCAGCGTGGGGTTCTGGTTCTCGCTCGGTCACTCCTCGATCGTGTTCGCGCTCGCGTTTCTGATCTCGGTCGGCGTCCGCGCGCTGGACGGTCCGGTCAAGAACGACAACTCCAACCTGCATCAGGTGACCAACTCGATCGGGACGTTGGTGTCAGGGACGTTCCTGTATGCGATCGCGGCGATCAACGTGGTGATCCTGTTCGGGATCGTCAAGGTGTTCCGCGAGATGCGGACCGGCCGCTACAACGAGCAGCAGCTCGAGGAGCAACTCAACAAGCGCGGGCTGATGAACCGCTTCCTCGGGCGGCTCACCCGCACCGTGACCAAGCCGACGCAGATGTACCCGATCGGGCTGCTGTTCGGCCTCGGGTTCGACACCGCCACCGAGGTCGCACTGCTCGTCCTCGCCGGTGGTGCCGCCGGCGCAGGACTGCCGTGGTACGCAATCCTGTGTCTGCCCGTCCTGTTTGCCGCCGGCATGTCGCTGATGGACTCGATCGACGGATCGTTCATGAACTTCGCCTACGGCTGGGCGTTCTCAAAGCCCGTCCGCAAGGTCTTCTACAACCTCACTATCACGGGCCTGTCCGTCGCCGTGGCCGCCGTCATCGGCACGATCGAACTCGGCGGACTGACCGCGTCGGAGCTCAACCTCAGCGGCTCGTTCTGGAACTGGTTCGAGAACATCAACATCAACCTACTCGGGTTCGTGATCGTCGGCATGTTCGTCGCGACGTGGGCGATCGCGCTATCCGTATGGCGCTTCGGACGAATCGAAGAGCGCTGGAGCGCCTCTCTCGACCAGGCGGCCTAGCGTCGCCTAACGCCACCAGGGGCGTCTGCGGAGATCCGCGACCGCAACCGCCGGCTTGACGAGGTCAACCGTGTGCTGGCTCAGATGGTCCAGGTGCTCGCACAGCCAGACGCCGTAATAGGAGCCGGAGGACTCGTCGACGACGCCCGCCTCGGCCAGGGATGGCGGCTGGAGCTCGGACACGGCCCTGTGATTCGGTCTGCCGACCTGCTCGGCGAGCTCCCCGTACCAGGACGCGAGCGTCGCGGTTCGGCGCTCGAGCACGGCGCGTGCCTCGTCGAGGCCGGTTGCGTTCGGAGGCATCTCCGCGACCGCGTGCGCGGTCAGACGGAGCCGGAGCGACCCGCCGACCAGGCGCCACAGGTCCTGCTTGGCGATGCGCTTGCTTCCCTGCTCGGAGAGGAAGCCCCGCAGGCCCTCGTCTAGCCGGACCCCCGCGGTCCCGGCGGGCGCCCCGGCATCGGGCTCGTCACCCCGCGTTCCCGTCGCCCACCGCACCGCCTCGGTCAGGTATGACGCGCCCGTACGGAACGCGTCCGCGAGGTCGTCACCGACGACGGACGACACTCCACGCGGCCAGAACAGCGTGCCGACGACCGCGCTGACCGCGCAGCCTAGCGCCACGTCCTCGATCCGGACCACGCCGACCTTCCATCCCACCGGAACGATCAGGTTGAACAGAATCGCGATCAACACCGTGAACGCCGCCTGGCCGACGGCGAACGGCGCGGTCCCCGGCGAGTAGGCGGCCACGAGCACCGCGAACGGGAACACGATCCAGAGCGCGGTTTCATCGCTGCCCATCGCCACCACGAGCGCACCGCCGATCACGAACCCGATCGCGGTGCCAGCGATCGCCCGGACCGCGGTGGCGCCGGTGGCCGACGCGTTCGTGCGAAGGACCGACAGCGTTCCGAGCACGACCCAGAAGCCGTGTTGGACGGTGGTCACGTCGGCCACGGCGACGGCCACCGCGAGCGCGACCGCACCGCGAATGCTGTTGACGAACCAAACCGAACGCAAGCTCGCGTGGGTGTGAGCAGCGGTGGCCACGCTCGACACCCGCTGCACGGTTCGTGCCGCGGCGTTCGATCCCGTGTACCAGCGAGCGCGTCTGGCCTCTAGCCACTCGGGATCCGCGAGACTTGACGCGATCAACGTCTCGTAGGCGACACCGAGGACGGCGACGGCGACCGCGTTCGCATGGAACGAGATCTGGGCGGCCTGCAGGAAGTGCCCGGGCGGCGATGTCGACTTCATTATCTCGTCCAGAACGACCGCCCGGCAGCGCTCAAGCCCGTCGACGTCGGGACGCCCGTCGCCGCCTGCCAGCAAAGAGGCCGTGTCTCGCAGCGCCGAGCTTGAAGCGGCGATGAGATCGAGGTCGGGCGCCGGGGCGTTCCTGAGGTCGTGCTGCTCCTCGACGGCGTCGGAGATCAGGTCCTCGGCCCATTCGAGCAACTCGACGCAGTTCGCGAGCGCCTGGTCCGTCGCTGCCAGACCGGTAGGGCGGTAAGGCGTCGACGTGAACTGGGCGACTAAGTCGTGCTTGGCGGCGACCATCGCAGCGACGTCCTCCTTGATCAGCCCGCCGCGGACCGCTCCGTCGAGCACGTCTGCGAGCTTCCCAGCGAGCACCGACGCCGCGGCGTTCAGCTGGTTGCCGCCGCTCGATCGCGGCGAGAACAGCAGAACGGCGGCGGTGCCGCAGACCGACGCCAGCCACCACCCGATGAGGCGGTCGGGGACCATGCTGACCGTGCCTACGGACGCCGCCGGTAGGACCCACGCGAGCAGCGCGCCGGTGACTCCCGAAGCCGCGTTGGGGCCGGTGACGCCCGCGAAGAACACGGCGAACGTCGCGGGCACGGTCACGATCGCGACCAGCCAGGTCGTGGAGCTGACGATCGTCGCGATCGTGATCAGCACGCTGCCGGTGAGCGCGAGCGCGAGGTGGGCGAGCAGCTTGTCGCGCCACGTCCCCGCGAACGACGCCAGCACGAGCGTCGCGAAGCTGCCGAAGGCGGCGAAGGTGGCGATCTGCGGATTCCCGATCACCTTGTCGGTGAACGCGAACAGCCCGCACACGCAGACCATCGCACGGATCGCGCGCATCGCCGCCGGGACCGACCACTTCGGGATGAGGCCGGCGAGCCCCGCTTTGAGACTCGACGCTCCAGTCATACGCGCATGATCACAGGTGTATGAATTTGTTCATGACTCCCGGGCCCGGAGGTATCGCTCGGCCTCAGTCTCGCCGAAATGCTCGGCCCAGCGGGCGGGCGTCGAGTGGTACGACGCGTCGCGGAGGTCAGGGTCGGGGAGGGAGTCGTGTCGCCGACATGCACAACCTGACTGGAGCCAGAAGTCCGTGACCGCGGCATACCGCGCATGCGCTACGTGCGCTGTATGACACGGTCGCTTGCCGGCGCCTCGATTGGCAGGTTTTGCAGGTCGCCGCGCTGCGCCGGGGCCGCTACGCCGGCGCTGCGCTCGCGGCGGCGCGCTGGCGCAACTCGACCAGACCGGATTCGATGCCCCCGGTCAACACGTCGATGTCGGCGGCGTGATCGCGATCGCCGGTGACGCCGAAGTACAGCGCGCCGTCGTAGGAGAAGATCGCCACCACGATCCGGATCGTGCCGACGATCGGGACGTAGGGATAGGACTCGAGCAGCCGGCGGCCGAGGGCGTGGACCGGCCGCTGGGGACCGGGGACGTTGGTCGTCGCGGTGTCCATGTTGAACCGCGCCGACCGGGTCATCGTCCGGCTTCCGAGCGCGAGCAGCAACGGTGGGGCGAACCCGGAGAGCTGGGCGAGAACGTCGCCGGCGACCGCCTGCCCGGAGGCCTTGATCGAGTCCATCTCGTCGCGGATCACCGTCAGTCGCTCGGCGGGGTCGTCGATCCCGACGGGGAGCCGCGCGAACACGGCTGAGACGCGGTTGTTGTAGACGCCGTGCTCGCCTGGGAGCCGAACCGACACCGGGACCATCGTGCGAACGGTCCGCCCATGCGAAATCCTCTCGCCTCGCTCGGCCAACAGCTCTCGGAAGCCGTTGGTGACGATCGTCAGGACCACGTCGTTGATGGTGCCGCCGAGGGCGGCGCGGACCTCCTTGACGTCGGCGAGCCGGGTGATCGCCCAGCTCCAAACTCGGTGCGGGCCGATCGGGCCGGTCAACGAGGAGGCCGATGGCCGAACGGTCGGCGCCGCGGCCGCGACCGCGCGCATGAGTCCGATCGTGCCCCGCAGGAACTCGGACCGCGCCCGGATCGCGACGCTCGCCTGCCCCGCCGGAGAGAGCACGCGGTGCGAGGCGCCGCGGACGAACAGCTCGACGCTCGACGGCTCGGAGCCCGCGTGCCAGTCTTCGGCCGGCGCGGGGTCGGCGTCGTCACCGAACATCACCGACATCAGGTCGGTGGCGGCGACGCCGTCGACCATGCAATGGTGAACCTTTGACAGCAAGGCCCAGCGCGCGTGCTCGAGGCCCTCGACCATCCAGATCTCCCACAGCGGCCGGGCCCGATCGAGGTGCTGGGAGAACACCCGCGCGGCCATCGTCCGCAGCTGCGCGTCCGACCCCGGCGCGGGGACGGCGGTGTGGCGCAGGTGGTAGGCGACGTCGAAGTACGGGTCGTCGACCCACATCGGCTCGCTGATCCCGAGCGGGACGAAGCGGAGCTTCTGGCGGTAGCGCGGGGTGTGGTGAAGCTTGCCCCGGACCATCTCGGTGAGCTCGGCGAACGACGGTGGCGGGCCTTCGAAGATGCTGACCCCGCCGATGTGCATCGGCGTGACGTCGTTCTCGACGTGCAGGAACGTCGCGTCCTGAGCGCTCATCGACTGCAAGCGGTGTCCTCGGATTCGAATCGCCCAAGCAGCCGCTCGAGCTCCCGGTACACCTCGGCGTTGACCGCCATCCCGCAGTGGCTCCCGTCGATCTCGACCCATTCCGCGGCGGGGTCCTGGCACGCACGCCAGTCGACGATCGCGTCGCTGCGCGAGTAGACGGCGATTGCCGGCGCGCCCGCGGGCAGGGGCGCCTTGAGCAGCGCGCGGAACTCCGAGCAGCAGGCGCCGTCGAGGCATTCGTTCGTGAACAGGCCACGGACTCCGATGTCGCCGAGGAACGCGACCGAGCGCACCGTGCGGAGCACCGACGGCGATATCGCGAGCTGATCGAGGACGGGCGAGCCGAGCGTCATCACCGCGGCCACCCGGTCCGGATGCCGGGCCGCGAGCGCGCGCGCGAGCGTCCCGCCGCGGCTCTGACCGATCACCATCGCGGGCTCGTCGAACGCGTCGAGCACGCCGCCGAGGCGCTCGAGCTCGCGGCCGGCGCAGCCGACGTTCAGCCGGATGCCGCTCGTGCGAACCTTGTGGCCGCGCCGGCGAAGCCAGCCGGCGAGCACGGTCAGCGACGCGTCGCCGGCGAGGAACCCTGGAATCAGCAGCACCCCACGAGGCCGCTGCGCTTGACCGGGGGACCAGAAGCGGGGGTCGGCAAACAACCGGGCGAGCTCCGGCCAGAAGCGGAGCTCATACCCGAGCGGTGCGCTCATCCCTCGTCCTCGATGAGCTGAAGGACGAGCTTGCCGGTGTTCTCGCCCCGGAACAGCATCAGGAACACCTCTGGGAACTTCTCGAGGCTGCCCGTGACGATATCCTCGCGCGATTTCAGCTTGCCGCTGCTCAGCCACTCAGCGAGCTGCGCGATCCCCTCGCCGTAGCGCGGGGCGAAGTCGAACACGAGGAAACCGGTCATCGACGCGCGCATCACGAGCAGCTGCATGTAGTTGGCCGGGCCCCTCGTCGGCTGCTCGGCATTGTATTGCGAGATCGCGCCACAGATGACGACACGGGCCCCGCGCGCGATCCGGCGCAGCACCTCGTCCAGGATCTCGCCACCGACGTTGTCGAAGTAGACGTCGACGCCATCGGGGGTCTGCTCGCGAAGCTGAGCCCGGAGATCACCGCGCTTGTAGTCGATCGCGGCGTCGAAGCCGAGCTCGTCGGTGATCCACTCGCATTTCTCACGACCGCCGGCGATACCCACCACCCGGCAGCCCTTGATCCGCGCGATCTGCCCGGCGATGCTTCCGACCGCGCCGGCCGCGCCGGAAACGACCACGGTCTGCCCCGGCTCGGGTTTGCCGATGTCGAGCAGCCCGAAATACGCCGTCAAGGCGGTCATCCCGAGACCGCCGAGATAGACCGGCGCCGCGGCGAGCGTCGTGTCCACGCGGGTCACCCCGGTCCCGTCCGAGGTCGCGTACTGCTGCACGCCGAACATCCCCGACACCTGCTCGCCGACCCCGTAGTCGGGATGGCGTGACTGCACTACGCGGCCGAGCCCGCCGGCGCGCATCACCTCGCCGATTCCCACCGGCGGGACGTACGAGCGGACCTCGTTCATCCAGCCGCGCATCGCCGGATCGAGCGACAGGTACTCCAGCTTGACCAGGAACTCGCCGTCCGCGGGCTCCGGGGCGGTCACCTCGACGTATTCCCAATTGGATAGCTTCGGCAGGCCAACCGGTCGCTCGGCCAGCCGCCACTGAGCGTTCAAGTTCGTCATCGGGGCGAGCCTACTCGAACGGTCATCCGGCGCCGCCGGCGCTTGATCGCGTACGTCGCGGCGGCGGCGACCGCGACGGCTGCGGCGATCGCGAGCGAACCCTGCCGGGCGAGCTCGAGCGCGTGATCGAGCGAGTTCCAGAATACGTAGCCGAGGAGCGCTCACCCTGGCCCGCGGCGACGCCGCCGAGGATCACGGCCAGCTCGCCCGGCGCGATCAGGCCGATGCCGGCGCCGGTCTCGAAGAACGCCATCACCCCAACCAGCGCGTACGTCCAGGGTCCGAGTGTCGATCCGGCGGTGCGCAGCGCGTGCTCGAGATCGGGCGGTCCACCGAGGATCGCGACGGTCGCGGCCGCCAGCGCCACCAGGCCGGCGACGAGTGCCCACTGTCGAGGGCTTCCCAGCATCGGGATCGGGTTCCTCGTGGGCATCTCCACCAGGATCGAGCGCAAACTGGTGCGGTGCCATGGGGCCCAGCGTGTATCTGTGACGAGCTCGCGCGAGGCTCGCGATCGTCGTGAGCGCGAGCACGGTCACGATCACCGCGAGCGAGGCTCCGGTCGAGATCGCGGGGATCGAGTCGAGCGCGAACAGGACGTCGCTCGTGCCGATCGCGATCAGCACCAGGAACAGCGGGGTCATCATCCTGCGGCCAGCGGCGCGGGTGAGGATCCGGTTGCCGTCGTAGCGGTCGGACAGCGGCAGGCGCCGTCGCGCGAACGCGACCAACGCGTTGTCGCCGACCTTCCGCTCTCGGTCGCGGTGGCGGAACAGCTGGAACGCAGTCGCGATCAACGCCATCCCGAACACGAGGAACATGACCGAGAACGCTGCAAGCAGCGCCGCGCCGAGCGCGATGAACACGGCGCGAAGCACGAGGGCGAGCGCGATCCCGATCGTAAGTGCGCGAGCCTGGCTCCTCGCCGGGACCGCGAACGTGCTCATGATCATCACGAACACGAACAGGTTGTCGACCGACAGGCTCTTCTCGACCACGTAGCCGGCGAGGAACTGTGTCCCGAGGCTCCAGCCCGCGAATACCCCGAGCGCTGCCCCGAACGCGAGCGCCGCGGCGATGTAGATAAGCGACCAGGCGGTCGCCGCACGAAAGCTCATGTGGGCATCTCCATCAGGATCGAGCGCGAACCCTCGTGACGGAGGTCGGGGGCCTGATGACTCACGGCGCGGTAATCGCACGGGAGTACGGGTTGCCGGCGGTCGTGGGGGTTGAGCACGCTACGAATCTGATCAGGGATGGGCAGCGGATCCGCGTGCATGGAACGGACGGATACGTCCAGATCCTGCCCGACCCGGGGCAGACTCGCGACGCCGCCGCGCCACCTGGCGGCTCGGCCTAGTTTCTCCCTCAGGGCTCCACGAGCCCCTGCCGGATCGCGTACCGGGTCAGCTCGACCCGGTCGTGCATCCCCAGCTTCTCGAGGATGTTCGTGCGGTGCCGATCGACCGTCTTTTCGCTGATCACGAGCGCTTCGGCGATCTCCCTGGTGCTGTAGCTCTCGGCGATCAGCTTCACGATCTCGGTCTCGCGCGGCGTCAGCGGGTCCTCGCGGACCGGCGCGTTGTTGCGGGCGCCGTCGAGGAGGTCGCGGATCAGCGGCGTCATCGCCCCGGGGTACAGGAACCGCTCGCCGCGCATCGCGGCCCGGCAGGCCTCGACGAGGTCGCGGTCGGCCACGGTCTTCAGCACGTACCCGGACGCGCCGGCCTTGAGCGCTTCGTACAGGTACCGCTCGTTCTGGTGCATCGACAGCATCAGGATGCGCACCTCAGGGCGGCGGCGGTGGAGTTCGCGCGCCGCTTGCAGGCCGGTCATCCGCGGCATCGAGATGTCGAGGATCGCGAGATCAACTTCGGGCTCGAGCGCGCGCTGGACGGCCTCGGCGCCGTCGCCGGTCTCGGCCACGACCTCGAGGTCGGGCTCGGCATCGAGTACGAGCCGCAGCCCGCGCCGGACGAGCGCGTGATCGTCGGCGAGCAGCACACGAGTCTTCAGCGGCGTCATCGCTCGTCCTCGGCAGGGACCACGAGGCGGACCCGGCAACCGTCCGCGACAGGGTCGCGGTCGATCGTCAGGCTCGCGCCGATCAGCGTCGCCCGCTCGCGCATCCCACGGATGCCGGTGCCCGGGGTGTGCCCTGCCGGGAGCCCGTCGCCGTCGTCGGAGACGGTGAGCATGAGCCCGCCGTCGTGACGCGCGAGCGTGAGCTCGGCCTCGTGAGCGCCCGCATGGCGGGCAACGTTCGTCAGTGCCTCTTGCGCGACGCGGTACACGACCAACTCGACGTCCGGCGACAGCGGCGGCAGTTGTGCGTCGAGGTGCTGGCGGACGCGGAGGCCGAACCGCTCGGTGAGGCGCTCGCACAGGACGGCGAGCGCGCTCTCGAGCCCGAGGTCGTCCAGCGCCTCCGGACGCAGTTCGATCGCGATCAGCCGTACCTCCTCGAGGCTGTCGCGAACCGCACCCTGGACCTCGGCGACGTCGCCGCGCAGCTCGGCCGGGGCGCGTGCCTCGACCCGCGCCAGTCCGAGCAGAACCGCGGTGAGCTCCTGTCCGACCTGGTCGTGCAACTCCTGGGCGATCCGGAGGCGCTCGGCCTCCTGGCCGGCGAGGACCCTGCCCGTGGCCTCGCGCCGCTCGTCCTCGAGGCGGGCGAGCATCTCGTTGAACGTCGACGCCAGCTCTCCCGCCTCCGAGGCCTGAGTCGAGACCGGCATGCGCTCGCCGTGGTCGGCGAGATCGACGCGCCGGGCGAGCGCGGTCAACGCCTGCACGGGCCCAACGATGCGGCGGACCAGATACACGTTGAGCGCCACCACGATCAGCAGCGCGACGATCAACGCCAAGCCCTCCTCGTCGACGCGAAACGACGACACCCGGCCCGGCGCGAGCACCACGATCGTGACCCCGACGGCCACGACGAGCAGCAGCGCGTTCAGGCCGGCCACCCGGTGAAGCAGTGGGATATACCGTTGGCGCGCCGGACGCTCGGGCGCGGGTGTCTTGCCATTCATCGCGCTGATCGGCAGTGAAGCAGCAACCACCGGAGTCTCAGCACCCGGGCGCGGGGCGCCGCCTGATCCGGCCGCGGAGCAGCGGGGCACGGCTTGACGTCACGCCGGTCGAGCCGGTCCGCAGCCCTTCGAGCTTTTGCAGCATCGCCCAGCGGCGCGTGTCAAGCGCGCGCTCGGAGATTCCGAGCGTGGTGGCGATCTCCGGCGGATCGATTCCGGCCAGCAACATGCCGAAGATCGCCTGTTCCTGGGCCCCGAGCCGGCGCCGCATCGCGCCGGCGAGCGTCGGCGGGACGAGCGGAAGCCGCGATTGCCCGCGCGCGACAGCGCGAACGGCATGGCACAACTCGGCGCCGACGCCGCCCTTGCTGATGAGCCCGTCCGCGCCGGCGACGACGCATGCCGCCGCCAGAGGGCCGTCGCAGTACCCCGAATACATCACCACCCGTGGCGCCGGGTCGAGTTCCTTCAGCTTCCGGGTGAGCCACAGCCCGGTCCGCGAGCCGAGCTGGTAGTCGACGACCGCGACGTCGATCGGCTCGCGCTCGGCCAGTGACCTGGCCTCCTCGGCGCTGCAGGCGACATCGACGACGACGAAGTCGGGCTGGTCGTCGAGCAGCTGTAACAGCCCGAGCCGGACCGCAGGATGGTCGTCGACAACGAGCAGGCGAAGCCGCCTAAGGCCGTCGTGTGAGTCGAGCGCGTCGGCGGCGGTGACGTGTTCGGAGTGTTCTTTGACCGTGAGCATCTGGCATCTCCTTGACGTGATTGCCATGTCACGATCGCCGAGTAGGGCGCTCGGCGGAATGGGGGCGACCCCCCATCTGATTGTGGGAGGATCAGGCGCGGAGCTTCTTGCGGACCGCCAACCCGAGTCCGGTCAGCAGCACACCGGCGAGCAGGATCGCGGGGACGGAGAAGCCCGTATTCGGCAGCTGACCTGCGGTGGCGCCGGTAGTCGACGACGGGGTCGTCGACGCGGGCGTGGTCGTGGCCGGCGTGGTGCTCGCCGGCTTGGTCGTCGTCTTCGGAGTCGTCGTCGGGGTGGGGTTGGCCAGCACGACGACGGTTCCGTGCATGAACGGATGAATCTGGCAGATGTAGGTGAACGTGCCGGCCGTCGTGAACGTGTGCGATGCGCTGTGGCCCTTCTGCAGCACGCCCGTGTTGAAGCTGCCGTTGTTGGCCGTCGCGGTGTGCGCACTCGGACCGTGGTTCGTCCAGGTCACCGTGTCACCGACGTGAATCGTGATCGTGGCCGGAGTGAACTGGAAGTCGGCGATCGTCACCGATGTGTCATCTGCGGCGTGAGCAGACGCGGGACGCGCCAGTGAGGAGAGGGCGCCACCCGCGCCGAGCACGCCGCCCGCGAGCTTCACGGTGGCGGCGTGGCTCCCGGCGTGTGCATCAACGTGCTGGTGGTGGCGCCTGTGGGGGCGTGGTTGTGGCCGGTGGCGTGCGCTCGCGTCAACAGGAGCCACGAGTAGGGCAATGGCGAGCACCGCCGCCGGCAGTAACCGAAAAGATCTCATCACCACACCCCTCAGGACGCTCGATCCGCTGCGAACCTTCCGCGGCCTTTCCAGACGACCTCGTTTCAGCTCGATGCCTGCTGAAGCGTGGTGACCAGCCCGTACACCGCAAACGCGCTCGCGATCAAGCTGAGCGTCGATGCCGGCCACATCCGCTGCCGCCGCTTCAACGCGAACAGGGGATAGACCGCGAACACGATCAGCTGGCTCAGCCACAGCGCGACCAGCGACGCCTTCAGCAGCGTGTCGTAGAAGCCGTCCGGGTCGATCAGCGTGAACGGCGCCACGAGCACGACGCCGGCGGCGAGCGGAGCGATGAACACGACCGCCGCCGAGAGCATCGCCAGCCCGGCGGAGTCGGCGGCGTCCCCGACGAGTCCGGGTGCGCCCGAGGCCGCGAGCGCCAGTGGTCCGCCGAACGATGCGGC
>CAWJXO010000020.1:0-75394 GCA_963846765.1 uncultured Solirubrobacterales bacterium
TCGCGGGCCAGGTCGGCGGCCGTGGTGGCGCGCAGCGCCGCTCCCAGGCGCTCCAGATCGGGATCGAAATCGAGACGGGTCATGTTCGGTTCTCCTTGAATGGGGTCAGATGGCGCTTCAGGGCTTTCAGCCCGCGGTGGACCCGAACCCGCGCGGCGGCGGGGGTGGTGCCGAGCGCGCGAGCGACGTCTGAGTACTCGAGGTCCTCGAGCACTCGCAGGCGTACGGCTTCGCGCTGATCCGCCGGCAGGGTGTCGAGCAGCTCGTCGGCCCCGTCGGCCCACGTGCCCTCGGGCGCCGGACCCTCGACGCTCTGCGGACGCTCGAGCCGCTCCCGCAGCCCAAGCCGCTCGCTGGCACGTCGCTCGAGCGCGCCGCGCCGGATCGACATCAACAGAACGTTGCGCGCAATGCCATAGACCCACGGCGCAGCCGAGCCGTTGGCCTCGTCGCGGAACCGCGCGCGGACGAACCACGCCTGGGCGAAGGTCTCGGCCGTGAGATCGAGCGCCGTCGCTCGGCTGCCGGTGCGACGCACGAAGTAATCATGCACCGGCTCGGCGTAGCGTTCATACAGCTCCCGGAACGCGTCGGGATCGTGGCGCGCGGCGGCGAGCAGCGAGGCGTCGCTGAACACGGCCGGCGCTGGGAGGGTGGGTGAGGATGTCATCGGGGGTTCATTGCACGAACGCCGCGCGGTGTTACCGGCTCACGCCATCGCCGCTGGCATCTCATCAATCGTTAAGCAATCTCTCAGCTTCGAGCGCCGCGTGCTCAGGTTGCGGTGCTCCAGTTCAGGTGGTGGCGCTTCAGCACCTGGCCGTGACGTGCCTGAGTATCCGCATACGCTATGTCGATGGGTTCGCCGCGGTCACCGAGGGGTGGAGGCCGGGAGTGAACGGGCGTTGATGGAGACGACCGAGGTTCGGAGTGCGCGCGTGCTCGTCGTGGACGACGATCCGGACGTACGCGAGGCGGTTGAGACGGCGCTCGAGCTCGAGGGCCACACTGTCACGACCGCGACCGACGGTCTCGCGGCGTTGAAACGGCTGGGGCAGGTGGGGTTCGACGCGGTCGTGCTGGACGTCCTGATGCCGAACCTGGACGGCTTCGAGGTCTGCCGGCGCCTGCGCGCGACGGGAAACCGGACGCCGGTCCTGTTCCTGACGGCGCGCGACTCGGAGGAGGACACGATCCGCGGCCTGGACCTTGGCGCGGACGATTATCTGGTGAAGCCGTTCGGGTTGGGAGAGCTGCTGGCGCGCGTGCGGGCCCTGCTGCGGCGGACGCGTCCGGCGGGCGAGGATGCGCCGCTCTGGTTCGCGGGGCTGTCGCTCGATCAGCAGACGCGAGAGGCTTCCCGTGGTCAACGCAGGCTCGAACTGACGCGGACGGAGTACGCGCTACTGGAGCTGTTCCTGCGCCATCCGCGTCAGGTATTGACGCGGGAGGTGATCGTGGAGCGGGTCTGGAACTATGACTTTGGGCCGACGTCGAATCCACTCGAGGTTTACATCAGTTACCTGCGACGAAAGACCGAGGCGGGTGGCGAGCCGCGCCTGATCCACACAGTGCGCGGGGTCGGCTACGCGCTCCGAGAGCCGTGAGCCTACGTGGGCGGTTGACGGTGGCTGGCGGCGGCGCGGTGTTCATCGCGCTGGCGATCGCGTCATCGGTCATCTACTTCGCGGTGCGCTCGAACCTGCAGCAGCAGATCGACGCCTCCTTGATTCAGTCGGCCGCGGGCGTCGCCTCGAAGTGGAACGTCGAGAACACGCTGCAGTCGACGAAGGCTCCGTTGGGGAAGGGCGCGCCGACCGAAAAGTCCGGCGCCCACGGGTACCCGCCGGGGCCCGGGCCGCTCTTTAGCAGCGACGGGGCGGGCGGTTACGTCCAGGTCATCCCAAACCTCACAGCCGCAACCAAGCAGGAACTATCGGCGCAAACGGCGGGCAAGACGCCTCTCAAGCAGAGTCTCGAAGGGTTCGTGCCGCCAATCGGCCTGGACGCGTCGGTGGCAACCGGGGTGGCGCCACCGTACTTTCGCGACGTCAGCTACCAGGGCGTGGCGATGCGGCTGTATACGATGCCGCTCTCGTCCGAGCGCGACGGGCTGATTCGGACCGCGCGCCCGCTGACCGGAACGAACGCGACGATCGCCGACGTCCGCTGGCTGCTGCTGGCCTTGACGCTCGGCGGAGCGCTCGCAGCCGCCCTGCTCGGACGCCTCGCGGCCAACGCGGTACTCCGCCCCGTGCGTGCCCTCGCCGGGACCGTACGCGAGGTGAGCGCGACACGTGATCTCAACCAGCGGATCCCCGTGACCGGCCGGGACGAGCTGGCAAGCCTCGCCGGCGACTTCAACGGGATGCTCGCCGCCCTCGCCGAGTCCCAACGCGCTCAACAGCAATTGATCGCAGACGCCTCGCACGAGCTGAGAACCCCGTTGACCGCCCATCGCGCGAACATCGAGCTGCTGGCGCGGCCGGACCTGCCCCCCGAACAGCGCCAGCGCGTCCTCGGCGCGGCCGTGCGGGCGATGGAGAGGCTCTCCGCACTGGTCGGCGATCTGATCCTCGCCGCCCGCGACGGTAGGTCCGTCGACGCGCGTGAGCCGCTGGCGCTCGACGAGGTCGTGGCGGTGGCGGTGGAGCGGGCCCAGCACAGGGCTTCGGAACTGCACTTCGACAGCCGGCTCGAGCCCTACCGGGTTGTCGGCGCCCGCTCCCGGGTGGAGCGCGCGGTCGACAACGTTCTCGACAACGCGATCAAGTGGAGCCCGCCCGGTGGCACCGTCGACATCCGGCTTGCTGGCGGGAGACTAACCGTGCGCGACCACGGGCCGGGCATCGCTCGTGACGACCTGCCGCACGTGTTCGACCGCTTCTACCGGGCCGCGGCGGCTCGAGGCCTCCCCGGCTCGGGTCTCGGGCTCGCGATCGTCAAGCAGACGGTCGACGACCACTGCGGCAGCGTCATCGTCGCCAACGCGGACGGCGGAGGCGCGCTCCTCACGCTCCGGTTCGACGCCAACGGGCGATAGACCCTCTAAGCAAGCTCTCAGCAACCTCTCAGACGGACGGGCGATCCGTTCAGGTTGGACTGGTGAGCTTGTCGCATGAACACCGCCCCCGCCTTTGCAGCAGCCGAAACGCAGCAACAGTTCCTCGCCTACGCCGCGCACGAACTCCGCGGTGAGATCACCGTCCAGCTCACGCTCGCGCAGGCGACGCTCGCCGACCCGGACGCGGACACGGTCGCCCTGCGCGAGATGGGCGAGGGCGTCATCGCGGCCTGCTGGCGCCAAGAACGGTTGCTCGAGGCGCTGCTGACGCTTGCCCGGAGCGACTACAGACGCCTGCGGCGGGACCCCGTCGACCTCGCCGCGACGGCCGCCGCCGTCCTGCGAGGCCACGATCATCACGGCCTGAGGAGCACCACGGTGCTCGAGCCGGCCCGAACGGCCGGCGACCCGCAGCTGGTCAAGTGCCTCGTGGCGAACCTGGTCGCGAACGCCGTCCGCCACAACGTGCCCGACGGCCGGCTCGACGTCGTCACGCACACCTCCGCGGGACGCGCCACGTTGACGATCGCGAACACCGGGCCGGTGATCCCGACCGGCGAGCTCGAGCGCCTGTTCCAACCTTTCCAGCGACTCAGCCCAAACGCAGGACCCGCCGCCGACGGGGTCGGGCTCGGCCTCGCGATCGTGCAGACGATCGCCACCGCTCACGAGGCCACGGTCACGGCACAAGCCCGAACCGGCGGCGGCCTCGGGATCGACGTGGCCTTCCCCGCTCTCGACTGAAAGGAACTGAAACATCATGCGTCGCCGCCGTCCGCTCATTCCCGCCTCGGTCGTCGCAATCGCCGCGGTCTCGCTGCTCGCTGCCGGGTGCGGGTCGTCCAACTTGTCTACCTCGTCGGACGCGTCGGGCTCCGGCGCTCCACAGACCCAGGCTCAGGTACAGCAGGAGAATGCAGAGCTGGTCAGGTTCGCCGACTGCATGCGCTCACACGGGGTATCGAACTTCCCCGATCCCACCGACCCCCACGCCTTCAAGCAGGCGATGGACCCCACCGACCAGGCGTCACCCGCGTTTGGTTCGGCGATGACGGCTTGCCAGCACCTGCTGCCGAACCGCGGGCAGCACAGCCAGCCCACTCCGCCCAGTCTGGCGCAGACCGCCGCGCTGTTGGCGTTCGCCCGCTGCCTACGCGGCCACGGCTTCCCGCACTTCCCCGACCCGAGCAGCAGCGGTCAGATAACGCACGAGATGCTCGCCAGCGCCGGGATAAGCCTGCAGCAACCGGCGGTGGTGCAGGCGGCCGACACGTGCACCAGCGTCACCCACGGGCTCCTGACCAGGGCCGACGTCGCGCGCTTCGTCGCGGGACGCTAGACCGGACGCTGGCGAACTTCAGGCGGGCGCCGCCACCGAGCGCCACCGGGAATGCGACGTCGATCGTGAGCCCGCCCTCCGGTCGCGCGTGCGCGTTGAGGTCGGCCCCGTGCGCGTCGGCGATCGCATGAACGATCGACAGTCCGAGGCCGTGGCCGTTGTTATGCCCGGTACGTGCGCCGCCGAGTCGTTCGAACGGTTGGAGGAGACGCACGATCTCCGCGGGCGGGACCGCGGGGCCGGAGTTCGCGATCGACATGAACGCCTGTCGGTCGCGGACCCCCGTGGTGATCTCGACGTGACCGCCTGGTGTGTTGTGGCGTATCGCGTTGTCGATCAGGTTGGTGATCATGCGCTCGAGTAGTCGGGGATCGCCAGCCGTCGCCGCCGGGTTGAGCGTCGTGCGAACGTCGAGGCCCGACAGCTCGGACTCGTGGGCGAGGATTACCTCCGAGGTGAGCGCCGCGAGGTCGAGCCGCTCGCGTCGCTCCAGCCCAGCCTGGCCGCGGGAGAGGGCAAGCAACGCGTCGATCAGTTGCTCGAGGTGTTGCTCGGAGGCGAGGACGCGCTCGTGCGCTTTTCGCAGCGACAAGAAGTCCGCGTCAGGGCTGGCGAGCGCGACCTCGATCATGGCTCGCTGGCGCGTCAGCGGTGCGCGCAGTTCGTGTGAGGCGTTGGCCACGAACTGGCGCTGCGCCTGATACGAGGCCTCGAGCGGTTGCAGGACGCGCCCGGCCATCAGCCATCCGAGGCCGAGCGATAGCAGCGACATCGCCGCGAGCGCGATCCCGGATTGGATCAGCAGCTGTTGCCGGACGTGCGTCCGGCGCTGCACGTCCTGAGGGGTCAGCACCCCGGGCCCGTCGAACCCACACACGCCCGCTACCTGGGTGAACGCCGGCGACTGCAGGCTCGTGGTCGGGATGGCAAGGATCGCGCCGTCGCGATTGCTCAGCTCACCGATGAAGCGCAAGTTGACCGGGACCGACGTCGTCGGGTCGGGGAACCCGGAGATCCCGTGGTCGCGCATGCACTGCGCAACACCCCGCCAGTGCGCCATCGACTGAGCCGAGGGGTGCGTCGTCGAACCGGGGCCGGGGAAGGCGGAGGACGGTCCGCCGCGGGCCGCTGTGACAGGCGGCGCGGCCACGGCGCTCGTACTGTTCCCGATCGTGAATACGAATCCGGCGTTCACCAGCAGCGCGTAGGTGATCGCCATCAGCGCGGCGCCGGAGACCAGGAACAGCCCGCCGTAGAGCAGGGCGAGGCGCACGCGCGCGGTCCGGTGCGGAAGGTGGCGCCCAACCGCGAGTTGGGTGATCCGACGATTCAGCGTCGCACCGATAGTCATATCCGGTAACCGGCCTTCGCGACTGTTTGGATCACCGGAGGGTCGCCTAGCTTGGCGCGCAATCGGCTGATCGTAACCTTGACCGTGCCGGTGAACGGGTCGGCGGCCTCGTCCCAGACGCGTTCGAGCAGTTCCTCGGCGGAGACGACGCGGCCCTGGGCGGCAAGCAGCAGTTCGAGCACGCCGAACTCCTTTGGCCTGAGCTCGAGCGGCCGGCCCGCCCGCTGCGCGGAGCGCTTGGCGGTGTCGACCTCGACATCGCCGTGCTCGAGCACCGGAGGGATGCTCGGCTGGGCACGGCGGGTCAACGCCCCGATGCGCGCCACCAGCACATCGAAGGCGAACGGCTTGGTCAGGTAGTCGTCGGCGCCGAGCCCGAGCCCATCGATGAGGTCCTCGTTCTCTGCCGCCCCGGTCAGCATCAGGACCCGGCTGCGGCCACCGGCGGCGACGAGCCTTGCACACACCTCATCGCCATGGAGTACCGGAAGATCGCGATCGAGCACGATCACCTCGTAGTCGTGCAGAAGCGCACGCGCCAGACCGGCCTCTCCGTCCAGCGCGATGTCGACCGCCATCCGCGCGTCGCGCAGGCCGGCAGCCACGGTCTCTGCCAGTTCCTCGTCGTCCTCGATCACCAGCACGCGCATCGGCCGCTCCTGTCGGCTCAAGGTATCGCGCTGGAGTTGCACCACGGTTTCACCGCCAGCGGTCCCATCGGCGCCGGGAGGGAAACCGAGCGGGTGAAACCGCGGTTTCCCCGCCAGCGGCCCCATCGGCGCCGGTGGGGAAACCGAGCGGAAACCACCGGTCGCGTAGAACCGGTGCGCACACCCGGAAAGGACACATCAGAAGGAGACCCGATGCAAGAGGCCATCCATCCAAAGCATGTCACCGGCTCGGGGCGTGCGCGGCTGCTCGCCGTTGCCGCGCTCGTCAGCGGCTTTCTGGTCGCGGGATGCGGGGGAAGCTCGCGCAGCCCGACCGCGACACCGGCGTCCGGCGCGAGCCCTTCGGCGGCGAGTACGACCACCGCGCGTGCCGTGACCACCGCCGTGTCGGGCGGCGGCCTCGCCGCGGCGGCGCTCGCGTTCTCCGACTGCATGCGCTCCAACGGTGTGCCCAACTTCCCCGACCCGAAGCCCGGCGGCGGCTTCGAGTTCCCCGTGAACGGTGGGAACCTCGCATCGCCCGCGTTCAGGAGCGCACGGGCGAAGTGCAGGAAAGTGCTGCCGGGGGGCGGCCCCCCGGGGCCCGGCTCGACGACCCACCCCTCCGCGCAAACACTGGCGAAGCTCGTCAGGATCGCCGAGTGCATGCGCGAGCACGGGATCTCCCAGTTCCCCGACCCGAGGACGTCGGTCCCCTCCAACCCGGTCGGTGACCAGGAGATCAGCGACTTCGACGGAGCGATCCTTCTCTTTCCCAGCACGATCAACCTGCAGTCGCCGGCCTACCGACACGACCTCGACGCGTGCGGCGCGCCCCCACTTGGCCTCCACCACTGATCGACCTCGAGACGCCGGGGCCCGACTATTCGGGTGTCACGTGACCGAACCGGCGCGCCGCCTCAAGCAATCCGTCGAGATCGGTCCGGGAGCCCAGGCAGCACTCAAGGTGGATCGCTGTGAAGAGATAGGCACGCGCTGGTGACTGACCGGTCATCGTTTTCGATGTCAATGAGACATTGCTGGACCTCGAGACGATCCGCCCCACGTTCGAGCGGATCTCCGACGACCCTGCCGCCATGCTGTGGACGGTAAGAAATCGCTGCGCGCCTTCTCTAACGGCTAGGTTCGTCGTCATCTGTCCGAGGAGGCCCCGGAATGCCCGTCACGCGTATCGCGATTCGCGAAGGGAAGACACCCGAGTACAAGCAGGCGTTGATGGATCAGATCTACCAGGCGATGCTCGAGATCGTCGCGATCAAGGACGGCGATCGCTTCATGGCGATAACCGAGCATGACGAGCACGCGTTCGCCTACGGACCGTTCCTCGGGCTGGAGCGCAGCGATGATCTGGTTCAGATCCAGGTGTTTTGGGCCCCCGGCAAGGCTGTCGACGCGAAGCTCGCGATGTACCGGAAGATCGTCGAGCGCCTTGGCGCCAACCCAGGTGTCCGACCCGAGGACGTGCTCATCTCCGTGGTGGAGACCGCCGCCGAGAACTGGTCGTTCGGCAACGGCGAGACCCAGTTCGACAAGCCGCCGGATCGCGAGGGCGCACCAGTTTGACGAGCGCCCAAGCCGGGGCGGCGGAACCCGACCCTCCACCGACCCGCGAGCGGTATCTCGGCGCCGGCGGGACGTTCCGGTTCGAGCCGCCACGGCTGCGCACGACGGCTGAGCCGGACGAGGAGCGCCACGCAACCTGGTTCGAGCTGTTCTTCGACCTGGTGTTCGTCGCGGCGGTGAGCCAGCTTGGGAGCGCGCTCGCGCGCGAACCCTCGGCAGCCGGGTTCGCCCGCTTCGTCGCTCTGTTCGTCGTGGTCGTATGGGCGTGGGTTCTCTACGCGCTCTACGCCAACCGGTTCGACACAGACGACCTGGTTTTCCGACTGGCGAAATCGGGCGCGATGGTCGCGATCGCGGCGATCGCGGTGAACATCCGCCAAGCGATGGACGGCCGGGGTGGAACCGTCGGGTTCGCCGCCGGATACGTGGTCCTGCGCCTGTTGCTGCTCGCCTTGTATCTGCGTGCCCGGTACTACGTCGTCGGGCAAGGCCACAGGCTCACGGAGATATACCTCGTCGGGTACTCGGCCACGACCGCACTCTGGCTCCTCTCGATCTTCGTGCCCGGTCCGTATCGCTACGTGTTGTGGGGTGTCGCGATGGCCGCCGACCTCCTTATCCCCCCGCGGGCCTGGGCGACGCTCAAGGGCCACGCTGTCGTGATCTCGCACATCACCGAGCGATTCGGCACGTTCTTCATCATCGTGCTCGGCGAATCCGTGGTGGCCGTCGTCTCGGGAGTGGCCGGATTTGAGCTGCACTTCGAATCGTGGGTCATCGCCGGCCTATGTTTCGTGGTCGCGCTCTGCCTGTGGTGGGTGTACTTCGACCTCGCGGACACGTCGGTCGTCGGACGCGGCGCGCTGGGGCTGGTGTACGTCTACAGCCACTTTCCGCTGCTGGCCGGCGTGGCCGCGTTCGGCGTGGGGACAAAGCTTGCCATCGGCGAAGCGGTGCAACCCGGCCTGGCCGCCGGGACCCGATGGGCGCTCGCGGGCGGGATCAGTGCATTCGCCTTGTCGCTGGCCGCGCTCCACATCGGGGCCGAATGGACTTCGCTTCGCGACCGCACGTTCATCGGGAGACTCGTCCTGGCCGCCTTCACCGTCGCGCTGGCAGCCTTCGGCGGCGCTATCGCCCCGATCGGATTCGCTGGGCTCGTGGCCGCCGCCGTACTTGCGCAGCTGTTGCTGGAGGCAGTGACCCCCAAGCCGGGTGCGGCGTCCGTCTGGTACCCGCCTGATCACAGCGCTGGTAAGAATCGCGCCGACAGTGTCACCCATGTCGCGATACGCGGCGAAGCAGCGCCGGCCACACGACGAAAGGAGAGCACGTGAGCGCCCACGCCAAGACCACGGAAGACCGATGGTCACAACTCAGCCGAAGCGAGCTCACCGCGCTCGGCAAGACGACCGTTCGGGACCGGCTGGCGAGCCTCGGATGCACCGTCAAGATGCCAACCAGCCTGACCGACGGGAGACTCGAGGTGAGCACGCCGTCCGGCCGCTCGATCGAGGTGTTCGTGTCCACACAGCGCTTGGGCGGGTACGCGTTCTGGACGCAGCGACGCTTGCCGATTGCGAGCAACCGCTTCGCGGCCGTTGTGCTGCTCGCCGACGCAGCGGATCCGTCCGTGTACCTCGTGCCCAGCACTGAATGGCTGGGCGCGTCGCCTCCGCTCAAGAACCGTCCCAACGTTGGTAACAAGAGCGACCCCGAGTTCGGCATCTCGCTGGCTCGGTCGTCTCTCCCGGCGCTCGCGCGCTACTCGTGGGACGAGGCGTCGACGAAAGACCACTTTCGCTAGCCCGATTCCGAGCAAGACCCGCCGGGACCTCACCGCGAGCACGTCATCGGGATCGATCGCACACGGTGGGTCCACGAGATGGCTCGCTTTTACCCACCAGGACTGAAAAAGCTCGCGACGGATGCTCACAAGGCGACGGCTAGTCCGCACGACGTGGTCAACACTGCGCCCGCGTTGCGAAGGATCCTCGAGACATGCACCTGAGAGACACCGACGTGACCGGCGATCTCGTCCTGCGTGAGCCCGAAGGCCAGCCGCAAAAACAGGACCTTCGTGTCGCGCGGGCCTAGTTTGCGCAGCGCGCGTCCGACCCCGAGCGACACCTCCACCCTGTCGTACTCGGGCTCCTCGCCACCGATCACCTCGCGCAGCGCGAGCCCGTGGCCGTCGGAGCCTGCAGTCGGCTCGTCGAGCGATCGCGCCCGCTGCGCCTCGATCGCAAGTCGCGCCTCGGCAACCTCCCCGGACTCGAGACCGAGGTGGTCTGCAACCCGGTCACGCTCGGTCGCCGGAGCCGGGGCCGTGCTGAGTTCTCTGTCGGCGTAAAGGACCTGCGCTGCCCGATCTTTGATCGGACGCGGCACGTGCACGCGCCACGTCGTGTCGCGGAAGTGGCGCCGAATCTCCCCGAGGATCACCGGTCGCGCGTAGGCTGGGAACGAATCGCCCCGGTCAAACGAAAATCGATCCACCGCCTTTATGAGCCCGAGGCTGGCCGCCTGGCGTAGATCGTCGATTGGTTCGCCGCGGCCTTCGTATATGCGTGCGAGCCGACACGCGAGCGGCAGAAACCGGACGATGATCGTCTCCCGGGCGCGCGTGTCGCCAGCAGAGCAGAGCCTGAAAAGCGTCCTCAGCTCGCACGCTGGCCCATCGCTCGGCATCGCCGCACGCGCATGCGGTTGCGGTGCCATATGTATGTCACTCTCCCGATCTCTCTCAGGCCTGCGGGGTTAGCTGACGGGCTCGCGATCAACGACCGCTACAACCGGAGCACCGGTTGATTCGCCCCAACGACTTGGGCTCCCCGTCCACCACGGTTCGGATCCGTGGCGGTTCGGCTATGTCGGTGAGACTATAACCTCGCCCGGCGACGCGACACAAGGCCTCCGCCTAAGGCTATTTGGTGAACTGTCCAAAAAGCCCTGTAAATTGAGCACGTCGGCACGTCGGCACGTCGGCACGTCGGCACGCCGGCGGCCGATCAGGTGCTGCCGTCCCAAGCCACCGTGAAGCCGGAGCCGCCGGAGACGAGCGGACCGGGTGAGGCGAGCGTGTCCGAGCCGACCATCTGGAGCGGCTCGTTCGAGAAAGACGAGATCGGGCCGCTGGTCGCGTTGTCGATGGCGGTCGCCCCGCTGAACGACGCGCTGCCGAAGTCCGAGAGGGACGACAGCGAGCCGTTTATCTCGGGCCGCTCGAGGATCCATTCGGCCGAGACCTGCTGTGGAGCGGGGTTCGGGGTGGCGATCGGGATGCTGTACTGCCACCCCGCGGTGGCGTCGCTGATGGCGAGCGTCCATGTGGACCCCGTGAGGTTGACCGAGGCGGTCATGGCATCTCCCGGACTCACCGGATAGGTCGAGGTCGAGAGCTCGACTTCGTAGCCGTCGTTGACGTTGTTGTCTCCGTACATCTCATACCAGGCGTCGTAGGTCCGGACGCCGTTCAGGCAGTCGGCCTCGGTCCCGTCCTGTTCCACGTTGTTGTCTCCGTCACCGTCGATCCCGATCCACTGCGAGGAATACGTGGTCGCGCCTCCTGCGCACGTCACCGCCGGAGCGTTCCAGCTTCCCGTCACCGTGCTGAACTCCTGGCCGAGTGCGACGTATCCTGACCAGTTCGCCGACTGCTCGACGACGACCATCCACGCGGCGCTCGTGGTCGCGCTGCCGGCCGTGTTGGTGAACACGGCGCGGTATTCGTACCCGTTCTGGGTGCTCGCTCGGAATGTGTAGCTGGTCGAGTTGGCGCCGGGGATCGCCGTCCAGGTCTGGCCGCCGTTGGTCGAGACCTGCCATTGGACGCTCGGAATCGGACTGCCCGAAGCTGCCGCGGTGAACGTCGCGTAGCTTCCGCTCGTGACATCCTGGTTAGCTGGCTGGCTGGTCACCTGCGGCGCGGTTGCGCTCGGGGGGGCCGAGACGGTTAGGGTGGCGGCGCGGGTCGTGGCCGAGCCCCCCGAGTTACTCAGGACCACGCGGTACTCGTAGCCGTCCTCACTCTCTGCGGTCAGAAACGAGTAGCTCAGAGCGGTCGCGTTCGGCACGGTGCTCCAGTCGGCGCCGGCGTCGGTTGAGATCTGCCACTGGACGCTGGTGACGACACCGCTGGTGACGGTCCCGAACGTCGCCGACAGGCCGCTCTCGACCGTCTGATCGGACGGTTGGACGAGGATCTGGGGCGCCGGTGTGGCACCCGATCCGCCGGATGCCCCAGAACCCCCCGGCGCCCCGGAGCCGCCCGACCCTCCGGAACCGCCCGACCCTCCAGAGCCGCCTGAGGCGCCCGAGTGTCCAGACCCCGACCTGACCGCCAACCGCGCCGTTCTGGTCGTCGCTCGCCCGGAGGCGTTCGTGAACACCGCCCGGTACTCGCTTCCGTTCTGTGTGTGCTTGGCCGTGAACGTGAACGTCACGCGGTGGGCGCCCGGAATGTTGGTCCACGTTCTACCGCCGTTGACCGAGCGCTGCCATTGGGTCCTGGGCGCCGGGGTGCCTGAAGCCGCCGCGGTGAAGCCGGCGAGACCACCGGGAGCCACATTCACGCCATGCGGCTGCAGGATGACCGCCGGGCGCCGTTTGCCGGCCCGCGGACGCGCCGGCGGCGGAGACGCGGGCCGCACCCGAATCAGTGGATCAGCCCGAACGCCGGCGGCCGCGCGGAAACCGGCGGCCGCGTGGAGACCAGTGTGCGTGGGGCGAGAGGGCGAGCCGGACTCCACGCTCACGATCATGGCAACGAACGCGAGCAACGCGAGCAGCGCGCTCGCCCTGACGGCAGCCGGTAGTGACGCCATGCGCTCCACATCTGCGCATCGGCGCGACCGGGGTGGGCCCCGGGAACCTGCGATCAACGCTCGACGAACGTCCGAGCGATTCGGGTCGGGTCAGCAGCCCTCGCCGGGCACGCTGCCGCCTGGAGCCAGGCAGCCGATCTGGATGCGCGGGCCCTGCCGGGAACGGGCCGTGAAGCTGTAGAACTTGCCGATCCAGCTCGCGCGGATGATCTCGACCGTGATCCGGGAGCCGACGCCGAGGTGATGGCTGGCAAAGCCAGGCGTGATCGGGAAACTGCCGTACGCCGAGCACATTCCGTTCTTCTTCTTCCCGCACCGCGCGCGCTTACCGAGCAGCGTCGAGTGGTGCGCGAACGGACAACCCTTGCCGTGGCACTTCACGAGCACGGTCGCGCCTGGGAGCACGCCGTTGACGACGAGCGCGCGGACCTGGGTGTACGAAGGGGTGTAGTAGAAAGCCCACTGCATCGTCGACGTGATCGCGCCGAGCACATCCGTGGAAAGGGGGACCGCGCTGACCGCCTCGGCCTGGGAGGTCGACCCGGTGAAGTTCGGGTCACCGACATAGCGAGCGGTTATCTGGTGCGCGCCGGCGGCCGCGTACGTGACCGTCCACGTCGCCTGGCCGGCGCTTAAGGTTTGGCTGGCGCAGGAGGCGATCGGCTGACCGCCGCCAAGGAACTCGACCGAGCCGGTCGGCTCGACCGGTCCCAGCCGTGCCGCCGGAGGCGCCACCGACGCCGTGAACGTCGTGCTCGAGCCGATGCTCACCGATGCTGTCGCGTCGAGCGAGGTGGTGGTGGTGTCGGGCGCGACCACGAGCGCATCTGCCGGGCTGGCCGAGCCCTTCAGAACCGACCCGGCCGTGGGCGTGAATGCGGCGGTGAGTTGCGCCGTCGACGCAGCGAACGACGTCGAGCAGGCCACTGTGGCGCTCTGCCCGCTGGGCGTGACTGCCACGTTCACGCAGCCGTGAATGGCCGAGGCGCCGTCATCGAAGGTCACCGTGCCCCAGAGCGCTGTGCTGCTGCTCGAGCTGGAGGTCACCGTGGCGATTAGCGTCACGCCCTGGTTCGTGACCGCCGCCGACAGCGTGTAGCTGCTCGACGTGGCGCCCAGGATCGGCGAGCAGCCCGAGCTGTTGCATTCCCACCACGCGTCCGTATACGCGGTGGCGTTGCTCCAGGCGCCGTTGCTCACCACAGTCAAGGTATCCCCTGCTCGGGTGTGCCGTTGATCTGCGGCGCCGTGGTGTTCGCCGGCGCCGGCGGCAGCACAGGTCCCACGGGCGCGCTCATCACTGGGGTGGCCCCGCCGAGGTTTGAGGCCGTCACCGTCACGCTCACGAGCTTTCCGACGTCCGAGGCCTTCAACGTATACGTAATCGAACTCGCCCCCGAGATCGTCGCGCAGTTGTTCCCCGAGCTGTCGCAGTCCTCCCACGCGTAGGTGAACTTGGTTGGATTGTTGTTCCAGCTTCCGTTACTCGCGGTCAGCGTGTCGCCCTGCTGCGGGGTTCCGCCGATCTCAGGCGCGCCCGTTACCGCCGGCGACGCCGGCAGCACCGAGCCAGTCGGACCGCTCGTGGCCTGGTTATCGCCGCCGGCGTTCGACGCCATCACGATCGCCTCGATCGTCTTCCCGACGTCCGTTGACTGAACCGTGTAGGTACTGCTCGACCCGGCGCCGCCGATCGGAGCGCAGACGGGGCCAGTGCCGCCGCAGTCCTCCCAGACGTAGGCGAAGCCTGTCGGATCGTTGGCCCAGCTCCCGTTGCTCACACTCAGCGTGTCGCCCTGCTGCGCGATCCGGTGATCGTCGGGGGCGGACCCGAGACGTCCAGCACCGGCGCCGCCGGCAGCACCGGACCAGTCGTGACGGTCTGTGACACTGTCCCGGCGTCGTTCGTGGCGGTCACGACGACGCTCACGTCCCGGCCCACGTCCGCGGCCGAAGGTACGTCCGTGTTCTCGGTCGTGCCGTCCGACCACAGGTACGTGAAGGTGATCGGGTCGCCCGTCCACGCGCCGGGGTCGACGGTCAGCTGGACGCCCTGCTGCGCGATGCCCGCGATCGAGGGCGGCGTGACGTTCGTCGGCCCTGGATCCGCGTACGCGGCCCCGACGACCAGCCCAAAGGTCGACGCGGTGGTAATAACGGCCACCGACAAGAGACGCCAAGCTTCCCGTCTCAGGCGCAAGCAGCGACGTCTATTTCGCTCCACGCGATATTCGTCCCCACGCAAGACTGCCTTGGGCACCCCGCCGTATCAGGGTTTCGTGGGGATCATCGCGACGCCCGGCACCCCCCCAACCATCGGTCTGGAGTCTGGGTTTTCGCCGGACGACTGGACTTTCGTCCGGGGGCTGAGCTTTTGCGGGCCCCGGCCCGCCGGTATCTTCATTCGCTCAGACACCATCGCGCGAGTGGAAGGAGCGTGCGTGCGTGCGTGCGATCGGTCCGGTACCGGGCTTCAAATCGGCTCCGCGCCTGCCCGGAGGGCAGGGCGAGGAGCATCAGGACAGCCCTCCGCGCTGAAAGTTGAGATATGGCCAGCCGAGCCTTCCAATCGCATCATTTGGGCCCAGCGCGCGCCCGATGGCGCGCGCCGGCAGATCGGGGCCACTTGACTGATTCCCTGGTCGCCTATCCTCCCGCCGACGAGCGAGGCGGCGGCGACGAGGCGTTCGAATTCGCCGTCGTGCTCGCTGAGCAGAACCGGCTGGCCGAAGCCGAGGAAGCCTTCGCCCGCGCAGACCAGCGCGGCCATCCCGAGGCCGCAGCCAAGCTCGGGATGCTGCTCGAGGAGCGTGGCGATGTCGCCCGAGCCGCGGCGGCCTACCGGCGCGCTGATGAGCGCGGGGATGCGATGGGCGCGTTCGAGCTGGCGATTCTGCTCGCCGGCGAGGACAAGCTGACCGAAGCCGAGGAAGCGTTCGAGCGCGCGGACCAGCGCGGCCATGGTGCGGCGGCCTACAACCTCGGCGTGCTGCTCGAGCACCGCCAGGAGATGAGCGCCGCGGAGGCGGCCTACCGACGCGCCGACGAGCGGGGCGTCGCGGACGGCGCGTTCGAGCTCGGGATGCTGCTCGCCGCCCAGGACAGGCTTGACGAGGCCGAGGAGGCGCTCGCGCGGGCCGACCTGCGCGGACACGCCGCGGGCGCGGCCAAAATCGGGATGCTGCTCGAACGGCGGGGCGATATCGCCGGCGCGACGGCCGCCTACCGGCGCGCCGACGAGCGTGGCGATGCCCGCGGGGCGTTCGAGCTCGCGATGCTACTCGCCGACCAGAACCGGCTCGACGAGGCCGAGGAAGCCCTCGCGCGCGCGGACCAGCGCGGCCATGCCGCCGCCGCTTACAACCTGGGCTTGCTGCTCGAAGAGCGAGGCGATGTCACCGGCGCTGCCGCGGCGTATCACCGTGCCGACGAGCGCGGTCTCGCGGAGGGCGCATTCGAGCTCGGGATGCTCCTCGCCGGCGCGGACATGCTGAACGAGGCCGAAGACGCGTTCGCGAGCGCTGACGAGCGCGGTCACCCAGCGGCCGCCGCCAAGCTTGGCGTGCTACTCGAACAGCGTGGCGACGTCACCGGCGCTGCCGCGGCATATCACCGTGCCGACGAGCGCGGCGATGCTGACGGCGCATTCGAGCTCGCGATGCTCCTCGCCGGCGCGGACATGCTGAACGAGGCCGAAGGCGCGCTGGCACGCGCGGCCGAGCGCGGCCACCCCGACGCCGCTCACAACCTCGCCGTGTTGCTCGAACAAGGCCGGGATCCGATCGAGACCGGGCCGAATCACGCGGTAGCGGATGACGCTAGCCCGAGCGAACTCGCCGAACCCGCACCCGCGGGGTCGGACGAGCCGGACGGGCCCGGCGAACGAAGACACGACACCGCACGAGAGCCGCGTGCCCGGGTTGGTTTCCTCGGACGGATCAGGCCGAGGCGTCGCGTCGGCCTGGTGCTGCTCGTCCCGATAGTCGGCGTCGCGGCCGCGGTCGCGCTGTCCTCACGCGGGGGCGGATCTCGGCCGCTCGCGCCCGCGACCGCCGCACAGACGACGCCGGCGACCGGCGCGCAGACGACACCCGCGACCAGCGGCACCTCGGGTACGGCCGCGCAAGCGGCCAAGGTCCACCCCAAGGCGGCCGTCGTCCCCAAGCCGGCTCCTACCAAAACCTCGAAGTCACACTTGCCGGCCGCCGCGGCTAAGCAGAAGGCCAATGCCTCGAGCGCAAATCACGCCTCGGCACCGAGCCAGACCAAGACGACGGCGCAGACGAATGCTCAGTTGCACGGCGGGAGCACCACTGCGGTTCACTCGAGCCCGCCCGTGTCGACCCCGAGCGTCCCGAGCCTCCCCACCATCACCGCACCGTCGCGCAGCAGCACCGGTTCCACCACCGGCACATCGCACAGCACCGGGTCGGGGAGCGGATCTCACACGCCGACCGCACCAAGTGCCGGCAGCGGATCGCACACAGGCCGCTCGCATACAGGCGGCGGATCCGGATCTGGCATCAGTTCAGGCGGGAACGGCACGGGCACGGTCAGCGGCGGAGGCTGACGGCCCGGTCGTACCTCGAGTCCCCGGCCCGACACTCCGCGGCCGACTGATCCCCACGCAAAGCACGCGCTCGGGCGCACGGGACCGTGCCGTGCGTGTTCGTGATCGGACGTTCCGCTCTATATCGCGGCGCGATATCGTGGTACGATCCCGAAGCGGAAACAAAGGAGGATCGAGATGAGATCACCCACCTTGGATCCGACAGCTGGCGAGCGAGCCAGAGGGCTCCGAGCCCACCCCCACGTCTCGCCGCGCGTCTCCGATCCGATGGACTCGCGCTACGGCACCGTCATCGCGGACACCCCCACACGGGGCGGGCTTGCCTGGCGGATCGTCGATCCCACCGACCCAGCTTGCGGGGAGAGGAGCGACTGACTTGCCCGCCCCGACACACACGAACGCACGAGGAGGCCGTCTTGTCTCGCGTATGGCACACGGCGACGTTCGACCCTGAGGACAGCCCGGCCCGAATCCGTGACGAGCTCGCGTGTCCGGTGTGCGGACACCAGGATCCGGGCGAAGCGCATCTGCGGATCTCCGACAACACGCTGAGGATCTTCTGCAGCGCGTGCGGGGCGTTCGTCACGATCACGCTGAGCGAACGGCAGGCCGGCGCTATCCGGCGCTGTTCGGCGACGCTTTCAGCGGTCGGCCGACCGCCCGCGGCGACGTAGGCGCGCACCGGGCCCGCGCCACCCGGCCCGCAAGCAACGCGATCTCGTCAGCGGAGGTGCGGCGGGAGCGGAACGCTCTCGATCCCAGGCGGTCGCTCGGGCCACACGAGGAGCACCTGGCAGGGCGCGTGGTCCACGGCGAAGCGGGTCCGAGGTCCGAGGCTCTTGGGGCCGAGGCGGGCTTCGCCGTCGCGCGCGAGGACGAGCAGGTCGGCGCCGCCGCTGGCCTCGAGCACCTCGCGCTCGATCCTCCCGCGCCGCGCCACCGTCTGCGCCGGCCGCGCGAACCGGGCCTCCGCCTCGGCGAGCAGCGCCTGGGCCTCCTCCTCGGCAATCGCCCGCAGCGGCGGTCCCGGTAGCGGTGGCGGGTGGCGACCAAGCAACCGCGGTCCGGGGTGTGACGCCATCTCCTCGAGGTCGGTCGGCGCCACGTGGAGCAGCGTCACCTCCGCGGACTCGGGCAGGAACGCGCGCGCCTGGTCGACGCAAGCCTCCCAGGTGTCCTCGGCTATCCAGACGACGGCACGCATCACACGACCTGTAGAGCCAACCACAACGCGGCCGTGCAGGCCACCAGCGCGGCCGGCACCGTGAGCAAACCGAGACGCGTGAACTCGGCCATGTCGGTCTCCTCGTCGTGGGCGTGCACGATCCGCCGCCACAGGAGCGTGGCGAGCGACCCGACGTAGGTCAGGTTGGGACCGACGTTTACGCCGACGAGCATCGCGAGCACGGCCCCGGATCCGCTCGCGGCGGCGACCGGGAGGATGATCAACGTCGCCGGCAGGTTGTTGACCAGGTTGGCGACCGCAGCGCTGACCACGGCGACTACGAGCAGCGCCGGCAACGTGGTGCCGTGGGGCAGGATCGAGTCAACCGCGGTCGACAGTCCGTGCTGGCTCGCCGCCCGCACCACGACCCCCAGCCCGAGCACGAACACGAGGAAGGTCGGCTCCGCCGCGCGCACGAGGTCGGACGGCGCCGGGCGCTCCCGCGCCACCATGACGACCGCGCCGGCGGTCGCAATCCACACCGGCGCGATCCCGATCAGGGAGCTCAGCACGAACCCGGCGAGCGTGAGCCCCACGACGGCCAGAGCAAACGCTGGGAGCTCCGGCCGCTCGACCGCGCGAGTCGATCGCGTGGCGGACCGCCGCAGGTCGCCGGCAAACGAGCGACGCAGAACGACCCACTCGATCGCGAGCGCGACCACCCACGGCAGCGCCATCAAGCCGCCGAATCTGGCGAACGAAAGCCCGCTGGCCCGGAACGCCAGCAGATTGGTCAGGTTCGAGACCGGCAGCAGCAACGACGCGCTATTGGCCAGGTGCGAGCACGCGTACACGTGCGGGCGCGCGTTGGTGCGCAGCCTCGCCGCGGTGGCGAACACGACCGGCGTCAATAGCACGATGGTCGCGTCAAGGCTCAGGACCGCGGTGGTAACCGCCGCGACGAGGAACACCATCGCGAGCAACCGGCTCGGCAGCCCGTGGGAGCCGATCGCCATCCACGCACCCAGCGCGTCGAACAGGCCGGCGCGGCGGCACCCGTCGGCGAGCACGAGCAACGCGGCGAGAAAGCCGACGGTCGGGCCGAGTTCACGGAGCGCCGCGCGCGCCCCGGCAAAGCTCAGGATCCCGACCAGCACGAGCACGACCGCGCCGCCCGCGGCGACCGCCCAATCTGGTGCCCAGCGCGGTCGCGCCACCGCGGCCGCCAGACACGCCGCCAGCAATGCGAGCGACACGACCTCGCTCATCTCGACTGGCCCTCCTCACGCACCGACCCATCATGCCGCGCACCCGCCAACCCTGAGCCGCGGCGCGTCTTCAGCTCCTCGCCGATCCGCGGATCGCTCGCGCCCCCCGGCCGATCATCGCACCCAGCACCACGGCATCGCCGAGCTCGCCTCCGACGTGTTTGCGGTGCTCGGCAAGCGGCTCGCAGAACGCGAACACGACATCGACGCACGCCAGCTCGGCGAGATGTACGTGCACGTCGAGCTCGACAGACGGCGTCCGGCGGACCCCGGTCCGTACGCCAGCGTGAGAGGGCTCACACGAAAAGCCCGGGCGTGCGTGCACCCGTTTGTTCGTGCAAGGCAAATTGCAAAACCCGACCACAAGCGCCTTTTCCTCAACCTTGGTCACTTTTTCGTCAACCTTGCACCCCCTTCCCGTGCAAGCACGACTTCACGGCGCGGCGACTCTTTACTGACGCAAGCTGCTTGATATAGCGTGCCCCAGGACTAGGGGTCTCGGCCGCGGTAGCGCCGAGCCGGTTGGCCGAGCGTGGCGACCGCATGGTCGCGGGTACCGGATCAGAAGTTGGAGGAACGCGGTGACCGCTACATCGCTGGTGGAGAGTCACGTCCCGTTCCTCGACGCACGGACCGACCGCGAGCTCGACTGGCGCGCGCTGACCCCGGTCGCCGCGGGACTCGAAGCCGCTTTGATGGCTCGCGCCCCAGGGGCACACGTGGGCACGCCGCTGGTTCGGAAGCTTGCCGCGCAGGTCAGCCGGCTGCTCGGTCTTGACGATCACGACAGTCTCGGCGGTCGATATCTGCGCCCGCGTGCGCGACGTCGGGATGATCAGCCTGCCCGACTACGTGATCCTGAGCACGGGCGCGCTGTCCGCCGGCGATCAGGCGCTGCTGAACCGCCACCCCGTGATCGGGTCCGAGCTGCTCCAGTCGCTCTCGACGATGGCCGCGGCGGCCGCGATTGTCCGTGCCCATCACGAGCGATGGGACGGTGCCGGCTATCCGGATGGCCTGAGCGGCGAAGCGATTCCGCTCGCCAGTCGCGTGGTAGCGGTGTGCGACGCGTTCGTGGCCCTCGCCACCGATCGGCCCGAACGGCGCGGGGTCGGCGCCGAAGCGGCGCTCGAGTACGTGCGCCGCCATCGCGGGTCCCAGTTTGACCGGCGAATCGCCGATTGCCTCGTGACGGCAGTCACCGGCAGGGACGAGCGACCGCGTCGGGTGCTGACGCAAGACGCGGGTCCGCGTGACGAGCGACCGCTCGACGCGGCCCACGGAGCGCCGGCACGTGTGCGTGACCTGCGTACCGCGCTCGCTCGGTTCGATGCTGTGCCGGCGTTCGCGGCGGCATGCGAGCGAGCCCTCGCCGCGCCGATCGTGGTCGGGACGGACCGCCGCAGCGCGCTGGTCAGGGCGATCGAGAGCGACATCGGCCTGACGCTCGCGGTCCTGCGCCGAGCGCAAACTCTCCCCGGCCGTACCGAGGTCGCGAACGTGGCCGACGCGGTGGCGCTGCTGAGCCACAACGAGATCACGACCACGATTGCATCGCTGCCCCGCGCGGCGTTTCCTTGGCACACGAATTTCGATGCGTTGCTGCTCCGATGCCGGCTCCATTCCCTGGCCGTGGCCCGAGCCGTCGAGCGGCTCGCGCACATGACCAAGCCGTTCGACGCCGAAGACCTCGTTGCCGCGGCGTTGCTTCACGACGTCGGGAAGCTCCTGCTCGCTCGGGCTCGTCCCGACTACGTCCCCCCGACCGCGGCCCGCTGCACGCCCGAGGAACGCGCCCGCCAGGAACAGCGCGAGCTGGGTGTCGACCACGCGAGCCTCGGGGGACTGCTGCTCGAGCGATGGGGTCTCCCCGAAGGGCTCGTCAACGCAGTGTTCCGGCACCACCGGGCGAAATCCGCCGGCGAGCCGGCGTCGCTCGTGCGCCTCGGGGACATGGTCGCCCACCACGCCCAGGGCAACGCGGTCGACCGCACCGAAATGCTGCAGCTGGCGGCCGACTGGGAGCTTCCGTTGGAGGCGCTGCGAGACGCGGTGTTCGATCAACCCCAGGCCCTCAGCCCCCGCCGGCGAGCCGAGCCCTCTCCCCTGTCGACGCGTGAGACCGAGGTGCTCCGTCTCGTCGCCGACGGCCAGCGTGACGTTGAGATCGCGGCCGATCTACACCTGTCGGTCAGCACGGTGCGCAGCCACCTGCACAACGTCCACGCGAAGCTCGAGGTCGCGAGCCGCACCCAGGCCGTCATCCGCGCGAACGAGATGGCTTGGATCTGACCGTTACAAAATCGTCGAGAGGCCGACGGAACCGGTGCGTACGCTTCGGCGCATGGCATCCGTATCGGGCACGCGCCTGGGTTCGTTCACGCGCGTCCGCCCGTGGTGGCGATCACCCGAGGACCAACCCGGGTGGGCCCGTCCGGCGCTGCTCGGTCTGACCGCGGTCGCCGGGTTCCTGTACGCCTGGAAGGCATACGGCAACCTCGAGGTCTACTACGCCGCCGCGGTGCGCAGCATGTCGATGAGCTGGCACGACTTCGTATTCGCGTCGTTCGACCCCGCCGGCACGATTACCGTCGACAAGCTACCGGGCGCCTTCTGGGTGCAGGCGCTGTCGGTGCGCGTGTTCGGGTTGCACGCGTGGGCTCTCGTGGCGCCGCAGGTGCTGGAGGGAATGGCGAGCGTGCTCGTCCTATACCGCGTCGTCCGCCGTCTGTCCGGAGCGCTTGCCGGGATTGCCGCCGCCGCTGTGCTCGTGGTGTCTCCGGCGACGGTGCTGCTCAACCGCGGAAACATTCCGGACACACTGATGATCCTGTTGCTGCTCCTGGCCGCAGACGCGACGGTCAGCGCGATCCTTTCGGGCCGGCTGCGGAGCCTGGTCGTCGCGGGGATCTTCGTCGGGCTCGCGTTCCAGGCCAAGATGATCGAGGCCTGGTTGGTGCTGCCCGCGCTCGCGCTCGGGTACCTCGTAGGCGCGCGCGACCGCCTTCCTCGCAAGCTGGCCCGCCTCGCCGCGGCGGGGGTGGTGGTCGGGGCCGTTTCGCTCGCGTGGATGGTGTTCGTCTCGACCTGGCCGGCGAGTCACCGCCCCTACGTCGATGGCAGTGACACCAACTCGATCTTCCACCAGGTGTTCGTATATAACGGCTTCGGCCGTATCGACCAGGCGTCGCCCAACCAGTTACTCACCAGGGCAATTGGTCTGACGCTCGGGTCGACGCGGCCGGGCTGGGACCGCCTGCTCAGCGGCGTCGACGGGCACGACACGGCGTGGCTGATTCCGGCGGCGCTGGTCGCACTCGTCGCCTGCCTGCTCGCCGGACGGCGGCGGGACGACACGATGCGCGCCGCGAGCGCCCTGTGGGGAACGTGGCTGGTCGTGCTGCTGATCGTGTTCAGCGCCAGCACTACGATCAACCCCTACTACCTGGCCGCGCTGTCACCCGCGATCGCGGCGCTGCTCGGGATGGGCGTCGCGCTCGCCTGGGAGCAACGCGCGCGACCGGTCGCACGCCGTGTGGTCGCGGCGACGGTCGCCGTGACCTGCGCCTACGCGATCTGGCTGCTTCCCTCGCAGGGGGTCGGAGTCGTGTCTGCTCTGCCGGAGGTCGTCGGCGTGCTCGGCATCGCCGCCGTCGCGGTCCTGCTCATACCGGTGCGGATGCTGACCCGCGCGGGCGCGCTGGCGCTCGCGGCGGTCGCCGTGCTCGCGGTTCCCGCGGCAGCATCGATCTCCGTCGTCGCCAAGCGGTTCGGACCGTTCGACACCCCGTTCGAAGACGCCGGCGCCTCGGCGATCGCCCGTAACCTCGGAGGCGTCGCCAGGCAGACCGAGCCGTTGCTCCCGGCGCTCGAGGTCGCCGCTCGGAACCAGCCGGATCTGATGGCCACGCAGACCTCGGCGGTGGCCGCGCCGTTCATCTATGACAGCGGCAGGGAGGTGGTGCCCATCGGCGGGTTCACCGGGACGATCCCTGAACCGACCGGCGCCGCGCTGAAGTCGATGATCGCCAAGGGTGACTTCCACCTCGTGATCCAGTCGCCGACGGTCACCGATCCCCGGCTAGAGGGAGTGGAGCGGCGCTGCTTCCCGCTGCCCGCCAGCCAATCAGCCGCTCCCGGCACCCCTCGGTTCGCCCTCTACTACTGCGGCCGCCCGCCCGGGCTCTGACAGCCCGGGCCGACCTAGGGCGCGAGCCCGCTCTGCTGCGCTAGAGAGGACAGCGTCGACGGCGGGTCGCCGAGCATCAGCCAGCGGTGGCGGGCGGTATGAACGATTCGACCGTGATCTTGGAGGCGCGTGAACGCGGTGCTCACCGACGGTCGCTGGGCAGCCACCATCTCCGCCACCTGCGAATGCGTGAGCGGCAAGTCGAGCGTGATCCCGTCCGGCGTCACCCGCCCGAACCGGTACGCGAGCTCCCACAGCGTCACCTCGAGCCGCTCCTCGATCCGCGACAGCGCGTTGGTCGCGGACTGCAGGCTGAGCCGCCGCGCACGGACGATCGAGCGGTGCATCAGCGCCGCGTGGATCTCTGGCCAGCGCGCCGTCCTGATCGCGAACCGGCGGTCGAGCAGCGCGATGCGCGCCTTGGAAGCGACCGAGGCGGCCAGCGCTGAGGGCACGGTCAGCTCATGCCCCGAGCCGACCCACGGGCTGATCACGTCGCCGGGGCCGAGCAATTCGATGTGCGCGCGGGTGTCGGCGATGATCCGGATGATGATCAGCCCGTCAAGCAGCAGCGCGCCGAAGCTAGCCGGGTCGGGAGGCGGCGAGAACCGCCTTCCGCTCAGCTTGGAGCGGCCCACTTGGGCGCAGGCACGCCCATCGCCCGGTTCAGCAGCCAGCCGGCGATCGTCAGCAGCAGGACGCCGATCAGGATGTCGAGTATCTGGTGCGGCTTGGCCAGCAGCCCGGAGGCGACGATGATCGTGGTTGCCCCCGCGGGCGGGTGCGCGGACCTCAGCAGCCGCAGGACCCCACCGGTCAGTGCTACCGCTAGCGCAATCGCGCCCACCCGGTTCAGCCCGACCCCGGACACGTACACACTCGGCGCGCTCAACAACCCGAAGATCGCCAGCGAGACCACACCCGCGGCGACGCCGACGCTATGCCCGATGATCGTGTTCCGCGGTGTCCCGACCTCGGCCATGGGCGTTTCGAAGATCAGGAACGCGGTCGCGCCGAGGCTCGGGAACACGAGCGGTTGCTTGACCAGGTATGCCCAGAACCCGCTCAGCCCGATCGCGACTAGCGACCCGACGAACGTATACACGGCATTGCCGCGGTTGTGCCACTTCGTGTACAGCCACTTCTTGAGCCCGTAGGTCCCCGGGATGCCCACCAGCGAGCCCTGGCGCTGAAACACGCGGACTCCCGAATCGGCGAACTCCGCGATGTGGTCGAGCTCTTCCTTGGGATTGAAGATCATGCTCACGGCGGGCAAGCCTAGCCGCCGCCTCCGGCGCCACGTCGAGGCGGCCGCCGAGTGTTCGAGATATGACCGAAACGCCAGGCGGCCGGGGCTAATCGCCGGCGGGCGGTACTTTGCCTCCACCGGGGTCTGACCCGCACGCCGCCTGCGCCTGCTTGAACGCCGGCGACTGCGCGTTGAACTGCGGCCCGACCGGAAACACGATCCCGCGGAACGACAGCCCGGCGCGGGCGGTTGTCGACGGGTCGGGGAAGTTCGGCTCCCCGTGCTTGCGCACGCACTGGGCCCACACGAGCGCCGCGTGGACGTCGCTGGCCGAGGCAACCGGGGCAGCCGCCGAGCTCGGGCCGCCACCAGGCACGAGCTTGCCGCATGTCTTGACCGCGGACTGGAAAGCCGGCGAGGACTTGAGCGTGGAGCGGGGACCGAATGCGGGTCCTGCGCTCGAGCCCGGGTCAGGGAACTGCGGCACGCCGTGCGAGCGCATGCAGTCCGCGAACTGGAGCGCGGTCCCCGAGCTTCCGCTCGACTCGGACACGCTGGAGTTACCCGAGAACCCGCACGCGGCGAGCGCCGGCCCACAGGCGATCGCAATCAGCGTGAGGATGGTGCGGCCGGCCGACACGGGCCGCATTTGTACGTCGCGCGACGTAACTGCGACGTAACGCCGTTATGCGGTCGTTACGCGCTCGGTTCGCCCACCAGCGAGTCGAGCGACGTCGCTGGGTCTGTCAGCGCAGAAACGTCGACCGGCCGCCCAGAGCGGATCAGGCTCTGGATGTGCTCGTTGACGTCCCAGACATTCACGTTCATCCCCCCGACCACGCGGCCATCCGCCAGCCAGAACGCGATGAACTCGCCACCCTCGCGGTCGCCGCGGAACACCACCTCGTCCCAGCTCGTGGCATAGCCCGAGTACTCCATGCCGACGTCGTACTGGTCGGAGAAGAAGTACGGGATCCGGTCGTAGCTCACGTCCTCGCCGAGCATCGCCCGCGCCGCCGCAGGTCCCTGGTTGAGCGCGTTGGCCCAATGCTCGACTCGGATGTGCCGCTCGTAGAACGGATGCCAGGCGTTGGCGGCGTCGCCGGCGACGAAGATGCCCGGCGCCGATGTCTCGAGGTGGTCATTGGCGACGATCCCGTTTTCGACCGTGACGCCGGCGTCGGCCGCCAAGTCCGTGCGCGGCGTGATCCCGATGCCGACCACGGCGAAATCGCACTCGACGACCTTTCCGGCGGTGGTCCGCACGCGCGCGACCGCCCCGTCGCCCTCGAACGCCTCGACGCCCTGGCCGAGCAGCATGTCGACGCCGTGCTGCGCGTGTACGTCGCGATAGAACGCGCCGATCTCGGCGCCGAAGATCCGTTCGTTGGGAACCGCGAGCGGGTCGATCACCGTCACCTCGAGCCCGCGCTGTCGGGCCGAGGCCGCGAACTCGCTGCCGATCCATCCCGCGCCTACGACCGCGACGCGTCCGCTGTCCTCGATGCGCGCCCGGAGGGCGTCGCAGTCGTCGAGCGTGCGGAGGTAATAGATCCCATCGAGCTCAGCACCGGGCACCGCAATCGGCCGCGGCTCCGCCCCCGTGGTCAGCAGTAGCTTGTCGTAGTCGACGTCGCGGCCTGCGTCGAGCGTCACGCGCGAGCCATCGGGATCGATCGCCGTGACGGTGGCGCCGGTGATCAATTCGATGTCCTGCTCGCCGTAGAACTCGGCCCGGTGCACATACGCCTTCTCGCGCTCTGACTCTCCGCGCAGGTAGTCCTTGGTCAGCGGCGGGCGCTCGTACGGTCGCTCGGACTCGGCGCCGATCAGGACGATGCGCCCGTCGAAACCGTGCTCGCGCAGCTCCTGCGCGGCTTTCGCGCCGGCGAGGCTCGCGCCGACGATCACGAAGGTCTGCTTGCTCATAAGTCCCTCTCTCCCGTGGACAACTACGCCATCGTCTCAAGATCGTCGCGGTAGAGGTCGTACGCGGCCGAGTACTCCATGACCCGCGCGACGTCGTCGACGAACTCATCGCCGTATCCCGCCCGGCGGAGCAGGTGGAAGCCCATCTCCATTCCCGAGGTGATCCCGCCGGCGGTAACGATCCGCCCGGCGTCGACCACGCGCGCCCGGCTGATCCGGCACTGCGGCGCGATCTCGGCAAGCCGGTCGATCGGCGCCTTGCCGCCCGGTCCGGCCTCGACCTTGCCGGCTCCTTGCGGTTGGTCGCGGGCAGGCCGTCGAGCAGGCCCATCCGCCCGTGTACCCACGAGCCGGTGCAGACGCTGGTGAGCAGCGTCTGCGCGTCGAGCGAGCGGATGAACTCGTGCAGGCGGCGGTTGTACATCTCCTGGCGGGTGCCGAACCCACCGGGGATCAGAAACGCGTCCATCGCGGGCCGGTCGTCGAAGCAGTAGTTCGGCAGCACGGTGAACCCGGCCTGGGCCTGGACCGGGCGCATCGCGTCCGCGATCAGGAACGCGTCGAGCTCGGGGTCGTACCGGCGCGCAACCGACCAGACGCCGGAGGTTGAGCCCGGCGAGTCTTTTCCAAACGAGCGCCGTGCAAGACTTGCGCCGGCCATGGACGCTCTCGCGCTGCTGCTCGTGGCGGGGTCGCTTGGACTGAACAACCTCGCGGCGTCGATCGCGATCGGTCTGTCCGGGGTCGATCGCGCCGCCCGCGCGAGGGTCGCGGTCGCGTTCGGTGCGTTCGAGGCGGCCATGCCGCTCGTCGGCCTGCTGATCGGGCACGAGCTGTCGCACGCGCTCGGCTCGGCGGCGCACGTCGTCGGCGGACTGCTGCTGATCGCGGTCGGCGTCCAGATCTCGATCGCCGCCGCGCGAACCGCCGACCAGCCCGCCGCGCGCTCGGCGGAAGCGCCACCGGTCGCCGACGCAAGCCTCGGGAGGCTGCTGCTACTCGGCGCCGGCCTCAGCATCGACAACCTCGTCGTGGGGTTCGCGCTCGGCGCCTACCGCGCTCCGCTCGTGGTCAGCGTCGCGGTCATCGCCGCGGTCAGCGTGGGGCTGTCGCTGCTCGGCCTCGAACTCGGCGCCCGGCTTGGCACGCGCGTCGGGCACCGCAGCGAGTTACTCAGCGGAATCGTGCTGATCGGGACCGGGGTTGCGGTCCTCACCAATCTGCTCTGAACGCAGCATGCGCAATGCGCGCACTACCTGATCGAGCTTGTCCTGCGCGTCAGCCACGAGCTTGGTGATCTCACCAACCTGGTCGGCCTGGGTCTTAGCTTCGTCAGTCACCTGACCACCCCCGAGAGATTGCGATCGGCCGGTCCGACGTCGCCAATTATGAGCCCCTCCGGCATCCCGTCCGAATCCGGAACCCTGGCGGCGCCGGCGAGCAACACCACGCTCACGCCGGCGAGCACTAGGAGCCCCGTCGCGAACCGCAACGAGGTGAGCTGGGCGACTCCGCCGATGATCGGCGGGCCGGCGAGGAACCCGAGGTAGCCGAGCGAGGTGACGGCGGCCAGCGCCGGCCCGGTCGAGACGCCCGGCTGATCCGCCCCCGCGCGGAACAGGGTCGGGACGACACCGGCGAGCCCCAGCCCGAGCGCCGCGAACCCGGCGATCGCGGCCGGCGCCGTGCCCACGGCGAGCCCGGCGGCGAACCCGACGGCGGCAAGTGCGCCGCAACGGCGGAGCAGGCCGACCGATCCCCACCGGACCCACAAGCGATCGGTGATCAACCGCCCCGAGCCCATGCCGATGCTGAACACCGCATACGCGATCGCCCCGAGCGCCGCCGTCCCAGCGAGATCGTCGTGAACGAGCTTCGCGCTCCAGTCAGACGCGCCACCCTCGGCCACCAGGCAGACCAGGCACGTGATCCCGAGCAGCAGCAGACGCGACGGCATCGCCCGCCAGCGCATGCTCGGTGCGTGCGCGTCGACGTCCTCGTCGTGTGCCAGGAGAAACCGGGTGGCGATCAGTCCCCCGATCCCGAACAGCACCGCAGCCGCCAAGAAGTGCGGGAGAGGCGCGACGTTGAGCGCGGCTGCGAGCGCGCCGAGGCCGGCGCCGGCGAACCCGCCAAACGAGTACGCGGCGTGCAGCGAGGACAGGATCGGGCGCCTCATGTGACGCTCGACCGACACCCCCTGCGCGTTCATCGACAGATCCATCGTCGAGTTCGTCACGCCCACGACGAACAGCGCGCCGGCCAGCGCCGGCACACTGCGCGCGAGTGCCGGGAGCAGGATTGCGACGATCAGCCCGGCCAACGCGATCCGGCAAAAAACTCGGCTCGGCCGGCCCGGCAATAGACGGCCGACGAGCGGCATTGCGAGCACCGCCCCGACCGCCGGCGCCAGCAGCGCCAGCCCGAGTACGCCGGTGGTCGCGCCGACCCGGTTCGACAGCGCCGGGATCCGCGATGCCCACGTCGCGAACAGCGCTCCATTGACGAAGAACACTCCGGTGATCCCCGCGCGCGCGGCGCGCGCGTTCATGCCCGGCGCACGCGCGTCCATGCCCGCGGCATGTGCGTTCATGCCCGCAGCACTTCGATCCCGAGCGCCCGGTATGGAGCGAGCGCGTCGTCGTCGGCGTCCGCGTCGGTGACCAGGCAGGTCACGGCGCTCAGCGGCGCCACCACGACCGACATCGCCGTGCCGAGCTTGTCGTGGTCGGCGAGCGCCACCACCTCGGCTGCTCCCTCGATCATCGCCGCCTTCACGTGGCGCTCCTCGAGGTCCTCCGTGGTCACGCCGATCTCGGGGTGGACCCCGCAGACGCCGAGGAACACGACGTCGGCGCGGATCGATCGCAGCGCTTCGATCGCGGTGGCGCCGACGGTGACAAGTGAGTTCGGACGGAGCATCCCTCCCACGATCGTCACCTCGAGGCCGGGATGCTCGGCTAGCGCCAGCGCGATCGGGGGGCTCGTAGTAATCACGCGCGCGCGTAAGCGCGGCTTCTCGCTCAGCGCCCGCGCGACCTCGAGCGTCGTCGTCCCACCGTCGAGCACCACGAGTTGGCCGTCGCGCACGCACTCCGCCGCGCGTCGCGCGATCGACACCTTGGCCTCGGGCGCGCGTCGCGCCCGGGCCTGGAACGGCGCGGCATCGCCGTGGCGAGGGAGCGCGCCGCCGTGGACGCGTCGGAGCAGGCCGGCGTCGTCGAGTTCGCGCAGATCGCGACGGATCGTGTCCGCCGAGACGTCCAGCTCGGCGGTCAGGTCGGCGGCGAGCACGCGCCCGCGCGTGCGCAAGCGGTCGAGGATGAGGGCCCGTCGCTCGTCGGCCAGCACCCGCCGGATGCTACACGATTATGCACGTTCGTGCACGAACATGCACGATCCCGTAGACGGTCCGCATGGCATCTTCCACGACTGCCGGACCGTCGTCGGAGCAGCGGCGCTCGCCGTCGGCACCCCGTGGCTGGCGCTGTCGGGCGGGCGATGGTTCGAGTTCTTCTTCAACCGGGTCCCGTTCCGCTCGATCATCCCGGACCACGGGGCGCTACCCGAGCTTCACCCAGTTCGCGCTCGCGCCCGTCGTCCAGGTCTCGGGCATGACCCGCGCGCGCATTGAACAGGACCTCGACCGGATCGTCGCGGCGGCGCGCGAGCTGCTCGCCGGCTCGGTCACGTACGAGCAGCGCCTGCGGGACTACTTCCCCGCGTTGGTGGCGGCGCAGGGCGGCGACGCCGGCGCGATCTGGTCGATCGACGGCGTCCACCTCGCCTACGTGTGACCCTCACAGCTCCATCGTGAATATCTGGCCCTGCCAGCCGTTCAGCTCGAACCGGTTGGACCGGGTGAACCCCTGCTTCTCGTACCAGCGCACGAGCCCCGGCGCGTGCGCCCAGCAGTCGACGCGGACGATCTCGGCCTTGCGCTCGTACCCAAGCTCGATTGCCCTGTTGACGAGAGCCCCGCCGATCCCGCGCCCCACGTGCCGGCGCGAGCTGAGCAGCAGGATGATGTAGAGCTCCTGCACCGGCGCCGGCGGCGCGTATGCCGGCGCGGGCCCGACGACGAGCACGCCGACCGGCTCTCCCGCGCTCTCGGCGATGTGCAACCCGCCCCCCGCCCTGAAGCCATAGACGCGCTCGCGGATCCCGGGACGCTCCGAGAACGGGGTGGCGCCCCACTGCCCGGTCTGACCCCGTTCGACGAGCCACGCGACCGCCTCGTCGAACATCGCGATCACGGCCGTGCCGTCGTTCTCGTCCCCAGGCCGGATCGTCAAGCCGCTCACTGACATGCAGCGCCCCATTATCGGGGAGCTGATTGGTCACAGCTCGGGCGGCTATCCGCTCCAGCGCGCGGTGAAGCCGTTGCGGATGCCGGCCAGCCGATTGACAAGCCGTGTGAGATCGACGGTTCGATGGGCGCCCGCGGTGTCGACGGCGGCGACGTCGTCCTCGATGTTGCTGCCCAGCAGCCACACCCCGTGCCACTGGACATGGGCACCTTGGTTGCAAACGCCGGGCGTGACCGTCTCGTGGTAGAGGGTGGTTGCCCTGTGCTGCCCCGGCCGCAGCACGAACAGGCGCTTGGGGCCCTCGCGTGCAATCAGGCTCCCGACCGGTGACTCGCGACCAGCAGTATCGCCACGGCGGCGCGCATGTCACCTATACGGCGCGCGCCTCACCATGGGTCCGCTCACCCGCGCCGGTACTTGGCGACCGCGATCGGGAGTGACACCGCGATGATCGCGGCCGTCCACAGCAGCGAGCGCCCGATGTAGTACGAGCTTGGGTGTCCGAGCAGGGCCTGCGCGTGCGGGCCGAGCGTCAGCGACCGGACGGCATCGACCATATACGTCAGCGGCTGGTGCGTGGCGAACACCTGGAGCCAGCTCGGCATCGAGCTCACGGGCACGTACGCGCTCGATACGAACGCGAACGGGAACACGATCATCCCCATCCCCTGAGCCGCCTGGGCGTTGCCCGCGAACAGCCCCATCGTGATGAACACCCACTCGAACGCGAACCCGAACAGCACCACCAACCCGAAAGCGGCCAGCCCTTCGACGGCCGTGCCGTGGAGTGTGAACCCGACCGCGAACGCGACCGCGGCGGTGAACGCGGTCCCCCACGCCAGGATCGCCGTATCGGCCGTGGCCCGGGCGATCAGCACGGAGCTCCGCGGGATCGGCAGCGACCGCAGCCGGTCGACGAACCCCTGCTCGAGGTCTTCGGCCATCGCCGTGGCGGTCCCGATCCCGATGAACAGCACGCCGGTGGTGATGAACCCGGGAACGAGATAGTCGACGTACGACATCCCGGCGATGTGAATCGCGCCGCCGAACATGTACCGGTAGATCAGGAAGAACAGCGACATCTGGACCGTGGCGAGCACGATCAGCTGCGGTGTGCGGATGTAACGCAGGAGCGCACGGCGGGTGACGGTCGCGGTGCTCTTGGCGAGCCCCGTCCTCCCGTCGGTGCCGTGGGCGACGGCTGTAGTCATTTTTTGATTTTTCCTTTCGGTGTTTGCTAGGCGGCCGTGGCCGCCATCGAGCCGCTGTGGTCGGTCGGCCGGCCGGTCAACGACAGGAACACCTCGTCGAGGTTCGGCTGGCGCATTGCGATGTCCTCGAGCTCGACGCTCGAGTCCTGCAGCGACCGCAGCGCGGTCATCAGTCCCTCGCCGCCTGAGTCGACGCGCACGCTCATCCGCCGGGTCGACGCGTCGATTTGCAAGTCCCCGTGGCCGAGCCGGTCGAGCATGTCGGCGACCCGGGGGAGATCGCCGGCGCGGCGGACGTGGAGCTCGACGATGTCGCCGCCGATCCGGCGCTTGAGCTCGTCGGGACTGCCGGTCGCCACCGACTTGCCGTGGTCGATGATCACGACCTGGCTCGCGAGGTGGTCGGCCTCGTCGAGGTATTGGGTGGTCAGCAGCACGTCGGTGCCGGCCCCGACCAACGCGCGGATCGCCTCCCAAAGCTCGATCCGGCTGCGCGGGTCAAGTCCCGTGGTCGGCTCGTCGAGCAGCAGCAGCCGAGGCGCTCCGACGAGGCTCGCGCCCAGATCCAGCCGGCGGCGCATGCCGCCCGAGTAGGTGCGGGCCAGCCGGTCGCCGTCCTCCGCCAGCCCGAGTTGCTCGAGCACGGCGTCGGCGCTCGCTTTCGCCGCGCGGCGGCTCTGCCCGAACAGCCGCGCGACCATCTCGAGGTTCTCGCGCCCGGTCATCGCCGGCTCGATCGCGGCGAACTGCCCCGCGAGCCCGATCACCCGCCGGACCGCGCCCGGATCCTTGCGGGCGTCGTGGCCGGCGACCAGCAGCGTCCCCGTATCGGCGCGCAGTAGCGTCGCCACGGTGCGGACGAACGTCGTCTTGCCGGCGCCATTCGGGCCGAGCACGGCGACGACCTGGCCCTGATCCGCGACCAGGTCGAGCCCGTTCAGCGCGGTGGTCTTGCCGAAACGCTTCGTGAGGCCTCGCGCCTCGATCATCGCGGTCATCTAGGTGTCCTCCTCGTGTTGTTGATCGTCGCCGGGGAGGAACTTGTCGGCGAGCTCGCGCAGCCACTCCTCACTCCAGGTCAGCCGTCCTTCGCGCAGGTCATCGATCACGCCCCGGAGCCAGGAAAGCTCGGCCTCGAGCAGCGTCCTGCGGTACTCCTCTTCGAGCAGAAACAGACGCGGCAGCGCCGCCGGCGCGTTCGCCAGCGAGCGCTCGGTGCCGGCAAGCGCAGCCTCCAGCTTCTCCGCGCGCAACTCGAGCTCCGCTTGCGCCTCGTCGGGCGGGAGCCCGAACAGGATCGACACTGCCGCGATGAACTCGGGGTACTCGCCCTCGGTGTTGCGCAGCATCTCGCGGAGCCACTGGCGCGCGACCTCGCGACCCGTGTCAGTGATCGCGTAGACGATGCGATCGGGGTAGCCCTCCGCCCGCCGGGTCTCGTACACCTCGACGAGCTCGTAGCGCTCCAGGCGCTCGATCGTCTGGTACAGGCTCGCGCGCGACCGCAGGTTGACCACGCGGTCCTTCCCCTGCGTCTCGAACATCTTCTGCATCCGGTACACGTGCATCGGCCCTTCGAACAGCTGCCAGAGCACGATCAGCCCGAGCGACGAGCGCTTCGGGGCTCCTCGATTTGCCATGGTCATGACAATACTACCCTTACTATGACTAGTCAAGGTGTGACGCCATCGAAACTTAAGTGTTGCCGTGGCGTAAATGTTTCCGGCTCCGCCGGGCCCATCGTCTACCTTGTGCGGCGGTGGTTCGGGACTACTAAGCACCAAGGAGCGGCCCAAGAATGTCTACCTATGACCAACCTGCCTACGGCGCAGCGCTCACGCGCGATCAGACGCGAGCGGTCTTCGGCCAGGTCATGGGCCTGGTCGCACTCACCACCGGGTTCGCCGCGCTCGGCGCATACATCGGACGGAACCTCACTGGTGGGGCCGGGATCCTGTTCTTTATCGGCGCGTTCGCCTGCGTCTTCGGCCTGAATATCGCGAACTCACGCGGCCGCGAGCAGGTCGCGATCGCGCTCCTCTTCGGTCTCGGCCTGCTGCTCGGGCTCGCCGTCGCACCGATCATCGCCTACTACGCGCACGCCGATCCCGCGGCGCTGTGGCAGGCCGCCGGCGCGACGGGCGGGTTCGTCGCCGGCTGTGGCGCGTTCGGCTACGCCACGCGTCGCGACCTGTCGGCGTTCGCCCGGATCCTGTTCTGGGCGTTGCTCGCGCTGATCGTGTTCGGGCTCGTGACGATCTTCGTCTCGATCCCGAACTCGAACATCATCTACTGCGTCCTCGGGCTCGTGATCTTCGGCGGGTTCACGATCATCGACTTCAACCGGCTGCGCCGCGCGAACAACTACGCGGCCGTTCCGATCGCGGCCGGAATCTTCCTCGACATCTTCAACGTCTTCCTGTTCTTCCTCCAGCTGTTCGGCGGCGGCAACCGGCGCTGAACTTCGCGCTTCGGTTCCCAGCGGCCGAGATCGAGGCGCTCGCCGCCCGTTTCCCGGGCGCTGATGACCCGTCGCATCTCGCGGTCGGAGCGGCTGCGCGCGCCCGGGGCTACTACACGCGCGAGGAGTTCATCCAGGTGTGCGCCTGGAAGACCGTCCGTAGCCGCCCCAAGGTCTCCGCCAACAGCGAAGCCGCGGTCGTGGCCGCCACCGGGCGGGCACTCGCGGCCACCGATGAGGCGAGTCGGATCGCCGCGCTGCTCGAACTCGAGGGGGTCGGGGTGCCGACGGCATCGACCCTCCTCTACTTCGCATTCCCCGACGACTACCCGATCCTCGACGTCCGCGCGCTCGAGTCGCTCGGCGTCAAGCCCCGCTCGCAATACCCCGCGAGCTTCTGGTTCGAGTACCTCCGCGCCTGCCGGGAGATCGCGAGTGGCGCCGGGGTGAGCATCCGGACGCTCGATAAGGCGCTCTGGCAGTACTCCAAGGAGCTCAGCCTCCCGGGCGCGCATCGATGACTTAACTCCCGGTCGGGGGTCTATTTGTGACCGGGCAAAGCCACCGAGAGGAGTGTCTTCCATGCCCACCGATGATCTGCTCGAGCGCGCCCGCGACGTTTACCGCGCGTTCGCGTCAGGAGACCGCATGGCGATCGACGGGATTCTGAGCGACGACTTCTCGTTCTCGAGCCCGGTCGACGTCGGGCTCGACCGCGCCGGCTACTTCGAGCGCTGCTGGCCTGGCGCCGGCACTGGACAGCAGTTCGAGTTCGTGCGTCTCGTTCGATCCGGCGAGGAGGTGATCGTCACCTACCAGGTCGAGCACGCCGACGGCCACACCGGACGTAACACCGAGGTGCTGACGTTCAGAGGGGACAAGCTGTGCCGCGCCGAGGTGTACTTCGGCTGGAACATAGAGTGAGGGCATGGAGTCCGGTGGACCACGGCCCGACCAGGCGCTGACCGAGCTGCTGGCGGCCGTGCCGTTCATCGCCACCCTCGGGATCGAGGTGGTATCGGCACGCCCCGAGGAGGTGATCGGGAGGCTCGCGTGGCGTGCGGAGCTGTCTACATCGGGCGGCGTGCTCAACGGCGGCGCGCTGATGTCGCTCGCGGACAACATGGGAGGGACGTGTGCGTTCCTCAACCTGCCCGCCGGCGCGGGTACGGCGACGATCTCCTCGTCGACGAACTTCCTGCGCGGGGTTCGCGACGGGCACGTGACCGCGACCTCCCGGCCGCTTCGGGTCGGCAAGTCGGTGATCGTGGTCGAGACCGAACTGCGCGACAACGAGGGTCGCCTCGTCGCGCACACGACCCAGGCGCAAGCGGTTATCGGGCCGTGATGGGCTAAGCCACGGCGCCCGCCGGACGCTCCTGTGCCACGGGTCCGATCCCGAGCGCCCGGAGCTTCTCGTCGAACGCGGCGATCCGCGCCGTGTCGAAGTAGAAGTCCTCGTGCTCGACGATCTTGCCCCACCGGGTCCGCGCGACGATCACGACCCGGTTGGCGTAGATCTCCTCGCCGTCGGGGCCGACGGCGCGATCGTCGAACCGCGCGATCAGCGTCAGCGCCCACGGAGGACCGGCGATCCACAACTCGCGGATCTCGCCCTTGAGCCCGGCGCCGGCGAACTCGCGCAGGAAGCGCTCGATCGCCGGCTTACCGCGGTGGTCGCCCGACCACCGGTGCGGGCCTTCGTTGAAGTGCAGGACCGCGTCGTCCGCGTAGCCGGCGAGCACCGGCTCGAGGTCGCCGGCGTTAAGCCGGCGCACGTCGCGGCGCAACTTGAACAGCGCCACGTGTGGCAGCAGCGCGCGGGCGGCGATCGCCGCGCCGGCGCCGGCGATCAGGCTGGGCTTGTGGATCATGGGCTGACCTCCGGGGTCGTGGGCTCTGGCAGCGCCGCCGCGACCATCGCGACCGCTGCCTCTGAGGCTGCATTCATCGGCTCGAGGCTCCGCGTCGAGCGGCTGAGCAGGAACGCGCCCTCGAGCAGGGCGAGCACGCTGAGGGCGAGCGGGCGGGCGCGCCCGGCGGGGACGCCCGCCTCGATCGCATCCTGCGCAAGCGCTGCCAGCCAGGACTCGAACACGTCCGCGCTCGCGATGCGCAATACCTCATGCGTACTCGCGATCTCCCCGGCGACCGTCGCGATCGGGCACGCGTCCGCATAGCCGGTCGCCTCGAGCGTCTCGCCGGCGCCCGCGAAGAAGTCACGCACAGCGGTGACGAGATCCGGGGCGGCGCCGGCAATCGCCTCGTACAGCGCGAGGAAGAAGCTGCCGCCGATCCGCAGCACCTCATCGGCGAGTTGCTCCTTGCCACCGGGAAAGAAGTGGTACAGCGAGCCGAACGGCGCCCCGGCGTCGGTCGCGATCTGCTTAAGGCCGGTGCCGGCGTAGCCCTGCCGGCGGAACAGCTCGGCGCTCGCGTAGATGATGCGCTCGCGGGTCGGGATCCGATCGCGCGCGGCCGTGTCGGTGGCGGTCGGCATCGGGGCACGCCGGACCGTATCACGAGTAGAACGTTCTATCTAGGGGGACGAGGTCATGGTTGCGGCTACCCGTTGTGCGCGGCTCCAGCGGTTCAGGACCGGGATAGGGTTCCTGACGTGGACACGCCGGCTGCCGAGCCGATCGAAACGGCGCGCCTGACGCTCGAGCCGCTGCGGGTCGAGCATGCCGGCGAGATGGTCGAGGTGCTGAGCGCGCCGGCGCTGTACGAGCACATGGGCGGCAGGCCTCCCTCGCTCGAGCAGCTCCGGGCGCGGTACATGCGGCAGGCGGTCGGCCATTCGCCGGACGGTCGCGAGGGATGGCTGAACTGGATCGCCCGCGAACGCGAGACCGGGGTCGCGGTCGGCACCGTGCAGGCAACGCTCACCAACTGGGACAGCGGCCGGACGGCCGAGCTCGCCTGGGTGATCGGCGCCGCCCACCAGCGCAGCGGGTACGCCACCGAGGCCGCCGCCGCGATGGTCGAGTGGCTGCGGGCCAAGGGGATCGACACCGTCACCGCCCACATCCATGCTGCGCACGCGGCGTCGATGGGCGTCGCTACCCATCTCGGCCTCACCGCCACCGACGTCGCCGAAGACGGTGAGACCCGCTGGGAGGGACCTCTTGCGCAGTCCGATCCGTAAGGGAGACGATGTCCGTCGATCGTGTCCAGCTTGGGTGAAACGGTGCCGGCGGTGGCGGACAGCCTCGCGGTCACCGGCGAGCTCGGGCGCCGGCGCGCCCGCCCGCCGCGGTCCGAGCAGTCACTGATCCGGGGCGCGCTGGCCGGGTCCGAGGCTGACGTCGAGGCGCTGTTTCGCCGCTTCTGGCCGCGGGCGTACCGCGCCGCGTTCCTGATCGTCCACGACCATGCTGCGGCCGAGGACATCGCGCAGGAGGCGTTCCTCGCTGCGATCCGCCGACTTGATCGGTTCGACCGCCGGCGCCGGTTCGGTCCGTGGCTGGGCGCGATCGTCGCCAACCGCGCGATCGACTGGGCGCGGGCGCGGTCGGCGCGACGGGAGACGACCAACGAGGGTGCTGACCCCTCCTCCCCGCCTGAGCTCCAGCTCGGCCGCTACTCGCAGGAGGTGCTCGCCGCCTTGGCGTCGCTGTCGCCCGAGCATCGGGCGGTGATCGTGCTCCGCTACCTGCTCGAGTACAGCCCGGGCGAGATCGCGCGCGCACTCGACTTGCCGCGCGGCACGGTCAACTCGCGGCTACGCCGCGGGCTCGACACGCTGGAGATCCGGCTCAAGGAGCTGGACAGGTGAGCGCCGGCCCAAACAAGCAGCTGCGTGAGTTCCGCGCGCCCGACGAGACCGGGGCCGAGAGCCGCGCCTGGGAGGTCGTGCGCTCGGCCTACCTCGAGCGCGAGCAGGTGGCGGCGCGGCGCCGCCCGCGGTGGCGGCTGGCAGTCGCGCCGGCGGCCGGGGTGATCATCGCCGCACTCGCGCTGTCGCCTGCCGGCGCCTCGGTGGGACGCTTCATCACCCGGACGCTGGGCGAGCAGCACGCGGCGCCCGCGCTGTTCTCGCTCCCCTCGTCGGGCCGAATCCTCGTCTCCGGGCCGGGTGGAACGTGGACCGCGGCCGCCGACGGCTCGACGCGGCGCCTCGGTCCCTGGTCGCAGGCGAGCTGGTCGCCACACGGCCTGTTCGTGGTGGTCGCATCGGGGGACCGGCTCGCCGCAGTCGACTCACACGGCACGGTTCGCTGGGCGCTGGCGCGGCCGGCGGTCAGCGATCCGAGCTGGTACTCGCCGAGCGGCTACCGGGTGGCGTACCTGTCGGCGGGCACACTCCGGGTGCTCGCCGGCGACGGGACCGGTGATCGGCTGCTCGCAACCGGGGTCGCGCATGTCGCGCCGGCGTGGCGGCCGGGGGGCGCCGGCGGCCCGTACGAGTTGGCGTACGTGACCGCGCGCGGCCGGGTGGTTGTGCGCAACGGCGATACCGGTCGCATCGTCTGGTCGACCGCGCCCGGACCCAGGCCCTTCGAGCTGATGTGGTCCGACAATGGCGGGCGCCTGCTCGTGCTTTCCCGTCGGCAGGCAAGAACGTACGCGGCCGGCGGCGCGGTGACCTCGACAATGATGCTCCCTGCCGCCGCGAGCGACGGCGCGCTGTCACCCGATGGCCGTTCGCTCGCGCTCGTACTCGGCGGCCGCGAGGTCGTCGTCGGGAAAGGGGGCTCGTTGCGGCAGGCGCTCGCCGGCCTCGGTGTCACAGCGGTCAGCTGGTCGCCCGACGGCCGTTGGCTGCTCGTCACCTGGCCGGCCGCGAACCAATGGGTGTTCGTCCACGTGACCGGGGCTCCCCGGATCGACGCCGTTTCCCGGATCTCCGAGCAGTTCTCCAGCGGCGGCGCGGCGCGCGCCTTCCCGCAGCTCGACGGGTGGTGCTGCACGGCACAGGGCTCGGCGGGATGACTCGAGGGTCCGCGTTCGCCTTGGTGATCCTGGGGGCGCTGGCGGCGGGATGCGGCGGGGGGTCGCACCACGGGTCGCAGGACCAATCGCGCACCGCGACCGTCGCGAAGGTCGCGGCCGTCGGCACGCCGGCTGTCCGGCACGCTCCCGCCGCCACCCCGCCTGTCCAGGCGCTCGTCACAGACGAGCAGCAGAACCGCGTGCTGGTCGTCGACCTCCCGAGCGGGCGCGTGGTCCGGCGGTTGGCGATGCCGCCCGATCCCGAGGACGTCGCCGCCGACAGCGGCGCGTGCTCGAGCGTCGTCGTGACCAGCGCGACGGCGGGGAAGGTGACGGTGCTCGATCGCGAGACCCTCCATCGACGGGGGGTGATCGGGGGCTTCGTGGCTCCGCACATCGCCGAGATCGCTCCCGGCGGCGCGTACGCATACGTGACCGACGACGCGCGCGGAACCGTCACCGTGATCTCGCTCGCCGACGCACGCGTGACCAGCACGATCGAGGTCGGCGCGAGCGCGCATCATCTGGGCTTCGACGCGGCGCATGAGCTTGCCTGGGTCGCGCTCGGCGAATCGGCGCACACAATCGTGATCCTCAGCACGGCTGACGAGGCCCACCCGCGCGTGATCGGAGAGTTCGATCCCGGCTTCCCCATTCACGACGTTTCGTTCGCCGCGCAGGGCAACCAGGTGTGGGTCACGTCAGCCGACGGTCCCGACGTGGCGGTCTTCAACCCGCTCGACCGGCGGCTCCTGTTTCGCGTGGCGGTCGGCGCCGGACCGCAGCACGTCGCGTTCGACGGCCGCTTCGCCTACCTGACCAGCGGCTACGGTGGCGTGATCGAGAAGGTCGACGCCGCCACCGGGCGGGTCGTCACGCGAGCCACGGCGCCCTACGGATCGTTCGAACTCGACGCCGGCCACGACTTCGTCGCCGCCTCGTCGCTGCTCCGGGGGACGCTCGCGATCTACGACACGCAGCTCGACCTGCTGCGCGTCGTCCACCTCGCGCCGGCCGCGCGCGAGGTCGCGATCTCGACCGCCTAGTAGAGTCGCGGGCACTCGCCGCCCGGGGTCATCTCTCGAGCCGGAACCCGAGCTTCAGCGCCACCTGGTAGTAGTCGATCGCGCCGTCGTCCTTGAGGTGTCCGCGGATCTCCGTCACCTCGAACCAGTCCAAGTGGCGGAGCGTCTTGCGCGCGCGGTCGAGCGCGTTCCGGATCGCATCGTCGACGCTTTCAGGCGACGACCCGACGATCTCGCTGACGGAATAGACGTGGTCAGTCACGGTGAGCTCCTCGGTGGTTGGAAACGGGCAGCGGCCGCAGCCTACGCTCCGGCCGCTGACGCGGGGACGTAACCGTTCGCCGCGACCGGCGTATCTGTTGCTAGCTGCTTGCAGGACGCCTGCTAAGTCGCAAGCACAAGATCTGCTTGCGCGCTTGCCAGATCTGTGCTAACCTGCAAGCACGCACACAGAACCCGAAGACTCAGGAGACATCAACTCATGGCAACCACCGCATCCGCCAAGACCGGCATCCCGACGTTCGACACGGCGTTCGAGCAGGTCAAGGACTCGAGCGAGCAGGTTTGGACCGCCGCCCGCAAGGCCGGCAACCTGTACCTCGACTCCTACGAGAAGGCCGTCGACCGGACCGTCGAGCTCCAGCTGAAGCTCGCGGGCCTCACGCAGCAGGAGTGGCTCAAGAGCCTCATCGAGGCTCAGGCCGACGTCTCGAAGGAGCTCGCCAGCTCCTACACGACGACGGCGCGCAGCTTCCTCAAGTAAGACATCCGTCGGCGTTCGTTAGTAGCGTTCGCTAACAGACGTTATTCAGAAGCACCGGTGGGTTTACCGCCGGTGCTTCACCGTTTAACGGTATTTCTCTGGTACTTCGCAGTTTCTTCGCAAGGAGGTCGAAAATGACCGTTGTGCCGCAATGCCCCCCGGTTCCCGCGCCAAGCATGGCATCGGGTCTACTGGACAGCTGGCTCGACGCCGGCGCGGCGGCCGTCGACGGACTCGGAAAATGCTGGAGCGCCGCGTTCGAGCGCGGTCCGGCGGCGTTCGACGTCCCCCGCTGGGTCGCGCTGACCGCGGAACGACGTGCGCCGTCCTGGGCGACGCCGCACGGGATCGTGTTTGAGCACGAGCTGGCGCGGCTTCGCGACTTCTCTGTCTCCAAGCGCCGGGTGGTGCCGACGCTGGTGTTGCCGCCGCAGGCCGGCCACGACTCGTGCATCGTCGATTACTCGCCTGAGCAGAGCCAGATGCGTACGATCGTCGCCGCGGGCCTCGAGCGCGCCCTGTCCCTCGACTGGGTCGGCGCGACCGCGGAGACCGCGGACGCGACGGTCGAGGACTACGTCGACGTCGTCGATCGCGCGGTCGAGCATTGCGGGGGACGCGTCAACCTGATCGGCGACTGCCAGGGAGGGTGGCTCGCGACGATCTACGCCGCGCTCCACCCCGAGCGGGTCAACACGCTCACGATCGCGGGTGCGCCGATCGACTTCCACGCCGGCGAGCCGGTCATCCACGAGGTCATGCGGCGCGTCGCGCCCGACGGCAACCTGCGGTTCTACGAGGCCCTGGTCGCATCGGGCGAGGGCATCCTCAGCGGCCGGCACATGCTCACGGGGTTCATCATGATCCAGCCGGGCGCCGAGGTCTCGCGCCAGATCGACCTGCTGCTCAACCTCGACGACCCCGCCCACGTCGCGCGCTACCGCGAGTTCGAGGACTGGTTCAAGCACACGCAGGACGTGCCCGGTCAGTTCTACCTGTGGATCGTCCGCAACCTGTTCAGCGACAACGCGCTGATCTCGGGATCGCTCGAGGTCGGCGGCGAGAAGGTCGATCTCGGGCGCATCGACATGCCGCTCAACCTGCTGGCGGGCGCCACCGACCACATCACCCCGCCCGCTCAGGTGTTCACCCTCGCCGAGCACGCCTCAACGCCCGCGGACTTGGTCACCCGGCACACGACCCGCGGCGGACACCTCGGGCTGTTCATGAGCCACGAGGCGCTCGCCGAGCACTGGCCGCGGGTCTTGTCCGCGGTCGTACGTCGCTCGCGCGCGTCGGCGCCGGCGAATCGGGGTAGGCCTCGCTGAAGAGACCCCGGAGAAAGGGAGTACGAATGGGAGATCGCACGCAACGAGCGGAAGGCAAGACCGAAGAGGTCAAGGGCCGCTTGAAGAGGGCCGCCGGAGCCGCCACCGGCGACCGGAGCACCGAGGCCGAGGGCGCCGGCGAGCAGATGAAGGGCAAGGCCAAGAACGCCGTCGGCAAGGCGCGCAGCGAAATCAAGAAGGCGACGCGCTAACGCGCGGAAGGCCTCATTCCGCTACGTAGTGGCGCTCGCCGGCGGGATCCACCCACACGCGTAGCACCCGGCGCGTCCGCGGGTCCCGGAACCGTTCGCTGGTGGGCTGCCAATCAGCAGCCGGCTTGTCGACCTCGCCGTGGCCGCGGCCCCGGCGGGGTCGGCGGGCGGGCTCACTCACGCCGCCGAGCGCCGGCAGGTCAGACACTGCCTCCGCGGCGGCCTCGCGCGTCTGCGCATTCGCGACCAGCGCCACTCGGCGCTCGAGCTCGGCGATGTCGAGCCGCCCTTCGGCGGCGTGGCGCTTGAGCGTCTCGTAGAGCTGTTCGCGATCGGCGTCGCCCAGCAACATGGCCGGGGTTAGGAGGTGCGGACGACCTTGACGGCCGTTCCGTACGCGACGATCTCCGTGAACTGGTTTCCGATCTCGGATGAGTCAAAGCGGACCGCGACAATCGCGTCGGCGCCGAGCAGGCGAGCGTTGTCGGACATCCGGTCGATCGCGTGGCGTCTGGAGTCCTCGAGCAGCTGCGTGTACTCGGGGATCTCACCCCGGCGCAGTCCCTTGAACGAGGCGGCCACGCCACCGGTGAAGCCCATGCTCCTGACCACGAGCCCGTAGCAGACGCCGAGGTTCTCGCGGATCGTCATCCCCGGCAGCTCGATTGCCGTCGTCATCGGCAGGTCGGCGGCGGGCGCAGACTCGGACACGCGCCGCAAGTTATCACCGTGGACCGCGGCGGGGGGCCCGCGGACCGATCTGCTACATTGCGTCGTAGATGAACGCGCGGCGCGTCTTGATTCTGTTGTCGCTTGCGTCGGCGCCGCTGCTCGCGGCGTGCGGGGGCAGCAGCACCGCGAGCACGAGCAGTCAGGCGCCGGCCTCCGCAACGACCAGCTCGACGGCGTCGTCGACCACGACGGCCTCGATGACGGCAGCGACCTCCACGACCGCCGGCGAGACCGCGCTCGGCCCCGAGGGGATTCCGCTCGAGCAGGGCCCCGACCTCGCGCCGGCGGGAACCACGTCTCAGGGCTCCACCGTCGACGGGGTGCAGTGCGCCCCGATCGAGCAACTCGCCTACCACATCCACACGCACCTTCAGGTCTACATCAGCGGCCAGCCCCGCGCGCTCCCCGCGGCGATCGGGATGGTCGGGCCGGTGGCCGAGCAGACGCCCAACGGCCCCTTCTACGGAGCGCAGCAGTGTTACTACTGGCTCCACACCCACGCCAGCGACGGCGTCATCCACATCGAGTCGCCGAGCGCTCGGGTCTACACGCTGGGCAACTTCTTCGACGAGTGGAACCAGCCGCTGAGCGGGACGCAGGTGGCCGGCGACAAGGGCAAGGTCACCGCGTACGTCAACGACAAGCCGTGGAAGAAGTCTCCGCGCGACATCCCGCTGGTGCCTCACGAGTCGATCCAACTCGACGTGGGCACACCGATCGTGGCGCCACACGAGATCTCGTTCGCCGGCACGAACCTTTAGCCGGAAGTTTTTGAGGGTCAAACCCTCAAAAACTTCCGTCCGTTTAGCGCAGCTCACCGAGGCTGGCTGCGCCGGCGCCGGCGCCCGACCTCGAACCCGACCCCGACGAGCACGAGCACGACCAACCCGATCCCGGTGACCCAGCCGACGTCGGAGATGACGTCGAGCACCGGCGGTCCGATGTAGTACGACGCCAAGCCGATCCCGACCGCCCACGCCGCCGCGCTCACGAGGTTGGTCACGTTGTAGATGACCGCTCCGACGCGATGGATCCCAGCCACCCACGAGGGCGCGAGCAGGATCGCGACCACCGTAAGGCGATCGAACACCTCCTCACCGCGCTCGACGGCGCGCAGGCGCAGACGCCGCAGCGGACCCGGCGCGGTCATCACGGTCCGTCCCGCCACCAGCCCGACCCACCAGCCGACGATCCCGCCTGTCACGGCCCCGACGAACGCCCAGATCAGGACCGGGGTGATGTCGAGTTTGTGCTTGGCGGCGACAATCGCCGCCGCGATCAGGAGCGGCTCGCCCGGCCCCGGTAAGCCGACCCAGCTTGCAAACGCCCCGAGCGCCAACGCGAAGTAGTCGATCTGGGCGGCGCTGGCGACATGATGGTGGAAGAAGTGGAGGGCGAAAACGAGCAACGGACCCGTCGATCGTGGCACACGCGGTGCCTAGACTCCGCACCGTGCTGATCATTCCCCCTGGACACACTGAGTCGCTCCGCGACCGCCGCCGCCTCACCCGGCGCGAGGTCTGGATGGTCGGCGGCGTCCTCGGCGCGGTCGTCGCGCTGGCGCTCGTGCTCGTGATCTCGTTCGCCACCTCAGGCCCGAGTTCGAAGGCCGGCTGCATCTACGCGACGATCCCCGCGGTCACCGGTGCGCAGCAGGTACATCAGTGCGGCGCCGCGGCGCGGTCGACGTGCGGATCGGCACAAGCGCCGGGCGCGTTCACGGCACAGGCGGCCAAGGTGATCACGGCCGAGTGCCGCAAGGCCGGGCTGCCGGTCGGCTCGTCTTAGGGGCCTCGCTCCGCTCGGCATCCGTGGGGCCGGTTCCGCGCGGCCTCCATGCCGCGCGGGGTGGTCGCGACCCCGTCGACCGGGCACGGATGCCCGGCCGCCCGGCCCCATGGACGCCGCGAAGCGGCCCAATATCACCCGCTGAATCCCCGCAAACCCGCTGGTTGCGGGGTTCGCTTATCCCAATGTCCAGAGGCCCCCACGGTTTGCTGGACCTGAGGACATAGAAGCCCCTGCGGGCGAAGAACACACTGGACTCGCAAATTTGGCGTCGCCAGGCCTTGCCCTGGGGCGTACTCAAGGACAAGGAGATCCAGTTGCCACTTGAAGCACCGAGTTGGCTCAACTCAGGAGACACGTCGTGGCAGATAACCGCCGCGACCCTGGTCGGCTTGATGAGCGTGCCTGGCCTCGCCGTCCTCTATGGCGGCGTGATGCAGAAGCGCTGGTCGATCAACAGCATGATGCTGACCTTCGCAACGTTCGCGGTAGTGCTCGTCGTCTGGGTGCTGTGGGCGTTCAAGATGGGCTTCGGTTCCCCGTTCCACGGGCTGTCGCACAGCGGCTTCTTCGGGAACTTCATCGGGAAACCCGGGCCCGTGCTGTCGCACACAGAGCTACAGCACCAGGCCAACATCCCGCTGATCGGGAGCGATGCCTTCCCGCAATCCGCGCTCGTCTACTTCCAGTTCGTGTTCGCGGCGATCACGCCGATCCTGGCCCTCGGGTCAGTGCTCGGGCGCGTGAACTTCAAGGCGTGGCTCCCGTTCTGCGTGCTGTGGATCACGTTCGTCTACGCGGTTGACGCGTTCCTGCTGTGGGGCGGCGGCTTCTTCGCCCAGCACGGCGCAGTCGACTTCTCCGGCGGCTACGTGATCCACCTCTCCGCCGGAGTGGCCGGATTCGTCGCGGCCTGGGTGATCGGGCCACGATTGCAACGCGACCGCGAGATCGACGCGCCGAACAACGTCGCGATGGTCGCGGTCGGAGCCGGACTTCTGTGGCTCGGCTGGAACGGGTTCAACGGCGGCGACCCCTACGCGTCGAACATGTCGGCCGCGGCTGCGGTGCTCAACACCAACCTGTGCACCGCGGTCGCGATGCTGGTCTGGATCGCGTGGGACTACCTGACCGGCCGCAAGCCGTCGATGATCGGCACGGTCAACGGAATGATCGTCGGACTGGTCGCGATCACGCCGGCGGCGGGCTACGTCAACGGCTGGGGCGCGATCGCACTGGGGGTCATCGCCTCGACGATCGTGTACTTCGCGCTCAACTACATGAGCCGCCTGCGGCCCTTCCGCAACGTCGACGACACGCTCGGCGTGATCTACACCCACGGAGTCGCCGGCCTGGCCGGCGGCCTGCTCGTCGGTGTCTTCGCCGACCCGCAGATGGCGCTGTTCTACAAGACCAGCAAGCACGGCCTGATCGCGAGCGGCGGGGTCGCCGGCCTCGTGCACGGCAACGCGACGCTGCTGAAGTGGCAGTTCTTCGCGGCGCTGTTCGTGATCTGCTGGACCGCAGTGATCACGTTCATCCTGCTCAAGCTGGTAGGGCTGTTCATTCCGCTGAGGATGTCCGAGGCGAACATGGAGCTCGGCGACGTCGCCGAGCACGGTCACGAGGTCTACCCGTCCGACGTCCCGTCGCTCGGGTACCCCAACGGCATCCCGGGCGCCGTCCCCGCCGGTGCCGGGGCGGCCACGCCGACGACCGCATGACACCAGCGGGCTATCGGGTTGGGAGGCGCTCCTGAGCGCCTCCCAACCCACGCCCCTGGCGATCGTCTCGCGGGCCGTCGCCGGCGACAACGGCCTCGAGCGCGTCGCGTGCTCCGCATCCGACGCGCTCGCGTGCCCGGTCGTGATCGTGCTGCCGTCGCTCGGGGCGCCGGTCGTCTGGCCCGCGGACTCGATCCCCGACGCGGTCGTCGGCGAGTTGGTGCAGTACGCGGTGTCGGCCGTGGCGGGCGCCCCAGTCGGCGAACCCGAGGCGGTCGCGCACTCGGTGCCGATCCGGATCGGGAGCGACGTAGTCGGGATCGTGGCGACAATTCAGACCAATGGGTCTGGGGGCGCGGCGGTCGACCCTGCCTGGCTCGAGGCGGCGGCCGCCGCGGCCGCCGTCACGACGCTGATGGGCGACGGTCGCCAGGGCGAGGACCACCTGCGCGTCGCCCTGCTCCGGGCGCTCGTCGGAGGGCCTCCTGGCGATGAGGCGGCGCTCGTCGCCGACGGCCGCCGGCTCGGCGTGGACCTGGCCGCGGGCGCGATCGCGGTCTGCGCCCGCGCCACCGGCGAACAGCGTCCGAGCCTGGACGAGATCTCGGGGGCGATGATCGCCGAACTTTCGCCGGGGCGGGTGGTCGGGCTCGTGCCGCTCGCGGGTGAGCCGGCTCCCGAACGGGATGCCGCGGGACTCGCCGGCCGGCTGCAGGGCGCGGGGTTCGAGGCTTGCGGGGTCTCGGCAGCGCGCCGGGAGCCGTCGCTGCTCGGCGAAGCGGTGCGCGAGGCGATGTTGCTGACCGAGCTCGCGCTCGCCCCGGAGGCGGCGCTCGCCGGCCAGGAGGAGACCTACCGCCTGCTGATCGGGGTGCTCTTGCGGGACCCCGAGGAGCTCGAGCAACTGCGCGCGCGGACGATCACCCCGTTGCTCGCGTACGACGCCGAGCACGACACCGAGTTGCTGGTGACGCTGGGGACATTCCTCGCGCACCACGGCTCGACCACCGAGACGGCCGAGGTGATGGGGCTCCACCGCCACACCGTCGGCTACCGGCTCTCGCGCGTGCACGAGGTGTCGGGGCTCTCGCCGTATGAGTCCGACGGTCGGGAGCGTCTCAGCCTGGGACTCAAGGCCGCGCAGATCCTCGCGGCCCAGGAACGACTATGAAACCCTGGATAGGCTCGCGCCTACCAAGACTCTAAGGAGGAAACCGTGGCCACCACAGAGCGCGATCAGACGGCGATGGCCGCCGGCGCCACCGGCCCCGCCGAGGTGCTGGACTTCGCGGCCGAGCGCAGCGTCGAGATGGTAGATCTGAAGTTCGTCGATCTGCCCGGCACCTGGCAGCACATGACGCTGCCGATCGGCGCGCTCGACGCCAGCGACTTCGAGTCCGGCCTGGGCTTCGACGGCTCGTCGATCCGCGGCTTTCAGGAGATCCACGAGTCGGACATGCTGCTGATCCCCGACTCCTCGACCGCGTTCATCGACCCCTACTACACGCGTCCGACCCTGTCGCTGATCTGCTCGGTGGCGGATCCGGTGCTGGGTGAGCCCTACGCCCGCGACCCACGCTTCGTCGCCCACAAGGCCGAGCAGCACCTGGTCGCCACCGGAATCGCCGACGTGGCCTACTTCGGCCCCGAGGCCGAGTTCTTCGTGTTCGACCACATCTCCTACGAGCAGGTCGAGCATCGGGCGTCCTATGAGGTCGACTCCAGCGAGGGTTTCTGGAACACGGCGATCAGCCCGAAGCCGAACCTGGCGTACAAGCTGCGCCAGAAGGAGGGCTACTTCCCGGTGCCGCCGGCCGACTCGCTCGCGAACCTGCGCAGCGAGATGGTGGCGACGATGGAGGCGCTCGGGATCCGGTGCGAGTTCCACCACCACGAGGTGTCCTCGGGCGGCCAGGGCGAGATCGACATGCGCTTCCAGCCGCTCTTGCGGATGGCCGACCAGATGATGATCTACAAGTATGTCGTCAAGAACACCGCGCACGCCGCCGGCAAGACCGCCACGTTCATGCCGAAGCCAATCTTCCAGGAGAACGGATCGGGCATGCACGTCCACCAGTCCCTGTGGAAGGACGGCGATCCGCTGATGTACGGGCAGGGCGGCTATGCGCACCTGAGCGATCTGGCCAAGCACTACATCGCGGGGCTGCTCACGCACGCGCCGGCGTTGCTGGCGTTCTGCGCGCCCACCACGAACTCGTACCGCCGGCTCGTGCCGGGCTACGAGGCACCGGTCAACTTGGTGTATTCGGCCCGCAACCGGAGCGCCTGCGTGCGCGTGCCGATGTACCACGAGGCGCCCAAGTCCAAGCGGATCGAGTTCCGCTCGCCCGACCCGGCGGCGAACCCGTACCTGGCTTTTTCCGCTTTGATGATGGCGGGCCTGGACGGGATCAAGCGCGAGCTCGACCCCGGCGAACCGCTCGACGCCGACATCTACGAGCTGCCCGAGGAGACGCTGGCCAAGATCGCCACCGTCCCGTCGTCTCTGGAGGACTCGCTTGACGCGCTCGAGGCGGACAACGCGTTCCTGTACGAGGGCGACGTGTTCACGCCGGGGTTGATCGAGGCGTACGTGCGCTACAAGCGCGAGGACGAGGTGGACGCGATCCGGATGCGGCCGCATCCGTGGGAGTTCGCGCTGTATCACGATTGTTGAGTCGTTTGGTTTGGGGGTCGTCGTGCCCTTCGCCGGCCGCTTGAGTGCCCGCACATCGAAATGTGGACGCACTTCCGCGAGTGCCGGCGAAGGGCATCGACGACCCCCGTTTCTTCGTGCGAGCCGTGGGGCGGCACTCCCACGGTGCGGCCGCACGGCTCCGCGTCGTCAGCTGGGCTCGCGGCGGCTGATCCGCGCCACCAGGCGCGACCAGGCGCTCGGGGGGCGGGGCTGGGTTTTGAGCCATTCCTCGCGCGTGGGTAGCTTGCCGGCCTTGCGGGCTGCGAGGACGCATTCGGTGTGAGCGTGGCGCCGGCCGGACGACTCGCCCTCCGGATACATCAGCAGGTGCTCGCTCAGCGCCGGCAGGTGGCGGCCGCACAATGGGCAGCGATACGTGGCGGGTTTGCGGTTCTGGGCGCGGCGGACGTACCACCAGCGGGCGGACCGGCTCTCGGCCATGTGTCCAAGCATTGCATCGCGAACGCGCGATGCTGGGTATCTTCGAAAGGCAGATGGAGCATCGCGACGCGCGAATCGTGGTTGAGACCGACCGCTACCGGATCACCGGGATGCTGCGGCTGCCCCGCGACGGGTACCGCAGCCGGCTGACCGACTACCTGAATTCGTCCGAACGTGCGTTCGTGGCGCTCACCGACGTCGAACTCGTGCCGTTCGACGGTGGCAATCCCGAGCGCCGGCCATTCCTGGCCGTTTCGCTCAACCACGTGGTGCTGGCGATGCCGCTCGACGGTCATCTCGGCGACTGAGTCGCCTCCGCGAGATCACGCTCCGCAAGCGCATTCCGTAACGCCCGCGCGGCAGCGATGTATGGTGTTTAACATGGCCACGCGCCGAGCCGACGACCTCGAGGGGCTCAGCCGCAGCGAGATGCTGCGCGCATCGCCGCGCATGTTCGACTCCGCGCTGTTCGAGAAGTTCTCGCGCGTCCACTGGAGCGTCCCCCCGCTCATCTTCGTCCCGACGATCGCGATCCTGCTGATCGAGGGCTTCGTCCGCGGGGCGGGCTGGTCCGTCGTCTACTGGCTCCCCGCCGGCTATCTGTTCTGGACGCTGACCGAGTATTGGTTGCACCGGATCGTGTTCCACTTCGAGCCCGACAAGGGCATCGGCGCCCAGCTTCACTGGATCATCCACGGCGTTCACCACGACCACCCGAACGACCCTCTCCGCCTTGTGATGCCGCCGGCGCTTAGCGTCCCGCTGGCCGCGATCTTCGTCTACGGCTTCTATCTGGTGATCGGCAGCCCGGGGTTCCTACCGTTTGGCGCCGCGTTCCTCGCCGGCTATCTGGGCTACGACATGCTCCACTATCACGTCCACCATCACCGGCCGAAGTCGGCGCTCGGCAAGCGGTTGCGCGAGCTGCACATGCGCCATCACTTCCAGGATCACGAGCGTGGCTACGGAGTGAGCGCGCCGTTCTGGGACCACGTGTTCGGGACCGCGCCGAAGAAGACGCCGACCCGCTAGCGCGGGACCGGACAAGGGACCTCCGGGCGTCGATGAGCTTGGGCTCGCAGATCGCGAGCGTCGCGATGGCGCTCCCGGAGCGGCGGGTCACGAACGAGCAAATCGCCGCGGACCTTGACGTCGACGCGACCTGGATCGCCAAGCGAACCGGTACGCGCGAGCGACCCTGGGCGACTTCGGGCGAGCGCCTGTCCGAGCTCGCCGCCGATGCGGGCCGCGCCGCGCTCGAGCGCGCGGGCATACAGCCTCACGAGCTCGACCTGGTGCTCGTCGCGACCTCGACAGCCGACGAGATCACTCCCAACGCCGCCCCGCTGGTAGCGGGCCTGATCGGCGCGGACCGAGTCGGCGCCCTCGACGTCGGCGCGGCCTGCACCGGCTGGCTGTCGGCGATGGCGATGGCGTGTGGCCAAATCGAGTCCGGGCGCGCCCGGCACGCGCTCGTCGTAGGCGCGGACTTCCTGTCGCGGTTCCTCGACCTGTCCGATCGCGACACCGCACCGCTGTTCGCCGACGGCGCCGGCGCGGCGGTCGTGTCGGGAACGGAGGAGCCCGGTGGTCGGATCGGACCGATCGTGTTGCGCGCCGATCATTCGGGTTCGCACCTGATCCGGCTCGACCGCGGCGACCTGATCCGCATGAACGGGCACGAGTCCTTCCGGGCGGCGGTGGCATCGATGTCTGACGTGACCACCGAGGCCCTCGCCTCTTGCGACCGCCGGCCCGAGGACATCGGGCTGTTCGTCTACCACCAGGCCAACTCGCGGATCATCCGTGCCGTCGGCCAGCGCCTCGGGCTCCCCGACGACCGCATCGTCGATTACGTCGACCGGTTCGCCAACGCCTCGACGGCAACGCTGCCGATCGCCTTGTCGGTGGCCGAGGCCGAGGGGCGGCTGAAGCCAGACGACCTGGTGCTGCTGTGCGCGTTCGGGGGAGGACTCACGTGGGGAGCGACCGTCGTCCAGTGGAGCGCCCGCGCGCCGAGCCCGCGGCCCGCTCAGCCGAGCGTGACGCCAACCCTGTAGAACGCGACGTGCTTCGACCGCGCGGCCGGACTCTGCCTGGTCACACGCAGCGTGTGCCGGCGCCGCGTCAGCGGGCGATCGCGCACCTTGCCGAGCTGGCAGTCCGCCTTGATCAGCGCCAGCTTGACCTGCGCCAGCGTCATGTGGCCGAGCCGCGGGACTCGGCAAGGGATGGCCGAGAACGGCACGAGGCCGCGGTCGTCGACGCGCACCGCGCCCGGACTAGGCGCGACGAGGTAGCGGTTCTTCGGACCGAATTCCCAGTACGCCTGTGACGGGAGGCCCTCGACCACCGTCCCGACGCTCGGCCGGTAGACAAGGCGGGTGAGGGGGTTCGAGACGTTGGAGATGTCCCATGGATCGATCGTCACGGACGGCTGGGGGCCTCCGAACGGCTTCCAGGTCGTGACGCCGATCGGAGCGCCACCGGCGACGCGGTAGTTCATACCCGTCGTCGTCTCCAGGAACGTCCCGTTCGAGGGCGCGGCGTTCAGACCCGAGCCCGGGCTGCCGGCGTTCTGGACGTCCCATATGTCGACGAGCACCGGCTGCACGGTGCCGAACAGCGCCAGATCGCTGACGTATATCGGCGCTCCGCCGGCGATCACGTACACCGCGCCGTTATCGGTCTGGATCATCGTGCCGTCGGTCGGTACGGGATTGAGCGAGTCGAACTGCTGCTGGGTGATCACCGTGTAGGGCTGCACTCCGCCGACGTCGTTCCATGCGTCCACGATCAGCGGCGCGCCGCCCGCGATCTCGAAGAAGCTGGAGTCGCCGCTGATCTGCACGACGGTGCCGTTCGGGAACAGGGCGCCGCCGCCCGCGCCGCCGGCATCGACGTAGTCGCTGTCGATGTTGATCGTCGCGCCGCCGTAGGTCGCGTTGTGTCCGCCCTGGTACTGGTGGATGCGCTGATGGTCCGCCCAGTCTCCCGCGGGGACGTACGCGCTAGTCGTGTTCTGCTCGCCGTTCCATTCGGCGACCCAGATCTCGTCGGGCTCGGCGAAGCCGGTCCCCTGAGCAGCGACGAAATCGCTGATCCCGGAGTTCGCGCTGCTGTACACGCCCGACAGGTAGCCATGGGCATGGAGTTCGGTCGTCCACGCCGACAGAAAGGCGAGCACCGCTTGGGTGTTGGTGCTGGTCCGGTTGTAAGCCTCCATGTCGTCGTAGAGCGGATTGCCGGGCCCGATCCCCTCGGCTTCGGCCTGGTTGATCGCGTCGTCGGCCGCGGCGGTTCCCTCCGTCGACGCCTGTGCGGGGGCGATGCCGGCGCACCCACACCCGTTGCTGGGCGCCTGGAGCCCGACGTAGATCGGAAGCAGCGTCCAGCCGGCTGCGGACTCCTGCTCGATCCACGCGGGGCTCAGATTGGGCTGCGAGCACGCCTCGTTCGCGCCGCCGATGTAGATCCCGAGCGCGCGGTAGGGCGAGGAACTCCAGGCCGACATCGTCGACGCACTCGGCGTCGAGCAGGCGTCGAAGCCAAGCCCGGTGTAAATCTGGTCGCCGGCCCGGTGAACTGCCCGCGGGCGAGCGCTCGCACCCCGGGCGAGCGTGGGGCGTGCACCGGCCGCGGGCAGCGAGCGCACGCCGAGCGCCCGCGCGACGACCGACGGGTCGCCCTGCCAGGTGGCGGTCACGACCACCCCCGCGCGCGGAACCGCGAGCTGGGTTGACGATCCCTGCCGCGGCTGCGCGTTCGGCTCGCTCAGCGGCGGGAGGGCCGGGCCGGGCGCGCCACCGGCGCCCGCACGGTGCGCCGCCAGCGGAGCCACGAGAATCGCCTCGGTCCGCCCGACGGCGTAGGCCGGGCACCGCTGGCTGGCGCTCGGCTGGCCCAGGTAGACCGCGTGCCGGTTGAAGCGCACGCACACCGACGGGTCCGCAGCGAGGTCGTACACGGGCCACGACGCCGGCACCACGACCCGGTAGCCGTGATAGGTCACGACCTTGGTCCCGGCATGCCGAGACACGGGCGATGCGACGGCCGCACAGGGGGCCGCGAACATCACCAGCAGCGCCAGCGTCGTAGGTCTGAGTCGCAGTCGGAGTCGGGGCAAACGCATCCGCACGTCATCCGGCGCGCCGGCCCGCGCTCAGCTGACCAATCTCGCTCGCTCTACCGTGCGAGCTACCTGGTGGAGCCACTTTAGCGAGGTCGGCTGACGCTCGCAAAAGATCAAAAAATCCTCACGACGGGGCATCGTGGAAATAGGATCTCCGCCGGACCGGGGATGGAGTCGCGTTGAAAGGAGGGAGGGAGATCCGGGCCGCGTCCGAGCCGGTGGGGCGGCGGACGCGCTCGTGAGCTGGAGGTCGGCGAGGATCGCCGATAACCCGCAAGCCTTGTTGCAGAGGAGTCTCATGTCGTCAAAGCTCCGCTTGGCGCTGCCGATGGCCTGCATCGGTGTGGTGGGAGCCGCGTGCTTCCTGTTGCTGCAATCACATGCGAGCGCGCGCGTCACCATGAACTACCCGCATCTGAACAAGATTCAGAAGCGCATCATCTCGGAGACGCTCGCCAGCGCGCTCGGCCCCCAGTCGAGCGGCGCGCAAGCGCACGTCGCGGCCCCGATCTCCGACGACGGAAGCGGACCGGACGGCGCTCCGTCCACGCCGCCCAGGTCTTACGCCTCGCCGGCCGGCGGCGGGTCGACGATCAACTACTTCCCGTCCTACCAGGGAAACTGCTCGGCGAACCTGGGCAACAACGTCAAGGTCAACCAGAACTGCCTGAACCTCACCGACCCCGACCTGCAGGGGCGCGGCCAGGCCAACAACGAGCCATCGATCTCCGTCGATCCGTTCGATCCGCGTCAACTCGTGGCCAGCGACAACAGCTACATCCGCGGCGACGCAACCTGCGGCTCGTATTTCTCGCAGGACGGCGGCCGGACGTGGGCCGACACGACGATCCCGAACGGCTTCACGAACGGCACGTCGTCCGCCCGCGAGTACTGGCAGGCCGGCGGCGACACGTCGGTGGCGTGGGACACGCGCGGGAACGCGTACGAGAGCTGCCAGCTGTTCAACCGCGGCACAGCGGCGTCGGCGAACCCCGATCAGTCGAGCACGTTCGTGGTGTTCCGGGCCACGCAGAACGGTGGCGCGTCGTGGAACTTCCCCGGACGCTACTCAGTGCCGTTCCTGTTCGACCCGCAGGGGACGTCCGGGGCACTCCAGGACAAGGCCCTGATGGCGATCGACGACAACGTGCGGAGCGCTTACCGAGATCGCATCTACGTGACGTGGACGGCATTCGCCGCCGACGGCACGGCATACATCTACGAGGTCCACTCGAGCGACTATGGCGAAACGTTCTCAAGCCCGGTCCTCGTCAGCGCGAGCATGCCGACGTGCACGAACAGCTTCGGCCAACCGACGACCCTATCGACGTGCAACGAGAACCAGTTCTCGGATCCGTTCATCGGCCCGGACGGAAGCCTGTACGTGGCCTGGAACAACTTCAACAACCAGCCCACGAAGGGGAACAACAACAACTACCAGGTGCTGCTGGCCAAGTCGACCGACGGCGGTCAGACCTTCTCGGCGCCGGTCCAGGTCAGCCCGTACTACGACCTGCCCGACTGCGACACCTACCAGGGAGCGGGGGCCGATACGGGGGAGTCGTGCGTGCCCGAGAAGGGCTCCTCGACGGTGTCGGTGTTCCGCGCCACGAACTATCCGTCCGGCGCGGTCGATCCGCACAACCCTGACGTGATCGCGGTGACGTTCGGCTCGTACATCAACAAGGACTCGAACGAGTCCAACGGTTGCGCGCCGACGGGGTTCGCCGACGACGCCAACCCGACCTACACCGGCGTCAAGACGCCGGGCGCCTGCGCCAACAAGATCCTGTTGAGCGTGTCGACCGACGGAGGCGGGACGTTCACGGGCACGGGGGCCGATCCACGGACGGAGACGCTCGTCACGCAGTCGCCCGGCCAGCGACACACCGACCAGTACTGGCAGTGGGCCGCGTTCACGCGCGACGGCAAGCTAGCGGTGGATTACTACGACCGCCAGTACGGCGACGACGAGACGACCGGCTCGTCGGACTTCAGCCTGTCGGGGAGCGATGACCTGACTCACTTCGGTCAGATCCGCCTCACGACGAGCTCGATGCCGGCGCCGACGCAGTTCGAGGGCCCCGCCGGCGGCCAGTTCTACGGCGACTACGTCTGGCTGACGGCCAGCGACAAGGCCTATCCGATCTGGTCTGACACCAGAGCGCAGGATCTGTTCCTGTGCCCGAACACCGGGGTCACCGGCGTTCCGCCGAAGCTGTGCGGGGCGACCGAGACCAACCGTGAGGTGGCCAACGACGAGGAGACCTACATGGCGGCCGTAAACGTGCCCACGGCCCAGAGGGGTCACCGGCACTGGTGAGAGCGGTGCGCGTGGGGCCCGGGCTTGCTCCCGGGCCCCGCGCAGCCATTTCGCGCGCTAGCCTCGACGCCGTAGGCATGCTGGCGCCACGTCAGCGGAGGGGGCGGGATTCGAACCCGCGGTCCGCTTGCACGGACTCTGGTTTTCAAGACCAGCGCATTCGACCGCTCTGCCACCCCTCCGGGGGTCGCGGGCCCGATGCTAGCCAGACGCACCCGCCAACGCTCCCGCTGTCAGGCTCTAAACTGCCGCAAGCGCTTGTCCGGAGAGGTGGCCGAGTGGCTGAAGGCACTCGCCTGCTAAGCGAGTAAGGGGTTCACACTCCTTCGCGGGTTCGAATCCCGCCCTCTCCGCTCCGCCCTCTCCGCTCCGGGAGTGGAACTGAGTTGCCGGCGCGGATAGGATCGGCCCTCAAATGACCGACACCGCTATTCCCCCGGCCGCAGTCGAGGCCGAGCACGCCCCCCCGGCGGCGGTCCCGCGTCCGGATTTCGAGATCGTCCCCCGCCGCGGGCTGGTGGTCGTCGCCGTCGTGGCGGTGCTGCTGATCGCCGCGATCGAGTCCAACAAGCTGTGGCCGTTGGTGTTCTTCCACGTGGCCGGCGGGGCCGCGTGGACGATCATCGATCTGTTCCTCGGGCTGATCCTCGGCCCGATCATCGGGAGCATGTCGATCCCGGCGCGCGTCGAGTTCACGACGCGCCTGATGCCGAAGATGGTGCTGATCATGCCGACCGTGGTCACGGCGACGCTGGCTGCCGGCTGGCAGCTAGGGGTCAAGCTCGGCACCGTGTACTCGTTCAACCCGCTTCACGGCTGGGTGGTGGCGAGCTACATCATCGTCGGCGTGATGGCGGTGCTCGCGCTCGGCCTGCTCGAGCCGGCGAACATCGCCGTGCTCGTCGAGTTAAAGAAGCCCCGCCCCAACCCCGAGGTGATCGAGCGGCTGATGAAGCGGTTCCTCTACTGCGCGGGGATTCTCGGAGTGATGCAAATCGCGACGCTCGTGATCATGACCAAACTCGCGTCCGGATGAACGAGCGCGAACTCCCGCCCGTAACGCAGCTCGGCATGGCCTCGCTGGCGCTGATCGTGGCCGGCGGGATCTACCTGTCGGCGCACCTCCCGCGGCACGTGCCGCTCGGGCCCGCGGTGGCGCTACTCGCCGCGTCCGTGCTGCTGCTGCTCTTGAACATCGTGATGCTTTCGCGCGTTCGAGATTTCGCCTGGGACTGGTTCTTCGCGGTCGCGAAGTGGTCGCTGCTCGCCTACATCGTGATCGCCGGCATGATCGAGTACGCGTTCCTCAAGGATCACGTCAGCGGGGGCTCGCTCGTGGTGCTCACGCTGTCGCTCGCGGTGTTCTCGGTCCACGTGCCGATCCTGATGGGCTTCACGGTGGGGCGGTACGCCGACCCCGAGCCTCGTGTGGCCAACTGAAGCGCTCGAGTTCCTCCGCGATCTCGAGGACAACAACGACAGCCAGTGGTTCCGAGCCAACCGCCGGCGCTACGACGAGTACCTCGTGGCGCCGGCCCGCGAGCTCGCGGACAAGCTGAGCGATCTGGGCAGCCCCCGTTTCTTCCGCCCCTACAACAACCTCCGGTTCCGGCCGGGGCCGCCGATCAAGGAGAACCTCGGCGTCGCCATCGGCTACGGCGCCGCCGGCGGCTACTACTTCGACCTGTCGCTCGACGGCCTGCTCGTCGCCGCCGGCCTGCACCAACCGGCGTCCGACCAGCTCGAGCGATTCCGCGCCGCGATCGACGACGAGCGCAAGGCACGCGGTTTCGAGCGCGGCCTCGTCGCCGCCCGGCGCGGCGGCCTCACGCCGGGCGAGCCCGAGCTCAAGCGCGCGCCCCGTGGCTACCCGATGGGCCACCCCCGGATCGACCGCCTCCGGATGCGCCAGCTCACGGTCTCCTGCCGGCACCCGCTCGAGCCGTGGCTGCACGAGCCAACCTCCGACCAACGCATCCGATCGGCGCTGATCGCCGCCCGGCCGATGGTCAAGTGGCTCGCAGAAACGGTCGGGCCGTCGACGCGGGCGCGTGGCTAGCGGCTCGATGAGGACGCTAGGATGGTCGGACTCGCTGGTCGCGGGCGCCCGTAGCTCAGCTGGATAGAGCGTCGGTCTACGGAACCGAAGGTCGGGAGTTCGAATCTCTCCGGGCGCGTTACGAAAGCCCAGCTATTGCGGGGTTTTTCTATGCCTCCTCACCTATCACCGGCCCACAGCGTCGACCACGACAAACAGCACGACAAACAGCTGTACCCGCCCGCGAACAGCAAGTGGCGATTCGACAGACGCCCGTTCGACGGCGATGGGAGACGGCCTTCTGAGTTCGTCTGTGGGAGGGTTCACGGGGGCTGGCTCAGACGTGACATGGACGCTCGGATCCGGGAGTCGCGGCGTGTCCGATGCGCCTGCGAGCTTGCGACGGGTGTCCGCGTTTAGCTTTCCGCTGTCACCAGGCGGGCGCCTGCGCCGCGCTGCCGCGAGTGGCGTGTCAGCGATCGCGGCCGGCGCCGACAGCGCGCCGTCGTCGGCAATGGCCGCTGGCGCCGGAGGAGCTACCGCGCTGGCTGGATTGCTGGCGCTTGTGCGGACGGTGCTCGTGGTGGACGCTCGTCGTGGCGCGCCTGGCCTGATCCTCGCCGCGACTCCTAGCCGCCGAGGCGCGTGCCGCGAGCGTCCACGCCTAATCCCTCAGATGCCATGGCGGGCATCGTGCTGACTGCAACGGGTGCAGATCGCCTCGCGGATGCTTTGACGATGGGCAGGCCGGACGCGGGGGCCGCAGTCGCACATGAGGGTCACCTGGCACTGGCGAGCCCGTGCGTCGCAGAGCGCCGTCGAATGGTCGCGATGATCGCCAAGAGCCTCGGTGAGCGCGCGAAGCGTCTCGCGATACAGCGCGGCCGTCCCGGGCGCCAGCGCCGTCGAAGACCAACCGAAGGGTGGGTCGCGGCCCGGCTCGAGGCCGAGCTCCTCGGCGACCGCTCGAAACCGCGCGTTGTGGTATCGCCCCTGCCGGCTGGTGTCCTTGATCCCGCGCTCGAATGCGACGGGATGGACGGCTTCGTGGAGCAGGGTTGCGAATATCTCCGCTGCTGAACCAGCCACGCCATCGACCGTGATCAAGACCTCACTCATGACGGCGCTCGCATCCGCGGAGAGCTGCCGCGCTTCGCGCAGAAGCGCCTCCGAGGACGCGGGAAGCGCCTGCATCGCGCCCGCCCGATCGCCTTCCTGGATGGCGGTGGTGAAGGCCTTAGAGCAGTCGGAGCGCACGCTCAGGTGCGAATCTCGCCACGGCGACCAGCGCATCGGTGCGAAGTGCCCAAGCTCGATTCTTGTTGCCGCGGGCAGCGGGTTTGGGCCGATGACGAGGATCACGGGCGGGAGCTCCTCATGGCGCGCGCGGATGGCGTTCCAGCCCTCGGCTAGCGCCTGAAGCAGCCAACCAGGCGAAGCCGAGTCGACACGACCCTCGCGAGCCTGTGTACCTGCGGAGGCGCTGCTGGACATCGCATTGGATAGAACACGACGCTGCGGTCGCGGGGCGAGACACGCTTGCCGTGGACAGCCGACACCGTGGCGAGGCTCGCTTTGGGTGTGAGCTGGCGAGGCGCAGTGCCCGTGTCCGCCCTGGTTTCGAGGGTGGCGCGCCGACGGCGTGCAGGGCGGAGGGCAACGAGGACGAGCGGCGGGCTGCGGGTTGCAGATCGACGCGCGCCGCGATCATCGCCGCTTACGCCTTGCCCCAGGGGCTCGGCCCTGCCACGGCGGTAACTATTCCGGCTCGCCCGCTCCGAGTCGGTTCCTTCTATTCCTCGCGGCTCCCCACGCGCCCGCGCAGGTCGCATCGGCGAACGCTACGCGAACACCGACCAGCCCAACGGTCCCCGGGCACATCGCAGCCGCGACTATCCCTGGGAGCGAGCGCGAGTCCCTCCAGCTTGGAGTTCCGAAGAGGATGCGGGTCGAGGGGCGCGAAGAACAGGCGGTGTCCGGTTGGGAGCGCACGATGTGCTGCGATAGGCGTCGATAGGGTTGATCGTGGATGGCTGATCGGAGCGCAATCGAGTGGACCGAGGCGACGTGGAATCCGGTGACGGGCTGCTCGAAGGTCTCGCCGGGTTGTGCGCACTGCTACGCGGAGACGTTCGCTGAGCGGTGGCGCGGGATCCCGGGCCATGCGTACGAGCAGGGTTTCGACTTTCGCTTGTGGCCGGCCAGGCTGGAGCAGCCGTTGCGCTGGCGGCGCTCGCGAATGATCTTCGTGAACTCGATGAGCGATCTGTTCCACGAGGACATGCCCGAGGACTTCCTGCGCGCGGTTTTCGACGTCATGGTCAGCGCTGAGCACCACACGTTCCAGGTCCTCACCAAGCGCCACGAGCGACTGGCTGCGCTCGCGCCGTCGCTGCCTTGGCCGGCGAACGTCTGGATGGGCGTCAGCATCGAGAACCGACGGTTTGTGAAGCGCGCGGACTATTTGCGTCTAGTGCCCGCAGCGGTGCGATTCATCTCGGCCGAGCCGCTGCTCGGGCCGCTCGAAGGACTGGATTTGTCGGGGATCGACTGGCTGATCGCGGGCGGCGAGTCAGGGCCTCGTCACCGGCCGGTCAGGACGCAATGGCTGCAGGCGCTGCGCGATCGCTGCGAGGCTGAGGAGGTCGCGTACTTCTTAAGCAGTGGGGGGGTGCGCGCTCGACGACGGGCGGGCGGCTCCTCGATGGCCGGACGTGGGATCAGATGCCAACGCCACGACCGCGCGCGCCAGGGTCAGTCCTGGTCGGCACTTGACACGCGTCGTTGGCGCGACGCGACGGGCACGTGGAAGAGGCCTCCCTGGCCGAGTTGCTCGCCGGGACGGATGTGCTTCTTGTCGAAACAGTGGGCCATGATCCGCTCGCCCGCGTCGTGGTCTGATGCGTGGATGAGGAAGTACATCGGTGCGCCTGCCCGGCCCCCGGCAGCTTCCTTGGTGATCTGGCGCTCCTGGACGTGCTCATAGCCCAGCTTCCGGAGTCCCGCGGCATAGAGTTGGACGTACTCGGTCCGGGCGGCCTCCGCGTTGATCACGCCAGCGCGCCTACGTTCGTAGATCGCGCGCCAGCGGTCGTGCCCGTACATCGCCGTGATCTTCGCTGCCGCCGTCTCGGTGAGGTGCTTTTCGAGCGGTAGCGTCCGCACGAAGCCCATGTCAGTCGGGAACAGGATCAGCTGCTCGATCTTCCGCTGCGGTTTCGGCTTGTGTGCGGCGATCGCGTCGACGGTCGTCCAAGCGAGCTCCGATCCCTCTGGGTCGAGGAATGCGAAGGCTGGCGCGCCGCGGGGCACTAGCGCGAGCACGTCGGCAATTTGGCTGTTGGCGTCGTTGGCGAACACACGCGCGCGCTCACCCTGGGACATGACGCGAGCGGTCAGACCGGGCAGCGCGCGAGCGCTGCGCTCGCACAACAACACCGCGCGCGCGGCTGGCGGACCTGCCGCGAGGGCGATCAACGGCGAACCAGGGATCTCCGCGCCCGTCGTCTCCGAGAAGTTCAGGCCGACCCCGGCGAACAGGTCAAGTGCGTACCAGCCACTCGGGTGACGCTTGCACGCAAGCGCGAACCCATGCAGGTAGCAGGCCAGGATCGCCAGCTTCTCCTCCGTCCAGCTTGGTGCGAGGCGCGCGGCGTGCCCGTCCGAAGCGGTGCGATACCTCGCCTGTCCCATCGGTAGGTGACTCTACGCGCGAGCGCATTCGAGCACTCCGTGGCCCTCGGCGCTCCGCGATCTCTCGAGGATTGCCGGCGTTCGCGAATGACAGCCGGAGGAGCGCGGGCGTTGCCCGCGGCGTCGCGCTGGAGCGCAGAGGCGTCCGCAGCGTCTAGCGAGGAATCTTCAGCGAACAGTGGCTCGATGGCTTGTTAGCCGAGGGTTCGGCCGGGCTTGACCCATCGTCTCGGCGAGCGAGCAGGGCGGTGAGCTTGTCGGATGCCGGCCCTTCCTCGCGGACCCACGCGGCGCTCACAAGCTCCGGGCTCCCGTTCGGCGGCTCTTTCCGGAGCACTATCAACGATCCACTATCAATGGCACTATCATTTTGGCTTTCAATGTGCTACCTTACGTTGGGCCGCGTGATAGTCGCTCAAACCACAGTCGCCGAAAGGAGCAAACATGCAACAAGACCAGTTCACGATCGACAATCTGAGGGACCTCGGTTTCGTCGGGTTCGTTCCGCTAGCCAGCGTTCCCAAAGGCTGCCCGTCGCTGCCAGCTGAGCCGGGCGTGTACGTCGTCGTACGTGATCCAGCGAGTACGCACGGGTACCTCGACCGGAGCGTCGGCGGAAGGTTCAAAGGGCAGGACGGCACGGTCGACGTGCCGACTCTTACCGACGCCTGGGTGCCAGGCCCCGATTGCCTCTATATCGGGCAGACCACAACCCGTCTGCGGAGCCGTGTCGAGTGTCTCGTCGCTTACGGGCGCGGCGAGCCGGTCGGCCACCGCGGCGGGAGGTACCTCTGGCAACTCCGACAGCACGGCGAGCTGCTCGTTGCCTGGCAGGTAAATGACAATCCGATCCGCCTGGAGCGCGAGCTGCTCGACGCGTTTGAAAACCGTTACGGTCGGCTCCCGTTCGCGAACCTCGTTCGTGGCCGCCGCCAGCTCGTCGCAGCATGACTGCCACGCAACAGCCAGTCCAGGGGCACCGTCTCTGGACTGGCGGGCGGCCGAGCGCACCGACGTCCGCGACCCGTAACGTTTCGGCGATGAGCGCTCTCGAGCGATTGCTGGAGGAGAGCCGCCCCGCGCTTGAGGCAGGGCTGCACGACGCTGAACGCGAACTCGAGGAACTCGACAAGAGACGGCTCGAGCTACGTGCGTTGATCGCCCGCGCGAAGGCGGCGCTCGGTGAGCTCGACGTAGCTGTCCCCGACCACGAACCAGCCCCTCTCAAACTGCACGAGGCGATGGAACAAGTGCTCGAGGAGGCCGGCGGCGAGATGCGGATACAGGACCTCGTCAAGGAGATCAACGACCGTGGCCTCTACACCAAAGCCGACCACAGCCCCGTGAACGCGAACCAGATCCACGCACGAGCCGCCGCCAAGACCTACCGGGATCGCTTCGAACGACACGCGGGCATCATCCGACTTCGAACAACCGGACCTCGAAAACCAGAAGCGGGACCGACGCGCCGCGCGGCCCGCAGCTCTCGATAGTCCAACGCTGAGCGAACAGCGAGCCGGACTCTCTCCACCTGCTCGTGGCGAGGAGCAGGTGCGGGGTCCGGGCGGCCGGGACACCTGCGTTGGCGCCAACGCGGAACTAGCGAGGGCGCAGTTGTTGCTGCTGCATCGGACGTTTAGGCCGTCAACGCGCCATCGAGGCGCTGGAAGCCCCCTGTGACCCAATCGACGACGAGACGGGCATAGTCCTCTGACGCCTGCTCCCACGCGAAGTGGCCGGCATCCAGTGGGTGGATCTCGCTGTTGGGCAGCAGGTCGGCGAGGTACTCGTTGTTGGACCACGGCACCAAGTCGTCGTCGCGTCCCGCGATGATCTGCGCCGGCGTTGTGATCGTCGGCAACAGATCGCGCAGCGCCGGGTTCTGCTGGGGGTAGTGGCGGACGAAGCGAGCGGACTCGGCAAAGCGCCCGAGGTCATACGCGCTCACGTAGTCCTCGTGGACGTCGGGCTCGCTATCGGTACCGGCGGCTGGCTCGACGGCGAATCCGATGTTGGTTCGGGCATCCAGCCCTCGGACGATCTCGAGGCTCGGGGCCTCGATGACGTCCTTGAGCGCGCCGCCGGCATCGATGGGAACACGCACCGCCCCTCCGCCTATGGTCAGGCTCGTGAGGCGGTCTGGAGGTTGGCGGCCAAGAACAACGCGGCTGCGGTGGCGACGTCGGGACCGACGACATGCGGCGCGTCCAGGCTCCACTCGTCGATGAGACGGGCAAGGAACGTGCCCATCGCGTCGGGCGCGATCAGCTCCGGGCGACCGTCTGAGTGGCCAAAGCCCGGCAGGTCGATCGCGACCACGCGCGCCGCCCCCGACACTCGGTCCCAGATCCTTCGGAACGCCCAGAGGCTCTCCGGCCACGGGCTCAGCATCAACACTGTTACTGCCGACGAGTCCGCTTTGTTGTCAGCGAACCGCACGCGCACTCCATCGCACACTCGAAATAGCGGGGCGAGGGGCGAATATCCTGCTGAATTCAACACCTGCATGGAAATGCTCCTTACATCTCGAACTGTTCGGTTACTTAATGACAAGGCGTGAGCCGAGCCGGGGGTGCGTCAGCCGGCGGCGGCTGCGGGAGTCGGGTCGCCCTTGCGGGCGGCCAGCGATTGCTCGCGGCTGTCCTGGGAGGAGATCAGCACGAGGGCGAGGATCGCGCCGAGGAGAGCGAAGCCCGCGCCGACGAGGAACGCCCGGTCGAACCCCTCGGTGAGCGCGACCGAGGCGTTGTGCACGCCGGAGTGGAAGAGGCTCTGGGTGCGGCTGTTGGCGATCGTGGCGAGGATCGCGAGTCCGAGCGCTCCGCCGATCTGCTGCGAGGTGTTGATCAGACCCGATGCCAGTCCCGCCTCGTGCGGCTTGGTTCCGGTGACCGCGGCGATCGTGACCGACACGAACGCGAACCCGAATCCGACGGCGGCGAGCAGCGACGGGCCGAGTACGTCAGCGGCGTACGAGCCGCCGATGCCCGGCACGCGCGAGAACCACGCCAGTCCGCCTGCGATCAGCAGCATTCCGGTGACGAGCACCGGTTTGAAGCCGATCCGGGTGACGAGCTGCGAGGCGATGCCCGCCGAGAGGATGATGCCGACCGCCAGTGGCAGGTACGAGATTCCCGTCTTGATCGGCGAGTAGTGCAGGACGTTCTGGAGGTACAGCGAGATGAAGAAGAACATCGAGAACAGCGACATGCCGAGCAGCAGGCCGGCGATGTTCGCGCCGCGGAGGGTCCGCAGCCGGAAGATCGTGAACGGCATCAGCGGGTGGCGCTGGCGCGTCTCGATGATCACGAACGCGACCAGCAGGACCACGGCGGCGCCGATCTCGAGCAGCGTCCTCGAGGATGTCCAGCCGACGTTGACGGCGTCGACGATCGCGTAGACGAGCAGCGACAGGCCGGCGGTGACGGTGATGGCGCCGGGGAAGTCGAAGGTGCGCGCTCCGTCCTCGCCGCGGCTCTCGCGCAGCGTCCGGGGGGCGAGCGCAGCGGCGGCGATCCCGATCGGGACGTTGACGAACAACACCCAGCGCCAGTTCAGTCCGCTGGTGAGGATCCCGCCGAGCAGCACGCCCGCGGCGCCCCCCGCGCCGACCGTCGCGCCCCAGACGCCCAGCGCGCGATTGCGCTCGGCGCCCTCGGCGAAGGTCGTGGTGAGGATCGACAGCGCCGCCGGCGAGACGATCGCGGCGCCGAGGCCCTGCGCTGCGCGGGCGGCGAGCAGCCACCCCTCGGATTGGGCGACCCCGCCCGCGAACGAGGCGACAGAGAACAGCACCAGGCCGACCATGAACATCCGCCGGCGCCCGAGCAGGTCCGCCATCCGGCCGCCCAGCATCAGAAAGCCGCCGAAGGTCAGCGCGTAGGCGTTGACGACCCACGAGAGGTCCGTGCGCGAGAAGTGCAGCGCCCGCCCGATCGACGGCAGCGCGACGTTGACGATCGAGGCGTCGATCACGACTACGAACTCCGTCACCGCGAGCAGCAGCAGCGCGAGATTCTTCGCGCGGGGGGTGTAGAGGGCGGACGTCTGGGGCTGCGGTGTCGTCATGATGCTGGTCCTTTTGGTTGCGGTGTCTCATACGCCGAGCGCACGCACCTGTGGCGACCGGCGGGGTGAAGTTCTTGACGTGTTCGGTTTGGTCTTCCGGCTCGGGGCGGCGGGGTGCCCGAGGCAAAACGGACGGCGGCGGTTGGCGCGGCGAGTCCCGCGAGCGCCGCAAAGCCGGGGACGGCGGGGCGGCGCCTTTGGGCGGTACTCGCCGGTGAGCAGCTCGTGCGGGCTTGGTCAGTCATCGCCGCGCGAGCCTGCCGCGAAGCCGCGTTGGAGGTAGGTCAGCAGCGGTAAGCGTCTCGACGGGAGCTGGGTCGTGAGCCGGGCGTCGTCTCCCGTGGCCAGCCATGCCTCGAGGAAGCCGCCCGATGGAAGCCCAGCTAAGTACGGCCGGAGGACGGGGTCAAACCGCCGCGGCTCGATGTCGGCACCGGCGGCCGCGGCGATGTTGTGCGCGACCACATCGGCCTGCTCGGCGGCGAAGCCGCCCGACTTGACGGGGAATGCTGTGCCGTCACCTGCCGCCCAGAGACCATCCAGTCCGCGGACACGGCCGTGGTCATCCACCTCGATGAACCCGTCGACGTCCGTGGGGAGGCCCCGGATCCTGCGACCGTGCAAGGTCGGGAGCGCGAGCACGCGGTCGACCTCCACGCGGCTTTCGGACGGATGTGCCACGACCGTGATCGGCGGGCCGACCTCGACCTGAACGCGAGAAGCGGAGACGACGGCGACCTCGGCCCGAGCGAGCTCGCTCGAGAGGGCGTTGACCGTGCGAGAGCCAAGGACCCACAGCGGCGAGGGCTCCTGGACGACGACGGTGGCCTCGAGATCGATCCCCATGCTCTTCGTTCGGTGCGTGATCGACAGCGCCAGCTCGTACCCGCGGAGCGGCCAGCCGGGACCGGCCGGGATCACGACCGCCAGGCTCCGGCCGTGGCCCTGCTCGAAGTCCCGCAATAGGGCGCTGACCGATTCGGAGCCGGAGCGATCGTCCCAGGCCGTCACGTGCTCGACCGCGGGCTTGGGCTCGGCCCCGACAGCCAGCACGAGTGCGTCGTACGGGAGTCGGTCACCGCCCAATGTGGTGAGCGCCTTGCCCGTGGGATCGACCATGTCGAGTGTTCCAGCGATGAACGCTGCCCGGGCGTCGCGCGCGGCCGCATCCAGTGAGACGCGCCGCACGGGGCCCGCCTCGAATGGCTCCGCGGCGCCCAGCAGCCCGTACACGAACTCGTCTTGGGGGGCGACGAGCGTCAGCTCGGAGCGGTCGCCTGTCAATCCATGCAGTGCCATCAGGGTCTCCAGACCGGCGACACCGCCGCCTGCAATCACGACACGAAAGCGGGACTTACGCACGCCCAACCTCGACCCCGCGCGGACAGGCCAACACGTCAGCTTGTGCGCGCATGTCCTGAGCGCCGTTGGCGGCGACGCCGGTGGACCGAGCTCGCGGCGTGCAGCGGAACGCCGTGGATCCAAATGGGTGGTTGCCGGCCGCGGATCACATCTCCGCGGATCCGGCACGATGAGGACTGCTCGGCGAGATTTCGACGCTCCGTCGCGACGGGCGGATCGAGGAGCAGCACTGCTACGCCTCCACGCACCAGCGCGTGCTGCATCGCGATGCCGGCAAGCCACGAGATCTGCGACGGGTGGCTGACTAGCCCGCAATAATGGCTGCACTCGGCGAACTGCCGCTCGGGGTGGACTTCGTGCAGTGCCCCACCCCCTCTGTCCTCGGTTGAGACGTACGATGCAACGGCGAGTGTGAGGTCGCTCATGATCGATCCCTCTTCCCGTTTGTGAGACCCGTCATGGGCTGTGTTATCCCGCGGTACGCGCCCCCTGGCATCCCGGAGATTCCCCATCTTTGTCGGCGCCGACGACCAATCGACGACGCCGGGTTGGATCTCACGCACGGCCCATCAGCCCGCCGGCCAGGGCCGCGCGAGAACTTTGATGCGCGCCCGCGTCAGCTGGACGGATCCGCGGACGCGGGCTCGAGCGCCCGCCTGGATGGCCGCGACAATCTCAACCTCTGAGATGCGCGTCGTAGAACGCGGTTATGCGTTCCCATCCATCATCGGCGCCAACAACGCGGTACGAATACGCCTGGATCTCATGGCCGCCGAGACCTGCGATCAGAAGCGCGTGCGCGCTCAATGATTCACTCATGCTTCGCCGTTCGCTTTTCGCAGACGGGTCGGTGGTGCTTCAAGTGGCGACGGACGGGGCAACGGCCGCCGGTTGACTGGGGCTCCGTCATGGCCTGCGTTATCCCGCGGTAGCCGCGGGCGCCTCCCGGAGGCTCCCGTCCTTGTCGGCGCCGACCCCAATCGAGCGCGCCGCGCGGCCGTCAGGCCGAGCTTCGACAGCCGCCAAACCGTGCGAAGCTCAGAAAGCGGCCGCCTAGCTCAGAGTCTGTGGCGGACCGTGTAGGCCGAGGCTTCGGCGCGGTTGCGCGCGCTGATCTTGGCGTAGGAGTTGTCGAGGTGACGCTCGATGGTGTGGATGCTGAGTACGAGCTGCTCGGCGATCTGCCGATTGGTCAGCCCAGAGGCAACGAGTCGCAGCACTTCCGCCTCACGACGCGTCAGACCGTCCGGCAAACCCCCGCGCGTACTTCGGAGCTCGTCGACCCGCTGCGACCAGACGCGCATCCCGAGCTGCTCGAACCGGGTCTCGGCGGCGAGCAGCAGCTCGCCGCCGCCGGGCTGCCCGCGCCAGCGGCGAGCGAGCGCCTCGTCGAAGTCGACGATCGCGAGCATCGGCCACTGCCCGTGCTGCTCGAGCCGCTCGCGGGCGTGCCCAAACGCCGCAGTCGCCTCGTCGAAGCGGTCGAGCACCGTCGCCAGCCGCGCGACCGACAGATCGTTGGAGGACATGTAAAAGTCCGGAACACGCGCGGCAACGATCGCCTCCGCCGCCGGCAACAGCTCGCGCGCCATGTCCTCGTCGCGCAGCTCCCAGACCGCCGCCGCGGCATATGCGACCGCGGACGCGACCATGTGGTCCCACGGGCTCGCCTCCCGCAGTCCGCGGATGACGACGTCGTCAAGCAGCTGGCGGGCCTTGAGCGGCTCTTCGCCGCAGGCGAACGCATAGCAGGCGAGCGCGGCACAGAGGGGCCCGGAAAAGCCGGGGTCACCTGGGACCGTTGCGGTCTGCCAGAGCTCGTCTCCCACGCGCCACCAGTCGGGGTCGCGGTGTTGGGCGATGAACGCTTCAGACCAGAGGAAGATCGGCGCATGCACCCTCTCAGGCAGGCGATCCAGCAGGCCGCGCGCGACCGCGAGCTGCTCGGCCGCGGCGTCAAACGATCCGCGCTCGGCGTGCAGCGTCGAGCGGAAGAGGGGTACAAGCGCTCGCGCCAGGAGGCGCCCGAATTGATCGGCGAGCATTTCCTGCTCGCTGCAAATCTTCTCCGCCAGCTCGGATCGCTGCGGATCAAAGAGCGTGAGGCGAGTCAGGACCCACATGAGGCCGCTGGCGCGGGCCGCCGGGTCGCGCCAGCGCGCGATCTCCGACACGGCCCACTCCAGCTCGCCCGGTTCCCACGGCGCCCACGGGTCGATCGTGATCGCGATGTCGGCCTCGGCGCCGTTCGCGCGGACGATGCGCCGCGCCTCGGGGTCGGGCGCGACGAACGGCATGATCAGTATCGGGCCGCTGCGGATCGGTTCGACGAACTGGGAGAGCAGGACCTTCAGTCGCGCCCACAGCAGGCCGCGCTCGTCACCCAGCGCCTCGAGTGCCCGCTCGATCAGGGCCGCGCCCCCGGCCGGATTGCCGCTGACGCCCCACATCGCCGTCGCGACCTCGCACGTGAGCTCGGCGACCTCGCGCCCGCCGGCGCCGCCGCGCTCGAGCAACACGGTCGCGGACTCTAGCGTCGTAACGGCGTGAGCCGCCATTCCTGCCTGCGCCTCGGTCACCGCCAGCGTTCCCGTGACCCGGGCCTTGAGAGCATCATCGCCGTCGGGCACCAGCTCCAGCGCCAGCCGCAACAGCTCGACCGCCTCCGCGGGTGCGTGCACGAACTGCGCATGGTCGGCTGCCGTCATCGCGTACGAGACGCCGCGCTCGGCGCCGGGGAGCGTCACCGAGGCCTGATACTGCCGCGCGATCTCCGCCGCGACCGTAGCCGGCGGATCCTCGTACATCCGCTCCAGAGCTTCCGCCAGTCGCCGGTGCAAACGCGCGCGACGGCTCGGACTCAGCCCCTCATACAGCGCCTGGCGCACCAGCGCGTGCGCGAACTCATACCGCTCGCCGCCCAACGAGCGTAACAACTCGGTACGCAGCGCCTCCTCGACGCAATCGAGCAGCGCGACCTCGCCGACACCGGTTAGCGCCTGGAGCTGATCGAACCCAAAGCCGCCGGTGAACACCGCCGCCAGCTCGAGCATCCCTCGCGTCTGGTCTGACAGCTCCGCGAGCCGCAGCCCGACGGCGGCGCGGATCGTCTCCGGCAACCGCCAGCCCCGCGCCCGGGGCCCCGCGTCGACGCCCTCCCGCTGCAGGTGGCGGCCAAGCTCCCCCAAGAAGAACGGATTGCCGCCCGTCTCCCCGTAGATCGCCTCGATCAACTCCGCGTCCAGCTCGCGACTCGCCGCGCGCTCGAGCAGCTCCGCCGCCTCTTTCCGCGAGAGACCCTCCAACAACAGATACGTGCACGAACGTATACGGCCGACACGCGCCAGCCGGATCGCCAACGGATCGTCCAGGTCCAGCCTCCCGCCGCGGAAGATCACGACGATCAACAAACCCGGAACCAGACGCGCGACGTGAACCAGCAAATCCAACGCCGACGCATCGGCCCACTGCATATCGTCGAGCACCAGCACTGCCTCCCCGAGCCGTTCCAGCAACCGCGCGACCGCGTCAAAGAAACGCGGCTGCCCCTCCGCCGGCGCCAACGCCGGCGCGGACCCTAGATCGCCTAGCAGGGAACGCGCGTGCGGGGCGACCGCCGTCAGCACGGCCGCGTCGTCGCCAAGCAACTCGACCACTCGATCCCGCGACAAACCCCCGAGGTGCCCGTCGATCGCCTCCACCCACGGCCCATACGGAGGACCGCTGTCCTCAAAGCACGAACCCCACAACACCGTCGACCCCCGACCAGCTGCTACGTCGGCGAACCGCGCCACCAGTGACGTCTTCCCGATCCCCGCCTCGCCGTGAACCACCACCACCGGCGCGGAGGCGGCCGCCCGCTCGCCGAGCACAGCCTCAAGCACCGCAACCTCCGCCGCCCGGCCAACAAGTCGGACGCTCGAAGCCGCCATTCCCTCCTGAGAACCGGCCATGCTACCGGCCTATGTAACCACCCCACCTCGGCCTGTGAAACGGCCGCCTCACAACGGGGTTGGGCGACCCGGCGGTCGAGCGCCGACACGATCCGCATTTCGCACTTCCAAAACTAATCAGTATTCGAGCTCCGGACCGGCGGCGAGCTCAAGGCGCTCGATCGCGCCTCTCAGGATGCGAGAGACCTGCATCTGCGACAGCCCAATCGTCGCCGCAATCTCGGTCTGAGTCCGGTCCTCAATGAAGCGCATGTGCAGAACTAGGCGTTCGCGCACCGGAAGCTTCCGGCACGCCGCCTCGAGCGTGAACCGCTGATCGGCGAGCCCATAGTCGTCGTCGACCGACCCAATCGTCTCCGACAGCGGCTGCGGCTCCCACTCCTCTTGGCCCCGAACCGGACGATCCGGCGAATCGACCCGCGCGTTGCTCGTACTCGCGACGATGAAGCTGCTCGGGTGCTGCAACTGGTGCCAGCCCGAGCAAGTGCGACGAGTGATGCGCCTTGCGTCGCCAACCGGAGCACCCCGATTGGTGGCCGGTGGCGGGGAAGATGGGGAATCTCCGGGATGCGAGCGCGCGGCTACCGCGGGATAACACATCCCATGTCGAAGTCTCACCCGATTCAGATCTGGCTGCGGCGGCGAATGGTGGACGCGGTGCTCGACGCGTACGTCGACTGGTGCGATGAATGCCGAGCGGTCTGGGATGCGTACCGGGTTTGGGCGAGCGCGCCCGTCGCCGAGGACGGATTCGCGTTCGTCGCCTACTCGGCGGCGCTCGACCGCGAGCAACGCGCCGCGGAGATCTATGCCGAGCAGATCAGGCGGGTTGGCGGCTTGCTCAAAACCGAGCTCGATCACGCGACGGGCCTCACATCACCCCCACCCGGAGCGCAGCTGCCGTGAGAGCGGTCGAACCCGTGGCGCCCGACCTCTTGGTCGGCACTTCGGCTGGCGCGCTCAATGTGGCGTTCGTCGCCTCCCGGCCACAGATTGCCGCGACTATCCGGGAGCTTGGGCGCGTCTGGCGCAACCTCGTGCGCGAGGACATCACGCCGTAGATCTTCGCCTCATCGAGTCCCAGCACCAGGCATGACACCCGACGAGAAGGGAACGATCCATGTCCAGCACAGACCCACGCAGCACGCCAAACGGAGGCCCGATGAAGGGCAAATGGACGAGCGATAACGTGCCTGGCCAGCAGGGACGGCTAGCCGTGGTCACCGGCGCGAACACCGGCCTCGGGTTCGAGACCGCCCAAGTCCTCGCCGCGCGCGGTGCGTCGGTAGTCCTGGCAGTGCGGGACATCGAGAAGGGCAAGCGCGCCGCCACCCGCATCGCCGAGAGCGCCCCTGGCGCGAACGTCATGGTCCAACGTCTCGACTTGACCTCGCTGGACTCCATCCGCGCCGCCGCAGACCAGCTACGGGCCAAGCACCCGAGGATCGACCTGCTGATCAACAACGCCGGGGTGATGCTCACGCCCAAGCAGGCCACCAGCGACGGGTTCGAGCTGCAGTTCGGAACCAACCACCTGGGGCACTTCGCCCTCACCGGGCTGCTGCTCGAGCAGATGCTGCCGGTGCCCGGCTCCCGCGTGGTGACGGTCAGCAGCATCGTGCACGCCATCCGGGCCCGGATCAACTTCGACGACCTGCAGGGGGAGCGGTCCTACAGCCGGGTGGGCGCGTACGGCCAGTCCAAGCTGGCGAACCTGATGTTCACCTACGAGCTCCAGCGTCGGCTGTCCGGCGCGGACACCACCATCGCGGTCGCCGCCCACCCAGGCCTCGCCAACACCGAGCTATCGCGCAACTCGCACGCGATCGCCGCGTTCTTCTACGCGCGGGTGATGACCCAGACGGCGGCGATGGGCGCACTCTCTACCCTGCGCGCCGCGACCGGCCCCGGCGTGCTCGGCGGCCAGTACTACGGCCCGCGCGGACTCTTCGGGGCCTGGGGCTACCCGAAGCTGACCGAGTCCAGCCGGCAATCCCACGACCGGGCCATCCAGCGCCGCCTGTGGACAGTCTCGGAAGAGCTGACCGGGGTCACGTTCCCGGTCCCGGAACTGACCCCACCGTTGCCGACCTCACAGCACGCTGGTCCTGCCGGTGCATAGCCGCCGTGTCGCCGCATCGCCCGCTCAAGCCGTTCCCGTCCCCGAAACCTGGAACGTCCCGCACCTGAAGGAGCGCAGGCAGTCATGTCAGAGCAAATCACCGAAGTAACGACGGCCACCGCCAGCCTCGAGCACGAGTTCCTAGGCAAGCGCGCCGTCGTGACCGGCGGCACCCGCGGCATCGGCGCCGCGATCGCGGCGAAGCTGTCGGCGCGCGGCGCGAGCGTCGTGATCTCCGCGCGCACACCGGCCGAGGTGCCCGCCGACGGCGTTGAGCTCGTCCTGGCCGACGCCGCGACGATGGCCGGCGCGGAGCGCCTCGCGAGCGAGGCCGAGCGGGTGCTCGGAGAGGTGGACATCATCGTCAACAACGCCGGCGGAGCCGCACCGTTCCCCGGCGGGATCGACACGATCCCGGACACCGAATGGGAGGCGGCGGTCGCCGCGAACCTGCTCTCGGCCGTGCGGCTCGACCGCCTGCTGGTGCCCGGAATGCGCGCCCGCCGCACCGGCGTCGTCATCCACATCTCCTCGAGCATGGCGCGCCAGCCAACCGGTCAGCTCGCGCACTACGCCGCCGCCAAGGCGGCGCTCACGAACTACGCCAAAGCGCTGGCGCTCGCCGCCGCTCCCGACGGCGTCCGAGTGAATACGGTGTCGCCCGGGATGACGATGACCTCTGCGGTCGAGGGCACACTGGCGATGATCGCCGAAGCCCAGGGAACCGACCTCGAGACCGCCGAGCAGATGTTGCTGAGCCAGATGGGCGGCATCCCGCTGGGGCGCCCAGGCCAGCCGGGCGAGATCGCCGAGCTGGTCGCCTTCCTTGCCTCCGACCGTGCGTCGTGGATCACCGGCGGCGACTTCGCGATCGACGGCGGCATGCGGAAA
>CAWJXO010000021.1:0-104860 GCA_963846765.1 uncultured Solirubrobacterales bacterium
TGTCGGCGGCCTGCTGAAGCTCTGATAGCGACCGGACGTCGGCGACGGCCTTGACCGCCCGCCGACCCATGGACTCGACCTCTTTCACGGTCGAGTCGAGATCCTCCTCGCTCGCCAACGCGTAAGAGATCGTCTCGACGCTGTTCGCGGCGACGTCGACCGCGATCACGTCCGCGCCCTCGGCCGCCAGCCGCAGCGCGTGCGAGCGCCCCTGTCCCCGGCCGGCGCCGGTGACCAGCGCCACCTTCCCGTCAACGAGTCCCATCTCTGTCAGCTCTCCTTCCGCGGTCTCGGCGCAATGGCGCTACCGGCGAGACGGTATCACATGAAGTGAGGTCAGTTCAATCCCGCCGCGCGGCCCGGCGTGTCTACCCGCGACCGGGGACGACGACCGCGCGGCCGAGCACGTCGCCGTGCCGAAGCTTGCCGTACGCGCTGACCACATCGTCCATCCCGTACACCTCGGCCTCGGAATGGATCGCGCCGGCGCGGGCGAGCGCCACGACCTCGGCGAGTTCGGGCACGGTCCCCCACGTCGGCATCCTGACCGTGGACTCGTAGGGGATCAGGCCAGGCGCCACCCGAAGCTCGCCACCGCCACGGCCGACGAAGGTGAGGTCGCCACCCATAGCCACCGATCCGGCGGCCAGCGCCAGCGTCGCGTCGTTGCCGACGAAGTCGAGCACGACGGTCGCTCCGTCGGGACCGGTCTCGGCGCGCACATCGTCCGGGGTCAAGCCGTCGGCTCGCAGGACCGCGTCGGCGCCGGCCGTCCGAGCCAGCTCCAACGCCGCGTCGCGCACATCGACGGCGACGATCCGCGCGGAACTGATGGCCTTGAGGACCTGGACCGCCATGTGCCCGAGCCCGCCGACGCCCAGGACGAGCGCCGTGCTGCCGGGCCGCAGCTGCGCGAGCGACAGCTTCGCCGCGTGATACGAGGTGAGGGCGGCATCGGTGAGCGGTGCGGCGGGTACCGGGTCGAGCCCGGGTGCCGGCACCAGGTAGTGCGCCGATGGGACTAGGAGGTACTCCGCGAGCCCGCCGTCGCGCCCGAGCCCTCCGCCATGAGGACCGTGTAGCGTGCGGGCGCAGGCGTTGTCGCGCCCGTTGGCGCACTGCCAGCACGCTCCGCAGCCCCACCGGCTGTACACGACGACGGCGTCGCCCACGTCCACGCCGGACGCATCGGGGCCGAGGACGGCAACCCGTCCGGCGGTCTCGTGGCCGAGCGTGAACGGAAGCGTGTAGGGGAACGCGCCGGGCGGGGCGCTCATGATGTGAATGTCCGACCGGCACAGCCCTGCTGCGCCGACCTCGACGAGCACTTCCGATCCACGCGGCTCCGGCCGCGCAACCTCGGCGACGACAGGGTCCGATTGCCACTCAGTCAGGCGTACCGCCCGCATCGTTGTCGCGCTCACGACGGTCGCTCCCACGTTTCGGTGTAACAGAACTGAACTCAGTTAGAATGGTACACTATGCGCGTGAACAGGAACGCCAGCGCGCGACCGGAAGGCCCGTCGTGAGCGGCCAGGGCCGCGTCGCCGGCAAGGTCGCGCTGATCACCGGCGCCGCCCAGGGCATGGGCGCCTCGCACACCCGCGCGCTTGCGGGCGAGGGCGCGACCGTCGCCATCGCCGACATCGCGACCGATGCCGGCGAACGCCTCGCCGCCGAACTGACCACCGCGGGCACAAAGAGCTCGTACCACGATCACGACGTCACCGACCCCGACGCCTGGGCCAATCTCGTCGCCACCGTGGAAAAGGCCCACGGACCGATCGACGTGCTCGTCAACAACGCCGGCATCCAGGTTCGCTCGGCCGGCATCGAGGCTGACGACGAGGAGTGGGAGAAGGTCACGGCGGTGAACCAGCGTGGTGTGTTCCTCGGTATGCGCGCGGTGATCCCGGGCATGGTCAGAAACGGCGGAGGGTCGATCGTCAACGTCGCCTCGGTCGCGGCGGTCGTCGGCATGGCCGGATCGATCCCGTACCAAGCGAGTAAGGCGGCCGTGCTCGGGCTCACCCGAGGAGCGGCCGTCTCGTACGGCCGCGACAACGTCCGCGTCAACGCGATCTGCCCCGGGCTGGTCGTGACGGGCATGACCGAAACCGCGTCGCCCGCGGCTGTCGAGGCGTTGAAGGCGCGGATCCCGCTCGGCCGCGACGGCCGCGCCGAGGAGGTCTCAGCCGCGGTCCTGTTCCTGGCCTCCGACGAGTCGTCCTACATCACCGGCGTCACGCTGCCGATCGACGGCGGCTTTGTGGCGCTCTAGCGACTGCCGCTCACATCGAGCGGGGCCTGCTCGTCGACCCGCAACAGGTTGACGTCGACAAGCGCGGGATCGCGCAGCGCGCTACTCGCGACCACCGGGCCGAGGGCTTCCTCGCCCCAACGGGCGTGATCGAAATACGCCTCGATGTACCCCACGCGCGTCGAGTCTTCGAGCAGCCCGATCGGGCGCTGGCCCTCGACGTCGAGCGGCTCGCACTCGACCTCGTTCAGCACGCGACTGAGAATCAATCGCCGCACGCCGAACGCCCCGTCCACCGCGGCGCGAACCCCATCCGCCAACGAGGTGAAGGCGGCCCACGCATCATCGGCGTCGACACCCGGCGCGCGGTCCGCCTCGAGCATGAACTTCGTCAGCGCGAGTTGACCGTCGACGCGGTCGAGCAGCACGCTCTCGTCGACGTCGCAGGAGCGCAACCGGTACAGACAGTTGACGTGGTCCTGCGCCACCATCTCGTTCTGCTCGGCGGTGAACGCGAGCGTCTCGCCGGGCGTGAAGCGAAGCACCACGAACCGCCAGGCGCGGGGCCGCTGCTTCCATCCCCCGTTTACATCGGCCTGCGCAACGGCACGATTGGTGTAATAGCTGAGCAGGGAAGGCATGGGCCTCAGGAGATCCTGGGCCATGCGCACGTGCACCTGCGTGTAGTGACGCTCGCACTCCTCTGGCGGTCGAGACGGAGTCGGGTCGAAACGCCCGATGACCTTGCCCATCGGGCGCTAATGCGCCTCGCCGCCGTTCGCGGCCGCGGCCTCGGCCGGCACCGCGGACATCGGCATGAACCCGCGCGTGATGTTTCCTTCGGTCAACTCGGCACCCACGAGCTGTGCGCTGATTTGACCGTCGACGATGACGAGCACACGATCGCAAAGGTCGGCCAACTCCTCGAGGTCGCTCGAGCTGACGACAATCCCGGCTCCGCTCTCGGCTGCTGCGAGGAGCTCGCGGTGGAGGTCGGCCTTGGCGCCGACGTCGACGCCCTGAGTCGGCTCGTCAAGCAGGAACACCGACGGCTGCTGTGACAGCCATTTGCCGAACAGGATCTTTTGCTGGTTACCGCCGCTGAAGATGCTGAGCGGCTCGTTGACGGCGTGGGCCGGTCTGACCGAGAGCCGCTCGAACCATTCCGTGGTCCTCGCCGTCTCGGCCCGTCGGCGCAGGAGCCCGCCCTTCCAGAACGGCTTCAGGTCCGGCAGGGTGAGATTCTCGCGCGCACTCATCGTCATCACGCCGCCGCCGACCTTCCGGTCGGGAGCCAGGTACGCGACTCCGCGGCTGATGGCGACATCGGGCCGGCCGGCCGGGAGCGGCCCACCCTTGACCGTCACGTGGCCCGCAGCGCGGGGAAGAGCGCCGAAGCTCGCGCCCAGGATGCTGTCCCGGCCGGATCCCGCGAGGCCGGCGATCCCGACGATCTCGCCGCGTTCCACCCTGAAGGACACGCCCGCCAGCGCTCCTGCGCGTAGATCCTTGACGGCGAAGACGGTCTCGTGCTCGCGCGCCGCCGCCCTGCCCACCTTCTCGCGCCGGGACTCGCTCTCCTCCGCGAGCAACTCCTCGCCGGCGAGCAGTTCGACGATGCCGGAGTGGTCGAAATCCTTGACGGGGCCAGCCCCCACGACCCGGCCGTCCCGGAACACGGAGACCTTATGGGCGACCCGGAAGACCTCGCCGAGGTGATGGGTGACGTACAGCACTCCCACCCCGGTCGCGGCCATGGCACTCACCCGGTCTAGCAGATTGTCCACCTCGTCAACCGGAAGCGTCGCCGTCGGCTCGTCGAGCACGAGCAGACAAGCCGGGTACTCCGGATCCTCTCGCAGGGAGCGGGCGATGGCCACGCCGGTGCGCTCCGACGCGCTGAGGGTGGCCACGAGTGCCTTCGGGTTGATGTCGAGGCTGAGCCTCTCCAGGTCGTTCTTGGCCTGCTTGTAAGTTGCCTTCCCGTTGATCGTTCCGAACGACGTGGGAAAGCCGGACCCGAGCGCCATGTTGTCCAGGACTGACAGCGTGGAGACGAGCCCGAGGTCCTGCTGCACGAACCGGCATCCGAGCCGGTAGGACTGCACGGGTGACTGGAGCGGCAGCTCATTACCCTCCACCCGGATACCACCGCCCGGGTCGGGCGCGTGGTATCCGGAGAGGATCTTGATCAGGGTCGACTTCCCCGATCCGTTCTGCCCCAGGAGGGCGTGAACCTCGCCGGGCTCGATCGTCATGCTGACGCCTGCCAGCGCCTTCGTGCGCGTGAATGTCTTCGACACGCTCTCGACTTCGAGCACAGCACTCATCATGTCCTCCTGGAGTTAGTCACCTGGGTGATTCCGTTACGAGCTGAGATGCCAGAGCTTCAGGAACTGCGCCTGGGCATCGGTCGGAGCGCTCCAATTGGTCGTCGAGCCGATCGTGTCCTTGGTCAGAAGCTGGGTCGGCTGCTGGGCCTCCTGGGTCAGCGGAATCGTCGCGCCCTCGGCGTCGCGGAACGCGATGTCCATGTCCTCGTAGGCCTGGTAGCCGGGGTCGAAACCGGTCCACGCGGCCTCAGAACCGTTCTTGAGCGCGGCGATGCCGGCTTGATCGGCGGCCTCGCCGATGATCTTGACCTTGCCATTCAGACCGGCGGCCGAGAGGGCGGACGTGACGCCGTCGGCGAACGGGCCGTCGTCGAACACGAGATAGTTCGCCGACGAGTTCGACCTGAGCGCCGACACCAAGTCGCTTGGGACCTTACCCGCGACCAGGTCAGGGATCGTGATGTTGGTGGTCGTGAGCTTGCACCCCGGGCACTGCGCCTTGACCTCGTTCGCGAAGCCGGTCGTGAAACCGTCAAGGATGGGATACGCCGGCACGTGCTCGATCACCGCGTTGCCCTTACCACCGGAATCGGAAACGAAGTAGTCCGCCGTGATCTTGCCCATCAGGGCATCCTGGGCGTAGGCGTCCACCTGGCCGATGACCGGCGATGTGACGCTGACCGGGTAGACCGAGTCGAGAATCCACTTCGCGCCCGCGCTCTTGGCCATCGCGAGCTGCGACGCTGTCAGAGGAAGGCCGGCTTCGACGAGGTACTGCGGATGCTTTGCCAATGCCGTTGTCTCGGCCTGGGTGAACGTCCCCGGGTTGGCCGGGTCGTAACTCACCAGCGAGTAATTCCAATGGGCCATCTGAGCGAGCTTCGCCAAGCCCTGCTGAATGATCACGTTCGAGGGGTTGTTGGTCCCGAGCATCACGATCGTCTTGCCGCTGGGGGGCGCGGACTTGAGTGGCGTGGTGATGTTGATGGTTGTCGGCAGCGCCTTGTACGGGGTAAGCGCCGCTGCCGCGGCAGAGGTCGACGCGGAGCCCGAAGACGCGGCGGTCGAACTGCCGCCGCTCGAGCCGGACGAAGCGGATGTGGTCGAGGAACTGGACGAGCCGCAGGCGGCGACCGCGAGGGCGAGCGCCAGCGTTCCGACGATCGCTACGAATCCAAGCGGCCGGCCTCCCCTCCGGCGATCGATTTTTGTCATGTGTGTCTCCTTTCGTATGTAACTACGGTCACGATTTGATTGCGACGCCATCTGAGCAGGCGTTTCGCGCGGTTTCATAAGAGGCCGTCCTCCCTTCAGTGAGGTCTGGCGGCTTCGGAACCGACTGGGCCCGCGACCTCTTCCAGAGATGCATCCGCCCCCGTGCCGGGCTGCTCCGGGCCACCGGCCGCGCCTCCCGAACCGCGGCGGAACGCGCCCTTCAGCCGCTGTCCCAGCGCCGACGGCGACCGCTTGATCGACAGCGCGACCGCGATGATCAGCGCCACGCCGTTGAACATGTCACTCAGCCAGCTGGCACCCGAGACGAGCTGGAGCCCCTGGACGCCGATGGCAAGCACGTAGATCGCGAGCAGCGTCCCCCACACGTTGAACCGACCGGGGATCAGCTGCGTGGAACCGAGGAACGCGGCGGCGAACGCCGGCAGAAGCAGCGTTGAGCCGAAGTCAAGCGAGGGACCGTTGAGCGACGAGAACATGACGCCGGCGAAACCGGCGATGGTCGCGGACGTCACGAGCGCGAACGTCGTGTAGCGGTTGATGCGCACGCCCGACAGCCGCGCCGCGTCGGGGTTGCCGCCGATCGCATACAGGTAGCGCCCGACCGGCGTGTGTGCCGTCAGCCACCACAGTACGAATGCGAGGATCACCAGGTACAGCACCACGATCTGGAATCCGCCGACCGTCGTCTGCGTGAGGTTGTTCCACGCCGTCGACGTCGGCGGGATCGGCTGGCTGTTCGACGAGATGATCACCTCGACCGCGGCCAGGACGGATCCCATGCCAAGCGTCGCGATGAACGAATTGACGCCGAGCTTGACCACGATGAACGAGTTGGTGAAGCCGATCGCGACCGCCAGCAGGATTCCGGCGATGATCGCGGGGACTACCGCCCAATGGCTGCCGTTCATGAGGACGATCGTGAAGATCCCCGACACGTTCGCCGTCGCCCCGACGGACAGGTCGTAAAGACCGGCGGCGAGCGGGATCAGGACGGCGAGGCCGATCATCCCCGTCACCGCCTGCTGCGCGGCAACGCTGTGCAGCGTCGAGGTCGTTAGGAACTGGGACGGCACCCAGAGCCCGAACACGACGATGAACAGGGCTCCCAGGTAGAGACCGCTGAAGCGGTCAAAGCCGGTGTTGAACTTCCGGCGCGTGTGCTCCGGAGTCTGCTTGCTGACGGTTACCACCGGGCCCGTCCCTTCATCGGGCGGGTCGAAGGCGCTCCGCCGAACTCAAACCAATCTGATTCGCGCACCAACGCGGCGCCGGGACCGTCTCGCATGAAGCACCCTCTCCTCGAGGTGAATTGAACTCAGGTCGGGATCCTAACCATGCTTCGCCCGGAAGTCAAGGTTGGTAGTTCGTTAGGGCGCAAAAGCGTGCCCTGGCAAGCCATGGACGCGCCACGCGGGCGTTGAGAGACCTCGCCCGACGGCTAAGTTCGTACCGTCGACAGAAGCGCCTTCACTTCAGCTACGGCCTCGATCGCCTCCTTGAGGCTCGTTGCCTCGGGCACAAAGTTGAACCGGCGGATGCCCACCTCGAGGTACGGCGCAAGCGCGTCCGCCACCGTCTCGGGCGGACCACACGGCACATACCGCTCGAACCGGTCGAACGGAAGCGCGTACGCCGCTTCCATGACCCGACTGACCCGCTTCCTCGCAACCTCGCGTGAGGCGCCGAAGCCGGCCCAGAGCTGAAGGGCGTGCTCCCACCGAACCTCGCCCCGACCTTCCTCGGCGGCAACCGCGTCAATCCGGTCGATCGCCTCGTGCAAGCGACGCGGCGAGACCCATAGCGCCAACCAGCCGTCGCCGAGCCGGCCCGTGCGCACGAGTGCGGCATCCGACCTACCCCCCACGAGGATCGGAATGGGCACTGACGGCGCGGGACGGATCGATCCGCGGAGGTCGAAGAACCGCCCGCGGAACTCGACGTCCTCTCCCCGCATGAACAGCTGCACGCAGCGGAGCGCCTCGGTCGTCCGGGCGCCGCGCTCGCGCGGGTTGATCCCGCACAACTCGAGCTCGCTCGGATCGTCGCCGCCGACGCCGACGCCAAACGTGAACCGCCCGGGAGCGAGCAGCGCGATCGTGGCGAGCTGGCGGGCGACGACCGCCGGGTGGCGCAGCGCGATCAGGTACACGCCGGTCTGCACGGACAGTCGCGGATGCGCGGACAGGAGCGCGGTCGCCTGGATCAGGCCGTCGGCGCCGTGACCGTCGGCGAAGCTGACGTGATCACCAACGGTCAGGTGGTCGATGCCGGCGTCCACCGCATGTGAGGCGAGCTCCCCGAACCGACCGGACCAGGCGCCGAGGTCCTGCTCGCGAAGGACGATCCCGACCCGGATGGGATCGGCGCCCACCACCCCGGTCACCACCCCGCGTGCCGCGAGACCTAGGCCGAGGCGGTGCGCTCGGCGGTGGCGGTGGCGGCCGCCTGCAAACCGAACACGAGCGCGCACGCGAGGCCGCCGGCGTAGGCCCGGTGGAACACGCCGCCCGCGTCTGCGCCGGCGGCGAGCAATCCGGGAATCACCTGTCCCGATTCGTCGAGCACCCGCGCCTGGGGGTCGATCCTCAGCCCGCTGAACGTGAACGTGATCGCGGGGATCACCTCGATGATGTAGTACGGCGGCGTGACGAGCGGGGCCGCGTCGAGCCTTCGACCCGGCGTCGGGTCTCCCGACTCGCACTGGCGGTTGAACTCGTACAGGGTGTCCCGGGAAGCCTCCCCCGCATAGCCCCACTCCTCCGGGAGCGCCTCGAACTCGTCGATGTCGTCGGCCACGGCCGCGCGGGCGCCGCGGCGGTACGCGAGCTGGAACTTGTCGAGCGGCTCGACGCCCTCGACGTACGGCGCCATCTCCCACTCGTCGTGGACGCGCTGGTCGTAGACGAGCAGCGCACGCGCCTCAGGCTGGTCGAGCACATACAGCGTGTTGAGGTGATCGCCGATCGTCTCGTCGCAGAAGCGCTTGCCCTCGAGGTTCAGCAGGACGCCGTGCTCGGAGTGGTAGAAGGTGAGATCGGTGAACTCGTAAGGGTTGTTGTACGCGACCTTCGACGGGATCAGATGGCCGTAGAAGCCCGAGTTCGGAGGCCCGAAGGCGGCGCCTACCGACAGGCCGAGCTTGAGCCCGTCGCCGACGCTGTGCGTGTTCGCCCGCAACGGCAGATCGGCGGCGAGCGGACCGATGTGCTCGGCGCGCAGCGCGGGATCGCCACCGAAGCCACCGGTGGCGAGCAGCGTCGAGCGAGCGCGGATCACCCGTTGCTCGCCAGAGCCGGTCTCGATCTCGGCGCCGACCACGGCTCCGTCCTCGACCAGCAACCTCGTCGCCGACGAGCCCACCAGGACCTCGCCGTGCTCACGGACGATCCGGTCGCACGCGAGCAGGTAATTGGCCATGTCCGTCGCGGAGCCGCGACCGTATCCGAGCACCGTCACCGGGTCGGCGACCGCGACGTCGAGTGAGCGGACCCAATCGAGCGCGTCAGGGTATTGCTCGACAACTCTCGTCGACAACGCGGGATCAGCGTCGGGGTTGACCTCTCGCATCACCTCGACCGTCGGCGCCGTCCAGATGAAGCCGGCGTAAACGGCCGAGCCGCCGATCGCCGGGCCTTTCTCCACCAGCACCACACTGGCGCCGTCGCTGCACGCGCGCGCTGCCGCGCTCATCCCCGCCATGCCACCGCCGAAAACGAGCAGATCGACGGTCGAAACTGAATCCGACATCACTAAAAACTCCTTGTGCTCCCTCAATTTGAACTGACGTAAGCTTGGCGCTCACTCGCATGAGCTTACTTCAGTTCAGGAGAATGCGCCAGCGATCGACTTGACCGCGCGGGACTTGGGGGTCTCGCTTCGCTTGACATCCACCGGATGAAATTGCGGCAGGCCCGTTAGGGCGAGCACCCCTGAATGCTGAGAGCCAGCGGGGCGGATACCGGCGGGCACCTGAAGAATGGGTGCGGTCATCCCCGGGGACGGATCGCGGGCCGCGAGCATGCAAAACACGGCAATCGAGCCCACCTGCGCCGACCGTGCCGTAATCCGCATCCGTGGCATGCGGATCACGGCACGGTGACCCCAACACGCCCCAATTGACGTAATACGCATGACCCGCGACCCGCCTCGCGCCGGCACCCCAGCCCCGGCCCCTCTCCAGGTGCCCGCCGTTAATGCGCATCCGCTGACTCTCAGCCATTCAAGGGTCCACGATCACCCCGCAGGATTCCGCGCGGAACCGGCCGCGCGGGGCGCCGGCCGGCCGGTGTGCGCCGAGCGGCACTCGCGCGTGTATCGGCCCGGTCCGCTCGCGGCGACGTTCCCGCTCATGAGCACGGCGCAGGTGCGCCCGGCGTGCACGGCCGATCGGCGCTAAGCCTGCGCCACGAGGCCCGGTATCCAGGACGTCCCGGCGAGCGGCACCCGAGCCATCGCGGCCGCCTCGATCGTCAGTGCGACCAGGTCCTCGGGCTCGAGGTTGTGCAGGTGAGACTTACCGCACGCGCGGGCGAGCGTCTGGGCCTCCAGAGTCAAAGTCCGCAAATAATTGGCCAGCCGGCGCCCACCCTCGACCGGATCTAGCCGAGCCGCCAACTCTGGATCCTGGGTCGAGATTCCGACGGGGTCGAGCCCCGCCTGGTAGTCGTCGTAGTAGCCCGCTGCCGACCCGATCGCGCGATATTCGGCATCAAAAGCCGGGGCGTTGTCCCCGAGCGCGATCAGTGCCGCCACTCCGATCGAGACCGCGTCCGCGCCCAGCGCTAGCGCCTTGGCCACGTCCGCGCCGGTCCGGATCCCGCCGGACACGATCAGCTGCACCTTGCGATGCATGTCGAGCTCCATCAGCGACTCGACCGCCTGCGGGATCGCCGCGAGGATCGGGATCCCGACGTGCTCGATGAACACGTCCTGGGTGGCCGCGGTACCGCCCTGCATGCCGTCGAGCACGACCGCGTCGGCGCCGGCCTTGACGGCCAGCGCCACGTCGTAGTACGTGCGGGAAGCGCCGACCTTGACGTAGATCGGGATCCGCCAGTCGGTGATCTCGCGCAGCTCCTCGATCTTGATCTCGAGGTCGTCCGGCCCGGTCCAGTCCGGGTGCCGGCATGCGCTTCGCTGATCGATCCCGACCGGCAAATCCCGCATCTCGGCCACCCGGTCTGAAATCTTGTGTCCGAGCAGCATCCCGCCGCCGCCCGGCTTGGCACCCTGCCCGATGACCACCTCGATCGCGTCCGCGCGCCGCAGGTCGTCGGGATTCATGCCGTAGCGCGAGGGCAGCAACTGGTACACCAACACGCGCGAGTGCTCGCGCTCCTCCGGCGTCATCCCTCCGTCGCCGGTCGTCGTCGACGTGCCCACCTCGCTGGCGCCGCGACCCAGCGCCTCCTTGGCGGGGCCCGACAACGCCCCGAAGCTCATCCCCGCGATCGTGATCGGGATGTCGAGCTTCACCGGCTCGCGCGCGTACCGCGTTCCGATCACAACGTCGGTGGCGCACTTCTCGCGGTATCCCTCCAGCGGGTAGCGGGACACCGAGGCGCCCAGGAACAGCAAGTCGTCGAAATGGGGAACGCGACGCTTGGCGCCGAACCCGCGGATGTCGTACATGCCCTCGCGCGCGGCCCGCTGAATCTCGGCGATCACGTTCCGGTCGAACGTCGCCGACTCGTACAGCCCCGGGTGCCACCCGCCGTTCATCGACCCTGCCCCCGCGGACATGGCCACATGGCCATCAGTACGCGCCCAGGTTGTCGACGTGGAAGTTGTAGAGGCGGCGCGCCGACCCGTACCGGCGGAAGTCGGCTGGATCGACGTTCTCGATCCCGGCGAGCGCGAGCAGATCGCGAACCTGCTCGACATGCTCGGACCGCATCTCCTTCTCGATGCAATCCGCTCCGAGTCCGGCCACCGACCCGCGGACGTACAGCCGTGCCTCGTAGATGGAGTCTCCGAGCGACTCGCCGGCGTCGCCGCACACCACCAGGCAGCCCTTCTGGCCCATGAACGCGCCCATGTGCCCGATCGACCCGCGCACGACGATGTCCGCGCCCTTCAACGAGATCCCGCACCGTGCCGACGCGTCGCCGTGGATCACCAACAATCCGCCCCGGGCCGTCGCTCCGGCCGACTGCGAAGCGCTCCCCTCGACGATCACCACCCCGGACATCATGTTCTCGGCCACCCCGACGCCGCAGTTTCCGCGCACGCGCACCGTCGCGAGCTTGTTCATGCCCGCGCAGTAGTAGCCAACGTGCCCCTCGATGTCGACGTCATACGCCGCGTCGAGACCGACAGCGATCGCGTGGCGCCCGCCGGGGTTCAGCACCACGAGGCGCGCGCTTGTGGCATCCGCAATCGATCCGGCGTGCAGCTGCGCGTTCAGGTCCCGGACCGTCTGCTCGCCCAGGTCGAACGACCACAGCGCCTCGCGCATGACCTCCGGTGTGGCCATCACGCCACCAGCTCAGGTGCGGGCATCACGCCACCAGCGAAGCGGTGCCCCAGCTGTAGACGCGCCCCGGGGCGGGCTCCCATGTGACGGCGTCCTCCGCGCCCGGAAGCACGGCAATCGCCCGGTACTCGGACGCCATCGCCACCCATTCATCGGTCTCGGCCATCACGGCCGGCTTACACGCGATCGGGTCGCGCAGCACCGCGAACCCATCCGCCGTCCCGACCGCGAACGTGTAGAAGCCGTCGAGGTCGTCGAGACATCCCTCGAGCGCCTGCTCCAGAGACGCCCCCTCGCGCAGCCGCCAGGTCAGATAACCAGCCGCGACCTCGCTGTCGTTCTCGGTTCGGAACACCATGCCTTCGCGCTGAAGGGTGCGCCGCAGGCGGTTGTGGTTCGAGAGCGAGCCGTTGTGGACCAGACACAGGTCGAGGCCGGTCGAGAACGGATGCGAGCCCGCGGTCGTGACCCGGCTCTCGGTCGCCATCCGGGTATGGCCGAGCGCGTGACTGCCGGCGATCTCGCCCAGCGCGAACCGCTTGACGAACTGCGTCGGGAGAACCGCCTCCTTGTAGATCTCGATCGAGCGGCCAGCGCTCATCAGAGTCAACTCGGGGTGACGCTCGAGCAGCCACGCCTCGGCATCCTCGGCCTCGGCCGCGATCACGTACACGGCGTGCGTCGCTCGCACCTTCGGCGGCGACGCCTCTCCGAACTCGACCTGGAGCTCGGCGGTCAGGTTCTCCCACTCGGGAGTCGGCGACGGCGAGTGCAGTGACACCTTGCACCAGCCGGTCGGCGCCGGATCGCGGTAGAACGCCACGCCGGCGCTGTCCGGACCGCGATCCGAGAGCTGCTCAAGCATGCTCGCGAGATGCGTGCCGAGCTGGTCACGAAGCGTGGCCGACTTCGTGTAAAGACCTGCTATCCCACACACGTTGCGGTCAGGCTAGAGCTTGTGCATGACCGGTCCAATGGACCGCACGCGCACACTTTGACCTGTGAATGTGGTTGTGGGCTCTACTTCTTTACGCGTTCTTAGCGCCGCCCACGGGCGAATCGCGCATCCCAACTCACGGTGGCGACCATGCCCCGACGCGCTTCTGAGCCCGGCGCACCACATGCAGCGCCTCGCGCAAGTCGGTGCGCGCGATCGGCGCCAGTTGCTCGGGGTCGATCAGGTTGTCGGGCGGGACCCCGGCCTGCACCTGCGCCGCGTGGTGATCGAAGCGAATGCCGGTGATGACCACAAACGCCTCACGGAGCGCGTCCGCGTCCGCGCGCTCGATGCCGCCAACGCTCGCCACCGCCTCGATCCGATCGACCGTCGGGGAGATCGTCACCCCGTTCGCGAGCGCGTAGAAGCGGATCAGATTGACGAGCGGGATGATCGCGCCGCGCTTGATGTCGAGCTTCCCCGGTGGATCGCCCTCGTGCCCGGTGGCGAGTTGACCCCGGAACCCCAGCGCCACCGGGTAGCCGGTCGCCGTCCGCGCCATCAGCCGCATGAACTGAACATGGTGGCGTGCGTCCCGGATACGCGCGGTCAGCTCGGCGGTGACCGCCAGCCCGCCCGCCGTCGGGCGAAAGTCGAACGACACGCTGGCGCGGATCAGATGCGACTCATCGGGCTCGGTCAGGCATGCGTCGAACGTCTGGAGCCAGCCGTCCTTCGACATGCGCCACAACCGGTTGCCGGCGAGCACGCCGTTGTTGTCGAGTCCGATCCCGCACCTGACGAGCCCGGAGTTGACGTCCTTGCCGAGCCGTTCGAAGTACGCGTCCACCTCCTGAGCCGCCTCGGGCTCGACGTTCCCGTACGCGAGCGCGTTGTCCTGGTCGGATGCCAGCGTGAACTCTCGGCGGGCCGCGCTTCCGAGGTCGAGCCACGCCCACGGCACGGGCGCGGGCCCGCGGCTCCAGATCGAGAAGTCGATCAGCCGCGCCACGACTGTGTCCTGCTGCAGACTCAGCACCCGCCCGAGGTCGCGCGGCAGCACCCCCGCGCGCTTAAGTAGTAGGAACAGCTTTGGGATCTCCTCCGCGGCCCGCACCAGCGCGTCCTCGTTGGGCGCGCCGAGGAGCATGTGACGTAGCGCCATCGGGCTGCGCGCGTCGAGACCGAGCAGGTCGCGCGCCGACAGCAGGCCGCAGATCTCCCCACCGTCGAGGACCACCAGGTGGTCTGAGGCGGCAGCAAGCATCTCGACGGTCGCCTCGACCGCGAGCTGGTCCGCGGGAACCGTGGGCACCGGCGCGCGGGCGGCCGCGCGAGCCGGCGCATCGAGCGGCACGCCCTCGACGACGAGGGCCGCCCGCACGGAGGCGTCGGTCACGATCCCAAGCTCGCCGCCGTCCACCCGGACGAGCAGCGCCGAGACCCCAGGCTCGCCGAGCCGGGCCGCAGCCGCTCGCAGCGGTTCGTCAGGTTCGCAGAACTCGGCGGCGCTCATGATCAGCGACACGGGCGTGGTGCCGACGTCGGGGAGTCCGTGAACCGTGTGGCCGGCGATCGTCAGGCGCTTTCGCATCGAGTTCGCGACGTAGGCCGCGCCCGCCTCGGTTCCGAGGATCCGCCGGCCCGCCTCGGCGCCGAAAAACGCGCACGTCGACGGCTCCCGCGCCCGCACGGTGAACGCTGGTGCCATCCCGGTGAGCAGCGACGGATGCCCGAAGCACTCGCCCGGCTCTAGCACCTGGATCGGCTCCCCGTCGTGGACGATGTCCATGGACCCGGTGAGGATCACCCACAGCCCCGGCGTCGGCAGTCCGTCCTCGACCAGCACCGAGACGCCGGTCTCGTACGCCCGCTCAGTCGCGCTGGCGGCGAGCTCCCGCAACTCGCCCGGTTCGAGCGCATCAAACGGGGAGTATCGGCCAAGAAATGTGTCCAACTGCTCCATGTGCGGCCCCGCAATTGTGTGCGCATCAAGCCTGGGACGTGCCCCGGTCAAGTGGGAGCCTAACCGCGGCTAGGTACAACCGCGTCTTGGAGGACATATGGCGGACGGGTCATCAGCGGGACACGACGAACTCGTATACGAGTCTGCCGGGTTACCGAAGACGACGAACTGGTGGGGCGCGTTCGTAATCGGCCTCGCGGGCACGATCCTCGTTACCGGCATCGCGCCGGTGATGGTGACCGAGCTGGGCGCCGCGTCCGTGCCCGTGATCGTGCTGATCACGATCACCGGGTACATCGTCTGTCTGCTGCTCGCCGAGCTTTCGGCGATGATGCCCGACCGCTCCGGCGGGCTTCCCTCGTACGCGTACCCCGCGTACAAGGACAGATGGCCGCGCTTCGCCGAGCACGTGAACGGTTTCACGGCCTGGGCGTACTGGCTGGGTTGGTTCCCGGTGGCGCCGCTCAACATGATCCTGGCTTCGTACTACATCGTCGACCGCTTCAAGCTCTCGACCGCCGGATTCACTCCGATTCACACGCCGATCGCGTGGTGGACGCTCGGCATCTCAATCGGCGGGCTGCTGCTGCTCGCGATTCCGGCCGTGAGAGGGCTGCGGTTCGGGACCGTGTTCGCGACGACGCTCGCGCTGCTGTCGATGATCCCGCTGACGTTCCTGGCGATCTCGTGGATCTTCAATCCGTCCGCGGTTGACTTCAACTGGCTGGTGCACTTCCGCCATACCGATGGCAGCGGCTTCTTCTCGCCGCTGTTCGGACATGGGTGGCTGACCTTGTACATCGCGTTCTCGTTCCTTCTGACCTGGAACGTGATCGCGATGGAAGCGGCCGCGTGCTACATCGGCGAGACCAAGAACCCCGACCGCGACGCGAAGATCGCGATGAACCTCGAGGGCCTGTACGGCCTGTTCATCTACACGATGATCCCGGTGGCGTTCATCATCGTGCTCGGTCTGCCCGCGCTCGGCAACGCAGCGCTCGTCGATCCGAAGACGATCTTCGTCCACTACGCCGCCGCCGTGTTCGGAACCGGGACCGGCTCGAGCATCCTCGAGTGGCTGATCGCGATCATGCTGATCCTGGCGCTGATCCTGTCGGCGCTCAACGCGATCACGGGGACCGCGCGGTCGCTTCACCAGATGTCGACCGACGGTCAGTTCCCGCGGTTCTTCCAGCGGGTCAACAGCCACGGCGTGCCGAACCGTGCGATGTGGTTCAACGTCGCCTGCTCGATCGCGGTCGTGTTCATGGGTGGCGCGGTCGAGATCTACACGTTCTCGAACGTCGGCTACCTGGCCTCGTTCATCCCGGTGCTGATCGGCTACTTCCTGCTGCGCAAGCACCGCCCGAACGTGCGCCGGCCGTTCAAGCTGCCCGAGTGGATGAAGTACGTGGCTCTGCTGATCGCAGCCGTGTACGCGGTCATCTACTTCTACGGCGGCCCCGTGTACGCGAACTGCACGTGCAACGCGGCCGGCCGCAAGACGCTGCCGTATTACTTCATCGGCTGGGCGGTGCTGCTGTCCTACCTGCTCTTCTACGCGTATCGCAAGCGGGTCGAGGACAAACGGCCGGTGCCGCCGGAGGCGATGGTCGCGACGGGTACGCCCGCCCCGATCGCGGGCGCGTCTGACCCGTGAGCGCGACGGCCAGGCTGAGCAAACAGGAGCCGGGAAGCCCGTCCGAGGGGCCGTTCGAGCGGATCCTGCTCGCGTCCGAGGGTCGGCCGTTCTCCGACTCCGTGATCGCGCGGGTCGTCGAGCTGGCGAAGGCCTCGGACGCCAGCGTCCGCGTGTTCACGATCGCCCGGATACACGGCGTCTCGTTCGGGATGCAGATGCCCGGGCTGCTTCCGACCAAGGCGGAGTGGAAGGAGCAGCGGGACATAGTCGACAAAGCGGTCAAGCGCCTCGAGCGCAAGGGCATCGAGGCTGACGGCCACGTGGTCGGAACGCGCAAGTCGACCAAGCGCATCGTCGACGAGGCGAAGCTCGCCGGCTGCGACGCGATCGTGATGGGCGCCGACCCCGACCGCAACCGCGTGGCCGGCGACTTCGCCTGGTCCCAGGAGCCGCAGCGGGTCCGCCGCAAGGCGAAGAAGATCCCGGTGTTCCTGGTTTACGAAGACGGTTAGCCGCCGCGTGCGGCCGCCGGCCGCCCGTGGAGTCGCGCCAGCTTGATCGCCAACTCGAGCGACAGCAAATCGTCCTCGTCGAGCTTCAGTCCGGTCAGGTCCTCGATCCGGGCCAGACGTTGGCGCAGCGTGTTTGGGTGGATGAACAGCTCGCGCGCCGACTCGATCACGCTGCGCCGCTCGGCCAGATACCGCTCGAGCGTGTCGAGCAGCGACGTGCGCCGCTTCGCGTCGTAGTCGATCAGGCGATCGATGGCGGCCCGCATCCGGTCGTGCGGAGCGTTCTCGGCGCCGATGTGCACGAGGTACCGGTACGCGCCGACCTCGGCGTACCCGATCGCGCCACCGTCGCCGAGCAGCGCCCGCCCGATCATCGTCGCGTCGAGCGCCTGGCGGTACGCGCGGGCCGAGTCTCCCGCGGACGAGTGCAGCTCGCTTAGCCCGACCGCGGCACCGTGGCGACGGCCGAGGTCCCGGCACGCGCGTACGACCTCCTCGATCCGCTGCGGGGCACGAGCGCCAAGCGAGAGCACGGCCCGGACCGGACCCGGACCGGCCTCAACCGCGCTCCGCGGCGCGAGCTCGGCCAGATCGCGCCCGAGCACCTCGGCGGCGGCCCGCCACTCACCCGAGCCCTGCTCGCGACCGGCCGCCGGCTCAGCACACAGCATCAGGTACGGCTTGGTCAGATCGCAGCGGACCTCCATCGCCTTGCCCACGGCGAAGGCCGTCGCGCCCGCGGCGAGCGCCTCGAACAGATCCTTGACGATGTTCGCGTTGGTCAGCCCCTCGATCAACTCGGCGCGCTTGATCGCGATCGCGGCCAGGTGCGCGATCGCGCGCGCCATCTCGGTGTCCTCGCCGGTGAACGGTCGCCGAGGCGGAGCGCCCGCGCACAGCAACCCGAGCCGCTCACCGCCGGAGATCAGCGGCGTCACCATCAGGTCGGCGACGTCGAGCACGGGCCACAGCGTGCGCGCCGGCGGCCGCGACGCGCCCCCGTCGAACGCCGCCAGCAGCAGCGCGGTCGCCGACAGCGCCTCGGGCTCGGCGGTCGTCTCGGGCGAGGAGGACAGCAGCTGCAGGCCGGAGCCGGTGCGGTCGATGCGGTACAGCTGGCACACCTCGGCCCCGAGCAGCCGCCGCATCCCGCGCGTGACCGCGCGACCGATGTCGCCGGAGTCGCCCGCGGTCGCGACCTCCTGGGCGAGCCCCGACAGGCTCGTCAGCGCGTCCACGCGGCGCCGCTGCTGGTCGTACAGCTGCGCGTTCTCGATCGCACCCGACACCAGCGAGGCGATGTGGACCAGCAGCTTCAGCGTGTCCTCGGTGAACTCGCGCGGCGCCTCGGTGTGCAGCACGATCACGCCGATCGTGTCGTTCGCGCGTGAGACGATCGGGACCGCGACCATCGACTGGAACCGCTCCTCCTCGAGGATCGGGAAGAACTTCGTACGCGGATCCGCCATCGCACTGTCGCGGATGAACTCGGGCTGGCGGTGCCGTGCCACCCACCCCGTCAGTCCCTCGTCGAGCCGCATCTGCACGACGCCGACCGCCGCGGCGTATACGGGCGAGGCGGCGCGGATCGTCAGCACGCCGTCCTCGAGCAGGTAGATGAAGCACGCGTGGCAGTCGGTCGCCTCGGTCGCCAGGTCCACTATCCCTTGCAGCATCGGGCCGAGCTCGATCGACGAGCCGACAAGGTTGATCACCCGGTACAGAGTCCGGTTCTCTTCGCGAAGCCCACTGGCCTCAGAGGTAGCCGTCAGGAAAGGCCTCCGTATACGCGTCTCGCTATGTGCGAAGCGCACATCCTAGACCCCGATACCCAGTGCTCGCGGCCATTGCCGGATAGCGGTGCGTGGGGATATACCTCGCTCATGGCTATCACAACTGAGCATCGCAACGAGGACGCGCCGCACGCAAGCGACGCCGACGACGTCCGGCGGATCATCAGCGAGCGGCAGATCGAGTTTCTGTTCGCTCAGTTCGTCGACATGCACGGCAAGCCGAGCGCCAAGCTCGTACCGGCGCATCACATAGATGACCTGCTCACCGACGGCGCCGGGTTTGCGGGCTTCGCCGCCGGCGACATCGGCCAGGGCCCGCACGACCCCGACATGATCGCGATGCCCGACCCCAGCACGCTCACGATCCTGCCCTGGCAGCCGAACGTGGCGCGGTTCGCGTGCAACGTGACCGTCGAGGGAGAGCCGTGGCCGTTCTGCCCCCGCACGATCCTGCGCAACCAGATCGAGCGCGCGAAGGCGCTCGGGTTCGAGCTGAAGATGGGCGCCGAGCTCGAGTACTTCCTCGTGCGCCGCACCGAGGACGGCGGGATCGAGGTCGCCGACAAGCTCGACACGCTCGAGCTGCCCTGTTACGACATGCGGGCGCTGACCCGCAACCTCGACTTCGTCTCGCAGGTCTCGAAGGCCGTAACCGAACTCGGGTGGGACAACTACGCGACCGACCACGAGGACGCCAACGGCCAGTTCGAGCAGAACTTCCAGTTCGCCGACGCGCTGACGACCGCCGATCGCGCTGTGTTCTTTCGCTACATGGTCGAGTCGCTGGCGCAGCAGCGCGGGCTGATCGCGACGTTCATGCCCAAGCCGTTCGCCAACTTGACCGGTAACGGCTGCCACTTCCACGTCAGCCTGTGGTCGGGCGGCGAGAACGTATTCGAGCGCGACCCCGCCGACGATCCCCGCGGCCTCGGCCTGTCCGAGCTCGCCTACCAGTTCGTCGGTGGTCTGAAGGCCCACGCCAAGGCGTACATCGCCATCACCGCGCCGACCGTGAACTCGTACAAGCGCCTCGTCGTCGGCGCGCCGACGAGCGGGGCGACCTGGGCGCCGGCGTACGTGAGCTACGGATACAACAACCGCACGCAGATGCTCCGCATCCCGGACGCCGGCCGGATCGAGGACCGGACCGTCGACGGCTCGTGCAACCCGTATCTGGCGGCGACCGCGATGCTCGCGGCCGGTCTCGACGGGATCGAGCGCGGGCTCGACCCCGGCGAGCCGAACTCGGCCAACCTATACGAGATGCATCCGGACGAGCGCACGGCCGCCGGCATCGAGCTGCTCCCGGCCAACCTGCTCGATGCCGTCCGCGAGCTCGAGAAGGACGACGTGCTCCGAGCCGCGCTGGGTCAAACTCCCCACGGGGACTACGTCGACTACTTCGCGAAGGTCAAGCGCCGCGAGTGGCAGGCCGCCCACGAGCAGATCACCCAGTGGGAGCTCGACCGGTACCTGCAGCTGTTCTGATTTCAGCTATGCAGCGCTGAGCGATTCGTTCCCGGGGCTCGCGACGTCGCGATTCTCGGGGACGAACTGGCTCGCGATGAACGACGCGCCCTGCGGGTCGGCGATGATCGTCATCCGGACCCAGGGAGCGTCGAACGGTGGCGCCAGGATCTTTCCGCCGAGCGCGAACGCCTTCTCCGCGGTCGCGTCCGCGTCATCGGTGGCGAACGTCACGCCCCAATCCGCCGGCACGTCCGCGTGGTCGTCTGGAAGCGGCGTGAGCGTCGCGACGCCGTCGATGAAACCGGCCGGCGCGCCCGCCCCGGCCATGCGCTCGCGCGTTCCCGGATTGAGGCGCTCGAGATGATCGCCGTACCCCGGCAGCGTCCACGCCTCGGCGGCGCCGCCCATCGGGATCGTCCCCCACCCGAAGACCTCGGCGTAGAACGGTTTCGCGCCCGCCGCGTCGTGCGTGTTCAGGTTGTTGAAGTTCAGCGAACCGGCCTCGTTGACGATCAGCGCGCCCCGGTGCCGCTTGGGCTCCCAGACGGAGAACGCGGCCCCCTCGGGGTCGGTGAACACCGCGGTGCGCCCCGCGTCCGACACATCCATCGGCTCCATCAGCACGGAGCCACCGGCTTTCGTGACCCGGACCGCCGCGTCGTCAGCGCTGTCCACCCATACGTACGTGTTCCACGTCGCCGCGGGCGGCGCTCCCTCCGGCACAGGACTGATGCCGGCGACGTCGCGACCGCGGATTTGAGCGATGAAGTACTTGAGCCCGGACCCAGGTGGCGAGACCTCATCGACGTCCCAGCCGAACAGGTCGCCATAGAAGGCGACTGCGGCCTCGGGGTCCGGCTGGCTCGTATCGATCCAGCACGGCACGCCGGGGATGTAACGATCTAGCTCGGGCATTGACGCTCCTTTTCGACGAGCTGAATAGTGCCTCCGACCGTATCCCCGTTTTAGGTCAGCATCGGTCCTCTAATCTGCCGCCGCACACGACCGTGGCAGCCGCCGATTCGGTCAAGCCGCTCGCCGGAGGCCGTCCGACGCGTCGGTGACGACCGCGCAGAACGTTTCGACGACGAGCGGGTCGAACTGAGTGCCGGCGCACCGGCGCAGCTCGGCCACCGCGTCTTGCTCGTCCATGGCGCGGCGGTAGGGACGGTCGGTGATCATCGCGTCATAGGCGTCACAGACCGCGATGATCCGCGCGCCGAGCGGTATCTCCTTGCGCGCGAGCCCGTCCGGGTAGCCGCTCCCGTCGTAGTTCTCATGGCTCGAGCGGACCAACCGGGCCGCGCGCGCGAGATCGGGCGCGGTGGCAATGATCCGCTCGCCGATCAGGGTATGCCGCCGCATGAACGCCCACTCGCTCTCGTCGAGCGCGGCCGGTTTCTGGAGGATCGCATCCGGGATCGCCACCTTGCCCACGTCGTGGAGCTCGGCGGCCTGACGGATCGCCTCTATCTCGTCTTGCGGCAGCGAGAACGCCGTTGCCACGCTCCCGGCCAGCTCGGCGACGTCGTGGCCGTGCGCGCCCAGCTCGGGGTTTCGTTCGGCGACGGCGGACACCAGAACGTCCTTGCACTGCTGCGCAGCGGTTGCCCGCCCCGCGCGCTTGTCCGCGTACATGCGTTGGTCGGCGATGGTGAGCGCGGTGCTCGAGTCCTGCGCCTCGCTCGGAAGCAGCACCGACCCGTGCGAGCATTCGATCGCAAATCCCTCGCCCTGCTCGGACAGCGCCCGCGCCGCGGCCTGCACGTCGGCCTCCCATGCGCCTTGCCGGGCGTTGATCAGCGCGCAGAACTCATCGCCCCCGATCCGGTACACGCGCCCGCCGGCACCGAGGTGCGCCTCGAGCTTTCCTCCCAACCGACGGAGCAGGGCGTCGCCCGAGGGGTGCCCGAAGCTGTCGTTGTATTGCTTGAAGCCGTCGAGGTCGAACAGCACCAGCGTGAACGGGACGTCTTCGCGTGCGGTGGACAGTCGGCGCTGCAGATCGGCGAGCAGCGCGCGCCGGTTCCCGAGCCCGGTTAGGGCATCGGCGAGTGCCTCGTTCTGGCTCGCGCGGAGCAGGCGCGCGTTGTCCCGCCAGGTCAGCACGAGCCGACCCATGACGACCGCCAGCGAGCTGGTAGCCAGGATGATCGCGACCACGCCGACCCGATCAAAGCTCGACCACACGAGGATCGCGATCGCCACCGACGCGAACGCGACCGGCATGACGATGCCGCGGGCGCCGGTCCGGGTCCGAATCGATACTGGTTGGGCACGAGGGATCCATGCCGCCCACGCCGCGATCACCGGCGACCAGTACCAGAGCGCGTTGTACCAGTCGTTCTGGGTGTAGCTGCCGGTGGCGTCGGCGACGACGTACACGCTGTCCGCGACCAGAAACGACAGCACCGCCGCGGCGAGCAGAACCCAGGTCCGGTTCAGGTGCCAGTTGCCCAGTGCCGTCGCACCGACGATCAGCCCTAGGAGAAAGAGGTCGCAGATCGGATAGGCGAGGTTGGTGGCGACCGCCAACGTACCCCCGTCCGCGTTCGCGAACACCGGCTGGAGGACCAGCGCCGCGCCGACCGCGCCGGCCGCGAAGATGGCGGCACCGGCGTCGGCCGCGAGTGCTTTCGGGACGGCGCTCATCCGCTGCCTTACCAGCGACAGGATCCCGATGAACGCCAGCGGGCAGAACGACAGGTAACCGGCATCCGCCAGGGAGGGCACCGGCGGGTTGGGGAGATTACCGAGGACGAGCGTCCAGTAGATGTCGCCTGAGGCCCAGCACAGCGCCCCTGCCCCGATGAGGAGCCAGCCGCGCTCGCCGCTGAGACCGCGCCAGATCAGCAGCGCGGCCGCGATCAGGAAGACCACGTCGGGGGCGATGCCCCGGTACACGATCGTCCCGAGCAGAGCTGGGATCACCGTGAAGGCAAGCTCGTATATGACGCCCCAGGCACTGAGCAGCACGAGGACGCCGAGCGCGACCGCCTGACCGGAGCACGCCGCCATCAACCGGCCTCGCCGGGCGGGGCTGACGAACGCGGACTCCCGTGACATCACGGCTCCGCATCGGCACCATCGCCCGGTCCCATGACTCGCGGGCGCCGGGTTCGGCGATTCTCTGACCCTACGCCAGGCGGCCGCGGCTTCGCGCCACCGCGAGCAGTGCGAGCAGGTCGTACGCGACCGCGGCGGCGTTGAGCGCGGTGATCTGACCGGGCGAGTCGTAGGCGGGAGCAACCTCGACGACGTCGAACCCCGTGAACGACATGCCGGCGAGCGCGCGTAGGAACCCGAGCGCCTCGCGCGGTTGGAGGCCGGCCACCTCGGGAGTTCCCGTTCCCGGGGCCGAGGCCGGGTCGAGCACGTCGATATCGAACGACAGGTACGCCGGGCCGTCGCCGACTTTTGTCCGGACCCGCTCGCCGTATTGATCCGGGGTCATCGCGACCAGGTCGGGGCCGGGGATCACCTCGAACCCGAGCTCGCGGGGGACATCCATGTCCTCGGGCCCGTACAGCGGACCGCGCATGCCCGCCAGCAGCGAACGCGCCGGGTCGAGCAGGCCCTCCTCGACCGCGCGGCGGAACGGCGTGCCATGGAAGTACCGCTCGCCGTAGTACTGATCCCAGGTGTCGGCGTGGGCGTCGAGCAGCACCAGCGCCACCCGGCCATGCACGGCGTGCTGGGCCCGCAGTTCGCCGAGCACGATCGAGTGATCGCCACCGAGCACGAGGGGGACGATGCCAGCGTCGAGCAGCGGCCTGAGCTGCGCGTCGATCTGCTCGATGGTCTTCAGCGCGTTGCCCGGGGTGACGTTCAGGTCGCCACCGTCCACCAGCGACAGCGTGCCGAACACGTCGACGTCGAGAACCGGGTGATACGGGCGGAGCAGCATCGAGGCGGAGCGAATCGCCTCGGGCCCGAACCGCGCCCCGCTCCGGAAGCTGGTCGCGGTGTCGAACGGCACGCCGATCACCGCGGCGTCGACGTCGTCGCGCGGCAACTCGACGTGCGGCAACCGCGCGAACGTGCGCACGCCCGTGTAGCGCGGTGCGACGGTGGCGTCGGGCGGCTCGAAGTGCGTCACGTTATTCGAGTAACTCGGAGTCGTGTCGGTCCAGTCCGCGACCACCAACGACTCGCAGATGATCACGGTGGCCAAGCCTATTGGGAAGAAACCACGAGCATGCTGAAGGTACGTCCCAAGGGGCCCTCGCCGCGTTACCCCGCGCCGAACCGCCGGCCTGCGGCGGACGTGACCGGCCGGCTGGCCTCCACCAGCGAGCCGACGGTCTGCGGCGCGACCGTGTCGAGCAGCGACGCGAGCGCGATGAACGCCTTGCCGGTCGTGAGCGCGTCGCCGAGCGCGTGGTGAGGCATCTCGGCGGTCTGCCCGAGCACGCCGGCGAGCCGCCCGAGCGAGATCCCCTCGGGCGCGGACCCGTCGCGGTGGCGGAGCCACAAGCGCCCCAGCGCCTCGGTGTCGGCGGCCGGCGGCAACCGCACGTGCCGGCGCGCGAACTGGCGCTCGAGGAAGCTCCGCTCGATCGCCGCGGTGTGGAACACGGGTACACGCCCGGCGAGTAACTCGAGCATGCGATCAAGCGCCTCCTCGAGCGGTGGCGCGTCGACGAGGTCTGGCACCCGCAGCTTGTGCACGAGCACGGCGCCGTGCTGGGAGCGCCGGGTCGTGCGCACGAGCGTGTACAGGCCGCCGCCGAGCACGATCCGGCCGTCGTCGATCGGCACCGCGCCGACCGCGATGATCTCCTCGCGGCGCGGGTCGAGCCCGGTCATCTCGAGGTCGAGCGCGCACCAGCGGGCGTCCCGCCACGCGGTCTCATCCGCCGGCCGCCCGGCCTCCGCGAACTGCGCCGCGGCACCCTCCGGCGACCGCCTCAGCCTCACGCGAGCACCCTCACGCGAGCACCCTCACGCGAGCACCCTCACGCGAGCACCCTCACGCGAGCACCCTCACGCGAGCACCCTCACGCGAGCACCCTCACGCGAGCACCCTCACGCGAGCACCCTCACGCGAGCACCCTCATCCGCGCAGCCTCCGTTGCACCGACGTCACTGCCCGGAACACGTCCCGCAGGGTGTCGCGCATCAGCGGGCTGATCTCCACGAGTTCGATCTCGTCGTCGGGCGGCTGCCCCGCGCCGATCCGGCTCATGTGATGACCGATCCGGAGCTCGATCGCGAGGTCGAACGCGTCGGCGAGCGTCCGGGCCTCGCCCTCGCTCAGGACCCCGCTCGAAGCCGCGGCCAACAGTCGCTCCGGCGTCGATCCCTCGACCACGCCGGCCGCCGCCGAACCCCAGCGGGCTAGTTCGACGATCGGCGCCACCGCGTCGCGCCGGATGTCGAGTCGGTCGCTCCGGCCGCCCCCGGCCTCGAGCACGAAGTCGGCGTCAAACCCGGTCGGCGGTACGGCCGCGAGCGCCCGGCGCGCCAGCGCGGCCACCACTGCGTCGCGAACCGGGCCTTCGAGCGCCGGCAACGGATCGATCGGCGTGCCCCACAGGGCCCGCCGCTCGACCACCACCGACAGCTCGAGCTCGTCGTCGCCGACGGCGCGGATCCACTCCTCGGTAGTGCGGGCGACCACATCGCCGGGGAAACCGCACGCGCGGAGAATCTCGCCCACCGACCGCGTCCACTCGGCCGGGGGCGGGTCATGACAGACCACGGCCCCGCGAGCAATCGACGCGGGGGTCAGCTCCCGCCGAGCTTGAGCTCCGACCGCGACCCACACGACTCCCTCGCCCGGCGCCGGCGCAACCAACTCCAGCGCGCGCGTGGTCAGCGCGTCGACGAGCGCCGACACCACGCGTACTACCTCGGGAGCGCGTAGCCGCGCCGCGTGCAGTTCGGCAACGACCTCGGGCAGCCGCTTGGCCACCGCCGCGAGATCGTCCGGCGACGACGCGCGAGAGATCGAGCGCCGCGCCCCAAACCACGACTGCGACTGGGTCGGGAACAGGTCGGCGTCCTCGATCACACCGATCAGCTGGCCGGTCTCGGACAGGATCGGCGCATGCCGAATCCCGCGCTCGAGCAGCTCGAACAGCACGTCGCCGCCAAGCCGATCGGGAGCGACCGAGAACACCGGCGTGGTCATCACGCTCGACACCGGCGCGCTCAACGGTAGGCCCGCCGCGACGATCTTCGTGCGGATGTCGCGATCGGTGACGATCCCGACGCCGCCGCCGCGCAGATCGACGATCGCCGAGCTCGCGCCGACCTCGGTCATTCGCCGGGCGACCTCGCGGATGTTCTCCATCGGCTCGCAGCGCACGGTCGGCCTGCGGATCATTCTCGTCACCGGGCGGTGGTTCGGCGGCCCCGCCGCGAGCTCGATCTCGCGCCGGTTGACGCGGTCGAGCAGCGGCCGCGCGACGGTCACAGGAATCCGGTAACAGAGCGTGTCCTCGGCGGCCCGGGCCTCGAACCCCGGCGGAAGCCCGGACAGCATCGCGGCGTGGCCGAACGTATCGCCGGTGCCCAGCAGGTCGAGCAGCCGGCCGTCGTGGATGATGTCGACCGCGCCCGAGTGGATCACGCGCAGGAACGTGACCGGCCCGCCGTCCTCGGTGAGGATCGCGGTGCCCGAGACGTAGAACTCGATCTCGGTCTGCGCCGCGACCTCCCCGAGCTCGTCGGGCGCGAGCGCATCGAACGGCGCCCGCACGGCCAGGAAGCGCGCGATCTCACTCAGCGCCGCGTCCAGCGGGAGCTCCTCGACGTCGTGGTAGACATGTACCTAACGAGACTACGACAGCAACCCGAGTCGCTGGCTGCGCTGGACCGCTTCGGTCCGGTTGCGAACGCCGAGCTTCCGATACACCGCGCTGGTGTGCTCCTTGACCGTGTGCTTGGACAGGTGGAGCTTCTCGGCGATTTCCGGGTTGGTGGCGCCCGACGCCATCAGGTTGAGCACGTCGCGCTCGCGGTCGGAAAGGCCGAGCGCGACCGGCCGGTCCTGGTGATCGAACACGGTCTTGCCCAGTCCGACCATGCGCACCGCACTCGCGATCTTGCGCGCGGGCCAATCCTTGTACGCGAATCCCGACGCGCCGGCGGCGCGCGCCGCGTGCGGCGAGATCTCGCCGGCGCCCGAAAACAAGAGCACGCGCGTCAGCGGCTCGGCCTTGCGTAGCTGCTCGCAGATCTCCGCGCCGGATTCCTCGCCTATGAACAGATCCACCAGCGCCACGTGCGGTCGGTAGCGGACCACCAGCCCGAGCGCTTCCTCGCCCGAGTGCGCGCTCAGGCAGCGGTCGACCCACGGCTGCTGGGTCAGCATCAGCCGGATGCCCCAGTGGACGACGTCGTGATCGTCGACCACGAGCACGCTCAGCTTCTCGGGGCTCCGCAGCGCCGTGTCGGACGTCATCGGGAACCACCGCGCCGCAGCGGCAATTCAGCGCTCATCGGGGACCACCAGCCGGACCTGCCACGTGCCCGGCTCGCGGACGCCGAACTCGACGACGCCCCCGCTCTGGAGCGCCTCGAGCGCGGCCAGCCGTAGCCCCATCCCGGCGCGGTGGCGGCGGGTGCCGCTGACACCGTCGTTGGCCACCTCGAGCACGAACGCGCCGTCGTCGCGGCCGATCCGCACTCTGACCTGGGTTGGATTGGCGTGCTTGTGCGCGTTGCGGACCGCCTCGGCGAGCACCGACTGGGCGAGCGGCTCGAGCGCAGGCGGGACATCGCCCTCGCCGCCAACGGCGAACGTGACCCCGAGGTCGGGGTGCACGCTCGCGAGCCGCTCGACCTCGGCCACGAACGTCGTCTGCGTCGCGCGCGGGGTGCGGCCGAGCGGGCGCTGGAGCGCGCTGCGCAGATCCGACAGCGCCACCTGAGTCTCGACCGCGCACCGCTGGCGAGCCTCGGCCGGAAGATCACCCTCGCCGTCGAGCGCCATCGAGACCCCGAACAGCCGCTGGATTACGACCTCGTGGATGTCCCGCGCGAGGTCGATCCGCTGCTCGAGTTGGTCGGCCTCCTCGGCCTGCTTGGCCACGAGCCGGGCGACCGAGGCGAGCGCCGCGGCCTTGCCGAGCGTCCACAGCAGGTACCGCTCGGAGTCGTCGAGCGGCGGCTCGCTCATCAGCCGGTCGGCGAAGATCACGCCCATCGCGCGACCCGCCGCCGCCATCGGCGCGCACACGAGCCGGACCGGCTCGGGAAAGACGCTCGCGTACTCCTTGGGGAACTGACCGGTCATGTCGCCCTCGATCTCGAGCACCCGGTCCTCGCGCAGTGACTGGGCCGCGATCGGCGCCGACTCGACGGTCACGTGGGCGCCGGCAAACTGCTCGAGGCTGAGCCCGTGCGCACCGGCCGCACGCACGCGCCGGACCGCACTGTCGTAACGGAAGATCAGCGCCCGTCGCATCCGCGCCAGCCGGCAGACCGCGTCGCACAGCCGGTCGTAGAACCCCTCGCCGAGCCCCGGCGCGTCCTCTGCTTGCGACAGCACCTCGACGAACAACTCGAGCGCGTCGATTCCGACTTCGGAGCGCGCGCTCAGAGGGAGTCCATCAGCGAGAACCGCAGCGCCTGCTGCGGCTCCAGATACACCCGCCAGGTCTCCTCGCAGCGTGGGCATCGGCATTCGACGGACGGATCGTAGCCGTCGAGTGCGGCGTGCCATTCGACGTCGTCACTGCGGAGGCAGATCGGACACGCAAGGGACGCGATCACGAGCGGATCCGGGTCGTCGCTGCGGAACCTGGCCGTGTCAGCGAGCATGGCCATCCGTCTAGGTTGCTCGCATGCCCGGTCGCAGGCAACCGGGCATGCGCGCCAACCCCCCACGTGGGGGGAAGCGAATCCGCCGCCGCGAGGCTCTAAGCGCCGGCGAACGCCGCCGCCGCGTCGACACGCGCGATCGGGTGCTTGCCCCAGCGGCTCGTCGTGGCGTAATCGAGCAGGCGATCCATGTACTCGCGCAGCGGCGTGACGGTGACCCCGGCCGGCTCGAGTCGCGCGCGCGCCAGCGCGTCGTCGAACGTGGTCGTCACGGAGAAGTACGGGAAGTACGCGCTTCCTTCCTCGAACATCGAGCGTCCCATCCCCCCGTGTTCGAGCAATTCGAACTCATCGAGGGTGAGCAGCTGCGGCGGCGGCTGGCGGAAGTAGCCGCTCGCGAGCTCAGCGATCTCGCCGATCGTGCTCGCCTCCGCAGCGGCCGTGAGGTGATAGGTCTGCCCGATCCCGCCGGCGGACTCGCACAGCTCGTAGATCCCGTCCGCTACGTAGTCGATCGAGACCACGTCGACCGGCGAGGATGCGAGCGCCGGGACCGCCGGGAACAGACCGCGCGCGAGCGCCCGCAGCGGCCAGTAGAGGACGTTGAAGGCGGCCGTCCAGCCGCTGTAGCGGTCGCCCACGACGATGCTCGGGCGCAGGATCGTGAACGGCAATCCCGACCGCGAGCGCACAAGCCGCTCGGCCTCGAACTTCGACTGCTCGTAGGAGTTGTGGAAGCTCTGGCCGACGTCGTGGTCGCACTCGAAGAAGCGGCCGGCGTGGGTGCCGGCAACGTAGGCGGTCGAGATCTGCGCGTAGCGCTCGAGCACGCCCAGCTCGCGCGCCCGGCCGGCCAGCTCGAGCATCCGGCGCGTGCCCTCGACGTTGATCGCGCGCGCGTCCTCGAGCGTCTGATCGAACGACACGGACGCGGCACCGTGCATGATCATCTTCGCCTGCGACGCGAGCCATTCCCAGCGAGCGCCGTCGAGGCCGAGGCGCGGCGCCGTCAGATCGCCGGCGAGCACGGTGACCCGGTCCGCGTAGCGCCCGGCGCGATCCCCGAACAGGTTCTCGAGCACAGCGTCGATCCGCTCGCGCGCGGCCGCGTCGCACCCGGCGCGAACGATCGTCACCACCGGGCGCTGGGTCCGCTCGAGGTACCGGGCGAGCAACTCCATCCCGACGAACCCGGTCGCGCCCGTGAGAAGGACGGTGCCGTCGGGGCGGGTCATTCGGCGTCCTCCGGCGACAGCGAGCGGAGTGCCCAGCACAGGCGCGAACGCGTCTGATCGGGCGCGATCAACTCGTCGATGTAGCCGGACGCGGCGGCGACCCGCGGGCAAAGGTTGGTCTCGGTGTAGCGCGCGGCGAGGTCGTCGCGGACGGCGTCGGGGTCCTCGGACGCCTCGAGTTCGCGGCGGTTGATGATCCCGACCGCGGACCTGGCGGCCATCACGCCGATCTCGGCGTTAGGCCACGCGAACACGTAGTCCGCCCCGAGGTCCTTGGAGTTCATCGTGATGTAAGCGCCGCCGAACGCCTTGCGCAGGATCAGCGTTACCCGCGGCACCTCGGCTGCGGCGAACGCATGCACGAACTCCGCGCCGAACCGGATCACTCCGTTGGACTCCTGCTTGGTGCCGGGCATGTACCCGGGGGTGTCGACCAGCACCACGAGCGGAATTCCGAACGCGCCCAACTTGTTCACGAAGCGGGCGCCCTTCTGGGCCGCGGCCGAGTCGATGATCCCGCCGAGGTACCGTGGCTGGTTCGCGACCACGCCGACCGTGTGGCCGTCAAGCCGAGCGAACCCGGTGACGAGGTTGCGCGCCCAGCCGGACGACGCCTCGAGCATCTCGCCCCCGTCGACGAACGCGCGAATCACGTCGCGCACGTCGTACACGCTGCGCCCGTCGGCCGGGACCGGATCCGACGGATCGTGCCCGAGCGGCGGGCGCGACGGCAGCGCCGGCGGCCGGGCGTCGCGGTGACGCGGCAGGTAGCCGAGCAACTCGCGCGCCAGGTACGCGGCGTTGACGTCGGTCGGCGCGACGAAATGGCAGACCCCGTTGCGCTCGTGGACGCGCGTGCCGCCCAACTGGTCCGCGGTGACGTCCTCGCCGAGCGCTTCTCGCACGACCCCGGGACCGGTCAGGAACATGCTCGACTGCTCGGTCATCACGACCCAGTCGGTCAGCGCCGGCGAATACGCGGCGCCACCGGCGGAAAGGCCGGTGATGATCGACACCTGCGGAACCCGACCCGAGAGCTTCACGATCCGGTGAAAGATGCGGCCGTAGCCACCGAGCGCGGCCACGCCCTCCTGCATCCGCGCGCCGCCCGAGGACACGAACCCGACGACCGGCGCCCGTGCCTTGTCCGCCAACTCGAGCACGCGCACGATCGTGTTCGCGTGCTGCTCCCCGAGCGAGCCGCCGGCGTAGCTCGAGTCCTGGGCGTAGCAGAACACCGGCCGGCCGTCGATCACGCCGGCGCCGGCGACGACACCGTCGCCCGCGCGGGCCTTATCGCCCATCGCGCCCGAGATGACCTCCGAGCGGATCAGCTCGAGCGTGTCCGGGTCGCACAGTGTCTCCAGACGCTCGACCGGACCAAGCGGCGGCGTCTCGGTGCTCGTGGCGAGCGTGGCGCTCATGACGCACCTCCGAGGCACAGCACGGCGTTGTGGCCGCCGAACCCGAACGAGTTCGAGAGGGCGACCGCGCGTCCGTGGCCGTTGCCATTGACGATGAGCGGGCGCGGTCCGTCGGGGACGTAGTCCAGGTCGAGCCCCTCTTCCTGCTCCTCGTAGTTGAGAGTCGGCGGCGCCACGCGCTCGTTCAGCGCGATGATCGTCGCGATCGCCTCGACCGCACCCGCGGCGCCGAGCAGGTGCCCGATCGCGGACTTCGTCGAGGACACCGGGATGTCGTACGCCCGCTCGCCGAGCGCGAGCTTGATCGCCTCGGTCTCCGAGCGGTCGTTAAGCGGCGTCGAGGTCCCGTGGGCGTTGATGTAGTGGATCCCCTCGGGGGTGACGCCCGCGTCGGCCATCGCGCGGGTGATCGCCCTCGAGGCCGGGCGCCCGGTGGGCTCGGGCGCGGTCAGATGATGCGCGTCGGCGGTCGAGGCGTAGCCGAGCACCTCGCCGAGCACGGTCGCGCCGCGCGCGGTCGCGACCTCCTCTGACTCGAGCACGAGCACGCCCGCGCCCTCGCCCATCACGAACCCGTCTCGCCGCGCGTCGAACGGCCGCGAGATCCCGGTCGGCGAGGTGGCCTCCATCGAGGCAAAAGCAGCCTTCGCGAGCGGAGTGAGCGTGGCCTCGGCTCCGCCCGCGAGGACCGCCTGTGCCTCTCCAGTTCTAATCATTCGCGCCGCCTCGCCGATCGCGTGCGCGCCCGACGCACACGCGGACATCACGCCGAACACGGGCCCGCCGAGACGGTGGCGCATCGCCACCAGACCGGCGGCGGCATTGCCCATGATCAGCGGGATCGCCAGCGGCGAGACACGCTCGGGGCCGCGATCGCGGAGCACGTCGCACTGGCTCTCGAACGTCCACATTCCGCCGATGCCCGAGCCGATCACGCAGCCGACGTCGGCCGGATCGATGGGGGGCGCGTCCGAGTCCCAACCCGCGTCGGCGACTGCCTCCATGCTTGCCGAGATCGCGAGCTGGGCGAAGCGATCGCTGCGCCGAGCCTCCTTTACGGTCATGAACTCGGTCGGATCGAAGTCCGTGCACGCGCCGAGGCCGTCCTCGATGCCGGTGCGACCCGCGGTCCAGCCTTCGTACAGCTCGCGCGCGCCGACGCCGAGGGGCGTGACGGCGCCGACGCCCGTGATCAGGACGCGGCCGCTCATGCGGCAGGTGTGGTCGGGCCCCAGTTAACGACTGTCGCGCCCCACGTGAAGCCCGCGCCGAACGCGCCGAGCAGGACCCGATGGCCTGGCTTCAACCGCCCGTCGCGCTCGACGTGGTCAAGAGCCAGCGGGAGCGTGGCCGCCGAGGTGTTGCCGTACTCGGAGATGCAGTCGACGACCCGGTCGGGCGACAGGCTGAGCCGCTCGCCGACCGCGCTCAGGATCCGTCCGTTGGCCTGGTGGTAGACGAACAAGTCGATGTCGTCGAGGCGCGTGCCGGCGGCTCGCGCGGCCTGCACCGTGGACAGCGACAGGCGCGCAACCGCCTCGCGGAAGGTCTCGTGGCCGCGCATCCGGATCACGCCCTCGTCGCGCGGGACGATGATGTGATCGGCGCCCGCGCCGTCCGCGCCGAGCACGATCGGGCCGATCCGGCTCGTCTCGCTGGTGGCGGTCAGCACCACCGCGCCGGCACCGTCGGCGAACACGGCCGCGGTCGTGCGGTCTGCGGGGTCGAGGATCCGCGACATCAGGTCCGCGCCGATCACGAGCACGCACTGCGCGCGACCCGCCTCGATCTGCCCGGTACCGACCGCCAGCGCCGACAGGAACCCGGTGCACGCCGCGCCGATGTCGAACGCGCCCGCACGCACCGCGCCGAGCTCGTGAGCGACGAGCGGGGCCGCGTTCGGCATCACCTCGTCGGGGGTCGTGGTGGCGACCAGCACGAGGTCGACCTGCTCAGGCGAGATCGCCGCCCGGCGGAGCGCAACCGCGCCGGCGTTCGCCGCGTGCGTGGTGAGGCGCTCGTCCGGCTCGGCCACGCGCCGCGACCGGATCCCGGTGCGGCGGACGATCCACTCGTCGGTGACGCCGATCCGCGCCGCGACCTCGGCGTTCGTGACAACTCTGTGCGGCAGGCTCGCGCCGACCGACGCGATCGCGGCGCCGTACGGGAGGGCGTGGTCCGCGGCCTCCGCAGTCGCGAAGTCGGTATCGATGGTCGACATCGTCGTGCTCATGGTCAACACGTTCGCCGTTGCCGCCGGTGATGCCAATGGCCCGGTGGCCGAAACCCGACACGCGGGGGGTTCCACCGGGACGGCGTAACACGAGCTTCGTATTTGGGTAGCGGCCGGGTGAGGCGACCCCAATCAGGGCGCCTCACCGCGTTCCGCAACTGAACTTATTACGCCTGCGCGACCTGCTCCCGGCCGGTCGCCATCGGTCCGGTCCGGTCCCACACCGGCCGCACCTCGACCGAGCCGCCGAACCCCACCGCCGGCAGGCGGGTTGCGTGATCGAGCGCGGTGTCGAGATCCGGGCAGTTGAGCAGGTAGTAGCCGGCCAGGAACTCCTTGGTCTCGGCGAACGGACCGTCAGTGAACTGCGTCTGCCCGTCGCGCTCGCGCACCGTGGTCGCGGTATCCACGCGCTCGAGGGCGTCGCCACCGACCAACACGCCGGCGTCCATCAGGCTCTGCGTGTACGCGTCGTAGCGGGATCCGATCTCCCGCATCTGCTCCGGGGTCGGATCGCCGGCGTCCGCGGGGTTGTAGATCAAGAGCATGTACTGGGGCATCGCGCCTCCTTGAAGGTTGGTTGGCCGCAGGCTGTTTCGCGGCTTCAACCCTATGACGGGCGAGCGTGCCGCGTTTCGACACGCTCGCCCATCAATTCCTCTGCGCTACCAGCCGCGGTGTTCGCCACCGATGCCGGGCAGTACCTGCGTGCCCTCTCTCCGCACGGCCTGCAGAGCGTCCGGATCGAGGCCGAGCAGGCGCAGGATCGTCGGGGCGATCTGCGTCGTCTCGACCCAACGGTCGGAGGTTCCGGGACGGACGACGCCGGGCGCATACACGACGAGCGGCACGTCCCGGTCCCCGGCGTTGTCGCCACCGTGCTCGGCGATCTTCGAGCCGGTCGTGTAGATCGTGCCGACCTGCGAGATCCCGAACACGTCCGGGTGGTGCGGGTCGGAGTTCTCGACGCCGAAGAACCGCGCCGATTCGTCGCCGGCGTAGATGCTGCTCAGGCCGGAGTGCTGGACGGTGATCGTCTGGCCTGCGTAGTTGACCGCCGGAGCGGAATGGGTCCACAGGTAGTTCTTGACGAAGTCAGCCGCGGCCTGCGAGCGGTCCGACAGCCACCACAGCAGCCCGTCGTCGTCGGCCTCCTGGACGACCAGCGTCTGGTTGCCCGGGTGCAGTGCAGCCCAGGCGGCGTTGACGCCAGAGATGATCGGACCGTCGTCGATCCGCTGCAGCTGGCTGTTGTCCAGCGGCGACTGGCCGTGCTTGGCCGTCAGGATGATCGCCGTCGAGTTGGCCTCATGGTCGGCCTGGATCGTGTCGGCCATCTTCTGCAGGGCGTTGTTGACGTAGTCGAGCGCGATCTGCAGGAGCGGGCCCGGTACCTGTTGGCCGTTCACGGTCATGTAGCCGCCCGGCAGCGATGGGCCCTCGATGAGGTTGCCCTGCGTGTCCTGGCCGATCACCGCCCCCGGCGAGTGCTTCAGCTTCTCGGCGGTCGAGACGGTCTGGAAGTTCATCCCGTAGATCGCCGGCGTGCCGACCTCGGGCCCCTTGCCGGAGTGGTCGTAGCCGTTGATCCAGTTGATGACCGCCTGAACCTTGTAGCCGTCGTACTGCTGGGTCGCGACGTTGTCGGCCGTCCACGCGCCGTCGACCGGGTACGGCGTGCCGTTCGGCTCAACCGCCTGCGAGTCGATCTCGGGGCCGAAGAAGTCGTCGATGCTCATGCCGTTCGAGCCTGGCCCGTTGAACGACGTGTAGATCGCGTGCTTCTCCGCGTACGCGGTCCGCATGCCGGCGGCGTGGATCACCTGGAAGATCGTGTTGACCCCAACGAAGTCCCACGGCTGAATCGGCTTGCAGGTCTTCGGGTCCACCGGGTACGTCGCCGGGTTCAGACCCGACTGTGGATGATCACTGAGGTTCATGATCAGGGCCGGGTTCCTGTCGACACCGTTCGGGTAGATCGAGCCACCCTCGTCGAACGACGGGAATGTGTTGCTGGTGCTGCCCGTGAGCAGGTCCGGCACGTTGGCAAGGATGTCGTCGGGCGAGTCGTAGATCACGTCGCCACCCGGGACCGGACCCGAGCAGTTCGTGGTACCGGCCGGGAACACCCCGTGGCTGTACTCGTCGTCGTAGTAGATGCCGGTGACCTTGGGGTCACCGCCGGTCATGATCGCCGTGCCGCCCGGATCGGAATCCGACGGGTCCGACGTGTGGTTGTTGGTGAACTCGGCGCCACCGGTGGCCAGCCGCGCGAGCTCCGAGCCCGGATGGTTGGCGACGTACCAGTCGAGGTCGGACTGGTGCATACCGTCGACCGAGATCAGCAGGACGTGTTGGATCGAATGTCCTCGGTGACCGTGGTCACCGTAGCCGCCGTGATCGGAGTGGGCCGACACCGCGGCCGCGGATCCTCCGATCAGCGCGGCGGCGATCACCGAGATCGCCCCGAGCTTCGTGACTCTGCGCATGCGAACTGGCTCCTCTCGTTTACGAGTCAGGAAGCGGCGGTTTATATGGGGGCGGGTAGGCGCGGTCGTTGCCGAGCCGTGTCCCGATTATGTGTGTCGTCTTAGGCTTGGCCGGCGAGCTACGCGTGCTGCTGGCCCGCCGGCCCGGCCGCGAGATCGTCGATCAGGGCGGCCAGGCGCAGCAGCAGGTCGGGCGCGAGCTCCTGCTCAGCCGGCGGAAGCGACTCGTAGAACGCGCGCTGGCGCCCTCGCAGCCACTCCTGCTCGTCGCCCAGAAGCCGGCGGCCGACATCGGTCAAGCTCACCGCCACCGCTCGACGGTCCTCGAGCGACCGCACCCGCCGCACGATCCCCCGGCGCTCGAGCGCGTCGAGGATGCGCGTGGCCGTCGACGGCGCGATGCCGGCATGCCCGGCAAGCTCCTGCACGCGCGCCACCGGGCGCGTCGTCAGCGCCTCGAGCAGGCCGTATTGGGACAGCGTCAGGCCGCCGTTCGACGCCGGCGCCCCCCGAGCGCGCCGCACCGCCTGCGCCAGCGCATCGAAACCGGTGAGGAAATCGGTGCTGACGTTCGACTCCATCGCCTTGACCTTACCATGGTTGCCATGCTAACGTTTGGCATGCTAATGATTTTTGTCGATCCTGGAGCAACACCATGTTCCGAAACATCATCGTCAGCGTCGACGGGTCCGACCATTCGGACCGGGCCCTCGACGAAGCGATCGACATCGCCCGCGCCGATCAGGCGCGCCTAACGATCCTGACCGCGATCCACCAACCGCCGGTATGGGCGGCCTCCGCGATGGCCGCCGGTGCCGCCGCGGTGTCCGCCGCCGACCTCGAGAAGGAGGCCGTCGACATCATGCGCCGGGCGGTCAAGCGAGTACCGGCCGACGTGCCGGTGACCACGATCATCAGCCGCAAGCCGATCCGCAACGCCCTGATGAGCCGCATCAAGGACTCGAACTACGACCTGCTCGTGATGGGATCTCGCGGGCGTGGCGCCCTGACCGCCCCCCTGCTCGGGAGCGTCAGTCACTACGCGCTCAATCACAGCCCGATCCCCGTGCTGATCGTCCACGCCGACCGCCCGTCCAAGCTTGTCGACGGCGACCGCGCCGACGAGGCGTCGGGACGTGCCTCCTCGGCGCCGGACGCGACCACCGGCCCGGGAGCGCCCGCGGCGATCCCGGCGTAACAACCCTCCCTGATGGCCGGAACGACGTCGCCGGCGAGCGTGCGTCACCTAGTACAACCCAGGAGGCGCACGCGCACCACCGCCCATCGCCTCAGGCTCCGGGGTGGAGCAAGCACGGAATCGGCGGTGCGCAGGGTTCTAACCTCAGCCGGGCACGCCAGAAATCATACGCCCGCCTAGTAGCCCCGCGCCATCAACGCCCCGATCGCGTCGATGACGTCGTCGAGCGGCGGAAGCTCGACCTTGGGGAGCGGCATCTGGCGCTGTGACGAGCGCGTGTAGCAGGCGCCGATGAACATCATCGCGACCGCGTAGGGGTCGACACCGGCGCGGACGCGTCCGGCCGCCTGCTCGCCGGCGAGGTAGTCGCCGATCGCGCTCACCCCGCGGTGCGGCCCGAGGCTGTGTTCGCTCATGTACGCGGTCATCGAGTCCCGCAGCTCGGTGTCCGACTGCGCGGCTGCGATCACCGGCAGCGCCTGGTCGAGGAACGTCTCGAGCGTGTGTCCGTACAGAGTCAGGACCTCGCGCGGATCATCCCCCGGGGATATGCCGCCGTCGGCGAGCTCGCGCAGCGGCCGGAGCCCTTCCTCGAACACCGCCTGGAGCAGACCGAAGCGATCCTTGTAGTGGTAGAAGACGCTCGCCTCCGAGACGCCGGCGAGGCTCGCGACCTCACGCGCCGTCAGCCGCGCGATCCCGCGCTCGCGAATCACCCTGAGCGCGGCCACGAGGATCGCCTCGCGACCCCCGGCGGGCGGGCGTCCGCGTCGCTTGGGCGTGTCACTAATCACGGCGCTGACGTGTCCTACTAACGATGTTCACACGATGTCCTCAAATTTCTGAGTGCACACTCAGTATATGTTATCCTGACCTCTCGCTCAGGAACAGGAGGTAGCTCCGATGGCTCGCAAGTGGTGGACCCTGCTCGCCGTCTGCACCGGCGTGTTCATGCTGCTGCTGGACATCACGATCGTCAACGTCGCGCTGCCGTACATCCAGCAGGCGTTCCACGCATCGCTGGCGGATCTCCAGTGGGTCATCGACGCGTACGCGCTGACGCTCGCGGCCTTTCTGCTCACCTCCGGGTCGGTCGCCGACCTCGTCGGGCGCCGGCTGGTGTTCGCGGTCGGCATCGTCGTGTTCACGATCGGCTCCGTGCTGTGCGGAGTCGCCGCCGATCCGACGTTCCTCGCGCTCTCGCGGGCGTTCCAGGGCATCGGCGGCGCGATCATGTTCGCGACCTCGCTCGCGCTCCTCGCCGACGCCTTCCCGCCGCGCGAGCGCGGCGTCGCCTTCGGGGTGTTCGGCGCGGTCACCGGCGTGGCCGTGGCCATTGGCCCCGTGCTGGGAGGAGCCTTGACCAGCGGGTTGTCGTGGCGTTGGATCTTCTTCGTGAACGTGCCGATCGGCGTGTTCGCGCTGATCGTCACGCTGCGTGAGGTGGCGGAGTCCAAGGCCCCGGTCGCCCACCGGCCCGACTGGCTCGGCTTCGTCACCTTCACGCTCGGACTCACTGCGCTCGTGTACGGGCTGATCCGCAGCCATCCCGATGGTTGGGGCTCGACCACCGTCGTCGGCTCGCTGGCCGCGGCCGTGATTCTGCTCGCCGTGTTCGTCCTCGTCGAGTCGCGCACACGCGACCCGATGCTCGACCTCAAGCTGCTGCGGGTTCCCACCTTCAACGGCGGACTGGTCGCGGCGTTTGCGATCTCGTCCTCGATCTTCGCGCTGCTGACCTACCTCGTGCTCTACCTCCAGAACGTGCTCGGGTCCTCGGCGATCGACACCGGCGTGCGGCTGCTGCCGCTGACCGGCGCGATCTTCCTAACGGCCGGCCTCGCGGGGCGCCTCACCGGTCACGTGCCCACGAAGCTCCTGATCGCGCCCGGCTTCCTGCTGATCGGCGCCGGCCTGGTGTTGATGCGCGGGATCACGCCGTCCGACGACTGGACCCACCTGCTCCCCGGGATGGTCGTCGCGGGCGTCGGCTGCGGCCTCGTGAACGTGCCGCTCGCCTCGACCGCGGTCGGCGTGGTCGAGCCGGCCCGAGCGGGAATGGCTTCCGGGATCAACTCGACCTTCCGCCAGATCGGGATCGCCACCGGCGTGGCCGCGCTCGGCAGCATCCTCGCCAGCGAGGTCTCGAGCTCGGTGATCTCGAAGCTCGCGGGCACCCCGCTGGCGAGCGGATCGCACGCGCTCGCGTCCTCGATCAGCAACGGAAGCATCCTGCAGGCGATGCACGGGGTGGCGCCGCATCTTCGCGGGATCGCCGGCGCCGCCGCCAAGAGCAGCTTCGTCGACGGCCTGAACACGATCATCCTGATCGGCGCGATCATCGCGTTCGCCGCCTCCGTGCTGACGCTGTTCCTGATCCGCCAACGTGATTTCGTCGATGTCCATCATGCGCAACCGGGTGACGCCGCGCCGCCAGCAGCATCCGAGGCTGACGCACCGCCGGCGCCCGTCGCCGCCGGCTGACCGCACCGGCGCCCCCGGGAACCTCTGAGCGCATCGCCCCGCGGGCCCGCACAACGAGCCCTCCCGGGAGCCCGCGGAACGAGCCTTCCTAAGATCAATTACATGCGACTTTCCGTACTCGACCAATCGCCGATCTCCGAGGGCTCGACCGGCGCCGACGCCCTCCGCAACACGATCGACCTCGCCCGGCTGGCCGACGAGCTCGGGTACCACCGTTACTGGGTGGCCGAGCACCACGGCGGGCCGATGCTCGCGGGAGGAAGCCCCGAGGCGCTGATCGGCCCGATCGCGTCGGCCACCGAGGGGATCCGCGTCGGCAGCGGCGGCGTGATGCTGCCGCACTACAGCCCGTTCAAGGTCGCCGAGACGTTCACGATCCTGGCCGGGCTGTTCCCGGGCCGGATCGACCTCGGCCTCGGCCGCGCGGCCGGCACCGACCCGATGACCACGTTCGCGCTCCAGCGCGACCGCCGCCAGGCCGCGCCGGACGATTTCCCCCAGCAGCTCGCGGAGCTGCTCGCGTACCTCGACGACAGCCTCCCCGAGGACCATCCGTTCGCACGGCTCGCCGGCGTCCTGCCCGGACGCCCGGAGCTGCCGGTCCCGTGGCTGCTCGGCTCCTCGCCACAGAGCGCGATCTGGGCGGGAGAGCTGGCCCTTCCCTATGCGTTCGCGGACTTCATCAACTCCGAGGGGGCCGACATCGCGAAGCTCTACCGCGAACGGTTCGTCCCGACCGAAGCCGCCCCGGTGGAGCGGACCGCGGTCGCCGTCTGGGTCCTGTGCGCGCCCACCGACGAAGAAGCCGAGTACCTCGCGACGAGCAGCCGCATGAGCTTCACGCTGCTCCGCCAGAACCGGCTGATCCCGGTTCCGCCGCCGGAGAAGGCGGTCGAGTTCCTCCGGCGCCAGGGCAAGAGCCCCTCGGGCGGACGGCCCGGGCGCCGTAGCATCCTCGGCTCGCCCGACAAGGTACGCGCCGGCATCGAGGCGGTCGCGGTCGAGTACGGCGCGGAGGAGGTGATCGTGGTCACGATCACCCACGACCACCAGGCCCGCCGGCGCTCCTACGAGCTGATCGCCGAGGCGTTCGACCTCGAGCCGCGCGCGGTTACGGGCTCAGCTCTCTCATCGCCGCGCTGACGAACCCCTGAGCGATCGAGTCGCCGATTCCGCCGAGCGGGAGGAATCGAGGAACGTCGAGGTTCGCCGCGAGGTCGACCGCGAGCCGGGTTGGAGCCGCGCCGCTCACGCGCCATGTCACCTCGAACTTCTCGCCGTCGGATCGCTCGTGCGGAATCCGGCTCAGCTTGACCGTACCCGGCGGGTCGACCTCGACGGCCATCGTGAGGTCGAAGTCGTGGGTGATCGGGCCGTGCTGGACGTGGAGCTTGGTGTGCGCCTTGGTCGGCTGGCCCTGGTCGTCGCGCTCGAGCACCTCCACCTGCTTGACGACGTCCGGGTACCAGCTCGGGTACCGGTCGACATCGGTGAACAGCGACACGCACGCCTCGGGCGAAGCGGGAGTCGTACCTTCCGCATGTCCGGTGAGCTCCTTCACAGGGCCCGGATCCTACGCCGTGGCCGCCTCCAGCGAGCGGCCCGTGGCCCTGATCCCGAACAGGATCAGCGCGCCCGCGGCGAGCCCGGATATCCCCATCACGAGCAACGAGGCCGAGAAGCCCCACGCCGCGTTTGCGCCGAGCACGATCAGCGGCGCGAGCGCACCACCGATGTGGACGAGTCCGTCGCTCAGCGCGACGCCGGTGGCCCGCGCACTGGTGGGGAAGTGCTCGGCCGTGTACGTGTAGAGCATCGGCACGAGCAGCCCGATCGTCATCGAAGCGATGAAGCCGAACACGATGATGACGGCGGGCGATACGAAGTAGCCGATCAGGAACACGATCCGCCACCCTGACGCGAACGTGGGCACGAGGGCGCGCGCGACGAACGGCACGACCGAGAACACGGCCACCGAGATGCCGAGGCTGAGCTTCCGTCCCCATTTGTCGGCGATCGTACTGTCGGCGAACGCACCGATGATGTAACCGATCAGGCTGCTGGTCACCGACAGGGTCACCGTGGCTTTCGATACGTGGAACTGCGTCGCGATCACCGGCGCGGCGAACGAGATCGTGACGATGTCGAAAAATGCGAAGAAGTAACCCGCGCCCACGATCCACAGCAGCTTCCGCTCATAGGGCCAGACCGGGATACGGTCCAAGCGCGGTGACACTGGCTCTGCCGCTGCGGCTAGTCCGCCCCCTCACCGTCGATCCTCGGGTGCCACTACTGTGCGGCGCTATGGGTGACATATCCCTCTCCTTTCACCCATGGCTTACCCGCGACCGGCGTGCCCGAAAACCGGCCGCCCCGAACGGTGCCGGCTCTAGCGTTCGCGTTGGTCAGGCAGCGAGGCCGATGTGGCCGGCTTCTTTCCCGCGGGTCGAGTGCACGCGGATGGTGGTTCCCGCAGCGCTCGTGCGCACCTCGACGAGATCACACAGCTGGTTGACCATCCACAGGCCGAGGCCGCCCGTGCCCGTGATCTGGCGCCGCCGGCCTGCCAGCGGATCGGCGATGTGGCCCGCATCCTCGATCTGGAAGATCAGCTCTCCGGGCGCCGGCCAGAAGCGGAGCAGACCGTGGGTGTCGGCGTGCCTGACCGTGTTCGTCGTCAGCTCGTTGATCGCGATCACGAGCTCGCTGGCGCGGTCGCTGCCGAGCCCGGACCCGGTGGCCAATCCACCCACCCAGGTCCGCAGCTCCGCGAGGTCGTTGGCCTCGAACGAGCGTTCGAGCACGCCCGGGGGCGGGTCGGATAGCGGTTGCTCGCACGCGTTCGGCACCGCGCCGTGGCCGTACGCCGCGCACCCTTCGAGCCGCCCGTCTCGGACGACGCCGGGGTGCGTGTGCTCGGCGTCGAGGAGCACGTGGTCGTCGAGGCGCGCGGCGTCGTACGGGCACAGCACGCTGATCTCGGCGTCGGGCCACGCGAGGTTGATCAGCGCCTCGTGGCGGGTCGCCTCGCGGATCTCCTCGGCCGAGCGGCCCGGCCAGATCGGCTCGCCGACATACCAGAGCGGCTTGCCGCGGTGCCGGTCAAGCATCTCCAGCACCGCTGGGATAATCCGGCCCGGATTTCGCCCAAGCTCACACATGTCGAGCAGCTCGACCGGCGCTGCGTGGTCCTCGAGCTCGGCCCGCAGGAGCTTCAGACGAGGCGCCGGCACGGCGATCGCCACCGGCTCGTCGCGTCCGAGCCCGGGGTCGATGAAGTCAAGGATGCCTCCCACGTACTCGTCGGAGTCGCGGTAGAAGAGCGCTTAATGCGCCGCAGGCTGCATCAAGCTGTCTTCGCAGGCGGTCACGGGTTCGGTTGCTCCCACTCTCGCTGTATCGCGTTCCGGCCACGCCGGCCCCACGCTAAGTCTTTCCAGCCGGCCGGGTCCTAACACCGAGTTATGAGAATTCCGTGAGCGCCTACGCCGGGTCCGGAGACTGCTCGCCGGCCGCCAGCAAGTCCTCGGGAGCGTCGACCACCGTCAGCAGGTCGCGCACGCCCGTCAGCGTCAGCACGCGCTCAACCTGATCGGCGCCGCGCACGAGCGCGAACCGCCGCCCGGTCTCATGCGCGCGCTGGTGGGCGCTCAGTAGCACGCGCAGCCCGGTGGAGTCCATGAACTCGATCTGCCTCAGATCGAGGATCACGAGTTCGGCACCGCCATCGAACGCACGCGAGAGCTGCTCCTCGAGCTCCGGGCTCGTTCGCAGGTCGAGCTCGCCGCTGACCGCCAGCAACGTCGCACCACCTTCTTGTCGCACATCTACGCTGAAATCGTTGTTCACGGCTTCTCACCCACTGCCCGCAGAACGAAACGACCCCGGAAAGCTACCACCGAGCCGGGTCGCGAACCCGACTGGTCAGCCCTCGCCAGGATCTCGCCATTCGGTGGCGAGAATCCGCGCGCCGCTGGTCTGCGCCAGCGCCAGGTGAAGCGCCGCCGGCGCGATGATGTCGGGGTCGAGCAACTCCACCCCTTCGGGCACCGAGTCCGGGATCATCCCGGTGTTGGTGGCGCCACCGGGCGCGAGCAGGTTGATGTGAACGCCGGTGCCCTCGAGCTCGGCCGCCCAGACGCTCGTCATCGCCTCGAGCGCCGCCTTCGACGGTCCGTAGGGCGAGAAGCCGCGGCGCACCATCGTCGAGTGGTTGATCGTGACATTGATGATGCTTCCGCCCCCGGCCGCGAGCATGTGCGGCACGACCGCCCGGGACATCAGGAACACCCCGACGATGTTCGTCTCGATCACCAGCGCCCACGCCCCCGGGTCGGCCTCCCAGAACGGCTGTGGGTCGGTCATGAACCGCGGGTTGACGAACCGCATCCCGCGGGCGGCGTTGTTGACGAGCACGTCGATCCGCCCGCTGATATCGAGCGCCCGCGCCACGAGTCGCTCGACGTCGCCGACGACGGTCATGTCCGCCTGCGCGGCCTGGATGCTCCCGGGCAGCGACGACCCGAGCTCGGCGACAGCCTCGGCCTCGTGGGCGTTCCGGGCCGCGCTGATCACGACGTCCGCCCCGGCCTGCGCGTACGCCAGCGCGATCGATCGGCCGAGCCCGCGCCCACCACCGGTCACGATCGCGACCCGGTGGCGGAGATCTGAGCCCACTCAGTTACAGAGTACGCACTGCCCGGTGTCGCACGAGCACGCCGGCAGCTCCAGCTCGATCTGCTCGGGGTTCCAGCGCCGGAGCCAGTCGAGCGCGACCGGCTCGGTCCGGTCCGCCGGCCCGCCGGGCCAGCAAGCCCCGATCATCAGCGACGCGAGTCGGCGTGCATCGGCTCGGCCGAGCGGTGCGGCTGAATCGATGTGGTGTTGAAGCTCTTCGCGGTCCATCATGGTGGCGAGCAGATACCCGTTTCGGGAGCAAAACTCACCTGCCTACGCCGACGCAACCGCAAGTGCGATCACGTCGTCCAGCGCCGGGTCGAGTCGGTCCCACGTGTCGCCGGCATCGCCCGTCACCAGCATCGCTCCGCCGCGGAGCCCGACCAGCAGCCGATCCGGTTGTCCGGGCAGGGCCGCCAGCGCGTACGGCATCCGCCGCAGCGCCGGATCGACGCCCCACCGATCGATCGCCGACCAGCCGTTCCCGCGCGAGCGCAGCAGCAGCGACTGGCCGTCGCCGCGGCTGTGGGCGGCGTACGGTCCGCGGCTGATCGAGGCGTACCACAGGTCGGGGTCGGCGGGATCGGCCGCGGTCGCCCACGCGTAGTGACGGTCGAGCCCGGCGTCCAGCCGGCGCCAGCTTTCGCCCCGATCGGCCGACACCGCGATCCCCTGGCCGGCGACCTCGTACACGCGCTCGGGCGCGAGCGGGTGCATCAGCAGCTGGTGGGCGTCGCTGTGCGCCTCCAGGTTGTGGTCGATCCAGGTGGCGCCGCCGTCGAACGACCGCATCACGCCGCCGAGCTCGATCCCGACGACCAGCGAGTCCGGATCGGTCGGATGCAGCGCGATCGTGCGCACGTGATGGGTCCAGGGTCGCGGGGGAAAGGACCAGCGTGGCTCGCTCGGCAATCGCCGCAGCTCGGGCAGCAGCTGCCAGGTCTTTCCCCCGTCCTCGGACCGGTACAGGTTGCTCGGCTCGGTGCCGGCGTAGACGACCGAGATCCCGCCGGCTTGATGCGACGGGGACACGCTGACGGCCATGACCCGGGCGTCGGCGATGCCCTCCCACGCTTCGCGCCAGGTCTCGCCACCATCGTCGGTCGCGTACAGACCGTCGTCGAAGGTGCCCACGTACACGCGGTTCGGGTCGCGCGGATCGACGGCCACGCACTGCGGCGCGGTGACCGTCAGCACGGTCCGGACGTCGTGGGCGCGCGTCCCGGTCAGCGTCAGCCGGACGACCTCGTCGCCGGTCACGACGAAGATGCGGGCTCGGTCAGGCATGTGCCCGGCGCGCATTCTGCGCGCGATCGTAGGCCATACGGAACAGCTCGATCGCGTGCTCGGCGTCGGCGTCTGAGCGAATCGAGATCGTGATCCACCCGGAGTCGGACAGGACGTGATGCGGGCGGGCACGGCCAGCGGCGATCAGCTCGTCGCGCACGCGGCGCGGGAAAGGAAGGTCGGCGATCCGGTCGCCGTGGAGGTGCCCGAGCTCGCGGCGGCCGACCCGGAATTCGATGCCGCCGAACCGGTGCGGAGCGGACTCCACCCCCGGCCACGACTGCACGGCTTCGGTGATCTGTTGTCCGGTTGTCATGGTGTCCAGACTAGGGCCGCGGGCCCCTGCTCACCAGACGCAATTGGTCCTAGTACGTTGGTCGCATGCCCGAGACCGGGAGGTTCGACGTGGTCATCGCCGGAGGCGGTCACAACGCGCTCGTCGCGGCCACGCTGCTCGCGCGCGCCGGCCGATCGGTGGTCGTGCTCGAGCGCCGCGACGAGGTCGGCGGCGCGGCCGTGTCGGTCGCCCCGTTTCCCGGGTTCGACGTGCGGCTCTCCCGCTACTCCTATCTGGTGAGCCTGTTCCCGGCCAAGCTGCTCAACACCCTGGGCGTGTCGGTCGAGATCCGCAGGCGGCGCGTCGCCGCGCATCCGCCGATCGAGCCTCACCCAGCTTTCGAGGCGATGCTGTCGGGCGTCGCCGAGCGAATCTTCCCCACGCTCACCGATCCCCTCCGCTCGCGCGAGGAGCTCCGGCGCATCCTCGGCGACGACAAGGCCTGGAGCGCGCTGTTCGAGACGCCGATCTCGGCGCTGATCGAGCGAACGTTCGACGACGATCTCACCCGCGGCACGGTCCTGACCGACGCCTTGATCGGGACGTTCGCGCCGGCCGACGACCCGCACCTGCGGCAGAACCGGTGCTTTCTGTACCACGTGGTCGGAGGCCCCTGGAACGTGCCGGTCGGTGGCATGGGGGCGCTGTCAGCCGCGCTCGCGGGCGCCGCGCGCTCCGCCGGCGCGGACCTCGTCACCCGCGCTGAGGTGACCGCAATCGCGACCGACGAGACGACAGCCGAGGTGACCTGCGCCGACGGTCGCACCTACGCCGCGCGCCACGTGCTCGCGGGCGTCGCACCGTCCGTCCTGAGCACGCTGCTTGGCGAGCCGCCCGATGCCGCCCCGCCCGAAGGAGCCCAGCTCAAGATCAACATGCTGCTGAAGCGCCTCCCCCGCGTCCCGGGAATCAGCTCGGAGCAGGCGTTCACCGGGACCTTCCACGTCAACGAGGGCTACGAACAGCTGGCAGCCGCCTACCGCGAGGCGTCCACGGGCCGCATCCCGTCGACGCCTCCGTGCGAGGTCTACTGCCACTCGCTGACCGACCCGAGCATCCTTTCCCCGGATTTGCGCGCCGCCGGGGTTCAGACGCTCACGCTGTTCGGGCTCCACATGCCGGCCCGGCTGTTCGACCCCGCCGGCGCCACCGCCAAGGACCGCGCCGTCGCTGCCACGCTCGCCTCGGTCGACTCGGCGCTGGCCGAACCAGTCGAGGACTGCCTGCTGGGCCTCGAGGCGCTGACGCCGCCCGAGATCGAGGCCGAGCTCGGCATGCCCGGCGGCCACATCTTCCACCGCGACCTCGCGTGGCCGTTCGCCGAGTCAGACGACGAGGTCGGCACCTGGGGCGTCGAGACCGCGCACGCGAACGTGTGGCTGTGCGGCGCCGGCGCGCGCCGGGGCGGCGGCGTCAGCGGCATCCCGGGCCACAACGCCGCCCGCGCCGTCCTCGGGAATTCGGCCTAGAAACGTCCGCTCCACGTCACGTGACGGAGCCGAATTCCTGGTAGGAAAATACGTTCATGGTGCGACCGCCGGCTCGGTTGTTGACGTTTGGAGCGTGACGGAGTGCCCGAGCTTCTCGAGTTGGGCGATCAGGCGTTTGGTGGTTCGTTCGTGTTGTTTGCGCTCAGCGTCGGGGTGGACGATCGGGGGGCGGTATAGCTCGCCGTTCTTGAGCATGTGGTAGAGCGCGATCAGGATCGCGTGTTTGATCGCACCGATCGCGATCTTGTGTCCGGAGCGTGCTTTGATCCGTCGGTACTTGCGGGTGAAGTGTCCGTCCTTGACGCGGATCGCTCCCATCGCTGCGTCGTGCAGCGCGCCGTCAAGCCATTTCGGGCCCTTGCGGGTGCGTCCCGAGCGTCGTTTCCCGGCGGATTGGTGGTTGCCTGGACACTGTGCTGCCCAGCTGGCGAAGTGCGCGTCTGACGGGAAGCGGTTCATGTCGGTCCCGAACTCGCCGATCAGCATCTCCGCGGTCCGCTGTTGGATCCCGTCCAGCGAGCACGCCAGCCGGACCGCGAGCTCAAAAGGGCGCGCGGGCGCTTGGTCGCTCTCAGCGGCGAGGTGCGTCTCGATCGCGTCGCCGAGCGCGGCGATCTCCGCGTCGAGAAAGTCGATGTGGCGGAGAATCCCACCGATCAGCAGCGTGTTCTGCGCGCCGAAGCGAACGCCCTCCATCGCCTCCTGCAGGTCGGCGGTCCTAGCGCGCAGCCGCCCCTTCGCGAGGCCTGCCAGCGCTTGGGGGTCGCGCTGGCCGGCGATCAGCGCGTCGAGCATCAAGCGGCCCGAGACGCCAAGGATGTCCGTCGCGACGCAATCCAGCTTGATCCCGGTGTCCTCCAAGGCCTTGTGCAGCCGGTTGGCTTCCTGGGCGCGCTCACGCACCAGCGTCCGCCGCCGGCAGGTCAGCTCACGTAGCTCACGGACCGGCTTGGGCGCCACGAAACTCGCTTTCAGCAGCCCGAACTCCAACAGCTGGCACAGCCACACCGCATCGCCGATATCCGTTTTGCGGCCGGGGACGTTTTTGACGTGGGCCGCGTTGCACAACAGCAACTCGAAGTCGTCCTCCAAGATCGCCCACACCGGCCGCCAGTACACGCCAGTGGCCTCCATCGCGACCGTCCTAACGCCCAGGCCAGCCAGCCAGTCACGCAACGCCAACAGGCCACGAACCGTCGTCCTGAACTCGCGCACCTCTTGGCGGCGCTGGCCGCCCTCACCAGGCGTGCGCACGCACGCCGTCACCTGCGCCTTGTGTACGTCCAACGCCGCAGGAGACTCCACGACCTGATCCATCACCAACCTCCCGTATCCGATCAACCCAACATCGCCGCCCGCAGGGCCCAGCAACAACAGACGAGTCTGGTAAACGTGCTCAGGGCAACAGTCCGGCATTCCGGCAAGGACCCAGCGCCATACTTAAGACGGACCTCGCACACGCGGGCACCAACGAAAGACGCGGCGTCAACCGGGCGACACCCGGAATCCTCGCCCATTTTCACGACGCCCGCATGGCCGCTCGCGGCCCCGAATACTTAAGGGAATCCGGCTTAGAAGCGTGCGCGCGGCGTCAGGTGACGGAGGCGGATTCCCCGAAGACGATCACCGCTCGGCCGCGCAGCCCGCCGGCGTCCATCAGACGCTCAGCGTCGGCGGCCTGCTCGGGCGGGAACTCCGCCGCGACGCGCAGCTTGATTCGCCCGTCGGAAGCGAGCGTCCGCAGCTCCTCGAGCCAGTCGGTGCGGTCTAGCACCCTCGCGACCGCCACCGGGTGCACGCGGATCCCGCGATCCTCGACCTCGTCGCCGTCCCACCCGCGCACGACCACGATCTGGCCACCGTCGCGGATCGCCGGGAATGCCGCGCGCCGCAACAGCGCCGTGTCGTACAGGCCGTCGACCCCGTCGGGCACGGCCTCGAGCACGGCGTCCGTGAAGCCCTGCCCGCGTGGCACGACCACGTCGGCGCCGAAGCCACGCACGAGCTCCTCGTCCTCGGGCTTGGCGTCCGCGATCACGCGCAGCCCGTGTTCCTTGGCGAGCGGGATCACGTACGAGGCAAGCAACCCGGCGCCACCGGTGACCGCCAGCGTCTCGCCTTCCTTCAGGCCGAGCAGCTCGAGCCCGGAGCGCGCGGTGAGGCCGTTCATCGGAAGCGTCGCCGCCTGGGCCACCGTGGCGCCATCGGGAATCGGCACCACCGAGGACTCCGGCACGACCACCAGCTCCTGCTGCGCGCCACCCTCGGGCCGCCGCGGGCTGACCGCGGCCATCACCTCGTCGCCGACGGTCAAACGCTCCACCTCGGGCCCGACGGACTCGACGACGCCGGCGGCATCCATCCCCGGCACCCACGGCGCCGGCAGGTCGCCGCCGCCGCGCTGGCGGAGCGCGATGTCGGTCGGGTTGACCGCCGCGGCCTTGACCGCGATCCGGACCTCGCCGGCGCCGGCGTCGCGCGCCGGCCGGTCGGCGACCTTGAGGACGTCGAGGCCCCCGGGCTGTGTGATGGTGACGGCGCGCAAGTTCAGACCTCCTGGGTCGGTGTAGGGGCGATGATTATCGATGCGTACGTCTCCCCCTCGGGGCTGACGATCCAGCGGCGGGAATCCTGACGCAGGACGCGCATCTCGCCGGGCTGAGCCGGCGACCGGTACTCGATCTCGAGGTCGATCGAGTCCGGCTCAGGATCCGCCGCCAGCAACTCCTCCTCGAGTGGGGTCAGATAGGCGGCGTTGTTGACGTGCCTGGCGAGGTCAAGTTCAGTGCTGCGAAACCACCACGGGAACCCGTCGGTGACGCCGTCGGGCGCCGGGTGGCGCAGGCGTGCGGTCACGGTCCTGCCGAGGGTGGACTCCCCCCACATCGCGATCTCATCCTCCGAGAGCTTGGTCGGGCGCCCGCTCAGCGGGTCTAGGTGGACCCACACCGACACGACCTCGACCCCGCCGGCCCGCTCCCCCTCGGGTGTGACCGACGTGCGTCGCTCGGCCCACATCCTCCCGAGCGCGCTGCAGAACGTCGCCAGCGTGAATTCGGCGCCGAACCGCGGAAACCGGGTCACGCGCATGCGGGTTCGCCGGACCACCCACAGCGCGCGGCCCGCCATCCCGGCGTCGACCGAATCGGCGTACGCAATGTCCTGCGCCCACCGCGCGAGCGCGTCAAGCCGGATCCGCCCGGTCGGCGAGCAATCGGCGAGCCCAGGGCGCAACGACTCGGTGAACACGCGCCCGCGGTCGGGCGAGGGGACGATCTCTTGCACGGTCAAGCAGCGTACGCAGGACGACCGATGATGGGGAATCCGCCTCGACGCGCTACGAGTGCGAACGCCTATACGGCGGATTCCCTTGAGGGAATTCGGCGCGGTCGCTTGACGTAGCGCGCACGTTTCTACGCCGAATTCCCCAGGGCCTGCTTCGCGGCCGAGAGACCTGCTAGGCGAACAGCCGCGGATCGGCCGTCGTGATCCCGTGCACGCCCAGCTCTTGCAGCCGCGCGATCGCCACGCGCTCGTTCACGGTCCAGGCGTACAGGCGCCCACCCCGATCGCTGACGTCGTGCAGGAGCCCGCGGTCGACGAGCTTGTGCTGGGCCATCACGGCGTCCCACCGACCGGTGTGCAACCCCGCGAGCGCCACCGCGCGCCAGTCGCGCCACCGCTGACTGAACCGCGCCAACCGCCCGCCGATCGAGATGCCGACCCAGGCCCGCGGCTCGAGCGCACGGACGCGGTCGAGGACATCCGGCACCTGCGAGGAGATCAGCGTCCGGTCGAGCAGCCCGGCGTGGCGGACGGATTCGATCAGCGCCGGCTCGCAGCCGACGTGCTTGACGTCGACGTTGAGCTCCACGCCTCGGCCGCGGAGATGAGCGAGGGCCTCGTTCAAGGGCACGTTTCCGCCGCGGCGGGCGTGCAGCACGGTGTGCGCGAGCACGAGCCCGCCGTTCCATGCGCGCACGTCGAACTCGACCATGTCGACGCCGATCTCGCACGCCGCGTCAAACGAGGCGAGCGTGTTCGCCCGGGCCAGCGCGCTCGCCCCACCGTGGCCGATGCGTTGACAGAACATCAGGGTCTCAGATTATCTGTGCGAGCCAGTCCCGCACCGCAGTCCGGACCGCCTCGCGGTCGCTCCGCAGGCTGTGGTTGCCGGCGACGGTGACCACGGTTCGCGACGGCCCGGGCGCCGGCATGCCGAACGGGTCGCTCGCGCCCTGGACGACCAGCACCGGCACGGTCACGCCATCGAGCTCGTCCTGCCTGGTCGCCGCGGGGCGGCCCGGCGGGTGAAGCGGGAAGGCGAGGCACAGCACCCCGACCGCCGCCGTCGCCGCCGCGGTCCGGCACGCGACGCGCGCCCCTGACGAGCGCCCGCCGCACACGATCGGCAACCCCTTCAGCGTCTTGGCCCGGAGATACGCCACCACGGCGATCCACGCGGCGTCGAGCTGGGGCGCCGGCGCCGGCGAACGCCGGCCGGCGACCCGGTGGGGCTGCTCGATCAGGGCCACGCTGAGTTTCTCGGCCTGCGCGACCTCGGCGGCCAAGACCAGGTCGGGCGCGCCGACGCCGCCACCGGCGCCGTGCCCGAGCACCACCGCGCCGCGCGCGCCGCGGACCTTCGTCACGTGGGCCCGGGCGGGCCCGTGCGGGGTGTCGATCTCGATGACGGTTGCGGGCATGTGTCTACGATTCTCGCGGAACCCCGCGCAGGACATAATCAGGGCGGCCACGTGACCCCCAACGAACTCCACGACACCGCCAAGGCGCTCGTCGCGCCCGGCAAGGGCATCCTCGCCGCCGACGAGAGCGACACCACGATCCAGAAGCGCTTCGACTCGATCATGCTCGAGTCGACCGTCGAGTTGCGGACCGAGTACCGGGAGATCCTGTTCACGACCCCGGGGGCGTCGGAGTTCATCAGCGGCGCGATCCTGTACGACGAGACGATCCGCCAGTCGGCCTCGAACGGCACCCCGTTCCCCGAGCTGCTCGCCGAAAAGGGAATCATCCCCGGGATCAAGGTCGACATCGGGCAGCACCGGCTCGCGCTGACCGAGCGCGAGATGGTCACCGAGGGCCTCGACGGCCTGCGAGACCGTCTGCACGAGTACAAGAGCCTCGGCGCCCGGTTCGCCAAGTGGCGCGCGACCTACGAGATCACGGACACGCTGCCGAGCGACTACTGCATCTGGGCCAACGCGCACGCGCTGGCGCGCTACGCCGCGCTGTGTCAGGAGGCCGGATTCGTGCCGATCGTCGAGCCCGAGGTACTCCAGGACGGCACCCACACGATCGACCGTAGCTACCACGTCACGTCGCGTGTGCTCGACGCCGTGTTCACCGAGCTGTTCGACCAGCGGGTCGACGTGTTCGGCACGCTGCTCAAGCCGAACATGGTGCTTTCGGGATACGACGCGCCCGAGCGCGCCGGCGTCGAGGAGGTCGCCGACCGCACGCTCGAGTGCTTCTACAAGCACGTGCCCGCGGGCGTGCCGGGGATCGTGTTCCTCTCGGGCGGCCAGTCCGACGCGGACGCGACCGCTCATCTGAACGCGATGAACGCAAGCGGTCCGCACCCGTGGGCGCTCTCGTTCTCCTACGGGCGGGCGCTGTCGGGGGCAGCGCTCAGGGCGTGGGACGGGAAGTGGGAGAACGCGCAGGCCGCCCAGAACGCATTCGTCCACCGGGCCGAGTTGAATTCGGCCGCCCGTAACGGGGCGTACACAGCGGCGATGGAGGAGGCCTGACTCGATGGCGAACTTGACCGGCAGCTCGACCGCGGAGATCGACGCTCCGCTCGACCGCGTGTGGGCGCTCGTGCAGAACGTCGAGAGCGCGCCGGAGTGGCAGGGCGGGCTCAAGTCGATGCACGCGCTCGATCGCGACGGCGACGGCCGTGCGATCCGGTGCGAGGCCGAGACCGACGCCAAGGTGCGCACGGTCAAGTCGATCGTCCGCTTCACGTACGACGGTCCCAGCGAGCTGCGGTGGACGCAAGAGAAGGGCGATCTGAAGTCGGTCGACGGCAGCTGGACGCTCGAGGACCTCGGCGGCGGGCGCACGCGCGCCACCTACTCGCTTGAGGTCGACCTCGGACGGACGCTAAGCCTGTTGATCCGCGGACCAGTCGTCGATGTGATCCGGCACATGCTCGTCGGGGCCCGCGCCAGCGAGCTCAAGAAGCAGGTCGAGTCAGGCTGAGGGTCCTGACACGGCCGCGGCGAGCTTGTCCAGCATCTCGCCGAAGATCCCACCCAGAACCCTCGGCGCGAACGTCCGCTCGAACACGCCGCCGATTCCGCCGGCGCCGTCCCAGGTGGCCTCGAGCGTCACCTGCGAGCCGTCGGCTGCGGGAGCAACGGTCCAGCGTGAGACGTACGACGACAGCTGGTCGCGCTCGGCCAGCCCGCCGGTGCTCTCTTCGACGGTCAGCCGGTAGTCGCGCTCGCGCCGCCCGGCCGCGAAGTGGTAGCCGATCATCGTGCCTTGCCCCTGGCCTCCGGACTCGACCCGGTAGTGGCTGTAGTTGTCGGTGAGGATGCGCGGCCGCGCCTCACGGTAGTCCTTCAAGAAGGCGAGGACCCGGTCCGGCGGGGCATCGACCGCTTTGGTGGCGCGCGCGGTGACGGTTGCCATGTGACCGAGATTGTGGCACTACGGCATGATTCGCCGATGCTCGCCGTCTACGCCTCGGCTATCAACCGCGACGACCCGCTCAGCGGACTGGCCGTCGGCGAGCGCCCCGAGCCCGAGATTCCCGACGGCTGGACGGCGATCACGGTCACGGCCGCCTCGCTCAACCACCACGATCTGTGGTCGCTCCGCGGCGTCGGCCTGCCCGAGGACCGGCTGCCGATGATCCTCGGCTGTGACGCCGCCGGCATCGACGCGGACGGCAACGAGGTCATCGCCCATTCGGTGATCAACGACCCGTCGTGGCATGGCGATGAGACGCTCGATCCGCGCCGGTCGCTGCTGTCCGAGCGCTACCAGGGCACGTTCGCCGACAAGGTTGCCGTGCCACGCTGGAACCTGGTGCCCAAGCCGCCCGAATTGTCGTTCGAGGAGGCGTCGTGCCTGCCGACCGCGTGGCTGACCGCGTACCGGATGCTGTTCACGCGCGGCGCGTTGGCCCCCGGCGCGACCGTGTTGGTCCAGGGCGCCACCGGCGGGGTCGCAACCGCCCTGACCGTCCTCGGCAGCGCCGCCGGCATCCGCATGTGGGTGACCGGACGCTCGGAGGAGAAGCGCGCCCACGCGCTCGAACTCGGCGCGGATCAGGCATTCGAACCGGGCGCGCGGCTACCCGAGCGCGTCGACGCGGTGATGGAGACGATCGGCCAGGCGACGTGGGCCCACTCGGTTCGCGCGCTCAAGCCCGGCGGGAAGATCGTCATCTCGGGCGCGACCACCGGCGACGCTCCCCCGGCGGAGCTGACCCGGATCTTCTTCCTGCAGCTTTCCGTGATCGGGTCGACGATGGGCACGCGCGAAGAACTCGGCCGGCTGATCCGGATGTGCATCGACAAGGGCGTGCGTCCGGCGATCAGCAGGACGGTGCCGCTGGCCGACGCCCGGCAGGGGTTCGAGGCGATGCTGCGGGGCGAGACGGCCGGCAAGATCGTGCTCACGAATTCATAAGCGCTGCTTATCAGTTCGCGCGCGTGTTCGTCTTGGACAACTAGGTCCTCGCGCGCCATCATTGATTCATACCCTCCCTTGAGCGCGCGCCTCAGACCCGGCCTCCCTCTCCGCCGGATTCGGGGCGCGACTCATTTAAGGGGTCGGAATCCCGCCGTTAAGCGGTCGGGGTCCCAACCCCGCGAGTCACGACTGCCGCGGACGCGCACGTGACCAGCGCGAGCGGCAGGTCGGCGGGATCGACCCCCCGGAGATCGGGGTGCCCCAGGTCGATCTCGATCGTCGGCTGCTCGAGCTCGGCGCCGACGCCGACGCCGACGCCGAGGCTGCGGTAGCCGTTCCGGCAAAGCTCCGTCCACAGGTCTCCCACCGACGCGAGCAGGCCCGAGCGGAGCTGGCGCTCCCGGCGCGAGCCGGTCTCGAGCTCACGCGCCTCCTCGAACGGGTCGATCCGGATCTGCGAGTCGCTCCCGATCGCGAGCGGCACGCCCGCCTCCACATAGGCCATCGCCGGCAGATACCCGTCGCCGAGGTTCCCCTCGGTGGTCGGGCAGGACACGACCGTCGCATCGCTGGCCGCGAGCATCGAGACGTCCCGAGCCGACACGTGGATCCCGTGGATCACGCTCGCGCGCGGTCCCAGGAACCCGGTTCGCTCGAGTAGCTCGATCGGAGAGCAGCCGTGCTCGGCCTGGCATTCGTCGAGCTCGCGGCGCTGCTCGTGGGCGTGGACGTGGCGGACGATCCGATGGCGGTCGGAGTACTCCGCAATCGCCTCGAGCCAACCGGCCGGGACCGCGCGGACGCTGTGCGCTGCCACCCCGACCTCGACGCCGGGCACAGACGCGGACCAGACTCGGAGCGCGTCCACCCGGGCCAGGAACGCCTCGACGTCGGGGTCGCAGAAGCGGCGCTGGCCCGCCGCCGGCGGAAGGTCCCCGCCGTCCCAGCCTCCGCGGTTATACGCCGCCGGAAGCAGCACGATCGGCAGACCGGCGTCGACGGCGGCCTGCGCGACCGCGTGCGCCATCGCGTTCGGCTCGGCGTACGGCGTGCCGTCGGGCTGGTGGTGGACGTAGTGGAACTCGCCGACGACGGCGTAGCCGGCGCCGACCATCTCGCGGTAGGTCTCGAGCGCGACCGTGCGCATCGAGTCCGGATCGAGCGTCTCGGCGAGTGCGAACATCTCGGTGCGCCACGTCCAGAAGTCGTCGTCGGTGCCGGCGGGTCCAGGGCGCTCGGCGCGGCCGCGGAGTCCACGCTGGAAGGCGTGGGAATGCGCGTTCGGCATCCCCGGGATCGAGACGGCCGTGACGGTCATGAAAGCTCCTTGAGCGCGCGAGCGACGACCCGGGCGGCGATCGCCGCGTCGGCGAGGTCGACCTGCTCCGCAGGCGAATGGCTGACGCCGGTCTCGTTTCGGACAAACACCATCGCAGCCGGCACCCGCTCGGCGACGACGCCCGCGTCGTGCCCGGCGAAGCAGACGAGCTCGGGGACCGCGTGGCCGACGACCTCCTCGCTCGCGCGTGCCAGCGCGGCCCGCAGCACCGGCGAGAACTCGCGCGGGTCGCTGCGCGAGGCCACTGAAAGCTCTATCTCCACCCTGGTCCGCCCCGCCAACTCGGCGACGAACTCATCCAGCGCCGCCCGCCACGCGTCGATCGCCCCGAAGCCCCCCGGGGCGCGCGCATCGATCCACAGCCGCACCTCTGACGCGATCGTCGTCGGCGCGTTCGGCTTGGCCACGATCCGCGCCGTCGTCACCGTGAGCGAAGGATCGTCCGCGGCCAGGTCCTCGGCCGCGACGATCAGCCGGGCGGCCGCGGCCAGCGCGTCGCGCCTCTCAGCTCGAGGCGTGGTCCCGGCGTGATCGGCCCGCCCGCGCAGCAGGACTTCGAGCCGCGTCCGCGCCGCCAGCGCGTCGACGATCCCGACGGGCGCGCCGGCGCCCGCCAGGTCCGTGGTCTGATCGATGTGAATCTCGATGAACCCTCTGAGTCGGTCGAGCCAGCCCCGAGCCGCGGATATCCCATCCGGATCGACCCCGGCCGCGCGCATCGCGTCGCCCAGTACGACCCCATCATCGTCGCGGCGCGAGAGCACAGCCGGCAGATCGAGCCGCCCGCTCAAGGCCTTGCTCCCGAACGTCGGGGTGCCCCACCGCGCGCCCTCCTCGTCGGCGAACGACAGCACCGCGACCGGGGGCGCTCCGTCGCCGGCCAGCCCGGCCGCGATCTCGAACGCGCACGCAACACCGAGCGGCCCATCGAACCGCCCGCCGCCAAGGACGCTGTCCAGATGCGAGCCGATACCCCACCACGGCGGGTCCGCATCCGGGCACGCCCACAGGTTCCCCGCCGGATCGCGCTCGACGCGAAGGCGCCCGACGTCCGCGGCCTGGCGCTCGAACCACGCGCGCGTCGCGGCGTCCTCGTCGGTCCAGGCCAGCCGTTGCACACCCTCGGGTCCGACGCCGATGTTCCCGAGGTCGTCGAGCCGGGCGGCCAAGCTCTCGGTCGTGATCACGCCATAACGGTAATTGAGCGATGATGACGCCGTGGCTCTCGAAGCCCGGAGCAATCCCGCTTTCCTGTTCGACCTGGACGGGACGCTGATCGACAGCGTCTACCAGCACGTCCTCGCCTGGCGCACGGCGATGCAACAGGTCGGCATCAACCTGGCCGTGTGGAAGATCCACCGGCGCATCGGCATGAGCGGCGGGCTGTTCATGAACGCGCTCAAGCGCGAGCTCGAGAGCGACCTGGACCCGGAAGCCGCTGCGGCGCTCCCCAAGCTGCATCAAGACGAGTTCCTGCGCCTCTACGACAGCGTCCGGCCGCTGCCCGGGGCCGTCGAGCTGCTCGAGACATTGACCGCCGAGCACGTTCCCTGGGCGATCGCCACCAGCGGCGTCGAGCGATACGCTCGTCGCGGCCTGGACCTGCTCGGTCTGCCGCCCGACACGCCGCTCGTGACCCGTGACCAGGTCCGCTATGCCAAGCCCGACCCGGACCTGTTCCTGGCCGCCGCCGAGCTGATCGGGGTCGACATCGGCGACAGCATCGTCGTCGGCGACAGCGTCTGGGACCTGCTCGCGGCCCGGCGTGCTCGGGCGCTGCGGATCGGTCTGCTGTCGGGCGGTTACGGGCGCGAGGAGCTCATCTACTCGGGCGCGTACCGGGTGTACGAAGACCCGAAAGACCTGCTTGCGCACGTCGACGAGGTCGGCGTCCGCCGGCCTTTGTAGACGCCCCCGCTACTCCTCCATGCGCGTCGTCACTCGCTGCTGAGGATGGTATGCGCGTTCGCCGACATACGCCTCGAGCACTCGATGATCGGCCGGTGTCTGCGGCGCGTTCATCAGTGCGCGCGGGTACAGGCGCTCGCCCAGTACGACGTTCAACTGCGCGCCGAGCAACGTGACGTTGGCCTGGAGATAGAACCACCACAGGATCGTGATCACGGTGGCGAAATGGCCGTACGTCGATTGGGCCTTCTGCAGGTAGTGGGAGATGATCAGGGCCGATACCTGCTGAAGGATGAAAAACGCTGCTCCGGAAAGCACTGCGCCCGGCAGCACGTCGCGCGTGGACGTGGCTCGCGTCGTGAGAATCCGGAACGCGGCCAGGAAGATCCCGACGTCGAGCGCGGCCGCCAGGACGTAGCCGCCAACTCGCCCGAGGACGCCGAGGTGAACGCCGTTGGCCGAGGTGACGACGAAGCCCGAGATCAGCGTGGTGAGTACCAGGCCGATGCCGATCGTTCCGAGCACCCACACGCTCCGCAGCGTCTGCTGAACCACTCCCGGCCGTTCGTGGTACGGGATCTCCCACACCGAATCGAACGCGAACTGAACCGTGCGCACGACACCGAGGCCGCTCCACAGCGCGGTGACCAACCCGAGGACGAGCGCCAGCACGCTGCCGGTGAGCCCGCTGACCGTCGACGGATCGAGCAGCGGCAACATCTTCGCGACTTGGCCGAGTACAGAGTGCTTGTCCGACGCGGGCAGAACCCACGCCAGAACGGTGACCAGGACCATGAACAGCGGGAAGATCGAGAAGATCCCCCAGAACGCGATCATCGATGCGAGGTTCGTGCTGCGATCCTCGGAGAACTTCTTGAACGTCGCGACCGCCACACCGGCGGGCTTGCTCTCCCGCTGTGTGCGGTCGACCCTGTCGGCCATGCGCATGTCGCTTTCTCCTCTCGTGAAAAGCCGCGCCACCCTCTGACGTAGTCCTACCCAGCGCGCTCGTGAGTAACCGCGTCAACCGGCGGTGGCACCGGCTCCGACGGTCTTAGGGGCATGCCACGATTCTCGCCCTGGCCGGGCTGGTTGAACATGGCCAATCGAAGGTGTTACGGTCATATGGCCTTATGAAGAACGGACCCGAACCCGTTAGAGACCATGCTTTTCCTCTGCTGGACGAGGTTGACCATAGGATCGTCGCCGAGCTGTCCGCCGACGGTCGCGTCTCCTTCGCCGAGCTTGGGCGACGCACCAACCTGTCCTCCCCCGCGGTGGCCGAGCGGGTCAAGCGTCTCGAGCAAGCAGGCGTGATCACCGGCTACCGCGCGCAGATCGACCCGCGCGCACTCGGCTATCAGTTGACCGCGATCGTCCGCGTCAAGCCCGCGGTCCGGCAACTCACCAAGATCGCCGAACTGGCGGCGAAGATCCCGCAGATCGAGGAGTGCCTGCGGATCACGGGCGAGGACTGCTTCTACATCAAGCTCCACCTCGGCTCGATCGAGGAGCTCCCGACCGTGCTCGACCAGTTCCTGCTGTACGGCGAGACCACGACCTCGATCGTCAACGCCACACCGGTCGCGCGCAGAGACCCGCCGCCGCACCCGTAACCGCCCCGCGAGTAGCCGCACCCGTAGCCGCCCCGCGAGTAGCCGCGCCCGACCGGGGTAGACCCCACCTATGGCGGGAGGACTATCGAAGCTGCTGCGCGCGCCACTGGGCCCGGCGGAGGCATACCTGCGAATGCTCGCGGCGTTCGGCGAGGACCTCGGCAACCACTCCGGCGGCACGCTGATCGCCGACACGTTCGTGTTCGGCCGACACTTCTACGATCGCTTCGGCCCTGAGCGACGCTTCCACCAGCTCGCGCACGACCTCGTGTTCTCAGCTCTCGACGAAGTACGCGCCGCTCCCCTGTCCGCTCGAGAACCAGCGGCTGGTGACGGTCTTCTTGCGCGTGTAGAACTCGACCGCGTCGGTGCCGTGCGCGTGCAGGTCGCCGAGGAACGAGTCCTTCCAGCCGCTGAACGGGAAGAACGCGACCGGCGCGGCCACACCGATGTTGACCCCGACCATGCCGGCCTGGATCTCGTGGCGGTAGCGGCGGACCGACGCGCCCGACTCGGTGAAGATCGACGTCCCGTTCCCGAACCGGCTGCCGTTCACGATCCCGATCGCCTCGTCCAGCGTCGGCGCGCTGATCACGCACAGCACCGGGCCGAACACCTCCTCCTGCGCGATGTCCATCTCGGGCGTGACAGCGTCGAGGATCGTCGGTCCGACGTATGACCCGCTCGGATCGCCACCGTCGGACGCGCGCCCGTCCAGCACCACCCTCGCCCCGCCCGCTTCGCCGCGCGAGATCCAGTCCCGGATCCGGTCGCGCGCGGCGCACGAGATCACCGGCCCCACGTCGCTCGACTCATCCAGCCCGTCGCCGACCGCCAACGCACGCGACGCGTCGATCAGGGGCGGCAGCAACTGCTCGTGCGCATCCGCCACCGTCACCACCACCGACCCCGCCATGCACCGCTGCCCCGCCGCGCCGAACGCTGAGGCGATGATCCCCTCCACGGTCTTGTCGATCACCGCGTCGGGCATCACGACCATGTGGTTCTTCGCGCCGCCCAGAGCCTGGACTCGCTTCCCCGCGCGCGCGGCCCGCTCGTAGACGATCCGCGCCACCGGGGCCGAGCCGACGAACGACACCGCGTCGATCCCGGGGTGGTCGAGGATCCCCTCGACCACCTCACGACCCCCGTTGACGAGATTCACCACGCCCGGCGGCAAGCCGAGCGCGTGCAGCTCTTCGAACGCGATCTGCTGCGTCATCGGCACCTGCTCGGACGGCTTCAAAACGAACGTGTTGCCGCACGCGATCGCAAACGGCAGGAACCAGAACGGGACCATCGCGGGGAAGTTGAACGGCACGATCGCCGCGCACACCCCGACCGGCTGGCGGATCGTCTCCGCGTCGATGTTCCGCGAGACGTCCTCGAGGATCCGGCCCTGCATCGTGGTTGGGATCGCACACGCAGCCTCGACCATCTCGATCATCCGCGCCGCCTCCGCGCGAGCGTCGGCGATCGTCTTGCCCATCTCGGTCGTGACCGACCGAGCCAGATCCTCCTGGCGCGCCACGAGCCGCTCGCGCAGTTCGAACAGCTTGCGCGCCCGGGCGATCGTCGAGACCCCGCGCCACTCGGGCAGCGCCTCGCGCGCCGCGCGGACCGCATCATCCAGATCGCCAGAACCCGACAGGGGTACGCGCGCGAGCACCTCCCCGTTGGCGGGGTTCAAGACGTCGAGCTCGCCGGTCGCGGCCTGCGCTGGCGTCCACTCACCGTCGATGTAATTGTCAAGAAGGCGGGTTGCTGTTACTGCCATCAAGCGTCCATTCGTGGTCGGGGTCGTTGACGACGGCCCACAAGCGCTGCGGGCCGGCCATCACGTTCAGGTAGTACGAGTCATAGCCCGGCGGTGCCGACACGGTGTGGTAGCCGCGTGGCACGAGCACGCAGTCGCGGTCGCGGAACGTCAGCGCCTCGTCGAGCTCGGTCTCGAAGTCATACACGCGCATCAGGCCGAACCCTCGATCTGGCTTGATGCGGTGGTAGTACACCTCCTCCAGCAGCGACTGCCGCGGAGGATCGTCGTGGTCGTGCTTGTGCGGCGGGTAGCTCGACCAGTGGCCGCCCGGGGTCAGCACCTCGACCACGAGCAGCGACCCCGCCCCTTCGTTCTCCATCAGGATCGGGCGGATGAACCGCTCGTGGGCGCCGTGTCCGCGGATCTCGACCTCGATTCGCTCGCCAGAGAGCACGCGCGGCGTCGCGGCTCTCAAGGCGGGAGCCCAGCACAGGGCGACCTCGGCGCCGTCCTCTCCGGCGCGCAGTCCGACGTGCGACTCCGGAGGCAGGTAGGCGGCGTCGGGCAGGCCGGCCCACGGGTCGGCTCGGCCGCCCAGGTCGAACCACTCGCCGTGCTCGGAAGCGACGTGCACGACGCCGGAGATCACGACCACGCACAGCTCGCGGATGCCGCACTCACGCTCGGCGGTGCCGCCGCCTTCGAGCGTCAGCACTTCGAAGCCGACGTAATCGAACCCGGCCGCGTCCGGGGTGATCGAGAGGATGGCGCCGTCGGGCCCGGGGGCCGAGGCGCTGGGAATCAGGAGCTCAGTCATGCGCGGAGCGTAGATACCGGCGCTGGTGCTCGTGGTCTCGCTCGTATTCCGCGCGCGCCGAACGCACGGTGTCCTCCTCGGAGACCTCGGCGACCGGTACGTCCCACCAGGTCTCGTAGCCCGGCACGCCCGCGTAGCGGTCGGCCTCGATGTACACGACCACGGGCCCGTCAGCCCCGCGCGCGCTCGCAAGCGCGTCGCGCAGATCGGCGATCGTCTTTGTCCGAATCACGCGCGCCCCGAGGCTCTCGGCGTTGGCGGCGAGGTCGATCGGGAACGCCTCGGTCGACGCCGGGTCGACCGCTACCGATCCGTTCTCGGAGAAGCGGTACAGCGTCCCGAACCCGGACGACCCGACCGATCGCGACAGCGCCCCGATCGACGCGTACCCGTGGTTGTCGACAAGCACGATCACGATCGGGACTCGCTGCGCCACCGCCGTCACCAGCTCGCCCGGGAGCATCAGGTACGACCCGTCGCCGACGAGCACGTACACCTCGCGCTCGGGGGCGGCCAGCTTCACGCCGATCCCGCCCGGGATCTCGTAGCCCATGCACGAGTACCCGTACTCGACGTGGTAGCCCTTGCCGGCCGGATCGCGCGCCACCCACAGCTTGTGCAGGTCGCCCGGGGCGGATCCCGCCGCGCACACGACCACACCGGTCTCGCCGGCGGCGTCGTTGATTTCTTTGATGATTTGTGCCTGGGTCGGTAAGCGGGCGTGGTCGCCATCGAGCGATACCAAGCGCGCAAGCTCCTCACCCCACGCAGCCGCCTCCGCCCGCGCGCGGCGCTCCCACTCGGCGTCGGCCCGCCAGCCCTCGAGCGCTGAGAGCAGCTGCTCGAGCGCGACCCGCGCGTCGCCCACGACCGGTAGCCCGGACTGCTTTCCGGCATCGAACGCTGCGACGTTCACGTTGACGAACCGGACGCCCGGGTCCTGGAACGCCGACTTCGACGCGGTCGTGAAATCGCCCCAGCGCGTGCCGATCCCGATCACGAGATCCGCGTCGCGCGCCACGCGGTTGGCGGCGCTCGTCCCGGTGGCGCCGACGGCGCCGAGGCTGAGCGGATGCGCGGAGACGAGCGCGCCGCGTCCCGCCTGCGTCTCGCACACGGGGATCCCCGTGGCGTCGACGAGCGCCCGCAGCGCCGCGAGCGCCTCGCTGTAGATGACGCCGCCGCCGGCGACGATCAGCGGCCTGCGCGCGCCCCGGATCAGCTCCGCCGCGCGAGCGAGCGCCTCAGGCGCGGGCGGCTGGCGGTAGATCGTCCAGGTGCGCGGCTCGAGGAACTCGTCGGGGACCTCGAACGCCTCGGCCTGCACGTCCTCGGGCAGCGCCAGCGTCACCGCCCCCGTGTCGGCCGGATCGGTCAGCACCCGCATCGCCTCGAGCGCGGCCGGGATCAGCTGCTCGGGGCGCTCGACCCGCTCGTAGAACCGCGACACGGGCCGGAAGCAGTCGTTCACGCTGACCGTGGCGTCGTGCGCCACCTCGAGCATCTGGAGCACGGGGTGAGGTGTCCGCGTTGCGAAGGTGTCGCTCGGCAGCAGCAGCACCGGGAGGCGGTTGATCGTCGCGAGCGCCGCGCCGGTCACCATGTTCGTCGCGCCGGGCCCGACCGAGGTCGTGCACGCGAACGTCCCGAGCCGGTTTCTCTGGCGCGCGTAGCCGGCGGCGATGTGGACCATCGCCTGCTCGTTGCGCGCCGGGTGGTAGGGGAGGAGATCCCGGTACTGATGCAGCGCCTGCCCGAGGCCGGCGACGTTGCCGTGGCCGAAGATCCCGTAGCAGCCGGCGACCAGGCGCTCGCGGGCGCCGTCGCGCTCGGTGTCCTGGACCGCCAGGAACCGGACCAGCGCCTGGGCGACAGTGAGACGGCTCATGCCACGCTCCATGATGACTCGATCTGGGCGCTGAGCCTTCGCAGCATCGCGTCGAGAGCGGGCAGCTCGACGTCGAGCGAGCGTTCGGTGGCAGTCGCGTCGAGCCGCGTGTCGCGCGGGATGTTTCCGCCGGCGGCGACGTCCGAGGGCGGCGGGACGACGTCGAGCAGGTCTGAATCGAGGTCGAACACCTCGACGGCGCGCCGCGCGAGGCCCACCCGGTCCACGTGCTCGGAGCCGCAGCAATGCAGCGTGCCGGTGACCTCACGCGTGAGTGCCCGCCACACGAGCTCGGCGGCGTCGGTGGCCAGCGTCGGCGTCGCGAGCTGATTGAGCCCGGGTCCGTCCCAGACCGCGAACCGCTCCCCCGCGCGCAGCGCGTCGACGAGCGACAGGACCAGGTAGCCGAAGCCGGCGTCCTGGGCGCGCGGCGTGTGCGGGCGCGCCCGGTGGATGCCCTGCACGCCGGCGATCCGCGCGATCGTGCCCCTGGCGGCGGACTGCGTGACGACGAGCTCCGAGCAGGCCTTGAGGAAGCCGTACGTGTTGATCGGGTTCGGCGGCTCGATCTCGGGCGCGGGTCCTTGCGTCCCGTCGAAGACCCAGTCGGTCGATATCAGCACCACGTGCGCGTCGACGGCGTTGGCCGCAGCGACCACGTTACGGGTGGCGCCGACGTACGCGTCCCAAGCGCGCCGGCGATCGGTTCCGAGCCCCGCCGGGTCGTTCCAGATCGCCGCGTGTACGATCGCGTCCGGTCGGGTAGCGAGCACCGAGCGTCGCACGACCAACTCGTCGGTCAGGTCGACGTGCTCGTGTCCCGGCGCCACCACCTCGGCGTTGTGCTCGCGCGCGAACACGTGCGCGAGGTTCGAGCCGACGAAGCCGCTGGCCCCGGTCAGATAGATCCTCATGGCGACTGCACCTCCGCGATGCGCACCGCACGGCCCTCGCGCAGCGATCGCCCCGCGGCCAGTCCGATCACGAGCGGAGCGCGCGCGTCGATGCCCGACACCGGCGGCGTGGTCGCGGTCTTGACGGCCGAGACGAACGCCTGCCACTCGCGCACGTAGCTCGGGAGATAGCGCTCGAGGAAGAAGTGCGGGTTCGGCGGCGCCTGCATCCCGGCTGCGGTGAGCACCGTCCCGGTGTGGGCGAGTGGGTTGTGTGAGACCGCCATCCCGTTCGAGCCGAACACCTCGACCCGCTGGTCGTAGCCGTACGTAGCCCGCCGCGAGTTGTCGATCGCGGTCAGGCACCCATCCTGGTGGACGAGCGTCACCAGCGCGGTGTCGATGTCGTCCGCCTCGGCGAACGACGGCTCGATCCGGAGCGCTCCCCGCGCGAACACCTCGACGACTTCGCTGCCGGTCACGAACCTCGCCATGTCGAAGTCGTGGATCATCATGTCGAGGAACAGGCCGCCCGAGCTCTTGACGTAGTGGAGCGGCGGCGGTTCGGGGTCGCGGCTCGTGATCCGCACCAGATGCGGCTCGCCCACCGCGCCCGATGCGACGGCCGCGCGAACCGAGGCGTGCGCCGGGTCGAACCGGCGGTTGAAGCCGATCTGGAACGGTACGCCGGCCGCATCGATCGCCGCTAGCGCTCGGTCGACCTCGGCCAGATCGAGCGACACCGGCTTCTCGCAGAACACCGCCTTGCCGGCCTGCGCCGCGGCGATCAGCAGGTCTACGTGAGTGTCGGAGCTCGAGCAGATCGCGACCGCGTCGAGCTCCGAGTCGAAGATCTCCTCGACGCTCGAGGCGGCGGGCACGCCGAGCTGGGTGGCGACGCCACGGGCCGTTGGCTCGTAGGCGTCGAACACCGCGCCGAGCGCTGCCCCGGGTACCTGGTGGGCGATCAGCTCGGCGTGCATCCGGCCAATCCGCCCGACGCCGATGACCCCGATGCGCAGCGGCGCGACCGCGGTGGTGGCGGTCACGAAAGCACCTCCTCCCAACCCCCACTCTGCACCGAGCGCAGCAGCGCTGCCTGCACGTGCGCCCACGCGAGCGCGTCCTCGAAGTTCGGTTCGAACGGCCGCCCCTCGGCCACCGCTGTGCAGAACTCGTAGTCCTCGATCGTGACCAGATCCTCGAACCCGATCGTGTTGCCGCTCCCGGGCACAAAGATTCCGTGGTGCCCGAACCGGTCGCCGCCGAGCACCGTCGTGTAGCCCGAGCCGCGGTCCTCGGTGGCGCGGTACACGCGCAACTCGTTCAGCCGCTCGAAGTTCCAGCCGACCGCCCCGCGCGTGCCATACGCGTCGAACGCGTTTTCGCTCTCGGGTCCGACCAGCGTGCGGCTGACCTCGAACGTCCCGCGCGCCCCCGCCGCGAAAGTGCACAGCATCCCCGCGTAGTCCTCGTTGGTTACCGGCGTGCGCGGGTCTTCGGGCCGTCCCCGACCGTAGTGGCTCGCGCCGTCGCCGGGTGCGGGGCGCTCGCGGATGAACGTCTCGATCGTCCCGGTCACCTTCGTGATCGGACCGAGCAGCATGTGCGCAAGGTCGACCGAATGGCTCATTAGGTCGCTGGTGACGCCGTAGCCGGCCTGGTCGAGCTGGAACCGCCACGAGTTGACGCCGAGCGGGTCGGCCCCGTACATCGAGAAGAACCGTCCCCGGTAGTTGGTGATCTCGCCGAGCTCGCCGCTCGCGATCAGCTCACGCGCGTAGCGCACCAGCGGCGCCCAGCGGTAGTTGTAGCCGACGCCGCTGGTCACGCCCGCGGTGCGCGCGGCGAGGGCGGCCCGGGCCACCTGCTCGGGCGTGCCGCCGACCGGCTTCTCGCAGAACACCGCCTTGCCCGCCTGCGCGGCGGCCTCGACAAGCTGGACGTGCACCATGTTCGGCGCGGCGATATACACGACCTCGACCTCGGGGTCCTCGACCACCGACTCCCAGGCCGCGGAGGCCCGCTTGAACCCGAACGACTCGACGGCCTGATCCAGGCGCGCCGGCAGCGCGTCGCTGCACGCGACGAGCTCGGTGTCGAACGGGCGACCCTCGAACAGCGTCGGGATCCGGAGCAGCGACCGGGTATGCGCCTGGCCGAGCCAACCGAACCCGATCACGCCGACGCCGATCCGCCGCGTCGCCACGGTCATGCCGGGGACCCTTCGAGCAGCTCCACGACCTCGTGCTCGTACGGCATCGCCTGCGAGCACAGCAACCGCGAGGCGACGATTCCGCCGGCCGCGTTCGCAAACGCGATCGTGCGCTCGTGTGGCCAGCCGCCCAGCAGCCCGTGGGCGAGCGCACCGCCGAACGCGTCGCCGGCGCCCAGGCCGCACAGCACCTGGACCGCTGGAGGCGCGAGCAGCCGCTCGCCCTGGTCGCTCGAGAGCAGCACGCCGTCGCCGCCGAGCTTCACGATCGCGAGCTCCACGCCGCGCGCGCGCAGCCTGGCCGCAGCCTCGCGCGGGTCATCCGTGCCCACCGCGACGGCGCACTCCTCGCGGTTGCCGACCGCGATCGTGGCGTGCTCGACGGCGGCGCCGATCCGCGCCGAGGCTTCCTCGCGTGAGCGCCAGAACGTCGGTCGGTAGTCGAGGTCGAGCACGGCGTGTGGCCGCCGCCGGCGGGCCTCGAGCATCCCGGCCGCTGTCGACGCGCTCGGCTCCTGCGACAGCGCGCTCGCCGTCACCCACAGGATCGGCACATCGGCGACGGTCGCCGGGTCGACGTCGTCGGGCCGGAGCTGGAGATCGGGGACCGGCGGGTCACGGCGGAACAGCAGCTGCGGATCCTCCGGCGGATCGAGCACGGCGAACGCCAGCGGCGTCACCGTGCCGGGCTCGACCCCGACGAATCGCGTGTCGACGCCGAACTCGCGCAATTCGTTGATCGCAACCTCGCCGAACGGGTCCTCGCCGACCTTCGTGAACACCGCGGTCCGGTGGCCAAGACGGGCGGCGGCGACCGCCACGTTCGTCGGGCTCCCGCCGATCGCCTTGCTGAAGCTCTCCGCCGCGTCCCAGTCGGCGCCAATCTGCTCGCAGTACAGATCGATGCTGATCCGTCCGACGGTCAGAAGCTCGAGCTCGTTCGCCATCGGGATCACGCGGGCGTCTGGGTCTCGGTGGCCGCGTCCGCGGCCAGCTCCTTCGCAACCTCCTTGATCGACGGGTCGCCCGCGCGCTGCAGCTCGTGGCTCAGCTCCTCGAGCTCGGCGCCGCCGGCCATCATCGACGTCAGCTCCGCGATCGAGGTCTCCGCCTTAGGGTACGAGCCGAACATCCGACCGCGCTTGAGCAACACGAACCGATCCCCGACGGGGTAGGCGTGGTGCGGGTTGTGCGTGATGAAGATCACCGCCCGTCCCATCTCGCGCGCCTGGACCACGTACTTGAGCACGATGCCGGACTGCCGCACGCCGAGCGCGGACGTCGGCTCGTCGAGGATCAGGACCTTGGCGCCGAAGTACACCGCGCGCGCGATCGCCATCGCCTGGCGCTCTCCCCCGGACAGGGTTCCCACGGTCTGGTCCGGATCGCGGACGTCGATGCCCATCTTGGACATCTCCTCGCGCATGATCTTCTGGGCTCTCTTGATATCCATCCGCTGGAGCGGGCCCCGTCCGCGCGTCGGCTCGTTGCCGAGGAAGAAGTTGCGCCACACCGACATCAGCGGCACGGTCGCGAGATCCTGGAACACCGTGGCGATTCCGCGTCCCCGAGCATCGCGTGGGCCGGAGAAGCTCACAGGCTCGCCTTCGAACAGGACTTCCCCTTTGTCCGGCGAGTGGACGCCGGAGAGGATCTTGATCAGCGTCGACTTGCCGGCGCCGTTGTCGCCGAGTACGCACGTGACCTGACCGGGGTAAACCGAAACGCTGATGTCCTCGAGCGCGTTGACGCTCCCGAAGTACTTCGAGATCGAGCGGACCTCGAGCGCCGGCGTTGCCGTCACCGTGCTGTCACTCATGTTCGACGCTCCCTCGCTCATCGCCGCGCCCTCAGAGCTCGCCGGTAGATCAACGTGTTGACGATCACGGCGAGGAACAGGATCACTCCGAGGAACGCGAAGTCCCAGGAGCTGTCCCAGCCGGCGTAGATCACCCCTTCGAACGCCATGCCGATGATGCACGCGCCGAGCGCCGCGCCAATCGCCGAGCCGTAGCCGCCGGTCAACAGACAGCCACCGACGACGGCGGCGATGATGTAGAAGAACTCGTAGCCGACGCCCTGCTCGGATACCGCCGAGGACGCCTGGGTGAACGAGATGATCCCGACCAGGCTCGCTGCCAGCGCGGTGCCCACGAACAGGAGCACCTTCGTCCGGTCCACGGGAACGCCGGTGTTGCGCGCCGCGTTCTGGTCGCCGCCCGAGGCGAAGATCCAGTTTCCGAACTTGGTCCGGCTGAGTAGCCAGGTGCACACGATCGTCACGCCGATGAACCACAGAATCGCGGTCGAGTAGCCGCTCGGAAGCGAGCCGCTCGAGAAGAACGAGGAGCCGAACACCGACTTGGCGCTGCTCAGCCCGCCCGGATGGGCCTGGGTGACCGTGATCTGGGTGCTCCCGCTGTTCAGAAGCAGCACACCACCGGTGCTCGCGCCGCGTAACACGAAGAACGTCGCGAGCGTGACGATGAAGCTCGGCAGCTTGGTCAGCGTGACGATATAGCCGTTGATCAGCCCGATCCCGATGGCGAACGCGATCGTGATCAGGATCGCGAGCCAGGTGTTCACGTGCCACTTACCGACGAGCAGCGCCATCACGATCGCCGTCACGCCGGTCATCACCCCGGCCGACAGGTCGAACTCGCCGCCGATCATCAACAGCCCGACGGGCACGGACACGATCCCGAAGAACGCCGCCTGAGTGGTCCATGCGTCGAGGCCCGACTGCTTCAGCCACAGGTGGTTGGAGCTCACGTCGGTGATCGCGAACAACACGAATACGAACACCGCGGCGAGGAGCGAGCCGAGCTCAGGACGCCTGAGCGTTCGGGTGAGCCGGCTGATCGGAACCAGCCGTTCGTCTTCCGCCGCCGGCGAGCCGGGCGGCGTTGCTACCGGAGGTGAGGTGGCGCTCATGGTCCTGGGGTTACGGGTTCTCGCCACCGGGCGGGATCGGACTCCCGCCCGGTGACCTTGCTGTATGTACGACTAGCGCTTCTCCGCCGTCAATCCTGTCCGGCCGCGATCGCCGCCGCAACCTTGCCGACGTTGGACTTGGTCACGATCAGCGGCCCGCTGGCGACGGTCGTGCCACCGCCGACGGTCTGTCCGTTCTTCCGCAGGTAGAGGTCGAGGAACACGATCGGCAGATATCCCTGGAGGTACTGCTGCTGATCGATAGCGAAAGCCATCGAGCCATTCTGGAGGTCCTGCTGGACGCCCGAGTTGAGATCGAACGTGGCGATCTTCGGCTTGCTCGTTGGGTTACTCGAGACGAGCGCCGTCCCGATCGCGTTGTTCAACGTCATCACCGCGTTGATGCCCGTATGCGTCTGGAGGTACGCGGTGACCTGCTGGATCGCCTGCTGCGGATTCGACGCCGCGTTCGGCGTGGACAGCGTCAGCTCGGTGCAGGCGGGGCCGCTGGACGGCGCGCTTCCGGTCTTGCACTGCGAGCCTACCCCGAGCCCCTGCGCGATCCCGTTGCACCGGTCGAGCAGGTTCTGACCGGACTGGTGGATCACGCACAGGACGTTCGTAGCGCCGAGCTGCTTGAAGTACGTGCCTGCCGCCGTGCCCGCGAGCTGCTCAGGCTGGCCGACACACGTGAGTGCCTTGCTGGCGGCGATATCCGTGTCGTCGCACCCCGCGTTCAGCAGCACGACCGGGATGCCGGCCGCCGCCGCCTTGGCGAGCGTCGGGTTCATCAGCGAAGGATCGTGGTCCGACACCGCCATCCCGCTCACCTTCGCGTTGATCGCATCCTGGATCTGCGCGTTCTCAGCGTTGTCGTCGGGCTCCGCCTGGCCCTGCTGCTGGGACCCATAGGTCTCGGTGAGCGTGCACCCGAGATCGGCGGCCGCGTCCTTAGCACCCTTGTACACGACGCTCCAGAAGCTTCCGTTGTCCCCGTGGGTGATCAGCGCGAACCTGTACGGGCAATTCTTGGCGCCGGTGCTCGCCGCGATGTTCACGGCGCTGGTCGTCGTGCCGCTGCCCGAACTCTTGCTGCTGTTCGAGCTGCTACTACCGCACGCCGCCACCAGCAGCGCCGCGGCACCCACGGCGACGGCGATGCCGATAGTTCGAGGCAGTCGTTTCATCGATTGATCTCCTCCGTCGTCCGAGCCGTGTCGTGAAGGAAGGCGATGCTCTCGCGAGCGTCGCGCATCGGCCCGCCTGCCACCGTCGGCTCATCCCCGGTGATAGCGGTGTCTTGCTCGAGCACGAGCCACCCGTCGTACCCGTGCGCCTGTAGGGCATCCATAACCTCAGCGATCCGTGCGTCGCCCTTGCCCAGTGGTAGGAACAGGCCGTGTCGCGTCGCGTCCAGCAGCGAACGCCGGCCCGCCCTGAAGTCAGCTACTAGGTTCGCGTCGACATCTTTGAGATGCACGTGTACGACCCGGTCACCGTGGCTGCGCGCGAACTGCACCGGATCGGCCCCACCGATCGTCAGGTGACCCGTGTCCAGGCACCACCCGACCTCGACGACCGCCATCGCGCGTTCGACCTGCTCGGCGGTCTCGATCAGCGTGCCGGCGTGAGGGTGCACGGCCACGGTCAGCCCGTACTCCCCGGCAAGGGTCTCGATCTCATTCAGGTGCTCGGCCATTCGCGCCCAGCCGCGATCGTCGAGCTCCTGCGGCGCGCTCCACTCCATGTCCTGAACGACGCCGATCACGAACATCCGGCCACCCGCCTTCGCGATCAACTCGGCCGACTTGCGTGCCTCGCTGATCGCGCCGTCGAGCTCGGGCTCGTGCATTACGAGCGGGACGAACCCCCCGACGAGCTCGAGCCCGTAGCGCTCCAGTTTTGCCGAGATGCCCTCGGGATCGTCGGGGAAGAACCCGACCGGGCCGAGCTCCGTTCCGCGCAGCCCGAGCTCTGCCATCTCCGCCAACGCCCGATCGGGCGACGGCATCACGCCCCATCCCGGGATCTCACAGGCGCCCCACGAGATGGGTGCGCCGGCAAGGCGGTCATCGAGCGTCGGCGTCGGACGGGCGCTCTGCTCGTGCGTCTGCTGCATTCCTCTCAGGTTCCTCTCTCTCTCCGAGCCGTCTTAGATCGCTCTAATCCCGTGACATGATTAGAGCGCTCTAACAGCGGGTCGCGACTATATCCCGTGGCGTTCGAAGAAGTCAAGTTGCTCAGGACCGAAATGTCCCCACGCTGGGCGTTCCTGTAGAGCGCGCTAACGCGATTGAAATAGTGTTGCGCTCTAAGTAAGGTCCGCGCGCCATGCCGCAGTCCCGTCGCCCCGCGCTGCACCCTGTCTCCCGTCGCGCGCCGACGATGGAGGACGTCGCTCGCGAGGCCGGCGTCTCACGCGCGCTCGTCTCGCTCGTCATGCGCGAGCGTCCGAACGTCAGCGAGGAGCGCCGCCGGCGCGTGCTCGACACCGCGGCACGACTCGGCTACCGGCCCAACGCCATGGCACGCAGTCTCGCCAGCCGGCGAACCAAGACCGTCGGCGTGATCCTCGACGACCTGCGTAATCCGTTCTTCGCCGAGATCGCCGGCGGCGTCGAGGACTACGCCTCGGAGGCCGGCTACCAGTTGCTACTCGCCGCCGGCGGGCGTTCCTCTCGGCGCGAGCGCGCCGCGCTCGCGGCGCTACTCGAGCATCGGGTCAGCGGGCTGATCCTCGTCAGCCCGCGCATGCCGGCCAGTGACATCGTCGCCGCGGCGGCCGAGGCGCCGACCGTGATCGTCGGTCGCGGGCTGCGCAACGTCGACGCCGACAACGTGCTGATCAACGAGGCCCACGGAACCGGGCTCGTACTCGATCATCTCGCCGGACTCGGACACGAGCGGATCGCGCACGTCGACGGCGGCAGCGGCGCCGGTGGGCCGCAGCGTCGCTCCGCCTATCTGCGCGGCATGCGCGCGATGCGGCTCGAGCGGCACGCACTCGTGATCCCCGGCGACTTCACCGAGGAGGCGGGGATGAACGCGGCGACGGAGTTGCTGCGCCGGCCCGAACTACCGACCGCGATCTTCGCGGCCAACGACCTCGTCGCCGCCGGCCTGCTCGGCGGCTTCGACCGCGCGCGCGTCGAGGTGCCCGGAGACGTGTCGATCGTCGGCTACGACAACATCTCGATCGCACACCTGGCGCACGTGTCGCTGACCACCGTTCATCAGCCGCGAACCGAGATGGGCCGCCTGGCGCTCGAACTGCTGCTCGACCGGATCGACAACCGGCGCCCCAACGAGGTGCGGCTGATCGAACCGTCGCTCGTCGTCCGCTCGACGACCGCGCCACCGCGCACGCTCGGCGCGGCCTCGGTCGCCGCGATCGCGTGACGTCATGACCTCGGTCGCCGCGACCACGTGACGTCGTGGCCCACCTCCGCCGATGAACTGATCGACGCGCAGCGCGTTCTCGCCGCCGCCACTCCCGAGCCCTGGCCGTTGCCCGCCTCGGGCGATCCGCTGATCGGCGCGTGCGTCGTCGTGTTCCCGCGCGGTCAGACCGGCCGCGGCGCGCGCGGCGATCCCGCCTGGGCCGCCGCCACGGTGCTCAGGCGCGGCCAGGTGCTCGCGCACGCGACGGTCACCGGCGAGGCCGCGGCCCCGTACATCGCGGGCTTGCTCGCGCTGCGCGAGGGTCCGTGTCTCGAGGCAGCGGTGCGCGCGCTGTCGCTCGCGCCCGACGTGCTGCTCGTCGACGCCACCGGCGCCGACCATCCGCGCCACGCCGGGCTCGCGATGCAACTCGGCGCGGTCACCGGGCTCGCCACGGTCGGCGTCACCCATCGCCCGTTGCTCGCGCACGGCGCGTGGCCGCCCGATCAGCGCGGCGCGCGTTCACCCCTGTCACTCGACGGCGCGTGCGTCGGCGCCTGGGTGCGGACGCGCGCGGGCGCGCGTCCCGTGGCGGTGCACGCCGGGTGGCGGACGTCGCTCGACGTCGCGATCGAGGTGGTGCTGTCCTCGGCGCTCGGCCATCGCACGCCCGAGCCGATGCGCCACGCACGCCGGCTGGCGCGGCTGGCGCGCGTAAACCGCTAGCGTTGGTGCAGTCAAGTTCTCTCGCGCGGACACGCGCATCACAGTCACGGACGCTCCAGCGCACGCTTTCTGCCAATGCTGGGTAGTAACCCATGCAGGAAGTAAGGTGCGCCCGTCCATCACCCTAGGAGGAAGCTGTGCCCCAGGCCAGAAGCAGCGGTTCGAAGTCGGCGAGCACGTCAGGCCGTAGTCAGACCAAGCGCGCGAGCGCCAGCAAATCCGCGGGCGCGAAGCGGACGACACGCAAGACCGCGAGCGCGAAGTCGAGCGCGAGCAAGCCGCGCGCGACGCGCGCCAGCGCAACGAAGAAGTCGGCCGGCGCAGGTAGCACGAGCGCGCGCTCGACCAACGGACGGGCGAACAGCGCCAGCACCGCCGACCCGCGCCTCGACGCGGTGGCCGCGCGCGTGCGCAAGCTGAACGAGCGCATCATCGACGAGAGCAAGTCCGCCGGGGAGGCGACGCTCACGGCCTACGAAAAGGCGCTGAAGGCGATCGCCGCCTCACTCGAGCGCGGCCCCGGCAAGAGCGACGTCGAGTGGGTTTCGTCACTCGCGACGACGCAAGCCAAGTGGATCCGTGACGTGACCACAGCCTGGACGGCTGCCGCACGCGGGATGCTCAAGTAGCCCAGCGCGACCGCCAGACCCTGTTCAGAGACACCTGAAGGTAGGCCGAGAACGCGGGCGGGATGAAGATGAATAGGAGCACCGCGATCCATCCGTTGGGCGGCGTGGTCACGCTGACGCGCGTCGCCAGCTGGACTCGCCTGGTACCGCGCCAGTAGCTCACGAGAGCCGGAACGATGATCAGGCCACAGGGAAACAGCGCCAGCGTCGACAGCGCCGGGCTGTCTCCAAGCTCCGCGTTGTTGGCGCGTCCAAAGTCGCGCAGTTCCCGATTGATTCGGTACCACCACACGAGGTGGTAGACCCCGAAGGTCACAAACGGGAGCAGCGCGACCGCCCACGGGTTGCGGATCTTCACCAGCCCGCCGCCGTTTCTGATCCATAGTTCGTGCGCCATAGCTCACCGCGGCCGTCGCGATCGGTGTGAACGCTGAACGCTATCCCCGCGCGGCGCTCGGCTCAAACTGCCGAGCGCCGCGGCGCAGGCGCCGCGGCGGGAGCGGCGCCGGCTCGGCGGCACCGATCGGAGCGCGAGCATCCCGAGCGACGGGACCGCGAGCGGCGAATCGTCCTCCGAACGGGCGACACGCCGCGCCCGTCAGCGCGGGCGCGCCGACCGCAAAGCCGACGAGGAGCGCGCCGCCACCGAGCGAGTGCACGTACTCCGGGAGGATCCCGAGCACCGTGCCGAGCGCCGCGTAGCACAGAATTGCGGTGGACACGACGACGAGGTAACGGCGTGAGGGCATGGGTTCATGATTGCCCGAGAACGCTTCGACGGATCTCGAAATGTCGAGCGCCTGCTACAACGCCTCCGTGACGCAGGCCGTGATATTCGACATGGACGGAGTCCTGCTCGACTCCGAGCAGCTGTGGAATCAGTCCAAGCAGGAGGTCGTCCGTGAATCCGGCGGGCACTGGCGCGAGGACGCGCCCACGGCGATGATCGGGATGAGCTCGCCGGAATGGTCGGCGTACATGCGCGACACGCTGGGAGTTCCGACGTCGACTGATGAGATCAACCGCGCCGTCGTCGACCGGATGGAGCAGCACTACCGCGAGCATCTGCCGCTGCTGCCCGGAGCCGTCGAGGTCGTTCGCACGCTTCACCGCCGATGGCCACTCGCGCTTGCGTCCTCGGCAAACCGCGAGATCATCGACTTCGCGCTCGACACCGCCGGCCTCGCCGGCGAGTTCGACGCCACCGTGTCCTCCGAGGAGGTGCAGCGCGGCAAGCCCGCGCCGGACGTTTACCTCGAGGCCGCGCGGCGGCTGTCGGTCGAGGCGGATCGATGCGTGGCGGTCGAGGATTCGAGCAACGGAATCCGGTCCGCGGCGGCCGCCGGCATGGCGGTGATCGCGTTTCCGAACCCGCACTACCCGCCCGACGAAGACGCGCTCGCGCGGGCGAGCGCACGCATCGACGCGCTATCGGAGATCACGCCCGCGCTCGTCGAGCGCCTGCGGTAGCGACGCCGGGTGCGCGTCAGCCGCGTCGGGTCGACTGGCCGACCTCGATCAGGTGCCCGTCGGGGTCGCGGATGTAGCAGCGGATCTCTGAGGCGCGCTGCTGTGGCGGCGTGAGGAATTCGGCGCCACGAGCGGTCCACTCGTTGTACAGCGCCTCGATGTCGGCCACCCGGATGTTCATGAAGGCCGACGTCCGGTTCGGATCCTGCGGTGGCTCGAGCGTGACCGTCGGCTTGTCCTCCGTCGGCCCGCCGCCGACGTTGATGATGACCCAGCCGTTCGCGAGCGCGACGATCGTCGGCTCGCCCTCCATCACGACCTCGCCACCGAGTACGTCGGCGTAGAACCGCCGCGAACGCTCGACGTCGTTCGAGACGATGAAATGGGTCAGCACGAACCCCTCGGTCGGTGCGGGTAGGTCGGCCATCTTTGCGAGCGTCCTCGATTGAAGTGGGTTTATGAGACGTCCAGGACCGCGCCACCGGGGATCGCACCGATCAGCGCCTCGGTGTCGGCCTCGAACACCGCGTGTGGCGTCCCGGGCGCGCACCAGACCGTGGCAAACCGCCGCAGCGACTCGTCGATCAGCGTCTCGAGCGGCGCGTCGTGGACGAGCGGCGGGATCCCGCCGATCGAGAACCCGGTCGCGGCCCGCGCCTCGTCCGCGCTCGCCGCGCGCAGCCCGAGGCGGTCGGCGGCGACTCGCCGGTCGCCGGCACACAGCACCATCACCGGCCCGCCGTCACGCATGAACACGAGCGACTTGACGATCTGCCCGACCTCGCACCCGACCGCCACCGCCGCCTCCGGCGCGGTGCGGGCCGAGTCCGGCAGCATCTGCACCTGAATGTCGAGGCCGTGCTCGTGCAGCCGTTCCTGGACCCTGGCCGCCGTCGGGTGCACGCGGATCCCCGCTACGAGCGAAGCTCGCCCGGCTCGAGGTCGGGCGGCATCTGCATTTCCTGCGGGGACACAGGGCTCTCGTCCTCCCATGAAGCGAATGCCTCGCCGTCCCGCCCCTGATGCTCGTTAGCGGCACCGACCGCGACCAGCACCACGCGCGCGGGGCCGTAATTGACGAGCTGGCGCCGCACGTCCGGCGCCACCCTGATCAGCTCTCCCTCGCCAAGCTCGGTCGGTTCAGACTCGATCACCAGCGTCAGCCGCCCCTCGAGCACGAGGTACACCTCTTCCTGGCGCTCGTGGCGATGGATCCGGCCCCGCTGCCCGGGCTCGAGCACGATCTGGTTCATCCCGAACGAGGTGACGCCGAGTTGCCGGCGCAGTGGGAGGAACCGCTCGCCCGACTCGGGGTTCAGACGGGTCGTGCTCGTGCCGTCTTCCATCTCGGACATGTTCGCACGCCGCTCCGCACCGCCGTTCGACCCGAAGCGAACCGACGCCGAGCCCGATGTAAAACGCAGCAAACCTCCGCCCCACACGAGATCCGACCCTGAGCAAATCCGCTCCGGCGCAACGCCGACGATGATCATCCCGGCCGCCCGATTGCGTCATCCGCAACGATCGTGATCAACTAGTCGAGCAATCTGGACGCGAGCCCGCGCTTAATCAACGTCCCGAACGGGCATGACGATACCCGAGCGACAATGGCTCGACTCAGACCCTGGGAAGGCGAGGTGCTCGTGTCGCACGACCGCCGGCGGTCGCTGCGCGTGCTGGACGGCCCCTGGAAGCGGGCGGCAACGCTCGGGTTCGTGGGCGCGCTGCTCGCCGCGCTGGCTACGATCGCTCTCGGCGCGTCCGCTGGCGCGTCGGCAGGCGCATCCGGAGGCCCCGCCGCGCCGGGGCGCCTGCACCTCACGGCATCGGTCCTCCATCAGCCGGTGAGCCACCTCAAGCCCAAGTCCCACGCGCCGCCGCGGCTGGTGTTCGGCATTTACCCGGGCGGCGCCGCGGGCACGGTCGGCCCGAGCGGCCCGGTGGCGCCTGAGAATCCGACCCTGCGCATGACCGCGCTCGAGCAGCTGCGCCCGCCGGGACGGCCGTTCATCCTGCACCTTTACGCCTCCTACACGGGAGCGGACGGATGGTCGGCCGCCCAGCAGGTCGGCCAGGAGATCGCGCAGTACGGCGCCGCCGGATTCCAGACCGAGCTCGTCGCCTGCTATCGCCCGGCCGACGGCGGCTCGCCGGCGGACGTCGCCGGCTTCGTCGGGTTCGTGCGCGACGCGGTCCGGTCGCTCGGGCCAGTGCCGGGCTTCGTCTCCCTCCAGGTCACGAACGAGGCCAATCAGGGCGGGTCGCCGAACACGTCCGACGGCTATTACGCCGGCGCCAAAGACGCGCTGATCGACGGCATCATCGCCGCCAAGGACGAGACCCGCCGGGACGGCTTCGATCAGGTGAAGGTCGGTTTCAACTGGGCGTACGCCACCGACTCGGGGGAGCGTGCGTTCTGGCGGTATCTCGGGAGCCGCGGCGGCCGGAAATTCGTCGAGGACCTCGATTGGGTCGGACTCGACGCCTATCCCGGCACGTGGGGGCCGGCGCTCGCCGAGCGCGGTCTCGGAGCCGAGACGACGAGCTTCATCGACGGCGTGCTCCGCGCGCTGCGAGTCACTTACATGCCACTCGCCGGCATCCCGCACACGGTGCCGCTGCGGGTGTCGGAGACCGGTTACCCAACCGGGCCCGGCCGCACCGACGCGATGCAGGTCACGGTCATGAGGGCCGCGGCCGAAGCGGTCTACCACGCCCGAGGCACGTACAACGTCACCGGGTACCGCTGGTTCGACCTGCGCGATGCCGACTCGTCGAGCTCGAGCTTCGAGAGCCAGTACGGGCTGATGCGCGACGACTACTCGCCCAAGCCGGCGTTCGGCGAGTACCGCGCACTGGTGGCGAGGCTGTCTAACTGACTCGGCGCGAACGCGCGCCGGCGGCGAACGCGCGCTCGGCCGACGGCGAGCTGTCGATCCGCCAGTTCGTCTCCTTGACGAGGTCGAACCAGATCATGCTGGTGACGTAGGGGCGGGCGGCCAGGTAGGACCACATGTTCCGGATCCACTGCGCCTTGTTTCCGCCCTTCTCGGCGGTCGCGGTCTCGGCGAGCTGGATCGGGAGCCCGGGCTCGAGCGCGTGCAGCCGGTCGATCGCCTTGCCGCAGCCCTGGGCGAAGCTCTGCCAGCCTCGCGCGAACAACGGCCTGCCGCCGTTCTGACAGGTCGTGGCCATCACGTTGACGTACGTGGTGCCGGGGAACTGGGCCGTCGACCTCGCGAACGCCGGGCTCCAGACCCACTTCACGTTGGTGGCTCCGGCCTGCTCGAAGATGTCGTGGACGTGCTGCCAGGCCTGGACGAACTGCCCCGGGCGGTTGCCGTTGGCGTAGTCATCCCAGGGGAACCAGTTTCCGTCCATCTCCTGCGCGAATCGGAGCAGCACCGGGTGCTTCCAGGCGGCGAGCGACTTCGCCCAGGCGCGGATATACGAGTCGAACTTGCCGTCGATGATGTTGATCAGCCGGTAGCGCGGCTGCGCCGTGTAGAGGCCCTTGCTGGCGTCCCACGGTTCCCAGGTGATCTCGGGCGTGCTGCCGCGCCGCTCGATCGCATTCAACTGGGATTTGAGAGGCAGCGCATTGTGCAGCCAGTCCGCGTACCACATGACGATCGCGGCGGGCTTGCCGGCCTCACGCTCGAACGTGTCGACCGTGCTCAGGTCCGACGGCTGCCACGCCTTCCACCAGTTGCGGGCGAGTGGGCCGGTGGTGACACCGAGGTCGAGCTTTCCGCCGACCGACGCGGGGCCGGCTTCAATCGCCGGGTGAGCCGCCGACGACGAAGGGTTGTGGATGATTCCCTGCTGGTAGGCGAACAGGGCAAGCGTCGCCAGCAGCACCAGCATTGATGTCGCCGCCGCTCTCATCCTCACGCCGCCGTCATCGCATGGATCGCCTGGTCTCCGAAGTGCGCCACCGAGACTCCGAGTACGGCGAGCAGGCAGCCGAGCGCGACCACGATCACCGCGCGTGAGCGCACCGCGGTGCGCAGCGCGCTGTGATCGGCGGCGATCTGCTTGATGTCCATCCCGAGCGTCGTCGCGAGCACCGCGGCCCCCATCAGCGCGTTGGCGAGCGCGAGCCCGTAGTAGCCGCGGATCAGGCTGCTCCCGGCGCTCGCGTCGAACAGCCACACCGCCGCCAGCGGGAGCGCGGCGAGCACGACGTAGGGGCCGTAGATGCTGATCGCCCGCGGGCCGCCGCCGGCCGCCTTGCCCTTGGGCGTGATCATGTACGAGCGCTTGATCCGGAGCACGACGTTGATCAGCGCCCACAACACCACGGGCCAGCGTGCCGTCTGCAACACGATCCCGCGCCACGACAGCCGCACGCCGCCCGGCTGGAACCACCTGCGCGACTCGCACCACATCAGCGTCGAGGCCAGCATCACCGGTAGGAAGTAGACGAAGAACCGCCCGATCGGGACGGACGCGATCGGCCGGTTGACAAGCAACGCGACCGCGGGAAGCGCCCATAGGACCGCGAGCGAGATCGACCACAGCGTGTACCAGCTCTGGCAGAACAGGAACTGCAGCGCCTGACCGCGGGTGTACCGACGAATCAGCCGGGGCGTGTGGCCGAAGAAGATCTGGATCATCGAATACGCCCACGCGAACTGCTGGCGCAGATAGGTCGCGAGGTCGTGGGGGCCATCGCCGGTAGCGATCAGGTCAGGAACGAACACCCCGGTGTAGCCGTGGGCGGCCAGGACGACCGTGTCGAGGTGATCCTCGGCCCGGGTCGGCTGGAAACCCCCGATCTCGCGGACGGCCGCCGTTCGGTACGAGGTGTGGGAGCCGATGATGAACGGGGTTCCGGTGGCGCCGTAGAACCCCATCTGCAGCGGACCCTGGAAGATCAGATCTTGCTCGGCCAGGCCACGGGCCGTCCAGTTGTCGAGGTTGCCGCAAACGCTCGGGGCCTGCACCCACGCCACTGTCTGGTCCCGGAAATAGCCGAGCACACGGTCGAGGTAGTCGGCGCGTGGGCGGTGGTCGATGTCGAGCTGGACGAACACCTGATAGTCGCGCCCGAGGCTCTGGACGTGGTCGAGCCAGGCGTTGACGTTCCCAGCCTTGGTCTTGGCCTGGAACGGCGGCGCGGGCTGGTTCCATGCCTCGACGCCACGGCGCGTGAAGTAGTTGACGCCGTGCTTGTCCGCGAGCGCGCGGACCGCGTCCGATCCGCCCTCATCGAGGATCCAGCTGTCATGGGGATAGTCGACGTTCCTGAGCGCGGCAAGCTGCCCCTCGATCACGTCGAACGACTCGCTCGACGGTACGCACAGCGTGATCATCGCCACGCGCATGTCCACGGGCGGCTCGATCTCGACGGGACGCTTCATCTTGCGCACGAACCGCCAGAACACCGTCGGCAGCAGCGTCGTCTGATAGAAGAGCGCGATCGTTTCCGCCCAGTAGAGCCACGCGGTGCTGTTCTCGGTGTGGCGCAGCCACCATCCCCAGAACGCGAGGTTCACCGCGAGCCACAACAGCCCAACCGCCCAGAAGCGGAGCCGGTCGGTCGGAGACAGCACGCTGACCTTTGCGTGACGGAACTCGGGGACCGGTTGCTGTGCAACCGGATCGGCGCTGACGTGACGCCCGATGCGCTGCTCGCACGCCGCGGTCGCTCTCGAGCACTGCTCGCAATCTCGGTTCCTTCTACCGACGGTCCGAACCCGTCGTATCCCGTGCGGGCATACGCGGCCCGCCGCTCCTAACTTCATATAGGCCCCGTCTGAGGTCGGCGGTGCCCCAAGGCAACGCGTGATGTTCCGGCGACCGATCGGTCACCGGAGCTGGCTTATTGCCACCCGCGATACTCATTGGACCAGCGAAAAATGAAAGGTTCTGAAGAGCCTGCCCCGCAAGTGACGCACCTCACACTCGGCCGGCAGGCTGGGCAGGCGCCCGCGTGGCTTGAGAACATGAGGTATGGACCTCGAGGCGTTTGAGCTGGTGCTGCTACGGCGTCCGCGAGCCTGGACGATCTGTGGAAGAACCTGACTAGGTCTCTGCCGGCCTCATCTCCAGAGGTCGCGCGGCAGCTCGACGTAGCTCGCCTGCCCGCGGCCGAAGGACCAGTCCTCGCGTTCGTTCTCGATCATGGCCAGCGCGAGGTTCTCGGCTCGCATCCCGATGCGTTCGGCCAGCAGCCCGGCAAGGCGGCGGTAGAACGCCTGCTTGGCATCAGTCGTACGGCCCGCGGCGAGCGTGATCCGGATCAAGAGGAAGCCCTTGTCACGCTCGATGTCGAGGTAGTTCGGGTCGAAGCGCAGGCGCGCCGGGAGGCGTTCGGTGATGATCTGAAAGCGATCCCGCTGCGGAACGTCGAGCTCTGCGACCATCGCCTCGTGGACCGCATCCGAGATCACGTCGAGCTCTGATTCGGAGCGACCTTCGAGTAGATCGATCTCTACCAGCGGCATTGTCGGGCCTCCCGTGGCTGCTTGATGGAATCCCGAACTATGAGGGAGGTCGAAGTGATCGTGCCGCCGCTCCCTCGCGTGCCCTCGATCGTGACGGAATCGCCGGGGCGAACCGAGCGGCTGATCACGGTGAGCGATTTGTTGATCGCGGTGGCCGGGAGCAGCTTGACCTCGACGGTGGTCTGCACGACCCCGTGCTCGGCGGTCACGACCTCCGTCGCGGGACGCGCGGGTCAGTTCGGATTCGGGGACCTGGCCGTGTTCGCGGGCGTGGCTAGCCGCGGGTAGCCACGGTCTAAGGTCGGGCCTCGAGCCGTTGCTTGAGTCGCCTCATGCTTTCCGGCAGCTGACCGAACGCCTGGCGACGGACGACGAGCGGCACCAGCACCCGGCCGATCCCGTGGCCCGTGAAGTCGAGTTCGATCGTGAGGCGCGACGATGATCCGTCGGCGAGCGGCTCGACCGTCACCGTGACGATCGCCCTGACTGGGCCGTCGATGCCGCGGTCGGCCCACCGGCGCGGCGGGTCGTATTCGGTGATCGTCGTGTTCACCTCGCGCTCACGGCCCCCGATTTTCCGGACCGTCGTACATCTGGAGCCGACGCGGGTCGTGGGCGCGTCCATATGGCCGCTGACGACGCCCTCTTGCCATTCGGGCATCGTCCTCGGATCGGTTACGTAGGCGAAGACCTCCTCAGCCGGGCGCGCGATCTCGATGCTGCTGACGGTGGACGTCATCGTCGTCCTCCCTCCGGGTTGTGGCGTGGCGTCTCGAGAACTATGACCCGCAATAGGACCAGCCCGTGACAACGCCGGAGCGCGCGCCCGGACCCGGTCCGGGCGCGCGTTCAGCCCAGACCTTAGGCCCCGACGGTCGCGCCGACGGCCTGCTCGATGCGCTCGCCGATCTGGTCGTCGACGTTCTTCCAGTATTCGATCGCCCGCGCCAGCACCTTGTCGGACACGCCGTCCGCGAGGTGGCCGGCGATGTTCGAGACAAGGCGGTCGCGTTCGTCGTCGTCGAGCACGTCGCGCACCTGGGTGCGGGCCTGGCCGAAGTCGTCATCATCTTCCCGCGGCGTGTAGGCCGACCGGACCATGTCGCCGTCGCTGGCCCACAGGCCGGCGTGGTCGGTCGCCGACGGGTCGGCCTTGGGGCCACCGTAGGAGTTGGGGGCGTAGACGGGATCGCTGACGTTGACCGTGCGCCCGACGCCGTCCTTGCTGTAGCTGTGCACCGGCACGTGCGGAGTGTTGACCGGGATCTGCTTGTAGTTGACCCCGAGCCGGGCGCGATGCGCGTCGGCGTAGGAGAACCCGCGCGCGAGCAACATCTTGTCCGGGCTCAGCCCGATCCCGGGCACGAGGTTGTTCGGCTCGAACGCGGCCTGCTCCATCTCGGTGTGGAAGTCCGTCAGGTTGCGGTTGAGCGTCATCGTCCCGACCTTGATCAGCGGGTAGTCGCCGTGCGGCCACACCTTGGTCAGGTCGAACGGGTTGAACCGGTAGGTCTTGGCTTCCTCGAACGGCATGACCTGCATGTACAGCGTCCAACTCGGGAAGTCGCCGTCGCGGATCGCCTCGAACAGATCCTGCCGGTGATAGTCGGGCTTCTCGCCGGCGATCCGGTCGGCCTCGTCCTGGGTGAGGCACTCGACGCCTTGGTCGGTCTTGAAGTGGTACTTGACCCAGAACTTGTCGCCGCCGGCGTTGACCCACATGTACGTGTGGCTCGAGTAGCCGTTCATGTGACGGTAGCTCTTGGGGATACCGCGATCACCCATCAGCCACGTCACCATGTGGGCGGACTCCGGCGAGAGCGTCCAGAAGTCCCACTGCATGTCGTGGTCGCGCAGGCCGTTGTCGGCGCGGCGCTTCTGGCTGCGGATGAAGTGCTGGAACTTCATCGGGTCGCGGACGAAGAAGATCGGCGTGTTGTTGCCGACCATGTCGTAGTTGCCCTCGGACGTGTAGAACTTCAGCGCGAAGCCGCGGGGGTCGCGCCAAGTGTCGGGGCTGCCGCTCTCGCCGGCGACCGTGGAGAAGCGGGCGAGCATCTCGGTCTTGACGCCGGGCTGGAACAGAGCGGCCCGGGTGTAGGCGCTCACGTTCTCGGTCGTCTCGAATACGCCGAACGCGCCCGAGCCCTTCGCGTGCGGCTGACGCTCGGGAATCCGCTCGCGGTTGAAGTTCGCCATCTGCTCGATCAAGTATTGGTCCTGAAGCAGGATCGGGCCATCCGGGCCGACGGTCAGCGAGAATTCGTCGCTCGCGACGGGGGCTCCGCCGTCTGTCGTGGTCTTGGCTGGCTTGTCGGTCATCAAGCGCTCTCCTGGTCATTCGAGTTGGACGTTGTCTGACATGTAGGGCAGATGCCCCAGAAGGTGACCTCGGTCTCATCTACCACGTACCCACTCGCGTCCGACGGCAACACGCACGGCGGCTCTCCGATCACGCAGTCCACGTCGACGATCGCCCCACACGAGCGGCAGACGAGGTGGTGGTGGTTGTCGGCCACGCGCGTCTCGTAGCGGGCGGGGCTACCGGCGGGCTCGATCCTCCGCACCAAGCCCGCCCGGGTCAGCGCGCCCAGAACGTCGTAGACGGCTTGGGTCGAGATCGACCCCACGCGATCTCGCACGCTGACCGCAACCTCCTCGGCGGTCACGTGCTTGCCGTTCGCCACCGCGGACAGCACCGCGAGTCGCGATGCCGTGATCCGCAGTCCGGCGGCGCGGAGCGCGCCCGCGGCGTCGATATGAGCCTCGGTCATCGAACCCCACCCTACTCTAGATTCAGAATGATTCCATTCTGGAACTAGTTCCAGAACCGCTCGCGCCCCCGGCACGCCGGAAATCAGTTGGTGCGCATCGACAGCTCGACATCCTCGGCGAACGGCACCGAGGTATATCCCTTCGCGGATGATCGGACGAGTTCGAGGTAGTCCGGGCTCTTGTCGGTGTTATCGGCGACGATCAGGGCGCCGGGCCTCAGGTGCTCCTCCAGCAGCTTCAGCACTGGCAGGTAGAGGGTTTTGGCGCCGTCGAGCAGCACGATGTCGATCTGCTCGGGCAGCTCGTGCGCGAGCGTCTGGAGCGCGTCGCCCTCGCGGATCTCGATCAGATCATCGAGTCCGCCGGCGACGAAGTTCTCACGCGCGCGCTCGATCTTCGACGGCTCGAACTCGGTGGTGATCACGCGCCCGCCGCCGTTGTCGCGCAGACCGGCCGCGAGATGAAGCGTCGATATCCCGAACGAGGTCCCGAACTCGACGACCTCGCGCGCCCCCGTGGAGCGCACGAGCATGTACAGGAGCTGAGCGGTGTCGCGGGAGACCGCCAGGTAGGCGCTCTTCGCCCGGCTGTAGAACCGTAGATAGTCGGGCAGGCGTTCGTCGGGCGAGGTCTGGTTCAGGGCAGCGCGGAACTTCGGCGACGGGGGCGCTTCCGCCTCGGTGAACAGCCGGTCGAGCAGCGCGTCGAGGGGTGCGGTGGCGAGCGTTGTCATCACGGTCCTTTCGTCTCATGGAGGCCACCAGAACATAGACGCGCGTCGCCGTCCTGCACGGGGCCGACAACCGCTTCGAAAGTTCGCGCTGGCGCTCGGAGCGGCGTGAGCTCCAGCTAACCGACGGGCGGCGCCGTCGACTCGCGCACGACCAGCTTGGTCTCGAGCTGCACGTGCAGTGCCTCGATCCGCTGGTTCTGAAGCTGGCGGACGAGCAGGTTGACTGCCATCCGCCCCATCTCCGCGAGCGGCTGGCGGACCGTGGTCAGCGGTGGCGTGACGATCGAGGCCTCGAAGGTGTCGTCGAAGCCGACCACCGACAGTTGCTCGGGAATGCTGACGCCGCGCAGGCGCGCGGCCTGCATGACGCCGATCGCGAGCATGTCGTTGAATGCGAACACCGCCGTCGGCGGGTCGGGACGGTCGAGCAGCGACAGCGCCGCTTCGGCGCCGCCCTCGGCGTGGAAATCGGACTCGACCACGAGCCCGGGGTCGGGCATGACGCCGGCGGCGGCGAGCGCCCCGTGGTAGCCGCGTAGACGCTCCTCGGTGGCGATCCACCCCCGCGGCCCCGTGATCGCCGCGATCCGCCGGTGCCCGAGCGACAGCAGGTGCTCGACCGCCTCGCTCGCTCCCGACGAATGCGCGGCCGAAACCGTGGGGACGCGTTCGTCAATCGGCCGCAAGGGGTCGGCGATCACGAACCGGTAGCCATGGTCGTGGAGCGCCGCGAGCTCGTCGGGCGACTCCTCCGGGAGGATCAGGAGCGCACCGTCAGTCGTTCCCTGCATCAACCGCTCCAGGAGCGATACCTCGCGGTCGTGCTCGTGGTGGGTCGGGCACAGGACCATGCGCATGTCCTGCTCGTACAGCGCTTCGCCGGCGCCGTCGAGGATCACCGCGAAGTAGGAGTGGTGGACGACCGGGGTGGTCACGCCGACCAGACCGGTCCGTCCCGCCGACAGCCCCCGTGCCGTTCGGTTCGTGCTGTAGCCGTGCTCGCGGACGACCCGCAGAACCGCGTCCCGTGCGCGATCGGACACCTCCGCGCGGCCATTGATCACTCGCGACACGGTCGCGGTCGAGACGCCGGCGAGATCCGCCACCTGCCGGATCGTGAGCCGGTTGCTGCGGCCGTTTTCTAAGCGATCTGTGGAACTCATACGGTGTATTGAATCACAATTTCTGAAACGTTACAAGCAGCTGAATCACCACCGCCCTCAATCAACCGCAGAAAATATAAACAAATAAAGGCTTGACACGTACGAAACTGTTTCGGTACCGTTTTCAGCAAGCCCCGCCGACCGGCGCGGCGCGGAGAGGAGAAACGACGATGGCGTTCATCACCCGGCGGTTGGCGTTCTATGCCGTCGCGGCGTGGGTGGCGATCACCGTCAACTTCGCGATCCCGCGGGTGATGCCGGGCAACGCGGTCGACACGCTGCTGGCCAAGTTCCCGACGCTCGACGCGAACTCGCTCAAGGCGCTCGAGGCGGAGTTCGGGACGCACACGCACGGGAGCCTGATCAGCCAGTACTTCACTTATCTCGGGGACCTGGCCCACGGGAACCTCGGAACGTCGGTCAACCTGTATCCGGCCAAGGTCACGACGGTGATCGCGCAGACGCTGCCATGGACCGTGATCCTCGTCGGCACGGCGACAATCATCAGCTTCGCGCTCGGCACGTTGCTGGGGATCCTCGCCGCGTGGCGGCGCGGTGGCTCGCTCGACCGCGCGCTTCCGGCGTTCACGTTCCTACAGGCGACGCCCTACTTCTTCCTGGCGCTGGTCGCGATCCAGCTCTTCGCGGTCAGCTGGGGGCTGTTCCCGTTCGGACAGGGCTACAGCCTCGGGCTCGCCCCCGGCTGGGACTGGTCGTTCATCTCGAGCGCGATCTACCACTCGATCCTGCCGGCGCTGACGATCGTCGTGACCTCGATGGCGGGCTGGATGCTCCAGATGCGCAACGTGATGATCACGACCATCGGCGAGGACTACGTGCTGGTCGCGCAGGCCAAGGGGCTATCGCCGCGCCGAGTGATGTTCACCTACGCGGCGCGCAACGCGATCCTTCCCAACCTCGCCGGGTTCGCGCTGTCGATCGGCTTCGTCGTCGCCGGCGCGCTCGTGATGGAGATCGTCTTCTCCTACCCGGGCATCGGGTTGACCCTCTACAACGCGGTCACCTCCGATGACTTCCCGCTCCTCCAGGGCATCTTCCTCGTGATCTCGTTCTCGGTGCTGTTCGCCTGCCTGCTCGCCGACATCGTGTACTTCTTCGCCGACCCGCGCACGCGGACCAGGGGCGCGTTCTGATGTCCGCGATGGCCGCGGGCATCGATCCGCTCCCCGACGGCACGGAGCAGCTCCCGCCGGCCGTGATCGCGCGCAAGCGGGGATGGTTCCGGCGCCTGCCCGGGAAGGCCAAGGTCGGCGCGGTGATCCTCGCCGTGTTCGTGCTGATCGCGATCATCGGGCCGTCGATCGCGCCGTTCGACCCGACCGCGACGACGCCTGGTCAGGCGCTACCGCTCGGCCCCAACGCCACGCATCTGCTCGGCACCACCGCCACCGGCCAGGACGTGCTCTCGCAACTGCTCGTCGGCACCCGCTCGACGGTCGTACTCGGGCTGCTCACAGGAGTGATCGCGACCGTGCTCGCGATCGTGGTCGGGATGTCGGCGGGCTTCCTCGGCGGCATGTCCGACGAGGGGCTGTCGTTGCTCGCCAACGTTTTCCTGGTCCTGCCGGCGCTGCCGCTGCTGGTCGTGATCCTCGGCTACCTACCGCATTCGGGTGAGCTTCCGACGGCGATCGTGCTGAGCGCGCTAGGTTGGCCGTGGGGCGCGCGCGTGATCCGTGCCCAGACGCTGTCGCTTCGCAATCGCGACTACGTCGCCGCGGCGCGCGAGTCCGGTGAGAGCAGCTGGCGGATCATCTTGTTCGAGATCTTCCCGAACGAAATCGGTTTGATCGCGGCAAGTTTTGTCGGAACCGTTCTGTACGCGATCTTGACGTCGGTGGCGCTGGCGTTTCTCGGCGTCGCGGATCTGTCGAAGTGGAGCTTCGGGACGATGCTCTACTGGGCACAGAATGGCAACGCCGTGCAACTGAACGCCTGGTGGTGGTACGCGCCGCCGGGGATCTGCGTGGCGCTGCTGGGGATGAGCATGGTGCTGCTCAACTTCGGGCTCGACGAGCTCGGCAATCCGCGGCTGCGCGCGGCGGGCAGCGTGCGGGTCGGGCGCCGCACGTGGCGGCCGTCGGACCCGACGCCGGTAGTCCGTGACGAGCGGCGGGAGCTAGCGTGAGCGCAGTGACCGAGAGCGGCGCTCACCGCCCCGAAGCGGCGGCCGCGGAGACGACCCCGAAGCCCGTCCTCGACATCCGCGACCTGTCGATCTCGTACCGATCGGACGCCGGGGACGTGCGCGCCGTCCGGGACGTGTCGCTCGCTCTCGGACCGGGCGAGATCGTCGGCCTCGCCGGCGAGAGCGGCTGCGGGAAGTCGACGCTCGCGTACGGGTCGATCCGCCTGCTCCGCCCGCCGGCGGTGATCACCGCCGGCAGCGTCACCTACCACGGACGCCGCGTCGACCCCGGGGGTGTTGACGTCCTCAAAGCGACCGGTGGGCAGCTCCGCAAGCTCCGCTGGCGCGAGATCGCGATCGTGTTCCAGAGCGCGATGAACTCGCTGAATCCGGTGCTCCGCGTCAGCGATCAGTTGCTCGACGCGGTCGGGGCACATCTCCCGCTCGCCGAGGACCAGCGCCAGGCAAGGATCGTCGAGCTAATAGAGATGGTCGGGATCCCACGCGTAAGGTTAAAGAGCTATCCCCATGAGCTCTCGGGCGGGATGCGCCAGCGCGTGATGATCGCGATGGCGCTCGCGGCCGAGCCCGAGGTAGTGATCATGGACGAGCCGACCACGGCGCTCGACGTGGTCGTCCAACGGGAGATCCTGTCCGAGATCTTCGATCTGAAGGATCGTCTCGGCTTCTCGGTCCTGTTCATCACCCACGATCTGTCGCTGCTGCTCGAGATCGCCGACCGCGTGATGATCATGTACGCCGGCCGGATCGTCGAGTCGGGGACCCGCGACCAGATCCACAAGCGCGCGGCCCACCCCTACACCAGGGGGCTGCTGACCTCGTTCCCGAAGCTCCACGGGCCCCGCCTGAAGCTTTCCGGGATCCCCGGCTCGCCGCCCGACCTCCGGGGCGCGCTCACCGGCTGCCCGTTCATCCCGCGCTGCACGTTCGCCACCGACGCGTGCGCGACTGTCGACATGGCGCTGAACCTGGTCGAGCCGGAACACCTCACCGCGTGCCCGGTCGTGAACGCCGCACATGTGAAAGGGGCCACTCCGGCTCGGTCGGACGACGCAAGCCCGGCGGCCGGTCCGGTGGTGATCGAGGCTATGGAGCTGGCGAAGACGTACAAGCTCGGCCGCAAGACCACCGTCGACGCCGTCCGCGGCGTCTCGCTCCGGCTCTGCCAGAGCACGATCACGGCTCTGGTCGGCGAGAGCGGCTCGGGCAAGACCACGGTGGCGCGGCTGCTCGCCGGCCAGGAGCGGCGCTCGGGCGGCCAGGTCCTGCTCGACGGAGAGCCCATCGACCCCGCGAGCAAGCGCGGGTTCCGCGCGTACAAGGGAGCGGTGCAGATGGTCTTCCAGGACCCGTTCGCGTCGCTCAACCCGCTCCACACGGTCAGCTATCACATCACGCGCGCGCTCCGTCTCCACCAAGACCGCAGCGGCCTGGGCGCGACCACCGGAGAGCTCGACAAGCTCCTGACTCAGGTCCGTCTGAGCCCGGCCGAGCAGTTCCGCGACGCCTACCCGCACGAGCTATCGGGCGGGCAGCGCCAGCGCGTCGCGATCGCCCGGGCGCTGGCGGCAGCGCCTCGCGTGCTGCTCGCCGACGAGCCGGTCTCGATGCTCGACGTCTCGATCCGGCTCGAGATGCTCGACCTGATCGACCAGCTGCGCCGGAACCTCAACCTGGCGGTCCTGTACATCACCCACGACATCGCATCCGCGCGGTACTTCGCGGACGAGATCCTCGTGATGTACCGGGGCGAGATCGTCGAGCGCGGCCGCGCCGAGCAGGTGACGCAGTCGCCGACCCACGAGTACACGCGGCTGCTGATCGCCTCGGCGCCTGACCCCGACGCCTTTGGCAAGCAACCCGAATCCGGCCTCTCGGGAAGGGAGGACCGTGCAATGAGGTGATTGTCCCATCGCCGAAGCTGCGCCTCAGAGCGCGACGCCGGCGAACCCGGGCTTCAACGGACCGCACGGCCCTTAAAGCCCGCACCCCCGGCCTCACCCGGGGGCACGTGACCGTCTACATACGCGACACGACCCTGGCCTGAACCAGGGGCGTGAATGTCTACATACGCGACACGACTCTTTTATCAGAGAGAAGGTGTACTGCTCGATGAAACGATGGATCAAGCAACAACGATGGCTCGCGGCGGGCGTGGGGCTCGGCGCCGCCGCGGTGATCGCCGGCTGCGGCGGGACTTCGAGTTCCTCCTCGGGCGGCTCCAGCAGTTCCGGCGGCTCGGGCGGCTCCTCGGTGCTGACCGTGGAGTCAAGCCAGCAGAACGCGATCACTCAGAACTTCAACCCGTTCATCCAATCCTCCGCGGCGACCCTGCTCGGTGCCACGTCGCTGGTGTACGAGCCGCTGCTCCAAGCCAACGCGATCAAGCCCGGCCAGTACTACGACTGGCTCGCGAGCAGCTACGCGTGGTCGAACGGCGGGAAGTCGATCACGTTCACGACCCGCCCGGGCGTGAAGTGGTCGAACGGCACGCCGATGACCGCGGCTGACGTCGCCTTCACCTTCAACATGATCAAGCAGTACCCCGACGTCAACAACACGGGGCTCTCGGTCGGGAGCGCGAGCTCGAGCGGCAACCAGGTGACGATCAACTTCGCCACGCCTCAGTACGCCAACCTCCAGAACATCGCCGGCCAGACTTACATCGTTCCGGAATCGATCTGGAGCAAGGTCGGCGATCCCGGTAAGTACACCGACCCGAACCCGGTCGGCACCGGCCCCTACACCGTCTCCCAGTTCAGCCCTCAGGGAATTACGTTGAAGGCCAACCCCACCTACTGGGGCGGCAAGCCGGCGGTGTCCGAGGTGCAGTTCCCGACCTACGCGTCGGCCAACACCGCGCTGGCGGCCCTCCAGACCAACCAGCTGCACTGGGCGGGCAACTTCATCCCCGGCGTGCAGCAGGTGTTTGAGTCAGGTCACTCCACCCACCAGGTGTGGTTCCCGCCGGTGCAGACGAACAGCCTCGAGCCGAACCTGACCAAGTTCCCCACCAACCAGCTTGCGGTGCGCAAGGCGATCAGCCTGGCAATCGACCGGACCGCAATCAGCCAGCAGGCCGAAGGCGGACTCGAGCCGCCGGTGTCCAACGCCAGCGGTCTGACGCTGCCGATCTTCCAGCAGTTCCTGTCGCCAACTGTGGCGAACCAGACGCTGCCGGCACACGCAGATCCCGCGGCAGCCAAGCAGGTGCTCGAGCAGGCCGGCTACGTGATGGGGTCCGACGGCTTCTTCCGGACCAAGTCCGGTCAGGAGCTCTCGCTCGACATCACAAACCCGTCGTCGTTCGCGGACTACGCGACCGGTGACCAGATGATCGCCGGCTGGCTGCGCAAGGCCGGCATCAACGCCACGTTCGTGGGCCAGTCGGTGACCGCGTGGTCGTCGGACATCGCGACCGGGAACTACCAGCTCACGGCGCACTGGTCGCAGACGAGCGTCTCGCCGTACCAGCTGTACAACGACTGGCTGAACAGCGCGCAGGCGACGAGCAACGCGGCGGGCGATTACGAGCGGCTGAAGGACCCGACCGTCGACGCGGCCCTGAACAAGCTCGCGGCCGACAACACGGTCGCCACGCAACAGGCGGATCTGGCTCCGATCGAGCAGTACGTGGCCCAGAACCTGCCGATCATCCCGACGGTCTACGGCGTGGTGTTCGACGAGTACAACACGAGCAAGTTCACCGGTTGGCCGACGGCCGGCAACCCGTATGAGTCGGGTAGCCCCAACACGCCGACCAACGAGGTCGTGATCTTGCGGTTGCGGCCCATCAGCTAGGTCTCTCCTCCACCCCAAAGACGCCCGCTTCCCGTGTCCTCTCACGCGGGGAGCGGGCGCCGTGCTCGCGCAATCTTCAGAACCACACCGATTAGGAGAACTTCATGACTGGGACGTCACCCGACGGTGCGCACGGCGCGCGCCCCTTCCCACCCGGCTTTCTCTGGGGCGCCTCGACCTCGGCGTATCAAATCGAGGGGGCGGTCCACGAGGACGGCCGTGGCCGCTCGATCTGGGACACCTTCAGCCACACGCCGGGCAAGGTGCACCACGGCGACACAGGCGACATCGCCAGCGACTCGTATCACCACATGGAGGAGGATCTGGGGCTGCTGACGACGCTCGGCGTCGGCGCCTACCGGTTCTCGGTGGCGTGGTCCCGGATCCAGCCCACTGGACACGGATCGTTCAATCAGCCCGGACTCGATTACTACCGGGCATTGGTCGACGGGCTGCGTGGCCGGGGCATCGTCCCAGTTCTCACTGCGTACCACTGGGACCTGCCGCAGGCGCTCGAGGACGAGGGCGGCTGGGCCAACCGCGATACGGCGTATCGGTTCGCTGAATACGCCGAGGCACTCGCCCACGCGCTCGGCGCCGAGGTCGGCATGTGGATCACGCTCAACGAACCCCAGCAGGCGGCCCACCAGGGTTACCGCGTGGGAACCCACGCCCCCGGCAAGACCGACCTGTCGCTCGCCGCGGCGGCGACGCATCACCTCCTGCTCGCCCACGGGCTGGCCGTCGAGGCGATCCGCGCCGAGCTGTCCGGCCACATCCCGGTCGGCATCACGATCGATCTACACCCGGTCCGCGCCGTGGACGCGGACGCGGCACTCGCCGCCGCGGCCCTCGACGCGGAGCAGAACCGCATCTTCCTCGAGCCGGTGCTGCACGGCTCATACCCCGATGCCGCCCGCGCCGAGCTTCTCCCACCGGAGGAGCTGATCGAACCCGGTGACATGGATCGGGTGTCGGCGCCGCTCGACTTTCTCGGGCTCAACTATTACTGCCCGTACTACGTGCGCACGGGCGACTGGAACGACCTGCGCCGAGGCGAAAGCCCGCTCGCGGGGTTCCCGGGAGCCGTCAACTACGCGCCGCCCGACATTCCGCGCACCAGCATGGGCTGGCTGATCGAGCCCGAGGGACTCTATGACGCACTCCGGACGCTCGACCGCGAAGCGCCGCGACTGCCTCTGTACATCACGGAGAACGGCTGCGCGGCCGACGACTACATCGACCCCGACGGTCGAGTCAACGACCTCGAGCGAGTGGATTACCTGGAAGGTCACCTCGATGCGGCACGGCGCGCGATCGACGACGGCGTCAACCTCGCCGGCTACTTTGTCTGGTCGCTGACGGACAACTTCGAGTGGGCGCGCGGATATCAGCGTCGCTTCGGCCTGTACTACGTCGATTTCGGCACGCAGCGGCGCCTGCCGAAGAAGAGCGCGGCGTTCTACTCCGAGGTGGCGAGGTCGAACGCGCTCCCGCATCTGGGCGACGGCGACCTCAACGGCCGGCCGGCAGTCGCGGACTCAGACGGGGCGGCCTACGCCGCCTTGGCGACCGACGGTTGAGCGTCGAGTTCCCCGTCGCCACGGTCGAGCGCGACCAGGAAGGCGTCGACGATCGCCGGGTCGAACTGGGTGCCAGAGCAGCGGAGCAGCTCCTCGCACGCGCTCGCCGCCGGCCTGCCAGCGCGATACGGGCGGTCGGCGACCATGGCCTCGTAAGCATCGGCGACCGCGAGAATGCGGGCCTCGAGCGGGATCTCCTGCCCGCCGATTCCCTTGGGATAACCGCGCCCGTCGAGCCGCTCGTGATGGGCGCGGACCCACCGCGCGATGTCGCCCAGACCGGCGTGCTCAAGGATCCGAGCGCCGATCTCCGGGTGGCGCGTGATCTCCTTCCACTCCGCATCGTCGAGCGGCCCGGGCTTGTACAGGATCGCGTCGGCGATCCCGAGCTTGCCGAGATCGTGGAGCACACCGGCGGCGTGGATCCGTTCGATCCGGTCCGGGGTGAGGCCGAGAGTGATCGCGGTCTGCTTGGCGAAAGTGCCGACGGTGCGCGAGTGTTCCGCGGTACCGGCGTCGCGAAGGTCGAGTGCCTCTGCGAGCAGCATAACTGCAGCCAAGCGTAGTTCGGCCGATTCGTTCTGTACGCCGCCGCCTCCCGCAACCGCGCGATGCGCCTGCTCGATCGCGAGCCCGGCCTGGTCGGCGACCGCCATCAGCACCGCGATCTCGGCGTCCTCGGGCCGGCGGCCGTGAAGCGGCTGGTCGAGCGACACCATCCCGACGATCTCGCCCGACGCTCCGCGCAGCGGCAGCATCAGCATGTCCTCGGGGTGCCAGCCGTCGGGCCCGGGCGCCGCCGCCGCAGCCGGCGTCCAGAACGACCCGTCGCTCTCCCACTCGTACGTCCCGGCCGCAAGCCACAGCGCGCCCTCCCGCATATGCTCGGGGGTCATCATCCCCTCCCATTCCGGCCAGCTGCTCGATGTCCCGAGCAGCGTCTGACGCGCCTCTACGTCGCCGTCGACCAGCACGACGCGCATCTGCTCGCCGGTCTCCTCGAGCAGGTTGATCGCGACGACCTGAAACGAAAGCTCCGAGCGGATCGTCTGGGCGAGCGCCTCGAGCACCGGCATCGCGCCCTCGCCGGACGCCGCGGCGCGGGACAGCGCGAGCATGCTGCGCAGGTGGCGCGGCACCGCTCCCTGCTCGGCGCCGGCACGCTGGCGCGCCGGCGCGCGCTCCGGCTCGGCCTCGGACGCGGCGGCCACGCGGTTGCGGCCGTCGCGCTTGGCGGCGTACAGCGCGGCGTCGGCGCGGGCGAGCAGGTTGCCGTAATCGGCGTGGCCGGCGGCGACGCCGATCGAGACCGTGAGCACGCCACCGATTCCGGCCGGGTGGGGCAGCGCCGCCGCCTCGACCGCAGCGCGGATGCGCTCGGCCGCCGCCAGCGCCTCCGCGGCGGTGGTATCCGGAAGCGCGATCAGCAGCTCCTCGCCGCCGAACCGGAATGCCATGTCTTCGGCGCGCAGGCTGCCGCGGATCGTGGCCGCGATCGCCCGCAGCGCCTGATCGCCGGCGAGGTGGCCGAGCTCGTCGTTGTAGATCTTGAACCGGTCGACGTCGCACAGCGCGATCGCGAGCGACTCGCCGCGCGCCTGGTGTCCGGCCTCGAGCCCCGGCAGCTCGTCCGCGAGCGCTCGGCGGTTGCGCATGCCGGTCAGCGGGTCACGGCGGGAGTCCTCGCGGAGCCGCTCGTTGAGCCGCGCCAGCTCGGCCTCGCGGTCGGCCAGATTCGCCAGCGCCGAACGCTCGCGATTCAGCATCCGGCGCAGACGGCGCTCGAGCAGGGCGCCGCGTACCACCAGCGAGGCCCCGCAGAACCCGAGTCCCGCGTACAGGATGAACGCCACGGAGTCGGGCGCGTGCTCGATCCTCTCGCAAAGCAGCACCCCCAGCAGCGCGAGGAACAGCCCCGCGGGCAGGATCCCGCCGCGCAACCCCGGCTCCACGGTTCGCGCAGCCGGCTCGGGCCGGCGGGCGGCGAGGGCCCCGCCGATGCCGATCGTCACGAGCCCGAGCACCCAGATCGGATCAAGCACGCTGTGGCCCGAGACATAGCTTTGGTCGAGCAGTTGCCGGCTCCAGGGGATGAACGCTGCCGCCTCGAGCATCACCCCGGCGAGTACTACCCGCGCCGCCGCGGACCGCACGCTGGTGAGCGCGCCACCGATCAGCGCCTGGAGCGCGAGCACTGCCGCCGACACGTACAGAGCGGGGTAGACGAGAGCCGAGAGCCGCTGCGCCACCGGCAGCGTCGACATGCTGGCGTCGTGCCACAGCAGCGCATACGTGAGTGACGCCGCGGCGGCGATCAACGGCAGGACCTCGGCGGCGCCGACGATCAAGAGCGCCCGAGACCGGCTCCGCATCCGCACGAGGCTCAGGATCATCAGGATCGCGAACGCCCACCAGCAGAAGTCGGCCACGTTCGGAGACGTCGGCACGCTGTTCGGGCCGGCGATCGTGAACGCGTCCCAACCTAGCTGGCCAGCCAGCCAGCACCCAGCCGCGATGGACCACAGCGTCCAGTGACCGCGGTTGCGGGGCTCGGCCGCCCGGCGGCCGACCAGCGTCCCGGTGAGCGCGCTGAGCGCCGCGGCCGTCCAGGCGGTATCCCACGAAGCCGTCCCAAACGAGGTGAGGTAGCCGAGGAGCATCGACACCAGGGCCAGCGCCGCAGGCAGGGTCACCAGCCACAGCGCCAGGCGCGAGCCGGCGGCTTTCCGAACGTTTTGCATCACATTCGGTAATCGGCCGACCCCCCGCTCGGCTGAACGCGAGCCCCGGACGGCTCGACCGAACTCGGGGGTCAGAACGCTGACCGCTTCAGTCGGCGGAGTCGGCGATCGCCGCCTGGGCCGCCGCGATCCGCGCGATCGGCACTCGGAACGGCGAGCACGACACGTAATCGAGGCCTGCGTTGTGGAAGAACGTGATCGAGTCGGGATCGCCGCCGTGCTCACCGCAGATCCCGAGCTTCAGTCCCGGATGCGCCTCGCGGCCGACCCACGCCGCCAACCGCACGAGCCACCCCACCCCGGGGGCGTCGATCGTCTCGAACGGCGAGCGATCGAGGATCTTGTCCTCGATGTAGATGGGAACGAACTTCGACTCGACGTCGTCGCGCGAGAAGCCGAGCGCGGTCTGCGTCAGGTCGTTCGTCCCGAACGAGAAGAAGTCGGCGTGCTTGGCGATCAGGTTCGCGATGAAGCAGGCCCGCGGCAGCTCGATCATTGTCCCGACCGTGTAGTCCTCGCGCTCGCGCATGCCGTGCTCGTTGCCGACGGCCACGACCAGGTCGCGGGCGATCTCGAGCTCGTGCTCGTATGCGACGAGCGGGATCATGATCTCGGGATGAGGCGGCTCATCGACCGCCTTGGCCGCCCGCATGATCGCGTGGACCTGCATCTCGTAGATCTCGGGGTACAGGATCCCGAGCCGGACTCCACGCGTGCCGAGCATCGGGTTCCCCTCGTGGATCTCCTCCACCCGCGTCAGCAGCAGCTCAAGCTCGTCGAGGTCGTCGGTCACCTCGATCCGGGCGCGCTCGACGTGGGCGCGCAGATCGGGAAGGTTGGGCAGGAACTCGTGCAGCGGCGGGTCGAGCAGACGGATCGTGACCGGGAGCCCCTTCATCGCCTCGAAGATCCCGATGAAGTCCTCCTGCTGGAGCGGGAGCAGCTCGCTGAGCGCGGCCCGACGGCCCTCGCGGTCATCGGCCATGATCATCGCCCGCATCTTCGGCTGGCGGTCGTCGGCCATGAACATGTGCTCGGTCCGGCACAGCCCGATGCCCTCCGCTCCGAGCTCTCGCGCACGGCGAGCGTCGCGAGGCGTATCGGCGTTGACGCGCACGCCCAGCCGGCGCAACTCGTCGGCCCACTCCAAAACGGTGTCGAACCGGTCGTCGATCTCGGGTTGGACGAGCGTCGCGCCAGCGTCCACCACCGTGCCCTCCGAGCCGTCGATCCCGATCCTGTCGCCGGCTCGGAACACCTGGCCGTCGATCGTCACCTCGCCGGCATTGAGGTCGATCGCCACCGCCGCGCCCGTCACCGCCGGCACGCCCATCCCGCGGGCCACGAGCGCCGCGTGGGACGCTTTCCCGCCCTCGGACGTCAGGATCCCCTTGGCCGCGTGGAACCCCGCGACGTCGTCGGCCTCGGTGAACGGCCGGACGAGGATCACGTCCTTCCCCGCCGCCGACTCCGAAACCGCGTCGCGGGCGTCGAACACGATCTCGCCGACGGCCGCGCCGGGCGAGGCGGCCACTCCGTGCGCCAGCACCTCGTACCCGTCGCTGCGATCGAACGTAGGATGCAGCAGCGCGTCGAGCGCCCCGGCGTCGATCGTGCGAAGCGCCTGCTCGCGGGTGAGCAGGCCCTCGTGGACCGCGTCGACCGCGAAACGCACCGCGGCCTGCGCCGGCCGCTTGGCGTTGCGCGTCTGGAGCATGTACAGGTGCCCCTCCTCGACCGTGAACTCGACGTCCTGCATGTTCTTGTACTCGGACTCGAGCGTGCGCATGATCCCCATCAGCTGCTCGTACGTCTTTGGCATGACCTCGGCGAGTTCGGAGATGTCGCGCGGCGTGCGGACGCCCGAGACGACGTCCTCGCCCTGCGCGTTGACGAGGAAATCGCCGGACGGTTCGGGCGCGCCGGTCACTTCGTCGCGGCTGAAGGCGACGCCGGTGGCGGAGCTGTCGCCCTTGTTGCCGAACACCATCTGCTGGACGTTGACCGCGGTGCCCCAGTCGTCGGGGATCCGGTTGATCCGCCGGTAGGCGACCGCCCGGTCGCCCGTCCAGGAATCGAACACCGCGAGGATCGCGCGGCGGAGCTGCTCCTGCGGCTCCTGGGGGAAGTCGTAGAAGCCCTTGAACTCCTCCACGAGCCTCTTCAGCGAATCGACGGGCAGCTGCGCGTCGGTCTCGACACTCGCGTCTCGCTTGGCGGCCGCGATCGCGCCCTCGAAGCGCTCGCCTTTGACCCCCTCGACCACGTTCCCGAACATCTGGACGAGCCGCCGGTAGGAGTCCCAGGCGAACCGCTCGTTGTCGGTGACGCCAGCCAGCCCGAGCACCGAGTCGTCGTTCAGCCCGACGTTCAGGATCGTGTCGAGCATCCCCGGCATCGACTCGCGCGCGCCGCTGCGGACCGACACCAGCAAGGGGTCCTCGTCGTCGCCGAACTTCTTTCCCGCCGTCTCCTCGAGCCGGCGCAAGGCTTTCGCGACCTGACCGTCCAGCTCGGGCGGCTCGCGACCGTCTCGCATGTACGCGACGCACGCCTCGGTGGTGATCGTGAACCCGGCGGGGACGCGGTCGGGGCCGAGCACGCGCGTCATCTCGGCGACGTTCGCCCCCTTGCCGCCGAGCAGCTCACGCATGTCCTTCGAGCCCTCGGCGAAGTCGTACACCCACTTGTGCTCTGACATCGCGGCAGCCGCGACACTAGTCGGTTTCACCGCGGCATGGCAACAGACAACCGAACGGCCCCTGATAGCTTGAAAGACATGCCCTCGATCGGTGTCTCAACCCCCCGTCGCGACTCCGAGCCGAAGGTTCGGGGCGCCACCCATTTCGCCGCCGACCTCCCAGTCAACGGAGTCCTCCACGCGCGGCTGCTGCTCGCCCATGACGCCCATGCCCTGATCAAGTCGATCGACACGACCGCCGCCCGCGAGCTTCCCGGCGTGGTCGCGGTACTGACCGCGGACGACCTCCCGATCGTCACCACGGGTCCGGGACGCCACAAGCGCCCACTGGCCCGGGAGGAGATCGTCTACGCCGGGCAGCCGGTGGCGATCGCGGTCGCCGAGACCGAGGCGGTGGCCGCCGACGCGATCGAGCTGATCGAGGTCGAGCTCGAGCACCTCGACGCGGTGGTCGACCTCGAGGCCGCCGCCCGCCCCGGCGCGCCCCGCGCCCGCATCCACACCGCCGCCGCGGGCGAGGGATCCGACATCAGCGATGCCCACGCGGCCGTCGCCGCCGGCGGCGTCGGCGACGAGGAGGAGCTATCCGACAACGTGCTCGGGACCGCCCGCCTCGCCAACGGCGACATCGACGCCGCGCTCGCCGCGAGCGAGGTCGTTGTCCGCGCACGCTTCGAGACTCCGTGGGTCTATCAGGGCTACCTCGAGACCCAGACCGCAACGGCCTGGTTCGACGTCGACGGCGAGCTCGTCGTCAGCACCTCGACGCAGGGACCGTTCCCGACCCGCTCGGAGCTAATGGATCTGTTCGGGCTCCCCGCCGACCGGCTGCGCGTTCGCGGCGCCCCGCTCGGCGGCGGCTTCGGCGGCAAGATGATGATCGTCGAGCCCCTCGTCGTCGGGGCCGCGCTCGTGCTCCACCGCCCGGTCCGGCTCGCGATGACCCGAAGCGAGGACTTCGCCGCGGCCAACCCCGCCGGCGCCGAGATCCTCGACGTCGAGATCGGGGCCGACCGGGATGGGCGGCTGACCGGCATTCGCGCCCGCGTGCTCGCCGACCGGGGATCGACCGACGACTTCGGAGTCGAGTCGATCGCGGCGATGCTCACCGCCGGCCCGTACCGCTGGCAGGCGCATGAGCTCACCGCCCTAGGCGTCGCCACCAACCGTGTGACGTTCGGCGCCTACCGCGCTCCCGCGGCGCCCCAGGCGGCGTTCGCGGTCGAGTCGCTGATCGACGAGCTGGCGCAGAGCCTCGGGATCGATCCCCTCGAGCTGCGACTGCGCAACGTCGCGGTCGTCGGCGACAAGGCCGTCTCCGGACAGGAGTTCAAGGTGTTCGGCGCCCGCGAGTGCCTCGAGCGGGTGGGTGAGCATCCGCTGTGGAGGGACCGCGGATCGCTGCCGGACGGCGAGGGCGTCGGCCTGGCGATCGGGTGGTGGCCGGGCGGCTACGAGCCCGCGGCCGCGGTGTGCCGGCTCGATTCCGACGGGCGTCTCACGATCGTCACCGGCGCCGCCGACATGACCGGCGTCGAGACCAGCTTCGCGGCGATTGCCGCCGACGCGTTCGGCGTGAGCTCCGACCGCGTCCGCGTCAACTACGCCGACACCTCGAGCGCGCCGTACGCCGGCATGAGCGGCGGGAGCAAGATCACCTACACCGTCGGGCGCGCCGTCGAGCTGGCCGCGCTCGAGGCGCGCGAGCGGCTGCTCGAGGTCGCCGCCGAGGAGCTCGAGATCGCTCCCGAGGACCTTGAGATCGTCGACGGATCCGTGCGGCCGGTCGGCGTGCCGGCGAAGGCGATGGCGCTCGAGCAGCTCGCGCAGAAGGTGCTGACGTTCGGCAGCCCGTACCCGCCGGTCGAGGGCCACGGCCGCGTGTCGCTGTCGCCGGCGCCGCAGTCCGCGGCACATCTGTCGCACGTGCGGGTCGATCGCGACACCGGTCAGGTCGCCGTGCTCGGGCATGTCATCGCCCAGGACGTCGGCCGCGCGCTCAACCCCGCGCTCGTCGAGGGACAGATGCAGGGCGGCGCGACCCAGGGCCTCGGGTGGGCGCTGCTCGAGGAGCTCGCCTACGACGAGCATGGACAGCCCGTCGCCGGCTCGTTCGTCGACTACGCGATGCCAACCGCCGGCGGGGTCCCACCGATCGACACCGAGATCGTCGAGGTCCCCGCGCCCGAGGGCCCGTTCGGCGCCAAGGGCGTCGGCGAGGCGCCGGTCGTCGGCGTCCCGGGCGCGGTCGCCAACGCGGTCGCAGCGGCCACGGGCGGCGTGCGCATGCGCCGGCTGCCGATGACCCCCGAGCGGGTCTGGCGCGCAATCGATCAGAATGGCGACGGCCGGGCTCGCTGAAAAGCTCGCGCGCTGGGCGACCGAGCTCGAACCAACCGAAGACGACCTGGCGCTGGCGCGCCGCTCGTTAGTCGACACGGTCGGTGTGATGTTCGCCGCGCGCGGGAACGAGCTCGCTCCCGTTTTCGGCGAGCTGAGCGAGTCCGGGCGGTGGGTGGCGCTCGCACACGTCCTCGACTACGACGACCTGCACCTGCCCTCGACCACGCACATCAGCGCGGTGTGCGTCCCGGTGGCGCTCGCGTCGAGCGCGGGCAACCCGAGCGCGGACCCGGCGCGTGCCTACCTGGCCGGCGCCGGCGTGATGGCGCGGCTCGGCACGGCGCTCGGGTGGCGGCACTACAGCGCCGGCTGGCACGCGACCTGCACCGCGGGCGCTCCGGGCGCCGCGGTGACGGCGGCGGTGGCGCGCGGACTCGACGCGGACGCGACCGCGCGGGCGATCGCGCTCGCGCTCCCCGGGGCCGGCGGCGTCCAGCGCGCGTTCGGGACCGCGGCGAAGTCACTCCAGGTCGGCTTCGCGGCCGAGGCCGGGGTTCGCGCGGCGGCGCTCGCGGCCGCCGGCGCCAGCGCCGACCCGGGCGCGCTCGAGCAGTGGATGGCGCTCGCCGGCGGGGATCCGGGCGCGGTCGAACTCGGCGGCCCGGCGGTCCCCGGCGGCCTCGCGATCAAGCCGTTTCCGTGCTGCTACGCACTCCAGCGCCCGATCGCGGCTGTCGCCGCGCTCGCAGAACCGCGGCCCGCGGACCGGGTCCGCCGGATCGTGGTCCGAACGCCGGCGGCGTCGCTCGCCCCACTCATCCACCACTCCCCGCAGACCGGGCTCGAGGGAAAGTTCAGCCTCGAGTACGGGATCGCGGCGGCGCTGCTCGACGGCAGTCCCG
>CAWJXO010000022.1:0-14553 GCA_963846765.1 uncultured Solirubrobacterales bacterium
GCACGGCGTGTCACAGGCGCCGAGCTTTTGTTCGGTCTGAGCTCCTGGCATGATGAACGTGTGGCGGGAAGTCTCGTGAGCCCCGTCCTGGTGGGGCGCCAGGCGGAGTCGAGGTCGTTGAGCAGCGCCCTCGAACACGTCCTCGCCGGGGCGCAGGTGACCGTTCTTGTCGGCGGGGAAGCGGGAGTCGGTAAGTCGAGGCTGGTCCACGAGCTCATCGGCGAGGCTCGGGGCGCCGGCACACGCGTGCTGGTAGGCGGCTGCGTCGAGCTGGACGGCGGCGGGATCCCGTTCGCGCCGGTGGTGGAGATGATCCGCTCGCTCGCGGCCGAGCTGCCCCCGGCGGAGCTGGACGCCGTCTTAGGCACCGCGCGAGGGGAGATCGGACGCCTGGTGCCCGAGCTCAAGGATGATCAGCCGACCGCGCCCGCGGGCGAGCGCGATGCGGCGCGGCTGCTCGAGCTGATGCTCGGCGTGATCGCGCGGTTGTCGGCGCGCGCTCCGCTGATGCTCGTGTTCGAGGACCTTCAGTGGGCGGACAGCGCGACGCTCGACCTGCTCGCGCTGCTCGTCGCGCGGACCAGCGCCAGCCGGCTGCTGCTCGTGCTGAGCGTGCGGTCCGACGAGCTCCATCGCCCCCATCCCTTCCGCCGGATGGCTGCACGCTGGGAGCAACAGCGGATCGTCGAGCGGCTCGAACTCGAGCGCCTCGAGCAGCGGGACGTCGCCGCTCAGATCGAGGCGATCCTCGGGGAGCGTCCGAATGCGGACCTGATCGAGTTCGTGGCGGAGCGGTCCGAGGGCATCCCGCTGTTCGTGGAGGAGTTGCTTGGCGCGGTCCGCGACGGCCGGGTCGACCACGACTATTTGCCGCCGTCGCTGCGCGACGTGTTGCTGGCCCGGGCCGAGCTCCTTTCCGGAGATGCGCAGCACGTTCTACGGGTGGTCTCGGCCGCGGCGCGCTGGGTTCCGGATCGTCTGCTGGCGATCGTCGCCCGACTGCCCGACGCGCAGCTGCACGCCGCCCGGGTGAGCGCTCAGGTGCTCGCCTCGTTTGCCCGCGCCGTCGCGCGGGTCGATCAGATCGAGCGCGCGGGAGAGCTGGCGACACGCGCGCTCGAAGCGGCGCAGGCCGTCGGCGCCATCCAGGAGAAGCTCGAGGCTCAGCTCGCCTTGGCTCCCGCGATGGTGTACGGCGGCGACGCCGAGGGTGGGCAGGCGCTGTACCAGCAGACGATCGACGAGGCCGAGCGCGAGGGCTTTCCCTGGACCGCGACGCGTGCGTGCGTCGGTCTGTCGGACTCCCAGCTCATGCTCGGCCTCTACGACGAGGTGGCGGACACCGCCGAGCGTGGCATCGCACTCGCCGACCGGGCGGGCTTCGGACGGACCATGGGTGCGTTCGCGCGCGCCAACAAGGCGGAAGCGCTGTTTCGCTCCGGCCGCTGGGAGGAGGCGCTGGCCGGTGTCGCTCCCGCCGGCGAGGCCCCGGAGGTGTTCGCCGGCGCTCTGCTGCTGCTGCTGCGGGCCGAGCTCTACGCCGTCGCCGGCCGGCGAGCCGCGGCGAGCTCCGATCTGCGGGAGGCGCGCCGACACCTGCGGAGCTCAGCGGCGGCGCAGTTCACGCTGCCGCTGGCCTGGATCGAATCGGAGTTGTCCCGGTCGGCTGGCGACCTCGATGAGGCGGGGGAGATCGTCGAGCGTGCGCTCGCCGGTGTGGGTGCGGGGGAGGAGCCGCGCTACAAGTGGCCGCTGCTCTCGCTCGGGGCGCGGATCGAAGCGGAACGAGCGCTGGCCGCCCGCGACGCGGGAGGTTCCGCCGAGGATGCTGCGCGACGGATCGCCGTACTCCGCGAGGAATCGGAGCGCACGCCGGCCGCGACCGCGGCCGATCACGGTCATCGCGCGCTTGTCCGCGCCGAGCAGGCCCGTGCCGTCCGCAAGGAGGAGGTCGGCGCGTGGGTGGCGGCCGTCGCGGCCTGCAGACCGATGAACGAGCCGTTGCCGCTTGCATATGCGCTGCTTCGGAGCGCCGAAGCGCTGACCGCAGATGGCGACTCCGACGCGGCGGGCGCGGCGGCGAGCGAGGCGCTCGGGCTGGCGCGGTCGATGGTCGCGGCCCCGCTGCTCACCGACGTCGATGCCCTGATGCGGCGCGTGCGCCTGCGGCCGCCGGACGACAGCGCGCCCGACGGTTCGCCGCCCGAGGGATCGATTCCGGCCGAGCTCGGCCGGCTGGGTCTGACAGCCCGGGAGGCTGAGGTGCTGCGATTGGTCGCCGACGGGCTGTCGAACAGCCAGATCGCCGAGCGGCTGTTCATATCCCGCAAGACCGCCAGCGTGCACGTCTCGAACATTCTCTCCAAGCTCGGTGTGTCCACCCGCGTGGAAGCGGCCGCGATCGTCTCGATCGCGCCCGGCCGCGAGTTCCAACCGGCCGCACACGACGCCGACGCGGCGAACCCGGGCGTTCTTGCCGAGGTGCGGCCGGGGCACGCGCGCTTCGAGGCGCTCCGGCGGCGATCAGGCTGGTCGCTGCCGACGTGCTGTGCAGCGCGGTATACGGGTTGCTGACCGTCACGCTCGTGCTCGTCAGTCGCAAGGTCGGAGCCGGCGCCAGCGGCTACGGTCTGCTGCTCGGCGCGTTCGGTGTCGGCGGCGTGATCGGGGCGATCGTGACTGCGCGGGTTGAGGCGGCTGGACGGTGGCGGCGGACGCTCGCGTGCGCGCTCGCGCTCGTCGGGGTGCCGCTCGCGGCGCTCGGCCTCGCGCCTACGCTTCCGCTCGCGCTGGGACTCGCGTTCCTCGGCGGTGGCGGCATGGTCGTCGGCGAGGTCCTGTCCGAGACAGCGCTGCCGCGGCTGCTGGATGACTCTGTCCTGGCCCGCGCCTATGGTTTCGTGTTCCCGGCGTCGATCGCCGGCATCGTCGCCGGCTCCCTGGTCGCCGGCCCGCTGCTGGCGGCGTTCGGTCTCACCGGGGCGCTGGCGGTCGCAGGACTATTCGTGCTCGTCGTCGCCGCTCTGCTCCTGCATCGCCCGCTCGCTCCGCGACCGGTCAATCGCGAGGTCGCCGTCCCGGCGTGACGTCCGCTTCGTGGCGGAGCAGATACCGCTTTCGCTCCAGTCCGCCGGCGTACCCGGTCAGGTCTCCGCTCGAGCCGATCACGCGGTGGCAGGGGATGATGATCGAGATCGGGTTACTCCCGTTCGCGGCGCCGACTGCGCGCGCGGCGGCCGGCAAGCCCAGCCGGCACGCGAGTTCGCGATAGCTGACCGTCTCGCCGTACGGAATCTCGAGCAGCGCGCTCCAGACGGTGCGGCGAAAGGGGGTCGCTTCGTTGAGGTCGAGCGTGACGTCGAACTCGACGAGTTCGCCGGCGAAGTAAGCCTCGAGTTGGTCCCGCACGTGTACGAACGGCGCGCTCGCGCGGCGCCGGCCATCTAGGAGTTCCGCGTTCTCGGCGGCCGGGAGTGTGTGGAGGCGGGTGAGTCGCGCCTCGTCGCCGCACAGCAACAACCGGCCGATCGGGCTCGGTATGAATGTGTAAAGGCGGGGTGGTTTGGGTGTCGTGGTTGTCATCGCTGGCATGGAACGGTCGCCGTTCACGCCGCGTGAGGTGACGAGGCGGCCTGCGCCCACAGGTGCTGTGTCGCGTACGCACGGTAAGGGCGCCAGCGTTCCGCGACGCGCTCGGCGCTCGGCGGCCTGCCGTCGTGTCCGAGGCGTTCGAGGCCGTGGCGAACCCCGAGATCGGTCGGCATGAACGCGTCGGCGTCGCCGAGCGCGCGCATCGCGATGTAGGCGACCGTCCACGGCCCGATGCCCGGCAGCGCGAGCAGCCGCCGCTCGATCTCGTCCTGCGCCATGACGCCGGTGTCGAGAACGGGGTCACCGTCGGCGAGTGCCTTGGCGAGGCCGATCAGCGCCCGCCGGCGCGACCAGGGCATCGCCAGCTGGTCGGGGTCCGCTTCGGCGAGCGCGGCGGCCGAGGGGAACAGGTGCGTCACCGACCCGATGGGCTGCTCGAGCGGCTCGCCGTATGCGTCCACCAGCCGGGCCGCGAGCGTCGCGGCGCCGGCAAGCGAAACCTGCTGGCCGAGCACGGCGCGGATCGCGATCTCGTCGGGGCCGGTGTGGCCGGGCACCCGTCGCCCGGGAGCGCTCCGGACGATCTTCCCGATCAGTACGTCGTTGCCGAGAGCGTCGACGATCGGCGCCGGATCGGTGTCAAGGTCGAGCAGGCGCCGCGCCGCCGCCACCGCGGCGTCGAGGTCGTCGGGGCGTTGCAGCCACAACTTGGCGTCGACATCGTCGTCGCTGCCGCCGGCGCCCGGGCGTAACGCTATGACACCCGACCCGCCCGGTAGCCGGATGCTGCGGACATAGACATCGCCGTGGATCTCCTCAACACCGGGGATGGCTCGCGCGGAGAAGAACCGCACGAGGCTGGCCACGTCGCACGGCGCGCGGTACGGCAGCCGGACCTCGACCGCGCCATCCACCGGTCAGAGCCGGAAGATCAGGAATAACTCGTCCCGGTCGTCGCCGGGCGCGAGCCTGATCGCGCCCGGGTGCTTGCCGACCACCGTGTAGCCGCACCGCTCGTAGAAGCCTTCGACGCCGGTTCCGCCGCGTGTGGTCAGCATCAGCTGCTCGAGTCCGAGATCGACGGCTGTCCCGTGTAGCCCTTCGAGCAGGAGTCGGCCGGCGCCGCGTCCCTGAAGCTCCGGACGCACCATCAGCCGCAAAATCGTGCGCCAGTGGCGCCGGAGCGGGGACCCGCCGTCGACCAGGAAGCCCATACCGACGGCGGTGCCGTTCTGGCGGAGTATGGCGAGCAGGTCAGTTCCCGCGGCCACCCGATCGAGCGCCGCGTCGAGCGTTCTGGCGACCGCGGAGACATCGGCGGGCACGGTGAACCCGACCGCGCCGCCGGCGTTGGTCACGTCCACCCACATGTCGAGAAGCTGCTCACGTAGCTGCGGGGAGCGAGCCTCGGACGCGTCGACGATCGCGTACGTCAGCTCGGGCTGTGGCTCGGCGGACACACCCCAATGTTTGCATCGGGAGCCCGGGCGCGTCCGTGCGCCCGGAATCGCCGTCGCGCTACCTGCCGAACACCGACCCGACTGGGCAGGGCTGGTGAACAGGACCGGGGTGGGATGAAGCGCCTGGTCGACGACCGGGTTGGGGTTCGTGCCCGGCCAGTCGAATCGGTACGACTGGCCGTCCCAGTCCTCGTTGTCGAAGAAGCACCCGTCGATCTGGACCAGGCTCGAATCGGGCGCCGACTCGCTGTCGCACAGCGTCATGCCGAACCAGAATGTGGGACGAAGCTCGAAGTTCCAGGTCGTCCCGCCGACCCCTGTTGCGTTCGGCTGCACCCGCGGGTCCTTCGGCAGGGTTACCACGTACGTCATGTCGTTACCGGTGCCCGGCTGGCTTGACTTGAACTCAAGCGACGGCTCGTCATGACCGACGTACCAGACGTCGAGCCAGCCCGCAGGATCGGCGCACACCGCCGATTCGCTATCGCACACCGAACCCCACTGACCGAGCTTCGGGAGTGAGCTTCCCGACGATGCCTGCGCCGCCCCCGCTGCGATCAAATAACAGGCCACCGCCGCCGGTGACTGTGACTTCCCATGTCTCTGCGAGCCCGCGAGGGCCCTACAACGACTCCGCGCGAGCGTGGTGAAAAAGTTGCACCGCGCCCGGGGGCCGCGATCACCTGCGTGCAGGGCGGCACGCGGCCACGGTCAGCGCAGCGAGCAGGCACAGCGCGCCGCACACGATCACCGCCGTGTTCCAGCCCGCGAGCAATGCGGCCGCGCCGGTTCCGCCGTGGCCGGTCGCGAGCACGACCACGAGCGCGACGCCGGCAGCGCCGCCGAGGTACCGGCTCGTGTTGTTGGCGCCGCTACCCATCCCGGCGCGCTCGCGCGGGACCGACTCCAGGGCGAGCCGCCCTAGCGAGGCGTTCCCGACACCGCTCCCGATCCCCAGGATCACGAGGCCGGGGAGCAGTCGTGTCCAAGCCGAGCCGACGCCAAGGCCGGATAGCGCGAACTCACCGACGGCGGAAACCGCGAAGCCGATCACGAGCACCGCGGCCGCGCTCCGGTGGCCGAGCAGCCGGCGGGTGGCGAGCGCGACGGCCATGCTCGTCGTCGACCACGCGGCGAGCACCCCCGCGCTACCGATCACGCTGACGCCGAGGGCGCGCTGGAGGAGGAGCGGGGTGAAGCTCATCAGGCCTATCACGGCCAGGCCGGTGAATAGCGCGCCGGAGAGCGAGGCTAGAAACAGCGGGTTCTTGAATCGCTCGATCTCGAGGATCGGCTCGCGCTTGCGGAGCTCGATCGCGACGAACGCGGCGAGCAGGACCACTCCGGCCGCGAGCAGAATGATCGTCCGCGAGGCCGGCCAGGTCTGGCGGCCTTCGATCAGCCCGGCGGTCAGGCTCGCCATCGCGAGGGCGAGGGCGACCGCGCCCGAGAGATCGAGCGAGCGCCTGGTCGACGCCCGCGACTCCTCGATCCCGGTGACCGCCACGACCAGCGCGGCCGCCGCGACGGCCTCGAGCCAGAAGCTGCTCCGCCACCCGAGCCACGCCGCGATCGCGCCGGCGGCGAGCGGTCCGATGGCGATGCCGGCTCCGACCGACGAGCCCCACACGCTGGCGGCGAGCGTGCGCCGATGACCGGTCGGGAAGGCGTGCCCGATCGCGCCGAGCGATGCCGCCAGCACGCCGGCGCCCGCCGCCCCCTGCAGGATCCGGGCGGCGACGAGGGCGCCCATGCTCGGGGCGAGGGCGGCGAGCGCGCTTGTGATCGCGAGCAAACCGGTCGAGACGACCAGCACGCGGCGGCGGCCGAACTCGTCCGCCAGCGCCCCGACGGTGAGGAGGGCGGCGGCGAGGCCGAGGCTCATCCCGCTGAGCGTCCATGTCTCGCTCGACAGGTCGCCGTGGAGCGAGCGGAGGCTGTCGCCGACCGTGGTCACGACCCCGCTGAACACGGCCAGCACGAGCAGCGTCGCCGACGCGGCGACCCAGAGGGTGCGGCGGGCTTCGGCGTCTGCGGTCCGTGTTGTGGCGCGGTCTCGCTGGAGTCGCTGCGCGGCGATCGTCGTCATCAGAGTCCTCCTCGTGAGTTCAGTAATCGAACCGATGGCCGGCACCCTAGCACAACGAGTTCGATGATTGAACCCATGTGCGCTAAGATGACGCCATGCTTGGAAAGGAGTACGTCGGCCAGGATTGCGGGATCGCCCGCGCGCTGGAGGTGGTCGGCGAGCGGTGGACGCTGCTGATCGTGCGCGACGCGCTGTACGGCGTCCGGCGCTTCAGCGAGTTTCAGGTGCACCTCGACATCCCGAAGGCGGTGCTGTCCGACCGCCTGAACGGGCTCGTCGAGCACGGGATCCTCGAGCGCCGGCCCGACCCCCACCACGCGGGCCGCTCGCTCTACGAGCTGACCGAAGCCGGCCGCGATCTGTGGCCGGTGCTGCATGCGATGGTCGTTTGGGGCGACCACCACGAGCTCCCGAACAGCCGCTCCTTCAGGCACGCCACGTGCGGCACGATGCTTGACGACGCCGCGCACTGCCCGGCATGCGGGGTCACCCCGGCGGTTGGAGACATCGTCACCGAGCCGCGGCCGGGGCGCGGCTTGCACCGGGACGATCCAGTCGCGGTGGCGCTGCGGGGGCCGCACCGGTTACTCAAACCGCTCCTGGCCGAATAGTCGTCGCTCCGGGCCCGAGCGTCCGGGAAATACGAACGAGCCGTCCGGCCGTGCTCAAGGATTGACAAACTCCTGCCGCAATGACCGAATCTGGCACAGAACCCGTGGTCCGCCGTCCCACCCCAGACATGCTCGTGGACGTGGACCGGCTGATAGCGGCCTACTACGACGAGCGCCCAGATCCCTCGAACCCCGCGCAGGCCGTGTCGTTCGGGACCTCGGGCCACCGGGGCACGTCGTTGACGGGAACGTTCACCGAGTCTCACATCCTCGTGATCAGTGAGGCGATCGTCCGGTATCGGACCGCGCAGGGAATCGACGGACCGCTGTTCCTGGGGCGCGACACACACGCGCTCTCAGAGCCCGCGTTTCGCACGGCGGTCGAGGTCCTCGTGGCCCGGGGCGTAGACGTCGCGGTCGACGCCCAGGACGGCTACACGCCGACGCCGGCGGTCTCGCACGCGATCCTGACGCACAATGCCCGAGGCGGCACTCGCGCCGACGGCGTCGTGATCACGCCGTCTCACAATCCGCCCGAGGACGGCGGGTTCAAGTACAACCCGCCGCACGGCGGCCCGGCCGACACCGACGTCACCCGGCAGATCCAGGACGCCGCGAACGAGCTGCTCCGCGCGGGTGTGGGTGGGATCGAGCGCCTGCCTTTCGAGGAGGCGATCGACCGGGCACGCCGCCACGACTACCTCACCGCCTACGTCGGTGAGCTGTCGGCGGTCGTCGATCTCGACGAGATCGCGGGCTCCGGGATCCGGCTCGGCGTCGACCCGCTCGGCGGCGCGAGCGTCGCGTACTGGGAGGCGATCGCCGACCGCCACCGGCTCGACCTCGAGGTCGTCAACGACCGGGTCGATCCGACGTTCTCGTTCATGCCGCTCGATCACGACGGGAAGATCCGGATGGACTGCTCCTCGCCTGACGCGATGGCAGACCTTATCGCGCTCAAGGACCGGTTCGATGTCGCGTTCGCCAACGACCCCGACGCCGATCGCCACGGGATCGTCACCCGTGAGGCCGGGCTGCTGAACCCGAACCACTACCTCGCGGCGGCGATCTCCTACCTGTTCGGCGGCGTTCGTCTCGACTGGTCTGAAGGTGCCGGCGTCGGCAAGACGATGGTGTCGAGCTCGATCATCGACCGGGTGGTGGGCGGGCTGGGGCGCCGGCTCGAAGAGGTGCCGGTCGGCTTCAAGTGGTTCGTCGGCGGGCTGCTCGACGGGACGCTGGGGTTCGGCGGCGAGGAAAGCGCCGGCGCGAGCTTCCTGCGCCGCAGCGGCCAGCCCTGGAGCACGGACAAGGACGGGCTGATCATGTGTCTGCTGGCCGCGGAGATGACGGCGAGGACCGGCAAGGACCCCGCGCGGGTGTACGCGGAGCTGACCGACCGCTACGGCGCGCCGGCCTACCGCCGCATCGACGCCCCGGCGACCGCCGAGCAGAAGCGGGTGCTGGGGAGCCTGTCGCCGGAAAGCCTCACCGCGACCGAGCTTGCCGGCGAGCCGATCACCCAGGTGCTCACCGCGGCGCCGTCGGGCGCGCCGCTCGGCGGGGTGAAGGTCGTGACCCAGAGCGGCTGGTTCGCGGCCCGTCCGTCGGGCACTGAGGACGTGTACAAGCTCTACGCCGAGAGCTTCAAGGGCACGGAGGACCTCGAGCAGATCCTCGAGGAGGCCCAAGGTGTCGTCGACGCGGCGCTCGGGGGCTGAGATGACAGAGGTTTTCGCGATGGTGCTCGCGGGCGGGGAAGGCAAGCGGCTCGCTCCGCTCACCGCCGACCGCGCCAAGCCCGCGGTGCCGTTCGGCGGCGTCTACCGGCTGATCGATTTCGCGCTGTCGAACCTGGTCAACGCCGGGTATCTGCGGATCGCCGTGCTGACGCAGTACAAGAGCCACTCACTCGACCGGCATCTATCGCAGGCGTGGAGGCTGTCTCCGCTGCTCGGCAACTACGTCACGCCGATTCCGGCGCAGATGCGGCGCGGGCCGCGCTGGTTCGTCGGGTCCGCCGACGCGATCTACCAGAACTTCAACCTGATCCGCGACGAGCGGCCTGAGCACGTCATCGTGTTCGGCGCCGACCACATCTACCGGATGGACCCGCGCCAGATGGTCGAAGAGCACATCGCTAGCGGAGCCGCGGTGACGGTGGCGGCGATTCGCGCGCCGATCGAGCAGGCCGACCAGTTCGGCGTGATCGAAACGGCGTCCGACGGTCGTCGAATCGACGCGTTCCGCGAGAAGCCGACCGACGCCAAGCCGCTCGTAGACGCGCCCGATCAGGTGTACGCGTCGATGGGCAACTACGTGTTCACGACCGAGGCGCTGATGGACGTCGTCACCGAGGACGCCAAGGACGAGACTTCGAATCACGACATCGGCGGCAACCTGATCCCGATGCTGGTCGCGCGCGGCGAGGCGCGCGTTTACGACTTCGCGGCCAACCACGTCCCGGGCGCCACCGATCGAGACAGTGGCTACTGGCGCGACGTGGGGACACTCGACGCGTACTACGACGCGCACATGGACCTGATCTCGGTGTCGCCGATCTTCAACCTCTACAACCTCCAGTGGCCGATCCTGACCTGGCTCGATCCGCTTCCGCCGGCGAAGTTCGTGTTCGACGAAGACGGCCGTCGGGGCCACGCGCTCGACTCGATGGTGTGCGCGGGCGTCGTGCTGTCGGGCGGGGTGGCGCGGCGCTCGATCCTCTCGCCGGGCGTACATCTGCACTCCTACTCCGAGGTCGAGGACTCGATCCTGATGCACGGCGCCGACGTCGGCCGGGGCGCGGTGGTGCGGCGCGCGATCATCGACAAGGACGTGCGGATCGCCGACGGAGCGAGGGTCGGGGTCGACCCGGAGGCCGATCGCGAGCGCTTTAAGGTGTCGGCCGCCGGCATCGTCGTGATCCCCAAGGGCGAGGTCGTTGATTGAGAGTGGCGCTGCTCACCCGTGAGTACCCGCCCGAGGTCTACGGTGGCGCCGGGGTGCACGTCGAATATCTGGCGCGGGAGCTCAGGCGGCTCGAGGACGTGACCGTGCACGCATGGGGCACGGGGGACGTCCATCATCACGCCTGGGAGGCGCTCGCGGGCGATGAGCCTTCGCTGGCTGCGCTTCGCGCGCTGTCGATCGACCTGACGATGGCCGCGCGGACCGCGGACGCCGACCTGGTTCACAGCCACACCTGGTACGCCAACCTCGGCGGCCACCTGTCGAAGCTCGTCCACGGGATCCCGCACGTGGCGACCGTTCACAGCCTCGAGCCGCTGCGGCCGTGGAAGGCCGAGCAGCTCGGCGGCGGGTACGCAATCTCGAGCTGGGCCGAGAAGACCGCGCTCGAGGCGGCCGACGCCGTGATCGCGGTGTCCCGGGGCACGTGCGACGACATCCTGCGCGTGTACCCGGCGATCGACCCCGAGCGGGTTCACGTCATCTACAACGGCATCGACACGTCGCAGTACTCCCCCGATGCAGGGATCGACGTGCTTGAGCGTTTCGGGGTGGACGCGGAGCGGCCCTCAGTGGTGTTCGTCGGCCGGATCACGCGCCAGAAGGGGGTCGAGTACCTGCTGCGCGCAGCCCGCACGTTCGACCCCGCCGCCCAGCTCGTGCTCTGCGCCGGCTCCGCGGACACTCCCGAGCTCGGTGCCGAGGTCGAGCGACTCGTCGGCGGGCTGCGGGCCGAGCGCGACGGCGTGGTGTGGCTCGAGCAGATGCTGCCCAAGGTCGATGTGATCCAGTTGCTGAGCCACGCGACCGTGTTCGCATGCCCGTCGATCTACGAGCCGCTCGGGATCGTCAACCTCGAGGCGATGGCGTGCGAGGCCGCCGTGGTGGCGACCGCTACCGGCGGGATCGTCGAGGTCGTCGACGACGACCAGACCGGCCTGCTGGTGCCGATCGAGCCCGGCGACGACGGCACCGGCGCGCCGCGCGATCCGCAGCGGTTCGCCGACGACTTCTCCGAGCGGGTCAACGCGCTGGTCCGCGATCCGGAGCGCGCCGACGCGATGGGGCGGGCGGGCCGCCGGCGGGCGATCGAGCGTTTCTCCTGGCCGATGATCGCCGAGCAGACGTCCGAGCTGTATCACAGCCTGGTCTGAGGCTTTGCACGTGGCGTGCTCATGCGCGACGATGCGCGCATGACCGTGCGGGACTGGATCGCGCGGGTGCTCATCGCGACCGCGTTCGTCGTGGTTGGCCTGACCGCCACCGCGGCCGCTCAGCCCGCGTGGCTGACCGAGATCAACATGTACCGGGCGGCGACAGGGCTCGCGCCCGTGAGCGACGAGCCGGCGTGGGACGTGGGGATCGAGCATCACCTCAAGTACCTGGAGAAGACGCCGCACAGCTACTTCACCGGCAAGTATCAATCGGCGCACACCGAGAACCCGGCGAGCCCGTACTACACCAGCGCCGGCGCCACCGAGGCCGGATACAGCGATCTGGACGAGGGCGAGGCGCACAGTGCGCTCGAGGCGGTCGACATCTGGCTCGCGGCACCGTTCCATGCGGTCGGGATGCTCCGCGCGCAGTTGACCCAGGTAGCACTCGCGGATGACCCGGCGACGGGTTACGCGGGTCTCGACGTGATCCAGGGGCTCGACTACGCACTCCCGGCGGCCACGACACCGATTCTGTTTCCCGGGCCGGGCGTGACAACCGACCTGGTGAGCTTCGGGGGCGAGAGCCCGGATCCGCTCGAAACGTGCGGCTGGTCACCCACGTCGGGCGCTGGTCTGCCGCTGATCGTGCTGCTCCCGCAGGCTCCGGCGCAGGGGCTAACCGGGACGCTGTCGGGGCCGGGTGGCGTCGAGTCGGCAGGCAACGGTCAACTGTGTGTGGTCGACGAGTTCACCTATCACTCATCCGACCCGATCTACGGCCCGACCGGCGCCGCGATTCTCCAGGGAGACAACGCCGTGTTCCTGATTCCCCGCCGCCGGCTGGGGACCGGGACGTACTCGGTGAGCGTGTCGCAGACAGGTCAGCCCGACATCGACTGGTCGTTCTCCGCGGTCGCTCCCGTGACCCGTACGACGATCCGCGGGGTTCACGTTCACGGGCACATGGTTGACGTCAGCATCGCGACGCCGACCGGCACGGCGCTTCGCTGTGCGCTGGTGGCGCGGACCAAACACGGTCTCGGGCGCGCGTCGTTTCACCGCTGCGGTTCTGCGACGGTTTACCGACACGTTGCCGCGGGGCGTTACCGGCTGATGGTCGAGTCGAGCGTAGGCGACGCGAGCCGCCAGTTCGCGGTTGGTTAGCCGGGTAGCTCGTGAGCGCGTGAAGGGCAGCCTGGTCTCGGCGTGGGAACTCGAGCGCGAATGGCTCGATCGCCACGGCCGCCGCTGGTGGAGCATCCACAACAACGTGCTCAACGCGTGGGCGATGACCGTGGTGCTGTTCGGCGCGCTGACCGCCGGATTCGGGCTCGTCGTGCTGCCCTACCTGCTGCTGCAGATGGTGATCGGGTTCCCCCTGCTCGAGGTCGTCAACTACCTCGAGCACTACGGGCTCCTGCGACAGAAGCGGCCGGACGGACGGTACGAACGCACCCGGCCGGAGCACAGCTGGAACAGCAACAACGTCGCCTCCAACGTGCTGCTCTACCACCTTCAGCGACACAGCGACCACCACGCCAACCCGACCCGGCGCTTCCAGGCGCTGCGTCATTTCGACGAGGCGCCGCAGCTGCCGACCGGCTACGCCGGCATGATCCTGATCGCGTTGGTGCCACCGCTGTGGCGCCGGGTGATGGACCCGCGCCTGATCGGCCACTACGGCGGAGACCCGACCCGCGCGAACATCCACCCCCGGGCTCGCGGACGCGTGCTCGCGCGCTACGGTCCCGCTGGATGACGACGTCATATCGCGGGGCGGTCCGGCAACTGCTGCGCGACCGGCTTCTGGATGCGGGCCGTGAGGAGTTGCGCGGTCGCGCGTGGGCGCGGGTGACGATGGCGGAGATCGCCGCCGCCGGCGGCGTCAGCCGTCAGACGCTCTACAACGAGTTCGGCACTCGGGACGAGTTCGGGCAGGCGCTCGTCATCCGCGAGAGCAGCCGTCTGCTCGACGCCGTCGAGCAGACGATCGCCGAGCACGCGGATGACCCGATCGCCGCGTTGACGGCCGCGCTCGAGTGCTTCCTGACGATCGCGACGAGCGACCCGTTCGTGCGGCTGCTGCTCGGCGACGACGGCACGGGTGGCCTACTGCCGCTGGTCACTACCCAGAGCCGTCCGGTCCTCGAATGGGCGAGCCAGCGCGTCGCCGACGCGATCGGAGTCCACTGGCCGCAAGCGGCCACGATCGATCTCGACGCGCTGGCGGACACGCTCGTGCGTTTGGCGATCAGCCACGTGACCGCGCCCAGTGGGCCGCCGGCGCAGACGGCGGCGGCGATCACGGGGCTGCTCGCGCCCTCGATCGAGCGGATGCTGGAGGCAACGCTTCCAAATTGACTTGCCGCCCGCCCGCCGACATACTCCTTCGAGGCGGGAATGAGCAGCTCGAACCTCGGTAGACGAGTATGCGGGAGTGGTTGCGTGGCAGATGAGCGTTCAGCTCGGCAGGGGAGGGTGGCCGAGGCACCCCGGCATGCGCCGCGGGGTTCGCGAGCGTGAGGCCTCCGGTCGGCGATCCGCGGCGCGAGGCCCGTGGCTCCGAGAACGGGCGCCGGTCGTCGTGGGATGGCCGGAAGCCGCCGGTGCGCCCTCCCGTCCGGCGGTTCGAGCTCGCGGGCGTCCGTCCCGCGGCGCTGTTCGGCCTGTTCAACCCC
>CAWJXO010000023.1:0-10117 GCA_963846765.1 uncultured Solirubrobacterales bacterium
TCGTCAGGACCACCAGCAGACCAGAGGTCAGGGCCAGGGCGCAGCATGATGGAGACAGAGGTGAGGAGGTGAAAGCATGACTGATCCGTCGAACGACGAGTGGCGCTTGTGGGGACCGCTCGCGGATCGCTACCGAGAGCCGCGGCCGCGCAAGATTCTCGCGCTCGATGGAGGTGGAATCCGCGGCGTGATCACGCTCGGGGTGCTGAAGCGACTCGAAGACGAGCTGCGGAGCGCTCGTGGCGGAGACCCGGAGTTCACACTGTCGGACTTCTTCGATCTGATCGGCGGCACCAGCACCGGCGCGATCATCGCCACGGGACTCGCGCTCGGAATGTCCGTCGAAGACATCACGAGCTTCTACCACGAGTTCGGCAGCGCGGCGTTCGACCGGCGCAAGCCGTGGATGCTGTGGCAATCGCTGTACGGCGACGGAAAGCTGGCCAAGACGCTCCAGGGCAAGTTCGGCGAGCATACGGACCTGACCCCGGAAAACCTGCACTGCCTGCTGACCGTGGTGACGCGGAACCTGACGACTGACTCGGCCTGGCCCGTCAGCTCGAACCCGGCCGCTTTGTTCAACGATCCCGACCTCGACGACTGCAACCTGAAACTCGAACTCTGGCGGCTCGTCCGGGCCAGCACCGCCGCGCCGGTGTTCTTCCCTCCGGAAGTGATCTCCCTGAGTCCTGATTACCCATCGAAATCGTTCGTGTTCGTCGACGGGGGGACGACCGCGTACAACAACCCGGCCTTCCTCCTGTTCAAGATGGCCACCGAGCCTGCCTACCGGCTCGGTTGGGCGAGAGGCGAGCGCAACCTACTGATCGTCTCGGTCGGGACCGGAAGCGCGCCTATGCTCGGTGAGACCGCGGAGGATCCGACCACGAACCTGATCGAAGCCGCCACCAACACGCTGTCGGCGCTGATGTCACAGATCTCGGTTGACCAGAACGTCAGCTGTCGCGTCGTCGGGCGGTGCACCTACGGTGGTGCGATCGACCTCGAGGTACGCGACCTCATCCCGGTCGACCCGGTCATTCCCGACAAGCCGCTGTCGCTGGAGACCGACCTCGGCAGGGCGTTCCTGTACGTTCGCTACAACGCCGAGCTGACGCCGGCCGGACTGGGTCAGTTGGGACTCGGACGGCTCGACGCCAAGCGCATGCAGAAGATGGACGCTGTCGGCAACATCGACGACCTGACCAAGATCGGCGCCGCGCTCGGCGACAGGGTCGACCTCGCACATATTGGCCACTTCGCCACGGCATGAGCACCGCGCGCGCGTTCATCGTCCGGCCGTTTGGTACGCAGCAGGGGATCGACTTCAACGACGTCAGCGACAGGTTGATTTCGCCAGCACTCAAGCGTCTGAACATCGTCGGCGGGACGACGGAGGTGATCGCCTGGGCCGGAAACATCCGCGTTGACATGTTCGAGCGCCTCGCGCTGGCGGACATCGTGATCGCCGATATTTCGATCCACAACGCGAATGTGTTCTACGAACTCGGGATCCGGCACTCGCTGCGCCCGCGGACCACGATCCTCATCCGCGCGCGAGCGACGGCCCGCCCGGAAGCCACCGAGGTTCCTTTCGACCTGAAAACGGACCGCTACCTGGAGTACGACGCCGACAAACCGGGTGAGGCGCAACAGCTCCTGGCCGACGCGCTGGAGCAGTCGCTCGCTGCCAAGCACGATGACAGCCCGGTGTTCCTGCTCGTCCCCGGGCTCGAACCCACCGACCCCGAACGTCTGTACCCGATTCCGCCCGGCTTCAACGAGGAGGTTGTGGCCGCACAGCGCTCGAAGGACCGGCCGATGCTGGCCGTGCTTGCGGATGAGGCAGGCGACGTCGAATGGGGCCTCGGAGGCCTGCGGCTCGTCGCGCGCGCACAGTTCGCGCTTAAGGCCTGGCCCGACGCGCTCGCCACGTACGAGGCGATCCGCGATATCCGACCGGACGACCCGGACGCCAACCTGTCGCTCGGCACGGTGTACCTCGAACTCGGCAAAGAGGTTGAGTCCGCGGCCGCGCTTCAGCGAGTTGGCGGACAGCACGACATGGCCTCGGCCCAGGAGGCCGAGGCGCTCGCGTTGCTCGGGCGGAATGCCAAGAACCTGTGGGTGCGAGACTGGAACGATCTGGCGTCTGAGGCTGCCAAGCACGCGGCGGCGCTGCGCTCGCCCCATCTCGAGACCGCCCGGACCTACTATGACCAGGCGTTCTCGATCGATCAGAACCACTGGTACTCAGGGGTCAACGCGCTCGCGCTGACCGCGGTCCTGGCGTCTCTGATCGACGAGAACCCGGACGTCTGGGGCGAACGATTCGACGACGACGACAAGGCCAAGATCGAGACCAACGACATCAAGCGGGGACGGGACGAACTCGCCGGGGCGGTCAGCCGCTCTCTGAGCGCCGAGGCCTTCCGCAACCGGCGCCGGGGTGAGCCTGAGGACATCTGGGCGATGTTCACCCGGGCCGATCTGCGTTTGCTCACCTCCCAGCGACCGGCATACGTCACGGCCGCTTACGAGCAGGCGCGCACCGCGGCTACGGACCAGGAGATGGCATTTGCGATTGCGTCAGCCGCTCGCCAGGTCGAGCTCTACCGCCGGCTCGGGGTCTTCACCGACAACGTGAACGCTGCGCTCAAGGCGCTCGACGCGCCGGCGGACCAAGCCTCGGCAGGGCCGGCGCCGGTGCGATCGCGAGTCCTGGTCTTCTCCGGACATCGCATCGATGCGCGGGGGAGGAAGCGGCCCCGGTTTCCGGCATCGAGCGAAGGCAAGGCGAGGGACATGATCAGGCGCGCGGTCGTCGAGGAGCAGGCGCAGGGCGGGTCGCAGCCGATCATGGGCTTCGCGGCCGGTGCGAGCGGCGGCGACATCCTGTTCCACGAGGTCTGCGCCGAGCTCGGCATCCCCACCACGCTTCTGCTCCCGCTCCCCGAGGACGAGTTCGCGGCCGAGTCAGTCGCCGACGCCGGGTCGGAGTGGATCGAGCGATTTCTCACGTTGACCAAGCGGCTCGAGGTGAGGCACCTCACCGGTCTTCCGGACTGGATGGCGGGGAATGACAGTTACACGATCTGGCAGCGCGGCAACCGTTGGATCCTTCACACCGCGATGTCGCTGGCCGAAGCTGACATCACCCTCATCGTGCTGTGGGACGGCAAAGGTGGCGACGGGCCGGGCGGGACCGAGAACATGGTCGAGCTGGCCAAGTCGCGACACGTGAAGACCGTGCAGCTGCCGGCATCGGAGTTGGTCTAGGTCCGCGATCCAGATCGCGCCATGGAACCAGGCGCTGGCGGCACTTCACCCGCTGATCAAGCATCCGGACGTCCCGGGGCCGCTCGTGCCCTACGGCGACTCGTTCGCGCCGGGGGACCGGATCGAGATCCCAGAGTTCGACGCGCCGGCCGGGTTGCCTGAGTGGATGCGCTCGCCGGTCGCCTGGGCGCAGAGGGTGGGGAAGACCGCGGCCGAGGAGCGCTCGAACCTCACGATCACAGTCCCGGTCTAGGCTACGGCCACCCACCAGAGAGGAGACGACCGTGTCGACTGTCGAGACCGTGCGAGGCCCCGTGGCGCTGGATGACCTCGGTCGAACGCTCATGCACGAGCATGTGTTCATCCTGCAGCCCGAGGCGCTGCAGAACTGGGGTCACGCGTTCGGTCCGCGCTACTGGGACGAACAGGAGCGGATCGTCGATGCGGTGGACAAGCTCACGCGCGTGCGCGAAGCCGGGATTCGCACGATCGTCGATCCGACGGCGCCGGGGCTCGGCCGGTACGTCCCCAGGATCCGCGAGGTGGCGGAGGCGGCCGACATTAACATCATCGTCGCGACCGGCGTGTACGCGTTCATCGAGGTGCCGAACTTCCTCGCCTACCGACGGAAGGAAGCGATCGCCGAGCTGTTCGTCCGCGAGATTCGCGAGGGCATCGACGACACCGGCGTGAAGGCGGCGTTCCTGAAATGCGCCGTCGAGCGGCACGGGCTCGTCGGCGACATCCCGCGGATCATCGAGGCGATCGCGATGGCGGCGGTCGAGACCGGCGCGCCGGTGATGGTCCACACGAACGCCGAACAACGGACCGGGCTGTTGGCGCTCGACGCGCTGACGCGTCACGGCGTCGACCCGGGCCGGGTCGTGATCGCGCACATGGGCGACAGCAACGACCTCGACTACCTGCGCACGGTCGCGCATGCCGGAGCGTGGCTCGGTTGCGACCGGTTCGGGATCGACCACTTCAATCCGCTCGCCGATCGCATCCGGACGCTGATCGCGCTGGTGCAAGAGGGGCTCGCCGACCGGATCCACATCTCCCACGACGCGGCGTGCTTCCTCGACTTCTTCGTCGGCAATCCGGCCTTTGCCAACGAGAAGCCCGACTACCTGCTGATCTCGAACCAGGTCCTGCCGGCGCTGCTCGAGGCCGGCGTCACCCAGCAGCAGATCGACCAGATGATGGTCTCGAACCCAGTGCGGTTCTTCGGCGGCGGCTCGGCAGGGGCCGGGGGCGATCAGATCGCGGAACCGCTGGCGAGCAGGTCATCGAGCACCTCGCCGTAGTGGCCGAGCGCGAGGGACAGGTGCCCCTGGTCTCCGAGCAGCCTCGCGCGGGCGCCGGGGATGTGCCCGACGAGCCATTCGCCGTGGGCTAGCGGGACCATCCGATCCTGGGCCCCCTGCCAGATCGTGACCGGGCACGAGATGTCGGAGAGCTCGAAGCCCCAGTCGCGAACCAGCTCGAGATCGTCGTCGAGCCACCCCCACACGCCGTGCTCCATTCCGATGCGGGTCGACTCGGCCTCGTACTCGGCGAACTGTCCGGTCATCACGCTGCGATCGACGTCGGACAGGAGGCCGCCGAACTCCTCGTGGAGGTCGGATGCGCTCGCCGATATCAACTTCTGCCGGAACGGCTCGATGAACGCGAGCAGCTGTTCCTCGCCCGCCTCTGCGGCAGCATCCTCCTCGACGTTCTCCCGTGCCATCCCGTCGAGCCAGTCGAGGCCCGCGGCGTCGCGCGGTGCGACTCCGGCGATCGTCGCTGCCGCGATCACCCGATCGGGAAGCAACGCCGCGCACGCGAGCGCGTGCGGTCCGCCGCCCGACCTGCCCGCGGTATAGAACCAGTCCACCCCGAGCCAGTCGGCGACCGCCGCCGCGTCCGCCGCGCAATCGGCCACCACGCGTCCCGGACAGCGTTCGCTCTTCCCGTATCCCGGACGCATATAGACCACGTGACGGATGCCGCGCTGCGCGCCGAGCTCGACCAGCGGGCCATACATGGTGCCCGCGCTCGGAGTGCCCATGTGGAAGAGCAGCGTCCTGCCGTCATCGGGGCCCGTTACCTCGACATCGAGGAGGCCCCGAGGCCCGCCGATGAGATGACGGCCGACCACTTATCCGCCCTCACGCTCGACCGGGAGTGCCGCGAAGCTCTGGCTGACCGGCATCAACTCGAGGACGTTGACGTTGACGTGCTCGGGCTGCGACGTAACCCACTCGACGGCCGCCGCGATGTCCTCGGGGCCGAGCGGCTTCGTGCCCGCGTACACGCCGGTAGCTTTCTCGGCATCGCCGAAACGCACCTCGGAGAACTCGGTGCCGCCAATCAGGCCGGGCTCGATCGAGGTCACCCGGACGCCGGTTCCGTGCAGGTCGGCGCGTAGCCCGAGGCTGAACTGGTGCACGAACGCCTTGGTCGCGCCGTATACGTTCCCGCCCGGATAGGGATAGGTGCCGGCGATCGAGCCCATGTTCACGACGTGACCGCGCCGGCGCGCGACCATCCCCGGCAGCAGGGCGCGGGTCATGTACACGAGACCCGTGCAGTTGGTCTCGATCATCCGCTCCCAGTTGTCGAGTACGGCGTCCTGCGCCGGCTCGAGCCCCAGCGCGAGCCCCGCGTTGTTGACGAGTACGTCGATCTCCGCGAACGCCGCCGGTAACGATGTCACCAGTTGCTCGATGGCGGCCAGGTCACGGACGTCGAGCACCGAAACAAAAATCAAATCCTCACCGAAATCGTCGACCAGCCCGGCTAGGCGCTCTTCCCGGCGGGCGGCCGCGATGACCTTGACGCCGGCGGCCGCGTAGCGGCGGGCGACAGCCTCGCCGATGCCCGAGCTGGCGCCGGTGACGAGAGCGATGTGAGGTGGCATGGCTCGAGATCCTAGGATGACAGCGATGGGCGCGATTCGTCTCGAGGACCTGGACACGCCGTGCCTGACCGTCGACCTCGACGTGTTCGAGCGCAACGTGCGGACGTGCCTGAGCAACCTTGCGCGAGTGCAGGTCCGGCCACACCTGAAGACCGCGAAGAGCCCGGACGTGGCGCGGGTGCTGATCGACGCCGGCGCGGTCGGGGTGTGCGTGGCGAAGCTGAGCGAAGCCGAGGTGATGCTCGGGAGCGGGATCGACGACGTGCTGATCACGACCGAGATCGCCGGCGAGGTCAAGGTCCGCCGGCTGGCCCGGCTGATCGCTCAGGAGCCGGCGGCGCGTGTGCGGATCGTCGTCGACTCGTGGGACGGGGCAAGTGCGATCGACGCCGCCCTGCCTCGGCCGCTGGAGACGCTGATCGACGTGAACGTCGGACAGGACCGGTGCGGGATCGCGCCCGAAGACGCGCTCGGGCTTGCGGACCGGATCCGGGGGCTCGCACGGCTCCGGCTGATCGGGGTGCAGGGATACGAAGGCCACCTCCAGCACGTGCGCGACGCGACCGAGCGCGAAGCGCTGTGCGACGGTGCGATGTGGCGTCTTGGGGCTGTCGCGGACGAGCTCAGCTCCGCCGGGCATGCGATCACCGTGGTGACCACGGGGGGCACGGGCACGGCGCAGTTCTGTGCGGCGCACTCGTTCGTCACCGAGGTGCAGCCCGGATCGTTCGCGTTCATGGACACCGACTACCTGGACACGGGCGGCCTCCCGTATGAGTCGTCGCTTCACGTGATCGCGACGGTGATCAGCCGGCCGGCGGGCGACCGGGCCGTGATCGACGCCGGCCTGAAGACGCTGTCGGACGATTCAGGACCGGCCCGGCTCCTCGACGCCCCGGGCTGGAGCTACCACCACGCCGGCGACGAGCACGGAAAGCTCACGCCGATCGGCGAGGCCGGCGCACGCGAGCTGCGCGTCGGCGATCGCGTCCGGCTGATTCCCTCGCACATCGACCCGACGATCAACCTTCACGACGTGATCTATGCGCATCGGGGAGGGCGCGTCGAGTCGGAGTGGGCGGTGGCGGCGCGCGGGAAGGTGCAGTAGCTAAGGGCCCTAACTGTCGAACCCGAGGCCGAGCCGGTCGAGCGTCCTCAGCCATAGCCCGCGCCGGCCGTCGTCGCGGTCGGCGGCGGCGAGCCGGTTGCGCGTCAGCTGGATCACGCCGGTGCGTAGCGGCTCGGGCGGGAACGGCAGCGGGCGCCGGCGGACCATCGTCAGCGCGGTCGCCTCGCTCGCGCGCCCGTCGAGCAGATCGAGCCCGACGCGGGCGCCGAACCGGCTCGCGGCGACGCCGAGGCCCGTGTACCCGAGCGCGTACGCGACCCGGCCGCCAAGCGCCCTGCCGAAGAACACCGAGAAGCGGCTGCACGTGTCGATCGCGCCGCCCCAGCGGTGGCTGAAACGGAGGCCTTCGAGCTGGGGAAACGTCGTGAACAGGTGCTGGGAGAGCTTGGCGAACGTCGGCTCGTGGTCGTCGAGCTGGGGGCCGACCGGACCGCCGTACCGGTAGACCGCGTCGTACCCGCCCCAAACGATCCGACGATCGGCGGTGAGCCGGTAGTAGTGAAACTGGTTGCCCGTGTCGCTGACGCCCTGGCGACCGGCCCATCCGAGCTCGGTCTGCATCCGCTGATCGAGCGGTTCGGTGACCAGCACGTAGTCGTACACGGGCGCGATGTAGCGCCCGATCGCGTGTAACAGCGGGGGGTAGGCGCTGGTCGCGAGCAGAACCCGGCGCGCGTCGAGCACGCCGCCGTCGGTGATGACCGACACGCCGGCGGCGGTCTTGCGCAGCTCACGGACCGGGCTGTACTCGTGGATCCGCACGCCGGCGAGTGCGGCCGCTGCGCGCAGTCCGTCCGCGAGCTTGCCGGGGTGGACGAGCGCGGACCCGGTCCGTGTACAGAGTGAGCCGAGGTACAGAGGCGAGTTCACCTCGGCACGGGTCCGTTCGGCGTCGAGCACCTCGGCTTCGTGCCCGAACCGTCGCGCACGCTCGGCCTCCTCCTCGAGGTCGGCGAGCTCTCGCGGCTCGAGCGCGACGACCAGATCGCCGGTGGCCTCGAATTCGGCGTCGATCCCGAGCTCGTTCAGGTCCGCGGCCAGCGCGTGGAGGTTCTCGAGTCCGAGCCGCTCGAGCTGCTCGAGCTCGTCCGGAAACCGCGCCAGGCCGTTGCCGATCCCGTGGGTGAGCGATGACTGCATAAAGCCGCCGTTGCGCCCGCTCGCGCCGGCGCCGCAGCGCGTCGCCTCGAGCACGACCACCTCGCGCGAGGGATCCAGCTCCTTGGCGTAGAGCGCGGCCCACTGTCCGGTGAAGCCACCGCCGACGACGCACAGGTCGGCGTCGAGCGCTCCGTCTAGCGGCTCGTGGGGGTCGCGCCGCGGCAGCGTGTCGAGCCAGAACGACTTGCGCGTCGCGTCCGCGTAGGCCGAGCGGTGGGCCGGCGTCGGGGGAGTGTCAGGCCATGGCGTGGGCAGGCCGCGATCGTAATCGTTTAGGGGTGGCGCTCGAGGCCGCGCAGCACCGCGTCGGCGTCTCGGTGCGGCGCGCGCAGCGCGATCCCGACGAGGTCGAGGTCGCCGGTTGTCACCGCGCGGACTGCCGCGCGGTTGTCCTCGTCGTTGCCGGTCGCGAACATCTCGTTCGTGTAGATCGCGAGCGTGACGCCGCGGCGCTCGGCGCGCTCGCGGACGGTCTGGAGCTTGGTGGCGCCGGCCTCGAACACGAGCACCGGTTGCACGAGCAGCGGCAGGTAGCGCTTGTCGTCGGCGTCGAGGTAGTCCTGACCGATCGCGGCGGCGCCGGCGTCCGCGGTCACGCCGCTGATCAGGAACGCGGTGACGTTCAGCCGCTGCCAGGTGGCGAGGTCGTCGCGAACCACGACCGCGATCTTCGTTTCGAACTGGCCAACGCCCATGCGCGACATGATCGCCGTGCGCGCCCCGTCCTGTCTTGAACGTTGTTGCGGTCGGTCGGTCGGTCGGTCGGTCGGTCGGTCGGTCGTTCGCGGGCGCGCTCAGGACGTAACGGCGCGGGCGTAGCGGCCAGGGCTCACCCCGACCGCGCGCTTGAACACGCGGGTCAGGTGCGGCTGATCGGCGAACCCGCACACGGCGGCGACCTCGGCCGGAGAGACCCCGGCGGCGAGGAGCCCTCGGGCGCGCTCGACCCGGAGGTTGGTCTGGAACGCGTGCGGGGTGACGCCGTTCTGCTCGCCGAACCGCCGGACGAGCTCGAACCGGCTGAGGCGGGCGACCCCGGCCAGCTCGGCCAGCGTGACGCGCTGGTCCCAGCGCTCGTGCAGGTGACGACGCGCTCGGCGGACTGGCGCGTGCTCGGAACGCTCTCGCTCGTGCGTCGGCGAGCCGGGACGCAGATGGGGTCTGAGCGCGGCGACCGCGCGCAGCACCGTCTCGTCGATCGCCAGATCGCTCGGGGGCTCGGCCGCAAGCGCGGCGTGGGCACGCTCGAGCGCGGCCCGCAGCGCGAGGTCGCGGAACACCACCCAGCGCGCCGCGCGAGGCGCGCCGCCGTCGCGCTCGGCCCAGTCGTGCAGCAGCTGCGGCTCGATGTACAGCACCTTGTACGCCCACCCCTCGGGGACCGCGGCCATGCCGGTGTGGACGGCCTCGGGCTCAAGCACGAACAACTCACCCTCGCCGGCGCGCTGCTGGGTGGTGTCGAGCTCGAACCGGGCGGCTCCGCGCTGCACCACCGCCACCGTCCAGGTCGGATGCGAATGGGGCCGGTAGGCGTGCCGGACGAATCGGGCGTGGAGCGCCTCGATCCCGTCGAGCCCTTTCGGGCGGAAGTAGTTGGAGTACTCGGCCACCACCCGGCGAAGGTTAGGGAACCCGCGACCGTC
>CAWJXO010000024.1:0-11097 GCA_963846765.1 uncultured Solirubrobacterales bacterium
CGAGCTGCTCGGCTGAGTCAGCCCGCGCGCCACAAGCGGAGCGTCAGCCCCTGCGAGCGAACCCCTGGTCGCGTCCGCCCTGCCCGATCGGCTGGTAGAACAGGTAGTTGCCGATCCAGTCGGTGTATTGCTTCGCATCCGGCGACTGCACCGGGTGGAAGCTCGCGGCTAGGATCGGCGCCGAGCTGCCCCGGACGTAGCAGCTGGTAGCGCAGATAGGGCTGCGACAGTCCCGAGTACACGAGTGCGTTCGTGCTGGGGCCGGGCGCGACCGGCACCACGAAGAACGTCCAGGAGAGCTCTGAGCCGTACGGCAGGCCACCCGGATAGAGCCGTCGACTCTGCGGATCGACGGGCCCTTGGTAGATCTTCTCCGCGACCTGTATCTGCTCCGGCGTCAGACACGGAGGTGCGATCGTGCCGCACTCCGCCTTGGTGAGGTCAGGGTGGCAGCTGCGCGGATCGGTGATGATCCCATCGCCGGGCACGCCGTCGTCGCCCTGGCACTGGTTGATCACGGTCTGATGCAGGACCGGCAGCTGCGCGGCGGTCAGGATTGCGTTGCCGTTCGAGTCGGTGTTGACCCGGTACTGCCATGTCTGCAACTCGGCGTTCAGCGGCCCGGCGATGATTTCGGGCGCGCCCGCGATGATCCCGTTGAAGTCGTCGGGGTAGCGCTCGGCCATCTCCATCGCCTCGCGCCCGCCGTCCGAGCATCCGTCGTAGTAGTCGTAGTTGGGGTCGACGCCGTAGTAGTCCTTGATGATCTCCCTGGCGACCACGTACAGCGCCTGCTCTGATTCGTAGCCGTACTCGTCGCGGAGCTTCTGGTCGTTGAAAGCGAACAGGCCGGCGCCACCGAGACCTCCCGCCGTCGTGTGGCCCTCGTCGTCCGTCGCCATTGAGGAGCAAGACCGCGGACATCGATTGGCGAGCGCGAGTGCGGCAATAGACTTCCCGCATGGCGACGCAGATCTCGACGCGGCTAGACCCGTCGATCTTCCGGCTGCCGGTCGATCGGATCAGACAGGGCTATTACTCCGATCAGTACTTCGTCTACACGAAATCGCTGCTCGAGGCCGAGGACCATCACCCGCGTGTCCTGATGCAGGTGTTCCAGAAGAAGGAGTCGGTCCTCGGCGGCATCGACGAGGCGATCGCGGTACTGAAGCTGTGCTCGGGACGCGAGGACGACGACGGCGTCTGGATCACCGGCTGGGACGAGCTCGAGGTCCACGCGCTCCGCGAGGGCGACCAGATCGTCCCGCGCGAGACCGTGATGACGATCGAGGGCGACTACAGCCTGTTCGCCCACCTCGAGACCGTGTACCTGGGGTCGCTCGCGCGGCGGTCGCTGATCATGCGCAACGTGCTCGAGGTCGTCGAGGCGGCTCGCGGCAAGCAGATCTTCTACTTCCCGGCCCGTCACGACCACTGGCTGGTCCAGACCGGCGACGGCTGGAGCGCGCACGTCGCCGGCGCGATCGGCGTGTCCACCGACGCGCAGGCGTCCTGGTGGGGCGGGCGCGGGATCGGCACCGTTCCCCACGGGCTGATTGCCGCCTACGGAGGCGACACGGTCAGGGCGGCCCAGGTGTTCGCCGACCGCTACCACGACGAGATGAACGTCACCGTGCTCGTCGACTTCGAGAACGACTCGGTGCGGACCGCGATCGAGGTCGCCGACGGGCTCGGGCCGAAGCTGTGGGGCGTGCGCCTGGACACCAGCGAGGACCTGGTCGACCGCTCGCTGTTCGAGGAGATGGGCGGGTTCAAGCCGGTCGGGGTCAATCCCCGGCTGGTCGAGAACGTGCGCAGTGCGCTCGACGAGGCCGGCTATCCCGACGTGCGGATCGTCGCCAGCGGGGGTTTCACCGCTGAGCGGATTCGCGAGTTCGAGTCCGCCGGCGTCCCCGTCGACGCCTACGGAGTCGGATCCTCGCTAATCCGCGGCGACAACGACTTCACCGCCGACGTCGTGTGCGTGGACGGACGGCCGTGCGCGAAAGTGGGAAGACGTTATTCGCCGAATCCTCGCCTGGAGAGGGTTGAGTGATCCCGACCTCATGCCGATGAGCGTTATTGCACCATGATCCCGGTTGCCAGCGTTCCCGGCGGGCTCATCCCCACCGGCCAGACCCACCGCCCACCGAACATCCACCTCTTCGTGCCGATCTTCCACGCGCCCAGCACGTTCATGGGCTACCCGGATGTGAGCTCGTTCCTCCAGGCGTGGCTGCCGATCATCTTCATGGGCTTGCTGGTCGTGGCCGTGTTCGCACTGATGCGGTTCATGCCGCGCACGCGTCCGAAGGAGATCAAGCCCGACTCCGCTCCCTCGATCGCATGGGCCGACATCGCCGGCGCCGAAGAGGCCAAGGATGAGCTCCGCGAGGTCGTGGACTACCTGCGTGACCCCAAGCGCTTCCAGGAGCTCGGCGCCAAGGTCCCCAAGGGGATCCTGCTCCACGGGCCGCCCGGCACCGGCAAGACGCTGCTGGCCAAGGCCGTCGCGCACGAGTCCGGCGCTACGTTCTTCTCCCAATCGGCCGCCTCGTTCGTCGAGATGTTCGTCGGCGTCGGCGCCGCCCGCATCCGCCATCTGTTCAAGGCCGCGCGCAAGAAGGCGCCGGCGATCGTGTTCATCGACGAGCTCGACGCGGTCGGCGGCCACCGCGGCCACGACGTCTCGGGCGAGCGGGACCAGACTCTGAACCAGTTGCTGGTCGAGATGGACGGCTTCACCACGCGCAAGGACGTGGTCGTTATCGCCGCGTCGAACCTGCTCGAGAAGCTCGACCCGGCGCTGCTCCGTCCGGGTCGCTTCGACCGCCAGATCTTCGTCTCGCCGCCCGACGTCATCGGCCGCGAGCGGATCTTCCATGTCCATTCGCGCAACAAGCCGCTCGCCGACGGCGTCGACCTGAAGCTGCTCGCGCGCCAGACGTCCGGCCTCACCGGCGCCGACCTCGCAAACATCTGCAACGAGGCCGCGATCTTCGCCGGGCGCCGCGGAGCGGACCGCGTCGAGATGCGCGACTTCGACTCGGCGCTCGAGCGCGTGATCGCCGGGATGCAGTCGCGCCGCGCGCTCACCGACCACGAGAAGCGCGTCGTCGCCTACCACGAGGCCGGCCACGCGCTGTGCGGCGAGCTGCTCCCGAGCGTCGACCGCGTACACCGGATCTCGATCGTCCCACGCGGCCGCGCGCTCGGCTACACGCTGAACCTCCCCGAGGAGGACCGCTACCTCAAGACGCGCGAGGAGCTGCTCGACTTCATGACGATGCTGCTGGGCGGCCGCGCCGCCGAGCAGCTCGTGTTCAACTCGATCACCACCGGCGCCTCGGACGACCTCAAGCGCGTCGCCGAAATCGCCCGGGCGATGGTCCACGACTACGCGATGGGCACGGGCTCTAGCTCGCTGCGCGCGATCGACGACGGCGCCGCCGAGGCCACCCGGCGCGTCCGCGACGCCGAGGTACGCGAGCTGGCGGACGAGGCCTACCGCGCCGCCCAATCGATCGTGGACCGCCACCGGGTCCAACTCGACGAGCTCGCAGGCACGCTGCTGACCAAGGAGGTGCTCGAGCGGCCCGACATCGATCGGATCATGGGCGACGTCCCGCGCGCCGCGCCGCAGCGGATCGGCGAGCTGTCCGTCGCGGCCGCCACCGCGGTCAAGCCGGCGACGAGCCCCGCCCGGCAAGGCCCCCTGCGCGACGCCTGACTATCCTCCGGCACTCGATGCTGTCCGCCGTCGACCACGTCGGCCTGGCCGTTGAGTCGATCGACGCCGCGCTGGCCATCTACCAGGATGCACTCGGGATGCCGCTCGTCCACCGCGAGACCGTGGCGGATCAGGGCGTCGAGGCGGCGCTGCTCGACGTCGGCGACAGCCACGTCGAGCTGCTTCAGCCACTCGGACCGGACACCGCGGTTGGGAAATTCCTGGCCAAGCGCGGCCCCGGGCTACATCACGTCGCCTACCGCGTGGGGTCCGTCGAGGACACGCTCGAGGCACTGCAAGCGGCCGGCGTCAGGCTGATCGACGAACACCCGCGCACCGGCATCCGCGGTTCCCAGGTAGCCTTCCTTCATCCCGCCTCAATGGGCGGCGTCCTTACCGAGATCGTCCAGCCGGCTCACTGACATGCCAGACGAAAAGCCTCAGAAGATAAGCATCGGGTTCGACGGCGGCCAGACCCTGAGTGCGCGCGTCCAGCCCGCCGCGTTGACCGAGCTCCGCCAGGCGCTCAACTCCCCATCCGGTTGGCACGATCTGACCGCCGAGGACGGCACCGTGGCGCTTGACCTCATGCGCGTCATTTACGTGATGGTGGACGACGAGGACCACCGGGTCGGCTTCGGCACGCGATAACCTCGCGCACCTTGGCCTTCGAGACCCTGCTGTACGCCACAGACGGTCAGGTGGCGACGATCACGCTGAACCGCCCCGAGCGGCTGAACACGATCGTCCCGCCGATGCCCGACGAGTTCGAGGCGGCGGTGCGCGAGGCCACGCTCGACCCCGAGGTCAAGGTGATCGTGCTCCGCGGCGCGGGGCGGTCGTTCTGCGCCGGCTACGACTTCGGCGGCGGCTTCCATCACTGGGATGACATGGTGACCACCGACGGTCGGTGGGACCCCGGCAAGGACTTCGCCTGGGCCGCGTCGCCGTACGGCCCGACCCAGAAGTTCATGAGCATCTGGCGGACGCCCAAGCCCGTGATCGCCCAGGTCCACGGCTGGTGCGTCGGGGGCGGCAGCGACATGGCGCTGTGCGCCGACCTGATCATCGCCTCCGAGGACGCCCAGATCGGGACGCCCTATTCGCGCATCTGGGGCTGCTACCTGTCGGGCATGTGGCTCTATCGCCTGGGGCTGACCAAGGCCAAGGAACACGCGCTGACCGGCAAGCCCTTGTCCGGCCGTGAGGCCGCTGACGTCGAGTTGATCAACGCCGCCGTGCCGTTCGACCGGCTCGAAGCCGCGGTGGCCGAGCAGGCCGAGCAGCTCGCAAGCATCCCGCTGTCCCAACTCGCGGCGATGAAGCTGGTCGTCAATCAGGCATACGAGAACATGGGACTGCGCGCCGCCCAGACCCTCGGCCCGATCATCGACGGCCTGATGCGCAACACGCCTGACGGGCTCGCCTTCGTGGAGCGCGCTACGACCGCCGGTGTTCGCGCAGCCATCGCCAACCGCGACGCGCCGTTTGGCGACTACAGCGCTGCAAGCGGCGAGCCCCGGCCCGACCCGGCCAACGTCATCCGGCCGTGAGGAGCGCGTCCACCTCGGCGGCGGTCGGCAACGACGGCTGGGCGCCGGCACGTGCGGCCGCGAGCGCGCCGGCCACGCACGCCCGCTCGAGCGCGGCGCCCCGCTCCCGGCCTTCGAGCAGCGACACGACTAGCGCCCCGCAGAACGCGTCGCCGGCGGCCGTGCCATCGACCGCGTCGACCTTCGGCGGTGTAGCGCGGGCGATCTCGTGTCCGCCCTCGAGCAGCACCGCGCCCTCGGCTCCGAGCGTCAGCGCCACGAGGCCGTCGTACGGGGCGACCTGCTCGTACTCGTAGCGGTTGACGATCATCAGGTCAGGGTCCCTTGGGAGCTCGATCCGGCCGCGCGCCGGCGCGGCGTTCAGGCAGAAGAACCGGGCCTGGGCGCCGGCCACCGCCATCACCTCGAGCGGGATCTCGAGCTGGCACATGACCGCGTCGGCGTCGCCGACCTCGACGTCGGCGGGAGTCAGGCGCCGGTTGGCCCCGGGTGCGACCACGATCACGTTCTCGCCGCTCGCGTCGACGAGGATCAGCGCGACGCCGGTCTCGCCGTCATCGCGCGCCACCGCGCTGGTGTCGATGCCCTCGCGCTCGAGGGAGCGCAGTACGAGATCGTCAGTGCCGATCCGTCCGACGAACCGGACCGTCGCGCCGAGCCGCGCGGCCGCCACCGCCTGGTTGGCCCCTTTGCCGCCGGGGAGGCGCTCGAACACGGCATCGGTGACCGTCTCGCCGGGCCGCGGCAATCGCTCGCAGCGGGCGACGTGGTCGATGTTGGCCGAGCCGACGACGGTGATGCGAGGCGGCACGTCCGGGACACTAACCAGCGTGAGCGAGGCACCACAATTTCCCTATGGCGGTGGCGCAGACGCCCAGGCGGGGCGCAACGGCCTGTCCGCGCGCTTTCGCCGGCACGCCGACGCGCTCGTGCGGTCCGAGCGCTCGCCGCTCTACATCCGCCTGATGCGGTCGGCCGCCGACGACGTCGACGCCGGCGGGATCGTGGCGCGCCTGTTCGCCGGAATCTCGACCCCTCCCGGCTCGGTGCCCCAGCTGCGCCTGGTGGGGGCCCTCCACTACCTGGTCCTGGCCGGGCACGCTCCCGCGCTCGCCGCGTTCTACCCCAGCGCCGGCGGTGAGCGACCGGTCGACGGCGTCTGGCCCGTCGCCGAGGCCGCGATGGAGGAGCAGTTCGATCTGGTCCGCGCGCGCCTCCATCGCACCGTCCAGACCAACGAGCCCGGCCGTTCCGCGGTCCTGTTCGCCGGCCTCCTGTGGCTGACCGATCGCCACCGCCGCCCGATCCGACTGCTCGAGATCGGCGCCAGCGCCGGCCTGAACCTGATCGCCGACCGCTATTCCTACGTCGTCGGCGGGCGCGAGCTCGGCGACCGGGGTTCGCGGCTGCGCTTCGTCGACCCGTGGATGCCACCGCCGCCGATCGACCTCGAAGCGACGGCGTCGGCGCTTCGCATCGTGGCGCGAGCGGGCTGCGATCTGTCGCCGCTCGACCCGACTCAGGACGACGACCGGCTCACGCTCCTCTCCTACATCTGGCCCGACGAGCTTCACCGGATCGAGCGAATGCGCGCGGCGCTGGACGTCGCCGAGCGTGATCGCGTGCCGGTGGCGACGCGGCGCGCGTCCGAGTGGCTGCCTGAGGCGCTCGACGCCGGCAGCGAGGACGAGCTGACCGTGGTGTGGCATTCGGTCATGCGCCAGTACGTCGACTCCGAGGAATGGAACGCGATCGAGCGCGCGCTCGAGGGCTGCCTCGGTGCGGTCAGGCTCAGCATGGAGCCCGCTCTGAACGGGGAGGCGAGGATGCAGTTGACGGTGCACGATCCCGTCGGCGGACCCGGGGTCCCGCTCGCCGAATGCGACGACCATGGGCTCCTGATTCGCTGGGCAACGTAGAGTGCGCCGGCGTGAGGCTGATCGACATCGATCGGGCGGGACTCGTGTTCGCGCGCACCCGCGGCCACAATCCCGGGCTCGAGCGCGCCGCCGCGACGTTCTCGCGCGGAGGTGAGCACGCAGCGTGCTGGCTCGCGCTCGGGCTCGTCGGGGCGCTGGCGTCGGCCGGTCCCGACCGCGCGGCCCGCCGGCGGGCCTGGCTGCGCGGCGTCCGTGTGGTCGCCGCTTCGTACGGGATCAACCAGGCGATCAAGTTCGTCGTCCGCCGGCACCGGCCCGACGTAGACGGGTTGCCGCCCCTCACGCCGGTGGTCACACAGCTCTCCTTTCCGAGCGCCCACGCCACGACCTCGTTCGCGGCCGCCCGCGCTTACCGGCGCCTGGCGCCGGCATGGTTGCTGTACCTGGTCGCCGGCGCGTTCGGGGTCAGCCGCCCGTACCTCGGGGTGCACTATCCGAGCGACGTAGTCGCCGGCGCGGTGCTCGGAAGCGCGGTGGCCGAGCTGTGGACCGGTTGAGGACGGCCGGCTGCCGCGCGGTGGGGCGGGCCCGTCCGTGCCCGCCCCGGCCCGAGCTTGTCGCCCCCTGATCGGCCCCCAGCAAGTCTGCGGTCACGCAGTGCCATCCGGCGCTCGCGCAGCCCCCTTCCGTGACAGCACGAGTGTGACGGGCCGCACGCGCCCCGGCTAAGGAGATGTCTCAGACCGGGCTGGGGAGTTTTCTACCCATCGCCGGCGATGTTCGAGCGTGACTAGACGGGGTGCTGCGTCAGCGCCTCCTCTCGGCGCAGCCGCTCCGCTGCGATGACCGCGTCCCGTCGTGAGTTCACGCCGAGCTTGCGTAGGACGTTCTTGGTATGGCTATACACCGTCATCGGCGAGAGCACCAGCCGGTCGGCGATCCGCTGCGTCGTCGCGCCCTCCCCGAGCAACTCGACGATCTCCCACTCCCGCGTCGTCAGTCGGCTTCGCAGCGGCCGCCAACCCGAGTCGGGAACCTCTCGCAACGCCTCGAGCAGCGCCGGCATCAGCCATTGGGCGACGACCACCTCGCCATCGGCAGCCCGGACCACCAACTCCGTGAGTTCCTCGGGATCGACGTCCCGCCCGATGTGGCCAACGGCCCCGGCCCGCAGGGCAGCGATCACGGTGCCGTGATCGTTGACCGCGGACAGGGTCAGCACTCGCGTCTCCGGGATCGCGCGCAGGAGCGCTCGAATAAGTTCGAGCCCACCTCCCGGGGGCACGACCGCGTCGACGATTGCGACCCCGGGCCGGAAGTAGCGCGCGAGCTCGAGCGCTTCGCGAGCGTTCCCGGCCGCGTGTACCGCGGCGATCCGCTCGCTGTTGCTCAGCGCGAACCGCATCATGCTGCGAGCGAGCCCGTCGGCGTCCGCGATCAACACGCGCAGGCCGCGCCCCGCATCGACCCCCGGCAGCGCCGATGCCGCCGCCAATCGGTTCATCGCCCACCACCTCCTGTGTCCAGGCTCAAGCCGAGCGCCAGCGCTTGGGCCCGCGACCTCGCGACCTCCACGACGTCCGACTGATCTGAATGCTCGGCCCGCTGGTACGCCGCGAGTGCCCGGTGATAATCGGCCCGGCGCTCGAGCAGTATTCCGAGGTTCAACGCCGCGGCCCTGTCCCCGCGCGCGTCGGCGCGCTCGTAGGCCACGAGGGCGTTTACCAGGTCGCCTCGCTGTTCGAGCAGCGCGCCGAGGTTGAATGCTCCGTCGGCGCTCCCCCTCGCGTCCGCGCGCCGGTATGCGGCCTCGGCGCCAGTGAGGTCACCTCGGTTCTCGAGCAGCACGCCGAGGTTGGACGCGCCTACCGCGTCACCGCGCTCATCCGCGGCTCGGTAGGCGCGCTCCGCGCCCGCCATGTCCCCTTGTTCGAGCAGGCTCGCTCCCAGCTCCAGCGAAGGCTTCGCGTTCTCGGACTGCTCGACCTCGGCAGGCCTTTCTTCCGGGGACGGCTCGGCTGCCGTCAATCCGCGTCGCCGTCGATCGATGAGCCAGACGCCACCCGCGAGTGCCGCGAGCACGATCAGACCCGCGAGCACGAGCACCACCGGCCACGAGCTCGTCTTGGGTCGGGCGGCTTGGCGCGTGCTCGGCTGCGACGGCTTCGGATGGATCGCCTGCCGGGGCTTCGGTTGGATCGTCTGCCGGGGCTTCGGGGGCGACACCGTCTTGCGCCGTTTAGGTGTCGTGGGGTGCGTGCTCGGCCGCGACGGGGCCGACACGAGCTTCAGCTCGCGGAAGGTCCGCGTGCCGGCGACCCCGTCGACATGCAGGCCGTGGGCCGCCTGAAAGCGGCGCATCGCGTTTGTGGTCCGCGGTCCGTAGCGACCATCGATCGGTCCGGGTGAGTACCCGTCCGCGCGAAGCTGCCGCTGGAGGCCGCGGACACCGTTTGACGCGGGTCCTGCGTAGCCCGCCCCGGGGAAGAACACGCTCGCCGGCGTGCGCAACGTTGCTTGCGTGATTGGGCCCGCAATCCCGTCCACGCGCAGTCCGTGAGCGCTCTGGAACCGCTCGACGGCACGCTCGGTCCTCGGACCGTAACGCCCGTCGATTGGCCCGGGAGAGTCGCCGATGCTGTTTAGACGGCCCTGCAGGCGTCGTACAGCGACTGCGGTCGGACCGCCGCCGTACCCGCTCCCGAACGCCAGCACGGTCGTGTCGGCTGAGCGAACGGGCACCGCGGACGGATGCGTCGGCTCCGCGTGCCGGGTCGCGGCCGCGGCTAGGGCCGGCTCGGCGGCCATCACGAGAGTGCCCGCCGCCAGCAATATCACTGTGTATTTCGCGGCCGAGACTGCACCGAGCAGGAGCCGTCGCTCAAGGGGCAACTGCCCGTCGAACCGACGCCGCTCCCAAGCGCCGCGGACCGATTCGCCACGCCGCCTGGTCTCAGCCAACGCCCGAAGTGAGCGTGACATGAGTCGTTTCCTCCTTGCTGGAGACCAATACACCCGGGCGCGACGCCCGGCTGCACCTACCTGGGAGACCGACTCGGTCTCAGCCAGGCCGCTCTAGCAGGAGCACAAACGGCTCCGGCGCGCGATCGCGCGCAAACGTCCGCAGGGCGAGCGTTACGCCCGGGACGTACACAACGGTCTGTGAATGGCTCTCCGCCGCGCCCGAGAACCCGCCGGCGGCGCCACCGGTGGCACCCTCGCCACCGTTACCGGGCGCCGCGCCGGTCGGAATCGGCGCCGTGGGACGGGCCGGCTTACGGTCGCGAGCGCCCGTCGATGCGGCGTGTCCGCGTGGGGCCTGGGAGTCGGCCGCTTGCCCTGTCGCGAGCGGGGAGAAATGCTGAGCTCCTCGGCTCCGCGTACGTTCGGCTGCGTGCGACCGTGCCGCGCCGGCGCTGAAGCGTGTCGCCCGATGCGGGGTCGGTATCGCGGTGTGAATCCTAGGCCTCGCGGTCGGCCGTGCGACGATCGCGGAATGTTGGACCGGGGCCGGGGCACCGCGATCGGGTGTCGCGACAGCCTGGTCCGTGGTCGCGACGGGGTGAGGCGACGCCGCGACGTCCTGGGCGACGCTCGCCGCCGGCGCGTGCGTCTGCGAGTTGGTGCCGGTTGGCCGCGGCGCAACCGTGCTGCGGGCCGGCGCGGTCATCGACGGAGCCGCCGGAGCACCCTCGATCGACCGAGTCAGTGGGGCGACTGCAGTCGCGACCGGCGCTACCGCGGTCGCCACCGTCTGCGCCACCGGGGCCGCCGCGTTCGCCACCGTCTGCGTGATCGGGGCCAGAGCCTTCGTCACCGGCGCCGCGGTCGTCGCCACCGTCTGCACCACCGGTGCCGCGGCGTTCGCCACCGTCTGCACCACCGGAGCCGCGGTCTTCGCGACCGTCTGCACCACCGGCGCCGCGGCCGAGGT
>CAWJXO010000025.1:0-140920 GCA_963846765.1 uncultured Solirubrobacterales bacterium
CGTCATCAGCGTGCTCGCCGCGGGCGAGGACTGACGCCTCCGCGATGCGAGCCGGTCGCTACGGCCGGTGCGCCGCGCGCCCGGAGGCGACCGCCGGCGAGGGCACCACGAGCACCGGTCGGTCCGCGTGCTGGAGCACTCCGTGTGAGACGCTTCCCAGCAGCAGCGACTTGAGGCCGGTCAGGCCTCGACTGCCCATCACGATCGCGCTCGCGTCCACGGCGTCGGCCTCGGCCAGGATCGTGGCCGCGATCGAGTGCTCGCGAGTGCCGATGCGGGCCTGCGGCTTCAGACCCGCGCGTCGCGCGCGTTCGGCACCTTCCTCGGCCCGCTCACGCGCTTGATCCTCAGAGGAACGGTCGAGTGTGTCGAAGTCGATGTCGCTGGCTGCCAGGCCGGAGCCAGTCCGCGCCACGACGTCGATGAGCCGCTCCCACACGGTCAGAATCGTGGCCGGCTCGCCTTTCATAAGCTTCCCGGCACGATCGATCGCCGCCTGCGCGTCAGCCGAACCGTCGTATGCGATCAAGATCACGGTGATTTCCCCTTTTTCGTATCGCACTGAGCGTATCGGTGCTCGCGCGAGATACGCGCGGCGCCGGTGCCGCGTCAGGCACGGCGTAGCGCGCACGCGCGACTCGACATATAGGCGGTTTCTACGGACCGGGACGACCAGCTATTCCGGATGCGCTCACCCGCGCCGCTGCCTAGGGTCGACATATGCCTGTCGCTACAAAAACTGATCGCCGTGAACGGTCCGCATCTGCACCGGTGGAGCATTCCCCGAGATCAAAGCGCGGTTCTCTGCCGCGGGTGCGATCGACGGATAACCCTCGTCAACCACGAGCGGTCGCAGGCCCGTCACCTCCCGTCACCGACTCCGCGCCCGGCACCGAACCACCGTTCCTGTGGCAAGGGTACGGGGCGACGTACGATCACCTTCACTTACCGTCTAAGTGACTTCCGCCGCCCGCTCTATGGAGCGTGGCCGACTAGCCAATCCCTTCGGCCATCCGTGCGTCGTACAAGGCGTTACGTGGAAAGCCACGGATGCCAGGTGATGAATTCGCGCGATGATTCATCAATGCCAGAGCGCGAAGACGCAGCCCGCCGTGCCGACGAGGAGATCCGCACGGAGTTCGCGATACGTAAGACGTTGGGAGCGATGACCGCCGAAGAACGGGAGATGGAGCGCGCCATGAAGGCGTTCGAGGAAGACGCCGACCAAGCCAAGCGATACATCAAGGCGGAGTGGCGCCGAGAGCAGTGGGGACACGACCCCGAGCATCCCCCAGCATGGGAAAACGACTGACACCCTGCACACTTCGCAGCCGTCGAGGGGTAGTGGGGCGGTCTCGCTAGGGTCCGGATCAGGTCTCCCTCAGGTACTTCGTGGTTGGCGAGTCCTAGCGCTACGAGGCGAACCCGCCGTCGCGGTGGTGGTCAAACAGACCGCCGGGCACGGGCGCGCGCCGGCCCTTGATCCGCTCGCGCGCCATCGCGACCGCCGAGGCGATCGATGCCCCGTCGTCGAGGCTGTCGCGGAGGGCGAGCACCTCGGATTGGCTGTAGCGCGGCTCCGCTGGAGTCGATGACGGGAAGCCGAAGCGTCGCTCCCACGTCAACAAGGTCTCCGGGCTCACGTCGAGCACCCTCGCCGCTTGCTCGAGGTCGAGCGTGCGGAGCGGCCGCTCGGGCGATGCTGCGGGCGACGGCGACACGGGGAGCGCCGGCGAGGGCGCTGGCGAGGGCGACGACGAGCGCCTGGTCTCGTCGTCGCCACCCGCGGGTTGCGAGCTCGTCAGGAGGGCACGCATCGCATCGTCGCCGCGCTTCGCGGCGCGGCAGAGGGAGATCGCGAGGAGCAGCACGGCGGCCCAGACGCAGACCACCAACGGCACAACGATTTCCAACCTCACGGCCGCCTCCAACCGGTCGACTGAGTTCACCACAGCAGCGCGTCGAATAGCGCACCGCGGTCACTCCCAGTCACCCTGCCACTGAAACCCTGCGTGTAACTTCCTGTCACTCCAGGGATACCCGCGACGGGGCGCCGCCCCTCGCGGCCTGGACGGATGGACTACGTCGACCCGACGGCGTACGCCACCCAGGCATCGGATCCGCCGTAGGAGTGAGGACAAGATCATTCCCTCGCCCGACGACAGACTCGCGCGCGGCGCCGATGATTTCCCGCACGAACGCTCCCCGCAAGCTGGTCTGCCAAGACCCGCACCGGACCCGCGCTGCACGCCGAATAGGCCTGTCATGCTCCTCCGATGACGCGCATCGAGGTCCCCGGCCGCGACCTCATCGGAATCCGCGCCGCCAACCCGGGGCCGTTCACGCTGACCGGGACGAACTCGTGGATCGTTGGCCGCGACCCGGCGTGGCTGGTCGACCCCGGGCCGAATCTCGAGGACCACACGACCGCGCTGATCGCCGAACTCGAACAGCGGGGAGGTCTCGGCGGCATCGCGCTCACCCACCACCACCCCGATCACACCGAGGCGGTCCCCGCGATCCGCGCCCGCTTCCCCGACGCGCCGCTGGCCGCGGCCGGCGGGAACCCGGATGTGCCTCTTACCGAAGGAGGCGCATTTGGCCCGTTCGAGGTGGTCGCAACCCCCGGGCACGCCACCGATCACCTTGCGTACATCACCAGCGACGGCGACGTGGCGCTGACGGGCGACGCCGTGCTCGGCGAGGGAAGCGTGTTCGTCGCGCCCGATCCGGGCGCGCTGGCCGCGTATCTGGAGGCGCTGGCTCGGCTGCGCGAGCGCCCGCTGACCGTCCTCCTTCCCGGGCACGGCCCGCCCGTGTTCGATCCGAAGGCGAAGATCGACGAGTACATCTCCCATCGCCTCGACCGCGAAAACCGGCTTATCCAGGCGCTCGACGCCGGCAAGCGATCGACGAGCGATTTGCTCGACGACGTCTGGGCCGACGTGCCGGCTGGGCTCCGGCCGGCCGCGGTGGTGACGCTCGCGGCCCATCTCGACAAGCTCTCAGACGAAGGGCGGCTTCCCGCGGGCGTCGAGCGTCCCGCGATCGACCTCAGCGGTCACGCCGGCGTCTGAGCCGGGGACCTAGACGCTGACCACGAGGCGCTTGCGGGCGATCGCGAGTGCGGCCGTCAGCGGCGTGGCGTCGGTCGCCTGCGCCTCGTCGAAGATCTGGCTCAGCGTGTCGCCGATCCGGCGGACACGACGGCGGGCAGTGGCCGGGTTGTAGCCGTTCTGCTCCTCGGCGATGTTGATCAGGCCGCCGGCGTTGGTGACGAAGTCGGGCGCCCACAGGATCTGACGGGCCGCGAGCAGCTCGGCCACCGACTCGTTCGCGAGCTGATTGTTGGCGGCGCCGGCGACGATACGGCAGCTCAGCCGCGGCACCGTGGTGTGGTCGAGGACGCCGCCGAGCGCGCATGGGGCGACGACATCCACATCGAGCTCGAGCGCTTCCGCCGGCGTGGTCCAGCCGGCGTCGAGCTCGCCGGCGAACCGGCGCTTGCTCTCGTCGATGTCGCTGACGACGAGACGGGCGCCGGCCCTGGCGCAGCGCTTGGCGACTCTGAGTCCGACGTGGCCGAGCCCGATCACGGCGACCGTCCGCTCCTTGAGCGAGCTCGACGAGAACACGCGCTCGCAGCACGCGCGAATCGCGGCCTCGACGCCCAGTGCCGTGTACGGACTGGGATCGCCCGACCCGCCCTGGCCGCGTGGAAGCCCTGCGACGTATGCGGTGCGCTGGGCGAGCACCCGCATGTCGCGGCTGGAGGTGCCGACGTCCTCGGCGCTGATGTAGCGGCCGCCGAGCGACTCGACCGTGTCGGCGAAGTCGAGCAGCGCCGCGGTTCGGCGATCGGATGAGAGGCCGCCGGCGGGCGGGGTCATGATCACGCCCTTGCCGCCCCCTAGGGGAAGGTCGGCGACGGCGGACTTGTAGGTCATCGCCCGCGACAGCCTGAGCGCGTCCCTGAGCGCCTGGCGCGCGTCCGCGTAGCCCCACATCCGGCACCCGCCGAGCGACGGGCCGCGAACCGTGGAGTGCACGGCGACGAACGTGTACAGACCGGAACGCTGCCCGCGGCGAACGACCACGTCCTCGTGGTCGAGCGGCTCGAGGTAGCTGTCTATGACCGGATCCGCCTGTGAGCTGCCGGGACGATCCGCTCCGGCCCGCTCACGGTGCGGGCGGAGGCGACTCGCCCAGCGTGCTCGCCGGCGTCGTGCTCGTTCCGCTCGTCGTGCCCTGCGAGCTGCCGCCGGTTGTGCTCGACGTCGTCGAGCCATCCGAATTCGTCGAGCCCGAGCTCGAGCTGGTGCTGGAGCCCGACGTGCCCGTGGTCCGACCGGTCGCCGTCGTGGAGGTCGTCGACGGCGTGGCGGAGCTCCCCGTCGAGGACGACGTGTTGCTCGTGCTCGTGACCTTGGTCCCCGAGCCGTCGGGCGTCGCGCCACCGCCGGCAATCATCGTCGATGAGCCTCCGGTCGCCGGTGCGCCCGTCTTGGAGGGGATCGCGACCGTGGTCGTCGAGGTCGTCACCGTCGTCTGGGCGGGGGTGGCCACCGCCGGTGTAGTCGGCGCGCTCTGGAGGACCTGCGCGTGCACGGGCGGGGCGATCACGGTCGGCGCGGCTTCCTCGGGCGGGTTGACGTTGGCCGCGGTCAGCTGCCGGGCGGAGCGCGGTGTCACGTGATGGGAAGGCGAGATCAGGGCGGCCCGCGCGTGATGATGGTGATGGGTCGGGGGGACCGTGATCGTGTGCTGGAGCTCGACCGCTCCGCCGGCGGTGACCACCGCGGCGGCGAGCAGCGTCGCGACGTGGGTGGCTCCGGCGCCCATCGCTCCCACCCCGATGGCCGCCGATCCTGTGCCCGCGGCGCCCCCCGCGCCGGCGGCGACCGCGCCGCCGGCCGCGCCACCCCCGGCGCCACCGACGCCGAGGGCGTTGGCGAGCACGCCGAGCGGCCCGAGCGTCGGGACGATCGCGGCGAATCGCCGGCTCACGCCGCGCAGATCGTGGCGGAACTCCCGGCAGCCTGCGCAGTCGCGCATGTGCCGGCGCGCTGTGGCGTTCGGCCGCCGCCCGCGGTCGTGGGACAGCATCAACTCGTTGCGGATCTCGGAGCAGGCCGTATCGCGGGCCGCGATTGCCTGCCCGAGCGCGAGCCTCGCGCGTACGAGCAGCGACTTCACGGCTGGGATCGTGACGCCGAGCGCGCTTGCCATGTCGGCGTAGGACATACCGCCGAGCTCGCGCATGAGCAGGGCCGAACGCTGCTGCTCGGGGAGCCGGCGGACGTCCGCGATCAAGCGCCGCAGCGACTCGCGCCGGTCGGCCTCCGCGATCGGGTCGCTGGCCGGCGCGCGCAGGAGCTCCATCACCTCGGGCGGTGGCGGGGACGGCCGGCGCAGCTCGTCGATGCACCGGTTGTGCGCGACCCGGTAGAGCCACGCGCGCAGCGCGAGCTCGCGATGGTTGGCCCGCAGGCCTGAATAGGCGCGGACGAAGATGTCCTGGAGGGCGTCCTCGGCATCCTGGCGATGCGGGAGCATCTGCCGCGTGTATGCGAACAGCCGCTGCCGGTAGCGGTCGTGGATGACCCTGAAGGCGTCGTCATGACCGGCACGGAACAGCGCGACCAGCTGCTCGTCGGAACGGAGACGAAGAAGTGGCGCCCCGATCGAAGTCCGAGTCCGGGCTACAGCAGCCGGTGCTGGGAGGGCGGAAGCTTCCACGTGCAGTAACCGACCACTCTAACGCCTGGGCCGGAGGAAGGTTTCGGAAATCCGGGTGCTTTGCCGCGGCGATACTCTCAGCAGGGCACGATGGACCCTGCCTCCGGGATTGCAATTCCTGTCGCGTTCGGCGCCGGCTTGATTTCGTTCCTGTCGCCGTGCGTGCTACCGCTGGTGCCTGGCTACATCTCAGCGGTGGCCGGCGTTGCTCCGGCCGAGATACGCGCGAGCCGCGTGATCGGCCCCAGCCTCGCGTTCGTAGCGAGCTTTTCGGTGATCTTCATCGGGCTCGGGCTGCTCGGGCAGCAGGCGCTCCACGGGGCGTTGACCGGTCCGGCCGCGCTCAAGGTGTCGGGAGCCGTGATCATCGTTATGGGGGTCCTGTTCGTGCTGGCGCCGTTCGTGCCCCGCTTCTCGCGCCAATGGCACGTGGGCGGCCTGATGGCCCGGGCGGGGCGCGGCGGCCCCGTCCTGACCGGAGCCGCGTTTGCGCTCGCCTGGACGCCTTGCACCGGCCCGACGCTCGGGGCAATCATCACCGCCGCGGGACTGTCCGGATCGGCGGCTCGCGGCGCGTTCCTGCTCGCGGTCTACTGCGCCGGTCTCGCCGTTCCATTCCTGGTCACCGGGCTCGCGTTCGGGACCGTGACGTCGGCGCTCGGCGTGGTCCGCCGCCACTATGCGGTCGTGATCACCGCCGGCGGTGTCGTGCTGATCGGGATGGGCGTCCTGATCTGGACCGGGGAGTTCACGCAGCTCAACATCACCGTGAACCATTGGCTCCAGTCGCTGGGGCTGCCGGACTTCAACTCGGATACGTAAGCGGGCGCCGCTGAGACGCGGCGTGTCCGATCTCCGACCACAACGCTTCGGCTTAGGGTGCCCTAATTTGGTACGCTGCGCGATGTGATTAGGGGGGCCTAATCCAAAACGAGGTCCAATGTCGTTTGCTCAGACCGTTGCCCTCGGCGCCCTCGCCGGATTCACGATTTTCCTCGGCCTACCCGTAGGGCGCCTGCAGCTGCTGAACAACCGGACTCGGGTGGCGCTCGCGATGTTCTCGGTCGGCGTGCTCGCGTTCATCTTCGTCGACGTCATGTCGAACGGGATCGAGCTCGTCGACCACGCGCTCACGGCGTTCAAGGACGATCGGGGGACGCTCGCCTACGTGGTCTGGTTGGTGTTCCTGCTCGCCGTCGGGTTCGCCGCGGGCAGCGCCGGGCTGGCGATGATCGAGCGCCGGATGCGCCCCGCCGCGGTGCCCAAGCCCCCAATCGCCGGTGGCGCCGAGGCCGCCGCGATCGGCGGCGCCGAGCCCGATGCGCTCGCGCTCGAAATGGACGCCGCCCGGCGGCGAGCGCTTCGGGTCGGTCTCACGATCGCGGCGGCGATCGGCGTGCACAACTTCGCCGAGGGCCTCGCGATCGGCGTGTCCGCGCGCGCCGGCGCGATCAGCCTCGCCACCGTGCTGATCATCGGGTTCGCGCTGCACAACGCGACCGAGGGGTTCGGGATCGTCGGACCGCTCGGGGACGTCAGGCCGTCGTGGCGCTGGATCGGGCTCGCGGGGCTGATCGGAGGCGGCCCCACGTTCCTCGGCTCGATCGTCGGCTACGCGGTGACCAGCGACCCGCTCGAGCTCGCGTTCTACGCCTGCGCCGGCGGCGCGATCCTGTACGTGATCGGGGAGATCTGGAACGGGATGCGCCGCTACGGCTACCGGGAGCTCGGGCTGCTGATGGTGTCCGCGGGCTTCCTCGTCGGTGTGCTCACCGACCTGGTCGTCACCTACGGCGGCGGCTGAGTGAACCGCTAGCCGGCGGTCAGTAGTCCTCGTCGAAGTGGCGCTCGTGCCACCGGAGCGCGGCCGCCTCGGCGCTGGCCGAATGGCGGTTCGGCACGACCTCGTCGTCCTCCGGGACCCTGGAGGGCGGAACGTGATCGAGTTCCTGATCAGGGTGGGTCTGGTGCCAGCGGGTCGCCGCGGCCTCAGCGCTGCTCGAACGCCGCGTGCCGTCGCTACGTGTCGTCTCCTCGGACACTTCGAAACCTCCCTCCTTCGCTCGAGCACAGCCTACCGGCTGCGCGCGTGGCCACGGGTGGGCGAGTGACATGCGGGGTGCAGTGCCGGCGGGCCCCGCTGGGTACGCTCCGCCCGGCACGTGAGCCCCAGCATTCCAATCCCGCCCCATGACCTGCCGCTGAGCGGCGGCTCGCCGTTCCCGCCGATCGCCGACTATGGCTTCCTGTCCGATTGCCACACCGGCGCGCTGCTGGCGCCGGACGGGAGCATCGAGTGGATGTGCATCCCGCGGTTCGACTCGCCGAGCATCTTCGGAACGTTGCTCGACCGGCGCGCGGGCTCGTTTCGCGTGGGTCCGTATGGGACCCTCGTGCCGCTGTCGGTCCGCTACGTGCCAGGCACGATGATCATCGAGACGACATGGATGACGCCGTCGGGCTGGATCGTGGTCCACGACGGGCTGACGATCGGGCCCTGGCACGACGACCACGCCGACGAGACGTCGCACACGCGGCCGCCGACCGACCACGACGCCGATCACATGATGATCCGCCACATCGAGTGCATTCAGGGCACGGTTCAGGTCGAGGCCGTGTGCGAGCCGATGTTCGACTACGGGCGCACGCCGGCGCGGTGGGAGATGGTCGAGGAGGACTGGTCGGCTGCGGAGGCGAGCGACGGGGAGACCGTGCTGAGACTGATCAGCGACTTGCGCATCGGGATCGAGGGCAATCGGGCGCGCGCCCGGCACACGCTGACCGAGGGAGAGGAGCGGTTCGTCGCGCTCGGGTGGCGGCACGGCCTGAATGGGCCCGACCACTGTGCCAACGCCAAACAGCGCCTCCAGACGACGTTCCACTTTTGGCGCGACTGGCTCGCCGGCGGTCGCTTCCCGGACCATCGGTGGCGCCAGCACCTGCAGCGCTCGGCGCTGACGCTGAAGGGCCTGACGTACGCGCCGACCGGCTCGACGGTGGCCGCCGCCACCACGTCGCTCCCTGAGACGCCGGGTGGCGAGCGCAACTGGGACTACCGGTACTGCTGGATGCGCGACGCGACGTTCACGCTGTGGGGGCTCCACGCGATCGGCCTCGACTGGGAGGCCGACGACTTCATGCAGTTCGTCGCCGACCTTGGGCGCAATGGGGACGGCGCTCTCCAGATCATGTATGGCCTCGGCGGCGAGCGCGACCTCGACGAGCAGGTGCTGTCCCACCTCAAGGGTTACGAGGGCGCCTCGCCTGTCAGGATTGGAAACGGCGCCTACAAGCAGCGCCAGAATGACGTATACGGCGCCGTGCTCGATTCGGTGTACCTGCACACGCGCGCTGGCGGCCACATCCCACAGCGACTGTGGCCGGTCCTCCAGGACCAGGTCCGCTGTGCGCTTGACGTCTGGCGCCAGCCCGATCAGGGCATCTGGGAGGCGCGCGGCGAGCCCAAGCACTACGTCTCGTCGAAGCTCATGTGCTGGGTCGCGGCGGATCGGGGCGCGCGGCTGGCCGAGCTCGAGGGAGAGGCCGAGCTTGCGTCTGAGTGGCGCGCGGCCGCCGAGGAGATCCGCGACGACATCCTCAGCCGCGGGGTGTCCGAGCGCGGCGTGTTTCGCCAGCACTACGAGACAGACGCGCTTGACGCCTCGACGCTGCTGATCCCGCTCGTGCGGTTCCTGCCCGCCGACGACGAGCGCGTAACAACGACGGTGATCGCGATCGAGTCAGAGCTCCAGGAGAGCGGTTTCGTCCTGCGCTACCGGGTTGCCGAGACCGACGACGGCCTGAGCGGGGAGGAGGGCACGTTTCTGATCTGCTCGTTCTGGCTGGTCTCGGCGCTCAGTGAGATCGGCGAGACCGACCGTGCCCGCGAGCTGTGCGAGAAGCTGATCGCGCACGCGTCGCCGCTCGGTCTGTACGCGGAGGAGCTCGAGGCCCGCACCGGGCGCCACCTGGGCAACTATCCGCAGGCGTTCACGCACCTCGCGCTGATCAACGCGGTCATGCACGTGATCTCGTACGAGGAGTCGAGGACCTAACGGGGTTTTGGGGCCTCGCTCCGCTCGGCGTCCATGGGGCCGGTGCGGCCGGGCATCCTTGCCCGGCCGGGGTGGTCGCTGATCCCGCGGTGGTCGTGGGCAGATCGGGTTTTTGAACGGCGGGCACCTGGAGAGGGGCCGGGGCTGGGCGGTCGGCGCGAGGCGGCTCGCCGATCATGCATAACCTGCCACTCGAGCTCGAGTCCCGTGACCGTGGCCTCTCGCGCATGCCCCATGTGCCTAGTAGGCCATGGTCAGACGAAACCGCCTCGAATGGCGTGTTACGCATGATCCGGGAGCCGCGATCCGTCCCCGGGACGACCGCTCCTGAGCCGGATTCCGAAGCGAGACCCAGAAAACCGCTACTGCCGGCGAGCCAGCTCGCGCTTGGCGGTCCGGCGGAAGCGCATCGCCTTGCCGGCGTTCGCACGCAGCATGTCGATGCGGGACGCCGGCGCCTCGATCCCGCCGACGACCTTGTGCGGGACGAGCGTCCAGTGGTCCTCGCGCTCGACCAGGTCGCCCCGGACCTGGAAGTTCTCCATCCACGTGAGCCCGGGCTCGTGGGCGTGGGCGGTCAGGCAGGCGAGACCGGGTTGGAGTGGCGCGCCCAGCGGCGGCGCGTCGATCCGGACCCAGCGGTTGGCCTCGTCGGCCTGGACCGGCACGCGCATCGCGAACGGGAAGCCGTCGGGCGAGACGAACGACAGGACGGCGGTCCGGTGGTTGGCGCCGAGCTGCCTGATCCGGGGATGCCAGGCGCTCGCGCCGCCCTCGGGGGAGGCGTGGAACCGCTCGGGCTCCTCGGAGTGACCTGAGCGGACCTCCTCCATGTGGGCGTCGTACAGCTCCGGCTCCCCTTCTCTCCTCCACACGTAAATCCGCTCGGGCCTCACGTGGATGTAGATGCGCGTGTAGTACCAGCAGAGGAAGCGCTTGAACTGATCCGGGGGATCCCACCGCGCCAGCCCGGGCAGCTTCTCGACCATCTCGCGTGAGTAACGCCGGCGGTTGGCCTCGAGGTCGTGGTCGTCGACCTCGGCCGACCCCTGGACGAGCACGACCGGCGGCGTGTCGAGGCCGCTTCCGGTCGGGTCTGAGAACAGCAGCGAGACGAACGGGTTGGCGCGCGCGTCGTTGGCCTTCTTCGGGTAACCGAGGCCGGTCGTGACGTCGATGCACGGATCGCCCGGGCGGTAGTAGGGCGTCACCGGCCAGGTGATCGGCTGGCCGGCGCTGTCGACCGTGGTCAGCTCGGTGGTGATGAAGCGGTCGAACACCGCCTGGACGTCGGATGGGAGAGATGCCGTCACGAGGTCTCAGCCAGAGTAACCCGGCTCGCCCGGAAGCACGATCCGGGCCGTCTCGCCCTGGCCGATCACGCGCGGCTCCACGGGCAGGACCTGGCGGCCGTGGGCGTGGGCCAGCAGGGCGTCGGCGGACTCGAACGCCGACAGCTGCTCGAGGTGCTTGATCGTGGGGAACACGAGGAACAGCTCACCGCGCGTGCGCGCCTGGAGCGCGGCCGCGGGCGTGTACCAGCGGGCGTCGACGACCTCGCTGCCGTCGACCCGCGCCACCGCCCCGTCGGGCATCGGCGCCAGGAAGAACCACGTGTCGAAGCGGATCTTGACCTCAGGCGGGGTGATCCAGCGCGAGAACGCGACGAGCGAGGCGGGATCGCCGACCGATATCCCGGCCTCCTCCTCGAGCTCGCGGATCGCCGCGGCGCGGAGCGCGCCGTCGCCGTGGCCCTCTTTGCGGTCGACCGCCCCGCCGGGAAACACCCACGCGCCCCCCATGAACCGGGCGTTGGGGTTGCGCTGGACGAGCAGCACCTCGAGCGAGCTCGACCCGCCGCGCAGCACGATCACGGTCCCGGCGGGCCGCGGCTCCGTGCGCTCGCCGAGGTTCAGCTCCTCTCCGGGGCCCGGTCGGTCGCTGCCCATAGCCGCATTCTCCCCGACTCACCGTTAGCCTGTCCTTGAGTGAAGTGGATCTGCGGATCGTGCGGCTTCATCTATGACCCTGCCGAGGGAGATCCCGACGGGGGGATCCCCGCTGGGACGGCGTTCGAGGACATTCCCGAGACATGGTTCTGTCCCGTTTGCGGCGCGCGCAAGCGGGACTTCGAGCCCTACGACGACTAACCCCGCCCAGGCGGCCGCACTCAGCCGATCCGACGCGGCCTTGCCCGCGCTAGGCGGCGCGCGCGATTCGCTCGTGATCGAACGGGGCGGCGCGCTCGTCGTCGTATAGAGCGGGGCGGGCGTCCTCGTATGGGGCGACCGGTTCCGCCTCGACCGCCTCGAACTCCTCCTCTTCGAACACGTGCGTGGCCTGCGGGTCGAATCCGACGGCTCGAGCGGCCTGCGCGAGCACGCGCGCGGCCGCGGCGAGTTCCTCGGCGCGGTGGGAGGCCATCACCGCGAGGCGCAGCCGCGAGGTCATCGGCGGGACGGTCGGCGGCGTGATCGCCTGCACGAATACGCCGCGCCCGAGCGCCGCGTCGCACAGCTTGATCGCCACCTCGGGCTCGCCGACGACGAGCGGCACGATCTGCGTGCGCGAGCCACCGACGTCGAACCCCTCGGCGTCGAGGGCATCGCGGAACGCGTCCGCGTTCGCGTTCAGCTTGGCGACCAGGCGCGGCCGCTCCTCGAGCAACTCGAGCGCGGCCAGCGCGCCGGCCATCGCGGGCGGTGGCGGCGCGGTCGAGAAGATGAACGTGCGCGCGGCGTTCAGCAAGTACTGGGTCATCACCCGATCACCGGCGACGAATGCGCCGTAGGAGCCGAGCGCCTTGCCGAGCGTCCCGACGATCACGTCGACCTGATCCTCGACCCCGACCTCGGCGAGCGCTCCGGCGCCGCCGGGCCCGAGTGTCCCGGTCGCGTGGGCCTCGTCGACCATCAGCCGCACCCGGTGGCGCTGGGCCAATTCGACGATCTCCTCGAGCGGCGCCACGTCGCCGTCCATCGAGAACACGGCGTCGGTGACGATCAGCGCGCCGCGGCCCTGCGTTTGCGCGAGTCCCCACGCCAGGTGCTCGGTGTCGCAGTGGTCATAGACGAACACCTCCGCGCGCGACAGCCGGCAGCCGTCGATCAGCGATGCGTGGTTGAGCTCGTCGGAGAAGACCACGTCGCCCGGCCGGGCGAGCGCGGCGATCACACCCGCGTTGGCTAGAAAGCCCGATCCGAACAGCAGCGCGCTCTGCCGGCGCTTGAACGCGGCCAGGCGCTCCTCGAGCCGCCGGTGGACGGTCATCGTGCCCGACACCAGCCGGGTTGCGCCGGCGCCGACGCCCCAGCGCATCGCGGCCTGTGCCGCGGCCTCGCGCACCCGCGGATGGTCCGCGAGCCCGAGGTAGTTGTTGGAGCAGAGCAGCAACACGGGCTTTCCGTCGAGCACCACGTGCGGTCCCTGGGGGCCGCTGACCAGGCGTGTGCGGCGATGCAGGCCGAGCGCCTTGAGCTCGCTCAGGCGGGCCTCGATCTCGATCATGTGGCGCTCCCCAGACGCGTTGAAAGTGGCGGCATCTGGGCTGTCAGCGTAAGCGGAAGGCCGGACGGACCGGGGTTTTGCGCGCGTCGGACCCCGCCGGGGACCCAGCGATGCCTGGCGCGGATCAGCGCCCGCGCCACTCGGGCGGGCGCTTTTCGGCAAATGCGCGGACCCCCTCGCGGAAGTCCTCGGAGGCGAAGCAGGCGCGGCGGAGCTCGATCAGCTCGCGCTCGGCGTCGGGGTCCATCGCGGCTTGGGCGCGCAGGACCGCGGAGATCACGTGCTTGTTGCCCTTTTGCGCGAGCGGCGCGTTGGCGGCGATCTCGGTTGCGAGCTCGACGGCCTCGTCCGCGAGGCGGCCCTCCTCGGCAATCGCGTTGACGAGCCCCCACTCGCGTGCGCGGCGAGCGTCGATCCGCCGGCCGACGAGGAACAGCTCGCGCGTGCGGGGCGCGCCGATCGTGTCGATGAACTTGCGGATCCCGGTGTGGGAGTAGACCAGCCCGAGCTTCGCGGGCGGCATCCCGAGCGCGATCGTGCTCGCGGCGATCCGCAGGTCGCAGGCGAGCGCGAGCTCGAGTCCGCCCCCGATCGCGTGACCGTTGAGTGCGGCCAGCGTGGGGTAGGCGTAGGCCTCGACCGCGTCGAGCGCGGCTGCGAACGGATTGGCCACGAGCCGGTCGGCGTCGTCGGCGAACTGGTCGTTGCCGCGGAGATCGCCGATGTCATAGCCGGCGGAGAACGTCGTGCCCTCGCCGGTGATGATGAGACAGCGCGCGTCGATCTGCGCCAGCGTCGAGGTGAACCCGTCGAGGATCGCGTGGTCGAGCGCGCCGCGCTTGGCCGGGTTGGAGATCGTCAGCCGCGTGACGCCGGGCGCCGGTTCGTCGACCAGCAGACGCCCGCTCCTGGCGGGCTCGGGATCTTCCGGAGGGCTACTCGAGGACAACGAGCGTGTCGCCCTCCGACACCGACTGACCCTCCTCGCAGCGGATCTCCTTGACCACGCCCGGGTCCTCGGCCTCGACGGGCATCTCCATCTTCATCGACTCGAGGATCACGACCGTGTCGCCCTCCTGGACTTCGTCGCCGACCTCGACCTCGATCTTCCACACGGTGCCCGTGATGTGGGCCTCGACATCGGGCAACTCAGTCTCCTCCTGTACTAATGGCATGGTCGGCGGCGCCTGGCGGCGGCGCCTTAGTGGGACGGCCGGAGGATATGCCAACGGGCCCCGAGCGCGCTCGGGGCCCGAGGCCGAGATCAGTACGCGCCGGGCAATCCGGGCGGGCAACGGAAGTTGACGCTCAGGGGCGCTCCCCTGGGGCGGGTGCCCTTGTAGGTGATCGTCGCGTGCTTGAAAGCCGGACTGACCTGGCCCTGACCCGGACAGTTCTTCACCTTCGATAGCGTCACTGTCACCGCGACCGAGTGGGTCTTTCCGGCGGCGCAGTCGGGCGTGCAGTTGTTCGCGGAGAAATTTCCGTGCGCGACGGCCTGGGTCTTGTTCCAGGTCGACCATTTCAGCTTGCCGAGCCAGGTTCCGGCGTCCCCGCAGGACAGCGTGATCCTCGTCGGCTTGGTCTTGAGCTGGCTGCAGTTGATCGCCTGGGGCCCGCTCGTGCTCGCGGCGAGAGCTGCTGATGGCACGGCCAGCATGGCCAGAACGATGGTGATCTTTATGGCTTTACGCATGTGTCTCCAGGCTGGTACTCGTTTGTCAAATACGCGAACACATCGACGCCGGCATCGGTGCGGTTCGCTCTATCCGAAGGTGGCGGGGTCCGGGCCGGTGCGCTCGTCGCGGTCAAGCTCGAACAGGGCGTGCATGTCCTGCTCGCTCAGCTCGAAGTCGAAGATCCGGAAGTTCTCCTCGATCCGGCTGGGCGTGACCGACTTCGGGATCACGATGTTCCCGAGCTGGATGTGCCAGCGGAGCACGACCTGCGCGGGAGTGCGGCCGTGGGCGGACGCGATCCGCTCGATCGTCGGCTCGTCGAGGAACTGGGCCTTGCCCAGCGGGCTCCACGCCTCCGTCTCGATCCCGTGCTCCTCGTGAAACCGGCGCAGCTCGAGCTGCTGGAGGCGGGGGTGGAGCTCGATCTGGTTGACCGCGGGCACGACGCCGGTGGCGTCGATGATCCGCTCGAGGTCCTCGACCCGGAAGTTGGAGACGCCGATCGAGCGGACGCGCTCCTCGCGCTGGAGCTCGACCAATCCCTTCCAGGTCTCGACGGTCAGACCGTTGTGCGGAACTGGCCAGTGGATCAGGTAAAGGTCGATGTAGCCTCCGCCGAGCTTGTCGAGACTCTCCTCGAACGCGCGCGGCACCTCGTGGCGCCCGTGATCGCTGTTGCGGAGCTTGGTGGTGATGAACAGATCGCCCCGGTCGAGATCGCTCGTGAGCACGGCGTCGCGGACGCCGGCCTCGTTCTCGTAGGCGGCGGCCGTGTCGATCGACCGGTAGCCGGCCTCGAGCGCGCTTCCGACCGCCTGCGCCGTCTCGTCCTCGGGGATCAGGAAGACCCCAAAGCCCAGCTGGGGCATGCGATTGCCGTCGTTGAGGGTGATGTCTGGGACCACTGTCGTCTTGGTTGTCATAGGGAGAGGCTTCCATGCAGCCTCTCCGCTGAATCACACTGTTTCAGATGTCGTAGCCTGACGGCGTGGAAGAGATCGATCGACCCGCGGTGGACATGGACCTGCTCGCGGCGTCGCTACGGTCGGATACGAGCGATCTGAACGCGTTCGTCGAGAGTTTGGCGGCAAAGCTCGAGGACGCCGTGCCCGGGCGGACACGGGTCGACCGGAGGCGGTCCGGGATGTTTGGGCCCAAAGCGGTTTCCGGGTTCATGGTCGACTTGGGCGACCGTCGTCTCGAGCTGCGGACCGAGCGAGGCGGCGTCGTGACGCGCTGCGCGCGGCTGTCCGGAGGGATCGTCCTGAAGAACGAGGTGCTCGACACCGACGAATGGCTGGCGACGCTCAGCGAGGCGCTGGCGGCCGAGGCGAAGCGGAGCGAAACGACCAGGAAGGCGCTGGAGCGCCTGCTGATGCAGTGACCTAGGAGGAGCAATGGGATTCCTAAAGCGTGACGACGACAACCAGGCCGGGCAGGCCGCCCGAGCCGCCGGGGGGCCCGGACCGGCCACCGACGAGGCGCCGCACGCCGCCACCTACGAGGCGGGCTCGCTGGCGGGCATCCCCGAGTCAGGCCGCGAGCGAATCGCGCGGATGAAGCAGGACGTCGCACGCGGGTTCTTCACCAGCGACCTCTCGGTCGACGAGTTCCTGCTGGTCAAGCAGGCCGGGTTCGAGCCGCTCGGGCTCGTGCTCGGCAGCTCGATCTACCACATCGGGTTCCAGCAGGCGATGTGGAACCAGAGTCAGGAGCTCGGCGTCCTGACCCAAGCGATGTACCACGCGCGCGAGCTCGCGATGACGAGGATGGAGGAGGAGGCCGACCAGCTCGGCGCGGACGGCATCGTTGGAGTGCGGCTCGACATCGGGCGCTACGAATGGGGCGCCGACCTCGCCGAATTCATCGCCGTCGGAACCGCGGTCAAGCACCGCGCTGGCGAGCTCCACCGCGCACCGAACGGGCGGCCGTTCACCTCCGACCTGAGCGGCCAGGACTTCTCCAAGCTACTGCGGGCCGGCTACCGCCCTGTCGGGCTGGTGATGGGCAACTGCGTCTATCACGTCGGCCGCCAGGGGATGCTCGCGTCCTTGAAGCAGGTGGGGCGGAACGTGGAGATGCCCAACTACACCCAGGCGCTGTACGAGGCGCGGGAGCTCGCGATGGAGCGGATGCAGAACGAGGCCGACGAGCTCCAGGCGGGCGGGATCGTGGGCGCTCGGATCGTCGAGCGTTCGCACGGCTGGGGCTCGCACGTGATCGAGTTCTTCGCGATCGGGACCGGAGTGGTCGCGACCAGCGAGGACCACGAGATCGAGAAGCCGGCGATGGTGCTGCCCCTGACCGGTTAGCTTTTGTCGGCGATGCCCGACGTCGAGCTGAAGCCGCAGGTCTACAAGGATCCGAGGCCGAAGGAGTACTTCGATCGGTTTCACTCGTTGGTGCGCTCGGGGCCGCCCGAGTCCAAGGTATACGAGACGGTCCGGGTGGTCACCGAGCTCAACGCGCTGCTCGTGTACCGGGCGCGCGGGATCGGGAGCGAGAACGTCCCCAACGGCCCGGTGATCCTCGCGCCCAACCACGCCTCGTTCATGGACCACTTCTTCACCGGCGCGTTCATCCGCCGGCGGGTTCAGTTCATGGGCAAGTCGCAGCTGTTCAAGGGCTTCCCCGGGTGGGTCTTTTCTCACGGCGGCGTGTTCCCGGTCAGGCGTGGATATCAGGACGAAGAGGCGTTCATCACGGCGGATCGCATCCTCGCTCGCGGGGGCGCCGTGGTCATGTATTGCGAGGGGGGCCGGTCGCGGTCGGGCAAGATCGCGGACGAGGCGCGGCCGGGGATCGGGCGGATCGCGCTCGAGTCGGGGGCGCCCGTGGTTCCGGTGGCGATCCTCGGGTCCTACCAGGTGCGCAACTGGAAGCGCCTTCAGTTCCCGAAGGTGACGGTCCAGTACGGCGATCCCTTCCGGTTCGAGGCGATTCGCGGGTCTACGCGGGAACAGCAGCAAGAGGTCGCCGACTACATCCTCGATCGGATCCGCGAGATGCACTCCGAGTTGGCGCGGCTGGGGCGGCGTGGCGCGGCTCGGGCTGCGCGGGCTGCTCGGGCGGCGGGTCGCTAAGCGGGCTTAACGGCGGGCACCTGAGGGAGAACGGACGGTCGCCGCAGGGCGCGAGGCATTTCGGGGGGCCACCCACCTGCAAAAGCTGACAATCGAGGTGCCGGCGGGGGAGCGTGTCAGACGACGCACGTGGTGCATGCGCCGTCTGACACGGTTCGGCCGGCGCGCGTCAAATGTCAGGTTTTGCAGGTCCGCCGGCTAGGCGGTGGCGATCGCGGCGGCCTTGCCGAGCCCGAGCTCGTCGATCGCGGTCTCGCGCATCTTGAACTTCTGGACCTTGCCCGTGACCGTCATCGGGAACGAGTCGGCGACCTTGACGTAGCGGGGGATCTTGTAGTGGGCGATCTGGCCGCGGCAGAAGTCGCGGACCTCGTCCTCGGTGAGACTCGCGCCGGCGCGGGGGATCACCCACGCCATCAGCTCCTCGCCGTAGCGCTCGTCCGGCACGCCGATCACCTGGACGTCGGCGATGTCGGGATGGGTGTAGAGGAACTCCTCGATCTCGCGCGGGTACACGTTCTCGCCGCCGCGTATCACCATGTCCTTGATTCGGCCGACGATCCGCACGTAACCCTGGTCGTCCATCGTCGCGAGGTCGCCGGTGTGCATCCAGCGATGCTCGTCGACCGACTCGGCCGTGCGCTCGGGGTCGTTCCAGTAGCCGCGCATGACGACGTATCCGCGGGCGAGGAATTCGCCGGGCTCGCCGCGCGGGACGGTGCGCCCGGTGCTCGGGTCGATGATCTTGATCTCGACGTGTGGACCGACCTCCCCGACGGTGCCGCAGCGGTTCTCGAGCGTGTCGTCGCGGCGCACCTGGGTCGTGACCGGCGAGGTCTCGGTCATCCCGAAGGCGATGCTCATCTCCTCGATGCCCATCTTGTCGCTGACGCGCTTCATCACTTCGATCGGACACGGAGAACCCGCCATGATGCCGGTGCGCAGCGGGCCGAAGTCGAACTCCGCGAACCGCTCATGGGAGAGCTCGGCGATGAACATCGTCGGCACGCCGTACAGGCTCGTGCACCGCTCCTGCGCGCACGTCTCGAGCGTCGCCAGCGGGTCGAACGTCTCGGCCGGATACACCATGCACGCGCCGTGCGACGTCACGGCGAGATTGCCGAGGACCATCCCGAAGCAGTGGTAGAGCGGCACCGGTATGCAGACGCTGTCGCGCTCGGTGTAGCCGAGCATTGCGCCGACGAAGTAGCCGTTGTTGAGGATGTTGTGGTGGGTGAGCGTCGCGCCCTTGGGGAAGCCGGTGGTGCCGCTCGTGTACTGGATGTTGATCGGGTCGTCGAAGTCGAGATCCTCGCCGTGGGCCTCGAGGTCGCCGGTGTAGCCGGCGCCCGAGGCGAGCTCCTCCCAGTCGGGGGTGTCGAAGAAGATCGCCCGCTCGAGCTCGGGCAGCTGCGGGCGGACTTGCGCGACCATCTCGACGAAGTCGGAGTCCTTAAGCCGCTGTGAGGCGATGATCCAGCGGCATCCCGAATGCATCAGCGCGTACTGCAGCTCGCTCAGCCGGTAGGCGGGATTGATGTTGACGAGGATCACCCCGGCCTTGGCGGTCGCGTACTGGGCCAGGACCCACTCGGCGCGGTTCGGGCTCCACACGCCCACGCGGTCGCCCTTACGCAGGCCGGCCGCGAGCATCCCGCCGGCGAGCCGATCCACCGCCTCGCCGAACTGCGCATACGTATACCGGACACCGTGGGTGCGATCGACGAGCGCGTCGGCATCCGGGACCCGGGCGATCGTCCGCTCCAGGTTGTGCCCGATCGTCTCCCCGAGCAATGGATCCGCGCAAGCGCCGTGTGCGTAGGACAGCATCTGGATCTCCACTCCTTCCTCGGTGACGGCACCGATGCTACTGGCCGGTCACGGCGCCGTGACGGGTACGGTTCGCGCACCCGTCACGGCGCCGTGACGGGTACGGTTCCCGCCGTGACGATGCTCCGACACGGGCTGCTCGAGGGCCGCGCGGTCACGCTGGCGGGCGGGGTGACGCCCGCGATCGGCGGCGCGCTCAGCGAGCTCGCGGCGCGGGTCGAGGAGCTCGACCCCGCTCTGGACGAGGACGCCGCCCGCGAGTGGGCGGCGGGCACCGAAGGAATGCTCGCGCTCGTGTACGACGCTCGCGACTTGTTCGCCTCCGGCGGCCAGGGCGCGCTGCGGCACACGCTCGAGCGGGCCTGGGTTGCCGTGGGCGCGCTCGCCACTGCCGCGCTGATCCCGGCCGGCGCCGGCAAGGTCGTGCTGATCGGTCCCCGGCCCGACGCCGGACCGTTCGCCGCCGCGGCACGCGCGGCGCTCGAGAACCTGGCGCGGACGTTGTCGGTGGAGTGGGCCAGGCACGGCGTCGGCTCGGTGGCGATCGCGCCCGGCGCGAACACCCCAGACGACGATCTCGCCGAGCTCGTCTGCTTCCTGGTCTCGCCGGCGGGCGAGTACTTCACCGGTTGCGTGTTCAAACTCGGCTTGACGTAGCCCGCGACCGGCGCTCGCGGGCCCAGGGTGTCATGCGCCTCGGCGCATCTGTGCGTGCCCGCCGATCTGTTCGGGCTGGCGTTCGTGTCGACCGACCCGCGCGCTGGCGTCCACGCTTGGCACGTGATCCGGGTGCACCGACGCACGCTGGTGGGCGGGAATGCGAAGGTCGGGTGCTCGCGCTCGCGCGCGCCCGTCTGGGTCGTCGCGGCGACCGCCAGCAAATGGCTGGCCGTCGCACACGTGCGTCCGGCTCGCCGCCACCGCGGTGGCTGACCTCATACGTACCTCTTAGTCGTTCCTCACGCGGCTGAGATGGGCGGGATGGAAGCTACCCGCAAGCTTGATCCTCTCCGATGACCGACAACGAGGTACATGACCATGACTGACGACAACCCGCAGGACGCTCGCGCCCGCGGCCAGGCGATCAGAGCCGCTCGGCTCAGCCGGACGCGCATGATCCGCCGGCGCATCATCAGCGGGGCGGTGGCGCTGTTCGTCGCCTCGTGGCTCTTGATCACGATCGTGCTCGTATCCGGGCACGACCCGGCGCTTGCCAAGCAGTCGTCGGCGAGCACCGTCGCGTCGAGCTCGTCGCCGGCGACGACCACGTCGACCACGACGTCGGGCGCGAGCACCGGCTCGTCCTCGAACACGGGCTCGAGCAGCAGCGACTCGAGCAGCGGCAACTCGGGCAGCGGCAACTCGGGCAGCGGCAACTCGGGTAGCGGCACGGTCAGCAGCGTGACCACGAGCCAGTCATGAGCGCGACGCTAGAGCTACCGGTCGAGCAACGGGACGGGTTTGCGTGCTTCGGCTCGCGTTGCACGGTGATCGCGGCCGACGCCCGTGTGGCCGATGCGCGGGCGGCGGTCGAGCAGGCGCGCGCTCGGCTGCTCGAATGGCACGCGCAGTTCTCGCGGTTTCAGGACGCCAGCGAGCTGACCCGGCTCAACGACGCGCCGGCTGAGACCGTGGCGGTCTCGCCGCTGATGCGCCGCGTCGTCCAGTCCGCGGTGGACGCTGCGCGCGAGACGGGCGGGCTCGTCGACCCGACGCTCGTGTCCGAGATCGAACGGGCCGGCTACGACGCCCACTTCGAGGGCGACGGCTTGCCACTGAGGGTCGCGCTCGCGCTTGCGCCTGAGCGCGCCCCCGGCGGTCCGTCGCCCGCCGCGAGCTGGCGACGCGTGAGGACCGATCGCCGCGCCGGCACCGTCACGCGCCCCCCTGGGGTGCGGATCGATCCGGGCGGGATCGCCAAGGGCGTGTTCGCCGACGAGCTTGCGTCGCTGTTGAGCGGCTACGCGGCATTCGTCGTCGACTGCGGCGGCGACATGCGGCTCGGCGGCAAGCTCGGGCTCGTGCGCGACGTGCATGTGGCGAGCCCGTTCGACGACTCGACGCTGCACACGTTCTCCGTGCGGCGCGGCGCGGTGGCAACCAGCGGCATCGGCCGGCGCAGCTGGATCGGGCCCGACGGCCTACCGGCCCACCACCTGCTCGATCCCGCCACCGGCCGGCCTGCGTTCACCGGCATCGTCCAGGTGACCGCGTTGGCCCCGACCGCCACCGAGGCCGAGTCGCTGTCCAAGGCCGCACTCCTCAGCGGCCCGGCGCGCGCCGGTCAGATCCTGGTGCACGGAGGCGCGATCGTCCTCGAGGACGGTAACTTCGTCGTGCTCGAGTTCGGGGAGGAGGGCTAGCGCGAGGAGGCTAGCCGGGCAGGCTGGTCTCGGGCGCTTCGGCCCAGGGGACGATCACGGCGTCCTCGAGCGGGGAGTCGCGTGCGACCACGTACTCGGCCGGCTCGGTGTCTGAGGTGTTCTCGAGCACGTGCGTCACGCGCGGCGGGACGTACAGGAGATCCTTGGGCTCGAGCACGATTTGGTGCTCGAGGTGGTCGCCCCACTTGACCCGCATCGAGCCCGACAGCATGTACGCGGTGCTCTCGCAGTTCTCGTGGTAGTGGGGCCGGGACTGGGCGCCCGGCGGCACGCGGAACACCGCCATGTAGATGTTCTGCGCGCCGGTGGTCGCCTGCGAGATCTCCGATCCGCCGACCACGCCACGCGGGACGTCATGGTCGGCGCCGGGCTTGACGACCTTCATCGCGCCGGGGTGGGATTGGAGGGCGTCCATCGCCCGGCCGAGTCTACCGCCGGTCTCGCTCCGCGCCCGCCGGAGACGCCACCTCGATCTGGAGCGGACCGGGCTCGTGGTCGACCTGGAGCGTCGTGTGGTGGATGTGAAAGCGCTCGTCGAGCAGTTCGTGCAGCGAGCGGCGCACCTCGTGGCAGTCATCGCCGGCGCGGACCACGACGTGCGCCGACAGCGCGGCAAACCCGGAGGTGACCTCCCACACGTGAAGGTCGTGGACCTCGACCACGCCCGGGTGCGAGGCGAGGGCGCGACCGATCTCGTCAGGATCGAGTCCCGCCGGCGCGGCCTCCATGAACACTCGTCCCGACGCCTTCAGCAGGCTGTAGGCCGCCTGGAGCATCAACGCCGCGATCAGCAGCGAGGCGATCGCGTCCGCCCGATCGAAACCGGTCGCGAGGATCACCACGGCGGCGATCGCGGTCGCGATGAAGCCGTAGAGGTCGGTGAGTATGTGGCGGTAGGAGCCCTCGACGTTGAGGCTCCGCTCGTGGTCGTGACCGCCCGACAGCACCCGCGCAGCCACCAGGTTGACGACGATGCCGGCGAGCGCGACCACCAGCACGACGCCACCGTGCACCTCGGGCGGCGAGACCAGCCGCCCGATCGCGCCGTAGATGATCAGGCCGGAGAGCACGAGCAGCGTCAGGCCGTTGGCCTGGGCGCTCAGGATCTCCGCGCGCCCGAGGCCATAGGTCATCGACCCGTATGCCCCTCGCGCCGCCAGCCGCGCCGCGGCGAGCGATAGCGCAAGCGCGGCGGCGTCGGTCAGCATGTGGCCGGCGTCGGACAGGAGCGCCAGCGAGGACGCCAGCACGCCGGCGACGATCTCGACCACCATGAACAGCAGGATCAGTACGAGCGCGATCGCCAGAGCGCGCCGGTCGGCGTCGCGATGTGCATGCGAGTGGTCGTGCGCGATGCTGGTGATCGTAGTCCCGTTTCCCCGGGACTCGTGACTAGTTCATCGACGGGTCTGCCGGCATGCGGGCGAGCAGCGCGTAGCTGCCGCCCTTGCGGGTCAGGACCTCCGACCACAGGCCGCCTGCCTCGGCCGAGAACGCGTCGCGGAGCTGCGCGGGCTCGAGGATCCAGTCGCCGCGCTCCACCTCGCCGTCGAGCTGTCCGGGACCCCACCCGGCGTGGCCGAGGAAGGCGCGGCCGGACCTGACGCCGGCGGTGAGCTCGTCAGGGGAGGAGCTCGTACCGAGGACGCCGACGTCGTCGAACGCGAGCAAGGCGGCGTCGGTCGCCTCCTCGAACTCGGCCAGGACGATCACCGCGGAGGGTTGGACCGGGCCGCCGATGAACAGCAGCTCCTGGGGGTCGAGCAGCGTCTCGAGCTGCGGAACCGCCTCGGCGACGCTGGTCTCAGATGGCCGGTTGAGTACCAGGCCGAGCGCGCCCTCGTCGTTGTGCTCGACGACGAGCACCACCGTCCGCCAGAAGTTCGGGTCCAGCAGTGCCGGACCTGCGACCAGCAGCTGTCCTCTCACGGAGTCCATACGCGTCAGGGTTACCCAAGATCGAAGGCGCGGGCTCTTCGGGGCCCGCAAGCCTAACCGGCGGACGGCTACGCGGGGCGCAGGGTTTCGCTCACCGTTGGCGGTGGCTCGGTAAGGAGGCCAGCCGCTGGCGCGCGTCGTCGGCGAGCCGGGTTGCCTCCTCGGCCTGGCTCTCGTCGTCGAGGTCCAGACCGGCCAGTTCGGCGATCACCTCGAACAGGTCGATCCCCAAACAGATCTGAGCCTCCTCGTTCGCCCCGGCTCGTGACGCGGCGAACATATCCTTCTCGCGCCACACGAGGATCTTCGTACCAGTGCTAGCTGTAAAGGTCACGGTCATCGTCTCACCTAACCCGAGCTGGTTCTCGGATGTTCGCCGTGCACTAACCGCTCGATACGAGCGGCCGCTCCTCCGTAGAGCGGAAGGCAGACCCTCCGGATCGGGGGCAGATCTCCGGAAGTAGACTTCAGTAGATTAACACACTGCACCGCAAAACGGTGCGTCGGGAGTTACGAGCAACCAGCGCGCGGAATCGAAGTGCCGTCCGGTCCCGGATCCTCCCGACCGATACACCGGAAATAAGGGTGCATAAGTCCACGCTCGCCACTCTCCCGGGGGGTGAATGCAGGTTCAGCCACGTCTTGTGTGGCTAACCCCACGCTCGCCGCGAGCGGCTCGCCGAGTGAGGAGTTGTCCCCGTTTCTCCAGAGCGCGGCCGGGCAGTCGCGGCGGCCGCAGGGTGGCGGACCGGCGCGGAGCCCTACATCTCGGCGATCAGCTGTGCGGGCGCGCGCACGGCGCCGGCGGAGGCGGGCGCCGGGGCATCGGACTCCACGGCCGGCGCCACCATCGCGACGAACGCCTCGACCACGCCCGGGTCGAACTGCCCGCCGGCGCCCGAGAGGAGCTCCGCGAGCGCGACGTCCTGGGACAGCGCCTTGCGGTACGGGCGGTCGGTGCGCATCGCGTTCCAGCTGTCGCAGCACGTGATAATCCGCGCCTCGAGCGGGATCGACTCGCCGGCGAGACCGTCGGGGTAGCCGCCGCCGTCCCACCGTTCGTGGTGGGAGCGGACGATGATGCCGACCTGGCGCATGAAGCCGCCGACGCGCTCGAGCATCTTCTGGCCCTCGACGGTGTGGGTCTTGATGATCGTCCACTCGTCGGGGTCGAGTTTGCCCGGCTTGTTGATGATTTCCTTGGGGATCGCGATCTTGCCGACGTCGTGGAGCAGAGCGGCGAACTCGAGGTTGCGCTGGCGCTCGGGGCCGAGACCCAGCTGATCGGCGAGATCGAGCGCGAGCCCGACCACGCTCTTGCAGTGCTCGCCGGTGTAGCCGTCGTCGGCCTCGATCACGTCGCCGAGCACGAGTGCGGTGCCGCGGTAGGCGCTCGACAGCTCGAGCATGCTCTGCAGCCGCTGGTGGCGCTCGTGCGCGAACATCGCGAGCAGGCCGAGCAGCGGCACCACCGCCAGCGCCGCAATGGGCGCACTGTGGATGTCCTCGGCGACGACGAGCGCGATACCGGACAGGGCGGCGTCGATCACGAAGATCCATGTCGAGCGCAGAACCGACGCGAAGCTCGCTGCCCGGAGCAACATGAAGCGCAACGACGACACGGCAAAATCCGCGAGGAACTGCGCGGCGAGCGCCGCAACGAGGAGGCCCGCGCCCGCGTCGCGCGGATCCACGTGAGCGAAGGCGAGCACGGCGACGGGACCGAAGACGAAGAAGGAGTTGGACGGGATCTGCAGGAGCCTGACCGGTCGCAGCTCGCCGGCCCTGAGCGCCGGCAGCGCAGAGATCGCCCACGCGAGCACGACGGCGATAGGGACGACCGCCATCGGAACCGCGAAAAGCAGTGGGACGAATCCGAGTTGCGTCGCGGGGCTGAATCCGAACGGTGTGTCGAAGCGCACGAGCATCGCGAGTGCGAGCACGAGCACGCACTCGAGCGCGGGGACGAGCGCAAACCCGTGCGGCGGCCGGAGCAACCACACGCCGGCAACCGCCGCCACGAATACTGTGTTGAGCAGCACCACGACGTTCGACTCACGCGCGTTCATGCGCGAGCCTTCTCGCTCGTACGTAACCGCCAACAGCTCCTGTTCTTCGAAGCTCGGCTCGAATGACATCTCCGCGCAAATATCGATCCGATCGGCGCCAATCCTTAGCAATCCGGGCGAACGATGCGGATTTCTCGTACAAGTGTCCAATTCCGGTGGCTGGCGCTCGACGGGCGGTCAGCGCCGCCGATGAGAAAGGCGTAACTCAACTGAAAAGGGCAAACCCGGCGCGAGCCGGGGACGCAAAGCCAGGGGTCTCATCGCCATGAGATAGCCCGGCTGCCGGTACAGCCATGGAGGGCTATACGTGTCCAGTTTGCTTGCGTCCCTAATTCCGTCCCGCCGCCGCTTGTGGCTCAAGGGCTTGGTCGGCGCTCTCGCGCTCGTCTGCATTCCCGCCGCATCCGCGCATGCCGCGACTCTGATCAACACCGATGCGTGCGACAACGCCACGCTGACCCAGCCGTTCGCCCATTGGGGTGACTCGAACTACTACAAGATGGTCCCGGGCGGTGACTTCGAGGGCAGCCTTGCGGGCTGGACCCTCACCCACGGTGCCGCGAGGGTGGCCGGCAGCGAGCCGTTCGGCGTAACCGGCTCGGTCGGGAAGTACTCGCTCTACCTCCCCGCCGGGGGAAGCGCGCAGTCGCCGTACACGTGCGTCGACTTCGCCTATCCGACGTTCCGGTTCTTCGCCAAGAACAACGGTCTGCTCTCGACGGTGCTGGTGTCGGTCGTGTACAAGCTCCCGCTGCTCGGGCCGGTGACGATTCCGGTTGGTCCGGTAGCGCTGAGCCCGACGTGGAGCCCGACCGTCCTCCCGATGCTCACCGCAGCGGAGGTGCCTAGCCTGGTCAACAGCCTTCTCGGGCTGGGCACACCGGAGGTGGCCCTGAAGTTCACTGCCCTCACCGGGTCGTCGCAGATCGACGACGTGTATGTCGATCCACACGCGATGTGGTGAGAGCCCGTGCGACTGGTGGCGATCATCGGGACCTGACCGCCTGCTGAACTGGACCGAATAAGAAGGCCCGCCTCGCACCTGAGTGTGCGGGGCGGGCCTTTTTGCGTGAGAGTCCGGATTTGCCGGCGCCTCTACTAGTGGCGCCACGAACGCATCGGCATCTGCCTCTCCTTTGCTCGAGTGACACACATCAAGACGCGCCCGCCGGCTCTGGGACGGCGACGATCGGCTCGACGGAACGGTCGGGACGGAAGGTGAGAAGTCCGACGATCGCGAGCATGACCACGGCGGCGCCCCCGAGGGCGAACACCGCCCGGATGCCGAGCGCCGCCAGCACTGCCCGGCGTGATTTGAGTAGTGCGAACAACGTGGTTTGTTCTCGGAGATCGCCCCTGGCCGAAAGCGCGCATGGCCGCGCTCGGCAAGCCGTGTCAAAGCTCGTGCACGGTCACCCCGCGTGCGTTCTCAGCCGCCGCAAAAGCACGATGAGCGCGTCCTGCCCCCAGTTCCTACAAGCAACGGTTGTGACTGCTTATCACCTCCGCGCTGGCGCGGTGTATCGGCCGCCACCGTCGGCGGCCATGGGTCATTCGTCTACAGGCCGTACGAGCGCCCGATGACCTCGAGCATGATCTCGTCGCTGCCGGCGCCGATCCGGTTCAGGCGCAGGTCCCGCCAGGACCGCTCGATCCCGTACTCCTTCATGTATCCGTTGCCGCCGTGGATCTGGATGCACTCGTCGGCGACCTCGACCGCGATGCGGGCCGCGTACAGCTTGGCCATCGTGATCTCGCGCACGGGGTACTCGCCGTTCTGGAAGCGCCACGCGGTCGTGTACACCATCTGGCGAGCGGTCTCGATCTTGGTCGCCATCTCCGCGATCTTGTGCCGGATCGCCTGGAAGCGGCCGATCGGGCGCCCGAACGCGGTGCGCTCCTTGGCGTAGGCGAGCGTGCGGTCGAACACGTGCTGGGCGCCCGCGACCGACCCCGCCGCTCCGATCAGCCGCTCGCCCTGGAGCTCCCACATGATGTGGTAGAAGCCCTTGCCGACCTCGCCGAGGACCGCGGATTCCGGCACGCGCACGTCCTGAAACGCGAGCAGGGCGGTGTCCGAAGCGTGCATGCCGAGCTTCTGTAGCCGCTTCTCGCGGATCACGCCCGGCGAGTCCATCGGCACGAGCAGCAGCGTGAACCCCTCGTGAGGCGCGTGCTCGGCATCCGGCCTCGCTTGATCACGCGCCTCACGAGTCATCCGGCGCCCGGCGTCCGGATCGGTCTTGGTCACGAGCACGATCGCGTGGGCCCGATGTCCGTTCGTGATGAACGTCTTCGACCCGTTGATCACGTACTCGCCGGCCGCGTCGTCCCGGACGGCGCGGGTCTTGATCCCGGCGACGTCGGAACCCGCGTCGGGCTCGGTGATGCCAAGGCACAGGATCTTCGTGCCGGCGATCGCCGGCACCGCCCACTCCTGCTTCTGCTCCTCGGTCCCGAACTTGAGGATCGGCGGGATCGTCATGTCGGTCTGGACCGCGACGCCCATACCGAGGCCACCGCAGTGTGCGTGCACCAACTCCTCGGCGAGCACGAGCGTGGTGTAGTAGTCACCGCCCTGCCCCCCGTACTCGACGGGCTTGTCTAGCCCCAGGAACCCGAGCTCTCCCATCCGCTCGAACACCCAATCGGGGAACGTGGTCTCCTCCCACTCCTCGGCGTGGGGCTGGAGCTCGTTGATCACGAAGCGGCGGATCGACTCACGGAGCTGCTCGTGGTCGTCGGTGAAGATGAAGTGCTTGCGCCTCGAGGCGAAGTCGGGCTTGAGGACGTCTGCTGTGGCCATGCCCGGCACGCTACCGGAGCCGGGTTGAGGACATGACCGGTAGCCGGCGCCCCGGTCCGTCGTGCACGCGTACGCTTCGGGGCGCATGGCCTACGCCACCCTTCGCTACGAGGTCTCGCCGGCCGGGGTCGCGACGATCGCGCTCGACCAGCCCGACACCCGCAACGCGCTCTCGGACGAGCTGCTCGACGAGTTGATCGCCGCGTTCGAAGCAGGGCGCGACGACCCGGATGTCCACTGTGTCGTGCTCACCTCCACGCACGAGCGGATCTTCTCGGCCGGGGCCAACCTGGGCGGGTTCGCGGCGGACGTTCCACTGGCACACAAGCACCTCGGGACCGAGCGGTTCCCGCGGCTGTTCCGCACGATCGGCGAACTCGGCAAGCCGACGATCTGCGCGGCCAACGGCCACGTGCTCGCCGGAGCGCTGGGGATCGCGCTCGCCTGCGACCTGATCCTCGCGCGCGAGGGCGCGCGGTTCGGGACGCCCGAGATCAACGTCGGGGTGTTCCCGTTCATGATCATGGCGCTGATCTACCGCAACGTGCCGCGCAAGAAGACCAACGAGTTGCTGCTGCTCGGCGAGCAGATCTCGGCCGCCGAGGCGGAGCGGATCGGGATCGTCAACAAGGTGTTCGCGCCCGAGGATTTCGAGGCCGGCGTGCGCGAGTGGGCCGAGAAGCTCGCGGCCAAGTCGCCGCTGCTGATGCGGCTCGGCAAGGACGCGATGTTCCGCCAGCAGGACATGGCGTTCCTCGACGCGCTCGACTTCCTGCGCTCCCAGCTGACGATCGCGTTCTCGACCGAGGACATCCAGGAGGGCGTGCGGGCGTTCTTCGAGAAGCGCGAGCCAGAATGGAAGGGCCGATGACCACCGACGCTCAGACGAGCCTTCTCCGACCGCTGGCTGAGGATCTCCGCGCGCGGCGGGAGCGGATCAAGCTCGGCGGCGGACCCGAGAAGACGGAGGCCCAGCATGCTGCCGGCAAGCTCACTGCGCGCGAGCGGATCGAGCTGCTGATCGACCCGGGCACGTTCGTCGAGCTCGGCATCCACGGCCGGCCTCACTTCTCCCAGCGCGCGATGGACGGCCGGGACGCGCCGGCCGACGGCGTTGTGACCGGCTACGGCAAGGTCGACGGCCGGCTGGCGGCGGTCGCTGCCTACGACTTCACAGTGATGGCCGGGTCGATGGGCATGACCGGCGAGCTCAAGGTGACGCGGCTGCGCGAGCTCGCGCTCACCAAGCGGATCCCGCTGATCTGGCTGCTGGACTCGGCCGGCGCCCGGATCCAGGAGGCCGTGGGATCGCTGTTCGCGGGCAGCGGACACCTGTTCCGCGAGGAGGTGATCAACTCTGGGGTGATCCCGCAGATCGCCGCGCTGATGGGGCCGTGCGCCGCCGGCACCGCCTACATCCCCGGCCTCGCGGACTTCGTCCCCATGGTCAAAGGTCGCGGATCGATGGCGCTCGCCGGACCCCACCTGGTCCGCGCCGCCGTCGGCGAGGACGTCACCCAAGAGGAGCTAGGCGGCTCGCGGGTGCACTGTCGCAAGTCGGGGGTGGGGGACCTCGAGGTCGAATCCGACGAGGCGTGCATCGACGCGATCAAGCAGTACCTGAGCTTCTTCCCGCAGAACTGCGAGCAGCCGCCGCCGATCACGCCGTCCGCCGATCCGGTCGACCGGGCCGACGAGGAGCTGCTCGACGTCCTCCCGGAGTCGAACCGCAAGCCCTACGACATGTACGACGTGATCCGCCGGATCGTCGACGACGGCGTGTACTTCGACCTCAAGCCGCAGTGGGCGAAGACGATCATCACGTGCCTGGCGCGGTTCGGTGGCCGGCCCGCTGGGATCGTGGCCAACCAGCCCAAGCAGCTGGGCGGGATCCTCGACAACGACTCCGCCGACAAGGCCGCTCGGTTCATCAACCTCTGCAACGCCTACGGGCTGCCGCTCGTGTACCTGATGGACGTCCCCGGGTTCATGGTCGGGACCAAGGTCGAGCAGGCCGGCATCATCCGGCACGGGGCCAAGATGCTGTACGCGACCGCGAACGCCACCGTCCCGAAGGTCACGGTCGTGCTGCGCAAGGCCTACGGCGCCGGCTACTACGTGATGTGCGGCAGCGCCTACGAGCCCGATCTGATCGTCGCCTGGCCGTCGGCCGAGATCAGCGTGATGGGGGCCGAGGGCGCGGTCGAGATCATCTTCCGCAAGCAGGTCCAGGAGGCCGAGGACCCGGTGGCCAAGCGCGCCGAGCTGATCGCGAACTTCCGCGAGATCATCGACGTGTACGTCGCGGCCGGCAACGACATGATCGACGACGTGATCGATCCACCGGAGACGCGCGCCACGATCTGCCGCGCGCTCGAGCTATCCGCGGGCAAGCGGGTCGAGCGACCGTGGAAGCGGAGCGGCGTGGTGCCCGTGTGAGCGTCGAAGACCCCGTGATCATCACCTGCGCGATCTCGGGCGCGATCGCCAACCGCGACCAGTGCTCGGCGATTCCGTACACGCCCGAGGAGTACGCGGCCGAGGCGCGCCGGATTGTCGACGAGGGCGGCGTCCATATCCACATCCACGCCCGCGCGCCCGACGGGACCCCGAGCTACGAGGTCGAGGACTTCCTCGCCATCCGCGACGCGATCCGCGGCGCCGTCGGCGACGCCGTGATCATCAACTTCTCGACCGGCACCGTCGGCGTCCCCGTGGCCAAGCGCATCGCCTACCTCGAGGCCGGCCGCCCGGCGGTGGCCGCGCTCAACATGGGCTCGATGAACTACGCCAAGTACTCGCGTAGCCGCAAGGACTTCGTGTTCAAGTTCGTGTTCGCCAACCCGTTCGACGAGATCGTCGAACTGCTCGAGGCGATGCGCCGTCTCGGAATCAAGCCCGAGCACGAGTGCTTCGACGTCGGCCACGTCGGCTCGCTGGCGCCGCTGGTCGACATGGGGTTATTGGAAGCCCCTCTGCACGCGGACTTCGTGATGGGAGTCGTCGGCGGGATCCCCGCGAGCGCGCGCAACCTCGCGGTCATGGCCGACAACCTCGCTCAGATCCCGGGCCCGCCTGGGGTCGCGGTCAAGCACCACTGGGGGGTGATCGGGATCGGGCGCGAGCAGTGGACGCTGGTCGCGGCGGCGCTCGCGCTCGGCGGCTCGATCCGCGTCGGGCTCGAGGACAACTTCTACCTCCCGAACGGCGAGATGGCGCGCTCGAACGGCGACCTGATCGCCAAGGCACGCCAGATGACCGAGGACGCCGGGCGCCGCCCGGCGACGGTCGGGGAGGCCCGCGAGTTGCTCGGGATTCGGCGCTTGCAGCAGGAGGCGACGGCGGCATGACCGCCGGCGCGCTCGAGGGCCTCAAGGTCCTGGATCTGACCAGGCTGCTCCCGGGCGGGTTCTGTTCGCTGCTCCTGGCCGACTTCGGCGCCGACGTGGTCAAGGTCGAGGACACCGGCGCCGGCGACTACGTGCGCTGGGCACCGCCGCACTACGAGGGCGCCGAGCCCAGCGCCAGCAGCGCGCTGTTCCTCGGGCTCAACCGCGGCAAGCGGTCGATCCGGATCGATCTCAAGTCGGTCGCCGGCAAGGACGTTCTGCTGAGACTGGTCCGCTCGGCAGACGTGCTGCTCGAGGGGTTCCGGCCCGGGGTGATGGACCGCCTCGGCGTCGGCTACGAGCGCCTGCGCGAGGAGAACCCGGGACTCGTGTACTGCGCGATCACCGGCTACGGCCAGGACGGTCCGAACCGGTCCCGGTCCGGGCACGACATGAACTACCTCGGCCTGAATGGGATCCTCGGGTTGACCGGCGAGGTCGACGGGCCGCCCATCTCGGCGTCGGCGCAGATCGCGGATCTGGGCGGGGGCGCGATGATGGCGGTCGCCGGGATCCTGATCGCGCTCCAGGAGCGCACGCGCTCGGGGGAGGGCCAGCTCGTCGACTGCTCGATGTTCGACGGATCGCTGTCGTTTCTGGCGATGCTCGCCGGCGAGATGCTCGCCGACGGCCAGGTTCCGCGCCGCGGCGAGCTCCGGCTCGCCGGCGGGCTCGTGTGCTACCGGCCGTACCGCTGCAGGGACGGGTACGTGACGCTCGGCGCGCTCGAGCCCAAGTTCTGGGCCGAGTTCTGCCGGGGCGTGGGGCGCGAGGATCTGCTCGGGCACGCGTTCGATCCGCCCGGGTCCGACGCGCACCGAGCCGTGTGCGAGATCTTCGCCGAGCGCACCCGCGAGGAGTGGCGCGCGTTCGCCTCCGAGCACGACTGCTGCATGGAGCCCGTGCTGGGTCTCGACGAGGCACTCGAGGGCGACCTCGTCGCGGCGCGCGAGATGGTGGTCGAGGTGCCCCAGCCGGGGGCCGAGCGCCCCGTCAGGCTGCTCGGGGTGCCGATCAAGCTGAGCCGTACGCCCGGGGATCCCCGGCGCGCGCCGGGGCCTGGGCTCGGACAGCACACTCGCGACGTGCTCGCGGAGGCCGGCTACCCGCCCGAGGAGATCGATGCGCTCCATGAGTCCAGGGCGGTCGCCGGGCCGGCCGGGGAGACCGTCGTGGGCTCGTTCATGGCGTGAGCGCGGTGGCCGGCACAGCGTCGCCAAAGCGGGTTCCGTGGTCTACACTGACCAGGCTGACTGACTGGTCAATCGAATCTGGGAGGCGCCGTGCGCGTCGGCGCCGTTCAGCTTAACGCCACAGAGGACACCGACCGGAACCTCGAGACCGCCGACCGGCTCGTCCGGCAGGCTGCGGCACTCGGGGCCGAGGTGGTCGTGCTCCCCGAGAAGTGGAGCGTGCTCGGGACCGACGAGCACATGACTCAAGGAGCGGAGCCGCTCGACGGGCGGTGCATCTCGTGGGCGCGTTCGACGTCACGCGAGCTTGGGATCGACCTCGTCGCGGGGTCGATCGTCGAGCGCGTCGACGGACGGGACAAGGCGGCCAACACGAGCGTCCACGTCGGCGCCGACGGCGAGGTGCGCGCCGTGTATCGGAAGCTCCACATGTTCGACGTCGAGGTCGACGGAGACGTCTACGCCGAGTCCGCCCACGAGGATCCCGGCGACGAGGTCGTGCTTTCGGAGCTGCCCGGTGGCGTGAAGCTCGGGATGACCATCTGCTACGACGTTCGCTTCCCCGAGCTCTATCGGATGCTCGCGATGCGCGGCGCGACGGTGGTGACGGTTCCGGCCGCGTTCACGCTGGCGACGACGCGTGACCACTGGGAGGTGCTGCTGCGCGCCCGCGCGATCGAGAACCAGTGCTTCGTGATCGCGCCCAACCAGATCGGTGCTCATCCACCGGGCCACCGCGCCGGCGGGCGGTCGCTGATCGTCGATCCGTGGGGCCTGGTGCTCGCGTCGGCTCCCGATGCCGAGACGGCGATCGTCGCCGATCTGGACTTCGACACCGTCGAGAGCGTCAGACAGCGGATCCCGGCGCTGACCCACCGCCGGACCGACGTGTACGGCTGGACGGTCTGATGGCCGCCTCAGGCACCGCGGCAGCCGACAAGCGCCGGGTGATCCTCGACGCCGCGATGCGCGTGTTCGCACGCCGAGGCTTCCACACCTGCCGCGTGTCCGACATCGCCGACGAGGCCGGGGTGGCGTACGGGCTCGTCTACCACTACTTCTCGTCCAAGGACCAGATCCTCGACACGCTGTTCCTCGAGCGCTGGGACCTGATGCTCGCCGCGATCGCCCAGGCCGACCGGTCCGAGCGCTCGCCGCGGGACAAGCTGCGGGCGATCGCCGGGTTCATCGTCGACTCCTACCGCTACGAGCCGGAGCTGATGAAGGTGATCGTGGTCGAGGTCACGCGCGCGGCCAACACGTTCGGCCGCACCCACCTGGCCAAGATCCGCGAGGCGTACGCTCTGATCGCGGGGATCGTGGAGCGCGCCCAGGCCGACGGCGTGTTCCGGCCGGACATCTCGCCGGACTTCGGCGCGCTCGCGTTCTACGGTTCGATCGAGCAGGTGCTGACGCGCTGGATCTTCGACCGCGACGCCGTCGACGACGACGAGCTCGAGGGCGCCAAGACGATGATCGTCGAGACCATCTGCCGCGGGCTCGAGCGGGACGGGGCGGCGGGGGTCGAACCGGACTCGACCGCGGTACCGGTTGGCGTCGCAGCGAAAGGTTCTTCGGGAACCGACGCCTCGATGTCTGATTGAATCCGTTCGATGACTGAGAGTCCGCTGGTCAAACGACTGCTTTGGTCGGGCCTGCTCGCCGGAACCGGCGCGCTCGCAACGCTCCTGTCGACGCGCCTGTCCGCCATCATCTGGACGCGCGTGTTCGGCGAGGACCCGCCCGAGTGACCGAAGACATCGAGACCTCTTCCACGCAGCCCGCGCGAACCGCTCCAGGTGCGGCCGACAGCATTCCCCTCCAGGCGCGTATCGAGGCGCTCGTCGACGAGCGTCCGGAAGTGGCGGTGGGTGCTGCTTTCGCCGGCGGCCTTCTGGCCGCCATGATCCTCAAGCGCCTTGGCCGCTGACAACGGAAAATCAAGCGCCTTGGCCGCTGACAACGGAAAACCCGAGAATCTCGTGAATGCGGTGACCGAGGTCTCCGACCGGGTCAGCAACCTGGTTCGCGAGGAGATCGAGCTCGCCAAGGCCGAGGTCACGATCAAGGCCAAGAGTCTCCTCCGTGGGACGGTGGCCGTGCTCGCCGGGGCGGTGTTCGGGGTATTTGCGGTGTTCATGGGGCTCGAGGCGCTGGCGTGGGCGCTCAACGCGGTTCTCGTCCCCGGCGCCGGGAGCATCTGGGAGGGCTTCCTGATCGTGTTCGGCTTGCTTGCGGTGCTCACGATCGCCTCGTTCGGGTTCGCCTGGACCAAGCTGAAGGTCGGGGCGCCCCCGGCGCCGACGATGGCGATCGACGAGGCCAAGCGGATTCGCGAGACCGTCGCGTCCAGGACGGAGATCGGAAGCTGATGGCCGCCGCGCGCACACCGGAACAGATCCGCGCCTCGATCGAGCAGAACCGCCAGGAGCTAGGGCAGTCGCTCGACAAGCTCCGTGTCGAGGTGACCGAGCTCACCGACTGGCGGGGGCAGATCCGCCGCCACCAGCGAGAGGTCCTGATCGGGGCGGGCGTCGCCGGGTTCGTGCTGGCCGGCGGGGTCGCGGCGCTCGGCGGTCTGGTTTTCGGGCGCGGCCGTCGGCGGCGCCAGCTCGGTCGCTGACCAGCGCAATCTGAGAAGCGCGCCGTTACCGTGGGGGACCGAAGGAGGAAGGCGACCTGACCCGCACGCTCGTAACCGGCGCGACCGGGTTTCTCGGCTCGCATGTCACCCGGCTCCTGGTCGAGCGCGGCGACGAGGTCCGGGCCGTGGTCCGCGCGCGTTCAAGGCTGGACCTGCTCGAGGCGCTGGACGTGAGCACCGTGCGCGCGGATGTGTGCGATCGCCGAGCGATCCGTCGTGCACTGCGCGACGTCGACCGCGTGTTCCACATCGCCGGCACGACGAACCTCCGGCTCTCGCGCGAGCGTGCGTTCGCGCTCCACGCCGAGGGAACGCGGATCGTGCTCGAGGAGGCGCTGCGCGAAGGCGTCGAGCGGGTCGTGTACACGTCCTCGGTCGCGGCGATCGGGCCCGCGATCAAGCGCTCGACCGCGGATGAGCGCAACATCTGGGACGCGGCCCGCTACGCGATCCCGTACGTCGATTCCAAGCACGAGGCCGAGGTCACGGCGCTGGCGCTGTTCGAGCGCGGGCTCCCGCTCGTGATCGTCAACCCGGCGCACGTCCTCGGTGCCGGCGACCCGGGCCGGTCCTCCACCCTGCTCGTGCGGCGGTTCTTGCGCCGCGAGATCCCTGCTTACGTCGACGGGACTTTGAATGTCGTCGGGGTGCAGGACGTGGCCCGCGGTCACCTGCTCGCCGACGAGCGGGGCCGGCCCGGTGAGCGGTACATCCTCGGCAACCGCAATTTCACCCTCGATCGTCTGTTCACGGATCTCGCGCGCCTGTCCGGCGTCGAGCGGCCGCCGCTGAAGGTGCCGGTGCACGCGGCGCTGCTTCTGTCCCGCGGTGCGCGGCCCGTGTTTGGTTCGTCACTACCGCTCCCGTCCGAGATCCGGGCCGCGTCACTGAACTGGGCGTTCTCGAGCGCCAAGGCCAAGCGGGAGCTCGGCTGGCGCACCTCGCCGCACGAGGACTGCCTCGAGGAGACGATCGCGTGGTACCGCGAGCGCGACGGCGACCGGCTCGCGCCGCCGGGGACGCGCCAGCCGATCGCGCTGCGGATGGCCGGCTCGTTCGCGCGGCGCTCGCCGCTGGGGTGGCGGTAGTGGCCCACGGGGGCGATCGCTGATGGCGACGCTCTATCGCTGCACGACGCCGACCAACTGGCTGTGCCCGTGCGGCCGGGTCGCGCGCGCCTTGAAGCGCGACGGGATCGCGGTCGAAGAGGTTGAGGTTCCGCAGCGCCGATCGCGGCGGCCGGAGGTCGAGGCGCTCACCGGTCAGCGACGCGTGCCGGTGCTCGTGATCGACGGCGAGGCGATCTGCGACTCCCGGCGGATCGTCGAGCACCTCGAGTTCAGGCGCGTGGATCGACCACCGTCTTCCTAGCCGGACCCCGGGTGGGCGCGGCGAGCGCGTCCGGCAGCTCCTCGAGCGAGATCGTCGGGCCACGGAGCGTGCGCCACAGAGTCTCGTCGGCGGCGAGCGCGCCGAGCGCCTCGTCGACCTCCTCGGGGGAGTGGTGGAACGAGCCGCGCAGCTCGAGTTCCTCGTAGTGGAGCGGCCCCGTCTGGAAGCTGACCTCGGTGCCCGTGGGACACCCGCCGACGAGCACCACGACGCCCCCCGGGGCGGTCGCTGCGGCGGCGGCGCGCCAGGCCTCGGGGCGTCCGACGGCCTCGAACACGAGCTCATGGCGATTGGTCAGGTGCTCCTCCGCCGCGGTCGCGCCCAGCTGCTCCGCCTGGGCGCGCCGTTCGGCGTGCCGGTCGGCGACCGTCACGTTCCGGCCCTGCGCGACCAGGAGCGAGGTGAGCATCAGTCCCATCGGCCCGCCGCCGACCACGCCGACGTCGGCCGCGTCGGCGCCGCTCGCGCGGCGGACGGCGTGGACTGCGGCTGCGAGCGGTTCGGCCATCGCCGCGGCGTGTGCGGGCAGCCCCTCGGGGATCGGGTGCAGCGCCGCTGCGGGCGCCCCGATTCGCTCGGCGAAGCCGCCGAGCACCCAGGTGGGCGCGCGACAGATCTGGGAGCGCCCGGCGGCGCACTGCTCGCACGCGCCGCAGGCCACGGAGTCGGACACGAGCACGCGCTCGCCCGTGTCGGTCCGCACGCCGGCCGTCTCATGGCCGAAGCGGCACGGGTACGGCGGCAGGATCCGGTGGCCGTGGCGCCACATCTTGGTGTCGGTCCCGCACGTGGTCGCTGCCTCGATCTCCACGATCACCTCGCCCTCGGGCTCGGGGACGCGCTCGACCCGCAGGTCCTTCGGGCCGAACAGGACCGCGGCCCTCACGGCTCGACCACGATCTTCAGGCCGGTCGCTTCACGCTGAAGCTCGAGCGCTCGTGCGGTCTCGCTGAGCGGGAGACGATGCGAGATGAGCGGTTTCGGGTCGATCCGTTTTGTCGCGATCAGCTCGAGCGCCGCCCGCATGTCGCCGGGGCCGGCCGAGTAGCTGGCGACCACGGCGATCTCGCGCAGGTACAGCGCGGTGGCGTCGAATTGGGGGCGCGCTTCCGGCGAGGGCGGCGCGTACAGACAGAGGGTGCCACCCGGGGCGACCACGGCGGCCGCCGACTCGATCGCCTCGGGCTTGGGGGTGCACACGATCGCGACGTCGACAAGCTCGTTGCCGTGGTGCTCGGCGCCCCAGTCCTGCGCTCGCGCCAGCCGCTCGGGCCGCGGCTCGCGCACCCACACCGCCTCGACCCCTCGCGCGTGGGCGGCCGCGACCTGGAGCAGGCCGTTGGCGCCGACGCCGACGACGAGCAGCGAATCGCCGGCGCGCAGCCCCGCGCGATCCTGGGCGCGAAGCACGCACGCCAGCGGCTCGATGAACGTCGCGGTCAACGCGTCGAGGTTGTCCGGAAGCTCGAGCAGCTCGGGCACGAGATCGGGCATGATCCGAACGCGCTCGGCGAATCCGCCGGGGTCAAGGCGCGTCGCGCGGAATCGCTCGCACAGCGTCTCGTGGCCGCGCCGGCAACGCCGGCACTCGCCGCACGGCGTGTGATGGTGGATCGCCACGCGGGTCCCGACGGGCGGGCTTTCGACACCCTCGCCGAGCGCGCGGACGGTCCCGATCACCTCGTGCCCGAGCACCGCCGGCAGCCGGGGCGCGATGTACCAGTCGGTCACGTCCGACCCGCACACCCCGCAGGCGAGCACGTCGCACACCACCTCGCCGGGGCCGGCCTCGGGTTCGGGCGCTTCCTCGATCCGGACGTCGCCGGGGGCGAACGACCGCGCCACCCTCATCTTGTTGGAACGGTGTGGTGCGCGGCGAGGGCCTCGGCGTCGGGAGAGCGGATCACCCCGCGTTCGGTGACGAGCGCGGTGACGAGCGCCGCCGGGGTGACGTCGAATGCCGGATTCCGGCAAGGAGTTCCGGCGAGCGTGAGGAGCTGGCCCGCGGCGGCTCTGACCTCATCGGGGTCGCGCTCCTCGATCGTGATGTGGGCGCCGTCGGGCGTGTTCGGGTCGATCGTCGACGTCGGACCGGCGACCACGAACGGGATGTCCGCGGCTCTTGCGGCGAGGGCCAGACCGTAGGTGCCGACCTTGTTGGCGACATCGCCGTTGGCGGCCACGCGGTCGCAGCCAACGATGACCGCGTCGACCGCCCCGCCCGCGATCAGGCCGGCGGCCGCGCTGTCGACGATCAGGTCGTGCGGGATGTTGAGGCGGGCGAGCTCGTATGTCGTCAGGCGTGCCCCCTGGAGCAGCGGGCGCGACTCGGTGGCGAGGACGCCGTCGAGCGTGCCGCGCTGCGCCTTCTCGGCGACGACGGCCAGCGCGGTGCCGCGGCCTGGAGCGGCGAGCGCGCCCGTGTTGCAGTGGGTGAGGATCCGCCTGGCGGTAGCGAGGAGGTCGGCTCCGTGGACCGCGATCGCGTCGCTGGCGGCCTCCTCCTCGGCTTCGATCGCGCGTGCCTCGCTGAGCGCGGCGGCGCGCCGATCGTCGCCGGCGGCGCTCGCCCTGTCGTACACACGGTCGATCGCCGCGCTGAGGTTCACCGCCGTCGGCCGGGCGTCTCGCAGGATGTGGCGGGCCCGATCGAGGCCATCCGCCGAGGGGTCGCGCGCGAGCTCGAGTACGACGCCGTAGGCGCCGGCAACGCCGATCAGCGGCGCGCCGCGGATTGCGAGGCGCCTGATCGCCTCGGCAACGTCCTCGGCCGTGCGCAGCTCGAGTTGGCGCTCGTGCCACGGGAGCTGGGTCTGGTCGATCGCCCATAACGCCGCGCCGTCGAAGCGGAGCGCGACGACGCTCGCGGGGGTGGCCCGGGTCGTGGCCATGACGCGATGCTATCCCCGGGTATCCTGTGGGCGCCGCGCGGGGCGGCGGACAGCCCGAAAGGGGGCTTCACATGCCACTGCGACTTCTCATCTGCGTCGTGCTCGCTGGGCTGTGCCTGCCCGCGAACGCCGCGCTGGCCCAGGGTGGCGGGCCGATCATGCCGCTGTCCCAGGTGCAGCCGGGGATGCAGTGCACCGGCGAGACCGTCATCCTGGGGACGACGATCTCGTCGTTCGACGTCCAGGTGATCGACATCGTCCAGGCGCCGGGCGAGGGGCCGAGGATCCTCGTCCAGGTGTCGGGGCCGGCGGTCGACCCCAGCGGCGTCGCCGAGGGGTTCTCGGGCTCTCCTGTCTATTGCCCGGACTCTTTCGGGACGCTCGAGAACGCGGGCGCGATCTCTGAGGGGATCGGCCAGTACGGCAACAACGTCGTGCTAGTGACGCCGATCGAGCAGATGCTCGGCGAGCCCGTGGACCCGCCGGCCGACCTGCCGCGACTGGCCGCCAAGACCACGCCGTTGCTGGCGCCGCTGACCGTCGGCGGACTGTCGCCGTCGGTGTTCGACCTGGTCCAGCGGGCCGCCGCGCGCGCCGGCCGGCTGGTGGTCGCCGCGCCGACGGGCGGCGGCCAGGCCACGAACTTCCCGGTGCAGCCACTGATCCCCGGCGCGTCGGTGAGCGCCAGCTACTCGTCGGGGGACGTGCCGATGGGGGCGGTCGGGACCGTCACGTACGTCGACGGGCCGACCGTGTACGCGTTCGGGCACGAACTCGACGGCGCCGGCCGGCGCGCGCTGCTGCTCCAGGACGCCTACGTGTACTACGTCGTCAACAACCCTGATCCGACGGAGCAGCCGAGCTACAAGCTGGCCTCGCCCGGCCACACCGAGGGCACCCTGTCGAGCGACACGCCGAACGCGGTGATCGGCGAGGTCGGTGCGCCGCCGACGACCGTGCCGGTCGACGTCAACGTCAACGACCTCGACACCGGTCAGTCACAGTCGCTCGATACCCAGGTCGCCGACGAGACCGACATCGGCCTGCCGCTCGGGAGCTCGCTGGTCGACACGATCGCTCCGCTCGAGGTGGCGCAGGCGGCGACCCAGATCTACGACGGGCCGCCCGCCGACGAGTCGGGGACGATGTGCCTGCACATCTACCTGCGCGAGAGTCGCCAGCCGCTCGGCTTCTGCAACCGCTACGTGGGCACCGGGACCGCCGGCGACGAGAGCTCGTCGCCCCCCGAGCTCGCGAACGCGGCCTCGACCGACGTGACCACCGCGTTCTCGGACTTCGAGCGGGTCGACTTCGCCGCGCTGCACGTCACGCACGTGATCGCCAACCTGACCGCCTCGCGGGGGCTGGCGATGGGGTCGATCGTGTCAGCGCGCGCCGTCGGCCCCGTCAAGGCCGGCCGGACGGCGCGCGTGCGGCTGCTCGTTCGGGTCTACCGGGGTCCGCTGCGTCGCGTGTCGTTCCGGATACGGGTTCCGCGGGGCGCGAGCGGCCTGCTCCCAGTGACGATCCACGGCCCCGCCGCGCCAACGCCGGCAACAGCGAACAGCCTGTCCTCGCAGCTCGTGGTCTCCCTGTCGGCGAGCAGTTCGTCGTCGGGGATCGGGAACGAAACCACGCCGATCACCTCACTCGATGAATTGCGCGACGCGATCGGGTCGATCGCCACCTACGACGGCCTGTACGTGAACGTGCCCGGGCGCGGCAAGCGTCGAGTCTTCCGCGACCCGTCGCTGCTGATCACGGGGCGGACGACGCTGCTGCTGTCCGTGAAGTCCTAGAGGCGGTTCTCGATCGTGAGCGGTGCGGGCTCCTGGGCCTGGGGCTCCGGCGCGGCCTGCCCGTTGGCGTCGTCTTCGACTTCGAGGGCTTGCTGAAGCTCGCCCGACTCGTACATCTCGGTGACGATGTCGCATCCGCCGACGAACTCGCCGTCGATGAACAGCTGCGGGATCGTGGGCCAGTTCGAGAGCGTCGAGAGCTCCTGGCGGATCCGCGGGTCCGGGAGGATGTTGACCGCCGCGAACGGCGTGCCGACCGACTGGAGGATCGCCACGGTCCGAGCGGAGAATCCGCACATCGGCTGGTCGGGAGTGCCCTTCATGAACAGGAGCACGGGGTTCTCAGCGATCGCGCTCTGAATCGCCTCGCGGATCTGGGTGGTCTGATCGTCGCTCATGCGCTGCTCTCCGTTTCCGAGGCCTTGATTTGGATTGACAGGGCGTGGATGCGGTCTCCGACCTCCGCGCCGAAAACGTCGTAGACGAGCCGGTGCTGGGCGATCCGGGACAGGCCCTGGAAGGCAGGTGCCGACACAACCGCGTTGAAGTGGTGGCCATCCCCGGTCACGGCCGCGGTCGCTCCCGGGATACCGGCCTCTATCCTGGTCCTCAGCTCCTCAGGGGTGGCCGGTGCGTCGGTGGCTGCCATGTCCGTAGCGTAGCGAGATGGCATCGCTATACTGAATGAAGCAAGGAGCCGATAGAGATCCTATGATCACACTGACCGACAAGGGCGCCGAGAAGGTCCGCGAGTTCCTCGACTCACAGAGCGCGGTCGCCGAGACCGCCGGCCTGCGGGTCGGAGTTCGGGGAGGCGGCTGCTCAGGCTTCCAGTACGCGCTCGCGTTCGACGAGCAGCGCGACGACGACACCGTGTTCGAGGACAAGGGGATCCGCCTCCTCGTCGACACGCCGAGCCTCCCGTACGTCAAGGGCTCCGTGATCGACTTCGTCGACGGCCTCCAGGGCGCCGGCTTCAAGGTGGAGAACCCGAACGTGATCGCGGCCTGCGGCTGCGGCTCCTCGTTCCGGGTCGCCGAAGAGGAAGAAGTCTCCGCCGTCTAGGCAGTCGGACTCCGGGTTGTCCCGGGCGGCTGTGCGCGTGCGACCGGCGCGTCCGGTGCGGGTGTTTTACAGGTACCGGGCCGCAGCCCGCTCAGACGGGCGCCGTGTACTGCGATCGCCACAGGTAAAGGCAGGCGAGGGTGCGGTACGGGCGCCACGGCTCCCCGATCTCGATGACCTCGGCGGGTCCGGGCAGCGCCGGCAACCCGTAGAGGGCCATGATCGCCTTGCGGATCCCGAGGTCCCCGACCGGAAGCACGTCCGGCCGGCGCAGGTGGATGATCAGGAACATCTGCGCGCTCCACAGCCCGATGCCCTGGACCGCCACGAGCGCCTCGATCACCTCGTCGTCAGAGAGGTCGCCGAGCCGGTCGAGCTCGAGCGAGCCGTCGAGCACGTGCTCGGCGAGCGAGGAGAGGTACCGCACCTTGGCGTGGCTGAGGCCGGCGGCGACTCGGAGTTCCTCCGGGTCCTCGGCGAGGATCTCGGCCGGCGAGGGCGGCCGCCCCCCGTACCGTCCGAGCAGCTTGTCGTAGATCGCGACGGCGGCCCGGTTCGAGAGCTGCTGGCCCGCGATCGCGCGAATCAGCGTCGCATAGCTGTCGCTTGGGAGCCCGGTACGGAAGTCCTCGAGCCCATCGGCCCCGACCTGGTCGATGACCGCCCGCATCACGGGATCGGACTCCCGGAGCGCCTCGACGGCCGACCCCTCGGCAACCCCCGGTCGTTTACGGCTGGCCGGCAACGACCCCGGGCACGCCGGTGTTGGTGGAGTAGGCCGGCTGAATCTTGACGTCGGGCCGGATCTCGTGGACGGCCTGGGCGACCGCGATCGCCGACTCCGCGAACCCGGTGGCGATCAGTTTCAGCTTTCCGTCGAACGTGGCGATGTCGCCGCACGCCCACACGCGCTCGAGCGACGTCTTCATCAGCTGGTCGACGACGATCGCCCCCTTGACCACCTCGAACCCCCAGTCCTTCAGCGGTCCGAGCGCGGTCTTGAATCCCAGCTGCAACAGGATCGCGTCGACCTCGACCTCGATCTCGTCCGCCTCATCCTGCGAGTTGAACAGCCGCACCCGCTCGACGTGCCCGTTGCCGGACACCTCGCGGATCTGGAACGGAACGTGCAGGGCAACCTCGCCTCGGTCGGCGGCCTCGAGTACCTGGCCGACCGTCAATTCGTGGGCGCGGAAGCCCTCGCGGCGGTGGACCAGGTGCACGGTGCTCGCGGTATCCAGCAGGTTGATCACCCAGTCGACGGCGGAGTCTCCGCCACCGACGATCATCACTCGCTTGCCCTCGAACATCGCCTTGGAACCGACGACGTAGTGGACGCCGCGCCCCTCCCACGGCGTCATGTCGTACCCGGGCATCTTCTTGGGCTCGAACGCGCCGTGGCCGCCGCCGACGATCACCGTCCGCGAGCGCAGCTCGCCGGCGTCCGTGTGCAACACCACCACCCGATCGTCGCCCGATCCCTCCCACGAGATAGTCGAAACGGTCGTCCCGAGGTGCACGGGCACGTCAAATGCCTCGAGTGACTGGACTCGCAACAACTCAACCAGGTCCCGGGCCAATATCCGCGGATGGCCGGGCACGTCGAAGATCCACTTCTCGGGATACAGCGTGGTGAGCTGACCGCCGAGCTCCGGCAGCGAGTCGATCACGCGCGAGGAAGCCTCGCGCATGCCGGCCCAGAAAGCCGTGCACATGCCGACCGGCCCGGCGCCGATCACGGTCACATCTCGGATCTCGTCGTAGTCGAGTGCGAGCTTGGTCGGGTCGGCCGTCAACCGTCCACGGTCTCCGTCACGGTCAGCGCCGCGCCGTCGAGCGCGCCGAGGGCGCGCCCGACCGAGCACGAGATGCACGTGAACGTCGGAGTGTCCCGCAGCGTGTAGGAGCTCGACTCAGTAGTCCGCAGGCGCTGGACCAAATCCAAGAAATCTGCCGGGTTGTCGGTCTCGAACGCGACCACGAACTCCTGGTCGTCGAGCCCGAACGAGTAGCTCGTGTTGAGGTCGACCGACGGATACTCGCGCCCCAGCTTGATGTGCTCCTGCATGATCCGCCAGCGCTCGTCCGCCGGCAGCGCGTACCACGCGCGCGTCTTGACGAACGGGTACACGAACAGGTACTTGCCGTTCGCGGGGCGAACCTCGAGGCGGGACTCGTCGGAATACTCCGACGGCTTGGTCATCGCCAGGAACGAGTACGGGATCTCGCACCACTTCATCAGCCCGCTCTGCGCCAAGACCACGTGGAACTCGTGGATCCGCTCGAGGTTCTGAGCCTGCGAGAGCAGCATCAGGTCGGCGTCGCCCCGCGTCCCGACCAGCGAGAACGATCGGAGCAGGTGGCCGTCCGCGAAATCCTCGCAGGCGGCGATGAACTCGCGCTTGTCCTCGGCCCGGCGCTCGTCGTCGAGCCGCCGCCATGCAGGATCGACCTTGAGAAAGGTGTATTTGACGAAATGTCTCACCGGCATCGGTGTACCTGATGATACGCGCGGCCTCGCGCGCCCCCATGTTCCGCGCTCCCAACGACTACCATTTCATCCCATGCGAGTAGCGATTCTGTCGCCGTACTCGTGGACGTATCCGGGGGGCGTCACGAGGCACATCGAGGCGCTCACGGAGCGTTTCATCGATGACGGACACCACGTGCGGGTGCTGGCGCCCTACGACCCGCCCGGACGCTACTCGTCGGCCCTCCATCGTGGCGCGCGGCCACAGGAGATGCAAAAGCCCGAGTACCTCGTGTCGCTGGGCCGCACCTTGTCGCTGAAGGCCAACCAGGCCGTCTCGAACATCTCGATCACCCCTTACGCGATGGCGACGGCGCTGCAGGAGCTTCGCACCGGAAACTACGACGTCGTGCATGTCCACGAGCCGCTCGCCCCGGTCGCGCCGTGGTGCATCACCGACTGGACGCGCGTGCCGGTCGTCGGGACCTTCCATACCTACAACGAGAACCGGATCTCGAACGGGATCGCAACCGCGCTCGGAGCGCGCCGGATGCTCAACCGCCTCCACGTGCGGATCGCCGTGTCCGAGGCGGCCGCATGGACCGCCCGGCGCTTCTTCGGCGGCCACTACCGGATCATCCCCAACGGGGTCCACGTGGACAGCGAGCGGGCGGCGCTCGGGGCGCTCCGCCCGCAGTCCGACAAGCTCCGGATCGTGTTCGTCGGCCAGGCGGTCGAGCGCAAGGGCCTTCCCTTGCTGCTCAGGGCCTTCGAGGCGCTGCGCGAGCACATCCCGACCGAGCTGACCGTGATCGGCCCCTCCGAGCACGAGCTCTCGCCGCTGATGCTCGACATGCGCGACGTGCGCGTGCTCGGCAAGGTCGACGACGAGACCAAGCGGATCGAGCTCGAAGCCGGCGACGTGCTGTGCGCCCCATCGCTTGGGGGCGAGAGCTTCGGAATGGTCCTGACCGAGGCGTTCGCGGCCGGTACGCCGGTGGTCGCCTCGGACATCGCCGGCTACCGGGACGTGGTCCGCGACGGCGTCGACGGCGTGCTCGTGCCCCGTGGCGACGCCCAGACGCTGGCCGAGGCGCTCCGCGACCTGTACGAGGAGCCGGTCCGCCGCGCCGAGATGGCTCGCGCCGCCGCGCTCGGCGCCGAGCGGTTCGCGTGGCCACGGATCGCGACCCAGGTGATAGAGGCCTACGAGGACGCGATCGCCGTGCCCGAGCCCGCGACCACACTCCAGCGCGTCGCCGTCGCTGTCGGGGCCTTGCCGGCCGATCTGAAGCCACGTGTCCCGGCGCAGCGACTGGCCAGCCTCGAGCCGGCGCTCACCGGACCGCAGCGCCACAACAAGTCACTCGGCATCGCACGCCGCGTCGGTCTCGCGACCGTGTCAATCGGCGGCACCGTCCTCGCCTTCCTCGCGCTGCAGAAGATCGGCTTGACCAACATCGCCAAGGCGCTGATCACCGCGAGCCCGACGCTGGTCCTGCTCGGCCTCGCGATCATGTGCGGCGCGATGGTGATGCGCGCCTTCTCGTGGCACGCGATCCTCAAGGCCGCCTTGCCTCGCGCCCGCGTCCGGCTGGCCGACGCCGCTCAAGGGACGTTCATCGGCGTGCTGATGTCCTCGACCCTGCCGGCTCGCCTCGGCGAGCCTTCCCGCGCGCTCGTGGTGGCGCGAAGAACGGGTCACCCGCGCGAGAACCTGCCGATCGTGCTCGGTACGGTCGTGTCGCAGACCCTGCTCAACATCGTCGCGCTGATTGTCCTCGGCGCGGTCATGTTCTCGTCTGTCGACTTCTTCAACGGGCACCAGAACGCCCTGCTGGCGGCAGCGATCGCCCCACTGGTGCTGCTGCTCTTCGTGCTGCTCGCGCCCGCCCTGCTCCGCGCGGCGCCGAACAGCTCGCGCTCATCGCGCGTGCAAGCGGTGGCGGCCCAGATGCGCGGCGCGCTGGCGCGCGTACGCGCCGGCCTGATCGTGTTCCGCCGGCCGCGCCTCGGCGCCACCGCTGCGGCGGCGCAGCTGTCGGCGTGGGCGCTTCAGTGCCTGTCGTGCTGGGTGCTGCTGGTAGCGCTCGGCCTCGACAAGCACGCCGGAATCGGCGCCGCCGCGGCGGTCCTGTTCGCGGTCAACATCACGGCGGTCCTGCCCGCGACGCCGGCGAACCTGGGCGTGTTCCAGGCGGCATGCGCGGCGGTGCTCCACACCGGCTGGCACATCGGCTACGGCGACGGCGTCGCGTACGGCGTGATCCTCCAGGCGGTCGAGGTGACGACCGCGATCCTCATGGGCATGCCGGCGCTGCTCAAGGAGGGCATGTCGTGGCGCGAGGTCCGGCTCCGCGCGATGCACACCACGCCGGTCAAGCTCCCGGCACGCCCAAGCTCCCACACGCCGGCCTCGGTTCACGCTCGCAATTAGCTGCGTAGGTGGGTGTCCCACTCGGGTGACTCGCGCTCGATCCGAGTCGCCAACCGGGCGGGTGGCAGCGCACGTCACCCGATGGAGACACCTACCGGAGCCTCCTCTTCCATGAGCTCCGGGTCGGCGTCGCTGAGGTCGGACAGCCGTGTCGGATCGCGGCCGGTACCCGCGATCAGCTCGTCGGCCGCCTGCTTGGCGGTCTTGGGCAGGAAGCCCGACTTCATCCCGAAGTACACGGCCTGCGGATGGTGGGCGACGATGGCGAGCGTCGACTGCTCGGGCTCGACCGCGAACCCGCCGGACAGGCGCAGCCCGATCGAAGGAGCGTCGAGCAGCCGGAACACCTTCTCGTGCTCTGACTGCTCCGGGCAGGCGGGGTAGCCCCACGAGTAGCGGCGGCCCTGCGCCTGCTCGATCCCGAGATCGGCCCGGACCCGAGAGTGCATCCACTCGGCCATCCCCTCGGCGGTCTGGACGCCCAGGCCGTGGACGAACAGCTGCTCCGCGAACTCGCCGTCGGCCTCCAGCTTGGCCATCAGCTCGGTGACCTCTTCGCCGGCGGTGACCGCCTGCAGCGCGACCACATCGATCTCGCCGGACCCGACGGGGCGGTAGAAGTCGGCCAGGCAGATCCGGTCGTGGCGGGGCTGGCGCGGAAACACGAGGCGTTCCAGTTCGCGGGGGTGGGCGGGGTCGAAATCATCGGGGTGGGCGGGGTCCCAAATAATGAGCTCGTTGCCGTCCGAGTTGCACGGGAAGTAGCCGAGCACCGCGCGCGGGTGCAGGTAGTCCTGCTCGCGCCACATGCGCTCGAGCCGCGGCTTGAAGTCATCGCCGACGAGCCGCTTCCATTCCTCGCCCTTGACGCCGCGCCCGCCCCAGTGGAGCTTGAACAGCACGTGGGTGTCGAGGTGGTGGTAGACCTCGTCCATCGGCACGTCGATCTCGCGGGCGCCCCAGAACGGCGGTTCGGGGATCGGGGTGTCGGTGGCGGCGGCGCTGCGGATCGAGGCGTCGGTGACCGGCGGCGCGTCGTCGGGGGCGTCGGGCGGCCGGTCGCGTAGCTGCTTCGCGGCGTCGCGGGTCTTGGCGATCAGCGCCTTGCGCGCCTCGCCGTCGACGAGCTGGTCCATCTTCGACAGTCCCTCGAACGCGTCGCGGCAGTAGAACACGCCGGGCTCGTAGACCTCGTCGGACCCGGTCCCGTTCGGGTACAGGATCCGCAGGCCGAAGTTGCGGTTGATCGCGGCGCCGCCGATCAGCAGCGGGAACTCGAGTCCCTGCGATTGGAGCTCCTGGACGCACGCGGGCATCTGCTTGGAGGTCGAGACGAGCAGCGCGCTCAAGCCGATCGCGGTCGCCTTGTGCTCGACCGCGGCGTCGATGATCGTCTGGATCGGGACCTGCTTGCCGAGGTCTACGACCGTGTAGCCGTTGTTGGTGAGGATCGTGTTGACGAGCGACTTGCCGATGTCGTGGACGTCGCCGAACACCGTCGCGAGCACGACCGTGCCCTTGGTGTAGCCCTCGATCTTGTCCAGGTACTGCTCGAGCTGGGCGACCGCGCGCTTCATCACCTCGGCCGACTGGAGCACGAACGGGAGAATCAGCTCACCGGCGCCGAACTTGTCGCCGACCTCCTTCATCGCGGGGAGCAGCACGTTGTTGAGCGTCGGGACCGCGCCGATCTTCTCGACGCTACGGTCGATCCAGGCCTCGACGCCCTCCTTCTTGCGGCGGAGGATCTGGTAGTGCAGCGCCTCCTCGGGCTCCATCCCGGCGGTCGGGTCGGCCTTCTCCTCGGCCTCCGCGGGGCCCTTGGACTCGAAGTGGGCGATGTATTGCTCGAGCGCGTCCTCGCGCCGGTTCAGGACCAGGTCGTCGGCGAGCTCGCGCTCGTTCTCGGGAATCTCGCCGTAAGGGGTGATGTGGTTGGGGTTGACCATCGCCAGGTCGAGTCCGGCCTCGACGCAGTGGTGCAGGAACACGCTGTTGAGCACGCTCCGCGCCGGCAGGCCGACCCCGAAGCTGACATTGCTGACGCCCAGCGAGGTCTTGACCCCGGGGATCTTCTGCTTGATCAGGCGGATCCCCTCGATCGTCTCGACCGCGCTCGGCCGCCACTCCTCGTCGCCGGTGGTCAGCGTGAACGTCAGGCAGTCGAAGATCAGCACCTCGGGGTCGAGCCCGTGCTCCTCGCAGCAGAGTTGCGTTAGCCGCTGGGCGATCTCGAGCTTGCGCTCGCGGGTCTTCGCCATCCCGACCTCGTCGATCGTCAGCGCGATCAGCCCGGCGCCGTGGGCCTTGGCCAGCGGTACGACCTTGTCGAGCTTGTCCCGGCCGGCCTCGAGGTTGATCGAGTTGACGATCGCGCGGCCCGGGATCTGCTGGAGCGCGGTCTCGATCACGTCGGGCTCGGTCGAGTCGATCTGGATCGGCGCCGGCTGGCTCAGCGAGATCCGCTTGACCACCTGGCGCATCTGCTCGTCCTCGTCCTGGCGCTCGGTCAGCGCGACGCACACGTCGAGCACGTGGGCGCCGCCGGTGACCTGGTCCTCGGCGACGGTCAGCAGACCGTCGTAGTCGTCGGCCAGGAGTAGTTCCTTCGCCTTGCGCGAGCCCTGCGAGTTGACGCGCTCGCCGATCAGCGTCGGGCGGGGGTCCTGGACGAGCGGCGTCGCCGCGATCATGCTCGACGCATGCGCCGGGCGACGGGCGGGGCGCGGTCCGGGCTTGGTCGCGCGGGCGCGCTCGGCGATCGCGGCGATGTGGTCGGGCGTGGTGCCGCAGCATCCGCCGACGATCGACACGCCGTAGCGCTCGATGAAGTCGCCAAGCACGTTCGCGAGCGTCTCCGGCTCCTCGGGGAAGATCGTCTCGCCGTTCGGGCCCTGGAGCGGCAGGCCGGCGTTCGGGATGCAGTGGACGGGGACCGGGCAGTACTCGCCGAGGAACCGGATCGCGTCGCGCATATCCTCAGGGCCGGTCGAGCAGTTGAGCCCGATCACGTCGACGTCGAGCGCCTCGAGCGTGGCCAGCACTGCGCTGATGTCCGTCCCGAGCAGCATCTTGCCGCCCTGGGGCAGGAGCGAGACGCTGCACTGGATCGGCACGCTGCGGCCAGCCTGCTTGAACGCCGCCCGCGCGCCGAAGATCGCCGCCTTGACCTCGAGAATGTCCTGCGCGGTCTCGATTATCAGCAGGTCGGCACCGCCGTTGATCAGCGCGTGCGCCTGCTCCTCGAACACCGTCACCAACTCGGGGAACTGGATCTGCCCGAGCGTCGGGTCGTCGCTCGCGGGCAGGAACCCGGTCGGGCCGATCGAGCCGGCGACGAAGCGGTGCTCGCCGGCGGCCTTGCGCGCGATCTCGGCCGCCTTCTGGTTGATCTCGAACGTGTGCTGCTCGAGCCCCCACTCGGACAGCTTCAATCGGGAGGCCTGGAACGTGTCGGTCTCGAGCACCTCGGCGCCGGCGTCGAGCATCGCGGTGTGAACGCCCTCGATGACGTCGGGACGGTTGAGGACGAGCACCTCATGACACCGTCCGGGAAGCTTGTAGTCGTTCTCGAGGCTGAGGTCGAACTGCTCGAGCGTCGCCCCCATCCCGCCGTCGTAGACGATGATGCGGTCGCGGGTAGCCGCCATGAAGTCGCGCATGGGGCGGGACTCTAGCAAACCTTGACACGAGCTTGTCAAGGTTGGGCGCTGGTCTGTCGGTTAGGTATGGGTCTCGCACGGAATCCGGCCCAGGGCCAGTCGTCCCACGTACGCGAATGCGCCGGATTCCGCACGCTCGACGTCCCTGGATTCCGTTCAGGGAATTCGGCTGACGCCCGGCGCCCGCCGGACCCGTCTGGGCCGAATTCTCCCGTTCCGCCGGGCATCCTTGCCCGGCCGGGGTGGTCGCTGATCCCGCGGCGGTCGTGGGCAGATCGGGTTCTTTATCGGCGGGCACCTGGAGAGAGGCCGGGGTGGGCTGCCGGCGCGAGGCGACTCGTGGGGCATGCATAACCTGCCAATCGAGCCTGAATCTCGTGACCGTGGCCTAGTGCGCATGCCCCACATGCCTGGTATGCCACGGTCAGGCTGGAGGCGGTTCGTTGGCAGGTTATGCATGCTGGCCCCCCGCGATCCGTCCCCGGGTCGACCCCACCCCTCTCCAGGTGCCCGCCGTTCAACCAACCGGCGGCCGGGCCGGATGACGGGAACGCGACCCGCCGGCCGGGCATGGACACGCCCGGCCGCACGGCCCCGGGGAATTCGGCGCCGAACCGTATTGGATGTCCGTCGGCTGTCGGAGCCGGATTCCCTCAAGGGAATCCGCCTCGACGCATTCCGCGCCTCGTGACGCATCGAGGCGGATTCCCCATGGACGCCGCCGAAGGCGGCCCCTAAGTCCCGTGGGAGACCAGCCGCGACATGACCACCTGCGATCGCGTCCGCACGACGTGGCCGTCGCGCTGCAGGTCCATGATCAGTCGCTCGAGGTCGGCGTTGTCGCGCGTGCGCACGCGGGCGATCGCGTCGGCCTCGCCGGTCACGCTCCACGCCTCGACGACCTCGGGGTGCCGGCGCAGCGTGTCGGTGACCGCGTCGAGCAGCGTCCCTGGCGCGTAGAACAGCTCGATCAGCGCCTCGGTGTGGTCGCCGAGAGCGTTGTGGTCGACGACGGCTGTGAATCCGCGTATGGCACCACGGGCGCGCAGCCGGTCGACGCGTCGCTTGACCGCCGGCGCCGACAGCGACACGCGCTTGGCGATGTCGTCGTACGTGCGCCGGCCGTCTTCGACGAGTAACGCAACAATCTGACGATCTTGCGGATCCATACGGCGATCTATTGCAGAGATTACATCGATTTCGGCATCGACAACCGCCGGAGGCCGGGGTAGCCTCCTAGCCATGACCGAGTCCGGAATGCTCGCCCGTGTCATCTTCGACGAGGCGCACAGCGAGGCGTGGACGATCCGCCCCGAGCTGGCGCGCGAGATGCAACCCGCCCATCCCGGCGACGCGTCGTACGCGCGTGCCGCGGCCGCGCTCGCCGAGCGCGACTTCGTCGTCGAACCCCACGCCGAGGGGTCGCTGACCGAGGAGGCGCTGACGGGCGCCGGCGTGCTCGTGATCGCGCATCCGTCCGATCCGCGTTGGGAGAAGACGACCGGAACCGGGGCGCCGCGACTCAGCGCCGCCGAGCTCGACGCGATCGAGGCGTTCGTCGCGGGTGGCGGCGGGCTGATCGTGCTCGGGGAGACCGAGCAGGACAAGTACGGCAACAACCTCAACGAGCTACTGGAGCGGTTCGGGCTACATCTCGAGAACGACACCGTCCAGGACTACGAGCACAACGTGAGCGCTCCGAGCTGGGTGCTCGCTGACCTGGAGCGAGGAGCTCGCGGTCGCGGTGGCGATCTGCTCGCGCGCGTGAACGCAGCCTGCCTGTACCGGGCGACGACGATCTCGTGCAGCAACGGTGCCGAGGCGGTAACCGCCGAAAAAATCCCATTTGTTCTCGCGCGGACGCACGCGACGGCGTCGGTCCCCGAGGCGCCGCTGATCGTGGCCGCGACCTACGGGCAGGGGAGGGTCGCCGTGCTCGCCGACTCGGACCTGTTCGGCGACGACTGCATCGACGAGCTCGACCACCGCGCGCTCTGGCTCAACCTGTGTTACTGGACCGCGGCGCCCGCCGGCGGCAGCTGGCCGGTGCTCCACGAGCGCAACGGCCACGGACCCGAGCACGCGCCGGCGTGGGCGCGCCTGCGCGACGAGACCAACGCGCTCGCGCTGCTCCAGGCGCCCGACGGCTCGCTGCTCGGCGACGCTGATCCTGACGCGGCCCGCGCCCATGTGGCCGCGATGGCAGAGGCGATCGAGGAGCTCGTGCCGCGCTTCCCGCACAACGCGGATTACCTCGCCGCCGCGGTCGAGGATCTGCGCGCGTGGGATTTCGGCAAGCCGGACTTCACCCGCGCGCTCGGCGAATTTCGCCCCGAGCTCATGCGCACCGACGGGATCGAGCACCTGGTGCTGTTCCCGATGTACAAGCAGAACGGCTCGCGCGACACGTGCTTCGAGGCGCTGATCGTGCGCGTGCCGTGGCCGGACTGGATCGCGAGGATCGAGCGCGGCGGCTTCGACAATCCGAAGTACGTCCCGGTCGAGCTCGTCGACGCCACGCGCGGCTACGACAGCGAGTGCGCGGTGCTGTTCCCCGAGACCGTTTCGGTCGCCGGGCGGCCGGTCTCGAACTTCGGGGCGATCTTCTGCGATCGTGAGGCCGCTCGGCTGCGGCGCCTGGGTGGCGCCGCAGCCGATCTTCTTCGGCTGAACCTCCCGCCAGACGCGGCCTGCATGCTGGCCAACCCGGGCATGTCCCAGCAGGCATACATCCTGTGGGACCTGATCCACGATCGCGCCCACAGCCACGGCGACCTGCCGTTCGACCCGTTCATGATCCGGCAGCGCGCCCCGTACTGGATGTACTCGCTCGAGGAGCTCCGGTGCGATCTGACTGCGTTCGGTCACGCGGTGTCGCTCCAGGACGAGGGCGTCGGGTTCGCGCGGTACGTCCAATATGCGATCCTGCTCGACCGGCTGCTCCGGTTCCCGATCACCGGCTCGCGGATCCGCAACTACGACGGGCTCGGCGGGCAGTTGCTGTTCGCGTTCCTGCACCGCCACGGCTACCTGCACTGGACCGACAACCAACTGACGATCGAGTGGGACCGGATCAGCGAGGGCGTGGCCTCGCTGCGGCACGAGGTCGAGGAGCTGTACCGGCTCGGGATCGACCGGACCAAGCTCCAGCACTGGGCGGCGGCACACGATCTGGTGGCGGCGAGCGTGCCACCCGCTTCCGGATCGAAGTGGGCGGCGGGCGTGCGGGATTTCGATGACGTCGAGGACCCGAGGCCGTATGTCGACCTCGTCCGCGACGACGAGTTCCCCCTGTCGATCTTCTATTCGTCGCTGAAGGCTAAGCTCGCGGCGTGAACAGCGCGCGCGGGTTCGCCTCGGACAACTCGGCCACGATTCACCCCGACGTCCTCGCGGCGATCGCGCGGGTCAACGTCGGGCATACGTTCGGGTACGGGCACGACGACTACACGATCGGAGTCGAGGCGCGGGTCGCTCACACGTTCCGCGACGACGCGAGCGCGTTCTTCGTGTTCAACGGAACCGGCGCCAACGTGGTGTCGCTGCGGGCGGCGTGCCGGCGGTTCGAGGGCGTGATCTGCGCCGAGACCGCGCACCTGAACGTGGATGAATGCGGTGCGCCCGAGGTGATCGCCGGCGTCAAGCTGCTCACGGTCGCGGGCGTCGACGGGAAGCTGACCCCCGAGGCCGTCGAGAGCCGGATCGTGCGGGTCGGGGACGAGCACGCGGTACAGCCGCGCGCGGTGTCGATCTCTCAGTGCACCGAGCTCGGGACGCTGTATTCGGCGGCGGAGACGCGGGCGCTGGCCGATCTGGCGCACGAGCACCACATGGTCTTGCACATCGACGGGGCGCGGCTGTCGAACGCAGCCGCGGCGCTCGGAGTGTCGCTTGCCGAGGTCGCGGACGGGGCGGACGTGCTGTCGTTTGGCGGGACCAAGAACGGCTTGCTCGGCGCCGAGGCGGTCGTGGTCCTGAACCCCGAGCTGGTCCCGGATTTCCTGTACCTGCGGAAGCAGTCGATGCAGCTCGCGTCGAAGATGCGCTTTCTCGCGGCGCAGTTCGAGGCGCTGCTCGACGACGATCTGTGGCTTCGATGCGCCGGCAACGCGAACGCGATGGCGTCGCGGCTCGCCGGCGCGGTTGTCGATTCGCCGGGTCTCACGATCACTCGGCCCGTGGAAACGAACGCGGTGTTTGCCGCGCTCTCGCCTGCCGTGATCGAGTCACTTCAGCGCGATTTCCCGTTCTACACCTGGGACGAGCCCGCGGGTGAGGTGCGCTGGATGTGCTCGTGGGACACGACCGCGGAGGACGTCGACGAGTTCGCCGCGGCGGTCCGCGGCGCGCTCGAAGCCTGAGGACCCTAAGAGCGGCCTGAGAATTCGGTAACACCACGGCCGCAACTCGCCGCGGGTCGCCGTCTAGGTTTCGGGCCATCTTGGCGAGGCGCCCGATAATCCTGACCGTCTGCGCGATGCTCGTGGCCTTCGCCGTCGCAGCGGCGGCCGCGAGCGGGAAGAGCCACCACACGCACGGGCAGGCGCTGAACGACACCGTGTTCGCAACCGGGACCGGGATCTTCCACACGACCGCGACCGGCGCGCGGGAGGCGATCTCGCTTCCGGACGACATCACCGCGCTCGGCAGCGACATCTATGTGGGCTTCCAGAACGGCGTCGGGCCGCAGGGTCAGGCGAGCGCCACCCGAAACCTTGACAGCACCGTCGTTGAGTTCGACTCCAGCGGCCACGAGGTCGCCCAGTGGGACATCGCCGGGAAGTGCGACGGCCTGACCGCCGATCCCGACACCGGCGAGGTGATCGCGACCGTCAACGAGGACGCGAACTCGAGCTTGTACACGATCACGCCGGGCGCAGCGGCGGTCCACTACCACTACGCCGAACCGCTCCCATCGAACGGTGGGACCGACGCGATCTCGATCTACCACGGCGAGGTCCTGATCAGCGCGTCCGCGCCGGGGACGACCGGGGCGGCGGCGCCGGAGCCGACGTACCCCGCGGTGTACCGCGCCAAGTTCGACGCCGCGAGCCAGACCGTGACCCTCCGAGGGCTGTTCAGCGACGAGGCCCGCGCGCGGGTCGCGAACCGTCCGTCGGACAGGGGCCACAGGTTCGTTCAGCTGGCGCTCACCGACCCGGACTCGAACGAGGTCGTCCCGGAATACGCACCTCGGTTCGGCGGCGACTTCATGCTCACCAGCCAGGGCGATCAACAGCAGATCTTCGTCTCGGGCGGCGAGCGGTGGCGCCGGGACCGCGACCTGTCGGTGCTTAACCTCAGCCACTCGGTCGACGACACCGCGTGGCCGTCGTCGCGGGACGGCGCGCTTTACACGACCGACAACGGCGCCGACACGATCTACAAGATCACGGGCGGATTCACGCGAGGCTCGACGCTCGTCGCGGTGACGCCGTGCGATCAGAACAACGCGCCGAGCACCTGCCCCGGACCGGGATTCGCGGCGAACTACCTTGGCGAGCTGAACCCGGACACCGGCACGATCGCCCAGCTGCAGGTCGACGGGCCGGCGTTCGAGCCTCAGGGCATGCTGTTCCTGGCGCCCTGATCGGCGACGCAGCGGTTCTCGATCCGGCCGATCTGGTCGACCTCAACGGTGACGACGTCGCCGTCCCCCAGCAATAGCTGCGGCTCGCGCCGGTAGCCGACGCCACCCGGGGTACCGGTCAGGATCAGATCGCCGGGCTCGAGCGTCGCGAACTCCGAGATCACGCTGACCAGCGTGGCCACGTCGAAGATCAACAGCTCAGTCGAGACCTCCTGGACGGTTTCGCCGTTGACTTGCGTGCGGAGGGTCAGGGGGTAGGGGGCCTCGTCGAGGGTGACGAGGTCCGGGCCGACGGGGGTCGAGGCGTCCCAGGCCTTGCCCTGGAGCCACTGGTGCGTCTTGTACTGGTAGTCGCGCATCGACACGTCGTTGGCGACCGAGTAGCCCGCGACGTAGTCGAGGGCGCTGTCCCGAGGTATGCGCCGGCCGCGCTCGCCGATCACGACGACGACCTCGCCCTCGTAGTCGATCGCCTCGCTCTCGGGCGGAAGGGCGATCGGGTCGTACGGCCCGGTGAGAGTGGTGGCGAACTTCGTGAACAGCACCGGGTAGTCCGAGTGCTCGCGCTTGGTCTCCTCGATGTGGGCGGCGTAGTTGAGCCCGACACAGACCAGCTTTCCAGGCTGTGGGACGACCGGGCGACGCCGGAGGGCGGTGCTCGGAAACGCCGAGTCGGGCTCGAGTGGCGGGTCGCGGAGCAGGGACAGGGGCGTCCCGTGGCCAAGCTCGGAGACCCCGCGCAGCGGCACGGCCTGGTCGCCGTCGAGAAGCACGGCCACCGGCTTGCCGTCGTGCAGCACCGAGGCGAAGCGCATGACGCGGAACCATACGTACCTGCGGGGGTTGACCGTATCCGGGTGCGATACGTGCCCGCGGGGGTTGACCGTATCCGGGTGCGAGCGTCCGCGTTAGTACGCACCCCCGTGGCCGTTGACCGTATCCGTACGGACCGCAAGCTAGCCTGCGGTGCGCAACGTTTGCGCCCGTCACGGGTTTCCATGGTTGGTTGCAGGAGGTTTCGAGACAGATGAAGTCCCCACGGTGGTCTGGGGTCACGCGGGGTGTGTTCGTCGCGCTGGTCGCGGTCGCGGCACTGCTCGCGATGGCTCCTGCCGCGCTGGCCCAGCCGCAGGTGGCGGTGTTCCCGAGCCCGGGAACGAGCTACGCGCTGCCCCAGACGCAGATCACGTTCCGGGGGATCCCGGCCGGCCAGATCGGGCACATCACCGTCGTCGGGTCGAGCAGCGGCGCGCACAGCGGCGTGATCGACGCCGACTCCGACGGCCAAGGCGGGAGCTTCATCCCCAGCCAGCCATTCACCGCGGGCGAAACCGTCACCGTGACGACCGGGCTGAATGTGCTGGGCGGCACGAGCGGCACGTTCCACTTCGGGATCGCGACCCCGTTCGGGACGATCAACCCGATGAAGCTGCCGATGGTCCCGGCGGGCTCGAACGGCGTCCAACACTTCCACTCGCAGCCCAACCTGTTGCCGGCTTCGATCACGGTCAGTCGCAGTTCGTCCTCGGCGTATCCCGGCGACATCTTCCTCACCCCCCAGTACGGCCCGCTCCAGAACGGCCCGATGATCCTCAACTCGTCAGGCAAGATGATCTGGTTCCAGCCGCTCCCGGCCAACGAGCTCGCGACCGACTTCCGCGTGCAGACCCTGAACGGTCAGCCGGTGCTGACCTGGTGGCAGGGCTACACGAACAACGGGTCAGGGCGCGGCGAGGGCGTGATCTACAACACCCAGTACCAGCAGATCGGCACCGTCCAGGCGGGCAACGGCCTGCAGGGCATGGACCTGCACGAGTTCCTGGTCACGCCCCAGGGCGATGCCTACATCGTCGGCGTCTCCCCGGTGCACTACGACGGGATGGGGCGGCCGCTGATGGACTCGGTCATCCAGGAGATCGACATCAAGACCGGGCTGGTCCTGTTCGAGTGGCACGCGCTCGACCACATCCCGATCACCCAGTCGTTCTTCAAAAAGGGCGCGCCGGGATTCGTGTACGACCCGTACCACCTGAACTCGATCTCGATCGACAGCGACGGCAACCTGATCGTGTCGATGCGGAACACGTGGGGCGTCTACAAGATCGACCACAACACCGGAGCGGTGATCTGGACGCTCGGCACCAACCAGAACAACTTCAAGATGGGGGCCGGCACGCAGACGGCGTTCCAGCACGACGTGCTCGTGCAGTCAGGGGGCGTGTTCACGGCGTTCGACGACGGTGGGGGGCCGCCCACGGTCCACCAGGCTCGAGCCGTCGAGCTGGCCGTCAACGAGACGAGCAAGACCGTCACGCTGGTCAGGCAGTTCGAGCACAGCCCGGCGCTGAACACCAACTTCGAGGGCAGCGCCCAGGTGCTTCCCAACAACGACCTATTCGTCGGCTGGGGGCAGCAGCCCTACTTCACCGAGTTCAACTCATCCGGGCAGGAGGTGTTCGACGCCCGCTTCACCTCGAACACGTCGAGCTACCGCGCCTACAAGTTGCCCTGGAGCGGCCAGCCCACGACGCCGCCGGCGATGACGCTCGCTCCCAACAACGACGGGACGACCGAGCTTTGGTCGAGCTGGAACGGCGGCACCGCCGTGTCATCGTGGCGGGTGCTGGCGGGCACCAGCGCGAAAGCGCTGGTGCCGCTTCAGACGTCGGCCTGGAACAACTTCGAGACCTCGATCTCGGCGCCGACCGGGGTCGCTGACTTCGAGGTGCAGGCGCTCGCCTCGAACGGCAGCGTGCTCGGCACCTCGCCGATGGTCACCGCGAAGCCCCACATCGGGATCGCCGGCCGGACCGCGTTCGTGTCGGGCAGCGGCACCGGTGGCCTTCCCGCCGTGTGCGACAACGGCCGCACGTGTCACATTGCGATCACGCTCACGTCGGGGCGCACGGTGGTCGCCCGCACCGGCTCCGAGCAGATTCCGGCGAACGCCGGCGGGATCATCTTCTTCTCGCTGACCGGCGCCGGACGCTCGATGCTCGCCCACGCACGCGGGAGTCGGCTGCTCGTGCGCCTGACCGGTTCAGCGTCGAAGACGCTCAGGCTCAACCGCCTGATCACGCTGGCGCCGTTCTCCACCAGCGGCGCCGCGCCGGTGCGGACCACGAGCCAGTCCTCGACGCTCCGGATCCTGGGGCTGAGCGACTTCGTGTCCTCCGGAGGGACCGGCGGGATCCTCGCCGAGTGCCTGGCCTCGACGCCCTGCCACACGAAGACCACCGTGTCGGTCGGCAACACCGTGGTCGCCTCGACCGGGTCTGAGCTGCTCGGCGCGCGCGACGTCGGCTACTTGATCTTCTCGCTCACGTCCGCCGGCAAGTCGATGCTCGAGCACACCCGTGGCAACCAGCTCGGGGCGGCCGTGACAATCAGCGACGGCGGGGCCACCGCCCACGGCAACCTTTCGCTCGTCCGCTTCCGCTGAGTGGTCTGTTTGGTCAGTACGGCGCCGCCGGGGGCCGCTCGAATGCCGTCGTATTTGCGAAAGCGACGACTGGGCCGCCACAGGTAATCTGCCGGGGCGATGCCGCGGCTGATGATCATCATCGCCTCGACCCGGCCCGGTCGGGGTGGGTGGCCGGTGGCGCAGTGGTTCATCGACCGCGCCACCACTCACGGGGCGTTCGAGATCGACGTGGTCGACCTCGTCGAGTTCAGGTTGCCGCTCCTGGACGAGCCCAACCATCCCAGGCTGCGGCAATACACCAACCCGCACACGCACGAGTGGAGCGCGAAGGTGGACGGCGCCGACGCCTTCGTGTTCGTCACGCCCGAGTACAACCACGGCTACCCGGCGTCGCTCAAGAACGCGATCGACTACCTGCACCACGAGTGGCGCAACAAGCCGGTCGGGTTCGTCTCCTACGGCGGGGTCGCGGCGGGGACGCGGTCGGTGGAGCAGCTCCAGCAGGTGGTGACCGCGGTCAAGCTGTACCCGCTGATCGAGCAGGTCAACATCCCCTTCTACCAGCAGTTCATCGACGACTCCGGCGCGGTGAACGCCAACGATGTGATGGAGCAGGCCGCCGGCGCGCTGCTCGATCAGCTCGTGAAGACAGAGTCCGTGCTGCGGCCGCTGCGAGAACCGGCCGGCCGCTAGCGCGCAGTCCAGCCCTGGTCGAGGGTGATGGGCGCTCCGGTGAACATCTTGCCTTCGGGGCTCACGAGGAAGGCGACGACGCCTGCGACCTCGGAGGGCTCGATCAGCTCCTTGACCGCGTGGGGCTGGAGGATCACCTTCTCGAGCACCTCCTCCTCCGGGAGGTTGTGCGCCTTGGCCTGATCGGCGATCTGCTTCTCGACCAGCGGCGTGCGGACGTAGCCGGGGCACACGGCGTTGGCGGTGATCCCATCGCCGGCGCCCTCGAGCGCGAGCGTCTTGCACAGCCCGACCACGCCGTGCTTGGCGCTGACGTACGCGATCTTGTACGGGGACGCAACCAGGCCGTGGACCGAGGCGATCGCAATGAACCGGCCGGCGCCTGAGTTTTTGAGCGCGGGCCACGAGTATTTGGCGAGGACGAACGGGCTCGTGAGCAGCAGCGCCACGATCGTGTTCCACTTGTCGACCGGGAAGTCTTCGATCGGCGAGACGTGCTGGATGCCGGCGTTGGCCACCACGACGTCGAGGCGGCCGAAGCGGGTCAGCGCTTCGTCGACCGCGGCCTCGTTGGCCGCGGCGTCGGTCAGGTCGGCTTCGTAAGGCGTTCCGGGTCCGTCGGGATCCGGCCTGAGGTCGACGCTCAGGACGTCCATGCCGTCTTTGCTTAGTCGGTCCGCTACAGCACGCCCGATTCCGCTCGCCGCCCCGGTGACGAGCGCGACCTTTCCTTGCTGCGAGGAGGCGCTCACGACGTTCGTCTGCCGGCCGGAGATGAGGCGATGAAGGACTCGTAGATCTCCGCGAGCGCCTTGCGCTGGCGGGCGGTCAGCCGATGGTCGGCCGAGATCGCGTCGAGCACCGCGTTGTCCGCGGCCTCCTCGCCGGGGGGCGTCATCCCGGCCTGCTCGTAGAGCACGTCGGCTGAGGAGTGGAGCGCCCTGGCGATCCCGTCGACGACCTGCTGGGACGGGGCTCGCAGGCCGCGTTCGATCTGCGACAGATACGGGTTCGAGATGCCCGCCAGCTCCGCGAACTGTCGCATCGACAGCTCGGCAAGCTCCCGCTGCTGCCGGATAATCTCGCCCAGTGCCGCTGAAGCGCGGGGAGACATGTCAGGAGCATAGGCTCACCGTCCGGCCCGTGTCGGCCGCCTGATACAGCGCTTCGATCGTTCTCGCCTGGCCGACGGCGTCTTCTCGTCCAAGCAGGGGTTGAGCCTCGCCGCGGATCGCCGCGGACATGTTCTCCGCCTCGAGCCGGTACGAGTTTTCGGGCTCGATCTCGATGCGCTCGGTGACCTCGAAGCGGATGAGGTCGATCCCGGGTCGGCGGCAGTGCCAGGGGTCTGTGAGCCTGATCGTGCCCTCGTCGCCGACGACCTCGAGCAGGTCATGGCTCGCGAGCGCGAGACCGGCGTCGAAGTGCGCGGTGACGTCGCCTCCGAATCGCAAGATGCCCGCGAACGCGACGTCGACTCCGTCGTCCCTGCCGCCGAGGGCCTGCTCGGCCGCGACGCGCTCGGGCTCGCGCTCGCCGGCGATCAGTCGCGCGCCGCTCACGCAGTAGCACCCGACGTCCATCAGCGCCCCGCCGTCGAGCGCCGGGCTGAGGCGGACGTTGGCGGGGTCGTTGGCGACGAACCCGAATGCGGCGCGGATGATGCGGATTTTGCCGACGGCCTGTTGCGCTACGAGCTCGGACAGCCGGTGCGTCTGCGGGTTGTGGCGGTACATGAACGCCTCCATCAGCAGCCGGTCGTTCCGCTCGGCGATGTCGAAGGCGCGCTCGACCTCTTCGGCGTGGCGGCTGAGCGGCTTCTCGCACAGGACGTGCTTGCCTGCCTCGAGCGCGCTGATCGTCCAGTCGATGTGGAGGGAGTTCGGAAGGGAGATGTAGACGGCGTCGACGTCGGGGTCGGCGAGCAGTTGCTCGTAGCTTCCGTACGCGCGCTCGATGCCGTTGTCGCGCGCGTATTGCTCGGCTCTGCCTTGGTCGCGGCTCGCCACCGCGAGAATCCCGATGTCCGGCGATTCGCGGGCGCCGGCGAGGAACAGACGGTTGATGTGCGCGGTTGACACGATTCCCCACTTGACCCGCATAGCCAGCACACTAATCGAACCTTGACCAGCCACGCCGTCGCCTTCGCTCCCGGTCGCGCCAACCTGATCGGCGAGCACACCGACTACAACGAAGGACTCGCGCTGCCGTTCGCGATCAGCGAGGGAGTGACCGTCCGTGCGGCGTCGCTCGATACGCCGCGGATCGACGCGGCCGCGACCGATCTGGGCAAGCGCGACAGCTTCGCCCTGTCCGCCGTGGAGCCGGCGGGCGGCTGGCGGGGGTTCGTCCGGGGCGCCGCCGGCGAGCTGCTCGGCGCCGGCGTGTCGCTCGGTGGCGCGTCGCTCGAGATCTCCGGAACCGTGCCTCGGGGCGCCGGCCTGTCGTCGTCGGCGGCGCTCGAGGTCGCTCTGGTGCTCGCGCTATTGGCGGTGAGCGGGGTTCGTCTGCCCGATCGTCTAGATCTGGCGAGGATGTGTTCGCGGATCGAGAACGACTGGGTGGGCGCGCAGACCGGCCTGCTCGACCAGATCTCGTCGCTGTTCGGCGAGGCCGACCACGCGCTGCGGATCGACTTCCGCTCGCTCGACGTGAGCCCGGTCGCGCTCGAGCTCGACGGGTGCCGGCTGGTGACGCTCGACTCGGGCGAGCACCACTCGAACGTCTCATCGGGGTACAACGAGCGGCGCACCGAGTGCGCGGAGGCGTGTGCTCTGCTCGGGGTCTCGAGCCTGCGCGACGTGACGTCGCTCGCTTCGGTTGACGGCTTGCCGGAGGTGTTGCGCCGGCGCGTGACGCACGTGGTCACCGAGAACGAGCGGGTCGAGGAGGCTGTGGAGGCGGTGTCGCACGGCGACATGGCGGAGCTCGGCCGGCTCATCGACGCGTCGCACGCGAGTCTGCGCGACTGCTACGAGGTGTCGACGCCTGCGGTCGAGGCGGCGGTCTTGCGGTTGAAGCGCGCGGGGGCGCTGGGGGCGCGGATCGTCGGCGGCGGGTTCGGCGGGCACGTGCTCGGGCTCCTGCCGTCTGATGCTGTGGTGCTCGACGATGCGGTCGAGGTGCGGCCCGGCGATGGAGCTACGGTGTCCGACTCATGAGCGGTGTCGTTGTCCATCTAGAGGCGGACGGCGTGTCGGCTGCCGACGTCGTTGCGGTCGCGCGTGGGGATGCGTTGGTGGAGCTGGGTTCCTCGGCGCGCGCGGCGATGGAACGGAGCGCCGCGGTGGTGGCTGCGCTCGCCGCCTCGGATGAGCCCGCGTACGGCATCTCGACGGGCTTCGGATCGCTGGCGCTGGTCCGGATCCCGGCCGACGCGCGCGCCGAATTGCAGCGCGCGCTCGTCCGCTCGCATGCCGCCGGGATGGGACCGCCGGTCGAGCGCGAGGTCGTCCGCGCGATGATGCTGCTCCGCGCCCGCACGCTGGCGATGGGGTGCTCGGGCGCGCGGCCGGTGGTCGCCTCGACGATCCTCTCGCTGCTCGGTACCGGGATCACGCCGTTGGTTCCCGAGCACGGGTCGCTGGGGGCGAGCGGTGACCTTGCGCCGCTTGCGCACTGCGCTTTGGTGCTGATCGGGGAGGGGTCGGTTTTTGATGCTTCGGGCGCGCTGGTGCCGGCGGCGGACGCGCTCGCCCGCGCCGGCATCGAGCCGATCGAGCTGACCGCCAAGGAGGGGCTCGCGCTGATCAACGGCACGGACGGGATGCTCGGGATGCTCGTGCTCGCGCTGTTCGATCTGTCGGGGCTGTTGCGCGTCGCCGAGGTGGCGGCGGCGATGTCGGTCGAGGCCCTGCTCGGGACCGATCGGGTGTTCGCCGAGGACCTGATCGCGTTGCGGCCGCAGCCGGGGCAGGTGGCGAGCGCGTTTAACTTGCGCGCCCTGCTGGCGGGCTCATCGATTGTCGCCAGCCACCGGTACGGCGACCCCCGGGTTCAGGACGCGTACTCGCTGCGGTGCGCGCCGCAGGTGATCGGCGCCGCGCGGGACGCGGTCACGTTTGCTTCCGGAATCGCTGACGTGGAGCTTCGATCCGCGATCGACAACCCGATGGTTTTGGCGGACGGGCGGGTGGAGTCGTGCGGCAACTTCCACGGGGCGCCGGTGGGGATGGCGTGCGATGTGTTGGCGATCGCAGCAGCGCAGGTGGGCGCGATCGCCGAGCGGCGCACAGACCGCCTGCTCGACGCCTCGCGGTCGCATGGGTTGCCGCCGTTCTTGGCCGCCGATGCCGGGGTCGACTCGGGGATGATGATCGCCGGCTACACGCAGGCGGCGATGGTGGCTGAGAACCGGCGGCTGGCGGCGCCGGCGAGCGTCGACTCCCTGCCGACCAGCGCGATGCAGGAGGATCACGTGTCGATGGGTTGGGGGGCGGCGCGGAAGCTGCGGGTTTGTGTCGCCAATTTGACGCGGATCGTGGCGGTCGAGTTGGCGTGCGCGGCGCGGGCGCTCGATCTGCGGGCTCCTTTGATGCCGGCCGCTGGTACGGCCGCGGCCTTGTCGGCGATTCGCGCGCGGGTTCCCGGGCCCGGGCCAGATCGGTGGATGTCGCCGGAGCTCGCGGCCGTCGAGGACCTCGTCCGGTCGGGCGAGGTGCTCGCGGCCGTGGAGGAGGCGGTCGGGCCGCTTAGCTGAGAAGCGGTCGGACCCGCTTACCTGAGGGCCTTGAGCGCCGGATACAGCGCCTGGAACCGCTCCCGCTGCTCTCGGTAGGGCTCGATCCACTCCGCGACCGGCTCGATGGGGTCCCTTGGTTTGACGGTTTGTTGCACCGCGGTCTGGACGTCGGGCCACACGTCCGCCGCGACGCCACCGAGGATCGCCGCGCCGAACGCGGCGCCCTCGTCGACCGCCACCGGTTCCAGCGGCAGCTCGAGCACCGACGCGATGATCCTGGTCCAGAGGGCGCTGCGCGCGCCACCGCCAGAGACGCGGCCCAGTTCTGGGGTGCCGCCCAGCTCTTTGGTCAGGTCGAGCGAGTCCCTTAGGCCGAACGCGACGCCCTCGAGGACCGCGCGGGTCAGCGCGCCACGGTTGTGGCGGAGGGTGAGGCCGACGAACGCGCCTGTTGCGTCGGGGTCGGCGTGCGGGGTCCGCTCGCCGGCGAGGTAGGGCAGGAAGATCAGGCCTTCGGCGCCGGGCGGCCAGTCCTCGGCCTCTTTGAGGAGGGTGCTGAATTCGGCGTCCGGGTCGGTGACGTTGCGGAGCCAGCTGAGCGAGCCGGCGGCCGACAACATCACGCCCATCGCGTGCCATTTGTCGGGAACCGCGTGGCAGAACGCGTGGACGCGGGCCTGCTCGTCTGCGGCGAACGCGTCGAGCGCGGCGAACACGACGCCACTGGTGCCGACCGCCACCGACACCGGGCCCATGCGATCGACGCCCACGCCGACGGCGCCGGCGGCCTGGTCGCCGGCGCCGGCGGCCACCGGTGTTCCGTTGCTGGTCGTTTGTCCCGATAGGTCCGGGCTCTCGAGCGCTGCCGGTAGCCAGGCCGGGTCGATGTCGAGCGCGTCGAGGACCTCGTTGCTCCAAGTTCGGTTCGCCACGTCGAGCAGGAGCGTCCCGGACGCATCGGAGACGTCGGTGGCGTGTTCGCCGGTCAGGCGGAGGCGGACGTAGTCCTTGGGGAGGAGGACGCTGGCAATGCGTTTGTAGTTGTCGGGCTCGTGGTGCCGCAGCCACAGGATCTTGGGCGCCGTGAAGCCGGTGAGCGCGCGGTTGCCGGTGAGCGCGATCAGCTTTTGGAGGCCGATCGTGTTCTCGATCTCGTCGCACTGCGCCTGCGTTCGCTGGTCGTTCCAGAGAATCGCGGGGCGGATGACGTCGTCGCCTGAGTCGAGCGCCACCAGCCCGTGCATCTGGCCGGACAGTCCGATGCCGGCGGGCGCCCCGGCGGTGTTCGTGAGCGCGGCCAGGACCGTTTCGGTGGCGCGCCACCAGTCCTCGGGGTCCTGCTCGGACCAGCCGGGCTGTGGCGTCGAGAGGGGGTAGGCGGCTTCCTCGGTGGCGATCACTTCGCCGTCGGGCGTGATCGCAAGGCCCTTGGTGGCGCTTGTGCCGACGTCGATACCAAACAAAACGGTCATCGGGGGGGTGAATATCGCCGGCCCGGAGGCTCTTGTTCTACGTGACGCCAGCCAGCCCCGCCCCGGACCCCCGACAATCCCGGCGCTTGGGAAGAAACGTCCAACATTTGGACGTTTCCTCCCAAGGAGGGGTCGACGGGGCGATCGCGGCGGTGGCGGCGAAGCAGTGGGGCAACATCACCCGACGGCAACTGCACGGGCTCGGCCTCAGCGATAGCGCGATCGCCAATCGGGTGGCGGTCGGGCGTCTGCACCGCGTGTTCCGTGGCGTGTATTCCGTCGGCCATCCGCCGACCACGCCGCACCAGCGGGCAAGCGCCGCGGTACTGGCGTGCGGACCAGGCGCGGCACTCAGCCACGGCTCGGCGATGACGCTCTGGGGCTACTGGCGCCAGTGGGACGGGCCGTTCGAGGTGACGGTCGTCGGCGACCGCCGCACCAAGGGCATCCGCGTCCATCGCAGCACGACGCTCCGCCGCCAAGACGTGACCGTCCAACTCGGCATCCGCGTGACCACGCCGGCGCGGACACTGATCGACATGTCCCCCCGGCTCAAAGACAAGGCGCTTACGCGTGCGGTCAACAACGCGCTCCACTCGATGTGGCTGAGCGAGGATCAGCTCGTCGAGACGCTCGCGCGCCACCCGACCGCGACCGGGAGCACACGGATCGCGAAGCTCATAGGACAGGAAGGCACGCCGACCCGCTCCGGCTGGGAGGACGACTTCCCGAGGTTCTGCGCGGACCACGGCTTGCCGGCGCCGGTCATGGGCCTCCCGTTCCACGGCTACATCCTCGATGCCGTGTTCGTGGCCGAGCGCGTGATCGTCGAGCTCGACAGCTGGCCATTCCACAAGGGCAAGATCGCGTTCGAGGGCGACCGGGAGCGTGACGCGGAAACGCTCGCCAGAGGGTTCGTCACGGTCCGCATCACCGAAGAGCGCCTCGACGAGCGTCCGGACCACGAGGCCCGGCGACTGCACGCGATCCTCAAACGCAGAAGAGCTCATGCCCCCAAGGCCGCGTAGACGAGCTCGTACGCCCGCACCGCGTCCTTGGCGGCCTGGGCCTCGCGCAGCGCGGCGTCGTCGATCCGCGCCGCCACCGAGTCGATGAACTGCCACTGGAGCACCGACCGCCGGACCGCGGCGACCTGATCCTCCGTGTACGGATACAGGTCGAATCCCAGCCGCTCGCCAGCGCTCCCGTAGCCACACCGACGGAGTTCCAGCGCCAGCTCAAGCGTTTCCATGAACGCGGTGGCGCCGACCATGTTGTCGTCGTCGGTGATGCCCCAGCCCGAGTTCGCGTGGAGGTGGCCCAACAACCCCTCGGACGCCAGAAGGGCGGCGTACTCGGGCAGGTGCTCGCCGTTCATGATCAGGTGCTGCCAGTCCATGTTCACCTGGACGTTGTCGAGCCCAAGCGCGCGCAACTTCGACACCACGAACAGGCACATGCCGATGTTCCGCATCAGGATCTTCATCGCGGGCTCGGAGTTCTTGTGCTCGAGGAATAGCTTTACGCCGTGCTCGCCGCAGACGGTGGCGGCTTGCGCCATGCCCTCGATCAGCCACCGCCACGAGTCGGCGTACGGCGTCTGGAACGGGTAGTTATAGCCCTCGCCACCGGGCCAGATGATCAGGTTTGCCCCGAGCGACCCGGCGAACGCCGCCGCATCGCGGACGATCGAGACGGCCTCCGCGCGCACCGCCGGATCGGGGTTGACGAGCCCGCCCCGCGCGAACTGCGGGTGCAGATGCAGGCCGCCGGCGATGCAGTAGATGTCGTGAGTTCCGAGCGCGGCTCTGACCTCATCCAGATTGGCCGGCGACAGCTCGTCCGGGTAGTGGAACTCGTAGCCGTCGATCAGATCGCCGAGGCCTTCGACGGCGCGGTGCACCTTCTCGGCGACCGGCTCGGTCTCGTAGCTGTGGCTCGGTTGGTACCCGCCGGGCACGAACCGTGTGATCATCGGTCCGAATGCCCAGATGCCCAGGCTCGTTTTCATTCACCGCTCCTTCGAGGTCGAGGCGTTCGCGGCGATCTTATTCCGCGACGGCTCGTTAGCGCTAACATCTCCGCGTCGGTGAGGAGAACCACGGGGGATCAGCCGGGCGACGAACCACTGTTCTGATGGAGCCAGGCGAGGACATCACGATCTCCCGTCGGCGGCCCCGCGCGCCGGTAATGTCGGACGTCGGGCGGCTTGCCGGCGTCTCGCACCAGACGGTGTCGCGGGTCATCAACGGCAGCCCGCACGTCCGGCCCGAGACGCGCAAGCGCGTGCTCGCGGCGATGCAGGAGCTCGGGTACCGGCCGAACTCGGTGGCGCGGGCGCTCGTCACCGGCCGGTCGAAGACGCTCGGCGTGGTCAGCTTCGACACCACGCTGTACGGCCCCGCCTCGACGCTATTCGGGATCGAACGTGCCGCGCACGAGGCCGGCTACTTCATCATCGTGGCGAGCCTCAAGGCGCTCAACCGCTCGTCGGTGACCGACGCGGTCGAACGCCTGCGCCGGCAGGGCGTCGACGGCATCCTGGTGATCGCCCCGCACAGCGAGGCCGGGGACGCCCTGCTGCACACGCACGCCGACGTGCCGCTGGTGGCGGTCGAGGCGGGCCCCGAGGAGGGGGTCCCGGTGGTCGCGGTCGACCAGGTCGGCGGCGCGGTCAGCGCCACCCAGCACCTGCTCGACCTCGGACACGAGACCGTCTGGCACATCAGCGGACCGCCGAACTTCATCGAGTCCCAGAAGCGCCTCGAAGGCTGGCGCAGGACACTGCAAAAGGCCGGCGCCAAGCTGCCCGAGCCGCTCGTCGGCGACTGGAGCCCGCGCGCGGGCTACGAGCTGGGGCGGCGGCTGAGCGGCGACCCAGCTGTAACCGCGGTGTTCGTCGCCAACGACCAGATGGCGCTGGGACTGCTGCGCGCGATGCACGAGGCCGGTCGCGAGGTCCCGGCGGGGCTTAGCGTGGTCGGGTTCGACGACATACCCGAGGCGGCCTACTTCCTGCCGCCGCTGACGACCGTCCGGCAGGACTTCAACGAGATGGGAACGCGCAGCCTCCGCACGCTGCTGCGGACGATCGAGACCGGGGAGGCGCCCGCCACGGGGATGCTGGTCCCTCCGGAGCTGATCGTCCGCGCCAGCACGGGCGCCGCGCCACGGACCCATTGACACCCGCCCGTTGTGATCGCTAACATGGCCGCCGCATCAACGCGAGAGGAGAGCTAGAAGCGTGGGCCAAAGCCGACGTCGGTGACGGTATGTCGCCAAGGGGCGCTGGCGTGCCCGACGTCGCGGGTGAGTGCTGCACGGCGTTTGTTCACCGGTGTTGGGATTCAGTGAATGTGTGGCTAATTACTGATTTGGCGGCGCGTCCAGAGGTGGTTTCCTTCGCCCACGTGTGAGAGCGTGAGGAACTTAGGTCGTGTCCGAGCGGACGAGAGGAGCAGTGCACGTGTCGCAAGAAGATATTGTGGGTGACGCAATCGAGCGGCTCGAGTGGGACGAGCGCAAACAGGAGGAGACGCCACACAAGAACTGGCGTCAGTTGACGCGACGGACCGCGCTCACCGGCGCAGCTGCCGGAATAGCGGCAGCGGCCCTCGAGGCATGCGGCTCGAGCAAGAGCACGAGCTCGGCAGCAGCGACGACGTCGTCGGGCGGGTCCGGGCCTTACGGGAGCAGCGGGGGCCACAAGTTCGTGATGGTCAACCACGTGACGACGAACTCGTTTTTCACGGCGACGATCTACGGCTGTCAGGACGCCTGTGCACTGACGGGCTCTTCGTTCCAATGGACCGGCTCGAACAACTCGATCGTCAGCGACATGGTCTCGGCGTTCAACACCGCCATCGCGGCAAAGGCGAACGGGATCGGATGCGCCCTGATCGATAACACCGCGTTCAACGCACCCACCGCCCAGGCGCTGAGCTCTGGCATTCCGGTGATCGCGTACAACGCCGACGTGGCGCCGGGTACGAAGAACGGCCGGATGGCCTATATCGGTCAGAACAACCTCACCGCGGGCGCCGCCGTCGGCGAGGCGATCCTCAAAGCGGGCGTGAAGTCGGGCGACAAGGTCGCCGGGATCATCGCGACTCCGGGCACGGGGAACATCCAGCCGCGGATCGACGGCGCGAAGCCCATCCTGACCGGCGCCGGCGTCAACTTCGTCGAGGTTGGGACTTCGGCCACCGAGGGCGCGCCGGAGTACAACAAGATCTCCTCGTGGTACGCCGGAAATAAGGACGTTAGGTGGATGATGGCCGTCGACAGCGGCGACAGTAACGCGGTCGCGCAGTTCATCAAGGCCGAGGGTCTGTCTGGCAAGGTCGGCGCGTCGGTCTGGGACGTCGGATTGCCGGTCGCGCAGGCCATCCAGGCCGGGTATGTAACCGCCACGATCGACCAGCAGGCCTACCTGCAGGGCTTCGACACGATCATGCAGCTGTTCCTGTGGAATGTCTCGGGCGGGCTGATGAAGCCGACCGACACCGACACGGGAATCGGCATCGTCACCAAGGCGAACGTCGCGCCGTACCTCATTCCGAACAGATTCGAGGGAACGTCCGCGGCGAAGAAATCATTGGCGACCCCGTCCTCGATTTCCACCTAAGCTCCCGCGAGCGTGGAATCGAACGCTCCAACCTCCACTGCTGCCCCGGAGGCCAGCCCCCCGGGGCAGCAGCACGAAAGCGTGTCCGCAGGCCGTCGGGTCCTGCGCCTGTTCCTCTATCAGCGTGAGCTGACCCCGCTTGTCATCACGGTCCTGCTGTTCGTGTACTTCACGAGCAAAGCGGGGTCGACGTTCACCGGCACGCTCAGCCTCAGCTCGGCTGCGGGCTATGCGGGACCGATCGGCGCGATCGCCGTCGGCGAGGTGATGCTGCTCGTCCTCGCCGAGATCGACCTGTCCGCCGGTCAGGTCTTCCTGTTCTCCCCGTGGATGATGTACTGGATGCACAACGACGGGCTGCCGCTGATCGTCGCGATCCTGATCGCGCTTCTCGCCTGCTGCGCCGTCGGAGCGGTCAACGGACTGATCACCGTGCGCCTCAACGTGCCCTCGTTCGTCACCACGCTGGCCACGAACTTCATCCTCTACGGGATCGTGCTCGTCTACTCGAACGACGCGGAAGCGTCGCCGATCCCGCTGAGCGGACAGACGAGCTTCATCAGCCAGTTGATGGGCTCCTGGAGATGGGCCGAGATCCTCTGGGTGGTCGCAATCACGATCGTCCTCACCATCGTGCTCAACCGCACTCGCTTCGGCGTTCGCATCATCGCGACGGGCGGCAACCTCATCGGCGCGGCCGAGGCAGGCGTGCCCATCCGGCGCGTCAAGGTGTGGTGCTTCGTGCTGTGTTCGTTTGTCGCCGGTCTGGTCGGAATCGTCGACTCGGTCAAGTACGGCAGCCTCGATCCGGGCAACTTCGGCGTCGACTACATCCTGTACGCCGTCGGCGCCTGCGTGATCGGCGGCACCGCGCTGACCGGCGGACGCGGGACGGTGATCGGCGCGTTGATCGGCGCGATCCTGATCGGCGTTCTCGAGGACGGCCTCACGCTGACCGGGGTCAGCACCAACCAGTTCTTCATCTGGGTCGGTGTGGTGATCATCATCGCGATGGCGCTGAACGTCCAGTTCGACCGCATCATCGCCCGCTCGAGGTCCAGATGAGCGCCACCGCTCAGCCCGCGGAGCCCATGTCCCCCGCTCCTGATGGCACGCCCGCGCTCGAGGTGCGCGGCGTGACGAAGAGCTTTGGCGTGCTCAACGTTCTGCGTGGCATCGACCTGACTCTGCGCCAGGGCGAGGTGCTCGGGCTCGTCGGGGACAACGGGGCCGGAAAGAGCACGCTCGTCAAGATCTTGAGCGGCTTCCACCAGCCGGATGGGGGAGAGATTCTGATCGGTGGAGAGCGGGTGAGTTTCGGCTCCGTCCAGAGCGCTCGATCTCAGGGGATCGAGACGGTGTATCAGGATCTCGCGCTGATTCCGCAGCTGCCCGTCTACCAGAACCTGTTCCTGGGCCACGAAATCACGACGCTCGGACCAATCCGCCTCCTGAACAAGCGCGAGATGCGCAAGCTTGCGCGTCAGTACCTCGACGACATCAACGTGAACGTGCCAAGCGTGGACGCCGAGGCCGAGCTTCTTTCCGGCGGTCAGCGGCAGGCGATCGCCGTCGCCCGGGCCGTGCGGGCGGCGAGGAAGATCCTGCTGCTCGACGAGCCGCTCGCCGCCATGGGGGCGCGGGAGTCACGCCTGATCATCGACCTCGTCAAGGACCTTGCGACGAGCGGCCGCCTCTCCATCATCGTGATCGACCACAACTACGCGCATCTGTTCGAGCTGTGCGACCGCATCAATGTCATGCAGGGCGGCGAAATCACGATCAACCAGCAGGTGCACGAGACGTCGCTCGAGGAGCTCACGGAGCTGATGGTCTCGAGCTATCGCCGCCAGATCGAGGAGGTCCAGAACGCCGGCGCGTGAACCCGCCGGCGCATACGCGATCGGGGTGGACTTCGGCACGGAGTCCGGCCGTGCCGCGCTGGTCGATTTGAGCAACGGTGACGTGCTGGCCACCAGCGTCGTGCGCTATCCGAGCGCGGTGATCGATCAGACGCTCCCGTCGACGGGAGAGGAGCTACCGCCCGACTGGGCGTTGCAGGATCCCGATGACTGGGTCACGGTGGTCGAGACGGCCATCCCGCAAGCCCTCAAAGAAGCAGGCGTGGAGAAGGAACAGGTCGTCGGCCTCGGGGTCGACTTCACGTCCTGCACGGTGCTGCCGGTAACGAGCGACGGAACACCGCTGTGCACGATCGACACCTGGCGCGAACGGCGCCACGCTTGGCCGAAGCTGTGGAAGCACCACGCGGCGCAGCCGGTCGCCGACCGCCTCAACGAGGTCGCGCTCGAGCGGGGCGACGCGTTTCTCGAGCGCTATGGCGGGCGTATCTCGTCGGAGTGGTATTTCCCGAAGCTGATCGAGGTGTGGCTCGAGGATCGCGAGATCTACGACGAATGCGCCGGCTTTATCGAAGCCACCGACTGGATCATCTGGCACCTGACCGGGGTCGAGTGCCGGCAGACGGCGACCGCGGGGTTCAAGGCGATGTGGTCACCCGACGAGGGTCTGCCTCCGACCGAGTACTTCACCACGGCGTATCCCGGATTCGACAACCCCGCACAGAAGCTCGGCGACTCGTTCGTTCCGCTGGGGACGAAGGCCGGCACGCTCCGCCCGGAGGTCGCAAAGAAACTGAAGCTGACCGAGGAAGTGGCGGTCGCGGTCGGTAACGTCGACGCCTGGGTGTCGGTCCCGGGTGTTGGCGTCGACGCGCCCGGGACATACGTGGTCGTGATCGGGACCTCGATCTGCGACATGATCGTCCACCCCGAGGAGACGCGGCTGCCCGGCATCACGGGCGTCGTCAAGGACGGGATCCTGCCGGGCCTGTACGGGTACGAGGCCGGGCAGGCGGCGGTCGGCGACATGCTCGCGTGGTTCGTCGACGACATGGTCATGGACCCGGGCGCATATGAGGAATTCGAGCGCGCCGCCGCCGAGATCGGTCCGGGCGAGACCGGGCTGCTCGCGCTCGACTGGTGGAACGGCAACCGGACGATCCTGGCCGACGCCGACCTCACCGGGGCGATCTTCGGACTCGGACTGCACACCACGCGCGAGCAGATCTACCGGGCGCTGCTCGAGTCGATCGCGTTCGGCAGCCGGCGGATCATGGACAACTTCGAAGAGCACGGACTCGTGCTGTCACAGATCGTCGCCTGCGGCGGGATCGCCGAGCGCAGCCCGCTGATGATGCAGTTGCTGGCCGACACGAGCGGACGAGAGGTGCACGTGCCCGATGTGGCCGAGATCCCAGCTCGCGGCGCCGCGCTGTTCGGCGGTGTGGCGGCCGGTGTATACGAGGACATCGCCAGCGCCGTCGAGGCGACCCGTCCGAAGCAGGTACGCACCTACAAGCCGGACCTCGAGGCCAAGAAGACCTACGACCGCGTGTACGAGATCTACCGCAGGCTGTACGACGTGCTCGGCCGGTCCGAGGTGCGACTCCTCCACGACCTCAAGCGCATCCGCACCGAAAGGAGAGAGGCGTGAGCCGCCAACCGCGAATCGGCCTGCTCGGGATCATGCAGGAGCTCTACGACGACATGATCCCGGGGATCACCGAGCGCCAGGGCGAATACGCGGCCGCGGTCGCGAACAAGCTGGCTCCCGTCGCCGACGTGCAGTTCACGCGGCCCGCGCGTAACCGCGAGGACGTGGAGGCGATCGCCCGCGAATTGCAAGCGGTGGACGTGGACGGGATCGCGATCGTGATGCTCACCTACGGCCCGGCGATGCGCACGGTGCGCGCGCTGCTCGACACGCGGGTGCCGCTGATGCTCGCGAACATCCAGCCCGAGCGCTCGATCACCCCGAAGTGGGACATGTCCGACCTCACCTACAACCAGGGCATCCACGGCGCCCAGGATCAGGCCAACGCGCTGGTCCGAGCGGGCCTCCCTTTCTCGGTGATCACCGGCGATTGGCAGTCGGCCGAGTTCGAGCACGCGTTCGGGGATTGGGCGTGCGCGGCGCAGGCGATCACGGAGCTTCGACGCACGCGGATCGGCCTGCTCGGATATCCGATGAACGGAATGGGCGACATCCTCTACGACGCGCCGTCGTTGTTGCGCAAGATCGGTCCGGTGATCGTGAGCGAGGACTTGGGCCCGCTGGTCACGCGAATCGACGCGGTCACCGACGCGGAAGTCGACGCGGTCATCGCCCGCCACGCCGACGTGTTCGAGGTGGCGAGCGACCTCCCACGCGAGCGTCACGCCTACGCGGCGCGGTTCGAAGTGGCGATCCGGGGGATGCTCGAGGACAAGGGCTACGCGGGCTTCTCGTTCCACTTCGACTCGATCGGCGGCGACGGTCGGTTCAAGCAGCTGCCGCTGCTGGCGGCGTCCGACCTGATGGCCGACGGCTACGGATTCGCCGCCGAGGGCGATACGAACACCACCACGCTCATGTGCGCCGCCCAGACGATGATCGGCGACGCGCACTTCAGCGAGATGTACGCGATGGACTGGGAGCTCGACTCGGTGCTGATCAGCCACATGGGCGAAGGCAATTGGAAGATCGCCCGGAGCGACCGTCCGGTAAAGCTGATCGATCGCGAGCTCGGCATCGGCCGGCTCGACAACCCACCCACACCGGTGTTCTCCGCCGAGCCGGGCGTGGCCACCACCGCGGCGCTCATCCCGATCGAGGGCGAGTACTACCGCCTCGTCGTCGGCCATGGCGAGGTGCTCGACACCCCCGAGTTGCCGAAGGTCGAGATGCACTACTTTCACTTCCGCCCAGAACTGGGTATGGAGGAGTTCATGAACCGGTGGCTGTCATTCGGCGGACCGCACCACTTCGTGACCAACCTGGGCGATCACCGGAGCCGGTGGCGCCGGCTCGCGGAGCTGCTCGATCTCGAGTACGTGGAGATCTGACGGAGCGCCGCGGTGCCGGCTGGATCCCTGATCGCCGAGGTGCTCGAAGCCAACCGCGCGCTCCCCGCGCACGGGCTCGCGCCGCTCACCTGGGGTAACGCGAGCGCCATCGACCGCGACGAGGGCGTCGTGGTGATAAAGCCGAGCGGCGTCGCCTACGCTGACATGACCGAGGAGGACATGGTCATGGTCGATCTCGGCGGCAACGTCGTCGGCGGCGAGCGGCGGCCGTCGACGGACACGCCGACGCACCTGGCCCTGTACCGCGCGTTCGAGGAGATCGGCGGGGTCGTGCACACCCACTCGACCTGGGGCGTGGCGTGGGCGCAGGCGCAGCGCGAGATACCGCTGTTGGGAACGACGCACGCCGATCTGTGCGCGTTCCCGATCCCGGTGACTCGCGCGCTGACCGAGGACGAGATCGAGTCCGACTACGAGGGGACGACCGGGACGACGCTCGTCGAGCTGATCTCAGAGCACGGACCGCTCGATCTTCCGTGTGCGCTCGTCCGCGGGCACGCGCCGTTCTGCTGGGCTGCGACTCCTGCCAAAGCGGTCGACGTCGCCGTCACGCTCGAGCAGGTGGCGAGGATGGCGCTGCTGACCACGATGCTCGAGCCCGGTGCGCCGCCGCTGCAGGAGGCGCTACGCGACAAGCACTACCAACGCAAGCACGGCTCGCAGGCATACTACGGGCAGCCGTGACGAGCGAGAACGGACTCGAACAAGCCGAGGCGAAGATGCGCGAGGCGGGTCAGCCTGAAGAGGCGATCCGCGCCTTCGCCAATGCATACCGGCGCCTTCAGAGCGGCGACTCGGCGATGCTGCCGAGCGCCGATCTCGAACCCGCCGGGGACGTCCCCACGCTCGACGAGCTGCCCGAGGTCGACGGGGACGCGCTCGGCCGGGTCGCGGTGATCAAGCTAAACGGCGGACTGGCGACGTCGATGGGGCTGCGCAGCCCGAAGTCGCTGGTGGAGGCCCGCGACGGGCGCTCGTTTCTCGACATCATCATCGGGAACACGCTGGCGCTGCGAGCGCGGTACGGCGTCCGGTTGCCGCTCGTCCTGATGAACAGCCAGGCCACGCGCGCGGAAACGCTCGAAGCGCTCGACTCCCATCCCGACCTCGACACCGGCCTGCCGGTGCACTTCCTCCAGAGCATGGAGCCGAAGCTCGACGCCGAGTCACTGGCTCCGGTTAGCTGGCCCCCCGATCCGACACTGGAGTGGTGTCCGCCCGGTCACGGCGACGTGTACGGCTCTCTGCGCAGCTCGGGGATGCTCGACGCGCTGATCGAGCATGGCTTCCGGTTCGCGATGATCTCCAACGCCGACAACCTTGGTGCGATGGTCGACGCGCGGATCGCGGGTCACCTCGAGCGCGAGGAGATCCCGTTCCTGATGGAGGTCGTCGAGGGGACCGAGGCGGATCGCAAGGGAGGCCACATCGCCCGCCGACGCTCCGACGGGCAACTCGTGCTACGCGAGACGGCGCAGACGCCTGCCGAGGACGAGGACTCGTTCCGCGACTACCGGCGGTGGCGGTACTACAACACGAACAGCCTGTGGGTCGACCTGCGCGTGCTGAAGGACACGCTCGACCGCTCCGACGGCGTGCTCGAGCTTCCGTTGATCATCAACCGCAAGACGGTCGACCCCCGTGACTCGAGCTCGACGCCTGTGATTCAGCTCGAGAGCGCGATGGGCGCGGCGATCGGGAGTTTCACCGGCGCTCAGCTGCTCTGCGTGCCGCGCACCCGGTTCGTCCCGGTCAAGACAACCGACGATCTGCTCGTCCTGCGCTCGGACGTGTACACGCTCTCGGACGAGTTCGTGGTCGCGCCGCTGCCCGAGCGCGCCGACAACCTGCCGTACGTTGAGCTCGACTCACACTTCTACAAGCTGCTCGACGACTTCGAGGAGCGATTTCCCGCCGGCGCCCCGTCGTTACGGGACGCCGACCGGCTCGTCGTGCATGGTGATGTGACCTTCGGCGAGGGCGTGCGCGTCCGCGGCGCGGTCGAACTCGATGTCGACGAGCCGACGAGAATCGACGCCGGGACGACGCTCGCGCCCTGAGAGCTGTTCGCCTGAGTTAGCTGGTCTTCTTCGCGCGCGTGGTCTTTGCGCGGGACGTGGTCGAGCGCTTGGCGGTCGTACGGCTCGTGGTTGCGCGCTTGCGCGTCGTGCTCGAGCTGGCCTTCGCCGACCCGGCACTCTTCTTGGCCGTGCTCGTCTTGGCCGTGCTCGCCTTCGCGCGGGAGTTCGACTTCGCCGCCGCGGGCTTGCGCGTCACCGCCGCACGCAGCTTGTCGAAGTCCTTGAGCGCCTGCTTGTTGGTCTTCGAAGCTTCGCGACGAAGCGCCACGAGCGCGGCGGTCACTTCCTTGTAGCTGCCTTGCGCTCCGCGACCGAGGTGCGTGCCGAGCGTCTTGAGCGCGTCGTTGGCGCCGTCGAGTTGCTTCTCGAACCGCGCGATCGACTGCTCGACCTCGCGACGCGTTGCCGCGCGAGTCGATGCGGCGCGTGCACGCACGGCCTTGCGGGCGCTGCTCGCGCGCGCGGCTGTTGTCTTCGTGGCTGACCTACGGGCTGGGGGCATCGCTTCTCCCTGTTGAACTGGACATGTACGGCAAAGCTTTACGTATTGGGCGGTCGCATGTAAGCACTTACCGGTATGACATGGCAGCAGATGGTGGCCGGCTTGCACGCGAGCTAACCTGACCTCGATGGACGAGGCATCGCGGCGCGGTTCGATCACGATCGTCCTGGCCGATGATCACCTGGTGGTTCGCGCCGGTCTTCGCATGCTGCTCCAGGCCGAGGAGGGTTTCGAGGTCGTCGCCGAAGCGGGCGACGTCGCGACCACCGAGCGACGCGTCGCGGCGTACCACCCACGCGTGCTGATCCTCGATCTCAACATGCCCGGCGAGTCGAGCCTGCCCGCGATCCCGCGTCTGCGCGAGAGCGCGCCGGACACGCAGATCGTCGTGCTGACGATGCAGAACGATCCGGTGTTCGCGCGCGAGGCGCTGCGCGCCGGCGCGATCGCATACGTACTGAAAGAGGCGGCCGAGAGCGAACTCGTCCGAGCCGTGCGCCTGGCCGCGGACGGCCGCACGTATCTCAGTCCCGAGCTTGGGGCGCGGATGGCGGCTGAGCCGTTGGCCTCCAACGGGCCGCCCGACGATCTGTCAGCGCGCGAGATCGAGGTGCTGCGGCTGATCGCGCTCGGCCACACGAACACCGAGATCGCCGCTCATCTGTACCTGAGCGTGCGCACGGTCGAGTCGCACCGCGCCCACATCCAGCAGAAGACCGGACGTACGACGCGCGCGGCGCTCGTCGCGTACGCGCGCGAGCACGAACTGCTCTAACGCCTGCGCGGCAATCAGCCCGCGCCGCCGGCGCCGGCGATCTCGTCGCGCACCGCGTGCGCGTGTGCCGACTTCGGGACCTGCATCAGGAGCGGACGGTGATCGTGACGGGAGTTGCGGACGGTCGCGGCCGACGCCGTCACCGCGCCGGTGCGCGTCCAGGTCACCGCTGCCGGGGCGAAGCGAAGCAGCGCCGCCCACGTCGCCGGCCCGACGATTCCGTCGGCAGTGAGACCCTCGGCGGTCTGGAAGCTCTCGACCGCGGTCTGAGTGTTTGGGCCGTAGTCGCCGTCGATCGGGATCGTGTGGCCCGCGCTCGCTAGGTGCTCCTGCGCCCACACGACGAGATCCCCTACCGATTTGAGTCTGAGGATCGGCGTGGCGGCGGTCGCCGTGACGCCGGTGAGGTTGCCGGCGCCGATCGAGATGCCCTTCCAGGCGCTGCCCGTGGCCTGCTGCCAGTCCCACCAGCTCACGCCGGCCGCGCCGTATGTCCGCGAGAGCTGGCGGAAGCGGATGAGCTGCCCGAGCGGCGGGTTCTCGTAGACCTGCCCGAGCGGATCAATCGCCCGCTGGTAGACGGAGTTGTACGCGTACGTATGGGCGTACACCGTGTTGACGCTGGTCCCGATGTCGACCCAGTACATCTGCGGCGTGTTGTACTGAGCTCCGCCAGGCCCGAGGAATATCGAGTACGGGAAGCCGGGGTGATAGTCGACGTAGGGGAACCCGGCGAGGGCCACGGGGAAGCTCTGCCCGATGTCATTCCTCAGCCGCGTTATGTAACTCTGCGCGGCGATGTACTTGCCCTCATATTCACTCTCAGCATCGATGATCAGGCAATCCGCTCCGTCGCGGACCGCGGTGGCGCCGACGTTCGCCTCCTGGAGCGGGAAGTTTCCATAAACGTACTGCCACGCGCACACATGCAAGCCGCTGGCGTGCAGTTCCTGAACTACGGTGGGGTTGAACTGCGACCACATCGTCCGGCCGTCGCCGCTCTTGATCATCACCGTGTTGATGCCGTACTTGCGGGCGGTGGCGACGATCGAGGAGACGCTGCCGCTGTTCGAGCGCGAGACGTACCAGATCCACATGCCGCGGCCGGCCAGCGCGCCCGAGTCGCCGGACAAGTGGACCGCGTGCGCGCGCGGCCTATTAGAAGCCGCGGCCACCGGGTCGGCGGTGAATGCGAGTCCCGTAATCAGGAGCCCTACGAGCAGGGCCACAAAGCGCCCACGGTGTTCAGTCATACGGCCTGCCACCAATGCCACCGTAACGTAGAACCCGGGCCGCGCGCACAAGTTGCGTTGCCGCGTGAAGGAGTTACCTGCCGCATGCCGTACCCGAGGGTCGGCACGCGGCAGGCGCCGCTTTAGTTGTGGATGGCTACTTGATGAACAGGATCTCGGAGTACTTCGGTAGCGGCCACAGGTCGTCGGCCACCACCTTCTCGAGCCTGTCGGCCGCGCCGCGAACGTCATCCATCGCGGGGACGACCGAGTCGCGCATGAACTCGGCGTGCGCCTCGAGCTCCTCGGGCTGATTGTCGGCCAGGTTCGACGCCTCGAGCTTCTTGATCGCCTCGGTGAATTCAGCGATCAGGTCCGACGTCTCGCCGGCGAGCTCGCCGAGCTGAGCCTCGAGCAGCAGCGCCAGGTGACGCGCTGCCGCCGGCAGCAGCATCGTGCGCGCGATCGACGCCTGCGTCTCGGACTCGATGTTGAGCTTGGTCACGTACTGCTCGAGGAACACCTCGTGGCGGGACTCGAGTTCGCGGCGAGAGAGCACGTTGTGCTTCTCGAACACCTCAACGGTCTCGTCGGATACGAGATAGGGCAGCGCGTCCGGGGTTGCCTTGAGGTTCAACAGGCCCCGGCGCTCGGCCTCGGCGTGCCACTCCTCGTCATAGTTGTCGCCACCGAAGATGATCCGCTTGTTGTCCGCGTACGTGCGCTGGAGGATCGGCCGCAGCGCATCCTCGAGCACGGCGTCGCGGAGCGAATCGCCGGCCGGGGGGCCGTCCTTAACGGCCGCCTCGAGCTCATCGGCGAGCTCGTCTATGGCTTCGGCAACGATCGTGTTGAGCACGGTGTTCGGGAGCGCGGGCGACTGACTCGAGCCGAGCGCCCGGAACTCGAACTTGTTCCCGGTGAACGCGAACGGGCTCGTGCGGTTGCGGTCGCCGCCGTGCTTGGGCAGTTGCGGCAGCACCGGCGTGCCGAGCCCGAGGAACGACTGCGCTCTGGTCTCGGACGTCTCGCCGCGCTCGATCGCGCCGAACACGTGCTCGAGGTCGGTGCCGAGGAAGATCGACATGATCGCCGGCGGCGCCTCGTTTGCCCCGAGGCGATGGTCCTGACCGGGCGATGCGATCGACGCGCGCAACAGCCCCTGGTACTTGTTGACCGCCAGGATCACCGCCGCGCAGAAGAACAGGAACTCGAGGTTCCGGTGCGGGGTGTCGCCCGGCTCGAGCAGGTTCTTGCCGGTGTCGGTACCCATCGACCAGTTGTTGTGCTTGCCCGAGCCGTTGACGCCGGCGAACGGCTTCTCGTGCAGCAGGCACACGAGCCCGTAGCGCCGCGCGACGTTCTGCATCAGCTGCATCGTCAGCTGCTGATGGTCCGAACCGACGTTCGAGTTTTCGAAGATCGGCGCGATCTCGTACTGGTTCGGGGCGACCTCGTTGTGGCGGGTCTTGACCGGCACCCCGAGCTTGGCCAGCTCGCGTTCGGTCTCGAGCATGTAGGCGAGGATCCGGTCCGGGATCGACCCGAAGTAGTGGTCGTCGAGCTCATGGCCCTTGGGGGGCTTGGCGCCGAACAGCGTGCGGCCGGTCGTGATCAGGTCGGGCCGTTCGAAGTAGTACTGCTCGTCGATCAGGAAGTACTCCTGCTCGGGGCCGATCGTCGTGAACACGCGATTCGCGTCGGAGTCGCCGAACAACTTCAGCGCGCGGACCGCCGACTTCGACAGCGCGTCCATCGAGCGCAGCAGCGGGATCTTGTGGTCGAGCGCCTCACCGGTCCACGACGCGAACGCGGTCGGGATGCACAGCAGCGTGCCGTTGGGGTTCTCGAGGATGAACGCCGGCGAGGTCGGGTCCCAGGCGGTGTAGCCGCGCGCCTCGAACGTCGCGCGGATGCCGCCGGTGGGGAAGCTCGAGGCGTCGGGCTCGCCCTGGATCAGCTCCTTGCCGGAGAACTCAGCGATCGCGGTGCCCTCGTCGGTCGGGGCGTAGAAGCTGTCGTGCTTCTCCGCGGTCGAGCCCGTCAACGGCTGGAACCAGTGCGTGTAATGGGTCGCGCCCCGCTCCATCGCCCATTCCTTCATCGCAAGCGCGACTGAGTCCGCGAGCGACGTGTCAAGCGCCTCGCCGCGGGCGAGCGTCCGCTGCAGGCGCTTGAAGACGTCAGAGGAGAGGCGCTGGCGCTGGACGGCGCGGCTGAACACGTTCGCGCCGAACACCTGGTTGTCGGAGAGAGTTAGATCGGGAGCCCCGAGTGCGCCTCCGTTGGGAGCCCACTGCGCGGCAAGTACGTTCTGCTGTCGGATGCGAGGCATGGGTCATCGATTCCTTTTTCGGAGTGGCCCCGAGCGTAACGCGCGCGCGCAGGGCTCGTCATTATCCGGATGTCCAAAGTGGCCGTCCCACGTGGACAAACGCGGCCATGAAATACTGCCGCGAGTGCCGTTCAACCGCGAGCTCGGCTGGCAGGCGTACGTCCCCGACGAGGGACGGTACGACCGGATCCAGTATCGCCGCTGCGGTCGCAGCGGCCTGCAGCTGCCCGCGATCTCGCTCGGCCTGTGGCAGAACTTCGGCGACGACCGCCCGCTCGCGACGAGCCGTTCGATCATCCGCCGGGCGTTCGACCTCGGCATCACCCACTTCGACCTGGCCAACAACTACGGGCCGCCGTACGGGAGCGCCGAGATCAACTTCGGACGGATCTACGAGGAGGACCTGAAGCCCTACCGCGACGAGATCGTGATCTCGACCAAGGCCGGCTACGACATGTGGCCGGGCCCCTACGGCGAGTGGGGCTCGCGCAAGTACCTGCTCGGCAGCCTCGAGCAGAGCCTCAAGCGCATGCGCCTGGACTACGTGGACATCTTCTACTCGCACCGGTTCGACCCCGACACGCCGCTCGAGGAGACGATGGGCGCGCTCGACACCGCCGTCCGCCAGGGCAAGGCGCGCTACGTCGGGATCTCGTCCTACGGTCCGCGCCGGACCGAGGAGGCCGGGCTGATCCTGCGCGAGCTCGGCACGCCGCTCTTGATCCACCAGCCCTCGTACTCGCTGCTCAACCGGTGGGTCGAGGAGGAGCTGCTCGACGTACTCGAGCGCGAGGGCGTCGGCGCGATCGTGTTCTCGCCGCTGGCCCAGGGGCTGCTGACCAGTCGCTACCTCGACGGCGTTCCCGAAGACTCACGCGCGCGGATCGGGAACTACTTCGACGAGGGGATGCTCTCGAGCGAGAACCTCGCGCGCGTGCGCGCGCTGAACGGAATCGCGGAGCGGCGCGGGCAGACGCTCGCGCAGATGGCGATCGCCTGGGTGCTCCGCGATCCGCGCATCACCAGCGCGCTGCTCGGCGCCTCGAGCGTCAAGCAACTCGAGCAGAACGTGGCGGCGCTCGAGCGGCCCGACTTCGATCCCGCGGAGCTCGACGAGATCGAGAAGCACACGGGGGACGGCGGGGTCAACATCTGGGCGACTTCCTCTGAGGGATAGGCACCGCGCACGAAAGCCGGCGCCGAGCGCTGACTCCGTCCTGTGCTCAGATGCGCCTGCTATTCGCGGTCGGTCAGATCACCGCGCATGGTGATGACGAACCGACTCACGGTCTCGATCGCGGCGCGCTCGCTGCTTTCGAACGACTTCAGGAGCTCGTCGGAGAGTCTCGCGGTCGCTCCTTTCGAACGTGTGTTCGCCTACCTTTAACACAACGACAGTGGGCCCCGCGTTACACGCGGGGCCGGCTTCGGGGGATCGCTTGGATGCGCCGGGTGCGCCCGTCGGGCGCAGTTCACGCGAGCCCTGTCGCGGTGTAAGAGGAGGGGACCGAGCCGGACGTTTGCGCCGAGGCGATCTGCCCGAGGAGTTGCGAGGGGCTGGTGCCGGCCACGACCGCCAGCCGGGGAAGGCGGAAGCGATCTTGCCCTGGACTTGCCCATCCCGGGTTCACGGTGGTCGCGCCCAGGTAGCCGGCGGAACGGACGGCGGCAATCACGGCGGCGTTGTAATCGCCCGAGGGATAGCTGAACCAGTTGACCGGTACGCCGAATCGACTCTGCAGCATCTGCCGAGCCGCCGTCACCTGCGTGGTCAGTTGTGCGGGATTGAGCGTGACGAGGTCGGTGTGGGTGAGGCCCTGGGTGTCGAGTTCCCAGCCGGCGGCGATCAGGCCGCGGGCCTGTGCATCGGTCAGCCCGCCGTCAGAAGGGGGTAGGCCGGTCAGCTGCAGGTTCTCGACTCCCACCCAACCGAGCCCCTTGAGGATCGGAAGAGCGTTGGCGTACTGCGACGCGTAGCCGTTGTCGAAGGTGATGACGATTGGCTTCCCGGGTCCGAGCGACGTGCCCCGGGTCCAGTAGGCCTCTACCTGGTTGAGCGTCACCGCGTGCCAGCCGTCCGCTTTCAGCGCGTTCATCTGGCCTGAGAACTCGTCGAGGGGGACGTACAGGGCCGGGTTCGCCGAGCTCCCGGCCGGCTGAGTATTGATCACGTGGTAGACGAGGATCGGAACGCTCGCGCTACCCGGCCGTGCGGCGCCGCGGGACGCGGTTGCGTGCTGCCGTTGGCCTCGGGCTGACGTACTGAGGTTCGATCTGGCGGAGTGCGAGCTCGGGGCGCCGACGGAATCGAGCACGACAACGAGGACCACCGCCAGAACCAGGATCAGCGATCCCAGCGCGGCGACACGGCCGGGGGTGACCGGGCCGTCAAGCTTCCCGGCCCGCCCGGGACGAGCCGCCCGCTGCTCGCGGAAGCTCATGCGGCGCGACGTTACACCCGGTGGCCGACCTCTGGACAGCGTTTAGTCCGTCTCGCCAGACGGGAGGGTTCCGCGGGCACGGAGCGCCTCGATCACGACTGTCAGCTCCGCATGCGCAAATCGCTGGGCGCAAGTTCGGGGTCTTCTGCGACGGCGCGTCGGAGTGCTTGGTCGAAGCTGATCGGCTCTATGTCGAACAGCGCCATTCCGGAGCGGTCGGTGACGACCGTCGGCACCGCGAGTCCTTCGATCAGCGGTCTGGCTACAGCAGCGTCGACCGGTGTGACGAGCCCGATCCACAGTGAGGAGAGCCACGGAGTGATCAGCGGCACGGGGATCCGCGGCCGGTGCCGGATGCCTAGGACTTCGGCCATCCGGTCGAGCATTTCGCCGTAGGTGACCACATCTGGGCCGCCGATCTGAATCTCTCTGCCCACCGACTCCTCCACGGTCAATGCCTCGACCAGGAAGCCCAGCGTGTCGTCAATCGCGATCGCCTGGGTCGCGTTCTTAAGCCACGCCGGTGCGATCATCGCCGGCAGTCGCTGGACGAGGTAGCGCAGGGTGCGATAGGACTCGCTCTGCGGACCGACGACCATCCCGGCGCGAAAGTAGGACAGCGCGGGGCCGTGCTCCCGGAGCGCGAGCGCGGTCTCGTGCCGGCTGCGGAGGTGCTGGGACTGCGGCCGGTCGCCGAGACCGCCGAGGTAGATCACGCGCTCGATCCCTTCCGCACGCGCCATGCGAGCGAAGGACGTGGCGGCGGCGCGGTCGCCGGCGGCGAAGTCCCTCGGGCCGCCGCGACCCATCGAGTGGATCAGGTAATACGCCACGTCCACGCCCTGCCCCGCTCCGCGCAGCGTTTCCGGACGCAACACGTCACCCTCGTGCAGATCGAAACCCTCTCGCTCGAGGTCGCGGGCGAGCCTCGCGCCGCGGTCGCGCACCATGCAGCGCACCTCCGCCGCAGAACTCGCGAGCCTCGCGGCGAGTCGACCGCCGATGAACCCGGTCGCGCCGGTCACGAGCACTCGTTCGTTCATGCGGCGGTCGCGGCGGAGGACGGCATCGGCGCGAGCGCTGCGGCGAGCCGCTCGGCCTTCTGCTCCTCGAAGCCGCCGACTTCGGTGGCGAGTATCCGGCCGGAGCGTTCGACGATCAGCACCGCGATCGTGTCGGTCCCGGCAACCCCGAGGTTGTCAACGACCTTCCCGACGTCGGTGTACACGGTGATCGTGCGCGCGCGGACGGCGGCGTCCGGGATCCCCCGGGTCATGCCACCGTCAATGAACCACCGCGCCGGGCCGTACACCGATGACAGCACTGGTAGCTCGTAAACCGCGACATCCGAGCGCCGCTGCTCGAGGCCGATCAGCCACGGCAGCCACGCATCGACGAGCCTTTGCTGCTCGCGACGGAAGGCGACAACGAAGAAGTTGTGCTGCTTTGCCAGATCGCCCGGCAGCCCATACTCCGTGCCGTCAAGAGCGCGACCCGCCAGCGGACTCAGCATCCGCGGTTGCGAGGGCGCGAGCGTTCGCCTGAGGCCGGCGAGGGCCCGATCGCCGACACGGTTGAACGCAAGCGCCAGAAGTGGGTCCGCGATTCTGAGCAGGCCTTTCATTGCGAGCTCGGCGTCGTAGGTGACCCGTGTGCCCGCGGCGGTCGACTCAAAGGTGATCCTGTCCCGCGAGACCACCGTTGAGCTCTCACCACGGAAGGTCACCGCGTGCGGGGGGTCGTACTCGAGGATTCGATAGGTGAGCTCGTTCTTGCGGCCAAGGAACTCGGCCACCAACCGAAACTCGGTTCCCTGGCCGACCGCCGCGCCCTTCACACGTTTCGCCTCCAGGACGCCCGGATCCCACTCCTCGGTTGTCGAGAAGTCGCTCAGGTACGCGAACACTTCGTCGAGGGGACGCGGCGTTTCCACGCATGCGTTGTAATGAGCCATCGGATTCTCCTTATCGATTTGAGCGCGCAGCGACCGGAGTTCGGGGATCCCGCCAGCCGCTGCGGCGCTCGCATTCGGGCCCGGAGCCGGCCAGAGGTATGGCACGACCCATGGGCGACCCCGGCGACTGCTGGCGCCGGGGTACGCCTGCGGGTCGCGATCATCCGGCCGGAATCAACACCTGGTTGATCACGTGGATCACGCCATTGGATGCCATGACATTGGCTTTGATGACGCGTGCACGGTTGATGTAGACGTTGCCGTCGCGGGTTCGGATCGACAGCGTGCCGCCCTCCAGCGTCGTCAGCGACTTGTGCTTGACGACTTCGGCCGCCGTGAACTTGCCCTTCACCACGTGGTAGAGCAGGACCGCCTTCAGCTTCGACTTGTCCTTGGCGAGTGCGGCGAGCGTCGCCTTCGGCACCTTCGCGAACGCTGCGTCCGTCGGCGCGAACACGGTCAGCGGTCCAGGTCCGGAGAGGGCGCCCGCCAGACCCGCCTGCTTGACGAGCGAGACGAGCGTCTTGAACGAACCGGCGGCGACGGCCGTCTGGACGATGTTCCTGGCGGGCTTGTGCGGAGCCGATGCCGACGAGGCGACCGCACCCAGTGTCATGGCGCCAAGTAGGGCGACGGCTAGGGCTGTGACGAACATCTTCTTCATGCGAGGGGCTCCTTTGTATAGAAACTGTCCAAGGACCGTACAGAGTTGGCGAGATCTTGTCAAGAGTCTGTCCAGGGTCTGTACACTGATCGCATGAGTGCCGATGAAGCCGATCGCGGGCCCGTGCGGATCGGGGAGTTGAGCCGCCGCGTCGGGGTGACGCCGGAGGTCCTCCGCGCCTGGGAGCGCCGGTACGGGATCCTGTCGCCCAATCGCACCGACGGCGGATTCCGCCTCTACGGCGAGGACGACGAGCGGCGCGTCCGTCGCATGCTCGAGCACCTCGAAGAAGGCCTATCGGCAGCCGAGGCGGCCCGGCTCGCACGAGCTGAACCGCCGGCGCGACTTGACCCCCCCGCGGGAACAGATGACCGAAGCGGGGCACCGACGGCAGCTGCGCTCGGCGAGCAGCTGCGCCATGCGCTCGACGCGTTCGACGACGTCGGCGCGCACTCGGTACTCGACCGGCTCCTCGGTTCCTACCCGCTCGAGAGCGTCCTACGGGACGCGGTGATTCCCTACCTGCATGAGCTCGGCGAGCGCTGGGCGCACGCTGAGGCATCGGTCGCGCAAGAACACTTCGCCAGCGCACTCCTGCGCGGCCGCCTGCTCGCCCTGGGGCGCGACTGGGGGCGTGGTCGCGGTCCCCACGCGCTGCTCGCATGCGTTCCCGGAGATCAACACGATCTCGGGCTGATCTCCTTCGGGCTCGCGCTCCGCGCTCACGGCTGGCGAATCACCTACCTCGGAGCCGATACTCCGCTGCTGACGCTGATCGAGACAGCGGATCTGCTGCAGCCCGCACTCGTCGTCGTCACCGCCACGATTCCCGAGCTGGCTCAAAACGCTCTCGGCGGCCTGCGCGAGCTCGCCTGCGTAGCCCCCCTCGCGCTCGCCGGCGGTGGAACCGACGCGAGCATCACAGAGACCATCGGTGCTCGATGGCTCAACGAAGACCCTGTCGCAGCCGCGGCGAGTACTGCTGCGTCCGGGGCGGGCGCGACCTCGTAGCTAACTGATTCGTGCGCCCAGAGGTCCCCGGTCGTCCCAGTGGTTCGGGCCGTAGCCGGGCCGTACGCCGTTCTTCGGGTCCTGAGCGACGGAAACCAGGCGATAGCCGGGGTAGCCGTTGAGGACCCAGTTGTTGTCGTAGCCATGGGCGATCTGTAGCTGCTTGAACGGTCCGCTGGTGCCGTCGGGCAGAGTCGTATCGCGGATGTACTGCCCGATTGGGTGCATCGAGCGGAAGTCGTACGCCGTGCCCCCGACGGGCACGAAGTACGGCGACTCCGGGATTAGGTTCGTGTTGACCGGCGTGTACTCGTCGCTGTTCATCGCCAGCAGCTGGTGGTACACGGTGGTGGTGCCCTCACCGGCCAGGTTGAAGTAGGTGTGGTTGGTGAGGTTGATGACGGTCGCCAACGTCGACGAGTCATTGACCGCGTTGTATTCGATCTTCAACTGGTTGTCGGGCGTGACGAGGTAGGTCACCGTCGCCGTCACCATCGCCGGGAAGCCGTTGCAGGTCGCGCTCAGGGTCAGACAGCCTTCGCCTTGCGGGAAGATATGCGTCAGCTGGAGCACAGCCGCATGACGGTCCGCCGAGGCGGTCGGCGTCCAAACCTGCGTGTTCCAGCCGAGATACCCGCCGTGGAGGGTGTTCGTGCCGTTGTTCGCGTCGAGCTGATACGTCGTTCCGTTGAGGCTGAACGACGCGTTCGCGATCCGGTTTGCGTAGCGGCCGATGATCGCGCCGAAGTAGGTGTCGCCGGATCCCCCGGGTAGTGGCCAGGGTGTGTTGGTCGCGCCTTGGGTGAAGTCGTTCACGTAGTCGGAAAGGGTCGGAAACCCGAGCGCAACATTGGTAGCGCCTCGGTCGCCATTCGGCACCCAGATCGACTGCACCACCCCGCCATAGTTGGTGATCTTGACCGTCATCCCGTTGCCGCTGGTGAGCGTGTACAGGTAGACGGTCTGCCCGTTGGCCGACCCCCAGCTCTGGCTGCTGATTCCTGGGCGGCCTCCGAACCGGTCGGAATGCTTCGCGGAATGCGACTTCTGACCGTGGGATGCCCCGCGTGCCTGCGCGGAGCCCGCCACGGCTAGCAGGACAGCGGTTACGGCGACGACAACGCTGTCGGGTTGCATCTCGTTTGCGAGATCGCCCGGCCGCGACCGTCCCGACCGGCGGTGTGACGCGCATGAGCGCGTTGCCCACATGTCGCGCTGTGTTGTCCGCCCTGTGCTCCGGCCCGCGGTAGGCCCAGGCGCGGGCGGGAGGTACCAGATCACCTACGGGGCGCTGGACGACGTGGTGACGATCTGGCCGTTGTTGTTGACGTAGGACTCGGACGGGGCGGTGTGGATCGTGACCGCGAACGTCCCGTGCGGGAGCGCGCCGCTGCTGGTCACGGCCTTGGCCTTGCCGTTGAGGCCGGCGGCCACCTCCCAGGCGACGAGGTGGCGGCCGGGCGCCACCGCGGTCAGCGCCCAGTCGAACTTGGCCGTCCGTCCCGGCGCCAACGACCCGAGCGCCCAGGTGTTCGAGTACGCGGTGACCGCGCCGCCGGGGCTGCCGCTCCCGGCCGTCGAGCCGGCCTGGCAGCCGACGTTGCACGCACCCGGGGGCCGGTCGACGATCCAGATCGGGCGCGACGGGTTTGCCAGCCCGGTCTGCTGGAGGTCGTCGGCGAACGCGGCCGCGTCGGTGCCCTCGCCCGGGGGCGCGGGGTACGCGCAGGTGACGTTGCAGATCGTCACCGCGACGTTCGGGATGGTCTCCGAGCCGGTGTTGCGCACGGCAAGCACGAGATGCGTGTGCTCGGACAGGCGCTGAGAGCCCGGGAACGTCGCCGTCGTCACCGAGACCGGGAAGTGTCCGCTCGGCTCGCTGGCGTCCTGGCGCGCTCCGCTCCCGCAACCGGTGAGGAGGAGCGCCGCCAGCGCTGCGCAGATCGGGCTAAGTGGTCGCTTTCGCAAATACGACGACATTCGAGCGGCCCCCGGCGGCGCCTGGCTTTGTCCTCGGACCTCGATGTGGCTGGGCCACACCTTCGGCCCTGCGTCCTCGCCAGGCATCCCCCGGTGACCACTCTCGGTGTCGCCGTACTTACGAAAGAGACCACTGATGCTCCGGGAGGTCACGGCGCGCCGAACATAGCAACTGCCTCGCACGCCCACGCCGGTTCGGGCGACGGTTCCAATTTGGTGTTTCCGGGTACCTCGCCGTAGGCTTAGCCGTCAGCCGCGTGGCGGCACTGGAAGAACTGGGAGGCTGGAGCAGATTTGATCAGAGCCGTCGCCGATCGTGGGTACTCGCCCATCAAGGGTCTGCTCGAAGAGGTCGGCAACATGATGATCCTGACCGGCAAGACGCTGGTCTCCGCCGTGACTCCGCCGTACCCGTACGGGCCCGAGTTCGTCGGCCAGTTCATGTTCGCGCTGCGGTTGTGCTGGTTCCCGCTGCTGATCTCGACGATCGCGTTCGGCTACGAGGCGCCGGGGCTTCAGGCCGCGAACTTCCTCGTCCTGTTCGGCGCGATCGACCGCCTGGGCGGGTTCTTCGTGCTCGCGTCGATCCGCGAGTTCGCGCCGTTCGTCGACGCGATCGTGCTCGCCGGCGTCGCCGGGACCGCGATCACGGCCGATCTCGGCGCCCGCAAGATCCGCGAGGAACTCGACGCGCTCCAGGTGCTCGGCGTCGACCCGATCAAGAACCTCGTGGTGCCGCGGTTCCTGGCGCTGATGCTGGTCACCGGGCTGTTCGACATCTATGCGGTGATCTTCGGGGTCTTCGGCGGGATCCTGGCGACGCTCGTCAACCACGCGTCGCTCGGTCCGTTCTTCTCGACGTTCTTCAACAACGCCGAAACGACCGACCTGTGGGGATCGGTGGTCAAGACCACGCTGTTCGGAGCGATCATCGCCGTGGTCTGCTGTTACAAGGGGATGACCGCCTCGGGCGGGGCGGAAGGGGTCGGCCGCGCAGTAAACCAGGCGGTCGTGATCGCGTTCCTGGGGATCTTCGCGTTCAACTACGCGTTCACGCAAACGCTGCTCGCCACCCATCCCGAGATCACGACGATCCCACGATGAACGACTTGATCGTCACCCCTAAGGGCTGGATCGAGAGCTTCGGCGAGATCGCCAAGTTCACCACGCAGGTGGTCGGCGAGGTGTTCCGCCTGCGCGTGTTCAAGTTCTTCGGCGAGGTGCTGCGCCAGGCCGGGATCCTGATCGTCGGCTCAGCGCTCGTGATCTGCATGCTGGTGTTCATCGTCGGCCTCACGTGCGGGATCGAGGGCGCGTACCTGCTGCGCTCGCAGGGAGCGCCGGCGTTCTCGGGCGTGTTCTCGGCGTGGTGCGACCTGCGCGAGCTCGCGCCGCTCGCGTTCGGCTACATGATGGCGGCGAAGGTCGGCACCGGCATCGTGGCCGAGCTCGGCTCGATGCGGATCTCCGACGAGATCGACGCGCTCGAGGTGATGGGCATCAGCGGCATGACGTTCCTGTGCGGGACGCGGCTCCTGGCGGCGTGGCTCGTGCTGCCGTTCGTGTACGTCATCGCGATCGGCGCGGGGTTCGTCGCGAGCTACGTCGCGGTCGTGCAGCAGATCGGCGACGTGTCCTCGGGAGGCTACTTCCTGATCTTCTGGGAGTTCCAGAACCCACCCGACCTCTTATTCAGCCTGATAAAGGCGATGGCGATGGCTACGCTCATCGTGCTGGTCGGCTGCTATTACGGGTACAACGCCAGTGGTGGGCCTGTAGGTGTCGGTACCGCAACCGCGAAGTCGATGGTCTTGAACTTGGTCGGTGTACATCTCATCGGAATGCTCGGCACGCAGCTCTTCTGGGGCGCGAACCCGCGGGCACCAATCGGAGGCTGACAATGGCGTTTGACGACGAACACCCGGGCCCCCGGCAGTCCGCTGTGGAGACGGAGCGCGACGGCGCTGACGAGCCGGCCCCGATGCGGCACGACGACGAGTCTGCCGGGTCAGCGCCCCAGGGCTCGCGCGTGTCGGTCGTCGACGAGCAGCCCCCGCGCCCGGGTCCGCCCCCCGGCGCGTCAGACGACGACTACAAGTGGCACACGTACAAGGTGTATCCGTCGGGCCGCCCCGATGCGGTCGAGTTCATCGACACCTACAAGGCGTTCGGCCGGACCCAGATCCTGCGCGGTCTGAACATGGGCCTGCCCGAGGGGATGGTGTCGATGATCCTCGGCCCGTCCGGCACCGGGAAGTCCGTCTGCATCAAGCACATGGTCGGGCTGCTCTACCCCGACGAGGGCGACATCCTGGTGCACGGTGAGTCGGTTCCGAACATGCCCGACGATCAGCTGTTCGAGATGCGCAAGAAGTTCGGCCTGCTGTTCCAGGACGGCGCGTTGTTCGGGTCGATGAACGTGTTCGACAACGTCGCGTTCCCGCTCCGCCAGCACACCGAGAAGGGCGAGGACGAGGTCGAGGACATCGTCATGCGGCGGCTGAACGAGGTCGGTCTCGGCGAAGCCGTCACCAAGCTGCCCAACGAGCTGTCCGGCGGGATGCGCAAGCGCGCGGGGTTCGCGCGCGCGCTCGTGCTCGAGCCCGACATCCTGCTGTTCGACGAGCCCGACTCCGGGCTCGACCCCGTGCGGACCGCGCTGCTCGGCGAGCTGATCCTCGAGATCCACCGCGACATGATGGAGGAGGCGAAGGCGAAGGGAAAGGAGCACCTACCGACCTTCTGCGTCATCACTCACGACATCATGAGCGCCCGTCGGGTCGCGGACTACATCAACGTGCTGTGGAAGGGCCGGATCGTCGAGGCGGGCCCGGCCGAGGACATGCTGAACTCCGAGAACCCGTTCATTCGCCAGTTCCTGTCCGGGGAGTCACAGGGTCCGCTCTCGATGGACTGACCGATGATGGGGCGGGTGTTGGAGCGGCTGGCGCGAGCCGCCGCAAGCAGACCGGCGGTGACGCTCGGCATCGTGCTCGCGCTCGCGCTGGGTGGCGGAGCGCTGGCGCTGCGCCTGGAGCCGAACACGAGCAGCGACACGTTCGTCAACAGCTCGTCGCCGGAGTACAAGGCGAGCCTCGACGACAACACGCACTTCGGCGGCGATCCGGTGGTGATCCTGATCCGCGAGCCGCTGCCGGATCTGGTCGAAACCAAGGACCTCGCCACGGTCAGCCAACTCGAGGCGTGCCTCGCCGGCCAGGTCGTCGTCCCCAACCAGCAGCTTCAGGCGTTCACGCCGGCGCCGGCCGGGGCGCAGACGCCCTACGGAGGGTGGGGGAGCCCCTGCGGCAAGCTTATGAAGGCCCAGCCGGCGCAGGTCGTATACGGGCCTGGAACGTTCCTGAACCGCGCGGTCGCGGCCGTCAACACCGAGATCGAGCAGATCGAGGCCGGCGCTCAGCAGACGATCCAGAACGCCAAGACGAGTGCGTACCAGTTGGCGCTGGCGCACCATCTGTCGAAGGCCCGGGCGACCACGCTCGCGAACGCGGCGGGTTCGATCGCGCAGGAGCAGGAAACCACGAGCCTGCTCCAGATGTACCTGAACTCGGGCATCACCGGCCAGCCGCGGATCGACGACCCGCAGTTCATCCCGGAGATCGTGTTCGACCAGACCCGCGGCGTGAACCAGCCCAAGTCGCGGTTCGCCTACCTGTTTCCGACGGCTGACTCGGCGCTGATCCAGGTCCGCCTGAAGTCTTCGCTGACGCCGTCGCAGCAGGCGCACGCGATCACGTGGATCAAGCAGGCGGTGCAGATGCCGATGTTCCGGTCGGCATATCACGGCACGTATACGGTCTCGGGCGTGCCGGTCGTGACCAACGACCTCGCCTCGACGATCACCGGGTCGATCGCCGGGCTGCTCGCCGCGGCGATCTTCGTGATGGGCGTGGTGTTGCTTCTGGTGTTCCGGAATCGACCGCGTCTGTTGCCGCTCGGGATCGCGCTGGCCGCAGCCGGGATCACGTTCGGCGCTGTGTCGCTCGTCGGCGCGTCGCTGACGATGGCGTCGATCGCGGTGCTGCCGATCCTGATCGGGCTGGCGGTCGACTACGCGGTGCAGTTCCAGGCGCGCACCGAGGAGGTGTCGGGCGACGTCGCGCAGGCGGCGATCGTCGCGGCGCCGACGATCGCCACCGCCGCACTGGCCACGGCCGCGGGATTCCTGGCGCTGCTGCTCTCGCCGGTCCCGATGGTTCGCGGGTTCGGTGAGTTGCTGATCGTCGGGATCGCGATCGCGCTCGCGTGCGCGCTGACCATGGGGTCGGCGGCGCTCGTGCTCGCGCGCCGCCGGCGATCGGCTCCGCGCTTTAGTCCACCCTCACTCGGCATCGTCGGCGCGTCAGCGCGCGGCGCAGGGGAGATCATCGAGGATGCACGGTCTTCGGTCTCCTCGCGCGGGAGCTCGGTCGCGCGCTCCGCGGTGGCAGCGGCGGCCCGCCGGCCTGGACGCGTGTTGTTGGTGGGGCTGGTGCTGGCCGCCCTCGGCTGGGTCGCCGACACGCAGATGCCGGTCCAGTCCGATGTGACCAAGCTCGTGCCGTCGAACATGCCGGCGCTCCAGAACCTGCGGACGCTCGAGCGCGTAACCGGCGTGTCGGGCGAGATCGATGTGCTCGTGCACTCGAGTAACGTCGCGACGCCGAAGACGATCAGCTGGATGGTCGGGTACGAGAACACGCTGCTCGCGCACTTCGGCTACGTCGAGGCGAAGGGGTGCTCGAGCGCGACGCTGTGCCCGGCGCTGTCGCTGCCGGACCTGTTCTGCTCGGGGAGCCAGGCCACGGCGAGCTCGTGCGGCAGCTCGTTGTCGACCGCTGAGATATCGAGCCTGCTGAAGGCGGTGCCACCGTACTTCTCCCAGGCGGTGATCACGCCCGGTCATCGGGAGGCGACGCTCGCGTTCGGGATTCGCCTGATGCCGCTGTCCCGGCAGCAGCAGGTGATCGACTACATGCGGGCGCATCTGCACCCGCCGCCCGGGGTCAGCGCCTCGCTGGCCGGCCTCCCCGTGCTCGCGGCGCAGGCAGACGCGGCGCTTTCCTCGTCGGCGCGCCGGATGCTGATGTTGCTCGCCGGGCTGTTCGCGGTCGGGCTGGTGCTGTTCGCGGTCCTGCGCACGGTTGAGCGGGCGTTGGTCCCGCTCGTGCCGATCGCGCTCGCCACCGGCTGGTCGTCGCTGATCCTGTTCGCGACGCGGATTCCGCTCAACCCGATGTCGGCCACGCTCGGGGCGCTCGTGGTCGCGATCTCGACCGAGTTCAGCGTGCTGCTGTCCGAGCGCTACCGCGCCGAGCGGCGGGCGGGCCTCGAGCCGGGACAGGCGCTGGCGCGGACCTACCGGTTCACGGGCTCGGCCGTGCTCGCGTCCGGGATAACCGCGATCGCGGGGTTCGGGGTGCTCACGTTCTCGAGCATCACGATGCTGCGCGACTTCGGGCTGGTGACGCTCGTCGACCTGACGGTGTCGCTCGGAGGGGTGATGCTCGTGCTGCCGTCGGTGCTCGCGGTGTCCGAGCGGCCGGACGCCGTGGGGAGCGCGGGTCGGCGGGTCCGCGAGCTCGCGGGGCGCGTCGCCCGCGCGCTACCGCGGCGGCGGGCGCGCGTCGCGTGAGCGAGCCCCCGACTCCGTTCCAAGCCCTCATCGACAATCGCCGCTACGCGTGGATGGTCGGCGTGCTCGCGGCCGTCCTGGTGATCGGATTCCTGATCTACGCGCTGACCACTCATCCGTCGGGGTCCGGGACGCCGGGGGTCGCGGCGGGGCAGCCGCTTCGCGACTTCGCGGCGCCGCTCGCCGCGTCTGATTTGAACGGCAATGCCAACCTGAGTCCGCCGTGCACGCTCGCTCGGCACGATCCGCGCGCGTTGAACGTGTGTCTGCTGGCCAAGCGCGGGCCGCTCGTGCTCGACTTCTTCGTGACCGGGTCGGCCGCGTGCGAGCGGGAGGTGAGCACGCTCCAGGCGCTCGCGTCGGGTTCGGCGACGCGGGGGGCTCAGTACGCTGCGGTGGCGGTCAACACGAGCCATACCGCGGCGTCTAAGGCCGTTCGCAAGCACGGCTGGACGATCCCGGTGGCCTACGACGCCGACGGCGGCGTTGGCGGCCTGTACGGCGTCACCGCGTGCCCGCTGGTCGAGCTCGCCTATCGTGGCGGGACGGTGGCTCAGCGGTTGATCGGCGAGCACTGGCTCTCGGAAGCGGCCCTGGAGGCGCGGGTGCAGGCGTTGCTGCGTCGCGGGTGAGCGCTCGTGGGCTCCGCCAACGGTTTCGGGTTCGTCGAGCCGAGGCTGCGCGAGGAGTTTCCGGGGCTCCGGTTGGCGTGGACGGCGGTCGACGCGCGCGTGCGGGGTAGCTCTCGCGAGGTCGGGCGGCGACTGCGCGAGCTGTCCGACCGGTACTTGGGTGCAGGCGTGGTGGCGATGCGTACCCGGCCGATCCCGCACGCGTATCGGACGTTTTTCCGCCAGGTCGGGGTCGATCCGGACGCGACGCGGATCCCGAGCGAGGCCGCCGCGGTGGCGCGGCTGCTCAAGGGCGGGTTTGAGCCCCGGGATACGGTTGCGGACGCGCTGCTGATCGCGCTCGTCGAGACCGGGGTGCCGGTGTGGGCGCTCGACGCCGGTGTGGTCGATTGCGACAGCCTCGGGATACGGGCTTCTGTGTCCGGCGACCGGCTGGGAAGCGGGCCGGAGGGCGCGACGTTGCTGACTGAGGGCCAGCTCGTGGTCGCCGACTTGGTGACGATCCACGCGACGCTGTTCGGCGAGCCGGCGCCCGGTCACGCCCCGGGCGGGCAGACGCGCCGGATCGTGCTGTTCGCCGTGGGCGTCGACGGCGTCCCCGCGATCCACGTCGAGGAGGCGCTGTGGGTGGCCGTGGACGTGCTCGAAAGGGCTTAAAGCTCTCTTCACGCTGATGCTAAGCTGGCCCCGGGCTCGCGAAAAGGAGGCACGTTGGCGCTTCTCGAACACGACTCAGAGGCCGTTCTTCACGGCCTGGCGTTCGCCCCGGCCAGGGATGAGCTGGCGGCGCGACGGTCGCTGCGGGCCCAGATCGACAAGCTCGAGCGCGAGCTGTCCGACGCGTTCGTCACCGCCTACCCGATGGGCGGACTCGACGAGCCGCCGACGCGATCGTGCGCCGCGCCGCGGTTGCTCGGTCTCGGTGAGCTCGAACGCGTCCGCGACGACCTGGCGGCGCGCGTCCAGGCGGCGCGGGCGTCGATCGCGCAGCGCGCCGATCAGCAGGCGGAGAGGCGGGTGGCGCTCGAGAAGATGCTGCTCGATCCGGGGCGCTATCGGTTCGTGCGGATCGCGAACCGCGAGATCGGTGAGCCGGGATGCGGCGTGTGGTACGTGAGGCCGCGGCTTGGGCTGATCGGGATGCTGATGGGCTGGTGGGAGGTCAAGCTCTCTTCGGGCTGTCCGTTAGCCGCCGCCGCGCGCTCGTGACGGGCGCCGCGGCGTTTTGGTGGAGGGCTACCCTCGGCGCTACGTGCGAGAGCTGCTACGGACAGGCGCCGGCGCAACGCTGGTACTGCTGATCATGGTCATCGGCAGCCTCGTCCTGTGGATCGGGACGCCGCTGCTGTGGCTGTGGGTCGGGTCCCAGGTCCAAGGTGCGACATCGTCGCTCGGGACCGCGATCGGCGTGAGCTTCATCGGAGTGGTGGCGACCATCGGCCTGCTCGCCGGCGTCCTGGCGAAGCTGAGCGACGTCTACCAGGCCAACCGCCGCTCGCGGGGCCTCGACGACACCGGGCACTACGTGCTGGAGACCGTCCTCGTGATCAGCGCGGGCCTGACGCTGGCGGCGTTTGTGATCTGGTTCTTCTTCTTCGCCGGCGCCAGCCCGGTGCCGGTCGGCATCCAGATCTGACGGTCGCGGCCCTAAGGCCGGGTCCCGCGCCACTACCCAGCCAGGGCAGTCGCGCGGGCCCGTTGCGGCAGGTCTAAATGCTGAGCAGCTCGAGCGCTCGATCGCTACAGGACTCGAGCTGGCTTGCGAGGAGTCGACGCTGGCGGTCGGTTAGCGCGCCAACGCTTTTGGTCTCGGTGATGTGATATCGCGAGAGGAACTTCCTGCATTTGGTCGTGCCCCAGCGCCGCTGACTCATCAGCAGCTCCCCAATCGCCCAGCTGAACGCTTCAGCGGGGGGATCCAAAATGATGTCCGCGGCGGAAGCCTCTCCCTCAGCGATCCTTCGCTTTAGCTCCGCGCGGGCGAGCCTGACCGCGTTGGCCCGTTCCAACGCTCGCAGTCGTTGCGGCGCTGGTGTCATCGTGGCGGTCTCACTCATCTGGTGCTTCGCTTCCTCCCATTCGGTCCGACGTGGCGGACACTTGTTTTTACAGTCGGGCACGGGCTAGCGAGGCCCCTCCCGTGGGTCCTAGATCTGCACGACTGCTCTACCCACACGCCAAAACGCGCGGTTCCTACACCCCCATCTCCGGCCTATCCCTACGTAATCGACCTCTGCTCTACTCGGCCGTTTGGGTAGAGAGAAGCTACGACATCGGCGCGAGTAACAGCAACGTCACAAGTGCTGCCCATGCGCTTAGAGCGAGGTTTTTTTGGAGCCGGATCCCTTGTGCGAGTGTGGACAAGGAGAGGGACCGGAGCGCCCTTAGCCGATTGGGGTGGGCGCACCCGAAGCGTTTTCCGGAGGATTGGGGCGCGCTTTACGCGCGCGACGGGAGCGGGCCGTGCTCGCTCTCGAAGCTCTGCTTGGCCTCGGCGAAGATCTCCAGCGCGCGGTCGAGCGTGGCGTGATCGTGCGTGGCCATCACGCTCGTGCGCAGCAACGCACCCGCCGGCGGCACCGCCGGATGGAGCGCGACGTTGACGTACAGGCCGCGGTCGTAGAGCGCCTTCCACAGGAACGCGGCCTTCCAGTCATCGCCGACCACGACCGGGACGACGGTGGTGACGATCTCGGTGCCGTCTGTGAGTTTCGTCGGCTTTACCACCTGGAAGCCGAGCTCGTCGAGGCCCTTGTGCAGGTACCGGGCGTTGCTCAAGACTTTGTCGAACAGCTCGCGGCCCTCGGCGGAGCGGCAGATCCGGACCGCCGCCAGCGCCGCTCCGAGCGCCGCGGGCACGGCCGAGGCCGTGAACATGAACGGGCGCGAGGAGACGCGCAGGAACTCGATCACGTCCGCGGGGCCGGCGATCACGCCGCCGCACGACGCCAGCGACTTGGAGAACGTCGCCATCCGCAGGTCGACCTGGTCCTCGACGCCGAACAGCTCCGAGGCGCCGGCTCCCCGCGCGCCGAGCACGCCGAGCGCGTGGGCCTCGTCGACCATCAGGCGGGCGCCGTAGCGGTGGCTGAGCTCGGCGATCTCGGGCAGCCTCGCGACGTCGCCTTCCATCGAGAACACGCCGTCGACCACGACCAGGATCCCGCCGCCGTCGCTCGTGGCTCGTTCGAGGCGCGACTCGAGCAGGTCCAGGCGGCCGTGCCGGAACGCCCGCATCTTGGCGCCAGAAAGAATGCAGCCGTCGAGGATCGACGCGTGGTCGCCGGAATCGACCACGACGGTGTCGCCGGGGCCGAGGATCGTCCCGAGGGCGCCTAGGTTTGCCTGGTGGCCGGTGGTGAACACGAGCGCGCCCTCGGTGCCGAACCAGTCCGCGAGCTCCGACTCGAGCTGGAGGTGAAGGTCCGTGGTGCCGTTCAGGAAGCGCGAGCCGGTCAGCCCGGACCCGTAGCGGTCCAGGGCGGCTCGCGCCCCCTGGTGGACGCGTTCGTCCCCGGTCAGCCCCAGGTAGTTGTTGGAGCCGAGCATGATCCGGCGCTTGCCCTCCATCTCGACGACCGGCAGCGTCGGGCCCTCGAGCACGCGGAAGTACGGCACGAGGTCGAGCTCCCGGGCGGCTTTCAGCTGCTCGAGGCGTTCGTGCTCCCGGGCCTTGGCGAAGACATCGATCGAGGTGGACATATAACGTTCCCAGTCAGATGGCGCTAGACGTGACGCTGCCGGCTCGTCAGGTGTTGGAGATACGCCCTGTCGCGAGCCAGCGCGAGCTGAATACATTCATCAAGCTGCCGTGGCGGCTTTATCGTAACGAGCCCAACTGGGTCCCGCCGCTGGTGTTCGACCGCAAGCGCTTCTTCGACCGGAACCGCAACCCGTTCTTCAAGCACGCCGAGGTCGAGTTCTTCCTCGCCTGGCGTGGCGATCAGCCGGTCGGGCGTATCACCGCGCAGATCGACCGCCACTTCAACGAATTCCAGCATCACGACTGGGGGATGTTCGGATTCTTTGAATGCACGAACGACGTTCAGGCCGCCAACGCGCTGCTGTCGACGGCTGCGGAGTGGCTCAGCGCGCGGGGGCGGGATCGGATGGTGGGGCCGATGGACTTCACCACCAACGACGAGTGCGGGGTGCTCGTCGACGGCTACGACCTGCTGCCAACGGTGCTCACCAACTGGCACCACCCGTACTACCCGCGCCTGATCGAGGGCGCCGGGCTGACCAAGGCGATGGACCTGTACATGTGGACGCTCGAGGTGGCCGATCGGGCGTCGGTGAGCCCCGTTATCTGGCGAGCCGCCGCCGACGTCGAGCGCAAGTACGGGATCACGGTCCGGCCCATGCGCAAGAAGGACATGGAGGCTGAGATAGGCCGCTTCCTCGAGGTTTACAACGCCGCCTGGGAGCGGAACTGGGGCTTCACGCCGCTCACCGAGGAGGAGGTCCGCCACTACGCCAAGGACCTCAAGCCGGTCCTCGACGAGAACTGGGCGTTCATCGCCGAGAAGGACGGCGAGCCCGTGGCGGCGGGGCTGACGCTGCCCGACTACAACGAGGTGCTGATCCACCTAAATGGGCGCCTGCTCCCGTTCGGGTGGGCGAAGGCGCTTTGGTATCGGCGCAAGATCGACCGGGTTCGCGTGTTCGCGCTCGGGGTCAAGCCGGAGTACCAGCACACCGGGATCGGGGCCAAGCTGTACGAGATGCACTACGACGCCGCGGAGCGCACCAACCAGAAGAAGGGCGAGACCGGCTGGATCCTCGAGAGCAACAAGTCGATGAACCGGGCGATGGAGCGCATGGGGGGCAAGATCGTCCGTACCTACCGGGTATACGAGAAGCTCCTTTGAAGTTGACCGCCGGCGCTGTCACCATGTCGCGGGCATGACTGAGCCTTTCGCGGACGAACAGGCCCCTGGGGTGGATGCCTCGGAGGTCGACGGGCCTGGCGTGGACGCGGGTTCGGCTTCGGCTGCGGCTGCGGGTTCGGCTTCGGCTGCGGGTTCGGCTGCGGTCGAGCCCGACGAGGAGATTGTCGACGGGCTGCCGGTGATTGCGGAGGTCCGGACGATCGACCGGCCGAGCCATGCTTCGCTGCCGGCGGTCCAGGCTGCCGCCGCGGCCGCCACCGGATTCGTCGCCGGCGCCGCCACGATCGCGCTGATCAAACGGCGGTCCGCGCGCAAGGTGGCGCGGAACGGCAAGGGCGGTGCGCGCCGCGCGATCGACCTGCTGCCGATCACGGCGTCGCGGTCGTTCCTGGTCGACGTGCATGTGATCGGCAAGCAAGGGGATTGACCGCGGGGGTCGAGGCCCGCGTCGGGGTCGAGGTCCGCGTCGAGGTTCGTCCTCGGTGGGCGTTCGCGCTACCGCTGCGGAGCGGGATGGACGGCCTGACGCGGGTGCGTGGCGGGGTGCTGCACCGCCTGATCCACTTCGGTGGCGAGCTCCCGGTGCTCGTGCGGGTCGCGCAGCCGTCGCGCGAGCTCGTTGTTTTTGGGGCTCGGGCCGGTTCGCGGGAGGCTGCCGAGTGGGGGATCGAGCGGATGCGTCTCGCCCTCGGCATCGACCAGGACCTCGCTCCTTTCTACGAGCGCTTTCACTTCGATCCGCTGATCGGGCGCTCGGTCCGGTCCGCGCCGGGCCTGCGCGTCGGCGGCAAGCCCGACCCGTTCGAGGCGCTCGCCTGGGCGATCTGCGAGCAGCTGATCGAGTTTTCGCGGGCGGCGGCGATCGAGCGGCGGCTGATCGCGCGGCTCGGGCGCCGGTGCCCGCTCAGCGGGATGCGCGATTCTCCGACCGCCGCGGTGCTCGCGGCGCAGGCGCCGGCGCTGCTCGAGTCGATGGATCTGTCCGGCGGGCGCGCGGTCACGCTGGTTCGCGCCGCCCGCGAGGTCGCGAACGGCCGCGTCGACCTGTACGACGGTGACCACGAGCGCGGGTGGCGCCGGCTCCGCGCGATCCGCGGCATCGGCAGCTGGACGCTCCAGATGCTGGCCCTGACCGGCCAGGGGCGGCTCGACCAGTTGCCGTGCGGGGACGTCGGGTATCTGAAATTCGTGGGGCGGCTTCAGGGAGGCGGGGATCCGTGGGCTCGCGCCACCGAGGAGGAGGTAGCCGAGTTCTTCGCCCCGTACGCGCCCTGGGCGGGATTGGCGGGGCTGCACGCGCTGCGGGTCGGGGGCGGGTCGGCGGCGACTCGCGTGGCGGCGTAGCCGAGGCCCGGCGCTCCCAACATCCCGCTCCGGGCCTCGCGCTCTGTGTAAAAGTCGCCAAACCACCTCTCGCCACCGGACCGTGGCGAGATAAGCGCCACCCGGGCGCTTACGTGTACCGTTCCGGTGGGCGGGTAACGGCTTTGGCAGTTCTGCACCCGCCGACGGGCAGACGCGGAAGGGTTCCGTGCGCCCGGCGACCAAAAGGGGGCGCCACCATGAGCTTCGAGCTGCGAGAGACGACGATCCACGGCCACCGGGTCGCCTACCGGATGGCGGGCAGCGGCCCGCCGATGGTGCTGATCCACGGCATCACCGCGTCATCGGTGGTGTGGGAGTCGGTGGCGCCGCGGCTGGCGCGCCACCACACCGTGGTCGCGCCCGACCTGCTCGGACACGGCCAGAGCGCCAAGCCGCGCGGCGACTACTCGATGGGCGCGTTCGCGTCGGGCATTCGCGACCTGGTCCTGTCGCTGGAGCTCGGGCCGGTCACGGTCGTGGGCCATTCGCTCGGTGGCGGGGTGGCGATGCAGTTCTCCTACCAGTTCCCCGAGCGGGTGCAGCGCCTGGCGCTGGTGTCGAGCGGTGGTCTCGGGCGCAGGGTGAGCGGCCTCCTCCGCGCGGCGACGTTCCCGGGGTCCGAGCTGGTCCTGCCCGTGCTCGCCGGGCGCCACGTGCTGAACGCCGGCCGCGCCGTCGGACGGACGCTCGGGCGGATCGGGATCCCGCTGGGCAACGACGCGATCGAGATGGCTCGGGGCCACGCCTCGCTGGGGGATCCCCAGAGCCGCGCTGCGTTCGTCCACACGCTGCGCGCGAGCGTCGACGTGGGCGGTCAGCGCGTCCAGGCGGTCGATCGCCTGTATCTTGCGGCGGAGTTGCCGCTGCTGATCGTGTGGGGGGCGCGGGACCGGATCATCCCGGTCGACCACGGCCGTCGTGCGCACGAGCTCGTTCCCGGCAGCCGGTTCGAGCTGTTCGAGCGCGCCGGCCATTTCCCGCACCTCGACGAGCCCGACCGGTTCGTGGCCACGATCGAGGACTGGATCGCCACGACCGAGCCGGGGCGGGGCGACGAGGCGGGGTTTCGCGCGGCAATTCGCCGCAATGGAGCATCCCGCCGATGATTTCTTGGCCGAATCGCGGTCCTTTACAGGATGGCAGCGTCGCGGCCAAGCACGATCACGTTCGCGATCAGCGGCCCGCTCGCGCGACGTGACCTGCCGGCGCTGTATGAGCGTGTCTGCGCGCTGCTACGGGGCGCCGCGGCCGACGTGGCCGTGTGCGACGTTACCGGCGTCGCCGCGGACGCCGTGACCGTCGACGCGCTGGCGCGTCTGCAACTCGCCGCTCGCCGACACAGCTGTCAGATCCAGCTTCAGCACGCGTCCGCCGACCTGCGCGCGCTGATCGCGTTCATGGGACTCGACGACGTGCTGCCAGGATAGACCCGGCGGCCGGCTCGACGGGATCCCAGTCGGCGCTAGGCGTCGAGGTGCGGCGGGAGCCCCCAGAGCGGGAACAGCCGCTCGGTCGACAGGAAGAACGTGAACTCGACGATCTTCCCGTCGTCGATCTCGAGCACCTGGAGCGCCCACGGGTCATAGCCGGTGCCCGTCTCGCTCGGTTTGTACTGCCCGAACGCGACCTGACCATTCGCCGTCTCGACGGGCACCACGCGCGAGCCCTGGCACCCGATTCCGGGGCCGAACCACCACTTGAGAACGTCCTCGCGGCCCGACAGCCACATGTCGAACGGCGGCATCGACTGGGTGGCGTCCTCGCGGATCAGCGAGGTCAGCGCGTCGATGTCGTAGCGCTCGAACGCTTCGACGTAGCGGGCCAGCAGGTCGTTCTGGGCTGCGTCCATCGGCGCCGCGGCGTCAGTGTCATTGATGTCGCGTTCCTCGAGCGTGGCCCGGGCCCGCTGGAGGGCGCTGTTGACCGACGCGACGCTCGTGTCGAGCAGTTCCGCGACCTCGCTGGCCTTCCAGCGCAGGACCTCGCACAGGATCAGCACCGCCCGCTGGCGGGCCGGCAGAGTCTGGAGCGCGGCTACGAACGCCAGGCGGATCGTGTCGCGCTGGACCGCCACCTCGGCGGGGTCGCTTTCGACGCTGACGAGGCTCGTGGGGATCGGCTCGATCCACGCGACCTCGGGCAGCGAGTTCAGGCTCGACTCCACCGGCTCCTGCGCCGGGCCGAAGTCCATCGGCCGCGCGCGGCGCGAGCGGCCGGTCAGCATGTCCAGGCAGACGTTGGTGGCGATCCGGTAAAGCCACGAGCGCAGCGCCGCGCGGCCCTCGAACCGGTCGATCCCGCGCCACGCGCGCAGGAATGTGTCTTGCACGGCGTCCTCGGCCTCGAACGGCGAGCCTAGCATCCGGTAGCAGTACCCGGTCAGCTCCGAGCGGTGCTGCTCGAGTTGCCGCTCGAGATCGCCCTGCGCGACTGCAGGTGGAGATTCCTGCACGAGGGTCATCGTATGTGATCGAGGATTCGCGGGGGACTTGATATGCGAGCTCTCATCGCGTCGGGGCCTCCTGTTCGCATGCGCTTGGTGTGTAGACCGCCGGCGCAGCGGAAACTCATCGGTGGCGGCGGCCGGTCGGCGGCGAGCGACGCGTCAGAGACCCTGACCGGCGAGCAACTCGTTGGTCGAGGCGTCGAGCACGGCGTTTGGAACGGAGATCAGGTGATTGGTCAGCATCCACTGCCCGTACGCGTTCCACTGATTCGGGTCCTGCCAGCCCCAGGGATTGGCGGGATTGCTCGGGAAGAACGCCGGCAGGGTCGCGTCCACGCTGGCGAGCTGGAGCTTCGGGTCGAGCCCGGGGCTCGCGTGAATGAGGTTGTCGACGCCTGCCTGCGGATCGCTGCGGACCGACTCGTAGCCCCGCGCCAGCGCCTGGACGAACCGGCGGACCAGGTCGGGCTGGTTGACGATCGTGTTCTTGCGCACGACCACCACGAGCTCGTCGTAGTCGGGGACGCCGACGTCCTGCATGTGGATCACGTTTGGATGCTTGTGGAGCTGGGCGAGCTGGATCGCCTCGTAGTTCCAGTACGCGCCGAGCGTGGCGTCGACCCGGCCCGACAGCATCGCCGGGACCAGGTTGTCGCCGACGTTGATCTCCTTGACCGAGCTCGCCGGCACGTGCGCCCGGGCGAGGATCGTCTGCAGATAGGCGTGCTGATATGGAATGCCGGCGTCGCCGACGCGTTTGCCGCGCAGCTGCGAGGGCTTCGTGATGTGTTTGGAGCCGATCGACACGATCGAGGTGAGCGGCTCCTGGACGATCGCGGCCACGGACACGAGCGGCAGCCCCTGGTTGCGCGCGAGCAGCACCTCGGGCTCGTAGGAGATCGCGGCGTCGACCTTGCCCGCGGCGAGCAGCTTGAGCGGGTCGGACGGGTCGGACGGCACCTCGATGTGGACGTTGAGGTCCGCCTTCGTGAAGTCCCCTTCGGCCTGCGCCTGGTAGATGCCGACGTGGTCGGCGTTCGGGAACCAGTCGAGCATCAGCGTCAGCGACTGCGCGCTCCCCGCGCTGCCGGTGGTCGCCTCCTGCTTCTCCCCGCAGCCGGCGAGGGCGACGGCCACGACGACCGTCAGGATCGCTGCGACCGTGCGCCTCATGCCGCGCGCTCCAGGCGAGGACCGTAGGCCCAGGGCAGCGCGACCCGCTCCGCGAGCGCCAGCGCGGCGAACAGCACGATCGCGAACACCGACAGGACCACGGTCGCGGCCACGGCGCGTGCGATCAGGAGCTGTGGCTCTGACACCAGGATCAGGTAGCCGAGACCCGAGTTCGACCCCGTGTACTCGGCGAACACCGCGCCGATCACCGATACCGCGACCGCGATCTTCGCCCCCGCGAACACGCTCGGGAGCGCCGACGGCAGCTCGACGTGCCGGAACGTCGTGAGTCTCGAGGCGTCGAAAGTTCGCATTACCTTGATCAGGTCGGGGTCGACGGCGTCGAGACCGGCGGTTGTCGTCACGACGATTGAGAAGAACGACACGACCGCGACCACGAGGAGCTTGGGCAGTATGCCGAAACCGAGCCAGAACGCGAGGATGGGTGCGAACACCACAACCGGCACGGCTTGCGAGCCGACGATCAAGGGGTAGGTGGCTCGCCGGAGGGTCGGCGAGAAGTGAATCGCGACCGACAGCGCCGCGCCGATCGCCACCGCCGCCAGGATGCCGAGCAGGACCTCCTGGGCGGTCACTAGGAAGCTGCTCCACAAGAGCGAGCGGTCGTGGTAAAGGGAGCTGGCGACCTGGTGGGGCGCGGGCAGGATCGCCAGCGAGAAGATCGAGCCCTTAAGGTCCACGTACAGCTCCCAGATGCCGATCAGCACGAGCACCAGAATCACGGCCGGCAGGGCCCGCAGCGCGCGTCTCATGTATCGGCTCCCAGCGCCGCCAGCGCGCGCTCGCGCAACTCGACGACGACCGCGTCCGTCCGACGACGAGGCCGGGGGAGCGTCACGTCGATCTCGCAAACGGCGCGGCCCGGCCGCGGCGACATCACCACCACGCGATCGCCGAGCATCACGGCCTCCTCGACGTCGTGCGTGATGAGGACCACGGTCCGCGGCTCGCCCTCGAGCACATGTGAGAGCCAGCCTTGCATCTCCTGCCGGGTGATCGCGTCGAGCGCGGCGAATGGCTCGTCGAGCGCGAGCACCGGCTTGCCCGCGAGCAGCGTGCGCAGGAACGACACGCGCTGGCGCATCCCGCCCGACAGCTCGGCCGGCCGGGTCCGCTCGAACTGCGATAGTCCGAAGCGCTCGAGCCACGGCGCGGCGACTTTGCGCGCCTCGTCGCGGCCGGCGCCGCGGGCTCGGAGCGCGAGCCCGGCGTTGTCGATCGCGCTCAGCCACGGAAGCAGCAGGTCGCGCTGGGGCATCAGCGCCGCCGGTGCCGTGCGCACCGTCCCGGCGTCCGGGGCCTGTAGACCGCAGATCAGCTCGAGCAGCGTGGTCTTGCCGCACCCGCTCGGGCCGACGACGGCGATCATCTCGCGCGCTCGCGCGCGCAGTGACATCCCGGCGAGCGCCTCAACGGGCCCAACCTTGGTCTGGAACACACGACTCACGAGCTCGACCTGCACACCGTCCACGGCATTAAGCTCGTGAGGCTCCTCGGGAGGAGCCTCGACCATCTGAATTGTCGCTCCCTTCGCGGGCATTACCCCACAGGTTCTAAGGGTCAGCGCCAGGTCGCACGATGCGGAGGGCGCTATCTCAGCCGGCTATTCCCGCCAGCACCCCTGTTGTCGAATTGCGTTGTGAATCCTACTGCGCTCGGCCCCGGATCGTCGGTCGCGGCCGCGGCTCAGTGGTGGATCGAGCGCCGGAATTGTCTGGACAGGCGGCCGACGGTGTTGTGCTGGCCGCTAGCGAGGCCGGTCACCCCCAGCAGCGTCGCGAACAGGCCGGCGACCAGCGCGAGCACGGCGACCAACGTGGGCCAGTGCTTCTGAAGCCAATCGCGCGCCCTCTCGATGATCGCCTTGGCCCCATCTCCCGCGACTTCGAGCACGATGATCATCAGGATCAACGGCAGTACGAACGCGACGTTGTAGAGCGCCAGCGCGATCAGCTGGCTCGCCGCGCCGAGGCCGGAACCGATGATCGCGGCGATCGCCGCGAAGTAGGGGAACGCGGTGGGGAGCTCGACGGCGCTGATCGTCAGGCCGAGCAGGATCGCCGACTTGCCCTCCGCCGACGGCGATGGCAGCTCGCGACTGCGCAGGCTCTTGCGCTTGACCCACAGCACGGCACTGGCGATCAGCATGATCACCCCCGCGATCGTTTCGAGGATGTACCTGGCGGTGGCGTGAGGATGCGGAACGAGGTGGAGGATCACCTGGCCCGGACCGAGCGCGATCACGGCACCGCCCACGAGGTTGACCGCGAACACCGCAAGCGTGAACTGGATCAAGCTGCTCCGGGCCCGTTCGCCTACCGCCAGATACAGCCCCGGAGCGATCGTGCTCGGGTTCATCGAGTCGGCCAACCCGATCGAGACCACGATTCCGAACAAGCGCAGCATCGCGCGGATCTTCCCCGAGACGGCGGGGCCTCGCCACCCGGGGTGATTTGGCCCAGGCTCGGGTGTCGGACGGCGGCAGGACTGCGGGTGGACGGTTCGTGCCCGCCTCACGACTACGAACCGTGGCGAAGGTCGTTTCATGTGAGCGGCGGCAAGGACGCGATCCGAAGACACGTCGGTCCAAGGCAACCGATGCGCGCAGGCGCGCGACTACGAGCGCGGATTCAGCGGTGCTGTGGCGCCCTTCGACCAGGTATGCCACCTCACCAACGTTCAGCCAGCTTCATCCACGGACGTTCGGTCTCGAATGCCTCCTCTACGAGAGCGGCCGCCGGCTCGTCACCGTCGAGCCAGGCGAGAACCCAGCCATGAGTCGAGGCAGACGCTCACTTAGGCTCTTGCTCGCGGTCTTCCAACAGGGCCGCGGCTAAGCCGATTGCGGCGTAACGACCACGCAGCCCTCGCGTGGCTGCCAGTCCGGCGGGAAGGATGCGCACGGCGCCGCCATCGCGCTCGAAATCGACCTCAGACCCAGGTTGCAAGCCCAACTCATCGCGAAGGTCCTTTGGAATCACGACCTGTCCCTTCGCACCCACACGCTGAGCCATACTCAAGGTATACCGCCGTGGGAGCGCTTCGGTTCGCTTCATCCCGACAAAGCCGCCGCCAGATCGGCAGGTGGCATCTGCGCAGGCGAGCGCGTCACCCGCGATGCGTGGGGGCCCGGACGAGGTAGCTCTGGCCCGCGTGGATGATGATCGTCTTGTGGTGGACGAAGTCGGTGACCTGCGACCGAATCGGTCAGGTCATGGATGAGCGTGCCGTCGCAGCGATCGGCGATCGTCCACTTGGTGCCGAGCACCGTGGCGGCGCCGTAGCGCCCCTTGGTGGTGAACTTGCCGTGCGCGCTCGCGTGCAGCAACTGGAGCGTCTTCTTCGCGGACGCCGCGGTCGCCGACAGGTCGGCGGCGATGTGTGCCTTGCAGATGCCGAACGACGGGCCATGCCCGAACACCCCCTCGAGCAACGTGAGCGTGGTGAGGCCCTTTTTCTTGCCCGTGCGCACCTGGGTGAGCCGGATGACCGCGCCCCCGAAATCGCCGTGCTGGGTCTTGCCCTTCTGGCCCGTCGCGGTGATCAGGTTGAACGTGCCGTGGGTCGCGTCGATGACCGAGCCGAACGGAATCTGCCCGAGTTCGGTGAGCGGCACGAACTTGCCGTTGGCCTCGATCAGCACGAGGCCGCTGACCGGGGAGACGTTGAACGTCTTGCCGACCGTCGGGGCGCTCGGCGCAGGCCCGGCCGCCGTGGTGAATGTGACGTCGGGGCCGAACGTCGTTCCGTCGAGGTTCGTAGCGACGAGTCGCACGTGATACAGCGCGTTCGAGAGCAGACCGGACACCGCGACCGGGCCAATCGTGTGGGTGACGAAGTCTGACCCGACGGTTTGCGCCGGGGTTGACTTGTCATACACGAGCGGGCCGCCGCCGGTGTACTTCGGATCGAGGGCGTACTGGAAGTACGCCTGACTGAGCAGTCCGTTCGGCGTGACCGAGCCCGAGAATCCGGCCCCGGTGACGCTGACGGTCGGGGCGGTGGTAAGGACGGTGGGGGAGGCCTGCTGTGCGGCCGGTGGCGTGTTCGGCGTTGGCGGCGTTGGCGCAGCTTGCACGACGGCCGTCTGATTCGACGCGACCGGCGTCGATGGGCCGGTGATGTTGGTCGCGGTGACGAACACCTGGACGGTGTGGCCGACGTCGCTCTGGCCGAGCATGTAGCTGTTGGCATCGGTGCCGGTGTTAGTGCAGTTCTGTCCGTCGCAGTCCTGCCACTGGTAGTCGTAGGAGGTCGGGTTGTTGTCCCAGGATCCGGTGGTGACGGTGAGCGTCTGGCCCTGCTGGGTGATGCCGGTGATCTTCGGCAGCGGCTCGGTGCTGGACGGCGGAAGCGGGGTGACCGTCGCGGTCGGGCCGACCGTCTCCGGGGTGCTGCCGCCGGCATTGACCGCGGTTACGGTCACCTCGATCGTGCTGCCGACATCGTCGCCCGTGAGCGTATAGGTGTTCGCGTCGTCGCCCGTGTCGGTGCAGTTTTCGCCGTTTTGGTCGCAGTCCTGCCACTGGTAGTGATAGGAGGTCGGGCTGTTGTCCCAGGATCCGGTGGTGACCGTCAGCGTCTGGCCCTGCTGAGGAGACGTGTTGGAGATCTGCGGTAGCTCGGTGTTGGTTGGCGCAGCCGGCAGCACGGTGGCGGTCGGGCCGGACGTCGCCCGGACGCCGCCTCCGGCGTCGTTCGTCGCGGTGACGATCACGTCGATCGTGTCGCCGACGTCGCCTGGGCCGGGCGTGTACGTGGGCGCGTCGGCGCCGACGTTCGTGCAGTTCCCGTTCTGGTCGCAATCCTGCCATTGGTAGTCGAACGACGTCGGGTTGCCGTGCCATTGTCCGCTGTCCGTGCTCAGCGTCTGGCCCTGTTGGGCTACGCCGGTGATCTGGGGTAGCCCGGTGTTCTGGAGGCCGCCGGGCGCGGGAGCGATATCCGCGTACACGTCGGTGGTCGTTCCGAAGTCGCCGTAGTTGATCTGGATCAGATAGCTGCCGGGCGCGCTGTACGTGTGCGAGTCGGTCACCGTGTAGTCGACCTGGTCCTCATCGCCGTACTGGCACTGGATCTGGGCGTTGTTGTCGCTGCTGTCATCGCCCCAGTCGACCGTGACGGAGTCCTGGCTCGGGCACTGATAAGCGGTGCCGCTGTCGGTTACGGTCACCGGGCTGCCGACGACGCCGGTCACCTGCTGGTAGGTGTTGAAGGTCATGTCGCCGCTGTTGACGCCGTGCTGGACGCCGTTGCCCGCGTACACGGCGAAGTGGTATGTGCTGTTCGGCGTCAGCCCGGTCAGGGTCACAGACAGGTTCTGGGGTCCTTGGGGCGATCCGAGGTCGGTGGGCCGCGAGAAGTAGCCGTAGTTCTCGTCGGGTCCGTACGCGACGAGGTAATCCGTGTCGGAGCCCTCGGGGTCGATCGAGAAGTTGATTGTGGCGGTGGTGTCGGTGATCGAGGCGACGGTGACGTTCGAGATGATCGGCGGGCCGGCTGCGGTCGTGAACTGCTCGACCGCGCCGGCGGTGGACGCCGTCGCGTTGTCGGCCACGGCCTCGTAGTAGTAGGTCGTGGCGGGGGACAGGTTCGAGAGGGTCTCCGTCTCGGGTGTGTCCGACGAGACGACTCCGGTCGCGGTTTCGGGGGACGACGAAGTGAGCGCGCTCGGGCCCGTGCCGTAGATGAAGTGGAAGCCGCCGGCCTCGCCGCCGAGGTTGATCGTCGCGGCCAGATCCGCGCTTGTTTGGCTGACGCTCGTCGCGTCGCCCGTGGTGGCGGTCGGCGGCCCGACCAGCGTGGCCTCGAACGCGCCGATGTCGCAGCTCCCATCCGGGCGGTCGACGCCTCGCTGGTCCTGCGCGGGGCAGTTCGAGCTGGCCGGATCGCCGAGCGCCGGACTGCCGGCGATCAGCGCCTCCGTGAGCGTCGGCCCACCGTTGTCCGCGATCGGCACGAGCCCGGGGTCGACGTTCGAGAAGTCGCTCGCCGCGGTCAGGGCGCACGCGCTGCCTTGGTCGATGTTGTTGCCGCGGTCGCTGGTGATGGCGGTGCCGGTCCTCCCGTTATTCGTCCCGTCCTCTCGGCCTGCCGGCTCGCAGGCGGGCCTGCCTTCGGTTCCGAAAATCGTGTTCTCGGCCGTCGTCGTCGCGGTCGTGTCCGTCTGGATGTCCGACGGGTTGTCAGACAGCGTGTCGTTGTCGAGCGTCAGCGCCGCTTGGCCGTTGGCGATCGCGGGGGTGCCGTCGAGGCCCGCGGAGTCCACGACCGTGGTGTTCTCGAGTCTCACCGTGGCGCCGCCGTACAGATACGCGGCGCCCCCCTCGCAGCAGGTGGTGCGGTCGTCCTGGAACGTGATCCCGTCACCGGTCACGGTGCCGCCGCGGACGAACAGCGCGCCGGCGACGCCGCTGCTGTTGTTCGTGAACGAGACGTTGTTCATGGTCAACGTCCCGTACGCGGTACTGACCGCGCCGCCGATGGGCGCGCTCGAGACGTTGCCCGTGAACGCAACGTCGTCGAGCGTCACGTCCGCGTCGTTGTTGAACAGGGCGCCCCCGCCGTCGGCGTCGAGCACGCTGTCGCAGCCGTTGAGGCATCGAGCGTCACGTTCGTCGACACCGCCGGTGAAGGTCAGGCTCTGGATCGTCACGCTCGCGGGATAGTCGACCTGGAGAATCCGAGCCGTCTCGCCGTACTCGTTCGTCCCGGAGTTCTGCGAGCCGTTGATCGTCGTGTCCGAGGTCGTGTCGCCCTCGATCGTGAGCGACTTCGTCACGTCTACGTCGGTGCCGAGCGTGAGGCTGTAGTTGCCGGCGGGCAGCTGGACGGTGTCGCCGGGCTGCGCGGCGTCGACCGCCTGGCGCAGCGAGCAGTCCCCCGGGTTCCCCGAGCATTCGCCGGCGGTCGGCGCGGCGTCCGAGGTCGTGTTCACGGCGATCGTGCTCGCCTCAGCGGACGCCGCGGACGCGAGCAGCACGAACGCGGCGAGCACCGTGGCAACCAATGAACGCCGCAGGCGTGGGTGTCTGTCCGCTCCGGGTTCCATCCCTAAGCCTTCCGTCATATGAACGCTGCGATCCGGCTCGCGCTTTCGCGTGAGCCGCGGCGGGCCAGTGCGTTCAGGGCTTCGCTTTGGCCAGATAGCTCTGCCCGGCGTGGAGGACGATCGTCTTGTGATGGACGAAGTCGGTGACGGCGACGGAGTCCGTGATGTCGTGGACGAGTGTCCCGTCGCAGCGGTCAGCGATCGTCCACTTGGTGCCGAGCACGGTGGCGGCGCTGTAGCGGCCCTTCGTGCGGAACTTCCCGTGGGCGCTGGCGTGCAGCAGTTGGAGCGTCTTGCTCGAGGCTGCCGTGGCGTCGAGGGCCTTGTGCGGCTTGCAGATCGCATACGACGGCGCGCCGCTGAAGGCTGCCTCGACCAGCGAAAGCGTGGCGAGGCCCTTGCTGGCGCCGCCGCGCGTCTGGGTGAAGGTGAACACGGCGCCCCCGAACACGCCCTCCTGGGTCTTGCCCTTCTTGGCGGTTGCGGTCGTGATCTTGAGCGAGCCGTGGAGCGCGTCGATCTCAGCGCCCGAAGGGATCTGCTCGGCCCCGGTGAGCAGCACGAACGCGCCTGACGGCAACTTGATGAACACCGTGCCGCTTACCGGCGCCGTGTTCCCGGTCTGACCTAGCACCGGCGGCGCCGGCGCGGGCGCCTGCGGCGTCGTGAACGTCTGATCGGTTCCGAACGTCGTGCCGTCGCTATTGGTCGCGACCAGGCGCACGTGGTAGAGCGCGCCTGGCACGAGTCCGGTCAGCGAGGCCGACACGGTGTGGCTGGCGGAGTCGGCGCCGACTTGCTGGACTGGGGTGGACTGGTCGTAGAGCGTGGTCGAGGCGCCGGGGCCGCGGTCGCTGGGGTCGAGGCCGTACTCGAAGAACGCCGTCGTGGCCAGGCTCTCTGGGTTGACCGTGCCAGTGACGCCGGCGCCGCTGATGGTCTCGGTCGTGGGCGACCCGCCGGACACGGCTGGCGGAGAAGACGGTGGCGATGCGGGTGGCGGCGAGGACGGTTGCGCGGGCGCGTTGTACGTGTACTGGTCGGCGGCGCTCGTGGGGCTGGTGCCGCCCGGCGTGGTGACGGTGACGTCCACGGTGCCGGCGATCCGGCGGGGGCGTCGCGGTGATGCTGGAGGCGCTGTCGACCGTGACGTTCGTCGCGGCCGTTCGCCCCGAAGTCGACCGCCGTCGCACCAGTGAGGTTTGTTCCCGTGATCATCACGCCCGCGCCGCCCGAGGCGGGTCCTGAGGATGGGCTGATTGCGGTGATCGTCGGCGGCGGAGGTCCGCTGCCCTGATACGGGCCCGATGTCTGCGGGGCCACGTCGGAGGTGGTTTGAACCGTCAGCGTGGACGACATGGAGACATTCGAAGGATTCGTCACCCCGCTGAGCGCGACGGTGACCTGGTCGCCCGGGTTCACGGTCTCGCCGGCGCTGATCGTGCAGACTTCGACGATTTGTGAGCTGACGCCGCAGGTGCCCACCTGCACGCCGGCGTCCATGACGACGGCGTTCGTGACCGACAGGGTGCTCGACGTGGCTGGCAGGGTGATCGTGATCTGGCTGTGCGCGGTTCCGGACATTCCGCCAGAAGCCGAGGTGTTGAAGGCGATCGTGTAGTTGGCATGCGCACCGGCCGTGAAGTTGCTGAGCTGCACGGTTGGGGCCGAGATGGATCCGCTGTTAGCGACCGGGAAGGTGACCGAGGTCATCGTGGTGGTGTCTGAGGTGGTGGATACGGTGAGGGTGTGGAGGTTCCCGTTGGGGGCGGGCGACTCGGTCGTGACGCCGTCCAGCTCGATCTTGAGCACGTCGCCGGCGGTGACGGTTTTGCCGGCGGCAATGGTGCAGACCTCGACGGTTTGGGAGCTGACGCCGCAGGTGCCGACCTGGGTGCTCGTCGTGGTGTCGGTGACGATGGCGTTGACGATCGTGGTGGTGTTGAAGGGCGTGGTCGCGGTTGCGGGGAAGGTGATCGTGATCTGGCTGTGCGCGGTGCCGGACATCCCGCCGGTGCTCGAGGTGGTGAACGTCATCACATAGTCGGTGCGCGCACCCGCGGCCGTCGACGGCGACGTGTTGTCGACCCTCGGGGCCGTGATGGCCCTCCCGTTGGTGACGGGGTACGTGCTTGAGGTCTTGGTGGTCGTGTCTGAGGTGGTGGACACGCTGAGGGTGTCGGTGTTCCCAGTGGGAGCGGGCGACTCGGTGGTCACGCCGTCGAGTTCGACTGTGAGCGTGTCGCCGGCGGTGACGGTTTTGCCGGCGGTGATCGTGCAGACTTCGACGGTTTGGGAGCTGACGCCGCAGGTGCCGACCTGGGTGCTCGTCGTGGTGTCGGTGACGATGGCGTTGACGATCGTGGTGGTGTTGAAGGGCGTGGTCGCGGTTGCGGGGAACGTGATCGTGATCTGGCTGTGCGCGGTGCCCGACATCCCGCCGGTGCCGGAGGTCGTGAACGTGATCACGTAGTCGGTCCGCGCCCCTGCGGCGGTCGACGGCGAGCTGTTGTTGACCGTCGGGGTGGTGATCGTGCCGGCGGTCACGACGGGATAGGGGTTCGAGGTCGTGGTGTTGACGTCGGAGGTCGTCGAGACGGTCAGGAGGTCGGCCATCTTGACCGGGGCGGGGGACTCGGTGGTGACGCCGTCGAGCTCTACCTTGAGCGTGTCGCCGGCGGTCACGCTTTTGCCCGAGGAGATGGTGCAGACCTCGACGGTTTGGGAGCTGACGCCGCAGGTGCCGACCTGGGTGCTCGTCGTGGTGTCGGTGACGATGGCGTTGACGATCGTGGTGGTGTTGAAGGGCGTGGTCGCGGTCCCGGGGAACGTGATCGTGATCTGGCTGTGCGCCGTGCCCGACATCCCGCCCGTGCTTGAGGTGCTGAACGTGATCACGTAGTCGGTTCGGGCGCCGGCCGCGGTCGACGGCGAGCTGTTGTTGACGGTCGGGGTCGTGATCGAACTGGCTGCGACTACGGAGTAGTTCGCGGTCGCCGTGGCCGTGTCAGCATCGGTCACGACGGACAGCGTCTGCTGTCCACCAGTCGGAATCTGCGGCGGATTGGTGACGCCGTCGAGCTCGACCGTGAGGTGGTCTGCGTCAGCGACGCTCTTGCCGGAGGAGATCGTGCAGACCTCGACGGTTTGCGAGCTGACGCCGCAGGTGCCGACCTGACTGCTCGTCGTGGTGTCGGTGACGACGGTGTTGACGATCGTCGTCGTATTCGAGCTCATCGGCAACGTGATCGTGATGTGCTGCCCCGGCGTTAGCAGTCCCGTGGCGGAGGTGCTGAAATGGATCACGTAATCGGTCCGTGCTCCGCCGGCGTCCGACGGCGTCAGCGGGTCCACCGTCAGCCCGCTGACCGGGTTCGCGGCGTGCGCGACGCCGGCGAACGCACCCATCAGGAGAACCGCCGCGAGCGTGAGCGAGCCGAGCAGGCGCACTCGGTGGAGCCGGAGCCATAGCCGGTTCTTCAGCACGGATCCTGCATCGACTTCCAAACGGTCCCTTCCAGTCGCCCCGAGAGCACCATCGCTCGATTCGGCCCCTCGAGCGCGGCACTGCTGGCCTCTAAACGGCCAAGCTAACTGCTCATCGGGCGAAAGTCAACAATTCCTCCCCATAACTGAGGTGCCTCACGCGCCTGCGTTACCCGTGCTTGGCGCGGCCTGGGGCGAGATAGCTCTGGCCCGCGTGGAGGATGATCGTCTTGTGGCGGACGAAGTCGGTGACCTGGACCTCGTCCTTGATCGCATGGGTCAGCGTCCCATCGCAGCGCGCGGTGACGGTCCAGATCGTGCCGAGCACGGTTGCTGCGCTGTATCGGCCGCTCGTGCGGAACTTGCCGTGGGCGCTCGCGTGGAGCAGCTGGATCGTTCTGCTGCTCGCGGCCGTGGCGTCGGCGGCGGTGCCGTGGCTCTTGCAGATGGACTGGCTCGGGGCGCCCTTGAATGCGCTCAAGGCCAGCATGAGCGTGACCAGGCCCTTTCCGGCACCGCGGGTCTGCTGGCTGAGCCGAAAGACCGCGCCGCTGAACTCGCCGGTCTGCGTTTTCGCGCTCGCATCCCGCGCGCCGCCGCCACCGCCGGTCGCGGTCGTTATCTTCAGCGTGCCCTGGCGGGTGTCGATTGGCACGCCCGACGGGATCTGGGTCAGCTGCGTGACGGGCACGAGGTGCCCGTTGATGTCGACCAGCACCAGCCCCGACACGGGCTGGATGTTGAACGTGGTTCCAAGCGTCGGAGCGCCGGGCGCCGGCGCCATCGCGGTCGTGAACGTGATGTCCTGCCCGAGCGTCGTGCCGGCGGTGTTGGTCGCCACCAGCCGCACGTGATAGAGCGCGTTGGGCACCAGCCCCGCGACCGTCACCGGGCCCACGCCGTGGCTCGTGAAGTCGGAGCCGACCGTCTGCGGCTGCGTCTGCGAGGTGTAGTTCGGACCCGATGCGCCCACCTGGCTGTAGCGCCGGTCGAGGCCGTACTGGAAGTAGGCGGTGGTGGGCAGGCCCTCCGGGTTGACCGAGCCCGAGAACCCCGCGCCGCCGTCGGTCACGGCCGTCGGCGCCGCGGTAAGCACCGGTGTCGGCGATCCGGAGTTCGGTGTGAATGTAGCGGTGACTGTCGTATCGGCGCTCATCGTCACCTGGCAGGCGGCGGTTCCCGAGCACGGGCCGGCCCAGCCGGTGAAGGTCGATCCGGACGTCGGCGTCGCGGTGAGCGTGACCGGGGTGTTGGCGATGTACGCGTGCGAGCACAGCGAAGGGCAGGAGATCGCACCCCTTCCGTCGGAGACGGTTCCGCTGCCGGATCCTGCCGGCGAAATCGTCAGCGCGTGCGTTCCGCGCGCAAACTCCGCTATCCCGTCGGTGCCCGTGACATATACGTTGTTGCCGTCAGGCGAGATGGCAACGCCTGGTCCGCCGAGCCCGCTTCCGTTCTCGTTCCCCGGACACTCGCTGCCCCCGGCGCTGCTGTCCTGGACACAGGTGTCGGGGATGGAAAGCTGCGACAACGATCCGTCGGCATTACGCGCGAACTCCGCCACGTCCGAGCAGGTGCTAGCGAGACAGAATGCCGCCGGCGCGGGCGCGTAGACGTTCGCCCCGTCCGGGCTCACGACCAGATCGAAGCCGCTTCCGATCCCGGTGCCCGTGCTGCCGCAGCCGAAGCTGTCACCTTGCTCCTCGATGCAGTCGTTGGGAGACGCGAGTTGCGTCAGCGCTCCGCCCGGGCCCCGGGAGAACTCCGCGATCGGACCGCCCTCGGACTCCGAGGCCGCGTACACGTTGCTGCCGTCCGGACTCGCCGCCAGTCCGATGACGCCGACGACTCCCGTCGCCCCGCCGCCGCAGCTCTCCATGTATTCGGGGGTCCCGAGGCAGTTGTCGGGCGAAGCGAGCTGGACGAGGGAGCCGTTGGCGTTGCGGGTGAACTCGGCGATCGAGCCGCTCGAGGAAAGGTTAGGCGCGCCCCCCGTGTAGACGTTGTTGCCATCCGGGCTGACCACCACGCCGGTCACGTCCGACAGTCCGGTCCCGGTGTTGGAGCAGTCGCTGTTGCTGGCCGTCTGGTCCTGGATGCAGTCCGCGCCCCCGCCCGGCTCGCTCAGCGACCCGTCCGCCGCGCGCGCGAGCTCGGTCACCGCCTCCCCTACCTGGTCGGCGACGTATACGTTCTTATCGTCCGGACTGATCGCCAGGTCATTGGGAAACTTCAGGCCGTGACCACCGATGTCAGCGCATCCATAGGTCCCGTTTTCGCCAATGCAGTCGTGCCCCGACGGCTGGGTCAGGGAGCCATCGGCATTGCGCGTGAACTCGGCAATATCGCCGTTGGGGTCGACCCCGGCTGCGACGTACACGTTCTGACCGTCCGGGCTGACCGCGATTGCCCGTGGATCAAAGAGGCCCGTGGCAGTCGCATTCTGAGAGCAGGTTCCTCCGCTCGCGCTGCTGTCGGCGATGCAGCCGATCTCCTTCAGCGAGCCGTCCGGATTGCGCGTGAACTCGGCGATGGCTTCGTCGGAGAAGCCGATCGCGTAGACATTCTTGCCGTCCGGACTGGTCGCCACGGTCTCCGTGCCGCTGAGCCCGGGCGCCTTCGTCTGGCATTCGGTCGACGCGCTCGAGGTCGACTCGATGCAGTTGTCGGGGCTCGCGAGCTGGGTCAGCGAGCCCGGGGTCTGCGCCTGCGCCAGCTGGGGTGAGAGCGCAAACGCCGTTACTGCGGCGATCCCTGCGATCAATCGGATGGCGACGCGAACCTGGATCTGTCGCATCGGAACCTCATCTCTACTTTCGTGCTTTGGCGAGGTAGCTCTGCCCTGCGTGGAGGACGATCGTCTTGTGGTGGACGAAGTCGTTGACGGCGACGGAGTCGGTAATGTCGTGGGTGAAGGTGCCGTCGCAGCGATCGGCGACCGTCCATTTGGTCCCGAGAACAGTGGCGGCGCTGTAGCGGCCGGAGGTGCGGAACTTGCCGTGGGCGCTGGCGTGGAGTAGCTGGAGAGTCTTGACCGAGGCGGCGGAGGCCGATGGGTCGGCGGCCTTGTGCTTGGTGCAGAGGGAGTAGGAGGGCGCACCCTTGACCGCCGCGCCCTCGACGATCGCGAGCGTCACGAGGCCCTTGCCGGCGCCCTTGGTTGCCTGACTGACCTTGAAGATCGCGCCGCTGAACGTGCCCTTCTGGGTCGGGGTCTTCTTGGGCTTCTTGCCCTTCGCGGCCGTGTCGCGGGCCCCGGGTGGACTCCCGCCGGCGGTGGTGAGCGTAAGCGTGCCGTGGAGGGCGTCGATCACCGTGTTCTTCGGGATCTGCGTGAGCTCGGTCAGTGGGACGAAGCTCGCCGTTGACCTTGACCAGCACCACTCCGCTGACGAGCGAGATGTTGAACGTCTTGCCGAGCGTCGGCGAGCCGGGGGTGGACCTTCGGCTAGTGGTGAACGTCACGTCGGGTCCGAACGTGGTTCCCGCGCTGTTGGTAGCGGCCAGGCGGACGTGGTAGAGCGCGTTCGGCACGAGCCCCGACACCGACGCCGTCAGGTTGTGGCTCGAGAAGTCCGATCCGACGGCCTGGGCCGGCGTCGAGTTGGTGTAGACCACGGGACCGCCGCCCGAGTACTTCGGGTCGAGGCCGTACTGGAATACAGCCGTGGTGGGCAAGCCGTTCGGGTTCGCCGAGCCCGAGAACCCCGCGCCGGTGGGGCTGACCGACGGTGCGCCCGTGAGGACCGTCGCCGGCGCCGCTGCAGGTGATCGTCGCTGAGTCGTGTCGGCGGTCACGATCACCTGGCAGGTCGCCGCCGCGAGGTGATCGCGGCCGCGCCCGGGTGCGTCCCGACCCGGCAATGCGTGGTTGCCGTCACCGTGAAGCTGCCGTTGCCGCCGGCGACGGTCGCCGGCCGAGATCGCTCCCGTCTCCCCAGTTGATCGTGCCGAGTACGCGCTCGCGGTGGCGCACAGTGTCGGGTCGGTGATCGTGGCGACGGTGCGCGTCCGCCTTGGCGCGCCAGCGATGCCGCGTCGAGCGAGAGGCCGCCAGCCGGGAACGGTGTCGACGGTCCGGTCTCGCACCGAACGTCGGAGCCGCCTTGCTGCTCGAGAGCCGTCGGGCTCGGGACGGGTAAGCGATCCCATCGGCGTTGTCCACGCAGTGCCGCGGCAATCGTTACAGTTGTCATCGAGCGCGCGTGTCGTCGAGGTTCGTCCAGATCGTCGGGACGGATCGACTGTTCGCCAAGCTGCTGCCGCTGGTGATCGTGCACGAACTCCTCGAGCGGCCGACGGTGGGTTGCCAAGCACGTTCGGCGTGCAGGCGGCAGTGACCGGCGAGGTCGCGTTCGGCTCGAACGCTCCGAACCCGGTGTCGGATCCGCGGAGCTGGCAGTCGGCGGCGTGATAGCGCGTAGTCTCCGTTGTCATCGCGAAGCGCTGGCCGATGTTCGTGATCGTGATGTCGGTCCGGTAGAAGTCGTCTGCCGACGACGTAGCGTGTCGACCTCGGTCGACCTGGAGCGTGACCGGCGACGTTCGGTCCGGTCGGGCGACGTCAGCGTCACCGTCGTGGTGATCTCGGTACGGCCTCGCCGCCGCTGCCCGATCCTGTGAGCGTCTGATTGCCCGGCGTGAGTCAGTGAACGGCGTCTCGCGCTCGCGAGAATCGTCGTGTGCGTGCCACCGCGCGTGATTCGCGAAGTCCGGGCCGATCAAGCCGCCTGCGACGTTGTCGCCGGTGAGGTCACGAACGTCCCGCAGTCGCCGGGGCCGGCCGCGTTCGGGACGAACTCCGTGCTCGAGAAGTCCGCCGCTTGCGATCCGGCAGTCGAGGTCGTTGCCGCATGTAGATGTCGCTGAGCGGCCCCGACGACTGGAGCAGCGAACGGCGCGGCCGGCTGGGCCGACGCCACCGGCACCGCGATCAGCGCCGCCGCCACGACGCCGGCGACCGTTCCGGCGATTCGCCGGAACGATTGGCTCCCCGGTCCCGTGCATCCTCACGACAACCTCGCCTATCGGCCTCGCTTACGGCTTCGTCGCCAGGTAGCTCTGCCCCGCGTGCAGGGTGATCGTCTTGTGGTGGACGAAGTCGGTCACCTTGACCGAGTCCGTCACGTCGTGGATGAGCGTCCCGTCGCAGCGGTCCGAGATCGTCCACTTCGTGCCGAGCACGGTGGCTGCGCCGTAGCGGCCCTTCGTCGTGAACTTGCCCTTGGCGCTGGCGTGCAGCAACTGGAGGGTCTTGCTCGACGATTTGGCGACGGTGGCGTCGGCGGCCTTCCCCTTCTTGCAGGTGGCATACGTCGGCGCGCCCTTGAATGCGTTCTCGACGATCGTGAGCGTGACCTGGCCCTTGTTCGGCCCGCCGGTCGCCTGGCTGATCTTGAAGATCGCGCCGCCGAAGTTGCCCTTCTGAGTGGCGGTCTTCCCGCTGCCCTTGTGCTTCTTGCCCTTGGCGGCCGCGTCGGCGGCGGGATGAGAGCCGCCGGGGAGGGCGGACGTCAGGGACAACGTGCCGTGGAGCGCGTTGATCACCGTGTTCTTCGGGATCTGCGTCAGCTCCGTCAGCGGGACGAACACCCCGTGGACCTTGACCAGCACGAGGCCGCTGACCGTCGAGACGTTGAACGTCCTGCCGAGCGTGGGCGAGCCTGGCGTACCGCCGTGGGTGGTCGTGAACGTCATGTCGGGCCCGAACGTGGTGCCGGCGGCGTTCGTTGCCACGAGACGTACGTGGTAGAGCGCATTCGGGACCAGCCCGGAGACGGACGCGTTCACGAAGTCATCGGTGAAGTTGCCCGCGAACGACTGTATGGGGGTCGAGTTCGTGTAGTCGGGCCCCGAGCCGCCGAACTTGCTGTATTTCAGGTCGAGCCCGTACTGGAAGTACGCGGTCGTCGCCTGACCGTTCGGGTTCACGAGCGCCGAGAAATTGGCGCCGGTGCTGGTGACCGTCGGAGGCGACATCCCGCCGGGAAGCGGGGCGGTGCCGCCGACGCCGATGGTCGTCCCGACCGGCGGCTCCTCGAGGCCGAAGTAGGTCGATTGACCCGGTTGGAGACGCCGGCGAGAAATGGACCACGCCTGAACTCGTGTCCGTGCTCACGTTCGAGAACCAGGTGGTCGGACCCTCGTATCCGTTCTGCGGGACGCCGGTGGAGCCCCCTGGCTCGATGTAGCCGGCGGGCTCGCCGGACGGAACCGGGAACGCGCACGTCCCGCCCGCGCCCTGGGTGCAGTCGGTGCCGGCCGCCGTGCCGGGCTGGGGGCCGCAGCCGGCAGGAACCGGCGGTCCGCCCGGGTCGCAGATGCCGTCGCCGTCGAAGCCGAACAGATCGGAGCCTGGGACCGCGAGCGGGAGCTCGGAGACCGGCGAGGACGAGTTGTTGAGCACGCCGATCAGCGAGTCGTCCGACGCCTCGTACGCCTCTGGTTCGGGTCATTCAGGACCGTCTCGGTGCCGTTGTTGACCTCGATCAGGTACTGGCAGCCGGTGTCCTGGTACACCGGCCGGGCACTCCGTGAACATCGGCGGGGGCGGGGCGACGTTCGCCGTGAAGTTGTCGGTCACAGTGCCGCTGCATCCGCCGCCCGTGAGCGTGATCGTGCCGCCATTGGTGCCCTCGGCAGAGGTGGCGTAGGTGTGCGTGCCGCTGACGGTGTTTCCGCTGATGGTCCCCGTCGTGGTTGCGGTGCCGTCTCCCCAGTCGATCACCGCCTGCGTGGGCGCGCGTGTGCAAGACGTCGAGCTGTCGACGACGCCCGAGAACTGAACCGTCGCAGTGGCGTTGATCGTGTCGTTGTTCGCCACCGCCACCGGCACCGCGATCAGCGCCACCGCCACGACCACGCCGAACGACCCCGGCGATACGCCGGATCGAAGAACCAACCAGCCCCGTCATTTCATGTACCCCCCGGTAAGAGTGGCGCGCGATTTATCCGTATTCGCTCAGCCTCGGCCCCGAGCCGGCGCGACGTTACAGCAAGTTTGAGTAGGGCGCAACCCGCACGGTTGTGCGGAAGCGGCTGCAATCGCCCGCCTGCGCTAGGTGCCGCGGGGACTGTCCGAGCGACGTCATGCCGAGGCTGGTGAACGAGTTCGGCGTGACGTCGAGCGCCTTGACCGCGAGGTCGGCGAACAGGGCTGCGGGCTCGAGGTCGTCGTTGCGGTAGGCCCGCCCGTCGCGTCGATCGAGGATCGACAGCGCGCCGATCGGCCGGCCGGCGCGCTCGAGCGGGACGATCAGCATCGTGTACGGCACGTACCCGGTGCCCTCGGCGATCCGGGCGGCGAAGCGCGGGTCGGTGCGGCAGTCGGGCACCGCCTCAGGCGACCCCGACTGGACGACCTGGCCGGCGATGCCCGCCCCGGGCGGGAGCCGCACTCCGACAATCTCGCGGGCGCCGGCGCCCCATGCCGACTGGTAGACGAGCTCGCCGGTGGTCTCATCGACCAGGGCGATCGAGGCGGCGGCGGCCCCGAACACGCCGGCGGCGGTATGCACGACCGCCTCCATCAGCCCGCGCGAGGCGTCCGGATCGTCGATCGAGACCGCGAGCGAGACGCCGGTCTCGGTGCGGAGCGGTGCGCCGAGCGCCTTGGCGAACGCCGATACGGAGGCGACGCGGCGCTCGGGGATCATCTCGAGGCCGGCGGCGATCGTCCGCTCGAGTTCGGGCGTCACGTCGGCGTTGACCGTCGAAAGCTTCGTCGGATCGGCGTACACGGGCGGCCGGCCCGCGAGCAGCGTCCACAGCGTCGCGGCGACGCTGAACACGTCCGTGCGCGCCGACACGTTGCCGCCGGCGAACACCTCCGGCGCCATGAACCGTGGCGTCCCGATCCCGACCGTGCCCTGCTCTTCGACCTCGTCGAGCAGCCGGGCGATCCCGAAGTCGACCAGCACAACGCCGGCCTCGCTCAGGATCAGGTTCTGCGGCTTGACGTCACGATGGACGATCTGCTGGTCGTGGACGTACTGAAGCGCCTCGCACGTCTGGCGCGTGTACTCGATCGACTGGTCGACGGGAAGGCCCGGCTGGCCGCGCTGCTTGAGCAGCACGCCGAGATCGATCCCGCGTACCAGGTCCATCACCAGGTACTGGCCGGACGGCGCGGAGAAGTGGTCGGTCACGCGGACGACCCGCGGATGCCCCAGGCTCGAGAGCAGCCGCGCCTCGGCCTCGAACCGCTGGTCGTGGTGGGGGTTCGTGCACTGCTTGAGCGCGACCTCGGTGTCGGTCTCCATGTCGACCGCGCGGTACACCTGGCCCATGGCCCCAGCGGAGATCGGCTCTACAACCCGGTACCGGCCTCTCAATGTTCGCCCCAATACCTGCGAGGGCGTTCTTGGCTCGTTCACGCGATCAAGCGTCGCCAAAACTCCACCTTGTTCCTGCCCCATCCGCTCTACCCCCTGGCAGTGTAGACTGGCCCGCCCTCACAGTCTATCCCAACCTGCCGAAATCTCGCAAGACATAGTCCAGGCGGGCCAGGTTTGGGCTGCCTAAAGGAGTGGGACGGCAAATCGCCCGGTGGAAACAAGGATTCCCCGGCATCAGTGGACGATCAGGCCGATGACGAGGCCGACGAGGAACGCGCCTACGACGAGCGCCGCGATCAGCGCGAGCATCCGCGGAGGTAGCTCGGCGAGGTGCGCTGGGCCCTGGGCGGGTGTCGCCTCCGGCGCCGCCGCGGCCGCGTCAACCACCGACGCGGGCTCCGGCTCCGTTGAGGGCTCGCTGTCCGGTGGTGGCTCCGGCGTGATCACGGGCCGGCTGACCGGCCGGGTGATGTCCGGGCGGACGGCGGAGCGCTCGTCGGTCGCCGGCGCCCGCGGGTGGCTCGTCTGCGACCGGCCCGAGTCGACCGCGGGCACCTTGGTCGTCTGAACCCGGTGTCGTCGCTCGTCGGCGCCGTCGCGGTGATCGGTCTGGACGGGTAAGCCCAGGTTCGACGCGCTCGAGGAGAGCGCGCGCGAGGCCGCCTGGATCAGCTCAACCGTGCGCGAGGGCCGTGCCCAGGGATCCTTGGCCATTCCTTGCGCGATCACACCGTCGAGCGCCGGGGGCAAGTCGGGGCGGAGCGCGCTGACCGTCGGCGGAGCCGACATCACGTGGGCGTGCAGCGTGGCGGCCTCGGACGGCTTGGGGAACGGGACCTCACCGGTCAGGCACTCGTACAGGACGCCGGCGAGCGCGTAGCAGTCGCTGGCCGATGTCGCGGGTTCGCCCTGGATCTGCTCGGGGGCGACGTAGTCGATCGTGCCGATGAACTGTCCGGTTCCCGTGAGCCGTGCCTCGTCGGGGGCCTTGATCAGCCCGAAATCGGCAAGGTAGGCGTGGTCGCCCTTGTCGATCAGGATGTTCTGCGGCTTGATGTCGCGGTGGATCAGCCCCGCCGCGTGCGCGGCGTCGAGCGCGTTCGCCACCTGGGCGAGCAGCCGTACGGTCCGGCGCGGGTCGAGCTCGTCGTCGAGGATCAGGCGCTTCAGCGTCGGTCCGGCGATCAGCCGCATGGCGAGGAACAGGCCGTATTCGCTCTGCCCGGCCTCGTACACCGCGACGATGTGCTCGTGGTCGAGCGCGGCCTGAACCTGTCCCTCGCGCTCGAAGCGGGCGCGGAACCCGGCGTCGTCGCTCAGGTTCGGCGCGAGCAGTTTGAGCGCGACGACCCGGTGCAGCGACAGCTGCGTGGCTTGGTAGACGGCCCCCATGCCTCCCTCCCCGAGTATCCCGTCGATGCGATACCCGGAAACGATCGTGCCATCCTCTAGCAAAGCAGCAGGATTCTACTTGCGCGGGCCCCGGCAGCGAGCCGCCGTTAGGAGTTTGCCTAACGGCGGCTCGCGGACATCCGGCGGGCCCGCGGCGAGGCTCCCGCGACGATATGCCCACGGAGCTTTATGATGGGCGCTCGGCAGTGCCCCCAGACCGATCATTGAGTGAGCGATGAGTGTGAGCGACCCCCGAATCGGCAGCCAGATTGGCGACTACAGCGTGGACGACCTCCTTGGGGAGGGGGGGATGGGGAAGGTCTACACAGCGACCGGGCCCGACGGCGGCCGCGTCGCGCTTAAGCTGGTCAAGGACGACTACGCGCGCGACGAGACGTTTCGCCGGCGGTTCTATCGCGAGGCCCGGATCGCGCAAACGGTGAATCATCCGAACGTCGTCCCGGTGCTCGATACCGGCGAGGTCGACGGTGTGCCGTACATGGCGCAGCGGTTCATCGTGGGTCCAGATGGCGTCGGCATGTCGCTCGACGACAAGCTCAAGCGCGATGGCACGCTCGACGTGCAAACCGCGGTCGGGGTGTGCACCGACGTCGCCGCGGGGCTCGAGGCGCTGTGGGCCGCCGGAATGGTTCACCGCGACGTCAAGCCCGCCAACATCCTGCTGGACGAGAGCGGCCGCGGCTACATCACGGACTTCGGCCTGGCCAAGGACACCCAGGGGAGCCTGCTGACGCTGCCCGGCCAGGCGCTCGGGTCGATGGACTACATGGCGCCCGAGCAGATCCGCGGCGAGCCGGTCACCGCGGCCACCGACATCTACGCGCTCGGGTGCGTGATGTACGAATGCCTGTGCGGGCAACCGCCGTTCGCCGAGGTGCAGGGAATGCGCATCCTGTGGGCGCACCTGCAGGACCCGCCGCCGGACCCGCGGACCAGGCGCCCCGACCTGTCGGACGAGTTCGTGGGGACGCTGCTGAGCGCGCTCGAGAAGGACTCCGCAAAGCGGCCTCAGACCGCCGGCGAATACGCCCGCATGCTCGCGGCGGCGTCCGCCTGACGCACGCCCCCCGGCGGGCCGGTCTACCGCCAGGCCACCGAGTAGACGACGTGCTCGCCGAGGAGGCCCTTGAAGTGGAACTCGCCGCGCTCCTCGAACCGGAAGCTCGGGTCGGTCTCGGTGTACTCCTTGGCGGTCGAGGAGACGAGGATCTCGCCTCCCTTCGCCTGGGCGGCGATCCGCGCCGCGAGCACGACGTTGCGCCCCATCATCTGCTCGGGGTTGCCGATCACGAACCCCGAGTGGAGCCCGACGCGGATCGACAGGGACTGGTGCTCGGACGGGGCGCCGGTGAACGTCCGCTGTAGATCGACCGCCGCGTGCAGTCCGGCGTGGGCGCTGCCGAACGAGGCGAGGAAGCCGTCTCCCTGGAATCTCACGACCTGACCGTCGTGGCGAGCGAGGATCTGCTCGACGAGCAGATGATGGTCGCTGACCAGCCGCTCCCAGTGGTCGGTTCCCAGCTGCTCCGCCGCGTCGCCCGCGTCCGCGATGTCGCTGAGCATCAGCGTGACCGCACCGTCGGGCGAGCTCATCCGGCTCAGCGCCGGGGTCACCGGCTCCAGCGCCGACGCGATGACGTCGATCGAGGTGAGTTGGATCCGCGGTTGCACTCGGTGAGCCCCCTGGATTGGTCGCGGGCGAGCATACCTTGACACGTCTTCCGCGCCACAGCAGAATCGCCCGCGGATGTCGGGGGCTCAAAGCGATCAAGGGATTCGGTCCAGCGCGTTCCCGCCGATTGGCGACTACGGGTTCCTGTCGGACTGTGAGACAACCGCGCTCGTCGCCCCGAACGGGAACGTCGAGTGGTTGTGCCTGCCGCGGATGGACTCGCCGAGCGTGTTCGCGGCGATGCTCGATCGCGACGCCGGCGGCTTCCGGGTCGGCCCAGCGGACGTCAACGTCCCGGCGGGCCGGCGCTACATCCCGGGCACGATGGTGCTCGAGACGAGCTGGGAGACACGCCTGGGGTGGGTGATCGTGCGCGACGCCCTGTGCATCGGACCCTGGCACCACGAGAGCGAGCGGTCGCACAGCCACCGGCGCTCGCCCACCGACCACGACGCCGACCATGTGCTGCTCCGGCTGATCGAGTGCATCCAGGGCTCGGCCGAGATAAAGCTCGAGTGCGAGCCCGCGTTCGACTACGGCGGTCTGGCCGTCGACTGGGAGTACACGGGCACCGGCTACGGCGAGGCGGTCGCGCGATCGGAGGGCATGAACCTCCAGCTGAAGATGGTCACCGATCTGCGCCTCGGCTTCGAGGGTCCCCGGGCGCGGGCCCGGACCACAATGAGGGAGGGCGACGTCGCGTTCGTCGCGTTGGGTTGGTCCGAGCACGGCATGCCCTCGACGTATGAGGAGGCGCTCGAGCGTTTGGCGCGCACCCAGCGCTTCTGGCAGGAGTGGCTGAAGCACGGCACGTTCCCCGATCACCCGTGGCGGGGGCACCTCCAGCGCAGCGCGCTGACGCTGAAGGGACTCACGTACGCGCCATCGGGCGCACTGATCGCAGCTTCGACAACGTCGCTACCCGAGGCTCCCGGCGGCGACCGCAACTGGGACTACCGCTACACCTGGATCCGCGACTCGACCTTCACCCTCTGGGCGCTGTACTCGCTCGGGTTCGAGGAAGAGGCCAACGACTTCTTCTACTTCGTCGCCGACATGGCCGAGGCCGAGGAGGGACAGCTCCAGATCATGTACGGGATCGGGGGCGAGTCAAAGCTCCAGGAGCAGGAGCTGGAGCACCTTTCCGGGTACGAGCAGTCGCGCCCGGTGCGGATCGGAAATGGCGCCTATGACCAGGCGCAGCACGACGTGTGGGGCGCGGTGCTCGACTCGATCTACCTCCACACCCGCTCGCGCGACCAGCTGCCCGACCGTCTGTGGCCGATCATCAAGCGTCAGGTCGAGAGCGCCCTGGCGAACTGGCGCGATCCCGACCGCGGCATCTGGGAGGTGCGGGGCGACCCCAAGCACTTCACCTCGTCGAAGCTGATGTGCTGGGTCGCCGCCGACCGCGGTGCGCGGCTGGCACGCATCCGTAACGACGAGCGGATGGCGACGCGGTGGCAGGAGGCGGCGGCGGAGATCCACGCCGACATCTGCGCGAACGGGGTCGACGAGCGGGGCGTGTTCGTCCAGCACTACGAGACCGACGCGCTCGACGCGTCGCTGCTGATGGTGCCCTTGGTTCGGTTCCTCCCTCCCGATGATCCGCGGGTCCGCGCCACCGTGCTCGCGATCGCCGACGAGTTGACCGAGAACGGCCTGGTGCTGCGCTACCGCGTGGGACAGACCGACGACGGCTTCGCAAGTGAGGAGGGCACATTCACGATCTGCTCGTTCTGGCTGGTCTCCGCGCTGGCCGAGATCGGCGAGATCGCCCGGGCACGCGGGCTGTGCGAGAAGCTGCTGTCGTTCGCGAGCCCACTGGCGCTGTACGCGGAGGAGATCGACGCCGGGACCGGACGTCACCTGGGTAACTTCCCGCAGGCGTTCACCCACCTGGCCCTGATCAACGCCGTCATGCACATCATCCGCGCCGAGCAGCAGATCGAGCTCGGCGCGCCGGCGCGAGATCGCGAGCTCGCGGGTCGTTGAGACCGCACGCTCGACGTAAGCGTTTGGTCATCTGTCAGTGAGATAGCTTCCACCGGATGCCCTGGGTTGAGGTCTTCGCGGTGTTCTTCGTGTCCCACGAGGTTGGGGACTACCTGCTCCAGACCGAATGGCAGGCGATGAACAAGCGCGGTGGGCTGTCCGGGCCCGGGGTGAGGCGCCGCGCGCTGCTGTCGCATATCACGACTTACACGCTCGCGTTCGTTCCCGCGCTGATCTGGCTGTGGGACAGCGTGCACTGGGGAGTGATCGGCGTGGCGGCGCTGATCGCGATCCCACACATGATCCAGGACGACGGACGGCTGCTCACGAGTTACGCACGCGTGATCAAGGGGGCCGACCTCAACGAGAACCCCGCGCTGGGCGCGGTGCTCGATCAGGCGTTTCACTTCCTCGCGCTGTTCCTGGTCGCGCTGCTCGTGGGAAGCTGAGCCTTCTGGAAGCGGGCGAAGCGTCCCTCGCGCGCGGCTGGCTTCTTGGCGACCAAACCCTTAGGATCGCGAGCGAGACCTCGGACAAGGAGATTTCTGGATGAGCACGACCGAGCAGGAGCTACCCGGCGCTGTCCTCGAGTATCTGGGGGCGCAGAGCACGCTGACGCTGGCGACCGCGTCGCCCACCGGCGCGCCGCACGCCGCCACGTTCCTGTACGTGAACGAAGGCCCGTCGCTGTACTTCTGGTCGCGCGCCACGACCGAGAGCGCACGGCACATCGAGCAGAACCCGATGGTGGCTTTCACGATCGACGAGTACACGACCGACCTCAATGAGACCCGCGGCGTGCAGGGGGTCGGGGAGTGCTCGGTGCTGCTCAGTGGCGAGCAGATCGCGCGGGTGGCGGCGCTGTTCGGAGATAAGTTCCCCTCGCTCTCGCCCGGCGCCACGATGAGCATCTCGTTCTTCCGCATCACCCCGACTGAGATTCAGTACATCGACAACCGCAAGGGCTCGAGCTCGTCGCCCGAGGGCGTGTTCGGTGCCGAGTTCCACCGCGAGCGGTCCTACAGCGTGTTCGGTGGGCTCCCGACGCAGACCGCCCAGACGATCTCGGCATCGCTACAGCTGGTCGACGCCGACGCCGACTCCGTCGTGGCCCGGCAGGGTGGACCGGCCGACAAGTTCTTCATCGTGGTCGACGGAGAGCTCGAGGTCACTCGCGAGGACGGGGGCACCAGCGAGACCGTGTCGACGGTCGGGCCCGGCGACCTTTACGGCGAGATGGCGATCCTGTTCGACAAGCCGCGCGGCACGAGCGCGCGCGCGACCAAGCCGACGAAGCTCGTGGTCATCGACGGCGACACGTTCCGCACCGTCGTCGCGCAGTCGCTCGGCACGACCCGGGACTTCGACCAGATCATCCGGGACCGCCTCGGCCGGTCGGCGGGCTAGCTCGGGGACCGCGGGACCGTGCAGACAGACTTCTCGAGCAAGGAGTTCCGGTCCACGGTGGGGGCGTTCGCCACCGGCGTGACCGTCGTCACCACGCGCGCCGAGGAGCACGCGTACGGCATGACCGCCAACGCGTTCTCCTCCGTGTCGCTCGACCCGCCGCTGATCCTCGTGTGCGTGATCAGCCCGTCGGAGGGCGCCGACCACATCAGCCGCAACGGGGTGTTCGCGGTCAACATCCTGAGCCAGGATCAGGAGCCGCTATCGCGCTATTTCGCCTCGCGCGACCGGCCGCGGGGACGCGATGCGTTCGCGGAGGTCCCCCATCGGTTCGGGCCGAGCGGCTCCCCGATCCTCGAGGGCGTTGCCGCGTCGATGGACTGCCGTCTGCATGCCACGCATGAAGCCGGCGATCACCTGATCTTCATCGGCGAGGTGCTCGAAATCGGCACGCGCGAGGACGGCACGCCGCTGGTATTCCACGGCGGCGGCTACCGCCTGTTGACCACGCCGCCCGGCGCCTAGCCGCGGACCGATCAGGACGCCGAGGCGGGGCGCCAGGCGTCGCCGTCGAACTCGAGCTGGAGGGGATCCTGCCCGTCGTCAACGGCGACCGTGGCCTTCCGGGAGGAGAAGTCGATGTGCAGGCTCAGCGAGAGGCTGGCCGGCCCGGAATCTGGCTTGGCTTCGTTCTTGGGCTGGGTCGGCGGTGCGGCGGACTGGGTTGGCGGCCCGGCCGGACGCGCGGGCGAGGGTTGGTCCGATCCCGACGTTCGCTCCGACCGTCCCGAGGCGGCGAGCGGGGTCGCCTGGCTCGCCGACACCGGCGGAGTCTGCCGCCCGGGTGGGTGGGTCGGCTGAGGTGGCACTGCCTTTAGCGAACGCTCGCTGGCTGGAATCGGAAGCTCGCGGACGACGAGCGTGGTGCCGCCGACCTCGACCGTGTCGCCGACCGACAGCGTCTGCGGCCCGCTGACGCGCAAACCGTTGACGAACGTCCCGTTGGTCGAGCCGAGGTCCTCGATCGCGCAGAAGCCGCTCCGGTCCAAGCTAATCCGCGCGTGCGAACGGGAGATCTCCTCGTCGTCGGCCAGTCGCCCGGCGCCATCGGCGTGGCGCCCGATCAGCAACTCATCGTCGAGCAGAATCGACATTCCGATTGCCCGCCCTGCCACTACCTCCAAGCGGGCAATCGCGGGACTCATGCGCGGACTGTACCGCGAGGTCTCGGTCGTTGTGCTGACCGAACGTGCTTGCAGCGATCCGCCGTCATCGGTAGGCTGCGCGGCGCTATGGCACGGCTGCGTGTAGTGAGTGGGCCCAACGCTGGTCTGACGGTAGATGTCGACGAAGAGGTCGTCATCGGCCGCGAGGACACTGATCTCGCGATCGACGACGAGGAGATGTCGAAGCGTCATGCCGTCGTCCGTCGCCACGCCAACCGTCTGCAGGTGGAGGACCTCGGCTCGACGAACGGAACGTTCGTCGATGGCACTCGCATCGCCGAACCGACGATGCTGGGTGGCGGCGCGGAGATCAAGGTCGGCACGACCTTGCTTGTCGTGGAGGGCGTGCTGCCGGTGTCGGACCCAAGCGCCGACATCGTCCAGCCGCGGAACGTGACGCGCCTGAGCGCGGCGATCTCCGATAGGGCCCCTGCTCCGGCAACGTCCGCCCGGGCCGCCGCGACTGCGACTGCAGCACCACCGGCTCCGGCGGCCGTTGGACTCGTCGTCGGCGAGTTCCGCCCGCCCGAGCCCAGTCGAAGGCAGCCCGGGCTCGCGTCGCGGTCGTGGGTACCGGTAGCGCTGTCGTTCGGCACGGTGATCATCGTGGCGATCGCGCTCGTCATTTACTTCTCACAGCACAGCTAGCTGCGGCTGCTCACCGCCCGGGCGGCGTTCGCGCAGCTCTACTTCAATGAGAAGTAGAGGATCAACGCGATGGCGACGAGCGTGAACAGCGCGAGGGGCGCGAGCTGTGCGCGCTTGCGGACCTTCACGTCGAGGTATCTGTCGACCGTCGGGTGCGCGACGTCCCCCGCCGGCGCCGGAGCGGGAGCGAGGTTGGCAGTCCGCACCTCGGTGGCGACGTAGGTCGGCTCGCGCGGGGCCATCGCGAGTCCCGGTGGGAGCTGGACCACTCCGGACCCTCGCGCTCTCAAGTCATCGACGGTGCGCAGCTGGAGCACGCTGACGCCGACCAACAGCTGGTCGCCGGGGTCGAGCCGCGCGGGCCCTTCCAACTCGTTCTGGTTGACGAACGTGCCGTTCGTCGACTCGAGGTCCTCGACGGTCGCCGAGCCGTCAGGCGAGGGTGTCACCCGAGCGTGTCGGCTCGATACCTCGGCGTCCTCGAGCACCAGGTCGGACCCGGCATCGCGCCCGATCACGATCGCTCGATCGACCGCGATCTGCTTGCCCGCGTCCGGTCCCTCAATGACTTCGAGATTGATCTCGCCCGCCACGGGCGCGAGCATATCGGTCGAAGCGGCATTCGTGCAACGCCGCCTCGACGATCGGGGGGTTGCTGATGAACTCGCTGGAAACCGCGTCTTCCGACCCTTGCGCGCGTCGCGGGGTTCGCATAGGGTCCCGGCACTATGCCAGCGACAGCACCACGAGACTCAGTCATCGCGACCGTCGGTGACGGCTTCGGTTCACTCCTGGTCCACACCACTGCTCGTTATCTCGGCTTCGAGAACAACCAGCTGTCGGTGTTCGGGCCGAGCGAGAACCCAGTCGGCACCTACCAGCAGTTCGCATACAACCTCGGGCAGACCGTTCTGCGGTCGGAGTCCGAGTCACACTTCCTCGCGCCGGACTGGCCGACGTTCGCCCAGCTCGATGCGTGGTCGCACAAGTCATTGCAGCCGCTTTGGCGCACGACTCGGCGCAAGTACAACCCGGGCGTTCCCGAGATCCTGACCGAGGCCGCCGTTGTCACGCGGCGTACGCAATGGGATCAGGCGCGGGTTCCGCTTCGGGTCGGCTGGCTCCAGCGTCAGATGCAGCCGACGCCGCACTTCGTGATGTACGACGAGAAGGCGAACTTCATCGGTCGCGCCAAGCACGTGATGCTCGCTCCGGGCCATGGCCCGCTGTCGTTCCCACCACTTCTCGCCAAGGCGCGCAAAGACCCGGCGCTGGCCGACCGGATCGTCCAGGCGTACGAGCCCAAGCAATACGCGCAGGGCGGCCGCTATATCGTGCTCGGCGCGGGCATCGCCTCGGTCAACGAGTGGGCGAATATCCTCGACGCCGGTGGGTCGGTGTTGGCGCTCACGAGGAACGAGCAGCCCGAGACCCAGGACCTGAACGTCCCCCGCTGCCTGTTCGAGTCGATCGGAATCGATGCGTACACGCGGCTGCCGTTCGACCAGCGGATCGAGTTCCTCGGCCAGGTCCTGCGCGGCACGCGTCCCGACCGCAGGGAGTGGCTGTCGCGGATCCAGTCCGGCCAGCAGGAGGGGCGGTTTGACGCGATCGTCGGCGAGATCGACAAGATCGAGCCGGGACGCGCCGGCCTGAGGGTGTACGTCAAGAGCAGGGGCGGCGAGGATCCTGGATGGCTCGACGTCACCGGCGTTACGGCTGGCACCGGGTTCAACAAATCCGTGCTGACGCTTCCGCTGATTCGCCGGCTGGTCGAGTTCTACAAGGTGCCGGTGGTCGACGGTCGGCTCAGGCTGCAGACGAACTGTGGGGTCCCCGGACTGGACCTGCCGGAGTCACGCCTGTGCTGCATGGGCCTGATCGCCAACAACGTGATCCCGCACGGAGACACAATCGCCGGTCTGAAGTTCATCTCGCGGCGGTTCGTCTCTGACTGCGCGCGCGCCGAGAAGCTCAAGCGGCGGTCGTTCCCGTCGCGAATGTCGCTGCAGTTCTCGATGGGCCGCGACGTGGCGACGGCGCTCCGGACTGTGTCCCCGACCCAGCAGCTCGCGTAGAGGGGAGGTCGCTTCGCAATGTGTCCGACCGTGCTAGGCCGCGTCCAGACCCGGTGGGCGATCCTGATAATCCCGGCGATCATCTGGACGATCGTGTCGCTGATTACCCAGAACCCCAGCTGGATCATCCTGATCGGGCTGTACTTCGTGATTGGCGTCGCGCTCGACACGGCGTTCTATCCGTTCGTCATCCGCTGGCAGCCGCCGTGGCTGACGTTCGTGCTCGCGGTTGGCGAGTTCATCCTCGTGTACCTCGCGGCGAAGACGCTCAAGGGCATTCACTTCTCGTCGGATTTTTGGCCGATCTTTGAGTACTGGGTCACATGGGTGATCGCGATCTGGACGAAGGTCGTTATCCTGCCGCTCGTGTCACTCAGCTGGATCGAGGACGCCGGCGAGTTCCGCTCGACCAGCTGGTCGGTGGCGCCCGAGTACGTGCCGCTCGCGATAACCGCGTTCACGCCGGAGCTCGCCGAGGGTGGCCCGCCGCCGCTCGCGCGCAAGTTCTCGGCGGCGGTGATCGAGATCCCCGAGGAGCTCCGCCGCGCGCCGAGCCCGTCGGGCGTGTTCCAGATTCCGACCGGACCGCCGCCCGTCTAAGCCGCGGCGGCCGCGTCAGGCGGCGGGTCGAGCCGGCCGATGACCTCGTCGCGATCGGTGCCGTGCGCCGCGAGCACGAGATCGAAGTCCGAGCCGTAGAAGCGCATCACCGCCACGAGGATGTCGCCCGTGCCGACGGTGCTGGCGCCGCGCTTGCGCGCGATCCGAGCGGACAGCTCGCTGACGCTCGCGATCGGGTCGCGGTCGCCGCGCGACGCTGAAGCGAGCAGCTCGTCGGCGTCGCCGGGACCTCCATCGGGCAGCGGGGTCTCACCGACGCCGAGCGCGCACAGCACGCGCGCCGCCTCGCCGTGGAGGCGGAGTATCCGCAGCCAGCGCAGCGCCTCCGCCCGCCGTGACGTAGCGAAGGGCATGGCCGTCGAGGCCAAGCCGAGCGCCATCGCGGAGTCGGTGCAGAACGGCACCGCGCTCCGGGCGCGCTCGTTGAGCGCGTCGTCGAGCGTCGTGAAGCTGTCGAAACGGGTGTCGAGCCCGGTCAGCTCGAGCAGCTTGCGCTGCTTGGGCGGAACGCCGGCCAGCGCCAGGCGGGCCTCGTTATCCAGGCGCTTGTGGAAGCCGACGAGAACGCCGAGACCCATCGAGTCCATGTGGGTGACCCGCGAGAGCTCGAGCACGTAGCGGCTGTAGCCCTTGCCGAGCAACTCGACCAGCGCGCGCTTGAGTTGCGGCGCCGAGGCGAGGTCGAGATCGCCCTCGACGGTCACGACGCAGGTCCGGTCGTCGACCTCCTCGTGCGTGACCGTGAAGTTCTCCATCGTGCATCTGATTTCGGACGCTCGCGCCGCCTCAGTTACCGGCGTCCAGGCCGGCTCGACAAACGTACGTATCGCGAACAGCTCAGGCGGTCGTCTGTGCCGCTTCGGGCGCCGCCGCACTCGGCTTCGGGGTCTCGTCGAGGCCCCACAGCTTCATCTTCGCAACCCGGCCACGGATGTCGACCTCGTCGACGAACACCAGATCGTCGGCCGGCGCGACGAGCGACTCGCGGGTGGAATCTGACAGCAGCAGCTGGTGCGGAGTCCCCTTGGTCAGGCCCTCGATCCGCGACGCCGTGTTGGTCGTGTCGCCGACCGCGGCGTACTCGACCCGGCGCTCGGAACCGACGTGACCCGACATCACGTTTCCGCTGTTGAGCCCGATCCCCATCCGGAAGCCGTCGCCGAGTCCCTGCGAGCGGATCCACTCGTTGAAGCGGGGCAACCGGGTCTCGAGCATCTCCCGCGCCGTGCGCAGCGCGCGGTCGGCGTGGTCAGGCTGCGCGAGCGGCGCCCCGAACACGGCGAAGATCCCGTCGCCCATGTACGCGACCAGGGTCCCGCCGTTGTCGAGGATCGCGTCGCTCATCTCGCTCAGGTAGTGGTTCAGGACCTCGATTACCTGGGCGGGGGTGAGCGACTCCGAGAACGACGTGAACCCGCGCAGATCGGTGAACATGATCGTTCCCTCGCGCTGGATGCCGCCGAGCCGGAGCCCATCGGCGCTCTTCAGCACCTCGTCGACGACGTCCTCGGGGACGAACCGGGCGAACAGGTCGACGGTGCGGATCCGCTCGAACGCCTCGGTGATGAGCTGCACCGCCAGCGCGCCGATCGCGCTCAGGACCAGCGCCCCCAGCGGGTACACGAACGACACGACCCAGCCGGCATTGAAGGCGAGCTGCACGAAGATCGCGAACACGATGCCCAAGCCGACCGCGATCGCGATCGACAGCACCGGGCGAAGGCGGAGGCTGACGAGCGGCACCGTCACCGCGAGCAGCACGATCAGCAACACATTGACCCACCCGGGAACCGACGACAGCGGGAAGCCCGAAAGCACGGTGTTGATCGCGTTGGCCTGGACCTCGGGGCCGGGCATCGCCGAATCGGTCGGCGTCGGGTGGATGTCGAGCAGCACCGGGGCGCTCGCCCCGATCACGACGATCTTCCCGGTGTACGTGTTCGGCGCGAGCTTCGGCCCGGCCTTTGTGCCGGTTGTTGTGCCGTAGTAGGCCTGCGCGTAGGAGACCGACGGGAACGTGCCCGCGGGTCCGGCGAAGTCGATCCATCGCTTGCCCGAAAACGGCTTGATCTTGTGGCCGGTCGCGACGCCGGCGGTGACCACCGCGAACGTGTTGAGCTTGGCGATCGAGTACTGCATCTCCCGGTAGAAGCCGCCCGGCTCGTCCGGGAACAGCCCGTTGGCGGGCTCGACGCCATTCTGGCGGAGCGCCTTCTGGGTCTGGGCCAGTCCGAACAACTGGACATCGCCGGTCGATGGATCGGTGACAGTCCAGGACAGCACGAGACGCCCGTTGGCGTTGCCGACCGCGTTGAGGAACGCGACCTCGTCATTCTGCCCCTGCGAGCTCGGCTGGCTGAACTGCACGTCGAAGGCGATCGCCTTGGGGTGCTGAGCGGCG
>CAWJXO010000026.1:0-284645 GCA_963846765.1 uncultured Solirubrobacterales bacterium
TCCAGTCGAACGGCCGCGCGATTCCGCGGATGCGCCGGTCGTTCTCGTGCCACTCGCGGTTGAGGTGGCGGCCGATCACGACGGAGGCGGTCGCGCCGGCGCCGGCTTCCTTGAGTGCCGCGGCGGCGCTCTGGGCGCTCGCGCCGGTTGTCCAGGTGTCGTCGATCAGCAGCACCGAGCGGCCCTCGATCCGTTCGGTGGCGACGTACTTCTCCGGGCTGAACGCTCGCGGCTCGACCTCGGCGTCGGAGCGGCCGAGCAGCCGCTGGTAGCGGCCGCGCGTCGGCCCGACGAGTTCGCCGACGATCCAGCGGAGCGGATGACGCTCGTCCCGGATGTGGTCGCCGGACGGCACGGTCGTCACGAGCTCGAACCGGTCCGTCTCAGCGGCGCGCGCCAGGCAGGGCTCGTGCTCGGAGAGGAAGCGCCACAGGATCGCGGCGAGGCTCGCTCCCAGCCGGCGGGCGACATCGTCATCGAGGCGCTTGTAGCTGGCCAGCGCGTGATGAAGCTGCTCGCGCGCGACGCTGTAGGAGATCGGCGTGACCGCGTCGAGGACGAGTCGGCCGTGACCGCACGCGTAGCACCGCGTGTACCCGTCGGTGAAGTTGAAGCAGGTGCCGCAGACACTGGGACCCCGCCGCGGGCCGAGCATCACGTTCTCGTACAACGCACTCAGCTCGCGGACCGAGGGCATGCCGCTCCAGTTACGCGACGAGCGACCCGGGCGAGACCAGCCGCTCGACGACGGTCGTGATCTCCCCAGGCGAACGTACGACGTGCGGGCCGGGTCGCCCTGCGTATTCGCGCGCCCAAGGTTGCCGCTCGACCAGCGACGCGAGAAGGAACACCGGCCGACCCTGCGCGAGGGCGAGGCGCGCCTGGATCCGCGAGCCGCTCGTGTCGGACGCCTCGATCACCACGGTCGCCAGCGTGATCCCCGATATCACTGCGTTGCGCATTGGAAAGCTCCGGGGGCTCGGAGGGGATCCGGCAATAATTGCGAGATCACCGCGCACTCGGAGGCGATGCGGCGCTGTAGCGCTTGGTTCTCCGGCGGGTACGAACGCGCGAGCCCGGTTCCGATGACCGCGACGGTTCGACCGCCACGCGCCAGCGCGGCCGTGTGCGCGGCGGTGTCGATGCCGGCGGCCAGCCCCGAGACGACCGTGAATCCGCTGTCGACGAGATGCCCGGCGACCGCGCCGGCCTTTTTGGTGCCCTCGTGCGTCGCCTTGCGTGCACCAACGACTGCGATTCCGTGTGCATCCGCGGGGGTCAGGTTCCCGGCGACGAACACCATCGGAGGGCGGTCATGGACGGCGCGGAGGTTCGGCGGGTAGTCGGGGTCGAGCACTGTGACGAGCTTCATGCCCTCCGCGCTCCAGCGGTCGAGATCTGCGCCGGCCTGGGCCAGCAGTCGTCGGTGTCCGCCGCGGCTCGTCCGCCTGGGGCGGCGGGTCGAGCAGACTCGTCTGGCCGGATGCGCGACGGATCCGGCGAGTTCTTCCTCGAGCACGGCGGCGGCGCTGCCCCGCTCCTCGATCAGCTCCGCGTACTCGACCCACGGCCGCTTGCCCGTCCTGAGCAGGGCCACCATCGCAGAGCGCTCGCGGGAGCAGTCACCGCGCGAGCCTAGCGTGCCCGACAGATGCTCTTGTCGGCTTGTCAGCCGACCGGCTGGAGCGGCTCCGGCGGCGGGGCGGCTGTCCGCCTCCGCCTGCGGCTGCGGCTGCGTGGCCTCGACGCTGCTTGCCTGGCTTACGAGCTCGTCGTGCGGCTCGCGTTGCTCGCCGGTCATCGCGCTCCGGAAGTCTCGGATTCCCGCGCCAATCGCCCGCCCGGCCTCGGGCAGTCGCTTGGGACCGAGCACGAGCAACGCGACAACGAGGACCAGGAGCAGGTGCGTGGGCTGAAAGATGTTGTCGACGAATGGCATCGGCACAAGCTTACCCGGTGGCTGGCGCCGGTCACCGGACTTTTCGCCGATCGCTGGCCGTATGGCTAGCTGAGGCCACGTGATCAGAGCATTCCTCGGCGCGATTGCGATGCCCCGGAGTATTCGCGCGCTCTCAGCTAGGAGGTGGTCCGCGGCGCACACCAGCGTCTGGATGCCGGCGGCGCGAAGCGGTCGTGGGTGCGAATGGACGTAGGTCCGAATTAGTGCCGGATGCCGCCGACGATTACGGGCACCCGCTGGCTGGCGGCCGGGGCGTACGGGTAGTTCCCCATCGGTAGGGACGCGATCTGGAACCAATAGGTTCGAAGGATGCTCGGGTCGCCGGGCCCGAACGAGGCGACGGTCGAGAAACGGCCGTTGCCGCCGACGTGCTCCTCGACGCCGTATGTCTCATATGTCGATCCGTAGCCGATGCGCAGGCGCACGAGCGCCCCGCCCGGGGGCAGGTATCCACCCAGGAGCTGGCCGACGAGGTGCACCGTGCCGCCCCAGGGGACTCGTGCCGGCCAGACGCGCACGAGCCGGATCTTTGCCGGCACGATCGTGGTCACCTGACCGCTCGAGGGCAGGATCGTGGCGGTACCGTCGGTGACCGCGCGGATGATTCGCGAGGGCCCCGGCGGAAGGGTCGCGGTCCAGCTTCCGTTGGCGGCCGTCGTCGCGAACCCGATCTGACCGAACGCTCCCGAATGATTGTCCGGCGCAGCGAGGATCTCAACCCGCTCCCCCGGCAGGGGCACACCCGCCGCGGTCGTGTAGAGACCGTGGAGCGTGACCGGCCGTCCATAGGGCACGTTCAGCGTCTTCGTCGCGTGGATGCGCGGCGCCTTACAGACTCGCTCTGCCCGCCAGCCGTGCCCGCGGCTCCAAACACGTCTGGTGGTGCACTCTCTGACGAGCTTGACGACCTTGATCGTCTCGAGGCGGCCGCCGCGCCTGACCCTCTCGACCACGGTCCGACGCCGCAAAGGATCCACGATCTGCGTCAGGCTGACCTGGGAGTCGGAGGCGAGTCGAAGCGGGAGGGGCAGCCGCTCGCCGGACGTGGCGCAGTTGCCGACGTTGTCGCATGCCGTCGCTTGGAAGGCGTAGGCGCCGCTGAGGCCCGCGTCGTCGAAATGGGCGAAGAGATGCGACCCGTCGAACGTTGTCGGCAAGCTGGTCCAGTCGTTCGTCCCAGCAGGGGCCATCTCGATCGTCCCGCCCGCCACCCCTGACTCGCCGTCACTCGTATCGATCACGAGGCCCGTTGGGTCGTCGGGGTTCTGGGGCTCGAATCGGATCGAGGGTGGCGATTCGTCGATGTGGACCGTGATCGAGCCCGTGCCGGTATTCGGTTGACCCTGAGGGTCGACAGCGTTGTTCCACGCGGTGCAGGTCACCGTGTGTACGCCATCGCCGTCGACCGTCAGCCCGCCTGCGGGATACGGCCTTGCGGTGCCGCGATCGACGCTGCAGGTCATTCCGCCGACACCGGAAGGGCCGGCGGTGGGTGTCGCATCGACGGTGACGGCGTGGTTGACCCAGACGCCCGGGTTCGGGTCGTTCGGACTGTGGAACGACACTCCGACCGGATCGTTGTCCACCCACACGGTCTTTTCGGCAGACCCACCTACGCCAGCAGCGTTGACGGCGCTGACACCGATTTGGAAGGTCCCGTCAGTCGGTACCTGCGAGTGCGTATCCACGGGGAACGACCAGCTCACCGGGTTGGGACATTGCTGCCAGACGGTGGTGTCGCGCGGTTCTGAGGGACCGTTCAGCTGAACTCCGGCGTTGAGGACGGCCTGCGAGCTGCAGATCCCGGAGATGTCGCTGGCGTAAAGCGACACCGGCCACGAATCGCCCGGCGGATTCCACACATACGATCCGGTCGTCCACAGCGCGCCCTGCCCGGTGAGGTACGGCGCCGAGTTCTCGGTGCCCTCGAGCTCGATTCCGGACACGCTGAGCACCGGTAACGTCGGCCAAGGCGGATAGCAGCCACCACTCAGGAGGTTTTCCGTGCAGGCGATTTGAAACCCATAGACCTGGCTGTCGATGTTCGAGCTTCCTTCCAGCCCGGTGTTGAACCACTCCTGGCCGGGCGCGAGCGTCGATCCATGCCACGCTCCGCCGGTGTACCAAAAGTCCTCCGCGACAAACCCGTCGGCCATACCTTCACTGCTTACGTCTCCATTCGCCGTCCACGCGCTGTCGATGGTAATCCCGGCCGGAGCGGTCGTCGACCACGAAGCGACCTGCCACTGGGGCATGTCGCCGTTCACTTGGAGTGACATCGGGCAGCTCGAGGGAACGCTCACGACGGACAGATCACCGCCGAGGCCGAAGGCATTGCAGCCACCCGATTGCCCGGCGCTCATGTTGCCCTCGGCAACCCAAATGGTCCCGGCGTGAGCCGGGGCGGCCGACAGCATCGGCGGCAGCGAGGTCGCGACGGACACGGCGATCGCCAAACCCATGGTTCGTAACGCGCCTCGGGCCATCTGCTCCCTCTACATGCAGCTATCCATCACTGTGAAGCTGTGATCGCTGGCCGTAAACGTGCCACCGGCAACATCGCCGGTAAATACCGAGAACTGCTGATTGAGACCCGTGGTGCCGTACCACGCCACCGGGAAGGTCTGCGATGTCCCTCCCGGGGGAGGCGCGCCCGCGACAGTCACAACTGGTGCGTTCTGTCCCTGGGCGCACCCTGGTGCCGTGATCGTGACCTGGTAGGTGCCCGCACCCACGTGCTGGACGGACAGCCCTTGACCCGAAATCACCGATCCCGCGTTGTCGACGTTCGCCCACACGCTCACAGCGGGCGCCCCCGGCTGACCCGCCGGACCGGTGAACCCCTGCGGCCCTTGTGGCCCGACCTGGTTCCACGTAACGCGCGTCTGCCCGCGCCTGCAGCGTCCCCCGCGCGTCTTCAGGTGGAGGACCCCGGTGCCCTTGTCCGCGCAGACCGTGATCGTTTTCGTCTTGCTTGCCGCGAGGGCGTAACCGCCGCCCGCAGCAATGGCGAGCACCAGCAGCAGCACGGCCGAGGGGATGGCGTTTCGTCGGGCGTGGGCGAGGAGATCGGTCATCGGTGCTCCTTAGCCATTCGGAGATTGGATGGGGCCGAGCGCGCCGGACTCTCCGGTCGGGCTGACGGCTGCGGGAGACGCGGCCGGCCGGCTCGGCGGGGTGGACGGAACCGATCGATCAGTTGGAGTGGTATCGACATGGCTGGTCGCGTCGTAGTTGGCCGCGGCGTGTGACGTGTCGATGGAAACCGGCGGGGGCGAATGGAGTTGCGGGTCCTGCCGGCGATTGGCTTTTGGCGCCGATGGACGAGTCCGAGGCGTCGATCGACGATGCTGCGTATGCCGTGTCTCTCGGGAGTCCGCGCGCGGGGCGAGATTCCGAGCCGCGCTGATGTCGAGCCTGGCGAGACCGAGCTGCATCAGCCGGGAGATGCCACTGCCGAACACTGCCGCGACTCCCGCCTTCGAGCCGCCGGCGGGACGGCTGGGACCCGAGAAGCCCGACGAGACCGCGAGTAGCACAACCGCGGCGACGGCCAGACTGCCTGCGGCGGCGGCGACCATCCGCCGATCGAGCCTGCCGCGGCTGCGCGGCGGGCGGCGAGTGCCGGCGGTGCCAACCGCGGCCGGATCGTCCGCCGGCGCCTGGAGCGCGTTGTGGATCGCCGCCGACCGCTCGCCCCAGAAGTCCTCGGCGCTGGGTGGGGGCTCGTCGGCGCTGGTTGCGGCCTCCTCGGCGCCGGGTGGGGGCTCGTCGCTCCGAACCGCTCCGCCGGCGTTCTGGCCGTCGGCCCGGGGGCCAAAGGGCACTAGCTCCTCACGCGGCCCGAGCCAGTCGCGTGGGAGACGAACCACGGTGGCGCGCGGGTGAGCCTCGCGCTCTCCTGCCTCGGTTTGCCGCCCTTCCGTCACCCCGTTGACGCCCTTTTCCAGCGAATTTTCGCGTCGACAGCGGTATGCCGTCCTAACTGCGCGCTAGTATAGCCCTGATTTAGTTCCAATTGGACTCAATTAGCAAACTTACGGATGAATTCCTGGGAACCAGAAGAGTCGTTCCTCACGGTCGCTGAGGTCGCGGAGCTGCTCAAGCTGAACCAGCAGACGGTTCGGAACTGGATCGATCAGGGGTCGTTGCCCGCGCTGCGGGTCGGCCGGCGGGTTCGGATCAAGCGCTCGGACTTCGAGCGCGTGCTCGCGCAGTCGTACACGGCCGGCGCGGGCGGGCAGAACGACGGACCGAGCGCGGAGGACTTCTGGGGTGGCGAGCCGATCGGCGTCGTCGACGCCGCGCCCGGACCCGAGCGCTCGGACCAGGACGAATGACGGACCAAGACCGGTGACGGGCCAGGACCAGTGAGCTTCCAGGAAGACCTCGATCGCCAGCGCGCGCAGATCATGCGCGCCGTGCGCCAGGCCGGTACCGACTGGGCCGAAGCGATGCGCGCGCACAAGCTCGCGCCGCCAGACGCCGGATTCGCGGAAAGGCTGCGGACGCTGTCGGAAGCGGCCGGGCGAGAGCAGGTGGCTTGGGAACATGCGCACGCCGCGGGTCTGTTGTGGCGCCCGATCCCGGGTGCCGAGAGCGCCGAGCCGCCGTACGAGCTTCGCCCGGGCACCGGTCGGCGTGGGCCGGTGGGTTTGTGGACGCGGTTCGACGATACCGTTGCGGCGCTCAACCGGGCGATCACGGGATCCAGTGCCGCAGGTGTGGCCGACGCGTTCGGTGAGTTGGCGGACGCGGCGGGAGCGATCGCGACCGCGGTGGCGGCCGAGGACGACGCCCGGCCCCGGCCGGCGGCACGCGACGCCGCTTAGCTGGGGCGGTCGATTTCGCGGGGCCACAGATTCCGTAACACACCGTAAATCAGGCCCGAAGACCCCTCACTCGCCGCACGCCGTTTGCCCAGCGTGGCGAAACGACGGGCATGGGACCGATTTGGCCGCACTCGGCCCGGGCGCGTCGCCGAGTGCCGAGTTATCGGGGCTCGGGTGGCCGTCGGCCGGCGCCGGTGGACCGGCTCGTGTACAGAACTGCAACAGAATGTTTACGCGGGCCGAAGGTGCAGACCGCAGAATCCGGCGTCACACGACGAAAGAGAGAGACATGCCTCAGATCATCGTGACCGCGGATCACGGGGCTGCTTTCGGGGAAGGCGCTGTGATGTTCCGTGAACGCGTGACGGTCGCCGACTTCGAGAGCGGCCACTTCGCCATGCAGTTGGTGGAACGCCTCGGGTGGGCGGTCGGTGATGCCGACGAGGTCGAGCGCTTCGGCGAAACGATGCTCGACCCCGACGAGCCCGACACCTCCCCGGCCGACCCGGACACGACCCGACCCGAACCGGACACGACCCAAGCCGACCCCAACACGACGATCAGGGTTCCGTCGTCAGCGTAGTCACGACTGCCTCGTACACGCCGGCGCCGTAGGGCTCCGAGGCGATCCGGACGCCGGGTCGGCCGGCGATCTCGGAGGCGAGAGCCGGGTCGCGCTCGAGCGCGTTGGCGACGAGCCAGAACGTGCCGACGACTGACGCGGCGTCAATGTCCTCGCGCGAATCGCCAACCGCGATGCAATCGGCGCGGGAGTAGCCGCGGTTCTGCATGTGGCGCGCGACCGCGCCCGCCTTGGACGCGCCCGCTGGGATCAGGTGGTAGGCGTGGATGACCGGCAGCCCCTGCATCTGCTCGGACGCTTCCTGGATGACCCCGTTGTCGACGAGACGCAACCAACCGAGGCCGGCGCCTTCGAGAACCTCTTGAACGACCGACAGATCGACGTCGCCGCGGAACAGGTGCGACACGTCCCGATTGGCCGACCACGGAGTGTGGTACTCGAGCCGGCCCGGGAACCGCTCGAGCAGCAGCGCGGGCGCGCCCGATTGCTCGATCTGGTCGTAGATCGTCCCCTTCTCAGGCGAGGGGACAATGCCGTCGGTCAGCCACTCGAGCTCGCCGTCGAGCATCAGCCCGCAGCCGAGCTCGAAGATGTACGAGCTCGAGCCGATGATCCGGCTGTCCTCGAACACGCTCGACTGCCGGCGCCCCGAGTACAGAACGACCTCGACGTCGGCGCGCCAGCAAGCCTGGAGGGCACGGACCCCCTCCAACGCGAACCCGCCGTCGGCTCCACGCAGCAGCGAACCGCGCGGACCGAGCAGCGTGCCGTCGAGATCGACGTAGAGGCAGCGCATGGCGGGCGCGACCGTAGCAGCCGGGGAAGCCGCCGCCATACTGGCCGTAGTGGCGATCGCGCATGACACCGAGCCTTGGGCGGCCCTGCTCGAACAGGGCCGCACTGATCAACGTCTGGTCCACGACGACTTTTACGAGGCTCGCTCGGGTCGACCGGTGCTGATCCCGAGCGAGCTCGGTCCGGCCGTGAGGTCAGCGCTCGCCAACGTCGGAATCGACCAGCTCTACGCGCATCAGAGCGACGCGCTCTACGACGCGTTCGAGGGGCCGACGATCGTTACCACGGGGACCGCCTCGGGCAAGTCGCTCTGCTTTCAGTTGCCGACGCTCGAGGTGCTGTCGTCCGACCGCACGGCTCGGGCGCTGTACCTCTACCCGACCAAGGCGCTCGCGCAGGACCAGGCACGGGCGCTGCACGCATTCGGTCTGCACAAGCAGGTCAGGCCGGCGATCTACGACGGCGATACGCCGCGGGCGGAGCGGTCGGCGATTCGCAAGCGTTCGAACCTGATCCTTACGAACCCGGACATGCTCCACGTCGGGATCCTCCCGCACCATCCCGCGTGGGGCGACCTGTTCGCGAACCTCGCGTTCGTGGTCGTCGACGAGGCGCACGTCTATCGCGGCGTGTTCGGCTCGCACGTCGCCAACGTGCTCCGGCGGCTGCGACGCATCGCGGCGATCCACGGGAGCGAGCCGCGCTTCCTGCTGGCGAGCGCGACGATCGCCAACCCGGTCGAGCTCGCCGAGCGGCTGACCGGCCTCACGGACTTCAACCTGGTCGACCGGGACGGAGCGCCGCAGGCGAGCCGCCGCGTCGCGATGTGGAATCCGCCGCTGCTCGACGAGGACCTCGGGATCCGGGCCTCGGCGCTGTACGAGGCCGCCGAGGTGTTCTCCGAGCTGGTCTCGATGGGCGCACGGACGATCTGCTTCATGAAGTCGCGCAAGGGCATCGAGCTGATCCTGCGGCACTCACTCGACCGGCTCGAACCCGAGTTCGCCGACCGGATCGCGCCGTATCGCGGCGGCTACACGCCGCAGCAGCGCCAGGAGATCCAGCGCCGGCTGAGCGCCGGCGAGCTGCTCGGCGTCGTCGCGACCGATGCGCTCGAGCTCGGGATCGACATCGGCGACCTCGACGCCGCGATCTGCGTGACCTTTCCGGGCACCGTGGCGAGCCTCCGGCAGATGTGGGGCCGGGCCGGCCGGCGTGGCCGCGGGCTCGCGGTGTACATCGCCGGCGAAGACGCGCTCGATCAGTTCTTCTGCCGGCACCCCGAGGAGTTCATCGGCCGGGCCGTCGAGGCCGCGATCCTCGACCCGTACAGCCCGGAGATCTTCGGCGAGCACGTTCTGTGCGCGGCGCACGAGGCGCCGCTCACCGATCAAGACGCGGCGATCCTCGGCCCGGACTGGCGCGCGTACGCCACCGACCTCGTCGAGGCCGGGTTCCTGCGCGAGCGCGCCACCGGATTCGTGCCGCGCCGCGCCGACGACTACCCGGCCGCGCGGACGGCGCTCCGCTCGGCCTCACGCGACAGCTTCGCGCTGATCGACGGGAGCTCCGGCGAGCTGTTCGGGACGGTCGAGCTCGCGCGCGCGTACTCCACCGTGCACGAGGGGGCCGTGTACCTGCACATGGGGCGCTCCTACCACGTGCTCGAGCTGGATCTTGCCGCCCGCCGGGCTCTGCTCGAGCCGTTCAGCGGGGACTACTTCACGCAGGCCAAGAGCGAGAGCATGACGTACATCACGCGGATGCAGGCGCAACGCGAGCCGTGCGGGGTAACGCTGTCGTTCGGCGAGATCGTCTACGCCGAGACGGTGCTCGGGTACCAGCGCAAGCGCCTGCAGGACCATGAGGTCATCGATTTCCAGGCGCTCGATCTGCCCACGGTCGAGTTCTCGACGCGCGCCCTCTGGTACGAGCTCGACGAGCTGATTGTCCCCGTGCCGTTCCCGCCGCATGAGCTGCTCGGGGCGCTCCATGCACTCGAGCATGGACAGATCGCGGTGCTGCCCCTGATCGCGATGTGCGACCGGTGGGACATCGGCGGGCTGTCGACCAACGCGCACCCGCAGACCGGCGTCCCGACGATCTTCATCTACGACGGGCACCCCGGCGGGGTCGGGATCACGCGCCGGGGATACGACGAGTTCGAGCGGCTCGTCGGCGACGCGCAACGCCTGATCGGCGAATGCCGATGCAAGTCGGGCTGCCCGTCGTGCGTGCAGTCGCCGAAGTGCGGGAACCTGAACGAGCCGCTGTCTAAGCGCGGTGCCCTGGAGCTGCTGCGCCGGCTCCGGACTTCCCGTTGATCTCCTTCGGGGTCAGGAACCCGGTCAATCGCGCGCTCCCGGACCCGAGCGCGCTCCAGGCGCACTCGAAGGTGAGCGTCGCCAGGGCGCCCGTCGGGAACTTCCGCTCGACCGCGGTGCGCTCCGGTCCATCGTCCCCGCGCCGGGCGAGGCGGAGCACGAGCATCTGCATGGATGGGTTGTGGCCGATCAGCATCGCCGAACCGATGTCGTCGGACAGCTGGTGCAGGCGGTCCAGGAGATCCTGGGTCGAGGCCGAGTACAGCTCGGCTTCGATCAAACGCCTGCCGGGAGGATCGACTCCCTCGAGCGTCTCGCGCGTCCGGCGCGCCGTTGAGCAGAGCACGAGGTCGGGCGCGATCCCGGCCGTGCGGATGTGCTCGGCCATGCCCGCGCAGGCCCGCCGGCCCCTGGGGGCAAGCGGCCGTTCGTGATCGTCGAGCCCCGGGTCATCCCAGCTCGATTTCGCATGACGGAGGATGAACAACCGCTTTGTCCCAGGCATCCCGGTCTCGATTCTGCCGCCCATGGCGGCGTCAGCGCTGTGCGTGGCGGACGAGTATCCGTTGGCGTCCGTGGAGAGGCACGGATTCGTGCGAATCAACATACGCACAATCTTTAGAGCGTGGTCCGGACGCCCCCGCAGGATGCCCGCAAATCGCTAGCATCGCTCCGCCACGGCGAGATAGCTCAGTTGGTAGAGCACACGACTGAAAATCGTGGTGTCCCCGGTTCAAGTCCGGGTCTCGCCATTGCCGAAGGGCCTGCAAATCGAGTCACTTCCGGTTTCGGGTAACGGAGGCGCCGCACGGCTTCAGACCCCTCGTCGGCCTTTTCCGCCTTTTCGGCGGTCTCATGGGCCGGTCCGAGTTCGCGGCGCCTCACGAGGCTCAGCGCGCTCGCGCAGGTGAGGCCAGGCCTTCCGCCGCCCCGACCTCCGCGGCGGAATCGTGCATCGCGAGTTGACCGCGCCGTGCTCACTGCAACCGGGACTCACCTGCTTGGGCACCCAACGCGGAAGCGGGGCTGGCAGGTCGATCGTTGCGCGTCAGGGGACCCTGAACCGGCACGTGCCCTCTGCACGCTTGAGCGCCGGCGACTGCGGTGGGAACACGAGATAGGCCCCGTCAATGCCTACGGCGTTACCCGTATGGCTGCCGGGCGGTGGGGCTGGTGGAGGTGAGGTCGTCGGGTCGGCGAAGTTCGGCAGGCCGTGAGCGCGCATGCACTTCGCGAGGTTGAGCAGGGCGAGCTTCTCGCTCTCCGGGCCCGCCCCTCGGCTTTCGCCGCCACCCAGGAACTTGGCGCATGCTTTCTGAGCGGACAGGAATGCGGGGGCTTGCGGGTTGATCCAGTTGGGAATTACGCTCGGGCCGCCGGGGCTCGGGTCGGGGAAGTTGGGCACGCCGTGCGAGCGCATGCACTGCGCCTCCTGGAGCGGGGAGCCGCCGCTCGCGACTCCGGTGCTCGATTTGGCCGAGGTTCCGCACGCCGCGACCGCCAACGCCAAGCTCGCTGCGGCAATCGCGACTCTGAGGCTGTATCGCTCGGCGTTCACCAGTGTCGTCGGGTCGGCTGAACGGGGTTCAACCGTATCGGGCGACGTGTAACCGTGAGGTAACGCGCTGGAGGGCGAGACGCCGCGTCCGACCGGCAGGCTTCCCGCTTGATCGACTTGCGACAGGCGGGACGCCAGAATGGCGAGATGAGCGGCGCGTTGATACTGACCGGGGCACCCGGCTCAGGGAAGAGTTCTGTCCTCGACGCGCTCAGCACGCTCCTCGAGATCGAGCGAGTGCGCTTCGGTGCCGTGGAATCCGAGCAGTTAGCGCGTGGCTATCCATGGCTATCGGCGAGCGAGTGGGTACCGCAGCTCGCTGCTGTGGTGGCGCTTCAGAAAGTGGTTGGTCGCGACACGTTCCTGGTCGTTGCCACCACCGAAGACCGGGATCAGTTACTCGCAGTCGTCAACGCGGTGGATGCGCAGCCGGTACTCGTCGTCTGCCTTGCCGCCTCCCCAGACATCGCGGCCGAGCGCGTCGCTGCGAGAGAACCCGACTCGTGGCCCGGAAAGGCCGGACTTGTCGATCACGCCCGCGCGTTCGCCCAACAGATTCCGGCTATCCCCGGCCTTGACCTGGTCATTTCAACCGTCGACCGGGCTGCCGCTGACGTCGCCTCCGAGATCAGGCAGGCTCTTTGGGATCACGGAATCCTGGCTCCGCAGGTCGATCAATCCGGCGCCGCGTTGCCCTGAGGCGACTGTTCCGGCTCTCCCACCAGTCTCGGACGTGCTGCTCGGTCGCCGCGGAGGCGGAGCGCCTCGTATTGGCCAGTGCTTGTGCTTCGTCGATCAGGCGAAGCACGCCATCGAGCAGCTCCGCTGTCTCCTCGCGGCTCGCATCAGCCGGCACCTTGGCGAGCCGGGCACCGAGCACGTGCCGCTCGTGATCGTGCGTCGCGGCGAGGGCGGGGCCTGCGACATTCTGCGAGTGCTGGGCGCCGATCCGCACAGGATTCGGTTTGAGACTAAGAAGCGGGCCTGGCCGTCGAGCCTTCCCGAACCCGGTGCGACGACGGGGGAGCTGCGACTCGTTCGTTCTGTGCCCGTCGAGAGCCTCGGCGAGCTCGACTTTGGGGACTGAGCAGCCGGATGGCCGCCACGGGTCTCGCCATTCACTCCGAGGACCTGTTGTGGTTGACGACCTCGATGTTGTGCCCGTCGGGGTCCAGGACGAACGCGCCGTAGTAGCCCGGGTGGTAGGCGGCGCGCTCGCCGGGTCCGCCGTGGTCCTCGTAGCCGGCGGCGAGCGCGGCGGCGTGGAACGCGCGCACGGTCGCGTCGTCCCGCGCGGGGAACGCGAGGTGGACGTGCTCGGTGAGCGGCCGCTCGTCGTCGATCAGCGAGAAGCTGAAGTCCTCGCCGACCATCTGGACGTGGTCCGGCTTGTCCACGCCGACCCGCAGCCCGGCGTGCGGCGCGATTGTCGTCCAGAAGCCCCGGGACGCGGCCGGGTTGCGGACGCGGATCCAGAGGTGGTCCACGCAGCCGTCGGGCACGGAATTCTCGCGCTCGGTATGCACCGCCTCCGCGCTGTTGCCGTCCGGGTCGAGCAGAAAGCCGCCGTAGTAGTCCGGGCCGTAGACCGGGCGTGGGCCGGGCGCGCCGTCGTCGCGGTAGCCCGGGTCGATCCCGGCCCGCCAGAAGGCGTCCACGGCCTCGCGCGACGGCGCGCGGAAGGCGACGTGAAGGCCGCGGGTCACGGGGTGCTCGCGGTCCGCCGGACCGATGTCCCAGTCGTCCCACTCGACGAGCTCAGCACTCGCCTGACTCGGCTCGACTCCCAGCACGGACAGGACCGTCCGGTAGAAGCACTCCGACGCGGCGAGGTCCGCGACGGCGATCCCGACGTGGTCAAACACCCCGCCGAGGCTACGCTCTCGCGGCCGTCAGACCGGCACCGACTCTCATGCCCGTCGAATGCGACGGTGCGGTCGCGGCCGCCGCGCTTGGCCGCATACAGCGCGGAGTCGACCCGCTCGAGCATCATCTCGACCTCGATCGGGAGGGCGGTGGCGGTGACGCCGGCGCTGACTCGCATGTCCGGCAGGCTCGGGCAGTCGTGGGCGGCGAGGGCGTGGCGGACGCGCTCGGCGAATGCCTCCGCACCCTCCCGGTTGCTGCCGGGCATGAGCACGGCGAACTCCCCGCCGCCGAGGCGGGCGGTGATGTCGATCTCGCGCGAATGGACGGCCAGCAGCTGGGCGATATACACGAGGGCACGGTCGCCGACGACGTGGCCGTGCTCGTCGTTGATCTGCTTGAAATGGTCGATGTCGAAGGTGGCGAGGGCAATCGGCCTGCCGTCGCGGCCGGCGCGGGCCAGCTCGCGCGTGGCGTACTCATCGAACCCGCGTCGGTTGAGCAGACCGGTGAGCGGGTCGGTCCGCGCCTCGCTGCGCAGGCGCTCGAGCAGAACCTGGCTGCGGTTCTCAAGCACGTGGGCGACGATGGCGATCGCAGAGGTGGACACCATCACATCGACCCATCGGCCGGGGTAGGCGCTGGCGGATGGCAGCAGCAGTAACGCGACCGCCTCGCCTACGCCGACACAGGCGACGATCGCGACCGCGCCACGCCGCCCGAAGAAGATCGTCGTCCACAGCACCGGCAGCGCGTAGAGGATGGCCCCGTCGCCGGGGCCCGGAGACGTGGCCAGCGCGTACGCGATCAGGGCCACACCGAACGGTCCGACCAGTGCCAGCCCTCGCCGTGACAGACGCGGGCCGACGGCCAGCAGGAAGACGAACAGCACCAGCACGAACGCGACAGGCACCACGGCGAACTTGGGATCGCCGGGCAGGAAGCCCTCGATCAACCCGTCGAGCGCGGCCGCGCCGGCCATCGCCGACGCCGTGTAGGCCATAACGGTTCGGCTGGACGGATGTCTTCTAGCGATGAGACCACCGCCGAGATATCGGTCGAAACGCCGGAATCCGAAGCTTCGGGTAGGCCCTATCTGGACGTTAAAGCCGGTCCCGGTAAGACCTCTGACCCGACCCGCCGGCCGCGATCAGGATTGGGACTTCGGCTGAACCGGGTCGAGCGAGCTCGAGACCGTATCCAGGATGCCGGTGACCTCGTGGAGGATGGCGGCGGCCGTCGCGATGTCCTTGTCGCTGAACGCGGACAGACGCTCGGCCCACAGGCCGTTCCAGACCGCGAGCTTGCGCTCGAGGAGCTCCCATCCCTCCGGGGTCAGCGCGACGTTGCAGACACGCCGGTCCTCGGTGCTACGCCGGCGCTCGACGATGTTCGCTGCCTCGAGCTGATCGAGGATCGAAGTGATGGTCGCCGGCGTCAGCTCAGCGCTCTTGGCGAGCTGGCCGGCGGTCATCTCGTGCTCGCGGCCGAGGGCCGCGATGGTCCGGATCTGCGCGAAGGTCAGCTCGCCCGGTCGGCTGTGGTCGCGGCCACGAAGCCTGCGATCGGCGGCGAGCAGATGGTTGACCGCCGTGCGGAACTCTTCTACCTGGCCGGCGGGTTCGGCGACGGATGAAGCGGTTTGACTCACGCTGCCTCCAGCAGGGGCTCCTCGACGGGAATCGCGACGGAGATCTCGGTCGCATCGGTCGCGGTCTTGTTGCGCCGCTCGATCCGGGCCAACATTAGCGTCGGGATCAGCGCCAACAGCGTCACGCCCATTACCCACCAGTAGGTCTCCCCGAACCCGGCGGCCGCGGCGGCCGCGGTGTGGGCGCCGCTGATCTGGCTCTGAAGGACGACGGCGAAGATCGCGGTTCCGAGCGATCCGCCCACCCGCTGGAGCACCGTCAACTGCGGGCTGGCGTCGTTCACCTTCTCGCGAGGGAGCACCGAGAAGGCGGCTGTCATCGCGGGCATGATCGACAGGCCGATGCCGATGCCGCGGAAGATCATCGCCGCGCCGATTGTGGTGTAGGGCGTGGTGTCGGTGACGAGCACGAACGGGATCGTGGCCGCCGCGAGGATCGCGGCGCCGAAGAACGAGGTGCGTCCGGCCCCGAAGCGCTCGGTCATGCGACCGGAGAGGAACATGCCGAGGCCGCCGCCGATGCCTTGCGGAATCAGCAGCAGGCCGGTCTGGATCGCGTCCTCGCCGCGGATCGTCTGGAAGTAGAGCGGCATCAGGATCATTCCGCCGAACAGCGCCGCGCCGAGACAGAAAGTCACGATCGACGCCGCGCGGAAGGCCGGGTTGGCAAACAGGTTGAGATCGAGCAACGGACGCTCGATCCGCAGCGAGCGGGCCACGAACAGCCCGAGCAGCGCGAGGCCGCCGAGGGCGGGGACGAGCACGGACGAGGAGACCAGGGTGCCGGCGGTCGCGCTCTCGGACAGGCCGTAGGTGAGGCCGACGACGCCGGCGGCGGCGAGACCGAGTCCGACCACGTCGAGCCGGCCGGCCTGATCGGTGCCTGCGGAGTCATGGGGCAGGAGCCGCCAGGCCATCGTCAGCGCGAGCGCGCCGACCGGCACGTTGATCATGAAGATCCACTGCCAGCCGACCGACTGCAGGAGCAGCCCGCCGAGGGTCGGGCCGAACACCGGCGCGAGCACGATCGGTATGCCGATGAGGCTCATGACCTTGGGAAGGTTGCGCGGGCCCGCGGCCTTGACGAGGATCATCTGGCCGATCGGGGTGAGCATTCCGCCGCCGACGCCCTGGAGGACGCGGAAGGCGATCAATTCGCCGCTGTTGGCGGCGAGCGCACAGAGCCCTGATCCGAGCGTGAACACCACGAGGGCGATCAGATAGAGGCGGCGGGCGCTGTAGCGGCGGACGGCCCAGCCGGTGACGGGAATCACGGCGGCGAGCGAGAGGAGGTATCCGGTGACGACCCACTGGATCCCGCTGAGCGAAGAATGGAGGTCGATCGACAGGTCGTGCAGGGCGACGTTGACGATGGTCGTGTCGAGCACCGACATGATCGCGCCGAGGATCACGACGATCGCGACGCGCTTCACGTGCGGCTCGATCCGAGGCGCCGCGGCGTCCTGAGCGCCGACCAGGCTGACCGCCGATGAAGGATTAGGAGAAGAAGTTGTCGAGTTCATTTCGTAACGAAAGTTTAGCTGAAAAATATTTTGGTGTCAAACTATATGTCGGCTAAAGGTTAAGGTTCCTTGAGCCCTGGGCGGCAATCTGTGGCGGCGCTGCTCGCGGCGACCGCCGATCGGATTTCGTGCGATCCGGGGCCGACTTTGAGATGGTCTGCAACGAGAAGTAGGGATCCGATCCGAGAGGAGAACCACCGATGGCCGAATGCGCCCACGTCGACCAGATACAGGTCGAGGTACCGGAGAACGTCGAGGGCTGCGAGGAGTGTCTGGCGACCGGCCAGACATGGGTCGCGCTGCGGGCCTGCCGGGTATGCGGACACATCGGGTGCTGCGATTCCTCGCCGGGCACGCACGCCACCAAGCACTACAAGGCGACGGGCCACGCGATCATGAGCTCGGCGATGCCGGGCGACAGTTGGTCGTGGTGCTTCGTCGACGAGGTCTCGTTCTGAGGCGCAGCCTCTAAGAGCTCGCGCCCCGTGCGCTGGTCCTGATGCACGGGCCGTGCGTTGGAGGCAAGGCGCCGATGGTCGTGCTCGCCGACGCCGACCTCGATCGCGCCGCCGCGGCCGCGAGCTTTGGCGCGTTCGGTCGATGGTCCGGACGCCGCCGTCGAGGTGGCCAAGGACACCGAGTACGGCCTGTCGGCGGCGGTGTTCTCGGAGAACGTGCCGGCGGCACTCGAATTGGCTCAGCGGATCGAGAGTGGCATCTGCCACGTCAACGACACGACCGTGCACGACGAGCGGCAGATGCCGTTCGGCGGTGCGAAGGCGAGCGGCTTCGGGCGGTTCGGTGGGCGGGCCGCGCTCGAGGAGTTCACCGAGCTGCGCTGGATCACGGTCCAGTCGCTGCCACGGCAGTACCCGATGTAACGGATCAGGCGCCGGCCCGCGGGACGGGGCGGCGGCGCGGTTTCCGCAGGACGGGCGGGTGATGATCGCGGGCGGCGGCGGCGGCGCTAGATCCAGGTGGAGTAGGGCGTCTGCTGCTGGTGGCTGTCGACGATGGTCGTCACGTTCTGATCGAGGTTGGCTCGGCGTCGTGGCCGTGGGCCGACACGAGATGTTGCTTCGCGGCGGCCAGCACATCGTCCCGCTCACCGATCATCTGCACCGAGCAGGTGTCGCCGGGCACGCGGGCACAGTCGAATACAGTCCGGCTCATGGTCTCCCCTTTCGAAGTGTCGAGACCTCATCCTCGCGGGTTCCCGGCTTGTAGTCAACGCTGATGGCCGGGCCCACGTGACGCTGGCGGATAGCGAGCGAGCGCGCAGGCCGGACGCTGCACGCCTCGGTGACGTCGATCGAGACGAGAGTGTCGAGATGACGCTGGCGCTACGGCCCGAGCATTTCGCGCCCGACGTCAAGAAGGTGAAGACGGTCCTCGGCCGGTTCGGTCTCGCCGCCGACGCCGAGTTTCCGGCAACGGGAAGCCTGGTCATGAGTGGTACCGCCGCTCAAATCGAGGAGGCATTCCATGCGGGCCTCGGGATGTACAGCCACCGAGAGGACGGGGTACTCCGCGGTCGCGAAGGTGGGCTGAGCATCCCGGCAGACATCGATGGACTGATCACCGGCGTGTTCGGCCTCGATCAGCGCCGGGTCGCGCGACGGCTGGCGCGGGCGGCCGCGGCGCAGAGCGGGCGCCGGCCGGGGCCGCCCGGACCCGATCCACTCCGCCCCGCCGACCTCGAGAAGCGCTACAGCTTCCCCGACGGAGATTGCGCCGGCCAGACGATCGCGATCGCCGAGTTCGGGGGCGGTTACTTCCCCGACGACGTGAGCACGTTCTGCCAGACGCACGGTCGTGCGTTGCCCCAGATCGAGACCGTGTCAATCGGCGCTGCGCCTCTGACACCCGCGCAGATCGCGTCCCTGTCGGCGGAGCAGCAAGGCCCCGCTTTAGGGGAGAGTCACGAGCTGATGATGGACGTGGAGATCGTGGCAAGCCTGTGTGGCGAACGCCAGGATTTAGTGTGTATTACGCACCTTTCGACCAAAAAGGTTGGGTGGACCTGCTGGACCGGGTCGTAGCTGCGGAGCCGGCCCCGTCGGTCCTGAGTGTCAGCTGGGGTCTGGCGGAGGACTCGCCCGACTGGTCGGCGGCCGCGATCGATGCGATCAACCAACGCCTCGAGGCGGCATCCCTGCGCGGGCATCACGGTATGCGTCGCGGCAGGCGACGACGGGTCGGGCGACCAGATGCATGACCAGCGCGCGCACGTGCATTTTCCAGCGTCGAGCCCGTTCGTGCTGGCGGTCGGAGGAACGATGCTCGATGGCGACGAGGAGGTCGCGTGGTGGAACAAGCCGGGCGACCGCAGCCAGCCCCGGGGTGGTTCGACCGGGCGGCGGCGTAAGCGTCAAGTTCGCCCGACCGGAGTGGCAGGACCGCGAAAGTTACGTCTGCTCAACGCCGGCGGCGATCGACGGTCGGGTCGTGCCCGGACGTCGCGGCGCTCGCCGGTTCGCCCGGCTACAGCCTCATGTTCGACGGCCAGCCGACGATGAACGGAGGCACGAGCGCCGCGGCGCCGCTCTGGTCGGCGCTCGTGGCCCGCGTACGTCGCCGCCCGCGCGGAAAGCGCCGGCGTTTCTCGCGCCCCTGCTGTACGAGGCGAGGCAACGACGGGCGTGCTCGCGGCGCAACCGCGTTCGCCGACATCACACAGGGAAACAACACCTCGCCCCAGCCGGGGTTCGGCTATGACCGCGCAGGGACGGGTTACGACGCGGTCAGCGGGTGGGGTGTGCCGAACGGGAAAAAGCTGCTCGCCTCGCTTTAGCGTTTAGGGGCCGGGCCGGCTGGGGCCGCAATGGGAAGCGCCGGCCAGCAGGTCTTCGGCGCGCCCAAGCGCCGGCGCGGCGCGAAGGTCGTTCAGGACGCGCGATCGCATGTCGTCGAGCAGCAGCTTGGCTTCGGCAGCGCGCTGGTCTTCGATCAGCAAGCTCGCCAGATCGGCTTGGGCGCGCGGCGAGCCAGTACGGATAGCCGAGGGCGCGAGCTCGTCGTTGGCGGCGACGGAGCCGAGCTTCAGCGGTCGCGTTGTCCGCTTCCGCCGCGGCGAGCAGCCCTTCGCCCCGAGCGAGGTGCGCCCGGAGGAAGGGCGGAACGTGATCCGGGCGGACGGCTCGCTAGCAGCACCAGCAGCTCGGCGGCCTCGCCGTCGCGCCCGAGGGCGACCGCGGCTTCGATCGCGCACGGGAATCCGATCCGGCTGGCCTGGCTCGAGGTCCTTCGGTCGAGATGATCGCGCCCATCGTGGCCGACAGCAGGTCGAGCGCCACCGCGGCAGTCGCCGGCCGAGCAAGCGCGATCGTGGCCTCGCACGCGGCGTACGTCCAGCGTGCCTGATTCGCATCGGTAGTTGCGCCAGGGGTCCATGCCCGCCAGATGCTCGCGCGCGGTCTGTGTGTCCCCGCGGGAGCGGCGATGCAGCGCGAGCTCGAGATGGAGGGTACTCCGCGCCGGGCCGCTCGCTAGAGCCATCGAGCAACTCGAACGCCGAGCCGCTCGAGATCGTCCCAGGCGCCGGCGTACTCCCACTCGCGCATCAGGTTGCCGGCGCGACGCTCTCGTAGAGCGACTACCGAGCCGCCGCGCCGGCGGCCAGCGCGTCGCTGGTGCGCTCGAGCGGCACCGGGCAAGTCGAACCTCCGCAGGAAATCACCACCGTTCAGCTGGGCCACGATCAGCCTGTCGGTGAGCTCGTACCGCTCGCAGAGCGCGACGCGCCGTCGAACAGGATGCGCGCCTCGCTCGACGCGTCCAATCGCGACGCACAGCTGGGCCTTGTAGGTCAGTGCGCCCGCGAGGACGTGCGGGAGCTCAAGCGCCTGAGCGAGCTCGAGCGCACGCTCGAGCGGTTCTGCGGCCTCGCGACAGCCGCCCGGAGGACGAGCAGGGCGACGCCGAGCTCGACGTTGATCTGCGCTGATGTCGGGGTCGCGCGTAGTCGCCGCTCAGGATGCCAGGTCGCGGCGCATGATGTCGATCGCCTCGCCGGACCGACCGACTCGTCGGAGTGCGTGCCCGCTCCTGGAGCCGAGGCGAGCCGCATCCCGCGTTCGCGCCCGAGACGCTCGAAGCCGGGCGGCAGCATCATCGAACAGCTCGAGCGAGTCTTCGTAGCCACCGTCGACAAGCGCCATCTCCCCGGCCGCCGTGACCAGGTCGACCCGCTCGTCCTCGGTCGCGGCCAGGTCGATCGCGGTCCGGTATGCGCGCTCGGCGGTCTGGGGCGCGCCAACCGCCGCCGCACGCTGGGCGCCGCGGCGCAGCGCGGCGATCGCCTCGGTGCGGAGCTGGGTCGCGTCCGAGTCATCGGCCGCGGCACGGTAGGCCTGGAGGTAGTGCGCGGCCAGGACCTCGGCGACGTCCTCACCCTCGTTGGCGAAGGCATGGGAGAGGTAATGCGCCGCGGCGAGGTGGCGAGACTTCCGCTCGCGTTTCGAGAGAGTCTCGTAGGCGACGGTCCGGAGCAGCATCTGGTTGAACCGGTACTGCCCCCGGTCGGGCGAGTGCGGGTCGGCTCGAACCGTCAGCACCTGCTTGCGCACGAGGCTGGACAGGACCGCCCCGGCGTCCCCCTCCGCCATGCCCGAGAGAGCCTGCGCCGCGGCGAGGGGGAAATTGCCGCCGAACACGGACACCGAGCGGACGAGCTCGCGCTCGTCGGACCCGAGCGCGTCGAGCCGGGCGCCCAGGAGCGAGATGAGGCTCGGCGGAACGTCGAGCTCGCCCAGGTCGCCGGCAAGCACCAGCGCCCCGTCGCGCTCGATGAGGACACCGCGGTCGGCCAGCGCCCGCACGGTCTCGATCGCGTACAGGGGCACGCCCTCGGCGTGCGAGATGATCCTGCGCTTAGCGGTCAGCGGCAGCGTCGCGACGGCGTCGATCAGCTCCTCCATCGCGCCCTCCCCGAGAGGCTCGAGTGACATCGCGGTGGCGCCCCGTTGCCGAGCCGCCCAACCCGGCCGGCGCTCTGACAACTCCGGTCTGGCCAGCGTGAGGATGAAGATTCGGTGGTGCGCGGACCAGTCGAGGAGGTACTCGACGAAGTCGAGCAACCCGTCGTCGGCGCAGTGCATGTCCTCGAACACCATCACCACCGGATCGAGCTCGGCCATTCGCTCGAAGAACAGACGCCAGCCCGCGAACAGCTCCTCGCGTCCGGCGCCGCCCTCGGCGACGCCCAGCAGGACCCCGAGCCGGGCCGAGACGAACTCGCGCTCGCCGGGGTCGCCGACCCAGCGCTCCAGGCCGGCGCGCAGCTTCCGCTCGGTCTCCTCGACCGGTGCGTCCTCCGGGATTCCGAGCCGGTGCCGGACCATCTCGGCGAGCGCCCAGTAAGCGACGCCGTCGCCGTAGGGGAGGCAGCGGCCGGGATGCCACAGGAACCGGTCGGGCAGCGTCATCAAGTAGTCGAGCAACTCCCAGCGCAGGCGGCTCTTGCCGACGCCGGCGGCGCCCGAGACGGCGACGAGCCCCGCCGACGAGCGGCTGACGGCGGCGTGGAGGAGCTCCTTGATCAGCCGCAGCTCTGCGTCGCGGCCGACGAACTGGGCCTGAAGGCCGTCCCGATCGACATCGGGCGCGGCCGTCAGCATCGCGACTGCGCGCCACAGCTGAAGGGGCTCGGACTTGCCCTTGAGTGCGTGGCGCCCTGCGTCCTCGTACGCGACCACGGGCGAGGTCACCTGGCGTGTGACGTCGTCGACGAACACCGTTCCGGGGTCGGCGGCGCCCTGAATGCGAGCCGCCGTGTTGACACGGTCGCCAACGACCACGCCCTCCTCGCGGTTCAACATGGCTGCCTGGCCCGTGACGATGCCCGCGCGGGCGCGGAGGTCCGGGGCTCCCACCCGGCCTCCGAGCGACGCCACCGCTTCGACGAGCTCGAGCCCAGCGCGGACGCTTCGCGCAGCGTCGTCGTCGCGCGCCACCGGCGTCCCCCACACCGCCATCACCGCATCGCCGACGAACTTGTCGATCGTCCCCCCGTACCGGTCGACGATTCCGCGCGCCGCGTCGAAGTAGTGCCCGAGCATGTCGCGCACGTCGGAGGGGTCCCACGACTCCGTCAGCGCGGTGTAGCCGACGAGGTCGACGAACATGACGGACACCCGTCGTAGCTCCGTCGGGTCGCGCCGCGGCAGCGGGACCACCACCGAGGACGCTCCGCTCGCGAATGCCCGCGTCGCCTCCCGTGGCTGCGTCAATCCCGGCGCGAGTGCCGTGCCGCACTCCGAGCAGAACTTCTGTCCGGGAATCGTGGCGTGGCCGCACGCGGGACACGTCGTCGACAGACTCGCCCCGCATTCGGTGCAGAACTTGGCACCGGCCGCGTTGTCGGTGCCACAGTGCGGACAGCCTGGCGCTCCTCCGGTGCTCACCCCGGCGGTAAGTCTACGCGCGCCGGGGGCGCGCCATTCAGCTGATGAGCCGCGCCACCACGACCTCGCGCAGATCGGCCCGGTAGGCGTCGAGCCCGGGGACGACCGCGTCGACGACCTTCCCGCGATCGTTGCGACCGCTCGTGGCGCGAAAGCGGGCTGATGCACGCGGCGCCTAGATTGAGTGCGTCGACGACCTCTGCCGAAGACGACACGGGCGCCGAACCGACGAGCTCGCCGCTGAACGGCGAGTGGACGGCGATCGCGGAGACCGCGCTCATGCCACGGACACGGCTCTCATGCCCGGTGATTGAGCAGCAGGTCGTGGAGGTCGCGGTTGTGTAGCTCGCGTCCGGCGACCGAGCCCGGCGCGAGCGGCTCGCACACGATGATCGGGACGTCACGCTCATGCAGTCCGCCGTGCGAGCGCAGATGCCCGTTCAACGCGCTCAGGTCGTGCGCCGCGCTCGACTTGCCGAGGACGGTCCGCTCGTCGGCGAGCACGACCAGGTCGCCGATTCGGTCCGCGGGCAGCTCGAACGCATCGGCCGCGGCGAACCGGTCGAGCACGCCCTCGACGCCCGGGAGCGAGGCCAGGACGCCGCGCGCACGGTCCAGCGCGTCGAGATCGTCGAGGTGGACCCAGGCCAGCGAGCCGAGCGCCGCGTGGTGGACGACGTAAGGGTCGGTGATCGGGCACAGGGTGTGGGCGCCGCCGATGCCGGCGGCGGCGAGGGCGTCGTCGAGGAAGCGGACGTTGGGGCGGCCGTCGGCGGCCGTCTTCGCGTGCATTCCGTGATCGGCGGCCAGTCCGACGACGAACCCGGCGTCGAGCGCACGGCCGAGCGCCGCGTCGACCTCGGCGTAGAAGGCGTCGGACAGGGCATCGCCGGGGGCGGCCGAGTGCTGGACGAAATCCGTCAGCGACGCGTACACGAGCAGGCTCCCGAGCCGCTTCGCGATCGCGATCGCGAGGTCGATCGTGAACGGAGACAGCTGCCAGTCGTAGATGCCGGGGTTCCGGGCGCCGGCCCCGAGGACATGGAGGAGCGGCGTTCCGTCCGGGAGCGTCTGCTCGTGCGCGCACTCGGCGCTGAACGACGGCACGCCGCCGTCGGCGAGCAGGCGGCGAAGCTTGTCCTTGGCGGTCACGCACAACGCCGGCACCCCGGCGGCGTACGCGGCGGCGTGGATCGTGCTCGCGCGTAGGAAGCTCGGGTCGGTCACCTGGACCTCGTGTCCCGCCTGGTCGCGATAGTGGTTGCCGGCGATGCCGTTGCGCGCCGCCGAGACCCCGGTCACGATCGCGGCGTTGTTCGGGTTGGTGAAGGTCGGGACCTGGGCGTGCCCGATCACGTATGTCCCGCCGCCGTTCGAGAGCACTTCGGAAAGTCGCGGCATCAACCCGCGCTCGAGCGCGTCATCGACGTAGCCAGGGTCCCAGCCATCGGCGCACACGGCCAGCACCGGGCGCTCGGGAACCTCGTAGGACCGCTCGTTGGCGACGAACGCATTGCCCATAAACCTGACTATGCCGAGGCGTGGGAGACTCTGCGCCCCCGTGGTCCTCGCGACCTACAACATCAAGGGTGGAGTCGGCAAGACCTCGGCCGCGGTCAACCTCGCCTACCTGGCGGCGCGTGGTGGCGCGACCACGCTGCTGTGGGATCTCGACCCACAGGGGGCGAGCACGTACCTGCTGCGGGTGAAGCCGAAGGTGAAGGGCGGCGGGGAGAAGTTGGTGCGCGGCAAGAGCGACGCGTCGGCTCGCATCAAGGGCACCGACTACGACCGGCTCGACCTGCTGCCGGCCGACTTCTCCTACCGACACATGGACCTCCATCTCGATGCCACCAAGCGTCCGACGAGCCGGCTAGGCCGGGTCCTGTCGCCGCTCGAGCCCGAGTACGACTACGTGTTCCTCGACTGCCCGCCGAGCATCTCGCTCGTCTCCGAGAGCGTGTTCGAAGCCGCCGATGCACTGCTGATCCCGCTGCTTCCGGCGACGCTGTCGGCGCGCACGCTCGAATACATCGACCAGGTCGCCGGCGATGGCGTGCAGCGGCTCCCGTTCTTCTCGATGGCCGACTCGCGCAAGCGCATGCACCGCGACGTGATGGAGGCATTCACCGCCGAGCGACCCGAGATGCTCCACACGGTGGTGCCGCTCGCGGCCGACGTCGAGCGGATGGGGATCGCGCGCGCCCCGCTCGAGGAGTTCGCGCCGCGCGGGCGGGCGGCCGAGGCGTTTCGCGATCTCTGGGCCGAGGTCACCGAGCGGCTGCTGCGCGGCTCGAAGCCTTAGGGTCCGCGGCTTCGTAATTGTCGGATCCCGCCACTTACTCAGTCGCAGACCCTTAACCAATTCGTCACAGCCTTGCCGGGCGAGTGACCCATCATCGGGGTGGATGAGCTACGCAGAACTCCACTTTCATCTGCTGCCGGGGATCGACGACGGTCCATCGTCGATCGAGGAGAGCGTCGACCTTGCGGCCGCGGCCGCGGCGGAGGGCACGCGGACGATTGTCACCACGCCGCACGTGCACCCCGAGTTCGTCACCGACGTCAGCTCGCTACCCGAACGAGTGCGCGAGGTCGAGGGGAAGCTCGCCGCCGGACGGATCCGGATTCGCGTGCTGTGCGGAGGTGAGCTCGCGCACGAGATGGTCCCGCGCCTCGAGCAACGGGCACTGGAGACCATCGCTCAAGGCCCGCCCGGCAGGCGGTGGCTGCTCCTAGAGGCGCCGCTCGCGGGTCTCGATCGCGCCTACACGGAGGCCGCCGACGAGTTGCGGGCGCGGGGCTTCGCGGTCGTCGTCGCCCATCCCGAGCGCGCGCTCAGGTGGTCCGATGCCGGATGGGAGACGCTCGAGCACGAGTTCTCCGTCGGCAGCGTGGCGCAGATCAACGCGTGGTCGGTCGCCGGGCTGTACGGCGAAATGGTGCGCGCGACCGCGCTGTGGCTGATCAGAACCGCGCCGCGGGCGGTGATCGCCTCCGACGCTCACGGCGGCGCCAGGATGCCGTCGCTCGGACCGGCGCTTGACGCACTCGCAGTCGCGCGCGTGCCGCACCCCGACCGGATGCTGAACGAGGTCCCCCACGGCCTGCTCGAGCACGGCCTGGCGGTGGGGTCCGACTCACTCGCGGCCTGAGCTAGGCGGCCACCGGGGCGAGCTCCGCCGCGCTCTGCGGCGTCTCGAGCCGGGGCCACATCTCGAGCGCCTGCTCGAGTAGCTGCTCGACGACGGTCTCGACGTCGACCCGGCGCTCGAGCTCGATCAGCGGCTCTGGGTCGGTCCACGTTACCGCCCGGCCTGGCATGAGCAGCGTGCAGCAGTCCTCGTCGGGCAGGATCGACGTCTCGAACGTACCCAGTCGCTGCGCCTCATCGATGATCTCTGACTTGTCGCGATCGATCAGCGGGCGAAGCAGCGGGAGCGTCGCCGCGGCCTCGACCACCTCGAGGTTGCGCAGCGTCTGGCTCGCCACCTGGCCGAGGGAATCGCCGGTGACGAGCGCCTCGCACTGTTCCCGGCGGGCGAGCGCGTCCGCGACGCGGACCATCAGCCGCCGCCCGGCCAGGACCTGCAGCCGGCCGGCGCCCGAGCTCGCGAGCAGTCTCTGGGTGATTCCGAACGGCACCACGAACAGACGTGAGCGCCCCTGGAAGCGGTTCAGCCGGGCAGCCAGCGCGTAGGCCTTGTACGCCGATTCGGGCCCGGTGAGCGGCTGACCGCTGAAGTGCACGAAGTCGCAGCGCAGACCGCGCCGCATCATGCGGTGGGCGGCGACGGGGGAGTCGATCCCGCCCGATAGCAGCACCATCGCCCGTCCGCTCGTGCCGACCGGCAGGCCACCCGCTCCCCGCAGCCGGTCGACCGAGACGAACAGCTCTCGCGCGTGCGCGTCGACGTGCACCTCGACGGCGGGGTGCGAGAGATCGACGCCGCGTCCGAGTTGCTCGTTGACGACCGCGCCGACCTGGCGCGCGATGTCCATCGAGCCGACCGGGAAGCTCTTGTCGCGCCGGCGCGCGCGCACCGCAAACGAGCCCGGTTCGAGGTCACGCAGCAGTTCGACGGCGGCGGTCGCGGCGCGGTCGACCGCGGGCTCGATCCGCAGCGCCGGCTGCACGACGCTCAGGCCCGGAAGCTCCAGCGCGACCTCGAGCGCGTCGGCGAGTCCCTCCGGGGACGGGACGACCAGGAACGCTGATCCGCGTCGCTGGAGCTCGATCTCACCGGTGCGGCGCAGCGCGCGGCGCAGGTTGCGCTCCAGCACGGCGGCAAAGCTCGAGCGCCGGCGGCCCTTGAGCGCGAGCTCGCCGAACATCAGCAACGCGCACGGCGTGCCACGGGCCGGGACCGCGGCGGCGCGTAGGCGAGCGGCGGCTGTCTCTGGGACGCTGGCGGTCATGCGCTGATCGCCGTTCAGGCTAGCTCGTTGCCGTGCGCGCAGGTGGCGGATGGGGGGATGCCGCGCGCGGCGGACGGGGGGATGCGGCCGGTGGGGCGAGCCCGAGCCTGCGGGCCCGCTCGACCGCTTGGGCGAGCACCTCCTCGGCGTCGTCGATCTCGCCGTTGCGCATCAGCGCCCGACCGGCGACGACGGTCGTCTCGACGACCCCGCCCGAGGCCGCGTACACGAGCGCGGCGGGCAGCTCGCCGAAGCTGAGCTCGGGCGCGCCGGCGCGGAGCAACAGAAAGTCGGCCGGCTGCCCGACCGCGAGGGCCTGCGCCGCCCCGAGCGCCGGGGCTCTTTGCCCGGTGGCGATGTGCCAGGTCTCGACCGCGTCGAGCGCGCCGGCGTCCTTGGCCGCATGCTTCTGGACGAGCGCGAGCACCTTCATGTCGGCGAATAGGTCGAGCGAGTTGTTCGAGCCGGGGCCGTCGGTGCCGAGCCCGACCCGGACGCCCGCCGCACGCGCCCGCGGATAGGGGAACACGCCGCCGACGGCGAGCTTGAGGTTCGCGACCGGGTTCGTGACGACGGTTGCGCCCCGTTCCGCGATCAGCTCGAGCTCGTCGTCGTCGAGCCACACGCCGTGGGCGAGAACGGTGCGCGGCGACAGCAGCCCGACCCGGTCGAGGTAGCGCGCCGGCCGCTCGCCGTGGGCGGCGACGCAGTCGATCACCTCCTGCTCGGTCTCGGACAGGTGGATCTGAACCGGGATCCCACGGTCGGCCGCAAGCTCGGCGATCCACCGCAGGCTGTCTTCGCTGACCGTGTAGATCGCGTGAGGCGCGAGCCCCGCGTCGATCCGGTCGGGGGCTTCGGACAGCTCGTCGAGCGTGCGCATCGCGCCCTCGCGCATCCGCTGGCTCCGGCCGTCGATGTCGATCAGCGGAGCGGCCACGGTGGCGCGCATCCCCGCATCGGCGACGGCACGGGCGGCGGCCGGCGCATGCCAGTACATGTCCCAGAAGCGCACGGTCCCGGTCCTGATCATTTCGAGGCACGCGAGCCGCGTCCCCCAGTAGACGTCCGCGGGCTCGAGCTTTCGTTCGATCGGCCAGATCTTCTCCTCGAGCCAGCGCATCAGTGGCAGGTCGTCGCCGTAGCCGCGGAACAGCGTCATTGCCGCGTGGGTGTGGCCGTTGATCAGCGGCGCTGTGAGGATCGCGCCGGGCGCGTCGAGTACGTCGTCCCCAGGCTGGGGCTGCACCCCGGGTCCGATTTCGATGATTATTTTGTCCTGGGTCCGCAGCCCGACCGGCTCGCCGTCGAGCCAAGCGCCCGTAACGGCCAGGCTCATGGCGTGGCCCGTCCGACCGGGTCTCCGGGGATCCCGAGCGCGTGCTCCTGGAGATCGATCCCGGTCTGGATCAGTGGCGCCTCTTGGCCGCGCGGGGCGATCAGCGACACCCCGACGTTCCAACTGACCGGTAGCGCCGCCACCGGCATCCCGGTCATGTCCCATAGCGCGGTCAGCTCGATCAGCGGATCGCCGGCGCCGCCGGCGTGCCCGCGGTCATACCCAGGCCCGCGCTCGTAGGCGAGGATCGGCAGTGTCGGCTCGAGCACCACGTCGACGTCGTTTTGCTTGAACCAGTCCTCCCACCTGGCCGTCCCTTCCGTTCGGCGGGCCTGGGCGGCGAGGTAGGCCTGGGCGTCGTTGAAATCGCGGGCCGCCTCGACGAACTCGGCGATCGCCGGGCGGTACCTGTCGTGGCGGTCGGCCAGGTCGCGGTGAAAGGCCCAGACGTCGGTCAGCAGTACGGAGCTGAGGTCGTCCCATTCGAACGTCCACGGCGCCGGCAATTCGACGATGCGCGCGCCGAGTCGCTCACACGTGCGCGCCGCCTCCTCGAGCCCGCGTCCGACCGCGGGCGCGATCGTGATCCCGTGCGTCCGGTCGGTGAGCGCGATCGTCGTGCCGGCCAGCGGTCGTCCGCCCGAACGCGCGGTGACGGGCGGGCCGTCGAGCGGGGCCGGCGGCGGCATCAGCGGCGTGACCTGAGGGCCGCCGGCGGCCATCCCGGCGAGCAGCGCCGCGCAGTCGGCGATCGTCCGCGCCATCGGACCGGGGTGGTCGAGCGTCGGCGCCAGCGGGACGATCCCGTCGAGCGGGACCCGTCCGTGGGTCGGCTTGATCGCGCAGATCCCGCAGCAAGCCGACGGGATCCGCAACGAGCCGCAGGTGTCGCTGCCGAGCGCGGCCGGCGTCATCCGCGCGGCCAGCGCCGCCGCGCTTCCGCCGCTCGAACCTCCGACGATCAGGCGCAGCGAGTGCGGGTTGCCGACCTGATCGGTGGTCCCGCCGGCGGCGAACTCGTGCGTGTGCGTGTGGCCGAGCAGCACCATCCCCCGCTCGCACAGACGTGCCCACACGGTGCTGTCCTCGCCGGCGAGGTTGCCCTCGAGCACGCGGCTCGACGCGGTCAGTGGCAGGCCGGCGACGCCGTACAGATCCTTGAGCCCGATCGGGATTCCGAGCAGGAGCGAGGCCGACTCGCCGGCCGTGGCGCGGCGCTCATCGGCGGCGCGCGCCTGCGTGACCGCTTCCTCGGGGTAAAGGCGAGTCCACGCGTTGATCGCGTCGGGCGCACCGTCGCTCGTCGGCGGTCCGCCGTTTCGCTGATCGATCCGGCGCAGGCAGGCCTCGGTCAGCTCAACCGACGACAGACGACGCGACGCGGAGCAGCGCCGCCGCCTCGAGCACACCGAGGTCGGCGGGGTCGGTGTGCTGCACCGATGTGGTCGTGGTGGGGGCCGTCTCGCTCACGCTTGCGAACGCTACTGCGCGGCGACCGGTCGCTGGCGGCAGCGTGCTCACCCGCGGGCGCGGGCGCGGAGCCAGGTCGCGATCTGGTCGGCGGGCGCCGGCGCGGCGAACAGGAACCCCTGACCGCCGTCGCATCCGAGATCCCGTACGACTTCGAGCTGAGATTCGGTCTCGATGCCTTCGGCTATCGCCTTGCACTCCGCGGCGCTCGCGACGCCCAGGATCGCGCCGAGCATCCGTGCGGCTTTGGCGTCGGCGGCTGCCGACTCCGTCAGGGCGCGGTCGAGCTTGACCACGTCGAACGGGTACTGCGAGAGGGCGCTCAGCGACGAATAGCCGGTGCCGAAATCGTCGAGGCACAGCCTCACGCCGAGGCGCTTCAGTCCCTCGAGCACGGCGGCGGCGCGGACCGGTTCCTCGTCGACGCTCGTCTCGGTCACCTCCAGGGAAAGGCACCGTGGGGGCAGGCGAGCGCCGGCGATCGCGCGATCGACGGCGTCGGTCAGTGACGGGGCGCCGAGCGAGCGCGGTGAGATATTGACCGACACCCAGAGCTCGTCGGCGACCACGCCGTCTTGTCTCCACCGCCCGAGCTGTAGGCAAGCCTCGGTCAGGACCCACTGGTCGATCTGCGCGATCAGTCCGGTCTCCTCGGCGATCGGCAGGAACTCGAGGGGTCCGAGGAGACCACGCTCGTGATGCTGCCAGCGGACGAGCGCCTCGACGGCGACCGGCCGCGGGTCCTCCTCGAGCGTGAGCACGGGCTGGAAGTGCAGGCGCAGCTCCCCCCGGTCGATCGCGTCGCGGAGCTGGTGCTCGGTCTCGAGTTCGCTCATCGCCTCGATGCTCATCCCGGTGTCGAACAGCTCGACGCCGCTGCCGCGCTGCTTGGCGCGGTACATCGCGAGGTCGGCCTCCCGCACGAGATCCTGCGCGTACGTCTGCCCGCGCCGCGCGCGGGCGAGGCCGACGCTCGCCCGGATCGTTACGTCGTGGCCGTGCACGAGGAACGGCTCCGCGATCGCCGCCCGGGCTCGCTCGGCGACGCGCAGCGCCTCGCGCTGCCCCCGCAGGTCCTCGCACAGGATCACGAACTCGTCCCCGCCGTAACGGACCACGGTGTCGCCCGGCCGGAGCGTCCGCTGCAGGCGGCGCGCCACCTCGACGAGCAGGTCGTCGCCGGCGTCGTGACCGAGCCTGTCGTTGACCCGCTTGAAGCCGTCGAGGTCGAGGAACAGGAGCGCGAGCGAGGTGGGGTGGCGGCGGGCGCGGCCGACCGCGACATTGAGGCGGTCGAGCAGGAGCACGCGGTTCGGAAGACCGGTGAGCGGATCGTGGAGCGCCTGGTGGGCCAGCCGGGCCGCCGCGCGCTTGCGCTCGATCGCGTACCGGATCGCGCGGTCGAGCGCATCCGGGTCCGTGGCCGCGTCGATCAGGAAGTCCTGGACTCCGTCGCGGATCGCCCGGAGGGCGGTCAACTGATCGTCCGTGTCAGCGAGGACGACGACCGGGACGTTCGGGGCGCTCGACAGGACAGCCTCGAGCGCTGCGGGTGCGTCGTCGTCGCCGGCCGGAATGTGGAGCACGACGCAGGCGATCTCGTGGTCGCGCAGCGTGCGCCGGACGCGCGGGACGGTGTCCCGGACGAGCACGTCGGTATGCGTGCCGGCTCTTTGTCTGAGCCGTTCGGCGAGCGCCGCGGCCCGGTCCGCGGTCACGTCCACCACGAGCAGCCGCAGCCGCTCATTGAAGTCCTTTTCGTCGGTTCGCCCCAACCCCACAGAGATCCCTGTCTCTTGCAGTGGTTTGTTGGCTACGAGGCTAGCGTAACGATTGGCCGATTTCCGCCGGTGTAGGGTGCTGCTCCACAGATGTTCGGAATGCGCGAACGGCTCCGGGGGGCCTTGTTCTCGGCGACGCTCGTGGCGGTGTGCCTGGCGGTGGCGGCCACGGCGTCGGCCGCCACCAGGCTGACGGTCGGCGGGAGCGTCCAGCAGGTGTACGTAACCGGCGCTCCGGCGGGAAAGCGCGTCGTCTTGCTGAACCGTCGCGGGACGACGGTGTCGGTGCTGCCGGCGGGGCCGCTCGGGGGCATGGTCTTTCGCGGACTTGCCCCGGAGCCGGGCTACCGGGTGCGACTGGCCGCGGGCGGCGCCGCCTCGCGCGCGGTGACCGTGATGCCGGACCGGTCCGCGCCACCGAGCACGAAGATCTACGAACAGCGCATCCCGAGTTCGGGCTACGGCTACCTGACGACGCGCGACGGCACCAAGCTCGCGATCGATGTTCGCCTGCCCGGCGGCCCCGGGCCGTACCCGACGCTGATCGAGTATTCCGGATACGGCTACGCCGACCCGGCCGGCGCGGAGAACGGGATCAGCCCCGTGGCCACGCTGCTCGGGTTCGCGGTCGTCGACGTGAACATGCGCGGGACGGGGTGCTCGGGGGGCGCGTTCAGCTTCTTCGAGCCGCTCCAGAGCCTCGACGGTTACGACGTGATCGAGACCGTGGCGCACCAGCCGTGGGTGCTGCACCACAAGGTGGGGATGATCGGGATCTCCTACGGCGGGATCAGCCAGTTGTTCGTGGGCGCCATCGATCCGCCCGACCTCGCGGCGATCGCGCCGCTATCGGTGATCGATGACTCCGCGACGACGCTGTATCCCGGCGGGATCCTCAACACCGGATTCGGCGTGCCCTTCGCGCAGGCGCGCGACTTCGACGCCGAGCCCGCTTCCGCGGGCCACGGAGAGGCGTGGGCGCTCGCGCGGATCCGCGGTGGCGATAGGACGTGCCGGGCCAATCAGGTGCTTCACCCCGAGGCTGTCAACGAGGTTGCCGAGGTCAGCGCGAACCGGTACTACGTCCCGTCGTTCGCGAACCCACTGAACCCCGACACGTTCGTGCACAAGATCCACGTGCCCGTGTTCCTCGCGTGTCAGTGGACCGACGAGCAGACCGGGGGTCACTGCCCCGAGCTCGCCGAGCACTTCACCGGCACGCGACTCAAGTGGTTCACATTCACCGACGGCGCCCACATCGACTCACTCGACCCCGCCACCGCGGTGCGCTGGTATGACTTCCTGTCACTGTTCGTCGCCCAGCGGATGCCCGATCTGACTCCGAGCTTGCGGGAGTTCGCGCCGCTGCTGTACCAGACCGCGATGGGGATCAGCGGGGTCACGTTTCCGGCGGACCCGATCGAGAACGAGCCCGACTACGCCGCCGCGCTGGCGGCGTTCGAGGCTGTGCCTGCAATCCGCATCCTGTTCGACAACGGCGCCGGCGGCTCGACGCCGGGCGCCCCGGTGGCCGCGTTCGAGCAGTCGTTTGCGCGGTTCCCGCTGCCCGGGACGGCCGCCAAGGCGTGGTACCTGGGCTCAGGTGGCAGCCTGCAGGGGCCTCCGCCGGGGTCGGGCGGCGTGGACGTGTTCAACTGGTCTCCCAGGGCTCGGCCGCTTACCGACTTCACCGGCAACACCGGACCCGGTGGCCTGTGGGGCACCTCGCCGAGCTATCACTGGACCCAGAATCCGTCCGGGACGGCGCTGTCATACCTGACCGCGCCGCTCCCTCAAAACCTGGTGGTCGTCGGCGCGGGGGCGCTTCACGCCTGGATCGAGGCCTCGACGCCGGACGTCGATCTCCAGGTGACGGTCTCCGAGGTCCGGCCGGACGGCAATGAGACATTCGTGCAGAGCGGATGGCTCGACGCGAGCGAGCGTAAGCTCTCGCCGCGGAGCACGCTGCTCGAGCCACTGCTGAGCGAGCGGAAGGCCGACGTGAGGCCGCTGGCTCGCGGAAGGTTCACCGAGGTGGTCGTGCCTTTGTATTACGAGGGCCACGTCTACCGGGCGGGGTCGCGGATCCGGATCACGATCTCGGCCCCGGGCGGCGATCAGCCGACGTGGGCGTTCTCCGATCTGACGCCCGCGGGCCGCGCGACCGTGCGGCTCGCCCACTCGCGGTCGATGCCGTCGCAGCTGATCCTCCCGGTGGTGCCGGGCATTGAGGTTCCGACGGGGCTGCCACCATGCCCGGGACTGCGCAGCGAGCCGTGCCGGCGGTACGTGCCGCTGACGAACCGAACCGTCAGCTGAGGCCGGACACGCGCCTCAGCCGAGGCCGAAAAGGCGCTCGAGCACGCGCGCGACGCCGCCGTCGTCATTCGACGCCGTGACCTCGTCCGCCGCGGCGATCACCTCGGGATGTGCGTTCGCGACCGCCACCCCGTGGCCGGCCCACGCGAGCATCGGCAGGTCGTTCGGCATGTCGCCGAAAGCGATCACCTGCCTGCTGTCGATGCCACGCTCGTCGCACAACCGGGCGAGTGCCGTGGCCTTGCTGACCCCGGCCGCGCTGATCTCGAGCAGGGTGTCGGCGACGTTCGAGTGGCTGAACTCGGCGAGGTGGCCGCAGACCTCCCGCGCGCGCTTCAACAGCTCGTCGGCGGAGAGCTCGGAGTGGCGGAGCATCAGCTTGAGCGCCGGCTGCTCGACGAGCGCCTCGATGGCGGCGATCCTGGTGTCGTCGGGCACGGCCCAGCGCGGGACGTAGTCAGGCTCATGTCCGAATCCGGCGGCGTGCTCCACCGCCCAAGCACCGCCCGGCATCTCGGCCCGGAGCAGGTCGACGAGCTCCAGCGCTATCGCCGGGTCGAGCGTGGTGGCTTCGAGCACCGATTCGGTGTGGAGGTCGTATACGACCGCGCCGTTGGCGCACACCGCCACGCCGCGATGGTCGGTCGCCTCGGCCAGAGCCTTCAGTCGCAGCGGCGGGCGAGCGGTGCAGAACACGACGACAGCGCCGGCCGACTCGGCGACCGCGAGCGCGCGGCGCGAGCGCTCGTCGACCGACCCGTCTGAGGTGAGCAGCGTGCCGTCGAGGTCGGAGGCGACGAGCCGCGGGCGAACCATCATGCGGCGCTGTCCGCGCCGATCGGGAGGCGCCCGGTCATCACGCGCTCGGTGACCAGCCAGCTGATCAGCCCGACCGCGGCCGTCCCGGCGCCGAGCGCGCACACCGCCTCCCATCCGCCGCTCGAATACAACGCCGAGGTGGCCGCTGACAACGCCACGCCCCCGCTGAAGTAGGCGACCATGTACGCGGTCGTCAGCCGGCTCCGGGCCTGTCCGTGGAGCGAGTAGACCGCGCTCTGGTTGGAGATGTGCATCGCCTGGGCGCCGAGGTCGAGCACCACGATCCCGACGATCAGCGCCACCACCGAGGTCTTGCCGAACGCGAGCACCCCCCAGCTCAGCAGCAGTAGGACGATCGCAGCGCTCATCGCCTCGCGACCGCGCCCCCGGTCGGACAGCCGGCCTGCGACCGGCGCCGCCATCGCCCCCGCGAGCCCGGCGAGCCCGAACAGGCCGATCACCGCGTTGCCGTAGTGGTAGGGGGCGCCCGAGAGCAGGAACGCGACCGACGTCCACAGCACGCTGAAGCACCCGAACGCCGTGGCGCCGAGGAGCATCCGCTGGCGGAGAAGCGGCTCGTCGCGGATCAGGTGGAGAACGGTTCTGAGCAGCGCCGGATACTGCAGTCGTTCGGTCGCCGGGACGCGCGCAAGGGCGAAGCGCAGCACCGCCGAGAGCAGCACCATCGCGACCGCGGCGAGCACGAAGATCACGCGCCATCCCAGCAGTTGGGCGACGATGCCGCTGATCGTGCGGGCGACAAGGATGCCGATCAAGAGACCGCTCATCACGGTGCCGACCACACTTCCGCGCTCGCGCTCGCCGGCGAGCGAGGAGGACATCGCGACGATGATCTGGGCGACGACCGCGGTCACGCCGAGGAGCGCGACCGCGAGCGCGAACACCGCGAAGCCCGGCGCGGCGGCAGCCAGCCCCAGGCTGGCGGCCGCGACCAGCAGCGTCACGGCGATCAGCCGGCGGCGCTCAAGCAAGTCGCCAAGCGGGACGAGCAGCGCCAGCCCGATCACGTAGCCGGCCTGGGTGACGGTGACGAGCAGCCCCGCGGAACTGTTCGAGACCGAAAACGCGTGGGCGATCGTGTGTAGCAGCGGCTGGGCGTAGTACAGGTTCGCGACTGCCGCACCACACGTGAACGCGAGCAGCAGGACCATCGGCCGGCTGATGCCGGCGCCGAGTTCGGCTGTCTGTCCGTTGCGATCGGGCATGGGTGCCCTTCCAAGGTAGTAGGGTGCCCGCCGGTCTGAGGAGGGAGAGCTTGTGGTGACTCGCATTTGTTGGTTTGTTCTGGCCCTATTCGTGAGTGGACTGACGATTGCCGGTTCCGTGGCCACGGCCAGACCAGCGCGCGCTCGAGCCGCCGGCAGCGATCCGGCCGCGGACTGCCAGCCATTCTCGGGTCGCCCATGCCTGCTGCCGTTCCCGAACAACCTGTTCACACGGCTCGACCCGACGAGCCAGACCGGGCTCCGCGTCAACCTGCCCGCGGGTGCGATGCCGATCAACTCGAGCGGGCAGCGGGTGAGCGTTGCTCCGTACGACCGCGCGGACGGCTTCAGCCCGGGGTCGGCCGCGATCGTCCACGTGACGGGGCTCGACAACGCCGCCGCGTTCGCTCGAACGGGCGCGGCCGGCCTGCTCGACATGGCCAAGTCGCTGGGGCGGAACCAGCCGATCGTGATCGTCGACGAGCAGACCGGGCGCCGGCAGCTGATCTGGTCAGAGCTGGATGCGAACGCCACCACGCCGGATACGACGGACCTGCTGATCCACGGCGCCAAGGCCTTCCTCGACGGGCACACGTACGTGGTCGCCCTGCGCACCCTGAGGACCGCGACGGGTCACCTGATCCCCGCGCCGAAGTGGTTCGAGCGGCTACGCGACAACGGCCGGCTGCCGTCGGGCGAGGCCTCGCAGCGCGCCCGGTACGCGCGCATCTTCGCGGCGCTCGCGCGCGCGGGCGTGCGCCGATCGAATCTGTACGAGGCCTGGGACTTCACCGTGGGCTCGCGGCAGAATCAGACCGGTCGCCTCCTCTCGATCCGCAACGGCGCGTTCGCCAGCCTCGGTGACCGCCAGCTCGCCGACGGCAAGGCCGCCGGCCGCGCCCCGAGTTTCACGATCACCTCGACGAAGACGCTGTCGGCGCAGTTGCGCGCGGTCGTGGGGACGTTCGAGGTTCCCTGCTACCTGATCCACTGCGGTAACACCGCGACGTCCGGGTTCCACTACAGCTCGTCCAAGCCCGACGCGCCCCCGACACAGATCCGCGGGAACGTCGCCGTCGCCCCGTTTGAGTGCATCATCCCGAGCAGCGCCGGCAACCCGTCGCCGGCGCGTGCGTCGCTCTACGGTCACGGTTTGTTCGGTGACTACACCGAGGTCGAGGACCCGTGGGTCGAAGCCCTGGCCACGCAGCACAACATGGTCTTCTGCGGGACCGACTGGTGGGGCCTGACCGACGAGGACGAGCCGTTCGCGGCCAATGTCGTCGGGAACCTCAACCTGTTCGGAGTGATCGTCGACCGCCTCCAGCAGGCGGTGCTGAACACGCTGTTTCTCGGGCGGCTGATGATCGACGCGCACGGGTTCGCTGCCAACCCGGACTTCCAGGTGGGCGGCCGCTCGGTGCTTGACACCTCGCACCTGTACTACAACGGCAACTCGCAGGGTGGGATCATGGGAGGAGTGACACTGGCCGTGTCCCCGGACGTCAGGCGCGCGGTGCTCGGCGTCACCGGAATGGACTACGGCAACCTGCTGCTTGCGCGGAGCACAGACTTCACGTCGTTCAGCCAGTTCCTCGGGATCTACTACCGGGATCCGTCGATGTATCCGGTGATCCTCGACCTGCTCGATCAGTTGTGGGACCGAGCCGACCCGGACGGTTACGCGCCGTACATGACCTCGCACCCGCTGCCGGACACGCCGACGCACCAGGTGCTGATGCAGATCGCGTACGGCGACTTCCAGGTGAGCATGTATGCGGGCGCGGCCGAGGCGCGGACGATCGGTGTCTCGGCGTACCAGCCGGCACTCGATCCCGACCGCTCCCGCGACCGCAACCTGTTCTATGGCATCCCGACGATCCGCCACTATCCGTTCCGCGGTTCCCAGATCGAGATCTGGGACAGCGGCCCCGGGCGCGTCCAGGCGCCACCGGTCGGGAACATCCCGCCGACCGCCGGCCCGACGAACATCGATCCGCACCAGAACCCGCGGAACACGCCCGCGGACCAGCAGCAGATCTCCGACTTCCTCGAGCCGAACGGCGCAGTAACCGACGTGTGCGGCGGCTCGCCGTGTCACTCGTCCGTGTTCACACCATAGACACCGGCGACACCTCGGCGGGCGGGGGACGACACCCGTGGTGGCCGACTCAATGACCGCCTTTTTCAGGTTGATCCTCGTCATTCCGCTCGCGATCTGGCTGGTCTTCTACGGTCTCGCCGCATACCTCGCGATCATCGTTGCGTGGTTCGCGATCGTAATCACCGGTCGCTTTCCCGCCGGCCTGTACAAGTTCGTCGCGCGGTTCACGAGGCTGACCTCGTTGACGAACGCATATGCGGGGCTGCTGTGTGACCCGTATCCGTCGTTCAGCGGGAGTGACGACCCGTCATATCCGGTCCGTATGCACTTCGCGGGGCCGCTGCCTCGTTACAGCCGATTGAAGACCTTCTTTCGGGAGATCCTGTCGATCCCGATCTGGATCCTCCGATACGTGGTCAACCTGCTGTTCGAGATCGGGGCCGTTGCCGCGGCCGGGCTTCTAGATGACGTGTGCTGGATAAGGCCCCACATTGGGGCCTTATCCAGCACGCCTGACGAGGTGTGGCAGCTGGCGCGCCAGGCGCGCCAGGAACCGCATCAGCCCGGCGAAGAACGCGTTATGCGGGTAGGCGCCGGCGGGGTCGTTGTGGGCATAGGTGCTCGCGCGGTTGATCAGGAGGAGGTTCGACGCCGGGATCCCCGACTGGGCGGCCAGCGCTTGCGCGTCGAGGAGCACGCCGGCGCCTCCGAGTCGTGCCCCGAACGCGTATATGAGCAGACTGCGAGGCAGGCGGCGGCCCATCGTGGCGTCGACGCCGAGCACGCGCCCCGCTGGGTTCGACAGACCGTTCCCCACCGCGCCGGAATCGACTGTCAGGCGGTCCGGGAAGTACCACTCGGTCCCGTCGGCGTCGTCGACCCCGAGTCCCGAGAACATCGTCGCGAACCGGGTGATCGGGGTGAGTGCGCCGGCGCCGTCCCAACCGTGGAGCGGGCCGACGGGCGAGATGCCGCGCCCGAGGTGCGCCTGGGCGGCGAGCAGGGCCATCGGCGAGGTGCCGACGTTGAGCGCGTAGCCGAACTGGGCCAGGTTCGTGACGGGAACCGACGGGGACAAATGGAACGCGCTCAATAGCCCTGACGATTGGCCGAGCGACGCGGAGTCGGGGTCGATCAGCGCGGCGGCGGCGCCGGTGGCGCTGAACAGGCCGGCGAACGGGGCCGGGATGCCGCCGAACGTTAGCCACGGGGAGGTCCCGGATGAATCGAGCCCGCGCAACTCGGAGCGGGCGGTGGTGGCGCTGACCACCGGCAGACTGCCGCCGTCGATGTACACCAACCCTGCGAGGTCGCGGGCGCCGGCGACGCCGTCGAAGTCCCACGTGGCGTAGGCGGTCACGACCGCGCCACCGAGCGAGTGGCCGCCGAGCACGACCCTGCCGCCCAGCCTGCGTGCGGCCTCGATCACGCGGCGCAGGTCGCCGACCGCGACGCTCATGCCCCATCGCTTGGCGAACGCGACGCTCGCATTCGGAATCAATGCGATGTGCGTCTGAACGTCAAGCGCCGGGTCGAGCCAGCCGAGGTAGTAGTCGAACAGCTGGGTCGAGGTCGCGAGGCCCGCCTTGGCGAGGTTCAGCATCGACTGGTCCTCGAGCAGGTTCTCGCGGCGCTCGACCGACCACACCTGCCACCGCGGTGCCCGGGACACGATCCACTGCGCGAGGGGGACGAAATAGGCCGCCCCGGCGGATGTACCGGGCTCGAGCACGAGGACGTTCCGCGCGCGCGGCGACCCGACCTTGATCACTCCGACCCGGTCGTAGCGCGCCGGCGTGCCCGACGAGGTCGCGCCGCGCATCCAGGAGACGTGCAGGTCGGCGCTGGCGGGGGCCGCGGTGGCGAGCACCAGCGCCGCCGCACACGCAAGACCAGCGGTAAGCGCGGACAGCCGGATCACGCGCGCAACATACATCCAAGTAGCCTTTGCGCGGCGATGCGAGCGCTCGTCTCCAAGGCCTCTTCGCCGTTCGCCGAACTCGCGGAAGTGTCCGATCCGAGGCCCGAACACCACGAGGCGCTCGTCGAGGTCAAGGCGATCAGTCTGAACCGCGGCGAGACCCGCCGGCTCGAGTCGATGGAGCCAGGCACGGTCACCGGCTGGGACCTCGCCGGCGTGGTCAAGCAGCAAGCCGCCGACCGCAGCGGCCCGCAGGCCGGCGCGCGCGTCGTCGGCCTGGTGCCGAGCGGCGCGTGGGCCGAGCTTGCCGCCGTCGGCACCGAGTGGCTGGCCGAACTGCCCGACGACGTGTCGTTCGCGCAGGCGGCCGCACTCCCGGTGGCGGGGCTGACCGCGCTCCGGGCGCTCGAGGTCGGTGGCTTCCTGCTCGGCAAGCCCGTGCTCGTGACCGGCGCGAGCGGCGGGGTCGGGCGGTTCGCGATTCAGCTTGCGAAGCTCGCCGGTGCCCATGTCACCGCGCTCGCGCGCCGCACCGGAGGGCTAAAAGAACTCGGGGCGGACAAGACCATCGAACAGATCGACCTCGACGGGCCGACCTATGACCTGATTCTCGACGCCGTCGGCGCCAGCGTGCTCGGCGCGGCGATCCAGCGCGTGGCCCCGGGAGGCACCGTCGTGAGCTTCGCGTCGACCGTCCCCGAGCCGGTCTCCTATCCGGCTCGTGAGTTGTTCGCGCGCGCACCGAGAGCGAAGCTGTACGGGCTGTACATCTTCGCCGAGCTCCAGCACACACAATCCGGCGCCACCGACCTGAGACGACTGGCCGACCTGGTCGCCGCCGGCAAGCTCGACCCGCAGATCGACGTGACGCTGTCCTGGAGCGACGCCGGCCAGGCGATCGAGGCGCTGCTCGACCGGCGCGTCAACGGCAAGGCGGTCTTGACGGTCGACTAGCCCTTGTCCGGGCTCGTGTCGAGCGCCAGGTACGAGTACGTGCCCGGGAACCCGTCGTCGCTCTCGGGGACCATGCCCGGGCAGCCGTCTCGGAGGTCCTCGCAATCCCACCGCTGGCCGTTCGACAGGTGGATGTCGAGCCGCGAGTAGTAATAGAACGAGAACGCGTTGCCGTCCTGGTTGGGGTCGATCGACGCCTCGATCGGGTCGTCGCGCCAGCGCTGCGTGAGCAACTCGGCGTCGGCGTCCGGCGAGTGCTTGAGGTACTTGTTAAACCACGCGGTCGTGTACCAGGCGATCAGGTCCGGCCCCCGCAGGGACGCGCCGAATGCCTGGTTGGGGATGAAACTGAAGTCGAGATGCGAGCCGCCGCGGATCACGATCTCTCCCGTGTCCACTCCGGCTGATGAGTAGTTCAGCGACCACGTCGACTTGCCCTCGGGGTTGGGCAGCGACGTGTTGGGCACCGGCGGGAGGCCGTAGTCCGCGGACATTCCGAGCGCCGGCTTGGTGATCGGCACGGTGGTGCGGTCCGCCGGATCGGCGGGACACGCCGACTCGCCGATCGTCTGCGAACGGGCGCCGGGAGCCGCGCCGGGGCCGGGCGAATCATCGGGACCGGGGCCGCCGAGGTTGTCCCACGCCACGATTGCCTTCACGCGCGGGTCCCGCTGGCCGATGTACGACACGCCGGCGGCGCCGTACGAGTGGCCGGCGAGGCCGATCTCGGAAGGATCGAGCAGCTTCCAGAAGGGATCAAAGCCCGCGTCCAAACCAGCCGCCACGCGAGAGTTCTGCTTAGCCGCATGGCTCGTGCCGGTGGTGCAACTGGGCGCCGGCTCATATGGATGCGACGGAGTCGAGAGGAAGAAGTTGATCGCGTCCTCGGTGCCGTCGTAGAACGGCGTCCCGCTGGTCTGGGCCGGAACCCCCTCGTCCTCGTCGGGCGACTGCCCGAACGTATCCGACTGTCCCTGACCCTGCGGGTCGAAGGTCAGCACTACGTAGCCGGCCTTGGCCAGCGCCTGGGCGGCGTACCAGTACATCTTCTCGTCGGCCTGGACCGAGCCGTCGGTGATCACGATCCCCGGCCGCTTGGCCGGCCCGGCGACCGTCGCCCACACGTGGCCCGAGATCGTGGCGCCGTCGCGCGCGGTGAACAGGACCGGGCGAACCAGCCCGTAGCCGTTCGCCGCCCAGTTGTTCAGGCGGATGTCGCCGGCGCACCCGTTCGACTGGGTGATCGAGAAGTTCTGCGCCTCGACCACCGGATTGAAGGTGGTCGGCGGTTTCGCAACGGCGGGTCCGGCGTGCACCGTAGCGAGCACGCCGAACGCCATGAGGATCCCTGCCGAGAATCTCTGAGTCATCTCGATCCCGCCGGGGCTTCCGGACCTGGAACCGGAAGCCTCCCTGCCAATCGGGCCGCCGGACCTGGAACCGGAAGCCTCCCTGCCAATCGGGCCGCCGGACCTGGAACCGGAAGCCACACCACCAATCGTGCCCGGCCGGCGAGCTCGCGACACCGTCAACAGGCACGTTTCTGGAGCATCGTGACTGTGCAAATGCACATTCCGGGGTCATACTTGGCCGGATGGAGGTGCTGTCTCAGGGAGAGGTGCTCCGCCGGATCGTCGGGCGGGCCGACCTCGAGCTGTTCACCGACCGTGTGCTCGACAGCTTCTGGGACCAGCCGGCGTTCGAGCAACTTCACGCCCGACGCGACGACGTCCGGACCTGGGTGCGCTGGAACCTCGACCTGGCGATCCGCTGGCTTGCCGGCGGAGAATCGCCCGGCGAGGACGAGATCGCCGTGTTCCGCGAGCACGCCCGGGCGCGAGTCGCCGAGGGGTTCCCGGCGGACATGATCGCCGCGAGCTTCCGACGCGGAGCCAGGTTCGCGTGGCGGGCGATGGTCGAGGCCGCCACCGACGCCGAGCGGCCGGCTCTGGTGGAGATCGCCGACCTGCTGTTCGAGTACGTCGATCGCGTCTCCCGGATCTACTCCGAGGTCTACGAATCCGCCGCGAAGAAAAGCGCACCGACCGCGGAGGAGATCGCGGCCGGCGACCTGCTCCGGCGGATCGCCGCCGACGAGGCGCCGCTGACCGAGGACCAGCGTCTGGCAGAGTGGATCGGCTTCCGGATCGAGCGGGCAGCGAGGCCGTTCGTGATCGCGATCCCGGGGCGCTCGGCGCAGCACCACGCGGAGTTGGCGGCCCGGTTGCGGCGCCGGCACGCGCTCGCGGCGGCGGAGGGGCGGCGTGTGATCGGGCTGTCGAACCTGAGAGCGCCCTGGACCGCGATCGCGCTCGACGGGAACGCGATCATCGCGGGGTCACCGCCGGCGATCGGCGGCGAGCGAGGCCATGCGCTCGAGGAGCTGCGAGGCGCGGTGGAACTCGCGGCCGCCCACGGGCGCTCGGGCGAGATCGACGCCGGCGACTACCTGCCCGAGCTACTGCTGAGCCGCTCGCCCCGGCTCGCGAGTCAGCTCCGCGCTCGCATCTACAGTCCGCTCGATGGCGATCACCCCGAGCTCGTCAGCACCCTGAATTCATTAATCAAAAACAACTTCGCAAAGGGCCGGGTCGCCGCCGCTCTGCACGTCCACCGCAACACGCTGCGCGACCGGATCGCCCGCATCTCCGAGCTCACCGGGGTCGACCTCGAGCGAGTCGAGGGCCAGGGGATGGCCTGGCTGGCCTGGCTCGCTCGTGCGGAAGGCGCTCGCGCGGCACACGAGGACCGATCGGATGCGGCTACCGTGTTGCGGCTTGATTAGGAACCCTGCGCGAAGTTCCATCTCCGAATACATTTCTGCGCGTAGAAACGACCTTCTGAGGAGGAGGCAGCATGAAAAAGCTCACCAGACCGATCGCAGCGAGCGTGCTCGCGCTCGCGGTCGTGATCGCGCTGGCGGCGTGCGGTAGCTCGAACTCGAGCTCGACCGCGACCTCGTCAACGGCAGCGGCCTCGTCGGGGACGACGAGCTCGTCGTCGTCATCGACAAGCAGCAATTCAGGCATGGCCACGGTGGTGGCGGGGACGTTCCCGCAGTCGCTCGATCCGTCGATCGACTTCACCACCCAGGGCGGCGAGGTTCACTGGCTGACGTATCTCGGCCCGTACTCGTTCGCGCACGCGTCCGGCACGGCCGGCACGCAGATCATTCCCGCGGTCGCCACCACGATGCCGACCGTCAGCAACGGCGGCAAGACGTACACGTTCACGATCCGCAAGGGGCTGACGTATTCGGACGGCTCACCAGTGAAGGCGTCTGACCTCACGTTCGCGATCGAGCGGGACCTGAAGCTCGGCTGGAGCGCGGCGAGCTTCCTGACGAGCACGATCCAGGGGGCGTCCGCGTACTCGACGGGCAAGGCCAAGACGATCTCGGGCATTACGACGAACGACGCCACCGGCCAGACCACGATCCATCTGGTCTCGCCGTACGGCGCGTTCCTCGACGTGCTCGCGGTACCGGGCGTCAGCTACCTGCCGGCGACCACGCCGATGAAGCCCGAGCCGAACACCCCGCCGGTCGGGCTCGGCCCGTACGTGATCAAGAACGTCGTGCCGAACGTGTCGTTCGAGCTGGTTAAGAACCCGAACTACGCGGCACAGGCGATCCCGGGGATTCCCGCCGGACACGTGAACGTCGAAGTGAAGATCGAGTCGAACACGACGACCGAGGCCTCGGACGTCCTCAACAACACGGCCGACGTGTTCGACTGGGGCGACACGATCCCGCCGGCGCTGATCCAGCAGGTCAGCGGGCTGACCAGCCGGTTCAAGGCGATCCAGACGAACAAGACGTTCTACTTCTTCCTGAACGTCACCGAGAAGCCGTTCTCCAGCCAGCTCGCCCGCGAGGCCGTTCAGATCGCGGTCGACCGGCCGGCGCTCGCTCGCCTCGGAAGCGGCGCGCTCGTGCCCGGCTGCTACCTGCTCCCGCCGCAGATGACGGGGCACCCGACCGGGCCGTGCCCGTATGGCATCGACCCGAACTCGTCGCCCGACGTGGCGAAGGCCAAGCAACTGGTCCAGCAGTCCGGCATGGCCGGCCAGGCGGTCACGGTGTGGGCCGAGAACCGCCAGCCGCGACTCGAGTGGGCGGAGAACTACGCCGCCACGCTCAACGCGATTGGGTTCAAGGCGACGCTCAAGACGATCGCCGATGCGGATTACTTCTCGACGATCGAGACGCTCAAGAACCATCCGCAGACCGGCTTCGCCGACTGGCAGCAGGACTTCCCGAACCCGACCGACTTCTACCAGAATCTGGTGGACGGCCGGGCGATCGTTCCCGTCGGGAACTCGAACTACGAGGAAGTCAACGACCCGCACATCCAGAAGACGCTGGACTCGCTGTACCCGGTCCCGGCCGCGCAGATCGCGACCGTGGCGTCCCAGTGGCAGGCGCTCGACACCTACGTGACGCAGAAGGCGTACGTGGTGCCTTACGGCTACCTGTCCTCGCCGGAGTTCGTCTCCACCCGGGTCAACTTCGGCGCGCTGGTGTTCAGCCCGCTCGAGGGCAACGACTTCAGCTCGTTGCAGTTCAAGTAAAGGCGCTGTGGGCCGGGGCGCGGTGACGCGCCCCGGCCCGCTCGCATTGGATGACAGAAGAATTAGTCTTTACGCGGTATGAGTGCTACAGGGTCCACACCGGCGTCGGTTATAGAAGAGTCGCTGCCGCACGAAGGATGGCCGTCGGACGACGGCGAGGAGCTCCCGCCTGGCATCGGCCCGTACAAGCTCGCCTGGCGCCGGCTCAGGCGGAACAGGGTGGCGCTTGCGTTCGGCGGGCTGTTCCTCGCGATCGTGATCCTGTGCCTGCTCGCGCCTGTGTACGCGAACGACATCGCGCACACCGGCCCGAACCAAGAAAACGTTGACACGGCGCTCAACTCGTTCGGGTTGCCGATCGGGCCAACGTGGCATGCCCACTACTTCCTCGGCGCTGACAACGTCGGCCGTGACGTCGCCGTCCGCCTGCTCTACGGCGGGCGCACCTCGCTGCAGATCGGCGCGGAGGCGACGCTGATCACGATCGTGTTCGCGACGCTGCTGGCGCTGCTCGCCGGATACTTCCGCGGTCCTCTCGACGGGCTCATATCCCGTGCCTTCGAGCTGATCTGGGCCTACCCGATTTACCTGCTGGGCATCGCGCTCGGCGTGGTGCTGGCGATCAGCGGCTTGGATCTCGGGTTCGTCACGTTAAGCGGCAACTCGACCCAGATCCCCGCGCTCATCATCGGGCTGATCTTCATCCCTTATGTCGGGAAGGCGGTCCGCGGCCAGATCATCACTCTGCGCGAGCGCGAGTTCATCGACGCTGCGCGCCAGCAGGGCCTCGGGCATATGCGGATCATGTTCAGCGAGATCCTGCCCAACGTCGCCTCGACGATCATCGTGTTCATCCCGCTGATCATGGCCAACGCGATCCTGACCGAGGCGGGTCTGTCGTTCCTCGGCGCCGGCGTGCGCCCGCCGAGCGCGTCGTGGGGAACGATGATCAGCGACGGGATCAACCTGCTCCCCGCCGCGGTGCACACGATGCTGGTCCCGGGGATCATGCTCGTCCTCTGCGTGCTGGGCATCAACGTGTTCGGCGACGGCGTGCGTGACGCGCTCGACCCGCGCGCGAAGATCCGAATCGAGCGCTGATGGGCCGTTTCGTCGTCCGCCGCCTGGCGTCGATGGTCGGGGTGCTGTTCGCGATCTCGGTCCTCACGTTCCTGATCTTCCAGGCGATCCCGAATCCCGCTGTCCGGCTCGCAGGACGCTTCCCAACCCCCGCGACGATCGAGCACATCAACCAGCAGTGGGGCTTCGACAAGCCCATCTACGTCCAGTACCTGAAGACGATGAAGCTGATCTTCACGGGCCAGGTCATCTCCTACACCCAGCAGATAAACGTCGTGCACGAGATCTGGATACTCCTGCCGGTGACCTTGTCGCTGGCGATCGGCGCGGGGATCATCTGGCTGTCGATGGGGATCCTGTTCGGCGTGCTGAGCGCCTGGCGCGCCGGCCGCTGGCTCGATCGCTCGCTGACAGTGCTGTCGATGATCGGCGTCTCGATGCCGGTGTTCTTCCTCGGCGCCGTGATGTCCTACTACCTCGGCGACAAGTGGGGCATCCTGCCCGCTGGAGATTACGTTCCGATCCAGCAGGACCCGTGGCAATGGTTCGTGCACATGCTGATGCCGTGGTTCGCGCTGTCGGTGCTGTTCATCGGGGTGTACTCGCGCGTGCTGCGTTCGACGATCCTCGACACGATCAACGACGACTACGTGCGGACGGCGAAGGCCAAGGGACTTACCGAGCGTCAGGTGATGACCCGCCATGTGCTCCGCAACAGCCTGATCCCGATCATCGCCCTGTTCGGGCTCGACTTCGCCGCGGTCATTGGAGGCGGCGCGATCCTCACCGAGACCGTCTTCAACCTGCACGGCGTCGGTCAGTACGCTGCCCAGTCCGTGGAGGCGCTCGACATCCCGCCGGTGCTCGTGATCACGTTGTTCGGAGCGTTCGTGGTGGTGCTGATCGGCGGCGTCGTCGACGTCCTCTACGCGTATCTCGACCCGCGGATTCGCCTGTGAGCGCGGACGGCTCCGGAGGCGCGTCCACGGACGGCCGCCTACTCGAGGTGCAGGATCTAAAGGTCTCGTTCCGCACCGAGGACGGCGTCGTACAGGCGGTCGACGGCGTGTCGTTCGGGATCGACTCGGGCGAGGTCCTGGCCGTCGTCGGCGAGTCCGGGTCGGGTAAGTCCGTGACCGCGATGACGCTGATGGGGCTGACGCGCGGGCCCAACGCCCAGTTCGAGGGCCACGCGATGTTCGATGGCCGCGACCTCATCACCGCCTCAGAGGACGATTTGCGCAAGGTGCGCGGCGCCGGCATCGCGATGGTCTTTCAGGACCCGATGAGCTCGCTCGACCCGGTCTACCGGGTGGGCGACCAGATCGTCGAGCAGATCCGGGTCCACGACAAGAACATCTCCAAGGCACAGGCGCTCGACCGAGCCGCTGAATTGATGGAGAAGGTGGGGATCCCGAGGGCGGGCGATCGCCTGCGCTCCTACCCGCATGAGTTCTCGGGCGGCATGCGTCAGCGGGTGATGATCGCGATGGCGCTGTCGAACTCGCCGAAGCTGTTGCTCGCGGACGAGCCCACGACCGCGCTCGACGTCACGATCCAGGCGCAGATCCTCGACGAGCTGCGCACGCTGCGGGAAGACACGGGGGCGGCGGTCATCCTCGTCACCCACGACCTCGGCGTGGTCGCCGACATCGCCGACCGGATCGTGGTCATGTACGCGGGGCGGGTGGTGGAGCACGGGACGCTCGACGAGATCTTCTACGACCCCCAGCATCCCTACACCTGGGGGCTGCTCGGCTCGATCGCCCGGGTCGACCGCGACCGGTCGCAGCGGCTGCCGGCGATCCCCGGCATGCCACCGTCGCTCCTGCGACCGCCGAAGGGTTGCCACTTCCGCCCCCGCTGCCCGCACGCGTTCGCGCACTGCACCGAGGTGCCCGATCTCGCGGCGCGGCTCCCGGACGCTCCGGCCCACCTGGATCGCTGTTGGCTCGAGCCCGAGCAGAAGCGCAAGCTCCGCCAGGTCGGCGACCAGATCGGGCTCGCCAGCCGGGAGACGGTGATCTCGTGAGCGTCGAGGTCGAGCCGCAGACCAACGGAGCCGGCGCTGCTGACCGCGCGCCGCTGCTCGAGGTGGAGCACGTGCGGGTCCTGTTCCCGGTCAAATCGGGGGCGGTCGTCACCCGCACGGTCGGCCACGTGCACGCGGTCGACGACGTTACCTTTGCACTTCACGAAGGCGAGACGCTCGGGATCGTCGGCGAGTCGGGATGCGGCAAGACGACGCTGATCCGGACGCTGGTCCGGTTGGTGGACGCCACCGACGGCGCGATCCGGTTCCGCGGCACCGACATCACGCACGCCGACCGCAAAGAGCTCGCGCCGATCCGGCGCGAGATGCAGATGGTCTTCCAGGATCCACAGGCGTCGCTCAACCCGCGCAAGCGGGTCAGCCAGATTCTCGCCACCCCGCTCAAGATCCGGGGCGTGCCCAGGAACAAGTTCGAGACCGAGACCCGCGGCCTGCTCGACAAGGTCGGGCTGCAGCCCGAGCATGTGAACCGCTACCCGCACGAGTTCTCCGGCGGCCAGCGCCAGCGCATCGGGATCGCTCGGGCGCTCGCGGTCGAGCCCAAGCTGATCCTGCTGGACGAGCCGGTGTCGGCGCTCGACGTGTCGATCCAGGCCCAGGTGATCAACCTGCTCGAGGAGATTCAGGACGACCTCCACCTCTCGTACGTGTTCGTGGCGCACGATCTCGGCGTGGTCCGCCACGTGTCGGACCGGATCATCGTGATGTACCTCGGCAAGCTGATGGAGATCTCGCCGGCCGAGGAGCTTTACACCAAGCCGATCCACCCGTACACCTCCGCGCTGCTCGGGGCGATTCCGATCCCCGACCCGAACGAGAACCGTTCGCGGCGGCGCACGACGATCACGGGGGAGCCGCCGAACCCGATCAACCCGCCGGCGGGGTGCCGCTTCCACACGCGCTGCCCGCACGCGACCGAGATCTGCTCGGCGGTCGAGCCGCAGCTGACCGAGTACGCGAACGGTCACGTCGCTGCCTGCCACCACCCCCAGAACGTGACCGCAGCGGAAGTCGTCAGCGCCACCCGGTCGGACGCGAGTCCGCACAGCGCGGGCGACGAGCGCCCTTCGACGTAGGTCTGTGTGGGGCCGGGCTCCGCGGGGACCGGTCACGTTGGGCGAGTAAGGGGTCGGCGGGGTGGAGTAAGGGGTGCGTAGGCCTAACTGGCTGCGTTCTCCCGATGTCAGACGCAGCGTCTCAGTTCATCCTGATCGCAGTGGAAAAGCAGGATTCGATCGAGAGGAACGAGCAATGCATCCCTCCATCTCACAAGCCCTCGCCTCAGAGCACATCGAGGACGCGCGGCGCCTCGCTACCGAACAACGGCGGGTCGCCGAGGTCGCCGGCGACGACCACCGCGCAGGCCGTCGACGCTTCTCGCGATACTTCTCGCGTGCGCGCGAGGGTCACATCAAGTCACTTCGTCGGTCGCACCGGGGAACTCGCGGAGCTGGAGCTCGCCTTACGTGAAGCGGCGGGCGAATCCCCGGTCGTGGTGCTGCTGAGCGGTGACTCCGGCGTCGGCAAGACACGACTGATTCGGGAGTTCGAGCGCCGCGCGACCGCGGGCGACGCGCTCGTGCTCCGCGGGGAGGCCGTCGAGGAGGCGGACGGTGAGCTCCCCTACGCGCCGGTCATCGGCGCCCTGCGGCCGCTGGTACGGGCTCGCCATCCGGCGCTCGACGCGCTCGGACGCGGGAGCCGCGCTCAGCTGGCCGCGCTACTCCCCGGGCTCGACGAGGAGAGCGGGGCATCAGACGTGAACGACCCGTCCGCGCAGGTGCGCCTGTTCGAGGCCCTGCTCGAGTTGCTCGACGTTCTGAGCGAGGAGCGCCCGGTCGTCCTCGTGCTCGAGGACCTGCACTGGGGCGACCGCTCGACGCGCACGTTCGTCGATTTCCTCGCGCGCAGCCTCCGCCGGGAGCGTGTGGTGCTGCTGCTGAGCTACCGCACCGACGAGCTCCATCGCCGGCACCCGTTCAGGACGCTGCTCTCAGAGCTCGACCGGCTGGAGCATGCGCGCCGGATCGGACTCGAGCCATTCGACCGCGAGGAGCTCGCCGAGGTGCTCGCGGACATCCTCGGAGAGGCTCCGAGCGAGAAGCTTGTGCAGCGGCTGTTCGAGCGCAGCGAAGGCAATCCGCTGTACAGCGAGGAGTTGCTCGCGGCCGGGGTCGACGGACGGGGAGCGGCCCCGCAGAGCCTCCGTGATGCGTTCATGCTGCGGATCGAGCGGTTGTCGCCCGACGCGCAGTCGGCGGCCCGCGTGATCGCCGCCGGCCGCGCGCTCGACGAGCCGATGATCGCCGAGGTGAGTGGGATTGAGCCTGAAGCACTGCACGTAGCGCTGCGCGAGGCGGTATCGGAGCAGGTGCTGGTGGCGTGCGAGCCCACCCGCCTGAGCTTCCGCCACGCGCTGCTACGCGAGGCTCTGTACGACGACCTGCTGCCCGGAGAACGGAGCGAGCTTCACCTCGCGCTCGCGCGCGCTTTCGAGGACCGCGCCGATTACGAGAACGACCAGGGCGTCGAGCTGGCCTCTGCGATCGCCCGCCACTATGCGACCGCCGGAGATCAGCCGGCTGCGCTCCGCGCCACCGTCCAGGCGGCGCTCGCTGCGCGTGAGGTGCACGCGTACGGCGACGCCGCCGACCTCGCCGAGCGCGCACTCGACCTGTGGCCGCGCGTTCCGGACGCGGACGAGATGATCCCGCTCGACCACGTCGAGCTGCTTGGGATCGCGGCAGCCGCGCATAGCATCGCCGGCGATCGCGGGCGCGCGGATGTGCTGCTCCAGCGCGCGCTCAAGGAGCTCGACCCCGACAGCGACCCCCGGCGCTACGCCGACCTGCTCGCGCGGCTGTCGCGGAGTCAGTGGGCGCTCAACCGCGGCAGCGAGGCGGTCGAGACCGCCGAGCGGGCGCTGTCGATGCTGCCCGCGGACGACATCAGTCGCGAACGCGCCACGATCCTGGTCTGGACCTCGCGGGTGCGCTACCTGCGCGGCCGCTACCGCGAGGCTCTGAAGGAGGGCCGGGAGGCGCTTGACACGGCGATCGCCGCGGGCGACCGGCGCTCGGAGAGCGAGGTGCTGAACACGCTCGGGATGGCCGGGATCGTCACCGGGTCGATCGACGGGGGCATCGAGTCGCTGCGGCGGGCGATCGACATCGCCCGGGAGGACGACGACGTCGACGGGATGGGAACGGCGTACTCGAACCTCGCCGACACGCTGAGCCTCGCCGGGCGCACGTCACAGGCGCTCGAGACGGCCAAGGAGGGAATGGCCGCGGTGTCGGGGCGTCTGCGCGCGCACGACTGGATGTCGCTGACCGTTTCCGACCTCGCGTTCGAAGCGGGCGACTGGGCGTCCGCGCGCGAGCACCTCGTCCCGTCGGGGCTTCCGCTCGTCGGCCGGCAGCTGATCTTCCGCCATCTGCGCGAGGCCGAGCTGGCGCTCGGGGTCGGAGACGAGGAGACGGCGGCCGAGTGCCTCGAGGAGCTCGAGCCGCTCGTCGCAAGGTCGTCCGAGCCGCAATGGATCGGGGCCTACGGCGCGTTGCTGGCCGAGCTGCGCCGCCGCCGACGCGACCTCGCCGGAGCCCGCGCCGCGGTCACCTATGCGCTCGATCGGATGGAGCTGTGCACCGACGACGTGATGCGGATCGCGCGCGTGACCGCGGCGGGAATGCGCGTCGAGGCGGACATCGCCGAGCGGGCTCGCGATCTGCGTGAGAAGGCGGACGAGCGCGACGCGGTGTCGCGGGCGCGGATCCACATGCAGCGACTGCGCGCAGCCGCGTCCGAGGGTGGACCGGTCGAGCGCGCCTGGCAGGCGGTCGGCGCCGCGGAGCTGGCCCGCGCCCGCGGTCGCAGCGACCCGAAGCTGTGGATCACGGCGGCGCGCGAGTGGGAGACGATGGGGAGGCCCTACGTGCGCGTGTACTCGCTGTGGCGGGCGACCGAGGCGTACGTCGAGGCGGGCGACCGCGCCGCTGGGTGCTCGTGTGTTGAAACCGCGCTCGCGGAGGCGCGGAAGCTCGGTGCGCGATGGCTCGAGGACGAACTGGTCGCGCTGGCGCAGCGGGCCCGGCTGGAGCTGGCTGACGACGCCGGGTCCGGCACGGGTTCGGGCGCGGGCTCGGGCGGGGCTGCCGGATCGAACGGCGACGCCGGCGAGGACCCGTTCGGCTTGACCGCGCGCGAGCGCCAGGTGCTGGCGCTGGTCGCCGAGGGCGCGACCAACCGGCAGATCGGCGCGGCGCTGTTCATGGCCGAGAAGACCGCCAGCGTGCACGTGTCGCGGATCCTGGCGAAGCTTGGGGTCAAGAGCCGGACGCAGGCGGCGGCGGTGGCGCACCGTCACCACCTGGGCTAACCGGCTCGCGCCACCTTTTTGCCCGGATTCAGGAGACCCTTGGGATCGAACGTGCGCTTGATCGCCTCGTGCATCGCGACCGCCGCGGGCTGCCACTGGGCTGCGAGCTGACCGTTCTTGACCGAGCCGATCCCGTGCTCGCCGGACACCGACCCGCCCAGTTCAACGGCGAGCGCGAACAGGTCCTCGGCGGCGTGCTCGGCGCGTTCGAGCTCGGCCGGGTCGTCGAGGTCGATCATGAACGTCGAGTGCAGGTTGCCGTCGCCGGCGTGGCCCCAGCTGCACGCCGGCAGGTTGTGCCGGCGCCCGATTTCGATGGTCGCGTCGATCGCTCGTTCGAGGCGGTCGACCGGGACGACGATGTCCTCCGAGACCTTGCCGCCGCGCTGGGCGGTGACGGCGATCGAGGCGCCGTCGCGCCAGCGCCACAGCGCGTTGATCTCCTTGGTGGCGGTGGGGGCGTGGAGGAGCACCGCGTCCTCGCTCAGGACTTCGGTGAGCTCGTTGCGGACGTGCGCCGCCTCGTCGGCGCTGCCGTCGGCGTCGACGATCACCATGAACCTCGCGTCTGCGGGGATGTCGACCAGGAACGCGCCGCGGGTCGCCTCGATCGTGCCCTCGTCGAGGTACTCGATCGCCGCCGGGACCACGCCGCTGGCGAACGCCGCTTCGATCGCGGCACAGCCGGTCGCGGTATCCGGGTAGAACGCGGCGAGCGGCAGCGCCGCCTCGGGCGCTGGGATCAGCTTGACCCAGGCCGCGGTCACGATCCCGAGCGTGCCTTCGGAGCCGATCATCAGCGACTTGAGGTCGTAGCCCGCGACGTCCTTGCGGATCGGTCCTCCGACCCCCACGAGCTCGCCCGGCGCGAGCACGAACTCGAGGCCGGTGATCCAGGCGCCGGTGACGCCGTACTTGAACGCGTGCGGCCCGCCGGCGTTGGTCGCGATGTTGCCGCCGAGCTGCGACTGCTCGTGCGAGCCGGGGTCGGGCGGGTAGAGCAGCCCGTTCTCGCGGGCGCGGCGGCGCAGGTCGGCGGTGACCATGCCCGCCTCGGCCGCGGCACGCCACATACCGGGATCGAGATGCCTGATTCTTTTCAGGTTCTCGAGGCTCACAACAACTCCGCCATCGAGCGGGACGGCGCCACCGGTGAAGCCTGTGCCCCCGCCACGGGGGATGATCGCGACGTCGTGGTCGTAGCACCAGGCCACGGTCTGCGCGACCTGTTGCGCGTTCTTTGGGAGGGCGATCGCGTCGGCTCTGCCGCGTAGATTGCGGCTCTCGGTGGCGTCCGTGAGGTACGCGCGCGTGTCGCCGGGAAGGACCGCGCCGTCGCCGAGAAGCGCTTTGAGGTCACGCTCGAGCGCGGTGGAGGCGGTTGTGGCCACGCGCCGGATCCTAATGGGGTGGACCCGTAAGCTAGGGGGATGGGAAAGATCTTCGACGAGATCGACGAGCAGCTCGAGCGCTGGATCTATCGGCAGCCGATGTTCTTCGTGGGGACCGCGCCGCTCGATGCGGACGGCCACGTGAACGTCTCGCCGAAGGGGCCGATCGACACGCTGAAGGTGCTCACGCCGACGAGCGTGGCCTATCTCGACATGATCGGGAGCGGCGCCGAGACGATCGCCCACGTCCGCGAGAACGGGCGCATCGTAATCATGCTGTGCGCGTTCGAGGGGCCGCCCCGGATTCTGCGGCTGCACGGCCAGGGCGAAGTGGTTCCGGCCTCGGATGACCGGTTCACCGAGCTGATGGAGTTGTGCGGCTTCGCCCAACCGTCGATCCCCGAGGCGCGGCGCGCGATCATGCTGGTCGAGGTCCTGCGCGTCGCCGACGCGTGCGGCTACGGCGTCCCGCTGATGAAGCACGAAGGGCAGCGACCGCATGCTGACCTGTGGGCAGCGAAGAAGCTCCGCGTCGGTGGTGACGAGGGCCTGCTCGACTACCAGCGCGAGAAGAACGCGGTCAGCATCGACGGCCTGCCCGCGGTCGACCTGCCCGTCAGGGTGTCCGACTAGCGCCGTGGTAGCCGTTTTCGACGGGCACAACGACGCGTTGACGCGCGAGGATCATGCGCTGATCGCGTCCGGGCGCGACGGCGGGCACCTCGACCTGCCGCGGATGCGCGCCGGCGGCGTGCGTGGCGCGATCTTTGCCGTGTTCACGCGCTCGGACGGGGGCGCGCGCGAGGTCCAGGTGCCGCGTGACGACGGAGTGATCGAGTTCGAATCCGCTCCGCCGGTGGAGCACGCGGTGGCGGCGGCCGACGCGAGCGCGGCTGCGGGACGGCTATTAGCGCTCGAGCGGGCGGGTGCGGTGCGGGTCGCCCGTTGTGGCGCGGATTTGGATCGCGCTGTGGACGATCTCGACGGACCGCCGGTGGCGGTGCTCCATTTGGAGGGCGCCGAGGCGATCGACCCCGGGCTCGAGTCGCTCGACCTCTGGTACTCCGCGGGGCTTCGGTCGATCGGGCCGGTGTGGAGCCGGCCGAACGCGTTCGCGCACGGGGTGCCGTTCATCTCGCCCTCGTCCCCGGACACCGGACCCGGGCTCACCGACGCCGGCCGCGCGCTCGTGCGCCGGTGCGGAGAGCTCGGGATCGTGATCGACGTCAGCCATCTGAACGAGGCCGGGTTCTGGGACGTGGCCCGGCTGGACGTCGGTCCTGTGGTCGCCTCCCACTCGGGCGTGCACGCGCTGTGCCCGACCTCGCGGAACCTGCTGGACGCCCAGCTCGATGCGATCCGCGACTCCGGCGGGTTGGTCGGGATCGTGTTCGCGGTGTCGTTCCTGCGGCCCGATTTCGCCGATGACCCCAACACGCCTTTGTCGCTGATCGCCCGGCATGCACGGTACGTCGCCGATCGGATTGGCGTGGCGCATGTGGCGCTCGGCTCCGACTACGACGGGGCCACGATCCCGGCGCCGCTCGGCGACGTGGCGGGGACGCCGAAGCTGCTCGACGCGCTCAGCTCTGCCGGGTTCAGCGAGAGCGACGTGTCGGCGATCGCGTGGGACAACTGGCGCCGCGTGCTCGGCGCATGGTGGCGGAATCCGCCGGGGTGAGTTCCGCAGCGCGTGGCGCATCGCGGCGAATTGCCCCGTAAGCCGTTCTCATCCCGCCGGTTCTGAGCCGCCGCTGCTGATCGGGAGCGCGTAGAACACGGCGAGCGCGGAGCAGATCGCCACCGTGACGTACGGCGAGACCAGAGCCAGCGCGGTCGCGATCGCGTACGGGATAACGCCGGTGAAGCTGCGATAGAAGATCTGCCGCCGGCGCTCCAAGGACAGCTCCTCCCGAAGCCGGTGGGGCTTGACGAGCAGGATGTGCCGGTTCAGCGCGGCGAAGCACAGGGCCATCACCAGGAGTGCCCCGCTGTAGATCGCCGCGGCCAGGTGCTGGCCCTGGCTCTGCTTGAGGTAGGTGGCCATCAAGCTGGTCGAGAACGGCAGCACCGCAATGCTCATCAGCAGCAGCAGGTTGAGGAACAGGATCGTGTGATCGGGCTCGCGCAGGCGCCGGATCGCCACGTGGTGGTTGATCCAGATGATCCCGATTGTCAGAAACGACGTGAGGAACGCCGCGTACACGGGCCAGTTACGCCAGAGCGCGTGCGCGAGCCCGTGGTGCCTGGTCTCCGCGAACGAGGGCACCCCGATGTTGAGAACGAGCAGCGTGATCGCGACCGCGATCACGCCGTCGGAGAACGCCTCGAGCCGGCCCGTGCTCATGCCGACAGGGTTCGCCGTGGACCGATCTGGTCCTGTCAGGGGCTCTGGCTCCGTGAAACTGGCCGGAAGGACCGGATCAAACCTGGTCATAGCTACTCAAGTTTCTTCACCGGCCGCCGATTCGAAGACTGAATGGGATCCAGGTCTTTGCGTCCGCACGGCAAGCTGCGGCTAATGGTGTTCGCCATCATCGGCACGGTCCTGCCGGTGACGATCGCCTCCGGCACCGATCGGTATGGGCACCACCCGGTGTTCTTTGTCGGCGCGGTGTCGGCCTGCGCCGCCTCGCTGGTGGTCGCGCTCGTGCCACGCCGGCGCCGGTTCACGTTCTGGGCGGCGGCGTTCGGGCTGATCCCGGCGCTGACGCTGATGCAGGCCTACACCGGCGGCGCGGCGTCCGGCTTCTCGGTGCTGGTGATCGTCGCGATGGTGTGGTTCGGGCTCGAGGCGACCGACATCGAACTGGTCGCGGGCATGGTCGTGCTCGCGGCGTGCTGCGCGCTCCCGATGGTGCTGATCGGCGCGCCGGCGTATCCGCGCAGCTGGGGCCATGCCGCGCTGCTCACGCTCGTCGGGACCGCGGTGGCGGGGTCGCTGCGGTCGGTCACCGGGGAGCTGGCGACGCTTGCCCAGCGGTTTGCGCACGAGGCCGTCGTCGACGACCTGACCGGCCTGCTGAACCGGCGCGGGTGGCGGTACAACGCGCCCCGTGAGTTGGCCCGGGCGGCGCGGAGCGGAAATCCGATCACGCTGGTCACGCTCGACCTGGACAACTTCAAGGAGCTCAACGACGAACTCGGTCACACGGAGGGCGACCGCGCGCTGCGCGACACCGCCGAGCGCATCCGGGCCACGCTCCGGGCGGGCGACGTCGTCGCGCGGCTGGGCGGCGACGAGTTCGTGGCGCTGCTGACGAACTCGACGCTGACCGGATCGCTCACCGCGATCGACCGCCTGCGCGACTCGACCCCCGAAAGCGAGGGCTTCTCGGCCGGGATCGCCGTGTGGGACCGCAAGGAGGAGCTGCCCGAGCTGCTGCAGCGCTCCGACGTTGCGCTGTACGCGGCCAAGGACAGCGGCGGCGGCTGCACGTCGGTCGCCACGCACCAGCTCGAACCGGTGCCGGATGCGGACGACGACCTCGGGCTGGGGGAGCGCGCCCGCTCCGCTTAGCGCGCTCATATCGAGCTCTTCTCAACTACATAAACAGCTCTTCGTGAGCTCGTCAGACGCTCTTACTCCTGCGGACGAGAGTGAAGCCCATGAAATTACGCATGGCTTTGACAACACTCACCGCGGGCGCCGCGCTCCTGGGCGTGTCGGCCGGCTCCGCAGGCGCTGCGACGTCCGCCTCGGATGCTCAGGTGAGCTCTAACTGGGCTGGATACGTGGCCGGGAGTTCGGACGGGAGCACTCAGTTCTCGAACGTCTCCGGCAGCTGGGTCCAGCCGACGTCGACTTGTAGCTCGGGGCAGGATGATGCCGCCTTCTGGGTGGGCATCGGGGGTGACGATGGACAGTCGTCGTCGGACGGGTCGTCGTCGCTCGGCGACGGTTCATCGACGTCGCTCGAGCAGATCGGGACCGAGGGCAACTGCACCGGCAACGGGACGCAGTACTACGCCTGGTATGAGCTCGTGCCCTCCGCGCCGGTCCAGCTGAACCTCACGATCCATCCGGGCGACCACATCTCGGCCAGCGTCGGCGTGAGCGGCTCGAGCACCTCGTTCTCGCTGAAGGACGAGACCACGGGCCAGTCGTTCTCGCAGACGGTTCAGTCGCCCAACCCGGACACATCGAGTGCCGAGTGGGTCGCCGAGGCGCCGTCGCAGTGCGACGGCTCGGGCGACTGCACTCCGCTGCCGCTGTCTGACTTCGGCACGGTCGATTTCTCCAACGCAACGGCGACCGCGAACGGCCACACCGGCCCAATCTCTGACTCGGACTGGTCGGCGCAGCCGATCGCGCTCGGGTCAGGCGGTTCGTACGACGTCAGCTACGGATCAGGCGGCAGCACCGCGGGCGCGACGCCCTCGACGCTGTCGTCGGGCGGCTCATCGTTCTCGGTGAGCTGGTCCCAGAACGGCGCCGGATCCTCGTCCTCACAGACGAGTGGATCGTCCGGTGGCGATGGCAACGGCGGCTACGGTGACGGCGGCTACGGCTACGGCGGCTACCCGGGCGGCTACGGTGGTGGCGGCTACAGCTCCGGTGGCTATGGCGGCTACGGTGACGGCGGCTACGGCTACGGCTACGGCCAGGGCGGCTACGCCGGCTATGGCAACGGCTACGGATATGTCTACGGCTCCTATTGATCCGTCGACGGACCGCTATGCGACGCCACGCACGAGCCGGTGATCACCGTGCGCGGAAAGCGCAATGCGATAGGCGGCGGCGAGCCGGTCAAGCGCAGCCTCCCAGCTGCGTCCCCGCACCGCCGCCATCGCGGCGCGACTTATGCGCTCGGATAGAAGCGGAGTACCGGTCATTGACAGCACAGCGTCTGCGAGAGCATTGACGTCTGGGGGCGCGAGCAGCCCTGTCTCACCATGCTCGATCAGGCATGCGGGCCCGCCGCGGTCGACCGCGACCACCGGCAGCCCGCTTGCCTGCGCTTCGAGCACCACCTGACCGAACGTCTCGGTGGAGCTCGCAAACAGGAGCGCGTCGGCAGACGAGTAGGCGCGGGCGAGGTCGTCTCCGGTAAGCCACCCGAGGAATGTCGCGTGGTCGCCGAGCCGGGCGCGGAGCAGGTCCTCCTCAGGGCCGCCCCCCGCCAGCGAGAGGTGCAGGCGCGGATCGCGGCGGTGGGCCTCAAGGAACGCATCGGCGAGCAGATCGACTCCCTTCTCCTTGCTGAGGCGTCCGGCGTAAAGGACGTTGACCTCGCCCCGCAGGAGGCCCTCGTCACGGTGCGCCGGATCGAACCGCTTCAGGTCGACTCCGCGATCCCAGCGCCGGATTCGCTCGTCGGGGATGCCCAGCCCGTTCAGGCGCTCGTCCGTCGCCCGGCTCGGCGAGAGCACGACGTCACACGCCCCGTAGAACATGCTGAGCCCCATGTTCCCGAGCATCTCGAACTCCGCCTGCCCGGTACGGAGCGCCGCGTAGGCCGCGAGCTCGGTGTGGTAGCTGCCGACTCGCGGGAGCTCGAGCACGCGTGCCACCAGCCAGGCGCCGATCCCGGCGGGACCGGGCGAGCACACGTGGACGATGTCGTAGCGCCCCTCGGCGAGCGCGTCGACGATCGCGGGGACGGTCGGGACGCCGATCTGAAGTCCGGGGTAGAAGGGGACGTCGATCTCGGCGACCGCGCTGAGCCGGCGATCGACGTCGCAGTCGGTGCCGATGACCTCCACGTCGAAACCGCGGACGCCGTGGGCGCGGATCTGCTGAAGCGTGTGGGTGACGCCGTGCATCGACCCGATCCCGTCGGCGACGAGCGCCACGCGCGGACGATCTCCGTCGGTGCGGGCCAGCTTGGCCTTCTCGCGGCCGAGGAAGGCCGACGCGGCGGCGTACGGGATCGCCGGGATGCACGCGTCGAACAGCGCGAGCGCGCTGGCGGCGCCGTCGAGCTTTCGGTTTTCCAGGCCCGCCACGGTGTCGTGGACGACGGCGGCCAGCTTTCGCTCGTGAACGCGGCGGGCGCGGCGGTCGAGGTCGGCGTGGCCGAGCTCGCCCTCCTGGAGCTGGTGGAGCAGTTTGTGCTCGTCGAAGTCGAGGTCCATCGCGAGGAGCCACGCACGGAGCAGCGCGAGTGCATCGTTCGCCTGGAGGTCGGCGGTCCCGCTTCCGCACCGCGCATCCCCTTCGCACATGACCCGCTCGACGATCTTCAGAACGCTTGCGGGGTCCGGGCGGGCGGGCGCCTCACCGTCGCCCAGCGAGCGGATCGCGAGCGCCATCGCGGCGTGTGCCCACTTGGCGGCGCTGCCCTGCTGCCCGTGGGCGGATGCGTGTCCGGCGCGGATGTGCGCGAGGAACTCGCGCGGGATGCAACAACCGGGCGTCTCGGTGAACGTCCGGCCTACGTCGATTCCGGCGTGGTCATCGGACCCACCAATGGCGGTTCCCCCATGAGTCTCGATGTACACGAACGCCGGCAGATTCAGTTCTTTGGCCCGTGACCCGTTCCGGGTCTCCCAGATCGGGAACAGCTCGGCCAGGTGCCGCCGGTGGCGCGCCGTGAGCGGCGCCGCGACGGCGTAGAAGGGGTGGGCGAGCGCCGCGGTGATCTCGTGGTCGTGCAGGTACGCTGCGCACGCCTCGACGTTGTCGCGGTTGGCCTGGAGCCAGCCGTGATCGTCGGGCGTGATTCCGTAGCAGAGCACGTGCACGGCCTGGGGCTCGCCCTTGAACGAAGCGGTCAGCTCCTCGGAGATGAACGTGTCGGGCATGTGCTCGATCGACAGCGCTCCGTCGATCGTGTCGTGATCGGTGATCGTCACGAAATCCATCCCGCGGCGCTTGGCGAGCTCGTAGACCTCGAATGGGTCGGTTGCACACTCCGGAATCCGTAGCGACCGCTGGACGCCGAGCTTCGAAATCTGCGAGGCCGAGGAATGGACGTGCAGGTCGGCGCGACTATGTTCGTTCATGGGTTTCAGGATCACCCTGCAAACGACGGGGTTAGTGAAGAACAAGGTCAGGTCCTGTGACGTTTCTGTTATCGCCGGCATGGGATCACGGGGTTGTGGGAGAACCTTGCCGCTATGCCTTCTGCGGGTCAGCGCGCCGTGCGTGACGCCGATACCGTCGTGCTGGAGCGCGGCCGGTTGCAGGTCGAAATCGCGCTGCGACCGTTCGAATTGACGGTTCGACGCGCCGGCCGCCGGCTGGTGCGGTCAATGGGTGCCTGGGTGGCCGACGGAACGGTCCACGACCACTTCATCCAGCTCACCGAGGGCGTCGTCGCAGCCGAGGAGCTGGCGCCGGCCGAGCGCGCGGCCGTGGCTCGAGTGCGCCGGCTGGCCCGCGACCGGGTGGTGATGGCGATCGAGCTGAACGGTGGCCGGAGGGCGCGTCTCGAGGTCCGCGTGCTCGTCGACGATCGGGTGTCGTTCGAGCTCGAGCCGGACGGCGATCCGCTGCGGGTCGCCGCCGACTGGCGCCGCCGCTCGGACGAGCACTTCGTCGGCCTCGGCGCACGACACGGCACGCAGTTCGACCAGGTCGGGCGGGTCGTCCAGCTCGGCGCCGATCGTCGCTACACAGGCCCCGACTGCCCTCCCGACCTCCTTGCCGGCGGCGGCATCCCGCAGGGCGACTACGCGCCGGTGCCGTGGTTTGTCTCGAGTCGTGGCTACGCCGTCTGGGTCAGGTCGGACTCGAACGGGATTCGGTTCGACTTCGCCGGCGACCGCGTGTCGGCGTCGACACGCGCCAACGCTGGGCCGCTCCGGCTGGACTTCCTATGCGATCCCACGCCGGCCGCCCGGCTGCGGGCTTTCTGCCGCCTGACCGGCTTCCCCGCGGTCCTGCCCGAGTGGGGATACGGGTTCTGGAAGAGCCGAGACGTCTACGAGCACCAGGACGACGTGCTCGACGACTACGAAGGCTTCCGCCGTCACGACATCCCGGTCGACGCGATCGTGCTCGATTCGCCGTGGGCCACGCAATACAACACATGGGAAATCAACCCCTATCAGTTCCCCGACGGCCCCGAGCTGATCCGCCGGATGCGTTCGGACGGCGTGCGCACGGTCGTGTGGGTGACTCCGTGGGTCAACACGGACTCGCGCGACGGTCAGATTCCGCCGCAACCCGAATCCGAGCAGCTCCACCGCGGGCCGGCGCCGAACTACGCCCCTGGCGTGGCCGCGGGCGCGTTCGTGCGGTCGGGGTCGGTGGCCGAGCCCGACGAGCCGTTCGTCACGCAGTGGTGGATGGGGACGGGCTCGCCCCTCGATTTCACGAGCCCCGCCGCCGAGGTGTGGTGGCGCGAGCAGGCTAAGCGCTTGCTCGCGCTCGGAGTCGAGGGGATCAAGGCGGACGACGGGGAGGGCTACTACCTGCCGGAGGAGGTGCGGCTCGCGGACGGGCGAACCGGCGCCGACGCGGCTTGGGCGCTCGGCGGCCTCTACCGGCTCAGCATGCAACGCGCGCTCGACGAGGTCCACCATGGCCAGGGGGTCCTGTTCGGACGGAGCGGGTGGACCGGTCAGCACGCGGTCGGGGCGACATGGGCGGGCGATCAGGCGTCGGACTTCTGGTCGCTGCGCGTGCTCGTGGTCGCGACGCTGTCGGCGGCGTGCAGCGGCTTCTCGAACTGGTCGCACGACGTGGGCGGTTACCTCGGACACCGCCTCGTCGAGCGCTGCCCGCCTGAGCTGCTCGTACGCTGGCTCCAGTTCGGTTGCTTCACCCCGCTGATGCAGGCCCACGGCCGGATGCCCCAGGAGCCGTGGCACTACTCCGAGCACGTGCTCGAGCTGTACCGCGCCTACGTTCTCCTGCACGAGCAATTGGTGCCCTATGTCCGGGCCTCTGCGGTCACGGCTGCGCGGTCCGGGCTCCCGATCATCCGACCCTTGTGCCTTGTTGACCCTGGAGATCCGCGTGGGTGGGAGGCTGGCGACGCGTACGGCTACGGGCCGGCGCTGTGGGTGGCGCCGGTGCTCGAAGACAACGGGCGCGAGCGGGACGTGGCGCTACCGCGAGGAGAGTGGATCGAGACGTGGTCGGGCACGCTCGTGCGCGGCGGCGGCGAGACGGTGGTGGAAGCGCCGCTCGAGCGGATTCCCGTGTGGGCGCGGGCGGGGTCGATCGTGGTCACGTACCCCGCGACGCACGTTGCGCGGGGATTGGGCGACGTTCCCGAGTCCTCGCGTCCTCTGGTGGCGACCCTTTGGGGTTCGCCGCGACTCGGTCGGACGGCTTGCCGTCTCGCCGACGGGACGCGGATCGCGTGGCGTCGTGGCGAGTGGTCGGTGGCGCCGGCGCCTGGCGTTGGCGCTCGCGAGCGGGAGATCACGTTCCGCGAGATCGGGGTTTGAGGGGCTTTGCGGGCTTTGCCGGCGAGGCCTCGGGTGGACGCCGGTGGTTGGTCAGGGGACGCCGACACGCGTCAGCGCTAATGCGCCGGCCTCGGCCCCGAGCTTTGCGGCGTCGGCGATCGAGCCGCCGCGTCCCAGCCCCAGCGTGAACGCGGCCGCGAACGAGTCCCCGCAGCCGTAGGTGTCGCGGGGTGGGCCCGGAAGCGGCGCGGCAGCCCAGTGGCCTTCGGACTCGCCCCACCAGCGCCCGCCGTGCGCGCCCTCCGTCGCCACCAGGAGCTGCGTGTGCGAGGCGACCCGGTGCGCCCAGGCGCTTTCGTCCTCGTCGCCCTCGCTGAACACGAGCGCGTAGATGCGTGCGCCCTCGCTCTCAAGCACGTCCCTCGCGCGCGGCGTCGCGACGACGAACTCCGAACGGTGCGCCTGACGCAGCGCCTCGTCATCGCCCGCGGTGAAGTAGACGCTGCCGACATCGCCGACGCGCTCCCAATCGAGCTCGTCCGACCCGCCCGGCTGCAGCCGGTCACCGAGCGTGACGATCGTGCGCTCGCCGCCCGGCTCCAGGAAAGTCACGGCACGCCGGGTGGGCTCATCGCGCCAGGCGACGTGCACGCGAACGCCGCGGTCCTCGAGTTGCGCCACCGCCGCCTGGCCGTTGGCGTCGCGCCCGAGCGCGCAGTAGAAGTCGACCTCGGCGCCGAGCTCGGCCAGGATCGACGCGGCGACGCCCCCACCTCCTCCGGCGCACGCGAACGCGCTGTCGGCATTGAGGATCTTCCCGTGGACCGGGAGGTGCGGCACCGAGACGAAGTCCACCCACTCGACGTGACCGACCACCGCAACGCGCGTCATGCCGGTAGTGTGACGGTGATGGACGAGGGGTTGCCGATCGCGTATGAGGTCCTTGAGAGCGGCGTGCCCGTCTATGCGTCCGGTGGCGAGCAGGTGGGCACGGTCGACCACGTGGTCGCGGCATTCTCGGAGGACATCTTCCACGGGCTCGTGATCACTACCGGCAACGTCCAGCGGTTCGTCCCCGCCGATCAGGTCGCGTCGCTGCACGAGCACGGCGCCGATCTGCGAATCGACGCCGCCGCGGTGTCCTTGTTGCACCCTCCTGAGCACGGAGCGCCGGCCTGGCGCCAGGTTGAACCGGGCGTCACGCCGAGCCGGTGGCGCCGGTTCCTCGACCTCGTCGAGGGCAAGGACCCGCGCGCTAGGGGTTGGGAAGAGGAGGACTGACGCCGTCGAGCAACCCGGCGCCCCGCAGTTCGCGCCGGAGCTGGTCGGGAGAGTTGAACTCGACGGCCTGCATGCCAACGCTCCGGGCTGCCGTGACGTTGACGTTTGAGTCGTCGACGAACATCGTGTCCGCTGCTTTGAGGTCGAAGCGGTCCAGAAGCAACTCGAAGATCTCCGGGTCGGGCTTGGCCACGCCTTCGTAGGCGGACACGACCGTGCCGTCGAACCAGCTCAGGAAGTCGAACCGCCCGCGCCGGAGAGGGTACGTCTCGCGCTCCATGTTGGTGAGCGCGTAGCACGGCACCCCCGCGGATTTCAGCTCGGAGAGGACCGCCACCGTGCCGTCGATCGGCCCGGCGATCATCTCCTCGCTGCGCTTCGACCACGCCCAGATCAGCTCGGCCTGCTCCGGGTGCGCTTGCGCGAGCGTCGCGCACGTGCGCTCCGGCGGCACGCCGAGGTCGTGGGCGTGGTGCCACTCCATCGTGCACACCTCAGCCAGAAAGCGCTCCATCGCGACCTCGTCGCCGTCGAACAACCGGCGGTACAGGTAGCGGGGGTTCCAGTCGAGCAGCACGCCGCCGAGGTCGAACACGATCGCACGCGCGCGCCCGGTCGCGCCCGGGGCCGTCATCCGTGCCAGTTAAGCACTCGGGTTAGGAGCGGCCGGCGGCGGCGAGCGCCGGCGGGCCGCCTTCCTGCAGCCCTGCGCGCTCGTACAGGCGTCGGAGCGGTTTTGGCGCCCACCAGTTGAGCGGGCCGAGCAACATCATCAGCGAGGGGACCAGCAGCGCGCGGATGATCGAGGCGTCGATCAGGACGGCGAGCACCGCGCCGAGGCCGAGTTCCTTGACGAACACGACCTCCGAGGTCGAGAACGCGCCGAGCGCCACCGCGAACAGCAGCGCCGCGGCGGTGACGATGCGGCCGGTGCGCTCGAGCCCGATCGCCACCGCGTCCGCGTCGCCGGCGCCGGCATCCCGCGCCTCCTTGATCCGCGAGAGCAGGAACACGCCGTAGTCGGTGGCCAGCCCGAAGCCGACCGCGAACAGCAGGATCGGCTGGGTCGCGTCGAGCGCGCCGAGACTTCGGTATGAGAGGAGACCCTGGAGGTTGCCGTCCTGGAAGATCAGGACGAGGAGTCCGAACATCGCGCACAGCCCGAGCGCGTTCATGATCACGGCCTTGATCGGCAGCACCACCGATCCGGTCATGAAGAACAGGATGATCACGGTCGTGGCCACGACCGCAGTCAGCACCGCCGGCAGATGCGCGGCGAGGCTGTGCTCGAGGTCGATGTAGGCGGCGGTCTCGCCCGCCACACCGAGGTAGAAGGGTGTTCTTACCGCGCGGATCCGGCGGACCAGGGTCTGGGTGGCGGTTGATAGCGGTGCCTGGACCGGCGCGACGGAGATCAGCGATAGGCCCGGACCCGCGGGTTGGGCGGGCGCGACAGCGGACGCGTCGGGCAGCGTCTTGATGCGAGCGGCGAGCGCGTTGACCGCCGAGGAGTTCGCGGGCGCGCCGAGGACGATGTCGATCGGGGCGCCGCGGTTTGGCGGGAACTGTGTGTTGAGCGCGTCGTTCACCTGGCGGGCGGTCGCGCTGGTCGGCAGCACGGTCGCGTCAACCGAGGTGAACTTGACCTGGGTGAAGAACGGGATGCCGAGCGCGATCAGTAACGAGGCGCTGGTGACGGCGATCAGCGCGGGGCGTCGCATGACGAACCGCGACAGCCGGTACCAGAAGCCGCGCTCCGCCGGACGGGCGTCCCGGTCTGCCGCGCGCGCCAGCCACGTTGGTGATAGCGCGTTCACGCGCGGACCGAGCACGCTGAGCAGCGCCGGCAGCACCGTCAGCGCGAGGCTCGCGGCGATCAGAGCCACGAGCGCGCCGGCGATCCCCATCGAGTACAGAAACCGCTGGGGGAAGATCGCCAGCGAGGCGATCGCGGCGGCGATCGTCAGCGAGCTGAACGCGATGGTGCGTCCGGCAGTCTGGAGCGTGCGTTTCACCGCGTCGACGCCGAACCCGGACCTGGCCGACTCCTCCCGGTAGCGCGACACCATGAACAGGCTGTAGTCGATCGCAAGGCCCAGCCCGAGCCCGGTGGTGAGGTTGAGCGCGAACACGGACAGATCGACGAAGCCGGCGATGATCCGCAGCGCGAAGAATGTGGTGATGATCGCCAAGCCGCCGAGCAATGGCGGCAGCAGCGCGGCGACCAGCGAGCGGAAGAACAGCAGCGAAAGCAGGAACACGAACGGGAACGCGAGCAATTCGGCGTGCTCGAGGTCGTGGCTCACCTGTGTGTTGACCTGAGCATTGGCGACCTGCTGGCCGCCGAGCTTGACGTCGCGCTGGCCGGCGAAGGAGTTCTCGATCTGCTGCGCGTCGTTCTTCAGGGTCGTGTCGGATTTCGGGCGGAAGTAGGCGAGGACGTACGTCGAGGTCCCGTCGCGAGAGACCATCGCCGGGTTGTGCGTGTCGTAGTAGGTGACGACGCGGGCGACGTCCGGGCCTCCGCGGAGCTGGCTTGCGACCTGGTCGACGCGGTCTTCGGCGGCTGTGCTGTGGACGTTGGCGTTTCTGAGGGTGACGAGCGCCACCACGCCCGGGTCGATCTCGCGGTCGGTCGCGGCCTGGAAGCGGTTGGTGGCCCGGACGCTCTGGGTCGCCGGGTCGTTGGCGCCGTAGGGGCTCAGGTGCTGCGCCACCGAACTGCCGAACACGCCGGCCACGACCGCCCCAAGGACCGCCACGTACAGCACGGCGCGCCGGCGGGCGTAGAGGAAGCCGGCGAGCCTACCCAGCATCGCGTGACTCCTCAGTGAGGCGCCTCTCGGTGGCCTCGCACCACTCGACGATCCCGCGGTGTAGGCCGATCCCGAGTTCGAGCGTCAGCCGTGGGCCCTCAAGCATGTCAGCCGACTTTTCTTCCTCGTGTGCGCACAGTTGGGCGAGCGTGCGCTCGTGCAACTCGCGCATCGCGCGGATGTTCCGGATCCGCTGCTCAGGGGTGCCGATGTCGGAGAAGAACAGCTTGAGCATGCCCTCGGCTCGCACCTCGAACGTCGGGTCCGGCTCGGGCTCGAGCCACTCCTCGAGCGCCCCTCGGCCGGCGTCGGTGAGGTCGTAGACCGTTCGGGCCCGGCCGCCGGTCGGCTCCGACTGCCCGGTGATGAATCCCTGCTCCTCGAGGCGCCGCAGTTCGGGATAGATCTGGCCGTAGCTCGCGGCCCAGAAGTGGCGGGTCGACTGGTCGACGAACTGCTTGATGTCGTAGCCGGTCTGCCTACCGAGCGCGATCATCCCGAGGATCACCCGGCCGGTTGGTGTGAGCGGTGACGGCGGCATTCGGGGAGGGAATATATCCGCCCGGCATATGACGCCACGATATATCGGGGCGGTATATCTGTCAAGTGGGTTGCTGGGCGGTCCGCCGCGGTTGCGCGGAGCGCAACATGCGAGATCTGCCATTCGGCGCCTCGAACGGTGACGATGGCCTGTCGCGCATGCGGGGCATGCGTGAGAGGCCACGGTCGAGGGAACCGAGCTCGAGTGGCAGGTCTTGCAGGTCGCGGTCGGCTACTTGCCAATCAGCCGCGCCGGCGCCTTGCGCTCCCACGCGTCCGCGAGCAGGTCGGCCAGCAGCGCCTCGTCGGCGGCGTCGAGGTCGACGCGGACCGCGGCCAGGCGCTTCCCCCACATGACCTCGGAGCAGATCTCCGGGTGCGCCTCAACGGCGGTGAGGATGCCGGCCTCGTCGAGCATCACGTTCATGTGCCGCTCGTCCCACAGCGTCGCGAAGATCTTGCCGGCGATCCGGAACGATGGGCGGCCGTGGTGGTCCTGCTCGACCGCCTCGGAGAGCGACAGCGCTACGCCGCGGGCGTCGTCAGCGCTCAGCACGCGTCGTTATGCTCGCCCCAATGCACATCGCCGAGCTTACGCCGCCCGAGCAGCGTGTGCTGGGGTGTCTGATCGAGAAGCGCTGGACGACTCCGGACCAGTATCCGCTGTCGCTCAACGGGCTGAGGCTGGCGTGCAATCAGTCGACGAACCGCGACCCGGTAACGACCTACGACGAGGCGACGGTCAGGGACGCAGCGCAGCGGCTGTGCCTGTACGGGCTCGCGCGACTGGCGAGCGGGCACGGAAGCCGCTCGGTCAAGTACCGCCACCTCGCGGAGGAAGCGCTCGGCCTCGACCGGGAAGAACTTGCCGTGCTCGCGGTGCTCTTGCTCAGGGGCCCGCAGACGCCGGGCGAGCTCAAGGCCCGCACCGAGCGGCTGGCGCCGCTGGCGTCGCTGGACGATGTCGAGCGTGTGCTGAGCGCGCTCGGCGAGCATGACTACGTCCGCCGTATCGGGCGCCGGCCTGGCCAGAAGGAGGATCGCTTCGAGCACCTCCTCGGGCCCAAGGGCGAGGCGGGGGCGTTGGAGCCCGCCCCGACGTCCGCGCCGCCCATGACCGCACCGCCCTCGTCCGCGCCGCCCATGTCCGCACCGGACGTGTCCGCATCGCCCATGTCCGCACCGCCGACGCAGACGCCGCCGCCTTTCGTGCCCACCCAGGCGCAGCCGCCGCAGCGGGTGGGGTCGGACGGGGCCCGGGCGCGCGACGTTCTCGCCGAGCGCGTCGCCGCGCTCGAGGCCGAGGTCGCCTCATTGCGTGCCGACCTCGACGAGTTGCGCGACCTGCTCACCGAGCCGGCGACGCACTAACTCACGACGGCGGCGGGCGCGCCGACTCACAAGCCGCCGGCGACGTGCTCGGCGAGAACAGGTTTTGCGCCTCCCGCTGGGAGTTCGCCGCGAATCAATTGCAGGTCAAACCTACCTATGACTGCCGATCCGGTGACCTTTGGAACCGGTTCCCCTCAAGTCACTGGTCAGACTGCCGACAAAGGGAGGGAACCTCGATGAACCTGGCGCTGGAGTGCGTTAGGTCGATAACCCTGGCTTTTGGGACGAAAGGTAAGGCCTAGATGAAACTACGCACGATGCTGCCCGCTGCGGCCGTGGCGGTCAGCAGCTTGCTGCTCGCGGCGGCTCCGGCGTTCGCCACCAGCGCGTCTGAGACGTTGAACGCTGGAACCCTTGGTTTTGCAACCACCCCGGGAAGCGTTACCTTCCCGGCTACGACACTGAACGGCCAGGACAAGACCGTAACGGCTTCGCAGCCGCTCGACATCGCCGACGCGACGGGCTCGGGCGTAGGTTGGAACGTCACCGCGACGTCGACCGTGTTCAAGTCCGGCACCAAATCGCTGCCGGCGGGCGCCACGACGATCAGCTCGTCGCCGGGCGCGCCGACGTGTGACACGGGCGTGACCTGCACCGTCGGCGGTGCGACGACCGTCGCGTATCCCTACAGCCTGCCCGCGGCGGCCACCGCTCCGACCGCGACAAAGATGTTCAACGCCCGCGCCGGGACCGGCATGGGTGACCAGACGATCAGCCCGACGTGGACGCTCGCGATTCCCGCTAATGCGTATGCAGGTAGCTACACCTCGACGTGGACGCTCTCGCTCGTCAGCGGACCGTAGGCAAAGTGAAACTGAAGGCGCTCTCGCTACTGGCCACCGCATTTGCGGTGGCCAGTGCCGTGCTCGCGCCGGGGGCGGGGGCCGCCACGATCGGCGGCTTCGGCGCCCGGCCCGCGCATTTCAACCCGCAGGTCCCCGCGTCGCGCGCGTACTTCATCCGCACCGTATCGCGCAACGGATCTTTCACCGACCAGGTGGTCGTCACCAACACCGGGTCGGCGCCGCTGGCGCTTCGCGTGTATCCGGTCGACGGCCTCACGGGTGCGACCTCGGGTGTCGTCTATAGCAATCGCGGGGTCACCCTCCACGGCGCCGGCCAGTGGGTCACCCCCGCGGTGTCGATGGTCACCGTCCCGGCCGACTCGCAGACCACGGTCGGATTCACCCTCCATGTACCTGGCGACGCCGCCATCGGCCAGCACCTCGCTGGGCTGGCGCTCGAGGACATGCACACGGGTAAGTCCGCCGGTCGCTTCTCGGTCACCGAAGTGCTTCGCACCGTCGTCGGAATCGAAGTCACGGTGCCGGGGCCGAGCCAGTTGCACCTGTCTCTCAATAGCTTCTCGATCGCGCCGATCCAGGGCACGACGTACCCTTCGGTCGTGGTCAACCTTTCCAATACGGGCACAAACCTTTGCAAGCCACTGCTGGCGGTGTCTCTCAGCGGGCCGGCCGGTGTTCAGCGTGCGACGCGCCGACTCGATACCGTGTTGCCGGGCGACCAAATCCCGTATCCGTTCGTGTGGCCGCACGCACTCGCGGCCGGCAGCTACACGGCGAGCATCACCGCCACCGGCTGCGGGGCGCGGCAGAATCTGCACGGCAGCGCGTCGCTGGGAGCCAAGCTGGTCAACAGCACGGTCCCGTCGGCTGACACACGGCCACCCTCGGGTGGAAGCACGATACCGTGGTGGCCGATCGCGCTGGTTGGCTTTGGTGGAATCGTCGTCGGCACGCTGTTCGGGCGCCGGCGGCGGGGTCCCGCCTCCAGTTGAGAAATGGCCGCCGCGTTGTGACGCGACGCTGGGCGACGCGAATGAGGGTTCTGGTGGCGGCGGCGATCGGCGTGTGTGCGCTGGTCGCCGCGCCCGCGGCGCTGGCCATCACCTGGGCTGGCCCGGAGACATCACCAACTACGAGCCCGCTGTACGGCGTGTCGTGTCCGGACACGAGTCATTGCTTCGCGGTCGGCGGCACCACCGCCGCGGGCAAGATCATCGACACCGTTAACGCCGCGGCGTCCAGCCCCACTTGGAGCACGCAGACACCACCGGGCGGCGCCAGAGGGCAGTACAACGAGATCAGCTGTGCGGACGACAGCCACTGCATCGTGGTGGGCAACACCTCGGGCGGGGCTCCTTTGATCGTCGCGACGATCAACGGTGGCTCCACTTGGACCAAGCAGACCCCGCCGTCCTCGGCGACCGTGGCGCTTCAGGGCATCTCATGCGCGAGCAGTACGCATTGCGTCGCCGTGGGGAACGTCGTCGGCACCTCCCCGGTGATCATCGCGACGATCAACGGCGGCTCTACCTGGACCGCGCAGACCGTGCCGGCGACCAACACCGTGCTCAACGACGTCAACTGTCCGAGCACGACGACCTGCTACGCCGTCGGGGGCAGCAGCAGCGTTGCGACGCTCCTGGCCACGATCAACGGCGGCTCGACGTGGACCGCCCGGACGCCGGCGAGCGGCGACAACCAGGCGCTGAACGCCGTTACGTGCACCAGCACGACCGTGTGCTTCGCGGTCGGGAACGCCGTCACCGGGACGGGCGAGATCACCGCGACGATCAACGGGGGCACCACCTGGTCCTATCAGTCCGACGGCAGCCAGCTGAGCCTGTACGGCGTGTCGTGCTGGGATGCCACCGACTGCGTCGCGGTGGGCGCATCGGGCCGCATCGCCTTGACCTCGAACGGCACCGGCTGGAGCTGGCTGAACTCCCCAACCAGCAACACGCTGTACAGCGTCGACGTCAGCAACCAGACCGCCGGCACGGCCGCCGGCGCCTCCGGCACAATCCTCGGCTACTCGCTGGGCTGCAACAGCTCCGGAGGACTGAACTTCACGCCACCGACGAGCTTCTTCTGGCCGAGCACGGCGCTGACCGGACGGGACCAATCGATCACCACGCAGCTGAACGTTTCGCCCGATGACGAGAGCGGCTCTGGCGCCGGCTGGAACCTGACCGCGACCTCGACCCCGTTCATCTCGGGCACCCACACGCTACCGGCGACCGCGGCCCAGATCACGGCCGCCACGGAGACAGCGGGCACCGGCCAATGCTCGGCTCCGAGCAACCAGATCTCCTATCCGGTCACCGTTCCCGCGGCGACGACGCCGCCGTCGGCGGTCAAGATCTACGACGCCGCCGCTGGCACCGGAGCAGGTCCGGCAAACGTCGGCTTGACCGCGACTCTGAACGTGCCCGGCAATGCCCGGAGCGGGGCCTACACCTCCACCTGGACACTGACGCTCTCGAGCGGGCCGTAAGCCGCCCCTGGTTTCAGGCCGCGTCCCGCGGTAAAGGGAAGGGGCGAGGTCTTCTAGGAGGTAGAGAATGCATAGGTACGCCGGGCCTTCTGGCGATCGTCGGAACGCTTCTGTTCGTGTCCACGGCGCAGGCGGCGCCAACGTCGGAGGGGGCTCGTTCGTGCTGACCGCAAACAGTCCCGGGGGGGGCGTATGCCCCCACGTTCACCGGCAACGGGATGCTGGGCGTCCGCGTACCCCCGTCCGGACAGGGCTATGCCGGCGGAACGGTTGCGGCCCAGTCTGAGCTGGCCGGCTTCTACGGGCAGGTGACGAACGACCCAAAGCCCGCCAATGACGTCCAGCAGCGGGCGAACATCCCGACGTGGTCGACGCTCACGTTCTCCGACGGCGGCACGCCGTTCACAGTTCCGGGCGCGGGCGTTTCCAACTGGCGTCAGTCGATCGACCTGCACACCGGGATCGTGACCACCACCGCTACCTGGACCGCGCCAGACGGACACGTCACCGACCTCGCCTACCAGGTCCTGACCGACCGCGCCAACCCGTCCGTCGGTCTCGTCCGCCTCCAGTTCACGCCAGGCTGGTCGGGGGTGGCGACCGTCGACGACGACATCGACGGCACCGCCGACACCACGGCCACTCCCGAGCTGACCACGCAGGTGGCCAAGAGCTGGAACGTGGCCTCGCATCAGGACTGGCCCGACGAGGCGAACCCCGACGTCAACGACGAGGTGTACACGAACGTCGGCGCAATGCGCACGCTCCAGGACGCCGTGCAAGCCGCCCGGGTGCTCGGGATCACTCCGCCACCGAGCTGGTCGGCGATCGCAGCCGGACTTGTCGTCCCGGTCGACAACCCGCTCGACATCCACCCCGAGTTCTCGGGATACGGGGGCCAGCTGGTCAAGCGGCCCGATGTGACCATGCTCCAGTACCCCTGGGCTTACTCGATGCCCTCCAAGCTGGCGGAGAACGACATCAACTACTACGTCCCGCGCAGCGATCCGGGTGGCCCGTCGATGGATGACGCGATCAACCTGATCGACAACGCGGCGCTCGGCACGCCCGGGGGCGCGAGCTACGTCTACACCGAGCGCAGCTACGAACCGTTCATCCGCGACGTACCGGCGACCGACTGGGAGCCCACGACCGTCCACTCGACGCTGACCGCGCGGATCGCCGGCCTTGCCGCCCCGATCCGGACCGTGACGCTGCGATGGGGACGCCAGTGGCCGACCGCCCCGGCGCCGAACGTGCCGCCGCCGCCCGGACCGGTGATCGTGCTCCGGCCCGCGAGTTACTCGGTGCTCGTGTCGAGCAACGGGCGCAAATGGCGGCGGGTGACGGTGATCAGCGGCCACGCCGGGCAGGTGCCCGACACGCTACATCTGAGCGGCGTCCGGGCGCGCTTCGTCCGGATCGCCCTGACCGCGACGAGCGCCACGAGCCTCCCGATGCTCGACGAGCTCACGGTAAGCGGTAGCGGGCGTCGGCGCTAGAGGATCGACAGCTCGGAGTTGTCGCCGACGAGGAACCGGTAGGCCCGCGGCTGGCGGTGATCGCGCCCGACCTTGACGTTGCGCCCGAGTAACGATGACTCCATGCGGCCGTCCAGGTCCTGGACGACCGCGCCGGCGAGAAGGATCGAGTGCTCGACCTCGGCGTTGCGGATCTCGCAGCCTTCGCCGATCGCCGTGTACGGCCCGACGTAGCAGTCGGTGAGCTTGGCGCCCGCGCCGATGATCGCGGGACCGCGCACGGAGGAGCGTTCGAGCCGTGCGCCCGGCTCGATCACCACGCGTCCGTCGACCTGCGACTCGATCAGCTCGCCCTCGAGCCGGGTCTGGATCGTGTCGAGCACGAGCCGGTTGGCGGCGAGCATGTCGTCGAGACGGCCGGTGTCCTTCCACCAGCCCTTGACGATGTGCGGCTCGACCCTCAGACCGTCGTCGACCAGGCGCTGAATCGCGTCGGTGATCTCGAGCTCGCCGCGCCCGGAAGGCTCGATCGCCCGGGCCGCGTCGTGCACGGCCGCGGTGAACATGTACACGCCCACCAGTGCTAGGTCGGTCCGCGGCTCGGGCGGCTTCTCGACCAGACGGACGACCTTTCCCTCTCTGAGCTCGGCGACGCCGTAGTGCTGGGGGTCGGGCACCTGGGTGAGCAGGATCAGCGCGTCCGGCCGATCGTCGCGGAATGCCCTGACCAGATCCCCGATTCCGCCCTGGAGCAGGTTGTCGCCCAGGTACATGACGAACGGCGACTCGCCCAGGAACGGTTCCGCGGTCAGGACGGCGTGCGCCAGTCCGGCGGGCTGGTCCTGCTGGATATACGTGATCCGGATCCCAAATCGCGAGCCGTCGCCGGCTGCCACGCGGATCTCCTCGCCGGTCTCGGGCGCGATGATGATGCCGACCTCCTCGATTCCGGCGGCGGCCATCGCCTCGATCCCGTAGAACAGCACGGGCTTGTTGGCGACCGGCACGAGTTGCTTGGCGCTGGTGTGCGTGATCGGACGCAGACGAGTGCCCTTGCCCCCTGAAAGGATCAGACCTTTGAGCGGCTGCATTCGCTGCGCAGCGTACCCCGCCGGCAGGCTCGATGACTCAGTGCGTGGTTACCGCGTGGGTCGTGTCGCGGATCGCCTCGGCGGCGTCGCGGACGGCTTCACGGGCGTCCGAGGGCTCAAGCACGACCGCGTCGCCGGCTTCCTTGAGCACGTCGCGCACGAGATATCGCATGCTCGCGAAACCACGCTCAACCACCACCGCGTCGTCCGCGAGCTCCGCGGTGATCCGGCGGTCTTCGCGCGCCCAGCGCGCGCGCTCGGGCGAGATCCACACACGAGCCCGGTGCGAGGCGGGCACTTCGCCGGTCCGCGGCCAGCCGTCGACGTCCGCCGCGGGATCGACGTCGGGGCGCGGCTCGAACGACTCGTCGCTCACGCTGGCGGACTTGAAGCGGTCCAGGCGGAAGTGCCGCACGTCGTCGCGCGAGGGGTCGAAGGTGGCGACGTACCAGCCCTCGCGGCCGTTGATCAGCGCGTACGGCTCGACGTTGCGCGACGAGAACTCGTCCTCGTTCTCCTTGTAGTACTCGAACGACAGCAGGCGGCGTTGGGCGATCGCGCTCGAGACGACCGCGACGATCTCGGCGTCGTCGCCACCGGGGGTGGCGATCTGGAGCCCCTCGTGGACCGGGTCCTCGCCGAGCGCCGCGACGACCTTCTCGCGCACCGAGGTCAGCGACCCTTCGGGGATGTGCTCGCCGATCAGGTCGATCGCCGCCACCAGCGCCTTGGCCTCGACCGGCAGTAGCCGCGCCGGCCGGGCAAACGAATCGCCGTACGGCTCGGGGTCGATCTCGATCATCCCGTCGGCGCCAAGCTCGGCATACAGCACGTACGTGCCCGCGCCGAAGTTGACCAGGTTGAGTACCGAGATGTCCTCGCGTAGTTCCTGGTCTGAGATCTTGAGCGTGCTGCACAGCTCCTTTGCGTCGATGAGCCGGCCGGCGCGGCCGGCGTCGATCAGGATGCTCGCAAGCGTCACCAGGCGCGCGAACCGCTCGGGGCGGATCGCGCCGTCGGGGTGATGACCGTTGCCGGTGTCGGGCGCGGCGCGTTCGGCGCCGGGCGGGGCGGCCGCGCTGGCGTCGACAACCGGGGCAATGCTGGGGTCGCCGGTGTGCCGCTCGACGACGAGCGTCACCCGATCGCGGAGCTCATCGGCGAGCTCCGGCGGGCCGACGATGCGCGCATTCTCACCAAGGCCGAGTACCCAGGCGATCAGCTGCCTCGCATTGGCGTACGGGGTGACGAACACGCGGTCGCCCTCCTCCTCACCGGCGCGCATCTCCCCGTAGCGGCCGAAATGGCGCTCGATCTGCCACGCGATCCGGCGCCCGATCCATACCTCTGCGGTGCCCAGCGGATCGCCGAACTGCCAGTCGATCCGGTTCGCATACGCGCGCGGGTCGAACCCGGCGGGACGCTGGAAATCGTGCTCGGCCTTGGTCGCGTAGCCGACCTTGCCGCGGATACGCGAGAGGCGGAACACCCGGATCGCGCCCCGCTCGTGCGAATGCCCGACGAGATAGAACTGGCCGCCCTGGAACAGGAGCTGGTAGGGGTCGACCTTGCGCGTGTTCAGGTCGCCGCGCTCCATCGTGAAGTAGTCGAACACGATCGTCTTGCGGCGGAAGATCGCGGTCTCGACCTTGGCCAGGCGCTGGCTCAGCTCGTGTCCGCCCGCGGAGCCGGTGATCCCGAGCGCCACCGTGTTCTGCTCGGGCGAGCTGAGCGGGCTCGGGCGACCCCACGAGATCTGCTGGAGCGCGAGCCGCAGCGGCTCGGCGTAGGCGAACTCGCCGTCGAGCAGGTGCAGCGCGGTCTGGAGGCCAGCGAGTTCCTGGTCGGTGAACTCGATCGCCGGTAGGTGGAAGTTCTCGGGCGCGAGCGAGTACGTCTCCTGCTCGACAAGGCCGTCGACCGGCTTCTCCACCGATAGGAAGATACGCAGCGCCTCGAGCTCCGAGCGGTCCGCGTAGAACCGGCGCGCGAACGCGTCCTCGTTCATCGCGCTATAGCCCTCGACGTCGCGGCGGATCTCCTGAGCGGTGACCGGACGCCGTTCTGCCATCAGGTATGAGATCAGCGAGAGCTGACGGATCAGCTTTTCGGTGTCCTTGGCCATGCCCACTCCAACTGTAGTTGGGGTTGGGCGGAGGCGTCCCCGGGTCCCGACGCCGGAACGCTATTTGCGGTCTTTTGAACGGGAGTCGCGACGGGGCGCGTAAGGGTTGTTACAACGGCCCCGGCTGTTCCAACGGCCCAGTACTACGCGGCTTCGCGCTCGGCGTCGGCCCGCGGCGCGAAGTACGCCCCGCCACCAAGCGCCTTGTCCCACGCCGACCACTGCTCGCCGGCGCGCAACTCCTTCTCGAGGCGGTCGAAGCTCCCGAGCCGGCCGCCGAGGTTGTCGATCATGTGCACGAGCGTCGCCTCGCGCGTGCACGGGACCACAGGGCTGCCGTGCTCGAGCGCGCCGTGATGGCTGAGGATGATGTGCAGCAGCGCCTGGGCGAGCTCGGGCGGGAACCCGTCGAGCCGCTCGATCGTTCGGCGCACCCGGTAATAGCCAAGCGGGATCTCCCCCTGGAGGCGACCGTAGTCGGACATCGAGATCGCGCCGCCGTCGAGCTCGTAGGCGTCGAGCTTGCCGATGTCGTGGAGCAGGGCGCCGGCGACCGCGAGGTCGCGGTCGATGCCTCCGAACATGGCCGAGATCGCGCTGACCGACTGAGCGACGGTCAGCGAGTGCTCGAGCAGGCCGTGGCGGTAGGCGTGGTGGAAGCGCTTGCCCGCCGGGGCTTCGCGGTAGCCGGCCCAGGACTCGGCGAACACCGCGCTCAGCAGCCCGCGGAGGTGCGGGTTCTGGATCGTGCCGAGTAGCTCACGCAGGTCGCGCTCCATCTGGTCGACGCCGTGCGCCGGACCGTCGTGCAGGTCCGGGTGGCCGCATTCGCCGTCGCGGGCCGGGCGGAGGGTGCGCACGTTGAGATGGGCACCGGTGAAAATCGCGGTCACGAACACGACCTCGCCGGGCCGACAGTGCATTCCGGCGGAGTGCGGTGCGAGCGCCGGCACGGTGCCGCTGCGGTCGCCGAGGACCAGCTTCAGCTGCTCGGCGTGGTGCTCGACCTCACGCACGAGGAGGGCTTGAGAGACTTCAGTTCCTTCCGCAAATTCCCGAACTCTCATCCGGCTCGAAGATAAAGTGGCCTGCGGACGGCACGAAAATGGAGCGTTCAGCGATTGTCACCGGAGGAACCGGCGGGCTCGGCGCCGCGGTCGTCGAGCGGCTGCGCGCCGACGGCTGGCGGGTGGTCGTGCCGTGGATCGTCGAGACCGAGCTCGAGCGGGTGGAGGAGCGCGAGGGGGTCGAGCTGGTCCAGGCCGATCTGAGCGATCCCGACGCGGTGGCGTCGGTTGTGGCGACCGCCGCCGGCTCCAACGAGGCCCCGCTGCGCGGAGTCGTGAATTTGGTTGGTGGGTTCGCGGCCGGAGCGCGCGTGCACGAGACGCCGATCGAGGATTTCGAGAAGCAGTTCCGATTGAACCTGCGGCCCGCGTATCTGATGGTGCATGCGGCGTTGCCGCATCTGCTGTCCGCCGGGGGCGGGTCGATCGTGTGCGTCGGCACGCGGGCGGCGCTCCAGCCGTTTCCCGGCGCCGCGGGCTACGTCTCGTCGAAGGCGGCGGTGATCGCGTTCGCGCAGGCGGTGGCGGCCGAGTACAAGAACGACGGGATCCGCTGCAACGCGATCCTGCCGAGCGTGATCGACACTCCCGGGAACCGGGCGTCGATGCCCAAGGCCGACTTCGATCGCTGGGTTAAGCCGGGCGAGATCGCCGGCGTGATCACGTGGCTGCTGTCCGACGACAGCTCGCCGACGAGCGGTGCCGCCGTGCCGGTGTACGGGCGCGCCTAGCCAGCTTCGGCGTCGCGGGGCGGGTGGCGTCCGTCGGGTGGGGGGTGGGGAGGGCGCCGCTCGGCCGGCGCGCTAGCTGCGTGAGCAGATCAGGAGTCGAAATCGCCGGCGAACAGAGCGAACACGGCGCCCTGCGGGTCTTGCAAGATCGCGATCTTGCCCATGCCGATGTCCATCGGTCCCATCACCGTGGTGCCACCCAGCTCCGTGGACTTGGCCACCGACGCGTCGATGTCATCCGTGCCGAAGTACACGAGCCAGTACGTCGGCTCGTTCTCCTGGGCGGCGCGCATTCCGCCGTTGCCGGCGCCGGCGTTCTGGATGACCCGGTACGGGAACGGCATGTCCTCGAGCGGCTGGGCCTCCCACCCGAACAGCTCGCGGTAGAAACCGGCGGAGGCGTCGAGATCGGGCGACGCAAGCTCGTTCCAGGACAGGGCGCCGTGGGCGTTGACGATCGAGGCGCCGATGTGCAGCTTGGGCTCCCACACCATGAAGAACCCGCCCTGAGGATCCTGGATGACCGCCATCCGCCCGACGTCCATCACGTCGAACGGTGGCGCGACCACGGTCGCCCCAAGCTTGGTGGCGCGATCCGCCGCGTCGTCCGCGCTCTCCACCGTGACGTAGGAGTTCCACGCGGCCGGCGCGCCGGCCTGACGCTGCATCTCGTTCTGCGGGGAGATGCCGGCGACCGGCTTGCCACCGATGTTCATCATCGAGTACACGACGCCGTCGCCGACCGGTTGGTCGTCGGCGTCCCATCCGAGCAGCTCGCCGTAGAACGTCTTGGCGCCTTCCTGGTCGGTGGTCGAGAGGTCGGTCCAGGAAAAGGTTCCCGGTGCGTATTTGGTTCGTTCAGCCATGCCGGCGACCCTATCCGGTGCGATCCGGACGTGTGTGAGGAAACTGCTACCCGCGGACTGAACTTGACCGCATTCGCGGGAAGGGTGCGCGCGACCGCGTGCGGGGCGATTCATGCGGCGTCGAACGGCGCGAGCGCGGCCGCGATGCCGGCGCGGTCGAGGTCCGCGCCGAGCGAGCACAGGAGGGCCATCCGCGCTGCGGCGGCCGACAGGAACGGCGCGCAGATCGCGCCGCTCGCGCGGAGGTCCCGCTCGGCTCCCTCGAAGCCGTAGGTCGAGAACAGCATCGAGGAGCGGTCGGGGCGGCAGGTGATCACGACCGGCACCCGCTCGGCCGCGCGCCGAAGTTCGGCGAGGACCTCTTTAGACAGGTGGCCCGCGCCGAGTGCGACCAGCACGACGCCGTCGCTGACATCGGACGCGTGGCGCAGCATCGCACCGTCGTCGCCGAGCCCGGTGGTCACGGTCGACACCCGGTGAGCGAGCCGCTGCACCGGCATCGGGACCGGCCGGCGCGGCGTCGCGTGCAGCCACACCCGCCCCTCGACGATCCGCCCGACCGGGCCTGCGGTTGGCGAGCCGAACGCCACCGGGCCGGTGCTGTCGATCTTGCGGACCGTCATCGCGGCGTGGACCTCGCCGCCGAACGCGACGACGACGCCCAGGCCGGCCGCTGCCGGCGCGCGCGCCAGGATGATCGCGTCGAGCAGGTTGGCCGGTCCGTCGGCGCCGGGGGCGCTGCCCGGCCGGTTGGCGCCGGTGATCACGATCGGAGCCTCGCCGCCGTAGGTGAGCCCGCACACGACCGCGACCTCTTCCATTGTGTCGGTGCCGGTAGTGAGCACGACACCCTCGCCGCTCGAGGCGGCCTCGCCGGCGCGTCGCGCGAGGTCTAGCGCCTGGTCCAGGGTCAAGTACGTGCTCGGCACCGACAGCACGGTCTCGGCCTCGAGCCGGAAGCCGGCGACCTGCGGAAGCTGTTCGACGAGGTCGGCCGCGTCGAGCGCGGGCACGGCGCGCTCGCCGCGCATCGCGATCGTGCCGCCGGCGGCGAGAACGCGGACCGCGCGGGCGGTCGGCTCGGATCCGGAGTCGGTCGGGCTCACGGCGGCATCATCGCGCATCCATCTACCCTTCCACCTGATGCACTTCGTGATCACCGGCGCGGCCGGGATGCTCGGGCAGGATCTGGTCGCCGCCGCGAAGAGCGCCGGACACGAAGCGGTGGCGCTCCCGCGGGCCGACCTCGACATCTCCGATCAGGCCGCCGTCGACGACGCGCTGAACTCCTCGCGCGCGGATGTCGTATTCAACTGCGCCGCGTGGACCAACGTCGACGGGGCTGAGACCTCGCCGGATGAGGCGCTCGCGATCAACGGCGCCGGGGCCGGCAACGTAGCCCGCGCGGCCGCGGCCGCAGGCGCCTGGACGATCCACGTCTCCAGTGACTACGTGTTCGACGGCACCAAGCGTTCGCCCTACGTCGAATCCGACGTGGTCGGGCCGGTGTCGTCCTACGGCCGCTCGAAGCTGGAAGGCGAACATGAGGTGGCCACGGCAGCGCCCCAGCGCTACACGATCGTGCGCTCGTCGTGGCTATTCGGCGCGGGCGGTCCGTGCTTCCCGGCGACGATCCTCCGGCTCGCGGCCGAGCGCGATGAACTGAACGTGGTCGACGACCAGGTCGGCTGTCCGACGTACACCGGGCACCTGTCATCGGCCCTGCTGGACCTCGCGGCGCGCCGCCCGCTCGGGATCGTGCACGTGGCCGGCGGCGGGTCGTGCTCGTGGTACGAGTTCGCGCGCGCGATCGTGGCCGGATCAGGGCTCCGATGCGAGGTCAAGCCGTGCACGACGGCCGAAATGCCGCGGCCGGCGACGCGCCCCGCCTACAGCGTGCTCCGCTCCGAGCGCGGCGATGAGGCGCCCGCGTTGCCCGACTGGCACGACGGGCTGGCGGAGTACACCGCGGTCACCCGGGCGGTGAGCACGATATGAAATTGCTCGTGTGTGGTGGGGCGGGGTTCATCGGGTCGACGTTCGTGCGTGAGCGGGTGCGCGTGCACGGCGATCGGGTGACGGTGCTTGACAAGTTGACGTACGCGGGGCGTCGGGAGAATCTCAGGGAGGTCGAGTCTGAGATTACGTTTCTGCAGGGTGCGATTGAGGATCCGGCTGCGGTGGCGTCCGCGATTGGTGACGCTGAGGCGGTGGTGAATTTCGCGGCGGAGACGCATGTGGATCGGTCGATTTCTGGGCCTGAGGAGTTCATCGTGACGAACATGCAGGGCACGCATGTGCTGTTGGAGGCCGCCCGGGAGCGGGGTTTGCGTTACGTGCAGGTGTCGACTGATGAGGTGTACGGGTCGATCGAGACGGGGTCGTTCACGGAGGAGTCGCCGCTTGCGCCGTCGAGTCCGTACAGCGCGACGAAGACGGGCGCGGATCTGCTGGTGTCGAGTTACTTTCACACGTACGGGCTCGAGACCGTGATTTGCCGGGGGTCGAATAACTATGGGCCGCATCAGTATCCGGAGAAGCTGATCCCGCTCATGATCCTCAACGCGCTCGCCGGCGACCGGCTCCCCGTCTACGGGGATGGGAAGAATGTGCGGAACTGGTTGTTCGTGGAGGACTTCGCGCGCGGGATCGGGCACGCGCTCGCGCATGGGGTGCCGGGGGAGGTTTATAACTGCGGCGGTCCGGACGAGTGCGACAACCTGACGGTCGTCCGGAGGATCATCGAGCTGACCGGCCGGGATGAGTCGTTGATCGAGTTCGTGACCGATCGCCCGGGCCACGACCGCCGGTATTCCCTGTCGGCCGAGAAGCTCAAGGCGCTTGGCTGGCAGGCGCAGGTCCGGTTTGCTGAGGGGTTGGCGCGGACGGTGGAGTGGTATCGCGAGAACGAGTGGTGGTGGGAGCCGATCCGCTCGGGCGCGTACCGCGAGTACTACGAACGCCACTATGGACGGGCACTGAAGGCTTGAACCAGGCCGGCCTCCGCGAGCTCGAGCGGGAGGTCATCTCGTGCCGGCGCTGCCCGCGGCTGGTCGCCTGGCGTGAGGAGGTGGCGCGCGTCAAGCGTGCGTCGTTCGCCTCCGAGGAGTACTGGGGCAAGCCGCTCCCGGGCTTCGGCGATCCCGAGGCCGCGGTGCTCGTGATCGGGCTTGCGCCGGCGGCCCATGGGGGGAACCGCACGGGGCGGATCTTCACGGGCGACCGCTCGGGCGACTGGCTGTTCGGGTCGCTGTACCGGACCGGGTTCGCGAACCAGCCGACATCGGTGGCGCGCGACGACGGGCTGCGTCTGAGCGGGTGCTACATCACGGCCGCGGTGCGGTGCGCTCCTCCGGCCAACAAGCCGACTCCCGAAGAGCGCGACAACTGCCTGCCGTATCTCGTGCGCGAACTGGGCCTGCTCGAATCGCTCCGGGTGATCGTGGCGCTCGGGTCGTTCGCGTGGGACGCAACGCTGCGCGTGCTGGCGGCGCGTGATCTCGCAGTGCCGCGGCCTCGCCCGAAATTCGGGCACGGCGCCGAGGTCGAGATCGACCGGTACACGCTGATGGGTTGCTTCCATCCGAGCCAGCAGAACACGTTCACCGGCAAGCTCACCGAGCCGATGATCGACGCCGTGTTCGCCCGGGCGAAGGACCTGGGGGACCGCGGTCACAAACGGTCCTAGATCGCAGGGAGCCGGGGCCCCGGCTCGCTACGCTCGGCTGGTGGCCCTCGAGCAGTTCAGCCCGCGCACCCGTGAGTGGTTCAAAGCCGCGTTTACCGAGCCCACGCCGGCGCAGGAGCAGGCGTGGCCGGCGATCGCGTCGGGTGAGCACGTCCTGATCTCGGCGCCGACCGGATCGGGGAAGACACTGGCCGCGTTCCTCTGGGCGATAGACAAGCTGGCCAGCCAGCCAGCCCGGGTGGAGGAGGGGGGCCGGGGGGCCGGTGGCGCGGAGCGGCGGATCGGGCTGGTGTACGTGTCGCCGCTGAAGGCGCTCTCCTACGACATCGACCGCAACCTGCGCGTGCCCCTGCGTGGGATCGGTGCCGACCTGAGGGTGGCCGTCCGTACCGGCGACACGCCCCAGCGCGAGCGCCAGGCGATGTTGCGCGAGCCACCCGACATCCTCATCACGACGCCGGAGTCGCTCTACCTGATGCTGACCGGCCGCGCGCAGGAGCTGTTCGCCGGGACCGAGTCGTGCATCGTCGATGAGATCCACGCGGTGGCGTCGACCAAACGCGGGGCGCACCTGGCGCTGACGCTCGAGCGGCTAACCGAGGCGGCCGGGCGCGAGGTGCAGCGGATCGGGCTGTCGGCGACTCAGAACCCGCTCGAGGAGATCGGGCGCTTCCTGGTGGGACCGACCCGCGACTGCAGGATCGTCGACACCGGAATCCGCAAGGAACTCGACCTGCAAATCATGGTCCCGGTCGACTCCATGGTTGAGCCGGATGCCACCCCCGCTCCCGATCTCGATCCGCTAGCCGGCAGCGAGGCGACCCGCCGGTCGATCTGGCCGGCGATCTATCCCGAGCTGGTCGAGCTGGTCAACGCCCATCGCTCGACGATCCTGTTCGTCAACAACCGCCGCGGCGCCGAGCGGCTCGCGCTCAGGCTGAACGAGCTGGCCGAGCACGAGATCGCGCGGGCCCACCACGGGTCGCTCGCGCGCGAGGAGCGCCAGGTGGTCGAGGAGATGCTGAAGGCCGGCGAGCTGCCCTGCCTGGTGGCGACCTCGTCGCTCGAGCTCGGCATCGACATGGGCGCGGTCGACCTCGTGATCCAGGTCGAGTCGCCCAAATCGGTGGCGCGCGGGCTGCAGCGGATCGGTCGCGCGGGGCACTCGGTCGGCGACGTCAGCCGCGGCCGCATCTTCCCCAAGTTCCGTGCCGACCTGCTCGAGTGCACGGTCGTGGCCCGGCGCATGCGCGAGGGCGCGATCGAGACGACGGTGGTCCCGCGCAACGCGCTCGACGTCCTCGCGCAGCAGATCGTCGCGATCGCCGCGGCGGCGCCCGAGGACCAGCCTGTCGCGGTCGACGACCTCCACCAAATGGTCACCCGCACCCACTCGTATGCCGAGCTCAGCCGGACCCAGCTCGAGAACGTGCTCGACATGCTCGACGGCCGCTACCCGAGCTCAGAGTTCTCCGAGCTGCGGGCGCGGATCGTGTGGGACCGGGTCAAGGGCACGATCCGGGCGCGGAAGGGGGCCCGCCAGCTCGCGGTCACCAACGCGGGCACGATCCCGGATCGGGGGCTGTACAGCGTGACGCTCCCGGACGGCCGGCGTGTCGGTGAGCTCGACGAGGAGATGGTGTACGAGGCCCGGCCAGGCCAGACCTTCCTGCTCGGGGCGAGCACGTGGCGGATCGAGGAGATCGGCCGCGACCGCGTGATCGTCACGCCGGCGCCCGGACTCCCGGGCGCGGTTCCGTTCTGGAAGGGCGACGGCGTCGGGCGGCCCAAGGAGCTCGGCGAGGCGATCGGCGCGTTCTCGCGGTGGGCCGTCGAGCAACCCGCCGAAGTGCTCGAGCGCGAGTACGACCTCGACGGGCGTGCCGCGAACAACCTGGTCGAGTTCCTGCGCGAGCAGCAGAACGCCACGCGCGTGATCCCGTCGGACCGGGCGATCGTCGTCGAGCGCTTCCGCGACGAGATCGGCGATTGGCGGCTGTGCATCCTGAGCCCGTTCGGCGGACGCGTCCACGCGGCCTGGGGCCTGGCGCTGAGCGCGCGGATCCGGGACCAGCTCGGGCTCGAGTCCGACGCGATCTGGTCCGACGACGGGATCATCGTCCACCTTCCCGACGCCGAGGAGCCGCCGGGCGCCGACCTCGTGATGCTCGAGCCCGACGAGGTCGAGGACGCCGTCGTCGCCGAGCTCTCCGCGAGCGCTCTGTTCGGCGCGCGCTTCCGCGAGAACGCCGCTCGGGCGCTGCTGATCCCGCGGGCGATGCCCGGCCGGCGAACGCCGCTCTGGCAGCAGCGGCTCAAGTCCCAGTCGCTGCTCGAGGTCGCGAAGAAGTACGGCGAGTTCCCGATCATCCTCGAGACCTACCGCGAGTGCCTGCGCGACGTGCTCGACGTCCCCGGGCTGGTCGAGCTGTTGACCGCGCTTCACCGCCGCGAGCTGACGCTGGTCGAGGTCGAGACCGCGACCGCGTCGCCGTTCGCGTCCTCGCTGCTGTTCGACTACGTGGCGACGTACATGTACGAGGGCGACACGCCGAGCGCCGAGCGCCGCGCGGCGGCGCTGTCGCTCGACCGCGACTTGCTGCGGGAGCTGCTCGGGCAGGAAGAGCTTCGCGACCTGATCGACCCCGGCGCGCTTCAGCAGGTCGAGGACGACCTTCAGTTCCGGTCGGAGATCCGGCAGGCCACCGGCCGCGACGGATTGCACGACGTCCTTCGTGGCGTCGGCGACCTGACGGTGGCCGAGGCGCAGCTTCGGGTCGTCGAGGGGCTGGACGCCGCGAGGATGTTGGAGGAGCTGCTGCGAGAGCGGCGGACGATCAAGGTCAGGCTTGCCGGCGAAGAGCGCTGGATCGACGCCGCCGACGCCGGGCTGTACCGCGACGCGCTCGGGGCGGCGCCGCCCGGGGGATTGCCGGCGGCGTTCCTCGAGGACGTGCCAGACGCGCTCGCGCGCCTGGTCAGGCGCCACGCGGCGACCCACGGCCCGTTCACCACCGACGATCTGCGCGCGCGGTACGGCGTCGACTGCGGCGCGGTGCTGTCGGGGTTCGAGCGCGCCGGAGACCTGATCCGGGGGGAGCTGCGGCCGGGCGGCACCGAGCGCGAGTGGTGCGACCCTGAGGTCCTGCGCCGGCTGCGCCGCGCCTCGCTCGCGGTGCTCCGCAAGGAGGTCGAGCCGGTCGATCCGCGGATGCTCGCCCGCTTCCTGCCCGCGTGGCAGGGAGTCGACCGCCACCCGGCTACCGGCGCGGGCGTCGACCGTCTGCGCGAGGTGCTGGTCTCACTTCAGGGACTGGCGGTGCCGGCCGAGGTGTGGGAGCACGACGTGCTGCCGAGCCGAGCCGGCGCGTACTCGCCGGCGTGGATCGACCAGCTGTGCGCGAGCGGTGAGCTCGTGTGGATCGGGGCCGGCGCGCTCGGGCGCTCCTCGGGAAGGGTCGCGCTGTACTTCCGCGAGGACCTGCCGGTGCTCGGCCCTCCTGCGCAGAAGGGCGCGGGGTGGGCGGGTCATCAATCGCCCGCGCACGAGGCAGTACGTGCGCGGCTGGCGGCGGGGGCGTGCTTCTTCACCGACCTGCTCGTCGACGTCGACCTCGCCCCCGAGGAGATCCAGGAGGCCCTGTGGGACCTCGCGTGGGCGGGCGAGGCGACGAACGACGCGTTCGCGCCGCTGCGCGCGCCGCGGCTGACGCTCGCTCGGGCCCAGCGCGAGCGCGGTCGGGGCTCAGCCCGGCCCGGGAGGTTCGCCTCGCGCCGGCGCGGCGCGGGCGCCTCGGCACAGGTACAGGGCCGCTGGTCGCTGACCGAATCGCTGTTTCGCGCCGAGGTCGATCCGCCGGCGCGGCGCCGTGCGCTCGCGGAGTTGCTGCTCGAGCGCTACGGGATCCTGACCCGCGAGCAGGTGCGGGCCGAGGGCGTGCCGGGCGGTTTCTCGGCGATCTATCCCGAGCTCTCGCAGCTGGAGACCCTCGGCGTGGCGCGGCGTGGATATTTCGTCGAGGGACTGGGCGGGGCCCAGTTCGCGCTCCCCGGGGCAGTCGAGCGTTTGCGCGGGCAGAAGGATGACGACGCGTCGCCGGTGGTGCTCGCTGCGGTTGACCCCGCGCAGCCGTACGGTGCGGCGCTGGCGTGGCCGTCGCGCCCCGACCGCCCGGACGAGTCGCGCCGGCCGACGCGCGTGCCCGGCGCGTACGTGGTCCTCGCCGGCGGCGAGCCGGTGCTGTACGTCGAGCGCGGCGGGCGGGCGCTGCAGACGCTCGTGAGTGCGGACGATGAGCGGCTCGAGCCGGCGCTGGTGGCGCTGACCGAGCAGGTTCGTGCCGGCAGGATCAAACGAATCGCGCTCGAGAAGGTCGACGGCGAGTCCGCGATCGACTCACCGCTCGGTGGCGTGTTGGTGGCGCTCGGCTTCCAGCAGGGCCCGCGTCGCCTGACGCTCAGTGCGTAATGCCCGAGGGCGACACGATCGCGTACGCGGCGAACCGCATTCGCCCGGTGCTCGAGGGGCGGGTGCCCGACGAGATCAGGACTCCGCACCCGCGGCACGCGCTCGAACGCTGGCCGTCGCGTCTGGAGGGCCGCGCGGTTCGCAGCGTCGACACCCACGGCAAGCACCTGTTCCTACGGTTCGAGGGCGACCTCGTGCTGCACTCGCACCTCGGCATGGTCGGGGTCTGGGGCGTGTATGGACCCGGTCGCCGGTGGGGCCGCTCGGCGCGGCGAGCGTGGATCGTGTTCCGCGCCGGTGATCAGGAGGTGGTCGAGTTCGACGGCCCTCTGCTCGAGTTGATCACCGAGGGGAGGACACGGTTCGATCAGCGCCTGGCCGCGTTGGGGCCCGACGTGCTCGCTCCCGAGTTCGACACCGTCCAGTTCTTGGCGCGCCTCCGCTCCGACGACCCGACCCGGATGCTTGGAGACGCGCTGCTCGATCAGCGCAACGTCGCCGGCATCGGCAACATCTGGAAGGCCGAGGGGTGCTGGGAGGCCGGCGTCGACCCGTGGCGCCCGCTCGGGACCGTCGACGATTCAGAAGTGGCGGCGATCATCGAGGCGGTCAGGCCTCGCATGGAGCGGTCCGCGATCGAAGGGCCGCGCGCGATCGGCGCCCGGGTATACGGCCATGCCGGTCGACCGTGCCGGCGGTGCGGCGGTCCGATCAAGGCTCGTGGGCAGGGCGACGCGAACCGGACGACATACTGGTGTCCGGGATGTCAGACGTAGACGGGAGTCACGCGGCAGGACCCTTGCGGCTGCGCCGCGTCGGACACAAGGGCGCCGACCTGATTGCCCCCGGCAACACGTACGCGAGCTTCGACGCCGCGCTCGCGGTCGGTGTCGACATGATCGAGTTCGACGTACTGCCCGAGGCGCCGGATGACTCGCGCGCCGGCCGATCAGGCGAGGCCGGGTGCCGAGAGGCCGGCAGGCGCGACGGAGATCGGTTGATCCTCGCGCACGACTACGGAGACGCGACGCGCCGCACACCGCACACGCTCGAGGAAGGGCTCGCGTACCTCGCGGCCGACGCGTTCGCGGACGTCGAACTCGACATCGACCTCAAGCTGCCCGGCTACGAGTTACGCGTACTTGACGCCGTGCGGGAAGTCGGCTTGCTCGAGCGGACGCTGATCTCGTCCCAGCACATGAAGAGTCTCGAGCTGCTGCGTGCCGCGCACGCGGGTGTCCGGCTCGGATGGTCGGTACCCAAGCTGACGCGCGATCCATTCCGTTCGCGCGCGACGCGGCTGCCGGCGTACGTTGGCCTGCAAGCGTTCCGGTTCGTGCTCCCGTGGCAGGCGGCGCGCGCGATCCGGACGCGGCGGTGCGACGCGCTGATGGTGCACTGGCGCCTGGTGACGCCCCGCCTTGTGCGAACGGTGCGGAACGCGGGCGGCGAGGTGTACGTGTGGACCGTCGACGAGCTGCCTCGGCTGCGGGAGCTTCACGGGCTCGGCGTGACGGGGGTGATCACCAACGACCCGCGCCTGTTCGCGGAGCTTGCGATGTGATGGATGATGCCGGTGCGCGTAGTGCGGGTGTGAGCGAGACCTTGACGGCGCCGGCGTCTGGAACCAGGGACAGCTCGTGGGAGCGGTTCGAGTCCCTTTACCGGTCGAGCCGCGATGACATCTACGCGTACGTGTCGACGCTGTTGCGCGATCCGGCCGCCGCCGAGGACATCACGGCGCTCGCGTTCGAGCGGGCTTACCGGCGCCGGCGGACGTTCGATCGACGCCGCGGCGAGGAGCGAGCGTGGCTGTTCGGTATCGCTCGGAACGCGGCGCTCGACGAGCTTCGCAGGCGCCGACGGGTCGCGTCGCTCGTGACGGACCCCGAGGACGTGACCGAGCAAGACGCCCGCGATGATGCCGAGGTCGCGCTGCGCCGCACCGCGGTCCAGACGGCGCTAGCCAAGCTGCCCGCCCGGGAGCGGGAGATCGTCGGCCTGAAGTTCCACGCCGGGATGTCCAACGCCGAGATGGCGCGCGTGCTCGGAATCAGCGAGTCGAACGCCGGCACCCTGCTGTATCGCACGATGGAAAAGCTCCGGAAGGCCTGTAATGCCACTGCTTGACCAGGATCCGATCGACCCCGAGATCGCCGCCACGCTGGACGCGATCGACGCCACGCTCGCGGGCGAGCCGGTCGACGGCCGCTATGCGGAGATCGCCGAGATCGCGCTGCTGCTGGCGTCGGAGCGGCCGGAGGTTCCGCCGGCGTTCGCGCAGTCGCTGGACGGGAAGGTCGAGCGGCGGTTCGCGCCGCTGGGTGCTCCGAAGAAGCGAGGGAAGCGGAACTGGTCGCGGGCCTGGCAGGCGGTGGGCGCGGTGGCCGCGACCGGCGTGGCGGTGGTTGCGGCGGTCGCGTTCGTCGGGGGCGGTGGTGGGTCGTCGGGTGGGTCTTCATCCTCGGCGTCGGAGAGCGTGACCTCGGCCGCGAGCAGCGCCGCGTCCAGTCCGCCCGCGTCGGGCGTGCCCGCCCCCGCGCAGCGGACCGCCAAGTCCTTGTCGTCCGCTGGGGTGGCCGCTTCGTCGAGCGGCTCGGTGGCGAGTGGAACGGCCTCCACGCCAAGCGGGTCGGCCGCCCCCACCGCTCCTCAAGCGCTGCAGCCGCCCACGACGGGCCGCAAGGTGGTCCAGGGTGCGCAGCTAAACCTGACCGCGGCCTCGAACCGGATCGAAGACGTGGCGCAGGAGATCTACAACCTGATCGGCCAGGTGAACGGAATCGTCCAGAACTCGTCGGTCACCCAAGGTGGACCTGGCGGCAACGCGAGCTTCCAGCTGAGCGTGCCCAGCGGATCGCTGGGGCAGACGATGACGGCGCTGTCGTCGCTCAATTACGCGCAGGTCGTCTCGCGCACCGACTCGAGCCAGGACATCACCGACCAGTACGGGGCGGCGACTCGCGCGCTGGCCGACGCACGGGCTCGCAGGACCTCGCTGCTCAAGCAACTCGCGAATGCCGTCACCACCGAGCAGGTCGACAGCATCACGGCTCAGATCCACGACGCCGAGGCGTCGATCTCGAGCGATCAGGCGACGCTCAACGGACTCAACCACCAGGTGAATTACAGCCAGGTATATGTCAGCGTGCAGGCCAAGGCGGTGCCGCCGCCGGCCACCCATGGAAGTGGCGGGTTCACGATCGGCAAGGCCGCGCACGACGCCGGCCACGTCCTGACCGTGGTGGCCGGGGTGGCGCTGATCGCGCTCGCCGCGCTGACGCCGATCGCACTGGTCGTCGCGCTCGCGTGGTGGGTGGGGGCGGCGCTCCGGCGCCGGCGCCGCGAGCAGGCGCTCGACTCCGTCTGACCTGACCGCAAAGCCCGCCGGCGGGCAAGCGTGTGGTATGCATGCAGACGATGCCTTCGAGCAGCGAGGACACGATCGCGCTGCTGCACCGCGTTCCGGTCTTCTCGACGCTCTCGCCCGAGGAGCTCGAGCGCGTGGCGCAGGTGGCGGTGCCCCGCCGGTTCGAAGCCGGCGAGATCGTGTTCAAGGAAGGTGACGAGGGCAGCACGTGCTACGTCGTGCGCTCCGGCCGGGCGCGCGCGGTCCGCGAGCATCCCGACGGCCGCTCGATCACGCTCGCGCACTTCGGCCCCGGCGAGATCTTCGGCGAGATGGCGATGCTCGACGGCGAGCGGCGCTCGGCGACCGTCGAGTCGGTCGAGGGGACCGATGCGATCGCGATTCTCAGCGCGGACATGCACCGGCTGCTGCGGGAGTATCCGGACATCTCGGTGAAGCTGATCGCGGCGCTCGGCCGCCGGCTGCGCGAGACCAACGATCGCCTCGCCCGTCAGTCGTTCCAGACGGTCCAGAGCCGGGTCGCCGCGGTGCTCGCGGACATGGTGTCGACCGCTCGCGAGGAGGGCGGCGCAGAGCGCGATGTGGTGATCACCGCGACGCAGGCGGAGCTCGCCCAGCTGGCCGGTTCCTCGCGCGAATCGGCCAGCCGGTTCCTGGCCGTGCTCGAACGTGCAGGAATAATTACTCAGGGACGGGGAAAGCTCACCGTTCATGACCCAACGGCGCTCGGGCGATACGTCTACTAGCCCTGAAGCGGAGATCGAACTGTCGGCAGGCGGGGCTGTCGTTCACAACAACCAGGTGATCGTGATCGTGCCGGCGAAGCGCGACGCGAATCGCCGGCGAGTGCTGGGCCTGCCCAAGGGCCACCTCGACGGGGGTGAGACGCCCGAAGCGGCCGCCAAGCGCGAGGTGGCCGAGGAAACCGGCGTGACCGCGGAGTTGATCGACAAGCTCGGTGACGTCGAATACAACTACGAACGTCGCGGGCGACGCCGCGCCAAACGGGTTGCGTTCTATCTGTTCGAATATCGCTCGGGCAGCCTCGAGGACCACGATCACGAGATCGAGGACGCGCGCTGGATGCCGCTCGAGGAGGCTGTCGAGGCGCTCACTTACCCGGGCGAGCGCGAAATCGTCCGGCGCGCGTTGTCGCGCTTGTCCTCGGATCGGTAGGCTGGCGCCCGTGCGCGTCCTTAACTTCTACTCGTCGGTCTTCGCCGACCAACTTCGCCGAGGCCGCAAGACCGCCACCATCCGTCTCGGCGACAAGTCACATAAGTACCGCAAGAACGACTGCGTGCTGGTGACGATCGGCTACCAACACTCGCCTCGCGAGAAGATCTTCAACGCGGTTATCGACCAGGTCGAGGTCAAACGGGTTCGTGACCTGTCTCCTCGCGACATCGAGCACGACAACCCCGAGTTCCGCCGCGTGGACGAGATGATCCACTTCCTCGAGCAGATCTACGGTCGCAAGGTGTCGATGGACGACACGGTGACCGTCGTGCGCTTCTCCCAGATCATCGAGAACCCGCCCGAGTTGCGCGACCGAATGCACGGGCTGGGCGCGGCCCGCAACTAGCGCTCACTGGAACGGCAGGCGGCGGACCTCGGCACTCCGCTATCTCCAGCTAGAGCAGGGGACCCTGGTCCTGAACCAGGCGCCGACGGGCCGGCACGCCGGCAACCAAGACGTGATCGAGGCCAACTTTCGACGCCACGCGGTCGAGACGAGCGCCACGATCCCGTACGACGACCGCCTGCGCGTGATGCTCGACACAGGGACCTACTCGCTGCCGTCGCTGAAGCCGGGCACGCGCGTGCCGGTCAAGGACCTCGGCGCGGCGATCGCACACAACTTCGTGTAGTCGCTGGATCGCGGGGTCGCGGGGTCGCGGGGTCGCGGGGTCGCGGGGTCGCTGGATCGCGGGGTCGCGGGGTCGCGGGGTCGCGGGGTCGCGGGGTCGCGGGGTCGCGGGGTCGCGGGGCCGGGCGGGCGTCCCCGGCACCTGCATAACCTGACAATTCAGCCGCGAGTCGGGGACCGTGGCATACCGCGCATGTGGGGCATGCGAGATCTGCCACGGTCGCGCCGGAGACGCTCCGTTGTCATGTTGTGCATGCTGGCGGACCGCGATCCGCCCCGGGACGACCGCAGCCCCTCTCCAGGTGCCCGCCGTTATCCCGCTGGGCGTCCAAGCACGGCCAGGGGATCGCGATCACGCCCGCCGGGCATGGATGTCCGGCGGAACCGGCCCCATGGATGCCGGGGAATCCGGCTCATCTGGAATCGGGACGTGAGTGCTGCCGCGCCGGATTCCCAAAGCCAATTGGCACTCTCGGGCCACGAGTGCCAAAAAATCCTTGAAACCCTCCGGGGACAAGCTATATTGGGCGTTGGCACTCTCGTGGGAGGAGTGCCAAGGCTAAACACCGGCTCATTCCCTTCAATCGGAGGTTGCATCACATGAAGCTCAAGCCCCTTGGCGATCGGTTGATCGTGCGGGCGATCGAGGAGGAGGAGACGACCGCCAGTGGCATCGTCCTGCCCGACACCGCGAAGGAGAAGCCCCAGAAGGGCAAGGTTCTTGCGGTCGGCGACGGCAAGGTCAACGAGGACACCGGCAAGCGCACTCCGCTCGACGTCGCCGAAGGCGACGAGGTCCTCTACAGCAAGTACGGCGGAACCGAGATCAAGGTGGACGGCGAGGAGCTCCTCGTCCTCCGCGAGTCTGACGTGCTGGCCAAGGTCCAGTCGTAACCCCGCCCCCAGGAGAACTGAAACAGATATGGCACACAAGGAACTGAAGTACAACTCGGAGGCCCGCAAGGCCCTCGAGCAGGGCGTCGACGCGGTCGCAAACGCGGTCAAGGTCACGCTCGGCCCGAAGGGCCGGTACGTGGTCCTCGACAAGAAGTTCGGCGCGCCTACGATCACCAACGACGGTGTGACGATCGCGCGGGAGATCGAGGTCGAGGACGTCTTCCAGAATCAGGGCGCACAGCTCGTGCGCGAGGTCGCCACTGCCACCAACGATGTGGCCGGCGACGGCACGACGACCGCGACCGTTCTGGCGCAGTCGATCGTGCGTGAAGGTCTCAAGAACGTCGCGGCCGGCGCGAACCCGCTTGGTCTCAAGCGCGGTATCGAGAAGGCCGTCGATGACGTCGTGAAGAACATCGAGAAGCAGTCGACCGAGATCTCCGGCAAGGATCAGATCGCCCGCGTGGCGACGATTTCCGCCGGCGATGATGAGATCGGCGACGTGATCGCCGACGCGATCGAGAAGGTCGGCAAGGACGGCGTGGTCAACGTCGAGGAGGGCCAGACGTTCGGGATGGACCTCGAGTTCACTGAGGGCATGCAGTTCGACAAGGGCTACATCTCGCCGTACATGGTCACCGACCAGGAGCGGATGGAAGCGGTCCTCGAGGACCCGTACATCCTGATCGCCAATCAGAAGATCGGCTCGGTCCGCGATCTGCTGCCCGTGCTCGAGCAGACGATCCAGTCGGGCAAGCCGCTGCTGATTATCGCCGAGGACGTCGAGGGCGAGTCGCTCGCGACGCTCGTGGTCAACAAGCTCCGCGGCACCTTCACCGGCGTCGCGGTCAAGGCTCCGGGCTTCGGCGATCGCCGTAAGCGCATGCTCGAGGACATTGCGATCCTCTCGGGCGGCGAGGTGATCACCGAGGAGATGGGCCTCAAGCTCGAGAACACGCAGATCTCGCAGCTCGGGCGCGCTCGTCGCGTGGTCATCGCCAAGGACACCACGACGATCGTCGACGGTGCCGGCGAGACCGACGCGATCAAGGGCCGGATCAACCAGATCAAGACCGAGATCGAGAACACCGATTCGGACTTCGACAAGGAGAAGCTCCAGGAGCGTCTCGCGAAGCTGTCGGGTGGCGTCGCGGTGGTCAAGGTCGGCGCTGCCACCGAGACCGAGATGAAGGAGAAGAAGCATCGGGTCGAGGACGCGCTGCAGGCCACGCGCGCCGCGCTCGAAGAGGGCATCGTCCCCGGCGGCGGTGTCGCGCTGCTGGTTGCTCAGAAGGCGCTCGACCTCGATTCGTTCGAGGACCCGGACGAGAAGACCGGCGCGCGGATCGTGCGTCGTGCGCTCGAGGAGCCGATGCGTCAGATCGCCGAGAACGCCGGCCTCGAGGGCTCGGTCGTCGTCAACGACGTCCGTAGGGCGAAGAAGGGCGAGGGCCTGAACGCGGCCAACGGTCAGATCGTCGACCTGGTCAAGGAAGGCATCATCGACCCGGCGATGGTCACGCGCTCAGCGCTCCAGAACGCCGCGTCGATCGCCAAGAACATCCTCACGACCGAGGCGATCGTCGCCGAGGTGCCGGAGAAGGATGGCGGCGGCGGCGGTGGCGGTGGCATGCCCGACATGTCGGGGATGATGTAATCCGCTGCGACAAGCAGACGCTGTTTTGATCGGAGGGCCCGGCGATTTCGCCGGGCCCTCGGTCGTTTTTGGGTGGCGCGCCGGCGGGGTGGTGTCGGCAGGCGGGTGGTGTCGGCAGGCGGGTGGTGTCGGCAGGCGGGTGGTGTCGGCAGGCGGGTGGTGTCGGCAGGCGGGTGGTGTCGGCAGGCGGGTGGTGTCGGCAGGCGGGTGGTGTCGGCCGGCTCGTGGCGGCGGATCGCGACGGCCGGGGCCCCTCCGTCCTTAGGTCTGATGCACCGGATTCAGGGCGGTTAACTTCTCACTCGGCGAGATCTTGCCGCCGGGTGCGCCGCAAGGCCCCGTATAACGTGGCTTTCGGCTCACTCGAGCTGAGCGCGGGCTCGAGTGTGGGGTTAGCCACACTCCGTGGGGGCGCGGGTGGGCTTGGCGGGCGATCAGGCAGCGGCGATGTGACGCCAGAGACCGGATAGGGACCTGACGTGGCGGTGGTCGGTGGCGCGGCAGGCGCGGAGCGGGTCGAAATGGATCGGAGTGATGCCGGCCGCGCGGGCGCCGGCGACGTCGGTCGACACCATGTCGCCGACGTGCACGACCTCGGACGGCCGGATGCCGGCGCCCGCGCGGGCGAGCGCGATCTCGAAGATCCGCCGGTCGGGCTTGGCCGCGCCGACGACGTGTGAATCGATCACCGGGACGGCCGTGAAGCCGGATGCCGCCAGGTTCTCGGCCCCGTGGCCATCCGAGTTCGTCACGATCACGACGGCGAGCCCGGCGCGCCGGAGGGAGGCGATCGTGTCGATCGCGCCCGCCGTCGGTTCGCTCCAGAGGACCACGCCGGACCGGCTTCGGTCAGCCAGGCGCTCCCACACCGCGAGCGCTTCCGCGGTCCGTCCGGGCACAATCCCAAGCTGGGGGAAGAGCGCGCCCGGGTAGTCCGATCGACCGGGCGCGCGGTCGAGGACGCGAACGGTGCGGTCGAGGGCTCGGACGGCGCGGTAGTGGGCCTGGGGCACCGCGGACGGGTCGATGTCGCTCCCGACCCGCGCGAAGGCGCCGGCGAGCAGATGACGGTCGGGGAGAACGATCACCCCGCCGGCGTCGAGAAACACCGCGCGGCAGGCGATCCGGCTGGTCATTCCGGCGGGAGGCGGGAGACCAGCCGAGGGAACGACTGGCGCATCGCGTCCGGCGGCATCCGGTGCGTTGCAGGCCGGGCAGCGAATCTCGACGTACGCGTCCGACGCACTCATGGCGCTCGGGAGACCACGCTTGCCGTCGACTCGTACACCGCGTTCGTGCGGCGCGCCACCTCGCCCCAGTCGAACCGCAGCACGTGCTCGCGGGCCTCGGCCACGAGTTGCCGGCGCGAAGCGTCGTCGGTCAGGACCCGTTCGAGCACGCCGCGCAAAGCGGTGGCGTCGCGCGAGGGGAAACGCAGCCCGACCGTTCCCTCGACCGGCACCACCTCGCGCAGGCCGCCGGTGTCTGCCACCACGCACAGGCAGCCGGACGCCATCGCCTCGAGCGCGACCAGCCCGAACGGCTCGTAGATCGACGGCACGATGCAGAGGTCGCAGATCCGGTAGAGCGAGTGGAGCATGTCGTCGCCGATCCAGCCGAGGAACGCGCCGTGAGGGGCGAGTCCCAATTGCTGGGCCTGACGCTTGAGCTCGCCCTCAGCTGTGCCCGTGCCGGCGACGACGAAGCGAACGCCGCCTCGCCGGCGGACGATCGGAGCGAGCGCGTCGAGCGCCAGATGGAACCCCTTCTCGTACACGAGGCGCCCGACCAGCAGCACGAGCAGCTCGTCGGGCTCCGCGTATCTCGACCGTAACGTCGGCAAATCCTCGGAGACCGGCTCGAGGTCGCGCGGGTCGATCCCGTTGGGGATCGCGGTGATCTTCGACGGCCGGACGCCGAACACGTTGGCGACGTGCACGCGCATGTAGCGGGAGCAGGTGATGACGTGATCGGCGCGGCGCACCATCGCGCGCTCGGCGGCGTGGATGTGGGACTGCGGGTGGTTCTGCACCCAGCCCTGATGGCGGCCGTACTCGGTCGCGTGGACGGTGACCAACCACCGCCGATCGATCTCACGCGCCGCCCGGTGGGCAGCGCCGGCGACGAGCCAGTCGTGCGAGTGCACGAGGTCGAAGTCGAACCGGTCGCACAGCGCGGAGGCGCGCGCGTACATGTGGGCGTTCATCGCCTCGACCCAGCGCACGAACGCGCTCGCGTCCTTGGGGAACGGGGGCTCCCGAACCCGGTGGACGATCACGCCGTGCTGGTCGGCCTCGGCCGGCAGGCGGCCGCCGCCGCGGGTCAGGACGTGCACCTCGATGCCGTCGCGGACCAACTGCTCGGATAGCTTGCGGACGTGGCGACCGAGGCCGCCCTCGATCACCGGCGGGTACTCCCACGAGATCAACAGGACGCGCACGGGACGGGGCGGGACCCTACCGGGTGCACGCGCTTCATGACACCGTTACGTGTAACGGTCCTCTCGGCTTCGACCTGCGACGATTCGCACGACGTGAGCGGACCGCAAGGCAGCATCACCCCAATCGCACACGCGCCCGACCCGATCGACCCGGGCGTCCGGATCGGCCACACCCACCTGCGCACGGCCGACATCGACCGGATCCGCGACTTCTACGTCGGCGTGCTCGGGTTCGACGTGATTTCCGAGGCGCGCGACGTGCCGGGCTGGGGGACGACGGGCGACATCCTGTTCCTGTCCGCCGGCGGGTACCACCACCACCTGGGCTTCAACACGTGGAAGTCCAAGGGCGGTCCGCCGACGCCCGACGGGGTCGCGGGGCTGCACCACGTGGCGCTCGCGTACCCGACGCGCAAGGCACTGGCCGACGCGTACCGGAGACTGAAAAGCGTCGACTGGCCGATTCGCCAGCACACCGACCACGGCACGCACGAGGCGATATACGTCGTCGATCCCGACGGCAACACGCTCGAGCTGATGTGGGACCGGCCGCCGGAGCATTGGCCGCGCGACGAGCAGGGCCACATCGCCGCCGAATTCGGTCCGGACCTCGACCTCGACGACCTGCTGCGCGAGCTGGACTAGAGGCGCTCGAACACGGCGATCCCGAGGTCCGAGACGATGTCCTGCGCCGGGATTCGGGAGCCGAAGGAGCGCTCCTCTCCCCGGAGCACGTCGCGCCAGTGTCCGCGTGGCGCTTCGATCGTCCCCTCGACCGGTCCGCTTCGCACGGCCACGGCGACGAGCACATCGCCTCCGCGCACGAACGCGCACGTCGAGGGGCCGGCGTCGATCGGCTCGTAGGTGCCGGCGAACGGCTCGGGGCGCCGCGCGCGAAGCCCGAGCAGCCGCATCGTCGCGAACAGCTTCCGGGTCTCCGCGTCGGGCGTGGCGCCGCCCATGAGCCGGCGCAGCATCGCCTGGCGCCAGTCGAAGTCGACCGGCCGGCGGTTGTCGGGGTCGACGAGCGCGCGGAACGCGAGCTCGTCGCCCTCGTACATGTCGGGGATCCCGGGAGCGGTGAGCTTGAGCACCAGCTGGCCGAGGGAGGCGCGCTCGCCCACCGCCGCCACCCGGCGCGCGAACGGCTCGAAGTCGGCCAGGAACGCCTCGTCGGTGTACAGCGAGCGGCCGAAGCGTCTGACCGCGTCCTCCCAATCGTCGTTCGGCTGGATCCAGTTGGTGTTCCGCTTGGCCTCGCGGAGCGCCTTCTCCATGTACGCCTCGATCCGCTCGGCACCGATCGGCCAGGCGCCCACGAGCGTCTGAAACAGGAAGTAGCGCTCGACGTCGTCGGGCGCGCCGCCGTCGCGGTGGGCGTCGGTCAGCTCGAACCAGCGTCCGACATGTGCGGCCCATTCGTCGGGCATCGAGGACAGCGCGTCGATCCGCGCGCGCACGTCAGCCGAGCGCTTGGCGTCGTGTGTCTGGGTGGTGAGCAGGTTCAGCGGGAAGCGCTCGAGCCGCTCGACACACGACGCGTGGAACCACCCAACGTCGATCCCGAACCGCGACGGGTCGCCCCCGACGTCATTCAAGGAGATCAGCCGGCAATAGCGGTAGAACGCGGTGTCCTCGACGCCCTTGGCCATGATCGCCGGCGTGGTCTGCTGAAAGCGCGTCACGAACCCGGCCGGCGCGTCGCGCTCGAGCAGCAGCATCGCGGCGATCTCGGGGTGCATACGAGCCGCCTCGATCGCGCGGCGGTCGGCGTCGTCCACGCGACCCGCGAGAGGATCGACGTAGGTCCGGTAGACCGTGAGCGAAGCGAGCGCATGCCCGAGCGAATCGAGCCCACCCGGCAACGGGAGATCGCCGAGCTCGCGCGCCAGGCGCTCGACGTCCTGCCGGAACGGGCCGCGCAACTGCTCGAGCTTGGCCTCGTGTGCGAGCTCCGCGAACGAGCGACGATCGCCCGACACCTGCTCCCACAACGCGGTCAGCGCGGGCTTGCCATCCGGATCGACGAACAGCGCGCAGACGTCGTCGAGGAACTCGTAGCCGACGGTCCCGCACACCGGCCAGTCGCGTAAGCGCTCGCCGGGATCGAGGATCTTCTCGACCCAGACGCGGTCGACGCCGTGGTCGCGGAGCCGCGCCAGGTACCCGGCGGGGTCGGCGAGGCCGTCCGGGTGATCGACGCGAAGCCCGTCGATCAGGCCGTCGCGAACCATCGAGATCACGAGCTCGTGCGTCTCCTCGAACACCGCCGGATCCTCCTGGCGGACGCCCGCCAACTCGCCGATGTCGAAGAAGCGGCGGTAGACGCCGGTCCCGGGCTCGATGTCGAAGAACTTGGCGCGGAGCTTCGGATCGGCCCAGTAGCGGTTCTGGTCGTCGGCGGCCATGTGGTTCGGGACGACGTCGAGCACGATCCCCATGCCGGCGTCGCGCGCGCACCCAGACAGCCGACGAAGCTCCTCGGGGCCCCCGAGCTCGCGCGAGAAATGCCGAGGGTCGACCACGTCGTAGCCGTGGGTCGAACCGCGGCGCGCCTGCAACGACGGCGACAGGTACAGATGCGAGATGCCCAGGTCGCGCAGGTAGGGGACGAGCGCGCGGGCGTCGGCGAACACGAAGTCGGATGAGAGCTGGAGACGGTAGGTGGCTCGCAGCTCGATCGGCGGTCGCGACGAGGTCACGTGGCCCGCTTCAGAACCACGACCGACCGCGCGATCACCTTGACCTGGGTGCGTGCGCCATACGCCACGCTCCCCGGCTCGGCTTCGGGCTCGGCGGTCGACAGCTCGAGCAGCCACTGCGCGCCGAACCGCCGGCGCGGAAGCGTGAACGTCCGATCCTCGGGCTCGGCGTTGAACAGCAGGACGAATGAGTCGTCTTCGATGTCCTGCCCCTGCGGCCCGGGAGTCAGGATCTCGCGGCCGTTGAGGAACATCCCGAGCACGTGCTCGCCGCCCTGCCAGTCGCGGCGGGTCATCTTGTTTCCGTCGGCGCGGAACCACCACACGTCGGGTAGCCCCGAGCCCTTGAGCTCCCGGCCTCGGAGAAAGTCGTTGCGCCGGAACACCCTGTGCTCCCTGCGCAGCCGGATCAGGCGGCGCGTGAATTCGCGGAGCTTGGTCTTCTCGGGGTTCTCGCTCCAGTCGTACCAGGAGATCTCGTTGTCCTGGCACCAGCCGTTGTTGTTGCCGCGCTGGGTCCGCCCGATCTCATCGCCGCCGAGCAACATCGGTGTGCCCTGTGAGAGGAACATCGTGACCAGGTAGTTGCGCTGCTGGCGGAACCGGAGCGCGGTGATCTCCGGATCGTCGGTCTCGCCCTCGACCCCGTGATTCCAGGACCGATTGTCGTCGGTGCCGTCCTGGTTGTCCTCGAGGTTGGCCTCGTTGTGCTTGTGGTCGTAGGAGACGAGGTCGCGCAGCGTGAAGCCGTCGTGGGCGGTGATGAAGTTGATTGACGCGAACGGGTCGCGGCCGTCGGCCTCGTACAGGTCGGCCGACCCGGACAGCCGCTCGGCGAACGCGCCGTTGTCGGCGAACCCGCGCCAGTAGTCGCGCATCGTGTCGCGGTAGACGCCGTTCCACTCCGACCACAAGATCGGGAAGTTGCCGACCTGGTAGCCGCCGGGGCCGACGTCCCAGGGCTCGGCGATCAGTTTGACCTGAGACAGCACCGGGTCCTGGTGGATGACGTCGAAGAACGCTGACAGGCGATCGACGTCGAACAACTCGCGCGCGAGCGCGGAGGCGAGGTCGAAGCGGAAGCCGTCCACGTGACACTCGATCACCCAGTAGCGGAGCGAGTCCATGATCAGGCGCAGAACGCTCGGATGGACGGGGTTGAGCGAGTTGCCGGTGCCCGTGAAGTCCATGTAGTGCCGGGGGTCGTCGGGCATGACGCGGTAGTAGGCGAGGTTGTCGACGCCCTTGAAGGACAGCATCGGGCCGAGGTGGTTGCCCTCGGCCGTGTGGTTGTAGACCACGTCGAGGATCACCTCGATGCCGGCGCGATGCATCGCCTTGACCATCCCCTTGAACTCGCGAACCTGCTCCCCGCGGCGCCCGGTGGCGGCGTACTCGGAGTGTGGCGAGAGGTAGCCGATCGTGCTGTAGCCCCAGTAGTTGGTAAGTCCCTTCTCGGCCAGGAACGACTCGTCGGAGATGTGGTGGACGGGCAGGAGCTCGACGGCGGTCACCCCGAGGTGGTGCAGGTACTCGATCGCCGGCTCGGAAGCGAGCCCCGCGTACGTGCCCCGGAGGTCCTCGCGGACGTCGGGGTGGAGCATCGTGAAGCCCTTGACGTGGGTCTCGTAGATGACGGTGTCGGCGAATGGAACTCGCGGCGGGCGATCACCCTCCCAGACGAACGCGTCGTCGATCACGACCGACTTGGGCATCGCCGCGGCGTCGTCCTCGTCGTCGGGCTCGAGGTCGGCATCCTCCTCCCCGGTCGGTACGTACGGAAGCACGTTTGCGTCGTGGGCCCAGTCGACGACGCCGTCGATCGACTTCGCGTACGGGTCGAGCAGCAGCTTGCACGGGTTGAACCGGTGGCCCTCGAGCGGCGCATACGGACCCTGCACGCGGAAGCCGTAGCGCTGGCCTGGTTCGATGCCGGGGAGGTAGCAATGCCAGTTCAGCGCGGTGCGCTGCGTCATCGGTATCCGGGTCTCGTTGTCCTCGTCGTCGAACAGGCACAGCTCGACGCCGCTGGCGTGCTCGGAGAACACCGTGAAGTTGGTGCCGCCGCCGTCCCACGTCGCGCCCAACGGGAACGGGCGCCCGGGCCATACCCCGTTTTCGCTCACGCGGTCAGCGCCCCGGACATCGGCTCGAGTTCCACGTGGCCGTCGACGATCGCGGGTTCCGCTGCGGTGGTGGCGAGCACGACTGACCGCCCGCCTGGACACGGCACGTGGCGGGGCTGGCGCGCGAAGTTCATCGCGAGCTCAAACGCGCCCCGCCGGACTGTCAGCCACCGCGCATTCTCGTCGAACTCGATCGCGTCGACGTCACCCGGGGGGAGCCGGTGACGAGTTTTCAAAAGCTCCGCGTACAGATCCGACAGCGCAGGGTTCCGCCGGCGGGTCAGCTTCGAGCGCTCGAACGTCGCGCGGTCCTGCGGGTCGGGAATTTCCTCCCCGGCGAACGCCGCGAACGACGCGAACTCCGCTCGCCGTCCCTCGCGCGTGGCCTGCGCGATGTCCTCGTCGATGTGGTCCGAGAAGAACTGAAACGGCGCCTCCTCGCCGTACTCCTCGCCCATGAACAGCATCGGGACGTACGGCGAGAGCAGCGTGCAGAACGCGGCCAGCGGGCGGGCCTCGCTTGGCAGGCGATCGCCGAAGGCGCGATTCCCGACCTGGTCGTGGTCTTGGTCGAAGACCACGAACCGGTTGGCCGGCACGTCGTCGGCCGGCGCACCGAACCGCCGGCGGCGAAACGCCGAGTATGTGCCGTCATGGACGAACGGGCGGTGGAAGCATTTCGCGAGATCGGCCACCGAGCCGAAGTCGGCGTAGTACCCGTCGAAGTCGCCGGTGACGAGCGTCCGCAGCGAATGGTGGAAGTCGTCGGCCCACGCCGCGTCGCAACCCCAGCCGCCCACGGCGCGGTCCCGCATCACCCGCGGGTCGTTCAACCCGCTCTCGGCGATCACGACCGCATCCTGGCACGTGCCGTGGACGCGCCGCGCCACCGCGGCCACGATGTGCTCGGCGCTCTGATCGAAGATCGCGTGGATCGCGTCGAGTCGCAGGCCGTCGATGCCGAAGTCGCGGATCCAGCCGGTGGCGCTCTGGGCAACGAATTCGCGGACCGGGTCGCAGTCGGCGTCGTCGTAGTTGATGGCCTGTCCCCAGGGCGTCGAGTACTTGCCGGTGAAGTACGGGCCAAACGCCTCGAGCGCCTGCGATCCCGAGGGGCCAACGTGGTTGTAGACGACGTCGAGGATGACGGCCAGACCGGCCTCGTGCGCGGCGGCGACTAATCGCGCCAGCGCGTGCGGGCCGCCGTACGCGGAGTGGGCGGCGGAGATGTAGATGCCGTCATATCCCCAACCGTGGTGCCCGGGAAACTCCGCTACGGGCATGATCTCGATCGCATTGATGCCGAGCTCCGCCAACCCGGGCAGATGCTCGACGGCGGCATCGAAGGTCCCTTGAGCAGTGAAAGTCCCAATATGTAATTCGTAGATCACTAGCTCGCGCATCGTCGGTGCGGTGAACGGTGCGGGCTCGGGCACCTCGACGATGCGTGAAGGACCCCGGATACCGTCGGGCTGCCACCGGGAGCACGGGTCCGGCAGCTCGCGGCCGTCGAGCACGAACACGTAATCGTCGCCGGGGTGTGCGTCGGTGGACGTCTCGTAGACCCCGTAGCCGGCGTCGTCCAGTTGCAGATCGTGGCCGTGAATACGAAGCGCGATCGAGCGCGCGTGCGGGGCCCATACCCGGAACTCGACCCCGCCACCGGGACGCGGTACCGCGCCGAGCGGGCGCTCCCAGGGGTAGTCGGCGACGTCGCCGTCGGCCGACGCGAACATTGTCAAGCTCACTGGGATTCGGGAACTAGCCACACCGCCGCCAAGGGCGGCAGCGTAACGAGCGCCGACACGGGCTGGTCGTGCCACGGGATCGGCTCCGGTTCGAGCAGCCCGAGGTTCCCCACGTCGCTCCCGCCGTAAAACTTGGAGTCGGTGTTGAGCGCCTCCTTCCAGCGGGTCGCCCGAGGCAGGCCGAGCCGGTAACCCTCGCGCGGGACCGGCGACAGGTTGGCGGCGAACACGACCACGCGCTCGCCGTCCTTCGATGCCCGCGCGAAGGCGAGCACGTTGCGGTCGGCGTCGTTGGGCTCAAGCCACCAGAACCCCGACGGGTCCGAGTCGACCTCCCACAGCGCCGGCTCGCCCTTGTAGATGCGGTTCAGATCGCGGACGAGCGCCTGGATGCCGGCGTGGTCGGGCTGCTCGAGCAGGTGCCAGTCGAGCGAGCGCTCGTAGCTCCACTCCTGCTCCTGTGCCAACTCGGAGCCCATGAACAGCAGCTTCTTGCCCGGATGGGCCCACATGTAGGCGTACAGCGCTCGCAGGTTCGCGAGCTTCTGCCACTTGTCGATGCCCGCCATCTTCGAGTACAGCGAGCCCTTGCCGTGCACGACCTCGTCGTGGGACAGCGGAAGGATGAAGTTCTCGCTGAACGCGTACATCAGGCTGAACGTCAGCTCGTGGTGGTGGTAGCGCCGGTAGATCGGGTCCTGCTCGAAGTAGCCGAGCGTGTCGTGCATCCAGCCCATGTTCCACTTGAATCCGAAACCGAGTCCGCCCAGGTAGGTCGGGCGCGAGACGCCGGGCCAGGCGGTCGACTCCTCGGCAGCCGACATGATCCCGGGCTCACGGCCGTAGATCACCTCGTTGAACTCCTTGAGGAACGAAACCGCGTCGAGATCCTCGCGTCCGCCGAACTGGTTGGGGACCCACTCGCCCGCGTTGCGCGAGTAGTCGAGGTACAGCATCGATGCCACCGCGTCGACGCGGATGCCGTCGGTGTGGTACTCGCGCAACCAGAACAGCGAGTTCGAGATCAGGAAGTTGCGGACCTCGTGGCGCCCGTAGTTGAACACGAGCGTGCCCCAGTCGGGATGCTCGCCGCGACGCGGGTCGGCGTGCTCGTACAGCGCCGTGCCGTCGAACCGGGCGAGCCCGAACTCGTCGCGCGGGAAGTGCGCCGGCACCCAGTCGAGGATCACGCCGAGTCCGTGCTGGTGCAGACGGTCGACGAACTCGCGAAAGTCGTCGGGCGAGCCGTAGAACGGCGTCGGGGCGAAGTACCCGGTGACCTGGTAGCCCCACGAGCCCTTGAACGGATGCGCCATCACCGGCATGAGCTCGACGTGGGTGAAGCCCATGTCCTTGACGTAGGCGGACAGCTCGTCGGCGAGCTCGAGGTAGGAGAGCGAGCGGTTGCCCTCGAGCGGGTTCAGCCGCCAGGAACCGAGGTGCACCTCGTAGATCGAGATGGGCCGCTCGAGCGCCGGCTGCGCCGCTGCCCGGGCCGCCAGCCATTCGCGGTCCGCCGCGCTCCAGGTGTGCTCCGGTGCAAACACCACCGAGGCGGTCTTCGGCGGCACCTCGGTCTCGAGCGCGTACGGGTCGGCCTTGAGCAGGATCTGATGGTCCTGGGTCAGGATCTCGTACTTGTAATTGGTCCCGGGCCCGACGCCGGGAAGGAACAGTTCCCAGATCCCGGTCGATCCGAGCGAGCGCATCGCGTGCAGCCGACCGTCCCAGGAGTTGAAATCGCCGACGACGCTGACCGCGCGCGCCGACGGCGCCCACACCGCGAACGCGGTCCCGGTGATGGTCTCGATCTCCCGGACGTGGGCGCCGAGCTTCTCGTAGAGCTCCTCGTGCCGACCCTCGCCGATCAGGTACTGGTCGAGCTCACCGAGCGTCGGCAGGAAAGAGTATGGGTCGTCGATCGTGAACTTGCCGGGCTCGCCGTAGTCGATCTCGAGCTGGTAGCGGAGCGGCAGCTCGGCGCCTTTGATGACGCCCTCGAACACGCCGCCGGCGTGAATCTGCTTGAGCTCGGCGACGGGCTTGCCGTCAATCAGCGCGGTCACGGATTTGGCGGCTGGGCGGAGCGCGCGAACGACCACTCCGCCGTTCTGCGGGTGCGCGCCCAGAACGGCGTGCGGGTTCGAATGCTCGCGGCGAACGAGCGTGTCGAGCTCCCTGGTGGCGACGGTCATGCGCCCTCCAATATCCGCCCGATGCCGGCGACCGGGATCGGAATCCAGTCCGGGCGGTTGTTGAGTTCGTAGCGAAGCTCGTAGATCGCCTTCTCGAGCTCGTAGATCGACAGCAGGTTGTTGATCACGGCCTCGCCGCCCGGCATCAGCGCCGGATCGACGGCGGCGAAGTAGTGCCCGAGGAACTTCTCCCGCGCCCGTTGTTCGAAGTCGGCCGGGGCGCGCCGGTTGCGCAGGAGCTCGACCGCCGAGCTGACGTACGCGAACGAGCGCAGCATGCTGGCCACGTCGCGCAGCGGCGAGCGCTTCTGGCGGCGCTCGGTCAGTGGCCGGCCGGGCTCGCCCTCGAAGTCGATGATCACCCAGCCGCGCGGCGTGTGCAGCGTCTGTCCGAGGTGGTAATCGCCGTGAGTGCGGATCACCCGGCCGGTGACGCCGATCTGAGCGCGCGCGGCGAGCCGCTCGCGAACGTCCTGCCCGCGGCCGGCGATCGGCGCGAGGCGCTCGTCGTCGGGGAGGCGCAGGAAGATCCGCTCGATGTCCTCGTCGATCGTCGCCGTCAGCAGCCCTAGGGCTTCCTGGCTCGGCTCCTCGGGCGCGAACGCGGGATCGCCCGCGTCCGAGGCCAGGCACGTATGGAGCTGCGCCGTGACCGTGCCGAGACTCCCGAGCCGCTCGAGGAACATCTCCGGTGCCGACCAGATCTCGTCGAGCGCAAGCTCCCAGCCGTCAAACGCGTCGGGGAGGAACGTCTGCGCCACGCCGAGCGTCGACTGGAACGCCTGACCCTCGTAGTCATACCAGCCGTGGAGTGGCGCGATGTTCGGGAACCCGCGCCAGGTGAGGAAGCGCAGAACCTCGAGCTCGGGGTTGACGCCAGGCTCGAGCTTGCGGAACACCTTGAGCACGATCGTGTCGTCGAACACGACCGACGAGTTCGACTGCTCGACGCCCATCAAGCGGACGGCGGTATCGGCCGACAGCCGCGGCTCGACGCCGTCGAACTGGTGAAAGCTGAAATGCCCATCGGGGGTGGCGATCTCGTCGGTGGCCTCGATCCGCCGAAGCAACTCGATCGCCTGGGCCGGCTCGGCGAGCGCGTCGTACAAGGTCCATTCGGCGCTGTGCGCGATCGACTCTCCGCGCGGGGCCCCGACCGAGTCCGGGGAGCGGAGGGCCAGCGGCAGCTGGTAGAGCTCATGCGTGCCGGTGGCGAAGCGCGTCTGCACGAGCGCGAGCACCAGCAGCGGGTGCTCGCGCAGCGTGATGCTCTCGACGATGTCGATCCCGGCGACGTGGCGCGCCTTGGACGCATACCAGCGCTGCTGCTGGACCCAGTCGCGGAGCTCCTCCTCGTCGACGGCGCGGCGGATCTCCTCCGCGGTGATCTGGACGCCCTCACTCATCGTCAGGTGCTTCCGCCTCGACCAGCTGGAACCAGAAGAAGCCACGCGGGCCGAGCGTCAGCAGGTAGGGGAGCTCGCCGATCCGCGGGAACCGCGAGCGTCCGAACAGCTCTACGGGATAGCGCCCCTCGAAGGCGCTGAGATCGAGTTGGACCGCTTGAGCGGAACGGGCGACGTTGTGAACACACAGGACCAGATCATCCTCGAATCGGCGAATATGCGCGAAGATGCGGGGGTTCGAGGGCTCGATCGGCTCGTACGTTCCGAAGCCGAACACCGGGTGCTCCTTGCGCAGCGCGATGAAGCGATGCAGCCAGCGGAGCTGCGAGGTGGCGGTGCGGAGCTGGGCCTCGACGTTGACCGCCTGGAAGCCGTAAACCGGGTCCATCAGCGGTGGCGCGTACAGCTGCGCGAAGTCGGCCCTGCTGAAGCCCCCGTTGCGGTCCCCGGTCCACTGCATGGGCGTCCTTACCCCGTCTCGGTCGCCGAGGAACACGTTGTCGCCCATCGCGATCTCGTCGCCGTAGTACAGGACCGGCGAGCCGGGCAGCGAGAACATGATCGCGTGCATGAGCTCGATCTCGTCGCGGCCGTTGTCGAGCAGCGGGGCCAGGCGCCGCCGGATACCGACGTTGATCTTCATCCGCGGATCCTTCGCGTACTCCGCGTACATGTAGTCGCGCTCTTCGTCGGTGACCATTTCGAGCGTGAGCTCGTCGTGGTTGCGCAGGAACAGGCCCCACTGGCAGCTCTCGGGGATCCTCGGCGTCTGCTCGAGGATCTCGTAGATCGGGACCGCCTCCTCGCGCCGGATCGCCATGAACATCCGTGGCATCACCGGGAAGTGGAACGCCATCTGGCACTCGTCGCCGTCGCCGAAATACGGCACCACGTCCGCGGGCCACTGGTTGGCCTCGGCGAGCAGCACGCGGTCGGGGTACTTGGAGTCGACCTCCTTCCGGACGCGCTTCAGGTAGGCGTGGGTCTCGGGGAGGTTCTCGCAGATCGTGCCGTCACGCTCGTACAGGTACGGGACCGCGTCGAGTCGGAACCCGTCGAGGCCGAGGTCGAGCCAGAAATGCAGCACCTCGATCATCGCCTCCCGGACTTCTGGGTTGTCGTAGTTGAGGTCCGGCTGGTGGGAGAAGAACCGGTGCCAGTAGTAGGCGCCGGCCGTGTCGTCCCAGGTCCAGTTCGAGGTCTCGGTGTCGGTGAAGATGATCCGCGCGTCCTCATAGCGGTGGACCGTGTCCGACCACACGTACCAGTCGCGCTTGGGCGAGTCCGGCCCCGAGCGCGACTCCTGGAACCACGGGTGGTCGTTCGAGGTGTGGTTCATGACCAGGTCTGCGATTACCCGGATCCGCCGCGCGTGGGCGGCCTCGATCAACTCGTGCACGTCGTCGACGTTGCCGTAGTCCGGATGGACCGAGGTGAAGTCGGCGATGTCGTAGCCGCCGTCTCGTAGGGGGCTTCTGTAGAAGGGGAGGAGCCAGATGCAATCGATTCCCAGCCACTGGAGGTAGTCGAGCTTCTCGGTCAAGCCCCGGAAGTCGCCCGAGCCGTCGCCGTTGGCATCGAAGAAGCCGCGGATGTGGATCTCGTAGAACACCGCGCGCTTGAACCACAGCGGCTCTGCCTCGAACCACTGGCGGGCCTGGGCTTGCGTCTCGGTGCTGTCGTGCTGTTGGGCGCCGGGTCGGGGCGCCGGCGTCATGTTGCTGCGCTCGCGCGCGATCAGATGGGTGAGGGTGGGTGGGCCGGCGCTCATGGGTTTTCCTAGATCTCTACGCGGACGACGTGGGCCTGACGGACGCCAGGCTCGAGCCGGATGAAGTTCGGGCCGATGCGCCACTGATAGCGCTCGTCGGTCAGCAGGTCGTGTGCGGTGAAGCTCGGAGGGAGGCCGAGATTGGCGGGCACGATCGCGAGGCCCTCCTGCGTCTGGTGCGGGTCGATGCTGACGACGGTGATGACGGCGTTGCCGGGCGACTGCTTCGCGTATGCGATCAGCGCGTCGTTGGCGGTGTCGAGGAAGGTGATGTTGGTGAAGGTTTGGAGCGCCTCGTTTTCTTTGCGGATCGCGTTGACCCGTTGGATGAGGGGCAGCATCGGGCCGTCGAGCACACGATGCTTGATCTCGTACTTCTCGGAGTTCATGTACTCCTCCGAGCCCTCGCGCACCGGGACGTTCTCGTAATGCTCGTAGCCTGAGTAGATGCCGTAGGTGGGGCTGAGCGTGGCGGCGAGGATCAGCCGAGCCTCGAACGCCGCGCGGCCGCCGTGCTGGAGGTACTCGTGCAGGATGTCCGGCGTGTTCGCGAAGAAGTTCGGCCGGAAGTAGTCGCTCTCGTCGGTGAGCGCGAGCTCCGACACGTACTCGGTCAGCTCCCACCGCGTGTTCTTCCAGGTGAAGTAGGTGTAGGACTGGGTGAAGCCGATCTTCGCGAGCTGGCGCATCACGGATCTTCTCGTGAAGGCCTCGGCTAGGAAGATCACATCCCGGTTTTTCTCGTGGACGTTGTGGATCAGCCATTCCCAAAACGCGAACGGCTTCGTGTGCGGGTTGTCGACGCGGAATGCCGTGACGCCGGCGTCAGCCCACTGGAGGACGACGCTTAGGAGCGCATCCCAGAGGCCCTTCCAGTCCTCGGACTCCCAGTTCACGTTGTAGATGTCCTGGTAGCGCTTGGGAGGGTTCTCGGCGTACTTGAGGGTGCCGTCGGGGCGCCGGTGGAACCAATCGGGATGCTCGTGCAGCCACGGGTGGTCGGCCGAGCACTGGATCGCGAAATCGAGCGCGATGTCGATGTCGTGCTTTTTTGCGGCTTGCGTGAGTTGCTTGAGGTCCTCGATCGTGCCGAGATCCTTGTGAACGGTGTCGTGGCCGCCGGTCGCATCACCGATCGCCCAGGGTGAGCCCGGATCGGTCGGCCCGGCGATCAGCGAGTTGTTGCGCCCCTTGCGGTTGGTGAGGCCGATCGGGTGGATCGGGGGCAGGTACAAGATGTCGAAGCCGAGCCTTGCCAGGTGCGGCAGCTCGCGCTCGACGCCCTTCAGGCCGCCCCACGAACGAGGGAACAGCTCGTACCAGCTGCTGAACCGTGCTCTCAGGCGGTCGACCTCGATTGTTATCGGGGCCGGGAGGGTGACGCTGCCGTGGCGCGGCTGGATCCGCTCTAGCGTGGCGAACAGCTCGGGGCCGAGGGCGACGTCGTGTTTGGCCGGCTCGGGGATCTTGTCGTCGGCGAGCGCGGTCGCGGCGTGCCCGATCAGCGCCTTGTCCTGCGCGTCGGTTGCCGACTTCTTTGCGGACTTGAGCAGCAGGACGCCTTCGGAGAGCTCGCCGGCGAGGTCGTGCTGCTGCGCGGCGACCTTGCGCTCGAGCTCGTCGCGCCACGTGCCGAACAAGTCGGTCCACGCCTCGATCGTGTATTCCCAGCGGCCCTCGCGATCGACGGTGAAGCTGCCGGCCCAGCGCACGCCCCCGAGGTGGGCGTCGATCCACCGCAACTCGGACTCTCGGTACTCGTCGTCTTGGGCGTGCTTGTAACGGACGACGGCGCGAAGCAGGTCGTGGCCGTCCCTGAAGATGTCGGCCTGGACGGTTACGGTGTCTCCGACGCAGCGCTTGGCGGCGTAGCGGCCGTCGTCGACGGCCGGCGCTGGATACTGGATCACGATGCGGGGCGGCGGCTGCTTGGCCTTAGCCCCGCGCTGCTTGGTTGTCAGGGACGGATGAAGTTCTGTGGCGGCGCTCGTCAAGGCTTGCTCCCGGTGGACGTGCGGTGTGTGGGCCTGGTCGCGCTTCGAGGGGTTCGTCGAGTCGAAAATATCCGCCAGCGCGATGGGTAAAACAACGATCGGTGATTAGAGGGCGGGCGTGAGCGGCGGTTCGAGGGCGGGCGTGAGTGGTGGTTCGAGGGCTGGTCTGAGGTTGGCTCATACATGATCGGGCTACCGCGCTCAAGCGGTGTTCAGCTTCATCTAACGTCGCTTCCCGGGGGCCGTCTCGGGCCCGAGGCGTACCGGTTCGTCGACTGGCTGGCCGCGGCGGGACAGACCTGGTGGCAGATGTTGCCGCTCGGACCTCCCGATCGCTACGGATCCCCGTACAAATCGCGTTCCGCGTTCGCGGCGTGGCCGGGATTCTTGGCTGATGATCGTGCCCGGGTCTTTCCTTCTGAGGTTGCTTCGTTTCGGGAGCGCGAGGCGTATTGGGCGGTCGACTGGGAGCGTTTTTCGGGTCCGGGCGCTTTGGCGGACCAGGTGCGGTTCGAGCGGGAATGGGACGCGTTGCGGGGGTACGCCGGCTCCTGCGGGGTTCGGCTGTTCGGAGACGTGGCGATCTACGTGGCGCCCGGGAGCGCCGACCATCGGGCGCACCCTGAGCTGTTCCGTTCCGGTGTGGTGGCGGGCGCGCCACCGGACGCATTCTCCGATGACGGTCAACTGTGGGGGAACCCGGTGTACGACTGGCCGGCCATGCGCCGGCACGGGTACCGCTGGTGGATCGAGCGGGCGCGCCGCACCCGGGCGCATTTCGATCTCGTCCGTGTCGACCACTTCCGCGGGTTCGTGTCCTATTGGGCCGTGCCCGCGGGGGCGCGCACGGCGGCGTCGGGCCGGTGGCAGCGCGGCCCGGGCCGGGCCCTGTTCGACGCGCTCGAGCGTGAGCTCGGGCCGCTCTCGGTGGTGGCGGAGGACCTCGGCGTGATCACGCCGGCGGTGACGGCACTGCGCGAGTCGCTCGGGTTTCCGGGAATGGTCGTGCTCCAGTTCGGGTTCGATCCTCACGCGCCGCGGAGCGTGCATCGGTTCGAGAACCACGTCGAGGATCGGGTCGTGTACACGGGGACGCACGACCACGACACCGCGCGGGGGTGGTATTCCGGGTTGTCGGTTCGTGAGCGCTCGTTTGTGGACGGGGCGTTTGATCGCTTTGGGGTTGTCGAGCGCGAGCCGTGGTGGAGCTTGATCCGGCTGGCGTTGCGATCGCCGGCGCGGGTGGCGATGGTCCAGGCGCAGGACGTGCTCGGGCTGGGGTCTTCGGCGCGGATGAACAACCCGGGGCGGACGGGGGGCAACTGGCGGTGGCGGATGGAGGAAGGGGCGTTGACGCCGGCGCTGGCGAGGCGGCTGCGGGAGTCGACCGAGGAGGAGGGGCGGGTGGTCGGTTAGGGGCGGCTGGTCGGTTGGGGGCGGCTGGTCGGTTGGGGGCGGCTGGTCGGTTGGGGGCGGCTGGTCGGTTGGGGGCGGCTGGTCGGTCGGGGGTGCGCCGCCGATTCAAGTTGCCGGCGTAGCCGCCGATCCCAGTGGAGGATGAGTATTGAAGCTGTGACGAGCCGCATCGACCAGATCATGGCGATGCAGCAACAGCTCACCGACCCCAGCAGCGCCAGCGCGTCCTCCGCCACCTCGACGACGTCGGACGGAACGTCCGCTGGCGCCACCAGTGGCACCGGGTCGACGAGCTTTAGCGACGCCCTATCCTCGGCGCTCGGAGGCGACTCGGCGACGAGCGCCTACACGTCGGCCCTGTCCCCGGACTCGCTGATGGCCTCGGCGATCGGAGGCAGCGACGGCAGCTCGACGGGCACCTCTTCACTGACCCCGGACATCAGCGCGCTGCTGCCGTCGACGAGCTCGCTCGGACTGAGCACCGGGTCCACGCTCGGGACCACGGGCGTGACCGGAACCACCGGATCCGCGCCGGCGCAGGTCGAGGCGATGACGAACATGGCGAACTCGCTGGTCGGCGAGCCCTATGTCTACGGTGGCGGCCACAGCGGCTGGGGGCCGCAGTCCGGCTACGACTGCTCGGGGTTCGTCTCGGCGGTGCTCCACGCCGGCGGCTATCTGAGCGAGCCGCAGGACACGGTCACGCTGCCCCAGCAGCCCGGGATGGAGTCCGGCCCAGGCCAATACGTGACGGTCTACGACCGGGCGCTTCCCGGTGAGAGCGGCCACGTCATCATCGACATCGGCGGCCAGTTCTACGAGTCGGGTGGTTCGCACGGCTCGTGGGGCGGTGGCGGTGGCGTCGAGAAGATCGGCACGCCGTCGGCGGCCTATCTGTCGACGTTCGATACCGTGCTCCACCCCGCCGGGCTCTAAAGACGACCCCCGCGGACCGCGACCCGAGCGCGGATCCACCCCGATCGAGCGCTCACCTTCGCGTGGCGGTACGCGTACGTGACGTCCGCGCGCAGCCGCCGGCGCCACGTCGTCTCGTAGAAGATCAGCGACGATGGCGGGACCGCCACGCCCATGCCGGCGCGGCGAACGACCGCCAATGCCCGTTCGGCGATGTCGATCTGGCCGAACGCCGTCGGGTGGACGTGGTCGGTCATCACCAGGTTCCGCGCGCCCCACTCCCGCAGATCGAGCACGGTCGCCCCGGCCTCGCCGGCCACGCGCTCGATCACCGCGTCAAGCTCCTGCACCTTCCCGGCAGCTCGCGGGCGCCCCAGATCCAAGGGCGCGGTCACGGTCAGAACTCGCTCACAGCGCCCGGTCAAGAAGCTCAGCGCGCTACGAAATCCAGACTCGAATTCGACCGGGTCCCAATCCGGGGAGCGGACGTCGTTGACGCCGATATACAGGCACCCGAGCTGGTAGCCCGCCCCCGGCCGTGCCGCGGTCAACCGCTCGAACGCCGGGATCTGGCGCTCGACGACGTCGCCGACCCGCGCTCCGTCGACCGCGTAGCACGTGAACGGCAGCGCCAGGCCGCGCGCCACCCACAACGCCCACGACTGCAGCGCGACGCCCCACTGGAGTTCGCCGCCGCCGTTGGTGATCGAATCGCCGAACGCGAGCACCCCCAAACGGCAAGGGTCGGCGGGAGCCGGGCCGGTCAAGAAGCGCGAGAGTAGCGCTTGCCGGATAATCCGCGGCCGTGAGCTACGGCCGGGTGACGATGAACGACGGCCGCGAAGACATCCGGCGTGCGGCGGAGGAACTCGCCGAGCGCCTTCCGGATGCCCTCGCGCCGCTGGCGCGACTCGCCTACAACTACCGCTGGTCCTGGCTGCCGGGCGGTCCGGAGCTGTTCCAGTCGATCGACGCCGAGCGGTTCGCGCTCACCAACCAGAATCCGGTTCACCTTCTTCAGGAGGCATCGCAAACCGCCCTGCGGCGCGCCGCCGCCGACGCCAGCCTGCTCGAGCGGGCTGCCGCGGTCGAGGCGCAGGTCAAGGCCGACCTCGAGCGCCCGTACTACCCGTCGATCGATCCCGCCCGGCCGGTGGCGTTCCTGTGCGCCGAGTACGGGGTCCACGTATCGATGCCGATCTACTCGGGCGGCCTCGGGGCGCTCGCCGGCGACCTGCTCAAGGAGGCGTCGGACTGCGCGGTGCCGATGGTCGCGGTCGGCCTGATGTACCGAAAGGGCTACTTCCGCCAGCGGATCGACGCCGGCGGGTGGCAGCACGAGTACTGGGTCGACACGGACCCGCAGCGGCTGCCGGCCGCGCTCGTCACCGGCCCCGACGACCGGCCGCTGACGATCGAGGTCCCGATCTACGACGCCGACGTGACGGCCCAGATCTGGCGCGTCGACGTCGGCCGCATCCCGCTGTTCCTCCTGGACACCGACCTCCCCGAGAACGGCCCGGTGCAAAAGTGGATCACCGCGCGGCTGTACGAGTCCGACGAGCACATCCGCGTGGCTCAGTACTTGCTGCTCGGGGCCGGCAGCGTGCGGGCGCTGACCGCGCTCGGGTTCGAGCCCGGCGTGATTCACCTGAACGAGGGCCACGCGATGCTGGCGCCGGTCCAGCTCGCCGCCCAGGAGCTGCACTCCGGGCAGGACCTGTCGGTCGGGCTCGCGGCGGCGCGCGAGCGGACCGTGTTCACGACGCACACGCCGGTGCCCGCCGGCAACGACACCTACCCCACCGAGCAGATGGAGGAGGCGATCGGCAACCTCGTCGCCCAGCTCGGCATCGACTCCGACGAGGTGATCGCGCTGGGTCGCACCCATCCCGAGGACGCCGAGGAGGACTTCGGGGTGACGCAGGCGGCGCTCCACATGAGCCGCGCTGCCAACGGAGTCAGCCGCCGCCACGGCGAGGTGGCGCGCGAGATGTGGCAATCGCTGTGGCCGGAGCTCCCGGTCGACCAGGTGCCGATCGGGTACGTGACCAACGGCGTCCACGTGCCGACCTGGATCGGAGCCCCGATTCGCGAATTGCTCGACCGCCACCTCGGAGAAGGCTGGATGACGCGTGCGGCGGAGCCTGACACCTGGGCCGCCGTCGATCAGATCTCCGACGAAGATCTGTGGGCCGCCCGCGAGCGCCAGCGCACCGACCTGGTCGAACGGGTCCGCGCGCGCAGCGCCACCGAACGGCTGCTCCGCGGCGATCCCCCTGACTACGTCGACGCGGCCGCGACAGCGTTCGATCCGCACACGCTCACGATCGGATTCGCGCGGCGCGTGGCCACCTACAAGCGCCTCGATCTCCTTACCCGCGACCCCGAGTGGACGCTTGAACTGCTCGACGGCGAGCAGCCCGTCCAGGTCGTGCTCGCCGGCAAGGCACATCCGCGTGACGAGGACGCCAAGCGCGTGCTCAAGCGCCTCTTCGGGATGAAGGGGGCGCGGATCATCGGCGAGCGGGTGGTGTTCCTCGACGATTACGACCTCGCCACCGCGTCGTGGCTCGTGCGCGGCTGCGACGTGTGGCTGAACGTGCCCCGCCCGCCGCTCGAGGCGAGCGGCACCAGCGGGATGAAGTCGGCGATCAACGGCGGACTCCAGCTGAGCGTGCTCGACGGCTGGTGGGCTGAGGGCTACGACGGCGACAACGGCTGGGCGATCGCGGGCGAGGTCGACGACGACCACGAGGCCCAGGACGACCGCGACGTCGCCGAGCTTCACCGCCTGCTCGACGAGGAGGTGCTCCCCATGTTCTACGAGCGCGACGCGCAGGGGTTGCCGGCGGCCTGGATCGCCCGGGTCCGCGCGTCGCTGAAGACCCTCGGGCCGCGATTCAGCGCGACGCGCATGCTGTCGGAGTACCTGTCGGGCCCGTATCGCGGTTCCTGACCGGAACGGGAAGGTATGAGGGCTGTTCGGCGTCGTTAAGCTGATGTTGTTTAGCCACCTGACTGCAGGGGACGATGGACTCCCGGGCCGACCAGACGCAGCCGACGGCGAGTGAGCTCGCCGACCTTTCGGCGCTCGCGGACGGCACGCTCGATCCCGCGCGCACGGCGGACGTCGAAGCGCGCATCGCCACGTCGCCGCGGCTGACCGCGCTCTACGAGCGCGAGCGGCGTGTGGTCGACGCGCTGCACCAGGCGCGCGCGACCGAGCGCGCCCCCCAGCGGCTGCGGACGAAGATCGAGGCATCGCGTCCGAGCCGAGCCCGCGCCGCTCGCCGTCGCTTCGTCTACGCCGGTGGCGTAGCCGCCGCGCTCGCGGCGGTCGTCCTCGCGCTCGTGTTGGCGCTGCCGTCGGGAACGCCCGGCTCGCCGTCGGTGTCCGACGCGGCCGCGCTGGCCGCCCGCGGGCCGACGCAGGCCGCACCCGCGCCCGATCCGACCTTGCCCGGAGCGCGCCTGCAGGAGAGCGTCGGCGACGTCTACTTCCCCAACTGGGCGTCGAAGCTCGGATGGACGGCGACCGGAGAGCGCACGGACACGCTTGGCGGACGGACCGCAGTCACCGTCTACTACCGCTGGAAGGGCAACACGATCGCCTACACAATCGTGCACTCGCCGCCGCTCGCCGAACCGTCGGTGAAGGCGAGCAACTGGGACGGGACCGAGCTGCGGACGCTGACGCTGAACGGGCGGCAAGTCGTGACCTGGCGCCGCGCCGGGGACACGTGCGTGCTCTCGGGGACCGGGATCACGGCCGCCGTGTTGCAGAAGCTGGCGGCGTGGAAGGTCCCGGCGGACTCTCACTAGGCGGACCCCCAGCAGGCGGCCCCCCGCTCGTGGGGCTGTCGCTGACCAGGTCGGCGGCGACCCGCTGGCGGGCGCGGTGCAGCCGGGTCGTGATCGTCGCCTCGCGGACGCGCAGCGCCTTCGCCGCCTCGCGGTAGGACAGCCCGGCGACGTCGATCGCGACGAGCGCGTCACGGAAGTCGTCGGGGAGCCGCGAGATCGCGGCGTACAGCTCCGCCGACTCGAGCCGGGAGTCGGCCGCGGGCGCGCTGCGGTCCTCGATCAGATCCAGGTCGTCGGGCAACGGCGTCGTCTGCGGGCGCCGCCCCGCCGCCCGGCGCGCGCTGAAGAACGTGTTGCGCAGCACCCGCAACAGGTAGCCGAGATCGTCCTCGGAGCGCAGGAACCGGGGGCGGCGCAGGACGCGCTCGAACGTCTCCTGGACCAGGTCCTCCGCCTCCTCGCGCGAGCCACACAGACTCCAGGCCGCGCGATACAGGCGATCGATGTGATCGCCCAGCGCATCGGGGTCGAGCTGACGTTCGACGTTCATCCGTCGCGGCCCCACAATACGGGCGCCGCGATGGGACTGGTGTTAGGCCGTCTCGAGGTCGGACAGCGGCCTCGGGCCGGGCCCGACGTACTTGGCGGTGGGGCGAACGAGCCGGCCCTCGCGCTTCTGCTCGAGGATGTGAGCCGACCAGCCGGCGGTGCGGGCGCAGGTGAACAGCGGCGTGAACAGCTCGGGCGGAACCTCGGCGAAGTCGAGCACGACCGCCGACCAGAACTCGACGTTGGTCGCCAGCACGCGGTCGGGCCGGCGCGCCTCGAGCTCGGCCAGCGCCGCTGCCTCGAGCGCCTCGGCGACCTCCACCCGGGGCGCGTCGATCTGCTTCGCCGTACGGCGGAGCACTCGCGCCCGCGGGTCCTCGGCGCGGTAGACGCGATGGCCGAACCCCATCAGCCGCTCGCCGCGGTCGAGCAGATCCTTGACGTAGCGGTCGGCGTCGCCCATCTCGGCCACGTCGTCGAGCATCTTGAGCACGCGGAGCGGAGCGCCGCCGTGGAGCGGGCCGGACAGCGCGCCGACCGCGGCCGACAGCGCCGCGGCGACGTCCGCGCCCGTCGAGGCGACCACTCGCGCGGTGAACGTCGAGGCGTTCATCCCGTGCTCGGCGGCCGAGATCCAGTACGCGTCGATCGCCTTCACGTGGCGCGGATCGGCCTCGCCGCGCCACCGGATCAGGAACCGCTCGGGGATTGACGTCGCCTTGTCGACCTCGAGCTGGGACACCGGCGGCTTGCCAATTCCGCGGGCCGATTGCGCGACGAACGAGAGCGCCATCACCGATGCGCGCGCGAGGTTGTCGCGGGCGTCCTCGTCGGAGATGTCGATCAGCTGCCCGAACCCCCACTGCGGCGCGAGCATCGCCAGCGCCGACTGCACGTCGACGCGCGGGTCGCCCGAGCGCACACCCAGCGGGAAGGGCGCGGCCGGCGGCAGTCCGGGCAGCAACTGGCCGTCGACGAGCAGGCCCCACACCTGCTCGAACGGCACGTTCCCGACCAGTTCCTCGATGTCGACCCCGCGGTAGCGCAGCGCGCCACCGGCGCGGTCGGGCTCGGCGATCTCGGTCGCGAAGGCGACAACGCCCTCGAGACCGGACTGGACTTCGGCAGTGACGCTCATTGGCGAGTTCTCCTGGATCGGCGACGTGCTCGTGCTGCCCCCGGCGGCAGCGATCGCCCGGTCTGGGCGGCGGCGGTGCCCGGACAGCGTAGCCGGATAGCCTTTCGATCCGTGTCAGAGGCTCCGTCGTCCGAGCTCCTGCTCCGCCCCGCCACCGAGCTGGCCGCTCTTGTGCGCGCCGGCGAGCTGTCCGCGCGCGAGCTCGTCGAGGCGTCGCTGCGCCGGATCGACGAGCTCGAGCCCGCGATCAACGCGTTCACTCACGTCGCGCACGAGTCGGCGCTGGCGGCGGCGGACGAGATCGCAGGTGGGGATTCGCGCCCGTTCGCCGGCGTTCCGATCGCGATCAAGGACAACCGTCCGGTCAACGGGATGCCGCTGACGATGGGGAGCGACCTGTTCGGCGAATTCGTCCCCGGCCACGACGCGTTCCTCGTGCGCCGCCTGCGCGAGGCGGGGTTCGTGATCGTCGGCAAGACCTCGATGCCGGAGATGGGCATCCTGCCGACGACCGAGCCGCGCCGGTTCGGCCCCACGCGCAACCCGTGGGACACCGACCGCACCCCTGGCGGATCGAGCGGCGGGGCGGCGGCGGCGGTCGCTGCCGGAATGGTCCCGGTGGCGCACGGCAACGACGGCGGCGGGTCGATCCGGATTCCGGCGTCGTGCTGCGGGCTCGTGGGCCTGAAGCCGGCGCGGGGTCGGGTCTCGGTCGGCCCCGACGGCGGGCAGAGCTTCCTCGTCTCCGACGGCGTGCTGACCCGGTCGGTTGGGGACACCGCGGCGGTGCTCGACGTGCTCGCGGGTGCCGAGCTCGGCGATGCGACGTGGGCGCCGCCTCCGCCGGCGGCGGGCTATGGCGCGCTCGCGCGGGTCAATCCGGGACGGCTCCGGATCGGGCTCGCGACGGCGCCGCCGTACGAGGGCGCGAGGGTCGACCCGGTGTGCTCGCAGGCGGCGCATGACGCCGCGGCGCTGCTCGAGTCGCTGGGCCACGGCGTCGAGGAGATCGTGCCCCCGTGGTCGGGGCTGAACCTCCTCCCCGACTTCACCCGTGCGTTCGCGCCGCTGATCTCGCTCACGACGTGGGTGGGCGGGCAGATCGCCGGGCGCGAGCCGACCGCCGACGACGTCGAGCCGCTCACCTGGGCGCTGTGGGAGCGGACCGCGAGCCAGGACACGATCAAGTATCTGACCGCGCAGGGCCGGCTCGAGTCGGTGGCGCGCACGCTGATTACGTTTTTCGAGCCCTACGACGCGGTACTCACGCCGGCGCTCGGCGATCGCCCGGTGGCGATCGGCGAGATCGACGGGCTTGGCGCCGACCCGATGATCAAGTACCGCAGGTCAGCGGGGTTCACGCCGTTCACCGCGATCGTCAACGTCACCGGCCAGCCCGCGATCGCGCTGCCGCTGTATCAGGGCGAGGACGGCCTGCCGACCGCGGTGCAACTGATCGGGCCGCCGGCGCGCGAGGAGGTGCTGCTGGGGCTCGCGAGTCAACTCGAGCAGGCCCTGCCGTGGACCGGCCGGCTGCCGGCGCTCGCTACGGGCTGACGGCGACGGGGCCGAACGCGATCCAGTGGCGGCCGTCGGTCGTCCGCCACAGCCGAGGCGAGAACGGCCGCGAGCACCGTCGCGAGCCGCACCTCACGGGATCGGGACGAGGTGGTAGCTCTGGCCGCCGTCGGTCGTGTAGTAGAGGCGCTCGTTGGCCGGAGAGATCGGGCCCACGTACCCGAGCGCGATCCCGTGGGTGTCGTCGGTGAAACCCAGGAACGCCCATGCGCTGACCGCCGACGGCCCGACCTTGGAGTACGCATTCCCGTCGTCGACGGTCAGGTAGAGCTGCTGGTAGCCGACCACCGCCGTGTGCGCGGAAGCGGCCGCAAACGCCGCCGAGTTCGGGAGGCTGAGCCTGCCGCTGGGCTCGGCGGACGTGAAGGCGGCGCCATTGTCGGTCGAGCGCCACACGCCGCTCTCGGTCCCGGTCGCACAGTGAGCCCACACGACCGGCGGCTCGGGCTCCGCGTACTGGCACCCGAGGCCTGGACTCGGCGACGGGTAGCTCGTGAAGCTCGCGCCGCTGTCGTAGGAGACGAGCAGGTCAGAGCCGATCCCGCCTCCGACGCCGGATTGGATCAGCACGATCGAGCCCTGCACCCACAACCCCACCGATACGTCGCCGGCCGCGCCGACCACGGTCCACTCGTCTGCGCTCACCGGCGAGTGCATCAGCCGCGCCCCCGCTGCGCCGCTGCCCGAAACGTCGACGATCGCGTATGCCTCGCCGTCGGAGATCGCGAGGTCGCTGACGGAGCCACCGACGTTCACCTGGTGCCAGCTCTGGCCGCCGTCGTGGGTGACATACAGGTTGGGTCCGTACGCGAACCCGTTCTCGCTGTCGGCGAACCGGATCTGCGAGTAGCCGGGCTGGTTCGGCTGGGTCGACAGGGCCGCGTGCGGAGCGCCGACGGCGGTGAAGTGCACGCCGCCGTCGGTCGTGAGCATGATCTTCCCGCACGGCGCCCGCTGGCCGGACGGGCACTGCGCCTGGCCGAGCACCCACCAGGTCAGCTCGCTGATCGCGGTGAACGACTCCGGGTAGAACTGGCCGGCGCTCGGAGTCGCCGTCCCGGCGGCGGTGGCGGTCGTGGACGCGGTTGCGGTCGCCGTGCGCGTGCGGGCGGCGGTTGTGGGGGTCTTTGATCGGACGGTGGCGGGCGCGCCACTCGAGACGGGGTGCGGCTTCGAGCTGTGCGCGTTGACGAGCACGATCCCGACCACGGCCGCCACGACCGCGGCCGCCGCCAGGAACGCGAGCCCCTCGGACAGCCGCCGGGAGCCCTGGGGACGTCGTGGCCTTCTGGGGCCGCCGGGAGCGACGCGCGGCAGCGCGCCGCGCCGCACCCGCCGGCGCTGGTGGGCGCCGCGCTCGGTCAACTCGGTCAGCTGGGCCTCGATCCTGTCCAAATAGTCGTTCATGTCGATCGGGCGGGTGGGGTCGAATCTTTCAGCTGATCTCGCATCCGCGCCAGCCCGCGGCTCACGCGCTTGCGGATCACCAACTCCGAGCACCTGAGCTCGGTGGCGATCTCGCGGTAGGGGCGTTCGTCGAGCACCCTCGAGCGGACCGCGACGCGCTCGTCCTCGGGCAGGTCCTCGACCAGTGCCACGAGCCGTCCGCTGTCGCCCTGGGCGACCTCCTCGATCCGGTCCAGGTCACTCTCCTCGAGCGCGACCGCCTTGAACCCGAGGCGGTGGCGGGCCCGTGCCTCGACCCGGCCGCGGCGGAAGCTCATCAACAGCTTGTTGCGGGCGATCCCGAGCACCCAGGGCGCCGCCGACTCGCCCTGCTGCTCGTACCGGGCTGCCGCCAGCAGCACCGCCGCGAACACCTCGGCGGCCAGGTCGGCCGCGGCCTCGCGGTCGCGGGTCTCCCGGATCAGGAACGCGAGCACGGCCGGCAGGTGACGGCGGTAGAACGCCGCGAACGCAGCCCCGTCTCGCGCCGCTATCGCCGACAGCAGCTCCGCGTCGGACCATTGCCTTCGGTTGCGGGGCCTTTCGTCCATTCGCCCGTGTATTGCGCTTCGCCGCCGTAGTGTGACGGACGCACGCGTACCTATTCCCGCGGAACGGCCAAAGCCCTGCGCACGTAGAATCGGCACCCCACTACCCCCGAACCTCAAGGAATTCGAAACCTAATGGCTTATGTCATCGCCGAGCCCTGTATCGGAACGAAGGACAACTCGTGCGTTGAGGTGTGCCCGGTCGACTGCATCCATCCGACGCCTGACGAGCCCGATTACGACGACGTCCCGATGCTGTACATCGACCCGGAGGAGTGCATCGACTGCGACGCGTGCGTCGAGGCCTGTCCGGTGGACGCGTGCTTCGCCGAGGACCAGCTGCCCGACGAGTGGCAGAAGTACGTCAAGCTGAACGCGGACTACTACGCGAATCGGTAGGACGGCCGCCGGGCAAGGATGCCCGGCGAAATTGGCCCCACGGATGCCAGGCGAAGCCTGGCCCGATAACTAAGCCATCGGGAGCGACATTCCGACTGGCTTCGGCGCCGCGGCCGGCGCCGGCGCCTGCATGACCGGCAGCTCGATCGGCGAGAGCGCGATCAGGCCGCGCGCCGCGTGCCCGAGTGCCTGCGCCGCTGGATCGTCGGGGTCTGAGGCGACGATCGGCAGGCCGGCGTCGGACTGCTCGCGCAGGCCGATCGTCAGCGGCACCTTGCCGAGCAGCGGCACCTCGAGCTCCTCTGCCAGCAACTGGCCGCCGCCCTCGCCGAACAGCTGGTAGCGCTCGCCCGTCGGGGTCACGAACCCGGACATGTTCTCGATCACGCCGGCGATCTCGAGCTTGAGCTTGATCGCCATCTCGGCGCTTCGGCGGGCTACCTTCTGGGCCACCGGCTGGGGGGTCGTGACGATCACGAACTTGGCCTGAGGCAGCAGCTGGGCGAGCGTCATCGAGACGTCGCCCGTGCCCGGCGGGAGGTCGATCAGCAGGTAGTCGAGCTCGCCCCACTCGACGTCCTCGAGGAACTGCTGGAGCGCCTTGTGGAGCATCGGCCCGCGCCACACGACCGCGGCGTCCTGCTCGACGAAGAACCCGATCGACATCACGCTGACGCCGTCGAACGCCTGCAGCGGGATGATCTTGCGCTCGGCGTTCACGTGCGGGCGCTCGGCGCCGAGGCCGAGCATCCGCGGCTGCGAGTAGCCCCAAACGTCCGCGTCGAGCACGCCGACCCGCTTGCCCTCGGCAAGCAGCGCCACCGCGAGGTTGGCGGTAACGCTCGACTTGCCGACGCCGCCCTTTCCGGAGCCCACGCAGATCACGTTCTTGACCTGCGCCAGCGCTCCCTCGGGCAGCGTGCCGCGGCCGAGCTTGCGCCCGAGCGCCTGCTTCTCGTTGTCGGACAGGACGTCGAAGCTGATGTTCACGCCGGTGACGCCGTCGAGCTTACGGATCGAGTCGTTGACGCCGGTCTGGAAGTGCGAGCGGATCGGGCAGCCGGGCGTGGTCAGCGAGACCATCACGTCGATCACGCCGTTCTCGTGGATGTCGACGGAGCGCACCATCTCGAGCTCGACGATGTCGCGGCGCAGCTCGGGGTCGATCACGGAACGGAGGGAGTCGATCACTTGGTCTCTTGTAGGCATGCGATCCATTGTAGGCGGGTAACCGCATCCGGCCCCGGGCCTCGCGCGCTCTGCTCCAGGATTCCGAGGAGACCGCTCCGCGCGCTCGGCTGAGTCCACGGCCCGGCATCCGGCCGGCCCTTAAGGACCGACGGGGCGCCACTTACGTGACGCCCCGGCGGTTGAGGGAGGAGAGGGTGCTGCATTCGCCGGCGAGGTTATGAGGCCGGCGAACCTGTCCCGCTGTCGGCGCTCTCCGGGGCGCCGCGCGGGGGAAGCTGTGTTTTACGACGCGAGCAGGCCTTGCGCGTTGGCCACGAGTCGCTCGACCCGTGCGCTCACCGCGCCCGACTGCTTCTCGAGATCCCTCCGAACTGAGGTTATCTCACGATTCAGCCGGCGCCGGTTCTGGCGCATGGTCCGTTCGACAAGGCTACGCCGCTGGCGCAGATCGCGCTCCATACGGGTGCGCGCGCGCCGGACCTGGCGCTCGAAGCGGTTGCGGGCGGTGGCGCCGCGGCGCTCGTAGCGCTTCAGCTCGCGCTCGAAGCTGGCGCGGGTGCGGTACCTGGTCGTCAGCCCCTTCACCGTCGAGACGAGGTTGTCGCGGGCCAGCAGGCCGGCGCCGACGGGCACCAGCACCGCCCGCTCGGCGATCACCTGTGCGTGCGCGACGCGCGTCTTGGGCTGCGTCGACGAGGTCGTCGACCGGGTGGTGCGCCGCGCGCTGCCGGTGGTCCTGGTCGTACGGGCGCTTGCCGTGGCGGGCTTGCGTTTGGTGGTCCGCTTTGCCGTGCTCGCGGGCTGCTGGGTGCCCGGGGTGGTGGTCGTTGCCATTAGCTCTCCCTACCGGAGTTATCGAACATGTGTTTGTAAACCATAGCGTAGTGACCGTTACAGCCAGGGTGATGAAAAGTTCGTGAATTGGGCGCTCTGGTCAACCAAAGTTGACTTAGAGGCGTCCCAGGGCGCGGGCGCGGCAGGGCCCATTTCAGGCGGCTGCGTCCGAGTCCGACCGGCGCGGATCCTCGAGCTCGCGAGGCATCTCCCGCGCCAGCCACGCCGGCGGATCCTGGATCTCCGCGAGCGTCGGCAGTGCTGCCGGACTTGACCACAGATGCCGCAATGCGCCTGGCCCTCGCTCGCGCACGACCGCGTCGCAGAAGGCCTTGCCCTGCTCGTACTGGCGGAGCTTGAGCTCGAGCCCCAGCACCCGCGCCACCAGCCGCGACAGCCCCGACTGGGATTTGCGCCGTTGGTCGAGCGCCGAGCGGAGCTTCGGCAACGACGGCAGGAGGTCCGGCGCCACCGCGTCCATCACGTGCTCCGCGTGACCCTCGATCACCGCCATCACCGCCTGGACGCGATCGAGCATCTCGCGCTCGGGGGTGGTCGTGACGATGGAGATCAGGTCTCCACGCCGCAGGTGGCTCATTACGCGCTTGACCTCGTCCATGCTCGGGACCTGGAGCTTGCGCGGCGCGTCGAGGCGTACCTCGGCGCTCTTCAGCAACTCGCTGACCAGGCCGGCGACGTGCGCGTGGAGCCATGGCACGCCGGCGAACTGCACGGCGTGGGTGACCTCGTGCAGCGCGACCCAGGTCACGAACTCCTGCTCGTTGGCGCTGAACGTCTGCACGGCCTGGCCGAGGTTCGGGAGCACGAACAACAGGCGCGGGGGCCGGTCCTCGACCGCCTCGTCGAGCAGCACCAGCTCGTACTGCCCGAGCACGCGCTGGGCCAGGTAGCCGAGCACAACGCCGACCTCGGTGCTCAGCACGATCCCCATCCCGATCTCGACCGCGGGCTTCAGCGTGCCCAGGTTGTCTGTGGCGCGCTGGAGGACTGGGTCGAGCAGCAGCCGCATCGATTGGACGTTGGTCGACACCCACTCCTTGCGGCTGATCCCTTCGGGCGGCGGCAGCGGCCGGGCCGGCTTCAGGCCGGTGTAGGCGACCACGCGTGCCTCGGACTCGGCGGCGAGTGCGGTCAGGTCGGCGGTCGGCTGGCTCGCGCTCCCGGTGCCGGCGACGAACGTGGCGATCCGCTGGGCGACGATCCAGTCGATCACTCGGGGATCCTCTCGAGCATCGCGAGCGTCTCGGGCGACCGGGCGGCGATCACGGGCGAGCTCGGCTCGGCGGTCAGCGGCGCCCCGAGCGGCCGATCGCACCACGGGAAGCTGACCAGCCCACCGGCCTCGCGGACGATCAACTGCGCGGCGGCGGCATCGACGCCCCGCGAGCGCCGCAGCGACACCATGCCGTCGAACCGGGCCGCGGCGACTTGACACAGCGATGCGGCGATCGTCCCGAGCGCGCGCAGGCGGTACGCGTTCAGCTCGAGCGATTCGATCGACCTCGCGACCCAGCGGGGGTCGGCCGACTCGATCCCGAGCACCTCGAGCCGCCCGTCGCGCCCTCGGCGCTCCGGCAGGGACGGATCGAGCTGGGCGCCGTCGAGCCAGGCGCCCTTGCCGCGCCAGGCCCACCACTGCTCGGAGGGGCCGAAGTCGTGCACGAACCCGAACGCGACGTCCGCCATCGTCTGCCCGTCGGCGACCGCGATCGACAGGGCGTAATGGGAGATCCCGCGCTTGGCGTTCAGCGACCCGTCGATCGGATCGATGATCACGCGCACGTCGTGGTCGCCATAGTCGATCTCGCCGCGCTCCTCGGAGCACACGACGAACTGGTAGCCCTCGTCTCTGAGAACGTCGAGTTCGTCGAGCACGAGCTGCTCGGCGTCGTGGTCGATCTCGAGCGTGCGATCGCCGCCCTTGCCGCGGGTCCCGGTCTCGAGCGCCCGCTCCGCGGTGGTCGGAACGTCGGCCAGCATGCGCTCCAGTCCGCCCGCCGCCCGGCGGCAGACCCCCAGCCAATCCGCGTCAAGAGCCGAGCGAGTCGAGGTCATCTCGGACCCTATGCTGTCAGACGTGGGGCTCACCCTAGACCCCTTGCTTCCCACTCAGCGCGACGCGGTCACATGCGAACTCGAGCCGCTGCTCATCCTCGGGGCCGCGGGAACCGGCAAAACGCGCACGCTGGAGGGTCGCTTCGTCTGGTTCGTCGAGCAGGGGAGCCGCCCCGAGCGGGTCCTGCTGGTGACGCCGTCCGCCGCGCGCGCGGACGCGACACGGACGCGCCTGGAGCGCCTGCTTGAGGACGGCTACGACGAGCTGTTCGTGATCTCGCCGGTCGAGTTGGCGGCGCTGATCCTGAACGCCGCCGGGCCGGCGGCCGACGCGCTCGAACCTGTGCTCGGGCCGGCCGAGCGGTTTGCGATGCTGCTCGAGCGGATCGACCGGTTGTCGATCGAGCGCCACGACTTCGGCGGGAGCGCGAATGCCCTGCTCGCGGGGTTCATTCGTCGGATCGACCGGCTGAAGGCGCACCTGGTCGGGGCCGCGGACTACGCGCGCTGGGCCGAGCGACTGCCCGAGTCCGACGCGGACATCGAGCGCGAGTTCGCCGAGGTCTATCGAGTGCACGAGCAGATGCTGTCCGAGGTGGGCGCGCGCGACGCCGGCGACCTGATTCGCGACGCGCTTCGCGTCGCGCGTGACCGGCCGGCGGTGGCGCAGCGGTTCGAGCACGTGCTCGTCGACGACGCGCACGACCTCGAACTGGCGTCGGCGACCCTGACCCGAGCCGTCGCGGGATCGCGTCTGACCGCCGCGGCCGACCCGGCGCGGGCTCGAGTCAGCGTGCGGGGCGAGGATTTCTCGAACGTGATCTCGCTCGAGCAGGGCCTGCGGTTGCCACGCCGGGTGCTGCGGGCCGCCTCGGCGGCGGTGGGCGCGCCGTTCTCGTGCGAGCCGACGGCGGCGGAGGGCGAAGTGGCGTTCTGGCGCTGCGCGAACGAGCGCGCCCAGGCCCAGTCGGTGGCGGCCGACATCGAGCGGCTGATCGTGGGTGAGGGTGTGCGGCCAGGGCAGATCGCGGTGCTGGTCCCGTCGATCTCGCGCGAGGGTCAGGCGGTCGGCGTGGCGCTCGAGGAGCGAGCGGTCGCCCACCGCGTCGTCGGCGAGACCGCGTTCTTCCGGCGCGCCGAGATCCGGGACGTGCTCGCGTGGCTGCGCCTGCTGGCCGATCCGACCGACGCGGCCGCGGTCGTGCGCGCGCTGGCCCGGCCGCCGGTCGAATTGCGCTCGGTCGACATCGCGCGGTGTACCCAGATCGCGCGCCGGCGCAAGCTCGACATGGTCGGCGCGCTCGCGGCCGCGATGGAGTCGCCGCAGGTGCCGCCGGAGGCCCGCGAGCGGATCCGAGCTTTCTTGCGGCTCTACCGGGCGGCGATGTCGGGGATCGACAGCACCCGGCCGGACATGTATGTGCACCGCCTGATCGACCGGCTCGGGCTCCGCCGCCAGCAGCTGTTCGCCGCCCAGGCCGACGTCGTGCAGCGCCTGCGCGCGCTCGCGCGGTTCGGCGAGCTCGCGAGCGCGTACGCCCGCCGATCACCGCAGGCGACGGCGCGCGAGTTCGCCCGGCACATCGCCGCGGTCGCCGACTTCGGCCTGCGCGAGCACGAGGAGCCGGACCTGGTCGGGCCGCAGGTGGTCCAGATCGTGGCGCTGGACAGCGCCGGCGCGCTCGAGACCGAGCACGTGTACGTGCTGGGGCTCCACGCCGGGATGTCGGCGCCGGTCCTCGAGCCGATTCCGGTGGTCGCGGAAGGGGACGACGGTCGCGAGGAGGTCGTCGGCGTGGACGGCGGGCGCCCCCCGCTCGTCCGTGAGGTGCTGTACGTGGCGGTCAGCCGCGCGCGCCGCAGGGTCGTGCTCGCGTATCCGTCCGCGAACGACCGCAGCGCCGCGCTCGCGCCGGCGCCGCTGGTCGAGACCATGCGCCGAGCCGTGTCCGGCGTGTGGGAGGAGCGTGAGGAGGAGATGTTCGGTCCCGCCGAGACGCTCCACTCGACCTACCGGCTGCTCCGCGACGAGGTGCTCGAAGGGACGATGCGCGCCGGCGGCCGGCTCGCCGAGCTCCGGCTCGACACCGACCTCGACGTGTCGCACGCCGTCGTCCGGTACCTCGAGTTGTTGAAGTTGGCGGCACTGATCGAGCGGCCCGAGGGGCAGTCGCTGGCCGAGGCGGTGCGCGACGTGAACTCGCGGATCCTGCAGGCAGTGACGGCCGAGCAGCGCGAGATCTTCACCTCGTCTGCGCTCGACGACTACTTGTTGGATGCCGAACGAGATGCCCGGCGGCGGGCCGCGGCGGTGGTGGCCCGGGACGATCCGTCGGTGGAGTCGTTCCTGCCGACGCGCGGCGACGGAGTGGTGCTGTCCGCGTCGGACATCGACACGTATCGCACCTGTCCCCTGAAATACAAGTTCGCGCGGGTGTTCCGGATCCCGCAGGAGCCGACGATCCATCAGCGCTTCGGGATCGTCGTGCATCAGGTGCTCGAGCGGTTCCACGCGGGCTCCGGCCCGGGTGGCGTGGTCTCCGGGTCGCTGGCCGAGATGCTGGGGCTGCTCGACACGAGCTGGCGGCGTGGCGGGTTCGGAGAGTCCGAGGAGGAGCGCCAGCTACGCGGCAAGGCCGTTTCGGCGTTGACGCGCTACCACGACCGCTTCCAGTCCTCCGAGTCAGAACCGGTGTGGTTCGAGCGCGCGTTCTCTTTCAAGCTCGGGCCGCACCTACTGCGCGGCCGGGTGGATCGGGTCGACCGACTGCCCGGCGGGGAGTACGAGCTGATCGACTACAAGACCGGGCGGCCGAAGAGCGCCGTGCAACTCGTGGACGACGTGCAGCTGTCTCTGTACGCCGTCGGGGCTCGGGAGGCGTGGCGGCTGGATTCCTCGCAGCAGGCTTACTACTACGTCCTCGACGATCAGAAGGTGGCCGTGCCCGACGATCGCGACGATCGGTTCGCGTGGATCGAGGACGTGGCGATGGAGGTCGCCGACGGGATCCTGTCCCAGGGGTTCGAGCCGACGCCGTCGTTCGCGGCGTGCTCGGTGTGCGATTACCGGCTCGTGTGTCCGGCGGCCGAGGGATAGGGCGCGCGCCGATGCCTTCCAGACGGCCCTCAACGGCAAGGGGGCCATCTGGAAGGCATCCGGCGCCGCCCTTTAGCCCTTCGCGGCTAGTTTTGCGAGGCCGTGGGCGGGTCGTCGTCGCCGCGCTGACGCAGGAACCGCTGGAGCTCGCGTGCGATCGTGTCGCCGGAGGGGAGCGGGCCGGAGTCGCTCTCCTCGCTGGCCGCCGCCTGCTCGAGGCGCTCGACGAACGCCTGCACATCGGGATCGCTCTGCACCGCGAGGCTAACCTGACGGTCGTAGTCGGCGGTGGCTGACTCGAGGTCGCTGGCGTCCACCGCCACCTGGACGAGTCCCTCGAGCTTGCGGACGAGCGCGAGCGCGGCCTTGGGGTTCGGCGCGGCGGCGATGTAGTGCGGGACCGCCGCCCACAGGCTCGCTGACGGGAGGCCGCTCTCCTGGCAGGCGGCGTGCAATACGCCGACGATCCCGGTCGGACCCTCGTAGGACGAGCGCGTGAGCCCGAGTCTCTGGACCAGGTCGGTGTCGGTGGCCATCCCGGTGACCGAGATCGGGCGGGTGTGGGGGACGTCGGCGAGCAGCGCCCCGAGGGTGACCACGAGCTGTGTCCCCAGCGCCTCGGCGAGCTCGACGATCACCTTGCTGAATGTGCGCCACTTGAGCGACGGCTCGTGCCCGACCATCAGGACGAGATCGCGCGTCGCCCGCGGGACCCGCGCCTCGTAGAGCTCGACCTCGGGCCACACGATCTTGCGGGCGTGTCCGTCGACGAGCTTGACTTGCGGGCGGGTGCTCTGGAAGTCGTAGAACTCCTCGGGGTCGATCGACGCGAACCGCCGTCCGCCGAGCGCGCCGGCGACAAACGTGATCGCGCTCGAGGCGGCGTCGGCCGCGTCGTTCCAGCCCTTGAAGGCGCAGATCAGCGCCGGAGCCCTCAGGCCGTCGGGCCGATATTCCCATTGCAGCGGCTGCATCCGCCTCAGCGTAGATCATGGGGACATGCAGTCGGGCGATTCCACCGCCGTCTTGATCAGCGCCCTGCGCCCCGGGCAGCACGTCGAGGGCGTGTTTGCCTGCGCGCGCAAGGACCGCTTGTTCACCCGCTCGGGGTCGCCGTACCTGGCGCTCGAGCTACGTGATCGCAGCGGGACGATCCAGGCCCGTGCGTTCCGGGACGCGGATGCGCTCGCCGGCCGGTTCGAGCGGGGTGAGCTGGTCCGCGTGTCGGGGCGGGTCGAGCGGTTTCGCGATCAGCCGGTGCTCGAGGTGGTCGACATCGCGCGAGTGGGGGCTGATTCCGATGGCTCGGATGCAGGTTTCGGTTCGGGCTCGCCGGCGGATCCGGCGCGGTTCTTGCCGACCGCCTACCGCGACCTCGACGAGCTCGACGGGTTCCTCGAGCACCTGGCGGGTGAGGTGCACGATCGTGGCTTTGGGGCCTTCCTGGACGGTCTACTTCAGGACCGCGAGCTGCGGACCGCTCTGCGTCGCGCGCCGTGCACGCGGGGTGGGCACCACGCGTACCTGGGCGGGCTGCTCGAGCACACGGTGGCGGTGGCCACGCTCGCCTACGAGGTCTGCCAGCTGCACCAGCGCCTGAACCAGGACCTGCTGATTACCGCCGCGCTCGTCCACGACCTCGGGCGGACCCGCGAGTTCACCTACGGCGCCGAGATCGGCCTGACCGACGAGGGGCGGCTGCTCGGCCATCTCGTGCTCGGCTCGCAGATGATCTCGGAGCGCGCAGTCGTGTTGGACGACGAGCGGCGGCTCGCCCTCCTGCACTGCGTGTTGTCTCACCACGGCGCCGCGGCGGCGCCGGGCGGCCGCTTCGGGTCGGTCGAGGCGCTCACGCTGTACCGACTGAACGCGCTCGACGCCACCGTCAAGGGTGCGTTCGAGCGCGGCCTGGGGGTCGAGACGCCCGCGCGGTCAGACGCCCATTAGGATCGGCGGCGGCGCGGCACGGGCCTGGTGGCCCATCCAGTCTTCAAAACTGGCAGGGCCGGGCAGCCCCCGGCTTGGAAGGTTCGATTCCTTCGCCGCGTCGTGGCTGGAAAACGGGGGTTTCTGGCGATTGCCGCGGACTCTGGCGCGTGGGTCATTTTGACGACGTGTCCCCAATATGTCCCCAGACTGGCGTAGGATCTGCGCCGATGCAACGGGTGACGGGGCATGTCTTCCGGGTCGAGCGAAAGCGTGGTCCGGTCTGGTACGCCAAGTACCGGCTCCCGTCGGGCCGGCAGGTCCAGAAGCTGATCGGGCCGGCGTGGGCGGAGTGTCGGCCGCCGGCGGGCTACTTCACCAAGCGCACCGCGGAGGACTGGCTGCGGGCGACCCTGGACGAGGCGCGGCGCGGGACGCTGCCCGGAATGACCCGGACCGGGGTGAGGATGTCGGACGCGGCGGCCGAGTGGCTTCGCTACTCAGAGCATGAGCGGGCGGTCAAGAAGTCGACCTTGACCGAGTACCGGCTCACCGCGGAGCGGCTAGTGCGCGAGCTCGGCGATGTCCCGATCGAGGACGTGACGCCGGAGATGCTCGAGCGGTGGAAGGCGACGCTGAAGCTGTCGAACCGCAGCGTCGCCAAGTACCTCGTGATCCTCCACGGGATCTTCAAGCGCGCGATGAAGGTGTGGGGGCTGCCGCGCAATCCGGTGGCCACCGTCGAGCGGCCCCGCTACCGGGTCTCGGATGACCTGGACGCGTTCTCGCCCGAGGAGGTGTGGGCGCTCGTGCGAGCCGCGGGGTCTGAACGGGACGCGGCGCTGTTCCTGGCTGCCGCCTTCACCGGCTTGCGGATGGGGGAGCTGCTGGCGCTGCAATGGCGCGACGTCGACTTCACGGGCGAGGCCATTCGCGTGCGCCATAGCTACAACATCCACGGCGGGCTTGGGACGCCGAAGAGCGGCAAGGTCCGCTCGGTCCCGCTCGTCCCCGACGTCGCCCAAGCGCTCGCCGGTCTTGGTCAGCGGGCCGAGTTCGTCGCCGACGACGAGCTGGTTTTCCCGAACGAGTTTGGCCGCTTCATGGACGCCAGCGCGTTGCGGGACCGCTACAAGGCCGCTCGCACGCGCGCGGGACTACGTCCGCTCCGGTTCCACGATCTCCGGCATACGTTCGGGACGCTGGCCGTGCGCAAGGCCGAGGTGCCGGCGGTCCAGGCCTGGATGGGGCACGCCGACATCCAGACCACGATGCGCTACGTCCACCACCGCGACCGCGGGGACGAGGCGAGGCTGCTGGCCCAGGCGTTCGCGGTCGCGGATCCGCCGGGGCCCGCCGAGCTCGAGGTCGAGCGTGGTGGCTAAATCGGGATCGCTCTAAGCACTGTCCGACGGCTTCGATCGGACACGACGGAGCGCCGTTTCATGAAAGCCATGAATTACGTGCAGCAGAAATGCGCGAAGGTTGCGAAGCGCCGTCCTGAGGCACGGATACCTTCCGTCTTGTGTCTGCCAGCGCTTCCGGTCGCGCCGCCTTCTCGCCGCCCACCCTTGGCGTCGATGTACGGGTCACTCGCCAGATCCTTGCGATGCTCCTGCGGCCGGACAGGTGGCTGCACCGCCGCGTAGAGACGATTGTCCTGCTGGATGAGAGCACCGCGATCCGGAGCGTTAGCGTGGACTTCTCGATTCCCGCTGGCGCCCCGCAGGACCCAACGCTCGGACCGATCGTTCCGATCGCCTTCCTTCGCAAGGTCGCGCTCACCAATTTCGATCTCAGGAATGAGGACGATCAAGCCATCCCGCTTCTGACGAAGGAGCAGAACGCCCGAGTATCAGCTGCAGCGCTTCTTCAACTCGCATACTTCGCAAGGCCTGAGCTCATGGATCGATTCATCGATGAGTACGTGCCGGAGCTGGTTCGGGCCTCCGAATCCGATGCTGATACGCGCGAGCTCGCCTGGAGCCGCATATTCATGCCGAAGACCAGTGTTGGTGCGCATCTATCGAGTCGGCCGGAGTTTGTCGCGTTAGCTCGCGACCTATCCCGCTACTTCGTGGCCTATGCGGTGGCCGAAGCCGCTCCGTATCAACGTCGGGTGCTGAAGTTCAGATACGAGGCGCCCCATACGTCCGGCCGACGAGGCCCGCGAGTCCTTTTTGGCTGGCGACCGATGCCATACCGCACGGGCGAGCTTGCGATTGCTCACTCCGCGAGCTACCACCTCGAGTTAGAAGCGCCGGAGGACACCGAATTCACGTACGCAGTGCTCGTGTCTGCGGGCCGCGGCGACTTCGCGCTGGACGCCGCGCGCGTGCCCTCCCGGAGAGTTCACATGCAGGCGGGGGTGCGCGGCAGAGGAGCGGCCGGAGAAGCATGGTTCGGCATCCGTGCCCGTCGGCCTGGAATGCTTCGTGCGTCGCTCTTCGTGGCTTTCTTCAGCGCTGTCGTGCTTCTCTTCATCCGCCTGCGCTTGGGGAGCTTCGAGGAGGCAAGTATCGGCGAGACGGGCGCACCGCATCCCAGCTCCGGCAGCGACGCTGTTGCGGCATTGCTCGCTGCTTTACCGGCGATCTTGGCGACCTTCGTGGTCCGGCCAGGCGAACACGCGGTTCTTGGCCGGGTGCTCTTTGGAGTCCGTCTGCTTCTCGTAACTGCGGCGGGAATTTCGTTCTTCAGCGCGCTTTCGCTGTTCGCGGGGTTGTCGAGCTCAAGTCTGAAGGCCGTTTGGTCGATAGCCGTCGCGATAGAGATTCTTCTCTCGGCGGCGCTCGCGTTGAGCTTCATTCTGCCGAGACCAGTCCGGCGACGTAGTACCCTTAAGCCATGACGCCAGACATCAACGAAGCCGCTCTGCTGTCAAGGATAGGCGGGCACGACGGGATCGAGGAGCTTAGAACTAAGCTCGGGCATGGCGTCGACATTCGGGCCGGAGCGTTCGATTCGGCCGAGGGCGCATTGTCGAGTCTTGGCGACGAGGACATCGAGAGCAAGTCGCGGGTTGACGGAATCGTTTCGGCACTTGCGCGAAGGGACGCCGAGACGAGCATCGCACGCCACGTCTCGCCTGCAATAGGCAACCTTGACGCCCTGGCGCGCAGTGGAGCCTCAGCGTCCCGGGAAACATGGACAGCTGGCGGGTCTTCAACGCCAAACAAGCACCAGCCGGTCCGAACTTCGTTCGTCAGCACGAAGTAGCCTCGGGCGTCGCTTGGCGGCTGAATGCCGTAGTCGTGCACCAGCCGCGTCGTGTCCGGCAGCCTTCAGACGTTCTGTGACGCCGGCGAGAGAGCGTTATCGATCGAGAGTGGAAGGTTCGCGTTCGCGGACGCTTCGGCTGCGTACCGCAGCGCCTCGCGGACGTCCTCGAGTTCAAGGTCGGGATAGGCATCGAGGATCTCTCGCTCGCTCATCCCGTCGGCGATCATGCCGACGATGGTCGCGACCGGAATGCGGAGCCCACGGATGCACGGGACGCCGCTCATCTGGTCCGCCCGGACGGTGATCCGTGTGAACGTCATCGCCTGCTTGAGGCTACTCGCCCTGGTCCGAGTGGACCGGCGATCGGGGAGTACGCAGGCGGCGGAGACCGAAGGCGTGTCCCGAAGCGTGTCCCGAACTCGGCAAAACTGACCTGCGCTAACTAGAATCATCTTGAGAAAACTCCTGCAAATACGCCTAACCGCAAACTAGAGCGGTCACTTCAAAACTGGCAGGGCCGGGCAGCCCCCGGCTTGGAAGGTTCGATTCCTTCGCCGCGTCGTGGCTGGTTCAGGTGGGGCTGCCGCCGCCCGGTCTGAGACGATCTAAAAACCGTTTTAGACTGACTTAGACGTGGATCGGCACGCGAATCCGTACACCCCGGGAGCCGGGGCGAGGCCGCCGCTTCTGGCCGGCCGAGACGCGGAGCTCGATGATTTCCGCGTGGCCTTCGAGCGCCTCGGCGCCGGACAGTTCGCCCGCAGCTTCATCCTCGACGGGCTGCGGGGCGTCGGCAAGACCGTGCTGCTCAACGAAGCCGACGTCATCGCCCGTGAGCAGGAATGGATCAGCTCGGGCGTCGTGGAGTGCAACGAGGACGACGAGCTGCCGCTGCTGACGGCGCGCCTCTGCCACCGAGCGCTCCGGCGACTCAGCCTCGGGAAGCGCGTGAGCAGCCGGGTGGAGCGCGCTCTCGGGGTCCTGCGTGCCTTCACTTTCGCGATGGACGAGCGTGGAGTCTGGAAGTTCAAGATCGACGTGAAGGAGGTCAAAGGAGTGGCCGACTCAGGCGACCCGGAAACTGACATCGTCGAGCTCCTCGCCGAGGTCGGAGCCGCTGCGTCGCAGCACGGGTCGGGCGCAGCGTTCTTTCTCGACGAGCTGCAGTTCCTCGGTAAGGGCAGCATGGCTCTTCTGGCTGCTGCGATGCACGGCATCAGCCAGCAGAACGCACCTGTCTTGTTGGTCGGTGCAGGTCTGCCTCAGCTGCCGCTGATGCTGAAGAACGCGAAGCCGTACACGGAGCGACTCTTCGACTTCCGCACCATCGGCGGTCTCCCCCGGGCGACCGCAGCCGCAGCGCTAGTGGTGCCTGCTGAGCGCCTCGGAGCTCGGTATCAGCGCAACGTCCTCGACCTGATCCTCGGCCAGACGCAGGGGTACCCGCACTTCCTTCAGCAATGGGGCGAGACGATCTGGCGAGAGGCCGAGGGGCCGACGATCACGATCGCCGACGCGCGTGTCGCTGAAGAGCTGGTCAACGACGAGCTTGACCGGCGCTTCTTTCGCGACCGCTACGAAAGGGCCACAGAGGCCGAGGCGATCTACATGGCCGCGATGGCGGACCTCGGCGACGGCCGCCACTCCTCGAGCGAGATCGCCGCACGTATGGGCATGGCTCAGAAAGAGCTCTCGGTTCGTCGAGCCGGCCTGATCGACAAGGGCCTCATCTACAACCCGATCAGCACGCAGCTCGACTTCACAGTTCCTCAGTTCGCTGCCTATCTACGCCGTATTCACCCGTTCGACCCCACCCAGCGACCACGCCGTGGCCGGCCGCGAACTCGTCCGGCGTCTTCGAGGGCCCAGATCTAAGGTCCGTTTTAGATGGCCTCAGACCATCGCCGCCGCGTCGGCGCGGAGAATTGCGAACGCCGTGGACGGGCGGCCACGAACGCCGTCGCTGGTACTTGAGTGACCTCGTGAATGTGCGTGTCACGCTCATATGCGGACCGATGACGCTGCTCGTTCGCGCACTGATCGGTCGGCTGCGTGATGGGACCGCGCTCGGCTCGAGGTGTCTCGTGTCGCGTACAGCGCCCCTCCTTGCCCTCGGGTGGGATACAGGGTTTTCCACAGGGCGAGCGCGGGTCAAAGCACTATCCTGAGACTCATGAATCGTGACGAGGCCATGGCTGAGCTCGAGCGGATGCGAGCTGCGGATCCTGGGGCGAGCTGGATGGCCAGCGAGCGTGGCGCGGACTGGGTTGTTGTGCGCATCGGCGTGGCGCCGACCAAGGTGACCGGAACGGCGACGAAGCCACCGCCGGTCGCACCGCAGAGCGACCCGCATTCCGGGGTCCAGCGCGCTGCGTGGTTCGCCGGCGCCGGGGGCTGAGACTCCGCCGTTCGTGCCGCTGCCGCGCGACTGTGCGACGCGCCCGCTGCGTTGTGACTTCGACCAACCGATCTCCCCTGACCGAGTTTGCGACAGCCTCATATGGCCCCAAGTCGAGCAACGCCGCGGGCAAGGGACCACGGACGCCCCTCGTGATGCGCTCCGGTCGATGCACCGGATTCCAGGGCCGACAACTTCTCACTCGCCGCGCCCTCCGGCGTGAATGCCGATTCACTCGGCTATAGCACCGAGAACCGCACACTCGCGGCCTGCGGGAGCGCGAGTGAGTGGTTATCGGGGTTGCGCCACGCTGTGCTGGCGACCGCCTGCCGGCGACCGCCTGCCGGCGACCGCCTGCTGGCGACCGCCTGCCGGCGACCGCCTGCCGGCGACCGCCTGCTGGCGACCGCCCGCCCGTGACCGCCCGCCGGCGACCCCCCACCCCTCCGCCAGCGACCCCCCACCCCTCCGCCAGCGACCCCGCCGCCCGGCTAACTAACGCAGCCGGGCGCTCGAGGAGATCCCCGCGGGAAGGTGCGCGGCCGTGACGCGCTCGACGGTGTACGCGGTAGCGGAGTTGTCTCCGTCCTTCTCTTGGATCGGGACCCCGGTGGCGGCATCGAGCCAGATCCGCTCGAGGTAGTCGTGGCCGTCGGGGAACGTGACCTCGAGCGCGCTGATCCCGTCGACGCGGGTCGGTGTTTGGGTGACGCCGGCCAGGGTGCTGAGCGCCTCGATCGCGGTGGTCCGGACGTCGGAACGGCCGGCGCCGACGGCCAGTGCTTCGGTGGCGTCGTCCCACACCTCGCTGTCCTCGGTGAGGCGGAGGTCGGGGTGGCGGGCCGCGGCCTCGAAACGGTGCCGCAGCCGCGGAGGGAGCTGGCGCAGGAACGCTCTCTCCTGGGCCGGGGTGGGGCCCCGGCCGTCATTGGTCTCGGTGCTCAGCACTGCGGCTCGTGCTTGGGCGGGCGTGCCGCCGGCGGCCGCCGCGAGCACGTCGAGCGCCCTGGCTTCGTTGCCGCTGTCGATGACGACCTGGTGGGTGTCGTAGGTCTGCTGAAGCTGGGTGAGCGAGTCGGGCGCGTAGTAGTACTGGCCCGAGTCGGTGTACAGGTCATAACCGCCGTAGACCGCGCCGTCGATCACGTGCTGGCCGTTGAGGAAGGTGTCGCGGACGACGAGCGTGGCGTCGCGGGCGGCGCGACAGCGATCGTCACGTGAGGTCCGGCGCTCGCCGGCGGTCCGGCGCTGCCGCTGGTCACGACGAGGGCCACGGCGGCCGCGGCGACCGCGCCGGCGGCGGCAAGCACGACTGTGCGCCGTCGCGCCTGCGGTCGCCGGGCAGCGTGCGCGATCAGCGTCGAGCGGGCGTGGCTGGTGGCGGCCGCCGAGGGCGGATCGGGGTGGGGCCGGCGCTGGGCGAACCAATCGAGGTCGTAGTCGTCGGTCATCGAAGGATCTCCTCGGGTTGCAACGCGGCGCGAACGTAGCTGCGGGCGCGGTGGATTCGAGAGCGGACGGTGCCCACAGAGACGTGGGTGGCTTCGGCGACCTGCTCGTAGGACAGATCACCCCACACGTGCAGCAACAGCGCATCTCGATACTTCGGTGACAGCTGAGCCAGCGCCGCGCCACCTCCGGACCCAGCGCCTCGGCCTCGATCCGGTCAAGTGCACCGTCGGGCAAGTCGGCCTCGTCGTGAAGATGCAGCCGGGCGAGCGCCCGTATCCGCCGCGTCTCCGAGTGCAGCCGATGGCGCAGCAGGTTGGTAGCGATCCCAAACAGCCACGGCCCCGCAGCCGTGCGCCGAGTTCCCTCCCTCACCCCCACATGATGGGCTCCGGTCGGGGAGGTTCTGTCGGCCTCTCGGCGGCCGGCTACCGGTCGCGACCGTCGGTACTGGTCTTGCCGAGGCTGTCGCCCCAGTGCGGGCGGAACTGGATGCTGATCCGTGCGCCGAGACAGTTCGCCACTTTGGGGATGCCGTGCAGCCAGGTTCGCTGGCAGCTTCCGCCCATCACGAGCAGGTCCCCGTGGCCGACCTGAAGCCGCAGCCCTGGACCGCCCGCCTTCGGCTTTAGCCCGAACGGCCGCGCGGCGCCGAGCGAGACGATCGCCACCATCGTGTCGCGCTGGCTCTCGCGGGCGATCCGATCTCCGTGGAACGCGACGCTATCCCTACCGTCGCGGTACAGGCAAAGGCCGAGGCTGACGAACGGCTCGCCGAGCTCTCCTGCGTAGCGGGCGCTGAGCGCAGAGCGTGCCTCTTCGAGCACCGGATGGGGCAGCTCCTCGCCCTCGCCGTAGCGCGCCAGGAGCCGCGGGACCCGCACGGTGTTGTCGTATATGTGCATCCGCTCCTCGTGCCACGGCACGGTGGTGGCGAGCACATCGAAGAGCTCATCCGCCGCGGTGACGAAGCCTGGCCGCAGGTCAACCCACGCGCCGTCCGACAGCTCTCGGCGCTCGACGGCTGCGCCCAAGTCGGCGACGCCGAGTTCGCCAACGGAGCCAAACAGCGAGGGTTGGACGACGAACGGCACGCCATCAATTCTAGCCCGGCGACGAACACACGTTCGTGGGCGCACGGTACCGGCACGCTGGCGATCTGGAAGTCTGGCCGGATGGACCCGGATCTCACAGGCCGGGGGATCGGGCTCAAGCTCTTGGAGCGCGCCAAGCGGGAACGACCTCTCGGACTGCGGCTGTGGACGTTTGTCTTGAATACGGGAGCGCAGCGTTTCTACGGACGCCACGGCTTCAGGGAGGTCGAGCGGACTGACGGCGCCCGGAACAAGGAGCGCGCGCCCGCCGTTCAGTTCGTCTGGACCCCAGGGCCGGTCTGAGCGAAAGCCGCATCGCGACCGAGCTCCGCGAGTTGGCTAACGACGTCCGGTAGCGGCTGAGTGGCGTCGATCTCGTGAGTGCACGTCCGACGGAGACGAGGCTCCGGCTCCGCCGGCGGTCCCGCTTATTCACGCGCGGCTTATATACGCCATGCGTTATATTGTGTCCTCGTGGAAGCCTTCGACATCCTCGGCGACCCCGTCCGGCGCCGCATCCTCGAGCTGCTTGCCTCCGGCGAGCGCAGCGCCGGTGACGTTGTCGACGTCGTAGGGGTCGAGTTCGGACTTACGCAACCGGCCGTCTCGCGGCAGTTGCGCGTGCTCAGGGAGAGCGGCTTCGCGGGCGTTCGCGCCGAAGGCACCCGTCGGCTCTACGCGCTGAACGGCGAGGCGCTCGAGGGCGTCGAGAGCTGGCTCACCGAGCTGCGCCGGCAATGGAGCCAGCGCCTCGACGCGCTTGAAACAGAGCTGACACGAGGCCGCCGGCGTGAGCCAGACGAGCGATCCAGGAGGAGACGACATGCATGACCTCATCGCCGCACTCGAGCAGGCCAGCCGCACGGTTGCCGACACGGAGCTGCGCGATGCTCCCGCGCATGTCGTCGAACTACGCCGCGCGCTTCATGCGCCGGTCGGCGACGTCTGGGACGCCTGCACCAATCCGGAGCGCGTCCGCCGCTGGTTTCTCCCGCTGACCGGCGACCTGCGACCCGGCGGGAGCTTTCAACTGGAGGGCAACGCCGGCGGCACTATCACCACCTGCGAGCCCCCGCACCGATTGGAGCTCACCTGGAAGTTCGGCGACACGGAGCCCAGCCTCGTCTCGCTCGAGCTCGCGTCCGCCGGCGAGGACACGACCGAGCTTGTCCTGCGCCATACCGTCCCCGACGACGACCATTGGGCACATTTCGGCCCCGGCGCGGTCGGCGTGGGGTGGGAGGGCGCCCTGACCGGGCTGACCGCCTTCCTCGCGGGCGAGGACCGCTCCTCGAACGGCGCCCAGGCCATGGCGGCATTCATGCGTCGGAGCGCGGTCCTGTGGGGCGAGGCCCACGAAGCGGGTGGTGCGACCCCTGCCGTGGCCAGGGAGGCGGCGACACGGACCAGCGCGTTCTACGCACCCGCCAGTTAGCCGCGCCCACACTGAGGCGCGGCTTTCCGGCGAGCCGGAGCGCGCGGACAGCCGGTGAAGCCTGCGGTCAGGACTGTGAGAGCTCTTGCCTGGCTCGAGCCAGGACAGTGCTCAGGACACGGCCCGCGGTCGCGAGATCCTCGACGGCCAGGTCCCCCCAAAGCCGCTGAGTGACGCCGGCAACCGCGATGTTGATCTCGCCGTGCAGCTGTCGCCCGGCGTCGGTGACAGTCACCGGCGAGCTTTTCTCGTCGGGTACGCGGAGTAGACCTGCGACCGCGAGGTCGTTGACGCACTCGTGTGCCTCCGGCTCGCCGAGGTTCCGTGCCGCCGCCAGCCGGTGGATGAGCTGAACGCGGTCGACGCCCTGCCTGCCGGCCAGCGCCAGGTTTAGGGCTACCCATCGCGGTCCGTTCAGTCCGGTCCCGGCCAGCTCGCGGTCGAGGATCGCGCCGAAGGCGCTCTCGATCTGCCCGACGAGGGCGGGGTTGAAGGTAGGGGTTGTGGACATGGGTCCGCTCCTTCATAAATTTCGTTGGCCGCGCCAACGATATCACAGAACCGTTGGTTACGCCAACAAATGCCGTAGACTGGGTGCGGTGGCAGGCACCGACGACGTCCAACCCTCGCGGCTTCTGACCCTGCCGACCTGGCTGATCGGTCAGACCGGCGTGCACGCCCACCAGTTGCTCACCGAGGCACTGTCAACCGCCGGCGCCCGCGGCTATCACTATCGCCTGCTTGCCGCGCTGGAGGAGTTCGGGCCCGCGAGCCAGGCGACACTCGGACGGCGCACCGACATGGATCGCAGCGATGTCGCCGAAGCGCTGAACGAGCTCGCCGACCAGCGGTTGGTCAAGCGCTCCGGCGATCCCATAGACCGCCGTCGGAACGTGATCACGATCACCCCAGCCGGCACCAAGCGGCTTCTGGCGCTCGACGAGGTGATGGCGGAGGTCCAGGACACGCTCCTCGCCCCGCTGTCCGCGACGCAGCGCCAGACGCTCGTCCGGATGCTGACGCGCGTGCTCGAGCACCACACGGCATCTTGCGCGAAGATTCCGGAGCGGTAATGCGATTCGCGATCTCGATCCCGCAGTACGCCCGCGACAGCCACTTCGACGATGTCGCTTTCCGCGCGCATCTGCGCCGCGTCGAGGAGCTCGGGCTGTTCGAAAGTGCCTGGGCGCAGGAACAGGTGATCGGCGCGGCCGGGAGCATCGCTCCGCTGCAGACGCTGACCTACGCGGCCGCGTGCACCGAGCAGCTGCGGCTGGGTTGTGCCGTGTTCGTGCTTCCGCTGCACAACCCCCTGCACCTCGCCAAGGCGATCAGCTCACTGGACTGCCTCAGCCACGGACGTGTCGAGGTGGGGATCGCGACCGGCGGCCGCGGGCGCCCGTTCGAGGCCTTCGGCATCGACCCGGAAAAGCCGGTTGCACGCTTCAACGAGGCCCTGGCGCTGATGAAGGCGTGCTGGACGGAGCGTGAGATCAACTTCGATGGAAGGTTGTGGAAGCTCCAGGGCGCCTCGATGGAGCCCAAGCCGGTCCAGAAGCCCTACCCGCCGGTCTGGTTCGGTGGCAGCGTGCCGGCGGGGATGCGGCGCGCGGTGCGGCACGGAGACGGCTTCATGGGGGCCGGTTCCCAGACGCCGGCTCAGTTCGCCGAGCAGGTCAAGGTGGTCGGGGAGGAGCTGAGCGCTCAGGGCCGCGATCCGGGCACGTTCCGGATCGGCAAGCGCGTCTACGTCCACGTCGACGACGACCCGGCCCGCGGACGCCAGCGACTCGAGGACGCGCTCGGCGAGCACTACGGTCGCGGCGGCTGGTCGGAGCACATCTTCGCGGGGCCGCCCGAGGCGTGTGCGGCCGGTATCCGTGCCGTCGCGGACGCCGGGGCGGAGCTGATACTGCTCAACCCGCTGGTCGATGACGCAGAGCAGCTCGAGCGACTCGCGGGCGAGGTGATTCCGGCGCTCAGCTGAACGCGCCGGTCCGGCCCTGTGCACGGCCGCGGCCGATCTGTCCGGTGGGGACCAAGGCGACGGTGTCGAACATTCCGCTGTATTGCTCGAGCGGTGGCCCCGCGACTCCGGTCAAGTTCGCGGGCTCGAAGATCGCGCCCGCGAATGGGGCGTTCTCGACGACCGGCCAGTACACGATCAAGGTCGGCCCCCACAAGGGCAAGGTCGGCGAGAAGCTGAAGCTGTCAGGGCGCTTCTCGTCGAAGGGCACCGTTTCCGGGGTGCTCGCGACGACGTTTGTGCTCAACGGCCCCAAGTGCACGGGCAAGAACGCGTTCACCGCGTCGCGATAAGCGTGTACGGCGCGTCCGGCCCGCTCGGCGGCCGGATCGACGGCCTCGCCGCCGGCCACCCCCTGGGGACGGCCGACCCCGGGTTCACCGGCTTTCACAGGATCGAGTTCGACCTCTCGACCAAGCGCGACCTCCGCGCCGCTCAGACCGACACTGCCACTCTCAGGCGGCTCCTCGGACAACTAACGAAGGTCAACCTCGCGATCTATCTCCCGGCGACCGCCACCGGCATCGGCAACTGGCTGCTTCGGCCCCACGAGGTACTCGAGGACGCGCTCCGCGACTCGCTGACAGCCGATGACGACTACGGCAGCGGCACCGACCTCGCCTCGATCACCGCGGACGTCGCCGCGATACGGACGCTGCTGGCCGAGCTCAGGCCGTCGATCGACCCGATCGCCCCGCATCTCGTCGCCAACGCGACCGCCGAACTCGACTCGCTTACGCGCGCGATCGACGCGACCCGCGTCGACGGCGCCTGGGTGTCGGTCGCGGCCCTGCCGGCGAGGCGGCGCGAGCAGATCGACGCTGACGCCGGAGCTGCGGCCGAGACGCTCGCCCCGATCCCGGACCTTCTCACCAGCACCGGATCGAACCAACCCAACACCTGACGAGGCGGAGGCGACGCATGGGCGCGAATGGAGACGGAACTCGCCGACAGACGGTCGGTTTCATCGGCCTCGGGCGGATGGGCCGGCCGATGGCCACGAACCTGGCTCGGGCCGGCTACGCACTTGTGGTCCGGGACGCGGATCGCGGCGTTGAGCTGCGATTCGCCGAGGAGACCGGCGCGGTGCCCGGCCGCGACGCGAGGGCGTTCGCGGCCGCGGGCGCGGTCATCACCATGCTTCCCGACGGCCGGGTCGTGCAGGACGCGGTGCTGGGCGACGGGATCGCCGATGCGCTGCCGGACGGCGCGGTTGTCGTCGACATGAGCTCGTCGAATCCGCACGACACCCGCGAGCTCGGTCGGGAGCTCGTCAAGCGGTCGACCGCGCTGGTCGACGCACCGGTCTCGGGTGGCGTGGCGCGAGCGATCGACGGGACGCTCGCGATCATGGCCGGCGCCGACGACGAGGCAGCGCTCGAGCGCGTGCTGCCGATCCTGGCCGCGCTCGGGCGGCGGACCTTCCGCACCGGTCCGCTCGCGTCCGGGCACGCGATGAAGGCGCTCAACAACTTCTGCGCCGCCGCCGGGTACGCCGCGCTTGCGGAAGCGCTCGTTCTCGGTGGCAGCTTCGGCCTCACGCCCTCGACGATCGTCAAAATCGTCAACAGCTCGACCGGGCGAAGCTTCGTCAGCGAGGTGGTGTTCGGGCAAGAGGTCATCACCGGCCGCTACGACACTGGCTTCGCGCTGGGCCTGCTGGCCAAGGATGTGACGATTGCGGCCGGCATCGCCGAAGGCGCGGACGTCGCCGCGCCTGTGTGTGAGCTCGTGCAGCGGCGATGGGCCCGAGGCCGCGGACGCGCTCGGGTTCGCCGCCGATCACTCGACGGCACACAGGCACTGGTGGGACGTCGACCTGTCCGACGCGGCGACGGGCTGAGCGGGCGGGGTGGCCGGGCGCGGCAGCGGCCTGGCCGTCGCGGCTAGGTCGTCGCAGACTCGCCGGCGAGCCGCGTTAGAGCGTTTCGCCGGCGCCGACCATCGCGCGTGGTACAACCGGGTCCGGCCCGGTCTCCGCGGTCTCGGGTACTGACTCGGACCCCCCGCGGGCACGTATCGGCAGCGTGAACGTGAGCAGCGCGAGTACCGGCATCGTCGCGAGTTCGACGAGCAGGCAGTGGCTGACCGCGGTCACGAACCCCTCATGTGCGAGGGTGCTGAAGAAGATCGTCCCGATGCCGGCGACACCGACCGCCCCCGCGAGTTGCTGCATCGCGTTCAGGACGCCCGACGCGGATCCGACCTCGTTGTCGGCGACCGACGCGAGGATGAAATCGAACAGCGGCGAGACCATCATCCCGATCCCGATCCCGACGAGCAGCTCGGGTGCCACCATCGCGAACGAGGTCGTGTCGAGGCCGTGGGCAAGGATCACCTGCCGGAGCCACCACACGCCGCCGGCGCCGATGACGGCGGCGATCTGAAGCGCGGTGCGGCCGATCCGCGGTGCGAGCACGGCGGCGCCGAGCACCGCGCCCACTGCCGTGCCAGCGGCGAACGGTGCAAGCGTCAGACCGGCGTGGATCGCCGAGAAGTGCATGCCGAACTGCATGAACAGCGTCAGCACGAGCATCGTGCCGAGCATCCCAGCGAAGAACACGACGATCATCGAGATCCCGGCGGTGTAGGCGCGATGGCTGAAGATGCTCGCCTCGACCAGCGGGTCGCCGCCGCGTCGACGAACACGCCTGGTCCAGGCGACGAGCGCCGCGAACGAGAGCGCGCTCGCCGCGACCATCAGATACGTCCAGCTGGGCCAGCCGGCCTCGCGGCCCTGGATCAGCGGATAGATCAGGAGGCCCATGCCGACGGCGGCGAGCCCGGTGCCAACCAGATCAAGCCGCGGCGTGGGCGTCGCCTTGGACTCGGGAATCAGTCGCGCCGCGCCAACCGCGGCAATCAGGCCGAGCGGCAGGTTGACGAAGAAGATCAGCCGCCACCCGCTCCCGAGCAGATTGGCGTCGACGAGTGCGCCGCCGATGATCGGGCCCAACACCGCCGACAGCCCGATGACGGGGCCGAACACGGCAAACGCCGAGTGCTGCTCCGAGGGCGCGAACGTGTCGCGGATGATTCCGAACCCCTGCGGGATAAGCAGCGCCGCGGCACCGCCCTGCGCGAGCCGGCAGGCGATCAGCATCTCGGGTGAGATCGCGAACCCGCACGCCATCGACGCGATCACGAATCCGATCGCGCCGAGCACGAACAGGCGCTTGCGGCCGTAGATGTCGCCGAGTCGACCGCCGGTGATCAGCCCGATCGCGAACGCGAGCGCGTAGCCGCCTATCACCCACTGCAGCGCGGACGTGCTCGAGTGAAGATCGGTGCGGATCGTGGGTGCGGCGACGTTGACGATCGTGCCGTCGAGCAGATCCATGCACTCGGCGGCGAGCACCAGCGCGAGGATCGCCCATTTGCGAGGGTGGCTGACCCGAGTAGACATCTCCGCTCCTCCTTTGGCGAATAGCGTTCGGGAACCACGTTCCGAACATTGTTCGTTCAACGAACAGTGTTATACGCTGTCTCGGTGAGCGCGTCAAGAGGAGCCCGGCAATCTCGTTCGTCCGCCCCGAAGCCAGCCCGCCAGTCGCCGACCGAGGCGGCCGCCGCGGCCAGTGCGGCGCTACCCCCGCCACCGCGGTTCCCGAGGCCGACCAAGCGCCCGACGCGCCGCACGGCGCTGACCGTGGACGCGATCGTGTCCGCCGCGATCGAGGTGCTCGACGAGGCCGGCGTGGCCGGGCTGTCGATGCGGCGCGTCGCCGATCAGCTCGGAACCGGCGCGGCCTCGCTTTACGCGCATGTGTCGGGCAAGGACGAGCTGCTCGAATTGGTGTTCGACGAGCTCGTCGGGCAGGTGCCTCTCCCTGAGCCTGACCCGACGATCTGGCGCGAGCAGGCGCGCCAGATGCTCCGAGACCTGCGGGCCGTGCTGATCTCCCACCGCGACGCGGCGTTGGCCGGCCTCGGGCGGATCCCGACGACTCCGAAGGCGCTGTTCGCCGCGGAGCGGCTAGCCGCGACGCTGCGGGCGGGAGGCCTGTCCGATCGCGTGACCGCGCTTGGCCTCGATCAGCTCACGCTGTATGTGTCGGCCGAGGCTTTCGAGACCGGGCTCATGGAGTACGGCGGGAATCCCGAAGACGTGCAGCGCTACTACGAGGAAGTGCACGCCTTCTACACGCGGTTGCCCGCCGATCGCTTCCCGGTCCTGGCCTCGATCGTCGACGACATCACCGGTCCGGACGGCGACGAGCGGTTCGAGTTCGGTCTCGATCTTCTTATCGCCGGCCTCGAGGCCCTGAGCGCCCGGGCGAGCTGATGCCCTCGGCGCTCGGCGGACTAAAGGTCCTCGACTTCTCGCGCGTGCTCGCCGGCCCGCTTGCGACGATGATGCTCGCGGACCTTGGGGCGGTGGTGACAAAGGTCGAGCCGCCGGCGGGCGACGACACCCGCCAGTGGCGGCCTCCGCACGACGCGGCCGGCGACGCGACCTACTTCCAGGCGGTCAACCGCAATAAGCAGAGCCTCGTCCTCGACTTCACCGACGCGGAGGATCTCGCTCGGGCGAGGCAGCTGGCCGGTGAGGCGGACGTGGTCGTGGAGAACTTCCGCCCCGGCGTGACCGAACGTTTCGGTCTCGATTACGAGTCGTTGCGGGAGACCAATCCAGGCCTGATCTACTGCTCGATCACCGGCTTTGGCGCCGGCGAGGGCGCGAGCCTCGCCGGCTACGACCTGTTGGTGCAGGCGCTCGGCGGGCTGATGAGCATCACGGGCGCGCGCGACGGTGAGCCCCAGAAGGTCGGGGTCGCGCTGGTAGACGTGCTCGCCGGATTGTTTTCCACGGTGGGGATTCTCGCCGCGCTCGAGTACCGCCGGCAGAGCGGGGAGGGGCAACGGGTCGAGGTCGATCTGCTGTCGGCGCTGCTCGCCGGGCTGGTCAATCAGGCGTCCGCGTACACGGTCGCCGGCGTGGTGCCGGGGCGGATGGGCAACGAGCATCCGAGCGTCGCGCCGTATGAGCCGCTGCGGTGCGCGGACCAGGAGCTGGTCGTGGCCGTCGGCACCGACCGCCAGTTCGCCGCTCTGTGCGAGGTGCTCGGGGTCCCCGAGCTGGCGCGTGATCCGCTGTTTGAGACGAACAAGGCGCGCGTCGCCAATCGCGGCGCGATGCGCACCGCGCTCGAACAGCGGCTCGCCGCGCGACCGGCCGCCGCGTGGGCGCAGAAGCTCACCGCCGCGCGCGTGCCGGCCGGTGTCGTCAACGACATCGGTGCCGCGTTCGAGCTCGCGCGCGGGCTCGGACTCGAGCCGGTCGTGAGCATCGCGCGCGAGGACGGCACGACGATCGAGCTCGTCCGCAACCCGATCAGGTTGTCGGCGACGCCTGCGAGCTACCGCTCCGCGCCGCCCCGGTTCCCGGCGGGCGAGTAGGCCGCGGAGTCAGGAAGTCCGATCGGGTCGAGCAAGGCGGCCGCGGCGGTAACCGGCGGAGGGCCGGCGCAGCCGCCGGCCCCCCGCGATCGCCTAGGTAGCCCGCCTCTGTTGCGCGTCCCTCAGTAGCCCCCGCCTCCATTGCACGTCGCGGCGCCCTTGTCGCTGTACGTCGACCGCGCCCCCGCCGGCGCGGTCGGGCTCTCCATCGCCGACAGCCGACCCTCCCCCATCCAGACGAGCCAGGGCCAGGGCCCCGAGTGCGCGCAACTATGGTTGTTATCAACGGTTACACCCAACACCGGCCGGGGTAAGTGCTGAAATCGCAAGGACAAGCGCCACAACCAGGAGGAGTCGCGTGCCACGCTCAGTTCGTCGTTTTTCGTTGCTGTCAGGGGTGGCGCTGTGCGCGATCCTGGGGGGCCCGATCGCCTTCGCCCAGGCGAGCGATAACTCGATCAGGTCGACGCTCAACTACTACGCGCCGATCATATGCGCCCACACAACCGCCTCGGGCATCTGCACCAAGGGCGAGGAGGCCGCGGTTACGCGCGGACTCGAAGGATATCCCGGGAGCCACAAGCGACTCGTCCGCGCGTTGGGCCGCGAGGTTGCCACGCTTCGGACGATGAAGCGAAAGCTCATCAGCGAATCGGCTTCCTCCGCTGCCGGCTCCAAGGGGAAGAAGGACATCGTCAAGGGGTTGACCCTCATCGCCAATGCGTATGCAGCGCTCCGCCACGACGTTCAGGTCGCCAACGGCGGACCGGTTCCGGCGAGCAACGTCAACGCCGCCGTGAGCACCGACAAGAAGGGCCGCAAGAACCTCGGGGCCGGGTTGAAGCTGCTCGGCGGTTGATCTGATCGGGGCCCGGGCCGCGCGGCGCGCCCTCGCCGATCTGCTCGTCGGGTCGATGCGGTTGTGGAACCCGGGGCGGCCGTGAGCGCGAGCCGGTGGCGGTCGTACGGAGACGTCGACGCCGCCGCCGACCCGCGATCGCTCGGTGACCAGCTCGACGACATCGCCGGGGTTCCGTTCGTGGCGGCGGAGAAGCACGGGTTCGATGCGTGCCGCGCCGATCGGACGCTTCAGCACGTCGAGCAGCCAGACCGGGCACTCGCGGAGATGGTCCGCGTGACGCGGGGTCTCGGGCGGGTGGTCGTGAGCGAGTCGCGCTGGGGCCTGGTCGCGCCGAGCCTCGACCAGCGAATGACCGAAGCGATCCTCCAGCGATCCGCCACCGGCACCGAGCAGGCGGGATGGGTCGGGCACCGGCTGCCGAGCCTGTTCGAGCACGCCGGTCTGACCGGGGTGCGGTCGATCAGCAGCGACCACACGGTTTGCGAGCACGACGACTTCTTCCGCTTCACCCATCTCCGCGCCTCGGCCGAGGACGCCGCACTCGCCGGCGCGGTCACGGCTGCGCAGGCGACACGCTGGCTGCGCTCGCTGAGCGATCTGCTCAAGCGAGGCGAGGCGTTCGCGACGGTGCTCGTGCTCCATGTGGTGGGGCTCACACCGGCTGCGTGACGACCTGAGGGACAATTGCCGAGCTCGCCGATGGCCGACCGCGCCAACCACACCGACACCGCCGGCGGCACCGGCTCCTGGTTTCCCGTCCCCGACGAGGCCGACCTGCCGTCCGGCCTGCAGGGACTGTTCGCGAAGGCGCGCGAGCGACTCGGGTTCGTCCCGAACGTGTTTCGCGTATACGCGTTCCGGCCCGACCGCCTCAGCGCCTGGTTCACCCACTTCCGCCAGCTTCACGAGCCGACCGAGCACCTGAGCGCGGCCGATCGCGAGATGATCGCGGTGGTTGTGAGCTCGGCCAACGGCTGCCTGTACTGCCTCGTCGCGCACGGTGCCGCCCTGCGCGAGCAGCTCGGCGATCCCGTCCTCGGCGAGCGGATCTCCTACGACTGGCGTCGGGCCGACCTCGATCCGCGCCGGACCGCGATCTGCGCTTACGCCGAGAAGCTGACGTTGCGACCGAGGGAGGTCACGCGGGACGATCTCCAGACGCTGCTCGACGTTGGCCTGACGCTCGAGGAGGCGTGGGACGTGGCCGAGATCGGCGCGATGTACAACCTGACCAACCGCATGGCAATGGCGACCAACATGCTGCCCAACGAGGAGTACAGCGGCCAGGCGCGGCCTGACTGAACGGCGCTGGCCCCGGTCCATCGCCCGGGAGACTTGACATGTGACTATATGGTCACCTATCATGGTGACCATGGATGACGTGTTCAGAGCTCTCGCTGACCCGACGCGTCGAAGCCTCCTCGACGAGCTGTTCAAGCAGGACGGTCAGACGCTCAGCGCGCTCGAGCAGCGGCTGCCGATGACGCGGTTCGGGGTGATGAAGCACCTGAAGGTGCTCGAGGAGGCGGGCCTTGTGGTCACGCGCCGGCGCGGGCGCGAGAAGCTCCACTTCCTGAACGCGGTTCCGATTCGTCTCATCCACGACCGGTGGGTGAGCAAGTACGCAGAACCGTGGGCGGCGACGCTCACCGGCCTCAAGAGCGAACTGGAGGACAGAACGATGGAAAAGGTCTTCGAGATCTACATCAAGACGAGCCCCGAGCTTCTGTGGGAAGCAATCGTCGACCCTGAGATGCGTCGCAAGTACAACTTCGGCGTCGGCGTCGCATCCGATTGGACGAACGGGTCCCACTACACCGGCGCCGCGCCGGGCATGCCAGAGCCGATCCTCGAAGGTGAGAACCTCGAGGTCGATCCGCCGCGGCGGCTCGTGCAGAGCTTCAACGCGCGCTGGAGCGAGGACGTCAAGGCCGAGGGGACCTCGCGGGTCACCTGGGAGATCGAGCCCGTCGCCGATTCTTGCCGGCTGACCGTGATCCACGATCAGTTGCGCGACGACGCGAACGGCGAGCTGTACGGCGGCTGGCCGATGATCCTCTCGGGTCTGAAGACGCTGCTCGAGACCGGCGAGACGCTGACCACGCCGGGATCGCTGCTCTACGCGGAGGGCGGGTCGGTCGCCTGAGCGCTCAGCTCGTGGCGGGGAAGCCCGTCCGCAGGTAGCTCGTAGTAGTCGCCGGCCTGGGACACGTACCAATGGGCGGTCACGCGGAGCCCCGTGTGGCCGTCCAGCGTTCCGGCGGCGATGCTGATCGTCGGGCGGGCCGGCGGGTCCCAGAACAGGCTCGAGCCGCAGTCGCCACAGAAACCGCGCCGCGCACCGGCGTCGCTGTTCGGGCTATCGATCCATTTGAGCGCGGTCTGTTCGACGAGCACGAGATCGTCACGTTTGGCCGCGGTGCACGCCGAGACGTGGCCGTGCCATCGCCGGCACTCCTCGCAGTGGCAGATCAGTGCGTCGCGCAGCGGCCCGTTCACCTCGTACCGAACCGCTCCGCACAGGCATCGTCCCGTGGCCATCGCTCCACCCTCCGGGGTCGCAATAATCCGCTCGTGGCGTACGACAAGAATCTCGCCGACCGCATCCGCGCGCTGCTGGCGACGGATCATGACGTGGTCGAGAAGAAGATGTTCGGGGGTCTCGCGTTCCTGATCGGCGGGAACATGTCGGTCAGCGCGAGCGGGCAGGGCGGCATGCTGCTCCGGTGCGACCCCGATGAAACCGACGCGCTCGTGAGCCAGGCGCATGCGGCGCGCTTCGAGATGCGGGGCCGGGCCATGGACGGATGGCTGCTCGTTGAGTCCGAGGGTCTCGAAGGCGACGCCGAGCTGAAGCGGTGGGTCGGCGTGGGCGTTGACTACGCCCGGAGCCTCCCGCCGAAGAGTTAGGCGGCCGCATGCTGGTGACCCGCCGGCAGGGCGGACTGTGCCTGATAACCCATCCCGAGCACGGGCGCGTGGCGGGCGAGCTGTGCCGGCGCTGGGGCAACGAGCAGTTCGAGGCGCCCGCACACCACGCGGCCCTGATCGCCGCGGCGACCCACCACGACGATGGCTGGTACGAGCTCGACGGCCGCCCGTCGTTCAACGCCGAGGCGTCGCGTCCGGCGCATTTCCTCGAGCTCCCGCTCGAGCTGACTGTCGGTCCGTACGGGCGCGGCGTCGACAGTGTGTACGCGCGCGACCGCCACGCCGGCGCGCTCGTCAGCCTGCACTGGGCGGGGCTCTACCACACCCGCTTCGGCCTCCATGGAGGCGAGCCGGTTTCGCATCCGCTCGCGGTTGAGGTCGTCGCCGAGCAGGATCACCGCCGGGCGGCCGCGCTGCGCGACGCGTGGGGCGGTCACGGGCGGCGGAGTGAGTTCGAGCACCAGACGTGGTACGCGTACGAGCTGCTCCAGGCGCTCGACCTGATGTCGCTGGCGGTGGGTCTGGTCGACACCGGGCAACCGATGACGGGCCGCGATTCCGTGTCGATCTTCTCGACGCTCGCGCGCATCGACCAGCCGCCGGGGATGCGCTCGATCCCCGTGGTGCCGGTCGCGCCGGGAGGCCCGTACCTCACGCTGACGCTCTGGGTCAGAGAGCCCGGCGAGGTGATCGTCGATCCGTATCCGTTCTCCGAGACGGGGTTCGAGATCGAGCTGTACGCCCGGCTGCTCGAGGACCGGCGGTACGACTCGGCCGAGGAAGCCGCGAGCGCCTATCACCGTGCGAAGCCACAGACGACCGCGATCCGTTTCGTCTCCGGGTAAGTCACTTTTCGACAAGCCCTCCTGCGCTCCGGGGCATGTCGAGAGGGCGAGGATCCGGGATGATCATCGCCGTCGATGAGCGCCAGCACCGTGAGCCCGCTCGGCGCGCGCGTTTCGCGCGCGGAGCTCGTGGCGCGGCAGCTGGGCATTGCACCGGCGGATCGCCGAGATATGCCGAAATGGGCCGCTCCGGAACATGTACCTCGCGCTGATCGACTTTTTCGAGTTCAGCATCGATCGCGCGGAGCTGTCCGACTTCGACGGCGCCGCGATGGTGGCGATCCATCGCGATCTGGTGGAGGCGATCGATGCGGGCGAGGGTCCGAAGCTCGACGCAGCGATCGAGGCGCACCAGCCGAGGGCGGCACCACGGGAGCCGAGCCGGCGGGGGTCGCGCCGGCGGGGGTCGCGCCGGCGGGGGTCGAGCCGGCGGGGGTCGAGCCGGCGCATGTCTGCGAGCGTGCCCGGGTAGCCCGATGGGGGGACGCACCCGACGGCGAGCGAGGAGAGACACGGATGACCGAGGCGATAGAGGACGTCGGCAGCCTGCCCGGCAGGAAGCTCACCGATCAGGCCAGTAACCCGATCGGCAAGGTCAAGGAGATCTACGCGATGGATGACGGCTACCCGATGTGGGTCGCCGTCGAGCTGTCGACCGGTCTCTTCGGCGCGCGGAGCGTGTTCGTCCCGCTCGCCCGGCTCAAGGACGAGGCCGGCCAGCTTCGCGTGCCGTACAGCAAGCAGCGGATCGCGGAGGCGCCGGAGGTCGATGGCGCCGAAGGAATCTCGGGCGAGTGCGACCGCCTGCTCCGCGATTACTACGGGATCGACACCGGCGACCAGGAGATGCGGAGCGACAACAAGTCCTACGCCGTGCGTGTCGCCGAAGAGGGTGGGGCAGCGGAGCGCGTCGACGATCCAGCCGAGCTCGAAACGCCGGACGCCGATAAGCGCACCGACGAGACGATGCAGCGCCTTGAGGATCCCGGCAGCGCAGAGACGCGCAAGGTGACCGCCGCGGACGTGTCCCACGACGACCAGGACGTCGTCGACGATCCGGACGGCTGAATCACGGCTGGCGCGCCGATATGACGGTATCCGCCGCCCCCGCTGCGCCTCCCGCCGAGGCCCCGGCGCGTTACCCCGGCCTCCGGTTGACGCTGATCCTCGGTGCCCTGTCGGCGTTCGGCCCGCTGTCGATGGACATGTACCTGCCCGGGCTGCCGTCGCTCACGCGCGATCTGGGCGCATCGGCATCGACCGGTCAGTTGACGCTGACCGGTTGCATGCTCGGACTCGCCGGCGGCCAGCTGCTCGCCGGCCCGCTCAGCGATTCGCTCGGACGGCGCCGGCCGCTGCTGGTCGGGATCGTCGGCTACAGCGCGGCGTCGCTCGCGTGCGCGGCCGCGCCTTCGATCGGAATCCTGATCGCGCTCCGGCTGATCCAGGGGATGCTCGGTGGCGCCGGTGTGGTCATCGCGCGAGCGGTCGTGCGTGACCTGTTCCGCGGCGCCGCCGCCGCACGGGTGTTCGCGTTGCTGATGATGGTGACGGGGGTCGCTCCGGTGTTCGCGCCGCTCGTCGGCGGGCAGTTGCTCGCGATCACGTCGTGGCGAGGCGTGTTCATCGTGCTGGCCGCGATCGGAGTTCCGTTGCTGGTCGCGACCGCGCTGTGGCTGCCCGAGACGCTATCCGTGGAACGCCGCCACGGCGGGGGGCTGGGCGCGACCCTGCACACCTTCCGGCGCCTGCTCGGCGACCGACGATTCATGCCCCCGGCGGTGGCGTTCTCGCTCGCCTTTGCGGCGATGTTCGCCTACATCGCCGGCGCGTCGTTCGTGCTCGAGGACTCGTTCGGCGTCTCGCCCCAGTTGTTCAGCGTCGTGTTCGCCGTGAACTCGGCCGGCCTGATCGCGTCGTCGCAGATCGGGGGCAGGATCGTCGGCCGCGTGGGCGCACCGGCGCTGCTGCGGGTCGGGGTGTTCGGCGTCGCGCTGGGCTCGATCGGCGTGCTCGCGGTCACGATCGCTCACGCCGGGCTGGCGCCGTTGCTGATCGCGCTGTTCGTCATCCTCTGCTCGAACGGCATCGTGTTCCCGAACGGCACCGCCGCTGCGCTGGCGGACCAGGAGGGGGCGCTCGGGAGCGCGTCGGCGCTGCTCGGGATGGGGCAGTTCGGGATCGGGGCGCTGATCGCGCCGGTCGTCGGCGTCGGCGGTGCCCACGACGCGCTGCCGATGGCGATCGTGATCGGCGTGTGCGGCGTGTCGTCGCTGACGGTCAACCTCGCGTTCGGGCCGCGGCCGGGGATGCCGGCGTTCGAAGCCGAGACGGGGCTGTGACAGAGGGCTGGTTTGCTGCGTTGTCCAGGTCCAGGTCCAGGTCCAGGGAGCGGGTGATCGGCTACCCGCCAAGGCCGCGGTCGCGGATCTCCCGCCGAGCGGCCTCGGTTTTGTCCAGTCCGTCAAGCCTCATCGCGCGCAGCACCTCGGGCGTCTTCGTGAACTGGATGTCCCGGTAATCGACTACCTGGACGTGGTTACCCCAGGGGTCTTCGAAGTCGAGCGAGCCCGAGGCCTGGACGGCGATGCCGGCGTCGCGGAGAGCGGCGCGAACCGCTTCCTTGCCATCAACCACCAGCCCGAAATGGCGATCGTCGTCCGGCAGCTGCGAGCGCCCGGCGGCGAGCGCGATGAACTGGTCTCCCATGTCGATGAACGCCATTCGCGGCCCCGCGCGGCCGCGGAGCTCGAACTCGAAGAAGCGCCGGTACCAGGCGAGCGCGTCGTCGACGTCGTCGACCTCGAGCGCGATGTGGTTGATGCCGACGAGGCGGGCCATGCGCCAGGCCGCCCCGTGCCTAATCCGCGACCGTGGCGGCTGCGCCGGCGTCCATCTTCAGCCACTCGGCCTTGTGGAGGCGCTTGGCGGCCTGGTAGTCGAGCAGCGCCTGCTTGGAGTCCACGTCTCCGAGCGTCGGGTGGCCCGGCACGAGGTCCTCGGCCGCTTCGACGTGGAAGCGCTTGGCCAGCACGGCGCCGAGCGACTTGATCTTCATGTCTCCGAACCCGGGAAGCGCGGCCAGGTTGGCGCGCAGCGCGGCGGAGTCGGCGGCGTCGCCCCAGACGCGACCGGCGTCGCCGTCGTAGTGGTCGCGGATGTACTCCGCCAGGTCGTGGACGCGGCGGGCCATCGAGGCGGGAAAGCGATGGATTGCCGGGCGCTCGCGGAAGATCGGGTCGAGATCGGCGTCGGCGAGTGCGGTTGCGTCGAGCGTGCCGAGGCGTTCGCGGATGACCAGCGGTCCCATGAACGCCTTCTGCACGGTCACCTGCTGGTCGAGAACGAAGCCGACCAGGAGCGCCATCGGGTCCGAGGCGACGAGTGCGTTGGCTTCGTCGGAGTCAGTGAAGTACAGGCGGTCGGGCATGGAGCGATCATAAAGCCCGATGGGAGGGCGCCGGGAGCCGCCCGGTTCACCGCCTTGCCCGATGGGTAGCTGAAAGTCATGACAACCGTCAGCGGCACTCATCCCATAAATCACACCGAGGCCAGGCGCCTCCCGCGAACAACGGGCGCGCTGAGCGGCCTGCTTGTGATTCTGCTCGGCCTGTGGGGCGGCCTCGTCCCATTTTTCGGTCCGTACTTCCACTACGCATTCGGGAGCTACCAGACCTGGCACTACACCTCTGCGCGGCTTTGGCTCTGCATCATCCCCGGCGCGGTCGCCGTGGTCGGAGGGCTGATGCTGCTGCGCAGCGCGCACCGCACGAGCGGGCTGCTCGGTGGCTGGCTGGCCCTGGCAGCCGGCGCTTGGTTCGCGATCGGACCGTCGATCAGCCTGCTGTGGCATGCCGCCGGCGACCCGATCGGCGCGCCGATGGGCGGCCACACGCGTCAGGCCATCGAGTGGCTCGGCTACTTCTCCGGGCTTGGGGTCCTGATCGCTGGGCTGGCGGCGTTCGCGATGGGGCGGTACTACTCGCGACCGCGCGTCGTGGTCGAGGCGGCCGTCGCCGAGGACGCCGCGCTGGCCGAGGAGGCCGCGGTCGCGCATCACGACGAGCGCGCCGGCGCCGAGGCCCCGGTGGCGAGAACCGCCGCTGAGCCTGTTGCCGCCCGCGAGGAGCCTCTTGCCGCCCGCGAGGAGCCTGTTGCCGCCCGCGAGGAGCCTCTTGCCGCCCGCGAGGAGCCTCTTGCCGCCCGCGAGGAACCTGTTGCCGCCCGCGAACCCCTCGCCGCGCGCGAACCTGTCGCAGATCGCGACGAGCCGCTCGCCGAGCGCGAGCCGGTCGCGGATCGCGAGGAGTCGGTGGCGCCTTCGACCGCCGAGTCTGAGGCGCCGGCCGGCGTTGGATCCCAGACGAGCACGAGCACGTACCGCCGGCGGCCCGGACTGTCCCGCTTCCGCCGGTAGGCCCCCGTAACCGAGCGCCGGCGCTCCACTCGCGCCGGCGCGCACACTCGCCCGTTCGCCCCGGACGGGACGAACCGGGCATTTGGACACCCGCGACCGCGGATCCTTGTCCCAATGTCCAATGCGGCGGGCCGTTCGCTCACGCAGGATGTCGACCCGTGAGCTCGGACCTGATCATCTCCTACGACGGCACGCCAAACGACGACGATGCGCTGGCGCTGGGCCGCCTGCTGGCTAAGGCCGGAGGCGGGCTGTCGCTGGCGTACATCCGCCACTCGCGGGAGTTCGATCCGCGCCGTGAGGAACTTGCCCAGCACGACGCCGAACGTCGCCTAGAGCAGGGAGCGGCGTGGCTCGAGGACGCGGACATTCCCAAGCACGTCGTCTTCAGCGGCTCGACCGGAGAGGGGCTCGAGCAGTTGGCCGAGGCCGAGCAGGCTTCGGTGATCGTGTTCGGATCGGACTACCGCACGCCGCCCGGTCGCGCGGAGCCCGGCACGACCGCGCAACGGCTGCTCGAGGGTGGATCGGTGGCGATCGCGGTGGCGGCGGCCGGGCTGCGGAGCCTGGGTAATGCCGAGATCAGGTCGATCGCGATCTCGACGGTCGCGGGCGATACGGCGGCCCAAGAGACGGCGGACGGGCTGGCGGCGAAGCTCGGGGCGTCGATCGTGGACCTCGGCGGGGCCGACGTCGACCTGATCGTGGTGGGCTCCCAGCCCAGCGCCTCGTCGCGACGGATCACGTTGAGCGGCTCGACCCGAACCATGCTGAATGCCGCGCGGGGCTCGGTGCTCGTGGTCCCGTCGGGCGACCCAGTTCGCCTCTGAGCGTCCTGGCGCGCCGCGCCCGAACGCGGCTATGCGGATCGCCCGAGAGTCCGGTAAGGGACACTTCCCCGGTGGCCGAGGCCCGCGCAGAGAGACAGGAGCGCCCGAGCCCGGGGCACGGACAGGTCATCCTCGTCCCGCCCGATCCGCTCGATCCCGCCGCCGAACGCCGCAGCTCGTACCGCCTCAGCGATCCCAGGCTGTCCGAGCTGCCGCTCGAGGAGCTCCTGAACGAGCTCATGATCCGCATCCAGGAGGCATTGAACGTCGACACCGTCGCGATCCTGCTGCACGACGTGGGGTCGAAACAACTCGTCGCGCGCGCCGCCAAGGGGATCGAGGAGGAGGTCGAGCGCGGCGTGCGGATTCCGATCGGCCAGGGGTTCGCCGGACGGATCGCGGCCGAGCGCGTCCCGATCTTCATCGCCGACGTCAGTCACGCCGATGTGATGAACCCGATCCTGCGCGAGAAGGGCATCGAGTCGCTGCTGGGAGTCCCGTTGGTCGTCGAGGGCGAGCTGATCGGCGTGCTCCACGTCGGCTCGCTGCGGCCGCGGACGTTCGGCCAGGACGACCTCGCGGTGCTGCAGATGGCCGCCGCGCGCGCGGCGCCGGAGATCGAGCGCGCGAGGTTGTTCGCGGAGCTCGAACACGAGCACGACGTCTCGATGGTCCTCCAGCGCAGCCTCCTGCCCAAGCGGCTCGCCAACGTGGTCGGAGTGAACGTGGCGGCGCGCTACCTTCCCGCCCGCGAGGAGGTGGGCGGCGACTGGTACGACGTGTTCGAGCTTCCGCGCGGCCGCGTCGGGGTCGTGATCGGCGACGTGGTGGGTCACGGGATCGCCGCCGCGGCGCTGATGGGACGGCTCCGCACGGCGCTGCACTCGTACGCGATCGAGGGTCACGGGCCGGGCCGCACGCTCGAGCTAGTCGACCGGTTCGTGCAGTCGCTCAACGAGTCCGCGATGGCGACCGCGGCCTACGCGGTGTTCGACACGTACACGTCGGAGCTTCAGTATGCGACCGCCGGACACCTCCCACCGCTGGTGATCTCAGGCTCGGACGCGCGGGTGCTCGAGGTCACGCCCGCGCCCCCGCTGGGGGCGTTCCCCTACGGCCGGTGTCCCGAGCACGAGCTGTCGCTCGAAAGCGGCGAGATGCTGCTGCTGTACACCGACGGGCTCGTGGAGCGCCGTGGCGTCGCCTTGAGCGCCGGCATCGAGGTGCTGGCCAGCGCCGTGAACCGCGCACGGTCGCCGGAGGAGGCGTGCGCGCTGGCGGTCGCCAAGCTGGTTCCGCCCGAAGGCTTGCGCGACGACGTGGCGATCGTCGCACTCGAGAACGCCGCGGTCCCGTCGGAGCTGCACGTGACGCTGCCGGCCGAACCCAAGACGCTGGCTCACGCGCGACGCATCCTGCGCCGGTGGCTGAACGAACAGGGCGCGGATGATGGCGACATCGCCGAGATGACGATCGCGGTGAGCGAGGCCTGCGCGAATGCGATCGAGCACGCCTACGCGCCGTCGCCGGCCACGTTCCAGCTCCACGGGTGGTCACGGAACGGAGAGATCACGATCACGGTTCGCGACGGCGGACGCTGGCGCGCGCCGCGTGGGCAGAACCGCGGTCGCGGTCTGTCGATCATCGTGGCCGCAATGGATGATGTACAGATCGATCGAACCGCCGAAGGGACGGAAATCGTGATGCGCCGACGGATCGGACCGAAATGAGCCTCGCCGACGTACAGATCACCCTGACGCACACCGCGCTGATCGCTCACGTGACGGGCGAGGTCGACATGTCGAATGCCGAGGAGGTTGGGGCGACCGTCATCGGCGCGACGCCGAACGAGGCCCAAGGCGTGGTTCTCGACCTGTCAGACGTCGAGTACCTCGACAGCGCGGGGATCTACGTGATCTACGGGATGCGCTCGAGTTTGCAGGCCCGCGGGCAGGTGCTCATCCTCGTGATCCCGTCGACCTCGCCCGTGCACGACTCGCTCCGGCTCGCCGGCGCTGAGAGACCCGGCGAGGTCGCCGACACGGTCGAGGACGCGCTGCGCGTGCTCGACGGCCGGCCCATACCCGGAACCTAACCGCGCTCTAGCGCCCATCGACGATCGGCTCGGCCTGGGTAGCGCCGGCGATGCCGGCCTCGGTCACGAACTCTCGCGTCCAGCCGACGAGCAGCGAGCGGTCGCCGGCGTCCGCGACGCGAAGTTCGCCTCGCGCCGGCCGCGGCGGGTCATGTACCTCGTCGAGGATGTGCGTGGCCTCGCGCATGGCGCGCCGAGCCGTACCGCCGGTCTGCCGCTCCCACGCCGTCCGCGAACAGGCGCTCGGTCCGCTCAGCGCACTCGTCTGCGTCGCGGGTGAGGACGAACCGCACCGGATCCGCCTGGTCCGCCTGGTCCGCCTGGTCCGCCTGCCTAGTCGGAGCCAGAGCCAGAGCCGCCGGCTTGGCTCGGCGCGTCCGCTCGACGGGACATCTCTTGCTGGACGCGGTCGGTAAGCCTCCGCTCACTGCCGGCGACGGTGTCATTGCGCCCCGTGGCGGGCGCCGTCGGAGACTCGCGAGCCTCATCCGGGGTGTCGTTCTGGTCGCGGTCCTGCGCGGGGGCGACCTCGGAAGCTCCGGCACGGCTCTTCGCCTTCCGCGTCGCGACGCGAATCAGCATGATCACGAGGCCCCCGCTGACGATGACGAGCGCTATCTGCCGGACCGATGGCGAGCTAGGGCGCCGGCGAGGGCGCCGTCGAAGACGCTCGACCAGCACCGCGACCTTGACCGCGCGCCACCAACCGTGCGAGGTCTTTCGTCTGGAAGTTCGTCGCCGACGATGTCGGCTCGTCCGCCTCGCTGCGACCCGAGGCGCGAGCTTCAGATTGGGCATTCTGCTCCTCCTGTTTGCGTCGATGAGGGCGGAGGGCCAAGCTCCTCGAGGCCCGGCGCACTGTCGAGCGTACACCGGCCGTTCCGCGCCGCGGCGCCGTTAGTGCGGATCGTCACGCACTGTCCCGCCGTCGATCACCCGCGCAACCTCCCCCGCGTGGTGCACGTGCAAGAGATGCCCCGCGTCCTCGATCTCGATCAACTCGGCGCGGCGTATCTGGCCGGCGAGCCTCCGCGCCGCAGCGATCGGCACGACGCGGTCGGCTGCACCGGCGACGATCGTGGTTGGGGCGGTGATCTCACCGAGTCGGCGCTCGAGCGCGGGCAGGTCGCGGACGAGGAGTCGCTGCTCGCGCGCGAACGAGCGCCACGCGGAGGGGGCGAGGAGCATCCGGCCGGCCGCGCGCAGGTAGCGGTCGTCAAGCGCGCTTGCCTCGGAGACCCAGCGCCGGACCGGACCCGCGCCGAGCACGAGGCCGCCACCCCACATCGCACCCAAGCTGGCCAGCCAGCCAACCACGGGCGCCGCGAGCACGTAGTCGACCGCGCTGAGCGAGTCGAGGTTTGCCGCCGGGGCGACCAGCACCAACCGTCCCACGCGCTCCGGGCTCGACCATGCGAGCCACACCGCCACCGCCGCACCGAGGCTGTGCCCGACGACCGTCGCCCGCTGAACCCCGACCGAATCCAACACCATGCGCGCGGCGTTGGCGTTTCCGGCGAGGTCGCGCACCGCCGACCGACGGTCCCACCCCGGGCGGTCGAATGCGATCGTGCGCACGCTCGCGCCCACTGACGCTTCCAGGCGCTCCCAGTCGGCCGCCGCACCCGGCTGGCCGTGGAGCAGCAGAACCGGATCGTTGGACACGGCGGACACCTCCGAGCGGGCATACTAGAGCGGTGACGTCAGCGCTCCTGTCCGACGCGCTCGGGCCGCTTCGCGCAGACCCCGCGCGCGCGGCGATCCTGTTCGACATCGACGGCACGCTCGCCCCGATCGTCGACCACGCCGCCGACGCTCGCGTGCCCGAGAGCACGCGCAGCTTGCTGGCTCAGGTTGCCCGCCGGTACGGCGTGGTCGCGTGCGTGAGCGGCCGGCGCGCCTCGGAGGCGCGCGCTCTGGTCGCGATCGGCGCGATCTCGTACCTCGGCTCCCACGGCGCCGAGGTGCTGCGCGCGGGCTGGACCGAGCCGGTGGTGGACCCCGGCATCCTGGACTGGACGGAGCGGATCCACGATTTCGCGCGCGAGGCGGACACCGCGGACCTGCGCCGACGCCGGGTGCGACTCGAGGACAAGGGCGCGATCGTCGCCTTCCACTGGCGCGGTGCGCCCGACGAGGAGGCGGCGCGCGCGGCGATCGACTCGATCGCGGCCAAGGCCGAGGCGGCGGGTTTGCGCACCCACTGGGGTCGCAAGGTGCTCGAGGTTCGTCCCCCGGTGAGGATCGACAAGGGTGCCGGCATCTTGTCGTTCCTGGCCGACACCGACGTCGACGTCGCGATGTACGTCGGCGACGACGCCACCGACCTCGACGCGTTCCACGCGTTGGTCGCGCTCGCTGAGGAGGGCCGCATCTCGAGGGCGATCCGGGTGGGCGTGCGGTCGGACGAAGGGCCGCCCGAGATCACCGCCGAGGCCGACATCGTCGTCGACGGGCCGGAGGGCGTCGCCGAACTGCTCGCGGTCCTGGCCGCGGACTGAGGCCGGTCGAGCAGCGGGCGTGCGGTTCTCGGACTTCCTACGGACGACGGTCCTGATCAGCGCCGCGGCGGCGAGCGCGCTTGCGGCGGTCACGGTGGCGGCCGCGGCCGGCACCAACGACGACCTGCTCGTGCCGATCTCGGCGGGGTGGTGGGTGGTCGCGGCGTTGACGGGCGCCTGGACGGGGCGGCGCGCCGGCACCACATCGCAGATCGCCTCGCTGCTCGCGAGCGCGCGCACCCAATCCTCGCTGCCCGAGGTCAACCCGGCCCGCACGGTGCTGAACCGGTTGTGGCCGCTGCTGTTCTCGACGATCGGCGCCGGCGCGCTCGCGTTCCTGGTGCCGCAGGTGCCCGCGGTCGCAACCGGATTCGCGATCATCTGGGCGCTCGCCTGGCGGCGTCAGGCGTCGGCGGTCACCGCGATCGAGGAGCGGGACGGCGCCCGCTTCTACATCGAGCGAACCTCGCCGCTGAAACCGATCAGGTTGATTCGCACGCCGGGCTTCCGCTCTAACCTGTTCGAGTTGAACGGGGCGTCTGGTCATTCACGGCGCGCCCGGCCCCGCGCGTGATCGTCCCGTCCTTCATCCCCAGCCCGCCGGACAACGGCTTTTACATCGGGCCGCTGTTCGTCCACGCCTATGGGCTCGCCTATGTGTGCGCGGTCGCCGCCGCGATCTTCGTCACGCGGTGGCGCTGGCGGAAGGTCGGCGGCGATCCGGACCTCGCGTACGAGGCCGCCGCCTGGGGCTTCCCGGCCGGTCTGATCGGCGGCCGGATCTACTTCGACATCACGACGCCCAGCCAGATCGAGCCGCACAACTTCTGGGGCCTGTTCGCGATCTGGAAGGGCGGCCTCGGGATCTGGGGCGGGATCGCGTGCGGCGTGCTCGTCGGCTATCTGGTCATCCGGAGGCGGCTGTCGCACGGCGACGTGCTGCGATTCATGGACGCCGCCGCGCCCGCGCTGCTCGTGGCGCAGTCGATCGGGCGGATCGGCAACTACTTCAACCAGGAGTTGTTCGGCAAGCCCTCGACGCTTCCGTGGGCGCTGAAGATCTCTCCCGCGCACCGCCCCGCGGGGTACACGCAGTTCGCCACGTTCCAGCCCTCGTTCCTGTACGAGATCATCTGGAACCTGTGTCTGGCGGGATTCCTGATCTGGCTGGGCAACCGCCGCAAGATCAAGCCGCCGGGACTGATGGCGCTGTATGTCGCCGGCTATGCGGGCTACCGGATCTTCGAGGAGACGATCCGGATCGACTACTCGGTGCATGTGCTCGGGATGCGTCTGAACTTCTGGATCGCGACCCTGGTGTGCCTGGCCGGACTGGCCTGGTTCGTGTGGATCCAGAAGCGCGGGAAGTACGACCCGCTGCCTCTCGACGGACCGAGCGCCGACGCACGCGTCGTCCGGCGCCGCAAGCCAAGCGGCCCCTACCGCAAGCCGCCGGCCCCCACCTACGGGAAGAAGTCCGCGTCAGGCGGGAAGCCCGCGTCAGGCGCGCGACCGACGTCGCGCTCGGGTGGCTCGTGGCGCAGCCCGGACCCCTAAACCAACGGCGCGATTCCGCGGCCGGATCGCTTCGATCGACGCCCATGGCCCGGTGTTGAGGACCTGCGCAGCCGTCAGCCAGGCGCGCCGGGCGGTCGCGATCCCGTAGCGCGCGACCTCGAACCCGGTCACGCGGTGCGAGTCGGAGTTGATCACGATCGGAACGCCGGCCGCCGCGGCGGCTCGGGCGCTCGTTTCGTTGAGGTCGCGGCGGTCGGGGTTCGAGTTGATCTCGAGCATCGTGCCGGTCCGGGCCGCAGCCTCGATCACACGTTCGAGGTCGAACGAGTAGGGCGCACGGCGCTCGAGCTTGCGCCCCGACAGGTGGCCGATCGCATCCACCAACGGATGCTCGATCGCGCGCACGATCCGGTCGGTCATCGCATCGGAGGACATCCGGAACGAGGAGTGCACCGAGGCGATCACCCAATCGAGCGCGTCGAGCAGCTCGTCCGGATAGTCGAGCGACCCGTCGGGCAGGATGTTGACCTCCGAGCCGGCGAGCAGCTCGATGCCGTCGATCTCGGCGGCGCGGATGCGCGCGATCTGCTCGCGCAGCCGCTCGGGCGAGACTTCGTCGCCGAACCCGAAGCTCGCCGAGTGATCGGTGATCGCCAGGTACTCGTAGCCGAAATCCCGCGCCGCGAGCGCCATCTCCTCGATCGACGCGGTTCCATCGGACGCGGTCGTGTGCGAGTGCAGATCGCCGCGGAGGTCGCCTTGCTCGATCAGTGTCGGCAGCGTGCCGGCGGCTGCGGCCTCGAGCTCACCCCGGTTCTCGCGCAGCTCGGGCTCGATGAACTGGAGTCCGAGCAGCGCGTACACCTCGTGCTCGGTCGCGCAGCGGCGGGTCTCGCCGGTCGCGTCGTCGAGGACGCCGTACTCGGACACGTGCAGCCCCTTGCGCACGGCCATGTCGCGCAGCGCCATGTTGTGCTGCTTGGAGCCGGTCAGGTGCTGGAGCAGGTTGCCGAACTGGTCGGGCTCGACGATCCGGAAATCGACCCGCACGCCCGTGTGCGTTCGCAGCCGCACGCCGGCCGCCGACGCCGTCCCCGCCTCCTCGACCAGGTCGAGCTCGGTCGCCGCCCGGGCCAGCGCGAGGGGATCGGTCGCGGTGGCGATCACGTCGAGGTCCTTGACGGTGTCGGTCATCCGCCGGGCCGACCCCGCCAGCTCCACCCCGATTGCAGCCGGGTGGTCGCGCAGCGCCGCCACCAGCGGCTCGCCGACCGCAAGCGCCCGGCTCAGCACGATTCGCGCGGGCCGCTCGCCGGCCCCGTCTAATCGCAGGTTGGCGAGGATCGCTTCTTCGGCCTTCGGGCCGAATCCCTTCAGCGCGCGGATCTTGTGCTCCTCAGCGGCGGTCCGGAGCGATTCGAGGGAGTCGATCCCGAGCTCGTCGTACAGCCGCCGCGCGCGCTTGGGTCCGAGCCCCGGAAGGCGGGTGATCGCGATCAAGCCGGGCGGAAACTTCGCCCGCATCTTGACGAGCGTCGGGATCTCGCCGGTGTCGGCGAGCGCGATGATCTTCTCCTGGATGATCTGGCCGACGCCGACGAGCTCGGTGGCGCGGCCTTCGCGCGCGAGCGCCGTCACCGACACGGGCGCGTCGCGGATCGCCTTGGCGGCGTTCCGGTAGGCGACGGTCCGGTAGACCGCGGCGCCGTCCAGCTCGTACAGGTCGCCGAGCTCATCGAGGGCGTCGGCAATCTCGGTATTCGTCGGATCCGACATCGCTACCTCGTAGGCTAGTTACCCGCGATCACTCGGATTAGTTGGCCCCATGGATGTCGAGCGCGCGGAATCCGGCTCCGGGTCGTGAGTGCCCTCAAAAACGTAATGAAGCCGAATTCCGGCGAGACCCATTAAGCCGCTATACTTTTTGAAGTAAACCATCGCCACAGATATCAAGGAGCCGCAATGGCAGGCACCGTCTCAGAAGTCACCGACAACAATTTCCAGGCCGAGGTCATCGAGTCAGATGTCCCCGTGCTCGTCGACTTCTGGGCCCCGTGGTGCGGGCCGTGCCGCATGGTCGCACCGGTGGTCGAGGAGATCGCGCAGGAGCGGGCGGACGATCTCAAGGTCGTCAAGCTGAACATCGACGAGAACCAGAACACGGCGATTCAGTTCAACGTGATGTCGATCCCGACGCTGATCCTGTTCCGCAACGGGCAGCCGGCCAAGACCGTGATCGGCGCGTACCCCAAGCGCAAGCTCGTCGCCGAGCTCGAGCCCGCTCTCACTGGCTAATCGGCTCCCGCCGATCAGCTTGCGAGTTCGCCCTGGGGGCGAACTCTGGCTGGTTAGGCGACAGCGACAGCGACCCGCAGCTCGTGCCCGTCGATCACGACGGGCGGAACTGAGCCGTCCAGCGCCTCGTAGCTGATCTGCACCGCCAGCGTCTCGCCGGCGACGTAGAGCTCGTGTGTGCGTGCGGCCGCGACGAGCAAGTCGTCGCCGTCGAGCGTGAGCGCGATCCGGTCGGTGACCTCGAGACCCGCATCCTGGCGCGCCCGCTGGACCGCACGGACGATCTCGCGAGCCCAGCCCTCGACCTGCAGGTCGTCGTCGATCTCGAGTTCGAGCGCGACCGCGTGCGAGCCCTCGCGCTCGACCTGGTAGCCCTCGAGCGGCTTCATCGACACCAGCAGGTCGTCGGCGGTGAGCTCGTGGTCCGTACCGTCGACGCTGATCGCGACGCGGCCGCCCTCGCGTAGGGTTGCCGCGGCGCGCCCGGCGTCGAGCCCGGCCACCGCGGCCGCGACCATCGGCATGTGCTTGCCGAACCGCGGACCGAGCGTGCGGTAGTTGGGCTTCAGCTCGACCTCGCCGAGCTCGTCGGCCTCGGACACGAACCGGAGCTCGCGCACGTTCAGCTCCTCGCGGACGATGGACGACATCCGCTCGATCGCCTCGCGCTCCAACCCGGTCGCGACCACGACCGCCGCGCGGAGCGGCCGCCGCACCGCGATCTTCGCCTGACCGCGGGCCGCGAGTCCGAGCCGGACGGTCTCGCGCGCGATCGCCATCGCGTCCTCGAGGTCGAGATCGCGCGTGGTCGCGGTCGGGAAGTCGCACAGGTGGACGCTCGGCTCAGCGCCGTCGAGGTTGTCGTAGATCTCGTCGGCGACGAACGGACAGAACGGCGCGAGCAGCTTGGCGATCTGGAGCAGGCACGTGCGCAGCGTCGCGAACGCGGCCTGGTCGCCGTCCCAGAACCGCCGCCGCGATCGGCGCACGTACCAGTTCGAGATCTCGTCGACGAACGTCTGGATCGCGCGGCCGGCCACGGTCGCGTCGAAGTGGTCCATGCGATCGCGTGCGACCTCGATCGTTCCCTGGAGGCGCGACAGGGCCCAACGGTCGAGCTCGGTGGTGCTGGCCGGGTCCGCGAAGCCGGGGTCGTGCTCGATCCCGTTTGCGTTCGCGTACAGAACGTAGAAGCCGTACGTGTTCCACAGCTGGAGCAGGAACTGCCTGACCGCCTCTCCGATCGACTCCATCGAGAAGCGATAGCCATCCCAGGGCTGCTTGGAGGTGAAGAAGTACCAGCGCAACGCGTCCGCGCCGAACCGATCGAGCACCTCGTTCGGCGCGATCGTGTTGCCGACCGACTTCGACATCTTGCGACCGTCTCCGTCGAGGATCAGACCCAGGCAGACGACGTTTCGGTACGGCGAGCGATCGAACAGCAGCGTCGAGACCGCGATCAGCGAGTAGAACCATCCTCGCGTCTGGTCGAGCGCCTCGCAGATGAAGTCGGCCGGGTAGTGCTCCTCGAACTGCTCGGTGCCCTCATGCGGCGAGTGGTACTGGGCGAACGGCATCGAGCCCGAGTCGAACCAGACGTCGATCACCTCGGGGACGCGCTGCATCGGCTCACCGCAGCTCGGGCACGGGAACGTGGGATCGTCGACGAACGGCCGGTGGGGATCGGTCACGTTCGTGCCCGCGAGGCCATTGAGCTCGGCCAGCGATCCGATCGCGTGGAAGTGATCGTTCTTGCAGCGCCACACCGGGAGGGGCGTGCCCCAGTAGCGCTCGCGCGAGAGCGCCCAGTCGACGTTGTGCTCGAGCCAGTTGCCGAACCGGCCGTGTTTGACGTGCTCGGGCGCCCAGTTGACCGTCTCGTTGGCCGCGAGCAGGCGGTCCTTGATCCGGCTGGTCGCGATGTACCAGGACGGCTTGGCGTAGTACAGCAGCGGCGTGTTGCACCGCCAGCAGTGTGGATACGAGTGCTCGTAGGACTCCGCTCGCAGCAGGCGCCCGCGCTCGCGGAGGTCCTCGATCAGGTCCGGGTCGGCGTCCTTGACCTTGCGGCCGGCGTAGGGGCCGATGCGCTCGTCGTAGGTGCCGTCGAGCCGCACCGGGTTGATGACGTTGAGGCCGTACTGCTCGCCGAGGCGGAAGTCGTCCTCGCCGAACGCGATCGCCGTGTGAACGAGCCCGGTGCCGTCGTTCGCGGTGACGAAGTCTCCGAGCAGCACGGTGTGGCCTCGCGGGCCGTATTCGGCCCCGGGGATGAACGTGAACGGGGGCTCGTACGCGACGCCCTCGAGCCTGCTCCCCGGGAAGCGGTTGAGGACGTGCGCGCGCGCACCTTCGCCGAGGACCCGCTCCGCGAGCGCCTCGGCGACGATGTAAACGTACTCGTCGTGCTTCACGCGCACGTACATGAGCTCCGGGTCGACCGCGACGGCCGCGTTCGACACGAGCGTCCACGGCGTCGTCGTCCACACCAGCAACTCGTCGCCGCGCTGGACGTCCTCGTTGCCGCTCGTGACCGGGAGCCGCACGTACACCGACGGGTCGACCACGTCCTGGTACACGCCGGGCTGCCCGAGCTCGTGGCTCGAGAGCGTCACCTGGTCACGCGGGCAGTAGGGGACGACCTTGAGCTTCTCGTACAGAAGGCCCTTGTCGTGAATCGTCTTCAGCGCCCACCACACCGACTCGACGTACTCAGGGTCGAGTGTTCGGTACGCGTCGTCGAGGTCGATCCAGAAGCCGATCCGCTCGGTCATCGCGTTCCAGTCCTCGACGTGGCTGAGGACCATCTCGCGGCACCGGGCGTTGAACTCCGCGATCCCGAACTTCTCGATGTCGGCCTTGGAGGTGAAGCCGAGCTCGGCCTCGAGTGCCAGCTCGACCGGGAGCCCGTGACAATCCCAGCCGCCCTTGCGCTCGACGAAGTACCCGCACATCGTCCGGTAACGGGGGAATATGTCCTTGAACACGCGCGAGAGCACGTGATGGATGCCCGGGGGCCCGTTGGCGGTCGGGGGGCCCTCGTAGAAGCCCCACCGCGGGGCGCTCTGCCGGCGCCGGACCGATTCGGCAAACACGTCGCGCTCGCGCCAGCGCTCGAGCACGAGCCTTTCGAGCTCGGGGAACGAGACGCGGGGATCGACGGGACGGTGAGCCTCGGGCATCGCGCCCGATTCTAGGAAGCCGGTGGCCGTCCCCGCATTCGCGGGGCCGGCGGCCGTCCCCGTATTCGCGGGCGGGCCGTCAGCGAGCCGAGATCGCCGGCAGCGGGCGCGCCGGCGTCACGGACCGGCTGGGACTCGGCCGCTCGAGCTGGCCGAGCAGCAGATCGCGCGCGTTCAGCGGCGTCTGGCCGAGGCGGCGGACCGTGCTGGCGCCGGTGTCGGGCACCGCGCCGCGGAAGTCGAAGACCTCGGCCCGCTGCGCGACCGAGCGGACCGAGTAGACGAGCCGGCCGAGCGCGTCGAGCGAAATGCCGCGGCCCGCGAGCACGACCGCCCGGGGAGCGAGCGCGGGCAGCGCCCGGGCCAGACGGGTCGGACTGATCGCGGTCGACAGCGACAGGGTTCGAACGCCGCCGCGCCTCAGCATCAGCTCGAGGGACTGCGCGTAGAGCGCGTCGAGCTCGAGCGGCGCCGAGGCGTCGAGCACGAGCACGCCCGCCGAGTGCGTCGCCGGCGGGGACAGCCGCTTGAGCGCCGACAGCCACGCCGTGGCGTAGCGCCAACCGAACTCGTACTCCGGTGTGCGGCCGCTGGCCGCTTCGTCCCCGTGGGCGGCGATCGCCTTGAGCAGGACCTCCTCGATCGTTCGCTCGACCGACCGCAGCGCGAGGCTCTCCTCGAGCAGGCCGTCTGCCTTGTCCTCGTCGAACGCGGCGAACGCGGCGGCCAGGCGCGAGCCCGACGACGGCCCTTCGCCGCGTTGGCGCGCGAGTGCGATCGCGCTCGAGACATTGTGAGTTTCCGCGAGCGTCACTCGGAGCGACTCGACCTCGTTCAGTGCGTACTGCCGGTGGCCGCCTGGCGTCCGACGGGGGCGAGGGAAGCCATAGCGGCGCTCCCAGCTGCGCAGGGTGTTGGGGCTGACGCCGAGCATGACCGCAGCGGCGTTCGTGCGAATTCCGTTCATCACGGTGAGTTATCGAGGTCGGAGCCGCGCATCGCAAGTGTCGCAAGCAGACCTGCAAACTTGCGCAAAAGCGGCTGTTTGCTGGGAGTTTGCATAACGCCGACTGGCGTTTGCATAACGCTGGGGCGGCGCCGTCCGGATCGCGCCGCGCGGGCCATCAGGCCTACTCGAGCACCACCAGGGCCGCTCGCGGCGGTCCGCAGCTTGCGATCCGAGCGGTGAGGCGAATCCCGAATGTGTTGGCAGGGCGGACGGTCGTCGTGCGGGTGCCTCCGTCGCCGCGGGCAGCCCAGGCGACCGCGACCGCCAGCGTCTCGCCGCCCTCTTCTTCCGCGTCGGCGGGCATCAACAGGTGGGTCATGTGCCGGTTGACGGCGTCGGGCTCGCTGGTTGCGAGCAGCCGCTCGGCGCCGCGGGACACGGCGCAGACGGACAGCGCGCGGTCGAGCACGAGGAAGGCGTCACCCGCGTGGGGAGCGGTGTCCTGCGGCGCCTCGAGGATCAGCCCCAGGCCGCATTCGCCGCAGACACGCGAGCTCGGCGACGTCGCTGCCTTGTTCGAAACGAACGGGCGAGTGCCGCAATGGCTGCAGAACGGTACGCTAGGGGGCGCGGGTGTGAGTTCGGGCGCCGCCACGAGCCGAAGGGCGGGGCGTGCGTTGCTGGCTGATCTACCGTGCATCCAACCCTGCAGACCGGTCTATTGAGCGCCCCGTGCGCTCCGCATCTGGAACCGCGCCCCCGCGGCGGCCGCGGACGGCGTCGCGGCGATCTGATCGGACTCGAGCAGCTCGAGCAGGGTGCGCTGAGCTTCGCCGGCGCCCGACGGGAGGACCAGGGTCCCGGTGCCACGCGTCCGGGGACGCTCGGCGCCGCGCCGGTAGATGGCGAGCGGCATAGCGCCGACGGCAAGCCGGATCGCGTACGCCCATCTCGCGACGGTGTCGTCGTCGAGGTGACCGCCGGCCACGACCACGAGGTTCGGCCGGTACACGTTGGCGGCGTCGCCGATGCCGGCCACGCCACGCGCCGACAGGCTGAGGACCTTGATGCCGGCGCGCACGCAGAACAGCTCGAGCGCCCGGATGTACGGAGCATCGCGGTCGAGCTCGTCGCGCGAGGCATCGCCGATGACGATCGTGACCTGGCGCACCGGCGGCGGCGTCAACCGAATCGCGCGGCGGAGCCAATCGGTGGCCCAGTGCGAGGCGAACGCCCATGCGGCCGACTCGACCGAGTATCGGCGCGAGATCTCGTCGAGCGTCGGGAGGAGCACCTCTTCGACGGAGCGCTCGACCGAGCGCAGCGCGAGCGCCGCCTCGATCGCGGCGTCCGCCCGCTCCCGGTCGTAGGAGACAAGCGCGCCGACCAGCGAGTTCGCGTCGGCCGCGAGGCCCTCGCGCGCCCGCGAGATGGCCGAGGAGATCGACAGACCCTCCTGGAGGGCGTCCCTCAAGGCGGCGACTTCGCCGTGCGTGAACAGCCGGTGCTTACCGGGCGACCGCTGCGGTTTGGGGAAGCCGAACCGCCGCTCCCAAGCCCTCAATGTGTTCGGGCTCACGTTTAGGAGCGCTGCGGCCTCGCTCGTCTTGAGATAGCGCATGCGCAGTTAAAGAACCGTAGACGTTGCTATTTCGACCTAGGCATTGCCCTCTTGAATACCCCGACATAGAATTGCACAAGTTTTCGTCCGAAGTGTCGTCTAAACCTCCAGATTTATGAGGTATGCCGAAGGTATGGCCGTGGCATGCCTCCAATAGCGCCCCCGATACCCCACGCGCATAAGAAGGGAGCCGTGCAGCGGCATGTCTTATCGCAGCGGCTGAGCACCTAGAGAACATCTTCCGTTAGCGCGGGTTTCGCGCTACCGTGACGTCAATGGTCGGCCAGGAGGACCGGCAGCGTATTCGCGGCCGCCTGTCGGAGCGGGCGGCTGCATGGTTCGGCGCTGGTCTCCTCGTGGTTTGCGTGGTTGCGGCCGCGATCGCGGCGTCGCCGGACCACGTGACCGATCTCAGCCTCATCCTCGGCGCGGCGGCGGTGGTTGCGGGGTTGATGGTGGCGGGGAGCCCAGATGGTCTCTCGGTCTCCGCCTCCTTCCTCGTTTACACGCTCGCGGCGGCTTTCCTCGGTCCACGTTCTGCGGTGGCGGCTGCGTGCATCTCGGAGTTGACGGCAGCGATCAGGATGCAGACGCGACCGCGAGCGGTGTTCCTCATCAACTTGCCCGCGAGCGTCCTGCCGGCGATCGTCGCGGCGCTCGCGATCGAGGCGATCTCGAACGGGCCGTCGAACAGCTTCAGTTTCTACCTCGCCGTAGGCGCGGCGGCGTTGCTGGCGATCACGGTGAGCTTCACGATCTTTGCGACGCTTCGGCGTGCGGTCCTCCCCGAGTTGAACCAGTTCGGTCTCCGCACGTTTCTGGAGGACCTTCCGAGCACGGCGCTCAACGTCGGGCTGGTGGTCGCAGGCGCGGCAATCACCGTCAAGCTCGGGAGTGCCGGGATCGCATTTGCGCTGTCGGCCGTATTCACATTCTCATATATGGCCCACCTGCTGGATCAGTCACGCCAGCGCGCCGAGCAGTACGTCTCGCTCTCGTGGGGCGTTCTCGCCGGTTTGCTGCGTGCGCTCGACGTGCGCGATGAGCGCGCCGCCCGGCACGCCGCGGCCGTGGCCCGGTTCGCGAGTGACATGGCCGAGGCGGTCGGCATGGGCGAGCACGATCAGGAGCTGGCCCATACCGCCGGGTTGCTCCACGACATCGGGCACTTCGCGCTATCGGATCGCGTGGCCGAGCGAGGTCGCACGCTGACCGAGGAGGACTGGGTTGCGATTCAGCAGCACCCCGAGCTCGGCGCCGACATCCTGCGCGACCTCGGCATGTACGGCCCGATCGGCGAGATCGTGCTCGCCCATCACGAGCGGATAGACGGGCGCGGCTACCCGAACGGGCTGCCCGGGGACGACATCCCTCAGATCGCGAAGATCATCGCGGTCGCCGAGGTGTACGACACGCTCACCGCCGCGGACACGTACCGCACGAGGATGAGCTCGTTCGAGGCGCTGCGGGAGCTGCGGCGCGTCGCCGGCAGCCAGCTTGACGCGGGCTACGTCGAGGTGCTCGCGAATCTGCTGAGCGGCGAGGGCGTCGAGTACCGCCACGCGGACGCCGCGAACTTCGACTCCGAACTAGACATGGAGCGGCGGATCAAACAGGCCCGCGCCGGCTAGGAACCCGGCCGGCAGGCCGTACAGCACCGCGAACCTCGTTGGTCCGGAAAATGTGGTCCGCGGTCGCTACGCCGGTGCAGCCCGGCCGGCGCGCGACGCGGGTTGTCGTCGACAGTTAGCCGACGAGGCGTTCCTGGTGCTGGCTCTGGCCGGCGCGACGCTGCTGCAGCGTCTCCAGGAATTGCTCGATCTGCTCAACGCTGAACCGACGCTGGCCACCGGGCGTCCGATACGACTCGAGGTAGCCCATATCGGCCCACCTGCGAATCGTTCCGAGTGAAACCCCGAGCGCGTTGGCGGCTTGCGAAGTGGACAAACCGAGCGGGCTGTTCCTCATTTGCTCCATACCTGCATTTCAGATGTATTTACGAACAATGCGGCAGGTTGTGCAGCAATTGCACAACCTTTGCTCTGAAGCGCACGGACAAGCGAGCCCGTGACGCGAGGACTGTTGCGGCTGCGACGATGTGACCCTGCCAGGCACATGCGACTTAGGCTCTACCACCATCACGATGGCGCGCGGATAGCGTACCGCGAAACCGGCACGGGTCCAGCACTTGCCCTGCTGCATTCGTTAGGGCTTTCTCATCGGGAGTGGGAGCCGGTGGTGGAGGAGCTTTCGTCACGTTTTCGCGTGGTGCTGCCCGATCTCCCGCTCCACGGAGATTCCGAGGACAGGCCGCGCCACCCGTACACGGCCGACTGGCTCGCCGAGGTGATCGCAGGTTTCTGTCGCGAGGTGGCCGGCCCGCGACCGCTGCTCGCCGGTCACGACATCGGGGCGGAGATCGCCTTGAAAGCGGTCACGACCGGCCGCCTGGAGCCAGCGCGGATGGCGCTCCTGCCGAATCGCCTCCACCGGCGCGACGAGTTTCCCGGCAAGCGCGCGGCCTGGCGCGTCGTGTGTCGGACTGCGGCTTTGCCCGGGTTCGACCGCACGCTCGCCCGCGGCGCCACCCTGGTGTTCCGGCCATCTGTCGGCGAGCGCCTTTCTGCGCAGCGCAATCCCGCCGCCCGCGACCTCGTCCGCCATGCCTTCGCCGACGTGGCCGGGAACGGCAACCGCGCCCGCTCGTGGGCCAAGTTCGCGCGCCGCTGGCCGGCCGAACCGCAGCGCCAGTTGCTCGACGCCTACCCGCGGATCGACATCCCGGTCCTGCTGCTGTGGGCCGACGCCGACTCGCTGCATCCGCTGATCGGGGCCTACCAGGCGCTCGACCTGCTGCCGAACTGCCAGCTGAGGACGCTGCCGGGGACCGGGTTCTTGATGGCATACGACGACCCGGTCGGGGTGGCGCGGGAGCTCATTTCGTTCTTTGGGTGAGGGGCGGTGCGGCGGGCGGTTTGCCGCGTTATCCAGGGGCTGCGGGCGCTGGGACTGGGTCAGCGCCGGTGGCGCGCCGTCGAGGCTCGCTCGCGGAGGGCGGGCTCGATCACTACGCGCCGGCGCCGCCGCGGGTGGCCGTCGATCGCCCCCAGCACCATCCCGACCGCCACGTCCACCAGCCGTTCGGTGTCCCAGGAGAAGCTTGTCAACGGTGGCGCGAGCAGAATGGAGACGGGATGGTCGTCGTAGCCGATCACCGACAGGTCGTTTGGGATCCGCAACCCGAGCTCGCGGGCGGCGGCGTAGACGCCGTAGGCGATCGAGTCCGAGAAGCAGAACGCGGCGCTCGGGCGGTGGGTGGCGGTCAGCACCGAACGGGCGACGTCGGTGGCCTCGTCCAACTCGTATGGCGTGCTGACCACGCTGACGTCGAGATCGAGGCGATCGGCCTCGGAGCCGACGTAGACCTCGGCGGGACGGTCGTTGGTCGGCGATCCCGGCGGGCGTAGCACGGCGATCCGGCGATGGCCGAGGGCGTGCAGGTGCTCGAGGGCGCAGCGCACGCCGCTGCGGTTGTCGAACAGCACCTCGCCCGCGGCCGCGCGGCCGGGGAGCGCGTCGCCGATCGTCACAACCGCGAGCGACTCCGAGATCTCGGTCCAGAACTCATCCGAGGGGTCGACCGGGGACAGGATCAGCCCGTCGACGTGCTGGTCGCGCAGTTGGGTGGCGAGCGCGCGCTGGCGAAGGGGATCGCCGCCGGCGTCGAGAATCAGCGCGTAGCGGTCGCGCGCCAGGAGCGCGCGACCTGCCTCGGCGACCAGGCGCTGTTGCCACAGATCCTCGAGCGAGGGGCCGAGGATCCCGACCATGCCGGTGCGCCCGCTGGCGAGCGCCCGCGCGATCGGGTTGGCCTCGTAACCCATGTCGTCGGCGACCTTGCGGACACGCTCTTGGGTCTCCTCGGAGACCTGAATGCCGCGCAATGCATAGGACACGGCGGCCGGCGAGACCCCCGCGGCGTCGGCAACCTCCCGGATCGTCACGCGCTTGGCGGGAGGGCTCACGCCGCAAGCGTAGACGGGTTGACCCCGCGGCCTGGCAGCAGATTTGCACGTGCCGGACGGCTACTCCGGCCGGCGTATTGACAACTCCAGGCTTAACCGCTTCACTTAACCGGTTCATGAACCGGTTAAGCGGAGATACTCCCGTCGTCGATGTGCACCAGCACGTGTGGCCGGAGCCGCTGATCGAGGCGCTGCGGGCTCGGCGGACGCCGCCGCGGATGCGCGGCTGGACGCTCGAGCTTGTCGGCGAACCCGACTACGAGGTCGACGCGCGCGCCCATGATCCGGACGAGCGGGCCGCGGTGTCGCGGGCCGATGGGCTCGACCTGGCGCTCGTGTCGCTGTCGAGCCCGCTCGGAATCGAGTCGCTCGCTCCGCAGGAGGCGACCGACCTGATCACCGCGTATCACGCGGGGGCGCTCGCGCTGCCCGAGCCGTTCGGTGCCTGGGCGGCTGCGTGCCTGACCGACGTGGATGCCGGCGCGCTGTCGCGGGAACTCGAGCGCGGGTTCGTCGGGCTTCAGTTGCCGGCGACGTCGCTGCTCGACGGCTCCGGCTACGAGAACGCCGGCCCGCTGCTGGAGGTCCTCGAGGAGGCGGGGCTGCCGCTGCTGGTCCACCCGGGCCCGGTGGCGGGTGGCGGCCCGGTGGCGGGTGGCGGCCCGGTAGCGCGTGGCGGCCCGGAGGCGACGGCGAAAGCACGACCATCCTGGTGGCCGGCGGTCGTGACCTATGTGCAGCAGATGCACGCCGCCTGGTTCGCGTTCCGCGTGTACGGCCGCCCGCGCCACCCGCGGCTCCGCGTCTGCTTCGCGATGCTGGCCGGGCTCGCGCCGCTCCACAGCGAGCGGGTCGCCGCACGTGCCGGCGGCCGTGGCGTGGTCGATCAGGACGTGTTCCTGGATGTCTCTTCTTATGGCACGCGCGCGGTCGACGCGACCGTGCGGGTGCTCGGCATCGACGTGATCGTGAACGGGTCGGACCGGCCGTACGCCGAGCCGCCGTCGCTCGACCTCGGGCCGGCCGCGATGCACGCGATTTGCAGCGCCAACGCAATGCGTCTGCTCTATCCCAAGGAGGTGTTCGATGATCTGGCAATCGCTTCCCCCGCGTAACCTCGACCGCGCCGAGCTACAGGCGCTCGTCGATGGGCTCGCGAACGACCCCGATCGGTGGCGAGAGCACGTCGCGTTTGAAGGCGGGCAGCGCCACTACGTGTCGCTGCATCGGGACGAGTACGTGGACGTATGGCTGCTGTGCTGGGTCCCCGGGGACGACACGGGCTGGCACGACCACGACATCTCCTCGGGCGCGGTCCGGGTCGTCCGGGGCGCGGTGCGCGAATCGAATCCGCGGATCGGCGGCGAGCCGGCCGCGCGCGTCGTGCCGGAAGGGGGCTCGTTCTCGTTCGGACCCGAGCACATCCATCGCCTCGCCGGCGAGGATGAGCTGGCGATCTCGATCCACGCCTATTCGCCGCCGCTGTGGCGGCTCGGGCAGTACTCGATCGACGACGACGGGGTGATGCGCCGCGCGTCGGTCAGCTACGCCGACGAGCTCCGTCCGCTGGAGGGCTCGCTCGCCGCGTGAGGCTCAACGCGACGGCGGCTGCGTCAGCCGCGCGACGATCTCCTCGAAGGCGCGATCCGCATAGCCGCGTAGCTCCCCGAGCGTGAGCAGCTGGACCGGGTGCTTGACGAACACCATCCGGTAGTCGGGCATCCCCAGGACGCGGGCCTGCTCGAGCGCCTCGTCGACGAACGGCTCGGTCGCCACCGCCGCGGTGGCGATGCCGAGCCGCTCCAGCTCAACCATGTCGCGCACACTGCACGACGTGCACGAGCCTCAATCGGCGAGGCCCTCGACGGCGAGGTCGCCGCGGTTGGCGATCCGCCGGATGATCTCCGGGGCGGCCGGCTTGGAGAAGATTTCCTTTACGACGCGGAACGTCTCGGCGCCCTGCGCGTGCAGCAGTTCCTCCACACGGTCGAGGAACTCGTCGCCGCGGCGCTTGGTGATGTCGAGCAGCGCCACGCGCGCGCCGCGCAAGTCCGCCCGCCGCGGGGCGAGCGGCTCGGCGACGCGCGACCGCTCGTCGAATGGGCTCACGTAGTCCACTGAACCTCCTTTGAGATCGGCTCGGTGTTCATCCCGAGGCACGGCCCGAACACCGCCGAGTAGCGGCCCGCCTCTCCGCCGGCGACGACGAGCATGATGTCGTCCGGGGTGTCCCACTTACGGACGAGCTCGTCGTCCGGGGCCGAGTTGACCAGCGGCGTGGTCTCTCCCCAGCGCAACGACCCCGCCGGGCGGTGCACCGCAGAGAACATCTCTTCGCGCACGCGCTCCTTCGACCACCCCCACTCCGCGAACGACCGCGCGTGCTCGGGGCAGATCACGAACAGCGACACCCCACCGAGCGGCCACCAGTTCGGACTCCAGGTCGCGGCCGCCGCATCGCCCAGCACCCGCACGAGCTCGAGCGGACCGGTGCTCCGGTGGTCCGAGATTGACAGCGGCGCGTCCGCACCGACCACGGTCACCACAGACGCATCGGCAACAAACCCGCGCGACACGTGGAGCGGCTCCCACGGACTCACCTCCTCGTCCTCGGCGAAGCACATCGCGACCTTGCCGGGATTGCCGAGCGTCGAGCGATCGAGCCGTCCTGGGAACCCGCCCCCGGTGAGGCTCACCGCGAGCCGCAGCGCGCGCCCGATCGTCATGTTCGGACGCCACCCGGGGCCGAGCGCGCCGACCGAGCCGTTCAGGCCGATCGCATCGCGGACCGGACCGTTGACGACGATCACCTGCCCGCAGGGCTGCGTGGTGACCGCCTGCCCGCCGACGTTGAACGCCGGCTCCAGCACCGCCTCAACCGCTGCCACCACGACCGGGAAGTACTCGGGCCGGCATCCCGCGAGCACCGCGCATGCGGCCACGCGCCGCAAGGTCACGGAAGCCATCGCCGGCGCCATCTCGCCGAGCATTCGCGCGGGGTCGCGCCCACCCAGCATCGCGTCCACGCGTTCAACCGTCGGCGGGACAACCGGCAGCCCGTCGGTCCACCCGCGCTCGAACATCTCCTCGAGCTCGTCGAAGCCGGCACCGTCCAGCAGCCGCAGCTCCTCGGGGTCGTAGGTGTTCTTGGCCGCGCAGCCGGGCTTCCGGAGCGGCGGCTCGTCCGTGATCGGCACCGACAGCAGCGTCCGCAGGCCGGCGGCATCCCAGCCGACCACGCGCCCCACCTCCGCCCCGGACCGATCCACGAGCACCGCCGTCGGCAGGCTCGCCAACGAATACGCCTGCGACACCTCGTACGGCGCCGGCTCGGACAGGACAAGACCGGCGAACTCGGTTCGCCGGGCCACGCGCGCGGCAACTTCGAGCGGATCTTCGAATACCGCGGCGACGCGCACACCGGCGGCAGACAGCTCCGATACGACCGGCGCCAGGCGATGCAGGGTCAACACACACGTCGGGCACTCCTCGGACACGAACAACAGGAGCGCGGAGCCGCCGTCACACAGATCGGCAAGACGAACCGGGGGCCCGGCTACGGACGGCAGCGAGAATTCTGGCGCGTGGGCGACGGCCGTCATGCCGGGGCGAGGGTTGACGCGGCCGGAGCGCCGGCGACGACCTTCCCGCCCTGCACGACCATCGAGATCCGCTCCGGATCCCGCAGCACCCGGATGTCGGCGAGCGGGTCCCCGTCGATCACGAGCAGATCGGCGACCGCCCCGACCGTGACGGTGCCGACGTCAGCCGAAAGGCCGAGCGCCGTCGCCGACCCTGAAGTCGCGGCGGAAATCCCCTCGAGCGCCGACAACCCGCCGTCGACCATCCGCTCGAGCTCGATCGCGTTGTCGCCCGGTGGGCCGCTGTCGTGCCCCATCGCGAGCGTGACCCCGGAAGCCCGCGCCGCGACCAGAGTCTTGTACGCCTCGTCAAGCTGACGCTTTGCCTGCTCGACCAGCGGCCGTGGGAAGTCGTCGGTGAAGCGCTCGGCGAGGTCGTGGAAGGTGCTGAGCGTCGGTACGAGCACGATCCCGCGCTCGGCCATCTCCGCGAGCAACACCGGCTCGCGATGCAGAGACAGGCCGTGCTCGATCGTGTCGACGCGCTCGCGCACCGCCAGCCGCGCGCCGGCCAGACCCTCGACGTGGGCCGCCACGCGAACCCCGAGCCGGTGGGCCTCGTCGACGATCGCGGCTAGCTCGGCAACCGTCATCTGAGCCGGCTCGGGATCCTCGACGAGCACCGACCGCGCGCCCGTCGCCATCAGCTTCACGTAGTCCGCGCCCCGCCGAAGCTGCTCACGGACGGCCTTGCGCATCTCGTCCGCGCCGTCGGCCTCGCGGTACATGGTCGTGAAGATCGCGCCGCCCGGCGCGGTGGCCGAGATGATCCGCCCGCACGACAGGATCCGCGGACCGGGGACGATGCCGAGCCGCACCGCGTCGCGCAAAGCGAGCGCCTCGTCATCGTACGCGCCCACGTCGCGCACGCTGGTGATCCCGGCCGAGAGCAGCACGAGCGCGGTCTTGGCGAGGATGAAGTAGCCGAGCTCGCGGCGGCGCGGGAGCTCGCCGTGGAGCTCGGGCGCTGGGCCGAAGCCGGGGCTCCGGAACACATCGCTCGACAGGTGGGCGTGCGCGTCGATCAGCCCGGGCATCAGCGTGCGTCCCTCGAGGTCGATCGCGCCCTCGGGGACACAGCCCCCGGAGCCGTCAACCGAGTCGATCGAAACGATCCGGCCATCCTCGACCCGCACCGCCGCGCGCTCGAACGGCTGGCGGCCCGTCCCATCGATCACGCGAGCGTTCCAGAAATCCATGTGCTCGCTCACCGTACAGCGGCGCCGACCTCGGCCACTTCGCGGACCTAAAGCTTCGTTAACTTGACACCGTCCGGGCGGTGTGAAAGAAACGTCGCTGTTCCATCGGCTGAACGCCGTTCTACCTGCGGATCGAGTGGAGGAGATGGAAGCCGCTATCGGGTATCAACCGGCGCGTCGACCGGGCGCCGGATCGCCGGGCATCTCTGCCGTCCTCGACGTGCTCGAGGTGCTCGACCGCGAGGGCCCGACCACGCTGGCCGAGCTCGCTCGCGAGACCGGCATCGCGAAGAGCACGCTGCACCGGGTCTGCTCGATCATGTTCGAGCGCGGATGGGCCGCCCGCGACGCGCAGACCGGTCACATAGAGCTCGGTCCCAGGGTCGCGTGGCTCGCGCACACGCCGCCTGTCTCGCCGCTCGCCGCGGGATTCCACGGTGTCGCCCGCCGGCTCGTGGCTCGCCATAACGAGACCACGTGCCTAACCGTCCTCGACGGGCGCGACAGTGTGTTCATCGCCAAGGAGGAGACCACCCACCCCGTGCGCCTCGTAACCGCCGTCGGAAGCCGGCTCCCAGCGTTCGCGGCCGCCTCCGGGCGGGTGCTGCTCGCCGACCGCCCCGCAGACGACGTCGCGGCGCTGTACGCGGGTTGCGACCTCACCACGCCCACCGGCCGGCAGCTCGACGGGCTCGACGAGCTGTTCGGGATCCTGACCGAGGCGCGGCGCCGAGGCTACGCCGAGAACATCGACGAGACCGCGCTCGGCCTGCACTGCCTCGCCGTGCCCGTGGGTCCTCCCGGCCGGGTCGCGGCTGCGATCACGCTGTGCGTGCCCACCGGGCGGATGAGCGCGGCCCGCAGACGGGAGATGCTCCCCGACCTGCTCCGTGCCGCGCGGGAGATCGTGCCGGCCCCGGCCAACGGCAGCAGCCGCAGCGCTGCGGGCAATGGCAACCACCACCCGCCGGCGAATACTTCACCAAATCAATCAAGTAAGTTAGCAACCATAGCGACGTCCGCTCCGGGGGCCCGGGGCCGGCGACGGGTCGACACCAACAGAAAGGTGGCTCCATGAGTCGCGGCAACAGCGAGCTGGACCGGCTGCGAGACGGACGCACCGAGCTCGAGAACCACTACATCGACGAGCTCGTCTCCGGACGGCTGAGCCGACGCGACTTCCTGCGCCGCGGCAGCGTGATCGGCATGTCGGCCCCGTTGCTCGGGGCGATCGTGGCCGCGTGCGGGTCCTCGTCGAAGTCCACCAGCTCCTCGGGAGCCGCGAGCACGTCAAGCGCGCCCGCGACGAAGGGCGGGACGCTCCGGATCGCGTCGGTGACCCCGGCCGCGGCGATCAATCCACTCACGATCTCCGACGCCGGCGGCCTGACGATGCTCAACCAGACCGGCGAGTTCCTGATCTTCGACAGCAACCTGAAGCTGCAGCTCCAGCCGATGCTCGCGCTCAGCTGGAGCCCCAACACGGACGGCAGCGTGTGGACGTTCAAGCTGCGCCCGAACGTGAAGTTCAGCAACGGCGCGGCGATGACCTCGGCCGACGTCGTCTACACCATGCAACAGCTGTCGGATCCGAAGAACGCGTCGAACGCACTGTCGGCGTTCGGGGGCGTACTCACGCCGTCCGGAGTGAAGGCGATTGACCCGCTGACGGTCCAGTTCACGCTCGAGGCGCCGAACGGCAACTTTCCGTACGCGGTGTCCTCTGACAACTACAACGCGATCATCGTGCCTAAGGGGACCGACTTCGGCTCGTGGCAGAGCACGTTCATCGGCACCGGCGCGTTCAAGCTGAGCAGCTACACGCAGAACGTCGGCGCGACGTTCGTGCCGAACCCCAACTACTGGGGCACACAGCCGCTGCTGTCGATGACGAGCTTCAAGTTCTACTCGAGCCAGGCGCCGATGATCCTGGCGCTCCAGGGCAATGACGTCGACGTGATCGGACAGTTCACGCCGGCCGGCGCGTCGGCCATTCTCAACAGCCCCTCGTACAAGATCATCAAACTCCCGTCGGCCAACCACCGTGAGCTGTCGATGCGCAACGACATCGCGCCGTTCACCGATCCGCGGGTACGCCAGGCGGTGGCGTACACGGTGGACCGGGCCGGCGCCGTCGCGGCCCTGTTGAGCGGCGACGGGTCGGTCGCCAACGACTACCCGTTTGGCCCCAGGTTCCCGTCCACGGACACGAGCATCCCTCAGCGCACCCAGAACATCGCGATGGCCAAGCAGCTGCTTGCCGCAGCAGGGCACCCCAACGGGTTCTCCACGACGTTGGACTCGGAGATCTACCAGGAGATCCCGGAGCTCGCGCAGGTGATTCAGCAGGGTGCGGCCAAGGCGGGCATCAACATCAAGCTGAACATCACCAACCAGACGCTGTACTACGGCAAGAGCACGTTCGGCAACTCGAACTGGCTCGACGGCACGATGAGCCTCGTCGACTACGGCGACCGCGGCTCCCCGAACGTCTACCTCTCGGCCCCGCTGACGACTACGGGCACGTGGAATGCGGCGCGATTCCATAACAAGGAGTACGACGGCCTGGTCAAGCAGTACGTGGCCGCGCTCGACCTCCAGGCGCAGAAGACAATCGCGGGCAAGATCGAGATGCTGCTGCTCGCCGAGACGCCGATCGTCTACCCCTACTGGATCGACGGACTGACCGCGTCGACGCCGAACGTCAGCGGGCTCAACCCGACCTCGATCGCCCAGCTCTACCTGAACACGGCATCCAAGTCGGCCTAAGGTCCGAACGAACATGGTCAGGTTCATCCTCAAGCGGCTCGGCCTCGCGCTGATAACGCTGTGGCTCCTGAGCGTGATCGTGTTCTTCCTCGGCCAGGTCCTCCCGAGCGATCCCGGGCGCTCGGTCCTCGGACCGCTTGCGGCGCCGAGCGCGGTCCACGCGCTCGACCATCAGCTCGGCGTCGACAAGCCGATCCTGACTCAGTACTGGCACTGGATCAGCCACTTCCCGGGCACGTCGTACCAGTACCAGGCACCGATCGGACCGATCCTGACGAGCGCGCTTGGCCGCTCGCTGAAGCTCGCGATCTTCGCGTTCATCATCCTCGTCCCGCTCGGGATCATCGGCGGAGTGGTGGCGGCGCTGAATGCCGGCAAGCCGATCGATCGGACGATCAGCGTCGTCGGCCAGTCGATGTTGACGGTGCCAGAGTTTGTGTCGGGGATCGTGCTGATCGTCGTGTTCTCGATCGCGCTGGGGTGGCTGCCCGTCTCGGCCACGGCGCCGGCCGGATCCGGCTTCTTCACCCAGTTGAAATACCTGATCCTGCCGGTGATCCCGCTCGTGATGGTCGAGTTCGGCTACGTCGCGCGGATGGCCCGCGTCGGCACGATCGAGGCGCTCGAGTCCGACTACGCGCGCACCGCCACGCTCAAGGGCCTGCCCCGCGGCGTGATGATCCGCCGGCACGTGCTCCGCAACTCGCTGCTGCCGACGATCACGGTGATCGCGACACAGACCGGTTACCTGATCGGCGGGCTGGTCGTCGTCGAGACGCTGTTCCGCTACAACGGGATCGGGCTGCTCACGTACAACGCGGCCAACCAGCACGACATCCCGATGCTCGAGGCATGCGTGCTGACGATCGGCGTCGTGTACATGGTCGTGACGCTGGTGGCCGACATTGCGTTCTCGCTGCTGAATCCCCGGATCCGCCTGAAGGCGGCCGAATGAGCATCGTTGACATCCCCGTCGAGGACGCCGGCGCGCTCCAGGCCGGCCGCAGTGAGGTCCGCGGCGAAGTCTTGCGGCAACTTGTGCGCTCGCCGACGTTCATCGTCGGTGCGACCGTGCTCCTGATCTGGATCATCTGCGCGATCTTCGGCTCGGCGATCGCTCCGCATAGCCCGTACGCCCAAAATCTCCTCGGGATCAACAAGGCCCCGTCGAGCGCGCATTGGTTCGGGACCGACCAGCTCGGGCGGGACATGTTCTCGCGCGTGATCGTGGGCTCGCGCGACGTCCTGATCATCGCGCCGCTGGCGACGCTGCTCGGGACGGTGCTCGGGACCGCGGTCGGACTGTTCATGGGTTACTTCCGCGGGTGGGTCGACGACGTCCTCGGCCGGTTCGTCGAGGCGTTCCTGGCGCTGCCGATCGTGGTCACCGGCGTGATTGCGCTGTCGACGCTCGGGCGGTCGAACCTGACGCTGATCATCGTGATCGGGCTGCTGTTCACGCCGCTGATCGCCCGCACCGTGCGTGCCGCGGTGCTGCTCGAGCGCGAGCTCGACTACGTCGCCGCGGCGCGTCTGCGCGGCGAGCGGGCCCCGTACATCATGTTCGTCGAGATCCTCCCGAACGTATTCGCGCCGATCATGGTCGAGTTCACCGTCCGGTTGGCGTACGCGATCTTCGCGGTCCTGACGCTCACGTTCCTCGGGCTCGGCGTCCAGCCACCGTCACCCGACTGGGCGCTCGACATCTCCTCCAACTACGCTGTGGTCCCGGCCGGCTACTGGTGGGAGGTACTGTTCGACGCGCTCGCGATCGCGACGCTGGTCGTGTCGATCACGCTGATCTCCGATTCGGTGCAGGGAGCACTCGAGGGATGAGCACCACGGCCGACACCGTAAGGCAGGGCGAGACGCTTCCACAGGCCGACGCGCTGGACGTCGAGAGCCTCGAGATCACCTACCGAGTCCGCGGACGGGCGATGCGCGTGGTGCGCGACGTCAGCTTCCGGGTCGGGCGAGGCGAGTCGTTCGGCCTCGTGGGCGAGTCGGGCTGCGGCAAGTCGACGATCGCGCTCGGGATCGTGCGCTACCTCGCGCGCAACGGCAAGGTGACCGGCGGCAAGGTGGAGATGGACGGACGCGACGTGCTCGCGCTGAACTCGAGCGGGCTCCGCGAGCTCCGCCAGCACACGGTCTCGATGGTCTACCAGGAGCCCGGCCGGGCGCTGAACCCGACGATCAGGGTCGGGCGCCAGGTGGCCGAGGTGTTCGAGATCGCCGGCGCGCCCAAGGCCCAGGCGCTCGACCGCGCGCAGGAGATGCTCGAGAAGGTCCGGATCTCCAATCCGGCCGGGGTGATGAACCGCTATCCGCACCAGCTCTCGGGCGGGATGCTCCAGCGCGTGGTGATCGCGATGGCGCTCGCCGCCGAGCCGGCGCTCCTCATCCTCGACGAGCCGACCACGGCGCTCGACGCGACCGTCGAGTCCGAGGTCCTCGACCTGATCTCGGCGCTCCGCACCGAGTTCCACACGTCGTTCCTGTTCATCAGCCACAACCTCGGCGTGATCGCGAAGATGTGCGACCGTGTCGGCGTGCTCTACGCCGGCGAGCTGGTCGAGGAGGGACCGGCGCGCGAGCTGTTCAACAGCCCCCGCCACCCTTATACCGTCGGGCTGCTGCGCTGCATCCCCCGGCGCGACACGCTCAAGGCGAACCGGGCGCTCGACACGATCCCGGGTTCCCTGCCTCCCCCGGGAGTGGTGCCCGACGGCTGCATCTTCGCCGACCGGTGCGGTCTGGTCGAGGACCGTTGCCGCACGGAGGCACCCCCGCTCTATGAAATCGACCCGGCACATCCCGCCCGTCGCTCGCGCTGCCACTTCCACGAGCGCGCGCAGACGCTTCCGCGCGTGATCCCGCCCGAGCGCGAGGCGGTCCCCGGCGAGCGCCCGGACCACGGTGGGGTGTTGATCCGCGCCGCGGACTTGTCCAAGACCTTCCACATGGAGGGCGAGACGATCTACGGCCTCGTGGATGTCACCGTCGAACTGCGTGCCGGCGAGACGCTCGGGCTCGTCGGCGAGTCGGGGAGCGGCAAGACCACGCTGGCGCGAGCGCTGCTCGGCCTAACCGCTCCCGACAAGGGATCGGAGATCACGCTCGACGGCCAGGCGCTCGCGGAAACCGCGGGGAAACGGACGCGCGAGCAGGAGAAGGCGCTCCAGATCGTGTTCCAGAACCCGGACTCGGCGCTGAATCGCCGGCACTCGGTGCAGCGGCTGATCTCTCGCTCGCTGTCCCGGCTGGGCGGCTACCACGGCGAGGCGCTGATGGCCCGGCTGAAGAAGCTGATCTCGGATGTCCGTTTGTCTGAGCGTCACCTGTCGATGCGTCCGGCGCAGCTGTCGGGCGGGCTCAAGCAGCGCGTTGCGATCGCGCGCGCGTTCGCAGGGGACCCCCGGATCGTCGTCTGCGACGAGCCGACCTCCGCGCTCGACGTGTCCGTCCAGGCCGCGATCCTGAACCTCCTGACCGACCTGCAGCACCGCGAGGAGGTCTCGTATCTGTTCATCAGCCACGACCTCGGCGTCGTTCGCTACCTGTCGGATCGGATCGCCGTGCTCTACCTCGGGCGGGTCATGGAGATCGGGCCGGCCGACCAGGTCTTCAACGCGCCCCACCACCCCTACACCGAGGCGCTGCTGTCCGCGGTCCCGACGCTCGACGACTCGGACGGCGAGCGCATCAAGCTCGAGGGCGAGATCCCGAGCCCGGCCGACCCACCCACCGGGTGCGTGTTCCACACGCGCTGCCCGCGCTTCCTCGGGGACATCTGCGTGAACACCGAGCCGCCGCTCGCCGAGGCCGAGCCCGGTCACGCGATCCGCTGCCACATCCCGCTGGAGGAGCTCCGGCGGCTCCAGGCCAAGGAAGTCTCGGTTGCCGGCGCAGACGACTGAGACTTCGCTGAGGCCCGAGGTCGAGGTCGACGGCGCGCGCGTGATCGAGATGCGCGCGGCGGTCCTGCGCGAGCCGGGGCGGCCCGTGGCGACCGAGACCGTGATGCTGGCACCGCCGCGTCGCGGTGAGGTTCTGGTGCGTGTCGCGGCTGCCGGCGTGTGCCATTCCGATGTGCACCTGGCAGACGGGGCGCTCGGTTTGGGGCGATGGCCGATGGTGCTGGGCCACGAGGGCGCCGGCGTCGTCGAGGCGGTCGGCGAGGACGTCGTCGACGTTGTCGTGGGTGATCACGTGGCGTTCTGCTTCGTGCCCTCGTGCGGTTCGTGTCGTGCCTGCCGGGCTGGACGCCGGACGCTGTGCGAGACAGCGGCTCGCAACGGCGTCGCCGGAATGCTGATGGACGGCTCGTCGCGCCTGCGCGGGACTGACGGGGGCGTCCTCCAGCATGGCCTGATGGTGGCGTGCTTTGCGCAGTTCGCGGTCGTGCCGGCCGCGGGCGCGGTGCCGCTGCCCGACTCGATCCCGCTGTGGCAGGCCGCACTGCTCGGCTGCGGCGTCGTGACCGGGATCGGCGCGGTCAACCGGGCCGGCCTGCGCGTCGGCGCCAGCGTGTGCGTGATCGGTTGCGGCGGCGTCGGGCTGCAGGTGATCGCGGGCGCTCGGCTTGCCGGCGCCGGGACGGTGATCGCGGTCGACACCGATGAGGACAAGCTCGAGCTCGCGCGGCGGCGCGGCGCGACCCACACGGTGGTCGCCCGCTCCGGCGCCGATTCGGACGTCGTCGAGCAGGTGCTCGCTGTGTCGGATGGCGGGGTCGATCACGCGTTCGAGGTCGTGGGTCGCGCGGCGACCATCCGGCAGGCCTGGGACGTGCTCCGACCGGGCGGGGCGGCGACAGTCGTCGGGCTGGCACCCGTCGGCGTCGAGGTGTCGCTGCCCGCGATCGACTTCCTGTCCGAGAAGACGATCAGCGGTAGCTACTACGGCTCCTCAGACGTTCACGCCGCGCTCGGCCAGCTCGTGCAACTCGTGGTCGACGGGCGGCTCGACCTCGGCGACGTCGTCTCGTACCTGATCGGCCTCGACGACGTCGAGGCGGCGCTCGAGCGGCTGCGCCGCGGCCAGGGCGCGCGCTCGGTGATCGTGATCGACGAGGAACTGGCCGGGGTGGCGGCGTGACGCCGTCGCTGCACGATCTCGACGGACGGATCGGCGAGGGGTGGGGCGGCCGCCCCGGCCCGAACGGCTGTCACGTGAACGTCGTGCTCGGTGTCCGCGGGACGCCCACCGCCGCGGCTCTGCTCGGGACGTTCACGACCCCGTCGCCGGGGCACACGCCGATCCTAGTCGTCGTCGGCGAGGCGCAGGACCGCTACGAGGTGGTGTGGCCGCCGACGATCATGATCAACAAGGCGACGGCGCTCTCGGATCGCCACCAGACGATCACCTGGGGCGCCGGGCAATTGGGGATCGCCCAGGGAGTGCTCGATGCGGTCGCGGACGGGTTGCTCGAGCCGACCGGAGACCTGGTCGTGTTGGTGTGCATCTGGATCGACCCGGTAGCTTTCGAGGAGACCGCGGTGCGGGAGGCGACGCGGGTCGCGGTGCGGCGCGCGATCGGCATGGCGGTCGAGGGTCGCGACCCCGAGGCCGCTCTGGATTTGGTGGCGCGGCGCGACGAGGTCACGAGCCCGTTCTACGAGGGGTCGTAGGTTTTTGAAGATCACCGCGATCCGCGTGGATCGGCTGTGGCTGCCGCTCGATCCGCCGTTCTACGCCGCGTGGGACCCTGATCCACGCCGGTCGTTCGAGGCGACGATCGTGCGCGTCGAGACCGATTCCGGCCTGGTTGGGATCGGCAGCGGCGACACGATGAACGGCTTTGATGATTTTGTTCAGTTGTTCGTGGGCCGGGAGGCGCTCGCCATCGAGCGCCATGCTCGGGTGCTCGAGACGGTGTCTTTTCACGCGGGTCGCTACTGGCCGCTCGAGGCCGCTCTGTGGGACCTGTTCGGACAGGCCTGCGGGCAGCCGGTGGCTGCTTTGTTGGGCGGCGCGCGGTCGGAGTTGCCGGCGTATGCGTCGTGGGGTTCGCTTCGAGATCCTGGTCAGCGGGCCGAAGACGCCTTGGCGCTGGTCGAGGAGGGCTTTCGGGCGGTGAAGATCAGGATCGCGCCGGGGCGGGCCGACGAGGGGATCGGCGTGGTCGCCGCGGTTCGCGACGCCGTCGGCGACGGGCTCGAGATCATGGTCGACCTCAACCAGTGGTGGCGGATGGCGGGCGACATCGGTCCACGGCTCGATCCAGCCGGCGCGCGGCGGATCGTCGACCGGCTGCGCTCGTACGGGGTGCTGTGGGTGGAGGAGCCTCTCCCGGGCGACGATCTGGTCGGAATGCGGGCGCTGCGGGATGAGACCGGCGTGCGGATCGGCGGCGGCGAGATGGCGCGGACGTTCGAGGAGCTGCGCCTCGCGCTCGACGCGGACGCTTTGGACGTGTATCAGCCTGACGTCGTACTGGCGCTGGGCGTGTCGGGAGCGAGAACGTTGGGGGCTTTGGCGTTGCGGCGGAACCGGTGGTTCACGCCCCACACGTGGACGAACGGGATCGGCGTGCTCGCCAACCTGCACGTGTGCGCCGGTGTCGGTGGCGGCCCGTTCCTCGAGTTCCCCTACGACCCGCCGGGGTGGACGCCCGCGCGGCGAGACTTCATGCTCGCCTCGCCGGTGCTGGTGGGTGGCGACGGCTTGCTTCGGGTTCCTGACGCGCCCGGGCTGGGCGCTGCGCTTGACGAGGAGGCGCTGTCGTTCTACGCGGTCGATCGAGAAGCGGTGCGGGCCTGAGGCGCGACGGGTTCATCGACGGGCGGTTCGTGGCGGCTGCTGACGGGCGGACGTTCGAGGACATCTCGCCGAGCGACGGCAACGTTGTCGCCGAGGTGGCGCGCGGAACGTCGACGTGCCGAACGCGCGCAACTGCATCGCGTGGTACGCGGAGGCGATCGACAAGGTATACGGCCAGATCGCCCCAACCGGGGCGGACGCGCTCGCGCTGGTTGGACGCGAGCCACTCGGCGTCGTCGGAGCGGTCATCCCGTGGAACTACCCGTTGATCGTCACGGCGTGGAAGCTCGCGCCGTCTTTGGCTACGGGCAACTCGGTGGTGTTGAAGCCCGCGGAGCAGTCGCCGTTGACCGCCTTGGCGCTGGCCGAGTTGGGGGCGGAAGCCGGGCTGCCCGACGGGGTGCTCAACGACGTGCCGGGGTTCGGCGAGGAGGCGGGCGAGCCGCTCGGCCGTCATTTGTTAGTCGACAAGATCACGTTCACCGGTGCTGGCGGATGTCGAGGACCTGGACCGAACCGTCGACGCGATCGCTCCCGGGTGGTCGTCGAGCGGGCGCTGGTCGGGCCGCTGGCCGAGCGGCTCGTCTCGTTCGCGCGTGGGATGGCGCCGGGTGATCCGGCGGACCCGTCGACCACTTTGGGCGCGCTCGTGTCCGACGAGCACCTCGACGGGGTGCTCGAGCGGGTCGAGCGGGCGGCGGGGGACGGGGCGCGGTTACTTGCGGGAGGGGGGCGTGCCCAGCCGGTTCCGGGCGGCGCGTACATGGAGCCGACCGTGCTCGAAGCACTCGATCCGGCCGATCCGATCGTCCAGGAGGAGGTGTTCGGACCCGTGCTCGCGATCCAGCAGGCCGACGACGCCGAGCACGCGGTTGCGCTCGCGAACGGGACCGGCTACGGCCTCGCCGCGGCCGGGTGGAGCTCGAACATCACGACCGCTCACCGGGTCGCGCGGCGCCTGCGCGCCGGCACGGTCTGGATCAACACGTTCGACGCGTCGTCGCTGGCCACCCCGTTCGGCGGCGTCAAGGACTCGGGCCACGGACGCGACCGCTCGCTGCACGCGCTCGACGCGTACACGCATCTGAAGACGACCTGGGTGGCGCTCTGATGGCGTTTGCGGCCGAGCGGTCCGGGATCGAGCGCGTCGGGTTCGTCGGGCTGGGGAACATGGGCGGTCCGATGTGCGGTCACCTCGTGGAGGCCGGGTTCGAGGTCACGGCGTTCGATCTCGATGCGGCGGCGTTGGCCCGGTGGGTGCAGGCGGGGGCTCGGGCGGCCGGTTCGGTCGCCGAATGCGCGCGCGGTGCGCAGGTGCTGATCACGATGTTGCCGGCGCCACCGCAAGTCGAGTCGGTGTGGCTGGGCGACGGAGGGGCCGTGGCTGCGCTTGCTCGCGGTTCGCTCGCGATCGACATGAGCACGAGTTCGACAGCCGTGGGTGCGCGGTTGGTCGCGGCGGCGAGTTCGCGAGGTGTCGAGGTGCTCGACGCGCCGGTCGCGGGACAGTCGATCGGGGCAAGGGCGGGGACGCTAGCGATCTACGTCGGCGGGTCTGAGGCGGCGTACGCCCGGGCGCTGCCGCTGTTCGAGGAGATGGGCGACCCGGAGCGGATCTTCCACCTCGGCGGCAGCGGCACCGGCTACACGGTCAAGCTGCTGCTCAACCTGCTTTGGTTCATTCAGTCGGTAGCCACCGGGGAGGTGCTGAGCATCGGCGTCCGCGCCGGGGTGCCGCTCGACCGGCTTCACGCCGCGCTGGTCGGGTCGCCGGCCAACTCCAACTTCCTCGAGCGCGACGTCCGCATGGTGCTCGACCACGGCGACTACGACGAGGCGTTTCCGATGCGGCTGGCCACGAAGGACCTGGGCCTTGTCGTCGATCTGGCGCGCGAGGTCGGGGTGCCGGTCGAGCTGACCGCGCTCGTCGAGCAGATTCACCGCCGCGCGCGCGCGGCCTACGGCGACGACGCCGGCGAGATCAGCGCGATCCGCCTGTACGAGGACCTGGCGGGGGTGAAGTTGCGGCTGGGGGGAACGTGAGCATCGCGGCGGTGGAGGCGGGCAGCCTGATCAGGTACCGGCCACGATGGTCAGGCTTCACGCCGATCGTGCGAAGCTTGCCCTTCAGCTCGCCGGTGCCGGTCTCGTTGCCGAACGTCTGACCACCCAGCGTCACGTCGTCGGTGGCGGCCGCGCTCGGGGCGCTGAGGCGCTCGAGCACCGCTGTGTGGTGCTTTGCCGGGGGCTTGACGAATACGACGTGACCGGCGGTCAGGCTGTCGTTGATCAGCACGACGTGGACGTCGCCGTCAGGCGCCAGTGTCGCCCGCGAGCGGATGTCGGTGCTGGCGGTCTGAACGATGTTCAGCATGCGCGAGCCCGGCGGGGCTGCCTGCTCGAACATCAGCAGGGCGTAGTACTCGGGCTCGACGGTGGCGAGCCACCGCCCGTGAATCCGGCGAAACTCGAACGGCTTGTACGAGGCTGTGGGAAGCGTGTGGATGTTGACGCCGTCGACCCCGGAGCGGGCCATCGCAAACAGCGTGTCGAGCATCCACAGCGCGGAGGCGAACGTGTCGCTGACGCCGGGCTGGCCCGCGCACGCGACCGAGTTGAGCTCGTCGATGCGAACGGTGGCGCCGTGCTTATGCGCGTACGCGATCGCGTCCCCGGCACCCGTCAGCAGATCGCGCGCGGAGTCCGGGTTGAGCAGATTCGGGATCGAGGGATAGCGTGGGTCGCCCGGCTGCGAGAAGCAGGCGAGCAACGGATAGCGGTGGTAGGTGACGACCTTCAGCCGGTGCTCGAAATTAAATCAGCTGCGGGACCTCCGCGAACCACTGCGGGGTGCCGGTCGCCGGGCCGGCGAGCGCGAAGCCCCGAACTTGCCCGGCGATCTCCGCGAGCTCCTCGGTGTAGCTCGTGAAGTTGTAGATCGGGGGCCGCGCGTAGAACGGCTCCCCATTGATCTCGTACCACGGAAACACCTTGTACAGCTCGGGCTCGTTGCCGATCTCGAGCGCCTCGATGTGTTTGGCGCCGATCCCGGTGCGGTACGCGTGGGTCTCGGCCGCGGCCTCCGTCGCGCTGTCGTCCTTCAGGTTGACGCCCAGGATCAGCTTCGCGCCGGTCTCGACGGCGAGGGCCCGGGTGGTGGCGAGCCAGCTCTTGGTCAGCGTGTAGGTGATGCCCGGGCTGGGCGTCACGCCCGGAAGCGGCCACCAGGTGCCGTCGGTGCTGTTGCCCCCGATCCGCAGCACCGGCGTCTGACCGGGCGCGACGTCCCGGATCAGCGCCACGAGGACCGGGTTGATCGCGCGGGGATCCGACCCGGTGTAGTCGCGCACGGCCGTGAACTCGAACGAGAAGCCGATGAAGCCGGGAGCGACCGGCTGGCTGACCCAGGCTTTGCCGACGCGAACGTCGACGCTCGTAGGGTTGGGGTTCGCGGGTGGCGCGGTCTGGGTCGGTGGCGCGGTCGCGGTGCTCGCGGCGGTCGCGGTCTTGTCCGCGGCCGCGCGGGCAGGGACGAACAGCAGCGGGACGAGAGCCCCGCCTGTCGCTACGACCAAGAGGGCTCTCCGCAAGACGCGCACCCGGGCGGTAACTATTCCATGGGAGGCGGCGATCGCGCCCGCCGGCGTCGGGTCCGGACAGCGCGCGCTATGCGCAACCGTCCGGGGCGCTGACGCCGGCCTAGTCCCAGACCGCGTACAGCGCGGGCGGCTTGCGGAATACGAGGCCCTCGATTCGGGACGGCCTCGCGGGATCGAGCCTGAGCGTCGGCAGCCGGCGGAGCAGCGCGTCGAGGCCTGTTCGGGCCTCGAGCCGGGCCAGGTGCACCCCCAGGCACACGTGTGGACCGTGGGCGAACGCGAGATGGCCGCGTGCCGCCGAGCGGCCTGCGTCGAAGCGCCCGGGGTCGAAGCGGTCTGGGTTGCTGAACACAGCCGGGTCCCGGTTGGCGGCGCTGATCGAGACGCGGACCAGCTCGCCCCGAGTTATCTGGGCGTCCCGCAGCTCGACGTCGGTCGTGGCGTAGCGATCGACGACTGCGGCGGCCGGCTCGAACCGGAGCGACTCCTCGAGCACCGCCTCGAGTCGGCTCCGGTCGTGCGCGATCCACGGGAGGACATCGGGATGCTCGAGCAGGAGGAGGAGGGCATTGGCGATCATCCCCTCGGTCGTCTCGATTCCACCGAAAAGCAGTACGGCCGCGTTTGAGACGACCTGTTCGGCAGTGAGGTCTTCGTCCCACGCGGCGGCGCCGAGCAACGACGCCTCGGGGCCGGCGTCGATGACCTCCTCGAGGCGTTCGCGCAGGGAGTCGAAAGCGTCGACCCCGCGAATCGGCACCTCGTGGCCGGCGGTCACCTCGGTGACCGCGGCGACGATCGCGTCATACCAGCCGAGCATCGTGCCGACCTCGTCCTGGTCGAGCCCGAGCGCGCGGGCCATGATCGACGCCGCCAGCGGTCCCGCGAAAGATCGGCGCAGCTCCGCGGCACCGTCGTCGGCGAAAGTGTCGATCAGGCGGTCAGCCTCATTCGTGGCGGCCGGGGCGAAGCGCTCGCGGACGGCCCGAGGCCGGAACGGCGCCGCGAACGGCGCACGGTGGCGCGAGTGCGCCTCGCCGTCGAGGCTCAGCATGCTGGGACCGACGACCTGTGCCGTCGAGAAGCGGGGATCATCCACTGTGAACGTCTCCGCGTCGCGCATCACGTGGACCGCAAGGTCGTAGCGCGTCACGAGCCAACCCCCGAGCGCCGCCAACCACGACACCGGCTCGCGCTCGCGCAGAGCCGCCAGCGCCGGGTGGGGGTCCTGATCGAGTTGTTCGAGCGTGACGCCGGCGCCCAGTGGGAAGGTCCGCTCGGCGTCAGCGGATCCGAAGCTCACCGCTCCATGATCCGCCATGCCGCATCCGGGCGCACGTACGCGGGCTCGCCCGCCACGAACGTCGCCGCGACCGGGTTGCGGCCGAGGCGATAGGCGACGTGCTCGGCCGGGCAATCGAGCAGCACCAGGTCGGCGCGCTTGTCGAGCTCGATCGATCCGAGGTCACTCTGCAGGTCGAGGACATACGCCGCGTTGAGCGTCGTTGCCAGCAGCGCCTCGCGCGTGCTCAGGCCGTAGCGGCGCACCCCGAGCCCGATGATCAGCGGCAGCGAGAAGATCGGCGAGGTGCCCGGGTTGGCGTCGGTCGCGAGCACCATGATCGCGCCGGCGTCGAGCAGGTCACGCGCCGGCGCGGTGTGCTCGGCGCCCATGAATTCGGCGCCGGGCAGCAGCACCGCGGCGGTGTCGGAGTTGGCCAGCGGTTGGATGTCGTCGGGGTGGATGGTGGAGAGGTGGTCGAGCGAGCGGGCGTTGTGCTTCAGCGCCACGGGAACCGAGCGCATCGTCGTGAACTGCTCGACGTGGGCGCGGAGGCGTACGCCGTTCTCCGTCGCGAGCCCCCCCATCCGGTCGAGGTCGTCGAGACCGAACGCGATCGACTCGACGAAGATGTCGAGAGCGCTCACGTGCTCGAGTGCTTCCGGGAGCATCTGCTCGACCTCGTCCATCCAGGTGGTGGTCGTGTAGCCGTCGGGGACGGCGTGGGCGAGCAGCCCGGTCCGGGTCGTGTGTTGCGAGACGATCTGGCTCAGCTCGGTGGCCAGCTGGAGCGCGCGCAGCTCGCCGGCGGTCGAGAGGCCGTAGCCCGACTTGCACTCGAATGTGGTCGTGCCCGAGCGGAGCATCTCGCCGGCGAGCTCCTGGGCCTGGGCGAGCACGGTCTCGTCGGGCGTTTCTCGCAGGGCTCTCGCCGAGGACCTGATCCCGCCGCCGGCGCGCGCGATCTCCTCGTACGGGACGCCGGTGACCTTCTGCTCGTACTCCCGGGCGCGCCAGCCCGCGAACGGCAGGTGCGTGTGGCAGTCGACGAGGCCGGGGAGCAGCGCGCATCCGGTGGCGTCGACGTGGATGTTCGCGTCCGTTGTGGGTTGTAATGCCGTGATTCGGCCGTGTTCGACCGTGATCCCGCCGGGTTCGAGGGCGAGTTCGTTCGCGCGGTTTGATCGCAGGTAGGGCACGCCCGGCTCGGGTGGCGTGAGGACCTGTGCGGCGTTGTCGAACGAGGTCGTCACCCGCCGGGACGTCACTCCGACGACTCGAGCATCGGGATCCGCAGCCCGTGGTCCCGAGCGGCCGACACCGCGAGGTCGTAGCCGGCGTCGACGTGGCGGACGATGCCCATGCCGGGGTCCGCCTTGAGAACGCGCTCGATCCGGCGCCCGGCCAGTTCGGTGCCGTCGGCGACGCACACCTGGCCGGCGTGGATCGACTTGCCCATGCCGACGCCACCACCGTGGTGGATCGAGACCCAGCTCGCCCCGCACGCCGTGTTGATCAGCGCGTTGAGGAGTGGCCAGTCGGCGACCGCGTCCGACGTGTCGGCCATCGACTCGGTCTCGCGCTGGGGCGAGGCGACCGAGCCGGCGTCGAGGTGGTCGCGCCCGATCACGATCGGCGCCTTCAACTCGCCCGAGGCAACCATCTCGTTGAAGCGCAATCCGGCCAGGTGCCGCTCGCCGTAGCCGAGCCAGCAGATCCGCGCCGGCAGGCCCTGGAAGTGCACGCGCTCGGAGGCGAGCTTGATCCACCGCGCGATGTGCTCCTGATCTCCGAACAGGTCGAGGATCGCGCGGTCGGTGGCGTGGATGTCGGCTGGATCGCCTGACAGCGCGACCCAGCGGAACGGCCCCTTGCCCTCGCAGAACAACGGCCGCACGTACGCCGGGACGAACCCGGGGTAGCTGAACGCATCCTTGTCCCCGCTCTCGAACGCGAGCCCGCGAAGCGCGTTGCCGTAGTCGAACGCCTCTGCTCCGGCCGCGGCCAGGTCTCGAATCGCCCCGACGTGCGTGACGGCGCTCTCACCCACCCGGCGCAGGTACTCGTCGGGATCGCTCTGGCGCAGGACCTCGGCTTGTTCGAGGGTGAGGCCGGCAGGGATGTATCCGTTCAGGGGATCGTGGGCGGACGTCTGGTCGGTGACGATGTCGACGCGCACGCCGCGCCGGACCAGCTCGGGCACGACCTCGGCGGCGTTGCCGGCGAGGCCGATCGACAGCGCGCGCCCCTCCCGCCGCGCCGCCTCCAAACGGGTCAGCGCGTCGTCGAGATCGGCGGCGCGCTCGTCGAGATAGCCCGTCTGGATCCGCCGTTCGATCCGCTGCAGGTCCACCTCAACGCACAGCGCCGTCCCGCCGAGCATCGTGATCGACAGCGGCTGGGCGCCGCCCATGCCGCCAAGTCCCGCAGTGACCACGAGTCGGCCGACCAAAGAACCGTCGAACCGCTTGCGGGCGGCGGCCGCGAATGTCTCGTACGTGCCTTGCAGGATTCCCTGACTCCCGATGTAGATCCAGGAGCCCGCCGTCATCTGCCCGTACATCATCAGCCCGGCCGCGTCGAGCCGCCGAAACTCGTCCCAGTTGGCCCAGTCCGGGACCAGGTTCGAGTTGGCGATCAGCACGCGTGGGGCGGCCTCGTGGGTCTCGAACACCGCTACCGGCTTGCCCGACTGCACGAGCAGCGTCTCCTCGTCGCCCAATCGCTCGAGCTCGCGGACGATCGCGTGGTAGCTCGGCCAGTTGCGCGCCGCCTTGCCGATGCCGCCATACACGACCAGCTCGGAGGGATTTTCGGCGACGTCGGGGTGCAGGTTGTTCTCGAGCATGCGCAGCGCGGCCTCCTGCTGCCAGCCCTTGCAACGTAGGGTCGAGGTGCTCATGCCGCCACCGCCCGCACCGGGGCCCCGAGGCTCTGCGACAACTCGGCGGCGTGAGCGGCGACCGCGCGGCCACAGGCATCGATCCGCGCCGGCGAGACCCGGTAGTTCGGCGCGAGTACGCTCAGCGCCGCCGCGATCTTGCCGTCGGGCCCGTACACGGGAGCGGCGATCGAGGTCACGTCGGGCTCCACCGCGCCGGCGCGCGCGACGTAACCGCCGTCGCCGACCGCACCGCGCAGCGCGGCGCCGAGCGCGGTCCCGCGGCGGGGGATCGTGCGCCCCGCCCAGCTCGCGGTCTGGACCAGTTTCGGGCCGGCGGCCTGGCGCAGGTACACGACCTGCCGATCGTCGGCGGGGACCGCGAGGTTCGCGGTCTCGCCGGTCTCGCGCGCGAGCTCCGCCAGGTGCGGACCGGCGAGCTCGTAGACCGGATCTGAGCGCAGCGCCACCGCCGCGAGCTGGCGCAGGCGCGTGCCCGGGCCATAGCGCCCGTATTCGTCGCGCCGGACGAGCTCCTGCCCGGCCAAGGTCGCCAGCAGCCGCGAGGCGGTGCTCGGCGACAACTCGGCCGCGCGCGCGAGCTGGCTGAGCGTGCCCCCGTCCTCGGCGACCGCCGCCAGCAGCGTCAGCGCGCGTTCGACGGTGCGGGTCCCGGTCTCTGACATCTCGGCACCGGACTTTACCGTAGAATGAAATGCCTTGTCACTAGACGGCAACTGGCGCCTCGCGGGTGCGACGCGCCGCTCCCACCGAAGCGACCACCACCAGCCCCATTCCCAGCAGCGTCCGGGCGCTCAGGCTCTGCCCCAACACGATGAACCCGGCGAGCGCCGCCATCGCGGGCTCGATGCTCATCAACACGCCGAACACCGACGGGCGGATGCGCCGCAGCGCTTCGATCTCGCACGAGTAGGGGATCGCCGAGGACAGCAGCCCGACCGCGGCCCCGAGCGCGAGCGAGCGCGGCTCGAGCAGGTGCGAGCCGCCCTGGGCGATCCCGAACGGGAGAATCACGACCGACGCCACGCACATCGCGAGTGCGAGACCGAGCCCGCCCTCAAACGCCCGTCCCACCCGAGCGTTGACGATGATGTACGTGCCCCACAGGGCGCCGGCCAGCAGCGCGAGACCGACGCCCACCGGGTTCAGGTGCTGGGTGTCGCCCTGGGTGAGCGCGATGATCCCGGTCGCGGCGATCGCCACCCACACCAGGTCGATCGGCCGCCGCGACCCCGCGACGGCGACGGTCAGGGGCCCGACGAACTCGAGCGTGACCGCGATCCCCAGCGGGATCCGGTGCAGCGCGCTGTAGAAGCTCAGGTTCATGCACCCGAGCACGAGGCCGAACACGAGCGCCAGGACCAACTGGTAACGCGTGTATTGGCGCAGTCGCAGGTGCGGCCGCGACAACGCGAGCAGGATGATCGTCCCGAACACGAGCCGCAGCGACACCGCGCCCGCCGGCCCGATTTGCGCGAACAACGTGGCCGCGATCGCCGAGCCGAACTGGACCGACGAGATCGCGCCGACCACGAGCACGCCCGACGGCGTCCGGGTCAGCAGCCCGGCGCGGGGCGGAATCGTCGCGGTGTCGCTCGCAGCAGCCACGGGAGCCGATGCTAACCGTGCCGTCGATCGTGATCGATGGCGAGACGCTGACGCCGCAAAGCGTCGCGGCCGTGGCGCGGCGGGGCGAGCGTGTGGAGTTGGCGCCGGCAGCACGGGGGCGCAACCAGGCTGCTCACGCGGCGATCGCGGCGATGCTCGAGCGCGGGGAGGCCCTGTACGGCGCCACCACCGGCGTCGGCGCCCTGCGCGATCGCTCGATCGGCTACGCCGATCGCGAGCGCTTCCAATGGAACCTGCTCCGCAGCCACGCGGTCAGCGCCGGCCGTCCGCTGAACGCCGAGCAGGTTCGGGCCGGCATGGTCGTGCGCGCCAACCAACTTGGGGCCGGCGGCGCGGGCGTGGCCCCCGCGCTGCTCGACGCGCTGATCGCCGCGCTGAACGCCGGCGTCGTCCCACTCACGCGCGAGCTCGGCTCGCTCGGCACCGGCGATCTCCCGGGGCTCGCGGAGATCGCGCTGGTGCTGCTCGGCGAGGGCAAGGTGTGGCGCGACGGCGAGCTCGTCGACGCGCGAGCCCCGGAGGAGCCGATCCGGCTCGGCCTGCGCGACGCGCTCGGGTTCATGAGCTCGAACGCGATGACCGCCGGCCACGCCGCGCTCCTGGCCGTCGACGCGCGGGCGATCCACGAGCACTGGCTCGAGGTCGCGGCGCTGTCGTTCGAGGCGCTCGACGCCGATCCGGTCGTGCTCGACGCGCGCGTCCAGGCGGGCCGCGGCGCCCGGGGGCAGGCGGCGGTGGCCACGCGAATGCGGGAGTTGCTCGCCGGCGCGCCGTTCGACCCGCACGCGCCGGACCGGCTCGTCCAGGACCCGTACCCGTTCCGCGTGCTGCCGCAGGTCGACGGCGTCGCCAACGACGCGCTGAGCGCGCTCGATGACGTGCTCGCGCGCGAGCTCAACGCGCGTCCCGAGAACGCGCTGATCCACGAGGGCCGCGCGTTCCCGACCGGCAACTTCCACGCCGCCGAACTCGGGGCCGCGCTCGACGGGCTGCGGGCGGCGTTCGCGCACTCGGCGTCGCTGATCGCGGGCCGGGTCAGCGCGATGCTCGATCCGCGAATGAGCGGGTTAAACCCGTTCCTCGCTCACGACCCCGGGCCGGACTCGGGCCACATGATGCTCGAGTACACCGCGCACGCGGCAGCCGCGGAGGCGCGCTCGCTGGCGGCGCCGATGGCCGCCCAGAGCGTGTGGGCATCGCTCGGGGTGGAGTCCCACGCAAGCCTCGCGGCGACGGCGGCGGTTCGTACGGACGAGGTGCTCCAGGCCATGACCGTGCTCGTCGCGACCGAGTTGGTCGTCACGGTCCGGGCGCTCCGCGCCAAGCGCCGCGTGCCCAGGGGCGCGGGCGTCCAGGCGCTGTTCGAGGCCGCCACCGAGGTGCTGCCGAACGGTCTGGAGGACCGCGCCTTCGGCGAGGACGTAGAAGCCGCGCGCGGGCTGCTGGCCTCACCGTCCGCGCGGTAGCCTCAACTCAAGACCTGAAACTGGGAAAGGACCTTGAAATGGGCGTACAGGAACACGAGCAGCTGTGGGGCGGGGAGACCACCAAGGCCGTGGCCAACTTCCCGGTCTCGGGCGAGCACATCCCGGTGCCCGTGGTCCGCTGGCTCGGGCGGATCAAGGGCGCGGCGGCGCGCGTCAACGCCGAACTGGGATTGCTCGACGAGGACAAGGCGTCGCGGATCGCGGCCGCCGGCGACCGGATCGCCGAGGGCGAGTTCGACGACCAGTTCCCGATCGACGTGTTCCAGACGGGCTCCGGGACCTCGTCGAACATGAACGCGAACGAAGTGATCGCGAACCTGGCCGGCGAGGGCGTCCACGCCAACGATGACGTCAACATGGGCCAGTCCTCGAACGACGTGTTTCCGTCGGCGGTCCACCTCGCCGCCCTCGACACGGCCAGCAACGACTTACTGCCGGTGCTCGAGCAACTCGAGGCCTCGTTCCAGGGCAAGGCGACCGAGTTCAAGGACATCGTCAAGTCCGGGCGGACCCACCTGATGGACGCGGTCCCGGTGACGCTCGGGCAGGAGTTCTCCGGGTACGCCGCGCAGGTGCGGCTCGGCGCGCGGCGGATCTCGAACGCGCTGCCGCAGGTCGGCCAGATCCCGCTCGGCGGGACCGCGACCGGCACCGGGCTGAACACCCACCCCGAATTCGCCGCTCGTGTCCGCGCTCGGCTGATCGACGCCACCGGGCTCGAGATCCGAACGCCCGAGGATCCGTTTGAGGCGCAGGGCAACCGGGACGCGCTCGTCGAGTTGTCGGGCGCTTTGAAGGTCCTCGCGGTCTCGTTGACCAAGATCGCGAACGACCTCGCCTGGCTTGGCTCGGGACCGCGCGCCGGGATCGGCGAGATCTTTCTCCCCGAGCTCCAGAAGGGCTCCTCGATCATGCCCGGCAAGGTCAACCCGGTGATCCCGGAGGTTGTGCTGCAGGTCTCCGCGCAGGTGATCGGCAACGACACCACGATCACGATGGCGGGCTCCCAAGGCAACTTCGAGCTGAACGTCCGGGTGCCGCTGATCGCGCGCAACCTGCTCGACTCGATCAAGCTCCTGACGAACGCCTCGCGCATCCTCGCGGAGAAGTGCGTCGACGGGATCAAGGTCAACGAGGAGGGCTGCCGCCGCTCGGCCGAGATGACGCTCGCGGCCGCGACCGCGCTCAACCCGTACATCGGGTACGACAAGGGGGCCGAGATCGTCAAGGAGGCGGCCAGCTCTGGCCGCGCCCTGCGCGACGTAGCGCTCGAACTCGGCGTCGACGCGGAGACCTACGACCAGGCGATGGACCTGCGCAAGATGGCGCAGGGCAACCTGTAGCGGTTATAGCGGCAGAGTTCGCGGAAGCCCGAAGCGGGAAAGCAGGGCGCTGCCCCCGAACCGGGTGAGGTGCGCGATCCGGTCGCCCTCGAGCGACAGCACGATCACGCCCACGCCCCGGACCACGGGCGCGTGGGCGTCGCCGATGTAGTGGCCGAACGCCGGCTGTCCGTTCGCCCGGGTCGGCACGAGCCGGTCGGTGCGATCCGCGCGCGCCGCGAACGCTTGTCTGAAGAAATCGTCGATCGCCGCGCGGCCCTGGTACTCGAACGGCTCGGGCGGCATCGTGACCCAGGCGTCGTCGGTCAGCAGCGCGACGATCTGGTCGACCTGGCCGTTCTCGAACGCGTCCGCGAATCGCCCGACGAGCTCGCGCTCGCCGGCCGAGCGCGGTAGCGGCGCGCGCTCGCGGCTGGGCGGCGCCTGGGCATCGAGCGTCGCCCGCGCCCTCTGTAGGGCGCTGTTGACCGAGGTCTCGGTCGTCTCGAGCATGGTGGCGACCTCGGCGGCTCGGAATCCGAGCACGTCCTTGAGGACGATCGCCGCCCGCTGCCGCGGGGGCAGCCGCTGGAGCGCGGTCACGAACGCGAGCGCGACCGTCTCACGCGCCTCGTAGCGGGCTTCGGGCCCGGGAGCGGCGTCCGGCAGGCCCTCGAGCAGCGCATCCGGGTACGGCTCGAGCCACGCGAGCTCGCCATAGCGAGTCGGCTCGGGGGGCTGGAAGGACAGTGGTCGCTCCTCCTGCGGCCGGCGGGCGCCGTCCCGAAGCGTGTTCAGGCACCGGTTGGTCGCGATCGTGTAGAGCCAGACGCGCAGCGAGGACCGCTGCTGGAAGCCGTCAAGCCCGCGCCAGGCCGCCAACAGGGTCTCCTGCAGCGCGTCCTCGGCGTCCTGCACGGAGCCGAGGATCCGGTAGCAATGGACCTGTAGCTCCCGCCGGTGCCGATCGGTCAGGTCGCGGAACGCCTGCTCGTCGCCGTCGCGGGCCTTGGCCAGCGTGCTCGTGGTCATGGTCGGATCGTGCCAGCGGCCGGGGTCGTATCACGGGGCATTGGTGAACAAGACACCCCGACCGTCCGAAATTCATCGGTCAATTTGCGTGTGGGGCCGGGTCTCAAATCACGACACAGCCAATCGTGAGGAGGACAACATGCGCAGAGGACCCATATGGGTGCTGATAGTCGCGTCGGTGGCGTCGCTGATGGTGGCGCTCGACGCGCTGGTGGTGACGACGGCGCTCCCGACGATCCGGGTCCACCTGGGCGCCTCGATTGAGGAGCTCGAGTGGACGGTGAACGCCTACACGCTGAGCTTTGCGGTGTTGCTGATGACCGGCGCCGTGCTCGGCGACCGGTTTGGGCGCCGTCGGCTGTTCGCTGCCGGGCTCGCGATCTTCTCGGTCGCGTCGGCCGCGTGCGCGCTCGCGCCCAACGTTGGTCTTTTGATCGCGGCGCGTGCCGTCCAGGGCGTCGGGGCGGCGCTGGTGATGCCACTTGGGATGACGCTGCTGACCGCGGCTTACCCGGCGCTGCAGCGGGCGCGCGCGCTCGGGATCTTCAGCGGCATCACCGGACTCGCGGTGCTCGGCGGTCCGGTGATCGGCGGCGCGATCACGCAGGGAATCGCGTGGCAGTGGATCTTCTGGATCAACGTCCCGATCGGGCTGCTGACGATTCCGGTCGTGCTCCGCCGCGTCGATGAGAGCTACGGTCCGCGGAGCGCCCCGGACGTCGTCGGGCTGGCGCTGGTCACGGGCGCCGCGCTCGGGCTCGTGTGGGGGCTCGTCCGGGGAAACTCGGCCGGGTGGGGCAGCGTCGAAGTGATCGCCGCGCTGGCCGTGGGCGCGCTGCTGGCGGTCGTGTTCGTGGTGTGGGAGCGCCGGACGGCGGCGCCGATGCTGCCGATGGGGCTGTTCGCCTCGCGCCCGTTCTCATCGGGCAACGCCAGCATCTTCTTCATGTGCACCGCGCTGTACGGCGCGGTGTTCTTCATGGCGCAGTTCCTCCAGGTCGCCCAGCACCACGGCCCGCTCGACGCCGGCATCAGGCTGCTGCCGTGGACGGCCACCCTGTTCATCGTGGCCCCGATCACAGGTGCCCGGATCTCGCGCGTCGGCGAGCGGCCGTTCGCGGTCGCCGGGCTGCTGCTCCAGGCGGCCGGGATGGGGTGGATCGCGCTGATCGCGGGACCCGACGTCGACTACTGGCGGCTGGTGGCTCCACTCGTGATCGCGGGGTGCGGCGTGTCGATGGCGATGCCGGCGCTCCAGAACGCGGTCGTGAGCTCGGTGCCGCCCCAGAGCATCGGCAAGGCATCGGGGACGTTCAACATGCTGCGCCAGCTCGGCGGGGTGTTCGGGATCGCCACGCTGGTGGCGGTGTTCACCGGCTCGGGCGGCTACACGTCGCCGCAGTTGTTCAGCGACGGGTTCACGACAGCGATCGCGGTGGCGGCGGGGTTGTCGCTCGCCGGCGCGGTGGCGAGCATCGGGTTGCCCCGGGCAGAGCGCCGGGCTCAGGTGGCGACGGTCTCGGCGCCGAGCGTCTCGGAGATGGCGACGTCGATCGAGTAGTCGATCGGGACGACGATCAGCGACGGCATGTCCTTCGCGAGCGCGTCCGCCAGCAGCCGAGGGAAGTCGTCGGCGTTCGAGCATCGCCACGCCGGCAGCCCGAACGCCTCGGCCAGCTTGACGAAGTCCGGGTTCCCGAAGTCGACTCCGAAGTGGCGGCCGAACTTCTTGTCCTGCTTCCACACGATCGAGCCGAACTGGGCGTTCTCCCAGACGATGTTCACGACCGCGGTGCCGAGGCGGCGGGCGGTCTCGAGCTCCTGCATGTTCATCAGGAAGCCGCCGTCGCCGCTGACCGCGATCACCTTGCGATCCGGGTACACGAGCTTGGCCCCGATCGCGGTCGGGAGCGCGAAGCCCATCCCGGCGAGGCCGTTGGCGATCAAGACGGTGCCGGGCTCGTGCGCGGGGAACATCCGCCCGATCCACAGCTTGTGCAAGCCGACGTCCGAGACCAGGATGTCGTCGGGGCCGAGCGCCTCGCGGATGTCCCACAGCACTCGCGGCGGCCGCATCGGGAAGTGGTCGTCGTCGCGCGCGTCGTTGAGCGCGCCCATCACGACCTCGTGCAGGCGGCTGGTGCCGGCGGTGGTCTGGCTCCGCGTGCAGCCGGCGGCGAGCCGCGCGAGCACGTGCGCGATGTCGCCGATCAACTCGACGTCGGGGACGAAGTTCTGATCGACCTCGGCGGCGACGCTGTCGATCATGATGATCTGCTTGTCGCGGCGGGGGTTCCAGTGCTTGGGGGAGTGCTCGACGAGGTCATAGCCGATCGCGATCACGAGGTCGGCGTCGTCGAACCCGGCCATCTCGTAATCGCGCGTCTGGAGCCCGACGGTGCCGAGCGCCTTGGGATCCTCGTAGTCGACGAGGCCCTTGGCCATGAACGTCTCGGCGACCGGGATCCCGGTGTTGTGGACGAACGCCCGGAGCGCGCGCGCCGCGTGGCCGCGGACCGCGCCGTTGCCGGCGAGCGCGAGCGGGTTGCGGGCGGCGTCGATCATGTCGGCCGCACGCTGGAGCTCCCTGCCGCCCGGCTCGGGCTGGACCGGGGCGTGCCGAGGGATCGGCGAGGCGTCGAGCGGCCGTTGCATCACGTCCTCGGGGAGCTCGAGATGGGTCGCGCCGGGCTTCTCGGATTCGGCCACCGCGAACGCCTTGCGCACGACCTCGGGGATGATCTCCGGGCTTGCAACGCGGGCGTTCCATTTAACGATCGGCCGCATGATGCCGATGAGATCTATGTACTGGTGCGATTCCTTGTGCATGCGCTCGATGTCCGACTGACCGGTCAGAGCGACGAGAGGAGCGCGATCCAGGAATGCGTCGGCCACCGCTGTGACCAGGTTCGTCGCTCCTGGGCCGAGGGTCCCCAGACAGACGCCCGCCCGGCCGGTTAGCCGGCCGTAGGCGTCGGCCATATACGCCCCGCCCTGCTCGTGGCGGACGGGGATGAACTCGACCGTCGAGTCCGCCAGCGACTCGTTCAGGTCAAGCGTCTCCTCGCCCGGGATCCCGAACACGTACCGAACCCCTTCCGCCTCCAGGCACTCGACGAAAACTTCAGAAGCTTTGCGCTCGCTCATATCAAGACCCTATATAACGAAACCAACATGGGCACACGCCGCAACGCGGCTTCGTGTTATGTGTCCTGTTCTGAAGATGCGCGCACTGGCAGTGGGCCTGTCGATGGCGGCGACGCTGGCCCTTGCCGGTCCGGCGTTCGCGGCAAGCACCCCTACGACCACTCTCTATGTGAGCGGTGGCGGGTACGGGCACGGCATCGGGATGAGCCAGTACGGCGCCGACGGCTACGCGCTGCACGGCTGGACCTACCAGCAGATCCTCGCCCACTACTACTCGGGGACGGCGCTCGGCAAGACGAACCCCGCCCAGACCGTCCGGGTGCTGCTCGGGAGCGGCTCGGCGGCGTTTGCCGGCGCGACTCACATCGGCAACAAGTCTCTGAATCCGAGCCTCACGTACGACGTCGTACCGCTCGCCAATGGGTCCTTGAAGATCGTCAACCAGTCCTCCGGGAAGCCGGTGGGGACGTTTTCGGCGCCACTGACGGCCGTTGGTCCGGGTCCTCTGAGCCTGGCCGGGCTGGGTGCTTATCGCGGTTCGCTCGAGTTTCGGCCCAACGGTTCGGGCGGCATCTACACGGTCAACGTCGTCGGGCTCGACGACTACGTGCAGGGCGTGGTCGCCGCCGAGATGCCTTCGACGTGGTCGGCCCAGGCGCTTGACGCGCAGGCGGTCGCGGCGAGGACGTACGCGATCACGACGGACGTCTCCGGGGGCTTCTACAACCTTTATCCGGACACCCGCTCGCAGATGTACCGGGGCGTTGCTGCCGAGACGGCTGCCACGGACGCCGCGGTCGCCGCCACGTCAGGCCAGATCGTGACCTACAACGGGGCCCCGGCCGTCACGTACTTCTTCGCGAGCTCCGGGGGGTACACCGAGAACGTCGAGGACGCGTGGCCGGGCGCGACCCCGGATCCGTGGCTGCGGGGAGTGCCCGATCCCTACGACGGCGCCGGCGGCGATCCCTATCACCACTGGACGAGGCAGATGAGCCTGGCCACCGCCACCAAGGACCTCGGCAAGCTCGTCAAGGGCAAGCTCGTCGGGATCAAGGTCACGAAGACGGGCGCGTCGCCCCGGATCATGTCCGCGAACGTGATCGGCACCGGCGGAACCGTTTCGGTCACCGGCAGTCAGCTCGAGGGCGCGTTTGGGCTACTCAGCACGTGGGCGGCGTTCACGACGATCTCGTCGACCGCAAGCCCGACGCCGGCAGCCGCGCCGCACATCGTCACCAACAATCTCGCGATCGTCTCGCAGATGGAGAGCGCGTTCGGGCACATGGACAACGCCTCGCAGACGCTGAGCGGGGCGGTGTTCCCCGCTGGCAAGGGCACCCACGCGACTTTGGAGGTCCGGGTCGGGGCTCGTTGGCACCGGAGCGCCGTCGTACACCTCGGTCGCCGCGGTTCGTATTCGGTTCGTCTGGCGTCCGCGGGCGTGTATCGCGTCGTGTACCGAGGCCTCGCCGGGCCCTCGGTCGTCGTTCATTAGCGGCCGCTCGATCGCTACGCTCGGGCGTCGGATGCCCGGACCGCTGATTGCCGTCGACGCGCCGTATGTGCTCTACCGGTCGTTCTACGCGCTGCCCGACACGATCCTCGGGCTCGATGGGAAGCCGGTCAACGCGCTGCTCGGCGCGGTCAACCTTCTGTTGAGAGGTGCCGCGGACTTCGGGCCGCGCGCGATCGTGATGTGCTTCGGCGCCGAGGCGGCTCCGTACCGGGTCGAACTGTTCCCCGCATACCACGCCGACCGTCCCGAGGTCCCCGAGGCGCTCGCCTGGCAGTTCTCGCACGCGCCTTCGTTGTTCTCGGCGTTTGGGTGGGACGTCTCGTCGTCTCCGGACGTCGAGGCGGACGACCTGCTCGGGTCGCTGGCCGCGGTCGAGTCGGACGCCGGGGGGCGGACGCTGATCGTGACCGGCGATCGCGACATGTACCAGTGCGTGTCTGACGCGGTGTCGGTCATGTTCCTGAAGTCGGGGATCACGGGCTTTACCGAGGTCGACCCGGCCGAGGTCCGCAAGCGCTACGGGGTCGGGCCGGAGCTCGTGCCGGACTTCATCGCGCTACGCGGCGATCCGTCGGACGGGCTGCCGGGCGCGCCGGGGATCGGGCCCAAGACCGCGGCGACGCTGCTCGAGAAGTACGGGTCGCTCGACGGCGCCATCGCCGGCGCTTCCGGTGAGAAGCCGCGGGTGGCTTCTGCGTTGAGGGACTCGGCTCGGCAGTTGCGCGCGTTCCGGGACATCGCGACGCTTCGGACGGTCTCTGTGGACCGGCCGGCCGATCGCGCGACGGACCTCCGCAGCGGCGCCGACGGCTGCGCGGGCCCTCGGTTTGCGGCAGCTGGCCCAGCGGCTCGACGACGCCGGTGACGTCAGCGAGCTGTGACGATCCGGGACCGATAACCGATCACTCGACACCGCGCGCGGGCCGAATGCATATTCGTTCCGGTATGGCAACGGTCTGTGCGCACTCGAACCGGGACCGGCGACGAGTGTCATGTGACGATGCGGTCGGTCGTGCTAGGGCGTGAAGCGGACCGTGATCACGTCGCCGTCCTGGACGGCGTAATCGCGCCCCTCCAACCGAAGCGTGCCGCGATCGCGCGCGCCGGCATACCCGCCGGCCGCGACGAGCTCGTCCCACGAAACGACCTCCGCGCGGACGAACCCGCGCTGGATGTCGGAGTGGATCATCCCCGCGGCGTGCCAGACCGATAGGCCGTTGCGTAGGTGCCAGGACTGGGCCGGCTTGTCCTCGCCGGCGGTGAAGAACGCGATCAGGTGCAGCAGCGAGAACGCGCCTCGCACCACGGTCTCGAGCCCGGAATGTGCGACGCCCAGTTCCTCGCGCATCATCGCCGCCTCCTCGGGGTCGAGCTCGGCGAGCTCGGCGTCGAGGCGCGCGGAGATCGCGACGGCCTCGGCGCCCTGGGCGCGGGCGTGCTCGAGGATTGCCGGCGGGACCTCGCTCGCGCCCTCGTCGACGTTCGCGACGAACAGCACCGGCTTGGCCGTGAGCGGTGAGAGCAGCGTCATGGCGTCGGGGGCGTCGGCCGGCGGCGGCACGGTTCGCGCCGGCTTCCCGGATTGCAGGGCCTCGACCAGCCGGCGCAGCCAGTCGGCCTCGGCGATCGCACGTCGGTCGCCGCTCTTGGCGGTCTTCGAGACGCGGTCCAGGCGCCGCTCGGCCTGCTCGAGATCGGCGTAGATCAGCTCGGTCTCGATCGTCTCGATGTCGGCGAGCGGGTCGACCCGTCCCTCGGGATGGACGACGTTCGGATCGTTGTGGACTCGCACGACGTGGACGATCGCATCGGTCTCGCGGATGTTGGCGAGGAACTGGTTGCCGAGGCCCTCGCCGCGGTGGGCGCCCGCGACCAGCCCGGCGATGTCGTGGAACGCGATCGTGTCGGGGACGATCTTCGACGCCCTCACGGTGTCGGCCACCGCGTCGAGGCGCTCGTCGTTGACCGGGACCACCGCGATGTTCGGCTCGATCGTCGTGAACGGGTAGTTCGCAGCCTCGGCGGCGACCCCGGTGAGCGCGCTGAACAGCGACGACTTGCCTGCGTTCGGCATGCCGACGATCCCGACCTTCATGCGCGGACCCCCGCGAGTGTTCGCCCATGCTCGGCGTGATGGTGCTCTGACACGGGTCGGAATGTACGCGTCAGCGGCGCGAGCGCGCGTCGCGGTCCCGCGGTGGCCAGAACTACCCGAATAGGTAGCGTTTGAGGAGGCGTCGAGAGGGATAGCTAACTACTGGCGATCTTCCTGATCGCTTGGGCACCTTGGGTAACTCCAGCTGTGCCCCGAGGAGAGGATTGGATGGAGACAGTCGACCCCCGTGACCGCGGAGCCCAGTAGGACCATGGCGCGGCTCTTCGTGAAGGCGTGCGCGGTGCTGCTCGCTGCTGCGACCACGATGGTCGTGGGTCCGATCGGTGTCGCGTGCGCCGGCCTCGTCCCATCCTCCGGTTCGGGCACCGTTCAGAGCATCGCCTCGAGCGCGGTGGCGAGTGTCGCCCTCGCCGAGGCGCCGGGGGTCCAAGCCACACCCGCCGCTTCGCCGGTAGCGGGTGTGGCCAACTCGACGACGCAGGCGGTGGCGGTGCCGGTGGCGCCGACGGTCGCGAAGGCCGCGGCGCCGGTGGCGAAGGCTGCGGCTCCGGTGGCGCAGACGGTGGCGAAGACCGCGGCGCCGGTGGCGAAGGCCGCGGCTCCGGTCGCGCAGACAGTCGCCAAGGTCACGGCGCCGGTCGTGCAGACGGTCGCCAAGACCGCGGCTCCGGTGGCGCAGACGGTGACCTCGGCCGCGGCGCCGGTGGTGCAGACGGTCGCGAAGACCGCGGCTCCGGTGGTGCAGACGGTGGCCAAGACCGCGGCTCCGGTGGTGCAGACGGTGGCGAAGACCGCGGCTCCGGTGGTGCAGACGGTGACCTCGGCCGCGGCGCCGGTGGTGCAGACGGTCGCGAAGACCGCGGCTCCGGTGGTGCAGACGGTGGCGAACGCCGCGGCACCGGTGGTGCAGACGGTGGCGACGACCGCGGCGCCGGTGACGAAGGCTCTGGCCCCGATCACGCAGACGGTGGCGAACGCGGCGGCCCCGGTGGCGCAGACGGTGGCGACCGCGGTAGCGCCGGTCGCGACTGCAGTCGCCCCACTGACTCGGTCGATCGAGGGTGCTCCGGCGGCTCCGTCGATGACCGCGCCGGCCCGCAGCACGGTTGCGCCGCGGCCAACCGGCACCAACTCGCAGACGCACGCGCCGGCGGCGAGCGTCGCCCAGGACGTCGCGGCGTCGCCTCACGCCGTCGCGACCACGGACCAGGCTGTCGCGACACCCGATCGCGGTGCCCCGGCCCCGGTCCAACATTCCGCGATCGTCGCACGGCCGACCGCGAGGCCTAGGATTCACACCGCGATACCGACCCCGCATCGGGCGACACGCTTCAGCGCCGGCGCGGCACGGTCGCACGCAGCCGAACGTACGCGGAGCCGAGGAGCTCAGCATTTCTCCCCGCTCGCGACAGGGCAAGCGGCCGGCTCCCAGGCCCCACGCGGACACGCCGCATCGACGGGCGCTCGCGACCGTAAGCCGGCCCGTCCCACGGCGCCGATTCCGACCGGCGCGGCGCCCGGTAACGGTGGCGAGGGTGCCACCGGTGGCGCCGCCGGCGGGTTCTCGGGCGCGGCGGAGAGCCATTCACAGACCGTTGTGTACGTCCCGGGCGTAACGCTCGCCCTGCGGACGTTTGCGCGCGATCGCGCGCCGGAGCCGTTTGTGCTCCTGCTAGAGCGGCCTGGCTGAGACCGAGTCGGTCTCCCAGGTAGGTGCAGCCGGGCGTCGCGCCCGGGTGTATTGGTCTCCAGCAAGGAGGAAACGACTCATGTCACGCTCACTTCGGGCGTTGGCTGAGACCAGGCGGCGTGGCGAATCGGTCCGCGGCGCTTGGGAGCGGCGTCGGTTCGACGGGCAGTTGCCCCTTGAGCGACGGCTCCTGCTCGGTGCAGTCTCGGCCGCGAAATACACAGTGATATTGCTGGCGGCGGGCACTCTCGTGATGGCCGCCGAGCCGGCCCTAGCCGCGGCCGCGACCCGGCACGCGGAGCCGACGCATCCGTCCGCGGTGCCCGTTCGCTCAGCCGACACGACCGTGCTGGCGTTCGGGAGCGGGTACGGCGGCGGTCCGACCGCAGTCGCTGTACGACGCCTGCAGGGCCGTCTAAACAGCATCGGCGACTCTCCCGGGCCAATCGACGGGCGTTACGGTCCGAGGACCGAGCGTGCCGTCGAGCGGTTCCAGAGCGCTCACGGACTGCGCGTGGACGGGATTGCGGGCCCAATCACGCAAGCAACGTTGCGCACGCCGGCGAGCGTGTTCTTCCCCGGGGCGGGCTACGCAGGACCCGCGTCAAACGGTGTCCGCGGCCTCCAGCGGCAGCTTCGCGCGGACGGGTACTCACCCGGACCGATCGATGGTCGCTACGGACCGCGGACCACAAACGCGATGCGCCGCTTTCAGGCGGCCCACGGCCTGCATGTCGACGGGGTCGCCGGCACGCGGACCTTCCGCGAGCTGAAGCTCGTGTCGGCCCCGTCGCGGCCGAGCACGCACCCCACGACACCTAAACGGCGCAAGACGGTGTCGCCCCCGAAGCCCCGGCAGACGATCCAACCGAAGCCCCGGCAGGCGATCCATCCGAAGCCGTCGCAGCCGAGCACGCGCCAAGCCGCCCGACCCAAGACGAGCTCGTGGCCGGTGGTGCTCGTGCTCGCGGGTCTGATCGTGCTCGCGGCACTCGCGGGTGGCGTCTGGCTCATCGATCGACGGCGACGCGGATTGACGGCAGCCGAGCCGTCCCCGGAAGAAAGGCCTGCCGAGGTCGAGCAGTCCGAGAACGCGAAGCCTTCGCTGGAGCTGGGAGCGAGCCTGCTCGAACAAGGGGACATGGCGGGCGCGGAGCGCGCCTACCGAGCCGCGGATGAGCGCGGTGACGCGGTAGGCGCGTCCAACCTCGGCGTGCTGCTCGAGAACCGAGGTGACCTCACTGGCGCCGAGGCCGCATACCGGCGCGCGGACGCGAGGGGGAGCGCCGACGGAGCATTCAACCTCGGCGCGCTGCTCGAACAGCGAGGCGACCTGGTAAACGCCCTCGTGGCCTACGAGCGCGCCGACGCGCGCGGGGACAGGGCCGCGGCGTTGAACCTCGGAATACTGCTCGAGCGCCGGGCCGATTATCACCGGGCACTCGCGGCGTACCAGCGGGCCGAGCATTCAGATCAGTCGGACGTCGTGGAGGTCGCGAGGTCGCGGGCCCAAGCGCTGGCGCTCGGCTTGAGCCTGGACACAGGAGGTGGTGGGCGATGAACCGATTGGCGGCGGCATCGGCGCTGCCGGGGGTCGATGCGGGGCGCGGCCTGCGCGTGTTGATCGCGGACGCCGACGGGCTCGCTCGCAGCATGATGCGGTTCGCGCTGAGCAACAGCGAGCGGATCGCCGCGGTACACGCGGCCGGGAACGCTCGCGAAGCGCTCGAGCTCGCGCGCTACTTCCGGCCCGGGGTCGCAATCGTCGACGCGGTCGTGCCCCCGGGAGGTGGGCTCGAACTTATTCGAGCGCTCCTGCGCGCGATCCCGGAGACGCGAGTGCTGACCCTGTCCGCGGTCAACGATCACGGCACCGTGATCGCTGCCCTGCGGGCCGGGGCCGTTGGCCACATCGGGCGGGACGTCGATCCCGAGGAACTCACGGAGTTGGTGGTCCGGGCTGCCGATGGCGAGGTGGTCGTCGCCCAATGGCTGATGCCGGCGCTGCTCGAGGCGTTGCGAGAGGTTCCCGACTCGGGTTGGCGGCCGCTGCGAAGCCGACTGACGACGCGGGAGTGGGAGATCGTCGAGTTGCTCGGGGAGGGCGCGACGACGCAGCGGATCGCCGACCGGCTGGTGCTCTCGCCGATGACGGTGTATAGCCATACCAAGAACGTCCTACGCAAGCTCGGCGTGAACTCACGACGGGACGCGGTCATCGCAGCGGAGCGGCTGCGCCGAGAGGAGGCGCTGACGCAGCACCCCGTCTAGTCACGCTCGAACATCGCCGGCGATGGGTAGAAAACTCCCCAGCCCGGTCTGAGACATCTCCTTAGCCGGGGCGCGTGCGGCCCGTCACACTCGTGCTGTCACGGAAGGGGGCTGCGCGAGCGCCGGATGGCACTGCGTGACCGCAGACTTGCTGGGGGCCGATCAGGGGGCGACAAGCTCGGGCCGGGGCGGGCACGGACGGGCCCGCCCCACCGCGCGGCAGCCGGCCGTCCTCAACCGGTCCACAGCTCGGCCACCGCGCTTCCGAGCACCGCGCCGGCGACTACGTCGCTCGGATAGTGCACCCCGAGGTACGGGCGGCTGACCCCGAACGCGCCGGCGACCAGGTACAGCAACCATGCCGGCGCCAGGCGCCGGTAAGCGCGGGCGGCCGCGAACGAGGTCGTGGCGTGGGCGCTCGGAAAGGAGAGCTGTGTGACCACCGGCGTGAGGGGCGGCAACCCGTCTACGTCGGGCCGGTGCCGGCGGACGACGAACTTGATCGCCTGGTTGATCCCGTACGAAGCGGCGACCACACGGACGCCGCGCAGCCAGGCCCGCCGGCGGGCCGCGCGGTCGGGACCGGCCGACGCCAGCGCCCCGACGAGCCCGAGCGCGAGCCAGCACGCTGCGTGCTCACCTCCGCGCGAGAACGTCGCGGCGGCGCGCTCGAGCCCGGGATTGTGGCCGCGGGTGCGCGCGAACACGAGTCCCGCCCGATCGATGTCGATCAGCCTCACGCCGGCGCACTCTACGTTGCCCAGCGAATCAGGAGCCCATGGTCGTCGCATTCGGCGAGCGGGACCCCGGGTCCGCCGACGGGATCGTGCACCGTCAACTGCATCCTCGCCTCCCCGTTCAGAGCGGGCTCCATGCTGAGCCTGACCGCACCGAGGCAGCCCTCGAGCGCGCGCTCGATCGCGTTCCATTCCTCGGAGTCGACGTACTGGCGCATGACCGAATGCCACACCACGGTCAGCTCGTCCTCGCTGCCGGCGTCGAGCGCCTCAGGCAGCCACTCGGACGCGCGCCGCGTCGCCACCGGCACGCGATCACGCTCGGCGACGTCCAGCGCCGCGCGCATTCGCTCGATCCGGTGAAGCTCGTCGGGCCAGATGTAGGAGAGGAGCGTGAGCCGGTCGTCGTCCTGAGTCGGGTCGAGCGGCGACAGATCGCAGCCCGCTCGCGCCACGATGCGAAGCGCCGACGCCGTCGCTTCGAGGTCGATCGGCGGCGGTGGCATCCACGGGTCGACGAAGCGCAGCCGCGAACCCCGGTCGCCGAGCTCGCGCCCGCCGACGACGTAGGAATAGCGGTCGGCGATCAGGTTCAGGCCGGCGCTGGCGCCGATCTCGAGCAGTCGGATCGGGCGGCGGTGGCGATCGGTCAGCCACAGGAGGCCGGCGAACAGGACCGCGGAACGGCCGGGCTCGTTGGTCTGGACGGTGCGATGGAGGCGCGCGCGGACCAGATCGAACTGCTCCTCCATCGCGGCCTCGGCGACGGGCCAGACGCCGTCGACCGGTCGCTCACCGCCGGCGCTGGGGTAGAACGCGGCGAGCGCGGGAGCGTGCCCGGCCAGGACCAGGTAGTGGAGGGCCCCCACCAGGCGCAGCTGGGGCACCGAGCCGGGAGGGGTCGAGATTCCGGCGAACAGGCGCGCCACGATCCCGCCGGCGTCGACGTCGTCGGCGGCCGACCGCATCAGGCGGATGTAGAGCGGCGAGCGCTCGGACCGCACGAGCGCGTCGGCGTGCCGGCGAAAGCGCGCGGACAGGCCGTTGCGCCCCGCCTGGGCGTCTGCGCCACCGCCATAGGGAAATTGTGGTGCCTCGCTCACGCTGGTTAGTGTCCCGGACGTGCCGCCTCGCATCACCGTCGTCGGCTCGGCCAACATCGACCACGTCGCCCGCTGCGAGCGATTGCCGCGGCCCGGCGAGACGGTCACCGATGCCGTGTTCGAGCGCCTCCCCGGCGGCAAAGGGGCCAACCAGGCGGTGGCGGCCGCGCGGCTCGGCGCGACGGTCCGGTTCGTCGGACGGATCGGCACTGACGATCTCGTACTGCGCTCCCTCGAGCGCGAGGGCATCGACACCAGCGCGGTGGCGCGCGATGACGGCGAGACCGGCGTCGCGCTGATCCTCGTCGACGCGAGCGGCGAGAACGTGATCGTGGTCGCACCCGGGGCCAACCGGCGCCTGACTCCCGCCGACGTCGAGGTCGGCGACGCCGACGCGGTCATGTGCCAGCTCGAGATCCCGCTCGAGGTGATGGCGGTGGCCGGCGCCCAGGCCCGGTTCTTCTGCCTGAACGCCGCGCCGGCGCGCGGCCGGATCGAGCTCCCAAGGGACCCTGACCTGATGATCGTCAACCGCTACGAGTACGAGCAGGTCGCCCCGTACGACGGCCTCGTGGCGCTGACGCTCGGAGCCGAGGGCGCGGTGCTGCTCGAGGGCGGACACGAGATCGCCCGCGCTACACCGCCGAAGGTCGACGCGGTCGATGGCACGGCCGCCGGCGACGCGTTCTGCGGGGCGCTAGTCGTGTCGCTGCTCGAAGGCCGGGAGCGGGGCGCCGCGCTCGAGCGGGCGTGCGTGGCCGGCGCGCTCGCGGCCGCACGTGCCGGCGCCCAGCCGTCGTTGCCGACCGCCGCCGAGGTGGACGCGCTCCTCACGGCCGGGAAAAAAAAAAAAAAAAAAAAAAAAAAAAAAAAAAAAAAAAAAAAAAAAAAAAAAAGAGTTAGATGAAGAAGTGTGGATGAGGTGGATGTGATGGTGGGTTTGATGAAGATAGGAGCTAGGTGAGTTAGTGGATGGGTATGACCTGATAGTGATCAGCGGGTGGTACTCATGCATTTTCATCTGAGGGAGGAAGGCCGGCTGACCGAGGAGGAATACTAAGGATAGGAGGTGGGAGAATAGTTCTAAGGGGATATGACAGAGAGGAAAGGTAGGAGAAGAGTGTAAGTGCTGAAAATGGAAGAGTAAGTGGGAAAGGAGATGCTGAAAGAGGTGAAAAAAGAAGATGTGGATGAAGTAAGTGAAAAGAATAAAGAAAGGGGTAGAGATAGGAGCGGAAATAGAGGCGAGAATAGAGTTAATGGCGGAGCTATAGCCGAAAAGTAGAGAGGAGAGAGAAAAGGAGAGAAGAAGAAAAAAGAAAGGAAGATGGGAGAGAAGTGAGAGATAATGATAGAAGAGGAGCTAAAAGCGAAGATAGGGAGAAGAGGAGTGGCGATAAAAGTAAGAGGAAGGAGAGATGAAGGCGGTAGAAGTAATGCTGTTGAGAAGATAGATGAAGAAATCGAAGAGATGGCTGCTAGAAAGAGGGCGAGTAGAGGAAGCAGCAGAGAAATTAGAGCAGTTAACGCTAAGGATCGTGGATAGCTCGCGCTAGCAGACGTGCCCGCGAAACCATAAAAGCAACGAGTAAAGAGAGGTAAAAAGTGAGAAGATGGACTGAGAAGTAAGAAAGGATATACACGGAAACGAGAAGGAAGGAGACAGTGTAAGAGATATAGATGATAGGGCTGATACAGCTGAACGGCATCGGATAGAGAGAGCTAGGAACTTAAGTACTGAAAGAGTTCGGACAACTGAGCAGGTAGGGTGGATCCTGGCATCGGGGGTAATATGGAAAGGAGAGATGAACGGGTAGTTACTGGCGTGGAGGATGCTAGATCGGATCGGGCGCATCAGTTAGATAATGGAGGAACTGATCGGTTTTGTCGTGGTATACGTGTTGATGGCCACGGTAGCGTAGGGGACGGCGGGATGATAACGCTGTACTGACTGCTAGGGGTGATAAGTGGTAAGGAGAGACAGAGTGCTGGCAGTTGCAATAAGAGATGAAGCAGACAGAGATACGCGGGCGAGCGCAGGGAATAGGGAGAGGCCTGCAGCGAGTGAGCATAGGGGTAAAAGTGCTGCTGGTCTCGCACATGCTGATATGGTTAGGGTAAAGAGAAACGGTGATGATAGAGGCTGGGATATAGATAGAGTTAATACAGTTGGAGATGTGGGGAAGGCGATAAGAACAAAAGAGAAAATAGATAGAGATGGAGAGAGGAGATCAGGTCGCTCGCCCGGCAATCGTCGGACCCTAGGACGCCGGCGAGACTGCCGGGGCGTTCACTACCGTCAGTCCGTAGGCCGTCGCGAGAGCTACGTCGGCGGCGTGACTCATCGCGAGCGCGATCGCGCAGAGAACCTCGGCTTAGGCGCCGAGCTCGCCGAGCGCGACTGGGTACTGGCCCGATGCGGGAGAGATCCACCGATCGAGCGAGCTGCGGACGCTGTCAAGCAGCGGCGCGCTGGCAGGAGAGAGCTAGCCGCCGATGATCACAAGATCGGGATCGAGCACGCTGCAGATGACGGCGAGAACGCGCCCGACGGAAACGCAGGCGTAGGCGATCAGACAGAAAGCGACAGGGTCGAAATAGTGAGAGAGAGAGATAAGCTAGTAGAAGGTGATGTGAGGACAGTGAATAAGGCGAAGAGCTGCGGTGAGCGAGGCGCCGCCGGCGACGTGGCCAGGCAACAAAGGTTGCCGCAGCGGCAGATCTGACAGAAGGGATAGAAGAAGATGTGAAAGAGCTAGAAGGAAGAGAAAGAAAGACACGAATAGATGAGAGAGTAGAAGATAACAACGCCGCCGATACACTCGGACAGCATCACGTAGAAGAAGTAGCGCAAGGCGCGCCTAGCGAAGAAGGAAGATTAGGCAAGAGCGCCGAGGTTAGCGTCGTTACACACGTGAACAGGTACGCCCAGACGCTCACCGAAGAAGTAGGCCACGTTCAGCTAAGAACAGCTAGGGAAGATCACCTCAGAGACGTATCCCGGCGAATCGGAGAGCACCGGCGCGGAGACGGCCACGCCGCAGCGTGATCAACCGGTCCGAACCAAGCTCGGCCTGATAGAGGAGACTCAGAACATCGACTCGGCGAAGTCCAGAGACTCAAAGGCCAGGTGAGCGACTTCGAGACGATCGCTGCGAGAATCGAGCAGAAACTCACCGGCGCGGTTCGCGATAGCGACGCGCACGAACTGAGACAGAAATCGAAACCGACGAAACCGAAGGAGGAAGGCTAGAGACTGAACAGCGACGGAGGGCGCCCGCCGCAGGAGACGGCGCCAGAGCGCCGAGACAGAGAGATAAACGAAGAACAACTAGACGAGCAACTGAGAGACCAGGCTAGACAACGAAGTCAGAGAGAAACACGTCGCACGCACGATGTCTGCCTGGCTCGCTGCTCCGCGCTGCTGCAGCACCGCAACGCCGCGCCCGGTACAGCGAGCGCAACGACGATAGCGATAGCGGTGCCAGCTAGAAAGAACGACGACTATATCAAGAGACCGGAAGAAAGAAACAAATATCTAAGAAGAAAGAAAAAGACAAGGACTAACAGCTCGGCGAAGGCTATGTCCGAGAAAGAACAAAACTGGGAATAAAGCAAGATATACCACTACAAAGGGAGAAACAACAGGGTAAACGAAACTGCTCTAACCGGGGGAGATAGAAAAAGAGCAAAGAAGGAATAGAGAGACAACAAGAGCGACGAAGGTAGCTGCTGTTCGCTGTTGCGACTACTGTGTGTTGGTTGGGTCGTAACTGATGTTTTGGTGGGCGGGGTGGTGGTGGTGGTGAGTGCTGAGTAGCTGTGCTGCTGATGGTAGATCCAGACGAGCCGTGTAGTTGGTGTATTGAACTGTTTGGCGTGTCGAGTTAGATGAGACTGTATGGCTGTCGGGATAGGTGTGCTGTGATGCTAGAGTTGATTAGTTGGTAGAGCGTGAAACGCGCATGGTAGGTGAGAGGATAGATAGAAAGTGGTTGGGTGGGTGAGCTTGTGCGTGTGTGCGGAGCGGAGCGTGCTGGCGGTAGTTACTTCGATAATGGGTCGGCCCGCTGCGAGAGCTGGAATGACTCTCTTGGTCGATGAGTAACTAGGGTTAGATGAAGAGAGTATATGGCGTGTGGTGCGCGTGGAGCTCGTGTGCACCGCTGTGAGTAGCGGCTCAAACACTAGATGAGCGGTGGAACAAAGAGCTGGTGGGTTGACAGAGCACTCGGTAGAGAGAGCTATAGGTGTGTATGTTGTGGTGGGAGAGTGAGAGGTGGTGGTGAGGATGATGTTGGTTGTGCGGGAAAGGATTAATGATGTAGGTTGATGATAAGAAGATTTGATAGAGAGTTGTGATGTTAAGTGGAAAAAGAAGAGAGAAATAGTGTGAGAGGTGAGTGGAGTGAGAAAGAAAGAATAAGAGGAGAAAGGGAGGGTGTGAGTAAGGTGGTTAGAAGAAGAGAGGAGAAGGAGAGAGAAGAAAGGAGTGAAAAGATGGGTGGGAGAGGTAAGTGTGTGAGGAAGGTATATGTTGTGCCGAATGTGGAGGAGAATAGGCGACAGAAGAAAAGAGAAAGAGAGAGAGAAAAGAGAGTAGAGAGGGGTGAGAGAGAGGGAGAGAGGAGAAGGGAGGAGGGGAGAGGGGGGGAGAGGGAGAGAGAAGAGAGAAGGAGGAGGGGAGGGAGAGGGAGGGGAGGGGGAAGAGGGAGGGGGGAGAGGGAGGAAGAGAAGGGGGAGGGGGAGGGGGGAGAAGGGAGAGGGGAAGAAGCGCGAGGTGAACGGAAAGCTCTGCCGGTCGACGGCATCCACTCGCGATTATGCAGTGAGCTGGTCGCACCCGATGTACTGAGCCCGTCGCGGGATGATCGCGGCGACACTCCCACGGCGTCACCGACGCCGGGGTCCGGCGATGAGCCGCGCACGGTGGCTCATCGCGCTGGGGATCGTGGTGGCTTGATCAGCCAGCCGCCGCAGCCGCATAACCCGTCCGAGCTGCGAGCGACCTCATCGCCGGGCGAGGACGAAGCACGTGCCTGCGGACCTCGAAGCGCCGCTGGCGGTGGCCGCGGGTGCGTCGCCGATCATCGTCAAGAACGGCTGCCATCTGAACGGACAGGCGCGGAGCAGCGTGGTGTACGGCGACACGACGTCGAGGACCACGGTGGTGCTGTTCGGCGACTCGCACGCCGGTCGGTTCCGGCGTTGGATCTGATCAGCCGGCAGCAGCACTGGCGGCTCGTGGACCTGACCAAGGACGGCTGCCGGCGCCGAGGTGAACATCGCGGCGTGGTTCAGGCGCGGAGGGCCGTACCGGGAGCACGGATGGCGCGCCAGCGCGATGGCACAGATCGCCGCGCGCCCTGACCTCGTGATCGTCTCGGAGGCGAGGTATCTCGAGGTACCGGAGGCGAGGCCGCCGGGGGGGTGCCGGGCGGCCACGGCGGCGCCTGGCGAACGGCCTGGCCGCGACCTCGCGTCCTAGATCGCTCGGCCACACACGTCGTGTTCATCTCCGACGTGCCAACGCCGGAGCGGAACCCGCCGAGCTGCGTCTCCCACACCCGACCAACGTGCGGGCACGCGACACGAGCCTGAGCGCGGCGCTCCGCCTGCCGGACGTCAAGAGCGAGGAGCTCGAGCCGCCGCGCGCGAGCATGTCGACGCGGTGACCCAACCTCGTGACTGCACCTCGACGATGTGCCCGGCGATAGTCGACAACAACATACAGTGACAGACCACAAGCAGCGGAAGGAGGAAAGAAGGGAGGAGGGGATGACGTTGGCCGGGTCGGGCCGGGGCTCGCCGCTTGCAGCGCTGTAGTCGCCAAACGGCGCGTCGCGGTTGGCGATGGCTGCGCGAACACCGGCGGTCGTAGCGCGCTCCACGAAGGCGAGCCCGTCAGGCGTGTTGCGCATCAGGCCGTCGATGATCGGGCCGAGGGTCTGGGCGGCGCGCAGTCCCATGTTCTCGTATGCCTGATTGACGACCAGCTTCATCGCCGCGAGTTGGGACAGCGGGATGCTTGCGAGCTGCTCGGCCTGCTCGGCCACCGCGGCTTCGAGCCGGTCGAACGGCACGGCGGCGTTGATCAACTCGACGTCAGCGGCCTCACGGCCGGACAAGGGCTTGCCGGTCAGCGCGTGTTCCTTGGCCTTGGTCAGCCCCAGGCGATAGAGCCACATGCCCGACAGGTAGCAGCCCCAGATGCGCGAATAGGGCGTCCCGATCTGGGCGTCCTCGGAGGCGATGATCAGGTCGGCGCACAGCGCCATGTCGCTGCCGCCCCCGACGCACCAGCCGTGGACCTGGGCGATCACGGGCTTGGGCGTCCGCCAGATGCTCATGAACTTCTGGGTCGGGCCGTACGGCGACGCGGCCCAGGCGAAGTCCTTGCCGGGGTCCCACCGACCGTCGGTGGTCACCATGTCATCCCAGTGATGGAAGCCGCCGCCGAAGTCGTAGCCGGCGCAGAACGACCGCCCCGCGCCGCGGAGCACGATCACCTTGACCTCGGGGTCGAGCGTGGCCTCGCGCACCGCCGCCTCGAACTCGTCGGGCATCGGCGGGACGATCGTGTTCAGCCGCTCGGGGCGGTTCAGCGTGATCGTCGCCACCTGACCGTCTGTGGCGTACAGCAGGGTCTCGAAGGCCAAGGTGATACTCTTGTCGTTGGTTGCAAGCGGCTGTTCGCGTTCCTGGTCGTGGGCTTGTGTCCGTCGGTTGCGGCGGCGCCGTCGCACGGACATCGACGGTCGCCGCGCGCCGGCAAACTCGCCGCTGGACGCCGTACGTTCACCTGTCGAGTCCGATCGACGTGGTCGGGCGCGGCCTGACGGCGAGATGGTGGTGGCGGCCAATGGTCGCCTGTGGCTGCTCTCGCGCGCCGGCGACGTCCGGGAGTTTGCCTCGACCTACCACTCGAACCCAGGGCTCGAGGCCTACGTAGCGCTGGCCAGCCCCGCTCATCCGGCTGCGGCTACGGCGCGGGCACGGTGTACGCGATCAGCTTCGGCAAGCCCCGAGGCGTCGTGTCGATTGCCCCAGACGGAGTGGTGCGGCCGTCGCCTCGATCGCCGCGCCGGGGCTGATCGACGGCATCGCGTTCGACGAGACCGGAACGTTCGGCTCCCGGCTGCTTGTGGTCACGACCCGCGGCAGGCGGAGCACGGTCGACGCGATCAGCTGTCACGGGGCGGTCAGGCAGGTGACTGCGAGCGCGCATCGGGTCGAGGGTGGGATCGCCGTGGCGCCGATGAGTTTCGGGCGGTTCGCCGGCGACCTGATCGCGTCGGATGAACTCGGCGGCGGCATCTGGGCGGTCACGCCGACCGGGCGCAACCTCCTTGTGGCCGCCTCAGGCCTGCCCCACGGCCCCGACACCGGCGTCGAGAGCGAGGCGTTCGTGCCGGCCGGGCGTTTCTACGCACTGCTCGCTGACCGCCTCACCCCCGGAAATCCGCATCCGGGCGACAACGTCTTGCTGCGGGCCGGTTCAGGCGTGCTGTTCGCGGCGGGAGTGCGCCCGGGTGACCTGCTCGACGCCACCGAGGGCGGGGCGAAGACCGTTGCTGTGCGCTGCGGCAATAGCGGCTGCGCGGTGCTTCACGTCGCCGACGGCCCGGCTATCGCCCACGCCGAGGGGCAACGCGAGGTTATCGCGTGCCGAAGCCGACCCGGTGGTCCTCGTCGTCCACCATCACGTAAATGACGCGCATGAGGTCAAGCGCCACGGTGCCGTCCTCGGCGGTCAGATCGTGCCAACCGGATGGGGAGTTGAGCGCCTGGCGGAGCTCGGTCAACGCGGCGGGCTGGACGCGCGCACTCAGGGTCTGGCCGCCGTCGAACCCGATGCTTATCTTCTGAGGCTTTTCGTCTGGCATGTCAGTGAGCCGGCTGGACGATCTCGGTAAGGACGCCGCCCATTGAGGCGGGATGAAGGAAGGCTACCTGGGAACCGCGGATGCCGGTGCGCGGGTGTTCGTCGATCAGCCTGACGCCGGCCGCTTGCAGTGCCTCGAGCGTGTCCTCGACGGACCCCACGCGGTAGGCGACGTGATGTAGCCCGGGGCCGCGCTTGGCCAGGAATTTCCCAACCGCGGTGTCCGGTCCGAGTGGCTGAAGCAGCTCGACGTGGCTGTCGCCGACGTCGAGCAGCGCCGCCTCGACGCCCTGATCCGCCACGGTCTCGCGGTGGACGAGCGGCATCCCGAGTGCATCCTGGTAGATGGCCAGCGCGGCGTCGATCGACTCAACGGCCAGGCCGACGTGGTCGACGGCGGACAGCATCGAGTGCCGGAGGATAGTCAGGCGTCGCGCAGGGGGCCTTGCCGGGCGGGGCTCGTCGCCGGCTTGACCGCGGTGGCGGCCGCGACGGACAGCTCGCCGATCCGCTGCGGCGCGGCGCGCGGGACGTCGCCCATGATCCGATCGATGTCGGGCCGCTCGAGCACCTCCTTGGTCAGCAGCGTGCCTGCGAGCTCGTCGAGTTGGACCCGGTGGCGGTCCACGATCGATTGGGCGGCGCGGTAGGCCTCGTCCGCCAGCTCGCGTACCTCGGCGTCGCGGACGCGCCGGGTGGCCTCGGCGGCGCCGTCGTCGATCGCGCGCAGCGAGCTAGAGCCCGTGCCCATCGCGTAGTCGTGGACCATCGCCCGGGCGATTTCGGCGACGCGCTTGAGGTCGTCCGAGGCGCCGGTGGTGATCGAGTTGAACACGAGCTGCTCGGCGGCGCGGCCGCCCAGCAGCATCGTCATGAAGTCGAGCAGCTCCTCGCGCGTCTTGAGGTAGCGGTCCTCCTCGGGGAGGTTCAGCGTGTAGCCGAGCGCGCGGCCGCGTGGGACGATCGAGATCCGGTGTACGCGGTCGACGCTCGGGAGCAGCTCGCCGCACAGCGCGTGGCCGGCCTCGTGGTAGGCGACGACGCGCTTCTCGTGGTCGGTGAGCGCGCGGCGCGACTGCATCCCGGCGATCACGCGCTCGAGCGCCGAGTCGAAGTCGCGCATCTCGACGCGGTCCGCTCCGCGGCGCCCGGCGAAGATCGCGGCCTCGTTGCAGATGTTTGCGAGGTCGGCGCCGGTGAGGCCGGACGTCTGGCGCGCGAGCAGCTTCAGGTCGACGCCGTCGGCGAGCGGCTTGTTGCGCGAATGGACATGGAAGATCCGCTCGCGGCCGATGACGTCGGGCGGCGAGACGAAGATCTGGCGGTCGAAGCGACCCGGACGGAGCAGCGCCGGGTCGAGCTTCTCGAGCAGGTTCGACGCGGCGATAACGACCACGTCCTTGCGCGTGGTGAAGCCGTCCATCTCGACCAGCAACTGGTTCAGAGTCTGGTCCCGCTCGCCCGAGACGTCGTGGCCGCGGTGGCCGCCGACCGCGTCGAGCTCGTCGATGAACACGATCGCCGGCGCCTTCTTGCGCGCGGCCTTGAACAGATGGCGGATGCGGGCGGCGCCGACGCCGACGAACATCTCGACGAACGAGGCGGCCGATTGGGAGAAGAACGTAGCGCCGGACTCGTGCGCGACGGCCTTGGCCAGCAGCGTCTTGCCGGTGCCGGGCGGCCCGTGGAGCAGGATCCCCTTGGGGACCTTGGCGCCGAGCTCCTGGAAGCGCTTGGGGTCACGCAGGTAGTCCACGACCTCGCGGAGCTCATCCTTGGCCTCTTCGGCGCCGGCGATGTCGGCCCATGCGATCGAGGGAGCGGAGTCGGGCTTGATCTCCTTCGGACGCGTGCGCGGCATGAACCGCATCAGTGCGAACACGGCCACGACCAGCAAGCCCATGAAGATGATCGGCAGCCACGCCTGGAGGAACGAGCTCACATCCGGGTAGCCCATGAACGTGCTGGGCGCGTGGAAGATCGGCACGAAGAGGTGGATGTTCGGTGGGCGGTGGGTCTGGCCGGTGGGGATGAGCCCGCCGGGAACGCTGGCAACCGGGATCATGGTGCAATAACGCTCATCGGCATGAGGTCGGGATCACTCAACCCTCTCCAGGCGAGGATTCGGCGAATAACGTCTTCCCACTTTCGCGCACGGCCGTCCGTCCACGCACACGACGTCGGCGGTGAAGTCGTTGTCGCCGCGGATTAGCGAGGATCCGACTCCGTAGGCGTCGACGGGGACGCCGGCGGACTCGAACTCGCGAATCCGCTCAGCGGTGAAACCCCCGCTGGCGACGATCCGCACGTCGGGATAGCCGGCCTCGTCGAGCGCACTGCGCACGTTCTCGACCAGCCGGGGATTGACCCCGACCGGCTTGAACCCGCCCATCTCCTCGAACAGCGAGCGGTCGACCAGGTCCTCGCTGGTGTCCAGGCGCACGCCCCACAGCTTCGGCCCGAGCCCGTCGGCGACCTCGATCGCGGTCCGCACCGAGTCGTTCTCGAAGTCGACGAGCACGGTGACGTTCATCTCGTCGTGGTAGCGGTCGGCGAACACCTGGGCCGCCCTGACCGTGTCGCCTCCGTAGGCGGCAATCAGCCCGTGGGGAACGGTGCCGATCCCGCGCCCGCCCCACCAGGACGCCTGCGCGTCGGTGGACACGCCGATCGCGCCGGCGACGTGCGCGCTCCAGCCGTCGCCGGTCTGGACCAGCCAGTGGTCGTGACGGGCCGGGAAGTAGAAGATCTGCTTGCCGCGAGCCGCCTCGACGACCTCGAGCACGTTGCGCATGATCAGCGACCGCCGCGCGAGCGACCCCAGGTACACGGTCTCGAGGTGGGCGAACAGGCTGTAGTCGCCCTCGATCGTCATCACGGTCTCGCGCGGGACGATCTGGTCGCCCTCGCGGAGCGCGTGGACCTCGAGCTCGTCCCAGCCGGTGATCCAGACGCCGTCGTCGTCCTCGCGTCCCGAGCACAGCTTCAGTACCGCGATCGCCTCGTCGATGCCGCCGAGGACCGACTCCTTCTTCTGGAACACCTGCATCAGGACACGCGGGTGATGGTCCTCGGCCTCGAGCAGCGATTTCGTGTAGACGAAGTACTGATCGGAGTAATAGCCCTGTCTGATCCGATCGACCGGCAGCCGGAAGATCGACGGGTCTAGCCGCGTCGAGATCTGCGTCGCCATGCGGGAAGTCTATTGCCGCACTCGCGCTCGCCAATCGATGTCCGCGGTCTTGCTCCTCAGACGGTTGCCTGGATGCAGCCCGGGGGGACGATTCGGGCCGTTCACGAGGGGAGGACAAGATGCTCGAGCGAATTCGCGCTCGTCATGCGTGGGCCCTCTGTGTGCTCGCGCTCACCGCCGCCGGTTCGCTGGCGGTGATACTCGGATCGGCCGGTGGCGCGCGGGCGCCCAACGCACAGCTGGTCGCTGACTCGGCGAAGCTCGCGGCGACCAGCCCGATCATCAAGCCTCCGAACTCGAGCTGCTCCGTGATCACCAGTCTCACGGACTCGCTGCGAACCCGCAGTATCCGACGGCGATCGCGTCTTCGACGGACGTGCCCGCGGCCAAGGCAACGCGTCATCGCCGCGCACCCCGAGTACTGCGATGTGCAGGGGATGATCGCCCCGCAGACCCACTTCGATCTCCAGCTGCCGGTCGGCACCTGGCAGGGGCGGTACCTGCAGAACGGCTGCGGCGGGTATTGCGGCAGCGTTCGGGAGAGTTGTCGTGGAGGACGTGGGGGGGACATGGCGACGGACGACGAGGGCCACACGACGGCGGGAGGTCTCGGTGGCGCCGGCCTGTTCGCTTTCAACGACCAGAAGCTCCGCGACGAGTACGGCTACGAATCAGAGCAGGCGCTGTACGTGGTCGCCAGGGAGATCATCAAGGACTACTACGGCGTCGACCCCAACTACGACTACTACGACGGATGCTCGGACGGCGGGCGCGAGGCGATGGAGATGGCCGAGCGCTACCCCGACGACTTCAACGGGATCATCGCGGGCGCGCCCGAAATCATCGCCGGGCCGCTGAACGCCGAGTTGCAGACATGGCAGTACCGGGTCAACACCGACTCGAACGGCAACGCAATCCTGACCCCGCGCAGCTGCCGGTCCTGCATCAGACCGTGATCAACCAGTGCCAGGGCGACGACGGCGTGCCCGGCGATGGGATCATCACCGATCCGCCGCAGCTGCCACCCTGATCCTCACCAAGGCGGAGTGCGGCACGATCGCACCTCCGTGTCTGACGCCGGAGCAGATACGGTCGCGGAGAAGATCTACCAAGGGCCGGTCGATCCGCAGAGTCGACGGCTCTATCCGGGTGGCCTGCCGTACGGCTCAGAGCTCTCCTGGACGTTCTTCGTGGTGCCGGTCGCGCCCGAGCCCCAGCACGAACGCAGCTCGTGTACTCGGGACTGTCGCAGCCCTATCTGCGCTACCAGCTGCTACGTCCGGGGCAGCTCGGCGCCGATCCTAGTGGCAGTTCACCGACCGTGACTTCGACTCGATGTTCCCGGCGGCGGACACGGCCGACGCGATGGATACCAATCTGAGCGCGTTCCGGGCGCACGGCGGCAAGCTGATCATGTGGCAGGGGTGGGCCGACAACGGCATCCACCGACCGGCACGGTCGACTACTACGACATCCTGACCGCGCGGATGGGAGGTCAGGCGGCGACGGAGAGGTTCGCGCGGCTGTTCCTGTATCCGTCGGTGTTCCACTGTGGCGGCGGCTACGCGGGCGCGAGCGTCCCCGACATGATCCTCCCGATGGTGCAATGGGTCGAGGGCGGGGCCTCGGCCGCGCCGAGCTCGGTGACGATCAACTACGTGGCTGGGCAGCCCAACTCGTTCAGCCGGCCGGTTTACCCGTATCCGGAGATCCCGAAGTACGACGGGACCGGCGAGACAAGCCGCGAGCTTCCACCCGGTGCAGTCGCCGGATGCGAAGCAATACACCGACTGGATCGGCAACTACCTGTTCTACCAGCCGATCGGGCAGGGCGGACGCGACCAGGGGTTCGCTCGCAGGGGCTGACGCTCCGCTTGTGGCGCGCGGGCTGACTCAGCCGAGCAGCTCGCGCGCCAGATCGCTGTAACAGGCCGCGGCGAACCCCAGATCCCGGACGTCGATCCGCTCGTTGGCGCTGTGGATCAGCGGTGCGGTCTCCAGCAGTGTCTGGTACCGCTGGGGGAAGAAGCCGTAGGCGATGCACTCGGGGAACGCCTCGCGGAACCAGCGCGAGTCCGAGAAGCCTGGCAGGATCAGCGGCACGGTCTCGGCGCCCTCGTCGTTGGCCTTGACCCAGCCGTCGATCGCGTCCATCAGCGGGCTGGCGATCGGCGAGGCGTTGCCGATGACCATCTCGGTGAACTCGATCTCGAGCGCGTCCACCGCGTCGCCGAGCACGTCCCTGATGCGCCGGCGGGCGGCGTCCTCGCCGAGGCCGGGAGGAACGCGGCAGTCGATCTTCAGGTAGGCCTGCGACGGGATCACGTTGATCTTGTCCGAGGCGTGAGCCATCGTCGGGGTCAGGGTCACGCCGAGCATCGGCTCGACGAGCACCAGCAGCCGCGGGTCGACGGCGGCGATCGTCTCGAGCGCTTGCGCAGGGTCATTCGGGTCCGCGCCGAGGCCGGTTAGCAGCGCAGCCGGCGCCTCGGTCAGGTCGAACGTCGGCGTCGCGTCCGCGATCCGCTGAAGCGCCGGCGCCAGCTTGAGCAGCGCGTTCTCCCCGGTCCGGGGCAGCGATGCGTGGCCGGCGACGCCCCGCGCGGTCAGCTTGAAGCGGAAGATGCCCTTCTCGGCGCAGCACACCCCGTAGCGCCGGCCGCCGTCCCACTCGAACACGTCGCCGGCGCCCTCGTTGAGGAGCATGTCGCAGCGGACGCGGTCGGGGTGCTTGTCGGTCAGCCAGTGCGCTCCGACATCGCCACCGGTCTCCTCGTCGGCGACGAACACGAGCTTGAGGCAGCCGGACTGCGGCCGCCAGCCGCCGCGGGCGAGGGTCGCCGCCGCGACCGCCTCGGCCGCCACCTGGGACTTCATGTCGAGCGCGCCGCGACCCCAGAGGAAGCCGTCGGCGACGTCGCCGGACCAGGGATCGTGCTGCCATTCGGACGGGTCCGCGAGGACGGTGTCGACATGGCCGAGGTAGACCATCGTGGCCCCGCTGTCGTCGGGTGAGTCGGCCGTTAGGTCCGCGACGAGGTTCGGGCGGTCCTCGTCGTCGGCGAGCAGCTCGGTCTTCAGCCCCGAGTCGTTCAGGTAGCCGGCCAGGAACTCGATCGCGGCGCGCTCGTTGCCCGGCGGGTTGACCGTGTTGAAGCGGACCAGCTCCCGGAGGAGGTCGGTCGTCTCGCGTTCGAGATCGTTGGCGGCCATGGAGAGGGGGAGCCTAGCGGCCCGGCGCGTAGGATCCGGCCCTGCAATGGCCGCCACCTCCGCTGACCTGGCCCTCGCGCTCGAGCTTGCCGACCTAGCCGACTCGATCACGCTCGCGCGCTTTCGCGCCGCCGATCTCGTGGTCAAGACCAAGCCCGACCTCACCCCGGTCACCGAGGCCGACACCGCGGTTGAGCGGGCAGTGCGCGCGCGGCTGGCGGAACTACGGCCCGGAGATGCGGTCGTGGGTGAGGAGTACGGCGATTCGGGAGGTTCCGACGGCGGACGCCGCTGGATCATCGACCCAATCGACGGGACCAAGAACTATGTGCGCGGGATCCCCGTGTGGGGAACGCTGCTGGCGCTGCACGAGGGCGATCAGGCGACGATCGGGGTCGTGTCCGCGCCGGCATTGAACCGGCGGTGGTGGGCATCGGCGGGCGGCGGCGCGTTCGCGGCCGATGGCCTGTCCGAGGAGCCGCGCCGGCTGCGGGTGTCCGGGGTGCGGGCGATGTCGGATGCGCAGCTGTGCGTCTCCGGCTTCGACGGATGGGAGGAGCATGGGCGGATCGAAGCGCTGTTGGAGCTGGCGCGCCAGTGCTGGCGCACCCGCGGGTTCGGCGACTTCTGGACGTACATGATGATCGCCGAGGGCGTGGCCGAGATCGGCTGCGAACCGGTCGTGTCACTGTGGGACCTGGCGGCGCCGCAGGTGATCGTCGAGGAGGCCGGCGGGACCTTCACCGACCTGGCCGGCGTGCGCACGGCCGCCGGCGGCGACGCGCTCGCGACCAACGGGCTCCTGCACGAGCAGGCGCTGGCGCTCGTCGGACGCTGAGCTTCGGACGTCCTTGAGGGGCCTTAGGCCGGCAGCGTGCGGGCCAGGAAGTTGATCGTCTGGCCCCAGGCAACGGCCGCGGGCTCCGGTTGGTGGAACATCGGAGCCTCGTGGTTGTCGAATGCGTGTCCGGCGTCGAGGTGGAGGTGGCACTCCATATTCGAGTGCGTCCTCGCGAACGCGCACACGCGCTCGGCCTGCTCGCGAGGGATGTAGGGGTCCTGGCCGCCGAAGTGGAACAGGACCGTGCAGCGAATCTCCTCAGCGCGATCGAGCATCCCGGGGATGCCGGACCCGTAGTAGCAGACGGCAGTGTCGGGATCGCTCTGCACCGCCACCTCGAAAGCCAGCGTCCCGCCCAGGCAGAAACCGAGGACGCCGGCCACGGCGCCGGTCACCTCGGGCAGCTCGCGGAGAGCTTTCAGCGCGGCGACCGAGTCGCTGACGGCGAGGGTGTGGTCGAGCTGCTGGACGGTGTGGAAGGCCTCGCCCATGCCCTCCTCGGTGTGCTCGAGCGCGATGCCGGGCTTGATCCGCCAGTACAGGTCCGGGGCGAGTGCCACGTAGCCGATCCCGGCGAGGCGCTCGGTCACCTCCTTGATGTAGCCGCCGACGCCGAAGATCTCCTGGAGCACGACGATCCCGGGTCCCGAGCCCGAGTCGGGGAGCGTCACGTACGCTTCGAGGTCCCCATCGGGGGTGCTCACCCGCTCGACTCGAGATGTGGCCGACACTTGGCGGAAGCCTACCCGGCGGCGTTGGCGCGGGGCGGCGTGCGGAGCTCCATCCGGAAGTGGGGGCCGATCCGCGGCGTCTGGAACTCCTCGGAGGTGGCCTCGAACCCCGCCCGCCTATACAGCGAGAGCGCCGGCGTTCGCGCGTTGCACCACAGGCGCGTCGCGCCGTGCGCGGTCGCATGCTGCACGAGCGCGTCGAGGACCCTGGTCCCGGCGCCACGGCCGCGAGCTTCCGGCTTGGTCGCCATCCCGCGCACGCGCCAATCGCCGGGCTCGCCCTCGGGTCCGACGAGCCCGACCGCGACCAGTTCGTCGCCGTCGAACGCGCCGAATGCGACGGCGTCGGTCGGCTCGTGCGAGGCCAGTTCCTCGACGGTCATATGCGGGCGAAGCACGTCGCGCCGGAGCGCTCGCGTCTCCGCGAGCGGGACAGAGCGGAGGTCGAGTTGCGGCACGTTCACACAGGTTATGAGGGTGCGGGCGCAGAACAGATTCGGGTGCTCGGTTAAAGCAGGGGGGTAACGTGAATAGATGGAGAGTGTTCTATGGGCGGCGAAATGAACCCGGCGCCGGAGCGTGACGAAGCCACTACGGCGTGGGAGCCGCCGACGGATTCGCATGTCGAACCCGGCTACGAGGATGCGGACGTCGACATCCCGGAGATGCCGTCCGAGGGGCCGACCGGCCCGCTCACGCGGCGCAACCTCGTGTTCGGGGCGCTGTTCATCACCGCTGCGCTCGTCGGGCTGTACTTCCTCGTTCCGAAGGTCACCGGCCTGAATCAGACCTGGGGACGGCTGGAGCGGGGCGATCCGCTGTGGCTCGCGGTCGGCGCCGGCTTCGAGTTGCTGTCGATCGCCGGCTATACGGTGCTGTTCCGCACCGTGTTCGCGCGCGGCGTCTCGCGGCTCAGCTGGCGCGCCACGATCGAGATCCCGCTGGCCGGAATCGCCGCCATCCGGCTGCTGGCGGCGGCCGGAGCGGGCGGTGTCGCCGTCACCGTGTGGGCGCTGCGCCGCGCCGGGATGGCGCCACGCGTGATCGCCTGCCGGATAGCCGCGAACTACTCGATTCAGTATTCGCTGTACCTGCTGGCGATCGTCGTGTCCGGGCTCGGGTTGTGGAGTGGCGCCTTCTCGGGCGGCGGATCGACGGCGCTCACGCTGCTCCCGGCGATCCTGAGCGCGGCGGCGCTCGCGTTGGGCGCGGCGATGGGGCTCCTCCCGGACGAGTCCGAGCGGAGACTCGAGCGCCTCTCGCACCGCACCGGGCGGATCGGCCGGCTGGCGACGCGGTTCGCGACGCTGCCGGCGACGATGGGCTCCGGCGTTCGCACCGCGCTCGGGCTGATTCGCGATCGCCACTGGGGCCTGCTCGGCGCGGTCGCGTACTGGGGCTTCGACATCGCGTGCCTCGGGGCTTCGTTCCGGGCGTTCGGCACGACCGTGCCCGTCGCCGTGCTCGTGATGGGGTACTTCCTGGGCACGCTCGGGAGCCTGTTGCCGCTGCCGGGTGGCATAGGCGGCGTCGAGGGAGGGATGATCGGGGCGTTCGCGGCGTTCGGCGAGCCCGCTGGGCGCGCGGTGATCGCGGTCCTCGCCTACCGCGCGATCTCGTTCTGGCTGCCCACGCTGCCGGGCGTCGGGGGCTATGTCAGGCTGCGCTCTACGGTTCGGGGATGGCGAATGGCCGATCAGGCGGTGCGCGAGGGACTCGCGGAGCCGGACGCGCGCGAGGCGGTGAGAGAGGGCTGACACGATGACGTCCAGGCGCGAGGGCCGGGGCGTGCTCGCCACCGGTGCGCGGGCCGTCGGGCGGGCGACGCGGTGGGGCGGACGCCGGGCGCGCGGGGAAGTCGTCAAACGCGTCGGCGGTCCGGCGCGGGCACGGGTGGTCGTGCTATTCGGCGCGGTGCTGGCCTTGAACGGCGCGGACACCGCGACCGTCGGCGCGGTCGCGCCCCAGCTCGAGAGCTCCCTCCACATCGGCAACACGAAAATCGGATTGCTCGTGTCGGTTTCGCTGCTCGTCGGGGCGGTGTTCACGATCCCGGTGGGGTTGCTCGTGGACCGGTTCAAGCGGATGCCGATCCTGTGCGCGAGCATCATCCTCTGGAGCGTTGCCTCCCTGTTCAGCGCGTTTGCCGGTAGCTACGGAACCCTCCTCCTGACGCGCCTCTTCCTCGGCGCGGTGGCGGCCAGCGCCGGCCCCGCGATTGCCTCCCTCACGGGCGACTACTTCCCGGCGCGCGAGCGCGGGCAGATCTACGCCTACATCCTCGGCGGCGAGATCGCCGGGACCGCGGCGGGCTTCATCGTCTCGGGCAGCGTCGCGAGCCTGATCGATTGGCGAGCGGCGTTCGTGCTGCTGGCCATTCCGGGCTTCTTCCTGGCCCGGGAGCTGTGGCGTACCGTGCCCGAGCCTCTGCGGGGCGGCCAGAGTCGCCTCGAGCCGGGAGTGGTCGATCTCCACGAGGCAGCTACGCAGGCTGCCGCGAACAAGGAATGGGAGTGGGAGCAGGCCGGCGAGAGCGCTCCCGCCGAGGACGACCTGGCTCGCCAGGCGGCCGAGAAGAGAGGCGTCGCACCCAATCCTGACCGCGTGCTGACCGAGGATCCGCGCGAGATGCCCCTGGCCCGCGCGGTCAGGTACATCCTCTCGGTCCCGACCAACGTGCACCTGATCGTCAGCTCGTCGCTCGGGTACTTCTACTTCTCCGGACTGTCGACGTTCGCGCTCCTGTTCGTCCGCGGTCACTACCACACCAATCAGGCGACGGCCGAAGTGGTGCTGGCGGCGTTGGTGGGGGGCGCGATGATCGGAACGCTGGTCAGCGGCAAGATCACGGACACGATGGTGCGCCGGGGGTTTGTCGAGGCGCGCGTCTGGGTTCCGGCGCTGTGCTATCTCGCCGCCGCGGCGCTGCTCATCCCGGGCGTGCTGGGGAGCCACCTGACGCCCGCGCTGTGGTTCGACGTGGCCGGCGCCTCGTTGCTGTCGGCGGCCAACCCGCCGCTCGACGCCGCGCGGCTCGACATCATGCCGGCGGGGTTGTGGGGCCGTGCCGAGAGCGTGCGGACGTTCCTGCGCTCGCTCGCCCAGGCCCTGGCGCCGCTGGTGTTCGGCGGCCTCTCGCAGCTGATCGCGGGCATCGCGCCCATCCAGACGCCAATCGGAACCCATGCCGGCGGCGTGTCGCCGAGCGAAGCCCGTGGGCTCGAGATCAGCTTCCTGATCTTGCTCGTGACGCTGTTTGCGGCGGGCCTGTTCTTGGCGCGGGCGCGTTTCACCTATGCGGAAGACGTCGCCACCGCCGGCGCGTCGCAGCAGGCGGGTCGTACCGCGTCGCGTGACGCGGGCGATCAGCAGCCGGGAGCCGCGCTACCCGCCGAGGCCGCCGAAGATCGCGAATGAGCCGCGTGTGGGCTCATCGTCGTAGGTCTGGCGCCTGCTCGCCTCGGCGGTCACGGTGCATCCCTGGGGCGCCTCGGCGCTGAGCCGTTCGGCGAGGGCGTTGGCGCTGTCCTCGTCGGTTGCGCCGACCAGCAGGTACTTCCACCGGCGCACGGTCGGGAACCCCTCGTCGTGGAGGCGCTTGTCGAGCTTGACCGTGTCGTGGTGCGAGGGGCACTCGATCCGCACCTCGTAATCGGGGTAGCCCCGGGCGGCGGAATCCGCGCGCTCGGAGGCGAGCAACTCCTGGTGCTCGGCGAGTTGCTGCGCGTCGGTGGCGGGCAGCGGCTTGTCCGGGTCCTCCCATTCCTCCGCGGTCGGGTGCCAGTGCCTGAGCTCGATTTCGATGTCCCAGCCGTGCTCGGCGGCGACCTCGTGGATCTTGGCCTCGGCGGCCTGCGCCTGTTCGCGGTCGCCGGTGTACACGAACACGTTCGGCGGGTCGGCGGAGACGACCAGGCGGTTGCCGAACACCTCCTCAAGGTCGTCTCCGAGCTTGCCGGCCGCCAGACGCTCGGTCAGCGCGTGCGCCCGGCCGTGCTCGGTCAGCTCGATCTGCAGTCGCCAGTCATCGGCCATGGCCATCAGACTACAGCCGGGGGGTGCACGAGCGGCACGAGCGGGGTCCGGTCGGTGCGGAGCAGCGCCACGAGCGACGGTGGCGTGATCACGGTCGCGATTCCGCCGGGGGGGCGGTCGGTGCGGTCCGTGTAACCCGCTGGCGACCAGATCAGGAGGTGGGCGCCGAGTACGAGGTGGGGCCCGTTCTGGTGCAGCACGAACGCGCCGTCGGGGAGGTTTTCGATCGGCGCATCGTGGAGGCGCCGCTGCTTGGTGCGGGGGTCGCGCCGCTCGCCGTCGAGTTGCTCGTCGATCGCATCTGCCCGGATCTGGCCGGGGTGGAGGTCGGCCCACAGTGCGGTCAGGTGCACGTAGTCGGTGTGGCGGCACTCCCCGCACGGCCGGTGGCCGGCGGCGAGCGCGGTTGCCTCGTCGAGGAAGAACAGCTCGGTGAACTTGCCCGGGGCCATCAGGGGCCGTCGGTGGCGGCCGCGGAACTCCAGTTGGCAAGCGATCCAGCGGTTCGTGGGGTAACGCCGCTCGCGGATACGGCCGCTTGTGTCATGGATGCAGCCGCGGTTGGCGTACACGAGCCCCCGTGCGGGCGTGGCGATCACCTCGCCGAGGGGCGTGACGCGGTTCTGGAGCGGCATGACCGCAGTTTGAACGTCTCGGGGTCGCATACTTGTGAGATGGACCGCTTGTTCGGAGAGGAGGACCGCCCGGCGCCGGCCGCATCGACCACCTTGCCCGGGGCTCCGCTGGCCACGCGAATGCGGCCGCGGACGCTCGAGGAATTCGTCGGCCAGGACCGCCTGCTCGCGGCGGGATCGTCGCTGCGGCGTGCGATCGAGGACGGTCATCCGCATTCGATGATCCTGCACGGACCGCCCGGCAGCGGCAAGACGACGCTGGCCCGGCTGATCGCCGACGCCTCCGACGCGGCGTTCGAGGAGGAAAGCGCGGTGCAGGCGGGACGCGCCGAGGTGCGCGGCGTGATCGAGCGGGCGCGCGAGCGGCTGGCTTCGGGAGGTCGGCGCACGATCTTCTTCCTGGACGAGATCCACCGCTTCAACAAGGCCCAGCAGGATGCGCTCCTGCCGGCGGTCGAGGAGGGGCTGGTGACGCTGATCGGAGCGACCACGGAGAACCCGTACTTCGAGGTCAACTCGGCGCTGCTGTCGCGAGCCCGGATCTACGAGCTGTCACCGCTGACGCCGGCGCACGTGCGCGTGCTGCTCGACCGGGCGGTTGCGCGCGGCGAGTGTGGGCCGGCCGCGCAGGTCGACCCAGCCGCGCTCGAGTTCCTCGCGTCGCGGTCAGGCGGCGATGCCCGGACGGCGTTGAACGCGCTCGAGCTCGCGTGTCAGACCGCGGGTCCGGACGGGGTCGTCGAGCTGGCGCACGCCGAGGACGCGCTCCAGCGGCGGGCGCTGCTCTACGACCGGCAGGCCGACCGCCACTACGACACGATCTCGGCCTGGATCAAGGCGACCCGGGGCTCGGACCCGGACGCGTCGCTGTACTACCTGGCGGTGATGCTCGAGGGTGGCGAGGACCCGCGCTTCATCGTCCGCAGGATGGTCGTGCTCGCCTCCGAGGACATCGGCAACGCCGACCCGAATGCGTTGTCGGTGGCGACCGCCGCGGCCGCCGCGGTCGAGCACGTCGGAATGCCCGAGGCTCAGTTCGCCCTGGCACAGGCGGCGATCTACCTGTCACTGGCGCCGAAGTCCGATGGGGCCAAGCGCGCGGTGATCTCTTCCCGCCAGTACATCCGCGAGCACGGGGCGGAGGCCCCACCGCCGTGGTTGCGCTCGTCGACGCGGAGCGATGGGGGTTACGACAATCCCCATCGAAGGCCGGGGCATTTCTCGCCACAGGAGCTGATGCCGGACTCCGCGATCGGGCAGCGGTTCTACGAGCCCGACGACGCCGAGGCGATGCTGCGCGAGCAGCTCGAGGAGATCCGGCGCCAGCGGGGTAGAGCTTAGTAACGGCTAACCTCCGGTCGATGGAAGCCGCCACTGTCACTGCCCCCGCGCAGCTCGAGTCGTTCAACCCCGCGACCGGCGAGTCGATCGGGTCCGTTCCCGTCACCGTGCCCGAGGACGTTCAGGCCGTCGTCGATGCCGTCGCCGCCGTGCAGCCGGCCTGGGGTCGGCTATCGCTCGAGGAGCGAGGGCGCTACCTGGAGCGTGCCTCGCAGGTGCTGCTCGACGAGGATGACGAGATCCGCGACCTGCTCGCTCGCGAGCAGGGAAAGCCCAGGACCGAGGCGTTCTCGATGGAGGTCCTGCCGACGATCGATGCGCTGCAGTGGATTGCGCGCGCTGGCGCCGAGATCCTCTCCGAGGAGAGGATCCCGATGTCGCAGTGGTTCCTGAAGACGAAGCGCTCAGCCTTCGTGTACGAGCCGCTCGGAGTGATCGGGGTCATCTCGCCCTGGAACTACCCATGGAGCATTCCGATGGGCGAGGTCGCGCTGGCGCTGATGGCGGGCAACGGCGTGGTGCTCAAGCCGGCGTCGCTGACGCCGCTGATCGGCGAGCGGATCGTGCGGCTGTTCGAGCGGGCAGGCGTGCCTTCCGGGCTGGTTCGCGTGGTCCACGGTCCCGGCACCGGCGCGGCGCTGGCCGAGTCGACGGTCGGCAAGGTGTTCTTCACCGGGTCGGTGGAGACGGGGCGTTCGGTGGCGGAGGCGTGTGCGCGCCGCCTGACCGGCTGCGTGCTCGAGCTCGGCGGCAAGGATCCGATGATCGTGCTCGAGGACGTGCGCATGGAGCACGCCGTCTCGGGGGCGATCTGGGGCGGCTTTGCCAACGCCGGCCAGACCTGCTCGGGCATCGAGCGCGTGTACGTGCTGCGCTCGGTGGCGGAACGCTTCATCGCCGAGGTGGTCGCCGGGGCCGAGCGGTTGCGGGTCGGCGACCCGATGAGCTGGGATACCGAGATCGGCCCGATGGTGTCGACCGAGCAGATGGAGATCGTCCGGTCGCTGGTCGACGACGCGGTTGCGGCCGGGGCCACGCTGCACTGCGGCGGCCCGGTCGATCCGCCGGCGGGGCTGGACGGCGCGTTCTACGCGCCGGCGGTCCTCACCGGCGTGACCCACGACATGCGGATCATGCGCGAGGAGATCTTCGGGCCGGTGCTGCCGATCATCGTCGTCGACTCCGAGGCCGAGGCGGTGGCGCTCGCCAACGATTCGCAGTTCGGCCTCGGCGCCTCGGTCTGGACGGCCGATCGGGCGCGCGGCGAGCGGATCGCCGCCCAGCTCGAATCGGGCATGGTCTGGATCAACGACCACATGTTCAGCCACGGTGCCTGCCAGTGCGCGTGGGGCGGCGTCAAGGACTCGGGGCTCGGCCGCACGCACTCGAAGTTCGGCCTGTACGAGTGCGTGAACGTCAAGCTGCGTGTGTGGGAGGGGGCGACGATGCGCGACCCGTGGTGGCATCCCTACGACGAGACGCTGGGCAAGGCGTTCCGGCAGAGCGCGAAGATTCTCTACGGTCGCTCCTCAGAGCGGGCGACGGCGCTGCGCGACGGCGCGGTCCCGCTGATGAAGGTGGGCGCGCGGATGGCGCGCGACGTTGTCAAGCGGTAGCCGGTCCCGCGGTACCCTCGTAGACATGCCTGCTCAGGCCTATGCCGGCAAGGAATGCGTCTGCCAGCTCCGCAAGGGGACGTGCGACCAGTCGTGCGTGCAGGGAATGCTCGAGACGCCGTTCTACATCGCGTGCCTGCGCCTGTCGGGCCGGCGGTGCGTGGTCGTCGGCGGGGGTGACGTCGGGCTGGAAAAGGTCGAGGGGCTGCTGGCCTGCGATGCCGACGTGACGCTGATCGCGCCCGAGGCCCATCCCGCGCTCGTTCAGCTCGCGCTCGAAGGGTCGATCCGCTGGGAGCGGCGTGAATACGCCTTTGGTGATCTGGACGGCGCTCTGATCGCGATCGCCGCCACCGACGACACCGACCTGAACATCCGCGTGTTCGAGGACGCCGAGGCGCGAGCGATGCTCGTCAACGTCGTCGACGTGCCGCCGCTGTGCAACTTCATCCTGCCCGCGATCGTCCGCACCGGACCGCTGGCGGTGGCGATCTCGACCGCCGGCGCCTCGCCGGCGCTCGCCAAGCGGATGAAGCGCGAGATCGGGGAGCTGTTCGGCGAGCCCTACGCGCTGCTCGCGATCCTCCTCAACGACGCGCGTGGGTGGGCCAAGGCGACGCTCCCGACCTACCAGGACCGCAAGGTGTTCTTCGAGTCGATCGTCAACGGCGACCCCGACCCGGTCGAGCTGTTACGGGCCGGGGACGTCGACGGCGTCCGTGCCCTGATCGCCGACGCGCAACGTTTGGTCGCCCCCGCGGCGCGGTGAGCGAGCTCACGCATCTGGATGCGGCCGGCCGCGCCCGCATGGTGGACGTCGGCGACAAGCCGGTGGCGGACCGTCGCGCGGTGGCGCGTGCGGTGGTGCGGGTGTCGCGTGCGACCGCGGACGCAGTGGTTGCCGGGGATGCGCCCAAGGGCGACGTACTCGGGGTGGCGCGGATCGCGGGCATCCAGGCGGCCAAGCGCACGGCCGAGCTGATCCCGCTGTGCCATCCGCTCGGGCTGTCGTTCGTGGGGGTCGAGGGGTCGGTTGACGCCGACGCCGGGCTGATCACGCTGGTCGCCGAAGCCCGGACGACCGGACAGACCGGCGTCGAGATGGAGGCGATGACCGCCGCGTCGGTGGCGGCGCTGACGGTCTACGACATGGTCAAGGGGCTCGAGCGCGGTGCCGAGATCGCCGAGGTCGTGCTGCTCGAGAAGTCCGGTGGCCGATCGGGCCACTGGACCCGCGACGGGCAGAGCTGACGCCGCCTGGTGGGACGCGCGCGCTCCGTGCCGGCGCCGCTAGCCAAGCAGCTTGGCGACCGCGAGCGGCGCGCGGGCGCCCTCGGCGAACGCCCGTTCCGCGTCGAGTTCGGCGGCGCCCCCGGCGCCACCGATCACGATATGCGGCCGACCCGCGCCGGCGAGTGAGCGCGCGAGCGTGGTGTCGGGCTCCTGGCCGGCCGCGATCACGACCGTGTCCGCCTCGACCCGGCGCTCTGCGCCCCCGGCGTCGCGGATCACGACCGCGCCGGGCTCGATCCGCTCGTAGGTGACCCCGGTCAGGATCTCGACGCCGGCCATCCGGAGCTCCTGGATCACCGCCCAGCGCGTCGAGGGGCCGATGTGTTCGCCGACGCGCGTGCCGCGGCGCATGAGCGTGACGGCGCAGGAGGGATCCGGTGGCGCAGGTGCCGGCGTTGGATGTCCTGGAACCTCGAGACCGTAGGTCGCATAGAACTCGACGTCTCTGTGACTGACGAGGTGCGCGACGTCGACGCCGATCCCGCCGGCGCCGATGATCGCGACGCGCTCGCCCCAGGTCTCGCCGTTCAGGAGCTCGGCGTACGTGACGACGTGCGGCAGATCAACGCCCGGCAGGTCGACCGGCCGGGGAGCAACGCCGGTCGCGACGACGACGGCGTCGAACTCGGCGAGGGGGCCCGCATCGCGCATCGGGGTCTCGAGGTGCACCGCGACTTCCAGCCGCTCGAGCTCGGCCTCGAAGTAGGCGACCGTCCCCGCGAAGTCCTCCTTTCCCGGGATCCGGCAGGCCATCCGGAACTGGCCGCCGAGGCGATTCACGGCCTCGAACAACGTGACGCGGTGTCCCGCCGCGGCGAGCGCGCGCGCCGCCTCCATGCCGGCGGGCCCGCCGCCGACAACCGCCACCGAATGCGCGCGCTCTGCACGACCGCCGAGCTCGAGCTCATAGCCGGCGCGCGGGTTGACCACGCACGACACTCGCTCATCGAAGATCGAGCGATCGATGCAGGCCTGGTTGCAGGCGATGCAGATGTTGAGTGTCCGACGATCACGCGCCTTGGCGATGAGCTCGGGGTCGGCGAGAAACGGGCGGGCCATCGACACGAAGTGCGCGTCGCCCGCCGCGAGCATCTCATCGGCGAGCGCGATTGTGTTGATCCGGTTCGATGCGATCACGGGGACATCGACGGCTTCGCGGACCGCCCGCGCCCAGGGACGCCACGCTCCGTGCGGCACCAGCGCCTGGACGGTTGGTATCCGGGACTCGTGCCAGCCCATGCCCACGTTGATCGCGTCGACCGAGCCGGCGAACGTCAGCGCTCGCGCGAGCTCGACCGCCTCGACTGACGTGCCGCCGCCTTCGACGAAGCTCGCTCCGGACATCCGGAACACGACCGCCTGCCCGGGACCGCCGGCCTGGCGCACCGCTGCTGCCACCTCCAACGCGAACCGCGCCCGCTTCTCAGAGTCCCCGCCCCACTCGTCGTCTCGCAGGTTCGTCGCCGGCGCCAGGAACTGGTCGATCAGGTAACCCTCCGAGCCCATGATCTCGACGCCGTCGAAGCCGAGCTCGCGGGCCCGACGGGCGCCCCGTGCAAAATCGGAGATCGTCTCCAGCACCTCGTCGCCGGACAGCTCGCGCGGCTGGCACCGGCTGTAGCGCGAGTACACCGGCGAGGGCGCCACCGGTGTCAGCCCGAACGACGCCTCGTACGCGTACCGGCCCGCGTGGAACAGCTGGAGCAGCACGAGCCCGCCGGCACCGTGGATCGCCGCCGCGACCCGCCCGAGCTTGACCGCATCGGAGGACTCGTTGACGAAGCTGTAGTTGCGCCCGCCGGCGCCGACCCGGCTAACCGCCGACCCGCCGGTGACGATCAGCCCCGCTCCGCCCAAGGCGCGATCCCGGTAGAACGCGGCCAAAGCCGCCCCGTCGTCGGCGAGGCCCTCCAGCCCGACGTGCATCGAGCCCATCACGATCCGGTGGGGCAGCGACAGCGCGCCGATCGCGCCCGCCCGCCACACGGATTCGAACACGCGCTCTAGCGAAACGCCGAAGACAGGGCGTCCAGCGCCCCGGCGGTGACGGCGCCGGGCATGTCCGCGTGGAACGGTGGCGATATCGCCGTGAGGCCGCCGTCGACGAGCAGCGTCGTCCCGGTCACGTACTCCGCGCCCGGAGACAACAGGAACAGCACACACTCGGCGACCTCGGCGGCCGTGCCCATCCGCTTCTTGGGGATCTTCGGGAGTACCGTGTCGAGCGAGGGGACCCGGCCGGTGGCGTAGAAGTAGCTCGAGGAGTCGGTCTCGATGATCCCGCCGTTGACGGCGTTTACGTTGACGCCGAGCGGCGCGAGCTCGACCGCCATATAGCGCGCCCACGCCTCGAGCGAGGCCTTGGCCGACCCGAGGTTCGCGTACGTCGGGAACGTGCGGATGCTGCCGTAGCTCGAGAGCACGACGACCCGGCCGCCGTCGGGCATCATGCGCACGGCCCGCTGGGTCCCGACCACGAACGCCCGGACGTTCAGGTTGAACGTCCGCTCGAGGTGGTGGGGCTTCAGGTCCATGAAGTGATGGAAGTTGCTCGCCGAGGCGTTCGAGACGAAGAAATCGAGGCGCCCGTAGCGCTCCTGCACCTGGTCGAACATCGCATCGATGTCCTCGAGGCTCTCGAGGTCGGCCCGAATCGCCATCCCATCGGCGCCGAGCCGCTGGATCTCGGCGACCGTGCCGGCGGCGGCCTCCTCGTTCTGCTTGTAGTTGACAACCGGGATGGCGCCGCGCGCCGCCAGCCGCAGCGCCAGCGCGCGGCCGATCCCGCGGGAAGCTCCCGTGATCAGCGCGACCTTGCCCTCGAACCCGCGGCGGGGGTCGGGCAGCAGCGAATCCGTGTCGGAGGCGGCAGAGGTCATCGGCGCAGGAGGTCCCGGGCGATCGTGGTCTTCTGGATCTCGGCGGTGCCCTCCTCGAACCGCTGGGCGCGCGCGTCGCGGTAGACGCGCTCGATCGGGCTCGTCGACCAGTACCCGATACCGCCGTGCACCTGGAGCGCGCCGTCGGTCACTCGCTGGAGCATCTCGCTCGCGAACAGCTTCGCCATCGCGGCCTCCATCGGCGCCTGTCCGGTCTGCTCCCACTTCGCGGCGGCGTGCCACACCAGCCGGCGGCCCGCCTCGACGTCGGTCGCCATCTCCGCGAGCTTGAACGCGATCGCCTGGCGCTCGACGATCTTCTTGCCGAACGTCTCGCGACGCTTGGCGTAATCGACCGCGAGGTCGAGCGCCCGTTGCGCCAGCCCGACGCAGGTCGTTGCCAGGGAGATCCGGCTCGGCCCGAGGAATCCGCTCAAGGCGATCTCCACTCCCTGGCCCTCCTCGCCGAACCGGTCCACCACGGGCACCGGCGCGCGATCGAACACGATATGGCCGTGGTCGGTCCCGCGCACCCCCATCGTCTCGGCCATCTCGCGGGCGTCGACGCCCTCGCCCCGGGTCGGGACCATCAGCGCGACGGTTCCGTCGGTGCCGCGAGTCCCCTCCACCCGGGCGAACGTCAACAGATAGTCCGCGATCGTTCCGAACGTGATCAGGTGCTTCTCGCCGCTCAGGTAGTACGTGTCACCCTCGCGGACCACACTGCACCGGATGTCGGCGCCGCTGCCGGCGCCGGGCTCGGTCAGCGTGAACGCGACCTTAAGGTCGCCGGCGATGACCGGTTTGATGAAACGCTCGCGCTGGTCGTCGTCGGCGTGCGAGTCCATCGGTCGCCAGATGCCGTTCGCGACGTGGACGATCATCCGCAGCGAGGCGTGCGACATCGAGAACAGCTCGAGCAGCTCGAGATAGCGAGTGAATGGGATGCCTTGACCGCCGTACTCCACGGGTGCGGCGAGGCGCAGATAGCCGCGGTCGCGAAGCTCGTCCCAGAGCTCAAGCGGCACGCGGTGCTCGCGCTCGATCAGCCCGGACCAGCGTTCGCCGTCGTCCTCCACGTACTCGCGGACTTCCGCGCGCAACGCTTCGAAATTGGTGGTCGGGGCCGTGGTCATGTCGTTACCAGCTCGCGGGCCTGGCCGCGCAGGATGAACTTCTGGATCTTGCCCGACGGCGTCCGGGGGAGCGTGTCAACCAGCTCCAGGCGCTCGGGCCAGTACGTCTTGGAAACGCGATGTGAGTCTAGGTACTCGAGCATCGTGTCGAAATCCAGGTCGCCGACGACGAACGCACACGCACGCTCGCCGAGGCGCTCGTCGGGCATCGCGACGATCGCGACGTCGCGCACCGACGGATGGGCGTGCAGAAGCTGCTCGATCTCGGCCACGGGGACCTTCTCACCGCCCCGGTTGATCACGTCCTTGACCCGGCCGGTGATTCGCACGTAGCCGTCCGCGTCGATCCGGGCGAGGTCGCCGGTGCGGTACCAGCCCTCGGAGGTGACGGCCTCGGAGGTCAACTCCGGGCGGTTCAGGTACCCGACGAACAGGCAGTCCGAATGAACCTCGAAGTTGCCCTCCTCGCCGGCCGCCAGCGGCCGGCCCTCGTCGTCGACCACGCGCAGCCGGGTCCCCGCAAGGGCTCGCCCGTCGGTGCCCCAGGCGCGCTCGGGCGGATCGCCGGGGACGAACGCACAGCCGAGGCAGCTCTCGGTCGTGCCCCACGCTCCGCCGACCTCGGCGCCGAGCACCTCGCGCGAACGGCGCGCCAGCTCGCGGGGGATCGCGGCGCCGGTGGCCACGAACGTACGGAGGGATTTGGCTCCCGACCACCCCTGGTCGGAATCCGCAGCCACCCGCGTCAAGTCGGCCAGGAACGGCGTCGCGGCCTGCACGAACGTCACGTCGAACCGCAGCATCGCGTCGAGCCCGACCTCGGCGTCCCACACCTCCTGGACCACCTGGGGCACGCCGAGCCGGATCGCGATCCACATCCCGTACAGGAACCCGGTCTGGTGGGCGAGGGGCGAGGGCACGTAGATGACATCGTCCGCGCCCAGCCCGAAGTGGTCGATGTGGTGCTCGGCGGCGCGCATCAACGTGTCGTGGCGGTGGAGCGCGCCCTTCGGCTCGCCCGAGGTCCCCGACGTGAACAGCAGCTGAGCGATCTGGTCGGGGCGGAGCTCGGGGACAGCCGGTGCGCCGTCGCCGGTCGGTTCGTTGCCGTCCACCACGACGACGTGCTCGAGCGAGGGCAACTCCGCCCGCAGCCCGCCGGCCATCGCCGCGTAGTCGCGGCCGCGGAACTGATCGGGCACGAACAGAACCCGGGCTCCGCTCTCGCGGAGCATGAACGACAGCTCGCGCTCGCGGAAGATCGGCATCAGCGGCTCGCACACCGCGCCGGCGCGCAGGGCGCCCAGGGCGATCGTCACGAACTCGAGGCGGTTCGGGAGCTGGAACGCGACGGGCTCGCCCTCCAGCACGCCGAGCCGGAGCAACTCTGACGCGACCCCGTCTGCGTACATTCTCAAAGCACCCCAGCTCAACTCGCGAACGGTGCCGTCGGCGCTGATCTCGACGACCGCTCGCTCGCCCGGCCGTTCGCGGGCGTGCCGATCCAGATCGTCGAGGATCATCCCGGTTGTCCCAGCGCCGGCACGCCGCCGGAGACGGCGGCCGGAATCCCAAGCGCGTTCATGTGGTCGAGGAACTCGGGATACGAGATCCGGTACGCGTGCGGGTAGGACAGCTCGGTGACGCCGGTCGCGATCGATCCGGCCACGGCCAGCGACATCAGCACGCGGTGGTCGTTGAACGAGGAGAGCGTCGCCCCGTGCAGGCGCTGCACTCCCTCGAACGTCATGTCGTTGCCATCGAACTCGACCTTCGCGCCCATCTTGCGGAGCTGGAGCATCGATTCGACGCGGTCCGATTCCTTGAGGCGTACGTGGGCGACGTGGCCGAGCGCGCTCTTGCCGCTTGCCCGGCTCGCGAGCACCGACAGGATCGGGACCATGTCCGGGATGTCGCGGCAGTCGAGCGGGCCGCCCTCGGGCGGCGTCCCGTCGTGGTCCATCGAGACCGAAAGACCGTCCGGCGCGAAACGGAACGGGACACCCGCGGCCATCAGCGAGTCGAACACGGAGGCCTCGGGATGTCCCTCGATCGGCGTCGAGCTGTGGAACGTCACCTTTGAGGGGTTCAGCGTGCAGGCGGCGAGCCCGAACACGGCGGAGCCCAGGTCGGGCGGGAGCACGACGTCGGTCGGCTGCGGGCGCTGACCGGGCGCGACGTAGAACTCGCGCCAGTCCTCGCGCGCGGTCACCTCGAGCCCAAACTGCCGCATCATGTCGATGGTCAGCTCGATGTAGGGCCGCTCGTTGAGCTCGCCGCGGACCTCGATGACCGTCGGCTCTTCCGCGTACGGCGCGAGCATCAGCAGCCCCGAGATCCACTGTGACAGTGTGCCGTCGATCCGGATCCGCCCCCCGCGCGGGACGCCGGGATACACGGTCACCGGCAGGTGCTGACCCTCGTACTCGAGCCGCACGCCCATCCGCTTCAACGCCCGCAGGAGTGGCCCGATCGGCCGCCGGCGAAAGTAGCGCTGGCCGACGATCCGCACGGGGCGGTCGCCCAGCGCCGCGAGCCCGATCAGGAAGTACAGCGTGGTCCCCGAGCTACCGACCGACACCTCGTCGCTGACCGGCGAGAACCGTCCGCCGGTCACGCGCCACCCGGACCCGACGGATTCGATCTTGGTCCCGAGCGCGCGGAGCGCTTGCACGGTGAACGTCACGTGCCGGGCGGCAGTGCGCTCGACGATCGTGCTCTGCCCAGGGGCCAGCGCCGCGAGCATCAGCGCGCGGTGGGCGTGGTACTTCGACGGCGGGATCGCCAGCTCCCCGACGAGCGGAGCCTGGGCCTTCGCTACCAGCAGGCGCACCGGCGGCAGGATAACGTCGCGCTCACGCGACTCAGCTGCCGCCGGACATAGACCCCCGATTGGGGGGTCGCGCCGGACGAGTCCGACTGCGAGGATCCGGGAGAGATGAGGAGGTGCCTTGTAGGGGGGCTGGGCGTTGCACGCGCATTGGGGGTCGGCGTGGCGCTGCTCGGCGTTTCGCTGGCGGCGCCGGCGCACGCATGGGCGGACGAGTTCCTGATCGCGAGCGGCTCGTTGACCTACACGTGGCAGGGCGACCCAGCCCGCGGATGCGCCGCCGCCGGCCTGTGTGGCGTCGAAGGCGCGGCGATCGTCGACACGCAGGGACAGGCCGACGCTAACTCGTTCCGCGGAATGACGAACATCGGCCTGTTCCCCACGGCGACCACGGTTCGGGTGCTCGACGGCGAAAGCGGCGCGAGCGACGAATGCGTGGACCTCCCGACGAACGCTCCCGCCAATCTGGCCATCGGGCGTGAGGAGCACGGGCGCCTTCAGGCCCGGGTCCAGCCTCCGATATCCAGCGGGAGGTGTGCCGGCCCGCTCGCCCAGGACCTAGCCGGCCTGCGCCTGGCGGTCAGGAAGTCCGGCGGCCGGCGGCCCTCGTTCGACCTGCGCGGCAGCCAGTCGTTCGTGGCGGGACCGTTCAGCGGGACGCTCGTCTCCACCGTGGTGATGAGACCAAGCTCCTCGGGCGAGAGCCAGACGAGCGGCTCGAGCGGGTCGTCCCTGGGTCCTCCGCCGCCCCGCAAGCAGCTGGTCGAGCAGGTGACGCTCCGTTACCGGGTCTCGAGCCTCCCCGGAGCGCTCGATACCTCGTTCTCGGGCGAACCCGACCCGTTCTGCGCCGCGCTCGACTCCTGTGGCGCCACCGGGACGCTCGGGTTGTCGCTACTGCAGCCGCCCCAGAACGAGCTGGTTCTGTCCGCGTCGCGAACGGTGCAGACCAGGGTCAGTGCCCGTCGCGCGATCGCCGACCTGAGACGCGGGCGCCTTCGCTTCGGCGCCATCACCGGGGTGGGCGTCGGGACGGTGGTGACCGAGTCGTTCTCCGGCGGGGACGGGTTGCGCTGCCAGGACTCCGCGACCGGCGGCCAGGCCCTGGTGCAGTTCATTCCGCTAGGGGCTCGCGGCGTTAGCGTGACCCTGATCGAACCGTCCGGATCGGTGGCCCTGCGCACACATTGCCCCGGCCCGACCGACACCGACGTGATCGGCAACGTCTTCGGGGGGCTCGACGTCTTCGGGGGGCTCGCGACCGGTGCGGTGAGCCCGGCCGACCTCCTCCGACGTCAAACCGTCGTGTCGCTGACCAACCCCGGAGGCTTCAGCGGCGTCGGCTACGTCGGCTCTCGCGGTGGCGCCCTTGGGTTGTCGCTGGCCCTCGAGCAGATCCACGCAGGCACGATCTCGGTGGTGCGGCCGTGAGGCGGGCCAAGGCGCTTCTGATCGCGGTGGTCGCCCTGGCCGCGCTCGTGAGCTCGTCTCCGGTGGCGGCCCAGAGCGGCGCATCGTCCTCGTTCCTGTACGCCTTCGGCCTGCCGAGCGGCGCCAAGCGCGTGTCTCAGACCGAAGTCCCGGTCGACGTGGCAGGTCAGCTCACCGTTACGTTCCACGGCGACGCCGCCACCGGTTGCGCCGCCGACGGGCTGTGCGGCTATTCGGGGACGATCGTGTTTCGCTCCCGATCGGGCGACCTGGCCGTCGAGACCTACCAGCGGCACGGCCGGATCGGCCATATGGCCTTCCTCTCCCTCAGCCCCGGTCTCGATGGATACACCACGGTGTCCGAGGTCGAGCGCTCGGTTGCCGGACAGCCGGCCGGACTGTGCGCCGACGCGGAGGCCCCGTCGCTGGGGGCACCGTCGGCGACGATCCGCGGCCGCACGCTGACGATCTCCGTGCTCCAGCCCGGCGGGTCGCTGCTGTCGACGCGCTGCGCCGGCCCGCTCGACGGCGACCTGGCCGGCGCAGGCCCGAAGGCGACGATCTCGCTCAAGGCCGCGCTGCACGGCCGGACCGTCATCGACCTGCAGGCCAATAGCTCATTTGCCTCCCACGGGTTCGCGGGCACCGTCAGCTCGACGCTCGTGCTGACGCTGGGAAAGCCGTCGAGACAGGGCTCCGGCACCGGCTTCCCGCCGGGGATCACGACCGCGCAGATGCGGGTGGTCACCGAGCGGCTGAGCGTCGCCCGGCTGGCCGGAAAGCTGACCGGCAGCGTGCAGGGAACGGCCGACCCGACCGTCTGCCGGCTGCTCGACGCATGCGGAGCCTCCGGCACGCTCGGGGTCACGCTGCCGGACAAGGGTGGTGCGGTCGGCGAGCTGATCGCCACCGGCCCGGCGAGCCTGCCGTACGGCGATTTCCTCACCGCGCTTCGCCAGATTCGAGGCGGCGTCCGGCACGGCATCACGGTGGCCGGATCCGTTGCCTGGACGAATTCCGCGCGGATCGAGTCCAATCTCACCGAGCCCGGCGCATGCTCAGATGTCGCGCCGCTCGGTCAGCTGTTCGTGTCCCTGCAACCGGCCGTCGGCGCGTCCGGCGGCTTCTTCGACTCGAGCCCATGGCGGACGCGCTGCCCGGGGCCGATGGTGCCCGGTCAGGTTCAGCTGCTTTCGGCCCGGGCGCGCCTGCGGATGATGGGACCGCGTGAGTTCGGCATCACGTTCGGGCCGGTCGGTTCGCTCACCGACGACGGCTACACGCTCACGCTGCACGGCCACCTGTCGCTGGTACTCCGGCGCGGGCGGATCTCCGAGCAGGTGGTCACCGAGCCGACCGGATGATCGGCTCGGCGACAACTGCTGAGCCGAGTCAGCTGACCTTTGTCAACGGAGCTGAGGTCAGCACCGTCCGCCGGCCGATGCAGGCTGCGGCCGGATCGTGCACCTTCGTGAGTGTGACCGAAGTCCCGCTCACCTTGAACTTGTAGACGCCGGTCCCGGGGCACTTGCCCTCGCCACCGGTGTCCTTGAGCCTGATCTTGTTGCCCTTGATCGTGTACGTACCGTGAACGATCGGGTGGCCGTTGTCGGCGACGTGGTAAGTGCCGTTCTTGAGCTTGACCGTCCACGTCCCGTTGAGCGCGCCGCCCAACGCCGTCGATTGGATCGTCGTCTTGTACGTCCCGTTCAAGCTGACGGCCGCAACCGCCACAGCCACCGAGCACACCGACAGACCGACAGCAATGACCACCGCGGTGAAGATCCTCTTCATCGCACACTTCCTTTCTGCTCCCGGCCAGAGCGATAGACCGCGCGGCAACGTACCGTCGGCGCGGTTGGGATTGGGTTAGCAATCAGCCGCTTTGGGGTGGTTTTCCGGCATTACGGGCCCGGATATGGACCGGAGAGCGTGATCGCACCGCGGCGCCCGCCGAATCCGTTCCCGCGATCCGGGCGGCGAACATCGCGGGCGAAACCCTACCCTGTGCATCCGATCTCAATGAAGACCGCGATCATCACCATCTCGACATCGGTCGCCGCAGGCAGGGCCACGGACCGCTCCGGCGAGGCGCTGGCCAAGCTGGCGGAGGCCGCGGGGGCCGAGATCGTCGCCCGCGAGGTCGTCGCCGACGACCGCAAGGCGATCGAGAAGGTCCTGCGTCGCCACACGCGCGACGGGACCGCGCTGATCTTCACCACCGGCGGCACCGGCTTCACTCACGACGACGTGACGCCCGAGGCGACCAGGGCCGTGATCGAGCGCGAGGCGCCCGGATTCGCCGAGGCGATGCGGGCCGAGGCGCTCAAGCACACTCCGATGGGGATCCTCTCGCGCGGCGTGTCGGGGATCGCGGGCCGCACGCTGATCGTCAACTTCCCCGGCAACCCCAAGGCGATCGGCGAGCTGTTCCCCGTCGTCGGCCCGACACTCGGGCACGTGGTGACGACGCTCCAGCACGAGGGTGGACCAACTCCCGGCCATTGAGCTGCGCGGCCTGTACCGCCACTTCGGTGAGCGGACGGTGCTCCGGGATGTGTCGCTGACGGTGCCGGCGGGATCGACGCTAGCCGTACTCGGGCGGAACGGGGCCGGCAAGTCGACGCTGCTGCGAATCCTTGCCACGCTGCTCCGGCCGCACGCCGGCGAGGTGCTCGTGTTCGGCGAAGCGCTGCCGCGGCGTGGGTTCGCGGTGCGGGGGCGGGTCGGCCTGCTCGCGCACGACCCGCTGCTGTACCGCGACCTGAGCGGTCGCGAGAACCTGTCGTATCACGCGCGATTGCATGGCGTGGGGTCGGAGCGAGTCGAGGAGTTACTTTCGGCCGTCGGGATGCGGGAGCGAGCCGATGAGCCGGTGCGGCTGCTTTCGCGGGGTCTTTTGCAGCGCGTGGCGGTCTGCCGCGCCGTGCTCCACGCCCCGCCGCTGCTGCTGCTCGACGAGCCGCTGGCCAATCTCGACCCGTCGGCGGTGGAGTTGGTGGCGCCGCTGATCGGGCGCGACTCTGGGGCCACACGGGTCCTGACCAGCCACGATCCACAGGCCGCGCTCGCCGAAGCGGATGTCGTTTTGGGGCTCGAGGACGGGCGAGCGGCCTTCGTGACGAGCCCGGATCAGGTGGACTCGGCGGCGGTGAAGCGGCTGTACGTATGAGGTGCGCGCGATGAGGACCGCCGTGACCGTGCTGCGCAAGGACCTGCTGCTCGAGCTTCGCGGGTTCGAGACGCTGCCGGCGATGGTCCTGTTCGCGATCGTCACGTTCGTGATCTTCCACTTCGGGCTGAATCAGGACACGATCAGCGGGCAGCTGGCGGCGGGCGTGCTGACCGTCACGTTGCTGTTCGCGGCGATGCTCGGGATCAACCGGCTGTTCGTCGCCGAGCGCGAGCAGGGCGGTTTCGACGCATTTTTGTTGGCGCCGGTCGACCGCTCGTCGCTCCTCGTGGCCAAGGCCACCGCGCTGTTCCTGTTCCTCGTGGTTTTGGAGGTGATCGCGGTGCCGGCGTTCGGGCTGTTGCTCCTCGGGCCGTCGCTCGGGCCTGTGCTGCCAGGCCTGATCGCGGTTTTGTTGCTCGGGGACGTCGCGCTGGCGGTGATCGGGACGCTGGTGTCGGCGATCGCCGTCCAGACCCGGGCGCGCGACCTGATCGGCCCGATCATCGGCCTGCCGCTGCTGCTCCCGGCGCTGATCGGGATGGCGCGTGGGGCGGGGCCGCTGCTGGCCGTGCACGGGTCGACGTGGCCGCCGGGGAGGTGGGTGGCGATCCTCGCTCTTTATGATGTGGTGTTCGCCCTCCTGTCCTACGCTGTCTTCGACTTTCTCCTGGAGGACTAAGGCTTTGACGACATACGGCCGCGGGCTTCGCGGCCTCTCACTAGCGACCGCCGCGACCATCACAGCGGCGCTGGCGCTGACCTTCTTCTACGCACCGCTGGACGCCAACCAGGGCTTCATCCAGAAGATCTTCTATATCCACGTTCCGCTGGCGATCACGGCGCTGTGCGGATTCGTGTTCGGCGGCGTGCTCGGGGCGATGTATCTGCGGACCGGCGATCGTAAGTGGGACATCCGCTCCTACGTTGCGATCCACATGGCGCTGATCTTCGGGATCGGGACCCTGTTCACCGGCACGATCTGGGCCAAGGCGTCATGGGGCCACTGGTGGGTGTGGAGCGACCCGACGCTGACCTCGTTCCTGATCGTGATGCTCCTGTTCGCGACCTACCAGCCGCTCCGCTTCTCGATCGAGGATCCCGAGCGCCAGTCCCGCTACGCGGCCGTGTTCGCGGTCGTCGCGGGCGCGTTCGTGCCGTTGAATTTCATCGCGGTCCGCGCCGCCCAGGCCTATGTCCATCCGCGGGTGCTGACGCTTACCGGCGGCAACCTGCCGGGCTCGATGCGGTTGACGTTCCTGGTGTCGCTGGTTGGGATCGCGCTTCTGTACGTGACCCTGTGGAAGTACGAGATGGCGGCCAAGGCCACCCGCATGCAGGTGCGCGCGCTCCGGCGCATGCTGCTCGGCGAGGACTCGGTGGCGCCTTTGAAGAGGAGCGCCGCGCCGTCATGAGCGGGTTCTTGCTTGCCGTTGCGCCCGCTTTGCCGTTGCATTCCGCGGGCAAGTACGTGGCCGGCGCGTACATCGTGTTCGTGGCGATCCTGCTCATCTACGTGGGGATCATGGCCACGCGGCTGTCGCGGACCGAGCGCGAGCTGACCGAGCTGCGGCGCGATGTGGAGGCGCAGCGGGCCGCGCGGGATTCGGACCGCGAGCGGGAGCCGGTGGCGTGAGCGAGCTGCTCGCCATCGGGGTCTCGCACAAGACCGCCCCGGTCGAAGTGCGCGAACGTGTCGCCCTCTCTGACGCCCGCGGCGCGGAGTTTGTGCGCGACCTGCGGGGGACGGGCGAGGTGCACGAGGCGGTCGCGATCTCGACGTGCAACCGGACCGAGCTGTACGTGGTCGTCGGCAACCCGGTCGAGGCCGAGAGCCGCGCGCTCGCGATGCTCGCGAGCCAGGCCGGCATCCGCCCGACCGAGCTGACCCCGGCCATCTACTCGCTGCGCAACTGCGACGCCGCCCGCCACCTGTACCGCGTCACCGCCGGCCTGGACTCGATGATCGTCGGCGAGGCCGAGATCCAGGGGCAGATCAAGCGCGCGTACGACGCCGCGATCGCGGGCGAGACCGTCGGGCCGCTCACCAACCACCTGTTCAAGGCCGCGCTCGAGACAGGCAAGCGCGTACGCAGCGAGACCGCGATCGGCGAGCGGCAACTGAGCCTGCCGGCGGTCGCGGTGGCGCTCGCGCGCGAGCAGCTCGGCGAGCTCGTCGGGCGCATGGTCGTGATCGTCGGTACCGGCGAGACCGGCGAACTCGCCGCCCGGGCGCTGTCGGCCAGCGGCGGCCGGCCCGTGTTCGTCGCGAGCCGCCGCCGCGACCGCGCGATCTCGCTCGCTCGCCGCTACGGCGGGGACAGCATGAGCTTCGACGAGCTGCCCCAGGCGCTCGAGCGGGCCGACATCCTGGTGGCGGCGACCGCTTCGCCGCATCTCTTGCTCGAGGCGGCTGAGCTGTCCGAGGTGATGACGCTGCGCGGAGGTCGGCCGCTGCTGCTGATCGACCTCGCGGTACCGCGCGACATCGACGCAGCCTGCGGCGAGATCGACGGCGTGTCGCTGTACGACATCGACGATCTGCAGGCGGTGATCGCGCGCAACCGCAAGGTCCGCCAGGCTGAGGCGCGCAAGGCCGAAGGGATCATCGAGGAGGAGATCCAGCGGTTCGCCGTGTGGCTCGGGTCGCTCGAGGTGCTCCCAACGCTGGCGGCGCTGCGGTCGCATGGAAGTCAGATCGCTCTGGAGGTCGTGGCGGAGAACGCCGGGAAATGGGACGCGTTGTCGGATCGAGATCTCGAACGGGTCGACGCTCTCGCCCGCGCGATTGTGAACCGGCTGCTCGCCGCGCCCACCGCGCGGCTCAAGGAGCTCCAGGACGATCGCGTCCACGCCCGGATGGCGCTCATCCGGGACCTGTTCGGTCTCGAGGTTGAGAACGGGGCGCCGGTTTCAGTGGGCGAAGTCCGCGATCTCGACTCGCGGCGCCGGCTCCGCCAGCAGCAGCGTTGATCCGGGTCGGGACGCGTGGGAGCGCGCTCGCGCTCGCGCAGGCGGCCTGGGTCGGAGATCGACTCGGCGTGCCGTATGAGCTGGTGGAGGTCGAAGCGACAGGACCTGTCGGCGACAAGTCGCGGTGGGTTTCCTCGCTGGAGCGGGCTTTGTTAGCCGGGTCTGTGGACGTGGCCGTCCATTCAGCCAAAGATGTGCCGGCGGAGCTCGCTCCCGGGCTGTCGCTGGTGGCGATCCCGGAGCGCGAGGATCCGCGGGATGCTCTGTGTGGCGCTGTCTCGTTGTCGGCGCTTGCCCCGGGAGCCCGGGTGGGAACGAGCTCTCTGCGGCGGGCGGCTCAGGTCCGCGCCTTTCGTAGCGACGTGTCCGTGGTCGATCTGCGCGGCAACGTCGACACGCGCCTGCGGAAGCTGGCCTCCGGTGAGTGCGATGCGCTGGTGTTGGCAGTGGCGGGGCTGGCCCGGCTCGGACGGATGGACGCGGTGGATGGCGTGTTGGACGAGCTCGTTCCGGCCGCGGGGCAGGGGGCGCTGGCTGTCGAGGCTCGTCCGGGGACGGTGGCGGCGGTCTCTGGGCTCGCGGATGCTGATGCGACCGCCTGTGTGATGGCGGAACGCGAGTTGACGCGGTTGTTGGGCGCGTCGTGCAACACGCCCGTCGGCGCGTACGCTCGGGCGGTCTCGGAAGGCTCGGGCGACGTGCTCGAACTGACGGCGTGGGTGGGGCGTTCTGATGGTTCGGCGTGGATCAGCGATCGGCTGCGCGGCGATTCAGACGGGCTGGGCGCTGCGGTTGCCGAGCGGCTGCTGGCGGCCGGCGCAGGGGAGTTGCTGTCGTGACCGTGTACTTGGTGGGCGCGGGTCCGGGGGATCCGGGGCTGATGACAGCGCGCGCGCTCGAGTTGATCGCCGCGGCCGACGTGATCGTCTACGACCGGCTGATCCCGGCGTCCGCTTTGGAGGGCGCGCGCCCCGACGCGACGCTTGTATACGCCGGCAAGGAGGGCGGCGGGCCGTCGATGCCCCAGTCCGAGATCTCGGGGTTGTTGGTGGCGCATGGGGCCGCCGGCGCGATGGTTGTGCGGTTGAAGGGAGGCGATCCGTTCGTGTTCGGGCGCGGGGGCGAGGAGGCCGAGGCTTTGGTTGCGGCAGGCGTTCGGTTCGAGGTGGTCCCCGGAGTCACAGCCGGCGTCGCCGGCCCTGCGTACGCGGGCATCCCCGTCACCCACCGCGACGCCGCGAGCGCCGTCGCGTTCGTCACCGGCCACGAGGACCCGTCGAAGCCGGAGTCGGCGTTGGATTGGGGGGCGCTGGCGGCGTTCCCGGGGACGCTCGTGTTCTACATGGGCGTTCGCCAGTTGCCGGCGATCGCGTCGGCTTTGGTCGGTGGCGGTCGTCCGTCGTCCGAGCCGGCGGCCGTGGTCGAGCGGGGGACGCTGCCGGATCAGCGGGTGGTCGTGGGGTCGCTTTCGACGATTGCGTCGGTGGCGATTGACTCAGGCGTCCGCGCACCTGCGCTCGTGGTCGTGGGAGCGGTCGCGGGGCTGCGGGAGCGGCTGGCGTGGTTCGAGTCGCGGCCGCTCGCGGGGGTTTCTGTGGCGGTGACGCGGGCGCGCGCGCAGGCGAGCGGACTGGCCGGCCGGCTGTCCGATCTCGGCGCGGCCGTGATCGAGGCGCCGGCAATCCGGGTCGTGCCGCTCGACGGTCCGGCGCCCTCGCTGTCCGGATATGACCTGGTGTGCCTGACCAGCCCGAACGGGGTGCGCCTGCTGTTTTCGCGGCTGGCTTCTGCGGGGCTCGATGCCCGGGCCCTGGCGGGCGCGCGGGTCGCGGCGATCGGGCCGGGGACGGCTGCAGCGCTGCGGTCGTGTGGGGTGATCGCCGATGTGGTCCCTTCGGAGCGGTTCGTGGCGGAGGGGTTGGTCGAGGCGCTCGCCGGCGTTGACGTGAAGCGGGCCCTGGTGGCGCGGGCGGCGGAGGCGCGGGACGTGCTGCCAGAGGCTCTGCGGGAGCGCGGAGCCGAGGTCGACGTGGTGGCGCTGTACGAGACGGTCGCTTCGCCGTTGACCGAGGCCCAGCGTTCCGCGGTCGCCGAGGCCGACTATGTGACGTTCACGTCGTCGTCGACCGTCCGGTTCTTCCTGGAGTCGGTTGGTGGCCGCTGGGGCGTGGAAGCGCGAGCGCGGCTCGTCAGCATCGGCCCGGTGACGAGCGCGACGCTGCGCGAGCATGGACTCGAGCCCGATGTCGAGGCCAGCCGGCACGACATCGACGGCCTTGTCGAGTCTTTGGTCGCGGACGCGGTCACGCGCCCGTGAGCGTCCCGATCATCACGTTTCTGTCCGACTACGGGCTCGAGGACGACTTCGTTGGCGTCTGCCACGCGGTGATCGCGGGAATTTGTCCGGAGGCCCGTGTGATCGACCTCGTCCACTGGGTCCCGCGGGGCGACATGCGGGCGGGGGCGGTGATCCTGCGCGGCGCGTTGCCGTATCTCCCGGTGGGCGTGCATTTATGTGTCGTCGATCCGGGCGTCGGGAGCTCTCGTCGGGGCGTCGCTTTGCGCCTTACCGACGGGCGCGTGCTCGTTGGCCCCGACAACGGGCTGCTGGCACCGGCGGCGCAACGGGGCGGTGGCGTGGTCGAGTCGGTCGACATCGGCCGCTCGCCGTTCGCCCTCTCGCCCATATCTGCGACGTTCCACGGGCGTGACGTATTCGCGCCTGTGGCGGCGCGGCTCGCCGGTGGAGCTGCGGTTTCGGACGCCGGCACGTGGCTCGATCCTCACGAGCTGGTGGCCCTGGAGCTACCCCGCGCACGGGTTGAGGACGGGGTGCTGGTGGCGCACGCGCTGTACATCGACCGGTTCGGCAACGTCGGGCTCGACGTCGAGGAGCCGTCGTTCGAGGTGGGGGCCGCGCTCGAGGTGACGGCCGCGTCGGGGCGGTTGGAGCGCGTCCGGTACGTGCGCACTTTCGCCGACGCGGGCGCCGGCGAGCTCATCCTCTACGAGGACTCGTACCGTCGGTTGGCGGTGGCGGTCAACCAGGGCGACGCCGCGGCGAGGCTCGACCTGAACGTCGACGACGAACTCCGGATCCAGTTGCCGTGACCGAGGTCGAGCTGTGGACGGACGGTGCGTGCTCGGGCAATCCCGGCCCAGGAGGGTGGGCCGCGCTCCTGCGCAGCGGCGAGCACGAACGCGTGGTGTCCGGTGGCGAGCCACTCACGACCAACAACCGCATGGAGCTGAAAAGCGTCGTCGAGGGGCTCAGGGCGCTGAGGAGGCCGTGTCGGGTGCGGGTTCACCTCGACTCGAGCTACGTCAAGAACGCGTTCACGAACGGCTGGATCGTTCGCTGGCAGCGCAACGGCTGGACGACTTCCGGCAAGCAGCCGGTCAAGAATCGCGAGCTCTGGGAGGCGCTGCTGGCGGAGGTCTCACGCCACGAGATCGAGTGGGTGAAGGTTGCCGGGCATGCCGGCGTCGAGCTCAACGAGCGTGTCGACGCCCTCGCGTGTGCTGAACGCGACCTCCAGGCTGGTCGCGGCGTCCAGACCGCGGCGGGCGGGTGATCGTGACGCGATCCGGAGCGGGCGGGCGACGGCTCGGCAACCCGAGGGCGCATTTTCGCCTGACCGACTCGACCAACGCCCGCGCCCGCGAGTTCGCCGGCCGCGGCGCGCCGGACGGCACGCTCGTGACCGCGAGCGAGCAGTCGGCCGGCCGGGGTCGCCAGGGACGGACGTGGTCCGCGCCGGCAGCGCGGGCGCTGCTGTGCTCGATCGTGGTACGGGAGCCGCCGCGGCTGCTGCCGCTGGCGGCGGGGGTGGCCGTGGCGGAGGTCGCGGAGGTCGGCGGGCCGGACGCGGCGATCAAATGGCCCAACGACGTGCTCGTAGACGGGCGGAAGGTCGGGGGCATCCTCGTCGAGGCGCGCATGCAGGAAGGGTGGGCGGTCGTCGGGATCGGCTTGAACGTGGCGCTGCGGCCGGAGGACTTCCCGGCCGATCTGCGAGAGCGCGCCGGCACGCTCGGCCTCGAGCCGAGCGCGATCGAGCCGACGCTCGACGCGCTGCTCCGCGCGCTCGAGCGGTGGCTGGAGGCGGACGCCGACGCGGTGCTGGACGCGGTGCGGGCGCGCGACGCGTTGCTCGGCCGCGCGGTGCGCTGGGGAGGGCAGACGGGGACGGGCGCCGGCATCGACGGCGACGGCCGGTTGGTGGTTCGGACTGATTCGGGCGAGATCGCACTCGACGCGGGCGAGGTGCACCTCTCCGCGGGCGGCTGAGGCTGCGTTTTACAGGGTGGTTAGGGGGCGATCAGGCCGCGGCTTCGGTGTCGCGCGGCTCGTCGCGCTCGTCGGCGGCGGAGTCGAGGTCGTCGTCCTCGTCATCGTCGTCGTCGTCGTCGTTGTCATCGTCCGAGTCGTCGTCATCATCGTCGTCGATATCGGAACCGTCGTCGTCGTCACCGTCGTCATCGCGCGTGCCCGCGACCTCGAGCTCGTCGTCATCGTCGTCGTCATCGACCTCCACCTCGACGTCGATCTCGACGATGTCGTCGTTCGCGGTCTGCTCGTCGCCGTTCCGTGCCGCGGTCGCGACGGCTGCCCCCTCCGAGCGCGCTCCCGTCCCGGGCGCCCCGGTCGGCGTCTTGCGCTTGCGGCGACTCTTGCCGCGCCGGCCCTTCGGGAAGTTGCGAAGCAACTCGCGAGCGAGCGCCGCCGGCTTGCGGGCCATCCGCGTGCGCGCGCCACGCAGCGCCTCCTCGGCCTCCGGCGTGTGCGCCAGCGCGGCCGCGAGCAGTGCCGCCGACAGCCGGCGGTCCTCCTTGCGGGCGGCGTGGACGAGCCGGCGTGCGTTCCGGGCGTGCGCGGCGCCACTCGAGTTGACGAGCAGGCCGAGCAGCCGCTTGGTCTCGGGCCAGCGCTGCACCGCGTACTCCTCGTGCACCTCCCGCGTGTACTCGGCCATCCGCCAGATCCACGCGTTGGCCTGGTCGCGGCGGCCGATACGGCGCTCGGCGAGCGCCTGGAGCATGATCTTCACGCCCTCGCGCCGCTCGTCGCGCGGCCAGCCGGCCATGATGTCGATCGCGGTGTCAAACGCCTCGGCGTCTCTCGAAGAAGCGATCTCCTGCAAGGCCCGGAGGCGCAACTGAGAGTTCCGGTTGCGCTGAACCGCGGTGAGCAGGAACCGCCGCTTCAGCTCGCCACCGCGATCGAAGTGGAGCATTGCCTTGGCGCGGCGCCAGCCGTTGGGCGCAACGCGGGCGCCGGCGAGCGCCGCCCACACGTGCTGCTCGCCGTAGTCGAGGTGCTCGACCGCGATCCGCCAGAGCTCGCGCTCGAATACCTGTGCGCGCCGCTCGGGATCGGGCGTCACCGGCAGCACTCGGCGCTCGACCCGAACTCGCCGTCCCCGACCCCGGCGCACCGGACCGACGACGATGGCGCCGCCGCGGTACACGTCGCGGTCGAGCAGCGAGTGCAGGGTCACGACCGGGTCGTCGTGCTTGGTCGCGGGGTGGACGAAGTCGACGACGATTCCCGCTTCCTTGCCCGGGTGGCGCCGGGTGACGCGCCCGACGCGCTGCTGGTAGATCCGCTTGGACGCCGTCGGCGCGAGGTGCATGCAGATCGTGGCCCGCGGGCTGTTCCAGCCCTCGGCGAGCAGCTGGGCGTTGACCAGCACGTCGATCTTGCCCGACTCGTAGTCGGCGAGGATCCGCGCGAGCTGGCGCTTGGGTGTCTCGCCGGACACGCCCTTGGCCTTCATCCCCATGTCCTGGAACGCCTTGGCGACGTTGTAGGCGTGGCGCACCCCGGCGGCGTAGACGACGCCGGGGACGTTGTTGAAGCGCGTCTTGTACAGGTCGGCGATCGCCATGTTGAACGGCGTTTGGTCGAGCAGCTCGGCCAGCATCTCCTGGTCGAACTCGGTGTCGACCTCGCCGCGCCGCAGCGGCACCTTGGCGATCGTGCGCACGCCTGGGCCCGGCGGGATCCGTATGCAGCGCAGCGGCGCGATCACGCCGCGCCGCGCCGCTTGCGCGAGGTCGAAGCGCGAGGTCTGAGTCGGGAACAGATCGGTGACGTGCCGGGCGATCAGCGCGCCGGTGGCGGTCATGCCGATGAAGATCGGGCCCGACCAGGCGCGGATCGCGCCCGAGGTCTTCTCCCCGAGCGCGGTGTGGGCCTCGTCGCAGATCACGATCGTGTAGGCGTCGGAGATCTTGCCGGCGTTGCGCACGAACCACTGGTAGGTCTCGACGGTCACCGGGCCGTTGCCGTTGTCCTTGCCCTTCAGCAGGGGCCCGGTGATGCGGTCCCGATAGCCGCGATCTCGCAGCTCGCCGTTGAACTGGTCGACGAGGTTGCGGCGGTGGGTGAGGATCAGCACGCCGCCGGTGCGCGAGGCCTCGACGAACCCGAGCGCGGCGACCGTCTTGCCGGCGCCGGTGGCGTGCTCGAACCAGAAGCGCTTGTCTGCGTTGGGATCCTCGGGGCGCTCGTCGAGCTGGACGTCGGCGTCGAGCTCGCCGCCCTCGTCCTGCCAGTCCTGCGGCTCCTCGTCCTCGCCGTCTACATCCGAGCCGTCGAGGTCGGCGTCAGAGCCGTCGAGGTCGGAGTCCTCCTCGCCCGGGATCGCCGCGGAAACGAGATCGACCGGCTCTGGGGGCGGCGGCGCGGCCGCAAACCCGTTGCCGTTGCGCTGCGCCTCGGCGAGAAGTGCGGTCAGCGTCCCCGAAAGCGCATCGACTTGGTGGGCCGAGAGGACGGTGCCGTCGGCGAGGCGCGGCTCCTCCTCCGACAGCAGCCGCTCGAGACCGAGCAGCAGCGAGTAGTGCCGGCGCCACTCGATCGACGGCTTGTCCGCTCCCGCGTCCAGCTCGGCCAGCGCGGCGTCGAGCGCATGTCTGCGCGCAGACCCGGGCGCGAGGGCGTCTTCGAGCGACTCGCCCTCGTATACGTAGCGTTCGCGCGTGAATAGCTCCGCGCGCGCAATCGCGGCAGGACTGGGAAACGGGGTGGAATCACCCATACAGATCGAAAGGTTGGAGTGTCGAAATGCGAGCCGCGGAGATACAACGTGCGACTCAGGCGGTCTCGCTAGAGGCCGTGCACGGCGAGGACGTACCCTCTAAAACGGATGCCCCCTCGCCGCCACCCGGCTAGGAGGAATGGCCTCCCCATTAAAGCAGGTCGCCTCCGCCGAAGGGTCGGTCCCACGGCTCGGGCGCGCGGGGGCTGGTCAAGCGCACCTCTCGGTCTCGCTCCGGGCACCGTCGAAGATCCACCGGCCTGTGTGGCAAGCTGTGATTAGTGACGGGGACTGCCGTGTATGAGATCCGCCGGGCGCGGAGCAGGGAAGAGATGGCGGCTGCGCTCGAGCTCCGCCACGCCGTGTTCTGCGTCGAGCAGGGCGTTCCCGAGCGCGACGAGCTCGACGGCCGCGATCACGAGGGGATCCATCTGGTCGCGATGCGCGAGGGGGAGGTGCTCGCTACCTGCCGGATCCTGCTGGTCGGGACGACCGCGCAGTTCAGCCGGCTCGCGGTGCGGATGTCCGCACGACGGCAGGGAATCGCCACAGCGCTGCTCGAGGCGGCCGACGCGGAGGCACGCGCCGGCGGGGCCCGGCGAATCGTGCTCCACGCCCAGACCTACGCCCGCGAGCTATACGAGCACGCCGGCTACCGCGCGCGGGGACGGCTGTTCTGGGAGGCAGGGATCGAGCACGTGGCGATGGAGAAGCTGCTTGATTGAGGGCCGTGGGGGCCCCGCCGATGCCTGAGATCCGGATCGACCCGCTGACGGGGTTCCGGGCCATCGTTGCCGGCGACAGGGCTCACCGGCCCGGTGGCGGGCTGAGCGCGACGCCGCCGCCCGCGGTCGAGCGCGACACCGACCCGTTCGCCGAGGGCCACGAGGACCGCACGCCACCCGAGGTCTACGCCGTCCGACCGAACGGAGGGCCGCCGGACACGCCAGGGTGGACCGTCCGGGTCGTCCCGAACCTGTATCCGGCGCTCAGCGCGGTCTCCCCGCAGCCCGAACCCGACGCCAAGCCAGACCTGTTCTGGGCCGGGCCGGCGCACGGGGCGCACGAGGTGATCGTCAACGCGCCCGACACCGTCACCTCGCTGTCGGACCTGACGCCTGACCAGGTCGTCGGGGCGGTGGAGGTGTGGCGCGAGCGGATCCGGACCCACGACGAGGCGTCCTACGCACACCTGATCGTCAACGAGCGGCGCGAGGCCGGCGCGTCGCTGCCGCACACTCACGCCCAGCTGTACGCGCTCGACTTCGTGCCGGCCGCGATCGCGCGGGAGCGGGAGCGGTTCGGCGCCTATGCCACCCGGACGATGGGCGGCAACCTGCTCGCCGACCTGGTCCAGGAGGAGGTTCGCCGGCGCGAGCGGATCGTCGCCATCGACGACGAGACCGTGCTGATGGCCCCGTACGGGTCGCGGGTGCCGTTCCAGCTGATGATCGCGCCGCGGACGCCGCGCGCGCGGTTCGAGGACGACGGGCCCATCGGCGCCCGGATGCTGCATCAGGCGCTGTCGAGGCTGGCGCGCCGACTTGGCGCGAGCCCGCCGCTCAACCTGTGGGTGCGGACGGCGCCACGCGGGGCCGAGCACTTCTGCTGGCGGATCGACATCCTGCCGCGCCTCGTGCATCTCGCCGGCCTCGAGCTGGGCGCCGGCGTGAACATGAATATCGTCCCGCCCGAGCACGCCGCCGCCGAGCTGCGCGATTAGCGGCCGGTGAGAGCGCTCGTCCAGCGTGTGAGCCGGGCCTCGGTCTCGGTGGAAGGCCGGGTCGTGTCTGAGATCGGGCCCGGGCTGCTCGTGCTCCTCGGCGTCGGGAACGGGGACACCGAGCGCGAGGCGGACTGGCTCGCCGACAAGGTCAGGGCGCTGCGGATCTTCCCCGACGCCGACGGGCGCATGAACGAGCCGCTCGGCGACCGTGATGTGCTGTGCGTCAGCCAGTTCACGCTGTACGGCGACGCCCGGCGCGGCAACCGGCCCAGCTACGTCGCCGCCGCGCCCCCCGAGCAGGCCGAGCCGCTGTACGAGCGCTTTTGCGAGCAGCTGGGCGCTCAGCGAGGCGTGTTCGGGGCAATGATGGCGGTCGAGCTCCTCAACGACGGGCCGGTGACGCTGATGCTCGAGAGCCTCGGCGCTAAGGGCCCCTAAGGGAGCAGCTCGAGAGCCTCGCGGTGGCGCGGCTTGACGGCGGCGAAGTGCCTGCGGTCGAGCGTGATCACGATCCCGGCTCCGATCCGCTCGGCAAGCGCGATCACGCTCGCGTCCGTACCTCCAAGTGGGAAGTCGGCGTACGTCTCGACAAGCTCCGCCATCCGATCGAAGTCATCGGCGGCGGGGCCTTCGACGTCAAAGGCACCGAGGCCGCGTAGGAAGGCCGCCTCGGCGCGCGCTCCTAGACGAACGCCGATGAAGTAAGTGGCCTCCGCGACGACGAGCGCAGGTATGACCAGCCGCAGGTCGGCTCGCGACAGAGTCTCGCGGCACTGCTCGTGGTCGGCGTCGTCGGAGTCCGCCGTCGCGTAGAGCGGGCCGGCGTCAACGACCGCGAGCATCCGGAGCCCACTCGCGCTCGAGGAGTTCCTCCATATCGCGCGCGGTGGTGTGGTGGCCGCTGCCTCCGAGAGCGGCGAACGGGAGCTCGCGGCTCTCGCCTGCGCGACCGAAGCCGAGATAGTCGCTCAGCGCATCGCGCGCGATAGCCGAGGCGGGCAACGACCGGCGGCGGGCTTCACGCTCGAGGGCGTCGGCGAGCTCGTCTGGGAGGGAGATCGTGGTGCGGCGCATACATGCATACTAGCATCACGACGTCTCGCCGGGAGGGGCCTCAGGACACCTGGATGGTGCCGACGATCCGGTTGAAGTTGCCCGCGAGATCGGTCGCCGAGAGGTGGATCGTGTAGGTGCCCTTGTGCTTGAGCGGCGGCACCGTGAACGAACGGGTGCCGTAGCCGAAGCTCGCGCTGGTCGAGAACAGGGTGTTGCCGCCGGGGCCGACGACGACGATCCCGACGTGCGAGTACTTCGACAGCCGGAACGAGATCGACGCGGTCTTGCCCTTATGGACGGTCTGGGTGAGCAGCCGGAGCGTCGGCGGCGTCGTCAGGTACGACGTGAAGTGCTTCGCGGTGACGCAATAGACCGGCGCCTGCGTCCGCGTGCACAGCTGCTGCAGGAAGCCGGTCACGAGCTCGTGGTAGCTGAGCGTGTCCTCGACCCCGGGCTGGTAGAGCGACCAGGCGCCAGTGTCGAAGTGCGGCACCTCGGACTGGGCCTCGGCGCTGCCGGCTGCGAACAGCTTCTGCGCCAGCGGGTCGTGGCTGACCTGGGCGTAGTCGTAGAGCCCGATCAGCGACTGCAGGAACGCGTTGAGGATCAGCGTGTTCGGCTCGAACGTGTACTGGACGTACCAGGCGCCGAGCGCGGTCGGCTCGCGAACTCCAACCGGCGGGGGCGCGGTGAACACCGGCAGGGCATAGTGGGCGAGCTGGAGATAGGAGGTTTGGTGGGACGCCAGGTAGGCGCGAGTCAGGGCCTCGATCCCGGTCCCCTGGGACATCGCGCTCGTCCAGGGCGGCCTGCCGCCGTCGAACTGGAAGTAGTACTCCCAGACGAGGCCACCGGCCCGGTTGACGGCCAGCGGGATGATCTGCGAGAGCACGGACTCCATTCGCGCGTAATCAGCCGGCCCGGCGGTGTACAGCCCGTCGGCCTCTCCGAACGTCGCGAGGACCTGGAGCTCGATCCCCTGGCCGGCGTAGTACTCCCATACGAGCTGGGAGCCCGAGAACTGGACGTACTGCCCCGAGGTGAGGAGCGGCCCCGTCGTCCACCACTCGCGGTTCATGTTCAGAGTCAGGAACAGCGCGGGCAGGCGGCCAGGAGTGAGCTTGCCCGCGACGGCGATGTTGTGGAGGTTCTCGATTACCGCCTCGAGCTCGGTAGCGCGGGTGCCGCGGAGGCGGCGCTCGGAGCTGAGCGCGGCGTTGAAGCTCGAGTTGTAGGTGGCGTACTCCGCGGCGGTGATCCGGCCCGAGGTCAGCAGGCGTTTGAGCTCGCTGGCCACCGTCTTTTGCGGGGGCTTCTTCGACTTTGTGGGCTTCGCGGCGGCTGCACTCGCCTGAACGGTGTTAGGCGCGGGCGTGGGTGCCGCGGCCGGGACGAACGGATTCTCGCGGGCGGTGACGTTGCCCGCGGGTCCCATCACGAGGACCCTGGCCGCCTGGGCGCCGGCCGGGAGCACTAGCGCGAGCGTGGCGAGGAGCGCGAAGGCGGCGACGAGCGGCGCGGCAGCAGCGCGCACCGGGCGACGGTGGACAAACGTCACGCGTCTTTAACCAGCGCGGCGGCCCGATGTTTCGGCCGGGTGCCCTGCCAGCAGTCCGCGACCGAGGCCGCCTCGCGGTACAGCTGCAACGTTGCTTGCGCCGCGTCCTGCCAGGTCCAGGCCGGCGGGGGCGGTGCGGGTCGTTCGGCGGACTCCGCGGCCGCGATCAATCCGTCGAGGTCGTCGACCGCGCTGAAGGTGGCGCGACCGTCGAGGACCTCGCGGAGCGCGAGAACGTCGCAGGCCACGACAGGGGTGCCGCACGCGAGCGCCTCGACCGGCGGAAGCCCGAAGCCCTCGTCGTCGCTCGGGAACACGAGCGCGTGGGCGCCGGTGTAGATCGCCGCCAACTCGTCGTCGCTGACCGCGCCGGTCAGCTCGACGCCTTGAAGCTCGTGGGCCCACGGTGCGGTCGGTCCGACCAGGACGAGCGGCATAGACCGCTGCGCACGCGTGAGCGCGGCGACCCGCTTGCGGGGCTCGGGCGTCCGCAGGCTGCCGACCCACACCAGGTAGCGCTCGGGCAGCGAGAACTGGTGGCGGACCGCCGAGACCTCCTTCTCGGAGCGGGCATGGAGTGCCGGCGCCGGCGCCTCGGGGATCACCGCGATCCGCTCCCGAGGGATCTCGAGCACTTTCTCGACGGCGTCGGCGACCGCATAGGTCGGGACGATCACGCGCGTGGAGCGCTGGACCGCGAGGTAGCGGAGCTTGAAGCGGAGCATCGAACGGAGGTACTGGCCGTGGCGCTTGAGCGGCGCCAGGTCGTGCACGGTCACGACCATCGGGACCGGGCACCGCAACAGGGCGCCGTCGATCCACGGGGAGTGGAACAACTCGCAGCGGCGCGGCTCGTGGGTCTCGACCACCTCGCACTGGCCGTCGTCCCGCAGCGCCTCGAGCAGGCACCGGGCGTAACGGCCCACACCGTGGGTGCTTTTTGTGGGGCGGCTGTCGAAGGCGACTTTCACGACGGCGTCCGGATGACGCACGATGGTCCGGCCTGCGCACTCTAACCGCGATTGGACGCCCGTGTCGACTAGTGCAACCGCGCGATCCGGATATCTCGGACCCGGCCACGGTACGGTCGCGCGATCAGGGACTACTTCGAAGACCTGTGGGAGCGTCTCCCCGACGATCTGGAACCGCCGTCGTTGGCGCTTCGCGCCGGGTTCCTGCGGTCGGAGATCCGCCGGGGCGACCGAGCGCTCGATCTTGGTTGCGGCGCCGGCGATTTCACCGCGGTGCTGGCACAGGACGGCGCGCACGCGATCGGAGTCGATGTGGCCGAGGCGGCGCTTGCCCGGGCGCGCGCCCACCACCCGGCGCTCGACTTCCGGCTGGCCCCCGTCGAGGGCCCGCTGCCGTTCGAGGACAACGCGTTCGACCTGGTCTGGGCGAGCGAGGTGATCGAGCACGTGGCCGATACGGCGCGATGGCTGTCCGAGGTCAGGCGGGTGCTCGCGCCCCGTGGCCGGCTGCTCGTGACCACGCCGTCGCATGGGCGTTTGCGGGTGGCGCTGGGCGGCGTGGAGAGCTTCTCCGACCCGCTCGGAGATCATCTCCACCTCTATACGAAGGGCTCGCTGCGCGCGTTGCTCGGCGAGTTCGGATTCGGCGAGGTTGAGGTGCGGGCGGCCGAGGGGCCGCCGCTGCTCAAGAGGATCCTGCTGGCGCGGGCGGTGCGCTGAGACCCGACGCCGAGAGCGCCTGATCGGCGGACGCGAGCTCCTGGTTCAGGATCGCTGAGCTCCGATCGAGGAGCTGCGCGGTCTGGAGCTCGAGCACGGCCACGATCGTTTGATGCTGGGCGAGGTCGAACTCGCCGAGCTGCTCCCAGGACTCGGGGTTGGCGGGCTGGATCGTCGTTGCCTTGACGAGCTCCTGGCGGGCGGCGCCGGGATCGCGGAGCGCGGTGTAGATCGCGGACATCTCCCACAGCGGGTCCACCGACACCGGGTCGCTCGCGGCTGCGCTCTGGGCGTCGGCCAGCGCAACGGCGGAGTCGCCGCGGGTGATCGCGGAGATGGCCGCGCCGAACTCGCCGGATGAGTGCAGCGGCTGCCACACGAACCACGCCGCGACGATCGTGGCGGCGACGATCCCCAGTCCGGCGGCGGCAGCGGCCGGGGAGGTGGACAGGCGACGGCGGTCGCCGGCGCGTCCGACCGGGTTCTCGAGCGGCCCGCGACCCGCGAGCCAGCCGGCGCACACAAGCGCGGGCACGGCCACGCCGGGGATGAACCAGGTCCAGTCGATCAGAGAGGAGACGCCGAAGGTCACGACCACAGCGAGCAGCGTGATCAGGCCGGCGCGCTCGGCGGTATGGGTGGCGGGGGCTGCGGACGCGTTGCCGGCGCCGTTTGCCGCCGCGGGGGTGTGGGTGCCGTTCGCCTCGGGGGTGCGAGTGCCGTTCGCCTCGGGGGTACGGGTGCGGTTCGGGGACGTGCCGTTCGGCTGTGCGCCGTTTACGGACATTTCGTTTGCCGCGCCGGCATCTCGCCCGACACCGGGCGCGCGACTACGCCACCACGCCCGGAACCCCAACGTCCGCGCCACCGCGCGCCACCACGCCACGAACAGCGCAAGGCTGACCGCGATCCCGATCAGCCCGAAGTCGGCGAACGTCTCGATCAGGTAGCTGTGAGCGTGGGCGACCGCGAGCGCGCTCGAGCTGTAGCGGGTGTGTGCGGTGTCGAAGCCGCCGGCGCCGACGCCGGCGAGCAGCGCGTGCTCTCCGACCTTGAGCCCCTCGCTCCAGTAAAGCGGCCGGCTGTTGCCGAGCGCGGCGAGGCGCGCCGCGTTGTTGCTGGGCTGTGCGCTGTTCGTGCTGGTGAGCGTGGTCCACACGTGCGAGATCTCGCCGGTCAGTCCGCGCGAGGACGCGGCCATGGCGCCGACCGCCACGACCGGTACCAGCGCCACGCACACGATCAGCGCGGTGCCGATTCGCCGGCGCACGGACTCCGCCACCTCGATCCGCTCGAGTCCGTAGGCGGCGGTCACGCCGGCGATCCCCATGATCACGATCACCCCGACGAGGATCGCGCCGTACTCGTGCCCGGCGCTCGTGCGGGCGGCGAGCGCAATGTTGTCGCCGGTGATCGCGCTGTGCTTGATCGCCCACGCACTCGCCACCGCGCCGCCAATCGCCCCCAGGCCGAGGAGCAGCGTCGCCCGCAGGCGCATCGGAACGAGCACGAACCACACGGCGAGACCGACGACGCCGGCGATCAGCGCGCCGCGCGAGTACGACAGCATCAACACCGTCACGAGTAGCGCGGTTGCGGGCACGGTGAGCGCCCTGACCCAGCGGGTTGCGTCCGCGCGAGCGCCGGCCCACACGCACGCGGGAAGCCCGAGTGCGGCCATCAGCCCGGTCGCGTTCCAGTATGAGAACGGGACCTGCAGGCGTCCCAGATGGTCCTGTGCGTTGATCGTCGCCGGGAACACCTTGGCGAGCAGCGCGTAGCCGCAGGTCACGACGGCCACGCCCGCGACCGCGTACACGAGCGCGGGCCAGCGCGCCGGGGCCAGCCGGGCGAGCGCCACCGCGGCGCCGAACGCGGCCAGATAGGACAGCGTGCGGTTCGCCTCGACCCACGAGTCGGCGGGCTGGACCGACCACGCGATCGACAGGTAAGTGAGCGCGGCGAGCGCGGCGAACAGACCGACCGCAACGACTCCCCAGGCGGGCCCGCGGGCCCCGAGCAGCACGACCGCGATCGCGCAGGCGGCGCCGACCGCGGTCAGCACGATCTCGACCCACGTGGTCGGGCCGAGGTCGGTGCCGCCGGTGGCGGCGAATACGATCACGCAGAAGCCGGTGGCGAGAGCGACCCCGAGCACCAAATCGGTGATCAGACCCACACGGCGGGCACCGCTCCGGGGCGCCGCTCCGGCCGGCTCGGGCGTGGCGCGCGAAGGCGCCGTGGCGAGAGTCGACACGCCGCGAGAGTAGCAACGGGCCGCCCTTTGGGGTGACGCGCGTCGTGCCGGCATCACCGAGTCCTAACCGACGCAGCGGTGGGCTTGGCCGGCAAACGCCTCGGATATCGTCGGCGTGAATGGCAGGTTGCCCATTGGTTGCGGTGCAGGTCGTGAACTACCGGACGCGTCGGTATCTAGAACGGTGCGTGGAGACGGTGGTTTCGGATCTGGAGGGCAGTTCGATGGCTTTCGAGATCAACCTGCTCGACAACGCCTCGGGCGAGGACCTCGACGATTTGGCCGTTCGCGTTCCGAACTGCCGCACATTTACGGCTCCGAGCGAACCTCGGCTTCGGCGGGGGCCACAACCTACTGGCCGCCGAGACCGATGCTCAATACCTCTTCATTCTTAACCCAGACGTCGAGTTTCTGTTCCCCGACACCGTGCGGCGCCTCTTGCTCCCGGTCGCCGGCGGCGGACCGGGTCAAAGCGGTCGGGCCGAAGCTGCTCACGGCCGCAGGTCAGGCTCAGCCTTACGACCACGGGCGACTGCACGGGCTCAGGGCGGAGATCGCGCTGAAGGGCGGTCATAGCTACTGGCGGCAGACCAGCACCCGCCAGGAGGTCGCTTGGGTCTCAGGCGCCGCGATGCTGATCGAGCGGGGCGAGTTCCTCGCGCTCGGAGGATTCGACGAGAACCTGTTTCTCTACAAAGAGGACGAGGACCTGTGCCTACGCCTGCGGGGCGCCGGCGGCCGGGTGATCTATGAGCCGGCGGCGGCGATTCGACATCACGGGTCGGTCGTAGCGGACCAGCACCCGGAGCTGGCGGTGGCGTCGAGCTATTACTTCTCCAAGCACTTTGCGGATCAACGATCGCGGCGGGCGTTCGCCGCCGTCCACCGGTCGCTGGCCTACGTGCGCTTGTGACGCTCGCGCCGGACCCGGTTAGAGGCCCGATAGCCGAGCTTGAGGGCGCCGAACACAGGAGTGGCGATCCGGGGATGGGTGGCGAGCGCGAGCAGCGGCCGGTAGACGTCCCGCGGGAGCTCGCCGCCGGGTCCGACGAGCCGCATCGCGTCCTCGCCGAGAGGTGTTTGCGTCAGCTCCGCCGCCTGACCCGAAGGCGGTCGCGGCCGCCGGGCGCATCGGCCGTGGCCTCGTACAGTTCCACGAGCTCTGCGGCGGTCGCGTCCCAGGTCAGCGGTTCGGCGGCGGCGCGGATCGCCTCGAGGTTCCGGCGCCGTCCGTCGGGGTCTTGCATCAGCGCGAGCGCGCGTTCTGCGCTTCGGTCCTCGTCCCAGGGGACGATCGCGGCTGCGTGGTCCGGCAGCAGCTCGCTCAGCGAGCTCACCGGGGCCCACATGCATGGGGTGTTCTGCGCTGCCGCCTCGAATGGAACCAGGCCAAATCCTTCGACGACCGACGGATACAGCACGAGCGTGGAGCGCTCGAACAGCCATGCCTTCTCGGCTTCGCTGACGGCCCCGACGTCGATCACGGCCTGGGCCAGCTGCGGGTGGTCGGCGAGCCACCGCGCCTCCTGTTCTCGCGAGGACCCGTGGCCGACGGTCGGCCCCGCCAGCACCAGGACCCCGTCCCAGCCATGGCGGGCCTTGAGGCGCTCGAGCATCCGCAGCGCGAACACCCGGTTCTTGTGGTGAAAATCAGTTCCCAGGCAGAGCATCGCCTCGACGCCGGGCGCGATCCGCTCCGCTCCGTGCGGCGCGGACGGGAGGGGGTCGGACGGCGTGGGCGCGGGTGGGCGGCCGGCGCCAGACCATGGTCGACCCCGAGCCGGACCACGCTCGCCCGGGCTGGATCGACCAGATCCTCGGCGACGGCGTCGTCGCGGGCATGGGAGGAGAAGAAGGCGACGCGATCGGCGGCCGCGAGCGCCAGCGCGGTCAGCCGGCGGTAGTCCTGCCATGCCTCGGGGCCAGGGAAGTAGGAGGGGTTGTGGTAGCCGATCAGGTCCTGCTGGGTCAGGATCAGCCGGTCGCCGAGTGTTCTCAGGAAGGTCAGATCGCCCGCGTTGCTCAGCTGAAACGGCCGGTGGACGACATCCGCCCGCGGACCGCCGGCGCCCGAGGCCTCACGATAGGTGACGAGCGAAACGCTGCGCTCGGACTCGAGACGCCCGATCGCATACTCGCTCGGGTCATCGGGCACGATCACGGTCAGCCGCACCTTGCCGGTCCGGGCGAGCCCCGTGACCACCTCGAGTGCGTGCACATGCGTTCCGATCGTGGTGCCGTGAAGGATGCGGGCGTCGATCATCGCCGAGAGGCCGGCGATCGTCCGCCGGATCCTGCCGGCGGCGCGGCTGGCGGCGGCCAGTGTTCCGGCGTTTTCGCCCGCTCCGATCGGCATCGCCGGGACCGGACGCCGATCGAGGACGAGCACGTCGTCGGCGAGCACGTGCAGTAAGCCGGCCTCGGTGCACCGCCGGGAGAGCTCGGCGCGGGTGATCGCGCCGGCGTCGGGCTGCCCGATTAACTCGAGCGCGCTGCGGCGCGCGTATACGCACGGGCCGTGGGCGGCCGGGAGCCGTGGCCGGAGGCGAAGCGAGCGCGTGCGCGCCGTCGCCGCATCATCATCTAAGTTGGGCCCCGGGGGGACGTTCACATCCCGATGTGTGAGCGCGGAGACGGTCGCCACGACGCCGCTGGTGGCGGCTGCGTCCTGGAGCCCGTCGAGCCAGCCGTCGGCCACGATGCAACCGGGCTCGAGCAGGACGACGTCCCCGTCGGCCGGCGCGGCGTCGCGGTGCGGGTCGCCCGCGGTCGCGGAGCCGAGGACGAGGACCGGCACGTCTGGCGAGCGTGTGGGCCTTGACGCTCTCGAGCGTCGCGGTCAGCAGTTCGCCGCCGCTGCCGCCTGTGATGCACACGGTCACCACGCCGGGCACAGGCGCGCTCACGCCGGTCTCCGGGCGATCAGCATCAGCGTGTGGCCGAACGGGGCCGCGCGCGGCCTCGAGCCGAGCGCGTCGAGTGGGGCCAGCCCGCGCTGCAGCGACGGGGCCAGCCGCCGCCAGGTGAACGTGACCGCATGCAGCTCCGGGGCGAGACCCGCCGCCCGCGCCTCGGCCTCGAGCCGCCTGGGCGACAGCGGAATGTCGTCGGGAGTGCCGTGGATCGCGGCCGCGGCACCGGCCCGGTTCGCGATCGCAAGTCCGAGTCCGACCGGATGCCAGAGTCCCGGCTCGACCGCAACCATCGCGCCGCCGGGCCGCAGCAGGTCGGCCGCCTCGGCGAAGCACGGCGCGAGCGGGCCCTGATAGGCGATGTGGTGGAGCACCAGCCGGTACAGGACCACATCGAACGACGCCGGCGCCAACGCGAGCCTGCCGGCGTATCCGACCTGGGCCTCGTCGGCTCGGCCGGTCTCCACCACCCCCGCGACTCGCTCCGGGTTCGAGTCGACGGCGACGAGCCGGAATGCCGGCGCCGGGAACAGGTGGCGGCCGGGATGCCAGCCGGCTCCGACCGAGAGCACGTCGCCGCCGGCGATTCCAAGCCGAGCCGGCGAGCAGCCGCTGCTCCCGCTCGCATGATGTGCCGGTAGTGGGCCTCCATCGTCGACGGCCGGCTCAGCCGGTCGAGCAGGTTGTCGGGGTCGCGCGGCGCGGCCCGCGGCTGGTCTGAGCCGATCACGTACGGGCCCGGGTCGCGTTGGGCCAGGAACGCGAACTGTCCGCAGAACAGCAGCTTCGTGGCGTTGAGCGTGCGGACGTCGGCCCTCAGGACGCGCGCGCACCCGTTCAGGGCGCGATTGAACGGCGACTCTCGCCCCCACCACCGATGAAAGCAGCGATGTCCGCCCGCCACGCGCCACGCGATCAGCGTGAATCCGTCGATCCCCGGCCGCAGCTCGACCGCGCGTAACCCGGCCTGCTCGAGGAGCGCGACGATCCCGACCGGCGTGTAGTTCCACATGCTCAGCGAGTGATACGCCTCGAGCTGGGACGTCGAGCCGGCGAACCACCCGCCGGGTGCGAGCACCCGGCGCACCTCGGCGAGGAGCGGCTCGGGATGGCGCACGTGCTCGAGCACCTGCTTGCAATACACGAGCTCGAATGCGCCGTCGGCGAACGGCATCGACACCCCGTCGAAGGTCTCGAACCGGGCGTCGGTTCGCGTCCGGAATTGCGCCTCCGGCGAGCCCGGAACGTCGATGCCAACCCAGCTCGACCTCCGGATCCCGAGCGCGGAAGACATCGACCGAGCTGCCGGTGCCGCAGCCCAGGTCGAGCACCCGCCACGGCTGTCCGTCGCGGCGTCCGATCTCTTGTTCGATGTAACGGTCGGCGAGCGTCTGGCGGGCATGATCTTGCGGCACGGCATCGCCGAGCAGCTCTTTGAGGTCGCGGCCGGGCAGCCTCACCGGTGGTGGTTCAGGACGCCTCGCCCTTTGCTGCGGTGCTCGGCGAGCTGGCGCGCGAACGCGCCCACGAAACGGGGGTTGTACCGCAGGTACCGGCGCCACAGCCGGCGAGGTTCGTGTGCGAGGCGGTATGCCCATTCGAGCCCGGCGCGCTGCAGCCAGGGGGGAGCCTGCGGCACCAGTCCGGCATGAAAGTCGAAAGCCGCGCCGACGCCGATCAGCACCGGGGCCTCGAGGTGGGGGCGGAGCGCCGCCATCCATTTCTCCTGCTTGGGGACGCCGATTCCCACCCACACGACGTCCGGCCTGGCGTCGTTGATCTCGGTGACGACCGCGGCCTGCTCCTCTTCGGTGAGGGGGCGGTGCGGTGGCGAGTAGCCGCCGACGATCCGGATCCCGGGGTAACGCTGGCGGAGGTTGAGCGCGAGCTGCACGAGGGCTCCCTGGTTGCGGCCGCCGTACAGGTAGAAGGACTGGCCGCTGGACACGGCTCGTGCGCACGCACGAGCCATCAGCTCTGGGCCGTACACGCGGTCGGTGAGCGAGTGGCCGAGCGCATTCAACGCCCAGACAAGCGGCTGGCCGTCGGGCACGTTGAGCGAGGCGCCGAGCAGGGCCGACCGGAGCTCAGGGTCCTCCTGCGAGGCCATCACGGTATGGACGTTGCATACGCAGACGTAGCCCTGCTCGCGCTCGGCCGCCATCGCGTCGATCCACTCGAGCGTCCGCTCGTAGTCGATCAGGCCGAGCGGAACGCCCAGAATCTGGTCGGTTGCGGTGGTCGGAATCGGATCCGGTAGGGGCTGAACGGGCGTGTCCGGGCGCATCGCTTGCGGTTAGCCGGTTGGCTGAAAGCGGAGACGGTTCGCGGTACCAGAACGGAAACGAGATCCGGGCGAGCAGGTTGCGTGTTTCGCTTGTAGCCGGTCGAATGTATCCGTTCCTGCCGTAGTCCACCCAGCACGAAGACGTGTCCAACTTATGTCCAAGATGCTTGACGTGCTCCGTCTTGGCAGCGCTATGCTAGGCGCTGACACGGAGGTCACACGGGCCCGCGAGCATCGCCCCCTTTCTCGCGGGTCTTCGGACGGCCCCCAGCCCTACCAGGGTCGTCCTTCGGTCGGGCCCGTACCGCCTTCGCGGTGCGGGCCCGCCACCCTTCGGGGCCGGAGACCGCGCGGCCAGCGTCTAACCTGCCGGGCCGTATGAACTGCATCGTGACCGGTGGCGCCGGATTCATCGGATCGCACGTCGTGGACGCGCTGGTCGCCCGCGGCGACCGCGTGACGGTGATCGACAACCTTTCGACCGGAAAGCGGTCGAATTTGGAGCGCGCGGTTCATGGCGGCGCGACGCTGGTCGTCGCCGACGTGCGGGATGCCGGCGCGGTGGCGGAGATCTTCGACGCGCGCCCGGCCCGAGGTCGTGTTCCATCTGGCCGCGCAGATCGACGTTCGCCACTCGGTCGAGCAGCCGGCGGACGATGCCACCGCGAACGTGCTCGGGACGATCGGGGTGCTCGAGGCGGCCCGCGCGGTCGGCGCGAGGCGGGTCGTCAACACCTCGACGGGCGGGGGGCTGTACGGCAACGCCGACGTCTTGCCGACCCCCGAGGACCACCCGATCAGGCCGCTGGCCCCCTACGGGCAGGGCAAGTACGCGGCCGAGGGCTACTGCGAGCTGTACACGCGGCTGCACGGGCTGTGCGACCGTCTCGCTCCGCTACGGCAACGTCTACGGTCCGCGCCAGGACGTGCACGGCGAGGCCGGCGTCGTCGCGATCTTCTGCGGCGCGCTGATCGACGGGCGCCGGCCGACCGTGTTCGGAGACGGACGGCAGACGCGCGATTGGGTCGACGTCAGCGACGTCGCCCGGGCGAACCTGATGGCTGCGCGAGGCCGACGTGACCGGGCCGTTCAACATCGGGCGGGGCGAGGAGACCTCCGTGCTCGACCTGATCGAGGCGCTCAACGACGTCTCGGACCGCGGGCCGCTCGCGGAGCCCGAGTTCGCGCCGGAGCGTCCCGGCGAAGTCAGCCGCAGCTGCCTCGACGTGAGCCGCGCGCGAGCGGAGCTCGGCTGGACCGCGCAGGTCGAGCTGCGCGACGGGCTCCGGCGGATCCTGGCCGAGCTGTAGCGCTACAGGTTCTCGGCGACGCGCGGCGCTTCCCGTGGTGAAGACCCACCAGCCGAGCGCGAACATGCCGGGAATCAGCGCGAGCGCGAGGACCACCGGCCAGACGGCATGTGCCGCGCCGGTTGCGGTCGGATAGCCGTTCGGATCGATGAAGCGTGGCCCATCTGCGCGAGCAGCGTCGCGACGGGGTTGATCATCGCGATCTGCTCGAAGCCGGAGGGGAGCTTGGGGGTCACGTAGGCGGTGGCGGGATACATGACCGGCGAGCCGTAGAACCAGACCTGGAGGAACACGTCCCAGATCGGCTGCACGTCTCGGAAGCGCACGTACAGCGCCGAGAGCAGCATCGCGAGGCCGGTGGCCAGCATGATGAAGCCGAAGACGATCGGGATCATCTCGAGCCACAGGATGGTGGGAGTAACCCCGCTGGCGAACGCGAAGATCACCACCACGATCGAGTTCATGCCCAGGTTGAACGTGGCCGTCAGCGAGACCGAGAGCGGGACCACCATCCGCGGGAAGCGGATCTTCCGCAGCATCGCCTCCCGCGCGACCAGGCATGTGACGGCGTTGCCGGTCGCCTCGGCGAGGAAGGTCCACAGAACGATTGCGGTCAGCAGGTAGGCGCCGTAGTGCGGGCCCCGCGCGATGTGGATGATCTTGACGAAGAACACGTAGAGGACGCCGAAGAACAGCAGCGGCCGCATCAGCGACCACACGTAGCCGAGGGCCGAGCCGTAGTAGCGGAGCTTGAACTCGGTGCGGGCGAGCGTCGTGGTCAGCTCGACGAAGCGGCGGCCCTCGCCACCGAGCGCGGAAGGGCCGTGCCGGTCTGATCGCGGGCACGCTCATCGAGCGCCTGCCGGCGCTCGATCTCGAACCTGTGGGGCAGATCGGCCATGCCGCCGCCGGGGCGATCGGCGATCACGATGATCGAGCTGCTGATGTGGGCGTCGAAGACGTCCGCGCCGAGTCCGGCGCGCGCGACCGTGGCGATCAGCCGGTAGCGGCCCGGGCGCGAGCTAGTTCTCGAACGGACACGGACCTCGGCGCCGTGCTCCCGGCTGCGAAACGCCCGGTGTCCACATGCGAGCTTCCGGTGCTGGCGGCGAACACGGTAATGACCGGCCTCGTTCTGAAGGCTGATCGCGAAGATCGGATCGTCCACGTCGTCCATGAACTGGACGTCCATCCGCACGTCGCAGCGCTCGCCCTGCGCTGGCAGAGACGATGAGCTCGCCGCGCGGCGACTCGAACCACGCGTTCAGCGACCTGAGCGACTGCGGCCATGGCTGGCCGCGTCGGGGCAGCTCGCCCGCGCTGCTGCCCTCGACGATCGGTGCGAAGTTCAGCTGGTTGTACTGCCGGGCGATCGAGTCGGCTCGCCGATGTCGACCACGCGCCCGCGATCGAGCAGCATCGCGCGGTCGCAGAACCGCTCGACCGCGCCCATGTCGTGGGTGACGAACAGCATCGTCCGTCCGTCCCCGCGCAGCCGGGTGAACTCGTCGAAGCACTTCTGCTGGAACGCGGCGTCGCCGACCGCGAGCACCTCGTCGATCAGGAGGATCTCGGCGTCGACCTGGACGGCGGTCGCGAACGCAAGCCGGACGTGCATGCCGGAGGAGTAGTTCTTCAGCTTCAGGTCGACGAACTCCTCGAGCTCGGCGAACGCGAGGATGTCGTCGAAGCGCTCGCGGCCTCCTTGCGCGACAGGCCGAGCATGATCGCGTTGATGATCACGTTGTCGCGTGCGGTGAGGTCGGGGTTGAACCCCACTCCGAGCTCGATGAACGGCGACAGCCGGCCGTTGATCGTGAGTCTCGCCCCCGTCGATCTCGTAGATGCCGGCGAGGCATTTGAGCAGGGTGCTCTTGCCGCTGCCGTTGCGCCCGACGATCCCGAAGAACTCTCCGGGGGCGATCTCGACGCTGACGTCCTCGACGGCGCGCAGGAGCTCGAACGAGCTCGACCGGAACGGATGCAGCGCGCGCTCCTTGAGCGTGTTGTACTGCTGGTGGGGCAGGCGGAACGTCTTGCTAACGTGGCGGATCGAGACCGCGGGACTGCGCCGAGCCCGGTCGGAAGGGCGCGGTCGGCGCGAGGCTTCTCGCTGGACATCGCGCTCACGCGGCAGACGGTAGCAACGGGAACCCCCAGGCTGGTGCTAGCTTCCGCGGCCTTGAACGTCTGCACGATCATCGCCAAGAACTACGTGGCGTATGCTCGAGTGCTCGCGACGTCGTTCACCGAGCAGCATCCGGACAGCCGTCTGTGGGCGCTGATCATCGACGACTTCGCGGCGGTACATCGATCCGGCCGACGAGCCGTTCGACGTCCTGACGCCGGCGTGACATCGGCTGCGAGCCGTTCACGCACATGGCGCTGCGCTATTCGGTGTCTGGAGCTCTCGACCGCCGTGAAGCCATGGCTGATGCGCCATCTGATGGGGGAGACCGGCGGGCCGGTCACCTACCTCGATCCGGACATCAAGGTCTATGGCTCGCTGCAGCGGCTCGACGAGCTGGCGGCGGAGCACGGCGTGGTGCTGATCCCGCACAACAACGAGCCGATCCCGCCCGATGGCCGCAAGCCGAGCCAGGTCGACATCATGATCGCCGGCGTATACAACCTCGGCTACTCTCACTCTGCGCCGAGGCCCGAGGTGGACGAGCTGATCGACTGGTGGGCGGACCGCCTGCGGCGCGATTGCCGCGTCGATCCCACCTGGGGCTATTTCGTCGACCAGCGCTGGTTCGATCTGGCGCCCGGGTTCCTCGACCGACCTCGCGATCGTTCGCGACCCCGAGTACAACGTCGCGTACTGGAACCTCCACGGCCGGAGGCTCGAACGCGACGGCGAGCGTTAGCTGGTCAACGGCCGGCCGCTCGCGTTCTTTCACTTCAGCGGCTTCGATCCCGACCATCCGCTGGTGCTCAGCCGTTACCAGGACCGAATCGACGTCGCGGCGACCCCACGCTGGAGCGGATGCTGGCCGAGTACGCCATCGAGGTAAACCGGGAGGGTCACGCGGAGGCCGGAAGTGGCCCTACGGCTACGGAGCGCTTGGCGACGGGACGCGGCTCGACGACACGCTGCGCGCGGCGCTTGGTGCCCTGTACGAGACCTTTGCCGACGAGCAGCGTGAACCTGTGAGCACCGAGAGCTCGCCGTTCACCGCGCCTGGCAGCAGCACGTTCACCAAGTGGTTGACCGGTAAGGCGCGGGGCGGACCGTCCGGCGTGAGCCGCCTGCTCGCCCGGATCTACGAGGATCGCGAGGATCTGCAAGGCGTGTTCCCGGATCTGGCCGGGCCGGACCGGCTGGCTCTGCTTCGATGGGCCAGGGAGGTTGGCAGCCGTGAGATCCCGCTGCTAGCGAAATGGCCCCAAAACGGAAACGGTGTAGCTGACATGAGTTTTTCCACGCCGGAAAGCTCCGGGACTCCGAGTGGCTCCGAGCGACCCGTCGAGTGTGTCCAGCATCCCGTCGAGAGGCTCCGGTACGCCGTCGAGTCACGCCGAGACCACGGTGTCGCCGCTGCGCGATGGCCCCTGGGGGGTCAACGTCGTCGGCTACTTTCGCTCGGAGCTCGGGACCGGCGAAGCGGCGCGCCAGATGGTCCGCGCGCTCGACTCGACAGGAACCCCCGTGCTGCCGGTTCACGGTCAAACGGTGCCACTCAGCCGACAAGAGCATGCATATGTCACCGCAACGCCGC
>CAWJXO010000027.1:0-45569 GCA_963846765.1 uncultured Solirubrobacterales bacterium
ATAATCGTAGCACCGCCGACAAGATCGCCGAGGGTCGCCGCGACGCCCGCCGGACTCGTCATGACGGCGGCGTGGGCGCGTATGTGACCGGAACGGAGTTGGACTGGCCGGCGAGCGTGTTGATGCTGTACGGAACGGTCAACGGCCTGGTGGTCGCCGGCTCCGGCGGGGCCAGGATCTGGATCTCGGTTCCGGTCAGGTACACGTAGTTGATGTCCATCGAGGACCCGAGCAGCGGGTTGCCGAAGTCGGCCCAATTGATGTCCAGCGGGTTGAAGCCGATTCCGTGTGCGATGAGCACCGAGGTGCCGTCCTCGTCGAGCCAGCTCGCGGGCCGGGCCGAGGTCGAGACGGAGGTGACCTGGGGCGCGGGCAGGTAGTCGTACTCGGTCGGGGCGAGCTGCGTCTCACATCCGCAGCCCGCCGGCGCGACCAGCACGCCAAGGTTGTTGACCTCGATCGCACCTTCGATCGGGGGGAGAATCCGCCCGGTCGCGCTGGTGCCGTGGGCGTTCGTCACCCGGACCTGCACCTGGCAGATGTCGTTGAACGCGTTCTCGCCTCGGTACACGCCGGTCGACGGCAGCGGCGAGCACGCGGTCCGGGACGAGAACGGCGGCGGAACGGCGGTGATCTCGTTGGCACTGTTCACGGCCACGAGGCGGGCGGGGACGCCGCCAAAGGTGACCGACGTCGCGCCGGCGAAGCCCGAGCCGAGAATCGTCGCCGTCCGCGGCGCGGACTCCGACCCGCCGAACGGGATCACGGCGGTGATGCTCGGCACGACGTTACCGCCACTGGTGTCGACGTACTCGAACGTGGAGCTCGGGCCAGGGGCGCTCGACTCGCCGCCGTTCAGCGTGACGATCACGTCGGCCGGGCCAGCGCCGTCCTGCGGAGCGGGCGCGGTCGGCGGGAGCGTCTGTCGCGCCGGCGGCATCGTCGCGGTGATCGACGTCGGGCTCACAACCGTGAAGTGACCCGGCGCGAACTGCGCGGAGCCGACCTGAACGCCGGCCACATCGGATACACCGCCGGACTCGAACCCGGTCCCCGTTATCGTGACCCGCTCCCCGCCGGCCGTGCTGCCGAAAGCCGGGCTCAGGCCGGTCACCACCGGCCGCGTCGCCTTGGCCGCGAAGCTGCACAGGTAGTAGGCGAGCCCCGGGCCGCCGTTCGGCGCGGTCAGCTGCGGCGAGCCCAGGCCGCTGGCCAGGTCGTACCCGCTTGTAGCCGGGAAGACCTCCCCGTTCGCGAGGTCGTAGATGTCGTTGGTGCCGGTCGCAACGTCGGTGAACGAGGCGGCGTAATGCGCGGGGTTCGACGCGACGGCGTAGAGCAACGGGCTGACGAACCCGACGCCGTCGCGCGTGGCCGGCTGCGAGGCACACGTCTGCGAGGCGTTGGTCACCGCGAGCATCGCCGCCCAGATCGGCGTCGAGGAGGACGTGCCGCCGGTCGTCGCCCAACCGCCCTCCGAGGCGTCGTAAACGGTGACCGCGCCGGTGAACTCATCGCCCTGGGAGGAGACGTCGGGGACGAGCCGGCACGGCGTCGACGCGTCGGCGCCGGCCACGGTCGACTGGCAGAACCCAGTCGGATAGCCGAACGCCTTCTCCACTGCGTCGGCGTTCGTGTAGTCGGCGCTGCCGGGAAGGTCGATCCCGGGCACGGTCGCGGCCCGCTGCCAGGTCGGCATCGTCCATGACTCGGAGATCCCGCCCCCGCCGGCGCCGCCGGTCCCGCCATCGTTCCAGACCTGCTCGACGGGCGGCTCGGAGACATCCGTGATCGTCGTGCCGCCGACCGAGACGACGTACGGCTGGCTCGCGGGATCGTCAACCGACACCGGGTTCTGACCCGACGCCACGGTCGTGGTCTCGAACGTGTCGCAGTCGTCTGAGCCGTTGTCTCCCGCGGCGCCGAACACCGACTGCCCCTGCGCAGCGGCCTGCTCGAACAGGAAGTTCTCGGCCTGCTGGAGGCCGGGCTGGCCCGCCTGGATCGCCTGCTCGCACAGCCCCCAGCTCGTGCTGATGATCTGGTCGCGATCGGCGTCGATCATCGCGGCGTAATTGTCGACCGGGTCGTAAACCGTCCCGTTCGCTCCCGGGCTCGGGCTCTCGTAGACATCGATCGTGGCGTCCGGCGCCATCGCCGAGAGGTCCTCGACGTCGAGGTTCGCCTCACCGCTGCCCGGTCCGATCGGCTGGCCGCCGTCGATCGGGATCACGTTCAGGCGGCTGAGCATGGCCGCCGCCTGAGCGTGGCCGAAGAAACAGGTGTCGAACGTGCGCACGTCGGAGTAGGCGAAGGGCTCGAGCTCGTACAGCGCGATGTGCTGGCCCTGGCCGAGGTCGCCGTTGTCGTAGAGGCCGAAGGCTCCGTAGGCCCGGGCGATCTGATCGTCGGTCAGCCCGTCGTTCTGCTCCGCATCGGCCGTGGCCGCGTGGCACGGCGTCGGCGAGCCGGCCGGATGCGTGAAGGTAGCCGTCACGGCAGGCCGGAGCTTCGCGCGGTGCGATCCCCGCGGCCGCCGAATATCCGCCGGCCGCGCGCGGGCCAGGTCGTTCAGGCCGACGATCCCAGCCACCGACCCGGCGATCGTCGACGGCACGGCCGCGGCGGACGTCGTCGTCTGGCCAACCGATCCGCCGGATAGCCGGTAGCGCTCGACCCCGGTCTGGAAGGCGTGCTCGATCTGCCCGGCGGTGCCCGAGAAGTCGACCAGCAGCCCATCGCTCGAGACCCCGTTGACGTGGAGGCCCTCCGCCGTGAGTTGCGAGCGCACGGCGGCGACCGTCGCCGCGGTCGGACCGAAGCGGCTCGCGAACGCGCCCGCCGGCAGATACTGGTGGAACAGCGGTGAGCTCGGGTCGCTGACGGCGCCGATGAACTGCACCAACGCCGCGTTGTCCCGAGGCTTCAGCACGACCGTGCCCGACAACGAGGCGGACGAAGACACCGCGCCCAGCGACTGCGCGCCGGTCGGAACCCGCGGAGTCGCACCGACCCGCACGAGCGTTGCCGAACTCGCTGCGGCGGACCCGGACAGGATCGCCACCGGCAACGCGACCAGCAAAGCCACCAGCACCGCTCGGTTGAATCCCTTCGCCACGATGACAGTCCTCCAACGTTGGGTACGAACACGGACCGCCCGACCCCACGAGGCGCACCTCCAGCGGCACGGGGCTTATATCACCGGCTAAACCGTCGAGTCAACCGGAGCCGTCGACCGCGCCCGCTAGCCAGCGATCGAACAGTGCAAATGCCTGCTCGCGCGCCGCCGCCGCATACCGCTGAGACTGCCCCACGACATCCTCAGCGGTGAGACCTACGGTCGCGAGGTGCTCGTCGCGCTCCGCCCACGCCGCGACCCGCTCGACGTCGACTTCGGGATGGAACTGCACGGCGAGGTGCGGTCCGAGGCTGAACGCAGCCGGACCGGCGGGAGACCGGGCCAGCTCGGTGGCACCGGGTGGGACGCGCATCTGCTCGGTGTGCCACATCAGCCACGGACCACCCGGGACCAAACCCGCGTCGACCGTCTCAACCGGGAACCAGCCGATTTCGGGCCGCTCGAGCACGTCGACCCCGCCACCGAGCGCGAACGACAGGGCCTGCCCCCCGAAGCACAGCCCCAGCACCGGCACGCCGGCGTCGACCGCCTCCCGCAGCGCACCGATCTCGTCCGGCACCCACCCGGGCTCCGCCGCCGCGGCCGAGTGCTGGGACCCGAGCGAGACGACGAAGGAGAAATCCGTCGGCGTCACCGCCTCGTCCGCGCCGGCGTGGTGCACCGCGTAAGGAAGCCCGCGCTCGTCGAGCCACTCGGCGACGCGGGCCGGCGGCCCGAGGCCGCCGTGCTGGAAGATCAGAGCGGGCTTTGGATCCACGCGGGAGTGACTGTAGCTCTCGAGAGATCGCGCCCCGGCGATAGGCTGGCGAAGCAGTGGCATCCACGAGCGACCCGACCACAACCGAAGGCCCCGCCCTCCAACTGCAGGATCGCGAGCGCGTGCTCGAGCACGCCGCCGAGCTGATCGACGAAGCGTGGCGGAGCTTCGACCACCCGCGTCCCGGCCAGCCCCTGCCCGACCAGAACACGCACGAGCTGCTGACCCGCCCCCTCCCGACCACGCCGTCGGACCCCAACGCAGCACTCGACCAAGCCGCCGACGTGCTCGACCGCTCGCTCGCCCAGGCCCGCCCGCGGTGGTTCGCGTACATCGGCTCCTCGGGCCTCGAGATCGGCGTGCTGGCCGACGCGCTGATGGCCTCGCACGACGTCAACGTCGCGAACAGCGCCGGCGCCGCCGACCTGCTCGAGGCGCAGACGATCCGCTGGGTAGGGCAGTTCGTCGGCTTCGACGACGATGCCGGGGGGTTGCTGGCGGCCGGCGGCACGATCGCCAACCTGACGGCGCTCACCGCCGCGCGCGAGCGCGCCGTGCCGGGCGTCCGCCACGAAGGCGCCGTCGGCCGCAAGATGGCGATCTACTGCTCGGCCGAGGCGCACTACTCGGTCCGCCGCGCCGCCGAGATCCTCGGCATCGGCGGGCGGAACGTGCGCGCGGTCCCGATCGACGAACACAGACGCATGGACGTCACCGCATGCGCGGAAGCGATCGACCACGACAAACGAAACGGCGTCACTCCGGTGGCGGTCGTCGCCACCGCGGGCACCACGCTGACCGGCGCGGTCGACGACATCGACGCCCTGGCCGAGGTTTGCGGCGATGACATCTGGCTGCACGTTGACGGCGCTTACGGCCTCCCCGCCGCATCCACGAACCAGGCCGGCCCTCTCTTCAACGGCCTGCCGAAGGCGTTCTCGGCCACCGTCGACGCGCACAAGTGGCTGTACGTCCCCAAGGCGTGCAGCATCCTGCTCATGCACGACGTCGACGCGCTCGAGCACGCGTTCTCACACCACGAGGGATACATGCCACACGGCGAGCAACTCCACGCGGTCGACCGCTCGCTCGAGTACTCGCGCCCGCTCCGCGGGCTGAAGCTGTGGCTCGCGTTCACAGTGCACGGCGCGGATGCGATCCGCAGCGCGATCGAGCGGAACCTCAAGCAGGCGAGTCTGCTCGCGTCTCTGGTCAATGACGACCCGCGCTTCGAATTGCTGGTCGAGCCGCAACTCTCGGCCGTTTGCTTCCGCCACATGCCCCCCGCCGGCAACGACCCCGACCAGCACAACGCAGCCTTGGCCCGCGCCGTCGCCGCCGACGGACGCATCCTGCTCGCGCCAGCCGAGGTCGACGGCGCCACGGCCCTGCGGGCGTGCTTCGTCAACTACCGGACGACCGACGACGACGTTCGCGCGATCCTGACGGTGGTCTCCGACGTCGCGACGTCCGCACCGAGCACATGACGAACACGGTCGAGGTCGAGGGCGTAACGGTCCCGCTCGACCACTACATCGACGGCTGCCGCGTCAGCAGCGAGACGACGTTCGAGGTCCGAAGCCCGATTGACTGGGACAACTGGAAGCTCGCCGAGGTGGCGAATGGAGGCCAGAAAGAGGTCGACAGCGCGGTCCAAGCCGCCCGTAACGCCTTCCCGGCGTGGGCCAGCCTTGGACCCGAAAAAAGACACGCCCACCTGACCCGACTTGCCGACGCAATCGACCAAGCCGTCCCCGACCTGGCCAAGGTCGAGACCGCCGACAACGGCTCGCTGTTCGAGGCCATGAGCCTCCGCGTGCTCCCGCGCGCCGCCAATAACATCCGCTTTTTCGCCGACTTCGCGCGCGACCGCCTCTCAAATGACAGCCGCACGCTCCACGGCGGCGAGCGCAACCGCGTCCGTTACGACCCGGCCGGCGTCGCCGCGGTCTCGACGCCCTGGAACGCGCCGTTCATGCTCGCGACCTGGCGCGTCGGGCCCGCGCTGGCCGCCGGCGACACCGTCGTGCTGAAGCCCCCGGAGTGGGCGCCACTCACCTGCTCGATGCTCGGCGATCTCGCCGATCAGGCCGGCCTCCCGCCCGGCGTGCTGAACGTCGTCCACGGCACGGGCGCCGGCGCGGGCGCGCCGCTCACCGGACACAAGGACGTCGATCGTGTCGCGTTCACCGGCTCGCCCGCCACCGCGCACACCGTCTACCGCGACGCCGCCGCCAACCTGACCCCGGTGTCCTTCGAGCTCGGGGGCAAGTCGCCGTTCATCGTGTTCGAGGACGCTGACCTCGACGCAGCCGCGGCAACGGCGGCCTACCAGTACGACAACTCGGGCCAGGTGTGCCTCGCCGGCACTCGTCTGCTCGTGCACCGCGACGTCGTCGGCGACTTCTTGACCAGGTTCGAAGAGAACGTCGCCGACATCCGCGTTGGCGACCCGCGCGACCCGGACACCACGTACGGCCCGCTGATCCACCCGGTCGCGCTCGAGCGCGTCACCAGCTACGTAGAGCGGGCATTCGAAGCGGGCGCCCACCTCGAGTTCGGTGGCCGCCCGATCGAAGGCCTCTATTACCCCCCGACGCTCTTCACCGACGTCCCGGAAAAAGCCGAGATCCTCCACCACGAGGTCTTCGGCCCGGTCCTTACGCTGCAGACCTTCGACAACGACGCTGAGGCGATAGCCAAGGCCAACGAAACCGACTACGGCCTCGCGGCCACGATCTACACGGGCGACGAGCAGCGCGCCGACCGGGTAAGCGCCGCCGTCGTCGCCGGCACCGTGTGGGTCAACTGCTTCTACGTGCGCGATCTCGAGACGCCGTTCGGCGGCGCCCGCGACTCGGGGATCGGCCGCGAGGGCGGCCAGCACTCGTTCGACTTCTACGCCGACGTCAAGACCGTCGTCGAGCGGACCGTGCTGTTCTCAGCCTCGGAATGACCCCACCAGATGACGGCACAATCGCCCGACGTCCGCCACTGAGTCGGTGTACTGCGAAGGCTTGAAGCAGATCGTCGTGTAGCCGGCCTCGAGCTGCGCCGGGATCGACTCCATCGCCTCGTCCAGGTCCGCGACCTCGCTCCCGGAAGGGAACCGCCCGCGGATCCCACCCACAACCTCGAGCTCAGAAAAGTCCCGCCCGGCCGCCGACAACGCATCGGCCAACGACCGCAGCTCCGAAGCGCCGGGCTGCCCGAACGGATGGAAGCCGTGCCCGTACTCGACCAGCCGGCGCACGATCCACGGCCCGACCGACATCCCGCCGAACCACAGCCGCGGCCCGTCCGCCTGAAACGGCTTGGGCTCTAACCACACATCGGCGAACCCGTAATGCCGCCCGGAAAACGACGCCGGACCGGACCCCCACAAGACCTTCCACGCCGCCAGGTGCTCGTCGAGCAGCTCACCCCGCCGCTCGAACGGGACCCCGAGCGCGGCGTACTCCTCGCGGTGCCAGCTGACCGTCGGCTGGACGACGAGTCGCCCCTCGCACAGCAGGTCGAGCGTCGCGAGCTGGTGCGCGAGCAGCACCGGATGGCGGAGCGGCGCGATGATGGCCGCGCCGATGAGCCGTAGCCGGGTCGTGACCGCGGCGATCGCGCTCATCAGCACGATCGAGTCGGGCCACGGCGTGTCCGGATCCTGGTTCCCCGGGGCCGCATAGTCGCGTGGGTTTAAAGGACGGCCGCCAGCACCGGCCGACTCCCCGAGCACGATGTGCTCGCTCAGCATCACGCCATCGATCCCGGCGTCCTCGGCCTCGACCGCCATCCGCACCAACGCCCGCAAATCCCGCGGCGAGGTCATCGTCCAGTTCTCGCTAAGAACGAGGACAAACCGAGGCACTCGAGCCGCGGCGCTCAAAACTCAACCCAAAACGACGCGCACGGGCAGCCGCTTCAACCCGTTCGTGAAGTTCGTCCGCTGGCGCACCGGCGGCCCGGCCAACTCGACCGAGGCGACCCGAGACACAAACTCCTCCAGATACACCCGCAGCTCGAGCCGCGCGAGGTGCGCCCCCAGGCACTGGTGTGGGCCACCCCGCCCGAACGTCAAATGGTCCGTCGGGTTCCGCGCGACGTCGAGCCGGTGCGGGTCCGGATAGTGGTCGGGGTCGCGGTTGCCGGCGGCGAACCACACGATCACCTTCTCGCCGGCGGCGATCTCGACATCGCGCACAACCACGTCACGCGTGGCCGTCCGCCGGAAGAACCACACCGGCGAGGAGAACCGCAACAGCTCCTCAGTCGCCGAAGCGATCAGGGAGGGGTCGGAGCGCAGGCGCGCAAACTCGTCGGGATGCTCCGCCAAAGCGAGCGTCCCGAGGCTGATCGCCTGCCGCGTCGTCTCGTTGCCGGCCACGATCAGAAGCGCGAATGTGTTGTCGAGGTCCTGGTCGGACATCGGCTGCCCCTCGACCTCGCCGTTGGCGATCAGGCTGAGCACGTCGTCGCGGGGGCAGGCGCGCCGGTCGGCGTAGTACTCGCGGCCGATCGCGCACAGCTCATCGGCCCACGGGGAGCCGAACGGCTTGTAGCGGTACTCGTCGCGCTCGCCGGCGAAGGCGTGCTCGCCGACGTACTCGGGATCGGTGTCCACCAACAGCCGGTCGCCGAGGTCGATCAGATGGGGCAGGATCTCGTCCGGGAGACCTAAAACCTGCGCGAGCACCCGAATCGGAATCGGCGCCGCGAGTTCATGGACGAGGTCAAACTCGCCCAAAGGCAAGACCGTGTCGAGCCGGTAGCGAACGAGCTCGCGCAGCCACTCCTCGTAGCGCGCGACCGCAGGCGGAGTGAACTGCCGAGAGATCAGCCGGCGGTAGCGGCCGTGCTTGGGCGGGTCGAACTCGAGGAAGTTCCGGCGCGCCGCGAGCACATCCTCGGGCAGGTCCTCGATCGTCGCGGCGCCGCCGACCTCCGACGAGTACGTCTTGGTGTCGCGCAGCACCGCGAGCACATCGTCGTACTTGGTGAGTGCCCAGAAGCCGCGGCCGCCGGGCTCGGGGTGGCGGTAGACCGGCGCCTCGCGCTGGAGAAGGTCGAATACCTCCCACGGCTCGTGGTCGGCGAACAGGTCGTAGTCGAGCAGATCGACCGACTCCATCGTGGCGCGGAGGATACCACCGTTCTGCGTAATGTATCCACGATTGGGTGGGGCCGGCCTTGCCGAAGACGAGGCCGGCGCGTTGCTGCTGTTACGGACGGACCGGCCCTCTTGACACTGCACTCAACACTTGCGAATGTATCCGAAATCCGGACCGGGGCCGGCAACCGAAAGAGACCCACCCCCGACCGGAGATCCACCACCCCATTGGGACGCGGAGGGTAAGGAGAGGCAATGGCAACTCATCCGGTCACCGGCGCCGGCACGACCAGCGACGCCAGCACTACGCAGCCGAACCTGGGTGAGAAGCGCCTGACAACCCTGCACGCGATCGGGCAGGCACTGGCGATCGGTCCGATCTTCTCGGTCGGACTGGTGAGCGGCCTGGTGGCGAACGTGGCCGGTTTCTCCACCCCGGCCTCGATCGTGCTCGGGTCGATCGGGTCGATCGGCCTGGCGTACGTGATCGCGATCTATGCGCGGCGGTATGCCGGCGCCGGCGCGATCTTCGAGTACCTCTCGCACGCGGTCCACAACTCGTTCGGGATCTTCTCGGGCTCGGTGTACCTGCTCGGGACGCTGTTCCTTGGCGCCGGTGGGATCTACATCGGCCTCGGGTTCCTGGTCCAGGGGTTCTTCCAGAGCCACATCCATACCTCGATCCCGTGGTGGGTCGGCGGCGCCGCCGGGCTCGCGATCGCGTTCACGCTCAACCACCTCGGCGTCAGGCTCGCGATCCGGGGCGTCCTCCTCCTGGCCTCGATCTCGGCGATCCCGTTGCTGTTCCTGTCGGTCGTGATCATCGCCAAGGGCGGGGTCGGCGGCAACACGCTGGCGGTGTTCAACCCGAATGAGACCTCATGGAACGCGGTGTTCAACGGGATCCTGTTCGCGGTGACGCTGTTCATCGGGTTCGAGGCGGCGGCCTCGATCGCCGAGGAGACCGAGAACCCGCGCAGGTCGATTCCGATCGCGGTCGTCGGCGCGGTCGCGCTGAGCGCGGCGCTGTACATCTTCGTCTGTTACGCGGCGACGATCGGGTTCGGCAAGGTGGCGCTGGAGAAGGGCGCGTGGTTCGCGTCCCCGAGTCCGCTGGGCACGCTCGCCACCGTCTACGTGGGCAACTGGCTGAGCTTTGTGATCGACCTCGTCATCATCCTCGACGCGCTGTCGCTGAGCATCGCGATCATGGTCACCGCGTCGCGCATCATCTTCGCGTACGGCCGCGATGGGCTTCTCCCAAAGGCCGCCGCTAAGACAAGCAGGTACGACACGCCGGTCGTAGGCAACCTCGCGATCGCGATCTGGAGCATCCTGCTCCTGATCTGGGCGGGCGTCACCAACTACGGGGTCCCGGTCAAGCTGCCCAATCCGATCGAGGCGTTCAACATCACGACGGGCGCCGGGAGCTACCTGGTCGAGCTGATCTACATCTTCCTCGCCCTGTTTGCGCTTCGGCTGCTGTGGCGCGACCGCCATACCGAGGGCGGGATGTGGTGGAAGGTGATCCTGGTCGTGCTGGGATTGGTCACGCCGGTACTCGCGTTCAAGGGCGCGCTCGACCCGTTCCCGACGTTCCCGAACGATCGCGGCGTGTTCATCGCGATCGCGTGCATCGTGATCGCCGCCGTGTGGTACGGGATCCTGCACTTCACCAGGCCGGCGCAGGTCAGGGCGGCCGCGTCGCACGCCGTCGAGCACCGGGGCGTGCCGGCGCTCGACGAGCCGATCCCTGAGCCCTCGGCCGGGACCGCCGGATAGCGCCCGCGGCTACAGCAGCTTCGAGTACTCGGCGAACTCCCAGTCCGTGACCCACGCCCGGAAGCGCTCGAGCTCGGCCATCTTGATCGTCTCGAACGTGTCGACCAGCCGCGACCCGAGCGCGTCGATCATCACCTGATCTTCCTTGAGCGCCGCGAGCGCCTCTGCGAACGTCGTCGGGAGCGTGGCGCCGAGGGCCTCGTCGGGCAGGTCGTAGATCATCCCCTCGACCGGCTCCGGGAGCTCGAGCTCGCGCCTGATGCCGTCGAGGCCGGCGGCCAAAGCGGCCGCGTAGGCGAGATAGGGATTCGCGGTGCCGTCGCCGAGGCGGAGCTCGAGTCGCGTCGAGGAGCCGCGCTCCTTGGGGACGCGGACGAGCGTCATCCGGTGGTCGTGGCCCCAGCACACGCGCGTCGGCACGAGCGCCTCGGCGCTGATCCGGCGGTAGGCGTTGACGGTCGGGTTGAAGAACACCATCATCGCCGGCGCGTGCTCCATCACGCCCGCGATGAAGTGGCACATCACCGGCGTCAGGCCGTGTGCACCGTCTGAAGCCTCGCCGGCGTTCGCGCCGTCCCCACCCACCAGCGACACGTGCAGATGGAACCCAGATCCCTCGTCGTCGTTGAACGGCTTGCCCATGAACGTCGCGAGCAGACCATCGAGCGCCGCCATCTCCTTGACCATCGCGCGGAAGCGGAACGCGCGGTCGCAAGAGTCAAGCGCGGCGGAGTGCTGCAGGTTGATCTCGAACTGGCTGCGGCCATATTCGTGGGCGCCGGCGATCGCGCCGAGCTCGAGCTCGACCGCGGCGTCAAGCATATTCGCGAGCGTCCCCTTCGGGTCGGCCATGTCACCGACCGTGTACACCGCGCTGTCCTGGCCGGCATACGGACGCCAGCCGCGCGGATCCGACGGGTCCGGCTCCATCAGGTAGAACTCGAGCTCCGGCCCCACCACGGGCGATACCCCGAATTCGGAGAACTGGGCCAGCACCCGTTTCAAGACCCCCCGGCAGTCGAGCGGATGAGGCCCGCGGGCGACCGGGTCCTCGAGATCGACCAGGCAGGCGACGACGTCCTCCTCCCATGGCAGGGGCACGAGCGTGTCCAGGTCCGGCCGCGCGAGAAGGTCGGGGAAGCCGTGCTCGAACCCCGCGACCACGTTGTGGCGCAGGTCGACGGTCATGATCGCCTCGACGAACCCCATCCCCTCCTCGGCGACGTGCGGGAAGGCCGAGATCGGGATCAGCTTGCCGCGACAGATGCCGTGGAGGTCGGCGTACTGCAGGCGCACGGCGCGGACGCCGACGTCGGCCAGCTCCGACAGGCTGCCGACCAGCCGCGCACGCGCCGCTGCATCGCGCTCCTTGCGGGTGCGGCGGCGCGGCGCGGCGGGGGGATCGCCGAGATCGTGGGCCATCTCAATCTCCTCTCGTCGACCAGGGGGCACCGGCCTTCTCGATTTACGGGGCGGGCGCGGAGGATTAGGCATTGGGCACGAACGCGAGCGTACCGGCGTCGACGATCGCGGCGCCACCGTCGACGGTTAGCACCGCGCCGTTGACGTACGAGGCCGCCGGCGAGGCCAGCCACGCGACCGCCTCGGCCACCTCCTGGGGGCTCCCGGCGCGACGCGTGGGCACATGGGCACACGACACGGCGTACGCCTCGTCACGGGAGACGCCCCGTCGCTCCGCGAGCACGTCGATCTCCTCGTCGGCCATCGCCGTCCGGATCCAGCCGGGGCACACGGTGTTGGCGCGCACGCCGAGGGGCCCGTAGTCGAGCGCGATGCACTGCGTGAGCATCACGAGTCCGGCCTTCGAGCTGCAGTAGGCCGCCGACGCGGGGTCGGCGCGAAGCCCCGCCAGCGATGAGATCGTCACGATCGCCCCGCGCGCCTCGATCAGGTACGGGAGCGCCGCGCGGCAAACCAGGAAGGGCGCGGTCAAGTTCGTGCCGATCACGAGATTCCAGCGCTCGATCGTCTGCTCGGCGACCATCGCCCCCGCCCCGGTGCCGGCACTGATCACGAGCGCGTCGAGCCGCCCGAACCGCTCGACGCACGCCTCAACCGCCAGCTCCGCGCCCGAGGGAGTGGAAGCGTCGGCGCTGACGGCAAGCCCCGAGACTGCGGAAGCGACCTCCTCAATCGGCCCACTACGCCGGCCACTCACGCACACGGAATAACCGTCGCCGGCCATGCGCGAAGCTACCGCCGCACCAATCCCCGTCCCGCCCCCGATGATCAGCGCGGTCGGCGTCAAAGTCAGTCCCGTAGGAACTGCTCGACCAGCGACTCGGGGAACGACTTGTCGGCGATGTTGTAAGCGAGCGCGGTCATCCGCCACGAATCACTCAAATAGAAGCGCTCGTACAGCTCACCCCGGCCGCCCAGCTCCGACCCCAGGAAGTCCCACGCCAACCGGAACAGGCGGATCCGCCGCTCGGCGTCGGCGCCTGCGGCCTGGAAGTACTTCACGATGTCGTCGTGGAGCGGCCCGTCGATGTCCGCCCGCGACGGGGTCGCCATGAACCCGCCGCCCCCGATCAGCTGGAGCAGCTCGTTGACGCGCGGGAGCCACTTCGGCATCTCGGCCCGCAACGCGACGAACGGCCGCTCGTCCGGAGTCATCACCCCGCCCGCATCCAGCGCGGCACCGGCCTCGGCGGCGACGATCGCGCAGCGCGCAAGCTCGCTCATCGACCAGATCTGCCCGAGCTTCTCCTGAATGTGGTCGAACCGCGCGACCCCCGTGGTTGTGGCGATCAGATGACCGAGTCCCAGCGCGAAGGACAGCTTGACCCAGGCCCGTGTGAACGCCTGATGCATAATGTGGCTGCGCCAGCCCGTATCCGTGATCACCTCGCTGTAGCCGACGGTGTCGCCGTCGAGGAAGATGCGCTCGCGCGGGATCTCGACGTCGTCGAAGATCACGACCGCGTCCATCTCGTCGAACCGCGCCGACAGCGGATAGTCGTACACGTCGCGCTGCTTGGAGTAGCTGTCACGGCAGATGAACTTCAGGCCCGGCGTCGCGATCGGGATCGCGAACGACAGCGCGTAGCGGCCGTCCTGCGGGCGGATGTCCGACCCCGGGTAGACGAGCAGCTCGTCGGCGAACGGCGCCAGCGTGGCGAGCATCCTCGCTCCCCGCACGACGATGCCGTCCGCGGTGTCGGCGAGCTTGTGGAGCGAGACCTGCCCCATCGCCTGGTCGGCCTCCGGCTTGCTGCGGTCGACCTGCGGGTTCATCAGCGCGTGGGTCGTCGACAGGTCGTGGTCGCGCATGAACTCCTGATACGCGACGAGGTTGGCCGCGCCGGCCTGGTTCCACCGACGTGCCCACACCTCAGACCGACCGGCAAAGCACGCGAACGTCACGTTCAGGTAATCGGGGGTCCGCCCCATCACCCCGCCCGACCGCGCCGCCACCAGCTCGAACGCCCGCCGGCGCCGCACGAGGTCCTCAGACGTCCGCGGAATCACATGGGTCACGTTGACCAGCCGCCCCGCATCGAGCAAAGGCGACGGCACCAGCATCTCGGACGCGTGCTGGTGCTGAAGATCGAACACCCGCGCCAGCGATAGGGCGGCGTCGCGCAGCTCGGGATGCTCGAGCGGGTGGCTGATGCGCTCGCCGCGGAGCCAGATCTCGCGCCCGCCCTGGCGCAGTCCGTCGAGGTACTGCTTGCCCGTGCGGGCCCCGGTCGCCTGTCCAACCGAAGCCAGTGCCATCACTCGGCCGCCGCCGGCAGTGCGTGTCCGAGAGCCTCGAGCCCCTGCCGCTCCCAGTCGACGGCCGCCGCGTCGAAGCGGAAGTACGACCGCGGCGGGAGGATGCCCCACGTGTTCGATGAGTGGGCGTCGTCAGGCCACGCGCGCGGCTCGTGTTCGGCGGTCAGCTGCTCCATGTCGCTGTAGAGCTCGACCATGCACTCCTCCTCTGGGATCCTCACATACGCTGCCAGGTTCTGTCCGAGCGCGTGGCGCACCGGTCCCCACGCGAGCCATCGCCCATGCTGGGCGAGATGGTCGAGCGCGACCCGGAACTCGCCCCAGTCGGTCAGCTCGAACGCGAGGTGATGGAAGTGGTAGTAGCCCTTGCCGACGAGCGCGACCGTGTGGTGATCCGCGCCGACGTGCAGCCACATGCCCTCGTCGCCGAGCCGATCCGTCACGCGCATACCGAGCACGTCGCAGTAAAACGACGTCAGCCCCACGAGGTCATCGGTGAGCGAGTTGATGTGACCGAGCTTGCGCGGATGAAAGCCGCCGAGCGTCGTGGAGGAGCGCGCAATCGCCGGCCGGGGATCGTCGGGCGGCGCGTAGGGTACGAGCTCGATCCCGAACCCGTCCGGGTCGCGAAGCCGCAGCGCCGACGAGTCCCGCTCGTAGGCCACGCCGAACCCCTCGAGATGCGACGCGGCGTCGTCGAGCGACACCCCGCGCGCGAGCTCGAACCCGGCGTGGTCGGCTCCGGGGACGTCTGAGACGACGAGCTCGAGCGAGTAGGGTTCATACGCGCAGGCCAGCCGCGCGCGCTCGGGAGTGAGCTCGCGCACCGACATGCCGAACTGGATCGACCAGCGCTGTGTGGCATCGGCGAGATCGCGGGTCCGCAGGCAAACGTGGTGGATTCGGCGGAGCAATTTTGGATACAGTATCCGCGCTTTGGGACCCGGTCAAGATAACGAAAGTGAGCGCCGCGCTCGCGCCCTGGAGCGCCTGGCCGAGCTGAACGACGAGCCCGGCGGCGAGCAGTTCCTGGCCCGGATGGGAGTGCTCGGGGACTGGATCGTCGACTGGGCGTTCGGCGACGTGCACGCCCGTCCGGGCCTGCCGGCGCGCGAGCGCGAGCTGATCATCGTCGCGGTGCTGACCGCGCTCGGCTCGAGCGATCCGCAGGTGCGGGCGCACATCCGGGCGCTGCGCGCGATCGACGTCCCGTGGACCGAGATCGAGGAGACGATTCTGCAGACGACTCCGTACGCTGGAATTCCGCGTGCGGTCAACGCGATGAAAGTGCTCCGCGAGGAACAGGAGGCCGATCAGTGAAGGCGGTGCGGTTCGTGAACCCGGAGGGCGAGACCCGGATCGGGGCGCTGGGCGAGGACGGGACGATCACGGATGCCGGTGCCGCCGGCCCCCAGGGGTTCGTTCCGACGACTCTCGCCTGGGATGCGCTGCAAAACGCGGACGGCCCGACGCATGGCGCCGACCAGGTCAAGCTGCTTCACCCCGTCGTGCCGGGCAAGCTGATCGGGATCGGGCTCAACTACCGCTCGCACGCCGAGGAATCGCAACTCGACATCCCGAGCGTGCCGGTGATCTTCGCGAAGTTCGGCTCCTCGCTGGTCGGGCACGGCGCCGAGGTCGTGATCCCGCGCGAGGAGACCCGCCCCGATTACGAGGGCGAGGTCGCGGTCGTGATCGGACAGGGCGTCTACCGGGCCGATCAGGACGAGGCGCGGGCCGCCGTCGGCGGCATCGCCGCGATCAACGACGTGTCGGGCCGGCGCGCGCAGCTCGAGACGCCGCTTCGCCAGTTCACGCTCGGCAAGAGCTTCGACACGTTCTCTCCGCTCGGACCGTGCATCGCGTCGGCCGACGGCGTCGACCTCGCCGACATCGACCTGCGCACGACGGTGTCGGGCGAGGTCATGCAGGACGCCAACACGCGCGACCTGATCTTCTCGGTGGTCGAGCTGATCGAGTACATATCGGCCGGCGTGACGCTCGAGCCTGGCGACGTGATCGCCACCGGCACGCCGAGCGGCGTCGGCGACGGGCGCTCGCCGAAGCGATACCTGCGCGAAGGCGACACGGTCGAGATTTACGTTGAGGGCGTCGGCACGCTCTCGAACCCGGTCCGCACCGAGCTCTGACTGACTCCCTTGAGAATCTGGGTTCCGCTGGTCCCAGTGATAGGTTCCCCGGGCACATAACCCAGCCGAATCACCGGACCATCCGTGGCCGGTGAACGGGGGACCCACAGCGATCCACGTGATCGCGGGGGCGAATCGCCGAGTAGTTCGGCGTAGCGCAATGCGCGAGCCCGTCAGCTAACCCCGCAGGCCGCACCAAGGGAGGTTCGTGGAGAGCACGCGTGACCGTGCCCCGGTCGACTCGTGGCCGGACGCTGAGCGCTGGCAGGATGGTGATCCTTGGCAGGAGTCGCTGGCACGCTGTCGCGCGCGCAGAGGCCGACCGCGGCGTTCCGGGATCCGACTCGTCCGTAGCGCTCCGGCGCTCGTCTTGGCGGGGGTGGTGCTCGTCGCTGCACTCGCCGGCGGTGGCAAGGGAGCCTCTCCGACGGCGGCACGGGCAGACGCTCGGCCCGGCGCGACGGCAGCGCGGGCCGGCAAAGCCCACCCTTCACGGACCGGGTGGCGTAGCTGTCCCCTCGCAGCCGCGCCCTCCGGCTATACCAATCCGCTCCAGGCCGCGATCGTGGAACCCGAGCGGATCGACCAGGGCGTCGACTACGCCGGCGTCGGCAAGCTCGTGGCGATCGGCGCCGGGCGGATCAGCGATATCGCCTCGGACAACAGCGGATGGCCGGGAGCGTTCATCGAGTACCAACTCCTGAACGGCGCCGACGCCGGTTGTTACGTCTACTACGCCGAGGGAGTCGCGCCCGCGGACGGTCTGCGGGTCGGCGACACGGTCAGCGCCGGCGAGCCGCTCGCCACGATCATCCCCGTGTACCCGACCGGCATCGAGATTGGATGGGGCGCCGGAGTCCGCACGAAGGCGTACGCGAGGGTAGCTGGGCAGTGGGACCCCACCGACGATGAGGACAACATCGCGAGTGCCGCGGGGAAGAGCTTCTCGGCGCTGATCGCCGCCCTCGGCGGCCCGCCCGGGAAGGACGAGGGATAGGGTCCCCGGCGAGCTCTAGAGCTTGGGCACCGGCCCGAGCTTCCGGCGAATCACGAAGTAGGCGATCGTCCCGCCGACCAGCGGAACGAGCAGCCCGATCGCCTGGTGAAGCAGCACGGCGGCGACCGCGGGGTTGTGGTGAACGCCGTAGACGATCAGCATGCCCGCGATCCCGCCGATCGTGCCGACGCTGGCGGGAAGCGGAATCGACCCTCCGAGCGCGCCGATGATGTACGCCATGAGGACGATCGCGAACGCGGGGGCGGGTTGGGCGTGGACCGCGTTCAGGGCGAGGAACAGGATCAGCAGGTCGAATCCGAGGTAAGCGACCGCGCCCAGGAGTGTGACCGCGTGGCCACGATCGGTCACCAACCGCTTGGTGTCGTTGACCGCGTTGGCCAGCGTGCTGATCGCGCGGGCGAACTTGGGGTGCTTCGCCTGCACCGGATCACCGCGGCCGCGGACGCGACCGGCGATCACCAGCGCGAGCACGATCCCACACGCCGCGAGCGCGGCCGGCAAGAGCGTCAGCAGCAGGTTGTCCTCGCCGGGCAGAACGCCGACCGCCATCAGGACGCCGAAGATGACCAGCGCGAACGCGTCCATCGTCGTGTTCAGAAAGCTGAGGTTGAACTGGCGCTCGGCGATGACGTCCGTCGGCATTCCGAAGCGGTGAAGGATCCACCCGCCGACGCCCATCCCGCCGAGCGATCCGCCCGGCACCACCAGTCCTCCCCCGAGCTGCGCCCAGGCCACGCGCTGATCCATGCGCCAGCCGCGACCGTCGGCTTCGAGCACCCTGTCCGGGTCGACGATCCTCCTCCAGGCGATGACGAAGCCGGTCTCCGACAGGAACTCGAGCGCGATCGCGCCGACGATCCACGCCCACGAAACCTGTTTGAGGCTGTGGAGCGCTTCGTTCAGGGTCGGGATCAGCCTCAGGACGAGATACGCGACCAGCAGATAGCCGAGCAGCTTCAGCGCGGACTTGCGCAGATGACCCTTGACGTCGCTGAGCGCGTGCCACGTCCGGTGCGTTCGCCCCGGCGACGCGACCGGGACCGCCACGGCCGCTCACTCCCCTAGGATGTCGAGCGAGCGCTTCATCGCGTCGGTGAGGTGCCGGCGCGTGAGCGACTCGGCGCGCCGACCATCGCCTGCCTCGATCGCCTCGAGGATCTGCTCGTGCTCGCGGACGTCGAGCAGCATCCGCTCGCGGTTTCCGCGCGCTCGGCGTCCGGCCTCGCTTAAATGCGCGGCCCGCGAGTCATCCGGCGGGATCTCGACCTGGCGCTCGTAGATCGTCTCGCCGATCCGAGCCACCCACAAGCGCTCGGCGAACTGCGACAGGAACTCGTTGCCCGAGGCCGCCGCCAGCGCCAGGTGAAACTCGCGGTTGGCCTCGAAGCTGCGCCGCACGTTGCGCAGCGAGCGCCGCTGCGCCGCCACCGCCGCGCGCATGCGCGCGAGCGGCTCCTCCAATCGCTGCGCCGCCGCCAGCCGGGCCGCGCCTGGCTCGATCACGGTCCGCGCCTCGTAGGAGACCCGCATCCCGGCCTGGTCGACGTCGGCGACGCGCGCGCCCCGGTTGGTTCGCATCTCCACCAGACCCTCGGCGGCGAGCCGGCGCAGGGCCTCGCGCACGGGTGTCCTCGACACGCCCAGTTCCTCGGCGAGGTCCTCCTGGTGCACGCGCGCCCCACGCTCGAGTGACCCACTCGTGATCCGCTCGCGGATCGCCGTGTAGACCTGGTCGACGACGCTCGCGATATTCAGGCGGTCGGGCGCAGCTGCGGGTTCAGGCCAGCTCATCCAGGACCGCCGCGGTGGCCGCGACCAGCTCGTCGACCTCCTCGTCGGAGATGATCAGCGGCGGCGAGAACGCGAGCGAGTTGGCGTACGGAAGGGCGCGGCCGATCACGCCGCGGGTGAGCAGCGCCTCGCTGAACGCGCCCGCGGAGATCGACGGATCGAGTCCGACCGCCTGCATCAGCCCCTCGCCCCGGACGTCGACGACGCCGGAATGACCGGACAGGCCATCGAGCCCGGCGCGCAACCGTACGCCGGCGGCCGCGGCCCGCGCCGGCAGGTCCTCGGCGCGCATCAGCCGGAGGTTGGCAATGCCGGCGGCGCAGCACGTCGGGTGGCCGCCGTAGGTTCCGCCGTGGGCGAGCATGTAGTCGGGGTCGGCCTCGAGCCAGCCGCGCATCTTCTGCCCGACGATCACCCCGCCGAGCGGCAGGTAGCCGCTCGTGATCGCCTTCGCAAACGTGATCATGTCGGGCGTGACGTCGTAGTGGTGGGAACCGAACCACGAGCCGAGCCGGCCGAACCCGGTGATGACCTCGTCGAAGATCAGCAGCGCACCACTCTCGTCGCAGACCTCGCGCAGCCCCGCCAGATAGCCGTCGCGCGGCGGGAACACGCCCCCGGCACCGATCACCGGCTCGGCGACGATCGCCGCGACCCGCTCCGGCCCGTGGTAGGCAACCGCGTCGCGCATCGCGTCCACGCTGTCGCGATCGACCTGGAAGAAGTCGGGCAGCAGCGTCCCGAACGGATCGCGGTTCGCGGGCAGCCCGCCCGCCGACGTGCCTCCGAGCATCACTCCGTGGTAGGCGTAGTGGCGGCTGAGCACGACCGTCCGGCCGCCGTCGCCGGCCGCCTTGTGCCCGGCGCGCGCGAGCTTCAGTGCCGAGTCGATCGCCTCCGAGCCGCCGCAGGTGAGGAACACGCGGGCGTCGGGGATCGGCTCGAGTTCGAGCAGCAGCCCTGCCAGCTCGTCCTCCGCGGCGTTCGTGAACCGGGCGAACGTGTGGAAGGCCTCTAGCTTGGCCATCTGCGCGGCCACCGCATCGGCGATCTCGCGCCGGCCGTGGCCGGCGGCGCAGTACCACAGCGACGCGGTGCCGTCGAGATACTCCTTGCCGTACACGTCCCAGACGCGACAGCCCTCGCCGCGCACGATCTCGAGGTACTCCTCGGCGGGCTTGGCCGGGGCCGCAAACGGATGCAAAACCTGCGGAACAGTCATGACGTCACCCCCACGTTTCGTTCGGCTTCATCTTCAGGCATCGTCAGTGCGACATGCAACGTCTGCGCGGTCACCGCGGGCTGCTCGCCCACTTCCGGGAGCGCCTCCTCAGACTGGACCACGGTGTTCTCGAGCCGCCCGATCCCCTCGACCTCGACCGCTACGACGTCGCCGGGCTCGACCGGGCGCGAGTGGGCCGGCGTCCCGGTGAGCAGCACGTCGCCGGGCTCGAGCGTGATCAGCCGGGCCAGGTCGGCGATCTGGTAGGCGAACGAGAACATCAGGTCGGTGCCGGTGTGGCCGTGCTGGACCTGCTCGCCGTTCACGAACGTCCGCAGCGTCAGATCGTCGGGATCGACGTCGCTGGCGTCGACCATCACCGGACCGAGAGGGCAGAACCCATCCTGGCCCTTGACCCGGAGCATCGAGCCGCGGTCGGCGTGGCGGAAATCATGGACGCCCCAGTCGTTGGCGACCGTGTAACCGCCGACGTACTCGAGCGCCTCGTCCACTTCGACCCGGTGGCACCGTCGCCCGATGACGACCGCGACCTCGCCCTCGTAGTTGAGGAACCGGCACCCGGCCGGCCGCACGACGAGCGCGAGGTGGCCTGACAGCGACGACGGCGGCTTCATGAAGTACGAGGGCTCGCTCGGCATCCGCGCCATCTTGTACTCCTCCGCGCGCGAGCGATAGGTCAGGTGCGTGGCGAGGATCTTGCCCGGCGTCACCGGTGCGAGCCAGCGCTTGATTTGATTGATTTTTATGTCAGTTCCGTCGGCCGTGACCGTGTCGCCATCGAGCGTGGCGTCGATCGCCCGGCCGTCGTGCTCTATCCGAACCCGTTTCATGTGATCAACGCCTCCTGTTGGTGCTGGGCGACGACCTCGACCCCGTCGACGGTGTATCCAAACGAGAAGCGGTAGCCGCGGAGCATCTCGCGAGGGGCGATCGCCTGGAGATCCTCGAGCGTGTCGTCATACAGGCGGAGCTCCGCGCTCCCCTCCCAGATCTCGGTGGCATCGCGGTCGTAGCCGCCGGCGCGAACCAGCTCGAACACGTCGGGTCGGTCCCCCGAGGCAGCCGGGAAGTGCCGCGTGTTGTGCATCGGCGGGTCGTTGACCGTCGGTCCGCTCTCCGAGACGTGCTCGAGCGTGACCACCATGCGCGCGATCTGACGGTCGTTCGCGGTGCAGGTCGCGCCGAAGCGCGCGCCCGCCTCGAGCCGCGGCGTCGCCTTCCCGGCCGAGAACAGCCGCGTCATGTGGATCGAGCCGAGCTTCTTGGGGAAGCCCTGAATCCAGCCGCGGTACATCGCGAAGTCCTTGTCGACCCAGATGTACACGCAGCGGCTGACCGGCTGGCCGTTAAAGCGCGCGCCGACGACGAGGAAGAACTCGCGGTACTGGGACTGGATCGGGTCCTCGAGCTCGTGGAGGTCGACCGAGCACGACTGCCAGTCGGCGAGGATCGCGGCGACCGCGCCCGGGTCCTCGGCGGGCTCGAGCTCGGGCGGGAGCAGCGCCGCGACCGCGACCGGATCGGTGCGGTACTCGGCGATCAGGAAGTCCCCCGAGTAGTGCCACGGCGGCGGCGGGACGATCCCGGCGCGCCCGTCGGGCGACAGCGGCGCGGTGTACCCGCGGAGCGTCACCCGACCGCCGCCTTGGCGCGGTCGCGACAAGCGTCCAGAAGCTGCGCGAACAGGCCGGCCTGCTCGGGCTCGTGCATCTTCTCGGGATGCCACTGGACGCCGACGCACGGCCACTCGGACCGCGGCTCGACGGCCTCGATCACCCCGCCTGGGGCGGTCCCGGTCACCACGAGCTCGCCGGCGTCCGCGATCTCGTGATGGTGGATCGTGTTCACCGCAATCCGCTCGCGGGCGCCGCCGAGCGCGCGCTGGACGCGCGAGCCGGGGACGAGGTCAACTTCATGGCGCGCCGACAGGATCGCCTCGGGCGTGAGGTCGGCGAGGTCCGCGAGGTCGGCATTGCCGTCGCCGGCCGACAGCCGCTGGGCCAGCCGTCCGCCGTGCGCGACCGCGAGCAGCTGTGCGCCGCGGCAGATCGCGAGCGTGGGCAACGTTCGTCGCCGCGCGCCGGCGATCAGCGCGAGCTCCCAGTCGTCGGCGCCGGCGTCCGGATCGTCGGCGTTCTCGAGCTCCGCGCCGTACGACGCGGGGTCGACGTCGCCACCGCCGGTGAGGACCAGCCCGTCGGCCATGGATAGGAGGTCATCGAGCGCGTCACCCGGAGGGCGGGACACCACCAACGGTAGACCGCCGGCGTCGAACACCTGCGCGGTGTACGCCGGGTCAAGCGTGTCGAGAATCGTGCGCTCGCCGAGGTAGGTGGGAAGCGGCCGGCGCCAGCAGGTGACCAATATGCGGGGACGAGGCATACGCGCGTGAATACATTATGTGATCGTGCGGGCGCCCGCCAGCGTGTCGCGGACCTGCTCGACTTCGCGCAGCTTGTAGCGCTGAACCTTGCCGGTCGGCGTCCGCGGCAGGTCCTCGACGAACTCAACCACGTGCGGGTACTCGTAGCGGCGGAGGTTCTCCTTGCACCATCCCCGCAGCTCCTCGGCGAGCGCGTCGGGATCATCCGGGGCGGTCGCACAAATCACGAATGCCTTGATCCGGCTCAGGTCATCGACATGCACGCCGATCACCGCGGCCTCGGACACGGCGGGATGTTTCACGAGGCAACCCTCGACGTCCGCGGGCGAGACCCACAGGCCGCCGACCTTGATCATGTCGTCGGAGCGGCCCTGGTACACGTAGTGGCCGTCGGCGTCGACGATGTAACGGTCGCCGGTGTGGAACCACTCGCCGCGCATGGAGTGGCGCGTCTTGTCGCGCTGGTGCCAGTAGAACGCCGCGCAGCTATCGCCGCGAACCATCAGATCGCCCGCCTCGCCGGCGGGGACGTCGAGCCCGCGCTCGTCCACGAGCCGCAACTCGTACCCGGGCACGGGTCGTCCCGATGTCCCGGGGGCGAGATCGGAGAGCGAGTTCGAGCAGTAGATGTGGAGCATCTCGGTCGAGCCGATTCCGTCGAGGATCGGAACGCCGGCGAGCGCCCGCCAGCGCGCGAGCACGGCGGCCGGAAGCGCCTCGGCCGCCGATACGCACGCCCGCACGCTCGAGAAGTCGACCTCGTCCGCCCCCGGGACCTTGACCATCGCGGCGTACAGCGCGGGCACCGAGAAGAACAGCGTCGGGCGGTAGCGAGCGATCGCCTCGAAGATCCTGTCCGGGACCGAGCGACCCTTCACCAAGCCGGCGCACGCGCCCACTGACAGCGGGAACGTCAGCGCGTTCCCCAGGCCGTAGGCGTGGAACAGCTTGGTCGTCGAATAACACACGTCCTCGGCGGAGATCTCGAGGATGTTGCGCGCGTACTGCTCGACGGTCACGCCGATGTCGCCGTGCGCGTGGACCACACCCTTGGGCCGCCCCGTAGAGCCGGAGCTATACAACCAGAACGCCATGTCCTCGCGGTGCGTGTCGGTCGGCGGCGGGAGCTCGCCGGAGCGGCCGCGCTCGCGGGCGACGACGTCGAAGCTCGCCTGCGGACCCGGGTCGCCGTCGACGACGAGCACGTGCAGTCCGACCCGCGACTCGAGCTCGGACTCGAGCGCGGGCAGCAGCGACGCCTCGACGACGAGCACGCTCGCGTAGCTGTCGTCGAGGTAGTAGACGTAGTTGTCGACCCGGTCCATCGGGTTGACCGGCACCGGGACCGCGCCGATCCGCATCGCTCCGAGAAACGTCGCGGGGAACGCCGGCGAGTCGTCGAGGATCATCAGCACCCGCTGCTCGCGCTCCACGCCGAGGTCGATCAGGTATGAGGCGACCGCGCCGGTCAACGAGGCCAGCTCCCCGTAGGTGACCGACCCGTCGGCGGTCAGCAGCGCACTCTTGTTCGCGCGCCCCGCGTCCAGATTGTGATCGAGCAGCGTGCTCGCGTTCAGTCGCTCCGCTCCGCTCACGGTGCGATCGAGTCTAAAGCGCGGTCTCGGGGCGCGCCCGTCTTTTCGCGCGCCGGCGCGCGTCGTGCTCGCGGTTCCAGCCGAGGATCCGCTCGGTGTAGTCCACGGCCTGCGACGGCGTGCGCTGGATGTGGAAGCCGCCCGGATACCGCACCAGCTCGGTCTTCTTGCCGAGCAGGCGCAGGCCGCTGTACAGCTCCTCGCCCTGGCCGATCGGCACGCGCAGGTCGCCCTCCCAGTGGATGACCAGCACCGGCGCCGTGACGCTGGGCAGATACGTGAGCGGTGAGCGCAGCTCGTACTCGTGCCTGCCCGACCAGGGCAGACCGCCCATGTTGAACACGGCGAACTCGGGTATCTCGGTCGTGAGCGCCATGCTCGTCTGATCGATCACGGCGGCAGTGGCGGTCGCGGCACGAAACCGATCGGTTCGGCCGACCAGCCAGCTCGCCATGAACCCGCCGTACGAGCCGCCGCTCACGAACATGCGCGCACCGTCGACTACGCCTTGCTCGATCAGGTCGTCGCAGCAGGCGACGATGTCGTCGGCATCGGCCCCTCCCCAATCCCCGGTGCACGCGCTCGTGAACGATTGGCCGTAGCTCGTGCTGCCACGCGGGTTGGGCAGGACCACGACGTAACCGGCGGCGGCCAGCGCCTGGTGCAGCGGGAGCCACCGACCGGACGGCCAGGAGGCGTGCGGGCCGCCGTGGATGTCGACGTGGAGAGGAAGCCGCTCGGGCGCGCGGCCCGGGGGCAGCAGCGAGTAGTACTCGACCTCCGTGCCGTCGGGGCGTGCGACCGTCGCCCGCTTGACCGCCGCGAACTCGACCTCGGCGATCAGGTCCGCGCCCAGATCGGTCAGCGACGCCGGCTCGGCGCCCGTGATCGTGGTCGCGTACACCTCGCTGGGCCGGTCGGGCCACGAGCCGGTGAACGCCACCTCGCGCCGGCCGGGCCGAGCGGCGAGACCGTCGATGACCAGATCGCCGCCGACGACCTCACGGCTCCGCCGCTCGCCGACGCGCGCTCGATGCAGCTTGACGGCACCGTGGTCGGCCACCAGCGTCAGCAGCTCGCGGTCGCTCGTCCAGCAGATCGGGGCGGGAAGACCGGGGAACAGAACGACTGGTCGATCGAGGTCCGGCGCGAGCATCTGGGCCGCGGCGCTGCCGTCCGCCGGAACGACGAACACGTGGTTGTCCGCGTCCCAGCTGTCGTCGATCTGGCCGGCAAGGGCGACCGTCTTCCCATCCGGAGAGAAGACCGGGAAGGACACGCGACCCTTTCCGTTCGTGAGCCGTCGCGGCCGGCCGCCGCCGGCGGGCAGCACCCATGCGTCGCTCCGGAACTGACGGTCGTCGCGCTGCGCGCTGCGGTCGGAAGCGAACACGATCGTGGCGCCGTCCGGGGAGAACGAGGGGTCGTCATGGTCGTAATCGCCGCGGGTGAGTTGCCTGGCCGATCCGCTCGGGACGTCCACGACGAACAGATGCCGGCGCCCGTCCTGCCAGCCGACCCCGTCGAGGCGCGCCGCGAGCCCCCGCACGACGCGCGGCGCGTTGCGATCCGCTTGGCTCGCCTTGGCCCGGTCGGGCACCCCGACGCGACACACGACGACAATCCGCGTCGAATCAGGCGACCACGCGAGCTCGCTGACCGGGCCTGGGAGGTCGCCGAGCCGGGCCGGCACGCCCCCATCGAGCGGCGCCAGGCGCACGTGGGCGGGGTCGGACCCCTCGCCCCCGGCCGAGATGTACGCGAGCCAGCGGCGGTCCGGGGACCAGCGCGGGCTCTTGTCCGCGGGCCCTTCGCTGAACGGGCGCGCCGGCGCGGCGCCGTCGAGCGGCGCCACCCACACCGACGCGCGCGGACGATCGCGCTCCACGTCGGTTTCTGTAACTACAAACGCGACCCGCCGACCGTCCGGAGACAGGTCCGGATCGGTTGCCGTCTTCAGCCGGAGGCCATCCTCCGGTCGGAAGCCTCGTTTGGCTGCCATATCTTCAGCCCCTCCTGCCCCGTAGTGCGTTCCTCGGTGAAACGGCCCGCGCCAAATCTACACAAACCGGCCGGACGGTGGCGCGGCTTGGCGAGCGTGAGCTGGATGTCGCAGATGCGCCGCTCGGCGAAGCCGGCCTCGCAGTACTTGAGGTACAGCGTCCATAGCCGCCGAAAGCGCTCGTCATATCCGAGGTCGGCGAGCGCGTCGGCGTTCGCGGCGAAGTTCTGCTCCCAGCGCCGGAGCGTCTCGACGTAGTGCGGGGTCAGGTCCTCGAGACCGACCGTCTGCATGTCGGTGCGGCGAGCGACGTTGCGGGCGATCACCTCGAGCGACGGTAGGCAGCCGCCGGGGAAGATGTGGCTGTTGATGAAAGACCTCGACGCCTTCTCGATCTCGTAGGCGCGGTCGTCGATCGTTATCGCCTGGAGCAGCATCGCGCCGTCGTCCGCGAGGAGCTCCGAGCACTTCGAGAAGAACGTGCCGATGTGGCGCCAGCCGACGGCCTCGATCATCTCGATCGAGACGAGCTTGTCGTAGCGTCCGGTCAGGTCGCGGTAGTCGCTGAGGAGCACCGTGACCCGATCCTGGAGGCCGGCCCGGCGGACCGCGGCGACCGCGTGGTCGTGCTGCTCGCGCGAGATCGTGGTCGTCGTGACCCGGCAGCCGCGCGTCGCGGCGGCGTGGACGGCCAGGGCTCCCCACCCCGTCCCGATCTCGAGCAGGTGGTCAGTCGGGCCGAGGTCGAGCCTGTCACAGATCAGCTCGAGCTTGGCCAACTGGGCGTCCTCGAGCGTCGTCGCGCCCTCGGCGAACACCGCGCACGAGTAGCTCATCGTCCGGTCGAGCATCCGCGAGAACAGGTCGTTGCCAAGGTCGTAGTGGGCGGCGATGTCGCGCCGGCGCCGATCGCGCGTGCTGCGTCGCAGGTACGCGCGGGCGCGCTGGGCCGGCACCCGTACGGGAGCGACCAGCGCGCGCAGGCGATCCAGGCCGGCCGCGTTACGCGCCGCCAGGCGGACGAGTGCGGCGAGGTCCGGCGAGTCCCACAGACCGTCGGCGTAGGCGTCGGCGAGGCCGCGGCTCCCGCGGAGCGCCATCCGCCACATCGCCGTCGAGCGAACGTGGATCGTGGCCGCGGGCGGACCCGAGCCGTACGCGCGGCGCTCGCCGGCTTCGATCACCGTCAGCGTCCCGGTCCGGATACGCCCGAGCAACAACGAGACCAGCCATCGCGCGACCGCGTCGATCACGCCGTGCCCGCTTCCGGACGCCGGTGCAGGGGAGCGCCGGCAAGCTTGAGGCCGAGCGCGTGACCGTAGATCAGCGCGAGCACGCGTACGTTCGCGAGCGGGTAGCGGAGAGCGAGCCGCGCCGCCGAGCGCCGCGTGAGCGCGTGGCGCCGCAGCGCGAGCGTGGCGTCGAACGCGACCTCGCCGTGCCGGCGGCTCTCGATCTGGACGGCAAGGCGGTCGCCCGGCCTGCCGGCGCGGGCGGTGTACCGATGATCCATCCCCATGAACGGCGACACGTGGAGGGCCTTGTCGAAGTCGGCCTCACCGCCGTCCAGGACGTACGCGTGCCTCTCGCCCCACGGCGTGTTCGTGACCTCGGCGACGACCGCCTCGAGCCGCTCGCCCGACGGATCGAGGCAGTAGTAGAAGCTGACCGGGTTGAAGCAGTGCCCGAACGAGCGGAGCTGGGTGAGCAGCCGGATCGGGCCTTGCGGTCTCCGCCCTGTCGCGTGTTCGACCCTGGCGCGGACGGCGCGGTCGAGAGCGAGGGCGTCCGGTCCGAGGTAGTCGCGGCGGCGGAACCGCAGGAGCCCCGGCCACGCCGCCACGAGCCGGCCGCCGAGGAGCGACGGCAACTCTTCCAGGTCCAGGTAGAACAGCGCCAGCCGATGGCGGAACTCGCGGCGCGGCTCGGTCCGTCGATGGCGGATCGTCCCCTCGTAGATGCAACTCGCCGTCGGGGTCACAGCCGCCCGCCGAAGCGCTCGGCCACGCGCACCGCGCTGCGCACGCCGTCCTCGTGAAAGCCCGACCCCCAGTAGGCGCCGGCGAAGTGCGTCCCCCGGTGGCCGTTGATCTCCTCAAAGCGCTTCTGCGCCTCGACGCCGGCAGCCGTGTACACCGGATGCGCGTAGGCGATCGTCCGGACCACCTTGGCTGGATCGATTGCCTCAGAACGGTTGAGCGTCACGCAAAACTCGCGCTCTGCCCGCAGCGACTGCAGACGGTTCATGTGGTAGGTGACCGTCGCGCGACCCACGGGCTCTGAGACCAGGTGGTAGTTCCAGCTCGCCCATGCCCGCCGGCGCCGCGGCAGCAGCCGAACGTCGGTGTGGAGCACCGCTTCATTCTCCTGGTAGGGGATCGCGCCAAGAATCTCGCGCTCGCGCGGGCCGGCGTCACCGAGCAGCGCGAGCGCCTGGTCGGAGTGCGTCGACAGCACGACCTCGTCAAAGCGCTCGGCCTCGCCTCCCGCGGGGCGCACGAGCACGTGGCCGGCCTCGCGCGTGATCTGTTGCACCGGGGTACTCAGCCGAAGACGTCCCGAGAACCTGCTCAGCAGTGCCTCCACGTACCGCTTCGACCCGCCTCGAACCGTTCGCCACCGCGGGCGGTCGCGAAACCCGAGCATTCCGTGGTGGTCGAAGAACTCGGCGAGGAAGCGCGCCGGGAAGCTCCACATCTGCCGTGGATCGGCCGACCACACCGCGGAGGCCTGGGGCACGATCAGCCGGTCGATGAACGCGCGCGATAGGCGCTGACGCTCGAGCCACTCGGCGAGTGGGAGGTCTCGCCCTGAGTCCTCGAGCGCCAGCAATTCGCGCGCGGCCCGGTTGAACCGCGCAAGGTCGGCGACCATCCGGTGAAACCACGGCGCCAGTAGATGGCGGCGGTTGGCGAACAGCCCGTTCGGCGACGCGCTCGAGTACTCGAATTCGCCGGTCCCGTCGCTCACGCCGAAGCTCATCGTCGACGGCTGCGAGGGGACGCCGAGTCGCTCGAGCACCCGCTCGAAGCTGGGGTAGTTGCGGTCGTTGAAGACGATGAACCCGGTGTCGATCTCGTGGGTCTCGTTCGGCGTGTCGACCCGGAGCGTGTTCGCGTGGCCGCCGGCGTAACCGGCCGCCTCGAACACCGTGACGTCGTGCCGCTCGTGGAGCAGATGCGCCACCACGAGCCCGGAGACCCCGGCGCCGACGACCGCGATCCTCATCGCGTCCGTCCCGTGCGAGCTTCGCCCATACATGTGATTCGCATCCGAGCTCCAGCCAGATCACTCATCGTGAGCCGATTGTACAGATAAAGCTCAACAGCTTGTTCGCGCCGATTGGCTGCGCTACGGTCAGGCCCGTGCCGTCCTCCGCCTCAGAGACCGGGCTGACGATGCGCGAGATGTCCGCGCGCAGCGGCGTCAACGAGGCGACCCTGCGGATGTGGGAGGTCCGGCATGGGTTCCCGCAGCCGCGCCGGGTGTCGAGTGGGCACCGGCGCTACTCGGAGGCCGACGTCGCCCGGGTGCGGGCGGTGATCCGCGCCCGCGAGCGCGGCCTGTCGCTTCAGGCGGCGATCGAGCTCGCCCACGACGCCGGCGATGAGCAGCCGCCCTCGGTGTACGCCTCGTTGCGGTCGCGCTTTCCCGCGCTCGAGCCGCAGCTCCTCCCCAAGCGAGCAATGGTGTGGATGTCGCACGCGATCGAGGACGAGTGCCTGGCGCGGGCCGAGCGCCCGCTCCTGTTCGGCTGCTTTCAGCGCGAACGCTTCTACCGAGACTCCGAGCGTCGGTGGCGCGAGCTCGCGCGCACGGCGGAGCGCGCGGTGGTTCTCGCCGACTTCCCACGCGCCCGGCGACCGAAGACCGGGCCGATCGAGATCCCGATCGCGCCGTCGGATCCGGTCGCCCGCGAGTGGGCGATCGTGTGCGAGTCGCCGAGCTTCGGCGCGTGCCTGGCGGGCTGGGAGCGGCCGGGAAACCACCGCACCCGGCGGACGCGCATGTTCGAGGCGATGTGGACGGTCGAGGCACCTGCCGTCCGCCTGGCCGCGCAGGTCTGTCTCGGGCTGACGTCCGCCGCGATGCCCGATCTGCGCGAGGACCTGCACGAGCGACTCGACGCGACCCCGGTCGCGCGCGAGGACGAGCTTCGCTCGGCGGTTCAGATCAGCACCCGGATGGTCAGGTACGCCGCCGACTCATAGCGGCTCGATCCCGGCGTCGCGGAGCGCTGCCGCGCAGTAGTCCCACAACTGCTCGCGGTCGCTGTCGCTCTCGATACGTGGGCCGAGGCGGTAGTGCGTCGGACGGACGCGCCGGTCATGCCAGAACAGCCCCGTCAACCGCGCCGGCTCGGGCGCCGCGCCGAGCCACACGATCGTGTCCGCTCCTTCCTCGGCGCTGCGGATGATCGGCCGGATCGCCTTCCGGAACGAGGGCATCGCTCGCTTCAGGCCTTCGGTGTCAGCCCACCCCGGGTGCATCGCGTGGACGACGACGCCGCGGCCCCGCAACCGCTCCGCGAGCGTTTCGGTGATCACGACCTCCTCTCGCTTCGTGCGCGCGTAGAGCTTCCTCGGCGAGTACGGCGTGCGATCGGACTCCCAGTCGCCGTCGTTCGGAAGCGACTGCGAGTACATGCCCCCCGAGCTCACGTTGATGACGCGCCCCGGAAGCAAGAGCATCGTGAGTGCAAGCGGGGCGAGGACGTGGGTCGCGAACATCAACTCGTGCCCGTCGACTGAGCGCCTTCCCTCCGGCGGCATCACGCCGGCGTTGTTCACGAGCACGTCGAACCGGAGCTCGCGCGCTGCGAACGCACTTACAGCGTGCAGGCTGCTCAGGTCGCACGCCTGGGGCCGGACATCCCCGCCGGGCACGGCGGCTTGCACCCGTCCGGCCGCTTCCTCGGCGCGAGCGGGATCGCGGGCGAGCGCGTGGACGGTCGCGCCGAGCCGCGCGAATCCGCACGCCGCCGCGAGCCCGAGCCCCGAGGCCGCCCCGGTGACCAGCACGGCGGACCCGTCGATCCGCGGCGGATCGGCCGGCCAGCCCGGGAGGCGCCGGCGCCCGAGCAAGCCGATCCGCCCGTACCCGAGCACAATGCTTCGGTCGAGCGCCGTGTCGATGGCCGTCGGAATCGACATTCTGTTTAGATAGTACGCAACGTGTTGTCGAACAACGGTGGACACACCGCGATCCTCTGGCTCCGCCGCGATCTGCGCGTCCACGATCATCCGGCGCTCGAGGCGGCGCGGCGCGTCTCTGCGCCGGCACGGCAGCAGGCTGGTCGTGCGGCGCGGGCGGCCCGAGCGCGAGTTGCCGGCGCTCGCACACGAATGCGACGCGCGCGCCGTCCACTTCAGCGCCGACATCGCCCCGTTCGCGCGCGCCCGCGACGACCGGGTCAAGCGCGCTCTGAGCATCCCCGTCCACGAGCACCCGGGGACGTTCGTCGTCGACGACCTCGATGAGATCCGCACCACGACCGGGAAGCCGTACACGGGTGTTCACGCCGTTCTACCGGAGGTGGACGGAGCTGCCGCGACGCGAGAAGCGCGGCGCACCACGCAAGCTCCCACCGCTCCCAAAGGGCCTGCGGAGCGGGTCTCTCCCGTCGCTCGCCGATCTCGGCCTGCATCAGGAGGTCGAGGAGCCGCGCTGCCGGGGCGGCGAGACCGATGGGCGAACCGGTACCGCGGCACGATCCGCTGGCGCCGTGCGCACAAGCTCTTCGAGGCCTGGTGCGAGGGACGCACCGGCTATCCGATGGTCGACGCCGGCATGCGCCAGCAGCAGGCCAAGCACGACCCGGACGGCAGCTATGTCCGAACGTACGTCCCCGAGCTAGGAAGCGACGCCCCGGACGACTACCCGGAGCCGATCGTCAACCACGCCCAAGCCCGGCGCGAAGCGCTCGCCCGCTACCCCACGTAAGGAGCACGGGGCCGGATGGCGTTGCGCCTCCGGCCTCCGGCGCACCTGCTGATCAGGAAGGAGCACGGGGCCGGGGGCGGGTTGGCGCCCCCGGCCCCGAGCAGCACCTACCCCAGCTTTGGGAAATCGGTCATCCGACGAGCGCCGACACCGCGCCCGACCGGATCAGCTCGACGGTCGTCGCGATGTCGACGTCGAGGTAGCGGTCGCGGTCGAGGAACGGGACGTGCTCGCGGACGAGCCGGAACGCCTCCTGCGTGCGCGGGCTGCATTTCTCGACGCCGCGGAGTTCGAGCGCCTGGCAGCACGCGAGCAGATGAATCGCCGACACGTTCTGGGCAAGCTCGACGATCGAGCGCGCGTCGCGGGCGGCGATCGTCCCCATCGAGACCTTGTCCTGGTTGTGGCACTCGGTCGAGCGCGAGTGGATCGTGGCCGGGTTGCAGAGCTTCATCGCCTCGGCGGTCATCGCCGACGCGCAGAGCTGCATTCCCTTGAAACCGTGGTGCAGCCCCGCCTCCGGATGGGTCGGCTCGAACCGCGGGATCAGATTCGGCGTCAGGCCCCGGTTGAACTTCTCGTCGACGAGCAGCTCGACCTGGCGGTCGATCAGGTCGCACAGGTTCGCGAGCGCGACCTTGAGCGAGTCCATCGCCTGGCCGACGTGGCCGCCGTAGAAGTTGCCGCCACTCTCAACGCGCCCGCCGGCGACGTTGAACAGCGGGTTGTCGTCGGAGGAGTTGATCTCGATCGTGAGCCACCGCTCGGCCCACTCGAGCACGTCGCGCAGGACGCCGGTCACGTGCGGGGCGCAGCGGATCGAATACTTGTCCTGCACCTGGCGATCGAGCTCGACGAACTCGGCGCCGTCGAGGCCGCCTTCGAACAGCTCGTCGCTGTCGGCGGCGAGGCGCGAGTCCGCGAGCAGCTCGCGGATGTGGCGCGCGCTCGTGACCATCCCCGGATGCGGCTTGGCGTCGTCGAACAGGAACGCGTTGAAGTGCCCGCGGTTGCCGAGCATCGCCTCGGAGGCCATCGCGGTCAGCAGATCGGCAAGGTCGGCCAGCTCCTGGGACGCCGCGACGGCCATGCACGCGAACGCGCTCATGAACGACGTGCCGTTGGTGAGCGCGAGTCCCTCTTTGGCCTCCATCAGGATCGGCTCCAAACCGAGCTCGGCGAGCACGTCCGCGGCCTCGCGCTCGACTCCCTCGAACGCGACGACGCCGTCGCCGGAGAGCGCCCGCCCGACATAAGAAAGCGGCGCCAGGTCCCCGCTGGCCCCGACCGAACCGCGCTCGGGGATGAACGGCACGACGTCGTTGTTGAGGAGATCGAGCACGCGCTCGATCAGCTCGACGCGCACGCCAGAGTTGCCCTTCGAGAGGCAGTTGGCGCGGAGCACCATCGTCGCGCGCGCGACCTCGGGCGGGGCGATCGGGCCGGTGCCGACGCCCATGAAGCGCATGATGTTCTGCTGCAGCCGGGCCGCCTTGCCAGGGGAGATCTGGCGGTGCGCGCTGTCGCCAAAACCGGTCGTCACGCCGTAGATCGGTATCTCCTTGGCGATCAGCTCATCCTTGAGCCGCTTGCTCGCATCGACGGCCCGGGCTGCGGTTTCTGAGAGCCGCACCGTGCAGCCCCGGCGGGAGACCTCGAGGACGTCGCGGACCCTCAGCGACGCGCCGTCGAGCTCGAGCGCCGTCCGACCGAAACGTCCCTGCGTCGTCGGAGTGGTGACGGCCATCGACGAACTTTTCCGCGGTGATAGGCTCGACGCAACTAACACGCACTCGATCGATATTCAGATGCAGCTCAGCCGTCCTCTAGACAGCATTGACCGCAAGATTGTTGCGTTATTGCAGCAAAGCGCGAAGCGGACCTTCGCCGACATCGGCGCCGACGTCGGCCTCTCCGCGACGGCGGTCAAGCGCCGCGTCGACCGCCTCGAGGGCGACGGCGTCATCACGGGCTACGGCGCCCGGATCAACTGGCGCGCGCTCGGCGAAGGGATCGAGTCGCTGATCGAGATCTACTGCGCCGACCGCACCTCCCCGGCGGACGTCGGGCGCTCGCTGGCGAAGGTCGACGAGATCGTCTCGGCCTTCACGGTCTCAGGCGAGGCCGACGCGGTCATCCGTGCGCGCGTGGACAACATCGAGCACCTCGAGCGACTGGTCGAGCGCCTGCGGCGCGATCCGAACATCGTCAGGACCAGGACGCTGATCGTGCTCTCGACCCTGCTGGACCGCCCATGACCGAGATCTTCGCGAAGCCGGACGTCTCGATGCACCGCCGCGGTGACGGCGCGATCATCCTTAGGTCGCGGCTGGCGCTGCCCGAGTGCGAGGAGTCGATCACCGCCGTCCTGCGCAGGCGGGCCGCCGAACATCCGGATCGGCCGCTGGCCGCGAAGCGCGACGACCGGGATCGCTGGATCACGCTCACGTACGGCGAAGCCCGACGTCGCAGCGACGCGCTCGCGCGTGGATTCGTCGAGCTGGGGCTCGGCCCTGAGAAGCCGGTGATGATTCTGTCGGGTAATTCGCTCGAGCACCTGCTGGTCAGCCTCGGCGCCTACGCTGCCGGCGCGCCGGCGATGCCGATCAGCGTCGCCTACTCGCTGATGAGCAAAGACCACGCGCGGATCAAGGCGATCGCGGAGCTGACCGAGCCGGGCCTGGTGTTCGCCGACGACGCTGGGCAGTTCGCCGGTGCTCTGGATGCGCTTTCCGGCCTTGTGCCGTCGGTGCTTGTGGCCCGGGGCGAGCGGGAGGGCGCGCTACGTCTCGAGGAAGTTGTGGGAACCGGGGCTCACCGGGTCAGTCCGCTCGATGGCGACCCGGTCGGGCAGACGATCGCCAAACTCCTATTCACATCAGGATCGACCGGCGTTCCCAAGGGGGTCATCAACACCCACCGGATGTTGTGTTCGAACCAGGCAATGCTCAAGGCGAACTGGCCGTTCCTGTCCAACCAGCCCCCGGTGCTGGTCGACTGGCTGCCCTGGAGTCACACATTCGGTGGCAACCACAACCTAAACCTGGCCCTGTTCAACGGGGGCACGATCTACATCGACGACGGCAGGCCCACGCCGCCACTGTTCCCCCGGACGCTCGCAGCGCTGCGCGACGTGCCGCCGACGCTCTACTTCAACGTGCCGGCGGGGTACGCGCTGCTCGCGCCCGCCCTCGAGCACGACACGGCCCTGGCTGAGCGCTTCTTCAGCCGCCTGCAGTTCATGTTCTACGCCGCCGCCGCGCTGCCGGACGCACTCGCCATGCGCCTGCGCGCACTCGCCGCCAAGCACGCCGACCACGACGTGCCGTTGACCTCGAGCTGGGGCACGACCGAGACCGCCCCCGCGGCCACTACCGCACACTTCGCCGACCCGCCCACCGGCTGCATCGGCGTGCCGTACCCGGGAACCACGATCAAGCTCGCTCCCGTTCAGGACAAGCTCGAGATCCGGGTCAGCGGCCCGATCGTCACCCCCGGGTATTACCGGCACCCCGAGCTCACGGAAGCCACGTTCGACGAGGAGGGCTTCTACCGGTCCGGCGACGCGGTCAAGTTGATCGACGAGCACGACCCGAACAAGGGCATGCTGTTCGACGGTCGGATCGCCGAGAACTTCAAGCTGGTGACCGGGACGTGGGTCGCGGCCGGAACCCTTCGTACTCGGCTCATCAGCGCAGCCGACGTGCTCGGCGACGCCGTGATCTGCGGCCACGACACGGAGTTCGTCGCGGCGATGGCCTGGGTCAACCAGGTCGAGGCGCGGAAGCGATTCGCTGGCGAGGGCGATCTTCCCCTCGACGACGGGCGCCTGCGCGACCACCTGGCGGACGCCTTGGCGCGTTTGAACGAAGGCGCCGGCTCGGCGTCCCGGATAGAGCGGCTACTGCTGCTCGAGATACCGCCGAGCCTCGACGCCGGCGAGATCACGGACAAGGGCTATCTGAATCAGCGCGCTTGCCTGGAGCGCCGTGCCGCCCACGTCGCCCGCCTGTACGCGGACGCGCCCGATCCCGAGGTGATCAGGCCGGCTTAGGGCCCGTAGGAGAATAAGTCGTGGAATTTGACGAGTGGCTGGGCGTGTCTGGCGCCGCCGGCTCGCCGCGATAATACCGGGAGTATTTGAGGGCGAGCCGGTGGCGTCAGGCGCGTCCAGACGCCGGCAAAACCGCGAAATTATTCTTCTACGGGGCCTTAGCGGGACGGTGCACGATCAGCACCGGTAGCGGCGAGTGTGCCGCCACGGCCTCGGCGACGCTCCCGATCAGGATGCTCCCGAGACCCTTACGTCCGTGGGAGCCGAGCACGATCAGGCTGCCGCCTTGCTCCTCGCCGACGTCGACGATCTGCTTCCAGGCCGGCGCCCCTTCGATCGCCGCGCTGCGGGCGCGGAACCCCGCCCGTTCGGCGAGCGCGGCGCCGTCGGCCGCGGTTCGCTCGGCCGCCTTCCGGACCTCGGCCGTCTGCCCGGCGTCGAGTTGCACGCCGTCGCTCGGCACGAAGCCGACCTCGAATTGCTGCCACACGGTGACGACGAGCGCGTCGCGGCCGGTGCCCAGCTGGCGAGCGGCTTCGTCGATCGCCAGCTTGGCCAGCTCGGAGCCGTCGTAGGCGAAGATGACCGGCCCGAGCGAGGCGCCGGCACTCATGGACGAGAGGGATCCTCGACGGGCGCTCGGCCCGTGACGCGCCCGCGGACGCGGGCGAGCAGCGGCGGCGAGTACCAGGCGGGACCCTCCATTTCGACAAAGCGCCTGAGATTCGGGGTCTGCGGCCGCGCACCCCCGAGCGCGTAGAGCAGCACGGCGATCAGCCCACCGGCGACGGCGAGTCCGAACCCGATCCACAGCGCGATGCCGGTGCCGGTGGTCGCGTTGCCTCCGACCGTGACCGCGAAGTGCACGAATAGGGGCGCGATCATGAACGCCGCGACCGCGCGCATCAGCTCGATGATCGCGAACACGCGCTGCAGGTTGTTGGACGGCAGCGAGAAGCCGGCGACGAACAGGGCCGGCGCGACGCTTGCGCCAAGTCCAATGCCGGTGAGTCCTGAGCCGAGGAGCGTCAGCGCCTGACTCGGCGGGAGCTCGATCCGGAAGACGGCGATGCCGGCGGCCAGGAAGGCCATACCGACCAGCGGGAGGTAGTGCATCGCGCGGCTCTTCATCACGACGCCGAGGGCGAACGCCGTGAGCACGGCCCCGGCCAGCTCGGGCAGGAACAGCAGACCCACGTGCAGCGCGCTGTAGTGGGGCGCGAGCAGCGCTGCGGTCAGATCGGTCGCCGACACCGACGCGGCGGCGGCAAACAAGGCAAGGGTGACCGCGGCCACGGGGATGGTGCTCGAGAACATGGTGCGGATGGTCAGGAGCGGGTGCCTGGAGCGGTACTGGTTGACGATCAGTACGACGATCAGCCCCAGTCCGACGACCAGCGGCACCACTGTATGCACGTTCAGAAATGGATACGTGAGCAGCTGCGACGTGCCGTAGAACGCGGCGACGCAGCCCACGGCCGCGAGGGCGATCACGTTGGGGGCCCAAGGAGCGCTGCGATCCATCGGGGGCGCATCCTCGAAGGTCAGGATCGACAGCACGAACGCGGTGGCCGAGATCGCCGCGACGATCCAGAACAGCGGCCGCCAGGCGTCGGCACTCGCCTGGATGCCCCCCAGCGTGGGGCCGAGCGCGACGGCGCCGAAAATGCACAGGCTCATGATCACCGCGGTCTCGCGGAGCCGATCGAGCCCGAAACTGAGCACCAGCGGCGGCACCGCCGCGATCAGAAGCAGGCTCGTGCATAGGCCCTGCAGCACTCGCCCGGTGATGAACATCGCGGGACTCGTCGCCGCCGCGGTCAGGATCGAGCCGATCACGAGCACCGCCGCGTACAGAACCATCATCCGTCGCTGGGGCAGATGTTGCGCCAACTGAACCGCCAGCACCGTCCCGACCGCGTAGCCGGCGTTGGCCAGACCCGACCCCAGGCTCATCGTCTGGAGGCTCGTGTGCAGGTCTTTCGCGATGATCGGCGTCAACGGCTGGAGCGCGGCGGACAGCGCGAGGTAGGGTACGAGCGCGAACACAACCATCGACGCCGCAGCCGGGTAGCGACCGGCCAGCCGTCCCGGTCGGATTGTTTGCCGCTCGAGAAGCATCCGCCTCAAGAAATAGCAGAGTGGCCGCGTGGGCTATTAGCGACCCGGGGGCTTAGCGACCGGAGGCTCAGGGACCGGGGGCCGGCCGGACCGCGATCGTCACGTCGACGAGCGCGCACAGCTTCTCGGCCTCGTCTCGGAACTCGTGGCTCCACGTCCACTCGCGCTCGTCGTGGCCGCGGAGCACGGCGGTCACGTCAACGGCTCCGCCGGTGATCGGGCGCAGGAAGCTCGCGTAGTTGCTGAGCCCGGAAGCGACGTAGCCGTCCTTCCACACGTTGTTGACGGTGGCGACCGACGCCACCGTCTCGGCGACAGCTGAGTAGATGCCGCCGTGCATCAGCCCGAGCGGCTGCTTGAGGTTCTCGCGGACCTGGAAGCGGACGTGCGCACTCGTGAGCGTCAAGTCCAGCCACTCGAGCCCGAGGAATCCCTCGAATGTGTTTTCGAGCGGAATGACCGGGGCTGGGAGCGATGCGCGGTCCCAGGGGGCGGGCTCGGTGCTCACGTGCCGCACGGGGTCGCGACCGACGCCGCGCTCACCCCGCCCCCAGCACGACCGACTTGGTCTCGGTGTAGAAGTCGAACGCCTCCTCGCCGTGCTCCTTGCCGTAGCCGCTCGACTTCCAGCCGCCGAATGGGAGCTCGTCGTAGACCTTGGTGCGCGAGTTGACCCAGGTGTAGCCGGCCTCGATGCGCTCGGCCGCGTGCCGCGCCGTTTGGAGGTCTTTCGTCCACACCGAGGACCCGAGCCCGAACGGGGAGGCGTTGGCGCGCGCGATCGCCTCGTCGAGGTCGGTCACTCGCCAGATCGGGAGCGCGGGGCCGAACACCTCCTCGGTCGCCATCGGCGAGTCGTGCGGCGGGTCGGCGACGATCGTCGGCTCGTAGAAGAACCCGTCGGCGAGGTCGGCGTCGTCAGGCGGGCCGCCTCCGGTTTTGAGCTCGCCGCCTGCGTTGAGGGTGGTCGAGACCTGGTTGGACATCTCCTCGCGTCCGCCGGCGGTGTGCATCGGGCCCATCTGCGTGCCCTTGACCTCTCCGCGACCGATCTTGAGGCGCTTGGCCTTCTCGACGATCGATTCGATCACCTCGTCGGCGACCGACTCGAACACGTACACGCGCTTGATCGCCAGGCACGCCTGGCCACAGTTGTAGAAGCGGCCCATGCTGGCGGCGCTCGCGGCGGCGGCGAGGTCGGCGTCGTCGCAGATGATCATCGGGTCAGAGCCACCCAGCTCGAGCGTCACGCGCTTGATGCCGTGCGCGCACTGGGCCATGATCCGCTCGCCCACGGGGGTCGAGCCCGTAAACGCAATCTTGCGTGTGAGTGGGTGGGTCACTAGCGCCTCGCCGGCCACGGACCCCTTTCCGGTCACGACGTTGAAGACGCCCTCCGGCAGACCGCCCTCGGCGAGCAGCTCTGCGAACCGGAGCGTGGTCAGCGGCGTCGTCGCCGCCGGCTTGGCCACGACAGTGTTGCCGGCGACCAGCGCCGGCGCGAGCTTGTTGCACAGCAGCGTCGTCGGGAAGTTCCACGGCACGATCGCGCCCACCACTCCGAGAGGTCGTCTGAGGACCATGCCGTCGACGCCGGGGTCGAGGTTCGGCGTATGGACGCCGCGGAGCGACTTCGACAGGCCGACGTAATGGAGGAGCGTGTCGACCGCCTTGGTGATCTCGATCTTCGAGTCGCGAAGCGTCTTGCCCTGCTCGCGGGTGAGTAGCGGGATCAGCTCCTCGATGTGCTCCTCGACGTGGTGCGCGGCGCGGCCGAGAATCTCGCCGCGCTTGGACACGGCGAGCTCGGACCATGCCTCCTGCGCGTCGGCGGCGGCCTGGACGGCGGCGTCGACGTCGGCTTCGGTGGCGGTCGCAACCTCGGTGAACGTTTTTCCGTCGGCAGGGTTGACCACCGGGATCGCATCGCCGGCGTTGCGGTGCTCGGCGCCGGCGACGAACGACCCTGGGTGCGTGGTGACCGTGCTCATGCGCCCACGAACTCGGGCCTGCGCTTCTCGACGAACGCGTGCAGGCCCTCGTCGGCGTCCTTGGACTTGAACAGCTGCTCCATGAGCTCGGCCTCGAGCGCGAGTCCGTTCGAGAGCGCCAGCTCGCCGCCCTCGTGCACGCACCGCTTGATCGCCGCGATCGCGAGTCCGGCGCCGCCGGCGAGCCGCTCCGCATACTCCCGGACCTCTGATTCGGCAGTGTCCGCGTTGTATACGTCGGCGACCAACCCGATCTCGCGCGCCGCCTCGACCGTGTATGTGCGGCCGGTGATCAGCAGCTCGAGCGCTCTAGACGGCCCGATCAGGCGCGTGAGGCGCTGGGTTCCTCCGTTCCCGGGCAGGAGGCCCAGCGTGACCTCGGGCAGGCCGAGCTTGTACACGCCCGCGGCGGCCAGGCGGATATCGCACGCGAGCGCGATCTCGAGACCTCCGCCGAGCGCGTGGCCCGCGATGTACGCGATGAACACCTGCGGAGCGGCCGCCATCCGCCGGAACGCGGACTGGCTGACCTTGATCATCTCCATGGCCGCGCTGACGTCGCCCTCGATGAACCTTTTGATGTCGGCGCCGGCGCTGAAGAACTTCTCGCTCGCGCTCTGGACGATCACCACTCGGGTGGCCCCGACCACGGCCTCGTCGACCGCTTCCGAGAATTCGGTCATGAACTCGAGGTCGTACGAGTTCGCCGGAGGCTTGTCGAGCGTGATGAACCCGAGCGGTCCGTCGGTTGTGAACCTGACACCCATGGTTATCCGAGCCCTCCGACGACGACTGACTTGATCTCCACGTACGAGTCGAGCGACTCGATCCCGTGCTCCTTGCCGTAGCCCGATGCCTTGACGCCGCCGAATGGCAGCTCGTCGTAGCCGTAGTGGATCTGGTTGACCCAGGTCATGCCCGACTCGATCTCCTGCGCCGCCCGGTGGATCAGGCGGGCGTCGTGGGTCCAGATCGACGAGCCGAGGCCGTACTGGGTGTCGTTCGCGCGGTCGATCGCGTCGTCGAAGTCGGTGAACCTCCAGACCGGAAGGACCGGCCCGAACACCTCTTCGTGGTTGAGCCTCGAATCGTCGGCGGGCTCGGCGATGACCGCCGGCTCGAGGAAGAATCCCTTGCTTAGATCGGTCGTTCCGCCTCCGATCAGGAGCTCGCCTCCGTGTGAGACCCCGTCCTCGATCTGCTCGAGCAGCTCGTCGCGGCCTTGTCGCGTGTGGATCGGCCCCATGCGAAGCTTCGGCTTCTCGGCCTTGACCGTCCCGTCGCCCGGCTCGTAGCGCCCGACGCGCTCGACGAGCTGGGACACGAACCCGTCGTACACCGAGTCGTGGACGAACACGCGCTTGCATCCGAGGCAGGCCTGGCCGGCGTTCCAGTAGCGCCCGATGATCACGGCCTTTACCGCCGCATCGACATCGGCGTCCGCGCAGATGATCACCGGGTCTGAGCCGCCGAGCTCGAGCGTGACGTGCTTGAGGTGCGGCGCGGCAAGCGTGGCGACGTGGCGGCCTATTTCTGTCGAGCCGGTGAACGCGATGCGCTTGACGTCGGCGTGGGACACGAGCGCGTCGCCGATGTCGCTGCCACGTCCCGTCACCACGTTCAGGACTCCGTCGGGTACGCCCGCCTCGCTGAACAGTTGGGCGACCTTCAGGGTCGCGAGGGGGGTGGTGGCTGCCGGCTTCGCCACGACAGTGTTGCCACTGGCGAGTGCCGGTGCGACTTTGGTGCCGAGCAGCGTCAGCGGGAAGTTGTACGGCGTGATCGCCGCGCACACGCCGATCGGCCGGCGGATGACCATCCCGTAGGCATCGCCGAGCGTGCTCGGAAGCTCCTGATAGGCGCCACGCACCTTCGTTGCGGCCTCGGCGTAGAAGTGCACCCCGTGCGCGAGGTGGGTCACCTCTCCCATCGCTTCGGCGATCGGCTTGCCCTGCTCGGAGGTCAGCGTCGCCGCGAGCTCTTTGGCGTTCTCTTTGATGAGGTCCGCCGCCTTGGCGAGGATCGCAGCGCGCTTCTCGACGTCGGTCTTCGACCACTCGGCGAACGCGCGCTTGGCGGTCGCGACCGCGAGCTCGACATCCTCGGGCTTCGCCGCGGGCACGCTGCCCACCGTCTCCTCGGTAGCCGGGTTCACGACCTCGAGCTCCTCGTGAGCGGCGGCCTGCCGCCACTCACCTCCGATCAGCATCTCGGGCACGGTGCCTCCTGTGTCAGTTTTGAGGGACGCGCTCGTCTGCGAGGTCGCGAACGCGGCTCGTTTTCAAATAATGCTCCCGCAACTGCTGGTAGTGCTGCGCGGCGCGGCCGGTCCAAGCCAGCGCCGAACCGGACAGCGCCTTCTTGATCTGGGCCGGCACGCCCGCCGCAAGGACCCCCGGTGGGATCTCGGTGCGCTCGGACACCACGGCGCCGGCCGCGACCATCGCGCCCGCCCCGACCTGGGCGTGCTGCAGGACGATCGCGCCCATCCCGATCAGGGCGCCGGCGCCGATCGTGCACCCCTCGAGCATCGCGCCGTGGCCGACGACCACATCCGCGCCGATCACTGTCGGCAGATTGTCGGCGCAGTGGATGACCGCGGTGTCCTGGATCGAGCAGCCGGCACCGATCTCGATGTGCGAGACGTCACCGCGCAGCACGGTCCCGAACCAGACGTTGCACCTGTCGCCGACGCGGACGTCGCCGACCAGGACCGCGGTCGGGGCCAGGAAGACGTCCTCGCCGATCGTCGGCGCAACGCCGTCGAGCTCAACGATCGTCGCCACTTGACCTCACGGTGGAGAGACTATACGATGGCGGGCGTTAGTCAAGTGTCACACGTCGCTTCCGAAGAACTCGCCCCCTGGACCGAACAGCAAGTGCGGCAGCACTTGGACGCCGGCAAGCTCGTCGAGGGGTTGCAGCACATGTCCCCGCGCTATTTAGAGGGGATGCGTCGGATCTTGACCGTATCCGCCGACACGGAGTTCGTGAGCGCGCCCGCGTACCTGCGCGCCGCCCAACACGCGCCGGCTTTGAACAACTTCGGGTCGGCGATGTCGATCATCCAGGACGAGCTCGCGCACGCGCACATCGGGTATCGGCTGCTCGGGGATCTGGGCGTCGACATGGACGAGCTTGTGTATGAGCGACCGGCGCGGTCTTTCAAGTACCCGTACGCGTTCGACGTTCCGCTGAACTCGTGGGTCGAGCTGGTGTGCGCGAACGCCTTGTACGACCAGGCGGGGTTCGTGCTGCTCTCCGACGTGTACCAGTCGAGCACGTTCGGGCCGTGGAAGCGGGCGCTGGCGAAGGTCGACAAGGAGGAGACGTTCCACCTGCGCCACGGGCGCACGTGGCTGCGCAAGCTGTGCAAGGACCCGGCCGGGAAGGCTTCGGTTCAGGCGGCCGTCGACTGGATGTTCATCTTGACGCTCGAGTGGTTCGGGCTCCCAGACTCGTTGAAGCAGCATTCCGAGCAGCTCGATTACGGCTTCAAGGGAAAGTCGAACGATCAGCTCCGGCAGTGGTGGATGTCCGAGGTTGTTCCCTTCATGGATGAGATTGGTGTGCGGGTGCCGGCGCACTTCGATGCCGAGCGCGATGCGTACGTGATCGATTGTCCATTCCCGGCGGCGTTCGACGAAGAGACGCGCTCGTGGTTGTTGGATCAGGGCGCGATCTCGTGGGATGACGTCATCGCCCGGTGGCGCGCGCGTGGGCCGATGAACTCCGATTACGTTCGTACGCTGCAGCGGGGCTATCAGACGACGAGGTTGCGTCGCGCGGCATGACCGATTCCGTTGAGGCTCGGTTGTGGAAGGCCCTCCGGCGCGTTGAGGACCCGGAGATTCCGGTGTCGGTGGTGGGCATGGGGCTGATCGTGTCGCTGTCGTACGTTGCGGAGTCGCGGACCGCTGATCTGCAGATCACGTACACGAGCATGGGTTGCCCGGCGATGGAGTTCATCGAGGACGACATCCGAGACGCGTTGCTCTGCGATCCGGATGTCGACGTGGTGAACATCGAGGTCGTGTGGGATCCGGTGTGGACGAAGGCCCGGCTACGGGACGACGCTCGTTCGAAGATGCGTTCGTTGGGGATCGCGGTATGAGCCGGGCCGGCGAGACGGTCTGGGAGGTATTCGCCCGCAAGGAGTATCCGGAGCCGCTCCACCACGTGGGCACGGTGACCGAAGACGACGAGGATCTGGCTTTGGTCTCGGCGCGCGCGATCTACGACGAGCAGCCGTGGATCGAGATGATCATCGTGCCGAGGGTTGCGATCCGGGAAGCGATCCGGGCGTGAGCGCTTCTGCTCCCGGGGCGGTCGATGCGGCGACCGCCACGATGATCTCCTTGATCGGGTCGCTCGCCGACAACAAGAGCGCGCTCGGACGCCGCTACGGCGAGTGGGCGGTGAGCGCGCCGACGATCGAGTCGGCAGTGGCGGCGGCCGCGATGGCGCAGGACGAGCTCGGCCACGCCCGGTCCACCTATCCGGTGCTCGCGAAGCTCGGTATCTCGCGCTCCGACGACTCGGGCCTGGACACCGGCCATCCGATGCTCGTAATCGCGCACGAGTTGCCCGACTGGGCTTCGGTGATCGCCGCCAACCTGGTCGTCGACGGGATCTTGACAACGTTCGTGGCTTCCGCCCGGGACAGCTCGATCGAGCCGCTCGCCCAGCGAGCGCGCAAGATCCTCCACGAAGAGGGCGCCCACCGGGTGCACGCGGAGGCGTGGGCCCGCCGGATCG
>CAWJXO010000028.1:0-14462 GCA_963846765.1 uncultured Solirubrobacterales bacterium
CGACCGAGCATCAGCGTGCTGCCGGGTCCGCCCGACATGCATGATCTGCCAAACGAGCGGCTTACCGGGGACCGTGGCATACCGCGCATGCGCCACATGCACGGTCTGCCACGGTCCGCGCCTTGCGGCTTGATTGGCAGGCTACGCAGGTCCGGATCGACCTAGGAAGTGAGCCGGGCAGCGCTCCGGGCACCGCCGTTCTCGCTTGCGTCCCCGAGCACATCCGCCGCCCCCCGCGGATACGCCCGCAACGTCCCGATCACCTCCGGGTCCTCGCCGGCGAGCGCCATCCACGCCGAGCGCAGGCCGTGGCTCGCGGCGGTCTGGAGTGCGAGCGCCCGCGATTCGAGTTGGGAGACCATCAGCGACCCCGCGCCGGGGCGGATCACGCAGATCGCCGGCGAGCAGTCCGGGTCCGCCGCCCGCTCGGCGAGCGAAGCGGTGAGCGCGTCGTACCGGGGTGAGCGGGTCGCGCGCAACTCGACCAGCGCCGGATTCAAAGACCGCAGGTAGCGGTCGGTCAGCCACGCCACCGGCCGCGAGAGGCCGGCGTGGGCCACGCCCTCCGGGCGCGTCATCAGTACGAGGACGTCGGTCGCGTGCGACGCGCACGCGACGTGCACGGGGATCGCCTCGGCCAGCGTGGCGTCGAGCAGTCGCATGCCGCGGAAGCTGACCGGCCCGCCGGCCAGCCACGGCAGCCGGCCAGAGGCGCGTAGCGCGCAGCGGATCTCCTCCGCGTCGCGCAACCCGGTCAGATCGACGATCGCGGCCTGGTCGGCGTCGGTGGCGGTGCAGTGCAGATCGATCCCGCTCGACAGGACCGCGTCGAACCGGAGCGGGCGCTCGAACGTCCATACGTGGTTGATCACGTGATCCATGTCGAACGCGGGGCCGCCTCGCATCGCCCGCGAGACGCTCACGAACCGGGGATCGCCGAAGCCGTACTGGTACAGCGTGACCACATAGGAGGCCTGGCCCGCGAGCAGGAATGCGGCGTTGAACGCCCCCGCGGACGCACCGTGCACCTCGTCGAATGCGTCGCGCAACCCAAGTTGCTCGATCGCCGCTGTCATCCCCGCCGACACGGCCCCGCGCATCCCGCCTCCCTCGATCACGAGCGCCACCCGCCGCCCGTCGGTTCGCGCACCCGGCACCGAGCCCTCCGCGCGCCGGCGCAGGAGTGTCTGGATGACACGATGGCCGCGCCGGTCTTCAGTCGAGAGCTGAGCCGGCCGAAACGGGTCCGGAGAGAAGCGCCGCTGGAGCACGAACCCGGCTAATCGTAGTTGTCGCCGGACGGCTCGGTCGCGGCCCGCGAACCGCTCGTGAACGATCTGTAACGAAAGTCACACAGTGGGTATTAACTCCCGGTGTTCTCCTTCCGCCGTAAGCGCTCGCGCAAGCAGCGCTTCCTCGATGCCGCGCGCGCCGCGCCCGCCCGTGGCCGCGAGTTGCGCAAGGCCGCCGCGCAGCTTGACATACCGTGGGCGCGGTCGTGGTTCGCAGGCGTGATCCGCGAGAACTTCCTGCGGTTCGTGCTCAACCCGACGATGGACTACTACGCCGCGCGGCGCGCAACCGGGAAGGAGAAGCTCGACGGGGTCAAGGGTCCGGTGATCCTGGTCGCCAACCACGCCAGCCACATGGACACCCCGGTGATCCTGTCGGCGCTCCCGCGCAGGCTGCGCAAGCGGACGGTGGTCGCGGCGGCGGCGGACTACTTCTACAAGAACCGGGTGGTCGCCTCGCTCGTCTCGTTGATCTTCAACACGGTGCCGATCGAACGCCACGGCGGCGGCGGGGTGTCGAAGCACGGCAGCCACCTCGACAAGCTGCTCGATCAGGGCTGGAGCGTGCTGCTGTACCCGGAGGGCACCCGCTCGCGCGGCGGCGGGCAGGGTCCGCTGCGGCGCGGAGCGGCCGTGCTCGCGGTGGCTCATCACCTCACGATCGTGCCGATCCGAGTCACCGGCACCGGCCAGGCGATGCCGCCCGGGCGGCTGTGGCCCAGGCGCCTGCGCAACAAGCCGGTGCCCAAGCGCCACCGGATCGAGGTCTCGTTCGGGGAGCCGATCAATGCCAATGGCGACCCCACGGAGTTGATGGAGTCCGTCCGCGGGTTCTTCGAGAACGGCGGCGCGCCGACCCCGTACCGGTCGCCTTACCGCTCGCGAGAGACGGTCAAGAGCGAGCGCTGAGAACCACCTGAGAACGCCGGAACACGGGCGTTTTCAACGCGTTTGCATTCGAAACGCCGTTTGACATTGTCGCACGCAGACTGGTAATCTCGGCCAATCGCGGATCTCAGTGGGTCGCCGCGAACGCCCGCATTGGGCGGAGGATCTGAGGGTGTCCACTTGAATTCAGCCACGACCGGAGTCGGGCCTCAACGGCCGACGCTGGAGATCGCCGGTTGCCGGCGGACGGACATGGCCACTAGCGGGTTGACGTATACGTCCGCTGGGAGAAGGAAATGCGGTCCCAGAGGGGAATGTCGCCCTCAGACGATGACGCGAGCGATCCTGCGAGCGCGAGGCGCCATTTCCTGAACCCAACGTCTCGGAGGAGGTTGTGTGTCAGCAGTAGCTGAGTCAAGAGCGGTCCGGCCGCTGCCGCTTCGCTGGCGGCAGGGCTTGATCGGAGAGCTATGGGCCGAGTTCTTCGGTTGCTTCATCCTCATCTGTTTCGGCGACGGAGTGGTCGCGATGCTCTGGGCCCTGATCGGGTCTGGACGCAGCTCCGCCGGAGCTCTCCAGTCTTCGGGCGACTGGCTGCTCATCACCTGGGGATGGGCATTGGCGGTCTGCTTCGCCGTCTACACCGTGGGTGGCGTCACAGGTGCGCACATCAACCCGGCAGTCACGTTTGGTGCCGCGATCCGGCGCCAGCTCCCGTGGAACAAGGTGGCTCCGTACTGGATCGCGCAGGTGCTCGGGTGCTTCGTCGGCGCTGCGCTCGTGTTTCTGGTCTACAACAACGCGATCAACCACTTCGACCAGATGAACCACATCGTGAAGGGGACGCCGGCGTCTGTAGCCACATACAGTACGTTTGCCACCTTCCCGGCGCCGTACTTCCACAGCGTCTTAGGACCGCTCATCGACCAGATCGTGGGTACGTTCTTCCTCGTCCTGTTCGTGTGGGCCGTGACTGATGAGTACGGCTTGCCGGTCGGGGCAAACATGACCCCGTGGATCGTCGGCATGATCGTGATGGCAGTCGGTATCTCGTTCGGAGCCAACGCCGGATACGCGATCAACCCGGCGCGTGACTTCGGCCCGCGCATCTTCGCCTGGATCGCGGGTTGGGGGAAAGTGGCGATGCCAGGGGACTACGCCAACATCAGCGGTTACTTCTGGGTCCCAATCGTGGGGCCGTTGATCGGAGGCGCGCTGGCATCGGTGTTCTACGACGTGTTCATCCATGACATCCTGGTGGCACGCAAGCCGCCGGAGCCCGGGGTCGTCGCCGAGGGCGAGACGGTTCAGGACCGGCCCGGCCCCGAGTTCCAGTAATAGAAGAGCTCGGCCGTAACTGACAGCGTGGGGCGGCGGCGCGCGGATGGCGCCGCCGCCCTCCGCGCTTAAACAGCTACTCGTCGTCGTCGACCCAGTCGACCGCCAGCGCCACCGCCTTCTTCCACTTCCGGTAGCCGCGCTCGCGCAACCCCCCGTCCATGCTCGGGAGCCACTCGGCCGCCTTGTGCCAGTTCTTCTTGAGGACGTTGGTGTCCGACCAGAAGCCCACCGCGAGGCCCGCGGTGTAGGCGGCGCCGAGCGACACCGTCTCGGCGACGATCGGTCGCGTCACCGGTACGTCGAGGACGTCCGCGAGGTTCTGCATCAGCAGGTTGTTGGCGGTCATCCCGCCGTCGACGCGCAACTCGGACAGCGGGCTGCCGTAATCGGTGTTCATCGCCTCGACGACCTCACGGGTCTGCCAGGCGGTCGCCTCGAGCACGGCACGCGCCAGGTGACCGCGGTTGATGTAGCCGGTGAGCCCGGCGATCACGCCACGCGCGTCGCTGCGCCAATGCGGCGCGAACAGCCCCGAGAACGCGGGCACGAAGTAACAGCCGCCGTTGTCCTCGACGGTCAGCGCGAGCGTCTCGATCTCGGGCGCGCTGCCGATCAGCCCGATGTTGTCGCGGAACCACTGCACGAGCGCGCCGGTGATCGCGATTGATCCCTCGAGCGCGTACGCCGGGTCGGCCGACCCGAGCTTGTAAGCGAGCGTGGTCAGCAGACCGCTGTTGGACGTCACCGGTCGAGCGCCGGTGTTCAGCACGAAGAAGCTGCCGGTCCCGAACGTGCATTTGGCGTCGCCGGCGTTGAAGCAGGTCTGCCCGACGAGCGCCGCGTGCTGGTCGCCGAGCGCCGAGGCGACGGGGACACCGGCGATCGGTGGCCCGGCCTCGCCGTAGGCCTCCGAGGAGCTGCGGATCTCGGGAAGCATCGCGGCGGGCACGCCGATCGCGTCGAGCAGCTCCGGATCCCAGTCGAGCGTGTGGAGGTTCATCAGCAGCGTCCGGCTCGCGTTGGTCACATCGGTCACGTGGCGGGCGCACAGGTTCCAGATCAGCCACGAGTCGATCGTCCCGAACAGGACCTCGCCGGCCTCGGCGCGCTCGCGCAGCCCTGGGATTCGATCGAGCAGCCATCGGATCTTGGGGCCGGAGAAGTACGTGGTCACCGGCAGGCCGGTCTTCTCGCGGAACATGGTCTGTCCGAACTGGCGCGCGAGTTCTCGGCACAACCGATCAGTCCGCGTGTCCTGCCAGTTGATCGCGTTGTGCACGGGGGCGCCGGTGCGCCGGTCCCACAGCACGGTGGTCTCGCGCTGGTTGGCGATGCCGAGTGCGCACAGGTCGGCCGGCGACAGGTCAGCCTTGTCGAGCGCCACCCGCACCACGAGCAGGACGTTGCGCATGATCTCCTGTGGGTCGTGCTCGACCCACCCCGGCCTCGGGAAGTGCTGGCGGTGCTCCTGCTGGGCCACCGACACGACCCGCGCCCGGTCGTCGAACACGAAGCACCTAGACGACGCCGTCCCCTGGTCGATCGAGGCCACGTATCGCCCGGTCGTGCTCACGTAGCGGCAAGTCTATGCACGTACAGGTGTCCGGGACCTGTGCTGGGCCGCCTTCGGCCAGTTCCACCTGGCATCCCTGCCCGGCGGCGCCTCTACCAAGGGATCGCGCCGAGCTCTCTGGAAACAGCGCGCGCCGCCTCCAGCACGTAGTTGACGAACTCAGCCCGCGGACGGCTCCCGTCCTCGCACAGCCGCTCGATCGGCCCGGCGATGCCTATCGCCCCGACCGTCACTCGGCGCCGGTCCTCGATCGGCGCGGCGATCGAGGCGGACCCGTGGAACAGCTCGCCAACGTCGCTGGCCCACCCGCGGTTGGCGATCTCCTCCAGTTCCTGGCGGAAGCGATAGATGTCGGTCACCGTGGCGGGCGTGAAGCTCGCGAGCGCGCCGTCGGCGAGCGTGGCGGCGATGTAGTCGTGGTTGGCAAGGAGCGCCTTGCCGAGCGCGGTGGCGTGGGCCGGCAACAGGCTCCCGACATCGAGCGCCTGGCGGCTGTCGTCAGGCCGGAACACGTGGTGGACGATCAGCACTTGGTTCTCGTGGAGCGTGCCGATGCGAACGCTTTCCCCGCTGCGCGTCGCCAGCCCATCGGCCCAGTTCAACGCGCGAGTGCGTAACTCGTTGCCGTCGAGGTAGCTCGAGCCCATGTGGAGCAGCGCCGGACCGAGCTGATACTTGCCGGATTCCCTGTCCTGCTCCACGAACCCGACCGCCTGGAGCGTGCGCAGGATTCCGTAGACGGTGCCCTTCGGGAGGTGCAGCTCACCGGCCAGCTCGGCCACTCCGAGCCGTCGCGAGCGCCCGGACAGCAGCCGCAGAATCGCGGCTGCGCGCTCAATGGATTGAATGCGCCCGGGCACTTCCGTTGTCGCTCAGGTACCCACCCCTACAACCCCGATCGTCAGTGCGAACGATGTTTGACATTGTCGCACTGTTTCCGTTATTGTCGCAATCGAGGCTCGTGGGTGGAGAGCGTTTAGTCCAGAAGGAGGGTGCTTGCTGGGCATTATCGGTGCTGAAGTGACCGCGGGCGGCCGGTTCCGGTGGGCTGCGGTCGAGCACTTGCACGCGTGCCCGCACCCCGCACCCGGGACCAGGCATCCGGCTCGTCATCGGCGCCGGATGGATCTTCCCGTCGAGCGTTCTGTCCAATCAGTTCCGGCTTAGAGGGAAAGGGCATGAAGAAGCTCATCAATTCGCCCGACGCGGTCCTGCAGGACGCGCTCCACGGCGTTGAAGCAGCACACGGCGACCGCGTTCGGGTCATCTACGAGCCCGCGGTGATCGTCCGCATAGACGCGCCCGTCAAGGGCAAGGTCGGGCTCATCTCCGGCGGCGGCTCAGGCCACGAGCCGATGCACGGGGGCTACGTCGGTCCCGGCATGCTCGATGCCGCCTGTCCGGGCGAGGTGTTCACCTCGCCGACGCCCGATCAGATGCTGGAGGCGACCAAGGCCGTAGACGGCGGCGCGGGCGTCGTCCACATCGTCAAGAACTACACGGGCGACGTGATGAATTTCGACATGGCCGCCGATATGGGCAAGGGCGACGACATCGAGGTCGAGACCGTGCTCACCAACGACGACGTGGCGGTCGAGGACTCGCTGTACACCGCCGGCCGCCGCGGCGTCGGCGTCACGGTGCTGGTCGAGAAGATCTGCGGCGGCGCCGCGGAGGACGGCCGCAACCTCCAGGAAGTCGCCGAGCTCGGTCGCCGCGTCAACGCCAACGGACGCTCGATGGGCATGGCGCTGACCCCGTGCATCACCCCGGCCTCGGGCAACCCGAGCTTCGAGCTCGCCGACGACGAGGTCGAGATCGGGATCGGAATCCACGGCGAGCCGGGTCGGTTCCGCGAGAAGATCGGACCGGCGTCGCAGATCGCCGAGCGGCTGATGACGCCGATCCTCGAGGACCTTCCATTCTCGTCGGGCGATCGCGTGCTCGTGTTCATGAACGGAATGGGCGGCACGCCCCTGATCGAGCTCTACGTGATGTACAACGAGGTCGCGAAGATCGCCGACGGCCACGGGCTGAAGATCGAGCGCAACCTCATCGGCAACTACATCACCTCGCTCGAGATGCAGGGATGCTCGATCACGCTGGTCAAGCTCGACGACGAGATGGTCCGCTACTGGGATGCGCCGGTGAACACTCCGGCATTGCGCTGGGGTGCCTAGCGCGAGCGTCCGAAACAGTGGCGATCACACGCGACGGCACCGTTGACTGGATGAACCGGTTCGCGGGTGAGATGGCCGAGCATCGCCAGGAGCTCGTCGCGCTCGACACCGCGATCGGCGACGGCGACCACGGCACGAACATGAACCGTGGGATGACGAAGGCGCTCGAGAAGATCTCGGCGTCCGAGCAGGCCGACGCCGGCGCCGTGCTCAAGACCGTCGCGATGGCACTGATCTCAAGCGTCGGCGGGGCGGCGGGACCGCTGTACGGGACGCTGTTCCTGCAGATGGGCAACGCGCTGGCGGGTCAGGCCGAGGTCGATCTGCCCGCCTACGCAGCGGCCTGGCGCAAGGGCCTCGAGGGAGTGCAGGCACGCGGCAAAGCCGTGGCAGAGGACAAGACGATGGTGGACGCGCTGATCCCGGGCGTTGAGGCGCTCGAGGCCGCGTCCGATCTGGACAGCGGCCTGCGCGCGGCAACGGACGCCGCGGAGGGCGGGATGAAGGCCACGATCCCGCTCATCGCCCGCAAGGGCCGCGCCAGCTACCTGGGAGAGCGGAGCAAGGACCACCAAGACCCGGGAGCGACCTCCACCTACTACCTCTTCAAGAGCGCCGCCGAGGCGTTCGCGGGCTGACAAGGAGAACACGTATGCCGAAGTACTCAGTTGCACTGGATCAGGGGACGACCAGCTCGCGAGCGATGGTCTTCGACCACTCGGGACACGTCGTCGCGGTCTCGCAGAAGGAGCACGAGCAGATCTATCCCAAGCCGGGCTGGGTCGAGCACGATCCGATGGAGGTCTGGGCGCGCTGCCAGGAGGTGATAGACGAGGCGGTCGAGAAGGCCGGTGCGAGCCGGGACGACATCGCCGCGCTCGGGATCACGAACCAGCGCGAGACCGCGGTGGTGTGGGACCGCAACACCGGCGAGCCGGTGATGAACGCGATCGTGTGGCAGGACACGCGCACGGACAAGCTCGTCGACGAGCTGTCCGCCGACGGCGGTCAGGATCGCTTCCGCGAAGCGGTCGGTCTGCCGCTCGCCACGTACTTCTCGGGGCCTAAGGTCCGGTGGATCCTCGACAACGTGGACGGCGCCCGCGCCAAGGCGGAGGCCGGCGACCTGGTGTTCGGCAACATGGACACGTGGTGCATCTGGAACCTCACCGGCGGCCCCAAGGGCGGTCTACACATCACCGACGTGACGAACGCCAGCCGGACGATGCTCATGGACCTCAAGACGCTGTCCTGGGACAAGGACATCGCCGACACGATCGGCGTGCCGATGTCGATGCTGCCCGAGATCAGGGCCTCGAGCGAGGTCTATGGTGAGGTGACGACCGGCAATCTGACCGGCATCAACATCGCGGGCGACCTGGGTGACCAGCAGGCGGCGACGTTCGGCCAGGCGTGCTTCGACGCCGGCGATGCCAAGAACACGTACGGCACGGGCAACTTCATGCTGCTCAACACCAGCACCGAGGCCGTCCAGTCCAAGGCGGGCCTGCTGACGACGGTCTGTTACAAGATCGGCGACGAGGCCGCGGTGTATGCGCTCGAGGGCTCGATTGCGATCACCGGGGCGCTCGTGCAGTGGCTGCGCGACAACCTGCACATGATCCAGGCCGCTCCGCAGGTCGAGGAGCTGGCCAAGTCCGTGGACGACAACGGCGGCCTGTACATCGTGCCGGCGTTCAGCGGCCTGTTCGCGCCGTACTGGAAGTCGAGCGCCCGCGGCGTGTTCGCCGGCCTGACCCGCTACGTCAATGCCGGCCACATCGCGCGCGCCACACTCGAGGCGACGGCGTTCCAGACCCGCGAGGTGATGGATGCGATGGAGTCGGACTCGGGCGTCACGCTCAACGAGCTCAAGGTCGACGGCGGCATGGTTCAAAACGACCTGCTGATGCAGTTCCAGGCCGACATCCTCGGGGTCCCGGTGATCCGACCCGAGGTGGCCGAGACGACCGCGCTCGGTGCTTCCTACGCGGCCGGCATGGCCGTCGGGTTCTGGAGCAGCACCCAGGAGGTCCGCGACAACTGGGCCGAGGACAAGCGCTGGGAGCCCAAGATGGACGCCGCCAAGCGGGACGCGTACTACCGCGAGTGGAAGAAGGCCGTCACCCGGACCTTCGATTGGGTCGACTAGCGGGCACTCTTAGGGGGCGAGTAACGTTGAAGGCGGTCCACCCGGACCGCCTTCGACTAGTTAAGCTCACACCATGGCCACATTAAGTACCGACGTATTGGTGATCGGTGGAGGCGCCACCGGCGCCGGAGTGGCCTGGGACGCCTCACTCCGTGGTTTCGATGTCGTGCTCGTCGACCGCGCCGATCTCGCCGAGGGCACGAGCGGGCGGTTCCACGGCCTGCTGCATTCGGGCGGGCGCTACGCGGTCAAGGACCCGCGAGCGGCCGAGGAGTGCATCGCCGAGAACCGGATCCTGAAGAAGGTCTCGCCGGACTCGATCGAGGACATCGGCGGGTTCTTCGTCACCACGCCGTTCGACGACCCCGCGTACGCGGACGTGTTCGCCAAGGGATGCCGCGACACCGGCGTCGACTGCGAGGAGATCGACCCGGCGCAGGCACTCCGCGAGGAGCCGCTGCTTCACCCGGGCATCTCGCGGGTGTTCCGCGTTCCCGACGCGAACATCGACATCTGGAAGACCGTGTGGGCGATGGCCCGCGGCATCCAGCAGCGGGGCGGGCGCGTGCTCCCCTACCACGCCGTCGTCGCGATCCATCGGAGCGGCGCTGAGGTCACCGGAGCCCGGGTGCGCGGCGCCGCCACCGGCGAGGAGATCGACATCGAGGCCCGCGTGACGGTGAACGCGTCCGGGGCCTGGGCCGGCGAAGTTGCCGATATGGCCGGGATCGAGGGCGTCCGTGTGCTGCCGGGGCGGGGGATCATGATCGCGATGAACCACCGACTCGTGAACACGTGCGTCAATCGCTGCCAGATGCCCACCGACGGCGACATCATCGTGCCGATCCGGACCGTGTGCGTGATCGGGACGACCGACGTGAACACCGACGACCCCGACGACCACTCCGTGATCCAGTCCGAGGTCGACGCGATGTTCGATGACGGCGAGAAGCTCGTGCCCGGCTTCCGCCAGGCTCGGGCGCTGCGGGTGTGGACCGGCGTGCGTCCGCTGTTCGAGGACTCCAAGGCGGCCGACACCGACTCGCGCGACGTCACCCGCGCGCATGCTCTGCTCGACCACGCCGAGCGCGACGGCGTGCACGGGTTCGTGACGATTACCGGCGGCAAGGTCACGACGTTCCGGCTGATGGCCGAGGAGACGATGAACGCGGTCTCCAAGCAGCTCGGCGAGGAGCGTCCGTGCACGACCAAGACCGAATTGCTACCGGGCTCGGAGGAGGGCGCGACCTATCACCTCGGCGAGCGGTTGAGCCGCAAGGAGGCGCATCTCGCCGACGAGCAGTTGATCTGCGAGTGCGAGATGGTCTCGCGCGAGAAGCTCGAGCAGGCGATCGAGCGCCGCGCCACGACGAACCTCGACGACGTCCGCCGGCTGCTGCGGCTCGGGATGGGGCCATGCCAGGGCGGGTTCTGCATCTACCGCGCCACCGGCGTCTTGCACGGGCTCGACGGGCTCACCGGCGAGCAGGCCGACGAGTCGCTGCTGCACTTCCTCCAGGAGCGGTGGAAGGGAATGTGGCCGGTCTTGTACGGGGATCAGCTTCGCCAGGCGCGCTTTGATGATTGGATTTTTCAGGGGGTGCTGGACGTGGCGCATCTGCCATCGAGCGAGCTGGAGTCGGTGGCATCTTCGTGAGGGGCGAGCTCCACTACGACGCGGTCGTTATCGGCGCGGGGACCGCCGGTCTCGTCGCGGGCGTACGGCTGGCCGAGGGCGGCGCGCGCGTGTGCGTGCTGTCCAAGGGCGTCGGTTCGACGCATCTCGCGCCCGGGACGATCGACGTGCTCGGCTATACGCCGGCGCGGGTAGCCTCTCCGGCCGCTGGGATCGAGGAGCTGGCCGCCGCGCATCCCGACCATCCGTACGCGCTGCTCGGTGTCGAAGCGGTGTTCGAGGCGGTGCGGTGGTTTGCCTCATGCGTCGCCGCCGGCCCGCTCCCGGGGTACCGGTACATCGGCGAAACCGAGAAGAACATGCTGCTGCCGACCGCGGTCGGCGCGCTGCGCCCGTCCGCGCTCGTGCCCGAGACGATGGCCGCCGGCGACGCGTCCTCGGCGCTCGGCCACGTGTGCGTGGTCGGCACGCGCGCGCTGCGCGACTTCCACGCCTCCCTGTGCGCGGCCAACCTCGCCCGGGGCGGCGTCACGGCGCGCTCGGTCGAGGTGGAGATCGAGGCCGAGCGGGCCGACCAGAACGCGCTCGGGCTCGCGCGACGGTTCGACGATCCCGCCTGGCGCGGGGCGTTCGCGGCGCGGCTGGCCTTGAAGCTCCAGGCCGACGAGCGCGTCGGCCTCCCGGCGATGCTCGGGATCCGCGACCCGCACGGCGCCTGGTCAGATCTCGAGCACCGTCTCGGTCGCCCCGTATTCGAGATCCCGACGCTGCCCCCGTCGGTTCCGGGGATGCGCGTATACGAAATCCTCCGCTCGGCGCTGCGCCGCGCCGGCGGTCGGCTGGTGGTCGGCGCCGAGGTCGTTTCCGCCGAGCGCGACGGCGCGCGCGTGACGTCCGTGGCGACGCGGTCGGCCGGTCACGACTCGCGCTACGCGGCGCCCTGGTTCGTGCTCGCGGCGGGCGGGTTCGGGTCGGGCGCGATCGAGCTCGACTCGCGCTGGGCCATGCACGAGCGCGTGTTCGGCCTGCCGCTCCATGGCGTCCCGGGGGCGGACCACCCGCGATTCGTCGGCGACTACCTGGCCGAGCAGCCGATGGCGCGGGTCGGCGTGGCGGTCGATTCGGAGCTGCGCTCGACGGATGCGGACAACGTGCTCGTCGCCGGCGCGGCACTTCCGGGTGCGGTGCCGTGGCGCGAGGGGTCGGGCGAGGGGATCGCGCTCGCGAGCGGCTCGCACGCCGCCCAGATGGTGTTGGCAGCTGCCGGCGCACCGGCGGGGGCCGCGGCATGAGCGCGGGGCCGGCCGGCATGGACCAGGTCGGTGGCGTGCTCGAAGAGCTGATGCGCGGATCGCTCGATCACTGCGTGAAGTGCACGATCTGCGAGACCCAGTGCCCGGTGTCGAACGTGACGCCGCTGTTCCCGGGGCCGAAGTACGCCGGCCCCCAGGCCGAGCGCTACCGGGTCGCCGGCGAGCCGTCGGTCGACTCGTCGGTCGATTACTGCTCGGGGTGCGGGATCTGCTCGATGTCCTGCCCGCAGGGGGTAAAGATCGCCGAGATCAACTCTCAGGCGCGCAACAAGCTCAAGCAGCAGAAGGGCATCCCGCTCCGCGACCGGATCATCACGCGCCCGACCTGGCTCGGCCGCGCGGGCACGCCGGTGGCGCCGCTGGCCAACTTCACGATCGATTTTCGGCCGGCCCGGATCCTCGGCGAGAAGCTGCTCAAGATTCACCGCGACGCGGCCGCGCCGGACTTTGCGGGCCGGCGCTTCTCGCGCTGGGCGCGCAAGCACCCGAGTCCCTCCACCGGCCGTCGAATTGTCTATTTTCACGGCTGCGGCACCGAGTACTACGAGCCGTGGGAGGGGGAGAAGGTCGTGGCGATCCTCGAGCACCATGGCTTCGAGGTCGTCGTGCCCAAGCAGGACTGCTGCGGGCTGCCGCTCCAGTCGAGCGGACTGTTCGACGACGCGCGCAAGGTCGTCCTGCGTTTGGCGCGCAACCTGGCCCCATACGTCCGCGACGACCCGAACACGATCATCGTCGGCAACGCCACGAGTTGCACGCTGATGCTCAAGCGCGAGGCGCGCGAGATCCTCTCGCTCGAGGACGATCCGGACCTCAAGCTCGTCTCCGAGCGCACCTACGACATCTGCGAGCTGCTGCTCGAGATGAACGACCGCGGCGAGCTCAAGACCGATTTCAAGCCGGTCAACGAGCACATCTTCTACCACGCGCCCTGCCAGCAGCAGGGCCACTGGATCGGCAAGCCGGCACTCGAGTTGTTCGCGCTGATCCCGGGGTTGGAGGTCACCGAGGGGAACGCGCGCTGCTGCGGAATCGCCGGCACCTACGGCCTCAAGGTCGAGAAGTACGACATCGCGATGGCGGTCGGGGCGGACCTGTTCAGCCAGATCCGCGAGTCGGGGGCAGGTGAAGTCGCGTGCGACAGCGAGACCTGCCGGTGGCAGATCACCCACGCCACCGGAGAGAAGTCCGTGCACCCGATCGACTACCTGCACCGCGCCTACGGGCTCTGAGGGCTGAGCGTGGTCGGAATCGTGGTCGTGTCCCATAGCGACGCGCTGGCCGAGGGCGTCGTCACGCTCGCGCGCGAGATGGGCGGCGAGAACCTGGTGCTCGTAGCCGCCGGCGGTACCGACGAGCCGGGGGTGCTCGGCACCGACGCGACCCGCGTGATGGCGGCGATCGAGGAGGCGATGTCCCCCGATGGGGTGCTCGTGCTGATGGATCTCGGGAGCGCGCTGATGAGCACCGAGCTCGCGGTTGACCTGCTCGGCGAGACGCCGGGGCGGGTCGTGCTGAGCGAGGCACCGCTGGTCGAGGGGACGGTGGCGGCCGCGGCATCGGCGAGCGGCGGCGCGTCGCTGGACGAGGTGGCCGCCGAGGCCCGCGGCGCGCTCGCGATGAAGACCTCGCAACTCGGTGGCGCCGCCGCCGCGCCGGCGCCCGACGCCGCGCCGGCGCCCGACACCGCGGCCGTGACACCGGCCGACGCCCAGGCCGTCCTCGAGGTCCGCAACGCGATCGGGCTGCACGCGCGCCCGGCGGCACGGTTCGTCGAGACCGTCCGGCGGTTCGACGCCGACGTGCGGGTCGCCAAGGTCGGCGGTGGCGCGCCGGTAAGCGCGAGAAGCCTGACCAACGTGGTGGCGCTTGGGGCGCGGTTCGGCGACTCGCTGTCAGTCACCGCATCGGGGGCTGAGGCGGATGACGTCTTGCTGGCGCTGGCGCAGCTCGCGGACGAGGGGTTTGGCGACGGGATGGCAGCGGGCGCGCCACCGCCGAGCAGCGCCACCGCCACCCGACCCACCTCCGCGCCCCCACCCGCCGCCGCAGCTTCGCGCGCCACCGCAACCTCCACCGCTTACTCG
>CAWJXO010000029.1:0-110812 GCA_963846765.1 uncultured Solirubrobacterales bacterium
TGCGGATGAATAGCTTCATCGCCCCCGAGCAGTTCCCGTACGAGACGACCACCGGCTGGACGTACGACTCGGGCGAGTACGCGAAGACGATGCTCGAGGCGATGCGGATCGCCGGCTACGACGACCTGCGTAAGGAGCAGGCCGAGAAGCGCGCCCGGGGCGAGTTGATGGGCATCGGGGTCTCGTTCTTCACAGAGGGCGTCGGCGCCGGCCCACGCAAGCACATGGACATCCTCGGGCTGGCGATGAACGACGGCGCCGACCTGCGGGTGCATCCGTCGGGCCAGGCGGTGGTCAGCATCTCTGCGCAGACCCAGGGCCAGGGGCACGAGACGACGTTCGCGCAGATCGTCGCCGAGGAGCTCGGGATCCCGCCCGAGGACGTACAGGTCCGCCACGGCGACACCGACAAGACCCCGTACGGCCTCGGCACCTACGGGTCTCGGTCGACGCCTGTTTCAGGTGCGGCCGTTGCGGTTGTTTCGCGGAAGGTCCGCGACCGCGCGCGGCTCATCGCGGCGACGATGCTCGAGACCCGCGCCGAGGACCTCGCCTGGGAGAAGGGCCGCTGGTACGTCAAGGGCGACCCCGAGAAGGGCGCGATGATCGAGGACATCGCCGCCTACGCGTACAGCGGCGAAGCGATGCCCGAGGGGATGGAGGGCGGTCTCGACGCGCAGGTGATCTACGACCCGCCGAACCTGACCTACCCGTGTGGCGCGTACATCTGCGTGGTCGACGTCGACCCCGACACCGCGGCCGTCAAGGTCCGCCGCTTCATCGCGGTCGACGACTGCGGCGTGCGGATCAACCCGATGATCGTCGAAGGCCAGATCCATGGCGGCCTCGCCGAGGGGATCGGGATCGCGCTGATGGAGGTGATCACGTTCGACGACGAGGGCAACTGCCTGAACGGGTCGTTCATGGACTACCTGATCCCGACCGCTCTCGAGTGCCCCGACTTCGAGTTGGGCGAGACGATCACGCCGTGCCCTCATCATCCGCTCGGGGCCAAGGGCGTCGGCGAGTCGCCGAACGTCGGCTCCCCGCCGGCGATCGTCAACGCGATCATCGACGCGCTGCACGAGAGCCACGGCGTCGACCACATCGACATGCCGTGCACGCCGGCCCGAGTGTGGGCCGCGATGCAGGGGCGTGCAGAGCCGCCGCAGTGATGTTGAGCGGGCCCCTCACCGCTCGCGCACGCGAGCTCACCGAACGGGGAGCCGCGTTCGTGACCGCCACCGTGGTGCGGGTCGAGCACCCGACGAGCGCACGGCCCGGGAACGTCGCGCTCGTCCACGAGGACGGGAGCATGGAGGGGTTCGTCGGCGGCGTGTGCGCGCAGAACAGCGTGCGGCTCTACTCGCTCAAGGCAATCGAGCGCGGCGAGCCGCTGCTCCTGCGGATCCTCCCCGACGGCTCCGGCCCCGGCGCCGGGGCCGAGGCCGAGGCCGAGGCGGCGGCGGACGCCGGCCAGGAGATCGCCCACGACGAGGGGTCGATCACGGTCCAGAACCCGTGCCTGTCGGGGGGCGCGATCGAGGTGTTCCTCGAGCCGTTCCTGCCCGCGCCGCGGATGATCGTCGCCGGCGACACGCCGATCGCCGCTGCCTTGCTGCGGCTGGCTCCCGAGCTGGGCCTCGATGCTGTCGACTCCCGTGGCGCGGATAGCGGCCCGCCGACACCATCCGCAGACGACCTCGCCCTGGTCGTGGCCGCCCACGGGCGCGACGAACGCGCGGTCCTGCGAGCGGCGCTCGAGGCGGACGTCCGCTACGTCGGCCTGGTGGCCAGCCTGAAGCGCGGCGCGGCGGTGCTCGACGAGCTACGCGCCGACGGCGTGTCCGAGAAGCTGCTCGAGCGAATCGATACGCCGGCGGGCATCGACATCGGCGCCCGCTCGCCGGCCGAGATAGCGCTGTCGATCCTGGCCTCGATCATCGAGGTTCGCCGCCGCTCGAGCACCGCCCCGCGCTCGTGGGCCGCCGCTCCGCCAACCGCGATCGACCCGATCTGCGGGATGACCGTCCTCGTCGGAGCGGACGCGCTCTCTTCCGAATACGGCGGCGACACCCACTACTTCTGCGGCGAGGGGTGCAAGCAGGCGTTCGAGCGCCAGCACGCGGCATGACCCGCATCACCGGCGAGGCCGCCGACGAGATCCGGCAGCTCGTGCCCGACGTCGAGATGCTGGCCCAGCGCCTGGCCGCTGTCGATTACCTCGTCGACGAGGGACTCGCCACGTCGATGTTCCTCAGCCTGCGTCTGCCCCAGCCGCTGCTGCTCGAGGGCGAAGCCGGCGTCGGCAAGACCGAGGCGGGGAAGTCACTCGCCGCTGTGCTCGACACGCCGCTAATCCGCCTTCAGTGCTACGACGGGATCGACGCGGCCGAGGCGCTGTACGAGTGGAACTATCCGAAGCAGCTACTGAGCATCAGGGTCGCCGAGGCCCGGGGCGCTGAGCTGCGGGAGGAGGACCTGTTCGGACGCGACTACCTGATCCGCCGCCCGCTCTTGCGCGCGCTCGAGCATCCGGGGCCGCGGCCCGCCGTGCTGCTGATCGACGAGATCGACCGCGCCGACGACGACTTCGAGGCGTTCCTGCTCGAACTGCTCGCCGAGGCGGCGGTCACGATCCCCGAGATCGGCACGATCCGCGCCACCCACCCGCCGATCATCGTGCTGACCTCGAACCGCACCCGGGACCTCCACGACGCGGTTAAGCGCCGCTGTCTGTACCAGTGGATCGACTACCCGACACCGCAGCGCGAGGTCGAGATCGTCCGCCGCCGGGTGCGCGGGGCGTCGGAGACGCTGGCCGTGCAGGTGGCCGACGCGGTGGCGCGGATGCGCGACAGCGACGTGCAGAAGCCGCCGGGCGTCGCCGAGGCGATCGACTGGGTCGCGGCGCTGTCGGTGCTCGGCGTCGAAGAGTTGGACGTGGCCGCGATCGACCGGACGCTCGGGTCCGTGCTCAAGTACTCCGAGGACCAGGACGTGATCCGCGCCGCGGGGCTCGACACGTTGGCGAGCCGGCGATGACCCCCGTCCCGCAGCCGTTCCGGGTCAGGACGCTCGGACTCGACCTGCCTGCGGTGGCGGGGTCGTTCAGCCGGCGCCTGCACGAGGCCGGCGTCCCGGTGACCGCCGAGCGCGCCGCGTGGTTCGCGCAGGCGCTGGCCGTGGTCGAACCGATCTCACGCCGGAGGCTGTACTGGACGGCCCGCGCAGCGTTCGTGTCCGACCGGATGCAGGTGCCGGCGTTCGACCGCGTCTTCGCCAGCGTGTTCGGCTCGGCGCCACCGCGCGGCGACGCGCCCGAGGCAGCGACCGAGCCGGCGGAGTCCGTACCGAATGAGGAGCCGCGACGGACGACCGATGGTGCACCGCGCCGCGCCGCCACCCCATCCGGCACGGCGAGCACCGGCTCGACCGAGCCGAGCGAAGAGATCCCGGTGCCCGTACTGGCCAGCGACGAGGAGGTCCTGCGCTCCAAGCGCTTCGACGCGCTTTCGCCGGACGAGCTCGCGAGGCTCTACCGCCTGATGACGCGGATGCGGATCGCCACGCCCCCGCGCCGCACCCGTCGCGCCAAACGCGACCGCCATGGCAAACGCATCGACATGCGCCGCACGCTGCGAGGCAGCCTGCGCACGGCCGGCGATCCGATCCGCCTGGCGAGACGGCAGCGGCGGGTCGTACCCCGGCGGCTCGTCTTGCTCTGCGACATCTCGGGCTCGATGGAGCCGTATGCGCGCGCGTATCTCCAGTTCGTGACCGCCGCGGCCGGCGGAGTGGGCGGGAGCCGTGCGGAGGCCTTCGTGTTCGCAACCCGGCTCACCCGGCTGACGCGTGCGCTGTCCTCGCGCAACCCCCACCGCGCGATCCAGCGCGCGGCGGCCGCGGCGCCCGACTGGTCGAGCGGGACCCGGATCGGCGACGCGCTCAAGGCGTTCAACGATCGCCACGGTCGCCGAGGCATGGCTCGCGGCGCGGTCGTCGTGATCTTGTCCGACGGGTGGGAGCGCGGCGACCCTGCACTGGTCGCGCGCGAGATGGAGCGCCTGCGCCGGCTGGCGTACCGCGTCGTGTGGGTCAACCCGCGCGTGAGCGCCCGCGCGTTCGAGGCCCGCGCGGGAGGCTTGGTGGCGGCCTTGCCGCACTGTGATGCGCTGGTGAGTGGCCACACACTGGAGGCGCTCGACGAAGTCGTGGACGCGATCGGGGGCTCGTACGCCGAGGATCCACCGGCGGCGTCGGCACCGGAGCCCGAGGACGAGCCGTGGCCGAGCGCGACGCCCGTCCCGGGCAGCTCGGTGGCGATGCCGAGCGGCTACGGGCCGAGCCGGGGCAGGACGACGCCGGGATGGTCGCTGGGGTCATGAGCGACGCGGGGCCGAAGATCTGCATTTACCCCGGGTGCGACCGTCCCGCGGTGCCGCCGCACCCGCTGGGTGGCCCCCAACCGAGCTTCTGCGATCTCGAGGAGCACAACGCTTTGACCGCCCATCAGGAGCGCCAGCGGTTGGCTCGTGGCGGCGCTTCGAATCAAACGACAGAGGAGGATGAGTGATGGCCAACGAGGCATACCGGGCGGTGTTCCTCCGGGTCCACCCGACCGGCAAGATGGTGCTCAGCCTGACCACGGAGCCCGACGGCGAGGAGGCTCGTTACGCGCAGCTCGTCGCCGCCGAGCTCGGCGTCCCGGCGCTCGACGTCAAGGTCGTGCCGGCGGACGAGGACCGGTTCGGAGCCGGCCACGGCTACAACACAAGCCCGTCCGCGCAGACGCCGGTCGCGATCCAGAGCGCCACCGGAAAGATCCTGGACAAGGCGCGGCTGCTCGCCGCGGCCGCGCTCGACACGTCACCCGACACGATCACGTGGGACAACGGCGCGTTCATCTCCAGCGCCGACCCCGCCCAGCCAAAGACGATCGCCGACATCGCGCTGTACGCGCACGGCACCGGGGTGCTGCCGCCCGGCGTCGAGGGCGGGCTCGACGCACAGACGGTCTACAAGGATCAGTGAGGCTTAGCGTCGATCTCGATGTCGACCTCGTCGGCGACCTTCAGCGCGCCGAACAGCGCGGAGTACGGCTTCATCCCGAACGCGGTCTGCGCGACCTTGGCGATGCCGGTCACGTGGCCGTCGTCGCCGGTCGTGAGGTCGAACGTCATTGGGGCCTGCCTGCCATTGAGGGTGAGCTCGCCGCGTACGCTCACGCCTCCGGCCGTTTTCTGTACCTCGCTCGAGCGGAACTCGATCGCGCACCCCTTCAGCACTTCCTTGTCGATCGTCTTCTTGATGTCGGCCTTGTCGCCGTCGCTCAAGGATTTGAGGCCGCCGGTGCCCTCGAGCACGCGCAGCGAGCGCGAGTCCGCGGTCAGCGTCAGCGCGGGCTGCGCTTCGGGGTCGAGCACCGCCTGCCAGGATTCCACCTCGATCACCAGGTCGTGGCCGGCTTTGGCGGCGCCGCCGGTCCGGCGGGTCCTGATCTTGAGGCTCCCGTTGTCTGGTCCAAAGTTCTGTGACATATCCCCAACCCTAACCCAGGAGACAATCAATGGTTGAACTGGACCATTCGTACTCGAACGGCAAGCCGATCGAGCACAACTGGGAGACGATCCTCGACCTCGAGAAGCTGGTCTCGTGCGTCGAGGGCGGGAGCGTGACCGAGACCACCGCCCCGGACAACGTAAAGGCCCAGATCAAGGTCAAGATGGGCGCGATGTCGATGACGTTCAAGGGGACCGTCGCCGTGATCGAGCAGGATCCCGACGCCCACCGCGCCGTCCTTCAGGTCAAGTCTCGCGAGGCCGGCGGGCAGGGCCACGCGAACGCCGACGTGACCTTCGAGCTCTCCGACGGAGGGGGCAAGATCCACACCGCGGCGCAGATCACCGGCAAGGCGGCGTCGATGGGCGAGGGCGTCGTCCAGAACGTGCTCGACGCGCTGATCAACAGCTTCTCCGAGAACCTGGCCGCGCTGTAGGCGCTACGTGATGGCGACGCTCGCGATGAGGCACGTGCGCGAGGGCGAGGTCCCCCGCGACGGCGGCACCGCGGTCCAGGAAGCCGTCGATCGACCGGTGTTCCAGGGCAACGGGCCCGATGACTACGTGTGCGTGGAGTGCGGGAACCTGCTCGCGGCCGCGATGCCGCCCGAGTACATGAACCGCAAGCTGCGCATCAAATGCGCGCGCTGCAAGACGATCAACGTCGCGGTCGAGGTGGAGGGCGTCGACTACGGGTCGGCGTTCAAGCGTCCGGCGGGTTGAACTCCGGCCGCGCCGCGCTCGTAGTCGAGCTCGGTCCCGACCCCGAGCAGGTTGAGTGCGTCGTTGGCCTCCTCGAGGCTGCCCGCGTCCGCGACCGCGCGGGCCAGCCGCCCCGCGGCCTTGATCGTGATGTCGACATCGAGGTAGAAGGTCAGCGCCGCCGCCGGGGTCAGCTCGAGCGTTCGGGTCCCGCCGCGGATCGTCGTCGTTCCCGACACGCCGCGGAAGGCGCGGACCGCCTGCGCGCTCGCCTCGGTGCTGACGAGTTCGATCGCGGCCTCCATCCGCTCGGCGACCGGCCCGGTCAGGCCGCGAGCGCCGCACAACCCGCCGGCCGCCGCGACCTCGGCCACGCGCGTCAGCACCTCGTCGGGCGTCAGCTCCGCGTCGCACCCGATCCCGAAGATTCCGAGCAGCACCGGCTGGCCGCGTCTTGACAGCAGACCGCCGACGGCCAGCATCAACGCGTCGCAAAGGGGACTCCGCAGCCCCGGTTCATCGCCCCGCGCGACGACGTCACCGCCGACGTCGACGAGTACGAGCAGGTCGCACTTCAACGCCGCGATCGCGTGCGCGAGCCCGTCGGCGACCGGGCCAGGCCCCTCGTTGATGTCGATCAGCAGCGTGCGCTGCCCGAGGAACTCCGCCATCCGCGACTCGGCGAAGAACACGTCCCGGTCGCGCAGCCGGGTGTCGGGCCCGGCCAACAGGATCCCGGGCGCGAGCTCCTCGGCGCCCGTGATCTCGGCTGCGCTGCGGGGTCCCGGCACGGGGTCGAACGGCCGACGCTCCCAGGTCAGGCCGCCGAGCACGGGCTCGCCGCCGTCGTAGAGCCGGATCAGCTCGGCGGTGGCCAGAGCACCCACGATGTCACCCCCGCCCCCCATGCCGATCACCAGCGGTCGCCGGGCACGACGGAGCAGCAGCTCGGAGTCACGCATACCTCTAGTTGTACCGGGCCCTCGTGCCCCAGACGTTTACACCGTGTCACAGCCGGCGGCCCAAACTCAGCCGGCGCCGCGGGATTCGGCGACGCGGCGCATCGCGTAGCGAAACCAGCCGTCGCCGTACGGGACGTACACGCGGACCGGCACGCCTCTCGCTGCCAGCGGTTCGAGGTCGTCGGTGCGGACGCCGAGCAGCATCTCGAGGACGGTGCCGGGAAGGGCCGGAAGGAGCGCTTCACGGATGACGGGGTCGTGGGTGCCGAGCGACAGCGTGACTCCTTCGGCGCGGAGCGTATACGCGAGGTCGATGAATGCGATGTCCGTGGGGTCGCCCCATGCGTGGGCGAGTTCCGGGGTCTCGACGTAGGCGCCCTTGACCAGCCGGATCGGCACACCCGCCCCGGCGAGCTTCCGCGCATCCTCGGGGGTCCGCCGGAGGTTGGCCTGAAGCGTGGCCGCCACCGGCCCGCCTCCGCGCGCCACCGCGAGCACTGCGCCGAGGATCCGGTCGGCTCGCGCGATCTGCTCGGCCCCGACCTGAATGCGGCTGCCGGCCGGGAGCGCCGCCGCGATCCGCTCCAGGCGCCGGTGGGCGCCGTCGCCCGGCTCGTCGATGCCGATGTGGGAGAGGTCGATCGAGAGGTACGTGCCCGGTGGCGCGTCGGTTGCGAGTCGGCCGGCGAGCGCGACGTACGCGTCCGCAACCCGGTCCGCCTCGGCCAGGTCGGTGACGTTCTCGCCGAAGAAGTCGATCGAGGCGTTGATGCCTCGCGCCGCCAGACGTCGCGCGGTCGCAAGCGCGTCGTCGGCGGTGGCGCCGGCGACGTAGCGAGAGGCGAGGCTGTACGCGACCCGGTCGCCGCCCGGCGCGCCTCGTACCGCGCGCTCGAACCGTTCGCTCGTCGCGAGCTTGAAGAGGATCGGCCGCGGTATGGCTCTCATCACGTCACGAATTCTGAGGCGTGCTAGAAAAAGCCCCTATAGCGGGCCTTTTCTAGCACGCATCCCCGGCTGACCCTGCGCTGAGAGTAAGTCAATCGATTTAGTGCTATATTAACGGCGTGAGCTTGTCGCCCGCAGAGCTCGAAGACTTCGTCGCGGACCTCGCCGCCACCCCCGACCGCTGGCGCCACCTGGTCCGCCACGCCAACGACGTCCGCGTCTACGAGCAGATCGTCGACGACGAGGACGTCAACGCCTGGGTGATCTGCTGGAGCGAGGACCAGGACACCGGTTATCACGACCACGACGAGTCGTCAGCCGCGATCGCGGTGATCTCGGGCCAGGTGCGCGAGGATCGCCTCCGGCTGGGCGGTGAGCCCCGCTCGCGCGTGCTCGGGCCCGGTTCGGTGTTCACCGTGCCGGCGGTCGCGATCCACCGCGTGCTCCATGCCGGCGACGGCCCGGCGGTCACAATCCATGCGTACTCGCCCCCGCTCACCCGGAGCGGCGCCTACCGGATCGGACCGGACGGAGAGCTCGAGCGCGAGCTGCTGTCGGGCGAGGAAGAGCTGCGCGCCGAGCCGGCGCTCGCCTGAACGCACCCGGACGCGCCGCCCTCCTAAGATCACCGTCGGTGACGGGAGTCGGACGCTACGTGAAGTTCAGCGCGCAGCCAGGTCGCGGCGACGAGGTGGCGCAGCTGCTGCTCGCTGCCGCCGAGGCGCTCCGCGACACGGCCGGCTGTGAGCTGTACCTGATCAACCGCGCAGCCTCTGAGCCCGACGTCGTGTGGGTCAATGAGCTGTGGCTGAGCCAGGATGCGCTCGACGCCTCACTCGAACAGCTCCAGACCGACGAGGGCAAGGCTCGGATCGCCGAGATCATGGCCCTGCTGGCCGGCAACCCCGAGCTGACCGAGGTCGAGCCACTCGGCGGCGTCGGCTACCTCCCGGGCGGCGCCGGCTACACGCACGTGAACCTTGAGGATGTCGAGGACATGGCGAAGCGGTTCGGGTTAGGCGATCAGGGCGAGGCGCGATTCGCGAACCGGCCGCTTGGCGCGGTCCGCACCGGCCTCAGCCATCAACGTCTGCGCCCCGGCGTGCGCCAGGCGTTCGGCCACCGCCACCAGCACGCCGAGGAGGTGTTCGTCGTGCTCGCCGGGAGCGGCCGGGTCAGGATCGACGACGAGATCCGGGACGTGCGCCCGCTCGACGCGATCCGGATCGCGCCCGACTCGCCGCGGGCGTTCGAGGCCGGACCCGACGGGCTCGAATTTGTCGTGGTTGGGCCGCAGCACGCGGGCGACGCCGTGGTCGATTCGAGCTTCTGGCCGGCCGAGGAGACGTGAGCGCCTTCGCGTTCACGAAGGTCCACCACGACGGCCGCGACGACGATGTCGCGGTCGAGGAGCCGCTGGAGATTCGCGTCGACGGGGCCCCGCTCGTGATCACGATGAGGACGCCGGGCCATGACGAGGAGCTCGCGCTCGGATTCCTGTACGGCGAAGGCCTGATCGACGGTCCGCACGCGGCGGGCCCGACTGACGATTTCGCGAACAACACGGTCGAGGTCGCCGGGCCACTCACGCGCGACCCTGGCGAGCGCCGCTTCTACACGACGTCCTCGTGCGGGGTGTGTGGCAAGGGCGCGCTCGAGGAGGTCGCGGTCCACAGCGCTCCGCTGCCGGCGGGGCCGACCGTCACCCGCTCGTTCCTCGCGGGCCTGCCCGACAAGCTCGAGCAGCCGGCGTTCGAGCGCACCGGCGGCGTCCACGCCACCGGCCTGTTCGAGCCGACGGGCGCGCTCGTCCTGACGCGCGAGGACGTGGGGCGGCACAACGCGATGGACAAGGTGATCGGCCGCGCGTTGCTAGACGGCCTGGTCCCCCTGGGCGAGCGGATCCTCTGCGTCAGCGGCCGCCTGTCGTTCGAGCTCGTCCAGAAGGCAGCCGTCGCCGGCGCTCCGATTCTCGTCGGCGTCGGCGCACCCAGCTCGCTCGCGGTGTCACTCGCCGACGACCGCGGGATGACGCTTTGCGGGTTCACCCGCCGCGGCCGGACGAACGTCTACACGCACCCCGAGCGGGTGCGAGCAGACTGACGGTCAGCGCGCCGCGAGCGAGACCAGCCGCTCCACCTCGTCCTCCGACGACCAGGCCCCGACCGATGCCCGGACGAGACCGAACGCGGGGATGCTGCGGACGATCACGCCCTCGCCGGCGAGCCGCGCGACCTCGGCGTCGGGGTCCTCGGCCGCCCACGAGACGAGCGTCGAGCGCCCGCGCGGCCACACCGACAGCCCGCGCTCGGCGAGACGGTCGGCGAGGCGCGCGGCCAGCGTCGCGGCGCGCTCGTGCACCCAGTTCCAGCCCGCCTCTTCGAACACGCCGAGCGATGCGGTCGCCCAGGCACTTCGCATCCCGGCCGGGAAGCCGTGATCGAAGCGCTTGACCCCTTCGGCCTGCTCGAACTCGAGTGCGTTGGCCGCATTCGCCACCGACCCATAGCCCGGCCAGGGAACGAGGAGGTCGTCGAGTCGGTCGGCGCGGACGAACAGCGCGCCGCTGCCCTCGGGACCGCACAGCCACTTCTGCCCGGAGCCGGCGTAGAAGTCGCAGCCGAGCTCGCGCACGTTGATCGGCACCGCCCCGAGCGCCTGTGCGGCGTCGAGCAGGAGCGGCACCCCGGTGGCGACCAGGGCGGGCACGTCGGCGACCTCGCCGCCGACCCACGAGACGTGCGAGCAGGCGACCAGACGGGTCGTGCTCGAGACCTCGCCGGCGAGCTCGGCGAACGGGACGACGCGGACCTTTACCCCGTGGCGCCGACGGGCCCGCCCGAGCGGCGCGAGCAGGCCGGGATGCTCCTGGTCGGAGGTGACGATCTCGTCGCCGGCGCGCAGGTCGAGACCCCCGATCACGGTGTTGACGCCGTCGGTCGTCGAGCCCGTGAGCGCGACTTCGGACGCGTCGCAGCCGAGCACGTTGGCATAGCCGGCGCGCGCCTGGCCGGCGAGCTCCATCAGCGCCTCGAAGTACGGACGCCCGCAGCGCCCGTCCTCGGCCTCGGCGTCGATCCGGCGGCGGACCGCCTCGGCGGCGGCGCGGGGAATCGGGCCTTCGGTTCCGGCGTTCAGGTACGCGAGCCGCTCGAGCACGGGGAACTGGGCCCGAAAGGTAGTTGGGTCGGTGGCGGAGGTCGTCGCTTCGTTCATACCCGTATTCTGTCGAGCCGCATGTGCTTCGACTTCGACGCCCGCCCGCCGGCGCTGCCTCAGGACCTGCTGCTCGCCCCGATCGCCGGCGGCGCGGGGGCAGAGGTGCTCGAGCTCACCTCCGCCGACGGCACGCACTTCTCGGCCGCGATCGCGGAGGCCTCGGCGGACCATGGCGCCGGCGTGCTGATCTTCCCCGACGTTCGCGGCCTGTATCCGTTCTACTCGGAGCTGGCCGAGCGGTTCGCTCAGGCCGGCTACCACGCGATCGCGATGGACTACTTTGGCCGGACCGCCGGCCTCGGTCCGCGCGACGAGGAGTTCGAGTACATGCCGCACGTCCAGCAGCTGACGGTCCCGGGCGTCCAGCAGGACGCGGCCGCGGCGATCGCCGCCCTGCGCGACCGGACGGGCGCGAGCAAGATCGCCACCGTCGGCTTCTGCCTCGGCGGATTCGAGTCGTTCCTCGCGGGCGCTGACATGCCCGACCTCGCGGCCGTCATCGGCTTCTACGGCGTACTTACCGGCTCTCGTTTCGGCGTCGACGGCCCGCTCGAGCGCGCCGGCGACATCACGGTGCCGCTGCTCGGGCTGTTCGGTGGCGCGGACCAGGGGATCCCGGTCGAGCAGGTCGAGGAGTTCGACGCCAAGCTGACCGAGTCCGGGCTCGATCACGAGATCCACGTCTATCCCGGCGCGCCGCACTCATTCTTCGACCGGCGCTACGAGGACTACGCGGAAGCGTGCGAGGACGCCTGGCGCAGGATGCTCGGCTTCCTCGAGACCCACACGGGCTAGGTCGACGCCTTCTCCTTCTGGTCGTCCGCGGCCTCGTCGTCACCGGGCCCTGAGTCGTCGTTCCCGAGCTCGCGCTTGAGCACCTTGCCGGTCGGGTTGCGCGGCAGCTCGTTGAGGAACACGATCTCGCGGGGGACCTTGTAGTTCGCGAGGTTGTCCTTGACGTAGCCCTTGACGTCGTCCTCGGTGAGCTTGGCGCCCTGCTGCAGCACGACGAACGCCTTGAGTCGCTGTCCGAACTTCTCGTCGTCGACGCCGAGCGCGGCCGCCTCCTGGATCGAGTCGTGCGCAACGAGCAACTCCTCGACTTCGGCCGGGAACACGTTCTCGCCGCCCGAGACGATCATCTCGTCGTCGCGCCCGTCGATGTACAGCCGGCCGTCCGAGTCGAAGTGGCCGACGTCGCCCGACGACATCAGGCCCGCGAGTATGTCCTTGTTGCCGCCGCCGGTGTATCCCTCGAACTGGGAGAAGTTGCCGACGAAGATCCGACCGGTCTCACCCTGCGAGACCTCCTTACCGTCTTCGTTGAACAGCTTGACGATCGAGCCGCGGACGACCTTGCCGACGCTGCCCGGCTCCTCGCGCAGATCCTCTGGAGTGGCGATCGTCGCGTAGGCGATCTCGGTCGACCCGTACAGGTTGTAGATCACCGGTCCGAACGCGGCGGTCGTGCGGCGGGCCAGGTCCGCGCCGAGCGCCGAGCCACTGACGAAGATGATCCGCAGCGCCGACGTGTCGCGCTGCTTGATCTTGTCCTCGCCGAGATCGACGATCCGCGAGAGCATCACCGGGACGACCACCATCGCGGTCGCGTGGTGCTCCTCGAGGCTGTCGAGCGTTACCTCGGGATCGAACCGCCGCCGCACGACGAGCGTCGACCCGAGACCCACGCCGACGATCGCCTGCATGAACCCAAGCGCGTGGAACATCGGCACGCACAACTCGGTGACCTCGCGGGCCTTGAACGGCACTTTGCTCAGCAGGCCGCCGATCAGCGACAGCGACCGCGGCTCGGACCGCGGAGCGCCCTTCGGCGTCCCGGTCGTGCCGCTCGTCAGGATCGTGATTCGCGGCGACTCGGCGGGCTTCGGCGGGGCGCTCCGATCGGCGCCGTCGATCAGCGCGTCGAGCGTGTCGTCGCCCGGCTCCTCAGCCCAGGCCCGGAACCGTCCCCGGGGGGGATCGTCGATCCCCGCGAGGATCTCCGAATACTCGTCGTCGTAGACGAGCAGATCGGTGCCCTCGCGCTGCGCCACCTCCCGAATCTGGGGACCGGCGAACGAGGTGTTGAGCAGTACGATCCGCGCGCCGCATTTGGCGGCGGCGAACACCGCCTCGAGGAAACCCCGGTGGTTGCGCGCGAGGATCGCGACTCCCCCGCCAGCCTCGAGCCCGTGCTCGAGCCAGGCGTTAGCGAGCGCGTTGGTCCGCTCGTCGAGTTCCTTGTAGGTGAGCTCACCGCGCTCGTCGATCATCACGGCTCGGTCGCCGTGACGGCGCCCTCCCGCCACGACCGCGCCACCGAGCAGGCCGTGGCGCTGGAATCCGAGCAACAGCCGGCCGACCGTCTGCGGCGACTCCGGGCCCAGCAGCCCGCTGCGAATGCACAGCGTCGCGAAGTACACCTCGTCGCCGGCACGCTCGGCGAGCTTGGCGGCACCGTCGATCAGGCCCTTGGGGTCGCGCGCGGCGTTGAGTATGGCCTTGGGGTCCAAGTTGACGATGGGACTCTCCTCCTTTTGCTGCCGTGTCTGCTTCAGCCAATTTTGCTGACTCGGGAAGGTTCTTGGCGCAGTGGCGTCAGGTGTGGTGGGGCTAGACACCGTGCCTACCGCGAGAACGCCCAGAGTATTCGTACCTGTCGCGATCGCACCGCCTTCGCCGCAGTCGCTGTGGCGATGACATGGCGCCGCCGCCGACCCCACGCGGCGGCGGAGCCCCCATCGCTCCCCCGAACCCCATGAATCGTTTGCGAACTCATGGGTAGTAGATATAGGGATGGCGGGCAAGCTCATCACGCTGCCGCTGCGCGCGTCTCTGCGCTCAGCGCAACTCCTCACCCGCGCCACCGCTGTGGTTGCGGGTCGCACGCTGTCGATCGCTGAGTACGCGATCGGGGTCGTCGCGCCCGGTCGCTTCGATCGCGCCAGCGCGACCGGCGCGCCGGCGCCCCAGTACCACCACGATCAGCCGGCCGAGGCGCCGCGCGTCGCGCCCCGCGCACCAACGGCGCCGCGATCCGCACCAACGCGTACGCCACCGGCAGCAGCAGCGGCGCGACCCGCGCCACCGGCCGAGCCGCCCATGCCAGTCGCGGAGCCGGCTCACGTCTCCGCGGAGCCCGAACTGGTTGAGACGTCCGCCGAGTCCGGTGCCGAGGACGGCGCCGGCGCGGCCATCACGGTACAGGAGCCGTGGGCCGGCTACCGGCGGATGAACGCCCGGGATGTGATCGACCGGGCGAGGCTCGCGAGCGTCGCGGAACTCGCCGCCATCGAGTTGTACGAGACCCGGCACCGCGCCCGCCAGACCGTGCTCGCCGCGGTCGAACGCCAGCTGAAGCTTGCCGACGCTGGCCGCCCGGCCTGAGCCGCGGCCCTCTCGGCCGCCCCGCCTGACCCAGCCCCGTCGACGAAAGGAAGAACAACATGCCTGATGCCAACCCGCGACCATAAGCGCCGCGTCGCCGCGCAGATCAAGAAGCTCGGCGGCCCGACCGGCCAGGGCCTGCTGAACCTCACCGGGACCGTCGGCGAGGTCGCGGGCAAGACGGTCGCCGCGGTCAAGGGGCAGGTGGGCGTGGCTCGCGCGCTCGTCACCGAGCAGGCCGAGACCCATCTGCGCAACGCGCAGGACGAGCTCCGCGAGGAGCACACCGAGATCGCGATCTACACCCGCATCGAGGTTCTGGCCGCCGAGGTGGGCGACCGCGACACGGCGCGGCTGGCCCGCGACATCCGCCGTGACGAGGAACGCATGGCGAAGTACCTCGACGCCGAGCTGGGACGACTCGTGAAGGACGTGGTGCGGGCCGAGATACCGCGAGATCAGCGCGTAACCACCTCGTCGCGCGCGCGCCGGGCGCCGAGCAGGCCCGCCAGCCGCTCGACCGGCCACTCCGGGACGACATCCCGCACGGCGAAGCCGTCCCGCGCAACGAAGCCGTCCCGCGCGACCAAACGCAGCACGTCCGCGCGCTCGCGCGGCACCGCGTCCACCCCGCACCCCGCGCAAGCGCGCCACCGCCGCACGCAGCTGACCGCCGCGGACAGCGGCGGCCCGGCTGGACTCGAGTCCAGCCGGGCCGCCCGGCGCGCGTGCGAGGTCGAGCACGCGAGCCACTGTTGTCGCGCTTGGTGCGCTTGCCCCCTTTTACGCCTCGGCGGCTCGCCAGCCTCCGAGGCTCGTCGAGCACGAGCCTAGGCGAGGCTCACCCGACCCGTGTTGTCGACCGGTGAATATCGGTCCGACAATGCGCACGCCGGCGTTGGAAATTCGGTGTATCCGGGTAAACCAGACCTGTCGTCGTCGAGGGAGAGACCGATGTTGACCGACACCCATCTTGGCCTTGCGGAACCACCCGAGGACGAGCAGCATTCCGGCCTGCTCTGGTTCGCCGAGGAGTGCATGACCAACGGCGCGCCGCTCGAGACCTACATCATGCACGCCGAGAGCATCGGCGACCGCGAGCTCGCGACCTTCTTCCGTCGCGCGCTCGCCGAGAGCCGGCGCGTGAAGCCCGATGAACGGCGGCGCATGAACCGCCGGACTCGCGGCGACCGCCGGCGCGGCTAGCGGCCGTCAGGTCAACGGCGGCGGATAGACGGATCAGCGCGACGGCAGTCGATCGCGCGCGGCCAGCCTGAGCCCGGCACCGACCGGGACGACCGTCTGCGTCAGCTCCGGCTCGGCCTCGATCAGCTCGGAGAACTCGACGAGCTCATGCGCGTGCGACTGGACGTTGTCGACTGCAAGCAGTCCTGTCCTGCGCGGCGTCGGCGAGCCAGATCGTCGAATAGCCGTTGGACGTGCCGAGTTCCAGGATCCGCCGCGCCCCTGGTGGCGCGGATCAACACGCCGAGGAGCTCCGCGGTGGGCGGCTCGACGTTCCGGAACCGTTCGAGCCGGTCGCTACGCGTCTGGTCCTGGGCGTGGCTGACCGCGTACAGCTTGTCGGCGATCCGGCGTCGGGCCTCGTTCATCGACGCGGCACACTACGCGACGAGCTGAACCTCTTCCGGTACGGGATCGGGTGGCCGGACGTCCTCCAGGCGATCGACGTCCGCGAGCGCGGGGAACAGGCGGCCCCAGCTGACCGCGAGCAGGATCGTCATCACGCCGCCGCCGACGACCGCCGGGATCGTCCCGACCAGGTACGCGGCGAAACCGGACTCGAACGCGCCGAGTTGGTTCGAGGCGCTGATGAACACCATCTCAACCGCGTTGACGCGTCCGCGCAGCCGGTCCGGCGAGGCGAGCGCGACCGTGGTCGAGCGGATGTTCATGCTGTAGAGGTCGACGAAGCCGCTGACTCCGAGCGCGAGCAGCGAGATCACGAACACGCGCGACAGGCCGAACACGATGATGCTCGCGCCGTACAGCCCGACCACGATCAGCAGCGTCCGTCCGGCGTGGCGCCGTAGCGGATGCCGGGTGAGCCAGGCCGCGGCCAGCAACGCCCCGATCGCCGGCGCGGCGCGCAGGACTCCGAGCCCGGTGGCCCCGACGTGCAGGATCGAGCGCGCGAACACCGGCAGTAGCGCCACCGCTCCGCCGAACAGCACCGCGAGCAGATCGAGCAGGATCGCTCCGAGCAGGACCTGCGTCCGCCGCACGAACCGCAGGCCCTCGAGCACGCTCTCGACGGTGGCCGGCTGCACACCGCCGCCCTCGTCGACGTCGGCCGCCGCACCCGGATGCATTGCCATCACGACCGCGCACGAGATCACGCACGAGCCGGCCGCGAGCAGGTACACGAGCGAGGGCGAAACGCCGTACAAGAGCCCGCCGAGCGCAGGACCGATCACCATGCCGGCCTGGCTGGCGATCGAGCGCAGCGTCATCGCGTTCTGGAGCAGGTCGACGCCGACGAGCGTCGGCGGCATCGCCCGCGCGGCCGGCCAGCCGAGCGCCATCGCGATGCCGGCGCCGACGGCTAGCGCCAGGTACGGCCACACCTCGGTCGTTCCCGAGCCGCTGACGAGGGCCAGGCCGACGCTGATGCATGCTGCGAACAGCAGCGAGGCGGCGAAGATCAGCCGGCGGGGCACGCGGTCGGCCAACTGCCCAGCCGGAAGCGCGAGCACGAACAGCGGCACAAACTCGGCCAGCCCGATCCAGCCCAGATCGAGCGCGCTGCGATGCAGGGCGTAGACCTCCCAGCCGATCACCAGCTCGATCATCTGGAGGCTGATGCCCATCCCGAGCAGGGCCAGCCACCAGAGACGGAAGTCGCGCACCTCGAGCGCGGGACCGAGGCGTTTCAAGGTATCGCGGCGACCAGGGTGATAGGTCTCAGGCTACCCGGGCCGATCCCACCGGCCCCGCAAGGCCCCGGCAAGAATGGACCTACAAGGCCCCGGTGGAGCCCCTCCGGCGGACGAGCGAGTCGATCGCCGCCGCCACCAGGAGCACGAGCGCGGTGGCGATGAACTGCCCGGCGGCGCTGATGCCCATCAACGCCAGGCCGTTGTACACGGTTCCGATCACGAGCCCGCCCAGCAGCGCGTGGATTGGCTTGCCCCGGCCCCCGAACAGGCTGGCCCCGCCGATCACGGCCGCCGCCACCGCGTACAGCGTGTACGTCCCGCCGTCGACGCCGGTCGAGATCGACCCGAGGGTGGACACGTAGATGAGCCCGGCGAGCCCGGCGGTCATCGCGCTGAACACGAACGCCAGTCTGCGCACACGCTGAACGTTGATGCCGGCGCGACGGGCGGCCTCTGGATTTCCGCCGATCGCGTACATGTACCGCCCGAGCCGCGTCCGCGCCAGGAAGATGGAGTACACGAGCAGCACGATCCCGACGAACGGAACCACGTACGGGACACCCTTCAGCGGGGTCAGGAGGCCTCGGTTGATGCTGCACACGTAGACGAGCAGGATTCCGCCGACCGCGGCGGCGCCGATCTGGAACAGCGTGATGCTGAGCGGCGGCGCAGTCAGCCCTTGGGCGCGGCGATGGGCCGCGCGGCGTATCGATACGGCCGCGTAGATAGCGATCACCACCACCAGGATGATCCAGCTGGCGGCAACGCTGATGTTGTCGTTCACGAGCTTGAAGACGGGGCTCGTGGTCGAGACCGAGATCACGCCGCCGACCGCCTGCTTGTCGATAGTGGCGAGCTCGATCACGACCCCCTCGAAGAACAGCAGGCCCGCGAGCGTCACCACGAACGACGGAATGTGGAGCCGCGTGATCAAACTTCCCATGATGTAGCCGATTCCCGCGGTCACGCCGACGCCGCAGATGATCCCGAGCCACCAGGGGAAGTTGACCGGGGGAGCGATCAACTCCGCGATCACGAACCCGCCTACGCCGAGCACGAAGCCAACCGAGAGGTCGATCTCCGACAGGATCAGGGCGAATATCTGGGCAGCCCCGAGCATGATGTAGAGCGACGCCTGGTCGAACAGGTTGACCAGATTCTCGGCCGAACCGAACCTGGAGCGCTCGATCTGGAAGAAGATGATGATGATGATGAGTCCGGCAACGACGGGCAGCGCGCCGCTCTCCCCGCTCTTGATGCGTCGCCACTGCGCGCGCAGATAGTCGCCGAGGGAGTCGGCCAGCACCTCCGGTGCGGCCGTTACGAGGTCCGCGTCGGTCCTGGGGGTAGCCTCGTCCTCGGCCAGCTCCGTCGAGAGTGGCGGCTCCTCGAGCTCGGACGGGACGCCGGGGCTTGAGAACTCGTCAGGCATCAGACGCCCTCCTGCCCGGCCGAACGTGGGACCGCCGAGTGGTCCACCGCGCGCGACGAGCGCCCGGTGGTCATGTAGTCGACGACCGTGGTGGGGTCGAATTCCGACACCGGACCCTGAGCGACCATGTTGCCCAGATACAGGATCACCACGCGGTCCGCGACCGCGAACACATCGTTGAGGTTGTGGGAGACGACGAGCACGGCGACGCCCTGCGAGCCGAGCCGCTTGATCAGGCTCAATACCGTCCTCGTCTGCGATACGCCCAGCGCCGCGGTCGGCTCGTCCATGATCACGAGCTTCGCCTTCGCCATCACCGCCTTGGCGACCGCGACCGACTGCCGCTGGCCGCCTGATAGCGACGCCACCGGCTGGCGGATCGACCTGATCGTCTTGACCGAGAGCTCCTCGAGCGTCTGCTTGGCGCTCGTCTCCATCTTCGCTTCGTCGAGGAAACCGCGCTCGCGCGGCTCGTGGCCGAGAAACATGTTCTGGACGATGTCGAGGTTGTCGGCGAGCGCCAGGTCCTGATAGATCGTGGTGATTCCATGGGCCTCGGCTTCGCGCGGCCCATGGAAGTGGACGGGCTTTCCCTCCCATACGAGCTCGCCCTCGTCGGGCGGCCACAGACCGGCGATCGTCTTGATCGTGACCGACTTGCCGGCGCCGTTGTCCCCGGCGAGCGCCGTCACCTTGCCCGGCGGTACCTCAAAGTTGATCCGCGTCAGCGCCTGCACCGGGCCGAACCGTTTGGTGACCCCGCGAAGCTCCAGCAGGGGCACGCCGTTCGAGCTGCTGGGGGCGGGGGCTGGCTCGGTGGCGGGGCTGTCCGAAGTGCTCATCGTCCTCCCTACGTGCAATGGGCCCCTCCGGTGCGCCGGAAGGGCCCATACACACTATCGCTTCGACACCGTTCTCTCGATCAGCTCGTGATCCCGGCGGCCTTGCAATCGGACGCGTACTTCCCGGAGCACAGCTGCGCCGCGGGCACGAAGTTGTCCTTGATGACCGTGTCGTTCATGTTCGCCGGCGTGACCCATTCGGGAACCAGCAGCGACGAAGGCACAGACACGTGCGTGGTCGGATCGACCGTGTTGGCGTTCAGCAGCGACGCCGGCGCCGTCTTGCCGGCCCGGAGGTACATCGCGAGCGCGATTGCCGCCTGCGCCTCCAGGTAGATCGGCTTGTAGACCGTTCCGCACTGGTAGCCGGAGAGGATGTTCTGGAGTCCGGTCAGGGTCGCATCCTGGCCCGTCGTCGGGAACGTCTTCGGCTTGACGCCGTGGGCCTGCAGGAATGAGATGATCGGCGCCCCGTTCTCATCGTTCGGGATCACCGCCGAGTTGATGCCGTGATGGGCGGTGTAGGCGCCCTCGAACTCGGTCAGCGCTTGAGGCGGCATCCACGTCCCCGCGGGGCGGGCGGCGAGCGTGTACTTCCCGGACTGGAAGTAGGACGCGAGCACCCCGTTGTAGCCCTGGGCAAACAGCGTGGCGTTGTTGTCGGTCACTGCGCCTGCCATCACGACGACGTTCGGCTTGGCCACGTGCCACGCATTGACGCACTGCACGAAACCCGAGCCGATCAGCTGACCGACGTGGACGTTGTTGAAGCTGACGTAGTCAGCCGTGCCCGCCGGCGCACCGAGGGTGAGCCGGTCGTAGTCGACGACCGCGACGCCGTGCGCCTTGGCATAGCGCTGCACGGTCACGCCGGTGCCCGAATCCTCGGGGTCGATCAGCAGGACGGTCGCGCCATTGGTGATGGCGCTCTCAGCATCAGTCACGAACGTCGAATCGCTGCCGAGCGCATTCTCGACGGTCATGTCTCCGCTTGGCAGACCTGCGGCCGCCGCCGCCTTCTTCAGGTACGGCGCGTCGAACTCGACGTACCGGGTCGAGCTGGTCGTGTCCGGCAGGATCGCCGCGACCTTACCCTTACCCGCCGCGGTCAGCGACTTCAGCGCGTTCATCGCGGAAAAATCGTTAGTGAACGATGTCACCGAGATGCCTGGCGTAGCCGTCCCACCTGAGGACGTACTGGTGGCACTCGTTGAGCTCGCCGCAGCTGCACTGCTGGTACTGCTGCTGCTCTTCGAGCTGCCACATCCCACAGCTACCGTCGCCAAGACAACGGTTAACACACACACTCGTAAGTAACGAGGTCTCATACCTGCGCGCTCCTCTCAATCGGCGCGAAACGTCGACTAGTAACAGTTCTCGCCGGTCCTCCACCCCGGCCAGAAATACACTGGCAAACCGCAACGCCGCCGTCCACTGCGATTAACAGACCATAAACATCGGGTCGGCTGGCTCGGCTGGTGCGCCGCACCACCGGTGGCCCTGGCATTGAACGCAGCTACGCGGACGGTCGCCGCGGTGGACTGCGTGCGATCTCGATCAGGAAGGTCACCTCTCTTACTCCCGGGGAAACTCGCATCAACTCGGAGGCCTGCAGCTTGTTCGAAGGGTCCGTTGCACGGCAGGGCCTCTACCGGGCGGATTTGAGCGCGTGGTAGTCAAAAGCCGCGAGGACGAGGCGATTCGCACGCTAACACCCCGGAATATCCCGCGTCAAGGCTCGAAATGTTTGCCTGTTTTAGCCCGTAGCAAGCCAAAAAGCTTGAATCGTCGGCTAGGCTGCGCGCGTGCCCCAAACTTCGGACCCAGGTCTCGCCCCGGCAACCGCCCACACCCTCCTGCGCGCCCATCTCGTGACGATGATCCGCGACGAGGGCCCGATTAGCCGCTCGCAGCTCTCGCGCGCGATCGGACTGCCGCGGAGCACGACGACGGCGCTCGTCGCCGAGTTGCTCCAGGAGGGGCTGATCGACGAGGCGCCGGCCCGCAGCGGCGGCGCCGGATCGGGCAGCGGGCGCCCGGCAACGCTGCTGTCGCTGCACCGGCCGGACGGCCTCGTTGCCGGCTTCGACTTCGGTCACCGCCACATCCGCGTCGCCGTCGCGACGAGCGAGGGTCTGATCCTCGCTGAGGAGAGCACCCCGCTCGACGTGGACGCCGGCGGCGGGAGCGCGCTCGACTCGGCTCGCGAGCTGTTCGCCCTCGTACTCGACCGCGCCGGAGTATCGGCCGGCGACATTCGCGCGGCCGCGGCCGGCATCCCCGCGCCGCTCAACAACCGGACCAACCGCGTCGGCTCGCCGACGATCCTGCCGAGCTGGGCCGAGCTCGACCCGACCGAGGAGCTCCGGCGCCGCACCGGCCTGAGGTTCACGCTCGGTAACGACGCCGCGTTCGGCGCGCTCGGTGAGATGGCCTACGGCGCCGCCCGCGACTTCAATGACTTCATCTACGTCAAGGCCTCGAACGGGATCGGCGCCGCGCTCGTCCTGGGCGGCCAGCTCTACCGCGGATCTCACGGCATGGCCGGCGAGATCGGTCACACCCAGATCGACCCCACCGGAGCCTGGTGCCGGTGCGGCAATCGCGGCTGTCTCGAGGCCACCGTGTCGATCGACGTCGTGCGCCGGCAGCTCGAGCCGCTTGGCCTGGACCCGCTCAACCCCGCGGACATGGAGCACCCGGTGGCGACCAAGGTCCTCGCCGAATCGGGTCGCACCGTCGGCGTCGTGATCGCCAACCTATGCAACACGCTCAACCCCGAGGCGGTGATCCTCGGCGGCGACCTCGCGTCGACCGGCGCCCACTTCACCGCCGGCGTGCAGGACTCGGTCCGCCACCTCGCGCAGCCGGGGCCGGCCCACACGGACGTGATCGCAACCAGCCTCCATGGACGAGCCGAGTTGCTCGGGGCGGTCGCCTGCGCCGCGGCGACGCCGGTTCCGGTCAACTAGACCGCTAAGCCACGCGGCGTGGCGTCAAGTCCAGGTCACCGCTTTCGAACACGACCCCGATCTGATCGAGCACGACCCGGCGCGGGCCCTCCTCAACGCCACCCGCGACGCTCGCCGCGAGCCCGAGCCCCGAGGCGATTCGGACGACCTCCGCGCCCGACCCCGGCGCGCAGTACACCGCGAACCCGCAGCCCATGTTGAATGTCGAGTAGGCGGCGGCCGGCGACATCTCGGTCTGTTTGACCAGGAACTCGAGCACCTCGGGCACCTCGGGCAGCGGCGCCAGCGTGTAGGTCAGCTCGCGCCGCGGACGCATCAGCTTGAGCAGCCCGTGTCCGGTGATGTGGCTGAGATAGTGGACCTCGACCTCGGCCTCGCTCGCGAGTAGGGCCCGCACGAGGGCGGCGTACATCGGCGTCCGGTCGAGTAGCGCCTCGCCGAACGGCCGCCCGCTCGGGAGCGGCGTCCGGTACCCGTCCGGCAACCCGGCCGCGACTCGCCGCGCCAGCGAGGAGCCGTTGGCATGAAGGCCGCTGCTCGCGACGATCACGATCTCGTCGCCGTCGGCCAGATCGGCCCCGAGGATCGGCCGGCGTCCGGGAGGGACGATCCCGACGGCGCTGCCCGCGAGCTCGATGTCCTCGGTCGCGACGAGCCCCGGCAGCGACGGCGACTCGCCGCCGCCCCACGTGGCGCCGGCGTCCACGCACGCCTCGCGCCAGCCGCGCACGAGGCCCTGGTTCCGCCTCGCATCGGCGTACCAGTCCGATGATCCGGTCGCGAAATAGGCGTTCACGACGAGCGGCACCGCTCCGACGCAGCAGAGGTCGTTGACGATCGCGGCCACCGTGTCGTAGGCGACGTCGTCGAACGCGCTCACGCCGAGTTGCTCCTCGACCTGGCGGGCGATGATCGACTTGGTGCCAAGGCCTTCGACGACGAATGCGAGCGTCTGACCGCCGGCTTCGAACACGAATGCCGGTTCCCCCCGCGACTCGTCCACCGCCCGCCCGCTGGACGCGGTCAGCAGCCCCGAGGTGGCGAGCGCCTCGGTCAGCGCGTTGCGCTTGCCGGCGTCGAGGGCGTCGTAGTCGACACCGGCGGCGCGGTATGCGGAGCTGCCTGGCGTTCCGGTGTCGGCCACGCCCCGAAGGCTATTCGCCCCGTGGCGGGAGCGTCCCGATCAGTCCATCGGCCACTCGTGGACGGGCACGTTGCTGTGCATGTACTCGCGGTAGCGAGTCGTCATCTGCCGGAGCGCGTCGCCGCGGTCCATCCGCTTGTCGTCGTACAGGTAGTGGAACATCGCGCTCTGCCAGGAGGCCCCGTTGCGGAGCGTCACGCACCGGCGCTCGATCATGTCCAGCAGCCGTCGGGCGTCGCGCGAGTCGACTCCCCAGCGCTCGAGGCCCTCGTGCGCCAGCGGCAGCAACCGCCTGAGGACCAACTCGGCCGCCGGCACCTCGCCCAGCCCCGGCCAGTAGACGCGAGCGTCGATCCCATCGCGCGCGCCTGCGTGGAAGTTCTCCTCGGCGGCCGAGAACGACATCTGCGACCAGATCGGGCGCTCCGCTTCGGCGACCACCTTCAGCAGCCCATAGTAGAAAGCGGCGTTGGCCACGATGTCGGCCACCGTCGGGCCCGCCGGCAGCACTCGGTTCTCGACGCGCAGATGCGGCTGGTCCCGCACGACGTCGTAGATCGGGCGGTTCCAGCGGTAGATCGTGCCGTTGTGAAGGCGTAGCTCGCCGAGTTGCGGGACGTCGCCGCGCTCCAGCGTCTGGACCGGATCCTCGTCATCGCACACGGGCAGGAGCGACGGGAAATAGCGCACGTTCTCCTCGAACAGGTCGAAGATCGACGTGATCCAACGCTCGCCGAACCACACGCGCGGGCGTACGCCCTGGATCTTCAGCTCCTCCGGGCGGGTGTCGGTCGCCTGCTCGAACACCGCGATCCTGGTCTCACGCCACAGCTCCTTGCCGCAGAAGAACGGCGAGTTGGCCGCCACCGCTACCTGCACGCCGGCGATCGCCTGAGCCGCATTCCAGTACGCCGCAAACGCCTCGGGCTCGACCTGCTGATGGAGCTGGACGCTCGTGCACGCGGCCTCGGGCGCGATCGTGTCCGCGTGCGTCGAGAGGCGCTCCACGCCGGCGATCGAGATCTCGAGGTCCTCGCCGCGGGCGGCGAAGATCTGCTCGTTCAGCAGCGCGTACCGCGGGTTGGCGCTGAACACTTCGGCTCGCAGCTGCTCGGGACCGACCGTGGGCAGGATCCCGATCATCATCATGTGCGCGCCGACCGTCCGCGCCTTCTCCTCGGCGTCGTTGAGGCTCGCGCGCGCCTCGCGCTCAAGGTCGGAGAACACCTGGCCCTCGAGCAGCCGCGGCGGGACGTTGATCTCGACGTTGAACTGACCGAGCTCGGTCTGGAACGCGGGGTCGGCGATCGCCTCGAGCGCGGCGGCGTTGATCAGCGCCGGCTCCCCGGCGTCGTCGGTGAGGTTCAGCTCGACCTCGAGACCGAACGACCGCGTCTCGGGGTGGAACCGCGCCTCCGACAGCATTCGGGCGAACACGTCGAGGTTCGCCCGCACCTTCATGCGGTAGCGCTGCCGGTCCTCGCGGCTGAAGGTTCTTGCGGCTACCTCCTGGCCCACGGGGCGATTATCCGCGCACAGCAGTCCGACTTACAACCGCGGCGGCCGGGCTACAGCTCGTTCGACGCGATCTCGGCGCCCTCGACGAGCGAGGCCATCTTCAACCACATCACGCCCGGATCGACCAGCGACCATCGGATGAACGTGCCGAAGCCGCAGTCGGTGCCGGCCATCAGCCGGTCCTTACCGACGAACTGACCGACCTGCACGAGACGATCGGCGACCAGCCGCGGATGCTCGACGTAGTTCGACTTCACGTCGATCACGCCCAGGATCACGGACTTGTCGTCCGGGAGCGGCACGTCCCGGAACACCCGCCATTCGTGCGCGTGACGGGGGTTCGCACCCTCGACGTAGATCGTGCCGGCGTCCACCTTGAGCACGTGGTCGATGATGTCCGCGAGCGGGATGTCGAGGTGGTGCGGGGTGCCGGTGTTGCCCCAGCACACGTGGAAGCGGACCCGCTCCGGCGGGATTCCCTCGAGCGCTCCGTTCAGCGCCTCGACCGCGAGCGGCAGGTGCTCATGCCAGTCGCCGATGCTGCTCCCGGCGGTCCGCGCGTGCGCGGCCATCGCCATGTCCGGTGAGTCGACCTGAAGGTTGAGGCCCGCGTCGACGATCGCCCGGTACTCGTAGGCGAGCGCGTCCGCGCAGGCCGCGAGGTATTTCTCCCGCGAGCCGTAGTGCTGGTCGGGGAAGTTGAACGCGATCTGGCCTGGGCTGATCGCGCCCATGAACGCGCTCGACGGATCCACGTCGCCCAGCGCGGTCTTGAACCGGGCGATATCCCGATGTACCGCGTCCTTGTCGGCGAGCTCCACCGGTCCGACGCAATTGCACAACCCCAGGTGCGCCGTCTGCGGGTTCGCGAACAGCCGCATCGCGAGCTCGGGAAATGGAGCGACATCGTCGGACTGGAACTGCGCTGTCCCGCCGAACCCCGAGAAGCGGTCGTTGACGTACGAGCTGAACCCGGGCTTGCTCATCTCCCCGTCGCTGATCACATCGAGTCCGACCTCGCGCTGCTTGGCGACCAGATCGACGACCGCCTCGTCCATCTTCGCCTCGAGCTGCCCCTCGTCGACGTCCTCGCCGTCCATTCGCGCCCACACCATGTCGGCAAGCTCGTCGGGGCGAGGCAGGCTGCCCGCGTGCGTCGTCAAGATCCGATCTGCCATCACTCCACCTCTCTCGTCTCGGCTACGGCGTGTTCCGACCTTCTACCGCACCCGGCGCCGGCCACGTACGCCTGGGCGCTCCTGATCGCCGATCCGTGCGCGCATCGGCAAATCCGGCCCGGGCCGGATCCGCGATCCTTTTCCCATGCCCGACGATTCCAACGTCTTTGAAACCACGGCCTGGGAGCGCGACATCGGCGCTGCCCGGGGCACGCGCGTCGGAGCGGCCGCCGGCGCCCGCGAGCTCGGGTGCACGCTCTACGAGCTCGATCCCGGCGGCCAGGCGTCGCCGTACCACATGCACCACGCCAACGAAGAGCTGCTCCTCGTCCTCGACGGCGTGCTCGAGCTTCGCACCCCCGAAGGGACTCGCGAGATCATCGGGGGAGCCGTCGTCGCCTTTCCCGCCGGCGCCGACGGCGCCCACCGGCTCCGCAACGTATCTGACTCTCCAGCCCGATACCTGATGTTCTCGACGATGCGATTCCCCGAGGTCGCCGAACAGCTCGACACCGGGACCGTGCTGGCGCTGAAGGGACCGGCGGACGGGTGGGCGTTCCCGCCGGGCAGCGCCGGCGATTACATCGCGCTTACGGCGCAGGCTCTGGAAGCCGACTCGGCGACCTGACGCCCCCGCGCCTCGGCCGACCGCCGAACCGCGTACCCCGGACCGCGCCATTTGTAAAAGTTTAGTGTTGTGTTAGCTTCGTGTTAGCGGAATCGGGTAAAACGAAGTCGTGCCTCACGAATTACCCGGTCGCCGCGCCCCGTCGGGCTCGGCACGATGACCGCCTCCGGCTATGCCGCAGTGATCGCTCTGGCAAGCGTCGAAGGGGCGCTTGTGGCGCTGCCGAGGGCGGACGCGCTTGAGCCCCTGAGGACCCTACGATCACCTGCGTGGGCTGTCCTTCTACCCGGTTCGATCGTGGTGGGCACCTTCCTACCGCTGGCGATGCCCTCGATGGCGCTCGGCCTCGTGTTGATGGCGGGCGTGATCACGCCGCTGCTCGCCATCATCGCCGTCCTCGAAGTCGTCCGCGGGCCCCGCGCCGCACTCCTGATGCTTGCGTTCGCGTTCGCGATGATCGCCGCGCTGATCAGTGGCTGGGCGGCTCAGCTCTCGGCCACGGCGCTGACCGCGCTCGGATGCCTCGCCGTCGGCACGGCATTGGCACGGTTGATACCGCGTAGCTGGTTCGTGCTCGGCGTGGTGGGCATGTGCCTGGCGGACGTGGCGTTGCTGGCGTCCGGCGTGGGCGGCTCGGCTGCCCAGCTGATGGCTGCCGCCACCCGCGACGTTCACGGACCCGTTTTCAGCCAGGCGGATATCGGACGGGTCACGACCGACTATCCCGACTTGGTTCTCGCGGCCGTGCTCGGGGGATTCCTTGCCGGCCGCCACCGCCAGCTGCTGGCAGCGGTGCTGGTCACCGTGCTCGGGGCGGCGTACGGATTGCTGCTGCTGCCGATCGCACACTTGTTGCCGGCGACGGTGCCGATCGCGCTCGCGCTGCTCATGCTCGAGAGCGTGGACGCACGCCGCGCCGCTAATCGGGAACGAACAGCCGCCCCTGCATCTGCTCTTCAGTCTGCGGGTTGAACTCCCACAGTCCCTTGAGCTGAGCGCGCAGGTCGTCCGGAAGGCGTTCCGCGCCGTAGTGGTCGATCTCGACGAGGTTCCCGGCAGGGTCGCGGATGTACAACTGCACGACGTCGCCGGGAAGCTCGACCAGGTGGTTGCGGAACGACGCGCGGTCGAACGCGTCGCGGCGCTCGGCGGCCCGGTACACCGGCTCGAGATCGTCCACGGTGATCCCGAGGTGATGGTGGCTGGTCGGCTGGATGTCGCGCTCGAACAGGTGCAGCTGGGTGCGGCCGAGCGCGAGCCACTGCACGGGCAGCCCGAAGTTGGGGGTCGCTATCGGCTCCGCGCCGAGCAGGTCGACGTAGAAGTCCACCGACTCCTCTAGATCGCGCGCGTTCACGCTGACGTGGTTGATCCGGGCGCCCACGCGGTCAATGGTGGCACGCGGCCAGCGCGCTCGCGTAGAACCCGAGGTAGTCGCTCCAGTGGCTGTCCCAGTAAGCCTGGTCGTGTCCTCCGGACCACACGTGGAAGTCGACCGTCTCCCCGTGGTGGCGCAGCGCGTCGGCGAACATGGTGTCGGCGGCGCGGAATGGATCCTGGGTCCCCACGTCGATCCACACCGCCATCCCCCGGTAGGGATCGCCGTGCCGGGCGATCGCGATCAGGTTGTTCAGCGAGAAGTCCCTGGCATCGTCGAACGCGCCCGCGGGAGTCTGGGCCCCACTGACCCACATCGCGGGTGAGTGCCCCCCAACCGCGCAGAAGCCGCGCGGGCTCAGCCGCGCGAGGTCGAGCGCGCCGAAGCCGCCCATCGAAATCCCGCCGATCGCGATCCGATTCGGGTCAGCGCCAAGCCGCTTGACGGCTTCGGCGATCACCTCCTTCGTCACGTACGACCCCCACGCGGCCCCCTTGCGGTTGTGCCAGTAGGAGTCGGTTCCCCCGTACGGGAACACGACGTCCGGAGCGCTCGACCCTAGCCGCGCGAGTGCCGTGTAGAACGCGTCGTCGAGATTTGAGTTCTCGTCCTGTCCCTTCCCGTGGAGAAAGATCAGCACGGGGCGCGGTCCCGCGCTCGCGCCCGCGGGGACGACGGCGACGACCGGTAGCGATTGGTGCACAAGCGGACTGTTGATCGTGAACCGGACCACGTGCGCCCCATGCGTATCCGTCCGCAGCGAGCGGACCACGAGCAGCACGGCGGCGGCGACCACGGCCGCCGCGACCAGGAACACCGCCAGCGCCACCACGCGCCGGCGCCGCGCCGTCCTCCGGCGATACCGCATCGACGACCGGGGCGCCTGCTGGAGAACCCCGAGGCGTCGAACAGGCTGCTGCCGCCCCATCACGCCCAGTATCTCAGCCAGACCAGCGGCTAGAGAGCGTAGGCTGCGCCCCGTGAACGGGCGCGAGACATTTACCGTCGCCGCGGCCGGCGGCGAGCTCGGCGGCTGGCTCACCGGCGACGGCCCTCGCACGCTGCTCCTGCACGGCGGTCCCGGCCTGAGCTTCGAGTATCTGGACGAGCTCGGCGACGAGCTCGCCACAGATTTCCGCGTGGCGGCGTACCAGCAGCGGGGACTCGAGCCCTCAACCCTGGAAGGGCCGTTCACGGTCGCGCAGGCGGTCGACGACGCGATCGCCGTGCTCGACGCGCTCCAATGGGAGCAAGCGCTCGTCGTCGGCCATTCGTGGGGAGGGCAACTCGCGCTCCGTCTCGTGACTGCCCGTCCGGACCGGGTGCTCGCCGCGCTCGCGGTCGATCCGCTCGGGGTGGTCGGGGACGGCGGCATGGCCGCATTCGAGGCCGAGATGGGGGCGCGAACGCCACGCGCGGACCGCGCACGCCACCGCGAGCTCGACGACCGCGCGATGTCCGGGGAGGGAACGGCCGAGGACTTCCTCGAGTCGCTGCGGCTGGTGTGGCCCGCGTACTTCCCCGACCCCGAGGACGTCCCGCCGATGCCGCCGATCCGGCTCTCGGTCGAGGCCTACTCCGGTCTCATCAACGACGTCGCGGCGGACACCGACCGGGTCGCCGCCGCGCTGGCCGACACCGAGATGCCCTACGGCGTGGTCGCCGGCGCAGCCAGCCCGATGCCGTGGGGCCAGGCCGCCCGCGCCACCGCCGACCTCTCGCCGCACGCGTTCCTGAAGGTGATCCCCGCGGCCGGCCACTTTCCGTGGCTCGACGAGCCGGGGTGCGTCCGCGCTGCGCTCAAGCGCCTCGCACCTGCACGTTCTGGAGCTTGACCGGGTCGACCAGTAGGTCCATCTCGGTGACGCGGTCGCCGACGATCGTAAACGCGACCACCGACACCACCCGGTCCGGCAGAGACACAATCGCACCCGGCTTGCCGTTGACGAGTGCGGGTCGCCCGAGGTGAGCGAACGGCGCGCCGCGCTCCAGCACGATGGTCGCGACGCCTTCGGCACCGCGCACCGAGGCGGGGACGAGCGGCCCGGCGGCGCCCGCCTCGGCCCGGAACACGACGTCGGGATCGAGCACCTCGAGCAGCGCCTCGAAGTCCCCCTCCCGCGACGCGGCCAGGAACGCATCCACGACCTTCCGCTGCTGCCCAAGCGTCGCCGCATCGGGCGCGTCCGCCCCCCGAACGCGCCGGCGCGCACGGGAAGCGAGCTGGCGCGCCGCACCGGCGTTGCGGCCGATGATCGGACCGATCTCGTCGAACGGGACACCGAACATGTCGTGCAGGACGAACGCGAGCCGCTCGGCCGGCGCGAGCGTGTCGAGGACGACCATCAGCGCCACCCCGACGCTGTCGGCGAGCAGCGCCTCGTGCTCGGGATCGCCCGCGCGGTCCTCGAACATGGCGACGACCGGCTGACCTGACCACTCGTCGACGAGATCCTCGCGGCGCGTCTGGCGAGCCCGGAGCATGTCCAGGCAGATGCGGCTGACCACCGTCGTCAGCCACGCTCGCATGTTCTCGACCTCAGCCGTGTCAGAGCGGCTGAACCGGAGCCACGCCTCCTGCACGGCGTCGTCCGCCTCGGCGGCTGAGCCCAGCATCCGCTGCGCCACTGCCCGTAGATGATCCCGGTTCTGCTCGAACTCCTCGGTCGCTTCCATCGGTCACATCCTCTCGTCTGCGTTCGTCAAAGGGGTGACGTACCAGACACCACGGAAGTGACAGGAGGAACTGAACATGCATGCCATCGAGGCACACCATCTCCGCAAGACATACCCGGGCGGAGTCGAGGCCGTCAGGGGAATCGACTTCGAGGTAGCCGAGGGCGAGGTGTTCGGGCTGCTCGGCCCGAACGGCGCCGGCAAGTCGACCACCGTTGGAATGCTGACCACGACAATCGTCCCGACCGCCGGGACGGCCCGGCTCGCCGGCCACGATGTTGCGAAGTCGCCGCTCTTGGCCAGGAGCGTGTCGAGCGTCGTCTTCCAGGAGGCGGTCGTCGACCGCGGCCTCACGGGCCGCGCCAACCTCGAGCTCCACACGAAGCTCTGGGGCGTACCGGCACAGAAAGCCAAGCTCCGCACGAGCGAGCTGATCGAAGCGCTCGGGCTGTCGCGACCGATCGACCGCGCCGTCCACACTTACAGCGGCGGCGAACGCCGGCGCCTGGAGATCGCACGCGCCCTCTGCTCGGAGCCCCAGGTCCTGTTCCTCGACGAACCGACCGTGGGGCTCGACCCCCGCATCCGCCACGAGTTGCTCGACGTGATCGGCGGCTTGCGGACGCGTGAGGAGCTCACGATCCTGGTCACGACGCACTACCTCGACGAGGCGCAGCGCCTGTGCGACCGGGTGGCGATCATGCACGAGGGCGCGTTGGTCGCTCTCGACAGCCCAAAGGCGCTGCTCGCCCGGCTCGGCCGCGAGATCCTCGAGTTCCGGGTCGATGGCAGCGCCGAGCGCGCGCTGGGGAGCCTGCGCGACCGGGGCATCGCAGCCGATGACGCGTTCGCGATCGGGGCGCGGATAACGGTGCCGCTTCACAGGCATGCGGCCACCGAGGCGCTGGCCGCGATCGACTCAGAGCACCTGCGCGCGTCCGAGATCGCCACGCGGGCCCCGAACCTCGACGACGTCTACCTGCAACTGACGGGCGGGGCCCTCCGCGAGGCCGCGTGAACGCGCTGAACCCAAGAACCCACAGAACCCACAGAACCAAGGAGTGACACACACATGTCAGCCATAGCCGAATCCGTACCCGTAACCCTCAAGGCGCCACGCCGCGCACGCCCGACGAGCGCACTCGCCACGCTCGCGCGCCGGCGCGCGGCGCTCACCGCCAGTAACCCGAGGCAGATCTTTGTGCCGTTGATCGGCCCGGCGCTGCTGGCGCTGGTCGTCGCTCCGGCACTCAAGGTCGCGACCGGGGGGCTGCACTCGGGCATCGACTACGAGGCGTTCGTCGGCGTCGGGGCGGTGGGCCTCGTCGTGCCGCTCAGCTGCATCTTCGCCGGGCTGAGCGTGATCGTCGATCGCCTCAGCGGCGCCCAGCGAGAGTTGCTCGCGGCCCCGGTGCCGCGCGCCTATCTGGTGCTCGGGAACCTCGCGGTCGCGCTCGTCCTGTCGGCGCTCCAGGTCGTCGTGTTGATCGGCCTGTCGGCGCTGCGAGGCGGGGTGTTCCACATCACCGCGGACGGCGTCGCGTGGTTCGCCGGCGCCACGTTGCTGTTCGTGGTGTTCATGTACGGGGTCGCCGAGACCCTCGCCAGCCGCATCGGCAAGCAGGAGGAGTACGTCGGCGCGGTCCCCGCGGTCGCGATCCTGCCGTTCTTCCTCGCGGGAGCGCTGTTCCCGATCGGCGCGATGCCGGGCGCGCTGTCCACGATCGCGAAGTTCCTGCCGCTGACCCACGCGCTCGCGCTGATGCGCTACGCGTTCGTGGACCCGTCAGGCAAGGGACTCCACGACATCTGGGGCATGAGCAACGTGACCACCGAGGCGTGGCTCAGCCTCGCGGTCGTCGCGGTGTTCGCGGCCGCTCTGACCGCGATCTCGATCCGGGTGTTCTCGCGCTCCGCGGTGAGTTGAGCCGGCACGGGCACGCGGCGGATAGCATCGCCGCGTGCCCTCCACCGTGCCGTCCAAGATGAGCGCCCGCGTGCAGCAGCGCGCGGCGCAAGCGCTCGACGCGCTCCCGTCCAGCCTGAAGATCCGCCTGTCCGGCAAGCCGCCGGTCGTAGTCGATGGCGAGACGCTCGCGCCCGAGGTGCAACTCGTGCTCGCCGTACTCGCCCGCCGCAAGGAGCCGCCACTCGAGACCATGTCGCCGGCCGACGCGCGCGAGGCGCGGCGCCGGCTCACCGCCGTGTTCGGAGGGAAACCACTCGCCGTCCGTGCCGTGCAGGACCTCGAGATCGACGGCGCGACCGGACTCTGGGCGCGGCACTACAGACCCCCCGAGCCTGGCGGCCCGCATCCGCTGCTCGTCTACTACCACGGCGGTGGCTTCCTCTACGGCGACCTGGACACACACGACGGCGTGTGCCGGATCCTCTGCCGTCACGCCGGCGCGCACGTGCTCGCGATCGACTACCGCCTGGCGCCCGAGCACCCCTTTCCCGCCGCGGTCGACGACGCGCGCACCGCGCTCCGCTGGGCATACGCGAACGCCGAGCGGCTGGGTGCCGATCCGAGCCGGGTCGGCGTCGGCGGGGACAGCGCCGGGGCGAACCTGGCCGCGGTGGTCTCGCAGGTCGCCGCGCACGACGGCGGCCCTGCGCCCGTCCTCCAACTGCTGATCTACCCCGTGACCGACTTCACCGTCCGGCGCCGTTCCCGCGACCTGTTCGCCGAGGGCTTCCTCCTCACCGACGCCGAGATGAACTGGTTCGAGGATCAATACCTCGGCGCCGACCGTACGCAGGCAAGCGATCCGCGGGCGTCCCCGCTGCTCGCCGCCGACCTGTCCGGGCTCGCGCCGGCGTTCGTCGTCACCGCCGCGTTCGACCCCCTCCGCGACGAGGGCGAAGCCTACGTCGACGCGCTGCGCGCCGCCGGCACGCCCGCCACGCTGCGGCGGTTCCCGGGCTTCATCCACGGCTTCATCAACGGCGCGGGCGTCAGCCGCAGCTCACGGGACGCCGTGATCGAGATCGCGGGCGCTACCCGGGGTATGTTCGCATCCGTCGGCGTGCCGACCGCGACCCCGACTCAGGCCGCGTAGCGCTGTGCGGACCGGGCGCGCGCCTTGGCCGCTTCGGCCTCTCGATTCTTGGCCGGCGCGGTCGTGGACAGATCGTGGAGCAGGTGCATGGACGCGTGCGCGACGGCGTCAATCGCGCGCGCGAAGGCCTCCTCGTTGGCGCGCGACGGCTTCGTAAAGCCGCTGATCTTGCGCACGTACTGGAGCGCCGCGGCGCGGACCTCGTCGTCGGTGGCGGGCGGATCGAAGTTGTGGAGCGTTCGGATGTTTCGGCACATACGTCAAGCGTAACGGCGTGTGGCGCGACCTACCCTGAACAAAGGCGACGGATTCCTTGATCGTCAGCGCCAGATACCGCAAATGGCGCTGGAGCCGCCTCTGGACGCGGCGTTACGCGCCGGGCAGCCTCCACCCCGAGAGCTCGGGCACGATCACCGTCGTGCACAAGGGCTCGAGCCCGCTGCCGTAGTCACGCGTTCAACCAGCGCGCGGCGCATCGTCGGCCGTTGTGATCGGCAGGCTCGGATGCGCCGTCGCGCTGGTTCTGGTTCTCGCCGGCTGCGGCGCCACCCAACGCACCCAGACCACTACGACCACCAGCAACGCCGGCGCAGGCCAAGGCCCGACCGTGCGGTTCACGGGCGGCTACCTGCCGGGGACCGTGTACATGGGCGCCGGACCCGACGAGCTGTCGCTCGACGCCTACCGGCTAAGCGGCTCGCTGTCGAAGACCGAGCGCCTCACGCCACGCCGCGGCGATGGAGCGCCCGCTCGACTACGTGATCGGATACTGCGAGTTGCTCGCAGCCGCCGGCGTCGAACCGCTGTACCGCGAGTCCGAGCCGCTGTTCTGAGCGCGGGCCGGGCGGTTCACGCCCGGCAAGTCGCGACGGCGAGCGGCGCATCCTGTGGTTTCTGACCCGCCTGCCGTGGGAAAGGTTCAAGTGTTCTGAAGGTCGCTCGGAGGTGGGTGTTCATGGGTCATAGCCGAATCGCAACTGTCGTCAGCGTGTTCTGCGCTGCCGTGTTTGTCGCACTACCGGCCGGTGCATCGGCCGGCGCGTCGGCCGCGCGTCACCAAGCGCCGTCCGCCGGGCGCCACCGAGCGCAATACCCGAAAGAGCCGCTCGCGGTCGGTAGCGGCGGCGCCGTCGCATCTATGGATGTCGGCGCCAGCCGGGCCGGCATCGACGCGCTCCGTGAGGGTGGCAATGCCGTCGACGCGGCCGTCGCAACCGCCAGCGCCCTCGGGGTGACGGTGCCGTTCGTAGCCGGTCCGGGCGGCGGTGGCTTCATGGTCATCTACAACGCGCGAACGCATACGGTCACGACGATCGACGGCCGCGAGACCTGTCCCTCGGCGTGCACGTCGACGCTGTTCGTCGACCCGACGACCGGTCAGCCGATGAACTACACCGCCGCCTCCGACCAGCCGCTGTCGACCGGCGTACCGGGAAACCTCGCGACGTGGGCGACGGCCGTGCGCAAGTTGGGCCGGCTCTCGCTCAGCGACGACCTGCAACCGGCGATCCGCCTGGCCAAACACGGTTTCGCGGTCAACTTCGACTTCAACCAACTCGAGCAGTCAGGCCTGTCGACGCTCCAGGCGTACCCGGCGAGCCGCTCGCTCCTGCTCACGCCATCAGGGAATCCGCTGCCGATCGGGACGTGGCTGCGCAACCCCGACCTCGCCCACACCTATGAGCTGATCGCTCGCCGCGGGCCGTCGGCTCTGTACGACGGACCGATCGGCCAGGCGATCGTCCAGGCCGACGACCATCCCGTGCTCACACCGGGGCAGACGGTCGTCACGAACCCCGGGATCATGGCGATGAACGATCTGCAGTCGTACCGCACCCGGATCCTCGCGCCGACTCGGGTGACCTACCGCGGTTTGAACGTGTACGGGATGGCGCCGCCGTCGAGCGGCGGCTCGACCGAGGGTGAGATCCTCAACATCCTCAACGGGTACTCGCTCGGCTCCGAGCCCCGCGTCCAGGCTCTGTTCCAGTACCTCGAGGCGTCCCGCCTCGCCTACGCCGATCGCAACGCGTACGTCGGTGACCCTGACTTCGTCAATGTGCCGTTGTCCGGTCTGCTTGATCCCGCATTCGCGGCAGAACGCCGCTGCCTGATCGGCAGCACCGCGAGCACTTCACCCGTCGCGCCCGGCTCGCCGTTCGCCCCGTTCAACGGCTGCGGCAGCACCGCCGCGTCGACCCAGGCCTCGTCCGCATCCCCCGAGGCGCACCACACGAACAACATTGTCACCGAGGACAAGTGGGGTGACATCGTCGCCTACACGAATACGATCAACTTCTTCGGCGGCAGCGGCCAGGTCGTCCCGGGTTACGGCTTCCTGCTGAACGACGAGCTGACCGACTTCGATTTCGCCCCGCCCTCGCCCGGCGCGTATGACCCGAACCTGCCGGCGGCGGGCAAGGAGCCGCGGTCCAGCATGGGCCCGGTCATCGCGCTTCGCGACGGCCGCCCCGTGTTCGCGATCGGCGCCGCCGGCGGCTCGACGATCATCACCACCGTCGTCCAGATCCTCATCAACCACGTGGACTTCGGCATGAGCCTCCCGGCCGCGCTCGCGGCGCCGCGGGTGAGCCAGACGAACTCGTCGTCGAACACCTCGGAGGCCGAGCCGGACTTCTACAACAGCGCGCTGGCGCAGCAGCTCACCAGCCAGTACGGCGAGAAGTTCTCCCTCGCCACCGGGCCGATCCTCCCGCTCGACAACTACCCCGGCGACGCGACCGCCCTGCAGATGCTCGGCCACGGCCGGGCTGAGGCGATCGCCGAGCCGGTCCGGCTCGGGGGCGGGAGTGCGCTCGTGGTGAGACCGAGTCCGAAGTAACAAGTAGGTACCGGATGGCCGTTTGACCGGCCATCCGGGACGGGGTTAGGATCCCGAGCTGCGATGGGCGCTGTCTTGCTCGCGTGCCGCATGGGGCTGGCGGCGGTGTTCGTAACCGCTGGATGCACCAAGCTGCTCGACCGCGCGGGAACGCGAGCGGCCGCCGTGGAGTTTGGACTGGACACGCGGATGGCCGGCACGGTGGCGACGTGGCTGCCCGCGCTGGAGATCGCGGTCGGAGTCGCGCTCGTCCCGAGCGTGACGGCGCGCTTCGGGGCACTCGGCGCCGGCGTGTTGCTGGCGGCATTCACCGTGGCGATCGCGAGGTCGCTCGCACGCGGGCAGGCGCCCGACTGTCACTGCTTCGGGCAGGTTCGCAGCCGGCCCGTCGGCCGGGGAACGGTGGCGCGCAACGTGGCGCTGTTCGCGTGCGCCGCGTTTGTCGCCGCCGCCGGCTGGAACAACCCGGGGGTGAGCGCGACCGGCTGGATCGCCAAGGCGAGCGCCCCGTGGATTGTGGCGGCGATCGCCGGCGTCGCGATCCTCGCGCTGGTCGTGTCTCTGGTCTGGTTCTCGCGGCAACTGCTCGCGCAGAACGGGCGCACGCTGGCGAGCGCGTCGCCGGTCGCGGATCTGCCGGACGCCGGGCTCCCGGTGGGCGTGCCCGCTCCGGATTTCGAGCTCGACGCCGTCGATGGCCGGCGGTGGTCGCTGTCCTCGCTGCTGGCCGAGGCGCGGCCGGTTCTGCTCGTCTTCTCCGCGGCCGGGTGCGTACCGTGCGAGGCCCTGCTGCCGAAGCTTGCCGGCTGGCAGCGCCAATACGAGGACCGCCTCACGATCGCTGTGATCGCACGCGGCGAGCGCGGCCGGAACGAGCGCACTGCGCGCGAGCACGGACTCGATCTCATGCTGCTCGACGAACTCGGCGAGCTAGCGGCCGATGCCTACAAAACGTACGGAACGCCGATGGCCGTGCTCATCGCGCCGGAGGCGACGATCGCGAGCCGGACCGTCGCCGGAGCGCACGCGATCGCGGCCCTGGTCGCGGCCGCGTCTGAGGTGACTGCTCGGATCGGCGAGCCCGCCCCCGCGCTGGTCCTCGGCGACCTCGCCGGCAACGAGGTGGCACTCGCGGACCTATACAAAGAACCGATCGTCGCGCTGTTCTGGAGCCCGAACTGCGGGTTCTGCCGGCAGATGCTGCCGCTGATCCAGGCGTTCGAGCAGCGTCCCCCGGCCGGGGCGCCGCGGCTCGTCGTGATCAGTGCCGGCGACGCCGAGCAGATGCGCGAGCAGGCGATCCGGTCGACGGTGCTGCTCGACGAGGACGCTCAGGCGATGCGCGCTTTCGAGGCCCACGGCACGCCGATGGCGATACTCGTGGACAACGGCCGGATCGCATCCGACCTACACGCTGGCGCCGGCGCGGTTCTAGAGCTGATCCATACCCCCCTCGCAGCGGGCGCAGCAGCGACGGCGCCCGGTAACGGGGCCGCGCGATAGCCACCGCAGTACAGTCGCGTCTGGATGACGCGTGTCGCGATCATCGGCGGTGGCATCGGCGGCCTGAACGCGGCGCGCGCGCTTTGCCGGCGCGGCATCGAGGTCGCAATCTACGAAGCGGCGCCCGAACTGCGCGAGATCGGAGCCGGAGTCGCGCTCGGCCCGAATGCGATGAAGGCACTGCGATCGCTCGGACTCGAGGACGACGTTCGCGGGATCGCCGGTCGCTGGGACTGGGCCGTGACGCGCAACTGGAAGACCGGCCGCGCGATCTCGAAGACGAGCCGGGACCAGCAGGCGGTCCTGTTCGGCGCCGCCGGCGCGACTGCCCATCGCGCGGACCTGCTTGACGTGCTAGCGCAGTCGCTGCCGAGCGACATCGTCACGCTCGGCGCACGCTGCACCGAAGTCGAGCCGGACGGCCAGGCCGCGGTGGCGAGGTTCGCGGACGGCAGCAAGGTCGAGGCCGACGTGATCATCGGCGCCGACGGGATCCACTCCGTCGTGCGAACGTCGCTGTTCGGCCCGGACGCTCCGCGGTTCACCGGCAAGATCTGCTACCGCAGCGTGGTTCCGGTCAACGCGGTGCCCGGCGGACCACCTCCGGCGGAGAACGTCCAGTGGCTCGGGCCTCACGGCACGATCGTCCTCTACCCCGTGCGGCGCGACGAACTGATCAACGTCGTCTGCCACTACGACGACGAGGCCTATCGGCACGAGTCCTGGGTGACCCGGTGCGAGCGCGACGAGGTTCTCGAGCGCTACCGCGGCTGGCACGAATCGCTGCTGCGGATCTTCTCGGCTGGAGAGGTCTGGTACAAGTGGGCCCTCTACGACCGGGACCCCGTCCCGCAGTGGACCCGGGGTCGTGTCACGATCCTCGGCGACGCGGCACACCCGATGTTGCCATACCTCGGGCAGGGGGCATGTCAGGCGATCGAGGATGGCGTTGTGCTCGCGGCGGCGATCGCGGCGGAACCGGATGACCCGGGCACGGCCCTTGCCCTATACGAACGCTCACGCCGGCCGCGAGCGAGCCAGGTGGTCCTTGCCTCGCGCCAGCGCGGCGTCAGCAACCACCTGGCGTCGCCGCTTGCGGCCCTCAAACGGGACCTCTCGATCGCGGTCCGTCGCCGCGTCGGCCGGGATCCGGACGGTCGTGGTACCGGCTGGATCCCGGAATACGACGCGAGCTCTCCCGACGTACTCGTGGCTCGAGCGCCGGTCAGAGAACAAACGGGATGAGCATCTTCGTGCTCGCCCGGTACGCTGGGTAGGCGGTGGGGAATGTCGCCGTGAGATTCCTCTCCTCGACGGTTGCCGAGAAGTAGAAGTACGCGCCCAGGGCCGCGACGAGGATCAGCCCGAGCAGGTTGGTCGCTAGCGCAGTCCCGAGTAGCCCGAACAGGATCCCCGTGTAGATCGGGTGGCGAACGAATCGGTACGGCCCTGATGTGATGAGCTCCGGCTCGACTCTCTGACTCATCGGCATCCCCCAGTTGCTCCCGAGGTAGACCCGAGCCCAGACCGCCAGCGCGATGCCGCACGCGAACACCACGGCGCCGATCGCGCCGAGGATCGGGCTGTGGACGACGAAGCCCCCGCCCTTGATGACGCGAGTGAGCAGAAAGACGGCCAACACGCTGATGCCGGCAAGGGGTCGCCATCCCCTCCGCTTGACGCTTGACTTCGCGCCGGCGGCGGAGACGAGCCAGTAGCCCCAGAAGACGAGCCACGCGATGGCGATGACGGTTTTGAGTGTCTGCATGTCGTTCGGTGGAGTGGTGGGTGCGGTGTCGGTGCTTCGCATTTGCACCGTACGCCCCGAACGACGCGCTGTCATCGGCTCTGGGATGGATCTTTCGCCTCCACCCACGGGTGGAGCAGCTACCGCGGGCTCGCGGGGCGGCCGCTGTGACTCTGGATCCGCCGAGCGGAGAGAGGTGTGTGCGGGGTGGCGGGGTGATACTGAATAGATGAGGAGCGATTAAAGGTCAGAGACGAGCTGTAGGAAGAGTAGCTTACGGGCGCGAGGACGGCTGAAGAGATAGAGAGAAAGAAAGGGCTGCTGGGGAAGCTAAAGAGAAGGCTGTAGAACAGGGAGAAGGAGAAGGAGCTGAGAGAGAAACTGGGCTATGAGAAAGGTGAGAAGAAGAAAGATGGAGAGAGGAAAGATAGGAACGGGAAGAAGGGCAAGACGATACTAAAAGAACAGAGACAGCTACGGATAAGCTCCCAGCGAGATCGCAAGGGCACTTTGAGCCGCAGATCGTCCGCAGCGTCAGAAAAAATGAATCGAATTCGACGACTGAGTGATCAGTCTGTATGCCCGAAGTCTGACGGTCCGCGAGATTCATTGACACCTGGCCGAAATCTACTGCACCGAGATCTCGCCGGACCTGATCTCGAAGAAAGGTGTCAGTTCTACCGTGAAAACTGACTGAAAAAAGGAAAAGGTAACTAAAGAAGAGAAAAGAAGAGAAAGACAAATAGCACTGTCAGGAAAGCGGAACAAGAATAGATATAGAAAGAGGCGAGAGAAGACGGCCAGAGAAACAAGAGCTACCACTACGACTCGGCCTACTGGATGGCGAGGTAGATGAGCTAGCGAGCTGAGACCTCGGTAGGGAAGAGCCCGCGAGTCTTGATAAACTAGCGCAGCTGACGGTACAGGGCTACGATCGAGTAAGTCGAGTAGATCACCGGCAACTAGGCGGGGAAGGCCAGGAACGGCGTCAACTCCTACCAGAGCCCGACAACTGGCAGAGATCATCGGGAAGCGGTGATCTCATATATACGCGAACGCCTGGAGCTCGACGGCTGAGAGCTAGGCGACGACGGCGGAGTAGATCCAGCGCAGGTCGGCGGCGAGCGGCTAGCGGTCCTAGTAGGACACGAACCGCATGCTGGAGCGAACCTGGAACATAAGGCAGGTATGAAAGAAAGAGAGAGGGAAAGACTGCAACGATCGCCTCCGGGAAACAGATGAGCCGGACGACGAAGACGAACAGGAAGTCAGCGACGCCGCGGGTCTACAGGTCGGTGACGAAGAGCAGCCAGAACTACGCGCCTTCGGTCTGCTGGAACTACAGGCCGAGAACGTCGCGCTCGCCGTCAGGTTACGCCCAGCGCGACGAAGAACGATAGGAACTAGACAGAGAGCGAGTCGAGGATCTACAACACCAGCGCGTCGAGGTAGACGATCGGGAAGACGAGCTAAAGAGGGCGGAACTGCGACGACTAGGCGACGGCCAGGACAGAATCGGTGATCTTCGAGATCAGGTCAGGCGAGACCTCGGTGCCGTAGATCTAGGCCAGGTGCCCCGGAATCTCGCGGACAGACAGACCGCGGGCATACAGACTGATCACCCGGTCTCGAACCCGACCCACCGGGTCTGACCTTGCGCACGATCTGCGGCGCAAACGAGCCCTTGAGATCGCGCGGGGAGCGGAACGAAGCGGCCACTGATCGGTCAGGATCGTCTAGCCCGGCTACCCGTTCCTAGCATAAAAAGAGACACCGGGCGGCGACTCACCGGCCTCATAGCCCAGAGATCGCTCAGCTCCGCCTCCAACGCCCGGTTCAACAGCCGCCGAGTGAGCTGCCCCAGCAGCCTGACCGGGCCCGCGATCTCTCAGCCGTCCTCGCGCCCGAAAGCAACGTGTCCAACAGCTCGTCGCTGACCTCCAACCGCTCCTCATCGAGTCCGGACCCCCGAAGCCCGCAAACACCTCTCTCCGCTCGGCGGATCCAGGGTCGCTGCGCTCCTCGCTGACAACATCCTCCTGAGCGATCCTGCGTAGGCTCGTAGGCATGGCTTGTCGGCTAGAGCGGCGGGACCTGGTTATTGACCTGCGGCCCGTGATACAGGTGGCTGTGGTCCTTGCAGGCGGGCGGGAAGAAGAACTGGACGCTGTCACTCCGCACGCCGTTGTAGCTCGCGAACAGCGTGACGTTGCCTTTGGTCCCGACCCTGCACCTGGGGTCCGTGCTGCTCTGTACCCGGACGACAATCTTCATGATGTTCCCCGGGTAACCCCACATCTGCGCGGTGTGCGAGTGGTAGACCAGGTGGTGCTCGACCGTCATGACGATCAGGCGATCGGGCTGGTTGCGGACACGGAAGACCTGGCAGAGGATCCCGGACACGGTGTTGGCATCGAGATTGATGTCACCGTGGCCGCGAGCGTAGCTGCCGGTCGCTCCGCTGATCGGCGCGCCCGTGTTGAAGCCCCAGGGCGGAGTCCCATACACGATCGGAACCTGGGAGCAGTACTGGGTCGTGTAGCCGCTGGCTGATCCGGTCGTACCGATGAGCGCGAGCAGGGGTGTCATTACGAGGACTGCGAGTCCTAGGCGTCGTGCGATGTGGTTCCTCATGCGGGGCGACTATAGCCGGGATTCGGCGATCTGCCGAGCCGGCACGGGCTCAGAGATCGAGCGTCAGCTCTGAATCCGGCCGGGTGCTGCACACGAGCACTCGGCCTTCGGGTGGCGGTTCCAGTGGTTCGATGAAGTACGTGACCTCGCCGGCGAGCAGGCCGCTCTCGCAGCTGTGACACGTCCCGTTGCGACAGCCGAAAGCGACCGGCACGTCGCACGCTTCGGCGAAGTCGAGCAGGCTCGGGAATCGGTCGTCCCATGACACGGAGAGGTTGCTGCGCGAGAACGTCACGCTCGGTCCGGTGCCCGGTGGACCATCTGGAATGTGCGGTGCCCGGGCGCCGGCACACACGATTCCGGAGCGGTGGACGGCGATGGCGCCGAACACCTCGGTGGCTATCCGGTCGTGAGTGATTCCCCAGGAAGCGAGGGCGGCGCCCATCGCGTGCATGAAACCGTCAGGTCCGCAGAGGTAGTAATCGGCGTCCTTCGGGACGCCGGCGCCTTCGATGACCGTGAGGTCGAGCCGGCCCTTGACGTCGTGGTCGGGTGCGTCCCCGTCTGTGGGCTGACTGAAGGCGACGATACGGTGGCTGCCGGGAAGCTCGGCGAGCAATTCGTCGACCTCGTCGCCGAAGGCCTCCTCATCGTGGTTGCGGGCGCCGTGCAGCCACCACACCGGACGCTTGGTGTGCTCTCCGACCAACGCGTGCAGCATCGCGAGGACCGGCGTCGCTCCCACGCCGGCGCTCAGGAGCACGACCGGACGCGTCCCTTCGCGGAGCAGGAAGTTTCCGCGAGGAGCCGCGACGTCGAGGACGTCGCCGACGGCGACCCGGTCGTGCAGGTAGCGACTGGCCGCGCCGTCGCGCTTGACGCTGATCCGGTACCCACGCTCGTCGGCGATGTCCGACAGCGAGTAGCTGCGGACCAGTGGCGGCCCCCCGTCGCTCGGACGCACCCGCAACGTGAGGTATTGGCCGGGTGCCGCGACCGGCTTCGGCGCCGCGTCGTCGGTCGGCACGAGGAGGAACGATTTGATGGTCGAGCTCTCGCGACGGACCTCGGCGACGCGCAACGGCTGAAACCCGCTCCAGGCAGGTGCGGTTGAGGCGCCGCGGTCGGCCTTGTCGAGAAGCTCGCGAAAGCTTCCCTGCCAACCTTGGCTCAGCGCCGGCACACGAAGCGCGCGTTCGATCAGCGCCCGGCTCTTGTGCGGGAGATACAGGAGCCCGTCGACCGCCGCCACCGTTAGCCGCTCTGGTCCGTCGGCGATCTTGTCGATCTGGTCGCCGGCCTGGACGCTGCCCTCCTCCAGCACACGGAAATAGAACCCCGGCCGGTGGTGCGAGACGAGCAGTGTCGGCATCGCCGGATTGTTCATGCGGATGCCGACGCGGTAGCAGGTGACGCGGGGCTGGGTGACTTCGAACAAAGCCTCGCCGATGCGGTAGTGGTCACCGATGCACACCTCGTCGTCCGGGAGGCCTTCGACGGTGAAGTTCTCGCCGAATTGTCCGTAGGTGAAGTCGTCGCGTCCGAGCTCCCGCTCCCAATATCGGTAGGAATCGATCTGATAGACGAACACGGCGCGATGCTCGCCGCCGTGGGCGAGGCGGTCCGCCTGATCGTCGCCGTCGATGTTGATGTGTCGGACCATCCGCGGGCCGTCCACGGGCTCCTTCCAGATCGCGGTCCGGACGGTCTTCCCCTCCCACTGCACCTCGCGCGGGCCTCCGACGTTTACCGACAGCAAGCGTCCGCTCATGGCATCACGTCAGTGCCCTCGCCCCCGTCGTGTCGTACCGCGCTACTCCGCATCAGGACCGATGTCGCCGAAGCGCCGAGCGGCCTCGAGCACCCCGTCGTGATCCGCGCGACAGCCCGAGCACACGCGCAGGTGGATCGCCGTCCCGGGGAAGCGCTCGCTTGGATCCTCGCCACGCAGCTCGATCACGTCGTCGAGCTCGGGGCCGGCCAATCGTGGCCCGAGCGAGCTGCGACGGCGCAGCTCGTGTAGCGCCGCCCGACGCAGGACGTCGTGGAGCCTTGCGACCGCCTCGTCATAGTGCGGATGGTCAAGTTGCAGCTGCTCGACCCACCGGCGCGAGCACGAGTCCCCGGCCGCTGCTCGTCGATCAGCCGTTTCGGACACCGGGCGTTCGACAGCCACGAACAGATCCTAGAGCCGCCGTCGAGCGCCACTAAGCGGTGGCCGGAAAGCCGCCCGCGGAGCGTGGAAGCAAGACTTGTACGCCCACGTCGTGAATCGGCTGAGGCCCTTGAGGGTAGGCGATCCCGATGACACCGATTGTGAGGATGAGGACTGATATGCCCGCGCTTGAACTGAAGGTCCCTCAGCCGGACGAGCCCCCCACATCCCCGGCGCCGAACGAGCCGGCCGTGCCGATCGACCCCGATCCCGGCACACCGGCGGATCCGAGCGAGCCCGCGGACGTACCCGGGGTGGACGACCCCCCGGCCCCGACCGTCCCGGATCCGACGCGCGAGCCAGATCGCGACGACTAGCTCGTCTCGGACGCTCGGATGGGGGAGGACGAGCGCCGCCGCGCGGCGGAGCCGGCGCGCGCTACGCCTCCCCGCGCGGCCGAGGTGATCGCGGTCAGCGGCTTGGCGATCGACTCGAGCCCGCGCCGCTCGGCGTCCACGCCGAACACGATCTCGGTCACGCCACCGACGATCATCAAGAACGCGCCGATCGCCAGCGCCTTGAACACCTCGGACGCCTTGCCGGTCGCGACCATCGGTGCGAACAGCTGCGGACCGATGATCCCGCCGAGGCCCGTGCCTACCGCGTAGAACAACGCGATGCAGAGCGCGCGGGTCTCCAACGGGAAGATCTCCGAGACGGTCAGGTATGCGGCGCTGACCCCCGCCGAGGCGAAGAAGAAGACGACCGACCACGCGATCGTGAGCGTCGCGGCGGTTAGCTGGTGCTGCTCGAACAGGTAGCCGGTCACCAGCAGCAGCACGCCGGACAGGATGTAGGTGCCCGCGATCATCGGGCGGCGTCCGACGGTGTCGAACAGTCCGCCGAGGATCACCGGCCCGAGCAGGTTCCCGGCCGCGAACGCGACGAGGTAGTAAGGCGCATTCGCTGTCGCCACGTGGAAGAAGGTGCTGAGCAGCGTGGCGTAGCCGAACAGGATCGAGTTGTAGAGGAACGCCTGTCCAATGAATAGCGCGAGCCCGAGCACGGTTCGCTTCGGATACGTCTTGACCACGGTCCGAGCGATCTCGAGCAGGCTGATCGTCTTGCGCTGCCGGATCGCGATCCTGTCTTCGGGGTCTGGATCCTCGAGCGGCTTGGCGGTGCTCTCCTGCACCTCGTGCTCGATCTGGCGGGTGATCTTCTCGGCCTCGCCCTCGCGGCCGTGGATGAACAGCCAGCGCGGGCTCTCGGGCACGTGGCGGCGAACGAACAGGATCGCAATTCCGAGAACGAACCCGAGCCCGAAGCACACGCGCCAGCTGAGTAGCGGCGAGAAGATGTGCAGCGCGGCCACCGACAGCAGCGCGCCCGCGGCGGCTCCCGCCCAGTACGTCCCGTTTATGAGGACGTCGATCCGGCCGCGGTGCTGCGCGGGGATCAACTCGTCGATCGCGGAGTTGATCGCGCTGTACTCGCCACCGATGCCCATTCCGGTCACGAAACGACAGGCGAAGAAGAACAGAGGTGTCCACGCGAACGCAGTGGCCATCGTCGCGGCCAGGTACACCCCGAGCGTGATCATGAACAGTTTCTTGCGCCCGAACCGATCGGTTAGCTGACCGAACAGCAGCGCCCCGAAGCACGCGCCGGCGACGTACATCGACGCGGCCCAACCGGCTACCTCGGCGGAGGAGATGTTGATGCCGCTGCCCTTCGCCGAGATCGCGCCGGCGATCGAACCGACAATCGTCACCTCGAGCCCGTCGAGGATCCACACCGTCCCCAGCCCGACCAGGATCTTCCAGTGCCACCGAGACCAGGGAAGGCGATCGAGCCGCGCCGGGATGTTGGTCTCAATCGTGCCGAGGTCGGTGTCGGCCGTGGAGTCGACAGTCGCCATTTCAGCTCCCTCCGTTCCGGTGGTTACTCACCACCGTCGTTGAGCGCAAGCATCGAGCCGTCCCCTGGAGCGGCTCTGGTTAAGAAACGTCTCCCCGTCGACGCGCTGCCTAAACCGGCATGTTCCGATGCGAACGGAGCTCGCCGATCGTATGAACTTCGTTAATCGGCGCACCCATCGGGTAACCAGTGTCGGACTGCCGTCCGCGGGAGGGGCGTGTCGGCCGGACCAGGCAGGGGACGGCCGGCCGCACCGCCCGCGTCACCACGGCGCTCCGATCTGTTCCCACCACCAGCGGGGAGGAGCAGATCGACGGCTAAGCGGTCGATTACCGGAGGAAGCCGCTGAGGATCGCGGCGACGACGGGGTCGGCGGGGATGTGCTGCTGTCCCTCGACGATGCGCTGGCTGGCATGCGGAAGCGCACTGGCGAGCGTCGCGATCGTCGACGCTGCCCACGGCGGGCTGGCTCCGCCGGCCATCGCGAGAACGGAGGCTCGCCGGCGGCACCGACCACCGCCGCCAGGTCCTCGAGCTCGCTTTCGATCGAACACGGTCCTGGTCCGGTCGGGGGCATCGACTAGTTCCATGGTGTCTCCCTTGCGTGGGCGGCGTCGGGTGTCGGGACAGCGGCAAGCGTGAACCTAAGCAGCGCGAGGCCGAGGTCGCAGGACTACTCGCCGGCCGGCTACCGCCCGTGCAGGCACAGAGGTTCGTGGCGCGCTGCTCGCGGACTCGCCCGTGCTCGCCTAGCACAACCAACTGGCGCTCGGCGCCGGTCATCATGTCCTCGAGCAGGACCACCAACGTGTCCGGCCCCGAGAACAGCGCACGTGACCGCGTCGGCCCGCGCCCCAAACGCATCCTTGTAGAGATGCACCATCACGTTTGCGACCTCGAGCAGCGGGCTCGACGGCGGCGCCCCCTGCCCGGCGCCCGTGTCGACCGGCGTGTGTATCGTCACCACCTCTCGGCCGTGACCCGTACCGCAGGTGAACGAGACAAACAAACCAACGGCACGAGCCGGCGGGGTCTGCCCGCCGCACCGATCGAACGCCGATCACATCGCCGTCACTGCCTCCCCGGCTCCTTCCAGATGGAGAAGCGATTTGCGCAGCACACGGGACACGTGCATCTGCGAGTAGCCGATCCGTCGGCTGATCTCGCGTTGCGTGAGCCCGTGCCCGAGACGCAGCCGGAGCACCTGGCGCTCCGTCTCGCTGAGCGTTCGCCAGTTGGCGACGAGCGCTTGACGTTCGTCGGCGAGTTCGAATCCATCCTCCTCGCTGCCGAGCGTGTCCGCGAGCGGACAGCTTTCCTCCTCATCTGGGTCGACGGGAGTGTCGAGCGAGATCGGGTGGTAGTTGTGGGCAGCGCCCATCGCTTCAATCGTCTGCTCGGCGGTGCATTCGAGCGCGCGCGAGAGCTCGTCGATGGTCGGCGTCCGACCTAGCTCCGAGGAGAGGCGCTCGCCGTGCCGGCTGACCGCCAGCGCCCGCTCCTGAAGATCGCGGGGGACATGCATGCTCCACCCCTTGTCGCGGAAATGTCGCTTCAGCTCACCGACGATCGTCGGCGCCGCGTACGCCGTGAACTTCTTCCCGCGGCCAGGCTCGAACCGGTCGATCGCGTTCAACAATCCGATACACGCCACCTGGACCAGGTCCGCCGCCGGCTCGGTCGTGTGCATGTAGCGAAGCGCCAGTTTCCTCGCGAACGGCATGAAGCGCTTGACCAGCTCTTCACGGGCCAGGGCGTCGCCATCGTCGTAGTGGATCTGAAGCAGTTGTTCGTCAGTCAGACGCGCGAGATCGCGCGCGGGAGCAGCCGTGACACTCATCGAACCTCCAATTAGGGCGTTACTAACGCGAGGTCCGCGCGGGGGCCGCTCTAGGCTTCCCGGGCGTCGTCCGACGCATGTGTGCTGGAACCGGCGTGACCGTGGCCGCGCTGGAACCGACTCCACATGAGTCTGTCCCCGGCCTCGATGCCCGAAACCGCCGACGTACGAATCCGTACGTCCGGATGCCGGGGCTTCGCTCGAACCGAGATTGTGGGACTCCGTGACAATCCGATAACCGCACGGCTGTTAATGCACCGGATCGCTGGGTACGCGCAGGTTACGGAGGAACTACAAGTCAGAAGAGCCAAGGGGTTGGCGAGCACGCTCGCGATACACCGGCACTTCCATCGAGACGCGGCCACCCATCCCGGCCTTGAAACTGCCGGCAGCAAGCGGCGCGTGCCGGCCGGACCCGGGCGGGGGACGGCCGGGCGTGCCGCTGACACGCCGCCGGACTTACCACCGACCGGCGGCCGGGCGTAACGCCATCCGGATCGTGAACTTGAATCGGGCGCGCGGAAGGTACCGTCACGCTGTCGGTGGGTAACGGAGGATGATGCCGAGGCTAGCCCTTACCTTCGATGACGGTCCGGATCCGGAGTGGACCCCACGCCTGCTCGACTTGCTCGCAGCCGTCGGCGCCCACGCCACCTTCTTTCCGATCGCGTCGCGTGCGGCCGCGCACCCGGAGGTGATCTCGAGGATCATCGCCGGCGGTCATGTCATCGGTCTCCACTGCGATGAGCATGTCCGGCACTCGCAGCGCTCGATCGAGTGGGGACGACAAGACACCGACCGTGCGCTCGCCCTGCTGGGGTCGCTCGGCGTGCAGCCGACGCTGTGGCGGACTCCGTGGGGCGACACCGCGGGGTGGTCGGATGAGGTCGCAGTCGAGAACGGGCTGCGGATCATCTGCTGGACGGTCGACACCCATGACTGGCGGGGCGACGCCGCCCCCGACATGTTCCGGGCGACACGGGACAGGTTGCGCGACGGCGCGATCGTGCTCGCCCACGACTGGACCGGCCCGGGCGCGAGAAGACCCGACGTGCGCGAGACGGTCGCCTACACGCGGCTCGTTGCCGACCACGCGCTCGAGGCCGGTCTCGAACTGGAGCCAGTGGAGTGAGCGCATCGGTGGACGCGGTGCCGTCAGGTCTGGATGACGTGCTCGCCGAGATCGAGGCCGGTGCCGCCGCGCGCGACGGCGAGTCGACGCCGGGCTTCCCCGACGGACCGATTGGGCTGCTCGAGCGCGCCGGGTTGCTCGCGTGGAATGCGCGGGCGGGAACGTCGCGCCCGTCCGCGGCGGCAGAGCTCGACCTCGTCAGGCAGGTGGCGCGCGCCGACGGGTCGGTCGGGCGGATCTTCGACGGGCACCTGAACGCGGTCGAGCGCCTGGCGGTGCAGGCTCCCGCCGAGGTCCGAGACCGAGAGCTCGCCGCGGTGCGCGCCCGGCAGCTGCGCGCGGGTGTGTGGGGCGGTGACCCGGTTCCTGGGGAGGGGCCGCCGGCGACCGTGCAGTCGCTTGACGGAGTCGATGTATTGCGCGGCGTGAAAACGTTCTGCTCGGGCGCCGGCGGGCTCGATCGGGCGCTGATCCTCGCCCGGCAATCCGCCGACGGTCCGCCGCTGGCGGTATGGGTCGACCTCACCGACAGCCGCGTCGAGGTCGACGCGACCTGGTTCCGGTCACATGGGCTGAGGGCGTCGGTATCTCACCGGGTCGTGTTCCGCAACGCCCCGGTGATCGCGCGATTCGGCCAGCCAGGATCGCTCGCCGCGCAACCGTGGTTCTCGCGGGACGCACTCCGCACCGCGGCGAGCTGGGCGGGGATGGCCGACACGGCCGTGCGCGCAGCACTCGACGAACTCGCAGCGCGGCCCGGCCGCGGGCCGCTGGAGGCCCTCGCGGCCGGCCGCATCCTCACGGCGCAGCGGACGATCGGCCTGTGGATCGAGCGAGCGGCACGTGCCATGGACGCCGGCGAGGAAGGGCTGCCGGACATTGCGGTGCAGGCGCGGGTGGGCATCGCCGACGCGTCCCGAGTGCTGCTCGACGAAGCCGCGCGTGCGTGTGGGTCAAGGCCGTTCGCGCGGGGCGGCGCACTCGACCGCGCCCGGCGCGACCTCGAGGTGTTCCTGCTCCAGCACCGACTCGACCCGCTGCTCGCGCGTCTGGGCGACGCGGCGCTCGAGGGGAGCTGATCCGGTGCGGATGTCACTTGCCGACTTCGAGGCCCGCTACCAGGTCGATCCCGATCCGTGGCGATACGCATCGAGCGAGTACGAGCGCGACAAGTACGAGGCGACCCTCGCGGCTTGCGGGGACGGACCGTTTGCCGAAGCGCTCGAGCTGGGGGCGTCGATCGGCGTGTTCACCGAGCTGCTCGCCCCCCGTTGCGAGCGGCTGACCACGATCGACGGCGCCCCGACGGCGGTCGCGGCCGCCCGCCGGCGGCTCGCCGCCGCCACGCACGTCGACACGATCCTCGGCGAGATCCCCGACTCGATCCCGATCCGGCGCTTCGACCTTGTGGTCGCGTCCGAGATCCTCTACTACCTCACCGCCGCGGAGCTCGCCCGGACGCTCGGACGGCTCGAGTCGTCGATGATCCCGGGCGGTCGCCTGGTCGCGACTCACTGGCGTCCCCCCGGACCGGAGCGACCGCTCGACGCCGAGCAGGTTCACACCGCACTGCGAGAGCAGCCGTGGCTGGCGACGGTCAGAACCGGCGGCACCGACGACTACCGGCTCGACGTGCTCGAGCGCGTATGAGCGACGAGTTCGAACTGCTCGTGGTGGGCGGCGGCCCCGCCGGGCTGTCTGCGGCGCGGGCCTATCGGGACGCCCGCGGGCGCGGCACCGTCGGGATCGTCACCGACGAGCACCGGATGCCGTACAACCGGCCGCCCCTGACGAAAGAGCTGCTTCGGGGAGAGTCCAGCGAGGACGAGCTGCCAATCGAGGGCGAGGCGTGGCTGCACGAGCGGGACGTCCGGCTCCTCAGCGGACGCGCAGTGAGCCTGAACCCGGACGACCACGTGGTGGCGCTGTCCGGCGGACGCGAGCTGCGCTACCGGAGCTGTGTGCTCGCCACCGGCGCTGAGCCGGCCCGGCTGCCCATCCCCGGCGCCGATCACCCGGCGGTCCGAGTGATCCGGACGCTCGATCATGTTCGCGAGTTGACGGCACGGCTGGGGAACGGAGGCCCCGTCGTCGTGATCGGCTCAGGCTTCATTGGGTGCGAGATCGCTGCGTCGCTCAAACGGCGCGGCCACGACGTGACGCTGATCTCAGACGAGGAGCATCCGAATGCCGCCCGCCTCGGTCCCGAGGCAGCGACGGAGATCACCGGCTGGCTGAAGTCTGAAGGCGTCGACGTCAATCTCGGGGCGGAGGTCGAGGAGATCGTGGCCGTCGATGGCTCGCTCGAGGTGCGGGCCGAGACCGTCCGCACGCAAGCTGCGGTGATCGTGATGGCCGCCGGCGTGACGCCGCGCGGCGAGCTCGCGGCCGCTGCGGGGCTCAAGCTGCGCGGAGGTGCTGTGCCAGTGAACGCCGCGATGCGCACGACCCACGACGGTCTCTACGCCGCTGGCGACGTCGCCTTCGCCGAGAACGCGGCGGCCGGTCGGTCCCTGCGCGTAGAGCACTGGGGCGATGCGCTCGGCCAGGGCGAGGTCGCGGGGCGCAGCGCCGCCGGGGTGCAAGCGCGCTGGGATGCGGTCCCCGGGTTCTGGTCGACGATCGGCGCCCATGTCCTCAAGTACGCGGCCTGGGGAGACGGGTTCGACCAGTCGCGGCTCGAGCACCACGGCGGTGGCGCATTCACCGCGTGGTATGGCCGTGATGGGAGGATCGTCGGTGTCCTCACGCACGAGACCGACGAGGACTACGAACGCGGCAGCTCGCTGATCGCCGAAGGAGCGCCATGGCGCTAGCGAGCATCGTGGTCGTCCCGGCGCGCGACGAGGAAGACCAGATCGCGGGATGCGTGGCCGCGCTGGGGGCCCAGACGGTGCCCCGAGACCAATTCGAGGTCATCGTCGTGCTCGATGCGTGCTCCGACCGGACCGCGGACGTCGCCGCGCAGGCCGCGAGCAGGTTCTCGCTCCGGCTTGCGCTGCTCGACGGGCCCGGGACCGGCGCGGGCGCGGCGCGACGTGTGGGGATGGACGTCGCCGCCGAGCGGCTGCTCGCGGACGGACTCGACGACGGGCTTGTCGCATGTACGGACGCGGACTCGCGGCCCGCCCCGGACTGGCTCGCGCGCCAACTCGCGCACGTGCGTGCCGGTGCGTGTGCGGTCGCCGGACTGATCGAGCTCGCGCCGGAGGAATCAATTCGCCTGGCCCCTGAGGTGTTGCGCCGTCGCGAGCGCGACGGCGCCCAGCGGCTCGAACGGATCCGTAAGAGCGATCCGGGCGCCGCTCATCATCACTTCGCTGGGGCTTCGATCGGAGTCACCGCCGGCGTGTATCGCGCGGTCGGCGGCCTCGAGCCGGTGGCTGCGCTCGAGGACGCCGCGTTCGCCGAGCGACTGGCACAGGCGGGCATTCCGATCCTTCGCACCGACGATGTCCGCGTGCGCACCTCCGCTCGGCCCGTGGGCCGCGCCGCGAGGGGGCTGTCGGTCGACCTGGCCGTGTCCTCGTGGGCGGCGGAGCGGCGCTACGTGGCTAGCGCGTTCCCCCTCGAATGGCTCCGCGCTCGAAAGCGGACGACGTCGGTCGGGGTGGTGATCCCGACCAAGGAGTGCGCCGACAGGGTGGCCGGCGTGCTCACCGGGACCATCGGTCCACTGCGCGCCGAAGGCGTGGTCGACGACGTCGTGGTCGTCGATGCCCATTCCGTTGACGGAACCGCCGATGTCGCGCGGGCGCGCGGCGCCAGGGTGATCGACCAGGACGAGGTGCTCCCCGAGTACGGCCCGGCCCTCGGCAAGGGCGACGCGATGTGGCGAGCGCTCCACGTCTGCGATACCGACATCGTCTGCTTCCTCGACGGGGACACGGCGAACCCAGATCCCAGGCACCTCCAGGGACTGATCGGACCGTTGCTCGCCGATCCCTCGCTACAGCTGGTGAAAGGTGCGTTCGATCGTCCGCTGCTCGCCGGCGGCGTCGCCTTGCCGAACGAGGGCGGGCGGGTCACCGAGTTGATGGCTCGACCGCTGATCAACCTTCACGAGCCGAGGCTCGCCGGCTTCGCCCAGCCCTTGGCGGGAGAGTTCGCCGGTCGCCGGCCGCTGCTTGAGTCGATTCCGTTTCCGGTCGGTTACGGAGTGGAGATCGCGGTGCTGATCGACGCGCTCCGCCGGCACGGCCTCGAGACCTTGGCCGAGTGTCATCTCGGCGAGCGGCAGAACCGGCATCAGCCGTTGCGTGCACTCGGGGAGATGGCCTACGCCGTGCTCGCCGCGGTGGAGAGACGGCTCGGCGGAGATCGCAGCACGGCGGGCGGTCACTACCTCCGGCCGTGGGATGACCATGGGGTTGCCGCGGTGCCCGTGATCGAGCGACCCCCGCTAGTCACGCTCAAGTCGGCAGGCGCGGCGCGGGCGCGGACCATTCTGCTTGCCCGGGCCGCCCCTGGGTAACGGCGGTCGTATGCGGCCAGTGAGAGCTAGAGGCGTGCGCGTCCTGGCGTGGTGGTTGGGCTGGCTGTTCGCCTCAGCGCTTTACCTGCTGCTGATCGACACCACCGACTTGCCTGAGCTGATCGTCGGAGCGGCGGCGGCGGCGATCGCGGCGACCGGATTCGAACTGGCACGCGAGCAACGCGTGGCCGGCGGGATGAGCGCACGATTGCGGTGGCTCGGGCGGCTGTACCGGCCGCTTCTCAACGTCCCTTCGGACGTACTCGCTCTCACCTGGTTCGCCGCCCGCCAACTCATCCGACCGCGCAAGGTCAACGGCGAGTTCCGGTCTGTGCCGTTCCGGACGCGCTCCCAGAAGCGCGAGACGGGGCGCCGGGCGCTCGCGGAGTCGGTCGGCTCGTTCGCGCCGAACACGATCATCGTCGGCGTCGACGCAGAACGCGAGTTGCTGCTCGGTCACCAGCTTCGCCGGCGTGGCGGCGACGAGGCGATCGACGTCCTCCGTCTCGGACGCGAATGAGTGGGAGACGACCATGAACGAGTGGGAAATCGCCGCCGCCGTCCTCGGGTTCGCGCTGATCCCGTGCCTCGCGGTCGCGCTGCTGGCCGCACCCCCGCACGGCTTGGCCGCGCTGGAGGTGGCCGCGGTTCTGCTGAGCACGATCCTGATGCTCCTGGCCGAGGGCTTTCACCGCCAACCGTTCGTCGATCTCGCGGTCGTGTTCGCGCCGATGTCGCTCGTGGGCTCGATGATGTTCGCGCGGCTGATGGAGCGTGACCTGTGAGCTGGCGCGGGGTGGTGGCGGTCGTACTACTGATCGCGGGCGGGCTGCTCGAGCTCGTCGCCGTGCTCGGTCTCTGCGTGATGCGCGACGTCTACGACCGGCTGCACTACGTCGGCGTGGCTGGGTTCGGGGCGCTCCTGATCGGAGTCGCGATCGTGGTTCGCGAGTCGTTCTCGCTGATCGGCGACAAGGCCCTGCTGGTTGGGGTGGTGCTGGTGCTGACCGGGCCCGTCATGGTCCAGACGACTGCCCGCAGCCTGCTGATCCGCGATCTCGGCGACTGGCGCGCGAAGACGCGTGGCAAGGACCAACAGTGACCGTGCTCCAGATCGCGGCGCTCGCGGCGGTCGCACTCGGGGGCGGCGCCGTCGTGGCGGCCAAGGATCCCCTCCGCCAGGCGCTCGTGCTCAGCATCTACGGGCTGGCGCTGACGATGCTGTTCTTCGTCTTCCAGGCGCCCGACGTGGCGCTGTCCGAGATCGTGGTCTCGACGGTCGGCTTGCCGGTGATGCTCCTGCTCGCGCTCCGCAAGATCCGTGAGCACGAGCGCGCCCGGCGGGAGGAGGACCGATGAGCCGAACTGCCCGGCTTCTCATGTTCGGCGTCGGCGCCGCCGGGCTCGGCGTGGTGCTCGTCTACGGCCTCGGCGGCATTCCCGCGTTCGGTCACTATCAGGGCGTCTACGGCCGCGTGCTCGACGGCATCGGCGTCGCCGAGCGACACGCCACCGACCTCGTGACCGGCCTCAACTTCGACTTCCGGGCGTTCGACACGCTCGGCGAGGAATTCATCCTGTTCGCCTCGGTGCTCGGGATCGTGCTGATCCTGCGTGAGATGCGGGACGAGCACGAACGCCCACGCCAGGAGGAGGCGGACGAGCACCAGTTCGCCGGCGCCAGTTCCGCGCTCAGGGCGCTTGCCCTGGGGCTGATCCCGAGCATGATCGCGCTCGGGGTGTACATCGTCGTGCACGGACAGATCACGCCGGGAGGCGGCTTCCAGGGCGGCGTGATCCTGGCCACCGGCCCGCTCGTCGCGTTCCTCTCCGGTCGGTATCTGCGCATGCGGGCGCTCGCGCCCCACACGGTCATCGAGCTCGGCGACGCGGCCGGGGCCATGGGCTACGCGCTGATCGGACTCGGCGGGCTCGTGTTCGCGGGCGTGTTCTTCAAGAACTTCCTCCCACTCGGGATCCCCGGGCACCTGTTGTCGGCCGGGCAGATCGACGTCGCGAGCGTCGCCGTCGGGCTCGAGGTGAGTGGCGCCTTCCTCGTCGGCTGGAGTGAGTTCTTCGACCAGGCGATTCTGGTCAGACGCGAACAGGATCGATGAGGTGAGCTTCCTCCCCTACGCGGTGGCCGCGTGGCTGTTTCTCATCGGCCTGTACGGCATCGTCTCGACCCGCAACCTCGTGTGCGCAATCCTGTCGCTGACCGTGGTCCAGTCGGCGACGTATGTGGTGTTGCTCGCGATCGGCTACACCAACGGCGGACAAGCTCCGATCTTCGCCGACATCCCGCAGGTGACGAAGACGGTCGATCCGGTCGTGCAGGTGCTCGTGCTCACCGACATCGTGATCGAGGCCACGGTCAGCGCGATGCTGCTCGCGCTAGCCGTGCAGGCCCACAAGCGCTTCGGAAGCCTCGACCCGCAAGACCTGCGCGCGTTGCGCGACTGACGCACGCGCGGGCACGGGAGACGGGCGCTCGATGCATGTAACTGCACTCGCTGTGGTCGTGCCGTTGATGGGCGCCGCCGCACTGGTCGCGGTGAGGCACTGGTCACCCAGGCTGGTTAATGACCTGGCCGGCGCCGGGGTGGGCGCCGCCGTGGTGACGCTGTGCGCGATTTTGCTCGTCCGCGCGGTCCGTCATCCGTTCGCCTACTGGATGGGCGGCTGGCGTCCGAGTCACTTGGTCACGATCGGGATCTCGTTCTCGATCGATCCGATCGGGGCCGGAATGGCGACCCTCGCCGCGGTGCTCGTGACCGCGGCACTGATCTACTCGTGGCGTTACTTCGACGGCGCCGACGGCCTGTTCCACGCGCTCATGCTCCTGTTCATGGCCGCGATGGTGGGCTTCTGCCTCACCGGCGACCTGTTCAACATGCTCGTGTTCTTCGAGTTGATGGGCGCGGTCGCCTACGCACTGACCGCGTATCGGATCGAGGAGCGCGGGCCGATTCAGGGCGCGATCAACTTCGCGATCACCAACAGCGTGGGGGCATACTCGATCTTCATCGGGCTGGCGCTGCTATATGCCCGCACCGGCGCGCTCAACATGGCGCAGATCGGCGCCGCGCTCGATGGTCACCGAGCCGACGCGCTTGTGATCGTGGCGATGGTGCTCCTGTTCGCCGGGTTCCTGACGAAGGCCGCGGCGGTCCCCGTGCACTTCTGGCTCGCCGATGCGCATGCGGTGGCGCCGACCCCGGTCTGCGTCCTGTTCTCCGGCGTGATGGCCGAGCTTGGCGTGTACGCAGTCGCGCGCCTCTACTGGACGATCTTCGCGGGCGCGCTCGGTCCCCACGCGGACGAACTCCGTGTGATTCTCGTCGCGCTCGGAACGGTGACCGCGCTGTGGGGCGCGGTCATGTGTTACACGCAGCGCCACCTCAAGCGGCTGCTGGCGTTCTCGACGATCAGCCATATCGGCGTATTCGTCTGCGGGATCGGATTCCTCACTGCACACGGCGTCGCCGGTGTGGCCGTCTACGTGGTCGGGCACGGGTTCACAAAGGCCGCGTTGTTCATGCTCGCCGGGGTCCTCCTGCATCGATTCGGAACCGTCGACGAGTTCGACCTGCACGGCCGGGGGCGTGAGCTTCGAGTCGCCGGGGTGCTGTTCGGCGTCGGCGGCCTGCTGCTGAGTGCGTTCCCGGGGGCAACTGCGTTCTTCGGAAAGTCGCTCCTCGACGGTACGGCGCTCGAGCAGGGGTTTCCGTGGCTTCCGGCTGTGTTCGTGATCTCGTCGATCCTGACCGGCGGCGCGGTGCTGCGGGTCACGGGCCGCGTGTTCCTCGGTTGGGGGGCGTCCTCGCGCGAGGAGGACGTGCACTTGCGCCAGCCACCCGAGGAGGACGAGCAGCGGGTGCAGCGCGACTTCACTCCGCCGCTGATGCTGGCCGTGCCCGCGGTGCTGCTGCTCGGCGCGATCGTCGTCGGCCTCATCCCAGGGCTCGTCCCGGCGGTCGAGGCCGCAGCCGCACGTTTCGCCGATCACGCGGCCTACGCCACCTGGGTGTTGCGGGGCGGGGCGGCGCACTTCGCCCCTACGGCGACGAGCCACGTCGAGACGTTCGACTACCTGTACGGTGCCGCGGGCACGCTCGGCGCGCTCGCCATCGCGGCGCTGACCCTGTTCGGCGCCCCGCTCCGTCGGCGACTGCCAAGCGGCCTCGAGGGACCGCCGCGAGCCGCTCTCGCCGCCCTGCGCAGACTCCACAGCGGCCACATCGGCGACTACGTCGCATGGTGGACGGCCGCCACGGCCATGCTCGGCGGAGCCTGCCTGATCCTGCTCACATGAGTCGACGCTCGATCATCCAGCGGCTGCTCGCCTGCCTCGCGGTTGCGGTGGCGTTCGCAGTTGCGGCATGCGGCGCCACACCGCCGCAGGCCCCGTTCGCGCAGGCGAAGAAGCTGGACAGCGCCACCGGCGACATCTCGACCGACTGCGGACTGAGCTACCAGGTCACCGCGTTCCCCGGTGACCACCGGGCTGACATCGCGAACCTCGACGCCTCGGCGGCGTCGAGCGCACGCAAGCTGGCCTCGGTGTACGCGCGCAACCCGGAGTGGATCTATCAGGGAGACACCGTCCGGCAGATCGTCGATGACGGCTTCGTGATGTTGCGCACGTGCGGCCTGAACGGCGCTGCCCGCGTCCTGAGGATGCTCGTCCCTGTTCGTCCCCGGGTTCGCGCGGGTAGCAGATGAAGTAGTAGCCGAGAACGAAATGAAAGGAGCCGTGGCATGGCCGACAAGCTCAAAGGCAAGCGTGTGGCATTCCTCTTCACCGACGGAGCGGAGCAGGTCGAGGTGACGGAGCCGCTCGAGGCGGTTCGTAAGGCGGGTGCCGAGACCGACATCGTCTCGCTCGAGAAGGGCGAGGTCGAGATGTGGAAGCACTTCGACAAGGGCGACAAGATGACCGCCGAGGTGGCGGTCGCCGACGCCGACCCCTCCGATTACGATGGGCTGGTGCTGCCGGGCGGCGTCGCCAACCCGGACCAGCTCCGCCTCAACAAGGACGCGGTCAAGTTCGTCCGTGCGTTCTTCGAGCAGGACAAGCCCGTGGGCGTGATCTGCCACGGACCGTGGATGCTGGTCGAGACCGGAGTGGCCAAGGGCCGCAAGGTGACATCGTGGCCGAGCCTTCAGACCGACCTGCGCAACGCGGGCGCGGACTGGGTTGACGAGGAGGTCGTGGTCGACAACGGCCTCGTGACTTCCCGCAAGCCGGATGACCTGCCGGCCTTCTGCGCGAAGATCGTCGAGGAGTTCGCCGAGGGGAAGCACAAGCAGCGCGTCGCCGCGTAGCGATTCGTCGTCGCGGAACCGCGGGCTCGAGCTCGTTTCGAGGGTGATTGTGCGTACACCACGCCTACGTCGCTCGGACTGCTCGAGCCCCGGTATCAGTCGCGTGCGCCGCGGCCGCGGATTCAGCTACGAGGACAAGCAGGGGCGGCGGATCAACGACCCCGAGCAGTTCGAGCGCATCCGCGAGCTCGCGATCCCACCGGCGTGGAAGGACGTGTGGGTGTGCCCGGACCCGCTCGGCCATCTCCAGGCGACCGGCGTCGATGACGCCGGCCGGCGGCAGTACCTGTATCACCCGCGCTGGCGCGAGCGCCGGGACCAGGAGAAGTTCGACCGGATGGTTGGTTTTGCCGAGTCGCTGCCACGGTTGCGCCGGCGACTGGCGAGGACACTGCGCGATGGGGACGAGCCGAACCGCGAGCGCGTGCTCGCCTTAGCGGTACGGCTGCTCGACATCGGTATGTTCCGCGTCGGCAGCGAGCAGTACGCCGAGGAGGAGAGCGGCATCGGCCTCGCCACGATCCGCAAGCAGCACATCCGGATCGAGGACGGCGCGGTCGCGTTCGACTACCCGGGCAAGGGAGGAGCCCGCCGCCGGCAGGTGATCGAGGACCCGATGTCGCTCGAGCTGATCCGAACGCTTCAACGGCGCCGGGGCGGCCCGGAGGGATTGCTCGCCTACCGCGACGGGCGAAGGTGGCACGACGTGCGCTCGGATGACATCAACGACTACCTGAAGGAGCACGTCGGAGAGGAGGTCAGCGCCAAGGACTTCCGGACCTGGAACGCGACCGTGATGGCAGCCGTGACGCTCGCTGCCGATGGACCGGAGGCGGGATCGAAGACTGCTCGCAGACGCGCGATCAAGGATGCAGTGGGGTCCGTGTCGGAGCTGCTGGGCAACACGCCAGCAGTGGCGCGCAGGTCGTATATCGATCCACGAGTTTTCGACCGTTACCTGTCCGGGTGGACGATCGCCGGAGCGCTGCAGCGGACACCCTCGCTCGACGTCGCCGACGATCGCGTGCGGACGCGCGTCGAACGCGCCGTGCTCGAACTCGTCGACGGCAACACCAAGTCCTCAGCGATCGAGCGCGTCGCCGCGTGATTTAGCGACGATCCCGTGCCGACAAATGCGCCGACGTGCCAGCGTGTGTGTCAAGTGATCGGTGACTACGACGTCTTGCGCTCGAGGTCCGCGACCTCTTCGGCCTTCTCCTCGACGCGCTCCTGGTCCCGGCTCAGCTCCTCCTTGGCCTCGCCCTTGCGCTCCTCCTGACGCCCTTCGCGCCTGAGCGATGCGTCGTCGGCGAGGTCGCCGGCGGCTTTCTTGATCCGGCCTGTGACTTTGTCGGTGATGCCCACTTTCGAGCTCCTCTCATTTGCAGTTTCCAAATAGCCATACCCGAGGGTCGGTCGCGGAAACAGGTTAGGTTCGGGGCGCCGCCAGTCCGTACTCGGTTAACCCAGAGAGGCGTTGGGTACCGGAGGGGCATGACCAATGTTCGACAACAGCAACGGGACGGTCAATTACCGTGGACGGTATTTCGACCTCGAGTCCGCGAAGCTGTGGGATCTCCCTGACGAACGCGTCCCGATTGGCATCGCAGCCTCGGGACCCGATTCGTGCGAGCTGGCGGGAGCGAAAGCCGATCTGCTGGTCGCGGTCCAACCCGAGCGCGAGCTCGTCGAGATGTTCGACAAGGCCGGCGGGCGCGGCAAGCCCACGGTCGGGCAGGTCGCGATCGCCTACGACCCCGACTGGGACGCCGCGATCGAGCGTGCCCACGAGCAGTTCCGCTGGTTTGCCCTCGGCTGGAAGGTCAACGCCGACCTTCCCAACCCCGACTCGTTCGAGGGCGCCACCCAGTTCGTGACCCGCGAGCAAGTAGCCGACGCGCTGTCCTGCGGCCCTGACGTGGAGGCACACGTCGAGGCGATCAAGCCATTCCTCGACGCCGGCTTCACCGAAGTTGCCGTCGTGCAGATCGGAGCGGACCACCAGGAGCAGTTCACCGCGTGGGCATAGCGCGAGTTACTGCCGGCGCTGCGCTCACTCTGAGTCGCTTTCCGTCGGACGCGCCTAGAAGCGCCATCCGGTCTGGGGATCCGCCACCCCGGACCGGCGCGATCACCCCGCGAATACCGCCTCCGCGAGGCCCGGCCGCGACGCGGCTCGGGCCCGCGAGGGTCAACCGAGCCGCGTCCGCGTACTCGGCCCCGTCACCTAAGCGTTAGTAGTAATGCGCCCGCCCACCGACGGCGCGGCCCATCATGCCGAGTACCACGAGTATCAGTCCGACGACCACCAGGATGATGCCGATCGTCCATAAGATTGCGATCTTGGCAATGAAGCCGATGATCAGGAGTATCACTCCGAGTGTTATCACTGACCCTCCCTCGGGGTTTGTGCGTTGTAACCAACCACTACCCGCGAATACGTCCTTGAAGCGCGGGCCCTGCCGCGCCACGAAACCGGGGACACGCCTTGGTTGAAGGGATCGCTGACGGGTAGCTCCAGGCGAGAGGTCTCGCCTGGACGAGCTAGGTGGGACGGCACGCGTGGGTGCGAGGGGAGGATCTAGAACCGATGTCCGGGAATGATGTCCATCGCGAGAGCGCAGACTCGACGCTGAGTGATCGCTCGATCGCCGAGCTGCTCAAACAGCTGTCCGATCAGACCACGACCCTGGCTCGCCAGGAAGTCGACCTGGCCAAGGCCGAGCTCGCCGCGAAAGGCAAACAGGCCGGGCTCGGCGCCGGGATGTTCGGGGGCGCGACCATCTTCGGTCTATACGGCCTCGGGTCGCTGACGGCTTGTGTCATCCTCGCGCTGGCCACGGCGATGACGGCATGGTTGGCAGCTCTCATCGTTGCAGCCGTCTACGGCGTGATCGCCGGCGGCTTGGCGATCGCCGGGAAGTCGAAGGTCGAGAAGAGCGTCCCGCCTGTGCCCGAACAGACGCTCGAGACCGTGAAAGAGGACGTCGAATTGACCAAAGCCCGAGCGAAGGAGGGTCGTCAATGAGCGCCGCACCCGACGAGGGCCATCAGAAATCGCCCGAGGAGATCCGCGTCGACATCGAGCAGACGCGAGAGGAACTCGGTGACACGGTCGAGGCACTGGCCGCGAAGACCGACATCAAGGGACAGACCAAGGAGCGAATCGCGTCGCTCAAGGACACCGTCCAAACCAAGAACGATGAGTTCGCCTCCCGCGCCAAGGAAACCACGCCTGATTCCGCAGGTGCGGGGGCACAACAGATCAAGTCGACGGTCACGAACAGGCCCGTGCCGTTCACCGCGCTCGGCGCGTTCGCATTCGGCTTGCTCGTGGGCTGGCTGCTGCGCCGGCGATAGCGGTACTTGGGCAGCGAGTCACGGTCACGATTGCAGCGCCCGGGTCAGGTCGTAGACCGTCTGACTGCCGATCGTCTCGGCGCGGTAGTGGGCCTCGACCCAGCTGGTGATCGCGCTCGTGCTCGAACCGCCGCCGGGCCCACCAGCGCCGCCGCCGAAGCCGTCCCCGGAGACGATGTAGTAGTGGATGTCGCCGGCCTTGACATACGCCTCGAACTGAGCAAGCGAGAGGTTCCCGCCCTGGCCACTGAACCCGCCGATCGCCATCACCGGGACTCCGCCCGTGGCGAGCTCGAGGGACGCGGCGCTCTGCGAGCCCGACGTCGCAGCCGCCCATCGGTAGCCGGACGCGCCCGACTTAAGCGCGGCGACGAGTGCACTGCTAACGGCGTCGTTGCCCGGCCCTCCGGTCATGCCGGCAGCCGGCGACGAGCCGCCGGAGCCCGGGAGGCCCTCGCCGGCGCCCGGGAAGGTGCCGAGGCCGGGGCGCGCGAACGCCCCACCGCCGTTCGGACGCGTCCCGCTACCCGCGGCAGAAAAACCTCTGCCGGCGCTCGGGGGGCCGCCGGCACCGCCGCGCGTGAACGTGCCCCCGCCGGGACCTCCACCACCGACGCTCGGCGGCCCCGCCGACGGGACCGAACCGGTGTGCGCCGAGCCGATCGTCTGCGCCGAGTACGCCACCGGCCCCGCGAGACCCGCGACGAGCGCAATCACTGCGATGGCCGCACTAAGACGCCGCACCATCCGTGCCGGCATCAGAAGGCCGACCGCCGACACGCTCCCCGCGACCGCGATCACCGGCACGAGCCACGGCTCCCACGACGGGGTCCGACCGAGCAGCACGATCGCCCAGATGGCGGTCACGATCACGCCGAGCGCGAGCAGCGCCCGCGCGGCGAATGCGTCACGCCGCCGCCACGCGACCGCGGCGCCGATCGCCACGAGCGCCGCGATCGCCGGCGCGAGCGCCACCGTGTAGTACGTGTGGATGACCCCCGCGCTGAGGCTGAACACCAGGCCGCTCACGACGAGCCAGCTTCCCCAGATCAAGATCGCGGCACGCGTCCGGTCCGTGCGCGGCGCGCGCCGCCGCCACGCCAACCCGGCGACGACGACGAGCAGCGCGGCGGGCAGCAGCCATGACGCCTGACCGCCCATCAGGTCGTTGAACAAGCGCAGCACACCGGGTTCACCGCTGAAGTTCCCGCCGCCGCCCCCGCCGCCGGGGCCCCCACCGCTGCCGGTAAGACGACCGAGGCCGTTGTATCCGACGATCAGGTTGAGGATGCTGTTGTCAGACGAGCCGTCGATCATTGGCCGCGAAGACGCCGGCCACGCCGCGACGATCGCCACCCACCAGCCCGCGCTCACGAGCAGCGCCGCTCCGCCGGCGAGCAGTTGCCCGATCCGCCTGCGGACCGTCGTTGGCGCGGCTATCAGGTAGACCAGCGCGAAGCCCGGCACAACCAGGAACGCCTGCATCATCTTCGCGAGGAACGCGAACCCGATCAGCGTCCCGACCCCGAGCATCCAGCGTGTGGAGCCGCCCTCGAGCGCCCGCACGAGGCAGTACGCCGATGCGACGAGCAGGCAGACCAGCAGTGCGTCCGGGTTGTTGAAGCGAAACATCAAGGCCGCGACGGGCGTGACCGCGAGCATCGCGCCGGCAAGCAGTCCGGCGCCGCTGCCGAACCAGCGCTTCACGGACGCGGTGAGCAGGCCGACGGCGATGACGCCTTCAAGTACCTGCGGCACGAGCATGCTCGCGCTCGAGAACCCGAAGATCCGCCCGGACAGTGCCATCACCCACAGCGAGGCCGGCGGTTTGTCGACCGTGATGAAGTTCGACGAGTCGAGCGAACCGAAGAACAGCGCCTTCCAGCTCTTCGTCCCCGCCTGCACGGCCGCGGCGTAGAAGCTGTTGGCATCGCCCGAGGCCGTCAGGTTCCAGAGATACGCGATCGCCGTCGCGACGAGCAGGCCGATGAACGCGATGCGCGCCCAGGCCGGGCCCTCGGCGCGCCCACGCACCAGCGAGTGGATGCGACTGCCCGGTCCGAACCCATCCGCCCGCCGCGGCCGTGTCGGCCGCGGCAACGTTGTCGTGCTCATTTCAGTTTCCTTGCTTATCGAGAGACAGGACGGCATCCGAAGCGACGCTTCCAGCGCGCCGGCGGAACACCCAGGACGACAGCGCGACGTAGCGCGTGACAGTCGCGGCGAGCGTGGCGAGCACCAGGACCGCCGCCTCGAGCAGCCGCGGAGCGTGCGCATCGAGATCATGCAGAACGCTCAGCGCGCCGTTCGTGAGCCCGAGCGCGAGCACGAACACGAGGAACCCCGCGGCCTGCTGGCGAGCCAGGCCGTCGCGTCCGCGGATACCGAACGTGAGGCGCCGGTTCGCCGCGGTGTTGCCAATCGCGGTGAGAGCGAGCGCGACTGCGCTGGCGAGGGCGGAGCCGACCGCGCCCGCGAGGACCAGGAACAGCAGCGCATATGCGAGCGTCGACACGACTCCAATCGCGACGAAACGTGCTACCGGCGTGGCCATCGCCAGGCGTGCGACGCCGCGCAGATCAGCGACGGCCGTCGACACGATGTCGACGCGAGAATCGGGATCGTCGACCCAGTCGACCGGAACCTCGTGGATCCGCATCCCGCGGCGCTGCGCCGCGATCAGCAGTTCGGTGTCGAAGAACCAGGACTCATCTCGCACCGCTTCGAGCAGCTCGTGCACAACGTCGGCGCGGACTGCCTTGAACCCGCACTGGGCGTCGGTGAAGCGTGCGCGCAGCGTCGCACGCAGGATGTGGTTGTAGGTGCGCGAGATGAACTCGCGCTTCGGGCCCCGCGTCACGCAGGATCCCCTCGCGAGTCGCGAGCCGATCGCGACCTCGCTGTGGCCTGACAGGAGTGGCGCGAGCAGCGGCAGGAGCGCGTGCAGATCGGTCGACAGGTCCACGTCCATGTACGCGACGACCGCCGCGCGACTGGCCGACCACGCGGCCCGCAGCGCCCGACCGCGCCCCTTCTGGGCGACCCGTAGGACACGAACCCGGTCGAGCTCGTCCGCCAGCGCCCGCGCGATCTCGGGCGTGGTGTCCGTGCTGGCGTTGTCCGCGATCGTGATCTGCCACGAGAACGGGATGTGGGTATCGAGGAAGCGATGCAGCCGGTGGATCGACGCGGCCAGCGCCCGCTCCTCGTTGTAGACGGGGATGACGATCTCGACCTCGAGCTCGCGCGGCGGCGCCGGGTGAGCGTCCCACCCTCCGACCCTCGTCGGCACTAGATCTGCAGTGACTGTACGCATCTGCCAAGCCTCCGATCCTGAAGTTCTGATCGGGAGCTTCGGCAACCGGAATGAGAACGGCGTGAGGGATGTGTAAGCCCAACGAAAGCATTTGCCGGCCGCACGGACCGTCTGGCATGATCCGTGCGTGGCCAAGGGGAAAGTGGACGCAGTCGAGCCGGGGCCGGTGGGGAGCCTCAAATGGCTCGACGACGTCGCCGGACACGACTACGACGCCGCCGAGGCCTACCTATCCCTCAAGCTCGACGTCGAGTCTGCCGGCAAAGTGGTCAAGCGACTGCGCAAAGCGCCGATCACGCGGCGGCGCGCCAACGACATCCTGCGTGCGGCTGGCCTCACAGCAGCGCCCCTCGACGATCCAGGCGTAATGAAGGACCTGGTCAAGGTCATCGAGGGCAAAGAGCTCAGCCCCGTGCTCGTCGTGAGCGGCGAGGCGGGCGCGGACATTGCCGACGGGTACCACCGCGTGTCACTCGTGTACCGGATTGACCCGTACGGCGTGATCCCGCTCAAGCTCGCCTGAGGGACGCGGCTCGCGGCCAGACAGGAGTTGATACTGTGCCTGAGCCTCTATCGCGTCGCGGACGAGTGGATCACCGAAGTCCGCAACACCTTCATCGACCGACCGCCTATCTGACGCCGGAGTGACCTGCACCGACCGGCGTCGAGTCGCTCACGGCCTGGATTAAGACAGCGTGATGTTGGGCTTCGTGACGTTGCTGCCGGCGCCGCTAATACGCACGTTCAGCGGGGAGCTGACGTTGATCGCCGGCCCGATGTTGTAAGTGCCAGCGCCGAAGTAGCCCCCATGCGACGTCGCGGGAACCGTGACCTTGAGCGTCACCGTCTTACTCTTCCCGACCGCGAGCTCGCTGATTCGCGCCTCAATCGGCCCGGTCAGGATGAGACCCGGACGCGCGCCGGCACCCGTGAGCTTCTCGACACCGACCGACACCTTAATGCCACGTACGACCGAAGGACCGCGGTCGGCGATCTTCGCCCGGATCTTGATTACCGTCCCAGGCAAGCTGGTCGACGGCATGCTCAGGATGGTCACGTGTAGCGTCGTCCGAGGGGAGCCCACGGCGCTCGCCGCGGCCGTGAACAGCACGACAACCACAAGCGGGATGAGTCGCCACACACGCACCGGCGCAACTATAACCCTGGCCCTGACTGGAGGCGTACCCTACCGCGGCGTGAAATCACGTCGGAGCTGGAAGAGAAACCGCTCCGCCGTGATCGGCGTGATGCTCGCGCTCGGCTTGGCGCTGACCGCGTCCTCGACGGGGTTGATGACGTCCCGGCGCTGTTCCGCGCTCAAGGCACTCGTTGGGTCACCGTCGACCGGGAGAAGCCGCGCAACGACCACGCCGTCCCCAAGAAGATTTACGCCGAGGCATGCTTGTCCAGCTAGGCCCTTTGCGTAGTCCGGACTAGGGGTCTTCGCCCGGGTGGCTGAGGCCGGTGACATACCGGTGCTCGTTGAGCGCCGCTGATCGCCGGAGTGCGTGTGCCGCGGCCAAGAAACGGCCGCGATCATGCGCGGAGTCCATATCCAGCTCATCGGCCATCCGTTCCAGCAGATCGGCGAAAGAGTCTTCCGCCTTCGCCATCTCCCAGTGATCCGTTGCGGATCTAACCGCTGAGATGATCCGCTCTTGTTCGTCGCGGATCTCGGACCGGAGGCGTTCATCACCCATCTGGACATTCTCCCGCATGCGAGGGGCGCGCGCACCGGCCGTACTCGGCAGACCGCGCCTCGGCTCACCGGGCGCCTACGGCAAGCGCCAGAAGTCGCCGGTCAGGCCGAGCTCGTTGAGGATCGCCTGGTTCTGCTCACGGTCATGGGGCCGCCAGTCGGCTGCGAGTCGATCGCTCCACCACGCGTGCGCAAGTTCGCTCAGCTTCGCGACCGTGATCGTGGCCCCCGGCTCGCGCCGCCCGAGCCAGTTCTCGATGTGCTCTTCCGACCGGAAGAGATTCATCGTGCTTCAGGCGAAGACGATGTCGTCCCACCAATACGAGGCGGGAACCAGGCAATGGAACACAAGGCGCTCGGCATCGGGCCGTTGATGGCGCACGGCGACCGAAATCCGCTCACCACAATCCGGGCAGGACGTCTCGATGCGGCCGTCCGTGCGCAATGCCGCACAAACCCCGAACGCATCCCACGCGCAGTTCCCGCACCACCACCGCCCAGCGGCCTGAACGCGGTGCGCCGTCGGCACCGCTGAGAACGGGTTGGCCATCCGAATTTCGTTGCCGGTCGAGTTGAGCACGAGCGCACGCTCGCGATGAAGCGCTCGCCAGGCAGCCTTGACCTCGCCACCCGACAGCTCCGTGGCGCCCGCCACTTCCTCAATCGACGGAGCGCGACCCAGCTCGACAAACATCCGGTAGGTCAGGTTGCGAATCTCGAGCAAACCGCTCATCCATCGGGCGATTCTCCCACTCACCAACACCGTGCTCGTGACCCCGGACCCCCTTTCAGCACGCCCACGAGCAACCCAGGTGGTCTAGACGGACCACAGGGCTCGCGTGGGTGAGAGGCGTGCGGCGCGCAGGGCGGGGATGAGCCCGGCGACCGCACCGATGATGAGCGACGCGGCGATCCCCCCGGCCCACGCTTCGGTAGGGATGACGGTGGCCCAATGCTTGGTGTGCGCATACACCGCGGTGGCCACGACACCGAGGGCGACGCCCAACGTTCCGCCGAGCAACCCGAGCAGCACGGCCTCGGACAGGAACTGGATGCGGATGTGGCCCCTGGTGGCACCGAGGGCGCGGCGCAGCCCGATCTCGGAGCGGCGTTCCAGAACGGAGATGATCATGATGTTGGCAACGCCGACCCCGCCGACCAGGAGGGCGACGGCGCCCAGGCCAAGGAACAGGCCGTTCAGCGCGCTCTTGGCCTCAGCTTGAGCCACGAGCGCGGAGGAAGGTTGGCTGACGTTGACTTCGTTGGGGCTCTCCGGGTTGGCCGTGGCGGCCAGGAGGTTGTCGACCGCGTTTACCCGGTCGTTCTGAGCGCGGAGATAGATCGTGGAGGGATGGCCGTTAAAGCCCAGGTACGTCTGTGCCGCGGGGTAGCCGACCAGCACGGAGGTGTCGATCGCAGAGGCGAGCGTCGCGGGTTTGAGTACGCCGACGAGATAGAACCATTGGCCGCCCAACCAGATTCGCTCGCCAGAGAAGATGCGGTCGATACCGAGCAACTGGGCGGCGACGGCGCCAAGCACCGCGACGGGTTCTTGGGCGGTCGCGGCGTTGAGGTAGTGGCCTTGGGCGACGCTGGTGGCGACGACGGGGAGCAGGTTGAGACTGGCGGCGTCGACGGTCAAGCCGTTGGTGTCGACCGACGGGATGTAGGGGGTGCGGTAGGCGCTGGCGCCGCTGACCGACCCGGTGCTCTGCACGTGCTGCACGCCGCTGATACGCCCGATCATGGGCGGCGCGGTGGTGGGCAGCTCGGCGGGGGCGCCGGTAAGGCTTTGGCCGTTGCTGACGGTGAGCAGGTTGGTGCCGAGCTGGTTGATCTCGGCGAGCAGGCCCGCCTGGGAGGAGGCGGACAGGCCGAGCACGGCGACGATCGCGGCCACGCCGATGGCGATCCCGAGCGCGGACAGTCCGGCCCGTAACTTCCGGGTGCGCACTCCGACGATGGAGAGCCGGGTCAGCTCAGACAGCGGTAGCCGTCTCCGGCTCAGCGTCGCAGCGGCGGTCACGACCGCTCCTCGCTGACGGGCCGGGTGTCGGCGACGATCTGGCCGTCGAGGATCTCGACCTTCCGAGGCATGCGCTCGGCGATGGCGTGGTCGTGGGTGATGACCACGATCGTCGAGCCGGCCTCGTGCAGCTGGTGGATCAAGGCGAGGATGGACTGCCCGGTGGCTTGGTCGAGGTTCCCGGTCGGTTCATCGGCCAAGACGATTGCGGGCTGGCCGACCAAGGCCCGGGCGATCGCGACGCGTTGGCGTTGCCCGCCCGAGAGCTGGGTCGGACGGGCGCGGAGACGCTCGGCCAAGCCGACCAGCTCGATGGCGTCGAGGGCGCGCTGGCGGCGCTGCCCGATGGGGATGCCGGCGTAGAGCAGTCCGTCGGCGACGTTGTCGAGCACGGTGGCGTGCTCGGCCAGGAAGAACTGCTGGAAGATGAACCCGATGCGGGTGGCCCTGAGGTAGGCCACCTCGTCGTCGGCCATCGCAGCCACGTCGAGCCCGGTGATGCGCACGTGGCCGCCGGTGGGCCGGTCGAGGGTGCCCATGAGTTGCAGCAGGGTGGTCTTGCCCGACCCCGACGGGCCGACGATCCCGACCAGCTCCCCCGGGCCGATTGACAAGTTCACCTCGCGCAGGGCCTGGACGGGCGGCTCGCCGGGATAGGTCTTGGACACTTCATCGACATCGAGCACCGGCACCCCTGTGGCGCCGATCGCAAAGCGGTTGCCGGGGGCCGCGATCGCGGTGTTGGCGGGTGCGGGCGGCGGGGTGGCGGTCATGTGGCCGGGACCACCACTTTCTCGCGGGCGGCCAACCCCGAGCCGGTGACCGCCACCAGCCCGTCGGCGTCGTCGAACAGTCCGAGCGAGACCCCCACGAGGTGGTTGGTCGCGCCGTCGCCGACGACCTCGACCGCGTAGCCCCCGTCGGACTGGGCCAGCAGCGCGGTCACCGGCACCACCAGCGCGTTGGGGATGCTGGCGGTGGTGATCCCGACCTGCACCGGGGCCTGATCCCACGTGCCCGTGGCGGCCGGGTCAGACGGGGTGACGTCCACGGTGATCGTCGGTGTGCTGCTCCCCGAGTTTCCTGAGGAGCAGGCGTCTGTTCCCGGCGCAGCCGAGCTGGAGCCCGACCCGCCCGACCCCGAGCTCGACGGGCAGCTGGCGACCGCCCCCACCGACGAGACGACGCCCGGGGTGGTGCGGTTGTTGGGCAGGGTGATCGTCACCTTGTCCCCGACCGCCAGGTCGGTCTGCTGCGAGGCGTCCACCGCCAGCTGCACCTGCCGCGTGCTCGAGGTGCCCTGCAGCACCGCCTCGCCGGGCCGGGCGCGGCCCGCGAGCTCGGCGGAGACGCCCGTCACACGCACCGCCGCCGGTTCGAACACCGCCTGACCAAGCGCCAGCGTGCCAGTCCGGGTCACCCCCAGGGCGGTCTGGAGCTTCTCCACGGCCGCGGTGGTGGCCCACCCGAAGAACGCCGACCCCGGGTGGAGCTGAGCTCGGGTGCTGTAGCCGAGCGCGACCAGATCCGCGTTGAGCTCGGCCACGTCAGGGCCGGTCATGCCGGCCGCGAGCGTCCGATAGGCGGGGGTCGAGCCATGCAGCAACACCACCGGGTTGTCGTTGACCCGGTACAGCACGTGCCCCTGCGCGATCACCTGACCGCTCGCGGGCAGCGTGGTGTACGTTCCCTGGGTCTGGTTGATCACCAAGTACGGCGAGCCATCCGATCGCGCCCGATAGGTCAGCACTCCCGGCTGGGAGACCATCGCCGTGAGCGTCCGCTGCTGCACCTCCGCGATGTTCGCCGCCGCCGGCTGTCCGGCCGCAGCTGCCGGCTTGGCGCCTGACGTCACGACCAAACCGGCGGCCGCGACCACGACGACCAGGACAGCCGCTGCGGCCAGCGCCCACCCCTTCCGCCCCATCACTGGCCCCCAATCACCGCTGCCAACGCATCGCGGCACTTCTGCATCGCGGCGTGGAGAATGCTCATCCCGCCGGGTTCTGAGGCGGACGGGATCTTTGTCGTGTCGACGAGAGGCTGACCATTGACGGGATCCGGAAAGTCCGTCACGCCGTTTTCGCGGATGCACTGGGCGAACTTGAGGGCGCCCGACTGCTGCTCGGGGGTGCGCTGTCCGCTCAACGTTCCCGGTGGCTGCAATCCCTTACACGCGTCGACGGCCTTCTGCCACACCGCGGGGCTCACACTGATCCCACCGACGAACTCGCCCGACGCGGTCGGATCCGCGAATCCACTGTCACCGTGGGCGCGGATACAGTCGGCGAACTTCACCGCCTTCTCGTACTTGGAGGCGGGGGTGTCGCCGCCGCTGCTACCGCTGCTGCTGGTGGCCGGTGCGCTGGAACCGCACGCGCTGATCAGAGCGACCAGCGCGATCGGGGCCACTGCGGCCAGCGGCCGTCGTCGTCTACTCATACTTTCTCTGCGTTTGTTAATTTGTGCCAGTCAAGGCCGCCGGGTGTTGTCAGCACGTACGGGTTTTTCGATATGGCGACGATATGTCCGGACTGACAGCATCCGAGGAAGCGATCGCCTCGGCCCGCTTGAGGCGGGGTCAGGTCGGTGCGATTACGGCGACGCCGACGCGACCGCCGTCGACGTCGATCACGGTGCCGTGTACGAATGTCGATTCGTCGCTGGCGAGGTATACGGCGGCGTTGGCGATCGCGTCTGGTGTGCCCGCGGCGTTGGCGGGGGTTCCGCGCATCAGCGCCTCGGCTGCGGCGGATTGTGATGTCGAGGAGAGGATCACGCCGGGGGAGATCGCGTTGACTCGGACGCCGGCGGGGCCGTACTCGGCGGCCCAGGCCCTGGTCAGGGTTTCGAGCGCGCGCTTGGTCGAGCTGTAGACCGCGGAGACGGGGATCCCGATGCGGGCGATCCAGGAGCCGAGGTTGATGATCGCCCCGCTGCCGCGCTGCGCCATCGCGGGCGCGATGGCGGCGGTCAGGAAGAACGGCGCTTTGACATTGACCGCATAGATCCGGTCGAATGTCTCCTCGTCGGTTGCCGCGCTGCTCGGACTCGTCGGGAAGATCCGGGCGTTGTTGACGAGCACGTCGACGCGTCCGCCGAGGATCCGGGTCGCCTCGGCCGCGAGCTCGTTCGAGGCGCTGGGCGACCCATCCAGTTCGGCGGCCACGAACTCGGCGCGGCCGCCGGCGCGTCGGATCTCGTCCACGACCTCGCCGCCGCGCTGCGCGCTTCGCCCGCTGAGGACCACGTACGCGCCCTCGCGCGCGAGGGCGACGGCGATCGCGCGCCCGATGTTGCCGGTCGCGCCCGTTACGAGCGCGGTCTTCGATGCCAAGCGCCCGCCCGTGCCGCCGGCCACCGTTACTCCCTGCCGAGCATTGCGAGCGACACGTCCCACAGCCGGCTCGCGTTCTCGGGATCGAGCGCGTAGGCCGCGACACCGCCTTGCTGCATCGGCCCGTAGGTGCCCGGGTCAGGCCTGCTGGTCCCCGGCGAGATCGGGTCGAGCACGGGTGCTTCGTTGCAGTCCTCGAAGTAGCGGCCGCCGATGCCGTCGAGGAGCGGCGTCGTCGCGACCAGCACGCTCGTCGCTGCTCCTTGCCCGATCGTCTTGAACCGGAACGCTGCCCGACTCGCGAAGCGTCGCGAGCTCCTCGGCGTTCATGTGCCGCGAGAGGTTCGTCTCGGCGATCGCGCCGGGGTGGACCGCGTTGGCGGTGATTCCGTCTGCGGCCCAGCGGCGCGTGGCCTCGACCGCGAACAGGACGTTGGCGGTCTTCGACTGGCCGTATGCGAGCCACGGGTCATACGGGCGGGAGCTGAAGTTGATGTCCTCGAAGACGACCGGTGAGCGCAGGTGACCGCGGGAGCTGAGCGACACGATCCGCGCGTGGCCCCCCGCCGCCAGCGCGTCGTGCAGTCCCAGCGCGAGCGCGAGGTGGCCGAGGTGGTTGGTCGCGAACTGAAGCTCCCAGCCCTCCGGGGTAAGGGTCAGTTCTTGCAGGGCCATCACCCCAGCGTTGTCGATCAGCACGTGCAGCGGGCCGGTCCATTCCGAGACAAACGAAGCGACCGAAGCCTGGTCCGCGAGGTCGAGCCGGCCGACGCGGACGTCGGTGTTCCCGGTGCTAGCCGTGATCTCGGCGGCGGTCCGCTCGCCGGCGCCGGTGTCGCGCACGGCGAGAGTGACTTCAGCGCCGGCACTCGCCAGCGCTCGCGCCGTCTCGACCCCGATGCCCGACGCGCCACCGGTGACGATCGCACGCTTGTCGTGAAGATTGATGCCTGCGATCACTTCGGCGGCGGTCGAGTCAAAGCCGAACGGCGTCGTAATCAGATTGGCGGTGATGGTGTCGGTCATGCATCGATTCTCGGGCACGGCCTGTCGCCGAACAAGGGCTCTGGTGATCCTGGTAGCGGCAGGGCCAGGATCACCGCTCCGGACAGTCGTATCGTTGTGCCATGTCGCGTGAGAATCCGATCGGTGAGTACCTGCGCGCCCGGCGGGAACTCGTCCGTCCCGAAGACGTCGAGCTCCCGGATGCCGGCAGCCACCGGCGGGTTCCTGGCCTTCGTCGCGAGGAGGTCGCGATGCTCGCCGGCGTTAGCGCCGATTACTACGTGCGTCTCGAGCAGGGGCGTGACCGGCACCCCTCTGCGCAGGTGCTCGACGCGCTTGCGCGGGCGCTGCAGCTCGACGAGCACGCCACCGCGCACCTGCACCGTCTCGCCGCGCCACCGGTGCGCCGCCGGCGCCGCAGTCCGCGGCCCGAGAAGGTGCCCGCGAGCATCGTGCGGCTGATCGCATCGTGGAGCCACACGCCCGCCTACGTCTACGGCCGCTACATGGATGTGCTGGCCGCCAACCCTCTCGCGACCGCCGTGGCGCCGTACCACGGGCCGGGGCACAACCTGGTCCGCGCCGCCTTCCTTGACCCGCGAGTGCGCGACATGTACGCGGACTGGGAATACGTCACCGAAAGCACAGTCGCCGGGCTGCGAGCGCTCGTCGGCCCCGACGTCGACGATCCTCGTCTGAACGAGTTGGTGGGCGAGCTGTCCGTTCGTAGCGAACGTTTCCGTCAGCTGTGGGCGAGGCACGACGTCAGGCCCAAGCGCAGCGGGATAAGCCTGCTCGACCATCCTCAGGTCGGACCGCTCGAGCTCAGCTACGAGAAGCTCCCGATCCCCGACACCAACTGCCAGACGCTCGTCATCTACCACGCCGAACCCGGCACACCGAGCGCCCAAGCACTCGCCCTGCTGGCTGCGAGCGCGGCCGGCGTGCGCGAGCCAGTCCGTACTCTCGCAACGGACTAACTCCACTACGCAGTCGGCTTGGTCGTGACCGGGAAGCCTTCGAACACGAGCTACTCCGACCCGCGCGACGCCCGCGTGTGGGACGAGGCAGTCCGCGCCTCACCCGATGCCCGATCGATCCTGGCTCGCGGCCCCAAGCGACGTCGACGACGGATCGGCATGGCCACATGGCTGCTTGAGGAATCCCGGTTCGTGTCATGCCGCGGGCCTGGGCGGGCGCAGTCGACGGAGTCGGGTTGACGCGGATCGCCGTACGGCGATTGAAGGTCGCCGCCATGCGTCGCTCGTGCGCGACGGGCGAGGCGGATGGTGTGCCAACGGGCCGCCGCGCGCACTTGGTCCTCGATGCGAGCGGTGGCGAGCGCTCGAGCCAGAGCGGAATGCAGCATCTTGAGCCTCCTTTGGTCTACGGCGACGATTCACTCAAGCCTGAACGGTAGACTACCACTATTCAGGCAAATCTGAATCCTGGAGGCTAAGACTTACTGATATGCGCGCACACGATCCCCGGGTCCAACTATTGGCCGAACTCGCCGACGACACGCGATACGCCGTGCTGGAACGCCTTGAGCAGGGCCCGGCCTCAGCCAGCGAACTGGCCGAGCGCCTTGATGTGTCGCCGACGCAATTGGCCAATCACTTGCGGCGACTACGCGATACCGGCCTCGTAGCGGTCAGCCACCAAGGCCGCCTCGCGCTCTACGAGCTCGCCGAGCCTGGCCTACGGGAGATCTTCTCGATGCTTAACGGCCTACGAGGAGCCCCGCCACGAACAGGTCGACCGGTGCAGGTGGCCGCCACCTGCTATGACCACCTCTCCGGGCAGATCGGCGTCGCTCTGATGGACCACCTCATCCAATCACGAGCGCTTGAGGCCCGAGACGGCGAAGGGGAGCTCAAGCTCGGTCCAGAAGCCGCCCGCGGCTTTGCCGAGCTCGGAGTCGAGCTGCCCACCAAGCCAACCCGCCGCACGCTCGCCTTCTCCTGCATGGACAGCCGCATCGGACGACCACACCTCGGAGGTCAACTCGGCGCCCAGCTCGCCGCCTCCCTGCACCAAAAAGGCTGGGTCGAGCCCACCGCGCAGCCACGCCGTCTCGAACTCACGCCAGCCGGCAACAAAGCCCTACACCGCCTCGGCATCCGCCTCGACTCAGCGTCCGATCACCCAAGAGCCGTACCGAGCGACGCTGAGTGATCATCGCTTGATCCCGCATCGTTTTAGCGGGACCCGCGCCGATCAGCCGACTAGCGATCGGTCCCGAACGATCCGAATGTTGCTCGTCTGGGCTTTGAGGCGGTCAAGCGCCTCGTCGAGATCGGTGGAGGGCGGCTCGGTCGACCAGCGCTTCCCGACCTCTCGGATCTCGCCGGACGCGGCCAGCTGGTTCAGCCGGCGAAGCGTTTTTTCCTGCGGTAGTCCGGCGGCCTTGGCGATCCTCCCGGTGGTGTACTCGCCGTCGGGCAGCTCGCGGAGCGCCTTCCTCACGCGATCTTCGCGCTCGGGAGCGCGACGCGGGGTGTGGCCGGGATCGAGTCCGCGACCCGGTCTGCCCGCGCCTCGGCCGGCTCGCTGGCCGGTGGTGCGGGTGGGGCGTCTCCGTACCGGGCTCGACAGGCAGCGCACATGACTACCGGCTCGCGACCGTCCTGCCGTACAACCGTGAACTCGCGCCAGCGGCGGCCGCTGCGGCAAACCGCGCACCGGCGTCCGACACGGTCGATCGCGGCCAGGTCCTCGGGATCCAATGGCTTCACTCCCCTCACGATAGAAGACGTCCGACGCGGGCCCGTTACCTTTTAGGTTATGGCCCCGCCGGAACACCGTAGCGCCGAGGCGCCGGGTCCGCAGCATGTGGCCGCGACCGCCATCAGCCAGATCGATGCCGGCCCCCTCAACGTCGGGTATCTCGACAGGGGGCCGGCGGACGGGCCGGCGGTTGTCCTGCTTCACGGCTGGCCGTACGACATCCACAGCTACGCCGACGTCGTTCCGCTCCTGACGGCGACTGGCCACCGGGTGATCGTCCCCTACCTCCGCGGGTTCGGAACGACGCGCTTCCTTTCCGAGAGAGGCGTCCGTAACGGCGAGCAGGCGGCGCTTGCACACGATGCGATCGCGCTGATGGATGCTCTCGGGATCGAAACGGCCGTCGTCGCCGGGTTCGACTGGGGAGCGCGAAGCGCGGACATCGTCGCTGCGCTCTGGCCCGAACGGTGCCGCGGCCTGGTCTCGGTGAGCGGCTACCTGATCGGCAGCCAAGCAGCCGGCAAGCTGCCGTTGCCACCCGAGGCCGACTGCAGTGGTGGTATCAGTACTACTTCGCGACCGATCGCGGCCGCGACGGCTACGACAAATACGGCGCGAGTTCGCGAAGCTGATCTGGCGGACCGCCTCGCCCAGGTGGGACTTCGACGACGCGACGTTCGAGCGCACCGCGGCTTCCTTCGACAATCCCGACCACGTGGCGATCGTGATCCACAACTACCGCTGGCGGCTCGGGCTCGCCGACGGCGAACCCGAGTATGCCGAGCTGGAGGAGCGGCTCGCCGCCGGCCCAGCCATCAGCGTGCCCACGATCACGCTCGAGGGAGACGCAAACGGCGCACCGCATCCTGAACCCGACGCCTACTCCACGAAGTTCTCGGGCAGCTACTCGCACCGGACGATCGAGGGAGGAATTGGGCACAACCTTCCCCAGGAAGCGCCGATCGAGTTCGCGGAAGCGGTCGCCACCGTCGGTGCCGCACGGTGATGCCTCGAGGCATCCAATGGATCGGGACGGAACGCACCCGCATCGGCAAAAGTAACGAACAACACGCGTCGCCGTCGATGACGGGTCGTCGAGGTCGGCTAAGGCGACCGGTTCCGCTGGTCGGCCGCCACCACCCGAGGCGACATCCCGGGGCGCTGGCAGCGGAAGGAGGGATACGACGATGACCGCGCGTGAAGCGCATGCTGGTTCCAAGCCGAGCGTTCGCAACGTCGTGCTGGTCCACGGTGCGTACGCGGACGGGTCTTCGTGGTCGGCGGTGATCGAGCGACTGCACGCCGCCGGGATGAGGGCGACCGCGGTGCAAAACCCACTCGGCTCGCTGGCGGACGACGTCGCACACACGGTTCGTATTTTCGACCTCCAGGATGAACCCACGATCCTGGTGGGTCACTCGTTCGCCGGCACCATGATCACCCAGGCCGGAGTCGACCCTCGAGTCGTCGGCCTCGTGTACGTCGCCGCGCGGGCGCCCGACGCCGGTGAGGACTATGCGGCGCTCGCAAAGCGTTTCCCGGAACCTCCCGCCAACGCCGGGCTCGTCTTCAAGGGTGGCTTCGGCGGACTTACCGAAGAGGCTTTCCTGGAAGACTTCGCAAACGGTGTCGAGCGAGACCGAGCGCGCACGCTCTACGCCGTGCAGGGACGCGTTTCGGAAACGCTGTTCCACGACCGCGTAAGCGAGGCCGCCTGGAGGACGAAGCCGAGCTGGTACGCGATCTCGAGAAACGATCGCACGACTTCGCCGGAACTGCAGCGATTCCTCGCCAAACGGATGGGCGCAACATCCGTGGAAATCGAGTCGGGCCACCTCTCCCTCATTACACATCCCGAGCAGATCACAACGATGATCCTCGAGGCCGCCCGAAGTGCGCACCTGGCGCCTCACGCTCCCGACACCATGGCACCGCCAGGCTGAGCCCACAGGAACTGGCGTCACGATATCGGGCAAGGTTGGGGGCGACGCCGAGAAACCTCAGTCGTCGTTGTGGTCTTCCTCATCGCCGATGTCGAACGGCGCGACCTCCCCGGCAAGCAGGCATCCGAGTTCGTTATCCCAGTCGACGGGGTCCGCCAGGTGGACGTTGAGCGTCGCGAGGTCGACCTCGAGGGCCGCAAGCTCGTCGTTTAGGAGCTCACGAGCATTCTCGTCCAGGTCTGCGCCGCGGGTCTCGAGCGCCTGAGCGACATCGGCAATGGTGCCGCCGGACCAGGCGATCAGGCGACGCAGCTCCCAGACCAGTTCGCCGCACCCAGCATCGGCCGACCATGCCGGATCAAGACGCGGATTGCCGGAATCCTCGTGCTTATGGACGACGAAGCGGATCTCAGCGGCCTTGACCTCTGCGCCGTCGAGGTCCTGTAGGAGCCGGTCGCACAGTACGGCGAGCGCTTGCGAACGTTCAGTGGGCAACGGCACGAGTTCACGTTCCCGAGTCTCGCCGTCGCTGGGGAGAGGATCCGCCGTGGTTTGCTCCGGAGCATCATCCGCAGCTCGCGTCAGCTGACCCGCGGGCTCGCGGTCAGGAGTATGTTGGTCGTGACGGTTCGCCAGGATTTTCCGGCGAAGGTCATCGGAAAGGAGCGACTCCCAGACGTCGGCCAAAGCCTCGCGCCAGCGTTGCACGAGCCGGTTGAGGGTAATGGTGCGCTGTGCGTCGACGCCGGGGAACTCTGTGTTGCCGCTGGTGGTCCTCATGATTACCGCCTCGCTCGGTCGCTATGTCCCGGTTGCTCGGGCCAGGCCGATGGTCGTTGCTGTGCCTACCGTAGGTACTTCCGGTGTAGCAAACGGGTTACCGACGACCAGAGAAGACTTACCGAACTCATAAGCGCTCCCGGAAAGCTGGAAAGATCTCTTCCCCCATGCAGGCTGAGTGCGCCGAGGAGGCGCCGAACCGAATCAAGCTGTCACGCGGCTGGCGCAGATTCGGCGTGGCGATCATCGGCGCGATCTCGGTCGGCCTGATCGTCTGGTTGGCGCCTCCAGCGAAGGTCCTGGACGAGATCGGCCGCATGAACCTGTCGTGGACGTTGGTGGCAGTCGCGCTGGAGATCGGGTCATGTCTCAGCTACGTGATCGTGTTCCGGTACTTCTTCCCCGAGCTTTCGCGCCGGAACAGCCGGCGGGTCGCATGGATCGCGATGGGTGCCGGAGCGGTGCTGCCCGGGGGGAACGTGTCTTCGGCTGCGGCCACGGGTCTGATGCTTCGTCGTCACGGTGTGGGCACGCGGCAGCTGCTGGTGCGCTGCGCCGGTCTGTTGTGCCTGCTTATCGCGGTCGGCTTCGCTGTGAACGGCGCTGCCGGTGGGCTCTTGCTCGCGGGTGTGCCCGACGGCCCCCTCGACCTCAGTCACGCCGGCATACCGGTCGCCGTGTCTGCGTTTGTCCTGTCCGGGGCCGCGATCGTGATGCTCGCGACTCGCCACTTCGGGGGACGAACGCCACGGTCTGTGCGCGCAGTCGCGGCGGGGCTTGAGGGCGCTTGGGCGGCGGTTAGGAATCCGAACTGGCGGCTGCTCGGCGCGCTCGGCTTCCTGTGCCTCGACATGGGCGCCCTGTGGGCTGCTTGCGCGGCGACCGGGCACCGGCTGGGCTTCCTGGCGGTGTTGATCGCCTACTGCATCGGCTACCTTGCCACCGCCATTCCGATGCCGGCCGGTCTCGGTGTTCTAGATTCGGGCCTGGCGGGCGCGTTGATCCTCTATGGCCTCCCCGCGACGGCCTCGGTTGGCGCCGTGCTCGTGTATCACGCGATCTCGATCTGGGTGCCGGCACTGGGCGGACTGATCGCGTGGCTGTCGACCCGACGATCGCAGACCGTCGAGCGGCCACCCATCGCACCGGCAGCTCTGGGAACGCTCCGGCTCGCGAACGCGGGCGAGGCCGACGGCTGAGCCTCATCGCCCGCGAGGCACCCAAAGAGCCATCGGGCCGGTCAAAGTCCGCTGCTCGGCAGGCTGCTGGTACACGCTCCCGGCCGAGGACCCTTTCACCCGCGCCCGCCCAACCTGTCCCGCCCGCTCGCTCAACGCGAGAGAACGTGGCGCGCGGCGTCAGGAGCTGCCCGGAGGTTGGTTGAGGATGGAGAGCGAGCTTGGCTCGACGTTTGCGCACGCTTTCGTCGCACGTTGGAACTGCGGCGCTTGCTGGTCGACCCCGGACGGGAGGGTGAAGACTCCGTCGTGGTCGGGGTCGGGGAAGTTCGTGACTCGGTGCGTGCGCATGCAGGACGCGTAGCGCAGGTCCTGCGCCTGCTCCTGGGGGCTGACGGCACCGGACGGTGATCCCCCGTCGGGCAGCAGGTGACCGCAAGCGTGCGTGGCGGACTTGAACGCCGGGGAGGTGGGATCGAGTCCGCCCGGCGAGATCCTGATCTGCACGTGGCCCGTCGATTGAGAAACCTGTGGGTCCGGATAGCTGGAGAGCCCGTGCGAGCGCATGCAGGCCGCGAACGCCATCGCATTCCCAGCAAGGTCGGTCCCCGCGGCGGCTGGCGTGGCTGAGCTGGCCGGCGGAGAGCTGCCTCCGCCGCAGCCGGCCGCGAGCACCGCGACGGCGGCGACTGCGATGGTGAAGGTGGGGATGAGTGGACGACGGCAGCGCATGATGTTCGGGTCCTTTCGGTTGAGAGCGGAGACGGCCGCGTGAGTCCGACCGACCACCGCCGGAGCGTGCGCCGCCCCCCGCTACAGGCCGGTTACCGTGTTATGCCGCTGTTATCCGCGCTGCGGCATCGTCTCTGCCGTGAAGATCGGCCGAACGCTGGACTAGCCCATCTTGCGAGTGCTCCATCCCCATCTGACCGTCCGCTGGCGGCTGACGCTGATCTACAGCGTCCTGTTTTTGATCTGCGGCGCGGCGTTGTTGGCGATCACGTACTGGCTGTTCACCAAGTTCACGTTCGGGTATTACCCGCCGGAGCCAAACTTGCCGCTGTACGGCAAGCCACCGAATCCGGCCATTGTGGCGTTCGCGGAAGCGCTCTCCAAACAGCGCTCCGTCGACCTGCACCGCCTGCAGGTTGGGTACGGGGTGGCGCTGGCGATCATGGCGCTCGTCTCCGGCGTGCTCGCGTGGTTCGTCGCGGGGCGCGTGTTAGCGCCGCTGCGGACGATCACCGCGACCGCCGAGCGGATCTCGGACACGAACCTGCAACGAGCGGCTCGCGATGCCGGGTCCGCGCGATGAGCTGCGTCTGCTCGCCGATACGATCGACCGGCTGCTGGAACGTTTGGAGGCGGCGTTTGACGCGCAGCGACGGTTCGTCGCAAACGCCTCGCACGATCTGCGCACGCCGCTGGCGATGATGCGCACGACCCTCGACGTCGCGATCGCAAAGCCCGGCGGCGTGCCGGTCCAGACCCGTGAGCTGGACGCCGAGCTGCGCGTGGACCTCGACCACGCCGACCGGCTGCTGGAGAGCTTCCTCACGCTCGCCCGCGCCCAAAACGGACAGCTCGACGAGCGCAACCAGGTCGCAATCGAGCCGCTCATCACGGCCGCGCTCGCTGCCCGCGCCGACGAGATCACCGCCAGCGGTCTGACCGTCGAGACGCATCTCGTCGCTGTCGAGGTCGCGGGCAGCGCCACGCTGCTCAGGCGCATGGTTGAGAACGTGATCGAGAACGCCGTGCGCCACAACCAGCCGGGCGGCTCGGTCGAAATCACACTCACACTTCTAGACGGGCAGCGAGCGCGACTGATCATCGACAGCAGCGGCCCGATGCTCGACCAATCCGCGGTCGCGGAGCTCGCCCAGCCGTTCAGGCGCCTCGGCCAGGACCGAACCGGCTCGCAGAACGGTCACGGGCTCGGGCTCTCCATCGTCGCCGCCGTCGCTGCCGCGCACGACGGCAGCCTCGCGCTCCACGCCCGTGCCGAAGGCGGACTCCGCGTCCAAATCACCCTCGGATCCGCTACCGCACAACTCCCAGCAACCATCAGATGAAGGTCCTTGTCGTCGAGGACATGCCCCGCTACGCCAACCGGATCGCCGAAGGACTGCGCGACCAGGGCATCGTCGTCGACGTCGCCTACGACGGCCTCGAAGCGGCCTCGAAGGTCAACCTCAACCCTTACGACGTCGTCCTTCTCGACCGCGACATCCCCGGCATCCACGGCGACCGCCTCTGCCAGATGATCACCCGCAGCGAAGATCCCCCGATGATCCTGATGCTCACCGCCGCGGGCGACCCCGCTGACCGAGTCAAGGGGCTAATGCTCGGCGCCGACGACTACCTCCCCAAGCCCTTCCACTTCCCCGAACTCGTCCTGCGCATCCGCGCGCTCGCGCGCCGCAAACCCACGGCCAGGAGCCGCACACTGCACGCAGCCGGGATCGAACTCGACGCGCTCACCGGCACGGTCACCCGCGACGGGCGGACGATCGAGCTCCGCGCGAAAGAGCGCGCCGTGCTCGAAGCCCTGCTCAAAGCCAGCCCCGGTGCACTCAGCGCAGAGCAGCTCCTCGCCCAGGCCTGGGACGAGAACGTCGACCCATTCACCAACACCGTCAGGGTCACCATCGCTCGGCTCAGAGGCAAACTCGGCCAACCCGACATCATCCACACCACCCCCGGGCTCGGCTACCGGATTACCGAAGCACCCTGACCGCCGGGACACGCTGCGGTGACCTCGACGGCGTTTAGCCGAGTGAGGCGCTGGCTGCGCGTAGTTCGTTCAGGGCCGGCAGCGTGTAGTGCGCGAGGTCGTTGTCGGCGTCGCGATCGCCATCTGACCACTGGGCGTAGCCGCGCTTGAACGCGAGGAGACCGAGTTCGGCCGCGAGCTGGGCGGTCGTATCGGTCACGCCGCGGGCGATCAGGGCGTTCGTCATTGCCGCCGCGAGGCCGACGCTCTTGAGGGCTTCTCGCTCTTGGAGTTCTGAGCTGGCGGCGACCGCGGCCTTCATGCGGGGACCGAGTTCGCGGTTCATCGGGCCCATCGCAGCCGAAACGCGCTTTAGGCCGGCCGCGATTGCCTCGAGTGGGGTGGCGTCACGGGGCGCCTCGGCGATCCCTTCGGCCAGCAACCGGCTCAGTGTCTGTTGTCCGGCCATCAGGACGTCGCGCTTGTCGGGGAAGTAGCGGAAAAAGGTGCTTCGGGTGACCCCGGCACGCTCGGCGATCTGCGCGACCGTCGTGGCGTCGTACCCCTGCTCCGTGAAGAGGTCGACAGCAGCGATGACGAGTCGTTCACGCGCTCCTGGTTTCCACCGTGCCATGTGCCCATACTAGCGATGGGACTCTTGTCTCATCACTTTGATATGGTGACAAGACAAAAGTCCCATCACTCTTTCAGGAGACCCCATGAACGTCTTCCTCACAGGCGGCACCGGCCTGATCGGCTCCGCGGTCGTCGCCGAGCTCCTCGACAACGACCACAGCGTCCTCGCGCTCGCCCGCTCTGAGGCGTCCGCGCTCGCTCTCAAGTCAGCTGGCGCCGAACCCGTACGGGGAGATCTCGCCGACCTCGACGCGCTCCGCAGCGGCGCCGCGGAGTCCGACGGCGTGATCCACCTCGCATTCAGTCACGACTTCAGCAGTGCCGACGCCATCGCTCGGGCAGTCGCTGAGGAAAGCTCCGTCCTCGCGCGGCTCGGGCAGCCAGTCGAGACGGTGCCAGCGGACACCTACGGTCCGCTCGGCCCGATCTTCGCCACCGACCAGCCCGCCTCCAGCATCCACACACAGAGGACGCTCGGCTGGGAACCGACACACTCGAGCCTCCTCGAGGACCTCGAGAACATCCAGGCCTGACGAACGAAACCGAGTCCCGTGACCGATGGAGGTCTACGTATGAGTCGAGCAGTGATTTATGAGCGTTACGGAGGTCCCGATGTCCTGGAACTGCGGGACGTTCCCGATCCGCACGCCGGACCGGGCGAGATCCGGATACGGGTTGCGGCGGTTGGCTTGAACGCGATGGATCCGGCGTTCGCCGCAATGCCGGAGCTCGCGGCGCGCTTCAACATCACGCTGCCGTCCGGATTTGGCTACGACTTCGCCGGGTCCGTGGACGAAGTTGGTGATGGCGCCGACGGCTTCACCGTCGGAGACCGTGTCTATGGCGGCGTGATGGAGCGAGCCGCAGCCGACTTCGTCGTCATGAAAACGCCCCCCGGAGCGGACGGCGTGCTTTTCCACACCCCCGACGGTCTGAGCGACGCGGTCGCCAGCACGCTATGCATCGCCGGCGCCACCGCAGCCGCCGTCCTGGCCGTGCTCAATCTCGGACCCGCCGACACGGTTCTCGTCGGTGGCGCTGCGGGCGGGGTCGGCGTTTTCGTCGTACAGCTGGCTCGGCTCACCGGCGCCCGAGTGATTGGAACAGCGTCGAACAGCACGTTCCCGTTCCTGCGGGAGCTCGGAGCGGAGCCCGTCAGCTACGGAGCCGGCCTCGAGGATCGCGTACGGGCAGCCGCTCCCAGCGGCATCACTGCCGCCATTGACCTATTTGGTACCGAAACCATCGAAACCGCTCTTGGTCTCGGCCTCGCTCCCGACCGCATCGCCGCCATCGCCGCCGGCCCAAACCCTCCCGGCACCGCACGCGCGGTCTTCGGCAACGACGCAGGCCCCAACGCAGTGCCTCAGATCGCCGCGGCGATCCTCGCACACGAGATAACTGTGCCGATCGCAGCAACGTTCCCAATCGAGCAGATCCGTGAGGCAGCAACCATGCAAGCCAACCGTCACGTTCACGGCAAGATCGTGATCGCGCTTTAGCCTCGGTGCCGTCGATGACGCCTCGCGACGAAGTGATCCTGCGCCCTGCGACCGCCGAGGATATTCCGTCGGTCGCGTCGATCTGGCGCCGCGGATGGCTGGACGGCCACACCGGGCACGTTCCCGAGGAGCTGACAACCGCGCGCACCGAGCGGTCCTTCTGGACCCGGGCCGCGCAGCGGCTGCCCGACACGACCATCGCCGAGATCGAGGGCGCACTCGCGGGATTCGTGATGGTCGTCGACGACGAGGTCGAACAGGTTTACGTCGGCGAGGACCACCGAGGCTCTGGGGTCGCGAACGTCCTGCTCAGCGAGGCCGAACGGCGCGTACAACAGGGTGGGCACGACACCGCGTGGCTGGCCGTCGTAGCCGGCAATGAGCGCGCGCGTCGCTTCTACGCCAAGTGCGGCTGGGTTGACGAGGGGCCCTTCGACTACCAGGCACAAGGTCCCGAGGGCCCGATCACGGTGCCCTCGCATCGGTACGTCAAAGCAGTTGGGGCCCACTGACCCCGTAGGTATCACCGGGAGCGGCGGTGGGCGGTCTCCGCAGAGACCGCCCAAGTCGATCTATCTAGACGCCGCGAGTCAGCCGGTCAGCACTGGCGGCAGTGCGAACGGCCCGAAGACGGCATCGGGGTCGTCGCCGTAGCTGAGCCAGCTGGCGATCGGCGACCGCACGCCGACGCCCGGCCGGTTGTAGTCGCAGACGCCGGTCGGGAAGGCTTGGCGGAGCTCGGCCTGTTCAGCTGCGGTGAACGTCACCGGGTAATCGCGGAAGTTCAGCGGCTTCAGGCTGCACTTCAGGGCGGGCATCGTAAGTGGCTCGCCGGCCACGAGGCGCGGGTTCGAAGCCACCGGGTAAGCGGCGCCGCACTCCCCGGTAGCCGGGTCGGTGAGAGTCTGGTGCACTAGGTCAGTAGCCGACATGAAGCAGCCGTCAGTCAGCCCGGCCGGCTTGTCGTCGAGCACCTTCCGCCGCGCGCTGCGGTGCGAATGATCGTTCTCGATGTTCGTCAGCCACGCGTCCATCTCGGCCAACTCGTAGGTGTTGGCCGCGGCGACCTCCGCGGCCGTCGGCATGTTCTCGATGATGACCTGGTTGCCGTCGCTCCCGTTCGCCGCGAGCATCCGCGCTCGGATGATGAACGACCAGTCGGTGGTGTGGATGTCGTTTCCAAAGCCGAGGAAGTCGAGGTCGTCGCGCTGGTCGATGACCGGCGTCGTGCGCAGCCCAAGTGACGCGCTGTTGACCAGGTCGTCGGCGTAGACAGCCCGCAGCGCCTTCAGGCTCGCCTCGGTGCGCTGTGGAATCGGCGCGCCGGCGTAGTTCATCCCGCCGATGCCCGCATTGAGCGCGGCGAACTCAGCCGGCGTGATGGCTCCCGAGTCCAACGCGGCCAGCCCGTACTGCACGCCGACGTTGTCAAGCGGGCTGTTGGGGAAGCCGGTCGCGGGATCGACGCCAAGCTGGTTGACGATCTGCTCGTCGGAGTTGCAGATGATCCCGTTCGGGTTCGTGAGGCTCCACTGCTCGGCCGGCGGGATGACCGTCGGGTCGCAGCTGCCCGTGGCCGTCGACCGGTTCGCGAACGTGGCATCCCACGACTCGCATGTGGTGTAGTCGTTGTAGCCGGCGATGGCCGTCCTCTGTGCGGTGGTGAACGATGATCCGTCCCCGGCGAAGAACGAGTCGAGCAGGCTGCAGTCCGTGACCGGCCCGGCGGTCGTCAGGGGGTCGGGGAACGAGATGCTCGGGACGATGCCGTCCAAGATGCCGGGGTAGGAGTCGGCGATCTCGTACTGCTGGATGGCGCCGCCCGAGCCGCCCCAGCCGATGGTGAACTGCAGCGGCCCGTAGGTGTCGATGAAATGCTCCTTAACCATCATCGCGGCCTCGGCCGAGATGATCGTCGAGCAGTTGTTGTCGAGCACGTTGAGCGTGGATGACGCGACGGCGTAACCCAGTGACAGGAACTGATCGTCAAGCACGCCGCCCGTCGAAGTGCCCTGGTGGTATCCGGAGTTGCAGCCCCCACCGAAGGTGTAGATGAGCTTGCCGTTCCAGCTCGTGTCGGACCGAACCGGGGACGGGGCCTGCCCGTCGTACAGCGCCGCGATCTGGTAGACGGCCCGGTCGATTACCCCGGTCTCGACCCGCACGACGTACGGCACGGCCTGCCCGTTCACGCTCGCCATCGCCGCGTCAGCGGGAACGGAACTCGGATCGGCCAGCGGCACGAACGCTCCGGCGGTGTTCTTATACGCGTAGGAGACCACGGTGGGGGCGGAGCAGTCGGGCGGACTCGAAGCCGCCAGACCGAAGGCGGTTGTCTGGCACAGGAACGGAAGCTGTTGCTTGCCGGAGAAGACCGGCCCGTTGACGGAGTGGTCGATGACGTCAAGTGACGCAGCTGACCATCGGCCTGCGGAGGCGACGATCCGGTTGCGGCCGATCACCAAGCCGGTGACCAGTCCCAGCATGCTCCCGTCCGACTGCGCGTGGAAGCTCGACGTGACGTCGCGGCCATCTGAAGTTATCCGCACGTCAGCCGGGTTGATGCCCCTGCCGACATCGACTCGCACCAGCACTTCGCCGCCGCTGACCAACTCAGGGCGAGGGTTGGACACGGTGACCAGCGCGAGCCGCCGTGGTGCCCGCCAGTTCGCCGGCGCCACGTGAGCCTCGGCCGTCGACGCGAGCACGAGCGCTATCAGTGAGATCGCCGCCAAACACGCTAGGAGCCGGCCTCGCGTTCGGCGCGACCTCACAGAGAAGGGACCAGGTCGACCGACGCTCTGGTTCCTCCGCCTACCGGTCAACACGAACCCGGTCCTACGCGTCCCACTCGTGAGCATCGCGACACCTCAATCCCTCGCTTGCCCCTCCCGGCCGCCAGATAGCACACACACTATCCCGAGCGGCTTGCCGCGTCCATCGCCGCAGCAACCGCTCGCAGCGCCGCTTTGCATTCACTGCCAGGAGGGAGCCGCGAGGTCCTGCCTACAAGTGCTCACTCAAGTTTTGAGTGGATCGTTGCCCGCCCACGTTGCCCAGGCGGAGCCAGCCCCTCACGATGCCTGGTAATCGAACAATTTGACAATTTGATGAGATTCCCGGTACTTCGCAGATGGGCGGTACTGGGCTCGAACCAGTGACCTCCTGCTTGTAAGGAGTCGGCGAGGCCTGTCGAGTCATGAAATCGAGACATGACTTGCCCACCAAACATCATCTGCCGCAACGACGTGATGACCCGGAAGCGACCTCGGTGGCTTTCATGAAGCTTCCATGTCGGCGGCTGGCCGCGAGGGGCGGCTATGCGGTGACGTGCAGCGAGGACCCGCACACGGTCTCGCCGAGGTGGCCCTCGTCGTCCTGCGCGACGAGGAAGACCTCCGCCGGACGGATCCGCGTTCGAAAGCAAACTAGTGGTTCATCCTGTTAGTTGATTGAGTTACTTACTTTTCTACGCTTCGAGGACCTTGCCGGTGTACGTCCACTTGAACGGCTTGGCGGTCTGGTTGTAGGTCTCGACGAACGCGAGCATCTGGCAGGCGAGGTCGGTCTCGCTGGTAAAGATGCCGTGCTTGAGCAGCCGGCGCCAGAGGATCGAGAAAAAGATCTCGATCTGGTTGAGCCACGACGCGTGCTTGGGGGTGAACTGAAAGCTCCACCGCGGATGGTCGGTCAGCCACTGCTCGACTTGGTCGGTGCCGCGGGTGGAGAGGTTGTCGGTGATCGCCACGATCTCCTGACCCTCCGCGACCGGGATCTCGTCGTCGAGGTGATCGAGGAAGCGGATCAGGTCCCACCGGTTGCGGGTCTTGGACGGCATCGCCAGCACGTCACCCTCGTGCACGTTGAGGCACGCGAACAGGCACTGGGTGCCGTTTCTGGTGTACTCGTGCTCGCGCCGCGCGGGCTTGCCCGGCTGGGGCGGTTGGTCGGGCTGGGTCGGCGCCTTGGCCTGGATCCCGGTCTTCTCGTCGATCGAGACGACCAGCACGTTCGCCGGCGGGTCGATATACAGCCCGCAGATCTCCGAGAGGCGCTCCTCGAACTCGGGCCGCGAGTAGTCGGTCATCATCCAGTAGTCGGTCCGGTGCGGCTTGATCTCCGCACGGGAGAGGATCACGTGCGCCTGCGACGCGGACATGCCCACCTCCGCTCCGAGCTCCTCATAGGTCCACCGCTCCCGCCTGGCGCCCTCCGCAGTCGGCTCAGGGCGGGTGCACGCCTTCGCGATCAACAACGCCCTCGTCTCCGGGCCGTGCGTCAACGGCGCGCCCGACCGCGGCGCGTCGTTCAGCCCCGCGATCCCTTGCTCGGCATAGCGCCCACGCCACTTCACCACCGTCGGCTCGCAACACCCCACCCGCTCGGCGATCTCCACACCCTTCAACCCCTCCGCCGCCGCCAACACGATCCGCGCCCGCTCGACCATCCGCACCTCAGAACTCACCGCGCGGACGATCCGCTCGAGCTCCGCCCGATCCTCTAATGACACCTCGATCTGCTTGATGACACCCATCGCCAACCTCCATCCTCGCCGAACTTGTCAGCGAGGACTTCGAGGCCACAAGCAGGGAACCTACCCGATGCAACGAACTTGAAGGATGAGCCACTAGACCGCATGGACCAATGAGTCGACATCGACGAGCTCATCGACGCCAATGGCGTCGCCGAGCCGCTTCGCCTCGCGTATCGCAATACCGTGAGCGTGTACCAGCATCGGTATCCGGATATGCCGCGCCCGTCCTCAACTTCGGCAACCGACGCGTGAAGGTTTGGCTCAGGCCCGACGTGGGACGCTGGGCGGCCACGCAGGCGGCGAGCGGTCGTTCCCGTCCCGCCCGGCGCGTCGGCGGGTGACCTAGCCCGGACCGTCTCCCAGTACGGCCTCGGGTGGGCGAGTTCCTCAAGGACGAGATGTATGAGTGAGCGATCCCCCGCGCACCACCCCACGCGTCGCTTGCCACGCAGCCGGACGAGGGCCGCGATAGCGCGCTCGGAGAAGGCGCCGCTGCTGCCGATCGTTGCCGCCGACAGATCCGCGCCTAATGCCGCCTGCTCGCGTACCCGCGCCCCATTCGCCATCGCGATCTGGCAGCGTTGATGCCGCGGCCTCGGAAATGCGATCGTCTCGCCGGCCCGGGCGGCGAGGTCGCGTACGTGGCGAAGGAATCGCGACGTTAGCGGGCGCCCGGACGGCCGAAGCGATCGTGCCGGCGAGCGAGCCTGACGATCGCTATCCGGGCATCGGCCGCCGCGAAGCTGCAGGCGTCGCGGCGTCGCGATTGCGTCGCGGCATCGCGATGTCGCCGATCCGATCGTGCCGTCGGCACCGGCTGCACTGTTGAAAGCACTCGCCCCGGGCAACCGGAGCGAGCGGGGGCATGGTGCCGGGCTCACGGCCCTATCCCACGGTGGGAGAATGGGTCACGTGGCCGAGCACTACCAGCGTCCGGGCTGGTTCACGACGAACGTCTTCAATCGGGTCGTTGCCGTACTGACGCGACTGGGCGTGAGCGTATACGGGTCGCGCGTGCTCGAAGTCCGGGGGCGCAAGTCCGGGGAGTGGCGACAGACCCCGGTGAATCTCCTGCGCTACGAGGGCGCCGAATATCTGGTCGCGCCTCGTGGTCACACACAGTGGGTCAAGAACCTTCGCGCTAGCGGTCAGGGGAGGCTGCGTGTCGGCAGGCGCACTCAGTCGTTCCACGCAGTCGAGCTCGCCGACGACGAAAAGCCAGCGCTGCTCCGAGCCTACTTGAAGAAGTGGAAGTTCGAAGTCGGCGTCTTTTTCGCCGGCGTTGGACCCGACTCTTCAGACGAGGAATTGCGCCGCATCGCACCCGATCATCCAGTCTTCCGCGTAACCGGCACCTGATCGATCGCCCACCTGAGTGACGGTCTGCGACCGCCCGTCCAGCGACAACCAGCAGTAGCTGAGCTGGATAGAGCGCGCCCGCTGCCTCCCAACCGTGCAGGTAGAAGATGACGCTGTCGTGGTCAGCGCCCGCGACCTCGACGTTGACGTTGACGACGGGGATCCCGCCGAGGCTCCCGGACGATGTCGTGACGTCGGCCGGGACTCGGGATCGCTCCCAGCAGCTCCTCGAAGATGACTCGTTGCTCGGCTACGCCGCCGCCGAGGTCGAGCGGGGCGTCCCGCAGCAGCTGGTCAAGGGCGTCGCGTTGTTGCTGGCTCACAGTTGTGTCTTCGGTTTCGCGGTTCAGGGCTTCGGATCGCCGAGCAGCAGCTCGGTCCGGTACTTCGGGGCGAGTGCGATCGCCTTGGCGATGAACGCGGCGGTGGCGGCATCGTCGAGCGTCGGCGGAGCCTCGGTTCGGTGCGCGACCGGCACGCCGACCTCCTTGAAGAACTCCTCCTGGCCTGCCGGCGAGCAGAGGCACAGCAGTCGCGCAGGCCGTCCGGAGACATTCCGAAACACGTGCGCGGCGTTGGCGGGCACATTTATCGTTTCGCCCTCCTTGGCAACCGCGGTGACGCCGCGGAAGGTGAGCTCGATCTCGCCGTCAAGAACGGTGAACATCTCCTCGAAGTCGTGACGGTGGGGCGGCGGTCCGCCGCCCGGCGGCACGTGCATGTCGATCAGCGTGTAGCGCCCGGCGGTGTCGGCGCCGGCCACGAGGATGGTGTAGGTGTCGCCGACCACGCCGATGTGAGGTAGCGAGTCATCGGTGTCGGGGCTCACGTGCGTTAGGGCCCGCCCCGGGTCATCGGCGGGGACAGGTCCTGGCGGCTTCGACTGGGCGGGCGGGGAGTCGTTCATCGGCGTTCCTCTATCGTGGGCTAAGCGGTCGAAATCGTCCGCTTATGACCTGGGAGCCTACAGGAGCAACCCCCCGTGTCGCTACCTGGCACGATCACCTCCGGGAATGTCCGAAGCAATGACGAAGGCACAGCCCATCGCGCAGCGACTGCGAAGTGACGCCGCGGCCAACCGCGAACGGATCCTCGCCGCCGCCACGATCGCGGTCAGGCGCGACGGCGAGAAAGTCCCGATGGCGACGATCGCCGAGAAGGCCGGTGTTGGGATCGGAACCGTCTACCGCCATTACCCGACGCGCCCGGCCCTCCTAGCCGCGCTGACGCTCCGCTCCTTCCACCTCGTCCTTGAACACGCGCGTACCGCCGCGCAGAGCGACGAGCCGGCCCCCACGGCCCTCACGCGGTTCCTCGAACAGACGATCGCGGCCCGCGACGAGTTCGTTCTCCCGCTCCACGGCGGCCCCGTCATCCATGACGAGAAGATCGTCGCGCTCCGGACCGAGATCAGGCGACTCCTCGAGCAGGTCCTCGCCCGCGGACGCCGTGACGGGACCATCCGGCCCGACGCCACCCCGATCGACATCATCACCACCGGAGCGATGCTCGCCCAACCACTCCCGCACACAGCTGACTGGGACCAACTCGCCCGCCGGCAAGCCAGAATCTTTATCGCCGGCCTCGCTACCACCGGCCGCCCACCACTCCCCGGCTCGCGACCCACCCCAGCCCGCGGGTTTGTACGAGGAACTGTGTAGGCCTGGACGAAAGAGACGTTCATGTCTACAACCAAAGAGAAGTCTTCATTTCAGCGAGCGACTGTTCCTGTACTGCCTGGCGCCGGCGGCGAGCCCCCAGGCGAGCCGCCGGCGCCCTCCTTGGAGGGGCGAGAGCCTCGGGCCCTGAGCCAGGAGCTGGTGGACGGGGCCGTTGATGGTGCGGCTGCGGGATATCAACCCGGGCGAGCAGCGGCTGTTCGTCGCCTCGGGCAAGGGCGGCCGCGAGCGGATCGTGCCGGTCTCGGGCCGCTTCTTCGAGGCGCTCGGCGAGTATCTGGCAGGCGAGCGCCCGGCTGGTGCGCTGAGCGACGTGTGTTTCGTCGTGCTGAAGCGCCCGCGGCGCGGGCTGCCGCTGTCAGCCGCAGGTTTGGATGAGGTGATCGACGGGGCGCGGGAGCGCGCCGGGGTTCCACGACTGACTTGTCACATGCTCAGGCACACGTTGAGGGGGAGGCGGCATAGATGGCCCGGCTCGCTCGCGACGCGGAGGTCGAGGCGCTGATCGCCGCCTACCGCGACGATCTCGTCGCGGCCGGCCATTTCGCCGAGAACGAGGTGACCTCACCCGCCCGAGCGTTCCTGTTGCGCATCGGCGGCCCGTCGGGCTGGTCGCGGCTCTCACTCGAGCAGCAGCTGGCCGTCTTTGAGGCGCGCGAGGGCGCGTTGGTGACGTGGATGATCACCGCCGGGCATGTCAGAGCGCGACCGGAGTTCCTAGCGCGCGGCTATCAGCGACTGGGCAAGGTGGCGGCGTGGGTGCACCCCGACTTCCACCGTCGGTTCATGCAGGTCGCCGCCAGTATCGGGTTCACGGCAAAGGTGGCAGAGCTGCAGTGGTGGGCTGTCGCGAAGGTGGCCGCGGTCGCCGGCGTGGCGCCGGAGAAGCTCACCCGCGCGAAGTTCGATGCGGCGAGCCGAGAGCTGACCTGCGCGGTTGAGCGCTGCGGCGCGCGTTCGGGCAGGATCACGTTGCGCGCCAGGCTCTGCGGTGCAGAGGCGACGCTCTATCACGCCAGCGTGATCGACGGGGCACCGCGCAAGCGCGCCTCGAATCAGGCCACGGCGCGCCAGCGGGAGTGGGCGAGCGTCCCCGCCAGGCTGGCGCAGACGCTGCAGGGGTACGTGGAGCAGATGCGCGTGACGCTGCGCCCGGGCTCGATGCCGCACATCGAGCGCACGCTGCGCGAGTTCGCGCTCTGGCTGCGCGACCACGCGCCCGAGGTCACCGCGGTCCGGGATCTCCGCCGGTGTGCACATCGAGCGCTACAAGCGGCACGTCGCGACCAAGCCCAACCTCCGCGGCGGGGTCCAAGCGCACGATCGCGGGCGAGCTCTCGTCGCTACGGATCTGTCTTGAGCGGCTGGCCGAGTGGGACGGCGAGGATGCACCCGCCCGAACGTTGATGTTCCCCGGTGATGTGCCCAAGCTCGATGACCCGCTACCCCGGTTCATCAATGACGGCGCCGCAAAGAAGCTGATCGGGGCCGCCCGCGTGACCGATGACCCGTTCGCGCGCCTCGCGGTCGAGTTCCTCGCTCGGACCGGCCTGCGACGCGGCGAGTTCCTCAATCTCACGGTTGACTCGGTTGTGCAGATCAGCGCCGCGTATTGGCTGCACGTGCCGCTCGGGAAGCTGCGCACCGACCGCTACATCCCGCTGCACCCGCAGCTCAAGGAACTGCTCGACGAGTGGGTCGCGCGCCGGCCGGCGAATCTGCGTGAGCCGTGGCTGTTCATGGACCATGGCCGGCGGCTCGGCCCCGAGAGCGTCCGCAGGGCAGTCCAGAAGGTCGCCCGTGAGGCCGGTCTCGACAACGTGACCCCGCACCAGCTGCGGCACACGCTGGCCACGCAGGCGATCAACCGCGGCATGTCGCTAGAGGCGATCGCTGCGCTGCTCGGGCACAAGTCGATGCGGATGACAATGGTCTACGCCAAGATCTCGGAACGCACCGTCGCCGATGAGTACTTCAAGGTCTCAGCGCAGGTCGAAGCGCGCTACGACCAACCCAAGCAACTTCCGGCCGACGCGGAGGGGTGCGAGATGCGCAAGCGGCGGGCAGAGATGCACCGCCGGATGCTCGGCAATGGGTACTGCGCCCGCCCGGTTGGGCTGGACTGCCACTTCGAGTCGATCTGCGAATCGTGCACCTACTTCCAGACCACGCTCGAGTTCCGCCCGACCCTCGAGCGCCAGCGCGACGACGCCGCCAACAAAGGGCAAGTCGGGCGGCTGAAGATCTTCGACGGGCTGCTCGAGCGGCTCGACGCCCAGGCCGAGGCCTCATGACAACATCAGCTCCCGTGTCCCTGTTCGAGGTCGCTGCCAACCGCGACACAGACTCAACACTCCCGTTCCTAATCCGGCTCCCGCTCCCGACCGGCGAGCTCGTCCTCAAGGCCCGCGACAGCTGGCCGCGGACCGCGAAGGTCTACTGCCACCGCGCCGAGCAGTGGCCCCGAGACCCCGAGATCGTCGAACAGGTCCCGATTCGCTCCTGCCAGCGCCGCGGTGTCGCGATCGACTTGGTGCTCGACCGTCCGCGCGAGAACCGCTCCCAGCTCGTGTTCACCCGCATCCAAGGCGGCCGCGAAGGGATCTTCTGGCAGACACCGCGCACCACCCGCCAAGCCCGGCCCGGGATCCGCGTCCCCCGCCGCCTGGCCGCCGGGCTCGCCGAGCTCACGATCCTGATCGACACTCGCGAGCGCTACCCCTACAAATTCGCCCAACAACAAGCCACCACTGAGCGCCAAGCGCTCCCAGCCGGTGACTACGGGATCGCGCACGACGGCGAGATCATTGCCGTGGTGGAGCGCAAGAGCCTGCCCGACCTCGTCCGCCGCGTGATCGACGGACAGCTCACCTACGCACTCGCCGACATGGCCGCCGTTCCGCGCGCCGCGGTCGTGGTCGAGGACCGCTACTCCAACCTGTTCAAGCTCGACTTCGCGAAGCCCGGGTTCGTGACCGAGATACTCGCCGCGCTCAGTGTCCGCTACCCGAGTGTGCCGATCCACTTCTGCGAGACACGACCGCTTGCCGAGGAATGGACCTACCGGTTCCTCGGCGCCGCGCTCGCGCTCGCGCAAGCCACGATCCACGAGTCCTGACACAGAACCAGGACGATCCGATCGCCCCACGTCTCGTTCTGGCCGGTCCGCCTGCAACCCTCACCGCGGCACCCGCTCGAGAGGAGGCGCGAATGGCCGGACCAGGACGAAACGATCCCTGCCCATGCGGCTCAGGACGCAAGGTCAAACGCTGCTGCGGAGAACACCGCGGGCCCGGCGAGGACGATCTCGCGCGCGCCTACCTCGCCCACCAAGCCCGCGACGCCGCCCGCCGGCTGCGACACCTCGACGACGACGAGCTGCGCGAGCTGTTCGACGACCTATTCGAGCTCCCCGAGCTCGACCTAGCGCTCACCATCACGCTGCCGCAACTGCTCACCCCCGACCTCCAGCGGCTGTTCGACGCCGTCAAAGCCGACGGCCCCGATGCCGGCGACGAAGTGATCCCCCGAATCCTCGACCAGCTCGACACGACCGCCGAACGCGCCCGGCTCGCACACACGATCATCAACCTGCGCGACACCAAACGACTCGACTCACTGCTCGCCGCCGCGGCGATCATCGACCTCGACAGCCGCTCGCGCATCCTTCTAAACGCGAGCCTCGTCCACGCCGCGTTCATCCACACCGGCCGACTCAGAACACCCGGCGGCATACGCCTCGCCGCCTGAAAGTCACCCATCGCGAACACGTGGGCGTTCGCGATGCTTGACAAGATCACCCGCATAATGCCCCAGGTAGGTCGACAGCGCCGCCACGCGCGAGCTGGGGTCGCCGTCGGTGCGGTAGGCGTCAAGCAGCGTGTTCACAGCGAAGCTGTGGCGCATGTCGTGAAGCCTGGGCCGGCACGCCGCCGAGCGCGGCAGGATCCCCGCGCGGGCACGCAACGCCCGGAATGAGGTCTGCACGTCGGCAATCAACACTCGGGTGCCGACGCTTGAGAGCAGCAGCGCCTCGGTCGCACCCACGGGCCGGGGCCGGTCGCGGCGACCCAGGTAGCGCGTCAGCGCGCTGGTCGTGGTCGGGTGCAGCGGCAGCTCGCGGGACTTCCCAAACTTCGCGTTGCGGACGGTCAACGTCCCGGCCTCGACGTCGAAGTCCGACCGGTCCAGCCCGAGCGCTTCCCCGACACGCATCCCCGTGGCCGCCAGCACCCCGAACAGCGTCTGAAACGTCGCCGTCTTGTGCGCGATGCGCGACGTCCCGGCCGCCTGTATCAACGCGGCGATCTGCTCGTCGGTGCAGAGGTCGGGGACCGTCCGGCCTGACTTGTCGGGCAGCAGGTCCGCCGCGGGCACCTCGACTCGCGGATCGACTTCGTGCAGGTAGCGCGCGAACCCGCGGACCGCCCCGAGCCGCATCGGCATGCCAGTGCTGCCCACGTCCGGGGAGCGTCGCCCACGCCAGCGCGTGCTCGCCTGTGATCCGGTCGGTGCCCGTGCCGTCCAGATAGTCCAGAAACTGGCCGAGAAAGATCTCGGTCCGCTCGAGCTTGTAGCCCAGCGCCCTGCGCACCGCCAGGTACTCGACCATCGATCGGCGCAGCGTGCTCATCGAACCGCTCCCGGCCAAGGGCGGGCGATCTGCCTGAGCGCCTCGCGGTCAACCTTGGCATAGATCGCTGTCGTCGACGCGTGGCGGTGCCGCAGCACCTGCCCGGCTCCGAGAGCGTCGCGCCGCAGCGCAGCATCTCCGACGCGGCCGTGTGCCGGAGCCGGTGCGCATGGACGAGGCCAAGCCCGGCTCGCTGCGCGGCTGCCCTGACGACGAACGTGACCCCGCCCGACGACAACCCGTGATGCGGCGCGCGGACGCGCACGAACACCGCTCGGTCCTGCGCGGTCGCGGGACGCCCTTCACGCAGGTACCCGACGATCGCGACCCCGACGTCATGCGGCAACGGCAGCCGTTCAGACCGCGCGCCCTTGCCACGCACGATCAGCTCACCCGCGCGCCAGTCGATGTCCTCCAACGACAGGCTGGCGACCTCGCCGGCGCGCAGTCCCAGCCGCGCCAGCACCGTCAAGATCGCCAGATCCCTGCGGCCGATCACCGTCGGCCTGTCGCACGACGCCAACAGCGCCTCGACCTGACCGGGCTCCAGCCGCTTGGGCAACCCCGACAGCCGCCAACCCGCGACCGACGGAACCGCTCCGGCCAGCGAACGCTCAAGCACGCCCTCCAGATGCAAGAAGCGAAGCAGCGCACGCAACGCCACGACCGTCAGGTGCGCCGCGCGGCGGCCCAGCCGCGGACACACCTCCACGACGAACCCGCGCACCTCAGCGACGTCCACCCGCCACAGCTCAAGTCCGTCCGGATCGTCAAAGCGCGCGACGAACGGGCGAACCTTGTCGACATAGCCACTCGCGGCCGCGGGCACCAGGCCACGCTCGTGCTCCAGATACCGCCGAAACCTCCAAAGCAGCTCCTCGACCGGACCCGCCGGAGCCGTGCTGCTCGCCGGCGGCGCGACACCGAGTGCGCGCAGATACCCGAGCACCGGATCGAGCGACCTCACCGTCGCCCGATTGGTGTGCCCCGCCGCGCGGCGCGCCGCACAGAACTGCTCAGCCACGTCTGACGACAAGCCCGACACCGCCACATCCTCGGCGGCCGGCCAGCTGCTCAACGCCGCCACCAGTCCGATCTGCTTGCCCACGGGCTGCGGCTTATATCCCTGCCGCGATAACTCCGCGGCGAACCCGGCCACGAAGGGCCCAAGCGGACCCGGCGCTTCCACTCCCGACACCTCAGCCATCTCGACCGACTCCTCTCCGGCAATCAACACGTCGGAGACGATCTCGGCCAGACCGCTCAGATTATGTACCCCTCAGCCGGGCCCAATGACGCTCTCTGCGGATACTTCTTGACCGGAGCGCCATAAGCGGCGAGTTCCCATGATCGCCTTTATGTTCACCCTTGATTCGGGCGTCCACGACGTCAACGTACGGGGCCTTTGGGGGTCCCAGCCGGCCAATATGTTCACCATGTCATCCACGTCAACGACGTCAGCGGAGACGCCGGCGGCAGCCTCGCATTGGAGCTCACCTGAGTGGCCGCGCGAGGACCCGACGGATAGCGTGTCGCGGGACCCTCCGGCTGAGGCCCGCGTCGTCCGTCGCGTCCCTCGTTGACGCCTCAGGGAGGACCCTACTTCCTCCCCTAGCCGCGCCGTTGACGTCCCGTCCGGCCATCCGCCCAGTTTCGTCGTTTTGGTCGTACGCGCTTACGGCGTTCCCTCGCTGCCTCCACTCACCTCGTGATTGACATGTCAACGACAGCAATCGCCAGTGTTGGCGGGTCGTTTACACCTATGGGGGAACTTAAGGCGACTTATGGGAACGTTCCCATAAGGGCGACCTGGTCGGCAGGTTTTCGTACTACAATAAGCAGGTGGAGATTCACGACTCGGCGCGTCGCCGACCAGGACATGGTCCACGCAATCGACCATGCGCTCGCGACCGAAGACGCCGGAGAAGATCCCAACCGTTGGCTGCTCATCGGCCCCGACACCGCAGGCAACCTGCTTGAGGTGGTCGTCCTCATCACGGCCGAGGGCACTCAGATCGCGATCCACGCGATGCTGATGCGCGACCAGTACGCAAGGCTGCTCAAACAATGACCCAACCGCCCATCCACGGACACACGAAATCCGGACGTCCGATCACCGACCAGGACATCGAAAGCCTGGCGGCCGAAGCCGTGGGCGGCTACGACGTCGAGACGCTGATTGCCCGACGCAACAAGCGTGGCCGGCCCAGGCTCGGGAACGCCCCGGCCAGCGTGGAGTCAGTCCGGCTAGACCCTGAACTCCGCCGCCAGCTGCTCGAGCGCGCCGAGGCCGAGGGAACCACCACCTCCGAGCTGATCCGCGAAGCGCTCCGCCGCTACCTCCGAGCAGCCTGACCGCCAGATACCCTCGGCTGGCGAATACGGGGTCTCTTGGATCGCCAGCCACGAGCCCCTGCCTTCGTGGGGGGCGGAGGCATTTGCCGCCCACGGCCTTCGCGTGGCCCCGTATGTCTGACAACGGTCGCCCGCCTGCAGGCGCCGGGGCATTGCCGGGCCGCTCCTGAGTGGCGTGGGAGTCGTGTGCCGCCGACGATTGAGACGATCGGGAGCTGCGCCTCCCGTCCGTCGGTTGCGAGCGTCCGGCCGGCGCGGGAAAGCGCGTCCGCCGGACGCGGCCGCGATCTGGGGAAGCCGTGCCACTTCGTCGTGGGCGAGTTCCGCGGCACGTAGGTCTTCCGCAAAGCCAGGGTCCGGCACTGCAGGATGAGCTAATCAGCCGCCGAGGAGACTGTCGAAGCTCAGTGGATGCGGCTTGATTTGCTGCCCGTCGAGGATCGCCTTTACGTCGGCACCGGTCACGTCGTCGTGTGCGAGCTGCGCGAGGAACCGTGCGATTCCGGCTGCGGCCTTGCTTTTGGTTATGCGGATGTCCACACCGATGCCGCGACGGGCGGCGCCGAACCGGGCGCCAGCGTGCTGCTGATCGTCTCGAGCGGCCGTCAGCCTGGGAAGCAGGGCTAATTCGGCCTGCTCCAAGGAAGCGATAGCACTCGTGTCCTGGGCACTACCGGCGGAAGACTCCCGGCCGACGTCGGTTGCGAGCGCGCGAGCGAGCGCCTCGAGTTTCGCGGTCGCATCGATCCAGTTTGCCGCGTCTTGCTGAAGCCGACTGCAAAAACCACGACTGCGCGGGGGAATGATCGTGCACGAGGAGGGCTTGAAGCGAAACGGGGTCACCTGCTCTACCGGCGCGGGAGAGCTACCCGTGAGCGGCGGATCGTTGTAGGCCTTTTCGAGAAGAGCCAGTGCTTTGTTGTACGTCGTGTTGATCTCTATTAGGACCTTCAACAATGCGTTCTGGGACGTGAGGGTGTGCAGGTAGGCTGTGATATCTGGGCTGTTTGTCGGGGACAAGACCAGGTCGGAACGGAACTGCCGGAGCTCACCATTCTCGAAAAGCAGAATGTCGACGTAAATCGGTGCCAGCGTACCCCAAGCTCTCTGAGCCCATGCCCGCACCTGGTCCGGTGTACTGTGATGGGTGGCGCCGGGGGACACGACGCCGGGCGAGGTGAACGTCACCGACGATTGGAGGCTGACGTTGTAGACGACGCCGTTCGAGGTGATCATACCTGTGCAGTTGTCCGGGACGGTGTAGCTCGAGCCCACCGGGAAGTCGATCGCCTCGGTGCTGCCCGCGCTCGGATCGAAGTGGCACTCAGGGCCGCCGAGGCTGCTACTGAGTCCGGCGTAGTCGACTCGCGCCGACGTGGCGCAATCGCCCGTTGTCTGCGAGCTGTTGACAGGGTCGCCGTGAGGTCCCCAGGGTGGTCGCAGTTGACGCGACGGTCGGCCGGCGGAGAGAATCGGCTGATCATCCGACCGTAGGAGGCCGCGCTATGTCGTGGAAGCTAGACGGGTCCTACTTCGAGACGTGCTCGTGCAACGTGGTCTGTCCATGCACTGCATCGCTGGCGTTCGGCGCCACGTTGGACCGCTGCCGGGTGACGCTCGTCTTCAACGTCAAGGACGGCGAGATCGAGGGCACCGACGTGAGCGGCCTGACCGTCGCCGCGGTCGCCGATACACCCAAGGTGATGACTGATGGCAATTGGCGCTTGGGCGTGTTCATCGATGCCGCGGCGTCGGATGAGCAGGCCGAGAAGCTCGGCGGCGTGTTCTCGGGTGCGCTCGGTGGCCCGATGCAGGCCCTAGGCCCGCTGGTGGGTGAGAACCTCGGTGTCGAGCGGGCAACGATCGAGGTGCGCGAGGAGGGGTTGCGTCACTCGGTTCGGATTGGCGACGCGGTTGACTTCGAGATCGAAGACGTGGTGCCGTTCGGGGTCGAGACTGGCGAGCCCGCTCGTCTGACGGGCATCTTTCATCCCGCCGGGTCGGAGTTGACGATTGCCCACGCGACCCGGTCGAAGATCGACGCGTTCGGAATCCAGTACGACGGGAATTCCGGCTTCTCGACTTCCCATTTCTCGTGGGCAGCTTGACCGCCACTGCCGTCAGCGGCCGCGTTCGTGATCGTGGCGAGCTCGCCGCGGCGGTCGCGGCAGTTCGTTCGCGCCTGGGCCTCGTGATCTTGTTGCTCGCGCTGGCCGGCGCGGCGTGGTGGTCGACCGTCGAGCGGATGGCCGGGATGGACGGCGGACCGGGGACCGACCTTGGAACGCTGGGCTGGTTCTTGGGTGTGTGGGTGGTGATGATGGCGGCGATGATGTTGCCGTCGTTGGCGCCGACGACCGCGTTGTATGCGCGCATGACCCGAAGGCGCGGCTGGAGCCGCGCGCTTCTGTTCACTGCCTCGTATCTGCTGGTCTGGGGCGCGGCCGGACTCGTCGCTTACGGGCTCTTTCGGTTGGGCCGAAGCGCTCTCGGCGGCGATCTCAGTTGGCGGACCGGCGGCCGGTGGTTCGCCGGCGGCGTCCTGGCGATCGCCGCGGTCTACGAACTCACGCCACTGAAAGACGTGTGTTTGGGGAAGTGCCGCAGCCCGTTGGGGTTCCTTTTGGGAGCGTGGCGCGACGGGAACCGCGGCGCGCTCGAGATGGGATCCAAGCACGCCGCCTGGTGCCTGGGCTGCTGCTGGGCGCTCATGGCCGGACTGTTCGCGCTCGGAGTCATGAGCATCACGTGGATGGCGCTCATCGCCGCGCTCATCACGTTGGAGAAGACGATCCCATGGCGACGGGCAGCTACCTGGGGCACCGCATGCGTGCTCATCGTTCTCGCGATCACGGTCGTGGCGATACCTAACGACGTCCCAGGGCTGGTAATTCCCGGCGGCCGTCAACACTCCATGCACGCGATGCGAGCGATGCCTTAGATTCGCGCGCCACACGAACTGGCCGGTAACTCGTGTCGTCACCGGCGACGCGTGGATCGCATTTCCGAGGCCGCGGCATCAACGCTGCCAGATCGCGATGGCGAATGGGGCGCGGGTACGCGAGCAGGCGGCATTAGGCGCCGATCTGTCGGCGACAACGATCGGCAGCAGCGGCGCCTTCTCCGAGCGCGCTATCGCGACCCTCGTCCGGCTGCGTGGCAAGCGACGCGTGGGGTGGTGGGCGGCTAGCACCGGCAGTTCCAACGTCGCCTTCTGCGGGAATAAGCCCGATCCGGCGAGGAGCCCAACGCAGATCACCTGGCGTGCTGGGGGCACCGCGGGGTGCCACGCTCGTTGAGCCCGAAATGGCTTCCAAGCCGCTTCCATCCCGGTCGCCCGTCAGACCAGTGAAGAATCACCAGGGCCAAGAAGCCAGGTACTTGCAGGCAATTCGCCAGTGGGCGGTACTGGGCTCGAACCAGTGACCTCCTGCTTGTAAGGCAAGAGGTCCTTAGCGCTGACTTCCTGCGATTTGCAGGATGTTTGTAACGTGACGCTACACGGACATGTCTCCGAGTGCGTCGCGTTTGCAGGCGTTTTCTCTGAATTCTCCCGAGAGATTCCTATCTCTCGGCAATATTCGCCGTCGTCCGGCGGGTGCGCCGTTCGACGCGTTCACGCAGCCAACGAGAGTGAGGCGGTCTTGCGCCTGCTCTCGCCGACTTGCGGGCTGGACTTCCGGCTCGATGCTGCTCTTGTTGGCCGCCGAGGGCAAGGGGTCGCGTGAGCTGCCGGTCGCGCGCGATCACGTACTTCCGGCCCTGAGCGGTCTTCTTCACGCGAATGCGAGCTACGCGTCGCATCAGGTCGCGCAGCACACCGGCGAGCCTTACATCGCCGAGCGGCGCAAGCTCTATCGACCGATCATCGAGGACGTGCTGGTGCGCACCGCCGATGACCCCGAGCGGCTCAGGTCCTTGTCGGAGATCATGGTGCGCGACGAGGACGGCCGGTTTGAGCAGACCGTCCCGCCGGAGCGCCGCAGCAGGGCGAGCGTCCTGATCGTGTTCGCCGACTGGGTGCTCGATGCGCTCGACGCCCCAGCTGACGAGGCCGGCACGGCGTTCGTGGTGCTCGACGCCGCTCCGTTTCTGCAGGTCGGGTCACGGCGGCTGTTGAGTTGGCTGGCGGTCCGTGCCGCGCCCCCGGTTGATGCCAAGGCGCAGCTGCCCAGCGAGGTGCCGCGGCCGCCGAGCAACACGGTCTCCGAGCGCATCGATCTCAACCACACGAGCGTCCGGGACTTCGGCCGCCACGGCTGCGATCTGGATCGGGTCTGTAAGGACATTCGCGAGGACTTCTGCGGCGAGCACGGGCTCGCCGAGATCGACCGGCGCATCCACTCCGCGCAGGCGGTCTGGTCAGGCGGCGTGCTCCAGCTGTGGTTGTGTTGGCGCACCGCACGCGAGCTGCCGCACCGCGGTGGGCTGCCGCGCCGGTTGGCCGCCCGGCAGCGGTGGCGCAGCCGCCAGCAGACAGCGCCTGTAACAGGCCGCCAGCAGACAGCGCCTGTAACAGGCCGCCAGCGGTGCCGTCAGAACGCCGGGCACGCCGAGGCCTCGCGAGTAAGGACGAGACGGTGTGAGCGGGGCGCGCCGAAGATCGTTGCGCTGGCCCGCTCGCAGACGGACTCCGGCGACGACGGCACCGGCTAAGGGGCCGACGACCGTCCTCGGGAAACCCGTCCGGGCGGGACCTTCTCCCGACAGCTCTCTTACATCAGCATCTCGATAGGTGGCCGCCGAACCGCCCCCCGACCTGCGGCCGTTGTCCAAGTCAGCGGGGGGTACTGGACGTTATGGGGCTGCTGCTCGGTGGGCGCGGCGCGTACGCGCCACAGGTCCGCAACGGCCGGCGGGTACGCGGCTCGAACGCTGATGATCCGAACGGCGCGAGCTCGGCGCCAGCTTCGAGCCCGCAAGGTGGGCGGTTGAGCACAGCTAGCTCTGGCTCCGCGATGATTGTGAGGCCATGCAGACGGTTGTCGCCATGACCGCGCGGTGGCCCGCATGCCACGAGGTCGCTCCGGGTCTGCGATGAGGCTCGCCATGCCCGCCCGTCTCATCGCCGTCTGGCTGCTGGCCGGCGTGCTCGGCCTGCTCCTGCCGGCCGCGGCGGCTGCCGCCACCAGCGTCACGCCGGCGGTCATCCCGTCCGAAGACGGCCCGGCCGCCGGCCCGATGCGGCTTGCTGACGGCAGCGAGCACTGGCAGCCCGGGTTCGGCGTGGAGCGCGATCCGATCGTTCGGCTGGTCTTCTGGGGCCCCGACTGGGAGCACGACGCGACCGGAGTCGTGGCGGGTATTGAGACATTGTTCCGCGAACTGCCCGACAGCGCCTGGGGCAGCGTGCTCGAGCAATACGGGGTCCACGACGACGCGCGCCTCGCCGGCGTGCTGATCGATCCACGCCGGCCGCCTCGCCGCACGCCGCTCACTCGCGCTGATGCAGCTCGTGAGGCCGCGCGGGCTCGCCGGATCCTGCGTTCGGGAAGCGGCGGGCAGTGGATCATCATGCCGCAGGCCGCCACCAATCTCGCGAGGCTCGACGGTGAGTGCGGAGAGCACGATTTGCTGAAATCCGGGCCGCACAGGTACCTCGTTGATGTTGTGCTCGCGGACGCGCTGGACTGTTCAGGCCTCGGGATCTCCAATGAGACCGCCGCCGACCAAGTCGTCTTCGCCTACACAATCGCCGTCTCTCACGAGTTCGCGGAGGCAGCAACCGACAGCGACCGCATCGGCTGGACGGACAGCAGCGGCAACGAGCTCGCCGATGTCTGCGAACTCACCGACAGCGTCCCGGTCGACATGACCGTCGCGACCGCGGGACTCTGGAGCAACCAGGCGGGCGGCTGCGTCCCGTGGTGGCCCAACGAGCCCGGTCAGTAGATGCAACCCCGGGCTGCCGACAGACCACGCGCCGGACACGCGATTTCCCGTGCCGACCGCGCACTACTCGTCAGGATCGAACGCTCCGAATCGAAGGAGCGCTCGCGCCGTGGCCGACCCGCCGCCGTGGCGCGCGGCGAGAGCCGGGCGATCGGCTTCGGGCGAATCGAGGGTCGGGTTCGGCACGACTCGGAAGAGCGCTGCGGCGGCCTTGCGATGGCGCGGCGCGTCGACAACCTCCCGGGAAGCGGTGCCGCGTGGCCGAGGGTCGACTGTCGCTGGCGGCGACTCCGCGGCGGGCCGGCCATCGCGCCGTCGCCCAAGCGATCGCCCGGGCGAAGGCGCCCGAAGAGATAACGCGATTGCCCGAGCCGCTGCGGCCGGACGATCGCTGCTGGGCGATTGCGAGCGTCTGGATCTCATCGCGCCGACGGGCCGGGCTGCTGGAGGAGCGGGCGGGCGTGCCGCGGCCGCTTGCCGAGCGGTCGACGCAAGCAGTAGTCCGGTGAGTAGACGGGACTCGTCGACCGGCTCGACGCCCCGGCGGCCGTGGCCCCGGAATTCGCCGATAGCGGGGCTCGCACCGCCGCCGTGCAGAACGGCGGCTCTGCATAGGCAGCGATCCTGCGGGGCGCCTCTCAAAGTGCATACGCCGATGGCCTTGTAACACCGTCCAGCGTCTCGCCCCAAGAGCTAGCGCGAGACCGCCTACGCGCGCCGCCGGATCGGAAGCCCGCCGCGCGGGCGCTGCTCTCCGTGACTCGCAGCTTCAGGTGCCGGGCACCCCAGCACCGGAGCCCGACGCGAGCGGTGCTTCATGATCAAACTGAAGCGCGGCGTTTGCTCGATGCGGCCCTCGCCACGGGCCGACGGACGCTGATCACGATGCTTGCGATGCAGCGGACCGAGTACCGGGGCCGGCGCACGCAGCCGAGGAAAGTTGGGGGCGCCTCCGAAAAAGGTTGGCGGGCGGAGACGCCCCCAGGGTCTCTCCAACTCGTCTCAACCTACCTGATCGCGGTGACGTCCGCGGCGTCGCCTACCGTGCTCGATGCGTTTCTCCCTTAGCCGTTGACCTTGGCGGGCCAGCGGTTGTGGGAGAGGGTCTCTATCACCAACAGAGGCTGTCATGCCCCACACCGGACAGAGCGCCCCTCAGTCGGGTATCTACTCCAACGACTGTCACGCGAAGCAGATCGCGCTGAGCAAGGGCGAGACGTTCCCGCCGTGCTCCCACTGCCATCGTGCCGCCAACTGGCGGCTGGTTCAGGCTACGCGGTAGCGAACCTGCGGCCCGAGCCCTCGTCCTCGTAGCGGGCGACCGCGGGTGCGCCGTATCCGAGGAGCAGGCCGATGATCCGGTGTCGTTGCTCCTCGGGTACGGCCGGGTCACGCACGGTCCACTCGTAAAGGTCAAGCGCCCACCGTGATTCGGCGAACCCGAAGCTGGCGACGCCATCGTCGTGGTCTACGACGAAGGGGATCATGCCCGGTTGGGCGTGCCGCTCGAGCTCGGTCGCGACACGGAGCAGGAGCAGCTGCGAGCCCTCGGTGTGTAGGTGGCCGACGAGCGACAGCAGCCGGACGCCGCGCGCGACCAAGTACGCCTGCTCACGCAGGAGCTCGTCGCAGGGGAGAGTGAAGGTGTCGGCCTGCACGCCGTCGGATTCGCTGCCACGGTCCGTCCTCCTGCTGACGTAATGACGCTGTGTAGCCAGCAAGCGACAGCCGGCGGGCTGCCGTGAGCGGTCATGTCCAGGCGTGTGATTAGCTCGAAGAAGATCACGTGTCCTACTACATTCGAGAATCGAAACGCCTCGCTGACTACCAGGACGCGGCGCGGTGAGCACCCCCTCGTGGAGTCGCTCGCTCGCTGATGTCCTTGGCGCGGCGCTCCAGACGGTCGATGCAGAGCGCGTCGAGGGGTGGGCTGCGGACGGGCTGCGGGAGAGCGAACGGCTGGACTTCAAGGCGGACGTCTATGGCAATGGCGAAAGCCAGCGCCGGGAACTCGCAGGTGATCTGGCGGCCTTCGCCAACCATCGGGGGGGTTTGCTCATCCTGGGGGTCGGCGAGGATGAGCACGGCGCTGCCAGTTCGCTCCCGGGTGTCGAACTGACCGACGACGAGCAGCGTCGCATCCATCAGATTGTTGCCAGCAATGTCTTCCCGCACCTCCCGATCGAGATCTTCCCGATCGTCTTGGATGCCGATGGACGGGGCGTCATGATCATCGCGGTCGCACCAAGCCCCTTACGTCCGCACGCTGTGGCCGTCAACGAGGGGCTGCGCTACCCCCGCAGGCATGGAACCCTGACTCGCTACCTCTCGGAGTCTGAGGTCGCGGACCTGTACCGCGATCGCTTCGTGATGGTCCGCGACGAGCTGGCCCGGGTCGGAGCGATCCGCCTGGAGGCGATCGATGAAATCGACCAGGATGGCGCCGTCTGGGTCGCCGTCTCAGCGGTTCCGACCGGCGCTGGCTCGCTCGTGGTTTCGCAGGAGTCGATCGCCGAAACCCAAGCTTGGGCACAACGGTTCGTCGGAGACGACTACGTGTCTGGGTTCCTCGGCCAGGCCGTGCCACTCGTTCGGCCAGGTCTCCGCCGCCTACGGCTGCTGACCAACTATGCGTTCGACGCAAGACCGAATTACCAGTACGCGGAGTTGCACACCGACGGCGCCGCCGTGGCGATCGACCGCTTGTTCACCGGCCGAGACGCGCCCGGCTGAGGGCCAGCCGCTGCCAGTGCTGAACATGACTCTGGTGTGGACTGCGGCGAGCGCGCTCAACCTGGTTGCCTTCGCATGCCTTGAATGTCGGGGCTTGGGGCGAAGTCTCGGTTGAGCTGACGGTGTTCGGGCCCCCCGGGTCCTAGCATGGATCTCACATGGACATTTCATCGAGCGCATCGACGGCGCGCGGGTGCTCGACGGCGACCTTGTCTCACAACACACCTTTGTGCTCTGGGACCTCACCGCGGGAGTGCAGCCGCTGCTCGCTGCGACCCGTCTTGTGCTAAGCCGACGTCTTCAACGCGTTCGGTTCACCTGAAGTGCGTGCGCTCACTCTGGACGGTGCGCTCGCCAGCTCGCTACGTCGGGGCAGGCCCGTGAACTGCACGACTGGGCAGAGCGCAACCACGTCGCCATCGAATAGCGCGGGGAGGGAGCCGTCCGCAAGCGATCCGCTCAGACCTTGTTCCCTACAGCTCGCTTCCGCCTTTGGCTGACACGAGGCAGTCGGCGCGAGGCGACCGGAAGCTCCGGAGGCCCAACGAGCAGCCGTTGGCCTGTCTCGCTCCGGCGAGTGATCGTTGCGACGCCCGACAAAATACTTAGCTGAGTCCAGGGCCTTGCACCCCGCCGCGCCAGCCCTGTCCACGGGCGACGCGAGCTGGACGCTACGTTGGCACGGCCCCTCCGTCGGAGATGGGCCTGCCTCGTGGAGCTACCGACGCCGCGCGGCCGGATCCACGATCGCACCAAGGGGAGCTCCTCGACCCGGGACGGCCAGCCGGTCGTAGCCTCGGACGCGACTCCAAGCTCGTCGGAATGCGAGCGGGGGGAACCGTAGCCCTGACCGAGTCAACTCACGTCGGGGTGCTCGGGTAGGTCCAGGTGCCAGCCCAATCAGGGATGCTCCCAGGCGGACTGCAGAGCCACTTGACGATATTCAGCCGGTAGCTGACGATCTTCATCCAGCGGATCTCTCTTCTCACTCTCCGGAGATCGTGGCGCAGGTGCCGTGCAGGGCTCGCCTGAGTGCCGAACAGGCGTTTCGCTGCGCGACGCTCGGCCGGCCCGGCGTTTGCCGTGTCGACCGGCGCGTCAAGTGGGGGCTGAGCGGGATCGCTCGATCTCTTGCCTTGTCGCGCTGGGATGCCAATTAGTCGGAGCACCGTCAAGGGCGCCACAGTCGCTAGCACTATCGCAAGCTGTCCGCAGATGCTCGTGACCCAGACGACGACTAACAAGGTGAGCTTTTGCGGGCCAGTCACTAACAAGGCAAGATTTATGACCAGGCAGCTCGCCCACCACGTCACAG
>CAWJXO010000030.1:0-469234 GCA_963846765.1 uncultured Solirubrobacterales bacterium
GCCCGGCGTCCATGGGAAATCCGACGCAGAGCGTTCCGGAACCCGAACGCGTGTGCGTCGGATTTCCTTAAGGGAATTCGGCGCCGGTTCCTGGTCGTCGCCCGAGACGTTCGTGTGCCGAATTCCCCGGGGCCGGTTCCGCCAAGGGAATTCGGCCCGACGCCCTTCGTGCCGCCCGCGGGCCTGAGCCGAATTCCCCGCATCCACGCCGCGTGGGCGGGGTCGCTGACTCCGCGGTGGTCGTGGGGCAGATCGGGTTTTGAACGGCGGGCACCTGGAGAGGGGCCGGGGGTGGGTTGGCGGCGCGAGGCGGCTCGCGGAGCATGCATAACCTGCCACTCGAGCCCGAATCCCGTGACCGTGGCCTTTCACGCATGCCCCACATGCGTAGTAGGCCACGGTCAGGCCCGGGGGGGGCTTCGTTGGCAGGTTATGCATGCTGGCGGCCCGCGATCCGTCCCCGGGACGACCCCACCCCGCTCCAGGGCGCCGCCGTTACAACCCCTCGCCTCCGCGAACGGACAGAGGATCGCGATCACCCCGCAGGGCATGGATGCCCTGCGGCACGGCCCCACGGACGCTGCGCGTAGCGCAGCCCGGTAAATTCGGGTTCACAGGTCACCGTTGGAGAGGAGGAAGGCATGCACAAGGCCGCGGATCGCATCCGCAACGTGGCGCTCGTCGGCCACCGCGGTAGTGGGAAGACCTCGTTGCACGAGGCGTTGCTGTTCGAGGCCGGGGCGATCAACCGCATGGGCTCGGTCGTGGACGGGACGACCACCTCGGACACCGACCCCGAGGAGAAGGCCCGGCAGATGTCGATCACCGCGGCGATGGCCACGTTCGAGTGGCAGGAGCGGAAGGTCAACCTGATCGACACCCCCGGCGACTCGAGCTTCATCGCCGACGCGCTGGGCGCGCTGCGCGTGTGCGAGTCGGCGGTGTTCGTGATCAACGCGGTGATGGGCGTCGAGGTCCATGCCAGCCGCCTGTGGCAGCGAGCCGCCGAGCTCGACCTGGCGCGACTGGTCTTCGTCAACATGCTCGACCGCGAGCGCGCCGACTTCTTCCGCACGCTCGAGTCGCTCAAATCCGCCTTTGGCCAGCACGTGGTGGCGACCGAGATCCCGATCGGCTCGGAGCACGAGGTCCGGGGCGTGATCGACCTGGTCGACATGAAGGCGTACGAATACGACGGCGTCGCGCGAGAGAACTGCAAGGAGATCCCGATCCCCGACGAGCTCCTGGCGCAGGCCGAGGAGTACCGCGAGAAGCTGATGGACGAGGTCGCCGAGAACTCCGACGCGCTGATGGAGCGCTACCTCGAGGGCGAGGAGATCTCCCACGAGGAGATCGTCACCGCGCTCAAGGACGGGACCAACCACGGCCACATATTCCCCGTGACGTGCGGCGTCGCCACGCGCAACCTCGCCACCAACCGCCTGCTCGACGCGATCGTCGAGGACCTCCCTTCGCCGGTCAAGCATGGCGGCCTCGAGGTGGGCGAGGTGACGCTCGAGCCGGTCGAGGACAAGGAGATGTTCGCCTACGTGTTCAAGACCCGCGCGGACCCGTTCGCCGGACGTATCAACATATTCCGCGTCTACCAGGGCGTGGTCAAGCAGGACACGCAGGTGCTGAACACGCGGACGCACACCAAGGAGCGGATCGGGCAACTGCTGACGTTCGAGGGCCATCAGACCGGTCACGCCAACGACTTCGGCCCCGGCGACATCGGGGCGGTGGCCAAGCTCAAGGAGACCAAGGCGGGCGACTGGCTGGCCTCCCGCGACGAGCCGATCGAGATGCCGAGCATCAAGCTGCCCGCGCCTGTGATGGCGTTCGCGGTCGAGCCCAAGAGCAAGGGCGACGAGGAGAAGGTGTTCACCGCGCTCCGTCGCCTCCAAGAGGAAGATCCGACGATCGACCTGCATCGCGACGACCAGACCGGCGAGCAGATCGTGGCCGGGCTGTCGCAGGTCCACGTCGAGGTCATCGTCGAGCGGCTGAAGTCGCGCTTCGGCGCCGAGGTCAACCTGAACCCGCCGCACGTGCCCTACCAGGAGACGATCCGCAAGCCCGCCAAGGCCCACGGGCGCCACAAGAAGCAGACGGGCGGCCGCGGCCAGTTCGGCGATTGCCACATCGAGATCGAGCCGCTTAATCTTGATGATCCCGCCCACCCCGGATTCGAGTTCGTCAATGCGATCAAGGGCGGCGTGATCCCAACCGGCTTCATCCCGGCGGTGGAGAAGGGAGTCCACGACGCGATGCAGACCGGCGTCGTCGCCGGATATCCCGTCAAAGGCGTGCGGGTGCGCCTCTACGACGGCTCCTACCACACCGTCGACTCGTCCGAGATGGCGTTCAGGCTGGCCGGCTCGCTCGCGATGAAGCAGGCGATGGAGCAGGCCGGACCGGTGCTGCTCGAGCCGATCATGCTGGTCACGGTCGCCGCGCCCGAGGACGCCGTCGGCGACGTGATCGGCGATTTGAACTCGAGGCGTGGGCGGCCGCTCGGGATGGAGCCGGTGGGCGCCGGCATGACCGACGTCAAGGCCGAGGTGCCGATGGCCGAGATGCTGTCCTACGCACCGGATCTGCGCTCGATCACCGGCGGCCAGGGCGAGTTCACGATGGAGTTCCTGCGCTACGAGGAAGTTCCCGGTCATCTGGCCGGCAAGGTGGTCGAGGAGGCCAGGGCAGAGAAGGAAGCTGTCAAGGCGTAGCCCCTTCGATACAGTCGCCCAGCGTGGCCACCACAAAGGACATCCGGCCGTCGACCGCGATTCACGTCTGCGACGTGTGCGGACGGACGTTGCTGCGCGGAGAGCACGCCGAGGTCTACATTGACGGCGGCGTCCGCCGCTCGGTGTGCGAGCTGTGCAAGCCGCGCGCGCTCAACGAGGGCTGGCTGCGCGAGGGGACGGTCCCGGAGTACGACGACAGCCAGGCGAGCTCGAACCGGCGCGGATCGTTCCTGAGCCGCCTGCGCCGGCGGCGCGAGCCCACCAATGAGGCGCCCGAGACCCGGGATGACGCCGAGTACGAGCCGCCTCCCGAGCCCCGGCCGGCGGCCGCGCCCGCCCCGGTGCCCGCCGAACCCCGCCGGCCCGCGCGTCGGCGAGACCGCGAGAGCACCCGGGAGCCCCGCCATGTCCGGGCGGTGCCGATGGGAGCCGAACAGAAGATGGCTTCGGCGATGGCGGTGTTCAACAACTCCGAGCACCGCCGAACCGTCGCCGGGGTGGCCCGATCGCTGGGCGCCCCGGACGTCTCGATCCACCCGAATCCGGATCATGCAAGCCTGGTGAACATCGTTGCGTCCTGGGAGCTGTGCTGGTACCGCTACGAGGTCGACCTCTCGGAGGAGGTTCCGGTCGTTCGGGTCGCCGCGCAGGGGTACGAGCTCGACGAGCTCACGCCCCAGGAACGGCAGTCGAACACCTCCTACGACGAGCACGGGGCCCTGGGGCCCGCTTGAGCCGGAGGCCCTGCGGTCCGCGCGGGGAACGACTGGAACGCGGCTCGGGCGGCCGCTGAGTGACGCCGCCCGGCATGGACAAAGGTTCGATGTGAACCCCGCGATATCTCCTCTAGCATCAGGGACGTGATCTATTGCGTCGTCCCAGAGGTACTCGCCGACGAGTTGCTCGACAAGCTCGAGAGCTACTACGCAGGCGATCCCAACGTCGAGGTGATCGTCGACCGCCGCAAGAACTCGCGGCGGGGCCGGAGCTCGTCCGGCGGAGGGAATCGCGAGGTTCGCGATCGCCGGCGTCCGCGCGTCACCGGCGAGCTCCCCGAGCTGGCCACGGATTGACCGTCACGAGCTCGGGGGGTTAGTGCGGCTCCCCGCGGATGGGCGACATTCGTGAAGGTCGTCGTCCACGTAGACGGCGGCGCGCGCGGTAACCCCGGCCCGGCCGCGATCGGGGTCGTGGTTTCCGACCCGGACGGTGCGGTGCTCGAGGAGCTCGGCGAGCGGATCGGCGTCGCCACCAACAACGTGGCCGAGTACCGGGCCCTGCTGCGTGGGCTCGAGCGGGCGCGTGCGCGCGACGCCCGCGAGATCGAGATCGTCAACGACTCGGAGCTGGTCGCGCGCCAGGTCACCGGCGCTTACAAGGTCAAGCATCCGGCGATGAAGCCGCTCCACGGAGAGGCGATCGCGGCGCTGCGCGAGTTCGATCGCTGGAGCATTCGGACCGTCCCGCGGGCCGACAACGCCCGGGCCGACGAGCTCGTCAACGAGGCGCTCGACGCCGGCGGTTGACATCCAGGTTTCGAGCTCGTCTGCTCTCCTCGACGGACGCGCGCGTGGTCGTCGGGCCGTCGCCGTGGTCAACCACCGCTGGCGGACCGACCGGTTCCACCGCCTGGCTGTCGGGGGTCCGACCGAGATCGTGCCACGGGTGGCGCCTACGACACGCTTGCGGCGTTGAACGAGCGCCGGGTGCAGACACTCCTGCTCGAGCCCGCGCTCGACCGCCCGGGTGCCCGGTGCCCGACCTGCGGGCTGCTGATGCTCGAGCCGGGCGAGCCCTGCCCGGTGGATGGGTCAGAGACCGGGGAGATCGAGCACGTCCGCGAGGCCGCGGTCGAAGCCGCGCTCGCCCAGGGCGCCGAGGTGCTGGTGGTCCGCCACCATCCGGACCTCGGTCCCCTCCAGGGGATCGGCGCAATCCTGCGCTTCTGATCACGGGGCAGCATCCGGCCGTCCCTTGTCAGCCGCTACCCTAGCGACCGTGAACGATCCCCTGACCGAGCTCAGCGCGCGTCTGGAGGAGGCTGCCGAGCAGCTTCGCTCCCCCGACGTCGAAGTGGACACGGCGCTCGCGCTGATCGAGGAATGCGCGCGGCTGGCCGGCGAGGCCAGCTCCCAGGTAGATGCGCGGACCAGGGCGGCGCTGGAGCCCCTGCCGGACCTTCCCGGCCAGCTCCCGTTGCCCGCGTCCTAGTGCTCCCGGCGGCGAGGCTCCAGACGACGAGCGGCCAGGATCCGGTGCCACCCTCGGCTCCGGTGCCGTCCCCTGGCCCGGCTTCCTCGGCGGCGTACCCCGATCATCTGCGAGCCGAGATCGAGCGCTACCTCGAGTCCCTGCGATTCGTCGCGGAGGCACCATCCGAGGGTCTTGAGCAGGCGATGCGGTACTCGCTGCTGGCGGGTGGAAAGCGGATCCGCCCCGTGCTCGCGCTCGCGACCGCGTCGGCAATCGGTCGCGACCCCCAGTGGGTGTTGCCGCTGGCCGCCGCGATTGAGCTGATTCACACGTATTCGCTGATCCACGACGATCTGCCCGCGATGGACGACGACGACCTGCGTCGCGGCCGGCCCACCTGCCACGTCGCGTTCGGGGAGGACGTCGCGATCCTGGCGGGTGACGGGCTCTATGCCGAGGCGTTCGTGCTGCTCCTGTCCCGCCAGGAGGCGGCCCCGGAGCGTCTGCTGGCGGCCGCGCGAGAGCTTGCGCACGCCACCGGCGCCCAGGGCATGGTCGCCGGGCAGTACATCGACGTGGCCGGCACGGCGCCGTCGGGTCCCGCCGGCCTGCGCCACCTGCACGAACTCAAGACCGGCCGGCTGATCGCCGCGAGCATCGAATGCGTGCTGATTCTCGCCGGACTCGATGAACCTGAGAGAATCCACAGCTTCCACGGCTTTGCGAGGGAGCTGGGGATACTTTTTCAAATCGTGGATGACATTCTCGACGTGACCGGATCCGACGAGACCCTCGGCAAGCACCAGGGCTCCGACGAGCGATTGGGTAAACGCACCTATGTGACCGAGTTCGGACTCGACGGAGCGCGTGAGCTGGCGGCGGAGTCACACCGGCGGGCGCTCGCGGCCCTGGCGCAGGCAGCGCGGGCCGGCTCCAACACGAACGAGCTTGGACAGATCACCGACTTCATCGCCACCCGATCCTTCTGATGACCCGACTGCTCGACCGAATCGACAAGCCCCAGGACCTGCACGGCCTCAGCGACGAGGAGCTTCAGCAGATCGCGCAGGAGGTGCGCGAGCACATCATCGACACCGTCGGGGAGATCGGCGGCCACTTCGGCGCGAACCTCGGCGCGTGCGAGATCGCGGTTGCGCTGCACTCGATCCTCGACTCGCCCCGCGACAAGGTCCTGTGGGACGTCGGCCACCAGGCGTATCCCCACAAGATCCTGACCGGCCGCCGCGACCGGCTGCAGACGATTCGCAAGTACCAGGGGCTCGCGCCGTTCTGCTCGATCGCCGAGTCCGAGCACGACATCATGGGAGCCGGGCACGCGTCGACCGCGATCGGGTACGCGGTCGGGATCAAAGAGGCGATGCGACGCGGCAACGGCGAGGATGGTCATGTCGTGGCCGTCGTCGGCGACGGCGCGCTGACCGGAGGCGTGGCGTTCGAGGCGGTCCACCAGGCCGGCGGCGAGGGCACGCCGATCGTGGTCGTGCTCAACGACAACGGGATGTCGATCGCGCCGAACGTCGGGGCGATGTCGCGGCAGTTCAACCGGGTCCGTCTCAATCCCAAGCTCTGGCGAGCCCGCGAGGGATTCGAGGAGGGCCTCACCAAGCTCCCGGCCGGGATCGGGTCCGCGTTCGAGCGGTTAGGTCCTCACTTCAAGGAGTCGATCAAGGCGTTCTGGGCGCCCGGCCTGTGGTGGGAGGAGCTCGACTTCGCGTATATCGGCGTGATCGACGGGCACGATGTCCGCGCGGTCAGGCGCGCGCTGCGCGAGGCGCTGATCGCCCAACGGCCCGTCGTGGTCCACTGCGCCACGGTCAAGGGCAAGGGGTTCGCTCCCTCGGAGGAGGGCGGGCTCGAAGGCATGGAGAAGTGGCACGCCGCCAAGCCGAAGTCGATCGCGAACGGAGCCCCCGCGGTCGCTGCCCGGACGCCGTCTCGCGGCAAGCCCGCGCCACCCCAGTACACCCAGGTGTTCGGCAACGCGCTCGTCGAGGAGTGCCGGCGCGACCAGCGGGTGATGGGGATCACGGCCGCGATGAACTCGGGAACCGGCCTCAACATCCTCCAGCGGGAGCTTCCCGACCACTATTTCGACGTCGGGATCGCCGAGCAGCAGGCGGTGCTGTTCGCGGCCGGGATGGCGCTGCAGGGGTGTAAGCCGGTCGCCGCGATCTACTCGACGTTCCTCCAGCGCGCGTATGACCAGATCGTCCACGACGTGTGCCTGCAGAAGCTGAACGTCACGTTCGTGATGGACCGGGCCGGGCTGGTCGGCGACGACGGACCCACGCATCACGGCGTGTTCGACATCGCATACCTTCGCTGCCTGCCGAACATCGTGCTGGCGGCGCCGCGCGACGAGGCGATGCTCGTCCACATGCTCCGCACCGCCCTGCTGTACGACGACGGTCCTTTCGCTTTGAGGTACCCACGGGGCGAGGGCGTCGGGGTGCCGCTGCCGGCGAAGCCGGAGCCGATCGAGATCGGTACCGGCGAGATCCTCCGCGAGGGTGAGCGCGTGGCGCTGCTCGGGTACGGCACCGGCGTCGGGAAGGCGCTCGAGGCCGCCGACATCCTCGCCGGGCACGGACTTTCGGTGACGGTGGCCGACGCGCGCTTCGCCAAGCCGATCGACGTAGGCCTCGCTGCGCAACTGGCCGCCGAGCACGAGCTGCTCGTGACGGTCGAAGAGGGGGTGCTCGCCGGCGGGTTCGGATCGGCGGTGTGGGAGAGCCTGTCCGACGCCGGACTGGCCCCTCGAATCCTCCGGGTGGGTCTGCCCGACCGGTACGTGACTCACGGGGCCCCGAAGCTGCTGCACGAAGAGGTCGGCTTCACCGGGGCCCGGATCGCCGAGCGGATCGAATCCGCCGTGGCGGAGTACACGGGAGTACCGACTGCCTGACGGGGTTCCCCGGCGTCTGCTGACACGGCGTTAGGCGTCCACCAACCGTTGAAGGGGCCAATTCACCCCTGTGGTCGCGGGCCCGGAATGCCGACAATGGATTGATGGCAACGCAAGAGCTCGACCGGGGTTCCGATCCCTCTGAGCCGCCGGCCGCGGCCTCGGATCTGTTCATCTCGCGTCAGCCCGTCGTGAACGGGCAGATGCGCGTGACCGGCTACCGCGTGGCCTACGCGGCCGCGGACGGCTCGGCGCACGCCGACGCCACCGCCGCGCGCCTGCTCGGCGACGTCCTCAGCGGCGTCGGGCTGGACGAGCTCGTGGGCGACGCGCTCGCACATCTGCCGCTGTCCCGAGAGCTCCTGCTGGCGCTCGGGGTTCCGCCGGTGCGGCCCGATCGTGTGCTGTTGCGGATCCCCCACGAGACGGCCTGCGATTCCGAAGTCGCGAGCGTGCTCGACGCCCTCACCGGACGTGGGTACGCGCTGTCGCTGCACGATCTTCCCGGCCCCGATTTCGACGCTGCGCTGCTCGACCTGTTCGGCACGGTCGAGGTCGAGCTGCGCTCCTGGTCGCCTGACGACGCGGCGCGCGCGGTGGCGCGGATCCAGGCCGCAAGGGCGATGCCGCTGGCGGCGGGTCTCGGCGACTACAACGAGTTCGAGCAGGCCAAGGATCTCGGGTTCGAGCTGTTCTCCGGCCCGTTCTACGCGAGCCGCCACAAAGCGGCCGTCCGCAACGTCCCGGTCGGTGAGATGGGCACGCTCGTCGCGCTGGCGGCACTTCAGGGCTCCTCGGCGACGATCGAGGAGCTCGAGCAGGTGATCGACCGCGACGTCGGCCTGAGCGTGAAGCTTCTGCGCTACATCAACTCGGCCTACATCGGCATGCGCGGCAGCATCGGTTCGATCCGCCAGGCGGTGATGATGCTCGGCTCTCGCGGCGTGTCGCGCTGGGCCCTGCTCGTCGCCCTCACCGGCGGCCCCCACACGCCGCGCGAGCTCTCGGTCATGGGGCTGACGCGGGCGCGCATGTGCGAGCTGCTCGGCGCGGATCTCGGCAACGTGGCCGGGGAGCAGCTGTTCACGGTCGGGCTCCTGTCGGTCGCCGATGCATTGCTCGAGGTGCCGCTCGAGACGATCGTCGAGGAACTGCCGCTCGCCGATGAGGTGAGCGCCGCGCTGCTCAGGCGCGACGGGCCTGCCGGCGCGATCCTCAAGGTGGTCGTCAGCTACGAGCAGGGGGACTTCGACGTGGCGACGCTCCGATCGCACGCCCCCGGCATCGCCAGCTCGTACCGCGACGCGCTCGGTTGGGCGGTCGAGACCGTGTCGGCGCTGGCCGCCTGAACGCGATCACGTACCGTTCCGCTTCAGTGAAGCGCGTTCGGATAGACACGCTGCTGTCGGCGCGGGGGATGTTCCCGTCGCGGTCCGCGGCCGCCGCCTCGGTGCTGGCCGGCGACGTGCTGTTCTTGCCCGACCGCCGGCGGGCCGAGAAGCCCGGCCAGCTCGTCGCCGACGATGTCCAGCTCGAGGTCTTGCAGGGTCCGCCCTTCGTCTCGCGCGGGGGCGTGAAGCTCCGCAACGCGCTTGACGTCTTGCGGGTCGACGTCTCGGGGCGCCGGGCGCTCGATGTCGGCGCTTCGACCGGCGGGTTCACCGACTGCCTGCTGCAAGCCGGGGCGTCGCACGTGGTCGCGGTCGACGTGGCGTACGGCGAGCTGGACTGGCGGTTGCGTACCGATCCGCGGGTGACGGTGATCGAGCGGTGCAACGCGCGGTCGCTGCCCGGCGAGGCATTGCCGTACGCGCCGGATCTGATCGTCGTCGACGTGTCGTTCATCTCGCTGGCGAAGGTGCTGCCGGCTGTTCTGGCATGCGCGGCGGAGCGGTTCGACGGTCTCGCCCTGATCAAGCCGCAGTTCGAGGTCGGGCGGTCGTTGGTCGGCAAGGGAGGCGTCGTGCGGGACCCCGAGCATCGCCGGCACGCGCTGGTTGACGTCGGCGAGGCCGCGCGCGGGCTGGGCGCCACCGTGCTCGGCTACGCGAGCTCGGGGCTGCCGGGCCCGAAGGGAAACCTCGAGACGTTCGTGTGGCTGGCCGAGGGCGACCGGGACGGCGGACTGGTGGATCTTGAGCCGGCTGCGCGGGAGGTGGAGCCTTGAACCCGGTCCGGACGGCCACGGTGCTGACCCACCGGCGGCCGTCGGAGACGCGCCCGGCGATCGATTCGCTGATCGAGATCGCGCGCGGGTGCGGAGCGACCCTGTTCATCGATCCCGAGGAGACGCGCAAGCACCGGCTCGAGCACGGGCCGGGGCTCGAGGTCGACGTCGAGGGCCCGCTGGACGTCGACATCTGCTTCGCGCTCGGCGGCGACGGCACGATCCTCACGGCGCTGCGCAAGTACGCCGGGACCGGCGTAGCCGTGTTCGCGGTCAACTTCGGCGAGATCGGGTTCCTCGCCACCGTCGACCGCGACGAGTCGCGGGTGGGGTTCGAGCGGGCGTTCGAGGGCGACTTCGACGTGCTCTCGCTGCCGGGGATCGCGGTGTCGGGGCGGAGCGGGGAATGGCTGGCGATCAACGACGTGTCGATCCACCGCCAGCCCGGCAATCGCGTCGCCGATCTGGCGTACGCGGTCGGCGCCGACGAGATCGGGCGGGTCCGCTGCGACGGACTGGTGGTGGCCACTCCGGCCGGCTCGACCGGCTACAACCTCGCCAACGGCGGTCCGGTGATGGCGTGGGGCGTTGCCGGCTTCGTCGTTTCGTTCATCGCGCCCCACTCGCTGACCGCGCGGGCGCTCGTGGTGGCGCCGACCGACGCGCTGACCGTGCTCAACCGCTCGCGCGAGGAGTCGGTCGACGTCACCGTGGACGGCCGGCCGGTGTCCACGCTCGCGCCGGGGGAGGAGATCGAGGCGGGGTTCGTCGACGGTCAGGGCTGCCTCGCACAGGTGCCGGGCGCGAACTTCTACCACCGTCTGCGGGAAAAGTTCGGCCGGCTGTCGTCGGTGCGGTAGCGCGCTTCGGGTGGGCCTTGGGAAGAAACTCGGACTATTTCCGAGTTTCTTCCCAATCGGTCGCCGAGTCGGGACGCTAGAGGCCCAGCGCGAGGACCTCTGCGGTGTGGAGCGCGCGCCGGCCGGCGCCGGCGGTGATCTGCGTCCGGCACGAGAACCCGTCCGCTACCAGCAATGTTTTGGCGTCGGCGGCTCTGACCGCCGGCAGCAGGAACTGCTCACCGATCCGCATCGAGACGTCGTACTGCTCGCCGGCGCCGTAGCCGAACGACCCGGCCATCCCGCAGCACCCCGCTTTGGTCATCTCGGCCTCGACGCCGGCCCGCGTGAGCAGGGCGCGCCCCTGATCGCCGCGGATCACCGCCTTGTGGTGGCAGTGGCCGTGGACGAGGGCGCGGCGGCCGACGTTCGGCGGGGCCCAGTCGGGGGCGTAGCGGTCGAGCAACTCGTCGAGCACGACGGTCTGGGCCCCGAGCCGCCGGGCGTGCTCGTCGTGCGGCATCAGCTTGCGCAACTCGTCGCGGAACACCGAGGCGCAGCTCGGCTCGAGTACGAGCACCGGCACGCCTGACTCGATCGGCTCGGACAGCGTTTCGAGCGTGCGCTCGAGCGTGCGTTTGGCGAGTCCGAGCATCCCGAAGTCGTACAGCGGCCGTCCGCAGCACACGTGCTTCTGCGGAATCTCGACCGCGAAGCCTGCGGCCTCGAGGACGTCGACTGCGGCCTTGCCGATGTCGGGCTCGAACAAGTTCGTGAACGTGTCGGGCCACAGCACGACCCGGCGCCGGCCGTCGTTCGCGTCGGGTGGGGTCGTCGCTGTCGCGCCGCTCCGAGCCGCGAACCAGCTGCGGAATGTCTGGTTCGCAAACTTCGGGATCTCTCGCTCCTCGGCCATGCCGATTATCCGCTTCGCAAGTCCGGCGGCCGGCTCGGAATGGCTGAGCGCGTTGACCGTGCGGGGCGCGCGCGCTGCCACCTGTCCCCACCAGGGCATGAGGCCGAGTGCGTAGTGCTGCAGCGGCCGCCGGCGCTTTGAGTAGTAGTGCGCGAGGAACTCCGCCTTGTAGGTCGGGATGTCGACCTGAACCGGGCAGTCGCCGGTGCAGCCCTTGCAGGCCAGGCACAGGTCGAGCGACTCCTTGACCGCGTCGTCGCGCCACCCGTCGGTGACCGGATCGCCCTTGAGCATCTCGAACAGCAGGCGGGAGCGGCCGCGGGTCGAGTGGCGCTCCTCGCGGGTGGCGTGGAAGCTCGGGCACATCGTCAGGCTGCCGAGGTTGCGGCACTTGGCCATGCCGAAGCACCGCTCGATCGCGGTCGCGAACGAGCCTCCGTCGTCGGGGTAGGCGAAGTGGGTCTTGAGCTCCGGTGGCCGGTAGTCGGGGCCGAGGCGCAGGCCCTCGTCGAGCTTGACGTCGCCGATCAGGCGATTCGGGTTCATCTTCCAGTCCGGATCCCAGATCCGCTTGAAGTCGTTGAACGCCGCCATCAGCTCGGGGCCGAACATCTTCGGGAGCAGCTCGGCGCGGCCGTGGCCCTCGCCGTACTCGCCGGCGAGCGAGCCGCCGTAGGCGACGACGAGGTCGGCGCACTTCTCCATGAAAGACCGGAACGTCTTTACGCCGGCTGCGCTTTTAAGGTCGAAGTCCATGCGGGTGTGCACGCACCCCTGGCCGAAGTGGCCGTAGTAGACGCACCGGTAGCCGTGATCGTCGAGGATCTGCTGGAAGTCGCGCAGGTAGGCGCCGAGCTTGGCGGGGTGCACGGCGGCGTCCTCCCAGTTGCCCTCGGCGTCCATGTACCCGGGGGCGCGGCTGTCGCCGACCGCGCTCTCGCGCACCTTCCACGCGCTGACGTTCTCGGCCCTGTCGAGGAGCAGCCGCGCGTCGATCTGCGGCCCATCGGCCAGCGCCTCGAGCGCGGCGCGTGCCTCGTCGGTCGCCGCGTCGGGATCGTCCTGGCCGAACTCGATGTATAGCCACGCCCGCCCGCCGGGCAGTACCTGCCGCTCGGCGGCGAGCCGGCTCTTGGCGATCATGTTCTTGATCAGCTGGTCGTCGAAGCCTTCGAGCCCGATCGGCTTGGTTCGTTCGAGAATCACGGGGACGTGGTCGGCGGCCTGGAACACATCCGGGTAGCCAAGCAGCACCGTCCGGCGGTGCTGAGGGCTGGGCACGAGCCGAACTGTCGCGTGCAGCACGTTGACACACGTCCCCTCCGAGCCGACCAGTGCGCGGGCGACGTTGAAGCCGTTCTCGGGAAGGAGCTGGTCGAGGTTGTAGCCCGACACGCGCCGGGGAATGTCCGGGAACTCGGCCCTGACCCGGTCGGCGACGCGGTCTCGCAGGTCTCGGAGTTGTTTGTAGATCTCGCCCTTGCGTCCGCCGGCGGCGATGATCTCCTCGAGCCCCGCGTCGGTGGTCGGGCCAACCCGCATGCGCGTGCCGTCGTACAGGAGCACGTCGAGCTCGATCACGTTGTCGCTCGTCTTGCCGGCCATCAGCGAGTGCGTGCCGCACGAGTTGTTCCCGAGCATGCCCCCGAACGTGCAGTACTCGTGGGTCGCCGGGTCCGGGCCGTACGTGAGGTTGTGTTCCTCGGCGGCGTCGCGGAGCTGGTCGCAGATGACCCCGGGCTGGACCACCGCCTGCCGGATGTCCGGATCGAGCTCGACGATCTCGTTGTAGTACTTGGAGTAGTCGAACACGACGGCGACGTTCGTCGTCTGGCCGCTCGGGGCGGTGCCGCATCCGCGCGGGAGCACCGGCGCGCGGTACTCGCGGCAGATCGCTACCGCCGCGACCACGTCGTCGGGCCCCGTCGGGATGACCACGCCGATCGGCACCGCCCGGTAGATCGAGAAGTCGTTGGCGTACAACGCGCGGGTGCCCGCGTCGAAGCGCACCTCGCCGGCGACGGCTCGCTCGAGCGCGCGCTTGAGCCCGGACACGTCGACGTCGGATGGGCCGGTGGTGACGTGGCGTCGCTCGAGCCCGGGCGCAGTGCTGGCCATCGCTCTTCTCCTCCTAGGTGGTGCGGGTCCTTACCGTATCTCAGAGGCTCAGGTCGAGCTTGATCTCCGGGTCGGCCTCCTGCGCGGAGAGCGGCGCGCCGACGAAGGCGGCGATCAGCAGGTCGCGCAGGTCCTCGCGCGGGAGATCGCCGTGCCGGGTCCAGTCGAGGATCGCCACGTCCATGTAGCCGAGCCAGCCGCTGATCGTGGGTGCGAAGCGCGGGCCGGGGTGTGCCGCCGTCGGTCAGTCGCATCGGGTATCCGTCGGGGCCGGGTGGTACACCCCGCCGATGCTGCAAGAACTGCGGGTCGAGAACCTGCTCCTGATCGACCGGGCCGAGCTGGCACTGGCTCCGGGACTGAACGTCGTGACCGGCGAGACCGGCGCCGGCAAGACCCTGCTGGCGCAAGCTCTCGACCTGCTGCTCGGCGGGCGCGCCGGGAGCGGGGTCGTCCGCGCCGGCGCCGCCGAGGCCTACGTCGAGGGCGTGTTCTCGATCCCGGAGGAGCTCGCCGGCGCCGAGCTGCTCCCGACCGGCGCCGAGGAGATCGTGCTCGCGCGTCGCGTGTGGCCCGACGGCAGGACCCGGGCGTACGTATGCGGCAGGTCCGCGACCGTCGCGGACCTGCGGGAGCTCGGCAGCGTCCTGCTCTCGTTCTACGGCCAGCACGAGCACCGCAAGCTGATGCTCTCTGCGGTCCAGCTCGACGTCCTCGACGCCCACTGCGGGAGCGACCAGATGGCGCTGCGCGAGCTCGTTGGGGGGGCGTATGCGCGGGTCCGCGGGGTCGAAGAACGCGAGGCGGAGCTGCGTGAGCTGGCCGCCGGCCGCGAGCGCGAGCTCGATCTGCTGACGTTCGAGCTCGACGAGATCGAGAGCGTGGCGCCCACCGAGGATGAGTCCTCGGAGCTGGTCGTGGAGCGCGACCGTCTGCGCAACCTCGAGACGTTGCAGGGAGCGGCCGCCGGCGCTGCGGAGGCAATCTCGCCCGAGGACGGGACCGGTGGCGCTGCCGAGCTGCTCGCGCACGCCGCCGGCCGGCTGGCGGTCGCCGCGGGCATCGACCCGTCGTTGTCGAGCCTGGCCGAGCGCGCCCAGGCGCTTGGCGCCGAGGCCCAGGACCTGAGTGGCTCCTTGCGCTCGTACGCGCTTGAGCTCGAGGCATCGCCGGGACGGCTCGAGGAGGTCGAGGAGCGTCTCGCGATGTTCGCGCGACTCGAGCGAAAGCACGGGGGCTCGATCGCCGACGTGCTCGCGCACGCCGAGCGCTGCCGCGCACGCCGCGAGGAGCTGGAGCGGGCCGAGATCGCCTTGTCGGAAGTCGAGGCGACGCTCGGCGAGGCCCGGGCCGAGCTCGATCGGCTCGCCCGCGAGCTGTCCGCGCGCCGGCAGGAGGCGGCGCCCGCGCTCGCCGCCGCGGTCCGCGAACGGCTGGCCGAGCTGGCGATGCCCGACGCCGAGTTCGACGTCGAGGTCAGGCCGCGGTCGGACGGGTGCGGCGCGCGCGGCGCGGACGAGGTCTCGCTCGTGATCGCGCCGAACCCGGGGATGCCCGCGGGCCCCCTCCGCGACATCGCCTCGGGCGGGGAGCTGTCGCGGGTGATGCTGGCGATTCTGAGCGTGGCGCATTCCGGCGGTACCGCCGCCTGCGCGCCCGGAAACGGCGGATCCCTGCTTGTGTTCGACGAGATCGATGCCGGGATCGGCGGCCACACCGCACGCGCGGTCGGGGAGCACCTGCGTGCCCTGGCCGAGGGTCGGCAGATCCTCTGCATCACCCATCTCCCGCAGGTCGCGGCGATGGCCGCGCGCCACTTCACGATCGCCAAGGACACGGCGGCCGTGCCCGCGCGGACGACCGTGACCACGCTCGGGGGTGACGAGGTCGTGGGCGAGCTGGTCCGAATGCTGGGCGCCGCCGACGGTGACCGGGCCGCCAGCCGCCACGCCCGCCAGCTGCTCCGCGCCGCCTGATTTCACCGCAACCTCTGGGCGTCCGAAGCGGTCGCTAACTTCAAACACCAGGGACCTGACTACACTCGGGAAGCGACTACATGGGTTCAGGCGAGACGCGATTCATATTCATCACGGGTGGGGTGGTGTCCTCGCTCGGCAAGGGAATCGCCGCCTCCTCGATCGGCCGGCTGCTGGTTGCGCGGGGGCTGGACGTCCAACTCCAGAAGTTCGACCCGTACATCAACGTCGACCCGGGCACGATGTCGCCCTACCAGCACGGCGAGGTGTTCGTGACCGAGGATGGGGCCGAGACTGACCTCGATCTCGGGCACTACGAGCGCTTCACGGATGCCAACACGAGCCGGGCGTCGAACGTCACCGCCGGCGGCATCTACAACACCGTGATCCGCCGCGAGCGCCGCGGCGATTACCTGGGCGCGACCGTCCAGGTGGTCCCGCACATCACCGACGAGATAAAGCAGCGCATCAAGCTGATGGCCGAGGCGACCGACGTCGACTTCGTGATCACCGAGATTGGCGGGACGGTCGGCGACATCGAGTCGCTCCCGTTCCTCGAGGCCATCCGCCAGTTCCCGGTCGATGTCGGCCGCCGGCGCTGCATGTTCATCCATCTGACGCTCGTCCCGTACATCAGTCACGCCGGCGAGCTGAAGACCAAGCCGACCCAGCACTCCGTCAACGAGCTACGGCGCATCGGCATCGCGCCCGACATGGTCATCTGCCGCTCGGAGTCGATGCTCGGAGACGACATCCGACGCAAGATCGCACTGTTCGCGAGCCTGCCCGTCGAAGCGGTGGTTTCCGCGTTCGACGTCCCTGACATCTACCGCGTCCCGCTCGTGTTCCGCGACGAAGGCGTCGATGACTACGTGCTGTCCGAGCACTTCGGGATCGAGGCGCCCCAGCCCGACCTGAGCGACTGGGCGGAGATCACCAGGCGCTCCAGCGAGGCCAGCCGCAGCGTGCGGATCGCGCTCGTCGGCAAGTACGTGCGGCTCGAGGATGCCTACCTGTCGGTGGTCGAGGCCCTGCGCCACGCTGGGACCCACCACGACGCCAAGGTCGAGGTCGACTGGATCGACTCCGAGGAGGTTGGAGACCCGGCGATCAACGCGCGGCTGGAGACGGCCAGCGGGATCTTGATCCCGGGCGGATTCGGCGGGCGCGGCATCGAGGGCAAGATCCGGGCCGCGCAGATCGCGCGGGAGAAGAAGATCCCGTATCTCGGCATCTGCCTTGGAATGCAGCTGGCCGTCGCTGAGTTCGCGCGCCACGTCGCCGATATGGAGGGCGCGAACTCGACCGAGTTCGACCTCGAGACGCCGTTCCCGGTGATCGACCTGCTGCCCGAGCAGAAGGAGATCGCGGACATGGGCGGCACGATGCGCCTGGGCGCGGACCCGGTCAAGCTGCATGCCGGCTCGCGCATCCGCGAGCTGTACGCCGAGCCGGTCGTGTACGAGCGCCACCGCCACCGCTATGAGGTCAACAACCACCTTCGCCGCCGGCTCGACGCCGCGGGGCTGATCTGTTCGGGGACCTCGCCCGACGAGCGGCTGGTCGAGGCGATCGAGCTGCCCGCCGACCGGCACCCGTTCTTCGTCGCCTCGCAGTACCACCCCGAGTTCAAGTCTCGCCCCGAGCGGCCGGCGCCGCTGTTCCGCGAGTTCGTCGGCGCGGCGCTCGAGTACGCCGGCCAGACCGAGGCCACCGCGGGCGGCGTCAACGGTGTCGCGCACGGGAACGGGTCGGCGCAGAACGGCGAGGGCGCCACCGCGCCTGCCGCCACGCGGTGAGGCGCGCCACCGACGCCGAGCGTGAGCGGCTGAACGAGACCTTCGCCGCGCTGTGCCGGATCGAGAGCCCATCGGGCCACGAGCGGGCCTGCGCGGACTGGGTCACGCGAGAGCTGCAAGGCATCGGCCTCGAGGTCGACGAGGACGACGTCGGCCCCCGCATCGGCTCGGACGCCGGCAACCTGCTTGCGCGGATCCCCGGCGTCGGCCCCGACACCATTCTGCTGTGCGCGCACCTGGACACGGTGCCGCTGACCGCGCCGGTCGAGCCGGTGCTCGTCGACGGGGGTTGGGAGAACGCGGGCGACGGGATTCTCGGCGCTGACAACAAGTCCGCTGTGGCGATCATCCTCGAGCTGGCGCGGAGGGTCGCCGGCGCCCGGCAGCCCCCCGAGGTCGGGCTCGAGCTGCTGTTCACCGTGTGCGAAGAGGTCTCGCTGCGCGGGTCGGGGGCGTTCGACGTCAGTCGGCTCGACAGCCGGTTCGGGTACGTGTTCGATCACGCCACGCCGATCGGGGAGATCGTGCTGGCATCGCCCTACCACCATCGGATCACCGCGGAGCTGCGCGGCCACGCGGCGCACGCCGGAGTCCGCCCGGAGGCGGGGCGCAGCGCGATCGTCGCGGCGGCGCGCGCGATCGCGGCGATGCGGCTCGGCCGGCTCGAGGCCGACACCGTCGCGAACGTCGGCACGATCAAGGGCGGCACCGCGATCAACGTGATCCCCGAGCGCTGCGAGATCCTGGCCGAGGTGCGAAGCCTCGACCAGGCGCGCGCCGAGGCGGTCGTGACCGAGATGATCGATCACCTCCAGGAGGGTGCCGACGCGGCCGAATGCGACCTCGACGTCACCGTCCAGCGCGGGTTCGGGGGCTACCGGATCCGGCCGCGCGCGATCGAGGTGACGGTCGCTGAGCACGCGCTTCGCACCTGCGGGTACGAGCCGACGCATATCGTGACCGGCGGCGCGTCGGACGCGAACAGCTTCAGGGCGGGCGGATTTCCCTGCGTGTGCCTGGCCGACGGCGCCGAGCGCAACCACGAGCCGACCGAGCGGATCAGCGTCGATGCGCTCGAGGGGATGTTCGAAGTCGCGATCGCCGTGGTCGACGAGGCCGGTCGGGCGCTTGCCGGCGAGGGAGGCGGCGAGCGATGAGCTCGGCGGCTGAGCTGCTCGGGGCCGAGGTGAAATGGCAGGGCGCGGTCATCCGGGCTGGCGTGGCGCGCTACCGCCACGCCGACGGGATCGAGGTAACCCGCGACAAGGTGTGGCACCCGGGCGCGGTCGGGATCATCGCGCTCGACAGCGAGCACGTCTGGCTGACCCGTCAACCCCGCGAGGTGATCGGGGCGACCGCCTCGCTCGAGATCCCGGCGGGGAAGCTCGACGTTCCGGGCGAGCCGCCGCTCGAGACCGCCAAGCGCGAGCTCGACGAGGAGATCGGCAAGCGCGCCGAGCACTGGGAGGAGCTGCTTGCGTTTTACACGAGCCCCGGCTTCAGCGACGAGCGCATCTGGTTGTACGTCGCGACTGCACTGTCGGACGGCCCGAAGCTGCCGGGCGACGAGGACGAGCGGATCGAGATCGTGCCCTGGCCGCTCGCCCGGCTCGACGAGGCGATCGAGCAGTGCGAGGACTCGAAAACGCTGATCGCGCTGCTGTGGCTGGCGGCCCGCGACCGATGAGCGTCCACCGCGAAGCCGCACGTGGGTTCGAACAGGGGGCCGACGCATACGAGCGTGGCCGCCCCGGCTACCCACGCGAGGTGGTCGAGTGGCTGTCGAACGAGCTGGAGCTCGGTCCGGGGCGGACCGTGCTCGACGTCGCCGCCGGAACCGGCAAGCTGACACGCGAGCTCGTCGGGAGCGGCGCCACGGTCATCGCGGTCGAGCCGGTCGCGGGTATGCGCGCCGTGCTCGAACGGGTCGTGCCCGACGCCACCGCGCTCGCGGGGACCGCGGAAGCGCTGCCGATCGCGGACGGCGGTGTCGACGCGATAGTCGTCGCCCAGGCGTTTCACTGGTTCGACGGGCCAGCTGCGGTGGCGGAGTTTCACCGTGTGCTGGCGCCGGGTGGTCGGTTCGCGCTGGTTTGGAACCGCCGGCGCGTCGATCAGCCGCTCCACCGAGCGGTCAAGGAGCTCATCGATCCATACCGGCACGATGCGCCCAGTCTACGAACGCGCGTAGCCAACCGCGGCAGGACCCCCGGCGGGCGCCCCGAATACCCGGGGCATGGCAACCGCGCACTCGGTCGACGGCGCCCGGATCACCGACCTGACGTTCGACTTCCTCGGCTACCTCGAGCTCGAGCGAGGGTTGTCGCGTAACACGCTCGAGGCCTACCGGTCCGACCTGCAGCAGTTCGCCGAGTTCCTCGGCCGCCACGACCTCGACCCGCTCGAGGTCAAGACCGTCGACCTCATGGAGTTCATCTCCGAGTTTGCAGCCGGCACCCCCGAGCGGCCGGCGGCCGCGCCGGCAACGCTCCAGCGCAAGATCGCCTGCCTGCGCTCGTTCTACCGGCACCTGCGCCGCGAGCAGATCATCGAGCGGGACCCCGCCTCCGAGCTGCGCGCCCCGCGCTCGCGGGCTCGCCTGCCCAAGGTCCTGAGCCGCGACGAGGTCGGGCGGCTGCTCGAGCAGCCGCGCGGGTCGAGCCCCGCGGCGCTTCGCGACCGCGCCCTGCTCGAGACGATGTACGCCTGCGGGCTCCGGGCGTCGGAGGCGATCGGGCTCGAGCTGTCCGAGCTCGATCTCGAGGCGGGGATTCTCCGGGCTCGCGGCAAGGGCTCCAAGGAGCGGATCGTCCCGATTGGAGGCGAGGCGATCGGCGCCCTGTCTGCGTACCTCGAGAAGGCACGCCCGCAGCTCGTGGGAATCCGGCCCGAGACCCGGGTATTCGTGAACCTCCGCGGCGACGGGCTGACGCGTCAGGGCCTGTACAAGATCGTCCGCCGGCACGCCCGCACGGCCGGCCTCGAGCACCGGATGAGCCCTCACACGCTGCGCCACACGTTCGCCACGCACCTCCTCACCGGCGGGTGCGACCTGCGCTCCCTCCAGGAGATGCTCGGCCACGCCGACATCGGCACGACCCAGATCTACACCCACCTGTCGACCGAGCGGCTGCGCGACGTGTACTTCGACGCGCATCCTCGGGCGCAGATCACCGCGGACGACGACTAGCGCCCTGACGCCGGCCGCGGCACCGTCGTACAGTCCTGGCCGTGGGGATCGCACACTTCGAAGAGGTGCCGGCGCGCGACCGCACCGTCGGTCATCTGCAGGGCCGTTGGACGATGGTCGGCGCTGCGGCGGGCTGCGTGAACGTCGGCGTTCGCCGGATCGAAGTACCGGTTGGCGGCTGGTCGACGCCGGCACACGAGCACGGGCGTGAGGAGGAGATCTTCTACGTGCTCAGCGGCCGCGGCCTCTCCTGGCAGGCGGGCGAGGCCTCCGAGATCCGCGCCGGCGACTGCATCGTCTACCTGCCCGGTCGCGGCGCGCACACGGTGCACGCGTTCGAGCCGCTCGACCTGCTCGCGTTCGGCGAGCGCAGCGACGACGAGAACGTCGGCTTCCCGCGCCTCGGGATGTCGTACGTCGGCAGCCGCATGGTCGGCTCGCTGCCTGGACTGATCAACGGCGTCTCGACGCAGTTCGCCCTCGAGGGGCAGCTCGGACCGCCCCCGCTCCCGTCGGAGCCCTCGCCACGGCCACCGACGATCGTCAATGTAGAAGACGTCGAGGCGGTCACCGTCGACCGTCCCCGGGTCGTCAGGACGCGGCGCAACCTCGGCCGGTCGGCCGGGTCGATCACGACCGGGATTCAGCACGTCGAGGTCGCGCCGGGCAAGGAGTCCGCGCCGCCCCACTGCCACTCGCTCGAGGAGGAGATCTTCGTGATCCTCGACGGCGGTGGCGTGCTTGTCCTCGGCGACGAGGAGACAACCTTGCGCGCCGGACACGTGATCTCGCGGCCGGCCGGGACCGGCGTCGCGCACATGTTCCGCGCCGGGCCATCGGGGCTCACTTATCTCGCCTACGGGATGCGCCACAACGGCGACGTCTGCTACTACCCCCGCTCGAACAAGATCGCGTTCAAGGGGGTCCGCCTAATGGCTCGGTTGGAGCGGCTCGATTACTGGGACGGAGAGGACTGATCCTCGGGCTCGTGATCGCGCACGACGAATGCTCTCCTCAACGCCCCCGACCGTCCGCGCTGGCTCGGCGGCGAGCGGACCGTGGCCTCGGCCGGGCTCCCCGTGTAATCGTTCGTCTAAGAGTGCAGGACGCGAGCGACCGTGCCTGAACTCCCCGAGGTCGAGACGATCCGCCGCCAGCTGGCGCCGCACGTCGAGGGACGGACGATCGTGCAGGCTCGGATCCTCGATCCGCGCTGGACGCGGCCGGACCCGCCGGCGGCCGTCGAGGCCGAATTGCGTGGCGCCGTCGTCGAGCGCGTAAGCCGCGCCGGCAAGTACCTGATCTGGTCGCTATCGCGCGACCGGTTCCTGATCCAGCACCTGCGGATGACCGGGACGCTCCTGTACGACCCCGCTGTGGCGCCACCGCACACGCACGTGATCTTCGAGTTCGACGACGGCCATCGCCTCGTGTACGTCGATCCCCGCCGGTTCGGGACGGGCCACCTCGTTTTTGGCTCGGCGGCGCGGGACGAGTACCTGTCGGATCGCATCGGGATCGAGCCGCTGACGCCGGAGTTCACCGCGGCGCACCTGCGCGAGCTCGCGCACGGCCGCATCGCCCCAGTCAAGGCGTTCGTGCTCGACCAGCGGCGGATCGCCGGCGTCGGCAACATCTACGCCGACGAGGCGCTGTTCCGAGCGCGGATCCATCCGCTGCGCGCCGCCGGCAGGCTCACGCGCGCAGACTGGGAGCGCGTCCGCGAGGGGATCGAGGAGGCGCTGAGCGCCGGCATCGAGGCGAAGGGCGCGTCGATCGACGACTTCCGCCACGTGGACGGCGCGCGAGGCTCCTTCCAGGACCAGTTCCTCGTGCACCGCCGGGCCGGCGAGCCGTGCCCGCGGTGCGGTCAGGAGATCCGCAAGATCGTCGTGGGAGGAAGGGGGACGTACGTGTGCGAGCGGTGCCAGCACAAGCCGCGCGCCGGTCGTCGCCTCAACGGCGGGGGAGCGATCGCTACGCCGCGAGAAGCTCGCTGAGTCGCCCCGCGCGGTCAGCCGCGACCAGCTCGTTGAACCCGCCGATCGTCTCGTCGCCGATCAGGATCTGCGGGAACGTGAACATCCCGGTTCGCTCGACTAACTCGGCACGGCCGTCCGGGTCGCGTGCCAGATTGATCTCCTCATATTCGATGCCGCGCTTGGCGAGGAGAGCCTTGGCCCTGATGCAGAACGGACAGGCGTCCGTGGTGTACATGGTGACGGACTGCATAGCTTCATTAAGTATAGCGCGGGCGGGTCGATGGCCGGGTCGCTGAGGACCGAGGCGATCGTGCTGCGCTCGATCCGGTACGGCGAGGCCGATCGCGTCCTGCATCTGTACACGCCCGGATACGGCCGGCTGTCGGCGATCGCCAAGGGAGTGCGGCGGGCCCGCAGCCGGTTCGGGGCGAGGCTCGAGCCGTTCTTCCACGTCCGCGTGATCCTCCACCAGGGCCGGAGCGACCTGCACACGGTCACGAGCGTGGACACCGTCGCCGCGCACCCATCGCTCCGCGAGCACGCGGCGACGCTCGACGCCGCGGCGCGCGCGTGCGACGCGGTCGGCCGCCTGTTCGAGACCCCCGACCCGCATCCCGAGGTGTTCCGTCTGCTCGCCAACGAACTCGCGCTGCTCGACCTCGACGCCGGCCAGGCGCGCCCGGCCAACGGGCTCGCGTTTCGCCTGAAGCTGCTGCTCGCCGCCGGCATCCTGCCGCAGCTGGCGTCGTGTGCCGACTGCGGCGAATCCGAGCATTTGCAGGGCTTTTCCGCCGCCGCAGGCGGCGTCGTGTGCAACGCCTGCGAGGCGGCTGCGTTCCCACTCAGCCAGGAGTCCCACAGCTTCCTGGTAGGCGCGCTCAGCCAGCCGCTGGCGCAGGCGCCGGATGCCTCCGAGTTCGCCCTCGCGCAGGCCGAGCGCGCGATCACCGAGACCGCCGAGCACCACGCCCACGTGCGCCTCCGTCCGCTCCTGAGCACCGCCCGCGGCATCCCCGCCAAGGGCGATGCCGCGGGCGCTGCGCCGGCCGCCAGGTCTAGGTAAAACGCAGCAAAGCGTCGGCGGCGCCACCACTTTGCTGCGTTAAGCATCCGGGGGATGCTTATATGGCCTCGGCCGCCCGGCGTGGGGGGGGGCTTTGCTGCGTTTTACATGGGGTTATTCGCGGGGCTGGGGATTGCCGGCGCCGGGGTTTGTGGCGCGGGCTCGGAGTTTGCGGCGCCGTGGGAACTGCCGGCGCCACCGCAAACGCCCGCGCGCACCGGTAACGCCTTTGTCACAACTCGTCGCACCCGTCGCGGGCGCTGTCAGAATCGAGAGACGATGAGCGACCAGGTACTCAGCGCGGAAACCGACCATCCTTCCGGCCCGGTGGCGGCTGCGTTCGCCGAGCGCGTTCGCGTCCGCGAAACCCGCGAGTTGTCGCCGCTCGCGACGCGCTCGTACCCGGCCCACCGCGAGCGGCCCGAGCCTGGCTGCGGTCTCAGAACCCCGTTCCAGCGAGACCGCGACCGGATCGTGCACTGCAAGGCGTTCCGGCGGCTGAAGCACAAGACGCAGGTGTTCGTGGCGCCCGCCGGCGACCACTACCGTACGCGGCTCACGCACACGCTCGAGGTCACGCAGATCTCGCGCACGGTGGCGCGGGCGCTGCGCCTGAACGAGGACCTGGCCGAGGCGATCGGGCTGGGCCACGACCTCGGCCACCCGCCGTTTGGGCACGTCGGCGAGGATGCCCTCGACCAATGCCTCACCGAGCGTTTCGGCCTGCGCTTCATGCACCACGAGCACTCGCTCAGGGTGGTCGACACGCTCGAGCGCGACGGCCGGGGCCTGAACCTCACCGAGCCGGTCCGCGACGGGATCGTGAGCCACTCGGGCCGGGCGCAGGAGCCGTCGACGCTCGAGGGCAAGATCGTGCGGTTGATGGACCGGGTGGCGTACATCAACCACGACATCGACGACGCGCTGCGCGCCGGTCTGCTCTCGGCCGGCGATCTGCCGCAGCGGCCGATCGAGATCCTCGGCGACACCGGATCGCGCCGGATCGACACGCTCGTCCACGACCTCGTCGAGAGCTCAGAGCAACAGGGCGACATCGTCCAGGGCGACACCATCGGTGGCGCGATGTCCGAACTGCGCTCGTTCATGTTCGAGCGCGTGTACCTCGGACCCGAGGCGACTCGCGAGCACGAGAAGATCCGCGGCGTGGTCAAATCACTGTTCGACCACTACTGCGCCCACCCCGACGAGATTCCGGACTCGATCCCGGCCGGCGACGTACCGCGCCGCGTGACCGACTGGCTCGCCGGCATGACCGACCGGTTCTGCATCCGCACGTTCGAGTCGCTGGCCGTGCCGGTGGCGTTCGCGCCGTGAGCAGGTTCACCGCCGACTCGCGCGATCGCGTGCGAGACGCGGTCGACATGATCGCGGTGGTCTCGGACCACACCGAGCTGCGCCGGGCCGGCGTCACCGAGTACGTCGGCCGCTGTCCGTTCCACGAGGAACGCACTCCGTCGTTCGGCGTCAATCCCATCGAGAAGGTCTACTACTGCTTCGGCTGCCAGGCCTCGGGCGACGTGTTCACGTTCGTGATGGAGACCGAGGGGCTCGACTTCCCGGGCGCGCTCGAGTCGCTCGCCGACCGGTTCGGGGTCGAGCTCCAGACCGAGGAGGAAGCCCCTGAGGCGGCCGCGAAGCGCCAGCGTCGCCAGCGGCTACAGTCGCTGCTCGGCCGGGCGTCCACGTACTATGCCCGCTACCTGTGGGAGGCGCGGGAGGCCGCGCCCGCCCGCGACTATCTCCAGAGCCGCGGCCTGCGCGAGGACACGCTCAAAGAGTTCCGCGTCGGCTACGCCCCCAGCGCGTGGGACCGCATGCTGACCGCATCCCGACGCGCCGGGTTCAGCGACGAGGACCTCATCGTCACCGGGCTGGCGCAGCGCTCCCAGAACCGTCCAGGCCAGATCTACGACCGGTTCCGCGAACGGATCATGTTCCCCTCGACCGACCCTCGCGGCAACGTGATCGGCTTCGGGGCGCGGGCCATGCGCGACAACCAGCGGCCGAAGTACCTGAACACCGCCGAGGGCGAGCTCTACCGCAAGCGGGAGGTGCTGTTCGGGCTGGATCGCGCACGCGCCGCCGCGGCCCGAACCGGGAACGTGATCCTGGTCGAGGGCTACACCGACGTGCTCGCGCTGCACCAGGCGGGTCTTTCCAACGCCGTGGGGATCATGGGAACCGCTCTGACCGAGGAGCAGATCCGCCAGCTCGAACGCGTCGCGACGGTGCTCGTGCTGTGTCTGGACTCCGACCGCGCCGGCCAAGACGCGATGCTTCGGGCCGCCCAGGTCACCGACAACCGGAACCTGGAGCTGCGAGTTGTCCCGCTGCCCGAAGGAACCGATCCGGCAGAACTGATCGAGCGTGCCGGAGTCGACGCGCTACGCGAACGCGTTGAGGCGTCGGTGCCGTTCGTGAAGTTCCACGTCGAGCGGATCCTCGAGCGCAACGACACGAGCAGCGCGGAGGGGCGCGATCGCGCGTTTCGCGAGCTGCAGCCGGCGCTGAGGGACCTGCCGCAGAACGCGTTCGGACAGGACCTCCTGCAGCGCGTCGCGGGACGGCTCGAGCTGTCCGAGGCGCGGTTGGCGACGCTGATCGAGAGCTCCGGCCGGCACGACGTCGCGCTTGCCGCTGGCCCCAGCTCGGGGAGCGCCGGAACCGGTGGGCGGACGAACGGAGGCGGAGGCGGGGGCGAACCACTCGACCAGGGGCTCCGCGCGGAGCGGACGTTCCTCGCGCTGTGCGTCGCCCGGCCGCAGGCCGGGGCACGAGTCCTGTTCGAGATCGATCTCGAGCGGCTGATCACGAGCGAGGTGATGCGGCGCGCGGCCCGCCATCTCGCCGGCCGGACCGGGTCGCCACTCGCCGACCTGCCCGACGGCGACGAGCAGCTCGCGCGGGTCGTCGCCGACCTGGTTGCGCGCGCGGGCCGAGCCGGCGCGGTCAGCGACGATCAGCTCGAGCACGCCCGCCTGGTGCTCGAGCAGGCCCGGATCGACCGCGCGATTCGCCGCGCCAAGTCAGAGGGCGGGACCGGGGTCGCCGAGCTGGCGCGCGAGCGTGAGGCGGTGATGGCGGAGCGCCGGATGGTCTACGCCCGGCTCGAAAAAGCGGTCTGACCGCGCCGGTCGCGGGCGCGATCTTCAACCCGTCGCGGGCGCGATCCCCCTACCTGAGCGTCTGTGGAAGCTCGGCCCGAACCGCGGCGAGGACCGCCGCCCGGACCCCGGCGAGCGTGCGGTCATGCTCCCGGGCGATCTCCCGGAGCGTCTTGCCGGACGCGAGCTCCCGCCGGAGCTCGGCCGGCGTCATCACCAGATAGCTCGCCGCCGCCGCGATCTCGAACGGCCGCAACCCCTTGACGCCCGGGATCGCTTGGCGACCACGAGACGCGCCGGCGCTGCCCGCAGCCGGGGCGATCAGGTCCGTCTGGGGCTGCACGGGCAGGAATACGGGCGCCAGCGGCGTCTGGTTGAAGTCGAAGTCGCTCTGGAGGTCGCCGAGTCCGGGAGCGTCCTCGCGGACATCGGGCCTCGGGTCGGGACGGCCGTCGGTCTTGGGGTCGAGTCGCTGTCCGGCGAGGAAGTCGTCCTCGATGAACTTCACATAGGCGTCGAAGCTCAGCGTCTGATGGTCGATGTAGCCCTGCTTCGCGTAGGGGCTGATCACCAGTGCGGGAACGCGTAGCCCGTAACCGAGGGCGTCGACCTTCGGCGGCTCCACGTTGTCGTAGAAGCCGCCCCAGTCATCCCAGGCGAGGAAGATCGCCGTGCTGCTCCAGTCGGGGCTGCGCATGATCGCGTTGATCAGCCCGGTGACGTAGGTCTGACCGGCGCTGATCAGCCCCGGCGGGTGCTCTGACACGGTGCCGTTCGGCGTGATCCACGACACCGCCGGCAGATCGCCGTTCTTGGCCGCCGTGAAGAAGTTGGGCAGCGGCTCGATGTCCCCGAGCTGGTCGTCCTGCTGGACGTCGGTGAAGTAAGGGAGCGGGTTCCAGATGCCGGGCGTCTTGGCGGTCTGGACGACCGGCGCGCACGACATCGCCGCGTTGTCGTCGCAGTCGGGCTGGCTCCCCGCGTCGACGTAGTAGGCCCAGCTGACGTTGTCCTTGTGCAGCAGCCAGGTCAGGTCGGTCCAGGCATAGTTCGGATTGATCGGGAGCGGGTTGCCGAGCCGACGGGCGAAGTCGGGCGGATTCTGCGGGTTCTCGATCGCGCTGCGGCAGCTCGCAGGGTCATTCTGGATCGTGCAGTACGCGGACCATTCGGACACCATGTACAGGTGAGCCGGGAGGCTCCACGACGCGACCGACTCGAACATGTGGTCCTGGAGCACGAAATCGTGCGCGTAGGCCCAGTAGTTCGGGATGTCCGCGCCGGTGTGGTAGCCCATCACGTCCGGCGTGCCGCCGCCGCTGCCGCAGGCCGGGTTGAACGTCTGCGCGCAGCCGGACATGCCTCGCTCCTGCTCGCCGACGAACCCGTCCATAGTCCCGCCGTTGATGTCGGCCGTAGAAGCGGCCGCGGAATGGGGGCCGCCGAGGCTGCGGTCCTCCCGATCGTGGAACGGGCGGACGCACCCGCCGCGCGCTGGATCCGGGACGCACGGGACCACCCCGGGATTCCCCGCCAGCCCCGGAATCCCGTCGGCGCCCGGGTACGTGCCGAAGTACGTATCGAACGAGCGGTTCTCCTGCATGATGATCACGACGTGCCGGATCTTGTGAATCCCGACGCCCTGGGGACCCGGCGCCACGGTCGTCGTCGTCCCGTTCGTTACCGACGTCGATGTCGTGACATGGGTCCCGGGATGGCTCGAGCCGCCGCCGCAGCCGGCGGCGAGCAACGCACCCGCCAGCCACCCCCCGAGCAGCCAGCGCCGGCCTCGGCCGGTCAAGACGAAGGCCTCATGCCGTCACTTGAGCATCGATCAGACAATCGCCGCCGATGCTATGGGGCGAACGCCCGGCGTGCGTCAAGGGCAGGTGAACGCGCGGTGAGCTTGATTGTGGAGGATTGCTGGCACATTGGAAGGTTCGAACATCGGATTAGGCCCGCGTTAGGGCACCGTTCTGCGGCGGCCGTGGTTCCCGCTAGAGTTCGCGCTCCTCGTCCCGGGACGAGCCCGACGTCGATCCGGGGTAGCTCAATCGGCAGAGCGTTCGGCTGTTAACCGAAATGTTGTGGGTTCGAGTCCCACCCCCGGAGCTGCGGTCCCTGCCGCGCCCAAGAAGTTCCGATGAAACTGTTCGTCTGCTACGGCACCTGGAAACCGGCGCCACGTCCGGGCGGCTATCCCTGCGGGGACGCGTATCACGCGCTCCGCGACGCGGGTTGGGAGCCCGATATCCAGCGCTGCTACGGCCTCGGCGCGGGCTGATCCGTGCGGTCGGGGCTGACCGTCTCAGAGCTCGAGGACTGGGAGCTTCACGGCGCGATCTGGCGTGCGCTCGAGGTGTCCGACGACCACACGGTCGTCGAGCTGTGCAGCTGCTCGGGGGAGCGGGTGGACGTGGTCGAGGGCGACGCGCCGGGGCTAATCGAGTTCGTCCGCGCCCGCCGGGTGTACCGCGCCTGAACGGGAGCGCAGGGCTCCTCCACGTTTCGTGTGGGGTTACACGGGTGCGGGCCCGGGATTGAGTTTCCCGGCCACGAGGTAGATCATCGCGATGTAGTTGCGGTTGGTGCGATAACCACGGGCTCGGCGTTTGGCGGCCTGGATGAGTGAGTTCAGTCCCTCGAGCAGCCCGTTGGAGACGCGGCTGTGATGCCAGCGCATCACCCCGAGCCAGTGATCCTCGAGCATCCGCGTGAACTTGATCATGGGCGGTAGCCCGCTGGTGTGGACCTCGGCAATCCAGCGGCGAAGATACTCCTCGGCGGCATCGGGATCGTCGAGCTCGTAGAAGTCATCGAACCGCAGCGACAGCTCGTACGCGCGGACGGTCTGGAGCGGCTGCTGCAGCAGCTCATCGAGCAGGTCCTGCTGGCGGGCGGTCAGGTTCTTCGGCCGCTTGAGCCACAGGTACCGCGTGTTCTTCAGCAGCTGCTTGTGCTGCTTGGCCTCCTCGCGGCGGATCTCGTCGATCGCCTTGGACAGGTGCTGGCGGACGTGGTAGCGGTCGAAGGTGATCTCGGCCTGCGGCAGGTGCTTGAGCGTCCCGGCCAGATACGCCTCCGACATGTCCTGGCAGACCTCGCGGACGCGCGCCACCTCGCCGCCGTGAGTCTCAAGAAAGCAGGAAAACTCCTGGACGGTGCCCTGATCGCGACCCTCGGTCACATACACGGCGCGGCGCTCGTCCAGATCGGCAAACACCGACACGTAGTCCTGCCCGCGCTTGGCGCTCGTCTCATCGATCCCCGCGCGCTCAACCCCCGAGAGGTCCTGCGCCTCGACCGCCTCATCGACGTAGTGGTGCATCACCCGCCAGACCCGCATGTCCGTCTCGCCGATCAGATCAGCCACCGCCTTCACCGGCATCTCCTTGACCAGCGCCATCACCAGCGCCTCGAACAGCAACGTGAACCCCGAGCGCTCCCGCGCCCACGGCACCTCGACCTGCTTGACCTTGTGCTCGGGGCAGATGACCCTCGGCACCCGCGCCGTCAGATACGCCTGATGCTGAAAGAAATCCAGATGCCGCCAGGTCTTCTCCTCGGTGTCGTGGACCTCGCACCCCTCCCGACCACACTCCGGGCAAGCGAACCGCGACCCCTTCGGAAAGTCGATCCGCAGATCCAGCCGGCGCTGCTCAGCATCGAACTGAACATCCACCACCCGCCACGGCTCCTGAAGACCGAGCGCTTGCTGGAACAGGTCGACATCGTGCATACCAGGCTCCCATCATCGCGGATCAAAGAAGCCCGGCAGCCTCCCAGCCGCCCCGGACGACTACCCACTCAGAACGTGGAGGAGCCGAGCGCAGCCGCCGTCGAGCGCGAGCTGCTCGACCAGGTCCGCGGCGGCCGAAGGACCGTCGTTAGCGGCCGCCCAGCCTGCGAGCTCTCGAGCCCGCGCCGCCAGCGATCGCTCGGACAGCGCCCGGCGAACCGCGAGCCGCAGCGCGGCTGGCCCGAGCAGCCGCCACGGCAGGCGGACCCCGACGCCGGACCAGTCCGCCCGGGCGGCGTTCTCGGCCATGTCGCCGACGTGGGGGACGGCCAGCACCGGGCAGCCGCAGGCGAGCGCCCGCGCCATCGTCCCGTGGCCGGCATGGCAGATCACGAGCGAGCACGCCGGCATCGTCTTCGTATACGAGACCCACTCGACCAGCCGGGCGTTCGGCGGCACATCGACCGGCGCGCCCAGCGGCCGCCGGTTCCACGTGGCGAGCACGCGGATCGGCTCACCGCCCAGGCCGGACAGCGCCGCCCGGAGCAGCCGGTGCGACGGATCCTGAGCGGTCGACGGCGCCACCAGCACCAACGGCTCCCGACCGGTCGGCAGCGAGACCTCGCCGAACGGCGGTTCCCACATCACCGGGCCGACGACGTGCACGCCGGCCGGCCAGGTCCGCGGGTACTCGAGCTGCGGAAAGGTCGCGACCATGCACAGCCGCTCGCTCAGCCCTCCGTGGAGCCGCGAGACCGGCGGCAGCCCCAGCCGAGCCCGCGCGCTATTGAGCTCGGCTCGGCCTCGCCGCAGGCCAGCCTGCATGGGCGCGTCAAGTACCGCCCAGACACCCCGGCCGAGCCCGGTCCGCGGGAGGCGAGCCCCGACCGCATACGGCGGGAACCCGGGGGCGCCGGGCGGGTACAGGTGCGGGATCAGCGTCGCCACCGGAACCCCCTCGAGCTCGCCCGCCATCGCCGGCGCGAGCGTCAGGATGTCGTGCACGACGACATGAGGCCGCGCATCCGCGACGGCACGTCGCGTGACGCCCGTGGCGCGCACCACCGCCTCGTACATCTCGAACGGCGCGCCGTCACCCGGGAACAGCTGGTACTCAGGGGCGGATACGAAACGCATCCCGGCGTCCTCGACGTGCTCGCGCCACCGTGACCAGGTCTCGTACGTGACCTCGTGCCCGCGCGCCGCCAGTTCGGCCCCGAGCGCGAGCATCGGGAACGCGTGACCGGGCTCGCCGAACGCGCCCAGGAAGAACCGGAGCCGATCTGGCGCCGCGGTCAAGCCGCCAGCTCGGCCACTGCGCGCAACTGCTCGATCCGCTCGGGCCCGGTGAACGCCATCGGGCTGACCGTGAGCGTCCCGACCCCGGCGTCGCGGAACGCTGCCAGGCGATCCCGGACATGGTCCTTCGGCCCGCACAGCGTGACCAGATCGATCAGCTCGTCGGGAAGGGCGGCGGCCGCCTCTTCCTTCTTGCCCTCCAAGTACAGGTCCTGGACCTTCGACGCCGCGTCCTCGAAGCCGTAGCGCCGCATGAGCTGGTTGTAGAAGTTCTGCTTGCGCGAGCCCATTCCGCCGACGTACAGCGCGAGCACCGGGCGCATCCGGTCCCGCGCGGCGGCGCGGTCCTCGGACACGAAGGTGCTGACCGACGGCGCCATCTCGAAGCCGTCGAGCGACCGGCCGGCGCGCGCAGCCCCCGCCTCGAGCAGCTCCCGCACATCGGACACGTGCTCGGGGGAGAAGAACGCCGGCAGCCACCCGTCGGCGATCTCGCCGGCGAGCTCGGTGTTCTTGGGCCCGATCGCGGCCAGGTAGATCGGGATCCGGTCCTGCACGGGCGCGATCATCAGCTTCAAAGCCTTGCCCGGCCCGTCGGGCAGCGGGAGCTCGAGCGTCTCTCCGTGGAACTCGACCCGCTCGCGCGCGAGCGCCAGCCGCAGCACCGCGACGTACTCCCGGGTCCGTTGCAGCTGACGGGCGAAGCGCTGCCCGTGCCACCCTTCGGCCACCTGCGGCCCGGACGTCCCGATCCCGAGCAGCATCCGACCGCCGGAGATCGTGTCGATCGTCGCCGCCGTCATCGCGGTCATCGCCGCGCTGCGGGCCGGCATCTGGAAGATCGCCGAGCCGAGCTTGATCTTGGTCGTCCCGCCGGCGAGCCACGCGAGCACCGTGGCCGCGTCGGATCCGTAGGCCTCGGCGGTCCAGACCGAGTCGTACCCGAGCCGTTCCGCCTCGACCGCGAACGCGAGCTGGTCGGCCGGGGTCTGGCCGGGGATCCAGTAGCCGAGGTACGCGCCGAGCTTCATACGCCGGCCTGAACCCTAAGCGAACCGGGCCCGAGGCGAGCCATCGCGATACTGACCCCGTGGACGAAACCGAGCAGACCGCCGTCGACGACGATCGCCGGACCACTCCCGTCGAGCTGCTCTGGGATCTGGTGTTCGTGTTCGCCATCACCCAGGTGACGACGCTGCTGTGGCGCGATCTCACCTGGCGCGGGTTCGGGCGCGCGATGCTCGTGCTCGCGCTCGTGTGGTGGGCGTGGTCGGCGTACGTGTGGCGGCGAACGCGCAGTTGGCCGACTCGCCGACGCTCCGCGCCTGCCTGCTGATCTCGTCGGTTGCGATCTTCATCACCGGCCTGTCGGTGCCTCACGCGTTCGGCAGCGAGGCGACGCTGTTCGCGGTCAGCTACGCGGTGGTCCGGTTCCTGCACCTCGGGCTTTACGCCGACGCGTCGCGGCGGGGTAACGCCCAGTGGTCGGCGATCGTCGGCTTCGCGATGACCGTCACGATCGGGATGGCGCTGTTGATCGCGGGGTCGTTCGCGAGCGGAGCCCTCAGGACCGCGCTGTGGGTGCTCGCGGCGGCGATCGACTACGCCGGCCCCGCGTGGCTGACCCGCGAGCGTCTGCGTGGGCTCCAGCACGTCGCGGTGGCGCACTTCGCCGAGCGCTACAGCCTGTTCGTAATCATCTGCCTGGGCGAGTCGATCGTGGCCGTCGGGGTCGGGGCGCTCGGATCTTCGGCCGATCGCGCCCTCACCGGCGAGCTCGTGGTGGCGGTGGCGCTGGGGTTGCTGATCACGGTCGCGATGTGGTGGACCTACTTCGAGGGGTTCGCCGCCACCGCCGAGGAGCGGCTCCGCGAGCACGACGATCCGGTTCTAGCGGCCGCCGATGGGTACAGCTACCTACATCTCGTGATCGTCGCCGGAATCATCATCTTCGCGGTCGGAATCAAGGTCCTCACCCGGGACTCGGTGTCCGCGCCGCTGCCGGGTCCGGCGCGGCTCGCGCTGTGCGGCGGCGTCGCGCTGTACCTGGTCGGGCAAGCCGCGTTCGCGCTGCGGATGGTCCGCGAGGTCGAATACGAGAAGCTCGGGGTGGCCGTGGCGCTGCTGGTGCTGTATGCCGTCGCCGGCGGGCTCGCGGCGTGGGCGGTGGCGGCCGCCGTGGCGGCGGTGATGGCCGTGCTGTGCGCCGCCGAGACCGACACGGTGCGCGAGGCGGTGTCCCACCGGCGGGTGCGTGCTCCGGCGGAGGATGAGAGGATGGCCGGGTGACGCGGCACCCTCGGATCGAGTTGGCCGGCGCTGTCGAGCCGGGCTTCGACGAGGTCATCAACGCCGACGCGCTTGAGTTCGTGGCCGAGTTGCAACGCCAGTTCGGGCCGCGGCGCGAGGAGCTGCTCGAGGCGCGCGGGCGCCGGCGAGCGCGGCTCGCCGAAGGGGAGATGCTCGACTTCCTTCCCGACACGCGCGAGATCCGCGAGGGCGACTGGACCGTGGCGCCGGTCCCCACGGACCTGCAGCAGCGCTGGGTCGAGATCACCGGGCCGACCGATCGCAAGATGACGATCAACGCGCTGAATTCCGGCGCCGACGGGTTCATGGCGGACTTCGAGGACGCCAACTCCCCGACCTGGCACAACATGGTCGACGGGCACCGGAACCTGCGCGACGCGATCAACGGGACGATCACCTACCGCGACCCCGACGGCAAGCACTACGAGCTGTCAGAGGATCCGGCCACGCTCCTGGTCAGGCCGCGCGGCTGGCACCTGGTCGAGCGCCACCTGCTCGTCGAGTCAGAGCCGGTGTCCGGCTCGTTGTTCGACTTCGGCCTGTACGTGCTCCACTGCGCCCGGCCTCTGATCAGAAACGGGACCGCACCGTACTTCTACCTGCCGAAGATGGAATCCCACCTCGAGGCGCGACTGTGGAACGACGTGTTCGTCTTCGCGCAGGAGGCGCTCGGGATTCCGCGAGGGACGTTCAAGGCGACCGTGCTAATCGAGACGCTGCCCGCCGCGTTCGAGATGGACGAGATCCTGTACGAGCTGCGCGAGCACTCCGCCGGGCTCAACGCCGGCCGCTGGGACTACATCTTCTCCTCGATCAAGTGCTTCCCGGACCGGCGCGAGATGGTCCTCCCGGACCGGAGCGACGTGACGATGACCGTGCCGTTCATGCGCGCCTACACCGAGCTGCTGGCGGCGACGTGCCACAAGCGCGGGGCGCATGCGATGGGGGGGATGTCGGCGCTGATCCCCAGCCGCAAGGGCGATGACGAGGCCAACGAGAAGGCGCTCGAGGGGGTCCGCAAGGACAAGGAGCGCGAGGTTTCGCAGGGCTACGACGGCACCTGGGTCGCGCATCCGGACCTGGTGCCGGTCGCGCGGGAGGTGTTCGAGCAGGGCCTGAACGGCGCGCCAAACCAGCTCGGCCGACAGCGCGACGACGTCCACGTGACCGCCGCGGAGCTGCTCGATCTCGGGGCGACTCCGGGCGCGATCACCGAGAAGGGGCTGCGGACCGATGTCAGCGTCGGCTTCCAGTACATCTCGTTCTGGCTCACAGGGCGCGGCGCCGCGGCGATCAACTCGATGATGGAGGACGCCGCTACCGCGGAGATCTCGCGCACGCAGATCTGGCAGTGGATCCACCACGGCGTCGAGCTCGAGGACGGCCGGCAGGTGACGCCTGAGCTGGTCCTCGACGTGCTCGACGAGGAGACGACGAAGATACGTCAAGCGGTCGGCGACGAGACCTGGGAGGCCGGCCGGCCGCGGGACACACGCGAGATCTTCGAGCGGGTGGCGCTGTCGCCCGAGCTGATCGAGTTCCTCACGATCCCGGCGTACCGGTATTTGGGTTAGGAGGGCCGCCTTCCCCGGAGGCGGCCCAGATCAAACCGCTCGGACCTGGTCTCCGACGTGTATGTCGCCATCCCGCAGGATGTCCGCGCGCAATCCCCCGCGGTGCACGAGCGGCCGCAGCACCGGCTGGCCGGCGTAGCGCTGGACAACCGTGCAGGGCTCGCACAGCCGCATCCCGCGGCAGCGGACCTCGCCGATCGTGAACTCGTGGCCGACGAGCGCGTTCAGGTCGATCCCACGTGTGACGACGTTCCGGCGGTGCTCGCCGGGCGTCAGTGGCGGCTCGAACGACTCGCACACCTCGGCCTCGATCATCGTCAGCGCGCTGCCCGGCAGCCCCGACGGGAACGTGCCCGTGCCCGCCACGTGCCGGTCGCCCTCGAGGCCTCGGCCGGCGAGCGCGCGGGCCGTAGCGAGCAGGCGCGCGGGCTCGGCCGCCGCGCCGGCCACCGCCAGCGCCTCGACGGTGCCCGCGACGGGTGGTGCCGCCGGCCGGGGCGGAAGCGCGAGCGCGATGTCCGCGGCGGCGAGGATGAAGCCGTCCTCAATCGAGTCGCGCTCGATCTCCGGGCCCCCGACCGGGTCCCACACGACCCCCGAGGGGACGCCGTACATCACGACGAAGCGGTCGCCGGCACGCCCGATCCATGGCCCCGCCCACGTGAACGCGCCGGGATCGGCGATCCGCGCGAGGCCGAGGCCGAGTCCGCCCAGCCAGCGCGACACCATCCAGCCGGTCGGCGGATCCTCGCCGGCCGCGAGCGTCGGCATCTGTTCGAACGGCAGCTCGAGGATCGTCGCCAGGCAGGCGAGGAACGAGTCCTTAGACTCCGGCGGTCGAACCTCGAGCATCAGGCGAGATTCTGGCGCCTTGCGTCGTGCGGGGCCGGCGCCGGAAGAGCCGGGAGTCGCACGCGAGGTGCAGAAGAATAAACGCGCCGACGAAGATCGTGAGGTCGCCGACGCTGAGCACGTTGCCGATCGGCCACGGGCCCGGCACCGGGATCACGTCGCCGAGGAACGCGAGGTGGGCGTGCGCGAGGTGCGCGGAGTTGTCGAAACCGGCGCGGGGGGCGATCCCGGCGATCCGCAGCGCCGATGCGCTCGCGGGCATCACGCCACCGTTGCTCGTGATCGCGAGGACGTTGAGCGCGGCGCCGAGCGCGACGATCGGCGCGCCGGCGAGCCGCCGGTTCGCGAACAGGAAGTAGGCATCGAGCGTGTACGACGCGATGTTCAGCGCGACGTGCACCCAGTGACTGCCCCCGGGCGCCACATCCGAGATACCGACCTGGATCGCCACGGCGAGCAGCACCGCCCAGGTCGCGCGGACGCGGATGTCGGCCAGGCGGGTGAGTCGCCCGCCGGCGAGCGGGACCGTGATCAGCAGCGCGATCGCGGTGACGACGAGCAGCATCAGGCCACGCTCAGCCGCGGGGACAGGGCCCGCGGGACGCTGACCGGCTCGCGCGCGGGCACGGGCTCGGCGGGCGTGTGCCCGTCCCACCAGCTCACCAGACCGTTGGCGGGCAGCGGCCGGCTCATATGGAAACCCTGGGCGAGCTCGCAGCCGAGCGCCCGCAGACGCTCGAACGTGAACGCATCCTCGATCCCCTCGGCGACCGTGCGCAGCCCGAGGTTGTGGGCGAGCTCGATCGTCGAGCGGACGACGATCGCGTTACGGGCGTCCGAGCCCATGGCCCGCACGAACGACTTGTCGATCTTGAGCTCACCGATCGGAAGGTCGGTCAGGTATGCCAGCGACGAGTAGCCCGTGCCGAAGTCGTCGATCGCGACCGCGACGCCGAGCTCGGCGAGGTGGCGCATGGTCTTCTTGGCGACCTCGGGGTCGACCATCAGCGAGCTCTCGGTGAGCTCGAGCGTGAGCGCGCTGCCTTCGACGCCGTGCATCGCGAGCAGCTTCTCGACCTCCTCGGGGAACCGGCGGTCCAGCAGGCTCCGCACCGAGACGTTCAGCGACAGCGACAGCTTGCGGCCGTCGTCGCTCCATGTGCGCAGATCGCGTAGGCCGAGATCGATCACGCGGTAAGTCAGGTCCTTGATCAGCCCGGTGCGCTCGGCGACCTCGATGAACTCGAACGGGCCGAGCAGACCACGCTGGGGATGCTGCCAGCGGACGAGCCCCTCCGCGGCGACCGGGCGGCCGAGCCCGAGCTCTACCTGCGGTTGGTAATGGAGCAGCAGCTGGTCGTCAGCGAGCGCGCGGCGCAAGTCGGTGGCGAGCACGAGGCGCTCGGGGCTGTGGTAGTCGTCCTCCTGGCGGTAGGTCACGAGCGCGTGGTGGCTCGCCTTGGCACGGTACATCGCGACGTCCGCGCGCTGAAGCAGGGTGTCGACGTCGGACCCGTGATCCGGGTACCAGGCCAGGCCGATGCTGGCGTCGAGCTCGAGGCTGATGCCGTCGACCTCGATGGGCCGGTGCAGGGCGTCCTGGAGGCGCTGCACGGCGGCCTGGGCGGCGTCGCCGTCGGCGCCCGGCATGAAAACGGCAAATTCGTCGCCGCCGAGACGCGCGACGAGATCCTCGCTGCGGAACGCCGCCCGCAGCCGCGGCCCGACCTCCTGGAGCACGAGGTCACCGTGATGGTGACCCAGGGTGTCGTTGACCTCTTTGAAGCCGTTGAGGTCGACGAGCAGGAGCCCGCCGGCGGCGAGCGACTGGTTTTTCAAGGCCTGCCCTACGGACTCGAGGAACCAGCGGCGGTTCGGCAGCTCGGTCAGGCTGTCGTGTCGTGCGAGGTGCTCGGCGGTCACGGTGCGGACGGTCTGGCGGCCGCTGAAGTACACGCCGACGAGCGGCACCAGCAGAAGGGGGTAGAGGATCGGGCTGAACTGGAGCACGGTCACGACCACCGGGGCGAGGCACAGGAGCACCGCGCTCACCGACAGGCCGAACATGAGGTCGCTGCGCAGTCCGTGCGAGAACGGGGTGCCCATGTACAGGGTCGTGGCGCGCGTGACCAGCAGCAGATTCACGACGAAGTAGCCAGCCGCGCCGCCGACCACGACGACTAGATCAAAGGCGTGAAAGCCGCCGGTCTGCAGCGCTGTGTATCCGCCGAGCAGCTGCAGCACAAGCGCGGCGGCGGACAGCGAGAGCGTGTACTGCCCGATGTTGAAGCCGATCTGCCACCACGGCTTACGGGCGATCGCGTCCTGCACGATCGAGGCGAGGAGCTGTGCGATAAGCGCCGGGACGAGCCCAACTCCGAGCAGCAGGGCGAACGAGAACATCACCGAGACGGTGATCTCGCCGTCGCCCGAACGGCGCGGAGCCTCGATCGGGAACAGCTCTCCGATCATCACGCTCCCGGCGAGGGCGAGGAACTCGATCGTCCGGGTGTGCCCGCCGAAATCGGGCGAGGAGCCGGCCACGAGAGCCGCCAGCAGCGCCGCGCCCACGAGCGCGACTGCAATGCAGTAGAGGCGGACAGGCTCGAGGGCGCGAGGTTTCATCAGGTCGATACCGGGCGCCCGGCTAACGCCGGAGCGCCCGGCCGTCGCCTATCGGGATTAGAACTTCCAGCTGGCTCCTGAGACCACGACGAGCGCGACCAGGGCCATGATCGACAGCAGCAGCTGAGCGTGACGGAACTTAAACCTGGACATCCTTGTCCTCCTTGTTAGGAACCACGTCGAACACGCTGAGCAGGCGGCCGAGCTATCTCGCGGCGCGAGACCTCTGGCTTTGCGTCCCCGCCTCGCGACGGGTTTGCCCTTACAACTCAATCCCGGCCTGTATCGAACAATCGGCCGCAGAGCTTTAGCGATTTAGGGAAGTTTTACGCCCGAGCCGATGCGGAACGTTCATCGGCGTCCCGCCGGCGGTACCGACGAGGTGGCAGGCATCGAGTCCACGCTCTGGCTGTTCGCGCAAAGCGGGACAGCGGCCGCGGTCAGGCGACGGGGGTCGGATCACTCGGCTAGGAGCCGGTCCCAGAGCGCCGTGAGCGCGGCTGCGGCGTTGGTGCGTCGCTCTGGGGAGTCGTGGCCGCCGCCGAAGGTGTCGAGCAGGTATGCGCGGTGGGTGGCCATCATTAGCAGGGCGAACTCGCGTGGGTTGGCCGGTGGGTGCGGGGCGTTGGCGACGAGCTGCTCGAGCAGTTGGCGCGGGCCGACGAGAGCGCGGTCCAACTCGGCGGCAACTGCCGGATCGGCCGCGGCTGCGGCGTCGAGCGCGCGCAGCCACCGACCGTTGTCGGCATAGAGCGCCACCAGGCCGGCGACCATCGCTGTGACCAGGTCTTCCGCAGGACCGCGGAGGACCTGATCGAGGAGCGGGTCCTCGGAGTCCGGGAGCAGTTCGGGCGCCATCTGCGCCAGCCTGTCGAAGTGGCGGTAGAAGACGGTGCGCGCCAGGCCCGCGCGCGTCATCACATCACCGACGGTCAGTGCCCCGAACGGCCGGTCGAGCAGTAGACCCTTACGGGATCGCCGTTGCCGGTGCGGTTCCAGAGCGGGTCACCGCCCACTCGCTGCTCGGAGCTATCGCGCCGCTCGCGGAGAAGGCCGAGTGGCGCGCGGCCGGGAAGGATATGAAGATCGCGGCGTTCATGTCCCGCGCGCCGTTTCTGCTGCGGGCGGGCTTCAAGCAGCAGTACAAGAAGTTGCCAGATTCAGCGATGGGACTGTTCAAGGGGCCGGACGCGGAGGTCGTCCAGATCCCGTGGGTCAAAGAACTGTTCGTAGCGACGACCGGGGAGCTGTTTGCGAACCCAAACGGGTTCATCGAGGAGATCCGGATCCTCTGCAAACCGTGGGGTATCACGCCCGGCGCGGTCCGCGCCTCCCTCTGGACTGGCGAGTTCGACCGGATGCACCCGCCATCACACGCCCGTCGCGTCGCCGAACTGCTCGGCGGAGACCCGCCTGTGACTGTTGTCCCAGGCGTCGAGCAGATCGGGCTGCTCGTGATCTTCGAGGAAGCGGTGCGATTCGCAACACTCAGCGGTCCTTGAAACACCCGCTATTCGCCAGCTGCGAGACCGCGACGGCCGCGGGGCCCCCAATGCCTGAATGGATGTCCGCCGAGCCCAGCAGACCGCGATAGAAGGGAAGACCCGAACACGGCGAGAAGGCTCGCGCTGCGGTCAGAGCGGGTCGCGCGGCTGGAGCTGCCGACTTGCTCGGTCGGCAGCTCCAGCCTGTGTTCGAGCGGATGGTGGCCGCTGCGTGGTCTGTTGGTTGTTTGTCGGGATGGTTGGCTCAGATGAGGTCGCGGCTACGCAGGCGCCAGGCGGCTGCCGCGAAGATGGTGAGTGTCCAGGCGACCATGACCGCGAGCGCGGGAGCGGGCGACAGGTCCCCGTGGGTGCCGCCGAGGACGCCTCCGGGAGCGCCGGCGAGCGGGAGGAGGCGACCGACTTCCGGGATCGCCTGGAAGACGGCGGGCTCAATCGCCGCGGCGATGATGATGAGCCCGACGACGGTGACGATCTGGTTGCGTACCAGGGCGCCGATGCAGACGCCGAGGGGGCCGAGCAGGGCAGCGACGGCCAGGTTGCGCCACAGCACGTCGGCGATGCCGCCGGCGCCCAGCGTTGCTAGCCCGCGGTCTGACAGGACCAGCTCGCCGACGATGATGGTTGGCACCGTCACGAGGATCGAGAGGGCGATGCCGGCCATGGAGTAGGAGATCGCCTTGGCGGCGAGCAGCCGTACTCGGTTGGGGGCGGCGAGCACGGAGCCTGTGATCGTGCGATGACGCCACTCGCCCGTCATCGCGATCGCACCGAGTATCACGATGATGTAGGTGATCGCGCTGTTGGTGAACAGCGCGTGCGGTTTGGTTTCCTTCCCTAGGGCCGCGCCGAGGACGACGAGGGTCAGCGACAGCGCCGCGGCGCTGGCGACGACCGCGGCGAAGGTGCGGGTGGTGCGGAGCTTGAGCAGCTCGGCTCGCAGGAGCGCGGTCATGACTGCACCCCAGTGAGGGCGATGAACGCTTCTTCGAGGGAGCGCGTTCGGGGGGCCAGGCCGAGCACGGCCAGCTGCTCGTGGCCGGCGATTTTGCCGACCTCTTCCGGGGTGGCGCCGGAGACGTTCAGCACGTCACCGTCGCGGTCGACGCGGTGACCGCGACGCTCGAGCGCGCCGGTCAACCGGACCGGGTCCTGTGCGCGGACCGTGGTCGCGGGGCCGTCGTCGCCTCCGAGCACCTGCTCCAGGGGCCCGTGGGCGCGCAGCTCGCCGTCGGCGATCACGACGACGTCGTCGACAGACTGGGCGACCTCGGCCAGGACGTGGCTGGAGATCAGCACGGTGCGCCCGTCTGCCGCCTGCTCGCGCATCAGGCCACGCAGCCAGATGATCCCGGGCGGGTCCAGGCCGTTGTTCGGCTCGTCGAGGATCAGGACTTGTGGGTCGCCGAGCAGGGCTGCGGCGATCGCCAGCCGTTGGCGCATGCCCATCGAGTAGCCCTTCACACGCCGGTCGGCGGCGTCGCTGAGCCCGACCGCGGACAGGACCTCCTCGACGCGGTGGGGGGGATGGTTTCCCGTGATGGCCAGGACCCGCAGGTGATTTCGTGCGCTGCGACCCGGATGGAACGAGGCGTCCTCGAGCACCGCGCCCACACGGGCGCTGGGCTCGTCGAGCTCGTCGTAGCGCAGACCGCCGAACGTGGCGGCCCCCGACGACGGCTGCACCAGCCCGAGCAGCGCGCGCAACGTCGTGCTCTTCCCGGCCCCGTTCGGTCCAAGGAACCCCGTGACGCGACCGGGCTCGATGTCGAACGAGAGGTGATTGACGGCGGCGACGTCGCCGAAGTGCTTGGAGAGATCGCGGGTCTCGACGGGGGCCATCGGTCGGCCCTCCGATCCGACGGCGACGGCCGGCATGATCGACTTCTTCAGTACGGCGTGTGGTGCGGTCATCACTGCTCCTCAGGTTGGTGCAAGTTGCCTGGGATCAGTCTGGGACCGCGGGCTGTGCGTGTCATCGCCCGCAGGGCGCGTGTGCGCTCCTCCTCAGCGCAGATCTTTGCCGCTCGCGTCTCTGTCGAAGGACAGAGACGCGTCTATGCGCCGGGCGTGACCAGCCCGCTCTCGTACGCGAGGACGACGGCCTGAACTCGGTCGCGGAGCCCGAGCTTGGCGAGCAGGCTGGAGACGTGGGTCTTGATCGTGCCCTCGGTGACGAACAGCTCGGCGGCCAGCTCGGCGTTGCTCTTACCGTGCGCCAGCATCCGCAGCACCTCGCGCTCGCGCTGCGTCAAGGCGTCCAGCCGCGTGCCGAGCTCCGGCCTGACCGGCCGGCGTGCGAACTGCTCGATGATGCGCCGCGTGACCGACGGGGCGAGCAGCGCCTCGCCGGCAGTCACGACGTGCACCGCGTGCAGGAGCTCCTCGGGTGGGGCGTTCTTGATCAGGAAGCCGCTGGCGCCCGACCGCAGCGCCTCGAACACGTACTCGTCACGCTCGAACGTGGTGAGGATCACCACACGACTGTGCAGCTCGCCGTCTTCGGTAATCCGCCGCGCGGCCTCGAGTCCGTCACCGTCGGGCATCTGGATGTCCATCAACACGATGTCGGGCCGCAGGCGCCGGGTGCTGGCGGTGGCCTGCTCGCCGTTCGCCGCCTCGCCGACAACCTCGATCTCGGGATCGGACTCGAGGATCATCCGGAAGCCGGCGCGAACCATCGCCTGGTCATCGGCCAGCAGCACACGGATGCTCACAGCACACCGTCCGAGGTGGGCAGCTTGACGCGCACGGCGAACCCGCCGCCGGATGCCGGCCCCGCCGTCAGTTGGCCGCCGTGCAGGGCGGCACGCTCGCGCATGCCGATCAACCCCAGGCCGCCCGGGCTCGTCCCTGATAGCGCCGTCGCGCCGCGGCCGTCGTCGATGATCTCGACCTCGAGCTCGTCGGGCCAGTACCGCACGCGAGCCAGCCGAGGATCGCCGTCTTGCGATGGCTCGCGCTCCAGCGGCCCATCCGGGCCGCCAGGTTGTTTGAGTACTTCAGGGGGTGACATCTCGGTCCCTTGCTGCTGTGGGGTGGGCGTGAGTGATGTGTTGAGTCCGCCCGGCTAGGCGGCGTAGGCGAATGGGTGATAGAAGGCCTCTAGCGCGCGGTCGCGGGCGACGGCAAGGTCGAAGCGGTGGCCGCCCCGCGTGTCGTCGACCGAGACGGTCACTGCGTCCTGGCGGGGGTGCCAGAGCAGCGTGACGTGGATGCCGTCGTTCTCGCGGGCGGCGAGCTCGCGCGTCTGAAGCGTCACTGGAGTCATGGCTCCTGTCTCCGGTTCAAAGGTGGTGAGTGGTCGGGTGGTTGGGGCTTGCATGAGCGGTCCTGTACAAGGCGCAGACCACCGAGCGCGCACGTACGTCAGCAGAGCATGTGGCGGCAACCAGCACACCGCCACATGCTCTGCGCGAACGGATTCCGGGGGTCAGTGTTCGACCGCTGGAATGGCGATGGGCGGAACGGTCTCCGGCCGCTCGCCCGGATCGGTCTCCGGCTGCTCGCCGATTCGTGCGACATCGAGGGCGATCAGGCCGAGGTTCGCACCGCAACCTGCTCCGACGATCGTGGTGATGACCGCCATGATCCCGGATGTTGCGTTGAACCCCAGCAGCGCGCCGACGAGGGCGCCCGTCAGCGCGACCCAGATGCCGATCCTCGTGGCCCTGGCCGGCCGGTCGCGGTTGACCCAGCCCCAGTAGGTGCCGAGGCCGATCGGCGTGCCGATGGAGAGAACAGCCATGAGTTCGCTGTTGAGGGGTACTGTCGGCAAAGCCACCAGCACGATGATCAGGCCGATGAACCATCCGCCGAGGCCGAGCACCAGCAGGTAGACGGAGCGCAGGATCGCGCTCGCCTTGCGCCCGAAGCCGCCGCGCTTGCGCGCCCGGCGCCACATCAGTAGCAATGACAGGATCGTGAGGAGTCCCAAGCCCATCATCGCGCCGAGGCCGTCTTCGGCGTAGGCGCCTTGGCTGGAGCTTGGGCTGAAGTCGACCTTGTTGTGGGTGTAGAGGGACGTGTCGACCTTGCCGGTGTCGAGGTAGGTGTTGATCAGACGGGTGCCGGCTGCCGGTTCGTAGGGCCAGAAGTCGTCGGAGTGGCCGAGGTTCGAGAGCACGACCTGACGGCCGTTCGCGAGGTGAGGCAGGAGCTCGCTGGTCGCAATCTCGGGCGGCGTTGCGAAGTCGAGGTTGCCGCCGATCAGCAACGTCGGAACGTTCGAGTTTTGCACGTGGGTGTACTCGTTCTCGTCCGGGTTCGCCGGCCAGGCGTCGACGAGGAGGCCGCCGGCCCAGATCAGGTCGTTGCCGGCAGCACTGATCAGCGATCCACGGTTTGCTCCCGACGCGTAGAAGTGCTTCGCGTAGGTGGCGTCGCTGCGGCCGATCGCCGCCAGGTCGCCCCAGACGAACGAGCTCGGAAAGGTGAGCCGTGCCAACACGGACAGGAACCACGCGCCGCTTGCGTCGCCCTTGTCGGCGGAGAGGAGTGAGTTGATCGTTAGTGGCGCGGCGATCGAGTTGCCGCCGGCGGAGGTCTCGTTGATCAGGCCGAAGAACGCGGCGGCTTTGAAGTCGCCCTTCTCGATCGGCAGCAACCCCCAGTGACTGGGAACGTGAGCGAACACGGACTTCACCGACGCGGCGAGATCCGGCGTCCGGCTGCGACAGCTCGTCGCCTGGGCGCAGAGCACGGAATAGCGCTGGATCTGCTCGTTGGTCGTCTTTGGGTCCCAGAGGAAGTTGCCGGGTGGATTGACGCCGATCATCACCGAGCGATGGATGCTCTTCGGGTAGCGCCAGGCATAGATCATTGCGACCCGGGTGCCCGCGCTTTCGCTCACCAGGTCGATCTGGTGGTAGCCGAGGGCGTGGCGGGCCGCGTCGAGGTCGTCGACTTCTTCGGGGATCGAATAGCCGGCGAGATCGACACCATCGCTGCGGAGCCGCTCGGCGCACGACCGGTACGCCGCGGCGACGGCGCGGTACGACTGCTCGCTGAGGAGGTCACCTGAGTCCTCCATTGCCGAGCTCACCTCCGGGCAGTCGAGCCGGACGGAGCCGTCGACGCCGCGGTAGCCGACGAGCACGACGTCGTGGTTGGCGGTGAACCGGCTCGCGTCCGGGAAGACCATGTTCGTGACGCCGGGGCCGCCTTGCAGGCGGAAGATCGGGGCGCCCGGGTGTGCCGAATGCGCACGGATCCGGATGACCGGCAGCGCGATCAGCCGCGAGTGCGGGTCGGCGCGGTTCTCGGGCACCACGAGCGTTCCGCAGTCCGCGGCGTAGGCGCCCTTCTCGGTGTTGTAGGTACAGCTCTTGAGCGTCAGCTGGCCTGCATGCGCGCCGGCAGGCACAGAGACGGCCGTAGAACTGCCGGCGAAGTGGAGGTAGCCGAGCCCGAGCGCGAGGACGGCGATCAGGGTCAGGCCGGTGATCCGGCCGCGACTGAAGCGCCTGGTCGAGGGATGCATGTTGGTCGTCATCACTGCTCCTCAGGTTGGTGCAAGTTGCCTGGGATCAGTCTGGGACCGCGGGCTGTGCGTGTCATCGCCCGCAGGGCGCGTGTGCGCTCCTCCTCAGCGCAGATCTTTGCCGCTCGCGTCTCTGTCGAAGGACAGAGACGCGTCTATGCGCCGGGCGTGACCAGCCCGCTCTCGTACGCGAGGACGACGGCCTGAACTCGGTCGCGGAGCCCGAGCTTGGCGAGCAGGCTGGAGACGTGGGTCTTGATCGTGCCCTCGGTGACGAACAGCTCGGCGGCCAGCTCGGCGTTGCTCTTACCGTGCGCCAGCATCCGCAGCACCTCGCGCTCGCGCTGCGTCAAGGCGTCCAGCCGCGTGCCGAGCTCCGGCCTGACCGGCCGGCGTGCGAACTGCTCGATGATGCGCCGCGTGACCGACGGGGCGAGCAGCGCCTCGCCGGCAGTCACGACGTGCACCGCGTGCAGGAGCTCCTCGGGTGGGGCGTTCTTGATCAGGAAGCCGCTGGCGCCCGACCGCAGCGCCTCGAACACGTACTCGTCACGCTCGAACGTGGTGAGGATCACCACACGACTGTGCAGCTCGCCGTCTTCGGTAATCCGCCGCGCGGCCTCGAGTCCGTCACCGTCGGGCATCTGGATGTCCATCAACACGATGTCGGGCCGCAGGCGCCGGGTGCTGGCGGTGGCCTGCTCGCCGTTCGCCGCCTCGCCGACAACCTCGATCTCGGGATCGGACTCGAGGATCATCCGGAAGCCGGCGCGAACCATCGCCTGGTCATCGGCCAGCAGCACACGGATGCTCACAGCACACCGTCCGAGGTGGGCAGCTTGACGCGCACGGCGAACCCGCCGCCGGATGCCGGCCCCGCCGTCAGTTGGCCGCCGTGCAGGGCGGCACGCTCGCGCATGCCGATCAACCCCAGGCCGCCCGGGCTCGTCCCTGATAGCGCCGTCGCGCCGCGGCCGTCGTCGATGATCTCGACCTCGAGCTCGTCGGGCCAGTACCGCACGTGCACGTCGGCGCGCGACGCCGCCGCGTGCTTGAGGGTGTTAGTCAGCGCTTCCTGCACGATGCGGTACGCCGACACGCCGATCATCGGCGGCAACGAGCGTTCCTCCCCTTCGACGCTGACCGCGACAGCGAGCTCGGACTCACTCATGCTCGCCGCCAGCCGCGGAAGCTGGCTCAGGCCAGGACGCGGAGCCAGCAGATCGTCCTGGTCGCCGGCCTGCCGCAGGAATCCGAGCAAGCGGTGCAACTCCCCCACCGCCTGTCGGCTCGAGACCTCGATCGCGGTCAACGACGCTTTGGCCTTGACACGGTCACGGTCGATCACGACCCGGGCGGCGCCGGCCTGGACGCCCATCATGCTCACGTGGTGGGCGACGACGTCATGCAGCTCCCGCGCGATCCGCACCCGCTCCTCGAACACGGCGCGCTCGGCCTGTGTCGCACGTGACTCCGCCACCTCGGCCCGCTCGGCCCGCGCGCGGACGGCAAGGCCTGCAACCCAGGCGACGGCGAAGTCGACGGGAATGAAGACGAGCTCGTCGACCGAGTGCCCGGGGATGTTGTAGACGAGGGTCGCCGCAGCACCGACCACGATGGCCAGTCCGAGGCCAGCCCGCCGGACGTCCCGAAGGTTCCCGAGCAGGAATGCGGCCGCCAGCCCGAGCAGGAAGATGGACTCGGGGTACGGGATCAGCAGCGGGTCGACGAACGAGATTCCCGCGGCCAAAAGCCAGTACGCCGCCGGTCCGGCAAACGGAAACCATCGCCGCGCGAACAGGGGTAGCACCAGGATCGCGAGCGCGGGAAGGCAGAACCACAGCGTCGTTGTCGGAGCTCCGGACGAGCCGCGTCCGAGCACCACGTGAAGCATCGCCACGATCGCCAGCAGCGCGATCAGCAGGTCGAACCAGTACGTGCGGGCGAGATGCTCGATTCGGCTCACGCATCGAACGTACTCCACCAGCTTGCGGACCGCCTCCCACCAGGTCAGACCCGGGATCCCTCTCAAGTACCACCCACCTCGGAACCGGCAGCCTGGCGACGACGCCGCGCCGGCGACATCGGAATCGACAGGGCGGCCCTGTACCCACTAGGAGTCGTGCCCGGCCGGAACGGCGACACCTGGGGGTGGAGAGCGTGGACGCCGTGCAACCGTCCGGGTCGCGCGCGGAGATGGGGCCGAGCGTCCATGCTCGGCTAGGAGATCGCACGCGCCGAGACCGTCGGTAAGCGGGGCGGGTAGGTGGGCGAAACGGCGATTTACACGCGCGCGAAAACGACGCGACCCCTCACATCCATGTTCGGAAACGAGTCCTCGCGCGCGTAAATGATGACAACCGCATGATGACAACCGCAGCCCCACCCAGCCTGCTCCGGCCACGCCGGCCCGGCCCACTTCAACCCGCCCCGCCTCGCCCGACCAGCCGTGGCCGTCGTCGCTGGAGCCCACCGCCCCGTCACCAGCGCCCCTCATACCTTGCCGCCACCCTACCGACGACAGCAACTCACTGTACGCACCACGGTGCCGCGTCCCGAAGCGTCCCGACCGTCTGCGCTCACTTATCGGCCGCGGGGCCTGCCGGAGGTGCTGCGAACCCCTTGCTACCAGGACTTTCTATATGGCCCTGCCAGGACTCGGCGACGGATTATGAGGGCGTGTTTCGCGGCCCGGGTGCCCGGAATTACTGGGGATTCGGTCAGGTTGGGTCAGCTTGCGAGGGGTCATTTGAGCCAACCTTGGGACACGGATGGGGACACGCCTCGTTGGTCGCTGCTTGACCGAGCCGACGGGCCCGCGTTCGTTCTCCCTAATCCAGGGAGCGATCGCCGCACGTCGACCTACCGAAGATCAGGATCGCCTGCCGATCCCTCAGCCGGCCCGCCGTCCGCCCTCCGGTTGTTGGCAACCGTTGGACCCGAGACCACTCTGGTTGCTGCTTTGGCCACGCCGGACAACCACCACGCCGAGAAAGAGGTTCCGGACGATGGGCTCAACACCCGGATGAACACGCTAGTCAACGAATGCGTGCTCAAAAGTGTCACAAAACGTCCTGGGTCTGGGCCGGCGCTGTTGGCCGCCGTGGACAATCCACACCGCCCTGCCCGCCGTCACCGCTCCCCGAGCGACCGCCTTCATCCGTGCTTGTGGTGGAGGTTGGTGTCTGCGTGAGGGTGTCGCTCGCCGGCCAAGGAGGGCCGGCGAAATGGGTACGGACGACGCTGGCAGCGCCGCCGCGTCAAGCGTGAACTGCAGTCTGGGACGATCGAGCGCAAGCGGCAGACGAAACGGAAGGATGCCCGTCATCGACACCCCAATTCACGACCTCGCGCGCTTCGCTGCCGAACGGCCGCTTGAGAGGGATGATCTCTACCACTACACCTCGGCTACGGTTGGCCTCGACAGCATCCTGGCGCAGATGCAATTTCGTCTAGGGCTGTTGGAGGCTACAAATGACCCGCGGGAGTCTCGTCCGAGGTACCCGAACCTGTCGCTCGCCCATGGAGTCGCTCGGGGCGACCCTGAGGCCGTCTGGAAAGAGGCCGATCTTTACTTGCGCCGGTCCGCGAAGGTCGCCTGCTTCACCATCGACTATGCCCTGCCCGATTGGGCCCTTGAGGCGGATCGGATGCGCGGGTATGCCCATCCTGGGCTCTGGGCAGTCGAAGCCTCGGCCGCGCATGATCAAGCTCGCGACTTCTCGGCACCCATTCTGGCCAGGCTGCACGAGCTAATCGAGCGAGTGAGAGCCGGAGTCGATCCTCTGCCTGGAGTACGAGCCGAGAGGGTTTCGCGCTCGCTGGCGATTCCTCCAGCAGACCGTGCCCGGAAGGCAGGTGTCCCGACCTACGAAAGCGAGTACGACGCCGGAGAAATGCTGGTACTCACCAGCCAGACTCCACAGATCGAATTCGTGGCCGGTGTTGGTCTTCAGGCTCTGATTGCGAATCGTCTTCGGCTTCATGCGGTGTTCAGCACGCGCGAGCTCGGTTCACCGGACCCTGAAACGGAAATTTGGCGGATCCGATGGGAGTGCGAGGGTGATCTCGCGGGGCTCCTCCACGTTTCGTGTGGGGTTACACGGGTGCGGGCCCGGGATTGAGTTTCCCGGCCACGAGGTAGATCATCGCGATGTAGTTGCGGTTGGTGCGATAACCACGGGCTCGGCGTTTGGCGGCCTGGATGAGTGAGTTCAGTCCCTCGAGCAGCCCGTTGGAGACGCGGCTGTGATGCCAGCGCATCACCCCGAGCCAGTGATCCTCGAGCATCCGCGTGAACTTGATCATGGGCGGTAGCCCGCTGGTGTGGACCTCGGCAATCCAGCGGCGAAGATACTCCTCGGCGGCATCGGGATCGTCGAGCTCGTAGAAGTCATCGAACCGCAGCGACAGCTCGTACGCGCGGACGGTCTGGAGCGGCTGCTGCAGCAGCTCATCGAGCAGGTCCTGCTGGCGGGCGGTCAGGTTCTTCGGGAGTGTCGGAGGAACCGTGTAAGCGTGGCCGAAAGGACAAGCCATGCCTACGAGAACTCACAGCAGGATCGATCAGGAGGATGTTGTCAGCGAGGAGCGAAGCGACCCTGGATCCGCCGAGCGGAGAGAGGTGTTTGCGGGGTTGCCGGGCGGTCCCGGACTCGATGAGGAGCGGTTGGAGGTCAGCGACGAGCTGTTGGACGCGTTGCTTTCGGGCGCGAGGACGGCTGAGGAGATCGCGGGCCCGGACGGGCTGCTGGGGCAGCTCACGCGCCGGCTGTTGAACCGGGCGTTGGAGGCGGAGCTGAGCGAGCATCTGGGCTATGAGGCCGGTGAGGCGCCGCCCGGTGGCGCGGGGAACGCTAGGAACGGGAAGCCGGGCAAGACGATCCTGACCGATCAGGGGCCGCTTCGGATCCGCTCCCCGCGGGATCGCAAGGGCACGTTTGAGCCGCAGATCGTCCGCAAGCGTCAGACCCGGTGGGTCGGGTTCGACGACCGGGTGATCAGTCTGTATGCCCGCGGTCTGACGGTCCGCGAGATTCAGGGGCATCTGGCCGAGATCTACGGCACCGAGGTCTCGCCGGACCTGATCTCGAAGATCACCGATACTGTCCTGGCCGACGCCAAGGCGTGGCAGAACCGCCCGCTTGAGCGCGTCTACCCGATCGTCTACCTCGACGCGCTGGTGGTGAAGATCCGCGACGGGCACACGGTCAAGAACCAAGCGTGCTACGTCGCGCTGGGAGTCAACCTCGACGGCGAGCGCGACGTGCTCGGCCTGTGGTTCCAGCAGACCGAAGGCGCGAAGTTCTGGCTGCACGTCCTCACCGACCTGAAGACCCGCGGCGTCGCTGACATCCTGTTCGTCTGCGTCGACGGGCTCACCGGCTTCCCGGAGGCGATCGAGCAGGCGTTCCCGCACGCGACCGTCCAAACCTGCCTGGTGCACCAGGTTCGCTCCAGCATGCGGTTCGTGTCCTACAAGGACCGCAAGCCGCTCGCCGCCGACCTGCGCAGGATCTACACCGCCGTCGACGCCGAGCACGCCGCCGACGACACATACAGGGCGCGGCGCTCGTCCAGATCGGCAAACACCGACACGTAGTCCTGCCCGCGCTTGGCGCTCGTCTCATCGATCCCCGCGCGCTCAACCCCCGAGAGGTCCTGCGCCTCGACCGCCTCATCGACGTAGTGGTGCATCACCCGCCAGACCCGCATGTCCGTCTCGCCGATCAGATCAGCCACCGCCTTCACCGGCATCTCCTTGACCAGCGCCATCACCAGCGCCTCGAACAGCAACGTGAACCCCGAGCGCTCCCGCGCCCACGGCACCTCGACCTGCTTGACCTTGTGCTCGGGGCAGATGACCCTCGGCACCCGCGCCGTCAGATACGCCTGATGCTGAAAGAAATCCAGATGCCGCCAGGTCTTCTCCTCGGTGTCGTGGACCTCGCACCCCTCCCGACCACACTCCGGGCAAGCGAACCGCGACCCCTTCGGAAAGTCGATCCGCAGATCCAGCCGGCGCTGCTCAGCATCGAACTGAACATCCACCACCCGCCACGGCTCCTGAAGACCGAGCGCTTGCTGGAACAGGTCGACATCGTGCATACCAGGCTCCCATCATCGCGGATCAAAGAAGCCCGGCAGCCTCCCAGCCGCCCCGGACGACTACCCACTCAGAACGTGGAGGAGCCTCTCGCGGTCGCCGAGGATCTGATCAACGAAATCGCGAAAGTCATGCTGAAGAAGCTGCCTGAAGCGCTGAACGTCTTTGACGTTCTCCGGTCGAAGCCTCAGCAGTGAATGACACGCCGTCCCTCCGTAGCACAAGGCTCGAGACGCGCGAGAGGTTTCGTCCGCCGCTCGACTACGGGCGGGACTCCGGATCGATTCGCCGGAGCTTTGCCAGCGGAGCCACGACGATGCGGTCCAGGCCATCGCGGAGATCTGGTTCCATGATCTCGACCATCACGACGTCGTTGGCGAGAAGGTCGACCACGCCACCTCGTGCACCGGCAGGAGCGGCGTCAAGCGGCTCCAGGAGTTCGACCCAGTCGTTCAGAGCGATGTCGTGAGCCGTTGCCATGGCAGCCATGTTAGGTCGTCGGATAAGCGCTCACGAGCCGTGGTGCCGAGTCCACATAGTCGTAGTGCCAGACCGTGATGACGTTCGCGGTGCGGTTGTTCAGTGTGAGCCGCATGCGCACCTCGCTGGTGCGACCCAACTGACCGAGATCTCGAACGCGAGAGATCGGAGACGTGATCGCCAGCGCTGTGAACGCTTCCCAAAGGAGTTCGGCATCGACGTCGCCGAAAATGCGCCGCCAGTGCGCGCCATGACCGTCGTGTCCCAGGATCCAACTCCATTTCTCCGGCGGCACGTATGCCTCGCGCGAGCGCGGGAGAGGCTCGCCCAGCTCCGGCCACGTCATCGAGCTTGTGTCCGCGAGGCTCGCACTGGGCCAGGCGCTTCGACACGGAAGGCGTCCGCCAACCGCTCAGCCGCCTGGCCGCGATCGCGGTAGTGGAGGTAGCGCATGGTCGTCTGGACGTCCGCGTGGCCCATCCACGCCTGGACTTCGACGATGTCCGCACGCGTGATGGCGAGCGAGCCGAACGTGTGCCTCAGGTCGTGGAACCTCAGTCGGCGTAGGCCGGCGGCGTTCAGCGCGGTCGTGTAGCGCCGGCGGAGACGGTCGTCGTTGAGCCACGTCCCTCCCTCTTCGCAGAACACGAGATCGTCGTCGCCCGTGAACCACTCGCGCCTGCTCAGCACCGCTAGGCGCTGGGCGACCTCGTCGACCATCGGGACCGATCGCACCTTCCCGGACTTCGGGACGCTCAGCTCGCCAGCGGCGTAGCTCGCACGCACGCGGATCACCGAGCGTAGGAAGTCGACGTCGCGCCACGTCAGCGCCCGCAGCTCGCCCATGCGCAACCCGGCGAAGGCGGGTTCAAAGGCAACCCCCATACTTTCCTCGCGCGGGAGAAGATCCCGGAAAGGACGTTCAACACCTTGTTACGCGTCCGAGGCGTGATCGGCCGGCCGCGGTGGACACGCTTGGCGAGCTGCGCCTGGAAGGCCTCGACCGCCGCCACCGTGATCTCCTCGATCCGCTGCTCGCCGAAGGCCGGCGCCAGATGGACCTTGACGATCGAGCGATAGTCCTCGACCGTCGACGCCTTCCGGTTGCGGTCCTCGCCGATGTAGCGCAGGTACTCCGCCGCCGCGTCGGCGAACGTGGCGCCGGGATCGTACGCCGATCTCGGGACATATCGGGGACATTTTTTCAGTGTTGTGGCAAACGCCCACCACGCCACAAACTTAGGATTACCAGGCTGATCGCAGTGGCCCTGCCAGGACTCGAACCTGGGCGCGACGGATTATGAGTCCGCTGCTCTACCGACTGAGCTACAGGGCCGCGTTTGCCGCCAAGTCTCTCAAGCCTCTTTCCCCCAGGGCCGTGAGGTACGCTCCAGTGGCGATGTTGACGATCGCCGGCTTCCTTGGCCAGAGCCCGAACTCACTCGGCCAGACAATCGCGCTGCTGCTCACGTTCCTCGGCATCGGCGTGATCGTGAACGTGCTGATCGTCTACATCGTCGCCCAGGTGCTGGCTGAGCGCAAGGAGAATCGGGAGCGCGCTCAGCGCCCGGGCTAGCCGGTCGGGGTTGCGATCATCCTCGTCTGAGGCGTGGGGCCGGGTCTCGGCACCGGGCCGCAATAAAGAGCGTGAAGGACGCGGGGCGGAGGCGTCGAATCAGACCGCTGCCCCCGATGAAGCAGTCCATCATCCCCACCGAGACCCAATCGCCCAACGGCCATCAGGCCCTCTCGGCGTATATCCGCGCCCGCTTCGACGAGTTCTCGCGTTCGCAGAAAGACGTGGCCCAATACATCGTCGATCACCTCGACGAAGCGGCGTTCCAGACCGCTGAGGAGCTCGCGCGCCGCGCCAGCACCTCGTCGAGCACGGTCGTGCGCTTCTCTCAGGCGCTGGGCTTCGAGGGCTTCCCCGAGCTTCAGCAGGCCGCCCGGGATGAGTACCGGCGCCGTGGGCCAGGGGCTGCGAACGGATCTTCCGCTGTGGCCGCGCCGCTGTTCTCGCTCGACCACACCGAGTTCGAGGCCGCGCTGGCCGCCGACCACGTGAATGTCGAGGACACCGCGCACAAGCTCGCGCGTGGCGATGTCGAGGCCGCGATCGACGCGATCGTGTCCGCCGGCAAGGTGCTGATCGCCGGCACCGATCAGATGGCGTTCTTCGCTAGCTACCTGCGCCACCTGCTGATGCTGCTCGATCTCCGTGCGGAGATCGTGGCCAGTCCCTCGCAGGAGGCGCTCGGCCGGCTCAGCCGGATCGACGATCAGACGCTTGTGATCGGGCTGTCTGCCGGGAGGCCGCACCCGCTGATCACGCGCACGATGAAGCTGGCCCGTCACCGCAAGGCGCCGACGCTCGCGATCACCGACGCGACACTGTCCGAGGTCGCGCGACTGGCGAGGATCCGTCTCTACTACTCGTCGAACACGCCGGCGTTCGTTCGCTCGCACACCGCGCTGCTGTCGCTGATCCAGGCGCTCGCGTACGGGGTGTATTCGCGCGACGCCCAGCAGTACGACGTGCGCATCAAAGCGTTCCGACTGAAATAGCCGGCCGGGGGGTGGGGGCGTGGCGCGGGTTCACCACGAGCAGTGCTTCGGGTGCGGTCGGACCAATCTTTTCGGGCTGCTGCTGGAGGTCGAGGAAGTCGCCCCGGGCGCGGTCGCCGGTCGCTGCTTCATCAAGCAGGACCAATCAGGGGGCTGAAGGCGGCCGCGCCCACGACGGCGTCGTCGCGGCCGCGCTGTCGGAGGCGATGTCGCTGGCCTGCGGGTTGGAGGCCCGCGCGGTCTCGTTCGAGGTGTCGCTGTATGGACGCGCCCCGCTCGGGGCATTCGTCGAGCTCGACGCCCGGGTCGAATCCCGCGACGGTCCGCTTGCGAACGCCACCGCGACCGCGACTGCCGACCGGCGCGTAGTGGCAGAGGCCATGGGTAGGTTCCGATCGTGACGCCGTCGCGAGCGGAGCTGACCCGATGCCCGACAACCTAACGCGCCAGATCCTGCGTGAGCACCTGGTCGATGGCGACCTGAAGCCAGGGTCGCCGATCTCGATCCGCATGGATCAGGCCCTGCTCCAGGACGCCACGGGGACGATGGCGCTGATGCAGTTCGAGGAGCTGGGCGAGCCGCGGGTGAAGGTCGAGCGCGCCGTTCAGTACGTCGACCACAACGTGGTCCAGCTCGACTACAAGAACCCGGACGACCACCGGATGCTCCAGGCGCTCGCGCGCAAGTACGGGCTGCACTTCTCGCGCCCGGGGAACGGAATCAGCCACTACATCCACATGGAGCGGTTCGGCAAGCCGGGGCAGACGATGCTCGGGGCCGACTCCCACACCGTGCAGGCGGGGTGGCTGGGCATGATCGCGATCGGCGCCGGCGGGCTCGACGTGGCCGTGGTACTCGGCGGCCACCCGTATGACACGGATCCGATTGACTTTTCCCGCGATCTTCGCGGGTAAGTGCAATCGCATCGTTAGCGGCGTGGCGCAACCAGGAGGGCCTGGATCGCCCGGCCGACCCGGCCGCGCTCGTCGTAGAGAACGCTCTCGGCCACCCCGATGCCGTCGCGCGCGATCCGGGTCTGCGCTTCGAGGCAGATCCACTCGCCGATCGGCTCGCGCTCGATGTACAAGGTCAGATCCGGGTTGATGTAGAGGTAGTCGTCCCAGGACAGGACGGAGCTCATCCCGTTGCCGAAGTCGCCGGCGGCGGCAAGGCGCTGCAGCGGCGAAGGTGACTCGCCGGCGACGATCGGGTTCCGTAGCCGGAACCACGCTGCGGACGGGCCGCCGCCCCAAGCGCCGGCAACGAATGTGATCTCGATCGCGTCGAACGCGAACATCGGGCGGTGCGGGACGTTCACCCGGGCCGGGCGGCCATTCTCGGGCCCCGGGGGCGGCGGGGAGTCCTCGGTGGCGCCGTTCGTGCCGGGGTCTGCGCGCCGGACCTGGAGCGCCCGCGCCCGCACCACTTCGAGCCCGCCCGCGAAGATCGAACCCTCGACCAGCTGCACGCGGCGCCCCGGGCGAGTGATCTCGGTCCGGATCTCGATCGGGCCGACCGGAACGGGTCGCAGCAGCTCGTAGGTCACGCGGGCAATGGCGAGCCCATTCGCGGCGGGCAACCGTTCGAACTCGCGCATGAGCAGCGCCGCGGGCGCGCCACCGTGCAGAGCGCGTGGATCCCAGGGGCCCCGACCGAGCTCCGTCGCGACGAAACGGCCATCCGAACCCTCGAACACTGGCGCTGTGGACATCGCCGGGAAAGCTATCGCCCGGCTAAACTCAGGCTCCGATGAACGAGAATTCCCAGACTTCGCGGGACGAAGCGACGTTCACCGTCAAGGCCGGCCTGGCCGAGATGCTCAAGGGCGGCGTGATCATGGACGTGGTCACACCCGAGCAGGCCAAGATCGCCGAGGACGCCGGTGCGGCAGCCGTGATGGCGCTCGAGCGTGTGCCCGCCGACATCCGCCGGGACGGCGGCGTAGCACGCATGTCGGACCCGGAGATGATCCAGAGGATCCAGGACACGGTCACGATCCCGGTGATGGCCAAGGCGCGGATCGGCCATTTCGTCGAGGCCCAGGTGCTCGAGGCGCTCGAGGTCGACTACATCGACGAGTCCGAGGTGCTGACGCCCGCCGACGAGGCCAACCACATCGACAAGTGGGCGTTCAGCGTTCCGTTCGTGTGCGGCGCCACCAATCTCGGCGAGGCCCTGCGGCGGATCGGCGAGGGCGCGGCGATGATCCGCTCCAAGGGCGAGGCCGGCACCGGCGACATCGTCAACGCCGTCACCCACCTTCGCAAGATCCGCTCCGAGATTCGGCGCCTGACGACGCTCGACGACGCCGAGCTCGCCACCGCCGCCAAGGAGCTTCAGTCCCCTCTGCACCTCGTGCGGCAGATCGCCGCCGACGGGCGCCTGCCGGTGGTGCTTTTCTGCGCCGGCGGGATCGCGACGCCGGCCGACGCGGCGCTGGTCATGCAGCTCGGAGCCGAGGGCGTGTTCGTCGGATCTGGGATCTTCAAGTCCGAGGACCCCGAGCGCCGGGCGCGCGCGATCGTCGAGGCGACGACGCACTACCGGGATCCCGCCCGGATCGCCGCGGCCTCGGCGGGGCTGGGTCAGCCGATGGTGAGCCTCGAGTCGTCCAAGCTCGAGGCCGAGCAGCTGCTGGCCCCGCGCGGTTGGTAGCGCGTCACGTGCCGACTGCGTCGGCATTGCGAGTTTCGCCTGGCGGCGAAACGTCGCGGGATCATCAGCAGCGCGTGGTCGGGATCCTGGCACTGCAGGGCGACTTCGAGGCGCACGCGAAGGTGCTTCGCACGCTCGGGGCGCAGGCACGCGAGGTGCGCGTGCCCGCGGACCTAGAGGGCCTGGACGCGCTGATCATCCCCGGCGGTGAGTCCACGGTGATGACGCTCGGGATCGAGCGCGAGGGACTCGCAGAGCCACTGCGCGCGCTCGCCAGCGCCGGCACGCCCGTGCTCGGCACCTGCGCCGGCATGATCATGCTCGACCGCGACCATCTCGGCGTGCTCGACATCACCACGCGCCGGAACGCGTTCGGGCGCCAGGTCAGATCGTTTGAGGCCGACATCGAGGTTTCCGGCGTGGCGGGCGCGCCGATGCACGCGGTGTTCATCCGCGCCCCGTGGGTGGCGGATTACGGTCCCTCGGTAGAGGTTCTCGGCAGCGTCGAGGACCATCCCGTGGCGATCCGGGAGGGCAACGTGGTGGCGGTCTCGTTCCATCCCGAGCTGTCCGGAGACGCCCGTCTGCACCAGATGCTGCTGGCGATGAACGGCGGCAGTCGCGACGCCTAGCGATTACGGGCGGGCTCGCGACTCCGCGACGCGTACTCGCGGAAGTCTCGCTCGAACGCGCGCCAGTCGAACCACGGCACGCCGTCCGGCTGGGGAGGCGGCTGCTCGTCGATCGGCTCCTCACCGCCGCGGGGCGGATCGTCGGGCTCGCTGCCGCGGGACAGCCACGCCGCCAGCGCGCACGCCGCGATCCCGGCCACGTAGACCACGCCGGCCAGAAGCGCGTGGTGGGTCACCGAGGCGAACACGCCGACCGCGTACAGGGTCAGCGCCGCGAGTACCAGCCGGCGAAGCTCGCCGCGGGGCAGCGGCCGCGCTGGCGCCCTAGCGAACGCGCTGAGCACGATCGCGCCGACCAGCACCAGCGCGAGCAACAGCTTCCACGCGACTGAGGGCGGCAGCGGCATCTCTGTGTCGATGATCGACCGCCCGCGTGCTCAAATCAACCCCAGTTAGGAGATTTCTTGCCATCCGCAGGGGTTCTGGCACCCCGGATAAGTCGACAATCGACGGCGCGCGTCCGGCGAGAGTGGGGTCGAGCACACCAGGGGTGGCTGAAGCCGCATTCACCGTGTGGGAGGGCGGCGAGTGTGGACTTGCCCCCCCCGATTTCCGGTGCATTCAGGTTCGGGCGGGGCCGAGGTTCGCGCGCCGGCGAGGAGCCTCTGGCGGTCGTGCACCGGCGAGGGAGCCCCTAGCGGTCGTGCACCGCCGAGGGAGCCTCGGTGGGCCGGCGCGGGCGCGCGCCTCAGACCACGAGCCCGTGGCGCATCGTGTTCTCGGTCACGACGTGGGGCTCGACGAACTGGCGCAGGTAGTCGGGCCCGCCGGCCTTGCTGCCGGTCCCCGACAGGCGGTTGCCCCCGAACGGCTGGCGGCCGACCATCGCTCCTGTGATCCCGCGGTTCACGTACAGGTTCCCGACCGGCGACCGCTCGCGGACGTAGCGGACGGTGGCGGGATCGCGGGCGAACAGGCCGCCGGTCAGCGCGAACGGAAGGCCGTCGACGATGTCGCACGCGTGCGCCACGTTCTTGACCCGGTCGATCGCCAGTAGCGGCCCGAAGATCTCCTCGTTCAGCACCGGCGAATCGGGCGGGAGATCGGCGGCCACGGTCGGAGGGCAGAACCATCCGCGCTCGGGCACGCCGTCGACCCGCGCCACGATTCGGCCCTGGTCGCGGGCGATTTCGGCGTACCGATCAACCCGTTCCTGAGCCGCGCGTTCGATCACCGGCGGCACGTCGGTCCCCAGCTGATCGGCCTGGCCGACCACGAGCACGCTGACCGCGCCCGCCACCCGCTCGATCAGCTGATCGGCGATCGCCTCGTGGACGAGGACCCGCGCCGCCGCCGAGCACTTCTGGCCGGCGTACACGAACGCCGAGGACACGATTCCCGGCACCGCCTCGTCGAGGTCGGCGTCGGAATCGACGATCACGCAGTTCTTGCCTCCCAGCTCCGACACCACGCGCTTCAAATGGCGCTGTCCGGGCGCGACCTCGGCGGCGGCGCGGGCAATCTCGACGCCGACCGGCATCGAGCCGGTGAACGCGACCGTGTGCACCCCCGGATGGGCCACCAGCGCGGCGCCGGCGTCGCCCTCCCCGGGAAGCAGCGAGATCGCCGAGGCGGGAACCCCGCCTGCGCGCAGGGCCCGGACGAGCATCAGCGCGCATCCCGGCGACTGCTCGGCCGGCTTGAGGATGACGGCGTTGCCCGTGGCGAGCGCGGCCGATGTCATCCCGCACGGAATCGCGACCGGAAAGTTCCAGGGCGCGACCACCGCCGTCACGCCGCGGGGCCCGTACCGCATGTCATTGCGCTCGCCGGGAACCTGCAAGAGCGGCGACCCCGCGTCGAGCTCGATCGCTCCGCGGGCGTAGTACTCGAGGAAATCGATCGCTTCGCACACGTCGGCATCGGCCTCGGGCCAGGGCTTCGCGCATTCGCGGACCTCGAGTGCCGTGAGCTCGAGGCGGCGCTCGCGCAGCCACGACGCCGCTCGGACCAGCGCCGCCGCCCGTTCCTCGGCGGGGACCGCTCGCCATGAGCTCGCGCCGCGCTCGGCCTCGGCGACCGCCGCGGCGACTTCCGACGCCGTGGCGCAGGCGGCGACCGCGACCACGCTGTCCGGGTCACCGGGATCGGTCGAATGCAACTCCTCGCCGAGACGCTCGCCGGCGCCGACCATCACCGGCACGTGCAGCGGCAGCGTCCGGCTGAGACGGCCGAGGGCATCCTCGAGCTGGCCCCGCACGGGCGCGCGCCGTAGTTCGAGCACAGGCTCGTTGACAAAGGACGGAAGCGATGGCATCTACAGCCGACGTTAACAGGCCCGGGCTGGGCAAATGCCGCGCTACTGCGCGGGCGGCTGTTAGGCGCCGTTTTCCTGGTCCTGGGGCCACCGGAGGGGCTGCTGCGGACCGGGCTCGGGCGGCTGTGTATCGGCGGCGGGTGGCGCCGGCTCCTCGGCGTCGGGCGCCCGCGCGGGCTCCTCGGCGTCGGGCGCCTGAGCGGGCCCCTCGGGTGGCGCCGGCGCTTGCTCCTGGGACGGCGGAGACGACTCCGCAGACGCTGGCGAGGCCTCAGGTGGCGTCCACGCGGACTCGGGCGGCGCGGGCTCGTGCGAGGGCGGGGCGGGCTCGTGCGAGGGCGGGGCGGGCTCGTGCGAGGGCGGCGCGGGCTCGTGCGAGGGCGGGGCGGGCTCGTGCGAGGGCGGCGCCGGCGCGTACTCCTCGCGCTCGTGCGGCCAGCCGACCTGGGCCGCCGGCGACTGGGCCTCGGGCTCGTGCGTCCACCCGGCCTGGGGACCGTTCGCGGGCTGGTGCGCGAGGTGGCTCAGCTCCTCTGCCCACGTACGAGCGACGGCGCCCTGACCGACGACGTCGAAGCCGGCGGGCCAGATCGTCGCGCCGTCGTAAATCGCGTTCAGCAGCACGGCCCCCTTCAGGTTGGCGCCGTCGAGGTTCGCGCCCTCGAGGTTCGCCCCGTCGAGCCCGGCGCCCTCGAGGTTCGCGCCTGTGAGATCGGCGCCGGTGAGCACTGCGCTGTGGAGGCCGGCGTCCTTGAGGTTGGCGCCGGTGAGCCCCGCGTTCTTGAGGTTGGCCCCCTTGAGGGCTGCGCCTTCGAGGTTGGCCCCGTACAGCCGTGCGCCCTCTCCGTTCGCGCCCCACAGGACAGTGTCGTTGAGGTTGGCGAGCAGGAGGCCGGCGCCTCTCAGGTTGGCTCCCTCGAGGTCGGCCGTCCGCAGGTTGGCCTTGAACAGATCGGCGCCCTCGAAGTTCGCGCCGCTCAGCAGGGCACCTTCGAAGTGCGCTCCGGTCAGCATCGCGCCGGCGAGGGCCGTGTGCGGCAGCGCTATGGGGGCGGCCGTGTCGTAGGCGAGCGTCCGGCGTCCGAGGATCGTGACCGCCGCCTGAACGTCGGTGGCGGGCCGAGATCTACGCTCGATCCCGTTGCCACCTCGCGCCGGCGCCCGGCCGCGGCCGTGCCCATCTCCTGATCGCGCCGTCCCAGCGGGCCACGGCGCGTGCTCGCGCACGAACGCCGCGAGGATCTCGATGATCGGGCCGTGGTCCTCGGGCGATTCCTGGGCGAGCCGCTCGAGCGAATAGATGCCGCCGAGACGGACATCGAGCGCTGGATGGCCCAACTGGTCGATCGCGCGCATGAACCGTTCGTTCTGCTGGCGCTCGGTGTGCTCGCGCCGGCGATCGCGCGAGGACAGCCGGAACGCGTATACCGCCACCGCGGCGGCGAGCGCCGAGACCACGATCAGTACGAGGGCGACCCTGACCCGGCTCAGCTCGTTGAGCCGGGTCGTGCCCGAGAGGCCCTTCGTCGACACCAACCATGCCGGCGCAAACCTGATCACAAGCGCGCTCACGCCGGCCACGGCGAGCAGGCCGAAGGCCACCAGCAGGAAGCCGGCGAGCCTGCTCCTCCAGCGTGACGTGCGCTTCATCGCTGCGCCGAACTATGGCTGAAGAGCCCTAAAACCCCGGAACCTGCATCAGCTATTGCACGAGGCATCCGGCGCGCTGTTTAATCGCCGGGTGGAATCGGATACGGAACACCGGGTCCCCACCGAGTACGCCGAGACTATCGGTCGCATCGAGGCTGCGCAGGAAACCGACGTGGTGGAGCGGGCGCTCGCCGCGGCCCGCGACCGACTCCACATGGACGCGTCGTACGTAACGACGATCGACTCCCGAGAACAGGCGATCCACGCGATCGTCGGCGAGCCCGACATCGTGAACACGTACACGGGGGTCGTGATGCCGGTCGACCAGACGTTCTGCCGGCGGATGCTGGACGGGGAGATCCCAAATGTGGTGCCCGACACGCGCGCCGAGCCCGCGATACGCGATCTCGACGCGGCCCGCGAGTTCGGGGCCTACATCGGCGTGCCGGTACGCCTCTCCGACGGTGAGGTCCACGGGACTCTCTGCTGCGTAAGCCGCGAGACGAAGTTCGACATGGGCCCCGAGGACCTGCGCTTCATGCAGGTGCTGGCGGGCATCATCGCCGCCCGCGTCGATCAGGCCAGGGGCGACATGGCCCGCCTGACCGAGCGGTTCAGGCCGAGCTGAGGCGCCGGGGCGCGGCTACGGCGCCGCGAGCAGGACGTCGAGCGAGGTCCCACTTGCCTGCTCGTGCAGGAACGACTCGTTGCTCGTGTTCTCAAGCAGGCGCCGGACGAGGTAGGCCATGCCCGCGACCAGATCGCCGACCGGACAATAGGCGCGAACCCGGAAGCCACGAGACGCGAGGGCATCGGCGAGCTGATCGCCGAGCCCGCGCAGCACCTGGAGCTCGAGGTCGCGATCCTCGCCGCCCGACAGCCGGTTGTAGGCGATCGCGTGCGACACCGAGCGAAGGTTGTGCGAGGCGATCGCGACCCGGACCGCCGGTCGGGCGTCGAGCAGCCGGGCGGTGAGCGCCTCGAAGTTCCGGTCGCAGTCGGCCTTCACATCGAACACCGGGGTCGGCCACCCGTGCTGGCTGGCCTGGACCAGCTCGTGGTCCCAGTAGGCGCCCTTGACCAGCCGGACCGTCAGCGGTGGCGTCCGACCCGAGCTGCGCGCCCACTCCAACACTCGATCGAGCAGCTCGGGCGAGTCGCGCAGGTAGGCCTGGAGGACGAGCCCCGACGACGGCCCGCGCATGAACTCATCCTCGGACAGGACCTCGAGCACGAGATCGAGCACCGCCTCACGCGAGTCGAGCGATTCCATGTCGATGTGGATGTGGGCTGAAAGCTCGTTCGCGTGCCGCAGGAGAGGCCGCAGGCGCGCGGCCGCATCACGCCGCCCGAGCTCCGGCGCGTCGGGCCGGAGCAGCGGGGTGAGCGCCGAGGTCTTGACTGAGACGTTGGTTCGGGGGATCGACCCGGCGCTGTCGCGCTCGAGAACATCGCGGGGCGGCCAGGACCGCTGGGCGCGGGCGAGCTCTACCAGCGCCTCATCGCACCGGGCCGCGTACCGGTCGGCCTCGGGCTGGGTGACGGTCGCCTCGCCGAGCAGGTCGACCGAGCTGGTCACGCCGCGGTTCCACAGGTCGCGGAGCACGCCGAGCGCCGACGCCGGCGTCTCGCCGACGATGAACCGGTGCGCCATGTGCTTCACGCCCGCCGCGGCGGCGGCGCCGATCGCGGTCCGCGCGGCTCGGTTGTCGGCCATCCGCATCGCCGCGGCGAGCGGTGGCGGGGCGTCGGGGACCTCACGCAGGAACTCGCGCAGGTGCCGCGCGAGATCGTCGAGCGACCGGCACGCCGGCGTCACGTCCACAAACCGGAACAGAGCGGCCTTCAGCTCCTGATCCGCGGAGGCGAGATCCATCGCACGCTGGTCGAGCGCTCTCAAAGGATGGCGGGCGCTCGAGGGGAACGCGGACGCCAGGTCGGTGCCGACCTCCCGGATCGAGCGCTCGAGCGCCTCGTGATCGGGAGTGGTGAGTTCAGCGTTGGCCATCGCGTTCACGACAGGATGTTGACGGCACGGGCCACGACGAGTCCTACTGTCACCAATGACACGAGTGATTGCCCGCCCATCAGCCACTTTGCGGTTGGCGTCAGCGGCATCGTGTCGGTGGGGCTGAACGCGGTGGCGTTCGTGAGCGAAACGTACAGGTAGTCGATGAGCCTCGGCATCCAGTCTTCCGGCGCCCAGCGGGGAGAGGTCATTTGCGGAAACAGGAAGTCGGGAATGTCTCGTTCGCCCTTCTCGCGTGCGACCGGTCCGCCCCGATCGGTCTCCCAGTACCACAACCCGAACAGCAGCACGTTGGTGCACCACAGGACGATCCCCGAAAGGATCAATTCATGCCCGTTCTCCTTGCCCCCGTGCAGCAGCCGATGGGACAGCATCACGAGGGAGATGACATTGGCGGCGCTGACGAAGGCGATCATTCCGATCGCGACTCGGCGCCGCACCGGGGAATGCCGCACGTTGGGGTTTGGCGAAACGATGATCAGTCCGACCAGCAGGGCGGCTTCAAGGCTCGGGAGCAGCCACGTCGGGCCTAACGTCACCTCGTTGGACAGCGACAGCTGGAGCGCGATCGCGCAGGCGACGACCAGTTGCGGCTCCCAGAACGGCAGCCACCGTTCGAGCATCGCCAGGAACGCGTTTCGGGGCGGACGACGCCGCGTCTGTCGGAGCTGCTCGCTACGGTCCATATCTGCGTCCCTGATACTGGCACGCGCTCGTGGGTCCAGAGAAGTTTGCCCCCCGCCCACGAAGGATGTGAGCCCGCAATGCCCGAACAACGCCGAATGAGCCGGTTGGTCCCGCTGCTTAGCGCGGTGCTCGTCGCCGCCGCGCTGGCAGCCTGCGGGAGTTCCGGAGGGACGCCGGCGGCGTCGATCGGCACGACGTCGACCACGGCCTCGCAGCCCGCGAACACCTCCGCCTCCACGACGAGCACCACCCCGACGACGACGACCACGACGACCGCGTCGACGACCACCTCCACCACCGCGACGACGACGACGTCATCGGGCGATCCGCCGTGCCGCGCCGCCTCGATGTCGCTCTCATTCCTCGGGCAGCAGGGCGGGATGGGCCACGGCGAGATCGGCTTCGTGCTCAAGAACACCGGCAGCGTCCCGTGCCGGACCTACGGATGGCCCGGGATCCTGTTCCTCGGCCAGTCCGGGAACCCGCTGCCGACGATTCCGCATCACACGACCAACGATTTCTTCGGGTCGACGCCGGCCATGCCACTCCTGATCGCGCCTGGTGGGAGCGCCTCGTTCCGGCTCGACGTCGGCCACGGCGTGGCGACCTCGAACGGGTGCGCGACCGCGTATGCGCTCCAGGTGATCCCGCCGAACGACACCGCCACGCTCCGGACCTCGATCCCGAACGGGGCGTACGAGTGCCAGGACGCGAACGTGTCGCCGCTGCGTTCCGGCGCGAGCGCCTACCCGTAAGCCGACTTAGTGGTCGCTGCGGGTCGCCGGCAGCCAGAGAGGTCCGTGCTCGAGCGCGTGCGTGATCTCGCGCGCCGGCAACGCGCGGGAGAAGTGAAAGCCCTGAGCGAGCGTGCACCCAAGCCGGCTCAGCTCGTTGACCTGCTCGGTGGTCTCGACGCCCTCGGCGACGACGTCCAGCGACAGTGCGCGGGACATCGCGATGATCGTTTCGGTGATCGCGGTGTCGCGCGGCTCGTTGCCGAGGCCGTCGACGAACGAACGGTCGACCTTCAGCACGTCGAGCGGGAGCCGCGTCAGGTAGCTGAGCGACGAATAGCCCGTGCCGAAGTCGTCGAGCACGAGGCGCACGCCGAGGGCCTTGAGCGCGTGCAGGACGTCTTTCAGCCCGTCGGCATCGCGGACCATCACGGTCTCGGTGATCTCGAGGCTGAGGCAGGCGGGATCGAGCCCGCTGCTCGAGAGCGCGGCGCGCACGAGCTCGGGCAGCGTGCGCCGGGCCACCTGGACGGCCGACAGGTTGACCGACATCGCGAGCGGCGCCGAATCCGGCCGCGCGCCGTACCACTGGGCGGCCTGGCGGCAGGCGTTCTCGAGCACCCACCGGCCAATCGGGTCGATCAGGCCGTTCTCCTCGGCGATTGGGATGAACTCCGACGGAGGGATCTCACCGCGGTCGGGGTGATGCCAGCGCAGCAGCGCCTCGACCCCGACGAGCGAGAAGTTCTTGAGCGACACGACCGGCTGGTACTCGAGCCGCAATTGATCGCGCTCCAGCGCGCGGCGCAGGTCGTTCTCCATCCTCAGGCGCTCGATCGCCCGACCGCGCATGCCCTCGTCGAACACCTCGTAGCGGGCGCGGCCGCGGTCCTTCGCGCGGTACATCGCGGCGTCGGCGTCGCGGATCAACTCGTCGGCGCGCTCGCCGCCGGTGGCGAGCGCGATCCCAATGCTGGTCGTGACGAAGTGCTCGCTCCCTGAGAGGACGAACGGCCGCGCGAACGTCGCCGCGATCCGCTCCGCGGTGTCGATCGCGTCGCGCTCTGAGGCGATGTCCTCGAGCAGGATCCCGAACTCGTCGCCACCGAACCGGGCCACCGTGTCGCTGCCGCGCAAAGCGTGCTTCAGCCGAGGCGCGGCGGCGGCCAGCAGCTCATCTCCGACGTGATGCCCGAGGCTGTCGTTGACGAGCTTGAAGTGGTCGAGGTCGAGGAACAGGATCGCGGCCAGCGAGTCCTGGCGCCCGAGCCGCGCGAGCGCGTGCTCGAGCCGGTCGACGAATAGCACCCGGTTGGGGAGCCCGGTCAGCGGGTCGTGCACGGCCCGCTCCCGGATCGCGTCCTCGACCGCCTGGCGCTCGAGCGCGTCGGCGAGCACGTTGGCCAGTGACTGGAGGAAGTCGACGTCGCGGGGGGCGAACCCTTGAGGGCGCATCGACTGAACCACGAGCACTCCGAATGGTCCGCGCGAGCCCCCCTCGATCTTCACCGACAGACCAGAGCCCGTGCGCCGGCCGCGAAAGTTCGGCTGATCGAAGCGCCGCTCGGCGTCCCAATCCTCGACCACGACCGGCGCCCCGCTCAGCAGCGTGTATCCGGCCTGCGACCCCTCGCCGGAGGGATATCGGAGCTTTCCGACCTCGCTGTCGGGCCAGCCGATCCCGCTGCGCAGGAGCAAGCTGTCCTCATCGGGCAGGTACTGCCACACCGCCGCGATCTCGGCGCCCAGCATCCGCGCCGCGCCGGCGACCGCCTCGTGCATGAGGTCGACCGTGCTCGCCCCCTCGAGCGCGTGCTCGCCAAGCAGCGCCACCGCGGCTTGCTGCGCCGCGCGGCGCTCGAGTTCAACCTCGACCGCCTTGCGTTCGGTGACGTCGTGGAGCATGCCATGCCATCGGATCTTGCCGTCCTCGCCATGCGCGAGCACGGCGTCGTCGCGGATCCAGACCGTCCGACCGTCCCGGTGGAGCATCCGGTACTCGAGCGCGGCGTCGTCGGGCTTGACGCCGTTCAGGGTGTTCTCGCGCGCCAGGACCCATTCGCGGTCGTCGGGGTGCAGGCGCTCGGCCCACAGCTCGGGGTTGGCGCACCACTCCGCAGCCGAGAAGCCGAGGATCTGCTCGATCTGGGGGCTGACGTAATGCCAGCGCCCCTCCTCGCCGGTGTCCGCGACATAGATGATCGCGGGCACACGCTCGAGCAATTTCGGGTACTCCGAATCGGCAATCCCACTTGATTCCGGTCCGATCAGGGGCGCCCCAGGCATGGTGCCGGTGTCGCTGTCGCCGACCATGTCCCCTGCTAATCGGCATTCTCGGCGTTATCGATAGTCCATCTGGACGGGCCTGTCTGCAGGGTTACACGTCTACAGCGCCTCGAATACTGCAACCGCGTCATGAACGTGCTCGGTCGCCTGCCCCGCCTGCACCAGCAAATCCAGGTGTCCGAGCACTTCCGAGAGCGTCAGATAGGCCTGCGTGACCGCGACGTTGCCCCACATACGAACCGCAATCTCGTGTGCAGTTAGTGGACGTGCGTCCAGAATCTGATGGATCCGGGCCGCCCGGCGGCGGTGCATCCGTAACCGCTCGTCGATCAACTCGGCGTGCTCGAGGATCGGGTCTCCGTGCCCGGACAGGACCAGCCGCGCCGGCATCTCTCGGGTGATCCGCATCGAATCGATGTACTGGATGAGCGCATGGGGACGAGGCTGATCGGGGTCGCCCGAGAGCGGGCGGGAGACGAGCGGATTGGAGGAGATGCGGGCGAGCAGGTGGTCGCCGGCGATCAGTATCTCGCGGTCTGAGTCCCATAGGACCGTGTCCGACGGGCTGTGTCCGGGACGGTGATGGACGCGCAACGTCCGGTCCCGGAGCTGGAGCTCGTCGCCGTCGCGGAGCTCGCGGGTCACGTTGCCGCTCGACCCGAACGCTCGGAACGCCGCCGCCAACGACCCGAGCACGGTCGCCAGATCGTCCGGCACGCCATGCCGGCGCATGACGCCTTGAGCGAACTCGTCGTCGTCGGTCGCGCTGTGCGAGAAGTTCGCCAGGTAGGGCCCAAGCAGGTACAGAGCTGCGACCTCGGCCCCGGAGCGGCGGGCGAGGATCTCGAGCAGGCCGAGATGGTCCATATGCTGATGGGTCACGATGATCAGCTCGAGGTCTTCGATCCGGCGCCCGTGGGCGGCGAGCGCCTGCTCGAGATCGTCGAGCGACTTGCCCGAGTTCGGACCGGTGTCGATCAGCGTGAGCGGGTCGTCTTCGATCAGGTAGCAGTTGACCCGCCCGACGAGGAACGGCGTCGGCAGCGCGAGCCGATGGATCCCGGCCCGCTGTGCCAGCGCCAGAGCATCCTCGGCGCTGGTGGCGCGCCGGTCGGGCGCGGTCACGAATGGATCACTGCCAGCACCTCGTCACGCCGACGCTCCATGTCCTCGTGTGAGCGCAGCGACTCCAGGCAGAGGCGGAGCAGTGGCTCGGTATTCGACGGGCGGACGTTGAAGTGCCAGTCGTCGTACTCGACCGAGATGCCGTCCAGGCGGTACTGCCTGCCGTCTCTGAAGCGGGCGGCGAGCTCCTCGATCTTGGCCTGCGGATCGGCGACTTCGGAGTTGATCTCGCCCGAGATGAAGTAATGAGATCGGAACGGCTCGAGCAGCTCCGACATGCGCGCGCCACGCTGTGAGAGCAGCTCGAGGATCAGCAGCGCCGGGATCGTGCCCGAGTCGGCGCAGTAGAAGTCGTGGAAGTAGTAGTGGCCCGAGACCTCGCCGCCGAACGTCGCGTCCTCCTCCCGCATCCTCGTCTTGAAGAACGCGTGCCCGACGCGGTTCATCAGCGCTCGCCCTCCGGCCCGCTCGGTGACGTCGGCCACCGCCCGGCTCGCGCGGACGTCGTACAGGATCGTCGCGCGCGGATGCTTCGCGAGCATCGACTCCGCGAGCAGCGCGGTCAGGAAGTCGCCGTCGACGAACGACCCCCGATCGTCGATGAAGAAGCACCGGTCGGCGTCGCCATCCCAGGCGATCCCGAGATCCGCACCCAACCGGACCACCTCGCGCATGATGAACTCGCGGTTCTCGGGCAGCAGCGGGTTCGGCTCGTGATCGGGGAAATGCCCGTTGGGCTCCCAGTACGCCTCGATGAGATCAAGTCCCAACTCCCGGAGCAGTGGGCCGACCATGGGCCCGGCCATCCCGTTGCCGCCGTCGACGACCACTCGCATAGGCCGCACCGAGGCCGGGTCGATGAACTCCAGCACGGCCTTCTGGAACTCCTCGTACACGGTCACGTGCTCGACCGAGCCGCCGCCGGGCGCGCCGTCGAGACCCGCTTCGAGCTTCGCCCGCACCTCGCCGATCCCGGCGTCGCCCGACAGCGCCACCGCGCCGTGCCGGACCAGCTTGGCGCCGGTGTAGCGCTTGGGGTTGTGCGACGCCGTGCACATCAGCCCGCCGTCGAGCCCCCGCGATCCGACCAGGTAATAGAGCATCTCGGTCCCCACCTCGCCAGCGTCGAGCACGGTGGCGCCCTCAGCGCACATCCCCTGGCAGTACGCGCTCGCCATCTCCGGCGCGGTCAGGCGCATGTCGCGTCCGAGCCCGAGCCGCAGCGCGGTGGTCGGCTTGCCCTCGATCTCGGCGATGACGCGCGCGAACGCCCGCCCGATCAGCTCAGCCGTCCCGGCGTCGATGTCGGTCCCGTAGAGCCCACGGATGTCATATGCCTTGAAGATGTCGGGGTTCACGACGGCGCTCACAGCGGCTGATGCTACCCACGGCAGGCTCGGCGAATTACCAGTGCAAGCTCGGTGAATAATGCGGTGCGCTGTGCACGCGGATCATCCAACCGTCGTGATTCTGTGCGGCGGACGCGGAACCCGCCTTCAGGAGCGCGGCTCCTCACTCCCCAAGCCGCTCGTCGAGATCGGAGGGCGTCCGATCCTGTGGCACGTGATCCAGATCTACCTGGCGCAGGGCTTCCGCCGGTTCGAGCTCTTGACCGGATACCGGGGGGACGAGGTGCAGGAGTTCGTGGACGCAGAGAGCTGGCCTCGCGATGCCCGGATCGCCTGCCTCGATACGGGCGTCGACACCCCGACGGGGGGCCGCCTCCACCGCGCGGCGAGGGCGCTCGGCGCCGGTACGTTCTGCCTCGCCTACGCCGATGGGGTGGCCGACATCGATCTCGGGGCACTGCTGGCCTACCACCGTGAGCACGCCGGCGCCGCGACGATGGCGGTGGTTCAGCCCCGGCTCCCGTTCGGCGTGGCGCGCCTCGACGGCAACGGGTCGGTGGTCGGGTTCACCGAGAAGCCGCGGAGCGATCTGTGGGTCAACGCCGGGTTCTTCTGCCTGGAGCCCGCCGCGCTCGACGTGCTCGAGCCGGACAGCGTGCTCGAGCGGGAGCCGCTCGAGCGCCTGGCCGCCGCAGGGCAGCTCCGGGCGTTCCGCCACCAGGGCTTCTGGGACTGCATGGACACCTACAAGGACGCGATCACGCTCAACGACCTGTGGGCCGACGGGCACGCGCCGTGGAAGCTGTGGGAATGACAGCGGGCACTAAACTGGGGGTGTATGTCTGGGCATTCCAAATGGGCTTCGATCAAGCACAAGAAGGCCGTTGTCGACGCTCGGCGCGGTCAGCACTTCACCAAGCTGGCGCGCGCGATCCAGATCGCCGCGCGTGAAGGCGGCGGCGATCCGACCGGGAATTCGGCGCTTGCGCTCGCGGTCCAGAAGGCCCGCGACGCCTCGATGCCGAAGGACAACATCGAGCGCGCGATCGCCAAGGGGACCGGCGAGGGCGCCGACGCCGACCAGATCGAGTCCGTCGTCTACGAGGGCTACGGTCCCGGCGGCGTCGCGCTGCTGATCGAGGCGCTGACCGACAACCGCAACCGGACCGGCGCCGAGATGCGGCACGTGCTGGGCAAGCACGGCGGCACTCTGGGCGAGCCCGGCTCGGTGTCCTACCTGTTCGACAAGCGCGGCGTGATCGTGGTCGACGCGAATCGTTACAGCGAGGATGACCTGATACCGGCGATCGACGCCGGCGCGGAGGACATCGCGCTCGACGAGGACGTGTACGAGGTGATCACCGAACCCGCCGACCTGTCGGGCGCCCGCGACGCGCTCTCAGAGGCCGGTGTCGAGATCGAGAGCGCCGACGTTACCCAGCGCCCGCGGGCCCGGGTTCCGGTGGACGAGAGCGACGCCGGGAAGCTGATCAAGCTGATCGACGCGCTTGAGGAGAACGACGACGTGAACGCCGTCCACGCCAACTTCGACGTGGACAGCGCCGTGCTCGAGCGCGTGGCCCAATAACGGCGGCTCCGCGGATTTAATCCGCGCGTGAACCACGCCCCGGAGCCGGCGGTTCCGCGGACGTCCTAGCACCCGAACCGCACCCCCGGAACCGCGGTTATTAGCCGCTTCTTCGGAAAGACTCGCTAGCCTCACACGCCGATGTTGAAACGACGACTATTTACTCCGGTGCTCGCGCTCGCCGCGAGCGTGCTCGCGATCGGGCTCGCCGCGTGCGGTTCGAGCTCCAAGGCGCCGGGCGTCGAGCTCGCGCCGTCAAGCGGAGCCACGCAGGCCGCCGTCACCACCACGCCCAAGCCGCCCCCGGCGCTCGCCAAGAAGCCGGTAGTCACGGTGCCGACGGGTCCTGCCCCGACCACGCTCGTGACCAAGGATCTCGTCACCGGAACCGGTCAGACGGCCAAGGCAGGCGACACGGTCACGGTCAACTACGTCGGCGTCCTCTACAAGACCGGGAAGGAGTTCGACTCTTCCTGGAGCCGCAACCAGCCGTTCACGACCGCGCTCAGCACGGGTAGCGTTATTCCCGGCTGGGTGCAGGGGATTCCCGGCATGAAGGTCGGCGGACGGCGCGAGCTGGTCATCCCGGCGAGCCTCGCCTACGGGAAGGCGGGGAGCCCGCCGACGATCCCGCCTAACTCGCCGCTCGTGTTCGTCGTCGATCTGCTTTCGATCTCTTCTTCGTCTTAGCGGCGTCCTCGCCCGACGGGCGGCGGTCCTGCTTGTCCTCGTGCGTGCTCGCGTCGGGCTCGTCGGCGCGCGGACGCCGGGCGCGGTAGAGCGAGATCGGCTCGGACATCCCCTTGAGCTTGTGCTTGCCGGCGAACGACCAGTCGAACCGGTCGGGGGCGGCGCCGTGGACCTCCTCCGTGCATAGGACGCTGCCCGGACGCGCCACGCCGGTCACCCGGCTCGCAAGGTTCACGGCGTGCCCGTAGTAGTCGCCGGCGCGCTGCAATGCCGGCCCGCGCGCGACGCCGGCCCGGAGGCTCGGTAGGTCGGCGGCCTGGACGGCCTCGAGCAGCGACAGCGCGACCGACACCACCGCCGCCGGGTCGGGGCTGACGAACATCGCGGCGTCGCCGATCGTCTTCACGAGCCGCACCGGCGGCTCGGTCACGTCGGTAGCGAGCTCGGCGAGCTTGCTCGCCACGGTGCCGAGCTCCTGGGCCTCGATCTGGGCGCCGAGACGCGTGAACCCGACCATGTCGACGAAGCACACCGTGACCTCCTGGGTGCCGCCGGCCTGGCCGGTCTGGCGCTCGGCCGGGCTGAGCATCCCCCGCCGGACGCTCTCGGCGAGATGCTGCCTGTAGGCCGCGCGCAGCACCGGATCGATCGCGGGGGCCAGCTGCTCGGCCAGCGCGGCGAATCGTTCGGCGACCTCGTCCTCGCTGTCACCCGGCTGGAGGAACGCCTCGACGAACGCCGCCGCCGTAGCCGCGGCCAGGCGGGACATCCCCTCGCCGAGGACCCGGGTGATCTCGGCGATCGAGTCCTCGCCGAGGCCAGCCTCGAGGAACAGGCTGATCGACCTAGCCGCCTCGATCTCCTCCTCGCCGTAGACGTGGTCCCCCGGGGCCGGCTCGGGCAGCCCGAGCAGACGGCGGATCCGCAGCATGTGGGACGCCGGAAAGCCAGTCCGCTCCTCGAGTTCCTGGGCGGTGTAGCGCCCGCCGAGGACCCGCTCGACCAGCAGCAGCGCCAGCCGGTCCTCCTCGACCGCGGCCTTCAGGTCCTCCAGCGAGTAGCCCTCGTCGGCCAGCCGCTCGAGCAGCCGCTCGCGCGCGGCGCGGTCCTCGCCCTTCAGTCCGTCAAGCAACGGGTCGAAATCCACGCCCGCATCCTGTCGCAAATCGCCGTCTCGCTCTACCCGACGTGCCGCCCGGCGGACCCGCTAGCATCGTCGGCCCTCGTGGGTGCGATTCCGGTCGGTGCCGTGTATTGCCGTTGCCGGCGCGCCCGCTCACTTTCGTTCGACCCGACCCCAACGCCCACATGCTCTCGATCCTGATGCCGGTGTACAACGAGCGCGAGCGCGTCGAGCGTGCGATCGCCGAGGTGCTCGACACGCCGCTCCCGACGCAGTTCGAGCTGATCGTCGTCGACGATGGCTCCACTGACGGGACGCGCGACATCCTCCGCGACCTGGTTAAGGCCCACCCGCCCAGCCGGGTCCGGCTGCTGGAGCACGAGCACAACAAGGGGAAGGGGGCCGCGGTCCAGACCGCGCTCACCCACGCGCAGGGCGAGTTCTCAGCCATCTTCGACGCGGACCTCGAGTACGACCCGACCGACCTCGGGCTGCTGATGCCGCCGCTGCTCGACGGGCGCACCAATGCCAGCTTCGGCGTGCGAGCATTCGATGGCTACACCAGCCACTCGTTCCTATTCGTGGCCGGGAACAAGGGCGTCACGTTCGCGTGCAACGTCCTGTTCAACGTGTATCTGCACGACATCATGACCTGCCACAAGATGATCCGGACCGAAGTCTTCCGCAGCCTGCCGCTCCGCTCGCCGGGGTTCGCGATCGAGCCCGAGATCACCGCGCGGCTCGTGCAGCGCGGGGAGCGGATCTTCGAGGTGCCGGTGCATTACCGGGCGCGCGCCACCAACGAGGGCAAGAAGCTGACCGCGCTCGACGGGTTCCGGGTGCTCGGGACGCTGCTCCGCTGCCGCTTCTCCGAGGGGTAGGCTGCCGGTCGGGTGGAGGGTCAGGTGCTCACGCAGACGCCCGCGGAGCCGCGACGCTCGCAGTCGCGGTCGATCCGCGAGCGCCGCCTTCCGGACTGGCACGGGCTGGTCTACGGGCCGTTCCTGTGGTCGGTGCTGGCGTGCTTCGTGCTGGCCGCGATCTCCGCCGCGGTGCTGCCGACGGTCCCGAGCTACGACCCCTGGGCGTGGATCTCCTGGGGTAGGGAGGTCACCGACCCACATCTGAGCTTCGCGATCACCGGCGGCCCGTCGTGGAAACCGCTGCCGGTGATGTTCACGACGGTCTGGGCCCTATTCGGAAGCGCGGCGGCGCCCACGCTGTGGGTGATCACCGCCCGCGCCGGCGGGTTCCTCGGGATGGTGGCCGCGTACCGGCTCGCCTCGCGGCTGGTCTCGCGTGACGGCCGCGGCCCGCGCTGGGCCGCCGTCGCCGCTGGGCTGATCGCCGCCGGCGGCATCGTGATCACACAGGACTGGTGGGACGAGATGTTCCGCGGGACGTCCGAGCCGATGGAGATCGCCACCGCGCTCTGGGCCGTCCTTGCGTTCCTCGACGACCGCCCCGGCTGGGCGTTCGGGCTCGGGGTGGCCACCTCGCTGCTCCGTCCCGAGGCCTGGCCGCTGGTCATCGTGTACGCCGGCTGGCTGTGGTGGAAGCGGCCGCGGCTGCGAGTGCTCGTCGTGCTCGGCCTGATCTCGATCCCGTTCTTCTGGTTCGCGCCGCCGTGGATCGGTTCGGGCCAGCCGTTCCTGGCCGCGATCCACGCCGAGGAATACAACGGCGGGCTCGGCAAGCATCCGCTGGTCGGGGTGCTCGGCCGCGGCATCGACATCCAACTGCTGCCCGTGCTGCTGGCCGGCTTCGTGGCGGTGGCGTTCGCGTGGTTCGACAAGCCCCGCGACCGGCTGCTGCTATCGCTGGCCGGCGCGACGGTGGTGTGGTGGGTGATCGTCGTCGGGATGACGCTCGACGGCTATCCCGGGCTCGAGCGGTTCTACCTGCCCGCCGCCGGGATGACCTGCGTGCTCGCCGGCGTCGGCATCGTCCGGCTGGCCATGCTCGGCGCGAACGTGGTTACAAAGGATCGGGGCGCGGTCGCCCTCGGCGTTGGGCTCACCGCGGTGCTCGTCGCGATCACGGTCCCGTGGGCCGGCGGACGGATCAACGAGGCCAGCGCCGAGGAGAAGATCGCCTCGCAGGCGGTCACCCGTCTGAACCAGATGTCCGCCGCCGTCGCCGCCGTCGGCGGCCACGCCGGCGTGTTCCCGTGCAAGTCGAGCTTCGCGGCGGTCAATCACAGCGTCCAGACCGCGCTGGCGTGGAAGCTGCACGTGACGCTCGGCCGCGTCGGGACCTCGATGCGCCACCAGGGCGTGATGTTCGTCGGCCCGCACGACTCGATCGACGGGATCGCGCCACCCATCGACCACCGGCTCACCCAGAGACAGCTGATCGCGACCGTCGGGGCCTGGAAGATGTACCGGATGACCGCTCCGAACTCGGACTACAGCTGCGTCGGGCGCTGACCGAGGAGGCAGAGGTCGCGGATGCCTGACGAGCCCGCTGGTCCGAGACGGTCCGTGGATTCGATCCGCTGCTCGTTCTGCGGGAAGCCCCGCAGCGCGGTCGCGTCGATCGTCGCCGGGCCGACGCCGGCCGTCGCGATTTGCAACGAGTGCGTCGATATGTGCGCGGAGATCATCGCCGAGCAGCTTCCGCCGCCTCCGAACGGGGATCAGGCGGCATAGCGGCATTCCGCCCAGGAGGCGTCCGGCCTCCGACGCAGAATGGTGATCTGATGATCGTGGTTGGAATCGACCCCGGCACCGCCAGCACCGGCTACGGCGTCGTCACGAGCTCCGGGGCGACGCTGAGCATGCTTGCCGCGGGGGTGATCGAGACGCCGTCGGCGGCGCGGCTCGAGCGTCGCCTGGCCGAGATCCACGGCCATGTGGTCGAGTTGCTCGAGGGGTACCGGCCCGATGCGGTGGCGATCGAGGAGCTGTACTTCGGCGCGAACGTGAGAACCGCGTTTGCGGTCGGCCAGGCGCGCGGCGTCGTGCTGCTCGCCGCCGGCCAGCGGGGGATCCCGTCGCGCTCCTACACCCCGCAGCAGGTCAAGGGCGCGGTGTGCGGACACGGGCGCGCTGACAAGGACCAGGTCGGGCGGATGGTGGCGCGCCTACTCGGCCTGCTCGAGCCGCCTTCGCCCGACCACGCCGCCGACGCGCTTGCGGTCGCGATCTGCGAGTGCAACCGCTCGCCGCTCGACCGTGCGCTGGCGCGGAGTGGAGGAGTCCGGGCATGATCGCGATGGTCTCGGGCACGGTCGCGGTGCGCCGGGCCGATCACGTCGTCGTGGACTGCGGCGGCGTCGGCTACCGGCTGGCGGTGTCGGCCGAGACCCTCCGGCACGTTCCGGCGGTCGGCAAGGACGTGCTCCTGCACAGTCACCTTGTCGTCCGCGAGGACGCGCTCGCGCTGTACGGATTCGCGACCGAGGAGGAGCGCGAGCTGTTCCTGATGCTTATCGCGGTGCAGTCCGTCGGTCCCAAGGTGGCGCTCGCGGTCCTCTCGGGTGGGCCCCCGCGCGAGCTGCTCGCGGCCGTCGCCGCGGGCGACACGGCGCGTCTGCAGGCCGCCCCGGGCGTCGGCAAGCGGACCGCCGAGCGGATCATCGTCGAGCTGCGCGAGAAGGTCGGCGCGACCGCCACCACTCCGCCCGCGCTCGCGGCCATCCGGAGCGAGGACCCGCGTGCGCTCGCCCGCGACGGGCTGCTCGGGCTCGGCTACACGCCGCTCGAGGTCGACGAGCTGCTCGACGGCGCAGAGGGCGACCAGCCCGAGGACCTGATCGCCTACGCGTTACGGACGGCGCGCCGATGAGCCCCGTCCGGGAGATCCACGGCTCCGCCCACCCCGACCCGCACGGCGAAGGAGCTCGGATCCAGGACCCGGAGCTCCTGCCCGACGACGAGCTCGATCGCTCGCTCCGTCCACGCCGGCTCGTCGACTTCGTCGGCCAGACCGCGGTCAAGGACCAGCTCGCGGTTTCGATCGAGGCCGCCGCCAGCCGGGGCGAGGCGCTCGACCACGTGCTCCTCGCGGGTCCCCCGGGACTCGGCAAGACCTCGCTCGCGCAGATCGTCGCCGCCGAGCTCGACGTCCCGTTCGTACAGACCGCCGGTCCCGCGCTCGAGCGCAAGGGCGACGTGGCGGCGTTCCTGACCGCGCTCGAGCCCCGCGCGGTGTTCTTCGTCGACGAGATCCACCGCCTGCCCCGGGCGCTCGAGGAGACCTTCTACCCGGCGATGGAGGACGGCTGCCTCCCGATCACGGTCGGGCAGGGCGCGGGCGCTCGGGTGGTGACGCTCCCGCTCCCGCCGTTCACGTTGATCGGGGCGACGACGCGCGCCGGCCTGATCACGACGCCGCTCCGCGATCGGTTCGGGATCCAGCATCGTCTCGAGCACTACGACGCCGGCGATCTGGTCACGATCGTCCGCCGCTCCGCGAAGCTACTCGACGTCGCGATCGAGGACGGCGGCGCTCACGCGATCGCGCAGCGCAGCCGCGGGACTCCGCGCGTCGCCAATCGGCTGCTCAAGCGCGTCCGCGACTACGCCGAGGTGCGCGGGAGCGGGGTGGTCACGGGCGAGGTCGCGATCGAGGCGCTCGACCTGCTCGGAGTCGACCACGCCGGCCTGGACCGGCTCGACCGCCAGATCCTGCGGACGATCTGCGAGAAGTTCGGCGGGGGCCCGGTCGGCCTCTCGACGCTGGCCGTCGCGGTCGGCGAGGAGCAGGACACGATCGAGGACGTGTACGAGCCCTACCTGCTTCAGCGGGGTCTGCTCGAGCGCACGCCTCGTGGGCGAGCCGCGACCAGGCGCGCGTTCGAGCACCTCGGGATGGATCCGCCGGGGCCGCTCTCGCTCCTGTGACGCACCCGCCGCTGGTTCGTAGCTCCTTTAAATGTTCGTGAAGAGGTGGCAGGCGGCGGTTGGCCCTACGGCTATCCTGAGGGCGCCAATGAGTCACGAGCACTATTTCATCTGCCCCCACTGCGGCAACCGTTCGATGGGCACCGATCGCAATGCCGGATTCCGCAACGAGGCACGGGGCTGCGAGAAGTGCGGATTCGCGTACCTGTACGAGTTGCTGGACGACTATTACCCCGCCCCGAATGCTGCGTTCTTCGCCTGCGACTCGGACGGCAGGATCGTCGACTGCGGCCGGGGCTCGTTCGAATTGACCGGGCTGAAGACCGAGCAGGTCATCGGGCGCCCCGTCCACGACGTGCTTGGCCTGCGCTTCGAGGACGGCACCGATCACGTGAACACTGCGCTCGAGTGGGAAGTCCGCGTTAAGGCCAAGCCGGTCGAGGTCCACGCCGAGCGCGATCTGCCTGCCAAGGCCGTAGCCGACATCTTCCCGGCGTATGACGACGAGGAGGGTGGGGTCCTGGTGGTGCTCACTCCAACCAACCACCGGTGATGGCCGCTCCGGCCCCGCCGCCGCCGTCGACGCTCTAGCATCCACCACGACCGATGACTGATCGCCAGCGAAATGGCTTTGTGCTGCTCATCGTCCTCGGGCTGCTGATTGGATCCCTGATCGTAATCGCCGGGGTCCCCGGCGCGGTCAAGTCCAAGAAGACGGTTCTCGGCCTCGACCTCAAGGGCGGTGTCGAGCTCGTCTACCAGGGCCTCCCGAGCGCGCAGACGAAGACGGTCACCCAGGACGCGCTCCAGCGAGCGGTCGACATCATGCGCAACCGCGTCGACCAGCTGGGCGTCGCCGAGCCGGAGATCCAGACGTCGGGCGGCAACCAGATCACGGTCGGCCTCCCGAACGTGAGCGACACCGGGCGGGCCGAGGCCGAGGTCGGCACGACTGCGCAGCTGTCGTTCTACGACTGGGAGGCCAACGTCCTCACGCCGAACGGCAAGACCGTCGAGAGCCAGCTCCAGACCCAGGATCCGACCGCGGTCGCGATCAGCCAGGGAGGCACCGCACAGGCGCCGGGCAGCCCCGGTGCGGGGAGCATGAACCTCTATGACGCGGTCTCGCTTGCCGCCAAGCAGCCGTATTCGGCTAGCAGCACCAACTCGCGGATCACCCCCGAGTACTGGATGTTCGGCGCCCCCGGGAGCGCGGCCTGCGCGACGGCGGCCAAGGACGCGGGCACGGTGCCCGTCACCGGCCAGCACTGCCTGCTGTCGGGGCCCGACGACAACAGGGCCGACCTGCTGTCGGGTCTGCCGGCGGGCGTCAGCGAGTCAGAGGGTCAGATTCTCGTCGTGCCCCGCGGAACCGTGGTGCTTCAGGCGATTCCGGCGAACTTCTCCAAGCCGACGCCGATCGGCGATCCGAGCGCCCAGTTCTTCGTGCTCAAGGACAACGTCGCGCTCCGCGGCAGCGAGATCACGAACCCCCAGCAGAGCAGCGACCCCAACAGCGGCGAGCCCGACGTCACGTTCGGGTTCACTTCCAAGGGCCAGAATGAGTTCCAGAAGACCACCGCCAATATCGCCCACCGCGGCGACCTGGTCAGCGGCCTCGGGCAGACGTACAACCAGCATTTCGCGGTCGCGCTCGACAACCAGCTGATCACCGTCCCGTACGTCAGCTTCAAGCAGTATCCGGACGGGATCAACGGCGGCAACGGCGCCGACATCAGCGGAAGCTTCACGATCACCTCCGCACAGGACCTCGCGAATGAGCTCCGCCTCGGCGCGTTGCCGATCAACCTCAAGTTGATCTCCGAGTCACAGGTTTCCGCGACCCTCGGCAAGGCGGCACTCCACAACGGCCTGACCGCGGGCATCGTCGGGCTCCTGGTCGTGGTCGTGTTCCTGGTCGCCTACTACCGCGTCCTGGGCGTGATCGCCACCTTCGGGCTGCTCATCTACGGCATTTACTTCTACGCGCTGATCAAGCTGATCCCGATCACGCTGACGCTGCCCGGGATCGCGGGACTGATCCTGACGATCGGCGTCGCCGCGGACGCGAACATCGTGATCTTCGAACGCGTCAAGGAGGAGATCCGCAACGGCAGATCGATTCGCCAGGGGATCGTCACCGGTTACAAGAAGGGTCTGACGGCGATCATCGACGCGAACGTCGTGACGATCATGACCGCGTTCATCCTGTTCGTGCTCGCCACCTCCGACGTTCAGGGATTCGCATTCACGCTCGGAATCGGCACGTTCGTCTCGCTCTTCACGGCCGTGATGGCGACCCAGGCGATCCTCAGCACGATGGGCTCGTCGCGCATGATCTCGAGCCCGTCGATGCTCGGCGCGGGCGGCGAGAAGCGCACCTGGAAGTTCGACTTCATGGGTGCCTCGAGGTACTTCTTCTCGATGTCGGGTGTGATCCTGCTGATCGGCGCGCTGGCGATCGGAGGTAAGGGCCTGAACCTCGGAATCGACTTCACCTCGGGAACACGGATCACGGTCGGGCTCGAGCAGGCCGCAACGCAGCAGCAGGTAACGAGTCTCCTGACCTCCGAGGGGGTCTCCAACGCGACGGTCCAGAAGGTGACGGGCGACAAGTCTCTCGGTGACAACGCGTATCAGATCTCGTTCAAGACGCTGCCCTCGGGCGGACGGGAGAAGCTCCAGAACGCGATCCAGAACAAGTTCGGGATCGCCGGCAACGGCAAGGACTTCGATTACGAGTCGGTCGGTCCGACGTTCGGAAGGACGGTCGCCAACAGCGCGGTGATCGCGATCATCGCGTCGCTGCTCGTGATCGCGGCGTACGTCGCGCTCAGATTCGAGTGGAAATTCGCGATCCCGGTGATGATCGCGCTCGCGCACGACCTACTGATCACGAGCGGCGTGTACGCGCTGACCGGCCGCCAGGTGACGACCGCGACGGTCGCCGCGCTGCTGACCATTCTCGGCTATTCGATGTACGACACGATCATCGTGTTCGACCGAGTACGAGAAAACATCCCGCGGATGCCGCGGGCTGCCTTCTCCCAGATCGTCAACCGGTCGATGTCAGAGGTGCTGACGAGATCGATCGCCACGACCTCGTGCACGCTGATGCCGATCATCGCGCTGCTCCTGTTCGGTGGCACGGCCGGCTCGACCGAGCTGACCGACTTCGCGTTCGCGCTGCTCGTCGGTGTGGCGTCCGGGGCCTATTCGTCGATCTTCATCGCCTCCCCGGTGCTCACTCACTGGAAGGAGCGGGAGACTCAGTATCGCCACCGCCGCGAGCGGATCGAGTCCGAGTTCGGGTACGTGCCCGCGTACGCGACGAGCGGGGCCGACGTCGAGCCGACCCAGCGTCGCTCCCGGCGCACCGGCCGGCTGACCCAGCCGTCGCCCGACGGCGTATCGGCCGCCGAGTTCGAGGAGATGAAGCGCGAACTCGGCCTCGACGAGCCCGACCCCGGCGGGCACCGCACGTCGACGCTGACCAAGCGCCTCGCCCACGTGACCGAGGAGGATGGCCCCGAGACCCCCGCGCCGACGACGCGCCCGAACTCCGGGATCACGCGTCGCTCCAGGCGGGCCGACGGCGCCCAGGGTCGGGACCGATCCGGAGGCGCCGGCAACGGCGCTCCGCAGCCGGCACCGCCCCCCCCGGAAGCCGAGGCCGAGAAAGGGACCGAGCCCGTCACGCCCGCCCCCGACGTGGCCGAGAATGAGGGCATGGCCCAGATGGACCCCAAGCGGCAGCCCAAGCCGAGGAACCGGAACCGCCGCCACGGGAGACGTCGCTAATGGCCGTGCTCGCCTGGGGCATGATGGGCCTCGCCATCTGGCACTTCACGATCTGGCTGCCCGACCGGTTCTGGGGCGGGATCGTCGGCGCCCTGATCGGAGCGGTGATCGGCTCCATCCTGATCGCGTGGATCATCCACGGGTTTTCGGTTCCGTCCCGGCACGACACCGATCTGGTGACCGCCCTGGAGGCGATTCCGGGGACGCTCATCGGCCTCGCGGCGATCTGGTTCGAGGGCGTCCGGCGCGAGCGCGCGACGGGCATCGGGCCCGAGATGGCCTGACGCGGCGCCACCACGCTCAAGGCCCGGCGCCACCGTCGGACGCGCGGCGCCACCGTCGGACGCGCGGCGCCACACTAAAGCTGTTCCAATTCTGCGACGCCGGGTTACGGCGTAGCCACGGTTCGGGCGGAATTGGTGCGGTTCCGTCGGGACCGCTTCATACGCTGCCGTCATGCCCGATGCAGCAGCCCTTCGTCGCGTCGATGATCCAGTCGAGCCCTCGCGGCCGGACGCCGGGCTTCATGCCGTGCCCGCGCCCGTCCCGCCGGCGCCCCGGCTCGAACTGGCATCTTACGACCTGATGGCCGCGCTCGCGCTCGAGCGCGAGTTGGGCGTGAGCCACGTGTTGGCGCAGGTGCTCGTCCGTCGCGGGCTGTCGGACGTGTCCGCTGCCCGCGCATTCATGTATCCGACCGAGGCGCACGAGCCGAGTGCGTTCGCCGGGATCGAGCGCGCGGTCGCGGTGATCGAGCGTCACATCCGCGCCGGCAACCGGATCGTCGTGCACGGCGACTACGACGTAGACGGCGTGTGCGCCACCGCCACGATGGTCCGCGCGCTCCGCGCGCTCGGCGCCGACGTAGGCTGGTACCTCCCGGACCGGTTGACCGACGGTTACGGTCTCGCGCTCGAGACGGTGCGCCGGCTCGCCGCGGGCGGCGCGGCGCTCCTCGTTACCGTCGACTGCGCGATCACCGCCGTCGACGAGGTCGCGGCCGCACGGGCGGCCGGGGTCGAGGTGGTCGTCTGCGACCACCATGCGCCGCGGGCGGATGGGCGCCTGCCCGACTGCGAGATCGTCCACCCGGCCCTGTGCGGGTATCCGTGTGTGGATCTGTGCGGAACCGGGGTCGCGTACAAGGTGGCGCAGGCGCTCGGCGCACCCGGCGTCGAGGACGACATCGAGCTAGTGGCACTGGCAACGGTGGCCGACCTGATGCCGCTCGTGGGCGAGAACCGCAGGCTCGTGCGGGAAGGCCTGCTTGCGCTCTCGCGCACTTCGAGACCGGGCCTGCGCGCGCTGATGACGGTGTCGAAGGCCGATCCGAGCGCACTCGACACGGGGACGCTCGGGTTCCGCCTGGCGCCACGGATCAACGCCGCGGGCCGGCTACGGCGTGCCGACGCGGGCCTCGAGCTGCTGCTCACCGACGACGAGCGGCGCGCCGCCGAGATCGCCGCCGAGCTCGACCGCGTCAACGCCGAGCGCCGCGCGGTCGAGCAGCGGATCGTGTGGGAGGCCGAGGCCCAGGTCGCCGAGCTCGGCGAGCGTCGCGCCTACGTGCTCGCCGGCGAGGACTGGCACCCGGGCGTGGTCGGGATCGTCGCCTCGCGGATCGTCGAGCACCACCATCGCCCGGTGGTCGTGGTCGCGCTCGACGCAGATGTCGGCTCGGGGTCGGCCCGGAGCATCCCCGGGTTTGACCTGCTGGGCGCCCTGCACGCCACCGCCGAGCACCTCGAGCGCTACGGCGGGCACCGCGCGGCCGCCGGGATGACGCTCCGCAGAGACCGCATCGACGGCTTCCGACGCGCGTTCGAGGAGCACGCCGAGGCGGTGCTGCCCGACGAGCTGCTCATCGTGCGCGAGCGCGTCGACGCGATCGCTTCGGGCTGCGAGCTCGGCCTCGACCTCGCGGAAGAGCTCGAGCTTCTGGAGCCGTGCGGAATGGGTAATCCCCGCAGCCGCTTGCTCGTGCCCGGGGCGCGGCTGCGCGAACCGCGTCCGATGGGGGACGGACGCCACCTGCGGTTCGTGGTCGGCTCGGGCGGGATCAATGCGCGCGCGGTCTCCTTCGGGTGCGACGGGAAGCTGGGCGTCGAGCCCGATGAGCCGGTCGACGCGACCTTCCGCCTCGAGCGGAACTTCTGGAACGGCGCGGTCGAGCCTCGGCTGGTGCTGGGCCACGCGCGCCCCTGCGCTCCCGAGGCGATCGAGGTGCTCGGAGAGCCCGAGGACTACCTCGCCGCCGCACTCGATGCGAGGGAAGCTGCTTTCCCCAGACGGGATGTCGAAGCGCATCCCGCGCCGGCTATCCCGGAGAAGCGAATCGTGCTCGACCGTCGTAGCCACAGCCCACTGGCGGTCCTGCGCGACGCGGTCGCGGCCGGTGGTGCGGTGCTCGGCGTGTGCTCGGACGCGCCCCGCCGGCTGAGCGGGCTCAGCGCCAGGGTCGGCGGGTTTGCCCTGATCTCCTACCACGCGCTCGAGCGAGATCCAGGGATCGCCGAGCGGTTCGTCCACCTGGTCGCGCTCGATCCGCCGGCGTCCTCTCGGGCCAGAGAGCTACTGGCCGGGGGAGGGGGCTTTGCCCATTTGGCGTGGGGCGAGCCTGAGCTACGCTTTGCGCAGCAGATGCATGAGCTGGAGTACGGTCTCCGGGCTTCGCTCGTGGCCTTCTACCGGGCCCTCAGGCTCCGGGGGAGGGTGACCGGTCAGGAGCTTGAGCACCTGCTTCGCGGCGACGGTCCGCATGCCCGCCCGGCACGATTGGCGGCACGGCTGGTCAAAGTCCTCGCGGAGCTCGAGCTCGTCAGCCTCGACCGGGATCTGCCGGCCCTGGCGATCGCAGGCGCCGCGCCCACCGCATTGGAGCGCTCGCCGGCGTACAGGGTCTACGCTCAGCAGTACGAGGACGGTCGACGATTTCTGAGCAGCGCAAATCATCTCCCAGGAGGCTGAGCCGGACCCGCCAGAAGGGCGGGACGGACTCGAACGGGCAGGACGGCTCGGGATCGGCGCTGTTCTCAGCCTCGCGGCCCCCGGTCGATCGCGTCGCTCGTCCTGACACGCACGGCGCGATCGAGCGCTCCGAGCTCACGCCCGCTGAGCGCCGGCTGCTCGGCGACCTGTTCGCGATCGTGGAGGAGCACGCCCACGAGGCCGCCGTCGCGATCGACCGCGACCGGGTCGAGGAGGCGTTCGTGTACGCGTGCGTGCACCACGCCGATCAGCGGCGGCAGTCAGGAGAAGACTTCATCGTCCATCCGGTCGGCGTGGCGAAGATTTGCGCGGGGATGCGGCTCGACACCGACACGCTGTGCGCCGCGCTTCTGCACGACACGGTCGAGGACACATCGGCCTCGCTCGAGGAGGTCCGCGAGGCGTTCGGCGAAGAGATCGCAAGCCTCGTTGACGGCGTGACCAAACTCACTGGGCTGACCTTCCAGTCCCGCGACGAGGCGCAGGCCGAGAACTACCGAAAGATGATGGTCGCGATGGCCACGGACATCCGGGTCATCCTGATCAAGCTCGCGGATCGTCTGCACAACATGCGCACGATCGGCGCCATGGCCAAGCAGAAGCAGATCGAGAAGGCCCGGGAGACGCTCGACATCTATGCGCCGATCGCGCACCGGTTGGGCATCCACGCGATCAAGTGGGAGCTCGAGGACCTCGCGTTCCAGACGCTGCACCCGCGCAAGTACAACGAGATCAAGGGGCTGGTCGCCCAGCAGCGCGTCGAGCGCGAGCGCTACGTCAACCAGGCCGCGACATACGTGAACAAGGAACTGGAGGAGCTGGGCATCCACGCCGAGATCTCCGGCCGCGCCAAGCACTTCTACTCGATCTACGCGAAGATGACCAAGAAGGGGCGCGAGTTCAACGAGATCTACGACCTGACAGCGATGCGCGTGATCGTCGGGTCCGTCAAGGACTGCTACGGCGCCGTCGGCGTGATCCACTCGCTTTGGAAGCCGCTCCCCGGACGGTTCAAGGACTTCGTGGCGATGCCCAAGTTCAACATGTACCAGTCGCTTCACACTACCGTGATCGGGCCCGAGGGCCGGCCGCTCGAGATCCAGATCCGCACCCGGGAGATGCACGACCTGGCCGAGTTCGGGATCGCCGCTCACTGGATGTACAAGGAGACCGGCGACCGTGCCGACGGGGCGGGTCCGCCGCCGTCCGACACCAAGCTCAAGTGGCTGCGTTCGCTGCTCGACTGGCAGCAGGAGGAGGCCGACCCTCGCGAGTTCATGGAGACGCTCAAAGTCGACCTGTTCGAGGACGAGGTGTTCGTGTTCACGCCTAAGGGCGAGGTGAAGTCGCTGGCCTCGGGCGCGACCCCGCTCGACTTCGCCTACGAGATCCACACCGACGTCGGGCACCGCTGCGTCGGGGCGAAGGTCAACGGCAAGATCGTCCCGCTGTCCTATCAGCTGCGCTCCGGCGACATCGTCGAGGTGCTGACCTCCAAGCGAGAGCGCGGCCCCTCCCGGGACTGGCTGGCGTTGGTCAAAACGACGCGGGCCCGGAACAAGATCAAGGCCTGGTTCAAGGCCGAGTCGCGCAAGGACTCCGAGCACACCGGCCGCGAGCAATTGCAGGACGCGCTTCGAAAGCAGGGGCTGCCCGCCCAGAAGATCGTCGGTTCGCCGCTGCTGGCCGACGTGATCCGCGAGATGGGATTCCGCAAGGCCGACGACTTCTACATCGCGCTCGGCGGGGCGAAGATCTCGGCCAAGGTCGTCGTCAACAAGATCATGCAGCGCCTCAAGCAGGGCGAGACCGCGGAGTCGGAGCCGACCGCGGCCGACGACCTGCTGAAGACGCGCCGACGCCGCTCGCGCGCCACCACCACCTCGTCGCGGTTCGGCATCTCGGTCGAGGGCATCGACGAGGTCATGCTGCGACTGGCCAAGTGCTGTCGCCCCGTCCCGGGCGACCCGATTGTCGGCTACATCTCGCTCGGGCGCGGGATCACGATCCACCGCGAGGACTGCCCGAACGTCGCCGTGCTGAGAAAGGATCCCGATCGGTTCACGCCGGTGTCCTGGGACGGCGACCCCGAGACCTCGTTCCGGGTCGAGATCGAGGTCGACGGCTGGGACCGCCACCGGCTGCTCGAGGACATGTCCCGGACGTTCGCCGAGGCCGGTATCAACATCCTCGAGGCTCGCTGCACCGTCAATCACCCGATGGTCAAGAACCGGTTCGTGGTCGAGGTCGGGGACACGAGATCGCTCGACCAGGCGATCAACCGGCTGCGCAACATCGACGCGGTGTTCGACGCCTACCGGGTGACGCCGGCCGCGGCGTAGATCAGGGCGGGCGGGCGCGTGGGCGTGATCCACCGCCGGACCGGGGCGAGCGGACCCGGGTGGGAGGGAGTCGAGCCGCGCGCCTACGACGATCCGGCGCTCTCCGGCGTGCGAAAGCACGAGCTGATCGGCGAGGCCGAGGGCGCGAGCCAGTACCGGATGCGGTACTTCGAGGTTCCCGCGGGCGGCCGGACCGCGCGCGAGCGCCACGCGCACGACCACGGTGTGATGATCGTCGCGGGGCGGGCGCGGGTGACGCTGGGCTCCGAGACGCACGAGGTGTCAGAAGGCGACGTCGTGTATGTCGCCGGCGATGAGCTGCACTGCTTCGAGGCGCTCGGCGACGGTCCGCTCGGGTTCGTGTGCGTGGTTGGTCCGCGATCAGCGTCCTAGGTCGCTCGGTGGTTGCCGGCGCGGGGGCTCGATCCGCACGGTCCTCGGCCGGGCGCCGGTGAGCTTCGAGATCACGACCGCCTGGCCGGTTCGCAGGCCCTTGATCTCGTTCGGATGAACGATGAACTGCTCGACCCGTCGGCGCGTGCCGCGGCTCGCGCCGGAGCCGCCGAGCAGGTGGCCGCCGAGCTGACGGGTCACCTCCCAGACCTTCTCGGTGCCGGCGATCTGCGCGATCGTATGCGCTGACTCGGGCACCTCCTGACGGTGGGCGATCTTGATCGCGGTGACGCCGAGCACCTGATCGCGAAGTCCGGCGCCCGCGCGATCGAGATCGGCCAGCTCCTGGGTGGCGACGAGCACGCAGAGGCCGGACTCGCGCCCCCGAGCCAGCAGCGCGATCACGTGATCGGCTCCCAGTGCCGAGAACTCGTCGATGCCGATGATCGCGCGGCCCCGGCTCGGGTCGGTCAGCCGATCGCCCGATGCCGACACGAGGTCCTGGATGACGAGCGTGCCGAGCTGGGCGGCCAGCCGTCCGTACTTGCTCGAGTTGAGGCTGAACAGGACCACCTCGGGGCCGCCAAGGGCCTCGCGGAGGTCGATCGACTGCGCGCGTGAGGCGTCCGCCGGCACCGACAGGAACGGCCCCGTGTGCGACTCGGTCACGACCGCGAGCCGGGTCTGAAGACCCCGAATCGCGCTGTGCTGGTCCGGGGTGAGCCCGGCGAGGTAATCCTGCACCCGTTCGCGGAAGGGTCGGTCGAGATTCCTGAGCGAGGCGGCCAGCCGACGCGGGTCCATCAGCGTCACGACCTCTTGCAGCGTCGGCGTCCGGTCGGGGTTGGCCTGCGCGATCACCTGGAGGACGGTCTGGATGTAGCGCTCGGCGGCGCGCTGATAGTGCGGCTCGGTGAAGCGTTCGGTGCCGATCAGCTTGTCCTTGAGCTCGGTGGCATTGCCGTGTGCGAGCGGATTCCAGTGCGCCGGCCCGTCGATGCTCCAGACCTTGAACGGCCGTCCCGCCGCTTCGGCCGCGTCGGCGAGCACGCGCGCGAACGCCGGCGAGCCCTTCATGTCGATCGCCACCACCGGCCGCCCGCGCTCGATCTGCTCGGTCATCAGCTTGAGCAGCGTCGTGGACTTCCCCGCCCCGCTGGCCCCGAGAATCAGGCCATGCGCCGAGAGCTCGTCGTCGGTGAGCAGCACCCGGCGACCGCTGGCGTCGCTGCCAAGGACGGCCGCCGCCCGGCTAGTGGAGGAGGACCGCCGGTTGGTGAGACGCCGGCCGCCGCGAGCCGCCGAGAACGCGAGCAGCGCCGCGACCGCTCCCACGGCGAGGGCGGTCGGCGCCAGGATCAGCGCGCCGAACGCCGTCACCGTGAGGAATCGGGACAGCGCGCCCCAGCGGTCCGCCGGTCTCATCTGACCGCCCTCCCCGGCGTCATCTGACCGCCGCCGCCGCGCGCGTGCGACCCCGGCTCGCCGCCGCCGTGCGCTCAGCGGTCGGCGCGGCCGCAGACGCGGAGGTCGACACGGTCGAGCGCACCCGCTGCAGGTGGACGAGGTCCGAGATGCCGAGCCGGCGGGCCGTCGCCTGGACAGCGCGCGCGACGGGTCGCTTCTCGACGAGATACACGACGCCGGCGAAACGCGGATCGGCGGCGTAGCCGGCGAGGATGTTCTCGAGCCGGGTCCGGGTCTTCGGCGTCAGTTCGAGCTCGAGCCCGACTCGCCGGCCGTCGGCGGTCCGCAGCACCAGGTCCGGATAGTGGAGCTGTTCCCGGCCGCGGGGGCCGAAGCCGCCCAGCCTGACCGCGAGCGGCTCGGCGTCCGGCTCTCGAGCGCCGTCGATCGAGCGCATCCGGCGGTCCGTGATGACCTCCTCCACGGGTCCGAACGTGCCCCGATGGGCGGCCAGCCACAACCACGCGACCCCGACCTCGTGCGCGTACTCGGGCACGTTGTCCCCCGGTGAACGGAGGTCGCTGTCGATGCGCGCGAGGGCCTTGCGCGTGATCTGGTACCAGCGTGGCCGGCCCGGCTCCGCGTCGTGACGCCTCAGGTAGCCGGCGCTCGCGAGCTTGCCCATCCGCGTTGAAGCCGCCGCGGGTGAGGTATCCAGCAGCGCGGCGACGTGCGCCGGCAGCGCCAGCCGGTGCTCGGCCAGGAACGAAAGGAGCTCGAAGTCTCGCTCGGTGAGGCGAACGGCACCCATGAGCGTTAAGAGCCTCGGGCAGGGTCAGATTCACCCCCCCGGACGGATTTTCCGTGCGACGGCCCCGGGTCCTTACAGGCCCGGATGCGGCAGCGAACTCGTGTCGACGACCTGGAAGTCCGTGCCGGACAGCCGGTCGAGCAGGTGCAGGGCGTCGTTGTTCCAGCCCTTGTTGGGAGCGCCCGAGATGTACCAGGGCGAGCCGTTGTCGGCGAGGATCATCCCGTAGCGCTTGAGCGCCTCGGCGACGACCCGTGCCTGGTAGGGGAGCTCCGAGATGCTGACGCTCGCCTTCAGGCGGACGTGCAGTCCCATCGGCGGCAGGTTCGCGCCGTGGCACGTCGAGGCCTCGTGGCGTGCCGGGTACACGTAGCGCGGAGCCGTACACGGCGCGGTGAAGCGGAGCGCGTGGTCGACCTGACCGGCGGCCACCTCGTCGTAACGGGCCAGGCCGGGGAGGATCGGGAGGCCGGCGGCGTCAGCCGAGGTCCAGCCGGCGGGGCGCAGGCGATTCGAGCGGAGGTTGAAGATCGCGCCCGAGCCCGCGGTCCAGCGCTTGCCGCCGTCGTGCGGGTAGCCGGCGAACAGTTCGTAGTCGGTGCACGTGTCGCGGTCGACCACGATCACGTGCCGGTCGCCGTTCGAACCGTACCCGCCCTCGATCGGTACTCCCTTGGGGATCGGATACGGGCCTTTGTCCGACTGCGAGGAGTACTGGAACGTGACCGGCACCTTCGGCGTGCTCGAGCCGACGACCGCGAAGGGGATCCCGATCGGCTCGCCGTCGTACAGCCCCGACCCGAAATCGGGATGGACTGGATCGTTCAGGCCGATGGCGGCGATGATCGCGGTCGAGTTCTTCGCGACCGGGAGATGGTCGACCCGCTGGTTCCACGGGTTGTTCGCGGGGAAGATCGGGCAGTTCGGAGCGGCCGGGAGCGGGTGGGCGGACACGAGCGCGGGCACGGTGACCGCGGCGGTTCCCGCGATCAACGCGACGGAGCCCAGGGCAACGGCGATCCGGCGCATGGGGGTCAGGAGACGACGGCGAGCCCGCGCGGGATCACGTCGAACGCAGCATCGTGGACGTCGCCGAGGTAGTCGCCGTCGACTTGGAGCGCCAGCGCCCGGTCGCCGCGCGATCTGACCCGGAGCCCCTCGACGCCGGAGAACGGATGGACGTGGCGGTGGTTGCTGACCTTGAGGTTGCTCGCCAGGGCGCGGCCGAGGATCGTCGGGATGTCGGTGGGGCGCGCGCGGTCGAGCACCACCACCGCGAGGTCCCCGCTCGTCAGCGTCGCCCCTTCGGCCATGTCGACCGGGCGGTCGCCGAAATAGGTGTACGGCGTCGAGTTCTGAACGATCACGGTCACGCCGGCGATCGTCTCCCCGCCGATCTGCACCTCGAGCCGCGGCGGGCGGATCAGGTAGCGGCGCGAGAACGTGCTGACGCCCGTCACCGTGTAGTACCACTCGCCGTACTTGGACTTGAGCTTCGGGTGCGCATCGACCCGCTCGACCACGCTGGCGTCGAGGCCGACGCCGGCGGAGAACAGGAACATCCGCCCGTTGACCGAGCCGAGGTCGACGCGCTTGGGGTGCCAGTCGTCGGCCATCAGCAGCAGGCGCTCGGTCGCGTCGACGACGTCGGTCGGGATTCCGAGCATCCGGCAATACACGTTCGCACGACCGCCGGGCAGGCAGCACAGCGGTGTGTCCGAGCCGGCGAGGCCGTTGGCGGCCTCGTTCACGGTGCCGTCGCCACCGAACGCGACGACGACGTCGTAGCCGTCGCGCGCCGCCTCGCGGGACAACAGGGTGGCGTGGTCGCGCGAGTCGGTGTCGATCGCATCGACCTGGTAGCGGCCCCGGAGCGCGTACACGACAAGGTTCTTCAGCCGGTCGGAGACCGTGGTCGCGTACGGGTTGACAATGATCAGCATCCGGCGGCTGGGCGCGCTCGTCTCCAGCGCCAGGGCGGCTTCCAGGCGCTCGAGCGGGTCAGCGGACGTGGCGGCCATGCCGACGCTTCAACACCACGCGCGGGGGATCGTTACGCGTCGCTTCACGGGTTGCACGACCTTCTCGCTCAAGACGGCTCGAACTCTGGCGATCGTCTGCATATAATTCGCAGCACATAGCAGTACGCATCAAGAGGGGTGGAGGGACTGGCCCTATGAAACCCCGGCAACCTCCCGAAAGGGAACGGTGCCAATTCCATCAGGCTCCAACAACAAGCCTGGGAGATGTGGATAGGGCGGTTTCTTGGACCTCCGACCACTGACCCCGGCGGAGGTTTTTTATATATGCCGCCAGAGTCTCTTCGTTGCAAAGAATGTGAGACGACCTATCCGCTCGAGGCGCGATACGTGTGCGAGCGGTGCTTCGGGCCGCTCGAGGTGGCGTATGCGCCACGCGCGACCACCGATCCCGCGGAGCTGCGCCGCAGGATCCAAGCCGGGCCGCATTCGCTGTGGCGCTACAGCGACTTCCTCCCCGTGCGGACGCCGCCGCGCGGCACCCTGCCCGCAGGGTGGACGCCGCTGCTCCGGGCGGACCGGCTCGCGGAGCACCTCGGCCTCGGTGAGGTCTGGGTCAAGAACGATGCGGCCAACCCGACCCATTCGTTCAAGGACCGCGTCGTGTCGGTCGCGATCGCTCGCGCGCGCGAGCTCGGATTCCAGACCGTCGCGTGCGCGTCGACCGGAAACCTGGCCAATGCGGTGGCCGCTCACGCCGCGGCCGCCGGGCTCGAGTCCTACGTGTTCATCCCGCACGACCTCGAGGAGCAGAAGGTGCTCGCCACCGGGGTGTACGGCACGAACCTCGTCTCGGTCCGTGGCAATTACGACGACGTCAACCGCCTCTGCACCGAGCTCTCGGCGGAGCACGACTGGGCGTTCGTGAACATCAACATGCGGCCCTACTACTCGCAGGGGTCGAAGACGCTTGCGTTCGAGACCGCCGAGCAGCTCGGGTTCGAGCTGCCCGACCGCGTCGTCGCCCCGATCGCGTCGGGGTCGCTGTTCACGAAGATCGCGCGCGGTTTCGAGGAGTGGATCGAGGCCGGCCTGCTGACCGGAGACTTGCCGACGTTCCATGGCGCTCAAGCGCGCGGCTGCTCGCCGGTCGCCACCGCGTTCGAGGCCGGGCAGGACTTCTGCCGCCCGGTCAAGCCCGACACGATCGCAAAGTCGCTCGCGATCGGAAATCCGGCTGACGGCCCGTACGCGATCGACCTCGCGCGGCGCACCGGCGGCTCGATCGAGGCCGTGACCGACGACGAGATCCGCGAAGGGGTCAAGCTGCTCGCGCGCACTACGGGCATCTTCACCGAGACGGCCGGAGGCGTCACGATCGCGGTGCTCGCCAAGCTCGCGGCGCGGGGCGAGATCGATCCCGGCGACAGGGTCGTCGCCTATATCACCGGCGAGGGGCTGAAGACCATCGACGTCGCGCGCGGAACGTTCGAGGCCTGGGAGATCGAGCCGACGCTCGACTCGTTTGAGCAGGCAAGAGAACGAGTCGTCGCGGTGGCGTGATAAGACTGCGGGAGTCATGCCAGTCACGGTCAAGATCCCAACCCAGCTGCGTGCGGCGACCGACGGCGAGGCGACGGCGAAAGTCTCGGGCTCGACGGTCGGCGAGGTGCTCGACGCGTTGTATGAGCGCTACGGCGAGTTGCGCCACCGCATCGCCGAGGACGGCGGCCTGCGCCGTTTCGTCAACGTCTACGTCGGCGGCGAGGACATCCGTTTCCTCGACGGGCTGGACACGCCCGTGACCGACGGCGACGAGGTGACGATCCTGCCGGCGGTCGCCGGCGGCTGATTTGCCGGCGTCGGGTCGCAATCGCGATCCGGCGCGCAAACACTTCTAGCCGCTCGAAGCCGTCGCCGGCGCGGCCTCTGGAGCCGTCGCAGCGGCGGCACTCGCGCCGATCCCGACCGGGCAGCTCACGCCGGTCCCGGCGAGCCCGCAGTAGCCCCAGGGGTTCTTCTCGAGGTACTGCTGGTGGTACTCCTCGGCGTAGTAGAACGGCCCCGCCTGGGCGATCTCGGTCGTGATCTCGCCGTAGCCGGACTGGCGCAGGCGCTCCTGGAACGCGTCCCGGCTCGCCTCGGCGATCCGGTGCTGCTCCTCGGTGGTCCAGTAGATCGCCGAGCGGTACTGCGTGCCGACGTCGTTCCCCTGGCGCATACCCTGCGTCGGGTCGTGGTTGTCCCAGAACAGCCGGAGGATCTCCTCGTAGCTGGTCTTGGCCCGGTCGAACACGACCAGCACCGCCTCGGTGTGACCGGTGCGGGCGGAGCAGACTTCCTTGTAAGTCGGGTTGGGCGTGAGGCCGCCCGAATAGCCGACCGCGGTCGTGTACACGCCGGGTCCCTTCCAGAAGACGCGCTCAGCGCCCCAGAAGCAACCCATCCCGACGATCGCCTGCTCGAGCCCCTCGGGGAACGGTGGCTTCAGCGGCGTCCCCAGCACCGTGTGGCGGGGCGGGACCGGCATCTCGCTCTGGCGTCCAGGCAGCGCCCTGGCGGGCTCGACCATCGTCATCTTGCTTCGTAATCCGAACATGCCTCCAGCGTAGTTGGCGGGCACCATCCAACTGATGAAATCCTGCGGAACGCTGCGCTAACGTTGCGGCATGGCCGCTGAGCCCGACGGCCGCTCGCGCCGTCGCGGGCGGTTCGCACTGCTCGTTGCCCTCGCCGTGCTCGTGCCGGGGACCCTGATCGCGGCCGCGGTCGCGCTCGGCGGCCAACAGTCGCCCGCCGCCACCGTCACCGCTCCGGTCGGGTTGACTCAGGTCGCGGGCGGCGCCGCGCCGGCGGCGCCCGCTCCCACGCGTCCGAAGCCAAGCCTCTCGGCGATACCCGGCGGGTCGGGCACACTCGTCGCGACCGTCCTTCACCCGACGAACCTACTCGCGTCTCCGGGCGGCCACGCGAAAATCGCCCGGCTCCTCACGAAGACTCAGTTCGGCTCTCCGGAGATGCTGTGGGTGGTCGGTCACGTGCCGGGCTGGCTCGGCGTGATGACCCCCGACGCCGGCAACAACCGGGTGGGGTGGATCGCGCAGAACGCGACCGCGCTCAGCCGTGTGTCGTGGGAGCTGAAGGTTTCGCTTGCGGCCCGCCGGCTGACCGTGCTCCGCTACGGCAAGGTCGTCGTTCAGTACACGGTGGCGATCGGGGCGGCGGGCTCGCCGACCCCCACCGGCCGCTTTGCGGTCACCGACCGGATCGTCACCAACGACCCAAACGGGCCCTACGGCTGCTGCATCCTCGCCCTCTCGGCCCACGCGCCCCACGCGCTCCAGGGCTGGGCAGGGGGGACCCGCATCGCAATCCACTCGACGCCGGAGAGCGCGACCATCGGCGAGGCCACGAGTCACGGCTGCGTTCACGTGACGCTCCCCGAGGGACGCTGGCTACTCGCCCACATCCCGCTCGGGACCCCGACGCTGATCAACAGCACCTAGCCGCTCTGGTGGCGTCCCCCTTGGGTAGCTCCGGTACGTCTCCGCACCGGGTGCGAGCGGGCTCCAGCGACACCTATTTACTTAAGTATTTACTTGTGCTATGCTTGCATCTGTAAGCAACACAAAGGAGCAAACATGGAGTCGAATATCACTCCCACTCCGCAGTACCAGCAGGTCACAGTCGACGTACCCGAGGATCGGGTGGCCGAGTTCCACGCGTTCTTCGCGCGCTTCCTGGCGGGCCCGGGTGGCCGTCGGCGCGGACGCCACGGCCGTCACGGCCATGGCCACGGGCACGGGCATCACGGTCGCGGCTGCGCCGGCCGGCGCGAGGGCGCTGAGCAGCGTCAGGGCGCCGAGCAGCGCGAGCCGAGCACCGAGACGACTGAGATCTGATGGCCGACAAGCAGGTCACGGTGGCCGTCCCCGAGGAGCGCGTACCCGAGTTCTACGTCTGGTTCGCGGCATTCCTCGAATCCGAGCCTGGGGCGGCGCCCCAGTTCGGCGGGCGCGGTCGCCGTGGCCCGCGCGGCCCGCGCCGGCACCACGAGGCCGAGCCCTGGTCGAGCGACGACACCGAACAGGCGGCGTGGCTGTACCGGAAGCTGGCCCCGCCGGCGCGCGAGCTTTTTGACCTTCTCGCCGACAGACCCGGAACTCGGATCGGCGGCGAGCAGGTCGCGATGCAGTTGGGGCTCGACAAGGGCGCCCACGGGGTCGCCGGCATCCTCGCCTGGCCGGGCCGGTACTCGCGCCACCTCGGCCGGGTGATGCCGATCGCGACCGAGGGCCGCGCGGACGGCGGCACCGACTACTACATGGATCCCGAGACGGCGACGCTGTTCACGGCCGCTCGGGGTCGCGCGGCCGCTCGGGATCGCCCGACTGGCCCGGAGCGCCCGAGACGGGAACGCCACCGAAGAACGCCGTGAGCTCCCGCGCCACCTCATCGGGGCAGTCCTCGACGAGGAAGTGCGTGGCGTCGACACCGCGCCCACGCACGTCGCCCGCCCAGGAGCGCCACACGTCGAGGACATCGCCGTAGAACAACCCGAGCGCGCCCCGCGTGCCCCACAGGACGAGCACCGGGCAGTCGATCAGACGTCCCCGGTCGGCCTCGTCGAGTTGGCGGTCGATGCTCGCGCCCGCACGATAGTCCTCGCAGATCGCCTCGACGGCGCCCGCGTCCCGGAGTTGGGCGCGGTACGCCGCGATCACCGACTCGGGGTACCGGCCGGACTCGCGACCGAGCCCGATCGAGCGCAGGTGGTAGTCGAAGTACGCGTCGGGATCGCCCGCGATCAAGCGCTCGGGGAGCGGCGCCGGCTGCGCTAGGAAGCCCCAGTGCCAGTACCCGAGCGCGAGGCGATCGTCGGCCCGCGCCCACACCTCTGCGGTGGGGACGATGTCGAGTACCGCGAGTGCGCTCACGCGCTCGGGATGGTCGAGCGCCATCCGGTATGCGACGCGGCCGCCGCGATCGTGCCCGGCGAGGGCGAATCGCTCAAAGCCGAGCGAAGCCATCGCCTGAATCTGGTCGAGTGCGAGCGCGCGTTTGGAATGCGGCGCGTGGTCGGGCGCCGACGCCGGGCGAAGCGAGTCGCCGTACCCGGACAGATCAGTCGCGACCACCGTGAACCGCTCGGACAGCGCGGGGGCGGAGCCGTGCCACATCAGGTGGGTCTCGGGATATCCGTGCAGGAGCAGGAGCGGCGGGCCGCTGCCGCGCACCCGCGCGTGGATCGTGCCCCGCTCGGTCTCGAGGTCGCGCTCGTCGAAGCCCTCGAACATCACGCCTCGCCGACCTCGACTCCCCGGAGATCGGCCCCGCCGACCTCGACTCCCTCGACCTCGGCGTCGCGCAGCGCAGGCGTCCCACCAATGAGCAGCGCCATCGCGTCCGGACGCATGACCCGAGTGGGGGACGGGTCGGCGGCAGCCGCCGCGGCGATCCGATCCAGGTCCAGTTCCGCTACGGCTCCGACCAGGATCGTGTTGCCGGCACGCGCGCCGAGTCCCCACACACGAGGGTACGCGAGCGCGAGCGCCGCCCCGACCGTGCGGACCTCGCGGGCGGTGCGATTGTCGAGCACGTTGACGAGCGCCAGCGGCGCCACCCGCGCCACGCCGGCGAGCGCCTCGGCCGTGATCAGCGCTCGCGGCACGGCAGCCCCCACGAACGCGTCGATCGCGACCGCATCCCATGTGTCAGGACCCTGGCCGGCGAGGAACGACCGCCCATCGGCGTGGCGCACACGCAGGCCCGGCGCCCGCCGGAGCCCCAGATGCTCGCGCGCGAGCGCGAGCACGTCCCCGTTGACCTCGCACACCTCCTGGCGCGAGCTCGGATCCTCCGCGGCGAGCGCCCGCGCCAGCGCGCACGCGCCGCCACCGACGTGCACGACACGGCGCGCGTGCGCGGCCCGCAGCACGATCCGGATCCAGCGCAGATAGTCGAACTCGAGATGCGACGGATCGGCCAGGTCGACGTAGGAAGCATCCATGTCGCCTTGACGCAGCAGGCGCCCGGTGGGCCGCCGAGGGTCGCGCTCGGCGACGAGATCGCCGGCCCGGGCGAGGGTCGTTTGCCGAGTGCGGAGGCGGGGCACGCGACATAGCCTGCCATGCACGACTCCCGGCGCACTGGTACGCGGGCCCCGATCCGGGGCAGATAGTGAGCATGGCTGAGTCCAAGATCACTCCCGGGGTTCTCTACAAGACGGTGCTGCTCGCATTCGGGCTGGTGATCGCCGCGATGATCTTCCAAGCGCTGACCAGCCTGGTCCTGGGCGTCCTGATCGTCGTGATCATCGCCACACCGCTGTCGGCGTTCGCCGACCTGCTTCAGCGCTGGCGGGTGCCGCGCGCGATCGGAGCGGCGCTCGGGCTCGTGCTCGGGCTGGCCGCGCTCGCCGGATTGGTGGCCCTCATCGTGCCGGTGTTCACCAGCGAGGTGAACCACTTCGCGGCGTCCCTGCCTGCAATCGGCGACTCGCTCACCCGCCGGCTCGGGCGTCTCACCGGCTCATCGCCGGGCCACATCACCAACCAGGTCCAGCATTTCGTTAGCAACTACACCCACGATCCGACCAAACTGCTCGGCCCGGTCGCGTCGTTCGGGGCCAGCGTCGCCGCGGCCGCCGCCGCGATCGTGGTCGTCCTGCTGACCGCGTTGTACACCGCGATCCATCCCGAGCCGCTGGTCAACGGATTCGTTCGCGTGTTCCCGGTCCCGCGCCGCCCGCAAGTCCGGCATATCCTGCTCCGGCTCCGGACTGCCTACCTGGCCTGGCTCCGCGGTCTGTTTGTGGGCATGGTCGTGCTCGGCGGGCTCACCTACGTGGGTCTCGAGTTGGTCGGCCTACGCTTCGCGGCGTTCTTCGCCATTTTCACGGCGGTCGCGATGATCGTGCCGTATTTCGGGGCGCTCGCGAGCTCGATCCCGCCGATCGTCTTCGCGCTCACGGTCTCGACCAAGGAGGCCGTGCTCGTGGCGATCATCTACGTCCTCGCCCACCAGGTCGAGAGCAACGTCATCCAACCGCTGGTCGTGGCGCGGACGGTCAAGCTCCATCCGGCGTTGGTGGCGATCGGAGTGGTGGCGGTCGATCAGTTGTTCGGCTTCATCGGACTTCTGATCGCGGTCCCGATCATCGCGACGGTCAGCATCCTGGTCGACGAGTTGTGGGTCAGGCCGCTCGAGCGCGGCAGCGCCCGGGCCGCTCCGCTCGAGCAGGTTCGCCGCCCGACAACCGAGGGCCTGAACGTCAGGGCCCGCCGCTGAGCGCCCCTTTCGACCCCGACGTGTGCGACTGGCTCGGCTCGGGTAGCGTCGCGACTATGAGGGAAACAGACGCCAGAGAACTCGCAGACCGCCTCGACGAAGAGGCCGACGAGCTCGAGCATCGCAGCGACGAGGTCGAGCAGCACACCAAGGACGCCGCCCAGGAGTGGGCGCAGAAGCGTTCTGACCGGAAGGTGCCCGGTGCGCCGCCCGAGGACGACGATGACGACGACTCGGATGACGATGACGATGACGACGAGGGCGACGGCTGGGACGACCCCGAAGACGAAGACGACGACGAGGACGAGTAGCCCGCCAGCTGTATAGGCCTACGGCTGGCCGGGCGTGCTGGTCAGATCGCGCTCGTGGTCGATCAGGACCACGCGAAGCAGCTCAGAGTGGTCGAGCGTCTCGAACGCGAGCTCATCGGCGAGTTCGACTACCGAGGCGTCGTGCTCGTCCGAGGGCCCGATCGCCTGCAGCCGTTCGGCGCTGCCGGCCTTGAGCGGACCGATCGTCAGCTCGAGCCGCTGGTCCCGGGCAGTCAGCGAGAAGCTGAGCTTGCCACTGTTCGCGGCCGCTCGCACGTGCTTGATGACCGCGCGCGTGACGATATAGACGTCGGAGAACCGCTCCAGCGAGAACCGCGACCTCGCAGCCAGCGCACTCGCGAGTGGCTCGAGCACGTTGGCGAGCAGGTCCGCGGGCAGCAGTGTCACGACGACGTCGCCAGACAGGCCGCGGCGCCACGGCATCCACGATTCGAGATCCTCGCTGTCCTCGATGCGTACGAGCATCTCGGTCCGGCGCGGGTCGTGCCGCAGGTCGAATCCCATCCGGACCTCGGTGCCACTGCCGGTCGCGGTCAGGAACTCCGCCCGGTCCGCGAGTGCATTGATCAGCGGCAAGCCGACCCGCAGGTGGTCGCCGGCGGGCGCGAGTTCTTGAAACCCGCCGCCCCAGTCGCGGACGGTCAACTCGATCTCCTCGAGCTGGATGTCGAGGCGAACGGCGATCGCCCCGCTCTCGCCGCGGTAGGCGTGGTTGACCGCGTTGTTGCACGCCTCGCTGACGACCGTCTTCAGATCGTTGACCATTTCCGGGCGGAGCGCGAACGGCGCCGCGAGGCCGCCGATGGCGGCTCGCACCAGCCCAGCGGTGTCCGGGCGGCTGTTCAGGCGCAAGTTGAGCGCGCTCGGTCTCCCGCTGACCACGATCAGATTGCTTCCCTGTAGCGGCACGAAGAAAACAGCGCTTCGAATTGCGGTGCTACGTGACCTGGGTTTGCCGCGCGATTCCACCGCTCGGCGTCCCGAGACGGGTCGAGGCGGGGACCCCCACCGCGACGCACAAGATGGACGCGAGCAGCAGCGCGTCGTGCACGGTGGAGGCATCGGTGCCGCCCGACAGGACGATGCCGCCGAGCCCCGCGCCGACACCCGCGCCGACCAGACGGCCGAACGACAGGATCGCCGAAGTTCGCCCGTGCGAGGCCAGCGGCGTGGCGTTGAGCGCCGCCCGCGAGGTGGGGACGAACAGCATGCCGAGGCCGAATCCGACCGGGATCAGCGGCGCGATCGTGACCAGGCTCGAGAGCGGCACGCCCGGAATCGCGAGCACCGCGAGCCCGCCGCCGGCGAGCACGAAGCCGAGGATCGCGGGCAGACGCTCGCCGTGCTCATCGACGAGCCGGCCGGTGATCGGAGCCGCCGCCCCCACCAGTAGCGCGACGATCACCAGCGCGCTCGAAGCGCCGAGCGCCGAGTAGCCGGCGGCGCGCTGGAGGTACTGCGAGGCCAAGTAGAAGCAGCCGATCATCACCGCGAACGTCAGCGCCGCGACAAGCGTGGCGGCAAGCACGACGCTGTTGATCGTGTAGCCCCTGACGCCCGGCTCCGGAGCGTCGACGGCGCGCGGCACGCACCGGGCGATGCCGGCCGCGGCGATCAGCGCAAGCGGGACGAGCGCCCACCAGTTGGCGCGCCACCCGAGCGTAACCGTGAGCAGGCCGCCGAGCAGCGGCCCGAGCAGGTTCGCCACGCCGGCGGACGCCCCCCAGATCCCGAGCGCGCCGCCGCGGCGCTCGGGTGGAAAGCCGCTCACCGCTCCCGCGAGCGCCGCCGGGCTCACGAGCCCGGCGCCCACGCCCTGCACGGCGCGACTGGCGATCAGCGCGCCGATGCTCGACGTGAGCGCGCCCGCGCCGGCGCCGACCGCGAACACCGCGAGACCGACCAGCGCCAGTCGGCGGGCGCCGAACCGATCGACCAGCGCACCACCGGGAAGGAGCACGATCGCGTAGGCGCCGAAGTAGGCGCTGAGGATCGCCGCCGTCGAGGCGCTCGAGACCTGCAGCCCGTGGGCCACCGATGGCAGCGCCACCGTGATCAGCGTCCCATCGAGTTGCAGCAGGGCCGCCGCACCGGTGCACGCGGCGAGCCGTACCCACGCCTCCCGCGAAATCTCGCCGCGCGGGTCTGGGCCTTCAGTTCGGGAGCGGCGGCGCATCACGGAGTGGTCCACAATAGCGACGGCACCATTACGGGTAGTGGTCGTCTGTGCCCGGCAATGACGGCGACCGCGCCTACACACCGATCGGCGACTACGCGCTGATCGGCGACTGCCACAGCGCCGCGCTCGTCGCGCGAGATGGATCGATCGATTGGTGCTGCCTACCGCGATTCGACTCCGGCAGCGCGTTCGGCCGCCTGCTCGGTGGGCAGGACGGCGGGTACTGCTCGATCGCGCCGACCGGCGAAGGCCCGTGGGAGTACACGCGCTCGTACCTCGACGACACGCTCGTGCTCGAGACCACGCTTCGCGGCCCCGCCGGCGAGGCCAGGCTGCTCGACTGCTTCGTCGTGCGCAACGACGCCGTCGGCACCGACGCCCGGCGGATCGTGCGCGTGCTCGAGGGAATCCGCGGGTCGGTCGAGGTCGACCTCCGGATCGCCCCGCGCTTCGACTACGGCCAGGTCAGGCCGTGGATCCGTCGCCACGGCCACCGCCTCCACAGCACGATCGGCGGCAACGACGCGCTGCTCGTGTGGTGCGAGCACGAGCTCACCGAGGATCCGGCGCACGAGCTCGTCGGGCGGTTCGCGGTCGGGCCCGGGGACCGGGCCCGGCTCGCGCTCACCTACTGTGCTCCCCAGCACATCGACGCGGGGCCGCCCGAGGGGCCCGATCTACAGACGATCGACGAGCAGCTCGAGGCGACGCTGCGCTGGTGGCGCGAGTGGGCCTCGTCGCTGCGCCTGGACACTTCGGACGAGGCCGCGGCGCGCCGTTCAGGGATCGTGCTCAAGGCGCTCACGTACGCGCCCACTGGCGCCGTCGTCGCGGCCCCGACCACGTCGCTGCCGGAGGCGATGGGCGGCGTGCGCAACTGGGACTACCGCTACGCCTGGGTGCGCGACTCGAGCTTCAGCTCCCGCGCGCTCGCCGAGCTCGGCGCGGTCGACGAGGCCGATGCGTTTCGCGCGTTCATCATGCGGTCGGCCGCCGGCCACGCCGAGGATCTCCAGATCTTGTACGGCGTGGGCGGCGAGCGGCGGCTCCGGGGCGACGTCGTCGAGGGGCTCGAGGGATACCGGCGTTCGACGCCGGTCCGGGTCGGGAACGACGCGGCTGGGCAGCTCCAGCTCGACGCCTACGGCGAGCTCGTCAACCTGACCTGGCGCTGGCATCGCCGCGGCCACTCACCAAACGACGATGACTGGCGGTTCCTCGTGTCGCTGATCGATCACGCCGCGGAGCGGTGGTCCGAGCCCGACTGCGGGATCTGGGAATGGGCCGGCGACCCCGAGCACTTCGTGCACTCCAAGGTCCTGTGCTGGTCCGCGCTCGACCGCGGCATCCGGCTCGCTGACGAGTGCATGCGGCGCGCCCCCGTCCGGCGGTGGAAGCGGGTGCGCGACGAAGTCCGAGACACGATCGAGCGGCGCGGATACGACTCGAAGCGCGGCGTCTACGTCCAGTCGTTCGGGCGCAGCGACATGGACGCCGCCCTGCTCCTGCTGCCGACGGTGGAGTACGTCGCATGGGACGACGAGCGGCTGCTGCGCACGATCGCAGCGGTGCGGGAGGAACTCGACGCCGGCGACGGGCTCCTCTACCGCTACCGGCGCGAGGACGGGCTCGAGGCCAACGAGGGCGCGTTCTTGTGCTGCTCGTTCTGGCTGGCCGAATGCCTGGCCCGGGCCGGCGATCCGGACGACGCGCGGGCGATCTTCGACCAGGCGGTTGGCCGCAGCAACGACCTCGGACTGTTCTCCGAGGAGGTGGACCCCCGGACCGGCGCGCTCCTGGGGAACTTCCCGCAGGGCCTCACCCATCTCGCTCACATCAATGCCGCGGTGGCTCTCGGGAGCGGCCGGGACGATCTGTGAGGCACCGGACGGCGCCAGTTAGTCGGCGTTGGCGGTGGGTAGGAGAGTCGATAGGGGAGGCCTGCGAGGAAAGGACTGAGAACGGCATGAGTGACACGGTCGGCGACTATCTCCTGGAGCGCCTGCGCACCTGGGGGATCAAGCGCATCTACGGATACCCGGGTGACGGGATCAACGGAATCATCGGTGCCTTCAGCCGCTTGAGCGACGGGGAGGGACCGGAGTTCACACAGGTGCGCCACGAAGAGATGGCCGCTTTCATGGCCTGCGCGCACGCCAAATTCACCGGCGAGGTCGGGGTCTGTCTGGCCACCTCGGGACCCGGGGCGATCCACCTGCTGAACGGTCTCTACGACGCCAAGCTCGACCACCAGCCCGTGGTGGCGATTGTCGGCCAGCAGGCCCGCGCCGGCATCGGCGGCAACTACCAACAGGAAGTCGACCTGAACAGCCTGTTCAAGGACGTCGCGCATGAGTACGTCGAGGTCGCCATGGCCCCGACCCAGATTCGCCACCTCATCGACCGGGCCATCCGGATCGCGCTCTCGGAGCGCACGGTCACCGCGATCATCATCCCCAACGACGTGCAGGAAGCCGACGCGGTGCCGCAACCGCCGCATGCGCATGGCACGGTCCACTCGGGCCCGGGATACCAGCCGCCGCGGATCCTCCCCCACGACGAGGACCTCGACCGGGCGGCCGAGATCCTGAACGCGGGCGAGCGCGTCGCGATGCTGGTCGGACAGGGCGCGCTGCACGCCTCCGAAGAGGTGGCGCAGGTCGCCGATCTGCTCGGCGCCGGGGTGGCCAAGGCGTTGCTCGGCAAGGCCGTTCTCTCCGACGAGCTTCCTTATGTGACCGGCTCGATCGGCCTGCTCGGGACCAAGCCGAGCTGGACGCTGATGCAGGAGTGCGACACGCTGCTGATGGTCGGCTCGAGCTTCCCGTACTCGGAGTTCCTGCCCGAGGAGGGCGACGCCCGCGGCGTGCAGATCGACATCGACGGCAAGATGATCGGGATCCGCTACCCGATGGAGGTCAACCTCATCGGCGACAGCGCCGAGACGCTGAGGGCGCTGATCACCCGCCTCCGGCGTAAAGAGGACCGCTCGTGGCGCGAGAAGATCGAGGGCGAGGTGAGCGAGTGGTGGGACCTGATGGAGCATCGCGCCGAGCTCACGGCGGACCCGATCAATCCGCAGCTCGTCTTCCACGAGCTATCCAAGCGGTTGCCGGACGGCGCGATCATCAGCTCGGACTCGGGGTCCTCCGCGAACTGGTACGCGCGCGACGTCAAGCTCCGCAAGGGGATGATGGCGTCGCTGTCGGGCACGCTGGCGACGATGGGACCGGGCGTCCCGTACGCGATCGCCGCCAAGTTCGCGTATCCATCGAGGCCTGTGTTCGCGCTGGTCGGAGACGGCGCAATGCAGATGAACGGGATCAACGAGCTGATCACGATCGCGAAGTACCGCGATCAGTGGCGCGACCAGCGGCTGGTCGTGCTCGTCCTCAACAACCGCGACCTCAACCAGGTGACCTGGGAGCAGCGCGCGATGGAAGGGGACGCGAAATTCGAGGGGTCCCAGGATCTCCCGGATTTCCCGTACGCGCGCTACGCGGAGCTGCTTGGGCTGAGGGGCATCCGCGTGGACACGGCCGAGCAGGTCGGCCCTGCCTGGGACGAGGCGCTGAGCTCGGACCGACCAGTCGTGCTCGAGGCTGTAACCGATCCCTCGGTCCCGCCGCTGCCGCCCCACATCACGATCGAGCAGGCCAAAGCGCTCAGCTCCGCTCTGCTCGCCGGCGATCCTGACGCCAAGGACATCGTCAGGCAGTCGTTCAAGCAGAAGGTCGAAGAATTCCTTCCGGGACGATGACCGCGACCGCTGTCCGGGCGCAGGCTCCCGTCGAGCAGCTCGAGGTCGGCGCCTACACGATTCCGACCGACGCCCCCGAGGCGGACGGCACGCTCGCGTGGGACGCGACCACGATCGTCGTCGTGCACGCCCGCGGCGGCGGGGAGTCCGGCCTCGGCTACACGTACGCCGACGTCTCGACCGCGAAGCTGATCGCCTCCAAGCTCGCCGGGGTCGTCCACGGCCGCGACGCGATGGCGCCGCAGGAGGCGTGGGCGGCGATGGTGGAGCAGACCCGGAACCTCGGCCGGCCCGGGATCACCTCGATGGCGATCGCGGCGGTCGACCTGGCGGTCTGGGACCTGAAGGCGCGCCTGCTGGGACTGCCCCTGTGCGGTCTGCTCGGGATGGCCCGGGATCGGGTCCCGGTGTACGGCTCGGGAGGGTTCACCGCGTACTCGCCGCAGCGCCTCGCGTCGCAGCTCGCCGGCTGGGTCCAGGACGGGATCCCGCGCGTCAAGATGAAGGTGGGCTCGGTCCCAGACGAGGATCCCGAGCGGGTGAGGCTCGCCCGCGAGGCGATCGGCCCGAAGGCTCGCCTGTTCGTCGACGCCAACGGTGCCTACTCGCGTAAGCAGGCCCTCGACCTCGCGGGGCGGTTCGCCGACGACGCTCGGGTGAGCTGGTTTGAGGAGCCCGTGTCATCCGACGATTTGGAAGGACTCCGGCTCCTCCGCGACCGGGCGCCCGCGGGCATGGAGATCGCGGCCGGCGAGTACGGCTACGACGCCGTCTACTTCAAGCGGATGCTCGACGCCGGCGCGCTCGACGTGCTCCAGGCCGACGTGACCCGCTGCGCCGGCATCACCGAGTTGCTGCGCGTCGGGGCGCTGTGTCGCGCCCAATGCGTGCCGCTGTCGCTCCACTGCGGGCCGTCGATCCATCTCCACCCGGCGATGGCGCTCGAGAACTTCGTCCACCTCGAGTACTTCCACGACCACGTACGGATCGAGCACATGCTGTTCGACGGTGTGGTCGATCCGGTCGACGGCGCACTCATACCCGATCTCGAGCGCCCTGGGAACGGACTCGAGCTCAAGCGAGGAGAGGCGGAGCGCTATGCGGCGTAGTCGCTGGTGGGACAACGTTCGCAACGGCCGGATGCAGCGGACGCTCGCCGCGGTCACCGCGCTCAGCGCGCTCCCGCTCGGGCTCGAGATCTACTTCGAGCACTTCAAGGGGTCGTTCGGCGACAAGTGGATGTGGACGCCGGTGGCGCTGTCGCCGGCGTTGACCGCGGCCGGCCTCGCGGGAGTGCGCTCCGAGCGCGCCGCGAAGACCGTGTTGCCGGCGGTGTCGGCGCTGTACTGCCTCGACGGGCTGATCGGAGTGGTCACCCACGTACGGGGAGTCGCACGGAAGCCCGGAGGGTTCGACGAGCCGCTATTCAACATCGTGATGGGACCGCCGCTGCTCGCGCCGGGCTCGCTTGCGCTGGTCGGCGGCCTCGGGCTGGCAGCGGCCGTGTTCGGGCGCGAACACTGAATGTCCTCGGACGCTCCCCAGCAGCGCAATGGGGTGACGCCGCAGATGCGCGGCCGCTACCCCGACTACGACGTCCTTGACGAGGCCGATCATTGGGACGACGTCACCCGGCGCCTCGTGCTCGACCGGGTGCAGAACATCCCGCCGATCCGCTTCTTTACCGCCGCAGAAGCGCTGACGCTGGGAGCGTTCTGCGATCTCGTCCTTGCGCAGGCCGGCGAGCCGAAGATTCCGGTGCTCAACATGGTCGACGCCAAGCTGTTCGCCGGCGAGCTCGACGGCTTTCGTTATGAGGACATGCCCGACGATCCCGAGACCTGGCGGCGGGTCGCGCTCGGGCTCGACGCGGCGGCCCGGCAGCACGGCGCCGTCGACTTCCTCAATGCGGCGCTCGAGGTCCAGGAGCTCGTTGTCGAGGCGTTCGCTGAAGGCGACCTCCACGGTGAGGTGTGGGACGAGCTTCCGGCGGCGCGCGCCTGGAAGGTGGTGACGCGCGCGATCCTGAGCGCGTTCTATTCGCACCCGTGGGCGTGGAACGAGATCGGGTTCGGCGGGCCGGCGTACCCGCGCGGTTACGCGCGCATCGGCGCCGGTCAGCGCGAGAATTGGGAACGCGCGGAATCGACTGGCGCCGATTCCGTTGGGAGTTCGGTTGGCGCCGATTCCGCGGAATCGGCTAGCGCCGATTCCGTCGGGAGCGGAGGATGAGCCTGCGCCACAACCTGCGTACGCTGGCGCGAGGCGCGCTTCGCCCGCCGGAGAACGACTCGGCGTTCCTGCTCGACGTCCACCGGCGCGCCGTTCCGCGGGAGCGGATGGCTCACTACGACGACGGCTATCCGGTCGACCTGGTGATCGTGGGCGCCGGCGCGGGCGGCGGGACGCTCGCGCAGCGGCTCGCGCGCCGCGGGTGGAAGGTGGTCGTGCTCGAGGCCGGACCGTTCTGGGATCCGGACGAGGACTGGGTGTCGGACGAGGCGGGCTCGCACCGGCTGTACTGGACCGAGGACCGGATCATCGGCGGATCGGACCCGGTCGAGCTCGGCAAGAACAACTGCGGCCACGGCGTCGGCGGCTCGATGGTCCACTACGCCGGCTACTGCCCGCGCTTCCACCCGTCCGACTTCGAGGTGTACAAGCGCGACGGCGTGGGGGCGGACTGGCCGATCTCATACGACGACCTGAAGCCGCACTACGAGCGGCTCGAGCTCGAGCTGCCGGTGGCGGGCGACTACTGGCCGTGGGGCGACCCGCACCGCTATCCGCACACCGCGCACCCGGTCGCCGGCGGTGCCGAGGTGGCCCGGGGCGGCGCGCGCAAGCTCGGGATCGAGATGCGGGTCGGCCCCGTAGGAATCACTAACGGGGCGTTCGGCAACCGGCCCCATTGCATCTACCGCGGGTTCTGCCTGCAGGGATGCAAGGTCAACGCGAAGGCGTCGCCGCTCGTGACCCACATCCCCGACGCCATCGAGCACGGCGCGGAGATCCGCGCGGACTGCATGGCGATCGACATCGAGGTCGACGACGCGAGCGGCACCGTGACCGGCGTCAGGTACATGAGCGAGGGCCGCGAGCGGTTCCAGCGCGCCGATGCCGTCGCGGTCGCGGGCTATTCGATCGAGACTCCGCGCCTGCTGCTCAACTCGACCAGCCGCCGCTTTCCCCACGGTCTCGCCAACGGCAACGACCAGGTCGGGCGTTACGTGATGGTCCAGGGCGCGCCTCAGATCGCCGGGCGCTTTCCGGAGGAGATGCGGATGTACAAGGCGCCGCCGCCGGAGATCTCCTCAGAGCAGTTCTACGAGACCGACCTCAGGCGGGACTTCGCGCGCGGTTTCTCGATCCAGACCGTCGGCCCGCTGCCGATCGAGCACGCCAACCACGTGCTCGGCCACGGCCACTGGGGGAAGGCGCTCCGCGAATACATGCGCGACTACAACCACTGGTACACGCTTGGGATCCTGTCCGAGCTGCTCCCGCGGCCCGACAACCGGGTGACGGTGGTGCCTGGCGTAACCGACCGCAACGGCACTCCGGTCGCGCGCATGGACTACTCGCAGTGCGAGAACGACCGCAAGAACATCGCGTTCGCAAAGCAGATCCTGCACGACATCTTCGAGGCCGGCGGGGCCGAGGACGTTCTCGTCGTGGACCGCTACGCCCATCTCGTCGGCGGGTGCCGGATGGGCGCAGGCCCCGAGCAGAGCGTGGTCGACGGCGATCATCGATGCTGGGAGGTGCCGAACCTGTTCATCGCCGACGGGAGCGTGATGCCGACGCAGGGGTCGGCCAACCCGGCGCTCACGATCATGGCGCTCGCCTCGCGCCTGGCCGAGCGCCTGGACCTCAAGCGCGCCGGCGCGTCAGCAGAGCAGCGGCGCCGCCCGAGGCGGCGGCAGCAACCAGCCCCGACGCGCGCCGGTGCCGGCTGAGCCAAGCCTGTTCGCTGCGGTGGTGGGCCTGGTCGTCGAAGACCCCGCGGGCACCCTCGTCGTGGTCGTCGTCGACCGGCTCGAACAGGTTCGCGGCCGCCGTGCCGTCGAATCGCTCGCCGGTCTGCTGGCCGTCCACCGCGGTCTTCGCCAGGTAACGCTCGGCCAGCCACGGCGCGAGCTTGTTGCCGATGATCGTGTAGACCGTCGGAAGGCCGACGTACAGCTCGCGCCGGCGGTGGTGCGCGGCCCAGTAGATCGCCCGCGCCGCGACCTCGGGCTCGAAGATCGGCGGCACCGGCATCGGGTGGCGTGGCATCTTGCTCAGGCAGTGGTCGAACTGGGGCGTGTTCATCCCGGGCAGCTGGACCATCGTCACGTGGACGCTCGAGCCGCGATGACGGAGCTCGCACCGCAGCGACTCGAACATGCCTTTTATCGCGTGCTTGGCGCCGCAGTACGGTGCCTGGAGCGGGATCCCCCGGTAGGCGAGCGCCGAGCCGACCTGGACGATCGTGCCGCGGTCGCGGGGCAGCATCCGAGCAAGCGCGACCTTGGTTCCCCACACGGCTCCCAGGTAGGTGACCCGGGTCGCGCGCTCGTACTCGTGGGGGTCGATGTCGTCGAGGAACGCGAACACGGTCGTCATCGCGTTGTTGATCCACACGTCGATCGGTCCGAGGCGCTCTTCGATCGCGGCGGCGGCGGCGCTCACCTCGTCGAACTCCGCGACGTCGGCCTGGTGGGCGTAGGACACCCCGCCGAGGTCGGAGACCTCGCTCGCGGCGCCGTCGAGTCCGGCGCGCCCCCGGGCGATCAGCCCGACCGCTGCGCCGTGCTTGGCAAACTCGCGGGCGACCGCTCGCCCGACGCCCCCCGAGGCGCCGGTGACGACGACTACTTTGCGCTCAGCCACTCCGCCACCTCGGTCAGATCTGAGACGAACATGTCCATCGCCCGGTCGCGCTCGTCGTCGTCGGCACGCAGGATCGCCGACGGATGGGTGGTCAGCGTGACGAGGTCGGCCAAGTCGGATTCGAACCGCTTACCCCGGTCGCGACCGATCCGGACCTGCGGCCCGAGCAGCGACTGCCCCGCGACCGCTCCCAGGCACACGAGCGCGCGCGGGCGCACCAATTTGATCTCGGCCTGCACCCACGGGAGGCAGGCCTTCGCCTCCCAACGGTCGGGCGTCTGATGGATCCGCCGCTTCCCCCGAAGCTTGTAGCGGAAATGCTTGACGGCGTTCGTGAGGTAGACGTCCTTGCGCGCGATGCCGGCGCGTTTCAGCCCACGATCGAGCACGCCTCCGGCGGGTCCGACGAACGGGTGTCCCTCGAGATCCTCGCGATCGCCCGGCGTCTCGCCCACGAGCATCAGCTCGGCGTGACGAGGCCCTTCTCCCATCACGGCTTGCGTGGCGGTCTCCCACAGATCGCACGCCCGGCATTCCTGGACGGACTGGCGCAGGTTCGTCAGGGAGGGGCGCGGCGGGACCGGGGCTGGCGGGTATTCGGCTGGCACGGCAGTCATCCTCTCCGGCCCCTACCCAGCCGATGAAGCCGGTACGCATCGGCTGCTCGGGCTGGATGTACGACGATTGGCGCGGGGGCCTGTACCCAGAGCGCGTCCCAAAACGCCGCTGGCTCGAGATTTACGCATCGGTGTTCGACACCGTAGAGGTGAATTCCACGTTCTACCGGCTCGCGCGCCGCGACGCGGTCGCCGGATGGGTCGAGCAGACCCCGCCGGGGTTCCTGTTCGCGGTCAAGGCGAGCCGGTACCTGAGCCACGTCAAGCGGCTGGTCGACATCGCCGAGGGGATCGAGCGCTTCTACGAGCCGCTGTCGCCCATGATCGACGCCGGCAAGCTCGGGCCGGTGCTGTGGCAGCTGCCCGAGAACTTCCATCGCGACGACGCCCGCCTGCATGGCTGGCTCGAGCTGCTGCCGCCCGGCAGGCACGCGATCGAGTTCCGCCACGCGAGCTGGTTCGCCCCGAAGGTGCTGGACGCGCTGCGATCGCGCGAGGTCGCGCTGGTGATCGGCGACCACCCCGAGCGGCCGTTCCAGACGCTCGACGCCACGGCCTCCTGGCGGTTCGTTCGCTTCCACTACGGGTCTCGGGGTCGCGCCGGAAATTATTCGTCAACAGAGATCGAGGCGTGGGCGCGTCGGATCGCGCAATGGCGCCGGCGAGAGCCGGTGTTCGCCTACTTCAACAACGACTGGCGGGGCTTCGCTCCCGCCAACGCCAAGTCGCTGCTGCGCCGGCTCGCCGAGGACTAAATGATCGCGTGGTCGACGGGCAGCGCGAACCGGTCGGCGAGCTCGTCGAGATCGAGGTCCTCGCGGTAGCGCAGATCGCCGGGTTCGTGGGTGAACACCACGATCCTGTCGGCGCCGAACGTCTTGAGCGCGTCCTCGATCGCCGTCTCCGGATCGCCCTCGCCGGTGTCGCCGCTCGAGGCCACGCCGGCGTCGCCTAGCTTCGCGACGCTGATCCGGCGGACCTTGTCCGCCTTGGCGATCGCCTCGTCGGCGTCCGACATCCAGAAGCGCAGCGCACTCTCAGAGAACGCGGGCGCCACAACCATGACTTCCGCATCGGTGGGGTCGGTGTCGGTGCCGAGCGCGTCCCGGAGTTGCGGTGCGCTGATCGGCTCGCTGGTGACGACGAGAACCTTCACTGCTATCGCGTCTACCCAAGGCTCTCGTCGGATAACCGAGGTCAAGGCGCTCGACGCGTCTGACCTAAGCCGCGGCTAACGCACGGATGCGTGTGAGCGGACTCACAATCATGCAAGCGCACGAGCGGACCTCCGAATAGGGCGTTAGACCGAGAGTCGAAAGCTGTGCCATTTCGCACACAGGACTGAAGTCCCACCGCGCGCGCACCGAGACACCATCTGCCTGTCCACAAGGTCGCAGAGCCCGTGCCGGTGTCCGCGGCCCGACTTTCGATTTGGAGCCACAGTCACATGCAAGCCGTTGTCTGGTGCCCTGGGGCGGATGAGTGGGCGCTCGATGCCGAGCGGTCGCGCCTCGTAGAGAGTCACGTTCGCCTCGCTGAGAGGATCGCGCACAAGCGTTGCCGTTGGGGACGGGAGGATCCGGACGACACCCGTTCGGACGCCTTCTGGGGCCTGATCCTGGCGGGCCGTGCGTTCCAGCCCGGCCGCGGGAGCTTCACCGCATACGCCGTCGTACGGATCGAAGGCGCGATCCGGCGCGGACGCCAGATCCGCAGTGGGCTCTCTCGGACGCTTTGGGAGCAGGGCAACCATCCGACCCCTCTATCCCTCAACGTTCCGACGACGGAGGAGGGCGACACCGAACTGCTCGACCTGCTTCCCGCACCGTCCGACGGCGAGCACGACTGGCTGCCCGACGCACTCCGACGACTGCCCGCGCGCGAGGCCTTGATCTTGAGGCTCCGCTACTTCCACGGTCTCTCGCAAGCGGACGTCGGCCCGATCATCGGATGCAGTCAGATGCAGGTGTCGCGGATCGAGCGAGCCGCGCTGGCGGTGCTGCGCGAGGTCGCGACTGCTGCGTAGCGCGCCCGGCAGGATTTGAACCTGCGACCTCTCGCTCCGGAGGCGAGCGCTCTATCCCCTGAGCTACGGGCGCCTTAGTTTCCGAGGACCATCTCGGATCAGGAGCAGCTTACCGTGCAGATCGCCGTCATCTCGGACACGCACCTGCCGCGCGGCACCCGGCGGCTCCCCCAGGAGTGCATCGAGCGCCTCCGGTCCGCGGATCTGATCCTCCACGCCGGCGACGTGATCACGTTGTCGGTGCTCAGGCGGCTCGAGGCCTACGGGCCCGTGGTCGCGGTCCACGGCAACGTCGACGACGGCGAGGTGAGCGCGGCGCTGCCGGCGGAGGCGACGGTGCAACCCGGCGGGGTCGCGATCGGGCTCGTTCACGACGCGGGGCCCGCCAAGGGACGGCTGGCCCGCCTTCGCAGGCGGTTTCCTGATGCGAACGCGGTGGTGTTCGGGCACTCGCACATTCCGCTTCACGAGCGGGACTCGGACGGGTTTCAGATCTTCAATCCGGGCAGCCCGACCGAGCGCCGGCGCGCGCCGAGCCACACGATGGGAATCGCCACCGTGGCGGGCGGGCAGGTGGCGTTCGAGCTCATCGGGCTCGGCTGACAGACTGGGCGCGGTGGACCTCTCGGTTTTCTTCGCCGGCACCGGCGGCTCGGTTCCGACCGCGCGACGCGGGTTGCCGGCGGTGCTGGCGCGTCGCGGGAGCGACCGCGTCCTGTTCGACTGCGGCGAGGGGACGCAGCGCCAGCTCGTGCAATCGGGCGGGCTGCCCGACCTTAGCGAGATCTTCCTGACTCACTACCACGCCGACCACTGGCTGGGGCTGCCCGGGCTGCTGAAGACGTTTGACCTGCGCGCGCGCGAGCGCCCGCTCGCGATCCACGGACCGCCTGGCCTGCGCGAGCTGCTCACGTTCGCGCTGCGAGCGGTGGGCCGGGTCCGCTACGAGCTCGAGCTGATCGAGCTCGCCCCCGGTGACCTGCTGCCTCGCGACGGCTACACGATCGCGCCGGTGCCCGTGGCGCATCGCGGCGGGCCGGCGTTCGGGTACGTGATCTACGAGGACGAGCGGCCCGGGGAGTTCGATCCGGAGACCGCGACCGCGCTCGGCGTGGTCGAGGGACCCGAGTTCGGGCAACTGCAGCGGGGCGAGGCGGTCCGGGGCGTTCGCCCGGAGCAGGTGCTCGGGCCCCCGCGCGCGGGACGTAAGGTCGTGATCTCGGGGGACACCTCGCCCTGCGAAACGCTCCAGATCGCCAGCCACGAGGCCGACCTGCTACTGCACGAGGCGACGTTCGCCGAGGAGGAGCACGACCGGGCGGCCGAGACCGGCCATTCGACCGCGGCCCAGGCGGCCACACTCGCCCGGGACGCCGGCGTGACGATGCTCGCGCTCACGCACCTCTCGATCCGCTACCCGGTCAGCCTCATCCGCGACGAGGCCCGCGCGATCTTCCCGCGGACCGTACTCCCGCGCGACTTCGACTCGATCGAGATCCCGTTCCCCGAGCGGGGCGAGCCCGAGCTCATCCGGTGGGAGGGCCGCCAGCCGACCGAAGACGAGGAGGCGGCGGCGATGGCGGACACGGCGGGATGAGCACCGGCACGATCGAGCGGCTCGAGACCGAGCGCCTGGTGCTCGAGCGCCTGCGCGTCGAGCACGCGCCCGAGGAGTGTCGGCTGCTTTGCGACCCCCGCGTCGGCGCCACGCTCTGGTCCCGGCCGACGGCACCGAGCGAAGCCGAGATCATCGATGCGCTCGCCGCCAAGGTCGACCATTGGGACCGCCACGGCTTCGGCACGTGGCTGATCCGCGACCGCGAGACCGGGGAGGCGGTTGGACGCGGCGGCCTGCAGTACACGTTCACCGCGGGCCTGCACGACGTCGAGGCCGGCTGGGCGATCATTCCCGAGCGCTGGGGTCAAGGGCTCGCGACAGAGCTCGCGTTCGCGTGCATCGAGGTCGGCTTCGAGCAGCTCGGGCTGCGGCGGATCGTCGCGTTCACGCTTCCAGACAATGTTGCGTCGCGGCGGGTGATGGAGAAGGCCGGGTTCGAGTACGAGCGCGACATCGTGCACGCAGAGCTGGCGCACGTGCTGTACGTGCGGCTGTCGGCGGCGTAGGTGGGCTGCCGGCGCGAGGGTGCCGCGGCTTCTTTAACGGCGGGCACCTGTAAGGGGCCGGGGCTGGTCGAGCAGCGCGCGGCGGATCGGCGGATCATGCATAACCTGACATTTGACGCCGGACCGAGGGAGAGTGGCATCTTACGCATGTGGCGCATGCGTAGTACGCCACGGTCACGCCGATCGTGCTCGATTGTCAGGTTATGCAGGTCGGCGCCTCCAGCCGGATGCCCTTGCCCTCCGCCCGCGAGGAAGCGGCCCGGTCGGCATCCCAACCACCCTCTTCAGGTGCCCGCCGAAAAAAACGCACCGCGCCGCCACCACCGATAGGCCCGCCACCGAATCGGGACCACCGACCACCGGCACCGTCCGACCGCCACCACTGTTACCCTCGTTCGAGTCGGCCCCTTTAACCCGGTCCAGTGAGGCCAGGAAGGAGCGCGTTGAGATGGCAACGGTCGTGCTCGACCGCGATGACATGCGCCGCACGCTGGTGCGGATCGCACACGAGATTGTTGAAAAGAACCCGGACGGCGCGGTGGCGCTCGTCGGGATCCACCGTCGCGGCGCGGTGCTGGCCAAGCGGCTGCAGGCGCTGACGAGCGAACTGCTCGAACCGAACGTGCCGCTGGGCGACGTGGACATCGCCTTCTACCGCGACGACCTGGCCACGCGCCCTGGCGCGCCGGTCGTCCACGCCACGCACCTCGACTTCCGCGTCGACCACAAGACGATCGTGATCGTCGACGACGTGCTCTACACCGGCCGCACGGTGCGGGCGGCGATCGACGCGATCTTCGACTACGGCCGGCCGGCGCGGGTTCAGCTGGCGGTGCTGATCGACCGCGGCCACCGCGAGCTGCCGATCCGCCCCGACTACGTGGGCAAGAACATCCCGACCTCGCAGGACCAGCGTGTGTACGTATGCGTCGAGGAGGTCGACGGCGAAGACGAAGTGAACATCGGACCTGCTCCCGAACCGGCAAAGGCGGCGGCATGAATCGAATCGGACGGCATCTGCTCTCGATCGACGATCTCGATCGTGCCTCGATCGAGCGGATCCTCGACCGCGCCGAATCCTTCGACGAGGTCTCCGGCCGCGAGATCAAGAAGGTACCGGCGCTCCGCGGCCGCACGATCGTCAACCTGTTCTACGAGTCCAGCACCCGCACCAGCTCGAGCTTCGAGCTCGCGGCCAAGCGGCTCAGCGCCGACGTGGTCTCGATCCGGTCGCAGGGATCTGCCGTCGACAAGGGCGAGTCGCTCAAGGACACGATCCAGACGCTGTCGGCCTATGACCCGGCGGCGATCGTGATCCGCTCGCCCCACGCCGGCGCGGCCGGGCTGGTGGCGCGCTGGACCCCGGCGGCGGTGATCAACGCCGGCGACGGCAAGCGCGAGCACCCGACGCAGGCGCTGCTCGACGTGTTCACGCTGCGGCGCCGGCTCGGCTCGCTCGACGGCGCCAACATCTGGATCGTCGGCGACGTGCTCCACTCGCGGGTTGCGCGCTCGGACATCCTCGCGTTTACGCAGATGGGCGCGGCCGTCACCGTGTGCGGGCCGCCGACGCTGATCCCGCGTGAGATCGAGGCGCTCGGTTGCGAATCGGCCACCACCCTGGACAACCTGCACGAGGCCGACGTCGTGTACGTCCTGCGGATGCAGCAGGAGCGGATGCGCGACTCGTTCGTGCCCTCGCTGCGCGAGTACGCCCAGCGCTACCAGATCACCACCGAGCGACTGCGCCCGGGTCAGCTGCTGATGCACCCCGGGCCGGTCAACCGCGGCGTCGAGCTGTCCGGAGAGGCGATCGACTCGCCGCAAGCGCTGATCGGAGCGCAGGTGAGAGCCGGGGTGGCGGTGAGGATGGCGGTCCTCTACGAGTTACTGGTCGGGGCACCAAGCTTGGCGGCGGTGGCGTGATGAGCGAGACCAAGCGCCTCTTCCACCGAGCGGCCGAGCCCGCCGAGCTGCTGATCGCCGGCGCCCACGTGCTCGATCCGCGCACCGGGCTCGACGAGCCGCGCGACATCCTCATCAAGAACGGGCACATCGCCGAGCTCGGCGGGCCCGGATCCCTCGAGGCGCCCCAGGACGGCGACACCATCGACGCCCAGGGCCTGCACGCGTTCCCCGGGTTCGTCGACCCGCACGTCCACCTGCGCACGCCCGGCCAGGAGTACAAGGAGAACCTCGAGACCGGCACGGCCGCCGCAGCGGCCGGCGGATTCTGCGCGGTGATCGCAATGCCCAATACCGACCCGGTCGTCGACGATGCCGCGGTCCTGAGGTCGCTGATCGAATCCGCCACGCGCCAGGCACAAATACCCGTCGGGTTCCTGGCCGCGATCACGAGAAGCCTGAAGGGCGACGAACTGACCGAGATGGCCGAGCTCCGCGACGCCGGTGCGCTCGGATTCACCGACGACGGCAAGCCGGTCGTGCACGCGGGAACGCTCCGCAAGGCGCTCCAGTACCAGCGGCTGTGCGGCGGGGTGGTCGCGCTCCACGAAGAGGACCCGGGGCTCTCAGGCGACGGCGCCATGCACGAGGGAGCGGTGTCGGCCAGGCTCGGCATCGCCGGGATCCCGTCGCTCGCGGAGTCGACGATGGTCGCGCGTGATGCTGCGCTCGCCGGCTACGAGGACGCCCGCGTTCACTTCCAGCACCTGTCGTGCGTCGAGTCCGTCGAGGCGCTCGAGCAGGCCAAGAGCCAGGGCATCCGCGTCAGCGCCGAGGTCTGCCCGCACCACCTGACGCTCACCGACGACATGGTCCGCACGCTCGACAGCCGGTTCAAGATGAACCCGCCGCTGCGCGCCACACGCGACCGTCGCGCGCTTGTCGCGGCGCTACGGAGCGGCCTGATCGACTGCGTCGCGACCGATCACGCTCCGCACGCGATCCACGAGAAGGAGGTGCCGTTCGAGGAGGCTCCGATGGGCACGACCGGCCTCGAAACGGCCTTCGCGGCGCTGTTCACCGAGCTCGTGCTGCCCGGCGAGCTCGAGCTCGAGATCGTCGTCGAGCGGATGTCGGCCGGCGCCGCCCTGTACGGACTGCCGGTCCCGAGAATCGAGCCCGGATGCCCGGCCAACCTGTGCCTGGTCGATCTTGACGCGCGCTTCGACGTCGGCGCCGAGGGCTACTTCAGCCGCTCGGAGAACTGCTGCTTCCACGGACGGATGCTCCAGGGCAGGGTGCGGCTGACGCTCGCGGCTGGGACCGTGGCGTTCAGGGAACGGATGCGCGCGCACACCCCGGCGGTTTCGTGACCGACGCCACCGCCTACGTACTGCTCGAGGACGGGGCCCGCTACGACGGGCTCGCGTGCGGAGCGCAAGGTCGCGCGGTCGGCGAGATCGTGTTCACGACCTCGATGGCCGGCTACCAGGAGGCGATGACCGACCCAAGCTACGCCGGCCAGCTGATCACGTTCACGTACCCGCAGATCGGCAACTACGGCGTCTCGGACGAGGCGATGGAGTCCGACCGCGTCCACGCGCGGGCGGCGATCATGCGCGCGGCGGTCGACCACACGAACGCGCCCGCAAGGACCCAGGGCTGGCTCAGCTGGCTGGCCAGCCAGGCTATTCCCGCGATCACCGACGTCGACACGCGCGCGCTCGTCCGCCACATCCGCGACCGCGGCGCGATGCGCGGCGGCGTGTTCCCGGCGGCGCTGGCCGAGCAACAAGCGCGCGAGCTGATCGAGGCTGAGCCCGATATGGCCGGCCGTGACCTCGTCCGGGACGTGGGGACAAAGAAACTGATCGTCTTGAACCCGGTCCCGAGTTCGCCGTTAGGCGAACTCGCAAGCGATCCTGGGCTGGGCGCAAGCCGGCCTCGAATCGCCGATGGACCCAGGATCGCCATGATCGACACTGGCGTCAAGAGCTCGATCGTCCGAAACCTCACCGAGCGCGGCGTCACCGTCGAGCTTCACCCGTCCACGGCGACCCCGGACGATCTGCTGACGAACGACCCCGACGCGATCTTCCTGGCCAACGGTCCCGGCGACCCGGCGTCGCTCGACTACGTCGTCCAGACCGTCAAGCAGCTAATCGGCAAGCGCCCCGTCTACGGGATCTGCCTCGGCCATCAGCTGCTGTGCCGCGCGGTCGGCCTCGACACGTACAAGCTCCCGTTCGGCCACCACGGCGCCAACCACCCGGTCAAGGACCTGACGACGGGGATCGTCGAGATCACCAGCCAGAACCACGGCTTCGCGGTCCTCGGCCCGAACTCGTTGAGAACCATCGACGGAGACGAGGCGGTGCGCTGGGACACCGACTTCGGCGTCGCCGAGCTCACTCACATCAACCTGTACGACCGGACCGTCGAAGGGCTCGCCCTCAAAGACGTCCAGGGCGCGACGGTGCAGTACCACCCCGAGGCCGGTCCGGGACCGAACGACGCGCTCCACCTGTTCGACCGCTTCGTGAACGAGATCAGGCGTGCCGCGTAGAGACGACCTCCACAAGATCCTGTTGATCGGGTCGGGCCCGATCGTGATCGGCCAGGCCGCCGAGTTCGACTACTCGGGCACCCAGGCCTGCCGGGTTCTCATGGACGAGGGGTACGAGGTCGTGCTCGTCAACTCCAACCCGGCGACGATCATGACCGACCCCGAGGTCGCGACCACCACCTACATCGAGCCGCTCCTCGCCGGCCCGGTGCGGCAGGTGATCGAGCGCGAAAAACCCGACGCGCTGCTGCCGACGCTCGGCGGACAGACCGCGCTCAACCTGGCCAAGGCGCTGCACGAGGACGGCACGCTCGAGCGCAACGGCGTCGAGCTGATCGGCGCCGACTACGACGCGATCGAACGCGCCGAGGACCGCGAGCTGTTCCGCGACACGATGCGACAGGCCGGGCTGCGCGTGCCCCGCAGCGCCATCGCTCACACCATCGAGGACGCACAGGCCGCGATCGCACAGGTCGGGCTGCCGTTCATCGTCCGGCCCGCATTCACGCTCGGCGGCAAGGGCGGCGGCGTCGTCCGCACCGAGGCGGAGCTCGAGCGAGTCGTCGGCCGCGGACTCAAGGCGTCGCCGATCTCGCAGGTGCTGATCGAGGAGTCGGTGCTCGGGTGGGGCGAGTTCGAGCTCGAGGTGATGCGCGACCGCGCCGACAACGTCGTGATCGTCTGCTCGATCGAGAACCTCGATCCAATGGGGGTGCACACCGGCGACAGCGTGTGCGTCGCGCCCCAGCAGACGCTCACCGACAAGCAGTACCAGCGGCTGCGTGACCAGGCGATCGCGGCGATCCGCGCCGTCGGGGTCGAGACCGGCGGCTCCAACGTGCAGTTCGCGGTCGACCGCGCCACCGGTGAGATCGTGGTCATCGAGATGAACCCGCGCGTGTCGCGCTCGAGTGCGCTCGCCAGCAAGGCCACCGGGTTCCCGATCGCGAAGATCGCGGCGCGGCTGGCGGTCGGCTACACGCTCCAGGAGATTCCCAACGACATCACGAAGGCGACTCCAGCCAGCTTCGAGCCCGCGATCGACTACTGCGTCGTGAAGTGGCCGCGGTTCGCGTTCGAGAAGTTCCCGGGCGCCGAATCCGATCTCACGACCCACATGAAGTCGGTGGGCGAAGCGATGGCGATCGGCCGGACGTTCAAGCAGGCGTTCGCCAAGGCGCTGCGCTCGCGCGAGCTCGACTCGACACCCCGCCACCCGGACGACGACGAAGCGCTGCTGAGCGCGCTCGGGCAGCCCGGCGCCGAGCGGTTCGACCATCTGCTCGAGGCGCTCCGCCGCGGCATCCCAGGCGACGAGATTCACCGGCGCACGAGCATCGACCCGTGGTTCCTGCGTGAGTTCGCCGAGCTCGTGGCCGACCCGGACGCGGCTCAGCGAGGGGTTCGCACGTACAAGTCGGTCGACACGTGCGCGGCCGAGTTCGCCGCCCGCACCCCTTACTACTACTCGGCGTGGGAGCGGGACCGCGACGACGAGGTCGACCGGGGCGAGCGACCGAGCGTCGTGATCCTCGGCTCGGGGCCGAACCGGATCGGGCAGGGGATCGAGTTCGACTACTGCTGCGTGCATGCGGCCGAGACCGTCCGCGAGCAGGGCCGCGACGCGGTGATGATCAACTGCAACCCCGAGACGGTCTCGACCGACTACGACACCTCCGACCGGCTGTACTTCGAGCCGCTCACGCTCGAGGACGTGCTCGCGGTGTGCAAGATCGAAGATCCCGCCGGTGTGATCGTTCAGTTCGGCGGGCAGACCCCGCTGAAGCTCGCCGCCGGCCTGAAGACGGCGGGCGTCGCGATCCTGGGCACGAGCGTCGACGCGATCGACCTGGCCGAGGACCGGTCGCGGTTTGGTCCGCTGCTCGACGACCTCGGCTACAAGGCGCCGCCGTACGCGACTGCGACCTCGCCGCACGACGCCCTCGAAAAGGCACACGACGTCGGGTTCCCGCTGCTCGTCCGCCCGAGCTACGTGCTCGGCGGCCGCGCGATGGAGATCGTCTACAGCGTCGACGGCCTCGCCGACTACCTGGGGCGCGTCGTGCCCGAGCCGGGAGCCACCATCTACCTCGACCGCTTCCTCGAGGATTCGATCGAGGTCGACGTCGACGCGCTCTGCGACGGGACCGATGTGTGGATCGCGGGGGTCATGCAGCACGTCGAGGAGGCCGGGATCCACTCGGGCGACTCCGCGTGCGTGCTCCCGCCGCACACGCTCGGCACGGAGATGCTCGGGCAGATCCGTGCCCAGACCGAGGGGATCGCGCGGGCGCTCGGAGTGGTCGGCCTGCTCAACGTCCAGTTCGCGATCCGCGAGGACGTCCTGTACGTGATCGAGGCCAACCCGCGCGCGTCGCGCACGGTGCCGTTCGTGTCGAAGGCGATCGGACTGCCCGTGGCCAAGCTCGCGTGCCGGGTGCTGCTCGGCGAGCGCCTCGCCGATCTCGACCTGCCGCCGGATACGACCAACGGGCACGTGTGCGTCAAGGAGGTCGTGCTGCCGTTCGACCGGTTCGCCGGCGCCGACTCGCTGCTCGGCCCCGAGATGCGTTCGACCGGCGAGGTGATGGGGATCGCGCGCGACTTCCCGACGGCCTTCGCCAAGGCGCAGGCCGCCGCCGGTGCCCAGCTTCCCAATGGCGGCCGGGCCTTCATAACGGTCGCCGACGGCGATAAGCCGGCGGCGACCGGCATCGCGACGATCCTGCACGACCTCGGATTCGAGATCGTCGCCACCCGGGGCACGGCGCAGGCGATCCGCAAGATGGGCATCCCGGCCGAGACGATCAACAAGATCGGCGAGGGCTCGCCCCACGTGGTCGACTGGATCGAGCGCGGCGAGGTCGACCTCGTGATCAACACCCCGGTCGGCACCGGCGCGCGCGCCGACGGCTGGGAGATCCGGTCGGCCGCGATCGCCCGGGGTATCCCGTGCGTCACCACGATGACCGGAGGGATGGCGGCCGCACGCGCGATCGCCGCCGCCCGGCGCGGCGAGCCGGAGGTGCTCTCGCTTCAGGAGATCCATCACCTCCGCGCGAGCGAGGTCAAGTGACCCGCGTCACGGCGCCGTTCGGGCGGCGCGCGGCGCCGGTCACCGCGCGCGAGGAGCACGGCGCGTACGTCGTGATCCGCTGCCGCGACGCCGAGGGCCCGGTCCCGCGGCCCGGGCAGTTCTACATGCTGACCGCCGCCGAGCGCTGGGGCGGGGGAGACGGCGAGCGGCCGTTCCTCCCGCGCGCGTTCAGCGTGCTGCGCGCACACGCCGGCGAGCTGCAGTTCCTGATCGAGGACGTCGGCCCCGGGACGAGGCGGCTGTGCGAGCTCCTCCCCGGCGAGCGCCTCCTCCTGGTGGGCCCCCTCGGAAACGGATTCTCACCCCCGCGCGAGGGTCGCGCGCCGCTGCTCGTCGGCGGCGGTGTCGGGATCGCCCCGCTCGCGATCTGGCAGGACGAGCTCGGAGGCCAGGCGACCACGCTGCTGGGGTTCCGCGACGAGTCGCATGCCCACGGCGCGGGCCTGCTCAAAGGCGCGTCAGTCGCCACCGACGACGGCAGCGTCGGCCACCACGGCCTCGTCACCGAGCTGCTCGAGGACGAGCTCGCCGACCGCGGCGACGAGGTCGAGGTCTACGCCTGCGGGCCGCCGGCGATGCTCGAGGCCGTCCGCGCAATCTGCAACGACCAGGGCGTCCCGGCGCAGCTCGCGCTCGAGTCCGGCATGGCCTGCGGGTTCGGCGCCTGCTTCGGCTGCGTGGTGCCGACCATCGACGGCTACATCCGGTTATGCGTCGACGGGCCGGTATTGGACGCCGCGGAACTCGCTGGCGCGGTGGAACTCGCTGATGCGAGTTCCATTGGAAGTTCCGCTGGCGCGGAACTTCCGGGAGCGGGGCGTTGACCGTCGAGTTCTGCGGGCTCGAGCTCGAGCACCCGATCATCAACGCGTCGGGCACGTTCGACGCGATCGCGGCACACCGCGCGTTCGGGGACGAGCTGCTCGAGCGGTTCCCGTTCGCCGCGTTCGTGTCAAAGACGGTGACGGTCGCGCCGCGGCAGGGGAACCCGCCGCCGCGCCTGTGGGAGGTGGCCGGCGGGCTGATCAACTCGATCGGCCTCCCCAACAAGGGGCTGAGTGGCTACCTCGAGCACGACCTCCGGTTCCTCGCGGACCTTCCCGTGCCGCTGATCGTCAACGTGATGGGCTTCAGCCGCGACGAGGTGGCTGAGCTCGTCGAGGCGTTCGGCGAGCGCCCCGAGGTGGCCGCGCTCGAGCTGAACGTGTCGTGCCCGAACGTCGAGACCGGGCTGATCATGGGTGCGGACCCCGACGAGACCGCAAGGCTCATACACCGAGTCAGACCTCTGACCGGCAAGCCGCTAATCGTCAAGCTCACACCAAACGCCAGCGATCCCCCGGCGGTGGCCAAGGCGGCGCAGGATGCCGGCGCCGACGGCGTATCGCTGATCAACACCGTGCGGGGCATGGCACTGCACCCGAAGACGCGCGAACCATGGCTCGGCGGGGTCACCGGCGGAATGTCCGGTCCGGCCGTCCGAGCGATCGCGCTCGCGCAAGTCCACGCGGTCGCGCAGGCGATCGAGATCCCGATCGCGGGCATGGGAGGGGTGCAGAGCGGCCGAGACGCGCTCGATCTGATGCGTGCCGGCGCAACTCTTGTGGCCGTCGGCACCGAGAGTTTCCGTGATCCCGCGGCGGGTCACCGGGTCACTTCGGAACTGTCGGAACTCCTCGCAAACACCCCCGTCTAGGAGGCCGCGCCTAGCGGTGCAAAGTTGTGCAACATCACCGCGATGTTCGCACTGTGAACATTTTGCGTACCGCTCAAAAACCCCCTGCAAACTTAGGGTATTGCCGAAACCATCCTCGACAATGCTCTAGCTCAGCTTGAGGTCGAGTCGAATATGGGCCATTTGTCTTGATCGGCCTGCGCCAAGATGTATAGTCGCCGCCCATGCCGCCGGTCACCGAATCGCTATCTAAACCCACGGCAGCGCCCGAGCGTTCTCTGGTGCAGCGCATGGAAGCGCTTCAGCGTGCCAACGATATTCGCACCCGCCGGGCGCAGCTCAAGCGTGACCTCAAGGCGGGCCGCCAGCCGATCGACAGGCTGCTGCTCGAGCCGCCGGACTACCTCGCCACGGCCAAGGTGTTCGACCTTTTGCTGGCGGTACCCAAGTACGGCCGGGTGAAGGTGAACAAGATCCTGGGCCAGTGCAAGATCTCGCCGAGCAAGACCGTGGGCGGTCTGTCCGAGCGCCAGCGGGCGGAGCTGGTCGCGCTCATGCGGCGGCGCTGACCGCGTCGCCGGTGGGAGCACGGTGGTTCCCGCCACCGGTCTTGAATGGGACATTTCCGCCGTGGGAACCACTAGCAAGGTCTTCGTGATCACAGGGCCCTCGGGCGTCGGCAAGGGCACGCTGATCCGCGGCCTGCTCGAGCGGGTGCCCGAGCTCGAGCTGTCGGTGTCGGCGACCACTCGCGCTCCGCGGCCGGGCGAGGAGGACGGGGTCGACTACCACTTCCTGACCCCTGAGCGGTTCGAGTCGCGCGTGAGCGCCGGCGATTTCGTCGAGCACGCCAGCTACTCGGGGAACCGTTACGGGACGCTGCGCTCCGAACTCGAGCGCCGGTTGGCGGCCGGTGCCGGCGTGGTCCTCGAGATCGAGGTTCAAGGCGCCCGGCAGGTGCGCGCCTCGATGCCCGACGCGGTCGCCGTGTTCATCGCCCCGCCGCCGGGCGGCGCGCTTCGCGCTCGGCTCGTTGGCCGGGGAACGGACAGCCCCGAGCAGGTCGACGAGCGCCTGCGCACCGCTGAGCGCGAGCTCGAGGCCCAGCCCGAGTTCGGCCACGTGGTCGTCAACGACCGGCTCGAGCAGGCAACCGACGAGCTGGTCGAGATCGTTCGCGCCGCGATGGACCCCTAGCGGCGCGCACTCCGTAGGAGCAGGGAATGTGCGGCCCCGGAGGGGTCCCCCGCTAACCTGTTGCGAACACACCTCTGGGAAGGACGGAACAGCATTGATCTCACCCCGTATCGACAAGCTCCTCGAGCATGTCGACTCTGACTACGCGAGCGTGATCGTCGCCGCTAAGCGCGCACGCCAGATCAACTCCTACTACCACAACTTGGGTGAGGGCACGTTCGACGAGTTCCCACCGCCGATGGTCGAGACGCGGTCGAAGAACTACCTCACGATCGCGCTCGAAGAAGTCGCCCAGGGCAAGCTGAAGTACCACTACCGGTAGGCGTTCGCCGTGGCGCGATTGCTCCTCGGCGTGAGCGGCGGCATCGCGGGCTACAAGGCGCTGGAGGCAGCGCGGCTCGCGGTCAAGCGTGGCCACGCCGTGCGGGTGATCCAGACGCCGGCGAGCGAACGGTTCGTCGGCCGCGCCTCGTTTGAGGGGATCACCGGCGCGCCGGTGCTGACCAGCGAGTTCGAGCCCGACCCCGCGCGTGGCGCCTATCCGGGCGAGGCGCTCCCCGAGCGCGCCCCGATCAGCCATCTTGCGCTGGTCGAGCGCGCGGACGTGTACCTGATCGCGCCCGCAACCGCGAACACGCTGGCGAAGCTCGCCCACGGCCACGCCGACAATCTCGTGAGCACGGCGGCGCTCGCCGCCGCCTGCCCGGTCGCGGTGGCACCGGCGATGAACAACCGGATGTACCTGAACCCGGCCACGCAGGTGAACCTCGAGCTGCTCCGGTCTCGTGGCGTCGCCGTGATCGGACCCGGCGAGGGGGCGCTCGCCTCACACGGCGAACAGGGGATCGGGCGTCTGGCCGAGCCGGCCGAGCTGCTCGAGGCGGTCGAGGCGCTCCTGACCCGGCCCTCGATGAAAGGGCTCCGCGTGCTGGTTACGGCGGGCGGGACGCGGGAACCGATCGACAGCGTCCGCTACGTCGGCAACCGATCCTCGGGGCGGATGGGGTTCGCGCTCGCGCGCGAGGCCGCCCGTCGCGGCGCCGAGGTGACGCTGATCGCCGCCAACGTGGCGCTCGACCCACCGCAGCGCGCTCGCATGATCGAGGTCCACACGGCCGCCGAGCTTGCCGACGCATGCCGAAACGAACTGGCCGCCTGCGATGTATTGCTGATGAGCGCCGCGGTCGCGGACTTCCGCCCCGCGGGCCCTGTCGACCGCAAGCTGCACAAGGAGGATGGGGTCCCCAGCATCGAGCTCGAGCGCACCGAGGACGTGCTGAGCGAGCTCGCCGACCTGCGGCGCGAGGACCAGACGCTCGTCGGCTTCGCCGCCGAGCACGGCGACGGCGCCGTCGACCGGGGAGGGAGCAAGCTCGAACGCAAACGGCTCGACGCGATCGTGATCAACGACATCGCCGGCGCCGGCATCGGATTCGAGTCCGAGGACAATGAGGTCACGATCCTGACCGCTGACGGGGTGCAGCGCCACGTCCCGCGGGCCAGGAAGGAACGGATCGCTGGGGCGGTCCTTGATGAAGTGGAGCGACTACGTACGATCAGGGGTGGAGTCGATGGAGCCCGAGCAGGCGCCCGTAGCCCAGCACGAGTGTGAGGCCTTCGCCGCGCTGACGCGGCGGCTCGCGGGCAACGTCGCCAACGCGGTGCAGATTCGCACCGAGACGCTGACCCAGCTCATGGTCGCACTGCTGGCCGAGGGCCACGTGCTGATCGAGGACTATCCCGGCGTCGGCAAGACCGCGCTGGCGCGGGCACTCGCGCGCTCGATCGACTGCCAGTTCGCGCGCGTGCAGTGTACGTCTGACCTGCTGCCCGCCGACGTGGTCGGCACGAACGTCTTTGACCAGCGCGAGTCGCGGTTCGAGTTCCGTCCGGGCCCGGTGTTCGCCAACGTCGTGCTCGTCGACGAGATCAATCGTGCCTCGCCGAAGACCCAGTCCGGCCTGCTCGAGTGCATGCAGGAGCGGCGCGTGACCGTCGACGTCCACACTCACGAGTTGGCGCGACCGTTCCTCGTGCTGGCGACGCAGAACCCGATCGAGTACGAGGGCACCTACCCGTTGCCCGAGGCGCAGGTCGACCGGTTCATGATCAGGCTGTCGCTCGGATACCCATCGCGCGGCGCGGAGGCGGGGATGCTGGCCGATCACGAGGCCGGCGACCGGGTGCTGACGCTTGCGCCGGTGGCGACGGCGGCCGAGGTGCTCGCCGCCCAGGACGCGGCCAAGCGGGTGCGCGCGTCCGAGCCGCTGCGCGAGTACATCGTCCGTCTGCTGTGGCGCACGCGCGAGGACCCGCGCGTCGACCTCGGCGCGAGCCCGCGCGCCGGGCTGCTGCTCCTGCGAGCGGCCAAGGCCTACGCGATGATGCAGGGCCGCGATCACGCGCTGCCCGACGACGTCCAGGCGCTGGCCCAGCCGGTCCTGGCCCATCGGCTCGTGCTCGCGCCCGAGTCGGCGCGGAGGGCGGCGGCGGACGTCGTCAGCGATGCCGTCTCGTCGGTGAGAGCGTTGTGAGAGCACTCCGCGTGCGCGCGCAGACCCCGCCCGAGGAGGAGCGTCTGCGGTGAGACGGGCGGCGGCGGTGGTGGTCGCCGGGCTGGCCCTGATCCTGGTGGCGCTGTTGTTCGACGCCTCGCCGCTGTTCGTACCAGGGATCGCGATCACGCTGCTCGGCGCCGTCGCGCCAGCGTGGGTCTCGCTGGCCGCGCGGGGCGCGACGATCGAGCGCAAGCTCGAGTCCGAGCGCGTGATCGAGGACGAGCCGATCGAGGCCACGATCGAGGTCACGCGCGGGCGGTGGGGCCTGCCGGGTGCAGCGGTCGTGGACCCGCTCGCGGGCGAGCCGGTGTCGATCCGCGGGCCGATGTCGCTGATCTCGGGAGGCACGACCGCGAGCGTTCGAATCGTCGCATCGTTCCCGCGGCGCGGCCTCCGGCGGGTCGAGCCGCCGACGCTGATTGTCTCGGACGCGCTCGAGCTCGCGCGCGTCGTCCGCCTAAGCGCGTCGCCGCCGCAGGAGCTGTTGGTCCTCCCGCGCACCGAACGGGTGAAGTGGGTGCCCGGCGCGGGGGAGAAGTGGCGGCGCGCGACCGGCGCGGCCCCGATCGAGCCGTTCGGCGCCACCGAGATCGATGGCCTTCGCCCCTACCGCCAGGGCACGCCGGCGTCCAGGATCCACTGGGCGGCGCTCGCCCGCGGGGCTGGACTGCTCGAGCGACGGCTGCGAGCCGACACCGAGACGCGTCCGCTCGTCGTCGTCGACGCCCGAAGTGACGGTCCGGTTGACCATCTCGACGCCGCGGTCAGGGCCGCCGCCTCGCTCGTGCTCGAGCTGGGGACCCGCACCGGCTGCGGCCTGTTGCTCCCGGGCGAGTTCCGCCCGCTCGAAATCGAGCCGGATCTGGGCGCGTGGCCGGTCGCGCACGCGAGACTGGCGATGATCGAGGGAGGCCCCGAAACGCGGGCTCCGGGCCTCGCTCGCGGCGCCCGGTCGGCCCAGGTTCTGTACGTCGCGGCAACACCGCACGCTCGCCTGCCCGCCGGCTTGGCCGGGGCCGGCGTCCGGGCTGCGATCCTGGTGGTTCCGAAGGCGCTGGCGACTCAGCCTCACCACGAGGCGAGCTTCGAGGTGGCTGGGTGCCTTGGGTTCGTGGTCGGTGCCGGCCGGCGAGTGCGGGAGCGCGTGGCGTGACAACGAACACGCAGGTCGCGGTGCTGGCGCCGCTCCGGCGCGAGGCGGGCCGCCGCCGCCGCGGAGCCGCCCAGGCCAACGATCGTCCGCTTGTCCGTCTGACCGCGTTCGCCGCCCTCGGCCTCTACGGCGTCGTGCGCTGGGGGACGATGTTAGAACCGGCGCCGACCTGGCGGCTGCTCGGGCTCGTCGGCGTGGCGGTGGCCCTGGCCGGCCTCGCGCCGGTGCTGCTCGAGCGCGAGCGCTCCGTCGCCGCGGCCCGGGGTGCGGGCGAGCCGCTGAGCATCATCGGCGGGCCGTTGGCGCTGATCGCGGTGCTGGCGGTGTTCCCGATCAGCGGAGTCCCGCTCGACTGGACGGTCCACCTGCGCGTGTCGCTCACCGCCAACGGGATCAGCGACGGGCTGTCGACGCTGCCGGGCATCCTCGTCCCCTACAACGGGATCAACGAGTGGGCCAGGATCGTGATCGTGCTCGGCGCGGCGGTGCTGCTGCTCGACGGGGCGATGCTGCTCGCGTTCGCGCCGCCCGCGCTCGGCGACATCCGCCGCGCCGGCGCCGCGCTCCCGCTGATCGCGCTCGTCGTGGTGCCGGCGACGCTCGTCCATCCCAAGTTGCCGTACCTCCAGGGCGCCCTGCTGTTCGCGCTACTCGCGTTCTTCATGTGGGGGGAGCGGGTGGTGGCCGACCGCCGGGTCGGGGTACTGCTCGCGTGTGCGCTCGTTGGAGCGATCGGCATGGCCATCGCGCCCGCGATCGACCAACACTCGCCGTGGATCGACTACGAGGCGCTCACCCGCGGGTTGACGCCCACGCACGTGGACCGGTTCGACTGGACCCAGCGCTACGGGCCGCTGACCTGGCCGCGAACCGGCAACACCGTGCTCGAAGTGAAGGCGTCTCCGAACGCGTTCAACCAGGAGTACTGGAAGACCGAGAACCTCGACAACTTCGACGGGGTCGGGTGGGTCGCGGGCGGGGTCAGCACCGGCGGGGGGCTCGAGGACGTGAGCGCGCAAACGATCAAGCGCTACACCCAGATCCTCACGGTCACGATTCGCCAGATGAACACCAGTCAGGTGATCGCCGCCGGATACGCGACGCTGCCGCCGAGCCATCTCGCAAGCCCGGCGCTCCCGGGAGACAGCGTGGGGACATGGGCGACTCTCAATCCGCTGGGTCCCGGAGACACCTACTCGGTATCGGTCTACACCCCGCACCCAAGCCCCGTGCAGCTCGCGACGGCGGGCAGGGAGTACCCGACCGACATCGAGCAGTCCGATCTGGCGCTGACGATGCCTCAGAACCCGTCGCAAAGTGCCGTGGCCCCGCAGACGGTGCTGTTCTCGACGTTCGGCACCCACCAGGCGCCGCAGGACCAGACCAACCCGACGACCGGCAACGCCATGGCGGCGATTCACGAGTCACCGTACGCGCAGGCGTACGCAACCGCGCAGGTGCTCGCCCGCAATTCCCGCACACCGTACGCGTTCGTGAAGCGGGTCCTGAGGTACCTCTCGCCGGCAAACAACTTCAGCTACGACGAGTACCCGCCGCTGACGACGTACCCGCTGGCCACCTTCCTGCTCCTGAACAAGCTCGGGTACTGCCAGCAGTTCGCGGGATCGATGGCGCTGCTGCTCCGGATGGGCGGCGTCCCGGCGCGGGTCGCGACCGGGTTCACGACCGGCGCGTACGACTCGAACACGAAGCGCTGGTACGTGACCGACGTCGATGCGCACGCGTGGGTGGAGGTTTGGTTCCCGCATTACGGCTGGGTCACGTTCGACCCCACGCCGGCGGCGGCTCCGGCGCGCGGGGGCCACGTCCCGATCTCCGCGGTCGGGTCGCTCAACAGCTCGGGCAACCTGCTGCACCAAACCCGCCACGTCGACACCCTCGGCGGTGCCGCGAGAAGCGGCACGGTCGCTCATCATGGGGGCTCGTTCAGCACACCGCTGCTCGTGACCCTGGGCGTGATCCTGGTATTGCTCGGCCTCGGGTTCGGCGCCTGGCGCCGGATGGCGCCCCTCGGCGAGGAGGGGATGCTGGCCGAGCTCGAGCGGGCGCTCGGCCGTAGTGGCCGCCCGCTGTCCGACGGCGTGACGCTGTCTTCCGTCGAGCGACGGTTCCGCACGTCGCCCGACGCCGCGGCGTACGTCCGCCTGCTCCGGCTCGCGCGCTTCGCCGGCGGGACCGAGGCGCCGACGCTTCGCCAGCGGCGCGCCCTCCGCGGACAGCTGCGCGCGGGTCTCGGACTCGGCGGGGCCCTGCGCGCCTTGTGGGCGCTGCCGCCCCGTCCGCAGCGCAAACGAGGGCACTCCGCCCGCCGCGCGCCGAACTAAAATCGGGCGACATGGAAGACGTCTACGAGTTGTACGTACGCGGCACCGAGCTGCTCGAGTCGGGGCACAACCACCAGGCGACGATCCCGCTCGCCCGCGCGCGCGATCTCGCCCCGGACAAGACCTCGATCCGCGAGGCGCTCGGCCGGGCGCTGTTCGGCGCCCAGCGCTACGAGGAAGCGGCCGAGGAATTCCAGGCCGTGATCGACCGCGCGCCCACCAACGACTACGCGCTGTTCTGCCTCGGCCGGTCACTGCAGATGCTCGGGCGCCACGCCGAGGCGCGCCAACCGCTGGCGCAGGCGGCCGGCATGCAGCCCGATCGTCACGACTACCGCATCTACCGCGACGTCGCCCGAGCCCGCGCGGCCGGCGAATCCGGCTCCGAACCGGGTTCGGAGCCGTCACCTGGCGGAGCCGGATTCCCTTGAGGGAATCTGCCTCATCGGCTTTCGCGCCGCGTTAGCGTGTCGAGGCGGATTCCCCGGCGACTCGACGAACGACGCGCACGAATAGGGGCCACTTCGCGGCGTCCAGCCGGATGACTCCCGGCGCCAGCCTAAGCGTCTTAACACCCTGCGCATACCGCGCGATGCGCGGTCGCGCGGGCTGTCCAGCCCGGCGTAGCGGTGCTATCTTCAGATGTGAAGTTGAGGCCGGGCACTTGCTCCGGCGGCAGTACCCGAAGTGGGCGCTGGCCCGCTTTTTTTATGTGTGACGGAGGAGATTCGTAGTGCAGCCCCATGACATTCAGCTCCAGACGGAGATCGAGCGCCGGCTCGCCGCGAGCGAGTCGGACGTCGAGGTGCTTCTCGTCGAGATCGTCTCACCGGCCACGCTGCGGCTGTTCATCGATCATCCCGAAGGCGTATCGCTCGCTCTGTGCGAGCGGGTCTCGGGGCTGCTGAACGACTACCGCGACCGATACTCGCTCGAGGTGTCCTCCCCGGGGCAGGACCGTCCGCTGACGAAGCCCCAGCACTACACCCGCTTCCTCGGCAGACATGCTCGTGTGCGCCTGCGGGACGCGAAAGACGGACACAAGAGCGTGACGGGGGAACTGGTCGGAGCATCGGACACCGATGTGACGATCGCGGCACCTGACGGTGTCGTCACGATCCCCTACGAGCTAATCGCCCGCTCCAACCTCGTACCTGGAGACTGAAGCCATGTCGAGAGAGATCGTCGAGGCCGTCCGCGGCCTCGCCGCCGAGAAGAACATCTCCTCTGAGAAGCTGATGGAAGCGCTTGAGGACGCGCTCCTGTCGGCGTACAAGAAGACGCCTGAGGCGGCGCGCTACGCGAAGGTCGAAATGGACCGCGACAGCGGCGACTTCAAGGTCTGGGAGCTCAAGATCCCGCCCGAGCTCGAGGAGCAGTTGCTGGTCGACGCGACGCCCGAGCAGCAGCCCACGGTCGACCCCGAGACCGGCGAGATGCGCGAGCCGCCCGAGCCCGAGATCGACCTCGAGAAGCTCAAGGAGTACGAGGACCAGATCGAGACCGAGGACGTCACTCCGCACGACTTCGGGCGGATCGCGGCGCAGACAGCCAAGCAGGTGATCCTCCAGCGGATCCGCGAGGCCGAGCGCGACATGATGTTCGAGGAGTACCGCGACCGCGTCGGCGAGCTGATCACCGGAATCGTGCAGCAGTCCGATTCGCGGTACACGCTCGTCCAGCTCCGCGAGCGCGTCGAGGCGCTGCTGCCCAAGTCAGAGCAGGTGGACGGCGAGCGCTACGACCACTCGCAGCGGATCAAGGCGGTCATCAAGGACGTCTCGAACTCAACCAAGGGCCCGAGCATCATCGTCTCCCGCCGCGACCCGGAGCTGATCAAGCAGCTGTTCGAGCTCGAGGTGCCGGAGATCGCCGACGGGTTGGTCGAGATCACCAACGTCGCGCGTGAACCGGGGTACCGCTCGAAGATCGCGGTGGTCTCGCACGTCGACGGCGTCGACCCGGTCGGCGCCTGCGTCGGACCGCGCGGATCGCGGGTGCGGATGGTCGTGTCCGAGCTCCGCGGCGAGAAGATCGACATCATCCCTTACAACGACGAGCCCGCTCGGTTCGTGGCCAAGGCGCTCTCGCCCGCGCGGGTGCGCGAGGTGCTCGTCGACGACGCCGGCAAGCAGGCGACCGTGATCGTCCCGGACGATCAGCTGTCGCTGGCGATCGGGCGCGAGGGTCAGAACGCGCGCCTTGCCGCCCGCCTGACCGGGTGGCGGATCGACATCCGCTCGGAGACCGAGTTCGCCGCCGAGGAGGCCGCGCACGGCTACGAGCAGGAGGAAGCCCAGGGCCGTTGCGCCGCGATTCTGTCCAACGGGCGCCGGTGCCCGAACGCCGCGCTCCCCGGTTCGCACTATTGCGGGATCGAGGCCCATCAGGCGCTCGAGGGCACGAACACCAATCAGGTCCAGGCCGCCGCAAACGGCGGTGACTAGGCGCCTAAACTGGGATGTAGATGAACAAACGTGTCCATCAGATCGCGAAGGAGCGTGGGCTCGCCCCGAAGGAGGTGCTCGAGCGGCTCAAGGCTGCCGGCCTCGAGGTGAAGGCCGCGTCATCGTCCGTCGATGAGGCGCAGGCCCGACGGATCCTCGGCGACGGCGATGGGGCCACCCAGAAGCCGGCGCCGGCCGCTGAGAAGCCGGCGCGATCCGACGGCGGCGGTGGCCGGCCCCGATCGGCCGACGCGCCCACGCGCGCCCGAAGCGACGCACCCGCAAGCGGCCATAGCGACGCACCTGCGCGCGGTCGTAGCGAACGCAGCGACGCCCCCCGCGCGCGAGCGGATGCTCCGCCCCGCGGCCGCGCCGAGGGACCCGCGCGCGACGACGCCGGCCGAGCGCCTCGCAACGGTGGCGACGCACCCGCGCGCGGCGGCAACGGTGGCGACGCGCCCGCGCGAGGCGGCAACGGTGCTGACGCGCCCGCCCGCGCCGCTGACAACGGACCCGCCGGCGGTGACAACGGACCGTCGGGTGGCGAGAACGGACCGTCCGGCGGCGAGACCCAGCACAAGCGCCCCACCCGCGACTCCCTCCAGGGCGAGCGCGCGCCCGGCAACGCCGGCGGTCGGCGGCGCGTGGTGATCGACTCGCAGGCTTCGCGCCGCAACACCGGTGGCCCCCCCGCACAGACGAACCAGCCTCCGCGCCGGCAGCGTCGCGGGCGCCGGCGCCGGGGGGTGTACGACGAAGAGGCCGAGTCGCGTCCGTCGACCTCGCAGACGGCGCTGGCAGAGACCGACGCGGTCCGGATCAGATCTGGGTCGACGGTCAAGGACGTCGCCGAGTACCTCGATGTCCCGGTGCCCGAGGTCATGAAGAAGCTGATGGCGCTTGGCGAGATGAAGACGCTGACGACGACGCTGTCCGACGACGCGATTCAGGTGCTCGCCGCCGAGCTTGGCAAGACTGTCGAAGTCGTTCACTCCGAGGACGAGACCATCTCCGAGCCTGTGTTCGACGATCCCGAGGAGGAGCTTGTCGAGCGGCCTCCGGTGGTCACGATCATGGGCCACGTCGACCACGGGAAGACCTCGCTGCTCGACGCGATCCGCCAGACCAAGGTCGCCGCCGGCGAGGCCGGTGGCATCACGCAGCACATCGGCGCGTACCAGGTCCAGAAGGACGGCAAGGAGATCACCTTCCTCGACACGCCCGGTCACGAGGCGTTCACCGCGATGCGCGCCCGTGGCGCGAAGGTGACCGACATCGCCGTGATCGTGGTCGCCGCCGACGACGGCGTGAAGCCGCAGACCGAGGAGGCGGTCGACCACGCCAAGGAGGCAGGCGTGCCGATGCTGGTCGCGGTCAACAAGATCGACAAGGAGGGCGCGCAGCCCGACCGCGTTCGCACTGAGATGACGCAGCTTGGTCTGCAGCCGGTCGAGTGGGGTGGCGAGACCGAATTCGTCAACGTCTCGGCCAAGACCCAGGAGGGCCTCGAGGACCTGCTCGAGACGATCCTGCTGATGGCCGAGGTAGAGGAGCTCCGCGCCAACCCCGAGGCGCCTGCCTCCGGCACCGTGATCGAGTCCAAGCTCGATCCGGGACGCGGCCCGGTGGTGACGCTCTTGATCGGGCGTGGCACGCTCGAGGTCGGCGACTCGCTCGTCGCCGGCGCGCACTGGGGCCGGGTGCGCGCGATGCACGACTTCCTCGGCCAGCGCGTGGGCGCGGCGCTGCCCGGAGAGCCAGTCGAGATACTCGGTTTCGACGGCGTCCCCGAGGCCGGCGAGCACGTCCGCGCGGTCGAGAACGAACGGCGCGCCCGGCACCTCGCCGGCGAGCGCGCCACGCGTCTGAAGGCCGAGGCGCTGGCCCGGCGCTCGGGCAAGAAGGTCTCGCTCGAGGACATCTTCAAGAGCGGCATTCAGGAGCTGAACCTGGTCCTGAAGTCCGACGTGGCCGGCTCGCTGGAGGCGATCCAGGACGAGATCGCTAAGCTGCCGCAGGACGAGGTCTCGGTCAACGTGATCCGCGGCGCGGTCGGCGCGGTGTCAGAGTCCGACGTCATGCTCGCGTCCGCCTCGGACGCGGTGATCCTTGCCTTCAACGTGCGGCCGGTCGGGGACGCTCGTGCGGTCGCCGAGCGCGAGGGCGTCGAGATCCGTCACTACGCCGTGATCTACCGCGCCATCGAGGAACTGCGCGACGCGATGCAGGGCATGCTCGTCCCCGAGGAGGTCGAGGAGGTGCTCGGCTCGGTCGAGGTGCGCCAGATCTTCAGGGCTTCGCGCGTGGGGACGATCGCCGGTTGCCACGTCACCGAAGGCACCATCACGCGCGGGTCGAAGGTCCGCCTGATCCGCGACGGGACGGTCGTCTACGACGGACAGATCCAGAGCCTGCGCCGCTTCAACGAGGACGCCCGCGAGGTCGCCGCCGGCTACGACTGCGGAATCGTGCTCAGGGACTTCGCCGACGTCAAGGAAGGCGATGTACTCGAGACGTACACGACCCGCCAGGTCGAACGCGAGCTCGTCTAGAGAAGCTAGGGTGGTCCGCGATGTCGGACAGCGGCTTCGTCGCGGTGCTCGTGATCGATCTGCACTTCCCCGATTCGGGGAGCCTCAAGAGCAAGCGCAAGGAGCTGTCCTCGATCAAGGCCCAGCTCCATGGCCGGCTGGGAGCGGCGGTCGCCGAGGTCGCCCACCAGGATCTCTGGCAACGCGCGCGGCTGACCGCCGCGCTGACCGGCGGCTCGCTGACGGTGCTGAGGACCGCCGCCGACAATGTCGAGCGATGGCTGGAGGCCCGGTGGCCCGACAACATCCGAGTCCAGACCATCCTCACCTCGGTGGAGGATTTGTACGAGTGAGCGTTAACAGCCTGGTTACTCGCCCGGTGGGGAGTGGATAGGATGGCGGACGGCCGGATGCGGCGCGTCGACGAGGCCGTTAGAGAGGTGCTCAGCGACGCGATCGCCAAAGATCTCCAGGATCCACGCGTTGGATTCGTGACCGTCACTGCCGTCAAGACCAGCCCCGATCTTCGTCACGCGCGCGTCTACGTGAGCGTCCTCGGGGACGAGCAGGCACGGTCGGACACGCTCGAGGGGCTGCGCTCCGCGCACGGCTTTCTCCAGGGCCGGGTGGCCGCCGAGCTGTCGCTCAAGCACACGCCCGCGGTCACATTCCAGTACGACGAGTCGATCGATCGTGGGATGCGGATTTCGCAGTTGATCGACCGGGTGGAGTCGCCTGGCGGCGACTCCATTGGGAGTTCGGCTGGCGCCGAACTCCCGGAGGACGCGAATGGGTGACAACGGTTCGGCGGCAAACCGCGACGAAGTGCTGGCGGAGCTCGGCTCCGCGGAGAAACTGATCGTCGTCAGCCACGAGAACCCCGACGGCGACGCGCTCGGGTCGCTGATCGCGATGCAGGAGATCCTCGTGGCCCAGGGCCGCGACAGTCAGATGTTCATCGACGAGAGCGAGTTCCCGCTCCCGCAGGAATACCAGTGGTTCGAGCTGTCGGGCCTGGTCAGCTCGCCGCCCGCCGATCTCGAGGAGCGGACGATCGTGTTCCTCGATTGCGGGAATCTCGAGCGCAACCCGGCTGAGGCGTTACGCCGTCCGGGAGCACACATCATCAACATCGACCACCACCACGACAACACGCGCTTCGGGACCGTCAACTACGTGGTGCCCGAGGCGTCGTGCACGGCCGAGATCGTCTGGGATCTGATGCACGGACTGGGGGTCGAGCCGACGCTCAACATCGCCGAGGCGCTGTACGTCGGCCTGATCACCGACACCGGGCGGTTCATGTACGAGAACACGGGCCCGCGCGCGCACGAGATGGCCGCCGACCTGATCGAGCACGGGGTCGACGTGCACGAGATCTACCGCCGCGTGTACGAGGGCGTCCCCTACGGCAAGCTCGCGCTGCTGGCCCGCGGCCTGGCCAAGGTCCACCGCTACGACGGTGGGCGCCTCACCGTGACCGAGCTCGACGCGGACGACTTCGCGGCCTCGGACGCCGAGGAGAGCTATTCCGAGGGCGTGATCGATCACCTGCGGGCGGTCGAGGGCACCGCGGTTGCGGCGCTCATCCGCGCGCGGACCGGCAATCACAACAACGACGGCGCTCCGGCGCGCAAGGTGTCGCTGCGCGCGAGCGACGAACGCGTCGACGTGTCGGCGATCGCGCGCGCTCAGGGCGGCGGCGGTCATCGCCAGGCGGCCGGCTTCTCGACGTCGCTGGAGCTGGACGAGCTGGTCGCCTTCCTGCGTCAGGAAGTCGCCCAGCAGCTCTCGAAGTGAGCGCGGACCCGGTTTCGGACGGCGTCGTGCTGTACGACAAGCCGGCCGGCATCACATCGCATGACGTGGTGGCGCGGATGCGGCGGTCGCTTGGCGGGCGCGAGGGGCGGAGCGGTCCGAGCGCGCGGGTCAAGGTCGGCCACGCGGGGACGCTCGACCCCTTCGCGACTGGCCTGCTGCTGGTCCTGGTCGGTCGCGCCACCCGCGTGCAGCGGTTTCTGATGGCGCTGACCAAGCGCTATGAGGCGACCGCGCGATTCGGCGCCATATCGACCACCGGGGACCCGGAAGGAGAGATCGATTACACCGGTGTCGTCCCCGACGGCGATCTCGAGCTTCCGACGGGTCGTATCCGTCAGCGACCGCCGGCGTTCTCGGCGGTCAAGGTCGGCGGCCGCCGCGCGTACGCGCTCGCCCGCGCCGGGGAGTCGGTGGAGCTCGATGAGCGGGAGATCGAGGTGTACCGGTTCGACGAGGTGTGGCGTTCGGGCGCTCGGCGCGGATTCGTGATCGAGTGCTCATCGGGTACGTACGTGCGGAGCCTGATCCGCGACCTCGGCGACGCCTATTGCGAGGACCTCCGCCGGACCGCGATTGGCCAGTTCGACGTCGCCGACGCCGATCCCGAGCGGATCGTCGGCCTCAACGCCGCACTGTCGTTCCTGCCGGAGGTCCGGCTCGATCCGGAGGCCGCGCGGCATGCCGGGCACGGTGTCGCAGTGGCCGGGGACGCCGGCGGCGCTGAGGTGGTCCGGCTCACCGACGCGGAGGGCCTGATCGCGCTGGCGACGCCACGGGACGTCGGACTCCTCGGGCCGATCGTAGGCCTCAGGGGCTAGCGAGGGGCTAGCCTTCCGCGCCGATGCGAGTAACGATGCTCTCCGAGGTCCGGGAGCGGCCGCGGCGAGTGGCGGTCGGCGAGTTCGACGGCGTCCACCTGGGACACCGCGAGGTGATCCGTGGTAGCGACACGGTGCTCACGTTCGAGCCGCATCCGCTGCGCGTGGTCCGCCCCGAGGCCGCGCCGAAGCTGCTGACGAGCCTCGAGGCCAAGGCGGAGCTGATCGGGGCGCTGGGCGTCGACGAGCTGGTCGTGATCCCGTTCGACGATGGGTTCGCGCACCAGACGGCCGCGGAGTTCATCGACCACGTCCTCGTCGACAGGCTGCGCGCGACGCGCGTGTCGGTGGGGGAGAACTTCCGGTTCGGGCATCGCGCGGCGGGCGATCCCGAGATGCTGGCCGCGGACGGGCGGTTCGAGACGCGGGTGGTGCCGCTGGTGGAGGTCGACGGCGAGATCGTTTCCTCGAGCCATATCCGCGGCCTGGTCCTTGCCGGCGAGGTCGAGACCGCGACCCGATTCCTCGGCGCGCCGTTCCAGCTTCGCGGCGTGGTCGTCAAGGGCGATCAGCGCGGACGCAAGCTCGGTTTTCCGACCGCCAACATCGTCCCCGACGAGGCGCTCGTGTGCCCGGGCCACGGGATCTACGCGGCCCGCACCGACGAGGCGTGCGCCGCGGTCAGCATCGGCGTGCGGCCGACGTTCGGCACCGGCCGGGCGCTGTTGGTCGAGGCGTATCTGCTCGACTTCGACGGGGATCTGTACGACAAGCTGCTCCGGATCGACTTCCTCGCGCGGTTGCGCGGCGAGCGCCGGTTCGAATCCCCCGAGGCGCTGGTCGATCAGATGAACCGCGACGTCGCGCGGACGCGCGAGCAGTGCGAGTAAGCGGCCTGCTAGCCTCATCGAGCCGATGGCTATCACTCAGGAACGCAAGCAGGAGCTCACCGCCAAGTACGGCGACAGCCCTGCCGATACCGGCAAGACCGAGGTCCAGATCGCGGTGATGACCGCGCGGATCAACGACCTCAACGAGCACCTGCGCGTGCATCGCAAGGATCACCACTCCCGCCGCGGGCTGCTGATGCTCGTAGGCCGGCGGCGCCGGCTGCTCAATTACCTGCGCCGCGAGGATCTCGAGCGCTACCGGACGATCCTGCGCGAGCTCGGCCTGCGCCGGTGAACGAGCCCGCCTCCAACGGGCCGATCCAGCCCGGATCCCCGGCCCCGGACTTCACGCTGACCCGAGAGGACGGCAGCGAGTTCACGCGCGCCGATCTCGAGGGCAACACGACCGTGCTCGTGTTCTATCCGTTCGCGTTCAGCCCGGTGTGCAGCGATCAGATCGGGCTCTACGAGGAGGTCCTCAGCGACTTCCTGGCCAAGCGCGGCGCCACGATGTACGGCGTCTCGTGCGACGCGCGTTGGTCGCAGACCGCGTTTCGCGAGAAGCTCGGCGTGACCACGATCCCGCAGCTGTCGGATTTCGAGCCGAAGGGCGCCGCCTGCCGAGCCTTCGGCGTGTACCACCCAGGCGGCTTCCCGCAGCGCGCGCTAGTGATCGTGGGACCCGACGCGCTGGTGGGGTGGAGCTATCAGGCGCCGTCGCCGGGCGATCTTCCCGGCGCCAACCTGATCTTCGACGGCCTCGAAGCGACGGCCGCCGGATCCGCGAGGGCCTGACCCCCCGGACCGATACGCCGTGAGCGATCTGCGCTCCGCTCCGCTCCCGGAACTGCGCGAACAGGACCACGTCAGGGGGCCCGAGGATGCCCCGCTCGTGATCGTCTACGCCGACTTCGAGTGCCCGTACTGCGCCGCCGCCGAGGTCAAGCTAAAGCAGGCCCGGCTGCGGATCGCGTTCCGGCACTTCCCCGTTCGCTCGAGCCATCCTCGCGCGTGGCCGGCGGCGTGCGCCGCCGAGGCCGCCGCACTCCAGGGCCGCTTCTGGGAGATGCACGACCTCCTGTTCGCCGACCAGGGGCGGCTCGAGGATCCGCACCTGTGGGCGCGCGCCCGGACGCTCGGGCTCGACCTCGAGCGGTTCGACGCCGATCGCCGGAGCTCGCCGGTCGCGGGGCGCGTCCGCGGTGACTTCGAGTCAGGCGTGCGGGGCGGTGTCGTGACGACGCCGACGCTCGTGGCGAACGGCGCCCTCCGCACCGGCGAGGTCGACATCCACTCGCTCGAGCAGATCGCCGACGGCGGTTGACCCCGGTGTGTTCACGCCGACCGGCGTGTGGAGCGTCGGACGGGCGGGTTCGGCATCGGCGGCGAAGGCGGGCAGTCGCAGCGCGAAGATCGAACCGTGTCCCGTGTTCTGCACGGTGCAGCTGCCGCCGTGAGCCTTCGCGATCGCGTCGACGATTGCCAGCCCGAGTCCGACGCCGCCGGCCGAGCGGGTACGGGCTGCGTCGGCCCGGGCGAAGCGATCGAAGATCCGCTCCAGCGCATCCTCCTGTACCCCGCAGCCCTCATCCTCGACCTCGATCAGCAGCTGCCCCGGTCCATCCCCGACCGCCCGTAGCTCGATCGCGTCATTGGTGCGGGTGTACTTGATCGCGTTCTCGACGAGCGCGTCGAGCGCGGCGCGCAACCGGTCCGGGTCGACCGCGACCGTCCCGCGCGCGAGCGGGCCGAGCCGCCAGGTCCGTGGAGCCACCTCCGACCAGCGCATGAACACGTCCTCGAGAAACGGCTCGATCTCGATGTCCTCGACGTGGAGGAAGTCAGGCTCCTCAGCGGTCGCGAGCAGGAGCAGCCGGTCGATGATCGCGTCGATCCGGCCCAGCTCGTCGAGCGCGATGTCGAGCTCCGCATCCGGGCCGGTTCCGAGCAGGAGCTCGAGGTGACCGCGGGCGATCGTCACCGGCGTGCGCAGCTCGTGCGAGGCGTCGTGTATGAACCGCTCCTGGCGCTCGAGCATCGAGCGGCTCTGCTCGGCGCGACCTTCGGCCATCCGCTGTGCCTCCACCCGGCGCCGTGCGTGCCACACGACGGTCAGGAACAGCATCGCCATCAACGGGACCCTGACGAACTTCTGCACCGCGTCGGCTCCCCCCATGGCGTTCAAGGCAATCGGGACGCCGGTGAGGACCATGACCGCCGCCAGGACGATCAACGTCGGCCGCGTCGACCACACCCTGAGCCCATAGAGCAGAGTCAGGCTGATCCACACCAGGTAGAACGGGATCGTCTCCCAGTCGGGCAAGGCCACCATCGCGGCGAAGTTGACGGCCACGAAAGCCACCCAGGCCAACTCCAGCCGATAGCGCACGACGAGGCTGCGCGCTTCGGACGGGAGGTCGGCCAGCCGGCCGCGGCGAGCCCGCGCGCCCGTGTCAGGCAGCCGCACGGTAGCCCGCATTGCGCACCGTCTCGATCGGCGCATCGGGCCCCAACCGCCGCCGCAGCCGCCGGACGCATACGTCGACAACGTTCGATCTCGGATCGAAGTCGTACCCCCATACCTCCGCGAGCAGACGCTCCCGGCTGATCACCTGTCCGACATGCTGCATCAGGAAGTGCAGCAGCCGGAACTCACGGTCGGAAAGGTCGGCGACCTTGTCGCCAACGCGGGCCTGACGGCGAGCCAGATCGAGCACCAGGGTGCCGACGCGGATCATCGTTCCCTCGTCGGCCACGCGCGTGCGGCGAAGCTGGACGCGCGCGCGGGCCAGCAGCTCGTCGAGCGAAAACGGCTTGGCGACGTAGTCGACGGCACCCAGCTCAAAGCTCTGCAGCTTGATCGGAAGGTCGCTGCGCGCCGACAGGATCAGCACCGCGAGATCCGACTTCGCGCGATGAAGCTCCCGCAGGGCGTCTAGGCCACTGAGACCCGGCAGCATCAGGTCGAGGATCACCAGGTCGTACTGGCCCGCAAGCGCACGCGCGAGCCCGAGCTCGCCGTCGCCGACCACATCAACACCGAATCCCTCGGCCTCGAACGCGCGCGCGAGAAACGCCCGAATCCGCGCCTCATCCTCCACGATCAATATGCGCATTTGCTCTTTCGAGCCCCCACGGTTGCGCCGAGACAATACCTCTCAAAAGATGACCTGTAAATGACCGCCAAATGACATCGCTGTCATCTTTGCCCTGCCGCCGCTCGGAAAGGTACACCACGACCCCTCCGCTCTCTCGGCTTGACGGTCCGGGGACCCATGGGCTATAAGTCCGGGCCCCTCGCGAGCGAGGCAGTCGCGGCCACCTGAGTTCGTAGGCAAGGCGGCGTCGGCACCGGCCGCAAAGAGAGGAACGTGTTCTCATCGTGAGCACCGACCCTTTGGCGACACTCCGCCCTTCGGACTTCGCGCCCTGGACGATTCGGGGTCTGATCGCTTCCCACAAGATTGCTTCATTGGTCATCGCCGCCCTGTGCGCCGTGACGGTCGCGGTTCTTTTGCTGGTGACTTTCGGCCCGAAGGCCGGTGCGGTGACGGACAGCACCACGTGTGCGCAATGGGGCTCGACAAACGTGAACGCGCAAGACGCGTACGCCAGGCTGTATGTCAGGGAGCACGGTCCTGTTTCCCGAGATTGGGGGCCTTCGCCGGCGGGTGTGGTCAACGCGATCAACGCCGGCTGCTATCAGGCGTTCGGCGAGGACGTCTCCGACACGGCGACCGTCGTTCAGGCGGTCTCGCGCAGCTTCTAGGCGCAGTACCCGGCCCGAGCGGTTGCGGTGAGCGCGCAACTCCGAGGTCCTTGGCGCAAGGCCCGTCTTGCGACCGTGGACCACGTCCGCCGAGAAGCGCTCGGCCGTCTCGAGGTCGGACATCGTCCTTCCGGAGATGACTTGTAGATGACAGGTTGATGACATTGCCGTCATCTGCGCCGCTGCCGCCGCTGGGCAAGATATAACACCGCGCCGAGGAAGGCTGAGTGAAGATGAGCGCGACTGCAAAACGAATCGTCGGGATTACGGCCTTCGCGGCAATCGTTTGCGTCCTGATCGGGCTCTACATCGGCCTTTACCTCGTCAACGTGCCCGGCTCGGTGGCGGCAACCCAGACGTCCTCAGGCACGCATCTCTACCTGGCGACCGTCCCGGCCGCGGAGCCGAACGATCCGCACCCCACCTGGGTGTCGTACTACGCGGTCGACGCCAACGCGCAGAACTGGCAGCACAAGACGACGTATGTGCTGCCGGCGAACACGCTCGTGCAGGTGACGATCTTCAACTACGACGGCGCCTCGGCGCTGCGCAACAACTGGTTCGGCCAGGCCAGCGGAACGGTTGGCGGCATCATCACGCTCGACGGCAAGCAGACCCGGGGGATCGATCCCGATGACGCCTCGCACGTCTTCTCGATCCCGCAGATCGGCCTGACGGTGCCGCTCGACGGTGTATCCGCCACCGCGAAGAACCCGTGCAGCAACGCGCCCTGCAACCTGTCGTACGACCACACCACGACCACGTTCACATTCCGGACGCCCGGCAAGGGCCTGTACCGCTGGCAGTGCTTCGTGCCGTGCGCCGCCGGATTCATCGCGGGGTTTGGCGGCCCGATGCAGACCGTCGGGTACATGGACGGCTTCATCAAGGTCGTATGAGCGAGTCGGTGGGACGTTGAACGTGGAAGGAACACATCATTGGCGCAACTTCGTGGTGCTCTGGCTGATCGCCAGCGTGATCATGACGCCGATCGTGATCTTCGTGATCGGCCCGGGCCTTCCGCCCGGTAACGGAAGCGTGGAGGCGTCCGGGCAGGTAACCGACAACACCGTGCTGCTGGCCACCGCGACACCGGTGGCGCTCGGGGTGCTCGTGTATCTGGGCTACGTGCTGTGGGCGTTTCGCGAGCGCACTCCCGAGGTTGTGGTCGATGGGCCGCCGATTCGCGGCAACTCGAGCGTCCAGTTCTGGTGGCTGATCGTCACGACGACGCTCGTGCTGTTCCTGGCCGGCTATGGCACGGTCAGGCTGTTGGCCGACGGATCTGGTGGGGGTCAGGGTCCCAACCCGATCGCGGTTCCCGCAACGCCCGCGGGCGGGAAGCTGGTGGTGCAGGTGGTCGCGCAGCAGTGGCAGTTCAACTACCGCTTCCCGGGCTATGGGGGATTCGAGACCAACCAGATCGAGCTGCCCGAGAACACGCTGATCCAGTTCAACGTGACCTCGCTCGACGTGATCCACTCGTTCTGGGCGTATGAGCTCGGGGTCAAGGCGGACGCGAACCCGGGCGTCAACAACGTCGCCTACGTCACGACCAAGGGTCCGCTCACCTTCCACGTGCGCTGCGCCGAGCTGTGTGGCGTCTGGCACGGCTACATGTTCAACCAGGGCCAAGTTGTCCCGAAGGTGCAGTTCGCCGCCTGGATCGCCCAGCAGCGGGTCAAGTTCGCGCCGGCGACCAAGACCCTGCCGCCCTACTCGAAGACCTACTTCCCGCAACCCCTGAGGAGAGGCGGATGAGCGCGATTGCAGTGTCGGCGCAGGCCCCCCGCACCGGGTGGCGAAAGCTGATCAGTTTCAACATGCTGACCGGGATCCTGCTGGGAATCGTGGGCTGGCTCGTCGGCCACTGGATCGGCGATCGCATCACCGGCGCGAACGTCGCGTACTACTCGGCGGAAGCGGGCCAGAACGACATTGCGATCATGCTCGGCTACGTCCTGGGCGTGGTCGGCTTCCTCGTCGGCATGGGCTTCGCCAACTACCCGCTGAAGCGGATGCTCGGGCACCCGCCGTCGCTGGCCGAGCGCGAGTCCGAGGCGGAGGGCCTGTGGCGGTACTTCACGCTGTCGACCGACCACAAGGTGGTCGCCAAGCAATACATGGTAGGGATCGGGTTCTTTTTCTTCGTCGCCGGGCTGAACGCGATGCTGATCCGGACCGAGCTGCTCCAGCCCAACGTGCATGTGTTCGGCGCCAACCAGTACCTGACGCTGGTCGGCATGCATGGGTCGATGATGATGGGGACGATGACCTCAGGGCTGCTGGGGCCGTTTGCGACGTTCTTGGTGCCGTTGATGATCGGCTCGCGGCGGATGGCGTTCTCGCGGCTCTCGGCGTTCACGTTCTGGCTGCTGATGGCCGGCGAGGTGATCCTGCTCACGACGATCTTCTTTGGCGGCTTCCAGACCGGGTGGACGGGCTACCAGCCGTTGGGCGCCCAGGGGACCGCCGGCTACGACGCCTACATCGGCTTCTTCGCGCTGGTCGGGCTCTCGATGTGCCTGTTTGGGTTCAACCTGATCGTCACCATCACCACGATGCGCGCGCCGGGAATGACCTGGTCGCGGCTGCCGATCTTCGTGTGGGCCGCGTACGCAACCGCCTGGCTGATGCTGCTGGCGGCGCCGATGCTGATCGCCGCGCTGCTGATGGCGGCGAGCGACCGCACCGTGCAGACCGCGTTCTATATTCCCGGGCAGGGCGGCAGCGCCTACCTGTTCCAGAATCTGTTCTGGGTGTTCGGCCACCCGGAGGTGTACGTCCTGGCGCTGCCCGGCATGGGGATTGTGCTCGAGATCATGGTGGTGTTCGCCCGCAAGCCGCTCTGGGGCTACCGGCTGGCCGTGGCGGGGCTGCTGGGTATCTCGTTCCTGAGCTTTTTCGTGTGGCAGCACCACCTGTTCGTATCGGGCATCAACGCCGATCTGCGGCCGTTCTACATGCTCTCCACCGAGTTGATCTCACTGCCAACCGGGTTCATCTTCCTGTGCGCGATGGGGACGCTGTGGCGGGGGCGAATACGGCTGACGGTGCCGATGCTGTTCTGCCTGGCCTGGATGTTCAACTTCCTATGGGGCGGGATCTCGGGAGTATTCAACTCCGACGTCCCCAGCGACGTCACCACGCACGGCAGCTTCTTCGTGATGGCGCACTTCCACTACACGATCATGGGCGGCCTGATCTTCGCGTTCTTCGCCGCGATCTACTACTGGGTGCCGAAGATGTACGGCTTCAACCTCAACGAGCGCCTGGGCAAGATCCACTTCTGGACGCTATTCATCGCCTTCAACTCGACCTTCGCGCCGCTGTTCGCGCTCGGCTTCATGGGAATGCCGCGGCGGGTGGTGACCTACAACCCGGCGTGGCAGGGGCTGAATGACTGGGTGTCGATCTCGGCCTACGTAATCGGACTCTCGATGCTCGTGTTCCTGGTCAACGTGGTGTGGTCGTTGCTGATCAAGCGCGAGCCGGCCGCGATCAACCCGTGGCACGCCAAGAGCATCGAGTGGTCGCTGCCGACGCCGGTGCCCGTGCACGACTTCGACCGGGTCCCCGTTTTCGACGCGGACCCGTACCCGTACGGGGTCGAGCCGGTCCCGGTCGGGGCGCCGGGGTTCGCGCCGGCCCCGGGGAGTGCATAGGCCATGGGAGCCTCAGCCTCCGCTCCCGTCGGCGATCACATCGAGCCCGAGCCCCCGGAGTGGCAGCCCCGCGCGATCTGGGTCGGCGGGCGGCTCCTGTGCGGCGCGATCTCGTTCTTCTTCGCCTCGTTCGTGTTCGCCTTCTTCTACTTGAAGGCACTCGACACCAACCACAGCTGGAAGATCGGCCGGATAGTGCCCGACGGGGGCTTCGGCATCGCGATCGCGGCCCTGTTCCTGTTCAGCGCCGTGATCTACCGGCTGGCGGCGAGGCGTCCGGCCGGCGACTCGATGGCGGCTGGGACGATCGCCGTTCTCATGGGCCTCGCCGCCGTCGTGCTTCAGTTCCTCGAGTACACAGTCCTCGATTTCGGCGCGTCCCAAGGCGGCTATGCCGCGGTGTTCTTCGGATGGACGGCGACGTACGCGATCGTGGCACTGCTGGGCCTGTACTGGATCGAGATTCAGGTGGCGAGCCTGTGGCGGGTGCGTCGAGAGGGCAAGATGCGCGAAATTGAAGTGCCCACGAGTGAGAGTGCGCTCCTGCTGGTCGGGATCGAGGCTTCGTCGTTCTACTGGGCGTTCTTCGTGGCGATCGGTGTGCTCGCCTACGTCCTCCTGTACCTCGTCGGCTGACCATGCCTGTCAAGCCCTGGTCGCTGGACCCGTCGCTGGTATACGTCGGGCTGGCCGCCGGGCTCTACGTACTCGGCAGCCGGGGGCGGGATCGGCCTCGGCCACTGCAGGCGCTCGCGTTCTCCGCGAGCCTGCTGACGATCGTGATCGCGCTCGACTCGCCGATCGACTATTACGCCGACCAGCTGTTCTGGGTCCACATGGTCCAGCACATCCTGCTGCTCACCGTCGCCCCGCCGCTGTTGCTGCTCGGAAAGCCGTGGCCGCGAATGTGGCGCGCGCTGCCGCTCGAGCCACGGACGAAGGCCGCCCGGACGATCGCTCATTCGCGTTGGGTGGCGCCGGTCCGGACGCTCGCCCAGCCGCTCCCGGCGTGGATCCTGTTCAACGCCACGGTCATCGGCTGGCACATCCCTGCCGCGTATGACGCCACCCTGACCTCCGGCGTGATCCATGCATTAGAGCACGCGATGTTCTTCTTCATCGGGCTGCTGTTCTGGGCGCGCGTGATCGATCCCGGACCGCTGCGTCCCCGGCTGGTCTGGCCGGCGCGGATCGCCTATACGGGCAGCGCGATGGTCGTGGGCTGGTTGCTGGCAATCACGCTGGTCATCGTGCAGCACCCGATCTACGGCTACTACGCGGCGCTCCAGACCCGGCCCGGCGGGATCACCGCCCTGGCCGATCAGCAGCTCGCCGCCGGCGTGATGTGGGTCCCTGGGTCGCTCGCGTACACGATCACGTTCATCATCGGCTTCTATCGATGGCTGGAGCCGGACAGCTCGCCAAGCCCAGCCCCGGCGGCGTTCACGACCTGAGGAGGAAACAGACTTGCCATTGGTTCCCATCGCAACCTTCCTCGCCGGCTCGCTGCTCACGATCCTGCTACCAATCGCGCTCCTGATCGCGCTGGTGGTGTGGTACTGGCAGTTCTCCGTACGGGTGCCCGAAACCACCGAGACCCCCGGGCCCGGCACAGCAGCCGCGCCGGTCCCGGCCGCGCCGAATCCGGGGCCCGCCGTGCCCGAGAGCCTGCCGCCGGAGCCCGGGGCGTAATGGATGCGGGTGCGGGCACCGTGCGGCCTGCCCGGGCGGCGGCGCCGCGCCCCGTCTGGATAGCCGGGTCTCTGCTCGCCCGCCGTCATCCTTGGGCTGGGCGTCGGTTTCGGCGTTCACCGCCTCACGGCACGGACGGCCGCCACGCCCGCGACGGTGTCCACCCGCTTCGTCATGCACGGCGAAGCGGCCTGGGCCGCAGGGAGAATGCCCGCGCCGCCGATCGACACGCTGCGCGACCGGATGGGCCGAATACCACATCTATGTCTCGCCGCACCCGGTGAACGGTGACATTGATCACACCGAGGCGGTCTATCTGGTCGACCGGCGCGGCTACTTGCGATCGGGCTACATGTATCCGTTCCTGTCCCGGTTCGTGACCAGCGACCTACGTACGATCGCCGCCGGCAGGGGAGCCTGAGGGTGGCGGTCAGCGATTTCGTGGAGACGCTGCCCGCCCGGGTGCCCGTACGCGTTGGCCGTGCGAGCCGGGCGTGGCGCGACTACGTGACGCTGACCAAACCCAGGATCATGTCGTTGCTGGTTCTTACCGCCGTGTGCGCGATGGTGGCCGCAGCCGGCGGCGCGCCCTCCCCGGTGCCGCTGGCGGCGCTGGTCATCGGCGGTGCGTTGGCCTGCGGCGGCGCGAGCGCTCTAAATCACGTGATCGACCGCGACATCGACCGGCTGATGGGGCCGCGGACCGCGTCGCGTCCGGTCGCAGCCGGCCGCATTTCGCCAGCCCGCGCCACCGCGTTCGGTCTATTGCTGTCGGCGCTCGCCTTTGCCGTGCTTGCCGCGTTTGCAAACCCACTGGCCGCCGCATTGTCACTCAGCGGCGGGGCGTTCTACGTCGTCGTCTACACGTGCTGGCTGAAGCGGAGCACGGCCCAGAACATCGTGATCGGAGGCGCCGCCGGCGCGATTCCGCCGCTGGCGGGCTGGGCGGCGGCGCACGGGAGTCTGGGACTCGGAGCCGGCTTCCTGTTCCTGATCGTCCTGCTGTGGACGCCGCCGCACTTCTGGGCGCTGGCGCTGCTGCTCGCTCGTCATTACGCCGCGGCCGATGTGCCGATGATGCCGGTGGTGCGGGGGCCTCGGGCCACCGCCCGGCTGGTGTTCTGGTACTCGATCGTGCTCCTGGCGGTCACGCTGGTGCCGGGAGCGATCGGCACGTTCGGGCTCGTGTACCTGACCGGAGCTGCGATCTTGGGAGGAGCGCTGTGCGTGCTCGCCTGGCGGCTGTGGCGGGACAGCTCGCCTGCGCGCGCTGCCTTGCTGTTCCATTTCTCCTTGCTCTACCTCGCGCTGCTGTTCGTCGCCGTCGCGATCGATGCGGCGGTGCGCTGAATCCGTCGGCAATCGGGCTGACGGCCGAACGGGCCGCGCCAGTCAGCGCGGCCCTCCCCGGGTGGGGGTGTCGCTGCACCGATCCCGAACAGCGCGGTGGCTATCAGCTGGAGCGCTGCCGGCAGTGACCTGGCCAGATTCACAATGATCACCGTCATTGTCATGGTGTCCCACTACCCGGACATGGCAGTGGGACACGATGGCAAAGCGAGTGGCCGGATAGCAGATGGGGATCGGCGGTGGGCGTGTCCTGGTGGCCGAGAGCAATCGCCGCGTCCGGCAGGTGATCGCGGCGTACCTGCGGGGCGACGGGTTCCAAGTCCTGGAGGCGTCAAGCGGTCTCGAGGCGCTGCTCGTGCTGCGCCGCGCGACAGTCGACATCGCGCTGGTCGACCCGATGCTTCCTGAGATCGACGGCCTAGAGCTGGTGCACCGCGTACGGCGCGAGTCGACGGTGCCGATCATCATGCTGACCGCCAGTCGCGACGAGGCGGCCCGCATCGCGGAGCTCGAGGCGGGCGCCGACGACTACGTGGTCAAGCCGCTCTCGATGCCCGAGGTGACCGCCCGCATGCGCTCCCAGCTGCGTCGGGCACGTGGGTTCGAGACCGAGCAGACGGTCCTGCGCACGGGGGAGCTCGAGCTCGATCTCGACGCGCGGCGCTGTTGCGCCGGCAGCCACGCGGTGGAGCTCACCCGCCGTGAGTTCGATCTGCTCGCCGCGCTGCTGCGCTACCCGGGTCGCATCCAAACCCGTGAGCAGCTGCTCGAGCTCGTCTGGGGCACCGACGCGATCAGCCCCAAGACGGTCGATGTCCACGTGGCGGCGCTGCGGCGCAAGCTCGGCTCCGCGATCACCATCGCCACCCTACGCGGCCTGGGCTATCGGCTCGATCCGGCCGCGCCGCCGGTCGGGGCGCAGCAGCCCGCCCGCGGGGGCGTGGGCGAGACCGCCTAGTGGCGCTCCTACGTTCCTCTTAGACAGCTCCGACGTTCAGCTTGCGCGCCGCGGGAAGGCTCGGGATGGCCGCCTGAACCCGAGCAGCGAAAGCGAGGTTGCCGGATGCCGACCATCATGATCATCCTGAACATCATTTTCATTACGGGCATTGTCGTGGCGATCGTCGGGCTCTGCGCCTGGGGAATCATCTCCGACCGCCCGTTCGCGGCATATCTCACCGAGCGCGCCGAGGCGCGTGCGCGGCGCCAGCCGGCTTATGAGCGCCGTCGCCTCTCGCGCGAGCAATCCGGCTATCGCGGTCGGGCCCGTCGCGCACTCGACGCCGGCGCGTAGCCTCGGCACGTCGCGCCTATGACGTTCGAGCGGGCCGTCGCGAATCGCCGCGGCGGCTCGCTTCGCTTTCCGTCAGCCCCCGAGCGCGTAGGCCCCGATGTCGCCGTCGAGCGTTCCCTGCGAGTCGTACCGGCACGAACCACGATCTTGTACGCCTTCCAGACCTGCTTCAGCGCGGACGGCGGGCCGGTAAGGAAATGCCACAGGTGGACCATGCCGTGCACCTCCGAGTAAGAGCGCACATCCGCCACCGAGGTGGCCGTCGAATTGGCGTCGATACCCAGCAGCTGCACGTCATCGGCGGCGGAGCCGAGCATCGCCCGGGCGTGCGGCTCGCGGCCGGGGCGTAAATGAGGCGGTTCCAGATTTCCGAGGACCGCGCCCGCGCCCCCGCTACTCAGCCAGATGAGACGTGTCAGCCGATTTCGGTGAGCGACTTGTCGTCGCGAGGGAACGTCCGCTCGATGTCGGCGAGCGTGGGGGGTCGTCCGCGCAGCGGCTGGTCAGCGGCGTGGGCACTGATCGCGGCACGGACGAGGTCGAGCTGGCGCGTAACCATCCCGGGCTCCGAGCTGGCGAATGCGCTGGCGGCCTCGCACACGCCCTTGAACAGCATCAGCACGTCCATCGCGCCGATGTCCCGGCGCACGGTACCCGCGTCCTGCGCGCGTCGGAGCAGGAGGTCGACGACGCCGACGACCTCCGCATGGGCGGCGCGGATCTCATCGTTGACGAGCCATGCGTCGCCCACCGCCTCGAACATCGCACGGTCGAGCTGCTGCTGCCCGGCGATCTCTGCGAGGAACTCGAATAGGGCCTGGGCGGGCTCCGGCGCCTCGAGCAGAGCCCGGGCCCGGTTCACGGCTTCGTGCATCCGCTCGACCACGATCGCGGCGATCAGCGCCTCCTTGCTGGGGAAGTTGCGGAACAGCGTGCCCCGGCCGACGCCTGCCCGCTCGGCGATCTCGGCGACGCCGACGTCGAGGCCCCGCTCCCTGAACAGGGCCTCGGCGGCGTCGAGGACCCGCCGCCGGTTGCGCTCGGCATCGGCACGAAGGGCCCGCTCACCTTGCGTCATCGCGACAGATTCTCCTACGCCGCGGCGGTGGAAGGCGCCAGCTCGAGGCTGACGCTCTCGAGGTCGCGACGTCGCACCGTCACCGCGAGGATCACGGCCCCGGCGGCCAGCATCACCGCCGCCGCGGTGAACGCGACGTGGTAGCCGGACACCTTGGCCGCGTTGGTCGCGGCCGTCGACAAACCTCCGTGGACGTCGCCCAGGACGCTCGACGTCTTGCTCGCCGCGAGCGTCGCCAAGATCGCGAGACCGAGCGAACCGCCTACCTGCTGGGCGGTGTTGAACAAGCCCGAGGCGAGCCCGGCGTCGTTGTCGCTCACGCCGCCGGTCGCCATCAACGTGATCGGGACGAACACGAGCCCCATCCCGATGCTCATCGGCAGCAGGCCGGGGAGCAGATTCCCGACGTATGTACCGTGCACAGGCACCTGGGACAGCACCGCCATTCCGATCGTCGCCAGCACGATTCCGACCAGCGCCACGTTGCGAACGCCCACGCGCTTGACCAGGGGCTGGGCGATACCGGCGCCGACGATGATGCCGCCGGTGACAGGGAGGAACGCGAGGCCGGCCTTCAGCGGGCTGTAGCCGAGGATGTCCTGCACGTACAGCGAGGCGAAGAAGAACATCCCGAACAGACCCGAGGCAACGAGCAGCAGCACGACGTCGGCGACCGTCAGCGTCTTGACGCGGAAGATGCTGAGCCGGATCAGCGGAGCCGCGCTCCGTCCCTCGATCGCCACGAACGCTGCCAGCAGCACCAAAGCGGCGGCGATCAGCCCGATCGTACGAGCCGAGCCCCAGCCGAATGACTGCGCCTTGACGATCGCGTACACGAGCACGATCAGGCCGCCGGTGACCGTGACGGCGCCGGCGAGGTCGAACGTGCGGTGCTTGAGGTCCGCGCGCGACTCCGGCACATACCGCAGCGCGAGCAGCACGGTGGCGATGCCGACGGGGACGTTCACGATGAAGATCCACTCCCACGACGCGAGCTGCGTGAGCGCGCCGCCGAGGATCAGGCCGACTGCCCCACCGCCGGCCGCGATCGCGCTCCACACGCCGAGCGCCTTGGTCCGCTCGCTGTGATCGGTGAAGGTCGTGGTGATGATCGACAGGGCGGCGGGCGAGAGGAGCGCGCCACCGAGGCCCTGAAGCCCGCGGCCGACGATCAGCATCTCTGAGGACTGCGCCAGCCCGTTGAGCAGCGACGCGCCCGCGAACACCGCGGTGCCGACCAGGAACATGCGCTTGCGTCCGAGCAGGTCGCCGGCGCGCCCGCCGAGCAGCAGGAAGCCGCCGAAGATCAGCGTGTACGCGTTGACCACCCATGGCAGGCTCGAGGACGAGAAGTGGAGGCCTCGCTGGATCGACGGCAGCGCGACGTTGACCACGGTGGCATCGAGCACGACCATGAACTGCGCGAGGCAGGCGATCACGAGGACCACCCAGCGGTTCGAGATGCGACTCGGCCCGGCGGAGCGGGTGGCGACGCTTTCGGGCGGGGTGGTCGTCGGGGTGCCGGCCGGGGCGGCTGGGGATGCGCCGTTCAGGGCGGGTGCGGGCGCGGTGCCGGATACGGTCTCGCTCATCTAGTTGACTCCCAGGTGACGTGGTAATCTGGACTGCACGGTCCGTTTAGGCTACCACAAGCGGACCCGCCGGTCCACTTAGCTTCTGCGTCGGATGGCTCGAGGATCGGGTTCGTGCACAGATCCCCTGCAATTCGGGCCATTTTTGAGCCCGCAGGAGGGTCTTACGTTAGTCCGACGTTCAGCTCACGGTGCTCTTTCGCGCGCCCCCGATCATGGTCTTGCGACACCACCCGACCAGGAAAGCGAGACCACATGACCACCGCCCTCATCATCTTCTTGAACGTCTTCTTCATCGCGTTCGTCCTCGTCGCGATCGTCGGGCTTCATCTCTACGGGATCGCGTCGGATCGAACGATGACGGCCTCGATCGCCGACCAGCGAGCCCGGCTGCGCGCCGCGGTCCAGCGTCGCCCGAGTACCGCTGCGCCGGCCGCCCGCCGGCCGGCCCGCGCCATCGACCTCGGCGCGTAACGACAACACCCCTGTTGTTTCGGAAAGGGCCGCCTCGCCTTCGGGCGCGGCGGTCCTTTCTTGGTTTGGGTTGGGGCGGGTTGCCGGCGCGCTGGCTCCTCGGTGCTAGCGGCTCGGGCGGTCTTTAACGGCGGGCACCTGAACAGGGTGGCTGGGGTGCCGGCGTAGCCGCTGGCTCGCCGGCGAACCCGAGCGGCCTCGTGCGGGGCGCGGACCTGCATAACCTGACAATGGCCACGGCTTGAGCTGACCGTGGCCTACTACGCATGCCCCACATGCGTAATACGCCACGGTGAGCGTCGCCGGCCTCGATTGTCACGTTATGCATGCCCCCGGCCCTCGCCACGCCCGGCCGCCGGGCCGCGCCCGCACGGAGCCGACCACACCCATCTCCAGGTGCCAAGACGGGCCGCGATCGCCGCCGCTTCCCCCCGGCGGACCCGCCGCCAGACCGGGGGTTGCCAAGGCCCGACGGACCGGCCGCGCCCCGCCGCGTTCACGGCCCTCTCCCCGCTACCATCACCAACGTTCGGAACAAACGATGAGAACGAGAAGGACTCCGCCGACCGAAGGGCGGGGTAGAAGGGAATTGAATATGAGTGACGCCGTTACGCGCGTGTCCGTCGAGATCGAGGATAGGGAGATCTCGTTCGAGACCGGCAAGCTGGCCAAGCAGGCCTCCGGCGCCGTAGTCGTCCGTTCGGGCGACACCGTGGTTCTGTGTACCGCCACCGCGGGCAACCTGCGAGACGTGGATTTTCTGCCGCTGACGGTTGACGTCGAGGAGCGGATGTACGCCGCCGGGAAGATCCCCGGAAGTTTCTTCAAGCGCGAAGGTCGCGCCGGCGAGAAGGCGACGCTGACCGCGCGCATGATCGACCGTCCGATCCGACCCCTGTTCCCGAAGGGGTGGCGGTATGAGACGCAGCTGGTCGCGCTGCCGATCTCAGTCGACCACGTGAATCCGTACGAGATCCTCGCGATGAACGGCGCGTCGGCCGCGCTGATGGTCTCCAACATCCCGTTCCCGACGCCGGTCGGCGCGGTGCGGATCGGCAAGGTCGACGGCAACTTCGTGGTGAACCCCTCCGAGGAGGACCTGGTCGACAACACCGACCTCGACCTGATCGTGGCGGGCACCGACGAGGCGATCCTGATGGTCGAGGCCGGCGCCAACGAGATCCCCGAGGCCGAGATCCTCGACGCGCTCGACATCGCCCACGGCGAGATCAGGAAGCTGTGCGCGCTCCAGCGCGAGCTCGCCGAGAAGGCCGGCAAGGAGAAGACGGTCGTCGAGATCCCCGAGGTCAGTTCTGACCTGTACGACCAGATCAAGGCCTCGCATGGCGCCGCACTCGAAGCCGCCACTCAGGTCGAGGAGAAGCTCGAGCGCCAGGAGGCGTGTAAGGCGGTCGAGGAGCAGGTCATCGAGCAGTACGCCGGCGATCCGGAGTCCGCGACCTACCCCGAGTACCGCGCGAACGCGCAGCGTGCCTTCGACAAGCTCGAGAAGGCTCTGATCCGCGAGCGAATCGCGGTCCAGAAGAAGCGCCCCGACGGCAGGAGCGCCGACGAGATCCGTCCGATCTCGATCGAGGTGGGCGTGAGCCCGCGGGCCCACGGCTCGGCTCTGTTCACCCGCGGCCAGACCCAGGCACTGAGCGTGGTCGCGCTCGGCACCACCCGCGAGGAGATGCGGCTCGACACGCTCGGGCTGGAGACGTCCAAGCGCTACTTCCACCACTACAACTTCCCCGGCTTCTCCGTCGGCGAAGCCGGTCCGATGCGCGGACCGAAGCGGCGTGACATCGGCCACGGTGCGCTCGCCGAGCGCGCGCTCGTCCCGATGATCCCGAGCCAGGAGGAGTTCCCGTACACGATCCGCGTCGTCTCGGACATCCTCGAGTCCAACGGCTCGAGCTCGATGGCCTCCGTGTGCGGGTCGTCCCTGTCCCTGATGGACGCCGGAGTTCCGCTGCCCAGGGCAGTTGCCGGCATCGCGATGGGCCTGATCAAGGAGGGTGACGACTACATCGTCCTCACCGATATCGCGGGAGTGGAGGACCATCTCGGCGACATGGACTTCAAGGTCGCCGGCACCGAGAACGGGATCACCGCGCTCCAGATGGACATCAAGATCACCGGCGTCACGTTCGAGATCATGCGAGACGCCCTGACGCAGGCCAAGGCCGCGCGGACGTTCATCCTCGGTGAGATGGCCAAGGTGATCGACGCGCCGCGGTCCGAGCTGTCCAAGTACGCGCCGGGCATCTCCTCGGTCCAGATCGACCCGGAGAAGATCGGCCTGCTGATCGGCAAGGGCGGCGAGACGATCCGCGCGCTCCAGGAGGAGTTCGAGGCTCAGATCGACGTCAACGACGAGGGCATGGTGCTGGTGTATGCCGCCGACCGGGAGCGCGGCGACGCTCTGGTCGACCGGATCCGGTCGATGACCAAGGAGGTCGAGGTCGGCGACGAGTTCACCGGCAAGGTCGTCAAGACGACCGCGTTCGGCGCGTTCATCGAGCTGGCCAAGGGAACCGACGGGCTGCTCCACATCTCCAACGTGGCGCCCGGCCGGCGGATCGCGTCGGTCGAGGAGGTGCTCAACAAGGGCGACGAGCTGAACGTGCGGGTGGTCGAGGTCGATCGTGAGCGCGGTCGGATCGGGCTGCGGCTGGCGGACGACCCCGAGATCGTCGGCAAGTCCGTCGAAGAGCTCGCCTCGGTCGGCACCGGTGACAGCGGGCCGCCGCGCCGCGACCGGGGCGGCCGTGACGGCCGCGACGGCCGCGATCGCGACCGCCGTGGTCCCCGCGACCGCGACCGGGACCGGCCTCGCGACGGTGGACGTGACGGCGACCGCTCGCGTGACAGCGCCGGCGGTCGCGTGCGCGACCGCGATCCCGAGCGCCGCTAAGCAGCCCACGTGCTTCAGCAGCACACGCTGACCACGCTCGATTCGGGCGTACGGGTCGTGACCGAGGCAATGCCCTCGGTCCGATCCGTGTCGATCGGTTTCTGGATCGGCACCGGCTCGCGTAGCGAGGACCATGGCCACGCGGGCCTATCCCACCTGATCGAGCATCTCTTGTTCAAGGGCACCGAGAAGTACGGCTCGCTCGAGATCGATCAGATCTTCGACGGGATGGGCGCCGAGCTCAACGCGGGCACAGGCAAGGAGACCACCTCGGTTTACGCGCGGGTGATCGACGACCACGTGCCCGAGGCGTTCGATGTGATGTCCGAGATGGTGTTCCGCCCGACGCTCAACGAGATCGATTCCGAGCGGGCGGTGATCCTCGAGGAGATCGCGATGTACGAGGACGATCCGCAGGAGAAGGTGTTCGACCTGCTCGGCGAGGCGGTGTTCGGAGACAACCCGCTCGGCCGCGCGATCATCGGCCGGGCGTCGGTGATCGCGGAGACCTCGCCGGAGGAGATCAGGCGCTTCCACACCGACCGCTACGGACCACAGAACATCGTGATTGCGGCCGCCGGCGCGGTCGACCACGACGCGTTCGTCGAGCTCGCAGCGCGCTCGATTGAGGAAAAGACCGGCGGGCTCGCCCCGGCCGCCTCCCCGGCGCCGGCCGCGGGCGCCGCTCGCCGGCGGTTCGAGCGCAAGGACACCGAGCAGTACCACGTGTGTCTCGGCGGAACCGGCCTGGCGCGCCACGACGAGCGCCGGTTCGCGCTGCGGGTACTCGACAACGTGTTCGGCGGCACCTCGTCGTCGCGCCTGTTCCAGGAGGTCCGCGAGCGGCGCGGCCTCGCCTACGCGGTCTACTCGTTCACGAGCGCCTACCAGGACACCGGCCAGGTCGGGCTGTACATCGGGACGCGGCCTGACAACGTCGCCGAGGGCCTTGCGGTGGTCGGAGCCGAGCTCGAGCGCATGCGCGAGGAGCCCGCCACGCTGGACGAGCTCGAGCGGGCCAAAGAGAATCTCAAGGGTCGGGTTGTGCTCGCGCTGGAGTCGACCGGCGCGCGCATGAACCGGCTCGGGTCGGAGATCCTCGGCGGCATGCCGCTGCTGTCGCTGGATGAGACCGTCGAGCGGATCGACGCCGTGACGCTCGAGGACCTGGCCGGGCTTGTCGACGAGCTGTGGTCTCCCGACCGCCTGTCCGCCGCGGGCATCGGCCCCGACGAGGCGCGCTTCGACGAGGCGCTCACCGCGATCGGGCCGGCGCTCGTGGAGAGCGCCTAGGTGCCACCCATCCGGGTCGCGGTCGCCGGCGCGGCCGGGCGGATGGGCGAGACGGTCTGCCGAGCCGTCGAATCGGCGCCGGACATGGAGCTCACCGGGCGCGCTGACCCGGCGCTGAACACGTCACTTGCCGACGTCCTCAACGAGGCGGACGTGCTCGTCGACTTCACGATCCCGACCAGCGCCGTCGCCAACGCGCGCGAGGCCGTCGACGCCGGCGTCCACGTCGTGATCGGCACCACGGGCTTCAATCCGCACGACCTGGACGACCTGAACACGGCCAAGGCCAACGTGTTCATCGCGCCGAACTTCGCGATCGGCGCGGTGCTGATGATGCAGTTCGCCGCGCAGGCGGCTCGGCACATGGCGAGCGCCGAGATCATCGAGCTTCACCACAACACCAAGGTCGACGCGCCGAGCGGCACCGCGGCCCGGACCGCCGCCCTGATGGCCGAGGCCTCGCCGAGCCGAGCAACCCCACCGATTCATTCGGTCCGCCTCCCCGGGCTCGTCGCCCACCAGGAGGTGATCCTCGGCGACCTCGGCCAGACGCTGACGATCCGCCACGACTCGACCGACCGCGAGTCGTTCATGCCCGGCGTACTGCTAGCGGTCCGCAAGGTCGGCGAGCTGACCGAGTCGCCCACGGTCGGTCTCGAACGGCTCCTCGGTCTCGCGAGCTAGCGCCTCGGACTGACGGCTACGAGCGCGGGCCGCGAGGGCCCGCGAGCACGGCCTGCACGACCGCGAGGTACCAGTCGGCGACCTCGCCCCGCCCGACCTCGGGGTGGTCGAGCCACCAGTTGGCCAACGACTCGCCGGCGCCGACGAGCGCGTGGGCGATCGCGTCATCCGCCGGCGCAGCGAACCCCAGCGAGGCGTCGCCGAGCATGGGGCGGATCGTCTGCGCGATGCGCTCTCGCAACTCCGCGACCTGCTCGGCGAACGGGCGAGTCGACCCGACCTCGCGGAACAGCACCTTCCAGCCGTCGCCGTGCTCCTCGACGAACGCCAAGAACTCGGTGATCCGCGTCCGCAGCACCGACGCCGGCCGATTGTCGGGCGGCCTGGCGCGCACGAGCCGGTCGAGCAGCTCACCACCGGCGCGCTCGATGTAGGCCTGGTACAGCCTCTCCTTGGAGTCGAAGTACGCGTACACCATCGGCTTGGACACGCCAGCCAGCTCGGCGATCTCGTCCATCGAGGCGGAGTGGTAGCCGGCGCGCGCAAACACCTGTCCGGCGACGTCGAGAATCAACTGCTCCCGCCGTTCCCGCGGCATCCCGCGCGTCCCGGCCCGGCGACGCGCCCGCGGCGGGGACCCTGGTTCTGTCGCGGATTTTTGTGCCAAGGACGGTTAGGAAGGTAGCGATCCGGATATTACTCATGAGTAGATGCCCGAGAAAGGTGCCCCTCCAAACGTTCATCCGATCCAGCGGCGCGTGCTGAAGGCGCTCGAGTCGCTGAGCTCGCCGCTGCTGCCCGACGACTACCTCGAGCTCGTCAACCCGCTCTGGTCGACCCGGGAGCTGAGAGGCCGGATCCAGGAGGTCAGGCACGAGACCGCCCAGGCGGCGACGATCCTGATCAAGCCGGGGTACCGCTGGCCCGGCCACACACCCGGACAGTACGTGAGGATTGGCATCGACATCGACGGCGTGCGGCACTGGCGCGCGTACTCGCTTACCTCGGACCCCTATCGCGAGGACGGCCTGATCAGCATCACCCCCAAGCGGGTCGACGAGGGCAAGGTCTCGCCGTATCTGGTTGGCCGGGCCAAGCCGGGCACGATCGTGTCGTTGTCGAAGATCGAGGGCGAGTTCGTGCTCCCGGATCCCGCCCCGCCGAAGCTGCTGTTCATCAGCGCCGGGAGCGGGATCACGCCGATCATGAGCATGCTCCGCCACCTCGATCATGCCGGCGAGATGCCCGACATCGTCATGCTGCACTCGGCTCCCGGGACCGACGAGGTGATGTTCGGAGACGACCTTCGCGGCCTCGCCGGCAAGCACGACCGCTTCCACCTGCACGAGCAGCTCACGCGCGAGAACGGACGGATGGGGCCGAACGACCTCGACCGGCTGTGTCCCGACTGGCGCGAGCGGGAGGTCTACATCTCTGGCCCGAACGACATGCTCGATGCGTTCACCGAGCACTTCGAGGCCAAAGGCGACTGCGACCGGCTGCACATGGAGCGCTTCCAGCCGAAGCTCGGGCTCGGGCAGAACGGCGAGGGCGAGGGCGGCACGATCAAGTTCTGCATGTCCGACTGCGAGGCCGAGTCGGACGGGAGCGTGCCGATCCTCGTCGCCGGCGAGGAGGCGGGCCTCGAGCTGCCGTTCGGCTGCCGCGAGGGCATCTGCCACACGTGCGTGGGCGAGCTGCGCAAGGGGCAGGTCCGCGACCTGCGTAGCGGCAAGGTCTACGGGCAGGAGGGCGAGGTCATCAGGACCTGCATCAGCGCGCCCGAGGGACCGATCGAGATCGACCTGTAAACGAGAGATGAGGGAGTGACCCACATGGCGACCGCGACCCACAACGGCCACCAGACGAACGGCCGCGTCACGATCGACGAGCAGGACAACCCGCTGCACCGCCTCACGCCTGAGCAGATCGAGGCGATCGGACGCGAGTTCGACGAGCTGCACGAGCAGGTCAAGGACAGCCTCGGGGACCGGGACGCCCGCTACATCCGCTCGATGATCGCGCTCCAGCGCCGGCTCGCGCTGCTCGGGCGCGTCGAGCTGATCGCCTCACGCTGGCGGGTCCCGTGGGCTGTCGGTGCGGCGACGCTCGGGATGGCCAAGATCCTCGAGAACATGGAGATCGGTCACAACGTGCTCCACGGCCAGTGGGACTGGATGAACGACCCGGTGATCAACTCGCGGGCCTGGGACTGGGACACCGCGTCGACCGCCGAGGCCTGGCGGCACTCCCACAACTACGTCCACCACACGTTCACGAACATCCTCGGCAAGGACCGTGACCTCGGCTACGAGATCATGCGGATCGACCCCGACCAGCAGTGGTACCCGTTCTACCTGCTTCAGCCGATCTACAACATCGTGCTCGCGATGCTGTTCGAGTGGGGGGTGGCCGTCCACGACCTCGACTTCGAGGCGATTCGCAAGGGCGAAAAGAGCAAGGAGCAGGTCCGCAAGGAGCTCAAGGGGATCGTCGGCAAGGCCCGGACGCAGATCCAGAAGGACTACATCGCGTGGCCGCTGATCTCAGGAATCGTGATGACGTTGATCGAGGTCGCGTACTTCGCCGCCAAGGAGGAGGCCGAGCGCCGCAACGAGCGTGGCGGGCCGATCAAGCAAGGGCTCAGGAAGGTCCGCCGGTCGCGCGCCCAGTCGAGCAGCAACGTGCTGGGGCGCCTGGTCGAGCGTCGCTCGTTCCGCGAGCCGTTCATGCGCACGCTGACCGCCGACGTCGCCGCCAACCTGATCCGCAACGTGTGGTCCTACGCGATCATCTTCTGCGGCCACTTCCCCGACCAGGCGTATACGTTCACCCAGGAAGAGACCGCGGATGAGAACCGCGGCGCGTGGTACGTGCGCCAGCTGACCGGCGCCGCCAACATTGACGGCGGTCCGGTGTTCCACGTGATCAGCGGCAACCTCGGCTACCAGGTCGAGCACCACCTGTTCCCGGACATGCCGAGCACGCGCTACGGGGAGATCGCCCCCAAGGTGCGCGAGATCTGCCAGCGCTACGGGCTTCCGTACAACTCGGGGCCGTTTCACCAGCAGCTTGGAATGGTCCAGCGCACGATCATCCGGCTCGCGTTCCCGGGTGGCAAGCACCGCCCGAAGCCCGGCGCCTACAAGGGTCCGCTGGTCCGCGGCAAGGGTGAACGAGCTTCGGTACCTGCCTAGTCGCGATCACCCGGCCGGGCATGGATGCGGGGAATTCGGTTTAGGCCCGCGCGCGGAACCTAGGGCATCGAGCCGAATTCCCTTGGCCGCACGGCCCCATGGATGCCGCGAAGCGGCCCATTCTCCACCTGGCGCAAACGGGCCTTCTCACTCTGTCCACCTGGCCGCATGCGGCGACTACCCCGCGCGCTATCTTGGATCGTGGTCTATCGCACAAAATGAAGGGAGGTCGTCATGCCGTGGAAACGGAGCTTTCTCGTGGTGGCAAACGTGACCGCGGCCTCCGAGGAGTTGATCGACGCGCTCCAGGCCAGGGCCAGGCAGGAAACCTGCGGCTTTACCCTGGTGATCCCGGCGACGCCGTTCGCCGGGGGGCGCGAGGCGGCGACCGAGAAGCTCGGCGAGGCGCTCGAGCAGCTACGTGCGGCTGGCCTCGAGGCCGAGGGCAGCGTCGGCAACGCCGACCCGATCCTGGCCGTGACCGACGCCTGGGACCCGAAGAAGTACGACGAGATCGTCGTCTCGACGCTCCCGATGCGGTTCTCGAAATGGCTGCACGCGGGGCTTCCGGAGCGGATCTCGAAGCTCACCGATGCGCCCGTGACTCACGTGGTGTCCCAGCCACCGAGGGCCGAGCACGAGGTGGCGCCGCCGCCGGCGCACCCCGACAACGGCATGGGCCCGTTGTCGGTGCTCGCCTGGGGCGCGTACAAAGAACGCTGAGCGCGAGGTCTCGGGCGCTGCAACCGCTGGCACCCCTGCGATAATCACCCGATGGCTGAGAACCTCGGCTCGATTCTGACTGCGATGGTCACGCCGTTCGACGCCGACGGCTACGTCGACGAGGATGCGGCCGTCGCGCTCATGCACCACCTGGTCGAGCACGGCTCGGATGGGCTCGTGATCTGCGGCACGACGGGCGAGGCCTCGACGCTCGACGACGAGGAGCACCTGGGGATGATTCGCCTCGCCGTGGAGGAGATGAAGGGCGAGTGCACGATCGTCGCGGGCGTAGGCTCCAACGACACCCGCCACGCGGTCCACCTGACCGAGCGCGCCACCGAGATCGGACCCGACGCGCTCCTGCATACCAACCCGTACTACAACCGGCCCAGCCGGCGCGGGATCGTCCGCCACTTCGAAGAAGTCTCCCAGGCCACCGACCTGCCGATCGTCCTCTACAACATCCCGCAGCGAACGGGCTCGGACATGCCCAACTCGCTGCTGGCCGAGCTCGCCCAACTCGAGAACATCTTCGCGGTCAAGCAGGCCAACGCCGACAACCTGGCCAAGGTCGACGGGCTGCGGATCTACGCCGGCAACGACGACCTGCTCGCCGACGTGCTCGACATGGACGAGGCCGGCGGGATCCTCGTGGCCAGCCACCTGTTCGGCGAGGAGATGCGCCGGATGGTCGACGAGCCCGACCACCGGCGGGAGATCGACGACGCGCTCAAGGACGTGTACGCCGACATGCCGGTCGCACCCCTCGCGTGCGCCACCAAGGCCGCGCTCCACCTCCTGGGGCTCCTGCCCTCGGCCACGCCGCGGCTCCCGTACGTGGAGCTCGACGACCGTGAGCTCGGGGTGATCAGGTCGATGCTCGAGCGCCACGGGCTGCTGCAAGCAAGCCGGGCGTGAGTAACGGCACCCTCCGGGTTCTGCCGCTCGGCGGCCTGGGCGAGATCGGCAAGAACATGACCGTCGTCGAGTACGACGGGCGGATTGTCGTCGTCGACACCGGGCTGCGGTTCCCGACCACCGACATGCTCGGGATCGATCTTGTCCTGCCGGACTTCGGCTACATCCGGGACCGGGCGGACGACATCGAGGCGATCGTGATCACGCACGGTCACGAGGACCACCTCGGCGCGCTGCCGTGGATGCTGCGCGAGCTCGACGCCTCCCCGCCCGTTTACGGCGGCCGGCTGACGGTCGCGATGGCGCGCTCGAAGCTCGACGAGCACAAGCTGCGCGATCACGAGCTCGAGGATCTGCGACCTGGGGACAAGCTCGAGCTCGGCCCGTTTGGCCTCGAGCTGGTCCACATGACCCACTCGATCCCGGACTCGTGCGCGGTGGCGCTGAGCACCGAGGTTGGCAACGTGGTGCTCACCGGCGACTACAAGTTCGACCAGACGCCCGTTGACGGCGACCCCGCGGACGTCTCGAGGCTCGCCGAGCTCGGCCGGGAGGGGGTGCTGCTCCTGTGCGGCGACTCGACCAACGCCGATCGGCCGGGGTTCTCGCCCTCGGAGCGTGACGTCGGACCCCACCTCCAGGAGGTGTTCGCGCGGGCGCAGGGCCGGATCATCGTGACCAGCTTCGCGTCGAACATCCACCGCGTGCAGCAGGTGATCGACGCCGCCGCCGAGCTGGGGCGCAAGGTGTCACTGGTCGGCCGGTCGATGCGCAAGAACGTCAATATCGGGCGCTCGCTCGGCCACATCGAGTTTCCCGACGGCACGCTGATCCCGCCTCAGGAGGTCGAGGACTGGCCCGACGAGAAGATCGTCGTGATCTCGACGGGGTCACAGGGCGAGCCGTTGTCGGCGCTGCGGCGGATGGCGCACAACGACCACCGGATGATCAAGCTCCACCGCGGCGACACGGTTGTGTTCTCGGCCACGCCGATCCCCGGGAACGAGCGCGCGGTCAACGAGACCGTCGACCGCCTGTTTCACATCGGCTGCGAGGTGATCACCCCGCGCGAAGCGCCGATCCACGCCTCTGGGCATGGGTACGCCGAGGAGCTGAAGCTGATGCTGAACCTGCTCAAGCCGCGCTACGTGATGCCGATGCACGGCGACTACAAGCGGATCCGCCTGCACGCCGAGCTCGCCGATGCCGTCGGGATCGACCCCGAGGACGTGTTCCAGGGCGAGAACGGGCTCCCGCTCGAGCTCGACGAGGGCAGCGCGCGCTGGGGCGAGCCCGAACAGTCCGGGATGATCTTCGTCGACGGAGTCGACATCGGCGACCCCGCCGACGTCGCGCTCCGCGACCGTCGGATGCTGTCGGGCGACGGCATCTTCATTGTGGTCGCGACCGTGTCCGAGCAGAGCGGCGAGTCGGTCGTGCCCCCCGAGGTGATCTTCCGCGGCGTCCCGTTCGTCGAGCAGGCCGACAGCCTCGTCGAGGACATCCGTCACGAGGTCGAGCGGTCACTGGCCCGCGCGGCCCACGACGGCATCCGCGAGATCGACATGCTCCAGCAAGAGCTGCACGACGATCTGGCGGCGTTCGTGTACGACCGCCTGAGGCGCCGGCCGATGGTCCTGCCGGTCGTCGTCGAGGTCTGAGCCGCCGCCGGCCGGGGGCGGGCGCTCGCTCAGCCCGAGGGGCGCACGAGCCCGTTCTCGTACGCGAACACGACGATCTGCACCCGGTCCCGGAGGCCGAGCTTGCCGAGGATGCGGCCGACGTGCGTCTTGACCGTGGCCTCCGACAGGACCAGGCGCTCGGCGATCTCGGCGTTCGACAGGCCCCGGGCGACCTCCACCAGCAGCTCACGCTCGCGCGGCGTGAGCGACTCGACGCATTCATCGGCCGTCGCCGGCGACTGCTGGGGGTCGGGGAGGTGGTGGGCGAACTGCGACAGCAGGCGGCGCGTCACGCTCGGCGCGACGACAGCGTCGCCCGTGGCGACCGCCCGGATCGCGGAGAGCATGTCCGGCGGCGGGGCGTCCTTGAGCAGGAACCCGCTCGCGCCGGCGCGGAGCGCCCCGTAGGCGTACTCGTCGAGATCGAACGTGGTCAGCACGATGATCCGCGAGTCGCTGCCCGAGCCGACGATCCGCTCGGTCGCCTGCACTCCGTCGAGGCCGGGCATGCGGACGTCCATCAGCACCACGTGGGGCTCGAGGCGCGCGGTCATCTCGATCGCCTCGAGACCGTTCTCGGCCTCGCCGACGACGTTCAGGTCGGGCTGGGCGTCGAGGATCATCCGGTAGCCCATCCGCAGCATCGGCTGGTCGTCGACAAGCAGGATGCTCGTGGTCGGCAGATCGTTCATCGGATTAGCTGGTCGCCGGCGCATCGTGAGGCGCGAGCTCCACCGCCTCGGCGGGCGCCGGCAGCGGCAGGCTGGCCGTCACCCGCCATCCGCCCGCCGGGCGGGGGCCCGCGTGCACGACCCCGCCGTATACGGCGGCGCGCTCGGTCATGCCGCGCAGGCCCGAGCCGCCGTGGCCGTTCTCGGACGGCGGTGACGGCACGCCCGTATCCGCGACCGACACGTAGACATCGGTGTCGGTCGCGACCAGATCTACCTCCGCCGTGGCCGAGGGCCCCGCGTGCTTGAGCGTGTTGGTCAGCGCCTCCTGGACGATGCGGAACACGGTGAGCTGTACGCCCTCTGGGAGGGTGCGGGCGGCCGGCGCCACGCGATAGCTGACCGGAAGGCCCGCCGCGCGGACCTGCTCGACGAGCGTGTCGATCTCCGGCACGCCCGGCTGCGGGACCCGTTCGGACGCCGGCCCGGCGTCGTCGTCGCGCAGCACGCCGAGCAGCCGTCGCATCTCGCCGAGCGCGCGGCGCCCGGTGCTCGAGGCCGTCCCGAGCGCTTGCTCGGCCTGGTCCGGATCCTCGCGCAGCGTGTAGGCGGCCCCGTCGGCCAGCGCGATCATCACAGTGAGGTTGTGCGCGACGACGTCGTGCAGCTCCCGCGCAATCCGGGCGCGCTCTGCCGCCGCCGCGAGCCGGCCCTGCTGGTCACGCTCGAGCTCGAGCCGCGCGGCCCGCTCCTCGAGCGATTCGAGCAGCCCTCGTCGGTGGCGGACGTTCATGCCCAGCGCGCCGGCGGCCGCGACCAGGCCGGTCAGCCCGACGAAGCTCCGAACGTGCCCGCCGTGGAACCACCTGAACAGCGCGAGGAACACCCCGAACTCGAGGATCGCGGCCGCCGTGAGCGTCGTCCGCCTGTGCTCGCGGCTGGCGACGGTGTAGAACGCGATCAGTAGCGCGACGTCGCCGAGAACCCGCAGGTCGCTGGTCCATTGCACGAACGCGATCGCCGCGGTGAGGAGGAACACCGGGAACGGCCACCGCGAGCGCCACAGCATCGCGATCGCGAAGGCGAGGTCGAGGGCGATTCCGCCCGGACCGTTGTGCCGTGGATGGAGGTCCGGCAGGATCAGCAGCAGGACGACCGCGGCGCTGATCGCATCCCAGCGCCGCGGTCGGAGGCTTCGCAGCAGCTCCGCCCTGCCGGCACGAGCCGTCTCGGGCATGCCGGTCAATTTAGATGGACCGGCCTGCCCGCGCTATGCGTCGCGGCGTTTCATCAGGAACGCCGCGATCACGAGCGCCAGGACGGTGTAGCCGCAGAACAGTGCGAAGCCGCCCCATGGCGAGAACGTGTAGGCGTCGCGGGTGCCCGATAGGAGCCCGGTGCCGGCGACAGACGGCAGGTATGGGTTGATCGCGTTCTGGGTGCTGGTCGGGAGGATCGCAGCCAGGCCGGGGACGACGAACAGAAGTCCGGCGAACAGCGCGATCCCACCGGCGGTGTTACGGACGATCGCGCCGAGGCTGAGCGCGAGCACGCTGAGCACGGCCAGGTACAGCGCGGCGCCGACCCACGCCCGCAGGGCGGGGGCGTGGCTGAGCGAGGTCTCCACGTGATGCTGGGTCAGGATGCTCTGTGACGCGAGGAACGCGATCAGCCCCGAGATCAGCATCAGCACGAACGTGACCGTCGCGAACGTCCCCGCCTTCGCCCACAGGACTGGCAGGCGCTTCGGCACGGCCATGAAGCTCGACCGGATCTGACCCGTGCTGTACTCGCCGCTCAGCACGAGCACGCCGAGCACGCCGATCGCCAGCTGAGCGAAGTGGTAGCCGCCGAGCCCGGTGTTGATCGGGTTGAAGTGGAGCCGGTCGCCTGGGCCCATCGAGTTCCACCGGTTCATCTGGACCGTCGCGATGAGCGGGCCGAGGCCGACCATCCCGATGATCGCGACCAGCAGCGTCCAGCGGGTCGAGCGCAGCGACCAGAGCTTGGTCCACTCCGATCGGATTACGCGAGCTTGCGTTACGCGCCCACGCACAACGGCGGTTCGGGCGGGGGCTTCCAGGGTGGCTGATGTGGCGCTCATGCTGCGGCCTTCAGGTCGTCGTTGTCATCGTTGGGAGAGGCGTGGTACTCGACGGTCTCGCCGGTGAGCCGCATGAACGCCTGTTCGAGCGAGAGCGACATCGGGGTCAGCTCGGCAAGCGCGATCTTCTCGGCCAGGGCGATCTCGCCGATCTCCTGCCCGCTGAGGCCATGGACCTCGAGCACGCCGCGCTCGACGCTGTCGACCCGCGCCTGCTTGGCCGCCAGGGCGTCGCGCAGAGCGGTCGCCTGCTGCGAGACCACGCGGACGGCGGCGCCGGACGAGGCGCGCTCGACGAATTCCTCCACGCTCGTGTCGGCGATCAGACGGCCGCGGCCGATGACCACGAGGTGCTCCGCCGTCTGGGCCATCTCGGACATCAGGTGCGAGGACAGGAACACCGTCCGACCCTCCTTGGCCAGCCGCTTGAGCAGCGTTCGAATCCACAGGATGCCCTCGGGGTCGAGGCCGTTGGCGGGCTCGTCGAGGATCAGCACCTTCGGGTCGCCGATCAGAGCGGCCGCGACGCCGAGCCGCTGGCCCATGCCGAGTGAGAATCCTCCCACCCGCTTGCGGGCGACGGTCTGGATTCCGACCATGTCGATGACCTCGTTCACGCGCTCGCGGCCGATGCCGTGGGTCTGGGCGAGGGCGAGCAGGTGGTTGTACGCCGACCGCCCGGTGTGGATGGCGCGGGCCTCGAGCATGGCGCCGACCTCGTGAAGCGGCGCTTCGAGGTCGCTGTAGGGGCGGCCGTCGATATTGGCCGATCCGGAGGTGGGAGCGTCCAACCCGAGGATCAGACGCATGGTGGTTGACTTGCCGGCGCCGTTGGGGCCGAGGAAGCCCGTGACGACCCCTGGCTTCACGTTGAAGCTGAGATCGTCGACGGCGAGCTTGTCCCCGTAGCGCTTGGTGACGTTTTCGACGGTAATCATGCGGTCAGTATCGGCGCGCGAGGTGCTTCCGACCATTGGTCGCGGGAGCGATCTTTGCGGCCGCGGATCAGACTCAGGTAGTACGGCCGGCGATGCTGACCTCGGCCCGGGCGTGCCTTCCCAGGCGCCGGCGGGGGAGGCCGCGGAGAGCGACGAGCCCGGCGAGCGCCACGATGAAGCAGGTCACAGCGCCGAGCCCGAGTCCGGCGCGCGCGCCGATGAACGCCATCAGCCAGCCGACAAGCGGACCGCCGATCGGCGTCGACCCCTGGAAGGAGACGAACCACAGCGACATCACACGCCCGCGCATGGCCGGGTCCGCGGTCAGCTGCAGCGTCGAGTTGCCCATCGACATGAACGAGATGCTGGCCCAGCCGACGAACACGAGCGCGACCAGCTCGAGCGCGAGGCTCGGCGCGAGCGTCGCGAACGTCAGCGCGATGCCGAAACCGGTGGCGGCCACGACCAGCGGTCGAACCCCGGTCTTCCCACGCGCGGCCACCAGCAGGCCGCCGAGCACCGCCCCAAGGCCCATCGCCGCGGTCATGAAGCCGAAGCCGGCGGAGCCGGCGTGCAGCCCGCGGCTCGCCATCACCGGCAGCGTCACCTGGAACTCGTACGTGAGACAGCCGGCGGCGGCCATCATCATCAGCGGCACGGCCAACTCGGGCGTGCTGCGGACGTAGCGAAGCCCCTCGCGGAGCTGGCCGCGGGCCCGCGGCGTCGGAGTGATTCGCTCGAGCGCCGCGTGATTCATCGTGGCGAGCGATGCCACCACGGCGACGAAGCTGGCGGCGTTGACCAGAAAGCATGGACCCTCGCCGACGGTGGCGATCAGGATTCCCGCGACCGCGGGGCCTATCACCCGGGCGGTGTTGACCAGCACGGAGTTCAGGCTGACCGCGTTGCGAAGGTGCTCGGGGCCGACCATCTCGAGCATGAACGACTGGCGCGCGGGGTTCTCGAACGCGTTGTTCAGGCCGAGTAACGCGGCCAGCACGGCGATCTCCCAGACGCGGACGACCCCGGTGACCGTGAGCACGCCCAGGATCAGCGCCTGGACGCCCATCGCGCTCTGGAGCGCGATCATCAGCTTGAGCTTGTCGACGCGGTCGGCGACCACCCCGCCGTAGGGGCCGAGCAGCAGCACCGGCAGCGTCTGGAACGCGACGATGATGCCGAGCGTCGTGCTCGAGTGAGTCAGGCTCAGCACCAGCCAGGCCTGAGCCGTCATCTGCATCCAGGTCCCGATCAGCGAGATCGCCTGGCCGCTGTAGTAGCGGCGGAAGTTCGGCACCGAGAGTGCTGCGAAGGTCACGCGGCCGGCGCGGATTACCCGCGTCAAGTCCGCTCTCCCTTGAGCTGCTCGGCGAGCCGCTCGAGCGCCGGTAATGCGGCCTCGATGTGGGCGCGCTCCTGCTCATCCAGCCCGTCGAGGGCCAGGTTCAGCGCGTCGGTGCGCTCGCGTCGAATGCGCTCGGCGAGCTTGTTTCCCGCCTTGGTGATTTCAACGAAGGCGGCTCGGCGATCGCTCGGATCGCTGACTCGCTCGACCAGTCCCGCCTCGGCGAGATCGGCGATCACCCGCGAGATCATCGTCGGGTTGATCCCCTCGGCGTCCGACAGCTCCGACAGGCGCATCCGGCCCATGCGGGAGACGTGAAGGAGCACCGAGATCTTCGTCGGGGTCAGACCGGCGGCAACGGCGGACGCGGTTGGACGAAGCCGCCGGGACAGCCTGCCGATCACCGCACGAAGGCGGGGAGTGGTTTCGATGTCGAATGCGGCGAGGAGGAGGGACAAATCTCTGACCTGTTCTAGATACTTGCTTGCTGGCAAGCAATATAGCAGGCTTATCGGCGCGGTCGCGCTCCGGCTTGAGCGGCGCTTAGCGGCTTGAGCGGCGGTTAGCGGCTTGAGCGGCGGTTAGCGGCTTGAGCGGCGGTTAGCGGCTTGAGCGGCGGTTAGCGGCTTGAGCGGCGGTTAGCGGCTGCGGCGGGTGGGCCGGGCCGGCCGGGCCGGCCGTGCATTCGCGCCGGACGCCGTCTCGAGCGGCAGGTCCACGGGTGGCACGGTGGCCTCGCGGGGGATCGTGATCACGAACCGCGTCCCGGTGCCGGCGACCGGCTGCTCCAGCTCGACCGAGCCGGAGTGCGACTCGGCGACCGCCCGGACTATCGCGAGCCCGAGGCCCGATCCCCGGGTTCCGGCGCTCGAGCCGCGGACGAACCGATCGAACACGCGGTCGCCGAGCTCGGGGGGAATTCCCGGGCCATCGTCCTCGACGGTCAGCACGGCGACGCCGTTTTCGACGCCGGTGCAGGCGCGTATGTGCGTGCCGGGTGGCGTGTGCCTGACCGCGTTCTCGATCAGGTTGAGCGTCAGGCGATGCAGGTCGTCGCGCACGCCGGGGACGACCGCCGGCCGGGCATCGATCGACAGCTCGTGATCCTCCGCCACCGGCCCGAGCTCAGAGGCCGCCTCGAGGAGAACGTCGGCGAGGTCGGTGGGCCCACGCGAGACGGCCCTGCGCGCGTCGGCGCGGGCGAGCAGCAGCAGGTCGCCGACGAGCCGGCGCATGCGCCGGGCCGACCGCAGCGCGGCTTCCGCGTTGTCGGCCTGGTCTCCGTCGAGCTCCTCGGCCAGCAGCTCGAGGTTCGCGAGCAGGCTGGTCAGCGGCGTGCGCAGCTCGTGCGAGGCGTCCGCGACGAACTCGCCGCTGGCGCTCGAGTGCGGCGTGCGTCTCGCCACGCGCAGCATCGAGCGACTCGAGCATTCCCCTCAACCGTTCGGGCCAGCTCCGCGACCTCGTCGTCGGCCTCGACGTGCGGGAGGCGCAGTCTGGGGTCGCGCGTGCGCTCGATCTCGCGTGCTGCGCCGGTTAGCTGCACGATCGGGCGCATCGCGCGCGCCGCCGTGGCGAGGCCGCCGAGCAGAGCGACGACGGTGCCGCCGAGCACCCCGAGCAGCAGGATCACCTGCACGCGCGCGACCGTGTGATCGACGTCGGAAAGGGGCCGGGCGTAGAGCAGCCACACGGTGCTGGGCGGTACGTTCAGCTGCTGCGCGACGACCAGATAGCCGCCCTCGTCGTAGGCGCCGGCCTTGACCGGAGCCGGGAACCCGGGCGTGGCCGGCAGGGCCTTCACGCCCTTGACCTTGACATCCTCCTGCGTGCACAGCAAAACGCCGGCCTCGTTGAAGATCCGGATCTGGGCGTGCTCGGCGCTCGTGTAGTCCTTGAGCGAGACGTTCTGCCTCTTGCAGTTCAAGTAGGGTCGGCGCCGTCTCCGAGCCACTTCAGCTGCAGGTCCTTCGCCAGCTGGTCGGAGTTGCTGCGCACCTCGTTGTTGAACTGGCCGCGGAGATCCCGGTCGGTGAGCACGCCGACGATCGCCGCGAAGCTCGCCAGGATCACGCAGGTCAACATCGCGGAGCCGCCGGCGAGCCGCCAGCGGATCGGGATCGACCTATACGCGGAGAACGTAGCCCGCGCCGCGGATCGTATGTAGGAGCCTGGGCTCGCCACCGGCTTCTAGCTTCCTCCGAAGGTTCGAGACGAACACTTCGATCGTATTGGTCATCGAGAACGGGTCATAGCCCCACACCTCGTCGAGCAGGCGCTGGCGTGAGATCACGATCCGTTCATTGCGCATCATGTACTCCAGCAGCTCGAACTCGCGTTGGGTCAGGTCGATCGTCCGGCCCGATCGGGTGACCTCGTGCGTGTCCGGGTTGAGCTTGAGGTCGCTCATCGTCAGCGTCGCCTGGCCTCGCGGAGGCCGGCGCCGCAGCAGCGCGCGTAGGCGGGCCAGGAGCTCCTGGCGCTCGAATGGTTTGACCAGGTAGTCGTCGGCGCCGGCGTCGAGGCCTTCGACGCGCGCCTCGACGCCGTCGCGGGCGGTCAGTACGAGGATCGGGACGTCGTCGCCGCCCTGACGGAGCGTCTTGGCCACCTCGACGCCGTCCAGACCCGGGAGCCCGAGGTCGAGGATCAGGAGGTCGGGCAGGAACCCGTGGGCCTCATCGAGCGCCGTGGTGCCGTTGCTGGCGATCCGCACCTCGTACCCCTCCATCCGCAACGACCGCTGGAGGACCTGCGCGATCGCGTCGTCATCCTCGACGACGAGCACGCGCGGGGTGCGTTCGTAATCGGTCATTCCTGGATGCAGATGGTACGGCCGCTGACGAAGAGTTCCGCGTGGTCCGAGTCGTGGGAGGAGTACGCGCTCGCCCAGGGCAGGAAGCGCGGCCGGCGCGTCGAAGCCAGTCCCTTCGAAATGGCCGCCGCTAAGCGAAAGAAGCCGCCGCCCAAGCGCGCGACGCGCTCGCTGCTGGCTGCCCGCCCGACGCTGCGGCTGCCGGACGTTCAGCTCGAGCCGCACCACATCGACATCCTCGGCCTCGGGCTGATCGCGGTCGGGATTCTGCTCGGAGGCGTGGCCTATGGCGGTTGGGACGGCGGCGCGCTCGGAAACGGCGCGGTCACGGGCATGCGGTTCGTGCTCGGCGCGCTCGGATACGTGGTTCCCGCCGCGCTCGTGGTCGGCGGCGGGCTGGTGCTGGCGCGCGAAATGAGGCCGCCGGGCCGGCCGCTGCGGACCGGGACGATCTGCCTGACGTGCTCAATCACGCTCGCCCTCGCGGCGGGAACGCTCGGCGTCGGTCCGGGTGCAGTGCCCGATTCTGAGTTCTGGCGCTCGGCCGCGTTCGAGATGCGTGGCGGGGTGGTCGGACAGGGCGAGCTGTGGGTGACCTCGCACCTGATCTCGACGGTGGGAGCCGACATCCTCGCGGTATTCCTGTTCGTGGCCGGGCTGATCCTGGTCACGGGCGCCGGCGCCGCGGGCGTGGTCCGCGCCACGGGCGCCGGCGTCGCCGGCACGACGCGCGCGCTGCGGCGCTCGTCCTCGAGCATGGCCGCGACCCGCGCGCGCCGCCCCGTGACCGCGGCGGCAAAGGCCAGAGTCGCGCAGTCGGCGCGGGACGATGACGGGATGCAGGACGATGGACTGGTCGACGACGGGGGTGCGGTCGAACCGCTGCTTCCGCCCGAGCCCGATACCTCGGAGCTCGTCGTCCGCGCCACCCACGTCGAGGCGCCGCCGATCTCCGAGGTCATCGATGACGAGGACGTTCCAGAATTCCGGCCACCGGGGAGGGGTTCGAGTCCTCCGCCGGTGGCGGCCGACGACGACGAACAGGCGGAGGTCGATCCGGAGGATCTCACTCCCCAGGGGCGCTACCGCGCCAACGTCACCGACGACCCGAACTTCGAGTGGCACGTGCCGCGGTCGCGTTTCCTCGTCCGGTCGACCGGAGAGGCAGCCAAGCCCGACACCGCGGGCCAGGAGCAGGTCGCGGCAACGCTGATCGAGACGCTCGGCCACTTCGGGATCGAGGCCAAGGTGATCGGCCGCGTCACCGGCCCGCACATCACCCGCTACGAGATCAGGCTCGCGCCCGGAACGAAGGTGTCCAAGGTCGCGCAGCTGAAGGACGACCTCGCGTACGCGCTGGCCGCCACCGACATCCGGATTCTGGCGCCGATCCCGGGCAAGCAGGCGGTCGGGGTCGAGGTTCCGAACGCGCGGCGGCGGATCGTCCACCTCGGCGACGTGTTCCAGGATCCCCCGCCTGACTGGTCGCCTCTGACGGTGTGGCTGGGCAAGGACATCGCGGGCCGGGCGATCGGGGCCGACCTGGCGAAGATGCCCCACCTGCTCGTCGCCGGCACGACCGGAGCCGGAAAGTCGGCGTGCGTCAACGCGATGCTCTCGAGCATTCTCCTCCGGGCCACGCCGCACGAGGTGCGCCTCGTGCTGGTCGACCCCAAGCAGGTTGAGCTCAACCACTACGAGGGCATTCCGCACCTGTTGACGCCGGTGATCACGAGCCCGCGGATGGCGGCCAACGCCTTGCAGAACCTCGTGAAGGAGATGGAGCAGCGCTACGGCACGATGTCGCTGGCGCGCACGCGTTCCCTCCCGGAGCTGAACCGGGCGCGCGAGAAGCGCGACGAGCCGCCGCTGCCCTACGTCCTGTGCGTGATCGACGAGCTCGCCGACCTGATGATGGTGGCGCCGGCCGACGTCGAGGACTCGATCATCCGCCTGGCGCAGAAGGCGCGCGCAGTCGGCATCCATCTCGTGCTGGCGACGCAGTCGCCGCGGGTGGACGTGATCACCGGGATGATCAAGGCCAACGTCCCGTCGCGGATCGCGTTCGCGGTTTCCTCGCAAACCGATTCGCGCGTCATCCTCGACCACAACGGCGCTGAGTCGCTCCTCGGCCAGGGCGACATGCTGTTCTCGCCGGTCGGCTCGAGCAAGCTCCAGCGGATCCAGGGCGCCTACATCGACGAGGAGCAGATCGCCGAGCTCACCGACGCTTGGCGCCGCCAGGGCGAGCCCGAGTTCCACGCGGAACTGCTCGAAGAGGCCGAGTCGGGGGATGGCGGTTCCGGTTCGGAGGATTCCCCGGAATTCAGTCCCGATGAGGATCCGCTGCTCGAGGAGGCGATCTCGCTCGTGGCCCAGATGGGCACCGCCTCGACCTCGATGCTCCAGCGCCGGCTCCGACTCGGGTACACCCGTGCGGGCCGCCTGATCGACATGCTCGAGCGGCGCGGGATCATCTCCGGCTACGAGGGCTCAAAGCCGCGCCAGGTGTTGATCACCGAGGCCGACGTGCCGCGAATCCTGTCCCATCTCGCCGAAGCCGACGGCCCCGCGCCACCGCGTCCCGTCCCCGTCCCCGACGACACCGACCAAGAGCAGTAGTCCCTTGCGCGGCGCGCGCGAGCGGCGCAAAAGTCCTGCTGTGGACCGCCCCTCCGCCGCTAGCCTTCGCAGGCGGATGGCCGATATCGGCACGACACTCCGAGAGGCGCGGATCCGCGCGCGGATCGACATCAGCGAGGTCGAGGCGCGCACGAAGATTCGCGCCAAGTACCTGCGCGCGATCGAAAACGAGGAGTGGGACCTGCTCCCAGGCCCCGTCTACGTCAAGAGCTTCCTGCGCACCTACGGCGACTTCCTCGGGCTCGACAGCCGCCTGCTCGTCGACGAGTACAAGCGACGCTACGAGCGCCCGCCCGACCAGGACATGCGGCCGATCACCCCGCTTGGGCGAGAGCGTGAGCGCAAGCGCCGGCGCCCCCGGCTCGGGCCGGTGGCCGTGGTCGTGCTCGTGCTCGCGGTGGTCGCGGCCGCGCTGTTCGTGGTCGGCAGCCTCAGTCCGGGCAGCAACAACTCGTCGACGAACTCGACGTCGATCACGACCAGCGCGCGGAATACCACCTCGACGAGCACCACCGCCACCACCACCGTCCACCACCACCGTCGGCGCCCGCCGCCCCCCAAGCCGACCACGGTCACGCTCAAGCTTGTGCCGACAAGCTCGCTGTACGTGTGCGTCGAGGATGGCAAGGGCAACAAGCTCATCAACGGCGTGACCTACGCCGCCGGCCAGACGATCCCGACGGAGAAGGCAGCGAAGCTGATGGTCACGCTCGGTAACGATGCAGTGCAGATGAAGGTCAACGGCAAGCCTGTGACGCCCACGGTCGGGTCGCCGATCGGCTACGAGCTGACACCCGGGAAGACCACTCCGCTACCGGCAGGCCAGCTGCCGACCTGCGCATGACCGGGTCTTCGGACGGCGGTCCGATTTCGGGTGGCGGTCCGCGAGCCGGGATCCTGGTCACCGGCACCGAGGTGCTGACCGGGATCATCTCCGACCGCAACGGGCCGTGGCTGTCCGAGCGCCTGCTCGAGATCGGCGTGGACGCCGCGATGATCCAGATCGTCGGCGACCGGCCGGGCGATCTCATGGCAGCGCTCCGGTACATGGATGCTCAGGGGATGGCATTGATCGTCACAAGCGGCGGCCTCGGTCCCACCGCCGACGATCTGACCGCTGAGATCGTCGGCGAGTTCTCCGGCCGCGAGATGGTGCTCGACGACGAGCTCGAAGCGAAGATCACCGAGATCCTGCGCCCGCTGATGAGCCGCTGGCCTGGCTTGGACCTCGACGCCGTCCGCGAGGCGAACCGCAAGCAGGCGGTCGTGCCTATCGGCGCGACCGTGCTCGACCCGGTGGGCACCGCGCCGGGCCTCGTAGTGCCGCCGGCGTCCGGATCCGGCCCGACGGTCGTGGTCCTCCCCGGGCCGCCGCGGGAGCTCCACGAGATGTGGCAGATGGCGCGGGCGACCGATGCGTTTGCCGCCGCGATCGCCGGGGCCAGGTCTTACGTGCGTCGGATCGTGCGCCTGTTCGGGATACCGGAGTCCGAGATCGCGAACACGCTCCGGGATGCTTCGCAAGCGGGTATCCCGCTGGAGGAGCTCGAGATCACAACCTGCCTGCGCCGCGGGGAGATCGAGGTCGCGACGCGGTATGAGCCTCCCGGGGAGGAGGCGTATCGGGCGTTCGTCGAATTCCTCGCTTCGCGGCACGGAGAGCAGCTGTTCTCGCGCGACGGCTCGACCGTCGACGCACAGGTGGCATCGCTTTTGGGTTCGCGCATGGTCGCCGTGGCCGAGTCGTGCACGGGCGGCCTGATGTCCGCCCGTCTGACCGAGCTCCCGGGATCCTCGGCGTACTTTGCCGGGGGCGTCGTCGTGTACTCGAACGAGGCCAAGGTTTCTTTCGCCGACGTCGATCCGGATCTGATCATTCGCTTCGGAGCGGTGTCGACCGAGGTGGCCGAGGCCCTGGCCTCGGGCGCCGCCGCGCGGTTCGACGTTGCGTATGGGATCGGTATCACCGGGATCGCCGGCCCCGACGGCGGCACCGAGGAAAAGCCGGTGGGCACCGTCTGCTTCTCGGTATGCGGACCCGAGGGTGCGCGCATCACCCGCCGTACGAGGCTCCCCGGTAGCCGCTCGGACGTCCGCGACCGGTCGACGACGGTCGCCATGCACCTGCTTCGCCGGGTACTCGTAGAGGGGCAGGCGACGGTTCCCGAGGCAGGTGCCCGGGCCGAGCCGGCGTGAGCGGGCCGGGCGCGCAGAACGCTCGGCTGTTCGTAGCCCTCGAGCTTCCCGACTGGGCGCGGGAGGCGTTGGTTCGGTGGCGCTCGTCTGTGGTCGGGGACGTGGCGGCTCTGCGGTTGGTGCGGCCCGAGGATCTGCACGCCACGCTGTGCTTCCTCGGCTCGCGCCCGGAGGATGAGATCGATGCGGTCGCCGCGGCGTGTGGGGTGGTGGCGGGCGAGCCCGTGGCGGAGTCGCGTTTCGGTGCCGCGCTCTGGCTGCCTGCGCGGCGCCCCCGGGTGCTCGCGGTCGCGCTATCGGATCCCGAGGGGGTGATTGCGCGTGTTCAATCGGTGCTTTCGGATGCGCTGGTCGCCGGGGGTTGGTACGCGCCCGAGTCGCGGCCGTTCCTCGCCCATGTCACGGTGGCGCGCGTCGGGCGGGACTCGCGGTTCCGGCCGGCTTCGTTGTCTCCGCCACCGGGCGAGTCGGCGGTGCGGTGCTCGCGCGTGACGCTGTACCGGTCGCAGCTCGGGGCGGGGGGCGCGCGGTACTCGGCTCTGGCGTCCATCGATTTGGGGTCCGCGGCGGGGGCGGCCGATCCGCTGTCGGTCGTGCGGCGCTTCTACGACGCCCAGGCCCGCGTGTACGCGGGTTCGGCCCCGCCGGATTCGCTTATGGATGTGCTGGATGAGGGCGTCGTGTGGCACGTGCCGGGGGCAAGCACGATCGCCGGCGAGCACCGCGGCATCGAGGCCGTGCTCGAGTATTTCGACACGCGCCGGCGGATGACCGACTCGACGTTCCGCGTGACCGTCCACGGCGCGGCGGTGATCGCCGGCCGCGTTGTGCAACTCGCCGGCGGCCACGGGTTGCGGGACGGGCGCGAGGTGACGTGGGAGACGGTGGGCGTATTCCGGGTCGTCGACGGGCGGATCGGCGAGTGCTGGCTGGTGCCGTTCGACCAGGCGGTGTTCGACGAGATCTGGTCGTAGAACACGAATCGCTCGCATCCGGCAACCTTGGGCCCATGCGCGTTGTCGTCACGGGAGCCACTGGCACGATTGGCCGTTCCTTGGTCAGCGCGCTGCAGGCTCGTGGGGAGGAGGTCGTAGCGTTGTCGCGCGACGCCGGCCGTGCTCGCCACGTGCTTGGGGACGATGTCGAGCCGTACTCCTGGCCGAATCCCATGGAGGCGCCCCCGCCGTCGGAGGCGCTCGCCGGCGCCGACGCCATCGTGCACCTGCTCGGCGAGCCGATCGCGCAGCGGTGGACCGACGAGGCCAAGGAGGCCATCCGCGACTCGCGCGTGTTGTCGACGCGCGCGCTGGTGGAGGGGCTGGTGGCGCTGGCGCCCGACCAGCGGCCGCGCACGCTCCTCTCACAGTCCGCCGTCGGCTTCTACGGCCCCCGCGATGACCGGCCTGTCGACGAGGAGGTGCCGGCAGGCTCCGACTTCCTCGCCGGCGTCGTGGTGGCGTGGGAGCACGAGGCGCTCGCCGCAGCCGCCTCGGACGTTCGAGTCGTGGTCACGCGTACCGGCGTCGTGCTGTCTCCCGACGGTGGTGCGCTCGCCAAGATGCTCCCCTTCTTCCGTCTCGGGATCGGCGGACCCGTCGCCGGCGGCCGCCAATACGTCCCCTGGGTCCATCTTGATGACGTCGTCGGCGCGATGCTGCTCTGCCTCGGCCGGGACGAGGCGACCGGCCCCGTGAACCTGACCGCCCCGACCCCGGTGACCAACGCCGACCTCTCCCGCGTGCTGGGCCGCGTGCTCAAGCGGCCGGCGTTCCTGCCGGTGCCAGGCCTCGCGGTCAAGTCGCTCTACGGCGAGATGGCGGAGATCGTGATCACCGGCCAGCGCGCGGTGCCGGCCGTCCTCGAGCGGCTTGGCTACGGCTTTCGCCACCCCGATTTGGAGGCGGCGCTCCGAGACGTCCTGGGTCGGCTTGGCTGAGGTTTCGTCGGTCCCGGCAGGCGCCGGCAATCCGCCCGCTCCTCGCCCGCGCCGCTCGCCGGGCGAGTGGGCCTTAACGGCGGGCACCTGGAGAGAGTGGCTGGGACGCCGACGTGGTCGCTTGCTCGCTGACGCGGGGTCATGGGCGGTCGGTGGGATGCACGGACCTGCATAACCTGACAATGGACGCGGCTTGAGGTGACCGTGACCTACTATGCATGTGGGGCATGCGTAGTAGGCCACGGTCAGCGTTGACGGCCTCAATTGTCAGGTTATGCATGCTCAGGCTGCGCCGGGGCCCCGTTCGGGGTCGCGGTTCCTCTCCGGGCGCCGACCACGCTTCCTCAGGTGCCGTCTTTCCGCAACGCCTGCTGCCCCGTTTGGGGGTGGCGGCTTCTCTCCGGGTGCTGGCCACGCTCCCTCAGGTGGCCGCCTTTCCGCAACGCCCGCCGCCCCGCCCGGAGCACGCCAATTCGCGTCGGCCCACCTCGCAAACCGCAGCGCGCCACCGCCGCCATCCGACCCCCGCCACACAATTGGCACAAAGTTGTTTGCGCCCTGAGACGAACGTGCCTTGCTCCGTTGCAGGCGACGGATCTAGCGTGCCGGTTCCGTCCGCCACCCGTCTTACCGTGGTGGATCAAAGCGCATGAGACAAGGAGCCGAACGGAGATGAGCGAGCAAGACAGGGCCGGCTTGAAGGCGGGGGCCACGGACCCAAAGGTGGATGTCAAGCGCCAAGCCGCGCTCCAGGGCGCTCTGACACAGATCGAGCGACAGTTCGGCAAGGGCACCGTCATGCGCATGGGCGATCCGGGCGCGCGCGTGGCCGTCGACGCGATCCCCACCGGCGCGTTGGCGCTCGACCTGGCGCTCGGGATCGGTGGCGTCCCGCGTGGGCGCATCATCGAGATCTTCGGCCCGGAGTCGTCGGGGAAGACCACGCTCGTCTACCACATCCTCGCCGAGGCCCAGAAGCTCGGTGGCGTGTGCGCGTTCATTGACGCCGAGCACGCGATGGACCCGCTGTACGCCCAGCGGATCGGGCTCGACATCGACGAGCTGCTCGTCTCCCAGCCCGACTACGGAGAGCAGGCGCTCGAGATCGTCGACATGCTGATCCGGTCGGGGGCGGTGGACGTGATCGCGATCGACTCGGTCGCGGCGCTCACCCCGCGCGCGGAGCTCGAGGGCCAGATGGGGGACCAGACCGTCGGCGTGCAGGCGCGCATGATGTCGCAGGCGATGCGCAAGATCACCGGCGGCCTCAACCGGACCCAGACGCTGTGCGTGTTCACGAACCAGATCCGGGAGAAGGTGGGCGTGATGTTTGGCTCGCCCGAGACCCAGCCCGGCGGTCGCGCGCTGAAGTTCTATTCCTCCCAGCGGCTCGACATCCGCCGCATCGAGACGATCAAGGACGGCACCGAGGCTGTCGGCAACCGCGTCCGTGTGAAGGTCGTCAAGAACAAGGTGGCGGCGCCGTTCAAGCAGGCCGAGTTCGACATCGAGTTCGGCAAGGGCATCTCGACCTCCGGGTGCCTGCTCGACTACGGCATCGAGCACAACATCATCACCAAGTCTGGCTCGTTCTTCTCCTACGGCGACGAACGGCTCGGTCAGGGGCGCGGCAACGCCAAGGCGTTCCTCGACGAACACCAGGACATGGCCAAGGAGATCGAGGTCAAGGTCTACGCGGCGCTCGGGATCAACCGCGACCTGGTCAAGACGATCGAGCGTGACGCGCCGGCGCTCCAGGCCGTGGAAGCCGAGGCGGCCGCCGAGGGGCGCGCCGCGTAGGGCGGTGCTTGACGCAGAGGCCGGTCTGGAGCCTTCGCTCGACGCCGACGCCGAGGCGGACGGCGAGGCCGGGCTGGAGCGGGCGCTCGCGCTCGCGTACCGCTATCTGAACTCGCGCGAGCGGACCCAGGCGGAGATGCGGGCGCACCTCGAGCGCAAGGGCATCGACGCTCGCGACGTGGAGCGGTCGATCCGGGTGCTCGTCGAGCAGGGGTATCTGGACGACGGCCGGTTCGCTCACCTGTTCGTCCAGGACAAGCGCGAACTCGAGGGATGGGGCGCCGATCGGATCAGGCAGGTCCTGCGCACCCGCGGTGTCGACGCCGAGGTGGTCGAGGACGCGCTCGCCGAGCACGAGCAGGATTCGGAGGGCGAGGTCGAACGGGCCCTGGCCGTGCTGCGTCGGCGCTTTCCTTTGCCGCTGCGGGAGCGCCGGGAGCGCGACCGGGCGCTCGGCGTACTGCTGCGCAAGGGCTACGACTCAGAGCATGCGCTCGAGGCGATTGCCGCCCACATGCGCGCCGCGAACGTCTGAATCGCCGACACCACATCCGGACGCCGCGCTCGCCGCAGAGGGCGCCCGCCGCATTTGCGTTTGGCCGCGGTCATGCGTCGTTGCGCCCGCCGTCCGCCGGTACTACGATCCTGTAAGCGAACGAAGGGCCCACGGGCCACAAAGAACACCAGCAAATTTCGTATATCTTGGATTCCGGACTCAGTGTCGACGGCAAACACCATCGGGCCGCCTGGTCCATTCAGACAAGACCCAGAACCCGCCGGGTAGCCGCCTACTGAAGGCAGGCACCAAACGCCGTGCCGGCATCCGTTCGTGCAGTCTTGCGCGGGCCGATCGGTCGCTCCAAAAACCAAAGCTTTGAAGTAGGTCCGGCATGAGCCGGAACCGCACGGAGAGGATCGACCATGGAAATCATCGGGGCCGCAGCGCTGATCGCGGTGGGAATCGTGGTTGCGGCCATCATCTACGGTCGGACGCATGGCGCGCGGACTCTCGCCATCGCCAGTCCGGCCACGAGCGTCCCGGTCGCCGGGGCGGCGCCGCCGACCCCGCGGCGTAACGACGCTGAGCTGCTCGAGCGCACGACGGCGGTCACCCGCCGGGAGGAGGCGCTGGCGCGCAAGGAGGCCGAGGTCGAGAAGGAGCGAGCGGCGCTCGTCGACTCTCGACAGGAGCTCGAGCGTTCGCTCGAGCACATCTCTGGTCTGACCGCGGGCCGCGCCAAGCAGTTGCTGCTCAAGGAGGTCGAGGAGCAGGCCAAGCACGACGCCGCTCGCCGCATCCGCCAGATCGAGGAGGAGACCAAGCGCGAGGCCGAGCGCCGGGTCCGGAACATCCTGTCCGTTTGCATGCAGCGGCTCGCCGCCGGTCACGCCGCTGAGACCACTGTGTCGGTCGTGCAGCTGTCGGCCGACGACATGAAGGGCAGGATCATCGGCCGCGAGGGTCGCAACATCCGGGCGCTCGAGAACCTCACCGGCGTCGACTTCATCATCGACGACACGCCCGGAGCCGTGGTCCTGTCCGGCTTCGACGGCGTGCGCCGCGAGATCGCGAGGCTAACGCTCGAGAAGCTCCTTCAGGACGGCCGGATTCATCCGGCCCGGATCGAGGAGATGTATTACCAGGCCAAGTCCGAGCTCGAGGGGCGCATCGTCGAGATGGGGGAGGAGGCCGTGTTCGAAGCCCACGTCCAAGGCGTACACCCCGAGCTGGTCAAGCTGCTGGGGCGGCTCAGGTTCCGGACGAGCTACGGCCAGAACGTGCTCGCGCACTCGATCGAGGTGTCGCAGCTCGCTGCGATGATGGCCGAGGAACTCGGGGCCAGCGCGCGGACGGCGCGACGCGCGGCGTTGCTGCACGACATCGGCAAGTCGGTCACGCATGAGGTCGAAGGTCCGCATGCGCTGGTGGGTGGCGAGCTCGCGCGGAAGCACGGCGAATCCGAGGCGGTCGCGCACGCGATGGAGGCGCACCACAACGAGGTCGAGCCGCAGACGATCGAGGCGGTGATCGTGCAGGCGGCCGACGCGCTGTCGGGAGCACGTCCGGGCGCTCGCGGCGAGTCGCTCGAGCAGTACGTCAAGCGCCTGCGGGACCTGGAGCAGATCGCGACCCGTCATAAGGGTGTCGACAAGGTCTACGCGATGCAGGCCGGCCGCGAGATCCGCGTGATGGTGGCCCCCGGCGCGATCGACGACGACGCCGCGACCTTGCTCTCGTACGAGATCGCGCGGGAAATTGAGAAGGAGCTTGAGTACCCCGGCCAGATCAAGGTCACCGTGATCCGGGAGTCGCGCGCGGTCGAATACGCGCGCTGACGCCGTCCGCTCACGCCCGGTAGTCACGCGACGGGACACATTCGTGTTCTCTGCGTGACGACGGATGGAATTGGCCAGGAGCGGGTATATGTCCGGGCGGCGGGTCGCACTGGCGGGAGGTCGGCGGCTCTGACCCGCGTGGGCTTCGACTGCAGCTAGCCGGTAGCTGACACACGGCTTTGATCCAGGGCCCATCGCGCATCGGCCGGATGGTGCGCGGTGGGCCCGCGTGTTCGCGCCTTCCCGATCAGTGATGGTGGTGGTGCATGAACACGCCGTGCGCGGTCCAGATCCCGAACTGCGGTATCAGCGCGATCGCGAGCACGGCCCCGCCCACCAGCGCACCGGTGAGCGCGAGCCAGCGGCCTGCCCCACCCGGAGTTGCCCCGGTCAGCTGCGCCCGTTCGCGGCCGCTCACCCCGAGCGCCCTGCCGACCGCCGGCAGGTGCCCCAGGATGTGGAGGCTCGTGAACACGATCCACACGATGAACGTCAGCTTGTGGAGCAGCAGCATCGGGTTTCGGTCGGTCGGGCCGACGATGATCAGCCCGATCCCGGTCGCGAACACGCCGACGGTCGAGATGACGACCATCGGGGCAATCAGACGTAACGCGATCTCGGGCGGACCCTTCCGCGTGTACTCGGCGTGGCGCGTGTAGTAGCGCACGAACCTGTAGCCGGTGCTCGCCATCTTCAGCAGGACGGGGCCGATCAGCAGCAGCCCGATAAACAGGTGTAGCCAGATGTACTGACTCAGCTGCGGGATCGTGAACCCGATCACCGCGAGGAGCACGATCAGGATCACTCCGGTGATCGTGGTCAGCTGCTCGTTTCCCTCTGGACCGCCCCCTGTGAGCGAGTTCGCGTCCTTCGATCGGACGAAGCGGGAAAAGGGATGGTGGCGCTCGCGGTCGCGGCGCGCGATCATGGCATCGTCGCTCGTCCCCATCGGCGCGATTCTGAAACCGGACTCGAAGTTTCCCGTTAGCCATGGATGAGAAAGCTCTTCGCCACAACCGAGGACCGCGTCCCCCGGCTCTATCATCGGGCGCCGCGCGACGCCGGAAGCGCCGGCACTGAGGCATGCCCGGATTGATCCTTGTAATAGAAGACGAGCCGGGGATTGTCGACTTCCTCGAGCGCGGGTTGCGCGCGCAGGGCTTCGACGTGATCTCGTCAACCGACGGCGCCAGCGGAGCGGTCACGGCGCTCGACGAGGACGTGGATCTCGTAGTGCTCGACCTGATGCTCCCCGGGCGCAGCGGCCTCGATGTGCTCTCGACCCTGCACGACGCCAAGCCGGGGCTGCCGGTGATCGTGCTCACCGCGCTCGGAGAGGTTGAGCATCGGGTCGCGGGGCTCGACGCCGGCGCTGTCGACTATCTCACCAAGCCGTTCTCGCTCACCGAGCTCGCGGCCCGGATCCGCGCTCAGCTGCGCGCGGCGGCGCAGTCGCCGCGGACCACGCTCAACGCCGGGGACATCGAGGTGAACCTGCTGACGCGTGAGGTCCGCCGCGGGGGCGAGCTCGTACGGCTGTCGACGACCGAGTTCGAGCTGCTGGCGTATCTGATGCACAACCGCGGACACGTCCTGTCGCGGGAGCAGATCCTGCGCGCGGTCTGGGGCTACGAGTACGACCCGGGCACGAACGTCGTCGACGTCTACATCGGATACCTCCGCCGCAAGCTTCGGCGCCAGGGCACGAATCCACCGATCATCACCGTCCGCTCGGTCGGCTATCGGCTGGAAGCGAGCCACTAGCGACCGGTTCAGGCCGTCGTTGTCCGCTGTGCGCGCACGACTGCATTCGATGCTTCCGTCCGGCATCCGGTGGCGGTTGACGATCTGGGTCGCCGGCGTGATGGTCGTCTCGGCGGCCGTCGTGTTCCTGGTCGTCTATCAGGACACCGGCACGCAGCTGAAAACCGAGATCGATCAGGACATCACCGGCGACACGATCCAGATGCTCCAGTCGGTGGACGCGCTGAGCGGCCAGACCCCGGTGCGCATCGCGTCTGCGGCCGCGCGCTACATCCGCGCGCAACCGTACAACGCGACCTCGACGCTGCTGTTCGTGCTAACGCCGGGCGGGCAGCACGTGAGCAACCATCCCGAGTTGTTCGGAGGCGGTGCTCCCGACGAGGGCGAGACGGAAGCCGAGCAGCAGATCGAGAACGTCGAAGCGGCCAAGCTGCTGGTGCCGCACCTCGGATACTCGACCGCGCAGGTGCCGGACGTCGGACCCACGCGGATCTTCGAGAAGCTCTCCGACGTCGGCAAGGTGCGGATCATCGCGGGCGCCGGCGAGCCGCTCGCGCTGGTCGAGCGTGCCCAACACGGGGTCGCTCGCGCGTTCGTGCTCGCGGGAGCCGTCGTGCTGCTGCTCGCGCTGTTCGCGTCGTACCTCGCGGGCGCTCGCGTCTCGGCGCCGCTCCGCCGAATGGCGCAGGTGGCGACGCGCGTCGATGCCGGAGACCTCGATCCACGCATGGAGATCGCGGGTGACCGGCGCGACGAGGTCAGGGTCCTGGCGGACGCGTTCAACCGCATGCTCGACCGTCTGTCCGAGGCGTTCGGCAGCCAGCGGGAGTTCGTCGCCGATGCTTCTCACGAGCTCCGCACGCCACTGACGATCATCCGCGGTCAGCTCGAAGTGCTCGCGGCTCAGGAGAACCCATCGGGCGCGGAGGTAAATCGCGTCGAGCAACTCGTGCTGGCCGAGATCACGCGAGTCTCAAGGATGGTCGACGACCTGCTGGTGCTCGCTCAGGCCGAGCGGACCGACTTTCTGCGTGCCGAGGCGATCGACGTGCGACCGTTCGTCACCGAGATCTGGGATGGCATGAGCCTGACCGCGGACCGCAGGTTCGAGCTCGGCAGGATCGCGGATGGGTCGCTGTACGCCGATCCCGACCGGCTCGCCCAGGCCCTGCGCAATCTCGCCCGCAATGCGATCGAGCACACCGATGAGCACGATGGCCTCGTGCGCCTCGACGTGACCCGGCTCGCGCCCGATCGGATCCGTTTCGCCGTCCTCGACGACGGCCCCGGCATTCCCGAGGACGAGCGCGAGCGCGTGTTCGAGCGGTTTCACCGAACCGACAGCGGCCGGGCTCGATCGGCGCCCGGGGGCGCCGGTCTCGGGCTGGCGATCGTACGCGCGATCGCCGAGGCTCACAAGGGCACCGTGCGCGTCGCCGAGTCGCAGAACGGGTACGGCGCGGCAGTCGAGCTGGTGCTGCCCGGGTTCCATCCGACCTGAGACCTCGCACGGTCTTGTTGGACCGCCGCTGCGGAGTTACGCTTCGAACACAGTGGGCTCCAAGCTCATCGTGTTGCTGTTTGCCGTCGAGGTCAGCTTCGTCACGGTATGTGTCGTGGCCGGGTTCTCCCGTGGGCGACGATCACCCAGGTCCCGGATGCTCGTCCGTTGCCTGTGGCTGCCTACGCTGGTGCTGTTCGTCGTACTCGTCGCACCGGCGCAGGTGGCAGTTGGGCTGGCGTGGGTGACGCTCATCGTGGCGATGCTCGTGGTCCCGGCTTGGTCGTGTCGGCGCCTCGATCCCCCGTCTGGTCCGTCGGACGAGGACGGGGGCGGTGGGTCTGGCCCCGATCGGCCATCCGACCTGCCCGTGCCTCCGCGTGGAGGTCTTCCGCTCCCCGATGCGGATCCGTCGCGGCTTCGAGTCCGCGACCACAGCAGCCCGAGGATCCACCACCTGAAGCGGTGGCGCGAGCGGGAGCCCGACCGTGGTCCGGTGCCAGGGCGTCCGAACCGGTAGCAACACTCACCGGCAGATCGCGGCGAGCCGCGGCTCAGCGCCGGCGGTGATTGCCTATGGTGGCCGCGGTGGGGAATAGCTCGCGTGACCTGTACGTGGCCGCGTTCCGCTCCCGGTGCGTTGCCCACCGTCGGCCGGGAAGCGCGGAAGTCGACGAGGCGGGGGTGCTGGGGCTACTCCCGGGGACCGAGGATCCGCTCGCGCGCCTCCTCGTGACGGACGACCGGGCATACGAGGTGCTGGAGGCGCTTCTGCCGCGGGTCGAGACCGGGATAATCACCGCATTCGCCTCGGCGGTGCGCTGCGTCAGTCTCATCGCCGACCGCCAAATGTGGAGGATTACCAGTCCGATGGCGATGGTCTGTCGCGACCTGCGGATCGTCCCGCTGCTCCCTGTTCCGGATGATCTGACGCTCCGACCCGTGCGTCGCCGAGCCGGTGATGACCCTGCCGGGGTGCCACTCGAGGAGGCGGCGGCCACCGCCATGCGGGCCGAGCCGGACATCGTCGGGGGCCTGGAGGCGTTCGCCGACTATCTTCGCTCCCTGCCGTCCGCCTTCCAGCTCATGGCCGCGGTTGATGCGGCCGGCGCGGTGCGCGCGACGGCGGGCTCGGGCGCCTTCGGTATCCACGCCAGCGTGATCTTCGTCGACACCGACCCTGGCTGGCGGTGTCGCGGGATTGGCAGCGCGATGACGTCCGCCGCGCTCCATACCGCACGGGAGGCGGGCGCGACCCGGGCTTGCCTCGATGCGAGCGACGCCGGCATGCGCATCTACCTAAGGCTCGGATTCGAGGTAGTGGGGCCGGTGACGCGCTTCTACCGCCCGGTCTAACCTCCACGCGCGTCGCATCGACGCGGGCCGACGACGCACGCGACCGGCGCAAGCAGCCCGATACCCTTGCCACGGTGAAGCGCTACCACGTCACCACGTAGTGTCAAAGAAGCAGATAGATAAACGCGGCCAGAACCGGGCGCGGGAATCGTGGCCGTGGCCGCCTTCGTCGACCCGCCAGGCCAGCCTCTTCAGGCCGCTTCGATATGCTTTGCCTCTGGGCAATGGGGTGGTTCAGTAGATATTTGAACAGCGCCTTGACGAACGACGGCCTGCGGCGCGCGTACCAGAAGCAGCAGTGGCGCAAGCGCGTGGACCGTCAGATGCGGGGCGGCACGAAACCGCCTCGGGTGACGCGGGTCACGTACGTGTCCCAGATCCAGCCCCGGCCGCAGGCCGATGTATTCGTCTGCATGTTGGGGCACCACCACCGGGTCAAGGCCAGGCAAGTGGAGTGCGACCAAAAGACGCTACGCGCTCGGGAGCGCCAGCCCCCGACTCAGCCTAAGCCTGAAAAGAGGGGGCAGAGGACGGAACCGGACCTATCCCGTTGTCTCAGCTCGTGAGCACTGGCGAGGCGAGGCAGAAACGAGCCGTTTGATCGCGGGAGAGTACGAGCCGATCTAGCTAGCCCGCGTTCGTCAACCCGCCGCGCGAGAATCTCCTAAATGGACGAGAACGACCTCAAGCTGCGACGACGAGTCCGTGAGAAGCTGATCGAGAAGGGCTACAGGCTCGAGCAGGTGGGCGACGATCGCTACCAGCTCATGGACGAAGCCGATCGTCCGATCTTCAGCGACCCGTTGCCGCTGGCCGTGGTCGCGGACTGGCTGCTGCCCGAGCTCGGGTGACATGCCGCTCTACGCCTGCCGGGTCTGCGCCGCGGTCGGTGCCGAGCCGTACTGCCCGGAGCACACGCCACTACCGCGCCGCTCGCCATCATCGCTCGAGAACGCCAAGCCCGAAGTACAACGTCTACGTCGCCGTGTTCTACGTGAACGTGGCCGGCGCTGCGAGCGTTGTGGTAGGCGAGGCGATGTCGAGATGCATCACCTGATCCCGGTGGCCGCAGGCGGCCGCTCGACGCGCTCGAACGTCGTGCTGTTGTGCGGGGACTGCCACCGCGCCGCACGTCGCAGCCCGAACCCGGCCAAGTAGGTCTGCGGGACTTCTGGCCGTCCGCGTTCATCCTCAGCCGCTCAAGGAGCCGGGACCCCGCATCGTGGTCATGTTTCATGCCGTCACGGCGTGGCGGCACGTTGTAGGCTCGGCCCTGCGAGATGAAGCCGACCCCGGCGGCGGCCCTACGGTGGCCGAACCCGCCGGAGCCGGGCTCCTGTGCCCTAGCCGTGGTCCTCACTTACGAACGGAGGTCGCCACGGCTAGGGCCGTGCGCTGAGCGGCGCGAACCGCTCGCTGCCGAATCTACCTGCATATCCCGCCCACTTCGACGACCGTTCCCGCAAAGCGCGAGGAACTTTTGTGGGCGCGTCGCTCTGGTTGCGGGACTCGATCGCGCCATTGGCCGTGGTGGGGATGGTCGGGAGGTGCCCGCCGCAGTTCCTCAACCTCGAGCAGCTCGTGCTACCGGGCCCAGGAGTCGTCGCTCCGGACACCCCGGAGCACCTCCGGAAGCGAGCGATCGCCGAGACTCCCAGTCGCCGACCGCGCGCGCCGATTGGAAACGCATCGCCGGGGTGAACCCCGGAGGGTGACCCTCTCCGACCGACTCCCCCGCGACAATCGCTGCATGCCGAGTCCGCAGAGCCGCGTTCTCCGACTCACCCAGGCGCTCGACGAGCGCCTTACGGCCTATGCTCGCGAGCACGAGGTATCAAGGCCACGTGCGGTGGCGCTGCTGCTCGACGAGCAGGGTGGTGCTGCCGCCGGCGACGAACCGAACCACGACGAGGCGATCGAGCTGCTGGCCAAGATGGCTCGCGCCGGCAAGGTCGGAGCTGCGGTAGCGCTCGAACGCGCGCTCCGGCCGGCGGCGACCGAGCCGGAATCCGAGGTCGACGAGCTGGACGAGCTCCGCGAGCGGCGGAAAGGCCATGCGGGATGAGCTGGACCTGTTCGCTCGCTTCTGCCAGCGACATCTGACCACCGAGTCGGGCGCTCCGTTCGCCCTGGAGCCGTGGGAGCGTGCGGTGCTGGAGGACTACTTCGGCGGCTGCCGGGAGACCGCGTGCGTCCTGCCCAAGAAACAGGGCAAGACGGCGCTCGCCGCGGCGCTGACCCTGTTCGAGCTGGTGACCACTGCCGACGCGGAGATCGCGCTCGCCGCCGCAAGCCGGGATCAGGCCGGGCTCGTGTTCCGGGCCGCGTCGGGGATGGTGAGGCGCTCCCCGTACCTGTCGCAGCGGATCAGGCCGACGATGCGAGAGCTCCGCTCCAAGCGCGACAGCGGCGTGCTCCGGGTCCTGGCCGCCGACGTGTCCACCGCCGACGGTTGGCTGGGTAGCGCTTGCGTTGTCGACGAGCTCCACCGGCACAAGTCCGGCGAGCTGTACGGCGTGCTGAGGGATGGTCTGGGGCCGCGGAACGGCCGGATGCTGGTGATCTCCACCGCCGGCGACGACGAGGAGTCGCCGCTCGGCCGGATCCGCCACCAGGCGCACCAGCTCCCGGTTGTGGCGCGGGAGCGAGCCTGCCTGCATACCCGCTCGCCGGATGGGCGGTTCGCGTTCCACGAGTACGCGCTGGCACCAGGCGAGGACGTGACCGATATGGAGCTCGTCAAGCTGGCGAACCCGTCAAGCTGGCACACGCCCGAGTCGCTGCGCGCCGAGTACGACTCGCCGACGATGGTCGATTGGCACTGGAAGCGGTTCCGGTGCGGCTTGTGGCTGCGCGGCGAGGACGCGGCGATCCGGCCAGAGGACTGGGACGCGCTGGAGGACCCCGACGGGACCATCCCGGATGGCTCCGAGGTCTGGATCGGCTTGGATCTCGGTTGGAAGTGGGACACGACCGCGATCGTGCCGCTCCACGTCAGGCCGGACGGTAAGCGCCTCGTCGCCGGGGCGATCGTGCTCGAACCGCCGGCGGACGGCTCGATGCTCGACGAGCTGCTGATCGAGGACGCCTTGATCGGGCTGCACAAGCGCTATCGGGTGCTCGGCGTCGTGTACGACCCGCACGCGGCCGCTCAGCAGCTCGCACAGCGGCTCGAGCGCGAGGAGCGCATGACCTTCGTCGAGCACTCGCAGGACAGCTCCCCGATGGCGCTGGCGGCAAGCAGGCTGATGGAGGCGATCCGCACCGGGACACTCGTCCACGATGGCGACCGCATCCTCCGCGCCCACGTACTGAACGCGGCGCAGCGGACCGTGAGCGGCGAGCGGTGGAAGTTTGATCGGCCGCGCCGTGGCGGCCGTGTGCCGATCGACGGATTGACGGCGCTGGCGATGGTGAACAGCGTCGTGACCGATCCGCCGAAGAAGAAGTCGGGCACCGTCTGGATCTACTAGCCGTCCGTCCCCGTCGGTTCACTCGATCTAACGGCGGCAGGGGCCGCCACGACGCAGGAGGGTTCCGAGATGGAACACGAACGAACACACACGCTGGTCTACCGGGATGTCGACGACACGATCCGCACGCGCCCGATGACCCGCCACGAGGTCGAGAACTTCGTTCACGATGCCGACCGGATCATCGCCCGCGAGATGGGCGTCGACCTGGAGGCAGACGACGATGACTGAGACCACTGGCAGCACCCAGGAAGCCATGGATGCCACGGGGGAAGACCAAGCGTCGGTGCCGCACCTCGCGCCCGACAGCGGCCCGGAGAACGGCGCGCCCGAGCTTGATCCGAACCGGACGTACAGCCATGACGACATGCGCCAGGTGCGCGAGGAGGCCAAGAAGTACCGCCACCGGCTACGTGAGACCGAGCAGCGTGTGACGGGCTTGCAGGAGCGTGTGGACCGCCACGACCGGGCTGCGGTCGAGCGCATGGCCGGCGAGCGGCTGAACGCCCCGGACGACATCTGGCTTGTCCACGACGTGGCCGACTTCCGGGGCGACGACGGCGGCCTGGACGAGGCGAAGGTTGCCGCCGCGCTCGAGGAGATCGCCAGCACGCGCACGCACTGGCTCAAGCCGGCACCAAATTACGACGGCGGACCGCGGAAGCCGGTGAAGCAACCGGAGACCTTCGGCGCGGTGCTGAAGCGAACCGTCACCGGCCAGGGCTAGCCTCTGCCGTCCTCCAGCTAGGGAGCGGAACCGGCCGGGCCGCCGGGGGATATCCAAGCCTCGTGACCGGTGGCCCGGCTATTTTCTTCTGAGGCCGTATCGCAGGGGCGAAGCGGCCAACCGAACTTCTAGCGCCAGGTGCGCGCACCGCAGGCAGTGATCCGCGCGGTGTGACCTGAACACCGAACTGTCCATTGGACAGGAGGGCTGGCGCTATGAGTTACGCCACCGTAAGCAACACCTGGGGCCAGGAACAGTGGTCCCAAACACTCCTCGAAGCACTCATCCGCGAGAGCGCATTGCTGAACTCGCCGGTGACCACCATCCGCACCGACGCAAAGGTCGTGCATGTTCCACGCCTGAGCGTTCACCCGTCGGCTGCCTGGGTCGCCGAGCTCGACGACATGTCCAGCGACGCCTCGAACGCCGGCACGGAGGACGTGCTCGTCCTGACCCCGCGCAAGATCGGCAACGTGCTGTTGCTGTCAAACGAGGCCATCGAAGACGCCTCGATCGACGTGCTGAACAGCTTGGGCACTGGCATGGCCAGGGGCCTCTCGCACGCGGTGGACAGCACCGCGTTCGGCACATCGGCCGAGACCTCGACCACGCCGGCCGGGTTGCTGCACGGCCTGACGCCGGACTTCACGCCGACCGAGACCAACGTCGTGATCGACGATCTTCTGGACGGCATCGGTCTGATCGAGGGCAACGGCGGTGTCGCCAACGCGATCTTCCTGAGCTCGGCCGACCTGACTGCGATCCGCAAGCAGAAGGCGAGCACTGGCGGCCAGTACCTTGCCCTCCCGGGTGGCTCGGTCACCGGTGACATCACCCAGCCCGGTGTCGAGATGATCGGCGGTGCGCGGCTGTTCGTCTCGCCGGGGATCTCGGCGGGAACGGCGGTCGTCGCAGACGCGCGGTTTATCCAGGTGGCAGTGCGCCGGGATATCTCGGTCGACTTCTCGAGCGATGCGGCGTTCTCGCAGGACGCGGTCGTCGCGAGGGTTACGGCTCGCCTTGACTGGATCGTGGGCGACCGGAACGCGATCGCGTACATCCTGGCGAGCTGATGGGTGCGGTCGCCGGTGGCGGCCCGTTCCGGGCCATCGTCGCGGAGCTGGCGGATGAGGTCGTTCTCGTCCGCTGGCTCCAGACCGACGAGCCGGACCCAACCGACGCCGAACTCGCGTCACTGGCCGAGGGCATCAGGCTCGGGGCCGCGGACTGGAACCCGAAGTACCGCGAATACGAGATGGCGAACGGCGGCCTGGGCGTGAACGTGCGCGTGGTCGGCTACCTGTGGGCCGGACCGTTCAAGTACATGCTCACCCCGCAGCAACAGATGGCATTGGCGGGCCTGAACGACGATGGGACGATCGGGTGACCCCGCCGAAGGTCTGCGCCCACTGTGGCCGAGAGGTGCAGCGGGACCTCGCAAACCGGCAAGCTCGCGCCCGTGCTGGTGCAGCTCGTCACTGGCGAGCTAGCCGAGGTCCTGCTCTGCGCCCGCTGCCAGGCCAACCCGCCGCGGTGGCTCAGGTGGCGTCCGGCGGCATGACGCTGCCGCAGAGGATCAGCGACCGGATCGCGCACTCGAACCGCGAGATCGACGCTCGGTGTCGGGCGCTGGCCGAGCGGGTCAGGGGCGACGATGCTGCTCGACCGCGGCTCGACGAGCGGTACAACGCCGCGGAGCTGTCGCCGGCCGCCCGCGAGCGGTTGGGCTTCGCACCGGACTGGAAACCCTCAAGAAAAGGTTGAGGCATCGCCCACCGTCGCTTCCCGGCGCTACAGTGAAGTCAGTCGTTCTGGCTTGTTGCTGTGTGCAAATGGCTTTTCCGTCGAGCGCCCCCGTTCTCCAGGCGGGGGCGTTCGTCGTTCAGGGTGGCCCGCACCCGTAGCTATATTCAATCTAAGACATAGATCGCGCTCCCCGATCCGCCAGGAGCACTTGAAGGGGCCACCTGAAAAGCGGCCCGCACACAACTCAGGAGCGAGATCTAAATGTCTCACCAGAACGACGGCGCATCGAGCGCCAACATCCCCGAGCTCGTCCGCCGCGACGTAAGACGTCAGACCGCTCGCATCTATGCCCTAGAGGCCGCACGCCTGCTGGCTGAGTCGTACGACTCGTACGACGCGTACCGACTGCTGCGGGAGGCCGTGCGGGAGCTGGACCTCGTTCAGACGACGTACATCGAGAACTCGCTGCGCGAGGACGACGAGCGCGCGCAACTGGCCTATCTGGAGCACATGGACCGGCTGCGCGAGGCGCACGGCGACGATCCCGCGCTGTTCCCGAACTGGTCCGAGCTCCTCGGGGGAAGGGATGATGCATGAGCGCGCCTGCACTGACTGCCGCACACGACCCGTCGACGACCGCTACCGCGACCTGTGTCGCGACTGCGGGCGTGAACGGGATGCCGACGAAAAGCTAGAGCGCGAGGCCGAGGCGTCGCTCGCCCGTATCGAGTGCGTGCGCGCCTCGGCGGTAAAGCCCGAGAACGTCCGCTGGGCGTGGCGCGGATGGGTTCCGCTGGGCATGTACTCGACCCTGGTGGGGATGCCGGGGTTCGGCAAGACCACCTTCGCGATGTTGATCGCGGCCCGTATCACCCGCGGCGAGCTCGAGGGCGACCTGCTGGGCGAGCCGTCCTCGGTGATGTTCATCAGCTACGAGGATTCCCTGGGGGCGCGACTGCGCCCGCTCGCCGAAGCCGCCGGCGCGGACCTCGATCGACTCATCTTCGTCAAGAGTGCGGTCACTGGTGAGGTAATCGACCTCACGACCCAGCTCGAGGACATCGAAGTCAAGACGGTGACCTATGGTGCTCGGCTGCTGGTGGTAGACCCGCTTGTCGCGGGACTGCCGAACGGCAAGATCGACTCCCATCGGGATCAGAGCGTGCGGAGCGTGCTTGCGCCCCTGATGCAGCTCGCCGAGGAGCGCGATCTCGCGTTGCTGACGACCGGCCACTTCAGCAAGGGGGCGATGTCCGCGCTGATGGGCTCTGGCGGCTCGGTCGGGTTTGTGGGTGCCCCGCGGTCGATCCTCGCGTTCGGACCTGACCCGCGTGATGATGCGGCACCGCACGCCAGAGTGCTGTCACACGCAAAGTGCAATGTCGGGATGCTCCAGGGGTCCCACGAGGTCGCGATCCTGCCGGCGGTAGTCGGCGACGGGATCGAAACCTCGGTCGCGTACCTCGGTGACATCTGCGATGTGCAGGCGGACGATCTCGTTCGTGTGAATCATCGCGAGGAGTCGCCGGTGGTGAGGGCGGAGAAGTTCGTACGGGACCTCCTGGCCGATGGGCCACACCGCGCGCAGGAGATCCTCGACCTCGCGGAAGACAACGGGATCGCGGTGCGGACGCTCCACCGCGCCAAGCGGGATCTCGATGTCGACTCCTTCCGCCAGCCCGACAAGGGCGGCAAGTCGGTCTGGTGGTGGGCGCTGCCCGAGGACGGCGAGGAGGTCGGGGGATGAGTGCCAACGGAACATTGCCAGCCCCCTTCATTGCCAGTGGCAACCTTCTTCAAAAGCCCGTAAACACTGGGGATTCGAGAAGGTTGCCAAGTGGCAGAGATAGGGTTGGCATCCTTCTCTCGCGGGGGCGACCGAGGACCCTCGCCGGCAACCTGATCCGCTGCCCGGGCTGCACGGCCCTCCGAGCTCGGTGGGTGCTCGAGTGCTTCTGCCGCGAGCATCACCGGCGGCTCGAGCGCGGGCCGGTGCTCGTGCAGATCACGGAGGGCGACCGATGATCGCCGACTTCCCGCTCCACGTCCAGGCGACGGTCCGCCGCATCCTCGACGCCGAGGCGCGCCGGCTACTGGCCGACGAACGTGAGCGCGATGCGGTCGGCACCCTTGCCGACGCCGACAACGGCGCTGGCGACGGTGGCGCGGATCAGCTCGCGACGACCATCGAGGGATAGCTTCTCCCAGTCGACCGAGGCGTTGACCACGCGCGAGGCGTCCGGGCCGATCCGATCGACTTCGACCTGGGCGTCGTTCCGCACCTGGCGCAGCTCGGCCAGTCGCTCGACGGTTGCTGGTTCGCCCACGAGCCCCGCTGCCGTCAAGGCGGCGATCACCGCGTCCAGGTCCGCCTGGGCACGCTCCAGGGCGGCTGCGGCCTCCTGTGCGGCCTGGGCCACGCTGGCACGACCTTCCGCGTCCTCGAGCTTGGCTCGGACCTTGGCGACGATGAACTCCTCGGCGATCGTGGCGCTGATCGTGAGGTGTCGTGGGCAGTCGTGCGTGCTCGGGCACCTGTAGATCGGGTATCCGAGCTGGCCGGTTGTCGGATCCTTCTGCTTGGGCATCGTCATGGACACGAGCGCGTGTCCGCACGACCCGCACCGCAATACGCCCAGGCGGGCGAGGAGTCGATCCGAGCCCTTCCCGCGCCGACCGCGCGGCACGACCATCCGCTGCACCCGGTCGAACAGCTCGCGGTCGACGATCGCGTCGTGGGCGCTCAGGTTGTGCAGCTTGCCGAAGTGGATCTCGCCGAGATAGACGCGCGAGCCGAGGAGCTGCTGCACGCCGCGGTTGGTCCGGTCGACGCCGTGCTCCTTCAACATCCGGCGGACCTGCGTCAGCGACTTGCGCGCGGCCCGCATCTCGAACGCTCGCTTGACAATCGGGACCTCGTCCTCGTTGACGACCAGCTTGCCGTCGACTCGGTCGTATCCGAGCGGCACGCGCGCCCACAACACCCGGCCGTTCGCCACAGCGTTCGCCTGGCCGTCGGCCGACTTCTCCTTGATGACGCGGCGCTGCCACTCGCCCATGAAGCTGCCCATCGTAGCCTCGGCCCACTTGTCGGCGGACGTATGGGTGAGTTCCGATCCGCCGGCAATGAGCACGCCTCCGGCGGCGTCGATCCGCTCGATGGCCTCGGTGCCCTCAACGATTGACCGGTCGGCCCGGTCCCGGTACGCGAAGATGATCGCCTGCACCTCGCCGCGCTCGACGCGCTCGATGGCCTTCCCGAACGGCCGGAGCTCGAGCGGTGCCCCGCCGCTCACGTCGAGCTCGGGGATCACGTCGACCAACTCGAAGCCGCGGCGCTCAGCCTCGTCGCTGATCCGGTCGCGCTGGTCCTTCGGGCTGCTGAACCGCTCGCCCTCGCGGCCCTTGACCTCGGACACGCGGATAAGGCCGATGGCCCGAGGCTTGGCATGATGGGGTGTGGCTGGTAGAGAACTCATATGGCAAAAAGATACCACGTCACCACGTTCGGATGCCAGATGAACGAGCACGACTCCGAGCGCATGAAGGGGATGCTCGAGTCGCTCGGGTACGCCGAAGCGCCGGCGCGGGACCAGGCCGACCTGATCCTGTTCAACACATGCTCGATCCGAGAGAAGGCGGACAGTCGCTTCGTCGCGCATCTCGGCGAGGCCAAGCGGCTGAAGTCTGAACGGCCCGACGTGGTCGTCGGAGTCGGCGGTTGCTGGGCACAGTCGGTCAAGGACGAGGTGTTCGCGCGCTTCCCGTTCGTCGACGTCGCGTTCGGCCCGGGTCAGGTGCACAAGCTCGCCGAGTTCCTCGTCAGCGACTCGCTGACCGCGCAGGGCTATTTCGAGTTCGAGGGGTTCACGGGTCACCTCCCTGCCAAGCGAGCGCGCGAGTACCACGCGTGGGTTCAGATCAGCGTCGGCTGCAACTGCGTCTGCTCGTACTGCATCGTGCCGTCGACGCGTGGCCGCGAGGTCAGCCGGTCGTCCGACGAGCTCGTGACCGAGGTGCGGGCCCTCGCCGGCGACGGCGTGCGCGAGGTGACGCTGCTCGGTCAGAACGTCAACTCGTATGGTCGCGATCTGCCGCGCGAACAGCGCATAACGTTCGCGGAGCTGCTCGGGCTGATCGACGGCGTCGACGGGATCGACCGAATCCGCTACACGAGCCCGCATCCCAAGGACATGCGCGAGGACGTGATCCGCGCCCACGCGGAGCTCCCCGCGTTGTGCGAGCACATCCACCTTCCCGTCCAATCGGGGTCAAGCGCCGTGCTCAAGCGAATGCGGCGCACATACACGCGCGAGCGCTACCTGGACCGCGTGGCGATGATCCGCGAGTACGTGCCGGATTGCGCCCTGACGACCGACATCATCGTCGGGTTCCCGGGCGAGACCGAGGCCGACTTCGAGCAGACGCTCGAGCTGGCCGACGAGGTCGCCTACGACGGCGCGTTCACGTTCATCTACTCGCCGCGCCGCGGAACCGAAGCCGCGGGCCTGCCCGACCAGGTGCCGCACGAGCTCAAAGTTGAGCGGCTTCAGCGCCTCGTGGAGGTCGTACAGCGACGGGCGCTCGAGCGCGCTCAGCGATTCGTCGGGCGGACGCTAGAAGTGCTCGTCGAGGGCCCCTCGCGTACCGATCCATCTCGTCTACGCGGGCGATCGCGCCACAACAAGGTCGTGAACTTCACCGGCCTGGGCGCGCCCGGCGAGCTGGTCGAAGTGGATATCCAGGAGGCGACAAGCCAGACGTTGCTGGGTCAGGAAACGATCCTGAGCCGCGCCGCCGGCTGACATTCGTCCAGTTTCACTCGCTCGGCGAAGCGGACATCCGTCCAGAGGCCGGGATTGCAGCGGTTCCGGTGTTCGACTGCGCCGAAACGCTGATTGTGGGAGTAATCCACGGAGCTGTGGAGCGGTGATGGCCACCCTGGCGGCGGTCACCAATATGCCTGCTCTCGCCCTGCTTGGCGAGGACGGCCGGCTCGAGCAGAGCACCGAGCCGTTTCGCCGTTGGTACAAGGAGAACGAGGAGCTCTGCAAGCAGTCTCCCGAGTTCGGGCGCGTCCTCGATGGTCAGGCCAACGCCGCGGTGCTGAAGCTCGACGGGCTCGCCGTCGATATCGCGGCGGTGTCGGACCGCAGTGGCGCTCGCCACGTGCTGCTGACACTGCCGACCGAGGAGTTGCCCTCGCTCGGTGACGCCGGTGGAGCGCTGCTCGATGGCGCGCTCGACGAGAGCCCCGCCATCGTGTGGCTGAAGGACCTCGAGGGCCGCTATGTCCGCGCCAATTCTCGATTCACGACGTTCCTCGGTACGACCGAGGAACGGCTGCTCGGCCGAACCGACGCGGAGCTCCCGCCCGCCGAGACGGTCGACGGGCCTCGCCTGGAGGATCGCGAGGGTGACGTTGAGGAGCCCCTCCAGCTGGAGTATTTCGTCGGCCCGTATCAGGGGCGCGACGCGCTGGTGGTCCTCCGATTCCCGGTCGGCGACGCCAAGGGCGTGCCGACGCTCGTATGCGGCGTGGCAGCACCGTCCTCTGAGGCCAACGTAGCCCGCGGCGAGGCCGCGCGACTGCTCCGGATCGAGCGCTGGAGCCGTCTTGACGCCGAGAGCGTGCGTGCCGAGATGCTCGCGGAGTGGGGCGTGCTCCCTGATGCCAGGGGCCGGGCGCCGACGACGACTACTACTGGTGCCGAGCCCGTGTCGGGAGCGCCCGACCGCGAGCAGCAGGCCGCGGTCGCCGAGGCGCGAGCGGAGCGGGCGACCGCCGTCGCCGAGCGTGATGCTGCGCTAAGCGCGAACGAGGAGCTCGCGGCAGAACTCGAGGCGGCTCGAGGCAGGCTGAGCGACCTCGAACGCAGGATCGCCGCCGGGGACGTGGAGCGCGGTGACGCCGAGGTGGCGCTGGCCGCGCAGGCCGCAGACCTCGACCGCGCGCTTGGCCGGGAGCGCGAGCGGGCCGAGGAGCTCGAGCGCACGCTGGGGCTCGTCAGAGAGCGCCTCGGCGACGACGCCGAAGCGGCCCGCACCGAGGTCAAGCGCGCCCGTGCTGATGCCGATGCGGCGCGGACCGAGCTGGAGCGGGCTCGGGCCGACGCCGAAGCGGCGCGAGCGGACGTCGAGAAGGCACGGTCGGAGGCGGAAGCCGCCCGAGCGGCGGTCACGGCGGAACGCGAATCGGCATCGAGCGCGAGGGCTGCGCTCGAGCTGGAGGTCAAGCAGGCACGCGAGCATCTGGCCAAGCTCGAGCGGCAGCACGGTGCCGACGATTCGGGCACGCAGCTGATTCAGGCCGATAAGGCGCGCGCCGCGGCAGAGGTCGCGCTCGCGGAGTCCGTGGCCGAGCGCGATGCCACGCTCAAGGCCAAGGCGGCGCTTGCTGGCGAGCTCGAGCAGGAGCGCAAGCAGATCGCGGCGTTGCAGGAGAGCGCCGCGGCCGCCGAGGGCCGGATCCGCGAGCTCGCCGGCGACGTCGAGCGCGAACGTGTCCGCGTCGCCGGGCTCGAGCAGGTACAGGCTCGGGTTGAGGAACTCGAGAGCGAGCTTCGCACCGCGATCACGCGAGCGGACAAGGCCGAGCGCGAGGTCGAGCTCGCCGCCACGGCCGCCGACAAGGCCGAGAACCAGCTCCGGTTCGCGGTGGCGCGAGCCGACAAGGCCGACGGAGAGCTGCAGCTGGCGGTGGCCCGGGCCGACAAGGCCGAGGGCGAGCTCCGGGTCGTGGGCGCTCGCGTGGTCAAGGCCGAAACCGAGGCCCAGGCCGCATCGACGCGCGCCGGCAAGGCCGAGGAGGAGGTCGAGCGGTGGCGTGCCCGCGTCGACAAGGCCGAGGAAGAGATCGAACGGTGGCGCGCGCGCGTCGACAAGGCCGAGGGCGACGTCGAGCAGTGGCGGAGCCGGGCCGAGCAGGCCGAGACCGGGCTTGCGCGCGGAAGCGCACGAGTGGAGGGGCTCGACGGCGAGCTCGCGCGCGGCCAGGCCCGCATCGAGCAACTCGAAGCCGAGCTGAAGCTGGTCGCCAAGCGGGCCGAAGATGCCGAACGCGGAGCGACCCTCGGGCAGGCCAGAGTCGTCGCGCTGGAGACCGAGGTCGAGCGAGAGCGTGCCGAGGCTTTCGAGCTGGAGACCGCTGTCGAGCGTGAGCGGTCCCGGGTCGTCGAGCTGGAGACGGCTGTCGAGCGTGAGCAGTCTCGGGTCGTCGAGCTCGAGACGGAGGTCGAGCGCGGGAAAGCTCGCACCGAGGAGCTCGAAGGCGAGCTTGAGAGCAGTCAGACCAAGGCCGGGGCTGCCCAGGCGACGATCGCCGAGCTTCAGGAGCAACTCACCGAACTCGAGGAGCAGCTCGCCGACCGGGCCGCTGAACCGGTCCCGGCCCCCGACGAAGACACTGACGCTGACGAAGGGGAGGCCGGATCGGCGCCGGTCGCCGTGGAGGACCGGACCGCCACCGAGGAGCTGCACGCGCTCGAGGAGGAGAGCGCTGTGGAGCCCGACACCGACGTCGCGGAGACGATTGCCGGCGAAGCGCGGTCCGCCACCGAGCTGGCCACGCTCGACGCGATCGCCGAGGCGAGTCACCCGCAGGCGGGCCCCGGGGTCAGCTGGCAGCCGACCGCCAAGCGGACGCTGGCGGCCTCGCTCGCTCGCGAGTCGGTGTGGCGCAACGTGTTGAAGGAGACCGTCCAGGTGATCGGATCCGAGGGCGGCTGGGACACCGTGACGGCATGGCTTCCGGACGAGTCAGACGGCCTCGGGTGCGCGGCCACGTGGACCGCGCATCGCGGGCTCGAACCGTTCGAGGCGCTGACCTGGGACGCGGGCGTCAGGCGCGACGGATCGCTGCTCGACCAGGCGCTTCAGGCGCCCCACCTGACCTGGCTCACCGACATCGACGCGGTCGACGACGAGCGGCTTCAGACCGCCGCGGCCCACGGCATGAGCTCGGCGCTGCTGCTCCCGGTCCGCAGCGGGACATCGACGATCGGTCTGCTCGAGCTGCTCACGCACGACAGCATCGAGCCGAACGCCCAGATCGCGTTGTCATTGGAGGCCTCGGCGCTCCAGCTCGGTCGGTTCGGCCACCTGCTGAGCCTCGGCAAGTAGCTCGTCGGCGATCCGGTGGGTCCGTCCGGGGCGGATGCGAACATGCGTTCGTGCGCTGGAGCAACCTGGAGACCGAGACCGAGCAGCGCGCCCGCCTGCCCGGGTATCGCGAAGAGGCGGTCGTGCGCCATTTCGACGCGCCCGAGGCGATCGAGACGAGGTTCTACGAGGTTCGGGCCAAGTCGATCCTGAACCACGTGCCGCCGGCGTCGCAGATGCCGTTCCGGTGGACGATCAACCCCTATCGCGGCTGCACTCACTCTTGCCTTTACTGCAGCGGTGGCGAGACGCCGATCCTGATGGCCGACGGACGCCACAAGCCGATCTCCGAGCTCGAAGTCGGCGACGCGATCTACGGGACCCGCGTCGCGGGATCCGGCTATCGGCACTACGTCCACACCACCGTCCTCGACACGTGGATCACGGTCAAGACGGCTTACCGGCTCACGCTCGAGTGTGGGACCGAGCTGATTCTCAGCGGCGATCACCGGTTGCTGAGCAATCGAGGGTGGAAGCACGTCGTGCGCAGCGCGCCAGGCCAGCCCGACCGGCCGTTTCTGACAACCCGCAATCGCCTGGCGGGGACGGGACCGGCAGCGCCGCAGCCGGCGCACGACGACGACTACCGCCGCGGATACCTGTGCGGAATCATCCGAGGAGACGGTTTGCTGCGGGCATACGACTGCCGTCGGACGGGCGGCTCGCGCTACACCGGCTATCGCTTCCGGCTTGCGCTCTCGGACCTCGAGGCGCTCCACCGGGCGCGGGGGTTCCTGGCGTCGGTCGAGATCTCGACCAGCGAGCGGGTGTTCCAAGTTGCCGCGGGCGGGCGGCGAGAGATGACCACGATCTCCGCCCAAGCGGCCTCGTCGTTCGAACGGATCAGTCGGCTCGTCGAGTGGCCGGTACTTCCGAGCCTACAGTGGTGTCGAGGGTTCCTCGCTGGGATCTTCGACGCCGAGGGATCCCGCAGCGACTTTGCGCTGAGGATCGCCCACACCGATTCGGAGATCCTCGCGTGGGTGGAGGTGTGCTTGCGCCGGCTCGGGTTCGACGTGGCGCTCGACCGCACAAACTCGGCCAACGGGCTCAGGTACGTCCGCGTTCGTGGTGGTCTGTCCGAGCATCTTCGCTTCTTCCACCTCACCGACCCGGCGATCACGCGAAAGCGGAGCTTCGACGGCCAGATGGTCAAGACGTTCGAGGATCTCAGGGTGGCCGAGATCGAGCCGCTGGGCCGAGAGCTGCCGCTCTACGACATCACGACGGGGACGGGCGATTTCATCGCCAACGGGGTGGTCAGCCACAACTGCTTCGCGCGGCCGACGCACAAGTACCTCGACTTCGACGCCGGCCGCGACTTCGAGCGCGAGATCGTGGTCAAGGTCAACGCGCCGGAGTTGCTGCGCGCCGAGCTGGCGCGTCCGAAGTGGACGCACGAGCACGTGGCGCTCGGGACCAACACCGACCCGTACCAGTGGGTCGAGGGGCGCTACAAGCTCATGCCGGGGATATGGGAGGCGATGCGCGACGCCGCGAATCCGTGCTCAGTGCTGACGAAGTCTCCGCTGCTGTTACGAGACCTGCCGCTGATGAAACAGATCGCCCAGCGCACGGAGTTCAGCGCCGCATTGTCGGTTCCGACGCTCGATGAGCGGGCCTGGCGGGCGACCGAGCCGCACTCGCCAAACCCGCGGGCACGGCTCGAGGCGGTGGCCGAGCTGACCCGCGCCGGAATCAGGACGGGAGTGCTGGTGGCGCCGCTGATGCCGGGAATCAACGACGCGCCCGAGCAGGTGGCGAAGATCCTGGAACTTGCCTCGGAGGCGGGCGCGGCGTACGTGACCGGCATCGCGCTTCACCTGCGCGGCGACGTGCGGGGCCTGTTCTTCGAATGGCTTCAGAGCCACCGGCCGGATCTGGTCGATCGTTACAAGCGGCTTTATCAGCGGGGTGCGTACGCCCATCCCGATGAACGGAGGCGGCTCGGTGCGTTGGTCAGGGGCCCCGACCTGGCGCCGGGAGAGCGCATGCGGGGCCGATATCGATCGCCCGCCACCGGGCAGGAAGACGAAAGCTCCGGACACAACACGGACCAGGACGGAAATTCCGGGCGCACTGGACCGGCGTGGCAGCCGGAGCAAGGTCGCCTATTCTGATCGACAGTGAAACCCGCGCCGCCTGCCGGTGATAGGTAGAAGGCAGCGCGACACAAACTAAAGAAACAGATGCCACAACCACGCTTTAAGAAGCCCACGAGATCAGACTTCCGGCTCGACCAGATGTTCGACACCCACAGCGAGGAGTGGGAGCGCGTCGGGCTGGCCGTCGACTTCGACGAGAAGAGCCTCCGGAGTGGTCGGCGCCGCCTCGCGGGTCTGGTGCCGCTGTTCATCGCGGTGATCGTGGCCTACGGTAACTACAAGACCTGGTTCGGCACACCCGACAGTCATGTAGAAACGCTGATCCAGGTGGTGGCGGTGCTGTCGCTGCTCGGGCTCGGCTGGGCGATCGCCCGCGACATCGGGCGCGTCGCCGGGCCGACGTTCTTCCGCCGGATGGACCCGGGCACCGCCGGAACGGTGGGCTTCCTCGTCCGGCTCGTGACGGTGGGCATCACGCTGCTCGTGGCGCTCGAGATCGCCGGCGTGAGCGCCGCCTCGCTTGTCGCGACGAGCGCATTCACCGCGGTGATCGTCGGTCTCGCCGCGCAGCAGACGCTCGGCAACCTGTTCGCCGGGATGGTCCTGCTGAGCGCGCGACCGTTCCGCGTCGGCGAGCGCGTCCGGTTCCAGGCCGGTGCGGTCGGCGGACAGATCGACGGGATCGTGAGCTCGCTCGGCCTGCTCTACACGACGCTCGCCCAGGGCGAGGACCGGATCATGGTGCCGAACAACGTGGTGCTGTCGGCCGTGGTGGTCCCGATCAGGGAGCCCGAGTCCGTAGACGTCAAGGTCCGGCTTGGCCGCGGCATCCGCGTGTCGCAGGTCCAGGAGATTCTCGACGACAGGGTCAAGACGCCGACGAGGCGTAAGGCCCAGGTGCTGCTCGAGCAGCTTGACGGGGATGACGTCGTCGTCAGGGTGCAGGCCACGCCGGACCGCGCCGACGACGGCGCGCGGCTGGCCGACGAGATCATCGACGCGCTGGCGAGCGTGACCGGCGAACACCCAGTCGTCGATGCTGGCGGCGAGGACGGTGCCGAGCCGGCGCGCGAGGAACCGAACTACGAGCGCGATGAGCCGAACCGCGAGCGCGATGAGCCGAACCGCGAGCGCGATGAGCCGAACCGCGAGCGCGATGAGCCGAACCGCGAGCGCGAAGATGCGAAGCGCGACGAAGTGCGCGCTACAGCGCCTGGCCGGGTCACCGCCGCCTCTCGCCGGCGCTAAGCGCTCGATGTAGGCGCCGCCGCGAACCTCCGGGCCCCGGCAGCCCGCCGGCCCTTATTGCGCGCCGGCGGGGGTCCGGACCAGGTCCTGGGCGGCGGCGACGATCGCGTCGGCGTCGATGCCGTATGCGTGTACGAGCTCCTCGGGCGTGCCGGAGCCGGGCATCTCGGTGACCGCGAGCTTGCGCACGCGAACGCCTTCGACCTCGGCCAGCGCGCCGAGCACCGCGTCTCCGAGGCCGCCCTCGGGCCAGTGGTCCTCGACCGTGAGGATCGCGCCGGTGTCCGCGGCGGCCTGGCGCAGCGTTTCGCCGTCGACGGGCTTGACCGAGTAGAGGTCGATCACGCAGGCGGCGATGCCCTGCTCCGACAGCTGATCGGCCGCCTTCAGCGCCTCGTGAAGCGTCACGCCGGCGCCGACCAGCGTCACCTGATCATCGTCGGAGGAGCGCAGGACATTCGAGCCGCCGACCTCGAAGCGGTCGTCCGGTCCGTAGATCGTGGGATAGGCGCCGCGGCTGGTCCGCATGTAGGCGATTCCGGGATGGTCGGCCATCAGGCGCACGAGCGAGGCCGCCTGGTTCGGATCGGACGGATACAGCACGATGCTCGAATGGACGGCGCGGAAGATCGCGAGGTCCTCGAGCGCCATCTGCGACGGCCCGTCCTCGCCGATGGCAACGCCGGCGTGCGAGCCGACGAGACAAATCTTCGCGCGGCTGATCGCCGCCATCCGCACGAAGTCATAGGCCCGCGTGAAGAACGCCGCGAACGTCGACGCGAACGGCCGATAGTGGCGCACCTGGAGGCCGACCGCGGCGGCGACCATCTGCTGCTCGGCGATGAACATCTCGAAGTAGCGGTCGGGATGCGCCTTGCGGAACAGCTCGGAGAACGTCGAGTTCGACACCTCGCCATCGAGCGCGACGACGTCGGCGCGCTCAGCCCCGAGTGCGGCGAGCGCGTCCCCGTACGCCCGCCGGGTCGCGACCTTGTCGTCCGGACCCCAGGTCGGCCACTCGATTGGGGGGCCGGGATCGATCTCGTGCGGGGTGGCGTCGCCCTCAGGCTTGGCGACGTCGACCCCTAGCTCGCGCATGCCTCCGAGCTCCTCGATCGCCTTCTTGGGGTCGGACAGGGGCTTGCCGTGCTTGCCCTCGAGGTCCTCGACCTCGCTGGCGCCCTTGCCCTTCTTGGTCCGGGCCACGATCACGCTGGGTTTGCCGTCGATGTGCGACGCCTCCGAGAGCGCGCCGTCGATCGCCTCTACGTCGTGACCGTCGATCTCGATCGCGTGCCAGCCGAAGGCACGGGCGCGCTCGGCATACGAGTCGAGGTCCCAGCCGTGCATCGTCTGGCGCGTCTGGCCGAGCCGGTTGACGTCGATGATCGCCGTGAGGTTGTCGAGGTTCGCGTAGGCCGCGTGCTCGAACGCCTCCCAAATCGACCCCTCCGCCATCTCGCTGTCGCCGCACAGCACCCAGACCCGGTAGGGCAGCTGGTCGAGGCGCTTGCCGGCGAGCGCGACGCCGACGCCAATCGGCAGGCCCTGGCCGAGCGATCCGGTCGCCACGTCGACCCACGGCAGCACCGGCGTCGGGTGGCCCTCGAAGCGGCTCCCGAGCTTGCGGAACGTCAGCAGCTCCTCGTCGGTGATCGCGCCGGCGGCCTTGAGCAGGCTGTAGTAGAGCGGGGAGGCGTGTCCCTTGGAGAAGATCAGATGGTCGTTGCGGGGATCGTCCGGACGACCGAAGTCGTAATGCAGATGGTTGGCGAACAGCACGGCCATGAGGTCGGCGGCCGACATCGACGAAGTCGGATGGCCTGAGCCTGCGGCGTCGCTGGACCTGATCGAGTCGACGCGGAGCTGCTGTCCGAGCTCGCGCCAGAAGGCGGGATCGTTCATAACGCGATCGTACCCACGAACGCCGGCGCGGAACAGGCCGGCGCGCCGACCTTGCCGCGATTGCCGCTACCGCTTGCCGCGCTGTCCGGCGGCGATATCCGCGGCGACCCGGTGACTCCCCAGCCGCCGGCTGACCGCGGACGCGAACGCGGGCGCGACCACCCCGATGCTCGCGCCGATCCGCATCGACAACGGCGCGACCACGACCTCGCCCCGATTGCGGTCGATCGCCGAGAGCACGGCGCGCGCCACCGCCTCGGGCGATCGCGTGCCGATGCCGGGCGGAAGCGTGGCCCGCGAGTCCGCGAACATCCCGGCGTCGCGAACAAAACCCGGCAGGACCACGGACACGCCGACGCCGTGCGGGCGCAGGTCCTCGCGCAGCCCGAGCGCGAACCCTCGCAGCCCGAACTTCGTCGCCGAATACACCGAGGACGCCGGCGAAGCGGTTTTGCCCGATAGCGAGGAGATGAACGCCAGATGCCCGCGACGACGCTCGACCATCCCCGGCGCCAGCGCCCGGGCGAGCGCGATCGGGGCGCGCAGATTGACCTCGAGCATGCGGTCGATCTCCGGCTGGGTCAGCTCGGACAGGAGGCCCGAGGCGGGCAGCGCGGCGTTGGCGATCAGCACGTCGATCCGGCCGGCCTCGTCGATCAGCCGCGCCACGTCCTCCCGGCGCGATAGGTCGCAATCGAGGACGCGCGCCCCCAGGTCGGCGGCCAGGGGCTGAAGCACCTCAGTCCGGCGCGCGGTCAGGATCAGGTCGGCGCTCCGCGGGGCGATCGTCCGCGCGATCGCATGGCCGATACCGCCACTGGCACCGGTGAGCAGGACGTTGCCGCTCAGGCGGGTCATGAAGCCCGCGGGAATACGGCCAGCGTCGCTGTGAAGCCGTGCAGGAAGCTGCGGCCTCCGACCGGCCCGATTTCCCCAGCCGCGAAGAACCCGGCGGCCGGCGCGCCGCCGAGCTCACGCTCGATCGCCTCGACGTCGTGGTCGGCGATGCCGAACATCGCGCTGCCGCGGCCATTGCAGGAGAACACGAGCGCACCCGCGGGCCGCTCGCCGGCGAGGGCCTCGACCCGAAGCTTGAGCGCCGCGCGAAGGTCCTCGTCGGCCGAGCGCGCGTCGCGAGCGTGCAGTCGGACCACCTGGCCCGGCGCGACCTGGGTCCCGACGACGAGCGAGCCCGACTGGCTGTCGGCTCCGAGCACGCCGCGCACCAGGAAATCGCCCTGCTTGTACTCGGGCTTGCCGCCGTCGATCACGACGCCGATCAGCAATCCCCCCGCGACGAGCCCGCGCTCTCGCGGCGACAGCTCGGAGATGATCTGCTCGACGGTCTGAAGCGCAGGGCGACCCGCGAGCTCGTGGATGACGTTCCCCTCGGATGCCGTGATCGTGACCTCTCGCCCGAGCGGGGCGGCGCCCTGTGAGACGCACGGGAGCATCTCGACCCCCTCGAGGCTGACGCCGACCGCGCCGCTGTCGACGACGCTGTCGCCGAGGAAGAGCGCGCCCTCGTCGGCCGAGGTGCGGCCGCTGGCCAGACCGCCGAGCACCGGAACCGTCGGCGCGTGCTCGGCGAGCGATTCGAGCACGGCGTCGGTCGGGAACGAGTATGGGTCCGAGAGCATCAGCATCCCGCTCGACGCGTCGAGGTCCGGAAGCCCGACCAGGCGGTGCTCTGACTCGTCCTCGGTCAGCGTCGCGTGGAACGGGGTGGCCGCTCCGGCGCCGCCGAACGCGGCAGCCCACACGACCAGCGCAGTGCCAGATTCGAGCTCGCGACCGGAGCCGAGCACCCCGCCGGCTCCGCATCCGATCAGCGCCTCGGGGGAAAGCGCCGCGTGGATGCCCTCGAGCATGGCCTCGGGAGCGACCAGATGCGAGCCGCTGGCGAACACCACCGCGAGATCGGCGGGAGCGCCGCCGAGACCCAACAATGCCGTGTGCGCCGCCTCTGTCCCGGCCTGGAGCGGGTCGTGCTCGGTCGAGATTCCGGTACCGATTCTGATCGCTTCACGATACTCCGGCTAATGCCGCGCGCGGACGTGATCGCCCTGTTCGGGCCGACCGGCGTCGGCAAGACCGACGTCGCGATCGAGCTCGCTCGCCGGCTGCGCGAACTGGGCGAGCGGCCTGTCGCGGTCTCGGCCGACGCGCTCCAGGTGTACCAGGGGCTAGAGACCCTGACCGGAGCCGCCACCCCGCAGGAGCGATCGCAGCTCGAGCACCGCCTGATCTCGTTCCTGCCCGTCGATGCCGGCTTCAGCGCCGGCCAGTACGCCGAGCTCGCCCACGCCGAGATCGACGCCTTGCTCGCCGGCGGCGACCGGCCGGTTGTCGTCGGCGGAACCGGGCTCTACCTGCGCGCCGCGCTCGCTGAGCTGAGCCTTCGGCCGCCGCCGCCCGAGGGGGCGCGCGAGTACTGGGTGGCCGAGCTCGGGCGCCGCGGGGCGCCGGCGCTGCACGGCCTGCTGCGCGAGCGGGCGCCATGGGCGGCATCGGAGATCGATCCCGGCGACCGCCAGCGAATCGTCCGCGCGCTCGAGCTCCTCGACGCGGGCGAGCTCGACCGCCAGGCCGAGGACTCCGAGCTGTGGACGAGCGAGGTCCGCCATCCCACGCTGCTGATCGGTCTGGTGCTCGAGCGCCGGCAGCTCTACGACAGGATCGACGCCCGAGTCGACGCGATGATCGCCGCCGGCGTCGAGGAGGAGGTGCGGCGAGCTTACGCCGCGGGAGCCTCACCCACGGCGCGCAAGGCGCTCGGATTCGAACAGCTGCTGACCGGCGACGTCGACTCGATGAAACGAAGGACCCGAAACTACGCTCGCCGCCAGCTGACCTGGATGCGAAAGCTCGCCGACGCCAACATCGTCGACACGACTGGCCGGTCGCCGGCCCAGACTGCCGCCGACGTGCTCGAACTCTGGCTCACAGGCGGCGGCTGAACGGCGAGCGAGAGCTGTGTCACACCGCTGAACAGTGGGCATGTCACACGGGAGAGACGGCCGTCGGATTCTTGCTGCTCGAGACCGGCGACCGCGAGGCGACGGCCGCGCTGGCCGCGAAGCGACCCGGATCAGCCGTCGTCCAGGCGACCGCTCCGAGCGTCGCTCTCGGCGCGGGCGCGGTTCCCGCGAGCGCCCGGTTCTACGTGCTGGCGAACCTCCTCCCGGCGCTGTTACGGCCCGATCCCCGTCGTCCTCACGGTAACGGCGTGAACGGGTACATCACGACAACCGCGGCCAACACGCTGACCATCCACGCGATGCAGAGGGGCCTCGTCGGGCCGATCCGTCCGATCAGGTCGGCGACCGCGACGTAGATCCCGGGCATCACGATCACCATGTAGTAGAGGTAGCTCGTGCGGCTCTCGAACAGACTCGTCAGAACGAACGGCGCGTAGGTCCCGATGAACCAGGCCAGGCCGACGAGCCCGACCTCGTCGCGCGGCTGGAACCGGCGCCCTGTCACCCCGAGCGCCGCGAACACCATCGCGGGAATCGCGAGCAGCAGGATCGGCGGGCTGATCAAGCCGAGGAAATGCACCGCCGGCTCGATCTGGTTCAGCTGGGTGGTCGGGTGGGCCGGGTTGATCTGCAGGTAGGTGATCGGCTTGATGTCGACCAGCCAGTCCCACGGGTACGAGGCAATCCCCTGGGGCCCGTGCGGGCTCGTCTGATTGGCGGCGTAGCTGAGAATGCGCCAGATCTCCCCGAACGGCAGGTCGGGCACGAGCTTGCCCGTCTGCGGGTCGAATGGATGCGCGATCTGGTCGAGCACGGCGAGCAGGGCCACGAACGCACCCGCGGACGCGATCACGCACGCAGCCAGCCGCCGGACCGCGTCCACGGCGCCGGCGCGCCGAGGAATCCACCGCAGCACCTCGAGCACCAAAAGCGCGAACAGCACGTAGGGCGTCACCTCTTTGGCGCACGCGCCCACGCCGATCACCACCCCCGCGAGCACGGGCCGGCCGCGCAGGTAGAACGCCGCCCCCCAGATCATCGCCGCGGTCGCATAGATGTCGAGCGTGCCGATCCGGCTGTGGACCAGCAGCAGGTTGTCGGCGGCCATCAGCGCCGCGGCGCCGAGCGCGGTCCAGCGACCACCGCCGGCCCAGCGGACGAGGGCGAATATGCCCAGTAGCGCGAGCGTTCCCAGCAGGACGCTCGGCAGGCGCCAGGCGACCGGCCCGTCCCCGAACAGCTCGATCCCCCCGGCGACGATCAGCTTGGCGAGCGGCGGGTGCTCGGAGTTCGGGTCGGTTCCAAGCGGCGAGTTCGCGTACGGGGCCCCGGTCGGCGGCGTGATCCGGTCGATAACGCGCGCCGCGTTGACGTAGTAGTCCTCGTCGAAGATCAGGATGTGGTCGGTCGACGAGCGGCACGGTGAGCGGCACGGCTCGGCGATCCAGGCCAGCCGGGCCACCGTCGACACCACGAGCACGGCGACGAGCAGCCACAGCGGCAACGAGGGCCGCCGGCGGGCCCAGGCTTGCAGCCGCTTGAGCATTGCGCGGGCGACGGTACAGATTTGATGGTTGGACGCGCCCGCCGCGGGCGCCGTAACTCGATGGTCGGCGGCGCCTGATGGCGGCGCTTACACTGCCGCCCCATGAAGTTCGAGAAGTGGCATGCGCTCGGCAACGACTACGTGATCGTCGAGGCGGCGGACCTGCCGTTCGAGCTGACCGAGGCGCGAATCCAGGCGATCTGCGCCCCCCACACGGGGGTGTCGGCGGACGGCATCCTGCTCCTGTCACAGCCCGAGCAGCCCGGTTCCGTCGCCCGCCTGCGGATCTTCAACCCCGATGGATCAGAGGCCGAGCTGTCCGGGAACGGAACGCGCGAGGCGGTCATGTATCTACGCCGCCATGAGTGGACGGACTCCGACTCGTTTGCGATCCAGACCGCGGCGGGCGAGATCCGGCCCCGGATCACCTCGGACACCGAGTGCACGGTCGACATGGGCCGGGCGCTGCTCAGGAGCCAGAGCTATCCCGCGGGATCTCCGGACGGGCGTGGAGAGCTGACCGCGGGCGGCCGCACGTGGCGCTTCCAGTTCGTACAGGTCGGCAATCCGCAGTGCGCGATCCGCGTCGCCGACGAGCGCGAGCTCGCGACGCTCGACATCCGCAAGTTCGGACCCGATATCGAGCACCACGAGCTGTTCCCCAACCGCACGAACGTGTCCTGGTTCGTCGAGCTCGCTCCCGGCCGGATCCGCGCGCGGATCTTCGAACGCGGGGTGGGGGAGACGTCGGCGAGCGGCACGGGCGCGACCGGCGCAGCCGTTGCCTACGTCCTGGACGGTGGCAGCTCGCCGGTGACCGCCGTACTGGACGGCGGCGAACTCGAGGTAGAGGTCTCCGGCGATCTCGACATCGAGCTGAGCGGGTGGGCCGTGCCGGTGTTCCGCGGCACGCTCGCCGAAACCTTCATCGAGGAGCTGCATGCGACGAAGTAGCCGACTGGACCGGATCCCCCCGTACATGTTCGCCGAGCTCGAGCGCAAGGTCCGCGCCAAGCGCGAGGCCGGCGTCGACGTGATCAGCCTCGGGATCGGCGATCCGGACACGCCGACCTACCCGCCGATCGTGACCGCGGCGCAAAGCGCGGTTACCGATCCGAGTACGCACCAATATCCGACGAACCGCGGCCGGAAGGAGTTCCGCGACGCCGTGGCCGCGTTCTACGCGCGCCGCTTCGGCGTCGAGCTCGACGCGGAGGCCGAGGTGATGCCGGCGATCGGCGCCAAGGAGTGCATCTTCAACCTGAACCTGGCGTTCCTCGACGAAGGGGACGTGGCGCTGGCCTCCGACCCCGGCTATCCGGTGTACACGGGCGGGCCGCTACTCGCCGGCGGGAGGCCGGTACTGCTCCCGCTGCTGCCCGAACGCGGGTTCGGCCCTGACCTCGATGCGATCCCCGTCGAAGTGCGCGAACAAGCACGGCTCATGTTCCTCAACTACCCCAACAACCCGACCGGGGCGATCGTTCCCGACGGGTTGTTCGACGAGGTCGTGGCGTTCGCCGGGCAGAACGAGATCCTCGCCGTGCACGACAACGCCTACAGCGAGACCACGTTCGACGGATACGTGGCACCGTCGTTCCTGCAGACACCGGGTGCCAAGGAGGTCGGCGTCGAGGTGTTCTCGCTGTCCAAGGGCTACAACATGACCGGCTGGCGATGCGCCGCGATCGTCGGCAACGCCGAGGCGATCGCGCACTACTGGCATCTGAAGTCGAACATCGACTCGGGCAACTTCGAGGCGGTCCAGCTCGCCGGCGCGGCGGCGCTCGCGCCGGAGGTCGACGACTACAAGCGCGAGATGAACGCGGTGTACCAGCGCCGGCGCGATCTCGTGTGCGAGGCGCTTGCCCACGCCGGCGTCGAGGTGACCCCGCCGAAGGGCACGATCTACATCTGGGCACCGATTCCGGCGGGCTTCGAGTCCTCGGCCGCGTACTGCGAGCACGTGCTCGAGGAGGCCGCCGTCGTGATCTCGCCCGGGGGCGCCTACGGCGCGAGCGGCGAGGGGTACTTCCGGATCTCCCTCACGACGCCCGACGAACGGCTGCTCGAGGCGGTCGAGCGGATCCGGCAGCTGTGACAGCGGCTTAACACTGCGCCTACGGACAGCGAAGGCGCCGCCGGGTAAAAAGCTAAGGTTGAAGGGGCCGGAGCTACCATCAAATTTGTGCAAAACCGCCAAGCGAATAGCCGGGGACCGGCCCCAGCACTGAACGGGCAGCGGCCGCAGGGTCGCGCCCGCCAGCGCGCCTATCTGGTCGCCGTCGTACCCGAAGGCGGCGAGGAGCAGCTCGCCGAGCTGCGCGAGCTGCTGAAGACGGCCGGCGTGGCCGGCGTCGGGGAGGTCGTCCAGAGGCGCGACCATCCGCATCCGAACACGTACCTCGGTCCGGGCAAGATCGACGAGCTGAAGGCCGAGCTCGCCGGATCGGACGCAAACCTCGTCGCGGTCGACGACGAGCTCTCACCGCGCCAGGAGCGAAACCTCGAGGCGGCGCTCGGCCTCCCGGTGATCGACCGGACCGCGATCATCCTCGACATCTTCGCCTCGCACGCGCACACCGCCGAGGGCAAGCTTCAGGTCGAGCTCGCGCAGCTCGAGTACAACCTCGCGCGGATGCGCGGCCTGTGGTCGCACCTCGAGCGGCTCGGCGCCGGGCGAATCGACGGCGGCATCGGGACCCGTGGACCGGGCGAGACGCAGATCGAGACCGACCGCCGGCTGGCGCGCGACCGGATCTCGGCGCTGAAGCGCAAGCTCGGTCATGTCCGCTCGAGCCGCTCGGTGATGAGGGCCGAGCGCGAGCGCACGCAGCTCCCCTCGGTGGCGCTTGCCGGCTACACCAACGCCGGCAAGTCGACGCTGCTGAACGCGCTCACCGGCTCGACCGTAGGCGTGCGCGACAGCCTGTTCCACACGCTTGATCCAACCACCCGCCTGCTTCGCATCGGCGGGCGCGACTACCTGGTGACCGACACCGTCGGCTTCATCCGCAAGCTTCCCCACCAGCTCGTCGAGGCCTTCGGCGCGACGCTCGAGGAGACGCTGCTCTCCGACCTGATCCTGCACGTGGTCGACGCCTCGGTTCCCGAGGAGGAGCTGATCGCGATGACGCGGGCGGTCGAGGACGTGCTGCTCGAGATCGGCGCCGACGCGGTTCCGCAGATCCTCGTCCTCGCCAAGGCCGACCGGATCGACGAGGAGCGGCGCTCGGAGCTCGAGCACCGCCATCCGGGCGCCGTGCTGACCTCGGCGGTCACTGGCGAGGGCCTCGACGTGCTCGAGCAGCGGATCGAGGAGGAATTCGCGCGCGCCCTGCAGGACGTGGCGCTGCTGATCCCGTACGAAGCCGGCGCGCGGCTTGCTGAGCTGCACGAGATCGCCGGCGATCTGGAGCGCGAGGACACGCCCGACGGAGTGCGCGTGCTCGCGCGGCTGCCGGCACCGGTCGCCGCGCGCTACCAGGGATTCGCGCTCAGCCGCCCATACGCATGACGCTCCAGGTGCGGCGCCTGGACGACCGCGCGCAGCTACCGACGAGGGCTTACCCGGGCGACGCCGGCCTCGACCTGTACGCGCTCGACGACGGCGTGCTCGGGCCCGGCGAGCGCGCCTCGATCCGCACCGGCATCGCGGTCGAGATCCCCGACGGCCAGGCCGGCCTGGTGCTGCCGCGCTCGGGCCTCGCGGCCCGCCATGGCATCGCGATCGTGAATGCGCCCGGGCTGATCGACTCCGGCTACCGGGGTGAGGTTCGGGTGCTGCTGCTCAACACCGACCGCGCGGCGTCGTTCACGTTCTCGAGCGGGGAGCGGATCGCCCAGCTGGTGCTGGTGCGAGTCGAGACGCCCGAGGTCGTCGAGGTCGACGGGCTGGCCACCTCACAGCGGGGCGCCGGCGGCTTCGGCTCGAGCGGCTAGGAGCTAACCGGTGTTCGAGCCCGTGGTCGACGTCGAGGTCGAGGTCGAGGGCTGCGGCAGTAGGCCCTCCTGCTCGAGGAACTGGGCCGCGACGGCGGCGGGGTCCTGGCCCTCGAGCTGCACCTGAGCGTTCAGCTCGCGCATCGTCGGCAGCGTCAGCAGCGCGCTAACTCGGTTGATCGTCGCCTCGAACTCGGGACCTTCCGCGTCGATCGCCCGGACCGACGCCACCGGGACGATGTTGCCCCAGCCGAAGATGTTGTCGGGATCGTGTAGCAGCGGGTAGCTCCCGCTCAGCAGCTGCGGGTCGGTCGTCTGGACGACGGCCGCCTGGACAGTGCCCTGGTCGAGCGCCTGGTACTGGGAGCCGAGCTCGAGTGGGGTGAACGTCGACGGGACCACGCCGTACGTGCTCTGGAGCGCAAGGAGGCCGCTCGGGCTCTGCTGAAACTGGGGCGGGCCTCCGAGCGTGAGCTCCGACATCTTGATCAGGTCGGGGATCGACTGCAGCTGGTTCTCGACCGCGTAGTCGAACGTCACGGCAATCGCGTTCGTGTTGCTGAACGGCGTCTCATTGAGCAGCTCGAGGCCGTGCTTGAGTGCGTAGTGCTGACCGGCGAGGTATGCCTGGCGGAGCGACCGGGAGACGTTCGGCAAGCCGGCGACGCTCGTGTCCCACGTGTTGAGGTACTCCGGGTACATCGCGAGCTGGCCGTTCGCGAGCGCCTGCTGAATCACCGCGGTCGGGCCGATGCTCTGGTTCAGCGAGACCTGGAAGCCCTCGGCCTTGAGCGCCTGGTAGTAGAGCTGTCCGAGCACGAACTGCTCGGGGGTGTTCTCGTCGCCGATCGTGACCGGTGGCCGGCCGGCGCCCGGGAGCGAGACGGTCGTGGTCGTGGTGGCGGTCGTCGTGGTCGTGGTCGTAGACGTCGTCGTGACCGTGGTCGTGCCAGGCACGGCCGCGGTCGCCGGATGCGACCCCGCGCCGCAGGCCGCGAGGCCGAGGGCGGCGCAAGAGCACACCAGCGCCGACCCGACCGAGCCGATGAACCTTGCCCCGGGCGACATGACCTCAGATTCTCATACTCCCGCGGCCCGCCGCGCGTCCGCGTGGGCGTCCGCTTCGAGCGAGTCGTCGAGCTCGTCGAGCGGTTGCTCCAGGGAGAGCGCGGTCTCGATCAGCCAGTCGGCGAACCAGGCGTTCTTCGGGAGCAGCGGCCCGTGGAGATACGTCCCGATCACGTTCCCGCGGCGGACGCCCTCATAGCCGTCGACATCGTTGTTCCCGTGGCCTTTGAGCACCCGCCCGAGCGGGTTGGCGTCCGGGCCTAGATTTGTGCGACCGCCATGGTTCTCGAACCCGGCCAGGACTCGCCGAAGTCCGGGAGTCAGCTCTGTCTCGATCGCGACGTTGCCAATCAACCGCGGGCCGTCCGAGCGGACCGTCTTTAGGTCGACTAACCCGACCCCGGGCAGGGTCTCCTCGCCGAGCTCGTACGAGTGCCCGAGCAGCTGATATCCGCCGCATACCCCGAAAATCAGGGCCCCGCGAGCCGCCGCCGCGTGCAACGCGTCGCGCTTGACCTCGGCCAGGTCGAGCGCGCACAGCTGCTGGTCGCGGTCCTGCCCGCCACCGATGTAGTAGAGGTCGGCGCTGTCGGGATCGAGCGACTCGCCCAACGAGCTCGCCTGCACGTCGAAGCCGATACCACGCCAGCGGCAGCGGCGCTCGAGCACGAGCAGGTTGCCGCGGTCGGCGTAGATGTTCATCAGGTCCGGGTACAGCGCGCACACGCGGAGCTCAGGCATGGAGGATCACCACCTCGCTGCCGACGTAGTCAGAGGTCTCGCGCACCCGGCCTCGCTGCACGCGGGTGAAGCCGGCGGCGCGGCCCTCGCGCTCGAGGCCCCGTGCAGTGAGCCGATCGAGGCGAATCAGGTTGCGCTCGACGGTTCGCTCGCCCGCCACCGCGACCGTCTCGCGCAGGCGCTCGAGCACGAAGCCGTCGGGATCGGCGCGGACCGCGACCGGCCGGCTCGAGTACACGACACCGTCGAGTTCGCGGATGTCGGGCGTGGGGGACGCGACGCCGTCGGTCACGTCATAGAGATCGAGGGCCTCGGCGATTGCGATCGCCAGCGCCCCGTCGCGCAGGAGGTGCCGGAGCGCGCAGCCAAGGAACGCGGCCCGACCGTCCGGGCCTCCGAGCAGCTGGATCGTCTGCATCGGCATGATCGCCAGCGGAAAACGCTCGCCCAGATCGAAGTCGCGAGCGTCCGCGACCACGGTCGTGACAAGCGCCTGGGAAGAAGCGTCCAGTATTTGGACGTTTCTTCCCGAGGCCCGGTCCGCGAGCGCGTCGAGTAGCTCTGGATCGCGGTCGAGTGCAGTGACGCGATATCCGGCGTGGGCGAGATCCAGGGCTACTCGACCCGTGCCGGCGCCGACGTCCAGCACCGGGTCGCCGTGCTCGGCGGCGAGCGAGCGCCACAGCGGCAGGTCCTCGGCGTAGGTGCCGCATTCGAGGTCGTGCCAGATCACGCTCATCGGCCACCCACCGCCGTGGCTGGCTCCCAGAACCGGACCGCGTGGCCGCGGTCGGCGAGCTCCTGACGGAGCTCGAGCAGTGCGGTGTACGTCGGCAGCGCGTACAGGTGCCCCGACTCGACCGCGGCGAGCGCCTCGTCGAGTGCCGTCGGGAGCGAGGGCGTGACGTGCAGCCGATCGTCGGCCACGCCCGCGTACTTCAGGCGGACGGCGAGCTCGGCGGCGCGGGTGCCGGCGCACGTCACCCGGCGGACCCGCCCGGCGAGCATCTCGAAGTCGGCGTCCCACACCCACGAGACGTCGCGTCCGTCCGCCACCCGGTCGTTGAGGATCGCGAGCACGTCGAGCTCCTCGTGCTCGAGCACGAGCGTGCGCAGGATCTCATTCGCGCCGGCCGGGTTCTTGATCAGCAGCACCTGGAGCTCGACGTCGCCGATCGCGATCCGTTCGGCCCGGCCGAACGCGGCCTGGACGTCGCGCAGGCCCGCGACCACCGCCGTCAGCGGGAGCTCGAGCCCGAGGCACAGCGCGGCGGCGCCGAGCGCGTTGTAGACGTTGTAGAGACCGGGGAGCGGCAGCTCGACCGTGGCATTCCCGACCGGCGTCGTCAGCTCGAACGACGACCGGCGCGTGCCGTCGAGCGAGATCCGCTCGGCCGCAACCGATGGGGCGGGGCGCCGCTGTCCGCACGAGGGGCAGTAGTAGCGACCGAGATGGCCAAGGTAGATGGCGTCGTAGACGTACGCGGCGCCGCAGCGGCGACAGTGCTTCGAGTCAGACGCGTGCTGCATCTCCGGCGTCGCCACCGACGGATCCTCGATGCCGAAGTACGTGACGTTCGGCGCGGCGCGCCCGAGATCGGCGATCAGCGGGTCGTCCGCGTTCAACACAAGACGCGCCGACGGCCCGATCGACGCGGTCATCGCCGCCCAGCGGTCGGCGATCGTCTCGAGCTCGCCGTAGCGGTCAAGCTGATCTCGGAACAGGTTGCCGAGCAGGATCCCGCGCGGGTGCAGCTCGGGCGTGACCTGGTCGAGCCAGAACTCGTCGAGCTCGAACAGCCCGAGCTCGCCGTCGATCCGCCCGCCACCTCGCGCGGCCGCGAGCAGCGTCGAGGCGACGCCGCCCGCCATGTTCGCGCCGGCTCGGTTGTGGACGACCGGAACGCCGGCCTGTCTCAGCACCGAGGCGACCATCGCGGCGGTCGTCGTCTTTCCGTTGGTGGCCGAGATGACGACCGAGCCGCGCGACAGGCGCGCCGACAGCTCCGAGATCGCGCCCGGTTCGAGCGCCAGCAGTACCTTGCCGGGCAGGCTCGTTCCGCCGCCGCGTCCAGCGCGGCGGGCCAGTTCCCCGACGGCGCGCGCCGCCGCGATCTTCGCGCCGAGCATCGTCATGCCGGCACGACCATCCGGACCGCCCCCGGGAGCACGCGAATCATCACCGGAAGCTCCGCGATCGGCTCCCCGTCGGCGTACAGGGTGAACCGCTCCGACGCGCTGATGTGCACCTCGCGCGCGCGAACCACGTCGACGCCGCGCTTGCGGACGTGCCGGCCGCTGAACACCGTCGGCGCCAGGCGCAGGAAACGAAGCTTTGGCATGTCCTCGATGATGACCACATCGAGTAGACCGTCCGTAAGCGACGCGTTAGGCGCGAGCAGCATCCCGCCCCCGAACTGCTTCGAATTGGCGGCGGCGACCGAATATCCGGTGAACTCGCGGGGCACGCTGTCGTCGAGCGTCACCTCGAACTGGGCCGCCTTGAACCGAGGCAGCGCGCGCAGGAGGGCCAGCGCGTACACCGGGCTTCCGCGCACGACGCGGGTGTCGTTGGCGATCTGGTTCACGAGCGAGTCGAAGCCGCAGCTGGCGATGCCGGCGAAGATGCGATCGCCGGCCTCACCGAGATCGAGCCGGCGTTCGACGCCCGACGCGAGCACGCCGCACGCGGCCACCGGGCGGCGCGGGATGCCGAGCACGCGGCACAGATCGTTACCTCTACCGCCGGGCAGTATCCCGACGACGCCGTCGGTGTTCTTGAGCGCTCCGGCGACGGCGCCGATCAGGCCATCGCCCCCGAACGCGACCGCGACCTCTCCGTTCGCGGCCGCCTCCACCGCGAGCTCGCGAGCGTGCTCGAGGCTCTTGGTGTAATCGAAGCGCTGCTCGAATCCCTTCGCGCGGAGCGCGGCCTGTACCTCCGGCAACGCGCGGGCCGGGCGGCCGCCGCCGGCGACCGGGTTGACGATCAATGCAAGTTTGCGCACGGGGGAGATCATGCCGAAGTCAGCTTGGTACGCTTGTCTGAGGAATGGCGCTCCGCCTCGATCTCCGACTTCTCCTCCTCCCCCCTCGGGGGGAATAGCGCGTGGGCGGCCGCACGTAGCCGCGAAACCAGCACCGAGAAGCAGGGGAAACTCCCAGGAATGAGGTCCCTCCCAGAACGAGGCCACGGGAATTTCCCTTCGAGTTCGAGATCGAGACACTGAGGAGTGACATGACCGCACCCGAAGACCCCAACCGAGTACTGATCTTCGACACGACCTTGCGTGACGGGGAGCAGTCGCCCGGCATCTCGCTGAACACGCAGGAGAAGCTGGAGATCGCGCAACAGCTCGCGCGGCTGGGCGTCGACGTGATCGAGGCGGGCTTCCCGATCACCTCTCCCGGCGATTTCGAAGCCGTGCAAACCATCTCCCGCACCGTGGAGGGCCCGATCATCGCCGGCCTGGCGCGCACCCACGTCGCCGACATCGACGCCGCCTGGAACGCGGTCAAGGACGCCGCACGGCCGCGCATCCACACGTTCATCTCGACGTCCGACATCCACATCCAGTACCAGCTCCAGACCACGCGCGAGGACGTCAAGGGACAGGCCCGGGCGGCGGTCGCGCACGCCAAGCAGTACGTCGACGACGTCGAGTTCTCGCCGATGGACGCGACCCGCGCCGACATCGAGTTCACGGCCGAGGTGTGCCAGATCGCGATCGACGAGGGCGCGACAGCGATCAACATCCCCGACACCGTCGGGTACACGATGCCGCACGAGTACACGGCGTATCTGGGGCGCCTTTACGAGCTGATTCCGGATCTGCGCGACGTGATCCTGAGCGTTCACTGTCACGACGATCTGGGACTGGCCGTGGCCAACTCGTTCGCCGGCCTGCTCGCCGGCGCGCGGCAGGTCGAGTGCGCGATCAACGGGATCGGCGAGCGCGCCGGCAACGCCTCGCTCGAGGAGATCGTGATGTTGCTGCATACGCGCTCGGCGGACGTTGGGCTCCATACGGGGGTCGTCACCCGCGAGATCGCCCGCACCTCGAGAATGGTCTCGCGCCTGACCGGCTACCCGGTGCAGCCGAACAAGGCCGTGGTCGGCCGCAACGCCTTCGCGCACGAGTCCGGCATCCACCAGGACGGCGTGCTCAAGGAGCGGACCACGTACGAGATCATGGACGCGACGACGGTCGGGCTCGAGGCCAATTCGATCGTGCTCGGCAAGCATTCGGGCCGCCACGCGCTGCAGCAGGCGCTCGCCGACCTGGGCTTCGAGCTGTCCGGGCAAGGTCTGAACACCGCGTTCCGGCGGTTCAAGGAGATCGCGGACAAGAAGAAGCACGTGACCGCGATGGATCTCGAGGCGCTCGTCACCGACGAGTTGCGTGAGGAGATCGCCGGCTACCAACTCGAATGGTTCGACGTCGAGGCGTCGACGCGCCGACCTCCGCACGCGACCGTCGGCATCAAGACGCCTGACGGCGAGGAGGTCACGGGCTCGTTCACCGGCGACGGCCCGGTCGACGCGATCTTCCGCGCGATCAACGCCGCCACCGGCGCCGACGCTCGGCTCCGCGAGTTCCGCGTCGACGCGGTCACCGGCGGCCAGGACGCACTCGGCGAGACGTCGGTGGTGCTCGAGGTGGGCGGCGTGACCGGCTCGGGTCAGGGTGTGTCGACCGACATCCTCGAGGCCGGAGCCCGCGCCTACGTGCGCGCCTTGTCGAACGCGATCCGCCGGCGCGACGTCATGGCCGAGGCAGAGGAAGCGACGGCTGAGGCGGCCTCGAGACAACCGGTACGGACCCCGTGACGTACGCCAGTCCCTGCCTGTAGCCGGCCGCGAGGACCCGGCCGCTCGGCTCGCGGTCCATGAAGTTGGTTCCCATCGTCTCGGCGCATTCCGCGTTCGGCGCGAGCAGCTGCACCGCCGCGCCGCGCCGGCGGAGCACCAGCGCCTCGACCGACACCGCGGTGCGCGACACGCTGCGCACCACGCTGAGCACGTTGGAAGACGTCGGGAGGCTCGCGGTCGGGTTCAGGCACAGGACGTGGGTGTCGCGACCCGCGGGCGCCGCGTCGAGGTTGGTGGGGCTCCACACCCCGCCGTCGACGTACTCGCGGCCGTCGATCGTGACCGGCGCGAACAGCCACGGCACGGTGCACGAGGCCGCCACGGCGTCGGCGACGCTCGCGCTCGGCGCGCCGGGGTTCCCGAATACGACCCGGCGGCCGGTCCGGCGGTCGACGGCGGCGACCCGGAGTCGGCCGTCGAACCGGGGCTCGAGGCGCTCGACGTTCCGGTGCAGGTCGCTCAGCGTCTGCTTGGGTCTCGGCAGCCGGCGCAGGAGCACGGCTCGCGCCACCGCGCCGCCGGGCGCGGCCAGGCCGAGCGCCAGCGGCGCGAACGTCGCGCCGACCGCGAGCGCCCACTGGCCGGCGCGGCGCGCGGCGGCGAGGCCGGCGGCGGCCAATCCGTCCGCGGGCTGCGGTGCGCTCGGCAGCGGGTCGAGATCCGAGCCGATCGTCGACGGGCGCCGGGGAGGCTGGCCGGCGACGAGATGCGCCGCGACGATCGAACCGGCCGAGGTGCCAACGTAGTAGTCGCAGTCCCGTAGGTCGAAGCCGGTGCCGTCCTCGATTCCGGCCAGGACCCCCATCATCCAGGCCTCGCCGAGGACGCCACCGCCGCCGAGGACGAGTACGTCGGGTCGCGAGCGCATGGATTGTGAGGCTAGCGGCGGACCCTTGTGGCTCCGGCGTACGTGATAACGTACGGTCGTATGTCGATGACTGCCCACTCCCAAGACGGCAGCCTCGGGCCGCGAGTGAGGGCTCTGCGCGAGGCCATGGACCTGTCATTGCGCGACCTCGCCGAGCGCTCGGGTGTGAGCGCGCCGATGCTGTCCCAGGTCGAGCGCGGCGAGACCAGCCCTACCCTGCAGGTCGCCAAGCGCATCGCCACCGGGCTCGAGCTGCGGCTCTCACAGCTACTACGCCTCGACGAGGACGGCGCGGTCAGCGTCGTCCGCGCCGGGGAGCGCCGGCACGGACCGGGCGCCGTGACCGGGCACAGCTACCAGATCCTGACGCCGCCGCTACCCGGCCAGCGCGCCGAGCTGTCGCGTCACACACTCGAACCGGGCGCGGTCACCGGCGGACCGGGCGACCCGCCGAGGCACGAACCCGGCAGCCGGGAGACGGCCCTGGTCGAGCGGGGAAGGGTCGTTTTGTTTTGCGATGGCCAGCGGTACGAGTTGCTCGATGGCGACTGCGTCACGTTCGACGCAGACCTAAATCATCATTTTGAAAATCCAGGGCCTGAGAAAGCCGTGTTGCTCGCGGTGCTCAGCGCGGGACTCCGGAGGAGCTGATGCCACAGACGCTGTTCGACAAGATCTGGGAGACGCACGAGGTCGCGCCCGGTCTGATCTACATCGACCTGCACCTGGTGCACGAGGTGACGAGCCCGCAGGCCTTCGACGGGCTCCGGCTCGCGGGGCGCAAGCTGCGCCGGCCGGACCGGACGCTCGCCACCGCCGACCACAACGTCCCCACCGACGGGACGCCGGTGGCGGCCCGGATCCGGGACGAGCTTTCGCGCGTTCAGGTGGAGACGCTCGAGCGCAACTGCGAGGAGTTCGGCATCCCCGTGTACTCGCTCGGTTCCGAGCACCAAGGGATCGTGCACGTGATCGGCCCCGAACTCGGCGTGACGCAGCCCGGGATGACGATCGTGTGCGGCGACTCGCACACCGCCACGCACGGGGCGTTCGGCGCGCTCGCGTTCGGGATCGGGACGAGCGAGGTAGAGCACGTGCTCGCCACCCAGTGCCTGGTTCAATCCAAGCCCCGGTCGATGCGAATCTTGTACCACGGGTCACTCGGCTTCGGGGTCACCGCCAAGGACCTGATCCTGGCCACGATCGGTCACATCGGCGTCGACGGAGCCGTCGGGCACGTCGTCGAGTACGCCGGCCCGGCGATCGAGACCCTGTCGATGGAGGGCCGGATGACCGTCTGCAACATGACGATCGAGGGCGGCGGTCGCGCCGGGATGATCGCGCCGGACGAGACCACATTCGAGTGGGTGATCGGCCGGGCCGGTGCGCCCTCGGAGGTCCCCGACGCGTGGCGCGAGCTCCATACCGACGAGGGGGCGGGGTTCGACAAGCAGATCGACGTCGACGCATCCGCGATCAGCCCGATGGTCACCTGGGGGACGAACCCCGGGATGGTCGTGCCGGTCACGGGCGCGGTGCCCGAGCCGCACACCGATCAGGATGAGCGCGCGCTCGAGTACATGGCGCTCGAGCCCGGAACGCCGATCGGCGAGATCAAGCTCGACCGGGTGTTCATCGGGTCGTGCACGAACTCCCGGATCGGAGACCTGCGCGCCGCCGCCGACGTCGTCAAGGGCCACAAGGTCGCCGACAGCGTGTACGCGATGGTCGTCCCGGGCTCCCAGCAGGTGAAGGCGCAGGCCGAGCGGGAAGGGCTCGACGAGGTCTTCCGGCGCGCCGGGTTCGACTGGCGCGGGGCCGGCTGCTCGATGTGCCTGGGAATGAACCCCGACATCGCTGCCCCGGGCGAGCGAGTCGCGTCGACCTCGAACCGCAACTTCGAGGGGCGTCAGGGACGCGGCGCGAGATCGCACCTGGTCTCGCCGCAGATGGCGGCAGCGGCCGCAATCGAAGGACGCTTCGTAGACATCCGCGAGTGGGGAGACGGGCAGTGAGAGCTATCGAGACGATCACCGGCCGGGTGTCGGTGCTGCGGCGCGACGACGTCGACACCGACCAGATCATCCCTAAGCAGTTCTTGAAGAGAGTCGAGCGCACCGGATTCGGCGAGTTCCTGTTCTTCGACTGGGCCAAGCAGCCGGGCTGGGATCTCCCCCAGAACCCGATCCTCGTGGCGGGCCGCAACTTCGGCTGCGGCTCGAGTCGCGAGCACGCTCCGTGGGCGCTCGAGGACTACGGCTTCCAGGCGATCATCGCGCCGAGCTTCGCCGACATCTTCCACTCGAACTGCACGAAGATCGGGCTGCTGCCGGTCGTGCTGAGCGCGGAGGAGTGCGCCTCGATCGCCGACGCCGGCGAGGCGCAGGTCGATCTCGCCGGCCAGGAGGTCAGATGGCCGGGGGGGGCCGCGAGCTTCGAGATCGATCCCGAGATCAAGCACCGGCTGCTCAACGGTCTCGACGACATCGGCCTGACCCTGCAGCAGGAGGACGCGGTCGCCGCCTACGAACTCGACCGCGAGCGGTCCGGTCCGGTCACCACCGCGCTATGACCGGGGAGCGCCAGTCCGGGTTCGCCGCAGGCGAACCCGAAAGCCAATCGCCCGCAGGGCGATTGGTCCGGGACTGGGACGCGGCGTCGTACGACCGCGTGTCGGATCCGCAGCTGGCATGGGCGCGCGAGCAACTCGGACGCCTTTCGCTAGCCGGCGACGAGGTGGTGTTGGACGCCGGTTGTGGCTCGGGCCGGGTGACCGCTCTGCTCGCGGACCTGGTCCCGCGGGGCCGCGTGTACGCCGTCGACGTGGCTCCGTCGATGGTGGCGCACGCGGCGGCCGCGTTGGGCGATCGGGCGGTGGTTCTGTGCCAGGACCTGGTCGAGTTGGATCTCCCCGAGCCGGTCGACGCGATCTTCTCGAACGCGACGTTTCACTGGATCCACGACCACGATGCGCTGTTCGGGGCGCTGCATCGCACGCTCCGGCCCGGTGGGCAACTCGTCGCCCAGTGCGGCGGTCGCGGGAACATCGACGCGTTCCGGACGCTCGCCGACACGATCGCGGGGGAGGAGCCCTTCGCGCCCTACTTCGCCGACTGGAAGCGTCCCTGGAACTACGCCACCGACTCAGAGACGGCTTCGCGATTGGAACGTGCCGGGTTCGTCGACGTGTCGTGCTGGCTCGGGCCCAAGTCGGTGACGCCCGAGGATCCGCGCTCGTTCATCCAGACCGTATGTCTCGTCCGCCATCTCGACCCGTTGCCGAGCGGGCTGCGCGACCCGTTCGTCGATCGTGTGCTCGAGCGGTCCGGCGAGCCGTTCGTGCTCGAGTATGTGCGGCTGAACATGACGGCGCGGCGCGGATCCTGACCGCCGGACGACCGATCCGTTAGCGTCCCGCCACCATGGCCCCGCGTGTCGTCCTTCTCCCCGGTGACGGGATCGGTCCCGAGATCACAACCCCGACCCTCGACGTCCTGAAGGCCGCCGGCGCGGACCTCGAGTACGAGGAGCACGTGTTCGGTGGCGCCTCAATCGACGCCCACGGCACGGCGCTAACCGACGAGACCCTGAACGCCTGCAAGCGGGCCGACGCCGTCCTCCTGGCCGCGGTCGGGGGCCCGAAGTGGGACACCACCGACCCCGACAAGCCCCGCCCCGAGCAGGGCCTGCTCGGGCTGCGCAAGGGCCTCGGCCTGTTCGCCAACCTGCGCCCGGTCAAGCCGCTCCCCGCCCTGTATGACTCGAGCCCGCTCAAACGTGACCTGATCGAGGGGACGGACATGATCGTCATCCGCGAGTTGACCGGCGGCATCTACTTCGGGGAGAAGACCCGCACGGCGGACCGCGCCTCCGATGACTGCGTGTACACCCGCGACGAGATCGAGCGCATCGCCCGCGTCGCGTTCAACACCGCGAAATCGCGCGTCACCAGCGTCGACAAGGCCAACGTGCTCGAGACGAGTCGCCTGTGGCGCGAGGTCGTCCGCGATCTCCACGCCAAGGAATATCCGGACATCGAGCTCGAGCACCTGCTTGTCGACAACGCGGCGATGAAGCTGATCGCGGCGCCGCGGCACTTCGAGGTGATCCTCACCGAGAACATGTTCGGGGACATCCTCAGCGACGAGGCCGCGATGCTGACGGGCTCGATCGGGATGCTCCCGAGTGCGTCGCTCGGAGGCGATGGTCCCGGCTTGTTCGAACCCGTCCATGGATCGGCGCCCGATATCGCCGGCACCGGAGCGGCCAACCCGCTCGCGATGTTCCTGTCGGCGGCGTTGATGCTGCGCCACGGACTCGGGATGGAATCCCAGGCGGCGTCGGTAGAATTGGCCGTCGAGCAAGCGCTGGCCGAGGGGCTGCGCACTCAAGACCTGGGGGGCACGGCAACTACATCAGAGGCCACCCAGGCAGTCCTCAAACACCTATAAGGAGTCAGTCGTGCAACAAGCGGACCTCATCTGGCACAACGGTGAAATGGTTGCCTGGGAGGACGCGAAGGTTCATGTATTGACGCATGGCCTGCACTACGGGACCGGGGTATTCGAGGGGATCCGCGCCTACGAGACCGCCAGGGGAACGGCGATCTTCCGCCACCACGACCACCTGGCCCGCCTGTTCAAGTCGGCCGAGCTCTACTACATGCCGATCCCGTACACGCTCGCGGAGCTGCGGACGGCCACGCACGAGCTGATCGCGGCCAACGAGCTGCGCGAGTGCTACATCCGCCCGATCGTGTACCGCGGCTACGGCCAGATGGGGCTCAACCCGCTTGACGCGCCCGTCGAGGTGTCGATTGCGGTCTGGCCTTGGGGCGCCTACCTCGGCGAGGAAGGCAAGTTGAGCGGCATCCGCGCGAAGGTCTCGAGCTGGCGGCGAATCTCGCACGACTCGCTGATCCCGCACGCGAAGGCCTCCGGCCAGTACCTCAACAGCGTGCTGGCGAAGATCGAGGCGACCAAGGCCGGCTATCAGGAGGCGATCCTGCTCGACTCGCGCGGGTTCGCATGCGAGGGCTCGGGCGAGAACCTCTACGTCGTCCGCGATGGCGTGCTACTCACGCCACCGCAGACCGCGGGCATCCTCGACGGAATCAACCGCAAGTCGGTGCTCCAGATCGGCCGGGACCTCGGCATCGAGGTCGTCGAGCGCGACCTGGCCCGGGCGGAGCTGTATCTCGCTGACGAGGTGTTCATGACCGGCACGGCTGCCGAGCTCTGCCCGGTGCGCGAGATCGACGACCACACAATCGGCTCCGGCGAGCCCGGGCCGGTCACGCGCGAGGTTCAGCGCGTGTTCGACGACGCGCTGCACGGCCGCGGCCCGCGCTACTCCGAGTGGCTCGACGTGGTCGAGGTGCCGAGCCGAACCGCCGCCGGCTGAGGGGCCGACGTCAGGCGCCGCCGACAGATTCACATGACTCACATCGAGCTCTACGACACGACCCTCCGCGACGGGATGCAGGGGGAGGGCATGTCGCTGTCCGCGCAGGAGAAGCTGCGGGTGGCGCATCGGCTCGACGAGCTCGGGATCGACGTGATCGAGGCGGGCTTCCCGAGCTCGAACCCCAAGGAGCTCGAGCTGTTCGGGCTGCTGGCGGGAGAGTCGTTCCGGCACGCGCAGGTCGCGGCGTTCGGGATGACCCGTCGCCGCGACACCAGGGCCGACGCCGATCCGGGACTGCGCGTGCTCGCGGAGTCGGGCGCGCCCGTCTGCACAATCGTCGGCAAGAGCTGGGGCCTTCACCTCGAGAAGGTGGTGAAGGTCGATCGCGAGGAGAACCTGCGGATGATCTCCGAGTCCGTTGCGTTCCTCGTCGGCGAGGGCAAGCGGGTGATCTACGACGCCGAGCACTTCTTCGACGGGTTCGCGGACGACCCCGCGTACGCGCTCCGCTGCGTGGTCGCGGCGGCCGAGGCGGGCGCCGACACGGTTACCTGCTGCGACACGAACGGGGGCACGCTCCCCGATCGGCTCGCCGCCGCGGTGGCGGACGTCGTAGTGGCGCTAAAGCCCACCGGAGCTCGGATGGGGATCCACTGCCACGACGACTCGGGGTGCGGCGTCGCCTGCACGCTGGCCGCGGTCGAGCAGGGGGCGGTCCACGTACAGGGGACGATGAACGGCTACGGCGAGCGATGCGGTAACGCGAACCTGGTCACGATCATCCCCAACCTGCAGCTCAAGCTGGGCTACGAGTGCGTGACCACCGAGCAGCTCGCCTCGCTCACCCAGGCAGCGCATTTCTTCGACGAGATCCTCAACTTCACGCCCGACCCCGACCAGCCGTACGTGGGGCGCAACGCGTTCGCCCACAAGGGCGGAATGCACGTGGCCGGCGTCAACGTCGATCCTGCGACGTTCGAGCACCTCGACCCTGACGTCGTCGGCAACCGGCGCGAACTGCTCATCTCCGAGCTGTCGGGCAAGGGCACCGTGTACGCCCGGGCCCGCGACGCGGGAATCTCGCTCGGCGACGGCGAGGCGGGGCGGCTGGTCGAGCGGGTCAAGGAACTCGAGCACCGCGGCTACCACTACGAAGCCGCCGACGGCTCGTTCGAGCTCCTGCTCCGTCGCGAGACGGGCGAGTACGAGCCGCTGTTCGTCCTTGAATCCTGGCGCGTGATCGTCGAGAAGCGCGCCGATGGCAGGGTCGAGACCGAGGCGACGATAAAAATTTGGACCCCACCCGGCCCTGACGGCGAGCGGTATGTGCGGACCGCTGAGGGCAACGGCCCCGTGAACGCGCTCGACCGCGCGCTTCGCGACGCGCTCGTCGAGATCCACCCCCATCTGCGCGACATCGACCTCGTCAACTTCAAGGTACGCATCCTCGACGAGACCAAGGGCACCGGCGCGGTCACGCGCGTGCTGCTCGACGCCTCCGATGGCGAGCAGGTGTGGGGCTCGATCGGGGTGTCGGAGAACATCATCGAGGCGTCCTGGGAGGCGCTGGTCGATTCGCTCGAGTACGGCATGCGCGTATCGAGCCGCCGGTCGTCCGACGAGGCGGCCTCCGCCCCTCGCACCAGCTCGTGACCACTCGCGCCGTCCGCGAGGCGATTCCGCTCGCCCGTCCGGTGCTGGGCGAGATCGAGGAGCAGCGCGTGCTCGAGGTACTCCGCACGGGGCGGCTGTCGCTCGGCCCGCTCCTCGGCGAGTTCGAGCGCGCGTTCGCACCGCGCGTCGGAGCCCAGCACGCGAGCGCCGTCTCGAGCGGCACGGCCGGGCTGCACCTCGGGCTGCGGGCCGTCGGCGTCAGCGACGGCGATGAGGTGGTAACGAGCCCGTTCTCGTTCGTGGCCAGCGCCAATGTCGTGATCTACGAGCGCGCCCGCCCGGTCTTTGCCGACATCGACCCGGTCACGCTCAACCTCGACCCGGACGCCGCCGCGGCGGCGGTCACCGAGCGCACCACCGCGCTGCTGCCGGTGCATATCTTCGGCTACCCCGCCGACCTGACTGCGTTCGAGCGACTCGGCCTGCCGATCGTCGAGGACGCCTGTGAGGCGCTCGGCGCGGTCGATGCCGACGGCATTCCCGTCGGGGGACGCGGGCATCCAGCCGCCTTCGCGTTCTACGCGAACAAGCAGCTGACCACCGGCGAAGGCGGCATGGTCACGACCGCGGACGGCGAGGTCAAGGAGCGGATCGACTCCGAGCGAAACCAGGGCCGCGCGCCGAACATGGATTGGCTCGACCACAACCGCCTCGGCTTCAACTACCGCCTGTCCGAGCTTGCATGCGCGCTCGGGCTGGCCCAACTCGAGCGCCTCGATGAGATGCTGGCCGGCCGAGCGCGGGTCGCCTCGTCGTACGCCTCGGCGCTCGGCGCGATCGAGGGTCTTGAGCTGCCCTGTGAGGAGGTCGGCCGAATGCGCCGAGGCTGGTTCGTGTACGTGGTCCAGCTGCCACGAGGTCTCGATCGCGATGGGGTGGTCCGAGCGCTCCGCGACCTCGGCATCCCGAGCAAGCCGTATTTCCCCGCGGTGCATCTCATGAGCTTCTACCGAGACCGGTTCGGTCATCGCGAGGGCGAATTTCCCGTGTGCGAGGACGTCGCAGCCCGCTCGATCGCGCTGCCGTTCTTTCCCGAGATGACCGAGTCGCAGGTGGCGCAGGTCGCCGAGTCGCTGCGCGAAGTGCTCGGGCGATAATCCGCGCTCGATGTCTCGTTTCGCCGAGCCTCAGGACGCCGCCTTCCGCGCGCTCAACGACTCGCTGTCGTTCGACTGGCGCCTCGGGCCCTACGACGTCCGGCAGTCGCGCGCTCACGCCTCGATGCTCGCCGCGCAGGAGATCATCTCGGGCGAGGAGCGCGACCAATTGCATGTCGCGCTCGACCAAGTCGAGCGCGAGCTCGGCGAGGGCAGCTTCCCGTTCGCCGATGGCGACGAGGACATCCACATGGCGATCGAGCGCCGCGTCACGGAGCTCGCGGGCCGCGTCGGCGGGAAGCTCCATACCGCTCGGTCGCGCAACGACCAGGTGGCCACCGACGTCGCGATGTTCGTCCGCGCCCATGCGGGTGCGGCCGTCGAGCGGAGCGCGAAGCTGGCGCGGACGCTCGTCGACGTCGCCGAGAAGCACCTCGCCTGGCCGATGCCGGGCTACACCCATCTGCAGCGTGCCCAGCCCGTCTACCTGAGCCACCACCTGCTCGCGTACTGCTGGATGCTGATCCGCGACCGCGACCGGTTCTTGTCGGTGGTGTCGGCCACGGGCGCGCTGCCCCTGGGGGCCGGCGCGCTGGCGGGCGTGAACTTCGATACCGATCGAGAGCTCGTGGCACGCGAGCTCGGCTTCGCCTCGGTAGCGGAGAACTCGATCGACGCCGTGTCGAATCGCGACTTCGTGCTCGACTATCTCGCCGCCGCGGCGACCTGCGCCACCCACCTGTCGCGGCTCGGAGGCGAGATCGTGCTGTGGTCGAGCGAGGAGTTCGGTTTCTGCGAGGTCGCCGACGCCTGGGCGTCGGGGTCCTCGATCATGCCCCAGAAGAAGAACCCGGACGCCGCCGAGCTGCTGCGCGCCAAGGCGCCGCGCATCGCCGGCCACCTCATCGCGCTCCACGGCGTGCTCCACGGCCTCCCGCTGACCTACAACAAGGACATGCAGGAGGACAAGGAGCATCTGTTCGACGCCGCCGACACGGTCGAGCTATGCCTGGACGCTGCTGACGGCATGCTGTCCTCGATCTCGTTCCGGCGCGACCGGCTGGCCGAGGCGGCGACGGACGAGCTGCTCGCGGCGACCGACGTGGCCGACCTGCTCGTGCGACGTGGGGTGCCCTTCCGCGAGGCCCACGGCGTCGTGGCGGCCCTCGTGAGGCGCTCGATCGAGCAGGGCAAGCCGCTGTCAGCGCTCACCGCCGAGGAGCTCGCCGAGCAATCCCCGGTGCTCGACGACGAGTTCTACGCGGTGCTCCGAGAGGGCGAGTGGCTCGAGAGCAAGCGCTCGCAGGGTGGGACGAGCCTCGAGCGCGTACGCGAGCAGGTCGAGCTCGCGCGGTCGGCGCTCGCTCGGGCATGAGGCGCGCCTTCTACGCTCGCCCGGTGTTGCAGGTGGCGCAGGACCTGATCGGCTGCGTCGTCTCGCATGCCGGCTCCTCGGGCGTGATCGTCGAAACCGAGGCGTATCACCACTCTGAGCCCGCCTGCCACGCGTACGTTGGGCTCACGAACCGCACGCGGGTTATATTCGGGCCGCCGGGCGTGGCCTACCTGTACCGCTCGTATGGCATCCACGCGTGCCTGAACGCCGTGTGCGAGCCCGAGGGCGTCGGCGCGGCGGTCCTGATCCGGGCGCTCGAGCCGGTCGAGGGGATCGAGCTCATGCGCGAGCGCCGCGGCGTGGAGCGGCTGGAGAATCTGTGCTCGGGGCCCGGCAAGCTCACTCAGGCACTCGACATCGGCCTCGAGCTGAACGGCACCGACCTGCTGCGCGGCCCGATCGTGATCGCCGACCGGCCGGGAGCCTGGCGGGATGTCGAGGTAGTCGCCAGCCGGCGGATAGGCATCACCAAGGCCGTCGAGCTGCCGTGGCGGTTCAGCGCGCTCGGCAGCCAGTACCTCTCACGCCCGGCGCTGTCACGTGCCGAGCTGTTGGAGCAAGCGCTGGCGCGCTAGCCGGCCTCTGGCTACCCGCCGCCGAGGCCTGCGCCGCCTGAACCCGAGCCGCCGCCGCCACCGGTCGTACCGCCGCCCCCTCCGGTGGTACCGCCGGCGCCACCCCCACCCGCTCCGGTCGTGCCGCCACCGCCGCCTGTCGCGCCTGTTCCGCCACCGGCGGTGCCGCCGCCCACTCCGGTGGTACCGCCGGCGCCTGCGCCACCGCCGCCACCCGTGTTCGGGGCCACGCCGCCTCCGGTGTTCGGACCGCCGGTGCCGGCCGGGGTGGTCGCGCTGGTCGCGGTCGAGGTCACACCCGAGCCAGATCCGCTCGGCAGGCTCGAAGGCGCGCTCGTCGTATCGGTCGACGACGCGGTCGTGATCTTCTCGTGCGGGTTCTCGCTCGCGAGGATCTGCAGGGCCTGAACCATGAAGTTGTGCCAGATGATCGCCGGGTAGGTGCCGCCCTCGACCGGTGCGCCGTTGTACTGGGTGTTCATCGGCACGAGCTTGTTCGGGTAGCCGACCCACACCGCGGTCGTCAGCTGCGGGGTCCAGCCGACGAACCACGCATCGGCGTAGTTGGTCGTGGTGCCGGTCTTGCCGGCGACGTCCACGCCCGAGATCGCGGCCGAGGTGCCCGTGCCGGACTGAACCACACCAGTCAGCATCTGGTGAACGACCGCCGCGATTGGCGCCGGCAACACTCGCTCGTACTCCGGCTGGTCGACCTGGTTCTTCTGCGGGCAGATCTTCGGGCAGTAGATCTGGGCGATCCCGGTCGGGCCCTTGTTTGGCGCCCCGAGCGTCGGGTCGTACACCCGCCGCCCGCCCTCGGCGAACGTCTCGTAGGCGTGGGCCATGTCCAGTGGCGACACGCCGACCTTGAGCCCGCCGAGGATCATCGCGTAGTTGTCCGAGACCGGGGTGCGGATCCCGGCGCGCCGGGCGAAGTGGGCGATCTTCTTCGTTCCCACGTTGATCCCGACCTGCGTGTAAACGGTGTTGTCCGAGATGTCGGTGGCGTCCTGCAGCGTGATCGGGCCGGAATACGTGTTGCCGAAGTTGTGGACGATGAAGTGCTCTTTGCCGCCGCTGTTGGGGACGATGAAGTTCTGGGGGGCGGAGTCGATGATCGAGTCCGGCCCGTACTTTCCGGACTCGAGTGCCATCGCAAGCGTGAACGGCTTGAACGCCGACCCTGGCTGGCGCTGCGACTCGGTGGCCAGGTTGAACGGGTACTGGCTGTAGTCCTCCTCACCGTTCACGATCGGCCCGCCGACCATCGCCCGAACCTCTCCGGTCTTGTTGTCGATCGCGACCAGCGAGGCACCCGGGAGGCCTGAGCCGGAGGGAATCTCCTGAGAGATCGCCTGATCGGCGGCCTGCTCCATGCTGAGGTCGATCGTGGTGCGGATCTTGAGGCCGCCGTAGTAGGCGCGGTACTCGGCGACGCTGTCCGGGACTCCGGGCTTGCCCAGCCCCATCGCCGCGAGGATCTGTGGACGAAGCCAACTCGTGAAGTACGGGGCCGCGGCCGGCTCCTGGGGTTGCTGGATCAGCGCCGATGTCGGGAGCGGCTGCTTGCGTCCGTACAGGTACTGCTGCTCGGTGATGTAGTGCTGCTGGAGCATGTCCTTGAGGACCTGGTCACGGCGTTCCCAAGCCGCGGCGGGGTGGAGCACGGGGTCGAACGCGCTCGGATCCGCAACCATCCCGGCGAGCAGCGCCGCCTCCCACGGCTCGAGCACAGACGCACACGGAGCGCGGGGCGCGTCGCCACAGCCCGCGCCGGCCTGGGTCGACGAAACCGAGGAGTTGTAGCCGTGGCCCTTGCCGAAGTACACGCGCGCGGCCGACTCGACCCCGTAAGCCCCGTTCCCGAAGTAGATCGAGTTCAGGTACTGGGTCATGATCCGCTGCTTCGGCCACCTGCGCGTGAGGTGGTAGGCCAATGCGGCCTCGCGCAGCTTCTCGAGGATCGTCCGGTTGTCCTGTTCGGACAGAGCGTTCTTGACGAACTGCTCGGCGATCGTCGAGGCGCCCTGTTGGGAGCCGCCGCTCAGGTCGGCGATCGCCGCGCGCGCGATCCCGCGCAGGTCGACCCCGGGGTCGGTCCAGAAGCGCCGGTCCTCGACTGACACGATCGCCCGCCGCATCCATGGCGAGATCTGCTGGAAACTGTCGATCACCTCGTGATTCGGCGGTGCGAACTGCCCGATCAGGTGCCAGTGGTCGTCGTACAGGTACGAGTTGGCCGACGCCGAGGAGTACACCTGTCGGTTCTCGATCTGCGGGAGATCGGAGGCGACCGCCATCATCATCCCGAACACGGTCGAGACGACAGCGAGCGCGCCGAGTCCGATCAGGATCAGGATGAGCCGCAGCTTGCGGACTCGCGGCTTCGTCCGCGGCCCGCGGCGCCGGCGCCAGAACCGTCCGCGAGTCGGCTTGCGCCCGCGTCCGTTTCCACGCCCACCTCCGTTCCCGCCGCGGCGCCCGTTTCCGCCACCACGCCCGTTTCCGCGACCGCGGCCGTTCCGCCACCGTGGCAGCTTGGACCGGGCCGGCACCTCAGGCTGATCGGCCTGAGTCGGGATTTCGACGTCGTCGATCATGCAGTCGCGTGAATACTCGCAGCAGGCCAAACCGCCGGCTGCGGCGCGCAGCGAGACGTGGCGGCAACAGGGGTCCCGCGGCCGCGAGAGTCTAGCATTGGCCGCCATGGATTCCGAGGTCCAGACGGAGCCCGCGCCGATGGCCTCGAGTCCCGCCGAGGCGGCGGCCTGGCTGGGCCGAAACGCCGTCGACAGCCTGCCTGAGGGCGCGCTCGAGAAGAAGCTCGCGGCCGGTCGACCTTTGCGCGTCAAGCTTGGAATCGACCCGACGGCGCCGGACATCCACCTGGGCCACACCGTCGTGCTCCAGAAGCTCCGCGAGTTCCAGGATCTCGGCCATGAGGTGGTGCTCGTCATCGGCGACTACACGGCCAGGGTCGGCGATCCAAGCGGGCGCTCGGCGACGCGTCCGGCACTGTCCGGGGAGGAGATCGACGCCAACGCCCGCACGTTCACCGAGCAGGCCTACACCGTGCTCGACCCCGATCGCAGCACGATCCGCTTCAACGGCGAATGGCTGGACATGTCGATGGAGGACCTGTTCCGCCTGGCGCGGATCCCCACCGTCGGCCAACTGCTCGAGCGTGACGACTTCGCCAAGCGGTTCGCCGCCCACGCTCCGATCTCGGTGCTCGAGCTGCTCTACCCGCTGATGCAGGGCTACGACTCGGTCGCGATTCGGGCCGACGTCGAGCTCGGAGGTACCGACCAGAAGTTCAACTTGCTGCTCGGGCGCGACATCCAGCGCGCCTACGGCGTCCCCGAGCAGGCGATTCTCACGATGCCGCTCCTGCCCGGGACCGACGGCGTGGCCAGGATGGCCAAGTCGATCGGGAACTACGTCGGCGTCAGTGAGCCGCCGGATGAGATCTACGGCAAGACGCTCAGCATCCCCGATGAGGCGCTCGGCACCTGGTACCGGTTGCTGCTGGGCGTGGAGCCGCCGCCCGACCTCGGGCCCCGCGACGCCAAGCGGGCCCTGGCTCGGAAGCTGGTCGCCCGCTTCCACGGCGCCGACGCCGCAGAGGCGGCCGAGCGGGAGTTCGATCGCGTCCACATCGCACGCCAGGCCCCCGAGGACATGCCGACGGTCTTGTGGCCGGCCGATCAGCCCGAGGTGCACCTGCCGGCGCTGCTCGAGCGCGCGTTCGGGATCACGAGGTCGGAGGCGCGCCGGAGCCTCGCCCAGGGCGGGGTTAAGCTCGACAAGGAGACGGTCGGCACCGACTCGCTCGACCTGCCTGCGGCTGAGGTCGACGGCAAGGTCCTCCAGTTGGGCAAGCGCCGGTTCGCGCGCGTGCGCGTGGGCTAGTGGTCGTGTCGGTCGCGCTGCCCGGCCCCTCGGTGTTCGTCTCGCCGAGCGGCCGAGGAGACCCGTGACTGTCCAAGGCGGACTGCTGCGGATGGAGACGCCCGGGAACGGGCACATCGTCGACATCACGCCGGGCGTCGCCAGCATCCTCCAGACCGCCGGGGTCGATCGCGGCGTCGTATCCGTGTTCGCCACCGGGTCGACCGTCGCCGTTACCACGATGGAGTACGAGCCCGGCGGCGTCCACGACCTCCAGGCCCTGCTTGACCGCCTGATCCCGAGCGCGGGCGACTACGAGCACAACCGCCTGAACCACGACAGCAACTCCCACGCTCATCTCCGCGCGGCGCTGATCGGACCTTCGGAGACGATCCCCGTCGTCGACGGGCGCCTGGCGCTCGGAACCTGGCAGCAGGTCGTACTGATCGACTTCGACGACCGTCCGCGCCAGCGGACGGTGACGGTCCAGGTGCTGTCCTAGGTGGCGCGCATGGTAGGGGCGGCCCAGCTGGCGCAGCCACGGGCAATAGACTGTCCGGGCCACCCGGAATACGCGCCTTCCCCGCGCGGCGGTCCGGGCGCTATACTCACCGGTCCGCCCCGAGATCGGATGTTCTCTCGGGCGCGCCCTGGGAAGGAACCCCCTTCTCGAAGAGGTGCGACGGTCTTTGAAAACTCAACAGCATGCGCACCCTTCGATCGAACCCTCGATCGAGGAGTGTGTCCAGGTTCGACGCCGTCGCATCGGCCGGCCCTCGCGGGCCAGACGATCGACGACGGTGCCAGATTGAGAACCCCGTCTTGTGTCCCGGGATCCGTTGGTGTACATCGGATCCCCTCGTGTGGACGCAGGGCCTTGTCCCACCAGGGACAGGCCCGGGTCCGCCCACCACGCTAGGTGGAGCGCGGACCTTGACACTCTTTGTGAAGCGGGTCACCCTTGGTGGCCCGTCTCAGTAGTTCTTCACGGAGAGTTTGATCCTGGCTCAGGACGAACGCTGGCGGCGTGCCTAACACATGCAAGTGGAGCGACGAACCAGGCTTCGGCCTGGGGCAAAGCCGCGAACGGGTGAGTAACACGTGGGTAACCTGCCCCGATGATTGGGACAACCCGAGGAAACTCGGGCTAATACCAAATGTGCCCTCCGGCCATAAGGCCGCTGGGGAAAGGAAGCTTCGGCCTCCGCATCGGGATGGGCCCGCGGCCCATTAGCTTGTTGGTGAGGTAACGGCTCACCAAGGCGACGATGGGTAGCTGGTCTGAGAGGACGATCAGCCACACTGGGACTGAGACACGGCCCAGACTCCTACGGGAGGCAGCAGTGGGGAATCTTGCGCAATGCGCGAAAGCGTGACGCAGCAACGCCGCGTGGGGGAAGAAGGCCTTCGGGTTGTAAACCCCTTTCAGTTGGGACGAAGCTTCGCCGGTGAATAGCCGGCTGGAGTGACGGTACCTTCAGAAGAAGCCCCGGCTAACTACGTGCCAGCAGCCGCGGTAATACGTAGGGGGCAAGCGTTGTCCGGAATCATTGGGCGTAAAGAGCGTGTAGGCGGCTCGGTAAGTCCGCTGTAAAAGTCCAGGGCTCAACCCTGGAAAGCCGGTGGAAACTGTCGAGCTAGAGTCCGGAAGAGGCGAGTGGAATTCCTGGTGTAGCGGTGAAATGCGCAGATATCAGGAGGAACACCAATGGCGAAGGCAGCTCGCTGGGACGGTACTGACGCTGAGACGCGAAAGCGTGGGGAGCAAACAGGATTAGATACCCTGGTAGTCCACGCTGTAAACGATGGGCACTAGGTGTGGGGGGTGTCGACTCCCTCCGTGCCGACGCTAACGCATTAAGTGCCCCGCCTGGGGAGTACGGCCGCAAGGCTAAAACTCAAAGGAATTGACGGGGGCCCGCACAAGCAGCGGAGCATGTGGTTTAATTCGACGCAACGCGAAGAACCTTACCTGGGCTTGACATGTTCCTGACAGCCGTGGAAACACGGTCTCCCTTCGGGGCAGGATCACAGGTGGTGCATGGCTGTCGTCAGCTCGTGTCGTGAGATGTTGGGTTAAGTCCCGCAACGAGCGCAACCCCCGTCGCATGTTGCCAGCATTTAGTTGGGGACTCATGCGAGACCGCCGGTGACAAACCGGAGGAAGGTGGGGATGACGTCAAGTCATCATGCCCCTTATGTCCAGGGCTACACACGTGCTACATTGGCGCGTACAGAGGGTTGCGATACCGCGAGGTGGAGCGAATCCCTTAAAGCGCGTCTCGGTTCGGATTGCAGGCTGAAACCCGCCTGCATGAAGGCGGAGTTGCTAGTAATCGCGGATCAGCACTGCCGCGGTGAATACGTTCCCGGGCCTTGTACACACCGCCCGTCACACCATGGGAGTGAGCAACACCCGAAGCCGGTGGCCTAACCCGCAAGGGAGGGAGCCGTCGAAGGTGGGGCTCGCGACTGGGGTGAAGTCGTAACAAGGTAGCCGTAGCGGAAGCTGCGGCTGGATCACCTCCTTTCTAGGGAGCCCTTTATGGGCAGCGATCGCCTTCGAGCGATCAGCTCTAGCATGTCGACCGGGCCTGGCGGTACCGCCTTATGGCGATACCGACGGGAGAAATCCACTCGCTGCGGTGGTGACATCGCGGCGTTTGGGGTGGATTTCTCCCAATGTAATTCGCGCCAGCGAATCACACGCGTGCTGTTGAGTTTTGAGAGACCGGCTTGCTCGCCGGCGCTCGTAGACCGTTTGGTCGTCGAGCGATGGCGGGTGAGCGCTCCTCTTCTCGGACCTTGAAAACTGCACAGTAGCCAATGACACGGGTATCGGGCAATTCGCCTAACGGCGAATTGCCTGTGGAGAAATCCTTGCGGATTTCTCCGAGTGGGAAGAGTCCGGACTGACCCCGGAGAATCGTAAGGTAAACGCCGCCAGGCGGTTGCCCGATTTCTCCAAGGGAAAAGTCCGCCAGGACTTTTCCCCGATCACCGTCAAGATATTAAGGGCACACGGTGGATGCCTTGGCACCAAGAGTCGATGAAGGGCGTGAACGGCTGCGATAAGCCGCGGTGAGGCGCTGAATGGCCAGTGACCCGCGGATGCCCGAATGGGGAAACCCAGCGCCGGTAATGCGGCGTTATCCCGCGCTGAACACATAGGCGCGGCGAAGACAAGCGGGGGAAGTGAAACATCTCAGTACCCCGAGGAAAGGAAATCAACAGAGACTCCCTGAGTAGTGGCGAGCGAAAAGGGAAGAGCCCAAACCTGGCGTGTGTAAGCGGTCACGCGTTGCACGTCAGGGGTTGTAGGGCGCCTGGTCCGGATCGTGACCGATCCGGCAGAAGTTACAAAACTGCGTGATAGTCGAAGCGTGTGGAACCACGCACCACAGAGGGCAATCGTCCCGTAGACGAAATTGCGCAGACTTCTGCAGGCGTTCCTGAGTAGGTCCGCACCCGTGAAACGCGGACTGAATCTGGGGGGACCACCCTCCAAGGCTAAGTACTACTTGGTGACCGATAGCGGACTAGTACCGTGAGGGAAAGGTGAAAAGTACCCCGGAAGGGGAGTGAAATAGTACCTGAAACCGCGTGCCTACAAGCGGTGGGAGCGGCCTTGTGCCGTGACCGCGTGCTTTTTGCATAACGAGCCGGCGAGTTACTCGTCTGCGGCAAGGTTAAGCGATGAGCGGAGCCGTAGCGAAAGCGAGTCCGAATAGGGCGACATAGTCGTAGGCGGTAGACCCGAAGCTGAGCGAGCTACCCATGGGCAGGTTGAAGCGGGGGTAAGACCTCGTGGAGGACCGAACCGACCTAGGTTGAAAACTGGGCGGATGACCTGTGGGTCGGAGTGAAAGGCTAATCAAGCTCAGTGATATCTGGTTCTCTCCGAAATATATTTAGGTATAGCCTCGGATCAATTCCGTGGCGGCCGTAGAGCACTGTTTGGACTAGGGGCCCTACCAGGTTACCGACTTCAGGCAAACTCCGAAGACCGTCACGGTTACTCCGGGAGTCAGTTGCTGGGGGATAAACTTCAGCGTCAAGAGGGAAACAGCCCAGACCGCCAGCTAAGGTCCCCAAGTACTAGCTAAGTGGGAAACGATGTTCGAATGCAGAGACAACCAGGAGGTTGGCTTAGAGGCAGCCATCCTTGAAAGAATGCGTAACAGCTCACTGGTCAAGTGTTCGAGCGCGGACAATGTAACGGGGCTCAAGCTAGTCACCGAAGCTGCGGGTGTGAGAGGTCTTCGGACCTCTTGCGCGGTAGGAGAGCGTTCCGGCGCCAGTGAAGCGGCGGCGTAAGCCAGCCGTGGAGGCGGCGGAAGTGAGAATGCCGGCATGAGTAACGAAAGAGGGGTGAGAATCCCCTCCGCCGATTGCCCAAGGGTTCCTGAGTAAAGTTCGTCTGCTCAGGGTCAGTCGGGACCTAAGGCGAGGCCGAAAGGCGTAGTCGATGGCTAACGGGTTGATATTCCCGTACCACGTCGCTTTCGTTTGACCGATGGGGGGACGAGGAAGGCTATGGGATCCCAGGCGATGGTCGTCCTGGGCTAAGCATGTAGGGGTGGCTCTAGGCAAATCCGGAGCCGCATAACCTGAGGTGCGAATGCAGCTGGCTCTAAGCCGGCGAGTCCCGGAAGCCCTGCCTCCAAGAAAAGCCTCTAGGGAGAAAGCGCGTGCCCGTACCAAAACCGACACAGGTGGGCAAGTGGAGAACACTAAGGTGATCGAGATAACCCTCGTTAAGGAACTCGGCAAAATCGCCCCGTAACTTCGGGATAAGGGGCGCCCCAGTAGGGTGAACCTCCTCGCGAGGGGAGCCCGAGAGGGCCGCAGTGAATAGGTTCAAGCGACTGTTTACCAAAAACACAGGTCTCTGCTAAGTCGTAAGACGACGTATAGGGGCTGACGCCTGCCCGGTGCCGGAAGGTTACGTGGAGGTGTTAGGGGCAACCCGAAGCACCGAAGCTAAGCCCCGGTAAACGGCGGCCGTAACTATAACGGTCCTAAGGTTTAAAGCGAGCCTTAGTAAAACCTGGCTATATGCTGGAAACTCCGAGTATCTTGTCACTACTCGTTCCGTCCGACTCGGGCGGTACAGTGAAAATGTGACGAGTGCGGACAATCAGCAGGGAAGTCAACTCAGTGGAGTTGACCCCTCAGAGACTAAACGCCGGGCTCCGGGAAACCGGAGAAGAGATAGTCCGAGCTGCATGGCGACATGCAGAGGTCGGCAGAGATGACCGACCCGCCTGGAGGATCTCCAGGTCAAAGCCGTCTAGCGGCGGCTAGTAACAGTTCTGAGCGAAATTCCTTGTCGGGTAAGAATTACTTGCCCCGTCACTCCGCGAGGAGTGACCGAGTACCGGCTCATATCGGGGAAGCCCTCCCGCCTCTGGCGAAGGGTAATCCCGAGGGAAGTCCTAGTGACCCCGTAACGACTGATCCGAAAGGAGAGGCGGGTCGAATTGCCGCTTTGCGGCGAGAAGGATCGACCTGCAATACGCCGGCCCTCATCACGACAAGGGCAGCCTATGGAGAAAGAGTTCCGCTGGACCCGTGGTTCGTCAGTGGGCTATCGGAGGGCGAAGGATGCTTTTGCGTGTCCTTTGCCGTACGAGCCAAGCTGCGAACCGGGCTTGAGGTTCGTCCCTCGTTCTCGCTATCGCTGAACGAGAAGGACTTGGAGCTCTTACGGGATCTACAAGCGTTCTTCGGATGCGGATGGATCCGTGAGTCGAAGGCCGATCGCACCTTTAAGTACGAGGCGCGGGCGGTCAGCGATTTGCTGGATCCGATTGTTCCGCATTGCGAGCGCCATCCCCTCCGGGGAGCCAAAGCTCGTAGCTTTGGGGCGTTTGCGGACGTTTGCCGGATGATCGAGCAAGGCGATCATTTGCGGCGGGATGGCTTGCGCGAAATCATTGACATCGCCTACGAGATGAATCTCGGCAAGCGGCGTCTGACGCGAGACGATCTCCTAAGGGCGCTGATGAGGTGAAGGGATAGTCTGCGCCCCTGGAAACAGGGGATGAACGCGAAGTTCCGACCTGCACGAATGGCGTAACGACTTGAACGCTGTCTCAACGAGGGGCTCGGTGAAATTGCAGTCTCGGTGAAGATGCCGAGTACCCGCGGCTAGACGGAAAGACCCCGTGAACCTTTACTACAACCTGGTATTGGGGTTCGATGCATCTCGCTCAGGATAGGTGGGAGCCTTGGAAGCGCCGGCTGCGGCTGGCGTGGAGGCAACCTTGAGATACCACCCTTGGTGTATTGGATCTCTAACAGTGCTCCGTGAATCCGGGCGCTGGACAGTGACAGGCGGGTAGTTTGACTGGGGCGGTCGCCTCCCAAAATGTAACGGAGGCGCGCAAAGGTTCCCTCAGCACGGTCGGAAATCGTGCGTAGAGTGTAAAGGCAGCAAGGGAGCTTGACTGCGAGACTGACAGGTCGAGCAGGTGCGAAAGCAGGCCTTAGTGATCCGGCGGTAGCAAGTGGAAGCGCCGTCGCTCAACGGACAAAAGGTACTCCGGGGATAACAGGCTTATCGGGCCCAAGAGTCCACATCGACGGCCCGGTTTGGCACCTCGATGTCGGCTCGTCGCATCCTGGGGCTGAAGTAGGTCCCAAGGGTTGGGCTGTTCGCCCATTAAAGCGGTACGCGAGCTGGGTTCAGAACGTCGTGAGACAGTTCGGTCCCTATCTGCCGTGGGCGTTGGAGAGTTGAGAGGATTCGTCCCTAGTACGAGAGGACCGGGACGAACGCACCTCTGGTGTATCTGTTGTCCTGCCAAGGGCATCGCAGGTTAGCTACGTGCGGATCGGATAACCGCTGAAAGCATCTAAGCGGGAAGCCGGCCTCAAGATGAGCTCTCCCATCCCCTTGAGGGAGTAAGACCCCTGGAAGATCACCAGGTTGATAGGCCGGATCTGGAAGAGTGGTGACACTCGTAGGAGACCGGTACTAATGGGTCGAGGGCTTGACGGATATTTTGATATCCGTGCATTGGCACTGTGTGGTTTTGAAGGCCCGAGGAGGGGGAGGCTAAGCTGCTTGCGGCTTAGCCCGGTCTCTACCGGTTTCCGGTGGCTATGGCGAGGGGGAAACACCTCTTCCCATTCCGAACAGAGCAGTTAAGCCCCTCAGCGCCGATGGTACTTGGCCCGCAAGGGCCTGGGAGAGTAGGTCGCCGCCGGTTTATTGTCACAGCGGTACGCAGCGAGCATTGTGAGGAACTTGTAGATGCAGGCGGTAATCAAGTTCCTCCGCGCCAACCCACAGGCGTTGGCGCTGCTCGTCATCTGCGTCGTGCTCGGAATCGGCACGTTCATCGCGGTGATAATCGCGCTCCTCACCTCGCCAAGCGATCAGACGACCGGCGAGCCGAGCGGTGTGATCCTGGGCGCGCAGGCGGCCTGGCACGGCGCGCACGCGGCGTTTGCCGGCGCGAGCGCCGCGTAGAGCGACTGAGATCTCCGAGCGTTTACCCATCCGAGGCCGGGCGACCGACGTCCGGTTCGACGCGCGCGCGTCAGACCTCCCAGGCGCGGCGTGCCGTGCATAGGCCACCTCGGCCTCGTGACAGGTGTCTAGAGCCTCACAGCGGGCTTACGAGGGCCTCACCGCAGGCTTCAAGGTGCTAGCGCCCGGAAAAGCCGCACGAGGCGGTCCGGGACGGCCGTCCGGGACGAACGCTTGCCGACTACCGCACCACCTCGCTTCGTCCGCCGAAGTCCGGAGTGGTCCGGACCGGACACAGGCAATGCGCGGGCGGGGGTGGGACGCTGCCGCCACGGCGCGCTCGCTTCCACTGAAGCGGGCGGCGATGCGGGTGCGTGGCCCAAGGCTCGAGATCGAGACGCGCGTCATCCGGTGGATCGGCGAGGAAGTCGTCCACGACCGCGAACCAGGCGCGCAGGCGGTTGGCTGAAGACTGGAACATATGTTCGTGACCCTAGGGGGCGGGCCGGACGGAATGGGCGCCCCGTTGCAAGACGCCATTCAGTCGAAGGGGCGCGCTCCATAACGTCGGTGGCAGGGCGGAGATCAGCGGGTGGCGGCAGCCCCAAATCGAGGGCCGCCGAGCAGGCGATCTCGGACCCGAATGGCGCTCTCGTCGCGCGCGCCGGTGATGAAATACTCAGGCCGCCGAGCCGAGCGAGGACCAGACCTCGATCTTGGTGGCAACGCGGTTGACGACCTCGGTCGTGAACTCCGTCGTGGTGGCGTTGCCGCCGAGGTCGGGCGTCTTGCACCCCGACCCGATCGCCTCGAGCGCGGCTTCGTAGATAGCCCGCGAGGCGCGCTCGGCGGCGGGCCCGTGGTAGTCGGCCGCATGTCTCAGCAGGGCGCCACAAGCGAGGATCATCGCCAGCGGGTTCGCCAAATCTTTGCCCTCGAGCGCAGGCGCGGTGCCGTGAGGCGCCTCGGCCATGGCGACCGTCGTCTCGTACGTCTCGTTGTCGAACGCGAGCAGAACCGACTCGGCGCCGGCGATCGAGCCGAACATCGGCAGCACCAGATCCGACAGGCAGTCGCCATCGCGGTTCAGCGCGGGGATCACGAGGGATGAGTCGGTCGCACCCGACATCAGGCCCGCGTAGGTGGCGTCGATCAGCACAGGCTCGTACGCCGTGCTCGGATGCCGGGCGGCGGCCGCGTCCATCTCTTCTTTGAGCATCCCCTCGTACACCGGGGAAACGGTCCACTTCGGGCCGCCGTACACGCGAGCGTGCATCTTCTCCGCGGTCCGGAACGCGTATTCGGACACCGCGCGGCAGGTGGAGCGCGTGATCTTCTCCGTCCGGTAGGCGATCTCCGAGGGATCGCCGGCGTCGCCCTCGCGCCACTGCTTGGCTCCGTAGGCGTCATCGACCGCCATCCGTACGACCGAGATCGGGTAGTGGACGCCGGCGATCGGCGTGACCCCGGGGAGCCGGCGCCCTGTGCGGACGATCACCTTTCCGTCGACCTCCTCGCGGAGGATGCGGTTCGGCGAGCCGACGTCGTCCTTACCCTCGGGCGTGATCGTGGCGGCCTTGAGCCCGAGTCCCGCCTCGCACATCGCCCGAGCGGCTTCGGTGACGATCTCGTTGGAGGTGGCGCGCCGGCGCTCGAGTGACAGGTCGAACCGCTCGAGCTCGAGCTCGAGCCCGAGGAGCGCCGGATCGAGCAGCCGCAGGGACTGCTCGAGCAGCTCCTGTCCGGTCTGGTCGCCCTCGAGGACGACGATCTTGACCGCCTCGGCCATGCCGGGCGGACCATAGCCGACAAGGCGGATCCGAGCTCGCGCAGACGGGGAGGCGGGTCAGACGCCGGCCCTGTCCGGATTCGGACGTACGGATTCGTACGAGCGATGGTTCGCACCTACCACCGGCGGCTACTTTCTCCGAGCGTCTCGCGTTGCCCTGGCAAGCGAGACGCCCAATCCGAGCAGACACGGTGTCGGTGGCGCGGCCGCTGGGGCATCAGGGCCGGCTCGACCGACTGCCAGCGCTCGCACCCTGCCAGCGGGCGCCGCCCAACACGAGACCGCCAACCCTCATGGAAATCGGATCGCGCGACGCTGCGGAACCGGAGCCCGGCCGCCGGGATCCAGCCGCCCCGCCGGTCAATCCGGGCGCAACGACCCCGGCGGCTGTGCAATTGGGATCCGAGACGAGCCGACGGGCACCGTCGTCGCCGTCACTGGGGAGCTCGATCTGCTGAGCGCTCCGCAACTGAGGACTGCGCTCGACGCACTCCTTCCGGCAAACGCGCGACACATTGCGATCGATCTGACCTACGCCACATTCATGGACTCCGCCGGAGTCCACGCGGTGCTGGACGCCAGCCACCGCTCCGGCGGCCACCTCGCGGTGGTCTGTCCCAAAGGGCCGGTGCGGCAGGTAATCGAGCTGCTCGGCCTCACCGAGATGCTGAACGTCGTGTCCAGCCTCGACGAGTACCGAGCGCGCAGAGCCGGCGCCCGAGATGCGTCCCGCCACAGCCGACCCCCCAAGTTTTGGTGCGTGGCTACGGGGGGATCATCTCGGCAGGGAGCGCGGCGGCGATGACTAGACCCGCAAACCACGCGACGCTCGGGAAGTCTCTACGCCCGCGCGGGCCGATCCAACTCGCGTTGAGCACCCGCCAAGCCGAGGAGGCGACGGTGGTGACCGTGACCGGCGAGCTCGACGTGCTGACCGCGCGGAAGCTTATGCCGCAGCTCGACGACATCGTCCGCAAGCAAACCGGTGACGCCGTCATCGACCTGAGCCGGGCCGAGTTCATCGACTCGTTCGGCCTCACGGTCCTGCTGGGCACGCAGCGCCGCCTCGAGCGCCAGGGGCGGAGCCTGACCGTGATCTGCGGTGAGGGCCCGGTGCGGCGCGCGATCGAGTTCGCCCGGCTGCTCGAGCCGCTCGGCGTGGTCCCGAGCCTCGCCGAGTACAAGCTGCGCCGCGCGGGCGCCTAATCCGCCTCGCCGACGCCGTCCGGGCCCTCAGGCGCGTCGGCCCCGGCCGGCATCAGGTCATCCTGCTTCGCCGCGAGCGCTCCGATGACGATCGTCAGGTGCTCGTCGAAGTCGACCCCGAGCTCCTCGGCGCCGTGCCGTAGCTCGTCGCGATTGACCGCGGCCGCGAAGCTCGGCTGCTTGAGCTTTTTCTTCACCGACTTGGGTGTCATGCCCTGGAGCTTTTCGGGCCGCACGTAGGCAACGGCCAATATGAACCCCGAGAGCTCGTCGACCGCGAACAAGGTCTTTTCCATCGGCGAATCGCGCGACACGCCGAGGAAATCAGCATGAGACGCCACCGCCCGGACGAGCTCGGGCGGATAGCCCCGGACCTCCAGCTCACGCAAGGCGGACCGGGGGTGGCCGTCCTCCAAGTCCTCCAAATCCGGGTACCGCTCGTAGTCGAGATCGTGTAGGAGGCCGGTCAGTCCCCATAGCTCGACGTCGCCATCGAACCGAGGCGCGTACGTGCGCATCGCTGCCTCGACGGCGAGCATGTGGCGGCGGAGCGAGTCGGAAGCTGTCCATTCACAAAGAAGGTCCCAGGCCACGTCTCGCGAAAGCTGAACCGGCATGGCGGAAACCCTAGCTGAGCAGCTCCGGATCACCGATGCTCGCGACAAGGGGGCCCCAACACCGTCGCTACCGCGCCCCGCCCGGACCGCCGCACGAAAGCGCATCCGACGACCGTCGGGCCCGGGCCCAGAGCAGCCGACGTTAGGTCTGGCAACGCGAGAAGGTACGCTGCGGCCCCCTATGGAAAAGTTCGTAATCGAAGGCGGTAGGCCCCTGGCGGGCACGGTCACACCCGCCGGCAACAAGAACGGCGCGCTCCCGATCCTGGCCGCGTGCCTGCTCACAGACGACGAAGTGATCCTCCGCAACGTCCCCCGGATCAGGGACGTGGAGGCGATGACTCTGCTGCTCGAACAGCTCGGAGCGCGAGTCCAGTGGCTCGGCCCGGGCGAGATCTCGATCGACGCCTCGAGCGTCGACAGCTGCGAGGTCGATCCCGAGCTGGCCGAGCGGATCCGTGCATCGTTCCTGCTCGCGGGCCCGCTTCTGGCACGGTTCGGCCGCGCCCACATGCCGCCGCCGGGCGGAGACGTGATCGGCCGCCGCCGGCTCGACCCGCACCTCGACGCGTTCCGCGCGCTCGGTGCCTCGGTCGAGGACGACCGCGGCGAGATCAGGCTCGAGGCCCCACTCGGCCTGCGGCCGTGTGACTTCCTGATGGACGAGCCGTCGGTGATGGCCACCGAGAACGCGCTGATGGCCGCGGCGCTGACGCGAGGGCCTACCGTGATCCGCAACGCCGCCTCCGAGCCGCACGTGCAGGACCTGGCGCGGATGCTGTCCGCGATGGGCGCCCAGATCGACGGCATCGGCTCGAATGTGATGACCGTCCACGGCGTCGGCAGCCTCCGGGGCTGCACGCACAACATCGCCCCCGACCACATCGAGATCGGCTCGTTCATCGCGCTCGCCGGCGTCACCGGCGGTGAGCTCGTCGTCAAGGACACGGTCACCGAAGACCTGCGGATGATCCGCCTCGTGTTCAATCGTCTGGGCCTGCGTACCGAGGTGCGCGGCGCGGACGTGATCGTTCCCGGGAATCAGGAGCTCGTGATCCGCAACGACAAGGGCGACCACACTCCCAAGGTTCAGGACGGCCCGTGGCCCGCGTTCCCGGCTGACCTGACCAGCGTCGCGTTGGCGCTCGCCACTCAGGCCCAGGGCTCGGTGATGATCCACGAGTGGATGTTCGAGAACCGCCTGTTCTTCGTCGACAAGCTCGTTCTGATGGGCGCATCGATCACGATCTGCGATCCGCACCGGGCGATGGTCGTCGGGCCGCGTCCGCTGCACGGTCAGCGCGTGGATTCGCCGGACATCCGGGCCGGGATGGCGATGCTGATCGCCGCGTTCGCGGCCGACGGCGTCACCGAGATCGGCAATGTCCGCCACATCGACCGCGGCTACGAGCGCATCGACGAACGCCTGCGGTACCTCGGGGCGCGGATCGAGCGCGAGGATGACGTACCCGTCACCGCCTGACCGCCGCCGCCTCGCCGAGCCGTAACTGACACAGTCCCGGGCGATGGTCGATCGCATTCCAAGCGGAACGCGCGACTTCCTGCCGGACGAGATGCGCGAGCTTCGCGCGATGACCGATCGCATCCGGGAGGTGTTCGAGCGCGCCCACTACGGCGAGGTGTACACCCCGGCGCTTGAGTTCGAGCGCACGTTCGAGAACGCCAACATGCTCGCGAGCCGCCCCGCGTACCGAATGTTCGACGAGCACGGCCAGGTGCTCGTGCTCCGCTCGGACATGACGGTCCCGATCGCGCGGCTCGTCGCAACGCGCTACCGGGAGGCCGAGCCGCCGCTGCGCTTCTGCTACTTCGCGCACGCCTACCGCGGCGTGCGTCCGCAGCGCGGCCAGTCGCGCGAGTTCCTCCAGGCCGGGGTCGAGCTGATCGGGGCTCCCGCCCCCGAGGGAACGGCGGAGATCCTCACGATCCTGTGCGAGGCGCTCGACGCGGCCGGGCTCCAGACGTATCGCGTCGGACTCGGAGACGCCTCGCTGTATCCGACACTGCTCGACGGACTCGCGGTCGACCCCGACCGGCGCGAGCACATCCTCACTGAACTCGTCGACGGCGATTTCGTCGGACTCGAACGCGAGATCACCGAACTCGGCGTCGACCCCGCCGCCGCCGCGCTGCTCCTGCGCGCGCCGCAGACCCGAGGCGGCCCCGAGGTGCTCGAGGACCTCGAGGGACCGCTCCACACCGCGGTCACGGGCATGCGCGCGGTTCATGGGCTACTTGCGCCCAATGTTGCCGACCGGATCATCTTCGACCTCGGCCTGATTCGCAGCCTCGGCTACTACACGGGCGCGATCTTCCAGGTCTACGACCCCGCCTATGGCGTCCCGATCGGCATCGGCGGACGCTACGACGAGCTGATCGGGCAGTTCGGTCGGCCGCTGCCCGCGGTCGGGTTCGCGCTCAACGTCGAGCGGCTCCACATCGCGCTCACCAGTGAAGAGCGCGGCCGATGAGCGGGCTGCGTATCGCCGTTCCACGCGGAGCGCTGTTCACCGCGACCCTCGACCTGCTCGACCGCATCGGGCTGAACACCCGCGAGGTCCGAGAAAACGACCGAAAGCTCCTGTTTGACGATGCCGGGATTATCACGATGCGCCCCTCGGACGTGCCGACGTACGTCGAGGCCGGTGCCGCCGACCTCGGAATCACCGGCAAGGACGTACTCATGGAGCAGTCCGAACGCGAGCTGTATGAGCTCGTCGACCTCGGCTACGGCGGCTGCACGATGGTGCTGGCGACGGTCGCCGGCGAGGACCCCGCCGCCGAGGCGCTCAGACGCCTGGGCGTCGTCAGGATCGCAACCAAATACCCACGGATCGCCACCCGTTACTTTCTCGAAACAGGACGCCAGGCCGAGATCGTCGAGGTCAAGGGATCGGTCGAGCTGGCGCCGCTGGCGGGGCTCGCCGAGGCAATTGTCGACCTGACCGCGAGCGGCGCGACGCTCCGGGAGAACGGGCTGGTCGTCCGCGAGGAGATCGCACGGAGCACCGCGCGCTTGATCGCCAACCCGGTGGCGCACAAGCTGAAGGCGAAGGCGGTCGACGCGCTGCTGGGGCGGCTCGATGCGGTGTGAACGGCTGGCGCTAGCGCGCGACAACGCCCCGGACGTGGCGGCCGAGATACGCAAGCTCGTGCCGGCGCCGGAGTCCGTCCGCGACGGGGTGGCGCTGATCATCGCCACCGTCCGCACCGGCGGTGACCGGGCCGTGCGCGACTACTCCCGGACGCTCGACACCGGGGGATGCGAGCCGCAAGCGCTGCTCGTCCCGGACGGCGAGCTCGACGACGCTCGCTCGCACCTCGACCCGGCGGTCCGCCACGGGATCGAGCGCGCGATCGAGAACGTCGTGGCCGTGGCGGGTGCCCGCTTGCCCGGACCGCCGACCGTGACCGAGTTCGGCGAGAACCGCGTCACCCAACGCCACGCTCCCGTCGAGCGCGCCGCGATCTACGTTCCCGGCGGACGGGCCCCGTACCCGAGCACGGTGGTGATGGGCACGGTTCCGGCGCGACTCGCCGGGGTCGGACACATCGCCGTCTGTTCGCCGCCCCGAAAGGACGGAGACCTCGATCCGGTCGTGCTCGCGGCCTGCCGGCTCGCCGGCGTGGACGCGGTCTACCGGATGGGCGGCGCGCACGCGGTCGCAGCGCTCGCCTACGGGACCGCGACCGTTCGCGCCGTCGACGTGATCGTCGGACCCGGAAACCTGTACGTGCAGGAGGCCAAGCGCCAGGTATCCGGTCAGGTTGGCATCGACGGTTTCGCCGGCCCGAGTGACCTGCTCGTAATCGCCACCGGCGACGCCGATCCGGCCCCGCTGGCGCTCGACCTGCTCGCCCAGGCCGAGCACGGCCCGGGAACGCTGGTCGTCGCGGTCTCGGACGACCCGGGGCTGCTCGACACGCTCGAAGCCCGGCTGGCCCACGGACAGGTCACGGGTGCCGTGGCCTGCCTGGTGAAGGCCTCCGACCCCGACGAGGCCCTCGCGCTCGCCCAGGCGTTCGCGCCCGAGCATCTGCAGCTCGTCGGCGCCGCGGCCGAGGCGCTGGCGGACCGCGTCACCCGGGCCGGCTGCGTGTTCGTGGGCGCGGGCGCCGCCACCGCGTTCGGCGACTACATCGCCGGCTCGAACCACATCCTGCCGACGAACGGCGCTGCGCGGTTCGCCTCGGCCGTCTCACCGGAGCACTTCCTGCGGCGCTTCAGCGAGGTCCACATCGGCGATCCGTCGGAGCTCGCGCGGACGGCGGCGCCGCTGGCGAGGGCCGAGGGCTTCGAGCTGCACGCTCAGTCGATGGAGGTACGCATTCGGGAGAATGGGGGCCGATGACCCGCATCGGCCTGATCGAACGGAAGACCGGCGAGACCGAAGTCAAGGTGAGCCTTGCGCTGGACGGCCACGGCGCCGGCGAGCGCGACACCGGCGTCGGCTTCTTCGATCACATGCTCGACCTGCTGGCCCGCCACGGCCGCCTCGACCTGGGCATCGAGGCGCGGGGCGACCTCGAGACCGGCGCACATCACACGGTCGAGGACATCGGGATCTGCATCGGCCAGGCGCTCGACGAGGCGCTCGGCGACCGCGCCGGCATCGCCCGCTACGGCCAGGCCACGATCCCGATGGACGAGGCCCGAGCATCCTGCGCCATCGACATCTCCGGACGCGGGCTGTGCGCGTTCGAGGCCGCGCTGCCGCCGGGCGCGATCGGCAACTTCGATCACGAGCTCGTCGAGGAGTTCGTGCGCGCGCTGGCGCTCAACGGGAAGCTGACCCTGCACCTCACGGTCGAGCGGGGTACCAACGCGCACCACATGATCGAGGCGGCGTTCAAGGCGCTCGCGCGGGCGCTGCGCGCCGCGGTCGCCCTCGACGCGAGCGAGCACGGTGTCCCGAGCACGAAGGGGACCCTGACATGAGCCGCATCGGGGTGATCGACTACGGCATGGGGAACCGCCGCTCGGTGGAGAAAGCACTCGAGCATCTCGGCGCGCAGGTGGCGCTGACCGGCGACCACGACGAGCTGCGCGCCTGCGATGGGCTCGTGCTGCCGGGCGTGGGCGCGTTCCCGAAGGCCATGCGCAACCTCCGCGAGCTGGGCCTGGTCGAGCTGATCCAGGCACGCGTGGAGCAGGGTACGCCGCTGCTCGGGATCTGCCTCGGCATGCAGCTTTTGTTCGACGGCTCCGAAGAGCTCGGCGCGACCCGCGGGCTGGGGCTGATCGCCGGCGAGGTCACGCGCCTGCAAGCCGGCGGACTTCGGATCCCGCACATCGGCTGGAACGAGGTTCGGTTCGAACGCTCCTCACCACTGCTCGCCGGCCTCCCGGAGCCGGGGTGCCCCTTCTACCACGTGCACTCGTACGTGGCGCGACCCGCCGACGACGACACGGTCGTCGGCACGTGCGAGTACGGCGAGCGTTTTGCCACGATGGCCGGGCGCGGGTGGGTGTTCGGAGTTCAGTTCCATCCCGAGAAGTCGTCGCTGAACGGGCTGCGCATGCTCGACGGCTTCGTCGCGATCTGCGCCGGCGTGGCGGGCGCGCGGGCATGATCCTGCTCCCCGCCATCGACATCCTCGAGGGCAAGGCCGTGCGGCTCACCCGCGGCGAGTTCGACCAGCGCACCGTGTACGACGCCGATCCGGTCGACGCCGCGCGACGCTGGGTGGAGGCGGGCGCGCGCGAGCTGCACATCGTCGACCTCGACGGCGCGCGCACCGGCCACCCCGTGAACCTCGATCACATCCGGCGGATCGGGGCTGCGATCGATGTGCGATTCCAGGTCGGTGGCGGACTGCGGACGATCGAGGCGGTCCGGGAGGCGATCGAAGCCGGCGCCACCTGGGTGGTGATCGGGACCGCCGCGTACAGCGACGTCGACTTCCTCGACGAGGCCGTCGCCGAGTTCGGTGATCGCGTGGTCGTCTCGGTGGACGCTCGCGCGGGGAAGCTCGCGGGAGCCGGCTGGACCGAGCAGACCGAGATTCCGGTTGAGGCGGTGATCGAGCGGCTCGGCGCCCGCGGCGTGCAGCGATTCGTGTACTCGAGCATCGACCGCGATGGCATGCTCGAGGGCCCCGATCTCGACGGCGCCCGCCGCGTCGCCGAGGCCGTCCGCGGCATCTATGCGTACTCGGGGGGCGTGTCCTCGCTCGAGGACCTGCGTACGCTGGTCGCGCTCCGCCAGGTCAATCTGCGCGCCGTGATCGTGGGCAAGGCGCTGTACGAACGCCGCTTCACGGTCGCCGACGGGCAGGCCGTGCTCGACGGTGGCTAAATGCATTATAAGCGTGTGATCCCGTGCCTCGACGTCGATCGCGGCCGCGTCGTCAAGGGGGTCGGATTCATCGACCTGCGCGACGCCGGCGATCCGGTCGAGCTCGCCTGCCGCTACGACGCGGCGGGCGCGGACGAGCTCGTATTCCTCGACATCACCGCGACCTCGGACAAGCGAGAGACGGTCGTCGAGCTCGCGCGGCGGACCGCGGACGACGTGTTCGTCCCGTTCACGATCGGCGGCGGCATTCGCTCGGTAGAGGACGCCCAGGCGGTGCTCGATGCCGGCGCCGACAAGGTCTCGGTCAACTCGGCCGCGCTTGCACGTCCCGAGCTGCTAGACGAGCTGGCGGCGACGTTCGGCGCCCAGTGCGTGGTGCTCGCGATTGACGCCAAGGCACGCGAGGAGGCGCGGTGGGAGGCGTTCGTCGCCGGCGGCCGGGCGGCGACCGGCCGTGACGCGGTCGAGTGGGCCCGCGAGGGCGTGGAGCGCGGCGCGGGGGAGATCCTCTTGACGAGCATGGATCGCGACGGCACGAACGCCGGTTACGACCTGGGCCTGACCTCAGCGGTCGCCGACGCGATCGGCGTTCCGGTTATCGCATCCGGTGGCGCAGGCGAGATCGAGCACCTGACCGCGGCGCTCGAGGTCGGCGCGGACGCCGTGCTTTGCGCCTCGATCTTCCACTACGGACAGCACACGGTTCGGGAAGTCAAGGCCGCGCTGGCGCGCGACGGATTCCCAATCCGTCCCGTGGATTAGCGCAGCCACCCGTCGGGCGCGGAATCCCGGCCCGTCGGGTGGAACCTGCACTTCGTATGTTGGCCCGGTTGAAGGCAGCCGCGGTTAAGCGGCCTCTTCCACGTATCCGGCGGCGGCGCATGCATCGCAATACGCGGCGGGCGGAACGCGGGGCTCATAACAGCCAGGGCGGCAACAAGTCGAGGACCGCTTAGGCCGACCACGACCGATGCGGGCTGCGGCAGCGTCCTTCAGCTCTTCGCGCATGCGATCGAGCTCTGCTGCGTGCTCCTCGCAGAACCTACGGCCCGGCACAGTCGGCTCCTGGCAATGACTTCCACTACGACAACGCATAGACCGTAGAGGATAGCAAGAAGCGCTCGAACGCACGTTCCATGCCAGCTTCATTGCACGGCTTGTGCGGGGATTTTGTGAGCGCGGAGGTCCGCTGTATGCACTTTATGTGAGTGCGCTACGAGCGCTGTGTGGCGATTACGTTAGCGGCTCGGGAGCATCTGGTACAGCTGCGTGTATCCGCTCAGATAAATCGCGTGGTTGTCGGCCACGACGGGGTTGAACGCGCCGTCGGGGAACGAGAACACCTGCCGGCCGGTGCCCACGTCGAGGCCCGCGGTCGTCTTCGTGCCGAGGTCGGAGTAGTAGACGACGTTGCCGACGATCGTCGCTGAGCCTGAGATCTTGCCCCCCGCGGGATGCTTCCACCTGATCGCGCCGGATCGGGCGTTGAACGCGTAGAAGTTGCCGTCGTAGGACCCGAGATAGATCGTCGGGCCGAGCCCCGGCGTGTTGTCGATCGCGGCCGACGCGTACACGTAAGCGCCCGTCCCAGTGGCCCAGGCCAGCTGGCCGGTCTTGGCGGCGAACGAGTAGACCCGCCCGTCCGTGTTGCCCATATATACGCGGCCGAAGGCCACGGCGGGCGTCGAATAGAAGTTGCCCGACCCGAACCCGAAGTCGGCTCCGTTGGTATTCGACGCCCACACCTGATGCCCGGTGGTCGCGTTCACCGCGTAAGCGCGCCCCGAGTAGTCGCCGAAGTACAGGACGCCGTCCGACAGCGCGGGGCCGCCCTTGACCGGACCGCTGGCATGGAAGGTCCAGTTGACGTGGCCGGTGGTCGCGTTCAGCGAGTACACGGTCCCGCTCTGGTCGCCGAAGTACACGGCGTTTCCGAACGCGATCGGTGAGGACTCGGTGCCGGCCGGGATCGGTTTGGACCATACGATCCGTCCGGTTTTCATCGACAGCGCCACGGCCTGCCCGTTGCCGGGGGAGTGGCCGTGCACGGACAGGACCGAGAGGTACATCAGGCCCTGCGCGACCCCGAGCGCCGGCGAGGCGGCGGCGAGCGTCCCGACCTTTGTCTCCCACAGCTTGTGACCGGTTCGCTTGTCGAGCTCCTTCGCTGAGCCGTCGTCGTCCATCACATACAAGTCGTTCCCGTAGATGACGGGCGGGAACTCGAGCAGCGCGTAATCCTGGAACCGCCAGCCGACGTGCAGCGGCGGCTCCGGGACGTCGGAGCCCGGGAAGAAGTGCGTGCGCTCGGCGTCGTATCCGTACCGCGGCCAAACGAAGTTGTTGACGACCGGCTTCGGCTTGGGCGTGGCCGTGGTCGTGGGCGCCGTGAAGGCGACGCCGGGATTTGAGACGTCGTGTGGCGAGTGGAGGAGGACGAAGGCCAGTGCGCCTCCCGCTGCGATCAGAACAACCGCTCCGGCAACGAGTCCCCACCGCAGCCACCGTCGCGAACCGGGACTCGGCATGGCGGGCATGCTAGCCACCGCTCACCCCGGAACCGCGTGCGTGGAGACGTCGCGGGGCCGGTTGGGAAGAAACTATGACTATGTCCGAGTTTCTTCCCAAGCTGCTCGCTCGGGTGTACGCGCTTCCGGCTGCACGACCGCTGATCTCGCGGCTGCCGGAGGCGCCGGCGGCGTATCTCGTGGGCGGGGCGGTTCGGGATCTCCTGCTCGGAGGCACGCCGTTCGACCTCGACTTGGTTGTCGACGGCGATACGGCTCCGGTGGCGGCGGCGCTCGGCGGCGAGGTCCGTGAGCACGACCGCTTCGGCACCGCGACCGTCGTCCTCGACGGGTTCACCTACGACATCGCGCGCGCACGACGCGAAACCTACGACCACCCCGGAGCGCTCCCGGACGTGGAGCCGGCGCCGCTCGCGGAGGACCTTCGCCGGCGCGATTTCACGGTCAACGCGATCGCGATCCCGCTCGCCGGCGAACGCGCCGGTGAGCTGACGGCCGTGCCGGGCGCGCTCGAGGATCTCGAGGCGGGCCGGCTGCGGGTTCTCCACGACGGGAGCTTCATCGACGACCCGACACGGCTGTTCCGGCTGATCCGCTACGCGAGCCGACTCGGCTTCGAGATCGAGCCCCACACGCGGGCGCTGGCGGAGGGCGCGATCGCCGCCGGCGCACTGGCCACGGTCAGCGGCCCGCGCATCGGGGCCGAGCTCAGGCTGCTCGCTGGCGAGCCGGACCCGGTCCGGGCGCTCGGCGCCCTGTCGGACCTGGGTCTCGACGTCGCCGTCCACCCGGCGTTCGGGCTCGCGGGCGAGAGCGAGACGCTGGCGCGCCGGGCGCTGACGCTGCTGCCGGATGACGGCCGGCCCGACCGGCTGGTGCTGTCGGTTGCGGCGCGCGGCGTGCCGGCGACGGATCTGAGCGCGCTGCTCGACGCGCTCGCGTTCGAGGCCGAGGACCGCGACGCGATTCTGCTCGCCGGGACAAGCGCCGGCGACCTCGCGCGGGCGCTGTCGGTGGCGCGCGCGCCGTCCGCGATCGCGGCCTCGGCGGCGGGGGCGCCGGCGGAAGTCGTCGCGCTGGCGGGTGCGCTCGGAGCCGAGGAACAGGCTCGCGCCTGGCTCGACGTGATCCGCCACGTCCGCCTCGCCATCGACGGGCGTGATCTGCTCGCCGCGGGCGTCCCGGAAGGCCCCGCGATCGGGCGCGGATTGCGTGCGGCGCTGGCCGCGAAGCTCGACGGGCGGGTGGACGGCCGCGAGCAGGAACTCGCGGTGGCGCTGGCCGCCGCCGCCGGCCCCGCGGCCGGCGGAGGCACGCCCGGGTAGCCTGCGCGCGTGCCGACAGCCCCGAACGTGCTGCGCTGGGACGGCAGCCCCGGTCACTACGAGGTCTACTACCTGACGCTGACCGACCCGCGGTCAGCGAGTACGCCTATTGCTACAACACGGAGACTGCGTCGATCCGCCTACACCTGTACGAGCGGGCCCCGAGAGCCGGGGGATGGGCGCACGCATCGACGATGCACGCGCGCGGCGCCGCGCACTTCGAGTACGCGCAGCGGACGCCGATCCCGGACATGGAGCTGCATCTGAGGTGAGGCTGACCGAGCCCTTCTACGCCTGGGACGAGCACGTCGGGATCGATCTCGCCGGCGCGCGGGTGGTGTTCACCACCCGGCGCGGTGGATTCTCGGAAGGCCCCTACGCGAGCCTCAACCTCGGGCGGCTGACCGACGACCGCCCCGAGGCGGTCCGGCAGAACCGATCCCGGCTCGAGGAGAAGGTCGGCGCCCGAATTGCGTACATTCGTCAGGTACACGGGACGACCGTGCGCACGGTGGACTCGACCGACGATGTCGGCGTGGCGCCCCTGCCGGCCAAGGACATAAAACTGGTCGACGCGGACGCGCAGGCGACGCGTCTCGAAGGCGTCGCGCCGATGGTGATGACCGCCGACTGCCTGCCGATCGCACTGGCAGCCCCGGGGCGGACCGGTGCGCAGGACGGCGAGACGGACGCCGGCGCCGTCGCGATGCTCCACGCTGGCTGGCGCGGGCTCGCCGCCGGGATCGTGACCGAGGGCGTGCGCGCGATCCGCGACCTCGGTGCCGACGGACCGCTCGAGGCGGCGATCGGGCCGGGCGCGGGCGGATGCTGTTACGAGGTCGGCGACGAGGTCCGCGAGGTGTTCGCCGGGTACGGTGAGCGCGTGCGCCACGGGCGCAACCTCGACCTGAAGGCGATCGCGCGCGACCAGCTCGAGCGGGCCGGCGTGCAGACCGTGCACGACGTCGAGCTGTGCACGATCTGCGCCGACGAGTCCCTGTTCTTCTCGCACCGCCGCGACCGCGGCATCACCGGGCGGCAGGCCGGGCTGGTGTGGTTGAGCTGATTAGGGGCCTGCGGGCCGAGGCGGTCAGGGAGAACCTCGAGCGCGTCCGCTCCGAGATCGCCGCCGCCGGGCGCGACCCGACGGGCGTGCAGATCCTCGCGGCGGTCAAGTACGTGCCGGTCGAGGAGCTCGGCGTGCTCGCCGAGGCCGGGATAGAGCTGGTCGGCGAGAACCGCGCGCAGGACCTGGTGGCGAAGGCGGACGCGTACCCGGGCGCGTTCACGTGGGACTTCATCGGCCATCTCCAGAGCCGCAAGGTCCGGCAGGTACTGCCGTACGTCCGCTACATCGAAACCGTGGCGAGCGAGTCGGCGCTCGAGCAGCTCGGGCGCCACGGAACCCCCGGCACCGAGGTCCTGATCGAGGTCAACGTCGCCGGCGAGGCGGGGAAGAGCGGGATCGCCCCGTCGGAGCTCTCCGGATACCTGGAGCGGGCCCCGGTGACGATCGTCGGGCTGATGACGATGCCTCCGCTGGCGCCGACCCCGGAGGCGAGCCGGCGCCATTTCGCGGCGCTCCGCGAGCTCGCGGCCGAGCACGGCCTGCGCGAGCTGTCGATGGGGACTAGCCAGGACTACCTGAGCGCGGTGCAGGAGGGTGCGACGATTGTGCGACTTGGCACAAGCTTGTACCGATCCGGCGCGTCATAATCCCAGCAGGGAATTACGGTCTCCCACCGAAACTTCGATTCCGAGATGGCCTTACGAGATACCTGGCACCGCACGCTCATGTACTTCGGGCTGGCGGATGACGAGGACTACGAGGATGACGTCGAGCCCTACAACGAGCCGGAGGTCGAGGCCCAGGACGCGTATCGCGAACGGCCGAACGTGCGGCGCCTCAGTTCACGGCGTCGGCGAGACGAGTTCGACGACATCTTCGCCGACGATCCCGAGGCCGATCGTCGCACGGCCTCACTGCGCCCCGTGAGCACCGGGCGTGGGAACGGGCGTGGGGGAGCCGACCGGGTCCACTTCGTCGCGCCGAAGAACTTCAACGAGGTCCAGGACGTCGCGGACAAGTTCAAGGACGCGATCCCGGTGATCCTCAACCTTCAGAACACCGATCACGACCTTTCCAAGCGCCTGATCGACTTCTCGAGCGGGCTCACGTACGCGCTCGACGGCGGCATGCAGAGGATCGCCGACAAGGTGTTCCTGCTCACTCCGCGCAACGTCGAGGTGTCCGCGGAGGAGCGCGCGCGGCTGCTCGAGAAGGGTTTCTTCAACCAAAGCTGAGCCCTGGCTCTGGCCGGGTCCTCCGGCAGCGATAGATTTACTTACATGCAGGTCGGTCTGATCGGCGCTGGAAACATGGCGCGTGCCCTCGCGCGCGGCTGGGGAGATCCGGTGCTCGTGTCCGACGGCGGCTCCGGAAGGGCGAAAGCGCTGGCGCAGGAACTCGGAGGCGAGGCGTTCGACTCGAACGTCGAGGTCGCCGACCGCGCCGATCTCGTCGTGCTCTGCCACAAGCCGGCGCAGTTCGACATGGTGAGCGCCGAGCTCGCGGGACACGCGAAGGTGGTCGCGTCCGTGCTCGCCGGGGTCGACGTCGGTCGCCTGCGGAGTGCCTACGCGGTCCCCGTGTTCCGGATCGTCCCGAACACGCCCGTCGAGGTCCGCCGCGGGGTCATGTGCTACTCGCCCGAGCCGGAGGTCGACCCCCGGCTCGAAGCCGACGTGCTCGAGTTGTTCGGGAGGCTCGGGACCGTGGTCACCGTGCCCGAGAAGCTGATGGGCCCAGCCGGCGCGCTGATGGGCGTAGGGCCCGCCTACCAGGCCCTGCTCGTCGAGGCCCAGGTCGACGCCGGCGTTCGCCACGGCCTCGCCGCCCCGCTTGCCGGCCGGCTTGTCGCCGAGACGATGGCGGGTACCGCCGCGCTGCTCGAGACGCGCGACTACGACACCCTCGCGATCCGCCGCGAGGTGACCTCGCCCGGCGGCACGACCGCCCGCGGGCTCGCGGCGCTCGAGCGGGGTGGCGTGCGGCCGGCGTTCCAGGAGGCGTTCGACGCAGTTTTGGGATGGACCGGATGACCGTGATCGCGGCTCTCACCCGGGGCGACATCGCCAACTACGTGCAGGCGCTGTTCCTCGTCTACATCCTGCTGATCTTCCTGTACATCCTGCTCAACATGATGTTCTCGCTCGGGTTACGCCCGCCGTACTCACGCGTCATGGACTCGATCATGAACTTCCTGCGGGATGTGTGCGAGCCGTACCTGAAGATCTTCCGCCGCTTCATCCCGCCGATCGGCATGTTCGATCTCACGCCGATGATCGCGATCATCGTCCTGTGGATCGTGCAGATGCTCGTCGTCAGTCTGATCCAGGGCTGATGCGCGGGGCCGTGGCTGCGGGCTGAACGCCCGCGTGGGATGACTCAGTCGACCGCATCGCTCCGCGTGAGGGCGTTCGCGCGCGCCGGCCTGGTCGCCGCGATCGTGATCGCGCTGGACCAGATCACGAAGAACACGATCGCAGCCGGCATCACGCCGGGCGACCACGAGAAGTTCCTGCCCGGGATCACGCTCGTCCACGATCGGAACACCGGCGTCGCGTTCACGCTGTTCGCCGGCGGTGGCGCGCTCGTGCTCGTGGTCACGTTCGCGGCGCTGTCGCTGCTGATCGGGTACTTCGCGATGCGACCCGAGCGCCCGCTGCTGTGGTTGCCGACCGGGATGCTCGTAGGAGGCGCGATCGGCAACCTGATCGACCGGATCGCCCACGGCGCGGTGACCGACTTCATCCAGTTGCCGCACTGGCCGGCGTTCAACGTCGCCGACATGTCGATCACGTTCGGCGTGCTGACGCTGCTCTACGTGCTCGAGGGGAAGCGCGCAGGGTGAGTACCGAGACCAGGATCGAACTCCGCGTCCCCGATGCGGCAGCCGGCACCCGGCTGGACCGGTTCCTCGCGGTCCCGCTCGGCTCGCGGGCGCGAGCGCAGACGCTGATCGACTCCGGTCACGTGCGGGTCGACGGCTCGCGCAGGCCCAAGCGCCACCTGGTGCAGCCGGGGGAGGCGATCGAGATCGACGACTCGGGCGAGCCCGGGCCGGTGCTCGTGCCCGAGCCGCAGGCCTCGTTCGGGGTCGCTTACGAGGACGAGTACCTGCTGGTCGTGGACAAGCCGGCGGGGGTGGTCGTGCACCCCGCCCGCGGTCATTGGGCGGGGACGCTCGCGCAGGCGCTTGAGGGGCGGGCCGCCGGCGGCGAGGAGTCGTGGCGGGCCGGGATCGTCCATCGCCTCGATCGCGACACCTCGGGGCTGCTCGTCGTCGCCAAGAGCGACGCGGTCCACCGCGCTTTGAAATCACTCCTCGCGCGCAGGCGACTCCGCCGCGAATACCTCGCGCTCGTCGACGGCCATCCCTCGGCCAGGACCGGGACGATCGATGCGCCGATCGGGCGCCACCGGCGCGATCGCAAGCTGATGTCGATCGACAGCGACGAGCCGCGCGAGGCGCGCACGCACTTCGAGATCGAGCGTCTGCTCCCGGGCACAGCCCTATTGCGAGTCACGCTCGAGACCGGTCGCACCCACCAGATCCGCGTGCACCTAGCGGCGATCGGCCACCCGGTGGCCGGCGACCCCCAGTACGGCACCCGCGGGGAACTCGGCCTCGACCGCCAGTTTCTGCATGCGGCACGCCTCGCATTCGAGCACCCGGTGACCGGAGTGCCCGTCGACGTCACGTCGCCCTTGCCGGAGGATCTGCTGGCGGCGCTGGTAGTGGCTGAACGCGCCGACTAGGGGTTGAAGCTACGCATGAGGGACCGGTGCGCGCCGAAACGGGCGAGCGGCGGATGCGCGTCTGGCAGCACTCGCGCGATCCGCGTTCCGAGTGGCTGACCAAGACGCTCACGCGGCTGCCAGAGGCGCGCAGCCGCCCGGCCGTAGACGCGACGCAAGGTCGTGAAAAAGGGCGGGGCGGCCCGTCCACAGCCGCCCCGCCTGACGTTGCGAACCGAGCCACCGGAGGTAGGGGAAGGGAGGTTCGGCCCGCGCACGAGCCACCGCTGAAGGTAGGGGAAGCGAATGGCCCGCTACACCTGAAAACGTAGCGGCGCACCAAAACTTGCGTAAACTCAGACAGACCGTCCCCGATCCTGTTCAGACGGCTCGTGCCCTGCCTCGCAAACGAGGTCCACGAGCGCGTGTGAGCGGGTTGTAGTTCAAACCAATCACAAGGGAGTAAGCAGTGGCTCAGATCGGAATCAAGGAGCTGCTGGAGGCCGGCGTCCATTTCGGCCACCAGACACGTCGATGGAACCCCAAGATGCGCCGCTTCATCTTCGGCGAACGCGATGGGAACTACATCATCGACCTCCTACAGACCCAGGTCCTCCTGGAGGACGCACGCCAGTTCGCGTCGGACGTGTCGCGCCGCGGCGGGACCGTGCTGTTCGTCGGCACGAAGAAGCAGGCACGCGACACCATCAAAGAGAACGCGGAAGCCGCGGACATGCCCTACGTCAACCACCGTTGGCTCGGCGGCCTGCTGACCAACTTCCAGACGATCTCGCTGCGGATCAAGCGGCTGCACGACCTCGAGCGCTACGAGTCCGAGGGTCAGCTTCAGCTGCTGCCCACGCGTGAGCGCATGGCGGCGCAGGCCGACCTGGAGAAGCTGCGCGCGAACCTCGGTGGCGTCAAGAACATGCAGCGCCTGCCGGACGCGGTGTTCGTGATCGACCTGAAAACCGAGGCGATCGCGGTCCGCGAAGCGCAGCGGCTGCGGATCCCGATCATCGGACTGGTCGACACCAACTGCGATCCCGACGGGATCGATTACGTAGTCCCGGGCAACGACGACGCGATCCGCTCGTGTGCGCTGATCACGAGGGCGGTCGGCGACGTCGTCAGCCAGGGCCACAACGTCTTCCGCGAGGAGGAGGAGCGCGCGCGGCTCGAGCGCGAGCGCCAGGAGGCCGAGGAACGGGCCCGGCAGGAGGCCGAGGAACGAGCGCGGCAGGAGGCCGAGGAGCAGGCCCGCCTCGAGCGCGAGCGCCTCGAGACCGAAGCGCGCGAGCGCCAGGAGGCCGAGGAGCGAGTGCGACAGGAGGCAGCGGCCGCGGAGGCGCAGGCTGCAGAAGCCGCACAGGCCGCGCCGGCGCCCGCGGCAGCGGCACCAGTCGAGGCGGCGCCGGCGCCCGCGACGGAGGCTCCAGCGGTGGAACAAGCGCCCGCCGCCGCGGCGCAGGCACCTCCCGCGGAGGAGCCCGCCTCCGCGCCCGAGCCGGAGTCCGCGCCCGAGCCGGAGTCGGCGCCCGAGCCGGAGTCGGCGCCCGAGCCGGAGTCGGCGCCCGAGCCGGAGTCGGCGCCCGAGCCGGAGTCGGCACCCGAGCCAGAGGCCGAAGCCGCGCCCCCACCCGAAGCGCCACCGGCCGTGCCGGAGGCAGTCGCAGCCCCCGAGGAACCAGAGGCCGCCGCTGCAACCGAGGCGCCCGAGGCCCCGGCCCCGGCGGAGGAGCCCCAGGCGTCCGAGGAGGAGCCCCAGGCGTCCGAGGAGCCCGCGTCCGCACCGGCTGAGAAAACCGAGACAGCCGCGACGGAGCAGAATCCCGAGTCAGACGCCGCAGAGGAGAACTCATGAGTGCGATCAGCGCCAAGGAAGTCAAGGCCCTCCGCGACCGCACGGGCGCGGGCGTCCTCGCCTGCCGCGAGGCCCTGAGCGAAGCCGACGGCGACGTCGAGCGCGCCGTCGAGATCCTCCGTGCCCGCGGCCAGGCGCAGGCGGCCAAACGCGCCGGCGCCGAGGCGAGCGAGGGCGTGGTCCAGAGCTACATCCACGCCGGCAACAAGATCGGCGTCCTCGTCGAGGTCGATTGCGAGACGGACTTCGTCGCGCGCAACGACAACTTCGTCGAGTTCGCGCGCGATCTGGCGCTGCACATCGCGGCGGCCGCGCCGATCGCGGTCAACGACGGGGACGTGCCGGCCGAGGACCGCGAGCGCGAGAAACGGATCGCGGTCGAGCAGGCGGCCGACCGGCCCGAGAACGTCCGCGAGCGGATCGTCACCGGCAAGATCGACAAGTGGCTCGATGACGTCGTGCTGCTGCGGCAGAAGCACGTCAACGAGGACAAGCATGGCGGTAAGACGATCGAGGAGTTGCGCGCCGAACTCGCCAGCGAGACCGGCGAGAACGTGGTGATCCGCCGCTTCAGCCGCTTCTCTGTGGGCAGTTGAGTTCCGCGAGCGTCATCCCGCATCCGTCGAGCGGACATCCGGCCGTGTACCGGCGGATCCTCCTGAAGCTCTCGGGTGAGGCGCTGATGGGCGATCTGGAGTACGGGACAGATCCCGAGCGGGTACGTGAGATCGCCGCGCAGATCGCGGCCGTTCACCGGCGCAACGTTGAGGTCGCGATCGTGGTCGGCGGCGGCAATATCTATCGTGGGCTCGCCGAAGCCGCCAGAGGCATGGATCGCGCCACCGGCGACTACATGGGCATGCTCGCGACGGTGCTGAACGCGCTGGCGCTCCAGGACGCGCTCGAGAAGGAGAACGTCCAGACCCGGGTGCAGTCGGCGATCACCATCTCCGAGGTCGCGGAGCCGTACATCCGCCGGCGCGCGATGCGCCATCTCGAGAAGGGGCGGATCGTGATCTTCGCCGCCGGCACCGGCAACCCGTTCTTCACGACCGACACGGCCGCCGCGCTGCGGGCAGCGGAATTGCACGCCGAGATCATCCTGATGGCCAAGAACCGCGTCGAGGGCGTCTACACGGCCGATCCGCGGATCGACCCCGACGCCGAGTTCATTCCGGAGATCACGCACAAGGACGCGCTCACCCGCGGGCTCCAGGTTATGGACTCGACCGCGTTCGCCCTGTGCATGGACAACAATCTCCCGATCGTCGTCTTCAACATGACCGACGGGCGCAACATCGACAAGATAGTGTCCGGAGAACGAGTGGGGACGCTGGTGAGGACATGACCACCGACATCATCGACGACCTCCTGGCCGATGCCCGGGAGCGGATGCACAAGTCGGTGGAGTCGACCAAATCCGAGTTCGGATCGGTCCGCACCGGAAGAGCGAGCCCGGCTCTGCTGGACCGTATCCAGGTCGACTACTACGGCACCGCCACGCCGCTGAAGCAACTGGCCACGATCAGCGCGCCCGAGGCGCGGCTGCTGACGATCCAGCCGTACGACAAGAGCTCGATCAAGGCGATCGAACGCGCGATCCTCGAGTCGGACGTCGGCCTGACCCCGAACAACGACGGGAACCTGATCCGTCTCGGCGTGCCCGAGCTCACCGAGGAGCGGCGCAAGCAGCTCGTCAAGGTGGTCCGGCACATCGCCGAGGAGGGCAGGGTCGCGATCCGAAACGTCCGCCGCGACGTGATGCACGACCTGCGTGAGCTCAAGGAGGCGGGCGAGGCAGGGTCCGATGACGAGCATCGAGCGGAAGTCGAGCTTCAGAAGGTGACGGATCTGCGCATCGGCGAGCTCGACGATGCGCTGAAGCACAAGGAAGCCGAAATACTCGAGGTCTAGATGGCGGTGCCTCGTAATCCGGGGCCCGCCCACCCCGCCGACGACAACGGCGCACGGGCTCGCTATGTCGCGATCATCACCGACGGCAACGGGCGATGGGCCTCGCGCCGGGGCCTGCCGGCGCTCGCCGGACACGAGGCGGGCGCGGACACGGTCAAGGCACGGCTGCGCGATGCCGTCGATCTCGGAATCTACGAGTTGACCGTGTACTCGTTCTCGACCGAGAACTGGGTTCGCCCGCGCGAGGAGGTCCAGGGGCTGATGGCGATGATGGCGCGGCGAATCGAGCTCGAGACGCCCGAGTTGCACGACGAAGGCGTTCGGATGCGCTTCATCGGACGCCGCAGCGACCCCGTGCCCCCGCATCTCATCGAGCGCATGGCCTGGGCCGAGGAGCTGACTCACGACAACGACAGGATCACGCTGTTCGTGGCTTTCAACTACGGCGGCAGGGCGGAGATCGTCGATGCAGCGCGAAAGTTCACATCGGGAGACGAGGGCGACTTCCGCGCCCTGCTCTACGCCCCCGACATGCACGATCCCGACTTGATCATCCGGACCAGCGGCGAGCACCGGATCTCGAACTACCTGCTGTGGCAGGGGGCCTACTCAGAGTGGGTGTTCCGCGACGAGCTGTGGCCGGACTTCTCACGCGAATCGCTCGAGCAGAGCCTCGAGGACTTCGCGGCGCGCAGCCGTCGCTTCGGAGGCAGGTAGCGATGCCTCCGGCGCGCAGACGCTCTGCTTCGCGGGAGCGTCGCGAGCCACGCGAACCGCGCTCGCAGGCGACACGCGAGGCGCGCGAGGCCCGCGAGGCCGCCCGCGAAGAGCGCGAAGCCCGCCAGCCCCGGGAGAAGAAGCCGCGCCGGCGCGGAGATCTGATGACCAGGATCCTCGTTGCGGTCCCGCTGGCGATCGCCACGATCATCTTCAACAACCTCGGCGGCCTGCCGTTCGCCCTGTTCCTGATCGCCGCGGGGCTGATCTGCATGCACGAGGCGTACGGGCTGTTGAAGATCTGGCGGCCGGTCGCGGCGGTCGGGTTCGCCGCGGTCCTGGCGATGGTGCTCGTCGCACGATCCGGGAACGAGGGTCACGTGCTCGAGGTCGCGATGGCTGCGGTCCCGGTGGCGCTGCTGGCGGTGATGATGAGCGACCGGAAGCGACCGACGGTCGCGATCGCGGGCACGCTGCTCGGCGTCTATTGGGTCGGGTTCGCGTTCGCGCACGCCGAGTTGCTGCGGCAGCTGCCGCACGGCAACGGCGTGTTCCTCGACGTTCTGGTCGGAACGTTCGTGGGGGACACCGGCGCGTACGCGGGCGGGAAGCTGTTCGGGCGCCACCGGCTGGCCCCTAATGTCTCCCCCAACAAGACGGTCGAGGGGCTGTTCTGCGGGATGCTGCTCGCGGTCATCGCGGTGTTCCTGGCCGGGCTCTACCAGACGTGGCTGACCCAGGGCCACGCGCTGCTGCTCGGCGTGGCGGTGGCCGCCGTTGCGCCGCTCGGTGACCTGTTCGAGTCGCTGGTCAAGCGCGATGCCGGCGTCAAGGACTCGGGCAGCGTGTTCGGCCCGCACGGGGGCGCGCTCGACCGGCTGGACGGGGCGTTGTTCGCGGTCGTCGTCGGCTACTACATCTGGCTCGCCGTGCACTGACGGGAGGCGCGGCAAGCGCGCCCTAGACTGGGATTGTGCCCCGTCGACTCGCGATCCTCGGCTCGACCGGTTCGATCGGCGTCCAGGCCCTCGACGTGGTCTCGCGGTCGTCCGAGCTCACGGTCGTCGCGCTGAGCGCGGCCAGCTCGTGGGAGCCGCTTATCGACCAGGCCCGGCGCCACGGGATCCGCAAGATCGCGGTCGCGGATCCCGACGCCGCGGCGCGGGCGAGCGAGGCGTGGACGGGCGGAGAGGTGCTGGCGGGGCCGGACGGCGTCGTCCGGCTGATCACCGAGTGCGAATGCGATCTGGTGCTGAACGCGATCGTCGGCTCGGCGGGCCTGCTCCCCACGGTGGCGACGCTGGGCGAGGGGATCGACCTCGCGCTGGCCAACAAGGAGTCGCTGGTCGTGGGCGGCGAGCTGCTAACCGAGCTGGCGCAGGCGACCGGTGCCGCGATCGTCCCCGTCGACTCCGAGCACTCGGCGCTTCACCAGCTGCTCGCGTCCGAGCGCCCCGGGACCGTCGACCGCCTGATCCTGACCGCCTCGGGGGGCCCATTCCGTGGCCTCAAGCGAGCGGACCTCGAGCACGTCACGACCGAGCAGGCGCTGGCCCACCCGACCTGGGCGATGGGCGGGAAGATCACGATCGACTCGGCAACGCTGATGAACAAGGGGCTCGAGCTGATCGAGGCGCATCACCTGTTCGGCACGCCGTATGAGCAGATCGACATCGTCGTGCACCGGCAGTCGATCATCCACAGCCTGATCCAGCTGTGCGACGGCGCCACGCTCGCGCACCTCGGGTACCCGGACATGCGCGTGCCGATCTCCTATGCGCTGCACTACCCGGAGCGGGTCGATGTCCCGGTGCGCCCGCTCGATCTGGTCGAGCTCGGAAGCCTGACGTTCGAACCCGTCGACGAGGAGACGTTCAGCTGCGTGCGGATCGCCCGGGAGGCTGCGCGGGCGGGCGGCACCGCCACCTGCACGATGAACGCCGCCAACGAGGTTGCCGTGCACGCATTCCTCAGCGGCCGGCTGCGGTTCCTGGATATCGCCGCGGTGATCGAGGAGACGCTCGAGGAGCTCCCGTCGCAACCGGTCCACTCGTTCGAGGCGCTCGGCGAGGCCGACGCCGATGCGCGCAGACTCGCCGGCGAGCTTGTAGCCGAACGAGCACTCGCGTAGCCGATCTGGTCGCGTTCTTACGAACACCGCAGAAACCCCTGCCACACTGAAACCGTGTCCTACGTCCTGGCCTTCCTCGGCTTCGTAGCGCTCATCATCCTGCACGAGGCGGGCCACTTCACGGCCGCCAAGGCCGTGGGCATGCGGGTCGAGCGTTTCTCGCTGTTCATGGGGCCGTTGCTGGTCAAGTTCCGCCGCGGCGAGACCGAGTACGGAATCGGCCCGTTCCCGCTGGGCGGCTACGTCCGGATCACCGGGATGAACCCGCACGAGGACATCCCGCCCGAGGTCATCCCCCGCGCCTACTACAACCAGAAGGTGTGGAAGCGGGTCGTCGTGATCCTGGCCGGCCCGGCGGTGAACCTCATCATTGCGTTCGTGATCTTCTGGGCGATCGCACTGTCACAGGGCCAGTCCGTCGCGACCACGAACGTCGCCACGATCGAGAAGGGATCGGCGTCCGCCGCGGTGCTGCGCCCGGGCGACCACGTCGTCTCGGTTGACGGCATCGGCGGCTCCGAGAATGCGATCCGCAACCAGATCGGCACCCATAAGTGCGCTGGCGCTCAGGTCAACGGCTGCGTCGCGGCGACCCCGGCCCGCGTGGTCGTCGAGCGGGACGGAAAGCTCCTGACGCTCGAGATCCGGCCGAGGTACAGCACCGCCGACGGCGAGAACCGGCCGCTGCTCGGCGTGAGCTTTGGCTCGACCCAGCAGCCGGTGAGCGTGTTCCAGGCGGCGTCGCTGTCGGGCAGCAACATGTGGTATGTCACGACCCGCACTGTCTCGGTCGTTGCGCGTATCTTCGAGCCGCAGGAGCGAAAGCAGCTCCACAGCATCGTCTACGGCTACACGGCCACGCAGGAGTCGTTCGCCACCAGCACCACCCAGGCGTTCTACGTGCTCGGCCTGATCTCGCTGTCGCTGGCGATCATCAACCTGTTCCCGTTCCTCCCGCTCGACGGGGGACATGTGTTCTGGGCAGTAGCGGAGAAGGTCAGAGGCAAGCGGATCCCGTTTGAGGTCATGGAGCGCGCCGGCGTGGTCGGCTTCGTGCTGATCCTGATGGTGTTCGCGATCGGCCTCACCAACGACATCTCGGCGCTGTCCGGTCCGGGCCTAGGGCTGCACTAGCGACCCAGCGAGCGCCGCGAGGCGGCGGGCGGCCACATTCCTCGCTGCTACGGTACGCGGCGCAGTCAAGCCCTACGGTGGAGGAGAGGCATGGAGAGCAGCAGCACGGTCTCGCCGGCGGTGGGACGCGCGGTCGACGCGCCGACGCTGACGGAGGCGCTCAGGCGCACGGCGGCCAATCATCCCGAGATCGTCGCGGTTTGCACCCCCGACGACAGCGTGTCGCTGACGTGGTCGGAGCTGCTCGGCCGCGTCGAGTCGGTCGCCGGAGGCCTCGCGAAGCTCGGGGTCGAGCCCGGTGACACGGTCGCGATCATGCTCGGCAACCGGCCCGAGTTCCACGTCGTCGACCTGGCGGTGGCGATGCTCGGCGCGACTCCGTTCTCGATCTACCTGACCTACCCGCCGGCCGAGATTCGGTACCTGATCGACGACGCGGCCTCGAAGGTGGCGATCGTCGAGCAGGCGCACGCGGGCGCGCTGCTCGAGGCGCGCAGGGGCCTGCCGGGGCTCGAGCACGTGATCCTGATCGACGGCGACCCGCTCGAGAACACGATCTCACTCGCCGATGTCGAGGGATCGAACCCGGACTTCGATCTCGACTCCTCGCTCGCACAGATCGGCCCCGACCACCTGGTCACGCTGATCTACACCTCGGGCACGACCGGGCCGCCGAAGGGCGTGCAGTTGACGCACCGGAACGTGATGTCGGGCGCCCAGGCGGTCGAGCAGGTCATCAGGCTCGATGCCGGCTCCAAGGTGATCTCGTGGCTGCCCGCGGCGCACATCGCTGAGCGGATGGCCCACCACTACATCCCGGTGATCTACTCCTGCACGATCACCTGCTGCCCGAACCCGCGCGAGGTCGTCTCGTACCTGCCGCAGGTCCGCCCGACGTGGTTCTTCGCGGTCCCGCGGATCTGGGAGAAGCTGAAGGCCGGGCTCGAGAAGATGCAGGCGGCCCAGCCCGAGGAGCAACGACGTCCGATCCAGGAGGCGCTCGAGGCGTCGATCGAGCGCGTGCGGCTGCGCCAGCGCGGCGAGCCGGTGCCTGACGAGCTGGAGGCGAAGGTCGCCCAGGCCGACGAGCAGATGTTCTCGAAGCTGCGTGAGATGCTCGGCCTCGACCAGGCGACCGCGGTCAACGTCGGCGCCGCCCCGACCCCGGTCGAGGTGCTCGAGTTCTTCCATGCGCTCGGGATCGAGCTGGCGGAGCTGTGGGGGATGTCGGAGACGTGCGGGGTCGGCACGTGCAACCGCCCCGGAGAAGTGAGGATCGGGACGGTCGGGCCGGCCGAGCCAGGCGTCGAGATCAAGATCGCCGACGACGGCGAATTGCTCGTCCGCGGCGATTGCGTGATGACCAGCTACCGCAACGCGCCGGACAAGACCGCCGAGGCGATCGACGCCGGCGGCTGGCTGCATACGGGGGACATCGGCTCGCTCGACGAGGACGGCTTCCTGAGGATCGTCGACCGCAAGAAGGAGATCATCATCAACGCCGCCGGCAAAAACATGTCTCCGGCCAACATCGAGGCCGCGATCAAGTCGGCGAGCCCGCTGATCGCGCAGGCCGTCTGCATCGGCGACGGTCGGCGCTACAACACCGCGCTGGTCGTGCTCGACGCCGACTTCGCCCCTCAGTGGGCGACGCAGCAGGGGATCTCGGACACCTCGCTCGAGGCATTGGCGCACGCCGAGCCGGTGGTCGCCGCGGTGGGCAGCGCGATCGACCGCGGCAACGAGCATCTCGCGCGGGTCGAGCAGATCAAGAACTTCACGATCGTGCCCGGGGACTGGATGCCCGGCGGCGACGAGCTGACGCCGACGATGAAGCTGAAGCGCCGGCCGATCGAGGCCAAGTACGAGGCCGAGATCGAGGCGATGTACGCCACCTAATCGGCCCGCCGCCGCACCGCGCCTATCGCAGCGTGATCGACACCGACCGGCTGTACACGGTCGAGCCCGACACCGACGGCGGGAACATCGGCAGCGGATCGTTCGGGTACGTGTAGGCGAGCCTGACCATGCCGCTCTCGGCGAACTTCATCCGCACGTCGAAATAGCAGTTGTTCGCGCTCGAGATCGTCACCGTGCGGAGCGTCGCAAACGACGCGCCCGATGAACCGTGAGGCGCGAACTGGATCCGAGCCGTCTGCGGCTGTCTGCCACCGAGGATCGCGTACCGCGCCGGCCGCACGCACCCCCACACCTCGAGCGAGCGGCCACGCCGCGTCGAGGTGACCGGTAGGAGCAGCGGCAGGCGGTAGGCGGCGTACCCGGGCTTGGCCTTGCCGTTGACGGTCTCCAGGCCGCTTGCGAAGCCGCCGTCGCCACTGGAGGTCGCGGTGGTCTGTGTCGGGTCGTACAGGAGGTACTGCATCGTCGTGGCGAGCCGCCGCTGCTTCCAGCTCAGGTACTCGGCCCAGTTGATGTAGTACGCGGCGGTCGCCGGCGAGGGGTACGAGAAGCGGTTCGGGGGATGGGTGATGTAGCCGTACTCGGTGTTGTAGATCGGGAACCGCTTGCCCGAGCCGTAGACGCGCTGGACCCGGTCGAGCGCGTGCTCGAGATTCGGGATCCGCGGGAACGTGGCGATGTCGGGGTCGGTTGAGGTCTCGACATTCGGGGGCGAGCCGGTGAAGGAGTACGGGTGGTCGGCGACGCCGGTGGCTTTGAACAGTGCCGGGTTCTGCCGGCGGAAGCTCCGCGAGCCGGCGGCCGTGGCCGGGCACCCGACCGACCGGGCCGCGCGCCCGCGCAACTTCCGGTAGTTCGAGTCCACGCAGTACAGCGTGCGTAGGAACTGGAGCGGCTTGGTCTGGCTGAAGTCGCCCGGGAGGCCCTGGGGATGGCCGGGCCCGGCGGCGCCGCTCAGGCCCATCGGGGCGAACTCGCCGATCAGGAACGTGTCGTGGCCGTGCCCCGTCGCCCTAAGGGCGTTCCACATCTGGCTGGCGAGCGATCGGTACATCCCCGGCGCCACCGACACGGTCGAGCCGTCGACCGCCTGCGGCCCGAGGTCCTCGCCGAAGTTGGGCTCGTTCCAGGCCGCCCAGAAGTTCACGCGCGGGAGCGGGGCGGTCTGGCCCGGCGGCACGTACGTCCCGCTGTACCGCTGGCCGGCGGCGCGGACGAACTGGCCGAACGCGCTCGCGGACGGGCGCCAGGCCCAGAACTGGTTGTCGAGTGCGGACGCCGGGATCCGGGGACCCTCGGCCCAGCGCGGCGCGCCGCCGCTCAGCGTCAGGTCCACTCCGAGTCCGTCCGCGTGCGCGAGCTCGATCATCTCGTCGTAGGGCGCCCAGTTGGCCTGGGGGTACGAGGACGGGTTCGAGGCGTTGAACCCGGCCGGCGCGTTCCGAGCCGTCGCCCCAGGAGCGATTTGCGCCCACACGACGATGATCCGCACCATCCGGACGCCGAGCGCGCGGAAGGTGCTCATCGTCTGGGCGGGGGCCGACAGCATCCGCGTCGAGTCCTGGATGATCGAGATCTGACCCGCCGAGCCGAACGCGGCGGGCGCGGACGCAAGCGCTGACAAAAGCGCGATGGTGCTCACCGAGAGCCCGATCGCGAGTACGACGGCTATGCGTAGTCGTGCTCTCATTTGTGGAGCGTCACCTGGACGGAACGGCTGACGATCTGGCCCTCCTGGGCCGGCAGCAGGGGATCGGACGGCGGGTAGGCGTAACCGAGCCTGACCAACCCGCTGGCGTGAAACGTCACCCGGACGTCAAAGTAGCAACCGCTCGTCCCGCCGAGTGTCACCGTCTGGATCGTCGTGAACGGTCCGGGCGCCCCCGACGAACCGCGGGCGAACTGAATCGCAACCGTTTGCGCAGCCCCCGTGTCGAACGCCGCGAACGGCGCGGGGCGGACGCACCCCCAGACCTCGAGCGACCGCCCGCGCCGCGTCGACGTGATCGGCAGGAACACGGGCAGGCGCCAGGCGGCGTAGGTGGCCTTCGGGACGCCGTTCCAGGTGAGCAGGCCGCTCGCGTAGCCGCCCCAGTCGTTCGAGCGGAGCGGACGGACGGGGTCGTAGATCGGGAACTGCGCGAACGACGTGATGCGCGGGTTGCGCCAGCTGACGTACTCGGACCAGTTCATGTAGTACGCCGCGGTCACCGGCGAGACGTAGAGCGCCCTGCCGTCCGGGCTGTGCTTGGGCGGGCTTGTGATGTAGCCGAACTCGGTGTCGAAGACCGGAAGGCGCCTGCTCGACCCGTACACGCGCTGCAGGCGATCGAGCGCGCCGGTCAGCCGGCCGATCACCGCGAGCGAGGCGTAGTCGGCCGTTGAGGATCCGTTCGTCGGGTCGGGATCGGGTTCGACGGTCGGCGGATACCACCGCAGATATGGGTGATCGGCGACGCCGGTGGCCTCGAACAGCACGGGATGCTGCGCGCGGAACCGCCGCGCGCCGGCCGCCGTCGTCGGGCACCCTCGGGCGCGGGCCGCGCGCCCGCGAAGCGAGCGGTAATCCGAACCAACGCAGTACAGCGCGCGCAGGAACACCAGCGGCTTCATCCCCGAGAACACGCCCCACCTGTTCGCGCCCCGGGGCGCAAGCTCGCCGATCAAGATCGTGTCGGTGGCCGGACCGTGGCCCGCGGCCAACAAAGCCGTCCACGCCGCGTCAAGCATCTGCCGGTACATCCGCGGGCTGTTCTCGACGCCCAAATTGCCCGGGACCCCCTGTGGCGCGAGGCTCGGGCCGTAATTGGGCTCGTTCCAGATCGACCAGAAGCCGACCCGCGGGAGGTCGCCGGCGCCACCCGGGACAGTCCTTCCGAGAGCCGGGTCGTAGCTCCCGCTGTAACGCGTCGCGATCGCCCGCACGAACTGGCCGAACGCGGCCGCCGACGGCTCCCAGTTGGGGTTGCTGTTCCCGGCCGGCCGTCGTGGTCCCCGCGCCCACCGCGGCGCGCCGCCCATCAGGTCGAGGTCGACGGTGATCCCGTCACGCCGGGCGTCGGTCACGATCTCGTCCCACAGCCCCCACCCGGCCGCCGGGTATGCCGCCGGGTCGGCCGCGTCGAAGCCAAAGGGGACGTGGGCCGACGACGGATCCGGGGCGATCATCTGCCACGGCACCGACACGCGGACGACTTCGGCCCCGAGCAGGCGCATCCGCTCGAGCGTCGCCGCGGGATTGGCCTCGAGGTGTGCGTCGTCCTCGATCACCGACACCTGGCCCGTGGAGGCGAGCGCCGGCGCCGCGAACAGCACGACCGCGAACAGCACGACCGCCATCGCCGTGGCCACCGCCGGCGCCACCGCGGAGCCGACCAGCAGCGCCGCGGTACGTCGGCAGGTCCCAACCACTACTTCACCGTCACCTTCACCGTTCGGCTGTAGACGGTGTCGGCGCTGCCTGGGGTGATCAGGCTCGGCGTGAGCAGCGGGTCGTTCGTCGGATACGACCAGGCGAGCCTGACCGTGCCGCTCGCGGGGAACGTCAGGTGCAGGTCGAAATAGCCGCGCGAGCTCGTGATCGTCACGGTCCGCAGCGTGGTGAACGCCCCGCTTGACCCGCGCTGGAACTGGATCTGGACCCGCTGGGTGGCGCCGTGGGTGTCGAGGCTCGAGTAGTGCGCGGGGCGTACGCCCCCCCAGACCTCGAGTGAGCGCCCGCGACGCGTCGAGGTGACCGGCAGGAACAGCGGCAGGCGGTATGCCGCGTATCCGGGCTTAGGCGCCCCGCCGTAGAAGACCAGGCCGCTGGCGAACCCGCCGAACTCGGGAACGTTCACCGTCGGATTCGGGTCCCACAGCAGATACTGCATCGTCGAGGCGATCCGGGAGTTCCGCCACGACAGGTACTCCGCCCAGTTGATGTAGGTCGCGGCGGTCGCCGGCGAGACGAAGTGGCTCGAGCTGTGGTTCGGCGGATTGGTGATGTAGCCGTACTCGTTGTTGTAGATCGAATAGCGCGTGCGAGAGCCATAGATCCGCACGACGCGATCGAGCGTGCTCGCGAGCCGCGGCAGCTCGGAGAACTCGGTGAAGTCGGGATCGTTCGAGCTGGCCTTGGTCGGCGGCAGGTTGATCGGGTACGGGTGGTCGGCGAATCCGGACGCTCGGAACAGCGCCGGATGGGCGTTCCGGAACTGCCGCGAGCCGGCGGCGGTGGTGGGGCATCCGACCGCGCTGGCGGCGCGTCCGCGCAACTCGCGGTAGTTCGAGTCGACGCAGTAGAGCGCGCGGATGAACTGAAGCGGCTTGGTCTGGCCGAAGTTGCCCGGAAGGCCCTGGGGCTGACCCCGGCGCGGCCGCCCGTTCGAACCGCGGGCGTCGAGGTTCCCGATCAGGATCGTGTCACGGCCGTGCCCGGTCAGCCCGAGGCCGCGCCACCCGGCGTCGAGCAGGCCCCGATATGCCGGCGGCGCCGCCGGCACGGTCGAGCCGTTCACGGCCTGCGGGGCGAGGTCCTCGCCGAAGTTCGGCTCGTTCCACAGCTCCCAGAAGCTGACTCGCGGCAGGTCGCCCGAGTCGCCGTGGGCGATCGCGTCGAGCGCCGGGTCGTAGCTGCCGCTGTAGCGGGTGGCGACTGCCTCCACGAACTGTCCGAACGCCGTCGCGGACGGCTTCCACTCGCCGTAGTTCCCGGGCGAGGGCTGGCCGCTGCCTGTCGCCCACAGCGGCGCGGGGCCGGTCAGCGAGAAATCGACCGCGATGCCGTCGGCGTGCGCGTCGCGAACGATCTGGTCGTAGATGGCCCAGTTGCCGGCCGGATAGGACGCCGGCAGAACCGCGCCCGAGCCTGGCGGGCGCTGCGCGGGCGCCACCGTGTTCCACGCCAGCGTTACGCGCACGACACCGACGCCGAGCTCCCGCATCGACTCGAGCGTTGGGCCGGGCACGGTCAGCATCCGCACGTCGTCCTGGAACATCGCGATCTGGCCCGTCTGCGCGACCGCCCGGGCCGGCAGGGACGCGACCGCTGCCGCCATCGCCAAGCCGGCGACGGACATCGTGATCCCGACTCGCCTCACCAGGTGCATCGGTGTTGACAACATCCTTGCTCCGAGGAAGTTGCGCCCGGCGGCCCGTATCCGCCGCGGCGCGACCGCTAGCCGACGGTCACCGGGGTCGTCCGGCTGTAGAAGATGCCGCCGCTCGGTGGTGACCACGCGAGCCGTACCGAACCGCTCGAGGGGAACGTCACCGGCGACTCGAAGTAGCCGTACGCGTCGGTGACCGTGACCCGCTGCAGCGTCTTGAAGCCGCTGCCGCTCGAGGGCTTGAACTGGATGTCGGCGAGCTCCGGCGCTTTGGAGGCCTGCATCGCATAGTGGGCCGGCCGCAGGTCGCCCCAGACCTCGAGTGCCTGGCCCTGTTTACCGCTCGCCTCGGGCAGGTACAGCGGCATGCGGAACGCGTCCTGCATCGGGTCCTTGGGCTGTCCGTTCGCGAACTGGAGGCCGGTGTCGAAGTTGCTCGGCGGTGGCGGATCCGTGAGCAGATACTGGTCCCACGAGGCGACCCGGGCGTCGTGCCAGCTGATGTACTCTGCCCAGTTCATGTAGTAGGCCGCCAGCGTCGGATTGATCGCTCGCGCGATCTTCTCCGGCGGGTTGGTCTGGTAGCCGAACTCGGTGTCGTAGATCGGGAACTTCGTGGTCTGCCCGTACGCGGCGACGGCCCCGTCGAGCGTCGCCTCGAGGCTGGGAAGCTTGGGCAGGTCGGCGTAATCGGGCTCGTTCGAGGTGGGAACGTTCGGCGTCACCTGCCCCTGGGGGTAGGGATGGACCGCGAATCCGGTCGCGTGGAACAGCCCGGGATGCTGGCTCGGGAACGCCTTGGACGCCGCCGGCGTCGCCGGGCACCCGCGCACGGTTGCGGCCGTCCCCGTCAACGGGTGCAGCGAGCCGTCCACGCAGTACAGCGCGCGGATGAAGCGCAACGGCACCATCCCCGAGAAGTTCCCGGGCTGACCGTTGGTCGTCTGCCCGCGGGGCGCGACCTCACCGATCAGGATCGTGTCGGTGGCCGGACCATGGCCCGTGGCCGACAGAGCCACCCACGCCGCGTCAAGGAGCTCCCGATAGAGCAGCGGAGAGACCTCGACCGTCGAGTTGTCGACCGCCTGCGGGGCGAGTTGCGCGCCGTAGTTCGGCTCATTCCAGATCGACCAGAAGCGCACCGCAGGTAGCGGTGATGTCTGGCCCGCCGGGGTGTAGTGGCCGTCGTATCGGGTTCCCACGGCCTTCACGAACAGCCCGTACTCCGTGGCCGAAGGCTCCCAGGACCCGACGAAGCCAGCCGAGGTTCCTGGCGGGAGACCCGGCCCTATCGCCCACAGCGGCGCGGGGGCCTCGAGCGCGAGGTCGACGCCCATACCGCGCGACGCGGCGGCCCGGACGATCGCGTCGTAGGGCGCCCACAGAGCCGCCGCGTAGGCGGCCGGGTCGACGGCGTTGAATCCCGCAGGCCGACTGTGCGACAGGGCATCCGGAGCCATAGAGCCCCAGGGCATGAACACCTTCACATCGTCGACGCCAAGCGCCTTGAGCTCGTCGAGCGTCGGTCCGGGGCTGGCGAACAGCTGAGACTGCGCCTCGAAGATCGTCTCGAGCGGCTGCGTCCTCGACGCCGGCCCCGGCGGTTGCTTTGGCCCCCCGCCGCCGCACCCGGCGACGAGCACCGCGGCCGCGAGCAGCGCGGCGCCGATCGCGAGCGCCTCCGCGACCGGCCTGAGCCCCGATGTAGTGCGGGGCAACCGGATGGCGGTGGGCGCGAGGATTCGTCTCAAGAGCTGACGCGATCGGTTCAGAGGGGCTGCCGGTGTCGAGGATCAGCGCCCAGTCCCGCTCTACAATGCGCGCGGATGCTTGTCCCGGCCCGCTCGGACGCCGCAACGGCGGCCCGGACCTCCAGGGCGCTGAGGGTAGCAAGCACTTCGGTCGAGGCATGGCTCCTCGCCGGCCTGACGGGGCTCGGTGCCGTGCTGCGATTCGCCACGCTGGGCGCGCAGAGCTACTGGTTCGACGAGGCCCAGGCGGCCCACGAGCTGCACCTGTCGTTCGGCTCGATGGTCTCGCAGATGATCCTGCACGAGACCAACCCGCCGCTGTACTTCGTGCTCGGCTGGCTGTGGGCGCGCGTGTTCGGGACCGGCGAGGTCGGGTTGCGCTCGCTGTCGGCTCTCATCGGCACAGCCGTGATCCCGATCGCCTACTTCTGCGGGCGCGAGCTCGTCTCGCGTCGCGCCGGCCTGGTGACGGCGGCACTCGCGGCGCTCAGCCCATTTCTGATCTGGTACTCCCAGGAGGCCAGGGAGTACATGCTGCTGACCGCGATGTGCGGCCTCTCGCTCCTGTACTTCGCGCGAGCCTGGCGCGATCCGTCCGGGCGAAACATCGCGCTGTGGGCGGTGTTCTCGGCGCTCGCGGTGCTGACCCACTTCTTCGCCGGGTTCCTGGTCGCGCCCGAGGCCCTGTGGCTGCTGTACGTGATCCGTAACCGAACGATCGCGTACGCGGCGGCCGCGGTGGCAGCTGTCCAGCTGGCGTTGGTGCCGCTGCTCGTCTCGCAGGCCGGGAATTCGCTGCTCGGGTTCATCACCGGCACGAGGCTGGCCACGAGGATTCAGCAGGTGCCGGTCGCGTTCGGGCTGGGCAACCTCTACGAGAGCTCGGCCGTGCACTACGGGCTGCTGGGGGCGGCCGTGCTGGCAGGGGCCGTGATCGTCCTGGTGGTGATCGGATCCGACTCGAGCGAGCTTCGCGGCATCGGCGCGGCCGCCGCGCTGGCGGCGGTCGTGCTGCTAGTCCCACTCGTTCTCGCTCTCCTCGGGGAGGACTACTACATACCGCGCGCGCTGATGCCCGCGTGGATCCCGCTCGCCGTCGTGGTTGCCGCCGCGTGCACGGCGCCGCGAGCGCGCGCGGCCGGTGCGGTGCTTGCGGCGATCCTGTTGGTGAGCCTCGTATACGCGCAGGTGAAGATCAACGACAGCCCGCAGTATCAGCGACCCGATTGGCGAGGTGTGGCCGCCGCGCTGGGCAGCATCAGTGGAACGCGCGCCATCGTCGCGTACGACGGGTCACTCGCCACCGATCCACTCGCGACCTACCTTCCGCGCGTCCCCTGGAACCAGCCTGCGGGCGGCTCGGCGACGGTCGGCGAGGTCGACGTCGTCGGCTATCGCTGGCAGACGCTCGGACGCCCGCTGCCCGCCGGCGCACGCCTGATCTCGACCAAGGCCGTCAACGACTACGTCGTCGATCGCTTCTCGATCGACCCGTCGCGGAGCCTGACCAGGGCGCAGATCGCCACCACAGCCGGCTCGCTGCTCGGCCCTGGAGTGGTCGGAGCCGCGGTGCTCATCCAGAACGCAGCCGCCGCGCGCTGAACCGCGGTCCGAGCGTGATCCTGCTCCTCCACAATCGCTACCGGACGACCGGAGGCGAGGAGCGCGCGGTCGCCGAGATCGCGGCGCTGCTCCGCCGGCGCGGCCACGAGGTCGAGGTGCTCGAGCGCTCGAGCGACGCACTCGGACGCGGGAGGGCCGCGCTCGGGCTGCTCGGTGGAGGTCTCGATCCCGACGCGATCGGCGCCACCGTGCGCCGGCTCGGAGCCGACGTCGTCCACGCCCACAACGTGCACCCGACGCTGGGCTGGCGCGCGCTCGCCGCCGCCCAAGCCGCCGGCGCGCGGACGCTGCTCCACCTTCACAACTTCCGGCTGTTCTGCGCGATCGGGATCGCCTACCGCGACGGCGGGCCGTGCTTCCGCTGCCGCGGGAGCAGCACGCTCCCCGGCGTGCGATTGCGGTGCCGCGGGTCGCTGCCCGAGGCGATCGTGTACGGGGCGGCGCTCCACCGTCAGCAGCCCCGCCTGTACGAGCACGTCGATCAGTTCGTCGCCGTCAGCGACTCGACAGCGGCCCATCTGCGCGACTTGGGACTGCCGGCCTCGTTAACCGCCACGTTGCCCAACTTCATCCCCAACGACGCTTTCGCCGCCGAGTCGCGCGCCGGCGCCGGAGAGTTCGCGCTCGTCGCCGGCCGGCTGACCGAGGAGAAGGGCTTCGACACCGCGATCGCCGCCGCCCGGACCGCCGGCGTGCCGCTCGTGATCGCCGGCGAGGGTCCGGATGAGGTGCGCCTGAAGGGACTCGCGGCCGGCGCCGAGGTCCGTTTCACAGGCCTGCTCGCCGCGGGCGAGCTGGCGGCGCTCCGGGCTCGCGCGGCGGTTGTGCTCGCGCCCTCGCGCTGGGAGGAGCCGTGCCCGTATTCGGTGCTCGAGGCGCTCGCCACCGGGGTGCCGGTCCTGGCCGCCGACCGCGGCGGACTGCCCGAGCTCGTGGGGGCGGACGCGACCCTGCCGGCAGCGGACATAGCGGCGTGGTCGGACGTGCTCGCACAGCTGTGGCGAAGCCCGGACGCGCGGGCCGAGCGCGGGGCCGCGGCGCTCGCGCGCGCTCGAGAGCGATTCGGCGAGGATCGCTACTACGACCGGCTCATGCAGCTATACGGCGGGGTTTCCGCATAAGCTTGCGCCGATGATGCGGCGGCTGGTCACCTCGCTCGCGATCGTGTGCGCCTTGCTGGCGTCCGCGCCGGTTGCCGTGGGCGCCGGCTCGAACAACGGCCCCCAGGCTGCGATCGCCGACTGCAACGACCACCAGGCGCTGACCCAGCACTACTCGGCGGCCACCCTGCGCACCGCGCTCGCGATCATGCCGGCGGCCGTCCGCGAGTACAGCAACTGCTACGACGTGATCGAGAAGGCGCTGCTCGCCGAGGTTGGGGCGGGATCGAGCTCGGGATCGGCGACCACGGGCTCGAGCTCGGGTGGGTCGGTGCTCCCGACGTGGCTGATCATCGTGATCGTGGTCCTCGCGCTCGCCGCGCTGACGTTCGGCGCGCTCGCGATCCGGCGCCGGCGGCTCGAGGGGCCGGGCGGTCCGGACGCGTCCACCCAGGGCGACGGCACACCGGCCGACCCCGGCACTCCGGATGCCCCCCAAGCGCCCCAGGATCCCGCCGGCCCCGACGACCCGTCGGGGTCAGGCCCCGCCGACGGGGCCTGACCGCGCACGGATCGAATTCGGTCTACCGGACCGTGATCTTCTGCGTCCGGCTGGTCACGGTCCCGCCGCGCAGCAGCGGGTCGCCGGTCGGATAGGTCCAGGCGAGCCTCACCGAGCCGCTGCTCGGGAAGGCGAGGTGGACATCGAAGTAGCCGCGCGAGCTCTTGATCGGCACGGTGGCGATCGTCGTCCACGCGCCCTTCGAGCCGGCCTGGAACTGGACGAGGACGCTCTGCGCCTTGCCGGTGTCCAGCCTGGCGTAATACGCCGGGCGCACATCACCCCAGACCTCGAGCTTGCGGCCCTTGCGGGTCGACGCGCTCGGCAGCCATACCGGCATGCGATAGGCCGCGTAGCCGGGCTTCGGCTTCCCGTTCGGGTTGATCAGCCCGGTGTCGAACGACGCCGGCGGCGCCTGATCGATCAGCGCGTACTGGGAGTAGCTGTCCAGCCGCGATTGCTTGTAGCTCAGGTACTCGGCCTCGTTCATGTAGATGGCCTGGTTCGCCTGGCTCACGCCCTCGGCCGGGTCGGGCGGCCGCGTCCGGAAGCCGTACTCGGTGCTCCACACCGCGTAGTGGGTGTGGGAGCCGTAGATCCCATTCAGGCGGTCGAGCGTGCGCTCGAGTCGCGGGACCTCGGGCAGGTCGGCGAAGTTGGGGTCGCTCGGGTTCCCGGCGCACAACTTGCTTCCGCACAGGTGGGTCGGCAGGTTCGGGGGCGACGCCTCCTCGTAGGGATGCGCGGCGAACCCGCTGGCGCTGAACAGCGCCGGGTTCCGCTTGCGGAAGCTGCGTGAGCCGGCCGCTGTTGTCGGGCAGCCCTGGGCCCGCGCCGCCGAACCGCGCAGCTCGCGGTAGTTCGAATCGACGCAGTACAGGGAGCGCAGGAAGATCAGCGGCTTCATGTTCGCGAACACGCCCCAGGCGTTCACGCCGTGCGGCGTCACCTCGCCGAACAGGATCTTGTCCGTCCGAGTGGTGTGGCCGGTGGCCTGGAACGAGCTCCAAGCCGCATCGACGAGGTTTCGGTAGATATGCGGGCTGTTCGGGATCGTCTGGTTCCGTCCCGTGCCCTGAGGGGCGATGTCGTAGCCGTAGTTCGGCTCGTTCCAGATCGACCAGAAGCTCACGCGCGGCAACGCTGTGGCCGACCCGGCCGGCTTGTAGGACCCGCTGTAGCGGGTGCCAACGGCCTTGACGAAGTATCCGAACTCCTTCGCCGACGGCTCCCAGTCCTCGCGGAAGTAGCCGGTGGCGCTCTTCGGCGCGCCGGAGCCGGTCGCCCATAGCGGCGCGGGACCGTTGACCGTGAAGTCGACCCCGATGTGGTCGGCCGCGGCGTACCGGACGACCGCGTCGTACGGCGCCCATCCGCCAGCCGAGTAGGCGGCCGGGTTGGTCGCGTTGAAGCCCGCCGGGCGCTTGGTCGAAAGCGGCGAGGGCGCGATCGCGTTCCACGTGACGTTCACCCGGATCATGTTCACGCCCAGGTCGCGGAGCGTCTGCAAGGTCCCCGCGGGGTTGCTCAACACCTGCGGGTCGGCCTGGAATACCGATGTCTGCGTGGTCGAGGCGGCCGCGGGAGCGGCGTTGATGGCCACGACGCTGAGGAGCAGCGCTGCGGCTATGGGGATTTTGCGTCTGATGTTTATAGGCACGAAGAACCCAACTACCCAAAACCGCTGAAGTTGCGCCCGGGCGGTCACCGGCTTGCAACCCAGCGCCCAGGATGCCGCCTCTACACTGGCCGTATGGCCTCAGAGCGCCAGATCCAGGTTGGCGGCGTCCCGATCGGTGGCGGCGCCCCGGTCGCGGTCCAGACGATGACCAAGACCGAGACCGCCGACCTGCGCGCGACGATGGACCAGATCCGCACGGTCGCCGAGGCCGGTGCCGACATCGTCCGCTGCGCCGTCCCGCGGGAGAAGGACGTCGAGGCGCTCAAGACGATCGTCCGCGACTCGCCGATCCCGGTGATCGCCGACATCCACTTCAACTACACGCTCGCGCTCAAGGCGCTCGACGCCGGGGCGCACTGCGTCCGCCTGAATCCGGGCAACATCGGCGGCCCCGACAAGGTCGCGCTTGTGACAAAACGCGCGAACGAGCTCGGCACGCCGCTTCGGATCGGCGTCAACTCGGGATCGCTCCCGGCGCACCTGCGCGAGCTCGAGTTCGAGAACCCGGTCGAGGCGCTCGTGACGGCCGCGGTCGAGTTCGTCGAGCTGATGGAGCGCCTCGAGTTCACGAACTTCAAGGTGTCGATGAAGTCGACGAGCGTCCCCAACACGATCGCGTCGAACCGCCTGCTGTCCGAGCGCATCCCGTACCCGCTGCACCTCGGGGTCACCGAGGCGGGCACCAAGTGGTCGGGCTCGCTGAAGTCGGCGGTCGGCCTGGGAACGCTCCTGGCCGACGGAATCGGCGACACGATCCGGATCTCGCTCTCGACCTTCCATGCCGAGGAAGAGGTCAAGGTCGCGTGGGAGATCCTCAAGGCGCTGAAGCTGCGCGAGCGCGGCCCCGTACTGATCGCGTGCCCGACCTGCGGCCGGCTCCAGTTCGACATGGACACGATCGTGGCCGAGGTCGAGCGGCGCCTCGAGGCCTACGACGACGCGATCGAGGTGTCGGTGCTGGGCTGCGCGGTCAACGGAATCGGCGAGGCCCGCCACGCCGACTTCGGGATCACCGGCGCCAAGGACGCCGGCGCGATCTACTCCAAGGGCAAGATGATCCGCAAGGTCAAGACCGAGAACCTCGTCGATGAGCTTTTCGCCGAGATCGACAAGTACTACGCGTCCGGCAAGCGCGTCGTCCGGGACGAGCGCGCCGCCGCCGAGGCCGAGCAGTGGCTGTCCGAGAACGAGGACGCCACCGCGATGACCCCCGAGCGCCTCGCCGCCATGGAAGCCGCGGCGGCCGAGCTCGAGCAGACGTCGCCCGTCGAGGGCCGGCGCTTCACGCGAGTCCAAGACGGTCACCTGCGGGGAACGTCGGGGATCGCCAGGCGGTCGACGCGCTGCTGGCTGAGGATCTCGCGAGCGCTGAGGAGCCGGGGGGTGAGGGCGAGCCGTCGGCCGGGTCTGAGCAGTCGCCAGCCGGATCAGACGAGTCGCCGGCCACGCCCGATGATGAGCGGCTGTCGGTCTACGGTGATTCAGCCTACGGCGCTGGCAGCGTGCTGGACATGCTCGAGCAGGCCGACGCGGAGATCATGTGCAAGGTCCAGCCGCCGAACGCGCCCGCCGGACGCTACGCGAAGGACGCGTTTCAGATCGACCTGGACGCGGGCACCGTCACGTGCCCTGCCGGACAGACCGCCGGGCTGCGGCAGGTCAAGGATGGGCACATCGCCCACTTCGCCGCGGCGTGTGCGGGATGCCCGCTCGCTGAGCGGTGCACCAGTTCCCCGTCGGGTCGCTCGATCCATGTCGGCGTCTACGAGCAGCAGCTCGCTCGCGCTCGCGCGCGGCAGACCGATCCGGCGTGGAACGCCGACTACACCGCCACCCGCCCGAAGGTAGAGCGCAAGATCGGCCATCTGATGCGCCGTCGGCACGGCGGCCGACGCGCCCGCGTCCGCGGGCACACAAAGTGAACGCCGACTTCTCGCTGTTGGCTGCCGCGGTGAACCTCGCCAGGCTCGCGACGCTCGGTGTCACCCACCACACCGGCGGGTGGGCGGCAAGTACCGCCTGAGCGGCCTCCCAGGGCCACAAACCGCCCCGGGAAGCCACTTACCGAGCTACACCGCGGCGACATCACACCCGACAGTCATACCCCAACCCCGATCGCGGCGCCCCATCCCGGCCGCGCGGGCCGTCCCACATAGCGGCCACCGTCGCCACAATCAACCGCAAACAGCGATCTACACCAGCCTCCTAGATCGCCTGCGCGGTCTGACAATCGACGCGCACGGACCGAACCGTGTCAGACGGCGCATCCACCACATGCGCGGTCTGACAAGGCGCGGGACTCGGCCTCGATTGTCAGAACTTGCAGGTCCGCGCGCGAGACGCAGCAGAGACGACCGCACCCACTCTCAGGTGCCCGCCGTTAGTCGCGCGCCTCGCGGTCGGCGGAGAGGTCAACGCGGCCGCCCGCTCCGAGTGATTCTGGGCCGGCTTCGCCGGCGTCCATGGGGCCATTTACGGCCGGGCATCCTTGCCCGGCCGGGCGGTCGCGACCAGCGCCGCCGGGCACGGATGCCCGGCGGAACGGCCCCACGGACGTCGAGCTTGCGGAATCCGGCCCAACCACATTCGAGCGACGACCGCCGTCGAGCCGGATTCCGGAGCGAGACCCAAAAAACTACGAGACTGCTGCGTACCCCTCCGCGACCTTCGGCCAGTTGACGACGTTCCACCACGCGTCGAGATAGTCGGGCCGGCGGTTGTTGTAGGTCAGGTAGTACGCGTGCTCCCACACGTCGTTGCCGAGCAGCGGCGTCTTGCCGTCTGAGATCGGGCTGTCCTGGTTGGCGGTCGAGAGGAGCGCCAGCCCCGAGCCGTCGTGGACGAGCCACGTCCAGCCCGAGCCGAACCGCTTGACGCCGTTGTCCTTGAACTTCGCCTTGAAGTCGTCGAACGAGCCAAAGGCCGCGTCGATCGCCGCGCGCAGGTCGCCGTCGGGCTCGCCGCCGCCGTTGGGCGACATCCATTCCCAGAACTTGGAATGGTTGGAATGGCCGCCGGCCTGGTTGCGGACGCCGGCCTGCTTGTCGCTGGGCAGCTTGTCGAGGTTCTTGAGCACCTCGTCGACCGGCTTATCGGCCCATTCGGTGCCCTCGAGCAGGCCGTTGGCGGCGGTCACGTAGGCCTGGTGGTGCTTGTCGTGGTGGAGATGCATCGTCTGCTCGTCGATGGTCGGCGCGAGCGCGTCATAGTCGTACGGCAGCGGCGGAACTTCGTAGGCCATCGCATGCTCCTTGCAGAAGGTTCTTCGGGACGGCCTTCTTCTATCACGCCCGGGTACGCTGCGCGTGTTGTGACGTTGCTTTCCACGTACTTCCTCCCAACCGAGCGCGAGCCGCCCGCCGACGCCGAGGCGATCTCGCACAAGCTTTTGGTGCGTGCCGGGCTGATCCGTCAGGTTGGCGCCGGGTTCTGGAGCTGGCTGCCGGCCGGGTGGCGCGTGCACCAGCGGATCGTCCAGATCGTCCGCGAGGAGATGAACGCGATCGGTGGCCAGGAGATGCTGATGCCGGTCCTCCAGCCCGCCGAGGCCTGGCGCCGGACCGGGCGCTACGACATCGAGGAGCTGTTCAAGCTCAAGGACCGCCGCGGCGCCGACCTCGTGCTCGCGATGACCCACGAGGAGGTGGTCACGAGCCACGTCGCGGCTGCGGTGAGGTCGTATCGCGACCTGCCGCTGATCCTCTACCACTTCCAGGTCAAGGAGCGCGACGAGCCGCGCCCGCGCGCCGGCGTCCTGAGGACCCGCGAGTTCATCATGAAGGACTCGTACACGTTCGACCGCGACCCGGACGGGCTCGAGGTCGCCTACCAGAAGCACGTGGTGGCCTACGACCGGGTGATGGACCGCTGCGGCCTCGAGTGGTACCGGGTCGAGGCCGACGTCGGGATGATGGGCGGGAGCGCTGCTCACGAGTACATGGCGCCCTGCCCGGCGGGCGAGAACGAGGTCGTGCTCGCCGCCGGCTATGCCTCAAATCTCGAGGTGGCGAGCGCCGAGCCGCAGCCCGTGACGCTCGAGCCCGCCCTCGACGCTCCTCAGCTCGTGCCGACGCCCGGGATGACCACGATCGATGCCGTCGCCACCGAGCTCCGCCTGCCCGCGGGCGCCTTGCTCAAGGCGTTCCCGGTGATCGTCGACGGCGACGCGATGAAGCTCGTGGTCGTCCGCGGCGACCATCGCGTCAACGAGATCAAGCTGGGTACCGCGCTCGGGAAGGATTTCCGCCCCGCCCACCCCGACGAGGTGGCGGCGAGGCTCGGGCCGCCCGGCTACATCGGCCCGGTGGGCGCGCAGATGCCGATCCTGCTCGACGCCGGCGTCGCCGACGGCGCCTACGTCGTCGGCGCCAACGAGCCCGACGCGCACCTGCGCGGAGTCGAGCCCGGCCGCGACTTCCCGTACGAGCGCGTCGACGTCCGCATGGTTGTGCCCGGCGACACGATCAATGGGAGCGTGATCCGGATCGAGCCGGCGATCGAGGTCGGCAACATCTTCAAGCTCGGGACCCGGTACTCGCTGCCGCTCGGCGCCCGGTATCTCGACGAATCGGGCCAGGAGCAGCTGATCCACATGGGGTGCTACGGGTTCGGGCCGGCGCGGGCGGCCGCCGCCGCGGTCGAGCAGTACGCCGACGAACAGGGGATCTCCTGGCCCCGCACGATCGCGCCGTTCGACGTCGAGCTGGTCACGCTCGGCAAGCCCGGGAGCGACGAGCGCGAGTTCTCCGACCGGCTGTACGACGGGCTTCGCGAGCTGGGGCTCGACACGCTCTACGACGAGCGCGACGCCGGTCCCGGAGAGAAGTTCGCCGACGCCGAGTTGCTCGGCTGCCCGCTGCGCGTGACGGTCGGCCGGCGGACGCTGTCCTCGGGCGAGCTCGAGGTGCAGATCCGGCGGGGGCGGGAGTCGCGCACCGTTCCGGTGGACGGCGCCGCCGAGGCGGTGGCCGAGCTGTGGCGCAGCCTGCCCTGACCGGCCGACCCGGGGCGCGGTGAGCGAGCGGGCGGGCAGCCGGTTGAGCCCCAATATCAGCAAGCGGCGTCTGACCGGGCTCGACCGCTCCGGGCCGGCGCCCGACGCGACGACGTCGGGCCATCCCCTCAACCCATGGACGATCCCGAACGCGATCGACTTCATCAGGCTCGCCGCGATCCCGGTCTTCCTCGTGATCGCGCTGTCGAGCGAGGACGGGCAGGACGCGCTCGCGGTCGTGCTGTTCGGGGTGATCGGGTGGTCCGACTACCTCGACGGGTTCGCGGCGCGGCTGACCGGCCAGTACAGCCGGCTCGGCGCGCTGCTCGACCCGCTCGTCGACCGGCTGCTGATCGTCTCGGGCATGGTCGTGTGCTGGCACTTCTCGCTGCTCCCGAAGTGGGCGCTTGCGATCGTGATCGGGCGCGAGGTGTTCATGCTGGCCGCGAGTCGCTACGCGCTCAGCCGCGGGATCGAGATCCAGATCAACTGGGCGGGGCGGATCGGGGTGGCGCCGATCGCCGGGGCCCCGTTCTTCGCGATGGCCGGCGTCCACTGGCTCGCCTTGATCCTGCTGTACGTCGGCATGGCGTTCGGGCTGACCGCGACCGTGCTATACGTACGCCGCGGGGCACAGGTCCTGCGCGCTCGCCGCGCCGCGCAGGACGATCGAGGCAAACTCTCAAGTTGAGCTTGAGCCTGCGAGTTTGCCAGGGTATACTCGCAGCTTCGCGCACTCCGACCCGGACGCACCCGGAGGATCTGATCTAAATGGACACGTTTCCCGATCTGGGCTCACTGACCGATCAGGAGCTCAAGGAGCTCATCAAGCAGCTGACCGACGAGGAGATGGAGATCTCCTATCGACGGCGGATCCTGCACGGGAAGATCGACATCCTCCGCGCCGAGTTGGTCAACCGGCTGCGCAAGAAGGACGAGACCGGTGAGCTCGTCATCACCGGCGCCGATGTCCAGCAGCTGACCGACATCCTGGCCGGCCGCGTCCCGGGGTCCGAGTCCGAATAGCCGGCGTCGGTGGCCCAGCACTGTCCAGAGTGCGGTTTTGCCAACGACGAGGGCGCCAACTACTGTCAACGGTGTGGCGCCTTCCTGGCGCACTCCGATCCGCCGCCTGGGACGACGACGGCCACCTACAAGCTCGGCGAGACGGGCGAGCTCGAGGAGCTCGAGTTGGACGACGTCATCGAACGAGGCCCGGCGCTGGTGATCCGCGCCGGCGGTGGGCGCTCGGGCGAGTCATTCCCGCTCGGCGCGGGACGGGTCACGATCGGCCGCCGGCCGGTCTCGGACATCTTCCTCGACGACGTCACCGTCTCGCGTGACCACGCGATCCTCGTACGCCGCGGCGACGAGTTCTACCTCGACGACTGCGGGTCGCTCAACGGGACCTACGTCAACCGCCGCCGGATCGAGTCCCACCACCTCGTTGACGGCGACGAGCTCCAGATCGGCAAATACAAGCTGGCGTTCCTGAGGCGCTGATGGCCACTCCCGAAACCCGCGAGCCCGCCGCCGTCGAGATCCCCGATCCGGCCGTTCAGGATGCCGAACGACCCCGCCAGAAGGCGGTCACGATCGGAACCGTGTGCAAGGCGCTGCAGCAGGAGTTCCCGGACATCTCGATCTCGAAGATCCGCTATCTGGAGGACCAGAAGCTGCTCGCGCCGCGCCGGACCCAGGGCGGCTACCGGCTCTACACCCAGAACGACATCCAGCGGCTGAGGACGATCCTGCGCCTGCAGCGGGACGAGTTCCTGCCCCTCCGCGTGATTCGGCAGGAACTCGCCGGAGGGCGCGCCGAGCGAGAGGTCACCACGGCGCCGGCACCGGCCGACGGCCGCTCGCATCGCCGCGCGCTCGTCTCGACGCGGGACCCGGGTGCGCTGTACTCGATCGAGGACGTCGTCGAGGAGACCGGGGCGGAAGCAGCTCTCGTGCGCGAGCTGGTCGAGTTTGGCGTCATCAAGGGCGAGCTGCGCGCCGGCGTGCGCTACTACGACGAGACCGAGCGGGAGATCGTCCGGGCCGTCTCCGAGCTCGCGCGGTACGGGGTCGGCGGTCGCAACCTGCGCGTGTTCCGCAGCTCGGCCGACCGCGAGGCGCAGCTGCTGCAGAGCATCCTCGCGCCGGCGCTTCGCTCGCGTAACCCCGAGCGGCGCCGCGAGGCGATCGAGGCGCTCGAGAACCTCGCGTCGGTGACGTCTCATCTGAAGCATCTGCTGTTGATCCGCGATCTGCGCAAGATCGCGACGTAACCCGTTTCTGGGGTGGGCGGCGGCGTGAGCCCGGAACACCTGCGGTGAGCCTGTTCGACTCGAGGTTCATGCCCGGGCGTGGCCGAATGTGGCGCGCCGACCGAACCCGCCAGCTCCTGGCCACGCCGGCGGATGTGTGGGAGGTGATCTCCGACCCCATGCAGATGACGCAATGGTGGCCCGGGGTCGCGCGCGTCGAGGGAGTCGAGGAGGACCAGTTCACGCTGGTGTTCCAGAGTAAGCGCAAGCGCCCGGTCCGGATGGACTTCCGCGTGCTCGCCTCGGACGCGCCCGGGACCGGGGGGGAGGCGTCCGGCCACCGAGCCTGGGAGCAGGAGGTGCAGGGGACCCCGTTCGAGCGGGTGCTCGACAGCTCGATCACCGAGATACTGCTCGACCCGGCGCACGGCCGGACCACGCAGGTCACGATCGCTCAGGTCCAGAAGCTGCGCGGTTACTCTCGGACGGGCGCGTTGATGTTGCGCCGGGCGACCGAGAAACGGCTCGGCCAGGCGCTCGACGCGCTCGAGCGGATCCTCAGCGGCTAGTTCGCCTGCGGTTCCTAGCGACCACTTACGGGGCCTTAGCTGCCCGTGATCTTGAACGCGCCCTGGAGGACGACCGGACCCGGGGTCTTCGGGTCGTTCTGCGTCTCGAGCGTCAGCAGCAGCTTCGTGTAGTGGGTCGCGTTGGCGGGGAGCGCGCCGCCGGTTTCGAGCCGGCCGTTCTTGCCGACGGCCTGGTTGACAAACCCAAGCCGCGTGCTGTCGCTCGGCGTGTTCGACAGCCAAACCGCGTACGCGTTGTGGGAGTTTGGCTGGAGGCCGGACGCCTCGAGGATGATGCCCGTGGACGTGCCTTCCTGGACGACGAGCGCGGCGCCCTTGGCCGCGCCACTGCCGGTCGGCGGGTTCATGTTGACCTGACCGATGACCTTCGGCTTGACCGTCGAGGTGCCGGTCGTGCCGGTGCCGGAGGTGCTGGTGGCGCCGGAGGGGGTCGTCGTTGACGGCGTGGATGTGCTGGTGCCGGCCGCGACCGTGCCGGTCGACGAGCTGTTGTTCGATTTGCCGCTGCTGAGGACGACGATGAGGACGAGGACGACCACGACCACCACGATCGTCCCGACGAGCAGGAAGATCACGCCCCCTCGCCGCGAACTCGGCCGGTCCGTCGGCCGCGGAATCCGGCGCCTGGCCTCGCGATCGCGCTCGGGTCGACGAGGGGGGGCGCCTCGGGCTTGGTGCTCGTCTGTGCGGCGGGTTTCGTCGAGGAGGTGGCGTCGTCGGCGCCGGTGCCGGCGCGCGCCCGAGCGGTCCCCTCGGGGATCTCGGGGAGCGGCTTGCTTGCCACCGGGCTCAGCTCGGAGGCGAGCACCCGCGCCCACGCCCGCTCGTACGGCGACTCGGCGAGGCGGTCACGCGTCTGCTCGGCGACCTTGGCCGGCAGCTGGCCGAGCAGGTAGTCGGTGATCAGCGCCCGGGCCTCGGGCGCGAGTCCGGTGTCCGGTCCGATCTCGTCGAACGCGGCCAGCGCCCGCGCCCGTACCGCGGCCCGATCGATCGCGAGCAGGCGGGCGATGTCGTCATAGCTGCGGCCGCGCTGCAGCACGAGGTCGAGGACCGCGCGCTGGTCTGGGGGGAGGGAGTCGAGCGACGCCATCGGGACCGCCTAGCGTAGTAGGGCATACGAAGGCATGCGGCGGATGGGCGGGCAGTATGGTCCCGCGTTTCGCATGAACTTCGACGCGGATGGGCGGGCAGTATCGTCCCGCGTTCGCATGAACTTCGACGCGCTCTACGGACTGGAGCTGACCGACTGCTCGGACTCTCTGGTCCGGGGCCGCGTGCTGGTGCGCGAAGACCTCAAGCAGTCCGCGGGCGTGGTGCACGGGGGCGTGTACAGCGCGATCTCAGAGGCGGTCGCGGCCCGAGGAACCGAGACCGCGGTCGCGCGCGACGGCCATGTCGCCGTCGGGCTTTCGAACCTCACCACGCAGCTGCACCCGGTTACCGGCGGCACGATCCACGCCACCGCGACCCGCCGGCATCGGGGGCGGACGACCTGGGTGTGGGAGGTCGAGATCGAAGACGACGACGGGCTTCGGTGCGCGGTGGCGCGGGTGACGGTCGCCGTTCGGGATCGCTAGCGGGCGGGTAGCGTTCAAGCGCTCAACGGGAACCGTCCACTCGCCCCGAACATGCGCCGCACCCTGCTGTCCTTGATGCTGCCGCTCGCGATGCTGCCGGCGAGCTGGCCGCACCACTTCGCGCTTGGCGTGGCCGACCCGCCCGGCGACGCCCAGGCCCTGCACGCCCACGCCCCCGTCGACATGCGCTACCAGTACCTCGCCGGCGGGGTCAACACCGGCCACGGCTGGTCCACCTGGAACCCCGACGGGAGCTTCGTCTCGATGTACGTGCGCGAGTCGTTTGCGGCGCACACGATCCCCGTGTTCAGCTACTACCAGATGCTGCAGTCCGAGCCGTCGGTGGGCGCGACCGAGCAGGCCCGCGACCTCTCGAACATGCGCAATCCGGCGACGATGACGGCCTACTGGGCGGATTTTTCGCTCCTCCTGCGGCGCGTGGACGCGACCGCCGGGTCGCGGCTCGTGGTGATCCACGTCGAGCCCGACCTGTGGGGCTACCTGGAGCAGGCCCACGCCGTGGGTTTGGCCCGGTCGTTTGCCCGCCGGCTGATCGCTTTGCGCGATCAGCTGGCGCCGCACGCGTTGCTGGCGTATCACCTGAGCGTTTGGGGCACCGACGAGGACATCACGAACTCGAAGCCGTCGCTGGCCGAGATGGATGTGCTCGCGGCGAAGTCGGCCGCGTTCTACGAGTCGCTTCACGCCCACTTCGATCTCGTGTTCAACGACGTCACCGATCGCGACGCCGACTACTACCAGTACGTCGAAGGCAATCCGCACACGTGGTGGGGGCCGGCCGACTTCGCCCGCGAGAACCGGTACATCGCCGGCTTCACGCGGCGCACCCACATGCCGGTCGTGCTCTGGCAGCTGCCCCTTGGCGACACCCACGAGAACAACACCTGGAATCACTACCAGGACAACCGCCTGCAGTGGTGGCTCGGTCCGGGGTCGGCGGCGGCCGCGCATCTCCGCGCGACCCGGGACGCCGGCGTGATCGGGCTCCTGTTCGGCGCCGGCGCGACCGGCAACACGACCGCGATGACCGACGGCGGCTTCTTCTACAAGCTCGCCCGGCGCTACGAGCAGCACCCGCTCTCGGTGGCGGGGTTGTTCTAGCTCAGCCCGGAACGGATGGGTCATATCCGCGCACTCGACGACCCGCCGCTGGCGAACGGCGATTCAGGCACGTATATAGGTCATACGAACGCACTCGAGCCGGGGCGATCGCCGAGTGGCGGCTTATGACCCAAGCCGGCGGCTACTGCTTCGGGGCGCCGCGCCCCAGCCAGAACGCCACGAACTGCGCGAGCGCCGGGTCCGAGGCTTTCTCCACGCGGATCAGGTGCGCCCACGCGAGCCCGACCAGCCCGGTCGTCCCGGGGCGGCGGGCGAGGATCACCGCGTCGCCGCCGGCCGCGAGCGCCGGCGTGAACGCCGGCGCCGCCGATCGCGCGAACGCGGCCAGACCCGGCGGTGGCTGCCGCGTGCCGTACGCGATGACGACGTTCCCGACCTGGAGCGCCTGCAGCAGCTGATCGTCGTCGAGCGTGGCGTCGTCGGCCGTCACCGCCTCGGGGACGTGAGGACCGCTGGTCGGCGGGCTCGAGTCGTACGTCGGCTGCGGCCCGCCGGGCAGGAGCGCGGCGTGCCCGAGGTCGCTGAAGGCCTGCCCCGGGCCGGTCGTTCCCCCTGAGACGGCCGGCTGGTCGCGTCCCGCGAAGTAGCCGGACAGCAGCAGGATCAGCCCGATCGAGAGCACGAGTGACGCGACCGCGATCGCCACTCGCTCGACCACCCTGATGAGCCGCGACTCGGCCGGGCCCCGAGCCGACGGGCGAGCCGATGGCGTCACCGCGCGGCGCGCGCCGGGCGGGTCGAGGCGCGCGGCGCGGCGCCGTCCGGTCCGTGGCCGGGTGCGCCGGCGGCCGCCGCGAGCTCCTCGATCGCGGAGCGGAGCTCGTCCGCCAGCACCTCGAGGTCGGCGAGCGCGTCGTAATCGCCCACGAGCCCGAAGTTCAGCTGCCCGTTGTAGCTGAGGATCGCGATGCCGAGCGCGGTGTTCTCGGCGAGCGGGACCATCGGAAAGATCGACTCGAGCTCGCGGCCGAGCAGGTAGAGCGGAAACTGCGGACCGGGAACGTTGGTCACGACCAGGTTGAAGAATCGCTGCCGCGCCTGGAGCCGCGCGGCCTGCGCCATGATCGTCGGCGGGGCGAAGCCCGACATCGCGGTGAGGATCTCGGCGCCCACTGCCTGGCCCGACTGCTTGACCCCGACCATCGCCGCGCTGATCGTGTGCAACCGCTGCACCGGGTCGGGCAGTCCCACCGGGAGCGTCGCCCACATCGCGGCGACGCGGTTGCCGAGCGCGCCGCGTTCTATGTCGGCGCGGACCGACACCGGAACCATCGCCTTGACGCCGACGCCCTCGGTGGACATCCCATGGAGTCGCATGTAGTTGCCGAGCGCGCCGGTCACGACCGCCAGCACGACGTCGTTGACGGTGCCGCCGAGCGAGTTCTTGATCGACTTGACCCGCCCGAGGTCGGCGCGTACCCAGGTGAACCGGCGGTGGGGGCCGATCCTCACGTTGAACGGCGTAGGCGGGGCGGCCTGCAGTCCCGTCCAGGCGAGTGCGCCGACGCTCCCAAGGGCTTTGCCGGCGCTTTTGGCCACCGTCCGCGGGCCGCGCATCGTCGCCCGAACCCCACGCACGACCTCGGCCGGAACCGTCGCGCGCTCGAGCAGGGCGTCGGCCAGCAATTGGGCGCGGCTCGGCAGCGGGCGCGCGACCCACCCGTGGTCGGGCGGCGCCACCGGCAGCGGGTCGGGCGAGGCGTCGAACAGGACGGTCGCGATGTCCACTCCGGAGATTCCGTCGACGAGCGCGTGATGCGTCTTGGACAGCACCGCGAAACGCCCGCCCGCGAGACCTTCGACCAGCCACAACTCCCACAGCGGCCGGCCGCGGTCGAGCGCCTGGGAGAACACGCGGCCGGCGAGACGCTTGAGCTCGCCTTCGCCGCCCGGGCGCGGCAGCGCAGTGTGGCGCACGTGGTAGCTCAGGTTGAAATGGGGATCGTCGACCCACACCGGGCGCCCCTGGCCGAGCGGAACGAACGCCAGCCGCTGCCGGTAACGGGGGACGAGGTGCAGTCGGGACTCGACGGCCTCGAGCAGCTCGTCGTAGGTAGGGGCTGCGCCGGAGAACACCGACACGCCCGCGACGTGCATGTGCGCGGAATCGCGCTCCAGGTGCAGAAACGAGCTGTCGAGCCCGGTCAGCCGGTCCTTATTCGCCACCGCTGGGATGGTAGTCACCGGGGGCTCGTACGGGTGCGCTAGCAGCTGTCCCGGACGGCCCGCGGGTGTGACGGACCTCACACTCAGACCCTCCAGAAGCCACCTAACCTGGCCGACTTACTGATTGACCTGCCGAATCGTCCTCGTCCGGAACGAGGGCGAACGGGGGACCCACTGCCAGGCGGACATTGCCTGGCCGGGGCGAATCGACCGCCCGGCCCAACGCGCCGGCCGCAGTCGTAGTGCCCGCCTTGGACAGCGTGCGGAGCGCGCTCCCCGGCGTGCGCGAGCCCGTCAGCTAACCCCGTAGGCGTCCGGTCGACATCAAAGGAGGTCCTCGTCTTGAGGCCTGAATTAGCCATGACCAAATCGCGCCGAAGTCGGCTGGGCGTCGGCGCGCTGATGATCGGAATCCCAGCTTCAGCAGCCGCGATTGTGGCCGGGCAGGCGCTCGCCTCCCCGGTCCCTGAACCGCACCAGATCCAGCCCCAGTCGCGCCACATCGCCTACGGACACGACGTGGTCGTCCGCGGTTCGGCCCCCGCGTCGGACGCCGGACACACCGTGGCGCTCGAGTACGCGCAGCGGGGCGCCACGGTCTGGAGCCAACTCGGCTCAACGACGGTCGGGACCGCCGGCGCGTTTCGCCTGTCGGCGCCGCTCGAGCGCTCGGGCCTCGTCCGGGTCCTCGACACCACAAGCGGGTCGCTGACGCCGTTCGCAGCTTCGAGCACCGGCGGCGATGGCGGCGCGGCGACGAGCTCGCCTGTGCCTGTCTACGTCGCGGCCGGCGTTCGCGTCCGCAGGCATCCCATCAACGTTCTCGCCGGCCAGGCGGTCCTCGTCCGCGGCCGGCTCGTCCCGGGCGCCAGAGACCGCAGGGTGGGCCTCCAGGCGCTCCAGAGCGGCTCGTGGCATACGCTCGGCACGACGCGTACCCGCCCCGCGGGCCGATTCGTTCTGCGCTACGTCCCCGGGAGCGCCGGCCAGCAGCAGATCCGGGTCCGCTTCGCCGGGGACCAGCTGAATGGCCATTCGACGGCCGGCGCCGGTCAGATGACCGTGTACCGCCTCGCCGAGGCCTCCTGGTACAACGACGGTGGCAATACCGCCTGCGGTTTCCACGCCGGGTTGGGCGTAGCGAACCGTACGCTCCCGTGTGGCACCAAGGTCGCGTTCCGCTACGGCGGACGCTCGGTGACCGCGACCGTCGACGACCGCGGACCGTACGTCGGCGGTCGCGATTGGGACCTCAACCAGAACACCGCGGCGGCGCTCGGGTTCGGCGGCGTCGGCCAGGTCTGGTCGAGCCAGTAACGCCAGCGATCGTTGGTCCGCCATCGAACGGCCGGCCCGCCTCACGTCTGAGGCGTGTCCAATGGAGTGATCGGTGGATGACGCCGGGAGCTCCACTAGCCTGGCTTCGATGGCGGACCGCTGCGTCGCCCACCTCGACATGGATGCGTTCTACGTATCCGTCGAGCTGCGGCGCCGGCCGGAGCTGCGCGGCCGTCCGGTGATCGTCGCCGGCACCGGACCGCGCTCGGTCGTCACCACGGCCTCGTACGAGGCGCGGCGGTTCGGCGTCGGCTCGGCAATGCCGGCGGCGCGGGCCCGGCGCCTGTGCCCGGAGGGCGTGTTCCTCTCGCCCGACTTCGCGTACTACCGCGAGACGTCGCGAGAGGTGATGACAAGCGTCCGGCGGCTCGTAGACGCGGTCGAGGTCATCGGGCTCGACGAGGCCTACCTCGACCTCACCGGGCTCCCGGCTCCGCACGCCGCGATGCGTCGCCTCGGGGCGCACATCGAACGAACGACGGGCCTCGGCTGCTCGATCGGGATCGGTCCCAACAAGCTCGTGGCCAAGGTGGCTTCGGATGCCGAGAAGCCGCGCGGCTTCGTCGTGCTCACGCGCGAACGGGCGTGCGAGCGGTTCGGATCCTCGCGGTGCGGGCTCGTCCCGGGCATCGGGCCGAAGACCGCGGAGCGCTTGCGCACGCTCGGGATCGAGACGCTTGCGGCGCTTGCAAACGCGCCGTATGAGCGACTCGCCCCGCACTTTGGCGCCCGCCTCGCCGCCGAGCTCCAGCGTCGCGCCCGGTTCGAGGACGCTTCACCGGTGACCGAGGACCGCAAGGTCGTGTCCGAGTCCCGCGAGCTCACGTTCGACGAGGACATTCGCGATCCGCAGCGGCTCGAAGCGATCCTCGACGACCTCGTCGAGCGCCTGTGCGCCGGACTCGTCGCCCAACGCCGGCGCGGGCGAACGATCGGGATCAAGGTGCGGCTCGACGACTTCTCGACCCACACCCGCGCGCGCACCCTCGCGGAGGCGGTCAGCTCGGCCGACCGGGTAGGCCCGGTCGCGGTCGATCTTCTGCGGCGGTTCTCCCCGCCGCGGCCGGTTCGCCTGCTCGGGGTACGCGTCGCGGGCCTCGAGCTGCCCGGGTCCGCCGCCGAGGACCAGCTCACGCTGACGGTCTGACGGCGTCCCTGGCGGCGAGCCGGCAAGGGGTCGCGCGTCGTGAGAATATCCGTCCGTGGAGGGCGAGAAGCAGCGGCGCGCCGCGGCCGACGAGTCGACGATCCGTGATGTCAACGAGGGCATCGAGCGCGGACTGTGGCCGGGGGACGAGGGCACGCCGGTCGGCTTTCGCTGCGAGTGCGCCCGGCTCGGCTGCAACCGGCTCGTCGAGCTGAAGGTTCGCGAATACGAGGAGGTGCGGTCGCACCCGCGGTGGTTCGTGATGGTCCCTGGCCATGAGCAGGGCGACGTCGAGACGGTGGTCGCGACGCGGCCCGGCTACGTCATCGTGGAGAAGCTAGATCAGGCCGGAGAGGTCGCTGAGCAAGACGACCGCCACGATTGACCGGTCGCGGCTCCGGGCCCGTCTTTCGCAGATCGAACCGCATCTGGACCTCGGTGCCCCCGGACGCGCGCGTGACGATCGAGAAGTCGTCGCTGAGACCGGAGATCAGCGAGAGCCCGATCCCGAGCCCGCGGCTGTCGTTCCACGCGTGCAGACCGCGCCCGTCATCGCCGATCAGCACCCATAGCTCATCTGACGCGACCGCCGCGGTCACGTGGACATGACCCGCCTCGCCGTTCCGATAGGCGTGGACGACGGCGTTGGTGAGGGCCTCCGAAACGGCCAGCCGGATCTCGTCGAGGCGTTCCCCGGCGGCGCCGGCCGCTGCAGCAACGGCGGCCAACGCGCGACGCGCCAGCGGCACCGCCTCCGGAGTCGCGGGATAAGACTCGTTCAGCGCTTCGCCGCGGCTCATCTCGATTGATTCGGATACCCATATAAAGCCGATGTCATTCGCAGAAAATCGCAGCTTTGAAGCCGCAGAACGACCACGCCGGCCCGCGCCTTTGCCCGGAGGGCCGGTGTCGACAAGACCCGGCCGGATCTCAGTACAGAGCGGAGGCGAGGCGACGGCGCGCGTCGCGCGCCAGCGGGTGGGCCACGCCGAGCTCGTCGAGCACTCCGACGACCACTCGCCGGACGTCGTCACGGGCGCCGTCGGCACAGGGGAGCGCGTCCAGCAGAAGGTCCAGAGCGCGTTCCTCATCGCCCGCGTCGAGGGCGGCGAACGCCTCGGTGAGATCGGGCACCGGCGTCTGCGCGGAGTTGCGGGCCGCGGACTCGAGTCCGATCCTTGCCGCCAGCCCGTCGGCCGCGAAACTGCCCGGTACGCGCGCCAGCACCGCTAGCGCCTCGTCGGTCTCGCCCCGGTCGCGGAGGATCTTCGCGAGCGGGACCGCGGCATCGGCGCGCGACGGCTCGAGCTCGTTCGCCCGGCGCAGCGACGCCTCGTCGCCTTGCTCGACCAGCGCGTCGGCCTCGGACGGGAGCAGCGAGTCGAGGAACTGGTCTACCGCGGTCGGCGGCTGAGCGCCAACGAACTCGGCCGCGACCTTTCCGTCGCGGAACGCCTTGACCGCGGGGATCCCCTGGATCCCGAACGCGCGCGCCAGTCCCGGGTTGGCGTCGACGTCGACCTTCACCAACTCGAGCTTCCCCGAACGCGCGTCCGCGGCGCGCTCGAGCACGGGGCCCAGCTGGCGGCACGGACCGCACCATTCTGCCCAGAAGTCGACGACCACCGGGACCGTGTGAGAACGGTCGAGAACGGCCGTCTGGAAAGTGCTCTCGGATACGTCCATGTGTGTGATGGTAGCGACGCCGCCGGAGTGGATAATCTTACGTGCACGTCAATTTCGTCCTCGGCCGATACACCAGATGACTGACATCCTCGTCGAGCGAGCCGGCGTCGAACTGTCCGGCGACGAGGCCGGCGAGGGCGTCCCCGTCGTCCTCCTCCACGGCCTGACCGCGACCCGTCGCTACGTCGTGATGGGGTCGAAGGCGCTCGAGCGATCGGGCCACCGCGTCATCGCCTACGACGCCCGCGGCCACGGTCGCTCTTCGCCGGCGCCGATACCCGAGGCGTACACCTACGACAATCTCGGACGCGACCTGGAGGCGGTGCTCGACGCGCGGGGAATCGAGCGAGCCGTGCTCGCAGGGGCGTCGATGGGCGCGCACACGCTGCTGTGGCTCGCGCTCGGTGCTCCCGACCGCGTCGCCGGAGCGGTTGTCATAACGCCCGCGTATGACCCGGTGTCGCACGACCGGGAGGGGCGGTTCGAGTACTGGGACGCGCTCGCGGACGGGTTAGAGCGCGGTGGCATCGATGGCTTCATCGAGGCCTCGGCACGCGCCGACGTCCCGGAGTCCTGGCAGGAGACCGTGGAGAAGGTGACGCGGCAGCGGCTGTCCCAGCACGAGCACCTGGACGCGGTGGCCGATTCCCTACGGGCGGTGCCGCGCTCGCGCCCGTTCGGCGAGATCTCAGAGCTCGCTCGGATCTCCGTGCCGACGGTCGTCGTGGCGAGCGGAGACGCGCCCGATCCGGGGCATCCCCAGGCCGTGGGGGAGGCTTACGCCGCGGCGATCCCCGGCGCCCGCCTCGTCCTCGACGAGCCCGGGCGCTCTCCGATCGCCTGGCAGGGCAGTCAGCTGTCGAGGCTGATCGCGGAGGTGGCGGCGGAGGCGGACGCGCGATGAGCGCCGGTTCGGGGGAGCCGGGCTCGGCGCCGCGGGCGGCCGGTTACTCGGGCACGCCGCTGCCGCGCAAGCTCGGGATCAAGGCCGGGGCGCGTCTGGCGCTGATCGGCGCTCCGGACGGCTTCGATTCGACGCTGGGCTCGCTGCCGGATGACGTGACCGTGAGTCGCCGACTCGGTCGCAGGTCGCGGGACGTGATCGTCGCGTTCTTCTCTCGCCGCTCCGTGCTCGAGCGACGCCTACCGCGCCTTGTCGCCGCACTCGATACTTCCGGAGGGCTGTGGATCGCCTGGCCCAAGCGAGCCTCCGGCGTCGACACCGACGTGACCGAGGACGCGGTCCGCGCGCTCGGGCTCGCGACCGGGCTCGTCGACAACAAAGTGTGCGCGATCGACTACGTGTGGTCGGGACTGCGGCTGGTGCACCGGCTGCGCGACCGCCCGGGGTAGCGGCGACTATCCGAGCGTGATCGTCTGGCCCGAGGTCTTGTGCGGGGTCAGGTAGAAGTTCCCGAGATAGTGCGCCACCACGGTGATCGCCACCGGCCCGGGGCCGTTGCCCGGAAGCTTGTTGAAAGTTGTCTGGCCGGAGAACGTGCAGTCGGATCCGACCTTGGCGGCTCGCTCGGCGGCTCGCTCGGCGGCTCGCGAGGGTTACCCGTGGTGGAACAGCCAGATCCGGCCGAGCGGCCGAAAGCCGATCCGGGCGTAGAGCTGCTGCGGCCAGTCGTTGTCGTCGGCGGTGATGAAGATCAGGTCGGGATCGCCGGCCCGAGCGACCTCGACCGCGTGCGACACCAACGCCCGCGCGAATCCCCGGCCGCGGGCCTCCGGCACGGTGTAGACGTCCTCGACCTGCGCGATGCCCCCGGCGGTGCGGAGCTTCGTGATCGCCAGCAGCGCCCCGTCGATGCTCCGCACGCCGAGCAATCGATCGCCACAGACCTGGGACTCGCGGCGACTGAACTCGGCGAGCTGATCGAGCTCGCCCGACCGGAGCTCGTCCTCGCTGTACCACCGCCGCATCAGCTCCGTGACCTCGTCCTCGCCGGCGTCGACCACCATGCTCGCGTCGGCCTCGCGGTCGGGTGCCGCGGACAGCAGCATTACGACCTCGCGCTCGGCCTTCCAGCCGGCCGTGCGGAACGCCCGTTCGAGGTCCGGGCCGGTGTCCTGGTTCTCGAGCACGATGTGCAGGTAGGGAGTGGTGGCGAGCTGCTCCTCGGCGAGCTCGACGAGCGCCTCGAACCCAAGCGGCAGTGTCACCCGCACCTGGTTGACGCTCCACACCGCCGGCAACGACGGCGCGAGCACCACGTGGCCGGCCTCGATCCGCCGCGCCTCGTCGGCCGTCTTCGCGAGATTCGCGTTCACGAACGCCAGCACGCGGGCGAGTGATTGCACGTCTTGCGACGGCGCCGGTCTGCCGGTCCGGGCCATCGGGCCATATTCGCAGGATGTCGCGCCCGCCTCACGGTGGCAGTGACACTGCAGAAGGGCCGAAATCACTCCGGTTCAACGCTCGATAATCGATCTTATGTCGACCACTGTGTTTGAGAACCGTTTTGGTCACGGCATCACTTCGAAGCGGCACGTCGGCCCGCGGGCGCCCGCGAGCCGAGCGTCGGTTGTGAGCAGCACTACATCGAGCGCCTCCGCAAGTGCGACGTACATCGCGTCCCATCCACGGACGGAGTCGCGCAACTCCCATGCGCGTGCCAGCAGCAACCTGTGGCCGAAGCGTTCGCCCGGCCACGCCTCCAGGTCTTGCACCGCTTGATCGGCCGCGGTTTGGTCGAGCCGACCCAGCCGGTGCTCACGGCGAATCACGCTGAAGACCTCGACGTCGATGACGTGCGGCGCCGCGTGATCGTCGTCGAGAGCCAGGCGCTCTCTGATCGGCTCCGCCTCCGGGGTGCCGACTACGACTTCGAACAAGCAGGACGCGTCAACGACCAGCACCGGGCCACGATCCGCGGTGCTCGTCGAGCGCGGCGAGCACATCCGCCCGATCGATTTGACTCGTCCGCCGACGTGTCCGCTCGAGCCAACTTGCCACCGACGGCCGGGCTGCGATGCGTGCCGCTTCAGTCCTGAGCAGCTCGGGTACCGTCACGCCGGCCTCGGCAGCGCGCCGGACCAAGCCGGCATAGACATCGTCGTCGAGATCTCGGATCTGGATGGTCTTGGGCATCGGAACACGAGTCTATCATGCGCTTTCGCATGTCATCATGCGAACTTGCATCCACTTTCGAGGCTCTCTTCTCACTCGTCCAACCGGTCGTAATCGATCCGCGCAATCGCGCTGCTCCGGAGCTCGGGCGCGGAGCTAGACTCCTGTCTCGATGGCGAAGCAGCAGCGGATGATGCGGGTCGAGCAGCGTGGCCAGATGGCCGCGATGCAGCAGCTCGAGAGCAAGACCGACGAGGAGCTCGAAGCCGAGACCAAGTACAAGGCCGCCGCGCAGGCGATCCTCGGCTACCGCGCCGCAGAGCGTTATGACGCCAAGGCGGCCCGGGCTCACTTCCAGCGCGCGCTCGCGGCGGCGCGGCCGCAGGAGCGCGTCGGCATCCGGCGCATGGCCGACGCATCTCTGGCGCTCGCCGAACGCAGGCCCGACGACCTCAAGCGCGCGACCGAGCGCCTCGGCGTGGAAGCACCGACCGCCGGCCAGCTGCGGAGCCTGCGCTTCCTCGGGCTGGTCGCGCCGCCGAAGAGCGCGGGGGTATTGCTGCGCGTCCGCGGCGTCCTGATCGCGATCGTCCTGATCGTCGCGATCCTCGCGCTCGGGTTCGGGATTGTGTACGGGATCGGCTCGGCGGCCGGCGGCATCTCGGTCGATACGGCGATCTTCTTCGGTTTCGTGCTCGTGCTGGTCGCGCTCGGCGTGATGGCGTTCATCGGACGTCGGCGTCAGAAACGCGCCAAGGCCGCACGCGCGGAGCAGATCGCCTCCGCGACTCGATCACGCTGACGCGGCGCCGTGTGTGGGCGGTACACGCTGGCGACGCCGAACCCGGCTGACATTCGGGCGCGCTTCCCGCTGGGCGAGTCAATCGAGATCCGCCGGCGCTACAACGTCGCGCCGGGCGATGAGGTGCTCGCGGTGACGACCGATCGCGACGGTAACCCTCGGGGCGAGCTGCTCCGCTGGGGGCTCGTGCCCTCCTGGGCCAAGAAGCCCGACACCGGGCTGAAGATGATCAACGCCCGGGTCGAAACCGTCTCCGAGCGGGCCGCCTACCGCCGCCCCTTCGAGCGCTACCGCTGTCTGATCATCGCGGACGGGTTCTACGAGTGGCAGCGCCAGGCGACCGGACCCAAGCAGGCGTTCCACATCACGCGCTCCGACGGCGACCCGTTCGCCTTCGCCGGGCTGTGGTCGATCTGGCACGACGACGACAACGAGGGCCACACCCTACGCACGTGCACGATCCTCACCACCGCCGCGAGCTCGGCGATCGCGTCGCTGCATGACCGGATGCCGGTGATCCTCGCGCCCGGCGCCGAGTCGGCATGGCTCGAGCACTCTCAGCCCCCCGACCGTCTGCGCGAGTTGCTGGCGGGCCTGGCTCCGTCCGAGACCGCCGTCCGTCCGGTCGGACTCGCGGTCAACGACGCCCGCTACGACGGACCTGAGTGCCTGGCACCGCCCGTCGCGGACGGCCAGGTCGCGCTGTTCTAGGGATGGCGCCGAATCGGCCGGTCGGCGAGGTTGCATTCGTCCTCGGCGGAGGCGGAGTCCTCGGCGCCCACGAGGTCGGCATGCTCCGCGCTCTGGCCGAGAGCGGGGTCCAGGCGGACGTCATCCTGGGTACCTCGGTCGGGGCGATCAACGGGGCGCTCTTCGCCGCTGACCCGACGCTCGCCGGAGTCGAGCGACTGACCGAGCTGTGGCGCACGGCGAACCTGGCGGACCGGTCGCCGGGCACGGTGCTGCGGCGGGTCACGACCCTCGCGCGGACGGGCACGCACCTGCAGTCACTGAGTGAGATGCGCGACCGGCTGAGGGCCCTGCTTCCGGTGGACCGCGTCGAGGAGCTGTCGATGCCCTTCCAGTGCGTCGCCGCGTCGATCGAGCGAGCTGCCGAGCATTGGTTCGACAGCGGTCCGCTGGCCGAAGTCGTCCTCGCGTCATGCGCCGTGCCCGGCATCCTGCCGCCGGTGCGCATCGACGGCGAGCACTTCATCGACGGTGGCATCGTCAACTCGATCCCGGTGAGCCGCGCGGTGACGCTCGGAGCGAGCAAGATCTACGTCCTCCAGGTCGGCCGGCTCGAGCAACCGCTCGAGCCGCCGAGATGGCCCTGGGAGGTCGGCCTCGTCGCGTTCGAGGTGGCGCGGCGGCATCGCTTCGCCCACGATCTGCACTCGTTGCCGGACCACGTCGAGCTGCACGTCCTGCCCACCGGCGGCTCGGCGGCGCCGGCCTACAACGATGTCTCCGGCCAGCTGCGCATAGGACGGATCGCCCGCACCGTTGACCGGCAGATCGACTCTGCCTACGAGGCCTCCCGGCATTACCTGGCGCGGAGCTGATGCCCTCCGTCTCGGTCCGCCGGCCGGTAACCGTGGCCATCTGGCTCGTTGTCTCGACGCTGGTCGTGCTCACCTCTCCGCTGCTGCTCGCGCTGGGCAAGATAGCCAGCGCACTGACCCGGCGCCCCCAGGCGCTGATCGCGACGCGGCTGATGATCGCCTACTTCGGCTACGAGCTCGCTGCTCTCGTTGGCTGCGGCGCGCTTTGGCTGGGGACCGGTGGCGGGCTGCTGATCCGCACGCGCCGATCGCAGGCGCTCCACTGGCGGTTGCTGCGCTGGTTCATCGGAGGGCTCGCCGCCTCGGGTCGGCGCACGCTCCGTATCGATCTGGATCCGGCGCTCTCGACCGAGGCCGCGATCGCGCTTGCGTCCGATCGACCGCTGATTGTCCTCAGCCGTCACGCCGGGCCCGGGGACACGATCTTCATCGTCGATCAGCTCATGTCCCAGTTCCGCCGCCGGCCGAGCGTGGTGTTCAAGGAGAGCCTGGCGCTCGATCCGTGCATCGACCTGCTCGGACACAGGCTCCCGCACGCGTTGCTCGACCGCTCCGATCGCGCGGAGAGCGAGGAGATTATCGAGCGGATCACCGCCGAGCTCGGGCCTCGAGGAGCATTGCTGCTGTTCCCCGAAGGAGGCAACTTCACGCCGGAGCGCCGGCGCTCCGCGCTACTCCGACTTCGCCGGCGAGGCAAGGAGCGGTCGGCCGATCAGGCGGGCCGCATGACCCACGTGTTGCCGCCCCAGCCCTCGGGCACACTCGCGGCGCTGCACGCCCGCCAGACCGACATCGTGTTCGTCGCCCACACCGGCCTCGGACTCGCGGCGTATCCGGGCCAGTTCTGGCGCGAGATGCCGATCGGCGGGACGTTGCACACGCGCATGTGGTTCGTGCCCGCGTCCGATCTGCCCGCCGGCGACGACGAGCGGATCTCGTGGCTCTACGACTGGTGGGAGCGCATCGACGAGTGGATCGACGCGCGTGCCGGCGCCTCCGCCGGGTGAGGGCTGCAGCCGATCGGATTCGCGCGCTCAGGCGGCGGCGGCTTGCTCGGGCGAGCCGAATGGCGTGGCCCGGTCCGGCGAAGCGATCGACACGCCGATCCACTTGTTGAACACGTCGGCCGGCAGCGGCTTACTGAAGTGATAGCCCTGGGCCAGGTCGCAGCCGAGCTTCTCGAGACGGTGCAGCGTGGCCTCGTCCTCCACCCCTTCGGCGACCACCTTCAGCCCGAGGTCGTGGCCGAGGTTGATCGTCGAGCGCACGATGATCAGGTCGCTCTCGTCGCTCAGCATCGGCGACACGAACGAGCGGTCGATCTTGAGCTCGTCGATCGGCAGCCGACGGAGGTTGGCCAGCGACGAGTAGCCGGTGCCGTAGTCGTCGACCGACAGCCCGACGCCAAGCTGACTGAGCCGCGTGAGCGTGACGAGCGACCGCTCGGGATCCGACATCAACATGCTCTCGGTGATCTCGAGCTCGAGCGCCGACGGCGTCAACCGGTAGATCTTGAGCAGATCGGCGATCAGCGACGGGAGGTCGGGATCGAGCAGGTTGCGCACCGACAGGTTGACCGAGACGGTCAGCTTCTCGCCGGCCCGATGCCAGGCCGCGCACTGCGCCACCGCGCGTTCGAGCACGTGACGGGTCAGTGGCCCGATGAGCCCCGTCTGCTCGACGAGCGGCATGAAGTCTGACGGCGGCAAGAGCCCGAGCTCGGGGTGCTGCCAGCGCACCAGCGCCTCGGCCCCGTGCACGCGCAGGCCGTCCATGTGCATGATCGGCTGGTAGAAGACGACGACCTCGTCGGAGTCGAGCCCACGCCGGAATTCGCTCAGCACGTTGAGGCGGCGGACCGAGTGGCGGTCAAGCGCGGTCGCGTAGACCTTGCAGCCAGCGTGCGCCTCCTTCGCGGCGTACATCGCGACGTCGGCGCTCCGGAGCAACGAGTGGGGATCATCGCCGTCGCGCGGGAAGCGGGCGATTCCGATGCTCACCCCCACCTCGAGCGTCATCTCGTCTACTACAACGGGGCGTTGGACGCATTCCATCAGGCGTCGGGCGATAGCCTCGAGCTCACCCGGGTCGGCGGTGTTCTCACCCGGAAGCACGGCAAACTCGTCACCACCGAGGCGCGCCACGAGACCGTCAGGGCCGACGGTCTCCGCCAGGCGTGGTCCGAGATCGCGCAGCATCTCATCGCCGAAGTGATGGCCGAGCGTGTCGTTGATCTCCTTGAAGCGGTCGAGATCGCACAGCATCACTCCGAATTTATCCTCGCCCGCTGTTGCGGTCGCGATCCGTTCGTCGAGGCGCGCGCGGAAGAGTTCTCGGTTCGGCAATCCGGTGAGCTCGTCCGTTGTGGCCCTTCGACGGAGTTCTTCGCCGCGGTGCTTTGACTTGAGCAGCTCGCCGATGAGGTACTGGAAGATGAGCAGCACCATGCCGAACAACGCGATCCCCGTCGTGCCGAGCTCCACAGCCACATAGACCGCGGCCATTGTCAGAAGCGCCGAGAACAGATCTGCTGAAAGGACCGGGAGTACGACATCGTGGACCTTCGCCACGAGCGACGACCGCCCAAGATAGGCGTGATAGCCGACTATCCCGATGAAATTCAGTGCCAGCGCGAACACGAACACGGCGAAAACGAACAAGTAGTAACCGACGTCGTGCGGGCCGGTATGCCCGAGCGCGACCAGACCGTGGAAAGACATCGCCGTGATGAAGGGGAACCACGCATAGGTCGCTAGGTTGTTGAAGAACATGTGGCGAGGCTCGCGCCAACGGACCCACCCCGCGCAAACCGTCGCGACCCCAATCACGACTGCGGGCCCGCATCCGAGGAGCACGCTAGCGAGAATGATCCCCAGGAAGCTTCCGGAGATCTTCAATCTGTGCGTGCCGGTTTCCACGGCTGTGGCGTCGCTCGCGACCGAGAACAACACGATCACAACCAGCGGCGCCAGACGCCAGTCGGCATCGTGCGCCGTCAACGCGACTGAGACCACGGTCGCTACGAACAGCACCAGGTGGAGCACCGCAAACCATCGCGGAGGTTGCCGCGGGACACGTGCGCCTTCCTTGGCGGTGTTGCCGGCCATCGCCCCTAGTCATCGGCTCATGCGGCCGAATTCTCAAGGTTCTCCGCGGGTGTCCAGCTTCGTACGGACAGCGGTAAAGGTCTGACACCCCGGACCGATAACACCGGGACGGAGCATCAGTTAAGCGGTGGGGGCCCGCCTGCCAGCGAGCCCCCAAAGCCGACTAATGGCCGATGTAACCCACGTGAGCTCCTTTCGTGGGGCCATAACACGGATATCCGTGCGAGAAGCAGCCTCTACCCCTAAATAGTGCTGCTCTCGCTCTGCTTCTGCTTGGGGACTGCGCCCCTGTGCCTTGGGAAAGGTACCGGGGTCCGCAGTTCCCGCAATAGGACGTTCGTCCAGTTGTGTCTCGGGCTCTAAAGTCGCGGGCAAGTCTCGCCGATTTAGCGCCACCCCTCGAGCGGGCTGTTCCGGGGCCCGAACCGGCGCGCGCACTACGTGCGCTCCCATCTATCGTGCGGGCTCGTTTTTGGACGCCTGTTCTAGCTGCGAATCGCGTCTTTAGGACCCGAACCTGCATGGCACGTCAACGGACCCGCGATCCGGCGACGGTGCCGTGTAAAGCATGCCTGGCATGCGCAATGCGTCAAGGTTCAGCGGAATCCGGTCGATTGGCGCGTGGTGCATGTCGCGGCGCCCAACGGACGCGCGCTCACGCCAGCCCGTAGAGCGCAGCAGCAGCCTTCCACATGACGCGCTCGCGCCCGTCGTCGCTCAGCCGGTCGAGCAGCGCCGCAAGCCCGTCGCCGTGGTCGTGCGGGTAGTCGGACGCGTAGGCGAGCAGGTCCGGCGCGTCCATCATCTCGAGCAGTTGATCCAACGCCACCGGATCCGAGGGCAGGTGCGCCGGCGCGGTGGTGAAGCGGAAGTGCTCGCGCACGTATTCCGAGGGCCGGCGCTTGACCCATGGCACCTCGCGCCACACGCCCTTCCAGTCCTTGTCGAACCGCCACAACAGTGGCGCCAGCCAAGCGAACCCGCACTCACTCACGATCACGCGCAGGTCGGGGAAACGTTCGAACACGCCCTCGCTGACGAAGCTCAGGACCTGGGCCTGGGCGATCGGCTGGTTGCCCAGGTAGTCCTCCAAGTAAGTGGTCGTGAATCCGCTCGGGGTCGGCGCCTTGCCGGCACGGCCCCACGCATGCAGACCAACCTGGAGCCCGGCCGAGCGGGCGGCGGCGAAGATCGGGTGGTTGGTCTTGTGCCCCCACGGCAGATCGCTGCGCACGGGCAGGAGGACCTGGACGAAGCGTGGGTCCTCCCCCACGCGCTCGATCTCCGACACGGCGTCGTCGGGCGCGACCGTCGACACGACCAGGCTCGCGCGCAACCGTTCGTCCTGGGCGAGAAACTCGGAACGCATCCAGTCGTTGATCGCCGACGCGACGGCGGCCACGAAGTAGGGGTTGCGGTGCGTCTCGAAGCCGGTCACACAGTTCAAAACCACGAACCGGGGCGCATCCGTACCCAACACCTGAGTAGACAACTCGGAATAGCTCGACGGCGCCGGTGTCGTGACGCCGCCCGGGTAAGCATGCGCGAGCCCCGTCAGCCGGATCCCGGCCTCGGTGATGTACTGCCGCCAGTAGTCGCTCAGGTACGGGAACAGCGCGTCGTAGGACGCCGGCGCGCAGTGCACATCGCAGTCGATCGCGTCCACGACGCTAGGCCGAACGCGTGGCCGGCAGTCCGTACAGCGCGAGTGCGTTCTCGCACAGGATCGCGCGCCGCAATTCGGGCCCGAGCATCCGCGGCAGCGCCTGCTTGGGAGAGTCGAAGTCCCAGTGCGGATAGTCGGTCGCAAACAGCAACCGGTCACCCAGCCGCGCCTGCTCGATCGCATAGACGAGATGCTGTGGGTCGTCCGGCTCCTCGATCGGCTGCGTGGTGAACCAGACGTGCTCGTCGATGTACTCGGATGGCTTTCGCTCCAGGCGGGGATGATCCGAGCGCATCAGCTCCCACGCGGCGTCGAGCGACCAGCGGAGCGCCGCGGCCCACGCCACGCCGCACTCGGTCAGCACCACCCGAAGCCCGGAGATCGCATCGAACATGCCGCCGGCCACCATGCTCGTCAGCTGGCCCTGCATGACGATCCCGTTGCCCACGTGGTAATCGAGATAGAACGACGGATACCCGGCGCCGCGGTGATCGACGTAGCCGCCGGTGTGAAAAGCCACCGGCCGACCACAGGCGGTCGCGGCCTCGTAGATGGGCCAGTACTTCGGATTGCCGAGCTGGTCGGAGGCGCTCGCCGGCAGCAGCACCGCGACGAAGCGGTCGTCGCCGGCGCGTCGCTCGATCTCGGCGACGGCCAGCTCCGGATATTCGTGAGGGACGGCGATCGTGCCTCGCAGACGCGAGTCGAAATCGAGCCATGAATCGACCTGCCACTCGTTCACTGCCGCGTTCCACTCCGCCGCGAAGTCCGGATGGTCGTAGCAGTCCTGCCCGCTGAGTACCTCGAGCACCGCGTAGTCGACATCGAACTCGTCGAGCAGCTGCTCGCGCGTCAGCTCGGGGTCGCTCCCCCAGATGTGACCCGGCTTGCCCGGCCAGGCGTCGACGCGCATGCCGGCGTGGCGCGCTCGCGGGTACCACTCGGTGACTCGCGGCGTCCGCCGGCCGTAGCGTTCGAGGAGACGCCGAGCAGGCGCACTCAGATACCGAGCCAGCATCGCCTCGGTCGCCTGCGCGTGTACGTCGCAGTCCACAAGCTCGACCGACCGCATCGTCTCCGCAACAACCCCTGAACGTGTCTCAACCTGAGAAGTCATCACTCACCTCACGCATGCAACACAACGTACTCGTCCTCGATGTTCACTTCGAATGTCTCGGCGATATACGGACCCGGTATCCGCCTCGCCGGCGTCGCCGGACGCACATCCTCAGACGCGACCGATTCGCCAGGCGATAGCGAGACGCCGTAACTGCGAACGCCCGGCGCCAGCGTGCCCATGAACGACCGGCCGCTGTCGAGGTCGTACTCCCACCCGTGCCATGGGCACGCGATCCGCAGCGGATCCGACGAGATCGTCGCCTCGCCCGGCGCGACCGCCACGGCATCGCCGAGAACGTGGCCCAGACACAGCGGGCCGCCCTGGTGCGGGCACCGGTTGCGGATCCCGTAGAAGTTCTCGCCGACGCGAAACACGCCGATGGACCGACCCCCCACCTCGACGATGCGCCGCTCACCCGAGGAAAAACTGTGCAAGGGGGCGACCACGACCCGCATCTCGGTCGGCTAAAGCGTCATGGTGCGACCGGCCTCGAACCCGTCGAGCGCGACGATCTCGTCGATCACGTCGTGCGGTACGGCGGCATCGGTCGTGATCACCATCACCGCGAGCGGCCCTTCGCCGCCCGACTCGTTGTCCACGTGCCCGACCGCGGCGGACACGATGTTGATCCCGCGAGAGCCGAAAAGCGTGCCCACGCGGCCGATCATCCCGGGCACGTCGCCGTAGCGGAACATCGTGATGTGCTTCTCGAGTTGGATGTTGAACCGCTGGCCCCAGGCCTCGAGCAGATGCGCGCGGTTGCGCCGCCCGAACAGGGTGCCGGCGACGAGCACGCTGTCCTCGCCGCTCTCGACGGTGACGCGCACGAGGTCGGAGTAGTCGCGTACGGCGGCGCGCTTCATCTCGACGACCTCGATCCCGCGCTCCTCGGCCAGGCCGGGCGCGTTCACGACGCCGACGTCCTCCTCACAGTGGCCGCGCAGCACCCCGAGCAGCACCTGGATCGTCAACAGGCTGGTGTCGCGCTCGGCGATCCGGCCGAGGAACTCGGTCCGCACCAGGTCGATCGAGGACCCCCCGGCGAGCTCGACCGCGACCCGACCGAGCGCCCGGCACAGCGATACGAACGGGCCGAGCACCTCCATGTCCTCGGGTGAGATCGCCGGGACGTTCACCGCGCTGGTGACGACGCCGCCGGTCAGCGCCGCGACCACCTGCTCGGCGGCCTGGTAGCCGGCGCGGTCGGTCGCCTCGGCGGTCGAGGCGCCGAGGTGCGGGGTGACGATCACGTTCGGATAGGCGAACAGCGGATGATCGGTGACGGGCTCGGTGGTGAACACGTCGAGCGCCGCGCCGCCGACCTTGCCCGAGTCAAGCCCCGCCTGGAGGTCGGCGTCGACGACCAGCGGCCCGCGCGCCACGTTGAGGATCCGCACGCCGTTCTTGCACTTGGCGAGCGCCGCGGCATCGAGCCAGCCCTTGGTGTCGGGCGTGTTCGGCAGGTGCAGCGTGATGAAGTCGGCCTTCGCGTAGACGTCATCAGAGGACTCGGCCTTCTCGACGCGCAGCTCGCGGTACCTCTCCGCGGAGACGTACGGGTCGAACGCGATCACGTGCATTCCGAACGCCCGCGCGCGCTCGGCCACGAGCTGGCCGATCTTCCCGAAACCGAGGATCCCCAGCGTCTTCTCGTACAGCTCGACGCCGGAGAACTTCGAACGGTCCCACGCGCCCCCTATGAGTGAGGCGTGCGCCTGCGGCACGTTGCGCGCGAGCGCGAGCAGCAGCGCCATCGTGTGCTCGGCGGCGGTGATCACGTTGGACTGCGGCGCGTTGGCGACGATGATCCCGCGCTTGGTGGCGGTATCGACGTCGACGTTGTCCACCCCGACCCCGGCCCTGCCCACCGCTCGCAACCGGCTCGCGCGCGCGATCAGCGGAGCGTCGAGCTTGGTCGCGGACCGGATCAGCACCCCGTCGTACGCGCCGATCCGCTCCTCGAGCTCCTCGCGCGACCAGCCGACGCCGAGGTCGACGTCGAAGTGCTCCTTCAGTAGGTCGATGCCCGAGTCGCCGATCTTCTCCGCCACCAGAACCCGAGCCCGCGCACCGCTCCCATCGGGCTGAGGCGCGACCGAGGCCGACTCGGTGGCGGTCACAGCCGGCGCTCCAGCACCCAGTCGATGCAGGCCGTCAGCGCCTTGACGTCGCTCGGATCTGTCGCCGGGAACATCCCGACCCGCAGCTGGTTGCGGCCCAGCTTGCGGTATGGCTCGACGTCGACGATTCCATTCGCTCGCAGCGTCGAGGCGAGATCGGCAGCGTCCACCGCGGAGTCGAAGTCGACCGTCCCCACCACTAGCGAGCGCTTCGCCGGGTCCCGGACGAACGGGGTCGCGTGCTCGTGCTGGTCGGCCCACTCATACAGATGGCTGGACGACGCGGTCGTGCGAGCCACCATCCCGTCGAGACCCCCCCGATCGAGCATCCAATCGAGCTGATCGGCGAGCAGCAGCAGAGTCGCGATCGCCGGCGTGTTGTACGTCTGCTCCTTGACCGAGTTCTCGTGCGCGATCTGGAGCGACAGGAAGTCCGGAATCCACCGTGGGTGGGCGGGGGCCGAATCACGGTTATCCGCGGCGATCTGCGCGATCCGCTCGAGCGCTCGAGGACTCAGCAGGGCGATCCATAGTCCGCCGTCCGACCCGAGACCCTTCTGGGGCGCGAAGTAGTAGGCGTCGGTCTCGCCGACGTCGATCGGCAAACCGGCGGCGGCCGAGGTCGCATCGATCAGCACGAGCGCATGGCCGGCGCCCTCGGGCCGCGAAACCGGGACCATCACGCCGGTCGAGGTCTCGTTGTGGGCCCAGGCGATCACGTCCGCGTCCGGATCGGACTGCGGCTCGGGCGCATCGCCGGGGTCGGCCTCAATCACGATCGGATCCTCGAGGAAGGGCGCGCTGCGCGTGCACGCGGCGAACTTCGAGGAGAACTCCCCATATACGAGGTTGAGCGCACGCCGCCGGACGAGTGAGCAGGCCGCGGCCTCCCAGAACGCGGTCGTGCCGCCGTTGCCGAGCGTCACGTCGTAGCCGTCGGGGACTGAGAAGAGCTCGCGCAGGTCGGCGCGGATCTGCGCCACCACACCGCGCACCGGCGCCTGCCGGTGAGAGGTCCCCATCACCCCCACTCCTTCTTGGGCGAGTCGGCCGAGCTGCTCGGGCCGGATCCGTGAGGGTCCCGATCCGAACCGCCCGTCGGCGGGCTTCAGCTCATCGGGAATCTGAAGGACGGTGCCGGTATTGGTCATGCGGGCCTCATTCACGGTAACGAACTACCCCGCCGGACGGGCGTCGCGAACCTATTCTTGGAACTCGGTGTCGATCCAGGCCATGTTCGACCGCAGCTCGCGCCCGATCACCTCGACCTGGTGCCCGGCCTGCTCTTCGCGCATCCGCTTGAAGTTCTCCTGACCGGCGCGGTTCTCGGCGATCCACTCGCGGGCGAAATCACCGGACTGGATGTCGGCGAGCACTTTCTTCATCGCCTCGCGGGTCGCGTCGCTGATGATCACCTTCCCGCGGGTCATGTCGCCGTACTCCGCGGTGTTCGAAATCGAGTAGCGCATCCCCGCGATGCCCTTCTCGTACATCAGGTCGACGATCAGCTTGAGCTCGTGGAGGACCTCGAAGTACGCGAGCCGGGGGTCGTAACCGGCGTCGGTCAGCGTGTCGTAGCCGGCCCGGACGAGTTCGGTAACGCCACCGCACAGGACCGCCTGCTCACCGAACAGGTCGGTCTCGGTCTCGTCCTTGAACGTGGTCTCGATCACGCCGCCGCGCGTGCAGCCGATGCCCTTGGCGTAGGCGAGCGCGAGCGCGAGCGCCTGGCCGCTGGCGTCCTGATCGACCGCGACGAGCCCGGGCACGCCCGACCCCTCGAGGTACTGCCGACGGACCAAGTGCCCCGGTCCCTTGGGCGCGACCAGTGCAACGTCGACGTCGGGCGGCGGCACGACTTCGCCGTAGTGGATCGAGAAGCCGTGGCCGAACAGGACCATGTTCCCGGGCGCGACGCCGTCCTTGACGCCCGATTCCCACACGGAGCGGTGTAGCTCGTCGGGGACGAGCATCATCACGATGTCGCCCTCACTGGCGGCGTCCGCGGGCTCGGCCACGCGCAGACCGTGCTCGCTTGCCTTGGCCACGCTGCTCGAGTCCGGGCGCAGGCCGACCACGACCGACACCCCCGAGTCCTTCAGGTTCAGCGCGTGCGCGTGTCCCTGTGAGCCGTAACCGATGATCGCGACGGTCTTGCCGTCGAGTAGATGAAGGTCAGCGTCGTCGTCGTAGAACATTGCCAAGGAGCGTAGTGGATCGAACCGAGGCGGTCCGCCCGGCAGGCCCAGGGAGATCCACCGATCAAACGCGCTCCCCGGCGAGTTCTCAGTGGCTCATCCGCCGCCGCCGAACTGACTCTCGAGAGCCAGCACGCTGTTCACGTAGTTCCGCGTCGAGGGGTAGACGCCGTTCTGCATAACGGAGGGCAGGCCCTGGTAGTAGCCCGCGGCCGCCATCGCCTCGTCGCCGCCCGTGGAGCCCAGCAGCGAGTGCAGCAGCAGCACTCCGCCGCGAACGTTGTCGGCAGCCGAGGCCGGGGCCAGGGGTGGTCCGCCGGTGTCGAGCGAGTGCTGGATCCACTCCCAGGTCCCCGGAAGGATCTGCATGACCCCGCGCGCATCGGCGCTCGAGACGAGGTCGTTGTTGAACCCGCTCTCCTGCCACGCGATCGCATCGGCGAGCGACGACGGGACCCCGTTGGCGGCGGCGACCGAGCCGACCTCAGAGGCGGTGACGCGCTCGGGCGTGGGATACGGCGGGTCGGTCGGCACTCCCTGCGCGGTCCCGCCAACCGGTTGTGACGTCGCGGCGTTCGAATCGCTCGACGCGCTCGACATCGACACCTCGACCGACGAACCTGACGCCGACCCCGACCCCGCGGGCACACGAAGAACGGTCCCGGTGATCAGGAACTTGTTGGCGTCCAGGCCGTTGGCGGCGGCGAGCGCGTTGACACTCTCGCCGGCGCGCGCCGCGATCGCCGACAGCGTGTCGCCGGCCTGGACCACGTAGGACCCGCCCGAGCCCGAGCCCGAGCTCGTGGTCGCATCGCTCACGGGCACGGCCGTCCCGGACGAGCTCGAGCCCGCGAGGTGGAGGACCGTGCCGGTCAGCAGGAATGAGTTCGGGTTCAGTCCATTGGCGGCGGCGAGCGCGTCGACGCTGACGCCCGAGCGCGCAGCGATCGCGGACAGCGTGTCGCCCGGCTGCACCACATAGGCGCCCGACGTGCTCGTGCTCGCCGGCACCGCGGTGCTCCCGGCCTCGCCGGTCTCCTCGGTCGTCGAGGGGGCGACCACGCTCGCCCCCTGCGGGGGGATCTGGATGGTCGAGCCGGCCTGGAGCTGGGTGTCGGGCGAGAGCCCGTTGGCCGCCGCGAGCGACGCGACGCTCAGGCCGTCCTGAGCGGCGATCGAAGACAGGGATTCACCGGGGCCGACGACGTGCACGAAGTAAGCCGATGCGGTCGCGGGAACGCAGAGCGTGGCGCCGAGAGCGGCGGTAACTAGCAGGGAAAGTCGCAATTGCATGCGCCCCAGTGTGGTCAAGTCCGGGCCTAACCGGAATCACTGCAACCGGGCTTTCAACCTGCAAAATCGCGTTCATCGGTTTGCCGGCGGGAAGGATTGCGGCGCGCCCGAAAACGGGTCAGGCGTCAGCCGCGGCCACCAGCGACTGCGCCGGCAAGCGCAGCTTCCCATCGGCCCCGATGTACGGCTGCGCGAGCTCCGACACCCTGGCGAGCACTTCCGATCGCTGCTCGTCCGATAGCGGGTCGAGCACCTCGCCGAACATGCTCGAGAGATCGTGGGTCTCGGCTATGTACTCCTCGACGCTGTCGAACGCGCGCTGCGGCTCGACCGTCTCGACCACCACATCGATGAACCCGGCGTCCTCCAGGAGACCCTGCAGGCGACCCGGTGGCGCCAGCGCGAACATCCCCGGCGCTTCGGGGTCGGGCTCCGTCGTATGCCCGAGCTCCACCAGCACCCGGCTCGGGATCGTGGCCCACGGGTTCGCCGGCGGCCCGTCCCACACGGCGAGAGCAGCGCGTCCGCCCGGGCGCAGCACCCGCCGGACCTCCCGCAGCGCCGCCTCGGGGTCGACCGCGAACATCAACCCCCACTTGCACAGCACTACGTCGACGCTCGCGGTCCCGAGATCGATCCACTCGAGCTCGAGCCGCTTGAACTCGACGTTCTCGACGCCCAGGTCCTTCGCGCGGGCGCGCGCGACGTCGAGCATCTGGTCGGTCGCGTCGCTGCATATGAGCGACCCGCCGGGGCGGATCAGCTCGGCGGCGAGGAACCCGGTCTCCCCCGGTCCGGCCGCGAGCTCGAGCACCCGGAGCCCGGGCTGCAACCGGGCGTGGTCGAGCATCCAGGTCGACACGGGCAGCCCGAACTCACGCACGGCGCGGGCCCGCTTGTCCCATCCGGCCGCGGCCCGTCCCCAGCGCTCGAGCATCTCGGCCCGGACCGCATCGGGATCGGACACGCCCACTTACTCCTCCTCCGCGTCGGGGGCGCGCTCGGAAAGGCGCCGCGCGATCTCGTCGAAGGCGCCCTCGATGTCCGCGCTCAGCCGTCGCTGGAAGATCGCGATCACGGCCTCGGACGCTACCGGTCCGAGCCGCGCCACCGCCTGCTCGATCTCGGGCCAGCGCTCGGCCGGCATGTCGGCCTGCGCAAACGGCTTCCAGATCTCGTGCAGGAACAGCTCGACGAACGAGCGCGACACGGACTCGCAGTGGCGATCGATGTCCTCGAGGATCGACAGCGCGCTGCGTAGTGAGATCCCGCGCGCGACGACCTCTTCGGCGATCGCCAGCAGCGACGGGCTCGGCGCCCGGAACCGGTCGTCGCCGATCGGCACGAGCACACCGAGCCGCTCGGCCTCCGCGAGCACCTCGGGCGCCTCCTTCGCGCCGACGCGGAAGCGCTTGCCGAGCTCATCGAGCGTCAGCGTCTCGCCGCGCTCGGTGCCGGCGGCTGCGCTCAGCGACTCACCGAACTGCCGCAGGCGCTCGGCCGTGCCCTGGGTGTCGTCGAGCAGCCGCTTGATCCCGCCGAGGTTGAACCCGTCATCCTGGAGCTCTCGGACCAGTCGCAGCTGCGCGAGATGCTCCGGCCCGTAGTAGCCGACCCGGGCGCGGACCTCGGGCGGGTCGAGCAGTCCGCGCGCCTGGTGGGCGCGGATGTTCCGCACCGACATCCCCGACTGGGCCGCCAGCTGCTCGATCGTCAGCTGGTTGGGGGACTCGGATTCCTCGAGGCTCGGCGCGGAGGACACGTCACCGATTAAAGCTGGCGCCGGAGCAGCTTGCCCGACTGCGTGCGCGGCAGCGCGTCGGCGAACTCGACCGCCTTGGGCACCTTGAACGCCGCCAGCCGCGTCGCGCAGTGGGCCCGCAGCTCCTCGGGCGGGGCGCTCGCGCCCTCGCGGAGCACGACGGTCGCGATCACCGTCTCCCCCCACTCCGGATCGACGCGGGGATGGACGGCCGCGTCGGCGACCGCGGGATGCTCGAGCAGCGCCGCCTCGACCTCCGTGGGCACGACGTTCTCGCCGCCGGTGATGATCGTGTCGGACTTGCGGCCGATGATCTCGAGCCGGTTGCGCTCGTCGAACCGCCCGAGATCGCCGGTGTGGAGCCAGCCGTCGTCGGCGGGCGCGCCCGGGGACACGATCGGCCCGCGGACGAGCACCTCGCCATCGCCGGCGGTCCGCACGTCGACGCCGGTGAGCGGCCAGCCGAACGTGGCGATCTGCGAGCAGGCCTCGGTCATTCCGTACGTGGGCGCTACCGGCACGCCGGCGGCGCGAGCCCGCTCGAGCAGCGCCGGCGCGATCGGTCCGCCCCCCAGCAGCGCCCAGCGCAGTGTTGGCGGGTCTTGCAATCCGGCGTCGAGCAGCCGTGCCAGCATCGTCGGCACGAGCGATACGAGTGTGATCCGACGGCCGGGGTCGGCGAGCTCGTTCAACACCGCCTCGGTGTCAAATCGCCCGTGCACCACGGCCGTGGTGGCGTAGATCGCGCTGCGGATCGGGATCGACAGTCCGCCGACGTGTGTGAGTGGCATCGGACACAGCCATCGCTCCGCCGGATCGAGTCCGAGCGCCACCGCCGAGCCGAGGGCGCTGGCCAGGAAGTTGCCGCGGGTGAGGACGATTGGCTTGGGTGTCGCGGTCGTGCCCGACGTGTGCATGACCGCCACGGGCGCGTCTCTCTCCCGCTCCGAGCCCATGGCCCCGTCCAGCCTGGCTGGCTGGCCAGCCAGGCTGGTCGAGGCCGCGATTGGCGAGTCGATCATCACGCCGGCGCCGGCGAGCCTCTGTTCCCGCTCGGCCTCGCTCAGCCGCAGGTCGATCGGAACCGCCGCCGCGCCTGCCAGCAGGCAGGCGTGGAGCGCGACTACGAAATCCTCGCCGGGCGGCAACGCGATCGCCACCCGCCGCACGCCGCGCAGCGCCCCCGCCGCAGCCATCGCGGCGTCGCGTAGCTCGGCGTAGGTGAGGCTTCGCTCGAGCCCGTCGATCGCGACACGGTCGGGCGCCCGGTCGGCGGCGGCGTGAATCCAGGAGATCACGACCGACACGGTAGTCTCGCCCGCGTGCAAACGACTTGGCAGAGCGCCGGCGAGTACGAGGACATCCGGTACGAGACCGGCACCGGCGAGGACGCCGGCATCGCGAAGATCACGATCAACCGGCCCGAGGTCCGCAACGCTTTCCGGCCCGAGACCGTGGTCGAGCTGTCCAAGGCGTTCACGCGGGCGCGCGAGGACCTCGACGTCGGCGTGATCATCCTCACGGGCGAGGGCCCGGACGCGTTCTGCTCGGGCGGGGACCAGCGCGTGCGCGGCTCGCGCGGTGGATACGTGACCGGCGCCGATCCTGCGTCCGCGGGGCGGCACGAGGCGGTCGGGCGGTTCGAGGTGACCGATCTGCACATCCAGATCCGCCGGCTGCCCAAGCCGGTGGTGGCGATGGTCGCCGGCTACGCGGTCGGCGGCGGCCACGTGCTCCACGTCGTGTGTGACCTGACGATCGCCGCCGACAACGCCCGCTTCGGCCAGACGGGGCCAAAGGTCGGGTCGTTCGACGGCGGCTTCGGTGCGACCGTGCTCTCCCGCCTCGTCGGGCCCAAGAAGGCCAAGGAGATCTGGTTCCTGTGCCGGCAGTACGACGCCCAGGAGGCGCTCGCCATGGGGCTGATCAACGCGGTGGTGCCGCTCGATCAGCTCGAGCAGGAGACCGTCAAGTGGTGCCGAGAGATGCTGGCGATGTCTCCGTTCGCGCTGCGGATGCTCAAGGCGAGCTTCAACGCCGACGAGGACGGTCTGTCGGGCATCCAGCAGCTTGCTCACGACGCGAACCTGCTCTTCTATATGAGCGAGGAAGCGCAGGAGGGGCGCAACGCCTACCTCGAGAAGCGCAGGCCCGACTTCTCGAAGTTCCCGCGCCGGGCGTGACGTGATGGCCGCGACGCGGTCGGCGACCAGGCCAAGCGGGGTGCGCATCTGGTTGATGGCGGCGCGCGTGCGGACGTTGCCGGCGGCGATCGCGCCCGTGCTCGTCGGGACCGCGCTGGCGGGCTTCCTCCACGTGTTCCACCCGCTTCGGTTCGTCGCGGCGCTGGTCGGCGCGATGTTCATCCAGATCGGGACCAACCTGTCCAACGACTACTCCGACGCGCGGCGCGGAGCCGACACCGAGGATCGCCTCGGGCCGGTGCGCGTGACTGCCGGAGGACTCGTGCCGCCCCGGCAGGTGCTGATCGCGACGTATCTGACGTTCGGCGTGGCGGTGCTCGCCGGTGTCTACCTCGTCGTCGTCGCGGGCTGGCAGCTGCTGCTGGTGGGTGCCGCCTCCATCCTCGCCGGGGTCCTGTACACCGGCGGCCCGAAGCCGTACGGCTACGAGGGTCTGGGAGAGCTGTTCGTGTTCCTGTTCTTCGGGATCGTCGCGGTCGCCGGGTCGTTCTTCGTGCAGGTCCAGCATTTGAACTGGGAAGCGTTCGCGCTCGCGGTGCCGGTCGGGCTGCTCGCGGCGGGGCTGTTGATGGTCAACAACATCCGCGACATCGACACCGACCGCCGCGCGAACAAGCGGACGCTCGCGGTGCGCCTCGGGCGTGACCGCGCTCGGTCGCTGTTCGCCGTGACCGTTTACCTGGCCTACGTGCTGGTGCCGGTCACATGGGCGTTCGGTCCGCTCGGGCCCTGGCTGCTGCTGGCGTGGCTGACGCTGCCGCTGGCCGCGCGGGTCGTGCGCGTGGTGCGCAACCGCACCGACGGGCTCTCGCTGAATGGCGCCCTGGCGCAGACCGGGATGCTCCAGCTGGCGTTCTGCACGCTGCTGGCCGCCGGTTTGCTACTCAGCCGGTGAACGTCCACGTTCAATGTCTAAGGGCGCGCATGCGCGCGCCGTTTGTCTCGGCGTCGGGCTCCCTCAGCGAGCGAGAGCTCGTCCTGGTTCGCCTAGAGGACTCGGGCGGGTGGGTCGGTCTCGGCGAGTCGGCGCCGCTGCCGGATTACCACGGAGTCAACGTGGAGGACGTGCTCGAGGCGCTCGCCGCGAGTCGTGACGCTCTGGCGGGCGCGGCCCCGGGCGCGTCCCCGCACGAGGCGCTGGCCGAGTGGCGTGCCATGGCCGTCCTGCCCGCGGTGGCCGCGATCGACATGGCCCTGTGGGATCTCGAGGGGCGGCGAGCCGGCCAGCCCGTGTGGCGGCTGCTCGGCGCCGATGAGGCCGCGCCGGTCGATGTCAACTACACGATCGCCGCGCCAGATCGCGCTGGCGCCGCGGCCGAGGCGAGCGCGGCCCGGGCGGCGGCCTTTCGCTGCGTCAAGGCGAAGGTCGGGATCGGCGACGACGCCGGCCGCCTGGCCGCGGTCAGGGCGGCGCTCGGACCGGACGTGGCGATCAGGCTCGACGCCAACGGGGCGTGGTCCGAACAGGAGGCCGTCGCCGCGCTGCGCGTCCTTGCCCCGGTCGGGCTCGAGTTGTGCGAGGAGCCGGTCCGCGGCCTCGCCCAGACGCGCCGGGTGGCGGCCGAGACGAGCGTCCCGCTCGCGCTCGACGAGACCGCGTCCGCGATCGGAGCGCTGGAGGATCGCGTGTGCCAGGCCGTGTGCCTGAAGATCGCGAGCTTCGGGGGCATCACCGGCGTGGTGCAGGCGGCATACCAGGCACGCGCCTCGGGCTACGAGGTCTACCTCGCGTCGACGCTCGACGGGCCCCTCGGCATCGCGGCGGCGCTCCACGCGGCAGCGGTCGTACAACCCGAGCGTGCGTGCGGGCTCGCGACGCTGTCGCTGTTCGCCGATCGCGAGGATCCGCTGCCGGCGCGCGACGGGCGAATCGAGGTTCCGGAGGGCGCGGGCCTCGGCGACGGGCTCATTTCCTGGTACCAGACGGCGTAATCGGCATTCATGTGACTCAGGTCACGCTTCGACGATTCGCCACCGGGTACTACTGAAAGCCAAAGAAATTTCGTCTACGTACTAAAGGCGAGAGGCTCAGGTGACGACCATGTTGATCAACTGAGCAGCCGTTTATCGGACCGGGAGAATCCAAGATGAGTCCTCAACGTTCGCAGGCATACCGGCGGGTCATAAAGACCCTCGACGACATGGGCCCGAGCAAGCTGTTCGACTCCGAGCAGCAGCGGATCCGCTACGCCGCCGACAACCTCATCTTCAGCACCGACTTGAACACCGATGTCGAGGCTTGCGACGCCCTCGAGGACGTCGCAGCGCTGTGCCGCGCGCTGGTGGAGAGTGGTCGCTGGGAGCAGAGCAGCGCGATGCGCCTCGTAGACGACGTCTGCGAGTGCGGTCCCGTGGCTCCTATGGTGCTGCAGGCCGCCTAGCACTCATTCACGCTGCGGAGCCCTGCTGCGTCACGCTGCGGGACTCTGCTGCGCGATCAGAGCCGCGACGGGCTCCGGCGCCTCCAGATGCACGGCGTGACCCGCGCCCGGGATGACGGCGACGTCCGCGGCCGGTAGCGCGCGAGCCATATCGCTCGCGATCGCCCTGAACTTCGCGTCGCGCTCGCCGGCGATCAGCGTCGTGGACGCCCGAACCTCTGATAGCCGGTCCCACAGCGACGGCAGCGCGCCGGTGCCGAGTCCGCGCAACGCGGCCGCGAGCCCCGCCGGCTGATTGCGCAGCCGGTCCGCCCGGACGGCCGCTGCCACGGCGGGCGGTTGCCCCGCAAGCACGGGCGTCCGCGCCCAGCGCTGCTCGAACTCCTCGATGGTCATCCGCTCCACTTCGCCGGCGAGGCGGTCATCGGCGGCGCGACGCTCTGCGCGCTCGGCGGGGTCGGCGATCCCGGGGCTGGCTCCGATCAGTACCAACTGCTCGACTCGCCCGGCGAGCGCGGGCGCGAGTGCGGCGTGGAGCGCGATCCGCCCGCCCATCGAGTACCCGACGAGCGTGAAGCGCTCCGGAGCCTGTGCAGTCAGGTCGTCCAGAACCGCCTCCAGCGTGACTGGCTCTCGCCGGGACGCGGCGCCGTGCCCGCAGATGTCGGGCGCGAGCGCCCGGTAGCTTTCCGCCAGCGCCGCGACCACGGGGTCCCAACTCGCTCCGGTTTGGGTGAAGCCGTGGAGGAGGACGACATCGCGCGCCATCAGAACCGCATCATGACCGTCACCGACACCTATCTGCTGCTGCGCGCCTTCTGCGACGAACTCGCCCGCAGCGGCATGGAGCACGCGTGCACCGCGCCGGGGTCGCGCTGCACCCCGATCGTTTTGACCCTCGCGCGCGAGCAGCGGATCCATACCTGGTCGCACATCGACGAGCGCTGCGCGGGATTCTTCGCGCTCGGCGCCGCCAAACGATCGGGGCGCCCGGTGGCGGCCACGTGCACGTCCGGCACGGCCGCCGCGAACCTGACGCCGGCGGTGATCGAGGCCCGTCACGCTCGGGTGCCGCTGATCGTGCTCACCGCCGACCGCCCCGCGGAGCTGCGCGAGGTCGGCGCCGGCCAGACGATCGACCAGCTGAAGCTGTACGGCGACGCGGTCAAGTGGTTCTTCGAAGTCGGCGTCGACGAGGCCAGCCCGGCGACCCTGCGGTGGATCCGGACGCTCGCGTGCCGGGCCTACTGGACCGCGGCGGAGGGGCCGCCCGGGCCGGTCCACCTCAATTTCCCGCTGCGCGAGCCGCTCGTGCTCGATCGCGGATCCGTGCTTCCCGAGGACGGCACCGGCCGCGCCGAGGGCCGCCCGTACGTGGTATTCGACGGCGGCCGGTCCACCGCGCCGTCCGGCGGCACGCCCCCGGCCGGGCGGATCGTGATCGTCGCCGGTGCCGACCGCGAGCCCGACTCGGCTCGGGAGCTGGCTCGCTTTGCGGCGCGGACCCGAATCCCGCTGCTCGCCGACCCCCTGTCCGGTTCGCGACGCGGGGAGGCCGCGATCGCGCATTACGACTTGCTGCTCCGCGACTCGGAGTTCGCGGCCGCTCACCAGCCGCAGTTCGTGATCCGGACTGGCGATCTGCCCACCTCCAAGCCGCTGCGGGCGTGGCTGGCAGGACTCGAGACGGCGCAGATCGCGATCGATCCCGACGGCACGTGGCACGACCCCGACGCCGTCGTCGGGATGCGGATCCACGCCCCCTACCGGGCCCTTCTCGGCGAACAGGAGCTTGGCACCGACCCGGAGTGGTTCGCCTCGTGGCGGGCAGCCGATGACGCTGTCGCCGGCGCGATCGAACGGACACTCGACGACGAGCCGCTCTCAGAGCCGCTCGTCGCCCGCTCGCTCGCGGGGTGGCTCCCGGGCGAGGCGACGCTGTTCGTCGCGTCGTCGATGCCGATCCGCGACGTCGAGGAGTTCGTCGCCGCCCGCGAGGATGGGCCGCGCGTGCTCTCCAATCGCGGCGCGAACGGGATCGACGGCACGGTCTCCGCCGCGTTCGGCGCCCGCGCGGCCGCGGCCGACGAGGGGCCGGTCGTGCTGCTGATCGGGGACGTCGCGCTCGCTCACGACATCGGCGGGCTGCTGGCGGCCACTCGGCTGCGGCTCCCCCTCACGATCGTGCTGCTGAACAACGACGGTGGCGGGATCTTCCACTTCCTCGCCGTCGCCGGCGAGACCGACGCGTTCGAGGAGCACGTCGCCACCCCCCACGGCCTCGACTTCAGCCGGGCCGCGGCGCTCTACGGCTGTTCGTACGAGCTCGCCGGCACGCTCGCCGTGCTCCGCTCGGCCCTCGAGACCTCAATCGCCGGCAAGTCGACCACGATCATCGAGGTGCGGACCGACCGCGAGGAGAACCTGGCGCTCCACCGCCGCGTGGCGGAAGCCGCGTTGGAGGCGCTCAACCCGCCAGCAGCGGGAGCAAGGCCCCCAGTTTGACCTCGGTCTCGGCGAGCTCCGCCACCGGGTCCGAGTCGCGCACGATCCCGCCGCCGGCGTACAGGTGCGCCACCCGGCCGCGTACCAAAGCGCACCGCAACGCCACGCAAAACTCACCGTCCCCGATGGCGTCGGTCCACCCCACGGCCCCGGCGTACCAGCCGCGGTCGAGCCCTTCGAGCGCCGGGATCAGCGGCGCCGCGACCTCCAACGGCTCGCCGCCGACCGCCGGCGTCGGATGTAGCACGCCGGCGAGGTCGATCGCGCTCAGGGGTGCGGCCAGCTGCGCCCGGATCGGCGTGCCCAGGTGGATGATGTTGGCGACCCGCACCAGCGACGGCTCGGGCGCGGCCGTCACCCACACCGAGTGGGGCCGGAGTGCGCGCGCGATGCGGCGCATGACGATCTCGTTCTCCTCGCGGTCCTTGTCGCTCTGCAGCAGCTGCTCGCCGAGGTGCTCGTCGACCGCCGGGTCGGCGCTCCGCCGCGAGGACCCGGCGAGCGCCACCGTGCTGGCCCGCTGGCCGTCGCGGCGGACGAGCAGCTCGGGGCTGGCGGCGATGAACGCGCCGTCACCGCGACCGACGGCGAACACGTAGCACGATGGGAACGCCTCCCGGAGCAGCCCCAGCACGGCGCCAATGTCGTGATCGAGCGGGGCGTGGACCTCCACCTCGCGCGCGAGCACGATCTTCTCGAGCTCGCCGGCGCGAATCCGTTGCACCGCCCTCGCCACCGCCTCCTCGTAGTGCGACGGGGGCATCGGGCTGAGCACCTTGTACTCCCCCGCCGGCGCGGGGTCGAGCATCGGCAGCGCCGCCGGGCGCAGCTCCGAGAGACGCGCCGCCACGCGCGCCTCGAGATCCGACGCGACGTCATCTGGCGCCACTTCGACGTTGACGGTCAGCGCGACCCGGTCGCCGCTCCGCGCCAGCGACACCTCAGGCACCACCAGCGATGCCGGGGCGAAGCCGTCCCACCGCGGCGACCCGCCGCCGTCGGGCGCGAACGAAAACCCGCCAAGCGCGAGTAGCCCCGAGCCGGCGGGCACGTCGGGGGCGTCCGCAAGCGCCGCCGCAGCCACCGTCGACCAGCGCTTGGCCACCGTCTCGAAGCGGTCCTCGCCGTGCGCCTCGAGCGTCCGCACTGACCCGATCGCCGCCACCGCGTAACCGTCGCGATCGGGTTGCTCCAGGCAGAACCACGGCTCGCCGGGGCGTCGCGACGCGACGGCCACCGCGGTCGGGTCGACGCCGGGGTCGACCCGACAGGTCACGCTGGCGAGCTCCGGCATTCCGGTGGCGCGGGCGCGGCGGAGCGCCGCTTCGAGCCTGCGCTCGAGTCGCGCCGCGCTTTCAGCGTCCAGCCAGCTCCACGCCGGCGAGAGGCCGGGCACGGACCGAATCATTCGCTGGAGCCTAGTGGACCTGTCCGTAGGTCATACGGCCGAGCCCACTAGCGTTCCGCGCGGGGGCCTTCGGCCGCCAGCACCCGCGGGCCAGCCGCTTCCAGCTCGGTCCACGGACTCGGCCAGTGCCTAAGTCTCTCCCGTTTCTACCATGACTACCGCGAGCGCCACCGAATTTCGGTGCGTCAAGCTAAGTTCGAAACGGCCGGCGCCGCGGCTGCGCGCGAGCGCGGCCGCCGGCCCGCTGAGGCGCAGGCACGGCCGCCCGTCGGCGTCTCGCTGGACGCCGATCGAGTCCCACGGGAGCGCACCATCGGTGCCACCGAGCGCCTTGACCGTCGCTTCCTTGGCGGCGAACCTCCCCGCCAGGCAGCGGGGATCGGACCCGCACTCGCGTCGCTCCGCTTCGGTGTAGATCCGCTCCAGGTAGCGCTCACCGTGCGCGGCGAGCGAGTCGCGGACCTCGTCGACCGGGACGAGGTCGATCCCTACCCGAAGTGCGCGGTGCTCGGCTACGTCTCGGCGCGCCCGCGCGCGATCGCGATCTCGCCGGTCCTTGCCATCTCGATCAGCCCGAACGGCCTGACCAGCGCCTCGAAGGCGTCGACCTTGTCGCAGGTACCGGTGAGCTCGACCACGATTGAGCGCTTAGTCACGTCGACCACCTTGCCGCGGAAGATCTCACAGATCTGCATGACTTCGGTCCGGCTGACGCCGTCGGCGGAGATCTTGAACAAGGCGAGCTCGCGCGCGAGCGTCTCGCGCGGCTCGAGGTCGCGGATCTTGAGCACGTTGACGAGCTTGTGCAGCTGCTTGGTGACCTGATCGATCGGGTGCAGGGCGCCGTCGAGCGTCAGCGTGATTCGCGAGACCCGCTCGTCGTCGGTGGGCCCGACCGCGAGCGTGTCGATGTTGAACCCGCGGCGCGCAAACAACCCCGCGATCCTGGTCAGGACACCGGGCTTGTTCTCGACGAGGATCGACAGCACGTGCTTGCGACCCGTACGGAGCCCGGACACCGCCTCGAGCTCGTCGAGCGAGAGGACTTCCTTGGTCCCTGGTTCGCCCATCGCTCAGCCCACCATGTTCCGCGCCGGCTGACCGGCGGGGATCATCGGATACGTGTTCTCTTCGCGCGTGACGCGCACGTCGACGAGCACCGGACCCTCGGTCGCGATCGCCTGCTTCATGTCGTCGACGAGCGTGTGCTTGTCCTGCAGGCGAATCCCGGTGGCGCCGTACGCCTCGGCGAGCTTGACGAAGTCGGGCCACTGCCCCATGTCGACCTGGCTGTAGCGCTTGTCCCAGAACAGCTCCTGCCACTGACGGACCATGCCGAGGTAGCCGTTGTTCATGATGAACACCTTGATCGCGATGCCCTCCTGGGTGCAGGTCGCGAGCTCCTGCATGTTCATCTGAATCGAGCCGTCGCCGGCGATGCAGACCACGGTCTGATCGGGGCAGCCCACCTTCGCGCCCATTGCCGCCGGCAGCCCGAACCCCATCGTGCCCAGGCCGCCCGAGTTGATCCACCGGCGCGGCTTGGCGAAGTGGTAGTACTGCGCCGTCCACATCTGGTGCTGGCCGACGTCGCTGGTGATGATCGCGTCGCCGCCGGTCGCCTCGTACATCGCCTGGATCATGTACTGGGGCTTGATCTCGGAATCGGTCGAGTCCTCGTAGCGGAGCGGATGGCGCTCCTGCCAGACGCGGATCCGCGACCACCACTCCTCGAGTCGCCCCGGCTCGCCCGCGACCGCGCGGTACTCGGCGGTGAGGCGCGGCAGGATGTTCTTCGCGTCGCCGACGATCGGGATGTGGGCGGGGACGTTCTTCGAGATCTCGGCCGGGTCGACGTCGATGTGGATGAACTTGGCGCGCGGGGCGAACTCAGACAGCTTGCCGGTGATGCGGTCGTCGAAGCGCGCGCCGACCGCGCAGATCAGGTCCGCCTCGTCCATCGCGTAGTTCGCCGCCCGGGTTCCGTGCATCCCCAGCATCCCGAGCCACTGCTCGTGCGTGCCGGGGAACGCGCCCAGTCCCATCACCGTGCACGTCACCGGGAACCGGTCGGCGGTCGCGAGCTCGGTGAGCTCGGCGGCCGCGTTCGCGGAGGTGACGCCGCCGCCGGCGTAGATGATCGGGCGTCGCGCGTTCGCCAGCGCCTTGGCGGCGATCCGGATCTGCTTCTGATTGCCCTCGATGGTCGGCTGGTAGCCGGGGAGGCGCACGTCGCTCACCGGCTCGTACGGAATGTCGGCCCGGCTGAGATCCTGAGGGATGTCGACCACGACCGGCCCGGGGCGGCCGGTGCGCGCGATGTGGAACGCCTCGTGGATCGAGCGCGGGATCTCGAGCGGGTGCTGGATCATGAAGCTGTGCTTGACGACCGGCATCGTGATGCCGATCGTGTCCGCCTCCTGGAACCCGTCCGTGCCGAGCAGCTCGGTCCGCACCTGGCCGGTGATGAACACGACCGGGACCGAGTCCATCATCGCGTCGCAGATCGGCGTGATCAGGTTGGTCGCGCCCGGGCCGCTCGTGGCCAGCGACACGCCGACCTTGCCGGTCGCCTTCGCGTACCCCTCGGCCGCGTGGCCGCCGCCGGCCTCGTGCCGCACGAGGATGTGGCGGATCCCGGCGTCGTAGAACGCGTCGTAGGTCGGAAGGTTGGCGCCGCCGGGGAGGCCGAATACGACGTCCACACCCTCGGCCTTCAAGCATTCCATCAGGGCGTCGACTGCACGCATACGGAGCCTCCTTTCAGCGATCCGGCACCAGGGTACGCGCGGCCAGTCCGCGCGAGGCGTAAACGCCGAGTCTACAGGCAGTTTGCCGCCGGTACCGTGACCGCCCGAGCCACCGTGGTGGACCGGAGCCAGACCGTCCGCAACTAACATCGCGCGCCGGTGGGATTGACCGTAATCATCGGCGCGGGCCCGCACGGACTGGCCGCGGCCGCGCACCTGCGCGCTGCCGGTATCGAGATCCGGGCGTTCGGCGAGCCGCTCGAGTTCTGGAGGCGCAACATGCCGGCGGGGATGGTGCTGCGCTCGCGCAAGCGCAGCTCGAACATCTCCGACCCCGGCCGGTCCCTGTCGATCGACCGGTTCGAGCGCGCCACCGGCCGCGTGCCACGAGGTTTGCTCGAATCGCTGCCGCTCGACGAGTTCGTCGAGTACGGCCTGTGGTTCCAGCGCCAGGTCGTGCCGGATCTCGACACGCGCAAGGTTTCGAGCGCGAGCCTCGATGGCAACGGCTTCCAGCTGCGGCTCGAGGACGGCGAGGAACTCGAGGCCGAGCGCCTCGTCCTCGCCGCCGGGCTCGCCCCGTTCCCGCACATCCCGGCTCCGTTCGCCGGCCTCCCGCCAAGGGTCGTTTCCCATGCCTCCGACCACGCCGAGCTGGCTCCGTTCGCCGGCAAGCGCGTGGTCGTCATCGGCGCGGGCCAGAGCGCGCTCGAGTCCGCTGCGCTGTTGTCGGAGGCCGGTGCCGCCGTCGAGGTGCTGGTCCGGGCGCCCGGGGTCAGGTGGCTCGTCGACGACGGAGGCGTCCCTGCTGCCCCGCGTCGGCTGCGGGATCGCGTCCCGCCCCCGCCGACGGATGTCGGGGGCATCGTCAACGGCTGGATCGCCGCCACGCCCGACGCGTTCAGGCGCCTCCCCCGGCACTGGCAGCCGGTCGTGGCTTACCGGTGCATCCGCCCGGCGGGCTCGGGCTGGCTGGTGCCGCGGCTGCGCCGGGTCCCGATCGTCTGCTCGCGTCGCGTCGTCGCGGTCGAGCAGGCCGGCGAGGGGCTGCGGTTGACGCTCGACGACCGCTCTAAGCGCATCTTCGACCACGTTCTGCTCGGGACCGGCTACTCGATCGACGTCCGGCGGTATCCGTTCCTCGCGCCCGACCTCGCGGCGGCGATCGAGGTCGCCGGCGGATACCCCAAGCTGGCACCCGGGCTCGAGTCCTCGGTCCCGGGTCTTCACTTCATCGGGGCGCCGGCGGCCTTCAGCTTCGGCCCGATCATGCGGTTCGTCGTGGGCAGCTGGTACGACGCCCCCGCGCTCGCCCGCCGCGCGGTCGGGCGCCGGCAACCCCCGGTGCGCTTCTCGTTCTAGCGCCGACCGCCGACGGCGCCGCGCTGCCTCTGCTGTGCCGCTGGGTGGTCGCGTACATCGGCCTCCGACGCGATGGCGACATCGGGGAACGCGAGCTCCTCGCCGCACTTCGTGCACACGGTGTCGTACAGCTTCAACACCCGGCCGCAGCCCGGGCACTGCCGCCGCAGCTCCCGGTTATCCCAGCGGTAGCAGACCGCAGCCATCAGCCCGATGAACGGAACGGCCCCCGAGATCAAGAACCAGAGTACGAACGAACTGCCCTTTATCCGGCCGACGATCCCGCCGGCCAGGCCGAAAAAGAACACGATAACGACAAAGCCCATGCCAGCCATGGGCCTGGCCTCACCACACGAGCGTCTTGACCGCCCAGAGGACCGCCGCGACGACCGCGATGATCAAAATCGTCCCGAAAAGCCAGGTCACGAAGCCGATGACGAGCTTGAGCGCCAATACGACGGCGACGACCAGTACCAGACCGGCCGCGGCCTTCCGGACGACCGTGGGTGTGCGAGACCGATGACCCTCGATTTGACTATCCATGCGCTTAAGCGTACTCCTGCGCCAGCACGGATCCCGAAGGACTCGCTAAGAAGCCCGGCGGTGTCAGTCGTAAGTGCGTTTTAGGTGTTCGAACCGAGAGGCACCCGCGGCCGACGGCGGGTCGAAGCGCAGCCGGGCGATCCGGTAGCGACGCACCGGCGCCGCGTCGCGCGAGGACGGAGGGGTGCGGCGGTCCGCCACGAGCAAGACTTTGGAGGCTGTAACTGGACGGGTCATGACGAGAATGATCGGCGGCCGGCCCGGGCTGCGCATTGGCCCTTGGTACAAACATCACGAATGCCCACGTGCCGCGGGGCCAGCGGCTCGCAGCGGGGCCAAGGAGCTCGCCATGCGGGCACGAAGCTCACCGCGGGGCCAGGCGGCTCACATCTCGCGGGCGCACTGGGCCGCCGCCCCGAGCGCCTCACGCGCCGGCGCCGGCAGGCGCCGATGCAGTCGCCACCGGGCCCCGGAGAACGCGACGTTGGCAACGGTCGCGAACCCCGCCTCGTCGGCGCGCAGCGCGAGCAGCAGGTGCGCGATCCGGTCGCTCGGCGGCAGTCCCGGGTCGCGAACCTTCACGCAGTAGCACTTCACGCGCCGGCCGCCGGGCCGGACCAAGAGTGCCCCGGCTTCGCCGACGAGCCACGCGCCCAGCCCGCCCCTCTCGAGGACGAGGCCGGTCCGCGAGCGCAGCTCGCGCGTGCGGTGATCGACCAGGTCGCCCAAGAGTCGGAGCGCGATCGGCTCGGCGGGATGGTCCGAGTCGCTGCGCCGGGGCCTTCGCACCACTCCCGCGCCGCGAGCCGCGTAGAGCTCGGAGATCGCCCACGCATGCACGAGCAGGACGAGCGAAATCGGGACTAGAACGGGCAGCAGCCAGGCAAGGACGCCGGCGGCGAGCACGAACGGGACGGCGTGGGCGACGGTCGACAGCGTCCACAGACGTCCCGTGCGGGTCAGCGAAGAATCGGTAACGCGGGGACGCCAGTAGACGTCCGCGAGCTCCGGGAGATCGCCGGCGTGCTCTGGTGGCAGCCCCGGGGCGCGCCGCGGTGGCGAGCCGGCGCCACTATCGAGACTCGTCGCTTTCGTCCCGTCCTCCCCTTCGCTTCCGCTGCTGGACGCCGGCCGCGCTATCGGGCTATCCCCCCGCGATCGGCCGGCGGAGGATCACCAGCGGAGCGTCGACGGGTAGCTCCCGGACCTGCTCGGCCCGTCCTTCACCTTCTGAGACGACCGCGAAGTAACCCTGATCGAGCTCGGTCCGGAACGCGGCGACGGCCGCCTCGAATGCGCTCGGGTCGTCGGCCCTCCACTCAGCCACCGTGGTGTGGCCTGTGTGATCCATCCGGACGAGTCGCGACACTGTGGCCTCCTGGAGACGGGGTGCGCGCTCCATCGTACGCCCGCGTCGGCGCTCCGCGGGAGCGCCAGCGTTATGCGCTGCGTAATGCTCAAAAACCCGGAGTAAAAGATTTGTAGCAAGTTTGGGAGATTTATGCGTTAATTGGACCCCGCGGTAGATGCTCCGCCGTGGCTGACCAGGTAAGGGGATCGGTAGCGAGCACCCGGATATGTGCCCGCGCTCAAACCGGAAGTTCAAGGAAGAGACGTGCACATATGACACCGCCGCCCGTCGCCTCTCATGCTGCCCAGTCGGGGTCGCTGACGGCCGCGCATCGCCCGTTCGGCGGTGGCCTCGTCGCGGCCGCGATGGCCAACGTTATCGAGCCTCAGGTGTGGACCCGGACGCGCTTCCTCGTGGACCTGCTGATGCTCACGCTGGCCGCAAGCGCGGCGGTGTTCGCCGCGCCCGAGCTCGGCACCGGGCCCAACCGACTGCTTGCGGCGCTGTTCCCGCTCGTCGCGGCCGCGCTCCTGCACGCCCGTCGCCACTCGGACGAGCGGCTTCAGGCGTCGATCCTCGACACCGGCGCGACCGTGATCGGAGCGGTCTCCTCGGCCGCGGTGCTGACGGTCGCGATCGCTTCGACGGTAGGCGGCAGCCACCCGATCGGTCTGACCCTGCGGCTGTGGCTGTTCGCTGTTGTCTACGCAGGCCTCGCGCGCATCATGCTGGCCTCCGTCCGGACGCAGGCGCTGAGCAACCGCGCGCTCGCGGTGCCGACCCTGATCGTCGGGGCGGGATCGGTCGGAGAGCTGCTCGTCAAGCGGATCTCGGAGGATCCGCGCTACGGCATGCGCGCGGTCGGGTTCCTCGACTCAGACCCGGTACCAAGATCCGCGGCGGGGAGCGCTCTCGCGGTCCCGGTCCTCGGAGGTCCGGGCGACCTGCGGGTCGCGATATCCCAGACCGGGGCGCGACGAGTGATCCTGGCCTTCTCCTCAGAGCCCGACCACGTGCTCGTCGACAAGATCCGGGAATGCCAGCAACTCGGCGTCGGCGTCTCGCTCGTGCCCAGGTTGTTTGAGTCGATCAACGGCCGCGCGACGCTCGACCACGTCGGCGGTGTGCCGCTGCTGGCACTGCGGCCGACTGATCCCAGAGGCTGGGAGTTCGCAGTCAAGCATGCCGTCGACCGGACGCTTGCCCTCGTCGCGCTGATCGCCACGGCGCCGCTGACGGTGGCGATCGCGCTCGGGGTGCGGTTGACCTCACCGGGTCCGGTTCTGTTCCGTCAGCGGCGAGTGGGCCGCGACGGCCGCGCATTCGACGTGCTCAAGTTCCGGACGATGCACGAAGCGTCCGCCCCGAGTGAGTTTGAGCCGGTCACCGGCCGCGCGCCCGGCGGCATCGAGGGCGAGGATCGCCGCACCCGATTCGGCGGCTGGCTTCGCGACAACTCGCTCGACGAGCTGCCGCAGCTGATCAACGTGCTGCGCGGCGAGATGAGTCTCATCGGACCCCGACCTGAGCGTCCCGAGTTCGTCGAGCGCTTCGCAGGCGAGGTCACGCGCTATCAGGACCGGCACCGGGTGAAGTCGGGGATTACCGGTTGGGCTCAGGTCAACGGCCTGCGGGGCCAGACCTCGATCGACGACCGGGTCGAGTGGGACAACTACTACATCCAGAACTGGTCTCTGCGCTTCGACCTGCGAATCGCACTGCTGACGATCGCCGAGCTTCTGCGGTTCCGCGCCTCGCCGATGGAGCGCGTGCAGAGTCGCTCGGCGTCGGCGGGTGCCGGCAACCGCGACTAGTTCGCCGGGCCGGCCGGCGCGACCCACACCTAGCGGCGCCCTTCCGCCGTTCCCGCGCGTGCCTTCCTCACGCCGTCCCTCGCCAGCTCGGCCGCTCGGACGACCACGTGCCCGTCGGACCGCTCGTGCATGCCGGCGCCGGCCTGCCCGAGCGCCCACCGGCACCAGATTGCAGCCAGCGGCGCGTCGGCGGCGACGCCCAACCACAGGGAGCCATACGGGCGGCGGTTGAAGTCGATCGCCCCGATTCGGCCGTCGCCGGGCTCGATCAGCTCGAGCTCGAACAGCCCGTGCCATCCGATCGCCGTGACAAGTGACAGCACCCGCTCGCACAGCCCGCCGGACGCCTCGATCGTCTCCGGGAAGCTGACGTTGCCGGCTTGCGGCGACCACATCCGTGCGGACCGGCTTCAACAGGACTGATAGCCATACGCCTCCGCCAGTGCGGCCGCAGCGTCGGCGCTGTCGGCCACATGCGCGTCGGGCGGTCCCAGCCCGGCGCTCGCAGCGCACGAGGGCCTCGAGCCGGCTCAGAAACGCGTCCAAACCGCCTCCCGGATCGGGGAGAAGCCTACGGGCGGAGCACCGCCGCGACCACGAGCCCGGAGCGAGCCCGACGCCGGCGGTTGCGGTCATCCGATATCCGGCGTCGCCAAGGCATCTGGCGGCGGCGAGCACAAACCTCTCTTGAGCGTCGGTGATGAGGATCCGCACGACGCTCATGTTGTGATGTCCTGGTTACTTCGTGGCATAGTAGGGTCGCAATGGGAGTGCCGTCAGCAGGGAGCGCGGATCGGCGGGACATGGCAGACCGGTCGGGTTTTAGAAGCTATATCGCAACGCTGCGAGAGCGTTGGTGGGTAGTTCTCCTGTGTACGGTGGTGACGCTAGTCGCCGCCGCGACCTACGTGGCCGCGGCGCCGCGCAGCTACACCGCGGAGGCCGAGTTGCTGATTAACGCCGCGCCGCCCGAGAACACGATCCTGTTCGATCTGCCCGTCCTGCACCAGAGCGGTGACCCCACTCAGGACGTACTCACCGGAGCCAACCTGGTCACCACGCCCCAGGTCGCGAACGCCGTGATCGACTCGCTGCATCTGCGGACAACGACGAATGACCTCCTCGCAAAAGTCTCGGCCACGCCGGTGGGACAGAGCAACATCGTGGCGGTCCAGGCGGCCGCTTCCTCGCCGGAGCAGGCCCAGCGCATCGCGAACTCGTTCATGAGCAACACGATCGCGGTCCGCTCGGCCGCGATGCACGCCGCGGTGGCCCTGGCGATCCCGCCGCTGAAGGCGCAAGTCGCGGCGCTCCCTCCGTCGCAGCGAAACGGCCCGGGTTCGCTCGGCGACGAGCTCAGCCAGCTCCAGACGCTCCAGTACAGCCCCGACCCGACGCTCGGGGTCGCTGCTGCGGCTCAACGTCCGACCTCGCCGACGACGCCGCGCACGAAGCTGTCGCTGGCCGCTGGGCTGCTGGGCGGACTGCTGATCGGGATCGGCGCCGCGTTCGCGTTCAGCGCCCTGGACCCGAGGGTGCAGCGCGAAGAGCAGCTGCGGGAGCTGTTCGGTCGAGTCCCGGTCCTCACGCGGATCCCGCGCGTTGGCCATAACCGCTGGCCGGGACCGCTGGTCCCCGACCAGCTATCGCTGCCGGCCGTCGAGAGCTACCGTACGTTGCGCACGACGCTCTCGACGCGCGCGGGAGGCGAGCCGCGCGCGTACCTGCTGACTGGCTGCGGCCCATCGGAAGGAAAGACCACCAGCGCGATGGCGCTGAGTGCCGCGCTCGCCCAGGTGGGCGCTCGCGTGATCCTGATCGAAGCCGATCTCCGGCGTCCCAAGATCGCTTCGGCGCTCGGGCTGGCCCTGAGCTACGGCAGCGAGCAGGTCCTGACGGGCGAGGTCGAGCTCGCCGACGCGCTCGGCACGGTGTCGATCGACGGTGCCGAGCTGCGTGTCGCGGCGGCGCACCGCTCGGGCGCCAAGCTCGCCGACCGGCTGTCGCTCGCGATCGCGCGGGAGCTGATCGAGTCCGCCAAGGAACTGGCCGACTTCGTCGTGATCGACGCGCCGCCGCTGACGGCGGTGATCGATGCGTTGCCGCTCGCGCAGCTGGCCGACGAGGTGCTGGTGGTCGTCCGGCTTGGCCAGACGCGCTTGGCCAAGCTGGCGAACCTGGACGATCTGCTCAGCCATCAGGGCGCCCGCCCCACGGGTCTCGTGCTCGTCGGAGGAAGTGATCGGGGCGAATACGGCTATTACTCCGAGGCCGCGGATGGCGGTCGCGGGAACGGCGGCTCGCGGAGCCTCATGCCCGACCTGCCGGAGCCGGCACGGACGCGCCCGCCGGTGTGAGCGCCCTCGCCGAGCGAACGCCGTTGGGCGCCCTCGCTGCCCGTGCCCGCCCGAACGTCACGCCGTGGGTGTTGGGCGTGGTCGTCCTGTGCGCGGCGATCGGCGTCGCGATCGGCGTCAGCCCGAAGTACGGGTTCGCCGCCGTCATCGCGCTGATCTTCACCGCGATCGTGCTGGCGAACCTGACCTTGGGGCTGGCTCTATTCGCCGCGCTGTCGTTCCTCGACATCCTCAACGTCGGCGGCCCCGCGGTCAGCTTCATGAAGGTCGCGGGGTTGCTGATTTTCGTGTCCTGGATCGCGCGCGCGAGCACCGAGAGCCGCGGGCGCGCCCGGGCCCTGTTCGGCGAGCACCCGTGGATGGTGGCCGCGCTGGTCGGCCTCCTCGCGTGGTCGGCGCTGAGCGCGGTGTGGGCCGCGAGCCCCGGCGATGCGCTCATCACGACCTACCGGTACGCGCTCGACTTCCTCCTGATCCCGATCGCGTACGCGGCGATCCGGGACCGCAAGCACGCCCATCTGGTCGTCGCCGGTTTCCTGATCGGCGCGGTGGGTTCGGCCGCGTACGGAATCGCCGTCCCCACCGCGTCTACGGTGTTGCAGGCCGGGCGGTTGACCGGCGCGCTCGGCGAAGCCAACCAGCAGGCGACGGTCCTGGTTGCCGCGCTCGCGCTCACGGTCGGAGTGGCCGGCGTCATCAAGCGCTCCGCGCCGCTGATGGTGGCTGCGGCCGCCGGCGGGGTGCTCGCGTTCGTGGCCCTGCTCGGCACCGAGTCGCGCGCCGGGCTGCTGTCGTTCGGCTGCGTCCTGCTCGCCGGGGTGGTGATAGGCGGCCGCTGGCGCCGGGTCGCGTTCCTGCTCGTCCTAATGGGCATGGTCGCGGTGGTCGGCTACTTCGCGGTGATCGCCCCGGCCAAGGCGCTCGACAGGGTGACCTCCCCGGACACCAGCGGGCGCAGCTCGCTGTGGACCGTCGGCTGGCGCGCGTTCACGGCGCATCCGATCCTGGGATCCGGGGCGGGGAACTTCCAGGTCGTGTCGGTCCATTACCTCGAGCGCCCCGGCACGATCACCGCGGCGTTCTACATCGTCGACACCCCGCTGGTCGTTCACAACATCTACCTCGAGCAACTTGCCGACGTGGGCATCCCGGGCTTGTTGATCCTGCTTTGCATATTCCTGGCGGCGGTGGCTGCTGCGCTCAAGGCGGCGCACATCTTCGAGCGGCTCGGCGACCGTGACCTCGAGCTGCTCTCGCGCTGCGTCGTGCTGGCGCTGGTCGCGTTCCTGAGCGCCGATTTCTTCGCGTCCGAGCTGGTCTCAAAGCAGCTGTGGCTGATCATCGCCCTCTGCCCCGCGCTGCTCGCGCTCGCCCGTTCGCAGGCGCGCGGCGCCGCCGGCCAGCGGATGTGATCGGCCTGAGGATCCTGTTCGTGATCGACCGGGCGGTAGACCACGGTGGCGCAGAGCGCTTCGCCGTCGGCCTCGCTGGAGAGCTCGCGTGTCAGGGCCACGAGCTGTGGATGTGCACCACCCGCGAGATCGAGCCGGGAGTTGCCGGCGTGCTCGATCGCGCCGGCGTGCGGCGGCTGGACCTCGCTCGGCGAACCAAATGGGACGTGCACCGGTTCTCCCGACTGGTGGGGATGCTTCGGCGGGAGAGGATCGACGTGCTCCACGCCCACATGTTCGGGTCGAACGTGTGGGGCACGCTAATCGGACGGATGTGCCGGGTCCCGGTCGTGATCGCGCACGAGCAGACCTGGTCCTACGAGGGTGAGCCGCTCCGGTCTTGGCTCGACGGCAATCTGATCGGGCGGCTCGCGACCCGATTCGTGGCGGTGTCGTCGCTTGACGCTACCCGGATGGTGTCGATCGAGGGGGTGCCGCCAGAAAAGGTGGTGATGATCCCGAACGCCTACGTTCCGAGATCGAGCGGGCAGAATGGCGATCTCCGCGCCGAGCTCGGGATCGATCCGTCCACCCCGTTGATTGGGGCCGTGTCGGTCCTTCGCCCGCAGAAGGCGCTGTCGGTGCTGCTCGATGCTTTCGCGCTCATGCTCGAGGCGATGCCCGACGCCCACCTCGCCGTGGCCGGCGAAGGACCGTGTCAGCGAGAGCTCCGGCGCCGTGCCAGAGAGCTCAATCTGGATGGGCGTGTGCACTTCCTCGGCCGGCGCAGCGATGTCGACTCGATTCTGCGCTCGGTCGATGTGGCTGCGATGTCCTCGGACTACGAGGGGACCCCGCTGGTTGCGTTCGAATGCTTCGCCAACCGGACGCCGCTGGTCGCCACCGAAGTCGGTGGTCTGCCCGACATCGTCACCAATGGCGAGTCCGGCGTGCTCGTTCCCCCTCGCCGCGCCGACGCACTCGCCGAGGCCCTGGTCGCGCTGGTCAAGGATCCGGCCCGTCGCGACCGGATCGCGGAGGCCGCGGCCGGACGGCTTGACGAGTTCACGATTGACGTGGCAGCGCGACGCTTCACGGCGCTGTACGAGCAGCTCTTCGCCGAGGCCACCCACCGATCACGAATGGACGGAGCGGCGCGCCGTGCCTGATGTGCTGGTCCTCTGCTACCACGCGGTCAGCCCCGGCTGGTCCGACCCGATCGCCGTGACCCCGAAGGCGCTGGACTTCCAGGTCCGCCATCTCCTAGATCAGGGCTGGCAGCCGAGTACTTTCCGGGACGCGGTACTTGCTCCGCCAGCGCGAAAGACGCTGGCCGTCACATTCGACGACGGTTTTGCGTCGGTGATGACGCTCGGGGCGCCGATCCTCGAGTCGCTCGGGGTGGCGGCCACGGTATTCGCGCCCACCGCGTTCATGTCCGGCGGGCAGACGCTCAGCTGGCCCGAGCTCAGCCATTGGCTGCAGACCCCCGACGCCGGCGAGCTGGCCGCAATGGACTGGAACGATCTCGGTGTGCTCGCCGAGCAGGGATGGGAGATCGGCTCTCACACCCGGACCCATCCGCACCTCTTGGAGCTCGGCAAGGCTGACATCGAGGCCGAGCTGGCCGAGTCGCGCGATGAGTGCGCTCGTCAGCTCGGACGGCCCTGCGACAGCATTGCCTACCCGTTCGGTGAGGTGGACGCCCGTGTTTCCGATGCCGCCCGGAAGGCCGGCTACAGCGCAGGTGCGTCGCTTTCGCGGCGTCTCGAGCGGCTCGGGCCATATCGCTATCCGCGGGTCTGGATCTCCAACGCGGACGTCGAGTGGCGGTTCCGGCTGAAGACCACCTGGGCGATCCGGGAGCTCCGCGCGTCACGTTTGTGGCACGCCTGACAGATCGTCGTCGCTGGCAGACTCACGTCCCATGCGCCTGGCGATCTACTGCGATTTCACCTACCGCGTCGACGCCGGCGAGCTTTCCGCCGAGGTGCCGTTCGCCCAGTTCCTGACGGCCCTCGCCCCCCATTGTGAGCAGCTCACGGTGACCGGCCGCCTCGACCCGACACCGGGACGTCATCCCTACCGGATGGACGAGGTGAATTACGTGCCTCTCCCGTACTACGCCAGCGGCGCCCAATTAGGCAGGGTAATGCGCACGCTGCCGGTGGGGATCAGGCGGTTCTGGCGGCTGCTGGGGCGAGTGGACACGGTCTGGATCCTCGGGCCGAACCCCCCTCAGGCGCTCGCATTCGCGCTGATGGCCAAGCTCCGTGGCCGACGGACCGTGCTGGGCGTCCGCCAGGATCTGCCCACCCTGATCCGCCATCGGCATCCCGACAAGCCTGCCGTGCGCTCTGCCGCGGTCCTACTCGAGCGCGCCTTTCGACTGCTGGCCCGGTTTCTGCCGGTGGTGGTCGTCGGGCCCGACCTGGCCCGCCAGTACGCTAAAGCCGCTGACCTGCACGTCGCGCTGATCTCCCTGCTGAGCGAGCCGGACATCATGCCCGCGGAGCAGAACCAGCGTAACTACGACGCAGACCAGCTGTGGTTGCTCACCGTGGGCCGCCTCGATCCAGAGAAGAATCCGCTGCTTTTGGCCGACGTGCTCGCGGCCGCGCTCCGCGTGGACCCCCGGTGGCGGCTCGAGGTCTGCGGCGACGGGCCGCTGCAGGCGGCGCTGGCCCGCCGGCTCGAGCAGCTCGAGGTCTCCGACCGCGCTGTTCTGCACGGCTATGTGCCGATCGACGCCGGACTGTGGGAGCTTTACCGCCGCAGCCACGCGTTCGTTCACGTGTCGCTCACCGAGGGGGTGCCGCAGGTCCTGCTCGAGGCGTTCGCGTCGCGGCTTCCCGTGGTGGCGACCGCGGTGGGCGGCGTGCCTAACCTGGTGTCCGGATGTGGCTGGCTCGTGCCCCCGCAGGACGCCGGCGCTGCCTCGGACGCGCTGCAGCAGCTGGTCTCCGATGCCGGGCTGAGGACGCGGCTGGTCGAGCGGGCCGTCCAGCAAGCGCACCGGCACACGCTCGCAGCCGAGAGCGCCCGGGTGGCCTCATTCCTCGGCGGCGACCGGCGCGACGCGGGCGGCACCGTCGACAAACTCCTGATGCCACAACTCGAGCATCAGCAGCGTCCATAGGCCGCGCGTGTGGTCCTCGCCCCGGCGGTGCTGCTCGATCAGCCGCTCAACCGACGCCGCCCTCACGATGCCGCGACCGCGGCTGGCCTCGCCGAGCAGCGTGTCGACCGTGAGCTCGTACAGCTCGCCTCGCAGCCACCCCGCGATCGGAGCGGTGAACCCCCGTTTGGGCCGCTTGAACAGCTCGCGCGGCAGGTGGCGGGCCAGCGCGTCGGCGAGCAGCCGTTTTCGCTGCGTACCCCGCTGCTTGAAGCTGCTGGGCAGCCGGGCGGTCCATTCGACGAGGCGGTAGTCCAGCAACGGGGCCCGCGCCTCCAGCGAGCTTGCCATCGTCGCGATGTCCATCTTGAATAGCAGCTGATCTGGGAGCGACCGGCCGGTGTCTACCGCCAGGGCCCGGTCGAGCGGATCCTTCGCGCGTCCCGGCGCCGAGAAAGCCTCTGCCGTCGGCAGCCCCGGCGCGAGCGCGCGTCGGTCCTGAGGGCCGAGCACCGCGGTCCACTCGGCGTATCGCTCCCCGGGCTCGAGCTCGATCGCCCGCAGCGCGCGGTAGGCGCGGTGGCGCATCGACATCGGATGGGCGTACTCGTCGCCGATCCGGGTCGCGCTGCGGCCGGCGGCCCGCCGGAGGCCGGCCGGCAGCCGGTCGAGGTAGGCGGCCATCCGCGCCGCCTGATGGCGGTAGTAGCCGCCGAACAGCTCGTCTCCCCCGTCCCCGGTCAGCGCCACCGTGATCCGCTCCCGGGCCATCCTGGCCACGTAGAAGCTTGGGACCGCCGAGGGGTCGGCGAACGGCTCCCCGTAGTGGTGGACGAGCAGCGGGAGCACGTCAACGAGGTCCGTCGTGGACACCAGATCCTCGTGGTGATCCGACCCCAGCCGGAGGGCGATCGCGCGAGCCTCGCCGCGCTCGTCGTAGCGCTGGTCGGGAAAGCCGATCGAGAACGTCTGCACGGTCCGCCCGCCGGCGGCCAGCATGTGCGCCAGCACATAGCTCGAGTCCATGCCGCCGCTCAGGAACAGCCCCAGCGGCACGTCGGACACGAGCCGGGCGCGGACTGCCTCGCGCGCCCGCTGATCGAGCTCCTCGACCGCGTCGGCGTAGTCGAGCCGGTGCTTGGGCTCGAAGTCGAGCGTCCAGTAGCGCCGGGTCTCAACCACACCGCTCGCCTCCCACGTCAGGTAGGCGCCGGGCTCGAGCTTGCCCACGCCGCGGAGGATCGAGCGCGGCGAGGCGACGTAGCCAAACTGCAGATAGTCTGCGAGCGCCACCGGATCGACCTCACGCTCGATCCGGCCGTCGAGCAGCAGCGCTGCTAGCTCCGAAGCGAAGCTGAGCGAGCCGTTTGCGTGGTGAGCGTAGAACAGAGGCTTCTTGCCGAGCCGGTCGCGCGCCAGCACCAGGCGGGAGGCCGCCGAATCCCACAGCGCGAATGCGAACATGCCGTCGAGCTCCTCGACGAACCGCATCCCGAACTGCTCGTAGGCGTGCGCGATGACCTCACCATCGGTTCTGGATGCGAAACGGTGCCCGGCTCGCTCCAATCGTTCCCGGAGCGCCGCAAACCCGTAGATCTCGCCGTTGAATACGACGTGTACGGTCTCGTCCTCGTTTGCGTACGGCTGATGGCCGCCGGCGACGTCGATGATCGCCAGTCGCCGGATCGCCAGCCCGACCCGGTCGTCGTCGTGCACCCCCGCCTCGTCCGGACCCCGGTGCGCCAGTGCGTCAGACATCGCCGCGAGCAGCCCGCGGCGCCCCGGCGCCGGACCGGCGACGCCGGCAATCCCACACATGTAGGCCATGTTAGAGGCGACCCAAATGATTAGCTTCAGGTCATGAAGTCGCCAGAGACGGTCGATTGCTCGGTGCTGATCCCGGTGCTCAACGAGGAGCGATACATCGAGCACAGCGTCGCCGCCATGCGCCAGCAACGGTTCCGCGGCTCGCTCGAGTTCGTGTTCGCCGACGGCGGCTCCACCGACCGTACGCGTGAGCTGCTCGACAGGTTCGCTCAGGAGGACCCTCGAATCCGCGTATTCGACAACCCGAAGCGAACCGTCTCGAGCGGGCTGAACGTGGCGCTCGGCCATGCCCGCGGCCGCTGGATCGCGCGGATGGACGCTCACACCGAGTACCCCGAGGACTACGTCGCGCTCGGCGTCGCCCGCCTGCGCCGGCACGGCACCCGCTGGGTCAGCGGCCCGCAGACGCCCACCGGCCACGGACGCGTGTCCAGGGCGGTTGCGCTGGCGCTCGCCTCGCCTCTCGGCCGCGGCGCGTCTCGCAAGTGGGGCGGTGTCGACGACTACCGCGTCGACGAATTCGAGCTCGACTCGGGCGTGTTCGCCGGCGTGTGGGAGCGGGCCACGCTGATCGAGTACGGGGGCTGGGACGAGCGCTGGCCGCGCAACTCGGACTCGGAGCTGGCCGGCCGCTTCCTGGCGGCCGGCGAGCGGCTGATCTGCCTGCCCCAGATGGCAGCTCGGTACGTGCCGCGCGATTCGCTGGGAGGCCTGTGGCGCCAGTATCTGGGCTACGGCGAGTACCGGATCAAGACGGCTGGTCGCCACCCGCACACCTTGCGCGGGTCCCACCTTCTCCCGCCGGCACTGCTGGCCGATGCCGTGCTGGCCTTGGCCGCGCCGCGTCGCCTGCGGCGGCCGGCTCGCGCCGGCCTGTGGCTGTACGGGAGCGCGCTGGCCGTGGCCGCGATCGACTCGCTGTCGCGCGCCGAGCAACCCGGCGACGCTGTGACCATCCCCGTCGTGCTCGTTGTCATGCATCTCGCCAACGCGGTAGGGATGGTCCGCGGCGTGATCCGGCACGGTACGCCGGTTGCCGCGCTGGCGATGCTGGCGGGGCTGGACGGGGCGGCGAAGGGACGCGCACCCTCGCCTGGGCCGGTGTTTGCACCGTCTCTTTCCTGATCTCGACAACTCCAGGCGCAGGAACCTGCGCAATACCTACAGGCCGCCGATAAGCCTGCAGGAATCCGGCGACCTTTCCCGTGTCCAGGTTTGCCGTCCACATGGGAGATTGCGGACATGCGGGTGCTCCGAGGGAGAGGGTGGTGGACGTGCGTACGAACCCCCACAGCCGCAATGCAGGGCGGAGCGAGCCTTCGCCGATGACGCGATGAGAATGCGTGGTCAAGCGACATCGACGCGCGTCCTCGGGCTGGCACTGGCTCTGAGTGCGGCGCTCATGATACTGGTGCTGGCGGTCGTCGCCGTGCGCGCCGACGCGCTTGCCTGCAACTCCGGGTCGACTTTCGGAACCTTCTCTGCCGCCAACGCGCCGTCGGTCTGCTGGCGGCCCTACGGCCCGACCTCACCGTTCAACAAGCCGATCCCGGCCGGTGCCCGGGTCGCCTCCGAGTCCGCCTTGATCGTCGCGCACATGATGCGCTACGGCTACCAGTTCTCCGGCGGCAATCACGGCTTCAGCTTCGACAACCAGGGCAGCCGGCCCGTGTACTGGTCGAGCCCGGCCGATCCGCTGGTCACGATCGTATGCACCGGCTACTGGGGACCGAGCACGTGCCAGGGAGCTAACGGTTACGGGATCAACGGAATCCAGATCAACATCCCGGCGGGTGCGCAGCCCGAACAGCAATGGGACGGGCACATGATCGTGATCGATCAGGCCGCCAACGCCGAGTACGACTTCGAGCGCGCTTCGTGGACCGGTCCAAACCAGCTGACGGTGTGGTCGGGCAGCGAGATCCCGATCTCTGGTACGGAAGCCACCGGCCTGGGCGGCAACGCGGACGCGGGCAGCTTCGGCTTGCTCGGAGGCGTGATCCGGCCGGAGGAGCTTCAGGCGGAATCGATCAACCACGCGCTCGCGATCAGCGTCCCGTGCACCGACGGCTACGTCTGGCCCGCGCAGGGTCCGTGGGGCCTGGCTTGCAGTTTGGTCGAGCAGGACGCCATCGGTGCGCTCCAAATGGGCGACCTGCTACAGCTCAACATGACGCCGGCGCAGATCGCCGCGACCGGGGCACCGGCGTGGCAGCAGGCAATCATGCGGGCGATGGCTCGCTACGGGATGTACATCAACGACACCAATGGCGGCGACGACAACCAGGCGCTCGAGCTCGATAGTCAGGACGACGTGTCGTTCACCAGTCTCGGTGAGCCCCCGCTGATGGCCGACGCGCTCCAGAGCTTTGGCGGCGTCCCGAGCGGCTCCGGCTTCTGGATGGTGGCCGGCGTGCCGATCAACTCGGCGAAGCTCCGCGTGATCGCGGCTTGCGTGCAGCAGGGGACGTGCCCCGTGTCCCCTGAGCAGACACGGCTCTCACGCGATGCGCGCCGGCACAACCGTAAGCACAAGCGCCACAAGCGGCGTCGCTGAACGCCCGGCCGCCGCTACCGCGCGTAGCTCTCGTACAGATCGACGAGACGCCGGGCCCACGCGCCGAGCGCAAACTCCGACTCGATCCGCTCGGACGCGAGCCGTGCGTGCTCGCTCCGCTCACGCTCGTCAAGCGACAGGATCGCCGTGATCGCGGCGGCGATCGCCTCGGGATCCTCGGCAACGACGGCTGCGCCGGGGAGGCCGCCGAGCAGCGCGCGCTGGATCGGCAGCGCGGTGGCGACCGCCGGCACTCCGCACGCGAGCGCCTCCATGACCGCGAACGGCATCCCCTCGGCGCGGCTGCAGCTGAGGAACACATCGGCGGCCGCGTACAGTCGCCGGACGTCGCTCGTCGGCGCGACCACGCGCACCACACGGCTGCGCTCTAGCCGGCTCTCGGACTCCATCGTCCGGTCCTCCCCGAGCACGGTGAGGATGACCAGCGTCCGGTCTGACTCGAGCCGATCCGCGGCATCCAGCATCAGGTCGCCGCCCTTGCGATGCCAATTCCAGCCGAAATGAAGGATGACCCGATTCGCCTCGGTCAGCCCGAGCTCGGCCCGTGCGACCGCCTGATCGGACGTCGTGATCGGCGTGAAACGCTTCGTGTCGATCGCGTTCGGGAAGTCGCACAGCTTACGCTCGGGAGCGCCACGCGCGCGCAGGTCACGGCGCAGATCGGGGCTCACGCACAGGATCCGTTCCACAAGAGTGCCCACGCACCCGTAGCGGAACGCGTTCCGCAACCGCGTGTGTGGTGCTCCGCTCAGCGGCGTGTGCTCGTGCCAGAACACGGCCACGTCGCGCCGGCGCAGCCCGACCAGCGCGGCCGGGATGTCGAACGTCGAGAAGTGTGTGTGGAGCACGGCCGGTCCGGGGTGGACGCGGAGGACGGCTCGCAGACGGCGCACGGCCGGCCCGGCGTCGGTCATCCGGTTCCGGCTGGCCCGGACAAAGTACACCTCGCCGACCGCCTCAAGCTCGGGGAGCCACGGGCGGTCGCGAGCCACCTCGGAGAACAGGAAGCCGGTGGCGTGACCTCGGCGGTTCGCCTCCTCCGCGGCGGCACGAAGCATCGGCACGAACGAACCCGCGTAAGGTCCGGCATAGTCGGCACAGTGCAGGATGTACACCCGCGCGAGCGTAGAGGGTGGTGGCGGCCGCCGGGTCTCCTCACCCGGGGTCAGCGGCGCGCGGGCGCAAGTCGACCTAGCCAGCGCCACGCGCCCTCCATCTCGGCGATCGTCAGTTCCCCGGCGAGCAGCAGGATCGCGAAGAACACCGCGATGCTGGCCGCCCCTCCGATGATCATGATCGAGATCGAGGGATCCGTACCGGCGGCGAACAGGATGGCGCCCATCGCGGCCGCCGCAAGCAGGCCCCGGAAGGCGCTCCAAGCCAGCCAGCCGAGGCGCAACTCGAGATGCCGGCGGCAGATCTGAACGTGCCCGGCGACCATCACCAGGAGCGCCGCCGCGGTGCCGATCGCTCCTGCGACGATGCCGATGCGCGGGATCAGGACGACGTCGATCGCCGCGTTCAGGAGCGCGGCGCCGACCATCAGGGGTACGCGGCGCCGCGCGTCGCCGAGGTAGTTCGCCGACAGCGACACGAGTGGCGCGAACCCGCCCAGGTAAGCCGATATCGACAGCACTCGCAGTGTCGTGACCGATCCGGCGTAGCTGCTGCCGAGCAGTATCCGGACGATCGGCTGCGCCCACACGAGCAGCGGCGCGACAACCAGTGATTGACACACGATCAGTCCGCGGAGTCCGTGTTCGAGCGCGACGCCGTTCGGCACGTTGTCGCTCCCACGGGACATGCGCGGTGCCACCCCGTTGGCCACGGCGGTCCCCGGGTACGCGAGCAGCAGCAGCAGCCGATATGGGGCACTGAACAGCCCGACCTTGTCGGCCGTGAGGTAGGCGCCGATCAGCAGTACGTCGATCGCGGAAAACAGGGTGTTCGCGCTATCCACCAGGATCAACGGCAGCGCGTAGGCGCCGATACGGCGTCTGAACGACCGCCGCCCACGCCTGCGCCACGCTGCCGGCCAGCCGAACGCGCGCGCGCCGAGAACCATCGCGAACGCTCCGCCGCAGACGTATCCGACCGCGCGCCCGGTGGTCGCGCCGAGCGCGCCGCCAACCGTCAGCACGAGCACGATCGACGCCGAGAACTCGGCCACGCTCTCCCCGAACACCATACGAACGTCGGTGGCGACCCGGCGATCCGCCACGAACGCGCCTTCGAACAGAAACATCAGGTTCTGGCCGAACACCGCCACCGCGACCGCGCGCAACGGCCACGTCAGCGGCGCGTTGTAAGCCGACGCGATCGGCCCGGACAGGACGATGAGCGCGACGCACGCGATCCCCGACGCGATCACCTTCAGCCGCACCGCGTCGGCTAGCAACCAGGCGATCGCGCGCCGGTCGCCCCGATGGTCGGCGACGAACCTAGCCGTCGAGGAGGAGATGCCCAGGTCGGCCGGGAGCGCGATGATCGCGCCGAAGCCGATCGCGAGCGCGAACGTGCCGTACTGAGTGGGTCCGAGCACCCGGACCAGGAACAGCGTCAGGACGGCGGTGAACGCGGCCGTCGCCATCTGTGCCGCGAACGAATATGCGGAGCTCGCGACGATGCTCTCGCTCCCACCGCCGGCACCGCGGTCTTCCTCGCCGGCACTCGTACCGATGTATTTCACTCGAGTACGAGAAACGTTGTGCGGGCGTACTTTCGCACTCGTGGGTGACGCTCGAGCATCCGGTCGTCAAACGAACTAACCGAACGGGCCAGCGGACGCTGCCAGGCGCGCGGCAGGAACAGATTGAGCGGCATCATGGGGATGCTGGTCAGCTCCACCTCCCGGTGTGAGAAGCCCGGGAATGTCTGCGCGCACAGCCGCCAGTCGCGGACCGTCAGCGGGTGCTCATCCGGTGTGCGCGCCGCCGGCGTCAACCAGCGGCCGAGCCGCAGCAACGGGTTCTGGGCGAGCGGCTCCAGGAACACCGCGCGCCCGTCCGGACGTAGGATGCGGCGGACCTCAGCCAGCGCGCGGGGGACGTCGAGGTGGTGAATGATGGCCAGGCCGATGATCAGGTCGAACGAGTCGTCGGCGTAACCGGTGGCGTGCGCGTCGCCGGCGCGGAACTCGACCCGGTCGGCGAAGCCTTCGGCGCGAGCATGCGCCTCAGCCCGCGCGATCTCCGCCTCCGAGATGTCGATCCCGGCGACGTGCGCGGCGCCGGCGTCGACGAACCGGCGGGCATCGTTGGCGGGTCCGCAGCCGTAAAGGAGCACGCGCTTGCGCAGCGGGTCGCACAACTCGTAGATCTCGTCGTTGCGGTTGAACTCACCGATCGCGCGCCAGATGGCGAGACGCAGACGAACGTACAACCAGCCCTGCGTGTCGAAGAACCGTTGCTCGCGCTCGACCACGTCCCCCGTGCCGTCCAGCATCGGGCGAATCTACCAAAGGCCTTTCGGCGGCTGGGCTCCGGCCAACGTGGGATCATCCGGCGGTGGCTGCGAGTCAAGCAGGGAAGCTGCGCCCGCACGTTGCCGCGCTCATCCCCGGGCTCGCGGTTGTGGCCCTGATGGTGCTGTGGGCCGAGCACGACGGGGGGTACAACGCCGACACCTGGTACTGGGGCGCGCTGGTGCTCGTCGGCCTGTTCGCGGCGATCGTGATCGGGTTCGGGTGGCTGGAGCTGCGTCTCGATCGGCCCGCCCGAATCGCGCTCGCCGCCTTCGCCCTGTACGTCGCGTGGTCGTATCTCTCGATCACCTGGGCGCACTCGCCTGGGGACGCGCTAAACGGCAGCAACCGGGCGCTGCTCTACTTGCTCGTGTTCGCGGTGATGCTGACGATTCCGTGGCGTGCGCCGTCGGCGCTGCTGGCACTGCTGACGTTCGTAGTCGGCATCGGCGTAGTGGGGTTCGTGCTGCTGTTCCGGCTGGCATCGGACGACCACGTTGCCAGCCTGATCATCGGCGGCCGCCTCGCCTCCCCGACCGGTTACTTCAATGCGACGGCGGCCCTGTTCATGATCAACGCGCTGACCGCGACCGCGCTGGCCCCGCGTCGGGAGTTGCCCGGTCCAGTTCGCGGGCTGCTGGTCGCGATCGCCTGCGCGTCCCTGCAGCTGACGCTGATCGTCGAGAGCCGCGGCTGGTTGTTCACCCTGCCGCTCGTGCTGATCGTCGCGCTCGTGCTGGTGCGCGACCGCCTCCGCGTCGCCGTCGCGGCCGCGCTCCCGATCCTGGCCACATTGGTGCCCCTGCATCGCCTGCTCGCGGTCTACAAGAGTGCCGCCGGCGAGGCGCTGAACCATGCGGCCAAGGACGCCGGCGAGCTGGCGCTGGTGCTGTGCGCCATCGTGTTTGTCCTCGCCACGCTGGTCGCCTGGGCCGATCAGCTGGGCCGCGTTCCCAGCCTGTCTCAAACCCGGCAGCGCCAGATCGCGGCGGCGGCGGCGGTCATCGCGATCGCGGGCGGGTGCGCCGGCGTCGTCGTGGCGACCAAGGGGCACCCGTTCGCGTTCGTTAACCGGCAATGGAACGGGTTCGTCCACGCGTCCACCGAGACCGTGGCCACCAGTAATTTCGGCGTCGTCGGAAGCGGGCGCTACGACTACTGGCGGGTCGCGCTCGACGCCTTCCTGGCCCACCCGATTGGGGGCCTCGGTCAGGACAACTTCGACAACTACTACGTGATCCATCGCCGGATCAACCAGGAGCCGGCCTGGACGCACAGCCTCGAGATCCGCCTCCTCGCACACACCGGAATCATCGGGTTTGCTCTGTTCGCCGTGTTCCTGGTGGCGGCGATCATCGCGGCGCTCCGCGCCCGGCGCCGGTCCGGCGCAAGCGATCTGACGCGAGCAGTCGCCGGGGCCGCGCTGCTGCCGCTCGTGGTTTGGGTCATCCACGGGTCGATCGACTGGTTCTGGGAGATGCCGGCGCTGAGCGGCCCCGCACTCGGGTTCCTGGGGATGGCAGGAGCGCTCGGACGGGCCCCCGTGGAGCGCGGCCCGTCGGGGCGGGCGCCGGAGGGCGGCGACCCGCCGGCGCGGACCACCGTCCAAGGCGACCCCTCGGGGCGGTCGCCGCGGCGCATCCTCGCGGACGCCGCCGCCGGGCTCGCGCTGGTCGCCGTGGTGGTCGTGCTCGGGTTCCCCTACCTGTCGGTGCGCGAAGAATCGGTCGCCAGCAACGTCCGCCATAGCGATCCGAACCAGGCGCTGGCCGACCTGAACACCGCGGCCGACCTCAACCCACTGAGCCCAGACCCGGGGCGGATCGGCGGCACAATCGCGCTGCAGACGGGTCAATACGCCCAGGCGCTCCGGCGCTTCCGTCAGTCGATCTCCCGCGACCCGGGGGGGTGGTATGCGTGGCTCGGCGCTGGCCTCGCTGCCTCGGGCCTAGGGGAGCCTGATCTCGCCGGCCACTACCTCGCGATGGCCGCCTCGATCAACTCCCGGGAGCCCGCGATCGAGGACGCGCTCCGCGGCGTCGACGGGCCCCATCCCCTGGCCCCGGCGGCGGTGTTAGCGATGCTGACGCTGGTGCAGTAACTCCGAAATTGGCAATTATTCTGAGGACTTCTCGGATTTCGAGAATTTGCCGAGCGTTGATTAGCGCTTGCGCGCTGTCGGGAGGTTCATGTAGAGTTGTGCACTGTTCTGCGACTTCGCGACGAACGAAGGGATTCATGAAACGCATCTCAGCGCTGGTAGGGGTGGTTCTCGTCTTGGTGCTTGTTCCTAGCGCCGCGCTCGCCTCTGGGGGCAGCTCCACGTGCCAGGCCTACGGGCCACAGACATGCGACTCAGTGAGTAGTGGAACGGCCGGCACCGGCAACGGTTCGACCACCGCGACTACCTCGGCGGGGACATTGCCCTTCACTGGGCTCGACGTCGTCCTGCTCGTAGCCGGCGGTGGCGCGCTCCTGACCGGCGGCTTCGTGGTCCGCAGGCTTTCGCGCCGGCTGAATTAGAGCTCGTCTTTACTCGCCGAGACGTTCCCGGATCAGCCGGGTGATCTCGCCCCCGTCGGCGCGGCCCTTGGTCTCACGCATCACGTATCCGACGAGCGGCCCGATCGCCCTCATGTTCCCGGAGCGCACCTGCTCGGCGGCGGCCGGATCGGAGGCGATCGCGCGGTCGACGATCTGGCCGAGCCCGTCGTCCTCGGCCGTCAGGGCACCGAGGCCCTCGCGCTCGACGATCGCGCGCGGGTCCCCGCCCTCCTCGACGAGCCGCGTCAGCACCTCGCGCGCGGCGTCCCGGCTGACCTCCCTGGCCTTGACCATCGTCGCGAGCGCCGCGAGGCTCTCGGGAGCGACGTTGCTGCCGGCGGGGTCCGCCTCCGTGCCGATCCGCTCGGCGAGCTGCGGGATCCAGTTCGACAGCTCGACCGGCTCGCCGTTGCCACCCGCGGCCGCGAGCGCCCGCTCGAAGTAGTCGCCGAGATCCGTCCGACGCGCGAACAGCCACGCCGTGTCGGCGTTCAGCCCGAGCTCCTGCTCGAACCGGGCGGCGCGCTCGACGGGCAGCTCCGCGGGCATATCCACACGAGCGGCGGCCAGCATCTCGTCGGTCACGACCAGCGGCACCAGGTCGGGCTCGGGGAAGTAGCGGTAGTCATGCGCCTCCTCCTTGGAGCGGAGCGACGTGATCGTGTTGCTCGCCGGGTCGTAATGAAGAGTCTCCTGCTCGACCGCCTCGCCCGACTCGAGCAGCGCGATCTGCCGCGCGATCTCCGCCTTCACCCCGCGTTCGAGGAAGCGGAACGAGTTCATGTTCTTGAGCTCGGTCTTGGTCCCGAGCTCGGTCGAGCCGACCGGCCGCACGGACACGTTCGCGTCGACGCGCAGGGACCCCTCCTCCATGTTCACGTCCGAGACTCCGAGTTGGCGGAGCGTCGTGCGCAGCAGCGCCGGCCACTCGCGCGCCTGCTCGGGGGAGCGTAGGTCCGGCTCGGTCACGATCTCGACCAGCGGCGTGCCGCCCCGGTTGAAGTCGACCCAGCTTCGGTCCGCCCCGTGGATCCGGCCGCTTGTCCCCAGGTGGTTGAGCTTGGCCGCGTCCTCCTCGAGGTGGACGCGGTGGATGCGCACGTCGTCGAGGTGGCCACCGAGGCACAGCGGGACGTCGTACTGAGAGATCTGGTAGCCCTTGGGAAGGTCCGGATAGAAGTAGTTCTTCCGGTGAAACAGCGACCGCTCGGCGATGTCGCAGCCGAGCGCGAGCCCGATCATGATCCCGTAGTGGATCGCGCGCTCGTTGACCACGGGCAGCGCTCCGGGGAGCCCCAGACAGACCGGACAGGTGTGAGTGTTTGGCGGGTCGTTGAACGACAGCTCGCAGCCGCAGAACATCTTCGTCCGCGTGCTCAGCTGCACGTGGATCTCCAAGCCAATAACGGGCTCGTAGACCGTCATCCCGCGCTACCTCCGTTGCCCGTCATTGGCCCGCTCCCATCGAAGCCGATCGCGCGCTCGAGCGCGTACGCGGCGTCGAGCAGACGGCTCTCGCTGAACGCCGGGCCGGCGAGCTGGAATCCCACCGGGAGGCCCTCGCTCAGCCCCGACGGGATCGAGATCGCGGGCGTTCCGGCCAGCGACATCGGGACCGTGCAGAAGTCGTTCAGATACATCGCGAGCGGATCGTGGGTCTTCGAGCCGAGTTCGAACGCGGTCCACGGGCTGGTCGGCGTCACGATGAAGTCGAACCGGTCGAACACGGTCGCGAAGTCCTCGGCGATCTTCGTCCTCACCTTCTGCGCGGTCCCGTAGTACGCGTCGTAGTAGCCGCTCGAGAGCGCGTAGGTGCCGAGCATGATCCTGCGCTTGACTTCCGGTCCGAAGCCCACCTCGCGCGTGCGGCTGTACATCGTGGTCAGGTCGGCGTCGCCGTCGACTCGCAGCCCGTAGCGGACTCCGTCGAACCGGGCGAGGTTGGACGACGCCTCCGCCGGTGCGACCAGGTAGTAGGCCGACAACGCATGCGAAGCGTGTGGGAGCTGGCACGGCTCGACGGTGGCGCCGAGCTCTTCCGCGAGCCTCAGCGTCGCGTCGAAGCTCGCGCTCACGCCCGGCTCGACGCCCGCGTCGCTCCCGACCAGCTCCTCGGGTATGCCCAGCCGGATGCCGTTCAGGTCCTCGGCCCGTGGCAGCGCGATCTCTCCGGGGTAATCAAGCGAGGTGGAGTCGCGGCGATCGCGGCCGACCATGTGGCGCAGCATCAGCGCCGCGTCCATCACGTCCCGCGTCAGCGGACCGGCCTGATCGAGCGAGGACGCGAACGCGATCATCCCGTAGCGCGAGCAGGCGCCGTACGTCGGCTTGAACCCCACGATCCCGCACAGCGCCGCCGGCTGGCGAATCGATCCGCCCGTGTCGGTGCCGATCGCCCATGGGGCGAGACCGGCGGCCACGGCGGCCGCGCTGCCGCCTGAGGAGCCGCCCGGTACCCGGGCGCGGTCCCAGGGGTTGAACACGGGACCGAACGCCGAGTTCTCGTTCGAGGAGCCCATCGCGAACTCGTCCTGGTTGGTCTTACCCAGCAGCGGTGCACCCGCCTGCGCCAGCTTCTCGACGACGGTGGCGGTGTAGGGCGGGCGGTAGCCCTCGAGGATCTTCGAGCCCGACTGGCTTGGCACTCCTTCGGTGCAGAACAGGTCTTTGACCGCGACCGGCACGCCGCCGAGCGGCGTCTCGGGGTACGAGTTGCCGTCCGGTTGGGCGTCGGCGACCCATGTAAATGCGTTGAGCTCGTCGGCGGCGGCCCGCTCGCGGTACGCCTCGAACAGCTCGGCCTGATCGATCTCACGGGCGCGGATCCGCTCGGCTGCGGCGGCCGCCGTCAGTTCGATGAGCTCGCTCACGCCGCGCCGGGGCTGGGGACGCCAAAGCCACCGTGCAGCGGCTCGGGGGCTGACGCGAGCGCCACCTCGGCCGGGAGGCACGGCTCGGGCTCGTCGGGCCGCAGGGCGTTGACCACGTCAACGACGTGCGAGGTCGGCGGCACCCCGTCGAGATCGAGTTCGCCGATCTTCTCGATGTGCTCGAGCACGTTGGACAGCTCTACCGACATCCGCTCGACCTCGTCATCGCTCAGGTCAAGTCGCGCGAGCCGAGCCACATGAAGAACCTGGTCACGATCGAGCATCTATCGAGCCATTTTAGGGCCCGCGACTTAGGATTCGTTGCTCGCGGTCGGCCGGACGATCGGGATCTCGGTCCGCGCGTCCCGGCGGGCGACGCCCTCCTGGCGAAGCGAGAAATAGCCCCCGCACATGATCCCGATCGCGAACAGCAGGCCCAGGTAGGCGCCGGCCTCCTGATGCGCGGGCGGGTTGATCAGGACGCGGTATATCAGCGCCAACACGGTCACGATCCCGAGCAGCATCACGACCAGACTCATCGTCACCGGGATCGCGGGAGCGCGGCGGGTCACCTGCACGAACACCAGCCCGGCCGCCGCGACGATCGTCACCAACATCAGCCACCGCAGGTCGGTGAGCGCCTGCCAGCCGGTCCGCGTCGGGCCGTTTGCGCTCGCGGTGCCGTACCACTTGCCCCCGACCAGGAAGATGGCCAGCAGCACCGCGCTCGCGCCCGCGAGCATCTCGCCGCGCCGCAGACGCGAAGCATCGAGGTCCATTGACCGGGAGGCTAGACGGTCGGCCCGGGTTCTGGGCTCGGCTCGGTGGCCGTCTTCGCTGGCTTCTGCGCCTTGTGGCCGGTCGCCGACGGCGTCGGCGAGGCCGACGCCGCGATGCGAGCCCGGCGGGTCAGGACCAGGAGGCCCGCGACCAGGAGCAGAGCCGTCCAGAACCCGAGGGCGAGCTCGCCGAAGCGGCCCAGATGAAGCACGAACTTGACCACGAGCAGTCCCGCGGTCGTGCAGGCCAGCGCGTACCGGCCGGTGATCCGGTCGCCGGCCACGGTCGGGAGGCGCGTGTGCGGCGACAGCCGCTCGGTGGCGAGATCGGCGAGCAGGAAGGCCGAGGCCATCAACGCGAGCACGCCGAGCCACGCGTCGGGCGCGTCGACCGCCGAGGCCGAGCCGCCGATCGAGAGCGTGGCCGACCCCACGGTGATCGTTGCGCCGAACGAGAACCAAGGCAGCACGAGCAGATCGAGCACCAACAGCCCCGCCACGGCGATGATCGTCCAGTCGTCACGGGACAGACGCTCGAGGCCGAGCTTGCGGACCTGGTTCTCCACGGGCCTCCGTTCGACGTCGGGAGCCGGGCTCCTTCCGGCTAGCGCAAGCCGGCCTGCAGCGAAGCCGCGGTGAGCGTGTTGCGGAGCAGCATCGCGATCGTCATCGGCCCGACCCCGCCGGGCACCGGCGTGATCCATCCCGCTTTGGCCGCGACCGGCTCGAACTGCACATCGCCTCTGAGGCCGTCGTCGGTGCGGTTTATCCCGACGTCGATGACGGCGGCGCCCGGCTTCACGAACTCGGCCCCGATCATCTCGGGCCGGCCGATCGCCGCGACCAGCACGTCGGCGCGCGAGCACACGCCGGCGAGATCGCGCGTGCGCGAGTGGCACATGGTCACGGTCGCGTTGCGCTCGAGCAGCAGGAACGCCACCGGCTTCCCAACCAGATCCGAGCGCCCGACGACGACAGCCTCGGCGCCCTCGAGCGCCACCGAGTACGAGTCGAGCAATTCCATCACCCCGAGGGGTGTGCACGGCCGCAGCCCCGGTGCGCCCTGCATCAGCCTCCCTGCGCTCACGTGGGTGAGGCCGTCGACGTCCTTGTCGGCCTCGATCAATGCCGTCAGCTCCTTGCCGTTCAACCCTTTCGGTACGGGCAGCTGGAGCAGGATCCCGCTCACCTCCGGATTGCCGTTGCCGTCCTCGATCACCGCCGCGACGTCGTCCTGGCTCGCGTCGGCCGGAAGGTGCTGGTGGAAGTCGACGATCCCTACCTCGGCGCACGCCTTGCGCTTGTTCGCGACGTACACGGCGGACGCGGGGTCATCGCCGACCAGGATCGTGGCGAGGCCGGGCGCGCCCCCGGTGCGCTCGCGGAACTCCCCCACGTCGCGCGCCACCTCGCCGCGCACCCGCGCGGCAACTTCCTTGCCATCGATGATCGTCGCGGTCATGCGGGGCGTGACCCTAAAGGATCGCGGAGACCTAGCGCTTTGAGATCGGCGCGAGATCCGCGACCATCTTGCGCTCGGAGTGGTCCTTGCTGAACCGGATCACGACGATCCCACCGGGTTCGAGCCCGGTCACGACGCCTTCGCCGAATTTCGGATGGCTGACGTCCTCGCCGAGCCTGAACGCCGCGGGCGCCGGCTCCTGCGCATCCCACGACGGGCCGGCGTCGCCGGCGCCCACGGTCCAGGTCGTCGCGCGGGCGCGGACACCGGCGAGGCCGCGCGGCCGTTGCTGGTCGCTGTCGGTCAGCGCCTCGGGGATCTCGCCGATGAACCGGCTGGGCGCGCCGAAGCTGCGGGCGCCGAACACGCTGCGGGTGCGGGCGTACGTCAGGTACAGGTCGCGCTGCGCGCGCGTGATGCCCACGTAGCAGAGGCGGCGCTCCTCCTCGAGGTCGCCCTCGTCGAGCGCCCGCGAGTGTGGGAACACGCCTTCCTCGCACCCGATCATGAACACGATCGGGTACTCGAGACCCTTGGCGTTGTGCAGAGTCATCAGCGTGACCAGCCCGTCGTCGTCGCTGCGATCGTCCGCATCGGAGATCAGCGCGATCTGCTCGAGGAAGTCGGCCAGCGACGGTTCGCGCGCCGGATCGGCCTCCGAAAGGTTGTCGTACTCGGCTGCAACGTTGATCAACTCCTCGAGGTTCTCGAGCCGTCCCTGCGCCTCGATCGTGCGCTCGGCCTCGAGCGCCTCGAGGTACCCGGTCTCCTGGAGGACCTCCTTGAGCAACTCCGCGATCGCCGGCCGCGACTCGGCGCGCTCGCGCAGCGTGTGCATCGTCGACATGAATCGCTTGAACGCCTTGACCGCCGGCCCGCCCAGCCCCGGCACCTGCTCGGGCTCGGACGCCGCGTCCCAGATCGACATCCCGGTGGTGTTGGAGAACGCGAGGAGCCGCGACATCGACGTCGAGCCGATCCCGCGGCGCGGCGAGTTGACGATCCGGGTGAACGCGCCGGCGTCCTGCGAATTGATCAGGGTGATCAGGTATGCGACCGCGTCCTTGATCTCGGCGCGCTCGTAGAACTTGGTGCCCCCGATCACCTGATACGGGATGTCCGCGCGCACGAGCGTGTCCTGGAGCACGCGCGACTGGGCGTTGGTCCGGTAGAACACCGCGACCTCGGCGCGTGACACTCCTTCGTCGAGCAGTCGCTGGACCTCGCCGGTGACGAACCGCGCCTCAGCGTGCTCGTCCTCGAGCTCGCGGACCTTGATCGGATCGCCCGGCCCGAGATCCGTCCACAGCGACTTCGGCTTCTGCCCGCGGTTGTTGCGGATGACCGCGTTCGCCGCATCGAGGATCGTCTGCGTCGAGCGGTAGTTCTGCTCGAGCTTGACCACGTGGGCGTCGGGGAACGTGTCCTCGAACTCGAGGATGTTCCGGATGTCGGCGCCACGGAAGCCGTAGATCGACTGGGCGTCGTCGCCGACGACCATCAGGTTCCGCCGCTCCTCGGCCAGCAGCTGGAGCCAGCGGTACTGGGCGTGGTTGGTGTCCTGGTACTCGTCGACAAGCACGTGGCGGAACGTGCCCGCGTACTGGTCGCGCACCTCCTGGAACAGCTCGAGCACGTTGACCGCGCGGACCAGCAGGTCGTCGAAGTCCATCGCGTTCATGCGGTGCAGCTCGCGCTCGTAGGCCCGGTAAACGTCCGCCACCGTCTGCTCGAAGAACGAGCCCACCATCTGCGCATACGAATCCGCGTCGCGGAGCTTGTTCTTGGCGTCGGAGATCTGGTTGTGGATCGACCCCGGCGTGAACCGCTTGGGGTCGATCCCGAGCTCGTCCAGGCAGCGCTTGATCAGCCGGCGCGCGTCCGCCTGGTCGTAGATCGTGAACCGGCGTGTGTACCCGAGCTTGTCGGCGTGGGCACGGAGCATCCGGGCGCAGGCGGCGTGAAACGTCATCACCCACATCGCGCGGACCCGGCGGCCGACCAGCAGCTCGGCGCGGTCGCGCATCTCCCCCGCCGCCTTGTTCGTGAACGTGATCGCGAGGATCTCGTTCGGTTTGGCCGCGTCGGTCGCGACCAGATACGCGATCCGGTGAGTGAGCACGCGGGTCTTGCCCGACCCGGCGCCGGCCAGGATGAGCAGCGGCCCCTCGCCGTACGTGACGGCCTCCCGCTGGGGGTCGTTCAGGCCGGAGAGAAGGGCCTCGAGCTCGGTGGCGGTGTCGGCCATGGATCGATCTTCAACGGTAGCGGGGGCAGTGGTCGTCGCCTCCGCCCTGACAGTCATCCTTTCCGGCTGTGAGCGACCTCCTGACCCGGCTTCGATCGTCCTGCCAGACCGTCTCTGAAACCGCCCGCTACGTGCGGGTCGACCACGACCGAACGTCTGCCTACATCGGGACCCTCCCGGTCGATCTTCCCGCCCCCGAGCCGGACCCCGACGCCCACCTGACCACCGGCACGCGTGAGGAGCTCACGGCATTCTGGCTGACGCTCGACGCGATCAACTTCGGCTCGGGCTGGTTCCCCACCCTGCGAAAGCGCGACGGCCGCTCGGGTTACTACACGGTCGCGACCCGCGTCCGCGACCGGTTCGCAGCCGACGGGCCGTGGAGCGCAGCCGAGCTCGCCACCATCGACGCCCACGAGATCGCGAACACGCTCGGCCAGGACCCCGACCACGAGCTGATGGGGCTTTTCACGAGCTCGCTCAACGACCTCGGGCAACACGTGGCGGACGACCACGGCGGGCGGTTCGCCGCCGTCTCGGACGCGGCCGGAAGCTCGGCGGTCGCGCTGGTCGAGGGCCTGGCGACGTGGGACTCGTTCGCGGACACCTCGCGCTACGACGGGCTCGAGGTGCCGTTCCTCAAGCGCGCGCAGATCGTGGCCGCCGACCTGGCACGCTCGGGGGTCGCCGCCTTCCGCGACCTGGACCGGCTGACGATGTTCGCCGACAACCTGGTTCCCCACGTCCTGCGGGTGGACGCCCTCCTCACCTACGACGAGGAACTCCTGGACCGAATCGACCGGGGCGAGCTGATCGAGCACGACTCGCCCGAGGAGATCGAGATCCGCGCCTGTGCGCTGCATACGGTCGAGCTTCTCACCGAGCAGCGCGCCGGCGCGCTGGCGGCGGATATCGACGCGCTCCTGTGGCACCGCGGCCAGGAGGCGCGCTACAAGGCCGTGCCGCGCCACCGCTCCCGCTGCACGGCCTACTGACTCCGGGCCACGCCGCCTAAGGCTCGTGGGTGCCTCGGCCGAGATACGAGGTACGCAAAGGTCGGTGGCGCTCCTGCGCGCCGGGGTCGGCCGGGTCGTCGGCGGATACGGCACACTCGTGCTGCTGCCGGTCATCTGGGCAGCGCTCCGTAATCGCCGGCTCGAGCTTGTGCTCGCGGTCGCCGGCGCCGTCGTCGAGCGCCGATACGCGTACCGAGACGTGACCGAGCGCGTCCAGCGCGAGGAGGAGCAACGTGCGCTGTCCCGCCTGGCTACGCTCGCCGTGCTCGACATCGACCATTTCAAGCACGTCAACGACACCCACCGCCACCAGTCCGGGGATCGCGTCCTGGCGGAGGTCGCCCAGCAGCTCGCGACCGAGGCCCGCAGCGCTCAGATTGCCCGATGGCGTCGTGGTCACGGTGTCCGCCGGTGTCTGCGGATTCGCCCACGACCTCGATGCTCAGGCGTCGATCGGGTGCGCCGACGAAGCCCTTTACGCCGCCAAGCACGCCGGTCGCGATCGCACGATCGTGCACGGCGACGTGCAGTCGCCAGACCGTCGCGCCGCGTAATGGTCTGGATTCTGACATTCGCACGCGGCCAGCGGCCCTTCCCAAAGCTTCAGTAGCCGGTCAATCGTCCGATAAGCGGGCTGAATGCGTGGCACAGATGGCACCGAGGCGTCCCTGCGTCCCCGGCCTGACCGGCCGCGGTCCGCTGCGCCCGCGGCGCTCGATCCGCGGCGCGCGCTTCGCTGGGGCGAGCGCCAGCACGATCGCTGGCTCGAGCGGTGGATCCGCTCGACCGAAGATCTAGCCCGGCTCCAGTACTCCCATCGCATGCTCGACGCCGTCATCGACGAGATCGATGGCCGCCAGATCCGCGTGGGCAAGCAGTGGCTCACCGACTACGCGTCGTGCAACTACCTCGGGCTCGATCTCGACGAGGAGATCATCGATGCGGTCCCCGGCTATCTCAAGCGCTGGGGCACGCATCCGAGCTGGTCTCGTCTCCTCGGCAGCCCGGTCCTGTACCAGGAGATCGAGGACAGGCTCACCGAGCTGCTGGGCGCCGAGGACAGCCTGTTGCTGCCGACGATCACCCACATCCACATGTCGGTGATTCCGGTCCTCGCCGGCGGCGGCACGGTGTTCCTGGACAGCCGCGCCCACAAGACGATCTACGACGGTTGCGCCCTGGCCCAGGCCCGCGGCGCCGCGATCCAGCGGTTCGCGCATGAGGATCTCAACCATCTCGAGGCGCTCCTGCGGGACTCGAGCTGGCGGCGCCCCGGGATCATCTGCATCGACGGCGTCAACAGCATGACCGGGAACGCTCCGGACCTCACCGCGTTCGCCGCGCTGGCCCGTGAGCACGACGTGATCCTCTACGTCGACGACGCGCACGGCTTCGGCGTGATCGGCGAGCGCTCGCCGGACGAGCCGTGCGACTACGGCGTCCGCGGCAACAGCATCGTCCGGCACGTCGGCGAGGGCTACGAGAACGTCGTCCTCGTCGGCGGCTTCTCGAAGGCCTACTCGTCGCTGCTCGCGTTCATCTCATGCCCGACGGCGCTCAAGCAGGTGCTCAAGACCGCGGCGCCCCCCTACCTCTATTCGGGCCCGTCGCCCGTGGCCTCGCTCGCCACCGTACTCGAGGGCCTCCGCGTCAACGACGTCCGCGGCGATCAGCTCCGCGGCAAGCTCCACCACCTCACCGCGCGCGTCCTGCACCGGCTCGGGGAGCTCGGCGTCTACTCCCCGAACCACTCCGGGTTCCCGATCATCGAGGTGCCGCTCGCCGACCCCGACAGCGTCGCCGAGGTCGGCGACATGCTGTTCAACCGCGGCATCTACGTGACGATGGCGGTCTATCCGCTCGTCCCGCGCGACGAGATCGGGTTCCGCCTCCAGCTCACCGCAGCGAACACCGACGAACAGGTCGACCACCTGTGCGTCGTTCTAGGCGAAGTCGCCGAGCGCTTCAAGCTTCAGCGCGTCGCGGGCGACTAAGGGGTCAGACGATGTCCGCCTCGCCTCTCAAAACCGCCGCCGACCGACGCCACCTCTGGTGGGTATTCCTCGCATTCGGCGCGTTCTTGACCGGACTCTACGTGCTCGTGCCGCCGCTCAAGGGCAGCCCGCTCGTGATCAACGGCCTCGGGCTCTATGGCCTGCTCGCGATGGTCGCCGGCATCCGCTTCCACCAGCCGCGCGCCCGGGCGGCGTGGTGGCTGTTCGTCCTGGGCGTGTTCCTGTTCTGGGTCGGCGACGTCTACACGTACAGCATCCGGATCCTGGTCAACGTCGCGGTGCCGTTCCCGTCGTTCGGCGACGCGGTGTACCTGACGATGTATCCGGTCCTGATGGTCGGGATCATGCTTCTCGTCCGTCGTCGCACCCAGCGAGCCGACGGCCCGGGCGCCGTCGACGCCCTGATCATGACCCTGGGGCTGGCCCTGGTCTCCGGGATCATCCTGATCGCCCCCTACGTCCACGACAGCACGCTCGGGCTGGTGCCGAAGCTCGTCTCGATCGGCTACCCGATGGGGGACATCATCCTGCTGGCCGCCGGAATCCGGATGGCCGTGGACGCCGGCAAGCGCCGGCCGGCCTTCTACCTGCTGATCGCCGGGATCGTCTCGATGCTGGTCACCGACGACACCTACGGCGTGCTGACCCTGCACAACGTCTACAACCATCAGCTATGGCTGGACGCGGGGTGGATCTTCTTCTACCTGTTCTGGGGTGCGGCGGCACTCCATCCATCGATGCAGGAGCTGTCCGACGTCGAGGTCGATCGCCAGCCCCGGCTCACGCCGCTGCGGCTGGCGCTGCTCGCCGGCGCGACCCTGATCGCCCCCGCGCTCGAGATCGTCAAGGTGATCCCGATGCGCAACTGGGACCTGCTGTTCATCGTCGGTGCTTCCGCGGTGATGTTCTCTTTGGTCGTCGCACGCATGACCGGTCTGGTGCGCCAGCGCGAGAAGTCGGTGGCGCGCGAGCGCGCGCTGAGCGCCGCCGGCGGTCTGCTGGTGGCGGCAAGCGATCCGCAGGACGTCGTCAGCGCTGCCCTTCAGGCGGTCGCCGAGTTCGGCGAGGCCCGCGTCGACGCGCGCGTGTGCCGGACCTTCGGCGACCAGGAGCGGGTGATGGCGCTCGACGAAGACGGCGCCCTGACCGACTGGGCGATCTCGGCCGAAGCGTCGGGATACCTGCACGACTCGGGCGCCAGCGGCATGCTGAAGCTTCCGGCCGGCGCGCGCGCGGAGCTGCGCCTGCCCGCCGGTGACGACCCCGTCCTGCTGCTCGAGCTCCGTCCCGCGGAGCCCGCGGGCGCCGGCCTTCTGCTGATCCTCGCCGGCGAGGCCGCCGACGACGAGGAGACGCGATACGCGCTTCGGACGCTGGCTCACCAGGTTGCGCTGGCCCTGAGCAGCGCCGAGCTCTCGGCCGAGGTCCACCGGCAGGCCAGCGAGGCGCGGTTCGCGACGCTTGTCCAGAACTCGAGCGACCTGATCACGGTGCTCGATGCCGGCAACACGGTCCTCTATCAGAGCCCGTCGATCGAGCGCGTGCTCGGCTACACGGTCGAGGAGGTCACCGGCCGCCCGTTCGAGCAGTTGCTGCACCCCGATGAGCAGGGGCGTCTGCTGCGCCGCCTCACCGACGGCGCCGGCGGAGCCGGTCGCTCCGAGGTGATCGACTGCCTGCTCGCGCACAAGGACGGCAGCCTGCGTCACTTCGAGATCCTCCACGCCGACCTCCTCAGCGACACCGCGGTCGGCGGGATCGTGCTGAACGGCCGCGACGTCTCGGAGCGCAAGGCGTTCGAGGAGCAGCTCGCACACCAGGCCTTCCACGATCCGGTGACCCACCTCGCCAACCGGGCGCTGTTCAACGAGCGCGTCCGCCACGCGGTCGCGAGGATTCTCCGCGACGGCATCGGGATGGCTGTGCTGTTCGTCGACCTCGACGACTTCAAGACCGTCAACGACAGCCTCGGCCACGCCACTGGCGACCGGGTCCTGCTCGAGGTGGCCCAGCGCGTCTCCGCGAGCGTCCGGGCCGCCGACACCGCCGCGCGCTTCGGCGGCGACGAGTTCGCGATCCTGCTCGAAGATGTCCACGACCCGCAGGTGGCGGTCGAGACCGCCGAGCGCATCCTCGACTCGCTCGTCCGCCCGCTCGAGCTCGACAACACCCACCTGATCATCCGCGCCAGCCTCGGCATCTCGGTTGTCGAGCCGGGGAACGCGACCGACGCCGACGAGCTCATCCGCAACGCGGACGCTGCGATGTACATCGCCAAGGCGGAGGGCAAGGGCGGCTACCGCCTGTTCGAGCCCGCCATGCACGACCGGGTAGTGGCGCGGCTGGCGCTCCGCGCGGACCTGCTGCGGGCGCTCGAGCGCGAGGAGTTCGAGCTTCATTATCAGCCGCTCGTCCGTCTCCAGGACGAGGTCGTGACCGGCGTCGAGGCGCTCGTACGCTGGCGCCATCCCGAGCGAGGGCTGATCCCGCCGTTTGACTTCATCCCGTTCGCCGAGGAAAGCGGGCTGATCGTCGACATCGGCCGCTGGGTGCTCCGCGAGGGCTGCCGGCAGGCGAAGGCCTTCCGGGAACAAATCACCGCTCCGACGCTCCCGTCGATCGGCATCAACCTTTCGGTCAAGCAGCTGTTCCACTCCGACATCGTCAACGACGTCGCGAACGCGCTGGCGCAGGCCGACCTCGAGCCCGAGGCCCTGACGCTCGAGATCACCGAGTCGGTGATGATGACCGACACCGAACTGGCGATCAATCGCCTCAATCAGCTGCGCGAGCTGGGCGTGCGCCTGGCGATGGACGACTTCGGCACCGGTTATTCGTCGCTGAGCTCGCTGAGCATGCTTCCGCTCGACATCCTCAAGATGGACCGCTCGCTGCTGGCCGCGGGCGCTTCGCCCGTGACCTCCGGGCTCGCCTCCGCGGTGCTGAGCCTCGGCGAGACGTTCGCGCTCGAGGTCGTGGCCGAAGGCATCGAGTTCCCCGAGCAGTCGGCCACGCTCAAGGACCTCGGCTGCGACACCGGGCAGGGCTTCTACTTCGCCAGGCCGATGGAGCCCGACCGTCTGATCAGGTTCCTGGCCGAGCGGGCCGACGCGGCCGAGGGAACAGCGGTCTCCACCGGCTCCGACTGAGCCGATGCAACAGAGCTACGAGGCGCTGGACCGGCCGGGCGGATTCAGCCGCGTCCGCCTGTTCGCGCCACTGGCCCATCGCGACTATCGCCTGCTCGCCGGCGGCACGTCGGTGTCGCTGCTCGGCGATGGCGTATTCCTGGTCGCGCTCGCGTGGCAGGTCTACACGATGTCGGATGCGCCGACGGCGCTCGCGACCGTCGGAATCGCGATGACGATCCCGACGATCGCGTGCCTGCTGATCGGCGGCGCGGTCAGCGATCGCTTCGACCGCCGTCTGGTGATGCTGATCGCCGATGCCGTCCGCGCGGTGCTCCTGGCCGCGCTGGCGGCGCTCGCGGTCACGGGCGCGCTGGCGTTCTGGGAGCTGCTGGCGATCGCCGTTGTGTACGGCGCCGCCACCGCGTTCTTCAACCCGGCCTCGGATGCGCTCGTCCCCCAACTGCTGCCGGCGGACACGCTCGCCCAGGCCAACTCGCTCGATCAGCTGATCCGTCCGCTGGCGCTCCGGCTGGCCGGTCCCGCGCTCGGCGGCGTGGCCGTGGGTGCGATCGGCGCCGGCTGGGCGTTCGCGCTCGACGCCGGATCGTTCGCGATCTCGGTCGCGGCGCTCCTGGCGATGTCCCGGGCCCGGGCCTCGGCTGCGGGCGCGGCCTCGGCGGACACGGACACGGAGACGGAGACGGGATCGGGGTTCCGTGAGATCCGTGCCGGGCTCCGATATGTCCGCAGCCACGCCTGGCTGTGGGCGACCCTGGTCACCGCGGCGGTCGCCTACCTGCTGTTCATGGGGCCCACCGAGGTGCTGCTTCCGTTCATCGTGAAGCACCGCTTCGCCGACGGGGCGCGTGATCTGGGGTTGATCTTCGCTGCGGGCGGTCTCGGCTCGCTCGCGTGTGCCGTCGCGATCGGCGAGCTGGGTCTCCCTCGCTCCGCGCTCACGTTCATGTACCTCACTTGGACGGTCGCGACCGTGGCGGTGGCCGGCTACGGGCTGTCCGACGGCCTGTGGGGTTTGATGCTCGCGAGCGTCCTGTTCAACACCTTGGAGACCGCCGGCACGATCGCGTGGGCGACGGTCAAGCAGCGACACGTTCCCTCGAAGCTGCTGGGCCGGGTGTCGAGCCTCGACTGGCTCATCTCGATCGGCCTGCTGCCGCTGTCGTACGCGTTGACGGGGCCGATCAGCGCGGCTCTCGGCGCGCGCCCGACGCTGATCTGGGCCGGCGTGCTCGGCGCGATCGTCACGTTTGCGCCGCTGCTCAGCCGGCGCGTGCGCCGCTCAGCGGTCGACGGCTTCCATCCGGGCGCGCGCGATCGCCTCGGCTCCGGCCTCGCCCACGAGCAGCTCGGGGCGTAGCGTCCCGCTCGCAATCAGGTCGAGCGCGGGGAAGCGACCGGTGCTCGCCAGCGCCGGATCGAGCGCGATCACCGTCGTCTCCCCGCCGAGCGGCTCCGGTGCCGTCGCGACCACGGTCAACGAGCCGCCACCGGCGAGGTTCCGCGCCGCGGCCAGCAACTTGCGGGCGGCGGACGGTTGTATTCCGCCGAGCGTGTCGATCAGCACGACCGCGTGCGAGCCGCGTGCCGCCAGCCGGCGGCCCTGGTCGATCGCGCGCTCGACGGCCTGGGCCTGGGCGTCGCCCGAGGCGGCGAAGCTGACCGCGGCGATCGGCGCCACGGGTCCCTCCTGCCACTCGGTTATCTCCTCGGGGCGGACGCCCGCGAGGACGAGCGACACCTGAACGTCCTCGTGGCCGGCCAGGGTGGCGGCGAGCCGTCGCAGCGCCTCGGTCTTGCCGGCGCGAGCGGGGCCGACGATCGACACACGCGAGCCCTGGCCGAACGGCGTCAGCCACTCGATCGCCTTGATCGTCGGGTCGTCGGATCCGAGCTTGAAGCGTTCGGTCGGGTAAGCGGCCGGCAGATCGTCGAACCGCGGGCTGTCGGCCACCTCGTCGGCGGGCCGCCCGTTGATCGCGTCGATCCGGATCAGCGACGCGAACCGCTCTGAGCGCCGGGGCGCGCGGCGCGGACCCGCGATCCGGTCGCCCGGGACGAGCTCGCAGCGCTTGACCTGCGCGGCCGATACGTACACATCGTCCTCGGAGGGCTCGGGCGGGTGGACGCGCAAGAACCCCGAGCCGTTCGGAAGCAGCTCGACCTCGCCCTCGACGATCTCCTCCTCGGCCGTCTCCCGCGGCTCGTCCTTGGCCGCGCGATCCCGCGGTTCGTCTTTGGCCGCGCGATCCCGCGGTTCGTCTTTGGCCGCGCGATCCCTCGGTTCGTCTTTGGCCGCGCGATCCGCACGAGCCCGAGGCTCGTCCTTGGCCGCGCGAGCCCGCGGCTCGTCGCTCTCCTCCGTGGCCTCGGGCGCCGCCTCCCCGGCCTCATCCTCCGACGGGCTCTCGCTCTCATCCTCCTCGTCGCGAGCAGCAGACCGGCCGCGCCCACCGCGCCGGCCTCGGCGGCGCCGGGCTGCGGGACGCTCCTCGTCGGTGTCGCGCTCGTCATCGGCGCGGTCCTCCTCGGCGGGTACCCCGCCCTGCTTGGCGATGATCGCGTCGATCAGATCGTCCTTGCGCAGCCGGCGGTACCCGTCGATCGAGAGCTCGGACGCGAGGGCGTGAAGATCAGCGAGCGGGCTGGCTTTGAGCGCGTCGCGGTCCAGGATGGACATGGTGCTACCTCCTTGGGCGGATGATCGGTTGGCTCCGATCGCGTTGTGCCAGCGACCGGCGATTCAGCTCTCCCAGCCTAGCGTCGATCTAGAACGGGCGCGGCTCTCGCCGGAGCTCGATGGCCAGCTGAAGCGCGGAGTCGACCTCGCTCTCGCCTCTCAGCGCCGCCCGCACGGCCAGGTAATCCGCGACGTCGGCGACATCATGGACGCGCAGGACGTGGGCGCCGGCGTCCACCCCCTGCCCGACTGCCGCAAGCGTTCCAGCGAGGCGCGCCCGCGGAGGCCGCTGCGTGATCGCGCCGATGAAGTCCTTGCGCGACACGGCCAGCAGCAGCGGCCGCTCGAGATCGTGCAGGCTCGAGAGCTCGCGCAGAACCTCGACCGTCTGCGCCGGCGTCTTGCCGAAATCGGGGCCCGGGTCGAGCATCAGCTGCTCGAAGGCGATGCCGTGCGCCATCGCCACCGACATCCGCTCGCGCAGGAACCGCTTGACGTCGGCCCCGACCAGCCCATCCAGCGTCGGGTCGAGGAGCTTCTCCTTTGGCGCGGCGCGCGTATGCATCAGCACGAGCGCGGCGCCCGCGCCGGCGCATACGTCGGCCAGCTCAGGGTCGCGCAGCCCACTCACGTCGTTGACGATCGCCGCGCCGGCGGCGATCGCCGCGTGCGCCACCGCCGGCTTGTACGTGTCGACCGACACCACCGCGCCCAACTCACGCGTGACGCGCTCGATCAGCGGGACCACGCGCTCGATCTCGTCCTCGGGCGCCACCGCCGGCCGGTTCGTAACGCCCGACTCGCCGCCGATGTCGATGATGTCGGCCCCGGCGTCGAGCAGCGACCGCGCGAGCTCGACCCGTTCCGCGAGCGTCCGTTCGACGCCCCCATCGGAGAACGAGTCGGGCGTGGCGTTGACGACGCCCATCAGCCACGGCCGACCGCCGAGCTCGAGCGTGCCCGCTGTCGTGAGCAGGGGGAGCGCCGGCGCGCTCAAACGGTCTCGATCGCCCATCCGCCGCAGGGTATAGATGCCCCGCGACCGTCAGTGAGCCGGGTCCGCGACGCCGTCTTGCCGGCGCTGGGCGACGATCTCCTTGATCCGGTCGAGGGTCTCCTCGGACATGCGGCGGATCTCCCAGTGGGTGAGCTTCATCACCCGCATCGGTGAGGTCGCGACCACGTCGGCGTTGCGCGGCTCGCGCTCGATCAGGCCCATCTCGCCGATCAGGTCGCCGTCCTTGAGCGAGGCGATTCTCTCGCCGTCCTGGATCACGTCGGCGCTGCCCTCCTCGATCGCGATCAGCTCGGTCGAGTAATCACCCTGCTTCATCAGGATCTGTCCCTCGGCGACGCTCGTCTCGGTGGCGAACGCGGCCAGGCGATTGGCCTCCTCGTCGGACAGGCGCGAGAAGATCGGGATTTGTTTCAGGCGGTTGGGATCCATCGTGGGTGGCAGATACCCGGTGCTAATCCCCAGCTAACCTGTGGGCTAGAGCGCCTGCACCTCGGACGTGATGTCGCTCACAGATTGTTTGGCGTCGCCGAACAGGAGCGAGGTTTTGGGTTCGTAGAAGAGTGGGTTGTCGATTCCGGCGAAGCCGCTGGCCATCGAGCGTTTGAGGACGACTACCGCCCCGGAGCGGTCGACTTCGAGGATCGGCATGCCGTAGATCGGGGATCCGGGCTCGTTTTTGGCGGCGGGGTTGGTGACGTCGTTGGCGCCGATCACGAGGGTGACGTCGGTGCGTGAGAACTCGGGGTTGATCTCGTCCATTTCGCGCAGTAGGTCGTAGGGGACGTCGGCTTCGGCGAGTAGCACGTTCATGTGGCCGGGCATGCGGCCGGCGACGGGGTGGATCGCGAATTTGACCTCGACGCCCTTGGCCTCGAGCGCGCGCTCCAATTCCCGGACCGCGTGCTGGGCTTGCGCGACGGCCATTCCGTACCCGGGCGCGATCACGACCAGGCGGGCGTAGGAGAGCTGGATCGCGACGTCCTGGGCGCTGGTCGAGCGGACCGTGCCGCCCGCGTCGCCGGCGGGGCCTCCCGGGGCCGCGATTGCGCCGCCGAACCCGCCCGCGACGATCGCGGGCACCGAGCGGTTCATCGCCTTGGCCATCAGGTTGGTCAGGATCGTTCCGGACGCGCCCACGATCATCCCGGCGACGATCATCGCGGTGTTGTTCAGCGCGATACCGGTGGCCGCCGCCGACAACCCGGTGAATGCATTGAGCAAAGAGATGACGACGGGCATGTCGGCGCCGCCGATCGGGAGCACGACCATGTTCCCGAGCAGCGCCGCGGCGAACAGGATCCCGATGATGAACAGCGCCTGGGAGTGGACCCCGGCGGCGAGCACGATCGCCGACCCGACGCAGATCACGAACAGAGCCAGGTTGATGAAACTTTGGCCCGGGAGCTTGATCGGCTTGCCGGGCAGGATCTCCTGGAGCTTTCCGAACGCGATGTTCGACCCCCAGAACGAGACCGACCCGACGATCGCGGCGAACAGCGTCGGGATCTGCGACTTCTCCGCCCAGAACGACCCGCCGGAGAGGAAGTGGTGGCGGTACTCGATCCACGCGATGATCGCCACCGCCCCACCGCCGACCCCGTTGAAGATCGCGACCATCTGCGGCATCGCGGTCATCCGCACATTCCGCGCCGCCGGCACACCGATCGCGGTCCCGATCACCAGCCCCAAAGCGATCAGCCACGGCGTACTCGAACCGCTCAAAACATGCGGGGTCAGAAGCGTGGCCACGATCGCGATCGCCATCCCGACGGCCGCGATCTGGTTCCCGCGGACCGCCGTGCGCGGCCCCGTCAGCCCGCTCAACCCGTAGATGAACAGCGAGAACGCGACGATGTAGCAGGCGTTGATGAAGTTCGCCTGCTGCAGAAAGATCGTGGCGATCACTTGTCGCCGCCCTCCAACTCGTCCGGCGGCGGCGCCTCGGGCAGGTCGGGCTTGCGCTTGAACATCTCGAGCATCCGGTCGGTGACCAGGAACCCGCCCACGATGTTGATCGTCCCGAACGCGATCGCGATCACCAACAAGAAATGCTCCAACACCCCGTGCGCCTCGTGCATCAGCAACAGACCACCCAGCAGCACGATCCCGTGAATCGCGTTCGTGCCCGACATCAACGGCGTGTGCAGCGTGTTCGGAACCTTCGAGATCACCTCGAACCCGACGAACGCGGCCAGCACGAGGATCGCGATCTCAGTAACGGTGGTCATGTTGTCCTCCTCAGGCTCAGGAGCTCGTGGTCGCCGCTGCCTCGGCCGCCGCCCGGGCGGCCTCGTGGACGATCTCGCCGTCCCGGGTAATACACGCGCCGGCGATGATTTCATCCTCGAAATCCAACGACAGGTCGCCCTCCTCGGAAATCATCAGCCCCAACAGCGACTGGATATTCCGCGCGTACAGCTGCGACGCGTGCTCGGCCATCGTCGAGGGCACGTTCAACGGCCCCAGGATCTTCACGTCATGGCGCACCAGCGTCTGACCCGGCTCGGTCAACTCACAATTCCCGCCCGACTCCGCGGCCAAGTCGATGATCACCGATCCGGGCTTCATTAACTCCACCGCCCGCTCGGTCACCAGCACCGGAGCCCGCCGACCCGGCACCGCGGCCGTCGTGATCACCACGTCGACCTTCCCGATCGCCTCAGCCATCAACTCCTGCTGACGCGCCTGCTGCTCGGGGGTGAGCTCGCGGGCGTACCCGCCGGCCCCCTCAAGGTCGCCGCCCAGATCAAACTCGAGGAACTTCGCGCCCAAAGACTCGACCTGCTCCTTAACCGCGGCCCGCACGTCGAACCCCTGCACCACCGCACCCAGGCGCCGCGCCGTCGCGATCGCCTGCAACCCCGCCACCCCCGCACCCAAAACCAACACCGTCGCCGGCCGGATCGTCCCCGCCGCCGTCATCAACATCGGGTAATACCGCCCCAACTCCATCGCCCCCATCAACGCCGCCCGATAACCCGCGATATTCGCCTGCGAAGACAACGCATCCATCGACTGCGCCCGACTGATCCGCGGAACCGCCTCCATCGCAAAACTCGTCGCCCCCGACGCAGCAATCGCCCGGATCGCCTCGCCCCCGCTCAACGGCTGCAAAAACCCGATCAGCACGCTGTCGGACCGCAACCGCCCGATCTCATCCGCGGTCGGCGGCGCCACCTTCACGACCACCTCAGCCTCGTACACGCCGGCGGGGTCGTCGACCATGCGCGAACCCGCCTCCTCGTACTGGGTGTCGGGAATCAGCGCGCCTGCGCCCGCGCCCCGCTCGACGACGACCTCCACGCCGTGCTCACCGCCGCTGAGCTTGCCCACCACCTCGGGCACGAGCGCCACGCGGTGCTCGCCCTCGGCCGTCTCCTTGGGGACTCCGATCTGCATGTGGGGGGCCGGAGGGTAGCGGTTTTCTCCTGAATCGGCTTCAACTCCCGCCGAGCACCGCGAGGGTCAGCGCAGTCAGGATTCCGGTGGCGACCGCGAGCCGGTCGACGTCCGGTGAGGCCGCAGAAGGCTCGGGCGTGGCCCGGGCGCGCGCCAGCCGTCCGCCCGCGTGACGCTCCGGGCGGCGGGGCGCACTACGCGCCGCCGACGGCGCGCTTCTGGCGGCCGTGTGCGCGGGCCGGCGAGCGGGGGGCGCGGTCGCCGTGTGCCGCGCCACCGCTCCAATCGGGAGCGCCTTGCCCTCGAGCGCCATCAGCGCCTCGCCCGTCACCCACGTCGGCGTCTCGTTCGTGCCCCGCGAGTATTCGACGTGCCCGTCGCCGGCGATCAGCCCGCGCAGGTAGTCGAGCGGCGACGGGGCGCCGCGCCGGTGGAGCGTGCGCGGGTCCACCCCGGCCGCGATCAGCCCCTGCACGCCGAACGCCGTCGACTGGGCATTCGACCCGGCGCCCGGCATACCCGGGAAGCCGCCGTCGTGGTCCTGCTGACCCCGGATGTAGGCCACCGCGCGAGACCGCGCCCGCGAGGCCGCCGAGCCGCCGGCGCCGGCCAGCGCCTCGAGCGTCGCCCCGGTGTCGTCGACGTCGCTCAACCCGCCCCGCGTCGCGAAGTTAAAGCCGCCGTCGGCGTCCTGCTGGCGGACGAGCCAGACCAGGGAGGCCCGCGGCGGCGCCATCCCAACCGCCCGAAAAGCGAGCACGGCGAACGACGTCCAGTTCGTCTGGTTGTTGACCGACCCGTTGCGGCGGATGTCACCGCGAAGCTCGGCGACGAGGTCGCGCCCTCCGAAGCTCGTGGCGGGCAATCCCGCCGCCGCAGCGACCAGGATGTTCCGCTCGACGTCGCCCGGGTCGGACGCCGACGCCACGCCACTCTCGATATAGCCGACCAAGCTGCGGCCTTCCCGTACGACATCCTGTGGGTTCTCGCCGGCGCTGGCCAGGCCGAGCGCGGCCCAGCCCGAGTACAGCGGGGACGAGGCGGAGCCGGGTGTCCCCCCGATGCCGCCGTCGGAGTTCTGGGCCGCGAGCAGGTAGCCGGCTGGCGTGTTCGCCGCCGCCCCGCGCCCCACGACCGCGGTCGCCGCCTCCGCGCGCCCCGCCCCCAACTCGCCTGGCTGGCTGGCCAGCCAGGCTCCGAGAGTAGCGGTTCCAGTGACGGTGACCACCGCGATCGCGAGGAGGGGCACCGGCGTCGACGTCAACCACGTTACGTTCAGCCGTGTCCGGAACCGGGTCAGCGAGTGGATCAGCGCCGGGCCGAATGCGAGCGCGAACACGAAGCACCCGCCGGCGTGAACGAAGTCAAAGCCGACCCCCTTCCCCACGTACACACCCAGCGACCCGAGGCTGTGGTCGCTGTAGGTGACCCAGTCGCCGACGTCCTGGAGCGCGGTGAACCCGAAACCAACCACGAAGCACACGATCGCCAGCGTCCAGCGGCCGATCCGCCGCCCGGTCAGCACCGCAAGCCCGGCGCCGATCACGCCGGTCGCCCCCCAGCCGGCCATCTGCCACGGGGTCCACGGTCCCTGGCCGAAGAAGAAGTTCGACGCCAGCCCCGCGATCGCGCCGACCGCGAAGCCGGGCCCGCCCCCCAGCGCGTAGCCGGAGACGAGCACGATGTCGGTCGTCGGCTTTACGTTCGGGAACGCGGCGAACGCGATCCGCCCCAGCGCCGCGAACGCCGCCAGCGTCCCCACCAGCGCGATGATCCGGGCATCGGGCCGGACGTGCTCGTACCAGGCGAAGCCTCCCGCGAGCGCTACCGCCAAGATTGCGAACGCGCCGAGCTGCCAGGTCACCCGGTCACCTCGGCTTCCGCCTTGGCGAGGAGAGCGATTCCGTCGTCCGCCGCGAGCGCGCCACCGGCCCCGCCGAGGATCCTGGCGGTCTCGGTGGCGAAATACGTGCCCCCCGCGAGGATCTCGCCCGGCGACCCGTCCGCGATCACTGTGCCCTCCCCCAGCAGCACGACGCGCTCGGCGAACGCGGGCACGAACTCTGGGTCGTGGGTGGCGACGAGCACCGCGGCGTCGAGTTCGCGGAGCAGCGCCGCCAGGTCGTCCTTTCGCCGGCGGTCCATACCGCGGGTCGGCTCGTCGAGACACACCACGGCCGTCTCTTGGTTGGGATCCCCGCCCCCCCCGTCGAGCACGATCGCGAGGGCGAGGCGCTGCTTCTCCCCGCCCGACAGATCGCGCGGATGGCGAGAAGCGAGCGCAGCGCCGCCGAGCCCGACGGTCGCGAGCGCGGCCGGCGAGGCCTCCTGCTCGACCCGGTCGTGGATCAGGTAGTCGGTCGGGTTCTGAAGCAGGAGCGCGACCCGGCCGGAGCTCCGGACCTTGCCGCGGGTCGGGCGCATCAGCCCGGCCGTGTGCCGGAGAAGCGTCGACTTGCCGGCGCCGTTGCGACCCATCAGCGCGACGCGCTCGCCCGGAGCGACCGACAGCGAGACGCCGCGAAGAATGGCCGGGCCGCGGTCGATCTCATGCCAGACCCGGTCGAGCGCCAACGCGCTGTCTTCGGCGCGCCGGCGCGACTCGCGACGCCGCCGGACCGAGGCGCCGGCCGCGATCGGATCGACGTCGGGCAGCAGCCCTTGTGACCGTAGGCTCGAGCGCGCGGCCTTCACGCCCGCCACCGGCGTCAGCCCGAGACCGTGCAGGAGGCGCGCGCCGGGGGTGGCGAGCTCCAGTGCGGAGTCGCACGCCCAGGCCAGGAACTCGGCCGGCGCGGCGTCGCACACCACGCGCCCGCCGCGCATCGCGATCGCTCGGTCCGCGAAGCCCAGGCACCGCTCGAGCCGGTGCTCGGCAATCACGATCGCCGCGTCGAAGTCCTCGTTGAGCCGGCGCAGCAGCGCGATCAGTTCGTCGCCGGCGACCGGGTCGAGCTGCGACGTCGGCTCGTCGAGCAGGATCAGCTGCGGCCTACCGGCTAGCGCCGCCCCGAGGGCCACGCGCTGAAGCTCGCCACCGGACAGCTCGGCGCTCGGGCGGTCGAGCAGGTGCGCGATCCCGAGCGCCAGCGACGCCTCCTCGACGGCCCGAGCCACCGCTGCCGGCGCCTCGCCCCGGTTCTCGAGCGGGAGCGCGAGCTCGGCGCGGACCGTGCTCATCACGACCTGCGTCTCAGGGTCTTGGAACAGCGAGCCGACGGCGAGCGCGAGCGCTCCCGGGGCGTGCTCGCGCGTGTCCATGCCGGCGACCGTCGCGCGGCCGGCGAAGACGCCGCCGTGGAAGTGCGGGACGAGCCCGTTGGCGGCGCGGAGCAGTGTCGACTTGCCCGAGCCCGACCCGCCGGCGAGCACGACCAGCTCGCCCGGGCCGATCTCGAGTGACACGTCCTCGATCGCCGGAGTCGCGGCGCCGGGGTACGAATACGTCACGCGTTCGAGCGACAGCACGCTCATCGCTCGATCCCCCTGCGGTCGGCGAACGGGAGCAGCGCGCAGACGACGATCGCCACCGCCACCGCGACTTCGCCGGTCCCGACCGGCGCATGCAGAGACGGGTCCGAGCTGAACGGAACGAGGCCGGCGATCCGGGCTCCGACCGCCAGCGAGACCAGCGCCACCGCGGAGGCGCCGAGCGCGATGTCGTGGCGCGAGTAGGGGCGGTGTACGCGCCCCGCGGCGCCCGGCCGTCGCGCGGCGCCGTAGCCGCGGACCTCGAGGGCGGCGGCGACGTCGAGCGCGCGGTCGAGTACGCCGGCGGTGGTGGCGCGCATCAGCCGCGCCCGTGACGGCGGCGGCCCGGGACGGCAGCGCTGGGCCTCGGCGAGCCGCCGAGCGTCGCGCGCGAGTACGGGGACCATCCGCGTGGCCAGCGTCGCGGTCAACGCCGAGTGGAACGAGAAGCGGCGGAACAGCCCAAGCACTTCGTCGGGGTCGACCGCGACGGTGTACAGCGCGCCGCACAGTACGATCGCGATCGCCCGCACGCCGAGGACCGCGCCGTAGACGGTCGCCTCGAGCGTCACGTCGGTCTGGCCAAACACCGGCAGATCCCCGAGACGGGCGATCACCGTGAGACCGCCCTGCGCCACCAGCATGTTGACCGCCATCACGATCAGGCCGAGCGGCAGCGCGAACAGGGCGGCACGGCGGATCTCCCGCCCCACGCCGGCACCGACGGCCGCGCCTGCGATCGCCACGACGACCGCCCCGAGCGCCACGGGCGCGGACAGCAGCAGCGCCGCGAGACCGAGCGCGAGGCAGTAAAGGCATCCGGCGCCGGCGCGGGCGGCGTGCAGTGGGCTCGCGCGCCGGCGGTAGATCAACTCGTCGCCTCCTGCGGCACCGGCAGGTCGGTGCCGCCCTGGACGGCGAGCGCAAAGTGGTCACGGAGCCGCGCCGGCGTCAGAGCCGCCGCGGCGGCGTTGACCCCGGCCACGTCGGTGCCGGTGATCAGCCAGAACGGCCCGGTCGAGGGCTGCGCGGTGGCGGCGATCAGACCGGCGCCGACCCCGAGCGTGCGCACGACCTTGCCGGCCGGGTCGAGCAGCTGAAGCGAGGACCCACTCGCGCCGGCGAAGCGCGCGTAAACCCCGCTCGACGCCGGGCCGTGCTCGATCAGCTGCGCCAGCAGCTCGCCGCCGACGTCGCGCCAGGTGCCGACGACTACGCCGATCGAGTCCGTTCCCGATCCGCCGCCGATCGCCTGGCTCGAGACCGGGACCCCGATCGAGTCGAGCTCGGATGTCACTCGTTTGCAGGCCGCGCCGGCATCGGTGGCGCACTCGATCGTGACCGGGTAGCGCCGGCCGCCGATGCCGTGGATGAACGGCTCGGGGAACGAGCCGACGACCGCCGGGATCGAATCCGTGGCGGTCCAGTCGTGGAGGTCCCACCAGATCCGGTCTCCCTTGTCGACCGAGGTGCCGGCGGCGCCGAGCGACGCCTCGATCCCGTTCACGTAGTAGAACCAGTCGAGCCGCGAGGAGCGCCCGGCGTGGCCGTCGATCGACTCGACGAACCCGCCGCTGTAGCGCGTCGTGACCTTGAACGACCGCTCGAGCATCCGCATCACGGTCTGGGACCCGGGAATGCTCTTCTCGGTCACCGACCCGACCGGCGCGGTTCCGAAGTCCCGGGTGACGGTCAGCGTGACGACGCCCGAGGTTGCCTTGCCGGCTCCCAGGCCGCACCCGGCGAGCGCGAGCACGACTGCGCTCGCGCTCACCAGGGCTGCAACCTTCGAAGTCATCCGACTGGCGCGGCGCCCGGCGGCTACGCCTTCGCCATCTTGAACAGGACCTTCTCGCCGGCGCGCAGTTTCATCGCGCACACGCCGACGCTCTGGTATTTGCCGTTCACGTAAAACGCCCAGTAGTAGTGCGTGCTCTTCGGCTTCACGCCATCGATCGAGGTGACGATCAGGTCGCCATACGCCGAGTAGTACTTGCCGACCCACTTGCCGTGCGTGGCGGCGTCGAGGGCGCCCACGGCGGTGTTGCCGGAGCACTTTCCCTTGGGCGTTCCATCCTTCGTGATCCAGCCTGTCTCGCCGTGCACGACGCTATCGGTGAGTGTCTTGGTCCCATTCTTGACCTGGACGGTCACGGCCGGACCGGAACCGGCGGCGAGCGCGACGCCGGACGCCGCGACGGCCATGACGATCGCTCCCAGAAGAGCGATGAGGGTCTTGCGATGCATGAGGGCCACCCCTTTCCACGAGGGCATATCGGCTTGGCGGTCGGCGACTGGTCTCCTGGCTGACGGGCCTACCAGCCGCGCCTTCCCGGCGACTTGACGTCACCAGTGGCGATTCCTGCGACTGGCGTCCCCGATCACAGTGGCGGGTCCGCGCCGGATTTCCACCGGCTTCCCATCGCCACCGACCTTGAACGAGCGTGATCGTACCGCGGGTCACGGGCGAGGGCTCGTTTGCGGCTGGGATCGCGGATCCCGATCCCGATCCCGTCGGGTGCCAGCGATAGGTTGGGATGCCAGTGGCCGGAGACCTCGACCGACGAAGCCTCGGCGCCGTGTTCGACACGGTGGCCGTCGAATACGACCGCAGGCGGCCGAGCTATCCGGACGAGCTCGTCGAGCGCGCCTGCGAGCTCGGCGGCCTGGAGGCCGGCGACCGGGTGCTCGAGATCGGATGCGGCACCGGCCAGCTCACCCGAGGCCTCGTGGCCCGCGGGCTCCACGTCACCGCGGTCGAACCCGGCCGGAACCTGATCGAGCTGGCCGGACGCGAGTCACATGGGCCGGGCGCGCTCGAGTTCGTCAATCATCGCCTCGAGGACGCGCCCATCGACGGATGGTTCGACGCCGCGTTCTCGGCGTCGGCCTTTCACTGGCCCGATCCGGACGTGAGCTGGGCGAAGGTGGCGCTGGCGCTGCGGCCGGACGGACTGTTCGCGCTGCTTCAGCACTGCGCGCTGCGACACCGGGACATCGTCACCGACGACGACGCGCTGATGTCCGTACTTGCTGGGGCCGCGCCGGAGATCGCCGCCGGATGGCCTCCGTTGAGGGATCTCCCGGCGATCCTGAGCGGCGTCGAGGACCGGCGCGACAACGTCTCGGAGGTGTGGGCTTGGGTCGGACAGCAGCCGCTGGCGCGGGCCTACGCCGGCCCGCTGTTCCGCGAAGTGGAGATCGCGGTGGTGCCGATGGTCACCGAGCAGAGCGCCGATGACCTGAACGCCCTTCTGCGCACCACCTCGCTGTACCCCCGTCTCGCGCCCGCCCAGCGAGAAGCCATGGAGCGCGGAAACCGGGAGATCGAGGCGCGAGTCGGCCGGCGCATCCGAGCCGGAATGGTCGCCGTCCTCGTGACGGCCCGACGGGCGTAACTAGACTGGCCTGGCGATGACGGTAAATCTGACCCGGATCTACACCCGCCTGGGAGACTCGGGCGAGACCCACCTCGGGGACATGAGCCGGGTGCCCAAGACCCATCCGAGGATCGAGGCGTACGGCACCGTCGACGAGTTGAACGCGCACATCGGGGTGGCGCTGACGATCCCGGGTCTGCCCGAGGCCTACAGCGAATGGCTCGCGCGGATCCAGAACGACCTGTTCGACGTCGGCGCCGACATCGCGGCGCCGGAAGATCCGGAGCGCGAGCGGCTCCGGGTGGTCCCCGAGCAGACCAGGTGGCTCGAGGAGCGCTGCGACGAGGTAAACGCCGCGCTCACGCCGCTCAAGTCGTTCGTGCTACCCGGCGGCACCCCGGCCGCCGCCTACCTGCACGTATGCCGGACCGTGTGCCGGCGCGCCGAGCGGCTCGCGATCGCGGGCGGAGCGGAGTTGAACGACGAGGTCGTCCGCTACCTGAACCGGCTCTCGGACCTGCTGTTCATCCTCAGCCGGGGCGCCAATGGCGGCGAGGAGCCGCTGTGGCAGCCGGGCCGGTATCGCGAGCAGCCTTAGACCCCGTAGCGCGTCCGGCCAGCGGTCCGAGGCTCAGCATCACCCCGGTCGACACGGCGACGCCGAGCGTCGCGATCGCGGCCGCGACCACCATCAGTTGCTTGTGACCCTCCGCGTAGGCGAGCGCGTCGTGCGGACGCGTCAGCACGACCAGCGCGAGCAGCGCGACGCCGGCGATGACCACGGCGGCCTGCGGGGCGAGCGCCGCTCGCAGCGACAGGCGGTCGACGGTGGTCTCGCTCGGCCAACGGCGCTCCGCCGTCGACAGCCCCGCGACCGCCACGAGCGTCCAGGTCGCGGCAACCAGATATCCGGCGAACACGTCAGCCGGCAAGTGGGATCCGATCGATACCAGCGAGTATCCGACGGCCACGGCGAACGCCGCGCCAAGCGCAGCGATGTACGGCCGCAGGCGGCCGGGCGAGGCGAGAAGCAGGCCGAGGACCGCTGACATCGCCGCGGTCGAGTGCCCACTGGGCCATTCCGTGGTCGGCACCGGCAACCACCCATCCAACAGCCCGGCGAAATGCGGCTCGGGCAGCACGTGCTTCAGCGCCTCGGTGGTGAGGTTCGCGCCGAGGAGGATCGCCGCTACCGCGAGCGCCACCCGCGGCCGCCCTCGCACCAGCGCGATGACCACGACCAGCGGCGCCCAGAAGAAATACCTGTGCGGGTCGCACAGCCACACGAACCGTTCCGCAAGCGCCCGGACCACGCCGTGCTGGTGCAGCTCGATGAACCCCACGTAAGTGGTCAGATTGGCGCTGCGGACGACGCCGATGTGAAACGCGGCAACCCAAGTCGCCGCGATCAGCATCACGCAACCACCCGCGCCCGCCAGTGCCCATCTGGCTCGAATCGCCATGAAGTCAGGCTAGCGGGGCCGCCTGAGCGGCGGTTAAGGCGCGTTTTTAGCTGGTGTGCTCGAGCTGCGCGCTCGCGCCGCGCGTTATGCGCAGTTCCGGCGACGCGCCGGTCCGACGCACATGCGCGTAGTGCTCGATGTCCTCGGGCGACGCCACGTCGACGTTCAGTCCGGCGGCGAGCTCGAATCGGCCTGCCTCGTATAGCAGCTCCTGGTAGCCAGGCGTATCGCTCGAGCGACCCTCGACGTCGAGGAAGTGGATGCCGGTACGGAACTCCCAGCGCTGGCCGCCGGCGATTCTGTCGGCCGCCTGCTTCGCGCGCGCGCCCTCGGCGCCGGCACTCTGGCGCGGACGGGCATCCGACGCATCCAGCGCGCGTGACAGCCGCTCGTAGTTCCGCCGGTACGGCGCCGGGACGATCGCGACCGGCCCGCTGGCACCGGCGGCCCCGCGAATGGTCTCGGCGATCGGTCCGACGAGCACGAACTCGACCTGGTTGGCCCGGAGCCATGTGAGTACGGCGATCGACTCGCCCGGCAGGTGCTCGAAGCCCGGGGCAGGGCGGATAGGGCGCATGTCGATCTGCGGGTTACGTTTCTTACGAAGCATGGTCACTGCGTTTCGCCGCTACGGTGCGGACTCCTTCAGGTAACGTGCCCGCCAGGGTGAGCCGGGAAGTCTGGTCGGCGCTTCTTTCCCCCAGCTTGGAGTCGAATGTCAGCCGCCGTCGCAGTCCCGCTGTTTCTGGTTTCGCTGGGGGTGACGCTCGCCGCGGCGCGGCTGTTCGCCCGTCGGCTCGACCGGCTCGGCGTGCGCTTCGGCTTCCCCGAGGCCCTGATCGGCCTGCTCACGGCGGTGGCGGCGGACGGCCCCGAGATCTCGAGCGCGCTGTTCGCGCTGGCGAAGGGCGCCCACGACGTCGGCGTCGGAGTGCTGGTCGGCTCCAACGGCTTCAACCTCGCCGCGATGATCGGGGTGAGCGCCCTGGTCACCGGACGCGTCCGTCTGGCGCGCGAGACGTTGCTGTTCGAAGGTACGGTCGGTTTGATCATCACGCTGCTCGCCTCGGCGTTGCTGCTGCGCTGGCTTTCGCCGGCCGGCACCACGATCGCGAGCGCCGTGGTCGCCGTGCCGTACCTGACCGTCGTGGTGGCCGGACCCAGGTTCCGCGGTCACTCCCTGAGCCGCCTGTCCCGGGCGCTCCACGAGCACGCCGCCACCGATCGGCCCCCGGACACGTCGATCGACCCGACCCACCACCTGCTGGCCTTGATCGTCGTCGATCTGATCTTGATCGTCGCCGGCAGCGCCGGCATGGTGCAGTCTGCGCTCAGCCTCGCCGGCGACTGGCACATCTCGGATGCCGTGCTCGGCTTCCTGATTCTGGGCCCGCTGACAAGCATCCCCAACGCGCTCACCGCGGTCCGCCTCGGGCTCGCGGGCCGGGGCGCGGCGCTGGTGGGCGAGACCTTCAACAGCAACACGATCAACCTCGGTTTCGGCGTGATCGTCCCGTCGCTGTTCGTGACGTTCGCGGCAGCCTCGACCCTCGGGAAGCTGCAGCTTGCCTGGCTGATCGGTGCGACGCTGTTCACGATGGCGGCGCTCGCACGGCCCGGCGGGATGAACCGACCCGGCGGCGCGGTCCTTGTGATCCTGTATTTCGCCTTTGTGGCGGGTACGCTCGTGGGCTCATGAACGAGCAGCAGATCCGGGCCCGGCGACTCGCCAGAGAGCGCGAGCGGCGGGCCAGAGATCGGCGGCGCCGGCTGATCGTGGTCGGCTCGCTCCTCGTGATCGTGGTCGCGGTGATCATGATCGGCCTGGTGGCCACCGGCGGCGGCGCCACCTCGAGCCAGACGGCCACGAACACCTCCCAGACCGAGCACCACAACGCCCGCGGTGGCTCGACCCACGCTGCCCACGCCAAGACGTTCAGCGCGAGCAGGCTGCCGAAGAGCACCGTGACCGGGGTCGGCACCGGCAAGCCTGGGACTGCGACCGTGCCGGTCCTGATGTACCACGTGATCAACCCGCCGCCGGCGGGCGCCCCATTCCCGGGGCTGTACGTGCCCTCCGACGAGTTCGCGGCCCAGATGCAGGCGCTCAAGGCCGCCGGCTGGCACGCCGTGACGATGGACCAGCTCAAGGCGTACTGGACGCGCGGCGTACCGCTCGGGCCCGGTAAGCCGATCGTGCTCACGTTCGACAACGGCTACGCGTCCCAGTACGAGAACGCGCTGCCGGTCCTCAAGCGCCTCGGTTGGGTCGGGAACGAGAACATCCAACTCACCGGGCTTCCGCCGTCGCAGGGCGGCCTGACCGACGCCCAGGTGCGGGGCTTGATCGCGGCCGGGTGGGAGCTCGACACCCAGGGGATCAGCCATGCCGACCTGATCACGCTTGACGCGTCTGAGCTCCAGTACCAGATCGCGACCGCGCGCCAGACCCTTCAGAAGCGGTACGGCGTGCCCGTAAACTGGTTCTGTTATCCGTCCGGCCACTACGACGCGACCGTGATCGCCGCCGTCAAGGCCGCCGGATTCGTCGGCTCGACGACGGTGATCCCGGGCTGGGCGAGCGGCGGTGAGGATCCCTACCGCCTGCCCCGGTTGCGCGTTCTCGGCGGCACGACCCCGTCGGCGCTGCTGAGTCAGATCGCGTCTTCCGAGTCGGACGGGGCGCCTCCGGCGGCATACGGAGGCGCGGGAACGGCGTGAGCACCGCGCCGCGCACCCGGCCTGGTGAGCGGCCCGGGACGTTGCGCGCCTCCAGGCCGAACCTACTGATCGGCGTCGCGGTATCGCTGGTGTCGGTGGCGGCGGCCACGGCAGCGATCTATCCGCTCAAGAGCGTCGCGCCGGTCGTGTCGCTGAGCGTCGTGTATCTGCCCGCGGTGCTGCTCGTATCCGCGTACTGGGGACTCGCGCTCGGCCTGGTCACGTCGCTGCTGAGCGCCGCCGCGTTCAACTTCTTCCACATTCCCCCAACCGGCCGGTTCACGATCGCCGATAGCCGCAACTGGGTCGCGCTAGGGGCGTTCACGGTCGTCGCGGTCACGGTCAGCACGGTGGCGGACGTCGCCCGAAGCCGCGCGCTGGAAGCGGACCGGCGGCGCGCGGAGGCCGACCTCGCTGCGGCGGTGGCGCGCGACCTGCTCGGCGGCTCGGAGACCGAGAGCGCGCTCGCGGCCGCCGCCGGGAGGGTCGCCGACGCGCTCGGGCTCGGCCCCGCCTCGATCGAGCTAGGCGTGGTGGAGGCCGATCGGCGGCGCCGCGCGTTCGAGCTGAGCGGCGCCGACGGTGCACAGCTCGCCACGCTGCTCGTCCCGCGCCGGCTGCCGGCCGACGCCGCGCACCGGCTGCTCACGTATGTCGTGCCGGCGCTCGGGGCGCTCGTCGCGATCGCGCTGCGCCGGGACGCGCTCCAAGCCGAGGCCGTCGAGACCGCGGCGCTCAGGCGCAGCGACGACATCAAGACCGCGCTGCTCCGCGCGGTCTCGCACGACCTGCGCACGCCGGTGACCGCGATCGTCGCGGCGGGCCACGCGCTCGGCAGCGACTCGCTCACCCCCGGTGAGCGCTCCGAGCTCTCGACGGCGGTGGTCGAAGAGGGTGAGCAACTCGCGGCGCTCGTCGACAAGCTGCTCGATCTGTCGCGGCTCCAGGCCGGGCGGGCCGAGCCACGTCGCGACTGGGTGTCGCTCGAGGACGTGGTGCACGCGGCCCGGGAGGGCCTGTCGGCGCCCGGCGCCGACGTGCGACTCACCGTCGACCCCGACGTGCCGCCGGTCCGGGCGGATGCCGCCCACCTCGAGCGTGCGTTCGCGAACCTGCTCGAGAACGCGGTGCGCTACTCGGCTGGGCTTCCCGTGTCGGTCCACATTCGCCGGAGCGGTCCGCGGGTGGTGGTGCGGGTCGTCGACCAGGGGCCCGGGATCGGCGCCGCCGAGCGCGCCCGCATCTTCGAGCCGTTCTACCGCGGTCGGTCAAGCGGCGGCGACGCCGCGGGCGGCTCGGGGCTCGGCCTGTCGATCGCGAAGGGCTTCGTCGAGGCCAACGGCGGGACGATCGCGGTCGAGTCGCTCCCCGGTCAGGGCTCGAGCTTCGTGGTCTCGCTCCCGATCGAGCTCCCGGTGGAGCACAACCCCGCCGAGGCCGAGCCGGCACTACCGACATGAGTACCGAGCCCCGTCCCCGGGTCCTCGTCGTCGATGACGAACAGCAGATCCTGCGGGCGCTCCGCGTGATCCTGCGCGACGCCGGATTCGAAGCGCTTCCGGCGAGCACCGCGGAGGAGGCGCTCGACATCGCGGCGACGCGGCGACCCGACGCCGCGATCGTGGATCTCGTGCTCCCCGACTTCGACGGGGTCGAGCTGTCCCGCCGCCTGCGCGAGTGGAGCGAGATGCCGTTGATCGTGCTCTCAGCGGTCGGCGAGGAGGACGCCAAGGTGCGCGCGCTGGCCGCCGGGGCCGACGACTACGTCACCAAGCCGTTCGGCCCGCGAGAGCTGGTGGCGCGCCTTCAGGCGAACCTCCGCCGGATCGCGCCCGAGCCCGAGGAGGCGGTGATCCGCGTCGAAGGGCTCGAGGTCGACCTCGCCCGGCGCGCGGTTCAGGTCGACGGCAAGGAGGTCCACCTGACCCCGACCGAGTTCGACCTGCTGCGCCTGCTGATCCGCAACCGGGGGCGGCTGATGACCCATCGCGACCTGCTGCTGTCGGTGTGGGGACCGGGGTACGGCGAGGACACGCAGGTGCTGCGCGCGCACATCGCCAACCTGAGGCGCAAGATCGAGCCCGGCGGCGGCCGGCGCTATATCCGCACCGATCCCGGCGTCGGCTACCGGTTCGCGCTCTGACGCGACCGGGCGCCGTTCTGCGGCGGCGTCTCGATCACGACCCGGCAGGGCGGTTGGACAGCAGGTAGCTCGCGGTCGGTCCGAGCGCGCGCTCGGACGGCGGTGCGTGTGCGGTGCCGAGATAGATGATCTCCGCGTTGCGGCGCTCCGCTTCCTCGACGATGGCCGCCCCCGGGCTGCGCGTGCGGATCAGGCGCGTCTGCACCTTGAGGCCGGGAAGAAGGTCGGAATAATTGCGACCTTCATCCCAGGACCGCTCATGCGGCCGGATCCCGCAGCCGGTAACCGACGCCGGGCTCCGTGATCACGTACTTCGGCCGCGACGGATCGGGTTCGAGCTTCGCCCGGATGTGGGCGACGTGGACGCGGAGGTAGTGCGTCTCGGCGCCGTACTCGGGGCCCCACACCTCGCGCAGCAGCTGCCGGTGGGTCACGAGCCGGCCCTGATGCTGCGCGAGCACGCGGAGCAGGTCGAACTCGATCGGGGTCAGATGCACCGGCTTGCCGTCGCGCGTGACCAGCCGGTCGGACAGGTCGATCACGAGCTCGCCGATGTTCAGCGTTGGGCTGCCGCCGACGTCGACCGACCGGCGCAGCAGCGCGCGCAGCCGGGCCAGCAGTTCGTCGGTGCCGAATGGCTTGGTGACGTAGTCGTCCGCACCGGCATCGAACGCGCGGACCTTCTCGCGCTCGTCCCCCACGGCGGATAAGACCAGGATCGGCAGCCGGCTCCAGCGCCTGACCTCCTCGCAGATCTCGACCCCGCGCCCGTCCGGGAGGACGAGGTCGAGCACGAGCGCGTCGGGCGGGCGGGACACAAGCTCGACGAGCGCGTCGGCCTTGGTCTCGGCCGAGTCGACGATGTAGCCGGCGCTCCGCAGCAAAATCTTCAGCCCGCGGACAATCTGAGGCTCGTCATCGACCACGAGCACTCTGGGCGAGGTGGCGCTCATGAGGTCGATTCGGCGGAGTCGACGACCAGCACTCGGGGTGCGGTGGCGCTCATGACACGACCTTGACCGCGCCCGCTGTGTCCGACGGCTGGTGCGCGACCGGGAAGCTGACGGTGAACGATGTGCCCATGTCTCTCCCGGACTGGAGCACGATTCGGCCGCCGTTGGCCTCGACGAAGCCACGGCAGATCGCGAGCCCGAGGCCGGATCCGGCGCCGGCGTTGCCGCGGCCGCGGAAGAACGGCTCGAACACCTGCGACCGGTAGCGGCGAGGAATCCCGCTGCCCTGGTCGGCGATGCGCACGGCGACGCGTCCTGCGCTGGCGCCCCCGCTGATCCGCACCGGCGAGCCAGGCGGCGAGAACTTGACCGCGTTCTCGATCAGGTTCGAGAACACCCGCTCGAGCTGGGCGGCGTCGGCGCGCACGAGCGGCAGGTCGCCCGGCAGCTGAAACTCGATCGGGTGCTCGCCCGAGGCGTGGGCGGCAGCCGACGCGACGACGTCGTGCAGGTCACACCAGTCCGCCTGGGGCGCCACCGCCCCGGACTCGATCCTCGACAGGTCGAGCAGGTCGTCGACGAGCTTGGCCAGCCGCGCGCTCTCGGACTCGATCACCTCGATCAGCTCGGCGCGCTCGGCGTCGGTTACGCCCCCGATCGCGAGCGTCGAGCCGGCAGTCGTGATCGCGGTCAGCGGCGACCGCAGGTCGTGCGAGATCGCGTGGAGGATCGCGGTCTTGGCGACCTCGGCGCGCCGCGAGGCTTCGGTCTCGGCGGCCCGTTCGGAGATGCGCTCCCGCTCGACGGCGACGTCGATCAGGCGTGCGAGCGAATCGGCCACGCGCTCGATCGCGCTCTGGTCCCAGTCCACGTCGTCGGTCAGGTACAGCCAGGCGTTGCCGGCGCGCGTGTTCAACGGCACCGCCACCTCGTCCGGCATCGCCGTCGGCACCGGCTCGAGCACGATCCGGGCGCGCCCCGCGGCCGTCGCGAGCGCCACGCGGTTGCCGATCGTCTCGAGCTGCGCGCCGACGCTCTCGGTCACGAGGATTGCCGAGGCGACCTCGGCGACGAGCTTGGCCTCGCGCTCGCGGGCGGCGGCGATCAGCGCGCGGCTCTCGGCCTCGGCGGCGCGCTCGCGGGCGACCGCGGCCAGCCGGCCGACGACGACGGCCGCGATCAGCAGCACGATCAGCTCGATCAGGTCCTGGGAGTGCGCGATCGCCAGCTTGTGGCGCGGGGCGATGAAGAAGAAGTTGAGCGCGAGTACGCCGAGGACCGCGGTCACGAGCGCGGCCAACTGTCCCCGCCGGATCGCGATCAGCAGCACCGCGAGCAGGTACAGGCTCCCGAGTCCTGCGTCGTCCGACGTGGTCGACTGAAGCGCTGCCACTCCCAGCGTCGCGAGCCCGACCGCGATCAGAATCTCGACGCCGGCCGCGGCGCCTGCCCGGAGCGCATCACCGTCGGGCGGCCGCGTGTCTCGCACGGCGGGAATACGCGCACGGACGCGCCCGGGGTACAACCCCAGAGCACCGAGCATGTCCCGCCAATCTCTCATGTGACTAAGGCTAGTCCGCCCTCTGTCTGGCGCCTAACGCTACGCCGCGACCGTCGGGCGTCGCTTGCGCTCAGGTGCCGGAATCGACTCGACGATCACCCGGCAAGGCCGCTCGCGGAGCACGGTCGCGAGCGCGCGACCGAAGCCGGAGCCGTCCTGGGGCATCGGCATCACGATCGCGGCGGCATGCATCGCCTTGGCGTCGTCGACGATCCGCCGGCCCGTCTGGCCGGCCCTGACCTTCTCCCAGTGGCCGGACACGCGCCGGCCCTCCTGGACCTTGGCTTCTTCGATGATCGACTGGGCCGCCGCTTCCTGCTCGGGCAACGAGGCGCTGATCGGACTGGAGGCGGGAACCGAGATCGTTACGAGCACGTGGATCCCGCGGCGCCGACGGGCGGCCAACCGGGCGGCGGTCGCCATCAGCTCAGGCACGTATCCGTGCTCGTCAAAGGCGACCAGCACGGACTCGTACTCCGCCTCGGTTTCGGTCGCCGGTCGCGCGATCGCGATCTTCGCTGTGGTGGTGAGGTCGAGCCCCTGCCGGTGGCGGTAGAAGGTGTACACGGCGATCCCGGTCAGCAGCCACGCAGTACCCGCGGCCGCCACGGTCAGGTGCAGAGCGGTCACCGTGACGAACGCGAAGAACGTCCCAAGTCCACCGACGACGGCGAAGAGCGGCAGCGCGCGCCCGGCCACGCGCAGGGTCCCGGGCCCTCGATAAGGACGCGGGTGATCGGCTTGCGTGATCCGTAGACGGATCACCGACAAATGCGCGATCGTGAACGAGAGCATCGCGCCAAACGCATACATGTTGCCGAGGAAGTCCGCCTGGCCCGGAATCAGCGTCAGGCACGCTACCCCGCCGAACACGATGATTCCAATCCAAGGCGTTCGGAAGTGCGGATGGAGCCGGCGGAGCTGGTCGGGCACCTGGCGGTGAAGGCCCATCGAGTACACGAGCCGGGAGACGCCGATGATTCCGGCGTTGGTGGCGATGAACAGAATCGTCGCCGCGAGCAGCCCCACGTAGATCTCTCCGGCGTGCTGCAGCGGGCCCAGATGCAGGTGCTTGACGATCCCGAGCACCGGGTCGCCAGCAAAGCCGCCCCTGTCCTCGGACACGCCGAGCAGTGTCTGGCAGTGTCCCGCGACGCAACGCACGGGAAGCGCCGACAACGCGACCGCCGGCAGTGCCGCGTAAATCGCGAACACTGCGATCACCACGCCTTTGATAGCGGCGGGGATCGTGTGCGCCTCGTCCTTGGCCTCCTCGGCCATGTTGGAGATCGTCTCGATCCCGGTGTACGCGATCATCCCGACCGGGATCGCAATCACGAAGTCCTTCCAGGTCGGCGCGGTTCCCAGATGCACGTTGTGGATGAGGATGTGCGGCGAGAACACAAGCACCCCGCCGACGATCACCAGCAGCAGCTGGGTGGAGAAGTCGGCAAAGGCCAGGAAGATGTTCAGGCGGGCGGCTTCCTTGACCCCGACCACGTTGATCGCGCAAAGGAGCACGACCACGCCGATCCCGAAGAAGATGTCGCCCGGCGAAGTCTTCAGATACGGCCAGAACAGGCCGCCGATGTAGTGGGGGACGAAGAACGCCGAGATGGCGACCGTGATGATGTAGTTCAGCATCTGACCCCAGGCGGCAAAGAACGACCAGAACTCGTTGAACGCGTGGCGGGCGAAGCTTGAGGAGCCGCCGGCCTCGGGAAACATCGCGGTCGCCTCGGCGTAGGTAGCGGCGGTCAGGTAGAAGATCCCGCCAGTCAGGATGAACACGATCGGGGTCAGGCCGAGTGCGAACGACGCGACCAGTCCGAGTGCGTAGTAGATCGACGACCCGACGTTGCCGTAGGCGGTCGCGAACAGCGCGTTCACGCCGAGGACTCGTTGGAGGCCGGGGACCTGGCGCTCGGCCATCAGCCTGCTCCCCGCTCGGCGCGGTCCTCGACATGCGCGACGGTCCCGGCGTCAACCCCGGCCGGGTGCGGACCACGGTCGGCCGGCGCGGACTGCTGCTCCTCGTCGGCCGGGACCGGCTGCGGATCGGGCAGAGGCGGTTTCTTCGCGCGCCAGTCGGCGGGTGGCGCGGTCAGGATCACGCGGCAGGGCGCCTTCGCGATCACGTACCGGGAGACGTCGCCGACGAAGTTCTCGAGCGGACCGCCGACGCCGCCGAACAGCGATCCGCCGCGCACCCGCGAGGACTCCTCGGCCGCGAGCACGATCGCCTCGACGCCGCGGCGGCGGGCCTCGCGCACGATCGCCTCGCCGGCACGACGCGCGCGGACGATCGCGGTCGCGACCTCGACTCCCTCGTATTCCTCGCCCACGAGCTTGGCTCGCGCCAGCGCCTCGCGCGCTCGCTTGACCTGCGTCTCGGGCAGCGGCGCGTCCATCGGCAACGCCAGCGGGATCTCGAACACCCAGATGGCCTCGATCACCGCTCCCTCCGACTCGAGGTCGTCGCGGGTCTCTCCCGCAAGGCGGCCCGCGGTCTGGATGATGTCGTCGTCGAGCGCGGTCCCGAGGATCGGGACGAGGATCGAGCCGAACTCGGGTTCGAGCGCCTCGTAGCGCAGCGCCCGCTCGGGGATCGTCACACGCTTGAGCAGCGGCTTCTGCTGGGATTTGCGGTAGCCGACGTACAGCATCAGCCCGAACAGCAGCCACGCCAGCCCGACGTACCGGGCGCCGGCGTGGAACACGAGCAGTGCCACCCAGCCGAGCGCCGACGCCACCGCGCCGAGGACCGCGGGGATCGGCACGTGCGCGCCCGCGATGGTGACCGACAGCGGCACGCTGTAGGGGCGCGGGCGGTCGCGCTCGCGGAAGCGCAGCGCGATCACCGAGACGTGCGCGATCGTGAACGCGAGCAGGGCCCCGAACGCGTAGATCCCGACGAGAAACTCGAGGTCCGTGGGCAGCACGAGCGCGGCGGCGGCGATCGCGGCGACTCCGATGATCACGTACGGCGTGCCCCAGCGGCCGTGGAGCCGGCCCACCGCGCTCGGGATCTGGCGGTTGGTCGCGAGCGAGTACCCGACCCGCGTGACGCCGAGCATCGCCGCGCCGGCGGCCGCGAACAGCCCCAGCGCGCCCCCGATGGCGACCGCGTACTTGAGGATGTCGGCGAGCCACGTGGGATGGAACGCCTCGACCACCCCGAGTACTGGGGCCTTGATGTGCGTCGTGCCGAGCGCGGTCACCCCGTCGTGAACCGGGAGCGCGCCGACGCCGACGAGCGAGATCCCCACGTAAATCAGCACGATCACCGCCGAGCCCGGCCCCACCAGCAGTTTGACCTGCTTACGGGTGGCGGTCACCTCGCCCGCGATGCTCGCCGCGGCCTCGACCCCCGTGAACGCGATCACCGCGACTGGGAGCGCGAACGCGAGATCCGACCAGCTCGGGGCGGTCCCCAAGTGGATGCTCGCGCTCAACGCGTGGGGATCGAACACGAGCGCGAATCCGAGCACGATGATCAGCGCCTGAAGGATCAGGTCGCCGATCGTGATCAGCAGACGCGTACGGATGCGGCGGGCGCTTACACCGGTCAGGTTGTCGACGGCGACGAGCGCGATCACCGCCAGCGCGACCGCGATCTCGAGCGTTCCTCGGCCGATCGGGCCCCAGAATGCGGCCAGGTAGGCCGGGACCGTCAGCGCGGTGACCGCAATCAGAATCGTGTAGTCGAGGAAGATCGCCCACCCGGCGACGAAGCTCACGAGCTCGTTGAACGCGTAGCGCGCAAACACGGCCGAGCCCCCCCGCTCGGGATGGAGCGAAGCCCCCTCGGCGTAGGTCATCATCGTCAGCCCGAAAAACAGCCCGGCGATCAGGAATACGACCGGGGTGAGTCCGTTGGCGTAGTGGGCGACGACGCCTAGCGCGAAGTAGACCGAGCTGACCGAGGTCGTGTAGATGACCGCGAACAGCGCGCGGTAGCTGAAGGGCCGGTCTCTCACGTGCGATTCAGCGGGGCCGTAAGACTCCCCTACCCCCGAAGCTGCAGATACAGCCGGGCGAGCCCGGCGAGCACGAACAGGACGCCGAGGACGATCCCTGTCGCGACGGCTCCTCCGCCGGCCGCCAGGGTGCGGACGATCAGGGCGACGCCGATCACGATCATCACGATCGACAGAACTCGAGTGGAGGAGTTGTGGAGCTGGCGCCCGCGGGCCATCAGTGGAAGCTTATCGGCGGGGTCTTTACGGAATCTTGATGCCCTCGGGGCGGATCTGTACGTCGCGTTGATGGGCTCCGGCGTAGCGTGATCTGGAACCGAGACCTCCCCGCGTCGTCCGTCCGTCCGTGAAGCATCCGAGCCTCCAGAACGCCGGGCCGTCTGGACTCGCAGGCGGACCCTCCTCGCCGCGCCCGACGCTGCGGCGCCGCCTGCGCGTGCAGTTCCACCGGGGGCGCCTCGACCAGCAGGTCGCCGAGGGCTTCGGACCCGATCCGGTCGAGGACCGGGCACTCCGGGCCACGCAGCTGACCGCGATGCGCGCCCGCCGCCGGCTGGCCCGCTCGCTTCGCGCCCGCGTCAGGGACGCCGAGGGGCCAGCGGCGATTCGGATGAGCGCGGCCGTGCCGCTGTGCCGGCGCGCGGTGCTGCCCTGGCGCGAGAGCCTGCTCGGAGTGGCCGAGCGGCTCGAGCGCCCTGACCCGGTCAACCCGGCCGGGGTGGCCCGGGTCCTCGTCCTGCTCACCGATGGGACCGGCCCGCTGTACAACCCGACTCCCGTGCGCCGGATGGGCGAGGTCGTGTGGTGGATCGCCGACGGGCTCGCGCTCGAGCCGGACGCTGACCCCGCCGGGGCCGAGCTCTAGCCCCCTCAGGCGGCTCCGCGACGCGCGGTAGGTCTCTTCACAACATCTGTATGTCAGGGCGCATTTTCTGTATGGGCTCTTGACCCGAGCGCGGTGACGATAGGCGCATGGACGTTTTATCGATAGTGCTCGGCGTGGTGATGTTCGCCGTGCTGTTCGCGCTGATCTACGGGATCGACACGATATGAGCCTCCCGCTCGCAGCGTTCATCGGCCACCTGAGCGGCGCCGACTTCTTCGGCATCGTCGTGTCGGTGCTCGTGTGCATCTACCTGCTGTACGCGCTTCTGCGCGGAGAGAAGTTCTAGGGGACTCGGGTGACGTTCCTCGGTTGGTTGACGATCTTCCTGTTCGTAACGATTCTTACCGTGCTGGCGATGCCGCTCGGCCGGTACATGGCGGCCGTCTACGCCGACGAGCGCACGTTCCTCGATCCGCTGTTCCGAACGCCGGAGCGGCTGTTCTACAAGGTCATGAGGGTCGACCCGAACAAGGGTCAAGACTGGAAGGCATACGCGAAGAGCCTGATCATCTTCTCGCTGGCCGGGTGGCTGCTGCTGTATTTCATCCTGCGCACGCAGACGCTCTGGAACTGGACTGGGCTGAATCCACAGGGGTTCCACTCCGCCCCCTGGAACGTGACGTTCAACACGACGTCGTCGTTCCTGACCAACACCAACTGGCAGTACTACGGCGGGGAGACCACGATGAGCTACTTCAGCCAGATGGCTGGGCTCACCGTGGAGAACTTCCTCTCCGCCGGCGTCGGCATCGCGGTGGCGGTGGCACTTATCCGAGGGATCATCGGTCGCAGCGGTACAAGTATCGGGAATTTCTGGCATGACCTGATCCGGACCGTCCTGTGGGTGCTGACGCCGATCTCGTTTGTGGTCGCCCTGATCCTGGTGTTCCAGGGCTCGATCCAGAACTTCTCCCACTACCTGAGCTTCAACGGACCGACGGGTCTCGCCAACCAGATCGCGATGGGGCCGGTTGCCTCCCAGGAGGCGATCAAGGAGCTCGGGACGAACGGCGGCGGCTTCTTCAACGTGAACTCGTCCCACCCGTTCGAGAACCCGACAGGGTTCACCAACTTGATCGAGATACTGACCGTGCTGGTCATCCCGGCGGCGCTGGTGTTCATGTACGGCCGGATGGCCCGTAACCGCCGCCAGGGCTACGCGATCTACGCAACGATGATGGTGATGTTCCTCGGCGCGGTGTGCGTGGCTTATATCGCCGAGGCGCACGGTTCGCCCGCGCAGCACGCCGCGGGACTCCACACCCAGGTGGTCGCCGGATCCACCGGCGGCAACATGGAGGGCAAGGAGCAGCGCTTCGGGATCGCGGGCTCCGCGCTGTTCGACGTGGTCACCACGGTTACATCGTGCGGCGCCGTCAACAGTGCGATCGAGTCGTTCACCGGGATCGGCGGCGCGGTGCCGATGGCCAACCTGTCGGCGAGCGAGGTGATCTTCGGAGGCGTCGGCACCGGTCTGTATTCGATCCTCCTCTACGTCCTGCTGGCGGTATTCATCGGGGGTTTGATGGTCGGACGCACACCCGAGTATCTCGGTAAGAAGATCGAGGCCAGGGAGATAAAACTAGTGGCGATCGGGCTGTTGATCACGCCGCTGGCGGCGTTGTTCTCGACAGCCTTGGCCACAGCCAGTTCCGCGGGCCGAGCTTCGATCTCAGCTGCGGCCGCGGGCTCTCCCCAGGGATTCTCCGAGACGTTCTACGCGTATCTGAGCCAGGCCAACAACAACGGCTCCGCGTTCGCGGGCTACGGCGGCTTCGTCCAGCCAAACGCCGGCAACCTGGGCTCGCACGGCATCACGTTCGCGGACCTCCTGGGCGGGTTCACGATGTTGTTCGCGCGCTACGCGCCGATCCTGTTCGCGCTCGCCGTCGCCGGCACGCTTGCCGGCAAGCGCGTGAGCCCTGCGGGCCTCGGCACGATGCGCACGGACAACCCGACGTTCGTGGTGTTGCTGATTGGCGTGATCGTGCTCGTCGGGGCACTCACCTTCTTCCCCGCCCTGCTGCTCGGCCCGATCGTCCAGGGCCTCACCGGACACCTTTACCAGTAACTCATTGACATGAAACGCGACATCGTCACCTCAGCCATCGGGATCCTCGTCCTCACCCTGTTCTGCGGAATCCTGTATCCGCTGGTCATCACCGGCATCAGCCAGGTCGCATTCCCGGGCAACGCCAACGGCCAGCAGGTGCACGTCGACGGCAAGCTCGTCGGCTCACAGGAGATCGGCCAGAACTTCTCCACCCAGGTCTACAAGAACGGAAAGCCGGTGATGAAGAACGGCGAACCGGTCACCAACCCCGACCCGCGGTACTTCCAGGGGCGACCCTCGGCAACCGTGCCGCCAAACAATGCCGCCGCGACCACGTTCTCGAACCTCGGGCCAAACAGCGTTGCCACCGAGCAGGAGATCTCCTCGAACATCCAGGCCTACATCGCGCTGAACGGACCGTACGACCCACTGAAGCTCACCGCAGCCAACGTGCCGGTCGACGCCGCCAACACGTCGGCGTCCGGAATCGATCCCGATATCTCCGTTGCCAACGCCGACATCCAGGCGCATCGCGTCGCCGCCGTCCGGCACATGGCGCTCGCCACAGTCATGGCTCTCGTCTCGAAGTACACCGGCGGTCGCGGCCTCGGCTTCTCCGGCGAGCCCGGGGTGAACGTGCTCGAGCTCAACCTCGCCCTCGATCGCACGGGAGGAGTGCACGCATGAGCGTCGCGGCACCGCCTGAAGAACAGCCGCAGCCGCAGCAGCCGCAGCATCCGCACGAGCGTCGCGCGATCTCGCTGTTCCGCCGCGACATCCTCAAGCGCGCGGTAATCGACAGCTTCCTCAAGCTCGACCCGCGGGTTCAGATCCGTAACCCGGTCATGTTCGTGGTCGAGATCGGCGCGACGATCACGACCGTCACCTGGTTCATCCAGCTGTTCGGCGGCAAGGCGCTCGGCGGCAACGACCCGTCCTGGTACACGTTCGTCATCTCGGTCTGGCTGTGGCTGACGGTGGTGTTCGCCAACAACGCCGAGGCGTTCGCGGAGGGCCGTGGGCGCGCCCAGGCGGACACGCTCCGCGCGATGCGACAGGAGACCATGGCCAAGCTCCAGGACGGGACGATCAAGCAGGCCGCCGAGCTCGCCAAGGGCGATGTCGTGGTGGTCGAGGCCGGCGAGCTGATCCCGGGCGACGGCACCGTGATCGAGGGCATCGCCTCCGTCGACGAGTCCGCGATCACCGGCGAGTCGGCGCCGGTCATTCGCGAGTCCGGCGGCGACCGCAGCGCGGTGACAGGCGGGACCCGCGTGCTGTCGGACAAGATCTTGGTCGAGATCACCCAGGAGCCCGGGCAGTCATTCCTCGACCGGATGATCAATCTGGTCGAGGGCGCCGAGCGTCGAAAGACGCCGAACGAGATCGCGCTCAACATCCTGCTCGCCGGCCTGACGCTGATCTTCATGATCGTGGTGGCGACGCTCCGCCCGTTCGGTCTGTTCGCCCGCACGCCGATCTCGGACACCAGCTTGATCTCGCTGCTCGTCGCGCTGATCCCCACCACGATCGGCGCGCTGCTCTCAGCGATCGGGATCGCCGGCATCGACCGCCTCGTGCGCCGCAACGTGCTGGCGCTGTCCGGCCGCGCGGTCGAGGCCTCAGGCGACGTCGACGTGCTCCTGCTCGACAAGACCGGCACGATCACGATCGGCAACCGGCTGGCCAGCGAGTTCATCCCGATGCCGGGCGTATCCGAGAAGGAGCTCGCGGAGGTCGCGCAGCTGTCCTCGCTGGCGGACGAGACGCCCGAGGGCCGCTCGATCGTCGTGCTCGCCAAGCAGTTCGGCATCCGCGAGCACGACATGGCCAACCTGCACGCCGAGTTCGTCCCGTTCACCGCACAGACCCGCATGAGCGGTGTCAACCTCGACGGCCGTCACCTGCGCAAGGGCGCGGGCGACGCCGTGATCAAGTTCGTCACCGACGAGGGCGGCCGGCCCCCTGCCGAGCTTCAGCCGGTACTCGACCGGATCGGCCGCGAGGGCGGAACGCCGCTGGCGGTCGCGCGCGACTCCCAGGTGATGGGCGTGATCTACCTCAAGGACACGATCAAGGAGGGGATGCGCGAGCGGTTCGACCACCTGCGCGCGATGGGCATCCGCACGATCATGATCACCGGCGACAACCGGCTCACCGCAGCCAAGATCGCCGAGGAATCAGGCGTCGACGACTTCCTCGCCGAGGCCACCCCCGAAAAGAAGCTCGAGCTGATCAAGGAGCAACAGGCCACCGGGCGCATGGTGGCGATGACCGGCGACGGCACCAACGACGCCCCCGCGCTCGCCCAGGCCGACGTCGGCGTGGCGATGAACACCGGCACCCAGGCCGCGCGCGAGGCCGGCAACATGGTCGACCTCGACTCCAACCCGACGAAGCTCATCGAGATCGTCGAGGTCGGCAAGCAGTTGCTGATCACCCGCGGTGCGCTGACCACGTTCTCGATCGCCAACGACGTCGCCAAGTACTTCGCGATCCTCCCGGCGATCTTCGCCACCACCTGGGCGACGAGTCCCGGCGGCAAGAGCCCGCTCCACGTGCTCAACGTCTTGCACCTGGGGACGCCGCAGTCGGCAATTATCTCGGCGATCATCTTCAACGCGATCGTGATCCCGCTGCTGGTCCCGCTTGCTCTCAGGGGCGTCCGCTACCGGCCGATCGGCGCGAGCGCGCTGCTCCGCCGGAACCTGTGGATCTACGGCCTCGGCGGACTGATCGCCCCGTTCATCGGCATCAAGCTGATCGATCTCATCGTTCACAATCTCCTAGGGGCGTGACCAATCACGGGCACCATAAGATCTTCCTGGGGATGGCTGCCGGCGTCGGCAAGACGTACCAGATGTTGCGCGAGGGCCAGGCGGAGGCCGAGAACGGGCGTGACGTCGTGATCGGATACCTCGAGCCTCACGGGCGCGCGGCCACCGTGGCCCAGGCCGAGGGACTCGAGACGGTCCCGCGGCGGCGCGTGACGTACCGCGACTCGGTGCTCGAGGAGATGGATCTGCCGGCGATCATCCGCCGCGCGCCCGAGCTGGCCCTGATCGACGAACTGGCGCACACCAACGCTCCGGGGCTCGAACACGCCAAGCGCTACGAGGACGTCGAGGACGTGCTCACCGCCGGGATCGACGTGTTCTCGACGGTCAACGTGCAGCATCTCGAGAGCCTCAACGACCAGGTCGCCGAGCTGACCGGGATCCGCGTCCGCGAGACCGTGCCCGACGCGGTCATCGGGGAGGCGGACGAGGTCATCCTGATTGACATCACCCCCCAGTCGCTGATCGAACGGCTCGTCGCCGGCAAGGTCTACCCCCTCGAGCGGGTTCCGGGAGCGCTCAACAACTTCTTCAAGGTCGAGAATCTCGCCGCGCTGCGCGAGGTCGCGCTCAGGCAGGTCGCCGAGGAGGTCGAGTCCAAGCGGTTCCCCGTCGACGGCGGCGGCCGCCCCGGCGACGAGCGGCTCGTGGACACCGCCGCCCCCGCCGCCGTCGGCGAGCGGCTTCTGGCACTCGTCAAGCCCCACCCCAGATCGCAGCGCGTCGTCCGACGGGCCTGGCGGTCGGCCCAGCGCCTTGGCGCCGAACTCGACGTGCTGTGGGTCTCCGACCACGACCCGAACGCCGAGGAGCAGGAGCAGCTCGATGCGCTCCGGCAACTGGCGAGCGTGCTGGGCGCGCACCTGCTCATAGAGCACGGCGACGACGTGGTCCATGTCGCTCAGCGCGTGGCCCAAGACCGCGGAACCACTTATGTGTTGATCGGAACGCCCGAGCCTCGCGGGGCGCTACGGCGCCTCACGACGCCCGCTCTCCCGGAACGCCTGCTGGCGATGCTGCCCGGGGTCGATCTGCGGATCGTGGCGGACCGGACCAAGCGAGTAAAAGGAGAGTAGGTATGACCATTGTGCTGGTAGCCGTCATCGTGATCCTGGTGGTCGCCGTCGCAGTTCTGGCGTGGGCGCGGGTGCACGATCGGGGTCGCCGCCCCGCTCCCGCGCAAGCGACGAGCAGCCGGCGGATCTTGTTCCCGTTCGTCGCCGGTGCGCTGTCGCAGCGCGCGCTCGACGCCGCGCTGCGACTGGCCAAGGTCGAGGGCGCGACGCTGGTACCGGTGTTCCTCGCCCGCGTGTCGCTCGATCTGCCGCTCGAGAGCGCGCTCCCGAGACAGTGTTCGATGGCAATGCCGTTGCTCGAAGCCGTCGAGCAGCGCGCCACCGAGGCGGGGATTCCGGTCGACTCACGGATCGTGCGAGGACGAAACCGCCGTCACGCGCTCCGTCAGGCGATCGCGGAGGAGAACTTCGACCGGATCGTGATTGCGGCGTCGGCTCAGGGAAGCCACGGGTTCGACCCTGACGACGTCGCCTGGTTGCTCGACAACGCCCCAGGCGAGATCGTGGTCCTGCGCCCGAGCGCCGAGGACCAGACAGTGGATTCAGCGGGTTTAGGCCGAGGCGGTAAGGGGAGCTCGCGCCGGCACTCCTGGAACCGCCGCGGCGGGCACCCGATCAGTCGTGCAGGTGAAACGGCAGCGTCGCGATAACGACCTTGGTGCGCGACTTCAGCACGGCTGACAGCAGCCGGGCGCGCTGGTTGTGAAGGATCTCGTGCCGCCGCTTGCGCGGCAGGACCTCGGGGATCAGCACGACGATCGTGGCGTCCTCTTCCTCGATCGACTTCACGTACTTGAGCACGCTGCGGACGAGTGACCGCCCCGGGTCAAGCAGCACCTCGATCGGAATGCCGCACGCCCACTCGTCCCAATCGCGCTTGATCTGCTCGCACTCGTCCTCGTCCCCCGCCACCGCTACCGCCACCACGGTGTCTCCGAGCGACAGCGCGGCGCTGACCGCCTTCTGGGTCAGCAGGTTCACGGTCGAGGTCGGGACGATCACGATGCTCTCCCGCTTGCGAGGCCGGGGCGGCGTCTTGCCGAGCTTCAGTTCCTTGGCGACCGCCTGGTAGTAGTGCTCGGTCGCGTTGAACAGCATCATCAGCGCCGGGATCGCGATTACCACCACCCACGCGCCGGCGAGGAACTTCGTTCCGAGGAACACGACAACCGCGACTGCGGTCATCACCGCCCCGGTCCCGTTGAGGACGACGCGCGTCCGCCAGTGCGCGGACCGTTCCTGGAACCAGTGCTTTACGAGACCAACCTGGCTGATCGTGAAGCCAATGAACACGCCGATCGCGTACAGCGGGATCAAGTCGTTCGTCTTCGCGTTGACGCCGATCAGCAGCAGCCCGGCCGCGATCGCAAGCGCGATGATCCCGATCCTGTAGATCGGCTTCTCGGCCCGGAGGTAGAACGCGTGCGGCATGCGATGGTCCTTGGCGAGCAGGCTCAGCAGCACGGGTAGACCGCCGAAGCTCGTGTTCGCGGCGAACGCGAGCACCGCCGTGACCGCGAGGTTCGACACGTAGTACGGCCACCCGGTGCCGAATGCGCCTGCGGTCAGCTGGGCGAGGATCGTGACCCCGCCTCGCGGTAGCACATCGTGAGCTCGAATCAAGAGCGCAAGCCCAATCAGCATCACCCCGAGTAAGACGCCGAGCGAGACCTCGGTCCGCTGCGCGGTCCGTACGCTCCGGAACGCCGGAACGCCGTTGGAGATCGCTTCAACACCGGTCACCGCCGAGCAGCCGGCGGCGAACGCCTTGAGCAACAGCAGGATCGAGAGCGCCTCTGTGCCCGGGAACGCCTCTTTCGTGCCGACCGTCGCCACCGGACTCGAATGGAACGCGCCGACGATGATCGTCGCGAAGATGCTGACCAGGAAGATGGCAGTCGGGACCACGAGCAGCTTGGCCGACTCCTGGATCCCGAACATGTTGACGACGGTCAGGATCAGCAGCCCGATCAAAGTCACCGGAAGCAGATGGTGCGCGAGGCCGGGGAACACGCTGCCGAGGCTGGCCGCCCCCGCGGCGAGGCTGACCGCGACCGTGAGCACGTAGTCGACCACGACCGACGCTGCTGCCAGCAGGCTCGGCCAGCGGCCGAGATTGCTCTTCGCCACGGAGTAGGAGCCGCCACCCTCCGGGTGTGCCGCGATCACCTGGGTGTAGGAGACGACCAGGAGCACGAGCATCGCGGTGATCACCGCGGTCAGCGGCACAACATCGTGCACCGCGCCCGTCCCGGCCAGGACCAGCACGAGGATCATCGCCTCGGGGCCGTAGGCGACGCTCGACAGCGCGTCGAGGCTCAGCGCGGACAGCCCCTTGATCACGCCGAGCTCGTGGCCCTTCTCGGAATGCTTACCGGTGCGCGGGACGTGCCCTCGGTAGATCCGGCGGTAGGTCCTCCGGCCGTCCGTCCTGCCCCGGACGAACACGCCGGATCCCTCGGGGGGTTCGGTCGTGACCGGGGCCTTGTCCTGGTCGTTCACGGACGGTTCGGTTGGCACGAGTCGCGGTAACTGTGACATCCCCGAGGCCCGGGGTACGATCGAAATGGATGGATGAACGCGAATATGCGCTCTCCGAGGAGGCACCAAACCGCCGCCAGCGGCTCCTGATCCTCGGAATCTGCTGTATGAGCCTGCTGATCGTCGGCCTCGATTCGACGATCGTGAACGTCGCGCTGCCCTCGATTCGGAACGATCTCCACGCGTCGGTTTCGGGCCTGCAGTGGGTGATCGACGCCTACACGCTGGTCCTGGCGAGCCTGTTGATGCTGTCGGGATCGACCGCCGATCGGATCGGGCGCAAGCGCGTGTTCCAGGCGGGGCTCGTGGTCTTCTCGATCGGCTCGCTGCTGTGCGGGGTCGCCCCGACCCTCGAGCTGCTGATCGCGTTCCGCGTGCTCCAGGCGATCGGCGGCTCGATGCTCAACCCGGTGGCGATGTCGATCATCCGCAACGTGTTCGAGGACCCGCGTGAGCGCGCAATGGCAATCGGCATGTGGGGCGCGGCATTCGGACTCAGCATGGCGCTCGGACCGGTCCTCGGCGGCGCGCTCGTCGACTCGATCGGCTGGCGCTCGGTGTTCTTCGTGAACGTCCCGATCGGGGCGGTCGCGCTGGTTCTTACCGCCGCGCTCGTGCCGGAGTCGCGCGCCGAGCATCCGCGTCGGCTCGATCCCGTCGGGCAGCTGCTCGTGATTGCCGCGCTGGCGTCGCTGACCTACGCGATCATCGAGGCTCCCCGCGCCGGCTGGACTTCGCCGGGGATCCTGGCGCTGTTCGCGTTCTCGCTCGCGAGCTTCGTGGGACTCGTGCTGTACGAGCTCCGCCGCCGGGAGCCGCTGGTCGAGATGCGCTTCTTCCGCAGCGCGCCGTTCTCGGGGGCGAGCACGATCGCGGTCTGCGCGTTCGCGTCGCTGGGCGGGTTCCTGTTCTTGAACACGCTGTACCTCCAGGCCGTCCGTCACCTTTCCCCCCTCGTCGCCGGGCTGTATCTGCTGCCCATGGCCGCGATGGTGGCCGTGTGCGCGCCGATTTCCGGGCGGATCGTTGGCAACCGCGGCGCTCGGATCCCGCTCGTGATCGCCGCGTGCGCGATGACCGCCTCAGCGCTGATGTTGACGCAGGTGACCCCGACCACCGCTCCCGTGTACCTGCTCTTCGCATACCTCCTGTTCGGAATCGGCTCGGGGATGATCAACCCCCCGATCACCAATACCGCCGTGTCCGGGATGCCGGGCTCGCAGGCGGGCGTCGCCGCCGCGATCGCTTCGACCAGCCGGTCGGTCGGCCTGACCCTTGGCGTCGCCGTGATCGGGGCGATCGCGGGCGGGACGCTGTCCGGCGCGATCGAGCCGAGCTTCGCCGCCGCCACGCACGCCGGCTGGTGGGTGATCGCGGGGCTCGGCGTGATCAGCCTGGCCCTGGGAGTCCTGACGACGACGGAGTGGGCGAAGCAGACCGCCCGCCGGACCGCCGAGCGGTTCCGGGAGAGCGTAAGCCGCAAGCCGACGGCGGGCACGAGCTCGCCGCAAGCTGAACTAATTCGCAGTTGATCGACGGACCGCCGCGCGCGATGATGCGTATAGCACTCGGGGGGCACCGAGTGCTATGTCCGAAGTCGAGGAGGAAGTGATGACGCCGGTCAGCCACCAGACGATCAAGCTGAGCCGAGGCAGGCATTCCTCTCCCGAGCATGGCGCGTGCGTGATGGAGCTGGCGTCGATGCTCGCCGGCGAGGGGTTCAGTGACCATCCCCGATCGGTGTCACGCCCGATCGCCTCGCTCCTGCGGGGATACAACGACCTCGTCGACGATCGCCGCCGCGAGGACCTCTATCGCTATGCGGCTCAGGCCGTCGGAACGGCCGGGTCACCGGCCGTCGAGGACGCGCGCGCGGCGCGCCTGCTCGAATGGGCCGATCGACTGTGGCAACGCCGCGCCTCGCGCTCGGTGCTCGACCGCCTGCGCCTGCGCCGCGTTTGCCGGGAGCGGGCGACCGATCCCGAGCCCGCCGGCACCTACGCCGTCCATGCGATCAGAAAGGTCAACGACGAGACCCACGCCGAGGTGCTCGCGCTCGTCGACGAGCTGATCGCGATGGGCTTCGCCTCAGGCGGCGGGTCTGAGCGCGTCGAGCTCCCGGCTGGCGGCGAGCTCGGCGAGAGCCTTGCGTTCTAGCCTCCGCACCGTGTCCTGAGATATCCCGAGCCGGCGGCCCGTCTCGACCAGCGGCGTGGGCTCGTCGCCGCCCACGCCGTAGCGGAGCTTGACCACCTCGCGCTCCTGCTCGGGGAGCTGGTCGAGCGCCCGGCGGAGCGCGTCCTCGCGCAGGAGTATGTCGACCTCCTCCTCGGGCCCCCGCTCGTCGCTTGCCAGAAGGGCGCCGTATGGGGTGTCCTCGGCCTCTCCGACCGGACGATCGAGGCTCGTCACCACCCGCACCGCATCGCGCACCTCGGCCAGCTCGTCGAGGCTCAGGTCCGCCTCCTTGGCGACTTCCTCGTCGGTGGGCTCCCGACCGAGCCTGGCGGCGAGCTCCCGGCCCGCGCGCGCGACCCGGCGCTCGCGCTGCCCGAGGTGGACCGGTATCCGGATCGTCCGCGAGCGGTTGTCGAGCGCCCGCTGGATCGCCTGGCGGATCCAGAACGTGGCGTAGGTCGAGAACTTGTAGCCCTTGCGCCAATCGAACTTCTCGGTGGCGCGGATCAGGCCAAGGATGCCCTCCTGGATCAGGTCGAGCAGCGGCAGGTCATGCCCCTGATACTTGCGGGCATTGGAGATCACGAGTCGTAGGTTGGAGTTGACCAGGGCCGCCTTGGCCTCGAGGTCGCCGCGCTCGATCCGTTTGGCCAGCTCGACCTCCTCAGCGCGGGTCAGCAGCGGGTAGCGCCGGACCTCCTGGAGGAACAGCGACATCGCGTCGGTGGTGCGTGCCGCGAGATCGTCGTTCGCGTAGGCCGTCGCTTCGATGTTCTCTCGCCCGCAGTCGTCGCGCAGGTCAAAGCCCCGCTCCTGCAGCATGTCGTGCACGATCTGGGCGTCCTCGTCGCCAAGATCTGCTTCCTGGATAAGCTCGCTGAGCTCGGATAGCTCCACACACGAGTCGCCGCGCGCCTCACCCCGCGCCGCCAGCTGGTCGACCAGCTCTCGGACGGCGTCGGGAACGGTGGAATCTTCACGCTTGCTAACCATGTCTATCTCCTACCCGACGCGGACACTATCGCCACACGAATGAGCTTTGCCTCTCTCTACAGCCACGGTTTCGTCCGGGTGGCGGCGGCCGTCCCGCGCCTGCGCATCGGCGAGCCGGCGTTCAACGCCGAACGTACGCTCGAGTTGGCCCGGCGGGCATCCGAGTCCCACGCAGCGCTCGTGATCTTCCCCGAGCTTGGGATATCGGGCTACTCGATCGACGACCTGCTCCACCAGGCCGCGCTGCTCGACGGCGTCGTCGGCGCTCTGGAGCGCGTCGCCTCCGAGAGCGCGTCGTTATCACCCGTGATCGTCGTCGGCGCGCCGCTGCGGTTCGAGCACGGCGTGTTCAACACCGCCGTCGTGATCCATCGCGGCGGGGTGCTGGGCGTCGTTCCCAAGAGCTACCTGCCCGAATACCGTGAGTATTACGAGAAGCGCCAGTTCCGGGCGGCGCGCGACGCCGTTGGCGATGTTGTTCGGCTGTCCGCGTCCTCTGAGGAGGTGCCGTTCGGAGCGGACCTGCTGTTCGCGGCGCGAGATTTGCCCGAGTTCACCCTCAACGTCGAGATCTGCGAGGACCTGTGGGTGCCGATCCCGCCGAGCACATACGGCGCGCTCGCGGGAGCGACCGTGCTTGCGAACCTGTCGGCGAGCAACATCACGATCGGCAAGGCCGGCTTCCGGCGGGAGCTGTGCGCGTCCCAGTCCGCGCGGACGATCGCCGGCTACCTGTACACCGCGGCCGGGATGGGCGAGTCGACGACCGATCTCGCGTGGGACGGTCAAGCGCTGATCTACGAGAACGGCGACATGCTCGCCGAGTCCGAACGGTTCGCGACCGGCGAGCAGCTCATCCTCGCCGACCTCGATCTCGACCGGATTGTCGCCGACCGTGCCAGTACCTCGAGCTACGGCGACTCGATCGCGGATCACCGCCGGCGGCTGTCGCGCTTGCGGCGGATCGCTTTCGATTTGGGGGTCGAGGCCCTCTCGGGTGAGGTCGTGCCGCTTCGCCGGCGGGTCGAGCGGTTCCCGTACGTCCCGTCCGACCCCGCCAGCCGCAACGCGCGGTGCGATGAGGTCTACAGCATCCAGGTGCGCGGCCTCGAGACCCGTCTGGAGGCGACCGGCATCGACAAGATCGTCATCGGCGTCTCCGGCGGCCTCGATTCCACGCACGCGCTGATCGTGGCCGCCCGCGCGGTCGACCGCCTCGGACTCCCGCGCGAGAACGTGCTCGCTTACACGATGCCGGGCTTCGCGACGAGCGACCACACGCTGCGGAACGCACACCGCCTGATGCGGGCGCTCGGCGTCAGCGCCTCCGAGCTCGACATCCGGCCGGCGGCGACGCAGTTGCTCCGCGACATCGGCCACCCCGCCGCGGACGGTGAGCCGGTCTACGACATCACGTTCGAGAACGTGCAGGCGGGCGAGCGCACCTCGCACCTGTTCCGGCTCGCGAACTACCACGGGGGGCTCGTGCTCGGCACCGGCGACCTGTCCGAGCTGGCGCTCGGGTGGGCGACGTACGGGGTAGGCGACCAGATGTCGCACTACCACGTCAACGCCTCGGTGCCGAAGACGCTGATCCAGTTCCTGCTGCGATGGGCGATCGAGACCGATCAGTTCGGCCCTGAGGTCAACGAGGTGCTCGCCTCCGTGCTCGAGACGGAGATCTCGCCCGAGTTGGTGCCGCGCCAGGAGTTCGATTCGGACAAGCCCGGCGCCGACAGCGAAAGCGTCGTCGGGCCCTATGAGATCCAGGACTTCTTCCTGTACTACACCGTGCGGTTCGGGTACACGCCAAGCAAGGTGGCGTACCTCGCCCACCACGCCTGGGGCGACCGTGCGGCTGGCTGGTGGCCGGACCTGATCCCGGACGAACGCCGGAATGAGTACACGCTGCGTCAGCTGAAGCTCTGGCTCGGCGTGTTCCTCGAGCGCTTCTTCCACACCAGCCAGTTCAAACGCTCCGCGATGCCGAACGCGCCGAAGGTCGGCTCGGGTGGCTCGCTTTCGCCCCGCGGGGACTGGCGCGCCCCGAGCGACGGGACCGCCACCGCATGGCTCATGGAGCTCCGTGAGCGCGTGCCGGACGAGAGCTGAGGCCCCGGGTCGCCTCGATCCGCTACCGCTCGAAGATCAACTCGCCGTCGCTCGCGGCGAGCCTCTTCCGAAACGCGTCTCCGGTGACGAGCATGAACTTGAGCCGGTGGGCGTCGACCGACCGGGCCCACGTCTCCTCCACGATCGCCTGCATCGTCTCCTCAACGCTCGTCTGATCGAGGCCGCGAGCGAGCTCGACGCCGACCATCAACTGCGGCGGTCCATCGGCCCGCACGGTTTCGCAGATCCACCCGGCGAGCGTGTGCGGCTGCGCGATAAGCGCTCGCCGTGCCGCCTCGATCAGCGCCTCGGGAGGCCGGACGGTTGGTCGCGCGAGCTTGAGCTCTGTGGGGGCCGCGGGCTCGTTGGCCGCCGCCGGCTCGCTGGGGGCCGCCGGCTCGCTGGGGGCCGCCGGCTCGCTGGGGGCCGCCGGCTCGCTGGGGGCCGCCGGCTGCCCGGAGGGACCGAGCGGCACGCGTCCGTGCGCGAGGGACTCGATCTCGGCGCGCGAGATCCAGCCTCGCGGCACCGACGCTGGGTTGACCTCGATCTTCGCGGTGTTGTACCGCGCGGCCGTCTCGAACAGCGTCCGTCCGGTCAGGGCCACTGGGCCGTAACCGGTCGGGCGCCAAGCCAGCATCGCCTCGATCCGCGTGAACACCGGCAGCGCCGGGCCATCCTCGCCGACGATCATCGCGAGCACGAGTTCGGCGCCCTCGGAGTTCGAGTCGGGCGTGGCGGCGAGCAGCGTCGCCCCTAGCAGCAACTGGAACAGGGCCGTGCGGTTCTCCGGCGTGTCCTGCTCGGCGACCCGCCGCATCGCCCTTTCGACCTCGAGCGACGCCTGCTGCTCGGCCGGCCGCTCGGTGTCGGGCGGCGCTGCGCGCGGGTCGGGTGCATTCCGGTCCACGCCGCCGGCCGCGCCGCGATCGCGTCCTGAGCGCCAGAAGGGCACCTCCACAGTCTGTCACCGCCGCTGCGCCGAGCACCGCTGGCGCGTGGGTGAGGCGATCAGATAGCGTGACTCCATGCCCGCGAGATGGCCGGCGGCCTCGTATGAGAACTGGACCGCAACGTGCGACACGCTGCACGCCCACACCCAGGTCCTCGGCAAGCTCGCGGTCGCGCTCGCCCCGCCCGAGCCTCAGTTTCAGCACACCGCGCTTCGCGTCACCGCCCGCGGGTGGGAGACGGCGCTGCTGCCCGCGCCCGACGGGTCCGGCGGCCTCGTGGTGGCGCTCGACCTGCGAACGCACGAGGCCGTCGCCGAGCACACCGGCGGGGCCGACCGCCGCGTGCCGCTGACTCCCAATCGCTCGGTGGGCGAGGTGACACGCGGGGTGCTCGAAGCGGTCAGCGACCTCGTCGGCCCCGTCGAGATCAACCCGACGCCACAGGAGGTGCCGTGGACCGTGCCGCTCGACGAAGACGACGAGCACTCGAGCTACGACACGGACCAGGTCGGCTCGTACTTCGCGGCGGCGACTCAGGCAGCGCTCGCGCTGGCAGCGTTCCGTGCGCCGTACCGCGGCCGGTCGACCGCGGTGAACGCGTGGTGGGGGTCGTTCGACCTGGCCGTCAACCTGTTCTCCGGCAGGCGAGCCCAGCCGCCGGCAAACGACTACCTGTTCCGCAACGCGATGGACTCCGAGGAGGTCGCGGTCGGTTGGTGGCCGGGCGATGCGCGCTACGGCAAAGCCGCGTTCTACGCGTATGCGCATCCGGCGCCCGACAGATTCGCGGGAGCGACGATTCCGCCCGCGCGCTGGGACGACACGCTCGGCGAGTACATCCTCGACTGGGATGACGTTGTCGCGAGCCCGGATCCGCGGGCGGTCGTGCTCGACTTCGCCCATTCAGCCTTCCGCCAGGCCTGCGCGGTGTGCGGCTGGGACGGCGCTCTGGCCGCCAGCGCGGAGGGAAACCCGCCGCCGCTGGCGTAGAGCGTTCAGCTGTAGGACGGTCGCTTTTCAGGCGGCGAGGCGGCGGCGAGCCTTCTGCACCGACGGCAGCGCGGCCTTCGCCTTCGCCAGCGGGCGCGCTCGCACGTCGACGCTGGCCGGCTTCGCGGCGATCGTGATCTCCTCGCCGGTCGCCGGGTTGCGACCCGCGCGCTTCTTGGTGGCGGGCTTGACGCGGACGGTCAACTGCACGAGACCGCCGATCCTGACCTTCTCGGCGTTTCCGAGTTGTTCGAGCACGATCGTCTCGAGCGCTTCCACCGCGCGCTTGGCGTCGGCTTTGCTCAGCTCAGCCTTATCGGCAACGGCAGTGACCAACTGGGCCTGTGTTAACGGCACGGCACTCCTCCTGCGGGTCTAATCGTGGGCACGGATTTGAGGATTCAATCTTGGACAGCGGACGGACCGGCGAATTTGTTCGTCGCGGGACGCAGCCCGATCAGCCGCCCGGAACGGCCTGATCGGCCGAACATGCTCGCGCATTAAAGAAATCGATGCATGATGAGCAGCCCGACGTACCCGTACTTGGGGTGGTGAATGCTTCAGGAACGGTCGTCAGCACCTCGAAACCGAGTGACCGCCAGAGCGCCACGGCGGGCGCGTTCGTCTCCACCACGGCGTTGAACTGGATCGCTCGGAACCCTTCTTGGCCCGCCCACTCGATCACGTGCTCCCCCAGCGCACGGCCGGTTCCGCGGCCGGAGCGCCGGGGATCGACCATGAAGCTTGCCGATGCGACATGCGAGCCGGGGCCGGCCCGGTTGGCATACATGTTGGCCGTGCCGAGCACCGTGTCGTCGGATTCGGTCGCCACTACGGTCCGCCCCGGCAGCTCGATCATCCACGTGCTCCGGCCCTCCGCCTCGTCCATATCCGGGTCGTACGCATACGTCTCGCGCGCGGCTACGATCTCGTGGAAGAACGGCCAGATCGCCTCCCAGTCCTCGGGTCGGGCGTCTCTGATCGTCACTGATCGACGGTCGTCTGACACTTCGGCGACTGCAGGCAGGCGCGTGCTCAGTGTGCCTGTACGGACGCCGCGCCCTTCGACGCCGCGGTCTTCTGCAGCTGGCGCTCGGGCGTGATCCGAACGACGTTCCACGCGAGATGCATCCTCGCGAGCGTCGAGATGAACATCCCCGACAGGTCGATCTCCCACCACCGCAGACCGTGGTACGCCGACCGCGGGAACGCGTGATGGTTGTGGTGCCACGACTCTCCGAACGAAAACACCGCCAGCCACGCCACGTTCGTCGACTGGTCTTCGATGTCGAACCGGCGCCGGCCGAAGAAGTGGCAGATCGAGTTCACCGACCATGTGACGTGGTGAACGAGGAAGATCCGCACCAGGCCGCCCCAGATGTAGCCGAGCAGCGCTCCGCGCAGCGTGAAGCCGTCGAGTACAAAGCCGGCGACGGTCGGGATCGCGAGCGAGACCACCACGAGCCATGGGAACCGTCGTCCGATGCGTCGCATGCTCTTGTCCTCGTAGAGCTCGGTCGCATATTTCTTCCAGTCGGCCTGGCCCTGGGTCTCGAGCAGCCAGCCCGTGTGCGCGTGCCACAGCCCGCGCAGGCCGCTGCCATGTCCGACGTGCGGGCTATGCGGGTCGCCCTCTTTGTCGGCGTTGGCGTGGTGCTTGCGGTGGTCGGCGACCCAATCCAGCACCGAGCCTTCAACGGCCAGCGAGCCGAGGATCGCGAAGGTGCGCTCGAGCCACGGATAGGTCTGGAACGCGCGGTGGGTCAGCAGCCGGTGGAAGCCGACCGTGATGCCGAGCCCCGTGATCAGGTACATCACGATCAGGATCCCGAGGTCGGTGGCGTCGACGGCTCGGTTCCACAGCAGAACGATCGCGGCGAGCACGCCGGCGAACGGAACGACCACGCCGAGCAGGTTTGCGATGCGTTCGCTTCGGGTCATGTCTGAGGAGCTTCCCACATACGGTCAGGCGTGAACCACCCGACGAGAGACCAAACCCCCCGCCTGTCGGGACGTTACACGTGGTTTCCCGCAACGTTGCCGTTTGCGGGCATGATTCACCGATGCCCGACGAGGTGCTGCTTCCCGGGTTGGTCGCGATCGAGCATTTGTTCGAGGTGCCGCTCGACCACGACGACGACGCCAGTGAGCGGATCACGGTGTTCGCGCGAGAGCTCGCCGACCCCGACGGGCGGGACCGGCCGTTCCTCGTCTACCTGCAGGGCGGCCCCGGATTCGAGGCGCCACGGCCGACGCGGCTGCCGAACGCACCCGGCTGGCTCGACCGGGCGCTGACGGACTTTCGGGTGCTGATGCTCGACCAGCGCGGCACGGGTCGCTCGACGCCGGTCGGAACCCTGCCGGGCATGAGCGCGGCGCAACAGGCGGACTACCTGGCGCACTTCCGCGCCGATTCGATCGTGCGGGACGCCGAGTGGATCCGCCGCGAGCTCGGGGTCGATCGCTGGAGCGTGCTCGGTCAGAGCTTCGGCGGTCTGTGCGTGATCACCTATCTGTCGCTGGCTCCGGAAGGGCTGCGCGAAGCGCTCGTGACCGGTGGCATCCCCGCCCTCGGGCCGCGAATCGATGAGGTCTACACACGCACCTACGAGCGCGTGCTCGAGCGCAACCGCCGCTACTACGACCGGTATCCGGCCGACCGTGAGCGGGTGTTGGCGCTCCACGATCGGATCGATCGCGACGAACTGCGGCTCCCGTGCGGCGACCGACTGACCTGGCAGCGCTTCCGCCAGCTCGGACAGATGCTCGGGATGAGCGACGGAGCCGAGCATCTGCACTACATCCTCGAGCTTCCGCCCGACTCGCCCGCGTTCCTGCACGACGTCGAGACCGCGGTCGGGTTCGCCCGCGACCCAATCTACGCGGTCCTGCACGAGGCGTCCTGGGCCGACGGCGGCACAACCCGCTGGTCCGCCGAGCGCGTCCTGCCGGCGGACTTCGACGCCCCCGACCTGTTCACCGGCGAGCACGTATACCCGTGGATGTTCGAGGAGTACCGAGCGCTCACTCCGCTGCGCGACGCCGCGAATCTCCTCGCCGAGCGCGAGTGGCCGCGGCTGTACGACGACGATGCCCTGCGCGCCAACGAGGTTCCGGCAGCCGCCGCGATCTATCTCGAGGACATGTACGTCGAGCGGACGTTCTCCGAGGAGACGGCTGCGCAGATCCCGGGGCTGCGGACGTGGACGTCCAACGAGTACCAGCACAACGGCCTGCGTGTCGACGGCGAGCGCATCCTTGGCCGTCTGCTCGACCTGGCGCGCGGCCGCGCCTGAACGCGTAGCCTGCGCCGGCCGGTGCTCAGGGTCAGCGCGAGCGCGATCTGGGCGACGGCGTCGGCGAGCCCGGTTACCGCGATGACCGCCGTCAGGATCGTCAGCGCCCGCCGCCTGCCCGGGGTGTCGAGGTCGGGGCCCTCCTCGCGCCTGAGCTCCGCGTGGGAGCGAGCCAGCCTTTCCGATGCGACGACCAGGAGCGGACGGCGCACGGCGAGCGAGACCAGGCAGGCCAGCCCGACCGCCCCTGGGAACGACCGGCGAAGCTCGAGCGGGAGCGGGCTGCCGCCGAGTGCGATCGTGAGCCCGAGCGCGATCGCGAACACCACGAGCGCGATCAGCCCGACGGGCTCGACCTTGTGGCGCCAGATCCCGTAGGCGAGCACCCATAGCAGCGGGATCCCGTCGGTGGTCGCGAGCGCCCCTGTCGCGTTCCCGATGGCCTGCTCAAGCACGACGAACGCGATGACCGGTATCAGCAGGCCGCCGAGGAGCGGTCCCGGGTGCGGTCGTGACGGGCGTGGGCTCATCGGCACTCGCGCGCCCGTCACGAGGCACTCGGTCGTCGGCTCGTCGACCGGGAACGGCTCGTCGCGCTCCGGGTGGCGAGGTCGAACAGGTTCGCCAGCTCCGCGGCGTACAGCGCAACATCGAGCGCGGGATCGCTCACCATTCGGCGGGGAATGGCATCGATCGCGGCACGGATGGCCACGGCCATCACGATCGGGTCGAAGTCGCGGCGAAACTCACCCGTGTCCTGGAATCGCGAAAGCAGCTGCGCGAGCGTGCCGACCGCACCCTCGAGCAATGCGGGATCGAGGCTCGACCCGCTCTCCTCGCGCCGCGTGTTGTGCGCGATCTCGACGATCGCGATCACGTGGTTGCGATACGCGCCCATGAACCCGAGGTTCGACTCGATGTAGGCACGCAGCATCCCGCGGCCGGTCGACTCCGCGGTGATCCGAGGCTGCATGTACTCGCCGGCGCGCGCCAGCACGTCGCGTGCGACCTCTGCGATCAGCTCATCCTTGCCGGCGAAGCGATAGCCGATCACCCCCTTGCTGATCCCGGCGCGTTCCGCGATCCGGGCCAGGGGAGCCGTGTGGTCAAGATTTCTTCTCGGCGGCCGACACGGTGTCCTTGAGCCGTTCGGGGTCGCCATCTGTCCGGCCCGGACAGATGGCGACCCCGAAAAGTCAGCGCTCGAGACCCGATCTATTCCGAATGCGCCGACAGCGGGGCTATACCCCGCGTTAGACGCATCTCGAGCTCGGGGCGCGGTCGAATGTTGAGAAATCGGGTCCGGATCGGCGGCGCTAGCCGGGGATCGTCAGTCCTGGCACCTGGTGGGGCGCGAACGCCACCGCGAGGCCGAGCGCGACGATGAACACCGCCGTCGCTGCGATCGCGACACGGCCCCAGGGCAGCAGCTTCTCGAGCGCCACCACGACCGCCATCACGACCATCCACGCCACGTTCATCACCCCGACGGCGAACAGTGCAGCCATCAGGGCCCAGCTTGTGCCAACGCAGAAGCCGCCGTGCTCGAGGCCCATCACGAGCCCGCCGGCCGGACCCGAGCGCCAGCGCTCGGTGAGCAACCGCGGAGTCCGGCAGTGGCGCAGGCACGTCCGCTTGATGGGCGTCAGCTCGTACAGCGCGGCGCCGACGATCACGCCGCCGGCGATGTACGGGCCTCCTTCGTGCCATGCGAAGAACGAGAGGTCGAGCGAGTGAACTCCCTGAAACACCGCGTACGCCAGGACGCCCGCAGCCGCCCAGGTCAGCAGGTAACCGGACGTGAACACGACCGTCGCCACGGTGGGCGCCGACGCACCCACGCCTCGGCTGTGTCGCGCGTACGTCGTCGCCATCGGGACGAGCGACGGCAGCATCATCGCGGCCATCATCGTCGCCCACACGACCGTGAACCACCCGAGGCCGCCGAGGTCGGTGCCGGGGCCCATGTCCATCCCCTCCATGCGGTGTGCGGTGATCGCCCAGCACGCGAGCGCGACCGCGATCAGGACGATCGCCGGCGTCAGGCGCCGGAGCTGATCCCGGCCCGGCGGGTACGCGGCGGCGTCGCTCAGACTGTTGCTCTCCATCGGATCCTCGGTGTCCATCGCTGTCATTTGGCCAGTAGCCGATCAAGCTGCTCGAGGCACCCGTGCCATCCCCAGTCCTGGCCCTCACGCCGCTCATCGGTCGAGATGCGGCTGTTGACCAGCAGGACCGTCGTCGCGCCCTCGGCCTCGGTGAACGAGAGTTCCATCAGCTGCTCGTTGGTGGGATCGTCGTCGAACGTCCAGGTCATGACCAACCGGTGCGGCCGGTCGATCAGTACGTATTCGCCCCGTGCCTCGGCCTCGGTGCGGTCGGGCTTGCGCATCAACACCCGCACCTTGCCGCCGACACGGAGGTCGACCTCGGCCACCGGTGTCTCCCAGTCCGAGCGGCAGTGCAGCCAGCGCCGCATCACCTCGGGGCTCGTCCAAGCATCGAACACCGCCTCGGCAGAAGCGGGGAACGTCCGCTCGACGCGCACCACGTAACCAGGCGCTCCGGTCACCGCGTCTCCTTCTGCTCCTCGAGGTATTCGCCGACGACGTCGAACAGGCGCTCCCAGCGCTGACGCTGAGTCTCGATCCAATCCGAGGCCTCCGCCAGCGTCTCCGGCCGCAGGGTGAGGCGATGGGTCCGGCCGTCGATCACGCGGCTCACGACCCCGGCTTCCTCGAGCATCTTCAGGTGTCTCGAGATCGTCGGCTTCGACACGCCGAAGTCGCGTGTCACCTCCCCGACGGTCGCGGTGCCGCCACTCAGCCGCTCCACGATGTTGCGCCGGAGCGGATGTGCGAGCGCCTTGAACGTATCATTAGCCATCTCGCTAACTATATAGCCTGACCCGGCAACACGAACACGAGGAGCGCACCGATGACCGAGCACCGGATCGCAACGCAGGAGGAGTACCAGCGCGAGCGCGACGCCCTGCTGAAGGAGGAGAAAGAGCTCACCCGCCGCGCGGATGAGTTGGCCGCCAAGCGGCGCGAGCTTCCGTGGGTCCCGGTCGAGAAGGACTACCGGTTCGACACCGAGGGCGGGACGAAGACCCTCGCCGATCTGTTCGATGGGCGCTCCCAACTGCTCGTGTACCACTTCATGTTCGGGCCCTCGTGGACCGGCGGATGCCCGGTCTGCTCGTCGATCGCGGACACGCTCTCTCCCCAGGCCGCCCACCTCAAGGCTCGCGACACGACCCTGCTGCTCGCCTCCCGGGCGCCGCTCGAGAAGCTCCTCGCCTACCGGGAACGGATGGGCTGGAGCATCGAGTGGGTCTCGAGCGGCCACAACGACTTCAACCGCGACCTCGGCTTCCTCTACACCCTGGAGGAACTGAAGCCGTTTCTCGAGGGCGACATCCCGAGCACGGTCGAGCAGAACGCGCGCATGTGCGGGACCGACGCCGGTGGCTACGTGTCCGAAGGCCCCGGGCTGAGCGCGTACGCGCTTTCGGACGGGACCGTCTATCGGACCTACGTGACCACCAATCGCGGTCTCGAGGTCGGGATGGCCTACTACGGCCTGCTCGATCGGACCGCGAAGGGTCGCGACGAGAGCGCCACGGAGCCGCTGTGGGTCCGCCGCCACGACGAGTATTAGCGGCCGTCGCCGAGGACGTCGCGCAGCTTGCGCGCGAACGCCTCGGGTTGACCCGGGTATCCGGAGTTCGCGCCAAGGAAGCCACCGTGGTGGCTCGGGAACACGGTTGGTAGCTGGCCGACCAGGTCGGCGGTGGCGACGGCCGCCCGCCCCGTGAACAAGCCCTCGGACTCCTCGCCGACTGCGATCACGACACGGGTCGGCGTCGCGGCCAGGGCGTGGACATCCGGGCGATAGCCGCTGACCGCCCAGGACCGGTCCGACAGCAGCGGGTCATCGCGCGAGCCGTCGTCCTCGGTCGGCATCCCGAACGCGGCGGGATCGGGCGCCGGCTGGGCGAAGTAATCGTCGGTGAACTCGCCTCGCCAGGAAGTCATCGCGATGAAGGCCGCCAGGCCGGCGTTGCTTCCGTTGGCCTCGTACACGTCGCGAACCGCGGCGCGGGCGCGCTCGGCCACCGCCGCGTCGGGGATCACCTGGATGAGTGGCGGCTCGTGCGCCACGAGCGTGACCACGTCGCCGGGATATACGGCCACGAGCGCAAGCGCGGTCGCCGCGCCCCCGCTGCTCGCGAACATGTCCACCGGACCGGCTCCGAGCGCCTCTATCACCGCGTGCAGATCGCCCGCCTGGACCACCGGCGAGTGGTCTACGCGGCCGTCCCTGCGAGTGCTCCGGCCAAGCCCGCGCGGGTCATAGGTAACCACGGTGCGGTCGGAAAAGTGCGAGGTCAGAGCATCGAAGCCACCGGCTGTCATGGGCTGACCGACCATGAACAGCGGGGGACGTCCGTCCGCGGCGGGCAGCGGGCCGCGGACGTCATACGCGATATCCGCCCCGGCCGTCTCGAGTATGTGCGTTTGTGGTGTCGTCATGAGAGTCAGGCGGCCGCAGTCGCAGACCGATAGACGTGCAGGGCGGCACCCGTGGTGTATGTCTGGGCGTCGACGAGCTCGAGCCGCAGCGGCGCCATGAGATCTTTGAACAGGGGTAGTCCTTGGCCGAGCACGACGGGCTGCAGAATAAGGCGGTACTCGTCGACGAGCCCGAGTCGGCTGAGCGGCAGGCCAATATCGTCCATCCACCCGAGCTTGCGCTGCGTGAGCGCGGCATCCTCGGGTGGGAGGCGCCAGCCGCCGGCCCCGTACCGCCCTGCCCGTGCAACCAGTCCGTCGACTGACACCCCCATCGACAACACAAGCTTCTGCATTACAACTCCTACTCGCTAGTCAGTTCGCGTCCGTCCGCTGTCATGACTCGGCGCGTGCCCTGAATTCATCGGTCAGCTGCTCCGAAAGCACCCGATCTCGTCAGGACGGGCGAGCGGACTGGTCGTCGTTGATCCTTCGCGGCATGTGCGTCGAGGTGCAGCGACAGACGGTCGGAGGGCGACCGTGACCCACACCCACGGGGTCGCGGTCCCGTGCGGCCAGACCGCGGGCATCGCGCAGGCCGCCGGCACGCACACGCCTCTCGGCGTGCCGTAGTACGACGATCTCATCCCGGGCGAGTACCGGATCACCCTCCGCGACAAGCCCGCCCACGGACCGGATCTCGGCAACCTCAGGGGTCCCGGAGCCCGGTCGGCCCAGGCCTGCTTGAAAGTCCTCGCCTTCAGACCCGACCTGAGGCCGACGCTCAGCGAGCGGCGGATCCTCGCACTGGCTGAAAGAGCAGCGCTCGGGGACGGGGATCCGAGGCCGACCTTGATCCGGCACGCCGTCGACACCCGGTTCGACGCGGTCCGTATCTCCTCCGGCTGACCTGGTCTTCGAATGGAACTCGTCCTACCTGATCGCAATCCGCGGGCATTTCGCAGACAAGGGGGCGCCGATCCCATCCGGAGCACAGCCACGCATGCGAACCGTCATAACGTTCGTGCTCGACGCGCGAAGCGGGCGGGTCACCGATTTCGGCATCAGCAACCGCTACCGGCCGCTGGCCCAGCTCGGCCCCGTCACGACCGATCTACGGGCGGTGTGCGCGACCGCTGTGCTTCGGTGGATGGGCAATCTGTCGACTTCGGCAGCGCGAGCCCGCACTCGGGGCGGCATGTCGTCGAGTCGCGTCAGCCCGAGAAGGTCGGCACCGGGTTGATGGTCACGACCGGGGCTCGAGCGCTCTGGGTGTCGACGCCGTGCGCAGTGACTGTTGCGGGATTGGTGACGACCTGAGTGTGGTCGGGGACGGCTCGGGCTCGGACAACGAACCTGCGGCTGCCAGCCGCTTCTGCCCCAGTTGCTTGCGTTCTGTTGATACCGCTACCGGGATTCAACCCCGGTTTCCGCCGTGAGAGAGCAACCTGGCGTTCCCTATCGTTCCCGGAAAATCGTCTCTGAGCAGGGGAAACGCGAGAGCTGGGGAATGTCTGGAAGCACCAAGCTTACCCTGTGATGTTCGGTTTGAGTTCGGTCGAGCGGCCTACCCCACGCTTGGACTGTCAGCTCACAAGCTGCACTCCCTAGCGCGCTCGCCTTCAGGTACGGTCGCCTCAATTCCCGCGCCGCGCCACCGGACCACTCGGTCGCAGATCGACGAGGAGCGCCCCCACCTCCTGGAGGAGCTTCGGTCCGTCGAGCACACCGCCCGCCCGCCGATTCGCGATCGCTCGTGACTATTCTCGTATAGCGGGACTAGCGTCCCGGAGGGCGAGTGCGTGCGGCCGGGTGGCCTGATCCATCACCCGCCCCGCCGCTCCTTTTCGAGCGGTGCCCGCACAAACGCAGGGGCTGGTCGGACGTTGGTCTGACGGGCGCTGTGAGGCGACAGCCGACACGTACTCGGTGAGGGACCGGGGTGCGCATGAGACTTGGGAGCCTCGCAGCGCCATCCGCTACGGTACGGCGGTGCCGCGGCAGATCGCGGCCCGGCGGCGTTCCTCAGTCGGGTGTTACGCGGCCGCCGCGGTTGGCCATGCGGGTGGTCGGTGCGCACTCCGCCCGGATCAACTCGCGGCGCAGGGCCAAGCGGGCGCGGTGATGCAGCCCGTGGATCGAGGACTCAGTGCGGCCCAAGCGGTGGGCGATCTCTCCCGGGGATAGGCCGACCAAGTGGCGCAGCACGACCACGTCGCGCTGATCATCGGGCAGCGTCTCGAGCGCCTGCTCGAGTCACCGCCGCCGGTCGTGACACGAGTCATCTGCCGGACGCCCGCTCTCGATGACCTCTTCGCAGGGCACCGGACGGCGCTGGCGCAGCGAATCGATCGCCACGTTGCGCGCCACCCTGAGGATCCAAGCGGTGAACGGAACCTCGCGAGGCTCGTACTTGTGGATCACCGACATCAGCTTCATGAAAACGGCCTGGGTGGCGTCCTCGGCCTCGTGGGCATCGCGCAGGATGCTCAGCACGTAGCCGTAGACGTTGTCCTTGTAGCGGAGATAGAGAAAGCGGACGGCATCCATGTCGCCCGACTTGGCCCGCACCACCGCCCGTGCGATCGCGGGATCCCGGTCGTGCATCTCCGCGGCCGGCCTCGCGTGAAAACCATGCGAGGCCGCCATCTCGCGGTCGTGAGAACGTCGACGGCCCCCTGCAGCCCTACCTACAGCACTTTTCTCAGTCTCCATATGGCGAAGAAGCCGCTTGCGACCACGAGGCGTCGCTCCTGCCGGTCGTCCGTAATGGAAGCTGGCCGATCGCTTGCAAATCAGCGTGCCCGCGGTGGCGAGCAAACCGAAGCGGACGGTCGCCGCGAACATCGCTCGGTGAGCGGCATGCGATTTGTTAGCACCGCGTGCAGCGCGCCCTCGGAATGCTGGCCGGAGCGGTACAGCGCCGACCGCCTCCCCGCCTCACCCCTGGAAGTCGTTGCATGAAAATGCCAGCCAATTTCCACCACTCTCGGCACGCTGGCCGCGGCGACCGTCGCGCGACCGCCGCGAATCGTCGTTTCCGGCGCCGGCCGACTTTGTAGGCCGGCGGGGATCGCGCGTGAGCGAGCATCGCGCGACTAGCTCGGACCGGGGACCCCAGCAAGAGGGGACCGATTTCACAGTGCTGGCGGAGCAGGAGAGCCGGGGGCGTGATTGCGGACGAGCAGCACCGACCGTCAGGCGGGACGTTCGCATGGCCGCGGACGTCGGCGTGGACGTGAGGCGGAAGCCGAGTCGGGTCGTCGGCGGTGTGCGCTCGATGTACGCCGGGTCGCTAGCGCACATGGATTGCGCTCTTCGTGATAGTGACGGCTGCGGCGAGGTTCTCGCCGGTCGCCGCCAGCATCCGGATCGACGCCTCGTGGCGTGCGCACCATCTTCCTCAACGCTCGGCTCGTAGCGTGCTCCACGCCAGATGGCGCCGGAGTTGCAATCAGGCGCATGGATGGATAGGTTTCTGGGGTGGGGCGGATTGTGTTGGCGTGGCTGGCATCGCTGGTTTTCCTGGTTCCCGCTGCTCAGGCCGCCCAGCGTTCGGACGGTTCGGTGCCGGCGCCGGCGCAGGTGACTCAGCTCGTGACCAGCGTGCCGGCAAGCACGCTAAGCGAGGTCGGCGTCGGCAGCAGCCGAGACCCGATCACCAGCCCGGGGTTCGGGATATCGAAACGCGACGGACACTTCACGAGCGACGGAAAGCCCGAGATCGTGTCGGTGGAACTCGCGTGGTGCCCTCACTGCGCGGCGAACAGCTGGGCGTTGGCGGTGGCGCTGAGCCGCTTCGGAACCCTCACCGGGTTGGGCGAGATCAACACCGGCACCCATTTCTGCAAGGTCGCCGAGGATCCGTGCAACCTGAACCCCCTGTCGTGTTTTCCATACACGCATGGGCTCAGCTTTATCGACGCCGTTTACCGGAGCCCCTACATCAGCTTCGCGTCGATCGTGTTGCAAGACGTCCGCGGACGCAATCTCGAACACCCCACCCGGCGCGAGGAGCGCTCGCTGAGGACGTTCCACCTTCAAGGGACCGCTCCTGCGCTCGATGTCGGGGGTGCCTGGGGCTTTAACGGGTCGGGGTATGACCCCGGGGCGCTCGCGCACAAGACGTGGTCGCAGATCGCGGGGAGCCTGGCGAACCCGCACAATCGCATCGCGCGACAGGTCGACGGCCTGGCCAATTTGTTCACGGCTGCGATCTGCAGTGCGACCAAGGGCCGGCCAGGCAACGTCTGCAAGTCAGGAGGCGTCCAGGCAGCCGCGGCGGCCGTCCTTCGCAAGTTCCCGTCCCAGCCCCCGCCACCACCGTCGTGATCAAGGCGGCCGGCTCCGCACGATGTAGCGCGCTCGCCGTCGCGGTACTGGCCTTCTTTGCCGTGGTGTTCGGCTCCGCCACAGCTGCCGACGCCGCAACAGCACCCAGGGACGCGTTGCGGCAGGCCCTCCGCCAGGTGCACGCGCTCGCGCCACAGCCGACCGCGGCCGCGGGCCCGGCGAGCGCCGCCGCAGCGCTTGCGCGAGCGACGGCGCCCGGGCTCTGGATCAACGCTCGTGAGGCGGACGTTCCTCCTTACGGGAGGAACGTCTTCACCGCTTCGGCCGCGGCCGTTACGGACCTTGCGGGGTTGTCGGCCCCCGGCGCGGCGAGCGCGGTCGAGTTGATCCTCGCGGCCGACCGGGGTGTTGCCGAAGACGCAATCGCGGAGGCGCACGGCGGCACCGCCACGCTACTGGCGACGGCCAAGCAGGCGGTCTCGGCCGGCACGCGCCGGGCGCGCGCGGGCAAGCTGTCGGCGGCCGTCGACTTGTACGGCAAGGCGTGGCAGTCGGCCTACGGCGCCCTGGACCATCTCGTCGCGGGCGAGGTCACCCACGTTTCGTCGGCCACGCTTGCGGCGGCGGCCGAGCAGGCGCTAAGCGCGACGCGCTTCGGCATGTCGGGGCCGATCATCAAGCAGGGGCTTACACCGCTCACCGTTGGCGGCAAGCCGGAGGTCTTCTATGCCGGTTCGGAGGCGTGTCCGTTCTGCGGCATACAGCGCTGGGGGCTGATCGTCGCGCTGTCGCAGTTCGGGACGTTCTCCAACCTGCATCTCATGCAGAGCATCGCCATGACGCCCCCACAGGTGAGGACATTCACCTTCTTCGGATCCAGCTACCGAAGTCCGTACATCTCCTTCGTTCCGGTCGAGGTGTGGAGCAACGTGCCAAAGCCTCCCGGCCTCGCTCGCCTGCAGTCGCTCACCCATTCAGAATCGGCGCTGCTGCACAGGTTCGACCCTCCGTTCGAGACGCCCTTCATCGACGTCGCCAACCGGTTCGTCACGGACAGTTCGACGGTCGACCCGCAGCTCATCGCCCACAGGTCATGGACACAGCTCGCCGGTGCCTTGACTGACCCGAGCAACGCCTCCACCCAGGCAATCGCAGGTGAGGCGGAGGTCATGACTGCCGAGGTATGCGAGGCGACCGGGGGCAACCCGGACTCGGTTTGCTCGTCGGCCGTCGTCGAGCAGTACGAAGCGGCGTTGCCCACGTTGACGGGACGGGGTGGGTCGTGCCCCGCGCCACCGGGGCCAGGCGGGCCCGGAGGGCCGCCCGCGGCCGACGCTGCCACGAGCCCGCACCACCGGGCCGCCCGATCGGGTCCCGTCGCGATCGCGGCCCGCTGCCAGGTTTGAGCTCGCCGTGCCACATCTGCTCGGCTGACGTTCCTCCCGGCGCGAAGTTCTGCGGCCACTGCGGTGCACCGCAGACGATGCACTGTCCCGCGTGCGGAACGCTCACCAGCGAGCCGGAGCAGAGATTCTGCCTCCAATGTGGAGCGGCGATACCGCCGCTTGCCGGCCGGGGCGCGCCGCCCGAGACCGGGGCTGCTCCGGCGACGGTACCTGAGGCGCCAAGGACCCCTTCCACATCGAGCATGTTCGATCTGCCTAAGGTCGAGCGTCGCCTGGTCTCGGTGCTCTTCGCGGACCTGACTGGGTTCACGTTCTTCAGCGAGAGCCACGACGCGGAGGATGTGCACCAACTGGTGGCCACGTACTACGCGGCCGCGCGGAGAATCGTGTCGGCGTATGGCGGCACGATCCGAAAGTACGAGGGCGACGGCGTGATGGCCGTGTGGGGCGCACCGGTTGCGCGTGAGGACGACTCCGAGCGCGCGGTCCGAGCCGCACTCGATCTGGTTGCGGCCGTGACCAACCTCGGTGACCGGCTCGGTTTCGAACTGCGGCTGCGGGTGGGCGTGCTCACCGGTGAGGCGGCGGTCGACATCGCCGGCGTCGAAGACGGGATGGTGCAGGGGGACGCGGTCAACACGGCGGCCCGGCTCCAGTCGATCGCCGAGCCCGGCACCGTGCTCGTCGACGACGTCACCCGGATGGCAACCGAACGCGCGATCGTCTACCAGGACGCCGGAACTCACATCGTCAAAGGCAAGTCGATCCCGGTGCAGGCCTGGCGTCCGATGCGAATCGTGGCCACGGTCGGCGGTGCTGCGCGACCGCTGCTCGAGGTACCACTCGTGGGACGGAGGGCCGAGCAGGACGTGCTGCGGGGCGCGCTCGATCGGCTGCTCGAACCGAGGGCCGAGCTGGCACTCGTGTCCCTCGTGGGAGAGGCCGGACTCGGCAAGTCGCGCCTGGCCTGGGAGCTCGAGAAGTACGCCGACGGCCTCGCCGCACCCGTACTGTGGCATCGCGGTCAAGCTTCGAGTTTCGGCGAGGGAATCGGGTTCCGGGCCCTTGGCGACATGGTCCGGATGCGGGCCAAGATGACACTCGACGACTCTCGGGACACCGAGCGGACAAAGCTCGACGCGCTCCTCGACGACGTGTTCGCGAGCGACGCCGAGGGGCACGCTCGTGTCGGGCGAGCTCTCCGGCGCCTGCTGGGACTCGACGACGGCAGCGCGCTGATCGACCGCGGCGAGCTGTTCTCCGCGTGGCGCTTGCTGTTCGAGCGTCTGGCCGACCGCCACCCGGTGCTGCTCCTGTTCGACGATCTCCACTGGGCTGACCAGGGCCTGTTCGACTTCATCGCTCACATGGTGGACTGGGCGTGCAAGTCGCCGATTCTGATCCTTGTGCTCAGTCGACCGGACGCGCGGCTCGACGCGCTCCGTCAGCGCGCCCGGCGCCTCGACCTCACACCGCTGACTCCCAGGGAGATCGAGACGCTGATCGCCGAGGCGGTCAGCAACGCTCCTGCGGAGCTGTTGGCCGTCGTGCGGGATCACGCTGGCGGGGTGCCGCTGTTCGCGGTTGAGTCGCTGCGGATGCTCGCCGACCGCGGGGTGATGGTGGCCGAACGTGATGCGGACACCTACCGTCTCGTGGGAGATGTCCACGAACTGGCGGTCCCGCCGAGCATCCACGCGCTGATCGCCGGGCGCCTGGACACGCTCGGTGCCGACGAGCGCCACGTGCTGTTCGACGCGGCCGTGCTCGTTCAGCCTTTCAGCGCGGCGGGCGCCGCAGCCGTCGCCGAGGCTTCCGAGACTGACGTGCGCAGCCTGCTCGACGGGCTCGTCGCGAAGCAGTTCGTAGCGGTATCGACCGATCCACTGTCACCCGAGCGGGGCCAGTATCAGTTCTCGCACCGCCAGATCCAGCGGGTGGCGCTGGCGACCATGTCGAAAGCGGCCCGGAAGGCAAGGCACCTCGCCGCCGCCGAGTGGCTCGCTCAGGGAGAGCCCGATCCCGATGTCGCGGGTCTGTATGCCGGTCACATGTTGGCCGCCGCCGACACGGATCCAGGCGCAGACGACGCTCAGTTCATCCGCCGGCGGGCGCTGACTACCATCGTCGAGGCGGCCCGGCGTGCAGCGAGCGTCGGCGCACTACGCGAGGCCGTGGCTCTGTTCGAACGGGCCGCCGAGATCGAGCCGGACGAGAGGCGAAGAGCGGAGCACCTCGTCGAAGCTGCCGGGTGGGCCGAGCACTACGGCGACCGAGCCGTAGCCGCCGACCACTATGCGACGGCACGAGCACTGCATGAGGCGGCCAGCCGCGCTCGCGAGGCGCTCGCGTTACGAGCGCGCGAGCTATACGCCTACCGCTGGACCCGTCCCGCTGCTGAGCTGATCGAGCCGCTCCGCGCTGTGTACATGGCACTTCGCGGAACCGACGACGCGGCGTTCGCCGCCGCTGCCGCCGCGCTGGCCGGAGCGCTTTATTCCGACGGCGACGCACATGCCGCAGAGACGATCGCCGGCGAAGCTGCCGACGCCGCAGAGATCGCCGGAGCCCCGGTGGCGCTTGGCGTTGCGCTTAACTCCCGTGCCTCGGCGTTCGTCGAGTTGGGCCGGCCGGCGGAGGCGCTTGAGCTGTTCCGAGCGGCGCTGCAGGTGCGCGAACTTCATGCGCCGGCCGAGGTGCCGTTCACGCTTGCGAACCTCGCCATTTCGCTATCGGCGCTCGGCCGGTTCGCGGAAGCCGCCGAGGCGGCGCGAACGGCGATCGAAGCCGCCGAGCGGTTTGCGAGCAGCGCGAGCCGGGAGGGGGCAACGCTCCATCTCGGACGCACCCTGTTCTGTCTCGGGGATTGGGACGAGGCACTGGAGACCATCGGCCGAGTCGAGCTCGAGGCGACTCCGGCCAACGCCGGCATGGCGATCGGTCCACCCGTGCTCATAGCGCTCGCTCGGGGCGAATACGACGCCGTGCGCTCGATGATCGACGATTTCGATCGGCGCCACACTCAGTCCGGCGCTGCGTTCGAGAGCGATTACCGCAGCGTTTTCACAGTGGCACTCGCGCACGTCGACGGCGATCCGAGCCGGGCGCTAGCGGCAATCGTGGACGCCGGGTCGGGTGATTACGCCGAGTGGCCAGCCTGGCTTCCGTTCGCAGTCGATCTTTTGGTTGGAAGCAACGATGACCGGCCGCTGACCGTGGCGCTCGAGGCGCTTGAGGGGCCAGTGGCGCCAAAGACCTCGCCGTACGTGACTGGCCAGGCTCGGCGGCTCGCTGCGCACCTGGCTACTCGCGCCGGCAAACGCGACGCCGCCGCCGAACACTGGCGCGCGGCGAGGCAGATCATGAGCGACGCCGCAGTTGCGTTCGACGCCGCCATCCTCGCGCTGGAGCTCGCCGAAGCCGGGTCCGACGTGGACGTCGACGACGACCCCCTCGGCGCCGACACTATCGCGACGTTCGAGCGGCTGCAAGCCCGACCATGGGTCAAGCGCGCACGCTGTCGCGCCGAGCGCTCTATCCACTAGGGGCCTCGAACTACCTTGCGAGGTGGACGGGTGTGCCGGCCCGCGGCGCTGGGCAGGCGCGGGTGATGCCGGGCGTCGCTGCCAGCAGGACGACGAACAACACGAGCCCGACCGCCAACACGGCGGCCAAGGAGGAGCGTCCGGCACGGGCCGAGACGGGGGCGAGTGACAGTGACTCAGAATGGATGAAGGGCTCAGAGACGAACATTGTGATCTCCTCGGTCTGATCTCGACAGCGGGACAGCCCGGCGCCGGTCCCGCTCGCAGGGTCCCGGCTCGTAAAGCAGTCACGAAAGGAAGCAGGGGCCCAGCCGATCCGGCCGCGCCCCGCGCTTCCGCCCCCGAGCCCCCAGCTCACCGCACGCCGCGAGGGCGCCGCTGCTACGACTTGACTATCACCGTCTGACCAGTGCTGTAGTTGCGCATCAGCGTTCCGCTCACAGTGCACGCTGTCGGCACGTAGCCCTTGTGCTCGAACGCGCGGATCTCCCGCACAAGCTGCTGCGCCGAGAGATCGACGGCGTGCTGCTTCGTGGGACTCTGTATCGAATGTGCGTCGCTAACGGTGACAGCGGTCCCTGCGACCACCAACACGCCGAGTGCGGCGGCGACCTGGACGAGGCGATGCTTGACGCTGCGCTGCCAGTTGACGGCCGTCCGCATAGTGTGGCTACGGTGACAGTTGATCGCGCGGCGGGCCATCTCGTGCTGACGGGAGCGGGCGATCTCGTAGTGCAGGTACGGTGACATGGGCTTGATCCTCCGACGTGGTCTGGCGGCGTGTCCCGGATGGCCTGTGGTTGGTCGTCCGGGCTGATGCCGGTACTCTCGCGCCGCGCGGTCGACGCGCCTACGCCCGTTGACGCCGTAGTTGTGAGTCCTTTGGCGCAGTCGCGCTTTCGGCGAGCCGCGCAGCAAATCGAGTGGGAAGAGGGTCCTCAGATCTCGCCGTACGCATGCCGGCGCAGACCCGCAATGTCTCGGATGAGCACGCTACGCCGGCCCGTCGCGATACATCCCAGCGTGCGCAGCGCCGAGAGCGCCTTTACCGTGGCCTCGCGTGACGCCCCGCACCAGCTGGCGAGCTGTTCCTGGGAGAGCGGGAGCTCCACCTCGATTCCCTCGGCAGTTTGCTCGCCGAAGCGCTCGCTGAGTTCCTGCAGGCGCCACGCCACCCGTCCCAAGGTATCGAGCGCGGCAAACTCCAAGCGTTTGCGGTCAGCGTCGCGCAGGCGGCTTGCGAGCACGCGGAGCAGATCCATCGCGGTGGCGGCATCGGTTAGCGCACGAATCAGAGCCGAGCTCGGCGCGACGGTCGCCTCCACCTCGCCGACCGCGACCGCAGTGGCCGAGCGCGGGGCACCATCGAGCGCCGACAGGTCACCGATGAGATCGCCCGGCCCGCGCAGCCCGAGCACGATCTCACGGCCCCCCGGAGCCATGCTGGTGATCATCACCAAGCCACGCTCGATCACGAACACCCGCTCGGCACGATCGCCCTGCGTGAACATCGCCTGCCCACGGCGGAACCGCACGAGACGTCCCTCCGCACGCAACGCTCCGGCCAGCAACTCCCCGCTGTCTGTCACCGCGGACACCGGAACAGTCTGACGGACGGCGGCCGGAACAGCCACCGGTCTGTGGGGAAGACGACGTGGCCAACCTGCATCGTCCGACGTGGACGGCCGCCGAACGGAGCGGGACGGTTGCGCGTGGAGACTCGCGATCGGCCTTCGCCGCAGAAGCAGACCGCAGAGCGTCGCTCCGAAGACCGGGAAGGTCTCGCTGCGGTGGAGCCCCCGAGGTTCCGCGTTCACGCGCCCGTCCGGTTCGACCTGGCGGAAGAGCCCCGGGGTGGCGCGGGCGGCCACCGCATTTAAGACCGTGTCGCGGAGCCGCGGCCGCGTTTTCTGGTGGCTGCAGCTGCTATAGACGAAGCACGTTCCGGCGTGTCGAGAGCTCGGCAGCGGCCTGCGGGACCAATGTGGCGCGTGTTTATCCCATCCGGGTGATGCAGTCGCCCCGCGCCTCGGTGAACCTGAACCTGAAGCGACCCCTCACAGGGACGTCCGGCAACACTTACGGAGGACAGACCCATGAACGACGCGGCCGTGGACGAGCTCTGGCCCGTTGACTATCTGGTCGTTGAGTTTCCGGCAGACAAGGCGGATTTCTCGGGTGCAGATGGCCGCGGAACTGTCGGCTCTGGTCAAGGACGCCGGCGGAACCCGGCACGGACGACGCCTCGGAGCTCGCTCCGAACACCAACCAACCCGCCCCGCGACCACGCTCAGCGTTGGGTTGAAAAGTGCGGACGCTCTATCACGAACTCAGAAACACCGCAACGCCCTCCGCGACCCACCCGCGACCAACCACACCCCAAGAAAAGCTTTCGCAGGCCCTTGACTTTCATCGGTCGTCCTTTAGGGAAGCGACCGGCTCTCTCGTTTCGGGCGCCACCGGGATGTAGGATCGCACACCTCGCGCAGGTCGATGCCGGCGGAGCGCCGCGCCATCGAGCGGGACTTCCGCAAAACGTGACGAGGAGCAGCTCGTCCAGGCCCTATGTAGTTCCAGATCGTGCAAGCCAGCGCCGCCAACGTCGAGTCTGACGGGCTGTTTTTGGGAGCAGCAGTCCCGCGCCCGGGCCGCATAGCGGGAGAGATTGTGATCGCCTCGCAAGCCGACGCTGATCCGGGCGGCGAATCCTCCGGCTTCTGACCGGCACGAGAGATCGCCCCCCCCGCATCACGACAGGTGCGATCCCTAGATCGCCTGCGGCCCTGCTGGTCGGGACAGGGAGGGCGCTCAGCCCCATAGCGGTTGCGTCCCTGCTCCTCGCCGCCGCCGCGGGAACCACGACCGTCGGCCGGACGAGCGCGTTATGCGCGCTCGCCCGGCCCTGGCCCGAGCGACGTCAGATTCTTTCTGGGCCTATGACCGGTGTTCCCGGCGGTCGCCGCTCCACGCCGACTCGCCGCCGACCGGCTGGTAGAAGAGGTCGTTGCCGATCCAGTTGGAGTAGTCGTTGGCGTGGGTTGAGACGACCGGGTGGAAGCTTGACGCCTCGTTGGTCGGCTCGTTGTTGCCGTTGTACTGGGGCACCTCCGGGTACGGGTACACCGGGCGAGTGACCGTCGCGCTGTTGACCGTATCGGTGGCCGTGATCTGGCTCGGAGCGGTCCCGTTCTCCACCCACTGGACCATTGGGTACACGAGGTCGAAGCTGCTGGATGCGTACCCGCCGCCGCAATGGGCGACCGTCGGGAACAGGAACATCCGCGCGAAGTTCTGCGCCGATGTGTAGCCGCCGTTGCGCTGAGCCAGGTCCTCGTAGTAGTCGACGGTTCCGTAGGTCGGGATCGCCTGGTCGGCCCAACCTTGCCAGATGATCAGCTTTCCGCCGTGGCGGCGGAACGCGCTGAGGTCGGTGCTCATCGCGTCCTGGACGTTGGCGGCTGGGAACATGGAGCGGAATCCCTGGTCGGTGAACTGCCACTGGCTCGGATCCGGTCCCAGCTTCCCCGGGGCGTTGAGCATGAACCGCAGGTACGGCAGCGACAGCCCGCCGTACACCAGCGCATTGGTCGCCGGGACGGGCGCGGTGGACGGCTGGACGGGGATCTGGAACCCGGCCCACGACGACTCCGAGCCGAGCGTGAGCCCGCCGGGATACAGGTGGCGTCCCTGCGGGTCGACCGGTCCCTGGTAGATCTCCTCGGCGACCTGCGCCTGTTCGGGGGTCAGGCAGCCGGTCGTCGCGCCGTTCTGGCAGACGAGGCTCTGGGGGCTGAAGTTGCAGTCCCGGGGATCGGTGATGATGCCGTCGCCGGGGACGCCGTCATCTCCCTGGCACGCCGTGATCACCGCGTTGTGCAGCAGCGTCATCTGCGCGCTGGTGAGGATCGCGTTGCCGTTGGGCCCGACGTTGACCTTGTAGTCCCACGTCTGGAGCTCGGCGTTGAGCGGGCCCGCGATGATCTCCGGCGCGCCGGCGATGATCCCGTTGAAATCGGTGGGATAGCGCTCGGCCACCTCCATCGCCTCACGTCCGCCGTCCGAGCACCCGTCGAAGTACGAGTAGTTCGGGCCGACGCCGTAGAAGTCCTTGATGATCGCCTTGGCGACCACCGCCAGCGAGTGCTCGGACTCGTAGCCGTACTCCTGGCGCAGGTCCTGGCTGTTGAAGGCGAACAGTCCGGCCCCCCCGATTCCGCTGTCCGAGGTGTGACCCTCGTCGTCGGTGGCCATCGCGAAGTCCCCGCCGAGCTCGGTGTCACACGGCTGGGGAAAGCTCTGGGCCGAGACCGCGCCGCAGTAGCCGCCGCAGCCGTTCTGCAGATAGCGGCCCTGCCACGTCTTGTCCGGGAGCTTCATCTCGAAGTGCGTCTGCGGGGCGATCATCCCCTTGATGTCGCAATACTCGGGGTTGCTGCCGGACGCGGCGACGTCGGTCGCGGTGTCGATGCTCGTCGGGTTGCCGGGGATCGTCACCAGGCTCGGCAGCGTGGCCAGCGCTGAGCAGGTCATGGTCGCCGGGATCGTCGGGCTGGCCGCGGCCAGCTTCGCGGACACGGTGACGAGCGCCGGGCGCGTCTTGGCGCTGGCGACGCCGCCTCCTGAAGTGATCACGGCGATAGCCGCCGCCGCAAGCAGCGAGGCTCCGGCGACCATGAGGCAAGCACGCAGGCGAAGCGCATGCATCTGAACCCTTCTCCTCTCTCGGTAGCAGAAATGCGCTAGGCGCCAGCCCGAAGGAAAGCTGTGTTCGCGCAGCGCACATCCGAACGATCTCCGAACGCTACCCCCCGGACGCAACCCTTGTCAAATGATCTGAGCCGAGGGCCAGTCGCTTCCCCTAAGGACGACCTCCGAAAGTACGGGTGCGTGCTCTTCGAACGTCGAAAGCAGACTGCCCCAAGTCGTCCGTTCCACAAGCCCGACGGCGGCTGCACCGCGTGCCGCCTTGCTAGTGGAGCAGACGAACCGCTATTAGTTAGCTCGTCGTATCTGATCGAGCAAACGCCGACGTCAGGATGCATATGAACTCCACGCCGACGACGGACGCGCGCGCGATCGCGCCGGCTCTCCCTTCGCCTGCGGGAGCGGCTGTGCTCGCCCGCGCGAACGCCGCGCTGTCGGAGCTCGTCGATCGGGGAAGAGATCGGCGGGCTTGGGCTGGTGCCCGCTCGGACTATGAGAGCGACAGCGGCGGAGTGCTTGCTGCCCGTCACGAGTCAGGCGAGCCGCAAGCACACCTTCGTGACCGCGGATTCGGCCTCCGGCGTCGCACCCGAGTTCATGCCAAAGCAGAGCTGGCGACCGTGGGCTCTCCCGGTTCTCGCGCATGGAAGCTCCGTGCATGCTCAGGTTCCTTGACCGCGCGGGGTCCGCCCGCCACTCGCAATAGCGCGACCGGCGATGTTGCCTTCCGCTAGATCCACCACGTCGGCACCCCGATCTCGTTGATTTCGCGGCGACACTAGCCCGGCCTGCACGTACCCCTGTCAACGCTTCGCTGCGCCCTCGCGGACCGCCAACGCATGACTCGGGGCCACCGTGTGTTGCTAGCACTTCGATGTAGGGCGTTCTCATCCCCTCTTCCATGCCGGTTTATCCCGGCGCTTTCAGATCTCCCACTTCTCCTCCGGCGACAGCTGCCGCCGCCTGCGCTGCTTGCCGTTCTCCATCATCGCGTCCTCCTGGTCCGAGACCCCGAAAGCCTCCCAGGCTTGGCTTGAAAAACGGCCCGACCGCTATCACGAAGTCAGACGCACAAAGAGGACCGAGTCGGCCAGAGTGCTGGATCTCGATCCCAGCAGCAGTGATGTCCAGGCTTGTTGAACCGGATAATGGGTCGGTTGGACGCCGATGGTCTGGTAGACGAGATGGCGGCTTACTGGATCACGGCTTGGGCGGCAGGATCGCGGAGCTGGTCTCGACGACCGCGCGAAAGCCGAGCCGCTCATAAAGTCGGCGTGGGCGGCCATCGCGCCCGGCGCAGATCCAGACATCCGGCGCAGCATCGGCACCCACGCCGATCGCGCGCGCGGTGAGCGCATTGCCGAGCCCGGCGCCCCGGCGGTCAGGACGCACGAACACCTGGGTGACTTCGCTGCCGCCGTCGTGCGTCTCCACCTGAGCGAACCCCGCTGGACGGCCCTCCTCCACCGCCGCGATCACGCGCACGTCCGCGAGTTCAGCCACCTCGCGGGCCTGCGCGTGGAAGGCCTCGGTCTCCGTGTGGTCGCCGAAGTCCTCCCGATGCCATATGTCGCGGAGCTCACGCACCGCGTCGTAGTCCACCTCGCCGAGCTCGCCGCGACCCTCAGGAGGCACGCGACCGTCATGGAGCATGTACACGAGTGGGTTTGCTATCCACCCCCTCTCGCGGAGCTCGCCCACCACCCGGTCGGGCATGGGGATCGTCCACTCGACGTAGCGGTGGGCGCAGTCGACGAGCTCGCGATCGGCCGCCGCGATCATTTCCCCCGTGTCCATCGGTCGGTCCAACCGAATGCAGTTGTACTCCCAGTAATCAGGGTGGCGAGGACTGCGGAGCACCGTCCCGTGGGAGAACGGCCTCACCTCCTCGCACACCCGCTCCGTCCAACACAGATGCCATTGCCGGAACCTTTCCTCGCCCGTGAGCCCCGACATAGCTGGGAAGAGTAGGCGAGGACCGACGTCCCATAGCACCGGCGACGAACGACCGCCTTAAGACGCCAAGCCGCACCGCACGGACCCCCCAGCCTGCATATCGTCGTCGCGCCCGCCAGCGAGTCGATCCACACCCCCGCTCCGGGCTAATACGGCAGCCAACGCAGGCTGCCGCAACCCCTCGCGTTCCGGGAGACCCGACTCTGGTTGGCGGCTCTTCCGGAGTGGGACGATCTGCGGAAGTCACGCTGTCGACCCCGGACGACCGAGCCGAGACTGCCCCAGATTCGTCCGAAGCGGGCACCAAATTAGCCGTCCGGCTGGCTCGCGCTCGCCGAGGCAGAGCCGGTGGCGCGGCAGACGATTGACCGGTGAACTCTACCTAGGTAGAGTTCTTCCCATGGCCGCTCGTCGCCTGTCCGCGCAGACGCTATCCCTGCTCGCCGCGCTCGAGACGAACCCCACCGGTTGGCGGCACGGCTACGAGCTTTCTAAGGAGACCGGGCTGCGGTCCGGCACCCTGTATCCCGTGCTGATCCGCTTGGCTGATCGTGGGCTAGTCGAAGCGCGCTGGGAGGAAGAGCAGCCAGCCGGCCGGCCTCGTCGTCACCTCTACCGGCTCACTCCCGACGGGCTGAGCGCCGCTCGGACTGCGCTGAGCAAAGAACCATCATCGCGACGCCGTCCGGCGATCGCAACCGTCCGGACACCAGTCCACGCAAAGGAGGCGTGATGGGGTTGATCGCGCGGATGCTGGCCGGACTGCTGATGCGATCGGGATGGCTGCTGCCGCATGGCCGCGCGGACTGGCTTGAGGGCCTGGTGGCCGAAGCCGCGGCGACCCGCGCGGGTCGCGGCAGGGTCGCGTGGCTGGTCGGAGGCGTACGGCTACTCGCCGGGGAACTGCTCCGGCGTAGCGCGATCCAGGTGCTGACGTTCATCGCCACGGCGGGAATTGTCGTGTGGGTCATTCGGCCCGGCAGGTCGTCCGACGCCGCCGTGCCGGTCAACCGGATCGTAGTTCCGGGGTTCTTGGTGCTGCTGGCGCTGCTGGCGCTGCTCGTCCGCAGGCTCTACGGTCCGATACGCCGCGGCCGGCTGCCACGCGCGGCGCGGATGGTCGGCTGCCTGGTCGTGCTCGCGACGGTCGCCGGCCACTCCGTCCAGCAGCGAGAAGGACAGAAGCTCGGCGCCTACTTCGGCCACGGGATCGGCCACATACCCATCGCCGCCCAAGCAGCCTTCTTCACTCTGGTGCTCGCCGGCTATGCCGCCGCGATCCTGATCCTCACCTCACGACGCGTTCGACTGAGCCGTTCGGCCCTGCCGATCGCGCTCGCGACCGGGACGCTCACCGGCGTGGCCATGTACGCACGTTTCGGCGTTCACCTGTGGAGCGGGGTGAGGGGAATGTTGGTGGTGAACCTGGGGTTGGGATGGTGGGGGTTCGTCGCGCTTGGGCTACCGCTGCTCACGGGCTTCGCGGTTGCACGAGTCGCGGCCCGAGGCACGCCCGCGAACGGGCTGGAGTCCCGCCGGACAAGGAGGCTTGGCTGCCGTGTGCGCGACTGGGACCGCGACGCTATTGCTGGCGGCTCTCGCCGCGGTCACGATCGCAATCTCCCCCGAGAAGGTGCCGCTCCATATGCCGCCGCCCCCGCCGGGCGGTGGGTGCGAATCGTGCGATCCCGTCAATCTCACGATCCCGCCCAGGCTCCGACACCAGTACTGGATCGGACTCAGCATCGCCGCAGCTTCCAGAGAGCCCGACGCGATGCTCATCATCACACCGATCTTCGCGCTTTTCGCAGGCGGTCTCGGCACCGGCCTAGCCCAACTGTCACCCCGCACCGCTAGCCGCCACGACTCCCCCCACACCGCCGAACCGCCCACACCCACCCCGACCTAAGCCCAAACGCCCGGCGGACGTCGAAACGGCAAACGACGAAACCGGCCGTCAAGCATCAATCACCACCCCTCGTTGCCGACCGGGCAGCTCGCCCGTAGCCGACCGCACAGGCCCCCCTCCGTACGGAAGGGTGGCGCGGGCGCTTGCTCCGCCTGCACGAGCACCAGCCCGCGGCCGTGGCTCGTGTCTGCCCGCTGTGGACGACTTGCGATCGTCTCCGAGCTCGTCGACGTGGCACAGCTGCTCCGCCTGCGCGAGCGACACAGTCGTGATCACCGGCCAGCCGGTCGCCGACCCCGGCGATGCACATGCACCCGGCCGGATCGGGTGCAGCGAGCTCACTGGTGCGAAGGACGAAATCCACTACTGCGAGCAGCCGATGCCGCAACAGTCCCGCTTCGCCAGCGAGCGGCAGTCACATTCAAGCCGCCTGCTTGCCGAACGCTCGCCGGTGGCCCCGTCTGTCCCGGAAGCAGTCGCCCGCCACGGCCGCCTCAGCGTCGCCGTGGTGGCTGCTTGGCTCGGCGAGCGGCGACGCAATCCACGGCGCGCGCGATCGCAGCCGTGGTCAAGGAGTCGCCGGCGCGGCAACTAGCCGCTGGTGCTGCCACGCGATACCAACGGCGCGGCGCGTGCCGCGCGACGCCGCTGCTTCTGGGCGGGTGGCGCAAGCGGCGAGTCGGGGCAGCCGAGTCACGAATAGGCACAAGCCGGGCGTGGAACTTGCGGTCCCAGGCATGTGGCGCCTCAGTGCCGCCGCGCCCTCGGCGGGTAGCTTGCGGCGGCGGGGATCACAAGTCCGGGCCAGCGTTTGCACCAAGGCTGTTGAGCCACGCGCGCATCGATCGCCCTGCGAGGGTGACTTGCCCACCACCGTGGCCGGTCGTCGCTCGCGCGAGGGTGACGCCGTTGATGGTCGACCAGCCGAATTCGATCCCGGTTCCGGAGGGGGCGTAGCGAGCGATCGCCTGTCCCTGCTGGAGGATGCTGCCGGGCCGGGCGATGTCGGTGATCTCCTCTGCGACGTATTGAACCCTGCCCGCGTCGGCCCCCTCGAGCAGCTCCCAATACACCAGCGGCTGACCGGCGTACCAGTCCGGCTCGATGGCCAGGATCTTCACCCGGCACGGAGCCAGGATCGGCGCACCCACGGGCATGTTCGCGTCGACGCCCTGGTCGGTCCGCTCCCAGTGGTTGACGTCCTGCAGCGGGTCGATGTACGTCGAGTCGGTAACTCGCGCTACCACGAGCTCGAGCCGCAACTCGCGCCTGATCTCCGCCAGCGAGGGGGCGTGCGCATTCGGATCCCCAACCAGGTCGCCTGCTGTGACCGCACCGGCCTGGACGCCGGCGGTCGGCTCGACCGCCTGCGGCCTTGCGCGAGCAACGGCGGCAAGCGGCACGCCTCCGACGCTCGCAGCTGACCCGCAACCCGCCAGGGCGAGCAGAGTGACCAACCACACCGCCGTCGCGAACCCCGAGCGAAGACCGTCGTGCTTCATCAGTCGCTTATCGGCAGGACGCACGTTGCGGCCAAGTCCCGCGCGAGGCGCTTACCTCTGGGCGGGCTTCTGAGCCAGTCGGGTCGGGGCGGCTGTCCCCATCAGCACGCTGCGGGTCTGGTCTGCTGCCCCAGCACCGGAGGCTATCCACGCTCACCTCCCGACGATCCTGCCGCTCCTCCGTTGTAGCCGGTATACGCAAACGCCAAGCCCATGAATCCACACGATAGAACCAACGAGGCGAGCGGCTCTCCGGGGCCGCGGCTCCTGGTCCATCGCCAGTGCCAGCCCGAGGTCGCGCGGCCCACGTCTCGCTCCGATCGTGAGCAGTGCTTCTGCAACCACCCGTCGCCTGCAGCCGGCGATGACAGGGCGCCGGGTGCGGCGTGTGTGAGACCTACTCTCGCCTGAGCCCGGATGCGCTAGCGCCGCTTAGCGACGATGCTCGGCTTGATCGCAAAGATTGCATGAGCGGGCGATGTGGGCGCCACGCGAAGGCGGCCGGTCCGCCGCGTCGAATGACATAGGTTTAAGGCGCGCGTGGTAGCAGTCGCGCGGCCGGTCACTCGAACACCAAGGGCCGGCCGCGTCCCACGATCGGTGGTGGCTCGGGCGGACCGCTGCCCGCGCGTGAGTTTCGACGCAGGCAGGGATGAGATATGGCGATCATTATGGGACTCGATCAGCGTCGGCGCAGATCACGGCCGATTGGGTCGATACCGTGACGGGCGAGGTTTCGCGTCGTCGGATCGTGCCGGCGGGCCGCGCGGGCATGCGGAAGTTCTTGGCGGGGTTCCGTGGCCAGGGGCTCGAGGCGGCGTTAGAGGCGACAACCAGGTGGCGGTTCGTGGTCGAGGAGCTGCGTCGGGTCGGTGCCGAGGTTCATCTCGCGGAGGCGGCTCAGACGGAGCGCGTTGCGGGGGAACAAACAGCGCGCCCAGCACGACCTGGCGGACACCAGGCATCTGCGAGAGCTGTTGATGGCCGGCAGGTTGCCGGATTGCTGGATCGCGCCCGAGCATCGCTTGATCTGCCCGCGAGGGTGCGTGAGGTCGCGTCACACGCTCGTTGACGAGCGTGGCGAGCGGCAGCAGCGGATGTAGGCCGTGCTCTATCACCACGGGCTGCCGAAGCATGCTGGCCTGCTCACCGGCGAGCACCGCGCGTGGGTCGCGCATGCCGAAACCGTCGCGGTCGCTCGCCACCGGCGCGCCGTCCGCGGCAAGCGCTGTCACCCGCACACTCATTTGGAGTTTGCCCGGGGCGGGCCGGTTTCCGTGAGGGGCCGACTGCTCGTTGTGGCCCGAATCGCCGTTGTCCTCTTGGACCAAGACCGACTCCGGACCACTGCGTGACCCGCGCAATGATTCGATCGATCGGCGCACAATGGGTCTCCTTGCGTGGGCACCGGGACAGGCGTACCGGTCGCCTGTGGTCCCCACAGCCGCCTTGATCGACGACCAGAAGCGACGAAGCGACGCCCAACGGCGGTCGAGGCAACCACAGGTTGACCTATGGGTAATCGCCGGAGTGTGCGTCGTCGGGAGACCGGATGACCGATCGTCCGCGGGATCACGTCGTTCGCGCGTAAGCGATGACGCTCGCGGGGGGTGACTGGGGGCCGCCGCTGCAATGCGGGGTGTGACCTGCTTCCAGCGTCATGCGGCGGTGGTGGAGGCTTCAGTTGTGAATCGTCGCCTGGGTGACGGCCGGGTTCAACGCGCCTGGCGTGGAGCAGCCGTGTTGGTTTGGCAGTGGCAGCGCCGAGCTAGTCACCGCTCAACGCCACACCGGCGAATCCGGCGACTGCGAGGCCGAGGACAAATAGGACCGCGGCGAAGACCTCGGGCCAGCGCTGCTCGGTGATTTCGCGAGCGCGGATGAACCGTTCGTCCCTCCGTTCGCCCGCGAGCAGGAGCGTGACGAGGACCGCGACCAGCGGCAGAATGAAGCAGAGGTTGTACACAGCTAGCAGCGACAGCTGTGCAGGCGTGTCATCGGCGGCACCGAGAATCGCGGTAATCGCTGCGAAGTAGGGAAACGCGGTCGGCAGCTCAATGGCGATGATCGTCGCCCCGAGCAGGATGCTCGACTTGCGCTGCGGGTTTGGGGTCGGCAGCTTCTTCTGCGCGAGTCGATGCCGCTGGTGCCACATGGCTGTTCCAGCCAGGAGCAGGGCTAGGCCGGCCGCCAGCTCGAGTGCGTCTCGGGTCGTGGGAGCGAGCTTGTTGACGAGCGAGAGCAGTAGGTGCCCGGGTCCGAGCAGGAGGATCGCGCCGCCGACGAAGTGCGCGACGAACACCGCGAGGGTGAACTCAAGTACTGAGAGGCGCGCGCGTTTTCCGGAGGCGATGAAGAGCGCGGGGCCGATCGTCGAGGGGTTCAGCGAATCCCCGAGGGCGACGGTCACTACGAGGGCCAGGATTTTCAGCATGCGAGTGGGTCGCCGAAGACGATGATCGCGCCGATGATGCCCGCCACGCCCGCTGCCGTGTGGGTGACCGCGATCACAGGCATCGTGTCGCCGTCCGGCGGACGGTTGGCCGAGGGGCACAGGCCAGGGGGACCATCGTGGCCCCGTGGTCGCGATCGCCGCCGAAGGCTGTCGAGGCTCGGGTGCCAGAAAGAGGCATGAATGGTGCGACTGTCGACTATCCCGGTTGAGGGTCGGCAGCCGCCCAGCACGCGGCGGCGTTGTGGCACCGCTCGAGCCCGACAAGCATTCTGCGCAGGCGCGCGCGTTCGCCTGCACTCAGGAGCTTGTAGGTGTTGTCGCGTTCGTACGGATCCCTGCTGATGTTGTAGTACTCGCGTTTCCGCGTCTTCTGGTATTCGACGTAGACGGCGTCTCCAAACTGTCGGTTGGAAATTCGGATTGCCTCGTAGGCGGAAGGGTTCCCGCCGAGTTCGCCGTTTTCGAAGTCTGGGTCGCTCACGTCGCTGGGTCCGTGATGTTCGATCAGGGCAACGGTCGGCCACGTTACGCCGCCCCGAGGCTTGAGGTGCAGCAGCGGCACGAGGCTATGGCCGTCGATGGTCGCCGCCGGCGTACGCCCGGCGAGCTGGACGAACGTGGGATACAGGTCGACGTTCTGCACGACTTGCGAGATGAACTTGCCGGCGGGCACCCCGGGACCCGCGATGATCAGGGGCACACGGATGTCTGTGTCGAACGCCGTCTCTTTGCCGGGCAGTAGCCGGTGCTGGCCCATGTGGTACCCGTTGTCGGAGCTGAACACGATGTACGTGTCATGTGCCAGTCCGCGGGCAGCCAGTGTCGCTTCGACTTGGCCGAGCAGGCGATCGACGGCTTCCACCGCCTGCGCGCGCTTACGGTACTCGCTGTCGATCTTTGCCACCTGCGCGGGCGTGAGTTTCGTGCGGTTGCCGAGCCAGTCCGGGGGATTGACATTGGCGGTGTTGAACGATGGGTCTCGCGGCGCCTTGAGACCCGGAAAGTCGTTTCGGTTGCGGGGCGCGGGCGTGTACGGTCTGTGAGGTGCAAACGTTGCGACCTCCATCACGAACGGCTTGTGCGCAGCGGCGGCTCGGTCGATGAATGCCATGGCTCGGACGGCGAGCACGTCGGTGAGGTAGTTCGCGGCGTTCCCGGCCGGAGGCGGGCCGGGGCCGTAGTGCACTACTGCGCCGTTCTCGTTCAGGTCGTAGTTGAACTCCGGGTACGCGTTGCCGGCGACGTGCCAGTCGCTCCAGCCGGGCGCGACGTGCGTGGTCATCGCGGGCTCGCCGTAGCCGTTGAGGTATTTGCCCATCATCGAGTTCAAATAGCCGGCTTGCTGCGTGGCGACAGCAAACGTCCGGGTCTCGAGGTTCGGCTTATGGTGCGTGAAGGCGTAGTACCCACCGTCGGCTCCGGTGTTGGTGTACACACCGCTGTCGTGCGGGAACAGTCCGGTGAAGATGGAGCTGCGCGACGGACAGCACAAGGAGTCGGCCACGATGTAGTGGTCGAAGGTCTCGCCTCTACGCTCGAGGTCGATCACATGCGGCATGTACTGCTCCGTCACCAGGCTCCAGTCGAGGTCGTCGGTCAACACGAACACGATGTTCGGGCGCTTGACAGCAGCAGCGGCTGAGACCCTGCCGCCGAGGCCAGACCCCCAGTGCGCGATAACCACCGCGGAAAGGAGGCCAAATGCAAGGATCAGCCTCCGCCCTACCCGACGGGCACTGCGACCCCTCATCACCGCCCGCCCACAGGTGCGACGACGTAGGCGCATCGGGTGCCACGCGTAGGCATGCTCGGGACCATGGCCCGTGATCCAGCACCCCCCATCCGGGCGGGATACGCGGTCACGTCAGTACCTTCAACCGATCTTGGCAATTCGCTCGCTCGCACGCTACGCGAGCTGGGATCGGGTCACGACCGTTGCGCGCGAACGAGCGCAGGACCGCTCTGCGTTACGACCACCGTGCGCAATTCCCCGTCCGGACGTCTCGCCGCACCGCGCGCACTACAAATGAGGGATCGCGGCAGGTCATTCGCATGAAGCCTGACTAGGAGCGACCGCGAGTGGGAGGACAATCGCGCCATCGGCGCCGCCGGGGGGGCGAGCCACGGGGGGTAACGGTTGGCGGCGATGCCGGCGAGACCCGGACCACCAGACGTTAGAGACGGGAAGGCCCGAGGTCTGCGGTCCTCGAGCGGGGAAGCGGCCGGCGACAGCGACGGGCACCACCATGGCGCCACGCGGATCCGACGCGCACCAAGCCCATCAGCGTGTCTCAGGACGCGATCAAGCAGCCCTTCGTGAATGCGCGAAGCGCGAGCGCAAGCGGCCCGACGCCCGGGCCGCGGCGGCGGCGCAGAGGATGGTCGCCGCGGGTGATCGCCCGCGCGGGCTCATTTCTCGGCGCGGTGGCGGTGCGAGCGGCCTCCCACGTGCCGAACAAGTCGCCGACGACGCTGGCGGGCGGCCACTCGGCATCATTGGGTTGCTCTAGCGGCTTGAGCGCCGCGGCGGCGGGCGTGGTCCGCGACCAGTCGTATGAGGGGAGGCGGCCGTAGCGTTCTTTCCACGCGCGCATCGCGTCGCGCACTTGAGCGACTGTCCACCGGATTGCGATCGCTCCGGGATGGCAGGGCGCATCGGTAGGGTTCCGTCACGTCATTGCGGTTGGCAACGGTTGCTTGGCGGCACGGGATCACGCACGCTGGGGGCGATGAGCAGCCTCAGGCCGTCGTTGCGGCGGACGCTCACGCCGCAACCGACGCGCGGCGCGATCGTCGCTGCGTTGATATTGGTGGCGGCGATCGTCGCGGCGCTGATGCTCGGCACGCGCAGCCGGGCCCCGGCCCCGGTCGCGCCGGGCTCGGTCGCCACGCCGCGGGTCGACGCGACGGTCGCACTCGGGACAGGCTCGCGGGTGACGGTGCCGAGCTCCTTCCTGGGCGTATCGACCGAGTACTGGACGATCCCGGTCTGGGCGCGGCAGATGGGGCTGCTGCGCCGGGTGCTCGCGATGCTCTCGCAGGACGGGCCGATCCGGCTGCGGATCGGCGGCGACTCGGCCGATCGCGCGCTGTGGGCGCCGACCAAGGAACTGCCCGAGTGGGTGTTCGAGCTGACTCCGTCGTGGCTGCGGCAAACCAGCCAGATTGTCAACCAGACCCACGTGAAGCTGATCCTCGACCTGAACCTGGTGACCTCCACGCCGGCTCTCGGCGCGCGCTGGGCGAAGACCGCCGTCGCGAGGCTGCCGCGGGGCAGCATCACCGCGTTCGAAGTCGGCAACGAGCCCGACATCTACAGCCGCAGCGCCTGGCAGCGGATTACTTCCGGGTCGGGCGTCCCGCCGCTTCCGAGCCGGATCACCGCGACGAGCTATGCGCACTCGTTCACCTCCTACGCGAACGCGCTCGCCAAGGTCGCTCCCGGCGTGCCGCTGCTCGCACCGGCCCTCGCCGAGCCGCAGAAGAACTACGGCTGGGTGACCAAGCTGCTGCAGGCCCCGCACCCCGGCCTGGCCGCCATAACCGCCCACCGCTACCCCTACGACGCCTGTGCGAAACCCGGCTCGCCTACATTCCCAACGATCGCGCGGGTGCTGAGCGAGAACGCGACGGTCAGCATGGGCCGCACCGCGTTGACGGTCGAGCACATCAGCGACCGCGCCGCGCTGCCGCTGTGGCTGACCGAGATCAACTCCGTCACCTGCGGCGGCACGAAGGGCGTAAGCGACACGTTCGCGACCGCGCTGTGGGCGCCAGACGCGCTGTTCGAGCTCGTCCGCGCCGGCGTGGAGTCGGCCAGCGTCCACGTCCGGGCCGACGCGATCAACATGGCGTTCTCGCTCACGCCCAAGGGACTCGTCGCGCACCCCCTGTTCTACGGCATGGTCCTGTTCGCGAGGATGCTCGGGCCGGGGGCGCAGCTGATCCCGCTGCACCTCGCGGCGCCGGCGGCGCTCCATCTCAAAGCCTGGGCGGTGCGCCTCAGCGACGGCGTAATGCACATCCTGCTCCTCGACAAGGGCGGTCGCTCCGTGCGCGTACGCCTCGCGCTGCCGTTCACGCGCACCGCCACCGTCCAGTGGCTGACCGCGCCGGAGGTGACGTCGACGGGGCAGGTGACTCTCGGCAACCAGCACCTGACCCGGGCCGGCACATGGGCGGGAACGCCCCGCGCAGAGACGGTCGCCGCGACCACGACCGGGTACCTGATCAGCGTTCCGCGCTACAGCGCAGCACTGGTCACCGCGCAGATGCGGCCGGGGTCGTGAACGCGGTGGAAGCGAGCCCTCAGCCACCGGCAATCACGACGACGTCTCGGGCTCGCGGCCAAGTGACCCAGGACATGCCAAACCCCCCTCCCCCACGGACGTCAATGATCCTGGTGTTCACCACGATGAGGAGAGATCGCAGCTATGAACTCCCCCTATCGCGTGGAACACGATCACGATCACAGTCCGTCACCCGATGGAAGGATCGCGCCGGTCAAGCTCTCGCGACCCGCGCGCTGTGCGATGGCGCTTCGCGCCGCCGCGCACAACTCATCACGGATGAACCGCCCGTGCCGTGTGCGCCGGTCCGGCCCGGCCCGGCCGGCCACGTTCACTCGGCGCGCAGGAAACCCGGCGCTGTCGCGGACTCGAGCTGCCTGGACGCAAACCGGCTACCGGCACCGGCTAGATCAGATCATTCGTGGGCGCCGCGTCTGCGGGATTGTGTCATGAGCGTTAAGGGATGCTCCCGACGATCACAAAACACCTGCAAATCGCCTGCAAAATAGAGTGTACTACGTGGTGGACGAAACGCGACGGAAGCGGAACGGATGGAGCGAAAACGGACGGAAGCCGGATCACGAATGTGCTGCGGGTTTCCAGGGCCTGACCTTGGCCGAGGCCAGTCGGTGGGCCGGTGGGCCCGCGGTCCGCGGTCGCTGCGTCGCAAGAGCGCCGACTCTGCGTGTTCGTGTCTAGGATCGCGTCGTGTCTGCGATGCCTGAAGTCGGTCGTCGGTGGTTTCTGCGATGCATCGTTCTGTCGTGCGCATGCTTGGGCGTTGCGGGATGCGCCTCAGGCAGGCCCCAGCGGACCAGCCGCTCAGCGGTGACAACGCCAACCGTGGCGGGCCCGATCCCGTCGACGCGGTCGAACTTCCCGTTCATCGCCGACGGGTTCGGCCCGGAGCCACGGGTGCCGTCTGGGTACGAGGAGAACGAGTACTTCGTCTCGGGGCGGGCGAAGCTCTACGAGTACAGCGCGACCGGGGTTCGGGTCATCGCTCCGTGCCCGGCCATCGCTGGGCGGATGGGCTGCCGGAATATCCCGTACACGACGAGAATGCTCGTAAAGCGCCCGATCGATCCACGCAGGTTCAGCGGCACGGTGATCATCGAGCCGTTCAATCCGTCGTCCGGCTATGACATCGCGAACGTCTGGGACCGCTCGTGGCCATATTTCGTTGGGCACGGGGATGTGTTTGTCGGTTGGACGTCGCGGTATGAGTCGATCCTCGCGCTCAAACGGTTCGAGCCCCAGCGCTACGCGCGCCTGGCGTGGGGCGAGAACAGCGCAGTCGACGACGGGATCACCTTCGACATCGCCGCGCAGATCGGAGCGCTGTTCAAGCTCAACGGGGCCCGCAGCCCGCTACATCGCTTCAAGGTGCGCCACGTCTTCGAGGCCGGGTTCTCGCAGGACGGCGCCTTCACGTTCACGCAGGCAGACGTGTTCAGCGCCATCGACCGTTTGCCCAACGGCGGGCCCGTCTACGACGGCTACGTGCCGGGCGGCACAGTCGGTCCCAGCGACATCAGTTTCGGCCTGACGCCCGCGGGATCGCTCCCGTCGGGCGATTCGCGGAACCGTATGCAGCCACGCGACTCACCTGTGATCCAGATCAACACCGAGACCGAGGAGGTCCTCCTCGGCGGTGCGACGGCATTGGCCTACCGCCGACCCGACAGCAACGCCCGCAACGATCGATACCGACTGTGGGAGGTGCCGGGTGCCAGCCACATCTCGAATGATCTCGGCAGCTCGCCGACCACCGAGGAACGAGACCTGGCGGAAATCGAGCGGATCCCATTGAGCACATTGCCCCCCACCGGTTGCACGCACCAGCAGTATCAGAGCGGTCCTTGGGTCGGGGTGGACGGCGTCGTCGACCCGAACCCGTATCCGTTCGGATACGTCGCCGATGCCGCCTTCGCCGACCTGACCAGATGGCTCGATGACGGCACCCCACCGCCGCGCGCGGCCAGGATTCAGGTGACCGACACGCGCGCCGGCACGACCGCCCGGGACCGGTTCGGCAACGCCCTCGGCGGGCTGCGAACCCCGTTCGTGGACGTTCCCACCGCGACGTACTCCGCCACCGACGGCAGCGCGCACGAAACAGACTTGTCCGGGCTGTGCCCGCTGATCGGGTTCAGTATCCCGTTCAGTCACGCGACGCTGCACGCGCTCTATCCCAGCCACGCCGACTACCTCGCGAGGGTGACCCGCGCGACCAACGAGCTCGTCCACGAGGGCTTCTGGGTTGCGCCCGATGCGGCAAACGTCGTGCGGCAGGCCGCCGCGTCCGACGTCCCTTAGCGCGAGATACGGACCCGTTTCTAACCTCGCGTGCGAGCACCCGCCTCGTCGCCAGGCACGCGCAATCGCAATCGCGCGCAAAAACCGTATAGGGCAACTACCCGTGGAGTCAGAGACCACGTCTCAGCTGAGCCCGCCTGCAGCAAGCTCTTCGGCGCGCTGCTTGATTCCCAGCAGCATCTTTCGCTCCATGACAAGCGAGGCCGGCTTCATCGGGACCATTCCGATCCACGCAGCGAGCGTCGGCAGACGGAACCGGTTCCGGCTGATCAACCTCGTCCTGCCGTCATCGGAATTCAGGACGAAAGTCCAGACCCAGTTGCCGTCCTCCGAACGGAAAGCCAGCACTCGCTCAGCCTCGACACGCTCGAGTCGCATCCGGTTCGAGCCGTAGCCGATCGTGTCGCCGACCCTGGGATGCTGGAACTCTGGCAGCACCCTGTCCGCACTGTGCATGTTCAGACCGAGCAGGTTCTCGATCCAGTCGTACGTGTACGCGCCACCACGTGGCGAAGGGCCGATCTGCGCGAGCCATGGCCACACCGCGGATGCGGGGCGTAAATCTTGATCGCGCGGGTGGCGACACCGTCGGCGTGCTCGAGCAGTTCGTCCCCCGGCAGCCTGCCGTCGGCTTCCGCCGCCGTTGCTCCCCACGTCAGCACCGGTCCACGCAAGCAGCGCCAATAAATTGCGCCAGCGAACAGCACGAAGCCGACTATAGGTCGACCCGGTTTCATGCGTTGATACTCCTGTCTCAGCACCCAGGCCGCATCCGACGAAATCCACAAAGATCACCGGGGAAGCACGGGCGGCCATCGCGACGCCGTCGAGCATGAGGTGCGGCACTTCGCGCAGCAGCGCCCGATCTTCTTACTGGCCGGCTCGCCCTCTGAGCCGTTCGCAACCACAGCCTTCGACCAACGGCACGACGCGACCGCGCGCAGCTTCGCGGCCACCGGAAACGACGCCCCGCCGCGACCGCGGATCCCGCCTGCTCGAACATGCTGATGACCTGCTCAGGCGCCCAGCGCTCGAGATCGGGAAGCGTTCCGTGCAGATCGAGGTGACACTCGAGCCTGCTCGTCCGCCGATCGCCGACGCCGACGAGCAGGCGAGGCAGCAGTGGCACGTCAGTCGCAGCGGCCATCGCGAACCGCTCTCGAGCGCAGGGCGCCGGTGCTCATGAAAGGCTGGGTCACAAACCTCCATCGTCGCCAAGCGATCTTCCCTCGCCGACGAATGCTGGCGTCAACGTGCCGTGAGAAACCGGTAAGGGTCGGGTGAGATGCCCCGCACCCGGGACTCCGGCGTCACACAGAGCCCTGATCATTCCGCCGTAGATCCGAACGTCTCTCAGCTGTCAATCACGGCCGAAGGAAACTCTCACCAACGCCTATGAATGGCCTTACGATCGCGCCGGATCGTTTGTGTGGCTGAAGCTGCTATTCGCGTCGAGTCGCTCGAGCAGACACGAGGCCAACACATGACCACTGGATCGCGTTGGCGCCGTCGGCGAGCGAGGGCAATCTTCGGCGCTGTCGCGGGGGTCTGCGGTCTCCACTGCGACGTGACCGTTAGGCGGGCGTGATCTTGCCGGATTACCGTTAGGCGGCATGATCTCGGAGGCGACCGTCAGTGAGCCGCTCGATGCCGCGTCGCGCGGCGGTGCGTTTGATTTCGGGGCGTCCAAGCTCAAGTCGCGCGGACCGACGTGGTTGTCGGCGCGATTGGGGTGGCTTGGCTTGTCCGGCGTGATGGCGAGCGGGGTGTTGATCGCGCTCTCTGCGGCGCGGACGGACGTGTTGCTGCCGGAGTCGGTGCGACCGGTGCCGGGTTGGCTGGCGGGCGTGTTCGGACGCGGCCTTCTCGACCTCGGGCTCGGTGGCCTCATCGCGGTGCTGGGCCTGATGTTCGTCTCGTACACGGTTGCGGTCCGGTCCGCGCACCAGCTCTCCGCGCGGGCGGTGCTGTTCTGTGTCGCTGGTCTGCTCACGGTGGTGTTGCTCGCGCCGCCGCTCTTCTCGACCGACATGTTCAGTTATATGGCGTATGGCCGGATCGGTGCGCTGCACGGTGTCAACCCCTACGTGCATGGACCGAGTGCGTTTGCGCTGGATCCTGTGTATCCGTTCATCGCCGCGCGGTGGGTGAGCACGCCGACCGCGTATGGGCCGTTGTTCACGGCGCTCAGCTATCTGGTTGCTCCGTTTGATGTTGCTGCGAGCGTGCTCGCGTACAAGGCGATCGCCGCGATTTCGAGCGTCGTGATCTTGGTCGTGGTGTGGAACGGGGCTCGCCTGCGCGGTCTCGATCCGGTGAAAGCCGTGGCGCTGGTCGGCCTCAACCCGGTGATTGTCGTGTTTGGGGTCGGGGGTGGGCACAACGATCTGCTGATGCTGGCCATTCTCGTGACCGGGATTTATGGGCTGCTTCGCCAGAACGGGCGGACGAGCGGGGCGTTGATCGTGGCAGCGACTGCGGTGAAGCTCACGGCCGGGCTGCTGCTGCCGTTCGCTTTAGCGGAGAGCGCCAGGGGGCGAGGTGGCGCTCGCAGCCATCGCGCCGTTTTCGGGGGCGTGTGCCTGGCCGCTGGCCTGGCCGGGGTGTTGAGCTTTGCGGTCTTCGGCACCGGCCCGCTGCATCTTTTCGACACGCTTCAGGACGTCCAGGATCAGGGCGGTGTGAACAGCGTTCCGGGCCTCCTCGCCATGCTCGTTGGGCTCGGGGGCCTCAGCGGGGTTATCGGGGTGGTGCTCAACGCTGGCTTCGTGGTCATCCTTGCCTGGTTGCTGCGACGTGTCTGGATCGGCGAGCTGGATTGGATCACCGCTGCTGGCTGGGCGACGTTGGCGCTCCTACTCACCGCCGGGCTGCTGCTTCCGTGGTATGTGGGCTGGCTCGTACCGCTTGCGGCGCTCAGCAACGACCGCCGGCTACTGGCCGCGGCGATCGTGATGACCGGTGTCGGGTTGACGACGCTTTAGGCGATGCGGCGGCGCGGATCCTCGATCTGGCCGTGGCTGACGGATCGCGGAGCGGGTCAGTGAGCCCGCTGAACCGCGGGTCTCAGCCGCCGCTTGATCGAATGCCGGAGACACCTCGTGTCTACGCCGCGAGGGCGGCGCGTGCATACGCGGCGATGCAACGTCGGTTTCGCACACGGGATGTGCCGTATCGCCGCGACGGCAAGCTGCGCCTGCCCGGGACCGCCGCGCACCTGTGGCCGTTTTCCCGCGCGCTTGTCGCGACGCTCGACCTCGTCGGCATCGCAGACGAGCTGAGCGCAGACATCGACGCCGATGCGGCGGTCGCGGCCAGCCTAAGAGCGCTCGAGCGCTACTGGGACCCGAGCGGCGACCCGCCGGCGTACTCATCGGACGTTCGCGGCGCGCGTCTGGGCGGAGATCGCTATTACGACGACAACGCGTGGGTCGGCCTCGCGCTGGTCCAGCTCGAGCGCATGCGCCCGGGATCCGGCTATCTTGACCGAGCCGAGGAGCTATTTCGCTTCGCGGCTAGGAGTGGCTGGGACCGGCGTGCCGTGCCAAACCCAGGCGGTGTGTTCTGGGTCGAGCAGGGCCGTGGAGCGGGCACCATGAACCATGACCGCAACACCGTCTCCAACGCGCCGAACGCGGAACTCGGGCTGCATCTCTCCGAACTGAGAGACCGGCGGCTGACCGCGCCGGAGTCGATCGTTGCTGAAGAGATGTACGAATGGGTTCTCGCGACGCTCGACGCGAGTCGCGAGAGCGAACTCCCTGGCACCGGGCTATTCTGGGACAAGCTGCGTGGCGACGGGACGCTTGACAAGACGCTGTGGAGCTACAACCAGGGCAGCATGATTGGCGCGAATGTGCTGCTCGCGCGCCGCGGCGGAGACTCGCGAGCCGAGTACCTCGGCCGCGCCGAGGCGATCGCTCGCAAGGCTCTGGCGCACTTTGGCCGCGACGGGTACGAGCGTCAGCCGGCCGGGTTCAACGCGATCTACTTTCGCAACCTTCTGCTGCTGCACGCGGCCACCGGCGACGCCGCGCTGCGTGCCGAGATCCTCGAGACGCTTCGCCGCTATACCGACCACGCGTGGTACGAGACGCGCGACCGCCGCGACCTGTTCCACTTCTCAGACGGCGGCGTGACCCTCCTCAACCAGAGCGCGATGGTGCAACTGCTCGCGCTCCTCGCATGGGATCCCGGCGCGTACGGAAGGCTTGCGTAGCACAGCAACGCGGCAGCGAGACCACTCGGGCTACGGAACCTACGACGTGCCGGCACGAGCGGCTGAACGCCGGACGTCCGAGCAAGCGAGCACGGATCGCGGAAATCGCAAGCGCCAGGTCAGGACCCGCCCGACACCACCGAGGTCGACGCCGCCAGAGCCGGCGTCGGAACCTGCGCCGGCGGCTGCAGACCGCTGCCTCCATTGGTTGACGACAACTGCGGCTGCTGCGCAGGAGCCACGACTTTGGGCTGTGAGGGCACCACCGCGGCGCCCTGCACGGGACCCGTCACCTGCGGCTGGACTGGAGCGGCAACATGGTGCGGCGATGCAGCTGCCCGAGCCGGAGCATTGTGCACGTTCGCGTGAGCCGCAAGGCTGCTCGTAGGCGCAGGCACCGATGCCTCCGCATGACCTACGACCGGTATCCCGGTCCGCGCGTGGGGCGCGAAAGGCGACAGATATGAGCTCGTGCGCGAGGGCGCACTGACTGGTGCGGGAGGGATCCGAACCGAGATTTCTTCACGATCGACACACAATGAGAGAAAGCCTCGGCGACCGAGCACCCGTCTACGCGACGGCGATTTGGGGTGAGGATCCGGCCGCCGCTGAGAGGACTCTCACCACAGTCTTCGCCATGACTTCGTCTCGGCTGAGACTGCCCTGTGGGTGGCCCGCTCTACTGACTTCATGACACAAAACCCCAAGCCCATCTACGCCGGACCCAACTCCGTCCCGCCATACCAGCCGATTAGCATCCAGGAAGCCCGCGCACGGCGCACGGCGCGCGCTGTCCAGGGGTGGCTGGCTGGTTTGGAGGGTGCTGACTCCAGACGCAAGCGCCGAGTGGCAGCTGCGCGCGAACGCCGCAACCAGAAGCGGAGTCAATCACCCGCGTGAATTACGAGCAGCTGGCCCATCGCCATCCCCCAGCCTCGAGCCACAGAGCTAGAGCCGCGGCAACCCCGGAAAAGTCACAGGTCCGCTTCGATCTCCGCGCGCCGTACGCTTGGCCGGTCGCGCGCCCGAACCGCAGTCGCGGCGTTGGCGATCAGCGACGGTCGCGGCAGGTTGTGGGGCGAGTGGCGGCTCGCACCATGCGACCGGCTCCGCGCTGTTCGTCGAGGAGTGCGATATGTGCCATTCGCTCACCGGACGGCAGTCGCCGCGCCGGCAGGGTGGCGATCTGCTCGCGCTGCACATGACCCGTGCCGAGATGCTCGAGTTCGTGCGCGAGATGCCCGTCCCTCACCGGCCGACCTCCGCGCAGCTCCAGACCGTCGCCGACTACGTCGCGGCGCGCGGGCGATGAGTTACTGATGTGGGCGTCGCGGTGCGAGCTCGCGCACGCCAGCCACCGTGGCCGTCGGCGTCAGCCCGCCCGCGACGACGACCCCTCCGCCGATCGACACCGAGGCAGTGTCCGATAGCGGCTCGGGAACCCGTCCGGCGACCGCGACGGCGCCGGTGCGCGGATCGATTGACCACACACTCGCGGTTCGAGAGCCCAGATCGTTCCCGCGGCCGCCAACCAGATACACGAACGCGCCGAGCACCGGTGCGGAGGCGTTCGTGATCGGCCGGGGCAGCCGCCCGATCTCGCGGACATGCCCGCCGGCGGGATCGAGGCGGTAGATCGCGCCGCTCGCGCCGTCGGGTTTCGAGCCCGCCGATGATTAGGATTCGGCCGCCGACCGCGCTTTCCGCCGCGTAGCGAAGTCCCACCGGCAGGCGCCCGGCGACCCACGCCGGCGAGCCCGGCCGCCAGGCGAGGAGCGTGTTCAGCCAGTTGGCGCCGTCGTAGCCGCCGATGACGTATGCCGTTGCGCCGGACGCGGTCACCGCGACGTCGGGTTGCGCGACGGGCAGCGCGCCGACGGTATTCACGGCTCCGCGAGCGGGATCGAGAAGCTGATGATGTGGTCGCGCTCCGAGGTCGAGCCTCCGCCGAACGCATACATCCGATCGGCAAGCAGCGCGCCCTGGGCGTCGTGCTGGGCCAGCGGCAGAGTCACGGTGCGCAGCCCGCCATGGAGATCGGCGACCTCGATCCCGGCGCTCGAAACCTCCGAGGAATCGAGCCTCCGACGAGCGCGAAGCGGCCGGTCCCGAGCACGGCGAAGGCCAGATCCTTCCGCGGCGTTTCCAGCTGGTATCGCGGCCGGAACACGAACGTCGCCGGGCGCGGCGCGCCGGCGCCGCCGGACGCGCGGCGGTGCTGCTCGTTGTCGTGGCGCTGCCCCCCACGCGGACGCGGCCGGCGCAGCCATGAGAATGGCCAGGAGCATTGGACGGCCGATGCCGGCGATCCTAACCAGCGAATCCGAGCGTAGCCCTCAGCGCGTTCCCAGTATGGAAAGTCTCACGGCGTGATTAGGTGGATTCGGGTCGCGGGAGGGCAGACTCGTACGCCTTGCTCGTGAGCGTGCTGAGCATCCTCGGCCGGCTGGCCTACGCCGCCCGCCGCAGAACTGTCCTCGCTTCCGCGTTGGCCGCGTTGCTGCTCGCTGGTTGCGGATCGAGCCACACCCGCGCGAGCAGCTCGTCGAGTACGGCGACCTCCACTCTTGCGCTGACCCCTCCGCCGCGGCCCGCTGGCGACCGCGGCGCCGGCTTGAACGTGTATGCCGCGGACGCCGCGGGCGACCTGAGCCCGGTCGTGCGGGGCGATCCGGCGCTCGTGTACGTGCCGAACAGCCTCAGCAACACCGTCGATGTGATCAGCCAGCGGACGTTGAAGATCGTCGAGCAGTTCCCGGTGGGCGCGTTGCCGCAGCACGTCACGCCCTCGTATGACCTGCGCACGCTGTACGTCGACGACGACCTGGGCAACAGCCTCACGCCGATCAACCCGCGCACGGGCCGGCCCGGCAAGCCGATCTCGGTCGAGGACCCGTACAACCTGTACTTCACTCCCGACGGCCGGTTCGCGATTGTCGTCGCCGAGCGCCTTCAGCGCCTCGACTTCCGTGACCCGAACACGATGCGTCTGGTGCACTCGCTGCCCGTGCCCGAGTGCCGCGGGGTCGACCACATGGACTTCTCCGCGGACGGCCGCTACGCGTTCGCGAGCTGCGAGTTCGCCGGCCGGATGATCGAAATCGACCTCAATACCCAGCAGGTGATCCGTACGCTGGTGCTCAACAACGGCATCGCGAGCCCGCAGGACGTGAAGCTGTCGCCCGACGGCCGCACCCTATACACCGCCGACCAGCAGAACGGCGGCCTGTGGGAGATCGACCCGAACTCGTTCCGCGTGATCGGGTTTCTGCGGACCGGCGCCGGCGCCCACGGCCTGTACCCGAGTCGCAACGCCAAGGTCATGTACGTGTCCAACCGCCAGGCCGGCTCGATCTCGGTCGTCAGCTTCCGGACGCGGCGGGTGATCAAGACGTGGCAGCTGCCGCTCCCCGCGAGCCCCGACATGGGTGGCGTCTCGGCCGACGGCAACACGCTGTGGCTGAGCGGCCGCTACAACGCCGTCGTGTACGCGATCGACACCCGCACCGGCCGTCTGCGCGCCGCGATTCCCGTCGGTTACGGCCCGCACGGATTGTGCGTGTGGCCCCAGCCCGGGCGCTACTCGCTCGGGCACACGGGGATTCTGCGCTGAGGCGCCAGACCCGCCGGCGTCGCCGCCGGTCCTCAGCCACCGGGAGTGGACGCCGGCCCCGGCGAGCGGGTGCAGCGGCAGGATCAGCGGCGGCAGCGGCTGCTGGCCGAAGTCGAAGTCCGCGGTGAAGTCCCCGAGCCCGGGGTTGTCCTCGCGCACGTCGGGGCGCGGATCCGGGCGGCCGTCGCTGGCCGGATCAAGCCGCTGACCGTCGAGGAAGTCGTCCTCGATGAACTTGTTGATCGCGTCGAAGCTGAGCGTCTGATGGTCGATCAACCCGTGCCGCGCGTACGGGCTGATCACCAACGACGGCACCCTGAACCCGTAGCCGTTCTTGATCGACGACCGGCGGCAGCACGTGGTCGTAGAAGCCGCCCCAGTCGTCCCACACGAGGAAGATCGCGGTCGAGTCCCAGTCCGGGCCCTCCATGATCGTGTTGATCCAGGTTGGTGGCGTACGCCTGGCCGTTGGCGATGTTCCGTGGACGGTGATCTGCGCCCCCGCGGGCAGCGTTTCAAGGGCTGCGGCCAGGGCGAAGATGTCGAGGCCAAGCGTGAGCACGAGCCGTTCAGCTTTGCGGTCGCGGACCGGGCCCTTTGTCAGGCCAGGTGCGCGCGAATCGGAACGGCGAAGCGACAACACGACTTCGTTACCTCACATATCGCGCCGCTGGAATAGCACGAGCGTGCCGGCTGCGACGATCGCGGCGTCCACGGTTAGTTGATGATCGCTTCGCCTGGCCGCATGTGCGCGACGCCGAGCGCGACCGCGGGGAGCAGAAACACGATGGCCACCGCGCGGCGGGCGACGCAGACGAACATATGGCCCTACCGGGCGTAGACGGCGAAGAAGTCGCGGTCGTCGGGCGTCAGATAGCGGGTGGCGGGTCGGTTCATGTCGGGCAGCAGCTTGGCGGGCTCGCCCGCGCCGAAGGTTCCGTAGAAGTTGAACGTGGTCCACTCGTAGTTGATGTCGAGCTCCATCGCTCGCACTGCCCCGGCACGTTGGAGAATCTGCGCGAGGCTTTGGGCCGTCTGGTCATCGGCGGCCGCGTAAATCAGGTTTCCGCCGGCGTCGACGCCGATCCCCGAACGCCAGACCCGCACGGCGTTGCCGAGTGTCATGCCCCACAGCGAGTCGTTGCTCAGGGCCGGATTGAGCTGCCCGTGCTCGACCATCAGCGGCAGGTTCTGGCGCGCGAACTCGACGTCCGGACCGGGGTCAGGCCCGCCGGTCCAGGTGCGCACGTCGATGGTGCCGTTGCGATATCCGATCAACGTCGCCTGGCCGTCTTTCAGCGGTGCGTACACCTGGCCGGCCACGGCGAAGCCGCCGCCGGAGTCCTCGAGCCTGAAGCCGCTGTTGAACGTCGCGAGCAGGCTGGGGCGTAGCTGCGGCGGCACCTCCGCGGCTTGGCTGCCATCGTTGGGAGGCTCGTAGCGCCCGGGGTACAGAGCGAGCCAGGTGTGGGAGACATCGATCCGCGCGACTCCCGCGACCAACTGGGGGTAGTTGGGGTCGGGCCGAAACGTCGTCACCAGAACGGGCGCCACCCCGTCGACCAGGGGACCGGTTCCGCGCCACTGTCCCTCGCCCGGAAGCGGTGGGTTGATCACGGGCGCGATCGGCGGGGGCGCGTGGCTCGCGAACTTGGAGCCTGCCTCGGCGCCGACCCTCGGCAGCGTCTTAAGCGGTCGCCCGCCGGTCGCGGGCGCGTTGAGCGAGTAATAAACGCCCTCGACGTCCGAAACAAGCCATGCGGCTCCGTTGTCGCGGAACCACTCGACGGCACGCACGCCGAAGGGCACATTCGATGGCTGCATCATCGCGAGCACGAAGGAGCCGAGCAGATCGACCAGGACCACGATCGCCGCGAGCACGACGATCCGCCGCACCCGCACGGTGATCGCAACGCGCTGCGGAACCCGTCCGCGCACTCGGGCGGTCGGGGCCCGGGCCGCCGCGCGCGCGGGCGCGGTCCGCCGAGGGCGCTGCTCGTAGGCCAGGATCCGCGCCTCGTAGCGCTCGATCGCCTCCCGAGTCGGACTGCTACGCGCCGCCATAAACCCCGCCAGTGAACAGCGCGACCCAGACGAGACTCAGCGCGAGCAGCGGGCGGTCGCGCAGAATCAGCTCCTCGGGGGCCTCGCCCGCCCCCGCTCGGAGCGTCCTGAGGTACCGGCCGAGCCAGAGAACGAATGGCACTATCGACAGCTCCCGCCACGTTCCGATCCCGGGCCGGGCGAACGCCCACGAGGCGTAGGCAACGCACCCGAGAGCTGCCGACCCGGTCAGAACCCGTCGTAGCGTGCGAGGCGAGTAGCGCCGCAGCGTCGCCCGGGACGGGGGCCGCGACCCGCTTCCGACGAGCTCGGCGTACCGCTTTCCGACCACGATCATCAGGGCGCAAGCCGAGGTGACGATCAGAAATGAGTAGGAGAGCGCTATGCCGGTGGCGACCCCGCCGCCGATCGCGCGCACCACGAATCCGCCGGCGACCACGACGACGTCGGCGACCACGATGCGCCGCCAGCAGATCGAGTAGCTCGTCGTCAACGTCAAGTAACCGATCGCGACCAGTCCCAGCATCGGCCGCACGGCGACGGCCAGCGCCAGCCCAAGGACGGCGATGACGGTCGCCAGCCGCAGGGCTCCGCGGGGCGCGAGCTCGCCGGCCGCGACCGGTCGGAAGCGCTTGCGCGGATGATGCCGATCCTGCTCGCGGTCGCGGACGTCATTGACGAGGTAGGTGGCGCTCGAAAGCAGGCAGAACGACGCAAACGCGCACGCAGCCTCCGCCATCACGCCTGGTCGCGTTAGCACGCCCGCCGCTGCCGGAGCGAGCGCGACCAGCACATTCTTCAGCCACTGCCGCGGTCGGCAGGCGCGGAGCAGGATGTCGCCCGGGGATCGTGGACGACCCCGGCCGACCGCTCGGAGAGCCGGCCGGGACTGTGCGCGGGTCGCTGTTGCGTGCGCGGACTGCATATCGTTCGCGAGCGCCCTTCGACCGCTGCCGGTTCGGTCCTTGCGCGCGCCGGCGCGCGTGAGAATGTTCTAAGTGGGCCGTGGGCCTCACCGCGCGTACACGGCGAAGAAGTCGCGGTCGTCCGGCGTCAGGTAGCGCTCGGGCGAGCGGTCCATGTTGGGGAGGAGGTTCGCGGGGTCCCCGGCGCCCGGAGACCGGTAGGTGATGAAGCTCGTCCAGTACGTGTTGATGTCGAGCTCCATCGCGCGGACCGCCCCGGCACGGATCATGATCGCGGCCAGCGAACCCACTGTCTGGTAATCGGCGGCGGCGTAGATCAGGTTGCCATGGCGGTCTATCCCGACGGCCGAGCGCCACACCTGGATGGCATTACCGAGGGTCGCGCCCCACTCCGGACCGTCTGACAGATTCGGGTTCGGTCTGCCGCCCGACACGATCAGTGGCAGGTTCTGGCGGGCGTAAACGACGTCCTCCGGCACATCAGGCCCGGCAGTCCAGGAGACGACATCGACCCGACCGTTGCGGTAGCGCACGATCGTTGCGAGGCCCGCTTTCAAGTGGGCGTAGGTGTGGCCGTCGTAAGCGAACCCTCCGCCGGAGTCGGTCAGTTTGAAGCCGCTGTTGAACGTCGCCACGACGGTCGAGCGAAGCTGCGGGGGAACTTCCATCGGTCCGCGGGTGGGCATCGCGACGCTCGGCTCCTGCAGCCCGGGGTAGAGCATTACGCTGGTGCGCGTGTGATTGATCCACGCCACGCCGGCCACGAGCTGGGGGTAGCTCGGCTCGGGCCGGAAGCTCGTGATGAGCACGGGGGGTCGTGAACCACCGGCGGCGAACGTCGCGTGCCACACCCCCTCGCCGGGCAGGGCGGGCGTAATCACCGGCGCGATGTTCGGCGGGCGGTAGTAGTGGACCGGTGGCGCCACGAACGCCTTGACGGCGCCCGCCTGCTTGGGCAACGCCTTCAACGGCGGCCCGCCCTTCGATGGAGCGGTGAGCGAGTAGTAGAGGTTCTCGATCCGCGTTACCAGTCCTCGGGCTCCGTTATCGCGCATCCATTCCGTCGTCCGGATGCCGAGGCTCGAATCTGACGGCTGCTCGAGCATGCCTACGTAAGAGACCACGGCCGGTATCAGGCACAGCGCCGCCGCAACCGTCGCGATCCGTCGAACCCGCCTGAAGCCCACCGGCCGCGACTGCGGACGCCGGCCCAGAACGAGCGAGTGCCGCGGCGAAAGCTCGGATCGTTCTCTGGTGCGCGCGAGCATGTGCCGCCACTGTGGCACGCTCACAGGCAGCCTGAAGTGATCCTGAGAGGGCCCTCATTACTGTGAGGCTCCTCATTGATCTCATACACTCACCTGAGACAAGGCGCGTAGGTTGGTGCGATGGAATCCGCCGACGCGGGCGCATTGCCGCTGCGCGAACCGCGGCGCGGCCCCGTACGCGCGGCGGTGGCCACGATGCGACCTAAGCAGTGGATCAAGAACGCGTTGGTGGTCGCCGCGGCAGGGGCTGCGGGCGCGCTTGGACACGATGACGTGCCAGCTCGCGTCACCCTCGCGACCGGAGCCTTCTGCCTCCTCGCGTCGGGCATCTACGCCGTCAACGACGTCCTTGACGCTCCCGAGGACCGGCGCCATCCGGTCAAGCGCCACCGTCCAGTGGCGGCGGGCGCGCTCGATCCGCTCGCCGCGACGGGGCTGGGGTTGTGGCTGATGCTCGCGGGACTCACCCTTTGCGCCGTGATCGCCCCCCTTTTGGCGCTCGTCGGAGCCGCGTACGTCGCGCTGACGCTCAGTTACACGATGCTGTGGCGACACGTGCTGGTGCTCGACATCCTCGCGATCGCCGGCGGATTCGTTTTGCGCGCCGTCGCCGGTGGTGTGGCGGCTCCTGTGGCGCTGTCGCGCTGGTTCCTGCTCGTCGTGGTCTGCGGCGCAGTGTTCGTCGCTGCCGCGAAGCGCTACGCGGAGCTTCGGCGAGTTGGCCAGGACCGGCTCGCGCGACGCCCCGTCCTGAACTCCTACAGCCCGCGGTTACTGGAGCTGATACTTACCGTGAGCGCAGCGGTCGCACTGGTCGCCTATTGCGTCTGGGCGTTTGAGCTGCCGGCGGTGAGCGGGATCCCGTGGCGTCCGCTGACGATTGCTCCGTTCGCCGCGTGTCTGCTCCGCTACGGCGCGCTCGTGCGAGCCGGAGCCGGTGAGGCCCCCGAGGATCTCTTGCTCGCCGACCGACCGCTCCAGCTGGCAGGCCTCGCGTGGTTGGTCCTGTTCGCGCTGGAGGTCCATGCGGCCAGCTGAAGTACCGGTGCGGCAGCCCGATCGGACCGTCGCGGTCGGGCCGAGGGGCGCGGTCGTGCGGGGTTGGGGCGGGGGCCCCGGCGCAAAGGTGTGCCTCGTGCGCCCAGACGGCGTGGCGGCGTTGCGCTCCGCGCTCGAACTCGCCGCCGGCGGTGCGATCGCGCGCGGTAAGGGACGCAGTTACGGCGACGCCGCCCAGCTGTCGGGCGGACTCGTGCTCGATACCACACGGCTGCGGCGGGTCGAGCTCGACTCCGAACATGGGGTCGTGACCGCACACGCGGGTGCGACGATCGGCGACCTGCTGGACGTGCTCGTGCCCGCGGGGTGGATGGTTCCCGTCGTGCCGGGCACGCAGCACGTCACGGTCGGCGGCGCGATCGCGAGCGACATCCATGGCAAAAACCATGGCGCGGTGGGGACATTCGGCAGGCATGTCGAGTCGATCTCGCTGTTGACCTCCACGGCCGAGCTCATTGAGCTGCTCCCCGGGTCGCCCGATGGCGTGTTCGAGGCGACACTCGGCGGGATGGGCCTGACCGGCGTGATCGTCTCCGCGCGGATCAGGCTGCGTGCCGTGGGCGGCCCGCTGCTCTCGGTCGATACGGACAGGGTCGACTCCCTGGACGCGGCGCTCGCGGCGCTCGCGACCCCGGGGGGCGCTCACCGCGTGGCATGGCTCGACCTATTGAGCCGACGTCCCGTCAGAGGAATCGTCACGCGGGCCGAACACACCGACGCCTCACGCCTGGACGCGGACCCCACCGTGCGGGCCCGAGCGACCGTCCCCCGGCTGTGGCCGGAAGGGCTCCTGCGCCCGCCTGCGGTCGGTGCTTTCAACGCACTGCGATACCGGACCGCGCCGCGCCACGAGCGGGGACGGCTCGAGAGCATCGGCAAGCACATGTTCCCGCTCGACTCCCTCGACGACTGGCCGCGGTTGTACGGGCCGCCCGGCCTGCTCCAATACCAGCTCGTAGTGCCGGGCGGCTCCGAGCGTGTGCTCGAGATGCTGATCGAACGTCTGCGCCGGGCCCACGTACCGTGCTATCTCGCGGTGCTCAAGGACTTCGGCCCGGCCAACGGCGCGCCGCTGTCGTTCCCGCTCGAGGGGTGGACGCTCACGCTCGACCTCCCGCGGGCGGCACCCGGGATCGAGTCGCTGCTCGACGGATTCGACCGGCTCGTCGCCGAGGCGGGGGGCCGCGTCTACCTAACGAAGGACGCGCGGCTGCGCCCCGAGGCACTACGGGCGATGTATCCACGGCTTGATGAATGGCGCTCGATCCGTGACCTCGCCGATCCGGAGCGCCGCTGGTGCTCTGATCTCGCCCGCCGAACCGGGCTATTGTGAGCGAGCCGTCGCATCGCGTGTTGCTGTTGGGCGGTACTTCGGAGATCGGGCTCGCGATCGTCCGCCGTCTGGCCTCGGACGCTCCGACACGCGCGTACCTGTTGGGCCGCGACCGAGCCAGACTCGAGCAGGCCGCCTCCGGACTCGACCAGGCGGGCTGTCCCGACGCGGTCGTCGACGTGCTCGACGCCGACCGCGTCGCCGACCACGGCGAGGTGATCGAGCGGGCGTTCGCTCAAGCCGGCGGGTTCGACGTCGTCGTGCTCGCGGTCGGGGTGCTCGGAGCGCAGGCGGGACTCGACGCGAATCCCTCCGAGGCGTTTGAGGTGATGCGAGTCAACTTCGTCGGCAGTGGATCCTTGCTCCTGTCCTGCCTGCGCGAGATGCGCCAGCGCGGGGAGGGCACGCTCGTCGTGCTCTCAACCGTCGCGGTCGAGCGGCCTCGGGCCTCAAACGCGATTTACGGAGCGGCGAAGGCGGGGCTCGATGCGCTCGCCCAGGGCCTGGCGGACGCGAGCGCGTCGAGCGGCGTGCGCGTGCTCGTCGTCCGTCCGGGGTTCGTGAAGACGCGGATGACCGCCGGCCTATCGCCGGCCCCGTTCGCGACCACGCCCGAGACCGTGGCGGAAGCGACCGTCAGAGCGCTCGCCGGGCGCGCCCACACGATCTGGGTGCCCGCTCGGTTGCGCCTGATCTTCACCGCCCTGCGCCACCTACCAAGAGCGATCTATCGGAGGCTTCCGCTGTGACCCGCAATGCGCTCGTCACCGATTTCGCCCTCGCAGTTCTCGCGGCCATCGTGGTGCTGATCCTGACACCCGGCGTGGCGATCGCGGCGATGATCGCGATTCTCGTGCTGTTCGGGTGCATGACCAGTTTCGTGCTCGACTCGCGCCGGAGATCGGCGAGGGGGTCGAGGCCGCAGACGACCCGCGGGCGTGCGACCGCGCGCCGGAGACCGCCGTCGCGTCGGTAAGACGCGACTGCTCCCCGTGCCGTCGGCGGCCGATTTAGGCGAACGGTGACTGACGCCAGTCGAGTTCGCCCACCACGGATTTATCCATGTTGCGAGGTGATATTGACGGAATTCGCGCGGACCGGGGGTGGACCGGCGCTGGCGAGTCGAACCCGGCTGGGAGTCATCGCACGGACGCGGGTTGTGACGTGATCGCTGGGCTGGTGCTGATTCCGCTGCTCGCGGTGCCCGGAGTGACGAGCTTGTTCGTTGGGCGGCTGCTTTCAGCTCATCCGGCCGTCGGGATGCTGCTAATCAATCCGGCGGGGATCAAGCTGTCGACGACCGGCTTCCGGTTCCTGCAGTACAACTCGGGCGATCGCCCGTATCGGAAGAAGGGTCCGCCGGTCCTCTGGCCGCTGGCGCTCGGTCCGATGATGGTTGCGTCGACCGTCATGGTGTTCCTCAGCGGGATCCTCGTACTCCTCGAGGATCCCAACGCTCCCGGTGGCTTCCTGTTGATCCACAAGGCCGGTTTCGTCGTGTGGCTCGCGGTCGCCGCGCTCCACGTAGTCGGTCACCACGCAGTCCGGACCTCGGATGGGCTCGGCTCGCACCGCGGCGACCATTGACCGGCGCACGACCCACGAGTGCCCCGGCGGCCGGCGACAGCGACAGCGCGCGGCCGAATGCGCAGCGGCGCGTCACCGACGCGCGCGCGCCTCTCCGGGCCCGGATGGCGCGTTTGGATGTGCGGCATCTCGGGCTCCGCGCCCGGCTGACTGTCGCGCTCGCGATGATCCTGACCGCCGCGATGGCCGGGGCGTTCACCGCGGTGTACCGCGAGACGGGTTCGCGCGTCGCGGCGCAGATCGATCACGATCTCGCCCGGGACACAGCCGCCCTCACGCGGGCGCTGAGTACCACATCGGCAGCGCCAACCGCCGTTGAAGCGGCCGCACGCAGGTACCTGGATGATCAGCCGTCATTCGGAAGCTCAGCGCGTCTGTACGTCATTCGAGTGAGCGGTGGCCCGACGATCACTAACGAGCCCGAGCTACTCGGCTTCGCAACCGGAGATGGGGTCGACCGCGACGCTCCCGAAGGGCAGCAGAGCGAGCAGGCACAGGCACACGCAATTCTCTCGGCGCGATCCGGACACCACGTCCTCACGCTGATCGACGCCGGGGCTGTCCGTCTATTGGTCGCGCCCGTCGAGTCCGGACACTACGCGATCGCGACGGTGGAGATCGGCGAGCCATGGGACGCCGTGGCCCGAGCACAGGAGAGTGTGCGACACGCGTTTCTGCTGGTCGGCGTGCTCGCGCTGCTGGCAGCGATCGCCGCCGCCCATCTCGTCGCACGCTGGATCTGGCGGCCGGTCCGAGTGATCGCCGACACGGCCGACAGGATCGACGCCGGTGAGCTCGATCACCGCATCAACGCCCACGGAGCCCCCGACGAGGTCCGGCGCCTGGCCGACGGGTTCGACCACATGCTGGACCGCCTGCAGCACGCCTTCGATCACGAGCGCGAGTTCGTGGCCGACGCATCCCACGAGCTGCGAACGCCGTTGACCGTGATCAGCGGGCAAATCGAGCTTCTGTCCCTGCCCGGGCTCACGGCCGACGACGCGGTTCGGATCGTCCAACTCGTCCAGGTCGAGATCGCCCGGATGAACCGGCTGATCGAGGACATGCTGCTCCTGGCCACGTCCGATCGTGGCTCATCGATCCAGAAGCGGCGCTTTGACGTGCAGACGTTTCTGACCGACCTCTTCCGAGGTCTACAAGGATCGGCCGACCGACAGTTCGAGCTCTCGGCATCGGCGACAGGAGCCCTCGACGGGGACGCGGATCGGATCGCGCAGGCGATCAGAAATCTCACCCGAAACGCGATCGAGCACACCGCCCCCGGCGGTCTCGTCCGGCTGACGGCCGAGACCCGCGGCGAGCGCCTCGAGCTAGCCGTCGAAGACGACGGCCCAGGCATCCCGGAAGCAGAGCGTGAACGCATCTTTGACCGGTTCCACAGAACCGACGGCTCCCGCTCGCGCTCGCTGGGCGGCAGCGGGCTCGGACTCGCGATCGCCCGTGCCATCGTGGCTGCGCACGGCGGACGTATCTGGGCCGATCAAAGTCCCGAGGGCGGAGCCAGAGTCGCGCTCGAGCTCCCGCTGCTCATCGGCGTGTCGCCCGGCGAAGCACACATCGTTGCCGAGACGAGACGTGATCGACATTCGAACTTCTCAGTGCTCAGTGACGAGGCAGACGCCCCGACAGTGACGACGGACGAGGCTGGCCTCACTCAGAGCGACGGATGAAAACCACCCGCCTCGGACACGGTCCCGTTTTGGCGGCTGGCCGGTGACCGATACATCGTGCCGACGCTGGTCCGAGAGACTGTGAGCCTTCTCATCGAGCTGCGACTTGCGTCTTACTCAATGCACCTACGATCGGTCCTGTCATGGAGTTCGGGACTTCCGCAGACAGGTGAGGGGTGGCCGACGCTCATGGCCGGATCCCTTGCCATTGTGGTGCGCGCCCGCGCCGCGCTGATTGGCTCGCCGAGCCTTCGGGTGCCGCAGACGCTCACCGGGAGCGCAGCGACGCCGTGTCCCCGCCGCACCGAAGGCTCTGTTTCCGCCATCGAGACAGCAGCCGGAACAGTGCGCGTAGGTTCGCCGGAGCCAAGGAGGATCTTGTTGCTCGGCGGCACCTCCGAGATCGGGACCGCGATCGTGCTTCGGCTCGCCCAGGAGAACCACGTCGAGGCGCTGCTCCTGGGACGCGACTACAAACGTATGGCCGGCGTGGTCGACGAGCTCAAGGCGACCGGCCGCGCCACCGGCGAATTCGACCGCTTGGACGCCGACGAAGTCGAGACCCATGCCGACGCGATCGCCCGCGCTTTCGACCGGCTCGAAACGGTTGATCTCGTAGTGCTGTGCGTGGGTATTCTCGGCGGGCAGGCCGCCCTCGACGCCGATCCGGACGAGGTCACGCAGGTGCTCCGTACCAACTTTCTGGGCTGCGGCTCGTTGCTCTGGCACGCGATGCGTGCGCTCCGCGCCCAGGGACACGGCACCATGGTGGTGCTCTCGAGTGTCGCCGCCGAGTCTCCGCGCGCCTCAAACGCGATCTATGGCGCCGCGAAAGCCGGGCTCGACGCTTTGGCCCAGGGACTCGCCGACGCTGTCGACGGGACTAACGTCCGTGTGCTCGTGGTCAGGCCCGGCTTTGTCAACACAAGGATGACCGCCGGGCTGAAGCCCGCGCCACTCAGTACGAGTCCGCAAGCGGTCGCCGATGCAACGGTCGCAGCGCTCGGTGGACGCGCACGAACCGTGTGGGTACCCGAGGCGCTCGCTACGTGTTCGCCGGGCTCCGACATCTCCCCCGCCCCGTCTGCCGCTGGCTTCCGGTATGAAACACCCGAGCGCCAAACCAGCCGCGATATGCAGGAACCCCGCGAGGGTCCCGCCTCAGCCCGCACGGTCACGCTCTCATAGCTCACCGACTTGTGATCCCATCCATTCAT
>CAWJXO010000031.1:0-81800 GCA_963846765.1 uncultured Solirubrobacterales bacterium
GCTGGCTGGCTCGGGCCGGCGTGCCGATCGTCACCGACGACCTCGTGGTGTGCGACGGGGACACCGTGCTCGCCGGGCCGCGATGCGTCGACTTGCGCCTCGAGCCAGCGCGGGAGCTCGACACGGGCCGGGAGCTGGGCGTGGTGGGTACGCGAGAGCGCTGGCGTGTCGATCTCCCTAGCTGTCCGCCAACTGCTCCGCTGCGCGGCTGGATCTTCCTGGAGTGGGGAGCGGGGATCGCAGTTGACCGACTGAGCCCGGTCGAGCGAATGTCGCGCCTGGCCCGACACCGCGCCATCGCTGTCCCCTGGGACGACCCGGTGACGCTGCTCGACCTCGCAGCGCGCCCCGCATTCATCTGGTCCCGCCCAAAAGGGTGGCGCAACATCGAGCCGTCAATCGCTACCCTTCTCGCACAAATCGTCGGCAAGTAGGCGACAGGCGCGTTCGACGATCACGCGGCCCCGGTGCCGGCGAAAAATCGACCTCCGAGAGCGTGCTCATTGGAAAGGACGACCCCACGCTTCGGCTTCGCAAAGAAGGGCTCAACTGGCGAGAGATCGACGGCGAGGTGGTCGTACTCGACGTTGAGCGGTCGCATTACCTGAATCTGAACCCACCGGCTCTGTAATGTGGCTGATGCTGGCGGAGGGCACCACAGAGCCCGAACTCGTCGACCGCCTAACTCAGGAGTTCGAAGTCGACAGGCAACGGCTCGTGAGGACGTAAAGTCATTCCTCGCGAGCTGCCGGGAAAACGCGCTGCTTTCAGACGCCGGCCGACCAACGAGGCACGTAGGTCTAATCAGCAGCGGGCTGTCGAAATTTTGAGCGGCCGGTAGCCGGCCTGCCCCGCTAGGAGGAGGTCAGGATGGTTCCGTTGTAGGCGTAGCCGTCCGGCGTGTTGTTGTTGTGCTTCTGGATTAGTGAGCGTCAACTCCTGAAGCGAACCCACCACGCGTACAACTGGGAGCTTCGTATGGCTTCTTGCCCATCCTCAATACCTCCTCGGGGAGTGCCAGCGGCTTAGCCTAGCTTGCTTTCCGGCGTTCAGAGCGAAGGGGTAGCAACTGCATCAATTCTTGCATCGGTTCCTGCAGCCAACCACGCCGATTGCAGCAGCGCATACGAGCGCGCATCGACCCGGGCCTCATCCCAGCAGGCTTGCAGCGCCTGAACGTCCACCAGCGTCTCATCGACCCCGGTGCCGTCCCACGAGCGGATGAACGCCCGGCTGTGCCGATTGACGAACGGGGCAAAAAACGCCGCCTTGCTTGAGCGCTGCCGAACCGCCTGAGGCAGCGCTTCGCCGAACAACAGGTCCATCGCCGCGGCGCGGCTGGGAAACCCGGTTCGCCACAGGGCCCCGGCGACGGCGCCAAGGAACGTCGGCTCCATGAACGGATGCGCCACTTGCACGTCCTCACCGCAGGCGGCGGCGATCGATGCCGTTAATGCCAGACGCTGGCGCGAGCGCCACCAGCCCTCGGCTACGCTCCGGCCCCACCACAGCGGCTCCCTCGTTTTCGCCAGCGCGCGCTCGCATGTATGCCTCGGCAGCATCCGGCGCCAGCCATGGGAGGGGGTCACCGTCCCGGCGTGCTCGCCAGACACGTAACGACCGTGGAGCCATCGCGGCCGCCACGGATCGGAGATCCCGCGCGCGTGGCCTCCGTCGGCTGGCCAGCAGCTCGAGCCACGAGGTGGGCCCCCGGGCTCGAGTAGCTCGTCCCCGCCCACGCCCGTGACGAAGGTGCCGCCGCGCGCGTGCGGAACGAGTAGCCCGCCGAAATGGCTGTTCGGCGGCCACAGCGGACCGAAACGGCGCAACAGCGGCCCGGCGACCGGACCCACGAGGTCGAGCTCATCGGTCACCGCAACGCGAACCCAGTCCTCGAGATCCAGGTGACGCACCACCGAGTCCTGCCACGCGCTCTCGTCCATGTCCTCGAGCCCGGGAAACCCGTAGCTCGCCGGGATGGGCAGCGGGAGCCCATGACGGCGGGCGGCCCGGGTCGCTGCCGCCAGCAGGCCCGACGAGTCCCTCCCCCCGGAGAAGGCGACCACACACGGCGCGCGCTGGAGCGCCGGAACCAGCGCCTGCTCCAGGACGCCGGCGAGTTCGGCCGGGGCCACGGGTCTCGGCCGAAGCGGCGCCCGGCTCCTATCGACGCCGATCACCAAGCCGGTGGCGAGCTCTATGCCCCGCATAACATACGGCGCGCCTGCATGCTCGGGAACTGGTCCATCGGGAAACCGGAGGACGCTCGAGTCTCGTCGCACTGTCCCGCTGACTATCGCTGAGTGTGGCGCACCGAGGTGGCCGACGGGCTCAGGCCGTAGGCGGACGCCTGAAGCGTGAACAGATGGGCATACGTACCCTCGGCCGCCATCAGCTCGGGATGGGAGCCGTGCTCCACAATGCGCCCGCGCTCGAGGACGTAGATGTGGTCGGCCATCCGCACACTCGCGAACCGGTGTGAGATCAGGACCACCGTGCGGCCCGCGAACAGGTCGCGCACCCGCGCGAACAGCTCGGCCTCGGAGCGGGGGTCAAGCGACGCCGTCGGCTCGTCGAGGATGATCAGCCGGGCGTCGCGCAAGAACGCCCGCGCCAGCGCGACGCGCTGCCACTGTCCCCCGGACAAGTCGACCCCTCCGTAGAACTCGGGACCGAGCATCGTGGTATAGCCCTCGGGCAGCTCGGACAGGAACTCGTGCGCCCCGGCGGACTTGGCCGCGGCGACGATCGCCGCCTGGTCATCGACCAGCCGTCCGTTCCCGAAGCCGATGTTCTCCCATGCCGACAGCTGGTAGTGCATGAAATCCTGAAACAGGACGGCGACCCGGTCGCGCAGCGCGCCGGGATCGAATTGCCAGATGTCGGTCCCGTCCCAGTGGACCGACCCCGCGGCGGGCGGATAGAGGCCGGCCAGGATCTTGGCCAGCGTCGTCTTGCCGGAGCCGTTCTCGCCGACCAGCGCGATCACCTCCCCCTCGGGAAGCTCCAGCGACACGTCTCGCAGCGACGGCTCGCTGCGGCTGGGATAAGTGAAGCCGACCTGAACGGCGCGGAGCACGTCGAAGCGCTCCGGCACCGGCAGCTCGCCCCGCGTCGAGGTCACGCGGGGCAGCAACGAGACGAAGCTCGTGAAATCCGTGATGAACAGGGAGCTCTCATACAGCGAGCCCGCCGACAGCGCGAGGCCCTGAAGCTGCGTGCTGAGAACCAGAATCCCACCTGCGGCTGCGCCGGCGTCCGCCAGCGAGAGCCGTCCGTCGGCGATGAACAGGATGATCAGCCCCAGAGCGCCGCCGATCAGCAGGGCGGTCAGCGCAGCGCCGACGACGGCTTGACGGGTACGGCGACGCACCACCTGGCGCAGGGCCGAGATGCGCTGGTCGTACAGATCGGCGAAGCGCTGAGAGAGGAAACCCCCGGCGTCGTAGGCGCGGACCTCCTTGGCGTGATCCTTATTAGTGAGAACCACCTGCAGATACAAGCGCCGCCGGTCGCGTTCGGTCTGCTCGAAGGCGTATCGATAGATCCCTTTGCTGGCAGCGATGGTGGCCAGCCAGAAAGGCACGAACGAGACGAGCATCACGAGTAGCAGCAGGGGCTGGATGGCGAGCAGCGCCGCCCCGACGCCGATCGTCGACAGCAGCCCGCCCAGCACGCCCAGGAGCCCGTTAGTCATCTGCACCGGCCGAAACGAGGCATTGACCACAGCGCGCTGCTGCCGGTCGTGAAACGCCGGCACCTCAAATGAGAGCAGATCAACCGCCGTCGAGATCTCGATCACCCGGCTGGTCGCATAGCGCGCCACGAGCTCGCCGAGCGTGCGCTGTATCTCGCTGCGGGCTGCATTGCTGATCGCGACGATGCCGATGATCACCGCGAGGATCGCGATGTCCGGGATGGCGGCGCTGTAGCCGTCCTGCTTGCCCGCGAGAACGTGCTCAAGCAGGCTGCGGGAAACGAGCACCTGCGCGCCGAGGCCGACGCTCGAGACGAGCTGGAGCCCGGACGTAATCAGCAGCTCGCGCGGTGCCGCTCGCCAGACGAGCGCGACCGCGCCCAGCATGAGCTTGGGGAGATCCCGCAGACGTCGTTGACTCGGGGACGCCAGGGCGTGGTCGAGGCGGAATTCGCCCCGCGCCGGCTTATCCGTCCCGGTCGGTTCGGTCGCGTCTAGCATGCCTCGGATGAGGATCCCGATCGCGGTGCCATGCATGGAAGTATGAGATCGCGGCTACCGGCATGGTGCGTCATGGGCACGCGACGGTCCTGGCGGACGCTTCGACTCGTCCTCGCTCCGGCCTGGCGCCGCCATCGGCCGAGCGTGTTTGCGTGGTTGGATCAAGGCCTGGCCGACCTACGAGCGAGCCTACAGACGGAGGGCCTCGATCATGCACGCTCGCGGCTTCCGGATCCCCCCTACGCCGCGCGCTGGCTCACGCTCATCGTGGCGGCGAGGCTCTCCATGCAGCGCGCGACGTGCCTGGAGCGCTCGCTCATCATGCAACGGTGGCTGCTGGCGAACGGTCAGCCGCACGATGTCCTGATCGGCGTCCGATCGCCCCGTGAGACGACGATCGCCCATGCCTGGCTGGATCACGAGGACTCCAGGTCCCATTACGTGCTCATGCGGCTTCCGCCTGAGTGCGCGCAACGCTCGGGGTGACGACGGTCCATGTGCAGCGGCGCACGGCTCAGAGTTCACTGCCCGCGCCGGGCCAGTATGTACGGAATCGTCCGAAGCAGGATCTTCATGTCGAGCCAGATGGACCAGTTCGCGCCGTAGAGGTAGTCGATCTTGACCATCTCGTGCATGGGAATCCGGGCCGAACCGAAGATCTGCCAGAGGCCGGTCATCCCGGGTTTGACGGCCAGCCGGCGGCGCTGCCAGCCCTCGATGAGCGCGTCCTCGTCTGGGACGAGCGGACGGGGACCGACGAGGCTCATCTCGCCCCGGAGGACGTTCAGCAGCTGCGGGAGCTCGTCAAGAGAGATGCGACGCATGAGTCGGCCGACCCGTGTGACCCGCGGATCCTGATCGATCTTGAAGAGGCCTCCCTCCGCTTCGTTGCGGCCGCGCAACGCATCCTTGACGGAGTCGGCGCCGACGACCATCGACCGGAACTTGAACATCCTGAACACTTCGCCCTCGCGGCCGATGCGCTTCTGCCGGAAGAGCACCGGGCCCCGGCTCGAGACCTTCACCGCGGCCGCCAGGATCAGCAGCAGTGGGAGCAACACGACCAGCGCGACGCTCGCGCCGATAACGTCGATAGTGCGCTTGAGAGCCTCCGAGGACCGTGACAGGCCGAAATGACGGACGCCGAGCAGCCAGATCCCGTTGACGTCGTCGAAGCTCGACGAGGAACCCACCACCTCGAGCAGTCGCGGCAGCACGCTGACCTTCACGCCGAGCGCCTTGAGCACGCGGATCGCGTCAAGGACCTCCTCCTCCTTGCCGTCGGCGCCGGGCGCGATGATGACACGCTCCACGGCATTCGCGTCGACGATCTGAACGAGTGACCGGAAATCACCCAGCTTGGCGGACGAGCGCCGGTCCAGCCCGTCCGCGGGCTCGGAGGAATCGATCGCGACGCGCCCCACGACCACCGCGTTCGTCGAACGGGCATCATGCAATTTGGCGGTGATTCGGCGCGCATCGGCCGCGCTGCCGAGTACGATGCACCGCTCTTGGGTCGTCACCGCCACCACGACCGCGCGCACCGACAGGCGGCCAAAGGCGATCAGCACGAACGTGCAGAGCGTCAACGTAAAGACCTGCGGTCGCGTCAGGTAGCCATGGAGCACGACGCTTTCCGCCAGCCAGGTGGTGAGCGCGTACACCACGGCCAAGTACAGGATCGCTGGCATCTCGTCCAGCGTGGTCTTGCGCAGCAGGTGCTGATCGCGGTCGTAGAGACCGATGACCTTGCTCGCCAACACCACAAACGGCGCCACCAGGACGGCCCACGGCGAGAGCGTCACCGAAACGACCGAATCTCCCTTGACGGCGTAGACCGCCAGCAGCAGTGCCACGTATGCAGCAATCACATCGACCACACTCAACGCCCGTCGCTGCAACGCATCGCGCTTCGACAGCGCCCTGACCCCTGGGGAGTCGCCAGGCCGCTCGCGCCGGCGGACTGACTCCCATACAGGGGAGAGGTCCGCGCGCAGCGCGGCGCGGCGCGACGCGCCGACGTCGACTCTGCCGCGGGCCTGGCGCGGCGGGGATGCGCGGTCGGCGCGCTTGCGCGGCGCGCTCTTTACGTCCTCAGGTGTTGTCATCCTCTCGCCACCCCTCCGCGGAGCTCGCCATCGAGCATCCGACCCCTCGCTCTAATACCTGCTCTAGCGCTCCCGCGATCAACCGTCGTCCGCTCCACTCGTTGAGGTTCTCGGCCGCATGCAGCCATCCGGTCGGCCCGGAACGGAGTTACCCAACGGGTGCAGCGAGCGCAGGCCGTCATGTATCACGAACAGTTACCTGTACTAGAGGTTGCGGCGTGACCATTTCTGTGACCGTCAGCATTCTTACCTCAACCCCACGTATGTCAAGGCTTGAACCATCTCGCCCGGACAGATTGACAACTGGACCGGGCAATGCTCAACATCATTTTTCGGTTTGAAACTGCGGTTACACAGTGGCCTACGCCGCCAGCTGCTCAGGCGTTGCTTCCCAGCCTCCAGCCACCCGAGCCACCGACCGGACGTAAGTTGACTTCAGAACTCGCGGCTTTCCCCGAACGAAAGCGAGTCGTTCCTCGATGTGCCGCGGTTAGAAACGTTTAGCACACATCGGAGCACGGGACAACCAAACCAAAGAGTTCTGTTCACGCCTCACCCTAGCTATAGCAGCGAATGCTGGAGCTTCGGCAAGATTGGCGTCTCTAGGAGGTTTTTATGTCTACCCGCCTGGGCGGGTGTCAAATGAATCCTGAACAGCGCCGACGATGTGGCAGATGTTGCGAAATACATAGGGTTAAACCCCCTCATCTTGGGGGAATCCCGAGGTACGGCACAGCCCACCCGACGATCTGCTGGAACGCCGGCGCGGCCACCGAGCCGCCGTAGATCGATCCGTGCGGCTGATTGACGACCACGGCGACTACCAGCCGCGGATGGTCGGTCGGGACCATCCCGATGAACGAGGCGACGTACGCGCTGTCGGAGTAGTGGCCGTCGATCGCGATGTTCGCGGTGCCGGTCTTGCCCGCCATGTCGAAGCCTGGGATCGCCGCCCCCGATGCCGTGCCGCCGTCGGCGAGGACACCGCGGAGCATGTCGCGCAGCTCCGACGCGTTCGTCGCCGAGATGATCTGGTGTCCTGGTGGGAGCGCCGTCGGCTTGCCCCCGACAGACTGGACGACGTGGGGTGCGCGGAGGATCCCCCCGTTCGCGATCGCCGAGTAGGCCGCCACCATCTGCATCGGCGTGACCGACTCGCCCTGGCCGAACGGAAGGTTCGCCATCGACGACCCCGAGTACTGCCACCAGTGCAGGACGATGCCGCTCTGCTCGCCGGGTAGGTCGACCCCGGTCGGCTGACCGAACCCGAACCGGTGCACCCAGTAGTCGAACCGCTGGGCGCCGAGCTTCTCTCCGATCAGGTCCGCGCCGATGTTGCTCGAGTACTTGAGGATCTGCCCCACGGTCAGCGTCTCGTAGCCGTGGGCCTCGGCGTCGTGGATCTGCCGGTCGGCGAACTGGAGGACGGGCGGAATGTCGAACGGCGTGTTCGGCCGCACGACCCCGTCCTGGAGCGCGCCGGCGACCGTGATCGCCTTGAACGTCGAGCCCGGCTCGTAGTTGAGCCCGATCGCCTGGTCGAGGGGATCGCTCGGGCTCCCGTTGGCGGGCCAGTTCGCCAGCGCCAGGATCGCGCCCGTACTGGGGTTGACGGCGATCGCGGTAGCGCCCTGGGGCGAATACTCGGCGCCCACCTCGGCGAGGACACGTTCGACCTCCTGCTGAAGTCCCGAGTCGATCGTCAGCGCAACCGTCTTTCCGGGCACGGTCGGCTTCAGATCGTCGATCGATATCGGCTGCCCGACCGCGTCGCTGACGATCCGGCGCAGTCCGTTCGTCCCTTCCAACGCGTTGTTGTACTGGTACTCGATGCCGCTGGCGCCGTCGCCGTTGAGGTGCACGGAGCCGACCACCTGGGCTGCCTCGTCGCCGCGTGGGTACACGCGACGGGTCTCGGGCGCTAGCGAGATGCCGTCGATCCGCAGGTTCGCGATCGCCTCGGCCTGCGCCGCCGCCACCAGGTGTGCGAGGTACACGAACCCCGTGTGCTGCTTGGTCAGCAGCTTCAGAACGGTGAGCTGCGGCATCCCGAGCTGCGCGGACAGCTCCGCCGAGGCCGAGACTGCGTTCTTGATCAGGTAAGGGTCGGCGATGATGTCGTCGGCGGACTCGCTGATCGCCAGTTCGGCGCCGTCACGATCGGTGATCCCGCCACGCGGAGCGGGGACGGTCACGTTGCTCACCTGCTGAGTGGCCGCGTCCCGCTTGAGCGAGGCAGCTTGGACCGAGCCCAGATACGTCGCCCGCGCCAGCGCGACGCCGAGAAGAGCGATGAAGACGATGAACAGGATCCCGATGCGGCGGTCGAGGACTGCCACTCGAGCTATCCCCCTGTGCCGTTTTGACTCGTCGAGGTTCCGGGTTGGATCGCGGCGGCGCCCGTCGTCGATTGCGGTGCGGTGGTCGACGACTGCGGGTCGGTCGTCTGCGCGCCACCGGTCGTCGACTGCGCTCCGCCCGTAGGCGCCTGTGAGGCACCTGAGGACGTCTGTGAGGCACCGGCGGGCGTCTGCGTCGAGGCCGGGGGTGGCGGTTCGGCGGGCGGGGCCTGCGACCCCGCGCTCCCGGTCTGGGCGCTGCTCCCTATGCTGGAGCCGGACGTGCCGGAGGTCGACGTTCCCGCCGAGGGGACCGTCGACGTCGGGCTCGGCGTGCTCGTCGGCGTGGCGCTTCCGGGCGTGCCCGCCTGCGCCAGCACGCCCGAGCTCGTCGGCAGCATCGACGTCCCGGCGCCGGTCACGAGCGCCCCGTTGGAGGGCGCGAGCGCCATGAACCCGGCCGCGTTCGGCGCATGGATACCCGCGAGTGCGCCGTTCACGTTGCCGTCGCCACCGCCGAGGTACCCCACCGCGCCGGGCGGTGGGAGAACCATGCCCATGTTCGTGGCCAGCCGCTCGATCCGCTGATCGTCCGACAGCGACGCGACGCTCTCGCGCAGCAACTCGTTCTGACTCGTCAGCGTCGTCGTCTGTTCAAGCGAGCGTCCCATGTTCGCCCCGAGCTTCAAGATCTCGACCTGCGCCGCGACGATACCCACCAGCAGCACGCCGAGCAGCGGGATCCACGCCCGGCCGCGAACGACCTTGTCGAGCCACGCGTGGTCTGGCAGCGATACGACGAACGCGGCGATCCCGCGCGCGATGCCGGTCGCCGGCTTAGCGTCCTTCGCCCTCCGGGTGTCAGGCGCGCGCCTCGGCACCGCCGCCGGCCGCGGCGCCGCCTCGCGCCCGATGAACGGGCGGCGCAGCGGGAGCGCGACGGCAGCGGCAACCGCGGCCGAGCCCGTCGCGAACGCGCCAAGCGTGTGGGCGGGCCGGCTGACGCGGAACGCGCTTGCCGGCCTGGTCGATCCGGCGGCGGCCGTCTGTCTGGTCGCGCGGGCTCCGGTCGGCTCACGGGTCGTGCGGGCGCCGGTGGACTGTCGCGTTACCCGGGTGGTGCCTTGAGCGCGGCGCGCCGCGTCCTTCCCTTTCGCCGGTCCAGAGACTCTGCGCGGCGGTCGCGACGGAGCCGTGACGCGGCGGCCGCCGACGGCCTCCGCCGCCACCCGGGCCGCGCGCCGGCGATCCGCGTTCCGGGCGCCGGTGGGCTCAGGGCGCGACGAGGCGCTGCGGGCGCCGGCGTTGCCCTGCCGGGACGCGGCACTGCGGGCCGCCTGCGTGAGCGCTCCCGGCCTCACTCCGCGTCGCCCTCCAGCTTACGGGCGGCACGCAGATGCGCTGACTTCGATCGCGGATTCGCCTCGACCTCACCGTGGGTCGGCGCGACCGCCCGCCGGGTGAGCAGCTCCGCCTCCGGGTGATGGCCGCAGACGCAAACCGGGAACTCCGGCGGGCACACGCAGCCGCGGCTGCGGGCGACCAGGAAGCGCTTCACGCGCCGGTCCTCGAGCGAGTGGAACGAGATCGCCGCGAACCGGCCGCCGACCCTGAGCACGTTCCACACCGCCGGCAACGCCTCGTCGAGTTGGGACAGCTCGTCGTTGACCGCGATCCGCAGCGCCTGGAACGTCCGGCGCGCCGGATGGCCACCCGCGAACTGCGCCGGCACGGGCACGGCGGCCTTGATGACCTCGACGAGTTGCTGCGTCGAGACGAGCTCTTCGCGGGCGCGCGCCCGCACGATCCCCCGCGCGATCTTGGCCGCGTAGCGCTCCTCGCCGTACTCGCGCAGCAGCCGGGCGAGTTGGCGCTCATCCCACTCGTTGACGATCTCGCGCGCGGTCAGGTCCTGATCGGGACCCATCCGCATGTCGAGCGGGGCGTCGTACGCGTACGAGAAGCCGCGCTCCCAGGTATCGACCTGCATCGAGGACATGCCGAGGTCGAGGTAAGCGAGGTCGGCCTGGAGGCCCTCGTCGGCGAGCTGCCCGAGGGCGGTGACGAAGTCAGCCCTGATGAAGCGCGTCCGGCATGGCAACTCGGGCGCGATCTCGCTGAACCGCTCCTCGGCGACCGGGTCGCGATCGATGCCGATCAGCGTCCCCTCGGGCCCGAGGCGGCCTGCGATCAGCCGCGCGTGACCGCCGCCACCGAACGTGCAGTCCACGGCCGTTTCCCCGGGATGTGGATCGAGCAGGTCGATCAACTCGCCGGCGAGGACCGGGACGTGCGTCTGGGTCATGTCAAGGAGTGTGGCCAAGCCTTGCTGCGATGTCGGGTACTCGGATCAGAACGTCGTCGCTATAGCCGGCGTACTTGCCCCGGTCGAACACCTCGAGGCACTCGCCGGAACCGGTGACCACGACGTCCTTGTCGAGGCCCGCGTAGTCGATCAGCATCGGCGGGATCATCACGCGGTTGGCTGAGTCGAGTTCGGTGTCATGTGAGTAGTTGAAGAAGAATCGCTTCAGGTCCCGCGCTTCCGGTGAGATCGGGCTCCACCCCGCCAGCGCGGCGGCCGTGTAGGCCTCGTACGTCTCCGGCGTCCAGATCGCGATTGACCGCGGCGCCGCGGCCGTGGTCTCGGGCGACGCCGCCAGCACCACGCCGGCGGCGAGTGCCGCGCGGAACTTCGCCGGCACCGTTAGCCGGTGCTTCGCGTCGAGCGCGTGTTCGAAGGTCCCGCGAAAAATCAAGGTTTCTCATGCGTACGAGCGAAATCTGAACCCGGGTGGCTGGGTGGGAGGAGCCCTGCCACCCGGGTTCCGCGATGCATGACCATGCGCGTGCCCCACTCTACCCCACTCCTTCCCACAATGCAACTCAGATCCCATTCGTCGCCCCACTTCTCCCGCTCACGGAGCGATTTCGCCCCAAACCCCCGTCAGCTATGGGCAACGACGGTGGGCTTCACGCCATAGGCGGCCGCAATCGACCTTGCAGCCGGCGTTTTTGAACGGGGCGTTGCACTTTCGCCACCGTTCCGTCCGGCGCGTGTGCGACGGTCGCGCGGGACGGCCACGACCAACCACTGCCCGCCGCCCGCGTGAGCCTTACGCCGGCGACTCCGGCGACTCCGGTGACTCCGACCCTTGGCCACCCGCGGCCGGCCCCGGCCCCGCCGGCAACTCCAGCACAACCCGCGCGCCCCGCACCGACGGCGCCACCGCGAGCCGGCCACCCTGGTCGGCAGCGATCGCAGCCGCGATCGCGAGACCTCGACCTCGCCGCCCCCGGCCGCCCCGGCCGCGGCTGCCGGCGCGCACCAGCTCGGCGACCGGCGCCGGCAACCCGGGCCCGCTGTCGCTCACCTCGACGCGTGCCCGCGTCCGGTCGCCGTGGCCGTGGACCTCGACCACGCCGCCACCGTGCTCGATCGCGTTGGCGATCAGGTTGCCGGTGACCTGCGCGAGCCGGAGCCGGTCGCCCCACACGGTTCGCGCATCCCCGGACCACGAGGTGCGCAGCGAGACGCCGTGCGCGGCTGCGATCGGGCGCCAGGCCTCCACGCTGTCCGACACCAACTGCGAGAGGTCGATCGCCTCCGGCGGACGCGACCACCCACGCCGCGTCCGCACCGCGTCGAGGTCCTCGAGCACCAGCGCGGCGCGCCCGAGCTCGAGGTCGATCGCGCGCAAACGGTCGGGCGTGAGCAAGCCATTGCCGGCGCCGCCCTCGAGCCCGAGCCTCACCGCGGTCAGTGGTCCCCGCAGCTCGTGGCACGCCCGCGCCACGGACTCCATGCGACCGGCGAGCGCCCGTCGCGCGACGGCCGCCGCGAGCACCCCGGCACTCGCTGCCAACCAGCCGCCCAGCTCGAGCGCGATCATGACTCGATGCTCCCGTCGACCAGCCGGTAGCCGACGCCCCATACGTTGACGACGAACCGGTCGCCGGATCGGCTGAGCTTGTGGCGCAGCCGGAACGCGTGCGAATCGAGGGTGCGAGTGTGGCCGAGAGACCTAAAGCCCCAGACGCCCCGCAATAGCTCCTCGCGCGTGAACACTCTTGTCGGATCCGCCGCGAGCGCCCGCAGCAGCGCGTACTCCTTCTTGGACAGCTCCACCGATTCGCCGCAGAGCCACACCTGACGGCTCAGCGGGTCGAGCTCGAGCGATCCGATCCGCAGTCGGCCGGTTGCGGGCCGCCGTTTCGTGCGTCGCAGGAGCGCGCGCACGCGCGCGTTCAGCTCGTGGTAGGAGAACGGCTTGATCATGTAGTCGTCGCAGCCTCGGTCGAACCCGCGAAGCTGCTCCAGCTCGGTCACGCGACCGGACAGGACGAGTAGAGGCAGGTCCGGGTCCAGACGCCCCGCGATGCGATCGGATTCGCGGACGTGCGCCAGCAAGTCGAGACCGTCGCCGTCGGGAAGGCCGAGGTCGACGATCGCGAGGTCGGGGAAGGAGCCGGCAAGGATGCGCCGGGCCTCTGACGCGGTCTCAGCTTCGAGTACGTCGAAGCCGTCCGCCGACAGGTTGTCGGCGAGGAAGGTGCGCGTGGCACGATGGTCTTCGATGAGGAGGATGGTGGCGACGTGATGAGTCATGCCCCCAAGAGCCTCGAGGCCCGGTCATTTCACCCTCCCCCGGGCAGGAGGAATTCGAAAGTCCTCGTCGCCCCGGGCCTGGGCGATCCGCAAGAAGGGGCTGTCAGTACGCCGGCGAGGCGTGCTGCGCCGACGCCGAGGCCGTGTCGGGAACGATGAACCACACGGTCTTGCCCTCGGTGGCGTGCTGCTCCACCCCCCACTCCGCCGCCAGCATGTCGATGATCTTCAACCCGCGTCCACTCGGGTCGGTGGGCTCGGGTGATCGCATCTGGGGCGTTCCTCCCGCTCGGTCCGTGGCCTCGATGCGGATGTCGCCGTCGGCGCGGTCGACAGTGAGCACGAAGCCGCTGTCGGTGTGCCGGATGCAGTTCGTCGCGAGCTCGGACACCATCAACTCGACGGACTCCAACGTGTCCGACGAGACGCCGCGTAGCAGACCGGTGGCGAACCGCCGGGCGGCCGGGACCGATTCAGGCTCGTGGGGGAAGGTGCGTGTGTGCTTCACGGCTTCACGTTCAGTGTTTCGGCGAGTCCCATTGTGTTAATGACTCTACGCAGGATTGGAGAGACATCTCGGAGCTCGATCTCGTGCACAGCCGTCGACCAACGAACCCAGAGCGCGATCGCCGAGCTGTCGGCAAAGCGTAATCCCGCCAATTCGACCACCAGGCGGTCGTGGTGGCGCTCGAGCGCGGACCCGACGGCCGACTCGAGCGCGTCGACGTTCGTGATATCGAGCTCACCGCTGATCGTGACGGTCAAATCGTGACCGTCGGAGTCGGCGAGTTCGAAGTCCATGCCGGCGGTGCTGTTCGCGTCTAGTCCAGCCATCTCAGCCCCGCGATCGCGGTGTCGTCGTCGCCGCCGTGCCGCAGCTCGAGCAGCCTGCTCAGCAGGCCGTCGAGGTCAGAGTGATTCGCGGTGGCGGCATCTTGCAGGCGGGCCAGCCCCGTATCGATGCTCTCGCCGCGTCGCTCAACCAAGCCATCGGTGAATGCAAGCAGAGTCGAGGCGGGTGGGGTCGACACGGCGGTCGATGTGTACGTGGCGCCCGTGTTGACGCCGATCGGCACGCCTACCGAGCTCGTGATGAACTTCCCGATGCCGTCGCTGATCAGGAGCGGCGGCAGATGCCCGGCGCTCGTGACCGTCAACTCGTGGGCCTCGACGTCGACGAGCGCGCACAGGATCGTGGCGAGCTGCCCGGTCGAGCCGACGTTGACCAGCTTCGACAGCTTGGTGAGGATCGTGGCCGGGGGATCGTCCTGGGCCGCATAGGCGTGAATCGCGTAGCGAAGCGACGCCATCGTGGCCGCGGCGCGAACGCCGCGCCCGGACACATCGCCGACGACCAGGAGCAGCCGGTGCTCGTCGAGCGCGATCAGGTCATACCAATCGCCGCCGATGTCGACGCCCTCCACCCCGGCCTCATAGCGCGCCCCCGTCTCGAGGCCGCGGATCTTCGGGAGCGCCTCGGGCAGCAGCGCGTGCTGGAGGGTCTGTGCAATCGAACGCTGCTCGGAGTAGAGCACGCGGTTCTCCTCGGCCACCTGCTCGAGTGAGACCGCGAGTTCCTCAGCATGCGTGCGACGCTGGATCAGGCGCATGGTGAGGATCGCGGCACCGATGCTCAGCAGAACGCCCACGATCCCGATCAGCCACGGTAGGCGTTGCGCGAACGATCCAACGAGGGGATGGCGCGCGTTGACCACGAACGTGAAGCTGTTGCTTCCAAACGGGATCGAGGTCGAGGCGGTCTGACCTGTAAGCGGCAGGCTCTTCAAGTCGCTTACGAGCAGGTCCTCGGGTCGCTGGACATTGCCCAGATACAGCGCGTAGTTCAGATCAGCGAACGACGAACTGCTCTGGAACTTCGAATGGCGGTTGGCGGGCAGCGCGCTCTCCCCGTAGACGACGTAGCGCCCTGTCAGGTCGGGCGACGTGAACGCATACCCCAGACGGGGCGAGGGCCCGGTCAGGAGGCCGACGACCCCGAGCGTGGACTTGTGCGCGGTGCTCGCGAAGAACGTCTCGGCCCGCGCCGCCGAGACACCGAGCACGGGCGGCTTGCCGACGACGGCGAGCGGACCGGTTTGGCTCGGTCCAAGCCGCCACAGCGACACCGACACGAACTGGGGGTTCTTCCCGGACGTGTAGGGCGCGATGAACCGCATGAACTTCGCCACGCTGCCGTCGGTCGCGTCCGCCAGCGCGGCCGCCGACGCCAGCGGCGTCTGGATGCTCGGGAGCGCCTCGGCGACCAGCGCGCCCGCGTCGCGTACGCGGAGGTTCAGCAACCGCTTCTCGTTGCTCGAGTAGCTAGACGCCGAGAGCCAGACCAGCACGCCGGTGAGGACCAGCCCGACCAGGAACACGCCGGCTGGCAGCCAGAACGGCCAGCGACCAGCGCCACCGGAGCCCCGCCCGGTTGTGCTCTCGTCTTCGCCCTCAGTCCCCCGCGCCCGCTCAGCTGGGGCGCTGGACACCGGGCCACCGTCGGTCATCGCGACACCGGCATCATCTGGCCGCACAGGGTATCGCCTGGGCACGGGCCGCGAAGCACTCGTGTGCCGCTTGACACAAGCGTTGCAGCGGTTTCGCGGCCTTCCCTGCGACCACTCCGCGCGCTTCCTGCAACGACTCATTCATGCGCTGCAGGCACGGAGGAATCCAACATATGATCTCGACGCCCCATGTACCAGCGCGGGAATTACAGCTCGGGCGAGGACTTCGTTCTCGAGTATGGTGAGCTCCGGTTCACTTTCAACGAACGCGATTTCCGCGAGCGTTGCGAGCAGGCGGCCCGGAAGCTCGGCTTCATCGGCGGATCCGTCGACGAGGACGAGGGCGAGGACCTGATCAACCTGGTCGTCAACGGGGAGGTTGCCGAGCCCGCGTCGGCCCTCGGCGAGCACGTCAACGACTGCTGGCCGGACCTCGTGGGCCCCTCGGATCGCTCGCTGGTCCATTGGCTGCGCCGCCTGATCTTCCGTGGCGCCTGGCTCGATCAGCGCGTGAAAGAGGGCGAGCTCGACATCCGGTTCGACTCGGACGCGCAGGGGTTCATCTACATCCAGCCCGACCGCGGCGGCGAGCCGATCCAGCTCGCGCCCGAGCCAAGCTGGAACCGCGTCGCCTACGTGCGGCGCTGAGGCACTAACCACCGGACCCGATCACCGCAGCGATGTTCTGGACCCGCGGCGCCGGGTTGTCGAGCAACAGTCTCGGGACCGTCACCAACTGGTAGTGCTCGCGCCGCAACGCCGCGATGATGCGAGGCAGCGCCGCGACCGTTTGCGAGCGATCGCCGCCGGCGTCGTGCATCAGGATGATCGCTCCGGGCCGGGCCCCATCGACGGCGGCGTCGACGATCGCCGGGACGCCCGGCTTGCGGTAGTCGTTGGTGTCGACTGTCCACAGCACCATCAGCATCCGGTAGCGGTGCAGGAGCGCGAGCGTCGTCGCGTTCCACAATCCATACGGCGGCCGGAACAGCCGCGGGAACGGCGCGCCGAAGCGCTGGATCGCGCTGACCTGCTCGAGTAGCTGCGCGCGCTGCGCCGCCTTCGGCAGCTTCGACATCGGCGCATGCATTTCCGTGTGGTCGCCGATGACGTCGCCGTCCGCGGCGATCTCGGACGTCGAGGCGTTGAAGTAGCGCTCGAGGACCCCGACCTCGAAGAACGTCGCCGGCACGTGCTCGCGCTGCAGGATCGCCAGGATCTGCGGCGTGTACGGCCCGGGGCCGTCGTCGAACGTGAGCGCGATCTCGCGATGCTGTGCCCCGGCGATCCGAACGTACGGCGTGTACGCGAGCGTACGGTTGATTGCGCCGCTCTCCGCCCGCGCCTCACGCGTGGTCAACGTCCTGGCGGCGCCGCCGGCGAGTCCGCCGATCGACGCGATGAACCCGTCTGCGTGTGGCTCAACCGCCGTAGACGAGGACGCAGCGCCCCCGCCACCGACGACCAGCAGCGTCAGAAGCAGGGCCGCCGCAATCAGCGACAGGATCGCGACGGCCCACCGCCGCCGACGGTGATGAGGCGCCATGCTCCGGCGCCGCGCCGGTCGAGCGCGTTCGAGGGTTCCGGGCTCCCCCGGCGGGTTTTGAAGTCCGGCGCCGCGTTCCATTGAGTGTTTGCCCCTCCGGCCATGATGGCGGGTCGTGTCCGCGCGCGCATTAAGTGCACGATCCCGTCCATGCGGGCCCAGGCATCGATCAGCCGCTTGTCCCACTACGCTCCGCACGATGCCGGAGCAGGTCTGGGTCGTGATCCCCACTTACAACGAGGCTGCGAACATCGAGGGGATCGTCCGCGCGGCCGTGGCCGAACTCGATCGTGTGGCGCCGGGCGCTTATCGCATCCTGATCGTCGACGACAACTCTCCGGACGGAACCGGCCAGATCGCCGACCGCCTGTCCGCGGCCCAACCGCAGGTCGAGGTCATGCACCGAGCCGCCAAGACCGGACTCGGTCACGCCTACCTGGCCGGGTTCGCGCGCGCGCTGAGCGGCGGCGCGGAGCTCGTGATCGAGATGGACGCGGACTTCTCCCATGATCCCCGCTACCTCGGGCCCATGCTCGACGCCGCCAAGGAGGCCGACCTGGTGCTCGGGTCGCGCTATGTCGAAGGTGGCGGGGTCGAGGACTGGGGGTTGTTGCGGCGGCTCATCAGCCGCGGCGGCGGTTTCTATGCCCGGAAGATCCTCGGCGTCCAGATCCACGACCTCACGGGCGGTTTCAAATGCATCCACCGCCGCGTGCTCGAGACAATCCAGCTCGAGACGATCCGGGCCGAGGGGTACGTTTTCCAGATCGAGGTCACCTACCGCGCGTTGCGGGCGGGCTTCCGAGTGAAAGAAATCCCTATCGTTTTCCGGGACCGCAGCGTCGGCTCGAGCAAGATGTCGGCACGGATCGCGGCCGAGGCCATGTGGGCCGTGCCGTTCCTGCGTAGACGCGACGACCGCTGCGGATGAGGAACCATTAATCGCGAAAGCGCGTCGAGCGCGCCATCGCGGGTACCAAACGCCCGATACATGAACATTGTGAGCGCAAGTTCCCTAACGTAATGTCAACAATGAGCACACGCCTGCCGACCATCGGTCGGGCAACCTACATGCGATGAGCGTCGACAGTCCGCCGCTTGGCGCCACGCGCAGCGGCGCATTCGAGCTTCGAGCACCTGCGCTCGAGGCCCGGGCCCGGGCTCCCCTGTCGCGGATCGGGCTGCTCGGTCTCGCGGGAATGCTCGGCACGGGCCTGCTGGTCGCGATCTCGGCCGCGAGCACCGACAAGCTCCTGCCGCAGACGCTGTGGTCAGGCGCGCCGCTTGGCCTCTCCGGCTCGTTCGGCAACACCGGTATCAACCTCGGGAACGTCGGGCTGACCGTGACTCTCGGGCTGATGCTCGTCTCCTACGTCATCACCGTCGCCTGCGCGCGCCGCCTCTCGCCGCCGCTCGTGCTCGGCTGCATCGCCGCGCTGAACGCGCTGATCCTGCTCGCGCCGGTGCTGGCTTCGACCGACATCTTCAGCTACCAGTTCTATGGCCGGATCGGGCAGATGTACCACTTCAACCCGTACCTGGCAGGCCCGAAGGCGCTCGCCGGTGATCCGCTGTATCAGTACATCGGGTCAAAGTGGATCGCCACACCCACCGTCTACGGCCCTCTGTTCACCGCGCTCAGCTACGTGCTGGCTCCGCTCTCGATAGCCGCCAGCGTGTTCGCCTACAAGGCGATCGCCGCCGTCTCGAGCATCGCGATCGTGTCGCTCGTCTGGAACGGAGCCCGCCTGCGCGGCGTCGACCAGGTCAGAGCGGCAGCGCTCGTCGGGCTCAACCCGCTGATCATCGTCTACGCCGTCGGCGGGGGCCACAACGACCTGCTGATGCTCGCGCCGATGGTGGCGGGCCTGGTTCTCATCCTCCAACACCGCGACCGGCTCGGCGCCGGCTCGATCGTCCTCGGCGCCGCGGTCAAGGTGACCGCCATCATGCTGCTGCCTTTCGCACTCGCGGACGCGCGCGGGCGCCTGTCGGAGGGGCGGCGCCGGGATCTGCTGATCGGAGCCGGCATCGCCGCCGCGCTGGTGGCGATATTCGCGTTCGTGATGTTCGGCACCGGCCCGCTACATCTCCCGGCGACGATCGAGACGGCACAGAGCAAGGGGAACGGGCAAAGCATCCCCGGGTTCATCGGGACGCATCTCGGCCTGGGCACGGTCGGCCTACCGGCGGCGCTGGCCCTGGGCGCGCTGTTCGCGGCGGTGCTGTGCTGGCTGGTCTGGCGCGTGTGGTGCGGCCAGCTCGATTGGATCGTGGGCGCCGGCTGGGCAGCGATCGCGCTGCTGGTAAGCGCCGCGTCGCTCGCGCCGTGGTACGTGGCGTGGCTGATGCCGCTGGCGGCGCTCGGACGGGACCGCCACCTGTGGCGCGCCTCGATCTTGCTCACGGTCGCGATCGGGTGCTTCGAGCTGCTCGGCTACATCCACCGCGGCAGCTTAGTGCCGGGACTGTGACCCGATCTTGACCTCGCTCGATCAACCTCCGGTAAGCGACCCGCCCGCACCCGCGGAGGAGGGTAGGTCGCTCAAGCTGCTGAGCGTCGTCGCGCCCGTCTACAACGAGGAGGCGACGATCGAGGAGTTCTACTCGCGCCTCTGCTCGGCGCTCGACGGGCTCCGGTTCGAGGTCGTCCTGGTCGACGACGGCTCGACCGACGCCTCCGACGCCCACCTCCACAAGCTCGCCTCGAACGACCCTCGCGTCCGCGTCGTGCAGCTCTCGCGCAACTTCGGCCATCAGACGGCACTGACCGCCGGCCTCGACCACGCGCGCGGCGACGCCGTCGTGATGCTCGACGCCGACCTCCAGGATCCGCCCGAGCTGATCCCCCGGATGCTCGACCACTGGCGCGCCGGCTGTGACGTCGTCTACGCCGTCCGAGAGCAGCGAGAAGGGGAGTCGCGCTTCAAGCTCGCGACCGCCCGCTGGTTCTATTCGCTGTTCGACCGGCTGGCGCAGGTCGAGCTCCAGCACAATTCCGGCGACTTCCGCCTGCTCGACCGCCGGGCCCTCGACGCCCTGCTGTCGATGCGCGAGCGCAATCGCTTCCTGCGCGGCATGACCGTTTGGGTCGGCTACCGGCAGGCCGCGGTCCCGTACAGCCGCGACCGTCGCTTCGCGGGAAAGACGAAGTACACGATTCCGAAGATGCTGAGGTTCTCGCTGGACGCGATCTCGTCGTTCTCGCACCGACCCCTCCAGCTCGCCACGCTGCTCGGATTCCTGATCTCGACGCTCGCATTCATCGCGATCCCGATCGTGATCGTGCTTCGCATCCTCGGCTCCTACCTCCCCGGCTTCTCCTCCCTGACGATCGCGGTGTTGCTGCTGGGCGGCATCCAGCTGATCGCGATCGGGATCATCGGCGAGTACGTCGGGCGCATCTACGACGAGGTCAAGGGCAGACCTCTCTACCTCGTGCGCTCGCGAGTGAACATCCCCGATGACGAGGCGCCCGCCCAGGCGGGGCCGCCCGCCCCCACCGAGCCTCGCCGGACAACCTTGTAGCGCGCGGACCCCGGCGACGAGGACTATCCACCGGCAGGGTTAGGACCGACCGAGGGGTTGACGGACTGTCCGCGATCGCCCCCGTTCTCGGTCGCACCCGGGGCACCGTTGCCGTCGCCGCCCGTCTGCTCGAGCGCAGAGATCCTCCCCGCGAGGCTCCTGATCGCATCGGCGATCGGGTCCGGAAGGTGCACCCAGTCCGCGTCGGGCCCCTCCGGACGGCGCCCCTCCACTCGGACGGGATGACCCGGGTTGCCGACGACGGTCGAATTCGGAGGCACGTCGTGGATCACGACGCTGTTGGCGCCGATCTTCGAGCCGTGGCCGACGGTGATCGGGCCGAGCAACTTCGCCCCCGAGCCGATCGTAACGTTGTCCTGCACTGTCGGATGTCGTTTGCCGGTCGCGAACCCGGTCCCGCCGAGGGTCACGCCCTGGTACAGCGTGACGTCGTCGCCGAGCTCAGCGGTTTCGCCGATCACGACGCCCATCCCGTGGTCGATGAAGAACCCGCGGCCGATCCTGGCGGCCGGATGGATCTCGATGCCCGTGACCGAGCGGGACACGTAGGCGATCAGCCGGGGCAGGAGCGGAACGCCGGCCTCGTGCAATGCGTGGGCGACCCGGTGGGCCAGAAGCGCGTGTACCCCTGGCCATGCCGCGAGAATCTCGAGCGGGCCCACGTCGCGAGCCGCCGGATCGCGGCTGCGCGCGGCAGCGACGTCGCGCCGCACCTCGGTCACGATGCGGTGCAGAGGCATGCCGACAGCCTAGTGGACGCGCCCGCCCGTCCCCGGCGCTCGAGCAGTCCTACGACTTGCAGGCGTGCCCGCGGCTACCCGGAACGGCTCCGGCCTCAGGGTGCGAAGAACGGCGTTGACACGTACCGCTCGCCGGAGTCCGGGAGGATCGTCACGATCCGCAAGCCACGCGACTCCGGCCGGCGCGCCACCTCGACCGCCGCCCACACCGCCGCCCCGCCCGAGATTCCCGCCAGTATGCCCTCGCGATGGGCGAGCTCGCGAGCGGTCTCGATCGCATCCTCGTCCTCGACCGGGATGATCTCGTCCAGCACATCCCGGTTCAGCACGCTCGGGACGAAGCCGGCGCCGATGCCCTGGATCTTGTGCGGCCCAGGGCGCCCGCCCGACAGCACCGCCGACGCGCTCGGCTCGACCGCAACCACACGGCACCGTGAGTTCCGCGACTTGAGCATCTCCCCGGCGCCTGTGATCGTCCCTCCCGTCCCGACGCCCGCGACGAACACGTCGACCCTGCCGTCCAGCGCATCCCAGATCTCGGGTCCTGTCCTCAGACGGTGGATCTCCGGGTTCGCGGGATTCGAGAACTGGTCGGGCAGGAATACGTCCCCTCGAGATGCCATCGCCCTAGCCGCGTCGACTGCCTCGTTCATCCCGCCGAGCGACTCGGTGATCTCCACGCGTGCGCCGTAGAGTCGGAGCAGCCCCTCGCGCTCGCGGCTCATCCCCTGCGGCATCGTCAGCACGAGGTCATAGCCCTTTGCCGCGCACACGAAGGCCAGCGCGATCCCGGTGTTGCCGCTCGTGGCCTCGACGATCGTCGTCCGTCCCGGCTCGATGACCCCGTCGCGCTCGGCCGCCTCGATCATCGCCACGCCGATCCGGTCCTTGACGCTCCCCCCGGGGTTGAACGCCTCGAGCTTTACGAACACCCGGGCGTCCACATCCCGCGTGGTCCGGGTCAGCTCGACCATCGGGGTGCCACCGACGGTCGCCGCAATGTTGGTCGGGATTTCGGCCATTTGCTGGCCACACCCTACGACGGCCGCGGCCGGCGCGCCCGCTAGATGTGGTACATCGCCGCGCCCGCGGCCCTGGACTCGGCCTCGGCGATGTCCGCGACCGTCGACTGGGCGAGCACGCCGCGCGCCGCCTCCGCCGCATCCGCGAACACGCCGGTGGCGCCGCTCCCGACCGGCCCGTCGAGCAGCTCGACGAGTTCGAGCACGGTGATCTCGCCGGCCGGGCGTGCGAACGAGTACCCGCCCTTGACGCCGCGCTGCGAGCGAAGGACGCCCGAGCGGCGCAGGGTGGCGAACAGCTGCTCGAGGAACTGCACCGGGATCTGCCGGCGCCGGGCGAGCTCAGCGATCGGCACCGGGCCCCGGTCGCCCTGATGTTGCAGCTCCACAAGCGCGCTCAGCGCGTACGGCGACTTCGTGGTGATCGAGATCATCGACGACCCCGATCATCTCAGGAACAGCGACCCCGCGGGGCTTCGTACAGCGTCCGAACACTGACGCCCGCCCCGGAAAATGCGGGGCGAAGCGAGCGGCCTAAATCCAACCCCGCTCAGTGGCGATCAGCACCGCCTGGGCGCGATCCATCGCGCCGAGCTTGCCGTAGACGTTGTGCAGGTGGGTGCGGACGGTGCTGGTCGACAGTCCGAGTTCGGATGCGATCTGCTTGTAGACCATCCCGCGAGCCAGCCGGCGCAGGACCTCGACCTCGCGCGTGGACATCGGGCACGGGTCGATCTGGCGCCGGCGCCCACCGGCGCTCGGCAGCGGCAGGTCGTACATGACCGTGCGCAGCTCGCTCGGACCGATCCCGACCAGGCGCGAGACGTTCAGCAGCTCCGACGGCGACACCGAGCCGCCGAGCGTGTAATGGGCGAGCATGTCGGCCAGGCGGACGACGGCGGCCTCGCCGTCGACGTCCTCGGCGTGGTGGCGCTCGATCACGCTGGCGATGGACTTGGGCAGGCCCCACCGGCGGGCGAGGACGCCGCCGACCAGGGCGTGGTCGACGCCGAGCTCGCGGCGCTCGGACAGGATCCGCTCCTCCGGGGTGCGCGCCTCGGCGTGGATCTGTCGGGGGTAGCCGGGGTAAGCGTGAACGAGGACAAGCTTGCCGATGTCGTGCAGGAGCGAGGTGACCATCAGCCGGTCGCGAGACTCATAGCCGAGCTCGCGGGCGATCCGGTCGGCGGCGCGCTGGGTCGCCACAGCGTGCAGGCGGAAGCGCTCGGGCACGCCCTGCCAGACCGCGGTGCGCTCGAAGAAGTCGAACGTCCGCGCCTTCGAGGCGATCGAGTGGACGTTGCGGGGCGTCAGCACCTCGACGCCCTTGACCGCGCTCTCGACGCGGCCGCGCATCTTGCCGTCGAGGCGGTTGGCGAGGCGCAGGACGGTCACGGCGAGGGCCACATCGGCCTCGACGGCGCCGACGACGTCGGCGGTCGACGGCTCGCCGGTCTCGAACAGGCGCAGCACCCGGTTGCGCGACTCGGCGAGCATCGGGAAGGCTTCCATCGCCTCGAAGGCGGCGGTCAGCCTGCGCCCATGGCCCTCGTTGTGATGACGCTCACGAGAGGTGTAGGGATCGGCTGTGTTCTTGACTGCGGCTAGCGTGGCCACGATGCTGGGGTCCGTCCTTGTTGGGGGCTCAGGGGGAAGAGGAGGGTCCACGGCTGTCATGGCGCCTCAGCCAGCGTTATCGGCAGGGGTACGACGTTCGTTTAGTCGCACCGTCATTGCGCATGCTCCAGCGCGGTGTCGATCCGCGCCAGGGTCTCGTCCTTGCCGAGCAGCACAACGCTCTCGAAGATGCCGGGAGACACGGTCGTTCCCGCGATCGCGACGCGTACCGGCTGGAACACCTTGCCCGATTTCACGCCCTGGCGCTCGACCACTCCGCGCAGGGCGGCCTCGACATTCTCGACCGTGAACGGCTCCGCGCGCGCCAGCGCCTCGCGCGCCGCCTTCAGGGACTCGACCCCGCCATCGGAGCAGATCACCTTCTTGAACGCCGCCGGATCGTCGGTCGGCCCGTCGAACAGGAACCCCGCGAGCGGCCAGAAATCCGCGAGCGTCTGAATCTTCTCCTCGGAGATCTCGACCGCGCCCCGCAGGCCGGTCCGGCCGGTGTAGTCCTCGAGCCGCGCGGTGAGCTCGTCGGTCCCGAGCTCACGGATCCACCGCCCGTCGAGGTGTCGCAGCTTCTTCTCGTCGAATACGGCCGGGTTCTTCGAGACGCGCTCGAGCCGGAACCGCTCGGCGAGCTCGTCGAGCGTGAAGAACTCCTCGTCGGCGGCGAACCCCGCGCCGAGCAGCGCGATGTAGTTGTCGACCGCCTCGGGCAGGTAGCCGGCGGCGCGCAGCTCCTGGACCGAGGCGGCTCCGTGGCGCTTGGAAAGCTTGCGCCCGTCGGGGCCATGGAGGAGCGGCAGGTGCGCGTACCGCGGAGGCGGCGTCCCGAGCGCGTCGAGGATGAGCAGCTGCTTGGGCGTATTCGAGATGTGATCCTCGCCGCGCACAACGTCGGTGATGTCCGCGTCGAGGTCGTCGACGAGGTTCGCGAATGCGTACAGCACCGAGCCGTCGGCGCGGGCGATCACGAAGTCGTCCATGCTCGCGTTCGCGAACCGGATCTGGCCGCGGATGATGTCATCGAAGATCGTCTCGCCCTCATCGGGCACGTGCAGGCGCACCGCGCCCTCGCGGTCGGGAACGCCCCGGAACCCGCGCTCGAATCCGTGGCGCTCCTTGAAGGCCTGGACATCGTCGGTCGTGGCGTTCGAGTGATACGCGTGTCCTGACTCGAGCAGCTGCTCGAGCACCTCGCGGTGGCGCCCGGCCCGCTCGGACTGGAACACCGGGCCTTCGTCCCAGTCGAGGTTCAGCCACCTGAGCGCGTCGAGGATCTGCTCGACGTTCTCGGGTGTCGATCGCTCCCGATCGGTATCTTCGATCCGCAATACGAGCGTCCCAGGCTTGCCGTCCGGGCCATAGGCTTGGCCGCGAGCGAGCAGCCAGTTATATAGGGCCGTCCGGGCACCACCAATGTGCAGTGCCCCGGTCGGGGATGGAGCGAAGCGAACGCGCATGACCTACAGAGTCGCATGCTAATCGGCGCACACGTCTCGAACGCCGGCGGACTGGACCGCGCGGTCGAGCGCGGGGTCGAGCGCGACTGCGACGCGATCCAGATCTTCAGCCAGTCGCCGCGCATGTGGCGGCCCACCGCCTACACCGAGGACGACTTCGCGGAGTTCCGCGAGGCGATGGCAGCGAGCCGGATCAAGGCCGTCCTGATCCACGCGGTCTACCTCATCAACTGCGCCACGACCGATCGCGAGATGCGCAAGAAGTCGCTCGCGGCGCTGACCCAGTCGCTGCGAGTCGGCAACGGGATCGGCGCGGTCGGCGTGGTCCTGCACGCCGGCTCCGCGAAGACGGGCGACGTCCCGAAGGCGATCAAGCGCGCCGGCAAGGTGATCAAGGAGGCGCTGGCCGAGACCGACAAGTGCCCGCTCCACCTCGAGGACACCGCCGGCGCCGGGGGCACGCTCGGCCGCTCCTTCGAGGAGCTCGAGGCGCTGCTCGACGGCTCCGGCGGCGGCCAGCGCCTGGGGATCTGCCTCGACTCCTGCCATCTGTTCGCGTCCGGGTACGACGTGAGCACGCCCAAGTCGCTCAGCGAGGTTGTCGACCAATTCGACCGCGTCGTCGGCCTGAAGCGCCTCGGATCGCTGCACATCAACGATTCGGCGGTCGCGCTCGGATCCAACCGCGACCGGCACGCAATCCTGGGCGAGGGCGTTCTCGGCGAGAAGGGTTGCGCGGTGATCCTGTCCGAGCCCCGCTTTGAGAGCCTCCCGTGCGTGCTCGAGACCGGCCGCGATCACGGAGCCCCCGCGCTCGAGGACGTGGAGCTGGCGAAGAAGCTGCGCACGCGCGGCAAATCGAATCGGAGGAGAGCTAGGCGATGAGCGAACGCGAAGCCGACGCGCTGGTCATCTTCGGCATAACCGGCGACCTGGCCAGGAAGCAGACGTTCCGGTCGCTGTACCGGCTCGAGCGGCGCGGGCAGCTCGACGTGCCCGTGCTCGGTGTGGCGCGCCAGAACCTGACCGACGATGACCTTCGCGGCCGTGCGCGCGACGCGATCGAGCAGACCGGCGAGGACCTCGACGACGAGGTGTTCGACCGGTTCGCGGCGAGACTCAGCTACGTCAACGGCGACTTCGACGGCGAGGAGCTGTATTCGAACGTGGCCAAGGCGCTCGGTGACCGCAACAACCCCGTGTTCTATCTCGAGATTCCGCCGTCGCTGTTCGCCACCGTAGTCGAAGGCCTGGCCAAAGCCGACCTGGTGTCGAACGGGCAGCGGGTGGCAGTCGAGAAGCCGTTCGGTAACGATCTGCAGTCGGCCCGCCAGCTCGCGGCGGACCTGCATAAGTACCTCGGCGAGTCCCAGATCTACCGGATCGACCACTTCCTCGGCAAGATGGGACTCGAGGAGATCCTCTACCTGCGGTTCGCGAACACGATGATCGAGCCGGTGTGGAACCGCAACTATCTTGCGTGCGTGCAGATCACCATGGCCGAGAACTTCGGCGTCGAGGATCGCGGCAGCTTCTACGACCCGGTCGGCGCGTTGCGCGACGTGGTCGTCAACCACCTGCTACAGCTGCTCGCCACCGCGGCGATGGAGCCGCCCTCGGGAGGCGACCCGGAAACCCTCAACGACGCCAAGCAGGCCGTGTTCCGCGCGATGCCCGACGCCGACCCGTCCCACTACGTCCGCGGTCAGTACGACGGGTACCTCCAGACCGACGGCGTGGCGCCCGACTCGACCACCGAGACGTACGCCGCGCTTCGGTTCGAGATCGACAACTGGCGCTGGGCGGGCGTACCCTTCTTCGTGCGCACCGGAAAGCACCTCGCGGTCCGCCAGACCGAGCTGCGGCTGCTGTTCAAGCGCCCGCCCCGCGTCCACTTCATCCCCTCGAGCCACCGCCGGCCCGAACCGAACCAGATCGTGTTCAAGATCGACCCATCGACCGGGATCAGGGTGATCCTCGACGCGCAGCGCGCCGACGTCCGCGGAGCGAACGAGATCGAGCTCGACGTGGAGTTCTCGGACGAGGGCGGCGAGGGCCCCACCCCGTACGAGGTTCTGTTGCACGCCGCGATCGTCGGCGACGCCACCCACTTCACCCGCCAGGACAACGTCGAGGAGAGCTGGCGGATCGTGCAGCCGCTGCTCGACTCGCCGCCGCCCGTCCACCCCTACGCGCAGGGATCGTGGGGGCCCGAGCAGGCGAAGAAGCTGGTCGCCCACTACGGCGGCTGGCACGGTCCGTGGGTCCCCGCCGGGGACTGAGCGCTCAGACGACCAGGTTGATCGGCTGCTCGAGCAGCTGGCGGACACGACCGAGGAACTCGGCCGCCGGCGCCCCATACAGGATCCGGTGGTCGCACGTGAGCGCGATGCTCATCCGCAGTCCCGGGACGACCTGAGCGTCGCGGACGACCGGGACCTCGCGCAGCTCCCCGACCGCCATGATCGCCGCCTGCGGCGGGTTGATGATCGCCGAGAAGCCCGCCACGCCGTACATCCCGAGGTTCGACACCGTGAACGTGCCGCCCGACAGCTCGGCCGGCGTGATCTGCCGCGAGCGCACGCGCTCGGCGAGCACGCGCGCCTCGCGCGCGATCTCGAGCAGCGACTTGCGGTCGGCGTCGAACACGGTCGGGACGACCAGGCTGTCGTGGGCGGCGACCGCGATCCCGACGTTCACGCGCTCATACAGCTCGAATGCGCCGTCGCGGTACGCGGCGTTGGCCCGCGGGTGCTCGCGCAGCGCGAGCCCGCACGCCTTGACCACCATGTCGTTGTAAGAAGGGATCGCTAAGGCGCCGCCGTCAGGCGCCGCCGACCCTTCTCCATCCCCGCCGCGTCCGGCCTTGCGCAGTTGGGTCCGCAGCTCGACCGCCTGCGCCATGTCGACCTCGGCGTGGAGCGTGAAGTCCGGGATCGTGGCCTTCGACTCGGACATGCGCTGGGCGATCTGCACCTGGATGCGCGAGGGCTCGAGCCGCGTGACGACGCCCTTGGCGCCGTGCGCGACCGCCGGCTGGGGCACGTCGGCTTTAACGACCCGCCCGCCGGGGCCCGACCCGGTGATCCCACTCAGGTCGACCTGCGATTCGCGCGCGATCCGGCGGGCGAGCGGCGACGCCTTCACCCGGTCGGCTCCGTTGTCGCGCTCGGATGATTTGCCCGCGGCGACGGTTGACGGCGCGGCGGGGCGTGAGTGGGCGGGCGCCGGAGACCCGGACCGCGCCTCGGCCACGTCCCCGATGGTCGCGATCACCCCTCCGAGCGGCACCGTCTGGCCCTCGTCCGCGAGGATGCGCAGCGTCCCGCCAGCGTCGGCGTCGAACGTGACCGTGGCCTTGTCGGTCTCGACCTCGGCCAGCGGCTCGCCCTTCGAGACGACGTCGCCGTCGCTCTTCAGCCAGCGGACGATCGTGCCCTCCTCCATCGAGTCCGACAGCCGGGGCATGACGACCTCAGGCACGCCGGATCAGCCTCCCACGCCGATTCCGGCGCGCTCGCGCACGGTCGAGACGATCGCGCCGGCGCCCGGTATGAACGCGTCCTCGAGCGTCGGGCTGTAGGGGATCGGCAGCTCGTCGGTGGCGAGCAGCCAGGCGTCGTCGAGGTCGTGGAGCCCGTGCTCGGCGATCCGCCCGAGCAGCCCCGAGGCCCAGCCTCCGGTCGCCGGCCCCTCCTCGACCGCGAGAACGCGGTTGGTGCGGGCCACCGACCCGAGCACGGTGTCGAGATCGACGGGCCGCAGCGTGCGCAGATCGATGATCTCGGCGTCAACGCCCTCGCCGGCCAGTTGCTCAGCGGCCTCGAGTGCGTCGGGCACGCCCTTGCCCGCGGACACGATCGTCACGTCCTTGCCGGCGCGCGCGATCCGCGCCTTGCCGAGCGGCAGCACCTCGCCGGCCGCGGGGGCCGGCGCCTTGACCGAGTAGAGCCGCTTGTGCTCGAGGAAGATCACCGGGTTGTCGTCGCGGATCGCGCCCTTGAGCAGGCCCTTGGCCTCCGCCGGCGAGGACGGGAACACGATCTTCAGCCCGGGGACTCCCTGGAACCAGGTCGCGTGGGTCTGGGAGTGGATCGCGCCGAACCGCCCGCCGCCCCCGACGGCCGAGCGAACCACGAGCGGCACGCTCCGCTGCTCGTTGGACAGGTACCAGTACTTCGACGACTGGTTGACGAGCGAATCCATCGCCAGCCCCATGAAGTCACCGAACATGATCTCGATGATCGGGCGCAGACCGCCGACCGCCGCGCCGAACGCAGCGCCCGACAGCGCCAGCTCGGAGATCGGGGTGTCGAACACGCGCTCTGCGCCGAACAGCCCCTGGATGCCGGGCGTGACCGCGAACACGCCGCCCTGCTCGGCAGCGACGTCCTCGCCGAAGAACACGACCGACTCGTCGCGCTCCATCTCCTCGATGATCGCCTCGCGGATCGCGGCCCGGAACTCGAGCTGGGCGCTCATGGCGCGAACTCGGTGGCGCCGTCGGTGGCGGGATCGGGATACGGCGCCGCCAGCGCCTCCTGCACCGCGCGGTTCATGCGCGCGCGGGTCGCGTCCTCCACGTCGGCGATCTCCGCTTCGGCGACGCCGGACTCGAGCAGGCGGGTGCGCGCGATCGTGAGCGGGTCGCGCGCGAGCCATCGCTCGACCTCGTCCGGCGGCCGGTAGGGCGCCGGGTCGGACTTGGAGTGGCCGTAGTGGCGGTAGGTCTGGCACTCGAGCAGCGTCGGTCCTCCGCCCGAGCGGGCCCGCCGCACGGCCTCGAGCGCCGCCTCGCGCACCGCCCACACATCGTTGCCGTCGACGACGTTCGCCGGGATCCCGAACACGCCGGCGCGCGCCGCGATGTCCTCGCCGGCGGTGACCGACGCCATCGGCGTGAACTCGCCGTAGAAGTTGTTCTCGCACACGAACACCGCGGGCAGCGAAAACACCTTGGCGAAGTTCATGCACTCGTGGAAGTAGCCCTGGTTGGTCGCCCCGTCGCCGAACATCGCCACCGCAACCCGGCCCTCGCGCTTGGCCGCGAGCGCCGCCCCGGTGGCGGCGGCGATACTCCCGCCGACGATCCCGAAGCAGCCCACGAGGCCGTGCTCGACGTCGATCACGTTCATCGATCCGGCGCGCCCGCCGCACACGCCGGTGGCGCGGCCGAGCATCTCGGCGATCAGCGCGTCGGGGTCGGTGCCCTTGGCGAGCGCGTGCCCGTGGCCTCGATACGTTCCGGCGAGCCAGTCACCGGGCTCGAGCGCCGAGCACACGCCGACGGGCACGGCCTCCTGGCCGGCGCACAGGTGGGTGGTGCCGTGGACCTCGCCCTTGAGGAACAGGCGCTGCATCTCCGTCTCGAACAGGCGGATCAGCAGCATCCGGCCGTAGCGGTCGAGATACGCCGCCGGCGCCTCGGTGTCGACCGCGGAGTCGACCGTCACGCCGCGCGCCCCAGCCCGTCGGACACCGGCGCCGCCTCGGACTCGAGCTCGAGCCCCGATGCCTTCGCCTGATGAGCGATCAGCGCTGCGAAGTCGACGTCGGTGTAGCCGTTGCCGATCATCGCCTGGACGACCTGCTGGGCGGCGGACGCCACCGGCATCGGCACGCCGTGCTCGCGGGCGGCTTCGTGTCCGAGCTCGAAGTCCTTGAGCAGCAGCTCGGGGGTGAACGTCGGCGTGAAGTCGAGGTTGACGTAGGCCGGGGTCTTGTAACGGGTGAAGGTCGAGCCGAGCACGCTGTTGTTCATGAACTCCATCAGGTCGGCCCGGGAGACGCCGCCCTTTTCGGCCAGCACGAGGATCTCCGCGAGCGTCTGCGCGACGATCCCGAGCATCAGGTTGTGGCAGACCTTGACCAGCCGGGCGCGGTCCCCGTCGCCGCAGTAGGTGACGCCGCCTCCGGCCATGATCTCGAGGTACGGCAGCGCGGCGTGGTGCGCCTGCTCGGGTCCGGAGGTGACCATCGTCAGCCGGCCGGCCTTGACCACCTTGGGGTTGCCGCTGACGGGCGCTGCCAGCAGCGCGGTCCCGCGCTTCTCGGCCTCGGCCCGCACCGCCGCGGACGCCTCCGCCGAGATCGTGGTCGAGTCGACGACGACCGCCGGCGCCGGCCCAGCCCCCGACAGCAGACCGTCGGGCCCGGCCACGACCTGCTGGAAGTCGGCCGAGCCGGCGAGGATCGTGAACACGATGTCGCGATCGCCCAGCTCCGCCGGCTGGTCGACGATCGTCGCGCCGAGTTCGGCGAGCGGCTCGCACTTCGCGCGGGTGCGGTTGTAGACCGCGACGTCGCAGCCGGCGTCGAGGAGCCGGGTCGCGAGCGCCGCGCCCATCCGGCCGGCCCCAACCCATCCGATTCGCTTGTCGTTCAGGTTTCCGTCCCGCATCGCCTTAGCTCCTACCCGTTCCCGATCGATCCATCATGCAAACGATTGCAAATCTAGCGGACCGTTGCTTGTGGCGTCAAGCAGCGCGCCGTCGACTGCAAACGATTGTAAGATCCGGGGTCGGATGGGACTCCACACCTACGGGACGATGGCCGTCGACTGGGAGGAGCGCGTCCGCTTCGACCGCCTGCGCGAGGAGCGGCTGGCGCGGATCAGCGGGCTGCTGGCGGAGTCGTCGCTCGGGGCGCTGCTGTGCTTCGACATGACGAACATCCGCTACATCACGGCGACGCACATCGGAACGTGGGCTCAGGACAAGCTCAACCGCTTCTGCCTGCTCCCCCAGCACGACGAGCCGATCATGTGGGACTTCGGGTCGGCGGCGCGCCACCACCAGCTGTACAACCCGTGGCTGGCCGACGGGCGCTCGCGCGCCGGCATTTCGACCCTGCGCGGGGCGATGTCCCCCGAGTCCGGGCGGGCCGAGAACGTCGCGGAGAAGATCCGCGTCGAGCTCGAGCAGCGCGGCCTGCTCGGTGAGCCCGTCGGCGTCGACGCGATCGAGCCTCCCGTCCTGTTCGCCCTCCAGAACGCGGGCATCGACGTGGTCGACGGCCAGCAGCTGATGCAGCAGGCGCGCGTGATCAAGACCCGCGACGAGATCACGCTGCTGAACCAGGCGTGCGCGATGGTCGACGCCGCCTACGAGGAGCTGTACCGCGCGATGAAGCCGGGGATGCGCGAGAACGAGTGCGTCGGGCTGGTCAACAAGGTTCTCTACGACATGGGGTCGGAGTTCGTCGAGGGCGTCAACGCGATCTCGGGCGAGCGCTGCAACCCGCACCCGCACGTGTACACCGACCGGGCGCTCCGCCCCGGCGATCCCGCCTACTTCGACATCCTCCACAGCTTCATGGGCTACCGGACGTGCTACTACCGCACGTTCGCGGTGGCGAGCGGCTCGCCGGCGCTGGTGGACGCCTACAAGCGCTGCCGGTACTACCTCGACGCGGCGATCGAGCTGATTCGCCCGGGCGCTACCACCGGCGAGGTCGTGAGCGTGTGGCCACGGGCGCAGGAGTTCGGTTTCGGAGACGAGGAGGCCGCGTTCGCGCTCCAGTTCGGCCACGGCGTCGGCCTCTCGATCTGGGAGAAGCCGATCTTCAGCCGGCTCGTGTCGGTCGACCACCCCGAGGAGATCCGCGAGGGGATGGTGTTCGCGCTCGAGACGTTCTGGCCGGCGAGCGATGGCTGGTCGGCGGCTCGGATCGAGGAGCAGCTGGTCGTGACCGCGGACGGCTGCGAGGTGATCACCCGCTTCCCGGCCGAGGATCTCGTGATCGCCGGCAAGCCGTACTACACGGTCGGCGGTTCGCTGCCGCTCGAGCGCGAGGTCACCTCGGAGCGCAACACGGTGCTCAACCACGACACCCAGGAAGCGACGCCCGCCGCCGACCGCGGCGCATCGCTGGCGCTCGACTGACACGACCGCTTGGGAAGTTCCGTCTACATGTTGGACGTTTCTTCCCAACCGCCGGCCTGGCGCAGCGCCCGCCACAGCTTCTCGGCGGTGAACGGCGGGTCCGGCGCCGGCCCCCCCAACGCGTCGGCCACGGCGTTCGCGATCGCGGCGGGAGTCCCGATCGCGCCGCCCTCGCCGATTCCCTTCGCCCCCAGCGGATTCAGCGGCGACGGCGTCTGCACGAAGTCGGAGGCGATCGGCGGCACCTCGACGGCGCTCGGCAGGCCGTACTCGACGAACGACGCGTTTCGCAGCTGACCCTCGGCGTCGTACACGGCCTCCTCGGTCAGCACCGCCCCGAGTCCCTGCACCGCGCCCCCCACGACCTGACCCTCGGCCAGCAGCGGGTTGATGATCGTGCCCGCGTCGTCGACCGCGGCAAGCCGCCGTACCTTCAACGCGCCGGTGTCGCGCTCGATCTCGACCACCGCCGCGTACGCGCCAGAGCCGAACACGAGGTCGGACTCGAACCGCGCCTCCGCCTCCAGGCCCGCGGCAGCCTCCACCCACGAGACGGTGCGGCCGCCCGCGGCCCACTCCCGCCCCACGCGGCTGAGCTCCTCGGCCCGGCAGTCCAGAAGGCTCGCGGCTATACGTCTGGCGGACTCGAGGATCCGCTCGCTCGCCTGCGCCAGCGCCGAGCCACCCATCGCGACCGAGCGGCTCGCGAACGTCCCGACGCCCGGAATCTCGCCGAACCGAAGCTCGACCTCGTCGGGATCGATCCCCAAGCGATCCGCCACGATCTGCGCAAACGTCGTCTCGTGTCCCTGGCCGTTTGGGCACGATCCGCTTCGCGCGATGACGCGGCCGTCGCTGCCAACGGACACGCGCGCGCTTTCCCAGTTGCCGCCCGCACGTTCCACGTACATGGCCATCCCAGTCCCGAGGAGCGGCCCGCGCTCGGGCTGAACCAGCTCGAGCGCCCGATCGAGGCACTGCTCATAGTCGCCCGAGTCGTACGTCCAGCCCAGCGCGCTCCGGTGCGGGAAGGAGCGGATCAGGTTGCGCCGGCGAAGCTCGGCCGGCTCGAGCCCCAGCTCGCGCGCCGCGCGGTCGACCGTCAGCTCGAGCAGGTACGCGCCCTCAGGCCGGCCGGCACCGCGGTAGGGGCCGGTCGGCACCTTGTCGGTGCGCGCTCCGCGCACGGAGACCGCCGCGACGGGGATGTCGTAGCAGCCGGTCATCAGCATCGCGGTGGTGTGCGGCGGGATCGCCGTAGTCGGCAGGAGGTACGCCCCCAGGTCGGCCAGGATCGAGGCGCGCACGGCCAGGATCCGCCCGCCGGCATCCAGCGCGAGCTCGACCGACGCCTCGACTCCCCGCCCCTGGTAGGCACCCAGGAAGTTCTCCACCCGGTCCTCGACCCACTTGAGCGGCCGGCCCAGCTCCATCGCGGCAAGCGCGACGGTGACCGCTTCGACGGCGATCACGCCCTTGCTGCCGAAGGCGCCACCCACATCGGGAATCACCACGCGGATTCGCTCCGGCGGGCGGTCCAGGGCGTGGGCGAGCTGGGACAGCGGCCGGTGGGGATCCTGGGCCGAGGCCCAGACCGTGAGCAGGTCGCCGGCGTCGTCGTAGGCGGCGAGAACGCCGCGCGGCTCGATCGGTGCGGCCACCAGTCGCGGGATGCGATGCCGGGCCTGCACCCGATGCGCGGCGGCGGCCAGCGCGCCCTCCACGTCGCCGACGCTGCGCTCCCAGCGCATCAGTGTCTCCGGCGCGTCCCCCGGGTCGACGACCGCCTCCCCTGGCTCGTACTCGACCTCAACTAGCTCTGCCGCATCCACCGCCTGCGCCCGGGACTCCGCCACCACCGCCGCGACGGGTTGGCCGGCGTAGCGGACCTCGTCCGCGGCCAGGATCGGATGCGGCTCGTCGGCCACCTCGGCGCCGTCCGGCACGGTCACCCGCATCGGTCGCGCCCGGCCGGTCAGGTCCGCGGCGGTGAACACGCGCAAGAGGCCGGGAGCGCTCGGTGGGGCGCGCACGCCGACGATCGACGCGCGCGCGTGGTAGCTGCGCACGAACACAACGTGGGCCAGTCCCGGCGGCGCGAGGTCGTCGACGTAGCGGCCGGCCCCGCGCACGAGCGGGAGATCCTCACGCCGGCGGAGCGGCTGGCCGATCATCGGACCGACGCGAGCTGCTCAGCCATCCAGTCGGCCACGAGCGGGCGGTACCGGTACGGAACGTTGCTGCACACGTGCGTGCCCAGCTGGTACAGCACGAATGTCCCGTTGAGGGCCTCGCGCGCTATCCGCTCGGTCTGGCGCCAGGGGATGATCCGGTCGAGGCCGCCGGTGACGAGCAGGGCCGGCTGCTCGAGCCCTCGGAGCACGCCCGTCAGATCGAGCGCGTCCGCGCGCTCGCGGCCCTCGCGCTCGTCGCGCGCGCCCGACTTCACCGTGAACGCCTCGCGGGTGAGCGGCGGCAGGTCGTCCCACACCTCGCCGAAGTTGTAGGAGCCGCTGATCCCGGCCACCGCGCGGATCCGCGGCTCGAATGCCGCCGCCCGCGGCGCGTAGTAACCGCCGAGGCTGACCCCCGCCGCGCCCACCCGGTCGAGGGCAACATCGGTACGCGCGCCGAGCGCGTCGAGCATCGCCGCCACCGCGACCTCGTAGTCGTGCCGAATCGGCAGCCTGAACCCGGCCTCCCCCTGCCCGGGCCCGTCCATCGACAACGTCGCCATCCCGCGCGCCAGGAACGCGTTCTCCCAGTGGAAGAACTCCTCCTTGGTCGAGTCGAGGCCCGGGATGAGCACGACCAGCGGCGGCGGAAAGGCCCCGACGCCGGGCCGCCGGAGGTTGCCTGCGAGCACGCCACCGTCGAGCGGCGCCTCGATCCGCTCCGCGGTCGGGTCCAGACAGGCGTGGGCCTTGGCCATCGCCGCGATCGAACGCTCGGTCGCGGCGCGGTGGGCGGCGGCGTCGAGCATCCACACGAACTTGCCGAAGTGCTGGCACACCGCGGCGTGTAGGTAGGCCTCCCCGGCGCTCCGCTTCCGTCCGGCGGCCTCGGCATCGGCGGCGAGCTCGAGGTGCTCCTCGGCGAGGGCCGTCCACGCGTCGAGCCAGTCCTCCCAGCGCTCGATCCGCCCGGTCGTCCTCGCAAAGTCGTTGTAGTCGACGCCCGCGGTGATGATGCGGGGCGCCCAGTGGTCGATCGCGGCTTGGACGCGCGCGTCGGGCATCAGCTGGCGGGCGTGCTCGTCACCGCGCCGCCCAGGTAGAGCGAGCCGATCTCCGGGTGCTCGAGAATCTCGCGGCCGGTGCCGGTGAGGCGGACCGTGCCGTTCTCGAGTACGAGACCGCGCGTGCTCAGCCTCAGCCCAGCGCGAGCGTTCTGCTCGACCAGAAGGATCGTCCGCCCCTGCTGGTTCATCAACCGGATCATCCGAAACACGATCTTGCGCGTGGGCGGGTCGAGCCCGATCGACGGCTCGTCGAGGACGATCAGCGCCGGGTCGAGCATCAGGCTGCGCGCGAGCTCGACCAGCCGCTGCTGGCCGCCGGACAGGCTGCCGGCCTTGTCGTGGGCGCGCTCGCGCACGAGCGGAAACAGGTCCTCGACCTCGCCGAGACGCCGGCGCACAAGTCCCGCGTCGCGCACGGTGTACGCCCCCATCTCGACGTTCTCGCGCACGGTCATCTCCGGAAAGAGGCTGTGCGCCTGGGGAACGAGCACGACGCCCCTGGCCAGCACCTGGCGCGGGGCCAGGCCGACCAGCGACTCACCGCGGAACGCGATCGCTCCCTTTCGGGGACGCAGGACGCCACTGATCGTGGACAGGAGCGTCGACTTGCCGGCGCCGTTGGGACCGACGATGCACATGATCTCGTGCTCTGCGACCGTGAACGAGACGTCTTTCAGAATGTCGCCGCCGCCGTAGCCGGCGGTGACGCCGTCGAGCGCCAGCATCACCGCGCCCCGCGCAGCACCCCCGTTCGGACTGGAGCCCTCAGAAGTCATCGTCGTCGTCATCGTCGCCTCCGCCGAGGTAGGCGTCCAGCACCGCCGGGTTGGCGCGCACCTGATCGGGCGTGCCGTTGACGAGCGTCCGCCCCTGGTGGAGCACGGTCACCTCATGACACAGCCCCATCACGAACTCCATGTTGTGCTCGACGACCAGAAACGTCTTGCCGGCGCGGTTCAGCTCGCGAATGCGCTCGGACAGCTGCAAGACCAGTGTCGGGTTGACGCCCGCGGTCGGCTCGTCGAGCAGCAGCACCGCCGGGTCGGCGACCAGCAGCGATGCCAGCTCGAGCAGCTTGCGTTGTCCGTATGACAGGTTGCCGGCCGGGCTCGAGGCGAGCCCCGCGAGCCCCACGAAATCGAGCATCTCGAGCGCCCGTTGACGCTCGGCAGCGGAGCCCGCGCGGCGCGCCACGCTGCGCAGCCAACCCTCATGCCGCTGCGTGGCCACGAGCATGTTCTCGAGCACGGTCATCCGAAAGAACAGCCTCGTGATCTGAAACGTGCGGCCGACGCCGAGGCCGAACACCTTCTCGGGGGTGGCCCCCGTGATCGCCGCGCCGTCGAAGCGGACCTCGCCCTCGCTGCACCGCTCGTAGCCGGTCATGATGTTGAACAGCGTGGTCTTGCCCGACCCGTTGGGTCCGATCAGGCCCGCGATCGACCCCTTCGGCACCGACAGCGAGCACTCGGTCAGCGCCTGCAGGCCGCCGAACGACTTGGACACACCCTCGGCCTCGATCAGCGCGCTCATCGCGCCCCCGCCGCCTTGACGACGTCGGCCGGCCGCCCAGCGTCCCCCTCCTCGCGCGGCCGGTCCTGCACCGCGCCGCGCGTCCGCCACCGGTTGATCAGATCCTCCGCGCTTGGGATCACGCCGCGCGGCAGCAACAGGATGACCGCCAGGAACAGGCCGCCGTAGATGATCAGGTACACCTGGCTCGCGCCCGACTGCACCGTGAAGTACTGCTGGAGCGACTCGAGCACGAGCGCCCCGAGCAGCGGTCCGAACACGGTCCCGAGCCCGCCGATGAACGCCATCAGCGCGACCGACAGATCGAACAGCGGGTCGAACGCGAACTGGGGGAAGATCTGGCCGAGGAAGTACGCGTAGATCCCACCGACCATTCCCACCGGGATCGCTGAGATGACGAACGCGCTGAGCTTGACGCGGGCCACGCGGACGCCGAGGCCCCGCGCGCGCTCTTCGTCATCGCGGATCGAGAACAACTGCAGCCCGAAGCGCGAGCGCCGCACGAGCCAGGACAGCGCGACGGTCGCGACCAGCACGATCGCGGTCACGTAGTAGAAGTGGTCGTTGTAGGCGACGGCCGACCACAGCGGGGTCGGCGGCTGCAGGCCCGAGGTTCCTCCGGTGAAGCCGAAGTTCGACGCCGCCAACTGGAAGATGAACATGAACGCGATCGTGATCACCACAAACGTGTGGCGGCGGGCACGCAGCGCGATCAACCCGGTCGGGATCGCGACCAGGCCGGCGATGATCCCGGCGACCGGCACCAGCGCGAAGATGCCCCATCCCGCGGCGAACCCGAGGTGGTTGGCGAGCAGCGTCAGCGCGTAGGCACCTACCCCGAAGTAGACCGCGTGGCCGAGCGCGATGTACCCCGAATAGCCACTGAACATGTTCCACGAGCTCGCGGCGACCATGTAGATCAGCGTGAACTCGGCGATCGACGTGTCGGTCGGGTTCGAGAACACGACCGGGAACAGGCCGAGGATCGCGATGCCGATCGCGACCAGCAGCAAGCGTGCCGGGAGGCGCGCCGTCACGCGACCCGGCCCCGCGGCGTCATTGCGCCCGGACCGCCGCCTTGCCGAACAGCCCGTTCGGCATGAACGAGAGCACGACGATCAGCGACGCGTAGTAGACGAGCGTCGCCCACACCGGCGACCACACGACCGCGACCACGTCCTCGAGCGTGACCATGAAGATCGCCGCGATCAGCGCCCCGCCGATGCTACCCAGGCCGGCCAGGACCACGATCGAGAGCAGACGCGAGATCAGGTCGTAGCCGCTGCTCGGGGTGAACGAGTTGGTGGCGCCGAACACCATCCCGCCGGCGGCCGTCACGGACACGCCGATCCCGACCGACACCGCGCGCACACGGTTGACGTTGATCCCGATCAGCTCCGCCGCCGAGCGGTTCTGCAGTGACCCTCTCACCCCGCGTCCGAAGTGAGTCCGGTACAGGATGTAGTAAAGGATTCCTATCAGCGCGATCGCGAGCAGGAAGCCGAAGACGTAGATGTACGGCAGGTAGAACCCGAGGATGTGGAACGTGCTGTTCACATACGAGGCGTTGAGTTGCACGTAGTCCACGCCGAAGATGACACTCAGCACGCCCTCGATGATGATCGCCACTGCGTAGGTAACGAGAATCGACATCGCGGTGCGCTCCTGGTCGCGCAGCCGGCGCATGAACGCCCACTCGATGAACACGCCGAGCACGAAGAACGCCGGGATGGTGATGAGCAGGCCGGCGAACAGGTCGATTCCGAGGTGAACGGAAAGGACGTAGCTCATATAGGCACCGAGCACGATCAGGGCGCCCTGGGCGATGTTGATGATGTCCATCACCCCGAAGATGAGCGTCAGTCCAGCCGCCATCAGGGCATAGACGCCTCCAGTCAGGATTCCGTCGATGACCGCCTTGGCTAACGACGAAGCGCTCACGATCCCCAGTTTGGCTTCGGATATTCGGCCGGCTTGGAGCCGGTCGCGCCGACCGGCAGCACCTGCTCGAGCACGGCCTTCTGCCACTGGAACGCGAACGCCGCGGCGGCGCCGTTCTCACCGAGCGAGTCGAACTTCACCGGCCCCTGGACGCTGTTCAGGGTCACGCCGCTGTGCAGGTAGGCGATGATCTTCGAGTTGTCGAGGCTGTGCGTGGCGTTGACCGCCTGGGCGACGACTTGGCCGACCGAGTACGCCTCGGCGACGTCGGCGTTCACATCGGACGGGGTACCTCCGTACTTCGCCACGTACTCGCTGACCATCTTCTGGCTGGCGGCGTTCGGGTATCCCGGGAACCACCCGTTCGGGACCATCACGCCCTCGGCGTTCGACGCTCCGCCGATCGCCTTCAGGAACGCCGCCCCCTGATCGGGACCAGCCGTCGCGATGAACGCCTTCGGGTTGTAGTGCTGCTGGATGAACGTGTGGATGAACGCCGACACCGTCGGCACGTCGACCGAGCCCAGCAGGAACGCCTGCGCCTTGGTGCTGGCGACCGCGGTCGCGATCGGCGTGTAGTCGGTGACCTCGGCCGGGAACACCTTGTTGTAGACGATCTTGATCCCCGCGTTCTGGAGGATCTTGACCGCGGCCGGGAACTGCGGCTGGGTGAACGGGTCGTCGCTGGTGGCGACCGCGGCAGTCGTCGGCCGCTCCGAGGCGGGCAGGGTCGCCAGCCAGTGCGCGAACGGGATGAGGTTGTCGATCACCGGCAGGCTGACGTCGAAGATGTTCTTCAGGCCGTTTCCGAACGCCGCCGGCGCGCCGCCGGCGCCCTCGACGAACGCGTACCCGTAGCGGTTGACGACCTTCGAGGACGGCACGGTCAAGAGCGTCGAGAACGGGCCGAACACCAGCTGGTCGTGGTCGGAGGAGATCAGCTTCGTGTAGTTGGTGACGACCTGGGACGGGCTCGACGCGTCCGAGATGATGTCGAGCTTGACCGGGTGGCCCATCAGGCCGCCGGCGGCGTTGATGTCGTTGGCCCACAGCTGGTAGCCCTTCTCGAACGCCTGGCCGTCGGACGCGAAGTCCCCGGACAGCGACAGCGACGTGCCGATCGTGATCGGCGTCTTGTTGGCCGTGCTGCTCGTCGCCGAGCCCGAGGCGGAGGTCGAGCTCCCATTCGAGCTCGCACTCGAGGAGCTGCCGGAGCCTCCACACCCGGCGAGTACTGCGGCAACGGCGGCCACGGCCGCAACGATCAAAGCCCTTCGCCTCGACCTTGTCATCTGGACCTTCTCCTCCCAGCGGTGATTACGTCGACTTGCGGACACCGAACGCGTGCGCAGCACGGTTGCAACCGCCTTCGTGCAGTTCCACCAACCGGACTGCAAACGTTTGCTGCAATCGTGTGCGACGTTATCGTCGTCACTGTGAGGTGTCAAGGGAAGACATGTTGCGATCTGCTTTATCAGGCGGCGGCGAGGCCGTCGATCCGCGGATCACGAGCTCGGGCGCGAGCAGCAGCTGGCGCGCCGGCGCGTCGTCGTGCTGAAGCTGCTCGAGCATCAGGTGCGCGGCGGTCGAGCCGAGCTCGTAGTGCGGGACCCGGACCGTGGTGAGCGCCGGTTGGAACCGGTCCACGAACGGCATGTCGTTGTAGCCGACGACCGACACGTCGTCCGGGCAGCGCAGGCCGCGTTGTTCGAGCGCGTCGTAGCAGCCCAGCGCCAGGAGGTCGTTGCCGGCCACGATCGCGGTGAAGTCGCGCCGGCGGTCGAGCAGCTCGCCGCAGCAGCGGGCGCCCTCCGGTTCGGTGAACATGCCGCTGAACACGACCAGCCCGGGGTCGAGCTCGACCCCGGCCGTGCGCATCGCGTCGACGAACCCCTGGTGGCGTGACCACCCGGTGTAGAGCGACTGCGACCCGGCGAGATGGGCGATCCGCCGGTGGCCGAGTCCCACCAGGTGCTCCACGCCCAGGCGGATGCCCTCGTGGTCGTCGCCGGTGACGGCCGGGAGCGCGTCGCTGTCGACGCGCCGGTTGACGAGCACGACCTTGGCGCCGAGCGCCACAGCGTCGGCGAGCAACCAGTGGTCGCGCGTCGCCGTCGCAGCGATAAAACCGTCGACCTGCCGCGCGTGCATCGCCTCGAACGCGACCTGCTCGCGCTCGGGGTCGTTGTCCGTGTTGGCGATCAACGGGGTGTAGCCGCCGTCGCGCAGGCCATCCTCGATCCCGCGCACCACCGCGGCGAACAGCGGATTCATCAAGTCCGGGACCAGCACCCCGATCGTGTTCGACCGGTTGGTCCGCAAGCCCCGGGCGATCGGGTTCGGGCGGTAGCCGAGCTCCTTGGCCGCGTCTAGCACGCGCTGTGCGGTCCGCTCGTTGACGAGCCCGCGAGTCTCCGGGTTGAGCGCGCGCGACACCGTGCCCGGATGCACGCCGGCGACTCGCGCCACGTCCCGAAGCGTGATCGGTCCGCCGAGGCTCAGCTTGCTCGACGCCATCCCAGAGCATTATGCACACGTTTGCAACCCTCGCTTAGGGCTGCGTCGCGCTTACGGGTTCAGCCCGCCGGGAGGCGGCGGGAGCGCCCCGCCCCCGTGCGGCGCCTGGGGGAGCGGGTGACCCTCGCCGTGCGCGAACGCCGGCGCTCGTCCGTAGGGTTGGTGAGGGGTCGGGTACTGAGGCGCCGGCGGGATCGGGAAAGGCATCGGCCCGCCCGGCTCGACCGTGATCGGCTCGCCGTGGTGCAGGATCTCGAGGGGTTCCCCGTCGAGCAGCTCGTACGTCGCCTCCTCGCGCCGGACGTCGACGCGGAGCCGGCGGCCACGGTACAGCAACCCGAAGCGCAGGTGGGTCAGCCGCGACGGCAGGCGGGGGCCGAACGCCAGCGTCTTGCCGGAGTCGCGCATGCCGCCGAAGCCGCCGACGATCGCATGCCACACGCCCGACAGCGAGGCCAGGTGCACGCCGTCGCGGGTGTTGAAGGCCAGGTCCCGCAGGTCGATGAACGCCGTCTCGGTGAGGTAGTCGAAGGCAAGCTCGAGATGGCCCACCTCCGCCGCGACGACCGCCTGGATCGGTGCCGACAGCGACGAGTCGCGCACGGTGACGCTCTCGTAGTAGGCGAAGTCCCGCGCCTTCTGGTCCTCGGTCCAGCGGTTGCCGCACAGGTAGATCGCGAACACCAGGTCGGCCTGCTTGATCACCTGGCTCGAGTAGAGCATGTAGTTGTGGTGGTGCAGCAACAACGGGTACTGATCGGGCGGGGTGTCGGCGAAGTCCCACTTGCGAAGGCGGGTGAAGCCGTTGCACTGCTGGGTGATCTGCGCATCGCGGTCGTACGGCACGACGATCGCGGCGGCGGCGTCGCGCCAGCTCGCGATCTCCTCGTCGTCGACGCCGAGCTCGTCGGCGCGCGCGGGATGGCGGACGGCCAGGTCGGCGGCCACGGCCATGTTCCGGGCGGCCATGACGTTCGTGAACACGTTGTTGTCGACGATCGCGGTGTACTCGTCCGGTCCGGTGACGCGGTCGATCCGGAAGCCACCCTGGGCGTCGTGGTGACCCAGAGATCGCCACAGCCTGGCGGTCTCGACCAGCAGCTCCAGCCCGGGGCCCTGCTCGAAGTCCTCATCGCCGGTCGCGGCGATGTACCGGCGAACCGCGTCGGCGACGTCGGCGTTGATGTGGAACGCGGCCGTGCCCGCCGGCCAATAACCCGAGCATTCCTGACCGCGGATCGTCCGCCACGGGAACGTCACCCCCTTGAGCCCGAGCTCGCTGGCCCGAGCCGCGGCGAGGTCCATCGTGGCGTGACGCCAGGCGATCGCATCGCGCGCCGCGCGCGGGTCGACGTACGTGAGCACGGGCAGCGTGTACGCGTCCATGTCCCAGAACGTGTGGCCGTCGTAGCCGCTGCCGGTCAGGCCCTTGGCCGGGATCGCTCGCATCTCGGCTCGGGCGGCGGCCTGGACGACGTGGAACAGCGCGAACCTGACCGCCTGCTGAAGGGCGGCGTCGCCGTCGACTTGGATGTCCGCCCGGTCCCAGATCCCCGCCAGGTACTCGCGCTGCTCTTTGAGCAGACCGTGCCAGCCCGTACGGCGGGCCGCGGCGAGCGCCAGGTGGACCTGGTCGCGCAGCGAGGGCAGCGATCGCTGGCTCGACCAGCCATAGCTGAGGAACTTGACGATCCGCAGCTTCTCGCCGGGCTTGAGCTCGGTGCTCACGGTCAAACGCCCGAGGTCGGGCTGGCTCTCGGCGGCGGTCACCGTGCCCTCGGGGCCCTCGACCAGGTGATCCATGCCGGCGGCCATGCGCAGTCCGCTCGCGCGCGTGCGGTGGACGAGGCTGACGCGCAGGCCGTTGTGAGCGTTGTCCTCCGCGATCAGCGGCGCCGCCAGCGCGGCGGCCGCGCGCGGGTCGTTCGACTCGGCGGGGACGGGCTCGTTCGCCACCAGCTCGGACTGGACGCCGATGCGCGCGGGCGCGCCGACCGGCTCGACCTCGTACAGGATCGCGGCGATCGACCGCTGCACGAACGACACCATCCGGGTCGACCGTACGTGGACGGCCTGACCCGCCGGCGAGATCCACTCGGCCTCGCGGCGCAGAACGCCGTTGCGGAGGTCGAGCGTCCGCTCGTGGCGGACGAGCTTGCCGTAGCGGACGTCGAACGGCTCGTCGTCGACCAGCAGCCGGAACACCTTTCCGTTGGTGACGTTGATCATCGTCTGGCCGGCTTCGGGGTTGCCGTAGGCCAACTCGGCGTACGGCAGCGGCCGGACCTCGTAGAAGCTGTTCAGGAACGTCCCCGGCGCCCCGGACGGCTCGCCTTCGTCGAGGTTCCCCCGCAGACCGATGTGCCCGTTGGACAGCGCGAAGATCGACTCGGTCTCGGCGAGCAGGTCAAGATGGAGTTCGTGCTCGCACACCGCCCACGGCTCGACCGAGAACACGTCGGCGTCTATCACGGCCGGTTCAGCAGCTCCGATAGATCCTCCACGACGACGTCCGCCCCGTGCGCTTGCAGCGCCCGAGCGTGGTCGGTCCCGTCGATCCGCACCTCGAACAGATCCTCGATGCCGGCAGCCTCGAGCACGTCCTTGCAGTTCTCGCTCGACGACACCACCGCCCGGCGTAGCCCTCGGTCCCGGGCCGCCTCGACGAACCGGACCGAGCCCTCGTACGGCTCGACGCCCTCGTCGCGGATCAGCTTCAAGACGAGCTCGTTCTTGCGCAGGCCGAGGCCGTAGATCGTTTCGTCATCCGGGGTGTCAAACATCTGCTTCCACGCCTTGGCGTGGACCTTGGCCGTCTGCGTCAGAACGCCGTCGAGGTCGAACAGGCAGGCCGTAATGCCGCTGGGGAGGCCGAGCATGGCGGGAAGCTTGCCGCAAGCCCCGCGTCCGAGGCAAGCGACGTTCGGGAGCTTGCAATCAGGACACGGCGGCGGCGCCGGCGCGCCGGCGCTCGCTCTCGTCGCTGACGTTGTCCTCGGAGACGTCGCCGCCGGCGAGGATCGCGTGTCCGAGCAGCGCGTCGAGCTCCGCGTGCAGGCTCGCGCTGTGGGTCACGCGGAAGTCCGGTCCGAGCTTCAGCCGCCGGTCGCCGATCGACGTGGTGAGCTCGATCACGACCTCGCTCTGGCCCGGGAAGCCCGCGAGCACATCTTTGAGCTCACCGAGCACCGACGCGGCCAGCGCGGTCGCGTCGAGCCGCAGCCGGAGCGCACTCGGCGCGATCGATCGCTTGGCCTCCTGCTCCTCGGCCTCGGTCACCTCTTCGGCGGTGGGCCGAAAAAGTTCGATCTGCTGGGCGACGATGCACGTCTTGTCGCGATCCTTGTGGTCGACGCGGCCGCGGACGAGCACGATCGAGTCGGCGGCGAGCACGTCCGGGTCGGCGGGGAGCGCGTTACCGAACACGAGCAGCTCGACCGACCCCTCGAGGTCGTCGAGCGTCGCGAACATCATCGGGTCGCCCTTCTTGGTCCGGATCTTCTTCGCCTCGGTGATCATGCCGCCGACCAGCACCCAGTCGCCGTCGCGCTTGTCGGCGAGGTCGGCTAGGGGGCAGTCGACCCGGGCGCGCAGCGCGGCCCTGACCTCCTTCAGCGGGTGGGCAGAGATGAACAGCCCGATCGACTCCTTCTCGGCCGCGAGCAACTCGGCGCGCTCGAACTCGATCGCGGGGATCGGGGCGTGGCTCGGCGTGACGAAGCCGCCGCCGTCGCTGGCGCCGGCGGGGTCGTCGAAGCCGAGGTCAAAGATCGAGCCCTGGCCGATCACTGCGTCCTGTTGCGCCTTCTGGCCCGCGCCCTGGGCCTGCTCGAGCATCATCAGCATCCCCTTACGGGTGGCGCCGGTCGACCCGAGCGCGCCGCACTTGATCAGCGCCTCGATCGCCTTCTTGTTGACCGCGCGGCTGTCGACCCGCGAACAGAAGTCGAACAGGTTCATGAAGGGTCGAGCGGGCGGGTCGTAGTCACCACGGGCGCGCTTGATCGCCTCGACCGCGGCGTACCCGACGCCCTTGACCGCGTCGAGGCCGAACCGGATGTTGCCGTCGACCACGACGAACTCGTGGTCTGAGAGGTTCACGTCGGGCGGGAGGATCGAGATCCCCATCTGCTCGGCCTGGGAGACGAAAAACGGGACCTTGTCCTTGGTGTCCATCACCGACGAGATCAGCGCCGCCATGTACTCGGCCGGGTAGGTCGCCTTGAGCCACGCGGTCCGGTAGGCGATCAACGCGTAGCAGGCGGCGTGGGAGCGGTTGAACGAGTAGTCGGCCGACCGCTCGTTGGTCGTCCACAGCCACTCGATCACCTGCGCGCTCGTGCCCGAGGCCTGGCAGCCGGCGACGAACTCGGGCTTCAGCTTGGCCATCGCCTCGCGGTTCTTCTTGCCGATCGCCTTGCGCAGGTCGTCGGCCTTCGCGCCGCTGAACCCGGCGATGTCCTTGGCGATCTGCATCGCCTGCTCCTGGTAGAGGATCACGCCCTTGGTGGCCTCGAGGATCGGGCGCAGCCGGTCGTCGGGATAGGAGATCAGCTCGGGGTGATGCTTGCCGCGGGCGTACGTCGGGATCTGGTCCATCGCACCCGGCCGGTACAGAGCGTTGAGTGCCACCAGGTCGTCGAACTCATCGGGCTTGACCTTCTTGAGCGCCTCGCGCATGCCCTCGGACTCGAACTGGAACACGCCGACCGAGTCGCCGCGGGCCATCATCTCGTAGGTGGGCGGGTGTTCGAGCGACAGCGTCGCCATGTCGGGCCGCTCGCCGGTGGAGCGCTCGATGATGTCGAGCGCATCCTCGATCACGTCGAGGTTGCGGAGGCCGAGGAAGTCCATCTTGAGCAATCCGATCTGCTCGACCGGCTTCATCGTGAACTGCGTCACGGTCCGGAACACCCGCTCGCCGTTCTCGTCCGAGCCGGCGTCGGCGATCTGGAGCGGCACGATGTCGGTCAGCGGGCGATCCGCGATCACGACCGCGGCGGCGTGGATCGAGGAGTTCCGCACGATCCCCTCGAGGCCCTGGGCCACCTCGACGATCTGTTTGGCGGTCGGGTCCCGGTCGACCTCGGCGCGCAACGGCTGCCCCGGCTTGAGGCAGTCCTCGAAGCTCGGCGGACGGCCCATGATCGGGTCGGGGATCAGCTTGGCCAGGCGATCGCCGGCGCCGTAGTCGAGGCCCAGCACGCGCGCCGCGTCCCGCGTCGCCGCGCGCGGGAACATCTTGCCGAACGTGACGATCTGCGCCACCGACTCCTTGCCGTACTTGTCGGTCACGTACCGGATCACGCGCTCACGGCCGCGGACCGAGAAGTCGATGTCGATATCGGGCATCGACACGCGCTCGGGATTCAGGAAGCGCTCGAACAGCAGGCCGTAGCGGAGCGGATCGACGTCGGTGATCTGGAGCGCGTACGCGACCAGCGAACCGGCGGCCGAGCCGCGGCCCGGGCCGACCGCGATCCCCGAGTCCTTGGCGTACTTGACGAAGTCCCACACGATCAGGAAATAGCCGGAGAAGCCCATCCGCTCGATCACGTCGAGCTCGTAGTCCGCGCGCTCGAGCGCCTCCGCCGGCGGCGGGTCGCCGTAGCGCTCGGCCAGGCCCTCGAGCACGAGCGAGCGGAGGTACGCGCCTTCGCTGGCGCCGGTCGGCGTCGGGTAGCGCGGGATCAGCTGACGCCCGAGCTCCAGCTCGACGTCGCAGCGCTCGGCGATCTCGAGCGTGGTCGCGAGCGCCTCGGGCCACTCCGCGAACGAGTGCGCCATCTCGTCGCTGGAGCGGAGGTAGAACTCGTTGGTGTCGAAGCTGATCTTGGGCTGGTCGAGCGTCGATTTCGTCTGCACGCACAGCAGCGCCGCGTGGTGGCCGTAGTCCTCGCGGCGCAGGTAGTGGACGTCGCCGGTTCCCACCAGCGGCCGCCCGAGCTCGCGCGCGATCTTGACGATCCCCTCGTTGGCCTGATCCTGCGCGGCGAGGCCGTTCTTCTGGACCTCGAAGTACACGTTGTCGGCGCCGAACGCCTGGATCAGCTCATCCACATGGGCCCGTGCCTGCGCCGGCCGGCCGTCGAGCAGGTGCTGGCAGAAGCGCGACTGCAGGCAGCCGGTGAGCACGATCACGCCCTGGGCGTGCGCCGCGAGCTGAGGGAGGTCGACCGAGGGCTTGCCGCGCTGGTAGCCCTCGAGGAACCCGGCCGAGCACAGCTTGACCAGGTTGCGGTAGCCGACCTGCGTCGCGGCCAGCAGCGTCAGGTGGAAGCGATCGAGCCGGCCCGGGGCGCGCCGCTCGTGGTCGTCGACCACGTATGCCTCGCACCCGAGGATCGGCTTGATGTTCTGCTTGCGGGCTGCGGTGAAAAGCTCGACCGATCCGTTCATCACGCCGTGGTCGGTGAGCCCAATGGCCGGCTGATCGAACGCGGCGGCCCGCTCGACCAGGGCCTCGATCTTGCACGCACCGTCGAGCAACGAGTACTCGGAGTGGACGTGCAGATGCGCGCAGGTAGGAGTCATTCCAGGTCGGGGGTCAGCGCCGAAGCGCTCTCTTACGAGCATAGGCATCGACGCGGACACCAGCGGCTCCCGCCGAACGGATCAGCCGCACTGTGCGCGATCGAGCCACTGACGCACCAGGGCGAGCGGCCGGTCCTCGCCCTCGAGCGCGAATCGCGCGCCCGGTTCGCCCGCGAGAACGCCCAGAAGCTCCTCGCCGGGGCACACGATCACCGTCGCCACCGGCCCATGGGGAGGCTCGGCGGTGGCCAGCGGGGGCCTGCCCCCGAGGACGTGGAGATAGGCGTCCGGCGCGGGCGCCGGGGCTTCGCGGTGGCCGATCGTGAACCGCTCCCCCGCGGTCCACTCGGGCTCGATCATCAGCGCCGCGACGGTCATCGCAAGCACCGGATCGAGTCGGACACCAGCGGCGCGTAGTTGGCTGAGGCTCAGCGGTGCGTCGATCAGGTGCTCGAGTGCGGGGAACCGGGTGCGGTCCCCGCGGATCCGCGCCACCCGATGGCGCCCGGCCAGCCACCCGATCCGCCGGCGCAGCGGGCCCGCGGTCAGCAGCCGGGCGATGCTCGCGAGATCGCCGACAAGCTGGAAGTCGACCTCCGACATGGGCCGCGGCTCGTCGCCCACGTCGACGTGGACAGCGGCGCTTCCGACCGTCACGCGGGCGCAGGCCAGGTCGCCGAGCACGAGGTCGTACGCAACGGGTTGGGGGTCGGCGGCGCGCTGAGCGGGGAGTAGCGCCAGCAGCAGCCGCCCGGCCGCAGGGCCGTCGCGGACTGCCAGCGTCCGGAACGCCTTGCCAAGCCACGGCTTCGCGAGCCGGCCGGATGGGGCGGGCTCGGCGGTCGGTTGCGCCGCCGAGCCCGGCCCGGTGGCGGTCGCCGGCGCGGGAGTAGCCGGCGCGACGGTCGTCGGCGCCGGAGTCGTGGGCACCGGCGGCCGCGTTTCGCGAAGCCGGGTGAGCGCCGCGCTCAGCTTGTCGGCCTGGACTCCGCCTGACGGCGCCGGCACCGGCTGGGTCTCCGGAGGCGACCCTGCACCGAGCCTGGCCAGCTCGGCGCGAACCTGGTCGATCGCCGCGTAGGCGCGCTCGTTCAGGAGCCGCTGGCGTTCGAGCTCCCGACGTGCCTGGGCGAGCTCGCTGCGCGCCCGGGCAACCTCGCCGCGGGCGTCCGCCACGTCATCGCTAGCGCCCGCGAGCTCGCGCTCGAGCGCCTGGGCGTGTCGCTCGCCGTCCCCGCGTGCCGCGTGGCGCTCGACCATCGCCGACTCGAGTGCCAGCGCCGACTGATCGACCCGCCGCGGCGGCTGTGACCCGCGTGTGGCCGCGGGTGGGCGGGCCGGCGCCGCCCCGGCGAGCCCGAACTCCGCCGCCAGAAACCGCCCGCGGCCGTTGTCGGCGGGCGCCGGCTGGACCGCCAACGCCGGCGCCGGCTCCACCGCCTCGGCCACCGGGGGCGGGCGCTCGGCCAGACGACGCTCGGCGGCCAGCCGCCCCGCCTTCGCGGCGGCGGCCAGATGCTCGGCCTCGTCGACCGCCCGGCGCATCCGGGCGAGCTCCCGCTCGAGGTCGGCGACGTGCTCGTGGAGCGCTCGGAGGTCGCGAGTCGCGGCACGCGTCTTCTCCGTCAACACGTGCTCGACCTCGGTGCGTCGCGCCCGCTCGGAGTGGATGTTCTGCTGTGAGCCTCGGAGCTCTCGATCGCGCTCGCGGATCACGTCGCGCAGCCGGTCGGACTCGTCGCGCGCCCGTCCCAGCTCGTCCTCCATCTCCCCGATCCGGGCCACCAGCCCGGCGACCGCCGCCTCGGCCTCGGCGGCGCGCCGTCGCGCGGTCTCGGCCGCGAGCTCCGAGCTGCGCAGCTGCCTGGCCTCGAGCAGCTCGGACGCAGGGCCGTCCCCGCCACCGGCACCGGCCGGTTCGACCATCTCCCCCACCGGCAGCGGCACCATCACCGCCCCCAGTTGGAGGAACGTCTTGCCCGGAAGCTGCGGGGCGAGCTCCGCCGGCACCGTGAACGCCATCCTCCACGTCCCGGGCGCGGCACCGGTCAATGAGGGTGGCTCGGGCATCGCCACGAACCGCTGACGGACCGTCCCGGTCTCGACGACGAGCATCGCCTGGCCACGAAGCTCCGGGCGCCGGCGGCGCCACCGGCCGGTGACTCGAACCGTGACGCTGCGCCCTCCTTCGGCCACGAGCTCCACCGCCTCGATCCCCAGGGCGGAAGGCAGATCGCTCATCGGCCGTGAAGGTACGGCCGCGAGCGGACGACACCGCGTCACCGCGGGCGAACGAGACTGCGTGAGAGCGTCAGTGAGAGGCAGCCCGCCGCTGTGCGGCGAACAGTGCCCCGCCGGCAAGCGCTACGCCGGCGACCCCGGCCGCGAGCGCGGCCTTCGGTGGAGCCCCGAGCGCGCGGCGGCGGAAATACCACTTCGTGCCCTGCCAGACCATGTATCCAAGAACCTTGTAACCCATTGAGAAGAAGCTACCCACGGGCTCATGCCTCAATCCTCCCCGCCGTGGCGCAACCTCCACGCCATCCGCGACTGAAGCGACCACAGCTCGATGAATCCGGGTGAGGCGGCCTGCGCGAACAGCCCGCCGGACTGCGCGAACGACGCCAGTTGCTCGTCGTAGACCGCGTTGGGCGAGGAGCGCGTGACCGCCCGCGCCGAGCCCTTGTACAGCTTGATCCCGATCGTGCCGGTGACCTGCGAGTTAGCCGCGTCCATGTAGGCGTCGAGATCGCCTCGGAGCGGATCCCACCACAGGCCGGCGTAGACCAGGTACGCCCACCGCTGATCGAGCATCGGCTTGAGCTGGTTCTGGTGGATCGTGCCGACGAGCTTCTCGAGCTCCTGGTGGGCGAGCAGAAGGATCGTCGCCGCCGGCACCTCGTAGATGTCGCGGACCTTGAGCCCGACGATCCGGTCCTCGATGTGGTCGACGATCCCGACCCCGTTGCGGGCGCCGATCTCCCCGGCCCGCTCGAGCAGCTCCACCAGCGGCAACCGCTCGCCGTTCAGCCCGACGGGGACGCCGCGCTCGAACTCCAAGGTGACGATCTCGGGGGAATCCGGAGCCTCCTCGGGGCGGGTGACGAGCTGGAACACGTCGTCCTCGGGCGCATGGTCGAGCTCCTCGATCCAGCGGCCCTCGCTCGACCGTCCCCACAGGTTGTCGTCGATCGAGTACGGCGCGACCTCAGTGCCCCCTTTGACCGGGATCCCGTGCTCGCGCGCGTACGCGACCTCCTCCTCGCGCCCCATCCGCCAGCCCCTCACGGGCGCGATCACCCTGAGCTCGGGGCCGAGTGTCGCGACCGTCGCGTCGATCCGCACCTGGTCGTTGCCCTTGCCCGTGCACCCGTGCGCGATCGTGTCGCACCCGGACTCGCGCGCGTACTTCACCGCGAGCTTGGCGATCAGCGGCCGCCCGAGCGCGGTGAACAGCGGGTAGCCGAGCCCGTAGATTCCGTTGGCCTTGATCGCGGGGACGACGTACTCGCGCGCGAACTCGTCACGCGCGTCGACCACGTGACAGTCGAGCGCGCCGAGCCGCAAAGCCTTCCCGCGGATGACCTCGTAGTCCTCGCCGGGCTGGCCGAGGTTCACAGTCAGCGCCACCACCTCGGCCTGGTACTGCTCCTGGATCCACTTGAGCATCACGCTCGTGTCGAGGCCGCCGCTATAGAGCAGCAGCACCCGGTGGACCTGCGAGGGGTCGGCCTCGTATGTGGTGGTCGGCAGATGTCCGAAGTCAGACGTGCTCACGCGAACGTCTCCTTGACCAGTCGTCGCTGTTCGTCGGACGAGAACTCGGCGAACCGGCCGGCGAACTCGCCGCGCGCGGCGCGCTCGTCCTCGCCGAGCCGCGCGACCAGCGCGCCGATCGCCATTAGTGCCGCGTACCCCCCGTCCGCCTCGCCCACCAACGGGCCGAGTGAGCGCAGCAGCGCGGTCTGGACCTCGCGATCCTGGTGGCGCCCGAGCACGTCCTGCAGCACCTTCAGCGACTTGATCATCCGCTTCACCACCTCTTCGGGGAACAGCGGCACACCGAACAGCTCGAGGAGATAGCGGAGCTCCTTACCCTTCTTGCGGAGCTCGTGGTAGGCCTCGGCCGGGCTCGACGCGTCGATCGCGTCGCCCATCCTGAGCATCCGCCGGTAGACCTTGCGGATGCGCTCGCCGGACACCTCGCCGATCGGACGGGCGGCGTATGGACGCTCGTCCTCCGGCATCGCCTCCAGGCCGTCGAGGAACGACCCCCAGTCCGACAGCAGCGTCGTCGTCCGCTTGGAACGTAGCGCCCGCACCATCGCCCGACGGGCCGCAGAGCGGCGCGCCCGCAGCACGCGCAGCAGCGGATCGAGCTCGTCGCGCATCGCCTCGGGCACGATCGCCCGCATGTCGTCGAACTCGAGCACGTGCACGTCCAGGTCACGGACGTCGCCCGTGACCTGTTGCAGCCAGCGGAACTCCGCGCGGTAGTGCTCGAGCTCCTCCGGGGGGAAAACTCGTTTGAGCTCGCGCTGGACCGCGCGCGAGCGCCGCACCGACACGCGCAGATCGTGGAGGAACTCGGTGTCGAGGTCGGCGATCGTGCCCTCGAGGTTCGCCTCGATCACCTCGAGCATCGCGCGCAGGACGACGGCAGCGGCAGCGTCCGAACGCTGGTCGGGTTGGAGGGGCACGCCGACCTTCGTCGGTAGGCCGCCGGGCACGCCGCCGGCGGCCCTGACCGCCTCGTCGACCAGTGGCTGGTCGGCGGGCCTGAAGCCGAGCTCGCCGACGAGCTCCTCCTGCACCCGGCCGAGCTGCATGTCGTAGCCGCGGATGCCGGTGATCCGCAGCCTCGGCCGCAGCGCCGCGTCCGCGCCGTTCGGGCTCACGAGCGAGGTTTCCTCGAGCGCGAGGCGGACGACCGTCTTGCGCTCATCGTCGAGCACGGACAGCAACCGCTCGTGGCTGTGCAGGTGCACGAGCGCGAGCAGCACGCGGACGTCGGTGATCGGGAGCAGCGTCTCGCGGAGCGGGCCCGCCGGCAGGTCACGGGCGAACAGTGGCTGGGTCGGCGCCCGCATCGGGAGCGAGGCCACCACGACCCCGGAGTCCTGCGACGCCAGCGACAGGGTCCCGTCGGAGTGCATCAGCGTCAGCCCGGCGCCGCGCACGAGTCCGTCGAACGTGTCGTAGTAGATCCGGTCCCGCTCGCAGTGGACGCCGTCCTCGATTTCGAGCCGCGCCGCGATCGCCTCGCCGGCGCCGCGCAAGGTCATCTCGTCGGGCAGCAGCAACTCCGAGCCGCTCATTGCACGAGCGCCCCCAACCGGGCGACGGCCTCGTCGAGCTCGTCGTCGGAGACGATCAGCGGCGGCTCGAGGCGGATCGTCGCGGGACCCGTCGCGTTGACCACGAGCCGCTGTTCGAGCAGCGCTCGCTTGGCCAGTCCGGGTGCATCGACGTCCGAATTCACGTCGATCGCCAGCATAAGACCTCGCCCGCGGACGGCCGTGACGTACGGCAGCGTGGCGAGTCCGGACGCGAGCCGGTCGCCGGCGACGCGCACGCGCGCCAGCAGTTCGGGGTCGGAGCAGAGCTCGAGCGCGACGAGCGCCGACGACGCGACCACCGGTCCGCCGGCGAACGTCGAGCCGTGATCGCCGGGCCGCAGAGTGTCAGCCAGGCGCGGTCCGGTTATCAAAGCCCCGATCGGCAGGCCGCCGCCGAGCGCCTTGGCGCTCGTGAGCGCGTCGGGAACCACGTCGGTCTGTTCGTAGGCCCAGAGTGTCCCCGTCCGCCCGAGCCCCGTCTGGATCTCGTCGAATATGAGCGCCGCGCCGGTCCGGTCGCACGCGTCACGCGCAGCGTGCAGCAGGTCGTCGGAGATGACGTGGATGCCGGTCTCGCCCTGGATCGGCTCGAGCAACACGGCCGCGGTCCCCGAGTCGACGGCGGCCGACAGCGCCGCGGGGTCCTTGGGCACGACCACGAACCCGGGCACGAGCGGCGCGAACGGCGCCTGCTTGGTCTCCTGCGGAGTCGCCGACAGCGCGCCGTAGGTGCGTCCGTGGAACGCCCCTTCAAGAACCACGACGTTGCCGCCCGGCCGCGCCCGCCGCGCGAGCTTGATCGCCGCCTCGTTCGCCTCAGCACCCGAGTTGCACAGGAACACCTTTCCGCCGAGCGAGCCGCGCGACAGCGCCGCCGACAGCTTCAGCGCCGGCTCGGTGTAGTACAGGTTGCTCACGTGCGAGAGACGACCGATCTGGTCGCGCACGGCCTCGACCACGCGCGGGTGGCAGTGCCCGACGTTCAGCACGGAGATCCCGGCGAGGAAGTCGAGGTACTCGATGCCGTCGACGTCCCACAGCCGAACGCCCGATCCGCGCACGAACTCGACGGGGTTGCGGACGTACGTGGGTACCGCGTACTCGCGCTCGAGGCCTTCGAGCTCGACCAGGCTCACAGCGCGGGCCCGATTTTCGTGCCGTAACCGGCGTTCGTGAACAGCTCGAGCAGCAGTGAATGAGGCACGCGCCCGTCGACGATGTGCGCGAACGAGACGCCGCCCTGGATCGCCTCGACGCACGCCTGGAGCTTCGGCAGCATCCCCCCGCCGATGCCTGGCAACGCCTCAATCACGGAGTCGACACCGGCCTCCGACACGACGCTGCTCGGGTCGGCGGGGTCGCGCAGCCAGCCGGGCACGTCGGTGAGGAACATCAGCTTGTACGCGGTGAGCGCACGCGCCACCGCGCCGGCGGCCTCGTCGGCGTTGATGTTGTAGGAGTTGCCCTCGCGGTCGGCGCCGACGCTCGCCACCACCGGGATGTAGTCCTGCGCGACGTGGGTGAGCACGTCGACGTCGACGCGCTCGATGGCGCCGACGAACCCGATGTCCTGGCCGCTCGGCGCGGTCTTCCGCCTGGCCCGGAACAGCAGCCCGTCGTCGCCACACAGCCCGATCGCCGGCTGGCCGTGGCGGTTGATCAGCAGCACGATGTCCTTGTTGACCTTGCCGACGAGCACCATCTTCGCGACCTCGACGGTCGCCCGGTCCGACACCCGCAGGCCGTCGACGAACTGCACCGGCAGGTCCAGCCGCTGCATGTAGCTCGTGATCTCCGGGCCGCCACCGTGGACGATCACCGGGTTCATCCCGACGTACTTGAGTAGCACCACGTCGCGCGCGAAGTCCTCCTTGAGCGCGTCGTCGATCATCGCCGCGCCGCCGTACTTGATCACGACGGTCTTGCCGTGAAACTCGCGGATGTACGGCAACGCCTCGAGCAGCGTGCCGACGTCCCGCAGGCGGTGCTCGTCGGCCGCGGAGCTAGGTGGTGTATTCGGCATTCAGCGTCACGTACTCGTGTCCATAAGTTGCGACTTGGGTCATGTCGTGTACTCCGCGTTGAGCGTCACGTACTCATGACCCAAGTCGGAGAAGTACAGCTCGGTCTCGGCGCCCTCGCCGGGGAGCGCGACCTCGTACTCGATCTCCTCGCCCTGGACCGCCGCGTTCAAGGCCTGCTCGTCGTGCGGCACGTACTGGCCGCGGGTGCACACCTGGATGCCCTCGATCGCGATGTCGACCGGCAGCGGGGCGGTCCCGGGCATCGCCATCCCAACCGACTGGATGATCCGCCCCCAGTTCGGGTCGCCCCCGTACAGCGCGGTCTTGACCAGCGGCGAGTTGGCGACCGCCCTGGCGACCCGGTGGACGGCGTCGTCGTCGCCGCCGCGCACGACGACGCGACCGATCCGGCGCGCGCCCTCGCCGTCACGGACGACCTTGAGCGCGAGCTGCCTGAGCACGGCGTCGAGCGCCTCGCCGAAGTGCAGCTCGTCCTCGGTCTCGGGCCCGATCGCGATCCCGGACTCGCCGCTGCACTGGAGGATCACGGTGTCGCTCGTCGACAGTTGGCCGTCGACGCTGACGCGCTCGAACGAGCGCTTGACGGTCACGCCGAGTAGCAGATCGCAGGTCTCGGGGGACATCGCGGCGTCGGTCTGGACGAAGCACAGCAGCGTCGCGAAGTTCGGCGAGATCATCCCGGCCCCTTTCGCCTGCGCGGTGAGGCGGACGGTGCCGCCGCTGAGCGCGACGTCGATGCAGGCGTGCTTGTCGAGCACGTCGGTGGTGCGGATCGCCCGCGCGAAGTCGACCTCACCGTCGGGCCGGAGCGCGTGCGTCGCGCGCACGATTCCCGTCATCACCAAGCCCATCGGCAGCGGCACGCCGATCACGCCGGTCGAGGCGACCGCCACCGCGCCCTCCGGGCACCGGCTGGCGAGCGCCGCCGCGCCCTGCATCTTGGCCGCGTTCTCGAATCCCGGGCGGCCGGTGGCGGCGTTCGCGTTGCCGGAGTTGACGATGATCGCGCGGACCCCGTCCAGCGTCACGCGCTCCCGGCACAGGAGCACCGGCGCGGACTGCGTGCCCGAAGCCGTGAACCGCGCCGCGCTGGTCGTCGCCGGGGCGCTCGAGACGAGCAGCCCGACGTCCGGCTGGCCGCTCGGTTTGATCCCGCATGCGACTCCGGCCGCCTTGAAACCTTGCGGCAGCCCGCCGCCCGGCTCCGAGACGTTGCCCGGCACCTCGACCCAGCGCGATCTGAAGAACGAGCCGGTCGTGGTCACCGGACCGCCTCGCGCGCGGGAGCGGCGCCGACCCCGATCCCCTCTTCCTCGGGTAGCCCGAGCATCAGGTTGAGGTTCTGGACGGCCTGCGAGGCCGCGCCCTTCCACAGGTTGTCGATCGCAGCGAACACGATCGCGCGCCCCGTCCGGTCGTCGCGGTGGGCCGAGATGCGACAGATGTTCGTCTCGCGGACGTCGCGCACACCGGGCGGCGTCGAGGTCAGCTCGACGAACGGCTCGTCCGCGTAGGCGTCGGTGTACAACGCCTCGAGGTCGGCGGCGACCCCCGCCCCGTCCGAGCGCGAGAGCGTCACGTAGCAGGAGACCAGCTCACCCTGGTCGAGCGGCACGAGATGCGGGATGAACGTGATCGGGACATCCGCTCCGAGCGTCGCGAGCTCCTGCTCGATCTCGGGGATGTGGCGATGGCGCGGCACCCCGTACGCGCTCAGGTTCTCATCGACCGTCACGAAGTGGGTCTTCTCGGTGGCCGCGCGCCCAGCGCCCGACACACCGGACTTCGCGTCGATGACCACGTCCTCGATCAGTCCCGCGCGCGCGAGCGGCGCGAGCGCGAGCAGCGACGCGGTCGGATAGCAGCCCGGGTTCGCGACCAGCGACGCGCCCCGGATCTCCTCGCGGTAGAGCTCCGGAAGACCGTAGACGGCTTCCCCGAGCAACTCGGGCGCCTGGTGGTCGCGGTACCAGCTCCCGTACACGGCGGCGTCGCGAAGGCGGAAGTCGGCGCTCAGATCGACGACGCGGACGCCGCGCTCGCGCAGCGCGGACACCAGCGGCGCGGCGGCCCCGTGGGGGTAGGCGACGACCGCGGCGTCGACGTCGGCGTGGCGGTCGAGGTCTAGCTCCTCGAGCTCGAGCGGCACCCGGTGGTGCGGGTACAGATCGTCGAGCCTGCGCCCCACGTCGCTGCGCGCGGTGACCGCCTTGAGCTCGAGCGAGGGATGGCGGTAGAGCAGCCGCGCGGTCAGCGCACCCGTGAAGCCGGCGCTCCCGAACACGGACACGCTATGAGGCACGGATCCTCCCGCCCAGCTTTTCCGCCACCGCCTCGGCGATCGCGTCGCGGCGCTCAGCGACCTCCTCATCGGTCAAGGTCCGGTCGCCGGCCCGATAGGTGAGCCGCAGCGCCAGCGACACGTTGCCCTCACCGAGCCGCTCGGCATCGCGATACACGTCGAACACCTCGGCGTCGGCCAGCAGCCGGCCGCCGGCGTGGCGGACGAGCGCGAGCAGCTGAGCCGCGGTCACGTGCTCGGGGAGGACGACGGCGATGTCCTCGCGCACGTCGGGGAAGCCGCTCACCTCGCGGTAGAGGGCGGTCGCCGGCTCGGGCACGGCGTCGAGGTCGAGCTCGAACGCGGCCACGGTGTCGCGCAGGTCCCACTGCGACGCGACCAGCGGGTGGACCTCGCCGATCCAGCCGACCGGCGCGCCGGCGACGATGATGCTCGCCGAACGGCCCGGATGAAGGAACGGCTCGGCGGCGCGCGCGAGATGCCAGTCGGCGTGGACACGGTCCATCAGTCCCTCGAGCACGCCCTTGACCGCGAAGAAGTCGACACCGCCGGGCCGGTTGTCGCGCCAGGTCGCCGGGCGCGGTCGCCCGATCAGGACCGCGCCGACGTGGTATGGCTCGCGCGGGAGTTGCCCCGGCTCGGTCGGCAGGTACACGGCGCCCGCCTCGAACACGCGCACATCGCCGACGCCACGCGCGCGGTTGTGCTGGGCGACGTCGAGCAGCGACCCGAGCAGCGTGGTGCGCAGCTCCGATAGGTCGGTCGAGAGCGGGTTGGCGAGCACGACCGCGCGCCGGAGCGGGTGCTCGGCGCCGAGCCGGAGCCGATCGGCGAGGCCGGGGTGGGCGAAGCTCCAGCCGACGATCTCGTTCAGCCCCTGAGCGGCGAGCGCGTCGGTGGCGCTTCGGCGAAGGCGCTGCCGCGCGGTCAGCCGGCCCGAGGCGCCGTGACGCGAGGGGAGCGTGACGGGCAGCTTGTCGAGACCGTCGAGCCGCGCGACCTCTTCGATCAGGTCCGCCTCGCGCGTGACGTCGCCGCGCCGGAACGCCGGCACGGTCACGTCGAGGCCGTCTTCAGCCTCGGCGGTGGTGAACTCGAGCGCGTTCAGGATCTCAGCGCACCGGGCGCGCGAGATCGGCGCTCCCAGCAGGCTCTCGACCCGGGCCTCGCGCAGACGGATCGTCTTCGGCGGCGGGCCCGCGCCGCCGACGTCGATCGTGCCCGGCACGAGCGTCGCGCCGGTCAGCTCGAGCATCAGCCGCGTCGACACGGCCTGCGCGTCGATCGCCTGCTCGGGCTGTATCCCCTTCTCGAACCGGCCCGAGGCCTCGCTGCGGAGCCCGAGCTTCAGCGATGTGAGATGGATGTTCGCGCCGTCCCAGTTGGCAGCCTCCATCAGCACGCGCGTCGTGTCCGCGCCGACCTCCGAGCGCGCGCCGCCCATCACGCCGGCGATCGAGGTCGGGCCGGCCGCGTCCTCGATCAGCACCATGTCGGCGTCGAGCGTGCGCGTCTGGCCGTCGAGCGTCTCGATCTGCTCGCCGTCGCGCGCGCGGCGGACCGTGAGGGTCGCGCCCTCGACCCGATCGAGGTCGAACGCGTGCAGTGGCTGTCCGGTCAGCAACATCGCGTAGTTGGTGATGTCGACGACGTTCGAGATCGGGCGCTGGCCGGCGGCCATCAACCGCGCCTTCAGCCACAAGGGGCTCGGTCCGATCTTGACATCCTCGAATACGCGCGCGGTGAAGCGCGGGCACAGGTCTGGGCATTCGACGACGACCTTCGCGCCGGCGACCTCCCCGGGCTTGCCGGGATCGTCTAGCCACGGGGCCGGCTCGAGCGGCGCGCCGGTGGCGGCGTGGACCTCGCGTGCCACTCCGTAGATCGCGAGACAGTCGGGCCGGTTCGGCGTGATCTCGAGCACGAGCACGTCGGTGGCGATCGGAAGCACGTCCTTCAGCGGCGTGCCCGGCTTGAGCCCGTCGCGCTCGAGCACCATGATCCCGTCGTGCTCGGTGCCGATCGCGACCTCGTCCTCGGCCAGGATCATCCCGTTGGACTCGATGCCGCGGAGCTTCGCCTTCCCGAGCTCGGTTCCGTCCGGCATCACGGCGCCGGGCTTCGCGACCGCCACCGTCTGGCCGGCGGCGACGTTCGGCGCGCCGCACACGATCTGCGACGGGGCGTCGTCGCCGATGTCCACTACGCAGACTCGTAAGCGATCGGCGTTGGGGTGCTGGTCGGCCTCGAGCACGCGGCCGATCACGAAGTTCTCGAGCGCGGCCACGCCGTGTCGCTCGATGCGCTCGACCTCGGTGCCGGTCATCGCCAGGCGCTCGGCGAGCGCGGCCGTATCGAGATCGGGCACGACGTATTCGTGGAGCCATTCGAGCGGGACCCGCATCAGCCGAACTGCTCCAGGAAGCGGACGTCGTTGTCGTACAGCAGACGCAGGTCGGGGACGCCGTGCTTCAGCATCGCGATCCGCTCGATCCCCATGCCGAACGCGAAACCCTGGATGCGCTCAGGGTCATACCCGTAATCGCGGACGTACTCGAACACGTTCGGGTCGACCATCCCGGAGCCGAGGATCTCGATCCAGGCGGTCCCCTTGCACAGCGGGCAGCGGCCGCCGTCGGCGGTCACTCCGGCGGTGCAGTTGAAGCACGACACGTCGACCTCGACGCTCGGCTCGGTGAACGGAAAGAAGTGCGGCCGCAGGCGAACCTCGCGCTCCTCGCCGAAGATCGCGCGCGCGAACGCGAGAAGCGTCCCCTGTAGATCGCCGAGCGTGATGTCGGTGTCGACCGCGAGCCCTTCGATCTGGTGGAACTGGGGCGTGTGGGTGGCGTCGTTGTCGGGGCGGTAGGTGCGACCCGGGACGATGATGTACAGGGGCGGCGGCTGTCGCTCCATCGCGCGGACCTGCATCGGCGAGGTGTGTACGCGCAGGAGCACCGCTTGAGGATCGAAGATGTCTGGCGCCGGCTCGACGTAGAACGTGTCCGACATCAGCCGCGAGGGGTGCGTCGAATCGAAGTTGAGCGCGTCGAAGTTGTAGTAGACGGTCTCGAGCTCGGGCCCCTCTTCGACGTTGAAGCCGAGGCCGATGAACACGTCCTCGATCTCGCGGCGCGTCTGGGTAATCAAATGGAGGCGCCCCAGCTCCGGCGCGGGGTCGCCCGGCAGCGTGATGTCGACCCGGTCGCGCTCGAGGCGCTGCTCGAGCTCCCGCGCGGCGAGTTGCTCGGCGCGCTGCTCGATCGCCGCTTCGAGGGCCTTACGCGCCTCGTTCGCGGCCTTGCCGGTGGCGGCGCGCTCCTCCGCCGGGAGCGACGCGACGTCGCGCAGGAGGTTCGGGAGCTCGGCCTTCCGACCCAGGTACTGGATCCGGACGCCTTCCAGCGCGGCCGTGTCGGTCGCCGCGGCGATCGCGCTCTCGCCCTCGGCGCGGATGTCCGCGATTCGATCGGTCATTCGGGCGCCATCCTACGGCTCAATTCGTACAGGGCGATCGTCGCTGCCATCGCCGCATTGAGGGAGTCGGTGGCGATCGGGATGTGCGCGACGTGATCCGCTTGCGCCACGACCTCGTCCGGGAGCCCGTCACGCTCGGATCCGACCAGGAGCGTCGCTTTTTTGGCGATCTGACTAACAAATACGTAGTCGGAGCGCCAAAGAGCCTCCAAGGGGCGACCCGCGTTGGGGACGAGCGCGATCGTGGTGCCCGGCAGGCCGCCGATGTCCGCACGCGCGAGGGGGATCGCGAACACCGCGCCCATCGAGGCGCGCACGGCCTTCGGGCTGTATGGGTCCGCCGTCCCCGGGCCTAGCGCCACCGACGACGCCCCGAACGCCTGAGCGCTTCGCAGCACCGCGCCGACGTTGCCCGGGTCATGAACGCCGTGGAGGTACACGCACAGCGGCCCGACCGGCGCCGGCGCCCACCGCTCCTCGTACACCGCGAGCGCCCGCGTCCCCGAACTGAGCCCCGATGCCGAAGCCAACAGCGCCGGCTCGACCTCGACCCCGTCAAGACCGCTGCCCGCCGCCACGTACCGCTCGATGGCAACCCAGCCGCTCGCGTCCGCTGAAACCAACAGATCCTCACCCTCCGCCACGAACAACCCGGACCGCTCGCGCCACCGGCGCCGCTGGCGAAGCTTGCGGATCTCTTTGAGCTTGTTGTTGTGGGGGCTTGTGATCATCAAAAAAGGCGCCGTCCTGAAGGAGCGGCGCCCGGGTGGCGGTGCTGGTGTGGTCGGCTTCGCGTCAGCCGGCCGCCAGCGCCTCGCGGGCGCGGTCGGCAAAGCGTCGGAAGGTCTCGGCGTCGCGCACGGCGATGTCCGCGAGGATCTTTCGGTCGAGCTCGACTCCGGCGAGCTGCAGGCCGTGCATGAACTGGGAGTAGGACATGTCGTTCTGGCGGGCGGCGGCGTTGATGCGAGTGATCCACAAGCGCCGGAAGTCGCGCTTGCGGTTGCGCCGGTCGCGGTAGCGATACTGGTCGGCCTTGAGCAGCGCCTCCTTGGCCACCCGGTAATGGCGGCTGGCGTCGCCCCGGAAGCCCTTGGTGAGCGCGAGCGTCGAGCGGCGCTTCTTGCGCGCGTGAACGGATCGCTTGACGCGGGTCATCCGCGCTCCCTCCGCTTGGCGCCCAGCAGCGTCTTGACCCGGGGCTCATCGTGAGCGCTGATCCACGACGGCTTCGCCTGGCGCCGCTTACGCTTGGGCGTCTTCTTCTCGAGGATGTGGGTCGAGAACGCGCGGCGGCCGCGCACCTTGCCGTTGGCCGTCAGCTTGAAGCGCTTCTTGGCGCCAGAATGGGTCTTCATCTTCGGCATCGGAAGTGGGCCTAGTAAAGCAGAAGCTCAGTGGGTCGAGCCGAGACGGTTCGCCCGGAAGGCCGGCATTACGGGTGGACCGTTGAGGTGAGACCCGCCTATTCGTGCCACCCCCGTCGCCCCCGTTCACCGTGATCCCCGGACACCTGGTCCCGGACAGCTGGTACTGGTAGTCGGCGTCGTTGAGCAGCACCTCGAAGTGGAGCATGAACAGCGTGTCTGGGGGCGGCGCAGCACGCCGAGGATGTCGACCAGCGGCCGGGCGCCGGAGGTCGACGCGGCCGCGGCCGGGGTGGGGGTCAGGCGGCGGGGCCGCTGGTGGTCGCCGAGCGCGACCACGGCGCCGAGCACGATCGCGATCACCGCGGCGGTCGAGAGCAGGATGGCGACCGCCCCGCGCGAACGGTTCGGGGCGCGGCGTGCGCCGGGGAGGCTGACTGTCTCCTCCCCGGCACCCATCCGCCGCGCCGCCCTCACCAGCTCGCGCTCGAGCACATCGATCGGGGTCGTCATGCACTACGGGGCGTCTCCAAGTCCGACCGCAACCGCCGCAGGCCACGGCTGACCCGCTTGCGTACGAGGCTCGGCGAGCAGCTCAGGTCCGCCGCGATCTCGTCGTAGCGCGCCGAGGCCTCGAGGGCGGCGGCGAACGTCTCCGCGGTCAAGTCGAGCGCCACCTCGGCCCTCCCGGCGCGCCGGCGGAAGAACGCGAGCACGCCCCGGACGCGGCGCCGGTAGAGCGCTGCGAACGCCTCCGGGTCATACGCCGTCGCGACGAGCAGCTCGCCGTCCGTGCGAGGGTCGGCTCCCTCCATGATTACTTATTGTCCGAACGGCGCCTTTTGTGACAGGCGCCAGGCGGTCAGGCCGCTAACTGCGGCGTCAGGCGGCGGTGGAGCTCTCGGCCTTGACGGGCTCGGGCTCCGCCGCGTCCGCGGGAACCTGCTCCCCGTTCGCGGAAGGCTGCTCGCCGTTCGCGGAAGGCTGCTCCGCGTCGGCGGAAGGCTGCTCCGCATCGGCGGAAGTCTGCTCCGCATCGGCGGAAGTCTGCTCCGCGTCGGCGGAAGCCTGCTCCCCGTCCGGGGACCCCGCCGGCTCGGTCTCGCTCTTGGGGTCGCCGCCGTCGGCCGGCTTCTCCTGCTTGCCGTCCTTCTCCCCTGCGAGCACGGCCTTGGAAGGTGCGAGCAGCATCGTCATGTTGCGCCCGTCCTGGACCGGCGACTGCTCGACGACCCCGATCTCCGACAGCTCGCCCGCGAGACGGTCGAGCAGCGCGGTTCCGCGCTCGGGGTGCGTGACCTCGCGCCCGCGGAACATGATCGTGATCTTGACCTTGTCCTTGTTCTTGAGGAACCGCGACACGTGGCCCTTCTTCGTGTCGTAGTCATTCTGGGCGATCTTCGGGCGGAACTTGATCTCGCGGACCGTGATCTGCTGCTGGTGCCGGCGCGCCGCCTTCTGCTTCTGGGCCTGCTCGTACTTGTACTTGGAGTAGTCGAGCACGCGGCACACGGGCGGGCGCGCGTCAGGAGCGACCTCGACGAGGTCCAGATCCCGCTCCTGGGCGTACGCGACCGCTTCGGACGTCTTCACGATCCCGATCTGCTTGCCGTCGTCGCCAATCAGGCGGACCTCGGGCACGCGAATCCGATCGTTGATCCGAGTCTGGTCCCGCTCTGGCGGGCGCCGGTCGAACTTACGAGGGACCGGCACTAGCTGCGATGGGAGGGATACGTCAAGCGGTGACGGGCCCTATGAGATGTCGCGCATGGATCAACGACGCCAAGTATAGCGGCGGTTCTACGGCGTCAAGCCTGTTTGAACCGCTTCCTGCACCCGCTGAATGAACTCCTTAACCGACGCTGAACCTTCGTCGCCTTGCCGATGCTCGCGAACGGACACCTGCTGGGACTCTTGTTCACGGTCCCCCACGACCAGCATGTACGGAATCTTGCGCAGCTCGGCATCACGAATCTTGCGTCCGACCGATTCGGTCCGCTCGTCAAGCTCGACCCTGACCGCGCCGCCGTGCAACTGGTCGCGGACGGTCCGGGCGTAGTCGAGGTGCTTGTCGGAGATCGGAAGGACGATCGCCTGCACCGGGGTCAGCCAGACCGGAAGCTCGCCGCCGTAGTGCTCGATCAGAATCGCGATGAATCGCTCGTAGGAGCCCATCAACGCGCGGTGGATCAGCGCCGGGTGGTGCTCGGCGTTGTCGGCGCCCGTATAGGTCAGCCCGAACCGCGCCGGCATGTTGTAGTCGAGCTGCACGGTTCCGATCTGCCACGACCGCCCGAGCGAATCGGTCATGTGCAGGTCGATCTTGGGGCCGTAGAAGGAGCCGTCGCCGGGGTTCAGGTCGTACTCGAGGCCCTTGCGGTCGAGCACCTGGATCAAGTTCTGCTCGGCGCGGTCCCACATCTCGTCGGAACCGAGCCGCTCGTCGGGGCGCGTCGACAGCTCGAGGCGGACGTCGAAGCCGAAGATCGCGTAGGTGTCGAACGCGAAGTCCAGGCACGCCTCGATCTCGTCCTGGACCTGCTCCTCGGCGCAGAAGATGTGTCCGTCGTCCTGCGCGAAGCTGCGCGTGCGCAGCAGCCCGTGGAGCGCGCCGCTCAGCTCGTTGCGGTGGAGCAGCCCCGGCTCGGAGTAGCGGATCGGCAGGTCCCGGTAGGAGTGAGGCTGCATCGAGTACAGCTGGCAGTGCCCCGGGCAGTTCATCGGCTTGAGCCCCATCGGCGTGTCGGCCGACTCGGTCAGGAACATGTGCTCCCGGTACTTGTCCCAGTGCCCCGAGGTCTTCCACAGCTGGCTGTCGTACAGCTGCGGGGTCTTGACCTCGGTGTAGCCACGGGGTCCGCCCATCTCACGGCTGAGCGCGACGAGCGAGTTGAACACCTGGGCGCCGGCGGGGAACCAGAATGCCATCCCGGGGGCGACGTCCGAGAAGTTGAACAGCCCGAGTTGAGGGCCAAGCTTGCGATGGTCTCGCGCGCGGGCCTGCTCGAGGCGCTCGAGGAAGTCGTCGAGATCCTTCTGCGAGAAGAACGCGGTCCCGTAGATCCGCGTCAGCATCGGCTTGTTCGAATCCCCGCGCCAGTAGGCGCCGGCCACCGACTGGAGCTTGAACGCCTTGATCCGCTTGGTCGAGGGAGCGTGCGGTCCGCGGCACAGGTCGGTGAACGGGCCGTTGGTGTACAGCGAGACCGTCGGGACGCCGTCGTGCTCGACCAGATCCTCGATCAGCTCGACCTTGTAATCCTGGGCCTCGCGCAGGAAGCGGTCGAGCGCCTCGCTCGCGAGGACGTCCTCGCGAACGAAGGGCTCATCGGCCGCGATGTGCTCGCGCATCTTCGCCTCGATGGCGTCGAAGTCCGCCTCGGAAAGGCTGACCCCCTCTGGAAAGTCGAAGTCGTAGTAAAAGCCGTTCTCGATCGGCGGCCCGATCGAGATCTTCACGCCGGGGTACAGCTCCATCACCGCCGCGGCCAGCACGTGCGCGGCGTCGTGACGGATCAGGCTGAGGGCCTCCTCGCCGCTGCGGTCGGTCAGGATCTCGAGCTTCGCCGGCCCTGCGCCGTCGGTGTCCGGCAGCGGGCGTGCGAGGTCGCGGAGCTCCCCGTCGACCTTGACCGCGAGCGCCGCCCGCGCTAGGCCCGACCCGATCGCGGCCGCCGCATCGGCTCCGGTGGCGCCGTCGGGAAGCGTCAGTCTGTTGCCGTCGGGAAGCTCGACCTCCATAGCTCCGGATGCTAGATGCTCCCGTCGCGCTTGGCGGCTGGCTGCTGGCGTCGGTCCCCAGGTACATTTAGCTCCTCCCGGGCGATTAGCTCAGCTGGGAGAGCGCCGTCTCGACAAGGCGGAGGTCGCTGGTTCGAGCCCAGCATCGCCCACTAGATCGTTTGCAGGGGATTCCGGGGGTGGGGTCAGCTCGGTCTCCTGGGGAGTGCGCACAGATTGCGCACACCTCAGTTGGCTGCGGGCCTCCCGGATCGCATCGGCGGCCGGGATCCGCGGCTTGTCTTCGAGCTCCTCGAGCACTCCGGCGTAGTGCTTCGCGAGCGTGGCGACACTATGGCCGGCCTGGTCGGTGACGAACGTCAGGCTCCTGCCCTCCCGCAGCAGCGGCGAGACGAACGAGCCGCGCAGGCGGTATACGCGCAGGTCGCCGGTCACCCCGCCGCCTTCGCAGCGGGCTGGTAGACGCGCCGGCGCCAGTTCTGCCAGTCGTGGAGCTTCCAGTCGTCGCCGTCGTGCGTCGGGAAGAGCAGCGCACCGGACGCAGGTCGGCCCGACGGGAGCCGCCACTCGGCGAGGTCCTGGGCGAGCGGTGAGAGGAGCTTGATCGTTCGTGGGCGCTCGGTCTTGGACGCGTGGACGTGGAGCGCGCGGTCGGTGAGGTCGCGCCAGCGGGCTCTCGTTGCCTCGTCGGGGCGCAGTCCGGCGTAGGCCAGGACGCTGATCATGGTGGCGTCGCGATGCGAGAGCGGCGCGCGGATCTGCTCGACGATGATTGGCGGGAGCGGCTCCGGACGCCGCGTCGGCGGCTGCCAAGGCTTGTCGACGACCGACACCGGGCTGGCGGGGATCAGGCCGCGCACCACGGCGCGGCGAAGGATGCCCTGGAGCAGCATCAGCGCCTTGCGCTGTGACTGGACGCCGACCTCCTGCGTATCTAGACGCGCGCGTAGATCCTCGACCAGCGTGGGAGTGATCGCGCGGAGCTCGTAGTCGCCGAGCTGCGGGAGCAGGTGTGTCCCCCACACCTCCAGGTAACGGCGCTGCGTGGATGGCTTGAGGTTCGGTACGGCGTATCTCGGCCACCACTCTTCGCGGACGAACTCGGCGAGCGTCATCCGCGACTGGATGACGCGCGGAGCGAGCGCGCCGCCGCACTCGGCGCAGAACTTTGCGCCGTCCCTATTCTCGGCACCACAAGCCCCACAAACCAACCCAACAACCCCCTTTCAGGGACCACCAAAGCCTACCCGCCAACACCGCAACCGCGAACCCGCAGCCAAGCCCCGCCGCCTACCCGCACAAAACGTGCGTGTCGCGGCCAGCACTGTACGCACGTCTGGCGTACAATCGGGTTCATGTCAGAGACCAAGACCCAGCGTGTTCATCTCCGCGTCGCGGCGAGCGACGACGAGCTGTTTCGCAGCGCGGCAGCCGCGGCCCACGAGTCGTTGTCCGAGTTCCTTGTCGAAAGCGGGCGCGAGCGCGCCGAGCGCGTTCTGGCGGACCGCACCCGGTTCGTGCTTGCGCCGGCTGACTGGCGGGCGTTCACGGCGGCTTTGGATCGTCCGGCCCGCGAGATTCCCGCTGTCGTGGAGTTGTTTCGCCGCCCGCGCCCAACTGAGTAGTGGCGCGCTTCGGCGATCCCGAGCGCCTGAGTTCACATCACGCGCTGGGCGACTTCGACTGTGGTCGAACCTCGCTGAACGTGTGGCTGACCAAGCACGCTCTGCCGGCGGCCGCCGCAGGGTCTGCGCGAACATACGTCATTGTCGACTCAGAACAGGCTCGCGTGGTCGGCTACCACGCGCTCGCGGCCGCGGGCGTTGAACGCCAGGCCGCGACTGCGAGGGTGATCAAGGGGATGCCGCGTTACCCGGTTCCGGTTGTCCTGTTGGCGAGGCTCGCGGTCGATGTGTCGGTTGCTCGGCGGGGTCTCGGAGCTTGGCTCTTGCGCGATGCGATGACGCGGACGTTCGCTGCTTCGGAGACGATCGGTGTTCGCGCGATGCTCGTTCACGCGATCGATAGCGACGCGCGTGAGTTCTACATCCGTCACGGGTTGGAGCCGTCACCGACTGATCCGCTTCATCTGATGATCCTGATCAAGGACATCGCGGCGGCGCTTGAGGCTGCGGCGAAGAGCGGGTGACATCGGGCTCCGACTCGCCTGGCACTGGAGCGCGTCCACTCCGCGTCTAGATGCCGTCTTCTGCTCCGAGTAGCGGACCGAGCGCCGACAGGTACTCATCCCTGACCACACGGAAACGCGCTGGACAGCGCTCAACCGGCGGCGTTGTCGCCTGCCCCACCTCCGGGACGCCACTGGCCAACGTTTCCATCAGGAGGATCAGCGGGCGGCGTGCGAGCTGAGCACGCCTGGAACTGGTCGGCTCGCGCAGGCCCGCGAGCCTTGACCCGGACCGCTCGGCGATGAAATCGAGACAGTCCGCCTCGGTCGGGAGCGCCCGGCCGCGCGCTCCGAGGAACCCGGCGAACGCGTTGAACTCCGCCGTGTGGCGTTTGATCGTCGCCTTCGACCGACCCGCCGCCGTCAACGCGACGATCACCCGCCCAGACGCGTCGCGGATCTCGGTTGCCTGCATAAGGATCGGCCTCCCCGATCGTGGTGAACAGAGAGGCGATTCTTCGCCGCACTCACGGCGTCAGCGGGCGGCCTCCGACAGATGAGCGGGCAAGGAAGCCCGCATCAGGGAGGAAGGCGCGAATCCGATCGGACACGCCGACCAGCCGGCCATTGACCCGCACGACCCCAGGATTATGTGGCCGGAACCGCCCCCAGCGCCACGCCCACCAACGGAAACGCCCCAGCCGTCCACATAACCCAGCCGTCCACGTAATGCCGCTTACGTGGAATTCCACGTGCTCAGGCATACCGCGGCGATGCGGCTGCTGCACGCCAAGGTCGACAGCTCGATGATCGCCCTGTGGTTGGGGCACGCGGAGATCCGGACCACGCAGGTTTAAGGGCATGCCGATCTCGCGCTCAAAGAACAAGCCCTGGCGAAGGCCGAGCCGATCGACGGCAAACCCGGCCGCTACCGGCCACCGGAACCGTTGCTGCGATTCCTCGAATCGCTCTGACGGAGCCCCGATGCCCGCGCTCAGGGGTAGACCGACCCGGCCTCGAGCAGGTGCCAGCGCTTCTTCACGCGCGCGGCGACGATGAACACCATCCATCCGGGCCTGGCGAGATCGCTCGCGTGTTTGGGCACATCGAATGGTCCGACGTCACCCTCGAACCAGATCCGTCCGGGTTCGATCTGGCTGATCCTCAGCTGCTCTTCGACCAGTCCTGGTTATTCACATCGTCGACGTCGACATGCCGCGCGTTCGCGGCAACATCCTGAAGCAGGCTTCCGAGCCGCTCTGCTGCGGGGAGCGTGCGCGCGCTCTCGCGTGCACGCTCGCCAGCGATCGCGGCCACGTCGGGCTCGATATACGCCTGCGTCTCAAGCCAGCGGACGAGCTTGCCGGTGACCGTGCCGGCAGCCTTGAGCAGCTCCTGGCCGGCGATCACCTTGCGCACCATGAAATAGCCCAGGAACTCGCCGAGGTGCGCCGGGATCTCCTGCGGCCCGAACAGGTGACAGAACGCCTCCTCATCCCCGGCGTCGAACGCCTTCTGCCAGCGCTTGGCGTCCGCGGCGGTCAAGGACGAGTACGCGTACGTGTTCAAGCTGCCGCGCAGCAGCCGGATCATGTTCGCGTAATTGCGGTACGTCGCATCGGACAGCCGTGGCCGCTGCTCGCCCAGGAACGCGTCGAGAGCCCGGTCGATCGTCTCGGGCTGCCGCATCGCGGCGCACAATCTATCTGCGAGGGCCGCGCCACGATGACGTGACGGCGGGCTGTCGGCGACGTCCGCGAGCGCCCCTACGCTGCCCGTGATGCTGCGAGGCGGTGATCAGATGGTCGAGGAGCTGGCCGCGCTTGGTGATGCCGATGAGGTCTGCCGGCGGCTGTTGGCATCGCCGCGGGGGTGGGGGCGCAGCATGCTTCATCAGGAGGCGGTCGAGCTGCTCGCCGGCGTGATCGGCACCGGTGAGTTGCCAGGCGCGTTCGTGGCGTTGATGATCTGCACCTGCCAGCGCTGGGACCGGGTCACGGCCCGCCTGATCACCGAGATCGAGCACAGCGAACTGCTCGACGCCGCCGATCTCGATGAGCTCGCCGAGGCGTTTCTCTCCCATGAGCATGTGATCGCCTTTCCGCTGGCGTGGGTCGCGCCCGAATGGCTCGACGTCGAGCTTCACGACGCCCGCGGCACCGTCCGCGTTGTCGACCAGGACACGCTCGGCCAGCACCGCACGCGGCTTGAGCCGCCGCTGCGCCGGTGGGCGTCTCGACGCGCGCTACGCGCCAACCCGGCCCGGCTCGAGCAGTTGCTCAGCGACGTTGACCTGCTCGCGCCACGCCACCGTGATGCGGTGATCCACGGGCTGCTCGACGCTGCCGACCGGCTCGACGTGTCCGAGCGCCGCGGGCTCGTGGACCGCGGCCTGCGCGGCGGGCAATCGAGCGTGCGCCTGGCCGCGCTCGACCTGCTCTGCGAGCTCGACGGACCCGACGCAGCCCGCATCAGGGCGTACGTCGATACGAACGCGACGGTCCGCAACTGGCGACCCGCGATCGAGCTCACCCATCCGACGCTGCTCTGAAGATATGCCCCGCCCACGACAGCCCGCGATCAGGAGCGCCGAGCTCGATGAGCTGATCGAGGAGGCGACCGTCGACTGCTACAACGAGTCAGAACAGGTCACCGGCCTGTTCACGATGATCGAGGAGCACCTCGACCTCCCGTTCCAGGCAACGGTGCTCGGCATGCCGGTCACCGTCGCCAGCGTGGACATCACGACCGATGATCAGATTGTCGCGATCTGCGCGCGCGACGGGCACCGGCAAACGATCCCGATCCTCGGTCTGCCACTACCCGACCCGGCCCCGGACGGGTGGGAATGGGTTGAGGCGTACCGCCGCTGGGCACCCTGAACCCCACGGATGCGGTCACATATGTGTACACGTTCGTGCTACCCTCCTGCCTATGGCTCGCAACCCGCACGAGGTTTTGCCGACTCGCGAAGCGCGCGCGCAACTGCCCGCGCTACTCGAGCGGTTCCGCCAGGCTGGCGCTGACGCCGAGCCGGTCGTGATCGGCGCGCGCCGTCGCCCCGAGGCGGTCGTGCTCTCCTACGAGCGCTACCTGAAGCTCGTCGGCGGCCGCGAACGCGTCGCTGCCGCGTTGGAGCAGCAGGCACGCGAGGCCGGCGAAGCGCTCGACGCCGAGGCCGCCACTGAGCTGGCAAACCGAGAGCTGCACGCGATGCGCCGAAAGCGACGCGCTTCCAAGCGCTGAGCACGGCGCCTGCGCGCCGTGCTGGACCCCAACGTGCTCGCTCGCCCCAAGTTCCGGCGCTACATCAGCGCCGCCGTCGTCACTGAGTTCCTCAACGGTCTCTCCGAGGACGCGCTGATCATCAAAGACCCGCCCGACCCGCCCGGTGTCTCCCCGGACCCAGACGACGACTACCTGATCGCGCTGGCACGCGCCGCCGGCGCCGACTACATCGTGTCCGGCGACCGGCACCTCCTCGACCTACCCGACCCACATCCGCCGGTGATCACCCCACGCCAATTCCTCGACGTCCTCGACGCATGACTCGCATCGCGGCGATCACGCTCGTTACGCCGACCTCGCCGCTCCCATCACGAGCGGTCCCGAAGCATAAGAGCCGGACATCGGGATAACCAAACGGGTCGAGATAACACGCTCAATCCGGACGTCCGGATTGAGCGTGTTGGCGCAGACGATCCGGATAGGTGTCACCGCGGCGGTAACCGCCATCGACTCATCGTGCTGCACCGCCGTTTCTTCGACCGGGACCGTCTTCCCCTGCCCGCCGGGGCTCGACCCGACGCGCTCAGCAGGCATCACCCCGCCTTCGGGTACTACTCGGTCCTCGGACTTCTGCCGGGCCATCGGCCTTCGTCCTTGCGTCCTCCGGCCTACCGAACCTCGGAACCCAGCGGATCTCCTGGGGTGAGATGCTGAGATTTCGCCGTGATCGCGTCTCAGTACGCCCTCGGTATCAACAGGAATCGGGCATCGCCACCGCGGGCCGGCTCGCCCACCGAGGAACGCCTTACGGCGCTTCACTTTCGTTCGCCACCACGACACATCTATAGCCTCTTTCAGGCAGCCAGCTTCAGGGCGAGCCGATTTCTAGGAGGCCAACAGCTACTCGCGCCGGCCTAAGAGCGAGCCGATGACAGTTCGCAGCTGTCGATGCCACGCGCGGCTGCCGATCCGGTTGCGGTTTTTGGGGAGACGGGCATGGATAGACTTGGTGCTGACATGCGGCTGAGGTAAGCGGCTTGGATTGCGGTTGTCGCGGTTGCTGGGATCCCGGCGGTCGCGGATGCGTCGCAGGCCAACGACACGCCGACGCTTCACGTCTCGATCGCGCCGCGGACGGGATCGATCCACACCGCCTTTGCGATCAGTTTCCGGGCGGCCGCGACAACGGGGCCTACCAGCGCCGGCCGCCGCGCGTTTAGCGTCACCGCCCGCGACCAGAGCACCCGGCGGCTGCCAATGGAGCAACACCGTGGTGGCGCCGGCCTTCGAAGGCGGGCACCAATGTGTGAGTCGTGCTCGCGCCGAGTCACTCACGCGCCTGGTGCGCTGGCACGTTCTACGGCACGGTGTGGGACGTGATCACGCTCAATTGTGGCTCGGCATGCCCGGCGAGCCTGCCGCCGTCGAGCTGCCTCGGGAAGTTCACCTTCCGCGTGACGCCCGGCTGATCGCGTCGTTCGCCGCCGCGTGGCCCGGAGCGAATAAGGTTTTCGCCCGTCGATGCTGAACGAGGTCTTCATCACGTGTGCGATCACGGGTGCCGGCGACACCGTGTCGCGTAGTCCGCACGTTCCGGTCACGCCCGAGGAGATCGCCGAGTCGGCGATGGACGCGGCGCGAGCCGGCGCCGCGGTTGTCCACATCCACGTGCGCGACCCGGAGACCGGCAGCGGATCGCGCGACACCGAGCTCTACCGGGCCGTCGTCGAGCGGATCCGGGCCACCGAGGACATTGATCCGGTCATCAACCTCACCGCGGGGATGGGCGGCGACCTCGTGCTCGGGTCCGCGGAGGCGCCGCTGCCACCGCAGGACGAGGGCACCGACATGGCCGGGGCGGCCGAACGGCTCGCCCACGTGGAGGAGCTGCGACCCGAGATCTGCACGCTCGACTGCGGGACGATGAACTTCGCGGCCGGCGGCGACTACATCATGGTGAACACGCCCGCGGTGCTGAAGGCGATGGCGGCCCGCGTCAGGGACCTGGGGGTACGGCCTGAGCTCGAGGTGTTCGACACCGGCCAGCTCGTGTTCGTGCACGAGCTCATCGCCGAGGGGCTGATCGACACGCCTGCGCTGATCCAGCTCTGCATGGGCATTCCCTACGGAGCGCCCGACGACCTCCAGACGTTGCTCGCGCTCGTCAACCGGCTCCCCGACGGCGCCCACTTCTCGGCGTTTGCGATCGGGCGCATGCAACTCCCGTTCGTCGCGCTGGCGCCGCTGGTCGGCGCCAACGTGCGCGTCGGGCTCGAGGACAACCTGTATCTGCAGCGGGGTCAGCTGGCCACTAACGCGCAGCTCGTCGAGCGGGCGGTGGCGATCCTTCAATCGATCAACGTCGCCGTGCTCGGACCCGACGCGGTCCGCGAGCGCCTCGCTCTGCGCCGGCATGGCTGAGTCGAGCGGGCCCGTCGGGCTGCTCGGCGGCGGCGTGATCGGAGCGGGCTGGGCCGCGCGCTACCTGTTGAGCGGGATCGATGTCCGCATCTACGATCCATCCCCGGACGCGGCGGGGCGCCTGGGCGGCGTGGTCGACGGGGCCCGGAGAGCGGTGCAGCGGCTCACGCTCGCGCCACTTCCGCGCGAGGGGACGCTGACGGTCGTCGGCGCCGTGGCGGAGGCGGTCGCCGGCGCGGCGGTCGTGCACGAGTCGGCACCGGAGCGAATGGACCTGAAGCAGGGGCTTCTGGCGCAGGCCAGCCGTGCGACGGCTCCCGACACGCTGATTTGCTCATCTACGTCGGGCCTCCTGCCCACCGAGCTCCAGACCGGCATGGATCACCCCGAGCGCTTCACGGTCGCGCACCCGTTCAATCCGGTGTACCTGCTCCCGCTCGTCGAGCTGGCCGGGGGTGCGCGCACGTCGGCGGACACGATCGAGCGTGCCGCGGAGTGGCTCACGGGCATCGGGATGCACCCGCTCCCGCTTCGCGTCGAGATCGACGGCTTCCTCGCCGATCGCCTGCTCGAGGCGTTGTGGCGCGAAGCGCTGTGGCTCGTGCACGACGGCGTCGCCACGGTGGGCGAGGTCGACGACGCGCTGCGCTACGGAGCGGGTCTACGGATGGCGTTCATGGGTCCGTACCTGACCTATCGCATCGCCGGCGGCGAGCGGGGCATGCGTCACTTCATGGCCCAGTTCGGCCCCGCTCTGCAGTGGCCGTGGACGAAGCTCACCGACGTGCCCGAGCTAACCGACGAGTTCCTCGATCAGCTGAGCGCAGAGTCCGACGCGCAGGCCAGTGGTCGCTCGATCACCGAGCTCGAGCAGATGCGCGACGACTGCCTGGTCGGACTGCTACAGGCGCTCCGAGCGCACGAGCAGGGCGCCGGCGCGACGCTCGCACAGTGGGAGCGCGAGCTCATGCGCCTGGCCGCGGTCCGCCAGTCCGTACCGACAGGCCCGCCGGTGGACGCGCCGGCGCCGCTCGAGACGCTCACCCGCGTGGTACCCGCGGACTGGATCGATTACAACAAGCATGTCCACGAGAGCCGCTACCTGCAGCTCGCCGCCGACGCCACCGACGCCCTGCTCGCTCGCCTAGGCCTGGACGCCGGCTACCTCGAGTCGAGCGGTTCCTTCTACACGGTCGAGACCCATCTATGCCACATCGGCCAGCTCCACGCCGGCGAACACGTGACCGTGACGACCCAGCTGCTCGGCGGCGATGAGAAGCGTCTGCACGTATTCCATGTGGTGGCGGCGCGGGGAGCGGCGGGTCCGGCCGCCACCGCCGAGCACCTGCTCGTCCACGTTGACGCGGCGAGCGGCCGCGTCGGTCCGGCGCGTGGTGCCGTGCGCGAGCGGGCGCTCGAGCTGATCGACGAGCACGCCGAGCTCCCTGCCCCGGCCCGCGCGGGGCGCAGGATCGAAGTGGCGAGACCTAAGGGTCCTCAACCGCGCTGACGCGCGCGAACGACTCGAGCTCCGCCGGCGTGAGGACCCGCTTCTCTCCGGTCTCGCCGTTCCGGGCGACCATCACGGACTCGGCCTCGGCCGAGAGCTCGCCGCCGAGCGTGCGCACCTCCTCGCGGGTGGCGATGCTCGAGCGCCCGAGCCTGAGCAGTCGGCACGACGCGACCACGTGCCCATCCTCCTCACACAGCTCGCGCCGGAAGTCGATCGCCACCCGCGCCAGCACGTAGTCCCACGTCGATCTGCCCTCCGGCACCATCGTCTCCAGCCAGCCGTCGCGCGCCTCCTCGAGGTAAGTGAGGTACACCGCGTTGTTGACGTGACGGAACGCGTCCAGGTCCGCCCAGCGGATCTCGATCTGCTTCTCGAACAGGATCGGGTCCCCGCTCATGGCATCGCCTCCGGCTCTGGTGTGGGGGCCGCCTCGACGACCGCGCGCTCGCCGAGTCGACCGCTGCGCGTGCGCCGGACCGCGCCGCGGAACTCGCGGCCCGCCGGGCGGACCCCGCCGCCGGCAGCCAGGCGGGCGGTGCGCAGCCGGCGCGTCCGCGGCACCGGCCGGCCGAGCGCGCGGAGCGCCGCCAGTCGCACGCCGACGGCCCGCTTCTTCGCCACCTGGTGCGGGTTGAAATCGTCGAGCTGGCGGGCTCCAAGTGGCTCGCACACCGTGATCACGCCGACCGCCACGGCCGCGTCGAGCAGCTCCGTCCCTGCCGTCGTGCGCGCGACGATCGAACCCCATCCGGGGTCCTCGCCGGCGGGCGTGGCGTCGGGCCACGTGTCGCCGACCACGACGTCCGCGGCCTCGCCAATCGCATCGGGGCAGATCTTGCAGCGCGACTGGAGCCGCCACGTTGCCTCGTCCTCCCACATCTCGCCGTAGCTGAGCTCGTACGCGCGCCCGTCACGGGTCTCTATGCGGGTCGCTCCCGGATTGCCGTGGCCGCGGTAGCGCAGCAGCGTGAGGTCTCGCTCGTCGACCCCGAAGCGGCGCAGCACGTCCTCCGACTTGCCGAGCTCCGACGCGCCGCCGCAGATCATGGCCAGCGCGTACCGCATGTAGCGGTCGACCCGGGGGTCGAGCTGGGCCAGGTTGCGGACGGCGCCGATGTCGCAGGGCTTGCCGATCAGCGCAAACGGGCGGCCGCGGTCGAGCACGGACAGGAAATCGCGCAGCGGCGCAGCCGGTCCGTACCGCGATCCGCACGCCTCCAGCACGTCGACCGGGTCGAAGCTGAGGTGGCGCGCGCTCCGCATCGGCGCCTCGCGCGAGGCGGCGACGTGGACGATCAGCTCAACGCGGCCCGACGCGAGCAGGAACTGGGCGAGCGCGGTGAGCGCGCCGCCCGAGGATCCGCGGTGGCGCACGACGGGATCGGTGGCGTGACCGCGGACGGCGGTCGCGATCGGACCCCAGATCGAATCGACCGCGGTCCCCGGTGCCAGCCTCCGCGGGTCGGCGCCCTCGACCCGCATGCCGGGGCAGACCAAGTTGATCGTGCGCAGGGCCCCGTCGTCGAGGCGGCCACGCGCCAGCGGACGCTCGCGCCCGTCGCCGGTGGTGACGATCTCGACGCGGTCGCGGCCGGCGAGGCTCTCGCACAACCCGCACCCGATGCACAGTCCCCCCTGAACAATCTCGTCTATCCCGAGAGGCCGTGCCACCGGGCGCAGCCTACAAGCCGGAGCCGCTGCCGCCGAAACCAACTGAGCGCGCCGCCGGCTGGCGCGCGACGGAGGCTGCGTTAAGGGCTCATTGGCCCTTTGTACAAATTTGCGCGGAATGCTTGACAGCGGCCTGTCGAGAGCGTTATTTAAACGGCGTTCGAAATGACCGTTTCGAACGAAGGTTGGAGAGGGATATTGACGCGCAAACAAGCCGTCCCGAAACGGCGCGAAGGCGCCCCTGCACGTGTACGCCGGCCCGAGATCCTGGCCACGACGGTCGAGCTGGTTCGAGAGCAAGGACTGTCGAACGTTCGCGTGGTCGACGTGGCCAAGCGGGCCGGCACGAGCCCGACCAGCGTCATCTACTACTTCGCCAGCAAAGACCAGCTGTTCGGGCACGCGGTCGCAGACGCGGACGCGGCCTTCTACGCGGCGCTCCGGCCGGAGCTCGCCGCGCTCGACAGCGGGATCGACCGCCTCGCCTGTCTGATCGTTCGCTCGAGCCTGAGCGAGTGGCCGTTGTGGATCGACACGTGGCTGCTGGCGCGCCAGAGCCCGGAGGTGCGGACGGCCGAATGGGGGTTCGAGTCCAGCTGGTGCGCTGCGATCGCCGAGACGATCCGCCACGGGCAGGCTCGGGGCGAGTTCGGTCCGGTCGACGCCGATGATGTGGCGGTCCGCCTCGCCGCCGTGAGCGAAGGCCTCGCCGTTCACATGGTGCTCGAGCACCCCGGACGGACCCGCGAGCACTACGTGTCGATGTCGTTGAAGGCAGCCGCGATCGAGCTCGGGTGCCGAGAGTCAGACCTGCAGGAGGCCGCGGCGCGGGTGCCGATCGCGGTCCAGCCACCCAACCCCGAAGGAGCGCCATGAGCCTAATCACTCGCCGCAGCCTGCTCGAGAACGCCGCCAAGGGTGGCCTCGCCGTCGGAGCCGGAGGGCTGATAGCGGCCTGCGGATCCTCGTCGTCGAAGTCGAGCGCCGCGACCACGGGGTCGTCCACGGCGTCCGCCGGCACCCCCAAGCCCGGCGGCAGCCTCCACGCCGGGCTGACCGGCGGCTCGAGCTCCGACACGTGCGATCCCAACACGATCGTCAACAACACGGACTATTGCCGGGCGGCCAATCTGTACGAGGGCCTCGTGTGGACGACCGCCGACGCCCAGATGTACTACCGGCTCGCCGAGGAGATGACGCCCAACAAGGACGCCACCGTGTGGACGATCCGCCTGCGGCAAGGCGTCACCTTCCACAACGGCAAGGACCTCACCGCCGACGACCTGATCTTCTCGATCAACCGCGTGCTCAATCCCAAGGCCCCCGGCGAGGCCGCGAACGCGCTCCATGGGATCATCGCCTCGGGGATGAAGAAGCTCGACAACCGCACGATCACGGTGCCGTTCTCGAAGCCGTACTCGACGTTCCCCGAGAGTCTGGCCAACAACATCACGGTGTACGTCCTTCCGGAGGGCTTTGACCCCAAGACGGCGATCGGCACCGGTCCGTTCAAGCTCCAGAGCTTCACCCCCGGCCAGCAGACGATCCTGGCCAAGAACGAGAACTACTGGAATTCGCCGCTCCCGTACCTCGACCAGGTGATCATGACCGACTACGCCGACGAAACCAGCCAGGTGAACGCGCTCCTGTCGAGCTCGGTGGACGTCGTCAACCTCCTCTCGCAGTCGACGATCGGCACGGTCACCGGCTCCGGCAAGAAGGTGGTCATCTCCGACGGTGGAGGGTGGAACCCGTTCACGATGCGAGTCGACCAGGCGCCGTTCAACGATGTGCGCGTGCGGCAGGCGTTCCGGCTGGCGGTCGACCGGGAGAAGATGCTCGAGACCGTGTTCGGCGGCCACGGCACGATCGGCAACGACATCTTCGCGATCTGGGCACCCGAGTACGACCACAGCATTCCACAGCGGCAGTACGACCCCGAGCAGGCCAAGTCACTCCTGAAGGCCGCCGGGCATGAAAACCTGTCGCTCACGCTGGTCACCGGCGACATCGCCCAGGGCGTGATCAACATGGCACAGGTCTACTCACAGCAGGCCTCCGCCGCCGGGATCAACGCCAAGCTCGACCAGGTCACGGTCACGGACTTCTACGGACCCAATTACCTGAAGTGGGTGTTCGCTCAGGACTACTGGTACTACTCGCCCTACTTCCCGCAGGTCAACCAGGCGACGCTGCCGGGCTCACCGTTCAACGAGACCCACTTCAACAATGCGAATTACATCAATCTCTACAACCAGGCGCTGGCGACACTCGACGTGAACATGAGGACGGAGATGGCCCACGAGATGCAGATGATCGACTACAACGAGGGTGGTTACATCATCCCGTTCTTCCCGGCGGTGATCGACGGTTACCTGCCGAACGTCAACGGGATCCTCGTCTCGAAGACCGGCTCGTCGTTCAACAACTGGGACTTCGAACACATCTGGAAGTCCTGATGCTCATGAGCGGGAGTGATCCGCGATGAGCGTCGCTGCTGAGACACCGCTGCCAGCTCCGGGACCCGGCGCGACGCGTCGGTCGGCGCGTGCGTGGAGCCGGCGCCATCCGGTCTGGTCGATGGTGGTGGTGAGGATCGCGCTCGGGCTGTTGACGATCTTCGCGGTCTCGATCGTCATCTTCCTCGCGACCCAGGCGCTGCCGGGCAACGCGGCTTACGCCGTGCTCGGACACAGCGCCACACCGCAGCGGTTGGCGGCGCTCGAGGCACAACTGCACCTCAACCAACCGCTGACCAGCCAGTACGGAAGCTGGATCGGCGGCGTCTTGCAGGGCAACTTCGGGACCTCGCTGGCCAACGGCGAGAAGGTGTCCTCGCTGATCGGGCCGCGCCTTGAAAACTCCGCGGTGCTCGTGATCGGAGCCGGAATCATCGGCACCCTGTTCGCGGGCATCCTCGGGCTGATCGCCGCGGCTCGCCGCGACAGACTGTTTGACCATGTCGCGTCGGTGATCGCGCTGACGATCACCGCGCTTCCCGAGTTCGTGGTCGCAATCGCTCTGGTGATCCTTTTCTCGGTGAACGTTTTCCACATCCTCCCCGCGGTATCGACGATCCCGCCGGGTACCTCGCCGCTGTCCGACATCAACGCGCTGATCCTGCCGATCGCGACGCTGTCACTGGTGATCGCCCCCTACATCTTCCGGATGGTCCGCGGCGCGATGATCGAAGCGCTCGAGAGTGACTACGTCGA
>CAWJXO010000032.1:0-62010 GCA_963846765.1 uncultured Solirubrobacterales bacterium
TCCGCGACGACACGTCACCACGGGTTGTTGGATTTTGTCCACAGTGCACCCAAATCCAGCACGCACCGCGACCGGTCGCACGACCGCCGGCGCTCCTAGCCCAGGATCAGCCCGAGCAGCTCGTCGAACAGCTCGGCGGGCGCCGCCACCGTCCCCGCCGGCTCCCCCTCGGCCGCGACGAGATCGCGGACCACGAGTCCGGCGCGAGACGCGACCAGGCTGCCGGCGGCGACATCCCATGGGTTCAAGCCTCGCTCGAAGTACGCGTCGTACCGACCACAAGCACACCAGCAGAGATCGAGCGCGGCCGCCCCGACGCGCCGGATGTCGCGAACGCGCGGGATCAGCCGCTGCAAGACGTCGGCCTGGCGGACTCGCACGGCCGCGTCGTAGTTGAACCCCGTGGCGACCATTGCGAGGTCGAGTGACTCGGCGCGGGCGTCGTGGTGGATCGGCTCCCCGTTCAGCGTCGGCTCGCCGGACCGGGTCGCCTCGAAGCACTCCTCGGAGATCGGGTCGAGGACCACGCCCGCGATCGTCCCGCTCGAGTCCTCGACGGCGATACTGACCGCGAAAGCGGGGATCCGGTAGAGGTAGTTGATCGTCCCGTCGAGGGGATCGACGACCCAGCGAAACTCCCCCTCCCCCGTCTCGCCACCCTCCTCACCGAGGATCGCATCGCCCGGTCTGCGAGCGCCGAGCACGGACCGGATCGCCGCCTCGGCGGCGAGGTCGGCGTCGGAGACCAGATCGGTCGGCCCGCTCTTGGAGCGCACGCCGCGGGCAGGCCCGGCGTAGCGCCGGCGCAACTCGTCGGCGGCTGCGACAGCCGCCTCCCGCGCCACCGCGAGCAGTTGCCGCTCGTCGTCCGCAGTCATCCAACCGGGTTCTATCGGATTCCGGGCTGCGATCATCCGGCGCCGATGCGGCCACGGGAGACGATCACGGCGCTCGCGGCGTTCCCGGGCCGTGGCCCGGGAACCGACGCTGAGCGGCGGGCGGCCCAGTGGCTGGCCCGTGAGCTGGTCGCGGACCGCCAGCGAGTCCGGATCGAGACGTTCTGGTGCCGTCCGAATTGGGCGCTGGCGCACGCGTGGCACGTCGCGCTCGCGCTCGTGGGCAGCCTGGTGTCGGTGAGTCACCCGACGATCGGCGTGGTGCTGCTCGCGGTGGCGCTCGTCTCGACGATCGCGGACGACGTGGCCGGAAGGTCGCTCGGACGCCGGCTGACCCCGGAGCGCGCGAGTCAAAACGTGATCTCCGCGGCTCGGCCCCCGGGATCGGGATCGGGGCCGGGACCTGCCCCGCCGGCGCGCCTGATCGTGACCGCGAACTACGACGCCGGCCGGACCGGCCTTATCTACCGAGACCCAGTCCGCGCCACCGCGGCCCGGCTTCGACGCGCCACCGGCGGCATCGCGCCCGGCTGGCTCGCGTGGCTCGTGCTCGCGATCGCCTACGAGCTTGCGATCGCGATCGTTCGCTTGACGCAACATCACCCCCCGCACGCGCTCGGTGTCCTCCAGCTGCCCCCGGCGGTGGCGCTCGTCCTCGCGCTGGCGCTGCTCCTCGACGCCTCCAGCGCCGGCTACGGCCCCGGCGCCGGCGACAACGCCGCCGGCATAGCGGTCGCATTAGAACTCACGCGGACGCTGGGGGCGGCCCGTGTCGGCGCCGACCCGGCCGACACCCCTGCCGTCGGGCTAGAGCTCGTGCTCCAGGGCGCCGGCCAGGACGAGCAGATCGGCCTCCACCGATACCTGAGGACCCGCAAGCAAGAGCTGAGACACGCAAACGTAGCGGTGCTCGGGATCGCGGCCTCTGGCGCGGGACACCCGGCGTGGTGGTCTAGCGATGGCCGCCTGGTGCCGCTTCGCTACGCACGGAGCCTACAAACGCTCGCACAGCAGACGAGCGCGACGGCCAACCGCGGCCGGGGCACGACGCCGGCGCTCCCCGCACGCGCCACCGGCCTGCCGGCGATCGCGATCGGCTGCCTGGACGATCGCGGGCTCGCCCCATGCTCTCACCAGCGAGCCGACACCCCGGAGCAAATCGACGACGACGCGCTGAACCGAGCAATCGTGCTCGGCCTCACGCTCATCGCCTCGCTGACAGGCGCTACACGGGCGTGACCGGATTGTTCTTGTCCGGCCACTCCCGGTGCTTGCCGGCCGCGAGAGCGAAACGCCGGATCAGCTCGGAGCGGAGATCCTCCGGCTGGATCACGGCGTCGATCACGAGCTCGGAGGCGAGGTGCAGGATGTCGATGTCCTCGGCGTACTCACGTCGCAGCTCCTCCGTCCGTGCGGCGCGCTCGCCCTCGTCGGAGATTGCCTGTAGCTGGTTGTAATAGACCGCGTTGATAGCGGCGGAAGGGCCCATCACCGCGATCGACGCCGTCGGTAGCGCGAGACAGCAGTCAGGGTCGAACGCCGGCCCGGCCATCGCGTACAGGCCGGCACCGTAGGCCTTGCGGACAATCACCGAGATCTTCGGCACGTTCGCCTCGGATACGGCGCTGATCATCTTCGCGCCGTGCCGGATGATGCCCTCGCGCTCGACCTGGGTGCCGATCATGAACCCGGGCACGTCCGCGAGGAACAGCAGCGGGATGTTGAACGCGTTGCACGTCCAGATGAACCGCGCGGCCTTGTCGGAGGAGTCGACGAACAGCACGCCGCCCTTCACCTTCGGCTGGTTGGCGACGATCCCCACGGCGCGGCCGTCGAGCCGGGCGTAGCCGACGATCACCTCTCGGGCCCACCGCGCGTGAATCTCCAAAAAGGACCCACCGTCCACCAAAGCATCTATCAGCGATCGCATGTCAAACGGCTTGTTCTCGTCCGGCGGAATCAGCTCGCGGATCGACAGATCCGACGACGGCGCCGGCGCGGCAGGCGCGGCCGCCGGCGGCTCGCCCAGAAACGACGACGGGAAGTACCCCAGGTATCGCCGCGCGAAATCGATCCCCTCCTCGTCGCTGCCCACCAGAGCGTGGCCGACCCCGCTGCGCGAGGTATGCATCCGCGCGCCGCCCATCTCCTCGAGCGTCACCTTCTCGCCGATCACCATCTCGGCCATCCGCGGCGACCCGAGATACATCGAGGCGTTGCCGTCACGCATGATCACGATGTCGCAGAACGCAGGGATGTATGCGCCACCCGCGGCGGACGGCCCGAACAGGACGCACACCTGCGGAACGACCCCGGACATACGCACCTGGTTGAAGAAGATCCTGCCTGCGCCGCGCCGCCCGGGGAACATCTGCACCTGCTCGTTGATCCGCGCCCCGGCCGAGTCGACCAGGTAGACGAGCGGGATCCTCAGCGACAGCGCGCGTTCCTGGATCCGCACGATCTTCTCGACGGTCTTCGGCGCCCACGACCCGGCCTTGACCGTCGGGTCGTTGGCCATCACCGCCACCGGCGTACCGGCGATCGTGCCGACCCCGGTTACGACACCCTCAGCGCCGAGCCCGTCCTCTTGCCATCCGGCGAGGAGTCCCTCTTCCGCGAACGAGCCGGCGTCCAAGAGCCGCGCGACCCGCTCGCGCACCGGGAGCTTGCCCTGCGACACGGCCTTGTCGCGGTGGCGCTCCGGACCCCCGGCGCGCGCCCGCGCGACCGCGGCTTCCAACGGATCGCCGTGCTCGACTCCGGTCAACTCGCGGCCTCCCACGACACGGGCCCCGCGAGCAGGACGTGGCTCCCCAGCGGGCGTCCGAGTACCTGCTGCACCGCGCGCGAGACTGCGATCAGCGCGGCCAAGTCGATTCCGGTCGAGATGCCCATCTCGTGGAGCATCGATACCAGGTCCTCGGTGGCGATGTTCCCGGTGGCGCCCGCCGGCACCGGGCAGCCGCCGAGCTCGCCGAAGCTCGACTCGAAGCTCTCGACGCCCGCCTCGAGCGCCGCCAGCACGTTGGCGAGGCCCTGTCCCCGGGTGTTGTGGAAGTGCGCGGTCAGCTCCACGCCGGGCAGCCGATCCCGTGCGGTCTCGAAGAAGGAGCGCACCTGTACCGGGTTGGCCATCCCGGTCGTGTCGCCAAACCCGACCTCAACGGCCCCAAAATCGACCAGAGCAGAAGCGACATCCAAGACCCGATCGACCGGCACATGGCCCTCGTATGGGCAGCCGAACGACGTCGAGATCACCCCCTCGCATCGCAGGCCCTCCGCCACCGCCCGCGCGAACGTGCGCTCCAAGCCACTCAAAGACTCCGCCACGGACCGCCCGACGTTCTTCTGATTGTGCGTCTCGGACGCCGACAGGAAGCCATTGATCTCGTCGAACCGATCCCGCCACGGCAGTGCTCGCTCCAGGCCACGCTCGTTCGGGATCAGCACGCTGACCGCGACCCCGGAAGGGAGAGAAACCGACGAGAGCACCTCCGATGCGTCGGCCAGCTGCGGGATCACGTCGGGCCGAACGAAGCTCGTCACCTCGATCCGCTGAAGCCCGGTCGCCCCCAGCATCTCGATCAGGCGGACCTTGTCCGCGGTCGGGATCACCTCAGGCTCGTTCTGGAAGCCGTCCCGGGGGCCGACCTCGCGGATCCGGACGCTCGCGGGCAAGTCGCTCACGAGTCCGATTCTAGGAATTAGCGATACACGAGCTTGTAGCCGAGCATCTGGGTCAGCGTCACGAGCTGATAGCCACGCTTGCGCAACCCGGCCACCTCCTGGGGCAACGCATCGAGCGTCTCGTAGCGCGGGCCGCCACCGAAGTGCTCCTCGATGATCCCTCCGTTGTGCGCGTTGTCGAGCACGTTGTCGATGATCTCGCTCTCTCCCGGCAGCGCCCAATCGCGCGGGTCGATGTCCCACTGGATCGTCGTGAACCCCATCGAGCGCACCAGCTTGAGCAGCGACGGATCGACGGCGCCGTCGGGCGCTCGGAACAGGCATGGCTCGAACCCGCCAGTCGCCTTCCTGATCGCATCGGCGGCGAGCGAGAGTTGCTGCCGCTGCCCGGAAGGCGACAGACCGAGCATGTCGGGATGACTCCAGGTGTGGTCGCCGATCATGTCCCCGTCCGCGAGCATCTCCCGCTCGACCGTGCCATGCGGGTCGTACTCCGGGATTTGCTCGCCGATCTCGAAGAACGTCGCCGGCGCGTGGAGACGCGCGAGCTCCTGAACGAACTCCGCGGTCGGCGGGGTGTCCCAGGGACCATCGTCGAACGTCAACGCGACCTCGCGGAGCTTGCGCGGGCCCGTAAACACCCAGTCGGGCCCGGAAGGGACGCAGCCGACCAGGCGCGGAATGTGCAACACGACCACCGCGGGTGTTGCCGGGAATAGCGTCGAGCACATCGACGTGACGCGTGCCGCAGGAGTGCACCCCGGCACACGAGCCGTGCTGAGGACCTGCCAGCGGAGCGGGCGATACTGAAGCCCGATGCTCGACGGGAGGAAGCTTGCCGTCAGCTCCCGGTCGCTCGACCGCGTTACGGTCGCGGCGATCGAGACGGAGGGACCGGGGCCAACCCGCGTAATCGGCGAATACAACACCGAGGGCGAGGGCGAGTCGGGCCGAGGCCCCGCGAGACACACCTGACCGACGACCGACCCGCTCGTGGCGCGCTCGATCAGCAGGCACAGCGACTCGTGGTTCCGGCGCAGCCCGCCGGGCGAGAACGAGTGCGTGAGATCAACCTGCCAGACGAGATCCTGGCCCACCTGAGTCAGGGACGCTGCCTGTACGCCGAGCGGCTGGGCGGGCACGCTGCTGGCGCCGAGCGCGGCGGCCGTGACTACCAGCACCGCAACCACGGACGGCACCAGACCTCGAACAACCCTTACCACGCCCTCACCCCCATGTCTCCAAACCGTAGCCCATACACTCCCCCGCCTTGCCCGAAAGCCCCGTCTGCATAGTTGGAGGCACCGGCGCGCTCGGGTTCGGGCTCGCCGTGAGGCTCGGCCGCGCCGGCGTTCCCATCGTGATCGGTTCGCGCGACGCGGGCCGGGCGCAGGAGGCCGCGAAGCGCCACGCGGAACAGGTCCCCGGGGCCTCGTGCGCCGCGGCCGAGAACACCGTGGCGGTCCGGGACTCCGAGATCGTGATCCTGAGCGTTCCGTTCCGGAGCCAGTCGGAGACGCTCACGAACCTGAAAGGGGTTCTCAGGCCCGGGCAGCTGCTCGTCGACGCCACCGTTCCGCTCGCCGCCGCCGTCAGCGGCAAGGCCACCCGGACGCTCGGCGTGTGGCAGGGCTCGGCGGCACAACAGGCCCAGGAGATGGCCCCCGAAGGCGTCAACGTGGTGTCCGCATTCCACACGGTCAGCGCCGCACTCCTCAGCGACCTCGACCACAAGCTCGACGAGGACGTCCTGATCTGCGGCGACCGACGCGACGACAAGGCCAAGGTGGCCGAACTCGTTACGCAGATCGATGGGCTCCGCCCGGTCGACTGCGGCCCGCTCGAGATGGCCCGGATCGTGGAGACGCTCACGCCGCTGCTCATATCGATCAACGTCCGCAACAAGGTCCGCGCAGGGATCAAGATCACCGGGCTGAACTCGCATTGACCGGGCCGGTCGTCGTTCTCGCCGGCGGGACCGGCGGCGCCAAGCTCGCGCGCGGCATGCTCGATGTGGTCGGCTCCGACGAGCTCGTCGTGATCGCGAACACCGGCGACGACATCGAGATCTACGGCGCGTACGTGTCGCCCGATCCCGACCTCGTCACGTTCTGGCTCGCGGACCGGATCGACGAGCGCGGTTGGGGCCTCGCCGGCGACACGTTCGGGGTGATGAACGGGCTCAGGCGCCTGGGCGTCGACGTCTGGTTCAACCTGGGCGACGAGGACCTCGCGATCGGGATCGAACGCGCCCGCCTGCTGGAACAAGGAACCCGCCTCACTGATGCTCACGCCGCAATCGCAACAGCCCTCGGCGCGCGCGGCCGGATCCTGCCCATGAGCGACTCGCCCGTGCGTACAAAAGTGATGGCGAAAGACCGCTGGTGGCCGTTCCAGGAGTACATGATCAGGTCCGGCGGCGCCGGGCCGGTCCAGGAAGTCGACTTTCGCGGGGCGAAGAACGCCAGACCCACGCCCGAGATAGACGAGGCGCTCGCCACCGCCCAGGCGATCGTGATCGGCCCGTCGAACCCGGTCATCTCGATCGGCCCGATCCTGGCTGTGCCCGGCATCAGGACCGCGATCAAAGGCAGCCCCGCACCCGTGGTCGCCATGAGCCCGCTCGTCGCCGGTGCCGTCGTCAAGGGACCCACCGCGGCGTTCATGGCGTGGAGCGGCCAGCCGCTGACCAGCGATGGAATCGCCGCCCATTACGAGGGGGTGATCGACGGCCTGATCGCAGATCAGCGAGCGACCACCGTCCCAAGCCTCGAAACCGACGTGCTCATGGACACGCCGGCCGACCGGCGCCGCCTCGCCGACGAGACGCTTCGCTTCGCGCTCGCGTTTGGGTAGGTACCGTCCCGCGCCATGCAGACCCTCGCGATCCTGCCCATCAAAAGCTTCTCGCACGCCAAGCAACGGCTGGCGCACGAGCTCAGCGCCGCCGACCGGCGCGCGCTCGTCGACGCCATGTTCGCCGACGTGCTGGTGGCGCTTCGGCGCGTTCCGGCGCTCGAGCAGATCGTCGTCGTCAGCGGCGACCGCGTGGCCCAGCGGATCGGCGCCGGGTACGGGGCCACGATCGTCGAGGACGACGAGCGGGGACACAACTCCGCTGCCACGAAAGGTATAGAAGCCGCCCTCGAGGACGGGATCGAGCGGGTTCTGCTCGTCCCGGGCGACTGTCCCCTGCTTGACCCAAAGGAGGTCGAGGAGCTGCTCTCACGCCCGGCCGCCAGCGAGCGCTCGGCGCTGATCGTGCCCGACCGGCATGGCACCGGCACCAATGCGCTGCTGCTCGCGCCGCCGGATGCGCTCGCGCCGAGCTTCGGCCCGGACAGCCGCCGTCGCCACGAGGCCGATGCGGAGGCGGCCGGCGTAGCTGCGGAGGTGGTCGAGGTGTCGAGCCTGGCGCTCGACGTCGACACGCCCGACGACCTCGAGGCGCTGCAGCGACGCCTGACCGAAATCCGCGGCGGCGCCGCTCATACTCGCGGCATGCTCAACCAGCTGATGCGAGCCCGCTCCTAGTGGCGCCCGCGCTCAGCGTGACTGCCGTCGAAGGACTGCCAGAGGTCGTCCCCGGCGACGACCTGGCGGCGCTGATTGCGACCGCGATCGAAAGCCACCCTAGTCGGACACCGCCGCTCACCGACACCGATGTTCTCGTGACGGCGCACAAGGTCGTGTCCAAGGCCGAGGGCCGTCTCCGCGCGCTCGCCGACGTGCACCCGAGTGACCAAGCGGTACAGCTTGCGACCGAGCTCGGCAAGGACCCGCGCCACGTCCAAGTCGTCCTCGACGAGTCCCGCGAGGTTCGGCGCGCGTCGCACGGCGTTCTGATTTGCGTCACACATCACGGGTTCGTGTGCGCTAACGCGGGCGTCGACGCCTCCAACGTCCCCGGCGAGGAGACGCTCGTCCTTCTCCCCCGCGACCCCGACGCGTCGGCGCGAGCCCTCCGCGCCCGCATACGAAACCTCACCAACGCGAACCCCGCGATCGTCATCACCGACTCGTTCGGGCGGGCCTGGCGCCGCGGGCAGGTCGACGTCGCGATCGGGTGCGCCGGCCTCGCCCCGCTCGAAGATTGGCGCGGGCGCACCGACACCGTCGGGCGCGAGCTCAAGGCGACCTGGATCGCCGTCGCCGACGAACTCGCGGCGGCAGCGGACTTGGCGCGAACCAAGGACGGAGCGCTACCCGTGGTCGTCGTGAGCGGCGCCGACCGTCACGTCAGCGCTGAGGACGGGCCCGGTGCGGCGGCGATGATCCGACCGGAAGCGGAGGACCTGTTCCGCTAGGACGCGCGCGCCCGGCGTTGCGGTCAGCAGGGCGCAGAGCACGAGCAGCACGCCGGCGAGCTGGAGGGAGCTCGGGTCCTCGCCGAGGATCAACGCGGCGAGTGCCACCGAGCCAACCGGCTGGACGGTCAGCGTCAGCGAGGTGATCGCCGCGGGCAGGCGCGGCAGCGACGTCGTGATCAGCAGCCAGCCGATCACCTGCGAGGTCAGCGCGAGCACGATCAGCCACCCGACGCCAGGCCACGCGGGCGTCAGGTCGGCGTCGCCGATGATCACGCCGGCCACGATGGCGACCACAGTCGCGGTGGCGGTCGCGTCAAACAGCGGCCCGGCCACTCTCCGAAGGTCCGAATTGCTGCGCCGGAGCAGCAGCAGGAAGCCCACGTAGGCGATCCCGGCCGCGAGCCCGAACGCCGCGCCGCGGCCTGGGGCTCGCCCGTACGCGCCGTGCTGCTCGAGCACTCCGGAGATCAGCAGCACGCCGACCAGCGCGATCGGCAGCGCCGACAACACGCGACGGTTCGGGCGCTCGGCGAGCACGGCCCACGCCACAAGCGGCACGAGCACGACCTGTATGTTCGCGAGCACGGTGGCGAGGCCGGCGCCGACGTCGTCGATCGAGTGGTGCCACAGGATCAGGTCGGCGGCGAAGAAGACTCCGGCGGCCACGGCGATGCGGCGCTGGGACCACGGCCGCCCTCCGAACCGGCGATCCTCGAGCCACGCCAGGAGGCCGAGGATCGGCAGTGCGAACGCGCACCTGAAGATCGCCGCCGTCGACGGCGAGGCGTGGCTCAGCCGGACGAGGATGCTGGAGAACGCGATCGCGACGGCGCCGAGCAGCGCGGACACGCGCACGAGCCGGTCGTTGGCGAGCCAGCGATCCACCACGTCACCCAGGCTAGCCCCCGCCCGGGCTACAGAACGTCCAACAAACGTGCGCCGCGCTAGCCCTGCGCCGGAGCGCCGACCGCGTGAAAACCGCCGTCGACATGCACAATCTCGCCGCTGATCGCGCGCGCGTAGTCCGATAGCAGGAAGCAGATCGTGTCGGCGACCGGCGCCGGGTCCTCGATGTCCCAGCCGAGCGGCGCCTGCGCCTGCCACAGCGCGGCCAAACCATCGAAACCCGGAATGCCGCGCGCCGCCACCGTCCCAAGCGGCCCCGCCGAGACCAGGTTCACGCGGATCCCGCGCGGCCCGAGATCACGCGCCAAGTACCGCGACACCGACTCGAGCGCGGCCTTGGCGACGCCCATCCAGTCGTAGATCGGCCACGCCACGGTCGCATCGAAGTCGAGCCCAACGACGCTCGACCGAGCGCCCATCAACGGCTCCAAAGCAGCCGCCAGCGCCTTGAACGAGAATGCGCTCGTCTGGAAAGCGGCGGCGGCGCTCTCCGCCGGCGTGGTCATGAATCGCCCACCCAGGGCGTCCTCGGGCGCGAACGCGATCGCGTGGAGCGCACCGTCCACCGACCCCCACCGCTCCCGGAGCGACGACGTCAACGCGGATAGATCGTCGGTGCTGTTCACATCGAGCTCGAGCACGTCAACCTCGGAGGACAGCCGCTTGGCGGCCCGCTCGGTCATCCGCCGTGCCCGCCCGAAGCTCGTCAGCACGATCGATGCCCCCTCCTCGAGCGCGCGCGAAGCCGCGTGGAACGCGATCGAGTCCTTCGTGATCACCCCCGTGATCACGAGCTTCTTGCCCTCGAGGATCACGGCGCCTCGCTAGCGAGCACGCGCGTCGCCGAGCGTCCACAGCGCGCCGGCAAGCCGCTCGCGCGTTTCCGCCGGCTCGATCAGCTCGTCGACGAACCCGGACGCGGCGGCCGCGTCGGCCCGCAGGTGCTCGTCGAAGTACTCGTCCGCCAGGCGCGTCCGCTCCACCTCGACGTCGGCGGCGGCGCGGAGCTCCCGGCGGTTGACGACTCCGACCGCGCCGCGGGCGCTCATGATCCCGAGCTCGGCCTCGGGCCAGGCCAGGACCAGGTCGGCGCCGAGGTCGCGCGAGTTCATCGTGATGTACGCACCGCCGTACGACTTGCGCAGGACCACCGTCAGCTTCGGGACCCGCGCGGCGGCGAAGGCACGTACCAGCGACGCTCCGTGCCTGATCACGCCCGCGCGCTCCTGCTTTGAGCCGGGCATGAAGCCGGGGGTGTCGACCACGGCGATCAGCGGCAACCGGAACGAGTCGCAGAACGTTACGAACCGCGCTGCCTTCTCGGAGCCCTCCGCGTCGAGCACGCCGCCGAGGTGGTGCGGCTGATTGGCCACGATTCCGACCGGCCGCCCTTCGATCCGAGCGAGCGTAGTCACCACGTTGCGCGCCCACCGCGGGCACAGCTCCTGCAGCGAGCCCGCGTCGACGATCCCCCGCAGCGCGTCGCGCACGTCGTACGCGCGCCTCGGCTCGGACGGCACCACCGTTCCCGGATCATCAAGCTCCGAACCCACTGGATCGACCACAGGCAATGCGGCGCCCGCAGACGACGGGAGATAGGAGAGCAACTCGCGCACCCGCGAAGCCGCGGACAACTCGTCGTGCTCGACCAGATGACACACGCCGTTGTGCTCGTGCACGCGCGGGCCGCCGAGCGAGACGGCGTCGATCTCCTCGCCGAGCGCGTCGCGGACGACGCCGGGCCCGGTGAGGAACATCGCGGCGTCCTCGGTCATGATGATCAGGTCTGTGAGCGCCGGGGAATAGGCACCGCCGCCGGCCGATGCGCCGGACACGACCGAGATCTGCGGGACCACGCCGGTCAGACCGACGGTATGGCGGAAGATCCGGCCATACCCCGCGAGCGCGGCCTGGCCCTCCTGCATCCGGGCGCCTCCCGACTCCACGAATGCGACCACCGGAATCCGCGCGCGCTCGGCGGTCTTCAACACGCGAACGATCGTGTCCGCGTGCTGCTCACCGAGCGATCCGCCCAGGTACGAGCCGTCCTCCGCATAGCACGCGATCGGCCGGCCGTCGACGCTTCCGGTGGCGCCCAGGACGCCGTCTCCAGGCACGGCACGGGCGCCCAGCCGGCGCGAGATCACGCGCGAGCGGAGCGGCCGCACACTCCCGGGGTCACACAAGGCTTCGAGCCGTTCCAGCGGATCCAGCCGCCGAGCCTGCTCGCGTTCGATGGTCGCGCTCACGATTCCGAGCCCCTGAAGACCAGCGTGACGTTGTGGCCGCCGAACGCGAACGAGTTCGAGATCGCGACCGGCGGATGGCCGTTCGAGAGGACCAGCGGGCGCGCCTCGCCGGGGACGTAGTCGAGATCGCAGTCGGGATCGGGCACCTCGTAGCCCACCGTAGGCGGGATCACCCGCGTGGACAAGGTCTTCACGGTGGCGACCGCCTCCACAGCGCCTGCGGCCCCGAGCAGGTGCCCGATCGCGGACTTGGTCGAGGAGATCGGGATCTTGTAGGCCCGCTCTTCGCCAAGCGCGCGCTTCAGCGCCGCGGTCTCGGCGGCGTCGTTCAGTTGCGTGGACGTCCCGTGCGCGTTGATGTAGTCGACCTCGTCGGGACCGATACCCGCATCGTTGAGCGCCAGCTCGATCGCCCGTGTGGCGGCTGCGCCGCTCGGCTCGGGCGCGGTCAGGTGGTAAGCATCCGACGTCGAGCCGTACCCGGTCACCTCACCGAGCACGTTCGCGCCCCGGGCCGCCGCCGCATCGGCGTTCTCGAGGATGAGCACGCCGGCGCCCTCGCCCATCACGAACCCGTCGCGGCGCGCGTCGAACGGCCGCGAGATCCCGGTCGGCGACAGCGCCTGCATCGAGTTGAAGCTGCCGAACCCGAACGGTGTGAGCGTAGCCTCGGCGCCGCCGACGACGACCGCGTCCGCGTCGTCGTACTGGATCATCCGCAGCGCGCAGCCGATCGCGTGCGCCCCGCTCGAGCAGGCGGAGACGACGCTGTACATCTGGCCCTTGAGCCCGAACTTCATGGACACCGCCGCGGCGGCCGCGTTCGGCATCTGCGCCGGGATCCCGAGCGGAGACATCCGGGCCGGACCGCGGTCGCGGAGCACGTCGTGCTGCAGCTCGATCGTCTGGATCCCGCCGATCCCGGTGGCGAGGATGCAACCGAGGCGCATCGGGTCGTACGGCAGGTCGCCATCCCATCCCGCGTCGGCGATCGCCTCGCCCGCGGCGACGAGCGCGAGCTGCGAGAACCGGTCGAGCCGGCGGATCTCCTTGACCGTCAGCACCTCGCTCGGCTCGAAGTCCGTGCACGCGCCGGCGCCATCGAGGATCCCGCACTCGCCGGACGCCCAGCGCGAGTACAGGGCCTCGGCGCCGACGCCCAACGGCGTGACAGCGCCCAGCCCCGTGATCACGACCTTACGTCGCGCGGGCCGGCCGTTTGACTGCATATCGCTCACTGAGACCCGGCTCTACTCCGCCCGGCTGACGATCAGGTCGATCGCGTCGCCGACCGTCTTTAGCTCCTTCATGTCCTCGCCCTTGAGCACGACGCCGTAGTCGTCCTCGACGACCTGCGCCAGCTCGACGAGGTCGAGCGAGTCGATGTCGAGCTCCTCGAACGTGGAGCCGCGGCTGATCTGGTCAGCGTCCGGGCCGAAGCTAGCGAGCGTCTCGACGACGCGGGCCTCGACCTGTTCGGCGGTAACGGTTGCCATGGATTGGTCTCCTTTCAGTTGTCAGTGGTTCTTATGCCGCCAAGCCACCGTCGACGGTGAGCACCGCGCCGGTGACGTAGCTGGCTTCGTCGGAAGTCAGGAAGCGCACGCACGCCGCGACCTCGTCCGGAGTTCCTAGGCGCCGGGCGGGAATCGCCTGGAGTATCTCCTTCGACGCTCCGCCGATGAACTCGGTGTCGATCAGTCCGGGTGCGACCGCATTGACGGTAACCCCGCGGCGCGCAACCTCGACCGCCGAGGTCTTGGTCAGCGCGATCAGACCGGCCTTCGAGGCGGAGTAGTTCGCTTGCCCGGGATTGGCGCGCAAGGCAACCGCGGAGGAGATGTTCACGATTCGCCCCGAGCGAGCGCGGAGCATCGCCTTCAGAGCGCGGCGTGTCAGCCGGAACGCCGCGGTCAAATTGGTCTGGAGCACCGAGTCCCATTCCTCGTCGCCGAGCGAGGGAGTGAGATCGTCCCGGCTGATCCCGGCATTGTTGACCAGTACAAGGACGGGACCGTCGAAGTGGGACTCGAGAGCTCCGAACAGCTCGTCGGGCGCACCCGGGTCAGCGACATCCGCGCCCAGCGCGACCGCGACGCCGCCCTCGCTCTCGATGGCGCTCACCACGGCCTCGGCCCCCGAACGATCGGAGCGGTAGTTGACACCGACTCGCCAGCCATCGCGAGCGAGCGAGCGAGCGATCGCGGCGCCGATTCCGCGCGAAGCGCCGGTGACGAGTGCTGAGCCTTCTCGCTGCGGCGCGGGTTCAGCCATTGTCAGGGCCTCCCCATTCGATCACGCCCGCACCCCAGGTAAATCCCGCGCCGAACGCGCTGAGGAGGACCCGCGAGCCCGGCTTCAACCAGCCCTGCCGTTCGGCGAAGACGAGCCCCAGCGGCAGCGTGGCCGCTGAGGAGTTGCCCAGGTTCTCGATGCAATCCACGACGCGCTCGGACGGAAGTTGAAGCTTTTCCGCGAGCGCCCGGAGAATCCTTCCGTTGGCCTGGTGATAGACGAACAGATCGATGTCCTCCAGCGCCAGGCCGGCGCCTTCGACTGCGGCCACCGTCGCCTGTCCCATCCGCGCCACCGCGTGGCGATAGACCTCGGGGCCGTCCATCCGCAGCTTGCGATCCTCGTGTGCGATCTGAATCGCGGGGGCGCCGGAGCCGTCGGCGCCGAGCACGATCGGCCCGATCGAGCCAACCTCACCGGTGGCGGGGCCGAGCACTGCCGCGCCCGCGCCGTCGCCGAACAGCGGCGCGGTCCGCTTGTCGTCCCAGTCGACGATCCGCGTGGTGAAGTCCGCGCCGATCAACAGCACGCACTCGGCGCGTCCCGTTTCGATCTGAGCGGCGCCGAGCGAGACCCCCGACAGGAACCCGGTGCAGGCGGCGCCGAGGTCGATCGCCCCGGCGTGAACGGCCCCGATCTCATGGGCGACGACCGGCGCCGCGTTCGGCATCAGCTCGTCCTGTGTCAGAGTCGCCACGAGCACCAGATCCACGTCGCTCGGATCGACGCCCGCGCGCGCCAGCGCCTGCCGACCGGCGGCCGCCGCGAAGTCCGACAGCCGCTCGTCCGGCGCCGCCACCGGGCGCTCGCGAATGCCCGTCCGCGACACGATCCAGTCCTCGCTGACCCCGAGGCGCTCGGCCAGCTCCGCCGTGGTCACCCGCGCGGATGGAACTTCCGCGGCGACCGACAGCATCGCCGGTCGCGCCGGGGCAAGCGCCGCCGCGACACCCTGGCCGGCGGGATGCAGATACTCGTGAATCCCGCTCGGATCAAGCATGGGCAAGCTCCACGTCCTTGAGCGTTCGCTTGACCAGCCCGGTCAGCACCCGTCCGGGCCCGACCTCGACGAACCGCTCGGCGCCGCGCTCGCGCATCGCCAGCAGCGTCTCGCGCCACCGGACGGGCATCGTCAAGGCCTGCGCGAGCTGCGCGCGGACGTCCTCGAACGGCGCGGCGGTCACTGCCGAGAAAACTGTCACACCGTGCGGCGGCGACACCTCGATGCGTTCGAGCGCGGTCACGAACGGCGGAACCGCCTCGGCCATCATCGGCGAGTGGAACGCTCCGGTGACGGGCAGGTCCATCGGCCGGAGCCCGAGCTCCTTGGCGGCGGCACTCGCGGCGTCGAACGACCCGCGGTCACCTGACAGCACGACCTGCTGGGGAGAGTTGTCGTTGGCCACGGCCAGGCCGTGCCCGTCCGCCAGCTCGCCGGCGCGGTCGGCGGCGCCGGCGCCGAGCAGCGCGAGCATCCCGCCGTCGCCGGCGCGCTCGCCGGACTCCTCCATCAGCTGGCCGCGCAGCGCCACGAGCTCGAGCCCGTCGCGCTCGGTCAGGCAACCGGCCGCGACCAGCGCGGCGAGCTCTCCGAGTGAATGGCCCGCCATGAAATCTCCGGAGGGCCGCCCTAGCGCCTCCCACCCCGCCAGGCTTGCGCAGAAGATCGCCGGCTGGGCGTAGCGCGTGCCCTCCTCGGCGCGCGCGAACGGGTCCTCGCCGACGATTCGCTCGACGAGCGAGAGAAGATCCGGGCGTACCCGGGACACGGTTTCGCGCATTTCCGGGGTCTGGCTGCCCTGACCTGGAAACAGGATCGCAGTTACTCCCATTCTGCTATCACCCTACGCGGCAGCACCGGTCCGGATACAGGCGCATAACGGACTTCCCCCCGTTCGGGGGGAGAGCCCGAGTGTCCCGTCTGGCGGGTCCCAACAGCGTTGAGCCTTCCCAAGCCATCACCCTCATCCGCCGCCCTGATCACGGGCGCATCGGCCGGAATCGGCGCCGAGATCGCCAAGCTGCTGGCTGCCCGCGGACACAATCTGGTGCTGGTCGCGCGTCGGAAGGAGAGGCTCACCGCGCTCGCCGACGAGCTGAGCGAACAGCGCGGGGTGCGCGTCGAGACGATCCCGTGCGACCTCGGCAAAGCGGCCCCGCGAGGAAAGATTCCCGGCCGCCTCGACGAGCTCGGGCTCGAGGTCGAGATCCTCGTCAACAACGCCGGCTTCGCCACCAGCGGCCCGTTCTACGACGCCGATCTGGACCGTGAGCTCGAACAGGTACACGTGCTCGTGGAGGCGGTCGTGTACCTCACGCGTGTGTTCTCGCAAGGCATGGTGGAGCGCGGCCGCGGCGCGATCCTGAACGTGGCCTCCACCGCCGGCATGCAGCCGATGCCGTACTCGGCCGGCTACTCGGCCGCCAAGGCGTACGTACTCACCTTCTCCGAGGCGCTCCACCAGGAGATGCGCGGCCACGGCGTGACCGTCACCACGCTTGCCCCGGGCCCGGTCGAGACCGACTTCTGGCAGATCGCGGGCTGGGAGACGGCGAGCGGCAAGTCATTCGAGCGGGCCGTGCCCGGCACGCTGATCTCGTCCGAGCACGCCGCCCGCGCCGGCGTCGAAGGGCTCGATCACGGCGAGCGCGTAGTCGTGCCGGGACTGCCGATGCGGGTCAGCATGCTCGCGTCGCGCTACATCCCGCACGCGCTCAAGCTGCCGGCGCTCGAGCGGTTCATGCGCCCGTCCCGCGATAAGTAGCTCTCAGCCGAGCAAGCCGATCCGCTGGGCGCGCTGCACGGCCTCGGCCCGGTTGCGCGCGCGGAGCTTTCGATACAGCGCGCTCGTGTGCTCCTTGACCGTGTGCGGGCTGAGGTAAAGCTGCTGCGCGATCTCGCGGTTGGTCGATCCGACCGCGATCAGATCGAGCACCTCGCGCTCGCGCTCGGTTAGCAGCGGCGCGGGTTGCTCCGCCTTGGGCGGGAAAGTCGTCATCCCGAGGCCGACGCGACGAACGGCCGCCGCCACCCGGCTCGCGTCCCAGTCCTTGGATACGAACCCCGACGCTCCGGCCGCGCGGGCGGCGGCCGGCGACATCCGCCCGGCGCCCGAGATCAACAGCACGCGCGTCGCCGGCGATGCCTCGCGGATCGTCCCGCTGAGCTCGGCGCCGGACTCGTTGGCCAGGAACAGGTCGACAAGCGCGACGTGCGGCTTATGGGCGCGAGCCAGCGCGATCGCCTCCGCGCCGGTTCGGGCCTGGTAGAACCGCTCGACCCACGGCTGCTCGCCGAGCAGCACCCGGAAGCCCCAGTGCACGACGTCGTGATCGTCGACCACGAGCACGCGGAGCCTGCGATCGTCCATCAGAATTCCTCAGGCTCGAGCGGGTCCGCCTCTCGCGGTGTCTGCTGGAGCGGCACAGCCAGTCGCACCCGCCACCGATCCTCGTCGAACGGCCCGAACTCGACCACCCCGCCCTGCTGGAGCGCCTCAAACGCGGCGAGTCGCAGGCCCATTCCCGGGTCTCCCGCGCCCGGGCCGGCGCCGTCGTTGCGGACCTCGAGCGTGAACGCGTCGTGGTCGCGCGCCACCGCGACCTCGACGCGCGTGGGGTCGGCGTGCTTGGCGATGTTCCGAAGCGCCTCGGCGAGCACCGACTGCGCAAGCGGCTCGATGTCGGCCGGCACGCTCGACTCGCCGCGCCAGTCGACCTCGACGAACATGCCCGGCGACCTTCTGACCCGCTCGAGCTCGGCTGCGAGCGTCGTGCCCGTCTCCGCCGGAATCGGCGCAAGCGGGCGCTCCAGCGCGCGCCGCAGGTCGGCAAGCGCTTCCTGCATCTCGATCCGGCAGCGCTCACGTTCGGCGCGGTCGAGCTGCTCGGCACCAAGCGCCAGCGAGACGCCGAACAGGCGCTGGAGCACGCTCTCGTGGATCTCGCGCGCGAGGTCGAGGCGTTCGCCGAGCCGCCGGGTCCGTTCCTGCGCGCGCGTGACGTTGCGCGCCGCCGCGACCAGCGCCGCAGTCTTGCCGAGCGTCCACAGCAGGTGGCGCTCGCCGTCGGAGAGGTCGAACCGCCCACCGCCGCGGTCGGCGCAGATCACCCCGTAGGCATAGCCGCCGGCGCTCAGGGGCGTGCACACGAGCGTCGTGATCCCGAGCAACTTGGCGTATTCGGGCGGAACCTCCTCCTCGATCCGCTCCGAGACCACGACCACCTTGTCCTCGAGCAGCGCACGCTGCGCGATCGGTGTGTTGACGAGCGTCGGCCTGATCCCCGAAAGCTGGTCGAACGGGATCCCGTAGGAGCCGATCGCGCGGACCCTTCGGCGCGCGGCGTCGGCCATGAAGATCGCGGCGCGGCGCATCGTGGTCAGCCGGCAGATCGCTTCACAGATCCGGTCGTAGAACTCGGTCGGCGACGTATGCATGTCGATCTCGGCGAGCAACTCGACGAACACCTCGAGCGGCTCGACGCCGGCGAACAGCGATGGTGCCCGATCTGCGATCGGCTGGTCGATGCTCACGCGGCAGCAACCGGCACTTCGTAGCGCCGGCGGATCTCGTAGAGCGTCGTCCGTTCCGCCGCTGGCCGCCCCGCCCGATGCGCGGCCTCGACGAGCTGTGGCGGCGTCAGCTTGACGCCGTGGTAGCTGCCGGCCATCCGCGAGATCGATTCCTCCATCAGCGTTCCGCCGAGGTCGTTGACGCCCCAGTGCAGAGACTCGGTGGCGGCGTCGAGGCCCATCTTGACCCAGCTCGCCTGGAGGTTGCCGACGGTCTTGCCGAGCGCGAGCCGGAACGCCGCGGTGTGCTTGAGGTTCTCCTCGCGAGAGATCTCCTCGACCCCGTGGGTTCGGCCGAGCAGCGTGTGGAACGGAATGAACGACAGGGGGACGAACTCGGTGAAGCCCCCGGTGCGCTCCTGGAGCTCGCGGACCACGCGCATGTGCTCGGCGAGCTCCCACGGCTCCTCGACGTGGCCGAACATCACGGTCACGGTCGAGCGGATCCCCTCCGCATGTGATGCCTCGATGATCTCGACCCACCGCGCAACGGGCAGCTTGTTCGGCGAGATGCGCTCGCGGACGCCGTCGTGCAGGACCTCCGCCGCCGTGCCCGGTGTCGATCCCAGGCCGGCCTCGCGCAGCCGGTCGAAGACGTGCCGCGGGGAGAGGCCGCTGACGTCGCACATGTGTGCGACCTCCATCGGCGAGTAGGCGTGCAGGTGGAGCTCCGGCGCCTCATCCTTGGCCACCCTCAGCCACTTCTCGTATTCGGGCAGCCCCCAGTCCGGGTGGATACCCGATTGCATGCAGATCTCGGTCGCTCCGAACTCGACCGCCTCCTGGATCCGGCCGCGGAAGTCCTCCTCGGAGTGCTCGTAGGCGTCGGGCGACCGCCGGGACTGACCGAACCCGCAGAAGGCGCAGCCGACCGTGCAGATGTTCGAGACGTTGATGTTGCGGTTGACCACGAACGTCACGGTGTCGCCGGCCAACTCGGACCGGAGTTCGTCGGCCGCAAACCGCATCTCCTCGATCACCTGCGGACGGGTCTCGGCAAACAGCGCGGTCAACTCCACCGGGGTCAGCGAAAGCCCGTCGCGCCCGCGCGCCAGCGCCCGCGGCGCGGCGTCGTCGCCGACCTCGACCGACGCTCGGCGGCCCGATCCCCGCCGCGGGATGAACGACCAGTACGTCGTCTTGATCACGTCCATCACCGGCCGCGAGATCCACTCGGGGTCGATGTACTCCGGATACACGCACAGCCGCTCGGACAGCGCCACGCCGTCGGCCCGCAGGCGCTTGCGCACCTCGGTCGGTGAGGGAAACGGGTGCTCGGGCGAGATGTGGTCGCCGTTGGCGCTGAGCCCGCCGAGGTCGGTGGCGCCGGCTCGCACGAGCTCGGGCCACCAGTCCGACAGGTTCGGCGGGACCTGGATCCCGACGCCCGGCATCAACCGCCGCGTCTCGCCGATCAGCCGCTTCATGTCCGCCACCGACACCTCGCACGCCCAGGACGGCGCGTCCAGGCGCGGGCCGTCCCACATTCCGGTGCGCCAGTACTCATCCGCGGCGTCGCCGGCGATCTGCGCGGGCTCGCGGCCGTAGTAGCTCTGGTGCGGGACGAAGTTCTGGAGGATCACCTCCTGGATGTGCCCATGGCGATCGTGAAGCGCCGCGATCGCCTCGAGAGACGCGACCCGCTCGTCCTCGGTCTCGCCGATCCCGACCAGGATCCCGCTCGTGAACGGGATCTTCAGCTCGCCTGCGGCCGCGATCGTCCCGAGCCGCATCGCGGGGTCCTTCGTCGGGGAGCCCTGGTGGACGACGAGATCCGGGTTGATCGACTCGAGCATCAGACCCTGGGACGCAGTGACTTCCCGCAACCGAGCCAGATCGCGCGCGTCCAGAACCCCCAGATTCGTGTGCGGCAACAACCCCCGCTCGAGCGCCCGCTCGCACACCCACACCACGTAGGAGGTGAAGTCCGCGTGCCCGTACTCGGCCAGACGCCCTGCCACCCCGGCGTTCACCTCCGGACGCTCGCCGGTGAGCACCAGCAACTCCTTCACGTGGTGGCGCGAGACCGCCCGGTCGAGCAACCCGAGCACCTCGTCGGGCGCGTGCAGATGCGCCTTGTGGGTCGCGAACGCGCAGTACTTGCAGTAGCAGCGGCACGTCCGCGAGAGCGACAGCGTGAGATTGCGGCTGAACGTGACACGGCGGCGCATGCGCGCGGCCCATTCTACGAATCGACCACCTGGGCCCATCGAGCGCCTATCCTGGCGCGGGCTGATGCGAGGAGCGATGCGTGCACGGGCAGCCCTGGCTGGTTTCTTCCTGACTGCCCTGGCCGCCTCGATCGCCGGCTGCGGCTCGAGCGGATCGTCGTCGACCGCGCCGGCGTCCGCCGCCGGGACGGCGGCCAGAGCCACGGCCCCGGCCGCGCCCCCGAAACCCCGCGACGCCACGCTGATCCTCGATTTCACTCCTAACGCCGTCCACACCGGCATCTACGCGGCGCTCGCCCGTCATTACGACCGGGACGCCGGCGTAGATCTGCACGTGATCGCGCCGACCGCCAGCACCGACTCGATCAAGCTGCTCGAGACCGGCAAGGTCAATTTCGCGATCCTCGACATCCACGACCTGGCAATCGCGGATCAATCGGCGCCGAAGCACCCCGGCCTGGTCGGGATCATGGCGATCGTCGAGCGCCCGCTGGCGGCGGTGATCGCGGCGCCTGACATCCGCTCTCCGAAGGCGTTCGAGGGCCAGACGGTCGGGATCACCGGCGTGCCGAGTGACACCGCCGTGCTCCGATCGGAGGTGACCGGGTCCGGCGGGAATCCCGCGAAGGTCAAGACGATCACGATCGGCTACAACGCGGTCGCCGACCTGCTCGCCGGCCGAGTCGCCGGTGCCCTGGGATTCTGGAACGACGAGGGCGTGACGATTCAGAAGCAGCGGCCGGGATCTCACGTATTCCGGGTCGACGACTACGGCGCACCCTCGTACCCCGAGCTCGTTCTGTGCGCGACCGCCCAGACCCTGCAGCGCGACCCCGGACTCGCCCGCGGCGTCGTCGACGCGCTCATCCGCGGCTACGAATACACGCTGAGCGCTCCTCACCAGGCGGCCCAGGATCTCGATGAGCAAGCGGCCGGGCTCGACCCGAAGCTCGTCGCGGCGCAGCTCGCCGCGCTCCTACCCGCGTTCAAGGCTCCCGACGGTCGCGTCGGCGAACTCGACAAGGCCAGCCTCGAGACGTGGGCCGGCTGGGAGGCGCGATTCGGGATCGTCAGCCGCCCGCCCGACGTGGCCACGATGTTCGACGCCGCTTTCGCGAGATGAGGCAGCAGACCCGGTTGATTGCCGGGGTGCTCGCCGCGGTCACGATGGGCGCCGCCGCGGTCGCGCTCGGAATCGCGCTACTGCTCGGGAACATCGTCCACCTGCGCACGAGCGCCAACGCGACGCTTCGCACCGGCACGTACCTCGACGCGACGATCAACCTCGAGAGCAAGGTGGTCGACGCCGAGATCGGTCTGCGTGGCTACGTGATCACCGGCAATCGGCTCTTCCTGGCGCCGACGCAGGCGGCAGAGTCGGCTCTGCCCGCGGCGACGCTCGCGCTCGAGCAGGCCGCCGAGCGCGAGGGCGCATACGTCAGCCGAGCGAACGCGCTGGCCGACGCCGCGCGCTTCTACATGGCCTCGTACGTCCCCGCCGTTCAGCGCGACGTCACGACCAATCTCCGCGCCGCGCAGTCGTTCGCGACGACTGCACGCGGTAAGCAGCTCGTCGACGGCATCCGCACGCAGACCGAGCAGCTCGAGCACCTGATCTCCGAGCGCCAGGCGGCACGCCAGCGCTCGGCGAAGAGCTCCGCGAACGCCGCCGTCACCGTCGCGATCGTCGTGCTGACCGCGCTGACACTCGCGCTCGGCGGTTTCCTCGGTTGGCTCTTGGTGGGACGCGAGCGTGCGCGAGAGCGAGCGGCGTTCCTGGCCGAGGCGGGCACAACGCTCGACCGAGGCACCACCAGCGTCGAGGCGCTCGAGACATTCGCGACGCTCGTGCTCGCACGCGGGAACGGTTATTGCGCCGCCGAGGAGCTGGGGGGCGCGACGCTCGAGTCCGAGCACGGGCAGGTGCAGGTGCTCGCGCTCGCAGCCATGGCTCGCGGCGGTCTGGTCGCGCGGGTCGTGCTGGCTCGGAGAGGTCGAGACTGGCGACGCGAGGAGGTCGAGGAGACCGCGGGCCTTGGCACTCGCCTGGCGCTGACGCTCCAGGCCCGCGCTCTCCAGGCGCGCACGGAAGCGCTCTACCGCAGGAGCGATCACATCGCCCGGACGCTGCAGCAGAGCCTGCTGCCGACCGCGATCCCCCAAATTCCATCGTGCGAGGTGGCGATCCGGTTCGCGCCCGCGGGCGCCGGCGACCTCGTCGGTGGTGACTTCTACGACGTGTTCAACGTCGAACACGATCAGTGGGCGATCGTGATCGGCGACGTATGCGGCAAGGGGCCGGGCGCGGCCGCGGTGACCGCGATGGCCCGGTGGACGCTTCGCAGCCTCGCGGGGTCCACGAGCTCTCCAGTCGACGTGCTCCGCTCGCTCTCCTGAACAAGCGCTGCGCGGCCTGAGCATCTCGCCCACCGCCAACGCGCTGGCCGACGCGCTGCGCGACGAGGCCGTACGCGCGAGCCCCGTGCCGCGCGACGACGTCGCGATCGTGGCGCTCCGCTACCGGGGGAGCCGCACGGAGCACGGGATGGCGGAGCGAACCGGACGCCGAACCGCGGTGCCCGCCGGCTAACCCCCTTGACCGTCGGGCGGCCGCCGCCATAGTCTAAGCCGGCCCGGTCACCTGAGGGAGGTAGCGCAGTGAAGGCTCGTCTGTTTACCGCGTCGGCGATCCTCGCCGCACTCGTTCTCGTCGCCGTCCTGAGCGCGGCCGCCACTGCAGCTCCGTCCCCGCCGACCACGCCCGGCTCTCCCGGCAGCGAGAGTTACTTCGACCTCGCGCGCAAGGACTGCGTCGGCACCGCCCGCAACACGACCTCCAAGGTGTGGTTCACGGTCGCCGACGGCGTGCTGTCCGACACGTACTGGCCAACGATCGACGCGACCAACGTGAGCACGCTCCAGTACCTGGTCAGCGACGGGAAGACCTTCACCAACCTCCAGACCCGGGACATGACCTACCAGGTGCTCCCGGACCCGACCGGGATGAGCTGCACCGTGGTCGCCACGCCCAATCATGCGAACGCCGCCCACGGCTACCGGATCGTCACGACCTACATCACCGACCCGGCGCGGGACGCCGTTTTGATGCGGACCTCGTTCGAGGGCCGGGGCGGCGAGCGGCTGTACGTGCGCCTCGACCCGCTCGCGGGCGGGACCGGCGGTGGCGGCTCTGAGAACGCCGGGGGCAACAGCGCCAGCCTTGTCACCGACCACGGTCAGACGGTGCCGGTGGTCGCCAACGCCAACAAGGTGACGAACGCGGTCAACCGCACGTACGCGGTCCCGACGTACATGGCGCTCGAATCCTCGAACGGGTTCTCGCACGCGAGCGTCGGTTACGCCGGGTCGGCCAGCGACGGGCTGACGATGCTCGACAGCTCCCACGCGCTCACCCAATACGGTTCCGCGCCCGACGGGCACGTGACGCTCACGGCCGAGGTGCCGACAGGATGGAACCACTCGGTCACGCTCGCGCTCGGATTCGGCAAGACACAGCAAGCCGCCCTGGACACCGCCCACAAGTCGGTGTCGCAGGACTTCGGGCGCGCCTGGTTCGCCTATGAGCGGCAGTGGTACCGGTACGACGCCGGCCTGCGCAAGCCGGCGCGCTCACTGGGCGCGGCCGCGATCCGCGAGTACTACGAGTCGGTCAACGTGGTAAAGGCCAGCGAGGACAAGACGTTCACGGGAGCGATCGCCGCCGGCCTCGCCTCGCCGTGGGGCCAGTCGGTGCCCGCGGGCAACTTCACGAACGGCGAGCCGACGTACTTCGGCTCCTACCGCGAGGAGTTCTCGCGCGACATGTACGAGGCGTTCACTGGCCTGCTCGTCGCCGGCGACATCCAGACGGCCCGCGACGCGACTCTGTTCCTGTTCGACCGCCAGCAGCAGCCCGACGGGTCGATGCCGCGCAACTCGCTGCCCAACGGCAAGGCCGCGCCCGACACCGGCGGCCTCCAACTCGACGAGTGCTCGTACCCGATCCTTATGGACTGGCAGTCCGGGCTGGCGGGCGACAAACAGCTCTACGTCAACCACGTGATCCCCGCGGCCGACTTCGTCGTCGCGCACGGTCCGTCCGACGGATCCGAGCGCTGGGAGGAACAGAGCGGCTACTCGCCCTCGACGATCGCGGCCGAGATCGCAGGTTTGACAGCGGCAGCTGCGATCGCACGAGTCCAGGGCGACATCGCCCACGCCCGCCTCTACCAGGCGACCGCGGACGACTTCGCGCGCAACATCAAGAGCTGGACTGTGACGACGAGCGGCCCGTTCGCTCCCAGGTACTTCATCCGGGTCTCAAAGACGGGCGATCCGAACGCGGTCATCTCGTACAGCCTCGGCAACGGAAGCGGCACTTACGACCAGCGCTCGGTCGTCGACGCCGGCTTCCTCGAGCTGGTTCGTCTCGGCGTGCTTCCCGCAAGCGATCCGGACGTCCAGGCCTCGGTCAAGGTGATCGACGACACGATCGAGCGCCAGACCTCGAACGGACCCGGCTGGTACCGCTACGGCACCACCTCGACCGAGTCCGTCGACGGCTACGGGGACTGCTACCAACCGAGCGGGACCAGCTGCAGCGTGATCGGCGCCCCGTGGCCGCCGACCGACATCGGTACCGGGCACCTATGGCCGGTGTTGTCGGCCGAACGCGGCGAGTACGACATCGCGAACACCGACAGCAGCGACGCCCAGTCGCTGCTGACCGCGATGCGGAACATGACCTCGGGCCAAGGACTCGAGCCCGAGCAGGTGTGGGAGGACCCGAGTGTCGCTCCCTCGCCGTTCGGCACAGACCCTTCGACGGCGTCGATCGGCTTCGTGAACGGCCAGCCCGCGGGGTCGGCCAGCCCGCTCACCTGGGCGCAGGCCTCGTACGCCCGCCTCGTGCTCGACCTCAGCGCCGGCCGCAACCTCGAGACGCCGGACATCGTCACCGACCGCTACGTCGCGCGCGGAATGCCGGGGCAGCTCCCGCTGACCGTGACCTCGCCAACCAACGACGAGAGCATCGACTCCTCCACCGTCACCGTCACCGGGACCACGACGCCCGGCGCGCACGTCGTCGCCGAAGGGGTCGGTGCCAGCGGCGGTACGGCCGCGATCGCCACCGCGACAGCAGACCCGAAGTCAGGCGATTGGACGGTCGCGCTCCCGACCGGGTTCGGCAGCACGACGATCACGGTCACAGCCACGCTCCACCGCAGCACCGCCTACACCCAGCTCGCGGTCATCAACGTGGCGCTGCCGGGGACGACGGTCCTCGATGTCTCCGACCCGACCGGTGACGACAACGGACCGGGCACTTACCAATACCCGACCTCGAGCAACTTCACGGCCGGCTCGTTCGATCTCACGAACTTCGCGGTCAGCCAGGACGGGACGAACGTGTACATCCAGACGACGTTGCGCACGCTGCTCGCGACGTTCGGGTCGACTTTCGGCGCCCAGTTGCTCGACATTTACGTGCACGCGCCGGGCGCCGCAACCACGTCGACCGCCTCCGCGTATCCCGGAAACATGAACTACACAATCGCGACACCCTGGAGCGAGCGGCTCGAAGCGCAAGGTTTCGCATCCCCGGTTTGGGTCGACGCGGCCGGCAACTCGCTCGGCACCCCGCAGTTCGTCGCCGATACTCCGAGCGCCACGGTAACGCTGATCGTGCCTGAGTCGACGTTCGGCACGGTCGGTTCCGGCTGGACCTTCACGGTGGCGCTGACCGGGCAGGACGGAACCCACTTCCCGCCGACGCGTGACTTCACGGCCACGCCAGGGGCGTACACGTTCGGCGTGTGCGCGTCCGGGGGCACCAGCCCGATCTGCTCGCCGTCGGTCGACGCGAACAGCGTCCCGAAGGTCATGGACACGATCACCCCGCCGGGCGTTTCACAGGCCACCGAGCTTGACCCCACGCTCGGCCCCGTCGTGCTCCAGGGCGTGAGCGTGCCCTAGTCGGTCTCGTCCGCTGCGAGCAACCGGTCGATCAGGCCGGCGCCCTCGCGCGCCATCCGCGACCGCGGGACGACAAGGTCGAAGCCGGCCCGCTCGGCTTGCGCTCGCACGTCCGCCTCGACGTGCGAGTAGAACGCGAGCGTCTTGACGTCATACGGAATCCCCTCGAGTTGCTCGAGCCGGACGCGGGCGTCGGCCGTGAGATCGACGATCAGCGCCTGCGCGCCGGGCAGCTCCCGGTTGACCGAATCGACGTCCGATACCAGGACCGGTTCGTATCCGCCTGCCTGTAGCGCGCCGACCACGTTCGAGCCGAACAAGAGATCTGGGATGAACGCGACAACCCGCGCCATTTTTGGGCCGCCGTCGCCGCGCCCTTACTGGGAGCGGAGCCGCCTGAACTCTTCGCGCACGGACTCGGTCCGCCCCCACATCGGGTTCACCTCGGCGCGGCCGGTCCGGGCCTCGCGAACCGCCATCTCGCCGTCGATTCCCGCCTCGTCGAGCAGGTGCAGCGCCGTGTGCACCGCCTGCGCCGAGGCCGCGTGCCCGAACCGGTGCGCCACCAGCAGGCGCCAGTGCCAATCATTCCTGGAGTACGGCTGGGCATTGCACGTGACGAGCAGGACCGCTGCGTCGACGTACCGACGCTCGTCGAAGATCCGCAGATCGAGCTCGAGATCGGTCCAGTCGTCCGGGAGCGAGTCGACGATCTGCTGAAACGTTTCCGCGAGCGCCATCAGTGGCGGAGCGTAGCGATCCGCGGCGCTCACTGTCCGAGCTGCGCGATGAACGTGTACACGACGAGGATCGCCATCACCACGACCAGCACGCGCAGCGCCCACAGCCCCGCGCGGGCCCGCGGCCCAAGCTGTGCGCGCGCCACCGGCCGGCTCCTGTCGGCCACGAGTTGGTCCCGCTCGAGGTACATCACGAGCTCCTACTTCGGTGTCGTCGAGCTTTTCGTCGGTCTCATCACGGGCCCTCAGCTAGATCACCCCGACCGTTTGCAGGAACGCGTCGATCGCGTAGCCGGCGCCGCACAGCGAGATGAACACGACGATCAGGATCGCCAGCCGGTTGTTGCCACGCTGTTGATCCACCGGCCCATCAGCCCCCGGTCGTTCGCGAGCATGATCATGAACACCAGCGTGACCGGCAGCAGCACGGTCGCGAGCACGTTCGCGTTGAGCGCGATCGACAACAGCGGCGCGCCCTAAATTTCGATTTCGGCAAGTGGGAGCACGGTCGATCGGTTCGCGTGGGAGTCCCCGGCCCGGGGTGCGGCGGTGCCTATCCTGTCTATGGATGGCCTCCGTCGACACCCTCACCACCGACTACCGCACGATCACCGAGGCATGCGGGCTGCTCGATCGCTCCGAGCGCGGCAAGCTCGCCCTCACCGGTGGGGATGCGCGCAGCTTCCTCCAGGGGCAGGTGACGAACGACGTCGAGGGGCTCGCAGACGGCGCCGGCTGCTACGCCGCGTTCCTGACTCCCAAGGGCAAGATGCTCGGAGACCTGCGGATCCTGGCCGCCGGCGACGAGCTGCTGCTCGACACCGAGCGCGTCGCGCTCCAGGGGCTGTTCAACATGATCCGGCGATTCAGCATCGGCTACGACGTCGGGTTGCACAAGCGCACGCTCGAGCGCGGGTTGCTGTCGCTGGTGGGGCCGGACGCGGCTGCGGTCGCCAGCGCCGGCTCGCTGCCTGTCGATGAGCACGCGCACTCGGTCGTCGAGATTCCGGGCAGCGGTCTCGTTGCTCGCGTGATCCGGACCGAAGTGGGTGTCGACTTGTTGTGCTCTGTCGAGGATGTGGACACGCTGCGAGCTGCGCTCGAGGACGCTGGGGCGCAGCGGGTCTCCGACGCGGCCGTCGAGTGTCTGCGTGTGGAGCACGGTCGCCCCCGGTATGGGGTCGATCTCGACGACTCGGTGATTCCGCAGGAGGCAGGGCTCAACGAGCGCGCGGTGTCGTTCACAAAGGGCTGCTACGTGGGCCAGGAGACCGTCGCCCGGCTGTACTACCGCGGGAAGCCGAACCGGCAATTGCTCGGGCTGCGGCTGTCCAGGCCGGCTTCGTCTGGGGATGAGCTGTCGTTCGAGGGACGGACCGTTGGGGTGCTCGCCAGCGTCGCCCAGTCGCCGCGGTTCGGGCCGATCGGGCTCGCGCTGGTCCGCCGCGAGGCCCCGCCCGGGAGCATCGTCGAGGTCGCCAATGGCGGCGACGTGGTCGGCGAGGTCACCGAGCTCCCGTTCTAGGCCAGGGCACGCTCGGCGCGTGCTTCCAGGACGACCTGCGTCGTCTCGGGGTGCGAGGCGAGGTAGGTGGACACGATCCGCAGCTCGTCGATCTCAGTCGGCGGGACGTGCGCGCCGAGCTCTCCGGCACGCCCGCCGCGCCTGAGCGCCGCCTCGGACCGCTCGTCGAGCGTTGCCGTGTCGTCCGGCGCTGCGCCCCAATCGACGAGGCGGCCGGCGACCAGCCAGAACGCGTCCTGTCTCTGCGGATCGACGGGGTGGGCGGCTAACAGCAGCCGAGCGTGGGCGTGGGTCGCCTCGAGCGCGCCACCGAGCCGGTCGAGGATCATCCCGAGCCGGCGCAGCCGCCGGCGCAGCCACGCGGCGCGCTCGTACAGCTGTTGCTCGGACGCCGCTCGCATCTGGGCCTCGACGTGGCCAAGCAGCCGCTTCCGGCCGTCGGCCCCGTCGACGAACAGCCGCAGCGCCTCGTCGAGGCGGCGGCGATACAGGTTCGGATCGAGGTCTCCCAGGCACGGCGACAGGCAGCGGCCCATCTGCCCGTATGCGGACGGATATTCACGGAGCACGAGCTTGCGGCCGCAATGGCGGAGTCCGAACAGCGAGTCGAGCTGCTCGACCAGTTCGTGCGCGAGGCGCCGGCCCCGCAGCGGTCCGATCGTGACCGCGTGCCCGGCCGCCGGCTCGGACGCCACCTCTAGGATCGGGAACGCGATGTCGAGCCGGCAGCGGATGTAACAGAGCCGCTCGTCCTTTCGCGCCAAGCGGATGTTGCCGGGAGGGCGGTGCTGCTTGATCAAGCGGTTCTCGAGCACAAGCGCCCCGAGCTCCGAGTTCGTGCTCTGGTAGTCGACCACGGTCGCCTGGACGGTCCAATCCGCCGGCAGGCTCGAGGGCGCGAAGTGGGCGCGGGCACGGCTGCGGATCGAGATCGACTTGCCGACGTACAGCACCCGGCCCGCGTCGTCGCGGAACAGGTACACGCCGGGGTCCTTGGGCAGCTCGCCGAAGTCGAGCTGGGGCGGCGGGGTCAGCGCCGCGGTGCGGCGCTTGCGGCCCGTCGCGCGCTTGCGGCGCGCGTTCACGAGTCCCAGCGCATCGGCGATCGTCAGAGCGTTCGCGCACAGCCGCGGGAACATCGCGCACAGCACGCGCGCGCACGTCTCCGCGTCGGCGAGCGCGCGGTGCGCGGTGTGGACCTCGACCCCGAGCGCATCGGCGAGCACGCTCAGCCCGCGCTTGTTCTGCAACGGCAGCAGCTTGCGCGCCAGCGCCGCGGTGCAGAGGACCGGCGGGTTCGGCCAGTCGAGGCCGATCAGCTCGAACGCGCGGCGCAGCACGCGGCGGTCGAACGGCGCGTTGTGCGCCACCAGCACCCGGCCTCTGAGCAGCTCCTCCAGAGGCGGCAGGACGGCTTCGAGGCCGGGGGCATCCGCGAGCATCTCCTCCGTGATCCCGGTGAACCGCTGAATTCCCCGCCCGAGCGGCCGGTTGCATCGCACGAGCGAGGACCAGCGGTCGTGGAGCTCGCCACCGCCGACCAATACCGCGCCGACCTCGGTCATCTCGCACGCATCGCCGCCGAGGCCGTTGGTCTCGGTGTCCACGACGAGAAATTCCGCGCTGGCGACGGGTTGCTCGAGCAACGTCATCCACGCGTGATACGCGTCCCGCCGGACAGCAAGCAAGCAGGATTGCAGCGCTCCCCGTCGCATCTGTAATCGATGACCGATCGCCCGGGTAGGATCGTCATCACCAATTCTCGGGAAGGAGGTGACGTGACCACTACCGTCTCGGATACCGAAAAGCTGCGGGAGCTTGACGAATGGACGCGTCGCGCATGGATCGCGTACAACGAACGGCTTCGCGACCTCGCCGGCGATGAATACGAGCAAGCCGAAAGCGATTCGTGGAGCGAGCTTCAGCTAGAGCTTGAGCGCCTCGGGCGCCGGCGCGCCTCGCTGACGCAGAACGCCACGGCCTAGCCCCGCTGGGCCTCGGCCACGCCGCGGTCGCTCGCGCCCGCACGGCCGCGGCCCAAGACCCCACGAAGTTGACACCGATCGGTGTTACGTTCGCGTGTGCGGGTAGAAGGCACCCCAGGTTTCGCATCCCATCGCTAGGGTTCGCCCTCGCCTGGGATTCCTGGCGATTCCTGGCCCTTTAGACGGTCCCGCACAGGAGGCTACGTCGAGGATGTACAGGAGGACGATCGCGATGCTCGCCGGCACCGCCCTGGTGGTCTCGGCATGCGGCTCCACCGCCCCCGCCATAGTCAACCCACGACCGGCGGCGCCGGTCAACCTGACCGTGTTCATCGACAACAGTCGCGTGTCCGTGTCCCCGGCGAACGTCGGCGCCGGCCCAGTCGAGTTCATCATCACGAACCAGGCCGCGCAGACCGAGTCGCTGGCGGTCCTCCCCGCCGGAGCCTCCGCCGGCCAACCCCTCGCCAACACCGGCCCGATCAACCCGCAGGGAACCGCCCAGGTGACCGTCAACTTCTCCCGCCCGGGGAGCTACTCGGTCGCCACCGGCAACGGTGGCGGCGGATCGGGCTCGGCCATCCAGGCGGCCGTCATCCACGTCGGCCACCAGCGCGCCAGCAGCGACAACGAGCTCCTGCAGCCCTGATTCCCGGGGCGGTGGCTGGCGGCCGGGCGCTCGGAGCCCCGTCTCCCATGTAAAACGCAGCAAACTCCCTGCGCGGCGGCAATCGAGCGCACATAAGCATTCGGCGCCACCCTCTAATTTGCGTTTGTGCAATACTTGCATGCGTGCAAGCAACCTACGCCGCCACGGAAACAACCACGGACGCCGCCCTCGCCGCCGACCTCTACGCGCTGGTCGTGTTCCTCCACAAGAACTGCAACGCCGACCTGTTCGAGGCCGTCGGCACGCTCGAGCTCTCGCTGTCCCAGATAAAGCTGCTCCAGCACTTCGACGACCAGCCGCGCGAGCTGTCGCTCAAGCAGGCGGCCGAGGTGGTTCACGTGTCGATGCCCGCCGCCAGCCGGATGGTCGACGACCTCGTCCGGCGTGGGTTCGCGCAGCGGCGCGAGGACGACGATGACCGCAGGATGAAGCGCGTCGGCCTGACCGAGAACGGCCGCGCCGCGATTCGCCGGCTGAACGCCGCGCGTCTCAGCGGCCTCGAGCAGTTTGCACACGGGCTAACGACGGCCGAACGGGAATCCCTCGCAAACGCTCTCGAGCAACTAATACGACGCGACGACATCGCCGCCTGCCGCCCGGAGGAGGCCATCCCCTCATGACCGATCGCATCCTCGCTCATCGCCACCGCCTCGTGAACGACGAGAACAGCAAGTGGTGGACGCTCGGCGCTATGTGCTTCGCGCTGTTCATGATCATGCTCGACAACACGGTCGTGAACGTCGCGCTGCCGTCGATTCAGCACGACCTGCACGCCTCGCTGGCGGCGCTCGAGTGGACCGTGAACGCGTACACGCTGACGTTCGCCGTTTTGCTCGTCACCGGTGGGCGCCTCGGCGACATCTTCGGGCGCCGGAGGATGTTCCTGTTCGGCGTGACCGTGTTCGGCCTATCCAGCCTCGCGATCGGGTTTGCGCCCAACGACACGTTCCTCGTCGCCTTCCGCGCGGTCCAAGGCGTGGGTGCCGCGTTCATGATGCCGGCGACACTCGCGATCATCACCCAGGCGTTCCCGGCCGAGCAGCGCGGAACCGCAATCGGGACGTGGGCCGGAGTCAGCGCGCTTGCGCTCGCGATCGGCCCGGTGGTCGGCGGCTTCCTGACCGAGTACGTCAGTTGGCGCGCGATCTTCTTCATCAACCCGCCGATCGCCGTCGTCGCGATCGCCGTGACGCTGTTCGCCGCCCGCGAGTCGCGCGATGAGACCGTGGACAAGACCGTCGACTTCGCCGGCATCGCCACGCTTACGGTCGGGCTGACCGCACTTGTGCTCGCGCTCGTTCAGAGCAATAGCTGGCACTGGGGCTCGGCTCGCGTCATCTCGCTGCTGGTCCTCGCAGCCCTGTCCCTGACCGCATTCGTCGTCATCGAGCGTCGCGTCAAGGCGCCGATGATCGACTTCACCTTCTTCCGCTCGCGGACATCGATCGGCGCGAACACCGTCGGGTTCCTGATCTCGTTCGCGATGTTCGCGCAGTTCTTCTTCTTGACGCTGTATATGCAGAACGTCCTGCACTACTCGCCGCTCGAGACCGGTCTGCGCTTCCTGCCCTCGACGCTGGTGATCATGGTCACGGCGCCGCTGGCGGGTCGCCTCGCGGATCGGGTCGGCTCGCGGCCGCTGATGACGATCGGGCTCGCGATCGTCGCCGCCGCGCTGTTCATCGAGTCCCGCTTGACGATCCACAGCGGATACGGCCTGCTGCTGCCCGGTTTCGTGCTGATGGGCCTCGGCATGGGCCTCGTGATGTCACCGATGAGCACGGCCGCGATGAACGCGGTCGACCGCAGCAAGGCCGGCGCGGCCTCGGGCGTCCTGTCGATGAGCCGGATGGTCGGCAGCACCTTCGGTGTCGCCGTGATGGGCGCGCTCGTCACCACGATCGGCGGCTCGAAGATCGATTCGCTCCTCCCCCACGTGCCGGCCGCCGCCCGCGACGCGATTACGAACGCGCTCGGGAGCGGAGCGACAATCGGGGGCCATGCATCGGCCGGCATCGTCGCCGCGGCGAACGACGCGTTCGTCTCGGCACTCGGCATCGGCCTCCTGGTCGGCTCGCTTGTGACCCTGTCCGGCGCGGTCGTCGCGTGGACGTTGATCCGGCCGCGGGTGGTCGCTCCGGACGCCGTGCCCGCGCAGGCCACGGCCGCACCGCAGGCGCAATCGCAGGCCGACGACGAGGCCGCAACCGAAATCAGCCTGGTCTGACCCTTCCCTGGCTACACGTCAGTAGCATCCGGCGCCGAACTCCGCCGACCTTAGGAAGGTGCAAAACGAGTGGCCGTTGACTTGAGTCAAGTCGCACATGTCGAGACAGAGCCGGGTGTGCTCCCGCCGACGATGGCGGCTTGGGTGATCCGCGAGGAGCGCGAGGGAGAGCCAACCGACGCCTTCCAGATCGAGGAGATCGAGGTCCCGGAGCCCGAGGCGTTCGAGGTGATCGTCCGGGTGATGGCCGCGGGGGTCAATTTCAACAATGTTTGGGCGGCGCTCGGCGAGCCGATCGGCGTATGGCGCTACGGCGACCATCCGCGCTGGGGCCATCACATCGGCGGGTCCGACGCCTCGGGGGTCGTGTGGAAGGTCGGCCCCGGCGTGACCCGCTGGAAGCCGGGCGACGAGGTGGTCATCCACTGCAACCAGGCCTCTTACGAGGACCCCGAGGTCCACGGATTCGACCCGCTGGCAGCCCCGAGTCAGCAGATCTGGGGTTACGAGACGACCTGGGGATCGTTCGCCCAGTTCTGCAAGGTCCAGGCCCAGCAACTCCTCCCCAAGCCTGCCCACCTGGCGTGGGAGGAGGCAGCCGCCTACGGCCTCACGTACTTCACCGCCTACCGGATGCTGATCGACCGCTGTCAGCTCCAGGCCGGCCATCGCGTGCTGATCTGGGGCGCCGCCGGCGGCCTCGGCGTATTCGCCACCCAGCTGTGCGCGCTCTCCGGCGCGGACGCCGTCGGCGTCGTCTCGAGCGAGGAGAAGGGCCACCTGATCGAGCAGCTCGGAGCAGTCGGGTACATCAACCGGAGCGAGTTCGCCGGGATGATGCGCCGCGGCGACGAGACGGCCGAGGAGGAGCGAGCGCGCTTCAAGGAATCGAGGCGCTTCTGCAAGGCGGTCGAGGCGATCTTGGGCGAACCGCCCGACATCGTGTTCGAGCACGTCGGCAAGGCCACGTTCCCCACCTCGGTGCTGGTCGTGAGGCCGTTCGGCAAGGTCGTGATCTGCGGCGCCACGTCGGGCTACCAGCTCGATTTCGACGTACGCTACCTGTGGATGCGCCAGAAGCAGATCATCGGCTCGCACTTCGCCAACGCCTGGCAGGCGACCAAGGCCAACCAGCTGATCGAGGAATCCAAGGTGCGACCGGTGCTGTGGCAGACGATGGGATTCGAAAAGGTCGCGGAGGCTCACCAGCTTCTGCGCGACAACAAGCACCTGGGGAAGATCGCGATCCTCGTCGGCGCCACCGATGAGGGTCAGGGCAAGACGGCCGAGGGCCCCGGTGCGATCCGAGCGGAGGTGGGTGCCTGATGGCGGGCGTCATGCATGTCGACTGGTACCCGACCGTGTTGCGGAAGGACCTGTTCGAAGCCGAGGTCTCCCGCGTGGCGCCGCTGGCGCTGCGCTACGGAGCCACCCAGTATGCGGTCCACCGGTCGCGGGATGACCGCTACAAGATCACGCAGATGGCCTGGTTCGATTCCAAGCCGGCCTGGTACAGCTACTGGGAGGGTCCGGAGATGGTCGAGTTCCGGCGCCGCCTCTCGGGCAAATACCAGATTCCGATCACCTACACGTGGTACGACGAACTCGTTGCCGGCGCGCTCGGCCCCGAGGTCGGTCTTGCACCGGAGCCGGCGCCGGAACCCGAGCCGGAACCCTCCGCGGTCGCCTGACCAAAACGTGGTAAACCAACGTTGGGAGCGGGGATGAGGTCCTATCCTTGGCCCGTATGACGCGCGCCCACAAGATCGTCAACCTGATTGGCGTGCCGCTCCCGCTCGTGGGGTTGATCGCTGCGATTGTGCTGCTGTGGAACCAGGCGATCGGCCCACTCGAGCTTGGGCTCCTGGTCGGCCTGTACGTGTTCACCGCGCTCGGGGTGACGCTCGGCTACCACCGGATGTTCACCCACCGCGCGTTCGAGTCCAGCCGCGCGTTCCGCGCGATCGTCGCCGTGCTGGGGTCGATGGCGATGCAGGGCTCGGTCATCACCTGGGTGGCCGATCACCGCAAGCACCACACTTTTACCGATCAGGAGGGCGATCCGCACTCGCCGCACCTCAGCGGACCGGGGTTCTGGGGTGGCGTGAAGGGCCTGTGGCACGCGCACGTCGGGTGGCTGTTCGAGTCCGTCGGCACCGCCGACCGTGAGCGTTTCGCGGGCGACCTGCTCAAAGACGGGGTCCTGCGCGTGATCGACAAGCTGTTCTTCCTGTGGGTGGTGCTCGGGTTCGCCATCCCGTTCGCCCTCGGGTGGGTCGTTGGTGGCGGCATTGGAGCGGCGCTGACCGCCGTCCTGTGGGGAGGGTTCGTGCGCGTGTTCCTGCTCCACCACGTCACGTGGTCGATCAACTCCGTTTGCCACTTCTTCGGTAGCGTAAGGTTCGATGTCGAGGACGAGTCGCGCAACGTGTTCTGGCTCGCGCCGCTGTCGATGGGCGAGGCCTGGCACCACAACCACCATGCGTTCCCGACGTCCGCATTTCATGGTCTGCGTCCGTGGGAGCGGTTTGCCGACCCGACCGGACTCCTGATCGCGCTGCTCGAGAAGCTCGGGATCGTGTGGAACGTCGTCCGCGTCAGCCCCGAGCGCCAGCGCGCGAAATCGCTCCCCGGCCCGGTGTAGCGACCGCGCGAGCGGTTATGCCGACTCGAGCGGCGCCATCGTCAGCCCGGCGCCGTTCAGCTGCTCCCAGTAACCCTCGGCCTCGTCGCGCGGGCCGCTCCACACGATCGCGCAACCGGTCTTGTCGATCCGATCGGCGAGGCGGTAACCCTGAGCGAGCGTGACACCCGGAATCACGCGTGACAGCGTCTCCGCGACGTGGTCGAAGGTGTTGAAGTCGTCGTTGAGCACGACCACTCGCCACAGTCCGCCGAGGTCGCTGCCCGGCCCGCCTACGCGCGGCAGCTCAACCGTCTGCGACATCTCAGCCAGGATACCTCGCGGCCGCTGATCAGCCCGCACGGACCGCGTCGGCACGCTTGCGCCAGTAACGCTCGAGTCCCGTGTACAGCTGATCTGCCGGCGCGGCCTGCTCATAGGTCTCGAGCAGCTCGGGGTCGGCGTGCTCGGCGATCTCGGTCCGGATGCCGGCCATGAACGTGTCGATGTCCTGCTCGCGCGCGCGCGCAGCCCAGTCGTCGAGCCGCGCCGACAGCTCGGCGAGCTGCGCATCGACGTCCTCGCTGGCGCCGAAATGTGTCTGCACGAGTCGCTCCGGCTTCCACGCTGCGATCCGCTCGATCGACTCGTGCCACTTCTCGAGGTCGATGTCCGGCGGCGGGCTCGGCGGGACCGTGAGCGACGAGGCGGCGATCCGAACCCCGCCCGTATCCCCGACGAACGCGGTCCCGTCGTGGAAGTAGGAGACGTGGTGCGACGCGTGACCGGGCGTGTACGCGACCTCGAACGCGCCGTCGAACAGCGTCTCGCCGCCGTGGAGCACGCGCAGGTTCTGCTCGGGCACCGGGACCATCTCGCCCCAGCGGCGATCCATGTCCTCGCCGTAGAGCATCCGAGCGCTCGCCAGCAGCCGCTCGGGATCCGCCATATGACGGGCGCCGCGCTCGTGCACGTACACCTCGAGATCGGGCCATCGCTGGACGAGCGAGCCGCTGGCGCCGGCATGATCTAGATGAATGTGCGTCAGTAGCAGCGCCCGGGGGCGATCGCCATCGAGCCCCTCGAGCAGCGAGCGAAGGCACGACGTCGGGCCGGGATCGATCACCACGTCGTCCACCACCCAGGCTCCGATCACCCTCGGGACGCCCAGGTGCATGACGTCGATCAGTCGCATAGATGCGGGCAGGCGCGGGCCCGCCTAGCGGGGCTTGGTGTCGTCCTCGGTGGGCTCGACCACCGGCAGAACCGCGGTCGGCTCCACGTCTGACCCTGGCTCCTTGCCCTCCGCAAAGGTCTCCTCCTCGTCCTCACCCGGGAACGGCTCATCCTCCTCCGCGAAGATGTCTTCAGGCTCGACCTCCTCGGTCTCCGCGACCCCAGATCCGGGACCCTCGGCCGCGTCCGTGGCTCCGACGGGCACGGCTTCAGCCGGGAAGCTGTTCGCCGCGGTGTCGGTCAGCCCCAGCAGCTCTTGCGCCAGCTCGCGTGTGTCCTCGACGATCCGGTGACGCTCGGCCCAGATCCGGTCGGTCTCGGCGTCGAGCTCGCGGACCCGCTCCTCGGCAGAGGACACGATCTGAGCCGCCTCCTGACGCGCGGCCTCCAGCCGGTCCTCGGCCTCGCTGCGGGATTGGGAGGTGATCCGCTCGCCGGTCTCGTGGGCGCGCTGAAGGATTCCCGAGACCTCCTCCCCCACGCGCTCGAGCGCGCGGCGAATCGCCGCGTCGGGAGAACGGGTCGCTTGTAGCTCAGCGACGAGCTGGGCGGTCTTGCGCACGTAGGCGTCGACCGCGAGCCGGTCATACCCACGCAAAGCGGTGGGGAACTCGACGTCGGTGACGACCGGCAGGGGGTCGTCGGGCAGGGTCGCGAGCGGCCCGGTGATCTCCTGGATGAGCGCGTGTTCGGTGGAGGCTGAACTCTGATCGGGCATGGCCCTGACCATACACAGTGAAGCGGCCCAGTCAGGCGACCGCGGCCCCAGGCATCGCAGGATTCATACAATCCGGCCCCATGCCGGAGCAGCCCTCGCACCGTCTGCCCGAGCGCGATCGTCCCTGGATGATGCGCACGTACGCCGGGCACTCGGACGCCCGCCGCTCGAACGAGCTCTACCGGAAGAACCTCGAGAAGGGCCAGACCGGCCTCTCGATCGCGTTCGATCTGCCCACTCAGACCGGATATGACCCGGACCACGAGCTCGCGAGAGGCGAAGTCGGCAAGGTCGGCGTCTCGATCGCCCACAAGGGCGACATGGAGACGTTGCTCGACGGCATCCCGCTCGACCAGATGAACACCTCGATGACGATCAACGCCACCGCGGCCTGGCTCTTGGCGCTCTACGTCGTCGCCGCCGAGGATCAGGGCGTCGCCGAGGACAAGCTCCAGGGCACGACCCAGAACGACATCCTCAAGGAGTACTTGAGCCGCGGCACGTATGCCTTCCCGCCGGCTCCGAGCATGCGCCTGATCGCCGACACGATCGCCTACACGGTCGAGCACGTGCCCAAGTGGAATCCGATCAACATCTGCTCCTACCACCTCCAGGAGGCGGGCGCGACGCCCGTCCAGGAGATCGCGTTCGCTATGTCCAACGCGATCGCGGTCCTCGACGCCGTCAAGCAACGGGTCTCGCATGAGCTCATGGGCAGCGTGTTCGGCCGCATCTCGTTCTTCGTCAACGCGGGCGTGCGCTTCATCGAGGAGCACGCCAAGCTGCGCGCGATGGCAATCCTGTGGGACGAGCTCGGCCGCGAGCGCTACGGCGTCGAGGACGAGAAACACCGCCGCCTGCGCTACGGAGTCCAGGTCAACTCGCTCGGCCTGACCGAGGCCCAACCGGAGAACAATGTCTACCGGATCGCGCTCGAGGCGCTGGCGGTGACGCTCGGCCGGAACGCCCGCGCGCGCGCGATTCAGCTGCCGGCATGGAACGAGGCGCTCGGCCTGCCCCGGCCGTGGGACCAGCAGTGGTCGCTGCGGCTCCAGCAGATCCTCGCCTACGAGACCGACCTGCTCGAGTACCCGGATATCTTCGAAGGCTCGAAGGTGATGGACGGGCTCGTCGCCGAGTTGCTCGCAGGCGCCCGCAACGAGATGCACCGCGTCGCGGAGCTCGGCGGCGCGGTCGAGGCCGTCGACTACATGAAGGCCGCGCTGGTCGAGTCGCATCGCAAGCGCTGGCAGCGGATCGAGTCCGGCGAGCAGGTCGCCGTCGGCATGAATAAGTTCACCTCGACCGAGCCCTCGCCGCTTACCGCCGGTGGCGACGGCGGGATTCTCGTCGTCGACCCCGCGGTCGAGGCCGAGCGACGCCATGCCGTTGAACAATGGCGTGCTGAGCGCGACCAGGCGGCCGTGGACGAGGCGCTCGCGCGGCTCGCCCAAACCGCCCAAGACGACCGCGAGAACATCATGGGTGCCACGATCGCAGCCGCCCGCGCCGGCGCCACCACCGGTGAGTGGGCGCAGACGCTGCGCGAGGCGTTCGGCGAGTACCGCGCGCCGACTGGCGTCGGGGATGCCACCGCGGCGCCGAGCGAAGGCGTATCCGAGCTCCGCGAGGAGGTCGAGCGCGTCAGCGAGGCGCTCGGTCGCCGGGTCAAGTTCCTGGTCGGCAAGCCCGGCCTCGACGGCCACTCGAACGGGGCCGAGCAGATCGCCGTCCGAGCCCGCGACGCCGGCATGGACGTCGTCTACGAGGGCATCCGACTGACGCCGTCGCAGATCGCCAACTCGGCCGCACAGGAGGGCGTCCACGTGGTCGGTCTGTCGATCCTGTCGGGGTCCCACCGCGAGCTGATCCCGGCCGTGCTCGAGGCGCTCCGCGAGGCCGGCGCCGAGGACGTGCCGGTGGTGGTCGGGGGCATCATCCCGGCGGACGACGCGGCTGCCATGCGCGAGGCCGGAATCGCCGCCGTCTACACCCCCAAGGATTGGGACCTGAACGGAATGATGCGCGACATCATCGGCCTGGTCGCCGCGCACCACGGGGTCGAGAGCGCCGTCGGAGCTTGAGCGGCACGCGCGCCCCGGCAGACGGCCGCGAGCTCGGCAAGCGCCTGCGCGACCGTGACCTCACCGCCGCCCCGGCAGCGCTGAACCTGCTCGAGAGCCGCGCTCCGGAAGCGCGGGCGCAGACAGCGGCGCTGCTCGCCGAGGTCTCCCCCGCCGCGCTCGGACGCGAGCCGCCGGCGCACATCGTCGGGATCACCGGCCCGCCCGGCGTCGGCAAGTCGTCGCTGCTGTCGCGGCTGGTCTCTCACTGGCGCTCGGTTAACCGATCCGTCGCCGTGCTCGCGGTCGATCCGAGCTCGCGCCGGTCCGGTGGGTCGCTGCTGGGTGACCGCGCCCGGATCGAGTCCGATCCCAAGGACCGCCAGGTGTTCATCCGCTCGACCGCCGCCGGCACCCGCCTCGGTGGCCTCGCGCCCGCCACCCGCGCCGCCTCCGAGGCGCTCGCGGCGGCGTTCGACGTGGTCGTGATCGAGACCGTCGGCGTCGGCCAGTCCGAGACCGAGGTCGCCGACGCCGTCGACACCGTCGCGGTCGTGCTTCAGCCCGCGTCCGGCGACGTGCTCCAGTTCCTGAAGGCTGGGATCATGGAGGTCCCCGACGTGCTCGTCCTGACCAAGACCGATCTCGGCTCGGCCGCCACGCGCGCGATGTCCGACCTCCAGGCGGCGCTGCTTGCGCTGGGCGCCACCGGTACGGAGGTATGCGCGGTTTCGTCGGTCCCGCCCCCAACCGGCATCGAGGGGCTGGCACGAGCGCTGGACAGCCACCGGGCCGCCATCGATCTCGCGAAACGCCGCCGGCACGCACGCCGGCGCCACGCGCTCGAGAACTTCGCGGTCGAGCACGGCGAGCGCGGGCTGCGCGCGCTTGGCGGGCGCGCGCAAGCCGCCCGTTGGCTCGACCAACAGGACCCGACCCTCGACGCTGCGACGCTCGAGCGCGCGCTCGCCGACCGGGCCACGCGGGAGCTCGACGGATGAGGGGCGTCCGCCGCCGGAGCGCGGGGAGCGCCGGATGAGGGGCGTCCGCCGCCGCCAGAGCCTGCCGCGCCGAATCGTGCTCCCCGGCGAGCCGCTCGTCGAGGGCTCGACCGCGCTGCGCGCGTGGCGCGACTCGGATCTCGACTCGCTGGTGGCCGCCTGTCAGGACCGCGAGATCTCGCGCTGGACGCGGGTGCCGTACCCCTACGGACCATCCGACGCGCGCAATTACCTGCTGCAGCGCCACGATGCGCTGCACGCCGGCGCCTCGGCGCCCTTCGCGGTCGTCGACGCCGCGGATCGCGATCGTCTGCTCGGGTCGATCTCGCTGATGCGCTTCTCGTGGAAGAACGCGCGGGCCGAGGTCGGGTACTGGCTGGGGCCCGAAGGGCGCGGCCAGGGGCACATGACGCGGGCGGTGCGGCTGATCACCGACTGGGGGTTCGTGCACCTGGGCCTGCACCGGATCGACCTCGTCGCGGCCACCGGGAACCCCGCCTCCCAGGCCGTCGCCGAACGCTGCGGGTTCACTCGCGAAGCGGTCCTGCGGTCGTACATGGTCAGTAAGACCGGCCGCGACGACATGGTCGCGTTCGGCCTGCTCGCCACCGACCCTCGGGAAGAAAGTCGGAAATAGTCCGACTTTCTTCCCAACCGCGCGCCGTGCCGCTAGGCTTCAATTAATGAAGCGCGAGCCATTGCGCGACGGGCACGGGCGTTTGATCGGCGATCTCCGGGTGTCGGTGACCGACCGCTGCAACTTCCGCTGCCAGTACTGCATGCCGGCCGAGGGCCTGCCCTGGCTCGAACGCGCCGAAATCCTGACCTTCGAGGAAATCGCGCGTATCGTCGGCCTGTTGGCAGAGATGGGCGTGCACGACGTGCGCCTGACCGGAGGAGAGCCGCTCGTCCGCAAGCAGTTCCCGCGGCTGGCGCAGATGCTCGCGGAGATCGACGCCGTCCACGACCTGTCGGTCACGACCAACGGCTTCCTGCTCGAGCGCGACGCCGAGGCGCTCGTCCGCGCCGGCATCAACCGCTTCAACGTGTCGGTCGACTCGCTGCAGCGCGACCGCTTCTTCGAGCTGACGCGCCGCGACGCCCTGCCCCAGGTGCTCCGGGGACTTGAGCAGCTCGCGAGCTTTCCCGAGGCCCATCCGATCAAGATCAACGCGGTCGCAATTCGAGGTTTCACCGAGGACGAGGTGATCCCGCTCGCCGAGTTCGCCCGTCAGACGCCCTACGAGGTTCGCTTCATCGAATTCATGCCGCTCGACGCCGACCACGCCTGGAATGAGGATCAGGTGCTGACCGGAGCCGAGACCCGCGACGCGATCGACGCCGTGTATCCGCTCGAGCCCCAGCCACGCGAGCCCCACGCGACCGCCCGCGTCTACCGGTTCGCGGACGGCAACGGCAAGATCGGCTTCATCAACCCGGTGTCCGAGCCGTTCTGCAGCGATTGTGACCGCGTTCGCCTGACGGCCGACGGCCACCTGCGCACGTGCCTGTTCTCGCTGAACGAGACCGACCTGCGCGGCCCGCTGCGCGACGGAGCCGACGACGACGAGCTCGCGCAGATCATCCGCGACGCGGTCTGGCTCAAGGAGCTCAAGCACCACGTTGGCGAGCCCGGGTTCATCCAGCCCGCTCGCAGCATGTCCGCCATCGGCGGCTAATAGCTTCATAAGAACTGCGCGCCGGTTAACTCTTTCGCAAGAATTTAGAGCGCATCATCTACGGCGCAGATGCTCCTGCTGATGCTGTTTGCCCTGATCGCCGGTGCGGGGACGGCGATCACCCCGTGCGTACTCCCGGTCGTGCCCGCGCTGCTCGCCTCGAGCGCCACCGGCGGTCGCCGCCGTCCGATCGGGATCGTGATCGGGCTCGGAATCACGTTCACGATCGCGATCGTGCTGCTCGCCCAGCTGGTCAAGGGCGTGGGTCTCGCGAGCGGCGCCGCGCGGACGCTGGCGATCGTGGTCCTGATCGTGTTCGGCATCGCGCTGCTGGTTCCCGACGTGACGGCTCGTATCGAAGCGCCGCTATCTCGGCTCGGCCGCTTCGGACCGAAGTCTCGCGGCACGGGCTTCTGGTCGGGGCTCGGAGTGGGCGCAGCGCTCGGGTTCGTGTGCGCGCCGTGCGCCGGCCCGATCCTGGCCGCGGTGACGTCGGTCAGCGCATCGAGCGGCGCCAACGCCCGCGTGATTCTGGTCGCGATCTCCTACGCGGTCGGTCTGTCCGCGGTTCTGCTCGTCTACGCGTTCGCCGGACGCGCTGTGATCGATCGGATCCGCCGCGTCGGGCGCGGCAACACGATCAACCGCGCGCTCGGCGTCGTGCTGCTGGCGACCGGGGTCCTGATGATCTTCAACGTCGACGTCCGCTTCGAGGAAGACCTCGCCAAGGACACGAGCCTCCCTGCGGTGTTCGTCGATCCGACGCGAGCGCTCGAGAACTCGACTGCGGTCCAGAAGCGGCTCGCCTCGCTGCGCCCGACGTCGCGGTTCGTCACCGCCCAGCAGAAAGCGTCATCGCATCCTGTGTCCACCGCCGCCGAGCGCGAGGTCGCGATCCCGGGCGTCAAGACGCCATCCCTCACCGACCTGGGCACCGCTCCCAACTTCACCGACAACCAGGACTGGTTCAACACCCCCGGCGACAAGCCGCTCACGCTCGCCGGGCTGCGCGGTCACGTCGTGCTGGTCGACTTCTGGACGTACACCTGCATCAACTGCCTGCGCACGCTCCCGTTCCTGAAGGGCCTGTACGCCCAGTACCACAAGTACGGCCTCGACATCGTCGGCGTCGAGACGCCCGAGTTCACGTTCGAGCAGGAGGCGAGCAACGTCCGCCAGGCGATCAGCTCGGATGGGATCAAGTACCCCGTGGTTCAGGACAACAAGTACGGCACCTGGAACGCCTGGCAGAACGAGTACTGGCCGGCCGAGTACCTGATCGACGCCAAGGGGCAGGTCCGCCACGTCCAGTTCGGCGAGGGCGACTACAAGCAGAGCGAGGCCGCGGTCCGCGCGCTGCTGGCCGACGCCGGCGCAACGAGCCTGCCGCCGCCGATGACCGCGACCGCGATCATGGCCTCGGCCGGGCTGGGGACAGCCGAGACCTACCTCGACACCCAGCCGCGCCAGCAGAATTTCGCGACCAAGCTGTCCAGCGGCAACCACGACTACCCGGGCGCGTCGAGCCTCAGCCTGAACCAGTTCGCGCTCAAGGGCCCGTGGAACGCCTCGCAGGAGTCGATCACGGTGGAGGGGTCGGGAGCATCGGTGTCAGGCGCGGTGCAGGCCGCGCACGTGTATCTCGTCCTCACCTCGGCCGGCAACGTCCCGCGCCAGGGTCGCGTGCTGCTCGACGGGCAGCCGATCCCGAACGCCCACGCCGGCGCGGACGTCAAGAACGGCCTCCTGACCGTGACCGGCGAGCGGCTCTACTCGCTGGTTTCGTTCCCCACCGCGCAGCAGTTCACGTTCACGGTGCAGTTGCCGCCCGGCGTCAGCGCCTACGACTTCACGTTCGGCTAGACAAGCGCCGGACCGGATGTCCGGCGGCGGTAACTGCCGGCGCGACCGCGCGGTCTCCCGGAAACTAAAAGCGGCGGTCGCGCCGGCCAAGAGCCGGATGCGGTTAATACGCCGACAGCCTTCTCCGGTCGAGCATCGCCGCGGCCTGGAGCAGATCGTCGGGCGAATCGACGTCGAACAACTCCTCTGGGTCCTCGACCTCGAACAGAACCGGATCGATCGCCGCGATCATGTCCTGCACGGGGCGCGTCTCCGCCTGCGCCTCCCCTCGGAGCAACGCGAGCGCGCGCCACTGGTAGCAACCAAGCAGCGGCTGCATCACCCCTCGCGCGGACGCGACCACCGCCGGCGCGCGACCAGGATTGGCCCGCGCGAGCTTCCGAATCAATCGAGCGGTGACGAACGGCAGATCGGCACCGCACACGAGCACGGGCCGGCCGTCGGCAAGCGCCAGCGCCTGCATGATCCCGACCAGCGGGTGGGCCAGCGGCTCTGGCTCGATCCAAACCGTGACTCCGGACACGTACGGAAGCTTCGTGTCGGCCTTGGCGAGGATCGCGACCTGCCCGAGCGCCTCCCGCACCGCCTCGAGCGGGTAGGAGATCAGCGGCCGGCCCTGGAGCTCGACGATCGCCTTGTCCCCGCCGATACGGCGACCGCCTCCGCCCGCCAGGATCGCCCCGAGTGGTCTTGTGCGAAAACGCATCAGCCGCCCTCGCGGTGCTCGTTCACAGCGCCATCGTAGAATCAAGACGATGGAGGGCTCAACGTCTGTACGGAGTTGGCTCCGTTGTTATCGGTGCTGGTCGCAGAACCTCGAGGTCCAGGTGCACTACGAGGGGATTCACCGGATCGATCCCGAGACCGGTGAGCGCGGCGAGGTCGTCGACGAGATGCAGGAAGCGGTCGTCCAATGCCTCGAGTGCATGCACGACCAGCCGCACCTCGGTTTCCACAACGGACGGGTCGAGCCGATCGAGGACCGCTGGGAGCGGATGATCGCCGGGACGCCGTGGGTGGCGTCTTGCACGGTCACGGTCGACGCCGATGACGTCGAGACGTGCTCGGGCCCCGAGGCCGGCGACGCGCTCTCCTACGCGGCGTTCGGCGATCACGGCACCCGCGAGTTCTTCACCCACGTGCGCTTCCACAAGCACGACGACGACCGGATCGTCGTCCACCTGCTCGTCGAGCTCTACGCGCGCTCGGCCGAGGAGGCCACCGAGGTGCTCGAGGACGCCGCCCGGGGCACGCTGGCGATCACCTCGCTTGCCGAGGAATCGCGTCCGCCCGCATCGACGGGTGGCGACGCACAGCACTAAGCCGGCGCTGGCGCCACCACTGCCAGCCCTCGGTCACGAGCAGCGCCAGCGCCACGGGCACCGTCGCCGGGAGCTCGTTGATGAAGAAGAACAGCAGGTCGAACGCGGCCGCGATCACCAGCGTCAGGACCGCCGCCTGCCATTGCCGGCGCCACTGGTGGGCCAGCACCGCTCCGAGCAGCGCGGCCACGAACAGGTCGCCGTAACCCATCGTCACCGTCCCGAAGATCTCCGACTGGAGCTGGGGCAGCCCCGCGGGCGGCACCGCCGCGACGAGCACGTTGTTCGGAGACTGGAGCAGATCGGTGGCCACGAGCCACACGTCGGCGGCCGCCATCAGCACGATCCCGGCCTTGAGCCATCGAGCGGGCGTAACCGCTGAGAGCAGAACGCCGAGCGTCACGCAGCTGAGCGCAGACAGGATCGCGCCGGCCGCCTCGCCGGCGAGCGTGTTCTGGCTCCTCCACGCGAGCACGAACAGCGGTATCGCGGCGAGCGCCGCGAGCGGTTTGGCCCCGCGCATCGCCCAACCGAGTGCGACCGCGGCGAGGATCGGGACCGCGACGAGCGCGAGGTCGGTCAGGCCCGTGGCGGTGTCCGACACGTACCGGATCGCAAAGATCACGACCACGATCGAACCGATCGGGACGAGCGCCCAGCCGCGGCCGCGGAACCGCTCGAGCCACGCCACCCGGGCGATCGGCCGGGGCGCCGCGACCACGCCGGCCTGCAACGCGAGCAGACCGGCGTCAGACGGTATAAACGGGAGCGCCACGCCCGTCAGAGTATGCGGCGTTTTGAAGAATGTCTCTTACGGTGGGCGGCGCGCAAACGCCGTGGCGTTTTTAAGAACGGCTCTTACGACCCGGCGCCCAGGCGCCGCTCGAGCTCGGCGAGCTGCGCGCGCAGCTCGTCCGGCAGCTTGTCGCCGAACTTCCCGTAGTGCTCGTGTATCTGCGGAAGCTGCTCGATCCAGGCGGCGTGGTCGACCTCGAGCAGCTTCTCGACGGCTTCGCGCTCGATGTCGAGCCCGCTCGTGTCGATGCCGCCCTCGCCGACCGGCGGCACGAGGCCGATCGCCGTCTCGTTGGCCTCGGCGCCGTTCTCCAGGCGGTGGAAGATCCATGCCAGCACCCGCGAGTTCTCGCCGAAACCCGGCCACAGGAACTTGCCGTCGTCGTCCTTGCGGAACCAGTTGACGTAGAAGATCCGCGGCAGCTCGGCGCCCTGACGGCGGCCGATCTCGAGCCAGTGGGCGAAGTAGTCGGCCATGTTGTAGCCGCAGAAGGGCAGCATCGCCATCGGGTCGAAGCGGAGCTCGCCGACGTTCCCGGTGGCCGCGGCGGTCTTCTCCGAGGACATGGTCGAGCCGAGGAAAACCCCGTGCTCCCAGTCGCGCGCCTCGTGGACGAGCGGCACCACGGTGGCGCGCCGGCCGCCGAACAGCATCGCGTCGATCGGCACGCCGGCGGGCGAGTCCCACTTCGGATCGACCGACGGGCACTGGGCGATCGCCACGGTGAAGCGTGCGTTCGGATGGGCCGCGGTCTTGTCCGAGTCCGGCGTCCAGTCGTCGCCGCGCCAATCGGTGAGGTGCGCCGGCGCATCGCCCATCCCCTCCCACCAGATGTCGCCGTCCTCGGTCTTCGCGCAGTTTGTGAACACGACGTCCTGCTCGAGCATCGTTATCGCGTTCGGGTTCGTCTTCTTGCTCGTCCCCGGCGCGACCCCGAAGAACCCGGCCTCGGGGTTGACCGCGTACAGCTTGCCGTCCTTGCCGAACTTCATCCACGCGATGTCGTCGCCGATCGTCTCGACCTTCCAGCCCGGCAACGTCGGGATCATCATCGACAGGTTGGTCTTGCCACAGGCGCTCGGGAACGCCCCCGCGATGTACTTGCTGACTCCCTCGGGCGAGGTCATCTTGAGGATCAGCATGTGCTCGGCCAGCCAGCCCTCGTCGCGTGCCATCACCGAGGCGATCCGCAGCGCGAAGCACTTCTTGCCGAGCAGCGCGTTGCCGCCGTAGCCCGACCCGAACGACCAGATCTCACGCGTCTCGGGGAAGTGCACGATGTATTTGTTCTCAGCGTTGCACGGCCACGGGACATCCTGCGCGCCGTCGATAAGCGGCGCGCCGACCGAATGCAAACAGGGCACGAAATCGCCGTCCTCCCCGAGCTCCTCGAACGCGTCCTTCCCCATCCGGGTCATGATCCGCATCGACGCGACCACGTATGGAGAGTCGGTGAGCTGGACGCCGATGTAGGAGATCGGCGACCCGATCGGCCCCATCGAGAACGGGACGACGTACATCGTGCGGCCCCGCATCGAGCCGCGGAACAGCTCCGTGAGCGCCTGGCGCATCTCGTCGGGATCGGTCCAGTTGTTGGTCGGTCCGGCGTCCTCCTCGGTCGCCGAGCAGATGAACGTCCGGTCCTCGACCCGAGCCACATCGGCGGGGTCCGAGAGCGCGAGGTAGGACCCGGGCCGCTTGGAGTCCGAGAGCTTCTCGAACGTACCGGCGTCGATCAGCGTCTGGGCCAGCTGGCCATACTCCTCGTCCGAGCCGTCGCACCAGTAGATATCGTCGGGATGCGTGAGCGCCGCGACCTCGTCTACCCACCCTTGCAGGCGGGAGTGGTTGGAACTGGCTTGGTGCGTCGGTGCGGTATGGGCCATGGGTGTTCAGCAACTCCTAGTGTCTCGAGGGACTCTCGATCCTACCCGGGCCAGCGCGAATATGACCCGCAGATGGCCGAAATCCGGTTCGGCCAACTACCTATTCGACGTTCGATTCGGCCGACTGGCCGACACCTACCTTGTCCCCGGATTCCCGTCTCGGAACCAGCACGAGACGCTTGAACTCCGCCACGAGCACGCCATCCTGGTTGAGCACCCGTGTATGCACTCGGACAGTTCCGCGGTCAGGCTTCGACTGAGACGGACGCACCTCGAGCACCTCGGACTCGCAGAACAGCGTGTCGCCATGGAACACCGGAGCGGGGTGCTTGAGCTCCTCGGTGGCGAGGTTCGCGATTGCCTTGCCGCTCACATCCGAGACGCTCATGCCGAGCGCCAGCGAGTACACGAGCGGACCCACGACGACGTTGCGCCCTTGCTGGGACTGGCGGGCGTAGACGTCGTTGATGTGGAGCGGATGGTGGTTCATCGTGATCAAGCAGAACAGGTGGTCGTCGGCTTCCGTGACGGTCTTGGCGGGCCAGTGCTTGTAGACCGCTCCGACCTCGAACTCCTCCAGGTAGCGTCCATAGGGATGGGCACCGCTCGCCTCACGGGTGGTCTGGTCAGTGTCGACTTCGCTCATGGCCCTGAGAATGTCAGGTCGCCTTGCGCGGCGTGCGCCGCCCCGCACGCTCAACCCAACTAACGTTCCGTCAATGCGAAACCCCCGTGACTTCGGAAAGCCCCTGGCGATCGGCGCCCCCGCGCCGGCGCTCGAGATCCCGTTCAAACCCTCGCGGATGATCCACTTCCTCGACTTCTCGAACGAGAAGATGGTCGCGAAGGTGCCCGATATCGCGCCGACGGTCGACATCCTCCTCGGCAACCTCGAGGACGCCGTGCCGGTCGACCGCAAGGAGGCCGCCCGGGCCGGCCTGATCCGCGTCGGCAAGGACATGGAACTCGGCGACACACAGCTGTGGACCCGCGTCAACAGCCTCGAGTCGCCGTGGGTGCTCGAGGACATCACGACGATCGTCACCGAGATCGGCCACAAGCTCGACGTGATGATGATTCCGAAGGTCGAGGGGGCCTGGGACATCCACTACGTCGATCGGCTGCTCGCCCAGTTGGAGGCCCGCGCCCGGCTGGAGCGGCCGATCCTGATCCACGCGATCCTCGAGACGGGCCTCGGCGTCGTCAACCTCGAGGAGATCGCGACGGCGAGCCCGAGGATGCAGGGCATGAGCTTCGGCCCAGCGGATCTTGCCGCCTCGCGCCGGATGAAGACCACGCGGGTCGGCGGCGGTCATCCCGGCTACCGCGTGATCGAGGACCCCGACCCGGCCGATCCCGAGCTTCCGCGCGTGACGGCGCAGCAGGACCCGTGGCACTACTCGATCGCGCGCATGGTCGATGCCTGCACGTCCGCCGGCATCCTTCCGTTCTACGGCCCTTACGGCGATATCCGCGACGTCCAGGGTTGCGAGACGCAGTTCCGGGCTGCCTTCCTGCTCGGATGCGTCGGCGCCTGGTCGCTCCATCCGGTGCAGATCGAGATCGCCAAGAAGGTGTTCAGCCCCGATCCGGACGAGGTGCTGTTCGCCCGGAAGGTGCTCGAGGCGATCCCGGACGGGCGCGGTGTCCACATGATCGACGGCAAGATGCAGGACGACGCCACCTGGAAGCAGTGCAAGGTGATGGTGTCGCTGGCCGAGATGCTCGCCCACAAGGACCCCGAGCTGGCCGAGGCCTACGGCTTCGAGCCCGCGGCGGCGTAGGAGGTTCTGGGCGTGCGGATCTCGGCCAAGGCGGACTACGCGGTGCGCGCGGCGGTCGAGCTTGCCGCAGCGACCGATGAGAAGCCGGTCAAGGCCGAGCGGATCGCCACCGCCCAGGACATCCCGCTGAACTTCCTCGAGAACATCCTCGGCGAGCTTCGGCACGCCGGTATCGTGCGTAGCCACCGCGGCGCCGACGGCGGCTTCCGGCTAGCCAAGCCGGCCGCCGAGATCACGATCGCCGACATCATCCGGGCGGTCGAGGGGCCGCTCGCGAGCGTCCGCGGCGGGCCGCCCGAGGAGACGTCCTACCCGGGCGCGTCCGAGGCGCTACCCCGGGTCTGGATCGCGGTCAGGGCCAACCTGCGGAAGGTCGTCGAGCGCGTGACGGTCGCCGACGTGGCCTCAGGGAAGCTGCCCGCGGCGATCGATCGGCTGGCCCAGGATCCGGAGGCCTGGGTCACGCGCTGAATCCTTGCGCCGTGGCCTGGGTCAGGCACTGAGTCTCTGAGCATCAACGTCGCCTCCAGCGGCGGCCGCCGTCGCGTCCGCGGGATCGCCGGGTACGTTGGCCGCCGCGGGCGGACGCACGAACACGATGTCACCCGGGGCCAGCTCGAGCTCCTCGTTCTGGCCACGCGTCAACTGCGCCCGCGCCGGCTCCCCGCCGGTCAGCTCGAGCTCGATCCGGACCTCGAAGCCGAGGTGCACGACCCGCTTGACCATCGCTTCGATCAAGCCCGGACCTTCGGTCAGCGACAGCTTCACGTCGTGCGGGCGGACGAGCCTGCCGTCGATCCTGCTCACCGGCCCGAGGAAGCCCATCACGAACGTGCTCGCCGGCTTGTCGTAGACCTCGCGGGGCGGCCCGACCTGCTCGATCGCCCCCTTGTTCATCACCGCGATCGTGTCGGCGACCTCCATCGCCTCCTCCTGATCGTGGGTCACGAGGACGGTGGTCACGCCCTGCTCGTCGTGCAGCCGGCGCAGCCAGCGCCGGAGCTCGGCGCGGACGTTGGCGTCGAGCGCGCCGAACGGCTCGTCGAGCAGCAGCACCTGCGGCTGCACGGCGAGCGCACGGGCAAGCGCCATCCGCTGACGCTGGCCGCCGGACAACTGATGCGGTCGCTGACCGGACCATTTGGTCAGCCCGACCAGCTCGAGCAGCTCGTCCACGCGGGCGCGGACCTCGTCTCCTTTGCGCTTGCGGATCCTCAACCCAAAGGCGACGTTCTCGAACACGGTCATGTGCGCGAACGCGGCGTAGTGCTGGAACACGAACCCGATGCCCCGGTCCTGCGGACGCACTCGGGTCACGTCCTGGCCGGCGATCCGGACCACTCCTCCGTCGGGCTCCTCGAGGCCGGCGACGATCCGCAGGAGCGTCGATTTTCCCGAGCCACTCGGCCCGAGCAGCGCGGTCAGCGCTCCCTCGGGAGCGTCGAGCGAGACGTTGTCGAGCGCGGTGAAGTCGCCGAACTGTTTGGAGATGTTCTCGGCTTCGATCCTCATCCCGCCTCCTCCCTTCTGGACCCGAACAAGGTCATCAGCAGTAACACCGCCACCGAAATCACCGCCAACTCCGTCGCCAGCGCGTACACGCTCGTCGTCACCTGACCACCGACCTGGTCGTCTCGCTGATAGAGCAGCAGCGGCAGCGTCAGCGTCGACCCAGCAACGTTCGAGGACACGACGAGAATCGCGCCGATCTCGCCGAGCGCCCGCGCTGTCGTGAGCACGACACCGTAGGCGACGCCCCACCGGATGGTCGGCAGCGTGACCCGCCAGAACGTCTGCCACGACGACGCTCCCAGCGTCGCCGCCGCCTGTTCCTGCTCGTCGCCGACCTCGCGCAGCACCGGCGTGACCTCGCGCACCACGAACGGGAGGGACACGAACACGGTCGCGATCACCATGCCCGGGACGGCGTAGATGATCCGGATCCCGTTGTTCAGGAACGCGCTTCCGAACCAGCCGCCCTGGCCGTAGACGAGGATCAGCGCGAGCCCGGCGATCACCGGCGAGACGACAAACGGCAGGTCGATCAGCGCGTCGAGAATGCCCCTGCCGACGCGCGGGGCCCTGCTCCGCGCGAGGACCATCGCGCATCCCACGCCGAAGATCGTGTTGAGCGGCACCGCGATCACCGCGATCAGCACCGACAGCCAGAACGCGCTGACGGCCGCCGGCGTGGTCATGAACGCCCAGGCGGTGCCGATTCCATGCTCGAACGTGCGCCCGAACACGATCGCGAGCGGCGCGAGCAGCAGCAGCGTCAGGTACAGGAGCGCCACCGTCCGGAGCGACAGCGTGGTGCGGCGGCTAACGGTCAACGCGCGCCCCGAATCGCCTCAGCGCGAACAGCACCGCCAGCGCGATCACCATCAACACGACCGACAGCGCCGCGGCCGCCTGCTCGGAGCCGCTCTCGATGTCGGCGTAGATGACGATCGAGGCGATCTGCACCTTGCCCGCAATCAGCGCGAGCGAGCCGAACTCGCCGACCGACCGCGCGAATGCGAGCGCGGCTCCCGAGATGATCGCCGGGCGGAGCGCCGGGAGCACGATTCGCCGGAAGGTCGTCGTGTTGGAGGCGCCGAGCGACGCCGCCGCCTCCTCGACCTCCTTGTCGAGCTCGATCAGGACCGGCTGCACCGAGCGGGCCACGAACGGGAGCGTCACGAACAGGAGGGCGACGAGCACCGCCCCGCGGGTGTAGGCGAGGTGGATCCCCACCGGGCTGTTCGGTCCGTAGAGCGCGATCAACGTCAGCCCGGCGACGACCGTCGGGAGCGCGAACGGGAGGTCGATCAGCGAGTTGACGACGCGCTTGCCCGGGAACGAGTCGCGAACGAGCACCCACGCCACCAGCGTCCCCATCACGGCGCCGACCGCGGCGACGATCAGCGACGCGCCGACCGTGATCACAAGCGCATGCAGAGTGAGCGTGTTGTCGATCGAACTCCAGAGCGACCCGAGCCCCGACGAAAACGCCTTGACCACCACCGCCGCGAGCGGGATCAGGACGATCACGCTGAGGTACAGCATGCAGACGCCGAGCCCGAGCCCGCCCGCGCTGATTCCAGTGAGCCGCGCACCCGCTCGGCGGCGGTGCTGCGGCGCTGCCGGTGCCGGCGAGGGCGCCGGCAGCGCGTGAGTCTCAGCTGGCAGTTGGCACCCCCGCGGCCTCCTCGATCTTCGTGATCGAGCCAGTCGACGGGGCGAAGAACGTCTTGGTGACGCTCGTCCAGCCGCCTAGGTAGTCGATCGTGAACAGGTCCGGCGGGGTCGGGAACTTGCTCGCGAACTGCGACGCCACCGACGCGAGCACCGGGCGGTAGCCCTTCTCCGCCCAGACCGTCTGCCCCGCGGTCGACCACTGCCAGTTCACGAACGCCTGGGCCTGAGTCTGGTGCGAGCTCTTGGCGGTCACCGCTATCGGCGTCTGGATCAGAATCGTCTGCTTCGGATAGACGATCTGGACCGCATCGCCGGCCTTCACGGCCGAGAGCGCGTCGCTCTCGTAGTCGAGCAGCACGTCGCCCTTGCCGCCGGTGAACGTCTGCAGCGCGGCGCTCGCGCTCGAGTCCTGGACGCTGACGTTCTTCGTCAGCAGCGTGTTGATGTACGCGAGGGCCTGCGCCGGCGTCTTGCCCGCCTTGAGCTCGGCGCCGTAGCCGGCGAGGATGTTCCAGCGCGCGCTTCCCGACGTCGACGGGTTCGGCGTGATCACGTCGACGCCGGGCTTGATCAGGTCATCCCAGCCGGCGATGTGCTTCGGGTTGCCCTTGCGCACCACGAACACCACGACCGAATCGCTGGAGAAGCCTTTCTCCGGGTTCGCGTCCCAGCTCTTCGAGACGATCCCGTCCTTGACCAGGCGGGTCATGTCGGGGGTCGTCGAGAACGCGACCACGTCGGCGGGCTGGCCCGTGTCGACCGCGCGGCTCTGCGATCCCGACGCCCCGAACGACTCGCCGAACGAGACGCCCTTGCCGCCGCTCGTCTGCGCGAACGCGGCGATCAGCGCGTCGTAGGCTTTCTTCGGCGTCGAGTATGCGACGAGCTGGAGCTGGGTGTTTCCGGCGCCGCTGGTGGCGGCGGCGTTGCTCGACGAGCCGGATCCGGAGCCCGAGCTGGCGGAGCTCGTCGAGTCCGAGGAGCCGCCGCAACCGGCGAGCACGGCCGCAAGACCGAGCGCGGCGATAGCGGCGGTTAAGGCGACACCGGTCGTTCGGCGTGATCGTGATCTCATCAGGACCCCCTGCGGGCGACGTTATGGAGTTACTCCACTTACCTAATCGACATTACCAGATTGATCGGCTTACTCCGTTTGCTCGCCGATCCGGCGCCGACGCGGCCCCTGCCCAATGCCCACCCCACGCCCATCGAAGCTACGCCGCCGTAGGTCTGGCGCCTCTCACCGCCCCGCTCCGCTACCCTCCGGCGCCCGATGCGCTTCTTCGAGTATGAATCGCGCGCGATCGTCGCCAAGGCCGGAATCCCCGTGACCAAGCACGGGTTTGCCAAGACGAGCGACGAGGCCCGCCGAGTCGCCGAGCAGATCGGCGGCCCGGTCGTGATCAAGTCGCAGGTCCTGAGCGGTGGCCGGATGAAGGCCGGCGGGGTCAAGTTCGCCGACACGCCCGATCAGGCGGCTCACGACGCCGAGCACATCCTCGACCTCGAGATCGGCGGCCACATGCCACGCGGCGTGCTCGTCGACTCGCGGGCCGCGGTCGCGCACGAGTACTACGCGGGCGTGGTCTGGGACGGGATCCGCAAGCGCCCGGTGATGCTGTTCTCCGACATGGGCGGGATCGACATCGAGCAGGTCGCCGAGGAGCACCCCGACCATGTCGCGCGCCGCCGCTTCTCAACCCGCGCGCCGTTCTCCGAGTGGGAGGCCAAGCAGCTGATCGCCTCGCTCGGGGTCAGCGGGAGCGCGTTGAATCGGTTGACGCCGATCGTCGCCCGGCTCGCGCGCCTGTTCCTCGAGTACGACATGACGCTGGCCGAGATCAACCCCCTCGGCGAGCTCGAGGACGGCTCGTTCGTCGCGCTCGACGCCCATATGGACATGGAGAACGAGGCGCGGCCGCGCCAGCAACCGCTGCTGCACGAGCTGGGGGTCGGCGACGAGGAGACGCGCCTGGCGCGCGAGCCGACCCCGTTCGAGCTCGCCGGCGAGCAGGTCGACGCCCAGGATCACCGCGGAGTGGCCGGGAACGTGACCGAGTTCAGCGGGAACCTCGGCCTGGTGATCGGCGCCGGCGGCGGGTCGCTGACGCTGTTCGACGCGGTCCGCGCCCATGGCGGCGACCCCGCCAACTACTGCGAGATCGGCGGCAACCCGTCGGTGCGCAAGGCCTGTGGGCTGGCCAAGCTCGTCCTCCAGAAGCCCGGCGTGGACAAGATTGCGGTGATGATGTCGATCGTCTCGAACACCCGGGTGGACATCGTCGCCCGGGGCGTGATCAAGGCGTGCGTCGAGCTCGGGTTCGACCCCGCGGAGAAGATCGCGATCTTCCGGATCCCCGGCGCCTGGGAGGAGGAGGGGTTCAAGATCCTCGAGAAGTACGGCGTCGAATACGCGGATCGAAGCGTCTCGCTGCACGAGGCCGCGCGCCGCGCTGTCGTGAAGATTCAGGGCGCGGGCGCGGAGGCCGTCGCATGAGCATCCTCATCGACGCCGATACGACCTTCATCGTCCAGGGCATAACCGGTCGCGAGGCCGTGAACTTGACGCGCGAGTGCCTCGACTACGGCGCCGGCGCGAAGATCGTCGGCGGGGTCACCCCCGGTCGCCTCGGCCGCGACGTGCATGGCGTGCCGGTGTTCGACACGGTCGCGCAGGCGGTCGAGCATCACGGCGCGCCGATCGACGGTTCGGTCGTCACGGTCCCCCCCGCGTTCACCAAGGACGCGGTGCTCGAGGCGCTCGAGAACGGCGTCAGGCTGGTCGTGATCGTCACCGAGCGGATCCCGCGCGGCGACGTCGCGCAGATGGTCGAGCTCGCGTCCGAGCGGGACGCGCGGATCATCGGGCCGAACTGCCTCGGGATCATCGTCCCCGACGTGATCAAGATGGGCGGCATCGGCGGCCCCGCCCGCGACGCCGCCAAGTCGTACAGCCCCGGGCCCGTGGGCGTGATCTCGCGAAGCGGGGGCATGACCACCGAGATGTCGTCGACCCTGACCGCCGCCGGCCTCGGCCAGTCGACCGCGGTCTCGATTGGCGGCGACGCGATCATCGGCTCGACCTACGCCGAGCTGATGCCCCTGTTCGAGGCCGACACCGCCACCCAGGCGATCGTGATCTACACCGAGCCGGGCGGGCGGATGGAGGCCGAGCTCGCGCGCTGGGTGACCGACAACGACTCGCGCCTGCCGATCGTCGCGTTCATGGCCGGCCGGTTCATGGACGAGATGCCGGGGATGAGCTTCGGACACGCCGGCACGATCGTCGAGGGCAAGGAGGACACGGCGACCGAGAAGATCGCGCGCCTCGCCGACGCCGGGATCGTGGTCGCCGAGGAGATCTCGGAGATCCCGCAGATCGTCAAGGACCGGATCGGGGCGAACGTATGACGCGAGCCCTGTTCATCGCGGTCGAGGTCGACGAACCGGTCGCGAGCGACCCCGGACTGGCTGCCAAGCTCGCCGAAGTGTGCCCGGTCGACATCTTCAAATCCGGCCCGGACGGCGTCGAGATCGTCGAGGACAACCTCGACGAATGCGTGCTCTGCGAGCTGTGCATCAACGAGGCGCCGGCGGGCACCGTGCGCATCGTCAAGCTGTACTCGGGCGAGACGCTCCCCGCTTCGTCGTAGCCGGCCGCATCAGCCGCTGCCGCGCCGGCGCGGTCAGCGCCCGGTAGGTCTCGCCGCCGGCGTCGAGGTACCACGCCTGACCGTCCTCGGCCGGCTCGGCGATGCCCGCCGCGCGGAGCTCTTGGGTGAGCGGCCTGAACCAGGTTGTGACCGGGATCCGCTCGACGACGTGAACGAGCGCCGGGCGCGACTTGCGCTCGAGCCCACCCATCGCGCGGCTCAGCTCGCGCGCGGTCAGCTCGCGGCCCGCGCGCAGCGTGACCGCGGCTACCGCGACTTCGCGGTCATCCGCTTCGCGAGGAACCCCATACGCGAGCGCCAGATCGACCGCCGGGATCGCGCCGAGCGCATCGCGGATCGCCGTCGTGAACACCAGTCCGTTTTCGGTGTGGATCACGTCGCCGGCGCCGTCCACCCGCCAGTAATCACCGTCCCCGTCGCGCCGGAACAGGTCGCCGGTCACGACCCACGCGTCGCCCTGCTCGAACAGCGAACGCAGCGGCGTTGTGCTGAGCTGGTCGTTCGCGCCCACCCGCGCGAGCAGCATCCCGACCTCGTCGACGCCGCAGCGCCTGGCGAACCCGTCGCGACCGAGTGTCAATCCCCCGGTCTCGAGGTCGTATTCGGCGATCCTCACCTCGGCGCTGCCGGGTAAGGGGCGACCCATCGAGCCGAGCTTCGCACCGCGAACGTTGACGAGGATCGCGCCCGCCTCTGTCGAGGCATAGAACTCGACGACGCGCGCCGGACTGAACCGCGCTTCGACCCGCCGCCACAGAGCGCGCGGCATACCCGAGCCGATGAACAGGCGCAGCGGATGGTGACGCTCGGCCGGCTGCGGCGGCGCGTCGACGACCGCGTCGAGCATCGTCCAGGTGTACGACGCCACCGTCACGCCGTAGCGCCTGACCTCCTCCCAGAAGGTGGACACGTCGAAGCGCCGGGCCACCGCGAGGCGCGCGCCACCGGCAATCGCCCCGCCGATGCTCATCATCAGACCGGACGGGTGGTACACGGGCGTGATGCTGTAGACGGTGTCGGAGGGACCGAGCGCGGCGGCCGAGGCGGTCCCGAACGCCGACTGCGCCCACCGTCGATTCGTGATCCGGCTCGCGCGCGTGTACTCGCCCTCGCCGCTGAACACGATGAAGGCAAGGTCGCCGGCGCGCCCGGGGTTCGGCCGGTACCAGTGCGGCGGGGTCACGGCGGACGGGTCGATCTGCTCCATGTCGGTCACGCGCGCGATGCCGAGGTCCCTTGGCGCGCCGCCACCCCCGAGCACGAATGTCTCGATGCCTTCGAGCTCCGCGGCGAGTCCGGCGCGCTCGGGGTCGGCGATCACCCGTTCGAGCCGCCCGAGCGCCACTTCTCGCCGCGGGTCGCCGTCGGGACGCATCAGCACAGCGACCGCGCCGATCCGGTTGATCGCCGCCACCGCCGCCAGCGCGCTCGGCCGCGCGCTCATGAGCACCCCGACGTGCTCGCCCTGGCGAACGCCGACCGACAGCAATCCCCGGACGACGTTGTCGATCCGCTCCCCAACCTCACCTGCCTCGTACGCCCGGTCCTCGTAGAGGAAGAACACATCGCGCGGCGCGCGGAGACGGCGCTCCTCGATGAGCAGCCCGAGGGAGACGCGGGTGTTCGACTGGATTTGCTCGAGTCGCGCCAGCCGTGGGAGCTGTGCGGCCGCCTCCCGCGACAAGCCGCGCGCGCCGCGTACGGCCCTCTCGGCGACGCCGAGCGCGGACCGGGCCGCCCCAAGCCCCGCCGCGGCGGCGAGCTCCACCCCGTAACCGACGCTGGTGCGGACCTGCGGCGCGGGCTCGACTGCGCCGTCGTCGGTGATCGGGCTGACGTTCGGAGGCAGCTCGCCGTCGCCCGATCGCCAGTGGGCCCAAGCCGCCACCGTCGGCCACGTCACCGTGCTCGAGAGCGACCCGACGACCAGACCGAAATGTCCCGCTTGGATGGCGAGCTCGTATACGTCGGCGCGCGGCGCGGCCTGCCGGATCGCCCGGACGCCGCCGGCGGGCGCGATGTCGTCGACCGTCCCAACGACGGACAGGACCGGAACCGCGATATCAGCCAGGCTGAGCAGGCGGTCCTCGATAACGAACCCGCCCCCGAGCATTCGGTTGTGCGCGACGAACTGATTCACGAACTCCGCGAGCGCCGGCCCAGGCCACGCCACCCAGCCCTCGGCCTCGAGAAACCGGCGTTGACGCTCGCGCGGCAGCAGCGCCTCGCGGTCGTGTAGCTGGAGCAGGAACTCGATCCGGTTGCGCGCGCTCTTGACCGGATCGAGCAGCAGGAAGCCGTTGCGGCTGAACCACGCCGGAACGCCGCCGCCCCGGAACAGGAGCGTCAGCACCTCGGCGACCTCGCCCGCGAATCGACCCGGTATCCCGAACGGGGCCCCCTGGCGCGTATCGACCGGGCTGCCGAATGTGATCAGCGACGCGAGCCCGTCGTTGCGCCGGTAGGCCGCGACCTGGTAGACGAACATGCCGCCCTGCGAGTACCCACCGAGGTGAACGTCGCCACCGATCTCGTCCTTGACGCGGTCGACCGCTTCGGAGACCGCGAGCACGTGGTCGCCGAGCGTGCGTTCGAGCCCGCCCTGCTCGCGTTCGGGCGCGCCGAAGTCGATCACCCAGGGATCGATGCCGTGCTCGTGCAGGATCGTCACCGCGCTGCTCCGCCGGGATACGTCGTAGACGTCGGCCGCGAGCATCAGCGGCGGGACGAGCACGACCGCGGGCGCGCCCTCGTTGGTGCCCGGGTAGTAGCGACGGAGCTTGAACACCCGCTCCTCGGCCCGCACGTCGTAGGGCGACGGCTGATCGTCTGTGGCGAGCCCACCGAATCGCGCGACCTCGAGCGCGTTCTGTGCGGCGGCGCCGACGCGGGTTATGGGCGCGGTGATCGTCTTCGGGACGCGGGGCATCGTCGCCCATGTTGTCGGAACCGCTCGCGCCGCGCCAGCGCGGACCCGCTCACCGGCTATTGTCAGGCCGCTTTGAGCGTGGAGGTCCAGATCCGCGACGCGCGGCGCGAGGACGTCGCGCTGATCTTTGGTTGGGTCGTCGAGCTTGCCGAGTACGAGCGCGCCCCCGGGCAGGTGACCGGCACCCCCGAGCTGCTCGAGGAGGCGCTGTTCGGACCCGCGCCTGCGGCGGAGGCGGTGATCGGCGAGACTCGCGAGGAGCCTGCGGAGTGGCAGCCGGCGGGGTTCGCCCTGTTCCATTCGACGTTCTCGACGTGGGAGGCGCGACCCGGGATCTGGCTCGAGGACCTGTACGTCCCGCCCGTCCATCGCCGCGCGGGCGTCGGGGCCGCGCTCCTGGCCCACCTCGCCCAGATCACGGTCGAGCGCGGGTGTGCGCGGCTCGAGTGGGCGGCGCTCGATTGGAACGAGCTCGCCCTTGGCTTCTACGACAAGATCGGCGCGCGCCGACTCGACGACTGGATTCTGCACCGGCTCGATGGAGCGAGGCTCGCGCAGGTCGCCGGCGCGCCGCGATCGGCCGACTGATGGCGACCGCTCCCGCGGAACGCGTTCCGCTGCGGACGATCGCTCTCGATTGGACGCGGATCGGCGTCACCGGGTTCGGCGGCCCGCCGACTCACATCGCGCTGCTGCGCCGCCTGGTCGTCGAGCGCGAGCAGTGGGTCGATCAGCGCGAGTTCGAGGATGCGCTCGCGGCCTGCAACCTGCTGCCCGGCCCCGCCTCGACCCAGCTGGCGATCTTCCTCGCCCGGCGCGTCGCCGGACCCTGGGGCGCGGTGGTCGGCGGTCTGGGCTTCATCGTGCCGGCGGTCGTCCTGATCATCCTGCTGTCGGTCGTGTTCCTGGGCGAGTCGCCGCCCGTGTGGGTGCGCGGCCTCGGTGCCGGGGCGGGCGCCGCCGTCGCCGCGGTCGCGGTCAGCGCGGCGGCGAGCTTGGCCGGCCCGAGCCTCAAGCGAACGTCCCAGCGGGAGCGCTGGTTC
>CAWJXO010000033.1:0-110762 GCA_963846765.1 uncultured Solirubrobacterales bacterium
CCACGAGGGATACATCAGCTGGGAGCAGTTCCTCGCCAACCAAGAGCGGCTGGCTCAGAACCACACGCGCAAGGGAGCCCGCCCGCCCCGCGAGGGCCAGGCGATCTGCCAGGGGATTGTGCGCTGCGGCGCGTGCGGAGGGTCGATGAGCACGCTTCACCGCCGCGAGGGCAGCTACTACGAGTGCGGGCACTCGCGCGCCGATCACATCAACACGCCCGGCTGCCGCTCGGTCAAGGCGACCGTCGTCGATGCGCTGATCGCCCGCCGGCTGCTCGAGACGCTTGCGCCTGAAGAGATCGCGCTCGCGCTGGCGGCCGCCGACGAGCACGCCGATCGCCGCGCGCGCTCGGACCGCGCGCTCGAGCTCCGCGTCGAGCGCGCCCGGTATGAGGCGATCCGCGCCGAGCGCGCGTTCCACGCCTGCGAGCCGGACAACCGCCTCGTCGCGCGCAGCCTCGAGAACCGCTGGGAAAAGAAGCTCAGGGAGCTAAAGGACGCCGAGGCCGAGCTCGCCGAGCACGTCGTGCCCGCAGTCGAGCCCTCGCGCGAGCAGCTCGAGGCGCTTGCCCGCGACCTGCCGGCGCTGTGGGCCGCGAAGACCACCGCCGACCGGGACCGCAAGCGGCTGCTGCGCGCGCTGATCGCAGACGTCACCCTCACCTCACAGCCCGAAGGACGCGAGCTTCAGGTCGGGATCCGCTGGCGCTCGGGCGCCAGCGAGCAACACACGATCCAACGACCGCCCAAACCGGCCGACGCGCAGCGCACACCATCCCCCGCCGTCGAGCTGACCCGGCGCCTCGCTCCCGACCACACCAACGCGCAGATCGCCGAGCAGCTGGGCGCCGCCGGCCTGCGCACCGGCAAAGGCGAGCCGTTCGACGAGAGGGCCGTCAGATGGCTGCGCTGGCGCTACCGGATCCTGACCGACCCCGAACAGCTCCTGGGCGACGGCGAGGTCACCGTCACACACCTCGCCGAGCGGCTCGGCGTCTCGAACAGGGTCGTTTACGCCTGGATCTCAACCGGCAAGCTCGCCGCCCGCCGCGGGCCCGCCAACCGCATCTACATCCCGTTCCCGCCGGACGTCGAGCAACAATGCCGTCGGCTGGTCGCCAGCTCGATTCACCTACCGGCCGAAACCAAAATCAGGGCTGCAGGAGGTGCAGTATGAAGCCACTGTCCCGACCGTTCGCGATCGGATCTGCCAGCAGGCTGCGCGGCTCGTGCTGGAGCCCATCTTCGAGGCCGATTTCCTGGAGGTCTCGTATGGGTTCAGGCCTGGCCGGAAGGCCACGGACGCTAAGGAAGTGCTGCGCCGGTCGTTCATCGACGGGTATCAGTTCGTGTTCGAGGCCGACATCCGGAACTACTTTTCTGAGATCGATCACGAGCGTTTGCTTGCGATCGTCGCGGAGCGGGTTTCGGACCGGCGGGTGCTGAAGCTGGTGCGAGGGTGGCTCCAAGCAGGGGTGATGAGCGAGGGCGAGTTTCGGCGGACGGTCGCCGGGACGCCTCAGGGCGGGGTGATCTCGCCGCTGCTGTCGAACATCTACCTGCAGGCGCTGGATCAGGCGTTCGCTGACGGTGCGCACGGCACCCTCGTCCGCTATGCGGACGATTTTGTCGTGATCTGCCGCAGCGAGGCCGAGGCCAGGGCGGCCCAGCAGCTGGCCGGCGAAGTTTTAGCCGGGCTGGGATTGGAGCTGCATCCGGAGAAGACGAAGGTGGTTGACCTCAGGGAAGGCCGGGAGGGGCTTGACTTCCTCGGCTGCCACTTCAGAGCCCGCGTGTCGGGCCGGATGCTGGAACGTGGCGTTCGTCGCTACTACCTCCAGCGCTGGCCCTCACAGCGGGCAATGAAACGCGTCCGAGGCAAGATCAAAGCCAAGACCGGCCGAGGGCGGGCGGGCCAGGACATTCGCGAGGTGATCGCGGAACTGAACCCGATCGTGCGCGGTTGGGGCAACTACTTCCGTACCGGTAACGCCGCTGTGAAGTTCAACCAGATCGACGGCTACGTCGTTCGTCGGCTTCGGGGATTGATGGTCAGGCGGTATGGCCGCAACCTCAAAGCTGGCCAGGCGTCGACCTGGACGCGTGAGTGGTTCGAGGCCCATGGTCTCTGCCGCTTGCGGGGCACCGTGCGCTACCCGGGATTCGCGTCGTGACCATCAGGAAGATCATCGGTAAGCCGTGTGCGGGAAGGAGCAGCCGACAAGGCTGCGACCCAGCTGGTGCGAGTCCAGCCATGCTAATTGTCCATGTCGAGCATGTAGTGACGCCACATCCTGGTTCGGGTAACCGGCCGGGCGATGCGTGGTGTGAAAGGCCTGGCGGCCCGGCGCGTGAGCGTCGCGGTTGGAGCAGTCTGGAGGCCGAGCGAGTGCAGGAGCCCGAAGGTGATCGAATGACTGCCGCCCCGATAAACGGCTCCCCGCCGAAGCTGCAGTGCGGGGGTTCTCTCGCGCGCCGAACCCGGTTCCCGTGGGGTGAGGCCGGTGTCCTCGGTGAAGGAATGGACGAGCGCAGCCGAGGAGCGCGACGTGGTATGGGTCCGAGCGCCTGCACAAGGGTCGCAGAGATAATGTCGGGAAGGGCCATCTCCCAGCAGGGGCTGGCAGCAACCTGCAAAGACCCGGCGCGCAAGGCGGAAGCCGAGGCGCGGGGAGGGTTTTGGTCTGGCGCATGGGCTCGTATGAGCTGTGAAGGAGGGGCAACGCCCTCCGAGGAGACCCTTGAGGTCTCTCCGACCGTGGGTAGCGCCCGCGGCGGGCAAAGGAGCCCTGGATACTCGGCGGTCGCAGCACGAGAGCGCAGAGGGGACATGGCCGGGCCTCGAGCCTGGTCCAACTCCTCCTCGGTGTGGACGATGTCCCGACCCGGGCAAGACTCTCGCTGCTGGGACGAGGAGACGGGCAAACCACCGACGCAAGGGGTGTATGCGTGCCAGCGCTTGAGCCTCGGCATCTGTGGGCAGGCCCGTGATCTGACAAATGAGTGCAGAGCCGAGGTCAGAACCGGACTCGGGAAATCCGACCGTCCGGGATCGCAGAGGGGCTTCGGGAAACGTGGCCAGTTGGAGGATGGTTCTCCACGCGGCGCGCGCGTCCGACTTCTATCTCGACAACCGCACGCACGGATTGAAAGGGGAATGAGGAAACGGATCCGCCAGGAGCGGGCACCGCGCCTCTGACTACCAATGCTCGCAGAGCTCGAACGTCACGCCCACGCGCGCGCCGTACTGTCGCCGGCGCTCGAGGCGGGCGGTCAGGCGTCACACGCGTACCTGTTCTACGGACCCGGCGGCGCCGGCAAGCGGTCGGCCGCCCGTGCGATCGCGGGGGAGCTGCTCTCGGCCGGCTCACCGGATCCGGCGAGCGCGCGCGCGAGGGTTGCCTCCGGCGCGCATCCCGACCTGACCTGGGTGGCACCGAGCGGCGCCCACGAAATCCTCGTCAGCGACATCGACGGTCCGGTCATCTCGGCGGCGAGCAAGACGCCGTTCGAGGCGGCGTGTCGCGTGTTCGTGATCGAGCGAGTCGACGAGTTGGGGGACGAGGCGGCCAACCGAATGCTGAAGACGCTCGAGGAGCCGGCGTCGTTCGTGCACCTGATCCTGCTCTCAGACCGCCTCGCCGAGGTGCTGCCGACGATCCGCTCCCGCTGCCAGCTGGTGCGGTTCGATGCGCCCACCGTCGAGGAAACGGCCCGGGCGCTGGAGGCCCTCGGGGAAGACCACCATTCGGCTCTCGCGTGCGCACAGCTCGCCCTCGGGGACGGCGAGCGGGCCCGCGAGCTGACGGGCGCCGAAGGACAGGCGCTGCGAGCGGCCGCCGAGCGGTTCGCGCGGGCGGCGATCTCGGGCGACATGGCGCGCTCGGAGCCGTGGTCGGACATACTCGCGGCGGTCCGGGCACGCGGGGAGGCGATCCGCTCAGAGCTGGAGGCGCGCGCCGCCGAGGAGCTCGAGCTTTACCCGAGCAAGGAGCGCAAGCGGATCAAGACCGAGTGGGAGGAGCGGATCAGACGCTCGCGGCGCCGGGTCGAGACCGGGGCGCTCGATCTCGCCCTCCAGGTCGTCGCGCTCTGGTTCGCCGACCTCGCTTCCCTTGCGTGGGATGCCCGTGACCTGGTAAGGAACGTCGACCGCATGGTGGACCTCGAAACAGACTCCGGCATCGACCCCCAGCGCCTCCGGGCCGCGATGGAGGCAGTGGAGGACACGCGGCTGCGGTTTCAGCTAAACGTATCCGAGGAGCTTGCATGCGAATCGCTCGCGTATCGCTTGGAGCGTCTGCTCGCGGCATGACGCAGAGGGACGAGGTGACGTCCCCGCGGCCGGCCGAGTCCGAAGGTGGACCTAGCGGTGAGCTCGCAGGCCGCGTGTACCTGCGCATACCCGCCCGCGCCGATCGAGCTGAGTTCGTCAGCTTGATGCGCGCCAGCCGCGCGTTCCACCGCCCGTGGGCGACCGCGCCGACCGATGACGAGGCGTTCGACGCCTATCTCCTGGACAGCCGCCGGCCGGACTTCGAGGCGATGCTCGTCTGCCGGCGCGAGGACCGGGCGATCCTCGGCTTCTTCAACCTGTCGCACATCACGCGTGGCTCTCTCCAGAGCGCCTACCTCGGCTACGCCGTCGCCAGCAAGTTCACCAACCAGGGCTACATGCGCGAGGGGATCGAACTGGTCGTCCGCGAGGCGTTCAACACCCTGCGGCTGCACCGGATCGAGGCCAACATCCAGCCCGGCAACCAGGCATCGATCGCGCTCGCTCGGGGCGCCGGGTTCGTGCGCGAGGGTTTCTCGCCGCGGTATCTCAAGATCGGCGGTCGGTGGCGCGACCACGAGCGGTGGGCGATCCTGGCCGAAGATTGGCGGGAGCGCCACAGCGACCGCGGGCCCGCCAGCGAGCGCTGAGGATCGGGTGAGGAGAGGGGTGGCCCGGGTACACTGGCCGCGAACCACGCCGACGTAGCTCAGCTGGTAGAGCACTTCACTCGTAATGAAGGGGTCCCCGGTTCGAGTCCGGGCGTCGGCTTCACACAAAAGCCGCTAAGGGGTTTTCTGGGTGGTGATGGATTTGGTGTGGGGAAAGGGGAAGGTGGATAGCTCAGAGGGGGGAGGGTGAGTGTTTGGGTGGGAGTAGGGGTGGGGTGAGGGTAGAAGGCTCTGAGGGCTAGTCGCGGTGAATCACGGCGGAGCGCAGACGCGCGCGTGCGGCGACGGGGCGCTGGGCTCAATGGCATCGGCGCGGGCTGTTAGGTTGAGCGTGCAATTTCCGCAAAGAGGTCGGTCGCCTCGTCGATATTGCGTTGCCTGTGCCAAGAGGCTTCGACGAGGGCGACGAGCGCTCCATCGACGCTTTGCGTCGGCGTCGTCGAGCCTAGAACGCCCCCGGAAGGAAATACTTCGATGGTCGTCGTACTATAGTCGCGGCGTCGCGCAGCGCGGGGGCGGTATCAAATCCGGTCGGCCGGACATGCGGCGTTAAGGCTAGCTAGACAACGCGAACGCGCCCGCGCGTGGCACGGGCTCGGAGTCAGTCGGGGGCGCGGAAGCCGGGCGGCAGCTTCGCCTTTTCGAGTTCGGCCGCCAGCTTGGCTACGGCGTTCGCTTTCAACTGAGCTACAATCTCGAACGTTTCCTGGTGGCTCTGTGCCCACGCGGCAAGCTGGCCAAGTCGAACCTTCGCGCGGCGTCCCGATGCGACGAGTTGGTAGGCCTCTGGCCGCCGAATGGAGCCGCCACCCGATGCGTTGTGGGAACCCGCTCTGGCACCAGCGGTGGGACCTCCTGCTCAAACGAGTCGTCGTCGTTCCAGCCTGCGCGCGTGGCGAGGGCCTTCGCGTCCTGGCGGATGCGCTCAAACGCCTTCATCAGTTCGTCGCCGACTTCGGGGCCGGTCACCTCGACGTCAGCAGCTTCCCGAGCCATGCTCTTGACTCGCACGACCGCTCGCAGGTTCCCGTTCATGCGGGCAAAGCTAACGGCGGGCGCGGACGATTTACGGGCGACTTGGGGGGCATCCGAGGCGGGGGGTAACGGCAAGGGGCGGCGCGGCATGATGGGGGCCATGCCCTACCGCTACCGCTACGCCGCGAGCACATGCGCCGAGCCGCGCTGCCCGACCTCGCCGTTAAGCGGGGGCGATGGGGGTGCATCAGCTACCCGCCAGCGCACCGGGGCGTCCCGGGCTGAGGGCGGTCGCCCGCCTACGGGCGCAACTCATCGCCAAGTTCGGCGAGCGCTGCGCGGTTTGCCTCGCGACTGAACGCTTGGAGGTTCAACGTCAACGGCGACCCGAGCGACAACGCGCTGAGGAACGTCGAGCTTCGGTGCGCCGCGCACAATCCTCGCGGCGGCGGTCACCAACGATTGCTCGACGAGCAACGTTCGTCTCGTTCGTCGAGCAAATCGTCGAAGTAGTCGTCGCGACTATTTCGCGAACGCGCGCGCACTCGAAGGATGGGGGGGTACCTCTGCGCGCGGCTCGGAGAGGTTGGGTTCAAGCGCCGCGAGAAAAACTCGGTGCGAAAAGTGCGCGCTGGCACGTAGTTCGTCGATACGCCCATATTCACGGGGTTTTTCGGAGCGTCGTCCCCCCCCGAAATGTGCGTCGTTGGCTCGGGAACGTTCATACGATTCCGGGTCGTGAGCGACCTCGCCGAGTCGAGCAGAGAGCTTGAGCGCTGTGCATGGGCGCTCGACCAATTCGAGGCGAGGCTTTCGGCCCTTGAGAACTAATTGCTCGCCGCGCGGTATTCGCTCGCCGAGGGCGTCGCCGCGCGCCGCCGCGTCGTCGTCGAGCTTCGCGAGAGCGGGTTGTCTTTCAACAGATTGCGAAGGCGACTGGCGCGGCGCTCGCGACCGTCGAACGTGACCTCGCCGCCGTTCCGCATCGCACGCCGCGATACGTGCGGGGGCTCGACGGCAAGACGCATCTGACGTCGAAGAACGGGAAGCGCGCGAGGCGTAACGGTACGCTTCGGCGCGTCGCCAAGTTCGACATGGCGCTAGGCCAAAGCGACTCGCGAACCGAGGCGAAAGTGACGGTGTGCAGAGGCAGGACCCCGGCGTCGTCGCGTGGTGGGCACGGGCAGGACCCGACCCGATAACTCATACGAAGACCGACGGCGCGGGACCAGAAGCCGCCGCTCGGTCATGAGCGAAAGGCTCTGATATGCCCACGAATTGGACCGATTCCGGGCTCCTGCCCGAAGCGGTCGCCGACCGCGTCTTGACCGCCGTCGAGCAAGAGAGCGCGGTTTTGGCGCTCGCGACGCGCCGCCCGATGCCCGCTGGCATCGAATATTTGCCGCTCGCGGCGAACGCGCCGAAGGCGACGTGGATTGACACGGGCGGGCGCAAGCCGTATCAGCCGTCGAATGGAGCGCCGCGAAACTCGTCGCTCGCGAAGTCGCGGTCACCACGTTCATTGAAGACGCATATGTGAACGACACGACCTTCGACGCCGAGGGCGAGGCGGAAAACGCGCTCGGGGCGGCAATCGCTCGGGCGCTCGACCTCGCCGTGCTCTTCGGCGAAGACGCGCCCCCGGGGTTCCCGGTCGGCGGTATCGCGACTGCGCCCGTGAGCGGGGCGAACGCGCTCGCGGCGCTCGACGGCGCGCTCGGGGTCGTCGAAGGCTCGGGCGTGGCTCCGACCGGCATCGTGAGCGGCCCCGCGATTGGCTCGGCGCTGCGCGGGGCGTATATCGAGGAGGGCGCGCTTCCGAGCGAAGCGCCGTCTAGCTTGGTCTTCGGGCTCCCGGTGCGCGTCTCGCCCGTGTGGGATTCGAGCAAGGGCGACGCGATAGTCGGCGCGTTCGAGTTCTCGTTATCGGGGTTCGCCAAGACATTTCGGTCGAGACGAGCTGCGACGGCGTGTTGACCGACGACGACGGGACAATCATCGCGAACGCTTTTCAGGACGACGTGACCCTGATTCGCGCTCACGCCCGGTTCGCGTGCGCCATCGGCAGGCCGATAAGCCCCGACGGCTCGGGGCCGATTACGCCGTTTGCGACCGCGAAATGGACCGGCGCGAGCAACGGCGGCGGCGACGAAACGCGACGCGCGAGCGCGGGCGGCGGTACATCTTCGGCTGGCGAAGATGTACCCGAACGGCGTGGCGCGGGGCGACCCCCGAAGGCGGCGACGTCGTGAGCGACGAGCCGGGAATGCTCGACGCGACGGTCGACGAATGGCGGAAATCGCGGTATCGCGAACGCTCGCGACGGGGCGGTTGTGTTGCGTCGTCGGGTTCACGGGCTCGGACCGCGCCCGGGTCATCGATACGAGCCTCACACGTTCTCGCCTCGACGCCGATAGCGTTCGTTACGGTCGAAGCCCGCTCGGGCTCGTCGACCACGGGACTGTGTTGCTCATGCACCCGAGCCCGGGCGTGGGCGACCGGCATCCGAGCGGCCCCGAGGCGAACGAATAGCCGGGTGTTACACGGTGACCGAAGCTGTGTGGATTTCTGAATCCGCGCGGCTTTCCGTCACTGTAAGAGTGACGTAGACACGCGCAATGACACGGCGGATGATGTGAGTGTGTCACTAGTGTTAGCCCGCGACGCGGGCGCTTGCGCGAAACTCAGCTGACAGCCCGACGGGCGCTCGCATCGCGACTGGCGAATCGCGGCGGGGTTGAGTCAAGACCGCTTGGCGCGTGCGGCGGGGTGCTCGGTCCAAATGATTGCTGCGCTCGAACGCGGCTACACGCCGGTCAAGAGCGCGGTCTTGCCGAAGGTCGAACGGGTGCTCGACGCTCTCGTCACCACCCCCGATGACGAGCGACGGTCGGGCGCTCGAAGCCCGACCGTCGCGAAGGCCGATGACCCGGCCTGCGTTCAGCGAGCGACAGAGGCAACCCGCTCGGCGCTTCCCGAGGGAGGGCGGCGGCGTGAGCGATTACGGTGCCGTCCCGGTCGAATTGCGTCAGCGGCCGCAATGGGTCGTGTGGAAGGCCGAGCGGCGCGGCGGCAAGCGACTAAGGTGCCGTATCGCGCGTCGACCCGCGCACGAGAGCCGAGGTCGACGAACCGGGTACGTGGGCGACGTTCGAGCAAGCGGTAGCCGTCGCGCTCGCCGACGCGCAGGGCATCGGCTACGTGTCTCGGTCGACGACCCGTTTACGGGTGTCGACTTCGACGCGTGCATCGACGCGCGAACCGGCGAGCCACTCGCGAGCGCCGCCGAAATCCTCGAACGGCTCGGCGGCTATCAAGAGCGCTCGCGTCAGGCAAGGGCATGCACGCGATTGTCGTCGGCAAGCTCAACGGCGACCGGCACCGCGTCGACCGAAACGCCGTGGGGCGGCGAGTTCGAGGTCTACGACGAACGGCGATTTTTCACCGTTACCGGAAACGGGAGCGGGGCGATTGTCGAGTGTCAGGGCGAGCTTGACGCGCTCGTCGTGCAGATGTTCGGCGAGCCGTCGCCTAACGGCGCGGGGCCGATGCGGGACACCGACAGCGCGCGGGCAGTCGACGAGCTACTGAGCGAGTACCCGCAAATCGCGAAGCTCGTCGCGCGCCGGGGTAAGCCGCCGCGCGACCCGTCGCTCTCGGGGTGGGATAACCGGCTCGCGTGCGAGGCGGTGCGTTCCGGCTTGTCCGACGGCGAGATAGACGCGCTCATCCGTCACGCTCGACGCGGCGACCCGAAGGGCGAGCGCGACGACTACGTGCGAAGGACCGTCGCCAACGCACGCCGAGTCGTCGAGTCGGACCGCAAAGACCCGGCAGGGCGAATTTCGCGGCGTTGGAGTCTCGCCGACCCGATTGTGAGCGGCGAGATAGTCGGCGGCAAGATTGTCTATCTGACGTTGCGCGGCGGTCGGCGGCTACGGCTGCCGAGCCTCGACGACATGTTCGAACCGCGCAGGCACACGCGGGTGGTGAGCCGAATCGCCAAGACTCGGTTTGACCCGCTCTCGACCGCCGAGGCCGTCGAAATCGCGCAACTACTTATCGCTCTGTGCGTCGGCGACGACGTCGACCCGCTCGCGGCGGCGCGGCAATGGGCGATGGAGTTCATTGCCGGGGCGGGGAAGGTGATTGACGCGCTCGACGCCGACGGCAACCCGCGCCCCGCGTGGGACGTGCTCTCGGATTTCGTCGAGGCCGAGCACGAATTGCGCACCGCGCGGACGGCGGCGGGCCGCACCGCGATTATTCGTAAGAGTCCCGAGTATTGGCTTCCGGCGACGCCGCTCAAAGAGCACAGCGGCGCGCGTATGGAGTGGGACGACTTCACCGCGCTCATGCTCGACGCGGGGTGGCGGCTAATCGAGCGAGACGTGCGAGAGCCCGGTACTCGCGCGCAGCGCGCGGCGGGCGAGTCGAGGCGCGTTCACCGCAAGTTCTACGTGGGGGTCGACTAGGCCGTGTCCGCGTGTCCCTTCGTCTACGCGCGACGCGCGAGCACAGAGAGAAGTTGACTGCCTCGCGCGCGCGCGTCGCGCGTTGCGACGGGACACGCGGGACACGAGAACACGACGGGCCGAGAGGCCGAGAGGGGAAGTGATGTACACCGGAACCAACGAGCACGCGAGCGGGCAACCCAACTTCACGAGACAGCGAAGGCCATGCTCGACGAGGTCGGTCGGCGCTTCCGGGGCGACCCGATTGAGACACTTGACCCGCCAGAGCTAATCGCGGTCGCGGCGGTGAACGCGCTGCTTGCAATCGACGCACGGCTTGCTGACGTCAGCGATTCGCTACAGGTCATCGACGGCACTTTGGGGCAGATGGGATGAGCCGCACGCTTCATATCGCGACCATCGGCCCGCGCCCGCCGATGCCGCGCCCGCCCCGAGCGCGCCGACGCGAGCCCGCCGCGCCGAGGCACCTTCGTCGACCTCGCGAGCGCGGTCGACGTCAGACGTCAATCAAGGGCGAGGCGTCGGCGGCGTGACCGACCTCACTCGCGCGCTACTCGACGAAATCGCGGCCGACCCGGTCGCGCTCGCGAGGCTGCGCGAGCTAGTCGACGTCGAGCCCGCGCGCGGCTCGCCGTGGCTATCGGCCCCCGAGGCGGCTCAATACCTCGCGTGCCCCGAGTCGCGCATTCGCAAGCTCACGATGACTGGCGAGCTTCCCTGCCATCGGGACGGGCGGCGCGTGCTCTATCGCCGCGATGAGCTAGACGCATTCGTCCGCTCGGGGGGCGCGGTGTCGCCGTGAGCGCGCGGCGGTGTACCTTCGTGAGAGAGTGCGCCCCGCACCGCTGGAACGGCCGGGGCGCGACACCCGACTGAATTGGAGTCGAAGTGCAGACGCAACCTACACCCGATGACCGGAAGATGACCCCCGTCGAGGGGCACCCGGGCATCTATCGCAAGGGCTCGCGCTACGTCGTGACCTGGAAGCATCGCGGGAAGTCGCGAAAAAGCTCTCACCGCACGCTGACCGAGGCGGTTCGGGCTAAGGGGCGGCGCGCGAGCGGCGACACCGAGCCCGCCGCGCGCCAGCGATTCGACGATTACGCCCGGGCATGGGTCGAGAGCTATCAGGGCCGCACGCGCCGGGGCATCGGCGACTCGACCCGGGCGAGCTACCGCGACGCCATCGAGCGCGTGGCAATCCCGTACTTTCGCGGCACCCGGCTCGGCGATATCACCGCCCGGGACTTTCGCGACTACGTCGAGGGCCTGCGCCGTCGCGGGCTTCGGTCGGCGACCATTCGGCGCTACGTCGCGCCGCTACGCGCCATGTTCGCCGAAGCCGTGGCCGACCGCACGTTGCCGATAAACCCGACGACGTCAGTCCGCGTGTTCGTGCGCGGCGAGCAACGCCGCCGCCCACGCACGCTCATGCCCGAACAAATCCTCGCGCTCGTCGAGGCCATTCCGGACGAGCACCGCGACCTAGTCGCGTTCCTCGCGTATACGGGCGTGCGGATATCCGAAGCGCTCGCCGCGACCTGGGGCGACCTCGCGCTCGAAGACGGGGCTCCCGTGCTCCAAATCCCCGACTCGAAGACCGACGCGGGCGTGCGCTCGGTGCCGCTCTCGCCCGAGTTCAACCGTCGCCTATTGCGCCGCCGAGCCGCCGCCGAGTACGCGACCGACGCCGACCCGATTTTCCCGAGCGCGGTCGGCACCCCGATGGACCGCCGCAACTTCAACCGGCGCGTATGGCGTCCCGCCGTCGAGGCGGCGGGCGTCGAGGCGACCCCGCACACCCTTCGGCACTCGCTCGCGTCGCTTCTATTCGAGCACGGGCACACGGCGGCGCAAATCGCCGCGTTGCTCGGGCACTCCGACCCGAGCTTCACGCTTCGGACCTACGTGCATGCCCGCGACGTCGGCGACGTCTCGTTCCTCGACGACGTCTTCGCGGGCGAGTAGGGGGCAACTTGGGGCAACCGGGGGCAACCGCCTATCCGAAATTAGCCGAATCGCGGTGTCGGCGATATGGCCGATTTGCAGCCGATTTATCGCGAGCCGAATCCCGCCGAATCCCTGGGAACTCGTAATGAAGGGGTCCCCGGTTCGAGTCCGGGCGTCGGCTTTGGTGCGATTTGCAGGTACTTCGGATTAGGGGGTCGTCTCACGCCGATCGAGGCCGACGTCCATTGAGCGTCCACTAGCTGAGCGAGCGGCCCGGATTTGCCGCTCGGCAGGAACGCGTTCGCCGTCCCAGTTCTCGATGACTCCCGCGTAGTGCCGCTCGATGATCTGCACGCTCGTCCCGACCTCCTTGGAGATCGTCGTGAGCGGAACGCCCTCGTAGACGCGCAGGGTGATGTAGCTCGAACGTAGGTCCCGCGGCCGGGTGCCCGCGGGCGCGGCGCCGGGAGGCCGGGGATTACGTCGACGGTCGTTTGCTGGGCGCACCTGCTCGCCCTTCCACACGCGGTTGCGCCAGTTTCGCCAATCGTCCGGATCCCAGAAGTCGTCGTCGTGGGCTGGGAACACGGGCGTCCTCGCGGTCGGGCGCCCAGACGCGAGGAACCACTCACAGAGATCCTCGGCTAGAGGAACAAGCAGCGGCGTGAACCGTACGGTGGCGCTTCTGGTCGCGGTAGCGAATCGCCCGTTCGCCGATGTCCTCCCACGCGAGGCGGAAGACGACCTCCTCCGGTCTGGGGCCCGAATATGCGAGCACTGAGACGAGCGTCCGGTCCCGCAGCTTGTCGATCTTGGCGCGGATCTGCTCGACCTCGGCAGGCAGAAAGATGCGAGGTTCGCGCCTCCGTTGGTAGCGGGGCTTCCGCACCGAGGCGGCGGGGTTGAACTCGATGAGCTCCTTCGCTACAACGAACGACAGGACCGACTGCACGATCGCCATCGCTTTCCGCGCCGTCGCTGTGCCCGTGCCGGCGCGCTCGAGCTCCTCCCGGGACCGCGCCAGCCGTTTTGGCGTCAGCTCGCGGACGCCGTAGTCGCCGAGCCGCGGCATGATGTGGTTCACCCAGGTGAGCTTGTGAAAGTCGCGCGTGGACCCCGCGAGGTTTGGGACGGCATGTAGACGCCAGTAGGCAGTTTGTCGGCTACCGTCGCGGGTAAGGCCAGAGCATGTGGTTGTACATGATCGCCGTTGCATTGATCGTCTTCGGGATCGTCGGCTCGGTTCTGAGCGGGGGGATCTTCACGATCCTGGTGCTTCCGCTCGGAGCGATCGTGCTGGTCTGCGCGCTGGTGGCGAGCATGTGGGCACGGAGTACAGGTGCCGGGGCTCACGGTGGGAAGAGCGCATCTGAGATCGAGCCGCGTCCGCTCCCGCATACGAATCGGCCTCAGCCGGGTGCATCCGGGACGACGTCGCCGGCAGAGCTCGTGGACGCTCGCCGCGAGGCGCAGTAGCGGTCAATCTCCGAGTTCGCGATCGGGGACCGTGCCGATTGCCGGCTCGGTTGGCTGTGGCTCGGAGCGGTCGGGGCTTTGGGCCACCACCTCCACTGAGCCGTCGGGTCGGCGGCGGACGACGGTGCCGTGCCATGATCGAAGCGGGTGCGCGCTGGTTCGGTGCAGCGAGCGGCAGGCGCTCTTGGTGGCGAGGAACACCACGATCGGGATGATCCAGATGCCCACTCGCCACACATGGATCTGCGTGGTGTAGGCGATGCCGAGGCGGTAGAAGATCCGGTCGGTCGAACCGACCGCGAAGACGATCACCACCCAGCTCAGGAACGCGGCGCCGATCGCGGTTCGGATTGGACGGTCGCGGGGGCGGTCGAGCAGGTCGTGCCGCCGTATGTCGCCGGTGATCCGGCGTTCGAGCGCCGGCCAGGCGAACAGCACGCCGAACACGAGCAGCGGGAACGCCGCCCCTCCCCAGAACGGGTTCGGGATCACGGTGCGACCGCCGATCACGAGCTCCCAGTTGGGCATTAGCCGCAGGGCTCCGATCAGCCAGCCGATGTACCAATCGGGCTGGGCGCCGTTCTCTGACAGGTACGGGTGGTACGGCCCCCACTGCCAGATCGGATTGATTTGGACGAGGCCGCCGAGCAGGAACAGCACGCCGGCGACCGCGAGCAACAGCCCGAATGAACGGAGCGCGTAGGCGGGCCACATCGGCGTGCCCACGACGTTGCGCTCGCGGCGGCCCGGACCAGGAAACTGGGAGTGGTGCTGGCGCATGATGATCGCCAGATGCACGCTGATCAGCACGGCCAGTGCCGCCGGGATCAGCAGCACGTGCACGATCTCGAGGCGAGGCAGGAACGTGTCGCTGCCGGGGAAGGGGCCGCCCCAGATCAGGGTGGCGAATTGCCCTCCGATGAATGGGATCGACATCGCGACCGAGTACGCGATCGCGAGCCCCATGCCGGAGAGAAGATCGTCGACGAGGGAGTAGCCGGCGAAGCCTTCGAGGATCGCGAGCATCAGCATGGTCAGTCCGATGAAGTAGTTGAGGTCGCGGGGCTTGCGGTAGGCGCCGGTGAAGAACACGCGCACGACGTGGAGCACGATCGCGGCGATGAATACGTCGGCGGCCCAGTGGTGCACTTGGCGGAACAGCAGTCCGGCGGGCACGGTCGTCGAGAGGTTGAGCACCGAGCGGTACGCCTCCGACATCTGCTCGCCTTGCAGGAGCGGATAGGAGCCGTGGTAGATGACCTGGTCGGCGCCGGGGATGTAGTAGAGCGTCAGGAAGATTCCGGTCCCGACGAGGACGATGAAGGAGTAGAGCGCGATTTCCCCGAGCAGGAACGACCAGTGGTCGGGGAACACGTAGCGCATCGCCCACTTGATCCCGCCCATCATGCCCAGGCGCTCGTCGCCGGAGCGAGCGGCGCGCTCGAAGCGACGCTGGGCGTAGCGCTCGATCAGGTTCATGACTCCGCTCGATGCACGCCCCACCAGGAGGGCCCGATGTCCTCGTGAAACGGACCGGCGGCGTGGAGGTAGCCCTCCGAATCGATCATCAGCGGCAGCTGGGGAAGTGAGCGGCCGGCCGGGCCGAAGGTCACCCTACCGCCCTCTCCCGGCAGGAACGTCGAGTAGTGGCAGGGGCAGGTGAACGCCGGCTGCTGGCTGGTCGGCGCGTACGTGGGGTAGCGGTACAGCGAGATCGCGCAGCCGGCGTGAGGGCAGATCTTCGAGTAGGCGAGGATCCCGGACGGCGCCCAGGCACGGCGCGCGGCGGGGAGGTGGATGAACGTCGGCGGGAGTCGGACGACGAGTAACCCAGCCCCGAACGCCTCCGGGTCGGAGTGCTCGGGGAGTGCGGTGTAGAACGCGCCGATCTGGATGTCGTCGGCGCGATACGGAGTTCCCTGGTCGTCGACCAGTCGTGTCCCTCGCGCCCAGGGCGTTTGGTGCAGGGCGTTCAGCGTCGGTCCGAGCGACGCCAGGGGCGTCGCCGCCGCGGTCACCATCGCCGCTCCGGCGACTCCCCCGGCGCCGATCAGCAACACGCGACGGGAGATCCCCTCCCCGCCCGACTCGATGATCTCCACGACGGACTCGGTCTGTTGCTCGTCGAGCAGCGCTCCGCGCTCTTCGACGGCGGTCTCCTGCGGAACGACGAGCTTTCCCGCGACGATCGCGGCCGCGGCGAGCAGAATCAGCGCTCCGCCCATGGCGACGCCGAGCAGCTGCGTGTTCGCGTCGAGAACCACATACACCGCGGTGAAGCCGAGTCCGAGCAGCGCCGCCAGCATCAGCAGCACCGCGACCGCAGTCTCCGCGCGGCGGTTCGATGGCACGACGCGCTTGCGGGGATCGAAGTCCGGCTCAGGAGCGGGAGGCGGCTGCGGTCGATCGATGACCGCGCGCCTGGCCGCGCGAAGCGCCACGAGCAGGCCAAGGAGCTTCGACAGCCTGCTCATGCCTCTTCACCCGTGCGCTCTCCGATCAGCCGGGCGACGATTGCGAGCGCGAGCAGGCCGATGAACCAGGCGACGATCCCCTCGGGAATCGGCCCGATGTTGTAGATGCCCCAGCCGCCGAGATTGGTCGGATGACGGGTCCACAGGATGTAGCGGGCGATCGAATCGAGGTCGCGCTGATCGATCTGCGTGGAGTCGAAGTGCGGCATCAGGTACGGCCCCATCCGCACAGCCTCGGCGACCTGCTGTGCTGTGGCCTCCTGGAGATCGGGGACCTGCGCGTTGACGGTGATCCCGCCGCGGGCGGCGATTTGGTGGCAGCCGGCACAGTTCAGGGTGAACTCGTGAAAGCCGAGCGCAAGGTCGCCGGCCGCAGGGTTCGCGGTCGGCGCGGCGGGGCCGCCGAACGATCCAATGAACGCGATCAGGGCATCGATCTGTGCTCGGGTGAACGCCGGCGAGTTCCGCTGCGGTTCCTGGCGTGGCTGCTCGAGCGGCATGCGCCCCGTCGACAGGTAGAAATCGACCGGACCGGGCCCGACCGCGCGCAGCGAAGGGGCCACTCCCGGCATTCCCTGAGCCGAGATCCCATGGCAGGACGAGCAGCTCTGCTGGTACAGGTTGAAGCCCTCGGCGCGGAGCGCCGGTGAGTCGGGGAACGATTTCGTCGGGTTCCCCGAACCCGGGGGCTCGGGTGACTTGCTGGGCGGATTGATCTCGGACGCGGGACCGCCCGCCGTGGCGGGCGTGCCGGTCTGTCCGCTCGAGCTCGAGGCGGCGATTCCGACGATCGCGATCGCGCCGAGCACCAACGCGAGCGATATGCGCAGTACCCGCGGTACGCGGGCGCGCCGAGTGAGCCAGCGCATGAACAGGCGCCTCATGCCGGAGGTCCTCCATCTCCGGCTGCGAACGGGGCGGCATGAGATTCCCGCGCGAGCTGCCGTCGTTCCTCGGTCACCATCGCCGCCACCGCCGACCACAGCCCCACGGCCACCATGATCGAGTTTCCGATCACCCACATGATCGCGCCGGCTTGTGCCTGATCGTCGAGGGCGGAGATGCCGAGCGCACGTGACGGCGGTCCGTACGGCGGGTAGACGAGCGTCGCGTGCCGGTTGAGATAGGCGCCGACGATCGCCATCGGCAGCATCGCCACGATCAGGTAGGCAAGCTTGCCCAGACCGTTCAACCGGTGCCGGGGGGCGGGGTCGGCGTCGAGCAGCGGCGACCACATCAGCAGGCCCGACACCAGGTACAAAGCGTGCTCTGCGTAGTGAAGGGTGGGGTGGCGAAGGGTGGCGTCGTAGAAGGACGGCAGGTGCGTGAGCACGATGACGGCGCCGAACAACGCGAGCGCCGGGACCGGTCCGGTGCCGCCGCGGGCGGAGTCCATCACCCGGGCAAGCCGGCTCCGAGGACCGGGCGACAGCGACCGCAACGCGAGGACCACGGGCCGACCGCCCAGCAGCAGCGGCGGCGCGACGAGCAGCAGCAGCATGTGCTGGACCATGTGGACCGACAGCATCTGATCGTCGTAAGCGTCGATTCCTGACTGCAGCGCGACGATGACGGAGGCGATCCCGGCCGCGAACGAGGCAATTCTGCGCATCGGCCAGCGACCGGCCACCCGACCTACTCCGACCCCGTACAGGGCCACCGATGCGATCGCCGGGACGAGTACCGACGGACTCAGCGTCCAGCGCGAGACGAGCAACGTCGACAGCGACGGGGCGCTCACCGCGGGTCGCCCTCGCGGAGCGCCTGGCGCGATGAGCGCTCGGCGCGTAACTCGATCGTGAGTCGAGCCAAGGACGCCACCAGCGTCCCGATACCGAAGTACAGGAGGAACTTCGACCAGGCGAGGCCGAACAGCGCGCAGCCGACCGACAGCCCGATCCCGACCGCGGCCACGCTCGCCTCGGGCGCCGCCTGTGGCTCCCTCGTCGGCTCAGGCGGACCGCGCCGGATCGACTCCCGGCGAGCCAGCCACAGCACGATCCCGAAGGCGTAGACGATGGCCACCGCGGCGGTGGCGACCGCGCCGTTCACCGGCTTGTCGTCCCACACCCAGTTCCCGATGCACAGGACGAGCAGGATCGTTCCCCAGGCCAGGATCGGGATCGCTCCGCCTCTCATTGGGCTGCGGTCACCTTCCGGTGTTCTCGATCGCGGTCGAGCGCCGCGAGCCGCAGGTCGAGGAGCGGCGCATAGGAGCGGATCGGTGGGAGCGGACGCTCGAAGTTGAGCGGAGGCGGCGGCGAGGAAGTCGCCCACTCGAGCGTGTGGCCGAGCCACGGATCATCGCCGGCCGGGACCCGCCGGCGCAGTGAGACGACGAGGTTGATCAGGAACACGAGCACGCCGAGCGCGATGATCCCCGCGCCGATCGACTCGAGCAGGTTCAGCGTGCCCCACCCCGGGTGCGTCGGATACCGCGAGATTCTCCGCGGCATCCCGTCGTTGCCCAGGAAGAACATCGGAAAGAACGTCAGGTTCGTGCCGATCACCATCAGCACGAGCTGGAGCTTTCCGAGCGACTCGCGCAGCAGCGCGCCGGTGAACTTCGGGAACCAGTGATAGACGCCGGCGAAGAACCCGAAGATGCTGCCCGCGAACAGCGTGTAGTGGAAGTGCGCGACGACTATGTAGGTGCCATAGGCCTGATAATCGAGCACTGGCGAGGCGACGAAGATGCCGCTGAGGCCGCCGATCAGGAACTGGATGAAGAACGTCAGTGCGAACAGCATCGACGTTCGCAGCACGATAGAGCCTCCGATCAATGTGCCGACGACGTCGAAGTACTCAATCCCGGCCGGCACCAGCAGCAGCGTCGAAGTGAACGCGAAATACTGGTTGGTGACCCCGCCCGTCACGTACATGTGGTGTGACCACACGGCCATCGACAGCGCCGCGAACGCCATGATCGAGACGACGAAGGCGGTGTAACCGAACCACCGCTTATGCGAGCACACCGCGATCGTCTCGGCGGCCGCCCCCAGGTAGGGAAAGAACATCACGTACACCACGGGGTGACCGAAGAACCAGAACAGATCCTGGTAGTCGATCGCGCCGGCGAAGCCGGTGAAGATGTGCCCCCCATGGCGGTCGATGTAGAGCAGGACCATCGCGAGCACCAGGATCGGGAACGCACCGACCACCATCAGCACGCTGACCAATCCGGTCCACGTGAACACCGGCATTCGCAGCAGGGACATCCCGGGGGCTCGCCGGCGGGCGACCGTGGCGAGCACGCATGCCGCCATCACGGTCATGCCCGCGGCCGCGAGAATCACGCCGATCACCCACAGGTCCTGCCCGACCCCCGGTGTGTTGGTCCCGTTCGAGAGCGGCGCGTAGGACGACCAGCCGTCACGTCCCGCGCCGCCGGAGGCGAACCATCCCTGTTGCATGACCAGCCCGCCGCACAGCCAGGTCCACATTCCCGCGAGCGCGAGACGTGCGCCAGACAGGCCGACGGCGCCGATCTGGAGCGGCACGAGGTATATCGCCATCGCGATCGCCATCGGCGTGACGAACAGATAGATCATCGTCGAGCCGTGCATCGTGAACAGCTGGTTGTACGAGTTGTCCGACACGAACTGCATGTCCGGCTGAGCCAGCTGGGTGCGCATCAACAGCGCGAACACGCCGCCCAGCAGAAAGAAGAACAGCGAGCACACCCCGAGGGTCAGCCCGATCCGCTTGTGATCCGTGCTGACCGTGGCGCCGAGCAACCCGGTCAGCCGGGGGATCCGAGCGGTGGGAGGAATTGCGACGCTCACGGTGCCGCGCGAGTCCCCTTGCTATGGGCCCAGGTAGCGAAGGCGCCGCGGCTCACGGCGTGCGCCACGAAGATCATGTCGGCGTGACGGAGCCCGCAGAACTCCGCGCATTGCCCAGCGAACACTCCGTCGGAGAACATGAGCGTGGCGACCTCGGTGGCGCCCGGGATCGCGTCGCGCTTGTACCGAAGCGCGGGGATCCAGAAGGAGTGGATGACATCCGCGGAGGTGAGGTTGAACCGAACCGGCTCGCCCGTGGGGACCACGAGCGGCTGTCGCCCGACTGTGCCGCTGCGGATGCTGAAGCCGTAGGCCGGGTAGGTGAACGTCCACTCCCACTTGGACGCGGTGACGTCGACGGTCAGCGCGGGACGCTCCCGGTTTGCCACCGTATCGACCTGGTGCTCGGCGGTGAACGTCAGGTAGAGCAGGAACGCCGCGACGCACGCGAGCAATACGGCGTACGAGCCCTCGAGCAGGTTGTGCTCGTGCCAGCGCGCTGCGCGCTCGACGGACCGGCGGCGGAAGATGACGACGCTGCCCACGACCACGATCACGATCACGACGAACACCCCGACCGCGATCGGAACGTAGATCGAGAACAGGTGGTCGTACTCGCTACGGGTGCTGACCAGCGCCTCCACTAGTGCAAGCCCGCTCAACGACCACACGACTGTGCCTTACCCGTGAACGGGACCCGCAACCAGCAGCTCACCCGGACGCATTCGTGGGAGGACGGCCGAGCCGGTCAGGACGAGGACAGCTCGAGTGGCGCAGTCGCCGGCGAGCCGAGCGCGGGGTCGGGATCGGGCACCGTTGGCTTCCGCCTGGAGGCGCCGCGGCGCTCGCCTCGTTCGATCCCGCTGCGCTGAGGCCGGACGGCGTACTTGGGATTCGCCGCCGATTGGAAGCCCGCTTTGTAGACGCTCCAGCGAGCGCTGAGCGCTCCCGCCGACAATAGGGCCCCGCCCGCGATTGCGGCGCCGTGCGATCTGCCGCCGCGGGCTGCCAGTAAGGCCGCTCCCGTCGTGATGCAGAGCTGGCCGATACGGCCGAACTTCGATGCCGCGCCCTGCCTGTAGGGTTCGCCGTGATCGCCGAGCCGGCGTTCCATGAGCTCCTTGAGCCCGATCTCGAGGACGGCGCTCGTAAGCGCCAGCCGGCGCGCCGGCCTCGCGTGCTCGGGCGGCGCGGCGATTACGCCGGCCGCTCCGGCGCTGAGCGCGGCGCCCGCCCCGAACACGAACGGAAGCCATCGATGAGACTCGTGCCACACGGGCACCGCCGTGTTCGCGACGAGCGCCGCGGTGTAGGTGCAGAGCGGGAGACCGAACGCCGCGGCTGCTGGCTGCGCCGCCTTCCCGGTTCGGGGGAACCGGCCGGTCCACACGCTCGCCGCCGCGAGCGTCGTGGTCGCGCCGCTCGCGGTCAGGATCCACGACCCGACGCTCATCGGCGAGGTGACCTTGAACATCCGGAGCATGTTCAGAAAGCGCAGCGGCCGCCCCAGGTCGGAGGTGAGGAGCGCCGGGCTCACGCCGATCCCGAGCATGGCGGCCGCCCAGGCGCGCCGTGCGAGCACCTCGTTTCCGCTGAGCTCTGACAGATAAGCCAGGCCGGCGGAGGCGCCGGCCATACCCCCGGCGTAGAAGTAGCAGGGGATCTCCCACGTCCACGTAGGCTCTTTGAGGATGGGCTGCCCGTGATAACGCATGGACCTCGGTCACGGCTTGCCCCCGAACACCGCGGCCGCCAATCCCGCTCCGAGCGCCACCGCTGCCGCGCCCGCCGCCGCCCAGATCGACGCGAGATCACGGCGCGTGTCCACGGGGTCGGGGGGGAGGCCGTACACCTCGGGCTTGTCGAGCAGCAGGAAGAACGCGCCGGCGCCACCGACGCCGTCGTCGCCATCGGCCAGGTACAGCTGGGCCTTGTCCTGGCCGGCCTGTTGCAAGTGGGCAAGCCGGTGCTCGGCGCGCTCGCGGAGCGTGTCGAGCTCGCCGAACTGGATCGAGTTGGTCGGGCATGCCTTTGCGCACGCCGGCTCCATGTCGTCTCTGAGACGGTCGTAGCACAGCGTGCACTTCCACACCCGGCCGTCATCCTCGCGCTGGTCGATCACGCCGAACGGGCAGGCCGGGACGCAGTAGCCGCAGCCGTTGCACACGTCCTGCTGGACGACGACCGTCCCGAACTCGGTCCGGAAGAGCGCGCCGGTCGGGCACACCTCGAGGCATGCCGCGTCGGTGCAGTGCTTGCACACGTCAGACGCCATCAGCCACCGGAACCCGTCGGCTTCCTGGTACGTCTGCATACCGCCGTCGATCGCCTGACCTCGCTCGGCCGCGTCGACGAGCGACGCGCCGTCGTTGACGCCAGTCGGAACCTTCTGCTCGATAAATGCGACGTGGCGCCAGGTGTTGGCGTCAAGCGCGACCGTGTTGTCATACGACTTCCCAGTGAATCCGTGGATCGACATCGGGATCTGGTTCCACTCCTTGCACGCGACCTCGCACGCCTTGCAGCCTATGCACACCGAGGTGTCGGTGAAGAAGCCCATCCGGGGCTTGGCGTGCTCGCCGTAGGACCCCGGCCAGGGGTGCGTGTCGAGCTTCACGTCGTCACCCCGGCGCGGCGTCGGTAGTCCTCGACGAACTCCAGCCGGGCCGGTCCGCGGGGCCGCCGCCCCGGCCGGATGTCGCACGTCGCCACCTTGTACTCGCTGATGTGCACGTTGTTGTCGAGCGCGACCGGGAGCAGCTCGTTGGCCGAGTCGCCGGTCACGATCCCGACGCCGCCCCAGTGATAAGGCGTGCCGACGAGGTGCATCGTGCGGCCTTGAACCCGGAGCGGCTTGATCCGCTCGGTCACCATCACTCGCGCCTCGACCGCTTGCCTCGCGGTGACGATCGTCGCCCACCCCCCGTGCTCGAGTCCGCGCAGGCCGGCGAGCTCGGGCGAGACCTCGCAGAAGAACTCGGGCTGGAGCTCAGCGAGAAACGGCACGGTTCGGGACATGCCGCCGGCGGTGTGATGCTCGGTCAGCCGGTATGTGCTGAGCACGAACGGGAACACCTCCGATCCGCGCGCGCAGTTGCCCGGGTTATATGGATTCTCGGGCCGGTCGAACACCTGCCGCGTCGGGTTCTGCTGTTGGGCGTAGAGCGAGTTGGCGAACAGCGACTCTTGCGGCTCGTAGTGCGCCGGCAGCGGCCCGTCGACGAGCCCTGAGGGCGCGTAGAGCCAGCCTCGCCCGTCCGGGTGCAGCAGGAACGGCTTGTCGCCGGAGATCGCGTCCATCGCCTTGGCGTCGTCGTCGGGCTCGAAGTCCGGCGCCTTGGTCGGCGGGAAGTCGGGCGAGTCTCCGAGGCTCGTCCACTTGCCCGCCTCGGCGTCCCACCAGACGTATCGCTTGCGCTCGGACCAGGGATGGCCTTCCGCGTCGGCCGAGGCGCGGTTGTAGATGATCCGCGTGTCCTTCGGCCACGCCCAGCCCCAGCCGGGCGCGATCCAGTTCTGCTCCGCGCCCGGTTGCTTGCGCGCGGCCTGGTTCACGCCATCGGCGGACACACCGCAATGGATCCAGGATCCGCAGGCCGTGGACCCGTCCTGCTCGAGCTCGTCGTAGCTCGAAAGGAACGAGCCGTCGGCCTTGCGGCCCGAGACCTCCTGGAGGATGCATTCGGCATCGGGCTCGTCGTGCGGGCCGACGAGCGGGTAGTCCCAGGTCAGGTCGAGCACCGGCCGATCCCTGGGCTGCTCGGCCCCAGCCAGCTTCTCGCGGATCGCCTTCCCCAGGTGGTAGATCCAGTGCAGCTCGGAGCGGCAGTCGCCCGGCGGCTCACACGCCTTGTGGTGCCACTGGAGTAACCGCTGTGTGTTCGTGAATGAGCCGTCCTTCTCGGTGTGCGCCGCCGCCGGCAGGAAGAACACCTCGGTCTGGATGTCCTGCGCGCGGACCTCGCCCGACTCGTGCTCGGGCGAGTCCTTCCAGAACGTCGCCGACTCGATCGGCTGAAAGTCCCGGACCACGAGCCAGTCGAGCTTTGCGAGCGCGAGGCGCATCAGCTTCGAGTTGGCCGACCCGACGGTCGGGTTCTGCCCGACGCAGAACATGCCCTTCACGCCCCCGTCGAGCATCTTCAGCATCATCGCGTAGTGGGAGTGGTCTCCGTTGATCCGCGGCAGGTAGTCGAAGCAGAAATCGTTGTCCTCGGTCGCCGCATCGCCCCACCACGCCTTCAGCAGCGACACCATGTATGGCTTCAGGTTGCCCCAGGCACCCGTGCTCGGCCCGTTGAGCTCGACAAACGTGTCGAGCGTCGGGTGTGACTGCGGATGGGGCATCGGTATGTAGCCCGGCAGGATGTCGTACAGCGTCGGGATGTCGGTCGAGCCCTGGATGTTCGCGTGGCCGCGGAGAGCCAGGATGCCCCCGCCCGGCCGGCCGATGTTGCCCAGCAGAAGCTGGACGATTGAGGCGCCGCGGATGTTCTGGACTCCGACGGTGTGCTGCGTCCAGCCGACCGAGTAGACGAGCGACGAGGTTCGCTCGCGGCCGGAGCTCTCGCACAGCGCCGCCGCGACCTTGAGGAGGTCTTCAGGCGAGCACCCGCAGATGTCCGACACCATCTCGGGCGTGTAGCGGGCGAAGTGCCGGCGCACGAGCTGGAGCACACACCGCTCGTGGTTCATCGAGTTGTCGAGGTCCGGAGGGTCGCCACCTTCGAGCTCGATTCCGTGCGCGCCATGGGCCTGGTCGCCCGAGACGTCGGCTTGCTGTTCTGACTTCCCGGCAGCGGCCTCGCCCTCGGTCTGGTTGTAGGACCAGCTGGTGATGTCGTAGGCGCGGCGCTCGGGGTCCCAGCCGGAAAAGAGCCCGTCCGCCTGGTCTTCGGCGTCCCGGAACTCGGGCTTGATGATCACGGGCCCGTTCGTGAAATGCTTGACGTACTCGCGAAACCACGCGTCGTGCTCGAAGATGTAGTTGACGATCCCGCCCAGGAACGCAATGTCGGTGCCGGGCCTGATCGGGACGTGCATGTCCGCCATCGCGCTCGTGCGCGTGAACCGGGGGTCGACGTGGATCACCTTCGCCCCTCGCTCCTTGGCCTCGATCACCCACTGAAACCCGACCGGATGCTGCTCGGCCATGTTCGAGCCCATGATCAGGATGCAGTCGGAGTTCTGCAGGTCCTGCTGAAACGTGGTGGCGCCACCGCGTCCGAACGATGTCCCCAGACCGGGGACGGTCGAGCTGTGTCATATGCGCGCCTGGTTCTCGATCGACAGCGCGCCGAGCGCCGTGAACAGCTTCTTGATCAGATAGTTCTCCTCGCTGTCAAGCGTCGCGCCACCGAGGAAGTGAATCCCGAGCGTCCGCTTGAGCGGCTTGCCGTCCGCGGTCTCCTCCTCCCAGGTCTCCTCACGCGTCTGTAACAGCCGCTCGGCGATCATCTCGGTGGCGCGCCCGAGGCTCAGGTACTCCCACTCGGTCCCACCCGGTGGCCGGTACCTAACGCACGTCTCCCGCATCGGCGAGTTGACGAGCGCCTCCGACGCCGACCCCTTCGGGCACAGCCGGCCGCGTGAGATCGGCGAGTCCGGATCGCCCTCGATCTGGATCACCTTGTCGTCCTTGACGTACACCTTCTGGCCGCAGCCAACCGCGCAGTACGGGCAGATCGACTGGACGACCCTGTCAGCGGTCTCGTTGCGCGGCCTCAGGTCCTGTGAGCGGGCCGACTGCGCCGAGCGCCCGAGCCCTAGCGGATCGCCGCCCAGCTGACGGACGAACGGGGGGATCAGGCGACGACTGGGCATTCACGGGTCGAGTACCCGAGCGAATGCCGGAGAAACCGTCGTCGCGGCGGCGGTAACGCAACAGACAGCGTTGATTGCTCAGCCAGGGCCCGCATAACGGCGTTCAGCCACGACCCGGAAGGATGGAATGAACATGCACGAGGAGCCCATGCGGAACCAGGAGAGCGACCAGGCGCCGCCGGAGGACCGCCCGGACGAGCCCGGCGCCGAGGGGGGCAGTAAGAGTGCCTCGGCGGACAAGCTCCCCGGCGCGTTCGCGGACGACGACGCAGCCCTCGGGGACACCGATCAGCACTCGGCCGCCTGAACCGTTGCCGGGACGCCCGCGCCGGGCCGGGTCGGCTAGGCAGGATCGTGCGTGCGCTCGCGGCCCGGTGGGTCGAGCAGGACTTCGCACTCCGGAGCGCTTTGCCGATGGGTCCCGCGGCGATCTCGTGAGGTGTCACCTCTTAGACTGGGCGGCGAACATCGCCAGCGGGCCGGGGGTACGGGTTGTTGATGCGGTCTCTGAAATGATGTGTGCCAATGAGCGTTCCTGCACGTCGGGCAGGGAGGAGGGTCCCGCGGGGAATCGCGATTGAGGCTCGTGGACACGCTCTGTGCATTTGTAGGTGCCGGAAGAGAGATCGCTGTCCGATCGAGGAAGCGAGTTCTGGCGACTAGTGGTTCGGCGTACGAGCGCGGACATGTGGCGCGGCGACCGTGGAAGGGACTCTTGAGTAGCTGCTACGGTTCCGTCCTGCCCGCTGCTCGTCTGGGCGTGTGGGAGATTTCATCGCTGGGGGAACGGCAACCATCAGGTTGGTCGGGCTGCCGGGCCGTCGGGTCCGATTAAGTGAGGAGAAGCGATGAGCTATCTGAGTTGCCCGCGTTGTGGCTTAAGCGTTTATCAGCGTCACCCGCAGATCGCGCTGCAGTATTGCCCGCGTTGCGTCGCCCACGCGCGGATCCCCGTGCTGATGGAAACCTCGACAGCTCCGTCGGCGGATAGGACGAACCCTCCGGCACACAGGTCTCGCTCATTGGGCCAGCCGCGTCCCGAACGCGGCCGTGGTCGGAGTGCTCCCGCGCGCCGGCGACTGACAACGTGAAGTGGCGCAGCGTTGGCTCTCGAGCTCTCGCCTCCGCAGCCTGCGCGACGCCCAATCAGGCCCCAAGCCGCCGCTTCGCACGAATGATCGATCTGCAGGCGACCGGCGCTGAGGCGAGCTCGGCGAGATCCGGTTCTAGCAGCGTCCGCCACAGCGCGAGTTTGCTGTGCACGCCGAGGCTGAGCGCCTCGAGCTCCGAATGCCACATCGATATTCCGATCTGCGGCCCCTGCACTCCGGTCCGGGGATGAGGGTGTCACTGCGCTTTACCTCGGATCGGTCACGGGGTGCGAAGCCGGTCACCGCGGCACCGGGCCGACTATTGGTCACCGCTCCGGTTCGCCGCTCCCGTGCTCCGTTTCACGGTGCGCAGGCGTAGATCCGAATCATAGATCAGCAGCTCTCCGCCCCCGAGGTCATCGAGCATTCGCTGGGCCGCTGCCTCCGCGTCGCTCAGCGTGAGACACATCGTTTTTACTCCTGCGCGATCCTCGACGCGCCACCCACCTCCGGCCGCGGGAACGACACGTAGCTGCGGTCCGGCGAAGTTCCCGCGGGGACTCAACGGCGTTCACACGGGGGCGGGCGTGACGCTGTGTGATGGTCCGGACTTGACGGTGTGGTTCGAACGGTCGCTATTGCCTCTGCGCCGGCAGCTGCAGTTTGTCTGCCTCGCCTTGGGCGTTGGGTTGGCTTGAGTTTGTCGCTTCGTTGTCTCCCTTGATGTCGTCCTTCCGGCCCTCCTGATAGGCGTGCAACGATGTCTGGAGGATCGTTTCCGCGTCCGCCTTGGTGTCTCCGTCACAGTCCGGCATCAGCTCATTCCTGTCTAGAAGGTCGGCGAGTCTATGTACCGCCTACCCCCTGGGTCCCCGAGACGCGCACGAACAGCGGGGAGTGGTCCGAGAGGCCGCGTTTGCGCCAGTCGTGGAGATAGCGCACCTCGCGGGCGCGGACCTGGGCCGACATGATCAGGTGGTCGAGTCGGTAGGCACCGCCCCACCGCCGCCACTCCCAGCTGATCTCACGCAGCTCCAGGCCGTGGCGGTCGCGAAACGCGTCTCGGAATTCGATCGGCTCGAGTCCGTTGATCAGCGCGAGCTCGGCCTGGTCCCAGCGCTCGCCTCGATCGGACCGCAGCTTGCCGTAGCGGTCGCGGGCGAACGTCCACACACGACGGTCTTGGAATTCCTTTCGGGGTGTGTTGAGATCGCCGCAAACCAAGCGCGGCCCCGTCCCGCTGGCCAGATGCTCGTAGACGGCTTCGTGGGTGGGGACCTTGGCCAAGTTCGGCTTCGGGCTTGTCGGCGAATGGACGTCGATCACCTCCAGTCCGCAGACGCGCGCGCCGAGCACCCGCTCGGGCCACGGTATTCGCGCGACACGAACGGGCTCAAGCGGCGCACGGGATGCAGTAAGCGCGATCAGCGGACGTGTCCGTCCGGCGGCGAGTGCCGGCTTGGGCTCCGCGAGCGTCGCATACGCCCAGTCGGCTTCGGCCAGCGAGCGAGTCTAGACCGCTGCGGGTCGCGACCGTCGTCTCCTGCAGGCACAACAGATCCGCTCCAAGCTCCACCTCGCACGCCACTTGCTCGGGCTGCCGCCGGACCCGCCCGGCCACGTTCCAGCAGAGCAGTGTCATCTCCATCCAGTCGACCCGGGCGCGTAACCAACTGGCGCGTGCACATCTGCTCTCTTACCCGTGAGGGCGAAGTCCGCGCCGGTGGTATCCCGAGGGTTGGCCAGGGTAGCGGCAGGCTATGCGAGTTGTCGTGTTCGGCGCTACTGGAAACGTAGGCACGAGCGTGCTCGAGTCGCTCGAGAGGGAGTCTGGTGTGGACGAGATCCTCGCGGTGGCGCGGCGTACACCAAACCGGGAGTTCGCGCGCACGACGTTCGAGAACGCGGACATCGCGAGCTCAGATCTGGCTCCGCTGATGCGTGGCGCTGACGCGATCGTTCATCTCGCCTGGCTGATCCAACCGGGCCGCACGGAGTCGATCACCCACCGCGTCAACGTGGCCGGAAGCGAGCGGCTGCTCCACGCGGCGGTAGAGGCCAAAGTCCCAGCGCTCGTGTACGCCTCCTCGGTGGGCGCCTACTCGCCGGGACCGAAGGATCGCCTCGTCGATGAATCGTGGCCGACGGACGGGATCCAGAGCTCGTTCTATTCCCGGCACAAGGTCGCGGTCGAGCGCGAGCTCGACCGCGTTGAACGCGACCACCCCGAGATGCGGGTCGTGCGGATGCGGCCCGGACTGATCTTCAAAGCGCAGGCCGCAACTGAGATACGCCGCCTGTTCGCAGGACCGTTCCTGCCGCGGGCGCTGCTCCGGCCCGGGCTCATCCCGATAGTCCCGGACACTCCACGGCTCCGTTTCCAGGCGGTCCACTCACTCGATGTCGGCGATGCCTACCGGCGGGCGCTTCTGTCCGACGTGCGCGGGCCGTTCAACCTGGTCGCGGATCCCCCGATCGGTCCCGGCGAACTTGCGCAGATCCTTAAGGCGCGAGCGGTGAAACTGCCGGCGAGGATCCTGCGGGGAGCCGCCGCGGCGACGTTCGCGCTGCGGCTGCAACCGAGTGAGCCGGGATGGCTAGACATGGCGCTAGCGGTCCCGCTGCTCGACAGCGCCCGCGCCCGCACGGAACTCGGATGGGAACCTCGCCGCACTGGAACCGACAGCCTGGCCGAGCTGTTGCAGGCGATGCGGCAGGGCACCGACTACCCAACGCCGCCGTTGGCTCGCCAGACGAGCGGAGCCGGCCGCATTCGTGAAATCGTGAGCGGCGTGGGTGGGCGGCCATAACCGCCGTCCCCGCCTCGCGTCATCCGCCGTTTGGCTGGAGCAGGATCTTGATTGCTCCGTCCTGCTTCTTCTGGAAGATCTCGTACGCGTGCGGGGCTTGCTCGAGCGGGAGCTTGTGAGTCGCGAGGTCTTCGACGCCGAGCGGGTCCGACTCTTCCTCGAGCAGCGGCATGATCTCATCGATCCACCGTTTGACGTTCGCCTGGCCCATCCGCAGTTGGATCTGCTTGTCGAATAGGTCCATCATCGGCATCGGATCGACCATTCCTCCGTAGACCCCGCTCACGGAGATCGTGCCACCCCGGCGGACCGCGTCGATCGCAGTGTGGAGCACGCTGAGCCGATCAACTCCTGCCTTCTCGGTGACCTTGGCCGCCACCGGATCCGGAACCAACCCCGCAAGCTGATGCGCAAGCTTCCCGAACGGCGCGCCGTGCGCCTCCATCCCAACCGCGTCGATGACCGAGTCCGGCCCGCGACCATCGGTAAGCAACCGCAGCGCTCCCACGATGTCGTCGTGCTCACGCGTGTCGATCACGTGGACACCGTGACGGCGCGCCATCTCGAGCCGCTCAGGCACCAGATCGATCCCGAACACCTGCGAGGCGCCCTGGTGAACCGCGATCCGAGAGGACATCTGCCCGATCGGCCCAAGGCCGAACACCGCCACCGTGCCGTCCTCAGGTATCGCCGCGTATTCCACCGCCTGCCACGCGGTCGGGAGGACGTCGGACAGATACACGAACCGCTCATCCGGCGGCCGCTTGGGAACCTTAATCGGCCCGAACTGCGCCTGCGGCACCCGCAGGAACTCGGCCTGCCCCCCAGGAACCTGGCCATACAACTTGGTATAGCCGAACAGCGAAGCCCCCTTGCCCTGATTTCGGACCTGCGTGGTCTCGCACTGCGAAAACAGCCGCTGATCGCACATGAAGCAATGACCGCAGGAGATGTTGAACGGAATCACCACCCGATCCCCAGGCTTTATCTGCGTGACCTCCGATCCGACTTCCTCGACGATCCCCATCGGCTCATGACCAAGGATGTCGCCCTCGTCCATGAACGGGCCCAGCACCTCGTACAAGTGCAAGTCCGAACCGCATATCCCGGTCGAGGTGATCCGTACGATCGCGTCCGTCGGCTCCTCGATCGCCGGATCCGGCACCGTATCGACACGCACATCCCGCTTTCCGTGATACGCAACCGCCCTCATCCCCAACCTCCCCGATCGATCATCTTCATCAAGCTGCCGCTACCCGCCAGCCCGGGCTTGACACGACGCCACGTATCGTGAACGGGCGCCTGGCAATTCTCTCGCCGGCCGGCTAGACGCACGCTCAGATGTCGGCCTACTCGCCGGACGACCCCAAGCCGCTTGTCGGCTATGCGGTACTGACCGCCGCCTTCAACGGATTGGTCGCAGCCTATGCGCTCGCGCCCCGACGCTCCGGTCGCGAGCTCCCAGGCAAGCTCCCCGCCGGCGACTTCGTGCTGCTGGCCGGCGGGACCCAGAAGCTGAGTCGGCTGATCAACAAGTACCGGGTGACGAGCTTCCCGCGAAGTACGCTCACCCCGTACAAGAGTGAGGGCGGCCCTCGGAGGTCTGAGAGGAGCCGCGAGGCATTGGTATACGGCTGGCCATCGGCGAGCTGCTCGGCGCCCCTACTGGGCTTGGCATGCAGTCCAGCCGAGGGCATCGTTACGGCGACCCGTGCCGGAGCTGGCGGCCTACGTCGCAAGCGGCATTAGTTAGCGGCTATGAGGTGATCAACAGGGCGCACGGCCCCGGTGCAACGCCACCCGGGACGATGCGCGTGATCATCCGCCGGCCGCCATTTCAGGAGACAGGAGCTGCTCCCGAATCGGCGCGTCAGCGTACGCGCGGGAGCACCTCGTCCCGATACGCGGCGAAGAACGCGTCTTGTTCCGGGCCGATCTGGTTGATGTACAGCTCATCGAAGCCCGCATCGGCGTACTCCTTGATGGCCGCGATATGCCGGTCGACATCGGGACCGCATGGCAGCTCGTCGGCGACCATCTCCTCGGTCACGAGCTGGCTGGCCTGCTGGAAATGCTCGGGCGTGGGCAACAACTGCGCGAGCTCGCCCGGCAGCGCCTCATTGGGCCAGAGGCGATGCACGGTCTTGCGCGCTCGGCCCTCGTCACCGTCCCAGCACACCTTCATCCCGCCCTGCACGAAGCTTCCGTTCTTCGCCTTGGACCGATACAGGCTGACCGATTCAGCGTCCGGGCCGACCGTGCAGTAACCATCCCCGATCCTGGCCGCCAGCTCGGTCGCCTTGGGCCCGAATCCCGACACGGCGATCGGTGGGGGCTGGTCCGGGAGGTCGTATACGCGGCAATGCTCAAGCCGATAATGGCGGCCACGGTGGTTGTGGACACCGCCTTCCCAAAGCAGGCGGATCACCTCCACGGCCTCCTCGAGCATCTCCAGTCGCTCGTCGGCCTCCGGCCACCGATCCCCGAAGATGTGCTCATTGAGTGCCTCGCCACTGCCCACTCCGAGACAGAAGCGGCCGTCAAGCAAGATCGCTGACGTCGCAGCCGCCTGAGCCACGATCCCCGGATGGACGCGCACTGTCGGACACGTAACGGCGGTCGTGACCTTCATCTCGGTCGCGTTGGCGATCGCACCGATTGTCGACCACACGAACGGGCTGTGACCCTGCTCGTCGTTCCAGGGATGGAAATGATCTGAGATCCACAGCCCCTCGAACCCGGCCTCCTCCGCCTTGACCGCCTGAGCGACGAGCTCGCGCGGACCCCACTCCTCACTCGACAGGAAATAACCGATTCTCATCTTCCCCGCGGTACCCGCCCCACAGGCCCCGAAACGCGCGAGCGCCGCAGCGGCAAGTGCGTTCAAGCCGGCGGTGGGTTCTTGGCGGTGGTTTCGTGATTTTTCAGCCAGTGGCGGCGGTCAGATCCGCCGACGAACGTCGTTGGGATCTCGATGCCGCGGGTGACGCGATGGCAGGGGGCGATGATGGGGATGGGGTTGGCGCCCATGATCCGCCCGAGGTCTCGAGCCGAGCCGGGGTTGGTGAGGTCGGTGTAGGACCGGTGTCCGGCGTAGGGAATTGATTCGGTTGATCGCAGCGCGGGCGCGCCGGATGACTCCAGAAACGCCCAGTCGATGGCCCAGTGCATTCGGTCGGTGTTGCCGGCGAAGTACTGGCGGAGTTTGGCGGCGGCGTCGGCGAGGTGGCGGCGAGCGGCTTGGCTGCCGCGGCGGCTAGTGGCGTGAGCCCGGAGCGCGTCGAAATCGCCGTGGTTTTCAAACGCGACGCGGGTCAGGCCTTGGGGGGTGGCGGCCAGCAGCAGCGCTCCGAGGGGGCCGTCGAGGATGGCGGTGGCGACGCCGGGCGCGGCGAGTGTGTCGGCGGCGGGTCCGGATTGTGTGATGGCGCGAGCTCCGGCTTTGAGGCCGGCGGCGTAGTCGTTGCATTCGGCGCAGATGCCTTCGGCGCGGGTGTCGACCCGTTCGACCGAAAAGCCGGGGTCGGTGATCTCCTCGGGGTTCTGCAATCCGCTGGCGAGATCGAATATGCGCAGGCACAGCCGACAGCGAAAGTGCGCATGATGGCTGGTGTTCGTCTCATACCGCACGGGCTCGGGCTCGCCGAAAGCGGACAGGAGTCCCAGCTCGCTGAACTCCGCCAGCGTGGCATAGACCGTGCCGCGGCTGAGATCGGGCACCGACTCCGCCGCCCGGGCGTAGACCTCATCGGCGGAGAGATGCTCGGTCGGGTCGCCCCGGAATGCTCCGAGGATGGCGCGACGCTGGGGGGTGCTGCGCAGCCCGCGGGCGCGCAGCAGCTCGCCGGCGTTGTCTGAGTCCGGACTCATTGGCACATTCTCGCGCGTGAAGGCGACGGTTGCTGCTTGTCGCAGTAAATGAGGGGTACTAGAACGGACAATGTCTTATCTAGCAGCTATTCGTACCTTGTTCTATCGAGGAGTGAGCCCGTGATATTGCGTATCGATCGTCTCCAGACCGAGCTACCGCCCCCGTCTGACCCGGATCCCATCGGCGCTTCCGCTGTCCAGGAGCTGTTGGGCGGCAAGTACGGCGAGATGTCGACGTTCATGAACTACACGTATCAGTCGTTCAACTTCCGCAACCGGCAGGGCGCCCGCCCGTTCTACGACCTGGTGGCGAGCATCGCCGCCGAGGAGTTCGGGCACATCGAGCTGGTCTCCACGGCGATCAACACGATGCTGACCGGCGCGGCCGAGGGCAAGCCGGGCAAGCTGGGCGACCTGACCGGCGTCAAGGACGTCCGAAATGCCCAGCATTTCATCGCCGGCGGCGCGGGGACGCTTGTCCAGGACTCAAACGCCAAGCCGTGGAACGGTGACTACGTGTTCGCGTCCGGAGACCTGATCGAGGATCTCACCCACAACTTCTTCCTGGAGACCGGCGCCCGGAACAACAAGCTCAAGGTCTACGAGATGGTCGAGCACCCAGCGGCACGCGCCCTGACCGGCTATCTGCTGGTCCGCGGCGGCGTGCACCAGGTCGCCTACGCCCGTGCGCTGGAGAAGCTGACCGGCGCCGACCTGATGAAGCTGTTCCCCTCGCCGCGGATCCCGACCGACAAGATCCCCGAGTGCCAGCCACACATCAAGCGCGGCGAGCACCTCAAGCTCTACCGCTTCTCCCCTGAGGACTACCAGGAGATCAAGGCGGTGTTCAACGGTCCCCATCCCGAGACCGGCGAAGATCTCACCATCGCCGAAGAGATCTCACCGGAGGGCGCGCCGGCGTTTGACCTACCCTCCCAGCCCGCCGTGTTCGCACCCGGACCCGACCCGGAGATGCTGGCGGAGGTCTCCGAGAAGCTGCGCAAGGCCGCAGGTCTGCCGGCCAAGGGCACCGGCCTGACCGCTAACAACGGCAAGGGCGCGAACGGCAAACGCGTCGTCGACAAGGTCAAAGACGCCGTCAGCTAAACGAGCGCGCTGGTAGCGCCCCCGGGGCGGGGGGCGCTACCAGCCGATCACCCTTACCCCCGTCAATACCTCCAACTTGGAGTTGCAATGGCAGAACTGACCCACCTCGACGAGAAACTGGCAGAAGTCCTCGGGCTCGCGCAAGCCGCCCAGGTCGCCACCAAGAAGGTCGCGACTCTCGCCCGCCACGAGAACGACACAGAGCTGCTCGACCTGTTAGAGCGCATGGACAACGAAGCGGCGGAGGTCGAACAACGCTGCGACGCGGCGGCAAGCTCGCGCGACGGCGTCAAAACCGCGATCACCGACAAGGCGCGCGAAACGAAAGCCGAAGTCAGCGAATTCATGAAGACCTACCTCGAAGACGCCGAAGCCCTCGACGGCCTCGAGTTCCTCAGCATGGCCGAGGCCGGCGAGCTGGCCCACTGGGAAATTCTCGCCAAGCTCAACGAGACCGCTAATGACAGCGAGATCGCCCGGGTCGTCCAGTTCGCCCTCCCGCTTCAGCAAGCGCACGTCAAGACCGTCAAAGAGCAGTCACTTCGGCTCGCCGGCGACCAAGACCCCAACGAGCCGGCGTAAACGGGCATCCGTCCGATGACGGCCCGTGCCAACCATCGGCCACCCCAGTCGCTTCCAGCGACATTGCGTGCGGCTGGAGCGAGACAGGAGAACGACGCGATGGTTCAAAGCCCAATCGACGTGTACCTCAACGATCACCTCGCCGGAGCGACGTTCGGCGCGGACCTGGCTCGCGAGCTCGAAGCCCGGACCGAGGGAACGGCTTTCCAACCCGAGATGAGCCGGCTGGCGGAGGAAATCGAAGCCGATCTCGACACGCTCACCCAACTGATGGAACGACTCGGCGCAACCCGGAATCCCGGCAAACAGGTCGCGGCCTGGGTCGCGGAGAAAGCCAGTCGACTCAAGCTCACCGGGGTGACCTCCGGTAACGATGAAATCGGCACGCTTCTCAGCATCGAAGCGCTGTCGCTCGGGGTCGAGGGCAAAGCCGCGCTCTGGACGACGCTGCGAGAACTCCGCGGCCACTATCCCGAGCTTGCTGCATCCGATCTCGATGACCTACTCCAACGAGCCCAGCGCCAACGGCAGATCTTGGAGACCTAGCGGATCGCCGCCGCGAAACGCGCGTTTCCACGGACGCCGAAACCTGAATGCCCGCCCCCGCCGGCAGGACCGCGACGAGATGACGGTCAGCGCTACCACGCACCGCGAGCACTGACTCCCAGAAGCCCCACCCCTGACCCCCTCATATCGAAAAGCAATCCGATCGACATGCAGCAGGACCCCCAACAAAAAGACACGCCCGACTCCACCGCCCCCGAGGACCAGCCGGGGGAGCCCGGAGCCGAAGGTGGATCCCAATCCGACGCCAAGGACAAGCTTCCAGGCGCCCCCTCAGACGACGACTCCCCAGTCGGGGACACCGACCAGCACTCAAACGCTTAGCGACCGGTCGGATGGAGCGGGCATGTCTGGCCCAGTTGCGTGGCTAACCCGAGACCAAGGAGATACCGAATGCCGACTCCCCTGAAGGCTCTTGCTGCGTGTGGTCAGAGTGCCTGGATTGATTACTTGTCGCGGCCGTTTGTCCGCGATGGCGATTTCGCCGGCCTGATTGAGGATGGGATCGTCGGTGTGACGTCAAATCCGACGATCTTTCAGGGCGCGATCGCGGAGGGGGACTCTTACGACGAGCAGCTGCATGAGGTGCTCGCCGCCGAGACGGACCCCAAAGAGGTGTTCCTGGCCCTGGCGCGCGAGGACATCCGCGCCGCGTGCGACCTCCTGCGGCCGGTTTTTCAGCGCGGTGAGGAGACGCGCGACGGGTGGGTTTCACTCGAAGTCGACCCCAACCTCGCCAACGACGCCGAGGCCACTGCGGTCGAGGCGCGGCGGCTGCACACGATAATCGACCGCCGAAACCTGTTCGTGAAGATCCCGGGGACCGAGGCGGGCCTTGAGGCGACCGAGGAGACGATCGCGGCGGGGATCCCGGTCAACGTCACCTTGCTGTTCTCACTCGAGCGCCACGTGGCCGCCGCGCACGCCTATCTGCGCGGACTGCGGCGCCTCAAGGACAGCGGCGGCGATCTCGCGTCGGTTGCCTCGGTGGCATCGTTCTTCGTCTCCCGCGTCGATACCGAGGCCGACCGGCGCATACAGGAAATTGGTGGCCATGACGAGCTGCGAGGCACTCTGGCGATCGCCAACGCGAAGCTGGCCTACCAGAACTTCAAGGAGATTTTCACCGGCCCGGATTGGGAGGAACTCAAAGCGGCCGGGGCGTCGGCTCAGCGCTGCCTGTGGGCGTCGACCTCGGCGAAGAACCCCGCCTACCGCGACGTGATCTACGTCGAACAGCTCATCGGTCCTGAAACCGTCAACACGATGCCCCGTGAGACGATCGAAGCCCTACAAGACCACGGCCAGATCACCGGCACCCTCGAGCAGGGTGTCGACGACGCCCGCCGAACCCTGGAGAACTTCGAGAACGCCGGCGTCGACTACCAGGAGGTTGTGGACGCGCTGGAGCGCGAAGGGGTGCAAAAGTTCGCGGACTCGTTCAAAGAACTGTTTGAGGGAGTCTCAGCAAAGCGCGACCAATTCGCTGCCGCCTAAAGCGTCGACAGTCACTGGGTTCCGACGCGACGCCATGCACCAAAGCACCGGGCCCCCACCCCGGGCTGCCCGATCACCAGGCTCGGAGCTCGTCGACCGCCCGGCTATGCAGGAGGAGGCACACGCTCTGCATGCGGGCCCTCGAGCGGGGCGCCCGCGGCCGCCCTTGCGACCGGTTTGAGTGAATGAGAACGCCCCCGGACCGGAGTAAATGAGAACGCCCCGGGACCGGCGTGATATGAGGCCGGGCTCAGCGGCGCCCTGGAGGGAGGAGAGGTGCTACGAACATCATGATGCGCGTTGTTCGACCCCGAAGTCAAAGACGTATCTCGTGACGAACCTATAAGCATCGAGTCTGATTAGCGCCGGTCCGCGGCGAGCCAGGGGTTGAGGTCGGTCGCGGAATCGAGCGGCGCTTCGCCGCCCACCGCGTCGGCTCGTGGCGGTCGCCTGACGCGGGGTGCGTCAGGCGCTGGCTGGGTGAGGTCGCTGCTGAGTGGGTAGCGGGGATGTGACGGTCGCGCGGGGCGCCTCGGGGTGGGACGCGAGATCTCTCCTAACCGATATCACGACGGAAGGCAGTTTGATGAGCAAGTCAGAACAGAAGGTCGTGCAGTATCTGAGCGAAGCGCACGCGAGCGAGGTTGGCCTGGTGAGCGTTCTGCGGTCCCAGATCGCGATGACCCCGCGCGGCTCATACCGCGACGGACTCGAGAAACATCTGGAGGAAACAAGCCGGCACGCGCAACGGATCCAGGAGCGCCTGGGTCAGCTCGGGCAGGGCCGCAACCCAGTGCAGGTGTTTGTCGGCTTCGCTGAGACGTTGATCAGCCAGAGTCTTGCTCTGAGCAAGGCTCCGTTTGATCTGCTGCGTGGATCGGGCGGGGAGGAGAAGGTGCTCAAGAACGCGAAGGACGCGTGTGCGACCGAGGCGCTCGAGATCGCAACCTACACGGCTCTCGAGCGCCTCGCCACCAAGGTCGGGGACGAGCAGACAGCCAAGCTCGTCGCGTCGATCCTCGCCGATGAGGAGCGCATGCTCGCGCGGGTCATGCGCGAGCTCCCCATGCTCACCGACGCGGTCGTCGGCGCCGAGGTCGAGGAAAAGCCGTCCTACGACATCACCAAGACCGGCGCCGCGGACGCCACCCGCGAGGCCGCACACCAGGTCCGGCAATCGACACGCGAGACACAGGCGCGTGCCAAGCGCAGCGCCCGGCAAGCACGCAAGGTCCCCGGCGTGGCACAGGCCGAGGGACAGATCAAGGGCGCGGCCGCCTCAGAGCAGGATCTCGCGATCCCGCGCTATGACTCGCTGACCGCCGAGGAGATCCTCAGCAAACTCCCCGAGCTCTCACAGATCGACCTTGCGAAGCTCGACTCATACGAGCGCAAGAACGACAACCGCACCACGGTGCTGAGCCGCATCAGCGCGCTGCGCACACAGGAGCCGTGGCCCGGCTATGACGAGCTCACGGTCGCCGAGATCGAAGCCGCCCTCGGCGACAGCGACGAGCAACGCACGAGAGACGTCGCTGCCTACGAACGCGCGCACAAGAACCGCACAGGCGTACTCCGCAACACTCGACGCGAGACCGCCAACGCCTAATCACTTCGCTCGGGCGCGGGCGGACAAAACTCCGTCACGGACCGTGCTCTGCGACAGTCAGCAGCACAGAGCGAGGCGACCGGTGCGCCAGCTGGCCCAAACGAACGCGAGAGATTTTCTCGGATGGGGGTTGACAGTGTTGGCTGGCGGCCTATTAGAGCGGTCAGAGAGGATTGACATAGAACTAGCGGCTCATCAGTTGGGTGGAGGCCCGGGGCCTGGTCGAGAGGGGTTGCCTGACGGTTAGGCACCTACAGCCTTTGGTCAAGGCTCGTTGGCTCCCGGCCTCCACCACCCCTTTTTCACCTCTCTGAGCCGCGTGGTGTCCCGGAGACGAGGGAGCGTTCGTATGTCTGTTCGTCGTCGTTGGCGGATCGGCTGGGTGCGGCGGGGGATTGGCTCGCCGGCGCATAGCGCGAGCGTTTTGCGCCGGCTCCGGCCGGCCGCGTGAGGAATGCTCTCGGATAGATCCTGTTCCGCCGGCGGCAAGCCGGCAGAACAGCTGGGTCGTGAGCAGGTCGCGGCCATGTTGGTCAGCGTCCAAAATGGCTCCGCGCTACACACGGTGGGCGGGTTGGACGAGATGGCGGCGGAATCGGACCACATCACCCACGAAGAGAGCGAACTGCTCCAAGCGCAGTCGCTGACGGCGCGCGGGCTTGATGACGACCTGGCCGCGGGGTTGCGTCACCGCCGGCTCGGCGGCGAGACGAGCTCAGCCGGTTACCTGCGCGACCTGAGCGATCGCCCCCGGCTCCCGGCCGCGGTGGAGTGGCGCCTGATTGATGCCGCCCAGGCCGGGGACCGTCGCGCCCGCGAGGAGCTGGTCGAGGCGTTCCTGCCGCTGATCGCCGGCGTCGCGCGCGTGTATCGCGGGTCGCAGGCCATCACCCGGGTGGAGTTGATGCAGGAAGGCGTGGTCGGACTGCTCCGCGCGCTCGAGCGCTACGACCCAACGCTCGGGGTGCCATTCTGGGGGTATGCGGCGTGGTGGGTCAGGCACGCGATGCAGCAGCTGACCGCCGAGCTGACCCGGCCGATGGTCCTATCTGACCGTGCGCTCAGACAGCTCTCACAGCTCAAACGCGCGCATGGCGAGTACCTGTCCGAGCATGGGCGGGAGCCGAGCGGAAACGAGCTGGCTGGCCGCACCGGTCTCTCGCACGCGCAGGTCGCTGACATGCTCGCGCTCGAGCGTATGCCGCAGTCCATGGACGAAGCGGTTCAGGGCGCCGAAGGGAACGTGGGGGTATTCGGGGAGCTGCTCGCCGACCCGCTCGCCGGCGACGCCTACGAGCAGCTGCTCGATCACTCAGAGATCGAGCAGATCCGCGCGCTGCTGGGAAGCCTCAACGATCGCGAGCGGATGATCCTGCGCGCCCGTTACGGCCTGGACGGATCGGAGGAGTCGCTGCGAGACATCGGGGAGCGGATCGGGCTCTCCGGCGAACGGGTGCGGCAGATCGAGCAGCGCGCCTTGGGCAAGCTCCGAGCGGTCGCCGACCGCGGCGAGCGCGACTGACCACACGCCCTGGACCCCCCAGGGGTTGACGGTTGGGGCAGCAGGCCTATTGACACGGGATGAAGGCATCCGACAGCTGGAGGTGATCCCGGTGCATGTACTCCATCGTCCTCATCTTCTCAACGCTGCGGCGATCGCCGCAGCCTGCGCGACGCTCGCGATCGTGCTCACGCTGCTGCTCGTCGGCACGCTGAACCATCTCACGTCCACCTCGGCCAGCGGCTCGCCGACCGCAACGCCGAGCCGCGTCCAGTCGACCTCGACCCGTGCGGGATGGAATCTGAGCCCGTTCACGAGCCTGTTGCGCTCCCCGGTCCGGGTCCCATGGACGGCAGGCTCCTAGCCACGCCCTGCGATGCAGACGGCGATCGCTGGTGATGACTGGCGGCGGCCAGGTCGACCCCTACGCCGAGCTGGATGTCTCGCGAGACGCGTCGAGCGAGGAGATCCGTCCCGCGTACCGACAGGTTGCCCGTCGCCACCACCCCGATGTCAAATGAGCACTATCCGTTCTCTCAATGGAGGTTCACATGGCACTGATTCGCTGGGAGCCGGTCACTGAACTCAACACCATCCAAAACGAGATGAACCGGCTCTTCAACACCTTCTTCGACCAGCCCGCCCCCACCGGCCGCGGCGGCGCACCCAGCAGGCGCTGGATCCCGGCGATGGACATCGTCGAGACCGCCGACCACTACGTTCTCCGCGCCGACCTTCCCGGCCTGTCCGACGACGACGTCAACGTCAAGTTCGAGGACAACGTGCTCACCATCTCCGGCGAGCGCAAAACCCAGCACGAACCGCACGAGGAGGGCTACTACCGAATCGAGCGCGCGTTCGGCAACTTCGCCCGCTCGCTCACCCTCCCCGACGGCGTCGACCCCGACGCGGTGCAGGCCCACTTCGACCGCGGCGTCCTCGAGATCCGAATCCCCAAGCCCGAGCAGAAAAAGCCCCGACAGGTCCAGATCGCCCTCGGCACCCGCCCAACCGACGACACCAAGACGATCGACAGCTCCGACACCGGCGACCCGCAAGTCAACAGCGACGACCCAGTCCCAGCGCCCGCCTGATCCCGAACTCCCATCCGTGCCCGCAGCCACCTAACAATGCTGGTTCATGGCCATCGAATTCTGTAGGTCGGCCGGGAGGCTTGGAGACTTGCTTCGCGCGTGATGGGTGAGGAGACCCGGACAAGGGGCACAGCCCTGCGTTCGCACCGCGGCATGCCTCATCGCCGCGCCGGCAACGCACCTGAGTTGCCCGCGGATAGGGTGCTCGATCCGGGCGAGGCCGTCGACGAAACCCACGCCGCGGCGCTTCTCAGCGCCGATACTGCTCAACAACACCACGCGGGCGATCCGGTTCTTCCGCCTCGCCGCGGCGAGACCCTCGCCGGTCCGTTCGGCGTCGGCGTCGCGATCGGGCAGCGAGAAATCGTCCGGATGCGCCCAGAACACCGCCTCGACCCCGCGCGTAACCTCGGCCACATAGGAAGCATCGCGCTGGTCGCCGACGGCCAACTCGACGTGATCGCGCACCTCGGCATCGAGGCGGTCAGGGTCTCGCAACAGCGCCCGGGGACGGACACCAGCCTGGTACTCCGCACGACGTGCGACCCGACGTTGCCGGTCGGGGTGGTGACAGCGATCGTCACAGCAATCCCCTCGCCTCCGGTACGGACCATAAAGAGATCTCGCGCAGCAAGAAGCGCATCACCAACGAGGAGCCTCGGACAGCGAGATCCGAGCTCGCGGTGTCCGCCGGAGCGAATGTTGTCCGCGCGAAGTCTCGACCTAGTGGTCGGCGCGCGACAGGGACGATCTCCTCCTGGGTCGGTCTCATGCTCCAGAGCAAGCTCGTGCCGAGGTTCCCGGTGGCGCCGATGACCACGACTCGCTTGAGGTGTCCTTAACCAGGTGCCGTCAGACGAGCTCGCCGCTGGCCGTGCTCATCCCTGGTCCCGGACCTGCTCGACCGTCCGTCCGCTGAGCACCGATTCCGGCTGGGTTGAGACCGGATCGCGCCGAGCGTCCGCCGCTGGGTCGCGCTGCTTGACAAGCAGCCACTGTTCCCGGGAGCCGCTGCGGATGCGTGTGAGCGCGTAGCCGCCCTTCAGCTTCTTGCCATTGAGGCCGACGACCGCGTGGCCCTGGTCTAGTGCCATTTCGAGGGGAACCTCTTGGCCGTCACGCTCGGTGAGGTTTCGGTAGGGCCCGGTGTCCCATACGATCACCGCGCCGGCGAGTTGATGGTTGAGATAGATCGCCAACTGCATCTCGTCGTGCCTTGGCACATGCGAGCCGCGTGGCGAGTGCAGGCGACGGGTCTCTCGTGCCGCGGTTCAGCCCACGGTGCCGACGCCCTGGTCCTCGAGCGCGGCGTTCAGCGCCTGTGGAAACAGCGACCGGCATGCGCTCGGCGGAGGCGTGCTTCTCGGGACTTGGATGCGAGGTGGCGGTCGACCGGACGCACGCTCGGTCGCCCTCGCTGCGGTCGGTGTGAAGCTCGCCAGGGCGGGTAAAGAGTTGTCCGGATACTCTGGCTTCTAGGGCATTAAGTTGGCCCGGCCCGGGTTATCAAGGCGCGGGGCGGCGGACGATTCCGCAGGGATCGGTCCGAAGTCCCGCGCCGCTGACTCCATCCAGGAGGTCGCCGGTTCGAGCCGCTGGCTACATCGGGTTGCTGCAAAGCGGATGTTTCGGCAGCGCAGCTGACCGCTTCCGACCGTCGTTGACGGAGCTTGGTCAAGTTTTCGTCAAGTTGCCCAAATACCGCGTCGACTGCAAGTCGAATTTGTAGCTTCAATGAGACGGGGAGCAGCGGCGCACGGGGAGGTTGTCGCCGGTGCGGCGCGGGATCTCGCTGAGCGCGGATCGGGCTGATCTGTCACTCCGGGGTTGCGGGTGCCGACATGTGGTTTTCGGGTGCGCCGTCGAGTACGAACAGCTCGACGCCGAGGTCGGGGTCGAGGTGGTTGGCGCTCATCATCGCGATGACTTTGCGGCCGGTGATTTCCGCTACTTTGGCGCTGGCTTCCTCGCGCATGGCTTCCTGGTATTCGTGGCGGAGCGATAGCACGTTCTCGCCGCGTCCTTTCTGGACCAGGACCTGCTCGCCCTTGGTCAGAGTCTGCTCGAGCAAGACCACGACCAGGTTGTCCCGCAGCGTCGTCCGCGCCTTCATCGGTCCACGTCCGGTGTATTCGCGCAGCAGCCCGACGATCGCGTTTGAGATCGTCACATAGACGGAGCTTCCGGGGGGACGATCTGGTTCGGTCTCGGCGGACATGGCACTTTCCTTCCCGCCTTCCCCTGGAGTTCGAGATCCCACGCGGGAAGAAGGGAAAGACGGCGAGTCTGCCGCGAGCGCAAGATGCCGCCCAAGCCTGAACGGACTAGAGAAATTGTCGCAGATCGGACCTGGACCCGTCGCGGACAATCGCTAGAATTGTTCGTCTCGGGCTGGGGGGCTGAGTCCCTTCAGGCCGATCCGGCAGGCTGGATGTCGGACGCTTCGTCTGCGGGGCGTTTGATTCCTCCCACAGCAGAGAGCAATCGTGTGGAGGTGAGCTGTGGCCGTGAACCGACGGGTGGAGTCGCTGGAGGCCCCGGACCTGCTGGTGATCGTCACCCGCGAGCAGGGCACTACGATCACGATCGAGCTGGCGGGGGAGTGGGACCTCGGCGGTGCACCCGCCGCCCGTCAAGCTATAGCCGGCGCGCTGACGGGCCGTCCGGAGTGCGTGGTGCTCGACCTCAGTCGCCTCGCGTTCATGGACTCCAGCGGAGTGCACGCCACGCTCGAACTCGCCCGGCGCGCGACCGCGCAGAACGTTCGACTGGTGATCATCCCCGGCCCCCCGGCCGTCCAGCGCGTCTTCGGGGTCACCGGGCTCACGGAGCGGCTCCCGTTCATCGACAAGCAGCCGCCGGGCACAGCGGCGAGACCCCGCAACGCCCCGGATGGCGCAGCGGGATCTGGCGGCTCCTCGCTCTCGCCCAACGGCGCCGGTCTCCCCTTCAAGGTGGTCGGCGCCGCCGCCGGCATTGGCACACCTCCGACCGAAGCCGCATGGATCTCACCATCGCTCCGAAGGCAACGCCCGATCCCTGCGCAAGTCCGAGCCACCTATCAGCTGTCCTCAGGGAGTTCGCCAACCGCAGGCAAGCCGGTGGCTGATCCACCAGCCATCTCGGCGGAAGCGACCGCGGCTGAGTCGCGCCAGCAGAATCGAAGTGTGGCGCGGTGACCGCAGTATCCGCCAGCACCGTCACGCCCGCCTCGCCCCCCAACGGGCATAGCCAGATGCTCGAAATCTCCAACGCGATGGTCCGCCTGCACAAGCAGGCGTTCGGCCGCGGACCAACGAAGGCCAGCGCTCAGTTTGCGGGAGCGAACATCCTCATCGTTCTGCTAGCAGACACCATGACGATCGCCGAGCGCAACCTCCTCGCGCTGGGCGAGGACGGCCGGTTGCGCGAGCAACGACTCTTCCTAGAGCACGCGCTAGAAGACGAAATGCGCTCGGTAGTAGAGCGGATATTGAATCGGCGGACTATCGCGTTCGTCCCCGGCATTGACGCTCACCACGATGTCGCGGCGCTGATGTTCACACTCGAGCCGAGCCCGGAAGACACAACCTGACACGGACGTCGATCTTCCCCGTTGAGAGGGGCGGGCCGCGGCGGGTTAGCGATCGGGCGATCAGCTCGCCGGGATGTCTACCTGCAGCGCATGCAGCGGAGGAGGCTCCTCGGTATAGAACAAGCCCACGAAGCCGCCGATGACCCGTCGATCGAAGGGACGGTGCGCATGCCTGGTCCGACCGCGTGAGCGACCGTGAGTTCGGCCGTTCGGCGTTTGACAGGTTCGGCGAGGCGGCCTCGGCGTTCGCGGGGCGTAGCGCGTTCTTCACGGGTTGCGTTGTGATCCTGCTCGTCTGGCTGGTCAGCTATCCGGTGATCAGCGACAAGGACACGTGGCAGCTGATCATCGACACGGTGACCACGATTCATCACTTTCCTGCCGGTGGCGCTGATTCAGAATTCTCAGCGACGAAGCGAGTTCGGGCTCCAGACGAAGCTCAACGCGCTCGCCGACGCGCTCACGGACCTGATGAGCATCAGGCCACCGGAGAGTCCGGCGATCTGATGAACGACATGGAAGAGCTGTGGGTCGCCGCCGGTCTGGAGGAGCAGGCATGGGCCGTGCGCTCGAGTGCGGGCCGCGGGCGTCGCCCGCGGCTCCGGGGCTCAGCTGAACAGGTTGGTGCCGGGTTGCGGACCGAATCGCTGGGCGCTCCCGACCAGGCTCATGCCAGCGCGATACTTGCTCACCGAGGTGGTCTCGACGGGCATCCGCTTGAGTTCGCGGTCGACCGTGCTCTGTCCGTCCTCGGACCTCGTCTCGATCAGGATCAGATCCTGGTGCATATGGACTGAGTTGCCATCTTCGCCAACGAGGCAAATGCCGAAATCGCAAGTGAGACGCTCAGATCCGTCGAGCGCCGCCAGCGTGACGCTCTCGAACTCGGTCGTCAGCGTCGCCTCGAACTCCTCGGGCGCCTCCAGGCCGGCGTCCGCCAGGGCGCTCTTCAGGCACCCCATGGCATCTTCGGTCGGCCCGCGCCGCTGTTCCTTCGGGTAATCGATCTGGCGCTTGTCGGTCTCGTCCTCCGAGCGCTTGAGCTTGACCTCGAACGCGCACTGCCCGGTGTCCTCATAAAGCCGCGAGCGCGCCATAAACCGAGGCCGGCGATCCTCGATGTGATCCACGAAACAGCGCAGGTCTGAGGTATCGAAATAGGTCGTGCTGTAGGCAAACGCCCGTCGCCCATCGATGTCCAGAACCCGATGGTCATCGGAGAGCCGCTCACAAGCTGGACGAACTGCTCCGTGGTCGCCGCGTACTTGTTATCGATCCGGCGCAACAGCGCCGCCCGCTCGTCCAGCGCGTTCAACGACAAGCCGTCGAACGCGTCCAACAGATCCCGCACCTTTCATGCATCGGCCGCATCCTGGGCCCGCCGTGGCGCGAGCACAGCGGTCAACGGCTCGCGGCGGCCAGGTGTGCCGGATGCTCCTCGTGAGGCGCTCGAGCCAGCGCGCGTCCCGCTCTCCAGGACATGCACATTCGGCGCCGGAATGCCTTCGGCGTCTCCGCGTAGGACCGCTCACCAATCCCGAACGCCTCCATCTGCAACTCGGTCCGCCGATGGTCGATCAGCTTGACCACCGCGTCGAGGTCCACCGCCACCGGGGTGCTCGCCGCGGTCAGCACCTGCCGGAGCAGCGCCAGATCGTGGTCATCGCCGAGCAGGTCCGACAGCCGGTCGAGCTCTTTGGCGTGACCTCGCACGGTCGGACCGCACGTCGGCGCCAGCAGGCGCTCGTGATACCAGAGATCTTTCACTCGCTTGCGCCAGGCGTGTAGATCGTCCATGTCGCCGCTGACGCGAGCACGGGCAAACGCCTCACGCCCGCGCCAATAAGAGCGCAACAGCCCGCTCTCCAGTGACTTCCAGCCGCCCTTTCGGAGCTGCCAATCGTCCACACGAGCGCGTACTGCCGCCAGCTCCTGAACAGCGCGATCGTCCACGACCGAGACATCCCCATGTCGGCCGCGGGCGGACCGGCGGGTTTCCAGATGCACGCAAAGTCGGCCGAACGCGGCCTCGGGAAGCTGGCCCGCGAACCGATCGGAGAGCTGGCTGACCGACGCGATCATCACGTCGGCATCGCGCACGCCCGACAGGCGCCGCGCCGCTTCGCGCAGAGCGGCGTTCTCACGCTTGCGCTGCTCGCTGGACATCGCGCCTCGACCCAACCGCAACAGCGATCTCCCCTTCTTGATCGCTTTCCGCGCACTGTGTACCGCGCTGACCGGATCATCGCCGATCCCCTCCCGCAGCTCGAACATAGCTCGATCCAGCTGCTCCCCGGCACACCGCAGAATCGCGCTCCGCACCGACTCGTCCACTCCGAACTTGTAGGCCATCGCCGCTCCTCTCTTGCCAGTCCGACGACCAACCGCTACCCGTCCAGACAACGCGGGAATCAACGCCGCTGACCCCCCTCATCGCTTATCGGCGCGGCGGCGCCCGATCGGTCCGCCGCGGTTGAACCACGGTGACGCCGCCCGTCTCGCTGGTCGGTTTCGTCGTCCGGTCATCCGGGAATGACGCTCTTTAGATGTCGGCCGATCGTGACCTTGGCGGCGACGTCGAATTCGCGAACGACCCGAAGCGATTCCAGACCGCCGCCTCAAGTGCGAAGCAGAGCTCGTCACGACTTGTCCACCGCTCGGCAGCGCGCGCCCGGCGCGACCCGGCAGGTCGGGCACCACTCCTAAAGCCACAACGCTCGGTCGCTCATTCGGTCTCCTCTCTTCGAAGCGCCGACACCAGGCCGGCGCTCTCGGCTTGCTCTTGGAGGCCGGTCACCAACGGGGCGTAGCGGCGGCGGGACGTCGTGCTGTGGATCCCGAGCCGCTTGATGACGCGGCCGGAAACTGCCGTGCCGCGTGAGCTCTGGAGAATCGGACGGCGACCGGCCATCGGGAGCGCGTCCACTCCGCGTCCACTAGATCTACTGGTGTTTCCAGGGATTTTGTGCCCGTCCGAGAGCGCCCGTGAACGCTCGTAAACCCCGTACCCTTCCATGGTAAGGACGGGATCGCCGTTCGAGCCCGACGGAGGGCTGCCCCGGGTCTCCGGTCGAATGCTGGGGGAAACGGCGGGGGAACGGCGTGCGGCGAGATAGGGCCTGAGTTCGCCCGAGTTGACCCGCGGGCGAGCGTCTGCACCCGGCTCGGAAGGGACCCGTTTCCCAGCTGATACGGCGACACGGCCGAGTTCAGCGGAGATGGGGGGATTCGAACCCCGATGGACCGAAAGGCCCCACACCGGTTTCGAGTCCGGTGCGTTCTCGCAGGCGACGTCCATTGAGCGTCCACCAGCTTCGCGGAGACCTCGTTCGGCGGCCGCCCGAGCGGCCGCAGCTTCGGCCTTTCGTGGCGAACATGCCGAGGTGCATCAGCCGCTCGGTCGCGCCGATCTGCGCCCGCCACGGTTTTGCTCGGAGACCTTGGGGGAGTAGCAGACGCCGACGATCCCGGACGCCGTTCGCGGCGTGGGGGCTTGCACGGACGTGCGCGCTGTTTGGCGGCGATCTCGTTTCGGTGCTGTTCGCGGTACCGCACGTTGCGGCGCGACTTGGCCTCGCGATATGCGTCGCCGCGGCAGCCTTTCTCGTAGCGGCCGCGGATGCCGTGGCGCGTCGGATGGTCGGCAAGCCGCGTTCGCCGGCGCAGAGCAGCAACGGATCTCGTACTTCGCGAGCTCGTTCGTGGTCGGTTGCGGGCATGTCCCGCTCCGACCGCGAAGCCGTGAGAGCATTCGATCCCTCGAGGTGCGCTCGTCGTAGATGCGCGCTATCGGACCGCAAATCGCGATCGCGCCGACCACAAAAGCCGCGGCGCCCTTCGAGTGGGGCAGCGATTGACGCCACGCCTGGAAGAAACTCGCCCACCTCGCCCGCCCACCCGCGTTTGGCGATTTGATCGAGCTCGAGGTTTAGCCGATCGAAGTCGATAATCGTGGCGGGCGTGTAGCTCGTCATGCCCTCGGGAGATAGCTCTGGCTGGCCCAGGACCTGGACCGCCAGGACGCCGAGATCAACCGGCTCAACCGAGCGATCCTCAACCGCGCAGTCGAGATCGGCGACGACCTCGAACTGCGCGAGTGGGCGATGTTCATGATCCTCGTCGCCCGCGCGATCGAGCGCATCGCGGACAACACCGTCGACATCGCCGAGCAGACCGCATTCGTCGTCACCGGCCTCTTCCGCGAGTTCACCGACGCGTCGCAGGCGACGTAGAAGATCAATCCGCGGGGCGACCGGGCCACGGCTCACCGGACCCGCGAGAGCTCGTCCGCACCGGCCCGCACGCTACAAATCAGATCAGCAGCCAGACGGCTCGCAGCCTCAGTGGTCGCCCTACTACTTCCCAAGCCTGCATTGTCTGTTGATGGGCTGCTGCTGCGCGCCTGGGACCACGGTGACGCTCGCGTCGTGCTCACCGCTCGCGACGACGAACTCGTCTCGCGGTACCGATACTCATTGCCTCATACCGCCGAGGACGCACAGCGGTGGATCACCGAGACCCATACCGACCGTCTCGCCGGCGTGCGGTTGGAGCTTGCGATCGTCGAGCGAGGCGCCCCAGTGGGCTCCGTCGCACTGGCCGAGATCGCCGATGGCAATGCGATGGTCCGTTACTGGCTCCTCCCAGAGGGCCGCGGGCGCGGCCTCGCCACGATAAGCGTTCGTTTGCTCGCCGGCTGGGCGTTCGCGACGCTCGGCCTCGGCCGACTAGCGGCGTTCACCGAGCTCGAGAATCACGCGTCACGAGCTGTGCTGGAACGCTGTGGGTTCGTGAAGGAAGGTCGACTGCGACACCATATGACCAACCACGACGGCGACCGTGCTGACACCCTGCTGTATGGACTGTTACCAGAGGACATCAGTTCGTCGCCCTGACACGATGCCCATGCCGCCGGGATCTACTCTACGTTCCCGTCGCCCCAGCGGTCTCGCTCAGGCTGCCCCTTCTCGCGCCGAGCAGACGCCGCGTGACGGCAGCCGTTTGAGGCGTGGAGCAGGGGACCCCACGCTCCGCATCGCCCGTGATCGGATCGAGATCGGTCGCGAGGGCGGCACCAGCAACGAAGCGCCAGCGCGTTCGGCGTCGAAACTGTCCGCTTGGACGATTGTGAGGTCAGCGACGGTAAGCTCCGACGTGCTGGTCGGAGACTCCCGTGGAGCTTGAACGCAGGCTTCTGACCGCTGAGATGATCGCGCCCGACACGGGCGAGATCGCCCGCACCCCGATCGAGATTCGGGTCGATCCACTGACCGGCCACACGTCGCGAATCCTCCCGAACCGGGGGCTGATGCCGCCGAACGATTTCGACCTCGAGGCGTTCGCGCGTGAGAACCAGCCCCGGTGCCCGTTCTGTCCCGAGCGGATCGAGACGCTGACGCCAAGGCTGCCGCCTGCGATTCATCCCGACGGCCGCATCACCCAGGGCGAGGCGGTGCTGTTCCCGAACCTGCACGCCTATTCGTCGCACAGCTGCGTGTCGGTGTACTCGCCGCGGCTCCACTACCTGCCGCTGGAACAGATCACCGACCGACTCATGGCCGACAACCTAAGGACCCAGGTGACGTACGACAAGGCGGTCATGGCGGCTGATCCGGAGTCCAGGTGGGCTTCGATCAACGCCAATCACATGCTTCCGTCGGGCAGCTCGCTGTTTCATCCGCACCTACAGGGGATCGTCGACTCCGAGCCGACGACGATGCAGCGTCTGCTCGCGGGTGTGCCGGCGAGGCGGTTCGAGGCTTACCTGCGCGCGGAGCGGCGGGCCGGTGAGCGCGTCCTCGGTAACACGGGTCGGGTGGAGTGGCTGGTGAGCTTCGCTCCGATCGCGCCGGCCGAGCTGCGGGCGTTCGTGGAGGGCGTTGCGTCGCCGGCGGAGCTCGAGGATGATCTGATCGAGGAGCTGGCGCACGGCCTGACTCTCACGCTGAGAGCGTACGCCGACATCGGCTTCCAGAGCTTCAATCTGGCGATGTACGGTGCGCCGCCGGAGAGCGCAGGGTATCCGCTGAATCTGCGCATCGCTTGTCGCTCGAACCTCAAGCCGTTCTACCGGTCGGACTCGACGTTGCTCGAGCGCCTGCACTGGGAGGGCGCAGTTGATCTTCCCCCTGAAACGATCGCCGAAAGGATCCGTGAACGATTTCCCGCGTGAGCCAGAGAGTGTCGCGCCGGGACGGCGGCAGTCTCCGGCCGATGTCGGAGCGGCTCGCGGCGGCGGACGGGTGGACGCCGCCGGGGTAGATCGGAGCGATCCGGTACAGCACATTTGCGACTTGCTGGCCAACCTTCGCCTCCTCGAAGCCGCCGGAGCATGCGGCGCCATGGCTCGGATGGTGACCGATGACGATGCGAGCGAGCCGCCGGAATGGTGGGAGGTCTCGGCACCTGCGCGCGCACATAACGGTCCGCGGTCTTTTCGGCGAGCGCGCAGGGATTCTCAGCGATCGACGAGTGGTACCGGTCCGAGGGCTCGGCGAACTATGACGACCTCATCCGGGAGCGGGCGCGGCTTGGCGCGGAGCATCGAAGATGGCTGTGCGAGATCCCGGGTGGCCAGGCGTACGTAGCCTGGCTGAGTGCGTATGTGGCGGTCGCTGAGATCGACGGCGAGCGGGCCGTGAGCGGCCTTGAACGTTGTTCGGCGATTGTGCGGGAGTTTGTAGATGTGCCTGGGCTTGGGCGCGAGCTATCGGTTTACGAGTTCCTCCAGAGCGCCGCGGACGCACTCTCGGCGTTTCTGCCTCTGCCCGAGCATCCGGCCCGCGATGTGCGGAGGTTCGCCCTGCTGCCGTGGGCGCTCACGACCGGCTACGGTTCCTAGGGATGTCGTCCATATTCAGTCGGATTGTCGCGCGCGAGCTTCCCGCTCACATCGTGCATGAGGACTCGGATTTCTTGGCGTTCCTCGATATCCGTCCGATTCGCGAGGGACACACCCTCGTCATCTCGAAAGCCGAGGTTCCGGATGTTTTTGATCTTCCGGACTCGTTGCTCGAGGGGCTGCTGCCGTTCGCCAGGCCGGTCGCGCGAGCGATTCAACAGGTCACGCAAGCGGCGCGGGTTGGTATGGCCGTCATCGGGCTCGAGGTTCCTCACGCGCACGTCCACCTCGTGCCGATCGATGGGGTGAACGACATCGATTTTCGCCGCGCCACCCCCGCGGCCGACGAGGCGCTCGCGGCGACCGCAGATCGTATTCGGGCGGCGCTCGCGAGCTGACGACGGGAGAATGGCGGCGATGCGCCGCGTTGACGCGACCCGGCGACTACGGTCTGTGCACGGAACGCGATCTCTCTCTGGTTGCAGATGTCGCCGGCGCCCTGAGGCGGATTGGAGATCGCGGGGCCGTCGAGGTCGCGATGAAGGCACTCCGGGATGGCCGATACTCCCGCCGGATCGCCGCAGCTCGGGCACTCGGCGCCCCCCGCGCCGCGGAGTGGCTCCGAACGATGCTGGACGACGACGTTGCCGGCGTGCGCGGCGCCGCGCTCGACGCACTGGCGAAGCTCGGCCCGCGCGTCGACGGAGACGGCGCTGACTGCGCACGGCTGCTGGCCGATCCGGTCCCGCACGTCCGCATCGCAGCCGTCCGGGCGGTGGCGCGCCTGGTGAAACGCCCTGGCGCGACGTTGGCTCCCGCGGCGGAGGACGAGGATCGTCTCGTGCGTCTGGAGGTTGCGCGGCATGCGGCTGGGCTGCCGGAGCGTGCCGCCACTACGCTGCTCGCGGACCCCGGACCTGCGGGTCAGGGAGGCCGCTGCGCGCGGGGCGGGCGTGAGAGAACTGGGTGCGCTGGCTGTGCCGCTCACGGACGATCCAGCCCGCGATGTTCGACGTGCATCAGCGCACACGCTCGTGGCCATGCGCGGTGAGCGAGTCGCCGACGTGCTCGTCCCGGGCTGGAGGACCCGGACGCGCTCGTCCGCGCTGCTGTCCTGCATGCATCGGAGACACTGTTGACGTGGGAGACGGCCGTCGGACGACTCTGCGATGAGCTGACCAGCGAACGACCGGAGCGACGACGCGCCAGCGTGTACGCGCTCGCTCATCTCGACGCGCGTGCGGCCCCGCCCGCGCTGTCGCGGCTTGCCGATGATCCTGATCCCGATGTCCGCCTCGCGCTCGTGCACAGCGCCCGAAGCTTTGTTCGAGCGGCCGGAACCTTTGATGCGCTATCTCGCCGCCGATGCAGACCCGGCCGTGTGCCAGGGTGCCGAGATGTGGCTGCTTCGAGCGGCGGGCCGACGATCGTAACCCGATCGAGGGGCGATCATTGAGCCGCCCCAGCCGCGAAGCGAGCTCCGACAACAACTCACGCGGGTTATCGCCGACCCCAACGGCGAGCAACTGGTCGATCTGCGCTTAGATCTCCGCCGACGGCGGTACGGTACGTCTCACGGCGTAGGTTCCTTCGATCGTCTGCCAGGACAAGAGGGAACCTACGCCGTAGCGTTGACGGCACCGGAGCTATGTACAGCACTTCTGAGACGCGACCCGCCACGGTGGCGTCTCCCGCAACGGACGACCGATGAAGTGAAGGGCCTGCGACAGCTTGTTTTTGGGGGGGTGTCGTTGGTCGCGGGTGGGTGGCGGAGGCGTCAGAATGGCTCCTGTGGGCTTGGTTTCGGCGGAAGGTGGCGTGGTTGGCTTGGTGGTGGCCGGTATTTGCGCAGCCCGCAGCGCTCGCCGGTCTTGCCGCGGTCGATCTGACGCGTTAGGCTGCTGGTGGGCGCGGGTGACTGACGAAGCGAAGCGCAGACGTCAGGAGCTTGTGGTCTGCCGCGCGGCTTTGCCCCGTTTGAGGGCCTTATTTATGCGCGCTCCAGTGTCACGCCCGCGCCCGCTTTTCTCGCGGGCGCGCCGGTCTGATGGTCGAAGCTGGGGCCGGTCTGGACGATCGCATTTGCCGTTGGCCGTTGTCGGAGCGCGCGATTCCTATCGCGATGGAGGACGCGTCTGACGATGCCTACGCCGGGCTAGCGCCTTGTCACGATCTGGAGCGTCAGCGCCAGGGTTGTGGCGATCAGCAGGGATTCCCAACCCTTCCGAACCCACCCGGAACCCCCTGGTTCAATCTCGTTATGGAGGGGTGCCGGGTCCGAGTCCGGGCGTCGGCTTTACGCCCCGCGTGCAGCTGCCCGGTTTTCGCTCCGCCGGGGCTTGCCTCTTCGCTCAGTATGTCGATCAAGCGAGTCCGCTTCGGCCCCCGCATCACTCGAAGATCGACGATGCCGCCGCGCTACTGCGGGTAGTCCCGACCATCAGCGCCGAGGACGCCGACTCCTCCGCAATCCCGGGCGGTGAAGGAGTCTCATAGACCGGGCAGCCGCAAGGCCTGTCGCGCGGAATACTTTGACCCTGTGGCGGTCGCGGGCAATGACTTGGGTGCTCCGCTCCTGCGGACGAAGCTGGCCGTACCCGGCTTTCCTCGCCTTGTAGTCCGTGAAAGCCTGATCGCCGCACTCTCCGAGGGTCTGTCGCAACCGCTTACGCTGGTCTACGGTCCCGCTGGTAGCGGAAAGACGATGCTCGTGGTGCAGTGGGTGGCGTCCGTGAGAGAAGAGCGTCCGCTGGCCTGGCTCTGGTTGGAGCCCGACGATAACGATCCGGCGAGGTTCTGGATGTACGTCATCGAGGCGCTCCGCTCCGTGTTGCCCGGGGTCGGCGAAGCGTCGCTGGCGATGCTGCGCGCGCCCGGTGTCAACCTCGTTAACGAGGCCCTCCCGGCGCTGATCAACGAGCTCGCGGACCTCTCGGAGCAGCTCGTTCTTGTGCTGGAGGACTATCACGCGATCGAAGACGAGCGGATTCACGAAGGCATGGCTTCGCTCATCGAGCATTTGCCGACCACGCTGCGCATTGTGGTGACGTCACGCGCGGAGCCGCCGCTTCGGATCGGCACGCTGCGCGCGCGAGGCCATCTCAACGAGATCGATGCGGTGCAGCTGCGCTTCTCACTTTCAGAAGCGGAGTCGATGCTCAACGAGGTGCACGGCCTCGGCCTGACCCCCGAGACGGTCAACCGCTTGCACGACCGCACCGAGGGCTGGGCAGCCGGCCTCTATCTGGCCGTTCTCTCGATGCGCGGGCGCCCGGACGCAAACGGTTTCGTCGAGTCGATCAGCGGTAGCGATCGCCGGGTTGTCGACTATCTCGCAGCCGAGGTGCTGGGTGACCAGCGTGAGGCGGAGCTCCAGTTCCTGCTTCATACGAGCGTGCTCGACAAGTTCTGTGCAGCACTGTGCGATGCCGTTACGGGCGCGCGGGATAGCAGGGCGATGCTTGACCGGATCGAACGCGTGAATTACTTCCTTATTCCCCTCGACCGAAGGCACGAGTGGTACCGGTACCACCACCTCTTCGGTGAGCTGCTGCGGCACGAGCTGCAGCGCACGGAGCCGCGACGCGCCGCAGGGCTCCACGAACGGGCCGGGCGTTGGTTCCTCGATACGGGGATGGTCTCCGAGGCGATCGGACATCTGACGGCAGCTGGGCAGCTCGATGCGGCTTCAGAGCTGATTGACAATCACTGGCTGGCGTTCACGAATGCGGGCCAGCGGGAAACGGTCGCGCGGTGGATGGACCAGCTCCCCCGCGGCTATATCGCGAGCGACGGCCGGTTGTGTCTGGCCCAGGCGAGGACCGCGCTAACCGTCGGCGAGCGTGATGAGGTGCTCCGATGGGTGGACCTGGCCACACAGGCGCCAACGAACAACCCGGGAGACGACGCGGAGCTGGGGAGGGAGGTAACGGTCGTTCGCGCCGCGGCATGGCAGTTGCTGGGGGACATGCGTCACGCGGAGCAGTTGGCTGGCCGACTCGCGCCTCTCGATGGGAGCTCCGTCTGGCATTCGCTTGCGGCGTGTCTGTTGGGTACCTCGGCGCGATCGTTCGACGCCAACGACGACGCCGAGGCGCTATTCCATGCGGCGTTGAAGCTCGGTAGCGGCTCGCCGAACTTCATCGTGTCGACGCTCGCGCTCGGACGACTCGCCCTCATCGCTGCCGATCGAGGGGACTGGCGGGGATGCGCCGCCAGGATCGAAGCGGCGCTTGATGTTGTCCGCACAAATGGTCTGGACGAATACTGGATCTGTAGCTCGGCCCACATCGCACGGGGGCGGCTGTTCCGTCACGATCGGCGATTCAACGAGGCAGGGGCGGAGCTGGAGCGCGCAGTCAGCCTCGCCCGGAGAGGCGCTGGCCTGGTCGAGTGGTCGTACGCACTGACGACGCTTGCCGAGCTGCGCTGCGAGCTGGGCGATCGCCGCGCCGCACGCGAGCTGGTGCTCGAAGCTCGTGAGCTGCTCTCACGAGCTCCTGAGCCCGGCACGCTCGCGCTGCGCCTGGTTGGGCAGTTAGAAAGGGCGCTGCGACTCGTAGTCGATCTATCCGGCGCGAAGCCAGTCGTCACCGACGAGCTGACCGCGCGCGAGCAGACGGTGCTAAGCCTTCTCCCGACAGGCCTGTCGGCGAGGGAGATCGCGGACGAGTTGGGCATCTCCCGAGACACCGTCAAGACACACACTAAGCGCATCTACCAAAAGCTGGGTGTGTCAAGCAGACGCAACGCCGTCGCGCGCGGCCGAGAGCTGGGACTGCTCTAGCGGCGCGTCGGCCCCGCCTCGAGGCGACGCTGAGAGGCTGCCCTAGCCGCGCGTCGCGCCCACACCCGGGGTGACTTTGGTCGGGGTGATGTGAGCTACCCCCATGCGGCCGCACGCTCACGACCTGAGACCAACGCGACGCTCGAAGGAGTCGAACCGAGCCATGCAAGCCGATGACCATCTTGAAATGTCCAGAAACGTCGGACCCGCGCTCGAGCGCAACCGCCTCTTCGCCGCCGAAGGCGGGCAGGTGGGCGCCGTCGTGTTTCCGAGGTTGGGCCTGTTCGTGATTACGTGCCTGGACCCGCGAGTCGACCCCGCCCACTTTCTCGGCCTCGCCCTGGGCGACGCGATCGTCGTCCGCAACATAGGCGGTCGTGTAACTCCTGAGGTGGTCAACAACGTAGCGTTCATCGGCCAGATCTCGGAGAGCGTCTTGCCGGACGGCCCACTGTTCGAGGTCGCGGTGATTCACCACACGCAGTGCGGAAGCGCCGCGCTTGCCGACAGCGCGTTCCGACGCCGCTACGCAGAGCGTATCGGCGCCGACGAGACGACGCTGCTGGAGCACGCAACTCTTGGCCCCGGCACCACCGTGACACGCGATGTCGAGCGCCTCCGCTCAGCTCCCGCGATCCCGGAGCGCGTCGCCGTATCCGGGCATGTCTACGACGTGGTCACCGGCTTGGTGGAAACGGTCGTGCCCGCATGCCGAAGGTGCGCGGGGCATCAGCAGACGCGACAACAAGAGAGGGCGTAGCCATGTTCGAAAAGCTCGCGACATTCGCGTACTCCAACCGACGGCGCGTGATGTTCGTCACGGTGATCGGCGTGGCGATCGCCGGCGTGTTCGGTGCGGGCGTGTCGAGCGATCTGAGCCCGTACGGCGCGGATGACCCCGCCACGCAGAGCGTCCAGGCGAAAAACCGCTTCCAGGCCGCGACCGGGCGCCAGATCGATCCGGGCGTGATCGCGCTCGTCTCGACCGGTGACGTGCGCAGCCGCGCCGCCCGACGGCGGGTCGAAAGCGTCGACGCGGAGCTCAGGGCTCAGCCCGATGTAGCGAGTGTCAAGAGCTTCTACACCACGCACGACCCTGCGATGGTGGCGCGCAATGGGCGGTCGACTTACGTCGCCGCGTATTTCAAGGCGTTGTCGGACAAACAGATAGCCGACGACGCCAAGCTGATCGAGAGTCGCTTCTCCTCCCAGCACGACGTCGAACTGGGCGGAAGCGCGATCGCCGACGCGCAGGTAAACACGCAGGTCAGCAACGACTTGGCGCATGCCGAGCTGCTCGCGTTCCCGTTCATCTTCCTGCTTTCGCTCATCTTTTTCCGGTCCGTCGTGGCGTCGCTGCTGCCCCCGCTGCTCGGGGGACTGGCGATCCTCGGCACCTTCTTCCTCTTGCGGGTTGTATCGACCTTCACCGACCTGTCCGTGTTCGCGCTGAACCTGACGACCGGACTGGGGCTCGGGTTGGCGATCGACTACAGCCTCTTCATCGTCTCGCGCTACCGCGAGGAGGCCGCCCGCGACGGCTTCGGCCTCGAAGCACTCCGCCGCACCCTTCAGACCGCCGGGCGCACCGTGGCGTTCAGCTCGGTAACCGTCGCGGTCGCGGTCGCCTCGCTTGCGATCTTCCCGCAGCTGTTCCTCCGCTCGATGGGTATCGCGGGCGCGATCGTGGCGCTGCTGGCGGCGACGCTAGCGCTGACGGTGCTGCCGGCGCTGCTCGCGCTACTCGGCCCGCGCATCAACGCGCTCTCGCCCCCGCGGCTGCGGCGTGCGGCCGAACAAGAGGCGCGGCCCGCCCGCAGCGGCGCCTGGTACCGGCTCGCACAGTTCGTCACCGGGCGCCCGGCGCAGGTCGCAGTTGCGAGCACCGCGGTGCTGATCGCGCTCGGCATCCCGTTCACACAGATCCGGTTCATCACCGCCGATGAGCGGGTCCTGCCTCCGAGTGCAAGCGCCCATCAGGTCCACGATGCGCTCGAGACGCAATTCCCGCCCAACCGCACCACGCCGCTTGAGGTCGTCGTCGGCGCCCGTGCGTCCTCACCTGAAGTTCCGGCTCTCACCGAGCGGATTGGCCGCCTGCCGGACGTGTCGGCGGTTGCGCCCGCGCAGCCGGCGGGCCGCCAGACGTCTCTGATTCAGGTCGCGCCGGTGCGCGGTCCGCTCACCGGCAGCACCGAGCAACTCGTGCGCGAAGTGCGCGCGATCCATACGCCCTATTACCTGGGCGTCGCCGGGCAAACAGCGTCATACCTAGACCTCGAGCACAGCCTCGGCGCTCATCTTCCCGCGGTGCTCGCCGTCGTGGTCGTCGCCACGCTCGTCGTCTTGTTCCTGATGACCGGATCGGTCGTCTTGCCCATCAAGGCCGTCCTGATGAACGCGCTCACCCTGAGTGCCGTGTTCGGGATTCTCGTCTTGATCTTCCAACACGGCAACCTCCAGGGGCTGCTCGGATACCAGAGCCTCGGAGCGCTCGACGCCACGCAGCCAATCCTGTTGTTCGCGATCGGCTTCGGGCTCGCCACCGACTACGGCGTCTTCCTGCTGTCGCGGATCAAGGAAGCGCACGATGCCGGCGCACCGGACTCGGAGGCGGTCGCGCTGGGACTCGAACGGACCGGGCGCATCGTTACTTCCGCCGCACTGCTGTTCGCTGTCGCGGTCGGGGCGTTCGCGACCTCACAGATCGTGTTCATCAAGGAACTCGGGATCGGCGCCGCGCTCGTCGTCCTGCTCGATGCCTCGATCGTACGGGCCTTGCTGGTTCCTTCGCTGATGACACTGTTGGGATCGGCCAACTGGTGGGCGCCCCGTCCGCTGCGGCGGCTGCACGAACGGATCGCGCTCCGAGAGGGCGCGCCGCAAGCGGCGTGAACGCAGATGCCAGTCTCGGTGATTGACCGGTCCGGCGACGGTGCGACCACGACGACGACCGCTCTTGCTCGAGCGCGTCCGGATGCTGCCGATATTGCGATCGACGTCCGTGGGCTGCGCATGTCGTATGACGGCGTCGAGGCGGTAAGGGGCATCGACATGCGCGTGTCCCGCGGCGAGATCTTCGCCCTCCTCGGTCCCAACGGCGCGGGGAAGACAACCACTGTCGAAATCCTGGAGGGCCATCGCAAACGCACCACCGGCGACGTGAGTTGCTCGGTGAGGACCCCAACCGCGCCGATCGCAGGTGGCGGTCGCGGGTTGGCGTAGTGCTCCAAACCTCGCGGGTCGAACCGCAGCTCACCGTCCGAGAGTGTCTGGAGCTGTATGCCGGGTATTACCCGGCGCCGTCCTCGGTTCAGGAGGTGATCGAGGTCGTCGGCTTGGAGAGGAGCTCGGAGGTTCACTGTGGTCAGTTGTCCGGTGGTCGGCAGCGCAGCTCGCGTCTGCCGCGGAACAGGTGCCCCGACCCGCGCGCGTCAGTGACACCCGGCTGGTCGTGCACGAGCCGCGCTACGACCTGCTGGGCGTCTGGGTGCTCGTCCCCAAGGACCAGCTGCCGAGCTCGCTCCGCGACACCGCGAGCGTGTTCCCCGTCAGCCACCGCGATAATGCACTGTTCACGGCGTTCGACCCGGTCGCGACCGGTTCGGGCATCGCTTGGACCGATCTGCTGATCCTTGCGATATGGGGCGCCGTCGGGCTGTCAATCGCACTGTGGCGCTTCAAATGGTCTCCCCAATCCGCCTGACCGAAGTTCGCAACCAGCCACCGATCCCGGGCATTGGACGGACGCGCTCGACGGCTCACCGAGGTGACCCGTCGGCGCTCGCTCTGCCACGCCCAGGGTGACGGTGATCGGGGTGATGCGAGCTCACCCCAGCCGCCCAGATCCTCCTGGTAACCGTCCTCCCCTCAGGGCGAAAACGTCACACCAGCCGAAGCCAAGGAGACGAAGCATCATGAAAACCGCCATCGCCCCACACGCCCGACCGGACGGCCACGAGCGCGGAGAGTGGCCAACGCTCATTCCAGACGAGCGCGATGGAGCCCGCGGAGCGATCGACGCTCGCTCGTTCGATCCGACGCAAGGAACGAAGATCGGCTCTGAGCCATACGACGATCCCACCCAAGGACGCAAGGTCGGATCCGAGCCCTACGACGACCCGACTCGAGGCCGGTATTAATGGCCGCTTTCACTTTGCCTACGTGAGCTTCATCGGCACCGATGACCCACAAGGTAGTCGACACACGAGTCGACACGAACGATGTCTATGAAGACCACAGTTGTCAGTGAAAACAGCATGATCATGCTCACCCGCCGCAATCTCGTGTTACCCAATGCTTACCTCGTGCGCGAAGACGACGGGTTCGCATTGATCGACACCACGACCCGCGGCGCCGCGGACAACCTCATTGCAGTTGCGTCCCGCGCCGGCGCCGCGACCTGGGACAACGGGAAGTGAGATCAGGCAGGCTTGGGCGGTCATCTCGAGGCGGTTGCGATGGACGACGGAGCTCGTCGTCGGGTCCGCTCGTCTTATTGGTCGCACATCAGTCCTGCGATCGGAGATGATTGTGGTGTGCCAGCCCCGTACGTCTTCATCTCTTACAGCCACGACTCGGCGCAGCAGAAGGATCGAGTGATGGACCTGGCGAATCGACTGCGTCGCGACGGCGTCAACGCCTGGATTGACCAGCGGGAGGACTCGCCACCCGAAACCTGGCAGCTGTGGTGCTACCGACAGGTTGACAAGGCCAACTTCGTCCTCGTCGTCTGCACACAGACGTACAACCAGCGCGTGCTGCGGGAGGACGATCCGCAAGTGGGGCGGGGCGCGACCTGGGAGGGCGCGATCATCAGCGGCCAGATCTACGACACGACCCGCGGCCAGACGAAATTCGTCCCGACGGTCTTCTCCGACACCGACGCTCAATTCGTGCCTTTCTTCCTCAACGGGTACACCGTGTACGACGTCTCGGACTCGAATGAGTTCGAGAGCCTTGCGCTTAGCCCGGAACGTGCAGTAAGCACGTGAGAGTCACTTGCTCGGGCCGGTTGGGGTGTGAGTGGTGGTGATCGGGGTGCTGTTGGGCGTGCCGGGCGCGACGCGGGCGGGTCCGCGGGCCGTGCGGGTGCTGGTGGGGGCGTCTGCGGGCAGCGGTGATCGTGGCCGTGGCCGGGGGTGCTGCTCGATGGTGGTGGTCGACCGGTGGCGGCGGTCAGCAGGTCGCGGCTTGCAGCGTTTCGAGCTTGCGGAATGCTGCGGTGAGCTCGGCGACCCAAGGCCAGTCGTGGTCGAGGCGGAGCTTCGCGCGGCGTCCGGAGAACGCGAGCTTGCCAGCGACGTGAAAGAGTTGGTAGCGGAGCCGCTTGGGTTCGGCCTTGGCGAGCTCGCGGTCGAGCGCCAGGGCTTGGGTCCATACGATCAGGTCGTGCGCGAGCATCACGATCTCCAACCACACCTCGTTCAGCGCGAACTCCTTGAACGGGAACTTCTGAAGGCCGGTGTCCTTGTCGTCGCGGATGCGGTCCTCGACGTGCGCGTGCTGGCGGTGGCGACGCTCGATGTCGGCGATGTTCTCGTCGGTCTGGTCGGTCAGGATCGCCTGGAAGCGGTAGCCGTCATGGTCGGTGAACGAGAGTTGCGCGCCGGGGTGCGGGCGCTCGCGCCGGACGATCAGCCGGACCCCGTCGCCCCAGGCGGACAGATCGACGGTGTCGGTGATCTCCGCGACCTCACCGTTGTCGCGCATGGTGCCGTCCTGGTCCAGCGCCGGAACCCAGGCGTCCTCGAGGATCTGGAGGATCGCTTGCCGGACCGGCTCGGTCAGCTCGTAGCCGACCGAGAAGCGCATGTTGCCCTCACGGCAGTAGTCGATCAGCCCGTGCGTGGCGCCCGCTGAATCGGCGCGCACGAGGATCTCCAAGGTCTCGATGTACTTGGGCGGGACCTGCGCGAGCGCCAGGTCGATCACCGTCTTGTGATCCTCAGCGGTGTTGGAGCCCGCGTTACCCGGCCGCAGCAAACCCGCCAGCGCCTCCCGGGTCTCATCCAGGTAGACCTGCAACGGATGGAACCCGTAGCCGCCCTTGTAGTTCCCGGCCGCCTGCTCCTTCTCCGAGTGGGCGGTGATCAGCGTCGCGTCGACGTCGATCGTCAACCGCTCCGGCGCGCCGTGCAGCTCCCAGAACCGCTCGCGCGCTCGCACGTGCGCCGAACGCAAGGCGTCCAACCCGCCGCTCATCGACGCGATCTTGTCGACCGTCCGGAACGCTGTCGAGTCCGACGCGACCGCCCCGAACAGCGCCTGCTGGTCACGAACCGCGCCGAGATCGGACACGCACTCGCCGCCGTCGGTGAGCATCACCGCGAGATCACGGATCACCCGCCCCGGGTCATGCCCCCGACGCCGCTGCTTCAGACAGCCCAGCCGCAGCGACAGCGCTCTGGTGAGCCCGACCTTGTCGGCGACCTGCGCCACCAGCGCCGTGCCGGCGTGCGATACCAGGCCAGTTCCGTCCGCCGTGACTTCTACGGTTACAGAGCGTCCATTGCGCATCACCTTCAAGGTGAACCTCCAAGCTCGGGAATCTGGGCTTCAGCAACCCACAGAATCCCTGCTCAGTCGGACAGAACCGCGCCCTCGGGCGCGGTTCTTATTGCACGGTGGGTTAGGCTGAAGGGTGAGCATCGCTACATCCCGGAGCCGGTTGGGAGCGAGGCCGGCTCGCCCGCGACCGACCGGCCTGGCGTGCAGCCGACCTATCAGCCTGGCGTGCAGTCGACCCACGAGCCTGGCGTGCACCCCACGTACCAGACGCCGACGCAGGCGTCACCCCGGACGCTCAGGGAGATCATTGAATGGGCGTGGGTGCTCGGATCCAGACACCGGGGACGGGGTTGGCGGTGATGCGGATCAATCTGTATGGCCCGCGGACCGGGTCACCAGCAGGTCAGCCCTTCCAGGCCCAGGCCGTCGTCGGTCCCCCAGGATGGACGGCGGCGGGAACATGGATGACGCCGACGAACGACAGTTTGCAGCTCGTTGGAGAGCAGCAGCAGTGGGTGTACCAGCCGTTTGGGGGAGTGGCTTCTCAGCGCGGCCCGTATCAGGTCGCGGGGTCGTTCTCATCGGTAACGCCGGACCAGTTGGCCGGCGTCGACTCGTATGGGCAGCGGGTGAGCTGGCGTCGCCTCTAGGTCGCGCGGTGGCGGGGCGGGGTGGTTGCGCCACGGCGATCATGCGCTCGACGACCCGTACCGGACAGCATGACGTGCCTGTCCTTGGAGAGAGACGGAATCCTCAATCACCACGGCGTCGGCTGTAGGCTCTGTTGCAGGCGGGGTGCCAGACCCAACCAATGGAGGTACCAGATCGCTGAGCTCTCACCGGCCGCCGAGGGGATTGTGCTGACGCACTTCATCGTTTCAGACGATGTCGAGCGCTCTCGGCGCTTCTACACCGAAGTACTCGGCGGCAGGGTCGTCTTCTCCGGAGCGTCCGGAGAGCCGACCAATGTCGCACTAGCCAACAGCTTTATCGTCATCAGCGTGGGGGGTGGACCGACGGACGACAAGCCGTCGGTCATCCTGGAGACACCCCCTGACCCCGACCGGGTCAGCAGCTTCCTCAATATTCGGGTTAAGACATCGCGGCCGTGTACGCCGAGTGGAGCGCCAAGGGTGCGAATTTCCTGACGCCGCCGAAACAGCACGAGTACGAGATCCGTTGTTACATTCGCGATCCCGACGGTCATCTGATCGAAGTGGGTCAAACCACGGACCCAGGGGACTGGACCCCCTCAGTGGCTGTCGAGTACGGTCGGCGGGGAGCCCGAATGAGCGCCGAGCTAAGCCGCGAGATCCGTCACATCGACGGTGGACGGTCCCCCGGACACTGAGATCCTGACGGCCGCCGGTCAGGCGGCGCCGAGCACCCGCCAGATCTCGGCTGTCGCGTCCACGTCGTAGGACACCTTGCCCAGGAGCAGCTGGACCCCGAGCGTGAGGCGCGTCCCCGGCCACGTGTGCCCCGCCCCGTCACAGACCCACAGCGTCACCGCGCCCGGATCGTCCCGAGGTCCGTATGAGAGCTGGGTGACCGAGCCCGTGAACTCGGTGCGCTCGGGGTCGGGGGAGTGGCCGTTGGCCCGGGCCCAGGCGGACGCCGCGTCGAGCACGCTCTCGCTCCACCGTGCGGTCGGCCCGCCGCCGTAGGGGTTGAACCTGTCCCGCGTCCCGTGGAACGCGACCACGCGCACCGGGTGGTCAAGCTGTTCCACGGCGGGCATGCGCAGCCCCGCCACCGCCCCCAGCACGCGCACCGGGTTGCGGCCTGAGGAGGCGAACCGGCTGGCCATGCGCGCCCCGCCAGACATCCCGCTGACGCACAGCGGCGCCGCGGTGGCGCCGAAAGTCTCCCGGAGGTACTCGACGGCGGTATCGAGTAAGGCGATGTCGCTGCGCAGATCCCACTCCCATCCGGCCCGCGACGAAATGGAGCCTTGCGGAAACGCCACCACCGCGCCCTTCTCGCCAGCGGAGCCATGCGGCTCAGGCGGACCTGGGCCTCAGGCGTCGAGGTGCTGCCGTGCATGGTTACGAGGATCGCGGTCGGCGCGCCGGTCGGTGCCGCCACGAGCAGCTGTCCTGAGGCCCCGCCGACCTCGATCGTGTGTCGTGCCACCGTCAAGCGAAGCCACTCTAGCCCCGGACGGTCGCCCGTCTGTCCGCATCGCACGCGATTCATGGTCTGCGCCGTTTGTCGAGGCGGGCGTAGATCTTCAGTCCGGTCGTCGTCGTCGTCGCGGCGATCAGGTTGACGATGATCTCGACGCTCTCGAGCGGCTTGCCGCGCCAGTTGAGGCTCACGAAGCTGAACATCCGATGCTCGATCTTGTTCCACTTCGAGGTTCCTGGCGGGAAGTGGCAGACGCGGATCCGCAGCCCGGTCTTGTCGGCGAGGCGTTGCAGTTCGTGACGCCACAAGCGGGTGCGGGGATTGTTGGACCCGCCGGAATCGGCGGTGATCGTCAGCGTCTGCGCGGTCGGATAGCGCTGCGTGCCGAGCTGCTCCCACCAGTTGATGATCGTGCTGACCGCGAACTGGGCGGTGTCGCTCGTGATCCCGACACTCACCCATCCCTCGTCTGTGGCCAGGTCGTAAACGCCGTAGGGGATCGCGTGCCCGAGTCGCTTGTCCTTGAAGTCGTGGCCGCGAACCTCGACCGGGCGACCCTTCGGCTCAAACTCGCGGCCGACCGCCTTGAAATCGCCGACCAGCTCACGCTTCTTCGCGTCCACGCTGATCACCGGCTCGCCAGCCGCAAGCGCCTCGCTGACGGTCTCGGAGATGTGCTGGAACTGAGCGTCGCGGTCGGGATGCTGAGAACCCTCCCGCGTCTTCTTATTCGCCTGCAGGCTGTACCCATTGGCCTTCAACAGCCTGAGCACCGTCCGCTCCACGACATCGTGACCCATCTCCCGCAGCGCCTCGGCGAGCTTCGCGCCACTCTTCGACGTCCACCGCAACGGCGACTCCGGATCGCCCCTGGTCACAGGATCAACGAGCCGCTCCAGATCCTCCGCCAACCCCGGCTCGCGCTCGAGGATAGGCGTGCGCCCCGGATGCCGGCGCACATTCCCCGGCGCGGGCCGCTCCTCAGAGTCCAAGTCAGCCAGACCACGCAGCACCGTTGATTCCGAGATCCCCGTCGCCCTGACCACCGCCGCGAGGCCTCCGTAACCCGCCGACCGCGCTTCCGCCGCCGCCCACAACCGCCGGGTGCGCTCATCCAACACCCCCTGAGCGTTCAACAGCCGATACCGCTCACCGATCGCGCGCTCATCGACCACAACCCCCAGTTCTACATAACAAGCCCAACCCCTTCACAAACTAAGTGGGGGCCTAATTGACCGAAGACGAACTGGTGCGCAAGGGGCCGACATACACTGGCGGGTTCGTCGGGGGGACCATCGGGAGCTTCGTTCCGAGCCTCTGGGGCGCCGGGCAACTCTCGCTCTCATCGATCGTGTTCTTCATGATCGGAGGGTTTGTCGGGATCTGGATCGCGTACCGGCGGTTCGGCTGATCCGCTGAGAACGAGCGGCGCGCCCAGGTTGCGGCGCGATCGCACCACCGACCGCGGAGCGCCCAGGCGGTTAGACGGCAGTCGTCTGGGGCGCTAGCTGTCGGCGAGTTGGCGTAGCAGCTCGACCGCGCTCTCGAGTGTGTCCTGGTCTGCCGGCGAGAGCTTGTCGGCGATCGCGCGGGCCAGCCACCCGTCGCGGGCAGCGCGATCAGCCTGCAGCCTCGTCAGACCCTCGTCGGTGAGCTCGACCAGCGCTCGGCGCCGATCATCCGGGTCGGGTCGGCGCGTTACGAAGCCGTCGGCCTCGAGATCGGCGACGGTCTGGGCCATCGACTGCGGGCGCACCCGCTCGGCCAGGGCGAGGTCGCTGACGCTCTTGGGTCCGCATCGGTCGAGCCGTCCGAGCACCGAGGCTTGCGAGAGCGGGAACCGGTTCTCCGCGCGGAGGCGTCGAATCAGCTGGCCGAGCACGACCCGCAGGTCGCTGGCGACGTGAGCAGGGTCGGCCTTTGTCGGCATACGCCGGAGAGTATAGAACGATCTCTACAGGCAAACTGTGCAGTCTGCCTGTAGAATTTGCGTAGATGCAAAACGACCGCTACAAGTGGATCGCGCTGTCGAATGCCACGCTGGCGGTGCTGTTCTCGACTTTGGACGGGTCGATCACGCTGATCGCGATGCCGGACATCTTCCGCGGCATCAAGCTCGATCCACTTGTTCCGGCTAACAGCTTTTACCTGCTGTGGATGATCCTCGGCTACCTGGTCGTCGTGAGCGTCTTGGTGGTGAGCTTGGGGCGGCTGGGGGACATGTTCGGCCGGGTGCGCATCTACACCCTCGGTTTCGTGATCTACACGGTCGCGTCCCTGATGCTGACCATAGATTGGATGACGGGCCGGCCCGGGGCGATCTACCTGATCGCCTTTCGGATCGTCCAGGGCCTCGGTGGGGCTTGCCTGCTCGCCAACGCCTCGGCGATCATCACCGACGCGTTCCCGCCCAATCAGCGCGGCATGGCTCTCGGGGTCAACAACATCATGGGGGTCGCGGGGACGTTCATCGGCCTGGTTCTCGGAGGGCTGCTGGCGCCGATCAACTGGCGGCTGGTGTTTCTGATCTCCGTGCCGGTCGGCATCTTCGGAACGGTGTGGGCCCACCTCAAGCTCGAGGAGCGCTCCGAACCCCGACGGCGCCCCGTCGACTGGCTCGGCAATCTGACGTTCGCCGTCGGCCTGATCTGTCTCATGGTCGCGGTCACCTTCGGAATTCGCCCCTACGGCGGACATAGCACCGGTTGGACGAGCCCTAAGGTTCTTGGCCTGTTCGCCGCGTCGATGGTGCTGCTGCTGGCGTTCGTGATCACCGAGTTGCGCGTTCCTGATCCGATGTTCCGGCTGCCGCTGTTCCGCATCCGCGCGTTCTCGTTCGGGACGCTCTCGACGTTCCTTTCCTCGTTGGCGCGCGGTGGCTTGATGTTCATCCTGATCATCTGGCTGCAGGGGATTTGGCTGCCCGAGCACGGCTATGACTTCACCAAGACGCCGCTGTACGCCGGCCTGTACATGATGCCCCTCACCATCGGTCTGCTGTGCGCCGGTCCCGCCTCCGGGTACCTGTCTGACCGCTTCGGTGCGCGCTGGTTCGCGACGGGCGGGATGCTCGGCTCTGCCCTCAGCTTCGTCCTGTTACTCCTCCTGCCGACCGACTTCGAGTACCCCGTGTTCGCGGCGATCCTTGCGCTGATGGGGATCTCGATGGGGATGTTCGCCTCTCCGAACCGAGCCGCGGTGATGAACAGCCTGCCGCGCGGCGACCGCGGCGCGGGTGGTGCGATGAACCAGACCTTTCAGAACTCCGCGCAGGTCCTGTCGATCGGGATCTTCTTCACGCTGATGATCATCGGCCTCGCCAGCAGCCTCCCCTCGGCGATGACCGGTGGTCTGGAAGCGCATGGCGTGTCGATGGCCACCGCGACCAGCGTCGCGCATCTGCCACCGGTCTCGATCCTGTTCGCGGCGTTCCTCGGTTACAACCCGATCCAACATCTCCTCGGCGCACACGCATTGGCGATGCTCACACCCCAGAATCGATCGCTGTTGATCGGACACTCGTTCTTCCCCAACCTCATCTCGGCGCCGTTCCGCAGCGGACTACATGAGGCGTTCGCGTTCGCGATCGTCGCGTGCCTCGTGGCGGCGGCCGCGTCGCTGATGCGTGGCGGGCGTTACTACGACGCCGAGGAGTCACGACCGCCCGTCCATCCAGGTACCGCACGGGTTCGGCACCATTCCTCGCCCCGACCCGAGAAGCAACCCGCACGTTGAGGTCGAGGACCGCGATGCGAGCACGCGGTGCCGCTGGAACGGCTCGCTTACGTTGGCTGTGGCCGGTCGGATCGTGGCCAGCGGCTCACCCAGCCTCTACGACGGCCTGCCGATCCGGGAGCTCTCCCTGGTTACTTTGGCGATCGATCGGCCCGATCCCGACGACGACATCATCGCGAGGCACGCGGACCCCGAGCGGCTGGCCTGGATGCACGCCAACTTCACTGACCACGGTCGAGTGGCAAGTCTCGGTGACACCGATAGCTACGCGACGCGACTGTTCGACTACGAGCACTCCGGTCATAACCAGGTCCGGTGGGTGATCGACCAACTCCGCGCGAACCCTTCATCGCTTCGGCGACGATCACGACATTTCAACCACACACCGACACGGCGTACAAGGGGCCGTTCTGGAGCTCGTGTGTTGTTGGTTTAGTGGGTTGCGCTCAGCGACGTGTGGAGGCCGGTCCCGGAGCGGTATTAGGGTGCCCTAATATGTTGGGTCCATCCTCGCCGCGCCCGACTTTTCTAGGAGCCCCATGCCCGAACGCCGCACCCTCTCGACTACGGTCACCGACGTGTCTTGGCTAACCCCAAGCATGGTCCGGCTCGTAGTGGGAGGGCCCGATCTCGAGGGCTTCGCCATCGGCTCGTTCACCGACCGCTACGTCAAGTGCCGGTTCGGAGGCCGGATGCGGTCCTACACGGTGCGCGCTTGGGACCCCGAGCGTCGTCTGCTCACGCTCGACTTCGTCGTGCACGGCGATCGGGGCATCGCTGGACCGTGGGCAGCCCAGGCCCAGCCAGGCGACACGCTCCAGATCATGGGACCCGGCGGCGCCTTCGCGCCCGACCCCGAGGCCGACTGGCACCTCATGGTCGGCGACGACGCCGTGGTCCCGGCCATCGCCGTTTCGCTCTCGCGCGTGCCGGCGGGTGTTCCCGTATTCGCCGTTATCGAGGTGGACGGACCCGACCATCGTCAGCCGCTGAACTCTCCCGGGGACCTCGACCTCGTCTGGATACACCGCCGCACCGACGCCGGACAGGATCCTTCCCTGCTGCTCGACGCCGTCCGCACGCTGTCATTGCCCACCGGGAGAGGCCAGGCGTTCGTGCACGGCGAGGCCACCACCGTCCGCGTCATCCGCCGTCACCTGGTCCTCGATCGTGGCCTACCGACCAGCGCCCTCTCGGCCACGGGCTATTGGAAGCTGCGTCGCACCGACGAGGAGTGGCGCGCCGAGAAGCGCGAATGGATCGCACAGGCGGACGCTGATCTCCTCGAAGTCCCCTCCGCCCACTAGACACCTGATCGGATCGGGCGTTTCCGTATGGGGCGCGTGGGACTGCGGCGCTGCCTCACTTTCTGTTCTCGAACACGAGGCGGTGGTGGTCGAGGAGCTCGCGCTCGAAGCAGGTCTGGTTGGCGCTCACGCCGGGGGTGAACGCGAGGCGGAAGTCGGCGCTGGTGAGCCAGCGGGGCAGCAGCTGGAGCTTGAGCAGCGTCTTCCTGAAGCTCGGCGCGCCGATCCGCGCGTTCCACCGGTTGATCGTCTCGATGTAGTCGAGGCGGCCGCTGACACTCGAGACCAGCCGGAGGTGCGGCTCAGCGCATCGAATGACCTGCTCCTGGCCGAACGGTAGCCAGGAGCCGGGGAACTGGCGGCCCAGCAGCGCGATGTACCACTCGTCGGAGTCTCGCGGCGGGAGCGCTCGGAGCGCTTCGAGGTCGATCCGCGACGCCGGAATCATGTTGCGGCCGAAGACCATCGTCTGCAGATAGAAGCGGCCGCCGGGCGGCAGCAGACTCGCGACGCGGGCGAACAGGTCGCGGTAGATCTGCTCTTGGCGCCCCGCCCGATAGTCCTCCGGGGAGCAGAAATGCTCAAACGCGCCGAGACATGCCACGGCGTCGAACGCGCCGAAGCGTTCCCGGTCGATCTCGCGCGCGTCCTCAAGATAGACCTCGAGCCCGTGCCGGCGGCAGGCCGCCAGTTGCGCCGAGGAGAGCGTCACCCCCACGCCGGTGCCGCCGCGCGCCCGGGCATAGGCGAGCAGCGGACCCCAGCCGCAACCGAGGTCGAGCAGGTGGCGCCCCGGCCCGATCCCGACCTGCTCGGCCACGTACTCGTGCTTGCGCCGCTGCGCCTCCTCGAGACACAGCGAGAAATCCCCGTCGAACTTCGCGCCGCTGAAATCGGGCAGCTCACCGAGGCTGAGCCGGATGATCCGATCAGTCAGCGAATAGGTGAAGTCAGCGTCTCGACGGACCGCCACCCCACCAACATACGACTCTCGGTCCGTCCGCCCCCGAAGACGACGCACGCACTGATCAGCCGCCCCAGATCACGGCCTGTGCTCGACCGGGCGATACGATCCGAGCCCGAGCCGTGGTATCCCAGAGGACTCTCCTGGGCCCGTCAACTTGGTTCCGGACACATACCTCTGGGACTCGTAGCTGAGACGATCACGCTCGTGCGGGAATGGGACAGGTCGTGATCGTCGTGAGGGTGATCGTTGGGTTTCTGGCGGTCGTGGCGGTCGGCGCGGTCCTGGGGTCGATGCTGCGCACCGTGGTGGTGCCCCGGGGTGTGCCGGCGCGGCTCGCGCGCGCTGCCTTTCTTCCCACCTACTGGCTGCTCCGACTCCGGGTGCGGCTGACCGGCCGGTCCGACTACGCAACCAGGGATCGGATATTTGCGGTCGGGGCGCCCCTGGGACCGTTCGCTCAGCTCGCGACCTGGGGCGTGCTGATCTGGCTTCTTTTCGCTGTGCTGTTCTGGTCTCTGACCACATCGACGATCGACGGCGCGGCCATTTCACACGCGTTGGAGCTCTCGGGGTCCTCGATGCTCACGCTGGGCTTCGACTCTCCCCACGGGCTGTCGCGACAGCTTGCCTCGTTCGCCGCGGCCACGGTCGGCTTAGCGCTCCTTGCCCTGGTGATCGCCTATCTGCCGACGCTTTACGGCACGTTCTCCCGGCGCGAGCAGCTGATAACCAAACTCACGGTTCGAGCCGGCGCCCCTTCATCAGGTCCGGCGCTGCTCTCGAGCACCTGGGAACTCGGCCGGTTTGAGCAGCTCGAGGAGGTGTGGGAGCCGTGGGAAGACTGGTTCATCGAGCTCGGCGAATCCCACACGTCGTATCCCCAACTGGTCTTCTTCCGCTCGCCTCGCTCGAACAATCATTCCCGCTACGAGCCTCTGCTGGCGGTCCTCGGTCGCATGACCGACGCCCCACGCAGCGACTGGAGCTCCTGGACTGAGGACACCCCCCGCTACACCCCTCCGCTGATAAGGCCCCGACCCCAGCCACGTGACGCCACGGCGTCAGAACCCAGGAGCGGATCCGGCAAATCAGGCGGCTAATCGGCCCACTCGGGGCGACGTTCACGGTACGCGCCCACGACTGGCGCGATCAGACGGTGTCTTGCGGCAGTGAGCAGGCGAAACTCGCCGCGAAGCAGGTGTCCGGTCAGGCCGACCGTTCCGGCCAGCCAGCAGAGCTGGGCGGTTCCCAGCCTCGCCGCCGCGGTGGCTTCATGCTCACCGAGTGAGAAGAACGCCGTGGCGATCAGCGTCGCGAGCGAGATCCTCCCGTCGAGGGCCTCCCAGGCCAGCAGTGCGGCGATCGCGGGAATGGTGTAGTAGGGCCGCATTGTGGATCGAGCGTGCAGCGAAGCAGCAGCCCCGTCCAGCAGGCCACCGTTGTCGGCAGCGCCGCGAGGAGCGCCCACTCCTTGGTGCCGATCGCCAGGCCGAGCAACACCCCAGCCAATGCAGAACGATCATCCATCGCCGCCAACACGGCGGCAACGCATAGCGCGCCGCTGAGCAGCTCCTCCGGATGACCGTTCAGCCACTCGACCGTGATCGGGTTGAGCAACGTGACCACGCCGATCAGCAGCCGGACGACTGGCCGGAGATGAGCCCGACGCACCACCGCAGCACCACTGCCGCGAGCACCAGCGCGCACGGGAACACGCCGAACCGGTAGGTGAGCATCCTGCCGCCGCCCAGGGCGGTAGCGCCGCGGGAACCATCGACAGCACATCCACATACGTACGCCGCACGAACAGAGGTATCGGCGGTCAAGCGTCGATGATCAAGCGCCCCAGCAAGCCGCAACGTGGCCCCTTTACCGCTTGGGTCGGCTGCCCCGGGCTGAACGATTTACGTTTCGGCGTGGCCGGCGGGCGAGGTCGACGGACGGCAGCGCTTGAGCGAGTTGGGTTATCCGCTGGCGCAGCCAGCGGTGACCTGGGTCGTTAGCCGACCGGGGATGCCGGGTGAGCGTCTCCACCACCGGGGGGATGTCGCACGGGGGCTCGACTATGCGCAGCTCAGCTGCTCGCTGCAGTGAGTTTGCGAGTCTCTGTTGCACGAACGCGACATGGCGAGTTCCTTTGAGGAGGAACGGTCCGATCACGAAGCTCTCGACGACTGTGTCGGCTCGCCGCCAATGGCCGAGTTCGCGAAGGAGCGTGTCGACCATCGAGGCCAGGGGACCCAGGCTATAGGTGAGGTACGGCAGTTCTGCGAGCTGCTCGAATGTCAGCGGATCGCTGACCTCGGTGTTCCCGCGCCACGCCACGGCAACGAATCGGTCGCTGAAGAGCGGCTTGGCAGGAAGCGTGGTCGCTCGACTGAAACGTTCGGGGACGATCGCGAGATCAATTTCGCTTCGCTGCAGTCGGTTGGCGTGCTCGGCGATGTCGCGCGACTCGAGGTAGATCCGAACCTTGGGCGCCTCGGTGGCGAGTACCTCCATCAACGGATGGATCAGGATGAGAGCGCTGTAGTCGGTGGCCAATACCCGGAAGGTCTGCTCATCGCGGGTCGGATCGAAGTTCGCGTGGGAAGCGAGGATCTCCTCGAGCTCGCCGAGGACCTCTCGGACGCGGACCGCCAGCGTTTCGGCAAACGGCGTCGGGCGCATGCTGCGCCCGGTCTTGACAAGCAGTTCGTCGTCGAACAGCACGCGCAGGCGCGCGAGCGAGGCGCTGATCGTGGGCTGGGTCAGCGACAGGCGCTCCGCGGCTCGGGTGACGCTCCGCTCCTGGAGCAGCGCGTCGAGTGCTTTGAGCAGGTTCAGGTCGACGCCGGCGAGCGGGCGGACCCTCCCATCCATCGACACGGTCGATACCTCTTACAAAGAAGACCAATTTGACGCTGCAGAGTGCCAGTGTATACGTTATGCCGAACTACACACAGAACGGTAAGGTCGGCCGCGTCCCTGGCGCTCACGAAAGGAGCGGGCATGTTGCTGCAACGGAGGCGCGTCTTGGGCGCGCTCTCAACACGACTGACGCGCACAGCGCTTGCGGTCGCGTCCGTCGCGTCCGTCTTTCTCGCGGGAGGTGTCCCATCGGCCTCCGCCGTATCGAGCCCCGCGTGCTCGGGCCCGAGCACAGGCTGGGGGGCTCGTCCACTCGCGCCTAACACCTACCCGACGAATCCGTTCGGGTCAAACGTCACGATCTTCAACCCGTCCGAGTCGGTCTCGACGATCAACGCTGCGCTCAGCGCAGCGACATCGACGAGGAATGCGCCGCGTGAGTTCTTCTTCTTGCCGGGGACATACGGCAGCGCCTCGGCCACCCCGGCAACGGCGACCACGAGCAACACCATCGATGCTGCGGTCGCCAGCGGCACCATCGTCGCCGGGCTCGGTGCGAGCCCGTGTGATGTGCTGATCGACGGTGCCCTGGACATCACCAACGACGGCCTGGGGATCCGGCCGAGCCAACTCGAGAACCTGACGATCAACCCGATCGAGAGCGGCGATCCGGCCGACACGATGACCTGGTTCACCTCCCAGACCGCGACCTGGCGGCGGGTCAACCTGCTGGGCGCCCTCAACGTCGACATCACGAACCCCGTGGCGGGCCCGTGCACGAACCCGTGCACGGTTGCAAATGGCGACCCCTTCTCGGCCGACGCGTACGGTGGTGCTGCCAACGGCTTCGAGATCGCGAACTCGAATATCGCGGGGGACATCGTCGACACCAACGGTGAGAACACCCTGGGCAGCGCAGGCGAGAACAGCAACGAGGATCTGTACATCCAGGACAGCCACGTCGGCGGGTTCGAGGGCTTCGGCGTAGACCAGGTGTTCGCCGGCGACACAGGCGCGCCGCCGAGCAACTTCGGTCCTGCCAGCGGGAACCGCCCCCCGGGCGACATCGACAACGTCGAGTATGCGCCGGTGGTGCGCGAATCGCCGTTCGTCTACTACCAGAACGGCCGGTTCTACGTGTTCGACCCGAGCGTCCAGTTTGATCGGCGGGGCTTTGAGTGGAGCCTCTACAACACTGGTACCTCCCTGCCGCTTAGCGACTTCTATATCGCCAATTCGACAACGGATACCGCGGAGACGCTGAACGGTGCGCTGTCGAGCGGCGAGGACGTGCTCCTGACTCCGGGCGCCTACACCCTGGACGCGGCGCTGACCGTTCCCAAGCGTGACCAGGTGGTCTTTGGCTTGGGCGAAAGCACGCTCACCGCCGACAACGGCACCCCGACGCTGGTCGTCAACGACCGCGCTACGGGTGCGGTTCTGGCCGGGTTTGACGCGAATGGCAGCGGAAACACATACCCGGCTGACCAGATCGTGATCGGCAACACGCCCAACGCGAGCGGTTCGCCTTACGACCCGACCACGCTGAGCGACCTAAGTACAACCAGCGACGCCACAACCGACGAGCTCATAAACCAGAACTACGTCCTGCAGAACCAGGCCGAAATCGAGTCGACCGGCGGCGGCACCGACACGGCCACCACCTGGCCTGAGAGGAACAATGAGTACGGTGCCGTCGTGAATGGCGACCACGTCACGTGGGAGGGCATCTGGCTCGAGCACTTCAAGAAGACGGAGGCGACGTGGAACGGTCAGGGTGGCCAGGTAGTGTTTCTCGAGAACGAGCTTCCTTTCACACCGCCCTTCACGACCGATGGTGTCCCGCCCAGCGACTGGATGCTCAATGCCAACTTTGATGGCTATCCGAGCCTAGCCGTATCTCCCAATGTCAGGTCGTTCACACTGACTGGGTTCCAGTCGTGGAGCCGATTCGATGCCGGTTGCTACTGCCTGGTGACTAGCCTGATCACGACGCCGGTGAGGAGGCACGTAACCTTCCACGATTTGTTCAGCGGCCTTATCCTCGGAACCTCGACGTCGGCGCTGCCCTCCGGCGACACCGAAGGCGGAGTGCTGAACATAGTGAACATCGACGGAGTGTCGTCGTACGTCCCCTACGCCGCGAGCTGGGCCGGGTCCTCGGCGTTCCCGCACTCGGACGTCTACGGCCATGAGGTCACCGCTCGGATCACCGACTTTCCCAGCGACTATCCGCCGCCCTGGCGGTGGTTTCGTAGGGGAAGTAGGTAGGTCGTTTTGATGAGCCTGGCCGCGCCGGCAGAGTGTCGGTGCGGCTAGGCGCTCTTAGCCCGCGTCGCTGGGAACGTGCGCCATCCATGTGGATGGTGGTAGGATGGTCCTGAGATGGAGCGGGGCGGCACGTTTTCGAGAGGCAAAGCCGATCGCGACAAGAGCGAGAAGATCACGATCAACATCGGGCTGGTCGATCTCGGGGAGATCGACCTCCTCGTGGACGAGGGCTTCTTCGCGAATCGCACCGACTTCATCCGCACTGCGATCAGGCGACAGCTCGAGAGTCGGTCAGGCGCTGTGGACCGGACGGTGGCGCGGCGCGAATTGACCCTCGGCAGCCAGTACTACAGCCGCCGCGATCTCGAGGCGATCCGAGCGTCGGGGACCGTGGTGCACTTGCGCGTCCTCGGGTTGGCGACCATCGCCGAGGACGTGTCGCCCGAGCTCGCGCTGGCGACGATTGACACGGTCGAGGTTCTCGGGGCGTTTCGGGCGCCGGAGGCGGTGAAGGCGGCGCTGGCGTCGCGCACCATCTAGCCGGTGCCGCGGTCCACGCGAACCGGTCAATTTGATTGCGACCAACCACGAGCCTGAAAGGGCACGGATGACCGAACAGTGGAATACGACGATGGGCGAGGCGCTGCGGCTCACTCGCGCGGGGCAGTTGGCGCAGGCGACCACGTTGCTGCAGCGCGGCCTCGGCGGTGAAGCCGGCGGACCGCAACCGGGAGCGGCCGGCGCGGACGATCTCACCGTTCACGAGCCTGCTCGACTCTCCCTCGCGCCGGCCGAGTCGTCCGGAGCACGGCCGTCGGTCCAGTCGGGCGCGCGGGCGCGAGCTCGCGCCCGCTCGGGGGGCGAGAGCCACCGCCGGCACCACACCGAGACCGCCGGGACGCGGAGCTACGAGCTCTACGTTCCCGGCGGCTACCGCGGAGACCCCATCCCTCTTGTCGTGATGCTCCACGGCGGTACACAGAACGCGATCGATTTCGCCGCCGGCACGCGGATGAACGAGCTCGCGGAACGCGACACGTTCTTGGTGGCTTACCCCGAGCAGTCGAGGGCGGCGAACCAGGGCGGCTACTGGAACTGGTTCTCCCCGGCGCACCAGCGCACGGGCTTCGGCGAGCCGGCGATCATCGCCGGCATTACGCGCCAGGTCATGGGCGACCTGGCCGTCGACTCGGCCCGTGTCTACATCGCCGGGCTGTCCGCCGGTGGCGCGATGGCCGCGGTCATGGCTGCGACCTACCCGAACCTCTACGCCGCGGTAGGTGTGCACTCGGGCATCGGCTACCGGGCAGCGCACGACACCGGGTCCGCCTTTGCCGCCATGAGAACGGGGGGGACACCGCTCGCGACCGGGGCGGTCCCGCTGATCGTCGTCCACGGCGACAAAGACGCGATCGTGGCTCCGATCAACGCCGAGAAGCTAATCGGCTGCCGGCTTGCGGCCGGCGATATCACGAGACAGGACGGTCCGCTAACGGTGCGCGCTGAGGGCGGCCGGTCGTATACCCGAACTACCTACTACAGCTTCGACGCTGTCGCCGTCGCCGAGTCCATGATCGTTCACGGGGGCGGGCACGCCTGGTACGGCGGCAACCCCGCCGGGTCCTACACCGATCCGGAGGGGCCCAACGCGTCCGCCGAGATGATCCGCTTCTTCCTCCTGCACGAGGCGACCTCCCACCGAAGCTGACACCCGATCGGGTCCTGTACAAAAAGCGCCCCCACCCTGAGTCGGGCGGAGGCGCTGGTAACTACTCAGAGGCTACGCGTTCGATGTTTCGCGCTCGGTCATTTCGATTACGCCGGCGCGGTTCTTGTGCGAGCGCTCGTAGGCGCGGGCCCGCTTGGCGCGGTCCTCGTCTCCCTCGCCCAACACGGCGTTGACCTCGCTCACGTTCAGCTCGTCATAGCCGGGCCACGGCTCCTCGCCGCGCAGCGCGCTGGTGCGCCCGAGCACCGTCGAGCGGTTCTGATTCTTGCGCTCGTAGGCATCGACCTTCGCCAGGTCGATCTGCGACAGCCCACTCAGCTTCTCAAGCACGTCGGCAGCGGTGAGGCTGTCATAGCGCGTGATCGGCAGGTCTTGCTCGGAGGCCACCGCGCCCTTGATCTGGCCCTCAGCCTGAGCGACGCCGGGAACCTTGCGTGCCTGCCGGGCAGTGCTTCGCACGCGCGTGTTGGCCCGACGGGCCGTCTTCTTGGCCTGCTCGCCGGCTTCGCGCACGGCATCCGCAGCGCCGGTTTCGCGCACGTCATACGAGCGATCACCATGCACATCGGCGCGTACGACTGCGTCGGTCAGCTTCGGGATCTCGCGCATAACGCGGTCCAGCATCTTCTCCTCGTCGGAGCGGATCGAGGCCGCGAGCTTGGCGGTCGTTTCATCACCCACCGCACGGGCTAGGTGCTCGAGCGCGGTGTAAGTCGCGATCTCGAGCGCCTCGGCCGCGCACGCATCCTTGGCGTTCTTGAGCACCTTCTCCTCGCCGCCGCTGCCCCGCACCAGGTCAAACGGCATCTTGGCCAACGCGAACGTCTGCGCAAGCGCGTCCTCCGCCCATCCCATCGCGGTCTGCAACGGATTGCCGCCCGGACCGAGGTCGGCCACCCGACGATCGATGCGACGCGCGTGATCGCGGGTCTCGCCGAGATGCTTCTCGAGCGCATTGCGATAGCTCCCATTCGGGGTCATCGCGATCTGCGCCTGAAGTACCTGGGCCAAGCCAAGCTCCGAGGCGTGGGCCTCGTTCAAATACTGCACAACCTTCTGCTCTGACTGACTCATCAGTCGTCCTTTCGTTCGTTGGGTGCTGCAAGGTCAGACTTCGAGGAACTGGAATTCGACGGGTGTCACTTAGCCTTGCGTTCGGCCTTTGTGCGGTTGGCGGCTTCGCGCAACCGGCGCGCCTCGTCTCTCGCTGCGAGTGCTTCTTCCTTCTTGCGAAGCGCGGCGGACTTGGCTGCCTTACTTACTTCTTCTTGCGTCCGGTGAGCGTGTCGGCGACCTTGTCGACCTTGTCCTTGACCGTGGCCTTGCCCTGGTCGACCTTGCCCTCGTTCTTGAGGCTGCGATCACCGGTGAGGCTGCCAGCGGCCTCCTTGATGCGGCCCTTGCCTTCGTCTACGTGTTTGTCAGCCATGCAGGTTGCTCCTTGGTTATTAGTAGGTCGGGACACTGGTGTCATAGCGTTCGTCGCTCGTGTCCGAGACGGGAGCGACGGTCCCGGCCCGCGGCTCGGACTCGGCGCGGCGGGTGGAGCGCGTCGTTCTGGGGCGCTCGTCAATCCGTCTGGTCCTGGCGCCGACGCGCGGCAGCATCGAGAGGATGATCAGCAATCCACCAGCCGCACCCCAAACGAGTTCGGTCATGCCATTGGTTGCGAAGATGCCGAGTGCGCCATGCCCGTTAGCGAGCGCGATCAGGCACAGAACCACCAGCGAGGTTCCAACGATTAGCGACACGGTCTTGGCACCCCAGTGGATCGGAGCGCCGAATAGCAGCAGCAGTCCTGCAGCGGTGAACAACAGGCCAGTCCAGCCGTTGACCTCCAAGCCGAGCCATGTCTTGCCGTAAACCGCCCCAGTGGGCGCATGCTGTGCGAAGCCGTGGCCGCCGAAGATCAGGGCGGTGATGCCGTACGCCAGCAGCACCAGCCCGATCAAACCTACGGGCCCCTTGGCCAGCGACCATCCCTTAGTCCTGTGTCTGGTGGTCATTCGTTGTCCCTGCTTCCAGTTGGCGTTGGTGATTGCGCGATCCGGGTCGACGATCGTCGCCGACGTCGGTGCGGCGGTTCGGTGCCCTCCTTGGGCACGTGTGCGGAGCGCACACGCGAAAGGTCGGCGCCGGCGGTCGTGGAAGTCCGGAGCCGCCAATCAGCGGCCGGTCTTTGGATCTGCGCCAGCGGCTGGCGTCCCAGGTCGTATTAGGATTGAACGCCTGCTGTCCCAGATCATATCACAGCACGAGTCATAGGTGTGTTTATTTGCTCCAACAGCACACTGATATGACCCATCTACGTGAGTTTAGCCGCTTATGACTCGTGAATGCCACACACTTTGCCCCATAACGTCCCATGATGAGGAGGAATCGGCACACGTGATGACCCACCGAAGCGAGGCGGTCGATAACACGCATCTCGTGGCAAGACTCCATATCGGAGAGGTCTGGGCGGCTTCGAGCGATTATGTCCGAGTTGGTATGCTAGATTGAACGCCATGTGTTCCATCTCGATCGCTTGTGTGCCTCAGTCAACGGTTTCGATGTGAGGAGCGGTGATCGTGAGCGAACCAATCGCTTCGAGCGGCCCGGGGCCAGCGGCGAGATCTGACGCTCCGGCCGATTCCGTCCCGCGGCTGAGAAGTGACGGCTGGCGTAGCCGAGAAGCAATCCTGGACGCGGCCACCACGGCGCTGGCGCGTGATCGCCGGACCACGATGCAGGAGATCGCAGAGGCGGCCGGAGTGGGCCGCTCGACGATTTATCGCTATTTCCCGACTCGCGGCGAGCTTGAGCGGGCCTTATCTACGCGCCCGCAGCAGTCGGCCGCCCGAGCCGTCACCCCCAATGAGACGAGTCCTCAAGGGCAGCTCGTCGATAGACGCTCCGCGACGCCGCTCGGTAGCGCGGCGGGAGCCGACACGGCTCAACTCGACGGCGTGCGCCCCGCCGGACAGCTCGGCCGTGAGGGGCCGCTATCACTGGATGCGATAGAGGTGCTCGACTCGGTCCCGCCTCATCTGGTGGCCGAGCAGCTCGTGGCCGAAGCCCAACGCATCGCCGGGGTGCCGGTTGCGCTTTACCTTGTCGACATCGATGGTTCTCGTCTGGTGCGGCTCGCCGGCTCACGAGAGTTCCCAGCCCATTTCAACGACGTCGTGGCGCTCGGCGGCGAGATTCCGTCCGATGGTTTTCTCGCGCTCGAACGAAGGATGGCGGAGCAGTTTCCCGGTTCGGCGCCCTACCCGATGATGGTCCGCGGCCGCGCGATCGGTGTGCTTGTCGCGGTCCGGCAACCGGGGGCCTCACTACGAGAGCTCGCCCGTCAGGGCGCTGCGGCGATCGAGCTGACCAGCGCCTACACGGACGTCTTCGAGGGCGGTCGGAGGACCCGGCAGCCGTCGCCGGCCGCCGAGCTCCAACTCGGCTTGCTGCCCCCACGGATCATGAGCGTGACCGGCGCCGAGCTCGCGGGAAGTCTGGTCCCCGCCTACGAGAGCGGCGGTGACTGGTTCGACTTTGCCGATAACCACGACGGCGCGTGGTTTGCGATCGCGGACCCCAAGGGAAGTGGCTCAGTTTCGACCGCGCTCGGCGCACTCGCACTGTCGGCGCTGCGCGGCGCTCGGCGCAGCGACGCCACGCTCGAGCAGGCAGCGATGTGCATGGACCAGATCGTGCGCGAAGTCGGAGGCCCGGAATTCACCGTTAATGCCCTGCTTGCCCGATGGAACGCGCCGGCCTCGCGCCTCGCCTGGATCGACTGCGACGGGCCGCCCCTGATGATCGCGTCGTCCGACGGGACCATCCAGCGACTTGAGAGCCAAACGCAGGGCGCATTGGGATACTCGGAGCGCACGGCAGAGCGCCAGCGCCACGAGCGACGCCTGCATCCCGGGCAACGGCTGATTTTGTGCTCCGACGGCGCGTCGATCACGGCAAGCGCCCGGCGTGACAGCACGGCGTCACCTGCCGACATCGAGCAAGCGATCATGGCCACCCAACACGCATCGGCCGCGGCGACCGTACGTCAAATCCTCGACGCCATCGCCATCGCGTCACCCGATGGCCCCGAAGACGACGCCGCCGTAATCACGCTACGCGTGATCTGAACCAGCCTGGCCGCCTACTCGTCTGCTCCTGGGCGCAGGAGGTCGAGGAGCCCGCCGATGTCGTGGCCGTCCTGGGCAGCGTGTCGGAGCATCGGTGCTTTTCGGTTGACGACGTAGCGGTTCCGGCGGCCGTGCCGCTGGCGCTCGACGTAGCCGGCCTCAACGAGGTCAGCCAGGATGCGCTGGGCGGATCCGAGGGTGACGCCGACGGCGTCGGCGATGTCGCGCAGGCGAACATCGGGGTCGCGGGCGATGCAGAGCAACACCTGCGTGTGGTTGGTGACGAATTGCCAGCCCCCATCAGCGTGACCAGTTGACAAATCAGAGGCCCATTTCGTATACTACAAATCGCATATAACGAGAAGCGGTCTTTGCATCGTCTATCACGACTGTATCAAGTTATGCGGACGCAAAATGGTCATCAGCTGACGCACGAAACGGCTCCAGAGCTGTCGCAGCGACCGACCCGGATTCCGGGCCGTGAGGACAGCCTCGACTCGCCGGAGAGCATCGCCACGGCGACGATCGACCGGAGTCCATTGCTCGAGGTATCGAACGCGATGGTCGGCCTCTACAAAGAGGCATTCGGGCGCGGTCCCACCAAGGCACGAGCGCAATTCGCCGGAAACGACATGCTGCTGGTCACCCTCGAGTCCAGCCTCACCGTCGCCGAGCGCAACCTGGTGGCGATGGGGGAGCATCAGCGGCTCCGCGAGGCTCGCCTGTTCCTCTCACACGCACTCGAGGATCAGCTCCGGGCGATCGTCGAGCAGGCACTTGGGCGCAAGACGCTGGCATTCGTGTGCGGAATCGACACCGCCCGCGACGTGACAATCAAACTGTTCACGCTCGAGCCATCAGACGAACGCTCTGACCCAAGCGCACCGTAGGCCGCCGGTCGGACCATCGAGTTGGCAAGGGATACAACCGGCATTTATCCGCGGCCGAGTCGGGGAATCACACCGGTGGTGATTCGGGAGTGCGCGAGGATCGCGATGCCTGTGATGGCTGCCGCGCCGCAGGCGGCTCCGCCCACGGCGAGGGCGAGACGCAGGCTGCTTGCTCCGATCGCGCCAATGATCGTTGCGCCGATCGGCGTGCTGCCGACGAATGCCGTGGACCACAGTGCTGTCACTCGCCCTCGGTAGGGGGCGCGGCGGCGAGCTGGATTGTGCTGTTGCCGCCGAATGCGCCCATCAACCAGCTGTAGGTGGTGGCACCGCCTGCCAGGGGCCCGCGCGCGAACAGCGGGAGGCTGACCTCGAACTCGTAGGTAAAGGTGCCGATCAGCATCATCATGCAGAGCGGAGCGAGGATGTCGGGCGCCCCGCGCGCGTAGGTCAGACCATCGCGCAGCTGGTGAGCGCGATGCTCGACGCGATTCGGGTTGTCGAGCGCTGTCAGCACCCCGAAGGCAAGCGCGATCGCGAACACCATCCACAGGTGGATCGCTCCGAGTAGCACCAGCGCGCCAAGGACCAGCGACAGCGCGGCCAGCGACGCCTGCGTGAAGAGCAGGACGGTGTGCTTGTCCGCGCGGTCGACGATCAGGCCCGCGTGGGGCGTGAGCAGCAGCACCGGCAGGTAGCGCGCTGCCGTGGCCAATCCCAGCCACAGCCCGGAGTGGGTGAGTTGCAGCACGAGCAGCACCTGCGCGACGGTCTCGGTCCAGCTTCCGACCAGGCTCACGGCCTGCCCGATCACGAAACGGCGATAGTTCGGGACCGAGAACGCCGACAGAGGACCAACCGGGGCTGGTTGCGCCTCACCGTCCATGGGGGCCAGCGCGAGCGCCGCCAGCAGCGCGTCGCGGACGCGGTGAGGATCGAGCCAGGCGGGCGACAAGAGCACACCGACAAGCTCCCACCGCGCGAGCGTCGCGCCATCACGGCAAGCCCGACAGACGGGTGGGGGCTAACCGGAAGCTTTGGGTTGGTCCGGCGCGGGCGGCACGGGCAGTGCGACGTCCAGCTCGGTGCCCTCGCCGCGCGGACTGTGGACCGCCAGCGAGCCGCCTAGAGCCTCGATCCGATCGCGGATGCCCGTCAGGCCGCTGCCGGTGGACGGGTCGGCTCCGCCGGCGCCGTTGTCGCGGACGCGCAGTCGCAGCAGACCGTCGTGGCGCTCGAGCGTCACCCAGGCGCGTGAAGCGCCGGCGTGTTTGGCGGCGTTGGTCAGCGCCTCTGCCGCCACGTAGTAGGCGGCCACCTCCACCGGCTCGGGCAGCCGCTCCTCGGCTTCCACGATCACGTCGACGGGCATGGAGGAGCGCCCGCGTAACGTATCCGTCGAGCTTGAGAACCCCGATGTTCTGGTCTCGCCGCCGACCGACGCCGGCACGGTCGCGAATCTCAAGTTCCCCTATGCGCTGGCCCATAACCGTGTGCTGAGCGGCGGGTGGGCACGCGAGATCACGAAGCGCGAGCTGCCGATCGCGACCGAGGTCGCGGGCGTCAACATGCGCCTCACGCCGGGCGGGATCCGTGAGCTGCACTGGCACAAGGAGGCCGAGTGGGCGTACGTGATCGCCGGCAGCTGCCGTATCAGCATCCTCGATGAGCAGCGCCGGCTGTTCCTCGACGACGTCTCCGTCGACGCCCTCCCGACCGACATCGCTCACACCCGGTACATGTTCGCCGGCGACGTGCCGCCGGCCCTGGGCGACGACGCCCCGCCGTACCCGGCCACCGAGCCGCCCTGGGCATACACCTGGCATATGCACGCGCAGGAGCCGACCAAGACCCCGGGCGGGCAGGTGCGGATCACCGACTCGCGTAACTTCACCATCTCGGAGCGGATCGCGGCCGCGCTCGTCGAGATCGAGCCGGGCGGGATGCGCGAGCTGCACTGGCACCCCAACGCCGACGAATGGCAGTACTACCTGAACGGGCAAGGCCGGATGACGGTATTCGCCTCCGGTGGCAAAGCCCGCACGTTCGATTGCCAGGCGGGCGACGTCGGATACGTACCGTTCGCGATGGGTCACTACGTCGAGAACACCGGTGAGGAGACACTGACTTTCCTCGAGATGTTCCGCTCCGACCACTTTGCGGACGTCTCGCTGAGCCAGTGGATGGGCGTGCTGCCGCCCGAGCTGGTCAAGGCCCACCTCAACCTCGACGACGCCGTCATCGCTGCGCTGCCCCGCACCAAGCCGATCGCCGTGCGACAGGCGTCGTGACCCGATGATCAGCGAATCACGTCACTGAAAGGCTTCCCATGACCGCACTGAGAAATTATCGATTCGGCTACTGGGCCGTCGCGTTTTCATTCACAGCTCTGATGGCGTTCACCACCGTGCCGACGCCGCTGTGGTCCCTGTTCGCGCGTCGCGACGGCTTCTCGTCCCTGACGATCACAGTCGCGTTCGCCGTGTACGCCGTTGCCGTCGCGATCAGCCTCGTCCTCGCGGGGCATCTCTCGGACGTGTACGGACGCCGCCGGCTGCTGGTCCCCGCGCTCGCGCTGAACGTGGTGGCCGGGGTTGTGTTCGTGACATGGCCTGCGCTGCCCGCTGGGGTGCTCGCCCAGTGGGTCGGCCACGCCCTCACCCTCCCGTTCCTGGTGCTCATGGCTGCGTTGCTGGTCGGACTGGTCGCGGTCGCACTAGCTCCTGAAACCCGCATCGCCGCCTCGCCACGGCCGCGCTATCGCCCCCAACGCGTGTCAGTGCCGCGACGGTCACGCGGCCGATTCTTCGGCGCGGCTGTCGCGGTGGCGATCACGTTCGCGATCTTCGGGCTGATCACGTCGCTGGCGGCCAGTTTCCTCGCCGGCACGCTGCACCAGCCCTCGCACGCGCTCGCCGGCGCGGTTTCGTTCGCGTTGTTCGCCACCGCTGCGCTCGCGCAGACGCTGACTGGATCGCGCGCCTCGCAGCAGCTTCTCGCCGCCGCGATCCCAGCGTTGCTGATTGGCATCGCCCTACTGACCGTCGCCCTGTGGGTGCCCTCACCGAGCTTCGGGATCTTCCTCGCCGGCGATCTGGTCGCCGGAGCCGGGGCCGGACTGATGTTCAAGGGCGCGATCGAGACGGTTACGGAGATCTCCCTGCCCGAGCGACGCGCCGAGGCGGTCGCGGGGTTCTTCCTCGCCGCGTATCTCGGACTGGCCGGTCCGGTGATCGGTCTTGGCGTCCTCACTCAGATCGCGTCGACGCGCGTGAGCCTGCTCGTGTTCGCCGGGCTCCTTGCGTTCGGAATCCTCGTGGCGACCCCCGCGCTTCTCGGCGGTCGCGGACGCCGCCGCCCATCCACACAACCACAACCCCTCTCCCATTGAAAAGAGTCACCATGCAGACAACGCAACTCAAGACCACACAGCTTGGCCAGACCGGCCTCGAAATCACTCGCATCGGATTCGGTGCATGGGCGATCGGGGGCGGAGGCTGGGAGTTCGGCTGGGGACCCCAGCAGGACGAGCAGTCGATCGCCGCGATCCAGCGCGCCGTTGAGCTTGGCGTCAACTGGATCGACACTGCCGCCGCGTACGGATTCGGTCATTCCGAGGAGATCGTCGGGCGGGCGCTTGCGGGCGTTGAAGTGCGCCCGTACGTCTTCACCAAGGCGTCGCTGCTCGAAGGCCCGGGCCGCCGGGTCGTCCACAGCCTCAAGCGTGATTCGATCCTGCGCGAGGCGCACGCCAGCCTCAGGCGGCTCGGCGTCGACGCGATCGACCTCTACCAGATCCACTGGCCGATTCCCGATGAGGACATCGAAGAGGGCTGGTCGGCATTCGCCGAGCTCAAAGAGCAGGGACTGGTCCGCCATATCGGCGTCTCGAACTTCGACGCCGAGCAGCTGCGGCGCATACAGCAGATCGCACCGGTTGAAACGCTGCAACCGCAGTTTTCGCTGATCGAGCGCGAGATCGAGCGCGAGATCCTCCCGGTCGCCGAGCGCGACGGGATCGGCGTGATCGTGTATTCGCCGATGAGCTCAGGGCTGCTGACCGGCGCGATGACTCGCGAGCGGATCGCCGGGCTTCCCGATGATGACTGGCGCAAGCACGACGACCGCTTCCGCGAGCCCGAGCTGTCACGCAACCTCGCCCTGGTCGAGCGCCTTGGTGTCGTGGCCGAGCGCCACGGAACTGTCCCGGGAGCGGTGGCGATCGCATGGACGCTTAACAACCCGGCGGTGGACGGCGCGATCGTCGGGTTCCGCTCCCCCGACCAGGTCGACCCACTGATCGACGCCGCCAATCTCGAACTCTCAGAAGACGACATCACCACGATCGAAGGAGAGCAGTAGCCATGCAGACCATCGGATTCATCGGGCTCGGAAATATGGGTGGCAACATGGCCGCCCGGTACCTCGCCGCCGGGTACACCGTCTACGGCGAGGATCGCGACCGTGCGTCCGCCCAAGGCCTCGTCGATGAGGGCCTGCAGTGGGCCGCTACGCCGCGCGCGGTCGCAGAGGCGGCTGACATCGTTCTGACCTCCCTTCCGAACGAGGAGATCGTCGCATCGGTTTCCTCCGGCCCGGACGGCATCATCGCCGGACTGAACGAGGGAAAGATCTGGGCGGATCTGAGCACGATCAGCCCTCGCGCGAGCCGCGAGCTCGCCGAGCGTGTACGCGAGCACGGACGCGGTGCGCAGATGCTCGATACACCCGTGTCGGGAAGTGTTCCCCAGGTCAAGACCGGGACGCTGACGATCATGGTCGGCGGCGACCCAGACGCCTACGCGCGGATCGAGCCGGTCCTCCGCACCCTGGGAACGCCGGAGTACGTCGGCGAGAACGGGCAGGGGCTCGTCCTCAAGCTGGCTATCAATATCAGCCTCGCGGTGCAGACACTCGCGTTCTCAGAGGGGTTGCTCCTCGCGGAACGCGAGGGCATCGACCCCCACCTCGCCGCCAAGATCATGGCCGAGAGCCAGATCGGCTCGCCGATGCTCAAACTGCGGGTCCCGCTCATCCTCGATCCGCCCGACGAGGCGTGGTTCGACATCGGGCTGATGCACAAGGACATCCGCCTGGTCCGTCAAGCCGGCGCCGAAGTCGGGACGCCACTCCCATCCGCGGCGGTCGCCGACGAGATTCTCGGCAAGGCGGAGGAGCTCGGCTACACCCACCGCGACATCGCCTCCTTGCACGAGGCGCTCGGGCGCGTGTCGAAAGACGCGGCGGTCACATCCTGATCAGTCGCAGGTGAGACCTCGCGCCAGGGTGACTAAGGAACCGGTCGCGCTCCTGATTTGAAGGAGCGCGGCCGGGATCGTGGATGAGATCGACCATCATGTAACTCGTACCGGAGCGATGGCGGTACAGTTGCCGTGGGCGTGCACAGGTGCTCGAGGCGCCAAGCCGCTCCCCGAATCTTCATGGTTGACAGCACCCACCTCGATAACCACCATCGCCGCACGGCGCAGGCCATCCTCTCGCACCCGGTCAGCCACAACATCGAGTGGCGTGACGTCCTCTCGCTTCTGGAGTCGATCGGCGAGGTGAGCGAGGGGGACAACGGCAAGTTCAAGGTCGCAGTCGGTGGCGAGACCGAGACGCTCCACCGGCCGAGTGGCAAGGACATCGACGAGCAGATGGTCGTCGACCTCAGGCGCATGCTCGGTGCCGCCGGCATCACCGCCGAGGGGCTGCACGAGCGGCTAGGCGTGAGCCCAAAGCCGCCCGCGATGGAGCCCAGGGGCCACGCGATCCTGGTCATCAACGCTCACGGTGCCGACATCTACCTGACCGACGCAACGGACGGCGCGCCGAGCAGAATCGTGCCTGAGGACCCGCGCGGCAGGCTGCGAACTATGCACCACAAGGCGGGCAACCCCGAGGGCTGGTACGGCAGGATCGAGGAATCTTGGTACGCCGATCTCGCCGAGGCGCTAAAGCCTGCAGCCCAGATACTGATCGTCGGCAACGGCAAGGGTCACAGCAACGGCATTGTGCAGTTCATGCAGTACCTGGCGCAACACGACCATGACCTGATGAAACGGATCGTCGGGTCGATCGAGACCGACGACGAGGACCTGACCGAGCCGAAAATACTCGCGCAAGCCAGGGCCTTTTACGGGGACGACTCGCCGCGCGACCACGGAGACGGTCGCTGGGGCGAGAACTAGCTCCGTCGGTCAGCCGAGCACGACATTCGGCTCCCTCCCCTTGTGGGGGATGGTTGCGCGGATGCAAGTGCCCAGACCAGGCCCGGAGAAGATCTCGAGCCGGCCGCCGACCGCCTCGATCCGGTCGTGCATGCCCCGGATGCCGCTTCCGGTGCTTGCTGCGTCGGGTGATATACCGACCCCGTCGTCACTGATCGTGAGGTCGATCGCGCCACGGCGTGGCGCCAGGGTCGCCGTCACGCTCGCCCGGGGCCCAGCGTGCTTGGTGGCGTTCTGGATCGCTTCGCAGGCGCAGAAGTAGATCGCAGCCTCGATCGCGGCCGAGGCCCTCCCGATCCCTTCGTCGAGAACGCGTATCGGCACCGGAGATCCCAGAGCCAGAGTGCGCAGTGCGGCCGCTGCTCCGAGGTCCCGAAGCGTCGACGGATAGATGCCACGCGCAAGCGTGCGCAGTTCGTCGAGGGCCGCCTCGGCGGCCTCCTGAAGCGCGTCCAGCTCGCTTGCAAGGTCGGCACGGTCCACGAGCGTGCGCGCGAAGCCGAGCCTGACCTGGATCTCTACGAGCCGTTGCTGGGCTCCGTCGTGAAGGTCCCGTTCGAGCCGTCGTCGCTCGCACTCGGCCGCCTGCACGACTCGCAACCGCGACGCGCGCAGTTCCTCCACGAGGCGCAGGTACTCGAGCTGGAGCGTCGAGCTGGAGCTCGGGGCGTCGTTGGACGCCGTGCGGAGGCGGGCGGAGGCTCGCCGAGGTCGGGCACCGACGACCGCGCACCCACGCTGCAATGGGGCCAACCGTCCGCTTACGGGGTCAAGCTCGCGCTCAGTTTCAGCAATCATCTCGATCCGCTCTCGCTGGCAACTATACCACTATGGTCTGGAAACCTAGACCATAGTGGTATAGTAGTCAAGCCGCTGTGGTATATTACGCTGAGCCATGGTCGACCACGAAGCGGTCACGCACGAGGACGTCGGTCGCCGGGCCGGCGGATCGCGAGGGCGCCCGTTCTCGGGACAGAAGATTGCTGGCCGCGCGACTCATCACGACGTGATCGCCCAGCTCGCATCGGCGATCCAACTCGGCACGCTCCGGTTCGGAGACCGCCTCCCTTCCGAGCGAATGCTGGCCGAACAGTTCGGAGTCAGCCGCGCGACGGTACGCAAAGCCTCCCAGGTGCTGGCCGACGCGACCGTGCTCGAGATCCGCTCGGGTCGCGGTCGGGGCAGCGGCATCTACGTAACCTCCGACGTCGTTCCAGCCAGCCTGGCCACATCGGCTGAGGAGCTTCCGCTCGAGGAGATCGCGGGAGTGCTCGAAGCCCGCCGGCTGTTCGAACCGCGCGTAGCGCAGCTGGCAGGCTTTCTCGCCACCTCAGATGACCTGGATGAGCTCGAACGCATAATCGACGCTCAGCGCCAGGTGGCCGATGACACGATGCGCGTGCGCGGACTCGACCCGTCGTTTCACCTCGCGATCGCGCGCGCAACCCACAATGTGACCCTCGTCAGCCTGATGCAGACCCTCCAGCAGCGCCTCAAACTCGCGCGCCATCCGCTACCCCTGGCCAGCGAGGCTCAGGTCACAATCGAGATCCACGAGCGCACGGTTAGGGCAATCGCCACGCGCGACCCAGACCTGATCGAGAGCACGATGCTCGAACACCTCGGCGTCCTGGAGGACGCCTGGCGACACCAGACAGGGCGGGAAGTGATCCGGCGAGCGCCAGACTTCCTGACGGCGGGACGAATCTGATCAGAAACCGTGACGAACCGCCCGCCAGGGCGTCCGATCACGAGGCCGCCCGGTGACGGGGCCGGCTCACCAGGGCAGGCTCGTGCTGGTCCAGTGGGTGAGCCCCTGGAGGTCGGTCGCCTCCCTGACGTGCCGCGGGGGCGTTCGGAAGGTGGCGTAGGGCGAGAGAGTCAGCACTACCCGGTCCTCTCGCCGGCACATCTCCTCAGCGTCGGCACGCGCCTCGGGGGGCATCGGGTGACCCGCCATCACCTCGGAGATCCGCATCATCAGATCCGTCGCGTTGTCCAGGCCGGGGTCGACCTCCACGGTCGCGTACACCAGCACGTAGCTCAGCGGCCATTGCTCGTCGAGCACGCACAGTGACACTCTGGGGTTGCGCGCCACCGCCTTCGCCTTCCCGCGGTCGCGCATCGTCGACACCAGGATGCGATCGTCTCCGTCCATGACGTAGTAGACGACCGACATCGACGGCCCGTCGTCACGGCGCGGATAGCCGAACACGGCGGTCCGGTGCTCGGCTACGAACTCACGACGTCGCGCGCGCTCAGCGTCGTCCATAGGAGGGGCAGCGGGCTGATTGGCCACGTACTTCCATCCTACGCAGACGCCGCCGGCGGCGCACGAATGAGCGAGGTCGGCGATGATTGTCCGTGTGTCCGAGAAACCGACGGCCCGAAGCGTCAAGATCTCCGCCGACGAGCGCACCGGCTGGTCATCGGAGCGACCACGCGCAGGTGGCGGCCCGCCACGCCCGGTCGATGTGTCAGTCCGGTGCCGCGTCCTGGCTCCATCGCATCGGCTACGCTACTCGCCCGGAAGCCTTCTCATCGTCGTCGGCGCCGAGGCATCGGAGCCCGCACAGTTCGCCGAGCGAGTCGTCGAGGAGCGCGGGGCGACGCTCGCGCCCAGTCGGGTACGAGCGCTGCTTGCCGGTCGGGTCGCGGAGAGCGAGATCGAGGAACGTTCGAGTGAGTTGCTCGCCGGCGCCGTTCAAAAGCGGCTGCAGGCTGGGGAGACCGTCGTTCTGCCGCTCGAGGGCTTCGACGCTCTAGAGCGCGAACGGTACGTGCGCCTCGCGCACGACCTCCGGCGCCCGCGCCACCTGATCCTGTTGGAGGCTCCGCGCGAGAAGGTACGCGACGACGAGCGACCGGCCCTCGACGAGCTCCGGCGGTCGCTCGACGCGGGCGAACTTGGACGCGAGGGCTTCCAGACGGCACTTCGTCTCGGCGGCCACGCACTCGCCGAACTGAAACGAATCGTCTTTCAGCCTCCGCCACGCGACGACTGATCGTCGCCGATTGCAATCGATCGAAATCACCGGGGACATGATCCGCCTTGGCCAGCTGCTCAAGCTTGCCGGCGCGGCCTCGGGCGGAGCCGAGGCCAAGGCCCTGATCGCCGGCGGTCACGTGACCGTCAACGGTGAGCCTGAGCTCAGACGCGGCCGACAGCTCCATCCCGGCGACGTCGTGCGCGTCGGCACGGACGATCTCCGCATTGTTGAAGGCCGTTGAGTCGGCGGAGCCCATGGGGTCCTAAGGCTAATTGCGGATTGTGATCGTGCGCTCCGTCCTGCACGATCGCTCAGGTGTTCGGATCGGAGCGTCGCGCGTGCACGCGATAGTCATGGAGGAGTTCGGGCCGCCTGAGGTGCTCGTCTTGCACGAGCTCGCCGATCCGGTGTGCGGCCCGGGCGAGGTGTTGATCGAGGTCTCGTTTTCGAGCGTGACGTTCGTCGAGACGCAGGTCCGCTCCGGAAGCGCTCCGCATGTCTCGATGTTGCCGCGGTTGCCTACGGTTCCCGGCAACGGCGTGGCGGGACTCGTCGTGGCCGTGGGTCCAGGTGTCGATAACGAGGTGGTCGGGACGCGGGTTGTCTCCACGACCGGGGGGATCGGCGGTTACGCTGGGCTGGTGTCCTTGCCCGCGGACGGGCTCATCCCGGTTCCTCCTGAGCTGGCGCTCAGGGACGCGGCGGCGCTCCTGGCCGACGGGCGGACGGCGGTTGCGTTGCTTGACCGGGTGGTGATCGAGCCGGGAGCGACGGTGCTCGTCGAGGCGGCGGCGGGCGGCGTCGGATCGTTGTTGGTGCAACTCGCCAAGCGCGCCGGGACGTTCGTGATCGCGGCGGCGGGCGGCGAGCACAAGCTCGAGGTGGCGCGCTCGCTGGGTGCAGATGTGGCAGTCGACTACGGGCGCGGTGGATGGACCGAACAGGTGACGGCTGCGCTGGATGGCGCAAGCGTCGACGTCGTATTTGACGGCGTCGGCGGCTCGATCGGGCGCGATGCCTTCGGGCTCCTGGGGCCCGGCGGGCGCCTTTGTACGTTCGGCATGGCGTCTGGGACGTTCACTGCCGTCGGCGAGCAAGAGCTCGTCGACCGCGGCGTCACACCGGTGCGCGGCGCGCGCTCCACGCCCAGCGAGTTGAGAGGACTCACCGCTCGAGCATTAGGCTTGGCAGCGTCGGGCGCGCTTCGTCCAGTGATCGGACAACAGGTTCCGCTAGCGGGTGCCGGTGACGCCCATCGAGCGATCGAGAATCGCGCCACGATCGGCAAGACACTGCTGGTGCCCTGACAGCGCGTGGACCGGTTTCGACCACACCGGGAAACGGAAGAGACCCGCATTGCGTGCCCGGTAGGGTGGTGAGCGTGGATCAGCGCCACGGCCTCAACGTCCCGCGCTCGCTAAACGACGTTTGCCGACCGGAGAGTCTCGGACTGCTCGTTTACGACATGCAGGTTGGGATCTTGGAGCAGATCGCCGACCGGGAGAGGGTCATCCAGAACGTGCGCGAAGTTCTCGGAGCCGCGAGGGGCGCCGGCGTAAGAACGTATTTCACCCGTCACGTGACATTGCCGGTGGAGTTGATGGGCGTCGCCCAGTTGAGAATGTGGCGAACGTGGCAGGGCGTGGATCGTGCCCAGGACGTTCGCTCCCCGTTCTTGCCGGACGCCCCTCAAACTCAGATCGTGTCGGAGCTGAAGCCGAACGAGCGAGAGGCGGTCCTGGACAAACTGACGTTGTCGGCTTTCGCGGGTACGCCGCTCGAGCTGGTGTTACGAGGAGCAGGCATTGGGGCCCTCGCGGTCGTAGGCGTGGCGACCGAGATCGGCATCGAACCGACCGTGAGGCACGCGGGCGACTTGGGCTTCATCCCCGTGGTCGTGACCGACGCGTGCGCTGCTGGGAACGCTGAGGCCGGTGAGCGGGCGATAGAGAGCTTGCGATTCCTCGGGGACGCGTTGCTGACCGACGTTGCAGGATTCAGCGACGCGCTGGCGGGACAACCGTAAGTGGGGGACACGTACGTCGCGGCGCTTGTCGAGATGCCTCGGGAGCTGATGCGGGGCGGTGAGCGCCGACAACGCCACGGCGCTCCGCCGGACGCGGGACTAGTCTGCGCCGCGTGAGCTCTGGCGAGGCGCCTTGCCCTTTGCTCGAGGCGGATGACCTCGATCAGGTAGCCGGGTTGCTGCAGGCTCAGCGGTTCTTCTGGCTGGACCTGCACGACCCGTCGCCCGATCAGCTCAGCCGGCTCGGCGAGCTGCTACATCTGCATCCGCTGACAATCGAGGACGTGAGCACGTTCTCGGAGCGGCCCAAGCGCGAGCATTACGACGGGTACGTCAGCCTCGTCGTCTACGGCGTCGACGAGCAGGCGGCGGCGGGCGAGCGGCTGCTGCGCGAGGTGCACACGCTGATCTCGGGCGATTGGGTGGTGACGCTGCACCCGACTCCGTTCTCGGTGCTGGACACGCTGCGCGAGCGCGTGGAGCGGGAGTCGCTGAGCCGTGAGCAGCGGCTGATCTTCGAGATCCTCGACACGGTGCTGTCGAGCTACGCACCGGTGCTTGATCGTGTCGACGACGCGATCGACGAGATCGAACAGGACGTGATCGCGCAGCCGCGCGAGGAGAGCCTGCAGCGGATCTACTCGCTCAAGCGGGACCTGATCGCGATGCGCAGGGTGGTGACGCCGATGCGAGACTTCTTCGCCCGCGATGCGGACGAGATCACGCACCTGCCGGGGATGCAGCCCGACGACACGCTGTACTTCCGCGATCTGTACGACACCGTGGTCCGCACGTCGGACCTGATCGACTCCTACCGGGACCTACTGAGCGGCGCGACCGACATGTATCTGTCGACGGTGGCCAACCGCCAGGGGGAGATCGCCAAGCAGCTGACGATCATCGCCACGATCTTCCTGCCGCTGACGTTCCTGACCGGGTTCTTCGGCCAGAACTTCGCGTTTCTGACCGGGCACATCCAGAACGCGGCGTGGTCGTTCTTCGTGCTCGGTCTCGGTCTGCTGGTCGCCTCGATCATCGGATTCTGGTTCTTCTTCCGCCGCAAGGGCTGGCTGAGCTCGGGCTAGTAGAACGCGCCGTGGGCACTGCCGCCTGGCTACGTGGCGATCGGCACGTACCCATATCCTGTCCGCTTTGCCCGCCGGCTCCGCAAGGCCCGGAGGCGGAGGGCCGATACAACCTCGGACCGTTATGGGTACGAGCCTCATCAGCATCAAGGACGTAGCCAGCGCCCAGTTCGAGTTTCGCCACGAGGACTGGACCACCCGCTCCCGCTGGGCGCGGGACCTGGCTCTTAGCATCAACGGTTACGAGGTCTCGCCCCGGCCGCGCGGCTACACCTGCCACAGGCCGCGGTGGGTGTGGGTGGAGGCCGACGCGGCCGGGCGGAAGGTGCCCTGGAGCGACTTCCGGCTGCTCGTCCCGACCGACGCGCTGACGCCGATCACGCTGCACGTAGCCAACGGCCCCGGCTGAGCGGCCGACCGGTCGCAGGCAGCGCGCATCGGGTGAGCCTGGGTGGTGCCGGTCCCCAGGCTGGTGTTCTCGCACCCAGGATCTTCAGACCTCTTGTCGAGCTGCGCCCCGTGGCGCAAGCTACCCCTATGAACAAGACATCCTTCATGGGCGACAAGCCCGTCAACCGCATCGGCTTCGGCGCGATGCAGCTCGCCGGCCCCGGCGTGTTCGGCCCGCCGCGCGATCCAGACGCCGCCCGCGCCGTGCTGCGCCGCGCGATCGAACTCGGCGTCGACCACATCGACACCGCCCAGTACTACGGCCCGGACGTGGTCAACGAGCTGATCCGCGAGTCGCTGCATCCCTATCCGGAGAATCTGAAGCTCGTGACCAAGGTCGGCGGCCGACGCGACGACAGGGGCGGCTGGCTCCCCGCCCAGACTCCCGCCGAGCTGCGCGATGGCGTCGAGGACAACCTCCGGTCCCTCCGCGTGGAGCGGATGGACCTCGTGAACCTCCGGCTGATGTCCTCCGAGACGTCCGGCGACGTGCTCGTCGAGCAGCTCGGCACACTCGAGGATCTGCGCAACGAAGGCAAGCTCGACCTCATCGGCATCAGCGAGGCTGGCACCGACGACGTCCGGCGCGCGCTCGAGCTGGTCGATATCGCCGAGGTCCAGAACGCCTACAGCGTCGTCAACCGCTCCGGCGAGGACGTGCTCGAGCTGTGCATCGACCGTGAGATCGCGTTCGTGCCGTACTTCCCGCTCGGTTCGGCGTTCAGCGGCGGTCCCAAGCAGCTGGCGCAGGATCCGGCGATCGCAGGTGTCGCGGGGCGCCGCGGTGTCACCGCTACGCAGGTCGCGCTCGCGTGGCTGCTCGACCGTTACGAGCGGATGCTGCTGATTCCCGGCACGAGCTCGGTGGCGCACCTCGAGGAGAACATGGCCGCCGCAGACGTCGAACTCGACGAGCAGGACCTCGCCGAGCTCGAGAACGCCACCCAGGTCGGCGATCCCCTGAGCGCCGCCCACGAGTAACCCGCGCGACGACCGCCGGCGGGGCAATGGCCCCGGGGCGGCGCCACCCGCGTGCGGGCGTCACAGGCTCGCGAGCGCCGCGCGAGTAGCGTCGTCGGCGGGCGCGTAGACGGCCAATCGCAGCGCCGGCTGACCTGTCGGCACCGTTTGCGCGTGATACAGCCGCAGCGTGCCGAGCCGCGGATGCTGCATGACCTTGGTGCCTCGCTGAGCCTCGATCACCTCGTGCTCGTCCCACCATTCGCGGAACTGCGGGCTGCGCTCGCGGATCTGCGCCACGAACTCCTCGTAGTCTCGCTCGCCCGCGTGGCGCGCGTACTCGGCACGGAACCGCGCCAGTGTGTTGCGGGCGGTTGCCTCCCGCTGCGGGGTCATGCCGCCGTCGCCGGGATCGACCATCAGCCACCAAAGCAGATACCGCCTGTCCGCATCGAGATGGTCCGGCGATCCGAGCACGACCGAGGCTGCATGGTTCCAGGCGAGGATCTTGGTCATCGGCCCGAGCAGGTAGGCCGGGTTCGGGTGAATCGAGTCGACCAAGGCGATCAACTGGTCGATGTCGCCGTCAAGTTGGTCGGGACCGGCTCCCGCGACGTCGTCGGCAAGCGGGAGCTCCGCCCGCGCGAGCGCGAACAACGTCCTGCGCTCCGCCGTGTCGAGTCGCAGCGCGCGGGCGAGCGCGTCGAGCACGTCGGGCGACGGGTTGATGTCGCGCCCCTGCTCGAGCCACGTGTACCAGGACACACCCACGCCCGCCATCGCGGCGACCTCTTCGCGCCTCAGTCCCGGCGTCCGGCGGCGGCCGCCGTTGTCGGGGAGTCCGACGTCCGCCGGCGACAGTCGCGCCCGGCGCGAGCGCAGAAATGCCCGCAACTCATCTCGTCGGGTGGGTGAGGAAAGGACGGCCATCGTGCGACGCAGACCACTCTAGCCGCCATCCGATGAGCTTTCGTGCGAGGCCGAGTCAGTGACTTGTGATCCGGATCGCGGCGTGTGTCAGAAGTGAGCGGACGACCTCCTGGTGGCGGGGTGCGATCGCGGCCCATAGCGCACGGGCGACCGGGTTGGTCTGCTGGAGGAACGTCGCGAACAGCAGACCACCGGGTTCGCTTCGGAACAGCAACTGGCCGCGGAGCCCGAGCCAGGAGTCCGCCGCGAGCAGAATGAAGCCCGGGTCGCTGTGCTCGATCTTCCACCCGACCACGCGGCCCCCGGACCACGGCGGCGCGAGCCTCAGGCCGAGGGCGGTCCACCCCAACCAGAGTTTCCCGCGCACCCTCGGCGGAGCGTCTTGAACGACCGCACGAACCCACTGCTCCGCGGTGTGCTGAGGCCGGATTGCGCGCGCTGGCCGCGGGCGGTGGACCCGACGCGGTGCGCGTCGAGACGCTGGCGAAGTCCCTCGGGGTCACCCGCGGGGGCTTCTACGGCCAGTTCAAGGACCGTGGCGCCTTGCTCGAGGCGATGCTCGACACGTGGGAGCGATCCGCGATCGACGAGGTCCTGGAACAGGTCGAGCGCCGGGGCGGCGACGCACGCGCGAAGGCGCGGCGAGCGGGCGCGCTCACGTTCAGCGAGGAGTTGCTGCCGATCGATCTCGCGATCCGCGATTGGGCCCGGCATGACCCCAACGTCGCTGCGCGCCTGCGCCGGGTGGACAACCGGCGGATGGAATATCTCCGGCAGCTGTTCGGGTCGTTCTGCGCCGACGAGGATGAGATCGAAGGCCGCGCGGTGCTTGCGTTCTCGCTTGCCATCGGCTCCCACTTCATCGCCGCCGACCACGGATCACGCAACCACCGCGAAGCGCTCGAGCTCGCCGTCCGCCGGCTGCTCGCCTGAACGCGCGCCCCGTCGGCGGGCGGCGCTCACCGCCGACGGTACGATGGTGATCGCATGAGCAGCGCCGACGATGGGCCAGCGGCTGGCACGTCTGGGGCGCGCGGTCGCCGAGCGAACGTGCGCGCGGGCACGGCGATGTTTGTGCCGATCGTGGTGTTCGACATCGCCGGGCCAATCATCGTGCAGAGCGTCGCGCGGAGCCATGGCGCGAGCATCACGCTGGCTCTCGCGCTCAGTGGCATCCCTCCGGCGGTATGGATCCTCGCCCGCATGCTGTGGCGGGGCCGCCTGGATGCCGTCGGTGTGTTCGTCCTGTCCAGCATCATCCTGGCCACGCTGATCGGCCTGGCCGCCGGCAGCGGCCGGCTGTACCTGCTGGACGGCGCGATCCTCACCGGCGTGTTCGGCTTGGTGTGCCTGGCGTCTCTCGCTGCAGCGCGACCCCTCATGTTCCACTTTGCGCTCGAATCGCAGGGCGGCGAGGAGTCACCGAAAGGGAGGGAGTTCGCCAATCTCTGGCGTTATGCCGCGTTTCGCCGCGTGTTCGTGGTGATGACGGTGGTCTGGGGAGTGGCCTATGTCGTCCAGGCGGCGATCAGCGCGGCGATCATCGAGGCCACCTCCACCGACAAGGCGTTCGTGATCAACAAGATCCTGCCTTACCTCTTCCTCGCCGCGCTCGGAGCATGGACCGCGTTCTACGGGTTGCGGGCCAAGCGGCGCGGCGAGGCACGTGCGGCCTTGGAGTAACGAACACTCACGGTGACGCGTGCCAAAACCCGGCTCGCGGGTATCCATGAGTGGTGAGTATTGTTCTCGTGTGGCGAACGCGAGCATCTTTGCACGGACAGAGGGGTTGGCGAGGCTGGCGGTGCGATTGGGCGCGAATGTCGCAGCCGGACAGGATGTGGTCGTATTGGCCTGCGACGTTGAGTATGCGAGCGTGGCGCGTGCAGTTGCCGATGCGGCATACGAGGCCGGCGCGCGCTATGTCAGCGTGATCTACTGGGATCAGCATGTGAAACGCTCTCGGCTCCGGCACGCGCCGAAGGACTCGCTCGAGTTCACACCGTCCTGGTGGGATCGCCACATCGAGGAGTGCATCGAGCGGCGCAGCGCCTACATCATCCTCTGGGGCGATCCTCACCCCGGACTTCTTGACGACGTCGATCCGGCGCGGGCCGGACGAGACCACATGCCGCTCACCGGGCCTCTGCACGCCATGGCGGGAGGCGGCGAGGTCAACTGGACGTTTGTTCCGGTGCCCTCGCGTGGCGCCGCGCAGCGGATTCTCGGGACCGATGACGTCGATGCGCTATGGGACGTCCTGGTGCCGATCCTCCGATTGGACGCGGACGATCCCGAGGAGGCATGGCGAGCTCACATCGGCCGGTTGCGCGAGCGCGCCTCCGTGCTCGAGCGCAGCGAGTTCACGGCGCTGCGGTTTTACGGCGGCGGTACAGATCTGACGATCGGCCTGATGCACGATGCGCAGTGGCTCGCCGGCGGTCTCACTACCAACTGGGGTCGCGAGATGATCGTCAACATGCCGACCGAGGAAGTCTTCACGACGCCCGACAACCGAAATGCCGACGGCATCGTCCTCGCGACACGCACGTTCCAGCTGATCGGGGGCGTGTCCGTCGACGGGCTGCGGCTGCGGTTCGAGCGCGGGCGGGTCGTCGACGTGGACGCCGACTCCAACGCTGATGCCGTGCGTTCGTATCTTGCGGCCGACGACGGCGCCATCCGGCTCGGGGAGGTCGCGCTGGTCGACCGTTCCTCGCCCGTCGGCCGCACCGGTCTCGTGTTCAACGACATCCTGCTGGACGAGAACGCGACCTGCCACATCGCGCTCGGCAACGCGTACCCATTTACGGTGCCGGACTTGCCCGAGGATCCCGCCGAACGCGCGGATCGCGGCTTCAACGTCTCGAGCGTCCACCAGGACATCATGATCGGAGGCCCGCAGGTCGACGTCGACGGCATCGACCACGCCGGGAACGCGACGCCGATCCTGCGCGACGACACGTGGGTCCTGCAATCGCCGCGCGAGTAAGCGACGGCCGTTGTAAGGACGGACATGTCCCTCCACGTCGGGCCGAGGTACGTAGTGACTCCGGATCACGTTCAGTGGCGCGTTGGCCGGAGATGGGCGTCGCGGCGTTTCGATTGGAGCTGGCGAAGGCACGGCCGGATCGCACCCGACTCGCTCGTGCAGGCCGGCGGTGGATTGCCGGACGTGGGCGGCGTCGACTCCGTACCGGGGCTGCTGCTGGCCGCGGCGGCGGTGGCGGCCCTCCTCGTCGTTATCCCGTTGCTGTTCTTTGGCGTCGAACTGATCGTGTTCGGCGTGCTGGTTGCCGGCGGACTGACCGCCCGCGTCGTCGCGAGGAGCCCGTGGGTCGTGGAGGCGACGTCGTATGACCCACTCGCGTCCGATCGTCAACTGGAGTGACGTGTCCGTGGGTGGCGGAGGTCCGGGGAGCTCATCGAGCAAGTAGCCTCGGACCTGACTCACCGTGACCAACCGCTCGAAGGTGCGCCGCGTCGCCGGGATCAGCGACGGCCTGCCGTTCGCCGCACTTCGTGGGGTCGCGATCTCGTGCCCGGTCATCCTGCCGGCCCCGATCGTCACCTTCACCTTCCGGGCAGCGCCGGACGGTGCCGTCCTGGCCACGGTGAGTGAACCGTCGAACACGCCGACCGATGCCGACCCCTGTTTCACCGCGACTCTGAGAATCCGGGGACATCTCGAGCCGGCCCTGCTCGACGGTGGCAGGCTGCTGCACCGGGCCGGCGCCATCCTCGGGGTGAAGCTCTCCTCTAGAGGGTCGGCGCCGTCGATGACCCGGTAGCGCCGGCGAGATTGCTCAGGTCCATCACTGCGCTCGCCGGTGGTGTCGCCGGCGGTGACTGCGGCCCATAATCGCTGTAGTCACCGATGATCGTCTCTTGCATGTTGGCGCCGTTGGGGAGGTCCAGATCGATCGACATCACGACCCTGCGAACGAGGTGGTGAGCGTCGACCCACACGTCGATCGGAAACTCACCGCTGGGCAGGGACTGCGAGAGCAGGGACAGAGCCTGGTCGGCGGCCGCCCGCTCCGACGCGGGTAGGTTGTCGGCTAACCGGTCGACGCTCATGTCCAGTCGATAGTGCGTCGTCTGGAAGCCGTCCACCTGGTGCTGGCCGAGGTTCGCGAAGCTGCCCGACGCTGATCGGAGCATCTCGAGGGCCTGGGTCGGGTCGCTCGTGCTCGGACCGTCGGCCAACGACGACAGTCCGGGGATCCCCGAGAGCTTGGCGAGGTCGAGCTTGACCCATGGCCGGGACGCCCCTAGCGCCGACGTCAGAGACGAGGGGAGCTTCACGTACGCGGTGCCCCCATCCAAGACCATGTCCAGGCGCATCGTCGAGCTCCCAAGTTGCTGGATCACCTGCGGGTCGTCTCCGAGGTCCATCGCCAGCGACATACCGATGGCGTGATCCCGGAGGTCGACGACGCCGCTGCCGGTGGCGGTGACCGGGGCGTCGAGCGCGGATGAGGTCGTCTGCATCCACATGTGCACCCGGTAGCCAGGGCTAGTCGAGGACAGCGTCGCGGCCTGCGCGACCGGACTGCCAAGCTGCGTGCCGCCCGAGCCGAGCAGCAGGAACGCGAGTCCCGCCACGACGGCGACGACTCCGATCCCGGCCGCGGTGAGCAACCTCGGGCGCCGGCGCTGGGACCGCGACGGCGAGCCCGACGGCGGCCTCGACGGCGCCGGCGACCCTGGCGACGGCGGCCTCGACGGCGCCGGCGACCCTGGCGACGGCGGCTCGACGAGCGGCTGTCCGGCGAATCCGGGAGGAGGCACCGATGTCCCCACGGGCGACGGATCGGCAGCGAGTCCCGCGAGCCTGAGGCGCGGCCCGTGCGGGCTGGACGTTCTTACGAGGCCTCGCGGATCAGCCGCTCATGCCGCCGTCGATCGAGAACGTGTGCGACGTGACCATCGCGCTCTCGTCGCTCGCCAGGTACAGCATGCCCTGCGCGATCTCCTCGACCGTCGTGTGACGCCCGAGCGGGATCAGCCCGTCGAAGGCCTTGGCGGCCTCTTCCTGCGGTAGATGGGTCGCGCGCATCTCGATGTCGTCCTGGAACGGGGTCGAGGTCGGCCCAGGGTGCATCGTGTTGACGCGGATGCGGCGCGGCGCGAGCTCCTTGGCGGCCGTGCGCATCAGACCGACCTGGCCGTGCTTGGCGGAGATGTAACCCGACACTCCCGGCGCTCCGATCAGGCCGACGACACTCGACGTGATGATGATGCTCCCGCCGTCGGGGACGTGCGGGATCGTGTGCTTGAGCACGTGGAACGCGCCGAGAATGTGAACCGCGATCGTGCGCGAGAACACGTCGGACGGATAGTCGACGATCGGCTGGACCGCGCCGCTGATCCCGGCGTTGCTGACCACGACGTCGAATCGTCCGTATCGATCCACGCCGGAATCGACGGCCCGGGCGACCGCGTCCTCGTCGGTCACGTCCGCGACCGAGGACAGCGCGTTGTCCTCGCCCAACTCGGATACCGCCGCCGTCAGCCGCGAATCATCGATGCCGACGAGGTGAACCCTCGCGCCTTGGGACACGAACAACCGCGCCGTCGCGAGTCCGATCCCGCTCTCGCCCCCGGTGATGAGAGCGACCTTGTCCTGCAGTCGAGCCATGGTCGTGGCCGAGCCTGACAGCTTCCGCGTACGGCGTCAAACGCACGTCAGCCGATCGTCACCGGCACTCGCGTGGTAGTCCGGCCGCGGCGTAGCGCAAGCACATAGTGGCCGGGCCTGATCGTGCGCCGGGCGCTGAGCTCGACGCGTGAGTAGTTTCCACGTCCGGCCGCATAAACGACCGAGGAGCGCGACAGCGTGGCGGTCACATCGGAGCCGCTCGGGAACACGACCGGCGCCGTGCCGAGCTTGGTCGTGCACTGCTCAGTGCTCACGCGCCGGTGGTGGCCGTCGACCTCGACCGTCTTGGTCGTCGGCTTGCAGGTCACAAGCTCGGTCTTGGTGGTGGTTCCACTCGACCCCGACCCGGATGTGCCGGTGCCCGCGGTGCCCGCGGTGCCGGCGGCACCGGCGGTACCAGCCGGGTTCGGCGTCGACGTGGCCGTGCCTGACAGCGACGCGGTGAGGACCCCGAGGGGCGAGTTGCCGCCGATCGGCGCAGTCGACCCGTTCGCATACGGGATGTTCAGCGTCGCCGTGCGCGATCCGCCGCCTGCCGTCTGGGGGGCGAACCGAACGCCGACCGTGCAGCTCTGCGCGGTCGTCAACCTCTGGGTCGAGCACTGGTCGGCGACGACGATGAAGTCGGCCGCATTCGCGCCGGTAACCGACAGCTGCCCCAACGACACCGGGATGTCGCCCGCAGAATTGATCGTGACGGTCTGTACGGCACCGATCGTGCTCTCGGGCTGGCTCGGGAAGGAGACCGCGGTTGGGCTCGCGACCGGCGGTGCCGGCGTGCCGAAGTCCGCCTTGAACGAGAAGGCCTCGTAGGTGAGCGGCGGGAACCACGCCTGTCCGGCGTAGCCGTCGTTCACTGGCCCGGGGTAGCACGCCCCGCTCCCCGCGCCCGAGTTGTCGACGGACCACCACGCGTTCGCCGTCGGCGTGGCCGAGATGAGGCCGAGCACGTAGGTGTTGCCTGACGTCACGGGCTGATCGATCGTGAACGTCTGGAGGGCAAACGTCGTCGGCGAGCCGGTGCTGTCGACGGTGGCGGGGGCGGTCCACAGCGGCGGCCCGACGGGGCCCGTGCTGTTGGCGTTATAGAGGGCGACGGTCACCGCCTGGGGGTTGTCGGACGCCAGGTTCGCCGCGAATGTCGTCAGATAGCCGGCGGGCGCCACGAACTCCGCGCCGAGCTGGTTCGGGCTGCTCGGAGTTCCGGACAGCTCGGCGCGGCCGTCGATCGTGCATCCGGTCGTATCGATGACGCTGTCGGCCCACGCTGAGGCGGCTCCGAGGCACAGCCAGCCGGCGGCGAGGACCACGGCGGCCAGCGATGCGCGCCGGGTGGCCCGCCCGCGTCCCAGCCTCGATGTAAATCTGATCACGCTGCTCATATCTCGCTCCTGTCAGAGGGTGCGAGCGATCGTGCCGACTGCGCGGCGCTCGCACATCGAGCAAACGCACATTTATTCGCGCGGATCTTTAGATGGGGCTGGACTGACATTTAGGCGCGCCGGTCTGTCAATGTGTGCGCGATGGCGGTGGTGGACGTGCCCAGCCCGACGCGGCCCCCGGCCGCGAGCATCGACGCGGGTCGCCAGGAGCTCACGGACCTGCTCGGCGCCGACCGCGTCGGTACGGGAAACGACGTGCTCGCCCAGCACGGGCACGACGAGTCTTTCCACCCCGAGGCGCGTCCCGACATGGTCGTGTGGCCGCGGAACATCGGCGAGGCGGCAGGTGTCGTCCGCATCGCCGCCACCCACCACCTCCCGCTGGTGCCGTTCGGCGCGGGCACCTCGCTAGAGGGACATGTCGCGGCGCTCGCCGGTGGGATCAGCGTCGATATGCGGGAGATGAACGCGATCGGCGGGCCGTCGCTCGAGGATCTCGACGTGACCGTGCAAGCGGGCGCGACCCGCCGCGCGCTCGACGCGCGACTGCGCCCCGAGGGAGTTTTCTTCGCCGTCGATCCCGGCGCCGACGCGACGATCGGCGGGATGGTCGCGACTGGAGCGTCGGGGACGATGACCGTGCGCTACGGGGCGATGCGCGAGAACGTGCTCGCGTTGACGATCGTGGGCGGCCGCGGCGAGGTCGTGCACACACACTCGCGAGCGCGCAAGTCCTCGGCGGGTTACGACCTGACACGGCTGATGATCGGCTCCGAGGGCACGCTCGGGTTGATCTGTGAGGCCACGCTGCGGCTCCACCCGATCCCGCCGGCCACCGCGGCGGCGGCGTGCACGTTCCCGACCGTCCGCGACGCCGTGCAGTGCGTTACGCAGATCGCGCAGTACGGGATTCCCGTGGCCCGAATCGAACTCGCCGATGAATTGCAGATCGAGGCGATCAACCGCCATGACGACATGTCGTTCGCGGTGGCGCCGACGCTGTTCCTCGAGTTTCACGGCGCATCTGAGGACGACGTGGCCGCGCAGGCGAGCGAGACCGCCGAGATCGCCGCGGAGCATGGCGGGAGCGGGTTCGCCTGGGCCTCGGACGAGCGGGAGCGCCGGCGTCTGTGGCACGCGCGCCACCGCGCCTACGATGCGACGCGGGCGCTCGTCCCGGGAAAGGCGGGCCTGACGACCGACGTGTGCGTGCCGATCTCGGCGCTGGCGGACTGCATCGCGGCGGCGCAGGCCGACATCGCGGCGCTCGGCCTGACCGCACCGATCGTCGGGCACGTCGGCGACGGGAACTTCCATACGTGCGTGCTCGTCGATCCCCACGACCCCGACGACGTGGCCCGCGCCGAGGAGTTCCACAACCGGCTGGTCGAGAGGGCGATCGCGCACGACGGGACGTGCACCGGCGAGCACGGCGTTGGCTATGGCAAGTCGCGGTTCCTCGTCTCCGAGCACGGGGCGGAGGCGGTGGAGATGATGCGGGCGATCAAACGCGCGCTCGACCCGGAGGGGATCTTCAATCCGGGCAAGGTGCTCCTTTGACGGACGACCTGCTCCAGGCCCTCGCGCGCTACGACTCGCCGACGCTGGCGAACGCGATCGAGACGTTCGACATGCAGTCCCGCGACGTCGGGTTCGCCGACAACAGCATCAGGTGCATGTTCCCCGAGTTGGGACGGATGGTCGGGTACGCGGCCACGGCGACGATCGTCGCATGCGGCGCGCCGGCGGCGGATTGGGCCGGCGCCGGCAACAACGCGCTGTACGAGTACGTGCGCACGATCCCGGCGCCGCGCGTTGTCGTGGTCAAGGATCTCGACGTCCCGCCGGCGCACGGGTCGCTGTGGGGCGAGGTCCACGCGACGATCTTCGGCGCGCTCGGCTGCGTCGGCTGCGTCACCGACGGCTCCGTGCGCGATTTCGACGAGGTGCGCGGGATGGGCTTTCACTTCTTCGCCGCCGGACCGTCGGTATCGCACGCGTACGTGCGCGTGGAGGCGATCGGCGAGACGGTCGAAATCGGCGGCCTGAGCATCGCGCCCGGCGATTTGCTCCACGCCGACCAGCACGGAGTGCTGAAGATCCCGTCGGAGATCGCCGCCGACCTACCCGCCGCGGCCGACCGGGTGATCGAGACCGAGCAGACCCTGCTCAGCTGGGTCCGCTCCGACGAGTTCGATCCCGATCGCCTCGCCGAGATGCGCGCCCGCCACTGAGCGCGAACGCGCACCGCGCGTTTAGCGAGCGCAAGCGAGCGGAAGCGCCTACTCGAGCTTGTCGGGCGTCACCCCGGCCTCGAGCATCGCGGCGTACAGATTTGACGCGGCGGACGACAGGCTCGCGTCGCCGAGGCTCCGACGTTCGAGCAGGATCGCGAAGTACTCGCGAATGCACGTCAGCACCGCCTGGGCTTCCTCGGGGGTGAACTCCGCCTTCACCACGCGAGAAGCCATGGCGTGGAGACTAGTCGGAGTCATCGCCTACGAGGGCGTGCGCATGCTCAAGTGGCCGGTGATCGTGCCGATAATTCGGTGTAACCAACTTTCGCGCGGGCGCGACCTGCGCACTCCAACCACCGCCGCTATGGAGGGCCCGCCGCAATGAGCGCCACCGACCAGCTGAACGATTCCCGCGTCGACGGGAACAACAACGAGCCCCGCCTCGTTCTCGACCTTGACCTGATCGAGGCCCAGGCGCTGCGCGCCTGGCTGCTCGAGACCGAGCTCAACGGTGCCAGTGCCGCCGACACCCCGGTGGTCAACACGGCGCTGGCCAAGCTTGCTCATGCGGTCGACACCGCGCAGGCGACCGTGAACATCCGCCGCGAGTTCCAGACGGCGGGCGTCAACCTGGCGCACTGGTCCGACGAGCAGGTGCTCGAGCTCGGCCGCCGCATCGCCGAGGCGGTCCGCCCGGTCCTCCGCGGCTAAGGCTCCGCCTCAACCCGGCTCGAGTCCGAGTAGATCTATGGTGTCCAGCTCGCCCACGCCGGCGCGTCGAAACTCGATTGTCGCCGTGGCCGTCGCCGAGGTTGCCGTGATCGCGGTGGTGGCGGTCATTGGCGGCGGCGATTGGCTGCTGGCGATGGTGATCGGCGCGATTCTCGGGGCCGTGGCCACGCTCACCGTCGTGAGCCGTTCCGATGAGGTCCGGCCCGCCAGCGAGGCGGCGGTGCCGGCTCCGGACGGCGTCGATGCCGTCACCGGGCTGCCGACGCACGACAGGCTGGTCGCGGACCTGCAAGAAGCGATCGACGCCGGCGACGATCGCGTCCTGACGCTGTACCTGTTCGCGCTCGACGGGTTCAAGGATTACAACGACGCCTACGGTGACGGATGCGGCGACGCGCTGCTCGAGTGGCTGGCCCGCAAGCTACGCGACGCCGTCGGCTCCTACGGGAGCGTCTACCGGATGCGCGGGGGCAGCTTCGCGCTGCTCGCGGTTGGCTCCGAGCGCTTCACGAGCGCGCTGTGCGCGTCTGCGGCGAGCGCGCTCGGTGAGAACGGAGACGGCTTCCAGATCTACTGCGACGTCGGCCAGGCGGCCCTTCCGGCCGAGGCCCCGTCCCCGCGGGCGGCGCTCGAGCTAGCCGCCCGCCGAGCGAGCAAGCACGGGTCAGAGCGCCACGTGAAGTCCGGCCGGCGTGCGCCGGCCGATGCGAACGAGGCGTTGCGGCTGGTCCGCTCGCGCCGCGACGTCGCCACTCTGGCCACCGGGATCGCGCGCAGGCTCGGGGTCCCGGCGGGCGAGATCGAGACCGTCGAGACGGCGATGCAACTGTGCGATATCGGCAACGTTGCGGTCCCGGCCGCCGTGCTCGGATATCCCGGCAAGATCAACGGACCCGAGTGGCAGTTCATCCTTCTGCACACGCTCGTGGGCGAGCGGCTCCTCGCGGGGCCGCTTGGGATGGAGGCCGTCGCCGGCCTCGTCCGCTACAGCCACGAGCGCTGGGACGGGTCGGGTTACCCGCACGGCCTCGCCGGCGATGCGATCCCGCTGGGTTCTCGGATCATCTTCGTCTGCAGCGCTTTCCAGGACATGACCTCTGATCGGCCGCACCGGGCGGCGCTGGATCCGGACGACGCCCTCGTCCAGCTCGAGCGTGGCGCCGGGTCGCAGTTCGATCCGAAGGTCGTCGAGGCTTTCTGCGAGGAGTTCGCAGCCCAGGCCGAGCCCGAGTCCGAGGCCGAGCGCCGGCTCGGCGCGGTCGCCGAGGCGTAGGCCGCCCGCTCACAGCACAAGGGCCAGGTCCTTGTACGTGCCGACCCCGCGCCGGCAGCCACTTGACGGTCGCGGCAAGCCGGCGGCGGTTGTGGCGAGCCGCCGCCGAATGCCGGGCACGAGGGGGGCTTCGCGCCTGTGACTCCAAGGACGTCGTCGATTCTGATTCCTTCCCGAACGTTCGGTTAGGATTGCGCGTCTCGCAGTCCCTGCCGTTCGAAACACCAGAGTCTTCGTGCCACTCGCCGGGCCAGCGTTTGAGATACGAGAAAGCGTCGACGGCGACGGCGCACTGCGCGTCGCTCTGATCGGGGAGCTTGACATCGCAGTCGCCGATGCCGTCGAGCAACGCCTGCGCCAGCACCGGGAGGACGGCCGCCCGGTGCGGCTCGACCTCTCCCAGCTCGATTTCATCGACAGCTCCGGGGTCCAGACGGTCGTGCTGGGCCTCAAGCACGCGCGCCGAAGCGGCCATGAGCTCGAGGTCGATCGGCGCGTCAGCTCGTCGGTTCACCGGCTGATCGACATGATGGGGATCGGTCGGCAGCTCTGGCCCGCCGGCTGACTGCACGCGCGTTTGCAAACGGCGGGGACCCGGAGGGATCGCGCCGGGCTCGCCGAACACGCCACATACCCGTGAGACGCGCAGAGGAGTTATGGATGAGCGACTTCGAGAGATCCGGAGACAGAGCCGGCGTGACCTACGACGAGCCGGCCAGGCGCCGCTCGCCCGGCACGTTCTTCGCCGACCTGGGGGACCGGCTGGCTCGAGGCTTCAACAGCTTCGACCGGCCCCAGCCCGACGAGGGGGAATGGGAGGACTACGAGGAGCTTGACCAGCCGACCGAGGCGGTCGACTCGGTCCCGCCGTCCGAGCCCTCGCGGCGGCGCTTTCAGACAGTGCTGCACGGCTACGACCGTGACGCCGTCGACGACTACATCGACGGACTCGAGCACGAGATCGGCCAGATGGCGGCGAAGCTGTCGGCCCAGCGTTCGGCCCCGCCGCCGCCACCCGCGCCCTCGGTCGAGGACGAGATCGCGCGCGTCGGTCAGGAGACGAGCGCGATCCTGCGAGTCGCCCACGAGCAGGCGGCCGAGATCACGCGCCGCGCGCGTGTGGAGGCGGAGCGGTGCGTCGCCGACGCCGCGTCCAACGCGGTCGCGATGACCGACGACGCCAAGCGCAAGCTGCGACAGCTCGACTCCGAGACCGACGCGGTGTGGACCGAGCGGATCCGGCTGATCGAGGACGTCCGGAACGTCGCGACCTCGCTGTTCTCGCTGGCCGAGGACGCGTCCGACCGTTTCCCCGAGGAGGGGGACAGGGGAGGCCCGACAGCATCGGCGAGCGCGACCCAGGCCCCGCCGCAGGCCACACCGGCGGCGCAGCCAAACGGTGCGTCGGCGCCCGACGGCAAGAGCGCTGCTCCGGCTCCGGCACGCGCTCCGGCTCCGGCT
>CAWJXO010000034.1:0-26230 GCA_963846765.1 uncultured Solirubrobacterales bacterium
GTCCGAGGGCGCCGAGATGACCGCGGCGCGCGTGTACGCCGAGCAGTTCCCGGACGGTCCCGGCTACCGTCGCGCGCTCGCGACGAGCTTCTGGCGGGTGTTCAGTCCGCCGCCGCAGGACTGGCCGTTGGCCCTGTGCGACTTCCGCAGCCTCCGCGACGACGAGGGCTGCCCAACCAGCTGTACTTCGTCGACCGGATCCCGGACGACCCGCTTACCGCGGTCGTCGACGAGACGAAGATAATCACGAGCGGCTCGGAGTTCCTCTTCAGCCCCGACCACGACTGGTGGTACTTCCCAGATATGACGTGCGACGAGATCCTGTTCTTCGTGTTCCACGACTCGGACCACAGTCGCGCGTGGCAGGTCCTCCACTCGGCGTTCCGCGATCCGACCGTGGAGGGGGCAGTGCCGCGGCACAGCGTCGAGGTGCGCAGCTTCGCGTTCTTCAGCTGATCCCGACGAGCTCGCGGGTCCGGAGCGGCGAGTTATGCACCACCCGCGGGCCACGAGGTAGCGCCCGTGGTTCCGATGTCTAGAAAAGCTGTGCTTCGGGTATTCGGTCGGGCGGGAGGTTCGCCTGATGCCTGGAATCACTCGTCGGCACGTGAATTTGAGGAGCGCGGTTGCGCTCGGAATCGGTCTTACTTGCGCCGGTCTCGGCTCCGCGCCGGCACTCGCGGTAACCCCATCGCCTCCGGCGGGCGCGCCGGCGGTCGAGTCGGCTCCGTCGAGTCTCGTCGGGCTTGATCCGTCGCTTCCGGCGAGCGTGGTCGCGGCGAGCGCCGCGCCGGGAAGCCACTGGACCCCCGAACCGGCCGCGTACGGAACCGCGTCGACGAACGACATCGCGATCAAGGGCGCGGGCGGCACCACGATCAGGGTCAACGAGATCTATCCGACCACCGCGTCGGGCGCGCCGGCGAAGGGGCCGTTCCCCGTCCTGTTGACAATGACGCCGTACGGGAAGGGCCAGGGCGGCTCGAGCAGCCCGGGGTCGGCAGCCTCGCCCGGCGGCGCGAGCCCCACGGGCGGCGCGGACGACTATCTGGCCGAGCGCGGTTACATCGAGATCGTCGAGGACGTTCGCGGCACCGGGGATTCGAACGGGAGCTGGGGGCTGTTCGATCCGGTACAGCAGCAGGACGCGATCAAGGTGCTCGATTGGGCGGCGCACCTGCCGCACTCCGACGGGCGTGTCGGGACGTACGGCCCGTCGTACCTCGGAATCGACCAGTTGCTGCTTGCCGGCGCGGTGGGCCCGAAATCGCCGCTCAAGGCGGTCTTCCCGATGGTCAGCGCCAACGACATCTACCGGGACACGTCGTTCATGGGCGGGCTGCTCGACTTCGAGTTCAGCGAGACCTACCTGGGCCTCACGGGTGCCGAAAACACGAGCAACCCGATCACGGACACCGCGAGCGACCCGACGATGTTGTCGGACCTCGCCGGGATCGAGGCGGACCACGTCAACGGGCTGGCCAGCTATCACGCGGCGACGACCGCGAACATCCTGACCGGCGGCGACGAGGCCTACGACGGTTCCTACTGGGAGGCACGCAACCCGCAGAACGTGCTTGCGCGCGTTGTCGCCAACCACATCCCCGCCTACCTGATCGGCGGCGAGTTCGACATCTTCCAGAACGGCGAGCCGCTCAACTACGCCGAGCTGCAGAACGCTTGGGCCGGGCGCAGCGCGACCGCGCCGATGGCGCCGGGTCAGCGCACGACCGGGCGCTACCAGCTGGTCGTCGGCCCGTGGGAGCACCTCAACGGCTCCTCGGTCGACGTCGATCCGCTCGAGCTCGAATGGTTCGACACCTGGCTCAAGCACGAGCGGACCGGCACGGCGAAGACCCCGACGCCGCTGCACTACTACGACCTCGGGAACGGTCAGTTCGACGAGACCTCGACGTATCCGTTCACCGGCGCCACGCCCACCCGGCTGTATTTCGGCGCCGGCGGGACGCTGACGAGCTCCGCGCCATCCGCCGCGGGCGCCGGCGGTGCCGGCAGCACGCTCTCGAGCACCGCCCCGGTGGCCGGCGGTCTGCCGGGCACCGTTGCGGGTCTGCTCGGCGGGGTCACCTCCCCGGTGACGAGCGTGCTCGGGGGTGCCACCGGCTCGGCGTCGCTTCCGGTCGCGACGACCGACACGCTCACCTGGAGCCCGAGCGGCGCTCCGTGCGGACGCCCGATCGACCAATGGTCGATGGGCGGCATCTCGGTCCCGTCAGGGACGGCCGGGCTGCTCGGCCCGTGCGTCAGCGACGATCGGGTCTCGGGGACCGGGCCGTGGGCGACCAGCTACACCTCCGCGCCGTTCTCCCACCCGGAGACCGTCGCCGGACCGATCACCGCAACCGTGTACGCGAGCGCGACGACGTCCGAGACGGAGCTCGTGGCCGAGCTCGAGGACGTGACCCCGAGCGGCGCCGCGTATCCGCTCACCGAGGGCGCGCTGCTCGGCTCGCTCCGAGCCGTCGACGATAAGCGATCCTGGACGGCCGACGGCATGACGGTGCTGCCCTACCACCCGTACACGGAGGCCTCCGCCAAGCCCGTCAGCGCCGGCGCGGTGACCGAGTACCAGATCGAGATCTTCCCGACGCTCGTCACGATCGCCGCCGGCGACAGCCTGCGGCTCACGCTCTCGACGACCGACAGCCCGCACCTCACGCCACTGCCCGAACAGCTCCCCGAGCTGGCCGGCGGCGTGTACACGATCGAGCGCTCGGCGGCGGCGCCGTCGTCGCTCACGGTCGAGCTGGTCAAGTAGCGTCGATCGAGCCCGGATCGGCGGGTACGTCAACGGCGTACTCCTGCAGCACGTCAAGCGGTACGTGGTCGAGCGCGCGCTCGTGCGTGGCCGCGAGCACGACGAACGCCGCGACGCCCTCCTCGTGGGCGCGCAGCCACGCGTAAGTCGTCACGCACCAGCGGTCCCCGGGCTGGAGGCCGGGAAAGTCGTGCTCGGGCGCCGGTGAGCTCAGGTTGTTGCCGATGCTCCGCTGATACTCGAGGAACTCGGCGCTGACGACAGCGCAGATCGTATGGCTGCCGAGGTCGCCGGGCCCGGTGCGGCAGCAGCCGTCCCGGTAAAAGCCCGTGAGCGGCTCCGTGCCGCAGCTCTCGAGCCGCGCGCCGAGCACGTTGCGCTCCATGTCGCGACATTACCGCGCGGGGCGGCTCAGATGGGGATCCCGACGAGCTGCCGGCAGGCACGTGTCTCGGCGACCGAAAGTCCGAGATCGACCGACACCACGTGTTGCAGCTCGCTGGCGATTTGCCCAGGGAGAACCTTGTCGCTCTCGAGGTCGCCGAGCAGCGTGCCGATCGCGGTGATGTTGCCGCTGGCGACGCTGCCGGCTGCGCCCTCGAGGCTGCTGAGTCGCGAGGCGATGTCCGCGCGGAGCTGATCCAGCTCGGCCCGCGCTTGTGGGGACGCTCCCGGCGGCAGCCCGAGCCTGTCGAGCTCGCTCAGCAGGCGGGTCGACGCGGCGATCGCGTCGTGCACGCGGGCACTCGGACCAAGCCCGAGGTTGAGGCTCGTCCCGTCGCGCTGAATCTCGTTCTTCCAGGCGAGGATGCTCGTGCACGTGGCCGCCGCCCACTGCTCTTCGGCGGCGGTTCGCTGGGCCGCGAGCGCCGCTTGTTCGCTTGGTTGCGTCGTCCGGGAGCCGCCGGACAGGCCGGGAATCTTGGCCGCGCCGGTGCTGATCACGACCGTGACGACGCCGACGATGCTCGCCATGACCAGCAGCACTCGCGCTAGCCTCCAGCCGACAGAGGGCCCCGGGTCGTTACCGAACGCTCGCATTTGGTGGTTGAGCCTGTCCGGCGTGACGAAGAAGCGCCCGAGAGAATCCCAATAGGACGATAAGAACGAGTCTGCCGGCGGTTACGACCGGTCAAGGAAGGTGTACGTCGTGCCGATGCAGAACGTAGCGACCGGCGCAGTCCTGGGCTGCGTTATGCAGTTCGGCCCCCGGCGAAGTAGGACAAGCGTGGAAGTAAGAAAGACCTCGACCCTCAGGCGGCTCCTCGGCATGGGAGCGTTCGCGGCGACGGCGGCGGCCGTCGCGCTGATGATCGCGCCCGCGATCGCGTCTGCCCGACGCCCCACGTGGTTCGCCGTCAGCAGCGAGACCGCGTGCTTGTCTAACCGGAACGTCAATCCGTTCCTGCGCGCAAACCACGCCAACGTGATGCGGCTGATCCTCTCCCCGCAGGAAGCACCGGTCGGCGCCGGCATCGGCTGCGTGCGGGACGCGTACGCGGCGGGCTTCCGGGTCTACATCTCGTTTCAGTGGGGCAACCACCTGAGCCCGAATCAGGTTGCCGCCTACATGGCGCAGGTGCTTCCGACATACGCGCCCTACGTGTGGGCCGTCGGCGTCGGCAACGAGCAGGACCTGTCGATGCCAACCGCCTCCGGCCAGGGCACCGTCGCCCTCGCCAGGGACGGGCGAAGCATCGGCCAGAAGTACCGGGCGGTGTGGAACGCGGTCGAGCCGGTGCTCGTGAACCTGGTGCCGCACGCGATTCGCGTCTACGGCGAGTTCAGCCCGTGGGGGTTTGCCGACGCCCAGCAGGGGTTTGCGCACGGGCGACCGCCGGGTGTGCAGGCGATCGCCGTCCACTGCTACCACACGAAGGTCGGTGGGCTGCTCCAGATTCCGCAGTACGCCGCTTGGGCGGGTTCCAAGCATCTGCCGCTTTGGTGCTCGGAGATGGGTCCGGCGTTCCCCACCCGAACGATCCCGAGATGGGCGGTGCCCGACTCGTGGCGGTCTTGGAACGCGCTGGTCGCGAAGGTCGTGGCCAAGAGCCCCGACCTCAAGATGTGGGGCTATTACTACGACCCCGCGATGTGACCGGGCGCGGCCTGCGAGCCGCGAGAAGGGTGGTGGATAGGCTCTCACGCCATGACCACCTTCCCGGAATCTCACCGCGACCCTGCTCGATGCCCAGGGTCGCGACCCTGGCAACCGTCAGCGGCGACGGCTTCCCGCAGTTGACCGACGTTCCTCAAGGCCGGCCAGATCACCGTCCAGGGCCCGTACTACGACACGCGCAACAGCGTGCTGTCGATCACCGGCGGGGCCGGCGCCTACCGCGACAGCCGCGGTGAGATGACGCTGCTGTCGCGCGATGGCGGGAAGGAGTACGACTTCATCTTCAAGCTGAGCTAGAGGAATCCGGCCAGTGGCCGTGCGAAAGACGTGAGGCATCGAGCCGGATTCTTTGTCGGAATTCGGCTCGTCACGCTCAGCGTCTGCGAGTCGATCGAGCCCTGCTTAGCGTACGGGCTGATCACGATGCCCGGGACGCGCAGTCTCCTGCATGATGATCACGACGTGCTTGATCTTGAAAATTCCGTTCACGTCGATGGTGACCGCCGGCGAGTATGAGTTGATGTTCGTCGCGCTCCAGCGCACGTAGGTCCTGAGCTGGTGCAGGCCGCTCGCGGTTGCCGGGAAGGCGTAGCCGATCCCGTAATCGGAGGACCGGTCCAGGCCGCCCGTCGCCACGGACTGCCACCCGGTGGACCCGAGTTGCTGCAACACGATCTGCGCGGGCGGGTGGGCGGGCGACACGCTCCCGGTGAACGTCACCTGGTCGCCGGGTGCCGCCTTCACCTCCGTCGCGGCGAGCGTGATCAGCGCCGCCACCCGCTGGTGCACGGTGTGACTACGGAACCCTCTCGCCGTGACATACCACCAGCGGTTTCCGAGCGAGCAGTGCCGCCGCTTGCCCTTGGCGGCGTGGCACAGCAGAGGGCCTCACCTCCGTGGATCGGAACGCAACCGCTCGGTCCGGCCGCCGCCGACGCCGGCTTGACGGCCGCGCTGCCAAGCGCGAGCCAAGCGCCGACCGCAATGAACAACAACGCTGACAGAAACAGTCCCGCTCGGGTCCCGCGCACGCTGTGCTCCCCGGATCTGACACCGCTGTTCTCTCTGTCGCGCCTGCCTTAATCCGCTCTCGCGTGTGTAGCTGCGCAGGCCCGATGGGAACCGGCGCACGCGCGAAAAAGATGTGCGACATTGACGCCGTGCGGAGAGGCAACGTCCTGCGGCGTGGTTCTCGAATGCGTGCCATATCCATGGCCGCCGCGCTCGTCGTCGCCCTGGTGACGGCCGCGGGTGTGTCCGCGGCGAGCGCCCAAGCTCCGAGCCTCCCGATCACCCTGCCGGGTCTGCCCAGCTTTCCCAACCCGCTCGACAAGCGTGCCCACTCCGTATCCGCCTTCGGGGTCCGCCGTACCCGACGCTGATCGAGTACTCGGGCTATGGCTATGCCGACCCGTCGGGACCCGTCAACGGGATCGCGGTGCTCGCGAACCTGATGGGCTTCGCGGTCGTCGACGTGAACATGCGCGGGACGGGGTGCTCGGAGTGGCGCCTATGACTTCTTCGAGCCGCTGCAGAACCTCGACGCGTACGACGTGATCGAGACGATCGCGCACCAGCCCCAGGCGGTCATACACGCTGCCGCTCCGGTTATCTACCAATCGGCGATGGGGCTGCCGGACACCGACGCGGTCACGCTCCCGGCTGACCCGATCCAACTCGAGCCGACGTATCAGTCAGCGCTGAGCGCGTTCGGGGCGCTTCCCGAGGTTCGGGTGCTGTTCGACAACGGCGCGGGCACGTCGCCCACCGGTAGTAACACGGCGGGTAACCCGTACCCCGGGTTCGAGCAATCGTTCTCGACCCTCCCGGTCCCCGGCACGACCGCGCGCTGGTGGTACCTCGGGCCGCCGGCAAGCTGGGCGCGCGGCCGCCCGCGCATAAGGGCATCGACTGGTACACATCGAACGCCAAAGCGGTGTCCCTCAACGACTTCCCCGTCGCCAACACCGAGGCCGGCGGTCTCTGGCGGAACGCGTCGCAGTGGCAATGGAACTGGCGACGAGCACGAACAACATCCTGCACCAGAAGAGCACCCTGCTCGACCCGATCCCGAGCATGCTCACCTCCGACGTGCAGCCGATGCCGAAGGGCCGCTTCGTCGAGGTCGTCATACCGCTCTACTACGAGGGCCACGTGTACCGCGCCGGCTCGCGGATCCGGGTCACGATCTCGGCCCCCAACGGGACCCAGCCGGTCTCGTCGTTCGGTCGGACCGATCCGTCCGGAACCGCCAAGGTCTCCGTGGGCTTCTCCCGGCGAATGCCGTCGAGCCTGATCCTGCCGGTCGTCCCAGGGGTGAGCGTGCCGACGGGCCTGCCGGCGTGTCCGAGCCTGCGGAACGAGCCGTGCCGGCCGTACGCGGCGATCACAAACCCGGTCAGTGCGAGCTAGTCGCGCCTGAGCAGGACGCCGGCGCGGGCGCTGACGTGAACAGCTTGAACGAGTCGGTGGCCGGCTTGTCGGCGTCGATCCGCCAGGTGAGACGGAGGCCGTCGATCTCGCTCTGGAGCGCGGGGATACAGGCGGCGTAGGCGGCGTAGGCCGCGAGCTCGTTGCGCATGCCGGCGAGCTGCGCCTCGCTCGGGACGCTCTGGAGCTGCCAGTTGACACGCTGCACCGACCGCTGCGCGGCGGTCGCGCGCGCCGCTACGCTGCGGGCGTGCAGGCGGTCGCCCGCTGCGGCCCGCTCATCCCCCGTGACGCGGTGCTCGAGGCTCGCCAGGTCGGCCTGCAACGCCGTGACGCGCTGTTCGGAGCGCGCGGCCCGCTTGTAGGCCTCGACGCCGAAGATGGCGGTGGCGAGCGCGATGATCAGCACGATCCCGGTGACGAACCGGAGCCTGCCCTGAGCGTGAACCGTGCGCCTGCGCTTGACGCGGGGGGTTCGACGCACCGTCGAGCTCGTACCGTGGGTGTGGGTATGAGTCACCATCTCTACCGTCCGTGGTGAACATGCAACGCATGTCCGCGCCCCGATCTTGCGGAGACCGCTAGCGCCGTCTAGCGATACAGCTCGATGCGGCCGCGCCCGGCGGCCTTGGCGCGGTAGGTGGCGGCGTCGGCGTCGGCGAGCAGCGCGTCGGGATCGGAGTGGCCGAGCGCGATCCCGACGCTGGCCGACAGCTGGTGCTCGATGCCGCTCGAGGTGAACGGCATCCGGATCGCCTCGAGCAGACGCCGGCCGACGGCGAGCGCCGACTCCTCGCTGACGTCCTCGCACAGCGCGACGAACTCGTCGCCGCCCATGCGCGCGATCGTGTCGCCCGGACGGACCGCGGTCTGGAGGCGCCGGCCCAACTCCACGAGCGCGGCGTCCCCGGCGGCGTGGCCGTGTTCGTCGTTGACCCGCTTGAAGTTGTCGAGGTCGACGAACAGCACCGCGGTCGCGCCGGTCTCGCGCTCCGAGCGCGCCAGCGCGTGCTCGAGGCGGTCACGCAGCAGCGTGCGGTTCGCGAGCCCGGTCAGCGGGTCGTGCACCGCCTCGTGGCGCATGCGCTCCTCGTCGCGGAGCCGAGCCAGCGCGCTCGCGAGCGTGTGCGCGACCGCCCGCACGAAGCTCAATTCCTCCTCCGCCAAAGGGCGTGTGGGAGCGACCAGCAGCTCATCGCCGGTGCCGATCGCAAACCGCAGACCCGCCTCGGGATCGGGTCCGTATGTCGCGAGCGACGCGCCTCCGGAGAGCCGCACCTCCGCGGCCGCCACGGGAAGTAGCTTGCGCAGCCGTTCGATCGCTTCGGAGGCGATGTCCGCAGGATCGGCGCCCGCTAGAGCGCGTTCGCCCATCGCCGCGACCGCGCGCAGCCGCGCCTCGGCGGCGCGCTGCTCGGAGATGTCGCGACCGACGGCGAGGAGCAGCTGGCCGGCGGATGTCTCGACGATTCCCCAGCTCATCTCGCCGATGAACTCCGAGCCGTCTCGGCGCAGGCCCCACGCCGCGGTCGAGAACCGCAACGGATGCTCGGTGGCGAAGTACAGCTCCATGTTGCGGGTGTAGCGATCGCGAACGCGCTCGGGCCAGAGCGCGTGAACGGGCTGTCCGAGAAGCTCATGGCGCGGGTAGCCGAACAGCTCCTCGGCGAGCGCGTTCACGAACACGATGCGCCCGTCGCGCGCCGCGGCCACCACCGCGTCCGGCAACCCCTCGAGAACGGCCGCCGGCGCGACCAGCAACGGGTCAACCGCCTTGTCCTCACTGGCGCGTCCCCTCGCTCCTTCGTCTACCTCTTCGTCCATGACCCCGCGTCCAGCGTACAACGCCGCCGGCGCGGTTTGTGGCCCTTATAGGCGAGCGTTCGAGAAGCTGAACGTGCTGAGGTCGATGGTGGGCTGACGTCCGGTCAACCACTGCGCGACGGCCTCGCCGATCGCCGGCGAGTGCTTGAACCCGTGACCCGAGCAGGCGGACACGATCAGAACCGAGTCGTGCTCAGGGTGACGGTCGATCACGAACCGATTGCCGCGAGTGGTCGTGTATAGGCACGACACCGTCCTGAGCGGCGTTTCGCCCAGCCACGGGAGGTATGGCGCGATGCACTGCTCGTACATGCGCTCGCTCTCGGAACGGGTCGCTGGATGCTGCCGGCCATCCGGCGTCGTGGTGCGCTCATAGGCCTCAGCGGCCACCTTGACACCGCCGCCGGGACCGTCGATCGCGGGGAGGCCGTAGAACCCGTCGAGGTGAACAATCTCGTCCTGGCGGCCCCCGAGATCCCAGATGAAGCCCGGCATGTCGCGAAGTTGCGGGTACCCGGTGCGGATCGGGAACCAGTACAGGAGCTGGCGGTAGACGGCGAACGTGTCGCGACCCTCGGGGAACAGATCGCCGATCCATGCCCCGGCGCATAGCAGCAGCTGGTCCGCGGCATACGTGTCCACGTTGGTTGTGACGGTGACGCCTTGGGGCGACGCCGCCCACGCTTGGACGCGCTCGCCGAGACGGAGTTGCGCGCCGGCGCGGCGGGCGAGACCGAGCTGTGCGGCGACCGCCGCCTCGGGCCGCACGTAACCCGCCCCCGGCTCGTAGTAGGCGACGATCTCGTCGTCGAGCGCGAACATCGGGAACCGAGCGCGGACCTCGGCGTTGCCGAGGTCCTCGTGATCGATCCAGTACGCGCGAGCTGATGCCCGTGTCTCCTCGAGGAACTCGCTCGACGGGTACGCGAGGAGCACGATCCCCGATTGAGTCAGCAGCCGCGCCCCGCTGTCCCGCTCGATCTCGCGCCACAGCTGATGCGAGCGCCGCACCAGCGGCACGTACTCGCGTCCTTCGCCGATCGCCTCGCGGGTGACGCGGGTGTCACCGTGGGTCGAGCCCCACGGGTGCGGTGGCGCGTGTCGGTCGATCCCGATCACCGACGCTCCGTGCGCGACGAGCTGGGCGCACGCGGCGCTGCCCATCGCACCCAGTCCGACGACGATCACCTCGGCGTTTCGCATCTTGAGCAGTGTGGCGCGGGGCGATGGTCGGCGGCGCGCGGCGGGGGGTGGCGGCGCACCGCGAAATACTCGCCACTCGACGCGCTTTCCGCGCCGAATGGTCATTCGGGTACGTATGGGTCACTTCGCGCATCTCGGTGCCGGCGCGTCGTCGAGTGTGCGGATATAACCCACCACCGCCGGCGTCTTCATCGTGTAATGAAACCACGCACCAACACCGACACCTCATCCCCTCGCCACTGGCCGTGCGGCTTCGGACCCGCCGCCGCTCCGCTCACGCGGCCGCGCCGGCCGGGCGCCTGCAGCCGGGCTCCGCGGTCAGCCGGTTGCGTCGCGGAGCACGGCCGCCAGCCGCGCGACGGCGGCCGTGAACGCGTGCTCCGGGGGCTTCGCGTAGCCGACGACAAGCGCAGGAGGGTGGGTGTGAGCTCCGTGCGCGTACTCGCCCAGCCCCTGCACGGACAGCCCGCGTTCGGCGGCGCGCTCCACGACGGCCTCCTCCGGGAGGCCGTCGGGCAGTTCGACCAGTGCGTGCAGGCCGGCGGCGATTCCCGAGATCCGGACCCGCGGTGCGTGCCGACGGAGCGCCGCCACCAACCTGTCTCGCCGGCGGCAGTAGACCAGACGCGAGCGCCTGACGTGCCGGTCGTAGGCGCCGGAGACGATGAGCTCCGCCAGCGTGAGCTGGTCGATCGCGCTGCTGTTGCGGTCCGCGAGCGCCTTGGCGGCGACTACGACGTCGACGAGATCGGCGGGGAGGACGAGCCAGCCCAGCCGGACCCCGGGGGCGAGCGTCTTGCTCGCGGTCCCGGCGTACACCACCCGCTGCGGTGCCAGCGCCTGCGGCGAGAGCAGCGCGACATCGGCCGATGCGAGTTGTTCGACGGCGGCGCCGTCGTCGTCGACGTCGATCGGCGCAAGCCTGAAACCGCATCCGCTCGCCGCGCGGGCGGTGGCCGGCTGGATGTAGCGCTCGATCGCGAGTGTTCTCGCGCCGCGGGCGTGGAGCGCCTCGCATAGGAGCCGGAAACCCTGCGTGAAGCCCGAGCAGACCACGACCCGGTCTGGGGTTACCCGGACCCCGCGGGCGCGCGCGACGTACTCGGCGAGCGCGGCTCGCAACTCCAGTACGCCGCGCGGGTCGCCGTAGTCGAGCGCCCGGAACGAGGCGCCGGAGAGCGCGCGCCGCGCCGCGCTGAGCCACGCCGAAGGCGGGAACGCGCCTGTACGCGCTCAGCGCCTGGCGCGAGGCGCCGTTCTTCACCGAGCGCGAGCGCGCGGCGCTCGCGTTCACGGAGTCGGTAACGCTGATGGCCCGCGACCGTGTACCGGCCGAGGACTATGAGGCGGTCGCCGAGCAGTTCAGCGAAGCCGAGATCGGTGCGCTGGTCAGCCTGATCGTGGCGATCAACGCCTGGAACGCGATCGGCGTGAGCACCCGCGCCTGGACGCCGGGCTCGTACGAGCCGTGAGCTGACCCGAGCCGTGAGCTGACCCGAGCCGTGAGCTGACCCGCCCCGGGGGTGGACGAGCGTCCGCCACCGGCGGCGGCCGCGCCCGAAGCTAAGGTAAGGAGGGGATGCCCGAAAGCAAGCGCTTCCTACTCCGACTCGACCCGCGCCTGTTCGAGGCCCTCCGGCGCTGGGCGAACGACGATCTGCGCAGCATCAACGCGCAGATTGAGTACCTGCTGACCGATCAGGCTCGACGCGCCGGCCGTCTGCCCTACGAGACCAAGCCACGCCCGCGAGATCCGAGTGCCCCACCGCCGACCGCCGAACCCTTGCCCGACGAGGCAGAGGTGCGGGTCGCCGCGACCCGCCGCGACTAAGCAGCGAGCGCCCGGTGGCGGATCATGCCCGCCAGCCGGACGCGATCGGCGTCGGCGATGTCAGTGAACTTCAGCGCGATGTGGGTGGGCGTCTCACGCACCACGCTGGCGGCGCAGCGGATCGGCGTCGCGTCATCCTCGAGCACGAGCTCGAGCCGGAAGCCAGGGCCCTCGGCGAGCCCGGCGGGTCGCTCGATCAGCACGCCGCTAACGCTCACGTTCGCTGCGGCGGCCTCGACGCCTTCCGCTTCCTCAGCGCCAGCCGACGCCGAGATCCGCGCCAAGGCGCCGACCTGGAACCGCTGTGCGGCGCGACGCTCGGGCAGCTGGACTCCGTCGATCACGACGAACGCGAGCTCCGATGGGTCGGTCGGGCTGGCGGTGGCGATGCCCTTGAGCGCGGTCATCGCGCCACGGTGCTCGAACAGCAGGTAACCGAGCTCTCCGGGCGTGAACTTCTCGAACACCTCGGCCGGAACCTCGGTGACCAGCGTCAGCGTCGCGACGCTGCCCTGAACGGCGGCAACCCGACAGCCGACAGCGTGATCCTCACTGTCGAGATGAATCTCTACTCGCTGATCGTGCTTCAGTCGTCGCAAGGCCGAAGGATTCCATCGGTGTAGGGGACAACCGTCCGGTTTCCCCGAACACTCCGATGATCGACACGCGGCGCGCCGTGCTTTAGCGACTACACGCGAATCGCAGGGTCATAGGATGCGCGCGTGGACCTGTTCGACGTCTCCGGCAAGAATGCGCTGGTGACCGGCGGCGGGCGCGGCATCGGGCTGATGATCGCCCGGGGGCTCGTCCAGGCCGGCGTGCGTGTCGCGATCGCGTCGCGGAAGGCCGAAGACCTAGAGGCCGCGGCGGCCGAGTTGCGCACCTTCGGCGACTGCGAGGCGATCCCGGCCGACGTGTCGACGCCGGAGGGCGCCGGCGCGCTTGCCGAGGCCGTCCGGGCGCGCTTCGACGCGCTGCACATCCTCGTCAACAACTCCGGCGCCACGTGGGGGGCGCCGCTCGAGGAGTTCCCCGCGTCCGGATGGGACCGGGTCATCAACACCAACCTCGAGGGCGTGTTCCACTTGACGGTCGGGCTGCTCGCGGCGTTGAGAGCGGCGGCCAGCGCGGACGATCCGGCGCGGGTGATCAACATCGGCTCGATCGACGGTATCCGCGTGCCGGCCGTCGAGAACTACAGCTATAGCGCGAGCAAGGCCGCCGTGCACATGCTCACCCGCCACCTCGCGCGGCGCCTGGCCTCCGAGCAGATAACGGTCAACGCGATCGCTCCGGGGCCGTTCCAGAGCAAGATGATGGCGTTCATGCTTGACACGCCCGAGAAGCGGGCCGAGGTGGCGCGGATGGTCCCCCTCGGCCGTATCGGGCGGCCCGACGACGCCGCCGGTCTGACCGTGTTCCTCGCCTCGCGAGCCGGCTCGTACCTGACCGGCGCGGTGATCCCGCTCGACGGCGGGATCACGGGCTGCGGCTGAGTGCGGCGGATGAGCCTCGGCCGCCGCTTCAACGTCCGGATCCCGATGCGGGACGGGATCACGCTTGCCGCCGATCTCGTGTTGCCGGCGCAGCGGCCGGCGCCGGCCGTGGTGATGCGCACCCCGTACGGGCGCGGCGGAGAGCTCGCCACCGAGCGCGCCGACGTGTTCGCGAAGGCCGGATACGCGGCGGTCTGGGTCGACGTGCGCGGCCGCGGCGACTCCGAGGGGCGGTTCGAGCCTTACCGGAACGACGGCCTCGATGGGGTCGACGTGATCGCCTGGGCGGCCGCGCAGGACTGGTGCGACGGCGCTGTCGCGACCTACGGCGGAAGCTATCCCGGGCGGATCCAGTGGCTCACGGCGTTGCACCGTCCGCCGGCGCTGCGAGCGATGATCGTGCTCGTCACGCCCTCCGATCCGTTCGTCGAGAACCCGACAGGCGTGCCCGGGCCGATGCACGTGCACTGGTACCGGATGACCGACGGCCAGGTTCCGCAGTACACGGGCGCCGTCGACTGGATGGAGGTCTACCGGCACCGGCCGATCGTCGACCTCGACGACGCCGCCGGCTTTCATTCCCCGCTCTGGCGCGAGGAATGCCGCCATCAGACGCTCGACGACTACTGGGAGCCGCTGCGCTACCAGCACCGCATCACGGAGGTCGACGTGCCGGTGCTCCACATCTCGGGCTGGTACGACGACGAGGAAATCGGGACCCCCGCGAACTTCGCTGCGATGACGTCGGCCGGCCGGTCTGGGCAGCGTCTGCTGATGGGCCCGTGGGGCCACCAGGTGAATGCGGACCGGAAGCTGGGCGAGGTCGACTTCGGGCACGACTCGGTCGTCGACCTGCCCGCGATCATGACCGGCTTCCTCGACGAGATGGTCCGCGACCGGGCGCCAATGCCATCGGTCGCGCCGGTGCGCATGTTCCTGATGGGCGCCAACGAATGGCAGGATCTGCCGGCGTGGCCGCCTCCGGGGAGCGCCGAGCGGATCTGGTACCTCGGCAGCGACGGCGGCGCCACCTCGCGATTCGGCGACGGCCGCCTCGGCGACGTTCCGCCACCGGCCGGCGCGCCCGCCGACGAGTGGCTGCACGATCCCGACCGCCCAGTCCCGTTCATCACCGCCGCCTCCTCGGCCCAGATTGGTGGTCCCGACGACTTCGCAGGGGTGGAGACGCGCGGCGATGTGCTCGTGTTCACGAGCGAGAAGCTGATCGAGCCGCTGGACGTGATCGGACCGGTGCGGCTCGTGGCGTACGTGTCGACCTCGGCGCCGGACACCGACGTCGCGGCGAAGCTGCTCGATGTGCATCCGAACGGCTTCGCCCAGCGACTGGGCGACGGGCTCGTCCGGCTGCGCTACCGCGACGGCCACGAGCGGGCGGCGCCGGTCGAGCCCGGCGCGGTCTACGAGGTCGTGGTCGCGATGTGGGACACCGCGCAGCGCTTCCAGCCCGGCCACCGGATCCGCGTCGAGATCGCCTCTTCGGCGCACCCCAAGTTCGCGGTCAACCTCGGCACGGGCGCCGACGAGACGATCGCCACCGAAGGCGTGATCGCCCACAACGTCCTGTACCACGACGCGGACCGCCCGTCGGGCCTCGTTCTGACCGTGGTCCCGGGCGCGTGAGCCCACAGCGTCACGGGCTCGACGCGAGTCGCCGCACGGCGCTGAGCAGCCGCGCGCACGCGTCTGGAACGCCGCAGCGCGCGGCCAGAGCGTCCATCGCCGCGCCGTCCGCCGGGTAGGAGTCCCGCCGGCCGGCGGGGAGGTCGATCGGCAGATCGTCGACCGGCGGTACGACCCTGAGCGCGCTCAGTAGATACGCGCGGTCGCCGTCGCGCAACTCACGCTCGCGGAGCACGCCGGCGATGTCGCCGTGACGGCGGATCATGCCCGCCGCGCTGACCGCACCGACCCCCTTCAGACCGGGAAGGCCGTCCGAAGGATCGCCACGGAGGATCGCGAAGTCGCCGTAGCGCCGGCCCGGGATGTCGTAGCGACGCGTGACCTCGCCCTCGTCGATTACGGCGAGGCCGGCCTTCTCCGGATAAAGGACGCATACCCGCGGGCTCTCGACCAGCGCGAACAGATCGCGGTCGCCGCTCGCGATCTCGATCGTCCCCGGGGCCTGCCGTGCCCACGTGGCGATCACGTCCTCGGCCTCATGTTCGGCGACGCCGACCATGTCGACCCCGATCGCCGCCAGGAGGTCGCGAATCACCGGCAGCTGCGGCTCGAGCCCCGGCGGCACCGGCTCGGCCACCCTGTGGGACTTGTATGTCGGGATCAATTCGACGCGCCAGTCTGGGCGCCAGGATTCGTCATCGGCGACCGCGAGGTGGCGTGGCCGGCGCTGAACGACGAGGCGGGCGAGGCGTTCGAGGGACCCCCGGATCGCGTTCACGTGAAACCCGTCCGGCCCCGGCTCGCCCGCCGGCACGCCATAGAAGGCGCGAAAGATCATGCTCGACCCGTCGACCAGTAGCCAGTCACAACTCACGGTCCGCCCATTCAATCGGTCCGGGGCGTGTCATCATGTGCTCATGGCTGAAGACGAACCTAGTGGCGGGAGCTTCGAGGACACGCTGCGGGAGATCGCGCGCGAGTTGGGACGCTCCGTCGAACGTGCAGTAGACAACATCGATGTAGACGAGTTCGCGCAGATGTTTGGCGTCGACGCGAGCGCGGCGAAGGATTGGGTCGAGAGCGCGGGGAGCTGGCTGCGATCCCAGGCCGAACGGGTCGACGAGGATCTACCGTTCCGCATGCCGTCCCAGCACCGCGAACCCGCCGGCGAGAACCCGTTACGGAGCGGACGCCCGCTGCGGAGCGACGACCCGCTGCGAAGCGCCGCGCCGCACCCACTCGACCTGCCGACCGACGAGCAGGGCATCGCGCTGGCCGCGCTCGAGTCCAGGCGCTGGATGGTCGAGCCCGGAACCGATGCGCTGACCGCGCGAGGCGGCGGCCCCGGCCCGAGCGACGCGCTCGGGATCGTCCGCGAGCTGCGCGTCCGCGACTGGCTCGGAGCCGACGGAGAGATCACGCTCGTCGGCCGCCGCGCGTTGAGCCGCTGGCTCGAGGCGGCGATTCCGAGCAGGGGACCGAAGGACACCGAATCGACGCCATAGCGCTGGTCCGCTAGCGGGGCGGACGGGGGCGATGCTTTCCGACCTGAGCGCGGCGATCTACGGCCTGATGACCGTAGGGGCGCTGCTCGCGGCCGAGTCGGCGGGCAGCGAAACATATGCCGAGACGGTCGGCGCGGTGGTGATCACGATGCTGGTCTACTGGCTCGCCCACTCGTACGCCGAGTTCGCCTCGCACCGCCTGAAGGACCGTGAGCCCGCCCGTTTTGCCGAGCTCGGGCGGATCATGGGGAAGCAGGTGCCGATCCTGATCGGCGCGGCCATCCCTCTCATCGCGCTGCTGATCGATTGGGCGGTCGGCGCGTCGCTGGAGACCGCCGTCATCACGGCGTTGGTGACCTCTGCGGTGGTGGTCATGCTGATCGAGGTCGTGGCCGGGGTACGGGCGAAGCAGTCGGGACGCGAGCTCGTCCTGCAGACGCTGTTCGGCGCACTGCTCGGCCTGCTGATCATCGCGCTCAGGCTCGTGCTCCACTAGGCTGCCGCGATTCAGGGGCAGCCAGTCGAACCGGAGGTTGTATGCGTACCGTCGTTTCCATCCTTGTCGTGAGCGCAGCCGCGCTCGGGTCGATCATCGCCAGCGCGTCTGCCGCGCCGTCCCGTTCGGCGCAGGCCGCCGCGGGGCCTCAGCAGACCGTCTCCGCCACGCTCATCAGCCGACCCGGTCGAACCCTCGCGCCCGGCTCGACGGTGAGCGCGAGCAAGATCTTCGGAAACCGAGTGTTCACCGGCGCCCAGCGCGGGTTCGCGCTGGTCGACACGGGCCAGGCGCAGTACCCCGCGGCGACGGTCAACGGCGGTAAGACGTGGAAGACCGACGGCCCGGCCCTCCACCTCAATGCCGCTCAGGCTCCGCTCGCCGTGATCTACATCGGCGCCGCCGGTCCGAAGACGATCTTCGCCTGGGGCACCGGCCAGGTGATCGACACCACCAGCGACGGCGGCCAGCACTGGTACCGAGCGCTGTTCTTCGGGCTCCCGGTGGCGGTGGTCAGGAACCCGCAGGGGCATCTCGTCGCGTTCGTCGACGGGGAGACGAGCTCGAGCAACTCGAGCTTGCAATATGTCTCCAAGAACGGCGGCAAGACGTGGCGCCTCGACAACACGATCGGCGGCTCCTAGAGCTGTGATCTGACCGCGCGCCGGCGATAGACGTCGGCGCCGGCAAACACCGCGAGCGTCAGCACGCACAGCGCGAATAGCTCCGGGTACCCGGAGTAGCCCCGGTAGCGAAACGCGACCGTGTGCGTGCCGGCAGGGACGTCCGTCGCGACCAGCGCGGGCGCGACCATCTTCGTGGCGCGGTGACGACCGTCGACGCTCGCGGTCCAGCCGTCATCGAACGAGGCGCTCAGCACGACGACTCCCGGCCGGCGCATGGTGACGGTCGCGGTGACGAGGCCGTCGTCGAGATCGTCGCTTTCGGAGGTCACGTCGCCGGCCGCCGCTTGCGATGACGGTGCGGCCAACGGCGATCCCGTGGCCAGGCGACCACCGAAATCAATCTCAAAATAATCCCCGCGCTCGGCCAGCCGTGAACTCAGCACAGCTGCGCTGCGCGCGCCCAGGTCGGTGCGGTTGGCCGCGAGCGAACCGACGATCGTGCCCGCATGGACGTAGCCGGCGGTTGGAGTCGTCCACAGCGCGTAGGGACCGGAGACCGCCACGAGCGAGGCGGGTATCGGGGCCCGCCAGCCCGTGGGAAGGATCAGGTAGTGGATGGCGAACAGTTGATAGTCGGATGGATTGAGCTCGTCGAAGTCGTTCTCGGGACCCGTCATCAGTGAGGCGGTGCGAAGCGTGTAGCCGACCTCGTCGACGTCGCGGCTTTCGAGGTACTTGAAGACCGGCACCGCTGCCACCGTGAAGTTGGCTCCCCAGTTCGACGGCATGCCCGCATAGACTCGCCCGCCGCCGTCGTCCTGAACGAGCGCGATCAATTGGTCGACCTCGGCCCCCTGGGTCGCGTCCGCACGGCGCTGAGCCGTGATGTGACTCGCGTTCCGGTGTTCGAACGCGCGCAGCTCGAGCCACGCCGGCGCGAGCACGACGGCCATCGCGAGGACCCCGGCCGTCGTGCGGGGTCGTGCCATGCGCGGGTTCGTCCAGCGCCAGGCGAGCCGGCGGCGGAGCGCCTCGTGCGGGGGCAGGCGCCGTCCGAACGCGAACTTCTCCGCCACGCTCCAGGCCGACGCGCCGCACCACGCGGCGCCGCTCCCGGCGAGCAGGAGCGAGGCGAACTGGACGCCCATCATGAACCGGCGGAAGAAGATGTCGGTGCTGCCCGGGATCACGTCGACCAGCGATCCGAACGTGGCCCGTCCGAACGACAACAGCAGGCACGCGGCGAGCGCGACCACGACCGCGCGCGACCCAGGCTCCGCTCGCCAGCGGCCGGCCGCGAGCGCCAGGCCGATCGCCGCGAACGCGGTGAGGACCGGGAGCCGTCCGTGATCGAGCAGCTGCCCAGAGACGAGCCAGCCGACCACCCGCGCGGCGCCGTAGCCGTTGGTCAGCGCGGTACCCCGGAGCGCCTCGTTGGTCGCGGCCCACGGGCGCTGGTCGATCAGCGGCACGATCACCCACGCTGCCGCGAGCAGGGCGCCGCCGGCGACGGTCGCCGCGCGGCGGGCGCCGGTAGGGATCGACCGGCCGCAGACCAGGGGCCAGAGGAGCAGTGGCAGGAGCGCGAGATAGCCGGTTTCGAAGTGCAGCGCGATCGTCAGGGAGACCAGCGCGACGGCGGCGAACCGGTTGCGGCCCTCACGGATCGCGCACCAGCTGAACCCCCAGGCGAGTGGCAGGGTGAACGACGCCCACAGTTGGGTCCAGACGCCGTATCCAACCCAGACGTAGGCGTTCTGCTCGTAGCCGATCCCGGTCGCGCTGACGAGGAACGGCGACATCGCGGCGGCCGCGGCGGCTGCGGGTCGGCGTGCGCCGAACAGCCGGGCGCACACGTACACGCTGACCGGCCATAGCGACAGCAGCAGGTACAGCGTCCACCGGAACGCCAGGTCCGGGCCGACGAGAAGTCCCGCCAGGCCGGCGAGCATCGCCGGCAGGCTCTGGTAGTGCAGGAACTGGGGCGAGCCCAGGCTGAGGAAAGGGAACCAGCTGTCGAGCGGCAGGTGGCCCGCACGCAGTTGCGCGGTGGCGAACCGCACCATCTGCGCATGGACCGAGCTGTCGTCGAGGTAGGGGACGGCGAGCGTTTCGGCCCGGAGGGTCAGCAGGTTCCAGGCGACCGCCGCCCCGACGAACAGCCACGGGCCGAGGGAGGACGGCCCGTGGCTGCGTGCAGGACGGGAGTCAGCTGTTGCCGCTGGTGCCCGAGTTGCCCGAGTTGCCGCTGTTACCGGCGTTAGGCTGCTGCTTGACAGGGGCATGGACGTAGCAGCCGACGACCCATGTCGCGGCGGGGAGTGGCGCTTGTGTGGCGGTCGAGGTGGAGGTGCCGCTGTTCCCGCTGCCCGAATTGCCTGAGTTGCCTGAGTTGCCTGAGTCGCTGGACCGGTCGTGGACGGCGGCGCGGAACGGCGCGAGCGCCTGGACGGCGCGCTTCTTAGCCTCGGACGGGGTGAGGTGGGTCAGGTGACCGTTGCGCAGCACGGTCAAGGGCCGGGCCTGGCACGGAGGCGCCGGAACGGTGCTGAAGCAGGTGGGCGCCTGGCCCTGGATCAGGTTGCCCTTCTCCACGTGCACCGTCCCGTTGATCCGGTACGCCGGGATGACCTGCCATTTGCCGGGCGGGATCTTGGTCGGATCCAGCTTCGCGACCGCAACCTGCTGCTTGGGGGCGCTGGCCACGGTCCGCGCCAGCTGCATCGCCTGCACCGCCGTAGGGGGAAGCGCCTTGACGGTGCAACCCTGGGTCACCACGACGAGCCTCGCCCGGATGCCGAGGGCCGCGAGCTTCGCGTTCGCCCCGTGGACCGCCGCGAGCTTCTGGATCGAGACCGTCCACGTGCCGTCCGAATTGCGGCTGACCGCGAACGCCGGCGGGCTGCTCGCGGCGCTCAAGACCAGCGCCGCCGCGGTCCCAGCCACGGCGAGGCCGATCGACGTGCCGGCCAGCAGGCGCGGCCGCGCGCGCCGCGCCCGTTTGGGCGCCGGCCTCGTCATCTGCGCGAGATCTGCCCCGTGCTTGCGCACGAGGTCTCGCCACAAACGGTCCTCGAATTTACTCATCGCCCTGATGCTCCTTTCTCAGCCGGGCCCGCGCCCGGGACAGCCGCTTGCGCAGCACGACTCGAGAGACGCCGAGCGCCGTTGCGGCCTCCTTCGGCGTCAACCCGGCGAGGTCAACCAGTTCGACAGCAGCGCGCTCGAGCTCGGGCAGTTGCGAGCAGTGCTCGATCAGCTCCCGGCCGGCCCGCTCGGCATCGATCTTGCCGGCGACCTCCTCGATCTCGTCGACGTCGAGCGATCGGCGCTGGGCCAGCCGTGCGACGGCGTCCCGCCCGCTGGCCGCCTGGGCGCAGTGCCCGGCGAACACGTGGGTGGCGATCCCGAACAGCCACGCCCGGGCCGAGCCCCGGCCCGGATCGAAGCTGCCGAACGCGCCCGCCGCGCGGACGAACGTCTCCGAGGTCAGATCGGCCACGATCTGCGGCTCGCCGCAGCGCCGCGCGAAGTACGCCATCACGACGTCGACGTTGCCGCGGTAGATCTGCTCGAACTCGGCGAGCGCCGAGCCCGAGGGGCCGCCGGGCGCTGCGGCGTTCGCTCGGGAGGAGTCCCGGAGCATCATCACCTTGGCGCCCGCTGCTGTGCTCATATGGCGCTAGTTGTCGGATTCGCGCCCAGCTGTGACATCGAGCCGACCCAGACCTTACGGCCCCACCCCAACCACGTAGCGGAACACGTTGTGGATCGCCACCGCGCCCGACCGGTTCTGGAATTGCTCGATCGCTCCGACGAGCGCTTCGCGGACGCGTTGCTCGCCGACCGCGCGGGCGGATCGCGCGCCGCCGGCCGAGGCGAGCAGAGCGCGGATCGCCGTGTCGGTGTCGGGATAGGTCCACACCAGCGCGACTTCGCCGGACCGGACCAGCGTGAGGCCGGCGGGTTCGAGCATGGCCTCTAGCCCGCCCGAGGACGACAGCGCGTAGGGGACGTAGCCGTCGTCTGCCGGCTCATCCACGAGCGCCTTCATCGCGAGGTGCAACGCGGTGCCCTCGTTGCGCTCCGGCTCGGCGAACGTGGCCGCGGCCAGCCGGCCTCCGGGGACGAGGACGCGTGCGGCCTCCGCGAACGCCTTTGCCGGGTCGAGCGCGAACTGAAAGCCGTTGACCGACGTGACCACGTCGAACCGCTCGTCGGCGAAAGGCAGCGCGTCCATCTCGCCCTCTACGAACGTGCCGTCGGGGGTCCGCTCGCGCGCGATCTCGAGCAGCGCCGGCGCGATGTCGACGCCCGTGACCATGGCCCCGCGGTCCGCCGCGAGCGCGGCGGCATATCCCGACCCGCACGCGATGTCGAGCACCCGCGTCCCCGAGCCGGCGCCGGTCACGTCGAGCAGCTCGTCGAACAGCGTGTGGTTCTGAGGCTCGGCGATCTCGGCCCAATCGCGCGGGTTGGTGCTCCACAGCTCGCGCTGCTCGGCGATGACTGACGCTTCGCTCATCGCGCGGGCTCGATGTTCTGGTTGAGGCGGAACACGTTGTCGGGGTCGTATGTCGCTTTGATCTGTTGCAGACGCGTCAGCGTCGAACCGTAGGCGGTAGTCGCGGCCTCGGCGTCGTCGTCCTCCATGAAGTTGGAGTACGCACCGTCGCTCAGGTGCGGCTCGAGCGCGGCGAACGTCTCGCGGACCCAAGCGACTTCGTTCTCGGTCGCGCCCGGCTCGCGCCACTGCCCGGCGATGTTGACGAGCCATTTCGCGTCTCGGTGGGCGAACGCGGTGGCGTCGCCCGGGACGTCACGGATCGCGCCGCCGACCGCGAGCACTTCGATCACGGACAGGCGGGAGCCGACCTGGGCGCCGCGGTCGATCAGGCGGTCGATCATGGCGCCGGTCAGCTCGGCGGTGAAGCCGGCCTTGAGATAGGCGCGGAGCGTCCCGGGCGCGAGTAGCTCGTCGGTGATCGACTGGATCGCGAGGTAGGGGATGGTGGCGAGCTCGCCCGCCGGCGGATCGAGCTCGCTTTGAATGTCGCGGAGGAGGTCATGGCCTTCCTGTTCGGGGCCCGACCATTCGATCAGCGACATGATCCCGGGCGTGCCCTCGAGGGCCGGGGTCATCCACGGCGCCTCGGCGGGGCCGCGGCGCATGAAGCTCGTCCACAGCAGCTCGTTTGGCGCGTCCGGGTCGCTCATCCGGCGCTCGCCCATGCTGAGCACCTCGGCCGCGTGCTCGAGCTCGTGAAACATCGCCAGGATCGGCAGCTCCGTGAGCTGATGGGCGCGGAACTCGAACTCGGTCACGACGCCGAAGTTGCCGCCGCCGCCACGGAGGGCCCAGAACAGGTCGGGGTGCTCGTCGTGTGCGGCGCGGACGATCCGGCCGTCCGCGAGGACGACGACCGCTTCGGTGAGCGAGTCGATTGTGAGGCCGAACCGCCGCATCAGCCGGCCGACGCCGCCGCCGAGCGTGAGGCCGCCGACGCCGGTGTGAGAGACGACGCCGGCGGGGACGACGAGGCCGTGCGCCTGGGCGCCGCGGTCGACGTCACCGAGGAGGGCGCCGCCCCCGACGCGGACGCGTCTGGCGTCCGGGTCGACGATCACTTGGTTGAGCTTGCGGAGGTCGATCACGAGGCCTTGGTCGACGGCCGAAAAGCCGGGGAGGGAGTGGCCGCCGCCCCGGACCGCGATCTTCAGGTCCTGCTCACGGCCGTAGGCGATCGCGGCGGCGACGTCCTCGGGGGATTGGCAGCGAGCGATGAACGCCGGCCGGCGGTCGTGCATCACGTTCCACACGGCTCGCACCGCGTCGAAATTCGGCGCGTCCGGTCGGACGACATCTCCCTTGAACCCCGGGATCACCAGCTCTTGCAGCGCGTCCACGTTGGACCTCCATCGCGACAATAACTATAAGTTTATAGATATGGGCGTAGCCTATCATGGGCCGGTCGCGATGGAAGATCACACGCCGACAGAGCTCGCCGTCGTCCTCCACGATCTCGCCTGGCTGCTGCCGCGCACGATCGGGCGCGAGCCGGATCCGGGCCACGTGCTCCCCGCATCCGAGCTCGAGATCATGCGCCTGCTGGTCCGGAGGCCCGGCCTCAGCGTCAACGACGCCGCTGCCGAGCTACGGCTCGCGCCGGCGAACGTGTCGACGGCGCTGCGGGCGCTGGAGGCGCGCGGACTGCTCGAGCGCCGGCGCGATCCGGCCGACGGCCGCGTCGTCCGCCTGCACCCGACGGACGCGGCGCTCGCGCATCGGAGCGACCAGGAGCGCGTCTGGGGGGACGCGCTCGCGCGGGCGCTAGCTGCGCTGCCGAGGTCAGATGCGAAGCGGACGCTGGCGGCGACGTCGTCGCTGCGTGCGCTCGCGGCCGTGCTCGGCGGCTACTGACGGTGCCGGGGGCGCTCCTTCGCTACGGTCGGGCGCGATCGAGAGTGCGAGTATGGATTGCATTGGTGACCGCCACCGCGTGCGCCCTCCTGGCGCCGGCACCCGCGCTTGCCGTTGGCTGGGGAATCAACATGGACGGGCTCGTCCAGCCCGGCACCGCGCCTGTCTTCACCTACCAGACCGACCCTTACTTCACCGAGCTGCTTGGCGGAAACTCATGCGCGGACGAGACATCGAACGGGATCTGTTATGCACGCATCTATGTCCCCTGGGATGCGGTGAACGACGGCAAGGGGAGTTTCTCGGCCGGCACGTGCCAGAAGTCGCCGGCCGGCCCCGGCTCGCCGGCGGCCGTATACGCCGACGAGGTCGCCGCCGCCGCGCGCGCTGTGGGCGTCGGTCATGTGCTGGTCGCGCTGACCACCTCTCTGAACACTTCCGCCGACGACATCTGGCCGACCGACAGCGGGTATGAGTGCGGCCTCAGCGGGCTCAAGCAAGCCGACCCCTGGGTCACCCAGTGGGAGGTGTTCAACGAGCCCGACTCCGCCTACGTCCCAGACTCGATCCCAGGCGGCGGTCCCAACTGCACGGCTCGCAACGGTGTTTGGGTGGCAACTCAGGATCAGTGTGTGCTCGGAAGCCCGGCGGTCAAGCCTTCGGGTGGCAACGGTCACGGCGGAAGCGCCCAGGCGGCGGCGTACTGGTATCTCGACGCAAAGCAAGCGGACCCCCGCGCGAGTGACACCGTGGTTGCCGGCGGGTTCAACTTCAACACGTCGAGTTGTGTCACCGCTTCGTGTTACTACCTGGGCGGATATTTCCGGGAGCTGTCGCGGATCTATCCGGCCGCGCCGGACGCGATCGCACTGCACCCTTACCTGGACGTTGACTACGGGGCTTTGAACGGCGGCGATCCGCTCCCGCCCGCAACGTCGGGCCTCCCGAGCGCGCAGGGCGCGATTGCGGTGATCGACCAGCTATATCCGAGCGATCCGCAGATCTGGCTGACCGAGGCGGGAGTGTGGCTGACGAACTCGGGCAAGGCGGGAGTGACCGGCGTGTGTGGTGACGGCAATCCTGCGGACGACGGGACGTGGTTGGCGTGTCTCAACGGCAACCCGGCCGCGCAGGCGCTCGCGGCCGAGGGGTACCTCCGGCTGCCGAGCGAGTCGAGTCAGATCACGCGCGTCTATTACTACGACTTCAACAACCAGAACGTCGGATGGGACTCAGGTCTCGTTAACCTCAACTCCGGGCTCGCCGGGGCGAGCGGATACGGCACTCCCCGGATGGCCTGGTGCGTGCTCCACAATTTCGCCGAGGGCGAGACTCCGGGGGTTGCCGAGGGCAATGCGGTGCGGCCGGGATCGGCGTGCGACGACCAGAATCCGCACGACGCGACGTATGCCCCTTTCGTCGCCCAGCACTTCATCGCCGGCCCGTCGCCGGCGCCGGTCGCGGTTGAACCGCCCGGTGAAGTGGGGCGGGAGTTCGTGCTGAGCGTCGCCGAGGGCGTGCAGACGGTGCTCGGGTCGCTGGTGCCGGGCACGACCGGCTAGGCTAGGGAGCGGCGGTGGCCGCCGGGCGCTGACCGCCAACGTCCAGCTCGGCGGCCCATACACCTCGCCGGGGCAAGACGCCGGCGGCCAACCGGCGCTCCAGAGAACATCGCCCGAGCATGCATGGTCTGCCATTGGGCACCGGCGAGGCGAGCCGTGGCATTCCGCGCATGTGGGGCATGCGCGGTCTGCCACGGTCCCCGGTTGGCACGTCCGTTGGCAGGACTCGCAGGTCATTGCCCGCGCGAGGGTCGTTGGCGGAAGTCGCCGATCAGGTCGTCGGGGCCCTAGGCGCGA
>CAWJXO010000035.1:0-64815 GCA_963846765.1 uncultured Solirubrobacterales bacterium
CCGGGTCCTGTTCCGGGGTCGGGTCCTGTTCCGGGGTCGGGTCCTGTGCCGGGGTCGGGTCCCGTTCCGGCTTCGGGTCCCGTTCCGGCTTCGGGTCCCGTTCCGGCTTCGGGTCCCGTTCCGGCTTCGGGTCCCGTTCCGGCTTCGGGTCCCGTTCCGGCTTCGGGTCCTGTTCCGGCTCCGGCTACGCCGGCCGCGTCGTCGGCGCACCGCTCCTCGGCGGCCCCGCCGGCCGCGACACCACCGCCCGTCGCGGCACAGACCCACCGGCCGGCCTCCTCGCCCGACCAGTCGCGCTCCTAGCGGCGGCTCGGCTCGAACAGCTCCGCGCCGAGCTTGGCCTCCGGGTGCAAGCTCGGCGCCAGTCCCCCGCCGAGCGCGGCGCGAGCAAGCTCGCGGCCGAGCGCGGGTGCGTGCTTGAACAGGTTGTTGCCGGCGAGGATCACGAGTCCGCCAACCTCCCACACGGCAAAGCCGTCCGCGCTCCAGGGCAGCTCGGTCACCCAGCAGTGGCGCACATCGATCGGACGCGGATCCAGCCCGGGCAGGGCGCGCTCGACGTAGGCCGTGGTCCGCTCCGCGAGCGCCGCGAGGCCGCCGGCGTCGATCACGCTTCCGTCGTCGTGGAGCGGCGTGTCATCGAGCCCGAGGGCGTAGGCAGCGTTGCCGGGTAGTGGATCGCCGTAGGCGCCAACCTCGCCGAAGTACGAGCTCGAGTCGAGCAGGCATGCCGCGTGGAGCGGCGCGTCGCCTCGGACCGCGAACGTGAGGCGGACGTGCGCCGCCTGGCGCATCGGCAACGGGAGACCTGCGCCTCGCGCCAGCGCCGCGGTGCCCCGGCCGGCGCACACGACGACGCGGTCGTGCTCTGCCGTCGCGCCGCCGGCGCGGACCTCGACGGTGCCCGCGGGCGTCGGCCGTAGCGACAGGACCTCGTCGAATACGAGCCGCTCGCGCAGCGCCCCGATCAGGGCCTCGATCGCCGCCCGGGCGCGGATCACGCCGCCGTCCTCGTCGAACGCCGCGCGCTCATCTGGTTGCGCGAGCATCGGCAGGCGCTCGGCGAGTTCGGCGTGGTCGATTTGGCCGGCGCGCACGCCGGCGCCTCGCATCGCGTCGAGCCGGCGCAGACCGGCGGGGCCGAGCGCCACGACGCCGTCCCGCGAGAGCAACTCGCGCCCGAACCGCTCCTCCCATTCGCGCCAGGCGCGACGGGCCTCGCACGCGAACTCAACCAGACGCCGATCGTCGTGGGCGTGGCGGAAGATGCGCGACTCGCCGCCGGACTGACCGTTGCCGGGTACCCCGCGCTCGTAGACCGTCACGGTGGCGCCCTGATCGCGCAGCGCGTGCGCGGTCGAGAGCCCGACTATTCCGGCCCCGATCACCCCAATGTCGGCGTCAGTACGCACTGCGCATCGCGTGCAGTGTGCAGGATCGGCGCGCCCGGGTGCACCCCCCACCGAGGGGGTGCTCACTTTTGCGCATGTGAGGCAATGGGGTAGGCTCGAATTACATACGGACCACCGAAGGAGGAACGGCGATGGCAGACCGGCAAAACGGCGCACAGTCGCCCGAGCAGCAGGTCCGGGCGCTGTACGAGGAGGCCGAATCCAACACGGCCAAGGCGTTCGAGGCGCTGGTGAACAAGCCGAGCTTCGGCCGGCTGCTCGCGCTGAGCGCGGAGAACACGGCGGCGCTGACCCGGATGAGTTTCGACGCGGTCGATCTGCTGTGGCGCAACCTCCGTCTGGCGGGACGGGCCGACATCGTCAGGCTGTCCAGGCAGCTTCACCGCACCGAGGACAAGCTCGAGCGCGTGCTTCAGGAGGTCGAGAGGCTGCGCGACGAGGTCACACGCGAGCGCGACGCCGCGGGGTCGACGTCGTGAGCGTCGTCGACCCGATCGCCGGCGCGGTGGAGCGGGTGGTGCGGTTCCCGGTCAACGCACTCGAGTACACGAACATCCTCCTGACGACCGACGACGCGGTCGTCGGCGCCACGCCGCGCGATGTGGTGTGGACTCACAGGGAGACGACGCTCTACCGCTATCGGTCGTCGAAGCGCCGTTACGGAGTCCCGCTGCTGCTCGTATTCGCGTTGATCAACCGGCCCGAGATCTTCGATCTGCACCCGGGCCGGTCGCTGGTGGAGTTCCTGGTGGACGAGGGGTTCGACGTGTTCCTAGTCGACTGGGGCTACCCCGACGAGGAAGACGCCGACATGGGCCTCGACGAATACGTCTGCGACGAGCTCGATTGGGCCGTGCGCGAGACGTTGCGGGCCAGCGGCGCGGACGAGCTATCACTGATGGGCTGGTGCATCGGCGCGACGCTGTGTGCGATGTACTGCGGCCTCGATCGCGGCGAGGAGCGGGCCCCCGTAAAAAACCTCGCGCTGCTGACGATGCCTATCGACGGGCGCGGCTCGACGTACGCCAACTGGGTCGCAGACGAGGATTTCGACATCGACGGCGTCAGCGAGCTCTATGGCTCGCTCCCGGGAGGGGCGATCGATTTCGCCAACAAGATGATGAAGCCGGTCACGAACTTCTGGACGACGTACCGCCGTCTGTGGGACGGGGTCCAGGACGGGACCACGCGCCGGGAGTCGTATCAAACGATGGCCAAGTGGGTGGGCGACAACCCGCCGTTTCCCGGCCGGGCGTGGGCGCAGTGGATTCGCCTCATGTATCGAGACGCGTCGCTGCTGAGCGGTCGCTTACGGCTGCGGGACCGGCTGGTGGACCTGGGCCGGATCGACCAGAGCGTGCTGGTCGTGACCGCCGGGGCCGACCACATCGCCCCGCGGGCGGGAACCATGCCGATCTTCGACCTGATCTCGAGCAAGGACGTCGAGCACATCGACCGGCCCGGCGGACACATCGGACTGGTCGCGGGGTCGGCGGCGCGCACGGAGATCTGGCCGCACATCGCCGAATGGCTGGCCGAGCGTTCCGACGCTTGACACAACAAAACCCAGGAGAGAGGGATTTCATGAGTGCCGAAACCGAAACGCAGCAGCGCACCACATCATCTGACACGGTCGTTCCGACCGAGGAGGCCTTCCCGGCCGGGTACCGCCGGGCCCGGATGACCGGACGTGTGGTGTTCGTGACCGGGGGCACGCGCGGTATCGGCGCGGCGATCAGTCGGAGCTTCGCCGAGCAGGGCGCCGTGCTCGCGGCCGGATACGGCCGCGACAAGGAGAACGCCGAGGACCTGCTGCACCAGCTCGAGGAGAACGGCGTAACCGCGAGCATCCATCAGGGCAACATCGGCTCGGCCGACGACTGCCGGCGGACGGTGAACGAGGTGATCGAGCGCCACGGCCGGCTCGACGTGCTCGTCAACAACGCCGGCATCACGAGCGACAAGAGCGTGATGAAGATGACCGACGAGGACTGGTACAAGGTGCTCGCGGTCAATCTGTCGGGCGCGTTCTTCATGAGCCAGGCGGTGCTCCCGCACATGCTCGAGCGCGGGTCGGGGCGGATCGTCAACATCTCCTCGATCATCGGCGAGACCGGCAACATCGGCCAGGCCAACTACGCCGCCTCGAAGTCCGGGCTCTTCGGGCTGACCAAGACGATGGCCCGCGAGGCGGCATTCCAGCTCGGGCGCGCCGGCAAGCTGTCGGACGACTCGATCGGAATCACCGTGAACACGGTGGCGCCCGGGTTCATCGCCACCGAGATGCTCGAGACGATCCCCGAGAAGGTGCTCGACCGGATCAAGGCGCAGATCCCGGTCGGCCGGTTCGGCCGGCCCGACGACGTCGCCCGCGTCGTCCACTTCCTCGCTTCGGACTACAGCTCGTTCATCACCGGACAGGTCCTGAGCGTCAACGGCGGCCAAGATATGTAGGGGCCGACCCCGGACTTTGGCGATGCGGCTAACAAATACGTAGCTGCATCGCCATCGGCCGTCAGCCCCCGGGCGGCGTCGACGCCGGCCCGGGGGCGGGGTGGACCGGGAGGATCAGGTGCGGCCGGGGCGTCTGGTTGAAGTCGAAGTCGTTGGCGATGTTGCCGAGGATCGGGTTGTCCTCGCGGACGTCGGGCCGCGGGTCGGGGCGGCCGTCGGTGGCGGGGTCGAGCCGGGCGCTGCCCAGGAAGTCGTCCTCGATGAACTTGGTATAGGCGTCGAAGCTGAGGATCTGGTGGTCGATGTACCCCTGCTTGGCGTAGGGGCTGATCACGATCCCCGGCACGCGCAGGCCGAAACCGGCGCGGTCGACGACCGGCGGCACGACGTGGTCGTAGAAGCCGCCCCAGTCATCCCAGGCGAGGAAGATCGCGGTGCTGTTCCAGTCCGGGCTGTTCATGATCGCGTTGACGAGCCCGGTGACGTAGGTCTGGCCGGCGCTGACGTGCGCCGGCGGGTGCTCGGAGACCGTGCCATTGGGATCGATCCACGACACGGCCGGCAGGGTGCCGTTCTTGGCGGCGGTGAAGAAGTTCGTGAGCGACTGGATGTTGCCGAGCTGGTCGTCCTGGGTGACGTCGGTGAACGACGGCAGCGGGTTCCAGATGCCGGGCGTCTGCGGTCCCTGCTGCACGGGCGCGCAGGTCATCGAGGCGTCGTTCTCGCAGTCGGGCTCGGTGCCCTGGAACACGTAGTAGGCCCACGGGACGTTCTGCTGGTGCAGCAGGTAGGTGATGTCGGTCCATGCGTAGAGCAGCTGGCCGTTGTCGGGCGTCGAGAAGGTGTCCGCGGTCAGAGTCGAATCCGGGTTCGGGTTCTGGACGTCGCCGCGACACGACGAGGGGTCCAACGGGTTGGTGCAGAACGCCGACCACTCGGAGACCATGTACAGGTGGGAGGGGAGGCTCCAGGAGTCGTTGGGCTCGAACATGTGGTCCTGGAGCACGTACTGCTCGGCATACGTCCAGTAGTTGGGGATCTCGCGGGCGTCGTGGTAGCCCATGACGTCGACGCACGAGGGCAGGCTGGAGGTCATGTGGCTGGTCTCGGTGCACGGGCTGCAGTTCGGGTCGCCGCTCTGGCAACCCATCCCCTGCTCGGCCTGGGCGACGAAGCCGTCCATCCGGCCGTTGTCGATGTCGGCGACGGCGTTGTTTACCGAGTGCGGCCCGCCGTAGTTGACGTCGGAGGAGTCGTGGAACGGGGCCACGCAGCCGCCGTTCGCCGGATCGGGGACGCACACACCGGCCGGAATCCCGTCCGCGCCCGGGTACGTGCCGAAGTAGCTGTCGAACGAGCGGTTCTCCTGCATGATGACCACGACGTGCTTGATCTTGTGGATGCCGGTGAGCGGCGCGATCTTGACCCTCAGCGGGGCCGACGCCGCCGCCAGGTTGTGAACCGAGGCGGGGACCATCGCGCGCCACTGCTCGGTGCGGCCGGTGGTGAAGGTGTGCGCCGCCGCGAAACTGCGGTTCCGCTTCAGCCGCGGCCGTGCGACCGTCTGCCAGCGAGTGCCAACGCGGCGCTGGAGCGACACCACCTCGCCGGCGTTGCCGGGCTCGAGCTTGCCGCTGAACGTCTCGGCGTCGCCGGCGATGGCGAACGTCGCGGTGCTCGCCAGCGTGACCGACGGGCGAACGTGCTGGGCGACGGTCCGGCTGTTTAACCCGTGCGCAGTGACCATCCAGTAGCGGTTGGTCGCGACCGAGCCGGGCGGCATCACGAAGCTGTAGGTGCCGGCAGTGTTCGTGACCGCCCGCTCTACCGGGCTGAAGCCGCGCTGTGCCGGGAAGCGGCGCCACAGCACGACCTCGACGCCGCACCGCCGGATGCCGTGGTGAACCCCGACGAGCGACCCGAACACGGTCAGCTGGCGCCCCGCGGTCACCGGGTTCGGCGCCGCGTAGATCGTCAGCCCGTTCGCCAGCGCGCTCCCGCGGGCCTTCGTCGAGTTCTTACAGGTTGGGGCCGCCCCCGGTGACTGGCCACTCGATATCGGTGCGAGGGCCACGGCGACCCCGGCGAGGGCGATGGCGATGACCGTGACGAGCAGGACGAATGAGCGACGCAGCGGCGAACCTCCCCCAGGGGCGAGACGTGCTTTGTCGTCGTAACCCGTCTAGACCCTTCGAGTTGCGATCGCAGATGTCCGATTAGATTGTTCAAATCGTGAGCGGCGCCGGCGAGATCCAACCCGTGCTGGCGCTGCGGGCGGCGCTCGACCGCTACCTCCAAGCCGGATCGCCGGTCGCGCTCGACGCGGCCTTCGCGGCGGCGGCCCGGGCGGTCGCCGAGCGCCGGGGCGACCGGGCGAACGAGCCGCCCGACGTGACCGAGCTCGAGCGGCTGTTCGAGGAGGTACCCGAGTACGAGGAGCTGGTGGACATCGCGGTCGACCAGACCGAGCGCTCCGTCGGAGCCGCGGGCGTCCGCCTGTGGGAGTGGTTCGGGCTCGAGACGACGCCCCCGACCTGGAACGAGGGGGAGCGCTCGCACGCGCGGCTGCTGGTCGCGTGCGCGTGCGCGCCGCTCGACGAGCAGGTCGTCGGCTGGCTCGGGCCGCGGCTGCTGAAGCTCTCGGCGGACCGCTGGGCGGCGCTGCTGATGGCCGACCTGCGTCGGGCCGACGAGGACCTGTGGCGGCGGGTGCTGGCCGAGCGCTACGAGTCGGTGTGGCGCCGGTGCGCGCCGCGCGGCCGGTGGCGGACGCGCGAACTCGCGGACCTGCTCTCAGGCGACGACGCGACGGCGGCGGCGATGCAGCGCCGGCTGGCCCGGTGGCTGGCCAACGGCGCCGCGGTCGAGCGGCTGACGGGGGAGGTCGAGGCGGCGTTCGTGGAGACGAGGACCCCGGACCGGCTGGCGTAACCCGGCGCAAACCAAGGTGTCGATCGCGACACCGAGGGCGCGAAGCGCGACCCCATGGGGGGCTGGGAGCGGTGGCGCCGGCGCGCGAGAGTGGCGCCGTCAACCAACCGGGCGCGGCCACCGGCCGCCCCACAAGAGAGGAGGGTCGCCATGAGCTCACGGAACTGGTGGCTCCGGCTTGTGCTTGCCAGCGGGCTGATGCTCGGGGCGCTCGCGCTCCAGAGCGTGCCTGCCGAGGCCGCGCCCATCGGCCCCACGACTGTGCTGGCGGGACTCAGCTCACAGGGTTACCCGTCGTTCTTCGAGATCTCCGGCAACGGACGCACGCTGAAGGTGGGCGCGATGGCCGTGGGGATGACGTGCGCCTCCGGTGACGAGTTCGTGTTCACCGATCGGGATGTACGCATCCCAATCACGCGGAGCGGCAAGCTCCGTGCCGATTTCGCCCAGGCACCCACCGCGGTCTCGGGTGGCGGGACTGAAGGCGGAACGGACACGCTCAACGCCAAGCTCAACCCGAAGCACACGATGCTGAGCGGGACCTGGCGCGTCCAGGAGACCTATATCTCGTCAAGCGGCCAGAGCGACCAATGCGACTCGGGGCCGGTCCAGTTCACCGACGTCAGCTAGGCGCCGGTTCCGCGCGCAGGGCGCCTCGTACAGATGGCCCGGATTCCAATGGAATCCGGGCCATCGTCGTGAGATGCTGCGCCTCGCCATGCCCGACCCGTACGAGACGCGATTGGTTTCGCCCCGCCACCTGAAGGAGCGGATCGAGGCCGAACGGACAGGTATTCCGTTCCTGTACTGGCTGGACGACGCCGGCGAGCAGCACATCCTGATGCTGACCGCCGACCACACGCGCGTGACGATCGGTCGCCGCGATCAGTCCGACGTCCCGCTCACCTGGGACGCGGAGGTCTCGCGCGCGCACGCGATGCTCGAGCCGGTCGGCGGGGAGTGGACGCTGATCGACGACGGTCTGGCGCTCAACGGCTCGTTCGTGAACGGCAGCCGCATCCACGGCCGCCACCGCCTGGAGGACAAGGACCACATGTACTTCGGCCAGACCCGGGTCGTGTACCGCGAACCCGAGAGCGACCCGGGCAGTCAATCGACCGCCCGGGCGCTCGAATCACCGGCCGCGATTCCTTTGACCGAGACCCAGCGGAAGCTGCTGATCGCGCTCTGCCGGCCGGTCGAGTCCGGGTCGGCCACCCCGGCGACCAACCCGCAGATCGCCGCCGAGGTGCACCTGAGCGTCGACGCCGTCAAGGCCCACATGCGGCACCTGTTCGACCGGTTCGAGCTCGGCGACCTGCCTCAGAACGAGAAGCGCCAGCAGCTGGTCGCGATCGTGCGCGGCTCGGGTCTGCTCTCCCCGCACGACTTCTAGTGGTCGCTCACGACCACTACCGCCTGCGCACCGTAATCGTCGTCCACGCGCCTACGCGGACGCGATCGCCGTCGACCAGCGGGATGGCCGTGTGTGGGTCGATCGGCTTCGGATCGTCGTTGATCATCGTACCGTTGGTCGAGCCGAGGTCGCGGACGACGATCCCGCCGTCTCCCCGGCGCTCGAGCATGGCGTGCAGGCGGGAGATGCCCGGGTCGACGGGCGCCGCCGCCAGGTCGATCTCGGGGGCGCGCTCGTCTGCATGCCCGCGGCTCCGCCCGATCCGGCTCTCGCCGTCGCCCAGGACGAAGCGCTGCTCGGAGTAATCGGCCGGGAACGACACGCCGTCGACCGCGAGACGATCGAACTGGACGCGGTCGGCCGAGACGATCGCCTCCCATCCGGCTGGCGCCGGCGCCGGCGGCGGTCCGTGGAAGTCGAAACCGCAGCCCTCGCAGTAGCGGTCCTCGCCCGAGCGCGCGGCGCCGCAAACGGGGCACGGCTCCCGGCGGGCAGCCGGCGAGGTGTCAACCTCCTCGACGACCGGCAGCACCGCGGTGATCTCGCCGGCGATCAAGGCGCCGCATTGATCGCAGTAGTCGGTCGCCTGGGACTCGTGGCCGCGCGGGCAGACGACGCTCATGCCGCGCCGGGACCCACGCGCACGGTGATCGTCGAGCGCGTGTCGAGCGACATCTCGTCGACCGTCGCGACGTCGCGGCGGAGCCGGACGGTCCCGGTCGCCGCGTCATCGACCTCGACCACCCCCTGGAGCAGCTTCATGGTGTCGGCGTGGCCGCTCTCATTTGCGAGCCTGACGGCGCGCCCGAGCTTGAACGTCGCGGTCGCGAGGTCGCCCTGCTTGCGAGCAGCGATCCCCTCCTGGATGCACGCGGCCAGCTCGACCTGGCCCGTGTAGTGGGCGACCTTCCCGTTGATCTCCGTCGACAGCTGCTGCTCGTCGGTCCAGATGGCCCTGACGAGCGCCGTCGCGCGTGTCTCGTCCCCCTCGACGAGGCTGACCCGGCCGGCGAGCATCTCGTCGCCCACCTCGCCCGGATTCACGTTGATGCAGAGGTGGTAGTCGCGTGACTCGCGGCCCCAGGTCGCGGTCGGATAGTCGGCGGTCTGCGGGTCGACCGGCACGGCGCGGTCCGTCAGCTCTTCGACGGTCGGCGCCACCTGGCGGACGAACGCGACGCTTGCTCCCTGCGGCGTCCACAGCCGAAGCGACACGTTGCCGGTCGATTTGCCCATCGCGGTCTGCATCAGCGAGCGGAAGTCGGCGGCCATGTCCTCGGGCCTGGCGATGATGTCGACGCTCCCGAGCAGCGCCGACGCAATCCGGCGAAGCTCGCTCACCTGCCAGTCGGTGCCGACGCCGCGGCAGTCGCACTGGAACCGCCCCTCGAGCTCGCCGAGCACCCCGTTCAGGTGCTCATCGGTCTCGTGCTGGTTCTCGCCGTCGGTGAGCAGAATCGCGTGGCACGAACGGCCGGGCACGGTCGCGAACAGCGTCCCCGCGAGCGTCAGCCACGATCCGATCGCCGTCCCGCCCGCAGCGCTCAGCCGGCGGAGCGCGCGCTTGGCCTCGGATCGCGCGAGCTCGGAGGCGATCGCGAGCGTTCCATCGGTTGGATACACAGCGTGCGCCGCATCCGTGCCGGCGATGATTCCGAACGCCACGCCGTCCCGGATGCAGTCGATCGCGACGCTCGTAGCCTCGCGTGCCGATTCGAGCTTCCGGCGGGGCGCGCCCATCGAACCCGACGTGTCGAGGATCACGATCTCGGCGGCGTCGGGTTGGCTCCACTCGCCGGCGGCGCCGTCGGAGGTGACGGTCACGATCGCGTTGACCTGTGAGCCGCCCAGCGGCAGGTACTCGTTCTGGTCGCACTCGGTGCTGAAGGTGCTCATCTGACTCCCCTCTTCAAGGCCCTACGGATCGATGTCGACCACCGCCACGGTGATGTTGTCGTGGCCCCCACGTTCGTTCGCGGTGTCGGCGAGTGCGCGCCCGACCGCCGCGGGCGCAGCCCCGTCCGGCAGCGCATCGATCAGCCGGCCGAGCTCGCTCGCGCTGGGGGCGTAGTTCCACAGCCCGTCGGTGCACAGCAGCAGACGCCCGGGACGCTCGGGGCGCAGCGAGACGGTTCGCGGCGGACGCTCAGGGGCATCCGGACCGACCCAGTTCGTGATCGAGTGCAGGAACGGGCTCTTCGCCGCCTGCTCGGGCGTGAGCAGGCCCTTGGCGATCCCCTCCTCCGCGAACGAGTCGTCGACCGTGAGCTGGTGGGATTCTTCGCGATCGAACCAGTACGCGCGGCTGTCGCCGACCCAGCCGACCGTGATGTCGGCACCCCGGCACACGGCGCAGACGAGCGTGCACGACGGATCCACGCGCTTGACCCGCGTCGTCCACTCGACCTGGATCACGGCGTCCACGGCAGCCTGGATCGCGTCGACGATCGCCTGGCCCGCGTCCTTGTCGGGATCGGAGATCGCCTGCGCGAGGACGGCGCCGGCAGCGCCGGCGGCATCCCGAGCGGCGATATTGCCGGCGCTCGCGGACGAGATCCCGTCGCACACGACCACCGCCACGTCTCGCTCGCCGGTCACCTCGATGTGGAACGAGTCCTCGTTGCGATGGTGAACGAGCCCTTGATCGCTGACCGCGGCCGCGATCGCGAGGTCGAGCTCGACCCGCCTGGCCGCGCCGTCGGTTTGCCGCTCGTCCTCGATGCGGGCGCCGCATCGCTCGCAGAACCGGTCTCCGGCCTGCAGGGGCGCTCCGCACGAGGGACAGGAAATGCCGTCTTCCGTGCTCACATCAACGTCCTCTGTGCTCACGTCCCCTCCTTGATTGTCATGTCCAGGTCCGCGGTCGAACCTGGTTGGCGTGATCGACCAGCTCGATCCGTTCCGCACTGCTGGCCGACCACCGGGCGAGCTCTCTGTAGGAGCGCTCGACCCCGGAGCGCAGGTCGCGCTCGGCGAACCGGTAGCCGAGCAGGCTGGCGCGACCGTCATCGAACGCTCCGCCCCTCTGGACCAGCGCGAGCGCCGCCTCCAGCACGTCGGCCGCCAGGCGCACGCGCTGCTCTCCTCTGACCGGAAGGATCTCGAGGATCGAGCCGGCCACCAGCAGATCGTCGGCGGTGGTCGCTCCCGTTCCGTTGGTCTCCGCGAGGCACCGAATCCGGGCCGTCTGCGCCTCGACATAGGCGCTCGAGGAGTCGGGCACCCGGTCGTAGGCGGCGAGCGCGCCGGCCCGCTCACCAGCCGCCAGCCGGCACCGCGCTAGGCCGAACGTGGCGGCGGTGTACGCCGGGTCGGTGCGCGACACGATCTCGTACCAGCCGGCGGCTTCAGCGATCGTCCCGGCTCCCGACTCGCAGGCCATACCGAGCGCGAGCTTGGGCGCCAGGTCCCCGGGCAGCGATCGATACACGGACGTGAAGCTCACCCTGGAGTCGCCGAACCGTTCCCTCGCCAGATTCATCACGCCGCGGTACCAGGCGACGCGCCACTCCCACCGATCGACCGTCTCTACCTCCGCCAGCGCCTCCTCGGCCGAGGTCCAGTCGCCGACCTCAATCAGCTCGGCAGCGAGTCGCAGGACGACCTCGGTGGTCCTGTCCGGGGCCGCCCGGAGGTCGGCGATCATCTGCTGCGGGTCGGTTGACGTGATCGTCGCCAGGTAGCCCGCGGCCGGGTCGTCCCGGTCGACGAGCGGACGTGGGAGCACACGCCGATCGGGGCGCTCGTTGCCGCCTCGCACCGGCCCAGTGAACAGCTTGCTCGCCGCCGGCACGGTGCGCCCCTCCTGATCGCTCACGACCTCACGCAGGACGCCGTAGAGCTGGTCGGCCATCTCCTCGGCCGATTGGAAGCGGTCGTCGGGATCGGGGGCGGTGCCAGTCAACAGGAACTGGTAGAGCGAGTCGTAGCGCTCGAGCACCGGGACCGACTCGCGCGGCGGAAGCGTGAAGCGGAAGTTGCTCTGGTACCCGCGGAAGTCGAAGCACAGCACCGCGAGCGTGCGGGCGACCGTGAACAGGTCCGACGCGATCGACGGACCGGAGGAGACGATCTCGGGCGCCTGGTAGCCGACCGTGCCGAACACGGACGCCGCCGGGTCGTCCATCCGGTACACGCCGCCGAGGTCGATCAGCTTGAGCGAATGCTGCGTCTGGATGACGTTGTCGATCTTGAAGTCGCAGAACAGAAGCCCGAGGCGGTGCAGGTAGCCGAGCGCGGGCAGGATCTCGAGCACGTACGCGATCGCCATCGCCGGCGGGAGCGGGTCGGGCGCGCCGCCGTTCGCGTCCCGGCGCGCGGTGAGGATCTGCTTGAGGCTCAGCCCGCCGACGTACTCCATCACGATGTAGCCGGAGCTCTCGTGCTGGACGAAGTTGAAGATCTTCACGATGTTCGGGTGCTCGACCTCGGCCAGGAAGCGGCGCTCGGCCAGCGCCGCGGCCATCGCGTCGTCGTCGCTCGAGTTGAGCAGGCCTTTGAGCACGACCCAGCGGTCGGACACGTTGCGGTCCCGCGCGAGGTAGATCCACCCCATGCCGCCGTGGGCGATGCAGCCGACCACCTCGTACTGCCCGGCGACGACGACGCCGGCGCTGAGCTGGGGCTCGAACGAGAACGCTGTCCCGCACTTGCGGCAGAACCCCGAGGTGCGTCCGGGCGCGCCGTCGCGGCCGCGGCCGACCGGCTCCTCGCAACGGGAGCAGAAGCGGCGGCTCTCGGGCACGACCGCGGCCGCCCCGAGAACGGCGTCCGCCGGATCGCGGGACGGAACCGATTCGATCTCGACGAGCCCGGCCCCGAGGTGTGCTCGCGCGCTCGCGCGGGTCCGACCGGTCGTCGCTCGTCGTGACGAGCCGAGCGTCGATGCCGTCAGCGCGCTCGACGGCGGTTGCCCCGTCATCGAGGGACTACTTGGAACAACCTCCGCGGCCGGGCGGGCGGGGGCCATCCCGCACACGTCGCAGTAGCCGTCGACGATCGTCCCCGTGCATCCGTTCCGCGCGCAGTTCATCTCGGCGCCTCCTGGGCGGAACCGATCAGCTCCTGGTAGCGGCGGACGAGCTGGGCGACGAGCGCCAGGTCGGTCGGAGCCATGTAAAGGGCCTTGTGCGCGCGGGAGAAGGTCTGCTCGAGCTCCGGATCCTCGACGACCCCGAGCCGCCTGGCCTTCACCTGATAGGCCTCGAGCAGCGCTCTGAATTGGTTACGCGCCTCGAGCGGGGCCCGGCTGGCGCGCGCGGCCCGCCGCGCTCCGAGCAGCAGCGCCTCGGTCCGCGACGTCCACGCGTCGAGCCTGCTTCGGGCCTCTCGCCACGCGCCCGAGTGGGCCAGCTTGGCTATCTCGTCAAGCTCGGCGCCGAGATCGTCCGTTCGCACGGGCACCTCACGCGCCGCCGGAACCGAGACCTTCAGCACGGCCTCCTCGTGCGCGGCGCGCCCCTCGCCGGCCGCCGTCTCGAAGTCCGCCAGCAGAGCGCGCGCGGTGTCGAGGTTCGCGTCGAAGTCGCGCCGGAGCGTGGCCGTCGCGTCGAGATCGCGCCGGATCTCGTGCAGCGAGCCGATCAGCCGGTCGAGCTCGCCGGGCACGGTCGCGAGCGGGTCGGAGCTGGCCGAGGTCGCGAGGCGTGCGGTCTCGAGCGCCGCGTCGTCCAGGTCACGCCGGTGGGCTTCGCCGAGCCCGGCCGCGAGGGCCTCCGCCTGCTCGAGCGCCGCCTGCGCGGCGGTCACGCGGGGAGTCAGCGCACCCCAGGCCTCCCCGAAACCGGCCACGACGGTCTTGACCTCGTCGAACGCCCCGGACATACGCGCGAGCAGCTGCTCGGGCGTGCAGCGGACCGTGATCTCCGAACTGCCCAGGAGGTCGCGCTCGGCCAGCGGGACCTCCGATCTGGTCAGCTCGATCGACTCCCCGTCGAGCAGGGAGGAGAGCTCGCTCGCCCGCCATGGACCGCGCAGCTTCTCCGCGCGCTCGACCAGCTGCTTGAGCTGGCCCTGCCACCCCCACAGGTCGGTCAGCGCGGCGCTTGCCCGCGCCCAGCGGTCGGCCGACCGCCCGGTGAGCGCGCTGACGTCGAGCAGTTGGCGACTCGAGTCGAGCTCGAGCTCGACCAGATTGGCGGCGACACGGTCGCACGCCTCCCGGAGGTGGCTCAGCTCCTGGGTGGGATCGTCGCGGCCCATGTCAACCGTCGTACTGTGCGGTCGGAGGGGACTGGATCGGTCCGAACTGGGCCGGGGGGAGCCACTTCGCGTAGAGCCGCTGCCACGTCCCGTTGCGCTCGAGTTGCGCGAGTACTCCGTTGACGAAGCGCACGAAGTCCGGGTCGGACTTGTTGATCGCCATGCCGTAGGGCACGTCGCCGAGGCTTGTTCCGACGATCCTCGTACTCGGGTCCTGCGCCTTGAAGCCGAGCAGGATCGAAGAGTCGGTGGAGATCCCGGCAACGCGTCCCTGCTGCATGGCGACCAGGCAGTCGATCGCCTGAGGGAGGCCGACCGGGCGCGGGCGATAGCGCTCAGGCATTGCGTCCATCACCTGGATCGGCGTCGACTGCGCGCTCGCGCAGACCTTCTTGCCGGCGAGCGCTTGGATGCCGTCGACGTTTGAGGTCGCCGGCACCAGCAGTCGCTGCGTCGCGTCGTAATAGACCGCCGAGAAGTCGGCCAGCGTGCGCCGGTAGCAGGTGATCGTGATCGCGTCGACGACGATGTCGACCTTGCCCTGCTCGACGAACGGAAGTCGCTGGGGCACGGTCAGCGCGACCAGCCGGACGTGGCCCCTGGCGGTGCCGAAGATCGCCGCGGCCAGCTGGTCCACGAGGTCGATCTCGAAGCCCTCGATGTTCCCGGTGGCGGGGTTCAGGTAGCCGAACTTGTAGAGCCCCGCGTTGACGCCGGCGATGAGATAGCCCTGCTTCTGGATCTTGGCCATGAAGCTGGCGGCGGGCATGTGGTTCGGGGCGGGCAGCGTTGCCGGCGGACGCAGGCTCGCCGTTTTGTGCTCGCAGTTGGGGTTCGGAGTGCTCGACGACGGCGTCCCCGCCGGGGTCCGGGTGGCGAGCGCGCCGAGGGTCAGGTTCAGCGCGTGGTCCGACGTCGCGCCACAACCCGCGAGCATCGCCGCAAGCAGCACGAGTCCCGCGAGGTGGCGGAGCGGTCGTCTCATCGGTACTCGTTGATCCTCTGCCGGAGCCCGATCAGCGCCAGCACGGCGGCGAGCACGGAGATCAGCGGGATCGCGAACGCCAGCCCGTCGAGCGAGGAGGTGGCATCTGCGGCAGCCCGCGTGAACCGCCCCTGAGCGGCGTCGATCTGCTGCGCGAGGTCGTGGCTCATCTGCTGGGAGATGTTTGATGCCGCAGGAGCGAGCGCGATCGCGGTCGTCAGCTGGCCTCCGTTCTCGAGTTGGCTCATCTGATGGGCCTTGGCCTGATACGCGGCGTACTCGTCGCGGAACCTCTGAGCGGCCGTGGTCGTCCCGGTTCGCTGCGCCAGCGTCGAGACCTCGCCGATCAGGCCCCCTGGGCGCGCGAGCGCCCCGCTGACCGCGATGAAGTCGAGCGGATCGATCGTGTCGGTGCCGCGGTTGACGAGCACCAGGCTCAGGTCGCCTTGGGCGCGGGAGAGCAGCACGGTCGCCGCCGACAACGCCTCGACCGAGTCAGAGCCCTTTTGCTGGGCGGTCCGGAGCGCGTTCTGCGCGCTGACCAGCGCGACTATTCCCCACACGGACACGCCCAACACCGCCACCATGGCCACGACCAGCGGGACGTTGAGGATCCGGCGGCTGATCCGGGTCAGGTACCACTGCGTCAGCAGGAGCAGGATCACCGCGGCGGCGCCGGCGACCACGAACGTGACCAGCGTCGAAGTCGCGGTCCCGGTCCGGTAATCCTGGTTCAGGCGCTCCGCTTCGGTCGTGTAGAGATGATCGGCGGCCGGAAGCAGCTGGGATGTCATCAGCGACGCCGCCTGGCGCAGATAGGCGGCGCCGATCGGGTATCCGAGTCGGTTGTTGGCCCGCGCCGTCTCGATCAGCCCGGTGTAGGTGGGAAGCCCAGTCGCGATCGCGCCGAGTTCCGCCTGGGCGTTCGCCGCCGTTCCCGCCTCCCGGGTCAGCGCCGACAGCGCGTCTGAGGCGACGGCCACGTCGCTCAGATAGCGGTTTCGGCTTGCCGCCGTTTCGACGCCGCCGGCCAGCAGCCCCGTCGCCACCGTCGCGTTTGCGTCCGACAGCGACGTGTACAGATTCTTGGCCTGGACCAGGAGCGGCTCGGTCTGGTTCTGGGCCGCCTTGGCGGCGCGCTCGCGTGACTGCTCGGCCCCGGTGGCGATCGCGCCGAAGCAGACGGCGCCGACGACGACCAGGATCGAGACCAGAACGAGCCGGCCCGGCGTGGTCGCCAGCCGGTCACGGACCCACGCCGGCACGGCGCCCACGCGGATGCCACGACGCCGACGCGCGCGCGCCGGCGCCACCCCGGTCCCGAGACCTTCGAGCGTCACGTCTTCATCGACCAGCCACATGGCGAGATTTTCAGCCTCTGGCCATGCATGTTGTGATCACCCTGGTGTCGTCTTCGACACCCCGGCCCGGTCCCGGCCCGGTCTCCTGTCCTGCGTCGCCGCGCCCGCCCTGGCACGTCGCCCGACCCCCAATCTCGTCGTGGCTGCTGGCGCTATTTAACTACTAGGGGTGCACAACGACCAGCCCGGCGGCGAGCAGGACCAATGCAATCCACAGCGCGTTGAGCGCGCCGTCGAGCGGGGCCGACAGTCCGGCGCTCGTGAGCTCGATCACGCGGCCGTCGCGCAGGCGCTGCTGGCCGGTCACCTCGACGGTGTCGCGCCGCAGCCGCCGCACCGGAGTGCTGAGCCGGCGCTGGGCCACGCTCAGCAGGCAACAGGCACCGGCCACGAGCACGCCGGCCGGGCGGATCGCGAGCGCGTTGACGAAGTAGCCGGTGAACGCCGGAAACCCGCCCCAGGCGAGCGCGAACCAGGTGTCGTTGTGGAAGCGGCCGCCGGCGAGCTCGAGGTTGTAGGCGGGCACCAGCAGCCCGCCGACCAGCACGAGCGGCACGAGCAACGGCGAGACGACGATGATCCCGACGATGCCGATGCCGATCGCGCCGGCGAAGGCGATCACCGCCAGGGCGATCAGCGTGGAGCGGCTGAGCTTGGTTTGGAGGGGACGGCCGTGGAGCTCGTCGAGGGCGTGGGCGCTGATCCCCACGGCGAGGAAGAACGCCGCGAGCGCGGCGGCGAGCCGGTTCGCGTAGATGTGCGGCGCGGCCACCGCCCCGAGCGCCACGTAGCTGAGGTGCCAGGCCGTGTACGGAGGGTGGAGCAGCGTGACCAGGTCGCGCCAGCCGCCCGACCGCAGCGCGTAGAACGCCGGACGGCGCAGCTCACCCGGTGCGCTCGCCACGACCGTTCCTGATGCCAAACATCACGAGCCCGGCTCCGAAGCTCATGTTTCGCTGTTCGACTTGCTCGATACCGGATCGTCGCCACAGGTCCGCGAGGTCCGGCTCCTGCGCGTACAAATCCTCGATGTTCGGCCCGAGGAAGCGGCCGACCTCGAACCATGCCGACGACACGGCGCGTCCGAGGATCGGCAACCCCACGCGGGTGTACACCCGCCACGCCGCGCGCAGGGATTTCGACGCGGGCACCCCGAATTCGACCATCCCGATGCGGCCGTTCGGTTTGACCACCCGGGCGAGCTCGCGCATCGTCGCCGCTCGGTCGTCGACGTAGCGGAGCAGATACGTGAACGTGAGCGCATCGAACTCGCCGTCGTCGAACGGGAGCGCCTCCGCCTGGCCCCGTAGGAACGTGATTCGGGGCGCCAGCCTCGGGTTGTCCTCGTCGAGATGGCGCCGGGCGGTGGCCAGCATGTCCGGGCTCTGGTCGAGACCAACGACCTCGCAGCCGCGCCGCGCGAGCGCGAACGCGACCATCCCGGTGCCGGTGGCGACGTCGAGCACCCGCTGGCCGGGGAGAGGGTTGACCTGATCGACGAGCGTGGCGCGCCAGCGCGGATCCTGGCCGAAGCTGAGCGCTGCGCCCATCCGATCGTAAGCACGCGGGAGGCCGGAGAACAGCTCGAGCGCGTGTCGTTTGCGCGGGGACGGCGAGGTTTCGGCGGACGCTCCCAACGTGAGTCAAGATTATGGGGTCGACGCCGTCGGGCGAAGCAGGCGCTCGCCGAGCCGGCTGTAGCGTCTCCCGGTGTCGGGTGTCCGGGCCGCGCGGGCGACGACCTCGCGGGTGCCGACGATGACGGTCGCGAGCTTCGCCCGGGTCACGGCGGTGTAGAGCATCTCCCGGCGCAGGAAGAACGCGCCGGCGGCGGGGTGGGCCACGATCACCGCCACGGGGAGCTCGATCCCCTGGCCGCGGTGGACCGAGCAGGCGTACGCAAGCTGAAGGCGATCGGCCTGCTCGGGCGGGAGGCGAAAGATCGTGCCCTCGTCGGCGCCGAGGATCAGGGCGGCCTCGTCCGCGGGCGTCCTGTCCGTGGCGCCGCCTGTGGGGTCGTCCTCGGGGTCGTCTCGATCCGCGCGCTCGGGCCCGGTCTCGTCGAGCAGTCGCAGCAGCGTCCCGTTCATCAACCCGAGGTCGTGCAGGTTGCGTCCGGTCATCATCAGCTTGTCGCCGATCCGGAGCCGGCCGCCCCGGACCGGCCGGCCGTCTGGGTTGAGCCGGTCGCGCAGCGCGACGTTGAGCGCGTCGATTCCGACGTCGCCGCGGTACACGGGCGCGAACACCTGGATGTCGCGCGCGGGATCGACGCTGTAGTGGGCGGGGAGCCGCTCGGACACGAGCGAGACGATCTCTTCGAGCGCGGCGGCGGCGCTGGGGCGCTCGATCAGGAACAGGTCTCGGCGCATCTGCTCGGACGGTGCGAAGCTCGGCGCCTCGCCGCGGCGGATCGCGTGCGCGCCCTGCACGATCATGCTCCCTGCCGCCTGGCGGAAGATGTGGGTCAGCCGCGTCGTCGGCACCGAGCCCGAGGCGACCAGCTCGGCGAACGGCTTGCCGGCGCCGACCGGGGCGAGCTGATCGGCGTCGCCGACGAGCACCAGGTGCGCCTTGGGGCCGACCGCGCGCAGGAGTGCGACGAACAGCTCGAGGTTCGCCATGGACGTCTCGTCGACGATCAGCAGGTCGCAGCTCAGCGGGTCGTGCTCGTCGTGGGTGGGGCCCTCGCCCGGAATCCACCCGAGGGCCGAGTGGACCGTGGTGGCGCGCATCCCGCTCGCCTCGTGCATCCGGATCGCCGCGCGCCCGGTCGGGGCGACCAGCAGCACGCGCGCTCCCTGACCCGCGGCCAGCGTGGCGATCGTCCGGATCGAGGCGGTCTTGCCGGTCCCGGGACCCCCGGTGATCAGCGACAGGCGGTGCGTGAACGAGTTGCGGACGCCGGTCAGCTGCTCGCCGGTCAGCGTCGACTGCGGATCCGCGCCCGGATCGCTGAGGCGGTCGCCGGCGCGGCCATCGACCAGTTCGTGGACGCGCTCGGCCAGCTCCGCCTCGAGCTCGGCGGTCTGCATCCGGTAGATCCACTGCTCGTCGCGGACGAGATCGGAGGCCTCGACGAGCTCGTCGATCGCCGGCTCGTCGATTCCGGGTGGTCCGAGCAGCTCGCCGGCCGAGGAGAGGAGCAGGTCGAGCGGCAGGCATGTGCTGCCGCCGCGCTCGGCCTCCGACAGCACGTGCAGCACCGCGGCGCGGGCGCGGTCGGGGCTGCCCGGTTCGACGCCGAGCCGCCGCGCGATCCGGTCGGCGATCAGGAAGCCGACGCCGAACACGCTCGTCAGCTCATACGGACGCTCGGACACGATCCGGTGAGCGCCATCCCCGTAGGTCTCGCGGATCCGCGCCGCGAGATACGCCAGGCCGTGCGGGGCGAGCAGGAGATGGAGGCGCCGCGTGACGCGGAGCCCCTCCCAGGAGCTCGTTGCCTCGGCGGCCCTGACACTGCGGATGCCGGCCGCGGTGAACGCCGCGTACGGGTCGCGGTCGATGACGTCGAACACCGCGCCGGCGCCGTAGGTCTCGACGAGCCGAGTCGCGCGCTTGACGCCGACGTGCCTGACCCGGACCAGGTACGCGATTGCCACCGGGCCGTCGGCGTCCGTCGGCCCGAGCGGCGTTGCCTCGGTGACCTTCACCTGCGGCCCGTAGCGGCTGTCCTTCACCCACGTCCCGACGACGCGGGCGCGCTCGTGGTCCTCGAGGTGGACGAGCGGGCCGACGAGCACGACCGGGGTGCCGTCCTCGCCCGCCGCCTCGACCACCGCCCAGCCCGTCTCCTCGCTGGCGAACCGGGTGCGACGGACGGTCACCTCGGCCTCGAACACGGACACGTCCGTGACATTAGACCGGGCGCGGGCGGAAACGTCCGGTTGTTGCACAAACGTCGCAATGTTTCGCGCGAATCAGGTTCGTGGCATGCTTGGCGCCCGCGTCAGCGGGTACCGCCGGGGAGGTCGGTGCGACCTCCGGTCGGAATCCGAGCTCGAACAAGGTCCTGACTCTTAGTGCGCGCGAGCGTCGCTCATAACAAATGGAGAGTCGAGACGACCACGTGGCCGGCGGTCCGGCTGCCGCGGCTCGGGGACGAGGGATTGGCGCGGCTCGCCGCCCGCGGCAACGAGCGTGCGTTCGCGGCCGTGTACGACCGCTACCACCAGACGCTGTACCGCTATTGCCGCTCGATCCTCAAGGACGATGCCGACGCGCAAGATGCGCTGCAGTCGACGTTCACGCGCGCGCTGTCGGCGCTGCAACGGGACCAGCGCAGCGCGCCGCTGCGCCCGTGGCTGTTCCGGATCGCGCACAACGAGGCGATCTCCGTGATGCGCCGGCGCCGGCGCGACGAGCAGCCGCTCGCCGAGGCGGCGCTTCCGGTAGCGGCCTCGGCCGAGGATCAGGCCGGCGCGCGGGCGCGTCTGGAGATGCTGCTCGGAGATCTGGCGTCACTGCCCGAACGGGCGCGGAGCGCGCTGGTGATGCGCGAGCTGAGCGGGCTCTCGCACGAGGAGATCGCGGTCGCGCTCGAGATCTCCCCCGGAGCGGTCAAACAGGCGATCTTCGAAGCCCGGCGGGGGATCGCCGAGTGCGCCGAGGGACGAGTGATGGCGTGCGCTGACGTCTGCCGAGCGATCTCCGACGGCGACCGCCGCGTCCTGCGCGGTCGGCGCGTGCGGGGGCACCTGCGCGACTGCGCGTCGTGCTCGGCGTTCGCGGCCGCGATCGGGGCTCGCCAGGTGGAGATGCGCGCGATCGTTCCCGTCCTCCCGGCGGTGGCGTCCGCTGTGGTGCTGGCGCGGGCGATGGAGTCGGCGATCGGTGGTGGCGCGGGCGGTGGTGCGCTCGGCACGGGCGGTGCCGCGACCGGCGGAGCCGCGGCCGCGAGCACCGCGGGCAAGGCCGCCGGCGTCGCGATCGTCTCGAAGGGATTCGCCACCGCATCGGTGCTCGCCACCGCGGCGGTCACCGTCGGCGGCGTGGCGGCGGTGGTGCGGATCGACTCGTCCCGGCGGCCGGCGAGGTCGCATTCGGCGCCGGTGGCGCCGCCCAGGCCGACCCCGGTTCACCACGTGACTGCCCGTGCGAGCTCGTCGAAAGCGGGCTCGACGACTCCGCGCGGTACGCGGACCGGCGCGGGGGCGGACCGCCACGTCGGGCTCGTCTACTCGCACCCGCACGGTTGGGCGGTCGGGCGGCATCGGCCGATGGCTGCCGACCGGGGGGAGTGGGGTACCCGCGCTCATGGTCGGGTCGACGGCGACTGGGGCTCGTACGGGAGACGCTCGGAGGCGCGTCACGGACACGGGGCCGTGTCGGGCATCCGCATCCGTCACGACACGCTGGTCGGCTACGCCGGCGAGCGCGGTCACGACGATCATGCCGGGGGTGGTGGACGAGGTAGGGGCGATGACCACGGTGGGAGCGGCGGCCACGGCGAGGCCGGGGGCCAGGGCGCGGCCGGGGGCCAGGGCGCGGCGGGAGGCGAGGGCTCGCCGCGAGGTCGTGCAGTCGGGCACGACAAGTAGTTCCTGACCTTCGCCGGTCTCGCACGTGTAACGCGTTGAAAGCCGACAACGCGAGGAGGCGCGATGAAAATCAATGCCAAAGTAGGGATCGCAACGGCGATCGGTGCACTTGCCATGACCGGACCCGCGGTCGCGCAGGCTTGCACGAATCGGCAGGGAAACCAGGTGAGGGATCAGCAGGGAGCTCAGTCCGTGAGCGATCACGGGTTCCGCAGCGATCACGGGCAGTTCGCCCGGTTCGGGCGCCGCGGCCGCTCGTTCGGACGCTCCAAGTTCGGGACTCTGGTCAGCTGGACCGCGACCCAGACCGGCACGAACACGTACAGCGGTTCGATCACGGTGTCGAAGCCGGCCGTCCAGGCGCATCACGCCGGCTGGAAGTCAGGCTCGACTACCCAGCCGACGCAGCAGACCACGGACGTGACGTACACGTTCACCAACGCCAAGGTGTTCTTCGGTCAGGGCGCCAACCCGCCGGCTGCCGGGGACCTGGTCAAGGTGATCGGCGGCCGGCTGGGCCATTGCCAGTCGACCGGGACTGGGACGAGCACTTCGACCGGGAACGTGCGGGCGATTTTCATCGCCGTGCCCCGTAGCTCGTCGCAGTCGTAGGGAGCCGCGCAGCCGGGGGTAGGGAGCCGCCCCTACCCTGCCCCTGGCGCGCGGGCTTCATCGGACGGTCTCAGGCGGAAGGTGGCGATCTCGCCGGGCCTCAGCTCGACGCCTCGCGCGCGTTCGTCCTTGCTCTCGTCGAGGCGCGCGCGGGAGATGTCGAACTCGCCGGAGATCCTCACGCTCGCCGGCGAGGCGTTCGGGTTGAAGCAGCGGAGGATCAGCCCGTCGCCGTCCTCGGCGCCCTTCAGGCATGAGAACACCACGTCGCCGTCGATGGTCATCGGAGGGTCGAGGGTCGCGGGTTGCGAGGTGATCAGGAACCCGCAGCGGTAGTCCTGGGACGCGCGGAGCAGCTCGGCATCGTCGAGCTCGTCCGCGCCGGGGAGCAGTGCGTACTCGAATTCGTGCCGGCCGAGGCACTGGCCGTCGGGCGTCTGGGTCGGCGGGCCGGCGCAGACCGGCCGGGTGGCGATCTCGCCGCCGGGCCGCGAGATCATCCCGACGCAGCGAAGCAGCGTCAGGCACAGCTCGGCGCCGGCGTTTGTGGGGTTGTGGCGCGCTTCGTTTGTGAGGCTCTGGCGCGCCTCGTTTGTGAGGCTCTGGCGCGCCTCGTACTCGGGGAGCCCCTTCGTGAGCAGCGCGAGCGGTCCGAGGGCAACCGCGCCGAGCGTGTGGTGCGTCGGGTCGGGCGGCTCGCACCAATCGGTCTTCGGCGCGGGCGGGACGAGCGGGCGGTGGACGAGCGCGAACTGTCCTTCGGCGCGCACATCGCTCGCCTCGGGGACCGGGAACGCGGCGCGCAGGCGGTGATCCTCCACCGCGTTGTCGATCGTCGTCCTGAACTCGACCCGCCTGATGCCGGCGAGCAGCCGCACGATCGTGGTCACCGTCAGCATGCGAATCTCGAGCTCCCAGACCACCGGTCCGTCTCGCAGCACCCGAACCGAAGCGGATTCGTCCCACCCGGGCACGGCGCCGTCGGCCGGGCAGAAGTTGTAGAGGTCGCCGACGTCCGGCTCGTCCTCGAGGCGGTGGAGGTGCTCGAAGCGCTTGCCGGTGGCCTTGTCGAGCAGCGTGACCGTGCCGTCAGGCGCGGCGTCGACGCGGATCAGATCGCTCTCGATCGTGCGGCCGTCGTGGGGCTCGTGGCCGGTGGTGGGCGCCGGGGTCAAGACGACGGAGCGGGCGCTGAAGCCGTCGAGCTCGACCATCGCCGGCTCGTGCCCGGGGAGCTCGACGAGGCCACGCCGGCGGCAGGGGAGGAGGTTGATCACGCCGGCGGTCCCGTCGCCGGCGCCGAGAGCCTGGAGCGCTCGCCGCTCCAGATGCGACACCGTGCGCTCGAGCTGCTCGTAGCGGACGAGCATGTCGCGGTGGACCTCGTCGCACGAGCAACCGCAGATCGAGTCGTGCGGGTGGCACTTGAGCAGCTCCCGCCACGCGACCCTGAAGTCGGCGACCGGGAACCGCTGGCCCGTCTGGAGCGTCCGGAGCGCGCCCAGCGTCTCGACCTCGAGCAGCCGGCGTTCCGCGAACTCGTTGGCGCGCTTGAGATACATCCGGGCCGAGTTGACGCCGCGGAGCACGTTCTGGAGGCGGCTGCCGAGCAGCTCGCCCGCGTATGCCGGCAGGCCGTCGGGGGTGACGGCGGCCACGTAGTCGGAGAAGCCGGCGATCGCGAAACTCGTGCCCGGCAGCCGGCGCTCGAGCTGTGCGCACAGCGCCGGCAGGTCGTGGCGAATGCGCCGGTGGTCCTCGCCGTCGCACAGGAGCACGTCTTTCACGCCGGCGCGCTGCAGTGCCGGGCCGAACTGCTCGGCGATGTACTCGATCCGCGCCTGAGCGCCATCGGCGGGAACGTTGAAGTTGCTGTACGAGGGGAGCTGCTGGAACGCGCGCACCTCGCTGCCGTCGGGCGAGCGCCACCGGAACACGACCCCGACCTCGTCCAGCTCGTCGCCCATCCCGCGCGAGAAGATGAAGGAGTGGATCCCGAACCCGGCCAGGATCTGCGGGAGCTGGAGCGGATGGCCGAAGCTGTCCGGCATGTAGCCGACGGGCGTCGGCTCGGCGCCGTAGCGCCGGCATACGGCGCGGCCGATCAGCAGGTTGCGCACTAGCGGCTCGGCCCCGACAAGTAGCTCGTCGGGGAGGATGTAGCTCGGCCCGACCTCGAGGCGGCCGGCCGCGAGCAGCGCCCGCAGGCGACGCTCGTTCTCGGGCCGGACGTCGAGGTAATCCTCGAGCACGATCGCCTGCCCGTCGAGCGTGAAGCAGGTGAAGCTCGGGTCGGACTCGAGCACGTCGAGCACCTCGTCGACGACCGACGCCAGCCGCATCTGGAACTCCTCGAACGGCACGTACCACTCGCGGTCCCAGTGCGTGTGGGGCACGACGAAGAACCGTGTCCCAGCTCCGAACGTCACGACGCGAGCCTACCGGCGTTCGGCCGCGCGGACGGCGGCCTCGATCCCATCGCTCCCGACCAGATTGCCGAACGCGCCCACGAGCGGGCGGACCGCCGCCACCCCGATCCTGCCCTGGGCGCCGATCGCCTCGACGCGGACCTCGGACTGGAGCGTGGCGCGCCCCGAGGGCGTCTGATCGACCCAGTTCGCGAACAGCACCCTCGCGGTGCCGCCGGTCGACCACTCCCGGAACTCCTCAGGGTCGCCGAGCCGCGGATAGTCGCGCCGGAGCGTCCAGATCCGCCCGACGAGGCCCGAGACCAGGGCGCGTCCCGCGTCTTCGCTCAGCACGATGAACGGCGGGGAGCGGAACATCTCGTCGAACGTGAGGTCGGGCGCGAGGTCCGGGATCCGCCACCGGACGATCCGGCCGAGCCGGCGGGTGTCGCTCAGCTTCACCTCGCGGCTCGCCTCCCACAGCCGCTCGGGCGGCGCATCGCTCTCCCGGCGGTAGGCGACGCGTATCGATGGCTTGACGAGCCAGTGATCGAGGTCGGGCATGCGCTGCGTCAACACGTTACGAGCGAAGACGCCGCGGCGCCGCCGAGGCTTCCCCGAACCAGCCCGCTCGATGGCGATCACGCCGGCCGGCGACCACCGAAACACAATCATCATCATCCCCACGGTGATCCGCCACCTACTCGCCCCACATGTCCCGCAGGCCGCGGCCGCCCTCGGCATCCAGCGGACGGTGGCGGGGGGCGTGGCGCTCACGTTCGACGATGGACCGCACCCCGAGGGCACGCCGGCGGTGCTCGAGATCCTCGGCGAGGCGGACATCAAGGCGGCGTTCTTTCTCGTCGGCGAGCAGGTCGAGCGCCGGCCGTCGCTGGCGGCCGAGATCGCAGGCCGGGGCCATCTGGTCGCGCTTCACGGCTACCGCCACCGCCCCCAGCCGGTGCTGTCCCAAAAAACCGTGGAACACGACGTGAACTTGGGGCTGCAGGCGATCGAAGACGCGACTGGGACGCGGCCGATTTGGCACCGGCCGCCCTACGGTCTCTACAGCCCGGATGGCCTGCGCGCGGTCCGCGAGCGCAGCCTCGAGCCGCTCCTGTGGTCGCGCTGGGGCAAGGACTGGCGCCGGTTTACGACGCCTGAGCGGATTGCCTCTCGAGCCACCGCGAACCTACGCCCGGGCGACGTGATCCTCCTGCACGATGCGGATTTTTACTCGTCTCGACGATCTCACGAGCGCACCGCCGAGGCCCTCAAGCTCATCGTGAGAGAACTCAAACGGCAGAAAATCGGTACCGTCCTACCTGTCTGACAGGCTTGCCCGAGCGCCCCAGGACCTGACAGGATTGGCGAGCCGTGTGCAGGGATTGCCGCTTCCGGCCGGCGAAGCAGTGCGTAATCCCCAACGCCCCTGGGCGCGCGCCATGACGATGACCACCGTTTCCTCGCAAGAAAGCGTCCCCGAAGACATGCCCGAACCCAGGGTCCCCGACTATGGTCGATTCACGATCGGCTTCGACCCGCGCGACCGCGTGCGGTTCCACGCGCTGATCGACGAGGTGATCGACTCCGGCCGGTGGTCCGAGGGTGACATGGTGGCGCGCCTCGAAGCCGCCTGGGAGCTCTACAACGGGATCCCGGCGCTGTCCATGTCGAGCTGGGCGGGCGGCGCGCTGGCCGCGCTGGACTTTGCCGGCGTCAAGGGGGAGACCGTGCTGTGTCCCTCGAATACGTTCATGGCGACCCCGCTCGCCGCGGTCAACGCCGGCGCGAACGTCGAGTTCGTGGACTGCAATCGCGAGGACCTGTGCATGTCCTTCAAAGACTTCGAGGCCAAGGCCGACAAGCACAAGCCCAAAGCGGCGTTCCTCGTCCACATCGGGGGCCATCTCGCGTTCGAGGTCGAGGAGATCGCTCACTATTGCTCCGAGAACAGGATCTTCCTGATCGAAGACTGCGCCCACGCACAAGGCGCCGAATGGAACGGGCGCAAGCCGGGCACATATGGAGACGTCGGCATCTATTCGCTGTATGCGACCAAGACGATCACGACCGGTGAGGGCGGGGTACTCGTCTCGAACCGGCCGGAAGTCGTCGACCATGCTCGCGCGTTCCGTAATTACGGCAAGCCCAGCTACGAGGTCCAGGGCCTCAACTTCCGCATGAACGAGTTCACCGCGGCCATGGGGCTCTGCGAGATCGAGCGATTGCCCGAGATCGTGGCGTGGAAGAACCAGATCGCCACGGAGCACCTCGATCCGGTCAATCCCAGCCGGCTAGAGCTTCCCCGCGGGATGACCTCGGGCTACTACAAGTATATCGTGTTCGAGTGGCTCGACCGCTCGACCGGCCGCGTTTACGACCAGCCGTGCCACCGGATCATGCGCCGCCACGTGGAGCTTCCGAACAGCGACTGGGTCGCGCGCAACCATTCCTGCGTGCCGCTGTATTACCGACCGGACGTGAGCGAATCATGAGGGTTCTGGTCACAGGCGGTTCGGGGTTCATCGGCTCGCACGTGGTCGACAAGCTACGCGCGCAGGGACACGAGCCCGTCATCTACGACCTGCGACCGTCCCCCTGGCACGAGGCGGGCAGCGTCGACACCGTGCTCGGCTCGATCACCGACCGCGAGGCGCTCGAGCGGGCGTTGCACTCGTGCGACGCAGTGGCTCACCTCGCCGCTGTCGCGGATGTCAACGATGTGCACGCCGAGCCCGAGGACGCCGAGCGCGTCAACGCGCGCGGGACTGTGACTGTCTTGGAGGCAGCCCGGCGCGCCGGGGTCAAGCGGATCGTGTATGCGTCGACGATCTGGGTCTACTCGGACTGCGAGCAGGAGGTCGTCGACGAGGACACGCTGCTGCCGGCGCCGTCGCACCTGTACACGAGCACGAAGCTCGCGGGAGAGCTCTACTGCAAGGCCTACCAGGAGCTCTACGGGATCGACTTCACGATCCTGCGGTTCGGCATCCCGTACGGTCCACGCGCGCGTGAGGCCGCGGTCATTCCGGCGTTCGTCAACAAGGCGCTCAAGGGAGAGCCGCTGACGCTCGCCGGCGACGGCGGCCAGTCGCGGCGGTTCGTGTACGTCGAGGACCTCGCCGAGGGGGTTGCGCTCGGGCTCTCGGACGTCGCCCGCAACCGCGTCTACAACCTCGCCAGCGACGAGAACGTGACGATCAAGCAGATCGCCGAGAACGTGCAGCAGCTGCTCGGCGACGTCGAGATCGTCTACACGCCGGCGCGCCCGGGGGACTTCAGCGGCAAGGTCGTGCTCTCGGACCGGGCTTCGGAAGAGCTCGGGTGGACGGCGCGCACGCCGTTCTCCGAGGGCGTTCGCCGTTACGTCGAGTGGCGCCAGCAGCACGCCGCGAGGGCCGCGGAGCGCGAGGCCGCGGCGGTGATCCCCGCGGGCGAGCCCGACTTCGAGTCCGGCCCGCGCAAGGTGCTGATCATCTCGGCCGACATCGGGGAGGGCCATGACCTGCCGGCGCGCGCGGTGGCGCGCGAGTTCCACGACGAGGATCCCGACTCGCTGGTCGCGATCGTCAACGGCCTGCCGGCGATGGGCTGGTTCCTCACCCACTTGCTGCGCGAGAACTCGGAGTTCATGTTCCGCTGGGTCCCGTGGCTGTTCGACCTCCAGTACCGGCTGTTCATGGGGTTCGCCCCGACGCGCTGGTTCTCGATGAAGATGCTCACGCTGCTCGGCCGGCGCGGGCTGCTGCGGCTGATCCGCTCGCACAACCCGGACGTGATCGTCTCGACATACCCGGGCGTGACCGCGGTCCTGGGCGAGCTGCGAAGAACCGGGCGGTTGAAGGTGCCGGTGTACTCGTCGATCACCGACCTTGCCGGCATGCAGTTCTGGGCCCATCCGGGGGTCGACCTGCACTTCGTCACCCATCCGGAGACGATCGAGGAGGTGGCGAGCATCGCCGGCTCCGGCAGCGTCCGCTGGGCCAAGCCGCCGACCTCGCCGGCGTTCCTGGCGGCCCGCGCGCGCGACGACGCTCGCCGTGCGCTCGGCCTGCCGACCGACGCCACGAAGGTGATCTCGGTGTCCGGTGGCGGCTGGGGTGTCGGCGACCTGCTCGGCGCCACGCGCGTGGCGCTCGAGGTGCCGGGCGCGATCGTGCTGTGCCTGTGCGGTCGCAACGACAAGCTGCGGGCGCGGGTGTCCCGCGAGTTGGGGGACGAGCCCCGACTGCGCGTGATGGGCTTCACCGACCGAATGGGCGACGTGCTCGCCGCCAGCGATGCGCTCGTGCACTCGAGCGCCGGGCTGACCGTGCTCGAGGCGATCATCCGCGGCTGCCCGGTGATCTCCTACGGCTTCGGCTACGGCCACGTCCGCGTCTCGAACCAGGCGCTCGTGAAGTTCGGGTTGGCCCAGGTGGCGAAGACGGTTACCGACATCGCGCCGGCACTCGACCGTGCGCTCGAGCATCGCCCCGAGCCGAACGGCTCGTTCGCGCGCCGGCCGTCGACCGCGTCGCTGATCCTCAGCAACGAGCGCCGCTCGACGGCTCTGCCGGTCTGGCGCGTACGGACCGCCCGGGCTGCCCTGGCGGGGACCGCCGCGGTCCTCGTCCTGAGCTGGACGCTCACCACCGGCGCCTCCTACAGCCTCGTCTCGCACTTCGTGCACATGCGCCCGGTCACCGCGGTGGCGACGACGCGCCCCGAGGTCGGGGTGCTCGTCGACGCGCCCGCGAGCGAGATCCCGACGATCGCCAACGATCTCGCCGAGCGCGGCATCCGCGCGTCGTTCGCGATGGAGCAGGCTGCCTACCCGGCGGAGCCCGTCGTCGTTGCGGAGTACGGCGATCAGGCGGTGCCGCGCCTCCCCGACGGCGGGCTCGTCCGCTGGATCGGGGCCCGGGACCGGCTGCATGATCTGATGGGGCTGCTCGGCTACGGCCATCACTTCCTCTATGCCTCGAGCGGCCCGAGCGTCGGACAGTGGGTGATGGCCCACGGGGCCGGAGGCCGGCTCGTTGCCGGCGCGGTCCGGCTCCAGGACAAGGACGACCGGGTCGGGCACCTGCACGCGGGCGAGGTGATCGAGCTCGAGTGCACGAACCCCTCGCAGGTGCCGGCGCTCCTGGGCAAGCTCGACCACGGTCTGCTGACCTTCCACCTGAGGGCGGTGCCGGTAGGTCAGCTCATACGCGACGCCGGCTCGTCGGTCTAGCTCCAGCCCACGCTCGGGCCGGGGTCGCTGGTGTTACTGCAATGCGACGGCGGTGTTACCGAGGTGTGAAATAACCCTTACCAGTGAACGCCGCGGGTGGCCCTCACGAACGCGCGCTCCTCGGGCGAGGGCTCATGATCGGGCTGCTTCTTGTCACCCTCGGGGATCAAGTGGTAGGCGCGGTTGACGATCAGGTCCTGGGCGCCCGGGGCGAACGCGTACGTGAGCTGACCGATGGTCCCCAGCGTCGTCGCGATCCGCTTGGGGCGCTTGCGGATCGCCTCGGCGATGATGTGCCCGGCCTCCTTGGGGCTGAGCGTGGGGAACCGGTCGTAGATCTTGGTCGGGGCGATCATCGGGGTGCGCACGAGCGGCATGTACACCGTGGTGATGTGGACGCCGTCGTTGATGACCTCGGGGCCGATCGAGCGGCTGAACGCGTCGAGCGCCGCCTTCGACGCGACGTACGCGCTGAACCGCGGCGTGTTCATCTGGAGCCCGATGGTCGAGATGTTGATGATGTGCCCCGACCCGCGTTCGCGCATCGTCGGCAGCAGGTTCAGGATCAGCTTGACCGCGGCGAAGTAGTTCAGCTGCATCGTCCGCTGGTAGTCGTGGAAGCGGTCGTACGCGCGGTCGACCGACCGGCGGATCGACTTGCCGGCGTTGTTGACGAGGACGTCGACGGACTGGTGCTGCTCGAGCACCTCCGCGCACATGCGGTCGATGTCGTCGGTGTCGCTGAGATCGCAGGTGTGCACGTAGGCGACGCCGCCCAGATCCTCGATCTCGTCGGCGACCTCCTGGAGCTGGTCGTGCCGGCGGGCGACGAGCAGCATCGTTCCGCCCGCTTCGCCGATCTCGAGCGCCGCCGCCTTGCCGATCCCCGACGACGCGCCGGTGATCATCACCGTGCGGCCGCTGACGGCGTCCTCGAGCGAGCGCGCGAGCACGTCGCCCGCACCGGGGATGCGCTGGCCGAACGCGCGCAGCGTGCGGATCCCATCGGCGGCTATGTCGAGCGGGTTGGGCGGCGCCATTGCGGACGTGACCGTACCATCGCGTGGTGTGGCGGGGCGCCGGGGGGCCTATCCCCAGCCCGACATCCATCCGAGCCACATGCGAACATGCGTTCGCCATGATCGCCTGCGTTCTCCTCCCTCGCTTCCAGCTCACCGTCGCCCTGGAAGGCCGAGCGGAGCTGCTGCAGGCGCCCACGGCGCTCGCGCCTGAGCCCGGTGGAACGCAGCAGATCGGCGAGGTCTCGCTGTCGGCCGAGGCATTCGGCGTCCATCCGGGGATGCGCCTGGGGGAGGCGCTGGCGCGTTGCCCGCGCCTCACGCTCGTCGCACCTGATCCTGCCGGCGTCGCCGACGTCTGGGAGCGGTTGCTGGTCCGCCTCGAATCGATCGGGGCGGCGGTCGAACCCGAGCGACCGGGGCTCGTCTGCTTCGATGTGCGTGGGCTGTTGCGGTTGCATCGAGGCCTCGAGGGGGTGCTGGCAGCGGCCCGCCGGAGCCTGCGAACACCGGCTCGCTACGGGGTCGCGCCGTCCCGGTTCGCCGCGGTGGCGGCGGCGACCCGGGCCCGGGTGCGCCGGCCGGTGATCGTCTCTGGGGGACGCAAGCAGGCGGGCGAGTTCCTCGCGACGCTGCCGGTGGCGCTGTTGCGTGCCCGGCCGGCGCTGGCAGATCTACCCGAGGCGCTCGAGCGTCTCGGGATCGGCACCCTTGGCGAACTGGCGGCGCTGGCGCCGGCGGCGCTGGCCGACCGGTTCGGCACGGCCGGGCTCCATGCCCACGAGCTGGCGAGCGGTGGCGACGGCGCTCTGCGGCCACGGCCGGCGAGCGAGTTCCTGCGCGAGGCGCTCGAGTTGCCGGAGGCCGCGTCGGGCATGCAGCTGGAGCGAGCGCTCGGGCTCCTGATCGATCGCCTGCTGGCGCGGCGGGAGCGACGCGGCCGGACACTGCGAGCGGTCGTGCTGTCCGCGGTGCTCGTGGAGCAAGGCGGGACCTGGCGCGAGCAGGTCGTGTTTCGCGAGGCGCTGGCCGACCCGGTGAGGATGCGGCTCGCACTGGCCCCGCGGCTGGCGCAGATGCCGGCGCCGGCGCAGCAGCTGCGGCTCGCGGTGGAGCGGTTCGGGCCGCTCGCCAGCGATCAGCGAAGTCTGCTCGACGATCCCGTCGCGGCTCGCACGGCACGCCTGCGTGAGGCCATCCGCCAGACGCGAGCGGCTGCCGGACCCGACGCCGCCCTGCGCGTGCTCGAAGTCGACCCGGAATCGCGCTTCCCCGAGCGGCGCGCGGTGCTCACCCCGTTCGAGGGGTAGTGCGGTGAGCGGACCACGCCGCCTGTCCGTTCCCCGCCGGGTCGCCGTCGAAGCCGGCGAGGAAGGCCGTCCGCTGATCGTCGACGGCCGTGACGTCGACTCGGTGCGCGAGTCGTGGCTGGTGGAAGACCGGTGGTGGACCGATCGTCCGCTTCGCCGGCGCTACTGGGAGGTGGTCACCACGTGCGGCCGTGACGAGGTCGTGTTCCACGACCTCGAGAAAGGGAGGTGGTGGAGGCAGCGCTGAGCACCGGTCATAAACTGCATCTCCTCATGGCTGACCCCTCCGCCACCCCGGACGCCCCGCTCGATCCTGGCCCTGCAGCTGTGGGCACCTGGAGCGGTGGGCGGTTCATGCACTTCGGGGAGCCGCTCGACGACGAGCGGTTCATGGCGCTGATCGCGCCCGATGATCAGCTCCGGACCGTGATGACCGCGGACGTGTACGGCACCGGCGAGGCCGACCGGATGCTGGGGCGCGCGATCGAGGGCCGCCAGCGCGGCGAGATGTGCGTGGTCGGGGCCGTGGGCCACGACTTCTACGAGGGCGAGCGCGACGGCGCCAAGGGGTTCCCGCGCTTCACCGATCCCCGGCTGCGGGACGCGTCGGAGTACGCCGGATACCTGCGCATGGCGACCGAGCGGAGCCTCGAGCGGGTCGGTATCGACAGCTTCGATCTGCTGCTGCTCCACAACCCCGACCGGACCGGCTACACGAGCGAGGTGGTGTGGGAGGGGATGGCCGCGCTGCGCGAGGCCGGCCTGACGCGGCTGATCGGGGTCGCACCCGGACCCGCCAACGGCTTCACGCTCGACGTGATCGATTGCCTTGAGCGCTTCGGCGCGCTGCTCGACTGGGCGATGATCATCCTCAACCCGCTCGAGCCGTGGCCCGGGGAGCTGTGCCTCGACGCCGCCGCGGCCGCCCGGGTGAACGTGATCACGCGCGTGGTCGACTACGGCGGGCTGTTCTTCGACGACCTGGTGCCCGGGCAGGAACTCGCGCGCCAGGACCACCGGAGCTTCCGGCCCGCCGGCTGGATCGAGCAGGGCCGCGAGCGGCTCGAGCTGATGCGGCCGGTGGCCGAGCGCACCGGGCTCACGATGATCCAGCTCGCGTGCCAGTGGAACATGGCGCACGCGCCCGTCGCCTGTGTCGTGCCGACGCTGATCCAGGAGGTGGGCGCCGACGCGCGGCCGGTCGAGAGCAAGCGCGCGGAGCTGGCGGCGCTCCCCACCGAGGTGCGGCTGACCGCGCAGGACGTCGACGCGATCCGCGCGATCGGCGACAACACCGGCTGCATGGCGCTCAAGGGCGCAAGCCCCGAGCACTCCGGCGAGGAGCGCCCCGATCGCTGGGACCTCGACGATCACCTCGTCAAGGTCGCCGAGCGCTGGGGGATCGCTCCGAACCGCCAGCTCGTCAAGGTACCGGCAGCGCTGTAGCTCGCGGCGCCGCTCCAGCTTCTAGTCTGACGGAATGGCGACGACGTTCCGACTCACGGGCGGATGTGGCTGCGGTGCGGTCACGTTCGAGGTCACCGCGCCGCCGGTCTCGGCCCAGTACTGCCACTGCACCCGCTGCCAGCGGCGCACGGGAACCGGGGCCTCGGTGAACGCGCGGGTCGAGCCGGGCTCGTTCCAGCTCCTCACCGGCGAGGATCGGCTCCGGGCGTGGAAGCCCGAGGGTGGCGCCGAGAAATGGTTCTGCGGGGACTGCGGCTCGGCGCTGTTCAGCCGCGACACGGATGACCCCGCGCGCGTCGGCGTCCGCATGGGCGCGTTCGACGAGGATCCCGGGATCCGTCCCGCCGCGCACCAGTTCGTCGCCTACGCCGTCCCGTGGGAGCCGATTCCCGAGGACGGTCTGCCGCGCTACACCGAGCGCCGCGTCGCGGACTGACGGCCCGCTATTCGCCCTGCGCGTCGGCGCTCAGCGCGTCGGCCTGGACCCATTCGCAGCCGACCGACAGGTCCTCGACGCCCATCGCGGCGGCGACGTTCAGCCACATGCCGTAGCGGAAGAACTCGTCGATCCGCTCGGGCTCAGCGTCGGGGGCGAGCGCCTCGACGTGGACCACGAGTCGGGCGTAGCAGGCCCGGACGCGTTCGCGGATCTCCTCGTCGTCGCACGCCGCGTACGCCTGGTGCTGGAGCATCAGATACGCGCGATCCGATTCCAGCAGCTCGACGTAGGCATTGCCCATCGCCTTGAACACGTCGACTTCCGGAGGGGCGGTGGCGGGATCAAACTCCGCCGCCGCCTTGGTGAACATCTCGGACACGCGCTCGAAGCACCGCTCGACCGCGGCCAGAAACAGCTCCTGCTTGTTGGCGAACAGGCTGAACACGTATGGCTGTGCGACGCCGACGCGCCGCGCGATCCGATCGACCGGCGTGCCGTACAGCCCGCCGCGCGCGAACTCGTGCACGGCCGCATCGATCAGCGCGTCCCGGCGTTCGGCCGCCGGGACGCGCTGACGAGGTGATTTCTGTTCTGTTGCCTGTGTCGTTGCCATGATTTTCCGTTCTCGATCCTAAGGCACGGTCAAGCGGTCAGGCCGGCGAGCTCTGCCTGGAACGCCTCGCCGGTGGTCATCGCCGCTTCCTCCGCCGCGTGCGCCGAGGCCGAGGCCCGAGTGCTGAACGGGAGCACGACCGCGATCAGTGCGCCGGCAGCAAGCACCACCGCGCCGACCCAAAGCGCCGGCACGAGACCGTTCACGTAGGCCTGGGGCGACAGGTAGCTGCCGTGGCTCGTGAACACCGTGGCCAGCACCGCGATCCCGAGCACGCCGCCCAGCTCGCGGATCGCGTTGGTGGCGCCGGACGCCTGCCCGGTCTGCGAGGTCCGGACCGACGCCAGCACCGCATTGGCCGAAGGTGCGAACACGAGCGCCATGCCGCTACCGGCCAGCGCGAACGGGATCACCAGGCTGGCGTAGGACTCGCCCACGCCGGCGACGCTCGCCATCCAGCCGAGCGCGATGGCCTGGAGCGACAGGCCCGCGATCATGAACCACCGGCTCCCGTAGCGCTCGGACATGAATCCCGCCACCGGCGCCACGACCATCACCGCGCCGGTCCAGACCAGCAGCTTCACGCCCGCCTGGAGCGGCGTGTTGTGGAGCACGTTCTGCAGGAACTGGCTGAGGAAGAAGATCGAGCCGAACATCCCGAAGTACATCGCCAGCGAGACCGCGTTGGTGACCGCGAATCCGCGGTTAGCGAAGAACTCCATCGGCAGCATCGGCTCGTCGGTCCGAAGCTCCTGGGCGATGAACGCCAGCACCAGCACGACGCCCGCGGCCAGCGAGATCACGACCTCGGTGCTGCCCCAGCCGAGCGACTGCGAGCGCACGAGGCCGAACACGAGTCCGAACAGCCCGGTCGACACGAGCACCAGCCCGGGGAGATCCAAATGCTTGACCGGTCCGCGGCTCTCGACGAGCCGAGCGCCGGCGAGCGGGATGAGCGCGAGTCCGATGGGGACGTTGACCCAGAAGATCAGGTGCCACGAAGCGGCCTGCGTGAGGAATCCGCCGACGAGCGGCCCGGCTGCCACGCCGATACCGCTGATCGCCGACCACACGCCCAGCGCGAGTCCGCGCTGGTCGGGCGGAAACGCTTCGGCCAGCAGCGTCAGGGTGAGCGGGGTGACGAGCGCGGCGCCGACGCCCTGGAGGGCACGGGCGCCGATCAGGAAGCCGATCGTGGGGGAAAGGGCCGCGGCGGCGGAACCGACAGTGAACACGGCGATGCCGACCATGAACATCCGCTTGCGTCCCAGGCGGTCGCCGAGCGCCGCGCCGGTCAGCAGCAGCACCGCGTAGGCGAGGACATACGCATTCACCGTCCACTCGAGCGTCTGGATCGAGGCGCCCAGGTCGCGGTGGATGCTCGGGAGGGCGACGTTCACGACGAGGTTGTCGAGCACGGTCATGAACAACCCGAGCGAGACGATCACGAGGGTCCAGATCCGGCGGCTTTGGGTGATCGGCGTTTGCATGGCGGTCCGTTCTCCCTTCTTAGTGAATGCTAACTATGCAGAGATTAGCAGCGACTAATAAGTTGTCAAGGGGTGCGGATTTTTGTTTCGGGGCGAGGGCCGGGCGCGACCGCCGGAGTTCTTTATGCTTGGCCTACGCCCCGCCGGGTATCCCCTTGCTTGGTGAGCAGGGGACTAACCGAACGCAAGTGGCGATGGCGGACCCGCGGCGGACAGGACCGTCGTGGCCGGGTAGAGCTGACCCACTACGGCGCGCTCGACGGCCTGCGCGGCGTCGCGGTGGCGGCCGTCCTGCTGTACCACGGGGGCGTTTCCTGGGCCCATGGCGGATTCCTCGGGGTCGAGGTGTTCTTCGTCCTGTCGGGCTTCCTGATCACCTCGCTGCTGCTGGCCGAATGGACGCGGAAGACGACGATCGGACTGGGCGCGTTCTGGGCCCGGCGGGCGCGGCGGCTGTTGCCGGCGCTGTTCTGCCTGGTCGCGGTGATCGGGCTGTACTACGCGGTCGCGGGCTCCGCGCAGGCGATCCCCGGTCTCAAGGGCGACGGGATCGCGGCGCTCACGTACTGGAGCAATTGGCATCAGATCGCCGCGGAAAGCAGCTATTTCGCCGCCACCGGGCCGGTGTCGCCGCTCGAGCACACGTGGTCGCTGGCGATCGAGGAGCAGTTCTACGTCGGGTGGCCGATCCTGGTGCTCGGCGTGCTGTGGCTAGCCGGTCGCCGCGCGCACCGATCGAGCCGTCGCCCGCTGCTCGTTCTCTTCGGCGTCACGGTCGCGGGCGCGGTCGCCTCGGTAGTGGACACAGCAATCCTGTTCGACGGCGGTCGCAATCTGGATCGCGTGTACTACGGGACCGACACACGCGCGTCCGGCTTGCTGATCGGTGCGGCGCTGGCGATCGGCCTGGCTCTGTGGCGTGCCGGAGGTGCGGGCGCCCGCGCGGCCGGCGCACACCGTGAGCAGGCTGGCGTGCTCGGGGCCGGCGGTGAGAAGGCCCGTGTGCTCGCGGCCGGCGGTACGCGACAGCGCGCGCTCGGCGCCGGCGCGGTGCTCGCGCTTGCCGGCGTGCTCGCGGCGATCGCCACCACGGACGGGTCCGACGGCTGGCTCTACCCATACGGGCTGCTCGCGCTCGACGGCGCCACCCTCCTCCTGATCGCGACCGCGGTGCTGCGCCCGGCTTCGCCGGCGGCGCGCGCCCTCGCGGTCCGGCCACTCAGAGCGCTGGGGCAGATCTCCTACGGCCTCTACCTGTGGCACTTCCCTCTGTTCCTGTGGCTGACGGCCGACACGGTCGGCGTGACCGGCACGAGGTTGCTGCTGGTGCGGCTGGCGGTCACTCTCGCGGTCAGCACCGCGTCGTACTTCCTGATCGAGCAGCCGATCCGCCAGCGCCGGCGGCCCACGTGGCTGATCCGCGCGCTGACGCCGCTCGCGGCCGGTGGCGCCGTCGCCGCGCTGCTGCTGGCCTCGGCAGCCGACCAGCTGCCGGTCGGCATTCCCGCCGCCGCGACTCTGCCCCAGCCGCCGCCGCAGCTCCGCGGCCACGATCCGTCGTGCACGGTGGCGCTGAAGGACGCGCCGGACTACGGCGTCGCGCCCGTGCCCGCGAGCAAGGAGACGGCGTTCGTATACGCGGCGCTGGGGGCGCACAAGCTGACCTGGAGCGGATCGGCCGAGAAGACATTCCAGACGTGCCCACCCAAGCACGTTCTGATCGTCGGCGACTCGCTGGCATTCACGCTCGGCGTCCCGTGGATGGGCAACGAGGAGCGCTACGGCATCCAACTGACCGACGGCGCGCTGCTCGGCTGCGCATTCACGACCCGCGGCGAGCTCGACGTCGACGGGACCTGGGAGAGCCAGTCAGTGGGCTGCCCGACCGCCGACGAGCAGTGGGCCGCGGAGGCGCGCGCGACCAACGCTCAGGCGGTGGTGGTCGAGCTCGGATACCGGGACACGCTCGACTGGAAGATCGACGGCAACGTCGTCCACATCGGTGAGCCGGCGTTCGACGCCAGCGTCGAGCAGCAGATCGAGCGGTTCGTGCAGATCATGGGCGCCGGCGGCAGGAAGATCGTGTTCCTGACGATCCCGTACACCGATCCGCCGCACCTTCCCGACGGCTCGCCGGCGCCGCAGGCGTCGCCGGCGCGGCATGCGCTGATCAACTCGATGCTCGAGGCCGCTGCTCGTCGCCATCCGAAAACGGTCTCGGTGCTCGACATCGATCAGACCGTCTCGCCCGGAGGTCACTACAACGCCAACGTCAACGGGCAGCTGTGCCGGTTCGACGGGGTCCACTTCAGCGCGTACTGCAGCGAGTTGCTCGAACCGCGCGTGCTCGGCGAGGTCCGAAAGCTGGTCGGCTGACTCGACCGTTACTGTCCCAGAGTGCGTCGATACCTCTGGGCACCCGTGGCGCTTCTTGTCCTGCTTCGCGCGGGCGCTGCCGTCCTGAATCGTGACGCTCCGGCCGCGGCGACCCCGGTCCCGGTGCCGGCGGGCAGTCACTGGATCGCGACCTGGGGGGCGGCCCCGCAAGCCGCTACCGCCGGCAACCTGTCGCGCGCGGGCTTTCGCGATGCCACGATCCGGGAGATCGTGCTCACGAGCGCCGGCGGCGCCAGGATCAGGGTGCGTCTCACGAACGCATTCGGGAGCGCCCCGCTCCGGATCGGCGAGGCGGCGGTGGCGGTCGAGGGCAGTGGACCACGCACGGTGGGAGGAACCTCACACCCGCTGTACTTTGCCGGCCGGCGCTCGGTGTTGATCCCGCCGAGAGCGGAAGCCACGAGCGATCCCGTGCCGCTGGCGATCGCGCCCGCGGCCCGGCTGGCGGTGAGCATCTATCTCCCGCGCGCGACCGGCCCGGCCACCGAGCACGCCGACGCGCAGCAGGTCAACTTCGTCGCGGCCGGGGCGCACGTCGACGGCGCCCCGAGCGTCTTCAGGATCCGGACGCAGTCGTGGTACTTCCTCGACGGCGTCGACGTGCTCGGCTCGCCGCACGCGCTCGGCTCGGTCGTGGCGCTCGGCGACTCGATCACGGACGGCGTCGGTTCCCCGTTCGGCAAGAACGAGCGCTGGCCGAACGATCTCGCCGACCGGCTCGACAACCTCGGCTCCTCGACGCTCGCCGTCGTCGACGAGGGGATCGGCGGGAACCGGGTCCTGAACGGCTCGCTGTGCTGCGGGGTCGACGCCATCACCCGGTTCGAGCGCGATGTGCGCGACCAGCCCGGCGTCCGCGACGTGATCCTGCTCGAGGGCATCAACGACATCGGCTACAGCCAGAGTCGTGGTGCGCTGACGGCGCCGCACGCCGACGTGTCCGCGCTCCAGATCGTCGAGGGCTACGAGCGGATCATCACGCTCGCCCACACGGCCGGGCTGAAGATCTTCGGCGCGACGCTGACGCCGTTCGAGGGCGCGCACTACTGGACGCCGGAGGGTGAGGCCAAGCGCGAGGCGGTGAACAACTGGATCCGCACGAGCGGCGCGTTCGACGGCGTGATCGACTTCGCCGCCGCGGTCGCGGACCCCGGCGATCCAGACCGGCTCAACCCCGCCTACGACAGCGGTGACCACCTGCATCCGAACGCCGCCGGCTACCGGGCGATGGCGGCCGCGATCAACCTCCGCTCGCTGGTCGCGGCGGGCTCGAGCTAGAGCGAGATCCGCCGGCCCGACTGCGGAGATTGTTCGTCTTCGACGGGCGCCGGTTCGGGTGCAGGCTCGTCTTGCGGGTCGCGCACGACCGGCTCGGCGCCGATCGCCTCGTCGAGGCAGCACAGGACGTAGCCGTAGCGGAGCATCGTCTCGATCCGCTCGCGCCCAAGCTCCTGCCACGACAACGTCTTCGTCGCGAGCTGGTGCTGGAGCTTCTCGAGGGCCATGACCACGAAGCAGTTCCACACCGGGGGCGGCAGCGACATGACCGAGTCCCAGCGTTCGCCTGCGATCGTCCGCACGTCGTCGAGCAGCCTCCCGATCGTCGGAGCGTCGCCTGCGAGCTTCTCCGCGTCGGCGCGCTTGCCGAGGTGGAATGAGGCGGGTCGCAGCGCCGGCTGGTTCGTCGGGTCGACCAGGACGATGCGAGCTCCGTAGCCGGCGACGATGACGATCCTCAGCGCCCGATGGATCTCCGAGCCGTCGAGCTTCCTGGAGGCCGCGTAGTCCTCGACCAGCCGCGTCCCGAGCACCGTGGTCAGCGGGCTCAGCGCTTCGAGCTCCGCGGCGGCGCCGGCCGACGCCTGCCACACCTCTCTGACCCATTTGCGCGCGTCGCGCTTGAGCGTCTTGCGCATCTCACGGCGGGTCATCCGCCACGACTGACGCTTCTTGCGCGACCGCCACTTCATCGGCGCCACCCTACCAACCGCCCCAGAGCCCTCGCTCGATGTGGCAACGTCCGCCGAGGATGGGAACATATGTTCGTGGTCGCGCCCTACGTCGAACTCCATTGCCACTCGGCCTTCTCGTTTCTCGACGGCGCCTCCCTGCCCGACGAGATCATCCCCGCCGCGCTCGAACTGGGATACGAGGCGGTTGCCCTGACCGACCACAACACGGTCTCGGGCTCGATGGAGTTCGCGGTCTCTGCGCGGGCGCTCGGACTGCGCCCGATCCACGGCGCCGAGATCGACCTCGCGCCGGGTGACGCTCCCGATGGCCGCCACCTGACGCTGCTCGTCGAAGATGCCGGCGGCTGGTCGAACCTGTGCCGGATCCTGACCCGCGCACATGCGCACACGCGCGGAAATAGGATCCCGCCCGCCCGCCCCCCAACCTCCCCGCCGTCGCAGGCATTCGTCGAGCTCGCGGACGTCCTGGAGCACGCCGAGGGGCTGGTCTGCCTGAGCGGCTGTGCGCTGCGCGGGGTGCACGACGAGTTCACGCTCAGGCGCCTGCTCGGCGCGTTCGGTCCCGATCGCCTGCGGGTCGAGCTCCAGCGGCCGTTCCTGCGTGACGATCGCGCCCGCAACCGGCGCCTACAGGGAGTCGCGGCGCGGCTCGGGGTGCCGTGCGTGGCCACCGGGAACGTGCACGCGCACGCGCGCGCCCGGGCACCGCTCCAGGACGCGCTGGTGGCCATACGCCTGCACACCACGCTCGATGCCTCCGAGCCCGTGCGGCGCGGCAACTTCAGCCACGTGCTCGCCTCGCCGGCGGCGATGGCGAGTCGATTTGCTGACCATCCCGAGGCGGTGGCGGAGACGCTGGCGTTGGCCGAGCGGCTGCGGTTCGATCTGACCAGCGACCTCGGGTATCGCTATCCGGGGGCGGAGGACGCGGGGGCGATGCGCACGCTCACCGAGCTGTGTCGGGACCGCCTGGAGGATCGGTACGAGGACGCGGACACGGTGCGCGCGGACGCGCTCGCGCGGCTGGAGCAGGAGCTTCGGATCATCGAGCGGCTCGGTCTGCCCGGGTTCTTCCTGCTCCACCACGACATGCTCGAGTTAGCCCGCGAGGTGGCGCTCGAGGTGCGCGGTCCAGACAGCGTCCGCAGCCTGCTGCCGCCCGGCCGGGGCCGCGGTTCGAGCGTGTCCTCGATCGTCTGCTTCCTGACCGGCCTGTCGCATGTCGATCCGATCGCCAACGACCTGCTGATCGGCCGGTTCCTGAACGAGGAGCTGACCTCGCTCCCCGATATCGACCTCGACTTCCCGCGCGACATCAGGGAGAAGCTGATCCCGCGCGTCCACGAGCGCTACGGGCACGACCGTTCGGCGCTGGTGGCGGCGTTCCCGACCTACCGCGCTCGCGGGGCGATCCGCGAGCTCGGCAAGGCGCTGGGGTTGCCGCCGGGGGAGATCGAGCGGGTGGCGCGGGGCAGCGAGGGCTGGGACGCGAAGGAGGTCGATCGGGACATCGCCTCCGCGTTCGGTCTCGAGCGCTCCGGTGTCGCCAAGGAAGACGGCCGGCGGGGCTCGACGGGCCGCTGGGCGTGGCTCGCGCGGCTGGCCGCCGAAGCCCACGGGCTGCCGCGCCACCTGAGCCAGCACTCGGGCGGGATGATCGTCGCCACCCGTCCGCTGATCGACTGCTGCCCGATCGTGCCCGCGGCGATGGAGGGCCGCCAGATCGTTCAGTGGGACAAGGACTCCTGCTCGGATGCGGGCTTTCTGAAGATCGACCTGCTCGGGCTGGGGATGCTGTCAGCGGTCGAGCGGTCGGTCGAGATGATCGCGCGCACGCGCGGAGAGCATGTCGACCTGAGCCGGATCCCGTACGACGACCCGGCGACATATGAGTGCATCCAGAGCGCCGACACGACCGGGGTGTTCCAGATCGAGAGCCGGGCGCAGATGCAGTCGCTGTTCCGCACCCGTCCGGAGAACCTCAAGGACATCACGATCCAGGTCGCGATCGTCCGGCCGGGGCCGATCCAGGGAGGTGCGGTAAATCCCTACATCGAGCGCCGCCAGCGGCTGCGCGTCGATCCCGACTACCAGATCCCCTACGAACATCCGTCGCTCGAGCCGGCGTTACGAGAGACGCTCGGCGCGATCATCTTCCAGGACCAGGTGATCGAGGTCGCGATCGCGTTCGCCGGGTTCTCGCCCGGGGAGGCGGAGGGGCTGCGGCGGGCGATGAGCCGCAAGCGCTCGGACGCGGCGATCGAGGCCTACCACCGGCGCTTCGTCGCCGGCGCCCGCCGGCGGCACGGGGTTGATGAGGAGACGGCCGAGCGCGTGTTCTCGATGGTTCGCGGCTTTTCGGGCTTCGGCTTCCCGAAGGCGCACGGCGCCGCTTTCGGCCTGCTCGCCTACCAATCGACGTGGCTGCGGGTCCACTTCGGTCCCGAGTTCCTGTGCTCGTTGCTGAACGAGCAGCCGATGGGCTTCTACCCGCCCGACGCGCTTGTCCATGAGGCCCAGCGGCGGGGGATCGAGGTGTTGGCGCCGGACGTCAACGAGAGCGCCGCCGAATGTGAGATGGAGGGAGGAAGCGTCCGCATCGGCCTCGGCTATGTTCGCGGCGTCAACGGGCAGGAGGTGAGCGAGCTGGCCGCGGTCCGCGCGGCGGGAGGGCGGTTCCGGAGCCTCGCCGATCTCGCCTCGCGGGCAAGCTCGAGCGCCGCCTCGCTGGAGATGCTCGCCTGGTCGGGAGCGTGCGACTCGCTCGTTCCGGGTTCGGTGCCCGGGGCGCCGTCGGGATCGGCGCGCCGCATCGCGCTGTGGCAGCTCGGGGTGGCGACGCCGGGAAGAAGGGTGCCCGGCGGGGTGCAGCTGGCGCTCCCGCTGGATCTGCCGGCGCCGCCCGAGCTGCGGGCGCTGACGGCGTGGGAGTCGATGCTCGCCGATTACGGCACCACCGGGTTGACCGCGGATGCGCATCCAATCGCGCTGCTCAGGGACCGGCTGCCCCAGGGAGTGGTCGCGAGTCGCGAGCTGGGGACGCTGCGCCACGGTACCCGCGTCACGGTGGGCGGGCTCGTGGTGGCGCGCCAGCGCCCCGGCACGGCCAACGGGATCGTGTTCGTGCTGCTCGAGGACGAGTTCGGGACGATCAACCTGATCGTTCCCGCCCCGATCTACGAGCGCCACCGGCTGATCGTGAGGACCGAGCCGCTGATGCTCGCCGAGGGCAAGCTCGAGGCGCTGCCGGCGGCCGGCGGTGCGATCAACATCCTGGTCGATCGGGTCCAGCCGATCGCCGCTCCCGACCACCTCGCCGCTGAGGTCAAGGACTTCTCGATGCTCGACGAGCAGGTGCGCCGCGGGCTGGCGGAGCAGCGAAGCTCGAGTGAGACCGACGCCGAGGACTTCCGCGCGGTGGCGCCGCCCGTCATGAGCTTCGCCTCGGGACGGCGGCGGTAGCCAGGCGGGCCTCGCCGGTGAGCGACGGCGGCGGTAGCCATGCGGCCTCGCCTGTGCTCCGTTCGCCGGGGCGGCGCGGTAAGGTGCCGCTCCGTGCTCGCCGTAATCCTGTTCGCCGCCTTCTGGGTCGTGCTGGGACTCGGGGTGTTCCTCCTGGGCGTCCGCGGCGGCCCTGGTGCCGCGGCCCGTGGGGAGCCGGGATACCGGAGCCGGCGGCTGATGGGGCTGCTTCTCGTGCTCGTGTATATCGGGTTCGGGATCGTGCTCCCCGTCGTGTTCCTGCTCGGCAATCGCAACAACGCCAGCGCCCAGGTCGGTGGGATCACGCTGACCGCCGCCGAGAAGCGCGGGCGCGAGCTGTTCGGCCAGCACTGCGGGCTGTGCCACACGCTGGCCGCGGCGAATGCGGTCGGCAAGGTGGGCCCCAACCTCGACGTGATCCAGCCAACCGCGCAACTCGTGCTGCACACGATCATGTACGGGTGCCTGCAGGACCCGCCCTCGGGCAGCCAGGAGGCATGCCTCGGCGAGGGGACGATGCCCGCCGACATCGTGCAGGGCATCGACGCCACCGACGTGGCGCAGTTCGTCGCCAAGGTCGCTGGGAACGAGTAGCGCCGGCGCGGGGCCCCGGCGCGCCACCCCCCACTGGCTGTACGGCCAGGCCGCATTCTGCGGCGAAATGGTCAGCAATGAGACCGCGTTCCGTCCGACGCCGCTGTTAGGATCGCCGCCGAAACTGAATCCGCGCCGCTTGACGTGCATGAGCGGAGGGAGCGGGGGACCCGAGTTGTTGGGGCGAATCGTGCTCGTCCGTCAGCTAACCCCGTAAGTACGAGAAAGAGGTCGGTCAGATGCCCCAAGCTGGCGTTGCCGCGCGTGCGCGGCGCCGGAACGTTGTGCCGTGGTGGGAGGAGCTCGACAGCGAGGCGTTCCGCGAGTTCCGCGCCGGCACCATCGACGAGCCAACTCGGTCGGCTGTCCCGTTCTCGCCTGAGCCGGAGTCTGACCTCCACCTCGAGCGCCCGGTGACGTGGGCGCCGCGCGCGGACAACGGCCGCAGGACCGTGCAGATCACCGGTCGCGGCGCTGAGCGGAACCTGCCGGTCGCCCGGCCCATCGCCCGGCCGACGCTCCGGCGCCACGAACGCGCCGGCTTCAAGCCCGACCGCACGGCGATGTGGGCCGTGTTGCTCGGGCTGCTGCTGATCATCGTGGCCGCCACGAGCGCGCTGCCGCACTAAGAACCGCTCCAGCTCCCTTACCGACCTCGCGGTCGGGGCTGATCCAGGGTTTATCCCGGCCCGTATATAAGAGTGTTGGGCGGAAGTTGAGCCGCTCAAAAGTAGTGCGTCCCCCACTTGTGCGACTGGTCTCGCCAAACTAAACTTATCAACCGTAAGCAGGTCTCGAAAGTGAAGGGCGAGACGGCCCTTCTAGGCCCCCCCGGACCTACTGGTGGTCAACTATGAAGACTTCAATGAGCCGGTTTCAAATCCATGACGACCTGACCGCCCCTGAGGGCTCGGTCCCCGTGCTGCGGGGCGCGCTCGCGACGGGCGGTCAACTGCCGAACTTCCTCGGCGTGCTGGCGGGTTCGCCCGCCGCGCTGCGGGCCTACGCCCGCTTCCGCTCGGAGTTGCGTCACGGCAAGCTGACGCTGCCCACGCTCGAGCGGATTGCGCTCGCCGTCGCCGAGTATTACCAGTCCGAGCCGGGGATCGCGATGCACTCGCGGACCGCGCGGGCGGCGGGGCTGGCGCTCGACGAGGTGGCGCTGGCGCGGCAATTCAACTCGAAGGATTTGCGTGAGGCGGCGCTGCTGCGCTACCTGCACGCGATGCTCGAAGAGCGCGGCCGAGCGCCCATGCATCTCCATGAAGAGGCGCGTGAGGCCGGCTGGGACGATGAGCAGATCCTCGAGGCGATTGCGACGGTCTCGCTCGAGGGGTTCACCGCGATGGTGAACGTCGCAGGCGAGGTGCCCGTCGATGGCTCGAGTGAGGCATCGCGCGCGTTGCAAGCAGCGTAGGAGCGTAAGCTCTAATCGGATACAGGATGGGAGCGCCCGAGGACACGGCCGAGTCTGATCGCGGCGACACCCGCCCGACAGGGTGCTGTCCGCTGTACCACGAGGCGGTCGAACTGGTCGGCCGCCGGTGGACAGGGGCGATCCTGGCGGTGCTGATGGAGGGCGCGCTGCGTTTCTCCGAGATCGCCTCGGCAGTCCCGGAGCTGTCGGACCGCCTGCTGTCCGAGCGGATGAAGGAGCTGGAGCGCCGCGGCATGGTCGAGCGGACGGTTATCTCCGGCCCGCCGCTCAAGGTGGAATACGAGCTCTCCCAGATGGGGCGCGAGCTCGGGCCGGCGCTCGCGGAGCTGCAACGCTGGGCCAACCGCTGGCTCGGCGAGCGCGAGCTCTCCGGCCGCCTCTGACGCCCGGCCAGCAAGTAACGTTCGCCGTCCGATGGCGACCACCGCATCCCCGCTCACCGCCGACGACGTGCGCGCGCTCGTACAGGAGCGCAACATCCGGTTCATCCGGTTGTGGTTCACCGACATCCTCGGCCAGCTCAAGGCGTTCTCGATCAACGCCACCGAGCTGACGGACGCGTTCGAGGGTGGGATGGGGTTCGACGGCTCGTCGATCACCGGCTTCAACCCGATCGAGGAATCGGACATGATCGCGATGCCCGACCCGACGACGTTCAGGATCCTCCCGTGGCGCCCCGAGGAGCAAGGCGTGGGCCGGATGTTCTGCGACATCCTCACGCCCGAGCGGACTCCGTACGAAGGCGATCCGCGGCACGTCCTGCGGCGCGCGGTCGAGCGGGCCAAGGCGATGGGCTTCGATCACTACTACGTCGGCCCCGAGCTCGAGTTCTTCTACTTCAAGAGTCCGAATTCGACCGAGGTGCTCGACGAGGGCGGCTACTTCGACCTGACCACGCTGGACGCGGGATCGGACCTGCGCCGCGAGACCGTGCTCGCACTCGAGCAGCTCGGGATCCCCACCGAGTACGCCCACCACGAGGTCGGCCCGAGCCAGCACGAGATCGACATGCGCTTCTCGGATGCGCTGAAGATGGCCGACGACTGCATGACCTACCGGATCACGGTCAAGGAATACGCGATGAAGTACGGGCTGCACGCGACGTTCATGCCCAAGCCCCTGTTCGGCAAGAACGGCTCGGGCATGCACACGCACCAGTCGCTGTTCCGCGGCGAGCAGAACGCGTTCTTCGACCCCGACGACCAGTACTACCTGTCCGACGTTGGCAAGGCATTCATCGCGGGACAGCTCCGGCACGCGCGCGAGATCTGCTCGATCTTCGCCCAGTGGGTCAACTCCTACAAGCGGCTCGTGCCCGGTTACGAGGCGCCCGTGTACCTCGCGTGGTCACGTCGCAACCGCTCGGCGCTGGTCCGCATCCCCATGTACCACCCCGGTCGGGAGCGAACCACGCGCATGGAGCTCCGCTGCCCGGACCCGGCGTGCAACCCGTACCTAACGTTCGCGGTGTTGCTCCAGGCCGGCCTCGAGGGAATCGAGCACCGCTACGAACTGCCAGACCCGATGGAGACGAACCTCTATCACCTGTCCTCGGAGGAGCGCCGGCGCCTCGGGATCGAGCAGCTGCCGGCCACGCTCGGCGAGGCGATCGAGCTCACCGCCCAGTCCGAGCTCGTCCTGCGCTCGCTCGGCGAGCACATGTTCAACCGCTACATCGAGATCAAGCGCCAGGAGTGGGACGACTACCGGGTCCAAGTGACCCCGTGGGAGCTCGAGCGCTACCTGCCGGTGCTATAGCCGGCGCTAGTCCACGAGCGCGGCCTCGAGTTCCTCGGGCCTGGTCACCGGCGCCTGGCACACGAACCGCTCGCAAACGTATGCCGCGGCGTGGCCGTCGACGGGCTCGCGGCCTTCGAGCAGCGGCACGGCCGCGCTCGCGGCTTGCGCCCCGTTGCCGGTGGCGAGCACCACGTGGGGGCGGTAGGAGTCGCGGACCACGCGCAGGAGCGGAGCCGCTTCAGGCGCGGGACCGACGATCGCGACCTCCTTGACCGGTGCCAGGTAGAAGTCGGCCGCGCCGAGCAGGTGCCCGAACGCCCCGGGGTGGCGCGCGGCCAGCGGAAACAGCAGCCTGAGCACGCCGAGGGCGTGCCGCTCGTATTTGCCTTCGCCGGACAGCAGCGCCAGCCGCATCAGCCCGAACGCCGCCGCCGAGTTTCCCGACGGGATCGGGGAGTCGTCGAGGTCCTTGCGCCGCGCCGCGAGCTCCTCGTGATCGGATGCGGTCGTGTAGAAGCCGCCTCGCTCGGGGTCCGAGAAACGCTCGATCATCGTGTCGGCGAGCGAGGTCGCCTCGCCGTACCAGCTCGGATCCCCGGTCGCCTCGTACAGCGTGATCAGCGCCTCCAGCAGGAAGGCGTGATCGTCGAGGTAGGCGTCGAGGTGCGCGCGGCCGTCGTTCCAGCTCCGCAGCAGGCGCCCGTCGCCGTCGCGCAAGTCACGCAGGACGAACGACGCGCACGCGACCGCCGCGTCGAGGTAGTCCGACCGCTCGAGCGCCGCGCCGGCCTGGGCGAGGGCCGAGATCATCAGCGCGTTCCACGACGTCAGGCGCTTGTCGTCGAGTCCCGGGCGGACACGCTCCGACCGCGCCGCCAACAGGAGCCGGCGGATCTCGGGTAACGACGCCGGTTCGGGCCCGCGCGCCTCGAGCACGTTGCGCCCCGACCCCTCGAAGTTGCCACGCTCGCTCGCGCCGAAGTACGCGATGGCCTCGTCGGCAAGCCCGGACGGACCCAGCACGGAGCGCAGTTCGTCCACCGTCCACACGTAGAACTTGCCCTCGACGCCCTCGGAGTCCGCGTCGAGCGCCGCGCAGAAGCCGCCCTCGGGACCGCGCATCTCGCGGAGCGCCCAATCGAGCGTCTCGGTACACACCCGCCGGAACCGCTCGTTGCCGGAGACCTGCCAGCCGTGCAGGTAAGCCCGGGCAAGCAGCGCGTTGTCGTAGAGCATCTTCTCGAAGTGCGGGACGGTCCAGGTCGCGTCGACCGCATAGCGCGCGAACCCGCCACCGACCTGGTCATAGATCCCGCCGCGGGCCATCGCCTCGAGCGTCTCGAGCGACATCTCGCGCTCGCCGCGCGCGAGCAGCAACTCGATCACGGATGCCTGCGGGAACTTCGGCGCGCGTCCGAAGCCGCCGCCCGACCGGTCGTAGTTGCCCCACAGCGAGACCAACGCCTCGCGGATCAGGTCCTGCGTGATCGGCTCGACGGACGGCTCGAGGCGCGCGGTCGCACTGAGCGCCTCGACCATGCGCGCCCCCTGGCGGACGATGTCGTCGCGGCGCGAGGACCACGCCTCGGCGACCCCGTCCAGCACCATCCGCCAGCTCGGGAGCCCGTGGCGAGACTCGGGCGGGAAGTAGGTGCCGGCGTAGAACGGAACGCCGTCGGGCGTGAGGAACGTGTTGAGCGGCCAGCCGCCCTGTCCGGTCAGCGCCTGGCAGGCTTCCATGCAGATCGCGTCGATGTCCGGGCGCTCCTCGCGGTCGACCTTCACGCAGACGAACCGCTCGTTCATGACCGCCGCGATCTGCTCGTCTTCGAACGATTCGTGCGCCATCACGTGGCACCAGTGGCAGGCCGAGTAGCCGATCGAGACGAGCAGGGGGCGGTCCTCGTCGCGCGCCCGCGCGAGCGCCTCCTCTCCCCATGGCTCCCAGGCCACGGGGTTGTCCTTGTGCTGGCGTAGGTACGGTGAGCTCTCGCCCCCGAGGCGGTTCGACACTGTCCCAGGCTACCCCAGGGCAGACGTGAGCAATACGCTACGTCCACTGGGCGACTGAGGAGGAAACGCATTGCCAGCACACCGCGAGTCGATACGGGCGCCAGGCGCTCCCGAGGCAGTTGGTCCGTATGTGCACGCCGTCCGCACCTCCGGCGAGTTGTTGTTCTGCTCCGGGCAGATCCCGCTCGACCCGAAGACCGGAGATCTCGTCGGCGCGACCCCGGCGGACCAGGCCGGGCGCTGCCTGGAGAACCTCGCCGCGGTCTGCGATGCGGCCGGCGCGAGCCTAGGGGACGCGGTGCGGCTGACGGTGTACCTCACCGACATGGCGGCGTTCGCGCAGGTCAACGAGGTGTACGAGTCGTTCTTCGAGTCCGACCCACCGGCCCGGGTGGCGATCGCGGTGGCGGGCCTGCCGCGCGGCGCGCAGGTGGAAATCGACGCGGTGGTGGCGATCCCTGACTGACACGGCCCACGTGACCGGGGGCAGGACGCCGGTTTCGGCCGACGACGTACGCCGCGCGGCCCAGGCGATCGCCGGAGTCGTGCGCGAGACGCCGGTGCTCAGCTCGCGCACGCTGAGCGAGCGCGCCGGCGGGACGGTTGCGCTCAAGAGTGAGAACCTGCAGCGGACGGGCTCGTTCAAGATCCGCGGCGCGTTCACGAAGGTGTCGGCGCTGGGCGACGCGTGCGCCGCCGGCGTCATCACGGGCAGCGCCGGCAATCACGCCCAGGCGGTCGCGTACGCGGCCCGGGCCCGGGGCGTGCCGTGCTTCGTGTTCATGCCCGAAGGGGCGCCGATCGCCAAGGTCGAGGCCGCGCGGTCGCTCGGCGCCCAGGTCAGCATGGTCGGCCAGACGGTCGACGAGGCGCTCGAGGCGGCCTACGACCGCGCCGCCGAGGACGAGCGGATGGCGTTCGTGCACCCGTTCGAAGACCCCGACGTGATCGCGGGCCAGGGGTCGATCGGGCTCGAATTGCTCGAGCAGGTCCCCGATCTGTCGCGGGTGATCGTGCCCGTCGGCGGGGGCGGGCTCGTCAGCGGCGTGGCGATCGCGCTCAAGTCCGCTCGCGAGACGATCGAGGTGATCGGCGTCCAGGCCGCCTCTTGCTCCCCGGTCCGGGGGTCGCTCGCCGCCGGCAAGCCAGTCCCGGTGCGCTCGGCGCTGACGATCGCCGACGGAATCGCGGTGAAGCGCCCCGGCGAGCTGACCCTGTCGCTGATCGACCGGTGGGTCGACGAGGTCGTGGCCGTCGAGGAAGACGAGGTCGCCGAGGCGATGGTGTTCCTGCTCGAGCGGGCCAAGCTCGTGGTCGAGGGCGCCGGCGCGGTCGGCGTCGCGGCGCTGCTGTCCGGGCGGGTGCCGAGCCCGCCCCCGGGGACGACAGTGGTCATCCTCTCGGGCGGCAACGTCGACGCCGGGCTGCTCGCCGAGGTGGCGCGCCGGCACGAGAGCCAGGCCGGTCGGCGGCTCGTGTTGCTCGCTTCGCTGCCCGACCGGCCCGGATCACTGGCCCGGCTGCTCGCGCTCGTCGGCGAGCTCCGCGCGAACCTGCTCGACGTCGAGCACATCCGCGAGGGGTTCGACCTGCATGTGCGCGAGACCGCGGTGCAGCTCGTGCTCGAGACGCGAGGGTTGGCTCACGCCGAGCGCGTGACCGAGGCCGTGCGCGCCGCCGGGTACGACGAGCCGCGCGCGCTGCGGTGATCGCGGTAGTCGCGCGCCTGCTCGACGATCGCAGCGACGACGCGACTCTGCTCGTCGGCCTCGGGGTGCCATTGGACGCCGAGCACGAACCGCCGCGCCGGCGCCTCAATCGCCTCGGGTAGGTCGTCGATCGTCGACCGGCCGGTGACCGCGAGGCCGTCGCCGACGGTGGCGATCCCCTGGTGGTGATGGGACTTGGTGCAGTGCAGCTCTTCGCCCGCGGCCCGAGCGGCGAGCGAACCCGCGGTCAGGCGCACGTCGTGGTCGGATCCCTCGAACGTGCCCGGCGTGCGGCGGTGCTCCTCGTGGCCGAGCTCGTCGGGCAGGTGCTGGCTGAGCGTGCCCCCGAAGGCCACGTTGATCAGCTGCATCCCGCGGCAGATGCCGAGCACCGGCATGTCCCGTTCGACGGCGCGCACGGCGAGGGCGAACTCCGAGCGGTCGCGCTCGGGCACCAGATGATGGGTAGCCGGGTGCAGGTCGGCCCCGTACGAGGCGGGATCGATGTCGTTGCCGCCCGCGAGGATCAACCCGTCGAGCAGGTCGAGTATCTGGTCGGAGTCCTGCTCGAAGCTCCCGTCAGGAGGAATCATCACCGCGAGGCCGCCGGCGCGCTGGATCGCCTCGATGTAAGACAACGCCAGCAGCGCGGCCTCGCGCTCCTGCCACACGCCCCAGTTCGCGCGGACGAGCGCCGTGCAGATTCCGATGACCGGGCGTTGTTGGCTCATCGCCTCCTGAGCCTAGCCCGCTGGATTTTGCCCGACGCGGTCTTCGGCAGCTCGTCGGCGAAATCGACGATCCGCGGATACTTGTATGGCGCGGTCTGGTGCTTGACGTGCTCCTGGAGCTCGGTCGCGAGCGCGTGGCCGGGGGCAAACCCGTCGCGGAGCACGACTACGGCGCGCACGACCGCGCCGCGCTCCTCGTCCGGCGCGGCGACGACCGCCGCCTCGGCGACCGCCTCGTGCGAGACGAGCGCCGACTCGACCTCGAACGGGCCGATCCGGTAGCCGGCGGAGATGATCAAGTCATCGGCCCGACCTTCGAAGTACAGGTAGCCGTCGTCGTCGAGGCTGACACGGTCGCCGGTCCGCCACGGCTTGCCGGCCGGCGAGGGCGTGCCGTCGAGATGGCCGACGAAGAACGTCGGGTCGGTGCCGGGGTCGGCCAGAACCAGCTCACCGTCCTCGACGGTCAAGTTCACCCCGGGCAGCGCCCGGCCCATCGACCCGGCGCGGACCGGCTCTCCCGGCGGGTTGGCGGTCAGCTGCCCGGTCTCGGTCTGGCCGTAGCCGTCGCGGACCGCGAGCCCGATCTCCTCGGTGAACGTCCGGATCACTTCGGGGTTCAGCGCCTCGCCGGCGGCGACCAGCGATCGCAACGCCGGCAGCGGCCGGAGCTTGGCGCGCTTGGCGATCACGCGGTACTCGGTGGGGGCCATGCACAGAACGGTGACCTCTTCGGCGGCGAGCAACTCGAGGCGCTGCGCGGGGTCGAACCGCTCGTCGTGCAAGAGCGCCCCCGCGCCGCGGAGCCAGGGGGCGATGAACACGTTACGCGCCGACTTGGACCACCCGGTGGCGGCGGTGCACCAGACCAGATCGCCCGGCCGTGCGTCCAGCCAGTGCTCGGCCTGGAGGCGCTGGCCGGGGAGATAGCGCTGCCCGTGGACGACGCCTGTCGGCTCGCCGGTGGTGCCGCTCGTAAAGGTGATCAGGCACGGGTCGTCAAGTTCGAGCTCAGCTACCGGCGCCGGCTCACCGGCTTCGAACAAGCGCGCATCCGGGATCGTCAGCACCGCGCAATCGGGGCGCGCGGCCGTCAGCTCGGCGAGATTGCGCTCGTCGGCGACGATCAGCTTCGGCCTGGCGGCCGCGATCCGCTGGGCCAGGTCGTGGGCCCGGAGCTGCTCGCTGCAGGCGAGGGCGACAGCGCCGATCCGGAAGCACGCGACCATCGTCAGCACCCACTCGGGGCGGTTTCCGATCAGCGTCATGACGACGTCGCCTCGGGCGACACCGTGGCCAGCCAGCGCGCCCGCCAGGCGCGCGCTCCGGTCGTTCACCTCGCCGAACGTCCACTCGCGCCGGCCACCATCTCGAGCTAGCTCGACGAGCGCCGTGCGGTCCGGCGCGGCGCGTTCGACGACGTCTCGAGCGAAGTTCATCCCGGCGGCCAGTGTGCCAGGTGCTTAGTCATTCCTTCGAGCGCTCAAACATTTGTCCAAAATAGTGATGTTTGATGAAGTTTCCGTCACAATCACGGCTCGGCCGCCGGCGCAAGGGGGCCTAGACCGACTACATGCGGGTTCGGCTCCTTTGGAGCTCGTCAGCGGAGCTGGCGATCGGTCTGGTTGCGGCCGGCGGCGATTTTCTTTAACAGACTGTTTCTCCGCCTGGGCATCCGCCTTGGTAGAGTCGCCGCAACATGGGGCTGATGACGGGAACTGGACCGTTGGGGAAGGATCCGGCGGGGAGCCACAACTTTGATACGCCCGATCCGGGCATGGCGATGTACATCGAGCCGTGCCCGAAATGGATCCGGGTGATGGTCGGCGGCGAGACGATCGCGGACACGCGCAACGCGCTGATGGTGTCCGAGTCCGGACACCAGCCGGTCTACTACTTCCCGCGCGAGGACGTCCGAGCCGACGTGCTCGAGGCCTCCGACCGTCACACCAAGTGCCCCAAGAAGGGCGAAGCCTCGTACCACACGATTCGCGTCGGCGACACGGTCGTCGAAAACGGTGCCTGGTATTACCCCGAGCCGCTCGAGGCGGCCGAGCCGATCAGGGACATGATCGCGTTCTACTGGGACCGCATGGATCAGTGGTTCGAGGAGGACGAGGAGGTGTTCGTCCATCCGCGCGACCCTTACCACCGGGTCGACGTGCTCCCGACCAGCCGCCACATCAAGATCTCGCTCGACGGTGAGGTGCTGGCCGAGAGCGACCACGCGATGGCGCTGTTCGAGTCGAACCTGCCGATCCGCTGGTACCTCCCGCGCGAGGACGTGTCCGTCGAGCTCGAGTCCACGGATACCGCCACGCGGTGCCCGTACAAGGGCATCGCCAGCTATTACGCGGTTCGCCTGCCGAACGGCGAGACCGTGAAGGATCTGATCTGGTACTACGACGACCCGCTACGGGCCGTCGACGGGATCGAAGGACGGCTGTGCTTCTTCAACGAGCGCGTCGACGTCGAAGTTGACGGCGAGCCCGAGGGCCGGCCAAAGACCGCGTGGAAGCACGGCGTCAAGTCCGAAGCCGCCGCGGCCGCCGCCCGAAACGGCAGCTAGCTGAGCGATCTCACGTATTCTCGGCTGCTCCCCAGAAACTGAGGAGCAACCACGACCATGGCTATCGCGACCCCGTACACCGACAAGACCGACGAGCAGAAGGCGATCTGCGAGATGGTGCGCCAGTTCGCCGACGAGCAGATCCTCCCCAACGCCGAGCACTACGACCACGAGGACGAGTTCCCGGAGCCGATCGTCGAGCAGATGAAGGAGCTTGGGCTGTTCGGGGTCACGATCCCCGAGGAGTTCGACGGGATGGGGCTCGACCTGACCACCTACGCGATGATCGTCGAGGAGCTGTCGAGGGGGTGGATCAGCATCAGCGGGATCGTCAACACCCATTTCATCGGCTCGTACCTGCTGATGAAGTTCGGGACCGACGAGCAGAAGCAGAAGTACCTGCCGAAGATGGCGACCGGGGAGATGCGCGCCGCGTTCAGCTTGTCCGAGCCCGAGCTGGGGTCGGACGTGGCTGCGATCAAGACGTCTGCCAAGAAGCTTCCGGACGCGGACACCTACGAGATCAACGGCACGAAGATGTGGGTCACCAACGGCCTGCGGTCTTCGCTTGTCTTCGTCCTGGTGAGGACAGACCCGAACGCCGAGCCGAAGCACCGCGGGTTGACCTGCTTCATCGCCGAGAAGGAGCCGGGCGTCAGCGAGAACACCGGCGACTACAAGGGCTTCAACGTCCCGCCCCAGATCAAGAAGATGGGCTACAAGGGTGTCGAGTCGACCGAGCTCGTGTTCGACGGGTACCGCTGCCCGGCGGGGAACATCCTGGGCGGCGAGGAGGCGGGCCTGAACAAGGGGTTCGGCCAGATGATGGACGCGCTCGAGCTCGGTCGTGTGAACGTCGCCGCGCGAGGGGTCGGGCTTGCCCAAAGAGCTTTGGAGCTCGCGCTCAAGTACTCCCAGGAGCGACGGGCGTTCGGCAAGCCGATCGCGCAGCACCAGGCGATCCAGTTCAAGCTCGCCGACATGGCCACCCAGGTCGAGGCCGCGCGCCTCTTGACGCACCGCGCCGCCCGGATGAAGGACGCCGGCGAGCGCTCTGACATCGAGGCGGGGATGGCCAAGCTGTTCGCGTCAGAGGCCGGTCGGTTCTGCGCCGAGGAGTGCCTGCGCATCCACGGCGGCTACGGCTACTCCAAGGAGTACGAGATCGAGCGGATCTACCGCGACGCCCCACTGCTGCTGATCGGCGAAGGGACGTCGGAGATCCAGCGCATGGTCATCGGGCGAAAGCTCCTGGAGCGGAACAAGATATGAGACCGCCCAGAACTTTCGCCTTGCGCAAGCTGCTCGAGCGGAACAAGATCTGATGGCCGACACGAAGTCGCTGATCGAGACCGCGGTTACTCGGTTCCTCGACGATGTCCCGGCGCTCGCCAACCTCAAGCTGGTGGCGGGTCTCGAGCTTCGCGCCCGCGGCGAGCCCCAGCTATATCGGGTCGAGGTGCCGGGCCCGAAGGTGACCAAGGGCTTTGCGGCCGATGCCAAGATCAACATCTCCGTGTCGCGCTCGCACTTCAACGAGCTCGCGACCAAGGGCCACATCCGCGACTGGCGCGAGGCGTTCGAGCACGGTGATGCCCAGGCGACCGGGATCGAGCAGGTGATGAAGCTGATCGTGAACGTGGTCGAGCGTCAGGAGGAGCGCTCGCGCACGCGCAAGGCGCACCACTAGCGCCGCGCGGCGAGCTCCTCGGCCTCTGACAGCTGCTCCTCGACGAGCGCGAGCCCGGAGTCCCAGAAACCCGGATCGGCTAGATCGATCCCGACGATCTCGGCCAGGTGCTCGGGGCTGCGCGACCCGCCGGCGGACAGCAGCTCGAGGTAGCGCGGCACGAACGACTCGCCCTCGTGGAGGTAGCGGCTGTAGACCGACAGCGCAAGCAGCAGGCCGTACGCGTACGCGTACACGTAGCCGGGCGTGTTGAGGAAGTGCGGCACGTAGGACCACCACATCCGGTAGCCGCCCGTGATCTCGACCGAGTCGCCGAACAGCTCCTCCTGCGTCTCGACCCACGTGTCGTTGATGCGATCGACCGACAGCTCGCCCTCGGACCGGCGGCGCGTGTGCACCAGGTGCTCGAACCGGTTCATCGCCATCTGGCGGAACACGGTGGCGATCGCGCCGTCGACCCGCTCGGCGAGCAGCGCGAGCCGGCGCTCGTCGTCGGTGACCTCGGAGAGCATCCGCCCGAACACCAGCTCCTCGCCGAACACCGACGCGGTCTCGGCGAGCGTCAGCGGCGTCGACTGGTGGAACACGCCCTGGGGCTGAGCGAGCGCGGCGTGCAGGCCGTGGCCGAGCTCGTGCGCCATCGTCAGCACGTCGCGGCGGGTGGCGGTGAAGTTGAGCAGCACGTACGGGTGCACGCTCGGAACCGTGTACGCGCAGAAGGCGCCGCCTCGCTTGTGCGGCCGCGTCGGCGCGTCGATCCAGTTCTCGTCGAAGAACCGCCGCGTGATCGTGCCGGCCGTCGGCGCGAACGACTGGTAGGTGTCGAGCACCAGGTCGCGCGCCTCGCCGTACGAGAACCTGACGTCCTCGGCGAGCACCGGCGCCGAGCGGTCGTAGTCGGCCAGCCGCTCGACCCCGAGCAGCTTCGCCTTGAGCCGGTACCAGCGCTGGGGAATGTCGAAGCGATTTCGCACCGCCTCGATCAGCGCCATCACGGACTCGTCGGATGCCTCGTTGGCGAGGTTGCGGCTCGCCAGCCAGTTCGGGTAGCTCCGCAGCCGGTCCTCGACCGACTTGTCGTAGACGAGCGTGTTGTAGATGAACCCGCGCGTGCGCAGGCCCGGCTCGAGCGCGGTCGAGACGGCGTCGGCGGCGCGGCGCCGCAGCTCGCGATCGGGCGACAGCAGGCGGCTGAGCGCGACGTCGAGCGTCAGCTGCTCGTCGTCGAGGTCGACCCGGAGCGCCGAGACCAGCTCACCGAACAGGCGGCCCCACGCCGCCTGGCTCGAGATCGACTTCTCGGAGAGGATCTTCTCCTCGCTCTCCGAGAGCAGGTGCGGACGGTAGCGCCGCGCGCTGTGCAGGTGGTGGTGGTAGCGGTCGAGCGCTGGGGACGCGAGCAGCTCGTCGGCGCGCGCGTCGTCGACAGCCGCCCACTCGAGGTCGAAGAACAGGAGCAGCGTCTCGATCTCGGTCGCGCGCTCCTGGACGAGCTGCAGCAGCGCGCCGCGCTCGGGGTCGGCCGTGTCGGTCGAGAACCGCAGGCTCGCGTACGAGCCCGCGCGTCCGATCAGCTCGTTGATCTCCTCGAGCTCCATCATCGCCACGCGGATCCCGTCGGCGTCCAGGTCCGCGACCTTGCCGGCGTAGTTGGCGGCGAACGTCGCCGCGCGGTCCCTGCCCTCCTGGAGCATCCGCTCGGCGCCGGCGCGGTCCTCGCCGTCGACCAGCGGGGCAAGGTCCCACTCGGTCTCGAGCAGCTCCTGGTCGGCGAGAAGGTCGGTAGCTGTGGTCATGGATACGGAGCTTAGCTTCAGCCTTGCGGGCACCTGGCTACGTTGAGCGGGCCGCGGAGACGGAACACGACGATCGGCTGGCCCAGCGCGCGTTCGGTGAACACCGGGGTGGCGGCGGGGTCGGTGGCGGTCCAGCGGGTCTCGGGTGATGGGCTGAGCACGCTTGGTCTCCACGGGTCGCGTGCGGGTGTTGTTATTAGATATTTCAGGTGGTCGGAGTTCACCTGTGATCGCCATCGAGCGCAGGTGGATATCGGCGTGAACGACCCATTTGGGCCGCGCTGGGCGACGTAGGTCACTTGGTTCGACAGATCCAGTCCGTAGAACGGATACGAGAAGAAGCCGCCGAACGTTCCGACGACGCCGACGCGCGCGTCGTGAACCGTCCGGAACAGCGCCCATACCTTCGCCAGATACGAGACGTTCGGCTGGTAGGCGTACCGGCCACGGAGGTAGTGGCGCTGGAGCGGGTAGCCGGCCGCCGCGCCGGCGAGGACTACGAGCGCGATCGCTGCGCCGGCGAGCGCGGGTCGGAGGCTCGTGCGACGCGCGAGTGTCGCCAGCGCCACCGCGAGGAGCGCGGCCACCCCGATCGCGACCGCGCCCGCCGCGTGGGAGTTCGGCCACAGCGCCGGTTGGGCCACCGTGCCCGCGAGGATCACCGCGAGCGCTGCGGTCAGGGCGGTGCGGGTTGCCGGCGCTCCCGAGAGCGCCGGCGCGAGTGGCGCCACCGCCAGCGCCAGCGTGAGCGCCGGCGCGAGGTAGCGCAGGTTGAACGCGAACCCGAGAGGGTCGCCGTTCGGGCCGGCGGCGGTCTCGGGCGTGATCAGGTACGCCGCAAGTGAGAACAGCGCGGCGAACCCGAGCATCCGTACGACCGCTTGGGAAGAAACCCGGAAATAGTCCGCGTTTCTTCCCAAGCGTCCGGGCGCGGGCAGCAGGCAGAGCACCGGACCGAGGATCGCCACCGCGAGCACGGCCCACCACCACCGCCCGAGGCCGGCCGCCAGCGCCGGCTGTGCGAAGCGGCTCCAGAAGTGCGAGTTCGTCAGATAGTGCGCGACGCTGTCGCCGGTGTGCTGCTGGAGCGGCTGCGCCGGCGTGGGCAGGATCCCGCCGGCGCTCGTCCACGGCAGCGGGTTGCCGACCGCGATCAGGTTGCGGGCGTACCAGAACCCGCCGGCCACGATCAGCGGTCCGAGCCATAGGCCGGCGGTCTTGAGACGCCGGCCGGCCGGGGCGATCGCGACGACGCCGACGGTGAGCGCGAGCGCCGGCGCGAGCACCGTGAGCTTGGTCCCCACGGCCAGACCCGCCGCCACCGCCGCGAGCACGAGGACGGCAGGGCGCTCGGAATCGGTCATCAGCAGCGCCACGGCCGTAAGCAGGAAGAACACCGCGACCACGTCGTTGGCGGCGGCGCCCGCCTGGGAGTAGTCCATCATCGTCGTCCCCATCGCGAGCGCCGCGCCGATCGTCGTGGCCGCGCCCACGCCGCGCGGGCGGCCGATGCAGTACGCCGCGAGCAGCGTCAGCGCCAGCCACACCAGGTTGAGGCCGGGCGACAGCGTGTCGCGGCCGAGGAGCACGATCCCGAGGCCGTGCAACATCTCCGCGGTGGCGGGATAGAACGGCGTCAGGTACTCGACGTCGGTGAACCGCAGCGAGACGATGTTCCCGGTCTGCGCGAAGCTCACGGCCCAGGGCAGGTGGTACCAGAGCGAGTCGAAGCCGCGGATGCCGACGTCGTAGGACTGGATTGTGAGCGCGCCCCACTCGGCGATGACGGTGGCGCCGGCGAGCAGCGCAAGTGCGCTCAGCAGCCACGTCGTCCGGTCCGAGTCCGACGCATGTCGGTGTCGGGGGACCTGCGTTCCCGCGAGCGACCGCAGCCCGGCCACACCGGCGAGGGCGCATGCGATCACGATCGGCCCAAGCACGAACAGCCCCACCGCTCCCAGCACCTCGAGGATCCCGATCAGCAAGGCCAGCCCGGTGACGATCTCGGCAAGCCGCGCCGGCGCGCCGGTCCACGCGGGCAGCACCCGCCGGCGCACCGCGACCGCGGCAGTCGCGAGCGAGCCCAACACGACGAGCAGTGCGGCCGCCCCCAACACGTAGCGCCCGATGCTCGTATTAATGCCCGCTACGCTGCGCTCCTTCCCATGATCGCCCGAAGACTAGGCGTCGCCGGGGCGCTTGCAGTGGCCGTCGCGCTGGGCGGGTGTGGCTCGAGCACGGCCGATCGCACGCCCACCGTCAGCGCAGTGCCGCTCGTGCCCGGCGCGAAGATCGGCACCCAGGTGCGCGAGTGCGATCAGGGGTCGCGGGCGTACTGCACGATCGAACTCGTCGTACTCGACTCCCGGTACCCGTCGTCGGACATCCTGGCCCACGACGAGAGCCATGTGCTGCGCAAGGCGGGCTGGTCGCTGGCCGACGGCGACACCTCGACCGAGACGGCCGCGAATTCCCCAGGGCACAAGCTGCGCCTGACCTACTCCACGGCGGCCGACGACCTGCAGCAGATCGACCTCGGGCAGATCACCCGACCGACTCCGATCACCCACGCGCTGTCGAGCTCGATCTTCGACCAGACGCCGGCGATGTCGATGATGCTCGAGGTCGGAGCCTCGTAGGCGTCACGCGTCGCTGAGCACGAGGCGTCGGTCCGGTCCGACCGAGATCGCCTTCTGGCCGGCGAGCAGCGCGCGCAGGTCCGCGCCGACAAGCTCAGACCGCCAGCCCTCGAGCGTACGGACGTCCGGCTCGGCTTCGTGCCGGCGCACGGCGGCGACGATCAGCTCGAGCTCGTTGCGCGACGCGATCAGCTCGTACGCGAGGCCCGCCTCGAGTGACCGCGCGCGCAGCAGCGCCTCGGCGAGCACGATCAGTGGCGCGTCCTCGGGCTCCGAGCGGCCGCGCGGCTCGTCGCGGGGAATCGGCTCCGCCTTCATGCCGGCGGCGATCGCGTCGAGAATCGCGTTGCCGCGGCGGCGGATCCCCGAGGGATGGATGCCGCGAATCTGCTCGAGCGCGCCGAGGTTCGAGGGGTGGCGCTTGGCCAGCTCGACCAGCGCCGGGTCTCCGAGCACCGACCCGACCGGGCGATCCTCGTCGGACGCCGTGCGTTCGCGCCACGCCGCCAGCTCGCGCGCCACTGCGCGGGCGCGGGGATCGAGCTGCCCGACTCGCGGCAGCCGCTCCCACGCGGCATACGGGTCACGCTCGTCGGTGGCGGACTCGAGGCGGCGGCACTCCTCGCGCGCCCAGCTGAGGCGGCCGGCCTCGGTGAGCCGTCGCTGAACTTCGTCGGCGAGCTCGAGCAGGTGCGCGACGTCCTCGGCGGCGTAGCTCAGCTGCTCGGCGGTCAGCGGCCGCGCGTCCCAGCGCGTGTAGCTCGCGGTCTTGCCGACCCGCCGGCCGAGCATGGTCCCGAGCAGGTTGCCGTATCCGGTCTGGGCGCTTGCACCCACGAAGCCCGCGGCGAGCTGGGTGTCGAAGATGTTGGTGACCTCGGTCCCCCAGGCGCGGCGGAGGATCGCCACGTCCTGGCGGCCGGCGTGGAGCACGACCTCGATCGCCGGGTCGGCGAGTAGCTGCGCGATCGGGGCCACGTCGACCTCGCCCTCGAGCGGGTCGATCAGGTCGATACGCGGCTCGCCCTCGGGGCGCGCGTCATCGTCGACCGCGATCTGCACCAGACACAGGAGCGCCCGGTAGCGGCCCTCGGACATGAATTCGGTGTCGATGCCGATACGCCCGTGCTCGCGCGCGAGGGTCGCCGCCGCCGCCACCTCCTCTGAGCTCGCGAGCGGCTCTGAGGTGACGCTGCGGGTGGCCTGGGTGTGCATCCGGGCTGAGACTACCGAGGCCCGCCGGGCATGGATGCCCGGCGTACTGGCCCCGGGGAATTCGGCGTCGACCCGTATTTAGCGCTGTCACCTACCGGAGCCGAATTCCCTTTAGGGAATCCGCCTCGTCGACATCTCGCGCCAGATAACGGATCGAGGCGGATTCCCCGTGGACGACTCGCGGAGCGAGGCCCGAAAATAGGCGCGCCCGGCGAATCCGACCGCCCTGGTAGGATATAGGCCCGATGATCTTCTCCTCGAAGGCTGAGTACGGCGTGCGCCTGATGGTCGAGCTCGGGCGCCAGTCTCCCGAGCAGCCCACCTCGTTGAAGGCGATCGCGGACGCCGAGGGGTTGCCGCTGGCGTACCTCGAGCAGGTGGTGGCCCGGCTGCGCAAGGAGGGACTCGTGCAGAGCGCTCGCGGCGCGCACGGGGGCTACTGGCTGTCGCGGCCGGCCGAGGAGATCGCGATGGTGGACGTGGTGCAGGCGCTCGAGGGCGCGATCGCCCCGATGGAGTGCTTCGTCCACGACCACACCGAGCGTGTGCTGTGCTCGCATGAGATGGACGCCGGCCGCTGCGCGACCAAGCTGCTGTGGACTCGCGTGCAGGGGGGGATTATTCGGTCGCTTCAGACCACGACGTTGGCAGAGCTCGTCGAGTTCTCGCGTCGCAACGAGCGCGAACCCGCACGCGTCTGAGACTTACGAGAGAAAGTGGATATGTCTGAGCTAGAGATACGGAACCTTCACGTCCGAGCCGGTGAGAAGCAGATCCTGCGGGGCGTGGATCTGGCCGTCGGCAAGGGTGAGATCCACGCGCTGATGGGCCCCAACGGCTCGGGGAAGTCCACGTTGGCGAACGCGGTCATGGGACATCCCGGGCTCGAGGTGACCGAGGGCCAGATCCTGTTTCGCGGGGAGGACGTCACCGAGGCGTCCCCGGATGCGCGCGCCCGGATGGGCCTGTTCATGGCCTTTCAGTACCCGGTCGCGGTGCCGGGTGTGACCGTCACCAAGTACCTGCGGACCGTCTTGAACGCGCACCGCGAGGCTCGCGGCGAGGAGCCGGTTCCGTTGAAGGAGTTCCGGCAGACCGTGGAAGCGGCGATGAAGCTGACCAACGTGCCGCGCGACTTCTCGACGCGGTATCTGAACGAGGGCTTCTCCGGCGGCGAGAAGAAGCGGATGGAGATCCTCCAGCTGGCGTTGCAGAAGCCCGAGCTGGCGATCCTTGACGAGACCGACTCCGGGCTCGACATCGACGCCCTGCGAGTGGTCGCTAACGGCGTGAACTCGGTCGCCGGTCCGGATATGGGCGTGCTGATCATCACCCACTACCAGCGGATCCTGCACCTGGTTCAGCCCAGTCACGTACACGTGATGTTCCAGGGTCGGATCGTCCGCGAGGGCGGGCCGGAACTGGTCGACGCGCTCGAGGCCAAGGGCTACGCCTGGATCACTGACGAGATCGAGGCGGCTGCGTAATGACGGCTGTATCCGGGCGCGATGCACTGAGGGTCGCGGACGTCTCGGCGCAGTTCCCGGTGCTGCGGAACCGCCTGTTTGACGGGCGGCCCGTGGCCTACCTGGATTCGGCGGCGACGTCGCAGACGCCCGATCCGGTGATCGACGCGATGACGTCGTACTACACGGAGCACCGCGCGTCGGTCCATCGTGGCGTGTACCCGCTCGCGGCCGAGGCCACGGATTTGTACGAGGGCGCGCGGGACCGGATCGCTTCGTGGCTCGGCTCGACGCGGGAGGAGACGATCTTCACCGCGAACGCCACGGCCGCGATCAACATGGTCGCGTATACCTGGGGGCGCCAGAACGTGCAGCGCGGCGACCTCGTGGTGCTGACCGAGATGGAGCACCACTCGAACATCGTGCCATGGCAGCTGCTGTGCCAGGACCGCGAAGCCGAACTCGCATACGTGGGACTG
>CAWJXO010000036.1:0-143752 GCA_963846765.1 uncultured Solirubrobacterales bacterium
GATTTGACAGCTTCTCCGACGACGCGGTGCGGCGCCCGGGAGCGGCGCGCCTCGCGCGCATGGTCGAGGCCGCGGCCTCAGACGACGGCGGGGCGCAGCTGCTGACCGGCGAGGTCGAGATCGAACTCGAACTCGAGGATGGTGGAAGAGTGACTGCGAGGTTGGCGCTGCCGCCTGGAGCGCCCGAGCGTCCGATGACCGACGACGAGCTCACCGCCAAGCTCGAACTGTGCGGAGCCGGCGATCTCGCCGAGCTCTCGTGGGGCTCGGCCGAGCAGGTCCTCAGTCAGATCTGATTAGCGCGCGACGGCCGCGAGCTGCGCCTGCCACTTGGCCAGCTGGGCCCGCTGGCAAGCGGAGCACGTGCCTACGTGGGCGGCGTGGCCGCAGACCTTGGCGGTCTGACCAAGCGTGATGCGAGCGGGGGCGCTGTTGGCGGAAGAAGCTGATGTGCGGAGCATCGATTGATCCCGGTCTGTATCTGGGTTCGGACGGTCTGTCTGAGCCCTTTATCGGCCGCATTTCCCGCGGGTGTAGTGCGGCGCCGACGTCCTACCCGGATACGAGAGAAACTAGCCGCGCTAACCGGCACAAACGTAAGAATTAACTAGTCTCCTCATCGATGGTTCAGCAGAGCCCCACGGAGCTGAAAGAGGTCATCGCCGCCGAGCGCACCGGCCACCCGTTCCTGGTGTGGCGGACCGACGACGGCGAGCAGCGGTTGCTGCTGCTCGATCAGGCGATCTGGCGGGTGACGATCGGGCGCGACGCCGGCGCCGACGTCCCGCTCCCGTGGGATGCGGAGGTGTCGCGCACGCACGCGCTGCTCGAGCAGGTGGGTCGCGGGTGGATGCTCATCGACGACGGGCTGTCGCGCAACGGGTCGTTCGTGAATGGCACGCGCATCGTCGGGCGCCGGCGCCTGTCCGACAAGGACCGGCTTGTCGTCGGCACCACCCAAATCACCTATCGGGAGACCTCGGGCGGCACGACGCAGACCGCCTCGGCAATCGACGCTCCCTCGGCGATCCCGCTGACGCCGATGCAGCGCAAGGTTCTGATCGCGCTGTGCCGGCCCGTCCAGGACTCGGCCTCGGCGACGCCGGCGACCAACCGCCAGATATCCGAGGACGTGTTCCTGACCGTCGACGCGGTCAAGGCCCACCTCCGGGTGCTGTTCGACCGCTACGGGCTCAGCCAGCTTCCCCAGAACGAGAAGCGCGCCCGGCTCGTCGCGATCGTGCTCGAGGCCGGCGTGCTCGTGCCCCGCGATTTCTGATTTTTGGGCCTCGTTGCGGCATCCGGCGCGGGAGCAACCGTTCCTCGAATCGCACCGCGCCGGATTCCGTTAGCGGAATTCGGCGCCGACGCCTCACTTCGACCCTGACGTGTCTGAGCCGAATTCCCCGCGTCCATGCCGCGCGGCCGTGATCGCTGATTCCGCGGTGATCGAGGGCAGATCCGGTTCTTAACGGCGGGCACCTGGAGAGGGCTGGGGCTGGTCTGCCGGCGCGAGGCGGCTCGCAGAGCATGGCGATCCGTCCCCGGGACGACCCCACCCCTCTCCAGGTGCCCGCCGTTCGACCAACCGGCGGCCGGACCGGATAGCGGGGACGCGACCCCGCCCGCCCGGCACGGACGCGGGGAATTCGGCTGAGGCACGTCCCGGGGAGCGATGGGCGCCCGGCCGAATTCCCTTGGCGGAACTGGCATTGCGGCGACGGCCCGCTCGGCATCCTTGCCTCGCCTGACGGGCCTGCCGTAATTCCATCCGGAGGACGCCGCGAAGCCGGCCCCAACACACCACCCCCACGCCACCCCACACCAGGTGTGAGAGCCACACCCTAGGGGTGGCTGTAATGCCGCCCCTCCGGACCTAAGGTTCCACCCATGACGACGAGCCAACAGGAGACCGGAACCGGGGGCAACTGGGCGGGGCAAGAGGTTGGCTCTTCGCATTGGGGGCTTGGGCTGGGGGCTTACAGCGGGGGCTGTAGTGACGCGGACGATGCCCTTCCGGAACGGGGATACACGGTTCACGTCGTGTCTCTCCGGGAGCTAGCAGAATTGCTCCAGCCGGGAGGGCATCGCCGTGGCTCCGCTTCCTAGTGGTCGCTCGCGTAGGTACGCGAGAGACCACTTGCGGACCGTCCGACGGTCGAGGTGTGATGTGATCCAGCCGCATGATCGGCGTGCGGCGCCAGACACAGATCTATCTCGACGGCGTCAGCGGCCGGCGACCACACGTTCCACTCGACGCGAGCCGGCTCGAAACGGCCGCGAAGAAGCGCATGCGGCCCGAGGCGTTCGCCTACGTAGCCGCGGGGGCGGGTAACGAACTCACACTGGCCGCCAACCGCGCGGCGTTCGACCACTGGCGGATCGTCCCGCGACTGTTGCGCGACGTCGAGCGGCGCGACACGAGCGTCGAGTTGTTCGGGCGCCGGCTGCCCCACCCGTTCCTGCTTGCGCCGGTCGGCGTGCTCGAGCTGGCGCACCCGGAGGCCGACTGCGCCGTCGCGCGCGCCGCCCGCGACACGGGCACGACGATGGTGTTCTCGAACCAGGCCTCGAAGCCGATGGAGGGCGTGGCCCGGATCCTCGAGGACTCGCCGCACTGGTTCCAGCTCTACTGGAGCCGCTCGGACGCGCTCGTCGACAGCCTCGCGTCGCGGGCCGAGCGCTGCGGCTGCGGCGCGATCGTCGTCACGCTCGACACGACGATGCTCGGGTGGCGCTCGCGTGACCTCGAGGGCGCATACCTGCCGTTCCTCCACGGCAAGGGCATCGCTCAGTACACGAGCGATCCGGTGTTCAGGGACCTGATCAGCCAGGGCGCGCTCGAGCCCGCCGCGCAGCAATCGCGTCCGACCCTGGCGGCGCTGCGCACGCTGGTCGAGCTGACCCGCGCGTATCCCGACGGATTCCTGTCGACGCTCCGATCGGGCCGGGGACGCGCGGCCGTGCAGCGCTTCACCGAGATCTACTCGCGTCCCTCGCTGACCTGGGAGACGCTCGCGTTCCTGCGCGAGCGCACGACGCTCCCGATCGTGCTCAAGGGCATCCTCCACCCCGACGACGCCGCCCGCGCGGTCGCCGAGGGCATCGACGGCGTGATCGTCTCCAACCACGGCGGCCGCCAGGTCGACGGGGCGATCGCGACCCTCGACGCGCTCCCGCCGGTCATCGAGGCGATCGACGGGCGGATTCCGGTGCTGCTCGACTCCGGCGTGCGCGGCGGCGCCGACGTGTTCAAAGCACTGGCGCTCGGCGCCCGCGCCGTGCTGATCGGCCGCCCCTACGTGTACGGGCTCGCGATCGCCGGCCGGACGGGCGTGCGCGAGGTGATCGAGAACCTGGCGGCGGACTTCGATCTGACGATGGGACTCGCCGGGAGGCGTTCGGTCTCTGAGATCGGACCGGACTCGCTCGCTTCGACGCCCGGACTCGCGGCCCCGACCGGGCTCAGCGCACGCGAAAGTCTCTGAACGTCGCCGTGGTTGTCCACGTCGACAGACCCGAGGCGTGGAACACGCCCACGTCCTGCTTTCCGGACGACGCCGCCTTCGCCACCGTGACCGTGTCGACCGGGGCCCAGACCTTGCCGCGGTCGGTCGAGTAGTACCCCTTGTACGTGCTGCCGCGGCGCACGATGCGCAGCGCCACCGGGAACTTGACGGTGACCGACGGAACCCCGTAGTGCTGGTCCACATCCGTCCCGCCCGACACGTTCCACGCCATTACGACCTCTGCGAAGTTGTTGACGTACAGCGCCACGGCGGCGCGTGAGCGCTTCGGTGCGGTCATCGTGTCGCGCTCGATCAGACCCGCGCCGCCTGACACGCCGCCTGCGGGGTCGGTCGTGACCGTGACCTCGGCGGTCGAGTCGCGCCGGGCCCTTGCGTGCTCGTAGATCGCGGCGTAGGAGTCGGTCTCGGGTGCGCCGTACGGCGGGTTGAACACTCCGAGCCCCCGCGAGCCGATCGCGAGCTCCCGGCCGGACGCGCCGAACACGGCCGGGTTGGTGGTCACGTCGGCGGTCCCGAACGGTGCACCGACCGGCCCGGACACGAGTTCGCCGAGCGTCGCGGACGCGCGGCCCCGTCCGCCCGGCGGGTCATACGCGGCCGCACCGCTCAGGATCGAGGTCGCGAGCGGCGGCCCAGACGTGGGGGCGGTGACCCGGTAGGCGACCGTGAACCGCCGGCCGGCCGCGACCACCGGCGTCCGCGTCGGGCCAAGCGGCTTGACCAGCCACCCCGGCCACGCCGACAGCGACACCGCCACCCGCTTGACGTCCGAGGTGCCGTCGTTGGTGAACGACTCCGCCACGGTGGTCGACTGGCCGAGCGGGAGCTGCGTCGAGGCGGAGTCGAGCGACAGCACCGTGTGCGGCGGGAGCTTGCCGGCGTGACGCTTGGGCAGCGCGCTCACGGTGAACATCGCGACGCCGCGTCCGGGCACGAACGCGCTGATCGCGCCGCCCGTCTCGCTAACCGCGTGCGTCCACAGGTTGTGCATGCTGAAAACCCGCGCTCGCGGCAGTCCCGCGGCGGTGGCCGTCGTCGAGATCGTCGCGGCGGTGTTGGTCGAGTTGAACAGCACCACCGCGCGGCCGCCGCCGGTGAGCTCCTTGGTCAGGACCCATAGTCCGTTCGCGCTCGAGATCGGGACGCCGGGGCGCCCGAGCGGGTCCTGGTCGACCGCGACCACGTACGGGTTCTCGTAGACCGCGAGCTCGGCCTTCGTCAACGCCCCGATGTCCGTGCTCGCGATCAGCGGCGCCGCCATCTCGGCCCACAGGCTGAACTGGCTCGTGTACTCGAGCAGGCTGCTCCCGCCGTTGCCGATCTGGAGCATGTCGGGGTCGTTCCAGGCTCCCGGCCCGGCGTCCCGGAAGTGGCCGACGGTCCCCTCGAAGTTGGCGAGCATCGAGCCGAAGTTGTCCTGGATGTCGGTGGTCGTCCGCCACAGGTTCGAGATCGGCGCGCCCCACTCCCACGGGTCGTCCCCCGGATCCGGGTTGCACATCGAGAACACGATGGGTCGGCCGCTCGCCTTCAGCCCGTCGCTCATGCGCGTGTAGAGCGTCTGCTGGACCTGCTCCTCGGACTCGCCGGGGAAGTCGCCGTAGGGGATGTTGCAGCGGTCGTACTTCACGTAATCGACGCCCCACGAGGCGAACGTGGCTGCATCCTGCGCCTCGTGCCCGAAGCTGCCGGGTAAGCCGGCGCAGGTGGTGGTGCCGGCGTCCTCGTAGATCCCGAGCTTCATGCCCAGGCTGTGGACGTAGGCGGCGACCGGGGCGATCCCGCCGGGGAAGCGCGTCGGGTCGGCGACGAGGTTCCCGGACGCGTCCCGGCTCGGCGCCATCCAGCAGTCGTCGATGTTGACGTAGTCGTATCCGGCCGCCTTCATCCCGTCGGCGACCATCTCCTGCGCGGTCTGCTCGACCAGTTGCGCGTTCACGCCGCAATAGACCGAGTACCAGTCGTTCCAGCCCATCGGCGGCGTCAGCGCGAGCCCGTTGCCCTCGGCGGCGGCGCTCTGCGCCGCGGCGGCGAGCACGCCCGCGCACAGACACGCGAGCAGCATGGAGATGCGAAGACGTCGTATGTGCATACGATGCCGTGGCCTTCCCCCATGAGATTTTCCGCGAACCTCAGCTTCCTGTTCAAGGATGTGCCGTTCGGCGAGCGCTTCCGCCGCGCCGCCGACGCGGGCTTCGGCGGCGTCGAGTTCATGTGGCCGGGGGTCGACGGGTTGGATGCGGTCGCCGAGGCCGTCGGGGAGACAGGGCTCGAGGTCGCGCTGTTCAACTTCGACGCCGGCGACACAGCCGCGGGCGATCGCGGGCTCGCCGGCGACCCCGACCGCCGCGCCCAGTTCCGCGAGAACGTCCCGGTCGCGCTCGAGCTCGCCGCTCGGATCGGCTGCCCGCGCCTGAACGCGCTGGTCGGCGTGCACCGGCCCGGGCTCGAGGTCGAGGCCCAACTCGAGGAGGCGCGCGCAAACGTCGCCTGGGCCGCCGAGCAGGCTCGGCCGCAAGGCGCCAGCATCATGATCGAGGCCGTCAACTCGTACGAGAACGGACCGTACCTGGTCGACACGACGGCCAAGGCGGTCGCCTTCCTCGACGCCGTCGGCGCGGACAACGTCGCCCTCCAGTACGACATCTACCACATGCAGCGCATGGAAGGGAACCTCGCGGACACGATCACCCGGTTGCTCCCGCGGATCGGGCACGTCCAGATCGCCGACCCGCCTTCGCGCAGCGAGCCGGGGACCGGCGAGGTCAACTTCGGCTTCGTGCTCGCGCTGCTCGATCGCGTCGGGTACGAGGGCTGGGTGGGATGCGAGTACAACCCGTCGACGACGACGACCGAGGAGAGCCTGCACTGGATGAAGGAGCTTGGATATGCCTGACACTGACACGAAGATCGGGTTCATCGGCCTGGGAATAATGGGCGCGCCGATGGCGGCGAACCTCGCGCGCGCCGGTTACCCGCTTGTCGTCAACAACCGGACTCGCGCCAAGGCCGAGCAGTTCGCTTCCTCGGAGGGCACGGACGCGGCGGTCGCCGTGGTCGCGGACACCCCGAAGGAGGTCGCGGAGCGTACCGATGTGGTGATCACGATGTTGCCCGACTCCCCCGACGTCGAGCAGGTGTACCTGGCCGACGAGGGCGTGATCGCCGGTGCACGGGCGGGTCAGCTTCTGATCGACATGAGCTCGATCGCGCCGTCCGTGGCGCGGGCGGTTTCTGAGGCCGCAGGTGGCGTGGGGGCGTCGGCTCTGGATGCGCCCGTCTCGGGCGGAGATGTCGGGGCGCGGGACGGGACCCTGTCGATCATGGTCGGCGGCGCCTCCGATGCGTTCGAGCGGGCGCGCCCGCTGTTCGACGTGCTCGGCAAGACTGTGGTTCATCTGGGCGGTGCGGGCGCGGGCCAGACCGCGAAGGCGTGCAACCAGATCCTCGTCGCGGTCACGATCGAGGCCGTCAGCGAGGCGCTCGTGCTCGCGTCGAAGGCCGGCGTCGACCCGGAACGGCTGATCGAGGTCCTCTCAGGCGGGCTCGCCGGCAACAAGGTGATGGAGGTCAGGCGCCGCAATTTCCTCGAGCACGACTTCACGCCGGGATTCAAGCTCGCGCTCCATCACAAGGACCTCGGGATTGCGCTTCGCACGGCGCGTGAGCTTGGCGTATTCGTGCCCACGACCGCGCTCGTCGATCAGATGCTGGCGGCTCTGGAGGCCGCCGGCGACGGTGGGTTGGACCACTCCGCGCTGCTGACCGTGATCGAGCAGCAGTCCTCGCACCGGATCTAAGGGGAGTTCCACGCCTCCGGATTGAGGCAGCTCGCGGGCAGCCGGCCGGCGAGCACCTCGCGCAGGTTCGCGACCACCATCTCACCGGTCCGGTCGAGGCCGAGCTCGGTATACGACGAGATGTGCCCGCTGAGGATCGTGTTGGGAAGCGACAGGATCGGATCGTCGCTCGCCGGCGGCTCGTGCTCGAAGACGTCGAGACCGGCCGCAGCGATCTGTCCCGTCTGGAGCGCCGCCGCGAGCGCCGGCTGATCGATCAGATCGCCGCGCGCGGCGTTGACGAGCACCGCGTGGCGCGGGAGCAGCTCGAGCTCGCGAGCGCCGATCAGGTGTCGGGTGTCTTTGGTGAGCGGCGCGTGCAGCGTCAGGACGTCGACGCGCGGGAGCATGTTTTCGATCGTCGTGAGCTCCACCTCATGTTCGGCAACGAACTCGGGGTCGGGGTTCGGCTCGAACGCAAGCACGTGACAGCCAAACCCGCGCAGCCGGCGCGTGACCGCCTTTCCAATCGCGCCGAGCCCGACGATCCCGACGGTGGAGCAGGCCAGATCGCGGGTTGGACCAAGGCCTCGCCACTCTCCGGAGCGGACGATCGCGTCGAGCTCCGGCAGCCGCCGGATGCACGCGAGCATCAGCGCCAGCGCCATGTCGGCGACGGCCTCGGCGTTGACCGCGGGCGTGGTGATGACCGCGACGCCGGCGTCGGTCGCCGCGGCGATGTCGATCGAATCCGAGCCCGTCCCCCAGCGGAGGATCGCCTTGAGATCGGGTAGCGCCTCGAGCGCGCCCCGGGTGTAGTGCTCGCTCCCGGCGATCACCGCCCACGCGCCCGCGAGCCCCCGCACGAGCACCTCGTCGTCGTCGCGTACCGAGGACAGCTCGTAGCGCTCGACCACCTTGATCTCGGGGATCTGCTCGAGCTCCGGGCGGACGCGCTCGCCGGCGCCGAGCGTGATGACTACCGTGCGGTCGGCGGGCATCCGCGTCTCACCCGGCGGGAGCCATCACATATCCACCGTCGCCAGACCGCGGCCGCGAACTTCCTCCGGTGGGTCGCCGTGGAGCACCCACATCCGGTCCGCGCCGCGGCTCACGAGCCCGGCGCGAGTCAGCTCGCCCATGGCGGTCGTGACCGCCGGCCGGTGTGCGCCGACGAGGGTCGCAAGCCGCTCGTGGGGTAACGGCAGCGGGATCGAGATCCCGTCGGGACGGACCCGCCCCCAGCGCTCGGCCACCTGCCACAGCGTCAGCAGCAGCCGGTCGTCGACGCGTGGATGATGCGAGATCGCGAGCGACACCGCGAGCCAGTGCGCGCGCCGGGTGCCCCGTGCGAATAGCTCGAGCCCAAGCTGCGGCCAGGGATTTATCTGCGACACCAGCGCGTGGTCGAGTACCGCCATCCGGGTCGGCTCGAGCACGATCCACTCAACCTCGGCGTTTACGTGCGACCCCGATGGGTCCCAGCCCCAGGGGCGCAGCACGTCGGCGTCCCCGATCAGCTCGACGCACCGGCGGCCGAGCACATCTACCTCGCGGCTCAGCATCCCGTCGATTACCAGGAACCCCTGGTGATACGCCGCCTCCTCGAGTGCCTCGAGGGGCATCCACTTGCCGGGCGGTAGCCGGCGCACCCTCGTCACCGTCCCCTGACGCGCCCGTTCCCGCTCAGTCGGGTCAAGCAGCTCGCCGAGGTCAGGGTCGGCGTCGATGATGCTGATTACTTCGGAGACGGCGGCGGTGGCCATCGGCTCACTTCCAGTCCTGGACCTCGATCGACCAGCGCGCGTCGTCCCACCCCGGGGTGACGTCGATCTGGTAAAGGCCCGGACCGGTTTTCAACACTTTCGTCTTGCCGCTGCCGCTGCCGAGATCGAATGACTCATTCGTCTGGTCGGCTCCGAAGCTGAGCACCTGCGCGCTCGGGCCGTTGCAGAAGAACACGAAGTCGCAGGTGCCGTTGTAGGACAGGCTGTACACGATTCGCCACTGGCTGCCCTGGATCCGGAACGGAACCGACTGACCGCCGCCGGTATTGGCGTTGAACGAGGTCAGCGCGTGCCAGAACGGCACCTCGGCGACGAACAGCGCCACCGTGTTCCGCGGCTTGAGGTCGTGTCCGGCGGTGGGCTGCTGGCGCACGACGATCCCGGGTTTGGTCCCGGGCGCCGGCACGGTCGTGACGCTGGCCTTCAGGTTCAGATGCTTCAGCGTCTCGGTGGCGGCGCCGGAGTTCGTGCCGGTCAATGTCGGCACTGGAATCGGTCGCGGGCCTTTGCTGATCGAGACGGTGATCTTCGACGCCTTCTTGACCTGTGCGCTGGCCGCCGGGCTCTGGGCGAACACGGTCAGGGGGGTCGCGTCGCTGTAGTCGTACGTGAACGTCGCGCGCAGGTGTGCGCGTGTCAGCGTGCGGGCCGCCTGTCCTTCGCTGAGGCGGTTGAGTCGCGGCACCGCCACGGTCGGGGGCGCGGTCAGCGCCCTCGCCGCGATAAGCAGGGCTACTAGCACCGCGAGCGCCAGTACGAACACCGCCACCGCGCGCCGGCGAGCGGCCGGGTTCACGGTCCGGCGTGGGCTCATCGTTGGCGCTTTGCGCGTCGGATCCACGCCGCCGCGGGGCAGCGTGCGGGTGTCGAGCGCGACGATCTCGGTCGGATCTTCCCCCTGGACCTCGGTCGGCGTCGCCCACCAGTCGTCGCTCCCGGGGTGCGGCGTCGACGAGTCGGCGCCGGCGCTGGCACTGGCTCGCTCGAGTGCCTCGGCCATGGCCACGGCGCTCTGGTACCGATCAGCGGGGTCCTTGGCGAGCGCGCGCTCGATGACCGTTTCCAGCGACCGTGGGGTCCCGGGTGGAAGCGGCGGCGGCTCCATTTGCACGTGCTGGAGCGCGATCTCGACCGCCGACTCACCGCCGAACGGCGGGCGCCCGGCCAGCATCTCGTAGAGCACGATGCCTGCGCTGTACACGTCGGTGGCGGGCGTCACCGGCAGCCCGCTCGCCTGCTCGGGCGCCATGTAGCGCGGCGTACCGACAATCGTGGCGGTCCCGCCGTCGGTGCTGCCCTCGGCCAGACGCGCGATCCCGAGATCCCCGACCTTCACCCGGCCTCGATCGGAGATAAGGACGTTGGCCGGCTTGATGTCGCGGTGCACGATGTGCTCGGCGTGCGCGTGCTCGAGCGCGCGGCACAGCTGCTCGGCCACCTCGCAGGCCTCCCAGGGGGCGAGCGGGCCGCCGCGCTTCAGGCGCGCCGCCAGGCTCTCGCCCTCGACCAGCTCCGTGACGAAGTACAGGCCCTCCTCGGCTTGCCCGACGTCGAAGATCTGCACGATCCCCGGATCGCTCACGCGCGCCAAGAGCTGCGCCTCGCGCTCGAAGCTCTCGGCTCCGTCGGGGTCCTCGGCCCACCACGGCTTGATCACCTTGATCGCGACGGGGCGCGCCAGCCGCCGGTCGTAGCCGCGATACACCCGGCCGAACGTGCCCTCGCCGATCAGCTCGTGGAGCTCGTAACGGCCGTCGAGGGCGCAGCCGGCCAGATCCGGGGCGTAGGGCATTAGTGGTCTCTCAGCGTGCTTGTGTGAGCAACCACTACCTAGGCCCCCGCGCCGTGTTCAGCTCCTGGCTGAGCGCCGCTTTGAGCATCGCCGCGTCGACGCCGACGGTGATCAGCTTGAAGCCCTGCTGTGCGTAGAGGGCGGCGGCCCGGCCGGCGGAGCAGTGGATCCCGGGGATCAGTCCGTTGGCCACGCACGTCTCGCGGATGCGCGCGATCGCCTCGGCGAGCGGCTTGCGGTCCTTCGCGGGGTCGTCGACGAGGCCGCCCGGCCGCAGTCCGAGCGCGATCGACAGGTCTGAGGGGCCGATGTAGAGGCCGTCGAGGCCTGGCGTGGCCGCGATCTCGTCGAGGTTGTCGAGCCCGTCGCGCGTCTCGATCATCGCGAAACACAGCGCGTCCCCGCCGAGGATCTCGGGGTCGGTCGAACCGGCGGTCATCTCGGCGCGAATCGGCCCGTACGAGCGCCGCCCGTTCGGCGGGTAGCGGCACGCCTCCACCGCGCGGGCTGCCTCGGCGGCGTTGTCGATCAGCGGGAGGATCACGCCGGCGGCGCCGATGTCGAGCGCGCGCATGATCAGCCACGGCTCGTTCCACGCCAGCCGCGCCATCGGCACCGCGCCGGCGCCCCGAGTCGCCTGGAACATCGACAGGAGCGTCGCCTCGGTCGCCAGCCCATGCTGCAGATCGGCGCACACGAAGTCGTAGCCGGCGAGTCCCCCGAGCTCCGGCGTGAACGAGCTTGGGATCCCGGCCCACAGCCCAAACACGGGCTCTCCCGCCTCCCACTTTGCACGCAGCCGCTTGCCCGCCGGTATTACAGAGCCCTCCATTGAGGGCCCAATGGTATTAGGGGACCGATGTGACGGGTTTTTTCCCGCCGCGCCACACGCCGCGGGGCATGGCGCCCGTCGACCTCGGCGTCGTCACGTTTCCGTGTGCGTCCACGGCGATCAGCCCGCCGTCGCCACCGCATTGCGCGACCACGGTCATCGCTGCCCCGGCCGCGTCCTTCAGTGCCTGGCCCTGCTCGACGAGCGCCGCCACGAGCCGCGCGGCGCCGGCGCGGATGAACGCCTCGCCCTGCCCGGTGCACGACACGGCCACGCGGTTGTCGGCCCACGTACCGGCGCCGATCAGCGGCGAATCGCCGACGCGTCCGGGACGCTGGCCGTTCACCCCGCCGGTCGAGGTAGCCGCGGCGAGCAAGCCGGTGGCGTCGAGGCACACGGCGCCGACCGTCTCGGGCTCCGTCGCCCCGCCCCCGCCGGCGAGGCGCTCCGCCAGGCGCCGTCGCTGTCGCTCGGTCACGAATGCGTGGAGGTCGACCTGTTCGAGACCACTGGCGGCGGCGTGCTCGTCGGCGCTGTCGCCGACGAGCAGCACCTCCGGCTGGTCGAGCAGCGCCACCGCGGCCGCGACGGGATGGCGCGTGCGCCTCACCATCGCCACGCCCCCGGCCGCCCGGTCGCTCCCGCGCATCACCGACGCGCTCAGCTCGACCGACCCGTCGGAGCACAGCGCCGAGCCGTGTCCGGCGTTGAACAGCGGGAAGGTCTCCATCGCGATCACCGCGGCGCGTACGGCCTCGACCGCGCCGCCGCCGGCGTCGAGCGCGGTCCTCGCCGCGGTGAGCGAACGCTCGAGCGCCGCGTGGTACTCGGGCTCGCGCTCGCGGATCTCGTCGGTAAGGCCGCCGGCGCCACCGTGAACGACGACCACCGGCGTTGTCATCCGACCAACTCCTTGAACAGCGCGTCGAGCGTCTTTTGTGGGTCGTCCGTGAGGCCGGTGTGGACCTCGGAGGGCTGGATGATCGTGCTCGAGGGCGCCACCAGCCACCCGAACCGTTCGGAGGGCGGCAGCTCGGCGATCGCGCCGGCTTGGGGTTCCCCGGCGGCCACGTTCACGAGCGCCTCGAGGTGGGCCCGGACGTCTTTCGCCTGGGTCCCGGGAGCGAGCGCCGCGAGCCGTTTTTCGTCGAGCGCCACCTCCGCCCCGAGGAACCCGCGCTGGCGGCAGAACAGCACCACGCCGGCGTTGAACCGCTCGCCGCGCTCGACCCGCGGGACGACCCGCAGGATCGCGTAGGAGAACGGGCTACGCGCCGACTCGGGCACGCTCCGCCTCCTCCGCGAACGAGCCGCTCCGGAGCCGCCGGCTCAGGTACTCGACGTACGTCTCGGCGGTGTCGCCGCCGGCACCACTCGCGAGCCATTCGAACGGCACGAGCGCCACCGCGTCGACGAGCGCCCCGGCTTCCACGGTTGGCGCGAGCCGCTCGTGCGCCTCGAGAATCGATCCGGCGCGCGGGAGCAGCACGTGCTCGGCGATCAGCGGGAACGGCTTGTCGGCGTGCTGTGCGGGGTCGAGTCCGCCATGCTGGAGGTACAGCGCCGCGCCGTGGTCGATCAGCCACAGCCGGTCGTGCCACAGCAGCAGATTCGGGTTGCGCGGCGTGCGGTCGACGTTGGTCGTGAGCGCGTCGAGCCACACGACGTCGGCCGCGAGGCGGTCGTCGGGCGTGTACGGACCGGCGGGCGAGTACGGCAGCGCGCCCGGGAGGAAGTCCACGCCGAGATTCGCGCCGGCGCTGGCCGTGATCAGCTCCTGGATCTCGGGGTCGGGCTCGGCCGCGCCCAGCACGGGATCGATCTCGATCGTCACGAGGTCCGGCACGAGCAGTCCGAGCCGGCGCCCCAGCTCACCGACGATCACCTCGGCGATGAGCGCCCGCAGGCCCTGGCCGGCGCCGCGGAACTTGACCACGTACAGGCCGTCGTCGTCGGCCTCGACGAGCCCGGGCAGCGAGCCGCCTTCCCTGAGCGGAGTGACGTAGCGGATCGCGGTGACGTCGCGCAGGCTCTGGTCGGTGCGGGTCGACATGGGTCGTCGGACGGTACTTAACCGCGCGGGAACCAGCCTCCCCGCCCTTTCCCGGCAGGGGGCTAACGCCGCACTCGCCACCCCGCCCCGATGTGAATGCGGATTCAGCCACCCTCTGTGTGGTCAACCCCACACTCGACGGGCGCGGCCTTTCGAATGTCCGGTTAGCCCCCCAGGCCGAGGCTCGCGTACGCGGCCGCGTGGATGTCGCGGTGCGCCGCCGGCAAGTCCGCACTCTCGAACAGCCGTTGCGACATCACGATGATCGTCAGGCCGTGCGAAGGATCGGCCACCCAAGAGGTCCCAAAGCCGCCGTTCCAACCGAACGCGCCACCGTCGTACACCGCCTGGCAGTAACCCCACGATTTGTGCGCGAAGAAGCCCGGCCCGAGTCCACCGAAAGCCTTCTGGTCGTCGGTGAGCTGGCCGTTGCACATCGCCCGAACGGCCCCACCAGGCAGCAGCCCCGCCCCACCCGCGAGCAGCATCCGCGAGAACGCGAACAGGTCCTCGGCGGTCGAGACGATGCCGCACGCGCCGTCGGCGAACGCCGGCGGTCGGCTCCACTGCCCGTCGGGCTCGTCCCACACGATGAGCCCGTCCGGTGTCGCCCGATACGCGGTGGCGAGCCGATCGACCTCGGAAGTCCACAACGCCGTGTCGCGCATCCCGAGCGGCTCGAACAGCCGCGTCCGAAGCACATCGCCGAACGGCTGGCCGGTGGCGCGCGCGAGCAGCACCCCGAGTACGGACGCGCCCGTGTTGTACATCCACCGCTCGCCGGGCTGGGCCAGCAGCGGAAGCGACCCGAGGCCGGCGATCCACGTGTCCGGCTCAGGCTGCACGTCCGGTAGGCCCGGGCCGATCGTCGACAGCTTCAGCTCGTCGCTGGCCGCGACGACGGGCCACGGCCTGCTCCCCCCGAACATCTCGGGGACCATCCCAAACCCGAAGGTGAACGTCAGCAGGTCCCGCGTCGTGATCGACCGCTCCGCCGGGACGATGTCGTCGAGCGGTCCGTCCATCCGCTTCAACACGCGCCGGCCGGCGAGTTCGGGGAGCAGGCGGTCGACGGGCTCGTCGAGCCCGACGAGCCCCTCTTCGATCACCGCGAGCGTCGCCGCCGCGGTGATCGGCTTGGTTGTCGAGGCGATCCGGAACAGCGAGTCGCGCTGCACGGGCGCGCCGCCGACCGTGAGGTTGCCGAACGCCTCGACGTACACGTCGTCCCCCGACGCGACCAGCACGACGAAACCGGGCACACGCGAGTCGCCGACGTGAATCCCGGCGGCCGCGCGAACCCGGTCCCGGTCAAGGCTCATCGACAGACCGGCCCGTTAGAGGTTGACGCCCGCCATCCCGGCCTTGTCGTAGCGCTCGCCGGCGACATCGGGCAGCTCGGCGTCGATCCGCGCCAGGTCCTCGTCGGTCAGTTCGACGTCGACCGCACCGGCGTTCTGCTCGAGGTACTCGCGCCGCTTGGTGCCCGGGATCGGAACAAGATCCTCGCCCTGGGCCAGCACCCACGCGAGCGCGAGCTGCGCCGGCGTGATCTCCTTCTCCTCCGCGATCTCCGCCACCTTCGCGGCGAGCTTGAGGTTCGCATCGAGGTTCGCGCCGGTGAAGCGCGGACCCTGTCGCCGGAAATCGTTCTCGTCGAGGTCGTCGGGCGAGGTGAAGCGGCCGGACAGGAAGCCGCGGCCGAGCGGCGAGTACGGCACGAACCCGATCCCGAGCTCACGGCACGTCGGGATCACCCCGTTCTCCGGGTCGCGCGACCACATCGAGTACTCGGTCTGCACGGCGGTGATCGGATGGACCGCGTGGGCGCGGCGGATCGTGTCCGGCGCCGCCTCGCTCAGGCCGATGTGGCGCACCTTGCCCTCCTTGACGAGCTCGGCCATCGCCCCGACCGTCTCCTCGATGTCCACGTTCGGGTCGACGCGGTGCTGGTAAAAGAGGTCGACGTGATCCGTTCCGAGCCGCTCCAGCGATCCCTCGATCGAGCTGCGGACGTGGACGGCCGAGCCGTCGAGCTTGCCCACCGTCGACATGTCGCCGGGCGTGGCTGAATCCATCCGACGGGCGAACTTCGTCGCGATCACGTACTCGTCGCGGTGGCCCCTGACCGCGCGCCCGACGAGCTCCTCGTTGGTCAGCGGTCCATACAGCTGCGCGGTGTCGAGGAAGTTGATCCCGAGCTCGAGCGCGCGCTGGATGGTCGCGGTCGCCTCGCCTTCATCGGCGGATCCATAGAAGGCCGACATCCCCATGCATCCGAGCCCGAGCGCCGAGACCTCGAGCGATCCAAGCTTGCGCGTCTTCATCTCATGCTCCAGTCGTTCGCGTTGAAAACTGCGATCGCTTCACGATACGACGGCCCGGCGGCATGGTGACGGACCGCTCAGCGCCGGCGGACCACGAACCGCAGACCGCCCTTGGGACCGAGCGTCGGCGTCGTGACGATCTGTGGGTCCGCCGCCGACAGCGGCTCGAGCCGCACCCGGCTCAGCAGCACGGTGGCGAGCGCGCGCAGCTCGTACTCGCCGAAGCGCTTGCCCAGGCACATGCGCGACCCGCCCCCGAACGGGATGTACGCGCCGCGGGGCAAAGCGGCCTCGCGCTCGGGCAGGAACCGGTCGGGGTCGAACCGGAACGGATCGGGATACAGCTGCGGAAGATGGTGCGTGGCCCATGACGAGTACTGCACGCCGATCTCGGCCGGCACCGGCACCCCGCCGAGGCTGACGTCCCGGGTGGCACGCCGCGGACCCACCCAGGCGGCCGGATAGCACCGAAGCGTTTCCTTCAGCGTTCGCTCGAGCACCGGGAGCGCCTGGCCGTCGAGATCCGCCGGCGTTGGATTCCGGCGACATGCGAGCGCCCGATCGAGCTCCTCCTCCAACGCTTGGCGGGCCGGCGCCGTCCGTCCCAGCTCGTGAAGCAAGAACGTGAACGTCGTGGTCGTGGTGTCGTGTCCGGCGAACAGGAGCGTGACGGCCTGGTCGCGGACGACGCCGGCGGGCAGCGGCGACCCGGCCTCGTCGGTGGCCGCGAGCAGCAGCCCGAGCACGCCCCGCCCGGGGTCTCCGCGGCGACGGCGCTCGTCGATCTCGGCGCGCACGAGCGCGTCGAGCCGTTTGCGGGCGGCGATCGCCCGAGCCAGCGGTGTCCCCGGCGCCGGCAATAGCTGGAGCAGGACCGGCTCACCGTGGATCGCGAGCGACTCCTCGAACGCCCGCGCGATCGGCTGCTCGCGTCCGCCGGTGACGTCCAGCCCGAGCAGGCCGCGGAGCGCGATCCGCAGCGCCAGCTCCCGCGTCCAGTGATAGATCTCGACCACCTGGCCCTCGACGAGCGACTCGCTCGCCACCACCGCCTCCTCGATCATCGTCTCGGCGACGCCCGCCACGTAGTCGCGATGGAAGGCCGGCAGCATCAGCATCCGGAACTCGCGGTGGTAGGCGCCGTCGATGTTCAGCATCCCGTCGCCCAGCAGCGGCCACAGATCCGCGAATCGGCCCTCGCGCCACGAGAACGCATCGAAGTCGCTGACCAGGATCTGGTGGTTGACCTCGGCGCCGACCGCCCACACGATCGGCTCATGGAGCAGGCGGATCGTGAACACCGGACCGAACCGCCGCTCGTGCTCGAGCAGCAGCCCGAGCGGGTCGGAGATGACCCGGCGCGTGTTGACCCAGCTCGGGGCCGTGCTACCCGCCGGGAGTGCCGTCCGGCGGCGGACCCGCCGTTCGCGTCGCACGTCGCCGGCGATGCGCTGCACCAGCCGCATCTCCGGCCGCGCCGGCGGCGGCGCGCCGATCGTGCGCGTCGGGCTGAGGACCTGGACTTCGGCCATCGCACGAGTACGCTACCGCCCCGGCGACCGCCGCCCGCCCGTCGGCGTCCGAGACTCCGCGACCCGAGACTCAGCGGCGGACGACGACGACCCGCACCCGCCCGTCGGCGTCCGAGACTCCGCGACCCGAGACTCAGCGGCGGACGACGACGACCCGCACCCGCCGGGTGATCGACGCGGGAAGCTCGACGCTGGCCTGCGCGCCGAGCGAGACGCGGGCCGTGCAGCGGGGCGGCGCGCCGCCGGGCGCGCCGGCGACCGCACACACCCACGCGGTGACCAGACCGCCAACGCCCCGGGCGCGATGCAGCACGAGCACCCGTTGCCCCGCCTGCGCCGGTACGGCATCGAGGCTCGGCGCCGAAGCGGTGATCCGCGCAAACGCAAGCGTGGCCCCCCGCGAGTTCCGCAGCGCCGTATGCCCGCCGGACAGAACGACGGCGGCCGACGACACCGACACGACCGGCCCGACCGATGCGACCGACCAGACGACTGCGATCCCGGAGCGGTTCGTCGCGATCTCCCTGACCCGCAGGACCGAACCGACGTCGGCGGCAGTGATCGTGTACCGGGTGGCGTTCGAGCGACCGACCGGGACGCAAACGTTCGTGCACCGCATCACCTGGGTGAGTTTCCGGCGGGGCGATCCGGCCCACCGCGCGGGCACGATTGTGAGCCTGTCGCCGACACGCCCCGGGTCCACCGAGATTCGCGGGCGCACGGTCGACCGCGGCCCGCCCGGCGCCATCGACGAGTCAAAGCCGGCGACGACCGGGCCAACCGCGGCGCTGGCCACGGTGGACTGCCCATACGGGTTGGTGGCGGTCACGACCAGGCGCAGCTGATCGCCACCGTCGCCCGCGGCGATCGTGTAGGCGCCGCCGGTCGCCCCGCCGATGCCCGTCCAACTGACGCCGTTGCTCGAACGCTGCCACTGGTAGGTGAGCGAGTTGCCGTTCGGAGTCCACCCGCCCGGATATGCGGTCAGCGTGTGTCCGGTCAGCGTCGAGCCCCCGATCGACGGGAGCATGGTGTTGACCGGGGCGGGCTCGGTGGTGAGCTCCGAGTCATATCCGTACGCGACCCCGCGACCGTTCTGCGCGACCAGCCGGTAGTGGTAAACGGTGCCGGGGGCGAGGCCCGACAGGGCGCCGGTCGCCGCGACGGGCGCCTGACCCGAGCCGGCGTCGGTCGGCCCGGTTTGCGCGCCGTAGGACGTGGTCGTTCCGTACTGCCAGTAATAGGTGGTGTCGAGCCCGTTCGGGTACACGCCACCCCCCAGCGCCGCCGTCGTCGCTCCGGCGCTCTGCGTGTAGGTGCCGCCGTACGTCGGCCCGCCGATCCCGGGCGCGCCGGCGACGACTGCCCCCGAGATCGAGCCGATGCCGGTCGGACCGTCATAGCCGGGACCGGCGTCGCAGATGTAGACGATGTTCGCCGGGCAGTTGCCGCTCGAGCCTCCCGTGGGGTCGTTCAGCGCGGCGCTGTCGGTGTAGGCCCATTGCGGGGTCGCGCCGCCCACGCCGGTGATCGCCTCGTACGCGGCGATCAGCGGGGTGGCAAGGCTGGTCCCGCCGTACTGCCACCAGTTCCCGTCGTCGTAGATCATCAGCCCAGTGTCGGGGTCGGCGTCGGCGGAGAGATCCGAGTACGCGCGCCCGGTGCAGCCCGAGTCGAGCTGATAGGCGGGCTTCGGCTCGCTCAGGTCGCAACCGGAGGTGGCGCCCCAGCCGTCGAACAGCGACCACGCGGACTCGCTGAATCCACGCGCGCTCTCGCCATCGGTCGCGGCCGCGAGGCTCGTGCCGCCGGCGGCGGTCACGCCGGGAAACGCCGCCGGGTACGCATCCGAGCCTCCGCCCATGTACCCCTCGTCGCCGGTCGCGGCGATCACCGCGACCCCGGGGAAGGTGTACTGGCCGGCGATCGGCGTCTCGGAGGCCTCGCTCCAGCTGTTCGATATCTGGTTGGCGTGCAGGCGCGCCGCCTCGATCACGGCATTGTCGAGGTCGTCGATGCTGGCGGTCGAGGCCTCCACGAGCAGGATGTGGCAGTTCGGGCAGAGCGCCGAGACCGCGTCGAGGTCGAGCGACTCCTCGGGCTCCCACATCGGGTCCGGTGCCGGCAACGGTGCCGCCGCTCCGGACTCATTGACCTTCGTCAAGCAGCCGCTCGAGGACGAGCAAGCCGGCAGGCCATACGTGCCGCGAAACACGGCCAGATCGGACTCCGCGGTCGGGTCGTCGCCGACGTCGACGACCGCGACCGTTTCTCCGACCCCGCCCGTCTGGGAGAGGTACGTCAGGTCGTACGCCTGCTGCAGCCATGCCGGCGTGTCGGGCTCGGGCGGCGCCGACCCGGCACCGGCGGGCCGCACCGACGGAATGGCGGGGCGGCCCGCGGGAAACACCTGCGTGAAGGTCGAGCCGCCGTGGACGTGCGGGCGGACCCGGGCGTGGTTCGAGCTCAGCACGAGCGCCTGCGCGTCGCACTGCGCGAAACCCGGCCTCGCCAGCCCACACGCGGCTTCGGACGTCACCTCGGAAGGGGTGAGGCCGGTCGCCTGGGACAGGACACCGGCGATCGCCTGGGCGCCTGCAGCCTCGGAGCGGACGCCGGCCTGCGCGGGCGTCGCGAGCACGGCCGCCGCGAGCAGCGGTAGGAGGAATGTGACCGCGCGCCTGAGCCCAGGGCCCGACGCGAGCCCTGTGGAGCGACGCATACCTCCGGTACCGGCCCCCCTATGCGCGCGCCTGCGCGATCAGCCCGAAATCTGGACGGATGTCGTGTCACGTCCGAGCGCCCGGCGCGGGGTCGCGACCACTCCCGCCGCGCCCTCGAACCGCTGAATCAGCGGCGGCTCAACGACGAATCAGCCGGTACCAGTGGCGCGGAACGTTGCGGAGCGGTCCCGCAATCTCGCCCTCGCTGTCGGGCTGGGTGGCCGCCAGATCCCAGCCGGCGAAGCGGGCGACGATCTCGGTCTCCTCGACGCCGGCCGGCGCGGCCGGTACCCGGTTGGGACCGAACGCCATCATCAGCAACGACGCGCCGGGCGCCGCGAGTGCGGTGATGCCGGCGGCGTAGGCGGCTCGCTCACTGTCGCCGAGGCCGTGAAAGCAGCCGCGATCGAACGCCAGCGTGAATCCCGGCTCGAGACCCAGGGCACCCAACTCGGCGACGTCTGCCTTTATCCAGTCGACGCTCACTCCGGCCGCATCGGCCCGGGCCCTTGCCCGCGCCAGCGGCCGGTCGACGGCATCGATCGCCGTGACGTGCCAGCCGATGCCCGCGAGGTACATGGCCTGGGTGCCGGTTCCGCAGCCGATGTCGAGCGCGCGCCCCGCCGGCAACGCGCCGGCGCCCTCGAGGAGAGCGCTCAATTCCCGCGGCACCTGACCGGTGTCCCACGGTGTGAACCCGATCCGGTACATCAAGCGGTACAGCAATGACATCCTGGAAGGAGCCTAGCCCCGCCGGCTGCAGCGGCTGGACCAGGCCCCTCCAGGATCGGGTTGTGACCCACAGTCACATCTACCACCGGCGACCGAGGTACCGGGCCTCGGCCACGTACCGGCCTGAACGCCGTGCCGCTCGTTCCTGGGCTTCGAGCCGCTCGATCACCTCGAGCCGCTCTTCCGGGGTGAGGCGTGGCCTCCGGCTCGCCCGTGCGGGACGCAGGGACAATCGGCCACCGGGCAGCACTGCGAGCAGGCGGGAGCTGACCGCCTGCGGATCTCCTCTCATGGGAGGTCTCCTTTTGGTTGGTTTGGTTACTGCGGACGCCTGTTTTCGGGCAGCCCGCTATGTCACGTGCGTGTCACACACGAGCGCGCGCCGAGCCGCCACTCACAAGCGTCACTTCACCCGTGAGTGAGCAATAAAAAAGGCGACCCGTTGGGTCGCCCTCGCGATTTGGGTTTGTATGTCGCGCTAGGTCTAGCGCGCATGCCCATCCGCGAGGGTGACATTTCCGTCGAGCGTGGGGACGTCGATACCGAGCACCTGGGTCGCGCGCCCGGCCGCCTTGACGAAGAATGAATATGTCGCGTTGAGCATGGTCATGAGACTCTTCTCCTTGCTGCAAAGCCAGGGTAACTCACCGTTCGGACAATTTCAAGGGGCACGGGACGAAAAAGCTGTCACTCTCCAGGCCTCACAACCGGACCGCGCGGCAACGAGAACCCAAACATCGCGCGCCGGCCGAGCCGATAAGGTCCGGATCGAGATGCCTGCCGTCGCCCGTGTCGTGATCATGGTCCAGGAGAACCACACGACCGACAACTACTTCAGGGGACTCGCCCCCTACGGCGTGAACGTTGCTACGGACTGGCCGATCGCCGCCAACCCCCCGGCCAGCGACAACCCGCACGAGCGCAAGGCCTACTTCGAGTGGCTGACGGGCGCGTCGACCGGCGAGCACGTCCAGTTCGACACCGCGGCGGTGCTGCCCTACTACCTATACCTGGCAGTCACGGGGGCGTTCCTCGAGAACCACTGCGCGGGGTACGGCACGAACTCGACGCCGAACCACCTGCTGATCGTCGGCGGCCAATCCCCGACGCTCAAGAACCCCTCCGAGAGCTCGTCGCCGGTATGGGACATGCCGTCACTGCCGGGCCTCGCCGAGGCCAACGGCGTGACGTGGCGCGCGTACGCCGCCTCGGGCGACTATCCCGTGGCGTTCTACACCCAGCTCCAGGGCTCGCCCAACGTCGCGTCGACGTCGCAGTTCCTAACCGACGCCAAGGCCGGGAAGCTACCCGCGCTCGTGCTCCTGTGGCACAACACCCCTTACGACGAGCACCCGCCCGCGAACGTGACCGAGGGGATGGACACGATCTGGCAATCGGTCGACGCCGCGGTCCAGGGCGGCGCCTGGGACGACACCGTGTTCATGCTGACCTGGGACGACTGGGGCGGCTACGACGATCACGTGAAGACGCCGGTGCTCGAGTACACGCCGGACAACGTCCAACTCGCGTTCGGCCCACGGGTGCCGCTGCTGATGTTCGGCGGCCCTGTCAGGCCCGGCATCGACAGCCGCTGGTGCAGCCATGTGAGCCTCCCGAAGACCGCCATGCAACTCCTCGGACTGCCGGCGCTCGGGATCCCACGCCTCGACAACGACGCGGGCCTCGCCGATCTGGTCGATCCGGCACAAACCCCGACGGCGCCGCCCCCGGCCCACGGGACGGCGATCACGATCCCACCGGCCCCGAGCCCACCGGTCGCTCCGCATCCGCCACCGCCGCCGCCCGACGGGAACCCCGTGCCGGTGCCCGATGTCATCCTGCGCGGCGGGGGCACGCTCCCGCCACCGAACGACGCGCCGCTTCCGAAGCAGCCGAGCCCGCCGACCAACTAGCCGCGGTCGAGCGATTACCTCTGGCCGGCGGCGTCACGCGTCGCGGTCATCTCGGCCAGCGCGATCGCCGTGGCCACGGCGGCGTTGAGGCTTTCGACGCCCTCGCGTCCCCCGGGAATCCGGACGAGCGCGTCGCACTTGGTCCGCGTCCGCTGCCGCAGGCCCTGGCCCTCGGCGCCCACCACGAGTACCGACTGTCGATCGAATTCGGTCTCGCGCAGCGTGTGCTCGCCGCGCTCGTCGAGCCCGTACACCCAGAAGCCGTATTCGCGCAGGATGTCGAGGCTCCGCGCCAGATTCGTGACCTTGAACACGTCGACGAACTCGGCTCCCCCGACGGCGATCCGCGCCACCTTAGGGGTGAGCTCGGCCGAGCGGTTCTTCAGCAGCAACACCGCATCGGCGCCAAAGAAGGCCGCGGCGCGAAGAACCGCGCCGAGGTTCTGTGGATCGGAGATCTGATCGAGGGCGATCACCAGCCGCGCGTCCGACAGGCGATCCAGGTCGTGTTCACCGGGCAGCGGCCGCCGCGATGTGAACACGCAAACGCCCTGATGCTTGTCGTCGTCGGTGAGCCCGGTCTCGCGTCGAAACTCCGGCCACGCGACGAGTTCGGGTTCGACGCCGGCGCGCCGCGCCGCCTTGATCGTGTCCTCGTGGTACTCGGGCTTGCCGCCGAGGATCACGCGCTTGACATCCTCGGGCCGCTTCAGGAACACGGCTCGGACCGAGTGCTTGCCGTAGACCATCTCCATCGGGCCCACGATAGACCTCCCGCCCCGAGTCCCCGGGACACCGGCGCTCACGCGCGCGACAGGTACCTACCCTCGCGTGTGTCGACCTTGATCTTCTCGCCGGTAGAGATGAACAGCGGCACCTGGACCACGACTCCCGTCTCGAGCGTGGCCGGCTTGGTCCCGCCGCCGGAGGCGGTGTCCCCGCGCAGCCCCGGATCGGTCTCGCTCACCTCGAGATCGACCGAGCCGGGCACCTGGACGTCGCTCGGCTGATCGTCGATGAACAGGATCTCGACCTCGTCGTTGACCTTGATCCACTTCAACGTGTCCTTCAGCGTCGCCTCGGGCAATTCGATCTGCTCGTAGGTCTCGGTGTTCATGAAGTGGGCAGCGTCGCCGTCGGTGTAGAGGAACTGCATCCGGCGCGCCTCGCTGCGAACCGAGCGCAGCTTCTCACCGGCTCGGAACGTCTTGTCGATCACCGCCCCGTCGCTGGCGCGGCGCAACTTGGTCCTGACGAACGCGGCGCCCTTGCCCGGGTTGACGTGCTGGAACTCGATCACCTTGTAGACGGTCCCGTCGACCTCGACGTGGTTTCCGCTTTTGAGCTGATTTGTGCTTATCGACATAGCGCGGTCCGAGGATAGCGACGGTAGTCGTAGAACTTCTCCCGCTTCAGCTCGGCGAGCACGTCGGCGTCGTGGCCGAACACCAGCGTGGCGTCGGTGCGGTCGACGAATGTCTTCACGTGGCGGTAGCTCGGAACCAGGCGGCGTGGTCGCGGAGCAGCCACCGAGTGGCCTCGGCCCGTGTAGTTGTCGCGCAGGTGGAACTGGTCGCTCGTGAGGAAGAACGGCCCGGCGTTCGCGAGGTCGAGCTGAAGGCCCATGAGCGCGAGCGTGTGACCCGGCAGCCGGTGCAGGTTGAAGCCCTTGAACAGCTCGACCTGGTCGCCGTCGACGGCCTGCCAGTTGAACGAGAAGTCGAGGTAGTGCGGGATGTAAGCGCCCACGTCCTCCCCGGTCGCGATCGCGTAGAACGCGCGCTTGAGCTCCTCGCCCTGGACGTAGATCGGGACGTCACGCCCGCGGAAGTACTCGAGACCTCCGGCGTGGTCTAGGTGCAGGTGCGACAGCACGATCGCCTGGATGTCCTCGATTCCGAAGCCGGCCGCCGCGAGCGCGGCGTCGAGGTGGTGCTCGGGCTCGTACGTGGTGATCGCGAACAGCTCCTGGACGACGGGCGGCCACAGCTCCTTCCAGTTGGCGGGAGCGCCGGTGTCGAACAGGACCGGCCCGATCTTCGGGTGCTCGATCAGAGAACCGATGATCGCCACCGTTCTCCTCGTCGAGTCCGGGTTCGGATCCGACAGGGTGCTGACGGCGCCGGCGACGAGCGGGAACCCCTCGTCGTACTCGAGCCGCCCGAGATCCAGCAAGTGAAGCTTCATGGGCTCTCCCTCTCAGGGTGTGCGCGTGCCCTTCCTCACAGGCGCGCTCGCATCTAATTGGGCGCGGGTTCCCTAACCTTCGCCGGGTGGTGGCCGAGTACTCCAACTACTTCCGCCCGAAAGGGCTCGACGGGATCGAGGCGCTCCACGCCCGATTCGTCCGGCACGCCTACCGGCCCCATTCGCATCCGACCTGGACGGTGGCGGTGGTGCAGCGCGGAGCCGCCCGGTTCGAGCTCGACACCACCCAGCAGCGCGCCGGCGAGGGTGAGTTGTTCGTGCTTGAGCCCGAGGCCGTCCACACCGGCATGGCCGCGGTCCCCGAGGGGTGGGCGTACAAGGTGCTGTACATCGAGCCGCAGCTGCTGCACGACTGGGCCGAGCGCGACGGCGGCGCGCCTCGCGCGGCGCGCTGGGTGGTGTTCCGCGACCTCGCGCTGCGGGCCGCGCTCGAGCGTGCCCACGCCGCGCTTGCGGCCGAGCCCCCGAGCGATCTGGCGATCGACGAGACGGTGCTGCGCGCGGTCGCCGCGCTCAGACCCCATCTGCGTCCCGGCTCGCCGACGCACGAGCGAGAGCGTTCCGAGCACGCGCCAGTCCGCCGAGCGCGTCGTCACCTGCACGAGCGCTGGGACCAGCGCGTCACGCTGGCCGAGCTGGCCGGGGTCGCCCGCCTCAGCCGGTTCGAGCTCGTCCGGCGGTTCGGCGAGCAGAACGGCGTCACCCCGCACGCGTTCCAGACCAACCTCCGGGTCGAGCGCGCCCGAGGGCTCCTCGCCGCCGGGGTCTCTCCGGCCGAGGTCGCCGCCGTGTGCGGGTTCGCCGATCAGCCGCACCTGACCCGCGTGTTCAAGCGCGCGGTCGGGGTGAGCCCTGGCCGCTACGCCCGCGCCGTTACGTCCTGAGCGCGCCCGCGAACGACCGACCGACCGACCGACCGACCGACCGACCGACCGCAACAACGTTCAAGACAGGACGGGGCGCGCACGGCGATCATGTCGCGCATGGGCGTTGGCCAGTTCGAAACGAAGATCGCGGTCGTGGTTCGCGACGACCTCGCCACCTGGCAGCGGCTGAACGTCACCGCGTTCCTGATCAGCGGCGTGACCGCGGACGCCGGCGCCGCCGCGATCGGTCAGGACTACCTCGACGCCGACGACAAGCGCTACCTGCCGCTGCTCGTGCAACCGGTGCTCGTGTTCGAGGCCGGCGCCACCAAGCTCCAGACCGTCCGCGAGCGCGCCGAGCGCCGCGGCGTCACGCTCGCGATCTACACGAACGAGATGTTCGCGACCGGCAACGACGAGGACAACCGCGCGGCAGTCCGCGCGGTGACAACCGGCGACCTCGACCTCGTCGGGATCGCGCTGCGCGCGCCGCACCGAGACGCCGACGCGGTGCTGCGCGGCCTCGAGCGCCACCCCTAAACGATTACGATCGCGGCCTGCCCACGCCATGGCCTGACACTCCCCCGACGCCGGCCCACCGCTCGGCCTACGCGGACGCGACGCGCAAGTCGTTCTGGCTCGACACGCTGCCGCGGCGCGACCCCCACGAGCCGCTAGACGGAGCGCTCGACGCCGACCTGTGCGTCGTCGGCGGTGGCTTCACCGGACAGTGGGCCGCGCTCTACGCCAAGGAGCTGGATCCCTCGCGCGAGGTGGTCGTGCTCGAGGCGACGCGCTGCGGCGCCGGCGCGAGCGGGCGCAACGGCGGCTTTATGCAGTCATCGCTCACCCACGGGATCGGCAACGGCCTGGCGCGGTTTCCGGACGAGCTCGAGCAGCTCGAGCGGCTCGGACTCGAGAACCTCCACGCGCTGGCCGCGGACCTGAACGAGCTCGGGATCGACGCCGAATTCGAGGCCACCGGCGATCTGGTCGTCGCGCTCGAGCCGCGAGAGCTCGCCGACCTCGAGGAGGAGGCCGAGCGTGCGCGACGGTTCGGGCACGAAGCCGAGGTGCTCGACGCCGAACGGACCCGTGCCGAGGTGAACTCGCCTCTGTACCTCGGCTCACTCTGTACACGGACCGGGTCCGCGCTCGTCCACCCCGGCAAGCTCGCGGACGGACTGCGCGCAGCGGCCGCACTCGCCGGCGTGCGGATCCACGAGTACAGCCCGGTCCGTGAGCTGCGCAAGACCGCCGCCGGCGTGTCGGTCATCACCGACGGCGGCGTGCTCGACGCGCGCCGGGTTCTGCTCGCGACCAGCGCCTACCCCCCGCTGTTACACGCGATCGGGCGCTACATCGCGCCCGTGTACGACTACGTGCTGGTCACCGAACCGCTCGATCAGCGGATGCAGACCGAGCTCGGATGGGCCGGTCGCCAGGGCGTCAGCGACACGGGCAACCAGTTTCACTACTACCGGCTCACCGCCGATCGTCGGATCGTTTGGGGCGGGTACGACGCGGTCTACCGGTACGGCGGTCCGGTCGGCCCCCAGCTCGACGACCACGAGCCGACGTTCGCCAAGCTCTCCCAGCACCTGTTCACGACGTTTCCCCAGCTCGAAGGCCTCCGTTTCAGCCACCGCTGGGGCGGCGCGATCGACACGTGCAGCCGCTTCTCGGTGTTCTTCGGCAGGGCGCTTGGCGGCCGGGTCGCGTACGCGCTCGGGTACACGGGCCTCGGCGTCGCCGCGAGCCGGTTCGGCGCCCGCGTCGGGCTCGATCTGCTCGACGGGCGCGCGAGCGAGGCGACCGCGCTGACGATGGTCCGCCGGCGCCCGCTGCCGTTCCCGCCCGAGCCGCTACGCACCGGCGTGATCCAGCTGACGCGCAACCGGCTCGCCGCCGCCGACCGCGACGACGGCCGGCGCGGGCTATGGCTGAGGACGCTCGACCGGCTCGGCCTCGGGTTCGACAGTTAGGGCCCTTAGCTACTGCACCTTCCCGCGCGCCGCCACCGCCCACTCCGACTCGACGCGCCCTCCCCGATGCGCATAGATCACGTCGTGAAGGTTGATCGTCGGGTCGATGTGCGAGGGAATCAGCCGGACGCGATCGCCGACGCGCAGCTCGCGTGCGCCGGCCTCGCCGATCGGCGTGAGCTTTCCGTGCTCGTCGCCGGCGTGGTGGTAGCTCCAGCCCGGGGCGTCGAGGAGCCGGGCCGGTCCTGAATCGTCCGACAGCGTCTTCAGGCCGGCGTCGATCACGGCCCGGTCGCCCGCCGGCCGGCTGATCACCGTCGCGATCACGTGAAGCGACGACTCATACGGGAGGCCGCCCGTGTCCAGGTAGTCGGTGTCCATGAACGCGAACGATCCGGGCTGCACCTCGGTGACGAACGAGTGCGCCGCACAGAACTGCGCCGTGCCCGTGCCCCCCGTGGTCACCACGGTGATCGCATGCCCGGCGGAGCTGAGCTCGTCCGCGACAGCCCCAAGACGCCACATCGCACCGTCGCACAGCGCTTCGCGCTCGGTCGCGTCGCGCACGTGCTGGAGGTGGCCTTCGTATCCCTGCACCCCGATCAGCCGGAGCCGTGCGAGCCCCCGGATCCGGTCCGCAAGCCCGAGCGCGTCTTCGGGCGCGATCCCGCACCGGTCCTGTCCGACGTTCACGTCGATCAGCGTCTCCAGCGGCCGAGGCAGGGCGGCGTCGATCGCACTTGCCCCGTCCCACGAGTCGACGACGATCCGCACACGCGCCGCCGGCTCCTGAGCGATCAGCCGGGCCAGCCGGCGGACCTTGACCTCGCCGGCGATCTCGGTCGTGATCAGCACGTCGTCGATCCCGCTCCCGAGCATCACCTCGGCTTCGCTCAGCTTCGCCACGCACACCCCGACCGCGCCGGCGTCGATCAGCACCCGCGCCACGTCCGGGCTCTTCGCGGTCTTCAGGTGTGGCCGGACCTGCACTCGCGCAAGGTTGCTCAGGCACGTCCGCACGTTGCGCTCGAACACGTCGAGGTCGACGGTCAGGCACGGCGTGTCCAGGTCCTCGAGACGAATCGCGCCCATCGATCAGCGCCGCTCGAGCGCGAGGCGGATTCCGACCCCGATCAGCACGGCTCCGGTGAGCCGCTCGACGCGCCTTCCCCACCCGCCGGCGACGAACGCCCTCCGAGCCCGCGCCACCAGCAGCGCGAGCGTCGAGTACCAGACGAGATCGACCGCCACGATCACCGCTGCCATCGCCAGCGCGCTTGGCAACACGCGGCTCCGCGCGGGATGAACTGCGGAAACAGCGCCACGAAGAACACCGCGAGCTTGGGGTTGGCGAGACTCGTGATCAGGCCCTCGCGGAGCGAAGCGCCGGCCGACACCGTCGCCGCCCCGCTCGCGCCGGCCGCTGCGTGCGCATCCGCCTCCCGCCGGCCGAAGAGCGACCGTAGCCCGAGGACGACCAGAACCGCCGCGCCGGCCAGCTTCACGGCGTCGAACACCGCCGCCGACGTCGCGACGACCGTCGCGATTCCGACGGCGCGAAGCATCCCCAGGCGAGCACCCCGATCGAGTTGCCGGATGTCGTGTAGAACGCGTGGCGCCGCCCACCGCGCGCCGCGTTCCGGACGACGAGCGCGGTCGCCGCGCCGGGGGTGATCGAGAGCAGCACCGCCACCGGGACGAACGTCAGCAGGGCGTGAACATTCTGTCATCCTAGGATCTCGAGCCATGCCACCTCACATCGCTCTCGTCACCGGCGCCAGCTCGGGCATCGGCGAGGCTGTCGCCCGCCGCTACGCGGCCGCCGGCGTCAAGGTCATCGCGGCCGCCCGCCGGGAAGAGCGCCTAGCCGGGCTGGTCGACGATTTCGGTGAGGATTTGATTTTTGTTTCGGTGCTCGACGTCCGTGACCTGGCCGCCATCGAGCAACTGGTGACATCGTTACCGGCGGCGTTCGCGGAGATCGACGTACTCGTCAACAACGCGGGGCTCGCGCTGGGGCTCGAGCCGGCGCAGGACGCCGTACTCGACAACTGGGAGCGGATGATCGAGACCAACTGCACGGGTCTCGTGTACATGACCCGCGCCCTGCTGCCGGGGATGGTCGCGCGCCGGCGCGGTCACGTCGTGAACATGGGCTCGATCGCCGGCACCTATCCCTATCCGGGCGGGAACGTATACGGCGCGACCAAGGCGTTCGTGCACCAGTTCAGCCTCGGGCTACGCGCCGACCTGCACGGAACCGGCGTCCGGGTGACCTCGATCGAGCCCGGCCTGATTGGCGGCACCGAGTTCTCCGAGGTGCGTTTCGGCGATGCCGAGAAAGCTACCGGCGTGTACGCGGGCACGAAGCCGCTCGGCCCCGAGGACATCGCGGCGGCCGTCGAGTGGGTTACGTCGCAGCCCGAGCACGTCAACGTCAACGTCCTCGAGTTGATGCCGGTCAGCCAGAGCTTCGCGGCACTCCCGGTCGAGCGTGAGGGCGGATAAGTGGTCGGCCGTCATCTCATCGGCGGGCCTCGGGGCCTCCTCGATGTCGAGGTAACGGGCCCCGATGACGGCAGGACGCTGCTCTTCCACATGGGCACTCCGAGCGCGGGCACCATGTATGGCCCGCTGGTCGAGCTCGGCGCGCAGCGCGGCATCCGTCACGTGGTCTATATGCGTCCGGGATACGGGAAGAGCGAACGCTGTCCGGGACGCGTGGTGGCCGATTGCGCGGCGGACGCGGCGGCGGTCGCCGACTGGCTCGGGGTGGACTGGTTCTATACCGCGGGCAGGTCGGGCGGCGGACCGCACGCGCTCGCGTGCGCGGCGTTGCTTCCCGATCGGGTGATCGCGGCAGCGACGATCGCCGGAGTCGCACCGCGCGACGCCGCGGGCCTCGACTGGCTCGACGGGATGGCACGGGAGAACGTCGAGGAGGATGCTGCCGCAGAGGCGGGCGAGGAACAGCTGCTCGCGTTCATCGAGCCGTTCCGGCAGAAGTTGATATCGGCGAGCGCATCCGACCTCCACGAGGAGTTCGGCGGCCTCCTGTCCGACGTCGATCGCAGCGTGATGACCGGACAGTTCGCCGAGTACGAGGCCGAGTCGACCCGCATCGGAATGGAGCACGGCGTGTGGGGGTGGCTCGACGACGATCTCGAGCTGGTTCGCGACTGGGGCTTCGAGCTCTCCGACATCTCGTGCCCGGTCACGATCTGGCAGGGGGCCCAGGATCGGATGGTCCCGCTAGCCCACGGCGAATGGCTCGTCGGGCACATCCCCGGCGCCCGCGCGAGGCTGCTCGGAGACCAGGGGCACCTGTCCCTCGCGCTCGGCCACTACGGCGAGGTGCTCGATGACCTGCTCGCCAGCGGTTCCGCGATCTGATCGCCCCCGGCCCCTGCCGAGCCGCCGCCGAAGAACCGCACTGGGTTCGAGACCATCATCTGGTCGATCTGCTGCTGGGTGACGCCGGCCTCGAGCAGCGCCGGCAGGACCTGGTTCGAGATCAGCAGGTAGTCGGGCTTCTCGTTGGCAAAGGCCGGATTGCCGACGAAGAAGTCGAGGAAGCACGCCGCGTCGTGGGAGATGTGGATCCGGTCGGCGAGCCCCTCTTGCACCAGCGCGATCAGCGTCCGGATGCGATCGGCGAGCGGATTGAAGTGGTCGATCCCGAACCGGTCGCAACCGAGCCACGCTCCGGCATGCGCGACCGTGCGCAGGTAGTCGAGGTCGTTGCTGTCGCCCATGTGCGCGATCACGACCCGGCCCGGGTCGACGCCGTGACGCGTCAGCGCGTCGAGCGCCAACAGCCCGGTCCGTTGTTCGGCGTTCGTGTGGACCATCACCGGCGCGCCGGTCTCGACCGCCGCCATCGCGATCGCCTCGATGATCCGCGGGATGTCGCCGACGAGCCCGTGCCGCTCGACGGCGCATTTCAGGAACGCCGCCTTCACGCCGGTGTCGTCGATGCCCTCGCGAATCTCGCGGACGAACAGCTCGGCGATCGCTTCCTTCCGTCGGTAGGCGAGGAAGTTCGGCACCTCGATGAACGCGTACACGCCGGTCGCGACGATGATGTTAATGTCGGCCGCCTCCGCCACCTCGCGGATCCTGGGGACGTACCGGCCGAGCCCCGGCGCCGTCGGATCGACGATCGTGCGAATCCCGGCTTCGCGCACGCGCGTGAGCTTGTCCACCGCATCGACGATCCGCTCCTGTTCGTCCCAGTAGCGCGGACCGAACGCGTGACCCCAGTTCTGCAGCGCCTCGGGCTGCAGGATGAACACATGCTCGTGCATGAGCGTTCGACCGAGGTCATCCAGCGCCACGGGGCCTCGCACGGTCTCGACAGTCGACACGGTCGTCTCCTCTCTGGTGGGTGGCCGTAGCCTAGACCGGGACTGTGATCGTGAGGTTCGAGCGCTCCTCGGCCGCGGTCTTCCCCACCCTCTGCGCCCAGGCGACCGGCGAGCGCATCCACTCAGGCAACCCGGCCGGCGCGTCGAACTCTGGGATCTCGATCCGGTCCCCCGGCGCGAACGAGTCGCCGTAGGGCACGAGCGGCCCCGGGACGTCCGGATGCTTGATCAGCGGGTGAAGTGCCGCCAGCGCCTGGTTGGCCCCACTCGATGCGGAACGAGTCCCGCGGATACACGTCGGGGCCGGGATAGCTTGCGACGAGCGAGGCGTAGGGCTCGCCCACCGGACCGGGGTCGTATTGATGCGTCATTGCAACCACCGTCGTGTAGGCCGGTGCGCCCCGGGCTCACGCGGCGCACAGCTTATCTCCAAACGGCGCGCCGTGTACGGTAGGCATATGCCTAAGGGCCCATGGCGCGATCTGGATCGCGGACCTAGACCAACTCCGATGCCGGCAGCTGCACGGTCTTCACGTGTCGCGACTTGGCCAGCTCGACCATGTTCTCGGTCCCGCCCGGCCCGTCGCCACCTTTGCCGTCCCACAGCACGATGAGGGTGATGTCAGCTTCGGCCAGCGACATCGCGGTGTGAAGGATCCAACGGTTGCCGCGCTGCCAGATCGTGTAACTGTCATTCCCCGCCATCCAGTCCGGAAGACCGGTGAGGTGCCTCACCTCGAGCCGCTTGGTCAACGTGAGAAATCGCTCGATCCACTCCGACCCGGCGTCGGCGACTGACTCGGCCGCGAACTCGTCCTCGGGGAGCGGGAGCAGAAGCGTGGTGGGGATGCCGAGCTCGGCGCAGACCTCGTGGAACAGGATGTCGCCGCCGCTCGCACCGGCCGCGAAGCCCATGATCGGCTGCGACCCGCCCTGCGCCTGCTCCTCGACGACCGCGCGCCTGATCATGTCCCTCGCCTTGCCTTCGCTCGATGCCGGAAACCGGGGCCGCTTCCTCTCCCGCGCATCGATGCGATGTCCGGAGAAGACCAGGACTCGCGATCGCACCGGCGCCGGCCCTGCCGAGGCTTGGTCCGCCGGCGCGTCGAGCGCCTTGAGCGCAGCGTTCACGTTGTCGGTGAAGACCCCGAGCCGGCGGTAGAGCTCGACCTGGCGAGCGGCTGACGCAATCGCAAATGCCATCTCCTGGTCCGTAGCCGCGGTGCGCGCCTGCTCGTAAGCGGCCGTGACGTATGCCGGTCGCTGGGAGGTGAGCAAACGCAGATCGGCCCGGGTGAACATCGCCCAGATGTCCTCAGGCTCACCCCGGCGCCGGTTGCGGAAGGCCTCGGCGCTCAGAGAGCGGCTGACCGCCCCGGCGAGTTCGTCCCGTCCCCGCTTGATGTCGTTGGTCTCGATCTTGGCCTTGTCGTCGTCGTCGAATCGTTCGCCCCAGACGTCCGGGTTCTCGTCGATCAGAGACGCCAGGACCGCGGTCAGCGCGAGCGCGTTGACCCCTGAGTACCAGTGGTTCTGATCGATCGAGAACGCCTGGTCATAGTAGGTCCGGGCGGTCTCGAGATGGGGCGAGCGCAGCGCCGCCGCGTGCTTGGCAGCCTCAGACGCCAGATCGTTCCAGTCTCGCACCCACAGGTTCTTGGCATTCCGCCCGAGCAACGCGAGCGCCTCGGCCTCCTGGGCCGAGGCCATGTCGTGCTGTCCGCCAACTCGCTGAAGCGCGGCCGCGGACTCAACCTCTTTGCCGAGTTCGAGGTACACCGTGCCGAGCGACAGGTTGGCGTCCGGGTCGTCCGGTCGGATATCGCGGATCGCCTCGTACGTGGCGAGCGCGTCGGGCCAGGCCTTAAGCGCGAACTGTGCGCGCGCGACGAGCCGCAGGCCTCCGAGGCCCCATTCGACGTCGCCTGCCTCATCCGCAAGCACGGCCAGCATCGGCCGGTCCTTCGAGCGCTGTGCGGCCACAACCTCCTCGTTGAAGCCGGGCGGAATCGGGTACAGACGTTCGGGGTCGGTGGGTTCGAGCCCGGGGACGAGCAGGAACACCGGGCTGTCATCGTGCTTGGCAGCGAGCGACTGCTCCAGCGCGTCGGCCAGGAGCTGTTGCGCCTCACCCGGTTTGTCGGCGTCGTACTCCAGGTAGCGGTCCGTTTTCAGGTCGAAAGGAACCTCGGTGGCTTCCGGGCGGGCCGTCGCTCGCGCGCGGATGAGGATCGTGGTCCGCGGGCGCAGCGAGTGCCGGATCCCGAGTTCGTAGAACACATTCGCGTTGTGGATCGAAATATCGGCGATCACGATGTCCGCCAGCGCGAGGCGCTCGAACATGTCAACGCGGATGTTTCCGGCCCAGGCGATCACCTCCGTCGTCCCGCCGACGATGTTCAGACGCTTGAGTGCTGGCGAAATCAACCTGTCGCTGACGTCGTTGAAGTCGATCCCCTGCTGCGTACCAAACGGCCGGACGATGAACGCGCGCGCGGTGCTCATGCCGTGGCGAAGTAATATGTGCGAGGTCCTTTCACCTCCTCACCTCTGTCTCCATCATGCTGCGCCCTGGCCCTGACCTCTGGTCTGCTGGTGGTCCTGACGAGTCACCTGCTTCTGCCCTGAGGTCCACGTCGTGTTCTCCTGCGAGATCAGCGCCTCGGTCCGCTCGGCCAGCAGGCGTTTGTCATCGTCGTTTCCCTGGTAGGGCCCGGCGCCCGAGAGGTACAGAAACTTCTCGTGCTTCAGAGACTCAGCCGTCGACCGGTAATTGATCCAGTTCGCCTGGTACTGGCCGAGTTGCTGGATTCCCTCCACGACGACCACGGCCGCACCGAGCCCTCCTGTCACCCATACCGCAGCATGAACGCTCGCCACCACCGGCACCGCGGCGGCACCCACGAGTTGCACGATCTTGAGCCTGGTGTACCAGTGCTTGTTCGTCGCGCTACTACGGCCGTAGTAATTGGCCTGATCTTCCAGCCGGTTCCAGGCGGGCCCCGTTTCGCGCGGATTCTCGACCTCGTGCGCCCGCTGATCTGTCATTCCCGGTCCTTTCACGCTGTTGGACGTTGCCCGGGCCCGGATCACTGAAACCGAGGAGGTCGCCCGCAGTCAGCCCTTCGCCCTCGCACACCCGTATCCAGCCATGGTGCCCAACCCCGGTCGCGCGATTATCGCCGGACCGCGGCGCCGCGCGGGAAAAGATTCAATGACCTGGTGCTGCCGCCACCCGCAATGCGCACGTGATGCCCCGGCTCCCGTCACCGCTCCCGAAGTCCGCGTCCGTGGTCATCGTCGGCGGCGGCGTGATCGGCACGAGTGCCGCGTTCCACCTGGCCGAGGCCGGCGCGGACGTCGTGCTGATAGAGCGCGCGGCGCTCGGCAGCGGCTCGACCAGCAAGGCCGCCGGCGGTGTCCGGACGCAGTTCTCGGACGTCCTCAACATCGAGATCGCCAAGCGCAGCCTCGATGCGTTCCGCGACTTCGGACGACGGCCCGGCTGGGAGATCGACCTCAAGCAGGTCGGCTACCTGTTTGTGCTGACACGCCCGACTGACGTCGAGGAGTTCGCGCGCAGCGTGGCGCTGCAGAACCAGCTGGGCCTGGATTCGCGGATCCTGACCGCCGGCGAAACGCTCGCGCTTTGCCCGCTGCTCGCGGGCGAAGACGTGCTCGCGGGGGCGTTCTCCCCCGGTGACGGCCACGCGACACCCGAGGGCGTGGTTCAGGGGTACGCGTTCGCCGCCCGCGCCTACGGTGCCCACATTCGCATCGGCTGCGAGGTCCTCGAGGTGCGAGCCGAGCGCGGTCAGATCACCGACGTCCTCACCAGCGATGGCGTGGTCCGGACGCCCACCGTGGTCTGCGCCGCCGGAGCCTGGTCGCGAGCCTGCGGCGCGATGGTCGGGGTCGACCTGCCGGTGACGCCTGTGCGGCGGCAGATCCTGTTCACCGAGGCGATCGACGGGCTGCCCGCGGACCTGCCGATGACGATCGATTTCGAGACGAGTTTCTACTTCCATCGCGAAGGCCCGGGGCTGCTGATGGGAATGTCGGATCCGGGCGAGATGCCGGGCTTCGGCGTCGAGACGTCCGATGAGTGGATCCCCGGACTGATGGACGTCGTGCGCCGGCGAGCGCCCCGGATCGCTGACGTCGGGATTCGAGGTGGATGGGCCGGCCTGTACGAGATGACGCCTGACCACAACGCGATCATCGGCGAGGCCGCCGGCGTGTCGCGATTCCTGTACGCGACCGGGTTCTCCGGCCACGGATTCCTGCAGGGTCCCGCGGTCGGTGAGATCCTGCGCGACGTGGTCCTGCGTCGCCCGACGTTTGTCGACGTCTCGCCGCTGAGCGTCGAGCGCTTCGACGCCGCCGCGCTGCGGCCGGAGTACAACATCGTCTAGGAATACGGTCGTGGTCGAGACGGCGACACCAACGCAGACAGGCGGCGCGAGCCTCGTCGAGATGCTCGAGCGGCTCGGCGTCGAGCTCGTGTTCGGGCTGCCCGGGGTCCACAACCTGCCGATCTGGAAGGCCCTGTCTGACTCCCAAATCCGGCTTGTCGGCGTCCGGCACGAGCAGACCGCAGCCTACGCCGCCGACGGATACGCTCGTGCCACGGGCCGGCTCGGCGTCGCGGTCGTAACTACCGGGCCGGGGGCAGCGAACACACTCGGAGGCACCGGCGAGGCGATGGCAGCCGGCTCCCCGGTGCTGGTCATCGCCACCGACACCTCCACGGCATTTCGCCGCGAAGGCGTGTACCGAGGCACGCTCCACGAGACGCGCGATCAGACCGCGATGTTCGTGCCGGTCACGAAGGCCGCGCGGCTCGTCGGCAGCGCCGAGGAGATCGCCGAGGCGGTGTTCGAGTGCGGACAGATCGCGCTCGGCGCGCCGACCGGATCCGTCTACCTCGGCATCCCGACCGACCTGCTCTCACAGCAGGTCGCGCCGCACTCGTTCGCGGTGACGATCCCCGGGCCCAGCGCTTGGAGGCCTTCGCACGCGGACATCGACCGGGCCTGCGAGCTGCTTGCCGGAGCGCAGCGCCCGCTGATCTGGGCCGGAGGCGGAGCGCTCCGCGCCGGCGCGGGGGCTGCAGTGGGCGAGCTCGCCCTCAGGCTGGCCGCGCCGGTAATCACGACTTTCATGGGTCGAGGGCTGCTGTCGCCCGATCACCCCTGCGCGGTCCCCGGCCCTGCCCACGCCCGCGAGGTCGGCGCGTTGTGGGATGAAGCCGACGTCGCGCTCGCGATCGGGACCGACTTCGACGGCACGAACACCCAGAACTGGCAGATGCCCCAGCCGCCGGCGTTGATCAGCGTCAACGTCGACGAGGGCGAGGCGAACAAGAGCTACGCGTCCGACGTCACGCTCGTGGGCGACGCGCGCGTCGTGATCGAGGGTCTGCTGCCACGCGTCAAGCCGCGCGCCGGGCTCCCGGAGCTCGAGCATCGGCTGGCGCAAATCGGGTCGGACGTAGCGGCCTGGGTCGAGCGGGACGAGGAGCGGGCTGCTCGGATGCTCGAGATCGTCCACCGCGCGCTGCCGCCCGAGACCGTGCTCGTCACCGACATGTGCATCCCCGGCTACTGGCTCGCCGGCTACTGGCGGCCGCCGCGGCCGCGCAAGCTGGGATATCCGCTCGGCTGGGGCACGCTCGGGTTCGGGTTCCCGGCCTCGATCGGGGCCGCTTTGGCCGGCGTGGGCCCGACCGTGTGCGTGGTCGGGGACGGAGGCTTCATGTACGCGTGCGGCGAGCTCGCGACGGTCGTCGAGGCCCAGGTTCCGCTGACGATCGTGCTCGTCGAGGACGGCGGCTACGGCATGCTGCGCTTTGATCAGGTGCAGTCGGGCGAGGAGCCTTTCGGCGTCGATCTCGTGCAGCCGGACTTCCGCACGTTCGCGGCCTCGTTCGGGGTGCCGGCGACGACGATCGACGGCTTCGGCGCCGCGTTCGAGCAGGAGCTGACGCGGGCGATCGCGGGCGACGGGCCCGAGATGCTGATCGTGCGCGCGGCATTGAAGCCACCCCCGACCACCTCACCGCGGTGGTACCGGCGCACATGAGCTCCGCGCCGATGTCGGTCTCCTCAACCGATGAGCTCGCCGAGCGCGCCCGGCGGAGCCTCGAGCGCTGCGGTGGCGACCCCGTGCTGCTGCCAGGGCCGACCGTGATGGCACGGACTCCGATCACCGGCGAGGACCTGTACGAGGTCCCCGCGGCCGGCGAGGCCGAGATCGTGGCCGCGATCGCCGCGGCCAAGTCTGCGTTCACGACCTGGCGTACCGTGCCGGCGCCCGTGCGCGGTGGCCTGGTCAAGCGGTTCGGCGCACTGCTCGGGGAGCACAAGGCCGACATCGCCGAGCTGATCACGATCGAGGCGGGGAAGATCCCGTCCGAGGCCCTCGGCGAGGTTCAGGAGATGATCGACATCTGCGACTTCGCCGTCGGGCTCTCGCGCCAGCTCGACGGTCGCACGATGCCCTCGGAGCGGCCCGGCCACCGGCTGATGGAGACCTGGCACCCGCTCGGCGTAGTGGCCGTCATCTCCGCGTTCAACTTCCCAGCGGCCGTGTGGTCCTGGAACACCGCGGTCGCGCTCGTGTGCGGCGACAGCGTCGTATGGAAGCCCTCGCCGATGACGCCACTGACGTCGATGGCGTGCGCCGGCGTGCTGGACCGCGCCATCGCGGAGAGCGGCGCCCCGGTCGGGCTGCACCAGCTCGTGGTCGCCCCCGCCGAGGCGGGGGCGGCGCTGATCGACAGCCGCGACGTCGCGCTCGTGAGCGCGACCGGATCAGAACGCATGGGCGCGCAGGTCGCGCCCCGCGTCGCGGCCCGCCTTGGAAGGTGCCTGCTCGAGCTCGGGGGCAACAACGCCGCCGTAGTGGCGCCGTCGGCCGATCTCGAGCTCGCCACCCGCGGGATCGTGTTCGCGGCGGCCGGCACCGCCGGGCAGCGGTGCACGAGCCTGCGCCGGGTGATCGTGCACTCGGAGGTAGCGGACGAGCTTGTCGCCGGGCTGCGCGACGTGTTCGGGCGGTTGTCGATCGGCGACCCGTCGGTGGACGGCACGCTGGTCGGCCCGTTGATCAACGGGAGCGCGTATAGCGGCATGGTGGAGGCGCTGGATGAAGCCCGAGCGGACGGCGGCGAGCTTGTCGCCGGCGGCGGGCGCCGCCCGGTCGACGACGCTCCCGATGCCTACTACGTCGAGCCGGCCCTCGTCCGGATGCCCGGCCAGACCGACGTCGTCCGGCGCGAGACGTTCGCCCCGATCCTGTACGTGATGACGTATCGCTCACTGGAGGAAGCGATCGCGCTCCACAACGGCGTCCCGCAGGGCCTGTCGTCGAGCATCTTCACCCGAGACCAGCGCGAGGCCGAGCGCTTCCTCGCCGCCGACGGCTCCGACTGCGGGATCGTCAACGTCAACATCGGCACCTCGGGCGCCGAGATCGGTGGCGCGTTCGGTGGCGAGAAGTCGACCGGTGGCGGACGCGAGTCCGGCTCGGACGCGTGGCGCGCATACATGCGCCGCGCCACCAACACGATCAACTACTCCGACGAGCTTCCGCTGGCGCAGGGCGTCGAGTTCGGCTGAGCCTTTATTCCGACGTGGGCTGCCGTAAGAGCGTGATCGTCTTCTCGGGGAACACCGCGCGGATTTCGAGGTGGCCTCCGAGCGCGGTGACGTAGCGGGTGAGTGCGTCGAGGTAGACGTCGTCGTGCCGATCGCCATCCTCGGCCGATTCGCTCGCCTCGAGCGCGTCGCCGAGCGCGGTCTCGTTGAGGCCCCGCCGTCGGCGCACGGGCTCGAGTCGATCCTCCGCGTCCATGATCCGGCCATACATCGCGACGCGCTGTTCGTTCAGCGGCCGCTGCTCACGGATCTCTCGCCAGTTCTTGTTCGGGCCGGCCATCTCTCTCCAGTTCCAATCGAACGCAGATGCCTGTCGTACAGCTTGTCAGCGAGTGGGATGTTGCGCACGTACCACCCGTTCCAGTCGTTGTTCTTGTCACCTCCGAGCAAAATCACCGCGCGGCGGCGCGGATCGAACGCAAACAAGGCGCGCAGGTGCCCTCCCGCCGAACGGAGCTCTTTCAGGTTGTGGTGCCGCGAGCCGCGAATCGAAGCCGCGCGCGGGCGGCCGAGGCCTGGCCCGTGCTCCCGCAGATGCTCGATCGCTTTCCCGATGTGATCGGCGTCCTTCGCCCCCAAGCGGCTGAACCACCGCTCTGCCTCGGGTGTGAACTCGATCTCCCACGCCACCCGAGCAGGGTCACGTCACCGCCTGTTACAGAACAAGACGCATTCGTTCCATCACTGTCAAATCAGTCCCAGCCACCCTGTACAACGCGACAAATCTCCCCCAGCGACCGGCCCGTCGGCCACATAAGCATGGTGACCATGCTTATGTGGGCGCGCGGGTGGCGGGAGGATGGGGTTTGCTGCGTTTTACATTGTGGAGGCGAGCACCGCCACCGCCCGCGAGCCGGTTCAGCTTCCGCCGAGTGCCTTCAACAGACCGCCACCGTTCGGCGATCCGTTCCCGCTGCACGCGTCCCAGCCAGGGCCCGCCGAGTAGGCGGGGTTGTTGCCCTGCGTGATGTCGTGGAATCCGCCCGAAGCGGAGGCGACGTAGATCTGAGGCTGGAGGAAGCCGACCGGCTTACCCAGCGATGCGTTGAGGAGCAGGATCAGGCCGGCCCACAGCGGCGCGACCGCGCTGGTCCCGCCGACGGTCTGCTGCTGTCCGTCGACGAGGATCGAGTAACCGGTGGCGGGATCGGCGTTGCCGGCGACGTCGGGCACACCGCGGCCGGGCTTGCCCGTGTCGACGTTGTCCGGCATCTTGGTCGCCGACTGATACGAGGGCACGGCGAACTCGATGCTGATGCCGCCGCCGGTGGCGCCCTCGTTGGGGAGCTCGTTCCAGACGACCTCGCTCGCGATCTGGCCCTTCTGGATGGTGAGCTTCGTACCACCGCAGCCGAGTGCGTGTGGCGCCGATGCGGGGAAGTCAACGTGCTGCTTGCCGTCGGTCACCCCGTCGGTCGACCCGTTGTCGCCCGCGGCCACGGTCACGCTCACGCCGGCGGCCGCTCCCTCCGTGAGGATCTGCTCCATCTGCGTCCGCGCCTGCGCCGTCCAGGAATCCTCGGGACCGCCCCAGCTAATCGAGACGACCGACGGCTCGTTGGTGCTGTCGTGCACCGCGGTCGAGAGCGCGTCGATGAAGCCCTGGTCGGTGTTGGGCGCGAAGTAGACGACGATCTTGGCGCCCGGGGCGACTGACCCGAGCACCTCGATGTCGAGCATGACCTCACCGTCGGCGTTCGGGTCGGTGCCGGGCGAGTTGGTGCCGCCGTCGACGCTGACCGCACTCACGGTTGGGGCCGTCACGCCGAGGCCCTTGAAGTAGGTGTCGAGGTCGGTCTGACTGAACCCGCCACCCAGTTCGAGGATCGCCGCCGTCTGACCTGAGACGTTGACGCCGGTGGGAAAGCTGTAGGCGGCGGCGACCTGCGGCGGCGTGTACGACTGGGCGGCGGCTTGAGCTGCACGCCTGCGCAGGTGCGCCTGCGCCTGTGGCCGGTCGTCGATCCCGAAGACACCCGTGATCACGCCCGCGAGCGAGCTCGGCACCGTAAGCGGTCCCTGGCGGCCCCGGTAGCGCCCGGCGGTTGGGTGCTCGTACACCTGCAACCCCTGCGCCTCGAACGCCTCGGCGACCGCCTTCACGGTGCCGCGGAGCGTCATCGCCCGGCGACCCTTGTCGACGGCGACGACCTCTAGACCGTACTCGCCGGCAAACGAACGCACGGCGGCTATGTCCTCGTCGTTCGCCCCGGTCGCGCTCGCAAGTTCTTCGCGCGACATCGTCCTCCGCTCGGTCGGGGCGCGACCGGCCTCCTGATCGACCCAGTCGAGCGATCCCGACGGCCGCAGGTACACGGTCACCTCGATCGTCCTGTCCGGGTCCACGTCCCCGGCTCGCGGATGCTTCGGGTCAACCGCTCGCGCACTGCCTGGGATCTCCACACGCTGTGCCATCAGTCCTCCTCGTCGAACGCTCAGTGCCCCGTCCGTGGCGTCCTTCGCCCTAATCCCTGATCATCCCACCCGGCTCAGTCGCGTGTCCACAGCCTCTCTCGCAATCCCGACGCGCGGGCCACCGGGCGCTCGACCGCCTGGCGCACCGCCGCCTCGGTCCCGACGAGGATCAACTCGCGGCGAGCACGCGTCACGCCCGTGTAGATCAGCTCCCGCGTGAGGATGCGGGAGGTCGGCGCCGGCAGCAGGACCGCCGCCGTGTCGAACTGCGAGCCCTGGCTCTTGTGGATCGTCATCGCGTACACGGTGTCGACGGCGCCGAGCCGCAGCGGACTGAACCGCAGGACCTCGCCGCCGCGCTCGAACGCCGCCGCGGGACGCTCGCCGGCCCCGGCCCCGGCGCCGGCGCCGGCGCCGGCGACGATGACGCCGGTGTCGCCGTTGTAGAGCCCCAGCTCGTAGTCGTTCTCGGTGACCAGCAGGGGGCGACCGACGAAGTCGCGCTGCTCGATGTCCTCGATATCTGGAGCAAGCCACGCCTGAACCCGAGAGCTCCAATCGCTCACGCCGTACGGACCGCGCCGGTGGGCGCAGAGCAGCCGGAACCGCCCGAGCGCGACAAGCGCCTCCAAAGCGTCCCCCTCGCGAGCGGCCCCGACCACCGCAAGTCCCGCCGCGACCGCACGGTCACGGACCAACTCGAACCCGGCCTCGGTCGTGTCCACATCGATCGGAAGCCACGTGATCTCCTCCGGCGCGCCGCGGAGCGCCGCCACCGTGCCATCGCCGTCGCCCTGGCGGATCGCGTCCGCGAGCGCGGCGATGCCCCCGCCATAGCGGTGCACGCGCTCGAGCACGATGACCCCCGCGCCCACCCCGGGACCAACGATGTCCGCGAGCACGACGCCGGCCTCGATCGACGCCAGCTGCCCCGGGTCGCCGACGAGGATCAGCCGCGCCTCGGGGCGCACCGCCTCGATCAGACGTGCCATCAGCGACAGCGACACCATCGAGGTCTCGTCGACGATCACCACGTCGTGGGGCAGGCGGTTGCCGCGATCGTGTGCGAAGCGGCTGTGGCTCCCCGGCCGCCAACCCAGCAGCCGGTGAAGCGTGGAGGCCCGTAGCCCCATCAGCAGCTCTCTCACCCACTCGTCGACCGGGAGCTGTGCCGTCTCCTCGTGAACGGCCTCCTGCAGTCGCGCCGCCGCCTTGCCGGTGGGGGCGGCGAGCGCGATCAGCGGTGGGCGCGATCCAGATCCCACGGCTCGCTGGATCAGCTCCGCGACAACTCGAGCGACTCGTGTCGTCTTCCCGGTACCCGGTCCGCCGGCGATCACCTCCAGCCGGCGCGTCGCGGTCATGTCGTTCAGGTCCGCGGCGACGGCGCATTCCTCGCGCCAGTAGCGGTCGAGGTAGAGCCTGGTCCCGAGCAGCCTTAGCGGCCTCGACTCGTCGTGACGGGCGTCGTCCTCACCGACCGCAACCAGCTCGCTTCGCGCAAGCTCGGCGAGCCATTCACCTGCCGAAGGCCACGGGAGCACGGACAGATCGACCGGCTCGTCGGACTCGACGCTCGCGGTGTCGCGGATCGTGGCCAGGTCGACGAACACGTGACCGAGCCGCGGCCCACGGACGGCCAGCGCAACCGCAAGCGCAACCGGCTCGCTCTCGTCGCCAACCAGACCGCACAACCGCGCGGCCACGTGTACGTCGGCCGCCGACAGCACCCCGATGTCGTTGAACTCACGCAGGATCCCGGTGGCGCTCACGGCGCGCCGGGCCTCGAACGGATCGGCGAGCGCGCTCACGTTGCGCTCCCGTCGAGGACGTCGCTCAGCGACTGCACGAGCGGTCCGGGCGGCCGCCACGCGAACACGCCCGCATCCGCGTCGCCGGCCATCCCGCGAACGAACAGGTACAGCACCCCAGCCAGATGACGGTCCGGCGAGTATCCCGGCAGCCGCCACCGGAGGTAGCGGTGCAGCGCGACCGTGTAGAGCAGCGCCTGGAGCCCGTAGTGCGCACGGCTCATCTCCGCCGCCAGGACAGCTGGTCGATAGTGGGCAAGCGTGAGCGGCTCGCTGGCCGGGCCGAGCCAGTTCGTCTTGTAGTCGACGATCGCGAACCGCGGTCCGTCGAGCCGGATCACGAGGTCGATGCTCCCGGTGAGAAAGCCCCGCACCTGGGACCGGAGCGCGGGGTCCTCGAGCCGCGCCGCGTAACCGGCCATCGGATCGCCGGCGGGCAGATGCTGCCGCAGCGCGCGGGCGATCGCGTCCAAAGTCAACCGACCGGTGGGCGCGTCGCCGCCCGCGAGCGGCAACTCGAACGCGAGCTCGTCGAGCCGGTCCGCGCGGGCGACGTCGCGCAGTCGCACTCCGCCGACGACCTGACCGAGCGGCGTCGAGATCGCCGCCCGCAGGCCCTGGACGACCTGGTCGGCGTCGCCCAGGTCGAGCGACCGGCGCAACTGGGCGGCCGCAACGTGTTCGGCGAGCTCGGCGTCGAGGTCCGGTGCGGCGAAGTCCGTCGCCTCGAGCACGGTGTGGACGAGCGTCCCGAAGTCGACCCCCACGGGCGCCGCCCCGAGCGGCGATTCACGCTCGAGCTGCAGCCGAGCATCGCCCCGGACCACGACCGGCGTGGCCGTCTCGGGCTCGTCGCTCAAGAGCGGCCGCTCGGGCTCGCTCGCGACCATCGGGTCGTGCGCCTCGGCGGTGATGTCGGTGTACGACGTCCGCCGCCACCAGAGGTCGAGGCGTCGATCGAACTCCGCGGCCGCCAGGTCGACCGGCGGCTCGAGCGACGGACTCCAAGCCGCCGGCACGCCCGCGAGGCTCGACCGCTCGACCGCGATCTGACCGGGCGCGGCCGCGCCCAGCTCGCGGAAGCGCTCGACCACCGCCGCGTCGGTCGGAGTCGCCCGGCCGTATGGCGCGATGTTGCCGTCAGCGTCCTTTGCGAACAGCAGCCGCGTGAGCGCTGAGTGTCGGCTGTCCCTGGTGCCGGCCCACCAGATCACCGCTTGGTGCTTGGCGCGCGTGAGCGCGACGTACGCGAGCCGCAGGTCCTCGCCACGCTCCTCGATCACATGCTGCTCGAAATGACGCTTGAACGTAGCCCCTTCGAGTCCGACGTCGACCGTGTGCTTGTACCCGGTCGACGGATCGTGGAACGACACGGGTTCCTTCTCCCGGATCCAGGTCGGATGCCACAGGAACGGGCAGTACACGACTGGGAACTCGAGCCCTTTGCTGCGATGGATCGTCAGCACCTGGACCGCTTCGGCGTCCGATTCAAGCCGCCGAGCGCGCTCCTCCTCACCCTCGTCGCGATCCGCGTCGGCGACGCGCTCGGCCAGCCAGCCGCGCAGCGCCGTGACCCCGAGTCGCTCGGTGCTCGCGGCACGATGCAGCAACTGCGCGAGGTGGCGCACGTCGGTCAGCCGGCGCTCGCCGTCGCCGGACGAAAGCACGCGCGCGGTCAGATCCTCGCCGACCGTGATCGCCTCGAGCAGCGCGGCGACACCGCGCTCGCGCAGGATCCGGCTCCAGCGGTGGAGGCGCCTATGGACCTCGTCCCATTCCTCGTCACTGGCAATGGCGATCCGCCTGGCCCGCCACCCCAGAAAAACGGTCAAAGCAGCGGTTCTCGCCCGAACCGGCGAGGCAGGTCGCTCGATGGCTTCCAGCAGGGCCAGCCAATCGCGCGCGGACCGGGTGGCGAACACGGTGCCGGCGCCGTTGAGGACCGCCGGCACGCGCGCATTCAGCAGTTCGTCCTGGACGTGCTCGGCGTCGGCGTTTCTGCGGACGAGCACGGCGATGTGGCGCGGGCACAGCGGGTCGTCGCCGATCGGCTCTCCGGTGGGGGATCGGTGCTCGATCCGCGCGTTCGAGGACAGCAGCGCGACGACGTCGGCGGCCAGGTCGGCGGCGACGTGCGCTCGGACCGAGTCCGTGGCGGCGAACCCGTTCTGGGTGAGCTGGATCGCGGGACCGTCGCGATGGACGACGCGCACTCGAAGCGCGGCATCGCTCGGCGCGCCCACAAGGCGCGGCTTCCGGTGCGCCGGCGTGGCCCTGACCTCGCGGTACGTGATCCCCTCGTGACCGAGGTTGGCGCCGGCGAACAGCGCGTCGTAGGCGTCGATCAGGGTCTGGTCGGCGCGGCGGTTCTCGCGCAACGTGGCGCGCGCGCCGGCGATCTCGGCCGCCTTGAGGTACGCGAACACGTCGGCGCCACGGAATGCGTAGATCGCCTGCTTCGGGTCGGCGACGAGCACGAGCGTGACGCCGCCCTTCGCGAACGCGCGGTCGAGGATCTGCCACTGGATCGGGTCGGTGTCCTGGAACTCGTCGACGAGCACGACGTCGAACCGGGATCGCAGGCGTTCACGTGCCGCCTCCCCGCTCGATCCGTCGAGCGTGTCCTTCAGCCTGGTCAGCAGGTCGTCGTAGGTCATGATCGCGAGCCGTCGCTTGCGCTGCTCGAGCTCGGCCCGCACCGCCCTCGCCAGCCGGTAGCGCATGGCCGCGGTGCTGTCGGTCGGCTCCTCGCGCGGCTCGAGCTCCGCCATCGGGTTGTCCACCGCCGCCCTGGCGATCTTGAGTGCCTCGGCTCGCTGGATTGGAGGCCCGCCCACCCGCCCTCGGCGGTGGAAGCGTCGGACGTACAGGTCGTCGAGCGCCTGCTCGAGCAGGTCGGAGACGTCCTCGACGAATGCGGTCTCGCGATCCAGATCGCCGACCGTCCCGAGCTCGGCCAGCACCTCCTGGCAGAAGCCGTGGGTGGTCGCAATCGTGGCGGCGTCGAAATCGGCGACGGCGCGCGCGAGCCGATCGCGGCGTAGCTCGACGTCCACCGCGTCTCCGGTCGCCAGCAGGCTCACGACGGGGTCGCCGTACGTGTCGGACGCGCCGGCGAGGATCGCCGACAGCGCCTGCTCGCACCCGACCAGCCGCTCGCGGACGCGGTCCCGCAGTTCGCCCGTGGCCATCCGCGTGAACGTGATCAGGAGCAGCCGGTCGAGCGGCGTTCCCTCGGCCACGTAGCGCGCGGTCAGGGCGGCGATCGTGTAGGTCTTGCCGGTCCCGGCGCTCGCCTCGAGCACCGTCACGCCCGAGGGCAGCGGGCCGCAGACGTCGAAATCGGTATACGTCGAGACGGCGGTCATCGGTCGTCCACCGACTCGCGGGCGAGGAGTCCGTCCCACAGCCGGCGCGCATAGACTCCAAACCGGCTCGTCTCGTCTTCGTACCACCCCTCGTCCTCGTGGGGCGCCGGCGCGAGCAGCTCGGACAGTGGAACTGAGCCGCCGTACACGAGCAAGTGCTCCGGCTGGCGGTCCTCCTTCGGGTAGTCGAACGTGCTCGTCCACGCCTTGTCGGCCGCCGCCGCGCCACCCTGTGCGTAGGCGGCCGATGCGTCGCACGACAGTGGGAGCGGCTCACGCATCCCGCGGTCGTAGAGGTCGATCAGGATCTCCAGCTGGGCGAGCGCGTCGGCACCGACCGGCCCGATACGCGCGACCGACACGTCCGCCCGGTAGGCACCGGCCCGCGCTCGTCCGATCACCAGCGACTCGAACGGCCGGTCGGGGCGGGCGGCGCTCAGGGCCAGCAGCTTCACCCACGCGCGCAGCCGGTCGCGCGGCCGTACGCGCGAATATGAGGTCGCGCGGATCGTGTCGCCGCACACGCCGGTGACGGTCCCGGCGAGTGTGCGACCGTCGGGCAGCGCGAGGTTGACGTCGAGCGACCCCGGCGATCCGGCGTCGCCGAGCGCGTTGGCCGCGCCGGCCAGCTGCGCGACGACCGCGCCGATCTCGTCGAGCACCGGCAGCGCGAGATGACCCGGGGGGAGCGTGCCGCGCGCGAGCTCCGCGTTCTTGCAGGCGTCGAGGTCGGCGCCGGCGAGCACGCCGTCGAGCAACCGCTGGCCGACGCCCCACTTGCCGAGCGCGTCGAGCTCGACCGGCAGCTCATCCTCCACCTCCTCGAAGAACTCGCTCACGCTGAGCCCGAGCCGGTCGCGCAGGAACGCGCGCACGGGCTGCTCGACGAACCGCACGAGGTTGTCGAGCTCGATCACCGTGTCGGAGCGAGGCGGCAGCGGCTCGGGCAGGAACGCCGTGTCGGCGTCGCGAGGGCGCTCGATCGCCCGCGCGCCGGCGAGTGCCTGCGGGTCGAAGCTCCACGGCTGGTCGGGCACGAGCTCGCCGGGAACGAAGTTCCGGGGATCGAACGGCTGCAGCGGGTGGTGGACGACGATCTGATCGCGGGGTGAGCCGTTTTCGGACCGCACCGTCCGGTCGACGATGTCGAGCAGCTCGCCCACGGGAACGGCCGGGGGCCGCCGCACGTTCGTGCGCTCATCGGCACCGGTGTAGGTGATGACCAGCCGGTCGGTCGCCGCCATCAGCGCGTCGAGCAGCATCTGGCGGTCTTCGGTGCGCGGGTCGCGGTCGCCGACGTGGGGTTCAGCGAGCAGCAGGTCGTCGCCGTCGCGGCGAGTGCGGCGGGGAAACTCGCCGTCGTCGAGACCGAGAACGCAAACGACCCGGTGGGGAACCGAGCGCATCGGCACGAGCGTGCACACCGTGAGATGGCCCGTGCGGAAGTTCGCCCTCGTCGGGCGTCCGCGGAGCCGGTCCGCGAGCAGGACCCGGACGTCCGCGAGCTCGAGCTCCGGGCCCGCCACGCCCGCGGCGCCGGGCTGACCTGACTCCGTGTCGACATCTCCGAGCAGACGCTGAAGCTCGCGCCGCTGCCAGGAGTCGCGCTCGCTCGTGGCGGTGAGCGAGTCGGCGGCCTGCGCGATCGCGTCGACCCAGCGGCTGATCGGTTTGGGCTCGGTCAGGGCGTCCGCCGCTGCCTTCACGCGATCGACGAACTCGGCGAACCGCCCGGCGAGGTCGATCGCGCCGCTGTCGACGTCGTCCAGCGGGAGCACGCCCTGGACGAGCCGCCGGTCCTGCTCGGTCATCGCGACTCCGACCAGCATCCGGTCAAGACCGCGTCGCCACGTGTTGGCCTGAAGCGAGCCCAGCTTGAACGGCTCGCGGTGCTCGTGGTCGAACCCCCAGCGAATCCCGCTCTCGGCGACCCATTCCTGCATCCGCGACAGGTCGTCGTCGTCGAATCCGAACCGGCGGCGGACCGGCTCGCGTCCGGCCAGGTCGAGCAGCTGTGACGCAGTCGCTCGCTGGTCGGCCAGCGCGAGCAGCTGGCTGACGACGCCCAGCACGGGATTGGTCTGACGCAGCGACCGGTCGGCGAGTCTGACGCGTAGATCCGGCAGGCGCTTGGGCGCGGCGTCCGTGTCGCCCTCGTCATCCTCACCGTCGTCCGCGTGTCGTCCCGAGCCGAACGTGGCCTGGGTCAGCGGCGCGAACGTCTCGATGTCCGGGCACATCACGATCACGTCGCGCGGCTCGAGCGTGGGGTCGTCCGCGAGCAGATGGAGAACGACGTCGCGGAGCACCTCGACCTGGCGCGCACGGCCATGGCAGGCATGGATCTGGACGGATCGATCGTCTTCGTGGAGTTGGGGCCGAGGGTCCGGCTCGCCCGGCAGCGCGGGTCCGGGCGGCGGGCGGTCCTCGCGGACGCCACTTTGGATCGTCGCGAGCAGCGTGTCCGTCTCCGCGGCCGCCAGCGCGTGGTGGTGGTCGGCGGCCTCACCCGCGCTCGCGAGCACGAGCTGGAGCTCGCGTACGTCACGGCCCCAGGACGCGAGCAACCGGTTAGCGGGCGCCGTCGCGGTCGGGTCCTCGCGCCGCTTCGTGATCGGCGGACCGCCTCCGAGCTCCGCGGCCACGGTCTGCCATAGCGACGGCGACGGGTGGAGCACGAACAGATGCAGGTCGCGCTGGTCGGCGATCGCGGCCAGCACATCGAGGTAGGAGCGGGGGATTCGCGTCAGCCCGAACAGCGACAGCCGCGCCGGGAGGTCGAGCAACCCCACATCGCTCCGGATTCGCTCGCACGCCGGCGCGAGCCGCTCGGCCGGACTCAGCACCCCGATCCGAGCCCGCAGGCGCCGCCACAGGTCGGGCTGCCAGGCGTCGGGGCCGTCGGGCGCGGCAAACGACCCGGCGGCCCAGGCTCGCACCATGTCCGGACGGTGCACGCCGTAGCGATCGAACAGGTCGGCGATGTGGCGGACCGCCCCGAACCGGCGCATCGGGTCCTCCGGGTCGCCGCGTGCGCCTTCGAGGTGGCGCGCGAGCGTTGCCAGCCAAGGTTCGCCCAGGCATTCGTCGACGAGCTCGAGCAGGCGCCAGACCGATCGCTCCGCTACCCACGGGTCGTTTTCCGGATCGATCCCGGTCGCCGCCGCCAGCGCCGCCTGGATCAGCCGTCCGGGAAACGGAAAGTCGACGTTGGCGCACACCCCGTCGTGCCGGTCGCCGGTGGTTCCGAGCCGCGTCGACAGGCGCTGGGTTAGCCAGCGCTCGATCCCGCGCGTCGGGACCGCGACCACTTCGGACGCGAACTCGTTCTCTAGCGGCTCGAGCAGCGTCTCGGCCAGACCGTCGGCGAGACGGTCCGCGCGCTCGGCTCGGTGGACATGCAGCATTCGTTACGACCCTAGCTGGGGGGTGATTTCCGGGCCGCCTGCGACTCTTGTACTTCAGAGTGCCGATAACCGACTCCGAAACGATCCCCGCCGCTGCCCTGGATCAGCTGCGAATTCTCACCGATGACCCGGACGCCGAGTTCCGCCCGGATCAGCTCGACGCGATCCGGGACGTGGTCGTCGACCGGGCCCGCGTGCTGTGCGTTCAGCGGACCGGCTGGGGCAAGTCCGCGGTGTACTTCGTCGCGACCGCGCTGCTCCGCGACGCAGGCGCCGGCCCGACGCTGATCGTCAGCCCGCTGCTGGCGCTGATGCGCAACCAGATCGCCGCCGCTGAGCGCCTCGGTCTGCGGGCGCACACGATCAACAGCACCAACCGCGAGGAGTGGGACGACGTCCGCGACCGGCTCGCGGCGGGCACGATCGACCTGCTGCTGATCAGCCCCGAGCGCCTGAACAACCCTCGCTTTCGCGACGAGATGCTGCCGCTGTTCGCGTCGTCGGTCGGTCTGCTGGTGATCGACGAAGCCCACTGCATCTCGGACTGGGGTCACGACTTCCGACCCGACTACCGGCGGGTCAAGGACATCCTCGACGCGCTGGCCCCCGACGTGGCGGTGCTCGGCACGACCGCGACCGCCAACGATCGGGTCGTGGACGACGTGGTCGCGCAACTTGGGGCCGGGCAACTTGCGCCCCGAGATCGCGACGCGTTGCGCACCTACCGCGGGCCGCTGGCGCGCGCCAGCCTGCGGTTGGAGGTCCTCGACTTGGCTCGGCCGGCGGAGCGACTCGCGTGGCTGGCGGAGAACCTGCCTCGCATGGACGGATCGGGGATCGTCTACACGCTGACCAAGCGCGACGCGGAGCAAGTCGCCGCCTTCCTGTCGGCACAGGGGATCAGCGCGGTCCCGTACAGCGGCGAGCACGAAACCGGCGATCGCATCGCCACCGAGGACCGCCTGCTCCACAACGAGATCAAGGCGGTCGTCGCCACCAGCGCGCTCGGGATGGGCTACGACAAGTCAGACCTGACGTTCGTCGTGCACTACCAGGCGCCCGGCTCGGTCATCTCGTACTACCAGCAGATCGGCCGCGCCGGCCGCGGCGTCGAGCACGCCGACATCGTCCTGCTCCGGGGCGGCGAGGACCGCCGGATCCAGGACTTCTTCATCGAGCAGGCGTTTCCCGATCGCGAGCGGGTGTCCGCGGTGCTGGAATCGCTCACGGCCGCCGGCGAGGCGGGACGGACCACGCGCGAGCTGATGGCGGAGGTCAATCTCGGCATGGGCCGGATCGAGGCGATGCTGAAGATCCTCGACGTCGAGGGCGCGGTCACGCGTGCGGGCAGCCGCTGGAAGATCGTTCCCGGCGCGGATTGGAGTTACGACGCCGACCGCTACGCGGAGGTGACGGCGTTGCGCCGCGCTGAGCAGCGTGCGATGGCCGCGTTCGGGGCCGACGGCCGCTGCCTGATGCGGGTTCTGCAGGAGGAATTGGACGACCCATCGCCCGCGGACTGCGGTCGATGTTCAGTCTGCGCAGGACCCCGGTTCGACACCCCCCCGGATCCGGCGCTGGTCGAGGCGGCCGGGCGCCACCTGCGCTCGACCCCGATCGAGCTCGAGGTCAAGAAGATGGCGCCCGACGCCGCCGGCGTCATGCGAAAGATCCCCGCTGACGTGCTGGTTGAGCCCGGGTGGGCGCTGGCGCGGTTCGGCGATGGCGGATGGTGGCCGGCGGTGGAGCGGGGCCTCGCGGCCGGCGAGTTCGAAGACGACGTCGTCGCGGCGCTCGCCGACATCGTGCGCGCCGGCGGCGCCGATTGGGTCACGTCGATTCCGTCGGTGCGGCTCGGCGAGGCGGTTTCGCGGCTCGGGCACCGGGTCGCCGGGGCGCTGTCCGTTCCGTTTGTGCCGCTCGTGACCCGCGTGTGCGAACGGCCGCCCCAGCATGAGATGGCCAACGCTGCTCAGCAAGCGGCCAATGTACGCGGCGCCTTCCGGGTCGTGGACCGGCCGCCGCCAGGGACGGGCGTCCTGCTCGACGATCGCCGCATCTCGGGCTGGACGCTCGCGATGGTCGGCGGTCAGCTCCGCCGTGCCGGCGCGGAGCGGGTACTGCCGCTTGCGCTGGCCACTCTGCAGTAGCTTGTTTGCCAACTATTCGGCGGCGGGGTGGCGCTGCCGACGGTCGTCGTCTCGAGCTCGCCGATCGCTGGGCTCGACGCACATCCCTTCGGCTTGCTCGGCTCGGACGTGCTGTCCCGGTTCGGTCGGTGACGATCGACTGCGCGGCCAAGGAGCTCATCCTCGGCTGATGGCTGACGGCTGGCGCGGCCGGGGCGATTCGCGTGCCCCGGCCGTCGCACTACGCTGAATCCATGCCCGAGCTGCCCGAAGTCGAACGCGCTCGAAAGACGCTCGAGTCCGCGCTCGGCCGCCGGATCGCGGCCGTCGACGACTCCGATACGTACGTATGCCGGCCGCACTCGCCCGGTGAGTTCGCCGCGGCGCTGACCGGCCACACGCTCACCACCGCTCACCGCCGCGGCAAGTTCATGTGGCTCGACACCGAGGACGGCCCCGCGGTCGGCCTGCACCTCGGGATGGCCGGGCGGATCATCGTCGACCCCGAGGACAGCTCGCACTGGGACCGCTTCACGATCGAATTCGAGGACGGCGGGCGGCTCGTGCTCCGGGACAAACGCCGGCTCGGGCGCGCCGTACTCAACCCCGACTACTCGCACGTCGGACCGGACGCCGCCGTGGTCGGCCGCGAGGACTTCCGCCGCCTGATCGGCGCCGGCCACACCGCGATCAAGGCGCGGCTACTCAACCAGGGCGCGATTTCGGGCATCGGCAACCTGCTCGCCGACCAGATCCTGTGGCAGGCGCGGATCTCGCCGTTGCGGAGCACGGCGGACCTGTCGACCGACGACCTCGACCGGCTCCGCCGCGAACTACGCGCCGCGGTCCGCTCGGCAATTCGCAAGGGCGGCGCCCACACCGGCAACTTCATCGAGGCCCGCCGGCGCGACGGCGTGTGCCCTCGGGACGGCCACCGGCTCGATCGGGATAGGGTCGGGGGAAGGACGACGTACTGGTGCCCCGTGTGCCAGCGATGAAGCCGAGCCGGTGCGTACCCTGATCGCGTGACCGACATCATCCTCGACTGCGATCCGGGCCACGACGACGCGATCGCTCTGCTCCTGACCCTCGGGAGCCCCGAGCTGAACCTGCTCGGGGTCACGACGGTCTCCGGCAATCAGACGCTCGAGAAGACGACCGCGAATGCCATCCGGGTTCTCGATCACGTCGGCCGCGACGAGGTCCCGGTCGCTGCCGGCGCCGATCGGCCGCTCGTCCGAGACCGTCACGTCGCCGCCGAGGTTCACGGCGAGACCGGGCTCGACGGCCCTGATCTCCCGCCGCCATCCCGGCCGCCGGAACCGGCACACGCAATCGACTGGATCGCGATGACACTCGTCAGCCGCCCTGACCCGGTGACACTCGTGCCAACTGGACCACTGACGAACATCGCTCTGTTCCTGGCTCGTTACCCGGCGCTCGCGGGCGGGGTCGAGCGGATCGTGCTGATGGGCGGCGCGGTCGGCGAGGGGAACGCCACGCCTGCCGCCGAGTTCAACATCTGGGCCGACCCCGAGGCCGCGCATCGCGTATTCACGAGCGGCATCGACCTCACGATGGTCGGGCTCGACGTCACCCACCAGGCGCTGGTCGGACCGGCCGACGTCGCCCGGCTGCGGAGCTCGGGCAAGGCGGGGACGCTCGTCGCGGATCTGTTCGAGTTCTACGTGCAGTTCCACCGCCGCCGCTACGGATGGGAGGGTGCGCCCGTCCACGATGCTGTCGCCGTGGCCCACGTGATCGACAACGGGCTGCTCACCACCGAGCACGTCGGAGTGGTCGTCGACACCGGCCCCGAGCTTTCGCGCGGGCGCACCCACGCCGACCGATCGGGGCTCAGCGATTGGGAGCGCAACTGCCACGTCGCGGTCGGGATCGACTCAGACCGGTTCCGCGAGCTGCTGATCGCGCGGATCAGCTCACTGGGCTAGACGCGCGCCCGTCGAGATCACGACGCGCACGTCATCTGCGTCTGGAGCGTCTGCAAGGTCGCTCCAGGGGAACCTCGCCAGGATCGTGCTCGCGTACGTGTTCTCGAACTCCGCCGGCCCGGTCCCCGACCTTAAACGTCATCGCAACTGATACTGGGTCCCGTCGCCTTTCTGACAGCCGACCGGCGAGCGCCGGTCGGCGGTCTCACGCGCGAGCGCTCCAGCACCATCCACAGACGTGAGATCGGATCGACGGCTACCCGCCCTGAGAGTTCGCCGTCGGCGAGGACGAAATTGCGCGGGACTGACCCGGCACCCGGAAGCGAATCGGCCGGCGGAGGTCCCGCTCCCGGCGGCGGCCGTCCTTTCCATGCTTGGGGTCGACGTGTGCCGGCCACGGATTGCTGCCTGAGATGGTCTTGGGGTCCTCGCCGTAGAAGGAGACTGCGCCGCCTTTGTCTCGGACGACGATCCCGTATGTCTGCGCCGCCTGCGCGAGCATCTCGTCGAGCGGCGGGAGGTTCAGGCTCGCGACGGTGATCGTGGGATTCAGGCGGAAGCGCGCGCCCTCGGGGATCGGGGTGATCCCGGCGGTGGTGTACGCACCGTCGGTCCGCTGGGCCGGCCACGACCAGCAGTTCGGTTCGGTCTCGACGATGCTGATCGCCAGCGCGTGATTGATGTAGCCGCGTTGCAGATCGGCCTCGGTGACCAACCCGCCTAGGAGCGGGAGCCCGGTGGCGGTCGCGCCCCAGTCGTTGGTGATGCCCGAGTGCGTGAAGTAGCCGAGGCTGGTGGACACGTTGTCCATCTCCCCGCCCCAGCGCGCGTGCCAACCGTCGGATTCGTGCTGCATGTGCCAGAACTCCCAAAGCTTGTCCGTCGACGGCTGCCATACGGTCATGTGCTTGTCCGTCCGGCCGCGGCCTGCGCGGTGCTCGGGATCGGGACCGCGTCGAACTCGGCCTGCATGTCGGGTGCGTACACGTCGAGTGTCACCTGCTGAGTCGCCTGGTTCGGCCCGACCACGTAAACCGGACGCTGTACTGATACGTGTCCATCCAGGTGCCGTACGTCTGCACCTGACGCAACAGTTCGTTCACGTATGCCTGCGAGTTGGGATCGAGCGGGGCGGCGGCGGCAAGGGGCGCGCCAGAAACTCGTCGGCGAGAACGGGTTGACCAACGGCAGGGAGAGGATCTGGTCACCCGACGAGGACCCACCGGTCGACGGCTCCGACGGCTCTGTGAGCACCGGAGCGGCGGGCGACGAGGTTCCGGGAGAGCGGGACCCACCGTGGGCGACGACGAGGCCGTGGTCGCGACCCCGCCTGCGGCGCAGGGAGGATGCCCCGCAGGCGGCGTGGGTCGAGGTGCGCTTGGTCGTCGCTTTCGGAGGCTGGGCGCACGATGTGACAACCACGCCCTGGCGGCGCTTGCGCGACACAGGCGCGTCCCTTGCCCCTGCGTACAGAGGCCGGCTTCACCGCCGCCGCGGGACACACGTGCCTGAACTTGCTGCTGCGTGAAGCCGTTGGGGTGGAGTGACGCGTCGCGCGCGTACACCGCGGGACGCCGACGGCTGAGCCGCCGCCGCGTGCGCTGCCGCGCCGGCGAGGATGAGCGCCAAGGCCAACGCACAGCACCACAGCCCAACCCGGTCCGTGACCTTAAACGTCATTGCAACTGATACTGGGTCCCGTCGCCTTTCTGACAGCCGACCGGCGAGCGCCGGTCGGCGGTCTCACGCGCGAGCGCTCCAGCACCATCCACAGACGTGAGATCGGATCGACGGCTACCCGCCCTGAGAGTTCGCCGTCGGCGAGGACGAAATTGCGCGGGACTGACCCGGCACCCGGAAGCGAATCGGCCGGCGGAGGTCCCGCTCCCGGCGGCGGCCGTCCTTTCCTATGCTTGGGGTCGACGTGTGCCCGACCGGAGGAGGCATGAATCGAACCGCTGTCGTAACCGGGGGCGCCGGAGGAATCGGCAGCGCGATCGTCGGCGCGCTGATGGACGGCGGGCACGACGTGGCGATCCTCGACCGCGAGGGCGAGTTCGCGGTCGATCTCGGCGACGAGCAGGCCGTGCGCCAGGTGGCCGAGCGACTCGGTCCCCGCGACGTGCTCGTACACGCGGCCGCGGCGTTCGACCGCGCCAGCCTGGCCGATCTGGACCTCGCCACCTGGCGCCGCGTCCACGCGGTCAACGTCGAGTCCGCGCTCTGGCTGTGTCAGGCGCTCACGCCCGCGATGTCCGCGCGAGGCTTCGGTCGCGTGATCTTCATCGCCTCGAACACCGTCTGGAGGCCTCCCGCCGCGGACTTCCTGCCGTACGTGGTGAGCAAGGCGGCGCTCGTCGGGCTCGCCCGGTCCCTCGCGAAGCCACTCGGACAGCACGGGATCACGGTCAACTGCGTGGCGCCGGGGCTCACGCGAACGCCGTTCACCGAGGCCGACCTGCCGCCGCAGGCGTTCGAAGAGGTCCGCATCCGCCAGGCTCTGCCGCGGTCTCTCGTCCCCGAGGACACGGCCTCACTGGTGGCGTTCCTCGCCTCCAACGCCGCGGGCGCGATCACCGGGCAGACGCTCGTCGCCGACGGGGGCTCGATCCTCCACTGAGCCGGCGCCCCTCGACCGGCCACGAAAGCGCCGTCACCGGACGGCGTCTCGGATTGCGTGCGCCGTGACCGTTGCGGCCACGCTCCCGAGCACGGTGAGCGCCCATGACGCCGCGAGGCCCGGTACGGGCGGCGGCTCGCTTCCCGAGGCGACACAGAACACGACGTCGCCGTCGACGGGTGTGAACACGGGATCGACCGCGCGCGCGATTCCGGCGCTGGCCATCCGCGCGACGATCGCACAACTGCGCTTGTCGAGCGAGGCGTCGGTGAACACGCACACGAGCGTCGTGTTGCCCTCGACGCCTTCGCCGTCGGAGCCCGGTACCGGCGTGACAGGTATGAGCGGCGTGACCGCTGGGACCGGCATCCCTGGGAGTAGATCCGCGGTCCGGACCCGATGGCCGCTGTCGTCGTGTGGGCCCCCGAGAACCGAGCCGTCCTCGGCGATCACGTCGCCGAACGCGTTGGCGACGGCAAGCGCCGCGACGATGGCGCCGTCGGCGAGCACGGTCGCGGCGTAACCGACTCCGCCGCGAGTCGATCGCTCGCGCCCGAGCAACTTCCCGACGGCCGCCCCGGCACCGGCGCCAACCGGACCGCGTTGCGGGACCGCGGCGGTCGCGCTGTCACACGCGGCGTAACCGTCATCCGGTCCAGGCCGGCGACCCGCTGCACCCTCCATAAGGTCGTATATGACCGCCGCCGGCACCAGCGGCACCACCCCCATCGGCGTCGGTCGACCGAAGTTCCGCTCCTCGAGCCACCGCACGACGCCATCCGCCGCTGCGAGCCCGAACGCGCTGCCGCCGGTGAGCAACACGGCGGTCGGCCCCTCGGCATTCGCCAGCAAGGAGAGCGTCTCGATTTCACGCGTTCCGGTACCGCCGCCGCGGATGTCGACGCCGCCGCGGGCTCCCGGTGGCGGGATCACGACCGTGCATCCGGTGCGCCCGTCGCGATCGGTCCAGTGTCCGATCCGGAACCCAGCGGGCAATGGCAGCGCATCGGTCATGGGTGTCACATCTTGCACCCGCGGGGGGTCTCAAGGAATGACCGGCCGCCAATCGATGAGTTCAGTCCACACCCGGTGTCTATATGGCAGTGACGCAGAACACGGCTTCCGAGTATTTGAGACAGGAGATCGTCATGTCCACAGCAGCTGAAACGGTGGTGCGCGAGTTGGATCGTCGCTTCAACGACGGATTCGACGTGAGGTTGCTCTGGAACCCGCGGACGAATCGCGTGTTCGTCGCGATCGAAGATCAGCGGGACGGCAACTCGTTCGAGTTCCGGGTTGACGCCGCCAACGCGCTCGAAGCGTTCCAGCACCCGTTTGCACACGCCAGCAACCTCTACGACCTGAGGTCGCAGCCGCTCGAGCGGCCGGTCGCCGGCTAGCTCTTATCGGGAGTCCGCAGCGGCGGTCGGCGCCGAGGCTCACGCGACCGTCTGCGATTCCGGGTCGGGAGGAGATCGACGAGGCGTTCGTGGCCGCGCAGTCGCGCTCGTGCCGGCTTTGCGTCGTCGAGCGGAATCCCACCGCTCGGGGGATTCGAAGGCGACGGCGGCGGCCACGGGCCCTTGCCACCGCCACCGCCATCGTCGGAGTCTGAGTCTGAGTCGGACTGCCCGGGGGACGGACCCCGGCGTCCCAGCACCATTGGCACGAACACGACCGCCAGAACGAGCCCGAGGTACACCACCCCGAGAACGTTGAATCCGCCCGTCTGAGGCGCGGTCGGCATTGTCTCAAAGCCTAGCGCCAGATCGAAGCTCTAGAAGGGTTATTCCGGGCCACGCTGTACCGCATGCCAGGGCTCGCGGGGCTCGGACGACAAGCCCGGGAGTGTCTGTTCGAGGGCCGCGAACGCGTCGCGATCGAGCGCGTGACCTGCGGCGCGACGCATGATCTCCAGAACCTCGTCGGCCCCAAGGGCCGATCGGTACGGCCGGTCCGCGCTGAGCGCCTCGGCCACATCGGCGACGGCGAGGATCCGCGACGGTTGGTCGAGCTCCGCGGCCGTCAGACCGCGGTGGTACCCGCTCCCGTTCAACCGCTCGTGGTGAGCGCCGGCAATCCGGGCGACGTCCTCGAAGGCGCGTACCCGGGCGAGTATCTCCATCGACCATTGGGGATGGCGACGGACTGTCTCCCACTCGCTGGGATTGAGCCGACCGGGCTTGTCCAGAATCCGGTTCGACACGCCGAGCTTCCCGATGTCGTGCAACAGCGCGCCGCGACGCAGAGTCGCGCGAGTTCCGATGTCGAGGTCGAGTAGGGCGGCTAGCGCATCCGCAATCGCGGCGACCCCTTCGGAGTGGGTCGCGGTGTAGGGCGACTTGGCGTCGACGATCGAGGCGAACGCATGGGCCACCAGATCGAGCCGGGCTTCGTCAGCGACGAGCACGTACTCGGGCGGCTCAACCTCGGTCACGCTGGCGGTCTCGAGCGACTGCCAGAACCGCGCATCGTGTTCCAGCCCCAGGAGCGCGTCGACCAGTGTTGGATCGAACCACGTCTGACGCCGCTTGCGCGCTATTTCGCACGCGGCGACCGTCCCGCCGTGCTGCCAGAACACCTCCGTGGTCTGGGCGAGGCACAGCACCCGCCCCGCCAGCGAGATCTCATCCCCTGCGATCCCGGCGGGATAACCGCCGCCGTCCCAGTGCTCGTCGACGTCCATGATCGCCCGGGCCGCAACCTCGCCGAGTCCGATGGCGCGGACGACCGCCGCTCCTCGCTCGCAGCGCAACTCAACCAACGACCGCGCGCCGGCGCGGCCCGCCCGCAACGCCGCGGCGGTGTGCCGCCCCCTGGCGAGCACCGACCCGCCGGCGCCCGCGGTGCGGAGCACGTGCAGCACGGCCTGCGAGGTACTGGCCGTATCCGTCAGCCGTCGGGAGCTCTTGACGATTGCGTCGTCGACGCCGAACAGCGCCGCGACCTTCGCGGCGTTCGAGGAGCAGCCCGCATCCTTGAGCAGCAATGCGTAGAACAGCGATGAGCGCGTCTCGTCATCGAGATCGAGCGCCGCCGCCATTCGCATCCCGATCAGGCAGCTGCGCTCCGCGTGGCCGGGCACCTGGCCCTCGGTCATATCAAGGGCATGCGAGAGCCCCGACAGCACCTCGGACAGATTGAGATCCACGACACCGTTGATCGGCCGATTGGTGGGCGCGCCTTCCACCCACTCAAGGATGTCGTATCCGGCCCCAGTCCCACTCGAGGGCGAGAAAATGCAGACTTATAGGAACGGCTCGCCCGGCAGCTCGGGCGCGTCTCGCCCTGTGATCCACGACAACACGGATGCTCCGACGTCGGCGAGCAGCCCGTCGTGACGCCGCCCTTCGCAGCCCGCGTAAGTCGCGAGCAGCGGCGCGTATTCGCGCGTGTGGTCGGTGTGCGGCGCGGTCGGGTCGACGCCGTGGTCGGCAGTTAGGACTAACAGGTCGTCATCTCGGAGCAGCGTCAACCACGTAGCAACGGCAGCGTCGATCTCGGTCAACGCCCGAGCGAACCCCGAGACGTCGTGCCGGTGCCCGTACACCTGATCGGTCTCGACCAGGTTCACGAAGATCAGGCCCGATTCCAGCTCGCGGAGCAACGCCGTCGTGGCCGCGATGCCGGCGGAGTTGGTCGCGCCGGCGCGCTTGACGTCGATCCCGACCCCGGCGAACAGATCGTGGATCTTGCCCACCCCGTGTACCGGCGCGCCGGCGTCCTGAAGCTCCTGCAAGTACGAACGCCCCGGCGGAGTCACCGCGTAATCCCGCCGCCCTTCGCGCCGGCGAAACGCTCCAGGCGAGCCCTCGAACGGCCGCGCGATCACGCGCCCGACCGCATGCTTCCCGGTCATGACCTCACGGGCCGCCGAGCAGGCCGCGTACAGCGAGGGCTCGGACACCCGGTCCACGTGACAGGCGATCTGGAGCACCGAGTCGGCCGACGTGTACAGGATCGCCTCCCCGGTCTCCAAGTGGTGCGGACCAAACGCTTCGATCACCTCTGTCCCGGAAAACGCCTGGTTGCAGCAGAACCGCAGCCCGGTGGCGTCCTCCAAGCTCTGGATCACATCGGGCGGGAAACCATCCGGATACGTCGGGAGCGGATACGGAGGAACGACGCCCATCAGCTCCCAGTGACCAGTCGTCGACTCCTTCCCCGGTCCGAGCGGACGGAGACGCCCGTAGACCGCAGGACCGACCACCGGTGCAACCCCCAAGATTGGAACGATCGAACCCAAGCCCAGCCGTTCCATCACCGGCAACCGCAGTCCCCCCACTTCCGAAGCCAGGTGGGCGAGCGTGTTCGAGCCGGCGTCGCCGTACGAATCCGCGTCGGGAAGCGCCCCCACGCCGCACGCGTCCATCACCACGACCGCGGCTCGCCGCATCAGCCGACCGCCGAAGGCCACACGACCCGACCCGCCACCCGCACCTCCGCGATCGACTCCTCCCGCGCGAGCGTGAACAGCGCCCCGAGCTTCCCCTCGACTGAATCGGCGCGCTCTAGGACCCCCTCCAGCGTCGAGCCCGCCGGCGGGCGCACGAGCACGTAATCCGCGCTCTTGCCGACCGAAAGATCGCCGACCTCTTCCGCCAGCCCGAGCGCCACCGCTCCAGCACCGGTCGCCAGCCACAACACCCCAGCCGGACCCAGCGACACGCCGTCCGCGCCCGAGAGCATCTGGACCTGGTAGGCCGCCAGCCCCTCCTTGAGCATGCTCAGCCCGGTGCCGGCGCCGACGTCGGTCCCGAGCGCGACCCGCACCCCGGCATCGAGATGCCGGCGCAGCGGAAACAGCCCGCTTCCAAGGAACGCGTTACTTGACGGGCAGTGGGCAACCGCCGCCCCCGCCGCCGCCAATCGGCCCAGCTCGGAATCACCGACGTGGACGTCGTGGGCGAACACAGACCGCGAGCCAACGAGACCAAACCGCTCATACGTCTCCAGATAGTCGCGCGCCCACGGGAACCGCGACGCCACGAGCTCGATCTCCCCGAGCGTCTCGTTCAGATGGCTCGTCACGAGGACCCCAGGAGCCAGTTGCGCGAGCTCGCCGCAGACCGACAGCAGCTCATCCGAGCACGACAGCGAGAACCGGGGGCTGACGGCGTAGCGGATCAGTCCCCGACCGTGCCAACGCTCCAGCAGGTCCTGGCTCGACTCGAACGCCTCCAACGGAGACGCGTGCAGCTCCGGCAACAACCCCAGGTCGGACACGACGAGCCCGCTCGCCACCCGCAGCCCCGCGGCAGACGCCGCCGAGAACAGGGCCTCTTGGGCCCCGGCGAAGTGCGAACCGAACACGAGCGAGGTCGTCGTCCCGTTCGACGCCAACCCCCGAACGAACTGAGCGGCAACCTCACCCGCGTACCCCGGGTCAGCGAGCCGTTCCTCCTCGGGCAGCGCCACCGACCGCAGCCAGTCCAGCAGCCCGAGCCCAAGCGCCCCGATCACCCGGACCTGCGGGAAATGGACGTGGCAATCGACGAATCCAGGCAGCAGAACCGCGTCCCGCGCGTCGACGACGTCGGCGTCCGGAAGACAACTACGGACCTCATGCCACGAGCCAACGTCCACGATCCGGCCGTCCGCAAACGCCACCGCCCCGTCCCGGAAGGTGTCCAGCCCGTCCTCAAAAACGAACGGATTGCGGGGAGTATGCGCCACCTGGGCCCGGACGATCGTGGGCATGGTAAAGAGCACGTTAGGCCACTTCCCTGGCGTCCCGCGCAGCGGTTATGGTTGCCCATTCGTTTCTGTGGAAAGGAGATCGAGGTGACGGGGAGGATGAGGCGCTCTGTCTTGGCGGCTCTGGTCATCGCGGGGGCTCTGGGGCTTGCCGCGTGCGGAAGCAGCAACAGCAGTAGCACCACGAGCAGTAGCACCACGAGCAGCGCGGCCGCGCCCAGCACCAGCAGCACGACCAACGCGTCGGGCGGCGCGTCGTCGACCGGCTCCGGCTTCAAGGTCGGTCTGGTGACCGACATCGGCGGGCTCAACGATCACGGCTTCAACCATCTGTCCTATGAGGGCTTGCTCCAGGCCGAGTCTCAGCTCGGAGTCAAGGGCACCGTGCTCCAGTCGACCTCCGGCTCCGACTACGTGCCGAACCTCACTCGGCTCGCGGCGTCGGGCAACAAGCTCGTGATCGCGGTCGGCTTCCTGATGGCTGACGCAATCCAGACGGTTGCGACGAAGTACCCCAATGTGCACTTTGCGATCATCGACAACCCGGGCGGCGCGGCTCCGGACACCGCCAAGAACATCGAGGGGATCGACTTCGCCGAGCAGCAGGCCGGCTACCCGGCCGGATACCTCACCGGGCTCTACCTGAAGGAACACAAGTACACGACCGCATCTTCGGTCGGCGGCCAGAGCATCCCGCCGGTAACCGACTACATCGGCGGCTTCCAGGCCGGAGTCAAGGCGGCGGACCCGTCCGCCAAGCTGCTCAACGCGTACTCGCAGAACTTCACGGATGAGTCCTCGTGCAAGGAGCTCGCGCTCAATCAGATCAACGCGGGCTCGAAGGTCGTGTTCCAGGTCGCCGGCGCCTGCGGCCTCGGCGTGATCTCCGCGGGTGTGTCGACGAAGACTCAGGTGATCGGCGTCGACGCCGACCAGAGCTACCTCGCGCCGACCCTCGTGCTGACGTCGGCCGAGAAGAAGGTCAACACGGGCGTGTTCACGGCGATCAAGAACCTGATGGCCGGCCAGTTCTCGAGCAACCTGCAGGAGGACATCAATAACGGTGGTGTCGGGATCGGCAAGATCGGGCCGGCCGGCGCCCAGTTCGAGTCGCAGATCGACAACATCATCGCGGAGATGAAATCCGGGAAGATCAACCCGCCGACCGCACTGCTGGTCAAGTAGTAGTAAGAATCAAGCCCGCCGTGCCCGGGTCAAGCCCTCCGGCCCTCGAGCTGAGGGGAATCACGAAGAAGTTCGGCTCGGTCGTCGCCAACGACCGGGTCGACTTCGACGTGGTGCCGGGCGAGGTTCACGCGCTGCTTGGCGAGAACGGCGCCGGCAAGTCGACGCTAATGTCGGTTCTGTACGGCCTGTACAAGCCCGACGCCGGAGAGATCCTGATCGACGGCCAGCCCGTCGAGATCTCCTCGCCCGCGGCCGCGATCGACCTCGGGATCGGCATGGTCCACCAGCACTTCATGCTGGTGTCGGTCATGACCGTGGCGGAGAACATCGTGCTCGGGCAAGAGCCGACCCAGGCCGGTGGGCGGCTGGATCTCAAGGCGGCGAGAGCGAAAGTCACCGAGCTCTCCGACCGCTACGGCCTGGCCGTCGATCCAAACGCCAAGATCGAGGATGTGACCGTCGGCACCCAGCAGCGTGTCGAGATCCTCAAGGCGCTCTATCGCAACGCGCGGATCCTCGTGCTCGACGAACCGACCGCGGTCCTGACGGCGCAAGAGGTCAGGGAGCTCACCGGCGTGCTCAACCGCCTCAAGCAGGACGGAGCCGCGATCGTGTTCATCAGCCACAAGCTCGGCGAGGTGCTCGAGGTCGCCGATCGGATCACGGTGCTGAGGCGTGGCAAGAGGGTCGATACCGTTCCGCGCCAGGGCGCGACCGAGGCGAGCCTCGCGCGGCTGGTCGTCGGGCGCGACGTGCTGCTGTCGGTCTCGAAGACCCCCGGCAAGCCCGGGGAGCCATTGCTCGAGGTGCGCGACCTGTACGTGCGCGACGACCGCGAGCTCGAGAAGGTCTCCGGGCTCTCGCTCTCGGTGCGCGAGGGTGAGATCGTCGCGCTCGCGGGCGTCGACGGAAACGGACAGCAGGAGCTGGTCGACGCGATCACGGGCATGCGCGCGCCTGAGTCGGGCGCGGTGGTGGTCGACGGTCAGGACATCGCCGGCATGGGCGTGCGAGCGGCGACGGATGCCGGCGTCGCCCACATCGCCGAAGACCGCCAGCTCCGCGGCCTCGTGCTCCCATTCACCTTGACGGAGAATCTTGCGCTGCGCGAGTACCGCAAGCCGGTGTTCAGTGCCCGCGGCTGGCTTCGCCTCAGATACTGGAAGGACCTGGCGGGACGGCTACTTCAGGAATTCGATGTGCGGGGCGGCGGACCCGACAGCTACGCGGCGTCGCTCTCGGGGGGCAACCAGCAGAAGGTCTGCGTCGCGCGCGAGATCGCGTCGAATCCCAAGCTGCTGGTCGCCCACCAGCCGACCCGTGGCCTCGATGTCGGCGCGATCGAGTTCGTGCACCGCCGCCTGATCGCGGAGCGCGACAAGGGACGGGCGGTGCTGCTCGTGTCGCTCGAGTACGAGGAGGTGAAGGCGCTCGCCGACCGGATCCTCGTCATCTACGAGGGTGAGATCGCCGGCGAGTTCCCGCCTGATGCGAGCGAGGAGCAGCTTGGCATCGCGATGACCGGTGGGAGCATGGAGCCGGCCGAGGTGGCGACAGCCGGATGACTCACGCCGCCGACTTTCAGGCGAGGCCGGATGCCGAGCGGAGGCGATCAGCGTGAGCCTGCTCGAAGACGAACTCCAAGCCGAAGCCGACGAGAGCAAGGGCGCCGCGGTCACGTCCCCGGCGGCGCTGACCGCGTTCCGCCGGGGTTTCAGCGGCGTGATGGTGCCGATCGTCACGACGATCATCGCGTTCATCGCCGCCGGGCTGGTCGTGCTCGCGACGGGCCACAATCCGCTCTCGACCTATCAGTCGATCTTCAACGGGACCGGCCTCAACTGGGTGTTCCCGTGGGTCACCGGGTCCGAGCGTGCGACCGCCGCAGGCAACCTCCAGCAGACGCTGCTTCAGGCCACGCCGCTGATCCTCGTCGGCCTCGCGGTCGCGTTCGCGTTCCGCGCCGGCATGTTCAACATCGGCGGCCAGGGCCAGTACACCGTGGGGCTGATCGCCGCCGTCTGGATCGGCTCTTCATTCGCCGGGATGCCTGCGCTCCTGCACATCGTGTTCGCGATCGTCGCCGCTGCCGCCGCCGGGGCTGTGTGGGCCGGGATCGCCGGTGTCCTGAAGGCGGCCACCGGCGCCAACGAGGTGATCTCCACGATCATGCTCAACTGGATCGCGATCTGGCTCGGCGTCTACTGCTTCCAACTCGGTGGCCCGCTCCAGAACCCCCACATGGCTTCGACGCCCGTGTCCAGCAACGTCGTCGCCGGGGCGAAGCTGCCGGTCTTCTGGGGCAGCGCGTCGCTCCAGGGGCTCGACGTGGGGATCTTCATCGCGCTTGCGCTCGCGGTCGTGTTCGGTCTGGTGATCAACCGCACGCGGCTCGGCTACGAGGCGCGCACCGTCGGCTTCAACCCAGACGCGGCGCGCTACGCCGGGGTCAACGTCGGCCGCACCTGGGTCCGCGTGATGCTGATCTGTGGCGCGTTCGCGGGTGTAGCGGCCGCCCTCGACGTACTCGGCTGGAAGTTCAACGTGTTCACGAATGACATCGAGACCTCGCAGATCGGCTTCTATGGGATCGCGGTGGCGCTGCTCGGTCGGAACACCGCCGGCGGCACGGTCGCCGCCGCGCTGCTGTTCGGGGCGCTCCTGACCGGCACCTCGGACCGCAACATCCACCTGAGCATCGACCCGACCCTGGTCCAGTACCTGACGTTCATGATCGAGGGGATCATCATCCTGCTCGTCTCGACCGACGTGATCACGCTCCGGCTGCTGAGGGGCGGGCGGCAGATCCGCGTGGCGCTCAAACGCAAGCCCGCCGAGGAGGCCACCACGACCCAGGGCGGCGCCTCGTGAGCGTCGGCGCAGTCGCCATCGCACCCTCACGCACGGTGTCCTCGAAGCAGGTAGGCATCGCGGGCATCGTCCTCGCCGCGGTCGCGTGGGTGATCACGATCCCCCCGATCGAGGCTCGCGGCATGGTGCCGTCGATCGTGCTTGCCGTAGCCGCGGTCGCGGCCGGCGCGTGGTCGATCGCCGGCGGCGAGCGAAAGGTCGGATCCGAGGCGATCGTGGTGGCGTTGTTCGCCGTCGCCGGCGCCGCCGCATCGGCGAACTCGTCGGTCTCGACGCTCGAGTCCGTGTTCACGTGGTCGGCGCTGGTGGCGGCGACGCTCCGTTATGCGACGCCGCTCTTGTTCGCGGCGCTCGGTGGCGTGATCTCAGAATCCAGCGGCGTGATCAACGTCGGCCTCGAAGGCATGATGCTGATGGGCTGCTTCTGGGGCGTCTATGGCGCCGACGTGCTCGGCTCCTGGGTCTGGGGCCTGGTCGTCGCCGCGGTCGCCGGAGGGCTGCTGGCGCTGCTGCACGCTGTCTTCTCGATCCACCTGCGCGCCAACCAGATTGTCAGCGGGTTCGGGATCAACTTCCTGGCGCTCGGGATCACCGGCTACTTCCTCGAGTACCACTACGGACCGAACGGCACGCCGCTGAACATCTCGATGATCCCCAACGTCAGGATCCCGGGGATCCAGCACGTCGGCTTCTTCGGGGCGGCGTTCGGCGACGCGAACCTGATGACCTGGATCGGGATCGCGCTCGTCCCGGCGCTCACGTTCTACCTGTTCCGGACGCGGGGAGGCCTGCGGCTGCGGTCCGTGGGCGAGAAGCCGCGCGCCGCCGATACCGTGGGCGTGTCGGTGATGCGGATCCGGTACGTGGCCGTGGTCGCGTCCGGCGTGTTCGCGGCGCTCGGCGGCGCCTACCTCTCGGTCGGGTTCGTCGGGTCGTTCAGCAATGACATGACCAACGGGCGCGGCTTCATCGCGCTGGCCGCAATGATCTTCGGCAAGTGGAAGCCGTGGGGCGCCTTCTGGGCCGTACTTCTGTTCGGCTTCGGAAACGCGATGTCCGACCGGGTCTCCAGCGTCAACCCAACGCTCGGGACGCTGTTCGAGGCGCTGCCGTACGTTCTCACCCTCGTTGCCGTCGCGGGGCTCGTGGGCCGCTCGCGGCCGCCGGCGGCGGACGGCATTCCGTACGTGAGGGAGTAGCGTAAGCCAGTGGCAGTCGCCCGCCTAGCCCTCAGCAGCTTCGCTGACGGGGAGGTCCGCCTCAGCGATGAGGTCGAGCTCTACCAGCGCACGTACACGACGCTTCTGCGCTCGAGCGGGGAGACGCAGCTGCGCGTCCTCGAGCCCTCGCACATGGCGATGGGCTCGAGCCTGCACCCGCTGGCGGCAAGCGAGGAGCTCGACTTGGGCGCGTTCCTCTACTCGGTTCAGCGGCTTCCCGACGGGATCGCCGGCGCCCACCTGGTCGTCATGGGTCAGGACGTCGAGGCGCTGACCGCGAGCGGCATCCCCGTCGACTCCTGGGAGGAGGCAGAGGCCCCCGCGCGCCGGCGCCGGTGGTACGACAGCGGCGCCGGCACGCTCGCAGTTCTGCTCGCGAGCGCGTCCGACGTCGATGACCTCGTGCCGACGCTCGTCGCGTACCAGATCGAGTGGAACAAGATCCGGGTTCGCATGCGTGGCGCGGGCTGGCCGGAAGCCGCGCGCTCGCTCGAAGTCCCGCCCGAGGAGTGCGCGCGCGAGCTCGGCGGCAGCGCCGACGACTGGGCGCGCCTGCAGATCGCGTGGGGGGCGGCCTTTGGTGAGCGGATGCGGCTGGTCGCCGACCAGCGGCTGTCACTGCGAGTCCGCATGCTCGGCGGCACGCACACCGGTTACTCGCGACTCACCCGGCGCTGGTGGGCGCCGGTGAGCGCGGAGATGGCCGTCGAAGGCCTCACCGAGCGGCCGCTGTACTTCGTCAGCTCGAACTCGCACAGCCTCGTGAACATCGTCACCGGTATCGCCAACGAGCGCGAGCCCGAGCTGGTCGCGTTTGTCGAGCAGCTTGATGAGGACGACATCCTGCGCCAGGAGCTGACCGCCTTCCGCGAGGGCGAGAGCCAGGGCTCGTGGGAGAACTTCCTTTACTTCGTGGCCCGCCTGTACTTCAGCGCCGGCGGCCCCGAGGCGGCGGCCGAGCGCCGCGCGCTCGAGCAGCAGCGAGGCGTCACCCACCTGCGGAGCACGACCGCGCTGCGCGTGCCCGCGCAGGTCATCTCGCTCGGCGCGCTCGACCCCAAAGCGCTCGATCCGCGGCTCGGCCCGGTCGACGCCGACGCCCTCGCGGCGAGCGGCGCGGTGATCGTCAACATCGACTACCCGCTCGGCGTCGCCGCCTACAACATCCTGCGCGAGGTCGCGGTCGACCGGTCCGGGTTGCGCGGCGTGTACATCCTCGGCAAGGCGGCCACGCTCAACGCCGACGTCGGCGACGTGATGATCTCGAACGTCGTCCACGACGAGCACTCGGGCTCGACCTACTGGCTCGACAACGCGTTCAGCGTCGGCGATCTGGCACAAGATCTGCGATTCGGCACGGGCCTCGACAACCAGCGGGCGGTCACCGTCAAGAGCACGTTCCTCCAGAACCGCTCCTACCTCGACTTCTACTATCGCGAGGCATTCACGGTCGTCGAGATGGAGACCGGCCCGTACTGCAACGCGGTCTACGAGATCGCCGACGCCGACCGCCATCCCACCGGAGAGGCCGTCAACTTCACCAAGCTCCCGATCGATCTCGGGATCATCCACTACGCATCTGACACCCCGTACACGCAGGCGCGCACGCTCGGCGCGCGGGGACTCAGCTACTACGGGATGGACTCGACGTACGCCTCGTCGCTCGCGATCCTCCGGCGCATCCTTCGGTTGGAAGGCATCCTTCCCGCGAACGGCGACAGCTAGCTACTGACGTCCACTCGCATGACCGTGCGCCCCCCACGGGCGTTCTCCGTGGTGACCGTCAGCGGCAGGCGGTGCGTACGGCTCGCCCGGGCGCGGAGTTCCGCGCTCTCGCTCAACAAGCTGCCGTGGATCTCGACGGTGAGATTGGAAGCGGCCTTGCGCAGAACGATCGTCAGGTGGCCGTGGGAGATCGAGAGCGTCTTGATCTTCGCCCCGGTGACCGTGACGCCGGCGAGCTTGCCCCGCCGGTGAGACCGGAAGGTGAGTCCGGGGGGGCAGCGCGACGGCGAGCGCACGTATCTTGGGAGCGTGCCTCGCCACGCGTCGGCGAGACGGACGCCCACGCGGCCGGTGCCAGGGCCGCCGTCGCCGCAGCCACAAGCGCCGCTGACGCCAGCCTACGACAAATGGTCGCGCCCATGCCGCGCCTCCCTCCTACCTCTGCTCAATCAACAACGACCTGGACGACCACAGACTACTTGCGTCACATCATGCCAGCCGCACGACCTTGCCGGTGCTTACGCGCCGACGGGGTGCCAGGCGGTCTTGAGCTCGGTGACCGCCTCAAGGCGCTCGAGCGCGTCGCCGACCGCGTCGTCGTAGCTCGTCGCCGCGGCACTGTGACGCGCGCGCTTGATCGTCTCGGACGCGAGCTTGTCGAGCTCGGTCGAGAGGTCGGCGTCGCCGGCGGCGTCGACGATTGCGTTCAGATCGCGATGTACGCCGAGCGCTTTCGCGAGCTCGTCGCGCCGGCCGGACAGAAGGTTCACGACGCCCCCCGGAACGTCCGAGACGCCGAGCACCTCCGCCAAATCCAGGCCGGCGAGCGGCTCTGCCTCGGACAGGATCGCGACCGCTACGTTGCCGGCGGCCAGCGCCGGCGCGAGCTCCGCGACCAGGCCGAGCAGCGGCGGCGCGTCGGGCGCGACGATCCCGACGACGCCGGTCGGCTCGGGGAGCGAGAACGAAAGGAACGGCGCCGCGACGGGGTTGACGCCGCCGAGCACCGCGTGGAGCTTGTCGGTCCAGCCCGCGTAGTGGAGCAGCACGTCGACCGACGCGTCGACCTCGTCGCGCGGCACGCCCATCACCCCCGCGCGCGACTCGAGCGCCTCGGCCGCCCGGTAGAGGATCTGCCCGCGGTTGTAGGCCGTCCGCGCCGCCCACGCGCCGGACGCCTTGCGTGCCGCGGCGACCGCGTCGCGCACGTCCTTCTGCGACGCCCGGGGGTAGTTGAAACCCTGGGTCTCGTCGTAACGACCGGACTCCGAGCGGACGAACGCGCCACCGATCCACAGCTTGTACGTCTTGCGCACCGCGAGCCGTTCCGGAGTCAACGGATCACCGCCAGGTACGGCCGCAGCCCGGCCGGGCCGCCCTCGCGCCCGAACCCCGACTCCTTGTAGCCGCCGAACGCGGCGGTCGGGTCGAAGTGGTTGTAGGTGTTCTGCCACACGACTCCGGCCTTCAGCGCGCTCGCGACCTCGAACGCCTTCGAGCCCTTGTCGGTCCAGATCCCGGCCGCCAGCCCGTACCGCGAGTTGTTCGCCTTCTCGATCGCCTCCGCCTGGGTGCGGAACGTAAGCACGGAAACGACCGGCCCGAAGATCTCCTCGACCGCGATCCGGTGCGCCGGCGAGACGTCGGTGAACAGCGTCGGCGCGAACCAGTAGCCGCGCTCGGGCAGCTCGCACTCGATCGTGCGACGGGTCGCCCCCTCCTCCACCCCAGCCGCGACCAGTACCTCGATCCGCTCGAGCTGCTCGGCCGAGTTGATCGCGCCGACGTCGGTGTTCTTGTCCATCGGGTCGCCGACGCGCAGGCGTCCCATCCGCGCCCACAGCTTCGCGATCACCTCGTCGCGCACGCTCTCCTGGATCAAGAGGCGCGAGCCGGCGCAGCACACGTGGCCCTGGTTGAAGAAGATCCCGTTGACGATCCCCTCGACGGCCTGGTCGAGCGCCGCGTCCTCGAACACGATGTTCGCGGACTTGCCGCCCAGCTCGAGCGTCAGCTTGATGTCAGTGCCGGCGAGCGCGGACTGGATGTCACGCCCGACCGCGGTCGAGCCAGTGAACGCGATTTTGTTGATTTTTTTCTGGCGGACGAGGGCCGCACCCGTGTCGCCATTGCCCGGGAGGATGGAGACGACGCCGGGCGGGAGCTCGGCCTCCTGGCAGATCTGGGCGAGCAGCAGCGCTGTCAGCGGAGTCGTCTCGGCCGGCTTGAGGATCGCGACGTTGCCACAGGCGAGCGCCGGCGCGAGCTTCCACGCCGCCATCAGCAGCGGAAAGTTCCACGGCACGATCTGGCCCACTACGCCGAGCGGCTTGACCTCTCTGGCGTTGACGCCGTAGCGGAGCTTGTCGGCCCAACCCGCATAGTGGAAGAAGTGCGCGGCGGCAAGGGGGATGTCGACGTCGCGGGACTCCCTGAGCGGCTTGCCACCGTCGAGCGTCTCGACGACCGCAAGCTCGCGGGCGCGCTCCTGGATCAGACGCGCGATCCGGAACAGGTACTTGGCGCGCTCCAGCTCGGGCAGCGCCGCCCACTTGGGGTACGCGACCCGGGCGCTCTCGACGGCCGCGGTCACGTCGTCCGGGCCGCCGTAGGCCACCTCCGCTATCGGCTCTTCCGTGGCGGGATTAATGGACGGCACATACCGCCCGTCCGATGGTTCTTTGAACTCGCCGTCCACGAACAGTCCGTAGCGGTCGCGCAACCGGATGTGGTCGGCCGACTCCGGCGCCGGGGCGTAGTCCCAGACGATGTTGGTTCGCGTCTCGATGCTCATTCCTTGGAGAAGTCCTCTGAGCGCCCGTAGCGCCCGGTCTCGGTCTTCGCGTACTGCATAAGCAGATCGTTGAGCACGGACGACGCGCCGATGCGGATGCGGTCGGGCGTCAGCCATTCGTCTCCAAGCGTCTCCTTCACGAGCACGAGGCGGTGGAGCGCGGCCTTGCTCGTCGACACGCCGCCGGCGGCCTTGAACCCCACGATCCGGCCGGTGCGGTCCGCGTAGTCGCGGATCGCCTCGAGCATCACGAGACACACGCCGGGCGTCGCGCCCGCGGACGCCTTGCCGGTCGAGGTCTTGATGAAGTCCGCGCCCGCCTCCATCGCGAGCATCGAGGCGTGGCGCACATGGTCGTAGGACCCGAGCTCGGCGGTCTCGAGGATCACCTTCAGGTGCGCGTCGCCGCAACGCTCCTTGACCGCGACGATCTCGTGCTGCACACGGGTGTCGTCGCCGGCCAGGAACGCCTCGCGCGAGATCACCATGTCGATCTCGTCGGCACCGGCGGCGACTGCGTCCTCGGTGTCCGTCAGCTTGGCTTCGAGTGATACCTGGCCGGCGGGGAAGCCGGTGGCGACGCTAGCGGTCTTGACCCCGGTGCCGAGGAGCGCGTGCTTAGCCGTCGGCACGAGCGATGGATAGACGCAGATCGCGGCGACGGACGGGATCTCGGGCATCGTCGGAGCCGGGCACACGCCCTTCGCGCACAGGTGGCGGACCTTGCCGGGCGTGTCGGCGCCCTCGAGCGTGGTCAGGTCGACCATCGACACGGCCAGGCGGATGCCCTGCTGCTTGGCCGTGGTCTTGATCGAGCGCTTCCCGAGCTGAGCGGCGCGCTCCTCGATCCCGACGCGATCGACATGAGGCAGACGACGGATCACGAGCCGAGGCTACTACGCTCTCGCCGGTGAAGCGGGTCCTTGTTTTCTGCGGATCGAGCCCCGGGCGGGTGCCGGAGTACGCCGGGGCCGCGGCCGATCTCGGTCGTGAGCTGGCTTCACGGAACATCGAGGTCGTCTACGGAGGCGCGCGCGTGGGTCTGATGGGCGCGCTCGCGGACTCGGCGCTGGCGGCCGGCGGCAGCGTTATCGGAGTGATCCCGAACCGGCTCGTCCAGCAGGAAATCGCCCACGCCGGCTTGACCAAGCTGCATGTCGTCGAGACCATGCACGAGCGCAAGGCGCTGATGGCCGAGCTTGCAGACGCGGTGATCGCGCTCCCCGGCGGCACCGGGACGCTCGACGAGCTGTTCGAGCTGTTCACGTGGAAGCAGCTCGGCCTGCATCGCAAGCCGCTCGGACTGCTCGACGTCGACGGCTACTGGCAGCCGCTGCTGGCGTTCCTCGAGCACGCGGTCAACGAGCGGTTCGTGCGCGCCGAGCATGTGGCGATGCTGCTGGTCGAGCGAAGCCCGGCCGCGATGATCGACCGGCTCGCCACCGACACGCACCGTGCGGTCGACAAGTGGCTCGACCGGCCCGCAGTCGACCGCGAACGGCCGCTGGTCGATTAGGCGGTGCCGAACACGCGGTCGCCGGCGTCGCCCAGGCCGGGCCGGATGTAGGCGTTCTCGTCGAGCTCGCGGTCGACCGCGGCGGTCCAGATCCGGACGTCGGGGTGCTCGGCCTGGACCGCCTCGATTCCCTCGGGCGCCGAAACCAGACACACGAGCTCGAGATGCTTCGCGCCGGCCTTCTTGAGCTTCGCCAGCGCGTGCACCGCGCTTCCCCCTGTGGCGAGCATCGGGTCGAGCACGTACACGCGCGAGCTCGGCAGCCGCGGCGGCAGCCGCTCGTAGTAGTCGATCGGGACGTGCTCCTCTTCGTCGCGGTAGATCCCGACGTGGCCGACGCGGGCATCCGGGAGCAAACGAAGGAAGCCCTCGACCATCCCCAGGCCGGCGCGGAGGACGGGCACGACCGCCACCTCGTCGGCGAGTCTTGAGCCGGTCGTTTCTTCGAGCGGCGTCTGGATCGTGACGTCCTTGAGCGGCAGCTCACGCGCGACCTCGACAGCCATGATCGCGGCGGCCTCGAACAGAGCCTGGCGGAAGTCGCCATGGGAGGTGTCGCGGTCGCGCATCACCGACAGGCGATCGGCGAGGACGGGGTGGTCGACGACTGTGAGCGTTTCGGGCACGGCTGCGATGCTATCCGCCATGGCGCGAGTCAACATCGAGCTCAAAGCCCGCGATCCTGATCCGTCGGGAACGGCCGCGAGTTGCCTCGCCCTCGGAGCCTCAGACCAGGGCGTGCTGGCGCAGAGCGACACTTACTACGCCTCCCGGCGCGGACGGCTGAAGCTCCGCGTCGAGGAGGGTGCCCTCGGCGGTGAGCTGATCGCCTATGGGCGGCCGGACGCTCGCGAGGCCTCGGAGAGCCAATATGTGCTGGCGCCGGTCGCCGCGCCCGACGAGCTGGCCGAGGCGCTCGACGCCGCGCTCGGGACGGTCGTCGTCGTGTCCAAGCGCCGTCGGCTATTCCTGTTGGAGGGGGTGCGGATCCACCTCGACGAGGTCGTCGGACTGGGCAGTTTCGTGGAGTTCGAGGCGGTGCTGCCCGAGGCTGGCGACCTCGACACGGCGCGGGACAAGGTGGCGCGTCTGCGCGCGTCGCTGGGAATCGACGACGACGCCCTGGTGTCGGTTGGGTACGCGGACCTGCTGCTCGACGGCGCGCAGGCGCTGCTCCGCGCGGCTGACGAGGCCATGCGAAACGCGTACGCGCCGTATTCGGAGTTCAAGGTCGGTGCCGCGGTCCGCGGCGCCAGCGGCGCGATCTATGCCGGCGCGAACGTCGAGAACGTGGCCTACCCCCAGGGGCAATGCGCCGAGGCCTCGGCGCTCGGGGCCCTGGTGACCGCCGGCGAGACGGCGATCACGGCCGTCGCGGTGGTCGCCGAGCGCCTCGAGATCTGCCCGCCATGCGGAGGCTGCCGGCAGCGGCTGTCCGAGTTCGGCGACGCCTCAACCCCGGTGTACCTCGGGCCCACCGCGACGACCCTGGGCGAGCTGTTGCCCGGCGCGTTCGACCGCGGGGCGCTCGCGTGAACCTGGGCGCGCCACGCGTGGGGGTCGTGCTCGGGTCGGGCCTCGGGGCGGTCGCCGATGCCGTCGAGGACCCTGTTGTCGTCGGCTACGAGGAGCTGCCCGGGTTTCCGCGGCCGACCGTTTCCGGACACGCCGGCCGCGCCGTGCTGGGCACGATCGGGGGTGTGCCGGTGGCGGTGCTCCAGGGCCGCGCGCACCTTTACGAGGGCGGCTCCGTGGACCCACTGCGGGCCCCGGTTCGCGCGCTGCGAGCCGCGGGGGCGTCGGTGCTGGTGCTGACGAACGCCGCCGGGTCGCTGCGGCGGGAGGTCGGACCGGGGTCGCTGATGGCGATCACCGACCACATCAACATGACCGGCGTGAACCTGCTTGCCGGTCCCAACGACGAGGCGATCGGGCCGCGGTTCCCGTCGCTGCGCGACGCATATGACCCGGAACTGCTGGCGACGATGCGCGAGTCAGCTCGCGGGCTGGGGATCGGTCTCGCCGAGGGCGTGTACCTCGCGGTCGGCGGGCCAAGCTTCGAGACGCCGGCCGAGATCCGCGCGTTCCGCGTGCTGGGCGCCGACGCGGTCGGCATGTCGACCGTGCAGGAGACGATCGTCGCCCGCCACTGCGGGCTGCGGGTCGCCGCGGTGTCGGTGATCACGAACCTCGCCGAGGGCATGACCGATGAGCCCCTTTCGCACGAGCAGACGCTCCGCGCGGCGCACGACGGCGCCGGCGACCTGACCCGGCTGCTGCTCGACTTCATCCCCCGTCTCTCCTCCGAAGACGATGCTGGTAGCTGAGCTGATCCGGCGAAAGCGCGATGGCCTCGAGCTGTCAAACGACGAGATCGCGTCGCTGGTAAACGGGATCGCCGACGGGACCGTCACCGACGCACAGGTCGGGGCGTTGGCGATGGCGATCGTGTGGCGCGGCATGAACGCCGGCGAGCGAGTCGCGCTCACCGGCGCGATGACGCGCTCTGGAGACGTGCTCGACTGGTCCTCCGCGGGGCTTCCCGGGCCGATCCTGGATAAGCACTCGACCGGCGGCGTCGGCGACAAGGTCAGCCTGCTGCTCGCGCCGATCCTGGCCGCGTGCGGGGCGTTCGTGCCGATGATCTCCGGCCGGGGCCTCGGCCATACCGGCGGGACGCTCGACAAGCTCGAGTCGATCCCGGGCTACGAGGTGTTCCTCTCGCCCGACCGGCTGCGTTCGGCAGTGGCGCGCGCCGGCTGCGCGATCGTCGGGCAGACGGCTCGCCTGGCCCCCGCCGACCGTCGGCTGTACGCGATTCGCGACGCCACGGCGACCGTCGAGTCGATCCCCCTGATCGTCGGCTCGATCCTGTCCAAGAAGCTCGCCGCGGGACTCGACGCGCTCGTGATGGACGTCAAGTTCGGCTCGGGCGCGATGATGCCCGAGCTCCCCCGCGCCCGCGAGCTCGCCCAGGCGATCGTCGAGGTCGCGGTCGGCAACGGGCTACCGACGGTCGCGCTGCTGACCGACATGGACCAGGTGCTCGGCCGGACTGCCGGAAACGCGGTCGAGGTGCGAGAGTCGATCGAGCACCTGACCGGCGATGCCCGGGACGAGCGGCTGCTCGAGGTGACGCTCGCGCTGTCCGCGGAGTTGCTCGTTCTGGGCGGGCTGCACGCCGATGTTTCGCAGGCCCGTGCCGCGGCCCTCGACGCGTTGCAAAGCGGCCGCGCGGCCGAGCGGTTCGGTGCCATGGTCGTCGAGCTCGGCGGACCTTCTGACCTGCTCGATGCGCCGTCGCGTCACCTCCCGGGGGCGCCGGTCGTCCGGCCGATCGAGCCTGGTTCGGCGGGCGTCGTGTCCGCGATCGACGTCCGAGCGGTCGGGATCGCGATCGTCAACCTCGGCGGCGGCCGGGCGCGCGAGGACGACATCGTCGATCACGGCGTCGGCCTGACCGAGGTGGCGGCGCTCGGACAGCGCGTCGAGCCGGGCGGGCGGCCGCTCGCGCTCGTGCACGCGCGGGATGACGACAGCGCGCGCCGCGCTGCGGACGCAGTCCGCGCCGCGTTCGTGCTCGGGGACCCGCCTTCCGAGATCCCAGGCCCCGTGGCCGAGATTCAGCGCGAGGTGTAAACGCCGGTCGGGGCGGCGTGGTAGCCCTTCGCCCCGATGCTCCGCGCGAGCTCGCTGCGCGGGTCGTCGTTGTTGCCGAGTCGCTCCAGCGCGTGGGCGAAGTCGTAGCGCGGGGCCCAGCCGAGCTCGCGTCGCGCTCGCTCGTTGACGTACACGCGCTCGATCGACGGGAACATTCGCCAACCGCGCCCGCCGTATATCCCTTCGTAGTCCGGGAAGCGCTGTTCGATGACCGCGGGCAGGTCGCTGCGGATGTTCGTCAGATCGTCGCGGCTGAACGGCGTCGTCGCGCTTATCACGTAGCGGCCGAACCCAATCGACGGCGCTTTCTCGAGTGCGAGCAGGTGCGCGCTCACGACGTCCTCGAGGTCGACCCTACGGTACAGCAACTCGTTGATCTTGATGTTGAGGTCGTCGTAGGTGTTGCGGATGTCGTCGCGGTCGTCGGGCTCGGGAAAGAACCGCGAAGTGCGGAGGATCAGACACGGCAGCCCGTCGTCTTGCCAGGTGAGCTGACACAGATCCTCGGCGGCGGTCTTGGTCGCGCCGTAGATATTCCGCGGAACCGAAACGACGTCCTCGGTGATCCAGGCAGCCGGCTGTCCCCGGGCGGGGGTGAGAGCCCGGCCGAACGCGCTCGTCGTGCTCGTGAAGATGAACCGGCTCGCCCCGGCCGCGACCGCCTCCTCGAGCAGGTTCAGCGTGCCGGCAACGTTCGTCTTGACGAAGTCCACGCGCCCGTGCGACCCAACGTGCGGCTTGTGCAGCGTCGCCGTGTGCACGATCGCGTCTACGCCGGACACGCATCGCTGCACGGTGGGTCGGTCGACGATCGACCCGACCACCGTCGTCTGCGGCGACGCGAGCGCGTCAACGCCGGTGACTTCGTGGCCCTGATCGCGCAGTACGCGCGTCAGAGCTTCGCCCAGGTGTCCGGAGCTGCCGGTCACGAGAATCCGCACGGCTGATCCATATCAGACCGGCCTGATACAACACGCGACCCATGGTGACCAAGGCGGAGTTGCACGTTCATCTCGAGGGCACGGCGCCTCCGGACCTCGTCCGACGGATCGCCGCGCGCAACGGGCTGGCGCTGCCCGACGCGCTGCTCGGCGACGACGGGCGCTTTCGCTACACGGACTTCCTCGACTTCCTGCGCACCTACGACATGGCGGCGAGCGTGATCCGGACCGCCGAGGACTACCGCGACATCACCTACGAGTACCTGTGCTCGTGCGCGCGCGGCGGCGCGATCTACGTCGAGCTCACCGCCTCGCCCGACCACGCCGCGCTCGTCGGGCTGAGCGACGAGGATCATCTGGGCGGCATCGCGCGGGGGATCGACGACGCCCGCCGCGACACCGGGATCGAGGGTCGGATCCTGATCTCGGCCGTGCGGAACTTCGGCGTCGAGCAGGCCCTGCGAGTGGCGACCTATGCGGCCGGGCACCCGCATCCGTACGTCGTCGGTTTCTCGATGGCCGGCGACGAGGCGGGATTCCCCGCCGGCGAATTCGCCGAGGTGTTCGCGATCGCCGCCGATGCCGGCCTCGGGTGCACGATCCACGCCGGCGAGTGGGCCGGCGCCGACAGCGTTCGCGCCGCATTTTCGCTTCCGGTTACGCGTATCGCCCATGGGGTGCGGGCGATCGAGGACCGCTCGGTCGTGTCGGAGCTTGCGGATCGCGAGATCGTGCTCGAGTGCTGCCCGACCAGCAACGTCGTCCTCGGCGTGTTCCCATCGTATGAGGACCACCCGCTTCCGGCGCTGCGATCCGCCGGCGTCAGGGTCACGCTCGGCTCCGACGATCCCCCGTACTTCGGCGCCACGATCGAGGGCGAGTACGACGTGTGCGAAGCGCGGATGGGCCTCAGCGACGACGATCTGCGCGAGATCACCCGGACCGCGATCGACGCCGCGTTCTGTGACGACCAGCTGCGAGCCGCATTGCACGAGCGGCTCTAGCTTCGGTCGCCGATCGTCCCTTCGTCCGTTTGCAGTAGCCGTGACTTCAGGTCCGATCGGGCCGGCGCGATCCAGCCCCTATGGAAACCAACGACGACGTCACACGCGTCCTCACCTCCGCGCTGATCCGGCGCATGACCGATGACCAGATCAATCGCGTCATCGGCGAGCTCGAGTACATCGCCGAGGAGCGCGGTGATCGGAACGGCGACAGCGTTCATACGGAGGCCGCACAGGTCCTCGTTGCAGCCCTCGAGAGCCGGCGTGAACGACGGAACGGGGGCAGCGTGCCGCCGCCGTCGCTCAACGGGGCTCCGGTGGCCGCCGAGGCGTAGTTCCGAGAATCCGGCTGCGGCGTGGCTGGCGTGCATCATCCATAGGTGCGTCCCACGCCGCCGTCGGCGCCGTGCATACGGCGCGACATTTCAGACGCGAGCCGCAGATGCTCGAGCGTTCGTTCGCCGGCCAAATCGATGAGCTCGGTGGCGCACCGCACATCGCGGGGGTCGAGTTCTCCCCCCGACGACCCACCCCCACGACCCCGCGGGCCGAGCCCACGGTTCCGCCACCGCTCGCCGGTGTCATAGCATCGGTGCTGTGATCGAAACACCGGGGACTGAGACAGAGCAGCAGCAGGACGGACAAGAGCAGCGACGGCGTCCTGCGATCGTCGCGGTCGATGACGAGCCAGCGGTGCTCGCGGCGGTATCGCGCGACCTGAGGCGCGGATTCGGCGAGCGCTACCGGATCATGCGCGCCGGCTCGGGCGCCGAGGGGCTCGACCTGCTTAAGCAGATCCGCACGCGCGGGGAGCAGGTGGCGCTGCTGGTGGCCGATCAGCGGATGCCGGGGCTGTCCGGCACCGATTACCTGGTCAGGGCCCGCGAGCTCGTGCCCGAGGCCAAGCGGGTGCTGCTGACGGCGTACGCGGACACCGAGGCGGCGATCCAGGCGATCAATGAGGTGTCGCTCGATTACTACCTGCTGAAGCCGTGGGATCCCCCCGAGGAGCAGCTGTTCCCCGTTGTCGAGGATCTTCTGACGACGTGGGAGGCCGGCGCGGCGCTCGAGTCGGGCGGGGTGCGCGTGATCGGCCATCGCTTCTCCAAGCAGTCGCACGACCTGCGCGACTTCCTGGCCCGCAACCGCGTGCCGGCACGGTGGCTCGACGTGGAGCGCGACGCCGAGGCGCGCGAGCTGCTCGCGGTGGCCGGGGTCGAGGCCGATCGTCTGCCGGTCGCGCTGCTCGAGGACGGATCGGTGCTCGAGCGCCCGACGATGCTCGAGCTCGCGGAGCGACTCGGGATCTCGGCGCAGCCGATCGGCGATCACTACGACCTGGTGATCGTCGGGGGTGGCCCGGCCGGACTCGCCGCCGCGGTGTACGGCGCCTCCGAAGGCCTGCGGACGGTGATGGTCGAGCGCGAGGCACCGGGCGGGCAGGCCGGACAGTCGAGCCGGATCGAGAACTACCTGGGCTTCCCGAACGGCCTGAGCGGCTCGGACCTCGCGCGGCGGGCGACCGATCAGGCGCGCCGGCTCGGCGCCGAGCTCGTCACCGTGCAGGAGGCGGCCGCGCTGCGGGTCGAGGGGTCCGGCCGTCTCGTCGAGCTAACCGGCGGCGGCCTCCTGAGTGCCAACACGGTCTTGGTCGCCTCGGGCGTCTCCTACCGCCAGCTCGACGCGCCCGGCTTCAACGAGCTGACCGGCGCCGGGATCTATTACGGCGCGGCGCTCAGCGAAGCGCGCGCCTGCGCCGAACAACACGTGTTCGTGATCGGGGGCGCCAACTCGGCGGGCCAGGCAGCGGTGTACTTCAGCGGCTACGCGGGACGGGTGACGATGCTGATCCGTGCGGACTCGCTGACGAAGTCGATGTCGCAGTACCTGATCGAGCAGATCGCGGCGATCCCGAACATCGAGGTGCGGACGCGTTCGCAGGCCGTCGCCGCGGAGGGAGCGGACGGCCATCTAAAGGCTCTGCGGATCCGCGGCCCGGAAGGAAGCGAGACCCTCGAGCGGGCCGACGCCTGCTTCGTGTTCATCGGCGCCGCGCCGCGCACCGACTGGCTCGAAGGCGTAGTCGCGCGCGACGAGCGCGGGTTCATCCTCGCCGGTCCCGACGTCCGAGATCACGGTTGGCCACTGACCCGTGACCCGTACGCGCTCGAGACGAGCGTGCCCGGCGTGTTCGTCGCCGGCGACGTTCGCATGCGCTCGATCAAGCGCGTGGCGAGCGCGGTCGGCGAGGGATCGATGGCGGTCTCGCTGATCCACGAATACCTCGCGACCGCATGAGCGAGCCCGAACGGCCCACACTCGAAGAGCTGCGAACGGTCGACCTGTTCGAGGAACTCGACGACGAGCAGGTCGCGCGCTGGCGCGAGGTCGCCGTGATTCGCGAGCTGCGGGCCGACGGGCTCGTCGCAGAGGCGGGCCAGACCGTCGAGTTTATGCTGCTGTTGCGCGGTGTCGTGCAGGGTCTCGTGGTCGAGGCTGGCCGGGTCGAGCCGATCACCCGGCAGACGGCGCCCACCTGGATGGGGGCCATCACCGTGCTCACCGAGACCGGCTACGCCGGCGAGATGCGCGCGGTGACGGACGTCCGCGTGGCCGCGATCGGCGCGGAGGACTTCACCCAGCTGGTGACCAGCCAGCGGCCCGTGTTCAGGCGGGTGATGCGCGCGATCCGTCCCGTGGCCACGCGGATCGCCGCCCGCGAACAGAACCGCGAGCGCCTGGCGTCGCTCGGGACGATGGCCGCCGGCCTCGCCCACGAGCTGAACAACCCCGCCACTGCCGCGCGGCGCGCGGCCGACGATCTGGCCGACGCGCTCGACGTGCTGGCCTCGACGATCGGGCTGTTCGTCGAGTCGGGCATCGAGCGCGTGGAGGCCGAAGAGCTGGTCGCGATGCAGCGCGAGGCGATGCAGCGCGCGAATGGACGTGACGCCCTATCCGCGCTGGATGCAGCCGACGCGGAGGACGAGCTTGTCGACGCGCTCGAGCGCCTGCACGTGCGCGAGCCGTGGCGGCTGAGCGAGCCGCTCGTGGCCGCCGGCATCGACGCTGCGTGGCTCGATCGCGTGGCCGGGATCGCCGGCCAGGGCTCGAGCGCCGCGATCGAGTGGATCGCGGCATCGCTCACCGCGCGCGGGCTCGCGGCCGAGATCGCCGAGTCGACCGAGCGGATGAGCAAGCTCGTCAAGGCGGTCAAGGCCTACGCGTTCATGGACCGCGGGGAGCTCGTCGAGACCGACGTACACGAAGGCCTCGAGACGACCCTGATCATCCTCGGCCACAAGCTCAAGCACACCTCGATCGAGGTCCACCGCAACTACGACCGCTCGCTGCCGAAGGTCACCGTCCTCGGCTCGGAGCTCAACCAGGTCTGGACCAACCTGTTGGCCAACGCGATCGAGGCCCTCGGCGACTCGGGCACGATCGAGATCGCCACCGCACGCGACGGCGCCTGCGCGCGCATCGACATCACCGACAACGGCCCCGGGATCCCAGAGAACATTCGTGGCCACGTGTTCGACCCGTTCTTCACGACCAAGGATGTCGGCGAGGGCACCGGCCTCGGCCTCGACACCGCGCGCCGGATCGTGCGAGAGCGACTGAGCGGCTCGATCGACTTCGAGTCAGAACCCGGGCGGACGGTGTTCCACGTCTGGCTTCCGCTCAACGGCGCCGGCTAACGCCTCGGCCATCACCCACCCACCTCGGCCAGTGCCAGAGGCAGGTCGGACAGGATGTCTGGACCGCCAGGCCGGACGACGACGTCGTCCTCGAGCCGGATCCCGCCGACGCCCTTCTTGTAAAGGCCGGGCTCGATCGTCAGCACCGCGCCCTCCGGGAGCGGGTCGTTCCAGCGCGGGACGAGGAACGGGGGCTCGTGGATCGAGAGGCCGATCGCGTGGCCCGCGCCGTGTAGGCAGGCGCCTAGGTCGCTGGCCGCCTCGATGAGTTTCCGTTGTGCTGCGTCGACGTCGCGTCCGGAGGCGCCGGGCTGGGCGGCGGCGTTGGCTGCCTGCTGGGCGTCGAACACCACCTGCCACGTTTTTGTGGCCCATTCGGATGCAGCTCCGACGGTGGCGCAGCGGGTGAGGTCGCCCCAGTAGCCGTCGAGGCAGGCCGAGAGGTCCGCGCACACGACGTCGCCTTTTTGTAGCTCTCTTGGCCCCGGATCGCCGTGCGGGTTGGCCGCGTTCTCGCCGAACAGGATCAGCGGATGCGCGGCGGTGGCGCCCTGCTCGCGCAGGAAGGCCTCGACCCGCGCGTTCAGCGCCTGCTCGACCACGCCGGGGGTGAGCCACTCGAACGCGCGGCGCAGCCCCTCCTGCACGAGCTCGCACGCAGCGCGGATGCGCTCGATCTCGGCGGCGTCCTTCTGAACCCGCAAGCCCATCACGAGCGTGCCGGCGGGGGCGATCTCGAAGCCGTTATGCTCGAGCGCGCTCGTGCGCGCGTAGATGATGTGGTCCTCCTCGACGCCGACTTTCTTGGCGCCGGCGAGCGCTTCCGTCAGCTCAGGGATCCCGTCGGACTCGGCGCCGTACGAGATTCGGTCGAGCCGCTGGGGCGCACCATCGATCTGGCCGCGGTCTAGCGCGGGCACGATCACCGCGGAGCGATCGGGCCGCACGACCACGCCGAAGAAGCGCTCCAGCTGCATCGGCTTGAAGCCGGTCAGGTACGCGATCGACTCGTCGCTGGTGATCAGAGCCGCCTCGAGGCCGGCCGCAGTGGCTGCCTCCAGCATGCGATCTAGACGCGCTTCGGCAGCATCCGTCATAGTCGCCGACGGGTCGGTGCGTTCGGCGAGATTGGCCACTTCTCCTCCACCTTCCTCAGTAAAATTCTTTTGCCGCGGGGAAAGTATCAACTGTGAGCAAAGAAAGTTCAACCAGAGAAGAACTCGAATTTGGTGCTCTGCCGGGCATCGACAGCGGGCTCGATCAGATCGGCCGACGCTTAAACGCGATGCGGCGAGCCCAGGGCGCGACGCTCGAGCAGCTCGCCTCCGACAGCGGCCTGTCCACCGGCTACCTGTCCCAGATCGAGACCGGTACTGCGATCCCGTCGCTGACCGCGCTCCAGCTCATCGCCGCCGAGCTCGGCGTCGACGTGACCGCCTTCTTCCCGGACGAACGTACCCGGGGCACGCGACTGATCCGCGCCTCGGAGCGCCACGAGTTCCGCGTCGACCCCGGTTCGGGCGAGGAGTACGCGGTCCTCGCCGGACAGGTGCACGACCGCGCCTTCTCCGCCCTGTACGCCCGGCACGAGGCCGACAGCGAGGGTAACGAGCGTCCCTTCCGCCACCTCGGCGAGGAATTCGGGCTCGTGCTCAGCGGAAGGCTGATGATCACGGTCGACGGGACCGAGTACGAGCTCGGGCCTGGCGACTGGATTCACTACTCCTCCCACCCCAGTCACTCCGCCCGTGTCATATCCGACGAACCCGTGGAGGGCCTTTGGCTGCTGACGCCGGCGGTGATCTGAGCGCCGAGCCGACAACAGAGGAGTCACTCGGCGCCCGGGTCGGCACCCGCCTTCGACAGCGACGCCTGGATCTCGGCCGAAAGCTGAGTGAGGTCGCAGGCACGGCTGGGCTCTCGGTCGGCTACCTGTCGTCGATCGAGAAGGGCGGAAAGGTCCCCTCGCTCCCGGTCCTTGCGCGCCTGGCGCACGCGCTCGAGATGTCACTGTCGGAGATCCTCCGCACCTCGGCTTCGAGCCGGCTGTCACGCGGCTCGCTGACCGGACGCCTTGGTCAGGAACGACTCAACGCCGAAGGCTCTCAGCTACGGATCGTCCGCCTCTCGGGCAGGCCCGGCTCGCGCGGCAAGGCCCCGCTCGCGTTCGGCCGCGGTGATGTGTTCGTCTACGTGCACCAGGGCGAGTTGGAGATCGATGTCGACGGGAGCGTGTTCGAAGTCGGGCCCGGCGACGCGCTGCACGGCGACCGGCCCCGGTCGATGACGTGGCGAGTCATCGGCGATCAGACCGCCACGAGCGTCTGGGCGGCCACACCGTCACCGGGCCGCTGCGGGAGAGCCGACGGTCACTGAGTCGGTCGGCTTTCCCGAGGCTACCCGCGAGGGCGTGCTGGCGTGTCATCAGCGGGTGCCACTGCTTCGGCGGCGCTCCTTGTCAACTGGTCCAATATTTGTCCATGCGGGTCTTGCGAACATCGTGAGTATGAGTTACGACCACATGCTGCATCGACAAGCAACAGCTATGTCAAACCTCAGCCACACACCGAACTTCCTTCCCGAACTGACGCCGACGGCGTCGATCAAGCCGTGCTGGCATGGCTCCGACCTGGAGCGCCAGAACGGATGCGGATTCGACCTTTCCGCGAGGTGTGCTCGCTAGAGCCGGCGCAGACACCACCGCAGGTAAGGGCGACCCAATGGGTCGCCTTCTTTGTTTCTGAAGGCAAATCGACAACCACAGAAGGTCACCCGCGCGATTCCAAATGGGGGCGTAGCTCAGACGGCCAGAGCGCTCGCTTGTCAGGCGAGAGGCCGCCGGTTCGAGCCCGGCCGTCCCCGCTGTGGCCGTGGTGTAGCGGCAAGCATTCGGGGCCGTGATCCCCGCGGCGCCGGTTCGAATCCGGCCGGCCACCCCATTCCCCGTGGACGCTGACCATAGGTGAGTAAGAAAGCGAGCATGGCCAGCCCTGACCGGGTGCGAATCCTGGCGGGCCTGCTCCTCAAAAGGCCAGTGGTGTAACAGCAGCATCGCGAGCTCCAGCCTCGCTGGTCCGGGTGCGAATCCGCGCTGGACTGTTCTGCATTTGGTCCGTCGCGGGCCGGAGCACCGACGGTTACCGGTAAGAGCGCCCGACGCGCGCGTCGGCAGGTCGGCGTGTTCAAGTCACGCCCGGAGCTCGCGCTCCGTAGCTCAGTTCTCCCCGTCGTGCACCACCACGACCGCGGTCTTCCTTCAACTCTGGCTGTGGGGCGGAGCGGCACCGGTTATCGCCTCAGGAGCGAGAGCCCGCGGGCGGGCGGGATCCCATCCTGCGCGCTCGCCAAGGAGATGGGGCTTGGCGGCCCCACCCGCGTCGGCGGGCTCCGCCCGTGCGGATCCGGGCGGCGCTTTCAAGAACTGCTGCCGTAACAGGGCAGCTTTTGACAGCGCCGGCCGCCACGACTACTACCGCGAGCGCTGACCGCGCTCGCCGAACCCGGAGGGACATGCGCCCTCCGGAACTCGGCTTCGTAGCTCAGAGGAAGAGCGCCGGGCTTCGAACCCGGAGGCAGAGGTTCGACTCCTCTCGGAGGCTCTCGACGACACCGTGGCCGAGTGGTGAGGCGCGCGCCTGCAAAGCGCGTCGACGGCGGTTCGAATCCGCCCGGCGTCTTGCCGAAACGACACCACAAAGGAGGATTAGAGCAGTGAACATCAAGACGTTTGGCCCCGTCGACGAGCGGAGCCTCAAGCAGCTCGAGCGCTGCATGGACGCCGGCGACGCCGAGTACGGCGTGCTCTGCGCCGACCACCACCCCGGCTACAGCCAGCCAATCGGCGGCGCGATCGCCTACGAGGGCTACGTCTCGCCCTCGGGCGTCGGTTACGACATCGGATGCGGCAACAAGGCCGCCTGCACCGCGCTGACCCGCGTCGACCTTGACGCGCTCGGCGGCGTCGAGCAGATCATGCGCGAGATCACGCGCCGGATCTCGTTCGGCATGGGCGTCCCCGCCCAGGAGCGCGCCGAGCACCCGGTGCTCGACAAGATCGCGACGGCCGAGTTCAAGCCGCAGCGCAAGCTCGCGCAGAACGCCGCCAACCAGCTCGGCACGGTCGGATCCGGCAACCACTACGTGAACCTGATGGAGGACGAGCAGGGCCGGATCTGGGTCGGAGTCCACTTCGGCTCGCGCGGCTTCGGCCACAAGACGGCGTCGGGATTCCTCGCCCTCGCGCAGGGCCTGGCGTTCGAGAGCCGCGCTCATGAGGGTGAGATGCACTCGCCACCACTCCTGCTCGAGGTCGGCACCGAGCTCGGCGACTCGTACACCGAGGCAATGGGGCTCGCGGGCGAGTACGCCTACGCCGGCCGCGACGTGGTCGTCGGCAAGGTGCTCGAGATCCTCGGCGCCGAGGCGATCCACGAGCTGCACAACCACCACAACTTCGCCTGGCGCGAGGAGCACGGTGAACGCACGTACTGGGTGATCCGCAAGGGCTGCACGCCCGCGCGCCCGGGTCAGGAGGGGTTCGTCGGCGGGTCGATGGGCGACGACTCGGTCATCCTCGAGGGCGTCGAGTCCGAGGAGGCGACCGACTCGCTGTTCCCGACGGTCCACGGCGCCGGCCGGGTGATGAGCCGCACCCAGGCAGCCGGCCGGGTCCGGCGCCGCAAGCGGTGGGCATGCGCGCACCGCAACTGCGACCGCGTGTTCGAGATCGACCGGATCAGCGCGCACGACCCGGCCCCTAAGCGGGGCGTTTGCCCGGAGCATCCCAACTCGCGCCTGATGAAGGTATGGGTCGAGGAGCAGCTCAGGCCGGGCAAGGTCGACTGGCCCTGCGTGCACAGCGCGAAGGGCGTTCGATGCAGGAGGTCGCCCGGTCCGCGGTGCGGGAGTACATCGATCGCACGAGCCGCCGGGAGCTCTTGGATGAGGTCCTCGACGCGGAGCTGCCCCGCTTCGCCGAGGCGCTGCGCCGGCTTGGCGAGTGATCTTCCTAAACCTCGACGAGTTGCTCTATATCGCGGTCCGGACCCTCGGCTCGGAGCCGGAAGTCCGCGACCTGGGATTACTCGAGTCGTCGCTCGCCCGGCCACAGGCATCGGCGTTCGGCGAAGGCGCCTATCGAACGATTCACGAGAAGGCTGCAGCGTTGCTGCACTCGGTCGAACGAAATCACGCGCTCGCTGACGGCAATAAGCGGCTGGCGCTTGCAGCCGCGATTGCCTTCTACGGCATCAACGGGATGCGTCTCACGCTGACGAACGACGAGGCCTACGACCTGGTGATCGACGTCGCTAGCGGCAAGCTTGACGACGTTCCGACGATTGCCTGTGTGCTCGAGGCGGGCAGCGAGGAGCGGTAACCGGCCGCCCACGGTCTACGCGGCGTCTGTATCGAGGTCCGACTCGACGCCCTCGGGGTCGTCGATATCGATGACGACCACGTGCTTCGTGTCGTTGAAGAACAGCCTGATGCAGGTGAAGCCGTACTCGACGTAGTCCGGCTGAGGAAGGCCGCTCTCTTCGAGCAGGTCCCGCATCCGCGTCTCGGCCTCGATCTTCTAAGCGAGAGTTGCCATGTCGGCAGCATGCTCCGGACGGCTGTTACGGATCAAGACACAGCCGTGCCGGCTCCGCACCAACTCTGAAACAGCTTGGTTTAATCACCCGCGATCCCGAGCTATGCGCCGTATTTGGCGCATCATGCGCCGGATACGGCGTATAATCGCCAAACCATGCCTCGCCAGCGGAGCAGCGATCTCTTCCCGACCGACCAGCCGATCCCGGCGAGCCAGATGATCGGGCGCGAGACCGACGTCCGCGAGATCACGACGGCGCTTGGAGCCGGCTCGAACCTGGTCGTCGCCGGACCTCGACGCACCGGCAAGACGAGTGTGTGCGACGCCGCGGTCGGACGGCTCGCCAAACGTGGCTTCTACGTCGTGAGCATCGACCTTTTCCGGATCGCGAGCGCTGCCGAGTTCGCCGAGGCGTTCGTCGCCGCGACGCTCGCGAACCGGTCGGCGCTGAGGCGCGTGATCCATCAGACGAGGCGCGCAGGGCGCCTCGTGGCCGACGCTCTCCAGACGTCCGCCGTCATCAAGTCGAAGGCACAACTTGGCGAAGAGCTTGAGATCGTGTTCAGCCCCGGGCTCGCCGCACGCGACCCCGAGCGCTACCTGGATTACGCGCTCGGTCTGCCTGGGCGGATCGCCGATGCCGATCGCAAGCAGGTGGTCGTGTTCTTTGACGAGTTTCAGGAGATCGGCGGAGCTCATCAGCCCTATGGCGACCCGGACCGTCTGACCAAGCGGATGCGCGCGATCTTCCAGCGCACCTCGGGCGTGAGCTATCTGTTCGCCGGCAGCCTCGAGCACCTGATGCGCGACCTCTTCACCCCGTCCCACCGGGGACTACACCAGTTCGGCGGCTTCCACGACCTGCGCCCGATCGACGCCGAGGCGTGGGCGCAGGGGCTGAGCGAGCGCTTCGAGGCAGATGACTGCGAGGTCGAGCCGGCCGCGCTCGAACGCATCATCGAGTACGGCGAGGGCCAGCCGCGGAGCACGATGCTGATCGCACAGAAGAGCCACCTCGCGACCGTCGAGTTGGAGACTCGCCTGATCGATCTCGGCGTGGTCGAACAGGGCCTGCTGGCGGCGATGGCCACCGACCGCATCGCGCATGAGCAGATCGTCGAGCGAATCCGGCGGTCGCATCGACTCGGCCTGGCCGTCGCGGAACGCATTGCGCACGGCCAGACCGTCTATCGCGGGCTCCCCAGGGGCGGCGTCCGGCGTGCGCTCGAAGCGCTAAGGGACGCCGGCATCATCGAAAGCGGCGGACGAGCCGACTGGAGGGTGTCGAACCCTCTCCTTCGCAGCTACCTCCAGACGATCGGACCGTTCGAGTAAATACGCCAATCTTGGCGCATGATGCGTCATTAACGGCGCACACGGGGCCAATCGGCCGCGCCCGGGCTGAGGCCGCGAGCCTCGCTCCCGAGATGCGCGTTCCTCGGCGTCGCCTGGCGTGATATGACGGGCCGGAGCGGAGAACCACCGAGAGGATTGCGATGCCACCCACAGCTGTTCATTTCAATGGTTCGGTCAACCTGCCCGACGGCGAGACGGTGATGCGGGAGATCAGCTCACGCATCCCGAATGGCGTTCGTCGGATGACCGACGGGGAGACGGGAGACCGCGGCTACTGGATCAACTTCCAGATCCAGAAGTTCCAGCAGATGCCGGAGTTCGAGACCGTGTCGGTCGGGAAGGCCTACGAGACCGATCCCTCGGCGCCGTCGATGCCTCAGTTCCGGCTCACCGACGGCGCGTCGGCCGAGATGATCAACTGGCCGAACCTTGGCTACGCCGACGAATACACCAAGTCGTTTGCGACCTTCGAGCGGATGCAGAACGAGGGCACGATCCCGGCCGACGTCCGCCTGCAACTGCAGTACCCGACGCCGCCGGCCTCGATGGCGGGAACCATCGCGGCTGACGACCTGCCCAAGGTCGCGCCCTCCTACGAGCAGGCGCTGTTCGCCGACCTCGACACGGCGCTCGAGCGGCTTCCGCACGAGCGAATCGCCGTCCAGTGGGACGTCGCGGTCGAGTTCGGCGCTCTCGAGGGAGCGATGGGGCCAAAGGTGCCGCTTGACCAGATCACGCCCGGGCTTGTGCGCTGCCTCGAGCGTGTGCCGGCCGATGTCCCGGTCGGCATGCACCTCTGTTACGGCGACTACGGTCACCAGCACTTCAAGCAGCCGGAGTCGCTCCAGATGCAGGTCGACCTGGTCAATGCCGTCACCTCCGCGGCGCAGCGCCCGCTCAACTTCGTCTCGTTCACCGTGCCCCAAGGTCGCAACGACGCCGCCTATTTCGAACCCCTCGGCGGCCTGAAGACGGGTCCGGAGACCGAGCTTTACTTCGCGCTCGTCCCATACCACCCCGATGACCAGGCGCCGGGCACGACCGCCGAGCAAATCGAGAACATCGACGCCGCGTTGATCAACTCCCCAGGCGGCGCGCGCCACTGGGGTATTTGCACGGAATGCGGGATGGGCCGCGTCGACGCTCATGACGTACCCCGGCTGCTGGACCTCCACAGCCAGATCCTCGCGTCCTCAAGCGGCTGACCGACGACGGGCTACTCGTCCGTGAAGAGACCTGATTGAGTCGCGTGAATATTCGACACCGGCCCCCCGGCTGCTGTTCCGCCGGACCGCTCCAGTGCGTGCCTCGGGTGTCCTATGGGATCGGTCGCAGTTGGGTTAGACGACACGCAGCTGCCGGTCGTGTGGCGTGGTTGCGGTTCGGGTTAGGGTGACGGCGCCATCAAATATCTCGGGTTCGAGAAACGCTTGCATGAGCTTGTGGTGGGCCCGGTAGCGCAGGACCTGGTGCTCGTAGTGGACAGCGGCGGCGTAATCGGCAGGATCTGAGGGTCGTTCCTCGGGCAGGCGGCGGGCGAGGATCTGTTGGGCGGCCCAGGCGTAGACGGCGTTCGCGGCGGCTTCGACCTCGAGCATCCGGTAGGGGACGTATTCGGGGGCACGTTTCTTGCTATGGCCGGCGCGCTTGGCGGCGCGTTCGAGCTCGCGGAACTCTCGCCGGCCCTCGTAGACGGTGACGATGCCCGTCTCCGGATCGAACTCGGCCTCGATCGGCTGATCCTCGTTCTTGCGCGCGATCTCGCGCACCCAGCCCGACGCGCGGTGGCGGACAATGACGATCTCGAGCTCGGCGGTGTGCTCGCCCGCGGCTGCGAGCACCGACAGCCGCGAGCCCGGCTCGACGGTCACCCGCGCGCGTACGTGCGCCTGAACCGTGCTGTGGCCACGGGCACCGGGCGTCGGGACCTGGTTTGAGCGCAACACGACGCTCAGACCCGGATCGGCCTCGATCTCCACGGTGGTGCCGGCCGGCACCTGCGCGGGAGCGGCGATCAGCGTGACCGTGCGCTTCTCCCCGGGGTGAAGCCGGATTGGTGACTGTTTGAACCACAGCGCCCGCGCCGGCGGCCGCGCCGCGGCCCCGGGCTCGATTCCTGCCATCGGCTCGACTTCTTCTGGCGACTCTTCCTCTTCTTGTGCCTCGGCTTCCGCGGGCGGCTCGGCTGCCTGGGCGGGACGCTCGTTAGCCGGACTGACCCCGGGCTCAGCGGCGGCTGTCCCGGGCTGGTCGAAAGCAGTTCTGAGCAGGTCGTTGAGCGCACGCAAGCCGACCTGGTCGCGCGCGGTCAACGCCTTCGTCGCGCCGATCAAGTGGGCGCCGGCCCGGCGCTCCTCGGCGGCGACGATCGGCCGAAGAGCCCGGTCGATGGCCTGATACAGCCGTTCGACGATCGGGTGGTGCTCGTTCAGGCCCGAGCGATCGACCTTGACCACTAGCTCGGGACGCGGGCGCTCGAGCGCGCCGCGCTGGAGCCGCTCGATCGCCTCGCAGAACACTTCCCCGTACAGGTGCCGTGCGCCCGGGCGGCCCTCGAAGCTGGCCAGCGTGGTCTCATGCGCAGCCCGCCCCGAACGGATCACGAGCCCGCCGCGGCGGGTGGCACGCGAGAAGCCCTGAGTCAATGGCTCCTTGGCCCGGCGCACCACGATCCGCGCCTCTACGTTCGGCGCCACCCTCACCTCGGCATCGAACAGGACCGGGCGCTCGGGATCCGGCTCGGGCGCCGGGTAGGTGATGAGCTGCGCCGTCTGCCCAGGCTGCTTCAGGTACACCGTCCGGCTCGGGTCCTCGAGGACCGGCCGCAGCTGCACCAGCTGGGAGACGAGCGCTCGCAGCCGGCCCGCCGGGGGCAGCCTCGGCGCCGCCAGCGGCACCGTCACGCGGGTACCCGATGCCTGCACCTCGAGCGCGTCGAGGTCGGCGGCAGTGACCGCCTCCTCCCGGACATGCGCAAACGCGTATGGCTCATCTCCCGCAGCAGGGAAGAACCACGACTCGACCACGCGCCCACCGCGGATCCCCTCAATCCGCCCGGCGCCCTGGGCCAGCCACACGTCCCGCAGGCCCCGTCCGAACAGCCCCCGCTGCCCCGTGCGCGGCGGCTCCGCCCCGAGCGCGCCCAGCCGGCTCTCGATCAGCTGCACGTCAACCCCCTCGCCGTCGTCCGTGCAACGCAGTTCGTGGCGCCACGCCAACAGTGCTGGGGAGCGCAGTGAGCGCATACGGGCCCGCCATAGCGACAGGAATTCCGGGTCGGGCGCATCGACCGTCAGCACAATGCGCCCGGATGAGCGTCCCGACGCGGCGATCGCCGCATCGGCGTTGGTCACGAGCTCGGGGATGATCTGAACGAGGTCGACGCCGCCCTGGGCAAAGTTCTCCCGGAAGTAGCGCCCCCGGGCGCGACCGAATCGCACGGCAGAGGGATCAAGCACCGCGACCGGGCACATAGATCCAGGAGTGTCGTCGAAGATGCGGACTGAACCGCGACGCAGCCGACGCCGATCCGTCCGACCCGGCAGATGTCGCCACCCTGGCCGTGACCCGAACCAGGAGTGCGGGTGTCAAACCAAGAACGCGCGACCGTCCGTGTGGCGCATCGGCTATGTGTCCGCGACGCGCACGTTGTATCCGCGCTCGCGTAGCGCCCGCGCGATCCGCTGCCCCGAGATGTGCGCATCGGAGAACAGCCGCAAGCGCGCTACGCGTCCGCCCGGCTGGCCGCGATGAACGGATACTCATCGCGCAGCTGCGCAGCCGACCGGCGGTTCGTGGCGATCGCTACGTCGATCTCCTCGGGGAACCGCTCGTAGTAAGCGAGCGCCAGTCTGATCTGCCGCTCGTTTGCCGCTCCCCCGCCGGCCATCTGTTCGACTGAGCCGATGTCATCGAAGGCCTCGACGATCTGCTACACGTCCAGGGCGGTACCGATCACCCACGCACGGCGCTAGCGGCTGCGCGTTGAGCGGCGGCACGTGTGACGACTGCGTAGCAGGGACTCGCAAGACTGTTCCAATCCGGCGTCAGAAGTGCAAAATCGCGGCGGACCGCCAGGTCTCGTGTCGCACAATGGGCCACATGCCCCGCACCGCTTCGACCGGATCGGAAAGGCTTCCACTTCGAAGGTCAGGAGACGCCGTGTCCCCAGCTTGCCGGCGATGACGGCCACCGACAGGTCCGCTAGGCCGAGGTTGAGGTCGGCATACCGCCGATCCAGATCCAACGCGGCATCGTAGTCGCGACCATCTAAGGGCCCGTAGGAGAATAAGCCGTGAAATTTGACGAGTGGCTGGGCGTGTCTGGCGCCGCCGGCTCGCCGCGATAATACCGGGAGTATTTGAGGGCGAGCCGGTGGCGTCAGGCGCGTCCAGACGCCACCAACACCGCGAAATTATTCTTCTACGGGGCCTAAGCCAGGACTCTCGTAACGGCGGGCGCATAGGTCCTCGAGGAAGGCCCTGCGCGCGGCGGCCCGAAGCGCTGGCTGAGCAGATAGTCAACCTCGGCGGTTACGGGCGCCGGGATGAACAGGCTGCCCCGCTCAGTCTCCAGCACGCGGTACCAGCTCTCCGTTCGTAGAGCCTTTGGTTACGTCTGAGGTTGAAAGTTCGCGGGCGGCTTTGCTCTCGCGTTGCATGAACGCTCCGAGCTCCGCGATGGTGCTCATCAGCGGGGCGGGGAAGACGACGGTGGAGTTTTTGTCGACCGCGACCTCGACCAGGGTCTGGAGGTTGCGCAGTTGAAGCGCGAGCGGGTGGGCCATCATCACGTCGGAGGCCTGGGCGAGCTCGCCGGCGGCGAGCGCTTCGCCCTGGGCGGCGATGATCTTGGCGCGCTTCTCACGCTCGGCCTCGGCTTGGCGCGCCATGGCCCGCTGCATGGTCTCGGGCAGCTGGATGTCCCTGAGCTCGACGACCGTGACCTTGATTCCCCACTCCTCGGTCTGCACGTCGAGGATCTCGCGGATGTTCTGATTGATCGCGTCGGTCTCGGACAGCGTCTCATCCAACGTGTGACGTCCGACCACGGCGCGGAGGGTGGTCTGCGCGATCTGTCCGATCGCGGACTGCACGTTCTCGATTGCGACCACCGACTTGACGGGATCCTCGACCCGGTAGTAGGCGACCGCAGATACGTCGATGCTGACGTTGTCCTTCGTGATGATCCCCTGCGACTGGATCGGCAGCGTGACGATCCGCAACGACACGCGATGAATGCGCTCCACGAACGGCATGATCAAAATCAGCCCCGGTCCGCGCGCCTCGCCTGTGATCTTCCCGAGCTTGAACACCACTGCACGTTCGTACTGCTTGATGACATAGAAAGCGATCATCGTCCTGCCTTTCCAGCTCCGTTGGGGGTGATGGCCCACGGGGGCGCCACGAGGCGACTCGACCCGGCGGTAGGGGCCGGCGATGCCGCCTCATGCCGACGCACGCGTCGGTGCGATCGCCAGCCGTCTTGATCTGCGCTGGCTGCGGCGAGGCATGGGCTAGGGCTCCTTACGTGACGGTGTCGCGATGACCGGCAGGTCTCGCGCGCAACGGCCGATTGCTGGAGCCGTACAAACAGGGCCGCCGAAGGGTTAGAGCGAGCCTGACACCCATCGTACTCTGCGCAACAGAGCGGTCCAGCGGGCTTTGACGAGGTCCGCGTCGGACGACCGTGTTGCCATCCAGTCGGAGCGGACCGCAGTCAAAAGCGGCCCGGAGGGACGGAGCGGAGGGAGCCGCCCGGCGGCGTTCTTCACAGATGGGGAGCGGCGCCTAGGAGATCGGAACGACCCGAGTGCTAGCGGCGCGCCGCTGGGGCTCCCAAGCTGGGTGTCTAGCTCAACCGGACAGCGTGGAAGCGCTTCGTGACGCTGACGGCTGAGATTCCGGGTGTCGGTGTGCGGCCGCGTCCAACAGTCCGGTGAGTTGGGCGAGGTCGCCGTCTTTTGGCCAGTAGGCAGCTGCCCCAGCGGCTTGTAGTGGCCCGGCGTAGATGCGCGGGTCGCTCAGCCCCATCACGATGACTTGCGTTCGGCGCGCGAGTTGCTCGAGTCCGCCACGTGCGGACTCGCTCCCGAGTCCAGCGAGCCGGGCATCGGCCAGGACAATGTCGACTTGGCCAGCGGAGACGGCCGTGATAGCCGATAGGAGGTCCGGAGCCTCGCCGACGACTTTGACCGTGTTGGCCGCCTTGAGGGCGTTGCGTATGGCGCTGCGGGTGCCCGGGTGGGGATCAGCGATCAACACCGCGACGCGGGGCGCGCCATCCTCCTGCCTTAGCGGTCCTTCATTAGGCACACCCCTGAGCATGTAGCAAGGATGCGGTTTCCGGGGCGCCGTGCCATCCGCAGTAACTCTCCCACCCGATACGTAGAAGCCCCTCGATGCGTCCGCGCAGCACCTCACAGTCGACGCCCGTCTGGACTACAGGAGTTCGCTCTCGGGGACCTTGCGTCTCGGGACGACGCAGCACGCCGATCGGAGCGAGGCGGCCTAACAAGCCCGGGCGCCCGGTCATGCCGGCCCGCCGGGGTCACGCCTTCGCGACTCTCGCGTTCGGTTCGGAGGTGACTCGAGGCTGACACGTCGGGGACCCGGGGACGAGGGAACGGCTTGCTTGGGTGTCAGTCGACGGATACGGCCGTCTCAACCCGTCTAGCCAGGTCAGCAGCCGGTCGCAAAACGGGAGGTAGGGCCGACTTGCCCCTCGGCACAATGAGCTTAGGTTCTTTTCAGCCGGTTCGCTGCCGCTGGAGCGACGCGTCGGCCGCATATGGCTCGGGACGACGTTGAACTGGGAGCATGCAACGAACGGTCGTTCCGTGACCCGGCGCGGATTCAATCTCGAGCGTGCCGTGCAGCAACGCGACGCGCTCGCGCATGCCGAGGACCCCGAACCCTTCGGTCCGTGTCGCGGGGTCGAAGCCATTGCCATCGTCCCGGATGCTCACCTGGATCGTCGTCGCTCCTTCGATGACCTCAACGATGCAGTGTCTAGCGTGGCCGTTCTTGGCGGCGTTGGTCAGCGCCTCTTGGACGATTCGGTACATCGTGAGCTCGAGCTCCGGTGTGTGGCGCTGAGCCGCGCGCCGACTTTCGTAGGCGAGCTCGACGGCTGCCTCAACGGTAAACCCACTGTTGCCAACTCGTTCGGCGAGAGCCTCGATCGCAGCCTTTGTGCCGAGATCGTCAAGGATCGCGGGGCGGAGTTCTGTGATCAACGCGCGGAGGCTCGACATATCGCTCTCGAGCTGACCGACCGCCTCGCGGACCGCCTTCTGCAATACGTCAAGGGCCCCGGACCGGTCGGCGGCACCAAGGGCAATCCGCAGCGCCGCGAGGCCCTGCAGCGTCTCGTCGTGCAGCTCTCGCGCCCACCGCGCTCGCTCCTGCTCGGCAGCCGCGAGCCGCTGGCGCTGTCGCTCGGTCGCGACCGACTGAGCTGTCGCCACCGCCGTCGCGGCGCTCGTCGCGAACGCCTGCAGCAGCCGCTCGTCCTGGGCGGTGAACCGCGGCCCGCCGGCAAGACGATCCATAGCGACGAGTACCCCCATGGGCTGCCCGTGGAACACCAGCGGCACGATCAGACCGTCTTCGGCGTCGAACCCACACCGGCCGAGACCGTGGTCGTTGAATCGAGCCCGATTCAGGTCATCCCCGAGGCGCTGAGTGGCACCGGTCCGTAGCGCGGCTTGCGCGACCGACCCCTCAAGCGGCATCTGCCGGCCAACGAGATTGGCCGGCAGCTCGCCAGCCGCGGCGACGACCTCCAGGCCATCATCGACTTGTAGCTCGATGACCAGCGCTCGGGCGGAGACCAAGGAGCGGCCACGTTTGGCGACAAGCGTCAAGATCAAAGCCAGATCGGTCTGGTCGCCGATCGCGCGCGAGATCTCGACCATGACGCCGAGCGCATCAACGGTCTGTTTGAGCTCGTCGCGATCCGCTTCCAGACCGCTGTACCGCCGCGCGTGGTCGATCGCGATCCCGGCAAACTCCGCGAGCCCGACCACCGCCCGCTCGTCTGCCGCTGTGAATTCGCCCCCGCCGAGCTTCTCGGTCAGATACAGATTCCCGAACGGCTCGCCCGCGACCATCACCGGAACCCCGAGGAAGCTCCCCATCGGAGGATGCCCGGCGGGAAACCCGTACGACCTAGGGTGATCGCCGACGCACGCAACCCGTAGCGGTCTGGGGTCGCGGATCAGCTCGCCGAGCACACCGCGCCCCGTCGGCGGCGATCCGATTTCGCCGCGCGTCAACTCGTCAACGCCCGTCGTGATGAACCGCGCCAACGCGGTCCGGGACTCATCAAGTACGCCGATCGCGGCATACCGAGCCCCGGCCAACTCCCGCGTCGACTCAAGCACCCGCTGAAGTACACGCTCGAGATCCAAGTCGCCAAGCACGCCGCGAGCCACGCCAAGGACATCGGGTGAGGCGACGTTCACCGCACCATTCGCCGATCCCGGTCGCTCACTCATCGGCCCGCACCGCCGACGCCGGCATCGACCGGACAAGAACAGGGCGTGTGGCAAGACGGCGCTCCCTAGGCCCTTTCGCCCCGGCCACGGGCCGTCTGCAACATCGTCGCTCGCCACGAGCAAAACCGCTCAAGATCGAATCAGAGGACGGTCGCGCAGGGACAGCGTCGCATCGAATCGATCCCCCGCGTGGCGTGTCAGACGAGCCGACCCCGGGCCAGGGCGCGAACGACCGAAACGCCACGCAGCCGCCGGCGCGATACGAACAATTTGGCAAATCGAGAATGTCGGCTCCTTCGAGTCAGGTGTGCCGCGAACCGTTCGGGCCTCACACGACCACGCCGGCCAAGGGCTGGAGCCGGAAACAACAACGCTCGCCAAGGACATGAAGCGAAGCGAATACGCACCATACACCCCCGGCAAAGCCGGGGCGGGCGCGGTCCACAACCCCGTCCCAAAGCTAAACTCGATCGGGTCGACTACTCATGAGCTACCGGGACACTGAGCATCTGCGCGTCCTGATCGCCAACGAGCGCAAGGACCGCCTCGCGCTCGTCGCCTCAGCCGTGGTCGCGCTCGGACACGAGGTGATCGCCCGCGAGATCGAGATCGAAGACGTCGCCGCCGTCACCACCCGAGAACGACCCGACGTCGCATTCGTGGGACTCGGCGAAAGCTCGCAGCACGCGCTCGAAATGATCGACCGGATCGTCCGAGAAGCCGCCTGCCCGGTAATCGTCCTCATCCACGCCCGAAACCCCGAATTCATCAAAGAGGCCTCCAAACGCGGCGTCTTCGCCCACCTCACCGACGCCGACGTCGACGACTGGCAAAGCTCAATCGACATCGTGCTGCGACGCTTCGCCGAATACCACGACCTCGAAGGCGCCTTCGCGCGCCGCGCGCTGATCGAACGCGCCAAAGGCATCCTCATGGAACGCCACACCATCGACGACCAACACGCGTACGAACTACTCCGCGAGCACTCACGAGTCAACAACCGCAAACTCATCGACCTCGCCACCGCCATAGTCGACGGCCACCGCCTCCTCCCCAAACAGCCCTTCGCTCCTCCCCAGCCCGAGCCTCAACCACCATTCCCAGGCGATCAGCGGTAGCCAAGCAGTGGCCAGCGCGGCCGGGTACCGCACGATCGCACTGGCGACGTTTGCACGGCGGACGAACCCGCTCCGCTGAGATGTTTTGGTCGGGATGGTCAGCTCGTGCGGAGCGCGCAGGTGATCGCGGACGCTCCGCGTCGCCAGAAGCACTCGACCTCATCGAAGCCCGCTTCGCGGAGCGCGCCCAGCTCTACCTCGAGCGGGAAGTAGCGATCCTCGTCAGCCCACGCGGCGAAATGACCATGTGCCTGCGAGTCGGTGATTCCATGCTCGCTCATCCGCTGCGCCCAGCGGGCGAACACCAGCGCGTTGAGCTGCGGGTCCTCGCTCACCGCGGCGTCGAGGTTGAGCAGGACCCCGCCGCGCGTGAGCGCGCCGTGAATGACGCGGTAAAGCTCAGTCTTTGCCTGGAGATCGTGGACGTGGTGTAGCGCCAATGACGCGACGACGGCGTCCGCGCTGGGCAGCGGGTCGAGAAAGCTGCCCTCCTTGAACGCGACTCGCTCCCCATGACCAGACAGCCGCCGGCGGGCCTCGGCGAGCATGTCCCGATCGACATCCAGCACCGTCACGCGGACTCCCGGAAGCCTCTCGAGCACGGCGGCCGATAACGCGCCGGTCCCGCCACCGAGATCGAGGACATGCCCACTGGCCGGGGCGAGCGCCGCAAGCAGCTCTACGCCGGTCGCGAGCATGTCGTCGTAGTACGGGATGAACCGACGGATCTGGACGTCGTAGCCGTGCGCATCGATGTCGAGATGCCGCTTGACCGAATGCGTCTGACGACGGGACACTGCACGATCCTAGCTCCCGGAATTGAAACGAGCGGACGCTCGCGATCGCTTTGTATAAGACCCTGCGGTGTCACGCGGGCCCGATCGCGACGACGGAATCGCGCAGACCGGCGATCGCGCGCTCTCGGAGACAGGAATCGCCAGCTCCCTTGTGACCAGCGGGAGCGCATCGGCAACGAGCGGTTAATCAGAGTCGGGTAGATTCGGCCGATGTCGCCGAGCGTCGCTTACGTGGGCATCCGTGGGCCGCAGCCTGATTACGGACACGGGGGACCACGGGTCGTCGGCGTGATCCGGAACGGGGAGAAGCGGACACTCACGCTGGCCGACGAGCGCTATCTGCACCAGGAGAACTTCGAGTGGGGTTACGACGGCGGCGGTCCGGCTCTGCTCGCGCAGGCGATCCTCAATGACTATCTCGGGTTCGAGGTGGACACCCTCGTTGCCCGGGTCTTTATGCGCGACGTGGTTGCCCACCTTCCCTCCGAGTTCGAGCTCGATGGACACGACGTCGCTCGCTGGCTGACCGACCGGCTCGCAGCCGCACTGCGGGCCGAGGCATCCGCGGCGCAGTAGGCGCGGGTGCCATTCAAGCCGTTCCGTTTTATGGAACGAGCAACCTCCATACTCTCGCCTGCACTGCACACACCAGGAACACGGCGCGCCGCTAAACACCGAGGGCGCGACCAACTACCAGACGCGCTGGATCGACCCCCCCGAGTCTCGGAGCGCTGCGTCGTCGCCGCGATCACATCATGCGGATCGCAGCGCGTCATTCTGCACGGATCGTGAGCGTGTTTGGATCGGTCGTCCGCGGCGATACCGGACTGCACAGCGACTTGGACCTGCTCGTCGGCACGGCGATCCGCAACGCCTGTTCGAGCAAGCAGCTCTACAGAGCGATCTTGAGGACATGCTCGGTTGCCCCGTACATGTGCTCACCACCGGCTGATTGAGCTATGCCCGCGAGGACACCCGGGCACGGATCGAGCGCGAAGCAATTTCGTTTTGAGACCCCGCAGTGAGGTTGACCGCGCGTTGCTCCCGACGGTGTCCACGGCTGCTAACGCGGACGTTAGTTTCGGGCTACCAGCCAGCCGCTAAAACAACGAACCCGGCGAAGCAGGGTTACCGGAATCGCGCCCGAACTAACATAGCTGGCAAATCGCATTCACTAGCTGCTCTAGATCATCAACACGGAGCAGCTCGAGACCAAGTCAACGAGACCGAACGACAACCCAAGTCGGTCGCATCTTTACTCAGCTCCCACACGAGAGGTGAACCTTGCCTGACTTTATTCAAACCGCCGTCAAGGAAATCGATGACCAGCTTCGCGCGCTGAAGGACGAAACGTCGCGGCTGGAGGCAGCCCGCGCTGCCCTCGCCGGCCCAACGCGCCGCCGCGGACGCCCGTCGAGCAACGGGACCGCGCCGACCCGCGCGCGTTCGGCAAGCCGACGAAACGGTCGCTCTGCGGCGCCACGGTCCCGCGGCGGTAACACGCGCGCCACCCAGACACTCGAGCTCGTTCGCGACAAGCCGGGAATCACCATCCCCGAGATCGCCAAAGCGATGAAGATCGAGCCCAACTACCTGTACCGGGTTCTCCCCCGGCTGGAGTCAAACGGTCAGGTCAAGCGCGACGGCCAGGGGTGGCATCCGGCCGCGTCCTCGACGTCCACGCCCACCTCGCGCGTGCGCACCGCTCCCGCACGCAAGCGGACCCGCGCCGCCAAGCCCAAGCCGGCGGCATCCGCAACTCGGCCGACGCGGACTCGGCGAACCGCCGCCTCGAAGTCGGCGACCAACGGCCGGACCACTCGCGGCGCGACCAAGACGTCGGTACTCGCCGCGCTCGCCGGTGGTGAAGCGCTCACCGCCGGCCAGGTCGCGACCAAGGCCGGCCTCGCGCGGCCCACGGTGTCGACCACGCTGTCCAAGCTGGCCAAGACCGGCGAGGTCCAGAAAGCCGCACGCGGCTATCGCCTCGCGGCCGCGTAGCAGCGACACAGAGTCACCGGTCGGCGAGGACACCAAGCAACGTTTGGTGGGCCTCGCCTACCGGCACCCGCCGGTTGTCCCCGCCATCCGCTGCTCGGCCATCCGCGTGACGAGGCGTGTCGTCCGGAGTAGCTTCCGCCTATCGACACCGAATGGAAATCCCTTCGGCTCGCCGCAAAGGCCGCGGACCGAGAGAAAGCCTTCCGCGAGCACTGGCCCGACGTCGAGGCCCAACTCAGGCAATGGGGCTACCCGTCGTGGGGGATCGCGCAAGCGCGCGCAGTGCTGTCTAGCGGCGGCACCGTGACGGACGCCGTGGAAGCGATACGCAGTGACGAGGAGATCACCGAAGCGGGCCGGGCTCGCGTGCAATGGCTACGGCGGCTGGCCCACCAGCAGGGGCTCTCGCTCAGGAGGCACCCCCACCCGCCATCTCAACGTGCGATCGGCCCGGGCGGGTGGACGATCGTGGACCAGCGAACGGGGCATGTCGTGGGTATCAGCGAGCCCACTGGCAGGCCGAACCTGAGCCTTGACGAGGTCGAGGCATGGCTAACCCGCCGGTAGTGGTGCTACCTCGTCACAGCTCCGGCGGCTCCCACTCGTCGAGCGCTCGGCACAGGTCGTTCAGGTGTCGGCGGGTGGCGAGCGCGTGAAGCGCCTCCCGCCCCGCCGCCGGGCAGGTCCCGGCCAGCGCGCATGCGGCGCTGAGGACGAGGTGAGCCTCGCGCGCTTCTGGCGCCGGACGTACCTCGGCCACGTATCGCGCCGCCCACCGGACGGCGGCCGCCTCGGTCTGGGGAGCGCGCGCCCGGGCGAACACGAGCACCACGAGCAGGGCGTCGGCGAGCGAGAGCCTCGGGAGCTCCGCCGCCGCCGCGACGACGATGCTCGGATTTCCCGTCTTCACCGCTCGCTCGAACCTCATGAATACCGACCCAGCCTGACCCATACGAACACATGTTCCCACGCCGACCACTGGTTCGGCGACCAGTCGCCACCAGCCGGCGACACGCTTCGACGTGACCAGGTCCGCGGCCAGCGCGCGACAGCAACAGCCGCCCCGAGCTCAGATGCTCTCGATGATCCGGATCAGCTCGGCTAGCTCATATCCGTGATGACGCGCGAAGGCGACGAGGTCGCGAGCGCGGGCCACGACAGCGCCCCGTTCTGCCTGCCCGGTGACGGTGATCCCGCGTCCGCGGCGGAACTCGAGCAGTCCCTCGTCTCTCAGCGTCCGCAGCGCTCGCAGCACGGTGTTGGTGTTCACGCCAATCACAGCCGCAAGGTCCTTCGCCGGCGGCAGCCGTTCGCCCGGTTTCGCCTCGCCGTCCGCGATCGCTCGGCGGATCTCGGCGGCGACCTGCTCGTGCAGGCTGGTGGGACCGCTCTGATCGACCTTGACCCCGAACATGATGCTAGCTACATTAGCTTCATCGTGGACTCCGATCAACCCGGATCGTGACCGCCCAGACGGCGCCTCCTCGCTCGCCCGATCAGGACGAGCTCCAGGCGCTGATCGAGGAGGCCCGCCTCCGGGCTCGCAGACGGCACCGCCGCAACAGCACTGCGGCCATCGTCGCCGTTCTGGTGATCGTCGGCGGGTATCTGCTCGCGGCGCGGGCGGGCAGCGACCACAGACGCTCGGGGGTGGGCGTCGCAACGTCGAGCTCAGCTCCGCTGTCGGTCGGTGCTCGCCCGTTCTGGTACATGCGCACGGTCGGGACCATGCGGGCGCCGCGGTGCGCCAAGCAGCTGCCCGGAATCATGCACCGGTGCGCGTCGACCGTCTGGTTCGACGTCGTGATGAGCATCGAGACGTGGATCGGGACGGACGGCACTATGCGCGAGCGCAGCGTCGAGGTCTCGCAGCGGTTCGCGTCGGCGGCCGATCGCGCGCGGTGGCTGGCGAGCCGCAAGCCGGTGCCGGTGCCGATCTGGGACGCGCAGGGAGACGGGCTCGACATCGCCAGCGGCCACTTCCCGTCGCCGGTGCTCGACGAGATGACCGCTGACGTGCCTCCGATCGAGGGCCCTCCGATCGGGGCCGGACCGGTCGACGTCGCCGACGGCCTGTTCGGCTACCGCCAGTTGCTGGCGCTCCCGGCGAGCGGACGCGCCGCGCTCGCCAGGATCGAGCAGGCGTGGACAGGGCTGCGCGATCGGATCGGGGAGATGCTGCTGCGCTGGCACTCTCCCGGCGCCAGGCTCGTCGCGCGCGCGGACCTCGCGCCGATCCCGATGGCGGGCCGCTCGATCCAGGAGCTGCTGCTGATCTCGCAGCTCGACGCGGCACCCGTCCCGACGCGCGTGCGGCTGGCGCTGCTGCACGCCGCGGTCGCGCTCCCCGGCGCGACCGTCACCGGCGGCCGGGCCCGGATCGCGGTGTCGGTGTCGTTCCCCCACTGGCAGCGCGAGAGCTTCACGTTTGATGCGCGCAGCGGTGAGCTGCTGACCGGCCCGCCCTTCGCCGGCGGCTATCCCGACGTCCCGGGGCCGGCCAGCACCGTCGTCGCCCAGGGAACAGTCGACTCGATCACCGCGCTCCCCAAGGGGGTCCGGCCGATCCGAGGGATCGGCCGGCCGCCGCTGTGGCCCTCGCCGCCCGCCCCGCCGGCCGAGTCGGCGTCGCCCGCGGTTGCCGGCCCGCGCAGCGTGCTCACGCTGCTCGTCGCAGCCACCGCTGGCGACCGTGCGCACCCCGCCCCGAGGGCGTGGCTGGGGATCACCGGCTCGGCCGGCTTCGGGATCTACCACGCGGGGAAACCGGCGTTCTCGCCGAGCGGCAGATTCCTGCCCGGTAATCAGGGCCTCGATCCGTGCCTGCCGCCGACGTCGCTCCGGGTGTCGCCCGCGACGACGATCCAGCGCGCCGCCCGGCTCGTGTTCGTCTACCGGGTCACGCCGCAGCTGCTCCACCTCCAGACCTGGTGCCCGGGTCGCTACCAACTCGGGATCCAGTCGTTCCCGAACCCGCTGCCGCCGCACTACACAACCCCGCCCTACACCGGCCCCAACGGAACATCGATCTACTTCGAGGTCCGATCCCGGCTGCGATCGTGAGCGGCCGCGCGGGACGCGCCTCGCCTCGATACGCCCGCTCCACGATCCTGGTTGCCGCACTCCTCGGCTGTCCGATCCACGACCACACGCACGTCGGCGGCGACCCGCGATGCTTCTCGCCATCCTCGCAAGAAGCTCCTAATGCCGGTCCCGCGCGTGATAGGTGACGGTCTCGAACGTATGGGTCGTGCGATGGCCAGTCACGCTCGCTCTGTCCTGCTGCTCGTTTGCTTGTCGGGAATGCTGGCGGTGACCGGTTGCGCCACGAGCCATGGGAACCCACGGCCTCAGCTCCGACCCTCGGCGCCCGCGCTCCGAGCCACACAGGCGGGCACCTCCCGGGCAGAATCGTTCATCTCGCTGTGGCCGGCGTGCGCCTGCGGCAAGACGACCGTGCTCGAGCAGTTCTCGCTCAAGGACGGCCGCCGGCTGCGAGCGTTGACGAACGTGCCGAGCAGCAAGGGTGCGCACGTGGCCAATCCGCACAGCGACAGCCGCGGAGGCATTTGGATCACAACCAGCGCCGGCCCCCGATGCACGAGTGGTGTTGCTGGGTGCGGCCCCAAGCCGAACAGCTGCTCTGGGACGGCCGTGCGGTTCGACCCGTCCGCCCACTCGACCACGACCGAGCTCACCTTCCCAAGCTCGACCCTTGTCACAGACACCTTCCCCAGCCCGAACGGTCGCCTCGTCGCGATGACGACCGGCGGCTGCGCGACATCGTTCTTCAACGAGCACGTGGTCGTCCGGGACCTTCGTTCTAGACGACAGTGGACGATCGGCGCGGACGCGGCGCCATGTCACGCTCTGGGCGACCCGGCCTGGAGCCCCCACGGGTCGGAGCTGGTCTTCCCCTACGGCCCCTCCATCCTCTCGCCGCATACCCACGTTCCCGGCGGCACCTGCGAAGCGGCACGCTTCAGCCGACTGGTCGTGGTCCCCGCCACCCGCCCCTCGCACACGACCGCGTGGGCACCGATCAAGGCCGAGCACGGCTGCAGCTACCAGGCCGCGACGTTCGACCGCTGGGGGATCGCCGCGATCGAGGGATGCGTGCAGGGCGAGCCGCGCGGTCAATACTCCGTCAACCGCGGGAACGCCTACCTCGTGCAGTTGAACGCTCGTCACCGCGTGATCCTGCGCCTCAAGCTCGCGCGCGGCTACAACAGCGGCGACATCGTCAACGACCCACGAACCGGGACCGTCCTGGTCAGCGAATACCAAGGCGCCAACCAAGGAATCCCGGTGTTCAACTGGGTCTGGGCGTTCGACGGGCACACGCTCCGGACGATCCGGCGGTTCCCGAACGAGGACGCTCCGACGGTGATCGCCGAACCATGGTGAAGGCCGCGCGCCGCCCACCGACCCGAGCGCCGAGCTCGACGCAGCCGTCCGGCGCCATGTCGTCAACGAACGCCTCGCCACAAGTAGCCGTCGACGACAACCCGTTCCGGACGCGCTACCATCCGGCTGTGACCACGGAGGTGACCACATGAAGGTCGTGACCGTCCGCGACTTCCGCGACCGCGCCAGCGAGATGTTCCGCTCCGAGGACGTGATCCTCGTCACCCGCGACGGCGCCCCAGCCGGCTTCTACCTGCCATGGGACACCCCCGAACTGCCGGTCGAGGTTCGCCGAGAAGTCTTCCTGCGCCTCTCCGAACAGATCGGTGCCCAACTCCACTCCGAGGCCGCCAGCGAGCAAGAGGTGCTCGACGATTTCGCTGCCAGCCGCCGTCGTCGCTGACGCCAACGCGATCCTTCCGCACTGATCGGCGGGCGCGCCCGCCTCGTCATCGGCTCCCCACACGGCCCGCGCTGCTTCGCCGCCGAAGCCGTCGCTATCGAGATCGCCCGACACATCCCGCGGCTGGCAACACAGCGCCGCCTCGACCCGGCACTCCTCTTCGCAGCATTCCAAGTCATGCCCGTCGAATGGAAGCCAGCCGCTGACTACGAGGACCAGCGCGCCGAGGCCGAACGGCGGATCGCAGCGCGCGATCCCGACGACTGGCCGACCGTCGCGCTCGCGCTGAAGCTGGGACTGCCCGTCTGGTCCCAGGACAAAGACCTCACAGATGCCGGCCTCGACGTCCTCACCACGGGCGAACTGCTCGACGCACTACGCGACGCTGGCCACATCGAGTAGCCCGACCGCCTCGACAACACCGCAGGGCCGTTCAGATCGGCTGTGGCGACATGTCGCCGACGGCGCACCTTCGCGACCGCTGGGGACCGACATGCCGGACCTTAGATATCGAGCGAACCTGGAAACGGCGTGCCCCTGGGAGGTCATCGGCGGCGTGGAGGCACGGTCGGGCGCACGGCCTCATTCTGACGGATCGAATCGAACGTGTGTTCGCCCGGGTCCGTCTAGTGGTCCGGGTACGAGCCGTGGAGGAGCCTGTGCGACCGCTCCCGAGCATCGGAGCGTGAGCCCAGCCGTTCGACCTCCTCCCGTCCGACCCGTGGCGCGCCGACGGTGCGGCCGCCATCAGCGAACCGAGGATGCTCAGCTATGGCCGCTGTGCGACCCGATAGCCCTACCGCCGCCGCGCTTCCGCGATCAACTCGCTCGGAATCGGGTGGTCGAGGATCGAGGTACCGCAGCAGGTCGAGGTCGCCGCGGTCGTAGGCGCGGTAATGGGCTCGGCACGCCCGATCAGTCCGACGTGCGCGACGGCATGCGCGAGCTGGGCTCGCGTGCGCCGGGTCGATCCGCCGGTCGGCACCGCACACGATGCAACATCTTCCCGCGGCCGCGGCGCGCTGGGCATCCGTGGCCACCATTCGATGGAGTGGTGGCCATCACCACTCGATGGAGTGCGCTGCAGCGATGAGCGCCGGCAGCGGCTTTCCGGCGCGCAGCCTCGCGCGGTGTCAGCTTCATCCGATTCTCCTTTCGAGATCTATTCGAGATGAGCTGGCGCGAGCCGCAAGCGGCCGCCGGCGGCGCTAGCCCCGATCACTCGCGCGGGGTCAAGAAGGTCTTCCCGCGACCGACATAGCCGCGGCCGGTTCACACCGGGCCACGGAGTGACGGATCAGTTCTTAGACGCTCCTGACGCGCTAGCGCCCTCACATCCGTGATTTGCACCCTTGCTCTTATGCACCCTGGATGCTGCCCTCGATGCGGCGAGCGCGTCACGCCATACGCGGCCGGCTGCGCCCTGTGCGGCGCCGACCTCGACCCGAAACGCTGGCAGAAGCCGCTGTCCGTCCGTCAGAGACTGTCGATTCGGATGCCCGCCAGCTTGCGCCGGGCCGTCCGTGGGCGTGGCGCGGTGCGGGTCCGTGGCTCGCTGTAGCTAGCGGCTCCTGCTCGAGCCGAGGGGGTGCCGTCGGCGAGAGCAGCGGGTCTCCGTCCCGTAGCTTGGTCGACGGCCGAGCCCGAAGAGCCCCTCACCGTCGCGGAGATCGCGGCGACGCTGAAAATGAACCAGCAGACGGTCCGGAACTGGATTTTCAGCCCAGAGTGCGGCGGTCTTCCTTGCCGTGACTGGATTCGTGGGCGGTGTGTTGACGTACCGTCCCGGCGCTCGTTGGGCCTGGTTGGGCAGTGACCCGGACAAGTAAGAACGAATGAAGTCGGCTGTCAGCCGAGGCGCTCGACGAGCTGGCGGGGCGTGACGATGTCGATGTCGAGTTGGCTGGCGTCGATGGCGAGCAGGTCGAGATCGCCGGTGACGAGTGCGTCGGCGCCGCGGGATCTGGCGAGCGCGAGGAGGTAGTCGTCGCGGGGATCGCGGCACACGGCTGGGTGGGGCTCTGGTGGGTCGGCCAGGAGGGTGGTCTGGGCGGCCAGATCGGTGACGAACCGAAGGGCTTCCTCGGTGGAGAGGTATTTCCGCAGGCGCGGGCGGGCGAGCACGGTCGCGACCTCTTGCAGCAGCAAGGGCGAGGTGATCAGTTCGAATCGCCCGTCGAGCGCTGCATCGAGCGTGAGCGCCGATGGTGCTTGTGGGGAGCGGGCGAGTGCCGCGGACACGAGGACGTTCGCGTCCGCGACGACGCGCATCAAGCGGCTTTGTCGCGCGCGGCGCGGGCCGCTTGCAGCTCCTCGCGGGCGAGCGCCATTGCCTGCTCCTCGTCCAGGTCGCTGCGCTCGCGGATGCGGGCGATGAGCGCGCGCAGGTCATAGGCACGGATCGCGCGGTCGACGATCTCCCCCTCGCTAAGGTGCGCTTCGGCCGCGTGCGCACGCAGGATCGCCGCGACCTCCGCGTCGAGGTCGATGCTCAGCTGTTCCCTGGCGGCCATGCGGTCAAGGCTATCGTCCTCGGCAGGCCGTGCGGGTCCTCCGAGATCCGATCAGTCGACGGCTCGGTGTCGTCTATTCGATGGGTTGGAGTCGGTGGGTGAGTGCGGTGTGGCGGCGCCCGGCTCCGGGGGTGCGGACGGCTTGGGCGAGTGCGCGGCGGGATCCGACCAGGACGATGAGTTGCTTGGCTCTGGTGACGCCGGTGTAGAGCAGATTGCGTTGCAGCATCATCCACGAGGAGGTGGTGAGCGGGACGACCACGGCGGGGTATTCGCTGCCTTGGGAGCGGTGGATGGTGATGGCGTAGGCGTGGGCGAGTTCGTCGAGTTCGGCGAAGTCGTAGTCGATCTGCTCGTCTTCGTCGGTGAGCACCGCGAGGGTCTGCTCTTGGAGGGACATGCCGATGACGGTTCCAACCGTGCCGTTGAATACGCCCGCCTTGCCTTTGGTGTAATCGTTGCGCAGCTGGATCACCTTGTCCCCGACGCGAAACACCCGGTCGCCGTAGCGTTTCTCCGGCGTTCCGTCGCGTTGGGGGGTGAGCGCGTCTTGCAACAGCGCGTTGAGAGTGCCCGCGCCGGCGGGTCCGCGGTGCATCGGCGTCAGGACCTGAACATCTCGGACCGGATCGAGGCCGAATTTGGCGGGGATGCGGCGGGCGACGATGTCGATGACGAGTTTCGCGGTCTCCTCCGCGGGGTGCAGGCCGGACTCCGCGGCGGGGTCGCAGGTGAACCAGTAGAAGTCGCGATAGCCGGTGAGCTGTGGGGGTTGGCCGTGGTTGATGCGGTGGGCGTTGAGAACGACCCCGGATTGTTGGGCTTGGCGGAAGATCTGGGTGAGGCGCACGCGCGGGATGGTGTTGGCGGTGAGTAGGTCACGCAGGACTTCGCCGGCGCCGACCGACGGGAGCTGGTCGACATCGCCGACGAGCAGCAGATGCGCTCCCTCGGGGACGGCCTTGATCAGCTTGTTGGCCAGGATCACGTCCATCATCGAGCACTCATCGACCACGACCAGATCGGCGTCGAGGGGGTGGTCGCGGTCGTATCTGGGGTCGCCACCGGGCTGCAACTCCAGCAGTCGGTGAACGGTGGAGGCCTCATGACCGGTCAACTCGGCCAGGCGCTTGGCCGCGCGACCGGTGGGCGCGACCAGCACCAAGCTGGCCTTCTTAGCCGTGGCGAGCTCGACGACAGAGCGTATGGTGAAGCTCTTGCCGCATCCCGGGCCGCCGGTCAGCACGGCGACCTTGTTGGTGAGCGCGAGCTTGACCGCCTCTTGCTGGCCGGCCGCGAGGTGCTGCCCGGTCCGGTTGCGTAGCCAGCCGAGGGCTTTCTGCCAGTCCACCGCGGCGAACGCGGGTAGCCGCTCCTGGCTCGCGTTCAGCAGGTGTCGGATCCCAGCCGCGAGAGACCGCTCGGCACGGTGAAACGGCACCAGATAGACCGCGGCCACGCTCCCGCTGGTGACATCGGCGCGAGCCGGCACCGGTTCGCGGACGACGCCCTCCTCGGCCGCGAGCTCATCCAGACAGGGATCGATCCACTGCTGGTCGATTTCCAGAATCTTGGCCGCGTCGCGGATCAGGTCGGGCTCGGGGAGATAGCAGTGCCCGTTGTCGGCGGCTTGGGAGAGGGTGTATTGCAGGCCGGCTTTGATCCGCTCCGGGCTGTCGTGCGGGATCCCGACCGCCTGGGCGATCGTGTCCGCGGTCTTGAAGCCGATCCCCCACACCTCCGAGGCCAGCCGGTAGGGCTCGCTCCGCACCACGGAGATCGAGTCCTCGGCATAGCGCTTGTAGATCCGTGCCGCGATTGACGTCGACACCCCGACCTCGGACAGGAACACCATCACTTCCTTGATTGCCTTCTGCTCCTCCCACGCCTCGGCGATCCTCCTGGTCCGTTTCGGTCCCAGCCCGTGCACCTCAACCAGCCGGCCGGGCTGCTCCTCGATGATCGTCAGGATCTCGACGCCGAAATGCGCCACCATCCGCTCGGCCATCATCGGCCCGATCCCCTTGATCAGCCCCGAACCGAGGTAGCGGCGAATCCCCTGGATCGTGGCCGGAAGCACCGTGGTGAAGGAGTCCGCCTGGAACTGCTTGCCGTACTTCGGATGGCTGCTCCACCTCCCGGTCAGGCGCAGGCTCTCCCCGACCTGCGCGCCCAATAGCGGTCCCACCACGGTCAGCAGATCGGGACCGGTCCGCTCGGTCGCAACCCGCGCGATCGTGTAACCGGTCTCCTCGTTGGCATACGTGATCCGTTCCAGCACTCCCTCCAACACCGACTGGCTGTGCGGCAGGAGAGCCGAGGAAGGCGCCGCGATGCTCACGTGCCAGTGTTGCGCTCGCGGATCGTCTTGCGCAGCGAGTCGCGCAGCGCGAGGATCTCCCGCTCGCGCTCATCGAGCTGCGCCTGCGGCCCCCCGACGCGGCCTTCGAGCTCAAGCGCTCGCTGCGCGGCGCGCTCGGCCTGCTCGATCAGCGACCCGGGCGAGCGCGGAAGCTCGACCTCGAGCTGCTGGCCCGCCTGCAGGGAGAGCTTGCGCTCCAGCACCGCCATCTGCTGGTCCTTGCGCCTGAGTTGCGCCCGCAGGTTGAGCAGCTCGGCGCGCAGCGAGGCGATCGTCACCTGGTCCGCGGCCGCCTCTTGCTCGGCCTGGCGCCCTGACTGCACGGCGATCATCTCCTTAACCTGCGCCTTGACGTCGGCGTGCTTCTTGTCGTGGATGAACTTCTCTGAGACGCCCGCTCGCGCCGCGAGCGCAACCCACTCGATCTGGAGCCCTGAGCGGATCATCGCCCGCGCGGCCTGAAGCACCGCTTGGCGCTTCCGCTCCGATCGCAGGCTGTGGTGGGCGCGCAGGTGCTCGGTGGCAGCCATCAGCCCGCCACCCCATCGAACGTGGCGCCGACGTCGAGTACGTTGAGCTCATGGCGCGCCGGCAGCCGCTCGAGGATCGCCGAGCGGTTGGTGCGCTCGGCCGCAAGCAGCTCCTGAAGCTCGGAGCGCTCCGCAGGCGCGAGCTCTTCCGTGGCCTCGCGGATCCGGCCGATGAGGTAGCGGACCCGATCGATCTCCTCCTGCGCGGGCAATGCCGCGTGGCGCGCCCAGCCCTCCAGCCCGTCCACCTCCGCCTCAGCCAGCAAACGCTCGCGGGCGGCGACGAGCTGCCGCTCATAGGCCTCGAGCGCGGGCAGGTGCGAGAGGTCAGTTCTGAAGTGCTTGCAGCCCAGGCACTTGAGCATGAACTTGCACGCCCCACCCATCGAGGCGACGTTCGCCGGCTCCACGCACGCGCCGTAGGGAACTGCCAGCGACCCCAGCGCCATCCGCGTCCGCTCGGCTTCGGCCAGCTGCTCGAGTCCTCGCATCAGCCGCCGCCCCTCGTTGTCAAACAGGGCCTTGCGTCCCAGTTCGGCGGCGCGGCGACGGCGCTCCGCGCGGATGCGGAAGTACCCCCTCGTGGTCTCAAACGAGTCGTGGTCCATCAGGTCCATCAGCTCCGACTCGCTTGCGCCCACATCCGCCAGCCGCTGCGCGTAGGAGTGCCGAAACGCGTATGGAAAGACCTTCTTGCGGTCAAACGGCTCACCGTCCGGCCCCGTCAGTTCTGCCAGACCAGCGACCCACTCGCGCATCGTCCACGCCAGCGTGGTCGGAGGCAGCGGCTTGTGGCCGTCGCGGTTGCGCATATGGCGCGGCAGCAGCGGCAGCCGGCCAGGGTCGGCGTCGGGAAACCGCTCGCGCGCCAGCGCCTGCATGCGCCCGATCAGCCTGCGCTCCTCGGCGAAGATCGGCAGCTCCTTGCGCGTCTTCGGCCGCTTCTCCGGCCGATAGACGAACACCGGCAGCGACTCCAGCCGGCCGTCGTCCCGCACGCGCTGCTCAGCCAGTCCGGTCAGCGGTCCCGGCTGGCGGTGCAGCCCCCGTTCGCGCGCGTCGCGCAACATCGCCCGAACCCGGGTGACGCAGTTGCGCTGATGTGTGTTGGTGATCTCGCCCCGTAGCTGGCGGCCGCGCAGACGCACCAGGAAGTCCACGACATCCTGGCGGCCCAAAGCGCGAGGATCATCACCACCGTCCGAACGCAGCCGAAGGACGTTCGAGAGCTCGATCCCGACCTGCGCGTCGAGTCGCAGAAGGCTGATGCTGTGCGAGACGAGCCGCTGCTGATTCCAGCCCTTGACCAGTTCCCGCAGCCATGGCTGCGTGATCGCGGTGTAGTCAACCGTCTGACCGCCGGCGTCCGGGCGCAGCATCCCGAGCCGCCAGACGTCCTGCGCGAGCTCTCGTTGCGGATCGGCGAGCAGTCGCTCGACCGCTCCACGCAGCCGCCGGTAAAGCACGGCCACCATCTGCCCTCCCAGCGAGCCGCGCTCCAACAGCGACTGCGCGTCGACGCGCGCAAGCGCGTCGATCAAAGACTGCAGCCGGCGCGTCCCCTCCCAGACATAGCCGCCATCAAGCCAGGTGTGCTGGAAGGCGTAGAGGATCTCCAGTCGCAGCCGCTCGCACAGCTCGGAGAGATCAACCTCGATCCCACGGCTCGCGGCGCGCGAGCGGCGCAGCGGGATCGCCGCGAACTCCTCCAGCGCGGGCTTTCCCAGCCAGATCCAATGAGAACGGCAGGCCGTGCACAACCGCGGGGCGTTGAAGGCGGCCCAGCGCTCGCACCGTGCGCAGCGCCCGTACGAACATCGCGGCACCGCACCGCCGACGTACTCGGCGACTGTCTGGCCGCGCGTCCTGCGGCCCGAGTCGCAGCTCAGACACAACCCATTGCGCCCCGCGGCCGGGCGCTCGTGTCCCGGCGTGCAGCACACAATGCACAGGCGCTGCTGGCCGCGCCGCGACAGCGCGGACACCCGCGGAATCGTGATTAACTCATCGAACGTGCCGTCGAAGCGCCGGAACCGCTGCCGGCAGCCGTAACACAGCCTGCCCGCCACCCGCGCCGCCATGCACCCCGCGACCGGGCACAGCTCATAGCCGAGCACCGGATGATCGGCCGGCGGGCGAATCACGTAAGCAACGGGGTCATAGCCCGCCTCGATCAGCCGGGGCAGCTCCACCACCTGACGCAGACGCGATAGCTCATCCTCAACGGCTGCCGGAACCCGCAATGGAAGGACTGGCGCGAGTTCAGCTCCCGCCATGCCATGCTCCTTCCCGTCCGGCCCGAGCGATCGCATCCGTGCGCGAATATGCGCGCTCGACCGCGGCGCGCAGGGCCGCCGCACCCGGCTGCACGTACACCTGGGTGCTCGTGATCTGACGATGGCCGAGCAGTTCCTGGATCAACACCAGCCCGGCGCCGGACGCCTCAAGCTCGCTCGCGAAGCTGTGACGCAGCCGATGCGGAGTGATCACCTCGTCCAATCCGGCGCGGCGGCTGAGCGACCGCAGCAGCCCGCCGACCCGGTCCGGCGTCATCCCGCGACCGCGATACGCGCTATCGAGGTTGACCAACAGATGATCCGACCCGGCCGCCTCCGCAATCGAGGCGCGCTCGAGCAGATAGTGGTCAAGGCAGAACACCACCAGCTCATCCGCCGGCACGATCCGCGAGTCGAGGCTCTTCGCCGCGCCACCGTCGAGATCCTCGCGCCGGCGCACGTGCACATGCGGCCCAGGCTCGGCACAGCCGACCTCGCGCGATGACTCGGCCAAGTGCACATCCGAGAGGCGAAGCGTGACCGCCTCGCCGCGGCGCAGCCCCGCCCGCGCCAACAACGCCAAGATGCTCCGGTCCCGCCACGTCCGACACGCCGCCATCAAGCCCACGAACTGCTCCACCGCCACCGTCGCGGGACGCCCGCGCTTGGCCGTGCGCAAGTGATGTCGCGGTCGCGCATGCCAGCTCAACTCCTGGCCCTCAACCACGCCCGCCGGCACCCTGAATCCGCGCTGCACCCGGAAGAGCGCCTGGAGCACCTCGCCGCCCAGTAGTCCGCGCACGACTGCCTCCCGGTAGAGCTCGCTCACCGCCACCAGGACGTGATTGACCCGCTCCCGCGAGCGCAACTGCCCCTGCCCTCGGCCGCGACGCTCGATCGGCGTCACCACCAGGTAATGCATGAACCGATCGAGCTCCAGGGCGGCCCGGCGCAGCGAGCGATCCGTCGCCACACAGAACTCGAAGAACAACGCCAGGTTGCCCGCGTACATCCGCGTCGTACCGAGCGCCATTCCGCGGCCGAACCGCGCCCTCCGCAGGTACAGATCGGCGACCTCCACCGGCTCGTACGCCCCGTCGTACACCGTCCAATACGCCCACGCGTCTCCTCGCACCAGGAACGGGCGAAAGCCCGGCTGATTGGCCCCCAAGTCCAAATCGAGCACGGCACAGACGGTAAGCCGCGCACCAGACGGAAAGCCCGGCTAAAAAGACACACCGAACAAAATCAGCCTCGGTGATCGGTGCGGCGAAGTGCGCCTTCAGGGGATCCTGAAAAACTGGATCGACGATGACTATCTCCCCGCGATCCGAATCGGCCGACGGGTGAGGACCAAGCGCTCGGACTTCGACGCGCTCCTGGAGACGAGCTACACCGGTACGCGTGAGCCCGCCGTCGGGGTCTGGGACGGCGACGTGCCGGCCGGTCACTCGCGGCGAGGCCGACGAGGGCCAGGTCTAGGGCTGCCCCGGCTCAGCCGGGCCCAGCCGGCGCTGCGGCTGCTGACGGGCTCGCCCGAGCAAGCGCCAGCGATCGTGCAGTGTTCCTCCGCGGCCCGAGCGAGTCCCCGTGGCTACAAGAGTAGCCACCGGGCTCGGACCGAAGCCACGCCTCTCGTGCGCGGGTGGATCAGGCGACGTAGTCGGAGCGATCGACCAGGTTCCGCACCGGTTCGCCGCGGAGGTGGCGCGCCACGTTGTCGGCCGCGCGTGCCGCCGATTCGGTGAGCGATCCGGCGACCATCGCGGAGTTGTGTGGTGACCCGATCACGTTCGGGAGCTCCAGGAACGGCCGCCGCGTGGCGAACGCGCCCTGACCCCGCGGCTCCTGCCACCACGCGTCGATGCCCGCCGAGAACGACGGGTTGCTCTCGAGGTGCTTATACAGGGCGTCCTCGTCGATGATCGCCGCTCGGGCCACGTTGACGAGGATCGCGTCGGGCTTCATCAGCGACAGCTCGCGCCGCCCGATCAGCCGGTCGGTGGCTCGCGTCAGCGGGAGCGAGACGACCACGATGTCGGCCTCGCCGATCAGCGCATCCATTTCCTCCATCGTCCCGACCCGGTCGACGGGGGCATCCGTGCGGCCGGAGCGGTTGATCGCGTGCACGCGCGCGCCGAGCGCCTGGAACAGCCTCGCGCTGGCCTGGCCGATGCCGCCGAACCCGAGGACCCCGACCAGCGAGCCGCGGATCGAGCGGGTCGGCGTCTCCTGGTCGAACACCCCTCGGGCCAGCGCGGCGTGCTCCTGCGGCAGCCGCTTGGCCAGCGCCAGGGCCAGCGCGAGCACGTGCTCGGCCATCGGCTCCGCGTAGGCGCCGGCGTTGGAGGCCACCGTCACGCCGTCCGGGATCTGATCGAACGGAACGCGGTCGACCCCGGCCGACATCAGCTGAATCAGGCTTCCCGAGCCGAGCTGGGCAAGCTCGTCGGGACTGAGCTCGGCGCCGAGCATCCAGGCCAGCACCGCGTCGACCGACGCCAGCTCCTCCCCCGTCCGGGCCTTGGCCTCGCTCAGGTACGCGAGCTCGGCGACTCCGTTCAGGCTCGCCCCGATCACGTCTCGCATCGGCGGGTCCGGCTCGAACGTGACGAGCACTCGCGGCTTGCTCACGCGGGTCACTGTAGCCAGGCGATCATGTCCGCCCGCGCAAGGTTGCACGCCGCGGCACGACCACACCGTGCCGCCGCGACCGATCAGACGGTCAGGCCTGGGCGGACCCGGGCGAGCGCCCGCCTGACGTGCCGCGCGATCTGCTCCGCCCCCGGCCCGCTGATTGCGCCATCGGCCTCTGCCCAGGATGCTGCCTTCGGGTCGAGCAGGTAGGAGCTCGGCTCCCGGCCGTCGACGTGCGCCATCGCGCATCTGCATGCGCGTCGGCACGTGCTCGATTCGCCGGCGCGCGCGGGCCAGCCGACCGAGGGCGCGCAGGGTGCGCCGGACCTCGGCGCCTTTCCCCCGCCTCCTTCGCCGGCTCGGTCGCTCGACGGGTGGATCGCCGCCCGTGGCGGCGATACGATTCCTTGGCACTGTTTGGACCTCCTTTCGAGGTCTTTTGGTCGGCCCCGAGCTATCACCTCGGGGTCGACGCTTTTGTCGGGACACTTGGTGCTCGACGTAGACACATGGCGCCGAGCGATCGATCAGGGCATCGGTCCTTCCTTCACCGGGGTCGGGATCGCGTGTAGACGACGCGGCGAGATATGCGGTGCGTCGAGTCGTGGACGCATGTTCGAGTGGGCTGCGCCGCAACCCTGGCGCCACGCATCCGTTGAGGATTATCGTGGGGGCAAGGGCGGCACCAGGGGCTCGGATCGGAACTTTGGTGCCGCCCGCTTCGCCGCCCACCGGCGCGCGACGAACGATGATGTGTTGCGGCACGCCTTCGACGTCGACCGGCGCCCGCTCTGCGACGGCTGGCTCATGGGCCGCAGTCGACAGGCGTAACGGCGGCTCCGATCCGCGTACACGTTGAAATGCTTGACCGACGACCGACGGGCGTAGACGCCGTGCGGCCGCGAGCGCCAGACGGCGCTTAAAGCGAGAGCGCCCCGGTACCGGCGGGATATGAGGCCGGGCTCGGAGCGCGCTCAGAGGGAGGAGAGGTACTGCGGACGCAAGGATGATCGCTCACGATCTAGAAGTCAAAGACCAATGAGCGACCCGATTCATAAGCGCTGCTTCTAACTTGCTGGGCCGGCTCGGGCCGCGGACAGGTAGACGTCGCGATGCCGTAGTGGTCGTTCGGGCCGTGCCAGATCCGGACCGCGCACGTGAAACGCGTGCGTCGGCGCACGCCCCCACGCGGCGTCTCCGGCGGCCGGCGTCACTGGCTCTCACCTCGCGTCCTCGATCAACTCGCACCCCAGGACGGCCGCGGAGGACCAGATGGCCTCGCGGTAGCGCTCCTCGGCAGACGCGAGGTGCGCGTCGACCGTCCCCACCGGCCCCACCACGTCACCCAACGTCACGGATTGGATCGAGGTAGTGAGGCTTCCGGTCGTCCCCACGCCCACCCTCCGGACACACCTTGCGATCCGAGTGATGTGACAACTCTGTCACTTTCGAGAATCAATCCGACGAAATTCCGAACAAACGACCTCGGAGCTTGTGCCAAAACCCTCGCAGGTCGTGCAGATCGGCAACGTGCCTGGTTAGGGTTGCCACCGCACGGACGCACTGCGCGTGCATTTGCCCCTAATGGCACGCGTGGGCGGGTCCGCGACCAGCTTGTTTGCGCCACGGTCGCGGACCCTCCCGCACGCCCCTAGAGAGCGCGCGGGGTCCACCAGCCTAGACCAGCTCGACAGCCCGCGCCGGCGCTGGTTCGGCGTGGCTTCCTCGCCCGAGACGCAACCGGCCTGTCGTGCGGTCGTAGGCTGTGAGGGCATGAAGATTCGCTTCGCCGTCGGCCCGCAGGCCGGATCTCTCTCGGGAGCGGAGGTGGCGGCGTTCGCCGAGGCGCTCTAGGCGGCGGGCTTCGACGGGATGTGGTTGTCGGACCTTCCGGCCGCCCCGGTGCTCGACCCGCTGCTCGCGCTGGCGCTCGCCGCGGGACGCACGCGCCGCCTACATGTTGGTACCAACCTCGTGCCCCTCGGCCGCGCGTCCGGTCCAGGATCCGCTGGAGGTCTGGCTGGGCGGACGCGGACCCCGGGCGCTCGATCGCGTGGGACGGGTCGCCGACGGATGGCTCGGAGCGCAGCTGACCCCCGTCGAGGCAGAGCCCGCCCGTCGCCGGATCCAGGACGCCGCGCGTCACGCCGGGCGCGAGGTCGACCCGAGCATTTCGGGATGAGCATCCCCTACGCGCGTGTCACCCCCGGACCAGCGAATACTCACCAGGTTCGAGCCCAAGCCACTCGACGCTGCGCGTGTCGGGATCAACGATCAGGACCTCGTCAACTCGGTGCCGCGCATAGAACGCAAGCTTGGCGTAGGTCTCATCGCTCGGCGATACCACCTCGACCACCAAGGCGGCGGTGGGTAGCCACACTCCGGCGGCACCGGCTCGGTGCAGGCCTCCGTCGGGCACCCGGTAGTCCTGCTCGGACTCCCCGAGGGTGAACCCGCCCATCGCCGGAATCAGTCCAGCCGCCCGCGCGGGGGGCGCGAGCACCTCCAACAGCTGAGTCAGGATTTGGGCATGCTCGAAGCCTATGCCGCCCGTCCGACGGTCGGATGCGTCGCGCGGTAAGGCCCAGGAGTTGGGTCAGTCGACATCGTCACCTCCGTTTCGAGGTCTTCCTGTCGGCCCCGAGCTATCACCTCGGGGTCGACGCGTTTATAGGGACAGGTGGTGCTCGACGGGGTCTCGTCGAGCCATCAATTAGGGCATCGCTCCTCCCGTCTTAGATGAGCCCGGGGCCACGCGCGGGGCGACCGTAGGCGCTCGTTATCGCGCCCGGCTTGTTGTCTTGCGCGACGAAGGACTACCTCGTGGACTTCGGGCGTAACAACCAGCGGCCGGTCCCGATCGAGTCCGGAGAAAGGCGGCGGTCGACAAGCTGGGTCGGGATAACCCGCCGGCGGGTCGGTGACTGCGCTACCCCGGCGTGGGGAGAAGACGCGTACTGGCCGCGAGGACTAGTTGTCCGGGGCTTCGTACCAGGCGACGATCATCGCGCGGCCGAGCGTGTGCGAGAACAGGTTGAAGCCGAGGAAGGCGGGCGTAGCGTCCTTGTCGATTCCCAGCGACTCGACGTCGACGGCGTGGACGACGTAGTAATAGTGGTGGCGGCCGTGCCCCGGCGGCGGCGCGGCCCCGACGTGCTGCCTGACACCGGCGTCGTTGCGCAGCTGGAACGCCCCTGACGGAAGGCCGCTCCCCTGCTCATCGCCTGCACCGCGCGGAAGCTCAGTCACGTTCGCCGGGATGTCGACGACCGCCCAGTGCCAGAAGCCGCTGGCGGTCGGTGCCTCGGGGTCATAGCACGTGACCGCGAAGCTCTTGGTGCCGTCCGGGAATCCGCTCCACGCCAACTGCGGCGATACGTCCTCGCCGCCCGCGCCGAACAGGCCGCTCCACTGGGGTTGCCGGAGCTCCTCACCATCTCGCACGTCCTCGCTGGTCAGCTCGAACGACGCGACCTGGGGCAGGTGCTCGTAAGGGTTGTAGTCGGCCACGGTCTGCGTCTCGCTTTCTGCTGCCGAGGGGTGTACGCGAAGTGCGCGAGCGATCCTAACGGGCCGAACCGGCGTGGTGCCCGCGCCGCGGCGCAACAAGCACGTTTGTGCGTCCGAGCTGCCGAACCGTCCATGCGACGCGCTCGCTGAAGTCCTCCCACATCCTGAACGCCGGGGATTGCCTCGAATGCCGCCAGACGATCTGGTTCTCGGTCAGGCCCGCGAGACGCGCTCGCCACGAGTCCTCATCCCACCTTAAGTCCGCACCCGCTTAGCGAACCCAGGAACTGCTATCCCAAGTTAGGTCCGCAGGCCGGGTGCCACGCCCGCGAGGCGAGGACGCGTTTCGGAATCGGGGCCGCCTGCGCCGGCGCGGCAATGCAGCTCGCGCCTGCGACCGCGATCCCCAGCGCTGCCGTCGCGGCTGTCCGCCGCCGCGACCATCGGGTGAACGTATTGGTCAGCATCGGTGGTCCTGTTGGTGTCACAAGGGTTGGTGAAGCAGCCGGTAGGCTCGAGACGGCGCGGCTCGGTGTCCTCAGTGGCCGGCTACTGCAATCGGTGCGGCCATGGCTACTGAGCCGGCGGGGCGCCGGTAGTCCCGGGTGCAGTGATGCCGCAACGCACTATCTCGCCGTTCGCCATCACCGCTCCGGCCGGGAGCGTCCACTGGCGTCCCGGGATGCGCTCCTCTTCCTCCGGCCACTCGCCGTGCTCATCGAAGTACTGTCGGGCGCGTTCTTCCTCGAGGCGGTCGCGCTCGCTGGTCAGGCTGAGGCGGTACATGAAGTTGAGCAACAGCACGGACAGGCCTCCGCCGGCGGCCATCGCGAAGCCGTCGACCCCGAGACCGGCGGGCGAGGTGATCAGAACGACAAGGCCGCCGAGAACCATCGCGATGCCGATGCCGTAGCGCAGGACGAGCATCCCGATGTCACCCCACGTGGGTGCCCGGTTCGCTGTTTCAGACGATCGAGGGAGAGTCGACTCAGACATGATCTTGATTCCTTGAGGGGTCGGTAATGGTCTTCAGTCAGCATCCCTTCCGAAGCGCGCGACGTCTGCCCGGTGAGCCGCCAAACGAACTCGGTGCGCCCGACGGTCGATGTCGGGCTAGCCCTACCATCGGTCCTGAGACATGACCCCGCTCCGAGTCGTGGTGGCCGAGGATCAGCTGCTCCTGCGCGAGGGGCTGACCCGGCTGCTGACCGAAAACGGGTTCGAGGTCGTCGCTCAGTGCGCGGATGCCGTGGATCTCCGGCGCAAGGTCGGCGCGCACCGTCCCGATGTCGCTGTCATCGACGTGCGGATGCCGCCCGACAACACGGACGACGGCCTGCGGGCGGCGATCACGATCCGCCGCGAGCATCCCGATACGGGCATTCTTATGCTCTCCCAGTTCCGCGACGAGGCCTACGCGATGGATCTGATCGGCAACGACGCCCGCGGCGTCGGCTATCTGCTGAAAGACCGCGTCGCGGACATCGGCTCGTTCACCGACGCCGTCCGCCGCGTGGCCACCGGCGGGTCCGCGCTCGATCCGGAGATAGTCGCGCTGATGATCGGCCGCCGGCGCAAGCACGACCCGCTCGACGCCCTGACCCCCCGCGAACGGCAGGTCCTCACGCTGATGGCAGAGGGCAAGTCAAACCTCGGAATCGCCGAGACCCTCCACGTGACGCTCGCGGCGGTGGAGAAGCACGTCGGACGGATCTTCCTCAAGCTCGGCCTCGGGAACGAACCGCTCGAGCACCGGCGCGTGCTGGCTGTACTCACGCTCCTGCGGCCGAGCTGACCGCCGGCTCGAGCGGCAACGCCGCCAGCAGCTTGGTCCCCCGACCAACCGGCGACTCGATTGACAATGTCCCACCGGTGGCGGCGACTCGGTCCTGCAGACCGGCGAGTCCCGAGCCGCTCGCAACCTCGGCGACCGCTCCACCGCGACCATCGTCGCTGACCTCGACCGTGAGGCACGCAGCCTCGACCCAGATCCGCACGCTCGCCTCCGACGCCTCGGCATGCTTTGCCACATTCGCGAGCGCTTCGGCAACGATGAAATACGCCGTGCTCTCGACGATGGCGACCAAACGCCTATCCGGGACATCGACTGCGACCGGAACGGGTGCGCGAGCTGTGAGCGAGGTGATCGCCGCCCGTAATCCGCGATCTGTGAGTACCGAGGGATGCAGCCCAGCGCCAAGGTCACGCAGGTCACTGATCGCCCTCTGGGTCTCCTCGATCGCGTCCGCGATCGCGCGGCGCGCCTCCGCGCCGACCTCCCCGCGTGTCGCGGCCTGAAGGGCGAAGATCACGTTGATCAGCCGCTGCTGGGCCCCGTCGTGCAGATCGCGTCCAAGCCGGCGCCGCTCCTCGAGCGCGGCCTGGACGATGCGCACGCGCGAAGCACGAACCGATTCGGCCTGCCGCCGGTCCGCCTCGGCGCGCCGCTGCTCGGAAATGTCGCGAAACACGACCACCGCCCCCCGCTGACCGGCCACGCTGACAGGCGCCGACGAGTACGCAACCGGGACGAACGCTCCGTCGCGCCGAATGAACCAGTCCTCGTCGACCCGCACCGCCTGGCCGGTGGCTCGCGGCCGCAGGAGCGGGCACTCGGATTCCGGAAAAGGTGACCCGTCCGGACGGGCGTAGTGAATCATGGCGTGGCTCGGGTGGCCGACCAGTTCATCCTCTGAGTCGAAGCCGAGGGTCAAGACCGCCGCGGGATTGGCGTACAGCACCCGACCGGCGTGATCAACGGCGTACACCGCCTCGGCGGTGCTCTGAAGCAGAGCCTCGAGCAACTCCCGCCCGTCGGAGCCAAGCCGAGTGACCAGCCCTTCGACCGTCATCGGGCGATCGTCGCACATCGACCGCGGACCGCGCTCGGGTCTACCGGCGGCGTCTCCGCGTGCTCGCGCGCATCGCGCCAACACAAGCCGGGTTCAGCGGCTCGGCCGTAGTGCGCACGCGTGCGTGCGCGTCAACGGTTCCACTGCGGTGTCGCAGTAATGGCTCATGATCGCCATGGATGCGGTCGGGAAGATCGAACCGCCAACCCGCACGGCGGCCCCGCCGCGAGCGTCAGCGCGCGGCGCCAGAGCCGCGTGGGTGGCCCGGGCGCGCGGACAGAAACCCAGGGAGGATCGCGACTCGTCGGCCGACCACGATCAGGTTTCGCAACCCGCCCGCAAGACGTCGGTTGGACGGGTCGGAGAGAGCATGTTGGTCCGGCCGCATCACGGCGGCGCCGCTTGGCAGGACCAAAGCGCCGGCTAGACCGGACACAGCTGCCCAGGCCGGTCGCATTGCGCTTCGGGCGACGTCGGGTTGGGACCCGAGACGCGACGGCCGTCCCTCCGAATCGAGTCCGTGGTGATCCAATCGACGTATGCGGACTCGGCGCGCGCTCGACATATCGCTTGTCCCACGCTAGAAATCGGACAGCATGAGCCACCGACGATCGGCAGACGAGCGACTCTTGGGGCGGCTGCTCGCGCCGCCGGGCTTGGATGATGGAGTCGAGTCGCTCGATTACTGGCACCGGCGATCCCGCAAGCTGTCGTGGTGGCGGATCCGCGCGCGACGGGAAGCGGTGCGGATGACTATTCGATGGGAGCAGCGGGTCGGTGCGGCGCTCGTCTCGCATTCTTGGACACCACTCGAGGCCCGGACGTCGGCCGCTGTGCTCGTCGCGCGTACGCGGCTGGCTCGTTGGACCCGGCGGGCCGGGATCGCCGTGCTGGCGATGGTGATGACCGTCGTCGTGCTCGCGGCGGTTCAGGTCGTTGCGGCCCTTGCATACCTGCTCCACGTGTTGTGATGGAAGATCCACGTATTCCCGCGCGACCGCTCTGATGCGGCACCCGTTGACCAGACAAATCGCGGCCCCGGACCTGGTGCCCGGGCCTCCAGCCGTGAGCCATCACTAGCCCGGGCGGGCGCCTCCTCGGTTGCCGAAGCGGTGGCCGCAGCCAGCTGTGGTCCGAGGTGAAAGCAGTCGCGCAGCGGGCGTCGTTCGCCGTCGGGCTGGTGGCCGGCGGCCCAGACCGACACCTCGCCGGTCTGGCTTGGCCTATTCGGGGGCGCGGGCCAGCGTGGGCAGTACCTCGCCGAGCGCGGCGTCGACTTTGATTTCTGCGAGCGGGTCGCCACGAGTCGCGCCCCGGTTGACGATCGCCACCGGGATCCGCGCCTGCTGGGCCCGGTGCACGAACCGCAGTCCTGACATCACCATTAGCGAGGACCCGAGCACGAGCAGAGAGGCCGAGCCGTCGAGGAGCTCAAAGCACCCCTGCACGCGGGACCGCGGCACGTTCTCGCCGAAAAACACAACGTCGGGCTTGAGCATGTCGGCCCCGCAGCACTCACAGCCAACGAGCCGGAACCGCGCGACCCGCTCTTCTGCGAGTTCAGCATCTCCGTCAGGGTTGCTGGCGGCGCCCTCGTCCCAGTCCAGATCGGGATTGGCGGCACGCAGCCGCTGATCAAGCGCCTCCCGAGTGCTGCGCGCGCCGCACGCCAGGCACACGACACGGTCAAGCGCTCCATGCAACTCCACGACGTCTCGAGCGCCGGCGGCCTGATGCAGCCCGTCGACGTTCTGCGTGATGATCCCGCGCAGCACGCCCGCCTGCTGAAGCGCGGCCACCGCCCGGTGCCCCGCGTTGGGCCGCGCGGCGACGATCCGCCGCCAGCCGATGTGAGCGCGGGCCCAGTAGCGCTGACGAGCCTGCGGCGAGCCGCAGAACTCAGCGATCGTCATCGGCAGCCGGGCGCGCAGCGCGCCGCTCGGGCCGCGATAGTCCGGAATTCCCGACTCAGTCGACAGGCCCGCGCCTGAGAGCACGCACACACCGCCACGACCAACAAGCTCACCAAGCCGACCCGTCACAACGCCATCCATCGGCTCAGTATGCCCGCGACCCCGCCGGCAGGCACAAACGGTGACGACTCCGACTCACCCCGCCCCCCGCACCAGCAGGACCCGCCTACTACTAGTGCACCCCGCACGTCACGACGATCGTGCCTGGTCGGTCCCACCGGCAGCCGACCGCTCTGCTCCCGAGAACACGAGATCCCTGCGCGGCGCCGAAGCTTTACGGGCAGGACCCCAACACGACTCCCGCCCCGGCCGCACGCCGATATGAACCATGAACGGCCGACGCCCGCCGCAGCATCCGCGGGGCGGCGAGAACGGTCCGAATCCCGACAAGGGCCGGCAACAGTTGACGACGCACAACCCACGTCCGTTGCGCCTCGCTGATCGATCGTTTTCAACAACAACCGACGCCAGGTGGAGCCACTTCAAGCCAGCTGGTTTCGCCTGAGCTCTCCACCGATCACGAGCCGCCTCAGGAAACGATCGGCGGTGCCTCACCTGAATTCAGCCGACCTCGAGCACTGCGGCTTTCCATGCCACAGAGCAGCTTCGGCGCAGACGGCGGACCGCGGGGCAGTTCTTGTTGGCGGCCGATGGGTCTTCGGCTATGTGGAAGCTGTCCCGAAGCGAACGGCGATCCGCCCGGTCCGCGCGCACACCACCAGCGCGTACCCGGGTTCAGCCGCGACCGGTGTCAGCCATCCTTGCGTTCAAGGACGTCGAAAGACCACAGCTCGCTAGCCGTCCCGACCGGCCCGCTCTGGCGGTGCTGAGTGTGGCCGGCAGCGAAGTCTCGGCTGGCGACCCAGGCCTCGAAGTCCTCCTCGGAACGCCAGCGCGTCAGCACGAGGCAGACCTCGCGCTCGTCGTTTGGACGCAGCAGCTCGAATCCCTCAAAGCCCGGAGCATCCTCGACCTTCCCGGCACGGGACGCGAAGCGCTGCTCGAACTCACGGAAGCGATCGCGGGGCACGGTGATCGCGTTGATCTTGACGATGCTCATGGCGGGCATCCTACGGCGCGAGGCACCGCGACCAGAGCGAGGCCAGAGCACGGTCGCCGTGTGGCCCAACACCCCCGGCGGGTGGGGCTCGCAGAACAGCCCGATCGGCGAGTCTGATCCGGCTAACGGAGCTCATCGCGCCGATAGCATGGCTGGCCGCTCGCCGAACAAGGATGCCTCCATATAGGCGCTTTACCGCCGGGCTGCGTGGAAAGCGGCAGGCGGGTGTCTGGCGTTCGTCGTCCTCCAACGCCGTCCTCGGCGCGACGACAAGCAGTGACGTTCGATGTGGCTTGCGACAAATTGACGCGTGAACGCGGCGTCGGCGTCACGACCGATGGCGTAGCAGGAAGTCGAGCGTCGCACTGTTGAAAGTTTCCGGGTCCTCGTGCAGCCCGGCGTGCGACAGGTGGTCGAAGACCACGAGCTTGCGCCCGGTGATCCCGTCCATGAGCGGCTGCGCGAAGCGCGTGGAGCAGACAAGGTCGTGCGCTCCGAAGGTGATCAGGGTCGGAACGTCGATATCACCGAGCACCGCGCTCGCGCCGTGGGCGACCACCGCGTCGATCTGAGCTAGGAACGCGTCCGCGGGCTGCGCGGGGCGGCCGCGTACGAAGTCAACGAGCGTGTCAACGAACTCCGGCCGCCCGACATACATCTCCGGCGTGAAGCACTGCGTGGTCCGCAGACGTGTAGGGGGATCAGCAGGAGCGGCTCGCCGTTCCCCTGCACGTCGTAGTTGATCCTGAGCCCGTCGACCTCGACCTGCGGCATGCTCGCCTCCTCCTGGCTGCTGACAACAAGCCTCTTAGGGCCACAAGATCATCGCTGCCATCAGCTGACACGACAACTCCCGATTCGCGGCCGACCACACAGACCACCCGCAGCCACAGAAATACGTGACTGAGCACCGCTGCGTCCTCTGAGCAGTGAGGCAGCTCGAGGGCCGCGTCTGCCCCGCCGCCGGCAACGAGCTCGAAACGTCCCGGCTACCACGTCTGCCGCCCCCGTATCCGCCAAACGCACCAGCGTCGCGCTCATTACCGCTCTCGATGGGTTGCGGAAGGCTCGGAAGGGTCCGAGTATCCTTTGACGAGTCCCAAGCGGCTTGGGCATTCTCGATGGGGGCGAATGTGCAGACAGCTGTCGTAGCGCGGGTGCGCAAAGAGGTCATTGCGATTCGCACTGGCGGGGTTGGCCGGGCGAGAACGGCACGGTGCACGATGCGAGCGCTTGCGGTGCTTATCGGGCTTGCCGCTATAGCTGCCCTGCCGGCCGCGGCCAATGCGCATCCGGCCTGCCACGTCCGAATCCACCACCTTACGGAGCGGGTGCCGTGCCAGGACCCGGCAACGCGTCCAAGACGTCTGGTCAACTCCTGTCCGGGATTCACGCTGCGGAACCCCGACACCGCGTTGGACGGGTACTACAACCGTTATCTGCATATCCGGGCAAGCGTGGGCTGTCACGAGGCCATTCGTCTTGTGCGCGATCCCGACAGTGAGAACGGTGGGTTGTTCGAGTTCCATGGGTTGGACTGGTTCTCGGGGCCTCTTAGCTCGTGGGACGGCCGCTACGGGGGCTCTGAGTTGCGCTACTCGACGGAAAGGTTTGCCCTTACGAACCAGGCGACATCGCTCGACGGCACCTATCTAGAGGGCGCCCGGGTCGTGTTCGACGTGCAGTGGCTGCGTGATTGCAGTTCGATCACAGTGGGTTTCGTAACGAACTGCACCTCTGTAACGCCTCGTATGTACAGAGGCGTGAAGCCCTAGCAGGATGTGTCATCGGACGATGACCCGGTGCTCGCGAGCGGCGCGGCGCGCGGCCTCGAGCACGCGCAATGTCTCGACGGCGTCGCGTGGGTCGACCGGTGGAGGTCCGCCATCTCGAAGGGCGTCCCGCAGCAGCTTGTAGAACCGCGGCCAGTCGCCGGGCTCGGGAGGCACCGGAACGCTCTGATCGCCGGCGACCAGCCGCCCGTACTCCCATTCCTCTGGCTTTCCCCAGTGATCGACCGTGTCCGGTCGGGCACCGGCGCGCAGCGCCGCCTCCTGCGGGTCCAGGTGGGGAACGAGGAACCCACCCGCCGTTCCCTGCACGCGCAGCCGCGGCCCGATTGACGGCGTGACCGCGGAGGCGTGCAGGTGGCTGATGATGCCGCTGGCATGGCGCAGGGCGATGAACACGTCATCCTCGGCGGGCGCCCCTCGACGCGAGTCGATCTCTGCGTACACCTCGCTGACCGGACCGAACAGCACCAGCGCCTGATCGACGAGGTGGACGCCGAGGTCGAGCAGCACGCCGCCGCCCTCAATCGATGCGAGGTTCTCGCGCGGCTTCGACGGGTCGAGACTCGGGCGCCATCGCTCAAAGCGGGACTCGTATCGGGTGATCTCTCCGAGCGCGTCCTCCTGGAGGAGGCGGCGAAGCGTCAGCTGATCGGTGTCCCAGCGGCGGTTCTGGAACACCGTGAGCAGCACACCAGCACGGTCCGCCCGCTCGACCAGAGCCTCCGCCTCGACTGCGGTGACCGCCGCCGGCTTCTCAACGACGACCGGCACACCGTGCTCGATCGCCGCCGACGCGACCGGCATGTGCGAGGCGTTCGCGGTGGCGACCACGACCAGGTCCAGCGGGGTCGCCCCCCAGAGATCGTCGATGCTCGGGACCACGTCGGCTTCGGGGTGCTCGGCGGCCGCCTGCCGAGCCCTCGCCGGGTCCGAGGTGACGATGGCGTTCACGTCCAGACCGTCCACCGCCGCGATCAGCGGGGCGTGGAAGACCCGGCCGGCCAGTCCATAGCCAACGATCGCCACCCGCATCTCATCCCCCTCAGCCTGCCGTCGGAGCCTCGGCCTCGGATGATTCGCTGCCGAACGCCGCCGCAACGAGCGCCGCGTCCTCCGTCCGCGGCGCGTAATGCAGATACTTCATCGTGGTCTGGATGTCGGCGTGTCCCATCCACTCCTGCACCGGACGAATGTCCGCCTTGGCGATCATGCGGGTACCGAAGGTGTGATGGAGGTCGTGAAACCGCCGCCGTCGCAGGCCGGCTCGCTGGAGCGCGTCCTCGTAGCGTTTGCTGACCCGTGTTGAGCAGTCCCTCCTGGTTCGTTTGCCCCTCTGTTTGACCAAAATGAGGCCGCCGCCGTCTAGCAACCGACGGCATCCCGGAGCACACGGCAGGCCTCGGCCATCCGCGCGTCGGAAAGTGTCGCCACCCGTCGACGAAACGCTCGCCTGGGGATTGTGTGGACGTTGTCGAAGTTCACTACGCAATCGCTCGGAACGCGATCCAGCTGCGCGGTGAGGTCGAGTTCAGACACGAGATCCCGCTTGGTTCGGGTCAGCGCCGCCACCGTCACAGATCCAATCCGGTCTGCGACAGGATCACGCGTCAACACCAGCACCGGGCGATCGCCGCCTGGGGTCGCGGCAAACCAGATCTCACCGCGCCTCATCGACCGCGCTCTCGGCCCAGTCCGCCCAATCCTCTGCCGGTCCCCAATCCGCGATCTCGCCTAGCGACAGCTCCGATTCTGTGACTGGAAGCCGATCGTAGTGATCCCCCTCGCGTTGGCTGCGGAGACTCACCAGGTGGCGGTGGAGAGCGTCGCGAAGGAGCTCCGAACGGTCCACCCCGAGCCGATCCGCCCACTCCTGGGCTTCTGCCGCCTCGTCGCCTGTGACCCGAAAGCTGAGCATCGTCATACGGCTAGCCTATCGCGTATTACAGCCGGAAGGGCTCGCCCGGCTGCCACACTCCAATGCGATCCGACGGTGCTTCGCAGGCGAATCCGACGTCGGGCGCCGCGATCCAATCCGTTCCGTCCGGATCGATTGCGATCCTGCTCAGGATGCGTGAGGTGTCGGATCAGCCGCCGGAGACCGGCTACGAAACGTTCGTCTCGCAGTGGCTTGCGCCGCTTGTCGCAGTCCTCCTGCGCACGGTTCGCGATCCGGCGCTTGCCTACGACCTGACGACTGAGACGCTGGCAGCGGCTCACCTTCGGTGGGAATCTGCGCCATCGGGAGAGGCCGGTATCGAGTGGGTGCTCCATCTCGCCGCCCAAATGCTTGAGATCGCGGTGGAGCGTGGACGTGTGCCGACGACCGAGCGCCGTCGCGGCCAACAGCCGCCACCACGCCGACTGACCGTCGCCGAACAGCAAGAGATCATGGCGCTCGCCGAGCAGCACATCGAACTACCTCCCGCGGCCCAAGGCGCCGCGGATGCGCTCGCCCGCACGGCGCCACCGCCGCACGTACTCGCCCAACTGGGCCGATCGGATCTTGTCGAAGCCGAGCCGCTCCCAGACCACCGGGCGATGCCTGACCGCAGACCGGCGCGCCGGAACGACCAGGATGATGCCTGAGCTGTCACGAGCGCTCGTCCGCTCAGCCCTCGAGCTCGCGGGTGCGGCAGGCCCCGCCACGGGAGAGGCGGGTTCGCCGACGCGTCCGCCGCCGACAACGCTGCCCGCGAGCGAACGCCTCGGCGCCCACCACGTGCTCCGGTACGCCGTCGCCGACGAAGCCGAGACGTACAGGCGGATCATGCGCGTGCTGTATCTCGAGCATCAGTCGTTCGGCCTCCGCCTGCGGCCTGCGCAGGTCGCCGACCGGCTACGGGAGCGCTACGCGCTGACCCTCGAGCAGGAGCTACTGGAGGACCGCCTCGCAAGACTCGACACCTGGGGCGCGCTCGAAAAGGACCACGACGCCCGCCTCGCCTCGACGGCCGCCGAGTGGCGGCGCAACCGCTACACGTATGACGTCACCCCGGCGGGCCGCCTGACCGAGGAGCTCCTCGCGCAGCTCGACGCGCTCGGTGAGGAGATCGGCCGGCTCGACACGGCCCGCCTGCCGGCGATCCGGGACGCCCTCGCCGCCCTCACGAAACAGCTCGAAGACGACAAGCCCGATGGGACCCGCCTCCGAGAGTCGTTCGAGCGGCTCCTGGCCGAGGTCGAGGCGCTGCACGCGGGCGCGTTGGCGTTTATGCGCTCACTGGGCGACCTGATGCGGGCGGTTGAACGCGTGGGCGAGGACGAGTTCGAGCGCGGCAAGGGAGCGCTGCTCGAGCACCTCCAGGGCTTTCGCAAGAGCCGGATGCGGCACTCGGCCGAGATCCTCGCGTTGATCGAGCGGATCGAGCAGCACGGCCCCGACCAGCTCGTCGGCACGATCGTCGCCGCCGAGGTATTGGTCGCGCTCCCGGGCGGCGCCACCGTCGAGGACCAGCGCGCCCGCCGGCGTGCCGAGCTCACTGAACGCTGGTCTGGGCTGCGTGCGTGGTTCGTCGGCGACCAGGACAGCGGCTCGCCCTGGCGCACGCTCAACGATCAGGTCGTGGACGCGATCCGGGCTGTGCTCGCGATCGCCGAGCGCCTGATCGAGCGCCATTCGCAGCGGATCGATCGCGCCGCCGTGCTCCTCCATCTCGCCGCGCAGGTGACCGCCGCCCCTGCCGGAGAGCCCACCGCCTGGCTTCGCGCCGCGTTGGGCATCCGGAGCCCCCGCCACGTCGGCGTACCGCACGGCGATGACGAGCAGCTGGCGGATCGCGGACGCGTCTCGTGGCTCGAGGCGCCGCCCGCGCCAGTGGTAGCCCACCTGCGCACGCCCGGCGTACGGGCGCCCGGCACGGGGCGCGGCGCGCAGATCAGAGACCTGTCGGAGGGGCGTATGCGGTTCGAGGAGCGGCGGCGTGCCGAGCATCGGGAGCTCGCCGAGCTGCTCGCGCGGCTGTCCAACAACGGTCCGATCAAGCTCTCCTCGGTCGCCCGCGTGAGCCGGAGCGAGTTCCGGCACCTGCTCGCGTGGATCGGCCGCGCGTACGAATCGCCGGTCGGCGCCGACGGCAGACGCCGCGCCAGCTCCACCGACGGGCGGGCGACAATCGCGCTGCGCGAGCCAACCGATCCGCACCGCGAGCGCACCAAGCTGAGCGCTCCGCACGGCACGCTCGACCTCCCGGACTTCGAGCTCGAGGTGCTGACGCGATGAGCAGCCTGCGAGAGCTCGACGACCGCGAGGAGCGCACGCGAGCCCTGCGGGCCCTTCTTGCCGCCCCGTTCGTAAGCGTCGACGAGCCGGCTTACGCCCTGGTCCGCCGACATGAACGCGAGCTCGCCAGCACCCTCCAGGTGACCTACGGCTACCAGCTCGAGGTCGGCAGTACGGCCGCCCGCGCCTCCGGCCTGCCCACGCCGGATGGGCTGCGCCGTCCGGTGCGGATCAGGCCCGCATCGGCCAGCGGGCGCAAGCGCGCGTCTGACGAGTGGACCGCGCTCAGCGACCGCTCCTGCGTTCTCCTGCTGCTGACGTTGGTCGCGCTCGAGCGCGGCGGCGCCCAGACGGCGATCGCCGAGCTTGCGCACGAGGTCGAGCGCGCCGGCGCCGACGTCGAGCCGCCGGCCACTGTCGACTTCCGGCAGCGAAGCGAACGCGTGGCGTTCGCCGACGGCCTGGACCTGCTGTGCGCGTGGGGAATCATCGAGCACACGTCGGGATCGCACGAGAGCTACTCGCGCCGCGAGCAGGGCGACGACGAGGCGCTGTTCACGGTCGACCGCCGGCGGCTCGCGCTGCTGCTGCGAGACCCGGCCGCAGCGCTCCAGGCAACCACGCTCGAACAGCTCGTGGACGAGAGCGGACGCTATTCGCCCACCCCGGAGGGCGAGAACCGCGCCCGTGCCGAGCGCCTCGCCCGGCGGCTGACCGAGGATCCAGGGCTGCTGCTCGGCGACCTCGACGGCGATGACCGCGCCTACTTCCTCAGCCAGCGCGCCCGGATCGAGGGTGCGGTGGCCGCCGCGACCGGCTACGAGGTCGAGCGACGGGCCGAGGGCAGCGCGCTGATCGTCGACGACCGGGCGTTCACTGATCTGCCGTTCCCGACCAACTCCACCCTCAAGCAGGTCGCGCTCCTGCTGTGCGATGCGCTCGCCGACGCCGGCCCGGATGGCGAGCTGAGCTTCGAGGCGCTGCGCGACGCCGTCGCTCGCCTCGTCGCCAAGCACCGGCACCACTGGGATCGCAATCCCGATGATCCCGACGACATCGCGGCGTTGACCGCGGCCGCCATCGACATCCTGCTCGCCTGCGACCTCGCTCGCCGCTCCGGACCATCCGGAGGGCTTAGGGCAATGCCGCTCGCGGCGCGCTTTCGCTCTCCAACGCTGCGCGCCGCGGAGGGTCGAGCATGAGCCCCGGCTCCACGCGCTGGCGGCCGCGGCGCGCCGGCATCATCAACCTGTACGAGTACGCCAACCAAGTGTTCGACTTCGCCGGCGGGCGGCTCCTGTTGCGCGGCCACAACACCTCCGGCAAGACCAAGGCGCTCGAGCTCCTGCTGCCGTTCTGCCTCGACGGCGACATCAGCCCGAAGAAGCTCGACCCATTCGGCGCCGGCTACAAGGACATGAAGTGGAACCTGATCGGGTGCACCGGCGATCTCAAGCGCGTGGGGTACGCCTGGCTCGAATTCGAACGCATCGGCGAGCCCGGCACCGGGCAGCGGCTCACGGTCGGGGCCGGCATGCGCTACGCCAAAGACCAGACGGACGTCGCCCGCTGGTACTTCGTCGCCCGCAACCGCAGCGTCGGATCCGATCTGTGCTTGCTGCGCGACCGCGATCCGATCAGCAGGGCGGAGCTGACGGCCGCGCTCGGCGACGACGGCGAGGTCCTCGACACCGCCCGGGACTACCGCAATCGGCTCAACGACCTCATGTTCGGGTTCGGCGGCGACGAGCAATACCAAACGATGCTGCGCCTGATGCGCGATCTCCGCCGGCCCCACCTCTCCAAGACGCTCGACCCCGAGCGCGTGGCCGCCCAGCTCACGCTCGGCTTGCCCGAGGTCGACGAGACGCTGATGCGAAAGCTGGCCGGCGGGCTCGAGCAGCTCGAGACGCTCGAGCGTGGGCTCGCCCGGCTCCGCGACGTGCGCGAACGCGTACGCCGGTTCCATCAGCGCACGTACAGCGCCTACGCGCGGGCGTCCGTGCGCGAGCGCGCGGACGCGCTCCGCCAGGCCAACACCGCGGTCGAGGGCGCCGCCGAGCGGCTGCGCGGCGCCGCCGCCGAGCTCGCGGCCGAGCGCGAGCGGGCTCAGCGGGCGACCGCGCAGCGAGACGCGGCCGAGGCTCGGCTGGATGCGCTGAGCGCCGAGGAGCACGCGCTGGTGACCTCGGCCGCATGGTCCTCGGTGGCCGAGGTCGAGACGCTCCGCGAGCTGGCCCAGACTCAGTCCCGGGCAGCGACGGCGGCCCGCCGGCACGCCGACGATGCCGCCGCGACCACCAGTGCGCTCGAGGCCGAACTGATCACCGCGCGGGCCGCCGCCGCCGAGCATCGAGAGCGGGCGAGCGACGAACTTGATGCGCTGCTCGCGCTGGCCGCCGAGGCCGGGCTTGAACGGCGGGCGGCGACGCTCGCCGACCAGTTGCGCAGCGGAGCCCTCGCCGCGGGCACCTGGAGTCCGTTGCTGCGCGAGCTGGCCACCGACTGGCGCGACGTGCTCCACCGCCACCGCGAGCTGATGCGCGAGCTCCGACAGGCCGCGGGCGAAGCCGAGCGCGCGCGCGCCGACGAGCGCGAGGCGGCCGCACGCCTGGAACAGGCGGCGGCGAGGCGCGCCGCCTGCGAGCAGCAGCTCGAGGAGACTCGTGCGGCGCTCGGCACCGCGCTCAATCGTTGGCGAGCGGCGCTCGAGCAGCTCGAGTTGGATGAAGCCACCGCGGCGGCGGCGCTCGAGCTGGCGCGCGAGGGCTCCTCGCCGCTCTCCGCCCTCGCGCCGTCGGTGGATCGGCGCCGCGCTTCGCTCGCCGACGAGCGCTCCGCGCAGTCGGCGGCCCGCGCGGCGGCCGCCACGGCGGTCGCGGCCACCGAGTCGGAGATCGACCGGCTCGCGGGCGCATACGACGACGGCCCCCGGCCACCGGAGTGGCTGCGGGCCGACAGGGCCGAGCGCGCCGGCGCGCCGCTCTGGAGGCTCATCGACTTCCGCGCCGAGGTTCCGGCCGACGAGCGGTCGTCGCTCGAGGCCGGTCTCGAGGCGGCCGGTCTACTCGACGCCTGGGTCACGCCGAGCGGCGGCATCGAGGACCCCGCGCTCGCCGATGTGGTGTTCGCGGCCGCCCCGCCGGCGGACAGCCGCTCGCTGGTCGACGTGCTCGAGGCGGTGCCGGGTCAGCCGGTGGCGGTCGAGGCGGTCGCGCGGTTGCTGTCCTGCCTCGGCCTCGGCGAGCGCGGGGCCGGGCCCCGGGTCGGCGTCGACGGGAGCTTTGTCCTCGGGCCGCTGCGCGGTCGCGGCGCCAAGGACCAGGCCGAACACATCGGCGCCGCCGCGCGCGAGGCGCGGCGCGCGGCCCGGATCGCGCAGCTGCGCGAACGGATCGCCGCGCTCGAGAGCGAGATCGCAGGCCACGATGCCCGAATCGCCGACGTCGATCGCCGGCGCCGCGCACTCGAAGCGGAGCTCAAGGCGCTGCCGCCGATCGACGCTGCCCGAGCCGCGCTCGACGCCGTCCGCGTCTCGAGCACGCTCGAAGCGGAGGCCGAGCGCGCTCACGAGCGCGCTGCCGGAGCGGCTCGGTCGGCGGCCGACGCCGAGCTCGCCGCGGGCGCGGCGCGGCGCGAGCATGCCGTCGCCCATGGCCTCTTCCCCGCGCTCGACGAACCGGCCCTCGACGGCTTGCGCGATGCCACGGCCCAGCTCACCGGAGCCTGCGGCTCGGTGGCGCACGCCTGGACGATCGCCGAGCGCGAGGCGCGCGGTGCGGATGCGGTCGCCGCGCGGCTGTCGAACACCCAGCAAGCCGCCTCCGAGCACGCGCAGCGGGCGCGCGACGAGGAGGCCGAAGCCCGCCGTCTGGCCGCGGAGCACGCCGTCCGCGAGCAGGCGCTCGGCGCGACCGGAGTCGAGCTTCGCCGCCGCCATGAGCAGGTGGTGACGGGGCTCAAGGCCACGCGCGACGAGCTCCGGCATGCGAGCGGGGGCGCGCAGGACGCCGCGGTCGCGGTCGTCGGGCTCGAGCACGACGAGCGGGCGTGCCACGGGGAGCACGAAACCGCGCGCGAACGGCGCGAGCGCGCCAGCGTCTCCTTCCGACAGCTCGCCCAGGCCGGGATTCTGCAGCTCGTCCTGCGCGACGACGGGCCGTCCGACTCCGACCAGGCCTCAACTTGGACCTTCACCCGTACGCTCGAGGTCGCACGCGCCCTGCCGCCGGAGCTGCTGTCGGTTCGCAGCACTTCCGGCGAGCTCGGGGTCGAGGTGCAGCGCGGGGTGCAGCTGCTCGACCGCGAGCTGGCGGAGGCAGACATGGGCGCCTACGCGAGTCGCGGCGTGGACGACCTGCTGCTCGTCCACGTCACCGAGGGCGGCGGTGAGCAGACGCTCGGACAGATCCTGAACACGCTGGAGGCCGAGATCGCCGACCGCGAGCAGATCCTCACCGCCGAGGAGCGCCGCGTGTTCAGCGATGCACTGGTGGAGGAGATCTCCGACCATCTCCGCCACCGGATCCACGAGGTGCGTGGTCGGATCGAGCGGATGAACGCCGTGCTGCGGCGCAGCCCGACGGCCGCGGGAAAGACGGTCGAGCTCGAGTGGGAGGCGCTCGAGGATGACAGCGGCTCCCAGCGCGCCGCTCTCGCCCGGCTGCGCCGGGACGTGCGGCTCCTCGGGGAGGGTGACCACGCCGAGCTGGTCGCGTTCTTCCGCGGCAGGATCGAGTCCGCGCGGCGCGAGCACACCTTCGGTGGCGAGCCCAAGCCGATGGCCGAGACCCTGATGGGCGCGTTCGACTACCGCGCGTGGTTCGCCTTCACGCTCCACGAGCGGATCGGTTCCTCCCGCGTCCGGCTGACCAAGCGCCGGCACGCAGTCGGCTCGGGCGGCGAGCAGTCGGTGCTGATCCATCTGCCGCTGTTCGCGGCCGCGGCCGCCCTGTACGGCGAGTCGGAGGCACCACGGTTGATCATGCTCGACGAGGCCTTGTCAGGCATCGACGACGAGACGCGCGAGCGGGTGCTCGAAGCGACCGTCGCGTTCGACCTGGACGTGGTCATGACCTCACATGAGCTGTGGGGCACGTACCGTTCGGTGCCACAGCTCGCGATCTACCAGCTCCACCGCGAGAACGGCAGCTTCGGGGTGCACGCGATCCCGTTCCTGTGGGATGGGGAAGTGCTGCGGGAGCTGGAGCAGGACGAGCTGCTGGTTTGAGCACGGCCACCGCCGACCCGGCGCTCGACCGCGCGATCGTCGCGGCGAGGGACAAGCGCGAGCAACGCGGTGCTGGCGGCGATGGCCGACTGGTGGTCCGCGACCTGACCGCGGAGGAGGCACTTGCGCTCGACGGACTTCTGTTTACGTCTCGACGCAGGCCGGTTCTGCCCGGCGCGACCCTGCGTGTCGCGCTGTCCCACTTCGAAGCGGCGCTGAGAGCCTGCGGGATCGATCCCCGGGCGGAATACGTACGGGTCGGCGGACGGTCGCTTCGCGACCTGCCCGCCGAGCGCGCCGCGCAGCAAGAACGCCGCAGCGAGTTCCGCTCGTGGCTGATCTCGCATCGGGCGGTCGTCGCGCGGCCGGCGATAGCCGCGTGGGTCGAGCAGGCGGTGCGGCAGGGCCGCGTGCACGAGGCCATGCGCCCGCTGGTCGAGCGGGCGCTCCGGGTCGTGGCCGCGCTTCCGGGTGAGGAGACTGTCCAGCGCGGCGTACTCGCGGCGCGGATCCTGGGCGGCGATCCGCACGCGCTCGACGTCGGGACGCCGCTGCACGGGTTGACGATCTCGCTGCTCGCGGCGGGAGCGGGGCTGGGAGACGAGGCCTCGCCGCGCGAGGTGTGGGCGGCATGGAATGTGCTCGTCGATCCGATCTCGTCGAACGTGGCGGCGCTCAACCTGCCATTGATCGGAGATGGACCGGCAGCAGTCATTGCTCGCGCGGTGCGCGGGACACACGTCGTCTTGACCCACGGACAGCTATCCGTCGCCGGGTTGCGGTGGCCGCGTGGCGCGCCCTGCTTCAGCTGCGAGAACCCGTCGGTCCTGATCGCGGCAGAGCAGCGTCTGGGCACGGCCTGCCCACCGCTCGTGTGCACGGCGGGACGGCCGTCGGACGCGGTGCGGCGCCTGTTTTCGATCGTCCACCGCGCCGATGTCCGCGTGCGACATCACGGCGACTTCGACGAGGCCGGTGTGCAGATATTCCGGGATCTCGAGGATTGCTACGCCGCCCTGCCGTGGCGGTTCGACCTAGAAGCGCTCCGCACGGCGCTCCGGCAACCGATCGCGCGGGCCGGGACCCTTGAAGACAGCGTTCGGCGGCTATCCTGCGGCCTCGTCGAGGAGATGGTGATCGACGACCTGATCGCCGATATGCGAAACACGGGCCGATGAACAAGCGCAAGGATCCCAACGCCATCCCGCCGGACCTGCAGATCTGGATAGAAGTCCGCCGGCGCCATCGCCTGTCGCACGCCCACGTCCTGATGGCCCGCGAGCTCGGCATGAACCCGAAGAAGATGGGCAAGATCGACAACCACAAGCAGGAGCCGTGGAAGGCGCCGCTGCCGATCTTCATCGAGGACTGCTACTACAGGCGGTTTGGTCGCGAACGTCCGGAAGCTATCGTCACGATCGAGCAACGCGCCCGGCAGGTTGCGGAGAACAAAGCGGCTGGCCGCGCCGCCAGGGCCGCGCGCCGAAAGGAGATGGGGGTGGCGGAACGTAATCCTGAGCCGCCGGCTCCTTCGGGCAGCGCGCCCCAGCAGACAGCGTGACCCTACTCGGATTCGGTGCGGGCCGTCGCTCGTCGTAACGCCGCCCGCAGTGCTCTCCTCTCCTCCGGTGTCGGCTGGCTGCCCTCCCATTGAGCGAACACCGCCTTGATTGCGGTGTATGGATCGACCTCGGAATACAGGTGACCCTTCACGTAATAGAAGGTACGGGCATCCTCGGTGAGGTGAAAGTAACACCGGGTCCATCGATGCTTGTACGCGTTGAGCACAGTTCCATCGTCGAGAAGCACATCGTGCATCCACATGAACTGTGCGCACAACTCGTCCGAACCGAGCAGTTGCTCGAGCGAGGTCCATTCGGGAGTGTCGTACTGACGCATCCGTCCCCCCACGAGATGGCTTGATCTCATGGCTGAGAGCATGCGACATCCGCCTGTAACGGAGCAAGACGTATTCGTCGCGTCTGTGAAACAAATTCGCAGCGGAACGTAAACAGCGGGCGAGAGGGAGGTCGTGTCAACCGCGTATTTGTGCTAGCGATCAGCACAATAATTTTGCCAATATGTGATCGTCACCGGCGAGCTGGCGAGCAATCCGTCCCAGCTGCTTGGCATTCTGGTCGCCCGGGTCCAGCGGCTCGCCGAGCCGACCGGCTCCCGGGCTCGCTGGATCGAGGACCTACGAGCGCTGTCGCTGCCGGATGGGCCGTTCGGGCAGGTCGCGCAGCCGGCGATCCTGATGGAGCTGGTCGACCTACTCGGCGGGCGCCTCGCTGCGCTGGGGCGTCCTGTGTGCCTGATGGTGGACGGGATCGCGCCGATGGCTGCCCACGGGGTGTTCGGGAGCCTGCGCAACGAGCTCTGGGCGCTACCGGACGCCGCGTGGATCGTTGCCGGCGACAGCGCTGCAGAAACGCTCTACCTGGAGCCCCCTGCCGATGCATTCTTCGAGCACACCGTCAAGCTTGGCCCGCTGAGCGATGCCGACGCCGCCAAGCTGTTGCGCGCCCACGTTTCCGGGCTCACCGACGCCGACATCGAGCGCGCGGCCTCGGTGGCGGGTGGCAACCCGCGACGGTTGGTGCGCGCCGCTAGCGACATCCAGGCCGGCATCGCGCCGGCCGTCTCGGGAGCTGATGAGCTCGCGGGACAAGCCACTGCCGTCGCCGGCCCGCTCGCCGGCGCGCTCGTGGGCTACCTCGCAGACCATGGGCCTGCCGCTGCGTCCGACGAGGCGATGCTGCGTCAGATCGGTGCGAGCCGGCAGCGGGCCAGCCAGCTGATGCACGAGCTCGAGTCGGCCGGGCTGCTTGAGACGATCGAGCAGCACGAGCCCGGGCGGCGCGGGCGGCCCCCCCGTCGCTTCGCCTTGCGGACCGCTGAATGAGCAACCAGATCCTTACTGAGCTGCTTAGCACCCACGCCTTCGACGGGAGCCCGCTGCACGTCGACATGCCGGTCTTTCACGTCCCGTTCGATGATCGCGGCCGCCGGGGCACCGAGAGCGGCGTCCTCCGCGCGGCACGGAGCACGGAGCGCCTCGGCGTGAAGGGCCCGATCGGCTCCGGAAAGACAAGCCTGCTGCGCTACACGCTCGATGACCCGGGCGGAATGATCGCGCCGATCTGGGTCTCGGTCGCGTTCGACGACAACCAGGTCGTGCTCGAGGTGCGACGGTTCGCCGCGCACCTGATCCAGAGCATCGTGCGCGACGTCCAGCGCGCCGGCACGTTGACCGCGCGCGACCGGGATGCGATCCTCACCGCCGCAGCCGCGAGGCGTCCTCTGCCCGGCAGCGAGCGTCGGCTTGGCCAAGCTCGCCGCGAAGTTCTGGGTCGCCGATGCCGAACTCGCCGACGAGGTCACGTCCACGCTCGCCGGCGTCGATCTGCAACGACCCGCTGGCGAGATGCTAGAGAATGTCAACCGCGCGCTCGAAGCGATCGCCGCGGGCGACCGCGTGCCCGTCATCGTCGTCGACGACTCCGACAGCTTCACCCGCCGCCCCGGCAGCGGCAGCAGCCGTGATCAGCTCGTCGGCGCGTTCTTCGGCCCTGTGCTGCGCGCGTTCACCGGGGTACATGCTGGAGTGATCGTCGCCGTCCGCGACGAGTACCTCGAGACGGAGTCGTTCGAGAGAGCCCGGCGCGACCACGGAGCGCTCGAGCGCCTACTTGCGGTCCCCCCGGTTGTCAGCGGCCAGCTCGCGCGGATCCTGGACCGGCGCACCCAGATCGCCGCGAGGGTGAACAGCGACGCTGTCCTCTCGAGCGCTTCGGTCGAACTGCTTGCGGAGCTCAACCGGTCTCGAACCGCATGCAATCTACGCACCACCCTCGGAATCGCGCACGCAGCGCTCGTCGCCGCCGTCGATCGCGGCGCCGACTCGATCGAAGAACAAGACGTCGCTCGCGCTGCCATCGAGCAGCTCGGCACTGAACGCGATAGATGAGCGGCGTGTGCTCGTCCATCAGCGCCGGCGCTGGCGTGCGGCTCGTCGCCGGCGTGTCCGCGGGCCAGTAGCACCCGACGCGTTCAAGGTCCGCCGAATCTCCGACGTCGGCATGATGAAGATGTTCTCGCAGATCGCCGTGGCGACCTGCTCGACGATTTCGGCCGACAGCCGAAGCTCGGCCTCTGAGTGGTGCTGGGGCAAGTCGGCGACGACATCGCGGATCAAAGATTGCGCAATCTCGAGGATCGGCGGCGTATCGGGCAAGGACAGGCCGGACGCCTCGAACTCCTGCATGGAGCCGATCATCTGGCTGAGAACGCCGCCGCAATCAAGAAGCTGGGCGACGAGCGCGTCAAGCGCGTCGGGGGTGGGGCGAGCATTGTGAGCGGTCATGCATACATGAGCCGCTAACGGCTAGATATTCACCCCCCAAAGGCCCGTCGGGGGTCAGCGGGGCGGACCGGCGTCAAACCGAATCAAACGGCCCGAGGGTCCTTAACGACGAAACCCCCGATCTCTCGGAGGCTTCGGTTTCCAGGCCTT